>CAWARO010000006.1:0-1275212 GCA_963784445.1 uncultured Acidimicrobiia bacterium | reverse complement strand
CGCCGGTATACCCAGGCCGACGGCTTGGCGCAAAACAGCGTCTATGCCATTCACGTTGCGAGCGACGGTGCGATCTGGGCCGGCACCTTGAGCGGCGGCGTCAGCCGCTTTCACGCCGGTGAATTCACGACCTACACCGTGGCGCAGGGCCTCGTCTCGAATATGGTCGCGGCGATTACCGAAACATCCGACGGCGCGATGTGGTTCGCGACGCCGAATGGCGTCAGCCGATTCGCCGACGGCGAATGGCGTCGTTTCGCCGTGGCCGAAGGCCTGCCCGCCATTGAGGCGACCACGCTGCTCGCCGATCGCACTGGGCCACGGGTGTGGGTCGGCACCGCTGCCGGCCTCGCATTTATCGATCCGCACCGCGTCCAACAAGTGCCGCTGCCGACGCGCGCCGCCGTGCTCTCGCTAATCGAAGATGCGAGCGGCGCGCTCTGGATCGTCACGGCCGACCGTACCCTGCGCGCCAATCGCGATCAACTCGCAGCCGGCCGGCTGGAGGCCCGAGAGTTCGCGCTCACTGACGGACTGCTCTCGCGCCAGGGCGTGAAGCGCTCCAGCGCGATCAGCATCGACGCGCGCGGCCGCGTGTGGATCGCGACGCCGCGAGGACTATCGGTCGCCGATCCCGCGACGACGGCCCGTGCCGCACCGGGGCTGGTTCAGATCGAAGAGGTCTCCGCTGATGGCTCAATCGCGGATCTCGAGCGCCCGATCGAGATCGCGCCGCGCCCGCAACGCATTCGATTTGTGTACGCGGGCCTCAGTCTGGCGGTGCCAGAGCGCATCGCGTTTCGCTACCGGCTCGACGGTTTCGACCTCGACTGGAGCGAATCGTCGACCCGCCGCGAAGCGGAGTACACGAATCTGAGTCCGGGTAGATACAGCTTTCGCGTGACCGCGTCGAATAGCGACGGCGTGTGGAGCAACAGCGAGGCCGTCGTCCCCTTCGACGTGCAACCGGCGGTGTGGCAAACGCGTCCGTTTCAAGGCGCGCTGGTCGGGCTCGCCGCAGTCGCGGGGTGGGGCGCCTACCGCATCCGCATGCGCATCGTCGAGCGACATCAGCGCGACATGAGCGCGCTCAATGAAGATTGATGACTGCGCAGGAACAGGAGCGGGTCCGCATTGCCGGCGAGCTGCACGACGGCGTGATGCAGGAGATGCTGGCGGCGACGATGATGCTAGGCACCGCGAAGCGCCGCACGCCGGATACTCGGAGGCGCACAGCACCATCGACAAGGTGCAACAGAAACTGATCCGGGTGGGAACGGATCTCCGGCAGCTCTCTCACGAGCTCCACCCGCCGGCATTGCAAGAAGCGGGCTTGCCGAAGGCGTTTCAAGACTACTGTGACGAATTCAGCACGGGGGCCGGCATTCCGGTGTCGTGCGAGACCGATCCCGGCGTGGACGATCTGTCACGCGGGACCTCGCTCGCGCTGTTCCGAATCCTGCAGGAGGCACTCGGCAACGCCGCCAAGCACGCGCAGGCCACGCGGATCACCGTTCGCCTCGAACGAAGCGCCGACCTGGTGTCGCTCGTCATCGCCGACGACGGCGTGGGGTTCGATCGCAGCCGGCTCACCCCGACACGGGGGCTGGGACTGATTACGATTCGCGAGCGGGCGGCGCAGCTCAATGGCAGATTCGAATGTGATACGGCGCCCGGGCGAGGCACGACGATCAAAGTGGTGATCCCCTTCCGATGAACGCCCGGCACGCGATCGTTTGCCTCGCCGTTGTGCTGGCGTCCAGCCGGACGTCCGCGCTGAATCCTGCGCTCGACATTACGCAATACGCGCACACGGCCTGGAAGATCGGCGAAGGCCTGCTCAGCAGCCGCGTGGTGTCAATCGCCCAGACACCCGACGGATACCTGTGGCTCGGTACGGAATCGGGCCTGCTCCGATTCGACGGCGTGCGTTCCGTGTACTGGAACGCGCGCGAATACGGCGCGCTGCCAAGCACCGACATCTCCAGGCTGCTCGTCACACGCGACGGACGGCTCTGGATCGGCACCGCCGCGGGACTGGTCAGTTGGAAGGATGGCCCCCTGGTCACCTACCCCGAACTCGCCGGGCAGATCATTGGCACGCTCATCGAAGATTCGAAAGGAACCGTATGGGCTGGCACCATCGCGGTTCCGAACGCGCGTCTCTGCGCGATTCGCACCACCGTGGAGTGCGACGGGGAGGACGGTCGCCTGGGAAACGGCGTGTTCTCCATGTTTGAGGAAGGCGGCACCCTTTGGGTGGGAGCACAGAGCGGTTTATGGCGATGGTCGCCCGGCCTGCCGACGCGCTACGCGATGCCGACGCCGAGCGTCAACGACGTCCTGAGAGGCAGCGACGGCGCACTGTTGATCGCCATGCGGGCAGGTGTTCGACAGCTCGCCGGCCACGCGCAGGTTGCGTATGCGATTCCAGGTGTCGAGGGTTCGCTCGAAGCACGACGGCTCCTTCTCGATCGTCACCGTGCCCTGTGGATCGGAACGACAAACCGGGGCCTGGTACACCTGCGCGAGGGCCGCGCCGATCTGTACACGCGAATGGACGGATTGTCGGGTGACCTGGTGCATGCCCTGTTCGAGGACCGCGAAGGCAATGTGTGGGTGGCAACCAATGAGGGGCTCGATCGGTTTCGGGAGTCGGCGGTCGCGACCATTTCAACGAAACAAGGACTGTCGGCCGATGCGGCGTACTCAGCCTTGCAGGCGCGAGACGGAAGCGTGTGGCTCGGCACTCCCAATGGGTTGACGCGATGGAAGGACGGACGGCCGACGATCTATCGAGCCGGCGCGGGATTGCCCGACACTCACATCGGAACGGTATTTGAAGATAGCGGCGGACGAATCCTGGTTTCGTCGCTAGCGGGCATCGCGGCTTTCGACGGCCGCAGGTTCGTGCCTTTGCCCCCTTTGTTCAGCCGAGTCGTCTACAACATCGTCGAATCACGTCCAGGGGAGTTGTGGATCAACGATCACAATCGAGGACTGATGCACCTGATCGGAGACGAACTGGTTCAGACCATCCCTTGGTCGGCACTAGGCCGCGACGATCACGCCAACGCTCTGGTCGCCGACGGGAAGCGAAACGGCCTGTGGGTTGGGTTCTACACAGGGGACGTCGCGTTTCTCCGCAATGGCGCGATCCGCGCGTCGTTCCGAACCGCCGACGGCCTCGGCGCCGGCCGCGTTTCCCACCTCCGACTTGACCAGGACGGGGCGCTTTGGGCCGCCACCGCCGGCGGCCTGAGCCGCATCAGGGACGATCGCGTCGCCACGCTCACGACCGCGAATGGGCTGCCGTGCGACGCCGTCCATTGGACGATTCCAGACGCGGAGCGCTCGCTGTGGTTGTTCATGGCGTGCGGGTTGGTTCGGATCAGTCCGGCCGAACTCGCCGCGTGGAGCGCCGATCCTCGTCATTCGATCAAGGGCACCGTCTTCGATAGTGCGGACGGCGTCAAGATTCAATCGACGGCGATCGGCTTCAACCCCCCGGCGGCCCTGCTGCGTGATGGACGACTCTGGTTCGCCTCAACAAGCGGCATCGGCGTTGTCGATCCGGGTCATCTCCCGCTCAACACGCTGCCGCCCGCGGTGCACATCGAGCAAATCATGGCCGACCGCACAGCTATTGACACGGCGAGAACCGCGAGTGGGACAGTGCGGCTACCGCCGCGGGTGCGCGATCTGCAAATCGACTACACGGCGACCAGCCTCGCCGCACCAGAGAGGATGCAGTTTCGCTACGTCCTCGAAGGCCATGACCACGAGTGGCAAGACGTCGGCACCCGGCGGCAGGCCTTCTATACCGACTTGCGGCCGGGTGCCTACCGCTTCCGCGTGATTGCGGCCAACAACAGTGGTGTCTGGAACGATGCCGGCGCGAGCGTGCAATTCACGATTGCTCCGGTGTACTACCAGACGCGATGGTTTCTGGCCCTTTCTCTTGGCACGGTGCTCGGGCTGATATGGTCGGCGCATCGCATCCGTCTCCGTATCGTCGAGCGGCATCAGCAGCAGATCAGCGCGCTCAACGAACGGCTGATGAAAGCGCAGGAGCAGGAGCGCATCCGGATTGCCGGCGAGCTCCACGACGGCGTCATGCAGCAGATGCTGGCCATGACGATGATGCTCGGGACCGCGAAACGCCGCATCGCGGATGATTCGGAGGCAAGGCCCACGCTCGAGAAGATTTCGGACAAGCTGATCGAGGTCGGCAGCGAAATCCGCCGGATGTCGCACGACCTCCACCCGCCGATCCTCCAGGAGGCCGGCCTCTCTCAAGCGGTGCGCGCGTACTGCGAACAGTTCAGCGCCAGCTCCGGTATTCCCGTCGTGTGCGGGGCCGGCGACGGTCTCGATGCCCTGTCACGTGGCGCCGCACTGGCGTTGTTTCGAATCATGCAGGAAGCGCTCGGCAACGCGGCGAAGCACGCGCACGCAGCTCGAATCAGCGTTCAGCTGATGCGAACCGGAGACGTGGTGACGCTCAGCGTGTCTGATGATGGCGCTGGATTCGATCGCACCCGCCTGAGCGAGTCAGGCGGCCTGGGATTGGTGATGATGCGCGAACGCGCCAGTCAATTGAACGGAAGGTTCGAGTTCGAGACGGCGCCTGGGCGTGGCACCGCCATCAAGGTCGAGATTCCATTTCGCTGAGTCAGCTCATGACGGCTGCGCAGTGCGCACACCAAGCTTCGCCGCCATCGTCACCAGACCAGCGAGTGAGTCCGCCTGCATTTTTCGCATCAGCTGACCGCGATGCGCCTTCACGGTGATCTCGCTGATACCAAGTTCACCGCCGACCTGCTTATTCAACAATCCGCTGCACACCAGCGCCATGACCTCGCGCTCCCGCGGCGTAAGCCCGGCGTAACGGCTGCGCAGCACCTCCATCTCCGACAGCTCGCGGAGCGCGTCGCGACTGCGATCGATGGCACTACGGATCGCATCCAGCAGGACGTCGTCCTTGAAAGGCTTGGTGAGGAATTCCGCGGCGCCGGCCTTCATCGCTCGAACGGACATCGGCACGTCGCCATAACCGGTGATGAAGATAATGGGCATCTCCGTTCGCTGCGAAAGCTGCTGCTGCAATTCGAGCCCATTGAGCCCTGGCAGCGTCACATCGAGCACCAGGCAGCACGGCACGGTCGAGCGCGGCCTGGACAGGAATTCAGGCGCCGAGACGAATGTTTCGGGCCGCCACCCGGCATGTCGAATCAGCAACTCCAGCGATTCGCGCACCGACACGTCATCGTCGACGACGAACACAATGGCCGTGGGATCCGGCATGGCGGCGACCTCACTTCTCCGGGTGGTAATCGACGGATTGACAGTATACGACTCGCGTATGACGGTCTGCGTAACCATTGCCATGACTACTTACCTCCTCCACAAGCGGCCTGGAGCGCTTCGAGCAACGCGGTATCGCTGAACGGCTTCAGTAAACACGCCACCGCGCCGGCGGCGACCAGGCGCGACGGAAGTGATCGATCGCCCTGAGCGGTAATGAACACCACGGGAAGCTTTCGTCCGCGGCGCAGCAGTTCCTTGTGCAGGTCGGGGCCGCTAATCCCGGGTAGTCCGACGTCGAGAACCAGGCATGTCGCCTCGTTGACGGCCGGCGAGGCGAGGAAGTCCTCACCGGACGCGAATGTTTGCACGTCGTAGCCGCCGTACTGGACGAGGTCCGGCAACGACTCGCGCACCGATTCGTTATCGTCAACGATGCACACGAGCGAGCGCTTGGTCATGAGGATTCGGGAGGGCCGTGGATGGGGGCGCGTCGCTCACTCGGAGCGATCGCGCCGGGAATGGCTTCGCCCCTGCCGTCCCAAATTAAGAGTTTTACGTCGGATTGGGCCATTGGGCGATGCCGAAGGATGCCTGCACTACGCTCCAGTGGTCAATTAGACCTTGGTATTGGCCCTGATTTTCTAGTCGATTCGCACGACGGTGGCCGTCCATGGGCAGAAGCGTCCGCCGCCGAACTGGCTGCCGGCGCGCTCGACGTCGGAGGGCCGTCCATCGCACAGCTCGACCGTCACTTCCGCGAACGTCAGGTCCTCGAGGTGCCAGCTCCAGCCGGTGTTGACCTGCGTTCCCAGCGCGACGCGCCCCACGGGGATTCGCGTCGCCCCGCCATTTTGCGCCGCTCGCGCCGCGGCAACCTGGTTGGCCGAGGTCAGCGCCACGCGAAAGGTTTCGCCGCCCACGGCAAACGTCGCAACCGCTGCCGCTGAGGGCGATGTCGGTGTGTCGTCCCCGCACGCGACTGCGAGCGCTGCGTAGAACACCGCGGCTGACAATGACGATCGTCGACGGCTCATGTCGCTATTTCACCAGCGCAGTGGCGGTCAATCAATCAGACGATCGTCCAATAGATACGAAGGTGTCGTCGATACCTTGGTCCGATAGATCGCGGCGCCGGGGTCTGGTGTCATGCATCGAGGGAGCAAACATGAAGTATCAACACGCCTCGAAAGTCATTGTCCTGGCAGCATCCATTCTTGCCGTCACCGTGGCGGTGGCGGCGCAATCGCAGGACCGGTTCACATTGAAATCGTCCAACGGCATCGCCTTCTCAGAGTTCAAAGGCTACGAGGCGTGGCAGCTGATTTCGACCAGCCAGCACGATGGCACCGATGGCTGCGGGACGTCGAAGGATGGCTGCGCCAAGGCGATCCTCGGTAACCCGATCATGATCCAGGCGCAACGTGACGGCATTCCGGCCAACGGCCAACCCGTTCCGGACGGTGCGGCGATGGCCAAGATCGAATGGTTGAAAACCACTAACGAGGCAGCGCCGTATCAAATCACCGAGCCGGGTGTGCAAACCGAAGTGGCGTTCATGGTGAAAGACTCCAAACGGTTCCCCAGCACGAACGGTTGGGGATACGCGACGCTGCAGTACGACGCCGCGTCGAACACCTACAAACCGCACGCCGGCCAGACCAATCCCTCATTCGCGAAGTCGTGCCATGGGTGTCACACCGCCCATGCGAAATCGACCGACTACGTCTTCACCAGCTTTGCGAGGCGGTGACGACATGCACGCCCCCGGCCGGCGACGCTTTCTTGGCACCGCGGCGATGACGATGGCCGCGGCAGGCTTTGGCGTAGTGGACACCGCGCAGAGTGACCGCTCGCGAATCACGTGAGTTGGAAGCGATCGGTCGCGCCACCCAGTGGATCAATTCGCCGCCGCTGACGGCGGCGAGCCTCGAGGGCAAAGTCGTGCTCGTCCAGTTTGGCACCTACACGTGCATCAACTGGCTGCGGACGCTGCCGTACATGCGCGCGTGGGTGCAGAAATACCGGCAAGCCCTGGTTGTGATCGGCGTGCACACGCCGGAGTTCGAATTCGAGCACGACGTCGACAACGTGCGCCGGGCGATGCAGCAGATGCGGATCGAGTATCCGATTGTGATCGACAACGACTATTCGATTTGGCGTGCCTTCCGGAATCAGTATTGGCCGGCGCTCTATATTCTCGATGCGCGCGGGCGCATTCGACACCACCATTTCGGCGAGGGCGAATATCAGCAATCGGAGCTCGCGGTGCATCGATTGCTGTCGGACCCGGCGACCGCCGATGGGTTTGTCTCGGTGGCCGGCACCGGGGTAGAGGCTCCGGCGGACTGGTCCAACTTGAGGATCCCGGAAACCTATCTCGGAAATGGGCGGACCGAGTCCTGGCCCTCACTGCGAACGACCTGGTCCTTCGCCGGCGCATGGACCATCGGCAGGCACGCTGCGCGACTGGGCAAGCCATCGGGCAGGATTGTCTACCACTTTCACGCCCGCGACCTGCATCTCGTGATGGGCCCTCCACGAACTGGCAATCCGATCCGTTTTCGCGTGTCGCTCGATGGGCAGCCGCCTGCAGCCGCGCATGGTCTCGACGTCGACCAGGGCGGCAACGGCGTGGCTGTCGAACAACGTATGTATCAGCTAATTCGCCAACCCGGCCGCATCGTCGACAAACGGTTCGAGATCGAATTTCTCGACGCAGGCATCGAGGCGTTCGCGTTCACCTTCGGGTAGCGAAGAACAGATCTATGGCATCCGTCGCCATCGCAAGCGCGAGCAACATCACGGCGCCGACGCAGTTCATCGAGACCCGGCTCCAGACGTACGCCTATCGGCGATTCGGCGGCGGCGGCGGCGTGCCACTCGTCTGCCTGCAGCACTTCACCGGCACATTGGACAACTGGGATCCCGCAGTGACGGACGCTCTGGCGCGCGGACGCGAGGTGATCCTGTTCGAGAACGCCGGGGTCGGACGCTCGACGGGCGAGGTATCAGACACGATTCCGGGAATGGCCCGTCACGTGCTGGCTTTCGCAGAGGCTCTCGACCTCGCGCGCATCGATCTGCTGGGGTTTTCACTCGGTGGAATGGTCGCGCAGCAGGTCGCACTCGACCGCCCGTCCCTGGTGCGCAAGATGTTGCTCGTCGGAACGGCGCCGGAGGGCGGCGACGACATCATGCACCTCGAGAAGCCTGTCTTGCAGCGCATTCTCACCGATCCGAATCTACAGGGACTTCAGGTGCTCGTGAAGCTGTTCTTCACGCCGAGTGCATCGAGCCAGGCGGCGGGTGAAGCCTTCGCCTCCCGGCTCATGGAGCGAAAGGAAGATCGAGAACCGATCTCAGGTCCGAACGTTGCCGCCGCTCAGCTCGCCTCCTTCCGGGACTGGGAGCGAATCGACGGCGATCGCTTCCACACGCTCCGCAACATCACCCAGCCATGCCTGGTTGTAAACGGCGTCCTTGACGCCATGATTCCAGTCAGCAACTCATACGTGCTGGCGGAACACCTGCCGAATGCGATGTTGCTGACTTACTCGGACGCGGGTCATGGCTCGCTGCTTCAGTTTCACGAGTCGTTCGTGGGGCACGCGTCGCTATTTCTCGACTCGGCATCGTTCTGATGGACGATGCGATCGTCGACCGATCACCATAGTATCGATCGACACCATCGTCCAATAGATTCATCGTCGTGCCTCTTGTTGAATGGACTCATGAAGGCACGAATCCAACTGACACTCTCGATGATCCTCGCGACGATCGTCGCCGGCGCCGGTTCGGCGCTCGCGCAAGACACGCGCACCGACGCGATCCGTCAACAACAATCCGATCGGCAACAACAGCTGTCGCCACCGCAGAAGAATGCGGCCGAGCGGGCGCTCGATCGCCTCGAGCGGTGGGGGTTCATCAGCGGACCACCGCGCGGCGTCTACCCTTGGAGCGGTTCGATCTACTCGGGCGGAGGCTTCGCCGCCGGCGTCGGCGTGCGGCAGCCATTTGGCGACGACGGCGCGGTGAACGTCTTCAGCGGCTATTCGATCGGCGGCAGCTCTACTGCGCAGGCCGACGTCGAGTCTGCCGACGTTTGCGCGCGGGCGCGGCACCATCTCGGTGACGGGCCGCTACATCGATGCGCCCGACGTGAAGTACTTTCGGCATTGGCAACGACACTGTCAAGGACGACCGGACCCGCTTCGGTTTCTCTCCGGTGACGTCAGGCGCCCGGCTCGATTTCAACGTCACGAAACGATTCGCGGTCGGCAGCGGGGTCACCTATCTCGATGCCACCACCTCCGGCGGGCGCACCGCGCCGTCGATCGAGGAGCGCTTCGAGCCGAGCGATACACCCGGTCTCGAATACTCGAAGTTCGCGTTCGTCAACAGCAGTGTCTTCGCGGCCTACGACTGGCGGCGGCGGCTCGGCTATGCCGGCCGTGGTGGATTGCTTCGCGCCAAGTTTGACGATTACCGCGATCGGGATCACGGCCGCTATTCATTCCATTCGCTCGAGGCGGAAGCGCTTCAGCTGATCCCACTCCTTCGCGCCAACTGGGTGATCGCCCTGCGCGGCCTGGCCACCGTCACCGACGTTGATGGCGCCAATGACGTGCCCTTCTTTTTGATGCCATCGATCGGCGGCGGGGGCTCGGTGCGCGGCTACCCGGACTTCCGCTTCCGGGACCGCAACCGCGTGGTGATGAACGCCGAGCTGCGCTGGACGCCGGCGCGGTTCATGGATATGGCGCTCTTCTATGACGCCGGCAAGGTCGAAGCCCGCAGGCAGAATCTCGACTTTGACAATCTCAAGACCGGCTATGGGATCGGCATGCGTCTGATCGGCCCGAAGGGCTACGCCTTTCGCGTCGAAACCGCGCGCAGCCGTGAACATCGTGCCCGTCTCATCGTCAGCGCAGGAGGCGCGTTCTAGCCATGTCTCAGATCAATCGCATCGCGCGGGGCTGCTCAACGGCCGCCGCATTGCTCTTCATCGTCACGACAGTTGGCGGACGCGCCGCCACGCCGAAGTTTCTCAGCGACGATCCGATCGCCGTCATCGTCGACTCGCAAGATGCCTCGAAGGTGGCCAAGCGCGACATCGATCTGGTATACGACACGCTCGAAAACCTGCTGACCAAGCCGGGCGACCCGACCGCAAACGTTCGCGCGCAGAACGTCAACACGATCGACGAGGTTCCTGACTCGAGCTGGTTCACGAATCGGATCGGTGCCGTGCCGATCACCGTGGACGAACTCTTGAAGGGACCGGACACCACCAACGGGCCGGCGTCCGGGCCGTGGACCGTGATTGCCGCGAAGAGCGACGGCGTCACGCCGGGTTTCACGGTCCGTGATGGCAACGGCCAGGTGTGGTTCCTCAAGTTCGATCCGCCGGGCTATCGCGCCATGGCCACGGGCACCGAAATCGTCGTCACCAAACTGATGTGGGCGCTGGGTTATCACGTTCCCGAAGTCCATATCGCGAGCCTCCGTCCCGATCAGCTGACCGTCGGCGAGCAGGCAACGATCTCGCTCAAGGGCCGGAAGCGAGCGCTGAAGCGCTCGGACATCAACGCGGCGCTCGACAAGGCGCATCGAGATCCCGACGGTTCCTACCGCGTCATCGCCAGCAAGGCGCTCGACGGACAGCCCGTCGGCGGCTTCAGGTTCTACGGCACGCGCTCGGACGATCCGAATGACGTGATCGCGCATGAGCACCGGCGCGAACTGCGCGGCTACGGCACCTTCGCCGCGTGGCTGAACCACGTTGATTCCAAGTCGATCAATACCCTCGACACACTCGTCGATGAGAACGGCCGCAAGATCGTCCGCCATCACCTGCTTGATTTCGGATCGACCATCGGCAGCGCCGGCGTGTATCCCCGCGAAGCCTACGAAGGATCTGAATACCTGATCGAGGGCAAGAAGACCCTGGCGGGCATTCCGACGTTTGGCCTCTATGTCAAAGACTGGCGCACCGCTCCGCGTTATCGGTCGTCGACGGTCGGCAGCTTCCCGAGCGACAACGCCACCTGGGACCCTGAACGGTGGAAGCCGCGCTACGCGAACTCGGCGTTTCGGGCCGCGCGGATGGACGACAAGTTCTGGGCCGCGCGCCGGCTGCAGTTATTCACGTCCGACATGCTAAGAGCCGTGACGCGCGTCGGCCAGTTCAACGATGCGGAGTCGGAGGCGGCGTTGGCGAAGTTCCTGATCGATCGCCGCACCGCCATTGTTCGCCGCTACCTCGTCGCCGTGAACCCCATCGTCGACGTACACCTACCGGAGAACGGCCGATTGATGTTCGCGAACGCGGCCGTGGACGCCGACTTGGCCAGCATGCCGATGGAGTATGTCGCCAACTGGTTCACATTCGACAACCCGACGGGCACGGCGACGACCATTGGCACGACCCGGTCGGCGGGGAGCCACACGAATGTACCGGTTCCGTTCGATCTTCCGACGTCGGAGGGTATGTATGTCCGCGCGGAGATCGCGGCGCTGGGCGGACCGGCAAGTTGGGGTGAGCCCGTGCACGCCTACTTCTTCCGGGAGCATGCCAATTGGAAGCTGGTCGGCTTCGAGCGCGTGCCCGAAGGCAATGCGCCGAACGGCGCTGCGCTACGCACCACCCTGGCGCGGTCACCAGCAGGTCAACGCAGGAGCACCTTCGAAGCAAGATATCGCTGACGCGGTCGCGCAGCGGTCTGAAAGATCCCTACCAATCCCACCATCAAGACGCCCGCGTCGAGGAATCGACGCGGGCGTTCCCGCCCCTTCGACGTCGGCGCTCCCTTGAGTTGCCGAAGTTATTCCGTCCTTCGCGATTGCCGCATCGCGACCTTGGTCGAGCCTTAGACCTTGGTGTCGAGGATACCTTCGTGCAATAGCTCCGTCCGGTCGCATCTGGTGTCATGGCATTTGGAGATCAACAAATGACATCGGCCCTCACGCCTGTCGCGGCGACGATCCCCGGATCGGATAGCGCCTTTCCGACGCTGACCGATGCGCAAGTCGCGCGGCTGGCCGCTCGCGGACGGCGACGATCGACCGAGCGAGGCGAAGTGTTATTCGAGCCTGGCGAGAGAGACGTTCCGATCTTTGTCGTCGTTGCCGGCGAGCTGGAGCTGCTGGCGTCCACTGATGCGAGTTCGCTGCCAATCGCCAGCGTTCGCATCGGTCAATTCACCGGGGAAATCAACATGATCACCGGGCGCCCCACGGTCGCCCGGCTGCGCGTCCAGGAGCCCGGTGAAGTGATCGAGCTTCCTCGCCACGAGGTCCTCGAGCTGATTCAGACGGACGCTGAGCTGAGCGAAATCCTGATGGCCGCCTTTCTCGAACGGCGCCTCGGGATTGTGTCCCGCAACGTGGGTGATGTCATCGTGATTGGCGGTGCCGACAACCCTGGCACACTACGCGTCAAGGAATTCCTCACGCGGAGTCGCCATCCATTTCGGTATGTCGATCTGGATCGCGACCTCGACGCGCTGGAGTTGCTCGGCCGGTTCGGTGTTACCGCCGACGACATCCCCGTGATGATTTGCCGTGGGGACGTGCTTCGCAACCCGACGGGCGCACAGATTGCGGCCTGCCTCGGATTCAACGAGGCGATCGACGAGCGCCGCGTCATGGATCTCGTCATTGCCGGCGCCGGACCGGCGGACTCGCTGCCGCGGTCTACGCCACGTCCGAAGGCCTGGACGCGTTAGTGATCGAATCGAACGTGCCCGGGGGACAGGCGGGATCCAGTTCTCGAATTGAAAACTATCTCGGCTTTCCGGCGGGTATTTCAGGATTGGACCTGACCACGCGAGCGCACGCGCAGGCGCTGAAGTTTGGCGCCCGCGTCATGGTGGCGAAACGCGCCACGCGCCTGAAATGCGCTGGTCCCGAATACACCATCGAGATCGACGGCGAGCACCACGTCCACGCGCGCACCGTGATCATCGCAACGGGAGCGGAGTATCGCAAACCACAGATTCCGAACCTGGCGACATTCGAAGGCGCCGGCATCTATTACGCCGCCACGCCGACCGAAGCGCAGCTGTGTCTAGACGCCGAGGTCGCAATTGTCGGCGCGGGCAATGCGGCCGGCCAGGCGGCGGTATTTCTCGCTTCGACGGCGAGCCGAGTTCATATCTTGGTTCGCGGTGCCGACTTTTCGGACACCATGTCGCGCTATTTGATCCGCCGCATTGAAGACAACCCGGCCATCGTCGTGCACACGCACACCCAACTGGCCGCGGTCGAAGGTAGTGGCGCACTGGAAAGCATTCGCTGGCGCGACGACCGGCGTGGCGGCACGGAAACCCACGACATCCGTCACGTGTTCATCATGACCGGCGGAATCCCGAACACGCCCTGGCTGAACGGTTGCGTCGCCATTGATGAGGAAGGCTTCGTGAAAACCGGGGTCGATCTCTCGTCGGCTGACCTGGCGCGCACAGGGTGGTTGTTGAAGCGACCGCCCTATCCGTTCGAAACCAACCGGCCGGGCGTGTTCGCCGTCGGTGACGTTCGCGCCGGCAACATCAAACGCGTGGCCTCGGCCGTTGGCGAAGGTTCGATTGCCGTGTCCTTCGTACATCAGGTGCTGAATCACTAAAGGACCGTTATGACAGCTCAAGGATGCGCTCATATCGATGCCGTCACCGACGTGACACAGCCAACGCAGCTGGTGTGCGAGGACTGCAACGCCATCGGTGCGAGCTGGGTGCAGTTGCGAACGTGCCAGGAGTGCGGCGGGACGCGTTGTTGCGACAGCTCGCCCAACCGTCATGCCACAGCACACGCGCACGCGACCGGCCATCCGGTCATCGCATCGGCGGAGCCTGGCGAGCGTTGGCTGGTACTGCTATGCCGATGACGCGTTTGCGGAGTATTGAGGTCATGTCGAGCTCACCCTTCTACTGGTTGCGCCGGATCATGAGTCCCTGTTTCTTCATCGGGCATGACGATCCAATCAAGGTGCTGAAGCGATCCCACCTGCATTTTGAGTGCCTGCGATGTGGCGAGGATCTCGGCATCGTGCTGAAGGGCCAGAAATTCAAGGCGCGGAAGCAAACCAAAACCCTGCGACTGGTCAGACTGAGGAGAGCGGGATGACCAAGATTACCTTCATCTCGCGTGAGCCGAGTGAAGCATGGCGAGGGTTCGCACCATGGTAGACCTTCCCCCTGACGTGGCGCATGTTCGAGTCCGGGGCGGCTCGACGTCATCGGCGCTGACGTCGCAGACGATGCCACCCGAGCTGATGGCAGAAGCCGCGCGGCGGCTGCCCTGGCTCGGGTTGGTGTTCTCAGTTACATACATCCTGAATCGGATCGGACAGCGGACTGTGATGGGGCTGACCGGTACGATTCTGCCGGGTCCGGCAATCCAGGACGCGTTCGACGTCGCGGCCGTCACACTCGGCATCGCCGTATTTCTCCTGGGCCGATCGAAGCTACTCACCACCGCGCAGAAGCTCCACATGGCGCTGGTATTCCAGGTCGCCGTCGCTTTTGCGATTGCGTTGACGGAATTCTGGCTTGGTTTTCCGATCGAATTCGTGTCCACCTCGCCGCTGATTCCGGCTGAGTGCGCGTGGATCATCGCCTTTCCGCTGATCGTGCCGAATACGCCGCGTCGCATGCTGGTGTCGTCGTTGCTCGCGGCGTCCATGGGGCCGGCGGCCCTCGCCTTGTCGGCAACCATCAACGGCTTCGCCATCGAGCGGCCGTGGTTATACGCCGCCTATTTTCTCAGCACCAATTACGTGTGCGCCTTCTTTGCGTATCCGGTCTCCCTCATCGTGTATCGCTTTGGCAAACGGTTGAAGCACGCGCGCGAAATCGGCAGCTACGAAATGCTCGACCGCATTGGCGAGGGCGGCATGGGCCAGGTGTGGCGGGCGAGACACCGCCTGTTGGCGAGGCCGGCGGCGATCAAGTTGATTCGGACCGAGCTGCTTGGCTCGAGTGCCGGGCTGGTCAACGACACGATACGGCGCTTCGAGCGCGAAGCACAGGAGACGGCGAAGCTCGGTTCCGTGCACACGATTGACGTCTACGACTATGGCGTCACCGAGGACGGTGACTTTTATTACGTCATGGAATTGCTCAACGGCATCAGCCTCGAGCGTTACGTCAAGCAGTTCGGCCCGATGCCGCCGAGCCGCGTCGTCTATCTGCTGCGCCAGGTGTGCCACTCGCTCAGTGAAGCGCACGAGCGCGGGCTGATCCATCGCGATATCAAGCCGGCGAACATTTTCATGTGCCGACTCGGTCCCGATGACGACTTCGTCAAGGTGTTGGACTTCGGGCTGGTCAAACAATTCGGCGATCGCGGAGGCCGGCACGATGCCGACGATCGAAGAGCTGACGGCGGGAACGCCCGCGTTCATGGCGCCGGAGATCGCGCTTGAACGATGACGCGCATCGATGGCCGCGCCGACATCTACGCGCTTGGCTGCGTCGCCTACTACCTGCTCACGGGCGAAACGGTGTTCCCCAACGAGTCCGCCATCGCGGTCATGCTGGCACACGTCAAGGATGCGCCGCTGCCGCCGGGCATCCGGTCGAAGTTCGAAGTTCCCGCAAAACTCGACACGCTGATTCTGGATTGCCTCGCCAAAGACAAGGAGTCCAGGCCACGTTCCGCGGACGTTCTCGCCAGGCGGCTGGCGGAGTGTCTGCCGACTCACACGTGGAGCGCGAGCGCCGCACGCCTGTGGTGGCAGGCGCACCAGCGAGGTGTGGTGAAGCGTCGTGAAGTGGTGGACGACGATTCAAACGCGCCGACACAGAGCAGGCGATGCTGGCCGTGTCTGGATCACAACGCGCGCGCGTTGATCGACGCTCGCTGAAACACCCACCGTCGATACCTTCGTCCAATAGATTTGGTATCGGCGTTTTGATGTTATGCGGTGATGGACAGCGTGATTACCAGGAGGACATCATGACGCCAAGTGCAACCGCGCAACTCGTCGACCAGGCAATTGACAAGACCGCGATTCGTCCGTTTCGTTTCGAGGCTGCCGACGCGGAACTCGACGAAATGCGCAGGCGCATCACGGCGACGCGATTCCCGGAGAAGGAAACCGTCGCCGATCCGTCGCAGGGCGTGCAACTCGCCTTCATTCAAGCGCTCGCACGGTACTGGGCGACCGATTACAACTGGCGGAGGTGCGAGGCGCAACTGAACTCTCATCCCCAATTCATCACCGAGATCGACGGGTTGGATATCCACTTCATTCACGTCCGGTCGAGACATGACGATGCCATGCCGCTCATCGTCACCCACGGCTGGCCCGGCTCGCCGATCGAGCAGCTGAAGATCATCGATCCGCTGACCAACCCCACGGCCCACGGCGGCACCGCGTCGGACGCCTTCCACCTGGTGATCCCGTCGATGGCCGGCTACGGGTTTTCAGGCAAGCCCACGACGCCGGGTTGGGACCCCGCTCGCATGGCGCGGGCGTGGGTGGAGCTGATGAAGCGCCTCGGGTACAGCCGATTCGCGGCGCAAGGTGGTGATTGGGGTGGGTTCGTCACGAACGCGATGGCTCAACAGGCACCCCCGGAGTTGATCGGCATCCATCTGAACTTCTCCGGTGCCGCGCCCCCTGAGGTTGCCAAGGCGCTTCAGTCCGGCGGGCCGCCGCCGGCCGGTCTCTCGGCTGAGGAGCAGCGGGCATACAACCAGATGGCGTCCCTTTACCAGCACGTCCCTACGCAACTGATGATGGCCGCACACCCGCAAACCCTGTACGGGTTGGCGGACTCACCTGTCGCCCTTGCCGCCTGGATGATCGACCACGACGTGGCCAGCTATGGGCACATCGTGAAACTCTTTCTCGATGGGGAGCCCTACGGCGACCTGACCCGGGACGACATCCTCGACAACATCACCCTTTCCTGGTTGACGAACACGGGCGTGTCCAGCGCTCGTCTCTATGTGGAATACAAAGGCGGCTTCTTCAACGACTACAACATCTCCGTTCCGGCTGCCGTAAGCGTCTTCCCTGAGAGGTCTACCAGGCTCCGCGGAGTTGGACCGAGCGCGCCTACCGGAATCTCATCCACTTCAACGCGCTCCCCAAAGGCGGGCACTTTGCCGCCTGGGAACAGCCGCAACTGTTTTCAGAAGAGAGTTCGCGCCGGCCTTCAGATCGCTGCGCAGACTAGCGGCCGCTCGCGAGGAGCCGGCGTCTTACACATCTTTTACATCGACATCACCAGGAGGACGATCATGACGCCAACCGCGCACCGCGCAACTCGTCGACCAGGCAAGTGACACCACCGCGATTCGCCCGTTTCACGTGAACGTTCCGGAGGCGGAACTCGATGAATTGCGAAGGCGCATCAACGCCACGAGGTGGCCTGACCGGGAAACGGATGCATCGCAAGGCGTGCAGCTCGCGACGATACAGGAACTCGCGCGCTATTGGGCGACGAAGTACGACTGGCGCAAGGTTGAGACACGCCTCAACGCGCTGCCGAATTTCATCACCGAGATCGACGGCGTCGACATTCATTTCATTCACGTGCGTTCGAAGCACGAAGACGCGTTGCCGCTCATCGTCTCGCACGGATGGCCCGGCTCGGTCATCGAGCAGCTGAAGATCATCGATCCCCTGACCAATCCCACGGCGCATGGCGGCAAGGCATCGGACGCGTTCCATGTCGTGATTCCGAACATGCCGGGCTACGGGTTTTCAGGCAAGCCGACCACGACCGGCTGGGACGCCGTGCGTATCGCACGTGCGTGGATCGTGCTGATGAAGCGCCTCGGATACACCCGCTTTGTTGCCCAAGGCGGGGATTGGGGTGCGCTTGTGGTTGACATGATGGGGGTAGAAGCCGCCCCGGAATTGATCGGCATTCACACCAATATGCCTGGCGCTGTTCCACCCGACGTGTGGAAGGCGGTCGTGTCCGGCAGCGCGGCGCCATCCGGTCTATCCGACGAGGAAAGACAGCGGTTCGAGACCATGAAGGGCTGGTTTGCGAAAGAAGTGGCCTACGCCCTTCAGATGGGACTCCGTCCACAGACGCTCTACGGAATTGCGGATTCACCCGTCGGCCTGGCTGCTTGGATGATCGATCACGATCTGCTGAGTTACCAGGCTATCTCGCGCCTGTTTGTCGATGGCACGCCGTATGGCGCTATCACCCGAGACGATGTCCTCGACAACATCACGCTCTGCTGGTTGACGACGACGGGGATCTCTTCCGGACGTCTCTACTGGGAGAACAAGTTGCCGTTCTTCGACCCGAAAGGCGTCTCCATCCCGGTCGCCGTTAGCGTGTTTGCTGACGAGGTCGATGCAGCTCCGCGCAGTTGGGCCGAACGGGCGTATCCAAAACTCATTCATTACAACCAGCACGATCAGGGCGGGCACTTTGCCGCGTGGGAGCAGCCGCAGGCGATCGTTGAGGATGTTCGTGACAGGTTTCAGATCACTGCGGTAGTTCAAGGTAATTCAAAGGTCGTACGGTGGATGGCGCGCTGGGGCGCGTCATCCGCCAAGTGCCGAATCTCAGTAGGAGAGAATGCAATGAACCAACTTATCGACACGCCTGTCAAAGACACGGCGACCGCCACTGATGGCATCGCCCAGAGCACGGTCGTCCCCATCGACAACGAGCCCTTGCCCACCCTGATCGTGGAGCAGCCGCTTCCCGGTCCGTTGGCCCAGGGCGTCGTGTTCATCCCGTACCGGGTGGAGAACTTGCGCATCCTGCCCGTGGCAGGGCCAACCGCGCGCAACCTGTCTCCGCGCGTCGGCCATCTGCACATCACGGTCGACGACCTGCCGTGGTTGTGGGCGGATTTCGGCCAGAGCAACACCATCGTCCTGGCGGGTATGCCGCGCGGCCAGCACAAGGTGCGGATCGAGTTGGTGGATGCCGAAGGCAACGTCTTTACCGCACAAACGGTGACGTTCCACTCACCGGGCAAGGCAGATTAAAGGAGCCACATGAACACGACGCGAATGATGGCGCTCGTGCTGATCATCGGAAGCAGCCTGGCGCTGTACGTCACGCACGCGCAACAACCGGGAATCACGCGCACCGATGCGCTGCAGGCACGATCTGGGTGTCCCCGGACGCGAGGTCATACAGGTGCGTGTCGATTTCGCCCCGGGAGCGGCGTTCGGTAAGCACTCGCATCCAGGCGTAGAGGTCGCCTACGTCCTCGAAGGCACGCTGGAGTATCAGTTCGAAGCCGAGCCACCGGTGACGCTCAAGGCCGGGAAGGCCCTATTCATCCCGGCCGGAACGGTTCACGCGGCGAGGAACGTCGGAACCGGCAATGCGGCGGAGCTCGCAACCTATATCGTCGAAAAAGGCAAACCGCTCGTCGTGCTGGCCAAGGAACGGTAGCGCAGGGCCAAGCATTCTGATCGACCTGGCTTCGACGTGCTGAAAACGTTCTGCGCGTTCTCCACCCGCCACTGGATCCAGACGACACCTTTTGATCTAGGAGGTCGTCTCGGCCTCTCACGAACGCAGCTTGATACGTGGAATGCGCCAGCAGGGGCTCGTACAGGCGATGGCCCACAGCTGAGCTGGCGTTCATCGTTCAATCGGCCCACGACTGATACCAAAGTCCTATGGACTTTGGGTCGTAGCGAGGCGCATTCTCTGCCAGCGACTCGTGTCAAGGCCGGATAGCTGGAGGTGTGGACGTGGCCGAAGCTGCTGAAACTACAAGTGATGTTGCGGTCGAGAGTTCACTTCCTGCTGGCGCCGTTCCTCTGGAGTTGATCCTCTGCACCGAGGAATTGCAGCGTCGGCCCTCGCGTCCGCCTGATTATGAAAAGGAGAACCGCGCGCTCGTGACGCTGGTGAGCGCATTAGCCGATTCGCCCAACACCATACTTCAGACGCTCGCTGACACGATCCTGGATATTACGCAGTGTGACTCTGCTGGCCTGAGCCTGTTGACCAGGGATGGCAAAACGCCGGATGTGTGCGGCCAGAGGTTCTATTGGCCAGCTATCGCCGGCATGTGGAATCCGCACGCCGGAGGTGGGACGCCGCGCAATTTCGGCCCCTGCGGAGACGTGCTTGATCAAAATCGTACCCTGTTGTTCAGACATTTCGAGCGGCGCTACCCCTATTTGCTGCCAGTCATTCCGGCAGCCGAAGAATGCCTCCTCGTCCCGTTTTACGTCGCCGGCGAGGCGGTCGGAACGATCTGGGCGATCATGCACAGCGATCGTCGCAAGTTCGACGCTGAAGATGATCGGGTCATGGCCTCGCTCGGGAAATTTGCCTCTTCCGCGTATCAAGTACGCGCCCACATCGAGGACCTCAAAATCCAGGTGTCGGAGCGCGAAAAAGCTGAAGCAGAAGTCCGTGAATTGGCACGAGGACTGGAAGCGAAGATCCGGCGTCTGGTCGAGGCCAATGTTGTCGGAATTGTGCTTGTGGAATCTCGAAGGCGCCATCACCGGGGCCAACGATGCATTTCTCCGCATGGTGCAATACGACCGTGAAGATCTCGCCTCCGGTCGCGTACGCTGGACGGACCTGACGCCAGCCGAATGGCGTGGCCATGACGAACGGGCCGTCGCCGATTTAAAGGCGACCGGCATCGTTCCAACCCTTCGAGAAGGAGTACTTCCGCAAAGATGGCAGCCGAGTGCCGGTACTGCTCGGCGGCGCACTCTTCGAAGGCAGTGGGAACGAAGGTGTCGCGTTCGTGCTCGATTTGAGCGAGCAAAAACGAGCCGAGAAAGCTTTGCGGCGCAGCGAGGCATTTCTCGCGGAAGGCCAACATCTCGGTCAAGTAGGCAGCTTTTCCTGGCGCGTGGCGACAGACGAAGTGACGTGGTCGGAGCAGCTCTATCGCATCTACGAGCTTGAGATCGGCGTGCCTGTGACGGTCGAACTGATCCGTACTCGAGTGCATCCGGGAGACGTCAGTCTGATCGAGAAAATGAAGATGGTCGACCAGGCACGAGACGGCGCCAACGACTTTGAATGGCAGTACCGCTTGTCAATGCCTGACCAGTCGATCAAGTACCTGCATGCCGTCGCTCATGCCATCCGGGACCAGGATGGTCAAGTGGAGTACATCGCGGCGGTTCAGGATGTCACGGCTCGCCGGCTGTCGGAAGAGGCCCTTGACAGGGCCAGAGCACAGCTCACCCATGTCGCCAGGGTCACGAGCCTCGGAGTATTGACCGCGTCAATCGCGCACGAACTCAACCAGCCGCTGTCCGGCGTTATCACCAATGCGAATACTTGTCTGAGGATGCTTGCCGCTGATTCTCCCGACATCGACGGCGCGCGCGAGACGGCTCGGCGAACCATTCGCGACGGCAATCGTGCGTCAGAAGTGATCGCGCAATTGCGCGCGCTGTTCACCACGAAGGAGTCGGCGACCGGGCTGGTGGACCTAAACGAGGCGATGCGAGAGGTGGTGGCGCTATCATCGAGTGAGCTGCAAAGAAATCGGGTGATTCTGCGCCAGGAATTGGCCGACAATCTTCCACCGGTCGTCGGCGATCGCGTCCAGCTGCAACAGGTCGGGGGGCTCCCCTCGTCCATTGAGGCCCGTGTGATGCTCACATGGCTAACGAAATCAACTGCGATCGCCGCCGTTTCTTGGGGGCCGCGATCATGACGTTCGCCGCCGCCAAGCCGGTTTTGGTGGACGCTACAAATGCACAATTCGAAATGGCCAACGCGGCACAGCCAGTGACCACACGTGCGGCGGAGGTGTCGTTCCGCTCACTTAAGCAGATCGACGCCGGCGTTCTGAACGTCGGCTACGCGGAAGACGGCCCCTCCGATGGGCCCGTGGTCATTCTTCTGCACGGCTGGCCGTACGACATCTACACCTATGTGGATGTCGCTCCCCTGTTAGCATCAGCGGGCTACCGCGTGATCATCCCGTATCTCCGCGGCTATGGCAGTACGCACTTCCTCTCGAGCGATACGCCCCGCAACGGCCAACCAGCGGCCCTCGCAGTGGATGTGATCGCGTTGATGGATGCGCTCGAGATCGACAAGGCGATCGTCGCGGGTTGCGACTGGGGCGCTCGAACCGCTGCCATCGTCGCGGCGCTATGGCCGCAACGGTGCAAAGCGTTGGTCTCAGTGAGCGGCTACCTGATTGGCGGCCGCGAGGCCAACAAGAAGCCGCTCCCACCGAAGGCCGAGCTCCAGTGGTGGTATCAGTTCTACTTCGCGACGGAGCGTGGCCGCGCCGGCTACGAGGCGTATCGGCGCGATTTTGCCAGGCTGATCTGGCGCATCGCATCGCCGAAGTGGCAGTTCGATGATGCGACGTTCGATCGCACCGCGGCGTCTTTCGAGAACCCAGATCACGTCCGCATCGTGATTCACAACTATCGCTGGCGCCTCGGTCAGGCTGAGGGCGAGCCGGCCCATGACGCCCTCGAAAATCGGCTCGCCGCCGGGCCAGTCATCACCGTGCCCACCATCACGCTCGAAGGGGATGCCAACGGCGCGCCGCATCCGGCTCCGGCGGCCTATGCCGCGAAGTTCTCCGGGAAATACGCGCACCGAAACCTGACTGGCGGCATTGGACACAACCTGCCGCAGGAAGCCCCGCACGCGTTCGCCGCCGCCGTCATCGAGGTGGCGGCTCTGTAATGAGCGGAATCGATAAGGAGAAGGTTGCACCGACTCCATCGTTGGGCTCGGCCCACAGACGGCCGTGATGCTTCTCGACAATCGAGCGGCTCACGGACAACCCGATCCCCATGCCTCCGGGTTTCGTTGTATAGAAGGCATTGAACAGCTGATCCATGTTCTTCGGATCGATGCCCACACCGGCATCCCGAATGCTCAAACGCACGTAATCTGCGTCCTCGCGTTCGGTCTTGATCAGCAGTTCGCGCGCGCGATCGTGGACGTCGCCCATCGCGTCCGAGGCGTTACGGATCAGATTCAAGATGACCTGCTGGAGCTGGATGCGATCCCCGGTGATGGTTGGGAGCTCGTCGGCCAGTTCAGACTGAAGGACAACCCGGTCTCTCTGAAGGTCGATTAACGACAATGCGATGACCTCGCGCGTGACGTCGTTGAGATCCAGCGGTTCCAGCGTGAACTCCTTCTTGCTGAACAGCGCGCGCAATCGCGCGACCACATCCGAGGCGCGGTTACCGTCGCGAATCGCGCGCCTGGCGGTTTCACGAGCGCCGTCGAGGTCGGGAGGATCGTCTGCCAGCATGCGAAGACACGTGCCGGCGTTGGTGATGATGCCGGAGAGCGGCTGGTTTATCTCGTGGGCAATCGACGCCGTCAAGGCACTCACGGTGGTGACCCGCGCCACATGCGCGAGCTCGGAGCGTGCCTTGTTTAGGGCTTCTTCGGCGATCATGCTCTCTGACACGTCCTGGAGGGCCCCGACGAACATCGGCCGACCCTCGATCCGCTCGATGACATGGGCGATCCCGCGCACATGCTTTACGACGCCATGCGTGTTCAGGGTACGAAACGAAAAAGTGACGTCGACACCGGTCATTGCGCGCGCGATCATGGACTCGAACGACGGCAGATCATCCGGATGGATGCTCGCTTGAATTCTCTGCAATGTGACTTTGGAACCACGCTCGAACTCGAAGATCCGGTAGGTCTCCTCGGACCAGTTGTGGTCGTCGCCCACCAGGTCCGTGATGAAGCTGCCGGTCTTGCTGAGCCGTTGCGCGTCAGCGAAACTGTCGTAGGCCCGCCTGAGTTCGACTTCCGCCCGCTTGCGGTCTTCAATGTCGGTGTTCACTCCATACCATTGCACGATGGCGCCGGATTTATCGCGTAACGGGTTTGCACGGAACAGAAACCAACGATACGTTCCATCGTATCGGCGAAGTCGAGCCTCGGTCTCACCCGGCGCTTCAGAACCGATGATGTGCTGCCACGTCGCCGCCAGCCCGTTCAGATCGTCGGCGTGGACCGCAGCGGTCCAGCCCCATCCACTTGCTTGTGCAGCCGACAGGCCGATGAAGTTGAGAAAGTGCTGGTTGAAGAATTCGGCGCTTCCATCTGGTCGTGCCGACCACGCCAACGCTGGGATCGTATCGATGGTCAGCTTGAGATTGCGCTCGCTCGCCGCGTGGGCCTCCTCGGCGCGCTTGCGCTCGTCGATGTCGATGAGCAGGTTGTACCAGCGGACGATCTGCCCGTTCGGATCGCGCAGCGGAAGTCCGCGAGACTGAAACCAGCGGTAGACGCCATCGAAACGCCGTGTACGTACTTCGAATGCGAAGGGGTCACCGGACGCGATCGCATGGGTGAAGTGCTCGACGGCGCGCGGAAGATCCTCAGGATGCGTGGCGTCGGTGGTGTCCCAGTGCTTCAGCTCTTCCTGCGTCTTGCCGTAGAAATCAAGGACCTGCCGGTTGACAAATTCAACCTCCCCCGCAGGTGTAAACGTCGCGACTAGCCCCGGAATGCTGTCCACGATCAGGCGCGACTCACGTTCGCTTTCGCGCAGCGCGTCCTCGGCACGCTTGCGCTCGTCGATGTCCGTTAACAGCACGCACCAGCGCGCGATTCCGCCACGGTCATCGCGCAGGGGAAAACCGCTGTTCTGGAACCAGCGGTAGAGGCCGTCCGATCGCCGAAGTCGTTGCACGATCTGGTACCGAGTTCCCTGACCCGATCGATTGTGTGAAGACCTGGATGACGTGAGGAAGATCCTCGGGATGGACGGTGTCGTCGGTGCCCCAGTGTTTCAGCTCCTCGAGGGTCCTTCCGGTGTATTCCAGGATCTGACGGTTGCAGAATTCGAGCTCACCAGTTGCACTCAAGAGCGCAACCAGGCCCGGAATACTGTCCAACAAGTGGCGGGAGTTGCGGTCACTCTCGCGCGCAGCCGTCCCGGTGCCTTCTCCGGTCGTATATTCGTGTCGCGCCTCCACGTCAGACCTCCATGCAGTGCAGCCGTAGAACGTCGGCACAGAGTAGCGCATTGGCCGCTCCTTTGGTGATTACCAATACCGACTCGACGTCGCTCCGCCTTCAACTTCCACAGCCGAGAGCCGATACCAAAGTCTTATAGACCTTGGTTGGATGAGTGGCGCATACTGTGCCGCCGGGTTACGCCCTTCCCGCGCGAGGCATGGGCTGATCGCAAGCGTAAGCTCTCCGAAAAAGTCTGGGCCAGGCAGTTCGGGCAGATGGAAGTGCGACCGTGGCCGAATCCGCTGACGCATCAAGTGACCTTCGCTCGAGGGTTAACGAACCTGCGAAGACGCCTCGCAGAGATCACGCAGAGAATCCAAATACACCGGAAATCGCCATTCCGTCCGACGTTCTTCGAAAATGGCAGCGCATCGTCGATCTCTTGGCGAACATCATGCGCGTGCCTTCGGCGGTGGTGACCAAAATTGAACCGCCGCAATACACCCATTACAGAACCTTGGTGTCCAGCAACTCGGAGGGAAATCCTTTTCCAATCGATCAACGCTTCGCTATGGATATTGGAACCTTTTGCGAGACCGTCATCAAAAACTGTGAACCGCTACTGGTCGCTAACGCCCTGCAAGAGGATCAGTGGAAGTTGGCTCCTGAGATCCAGGTGGGGATGGTGTCGTACCTGGGATTTCCCGTTCTGTGGCCTGATGGCCGGATGTTCGGAACCATCTGCGTTCTCGACGATAAAACCAATCGATACAGCGACCTCTATCAGGAGCTCCTGTCGCATTTTCGCGACGTCCTGCAAGGCGACCTGCAGACGCTGGCCCGCTTCGGCCACGAACTCGAGGAGCAAAAAGCACATCTCAGCGAACTGTTTGCGCGGGTTCCAGAGGCTCTTGTGATGATCGATCGCGACTTCAGAATTACGCGCGTCAACCCGGCGTTCACGAAGATCTTTGGGTACGCGGCGGATGAAGCGACCGGTCAGCGAATCCAAGATCTCATGACGCCAGACGATCTCCAGGAGGAGGCCGAAGGCTCCATGTATCGGATGGACCAGACAGGAGAAGTCTTCGCGGTTGAGACCGCCCGCAGACATAAGAATGGCACGCGTGTTCCCGTCTCCCTGATTTGCGTCCCGGTGTCAGCCAGTAGTGGTGGGAATACCGGTTACCTGATCTATCGCGATATCACTGAAACGAAGCGGCTTCAGGATGAGCAGCGGCGATACCACGAACTTCAGTTGGAACTGGCACACGCAAGCCGCGTCGCGACGCTAGGGCAGCTGTCCGCGGCGATCGCGCATGAGCTCAACCAGCCGCTGACGGGCATCGTTACGAACAGTGGTACCTGCTTGCGAATGCTGACATGCGATCCCCTGGACCTCGACGGCGCGCGGGAAGCCGTGCGGCGCACCATACGAGACGGGGATCGGGCCTCGGACGTAATTGCGCGACTGCGTGCTCTTTTTAACAAGACAGGGCCCGCGTCTGAGTCGGTTGACCTGAATGAGGCGACACGAGAGGTGATCGCGCTATTGCTTGATGAGCTCCAGAACAGCCGGGTGATTGTGCGAACTGAACTTGCCGACGACCTCCAGTTTGTGACGGCGGATCGTGTTCAGCTGCAGCAGGTCGTGCTGAATCTGCTCCGGAACGCGTTGCACGCGATGAACACCGTTGATGATCGCCCAAGAGACTTGTTGGTCCGGACCGAACGTGAAGCAGGCGATCGGGTGCGGTTGAGCGTGAAGGATGCAGGAGTCGGTTTCGACCCTCAAACTATGGACCAACTATTCGAAGCTTTCTACAGTACGAAAGTCGACGGGATGGGAGTGGGACTGTCGGTGAGCCGCTCCATTATTGAGAACCATCAGGGACGCCTGTGGGCCGTGCTAAACGATGGTCCTGGGGCTACGTTTTCATTTTCTATTCCGTGCCGGACTGTGGTTCCCATCGAAAACGGCGGCAGTCGAAACTAGAGGAAGTAGCCGGCGGGAGCTTTCCTGAGGCCATCGCGATCGGGCAACTCTCCCGCCGCCTCCAAAAAATCTCCACGAATTGGGTCGAATCGTGGAGATTCCAGAAGACGTAAGTGGAGTCGACGGGCACTTGCAACCACCGCCGTATCGACGCGTTAGCATCAGAAGTCGCGCACCATCAGCAGTTTAGAAAATCCGCCGATTTCAGTTTCAACTCCCGCCGCCTCCACCACCTCACGGCGAAAGTGCCTTAACTATCTCGATCGCAAGTCATTCATTCATAGCGGCTTGCGCTTCTTGACGCGCGCCTGACTTTCGCCAGCGGCGGGCAACTCTCCCGCCGCCTCCAACATGTCTCCAAATTTTAGTGAGATGCGAGAAGCTGCCGCACGGCATGTGCACAACGCACGCCGAGACCATTAATGCCGACGTGCTTGCCTTCTGTCTATCCGATACCTTCGTCCGATAGATTGAGTTCCGACGATTCGATGTAATCGGAGGACGAAGCGTGAACGTTTATTTGAGGTGGTGTGATGAACAAGAAGAGCATGCTGACGATCGGGATTGCCACGCTGTTGTTGGCGGGTGCGAGCGGTCTAGCCATCTCGGCGCAGGACAAGTACACCGTAAAGGTGCCGGGGGGGCTCGCATTCTCTGAGTTCAGGGGCTACGAATCGTGGCCAGTAATCTCCATGAGTGCTAATGCCCGCGCCGTGTCAGTTACAGTGGGCGATACCGAGATGATCGAGGCTTACCGAGCCGGTTTCCCCGCCAACGGTAAGCCTGTACCGGACGGCGCGCGAATGGCCAAGATCCACTGGGAACCGAAAGAAAATCCGCTCTTCCCTGGGGTAACAGTGCCGGGCCGGCAAGTAAATGTGGATTTCATGGTGAAGGACAGCAAGAGATTTGCAGATAGCGGCGGCTGGGGATATGCAGTGTTCGACTACGACGTCGCGTCGGATGCGTTCACGCCCGGTACTCTGGCCGGCAAACCGCCTCAGGGCAACGACGCGAAGTGCGGGTTCGCGTGCCACACGAGAGCGAAGTCAACGGATTACGTTTTCACCGAGTACGGGAAGCGCTGAGACCGCGGGATCACGTCTCCTTTTATCCAGTGAGTCAAAACAAGACACCGGCGCAGCCAGCGCGTATGGCCATGGTGATGTGCGTCCACGAATGCGGCACCTGACCGTGGAGTAGCAACCACGTTCAGCTCCGCGATCCTTGCATCGAGACGTTCGCAAGGGACCTTCGGGCGTAGGCAGCGATCAGGCTTGGCCATTGTGGCAGGTCAGGGACACGTCCTGCGGGCTCGTCACGGGAGTATCGTGAGTGAGTGTCGATGCCCTTCGTGGTGAGCGTGAGCGGCTTGTCTCCGATCGATCATGAGGCTGAGCAGAGTTGTAATGTTCCCAGCATGCGAGCTGGCCGATGCGGCCTGCCAGGCTGTCGAAGGCACAAAGTCCTGAACCATCGCCTTGCCCCCACACCATGCGCTCGTGAAACGTGGGCGAGATCTTGCGTCGACGCTGAATAAGCCTTCCGTCTCGTTGACGCCAATCGACACCACCATTTCGTTCTCTTTGCACGCGTGACCGATCGCGTATGTCGTGGCAGACGGCACCATCACGGATTCATCGAGCAGTTTGAGGTGGTCCGTTCCGGAGACGATCTTGTGCGCGGGTTGAATAAAAGAAAAGTACGGGTAGCAGGGGATCACGGTTTCGGGAAATGTAGCGAATTGGACGACGAGCTTCCCGAGTTCGTGGATTTCTGTACCACCTTGTCGACCGTGCCCTCTCGGCTATAGAGGACCGGACTTAGCTGTGCCGCGGCGGCTATTACAGTTCGCATTTCATACTCCTTGAGGCAACGAATCCATGACTTGTTGTACCAGCGCGGCAGGGAAGGACAAATCGCGTTGCGAGAGGACAGGCGAAGAGCGGCGAACTCACCGAGCTCGCCGCTCCCATCTCATCGCTGGCCTTAGCCGTGCCGTCGTCGAACTGAATCTGTCGCGACGGTTGGTTACTGCCCGGTTCGGACCGGTCGAAATGCGGCACGCAGTTCCGTGCTGAAAATGTCAGGGTTATCCCACGCCGCAAAATGGCCGCCGCGTTCCGCCTTGTGGAAGTAGCTCAAGTTTCGGAAAGCACGTCGGGCCCAGGTCTCAGGCACCTGATAGATTTCATCGGGAAACACTGTGATGGCGACGGGGACAGAGATGTCCGCTGTCTTTTGCGCGGTCGCACTGAGCAACTGGCGCCCACGGTTTTCCCAATAGATTCTGGCCGAGGAGGTCGCGCTGTTCGTCAACCAGTACAGGCTAAAGTTGTCCAACACGTCGTCTTTGGTAAGTGTCTGCTTGGGATCTTCACCGTAGGTCCACTGCGCGAACCCTCCATGCTGCAACATCCATCCCGCCAGGCCGGCGGGCGAGTCCGTGATGGCGTAGCCAACCGCCTGCGGGCGCGCTGTCATGAAGTTGAGATAGGCGAGTCCACCGTTTTGCACGTACGCTCCCAAACCACTGACAGACGCACCTTCCTGGGCTGAGAGTGCCGGCATTGGTCCGCCAGCAAAGGCGGCGTCGATTTCTGGCGGCAGCGTGGCTGGAAAGTTGCTGTGGATACCGACCAGTCCGGTCAGTCCCTGCTGCGCCATGGATTGCGTGACGCCGGCGCCCCAGTCGCCGCCCTGCGCGACGTAGCGCGTGTAGCCCAAACGCGTCATAAGTACACCCCACGCGCGGCCAATCCGCTCCAACCCCCAACCTGTTTCGGTTGGCGACGAGGAAAATCCGTAACCTGGTAGAGAAGGAATGACCACGTCGAAGGCGTCCTCCGCTCGGCCTCCGAACGCTGTCGGATCAGTCAGTGGGCCAATCAGCTTAATCTGCTCGAAGACAGAGCCCGGCCAGCCGTGTGTGATGATCAGCGGCAGTGCGTTAGGATGGCGCGATCGTACGTGAATGAAGTGGATTTCCACCCCGTCGATGTTCGTTATGAATTGTGGCAAGCCATTTAGCTTTGCTTCCGCCTTCCGCCAATCGTAACTTGTGCCCCAATACCGGACGAGGTCTTGTAATTGCGCCAGGCGTGCGCCTTGCGAATCGTCGGCGACGGTTTCCTTGTCAGGCCAACGGGTCGCAACCAATCGGCGCCGAAGATCAGCGATGTCGGCGTCCGGTACATTGACTCGAAACGGCCGGATCGCGGTGCCGGTGCTTTCAGCAGCCGCCGCCGATACGGACACGGCCCCGACAGGAGTCACTGCGAGTGCGAAAAGTCCGGCGCCTCCGCGTTCGGACGATGAAGACGTTTCGAGAACCACCATTGCAGCGAACGCGATGATAAACGCCTTGACGGTCATGCCGGTGGTGAGTCGATGTCTTAGCTTCATGTATGTGCTCCTCCAATCCATGAAACCAGAGACGAACGACACCGTCTATTACACGAAAGTGTCGCCGCTCGTGTCATTGCTGTTGACTGACACCTTGGTCCAATAGATCGGTCGGCATGTCGATGGTTCAATCATCGTAGCAGGGGACACGATGAACTCTTACCTTCGCCACCTGCATGTGAAGGTCTGCGAGGAGCATTTACATGAAACGCATCGATCGTAAGATCGCGCTGTCCCATTACCTCCTGGTACTAATTGCCGGCGCAAGTTTATTGGGAATCGCCGTCGTATTTGTGTCCGTCGCACGGGTCGCGGCAGGATCGGCGGCAAGTCCGGGCACTCCGGGCTTGCCATACGCGAACATGCCGCCGATCGCATCAATTGGCGTCAGAGTTGACCAGTATCTGAACGTGCCCAGCTCCGCGCAAGGCCCCTTGGTCGATCCGGCAAAAGGGTATCGGACGCAGAAGCTTGGCGCCGGCCTTTACATGATTACCGACGGCGCGTACCAGTCGATGTTCATGACATATGAAGATGGCGTTGTGGTCGTCGATGCGCCGCTTGCCTTTGCGGCACGCATTCCGCAAGCGATCGCGGAGGTCACAGATAAGCCCATCACACACATCGTCTACAGTCATTTCCATGCCGACCATATCGCAGGCGCGAAGAGCCTCGGCGGTAATCCAATCATCATCGCGCAAAAGGAAACCAACCGACTCCTAGCCCGAGACAACGATCCGAACCGGCCGTTGGCGACGGTCACGTTCGATGATCATTACCGGCTCTCGGTTGGCAGCCAGGTACTCGAGTTGTCATACCGGGGAGCGGCACACGCGCCAGGGAATATCTACATTTTCGCACCTCGGCAGCGAACGTTGATGGTCATCGATGTGATATTCCCAGGTTGGATGCCGTGGCGGCGTCTCGCACTCGCACAAGACATCCCGGCTTTATTCGATCAGGTGGCGGACATCAATAGGTGGGACTTCGATACTCTCGTCGGCGGCCACGTTGCCCGAACCGGTACGCACGCGGACGTCGCGATGCAGCTGGCGTTTATGCAGGATCTGAAAAAAGCAGCCGAGATCGCGCTGAAGACGACAAAGCCCGGCGAAGGGCTCAATGCGGCCGATCGCGGCAACCCGTGGGCAGGATTCGATAATTACATCGACCGTGTTGCGGTTAGCTGCGTAAACGAGTTGACACCGAATTGGTCGACAAAATTGGCCGCGTACGACGTGTATATCTGGGACCAGTGTTACGCGATGGAGCAAAGTCTCCGGATCGATTGATCCGCAGGTTATGGTCGAAATGTCTTGAGCACATCGGACACCAACACTTACGTCCAAATCGCAAGGAGGTATCACATGGAATCGAGCGGCAACAGTGGTCCCGGTGACAATCGCAGCCATTACTACCCGTGGTGGCTGGACAATCTGGCAGACGACGTTACCGGGGAGGGCGCGGCGATGCAGGGGGTTCTGCATGGCGCCGACAGCGTTCGAAAACTCGTGCTCGATGCTCGCGCGGTATATCAGAACCAGGAGTTCCAGTTCACAGGCGATTATGGCGAGCGTGGCTTTATCGAGGAGTACACCTGTCAGATCCAAGGCGAGCCGACGCGCGTCGTCGTGACGGTTACCAAGAATGATGAGGGGAAAGCCCAACACCTGGTGGTGAACCACCGCCCACGCAGTTCGGTGCTGCTGTTCGCGCGGGTGATGGGCAAGAGGTACGCGGGCACGCACCTGGCTCAGTACTTCATCACCACGGAGTCCTGAACAGACCTGCCGAACCGATGCTAGCCTCCGTAACGCGAGTATGCATCGGCCAGCCTTAGGCGCTCGGACGAGTCGACGCCAACAACGTGTTCTTGTCCGAGCCCTCCCTTGCCAAATGCGCGGACCTTTGGCCCCACCCGCGCGACTATTCGATGCGGCCGCTAAACCAAGCATCCGCCGTGACATCGCTCGTGAAGATTTGCATTTGGACGCATCCCTCAGTGAGCACTGCCAGTTGGCGGACGCCGCCATATTGGAGTGGCGCCCGAGTAGGGTATCAGGCACTCAAGTCCGATCTGCAAGGTCACTGGTCTGACCCGCCGTGATGTTCGTGACCGGCCTCATAGTCGGCCTCGGCCCCCCTCAAGGCCCGTGTGGCACCATGTGGCACTCCGTCCGTATCGCGCGTCATCTACCGCCACCAAGAGTGACTGATTCGTTCGGAAAATCACGACCTGCGACGACGTGCCTTGGCTCTCCCAACGACTCTTAATCTGTTGGTTCTCGGTTCGACTCCGAGCGGGCTCACCACATTCTTTAAAATCAACCAGTTGCAAGGTTGAGTTCAGACGAAAAATCACACTTCGTCAACAGATTGTTTGTCTGTTGGTTGATCGAGACGCAGTTCGTTCCCGAACATCTCGCGAGCCGGAACTTGTTGATCCAATGCGAGTTCGTTGCGCATCGATGAACCGCGCGAACTGAGGCGTCGATCGATTGCGGACGCGTGTGGCACCGATGTGGCTATCGTTCTGGAATACTTCTTGCCCGACCGCCTCCGCGCCGACGCTCGTGCGGGTCACAGCCCAGGCTCGGCCGCTGCGGACTCCCGATCGGGTCATCTCGATCGCGTTGTAACCACGCGGAGGATGATTACGGGCCCCGTAACGGCACCCTTGCTTGTGCTTCACGTCTTCGACCTTGCCAAATTCATCGACAACGCAGATATTGCTGCACGGGTTGGTTCATTCACGATGCGTGGAATAGTCACCGCCGTCATCGTCCTCGGCAGCGTCTTTCCGGCGCAGCTCGCGTCGCCCGATCATGCCGAAGCGCAACCGGAGCGCTATCAGACGTCCCAGGGGCAGACCATGATCGTGGTGCGGGGACCTGTGTCAGCCATCATGGGATCTCCACCAGCCGAACGCGGCCGCCAGCCGGCGTCGGATTCCGCCGCCGAACCACAACACACGGTGAACATTCGACGGTCCTTCGCGATCAGTGCGACCGAAATCACCAACGCGCAGTTCCGGCGTTTTCTCGAGGCCAATCCCGAAGCGCAGCGTCGATACGCCTACGACGGCGCACCCGAGCGAATGGCGGAAGTCCTGCAGCAATTCAGCCCGGACGCCGACAGTCCGGCGATTGCCGTGACTTGGTACGAAGCTGCCATGTACTGCAACTGGTTGAGCGCCCAAGAGGGTTTGCCCGCCTCTCAATGGGTCTATCCCGCCGGCACCTTGCGTGACGGCATGCACATGCCGGCCGACTATCTGCAGCGCGTTGGGTATCGGCTGCCGACCGAGCCCGAATGGGAATTCGCGGCACGGGCGGGGACCATGACTGCGCGCTTCTTTGGCGACACCGACGTTCGGCTCGGCGACTATGCCTGGTTCGCGCGGCATCCGCCGCGCAGCAGGAAGGATCCAGTCGACCCAACCGATCCGCAGCGCGCCGCCCGTGTCGGCCTCCTCAAACCCAATCCACTGGGCTTGTTGGACGTCTACGGCAACGTCTGGGAATGGACACAGGATCGCGTCAGCCGCTTTCAGACCGCAGAGGTTACCGACGATCGTGAGGATCCCGTGCTGATCGTCACCGACAAGGACGCGCGGACGCGTCGCGGCGGCGCGTTTCCATATGGCGCCGCCTTTGCGCGGTCCGCGGCGCGTGGCACCGTCAATAGTTTGCCGACGCAGCGGCGCGACAACGTTGGCTTCAGAATTGCGAAGACCATCGCTCCGACGACGCCCTAATAACGGTCAGGCTACCGTGGCCTGCACCTCATCGTAACTCACGCCGCGAAAGACACCGGCAAGTCGTGTTGGTCAGCGTGTTGCCGTCCTCGGTCTGCTCCCGACCGAGGGCGAACGCAGGTATTCGCACCTTGAACGTCCGCTGACCTGATATCGTCGACGGCACTGTGAATCTGACTGCTGCCGTACTTGTGAGGCTCGCCCTTTCGGTGGCGCGACTGCTCCTGGTTGGTTCTCTAACGATGGCGTCCGCCACGATCATCGCGGCCCAATCGAAAACAATTGCGGTCATAAATGTGACTCTCATCGATGGCACAGGCGCGAGGCCGCGCGTCGTGAGCGTCATCGTGGAAGGCGATCGAATTGCCGCAATCAGTCGAAACGCCCGGGAACGGATACCAACGGGGGCAACAATCGTCGATGGTCGCGGCAAGTATCTGATCCCCGGCATGTGGGATATGCACGTCCACATCGGTGGGTACGATGAAGGCACGAAGGTCCTGCAGCGACTGGTCGCATACGGCATCACAGGCGTACGGGATATGGCTTCGCCCGTGGACGACATCCTTCGTCTTCGACGCGAGACCGCCGACGGAATCTTGCTGGGTCCTCAGATTGTGGCGGCCGGGCCAATCTTGCAACGTCCATTGCCGTTCAAAACGCCGCCGCTCGTTCGCACGGTGACGGATGTGGACGCGAAGCAGGTTGTTGATGACTTGCAGGCGAAAGGCGTCGATTTCATCAAGGTCGGGGACACCCTGACCCGCGACGCGTACTTCGGGATCGCCAGCGAGGCGAAGCGCCTCGGCTTGCCGTTTGCCGGGCATCTGCCGGTGTCGGTGTCGGCCCTCGAAGCCACACAAGCAGGGCAGCGAAGCATCGAGCACTTTGGAAGTGCTGGCTTCCGTAACGTGCTAATCGCGTGTTCCTCGACCGAAGCTGAGTTGGCGTCGGGGGTTCGGGACGCACTCGCAAGCGCTCTCGCCGGCGGGCCATCTCCAGACGAGAAACTGTATCGGTCGGAGTTTCTGACGAGACTTGTGGAAACCTACGACAAGCAAAAGGCTGCCGTCTTGTTCAACGCGTTTAACAGGAATGCCACGTGGCAAGTCCCAACGTTTGGCGCGCTCCGCAGCGTCTGGGATGCGCGCCGTGCTGAACTCAGCGCAGGCGACGCCGCAGCCACAGACAGCGCAGCAAGGAAGACCGTCGAGATCTTCGCCGATATGCGAAAGGCCGGTGTCAAGGTACTGGCGGGAAGTGATCTGCCGGTCTCAACCGGAGCACCTCCGATTCACGACGAGCTGGTGGCGTTGGTGCGCGCCGGCATGACGCCTTTGGAAGCGCTGCATGCCTCAACTCGGAGTGCCGCTGAGTTCATCGGACGCCTTGCTGATGAAGGCACCGTTGAAGTGGGCAAGAAAGCCAATTTGGTCTTGCTCGACGCGGACCCGTTGACTGATATTGCCAACACTCGCCGCGTGGCGGCCGTCGTCCTACGCGGACGGCTGATTTCGGGGGCTGACCTGCAGAAGCTCCGTTGATGCCAGTGAGCGGCGAAACGCCTGGCCAACCATTTGTTCTGCCCGTCTCACGACGATCAACCGTCACGCCGCCGTGAGAACCCGGTGCCGAAAATGTCGCCATCGCCACCAGTCGCTGATTAGTCTGCAACGAAGCGTCTAGGGGTGAGAGTCCATCCTCGGGAAGCGCCTCGTCCAATATGACGGACATCGGGCGGCGTTTCGCACGCCGAATGTGATCCTTGATTCGATTGGCAACCGCCTCGCGTAAGTAGGCGAGCAGCGCCCCCGGATGTTCTGACTGGAAGCGGCTGAGATTGTTCAGGGTGCTGATCGCCGCATCCTGGACGATGTCGAACGTGTCCGCGATGTCCCGGGCATCCCGGGGCAACCGCCCCCGAGCCCATCGCCGCAGTGGCGGCAAGCAGCGCTCGAACAGTCGCTCGCGAGCCGCAGCATCGCCCTGGCGCACTCGCTCGATCAGTTCGAGCGTTGATTCCATCGGCGAACCTGACGGCGCATCCGGAGCCTTGTCGAACTCAGCCAAGACGCGCCAATCATAATTCCAGTAAGGTCTACGGACGACCAAGTGCGACTGGTCCGCACTATTTGTTTCACATTCTCAGTGGTCAGGACACTAGCGTCTGTCGCGAGCCAGGGCAATGAGGGCATCCAATTCCGAATCATACAGGGCTGGTGCTCGGAGACGCCGCCCGAGGCTTCGCTGGATAGCGTCGAGCAGTTGAAGTAAATCGGCTCGATCATCCGCTCTCAAGCAACGGATACCGGCGAGAGGCCCCCGAACGTCCGTAAGTCGAAAGTCGCGAACGAGTAAGGGAATCAACGGCTTCCTCGCGCCCCAACGAGCGCCCAGTTCGAACAGCACGTACATTGAGCTCATGCTCGCTTCCGACAAGATACCCACGAAAACCGCCGAGGAGTCGACGTCGTTTCGAATATGTTCGTCGACGTCGGCGCCACCGACGAAGCCGTAGCCAGAAACACTTGAACAACGGATTGCCTCCGCCGGCAACAAGAATGCGCGCTCAACTAATCGAACGAGTTGGGAGACGATCACCTCATCGGTGTGTGAGTGACTAATGAAGAGTCGGCGGGCGGCCTGAACATCCATTGATGCGGCGGCATCCGGCGGTGTTGCTAGGTCTAACTCAACGTCCCTGATTGTTTCAAGTATTTCGAGGAGGCGTACCCGTCCCTTCGGAGTGATTTGCAAATACCTTGGGATTCCCTCAAAGGAGATACTACCGGTGAGAAAGCGTTCCGCATGGAATTCGCTGAGCTTTGCCTTAATTCGAGTTTCCGGTAGTCCCGTGCGACGACCAAGCGTATACAGCGAGTCCCGCGTCTCTTGCGGCTCCGTCGCTAGTACCAGCAAGAAAGCCAGATCAGCGTAGATATCTGGTTCGCCTTTAATATCGTTCGCTCCAGGTAGCACTCTCTGAGCCTCCTAAGCAGACCGGCCAGCGCTTCTTCTGCCAGCTTCGAGATCCGCTCCTAGCTAGCTTCCGCCTCGACCTATTGCTCTCTACGGCCGACGGCCCAGCATTCTATTCCAGCGAGTCCCGATGTCGCGATCCAACCGCCCGGTGGGAGACGCGCTGGCGATCGAAAGCGCGTGGCGGATCGCCAGCAAGAAGCCGCGGCGGATTCTAGCTCGACTCGTGGCACGGCGACCACCCGGTCCGCAATGCTTCTTGCTCAACGGACCGAGATGCCCTATCGCTCTTAGGACGCTGTCCCATGCGTCGACATTTAACCATTAGGATCATCCTCGGTGCTTGAAATCATCTGTTTCCATTGGGGGACGTCATAGTCAGTTCGGCCAGAGTCGTCATTCCTAGCAGTGCGATTAGTAGCCACGCGATAACAAGGGCGAGCACGATCGAATTGAACGCTGGTTTAGGTCGCGGCGGCACGCGATCATTCTGTTCAAAGAAGGGTTCAAGCGCTCGATGCATGAAGCGATCAATTCCGAATGGAAGTCCAGGATCGAAGATCGAGGCGAATGCAACGTCTGAAACAGAGATACGACCGTCGACCAACATCGGCTTCCATCTGGGAGTAAAGAAGAGAAACAACGGCCTGCCGCTGGCCTCCGGCAGCTGTACGGGCAAGTAGCCGTGTGCTCTCTTGCAGAAACCTCCATATTCGTCGGCGCTGCGATTCGGAAACCAGAAGAGAATACGCTCTGGCCTTGAAATGCGAACGGCCATCGCCACTTCTTTCCCATAACGCGGAGGTGGTGCCGGCTCGAAACACGAGTAGGTCGGCGCGGGTCATGAGTTCGGTCACTCGGTGACGCCATTCGTCATCAGCGACGTACAATCTGGCAGCACCAAGAGTCGGTAGTGCTTCGCCCCGGCGGCCAAGCGCTACAAAGGGCCCAACACGGCTTAGTAATTCAGCCAGGCGTTCTTCGGCCGTTATGAAGAACCGAAGAGGTGAACCCGTCACGTTGGCCAAGAGCAGTTTCGACAACGTTGGGCCCGCCTCGTCGTGTGCAAACGATCTCAAGTACAGAACGATGCGTTCGTGGGAGGCAAGCAGCGGCTCGGCTCTTACAGCCGACAATTTCTTACCAAGCCCCATCACAAGGCCTGAGCCCACAATGAGAACGAAACTGCCGGCCGCCGTTAAGAAAAGCGCGCTTAGGTCAGCGGCCCTGAGTGCCTCAATCAGCGCGCGATGAGGTGTGAGGCCAAGCCAAAATGGAAACCGGCCGGCGAACGCCAAGAAGCGACCAAAGCGCTGCGAGTCTGAAGCAGCCGTGTCGGCCCGTCGGAGGGACGGTGCCGAATCAATTAGGGGATTTCCGCACTGAGTGCAGAAGCGCGCATCGTAGTCGAGCTTACGGTCACAATGTGTGCAGCGTGTCTGCGCCATCCTGGATGCCCGTAACTCCGCCTAACCAACTCTCGGAATTGACTGCTAGTAATCTCTGGCCCACGCCGGTGTATCTGTTGGCGGGAGAACTCCAGAGCTGGCGCGATGATAGCATCCGCAGTGCGGTCACTACAGACTTGACCTAGGCGTGGCGACATCCTGACGACTCGCGCCGCAACCGCACTTAGCGCGACGCCGCTTCATCTGGAACAGATAGATTTGCAATCTAGGCGGGAACCTTCCTGCGCGCAAGGCGGCGGCGTCGTCGCCCGCCCGGCTCCACATCTTCCGTCGCAGAGTCGCGCCGCAACCTGCACCATTGTGAATGTTGCGCAAGGTGCGTTTCCCGTTGCGATCTCTGTAGACTCCGAAGCAGATCGACCATAGTTCAGATGCACGCTTCGCGCTCTCTGAGTCGCACAAGCCTGCCATCACCACTGACTGAACGAGCAAAGCCGTGTGGCATTGTGTGGCACTTTATCCGAATCACGCGGCCACGCCTGCGACCTCCAGGGTCAGATTCGTTCGAAGAATCATCGTCCGCGACGGCGTGATCGGGCTCTTCCGAAGTCTCTTAATCTGTTGGTTCTCGGTTCGACTCCGAGCGGGCTCACCAATATTTCCTCTGTGAAATCCCACGACACAGGTGACACGTTCAGCTCGCTATCCCTGGCAAGTCTTCTGTGTTGGCCCTTGAACGATGCACTAAGTTCCAGTTTCGTTCATGGGAGGACGACCAGCCGGTAGAAACCGATCTCACTGCTGTGGGCGAATTGCGCCTTTGGATACTTAGCGCGGATCGAAGAGATGATTATTGCCAGATTCACTGCCAACTCACTGGCAAACGGAGTGGCGGCGGTTCACCTAGTCAACCCTCGCCCTCCTTTCGCACGGCCGCGCTTGAAAATCCGGGCGCGGCCCGTTAGCCTGCGGATGAACGAACACGATGATTGCAGTCATGTGGCAGTTCGAGGTGAAGAAGGGCCGCGAAGAGGAGTTCGAAAAACTCTACGGCGCGGATGGCGACTGGACGACGTTAAACCGGAGGACCCGGTCCTACCTTGGGAGCTCGTTTCTTCACGACCAGAATCGGTCGTCGCGCTATCTGTTGATCGAGTATTGGAGTGAGATGCTCATCTACGAGCAGCACCGGACGTCACGCTCGGCGATGATCGACGCGATCGAGGCCCGGCGCGCGGAGCTGGTGGACGCGATAGAGCCACTGGGTATCTACGCGGCGCTGAACGTGCCCGATCGGTGGGGACCAACCTGGTCGCAGCGGCGCTAAACGGCCCGCCCCGCCGTGGCCCTCCCGTCAGAGCACGCAGTTTACGCGCTTCGGATGATCGTCGCGATGCCTGCTCGTCAGATGAAGAACGCCAAACGGCATGCCGTGTGGCACTGTGTGGCACTTTTTCCGAATCATGCGGCCACTCCAGCGACCTTCAAAGTGGTGCCGTTGCGGCGGTTCGATTGAATCGATTTCCGTCGAAGGCGATGGCTTCGGGAAAGAACAGCTGCTGAAGCCGCTGCTTGTAGTCCAGCGACGCCTGCATATGGCGGCTGACTTAAGCGCATGCCACAACCCCACCGAGCGCGGATATCAGAACACTATCGTCCATCCCGGATGGCGTGCCTGCTCCCTCGTGTACGACACGCCATGCACCTTTAGTCCTTTTTCATCCACTAGCGTGATGACACCGCCCTTGTTCGATAGGGCCAACGGCTGGCTGATGCGCACGACGCGAGTGGCGCCGGCGCTCAGCACCTCAGAGAGTGGCAGTCGCTTCTTCTGAGTATCGAGCAGCGCCCATCCTTCCAGGTTGACGTCGTGAGGGGCAGTGTTCAGCAGCGTGACAACCTCGACCTCCGGTGACTGCGTCGGATTCACGAGTGCCGCTACGATGCGAATGAGACCTTCCGGATCGCCGGGGGTGGGCGGACCCGGAGGCTGCGGTGGACCAGGGGGGAGAGGAGGCAGCGGCCCGGTGATGGAATGTCCGGTAATGTCGTCTGTGTGCCAACTTTGCGACTGGAACTTCAGGAAGATGGCGGTCCATTCGTGCTGGTCCGGGAAGTGCACCAGCACGCCGCCATCCTGGAACACCCCGTCATCGGCGGCAAACCGGGCCGCGTTGCCCTGGTTCATGTGGATATCGTGGATGCCGTTACCCGGTAGGAAGCCGAAGTACTTGTCCTTCGTGGCCGGCTCCGGTCCCCAGCGCTCACCGAAGGCGTACACCAAGGCGGCCTCGTCGGCAACCGCCCGCTGCATCACCCGATCGAGCTTCTCGTTGAGGTCGTTGTCGAAGCCAGCGACATTGAAGGGAAGCGGCCGCATCTGCGCGCGGTCGAAGAGATTGCCTCTGATGAAATCGAGTGCTCCTGAACCGGGCTTTCGCTCGACCGCGGTGAAGCCTTTCGGAAGCTGCTCGATAATCGGTGTGATCGGATGCTGAAAGTGCTCGATGATGATGAACTCGACATCAGAGGGGGGCAGTTGCGACTTCACGTTGACTGCAATCCGGTAGTCGGTCGTATCGTCGATGATCCGCACCTGGTAGTGAGGGCTCGCCCCCGCTCCCAATCGGACCTCGATGGCCTTCCCCTTCAACACACCGTAAGAGCGCAGCGCCACTACCCCCTCCCTCCTGTGTTGGCACCGGACGTCTGAGTGTCATCCGTCTCGGTTCTTTCGACTGATATCGCTTGCGGCGCAGCTAGCGCGGGAGCGCCCGCTGACGGTTGATGAAGCCGAGCAGCATCTCGGCGTCGGGACGGCGGTTCACGATCTGCTGGTCCGACTGGCGGATGGCAAAGAAGTTGTAGGTCTGCGATTTGTTGCCCGGCGCCTGCCACTTGATGTGAAACATGCCGTTCGCCGAGCCGTAGATCTGGTTGATCGCGGCCTCCTGGATCGTGGCGTGCGGCCAGTCGAAGCGATGTCCGCCCGTGTCGCCCGCATAGGCGGCGGACGCGCGGGTAATGGTGAGCGTGCCGAGGCACGGCTGCTGTTCCACCCCGTGATCGTGGGCGAGGCGGAAGTAGATCGCGCCGCCGCGCGCGAGCGCGTTCTCGTAGGCCTCGTAGGCCGCGGGCAGGTTGTCGAACTGGTGCATCGCGAGCGAGCCGCGCAGGCTCCAGCCCTCGCTGCGCGACGCGTCCAGCCGGATCATCTGATCGACGAGCTCGCTTGCCTCGGCCGTCCGCTGGGCGCGGATCGCGGCCACGGCGTCGTCCACGAGCCGGGCGTAGCCCCCCGGTGGAGGCGGAGCCGAGGCCGGCGCGCCCGCGGTGGATGCTCCCGCGCCTTTGCCGGACGAGGGGTTCGAAGCCTCGATGCGCTGGAGGAACGCCGTCCATTCCTTGTGACCGGGGCGCAGCCGCAGCGCGTAGGAGAGGTCCGCCTTCGCGGCCTCGATGTTGCCGATGTGCGAATGAAGCATGCCGCGGGCGGCCAGCGTGTCGGGCTCATTGGGAGCGATCCGCAGCGCCTCGTCGAGGTCCTGGAGCGCGGGCTGATACTGCTTCGCCTCGATGTGCATGTTCGCTCGCACCAGATAGAGCATCGCGCGCTGCGGGCGCAGCTTGATCGCTTGGGTCAGGTCCTCGATGGCCGCCTTCGGATTCTTCAGCAAACCGTGGATCTCGCCGCGCACGAACCAGTACTCGTAGCGATCCGTCCGCATCGCGAGCGCCCGGTTCGCCGATTCGAGCGCCTTCTCGTTCTGGCCGGCGCCGGCCAGCGCTGCGGCGCGGTTTGCGAACGCCTCGTCCTCCTTCGGGTTCAGCTTGATCGCCTGATCGTAGTCCGCAACGGCGAGCTGGTGCTTGCCCTGCGCCGAATACGCCTCGCCGCGCCGGAGGTACGTTTCGGCCACCGTCGGCCCCAGCTTCACGGCCTGGTCGCCGTCGGCGAGCGCCTCGGAGGGACGCTCGAGGTGCGAGTATGCGTGCGAGCGCAACGCGAGGAGCTCCGGCGACTTCGGCTGCTCGTCGATCAGCCGCTTCAGCAGCGGCAGCGAATCGCCCCAGGCATCGCGGTCGTGCATGCGCCGCACTTCGGCGATGCCCGTCGCGGTGACGGCCGGCGCAGCGTCCCCGCTGGCGACGAGCGACGTCGCGCCCGCTGGCAAGCGCGGCGTCGTCGTGGTCGTCGTGACCGGCGCCCGGCTGAGCGCGACGGTATAGCCCCACTGCTTCAGCTGGTCGATGACCGCCTCGATGCGGATCGCGACCGCATTCGGCGGCTGATCCTGCTTGATCAGGCCGACGAGCTCCCAGTTCTCGTTGAACAGGCCGCCCCCCGAGTGGCCCTGCTGCACGAACTGGGTCTGGAAAGTGAGCGTACTACTGCTTATTGCAGAGACAGGGTCCGGCTCGAGGTTGGCATCCCATGGCCGCGATGCGGGGAAGCCCACGGCGAACACGCCGTCCCTCCGTTCGACCGGACGTCCGAGCCGCGCGAACGGCTGGCTGCCGGCGAGGGGGCCGCGCGAGGTCTTGACCGACAGGACGGCGAGGTCCAACTCTGCGTCCAAGTCGTCGAGCATCTGGCCGGCCGTCCACTCTCCAGGCAGCCAGTTCAGCTTCACCTCGAGGTTCTCGATGCGCTGGGCGGACTGCGCGCCGCGTCCATGCCGGAGCACATGGTTGGCGGTGGCCACGTAGAGTCGGTCCTGGTTGGCGCCGAAGATGACGCCCGCGCCGATGACGGGTTCCCCCGCTATGGTCCCTCGGACCATGACGACGAGCTGGTGCGCCTGCTTCTCCGAGTCGGATTGGGTGGTCGCAGGCTGCGGCGACGGCTGCACGGGTGGCGTCGGCTTTGGCGCAGGCCGGCTCGGCACCTGGCTCAGCGCGCCTAGGTCCGCGACCTGGCCGACGGCCAGTGCCAGGACGAGGCAGGCGAGCCTGCCGGCGCCGCGGGATTCAAACGTCATCATGGGCCCCTAAACCATCTAACGACGGCGAAACCGATTCCGAACAGATACACGCTGGTCCCCCAGAGGAGCGACAGTCCGTGCCGGGCGCGCAGCCAGTCAAGCCAGGTCGGCATGAGGCTCCGCGGGCTTTCGTCGGACCCGGTCTTCATGCCGCCGACCCAGCCGTGGAAGCTCATCGTCAGGTGGCCCGACTCGAGCCGCACGGTCCGCATCTCGCCCGACGAGCGCTCGAACCGCAGTGCCTCGCCCGATCGGAGGGGCCGCTGCAGGCTGTTCAGGGACTCGAAGAACAGCGTCCCCGAGACGATGGTCGAGATCGTGCGGACGATGGAGAGGCCGCGATCTCCGAACTCGTCCACGCGCCGCAGCGCCAGGCGCTCAATGGGAACCTGCGAGGTCATGGCGGCGGGGAGGTCGACGAACGTCAGGTCCAAGTCCACCACCGCCGGACCCGGCTCGAGCACGACGGTCCGCGGGCTCACCACATCGATCGTGCGGACCGGAGTGCCGGTAGCGGCGATGCGGAGCGGGCCCGCCACGTCCACTTGGATAGGGCCCTTGGCGTTGCGGAGAGAGAGCCGGTACTGGCCGGGCTGATCCGCACGCCGGAGCCACACGTCGGTGCCCGCGCCGGGGATAATGGCGGCGATGCCGATCGTGCCTCTGCGCGCGCCGGCCTCCACAGCCTCGAGCCGTACGGCGGCGTCCTCGTCGGGGGCAGGCGTGTCGGTTTCCCCGGGTTCCCCGTCGGCTACCTCCGGAAGGGTCACCCGCCTGAGGCCCGACACGCCGAGCGACGACAGGCTCATGCTCTCGAAGAGGACCTGCTGGCTGGGCAGGGAGAAGCTCACTTCGGTCGCCCCAATCTCGAGCTCGACCTCCGTCTCCGGGACGCGCGCGAAGAGCAGAACGCTCGCGATGAGGAGAGTGCTCGCGCACAGCACGACCAGTAGCCACGACCGCCGCGGCTGCAGCGCCTCGGCGGCCTTGCGTTGCTTGACGAGCCGTGCGAGGCGCCCGAGCGCCGCCACCTCTTCTTCCGCGATCTCGCCGCCAGACTGGACCGCCTTTTCGACGGCGGCGGAGGTGCGATCCAGCAGCAGCTGACGGAGCGACTCACTTCGGGAATCACTCGGCGGCATGGTAGAAGACGATCGTCCGGTTGGCAGGTGGGCCTTCGCGGCGAAGAGTCGCGCCGAGATGGATCCGGTAGAGGCCTGGCTCGGATAGCGGCGGCAGCGTGATACTGACCGCGCGCTCGGCGGGGTAGAAGCCGTACCCGAGCGGCACGTCCCGCTGGATGGCACGCGTCTCGCGCCCCGACCCGTCGAGCGCAGTGAGAGTCACGTACAGCTCGACGAGCTCGGCGGCCGGCACCACTCTCAGCACGTAGCGCCCCGTCCTGGCCGGCGCGGCGGCCTTGCCGAGGCGGAGAGGCACGTAGACCTCCTCAACCGTCCCTCGCACCGGACGTTCCACCCAGCCGACGACGCCGACGTCGCGCGGCTGGAGTCCCAGCGAGACCATGACGTCAGCTGGCCACTCGAAGGTCCGCGCGCGATCGCGGACGACGTCCATCCGGTAGTACACGCGCCGCTGGAGCGCCACGGCCCGAAGGCGGACTGCCGCATCGCCGGGCTGCGACCAAGCCACCTGCAGGCGCTCGCCGCTCGCAATCTCGAACGGCGTGCCGGATTCGACGAACGACGCCACCTGGAGGCCTCCGCTCCCGGCGACCTCCTTGATGTACAGGCCTTCGCAGCGGTCCCCGCGCCGACCGTAGGCACGCGGGTCCTGCGTTGACCGCACCAGGGTCGGATCGCACGGATCGACGGCCGTCGTCGCTTGGGCAGAGAGAAGCGTGGAGGTGAGCACGGTCACGGCGGTCACAAGAGTGAACCGTCCTCGCACGCCTGACGACTGGCGAGACCGCATGATAGGCTCGGCTAGGTTGAAGTTGCGGACGGTGTATATCGTACAAACGTGCCGAGCGTCAAACCATGACGGCCCGAGGCAGTTCTCAATTTGAAAGCGTCGGCCAACTTCCGCGACGACCATGCCCACGGTCTTGAACGGCACCGCAATATTGCGAAATCCGCCGGCGCAGTTCGTCCCGATATTTCACGAGAATGCATCCTGACCCCGCCCTAGGGCCGTTGACCCAACTGCCATATCAAGGCGGAAGCTGCGTACTGAGCGCGAATGACCGATACACAATCTGCGTGGCAAGAAAGAAACCGATCGGCATAATCGTTCGTCGCGGGGCGTTGCGTCGATTTGATGCTCTGGTGCGCAAGACCGCTGATTTGCCTGTCGTGGTCTCGTGGGATCGACGCACAGAGCACCGGCGGGCATCATGCGAATCGGCTCCGGTCGAACGCCGGTCGAGCGACCGCCGGAAGACACCACCATTCACATGGGATGCCGCCGATTTTGTCGTCGCTGACGCCGCTCCAGAACCCGACACGACGGCTCCTGCACGAATCACACGGCTGGACAGCGGAACGGCGAGCAAGTCAGGCATCGGCAATCAAGAACTGGCGACCGTGGGAGCGATCAACGGGACGGAGGTTGCGCTCTTTGCGCCGCCCGCCGGTCATCCCTCCAAACGGAAACAGAAACCGAAGCAGGCCAAGAAGACGGCGAAGCGACAGTAACGGCCAGACGGCTGACCCTCACGCTCCTGTCACCCATGCGCTGAATAACTCGAGGGTCGCGCGCAGATCGTCAGGCGCTTGCGACCAGCTCGCATGAGATTCCTCTCGGGAGGAACTGCCGCACGAGCTACGGCCGGCTTCGGGCTTTCCTGGCCAGCCTTGCTCTGGTACCGTGAAAAGACGATGACGGCCGCGATGCCACAAGGCGGCCGAGGCAAATCACCCCTCACATGTGCGGAATCGCGGGGTTCGTCAACCTGGATGGTGCGCCGGCCGACGCCAGCGTGCTCGGCGCGATGACGGACATGATTCGTCATCGCGGTCCAGACGATCGCGGAACACTCTGCCTGTCACTGCGCGGCGGCATTCCTGACACCGCACTGGGTTTCCACCGGCTGAAGATCCTCGACCTTTCGGCCCGTGGACACCAGCCGATGACCAGCCCCGACGGCTCGACCGCGCTGCTCTTCAACGGCGAGATCTACGATGCGTTCGACTGCAAGGCCGAGCTCGAGCGCGACGGCTACCGTTTCCGCACCGGCACTGATACCGAGGTCATCCTCGCCCTCTACGAGCGCAGGGGGTTCGAGCGGATGCTCGAACGGCTCAATGGCATGTTTGCCATCGTGATTGCGGACACGCGCCGCAGCGTCGTCCACCTGGTCCGCGATCGTGTCGGCATCAAGCCGTTGTACTGGGCGCAGTGCGGAAGGACCGTGCTGTTTGCGTCAGAAGCGAAGGCGTTTCTCGCGTATCCCGCGTTCCGCGCCGAGATCGCTTCGACCGAAGTCGATGAGCTCCTGGCATTCCGCTATGTGGCTGGTGAAGCCTCGCTGCTCAAGGGCGTGCGCCACGTCCAGCCAGGCCATCACCTCACGATCACGCCGGATGGTGTCAGGGAATCGCGCTATTGGAGCATCCCCGACCACCGCGAGAAGCTGCGCCTGACACGGGAAGACGCCGTCGATCGCCTCGACCATCTGCTGGGCGGCAGCGTGCAATCCCAATTGCGGAGCGACGTGAACCTGGGTTGCCAGTTGTCCGGTGGCGTCGACTCGTCGCTGGTAGCCGTGCTGGCGCGTTCACATCACGATGCTGACTTCAGCACGTTCTCGATCGTCTTCGACGAGCCGCAGTTCTCGGAAGAGCGATGGATCCTGGCGGCGGCGGCCACGGCGCGTGCAGACAGCCATCGTTTCGTGTTCGATGAGGCCGCGTTCATCGGTGCGCTGGATGCCGCCAGCTGGCACATGGATCAGCCGATCAGCCATCCCAACTCGCTTGCCCTATGGTTGCTGGCTCGACGTTCGCGCGGGCATGCCACGGTACTGCTGAGCGGGGAAGGTGCCGACGAACTCTTCGGCGGCTACCCGCGCTTTGTCGACGCACATGCGGCGGCCAATGGCTCGTGGCGGGGGCATGGGCAGGAGCCGGTCGACGCATTCATCCGCGCGTCTCAGTTTCATTCCGAACCGCGTCTCTCGAAGCTGCGACCCGCGGCGAATCTGCGGCCGGCGATCGAAAAGCGCCGGGCGCTGTTTGAGGAGGGCCACGCCGACCATCTTTCGAATTGCCTGAAGTACGAAATGCGGACGCATCTCGTCGACTTATTGGTGCGCCAGGACAAGATGATGATGGGACATGGCGTCGAGAACCGGGTGCCGTTTCTCGACCGGCAGGTGATCGAGTTCGCCCGCGCCCTGCCGGCCGAACACCTGGTGGGACCGTCGTTACCGGTCGGCGCAACAGGCACCAAGATCGTGGTCAAGGAACTCGCCAGGCGCAGCTTCGACGCGGCATTCGTCTACCGCCGGAAGTCGGCATTCAATCTACCGCTGGCGCAGTACTTCCGTAGCGGCCCATTCGTGGCGTTGATGGAGGATCGCCTGTTGCCGGGCATGGCGTCGCGCGGGCTCGTCGACGTCAGCGTCGTTCGCCGCTGGTGGCGCCGTGCCTTGTCGGCGCCGTCCACCACCGAGGGATTCTGGATCCCGGTGGCGCTCGAGTTGTGGGCGGAGCAATTTATCGACGGATGCGGACGACCGCGGTCGGGTGTTCAGTCCGACTGAGCATTCGCAAGACAGCGGGGGACGGGCCGCTGTGTCGAAATGTGCATCTCGATGTGGCACGTTTGGTGCTCTCTGCCTAATCCAGGGTGCCTCAAACAAGCATTCGAAACCCGTTGACTTGCAAGCGGTGTGGCAGCCGGTTAGTCGTGGCTTGCGAGCCACCGACACATGAAACCGATGCTATTCGAACGCATAGCTTTGCGTGCCCCGCCTGCCGCGGGTGGAATGCCGACGTGCGTCTTTCTGGGATAGCGATCGAACGCGTATTTCTCGATCCGCGAGCGCGACGCCGAGAGGAAATTAGTTCTCGACCCTAGCGTAATTCTTATACACGTCTCACACGAAATTACGCGCATAAGGCCCGGTACGCTGGCCGAGATCTGACGTCTACCATTGCGCGCCGAAACCGCCCGAGCCGAGGAACGTATAGAACACGCCGACCCTCGCGCGTGACCGCGTCTCGTCCGGCAGTTCGAGATAGTCCGCGCTGCGGCCGGCAAGTTGGTAGGTGAGGCCGACGGCGTGCCGTTGATAGACACGGATCGCGAACGAGCCATCTCCGATGAAGATCAGATCGCGCTGGCCGGTGCCGAATCCACCGCGTCCGCTGATGAAGTACTCTCGCGCGGTCACGTCCAGGGCGGCCCGGCGTCCGGCGATCAATCGCAGGTTGACGAGGGCCTGCGGAGCGAGACCGTAGTTAAAGTCGCGACCCTCCGTCTGCCCGAGCGGACGCGCCGCGGCGTAGCCTCCTCCCAGGAGCCCGGAGCTCTGCACCACCAGCGACTCGGATAGCGATGCTTGCAGAGTCGTGCCGACCGAGAACGCCGTCGTCGACAAGCGAAAATCGTCGGGGGTGAAGTAGTCGTAGCTGCCATAGAGGCCCCAGATGCCGGCGACGCGCCCCGCTCCGTAGTCGGCCCCCGCGATAAGACCGCGCGTCGACAGCTGTTCCAGTCCGTCGGTCGAGACGCTGCTCTCGATTCTGAAGTAATCGAACGGGCGCTCGTGGCGGTAGCTGGCGTTTCCCGGATACCCGTAGTCCATCGACAATGCAAGATGCGGTTGGTTCAGCGCCAGCGAGGACAGCGATCGTGAACCGGTGGCAACCGCGGTGGTGCCGAACTGGACGCGGATGTCGGAGAGCGGCACGGCATCGGGCGCGCGCGGTCCCGCGGGAGTGCCGACCAGGACGTGATTGATGCCGGTCGGCGGAGAAGCGAGCACCGAGGCCAGCGTGCGCCAAACGCCTGGCCCATGGTCAGCGCGTTCCAGCAGGAGACGCGAGATGCGATAGAGCGGCTCGCCCAGGAACGATCCCGCGATGCCGCTGGCGATCTGATCATTTCGAGAGGGCGGCGTGGTCTCGCCGGCGATTTCCCATAGCGCGCTCCCGGCAATCGTATAGGCCATCGACGGCCAGTAGCCCAGCCCGTTCGACCGGGCGATCCCGTGATACATCGCCCCTTGGTAAGGGTGCATGAACTGATTGATCTGGAACGGATCGTCGTCGACGACCCAGCGGCCACGGAGGTTGCGGCGAATCGAGGACGGCGTCACCTCGTAGTCGGCGGGCTCCATCAACGCGCGCCCTCCGAGATTCACGAGTGCGTCCATGGCCACGATCTCGACCACCGGAAGAATGTAGCTCTTGTGGCCGCCACGGCCTTCCTGCGGTGCGGCTCGCATCGCCCCGGTCGCGCATGCTGTAGTAAGCCCGCACGCGAGCACGGCGCCAAGCGCGCGGAGGCTGGCCGAGGCCATGCCTCTGACGTTGCATCCAACATGCCAAAACGCGCTACCTGATGGGCCCCTGAGCTCCGAGCTGACATCTCGCGTCCGGGCCAGGCTGAGGCTCACCGGAGCTGCCGCAGCGCTGAGGCGTTGCGGCAGCCACCGTGTGCTCGTTATTTCTTCTGGCTCTTCGGCACGACGACCACGGCCACCGCCTGGTCACCGTTGTTCGAAGCATCCGTGGCCGTGTAGGTCACGGTGTAGATCCGGCCGTCGCCGCTACCCTGGCGCTCGGCGCGCAGGCTGATTTCGGTGTCGGGCGTTCCCAGCGCGGCGTCCTGAATGTCGTCAATCGTGTCGCCGTCGCCGAGACCATTGTCCGGTTCGTTGCTGATCACGGATGTCAGCGCAAAGCTCACGCCCGGGCAGTTGTCCGTCACCTGCACGGTGGCCACGATCGGCTGCATCGTGTGATTCGGCGCCCAGAGCGATGTGGGCGACAGGGTCACGTCGATCGACGGCGGCGTGTTGTCCACCACCTGCACCAGCGTCGTGTCGATGTCCTTGATGCCGCACGCATCGGCGCCGGTCACTTCGAGCATCAGCACTGCTGGCGACTGGCTGACGTCGGACACGAGGACGCTTCCGGTCACGTCCACGAGAGTTCCGCTCGTCTGCTGTGCGTCGAACTCAACCGGCCCCAGCGTGAAGTTGTTGCCCTGCTTGAACGCCTTCACCACGACGTCGTTCTTGTTCACGCCGCAGTCGTCTTCCACGGCCGCGGTGAACTGCACCTTGAAGGTGCACGCCTGGTCCACGGCGCCGCCGATTGCGGCAATCGACGCCACGGGCGGCGTCGGGACGATGCTGAAGTTGTTGTTCGAGACGTCGAAGAAGACGTTGCCGACGCCCGAGGCCTTGAGGCGCGCCTGGTTGGTCGCCGTGCACGGCGCGATCGGACTTGCGGCACCGTCGTTCGCGGTCGGGCCGAAGAGCGGATCAAAGCTGTTGCCGCCGTCGTCGGAGAAACCGAGGTCCACGAGGTTGGCCACGCTGCCGCCGCCAACCGTCCACGTCGTGGGAATGGTGCATCCCTCTCCGATCACTTCACCGCCATTCGGGTTCGTGATGAAGAAAGGATTGCCCGACACGGTCAGCACGGCATCGTCGCTCGAGATCCCGCCGCCGCCGGCGCGGTTGTCGCGCGCGGTGAGCCGGAACGTCATCGTCCGGTCGGTCACGGGCAGGAACTCACCATTTTGTACCGTGTTGGAGAGGATGTCAGTCATGTTCGGAAACACCCGGACGTCACCGTCGGCCGTTGGAGGTACGGATCGAAAGAGCGGGCCGTCGCCAGGATCGGTGTTGATGTTGCGCGGGCCGGACGCCACGTCGTATTGCTCCCACGTGAACAACAAGCCGTCGCCATCGGGATCGCTGCCGCTGCCGGTCAATTCGAACGGCGTTCCCCTCGGGATCGTGTAGTCGCTGCCGGCATCGACGGCCGGCGGCGTATTGCCGGTGGCCACTGACGCTCCGCATGTGCCGCTGCCACTGGTGATGTTGCTGATCACTTCCTCGAACGTGTGCGCGTGGAAGTAGAAGCCCGCCCCAACGAGCGACGTGTCGACGTTATTCGGAGAGCAGGCGTTGAAATATGACGAAATCGTCGAGCCGCTGCCAGGTTCGAATGCGCTCGGCTGGTTGAACTCGCCCAGGTTGCCGCACGACCCGGTGTTGCTGCTGAACGTGTGTTTCGCGCCAAGCTGGTGGGCCATCTCGTGCAGGATGAGGCCGGTGGAGCTTCCCGGCGCGAGGCTGGTATCGAACAGACCCGCGCCCTGTTCCTTGGTGCCGGTACAAATGACGTACCACGCGCAGCCGTTGCCGCCGCCCTGGCTGAACGCGAACCCGACATCGTAATTCGACGGATCGAGCACGTCGCTGATGGCGTCCACGTTCTCGTCGCGCGTGTTGCACACCGTGATCGGCGGCATGCTGTTCGGGTTGATCGTCGTGAAGGGATCGGTGGCCGGATTGCTGTAAAGCACCGCCCAATCCAACTGCATCCGCACCGCGAACTCCGTTTCGAACCCGAGGTTGGCGTTGTTCACCTCGGCGACGATTGCTGCTACGACATCCGTGACGCCGTTCGGGCCGGCCATGGCCTGGTAATACTCGCCCGTGGTGGACGCCGCCATCCGGAAGACGCGCAGCGTGCTTCCCGTCTGCAGCGCCTGGATGCCGACCGATCCGCCGCCCTGGACGCTGACAACCTTGTCACTCTTGTCGGGACTCGCCGCGGCAACGCCAGGCACTGAAGCAATGGCGGGAGGATCGTCATGGTGCGGATCTCGCGGATCATCGTGGTTGCGGAAGTCGTTGGCGCCATCGGTCCGATTCTTGTTAAGGAAACTCAGATGGAACGTGCCTTCCGTCGTGGTGAGCGGCGTGATCCGCGCGAAGTCATCCGGCGGCCGCAGAATCGCCTGAAAGCTGTCGCCCGCCAGCGTCATGCGACCGGAGATCTTGGTGTCCTCGACGCCGTCGAACGTGAACGTCTTGAGGGTTGGGTATTGCGCAGCCAGGTCGGGCCCGAGCACCGGAGACTCTTCTACCGCGACCTGGGTATAGGTGCCGTCGGGCAGCGGAACGAAGATGGTCGCCGGATCGCCGCCGCGGCCTTCGCGAGGAGCAGCGGCAAGGATCTTCTTCAGGGCTTCGAGGTTCAATCGGTAGGCGCGGAACTCGGTCGGCAACGGCTGCCGTACCTCGCCGAGCGCAGCGCGATCGACTTCCACCCACACGCCGTCCGGTGAACGATCTCCGGGAATGGCCGAGACAGAGGCAACAGCAGACAGCAAGAACCCGAGGCAGACTGCGAGACGCAGGCGCATGACGGCTCCTCTCGTGAGATGGGCGGGAGGCGCGCAGGCTACCAGCAACGGCGGCGCGTTTCAACCGACAGACTCGTAACGTGTTCTAGCTGAGCGGTTGGCGATGCCGGCTTTTAGCGCCGCAGAGCGGACTAAAGCAGGCTTCACATCTAGGCTACGGCTTTCTTTGCTCCATCTTCCGTTTGAGCTCCTCGGTCACCGTCCACAGATGCAGTTCATACGGCAGGCCATCGACATCAATGGACACGGTCCGGTCTGGCTTCCAGTCGCCCATCGTGAAGCGGTGCGAGACCACCCGCGCGCCGACCTTCAGCTCTCGCCACAGATGCGGCCGCATCAGCAGGTTGAAGTGGTCGCCCATATACAAGAAGACGACCGTCGCCTCCGACAGGTCGGGAATGTCGAGGGCATCGCGCTGGCGGATCTCGATCCGGTTGTCGAGGCCGGCGTTCTTGACCAGCTCGCGGGACTCGACCACCCGATCGGGATCGATGTCGATGCCCACGCCCTTCCTGGCCCCGGCCTTGACCGCCGCGATCGTGATGCGTGCGTCGCCGCAGCCGGGCTCGAACACGACATCGGCCGGCCCAACCCCGGCCAGCTCGATCATCTCTGCAACCACTGCATCCGGCGTCGGCACGTAAATGACACGCACGCGGTCGGCAGGATCCTCAACCGTCAGGTCGACGGCGATCGGCTCACCAGCCCGGAACGACACGGTCTTGGTGCGCGTCATCGTCGTGTAGGTGTTCGGCTGCCATTTGGCCGTAACCAAGTACTTGAAGGTGACACCGCGCTCGAGCGGCGGCGTTTCAGCCTCGCGCGAGAGGCCCGATCCCGGAATCGATCGCCCATCGACGACGAGTTCGGCATCGACGTGCGGCATGGTGACGGCCATCCGCGAGGTGACGCGCGCGGTCGATGTGGTTTGCGTGGCAACCCCACGCGTCGCGTCGAGGGCCCCGCGCCCGGCGGTTGCGGGACCGCCTCCGGAAATCACGGCAAGCAGCGCGCCGAGCGCGACCGTGCGAACTCGCGTTGCGTTCATGGATCGCAGTGTCCGCTGAAGCGGCGTGAATGACAACGTCAGCCGTCGCACTACCTCGTGCGTTGAACCTTCATGTCGAGTGGAAGCAGAGCGCGGGCGCGGCATCGACAAACTCGTTAGCGATCTACCAAAAGTCTCGTGAGTTGTGCACAAGCATGGAGCTCAACCGGTCTCCTAAGCTCTTCGTTTGCACCACTTTCTCGTAGGTGGTGTTCCGAAATGAGACGCTCCTGGCAGCGTTCGTCGTATTCGTAATTCCTCTAACGTATTCTGTAATAACCACTTGCTAGGGCAAGCCCGGTTGGCCGTGGCATTGCTTTGCGGACAGAAGTGGTTCACTCTTCAGGGCGCGGCGAGCTTACCTAAATGCTCTCGCGTCGCTCAATCCTCGTGACGTTCGCGGTCATCGCTATTGCGGTGCCGGCAGTGCTTGGGGTGGCGGGCTGGCCGCAACCTCGGACGCTCGAATTCTCCGGACTGATCCTGGCAGCGTTGCTGACCTCGGCCCTTGCCGTGCAGCAGTCCACTGCGAAGGACTGGGCCACGATGCCGCCGTCCTTCCTCATCGAGTTCACCGCGCTGCTGCTCATCGGTCCCCATGCGATGCTGGTTGTGGCCGCCGCCGGAGCGATCATGCAAGGGCTCACGGATCCACACGGGCGGCATTGGTGGCGCCGCGTGCTCAGCGTGGCCACGGTCGTTGCGGCAGCTCAAGTAGCGGGCTTGGCGCACCAGGCCCTCGGCGGCACGATTGGTACGTTCATCTGGCCGCAACAGGCAGTGCCGATCGCACTTGCGGTGATCGGATACTGCGTCGTCAAGAGCGCGTCGGCCGACATCATCGTGCCGCTTCTTACGAAGCAACCGATCGATCGATCGTGGCCGGCCAGCCTGCTTCGTAGCGCCCCGGGCTACTTCATCGGCGCCAGTCTCGCGGTGGGATTCGTGGCGATGGCCGAGCACAAAATGTGGGAAGTGGCGCTGGTTGCCGCCTTGCCGCTGTTCTTTGCTTACCGCGCGTACTGCGCCCACGTCATCCAGCTCGATGAAGCGCAACGACGCCGCGAGGTCATTGACTCCCTGAATCAAGGCATGGCCGTTGTCGACAGCAACAACCTCGTCACGCTCTGGGACCCTGCGCTCGAACGAATTCTTGGCTGCCCCAGGGAGCGAGCCCTGGGTCGTTCACTCGTTGGGGCGGTGCCCGCGCTTGGCAAGACCCAGGTTGCGCGAATGATCGCCGACGCGGTGGGAAGTGGCACCCCGCGGACGCTCGCGCCAGTCGCGGTGCCAACCGCCGCGGGCGCCCGGACACTTCAGGTCAAAGTCCTTCCCGTTGCCGGCGGCGCCACGCTGCTTTGGGATGATGTCACCGAGAGAGCGCGCGCTGACAGCGCGCTCAAGCGAAACGAGCAGCGGCTCGCGCTCGCCGCGGAAGGCGCGAATGACGGGCTTTGGGAATGGGATCCGCGCCGGCAGGAGTTCTACTGTTCGAGCCGATGGCGCGCGATGCTCGGGTTGCCCGCGCCCGGGGGCGTCGGTCCCGTCACGGAATGGATGGATCGTGTTCATGGCGACGACCGCGCTGAGCTGAAGGCCGCCCTCGAGGCCCATCTGTCCGGCCAGGCCGACCACCTCCATCATGCCCACCGGATCCGCCATGAAGACGGTAGCTACCGGAAATTTTTCTGCCGTGGCATCGCGGTGCGCGACGCTGGTGGCAAACCGCTTCGCATCGCCGGCTCGCTGACCGAAATCACCGAGCGGGGCGCCACATCGGCGCGACCAGCGGCCGCCGGATTTCTCGATCCGCTGACGGGGCTGGCCAACCGCGCGGTCTTCGTGGAGGGGCTCGGGCGCCGGCTTGATGAGCTCAAGCAACGGCGCTCCTTCACCCCGTTCGCCGCGCTCTATCTCGATCTCGACCGCTTCAAGGTCGTCAACGACAGCCTTGGTCACCTGGTGGGCGACGAACTGCTCACCGCCGTGTCGCGCCGTCTCGAGTCGTGCCTGCGGCAGGGCGATGCCATCGCCAGGCTGGGCGGCGATGAATTCGCCATTCTCCTGAACGAGATCGGCGACGCGAACCAGGCCAACGCCATCGCGTTCCGCATCCAGGAGTCGCTGCGCGCGCCATTTTCGATCGGCGGGCGGGAAGTCTTCACTTCGGCGAGCATCGGCATCGCGTTCGGCCAGGCCCAGTACAACAATCCTGACGAGATGATGCGCGATGCCGACACCGCGATGTACCACGCGAAGTCGCGCGGCAAGGCGCGTCACGAGCTGTTCGATGCTGACATGCGAGAACGCGAGCTCGACCGGGTCGGTCTCGAGGGCGACCTGCGGCGCGCCGTCGAAACCCATGACTTCGAAATCCACTATCAGCCGATCGTCCTGCTGGGCTCGCGGATGTGCGTTGGCTTCGAGTCCCTGGCCCGATGGACACGCAACGGTAAGGCTGTGTCGCCGGCCACCTTCGTCCCGCTAGCGGAAGAACTCGGAATCATCGAGCCGCTGGGCACATGGATGCTGCAGCAGGCGTGCGTGACGTTCGCCGACTGGAAGCGGCGCTATCCTGCCTCCGGCCTCGACTACGTCACGGTCAACGTCTCGAGCCGGCAACTCATGCAGCAGAACTTCCTGTGGATGGTCGAGCAGGCCGTGGAGAAGGCCGGAATGAAGCCGTGCGACCTCCGCCTCGAAATCACGGAGACCGCGTTGATGGATAGCCCCAACGAGGCCGCGAAGCTGCTCCAGGAGCTGCGTGAGTTCGGCGCGAAAATCTATCTGGACGACTTCGGATGCGGCTACTCGTCCCTGAGTCACCTGGCCAAGCTGCCTGTCGACGCGCTCAAGATCGACCGCTCGTTCGTGAAGAACCTGCTGCTGCCCGACCGTCCGGCGATCGTCGAGAGCATCCTGGCGCTGGCGCGCACGCTCAACACGGGCGTGGTCGCCGAAGGGATCGAGCAGGAAGCGCAGGCCCGTGAACTGGAGCGGCTCGGTTGCACGCACGCACAGGGGTATCTCTTCTCACGTCCCGTCTCGACCAAGTGCGCCGAGGAGATCATCGCGGCCGGCCAGCGGCTTGGCCCACAGAACGTGCCGCAGTCGGACGCGACCATCACGGCCGGGCAACCCTTCCAAGTCCGACGACCCGTCATCGACCTTTCAGTGGCCGGATGAAGTGTTGACCCAATCGCGCCCCTGACAGAAAGCGCGTTCTGGCGAGCCATCGGGGATCAGAGCGTTGCGCCGGTCACGTAGGTTGGCCGATCGTTGCATGCGTCTTGTACTCGGCCAGTGAAAAGCCGTGCCGCTTCGCCATGGCCGCGAGGCGGTACACGTTTTCCGCCGGCAGATAGCCTGTGAACGTCGCGTCGCGCACGCCTTCGAGACCGAGCAGCAGCGTCTCCGCCATGCAGCCGTACACCTGACCGGGGGGAAGCGGCATTCCGAGAATCCCGTGCGCCTCACCAAACGGCAGGCGGGCAATTCCTCCGCCAATCACGAGCACGTCGGGACGGGCCTCCTTGACGTGTGGTTGAACCGCCGCCGGGACCGACAGGTCGCACACGATCGCACCCTGGGCAAAGACTTGCGGCGGGAGAAACGGTTTTGGGGCATTCGTCGCCGCGAGCACGACGTTCGCCGAACGCAGCGCCGCCGCCGGGTCGGCCTCGACGGAGGCTCGTGGCAGTCGTGCCTGCAACTCCTCGAGGCGGCGCACCGCGGACGGCTTGTTGCTCCCGAGCAACACGGTCCGTCCGAATTTTGGCGCCAGGATTTCGGCACAGATCTGACCGATGTTTCCCGACGCTCCGACGACGGCCAGCGTCGCTGCCGACGGCGCGAGCCCACGTTCGCCGAGCGCCCGCTCGATCGCCTCGAGGGCCAGCGCCGTGGTGTAACTGTTGCCGGTGGTGAGCCCCACGTGCGGTAGTTCCAGCGTCGTCGCATTCTTCGTTACGATCGAGGTGTACTGGCCCATGGCGATGACGTCGCAGCCGATGAAACGCGCCACTTTGATGGCCTTGTCGATCGAGTGGCGCACCCGAAAGAAGTCGTCCTTGTCGAGCCACCGCTTCATCTGGTTCGAGGTAAACGGCAGCGCAATGGCATAGAAGCGCACTTTGGCGCCGGTCGTGGATTTGACGTCAAAGGAGCTCATGACGATCGGATTCGAGCGAGGCGCCAGGTGGTGCAGGTACCGTTCGCGCTCGTCATACGTCAAGACGGCCGCGCCGGGCTCGAGCGTCACGAGATCGTCCGCATTGATCATGTGGAACAGCCAGGCGACCTTTAGGGGAGGCGGATCGAGCTCCCTCTGCCAGTATGGCGGTTCGTCGTGAATGAAGAACTTCGTGTCGGATGTGACGCGAGTGTTATCGACGCGCTCCGGGCCCTCGATGAAATACCGGGTCAGCCCGATCGCGTCGTGGGCCCGCAATTTCGAGCAAACGTCTTCGAGCGCCGCCATGCAGTGGTCGATGTCTCGGTCGGTAATGAAGAGAGAGGGCTCGAGCCGGAGCGTTTGCGGATCGCTCAGCGTCGGCGCCACCCGGATGCGGTGGATGTTGAAGAGATACCCCACCACCACGAAGATGAGATCGTCCTGGTTGCTGAGCAGCCTGAGAAGGAAACTCGAATCGCCCAGGAGCCGCTTGAACTCGACGCCGACCATCAGCCCGCGGCCGCGGACATCGACAATCACGTCGGGGTACTTCGCCATCAGGCTCCGGAGGCCGTTAAGTATTCGCTCCCCCTTGCGATGAGCCGCGGCGAGAGCATCCGCGTCCAGCAGTTCCAACGCCTTGAGCGCCACGCCGCTGGAATAGTCATCCTCGGCGTAGGTGCTCGTGTGCAGCACGTCAAACTTGTCGATGTGCCGATCCCGGCGGATCAGCGTCGCCGAAATTTTCGCGAGGCCGCCGCCGAGCGCCTTCGAGAGCGTCACGTAATCAGGGCTGACGCCGAGCGCCTCGCAGGCGAGAAACGTCCCGGTCCGTCCCATGCCGGTCTGGATCTCGTCCGCGATCAGCGGGGCGCCGCGCGCGGCGCAGAGTGCGGCGGCGCGCTGGGCGAACTCCGGCGTGATCTCCCGAACGCCGCCTTCCCCCTGAATCGGTTCGAAGATCAAGCCGGCGAGGCTGCCCGTGCGAGCGAAGGTCTGCTCGAGATGCGCGATGTCATTGATACGAACGCGGTGAACGGTGAGACCGTCGATGAGAAACGGCTCGCGGTAGTCCTGATTCGCGGTCAGTTGAACGGCGCCCAGTGTCTTGCCGTGAAATCCCTTTTCGAGCGCGATGAAGGTTCGCGATCCCGTTTCGAGGATCGCGTGTTTCATGGCGGCCTCGACCGCCTCGGCGCCCGAGTTGCAGAAGACGACGCGATAGTCGCCGCCGGCGCGGCGCGCCAACTCACGCGCCAGCTGTCCCGCCAGCGCGTGTCGCGAGCCTTGCGAGTGAATCGGACGGCCTTCGACGAGCAGCCGTTGTGCCTCAGCCACGAGTGTCGGGTGGTGATGACCAAAGAGCAGCGACCCGTACCCGCCAACCAGATCCAGCACCGCCACTTCCTCACCATCGCGGTGGTGGTAAAGGTGATCACCCTTCGCACGGTCGAAGACCACGCCGACCCGTAAGAGGTCGAGCAGCCCGCACAACTGCGGCTTGATCATCTGGTAGTGGTCGTCGGTTGTGACCGGATCCATGTTGGTCTCCTGCAAGGTAACCCGCCCCGTGTCCAACGGATGAGGTTCGTGGACGCAGCACTCCAGTAACCGCCTTGGCGATCAGGCGGGCCGGGGGAGGGCGGGATGTTAACCGGATCGAGCAGGCGAGGCAATAACCGGATCGGGTAAGGCGGGGGCAAGGGCACGTGCGTTATGCTATGCGCGCCTCCCCGGGCACTGGACCTCTGATGACAGAAGAAGAACGCGACCACCCGTTCGAGACTCTCGAAAGCGCCCACGGATTCGTCAGGCTCTTGCGGCTGAACGACCTGCGCTCGCTCCGCCGGCTGCTGCTCGGGGAGCGGGAGCGACCGCGCGTGAGCGCGGACCGGTAGTCCGGCGAACCGGCATCGAGGGGATAAGACGATGACCGACACCCAGAAACTCTTTCGCATCTACTCGGACGATCTCGGGATCCGTGTCATGGCGGTCCTCGCCGTGATTGGCTTGACTCTCACCTTGAGCCAACCCAACCTTTTCACGGTCGCGCTTTTCGCGTTGGGCTGGGGCCTCTATCTCCTCGAGGAGCACCTGATCCACCGGTTCGTCTTCCACGCACCGGCGCCCCAGAACCAGTTCCTGTTCGACCTGCTGTATCGCCTGCACTACGGGCATCACGACCAGCAGCGGAGCAGGCATCTGCTCTTCACGCCACTCTGGTTCGCGTTGCCGATCGCTCTCGTCACGATCGCCGCCCTGTGGATCGTGCTGCCACTCAGATCCGCACTGATCGCCGTGCTCGGCGGCAGCGTATGCGGATATCTCTTTTTCGAATGGCTGCATGTGACGAGTCATTTCAGGATGGAGAAAGGCCGCCTCGGCAAATACGTGACGCGGCGGCACGCCAAGCATCACAACATCGACTACTCGCACTGGTACACCGTGAGCCCCGGTGGCCAACTCGTCGACGCCGCGTTGGGTTCCGATCCGGCTCAGTACGCCGTCGTGCCAAACGTCCTGACCTGCGGGCTCGATCCCAACGATCCGCGGTTCGTGAAGAGTCGAATCCGGTTCGGATTGGATTCGAGCCTGACCAACACTCCCACCGCGCCTGTACGGATCCATTCGGAACCGGCCACTTGACGATCGGCGCGGACTCGTTCCGGCGGGTGGGCCTCTGGCGGGCGGCGGCCCTCGCGGCCGTCTTGTCCGTGCCCGCTCCCATCGTCGCCGGTCAGGTGTCGGCGTCCTCGCAGATTCAGGGTGCCTTCTACCCGCGTGAACCGGTCGCACGGCCCGCCATTGATAGCGAGGTGCGCGGCTGGGCGTCGGTAGAATACGACCGCTCGTTGCGGAAGAACCTCGATTTCAGTGGCGACTTTGCCGTGTACGGATCCAACAATCGGCGCGCCCTGTTTGACGGTGAAGCGATGGTCATCTGGCGCGGCGCCACCACCGCCCTGGCAGGCGGTCTTCTTCGCGAACGATGGGGACGCGTCACGGACTCTTCGCTCGATCAACTCGGCGCGACCAACACCCCGTTCTCGCTGGTCGAACCCGAGCGCCGGCTGAGCCAGCCGACGATCAAAGCGTCGGCGCTTTTCGATGGCCTGTCGGTCGACGTCTACGCGCTCATCGGGTTGCGCCGGCAACCGCTCCCGGTCAGCGACGGACGGCTTGGGTTCGGCGTTGGGACCTCCGACGTGGCGCAGCGAGGCGGTCTCGGCGATCAGGCGCTCGCGGTTCGGGTGTCGGGTACGGAGCTCGACCTGGACTGGGCCGTGCACGTCTTTGGCGGGCTCAACCGCCGGCCGACCTTTGTCCCGCAATTCACGGCCGACGCGCAGCTGGCGAGCGTCGATGCGGTGTACACCGAGATCCTGCAAATCGGTGGAGAACTGGAGACCACGCGCGCGGACTGGCGCTTTCTCAGCGAGGGTTTCTGGCGCCGCGGCGGCCTCGACGTGACCGGACAAGAACGGACCTACGGGGTGTTAACCGGGGCCGCCGAATATCAACGACTCGGCGCCTTCAACGGGGCCTACAATTTTATTCCACGACTGGACATCATGGTCGACACTCGTGGGGACCAGGTTGACATCCCCTTCGCGTCTAGCGTGCGGGCCGGCATGCGAATCGCCCAGACCCAGCTTCGTCCCGTGCAAGTGGACGCGGCATATTCGTACGACTGGGCGTTTCGCGGCCATGCCGTCATCACGGCAGTCGAGAAAGCGCTCGCGGAGTCACCGACGCTGAACGTCGGCCTCCGATTCACCGCATTCTCCGAAGGAGGGAAGCCGAGCGTGCTCGATATCTGGCACGATGACCTCGAGCTGTATGGCTACGTCCGAATCGAGCTCTCGCGATGACGATGCGTAAGACCCTCCGCGTCGTGGCAGAGTGGCTGCCGCACACGATCGTGGCGGTCGATCTCGCCTTGATGGTGATGCTCGCCGTGTATCTCTACCGTGGCGGCGCCATCGTCAATAACGCTATCGACATCTGGTTCGATCGCGCGGATCCGACCGTCGAAACCCTGGATCAGGAGCGCCAGCTCTTTGGCGCGGATACCTGGATGCTCGCCACGGTGTGGATGCGGGCCGACCGTGTGAACGACGCCGGCGATGTCGCCCGCTCGCTCACCGAAAATCTCGAGCGCATCGACGGGGTCAGCCGGGTGATCTCGCCGACGAGCCTCGAGGTCCTGCAGGGCGGCGACCAGGGTTTGTTCTACGACGAGCTCGACCGGGAAGCATGGCCAGCCCTTCGTGACAAGCTGCTGCGCCATCCATTCGCTGGAGACTTCCTCGTCTATTCGAAATCTCCGGAATTGTTCTCTCTCCTGATCAAAGAGCACACCGGAGTGACGACACCCGGAGTCGTCAGGCAGCGGCTGGTCTCCGAGGTGCGGCGCGTGCTCGACACCGACCCTGCGGTCGCGGCGTCTGCAGTGTCGGGCACGGCCGTCATCAATGCCGATCTCAACCGGCTGTCCTGGGGTGATTTTCTACTACTGATACCGCTGACGGTGGTCGTCGCCTCGCTGGTGCTCTTCGCGATGCTGCGGTTCCGGTGGCGCACGACCATCGCGATCCTGACGCCGGTGGCGTTGACGACCGGGGCTATTGTCGCGGCCATGCTCCTCAGCGGCCGCCCGTTTACGATGGTCACGATCGCGCTGCCCGGCCTGTGCTTCACGCTCGGGATTGCCTCCAGCCTTCATGTCACGAATTGGATCGCGAGCCGGCTGCGCGAGCATCCGGGAACCGCGGCTGAAGTGGCGCGCGCAGCCAGGCATGAGCTCGTCCGCCCCATCCTCGTGTCGAACGTCACCACGGCACTGGGCTTCGGCCTGCTTGCGGTGATTCCGGTGACGCCCGTCCAGGAGATGGCGATCTTCGGCGCGGCCGGCGAGCTGTTGTCCGGCCTGCACGTGGTGTTCGTCCTGCCGATGTGCCTCTTCCGGTTTGGCGCCGCCGACGAGCTTGCTGCCAGCGCCACGCTGTTTGCCGGTGAACGCTGGACGGCCGGCCTCCTTGGCGGGCTCGCCGCCTGGATCACGCGGCTGCAGCGCATCCGCGGCCGCCTCTGGGTTCCCGCCGTCGCCGCGTGCGCCGTCATCGTGTGGCTGGTCTCAATGGTGGGCTACGACTCGACGTATCTCAACATGATCCAGCCGAACGAGCGCTTGCGCATCGATTACGCGCGGTTCGAGGCGGCCGGCATGCCCAGCGCCCAACTGAGCATCGTCATTCGGCGCAACCACGAGGCGCCGGTCGTCGACGCCGCGTTGAACGCCGCCATCATCAAGGCCACTGCGGAGGTCGAGGCCCTGCCGGAAGTCACGAAGGTCATCGGGCCGGCGTCGATCTTCGCGGAGGTAGCACCGGCACTGGCCGGAGATGATCCGGTCACGCGGTTCGCCGCTGACGATGCCTCGGTCACGGATGCCTATATCTTCGCGCTGTCGGGCGGCAACACGGAGATCGCGAGCTACGTGCACGACGGGCTCGGGGCGTATCGCCTGGTCGTGTTTTTCCCCTATCTCGAGAACGCCAAGCTCGAGCAGCTGACGCGGCACGAGATTCCAGCGATTCTCGAGAAGCACTTCTCGACAATGCCGGACCTGTCGGCGAAGATCTCCGGGGTCACCGTTCTCTGGGCCAACATGGACAACGCCGTGTCTCGCGGTCAGATTCTGAGCATCGTGATCATGGCGGCGACGTGCTTCGTGACGTTCTTCCTCTCGCTGCGCAACTGGACCCTGGCGGCCAGCGCCATGTTCGTCAATGTAATGCCGGTCGCGATCGTTGCGGCGATACTCGGAGCCACGGGCCGGCCGATCGACATGGCCACCGTGTTCATCATGGGGATTTCCCTGGGCATCGCCGTCGACGACACGAGTTTCTTCATCCACGAGTATCTCGCCCGGGCCCGCCGGGGACCGGACGCGCTGGCGTCTGCGCTCGGCCACACGGGCCCGTCAATGATCGCGACTTGCCTGGTGATCGTGATCGGCTTCAGCGTGCTGCTGGCGTCGGCGTTCACACCGATGCGCACCTTCGGCGGGATGACAGCGGTCGGTCTCGTGCTGGCCATGCTCTGCGATCTCTTCATTCTCTCGTTTCTCCTGGTTACGTTTTCTGATCGAACGAACGGACTTCGTTATGCGAACGACACTGTTGCTGGTACTGGCGTCATGCATGCTCACGGCGGCACAGGCGCCTGAGACGGGACGCGACATCGCGCGGAAGGCGCAGGTTGCGCAATTTACGTTCAAGACGCTCAAGGCGTCAGGCGCGATGACACTCTCGCGCGGGAGCGAATCGATCGGCCAGCGCGGCTTTGTGGTCGAGCTGATCGAACACGTGCCAGACACCGCACACGATCAAGCGCGCATCACCATCAACGCGCCGACAGCGCTGAAAGATACGCAGCTGATCTCGTGGTCGAGCGGCAGCGGCGAGGATCAGCAGTGGCTGGTCACGCCCCGCACGCAGCGCGTCCAGCGCATCGCCGATCGTGGCCGGCAGGCGGCATTCGTGAGCAGCGATTTCTGGTACGAGGACATCTTGAAGTGGCAGGTTGACGACTACGACTACACGAGCGTCGGTCAGGCACCATGCCCGGCGGGCAAGTGCACGATGGTCGAGGCGAAGCCGAAGAATCGCTATTCGAGCTACACGGTGCTGAAGATCTACTACGACGACGCCTATCGAATCAGCAAGATCGACTATTTTGTGAGCAGCGCCGACAAGCCGCGCAAAACACTCGTCCAAAGTGGCTATGTCAAGCACGGCGCCAGCTGGCAGCCGGCCCGCTCGGTGATGACCAATCACGAGACGGAGACCGTCACGCAAATTGACTGGTCCGGCTACCAGATCGACATTCCGATTGACGAACGGATCATGACTCCGTCCTCGATCCGGCCTTGACGCCGGTGAGGATCAGCGGCCGCCGTAAAGGGATTGTGCAATGACTGCCCGCGTGATGAACGACGACAACGTGGCGACGAACGGATTGGCGCCTTCCGTGCCGGGCCGACTCCCGATTGCCGGCCACATTCCGCAGTGGCGCAAGGATCCGGTCAAGCTGTTGACGGCGGCGGCCCGCCATGGCGATGTCGTGCGACTCGCCCTGCCAGGGGAGACCTACTTTCTCAGTCATCCCAAGCACGTCAAGCACGTCCTTCAGGACAACAACCAGAACTATTGCAAGGGGTGGGTGTTCGATCGGATCAAGCCGGTACTGGGGTGAGAGCCTGCTTACCGCCGACGGTGACACGTGGAAACAGCAGCGCCGTCGGGTGCAGCCCTCGTTCAAACGTGAGCACACGACGGGTTTCGCGCCGATCGTCACGACGCGCACCGCCGAGATGCTCGCTCGATGGGAGCCGATCGCGTCAGCCGGACAGGTCCTGCCGCTCTACAACGAGATGACCGAGCTTGCGCTCGTGATCATTGGCGACGTGCTGTTTGGCGTGGACCTCTGGTCCGATGCCGCCGAGATGGCCAAGTCCGCGCAATCCGCGCTGGGGGTCCTGAAGAAACGCGTGGCTGCGCTGGCACCCCTGCCGCTCTGGGTTCCGACCAGCGACAATCGCCGGTTCAATGGCGCCATGCGCATGCTCAACGAGCGGATCTCCGAGATCATCGAGAAGAAACGGGGCGCCGCCGACGGCGGACACAACTTCCTGACGATGCTGATGGCGGCGCGCGATGCCGAGACCGGCTCGAGTATGAGCGACCGGCAACTTCATGAAGAGATTCTCGGGATGCTCCAGCAGGGACACGATACCGTTGGCGAGTCGCTCGCCTGGACGTGGTACCTGCTGTCGCTGCACCCCGAGGTCGAGCGCAAGGTCTTCCTCGAAGTCTCTCAGGTGGTCGGCGATCGCGTCCCGGTCGTTGCCGACCTGCCCCAGCTCCACTACTCGAACATGGTCCTGCAGGAGTCGCTACGCGTGTATCCGCCGGTCTGGGTCATCCCCCGCGACGCGATCAACGACGATCAGATTGGTGGCTATCACATTCCTGCAGGATCGACGATCTTGATCAGTCCCTACCTCACGCACCGGCATCCCGACTTCTGGGAAAATCCGGAAGCGTTCGACCCCGATCGCTTTCTGCCGGAGCGATCGCACGATCGCCCCCGCCTCGCCTATTTTCCGTTCGGAGGCGGGCCGCGCCTGTGCATGGGCGTGGACATGGCCATGATGGAGATGTTGCTCATCTTGGTGATGGTGGTGCAGCGGCACCGGATTCACCTGGAATCCTTCCATCGCGAGGAGGTTGACTGCGTCCTCGACATGATTCCTCGTCATCGCGTGCGGGCGACGCTTCACAAACAACATCCCGTACCCGCCTGAGCCCTCACTGCCCCAGGCTCTGACATCCGGCCTTTAACCACGACGAGTCTGTATTCCGCTCTGACGAGCGTGGCGGAATCGTTTCGGGTCGTCGCGCTGTTGACTTGGCGAGTGATTCAGAAGATCGCGGATTGCTGCTCGGTGGCGGCATAGTTGAGGCGCTTCGACACATGTCGAGCTTGCATCGGATTCGAGATGGATCGATAGTGCGATGATGGCCACCACCACATCTCATAAAGCCGCCGCGGAATCGTTCCTGAAGCTGGTGTGCATCGACGTTCCGCGCGCCTATGCCGAATTTGCCGGCGCAAACTTCCGGCATCACAACGTCTGGTTCCCCGGCAACGCCGACGCGTTGAAGAAGGGGATGGAGGACAACCTCCGGCAGAATCCCGGCAAGAAGCTGGAGATCAAACAGACGATCGAAGAAGGCGATCGCGTGGCGGTGATGTCGCACGTCACGTTCAAGCCGGGCGACCGCGGTTATGCGCTGATGCACCTCTTCCGCTTCGAGAACGGCCGCATCGCCGAGCTCTGGGATGTGGCGCAGGAGATTCCCGCCGACTCTCCCAATGCCAACGGCCCGTTCTGATCGCGTCGAGATTATTCAGCGCGCATCGTTTCGACAGGATCAACCAACATTGCGCGTCTTGCCGGTAAGTACGTCGCAAGAATGGCAGCGACGGTCAGCACGACGGGCATCGTCGCGAAGGTGATCGGATCGAGCGGTTCCACGCCGAACAGGATGGCCTGCATTAATCGCGTCGAAGCAATAGCGGCGCCGAGGCCGAGCAGCAGGCCGACCGTGGCCACGAGCAGGCCGCGCCGCAGGAACATGGCGCGAATTTGGTACGCCTGCGCGCCGAGCGCCATGCGGATGCCGATCTCGCGACGACGTTGTGCCACGGTATACGCGATCACGCCGTAGATGCCGCAAATGCCGAGCAGTAACGCCATCCCGCCGGCAATCGCCAACATGGCGAGCGTGAACGAGGTGCGAGACATCGAGCGGTCATAGAGCACATCGAGCGTTGTGGGTTGGGCGAGCGGCAGGCCCGGATTGATCGACCACACGACCTGCTGCAATTCACCCAGCAGGCTGTCGGTGCCGGCGCGCTCGGTGCGGATCACCATGCTCACGCGGCGGGGGTGGTAGCCCGCGAACACTTTCTCGTTCAAGCGGCCCGGCCAATACACCGTCGCCGGCGGCCGCTGATACACGCCATCGTCATACACATCTCCGGCCACGCCGATGATCTCGCGCCAGGGCGCCTGTTGTGATCCGTAGAACTGACGAATGCGCTTGCCGAGCGCCGCCTGCGGTGATCCCCACACCTCCCGGGCCAGGCTTTCCGACACGATCGCGACTTCGCGCAGCTCTTCGAGATCGGTCCAGGTGTAGTCGCGTCCCGCGACGATCGGCGTGCCGAACGTCTGAAAGGAGCCGGGTGAGATCACCTTCACTTGCCGATTCGGCGGCGCCGCCCGGCCATCGTGCGGCTTGTCCTCATGGGCGAGAGCGGCGCTCCACCGATCGTCCGGGTGCATCGGGAGCCGCGTGGTGAACGCGACCGAGGTCACACCGGGAAGGCCGGCGATCTTATTGAGCAGGTCCTGCTGCGTGCGCATCACGAGCCCGAGATCGACGATGACGGCCGGGGGGATTGCGACGGTGAACGCCTGCAACGTTTGTGGCTGCGTAAAACCTGGGTCGACGCTTCTGAGCGCCTGGAAACTGCGAATCATCAGGCCTGAGCTGACGAGCAACACCAGCGCTAGCGCCACTTGCACTGCGACCAGCGCGTATTGCGATCGCTGCCGCTCGCGAGTCACGCTGATCCCCCGGGCACTCACGCCGATTGCGGCGGTGAACCGCGGACGGAAGAATTTCGCGATCGGAATGACGCTGAAGAGCAGGCCGCAGAGGAGAGTGATCCCAATCGCGAACAGCAGCACGATTGGATCGATCGAGATTTCCGAAAGCCTTGGCAGGTTCGCCGGCTCGACCGCCACTAGCAGCCGTAGGCCCGCGTACGCGATCGCGATTCCCAACGCGCCGCCAATCACCGCGAGCACCATGCTCTCGACCAACAGCGCTCGTGCCACCCGTGCCCATCGCGCCCCGAGCGCCGCGCGAATCGCGAATTCCTGGCGCCGTGATTCCGCACGCACCAGGAGCAGGTTGGCGACGTTGGCGCAGGCCATCAGCAGGACAATGGCGATGGTTCCCATCAGCACCCACAGCGTCGGGCCCACATCGCCCACCACGATTTCCTTGAGCGGCGCCGGGATCGGCACCCAGCGGACGTCACGCTTGACGTTGGCTTTGTAGGTGTCGAAGTAGATTTCGAGGACGCGCGGAATATCCGCCGTCGCGGCGTCGACCGTCACGCCGGGTTTCAGCCTCGCGACCCCATTCAAATAGAAAAACGGCACGGGACGCGCCGGATTGATGCGCAGCGGCAACATCACGTCGGACTCGCCGCCGAAGGTGAATGCCGCCGGCATCACGCCGATGATCTGGTGCGGCTGGCCGTTGATGACGATGCTCCGTCCCACGGCGGCGGGGTCACCGCCAAACCGTCGCTGCCAATACCCGGCACCAAGCATTACCGTGTTCGGCGATCCGGGCGCACCGTCTTCAACCGAAAACCATCGACCGATCTCAGGTTGCACGCCGAGCGTCGTGAACAGCCCGCGGCTGGCGTTGAGCGCCCGCACTTCTTCAGGGTCGCCCTGACCGGTGACGGTCACGCCGGTGCTCTCGGGCGTCCACACGCCGACCGACTCGAAGGATTGCGCGTGCTCCGCGTAGGTCAGGAAGATGGCGTCGTTGAAGTAATCCTGGTCGATGCCGCCAATGTTGTGGGCGATTTGCACCAGCGCGTCGGCGTTGGGATAGGGCAGCGGGTTAATGAGCACCGCTTTGACCACGCTGAAGATCGCGGTGGTCGACCCGATGCCAAGCGCGAGCATGACGACGGCCGCGGCGGCAAAGCCCGGTTGTGCGCGCATCACTCGAATCGCATGACGCAGGTCCTGCCCCAGAGTCCATCCACCCATGGTCGCCTCCTCGCGCGGGCAAGAGTATCGCGTTATCCTCTCCAGCACTATGCGGCACGTCCTTCGCCTGTGGATGCGTCAGGCTTCCAACCAAACAGCGCTCACCGTGTTTCTGGTTCTGTCACTAGCGATCTCCCTGGGTGGCGGCGCATTTGCCCTATCTCTGAACAGCGCCGTCTTGTGGCGCAGTCTGCCGTTTGAGGACGCCCGCGAATTGCTGGCGCTCGAGGCAAAGGACAATGACGGTCAGCCGCGGTGGCTTTCCTGGCGAGAGTTGGAATCTCTCACAACCTCGTCGATTTCGCCCTTCGACTCGATCGCCAGTTATACGGCCGCAGATTTCAACGCCCTCTCGGCGCCCGGACTGCCGCCCGAGCCGCTCTCCGCGACGGTGGTATCCCCAAACTTCTTCACGACTTTTGGCATCAGCACTGCCCTGGGCCAATTGCCTGACGCGAACACCTATGGCGTAAGCCGCGATCGCGTGGTTCTCCTGACGCACGACTTCTGGCAACGCCGCTATCGTGGGGCTGCCGATATCGTCGGCCAGTCGGTACGGCTGTCCAGGCCCGAATACCTGGGCGGCGGCGACGAGGCCTATCGAGTAATTGGCGTTTTGCCGCGCAACACCTGGCTGTTCTGGAAGAACTTCGACGTTGTTCTGCCGATGCAGGCCGAGCTCTCCCGAATCAGCGATCCCAGTGGAGGACTCTTCGAGCGCACCGTGGCGCGAACCAACGGCGGCGCAGGGCTGAGATCGGCGCGATCGTCCGCGCCCCTCCTTCTCGAGCGGATCCGAACGGCCGGGAGCAACCGTCCCCTCGCATCCTTATCAGTCACCCCGTTGCAAGACGCCATCTTCGCCGACCTCAAGCCCCAATTCACCGTCATCCTGTGGCTGGCCATGATCGTTTTCTCCCTCGCGGGAATTAACGTGGTGGTGTCGACGATCGCCCAAGCAGCCGATCAGCGTCGGAGTACAGCGATCCGCCTGGCGGTGGGCGCGAGTTACGGCCGATTGTTCAGCGAGACACTCCGCCAACATGGCATCACGCTTTTCCTGGCAGCGGGATTGGGCCTGGGGCTTGCACAATGGCTCGTGGTCGGCGTCGGATCGCAGATGCCAGATGGCTGGCTCACCCGCATCCCCGGCGAACTATCCGCACTTCGCGTGGATGGCTACGTTCTTTCGTGGCTGCTTGCCGGGCTGGTTGTCGTGATCCTGATCAGCAGCGTCGCCGTGCATGCGGCCACCCGCAGTCTCAAACCCTGGTCACTTCTCGGCGTCGCGGGGTCGGAGGACAATTTACGTTCGCGCGGATGGCGTTCCACGCTGGTTGCCGGTGAAATCGCCTTGTGTTCGGCAGTGGTCATGACGTCTGCGACCATGGTTGTGCAGTTGAAGACTCTGCAAGGCGTGACCTTGGGAGTCGAAGAGGCCCGCACGTCCGCGGTCTGGGTCAACCTCGGCTCCGCGGCCCTTTCCGAGCCCGCGGCGAGAGTCACTTATTACGATCGCATCTTTCGCGAGGCAGAGTCTCTGCCTGGCATCGAGGCCGTCGGAGGAGTCTCCCATCCATTTCACTTCGGTTGGCAGTCAGTGCAAGTACGTGACGAGTCTTCCAAGGCGGGCCCTGAGATCACCGCATTGGCACGCGCCGCCACGCCTGGCTACTTGCTCGCCAGCGGAATCCCTCTCGTAGAGGGCCGTTGGTTTGCGGACAGCGATCGCGCTAACGCCCCAGGAGTGGCTGTGGTGAGTGAGAGCTTCGCGCGAGCACTCTGGCCGAATCAATCTCCAACGGGCCAACGGGTGAAGACGATCGATTCAGCCGGCGCAGTGTCGGTCGCCAGCGTGATTGGGGTTGTGGCTGACACTCGACACGCCCCGCATCTACCTCCAGATCGGATCGTGTATCGCGCGGTCGCCCAGGATCCACCACCCTGGCTGTACTTGATCGTTCGCGCGCGCCCTGGCGCGCCTGACGTCATCAATCAACTCAACCAAGCCGTTTGGCGTGTCAGTCCCGATCAACCGATCGACGGACCATGGTCCATCACCGAGTGGATCGATGGTCGAACCGTCCATCTTCGTTTTCTCACCCTGATCTCGATCGTGCTGGGAGCCGTCGGCGTCGTTCTCGCGGCGGCTGGACTCTACGGACTCACGGCGTGGTCGGTGACGTCTTCTCGACGGAGCATTGCCGTACGAAGGGCAATCGGAGCCTCCGACGGTCAGATCCGATCATGGCTGCTCGTGCAATGGACGAAGATCGTTGTGCCAGGCCTCTTTGGAGGCTGGATTCTACAGTCGGTTTGGACCTCCGTCCTGGTTGCTGCGATCGAAGGACTGCAGGCGCCGAGCTTCTGGTCGGTGCTACTTGGCATCATCCTGATGGCCGCGGCGGCAGCCGGTGCGGTCTTGATTCCGTTACGCCGAGCTCTCGCTACCGATACTTCTGCTCTCATGCGTTGAGGCGCCACTGCCTTCGCGCTCGAGCATCCTTGAGCGCTTCGGCGGATCGAGCCGGGCGCGTGACGCCTCAGCTTGCATCGTGGTGGCAATCGCACGATAGTGAACGTTTGGATCTAGGAGGTGTTCATGGCTAAGACGGCGAGTTTTCTTCCAAACGGTTATCACTCCATCACGCCGCAACTCACGCTGAGTAACGCGGCGCGAACCATCGACTGGTACAAGAAGGCATTTGGCGCCGAAGAGATCGATCGCAACATCGGTCCCGACGGCAAGATCATGCATGCCGAGTTGAAAATCGGCGACTCACACTTCATGGTCAACGACGTGATGATGGGCAAGGGCCCGAAGGAATTCGGCGGCTCGCCGGCCGGCTTCTGGATTTACGTGGCCGACTCCGACAAGTTGTTCAAGCGCGCCGTTGATGCCGGCGGCAAGGTGACCATGCCGATCGAAAATCAATTCTGGGGCGATCGCGCCGGCGCGCTGGCCGACCCCGAGGGTTACACCTGGTGGATCGCCACGCGCAAGGAGGAACTCACCAAGACAGAGGTCGAACAGCGCGCCAACGAACACTTCGCCAAGATGGCGCAGGCCTCTCGATAGCGCGGGAGTCGATGATGGCCACGACCACGACGTCACACAAAACCGCCGCCCAGGGCTTCCTGAAGCTGGCGGCCTCCGGCGACGTCCGGCGGGCCTTCTCGATGTATGCCGGCGACGGCTTCCGCCACCACAATCCGTACTTTCCGGGGACCGCTGACGCGCTGATCGCCGCGATGGAAGAGAGCGCGCGGCAAAACCCGGAGAAGACCATCGAGTTCAAGCGCCTGATCGTGGAGGACGATCAGGTCTGCGTGCTCTCGCACGTGCGGATGAAGCCCGGCGACCGCGGCGTGGCCGTCGTGCACATCTTCCGCTTCGAACACGATCGCATCGTCGAGTTGTGGGATGTCGCCCAGCCGATTCCCGACCCCTTGCCGAATGCGAACGGCATGTTCTAAATCGCGGGGCGCGAGGGTATCGTAGGGGGCATGAACTGCCGCCTCATCGGTGCCTTCGCGCTCTTGCTGTTCGGGTCATCGGCCGTGCCGAGTGTCGCGCAAGAGCCCGCTCGGTGGGGCGCGTCGCTCGAATTCCATACCTTTTCAATCATCGCCGTCGATCGCGCTACCAAGGAGACCGGCGTCGCGGTGACGACCCGGAATCCGTGTGTTGGCAACGCCGTGCCCTGGGTTCGTGCCGGGGTTGGCGCCGTCGCCACGCAAGGCGGCACGCGACTGGAATACGGACCCGAGCTGCTTGATCTGCTGGCGAAGGGAGTGTCTCCAAAAGACGCGCTCGATCGATCGGTCGCTGCCGACGCCGATCGCGAACGACGGCAGGTCGGCGTGATCGGAATCGACGGTCGATCGGCGCAGTGGACGGGAGCGGGGCAGAAGGGCGCGGAAAGCCGCGGCGACTGGACCGCGGAAGCCTCGGGCGCGACCTTCGCGGTGCAGGGGAACTCGCTCGTGAGTCCCGACGTCGTGAAGGCGGTGGCGGCGAATTTCCAGACGAGCGAAGGTTCGGCACGGCAGCTCGCCGATCGTTTGATCGAGGCGCTCAACGCCGGCCAGTTGCTCGGTGGCGATGGGCGCCACGGCGAGACGCAATCCGCGGCCGTGCTCGTGGCCGATCCGCGGCCGGGCATGTCGCGCCGGCCCGATGGGCAGACCGTGAACATCAACGTCTGCGAGCATCCCGAACCGGTGCGCGAGCTACGCCGCATCTACGACACTGCCAGTGAGACGCTTGGCTTCCGCACACTGGAGCAAGCGATTGGACGCGACGTGCTCCAACTGAAGATCATGCTCCACGCGCTCGGGTTCTACCGCGCGAGCGACAAGGAAGTAGATGTGAAGTCACCGCAGGCGAATTTGTACACGCAGGATGTTGTGGATGCGGTCGACAAATTCCGAGCCGCACAAGGGTGGCAGACGACGGTGCCTGGCTACGTGGACGCTAGGACAATTGAGCGTTTGTGGAGTCGCTTACAGGAAGCAGGTCGAGCAGACGCCATTCGCAGGCGCCTGCTCGATTTGCAGCGAGTGCGGTAACTCGATCGTGCTAGTCGCGGCCGTGGCGCCGCTGCATGGAGTTGAGATTGACGTAATTGGCGATCGCCTCGCCGACGGCGTCGCTGACGTCGACCGTGCTCGGGTAGTGCATACCGCCCCAGACCCGGGCGTTGTTTCCGTCGGCGCGCGCTTGCGCGATGCTCGTGTAAGTGCGGCTCGGCAGGCTGGGGGTCGTCAGCGTAAACGTCTGTTGATCGTTGAAGCGGCTGAGCAGAACCGTGGCCGCCGCTCCGTTGAGGCTCGGATGCCCGGCAGGGTATTCCGGATGACACGGCGTGTTGACGAGCGGCTGCCAGTCCCCATCCGGCGTGGTGTCCGGGTTGCCGTCGCTGTCGGCCAGCGGAATCGACGTCGCGGGCCGCCAGGTGACCTCGTTCGGAATGCGGCCGTAGAACCGCTTGGCGTTCCAGATGGTGATCGCCGTGTCGGCCATTGCAATGTTCAGCAACGCGAGCAGCCGGTTGCTGTCTGACATGGACAAATGATTGGCGCGCGCGAGCTGATTGGCAGCCTGGTTCCAGTGCACGCTGGCATTGCCCTCCCAGAACGGCGCGAGCGCCGTCTGGTCGATGGTGCGAGTCGATCCGGTCCCGCGACCGAGTGCCTTCACGGCGTTGAAATCATCCGCGTAGGCACTGCTCGTGAGCCCGCGCGGAGGCCCAGGCTGAAACTGAGTTTCATCGGCGAGCACGAACATGGCGGTGGAGGCCAGGCCTTGCGCGCTCATCGTCGTCCCGCAGGTGGGTGGCGGGGGCACCAGGCGCGGAGTGGGCCGCCACTGGCCAACCGCCGTTCCACCGGCAAACGCTGGATACGTGGCATTGAATCCATCGGTCGCCCGCCATGCGAGCACAGCCTGCGCCACCTCAGTTCCCCACGCGATGCCGCGCTCGATGGGCACCGCGCACCTACGCTCAGCGTGCGATTGGCCCCTGTGCTCGCAATCGTTACTCAAAGCCGCGAGCGACGCGTCATAACTGGCCTCCAGTTCTGCCAGTCGGGTCGGGAACAGGCCGACCAATGCCGTGTAGGCCGCGGCGATGACCGCCGCTCGGCGCGACGTGCCGTGGTGGGGCCGGTTGTGAATGAAAACTGGTGCGTAACGTTGTTGGATGCCGTTGTAGGCATCGAAGATCGCCGTGTGAACGATCGCCCCCAGACGCTGACTGGAGGAGTTCGCGGTGTTGGTCGCCATCAGCGTGTCGATGAAGATCTGATTCCATTCCAGCACCTGGTTGACAGGAGCGGATGACTCCGAAATCGTCAGGGTTTCGATTGGAACGGAGACGAGGAGGGCCAACCCGACAAGTAAGCCGGCCCCGGTGACTCTGCGGCGGTTGCCTTTCATGAACGGTCCCCTTTTCGCTTGATGGCGTTCCCCGGTTTTTCGTGTTGGGGTCGGGAGCCTGCGCTAGAATCAGGCGACTCCCGCGACGCCTCAGCGCAGGAACACTGACTGCCGCGAGGATGACAAGTCCTTACAAGCGGCCTTCTTTTTTCTTCGCAATTGTTTCCATAGCTATGAGCGAGCACACACGGTCGTCCTACGACTTCGGACCGTTTTCCCTGGATGCCGGCAAGCGACTGTTGCTGCGCAACGGCGAGCCAGTCCAGCTGGCTCCAAAGGTTCTGGAGACACTCCTTGCTCTCATCGAGAATCGGGAACGTGTGGTCACGAAGGACGAGCTGCTGAGACAGATCTGGGGCGACACAATTGTGGAAGAAGGGGGGCTCACGCGGAACGTCTCGATACTTCGGAGGACCTTGGGAGAAAAGCCCGACGAACATCAGTTCATCGTCACCGTGCCCGCCCGTGGATACCAATTCGTCGCGCAGGTGCGCGAAAGACACGCCATTGGCGAATCATCGGGCGAACCGGTAATTCCGGAAGCTGACGTCGCACCACGGGGACATCGCGCGTCGCGTCGCTGGGTGATTGTGGGCGGATTGGTTGCGCTCTTCGCGGGCGCCATCGCCTACGTGCTGCGTCCAGTCGGACCGGCCGAGGCAGGGAGGCCAGAAATCACATCGCCCACAGTGACGCCGGTCAACCCTGCCGCCTACGACGCGGTGATGCGGGCGCGGTATCTCAGTGTGCGAACGACCGACACCGACACCCAGGCGGCGATCGCGTTGCTCGAGCGCGCCATCGCACTCGAGCCAGGTTTTGCGCGTGCCTACGCCGATCTGGCCGCGGCTTACGTGACGCGGCTGACCTTCGTCTCGCCCGAGGAGACCGGAGAACTCGAGCAGAAGGCGTTTGCCGCGGCGGAAAAAGCCCTGTCGCTCGATGCGAACCTGCCCGAAGCGTACCTGGCCCGTGGCGACCTGCTCTGGACCTATGCGCATCACTTCGCGCACGAACGAGCGGCCCAGGAATTCCGCCGGGCGTTGACTCTCAATCCCAACTCAGACCAGGCCCATCGGCGCCTCGCGCGTGTCTACGTCCATGTGGGCTTCTTTGAAGAAGCCCTCCAGCATGCCGCCACCGCTCTTGCGATTAACCCCAGCAACGCTCAAGCGTTGAATACGCGGGCGCAGGCGTTGCTGTGGATGGGCAAGGATGAAGAAGCGCTCGCGATCCTGTTGAGCATCCCCGGGCCAGTCCTGCCCGAACTCGTCGAGGCGAACACCGCGTTTGCGCTACTCCGGTTAGGCAGACCAGAAGAAGCGTGGGTGCTACTGAGGCAGGCCTCACAAAAATATCCGGACGACCCGAGCGGCGCCCTGCCCGGCATCGAGGCGATGCTATTGGCCGAGTCCGAGCCCCTCAAAGCACAAAAGTTGCTCGAGAAAGTCGGCAAGAGGAAGGCGATCAATCCTTCACATCACGCCGCGTATTTCGCCGCTGCCGCTTCGGCGCGAATGGGTCGTGTCCCGGAGGCCGTCCAATGGTTGCGGGAAGCCGCCGAGACCGGATTCCCGTGCTATGCGCTATTTGCGGGCGACACCAACCTGGATCCAATACGCAAGGACCCGCGGTTCCAGTCGTTTCTCGAGAACATGCAGAAACAGTCAGCCTCTCTGAGGAAGGCGATATTCTCCGAGGGCAAATGAAGCTCGCTGGCGCCGTTCGCCAGCGCCAGCTCGAATTGCAACGCGTGCGCCAGGCGGCTGTGGTCAGCTCACGGCTCAAACTTCTCCCAGCGGTCACGCATGGTTGCCACGATTTCCTGAAAACGTTCGTCTTCGCGCAGTCCCTCGAAGAACGGGTCGTGGTGCGCGACAAATGGGAAGTTGATGAAACCACGGTCGACGGCAATCGCGAGCCAGTGGATGGAGCGTTCCGCCATTCCGGCGAGGGCGTAGCCCTGTGCAAGGATTCGCGGAAACATCTCCGCTGCACCCGCGACGGTCTCGACGTCCCGTGTCACTGCCGCGTGTGCGTCCCGGGCGTTGCCGGCAAGCGCATGGGCGAGAAACAACGCGAGTTGCGCCGGCACCGTGTGGCGCAGGTCGGGTGGGAAGGCCTCGAGCACGGTGGTCACATCATCCCGGCGGCGGTTGAGGACCAGGACCCAGATGTAGAACAGCCGCGCCATTGGGTTACCCGGATCCATGTCATGCATTTGCCGGTACGGCTCGATGGCTGCGGTAAAGGCCCCCTCCATGACATCGGCGAACGCCGGCATGCAACGGGTGAGCGGCGTCAGCGGATCAACCACCAGCGCGCGGGTGATGAGTGGGCGCGCAACCGGCACCTTTCCTGAAATCAGGTAGCAATTCGCCAGTAGCAGCAGCGTGTCGGCGTTGTTCGGCTCGAGGTCGAGGGCGGCCTTCAAATCATGGACCGCGTCCTGGATCCTGCCGCGGGCGTAGTGGATCCAGCCTCGTAGTTGCGAGGCCGGCGCGGACCCCGGCTCGAGGACCGATACTTTGCGCGCGCAGGCCTCGGCTTCGGCGAGCGGGCGCTCGCCGACATCAATCCCGGCCTCACGATATTGGAGGTAGGCGTGACCGAGCGCCGCCAGCAGCGTGGCGTTGTCGCCGACCACCGCGAGTCCATTTTGTAACAGCTGGATGGCGTGCTCGATGGCGTCTTGCCTCCACCGCCATGCCTCCTGTCGCGCCCGCAGATAGCATTCGTAGGCGTGCACGTTGGCGATCGGGCGGTCGGCCAGCCTGCGGTCCTCGTGTGTGGAGAGCTGAAGCCTGAGCGCCTCGACGATGACGCGCGCGAGGCGTTCCTGAATCGCAAACACGTCCGCGATGGAGCCGTCGCAGGTGTCGGCCCACAAATGATCGTCGGTAGTGGCGTCGATCAACTGGGCGGTGATCCGCAGGCGATCCCCGGAGCGGCGGACGCTGCCTTCCAGGATGTAGCGGACGCCCAACTCACGCGCGATCTCGACGAGGCTTTTGGTCGTGCCCTTCACCCTCATCGCCGACGTTCGCGAGATGACGCGAAGGGCGCGAATCTTCGACAAATCAGCCGTCACTTCGGCGGTGAGACCATCGGCAAAGTACTCGTTGTCCGGATCCGGACTCAGGTTCGTGAATGGCAGCACGGCGATCGACTTCGTGAGGCCGGAGGACGGAGAAGTGTGGCGGCGTGACGCGCCAGGCGGCGCCGGTGCTCGCCGGCCGGTCTGCCATGCTTCAATCTCGGACTTGTACGCGTAGACGCTGCCGAGCACCCGATGAAGGTGGCGGCGTACCGGCAGACCCTCCTCGCGCTCCCACCGGCGCACCGTGCGGACGCCTCGCTTCAGGTACGCGGCAATCTCCTTCCAGGAATCGAGACGGTCTTCAGGAGCGGCTGGCACGTTGGCTCATTCTACGGCGGCGCAGCGTGGCTGCCGAAGTGGGCCAAAGCGGGCCACGACCGCGGCGGCCAGCTTTGTGGTCTTGGCGTGCCTTTCCGGCGCCGGTACCGTCGACATCGTGCAGGCGGTGACAGCACCGCGTCGTTCATGCGTTTCGCTGGAGGCTCACATGATGTCATTCGCCGGAATCCGCTTCGTCGCCCTCGTCGCATCCACCATGCTGTGCCTCACTGCTGGTGGGGCAGGCATCGCCGCTGAATCGGGCGCCGCACGCGGCGGCGGCCATACCAACATGGTGAAGGTCGCCGGCAGCGGCTTCGACGATCTGGCCAACGCGATCGTGCATTGGCAGAAACCGACACCGACGGGCGTGATCCAGCAGAGTACCGAGATCGTGGAACTCTTCGGAGATTTGCGGGGCCGCGTCTTGTATCACGTCACGACCGTGATCGACTTCGCCAACGGTACGCTCGTGAATACGGGAGATCAGGTCTACTCAGGAACGATTGCGGGCTCGGCACCCGTCCTGATCCATGACAATCAGTTTCGATTCGACGTCAACCTGGTGACCGGGAAGGAAACCGGCCAGGTGTTCCTGTTCAATCACATTGCCGGTCCGAAGGTCCGATGCCAGCTCGATGTTGTCGATGCCGGGATCAATGCAGACGGGAATCCGAAGTTTGACTATACGGGCGAATGCCACTTCCGTGGTCAATAACGAGAACTGAGGTCCGCCGCGCTCGCGAGCCAGACTGTCAGGCTCGCGAGCTTCGGCGGATCGTGTCTACGGCAGCGCGAAGGCCTGGAGGCCATTAGAGACCTGCACCACGATGTACTGCTTGCCCTGGTGCATGTAAGTCATCATGCCGTAACGCTGCTGGCCCGCGGTCGTGATGGCGCCCAGGCGCTTGCCCGTCTTCTTGTCGATGGCGAACAGCTTCGGCGAGTTATCTGCCGTCTGGCCAGGCGCCAGCAGCATGGTGGCCGTCGTGATCAACCCGCCGAGTCCGGCGCGGCCGACGTTCGGATCGACGTTGACGCCCTTCAGCAATGGATTGTTGCGGATGGCGTCCTGTTGCGCCTGCGGCGCCTCACCGTTGGGGATCACCCACAGGTAATTGCCGGTGTTGAGATCGATCGCGCTGATGCGGCCGACCGGTCCCTTGAACAGCGGCAGCATGTTGAGCGGATCATTCGGATCGGGCTTGGCGCCACCGAAGCCGCCGCCGCCCCCACCCTCACCAGCCGACTGCAGGGTCTTCTGTGCGCCAGCCGTCTTGGCCAACTCCGGATACATCTCCGTCGCCGCTTCCACCGACGTCGACGGGCAGCCGCCGCTCGTCGGCACCCACGCCGCCACCGTCTTGCCGGTCTGCCCGAAGCAATCGAGCTCCTTGCCCGGCACCAGCGTGCGCTGGCCGCCGCCGCTGTGCGAGGCGATGTAGATGATGCCGGTGGTCGGATCCGCGGCCGGCGGATGCGTGATGTTCACGCCGCCCGTTTCACCCGGGAAGAACCGGGCGCTGGCAATGCCGTCCGGGTTGCCGCGATGCACCGGCGGATTGAACGGCGGCACGATCATGCCCTGCTGCCGCGCGCGCTCGAGCGCCAGCTTCCGGATCTCAGGCGTGTAGTCGATGACGTCACTCTCGGCGCGGCCGAGGCGCTCAAACGGCGCCGGCTTGACCGGGAACGGCTGCGTCGGCGACAGCTTCTCGCCCGGCACCTTCGACGGCGGCACTTTCCGTTCTTCGAAGCCCCAGATTGGCTGGCCGGTGAGGCGGTTCAATGAGTAGAGAATGCCCGTTTTGCCTGCCTGGAACACGCCGGGGATGCGCTTGCCGTCCACGGTTACGTCCATCGCAATTGGCGCGGTCGGCAAGTCGGTGTTCCAGATGTCGTGGTGCACCGTCTGGAAATGCCAGACCCGCTTGCCGGTCTTGACGTCGAGCGCAATCACGCTCGCCGAGAACAGGTTGTCGCCGGGCCGGAAGCCACCGTAAAAGTCCACGGTGGCGCTGTTGGTCGGAAAGTAGACGATGCCGCGTTCCAGATCGGCGGACATCGGCGCCCACGACGACACGTCGCCGGTCGTCCGCCACGCATCGTTCTCCCACGTGTTGTGGCCGACCTCACCTGGCCGCGGGACGACGTGGAACTTCCAGAGGAACTTGCCGGTCTTCACGTCGTAGCCCATCACATCGCCGGGGACATTTTCCTGGCGCGTCTGGTGATAGCCCTGCTCGGCGGAGTTGCCGACGACGATCACGTCGTTGACGACGATCGGCGGCGACGAGGTGGTGATGTAGCCGAGATCCAGCGGCACGCCCTCGTTCGGGTTGTACTTGCGCTTGGATCGCGTCCACGGCTCCCAGTCGCGAATCAGATCCTCGGCCAGATCCACCATGCCGCTCTTCGGGAAGCCGGGCAGCGCGATCGGACGGCCCCAGTTCTCGAGCGGCTTGCCGGTGTCGGCATCGAGCGCCACCAGGAAGTAGCCCGGCGTGGAGATGATGACGACGCCCTTGCCGTTGATCTCGGTGTACGCCACGCCCTTACCGTACGGCGCGCGCATCGAGTACTTCGAACGGTACGTTTCCGGCTCCACCCAGTTCCAGAGCAGCTTGCCGTTGGTGGGGTCGATCGACACCACGTGCCGGCGATAGCCGGCCACGCTCAGCAGCTTGCCACCCACGTAACTGGGTGTGGCACGGGCCGTCAAGGGACCGACGGTCTCGAGCGGGCTGAAGCGCCAGGCTTCCTTCAGCGTCTCGAAGTTCGCCGGTGTGATCTGGTCGAGCGGCGAGTAGCGAGTGTGCCCCACATCGCCGCCGATATAGCGCCATTCGCCGTTCTCTGTTCCTCGCCTGGTCTGGGCCAACGGCAAGGCCAGATAGGCGACCGCTACTACCGCTAACGCTAGTCCAAGGATGCGTCTCATACGCGCATCGTAGGTTCAAAGGTTCAAGAGTTCAAGGGGTTCAAGGGTTTATCTGGTTGAGCGGTTCTAGGTAGCTTTGAGCGTATCGATCGGCTGAATTCTGAGAGCCCGGCGGGCCGGGCCCATGCAGGCAAGCGCTGTGACGGTGGCCATGAAAACCGCGGAGATCGTGCAGATTACCGCCGTGGACCGGATGGGGTCGGCGCCCGCGGACACTTCCGGCGCGAGGTTCACCGCAAGCGCGGCGGCGGGAATGCTGCCGATGATCACCCCGGCGCCGATCTGCGCCAGCGCCCTCGCGAACGTGGAAAACACGATGCGTCGAGGATTTGCGCCGAGCGCGAGGCGGATCCCGATCTCGGCGGTGCGGCGCGCCACCGTGAATGCCATCAACGCATACATCCCCGCGGTGGCCAGCACGAGCGCCACGATGCCGATGCCGGCGAGCATGCGGAGGAAGAAAGCGATCGCCACGCGATCGGATGTGCCCACCTGGTCGAGGGTCAGCATCTCATCGAGACGCAACGACGGATCCACCTCGGCGGCGATCACCCGGAGCCGCCACAACATCGGCGACGGATCCCCGTTCATGCGCACCGCTACGCGAATCGGATGTATGGTTTCTGCGGCCGCGGGGCGGTAGACGACTGAGTTGTACTTGGTCTTGTTGATGTCGACGGTCAGATCCTTCACCACGCCGACAATCTCGATCCACGGTCCCGGGGGCCGTTCCCCAAACGCGGCGTGCCGCAATCGGCGGCCTACTGCTTCCTGTCCACCGAGCACCTGGCGCACGAACGTCTGATCGACGATGGCGATGTTCTGGCCGGGCGCGGCGTCCGCTTCCGTGAACGGCCGGCCGGCGACCAGTGGGGCGTCGAACGTCTCGAGGAAGTCCGTCGCGACCGACGTGGTCTGCACGGCGCGTTCTCCGACGGCGGCCAACGGCACGCCGTCGACTTCCACTGGCATCTCAGTCAGGTTCGAGTTGGGGTAGTGGGCGCCGAACGTGACCGTGGCGACGCCGGGCTCGGACGCCACGCGGTCGGCGAACTGCGTGAACAAGGCCCGGAACCGCCTCCGGAACTGCACGTCGTCATCGTCGGCGGGCATGGTCGCTTCCGCCGTCGTTTCATGATCCATGGTGAGGCGCGCACCCACGTACTGCGACGAAGTAAAGTTCACGGCGCGATTACCGGCGTTGCCGAAATACAGGCCCCATCCCACCGTGCCCACAATCGAGAGGAAGATCACCGTGACGCCCACCTGCGTCACGATCACGCCGGTCCAGACGCCGCCGAACTTCAGGCCTGCGGCGGATCCGCCGGTGGCGTTTCTCAACCGTTCCTGGACCTTGCCCCCGGTGGCCTTGAGTGCGGGAATCACGCCGATGATCAGCGCCGCTCCGACCGCAAGCACCGCGGCATAGACGAACGTCTGGGGCGACAGCTGGTCGTTCCACCAGAACATCAGGCGATTGCCTGAGGCGACCCCGACGGTGCGCTTCACCCATTGCAATCCGTAGAACGCCACCGTCAAGCCGACGATCGCGGCAATCGACGACAGCACCAATGCTTCGGCAAACAGTTGTCCCGCAATGCGCGCGCGGCTGGCCCCGAGCGCGGTGCGCACGCTGATCTCGGTGTCGCGCGTCGCGGTTCGGGCAAAGACCAGCGTCGCGATGTTCGCGCCACACAGCCCAAGCAACCCGAGGAAGAACAGGTTGGCTGCATACAACACCAGGCGCTGGAGCTCGGAATCCGCTTCGGCGGACCAGAGCGAGTCGACGTAGCCCTTGACCACCGGGTTGATGTGCCGATGAGTATCGGGATAGTCGCCCGCCATGCGCCGCGCCACGGCGGTCAGCTCGGCCTGTGCGCCGCTGATTCCCACGCCGGGCGCCAGCTTGCCGAAGATCTTGATTGGCGTGCCGGCGCGGCGCGGATACTGCGGCTCATTCAGTGGCAGCGGCACCCACAAGCTGTGAGCGGTCGGAAACCCGAACGCCGCCGGCATCACGCCGACGATGGTGTGCGGTGCGTTGCCGACTTTTACGGCGCGGCCAATCACACTGGGATCGGAGGCGAACCGATTGACCCAGACATCGTGTCCCAGCACCACGACCGGCGGCGCACCTGCGCGCTCGTCCTCGGGCAGCAGTGGCCGGCCCAGCACCGGCGCCACGGCCGCGATGCGAAACGCCGACGCGCTGATCTCCACGCCGCGCACCGGTTCGGCGCGGCCGTCCTCGGTAATCAGGTTGCGATCCAGCGCGCGGTACGCGCCGATGTGTTCGAGCGACGACAGGCCGGTGCGCCACGTGACGAAGTCAAACGTCGATCGATTCTCGGCATCGCCGGTTTGTTGATCCCAATTCTGGATGCCGACGATGCGTTCGGGGTTGGGGAAGGGCAGCCGGCCGTGCAGCATGTCGTTGACGAACTCGAGATAGGCCGCGCCCGCGCCGATCGCGAGCGACAAGGCGAACACCGCCACCGCCGTGAGGCCTGGGTACTTGCGCAGCATCCGGACGCCGAGCTTCATGTCCGTCGACAATCCGCGCGCCCAGCTGAAACGCAGCGCATCGCGGCCGGCGCCGCGGTATTTCTCGACGCCGCCGAAGGCCAGCGCGGCACGACGACGCGCTTCCTGCGCGTCGAGCCCCTGCCGCGTCATCAGCCGCTGCGCCTCCATGTCAATGTGGAAGCGCATTTCATCCGCCATATCGGCGTCCACCTGGGCCGGCTTTCGCAAGCCATGCCAGAACGATCGCATTTCCGCGAGCAGACCACGCATGTCCTAAATCTCCTGCGAGGTTGCACCCAGTGCCGCCGCCATCGCGGCGGCCAGACGGTTCCAGCTCGCCGATTCATCCCGCAGCCGCTGCCGGCCGAGCGTGGTCAATTTGTAGAATTTGGCGCGCCGGTTGTTGTCGGAGACGCCCCACTCGCTCTCGATCAGACCCTGTTGTTCGAGGCGATAGAGCGCTGGATAGAGCGCGCCCTGCTGGATGTGCAGCGAGCCCCCGGAGATCTGTTCGATGCGGAGGAGCACGGCGTAGCCGTGCAAGGTTCCGAGGGAAACGGATTTGAGAATCAACAGGTCCAACGTGCCCGGCAACAGCTCAGCTGACTTGGCCATCCAACACTCTCCTAAGCTACATAGGAAAGCGTATGCGGCCTCTCCTAAGTTGTCAAGGAGAGCGTGGTCCGCTAGCTGCCGAACCGGAACGTCAGGCCGATCGTGCCGCGCCAGAAGTTGAAGGCTTCATTGGCGAACGGCTGATCGAAAAACGGATTGTCGACCGGGTCCTCGTCATCGATGGACTCGAAACCGCGGAAGTAGCGGACGTCGGCCCGCACGCCGAAGCGGCCGGCCGCCAGCAGGTGCGCCCCGGCGCCGAAGTTGTAGCCCGTGTCGTTGCTGGTGATGTCGTCGAACACGTCGCTCTCGCTGCGTAGCTGCGTGCGAATGCTGCCCAGCCCCGCGCTGACATACGGCCGGAACGGGCCGTCGTTGCCGCCCACCGGGATGTTCAGCACCATGTTGCCCATCAGCGTCTGCACGCTCGAATCGAGATCGAACAGATCGAAGTTGCCGGTGCCGCCAGTGAACTGGAAGAAATTCGGCGCCACGCTGTAGTCGACTTCGAGGCCGAAGATGTCGTTGACGAAGTAGCCAACGCTGCCGCCCAACGTGAAGCGCTGCTCGAATTCGTCGTCCAGATCATTGACGACGAACTGGTTGGCCGCGCCGCCGAACACACCACCGAGATACGGTGTGAGCAGCCAGTCAGCGCGCGCGGGGGTGGCGAACGCCGACAGCATGAGCACGAGCAGAACGGTCTTCGGCACGGCCTAACCGCCGAACCGGAAGGTAATGCCGATGGTGGCGCGCCAGTAATCGAAGTCCTCGAGACCGAAGTCCTCGTCGAGGAAATCATCGTCCGGGAGGATATCGTCATCATCCTGCTGTTCGAGGCCGCGGAAGTAGCGGAGGTCACCGCGCAACCCGAGGTTGTCGCTGAAGAACACGTGCAGTCCGCCGCCGACGTTGATGGCGAGATCGTTCGTGCTGAGGTCGTCGAACAGATCGTCGAACGCGATGTTGGCGCGCATCAGTCCCGCGCCGCCGCTGATGTAGGGACGGACGCCGCCGCCCGTGGTCCCGCCGATTGGGATCCCGAGCACCACGTTGCCCATGACTGTCGTCAGGCTCGAATCGACGTTGAGGAATTCGAAGTCTTCGCCGCCCTCGGTGATCTGGAAGAAATTCGGCGTGTAGTTGAAGTCCACCTCGACGCCGAAGATGCCGCTGGTCATGCCGGCGAGGCTGCCGCCGAAATTCATCCGCTGCTCGAAGGCCTCGTCGAAGTCGCCCACGTCGATGGTGTTGGCCGCGCCGCTGAAAACAATGCCCAGATAGGGTGTGAACAACCAGTCTGCTGAGGCAGGTTTGGCCATCGTGCTAACGAAAAGCAACACAAGCGTAGCCCGCAGTACGTTTTTGAGTCCTGATTTCATCTGTACAAGCTCCCCCGACATTATGCGCTGCAAACGTGACGCCATGACTGCCGGCTAGGGACGAGGTACGGACACTTTTTCACGGCGGGGCACGCGGCTTGCACTGCAGACCTGATGGAATGCTGCCCCACACGCATTCCCAAGGAGGCATGATGCTAGTCCGTAAGCTCTTCATGATCGGTGCACTCGCGTTGGTGCTGCCGGTGTCGGCGTCGGCGCAGAGCTGGTTCGTTTCCCCATTCGTCGGGGCCAACTTCGGCGGCTCGGCAGACTTCGGTGATTTCCCCGACGCGGATGACGAAGTCGAGCGGCGTCTCGATTTCGGTGCGACGGTGGGATGGAATCCCAACGTCGTTGGTTTCGAGGTTGACTTCGGATGGTCGCCAAACTTTTTCGAAGACACGGCGGGCGACGCCAACTTCGAGTTCGGTGACAGCAACGTCACGACGTTCATGACCAACCTGTTGATCAGCGCGCCGCCCGGAACGGGTCTGCGTCCGTACCTGTCGTCAGGTCTCGGCTTGATCCGCGCACAGATCGATACGGACGGTCTGTTCAACGATCTGTCGACGAACGATCTCGGCGTCAATATCGGCGCCGGCATCAACGGACAGTTCACCGACAACGTCGGCATCCGCGGTGACGTGCGCTACTTCCGGTCGCTGCAGGACAACGAACCGGACAACGATCTCGATCTGTCGCTCGGCAGTTTCGATTTCTGGCGCGGCACGGTCGGTATGACGTTCCGCTGGTAAGCTCATCCATACGGGGAAGTGTCAGCACTTCCCCGTATGGATCAACCGTCGTAGCGCGCCAAGAAGTGCAAGCGCGAAAGGCGGACGCAATACCGTTGTTGACTCCTTCCTGCGCCTAAGTTAGAAACACCCTTTCACCTAAAAGCCGCGCCCCCCAAGGTTCGTGGAAGGAATGGGTGTGACCACACGACTCGTCCGTACGCTTGTTGCGTTGTCGTTACTGCTGACGCCGATCGCTGTGTCGGCGCAGCACTTCGGCCGCAACAAGGTCGAGTATGAAGACTTCGACTTCCGGATTCTCGCGACCGAACACTTCGACATCTATTACTACTCACAAGAAGAGCGCGCGGCGCGGATGGCGTCTCGGCTGGCCGAACGGTGGTACGCGCGGCTGTCGACGCTGCTGAACCATCGGTTCGATCGACGGCAACCGCTGGTGCTGTACGGTAGCCAGGCCGAGTTTGCGCAGACGAATGTCGTGGGCGGGCTGCTGCCGGATTCGGTGGGCGGCGTCACCGAGGGCTCGCGCCGCCGCATCGTGATGCCGTTTGCCCCCACACTCGCGGAGACCGATCGCGTGATCGGCCACGAGCTCGTGCACGCGTTCCAGTTCGACATTGCCCGCAAGCACGGCCGCGACACCGGACAACCGTTGTGGTTCATCGAAGGGATGGCCGAGTACCTCTCGCGCGGCTCTCTCGAACCAGACTCATCGGTGTGGCTGCGCGACGCGGTGCTGAGCGGGCGCTTGCCGGAAGGCATGGGCACGGCGGCTCGCGATCTGTCCCCGTATGTGTTCGGCCATGCATTCTGGTCGTACCTCGGCACCCGTTTCGGCGACGACATCGTCGAGAAATCGCTGAAGCCAGGCAAGAAGCAGCGCCGGCTGAAAGACCGCATACGTCATGCGACGGGCGAGGATTTGGAGACGCTGTATCGAGACTGGCGCACGGCGGTCACGACTGAGCACGAAGATGCCCACGAGGGCAAGGATCGTTTTCCGATCTGGAGCCGCGCCAGCATGCAGATCGGGCCGTCGGTCAGTCCCGATGGCACGCGGGCGGTGTTCTTTTCGGAGCACGATCGCCTCTCTCTCGATCTGTTCCTGTCTGATGTTCGAACCGGTCAGGTGATTCGCAAGTTGGCCACCACGGCGGCGAGCGCGAAGTTCGATAGCTTGCAGCCATTGCGCTCGGCCGGAGCGTGGAGCCCCGACGGGCGCTGGTTTGCCTTTGCGGCGGTGCGGCAGGGACGCGCGGCACTCCTGCTCGTCGATGTCGGCCAGGGCACCGGCGATCGCGAAATCATCTTTTCGACTGTCGGCCAGGTGTTGTCCCCGACGTGGTCGCCCGATGGGCGGTTGATTGCGTTCTCGGCGCTGGCCGGTGGGTGGACTGATCTCTATGTGACCGAGGTCGCCACCGGCTCGCTCCGCCAGCTCACCGATGATGCGTTTGCCGATTTCCAACCCGCGTGGTCGCACGACGGCCGCAGCATTGCGTTTGTCACCGAACGGTTCTCGAGCGATCTATCGACGCTGACGATCGGCCGGCCCCAGCTGGCGATCATCGACGTGGCCACCAATCGGGCCCGACACGTGGACCTCGGACTCGCGGGCACGCATCTCAATCCGCAATGGTCGGCCGGCGATCGCGATCTCTATTTCGTCGGCGACGTTGACGGCGCGGCGAATGTCCTGCGCGTCGATCTCGCATCGTCCGCGGTCCGGCGAGTGACCCACGTCTCCACCGGCGTCAGCGGCATTACGCCCACGGGGCCGGCGCTGTCGGTATCGGCGGATGGTTCGACCATTGCGTTCACCGTCTACAAGAACGGCCGGCCGCGGCTGGTGGTGCTCGATCGCGCCAAGGCCGACGCCAATGAGCACAGCATCGAGGGCACGTATACGATTGCCGCGCCTGCGGCCGATATGGACGGCGCGTTTGGCCGGATCAACCGCTTGCTGGCCGATCACCAGACCGGACTGCCCGATGTGGAGGCGATGCGAGGCCTCGACTACAAGCCGCGGCTGAAGCTCGAAGGCATCGGCCAGCCGTACCTCAGCTCCGGCGGTGGTGCGTTCGGCACCTTCGTCCGTGTCGGCGGCGCGCTGCTGTTCGGCGACATGCTGGGTGAACGGAAACTCGGCGCCGCGGTGCAGATCGGCAACCGGTTGCGTGATGCCGCGTTCGAGGTTCGCTTCCTGAACCAGGAGCGCCGCTGGACGTGGGGTGCGGTCGCGGAATTGGAGCCGGGCATCGCGCGGTTCCGCACGTCCGAAGCCATCCAGCATGCCGGCGAATCCGCATTGCGGAAGCAAACCGAATATTTCCAGCGCATGCAGTTGCGGAGTGCGGCGCTGCTGGCCTATCCCTTCAGTCGCGGATTGCGCCTCGAGATGTTCGCGGGCGTGCGCCACGCTGCGTATCACAGCGATCAGCGATTGCAAATCTCGTCGGTGGCCACCGGCCGCGTGCTGGAAAGCGAGCAGGTCGAATCGCGCGGCGGCGCACCGACCACGGTGGCGGAGGCCGGCGCGGCGCTGGTGCGCGATACCACGGTGTTTGGCCCGACGGGCCCACTCATGGGTTCGCGCTACCGTCTCGAAGTGGCGCCCGCTGTGGGAGATCTGTCGTATACCACTGTTGTCGCCGACGTTCGTCGTTACCTGATGCCGGTGAAGCCGTTCACGCTGGCGGCGCGGTTGGTGCACACCGGGCGTTACGGCGATGACGGCAACGATCCGCGGTTGCTACCGAGCTACCTTGGGTCCAGCTATTTCGTCCGCGGTCACCGGCAGGACCTGCAGTATTGCCGTCCCGACTCCACGCGCGTGTGCGGCGATGATCTGCTGGGCAACCGCATGCTGGTCGGCAACCTCGAAGTCCGCTTCCCGATCTGGGGATTGCTGTCGCGGCAGATCGAATACGGCATGTTTCCAATCGACGCGTTCCTGTTTGCCGACGCCGGGATGATCTCGGGATCCGGGGAAGGGGACTTGGGATCGCGGCGGACGAGGATCAGCTCGATCGGCGGCGGCATTCGCGCGAACGCCGGCGGGTTGCCGCTCGAGGTGGGCTGGGTCCGCGCACTCGACGGCCCGCGTCCACGCTGGCAGTTCGATCTCGGTTTCCGCGTGGGCTTCTAGAAATACACTACGGCCGTGGCCGTAATCCTCACAGACGATGAACGCGCGATTGCCGGCGGTGCGCGCGGCGAGGGCGCGGCCATGGCGATGCGGATCGTCGCTGAAACCGCGCGGCTGATGGGCGCGCAACACCTGCTGCCGATCGAATCCGCGCACATCGACGGCGCCCTCTATCACGGAGATTCCGGAACGCTCTTCGCTGAACGACTCGTCGCCGGCGGCGCGAAGGTCTCCGTTCGAGCCACCCTCAACGTGGGCGCGATCGATCTCACCGGGTGCTCGCGCAATCAGCTTCCGCCACACGAACTCGCGATGGCCACGCGCATGATGCAGGCCTACCGTCAGCTCGGCTGCGAGCCGACGTGGACCTGCGCACCGTATCAGGCGGGACATCGGCCGCGACTCGGCAGCCAGGTCGCCTGGGGCGAATCCAACGCCGTCGCCTTCTGCAATTCGGTGCTCGGCGCCCGCACCAATCGCTACGGTGATTTCCTCGACATCGCCTGCGCGATTGCCGGCCGCGCGCCCGACTACGGGTTGCATCGCACTGAAAACCGCCATGCCACCGTGGTGTTCGACGTCTCGGACCTGGACGAAGCCTTCCTCAGGTCCGACGTCGCGTGGCCGGTGCTGGGCAATCTCTATGGACGAGTGATTGGCAACGCGATTGGCGTGATCACCGGCCTCCGGATGCGGCCCTGGGAGGACATCCTCAAGGCGTTCGGGGCCACGGCGGCGTCGAGCGGTTCGGTGGCGCTCTTTCACGTGGCCGGCACCACGCCGGAAGCGCCGGATGAAGCAACCGCACTTGGCCACCGGCCGCCTCGGGAGCGCATTCGCGTCACGCCCGAGATGGTGCGCGACGCGCAACGCCGCCTGTCCACCACCGAGGCCGCGGATCGCATCGACGCCGTTGCGATTGGCAGCCCGCATCTGTCGCTCGAGGAATTCGACCGGTTGCGCTCCCGCCTGCGCGGCCGCCGGCTCGCCGTGCCGCTCTATGCCTGCACTGGCCGACACGTGCTGCAAATCCTCGAGCGTGATGGCCACCGCGCCGAGTTGGAGGCGAGCGGCGTGGTGATTGTCGCGGATACCTGCGTGGTGGTCACACCGATCCTTCCGGAAAAACCGGGCGCCATCCTGATGACCAACTCTGGCAAGTTCGCGCACTACGCTCCGGCAAATACCGGCTACTCGGTGTTGTACGCCTCGCTGGCGGAGTGCGTGGAGAGCGCCGTTGCGGGAAAGCCGATCATGGGGGGAACACCGTGACGGTGCAGGCCGAGGTGCTGTTGCCTGGCGGCGCCGTCGAGGCGACGGCGCTCGCGCTGACCGCGCCGATCAGCTTCTGGGGCGGCGTCAATCCCAAGACCGCCGAAATCGCCGACGTTCGTCATCCCGAGTACGGTCAGCGCATCCATGGACGCGTGTTGCTGATTCCCGCCACGATTGGCTCGTCATCCGCGGCGGCGATCCTCCTCGAGCTCGTGCACGCCGGCATTGCGCCAGCCGCGGTGATCCTGCACGAGCCCGACGCGATCCTGCTCCTCGGACTCATCGTCGCCAGGGAAATGGGCCATCCGACGCCGATCGCCCTCCGGCTCGACGCCCGCCATTTCGCCGCGCTGCACGGGCGCCGACTCGTCATTGCCGAGTCCGGATCGATCGCCGCAAAATCTGATTAACTACTACCGAGTCGGGTATAGTATGACGCCCATGGCGCTATTTGACCCGAAGCCGTACTTGCCGCTGTCGCCGAGCCTGTGGGAAGTGCTGGTCGCGCTGGCCGATGGCGACAAGCACGGCTATGCCATCGGCAAAGACGTGGCGCGACGCACCAACGGCGAAGTGACCCTGCGGGCCACCACGCTCTACAGCGTCTTGAAGCGCGCGCTCGACGATGGCCTCATCGAGGAGACCCGCGAGCGTCCCGACCCGTCGCTTGATGACGAGCGGCGGCGGTATTACCGGCTGACCGATCGCGGCCGGAAAGTAGCGATCGCCGAATCCGAGCGTTTAACCGCCACGCTGAAGCTGGCGCGGGTCAAGTTGTTTGGACGCTAGCCTCCCCGGGTTCCAAGGGACACCACGGTGAAAGGACACGGATCGGTGTCATACTTTTTTCACACATGCAGAGAGTGCTGTCGGGACTTGCGGCAATCGTGATCGTGATTGCGGCGCCTTCATTGGGCGCGTGGGGTGGCCAGGGCCATCGGCTCGTCGGACTGATTGCGGCGGAGCGGTTGACGCCGGTTGCGAAGAAGAACGTCACGTGGCTGCTCGATGGCCAGACGCTCGGCGACGTGGCGAACTGGGCTGACACGATTAGGACCGATCAACAGCAGACCTACGGCTGGCACTTCTTGAACATCCCGCCTGGTGCGTCTGCCTACGATCGCGATCGTGATTGTCCACGCGCCGCCGGCATCGCGGCCGGCGCACGCGCCGATCGCTGGCGCGACTGCGCCGTCGATCGGATCCTCTTTTGGGAGCAACGCCTTGCCGACGTGACTCTCGATCGCGCCGATCGTGCCACGGCGATGAAGTTCCTCGTCCACTTCATCGGCGATTTGCACCAGCCGTTTCACACCATCGGAGTCGGCCGCGGCGGCAACGATGTGCAGGTGCGGTTGTTCGGTGAGGCCAATTGCAGCGACCCCGGCGAAAAACCGTTTCCCTGCAACCTGCACTCGGTGTGGGACGGCCGATTGATCGCCCGCCGTAACCTCGACGACCGCGCTTACCTGGCGCAGCTTCAGAAACTGATCGTTGACAAGGGCTGGGGTGCGCAGCCGGCCGGCGCGCCGGCGCAATGGGCGGAGCAATCGTTCCGGCTCGCGAAAGAAGCGTTGGTGAAGCCGAACACCAACATCGACGAAGGATATTACCGCCGCCACATCGGCGTCGTCGACGAGCGCCTGGCGCTAGCTGGAGTGCGGCTCGCCGCGGTACTCAATCGAACATTGATGCAATAAGGCTGAGCTCGCGTCTTGACACGGGCGCGCGAGGCACGTAAGGTTCGTGCCGACCCGAGCGTCGCCGTGAGGATGTTGACATTTTCCCGCTGGCCGTCGCCGATGGTTTGCGCCATCGCGGCGACGATCTGCGCGGCGGGACTGGTGCTGTTCCTCCAGTACCGGGCCATCTCGACGCTGCAATCACAGACGCGGGTCATCCTGAAACAGGTCAGCGAACAGTCGGCGGCCGACATCGCGGCGGAACTTCGCCGAACGCTCGATGGCCCGGTGTTCGACACGCTGACCGCGGTGAACCACCCGGAGCTTCGCGCCGGACGCCTTGACCTGGTGGCGGCGCAATTTGCGACCGGGCTCGCCACGTATCCGCACGTCGAGCGATTTTTTGCGTGGCACGCCAAGACGGAGTCCGCTCACCCGGGACAAGTCATGTTCTACGGCCGCAACGGCGCCGCCGCGACCGACCCGATCCTGGGCCCGGCGATTTTCGAACTCGCGCGCCATCATGCGCCATCGCAGCAGATTTACGTGGCCGCTGAGCGCCTCGCCCCCACATCGACGCATCAAGTGTTCTTGCGATTGTTCTGGACGGATGCGCGGCGTCTCGAGGTACTTCGCGGTGCTCGGGTTCGTAGTCGAGCCTTCGCAGATGCGTGAGCAGCTGTTCGCGGATCCGCTCGGCGCCCGGCTGCGACCGGTGGCGGCACGCCGCAGTGCCGGATTGCCATTGCAACTGAGAGTCACCGACGAAACCGGCGCGGTGGTGTACGGCCATCGCGGCGACGGTGTGGATGGGACCAAGACCTCGTTTCCGATGTTGTTTTATCCGGCAGACGAGATTCAGTCGCGGCTGTCGGCGGGCGTCGCGCCGAAAGACTGGGCGATCGAAGTGAGTCTGCCGCCGCAGGCGAGCGGATGGTGGCGCCTCACCGATGGGTACGGTGCGACCTTCTTGTCGGTGATCCTGCTACTGATGGCGCTGGCGCTCACGATCCAGGCGCATCGCCGCTCGGCCGAGCTCGCGCGCATGCAGACCGATTTTGTGGCGCACGTCTCACATCAGTTGAAGACGCCGCTGTCGCTGCTGAGCGCCGCCACCGAAACGCTCGAGATGGACCGGGTGCGCTCGCCCGAGCGTTTCGCCGAGTACCTGCGCACGATTCACGCGGAAGCGGCACGGCTCTCGTCGCTGGTGCAGCGCGTGCTCGAGTTCTCGCGCGTGCAGCAGAACCGCGACTACGAGTTCGAGCGCTCCGATCTCGGCGCGCTGGTCCGCGAAACCGTGGCGGCGTTTGCGCATGGACTGTCGGCGCAGGGTTATTCGTTCGACGTCCAGGACGAAGGAGCGCCGGCGATGTTCGTGCGCGCCGACCCGGCCGCGCTCGAGCAGGTCCTCGCCAACCTGCTCGACAATGCGGTGAAGTATTCCGCCAACAACAAGGCCATCGCCGTGCGAGTGAGCTCGGCACGCGGTTTCGCGGTGGTTGAGGTCATCGACCACGGTGTGGGCATCGCGCCGCGCGACCACAAACGCATTTTCGAGCGGTTCTATCGGCCGTCCGGGACCCAGCGTCCCGGGTTCGGGCTCGGGCTGCCGCTCGTGAAGGAATTGATCCAGGCCCACCGCGGGACGGTCGACGTCGCGAGCACACCAGGACACGGCAGCACCTTCACCATCAGGCTGCCGCTCGACGTGTCCGAGCGGGCCGCCGATGCCACGCTCCCGGCTGAGCCCTCCGAGGCGGCATCATGATCGGCGACCCCGGGCGCACTCACGACCCGCGACACGTGCTGGTGATCGAAGACGAGCCGGGCATGCGCGCGATGCTCACCGATAACCTCGAATACGAGGGCTATCGCGTGACCGCCGTTGCGTCCGGCGAGGAAGCCATGTCGGTGTTTGGCACGCAGGCGTTTTCGCTGCTGCTGGTGGACGTCATGTTGCCCGGCATGAGCGGCTTCGAGGTGTGCGAGCGCCTGCGCGGCATCGGCACCCATGTGCCGATCATCGTGCTGACCGCGCGCACGCATGAGCGCGATCGCGTGCGCGGACTCGATTTGGGGGCCGACGATTACGTTCGCAAGCCCTTCAGCGTCCGCGAGCTGCTGGCGCGCGTCCGCGCGCAGGTTCGGCGCGACGACTGGCACTCCGCCGGCAGCGAGGAGTTCAGCTTCGGCGATGTGACGGTGCGGCTACGGCAGCGGCTGGTGACCCGTGCCGGCTGCCGCGTGCCGCTCTCTGCCCGCGAGTTCGAGCTGCTGCGCTATCTCATCGCGCATCGCGGCGAAGTGGTGAGCCGCACGCAATTGTTGAAGGACGTCTGGGGCTATCACCAGCTGTCGGTCACGCGCACCGTGGACAACTACGTCGCGAAGCTGCGCACCCAGCTCGAACACGACCCGCACAACCCGCGCTTCATCGTCACCGTCCATGGCAGCGGCTATCAGCTCCTGCCGTGGACGGCCACCGATTAACACCGATTAGGCGCTGATAGACAATCCGCAGACATTTCCGAGACATACTTTTACCCGCACCGCCAGCCGCGCCTGATGTACCGTGCGGCCACCATGCCCTTGCGCATCGCGCGGCTCGCGGCCCTCGTCCTCAGCACCGCTGTCCTGGTATCCGCCTCCCAGGCCGAGCGAATGGCGCCGGCCTACGAGGTCGACCCGGCCTGGCCGAAGCCGCTGCCCAATCAATGGCTGCTCGGCGCCGTCGCCGGTGTGGCCGTGGATGCGCAAGATCACGTCTGGATCGTTCACCGCCCCTCGACGCTGCAGCCCAACGAGACGCGGTCGATCTGGCGTGCTGCGCCGCCCGTTCTGGAATTCGATCAACAGGGCAACCTGATCTCATCGTGGGGTGGCGCCGGGGCCGGTTACGAATGGCCCGACCTCGAGCACGGCATCTACGTCGACCACGAGCACGTATGGCTCGGCGGCGGCGGCGAAAAGGACGCCCAGATTCTCAAGTTCACCCGGGCCGGCCGCTTCCTGATGCAAATCGGGCGCAAGGGACAAGGCCGGGGCAGCAACGACACGGAAAACCTCGGCGGAGTGGCGAGCATGACCATCGATCGCGACGCCAACGAGCTCTACGTGGCCGACGGATACGTGAACCATCGCGTCATCGTGTTCGACGCAACCAGCGGTGCGTACAAACGCCACTGGGGCGCTTACGGGAAACGTCCCGACGATGGCTATTTCACCCGCGCCGGGGAGCGGCTGCCGAGCCCGTTCAGCGGCGCGGTGCAGCACGAGAACCGCCCGAGCCAATACGATCCGGACGGGCCGCCGGCGCCGCAGTTCCGGATTGTCCACGCCGTCCGCATCTCGCGCGACAACCTCGTTTACGTCTGCGATCGCACCAACGATCGGCTCCAGGTGTTCCGCAAGGACGGCACCTTCGTCAAGGAAGCGTTCGTCGCGAAACAGACGCTGGGCAGCGGATCGGTGTGGGACCTGAGCTTCTCGATCGATCCGGCGCAGACCTACCTGATCGTCAACGACGGGACCAACCAGCAGATCTGGCTGCTGCGGCGAGACACGCTCGAAGTGGTCGGAGCCTTCGGACAAGCCGGCCGGTGGGCGGGGCAGTTCTACGGCGCGCACGTGCAGGCCGCCGACTCGCGCGGCAACCTGTTTATCGGTGAAACCTACGAAGGCAAACGCGTTCAGAAGTTCGTCTACCGCGGACTGCGGCCCGCCACGCCGCCGTTGATCAAGTAAAGGAGGAAGCTATGCGTGCTTTCGCGTCGGCAATCGTGATGGTGGTCGCGGCGATCGTGTTGACGCCCGCGGCAATCGATCAGGACAAGGGAGGACAGGAGGAGTTCGGCCACTACGAAGTGGTGCCGAACTGGCCGCAGCCGCTGCCCGACGGACCGGACGGCGTCAAGCATGACGGCTGGACGTGGGGATCGGTCGGCGCGGTGTATGCGGAAACACCCGACCGCATCTGGATCGCGCAGCGCGGTGAGTTGCCGCTGCCGGAGAAGGCCAAACCCTGGACACCGTACGCGCTGCTCACGCCGTCGCGCGGCAACGCCACCGGCAACACGGATGGCCTGAGCGCCACGTGTGAGCCGGTCGCCAAGCGTGGCTGGGAGCGGCGTTGGCATCACTCCGTGATCGTGGTCAACCGCGACGGCAAGCTCGTCCAGGATTGGCCGTTCATGGAGAAGATGTTCTCGCAGACCGCGTGTGGCCGCGGCGCGCACAAGATCAAGATGAATCCCTATGACGCCGCCAAACATGTGTGGATCATCGACGACCAGCAGCACGTGATCTGGAAGTTCACCAACGACGGCAAGCTGGTGTTGACGCTGGGCACCGTCGGCCAGCGCGGCCGCGACGCCGGGAAACTGTTCGATCGGCCGACCGACATCGACTGGCTGCCGGACGGCACCTTCTTTATCAGCGATGGCTACGGCGGCACGCGCGTGGCGAAGTTCGACAAGGATGGCAAGTTCATCAAGGACTGGGGCGGCCCGCCGAAAGATCCGAACAACCCCGGGCCGAACGAGTTCAACACCGTGCACAGTATCCAGATCAGCAAGGACCGTCGGCTGTTCGTGGTCGATCGGGGCCATCGCCGCTTCCAGGTGTTCGACCTGGAGGGCAAGTTCCTCGACATGTTCACGACCGGCGTGCGCTCATCGCCGTACGCACACTTGATCACCACCGATCAGATGTTGTGGGTCGTTGACGGCGGCACGATGCGCGTCCTCAAGTACGATCTCAACGGCAAGTACCTGTACGGGTGGGGCGGTCTGGGCGGGCAGCCGGGGCAGCTCAATGGGCCGCACTCGATGACCGTCGATCAGGAAGGCAACTTCTATACCGCTGAGGTGTTCGGCGGCCGCGTGCAGAAGTTCCGTCCGAAGCCAAACGCCGACAAGACGAAGCTGATCGGGCAGGAGCTTCGGTATCCAGTGAAGCAAAGTTAAATTAGAAATTGAAAATGAAAAATCAAAAACGAGGGCGGGGGAGGTCCCGCCCTCGTTTTTTAGTTCGTCGAACCTCGCATGTAGCGCCCGATCAGGTTCGCCGGGTTGGCGCCGGGCTTGGGCGAGAACTTCTGCGGACGGCCGACGTGCACGTCGGCGGTGTAGAGGTTGCCGTCGCTGTCGGTATGGAACTGGTGAACGCCCCAGAAGCCACCCGGAAACGCACCAAACGTTCCCCACGAATACAACAACCGGCCGTTCAAGTCGAACTTCGTGAACTTCTGCGTGATGCCATCGGCGACCCACAGGTGCTGATCCTCGGTCAGCAGAAATGAATACGGCCGCCGCACATTCGGCCAGGCGTCGAGGAACTTGCCGTTCTCATCAAAGACCTGCACGCGCGAATTGGCACGGTCGCTGATGTAGATCTTGCGGTTCTTGTCGATCGCGATGGCGTGCACCGTATTCATGTAGCTGGGACGCGTCTCGTTGGGCGGGTTGCCCGGCTGTCCCCACGTCATGATGAACTTGCCGTTGCGGTCGAACTTCACCACGCGCGTGTTGACGTAGCCGTCGCTCACGAAGAACGTGCCGTCGGGGAGCCACGCGACGTCAGTGGGACGCGCGAAGTGGGTGGCGTCGTTGCCCGACTGCATGGGTGTGCCGAGCGTCATCACCAGCTTCTTGCCGTCGCGGGTGAATTTGTAGATGGCGTGCGCACCGTCGTCGACCAGCCAGACATGCCGATCCGGGTCGTACGGGTTGACCAGGATGCGATGCGGCCGGACAAACAGCTTGTTGTGCTGTTCCCACGATTCGATCAGCGCGCCGTTGCGGTCAACGACATTGAACACATGATCCCAGCGCGGGTGGCGCGCCGGATCCTTTTGAGACATGTCGTATCCGGACGCGTTGCGGGTCGGGATGAAGCTATTGGCGGCGCCGCCTTCTTCCTTGATTGCCGGCAGGCAACCGCGGCTGAAGATGTAGACGCGGTCCGCGCTTTCGGCCCAGATGCCGGCCGTCGAGCCGATCACGTGGCCGGCGCCACAATAGTTCTGCGGCCACCCGGCCACAAGGTTGTACGGTCCGGTCTCGTCACCGCCGCCCTTGTCCGGTTTCATCTGCCCAAAGGCCGCAATCCCCAGCGCCAGGCTGAGCGTCACGACCGCGCCGGCTAGTGTTTTCGTCACGATAGTCCTCCTTTGTGATCGCGGCATCAGAAGCGCACGCGCAGGCCAAACTGCATCTGCCGAGGGAACTGCGCCGCGGTCGGGATCATGAACGTCGATGACGCGCGATTGCCCGTCGGCGGCACATAGTTGGTGCGATTGGTCAGGTTGAAAATGTCGTAGAACAAGTCGATGCTCTCGATGCCCTTGTTCAACGGGATCTGGTAGCGGAACGAGGCGTCGATCAGGAACGATCCCGGACCCTCGAGGCCGTTGATCACGGCGCGGCCCTGGTCGTCGACCTCCGACACGATGGCACGGGTGCCGTCATTGACGCCGCGGATCGGCCGGTCGTTGTTGTCGTTGTCGCGATTGACGTCGGTGCCGACGGTTTCGTTGATCGGCGCGCCGCCGATTGCGCTCACCACCGCGGCGAACGTCAGCGTGCTCCATGGGTTGATGGTGCCGCTGGCGGCGAGTACCCTGGCGGCGATCCGAGGTGAACAGTCCGGAGTCGGCGCGGATGTCGTTGTCGAGCCAGACGCGGCGGGCATCGGGATTGCCGATCCCGACGTAGTGACTTTCCTGCACCGTATAGGCCAGGCGGCCGCTCCAGCGGTTGGCCATGCGGCGAATGAACGACACCTGCAGCGACTGGTAATTGCCATCGAACTCGTCGCGGGTCTGCGTCTGCAGCACGCGCTGGAAATTGACGCCGCGCGCCTCGGGGGGGATCAACTCCCCGGTCGGATCGAACACGTCCACCCCCGGCCGCACGCCGTTGACCGGCTCGTTGATGTCGACCACGCCAATCTGATCGCGCGAGGCGTTCGCCACGTAGTCGATGCCGATGGCGGCGTTGTCGAACAACTGGTGGTTGACGCCGATGCTCCACGACCACTGGTACCCCATCTGGCGATCGGCGCTATCGAGGCGAGGGTTGCGATTGAACGCGGAGGTGCGCAGGCGGTTCAGCTCGGCCTGTCCGGCCGCGCTCAAGGCGGCAACGCCCATGTTGCCGTTCGAATCGGCAATGACGTCCGGGCGCAGCACGGCGCTGAGCGGATCGGTCACCGTGACGACGGGGAACAGCGTCACCAGTTGCTGCTGCTGGTGTGTCAAGTCGAGCACCACCGGCACATACGCGTAGAACTTGCCGGCGCCGCCGCGCACAACCGTGCGCGCGGTGCCGAGCACGTCCCACGCGAAACCTAACCGCGGTCCGAAGTCGTTCTTGCTGGCCGGGGTGTGCTGTTGATGGTCGTAGCGCACGCCGAGGTTCAGCGTGAGGTTGTTGCCGACGGCCCACTTATCCTCGACGAAGAAGTAGTAGCGCTGATCTTTGGAATACACGTCGAACCCGTTCGACCCTTCCGGCCCTAACGTAATGTCGAACTGCGTGGGGTAGGTGGAGGCGTCAGCGGGGTTATAGGGCGCGTCGCCGCGGAAGATGAAGGTGCCGGAGTCAACGGTGGTGCGCGGCGGCATCTGGTTGAAGCTGATCCCGCCGCCGGCCTTGAAGTTGTGCTCGCCAGCCATCTGCGGCAGGAAGTAGCTGAAGGCTTCGTCGAGGACGTACGTGCGAATCACCGTCCGCACCATCGAGCCGCCCTTGCCGGTGAGGTAGCTCGGGTGGTTGTTCAACTGTCCAATCGTCAGCGGATCGCGGCCGGCGAAGCCGATGAAGTTGACGTCGTCGTCGAAATACGTCTGCGCGCCGGTGGCCAGCTCCTCGCCGATGCGGCCGCCGCGGATCACGTTGGACCCCCGATCGCCGAGCACACTGGTAAAGGTGCCGGTGATCATATGGTCCCAGTCGCCTTCCCACGTCTGCGCGTCGATGGTGGCGTTGTTGGTGTTGAAGCCCTCGCCGCGGGTTGGTGCGGTTTCGAGAAGCCAGCGCACGTTCAAGAAGTGATTCTTGGTGACCTGCAGATCGCCGCGGGCAAAGTAGTTGTTCGCGTCGACCGAGAACTCACCGAGCATGTCGGTTGCCAGCGGCGCCGCCGCGGGAGGGAAGCGCTTGAATCCGGCGATCTGCTCGCTGTCGTGTTCAAGGGTGAAGTAGAAATGTGCGCGGTTGCGGACGATCGGCCCGCCCAGCCCGAACCCACTTTGCAACGTCCGCTCCTCCGGTTTTGGCGCTGCGTCCGGAAGGAACGCATTGCGGGCGTTGAATTTGTCGTCGCGGAAGTAGGTATATACGCGGCCGTTGAAATTATTGGTGCCGCCGCGCGTGACCATGTTGATGATGGCGCCCGCGCCGCCGCCGTACTCCGCGCTGTAAGAGTTCGACAGCACCTGGTACTCCTGGATGTTATCGAGCACGACGCGCACCTGGGTGCCCTGGCTGCCGCCCAGCCGGTCGTCGTTGTTGTACATGCCGTCGAGCAGGTAGACGTTCTGTTGCGACGGCGTGCCGTTGGCCACCACCTGGCCGCCTTCGAACGTCGACGCGGCGGGATTCGGCGTGATGCCGGGGATGAGCTGCGTCAGTGCCGTGAAGTTGCGGAAGTTCGACGGCACGTCCTCGATCTCCCGGCTCGACAGGGTGCCGCCGATCTGGCTGCTGGACGTTTCGACCAGCGGTGTCTGCGCGGTCACGGTCACCTCTTCGCGCACGCCGGCGACCTGCATGTGAATGTCGAGGGGAATATTCAGGCCCGAGCTCAGCCGCACGTCGGTCTGCTTCATGCCTGCAAACCCCGGCATCTCGACCACGACGGTATACACGCCGGGCTCCAGGTTCGGGACCGAGTAGGCGCCGGTGTCGGCGGTGACGACGGTGCGTGTGAAGCCGGTGCTCTGCTCGGAGACGCTCACCGTAGCGCCTGGGAGCGGTAGTCCGCCGGCATCCAGCACTTTGCCGGCGATCGAGCCGCGCTGCTGTGCCGCCGCGGGCGAGCAAATGAACAGCGTGAGGATGGTGCCAATAAGAACGTGACGTGCCGTGACCGCCATGTGGGCCTCCTCCGTTACGTGGCGGAGGATACCGCCGCGGGCAGAGCGGCCCGTGTCAAAAGATGTCTAGCGATTGTCTAAGAGTTGTCTACCGGACAATGTTGATAATGATCAGTCGGCTCTCAAAGCGACAACCGGATCGACGCGCGCGGCGTTCCTCACTGGAATCAGGCACGACGCCAGCGCGACGCTCGCCAGCACGACCACGATCGCAATCATCGTCACCGGATCGGAGGGCTCGATCTCCACGAGCCGGAAGCGCGCGAGCATCGCGAATCCGAGTGCGGCCGGCAGACCGATCGCCATCGCGACCGCCAGTTGGGCGAGACCGCGGCGCAGGAACAGCCACGACACCTGCCAGCGCTGCGCGCCAATCGCCATGCGCACGCCGATCTCCTGTGTGCGCTGCGTCACCGCATAGGCGGTCACGGCGTAGAGGCCGACCGACGACAACACCAGGGCAATCACCGCCAGCACCGCGAACAGGGTTGCGAAAATCTGGTAGATCAGGCGCTCTTCGGCAAAAACGGCCGCGACGGTCTGAATCGTAAAGACCGGCTGATCGGGGTCCAATGATTGCACCGCACGGCGCACGTCGGCCATCACCGCCTCCGGCGGGAGCGTGCTGCGAATCAGCACCGACGCCGTGCGCGGCGCTTCCTGACGAAGCGGCAGGTAGACGACGGAATTGCGAAAGGCGTCTTCGGCCGAGCCCTGCAGGACGTCGCGGCTGATGCCGACCACGGTCCGCCAGGCCTCCGTCGGCGTCGCCGTGCTGTCGTTAGCCGGAGCGAATCGCAGCTGGCGCCCGATCGGGTCCACGCCACTGAAGAACCGCTCGGCCATCGTCTGGTTGATGATCACCGTCTCGTTGCCGGCCCGGCCGTCAGCCTCGTTGAAATCGCGCCCGCGCAGCACGGGCACGCCGAGGACGGCCAAATAGCTTGGCGTGCTCGCGACGGTGCCGACGAACATGTGCGGCACGCCTTCAATCATCGGCCGGCCCGCGATCTCCACCACGCGTTCACCACCATCGAGCGGCGGCACGCCGGTGGTGACCGCGCTGCCGGACACGCCGGCGATGGCGCCCAGACGGGGCGCGAGCTGTTCGAAGAAGCGATGGCGATCCTCGAGGGTGGGGTACTTAGACGGCGGCAGTTGCAGGCGCATCCGTGCGAGGCCGGTGAGCTCGATGCCTGGATCAGCCGAATACAACACGGCGAAACTGCGGATCATGAGTCCGGCGCCGCACAGTAAGACGATCGTGAGCGCCAGTTCGGCGACCACCAGTCCGTTGGCGAACCGTGCGGCACGCCGGCCACCGGTGGCGCCGCGGCCGCCCTCTTTCAGCGTATCGTGATGATTGCTCCTCGAGATGTGCAGCGCCGGCGCCATTCCGAACAACACGCCGGTGACCACACACAACCCGGCGACGTACGCCAGTACCCGGTAGTCGATCGTGAACGTCAACCAGTACGGCGGTTGCGACAACTGGACCGCGGCGTCGAAGGCCCTTACCCCAAAAGTCGACAGCCCAAGACCGATCAGGCCGCCCAAGCTGGCGAGCGCGACACTTTCCACCAGCAGTTGGCGCATGATCCGCCAGCGGGTGGCTCCCATCGAGAAGCGGACGGCGATCTCGCGAGAGCGGTAGATCGATCGCGACAGCAGCAGGCTCGCCACGTTGGCGCAGGCAATCAGCAGCACGAACATGACCGCGCCCATCACGGTGATGAACATCGGCCGCACCGCGCCGCCAAGGAAACGCTCGATCATCGTCTCGACGCGAATGCCGGAGAACGCTTTCGTCTCGTCCGGATGACTCGTTTTGATGCGCTGCGCGACGGCGGCCATCTGCGCCGTGGCCGATTCGCGCGACTCGCCGTCGGCCAGCCGCGCGATCACCGTGCCGAGCGGTCGTGACGTCCTGGCCAGTTGCGCATCGGTGGGGACGAAGGCCACCCACAGTTCGCTGTTGTCAGGAAATTTCATTCGCTCCGGCATCACACCGATGATCGTCGCGGGCGTGCCGTTGATGCGGAGCGTCCCGCCGAGCACCGACGGGTCGCTGTTGAACCGGTTCTTCCAGATGGCGTAGCCGATGACGACGACCGGTTCAGCATCACGACGCTCGTCGGCGGCGCTGAACGTCCGGCCAATCAGCGGCCGTTGACGCAGCACATCGAAGAGATTCGCGGTGACCCACAGTCCCTGCGTCTGTTCGGGCATGGCCAGGTCGTCGCTGATGTTGATGGCACCGAAGACATATCCGGCCATACCTGAGAAAGCCGGCACCTGCGCGCGCCACTCTTCGAGTTCTGCGATGCCAGGCGAGCGGCGGCCGCCGCCTGCTTGCCAGGAGACCGCGTACAGCCGATCCGCCTCCTCGAACGCAAAGCCACGGATGAAGGCGGCGTTGATGATCGTGAAGCCAACGGTGTTGGCACCGATGCCGAGCGCGATGGCGATGACCGCCGCCGCGGAGAACCAGCGGTCCCGCCCGATCAAGCGCGCGGTGAACTTGAGGTCCTGCCACAGGTCGTCGATGATCGGCAGGCCGCGTGCGTCGCGATGCTGCACCGCGAGCGACGAGGCCGCGCCGAGCCTGATGCGGGCGGCGCGCCGCGCCTCATCAGGAGACATGCCGCGAGCAATGTTGTCCGCGGTCAGCATCTCGACGTGCGATTCGAGCTCTTCCGCGAAATCCTGGTCCGCTTCCGGCTTCCGGAACATCGCGCGGGCGCGCGCCGTGAACTGCTTGAGTGCGGCGAGCATGGCTATTTCTTCCCGTCCAGCTGCAGCACCCGCCCGATCACGCCGGCCACGCGTTCCCAGTTGCGGGTTTCCGCCGCGAGCTGCTTCCGGCCGGCCTTCGAGATCGAATAGAACTTCGCCTTGCGGTTGTTGTCGGAGGTTCCCCAGGCTGAATCGATCCAGCCTTTCTGCACCAGCCGGATCAGGCAGAGATAAATCGTGCCTTGGTTGATCTGCAGGGCCTCTTCGCTGATCTGTTCGATGCGGCGGGCGACGCCATAGCCGTGCATCGGGCCCATGGCGTCCAAAGTCTTGAGGACCATCAGGTCAAGCGTGCCTTGCAGGATGTCGGACTTGGTTTCGCCCACTGATCGCTCCTGTTGGATGGTTAGAGGAGTCTAGCGTTGTTCCTGTGGGACGTAAAGAGGAAGAGGGAAGTTCCAAGTTCCAGGGTTTCAGGGTTCCGGGTTCTACTGAAGTGCGGTTCGTGGCTCGACCAGCGAGGCGCGTCGCGCGGGCAGATACGCCGCCGCCATCGCCGTCGTCGCCAGCAGGAAGGCCACCCCAACATAGGTGACGGGATCCTGCGGCTGAATTTCGAAGAGCGAGCTTGCCAACACGCGCGTGACGCCTGACGCCGCGATGATGCCGATGACCAGCCCAACCAGAACCGGCCACAGCCCATGCCAGATCATCAGCCGCAGGACGTGAGTTCGCGCCGCGCCCAGGGCCATCCGGATGCCGATTTCAGCAGTCCGCTGCGCGACGGCGTACGACAGCACGCCGTAGATGCCGACGATCGCGAGCAACAGTGCTGCGCCGCCGAAGATTGAAATGAGCAGCATGCTGAAACGCCGCGACGACAGCGTGCGATTCAGCAGTTCATCAGCAGTCTGCACGTTGGCGATCGGCAGGTTGGCGTCGAGGCCCCGGATCTCCGAGCGTAGCGGCGCGATCAACTGCTCGGGCCTGTCGGTCGCCGCACGGACAACGAGGAACATGCCGCCGAATGGGGATTGCGCGTGCGGCACGTAGATCTCCGGCTCCGGTGCGGAGTCGAGCCTGCGCTGCCGCACGTCCTCGACGATGCCAACCACGGTGCGGGGACGGGGGCCGAGAATACGGATCGTCTGTCCGATCGGATCCTGGCCCGGGAAATACCGATTCGCCATGGCGCGATTGACGACGGCCACGAATGGCGCCTCCGCATGATCGGTGGCCTCGATGTTTCTTCCCGAGATGAGGCGCATGCCCATCGTTCGGAAAAACCCTGGAGTCACCGCCGCGAATGCGCCGTTCGGGCCCTGGCCCGGCGGATACGGCGGCTGCGATGGAATGGCAAACACCACGTTGGCGGTGGTGCCGGAGAATGGAAACGCGCTGACCGCGGCAGCGGTTTCGACTCCGGGCAACGCGGTGGCGCGCTCAATCATCTGCTCGTAGAGCTGCACGCTGCGGGCAGGCGGGTAACTGACCCTGGGTAGAAAGAATCTCATCGTCACCAGGCGCTCCGCGTCGAAGCCCGTTTCGACCTGGTTCAGTCGATTGAAGCTCCGAATCAGCAGGCCCGAACCGGCCAGCAGGACGACTGCGGCCGCTACTTCCACGACCAGCAATGACGGCCGCCACCAGCCGCTTCGGGCGGTGCCGCGATTGGCCTGCACGTCCCGCACTTCCGCGCGTGATGCGCCCGCTGCCGAGACGAGGCCGATCGCGCATGCGGTGATCACCGCCGCGAGCACCGTGAGTGCGAACACTCGAAGATCGATCGACACCTCCGTGGCCCGCGGCAGCGAGGTAAGCGCGAGCAACGGGTCAATCGCCATTGCGGCGATGACGAGGCCGAAGGTTCCCGCCAGCATCGACAGCACCAGGCTCTCGGTGAGCAATTGCTGCAGGATGCGGCGGCGGCTGGCGCCGAGCGCCTTCCGCAGCGACAGCTCGAGCCGGCGCGCGACCGCCCGCGACGCCAGCAGGCTCGCCACGTTCGCGCACGCGATCAACAGTAGGCATGCGGCCGCGCCGCTCAGGATCCACAGCGATCGCGTCGCCTGGCTGACCGTTGCGTCGAGCAGCGATGACGCCTGCACGCCCCAATCGCGATTGGTTGCGGGATGCGCTGCCGCCGACGCTGCCGCAATCACCGACAACTCGTCTTGTGTCGCAGCGACCGATGCGCCGTGTTTCAGGCGTCCTACCACCTGGAGCAGGTGATAACCGCGGTTCATGCCGGTCTCCGGTACGAACGGCACCCACAGTTCGGTGGCGGGCGGCCAGGAAAAGCCCTCAGGCATGACGCCAATCACGGTATGCGGACGGCCGTTGAGCTCGACCCGGCGGCCGACGACGGCGGCATCGCCGGCGAAGCGGCGCCGCCAGAGATCGTGGGCGATCACGACGACGTGGGGATCCTGATCCGTGTCGGCGGTGAACGGGCGACCGATGATCGGCACGACGCGCAAGGCCTCGAACAATCCTGGTGTGGCCGCCGCTCCGGCCAATCGCTCGGGCTCGTCGACGCCCGTCAGGTTGTATGCCGCGCCCCACGCGCCGCCGACCGCCGCGAGGGTGGTCGAGCCCTCGCGCCAATCGGTGAAGTCCGGCCATGTCGCCAACTCGGGTCCGAATTGCGCGTGACGCTGGACGACGCCGACGAGCTCGTGCGGGTTCGGATACGGGAGCGGGCGGAGCAGCACTGCGTTCACCACGGTGAAGATCGCCGTGTTGGCGCCGATGCCGATGGCCAGCGACAACGTCGCGGCAAGGGCGAGCACGGGCGTGCGGACCAGCATGCGGATGCCGAAACGCACATCGCCGGCCACATCCTCGAGCAAGCGGCCGCCCCAGACGTCCCGGGTCGTCTCCTTGACCAGGAGGACATTGCCAAAATCGCGTCGTGAGTCGCGCGCCGCGTCCTCCGGCGTTGCGCCGCGATCGCGGCGCAACTGTGCTTCCTGTTCGAGGTGAAAGCGAATCTCCTCGTCGAGATCCTGGTCGGCGTTGGAACGGCGAAACAGCTCTAACCACGACGCCATGTGGCCCTGCCTATGCGGGATCGAGGATCCGCGCGATGGCGCCCGCCAGCTTACCCCAGCGGGAGCGTTCCGATGCGAGTTGCCGCTTGCCGGCCGGGGTCAGCCGGTAGTACTTGGCGCGCTGCTGGTTTTCCGTCATCTTCCAGGTCGACGCGATCCAGCCCTGCTTCTCGAGGCGGTGCAGGGCGGGGTAGAGCGACCCGCCTTCGACCTTCAGCACGTCCTCAGATCCGGTACGAATCGCCACGGCAATCCCATGGCCGTGCTGCGGCCCCCACTGCAGCGTGCGCAGGATCAGCAGGTCAAGCGTGCCCTGCAGCAGTTCGATCCGGTTCTGGTAGTGGCGCGCCATAAGGTGATAGACATCCTACTACCATGGTAGTGGACTGTCTACTACCTTGGACGGGCCAGTACCGAAACGGTTGGCATGGCTGGGGTGGCGGCCGCATACCATTCGGCGGCGGCGCGCATTTGTTCCCGGGTGAGCCGGCCGGCGATGGCCTGCATGATCGGTGCGTATGGCGACCCGCCGCGGCGGTTCTCGCTGAACAGCACCAGTTGCTCGAAGAGATATTGGGCGTCCTGGCCGGCGAGATTGGGATACGCCTGGTTGCGGTCGGTCGCCGCAGGTCCATGACATTCCGAACACGCCGGCACCTGGCGTGCCGGCTGACCGGACGCGACGAGATCAGCCCCTCGGCCTGCTCCTGCTGCCGTCGCCATCGTCATTCGCGGGAGTTGCGCGAAATAGGTCACCACTGCCTTCCGCGCCTGGTCATCGAGCTCGGCGGCTTCGGGTCGCATGAATCCGCTGTGGCGATTCCCGCTGCGATAGGCCAGCAGCGCGTTGTGCAGATACTCCGGCCGCTGGCCTGCGAGCACCGGAAAGTCACCGCCACGTCCCATCCCGTCGGTCCCGTGGCAACGCGCGCATCGCTCGATTGCCGACACGCCGTCGGAGGTCGTCGTGCCGCCGAACGCGAGCTGGCCGTAGGACCCCGGTGTGAGGTTCGGCAGCGCGCGCAGGAACGCGACCATCGCCCAGATTTCGTCGGCGCGCTGCGGCGCCGGCCACGCCGGCATCGCGGTGAACTTGATGCCGTGCTTCACGATTTGAAACAGCTCGCGCGTGTCCCACCGCGCCATTCGCTGCGGCAGTTCGGGCGGGTGCGGCGTAATGCGCATCATCAGTGGAGGTCGCGGCGACAGTGGACTCCCATGGCACTGCCGGCACCCGCTCTCGTAGTGTGCGGCGCCGCGCGCGATCCACGAGGGTTGTTCGATCGGCGGGGGCACAATCAGGCGCGAATAGGTGTGGACCGATCGGCGCTTGATCAGATCGAGCACCCAGGCGGTGGCGCGCCAATGGCCGGAGCTGGCCTGAATCGGAATCACGCCGCCAAGGACGACCAGTGCCGCGATCAGCAACCCAGCCGCACCGACGAGCACATACCTGGCGCGGCTCACGTGCCCTCTCCACTGGCCGCTCGCGGGGCGACGAGCGATCGCGACAGCCAGAGTGCGGCGGCCGGGTAGGCCAGCGCTCCGGCGAGCACCATCACCGCGCCGCCTTGCTGCTGATCGACCAGCCCGCCCGCGCCGTGACCATACAACTCACGCGGCGCCAGCGCGATGAGCACGCCGAGCATGGTCATGTGCGCGAAGGTCAACACCAACGCGATCACGCCGGTGCCGGCCCGCGCGGCTCGCTCGCGTGCGTTGCCGCCCAGGATCGCGATCCAGAGAAACAGCGCCGCCGCGGCGAAAGACAATTGCTCCGCCGCAAACCACGCAGCGTAATGTCGTGCCGCCGCATGCGGCGGCGGGAGGTGCCATCCCCAGACGACCACGAATTCGACCAGGCACGCGAGGATCGGCGAGAACAGCGCCGGTGCCGCACGCATCGGATCGAGCCGAGTGCCCCTGATCATCGCGGCGACGATCGGCGCTGCCACCGCCACGAGGAACATGTGCCACGCCATGTGCTGCGTGAAGGTCACAGGCATCCTCCAACCGCCATGGTCGCGATGCCGACATACACCGTGCCCACCAGGCTCAGTGCCGCGAGGAGCATCGTGGTGAAGGCCATGAACCGTGTCCGATCCTCAGGCGTGCCATCGTCGTTTGGCTGATCGGGCAAGCGGTAGCCGTGACGAGACAGGCCGTGGAAGAAGCACACCGTAATCGCCGCCGCGGCCACGGCAGTCAGGACCGCCACTCCGGTTCGGGCGCGGTCGAAGCTGCCGAACCGGCCGCACGCCATCGCGACCCAGATGTAGGCGATCGTGAAATGCGTCGACCAGATGATCGGCGCCACCAGCGGAATCCACAGCCGTTCACGTCTCCTGGTCGTCTCCATGTCACACCAGAAACGGAATGCCGGCGTTGATCGCGATCGTGATGGCGACGGTCACCATCGTGAAGTGCCAGTAGAGCGCGACGTTGACGATGTCCATGTCGTACTTCGCCGTCATGCGGCCCGCGAGCCGCCGCGCCACGCAGTAGAGCAGCATGATCACACCGACGGCGAGATGGAGCGCCGACCAGATTGCGAGCAGCCAGATGACGGCTGCATACACGTTGGCCGTGGGGTTGAGGTCCGAGAAGGACGGATGTGCGAGCAGGGCGGCGCCGCCCACCACGGCCATCACCACGCCGAAGACGGATCCGGCATAGAACGCGGTCGCGCGATTGTCGCTGTTCCATTTCCTGGCGAGCACGGCCGACGCCCACGCGAGCAGGGTTCCGATAAGGGCGATCACCGCCCAAACGGTGTGCTCGCGAGCGTCAACCGGAATGAAGTTCTCGTGTCGCGTCCAATAGAAGAAGTAGCCGAAGACGAGGCTGATGAACGCGCTGAAAATCGCAATCATCGTGATGCCCATGGCCCACCAGCCCGGGGAGTGGCGCCCGGACAGGTACATCGGCGCCGTGGCTCCACGTCCGATCGGTTTGGTGTCTTTCTCCGGGATCTCGCCCGTGCCGGTCCATAGCCAGATGACGATCGTGACCAGCGACAGCGCCGCGCTGACGCCCATCATTGAATACATCTTGAACGTCGGAAAAATGAACATGCCGCCGACCGCGACGGCGGCGAACAGGGTGATGAACGTGGGCCCGGGGATCCGCATGCACTGCAGCGGCTCGGCATCGATCGACGAGGTCACCAGCATCTCGCGCCGGCCTTCTTCCGCATCCGGCAGGAAAAATTCGCCGGCGTCGTAATCGCGCAGGAAGTTCGGTGTCTCCCATAACGGGTAGCGGCGTTCGACGAATGGAATGGTCCGCACGCCCCATGCCACGCCGGGAATCTCCTGCAGCCATTCGACCGACCCGGCATTCCAGGGGTTACGCGGCGCATACGGCTCACGCGATTTCGGTCGCAAGACATCCCACGCCACCACCGCAAAGCCGGCTGCCATCACGAACGCGCCGATTGTAGACAGCAGGTTGAGCGGTTCGAGGCCGAGGCCCGCCGGATAGGTGAACACCCGCCGCGGAAGGCCCATCAAACCAGCCAGGTGCATCGGCAGGAAGGTCGCATTGAAGCCGATGAAGATCAGCCAGAACGAGATGCGCCCGAGCCTTTCCGACAGCAGCTTCCCAAGCGCGAGCGGGTAGTAGTAATAGAGGCCCGCCACGACCGGGAACACCGCCCCGGCGATCAGCACCGTGTGCAGATGCGCAACCACGAAATAGGTGTCGTGCGCCTGGAAATTGAAGGGTGCCATCGCGACCATCACCCCGGTGAGTCCGCCGATCACGAATGTCGAAAGGCCGCCGATGATGTAGAGCATCGGTACCGATCGAACGACCGTGCCCGCCAACAGCGTGGCAATGAAGCAGAAAATCTGAATGCCGGTTGGGATCGCGACGGCCATCGAGGCGGCCGAGAAGATCGCCAGCGTCACGCCCGGCAGGCCGGTAGTGAACATGTGGTGGACCCACAATCCGAAGCTGAGAAAGCCAGTGCCGATGGCGGCCAGCACGATCCAGCTGTAGCCCACGATCGGCCGTCGCGCCGCGGTCGGCACGATCATCGCGATCAGCGCCACCGACGGCAGGAAGATGATGTAGACCTCGGGGTGGCCGAAGATCCAGAACAGGTGCTGCCATAGCAGCGGGTCGCCGCCGCCGGCGGCATCGAAGAAAGGCCACCCGAATGCGCGCTCGAGCTCGAGCAGGATGGTACCGGCGATGAGCGGCGGAAACGCGAACACCACCATCACGCCGGCCACGAGCACATACCACGCGTATAACGGGATCAGGTTCAGGCGCATGCCGGGCGCGCGGCACCGCAGCACGCCGACGATCAGCTCCACCGCCGCGGCGATCGCCGACACCTCGATGAACGAGAAGCCGAGTAACCAGATGTCCGCGCCGATGCCGGGCTGGTAGCGGCTGGTGAGCGGCGGATACATGAACCAGCCGCCCTGGGGGGCGGCGTCGAAGAAGATCGATCCGCAGAGGAACACCCCGCCGATGGTGAACGCCCAGAAGCCAAACGCGGAAATGCGCGGAAACGGCAGCTCGCGCGCGCCGATCATCGCCGGCAGGAGCAGGATCGACACCGACTCGAAGATCGGAATCGCGAACAGGAACATCATCACCGATCCGTGCAGCGTGAAAATCTGGTTGTAGCGATCGGCGGTGAGGAAATCGTGTTCGGGTCGCGCCAGCTGCCATCGCATCAGCAATGCGAGCACGCCGCCGAAGATCAAGAACAGGAATGTGACGGCGATGTACCACAACCCCACGACGGTGTTGTTGACCGCTGACCAGTACCGCCAACCGGTGGGCTGTCGCCAGGCCTCGAGCAGACGCCGCTCCTGGGCACGTCGAGGTGTGTCGTCGGGCTCGATCATTGGAGGGATCGCAGGTACGCTGCGATGGTGTTCAACTCGTCTGGCGGCAGCATGGCGAAGGGCGGCATCAACGCGCCCGGCTTGATGTGATCGGGCCGGGCGATCCAGCGCGCGATGTTCTCGGGTTGATTGGGAAGCGAGGCAGCGGCGATGCTCCGGCGGCTGCCCATGTGCGTAAGGTCAGGTCCGATGGTCGCCACCGCGGGACTGCCGCGGATGCTGTGGCATGCGCCACAACCGTTGCGAAGAAACGCGGCGGCCCCGGCCGCCACGTCACTCCCTGCCGGAGTGGCCGGTAACATTTGCGCCGACAGCCACTGCTCGAACGCGTCGGGCTCCATGACCTCGACGATAAACGCCATGCGCGCGTGCGATGCGCCGCAGTATTCCGCGCATACGCCGCGATAGGTGCCGCTGACCGTCGGCTCGAGCGTGAGATGCGTGATCCGGCCCGGCATCATATCGACTTTGCCGGCGAGGGCCGGGATCCAGAACGAGTGGATGACATTGGTACTGGCCAGCGTCACCAGGGTCACCTGGTCGCGCGGCAGGCGAATCTCGTTGGCGAGTTCGACGTGGGCGCCGCCGGGCGCTTCATAGCGCACCCGCCACCACCATTGCTCGCCCACCACGGTCACGCGGACACTCGCGCCTTCGCCGTTGTCGAGCTGACGTGCTAACGATGGCATGCCGTAGGCCAGTAACACCGCCAGCACAACCGCGGGCACCACCGCGCCGCCAATGGCGATCAGCAGAAGTCCCGCGCGTTCGCTCCACTGCGGGCGCCGTGATCGGGAGGCGTGTAACGCAAAAGCGGTAACGATCAGCCAGATCACCACCGCTCCGCTGACCATCACCCAGAAGAGGCCGGCAATCTCAGCCGCATCTCGCCCGGCACTGCTCAAGGCATCGAACACGAGCGCTTTTTGATTCAAGAGCGCTGCCAGCAACGCGCATTACAGCTGACATGGAGTCGCCCAACTACGTGCGGCGCGACTCTTGCTAAACCAAACCTTTGAGGTTTGCCATGAAACGCGAATGGTTGGCGGTTGCGTTCGTTGCGACGGTGGCCGTGACGGCCGCATGTTCAAACACATCCGGCTTCGACGACGCACAAGGCTACGGACCGAATCCGACGTTACCTGAGCCGGACACGTCGCTGATTCCGACCATCAACGTCGTCACTGCGGTTGGCTGGGCTGACGGAGCGCAGCCGACGCCCGCGTCCGGCACCATGGTCACGGCGTTTGCCAAAGGTCTCGATCACCCGCGATGGCTGTACGTGCTTCGAAATGGTGATGTGCTCGTGGCGGAGACCAACGCTCCCGTTCGGCCCGATGCCGGCAAAGGCGTCAAGGGCTTTTTCTTCAAGCGCTACCAGAAGAAGGCCGGCGGCGCGGTGCCGAGCGCCAATCGCATCACGCTGTTGCGCGATGCCGATGGTGACGGCAAAGCCGAGCTCAGCGTGCCGTTCATGACCGGCTTGAACTCGCCATTTGGCATGGCGCTAGTTGGGCAGACGTTGTTCATCGCGAACAGCGACGCCGTGGTCAAGGTGAATTATCTCGAGGGCGCAACCGAGATTCGCGAGGCGCCGCAAAAAGTCGCCGACCTGCCGGGAGGAACGCTCAACCATCACTGGACGAAGGGACTCATCGCGAGTCCCGATGGCACCAAGCTCTATGCCTCGGTCGGCTCCAACAGCAACGTGGCCGAGGCTGGCATTGAGAAGGAAGAAGGCCGCGCCGCGATCTGGGAGATTGATGTGGCCACGGGCGCATCGAGGATTTACGCCACGGGCCTGCGCAATCCCGTCGGCATGGCGTGGGAGCCGTCCACCAACACGCTGTGGGCCGCCGTCAACGAGCGCGATGAATTGGGGAACGACCTCGTGCCCGATTACATGACATCGGTCCGCGATGGCGGCTTCTACGGCTGGCCGTACAGCTACTACGGCCAGCACGTCGACGAACGGGTCAAGCCGGCGCGTCCCGATCTCGTGGCCAAGGCAATCGTGCCCGACTACGCACTGGGATCGCACACCGGCTCGCTCGGCCTCGCGCATTCGACGTCGAACCGGCTGCCCGCGACGATGCAGGAAGGCATGTTCGTGGGCCAGCACGGGTCGTGGAACCGCGAGCCGCGTGCCGGCTACCGCGTAATCTTCGTGCCGTTCAGCGGCGGCAAACCCACCGGCACGCCGATCGAAGTGCTGACCGGTTTTGTTCGCGAAGACGAGGCGATGGGCCGCCCGGTTGGCGTGGCCCTCGATGCACGTGGCGGCCTGCTGGTGGCCGACGATGTTGGTAACGCGGTGTGGCGCGTGAGCGGCGCCAGCGCGATGACTCGACGATAGCGGTGTGTCCGCAGAACCCCGGACTTTCCAAGGAGAATGTCGATGCAGAGCAAAGCGAGATTACTCGGCCACCCCATCCACCCCATGCTGGTGGTCCTGCCACTCGGCCTGTTCATTGCCGCCGCCGTGTTCGACGGCCTGTACTACTGGCGCGGGGACACTCTGTTCGCGACCCTCAGCTACTACAACATCGCCGGCGGCATCCTGGGAGGCCTGCTCGCCGCCGTGTTTGGATTGCGAGACTGGGTGGCGATTCCGTCTGGCACCCGCGCCAAACGTATCGGGCTGTTCCACGGGGCCCTCAACGTCACCATGGTGATGCTGTTCGCCGCCGTCTGGCTCGCGCGGACGGCGTTACCCGACTACGCCCCGAGCACCTTCATCCTGGGCGTCGAAGTAGTGGCCGTGACCATGGCACTCGTCGCCGGCTGGCTTGGCGGCGAGCTGGTCGATCGGCTGGGCGTGGGTGTGGACGAGGGCGCGAATCTGAATGCGCCGAATTCTCTTTCGGGCCGCCCCGCGGGCGGTCGAGTCTAACTTGACGAGAATAGCCGGAGGGCACGATGGCCAAGTGTGATGTGTGCGGTAACAACTACGACAAGAGCTTCGAAGTGCGAATGGCGGGAAAGACGTATACGTTCGACAGCTTCGAATGCGCGATTCATCAGCTGGCGCCGGAATGCGAGCACTGCGGATGCCGGATCATCGGGCACGGCATGGAGAGCGAAGGGCGCATGTTCTGTTGCGCCACCTGCGCCGAACACTCCGGTGTGCCTGAGATGGTCGATCGCGTTCCGGAAGCTGAAGAGCGCGTATAAAAAGAAAGGGCGGGACTTTTTAAAGTCCCGCCCCCACAGCTGACCGGCGCTGGCGACCTGTTTAACGCAAACGGGCGGCGCGGCCGCGGAGGGTTTCCGCGAGCGCGGCGTAACGCTTGGCGTCGACGCCTGACTTCGATTTGCCGTCCGCCTCAACCTGCGCCGCTACCGCCTCGAGCTGGTCGAGCGCGGCCTTGGCGTTACCTTCCTTGCCGGTGCGGAGTCCATCGACCTTCGAGAGTCCCTCGTTGATGGCGCGCACGCGCTCGGCCGAGATGCTCTTCGAGCGGTTCAACTGATCGACGTAGGCCTTCGCCACTGCGGTGGTCGGCTGCCACGCCACCTTCGGCTGGTTCTGCGAGTTGAACTCCTGGAGGCGGAACTGGAGCGCCGCATCGATCTCGTTCTGCGACAGGTACTCGCTCGGCTTCAGGCGGAACACGTCGATGCCGCGCGCCATTTCGGCGCCATAGATGTTGCCGTTGTACCAGTACGACGACCAGTAGCCGCCGGAGGCCATCGCCGAGGCGTTGAGCGGGCCGCGATCGAAATACGCGATTTCCTTCGCGTTGGCTGAATCGGTGAAGTCGAACACCGACACGCCGCCCTGGTACCACGACTGCACCATGATGTCGCGGCCGGGCACGGGAATCAGCGAGCCGTTGTGGGCCACGCAGTTCTCCTGCTCGGTCTGCGCCGCCGGCATCTTGTAGTAGCCCTTGTGAACCAGCTTCTTGTCGACGATGTCGTAGATCGCATCGGCGCCCCAGGTGAGCGGGTCAACCGCGCGGCAACGCGGACGGCCGCCGCCGCCCCATTCATCCGTGAACACGACCTTGGTGCCGTCGTTGTTGAAGGTGGCGGAATGCCAGTAGGCAAAGCCCTTGTCGGTGACGAAGTCGAGCCGCTTCGGGTTGCGCGGATCGCTGATGTCCATCAGGATGCCGTTGCCCGAGCACGCGCCCGCCGCGAGGCCCATCTCCGCGTAGACCGTGATGTCGTGGCACTGGTTGGTCATGCGCGAGCGCTGCGTGTTGGGGCCATGGTCGCCGCCCTGCCACAGGCCACCGAGCGCGCCGCTCTTCTCGTCCATGAAGATGCGCGGCTGGTTGACGATGCGCGCGTTCTGCGGCGCGGCCAGCGGCACTTCGATCACGTCGATGCTGAAGAGCGACGTGTTCGGATCTTCCTTGAAGTCCTTGCCCGAGCAGCCGACGAGCTCTTCACCGGCGCGGACCGGGCCGGTGCCAGAGCCGTACACGTAGATGTGGCTCTTATCCCGCGGATCGGGGACCAGCGTGTGCGTGTGCGAGCCCCGGCACGTCTGCACCGCCGCCACCTGCTTGGGGTTCTTCAGGTCGCTGATGTCGAAGATGCGCACGCCGCGGAACCGTTCGTTGCTCACTGGCGGCACCACGCCCTGCAGGCCGCAGTCGACGCGGCCGCGGGTCTGCTCGACCGACATGAACAGCAGGTTGCCGTGGATCGAGACGTCGCCCTGGCCACCGGGACACACCACCGACGCAATGAGTTGCGGACGGTTGGCGCGCTCGATGTTGTAGGTGTTGAAGCCGTGGTAGTTGCCGACCACGATGTGATTGCCGCTGAACGCCAGATCTGAGTTCGTAAAACCGAGCGCATTCGGGTTCTGCGGAGGTCTCGGCTCACCCTCTTTACGCGGCGGCGCGACGAATCCCGGCGGCTGGGCCGGGTCGAAGAAACCGTCCGGCTTTGGCAGGTTCGACACCAGCTCCATGTTCCACGCCGCCACGCCCGCGTCCTTGACGCCAGCCTTCAAATTGGCGCGCGGATCGGTGGTCGACGGCCGCGGGAGATCCTCTGGCGGTGTCGGATCGGGCTGCTGCGGTGTCTCCGGTGCGGGCGGCTGCGCGGGCGGCTGGGCCTGCGACGCGGGCTGCTGCGCGTATCCAACGGCCAGCGTCGTGGCAACGATGCTGGCACACGCGAACGCTTTCGTAATGTTCATAACTGTTGACTCCCGACTGCTGACTGAACTCTGAACTGCCGACTTTTGACTGTTGACTGTCTCTACCGCAGCGCTTGCGCGCGGCCCTTTAACGTGTCTGCTAGTGCGGTGAGCCGTATGGCGTCGCGGCCCGTCTTCGTTTTCGCGTCGGCTTCGACCTGCGCAGCCACAGCGGTGAGCGCATCGAGCCTCGTGGCGGCATCGCGCTCCTTGCCGGTGCGCAGATCATCGACCTTGGAAAGGCTGTCGCGCACGGCCCTGGCGCGCTCCGCCGAGATGCCATTGGTGCGTCCGAGCTGATCGAGATACGCCCTCGCCACCACGGAGGTCGGCTGCCACGCCACCTTCGGCTGGTTCTGCGAGTTGAACTCCTGGAGGCGGAACTGGAGCGCCGCGTCGATCTCGTTCTGCGACAGGAACTCGCTCGGTTTCAACCGAAACACGTCGATGCCGCGCGCGATCTCGGCGCCGTAGATGTTGCCGTTGTACCAATACGTCGACCAGTAGCCGCTGAGCACGAGATTCTGGCCGTTGAGGGGCCCGCGATCGAAGTAGGCGATTTCTTTGGCATTGGCGGAATCGGTGAAGTCGAAGATCGAGAGACCGCCCTGGTACCACGCCTGCACCATGATGTCGCGGCCTGGCACCGGGATCAGCGAGCCGTTGTGCGCCACGCAGTTCTCCTGCTCACCCTGGGCCGCCGGCATCTTGTAGTAACCGCGGAACACCAGCTTCTTGTCGACGATGTCGAAGATGGCATCCGCGCCCCACGTGAGCGGATCCGTCGCGCGGCACCGCGGACGGCTGCCGCCGCCCCATTCATCCGTGAACACGATCTTGGTGCCGTCGTTATTGAATGTCGCCGAGTGCCAGTAAGCAAAGCTCTTGTCGGTGACGAAGTCGAGACGCCTGGGATTGCGCGGATCGCTGATATCCATCAGGATGCCGTTCCCTGCGCACGCGCCCGCGGCGAGGCCCATCTCCGCATACACCGTGATGTCGTGGCACTGGGTGGTCAGGCGCGACGTCTGCGTGCCGGGGCCATGATTGCCGCCCTGCCACAATCCGCCGAGCGCGCCGGTCTTTTCATCCATGAAGATCCGCGGCTGGTTGACGATGCGCGCGTTCTGCGGCGCCGCCAGCGGCACCTCGATCACATCGATGCTGAACAGCGACGTGTTCGGATCTTCCTTGTAGTCCTTGCCGGAGCAGCCCTGCAGCTCCTCGCCTGGTCGCACCGCGCCTGTGCCGGAGTTATAGACGTAGATCCGGGTCTTGTCCTTCACATCGGGGACTAACGTGTGCGTGTGTGAGCCGCGGCAGGTTTGCACGGCGGCCACCTGGCGTGGCTTGGTCAGATCGGTGATGTCGAAGATCCGCACGCCGCGGAATCGCTCGGCGCTCACCGGCGCCTGCACGCCTTGCAGGCCGCAATCGAGGCGGCCGCGGGTCTCTTGCGCCGACATGAACAGCAGATTGCCCCATATCGACACGTCACCCTGGCCGCCGGGACAGACCACCGAGGCGATCAGCCGCGGCCGATCCGCGCGCTCGATGTTGTAAGTGTTGAAACCGTGATAGTTGCCGAGCACGACATGACTGCCGCTGAACGCGAGGTCGGAATTGGTGAACCCCGATCCCGCCGGCGGGGCAGGTGGCGGCGCATTCGGATCGCGCTGTGGCTGCTGCTGGGGCGGTGCGTCAGGCTGCTCCGGCTGCGAGATCGGGCCCGCAGGGGCGGACGGATCGAAGAAGCCGTCCGGCTTTGGCAGGGTCGCCACGAGGTCCAAGTTCCACGTCGCGACCTGGGCGTCGCGGAAGCCCGGCTTCAGGTTCGCGCGCGGATCGGTCGTCGACGGCTTGGGCTCGTTCCCAGTCGGTGCCTGGGCGTAGCCGACCGCGAGCGACGTTGCCACGATGGCTACGCTCGCGAATGTCTTCGCGTATCTCATACGTCGCCCTTCCCCGAGAAATGACGAATGACAAATGACAAATGACAAATCGAATTCGTCATTCGTTATTCGTTCCTTGTTATTTCATCGCATCGCCGCCGCACGCCCTCGGAGCGTTTCGGCGAGGGCGGTCAGCCTCATGGCATCCCGGCCCGTCTTCGTCTTCGCGTCGGCTTCGACCTGCGCGGCCACGGCCGTCAGCGCATCGAGCCTCGTCGCGGCATCACGCTCCTTGCCGGTGCGCAGCTCGTCGACCTTCGCAAGGCTCTCGCGCACCGCCCTGGCGCGCTCCGCCGAGATTCCACTGTTGCGGCCGAGCTGATCGAGATACGCCTTCGCTACCGCCGAGGTCGGCTGCCACGCCACACGCGGCTGGTTCTGCGCGTTGAACTCGGTCATGCGCACCTGGATGGCCGCGTCGATCTCGTTCTGCGACAAAAGCTGGGTCGGCACGAGGCGGAAGATGTCCACGCCGCGGGCGATCTCGGCGCCGTAGATGTTGCCGTTGTACCAATACGCCGACCAGTAGCCGGCCGTGATTAGGTTCTTCTCATCCACCGGACCGCGATCGTAAAACGCGATCTCGACCGGGTTCTTCGCATCGGTGAAGTCGAATACCGAGACGCCGCCCTGATACCAGCCCTGCACCATGATGTCGCGGCCCGGCACGGGGATGATCGAGCCGTTGTGCGCCACGCAGTTTTCGGTGTCGGTCTGCGGCGCCGGCATCTTGTAGTACCCGCCGAACACCATCTTCTTGTCGACGATGTCGAAGATCGCGTTGGCGCCCCAATTGAGCAGGTCGCTGGCGCGGCAGCGCGGCCGCGTGCCGCCGCCCCATTCGTCGGTGAAGATGATCTTCGAGCCGTCGTTGTTGAATGTGGCCGAATGCCAGTAGGCGAAGTTCTTGTCGCTCACGTGATCAAGGCGTTTCGGGTTGGCCGGATCGGAAATGTCGAGCAGGATACCGTTGCCCGAGCAGGCGCCGGCCGCAAGGCCGACTTGCGGGAACACGGTGATGTCGTGGCACTGGTTGGTGGTGCTGGTGCGCTGCGTGCCGGGACCATGATCGCCGCCGGCCCACAGGCCCGCGACCGATCCGCTCTTTTCGTCGGCGAAGATGCGCGGCCGATTGACGACGCGCGACTTCTCGGGCGCCGTGAGCGGCACTTCGATCACGTCGATGCTGAAGAGCGCGGTGTTGGGATTCTCCTTGGGATCGCCACCGGAGCAGTCGACGAGCTCTTCACCCGACCGCACGCCGCCGGTGCCCGACCCATAGACATAAAGCGTCTGCGAATCTTTCGGGACGAGCGTGTGGGTGTGCGAGCCGCGGCAGGTCTGCACGGCCGCCACCTGTCGCGGCTTGGTGACATCGGTGATGTCGAAAATCCGCACCCCGCGGAAGCGTTCTTTGCTCACCGTTTCGGCCACACCTTGCGTGCCGCAATCGAGGCGGCCGCGCGTCTGTTCGACGGACATGAACAGCAGGTTGCCGTGGATCGAGACGTCGCCCTGACCGCCTGGGCACACGATCGAGGCGAGCAGCCGCGGGCTGCGGGTGCTTTCAATGTCGTAGACGTTGAAGCCGTGGAAGCTGCCCATGGCCATATGAGTGCCGGAGAAGGCCAGATCGGAGTTTGCGAAATTGAGGCCGCTTCCACCTCCGCCCGCGGGTGCTGCGGGTGCACTGGGTGCACCGGGTGCACCGGGTGCTGGTGCCGGTGCCGGGGTGGGTGCCGGTGCTGCGGGAGTCTGGTTGCCGGTGCGTTCGGCGGGAATCGGATCGCCGGCCGGTTGCTTCGGATCGAAGAAGCCGTCGGGGCGCGGGCGCGAGGAGACCAGCTCCATGCCGCGCGCGGCGACGGCCGCGTCCTTGTACCCGCCCTTCAAGCCAATGCGCGGATCGTTGGGTTCAGCCGGCTTCTGCTGCGCGACGCCCGTGGCCACACCGAGTGCCACGAATCCCGCAATCGCCAGGGCCTTTCCAATCCGCAATCCGCAGTCCCCAATCCTCATTTCATCAACTCCCTGAGCATCATGCCCATCCGATCGATTTCCATCCGCTGATCTGAGTCCACGTCCGAGGCAAACGCGAAGATGTCGCCATCCTGTCCGGCGCCGGGCGTGTTGAACAGCTCGTCCACCATGGTGATCGCCCCGGCGTGATGCTTGATCATCCCTTGCAGGAACAGGCGATCGAACTCGACGCCTTTTGCCGCGGCGAGCTGCGACATTTCTTCCGTGGTCAGCATGCCGGGCATGAAGCCACCTGGTTCATGATGCGAGTGCGGTCCGGGGATCTTCTCGCCGCGCACTTCGAGCCACTTGCGCATCATGTTCATTTCGTCGTCTTGTGACACCTGGATGCGAAGGCCGAGCAGCTTCAAGTCCCCGCTCTTCGAGCGGTCGTTGATCAGCGCTACCATTTCCACGGCTTGCGCGTGGTGGCCGATCATGCCCTGCATGAATTTGACGTCGGCGGGCGTGTGCCCGACCTTGGAGAGGTCGGTGGCCTGCGCGGTGCTGATGGTCTGGGTGTCCTGGCCGGGCGAGCCGGGCTGCATGATGCGGGTGCCAGTGGAGGAACCGCCGCCGGCGGTCTTGCAAGAGACAAACGCCGCCGCCAGCAGTACAAGGACTAAACGGGAAAAAACGTGTGTCGGCACCTGATTAGCTTATTTCAATATTCGATAGTTTTATCGTTTGCCGGGAACCGTTGACGGGCTGCCGTTGGAAAACTCTCCCAAGGTTTCCTCGACGCGAAACGTCCAGTCGACATTCGCGGATTCCACGAGGAAATCGTAGGTTCTTGGACCTTCGTCGAAGGCGGCCGTCCCCGCGCTCGTCCCGGTCGCCTCCGTCACGATCCCGATGGTCCGGCCGCTGATTGCGCTGCGCAACGTGAGCTTGAACGTCCCGCTGCCCGCCGGTGATTCATTGGTGGTCTGCCAGTGGATGCGGATGCGTCCCGTCTCGCTCGGCACATCGCCCACGGTTCGGGTGCCGCGGCCTTGCCAGGACCCGACAGTCCTCGTGACAGCGACGATTGGCTGCGGTTGAGATGGCGGCGGTGAGCAGCCTTGAACCAACAAGAGCGCCGTCAATCCGGCTAGCCACCTTCGGCCTGTCACTGCTCCCGTGATGCGCTCGTCGTCGTGGTCGTTGTGGCGCTCCATTCGGGTGGGTTCTGGCCGAGCAGATGTCGCACGAAGAAATCAAACCGCTTGCGCTCGCCGTAATCGGCGAATGCCCCGCCGCGGCCGGCGTTGTGCTCGGCGCCCGGGATCATCAGGAAGTCGAAATTCTTGTTCGCCTTCAGCAGCGCGCTCACGACCTGCAGCGTCGATGACGGATCGACGTTGGTGTCGAGCTCGCCGACAATCAGCAGGATCTTTCCCTGCAGCTTGTGCGCGTGCTCGACGTTCGACGACGCCGAGTACTGCGGACCGATCGGCCAGCCCATCCACTGCTCGTTCCACCAGATCTTGTCCATGCGGTTGTCGTGGCAACCGGCGTAGGAGACCGCGGCCTTGTAGAAATCGGGATGGAAGAGCAGCGCGCCCATCGAGTTCTGGCCGCCCGCCGAGCCGCCGTAGATGCCAACCCGCGTGATGTCGTACCAGGAATTCTTCGCGGCAAATGCCTGGTGCCAGAGGACGCGATCGGGGAAGCCCGCGTCCTTGATGTTCTGCCACGCCACGTCGTGAAACGCCTTCGAGCGGTTCGACGTTCCCATGCCGTCCATCTGCACGACGATGAAGCCGAGCTCGGCCTGGGCCTGCATGCCGGTCATCGCGGCGAACGACTTGGGTGTATGCGTGCCGTGCGGGCCGGCGTAGATGTATTCGATCACGGGATATTTCTTCGCCGGATCGAAACGGGTCGGCTTCCAGACCAGCCCCCAGATATCCGTGGTCCCGTCGCGGCCTTTCGCCACGAACACCTCCGGCGCTTTCCATCCCAGCTTCACGAGCGCGGTGATGTCGCCACGGTCGATTTCCTTAATCAGCGTTCCATCGGCACGATGCAACTCCGAGACGCTCGCCTGGTCGACGCGCGAATAGTGGTCGACGAAGAGCGTCATGTCGGACGAGAACTCCACCGTGTGGTTCGCGTCGACGCTGGTCAGCGGCGTCAGGCCGGTGCCGTCGAGATTGATGCGGTAGTAATGCTGGAAGTACGGATCCTTGCCGGCAGTCATGCCGCCGGCGCTGAACCAGAGCTGACGCGTGTCTTCATCCACCTTGATCACGTGGCGGACCGGCCACGGGCCCTTGGTGATCTGCGTCTTCACCTTGCCGGTGGCGCCGTCGATCAAATAGAGATGGTTCCAGCCGTCGCGCTCCGACATCCAGACCACTTCCTTGCCATCGGCAAGGTCGTGGCGAAAGCGCTTGCCGGCCTGGAGCGTTGCGGCCGAGCGGTTGTAATAGAAAAATGTCTTCGGCTCTTCCGAGATCACCGCGCGGGCCTGCCCGGCGTGCGCATCGACTTCGATGACGCGGAACACCTGGTGGCCGCGCTGGTTGTACTCGAAGCTGAACGCGCGCGAATCTTTCCGCCACACCAGATCGGACATGTCGAAGGGATTGGGGAAGAGCCGCGAATCGATGGTGATCTGCTTCTGGCTGCGTACGTCGAACATCACCGGCTGTTCGTGGTCGAGCAGGTCGCCCGGCTTCGCGTACTGCATCGCCCAGTGCTGCGGTTGCAGTTGATCCTCGGGAGACGAGGCCACGTAGTGCACCAGACGGCGATAGCCGGGGCGGATGCGGTAGGCGACGATTTTCGACGAATCCGGCGACCAGACGATCGAGGCCGGATCGTAGTAATTGCCTTCGGACCCGTCGGTGCTGAGCGCCGTGCGCCGGTCGCCGCCGAAGGGACGGATGGCGACGTTGTAGTTGTCGATGAACGCCATCCACTTGCCGTCGGGCGACATGCGCGGGCGCGGCGTGGCGCCCGAGAGATCACCGCGCACCGGGCCGCTGATGCCGCGGCGGATGTCGCCCGGACGCGGCACTTCCGGTGTGCGGCAGGAATAATCGGCGAGCATGCACGTCCAACGCGCGCCGTCGATGGTCATTTCGATCGCGCTCAGGGCGTCGTTGAAGGTGAAGTTCTGGAACGGCAGGCGGGTGCCCTGGTAGGCACGGCCGGTGGCGCGCGACAGGGCGTCGGCGAGGCGATGGTGATCGAACGACGGTGTCTTCTCCTGGGTGTCGGCGTCGACGGTGACGAACTCGAAGCCATTCGCCAGGCTGCGGCGGTAATAGAACTTATGGGTGGTGCCGATCCACGTCGCCGGCTCCGGGACGAAAATGGCCGCCCCCTCGTATTGCTGGCGCAGCGATTGGGCGCGTTGATAATCGGCCGTCGTGACCTGCGCCGCCGAAGGCACAGAGAAAAGGACCAGGGCCACAGAAAGCGCAGATACAATTTTCATCGTGAAACGCCTCGTTCCAAGCGGCATTGTAGTCCTATTGGCGGCGGCCCAGATCACGCTGGCGCAACCCGCGTCCTCGCTGGAAGAGGCCGCGAAGGCGGCGGGGCAACTCCCGCGGCTGCGCAGCCTGTTGGTCAGCTGGCGCGGATCGTTGATCCTCGAGCGTTACTACGGCGGGGCACGTGCCACGCAGCCGGCGAACATCAAGTCGGCGTCGAAGAGCGTGATATCCGCGCTGGTCGGCATCGCCGTGTCCAAAGGCCTGATCAAGACCGTCGATCAACGCATCGTCGAGTTCTTTCCCGAGCTCGCCAAGGATCCGGAGCCGAAGAAACGCGACATCACGATCGAAGATCTGATCACGATGAGATCAGGGCTCGAGTCGACGAGCGGGCGCGAGTACGGCGCCTGGGTGCAAAGCCGCAACTGGGTCCGCTACGTGCTGGCGCAGCCGCTCACCGACGAACCCGGCACGCGGGTCGAATACAGCACGGGCACGTCCCACCTGTTGTCCGCGATTCTCACCAAGGCGACGAAAAAGAGCACGTGGCAATTTGCGCAAGAGGAGCTGGCCCAGCCGCTGGGCTTCAGCCTCGCGCAGTGGCCGCAGGATCCGCAGGGCATCTACTTCGGCGGCAACGACATGCTGATGACGCCGCGGCAGATGATCCGGTTCGGCGAGCTGTACGAGAATGGCGGCCGCATCGGCGATCGGCAACTGATTCCGAAGTCGTGGATCGACCAGACGGGGGTGGGGCGGGGGCGCTCGCGATGGGGCAGCGATCGCGAGTACGGCTACGGATTCTGGATTCGCGAGTTCGCCGGTCACAAATCCTTCTACGCCTGGGGCTACGGAGGACAGTTCATCTTCATCGTCCCGGACCTGGACCTGGTCGTGGTGACGACGTCACGTGCCGACGTGTCGCGCGATCGGCGTGACCACAACGACGGTATCTACCGACTGGTTGAAACGTTCATCGTCCCGGTCGTTCCGCAAGGGTAGCTGCCGTTCCCTAGTTCCACGGTGCCACGGTTCCAGGGCCCTGGAACAATGGAACGCTGGAACTTTGGAACCAGAGTGGTGCTTGACATTGTATTAATGTACTAGTACAAGTGTGTTCTATGGCGCTCGTGACCATAGACGCGCGGGACAAAACCCCCATCTACGCACAGCTCGAACGCGGCCTGCGGGCGGCGATGGCCACCAGCCGGCTGCGCCCGGGGGATCAGCTGCCGACCGTGCGGCAGCTGGCCGTCGAGTTGCGCATCAATGCCAATACGGTGGCCCGCGTCTACGCGGATCTCGAGCGGGCCGGCGCCATCGAAACCAAGCGCGGCGTCGGCTCCTTCGTCACTGCCTCGCCCGAGAAAGCGCGCCCGGTGCGCGAACACGACAAGCGGCTGCGCGCCTTCGCGACGCGCGTGCTCGCCGAGGCCGGCGGCGCCGGCTTCGACATCGACGATCTCATCGCGGAACTCAGCGCTCAACAGGGAGGCAGGTAATGGCTGTCATGTCATCGGTTCGTCGTACGCAAGAAGCCGCGCCGGGCATCGCGCTGCCACGAATCAACGTTGTCGCCGTGGCCATGCTGGCCGGCGCGCTCGTGGTTGGCGGCGCGGTGGGCGCCGCGACTGGCAGCATCGTCCCGGTCGTGGTGGCGGGCGTCATCGGGCTACTGGCCATGCCGGCGCCGAGAATCGCCCAGCAATGGGAACGCGCCATCGTGCTGCGGTTCGGCCGCTATGTTGGCCTGCGCGGACCGGGCCTGTTCTGGATCGTGCCGTTCGTGGACCGCGTGTCGTCGGTGGTCGATCAACGCACCGTCGCGACCGGGTTTGCGGCGGAACAAACGCTCACCGCCGACACGGTGCCGGTGAATGTCGATGCAGTGCTGTTCTGGATGGTTCACGATGCCGAGAAGGCGGCGCTCGAAGTGCAGGACTACGGGCGGGCGGTGGCGTGGGCGGCGCAAACCGGACTGCGCGACATCATCGGCCGCACCACGCTGGCCGACCTGCTGCGCGGCCGCGATCGCATTGAGACCGAACTGCAGAAGCTGATCGACGAGCGCTCGAATCCGTGGGGCGTGACGGTGTCGTCGGTCGACATGCGCGACATCGTCATTCCCGGCGCGTTGCAGGACGCCATGTCGCGCGAAGCGCAGGCGGCGCGTGAAAAGCAGGCGCGCATCATCCTGGGACAGGCGGAAATGGCGATCGCCGCCTCCTTTGAAGAGGCCGCGAAGTCGTATCAGGACAACCCGGTCGCGCTGCAACTGCGTGCCATGAACATGTTGTACGAAGGCATGAAGGAAAAGGGCGCGCTGATGCTGATTCCGACGAGCGCTGTCGAATCGATGGGCATGGGCGGGATGCTCGGCGCGGCCGCCCTGCGGCAGCAGCATCTCACGTCGGGGGAAAAAGAATAGGGTTCCAAGCGTTCCAGGAGTTCCAGATGGTTCCAAGGGTTGGGTTCTCAATTGTTCTAGGGTTGGTTCTGGTTCTCGATCTCGGCGCGCAGGAGCCACGGTTTGCCGACCTGTTGCTCGGGCCCAATTCCACCGGCGCCAAGGCGCGCGGATGCTGCGTGCTCCGAGGCGACGAGATCCGCGGAGAAGGCATGACGATCCGGCAATTGATCGCGGCGGCCTATCGGCGTCATGCCTTCGACCGGCGCGAAGTGATTGGCGGGCCGTCGTGGATCGACGACGAGCGCTACGACTTCACGGCCAAGGTCGCCGGCGGTCACGCCTACGATCCATCCGGGTTTCCCGGGCCGACATTTGCGATGCTGCGCGCGTATGTCGAACACCACGTCACCATGCGCCGCGAGCAACGTGACCGGCCGGTCTACGCGCTGGTGTCAGTGCAGGACGCGCGTCCGGGTCTGAGCGCATCCACGATCGATTGCCCCGCGCAGATGCGCGCGATGGATCGCGGTGAAAAGTTTCAAAGTCCGCCGTGCGGCGCATCACCGTATCCTGGACGCTTCATGGCGAGAGGCATCACCATGGCCGATCTTGCCAGCCTGATTACGCCATGGCTCGATCGCCCGGTCATCGACCGCACCGGACTGTCTGGCACATTCGATGTGGATCTCGAAGGCGTCGAAGTGAAGCCGGCGGGACCGTTCGGTCCCAGTTATCGCCCGTCGGAAACGAAGGAGTCGATCTTCAACACCGTGCAGTCGCAGCTGGGCATGCGGCTCGAGCCGGCAACGGCGCCGATCGAGGTGCTGATCGTCGAGCGCGTGGAGAAGCCCCGGTAGTCTCACGCGCCGTCGCGTTTGCGGGTCAAGGTCCACGTTGCATACCTGACCGGCGAGCACGACTCGAACGGGAACCCGTCGAATGCTTTCAAGCGAAGGCTCCAACCACGTTCTTCAAGCGGCGTGCCGGGTGGGTTCGCTCCGCCGTCCACCGTCGTGTTGAAGGTGAGCTGACCGGATGCCTGAGCCGCGCCGTTGCAGCGACCTTCGGCGCTCGGGTGCCGACCCACAAACGAGAAGCGCAAATCCACTTGGTGATGAGACGGCGTGCGTGCAATGCGACCGGTCACCTCGCCATCAGCCTTGAACTCAGTGGTATCGATCGTCCGCCAACGGCCCGACAGTTGCTCGCCGTCCTGATTCAAGGTGACGTCGACGGTCACGAATGTGTGGTTGCCTTTCGCGAGCTCCAACATCATCGATCCTGACCAGCTCCCGGCCACCTGTGGCTCGGACGTCTTCGCGCACCCGGTGGAACACAGCGTCACGAACACCATCGTGACCGCACGTCGCATGATTACTGCTGTCGGTTGCCGGAAGGCGCACAGCCCGAAGTGAAGGCGGGAGGTGCGCATGGCGGTGGCGGTGGTGGCGGCGGGGGAGGAGGCGGCGCTGGCGCCGCCACGAAATGCATCAACGACGGCGGCTCCGGCAGTTGTGAGGCGCGGGCCGCGTCGATGAACCACAGTGCCGCGACGATGGCCAGCGTGGCGAAGGTGACGATAACGCCGAAAGCGGCCGTCCGGCGCGCCGACGTTTCGCGGATCAGATCGTCAGTGGTCCGCCACACCAGGTCGTCGACGATGCCGAAGGCCAGGCGGGCGAGGATGTCCACTCCCCGATCTGCGCTCTGCACGCTCTCCCAGAGATCCGATTCGATTTCGGCGATGCGTGCTTCGCGGGCGCGCGGGTCCATGCCCCACGTATAGATCCGCGTCCAGGCGCGGACGAGCGCGATTGCGAATGATTGCATCATGCGCGGGCCAGCTTGGGCCTGACGCGCGATCGGACCGACTCGCGCCTGGTGCGCGCCGCGTCCTCGACCACCGCGTCGGCCGCGCCGGTGAGCATATACAAACGCCGCCCCGGACGGTTTTCCCGGGCGGGAATGTCGGGCGATTCCCACCGGCTCGTGACCAGGCCCATGCCGGCGAGACGATCGAGCGCGCGGTAAAGCGTGCCGTAGGCGGTGAGCAGCCGGGTGTTGCCGCGGGTGCCCACGTGCTTCGCCAGCTGGTAGCCGTAAAACTCCTCGATGCCGGCGGCGCGCAGCTCGGCGGCGCTTTCGCAGATGGCGATTTCGATCGGCAGCAGGGTGCCGGGTTTGCGTCGCATGCGCGAGATTATACGCAGATATATGCCCATTGACAAGAGCAGATATCTGCGCATTAATGGCGCGTGTTCGATCTGCGCCGCCTGATCTGGGTCGGCCCGTTGACGGTGATCGCCGCCGTGGCTGCGGTGCGGGTGATTCAGGCCGGCACAATGATGGCGTTCGGGATGCCGCAGGCCGGCGAGGAGCCCGCGGTGCTCACCGCGTTTTTCGTGACGATCGCCGTCATCGTCTTTGCGATTGTGACGACGGAAGCGCCGGCACCCGAGCCCACGTTCCGGCGCATTGCGTTTGTGTGCCTGCTGCTCTCGTGCGTGCCGGACGTCGCGATCGGCCAGTTCAATCTGATCAAGGGCGCCGGCTGGACGCTCGCGTGGATCTTCATCGCGATGCATGTCGCAGCGTGGTTCGTGACGGTCGAGATGCTGACGCGGCTGACTCGCGTGGGCGCAAAATGAGCGATCCGATGTTCGAACGGGCCGATTCCCCGATGCCGTCTCACACGAGCGGGGTGGCATTCGGATCATTCGCGCTGCACTGCGTGGTCCTGGCCGCGCCGCTCACCGCCGGCTTGATGCCGCGTGACGCCGCGCCGCTGGAAGCGCCGTCGATCGCAGTCTCGCGCATCGAGCTGCCGCAGATCGAAGAAGCCTTCGCGATCGACGATCCGGTACCACCCGAGGAACTGAGCGGATACGAGATGTCGGGGTTGCCGTTCAACATGGCGAAGATCGCCGCTCGGCGAAAATCGCTCTTTCCGTGGCTCACGTCCAATCTCGACTTCATCCAACACATTCCTGAGCAGGTGCGCGAGTCCGCGCGCCACCTGGGCAATCCGCTCGCGGCGGCGACCTCGGCCCTCCCGCCGCTGACGCTGACCGCGAACGCGATCCAGAAAGTGATCGATGAATCGTTTGCCAGGCGCGATCGCTGGCAGCGATTCGCCGTCGTCGCCACGCTGTTGACCAACCACGATGCGCAACACGGCCACGCGGCGGATCTGATGCGCGCCTATCTCAATCAGAATCTGTTGCAGCCGTACTGCTACGGCAAGACGCGCGACGGCCAGTACCTGGGCGCTCCTCGAAAACGCCGCCGACCACGCGGACTTCCTCGAATTCGTTCGCTCGTATGCGCGCGCGCAGCCGGCCAGCAGGACCACCACCGAGTTGTTGTTTCTGATGGACGAGCTCGCGCAGGCGAGCCGCGAGGCCGCCGTTGGCGTGCTGACGACCGACGTGAGCCGCGACCTGTTGCGAACCGCGGTGGAGAGCCCACCGGCGGCGCGGCTGGCCGCGGAGGTGGCCCAGCACCTGCGCCACTGGTTCGTCGCCCACGGTGTGGGCGCGGCGCAGGTCCGTGAGGCGTTCGATCGGGTCAGGCTGCGACTGCTCGCCACGATCGTCGACACCTCACCGGACGGCTATCGCGTGGCAGACGCCCGCTATCTCGCTGGTGAGATCTTTTTTCGACAGGGCGACCTGGCCCAGGCAGCGGAATGGTGGCAGGCGATGCGACCGACCGGTGGGGATAGCTACGCCACTGGCGCGATCGCCGATGCCGTCGCGACCGCCGACGTCTACGCCATCAGGCGTGTGCTCGCGCGCGAGAACGCGCGGTGGAGCGCGATCAACTACCAGCGCCTCCGCCGGTTCGGGTATCGCTGCGACACGTATTGATCGGCTGCGGGAACTAAATCAGGCCGCGGAGTGTCTAACAACAGCTGAGTCCGATGTTCGGCCCCGGAGGACCCAATGGCCAACCTGCTCCAGGATTTGCGTTTTGCGGTGCGACTGCTGATACGGAACCGGGCGGTCACGCTCGTAGCGGTCCTGTCGCTGGCCCTGGGTATCGGCGCGAACACCACGGTGTTCACGCTGGTCAACGCCATCCTGCTGCAGCCGATGCTGGTCCGCGACATCGATCGGCTCGTGACGATCGGCACCAACGAAGTCCGCAACAACACGCCGGTGGTCCTGGGGGGCACGTCGCGGCCGAACTTTGAGGATCTGCGCGATCAGAACAGCGTCCTGAGCGGCGCGACGCTGACCGGCTTCAGCGCGCTCGCGCTCTCGGGCAGCGGCGAACCCGAGCAGATCTTCGCGCAGATCGTCAGCGGCAACTACTTTGACGTACTCGGCGCGCCGGTGGCCGCCGGACGGACCTTCCGACCCGAGGAAGATCAGCGGTTCGGTGAGCATCCCGTTGCAGTGCTGGCCTACGGACTCTGGCAGCGCCGCTTTGGCGGTGATCGCAATCTGATCGGCCAGCCGATCAAACTCAACGGGCACGAATTCACGGTGATCGGCGTCACCGGCGAGGGCTTCCGCGGCACGATGCCGGTAGGCGGCCCCGACCTGTGGGTGCCGTTCGCGATGCATCAGCAGGCGCTGACGGGGCTCGGCACGGAAATGTACAAGTCGCGCCGTGGCCTCGGCTTCCAAGCGTTCGGCCGATTGAAAGACGGCGTGACCCTCGAGCAGGCACGCGCCAACGTGGATTCGATCGGCAAGTCGCTCGAGGCCGCGTTCCCGACCGACAACCGCGGCCGCTCATTCGCCCTCACGCCGTTTACCGAGGGGGTGATGCCGCCGGCCTTCCGCCAGCAGCTCGTGCTGTCGGGGACGATCGGCATGGTGGTGGTTGGGCTGGTGCTGCTCATCGCGTGCGGCAACGTCGCCAACCTGTTGCTCGCCCGCGCCAGCGCGCGGCGGCAGGAGATTGCGGTGCGGCTGTCGGTTGGCGCGAGCCGATCGCGATTGATCCGGCAATTGCTGACCGAGAGCATTCTGTTGTCGTTCGCCGGCGGCGTCGCCGGCCTGCTGATCGCCTACTGGGCGCGCGCGGTGCTGTGGGCGCTGCGTCCGCCATTCATGCAGGCCAACTTCATCGATCTCGACTTCGATGGGCGCGTCCTCGCGTTTGCGGGCATCGCGTCGCTCGTGACCGGCATCGTGTTCGGGCTCGTGCCGGCCCTGCAATCGTCGCGCCCGAATCTCGTGACCGAGCTCAAAGAGCGAACCGCGCAGGCCACCGGCGCGCGTTGGTACAACATCCGCCACCTGCTGGTGGTCGGCCAACTGGCGCTCTCGCTCGTGGCGCTGGTCAGCGCCGGCCTGTTCCTGCGCAGCCTCGCCAACGCGCAGCAGATTGAATTGGGCTTCGACGCCGACGGATTGATGGTGATGGGCATCAACGCCGGCAACCAGGGTTTCGACGAGACCCGCGGCCGCGATCTGTATCGGCGGGTGCTGGAGCGGCTCGACGGCGTGCCCGGAGTGGAGTCCGCGACGCTGTCAACCGCGGTGCCGCTCTTCGCCGGCGGCTTCATGCGCACGACGTTTCGCGACGATCAGGATACGAAGGATCCACGCAATGGCCGGCTGACCGCCATTAACGAGATCGCCGATCGCTACTTCGAAACCATGCAGATTCCCATTGTCGAGGGCCGCGCCTTTACGGCCAACGACCGCCAGGGCGCTCCGCCGGTGATCATCATCAACCAGGCGATGGCGAAGCAGTTCTTTCCGAACGAACCGGCGCTGGGCAGGCGGCTATATATCTTCGGCCGCCCAGACGCTCGCGAGATCGTCGGCATCGCGAAGACCATCAAGTACAACAACGTCGGCGAGCCCGACACGGCGCATATGTACGTGCCACTCGACCAGAGCTACTCCTCGCAAGTCATCGTGCAGGCGCGGACCGCGGGCGATCCGGACGCCCTGCTGGGCACCGTGCGCCGCGAGCTGCAGCAGCTCGATCCGTCGATGCCGCTGCTGAACGTGAACACCTACCGGACGATTCTCCGCACCTCGCTGTGGGCGCCGCGATTCGGCACGTCGTTGCTGGCCGTGTTCGGGATGCTGGCGCTGTTGCTGGCGGCGGTTGGCCTCTACGGCGTGATGTCGTACGGCGTCAGCCAGCGGACGCGCGAAATCGGGATTCGGATGGCGCTCGGCGCGCGCGATCGCGACGTGCGCGGGATGGTGGTGCGGCAGGGACTGCTGCTGGCGATGGGTGGCATCGTGATCGGGTTGCTCGCGTCGTTCGCGCTCGCGCGGTTCGTGACGAGCCTGTTGTTTGGCGTCTCGGGCGCCGACCCGGTGGTGTTTGGCGCGGTCGCGGTCGTGCTGATGGCGGTCGCGACGCTCGCGACTTACATACCCGCCTGGAAGGCAAGCCGTGTGGATCCGGTGGACGCACTAAGGATCTAGGGAAGAATTCGCGCGCTCTTGATGTAGTCGAGCTTCGGAAAATTCTTCCGCAGGTAGTCGTTGCCGCCCTGGAACAAGGCGTCCTGCTTGCCGGCGCGAATGCCGCCGCCGGCCGTCTCACCGTATTCGTCGAACCAGGCGTCGGCTATCTCCATGCCCTCGATCACGCGACCAAACGGCACGAACGGTTCCTTATCGTGGGTCTCGCGATTATCGCGGAGGTTGATGAACACCTGCGTCGTCCGGCCGTTGGCCACGGCCCAGGCGAATGCCACGGTGCCGCGGACGTTCGGCTGGCTGAAGGGATCATCCGGAATGGTCCGCGTGCGCCACGACTGTGCGAGCTTGGGTGAACCGGCGATGCCAAACTGCGCCCACGTCTTCGGACGAATCCGGAAGATCGCCGCGTCGTTGTAGTAGCCGCTCATCACAAGTTCATGAAAACGATCGGCGCCGTGAGGTGCCCAACTTCGAAAACACTCGACGACGATGGAACCTTTCGTCGTCTCGAGGCGGACGAGGAATCTCGCTGGCGCCTGCAAGGTTGCAGATGTTCCAGGCGTTCCACCTTGTTCCAAGGGCATTGTTCTCAAAACGGTTCCGAGTACGACGACAAGAACCAGAACCCAACAAAACAATGCCTTTGGAACTCTTGGAACCATTTGGAACCTCCTGGAACTATTGCCGGGCGCGGAAGCGCCGTATCTTCTCTCTGTTTCCACAGATCTTCATGTCGCACCAGCGGCGGGAATGATTCTTCGTATCGTCGACGAACCACCAGCCGCAATCCGACGCCCCGCACGAGCGAATGCGGCCTAGCCGCGGCGACACCACCAGCCGTCCCGTCGCGCGGCCGATTTCCCAGAGGATGCGGTCGAGGTCGTCCTCGGCGCTGGCGATCCATTGCAGCCCGCCTTCGTGCGGCACGAGACGGCCGTGCGCATACGCGGCGGCGAGGCAGTCGCCGATCGTGGCCAACACGGCCGGCGCCGGCTGGCGATCGTGCTCGATGGCGAGCGCCAGCGCGTTGAGCGCCTCGCGGAATTCCCTGGCGCGTGCCAGCACTGAGGCCGCCTGCTGCGGGTGACGGCGCGCCGCGGCGCTCAGCCGCTCGGCGGCCGCGGCGGAGACGAGATGCTGCTCACGGCCCCAGTCCACGAGCGCGTCATAGGAGACGAGCCGCTCGGAGGGCGCGGCGGTCGGGCGTCCGCTCAGCGTGTTCACGAAAGCGAGCACGCGGTCGGCGTCCACCGACTCGGCGGGAAGGGCGGTTGGGCGCCCTGATTTGGCCATTCACCCGATTGTAGCGTCAATCGCAACGCGTGTAACCATCAAAAATGCGTTGACTAGTTACGCTGGCCTTGGTATGGTCTGTAACCACTGAATAGCGTTTAGGAGGTTTCCATGACTGCGACCGTTTCGAAGACCCCGACGCCGGCGGGCCTGCCGCCCGGCACCTTGCATCGCATCCTCGACGAGGGCTATGGCCCGGGCGCCTGGTACGGCTCGGACCTGCGCGCGGCTATCGCCGAGGTGACACCCACGACGGCGTTTGTGCGACCGGCCGGTGGCCGGCACAACATCGCCGAAGTGGCCTTGCACCACGCGTACTGGGTGGGGCAGATCGAAAGCAAGCTGACCGGCGCGCCCGGATCGGCGTTTCCGCTGGTGGGCGAGGACTGGTTCGACCTGGATGACGAATCGCGATTGACGTGGACGGCGATCACGTCACTCGTGGACGCGTCGCACCAGCGGCTGAGCCGGGCAGTGGGCGAGATCGCGAGCGGTGCTCGCACCTCGCCGCTCCCGGAGGCCGAGCGGTTCGACTTGGTGATCGGCATCACGGGCCACGCGGCCTATCACGCGGGGCAGATACAGTTGATCAAGAAACTGATATAGGTTCCAAAGGGTTCCAGGTGTTCCAAAGGTTCCAAGGGCATTGTTCGAACGCGTTAGAACGGTTCCGAACCAAGCCCTTGGAACGCTGGAACTCCTGGAACGGTTGGAACCTTTGCGAGGTGTGCGCCCAGCAGGACTCGAACCTGCAACCTTTGGCTCCGGAGGCCAACGCTCTATCCATTTGAGCTATGGGCGCGAAACCAACATCATACAGGCCCCAAGACCCAGGTCCCAAGCCCCATCGTTGTGTCTACGTCCGACTGGAAAATAGTCGGCCCATTGACGACCTTGTGAAGACGTAACAAAGGCGGCAACCCGTGTTTTCCCTATGAAGAACGGTTGTCACACCTGTGGTCATGGCCTTGCACAAGTCGCGGGTGGGTGGGTACGTGATGCGAGCGCCAGGCGATCGACGGCATCGAGTTCGATTCGAAGTGTTCGGAGCGTTCTGGGGAACCTTCGACGCCGGGGACGCGGTGCGGGTCCACAATCTCACGCAGCTGGGCGCCCTGATCGAAGCCCATCAGCCGCTCGCGGTCGAGTCCATTCAGTCCGTCTGCTTAGTGCTGGACGGCCAGCCCGCGCTGGCCGACGCGCGCGTCAGGCACGTCCGTACGGCACACGAATCGCACGATCGCTATCTCGTTGGTGTCGAGTTTCTCGCCGCCTCGAGCGCGTTTACCGACGCCGTCGATCGGCTGATGGTCCACCGCGCCGCTCCTACCGAATCTGCGTAACCGCTTGGCCCAGTGGGTGATTAAGTTCCACCCGTTGCCGGCAACGAAGGCTCCGTGTGCCATGAATTGATGCGCCGCGGACGCACAATTTTGTTATCGATACTTCTTAGTCATCTCTCACGAAGACAAGGGGCTCCCAAAAGTTGGCGACTTCTTTGCACCGGAGCGGGCCATGGGCGAGCTCGCCTCTTCCGATCGTCGTCGCGTGCCCCGCGCCGTGATTGCCGATACGGAGCTGTCGGTTCTGGCGTTTCCAATTCCGGTCCGTCTCCTCGACATTAGCCTGGGCGGCGTTCTGCTGGCATCCTCGCACCCGGTAGACCTTGGGACGCGTGGGACGTTGCGGTTCAACTTCGGCGGCGTGCCGTTCTCGGCCGACGTCAAGGTCGAGCGGCTGGACGGCCAGCGCAGCGGATCGGTTGACCGATTCGCCATCGGCGCGTCGTTTGTGGCGCTCAGCCGCCAGCACCAGCGCGTCATCGAACGGTTTGCGGATCAGTGAGGCCTATCTTGGAAGCTATAACTCGAGACTATAGCAACATCAGTCCCATCGGCGCCGGCATGGCGTCGCGCAGTAACAAGCAGCACGTACGGCTGATTGGCAAGAGCACGCAGATGCAGACGCTGCAGGCTGAAATCGACCGCGTCGCTCGCAGCGACGCCAAGGTATTGATCACCGGCGAAAGCGGCGCCGGCAAGGAGATTGTCTCGCGGGGCATTCATTACGGCAGCCCGCGCGCCAACATGACGTTCGCGCCGGTGAACTGCGCCGGCCTGCCCGAGACGCTGCTCGAGTCGGAGCTGTTCGGCCACGTGAAAGGCAGCTTTACCGGCGCCTATCGCGACAAGCCCGGCAAGCTCGAATCGGCGCACATGGGCACCGTGTTCCTCGATGAAATCGGCGAGATGACCCTGCGGATGCAGGGCTTGTTCCTGCGCTTCCTCGAGACTGGCGAAATCCAGCGGGTCGGCGCCGACGGCGGCGCCCGCCATGTCAACGTCCGCATCATCGCCGCCACGCACCGCAACCTGCGCGACATGATTACGCAGGGCACGTTCCGCGAAGACCTCTATTACCGGTTGAACGTGATCCAGATCCAGGTGCCGCCCCTGCGCGAGCGCCGCGAGGACATCCCGGAGCTCGTCAACCATTTCCTCAATAAGTTTGTGACCGCCAACCGATCGCCGATCACCGGCGTCTCGCCTGACGCGATGAAGGCGCTGGTCGCCTATTCGTGGCCCGGCAACGTGCGCGAGCTCGAGAACCTGATCGAGCGTATGGTCGTGGCGGTGCAGCACGACACGATCGAGCTCCACGATCTCCCCTCGGAAGTCCGTGCCCAGGACAACGTCGCGTTCCGTCCGCGCCGCGAGCGCCGGCGGACGGTGGCCGATGACTTATACACGCGGCTCACCGAACAGCGCGAATCGTTCTGGTCCACGGTCTACCCAATGTATATGGCCCGCGAGATCACCCGCGCGCACGTGCGCGACGTGGTGCGCCGCGGCCTCGAAGAAGCCCGCGGCAACTACAAGATCGTGGCCCGCATCTTCAATATGGAACCGCGCGAGTACAAGCGCTTCCTGAACTTCCTGAGGAAACATGACTGCCAACTGCCGTTCAAGGAATATCGCTAGCGCGATCGGGTGCAGCCCGGTGCCGCCGGCAGTTCCGCAGCCGCCGCAGTCCGCGTCATCGCCATCCGTGGGCGCGCCCCATGTTCAATAAAACGTGGCGATCCTTCATTCTGTTTACTGGCGAGACCGCGTTACTGGTCACCGCCGTCGTCATTAGCAGTGTCGTCGTCGGCGGTGCCTACGCCTGGGAACTGCTGACGGACAACACGGCGATCTTCCGCGTGCTGTTGATCGTGGTGGTCTGCCAGCTGTGCCTGCACTATTCGGATCTCTACGACCTGCGCACCGTCGCGGACAAGCGCGACGTGGCGCGCCGTCTGCTGCAAGCGATCGGCGCCACCTCGCTCATCCTCGGCATCGCGTATTGGCTATTCCCGCTGCTGGTGGTCGAGCAGGGGGTGTTCCTGCTGACCGCCGTCCTCGCGATCCTGATGGTGATGGCATGGCGGTCGTTATTCGATGTGGTGATCGCGCGCCTGGCGCCGCGTGAGCGCCTGCTGCTGGTCGGAACCAGTCCCGCCACGGTGGTGCTGGCGCGCGAGCTGTTCGAGCGGCGGCAGGAGCTCGGCGTCGACATTGTCGGATTCATCGATCCCGATCCGGCGCGGGTCGGCGCGCCGGTGATTAATCCCGGCGTGGTCGGCACCATCGACGACATTCCGTCACTGTCGTTGCGCATGCACGTCGACCGCGTCGTCGTGCACCTCACGGACCAGCGCGGCAAGTTACCGATGGAGCAGCTGCTCGACATGCGGCTGCGGACCGGCGTGCTGTTCGATCATCTGGCGTCGGTGTATGAGGAGTACACCGGCAAGATCGCGCTCGAAAACCTGCGACCGAGCTGGCTCGTGTTCTCGACCGGTTTCCGGAAGACGCGCCTGATGTCGCTGACCAAGCGGACGTTCGACCTGATCGCCGCGGTGTGCGGATTGATTCTCGCATCGCCGTTGATGCTGCTGTCGGCGCTGCTGGTCAAGCTCGAATCGCCGCGTGATCCCATCCTCTATCACCAGGAGCGGGTCGGCCTGAACGGCGAGACCTTCACCATTCACAAGTTCCGCACGATGCGCACCGATGCGGAAGCGCGCACCGGGCCGGTCTGGAGCAAGGGTGACGGCGATCCGCGCATCACCCGTGTCGGCCGCTTCATGCGCCACAGCCGGCTCGACGAGATCCCGCAACTGTGGAACGTGCTGCGCGGCGACATGAGCCTGATCGGGCCGCGGCCCGAACGGCCGGCATTCGTCGAGCAGCTGACGCGGCAGATTCCGTTCTACGGCCAGCGCCACGTCGTCAAGCCGGGCGTCACGGGATGGGCGCAGGTGCGCTACTCCTACGGCGCGAGTGTCACGGACGCCATCGAAAAAATGCAATACGACCTCTATTACGTGAAGCACATGTCGCTGAGGTTCGACATCATGATTGCGCTCGAGACGATCAAGATCGTGGTGCTGCGGCGGGGCGCGCGATGAACCGGGTGGCCGGCCGCACGCGCCGATGACCTTCAGCGCCATCCGCTAAGCCCATGGCGTTTCGTCCGATCGTCATCAGCGTGACGACAGATCCATCGTTGCCGCAGTTCGAGCGGCATGGCGAACCGGTGTCGATCGGGGTCGCCTGTCCGCGCGGCGCGGTGCTGCGCGCCGAGCGTTGGGGGCTGACCGATCAACGCGGCCGCGCCGTGCCGGTGCAGACCACGACGCTCGATCGCTGGGGCGACGGGTCGGTGCACTGGCTGCTGGCGGAGTTCCAGGCCGACGTGGTGGCGCCTGCCGCGAGTTTTTACGCGCTCGCTCCTGACGAGACTGCGGTCCACGACGGCCCGGCGGTCGCGATCGAACAGGCCGGTGACGTGCTGCGCGTTGACACCGGCGTGGCGACAATCAACGTGCCGCGAAGCGGCGCCGGTTTCATCACCAGCGCGAGCGTCGGTGACGCCTCGCTCCTGCGATCCACGGCGATCACGGCCGAAGATCATCGCGGCCATCGCTACACCTTTACGACGTGGCGTGCCGTGGCCGAGCGCGCTGGTGCGCTGAGTGCGGTGGTGCGGTTGGACGGCGCACTGGTGAGCGCGTCGGGACAGCGCTGGCTCGATGCCGTCATGCGCTTGAGCTTCTTCGCCGGCCTGGGCACCGTCACCGCGGCGCTCGAGGTCACGAACCCGCGCGCCGCGAAACATCCCGGCGGCGCCTGGGATCTCGGCGACCCGGGGTCGGCATTCATCCGCGACCTGTCGATCGAGCTGGCGACCGATGTCAACAGCCTCGCCGATGTCTGGGGCTCGCTCGATCACAGCGACCACATGGAACCCGCCGGCCGGCGGTTTGCCGTATATCAGGACTCGAGCGGCGGCTCCAACTGGCAGCACGCGAACCACGTGAATCGCGACGGCCACGTCGCCGCGACCTTTCGCGGCTTCCGCGCGATGCGCGCGGAGCGGCTGATCGAGGGGCTGCGGGCCACGCCGATCGCCTCGATCGGCGGCGGCAGATCGCGAATCAGCGTGGCGTTACCGCGGTTCTGGCAGATGTTCCCGAAATCCATCGAAGCGGATAGCCGCCGCTGCGTGGTCGGCATGTTCCCGCGCGTCTACGGCGACGTGCACGAACTGCAGGGCGGCGAGCGAAGCACGCTCGCGCTCGCGATGTGTTTCGGCCGCGACACCGTGTCGGCCGAGCCGCTCGCGTGGACCCGATCGCCGCTCGCCGTGTCGGCGGATCCGCTGTCGTATCGCCAGGCCGGCGCGTGGGCGCCGCTGTCGGCGGGATCGCGCCGGTCGGCGGAAGGCTATGAAGCGCTGGTCAACACGGCGATCAAGGGCGACGAGACGTTCGAACAGCGCCGCGAGGTGATCGACGAGTACGGCTGGCGGAACTTCGGCGAGCTGTATGCGGATCATGAGGCTGTCAATCCGCCGGAAGGCGGATCAGTGTCGCACTACAACAACCAGTACGACGCGGTGGCGGGCTTCATGACCCGTTTCATGCAGACCGCCGATCACCGGTGGTGGACGCTCGGTCACGAGCTCGCGACCCATGCCGCGGACATCGACCTCTACCACACCGATCGCGATCACGCGCGGTACAGCGGCGGTTACTTCACGCACACGCCGCCTTACCAGCACGCCGGCACCGCGACGCATCGCGCGTATTCACGGCCCAGCGGCGCGTCCGGGGGCGGGCCGGGCGCGGAGCACAATTACACGACCGGCCTGATGCTGCATCACTTCCTCACCGGCTCGGAGGCGTCGCGCGCCGCGGTGATCCAGCTGGCCAACTGGGTCATCGACATGGACGATGGACGCAAGTCGCCGTTCCGGTGGATCGACCGCCGCGACACCGGGCTCGCGAGCGTCACCCGCGTCACCCGCGATGCGGATTTTCATGGGCCCGGCCGCGGCGCCGGCAATTCGATCAACGCGTTGATCGATGCGCATCGCCTCACCGGCGAGCCCCGCTTTCTCGACAAGGCCGAGGCGCTGATCGCGCGCTGCGTGCACCCGGACGACGATCCCGAGTCGATCAATCCGCTGGATGCCAAGAACCGCTGGTCGTACACCGTGTTTCTCCAGGCCCTGGGCAAATATCTCGAGTACCGCGCCGAGCGCGGGCTCGTGGACGCGAAGTTCGAATACGCGCGCGCGGTGTTGCTCAACTACGCCATGTGGATGTGCGCGCACGAGCGGCCGTACCTCGATGCGCCCGAACACCTCGCAGACCCGACCGAGATCTGGGCGGCCCAGGACATTCGCAAGGCGGCGGTGTTCGAATTTGCCGCGCAGCACACGCGCGATGACGGGACGCGGGCGCGTTTCCTGGCCCGCGCGGATGGGTTCGTGGATTACGCCGTGGCGATCTTGTTGCCATCGCGCACCGGACGGCTGACGCGTCCGCTCGTGTTGCTGCTTGCTTACGGGTTCCAGCGGCCGATGGCCGATCTCGCCGCCATCCGGACGCCCGCGGCTGTTCCGGTGTTCGTGCGTGAGCCGTTCACGCCCCTGCATCAACGGCTCGCACGGAAACTCGCGTGGGCCGGTGCCGGCCTCTCGGCGGCCGCCGTCCTTGCGATCATGTTGCTGATTACCTGACCGATGCCACTCGCCGCCCGCGGTGACTGCCGAGGGTAACGAGCGCCAGCGCCCGCGCCAGACCGAACACCACCGCGACGGCCAGCGCCTGCAATGCGGCGATCACTCCGGGCCGCAATTGCCGCTTGACGATCCCCGCCGCCCTGATTCCCGACGGTATCAGCGCGGCGATCAGGAACACTACGGCGACGATCACCTGACCGAAGACCAACGCGACGACCCCGCCCTTCAGGCACCACAGCTCGCCGGCCGGCACCAGCGCACGCTGGAAGTGGCGCAGGCTCCGCGGGCCTCTGAAGGTCACGCGCAAGTTGTCGCGGCCGCGCCCCAGCTCGCCGAAGAACAGCGCGCGCAGGGTTTGCGGATCGCCGAAATGAGTGCTGCGCAGCCGCGGATCGGCCACGATGCGGAAGCCCGCCTGGCCGATGCGGTTGCATAGATCGACGTCCTCGCACGCCGTGAGTGAGGCGTCGAATCCGCCGACGCGCTCGAACACAGCGCGTTTGATGGCGAGATTGCCGCTGCCAAGCCAGGTGACGTCTTCACACGCGGCGGGGCGCGAGCGGAGTCCGTCGTATTGCTGCTGCACCCAGTTGGGCGACGGCTGCGTCAACGGCGCCGCGCCGGTGACGGCGACATCGGGGGCGGCCAACACTCCGACCGCCGTTTCAATCCAGTTGCGATCGATCTCGTGATCGGAATCGGCGAACGCCAGAATGCCGCCGAGCGCGGCCCGCGCACCGCGGTTGCGCAACGCCGCCATCGAGGTATCCGAGGCCCTGATGACGATCGCCCCGTAATCGCGCGCGGCCTTCGCCGACCCATCCGTGGAGTCGTTGTCGACGACGATGATTTCAATGAGCGCGCGTGGATAGCCGTTGCTGACGATACTGGAGAGACAGCGCTGTAGCCGCAACATGTCGTTGCGGACCGGGATGACAAACGAAACGAGGGGACCCACGTCGCCTTATAAGAGCAAAGAGTGCGCCAGCGTTATTACGATCTGTTGAGCTGGCCACGGCAGAGTTAACGCGCACAACGCCGCATGAGGTTCGCCGTTATCGAGGACGATGAGCTCGTTCAGCATCGGCACGCGCATCACGCGCACCGACTTGGGCAGCTCGTCGAGCAAGGCCGGATCGGTTTGATAGGCCTCGCAGTGCGACGCCGTCATCACGATCGGCTCCCAGCCATACTGCGTCAGATACTTCGCGAACTTCAACGGCCGTTGCGTGCCGGAGTTGGCGATCGGCGGAAAGAGATACGCCAGGAGCAGCACGCGTTTCATGAGGTCGCCTCGCGTCGGACGTCGTGATCGCGGTTCTCGGGAGCGGGCCAGTGCGCGCGGACCGAGTCATACACGGCCAACGTTCGCTCGACGTACGCGTCCCACGAGTATTGACCCGCCCACGCGCGGGCGATGCGATCCGGACCGAAGCGCGCCTGCCGGGCGTCAAGCAGGTTCGACACGGTTCGTGCCCAGGCCTCCAGGTCGTCGACCGGGAGGACCATGGCGCCGGGGCCGTTCAATTCACTGAGACCACCAACGCCGCTGAAGAGAACTGGCGTGCCCACCGACTGAGCCTCGATTACCGGCAACCCGAACCCTTCATAGAGCGATGGATAGAGCACGGCCACCGCGCGCATATAGAGGCGCGGCATCTCCTCCTCGCTCAGGAACGGCGCGACGATCACGCGGTGCTGGAGGTCGCGCGGGATGCTCTTGCGAAACTCCGCGTGCGCGCCGGCTTCGAGACCGCACACCACGAGTATCGAGCGGTCGGCGCCGCCGCGCCACCATGCCTGGAGCGCCCACATCAAGCGCTTGCGCGGATCGGCGCCGCCGAAATACAGCAGATAGGGTTCAGTGATCGGCTGATCGCCGATGCTGAGCGGCGCGTGATCGGGTTGGGCCTCGAGATAACGCTCATCGACGCCCAGCGACACCACGTGCAGCTTGGGCTTGAGTGCCGGCCAGCGGGCGAGGATGTCCTTGCGCGAGTTCTCGCTGATCGTGATGATCGCCGCCGCGCGGTGATAAGCCGCGGGCAACAGCCGATCGCGGTAGAAGTTTCGCGTCGTGGCGCCGTCGCGGTGCTGCCACGGAATGGTGTCCTGCAGCGTGACGATGGTCGGCACTGGCTGCCACCACGGCAGCGACGTCCCTGGTGCATGAAGCAGGTTGGCGCCGCAATCGCGCGCGGCGCGCGGCAGCGACCACTGCTCCCAAGCGTGAACTGGATTGCCGGGCGTCTCGAACACCGAGACGGCGTGCGCGCCGTCGGGAACGCACATCGGCCGATCCGGGCGATCGGCGAACAGGTGCCATTCGATAGTGCCGCTCGCGACCGTTCGGCGGATGAGCTGGTAGAGCGCCTTGCCGATGCCGCGCAGGTGTGGCGTATTGAGGGTGCGAGCATCCACGGCGACATGTAACGGACGATCAGACATGGAGGCACACTTTCATGCGCACACGCTGAGCCGTAAAGCAAACCTTTCGCCACTCCAATGTGGTCGAGATGGCCCGGACGCTCGCCAAGTTAGCCGATCGAAGGGATGAATTTGGAAGGTCTTATTTGCCTTCGCGCAGGAGGCACCCCTGGCACCTCAGCTTTATTGGCACAGTGTTGGCTTGTTTCACATCCGTCTGCAGCCGGGCTCGTCCTTAGTCCTTCACCTGACGGCGCGGATCGCCTCGGTCATCGACGCTACGCGGTCGGCGGCATGGAACCGACGGGTTCGCTCGCTCGCTCACACCTGGCGGCGGTTCTTGAATACCGCCAGCAGGCCGGTGCCGAACAGCATCATCGTCGCCGGTTCCGCCACCGGGGAGTGGACGATGTCGGTGCTGATGGCTTGCGCCGGCACCGCGAGCAGGGCCACTGCAATCGCGACGCCGCCCAGCATTTTCAACGTCAACATTGTGTCCTTCCTCTCATGTCGTCTCATCTCCCGCATCACGCCGCGCCGGTTCACTCTCTTCTCCTTAGAGCAAGGGCGCTGCCAAACGCAGCTTGTCAATGTGCTCGACGCGACTCGTAAATGACTGCCTCGTAAGTGGTTACGCTGGGCGCACATAACGGGATGTTCCACGCGCGGCAGACAAAACTCTCACAATGGGGCCTGAGAGGAAGCACCTAATGTGAAGGACAAATCTCTCAATAGAGGGGAATGGATGTGAAACGAGAACCGCAGTTCGGGGGCGAACCGAAGGAGGGGGCGGAGAGAAAGTAGGAGTGCTCGTGGGGCGGCTCATTCGCCACATCCGGGCGAGGTTGCCGCCACCACTCGCGACTTGTTGAACCGGCATATACGGCCGGCCTACGCCCATCAGATAGCAAAGCGTTTGCCAATATTGAACGTACTGGTTCGCGGCAAAAGCGTCGTTGGGATCACCGCGTTGCTGCAGAGTCCGCAAACCAGGGGAACTTTTGTCGTCATTAAATGCACGATCGCAGCCCGTGTGGTGGAACGAGCTACAGCTACGACGACGGCAGCAAAATTGCTGCGCATGGTCCCGGATGATGCGGATTGCTCAGCCGGCTGGAGCAGAACTGAACCAGTCCGGCCTCGACGTACCCACGCTACTGCTGATCGAATCGGAGCAAGTCGAACGCCAGCTCGTGCGCGATGTGCTGGCGGGATCGCACGGAATGCTCCAGGTGGATCACGTGTCGTCGCTGGCCGAGGGGCTCGACCGGCTCGCCAAGCACGACGTGCGGGCCGTCCTCGTCGACTTGTCGTTGCCGGATTGCCGGGATCTGTCCGCGATTGATGAGCTTCGCCGTGTGGCGCCGGCTGCGGCGATCATGATCCTGGCACGTGCCTCGGACCAGGCCCTCGCGAAGCGCGCGGTGGACCGCGGCGCCAACGACTTTGTCGTCACCGATCAGATCGACACCCGCACGCTGTGGCAGCTGATCGCGATGATGTTCGAGCGCCGCGGCCTCGAACAGCAGATGTTCGTCGAGCGCGAGCGTGCCGAGATCACGCTGAACTCGATCGGCGATGCGGTGATGACCACCGATACCCAGGGCCACGTCACCTATCTCAACGCCGAAGCCGAAGCGTTGACGGGCTGGACGCGCGCCGAAGCCTTCGCGCGGCCGCTGGCCGAAGTGTTCGACGTGACCGACGGCCTGACCGGCCAGCACGCGCAGGATCCGTCGCAGCTGGCGATCGAGCACAACCGCAAGGTCCGCCTGAAGGGCAGTTACGTCCTGGTGGGCCGCGAAGGCCAGGAAACCGCGATCGAGCATTCGGCGGCGCCGATTCACGATCGCAACGGCAACGTGCTTGGCGCCGTGATCGTGTTCCGCGACGTCGTCGTGTCTCGCGAGCGCCGCCTGCAGATGCTGCACCTCGCCGAGCACGATGCGCTGACCGACCTCCCGAACCGGCTGCTCCTGAACGACCGGCTCGCGCGCGCAATCGCCCTGGCCCGCCGGTATGGTCGGCGGCTCGCGGTGCTGTTCCTCGATTGCGATCGGTTCAAGCACATCAACGACACGCTCGGTCACGCCATTGGTGACCAGGTGCTGCGATCGGTGGCGCGCCGCCTGACCACCTGCGTGCGCGAGTCGGATACGGTCAGCCGGCATGGCGGCGACGAATTCCTGATCCTGCTGTCGGAAGTCGATCAGCCGGAAGACGCCGGATTGATCGCGGAGAAAATCGTCACGTCGATCGCCGAGCCGCATTACGTGGCCGGCCACGAGCTGCGCCTGACCGTGAGCGTCGGCATCGCGCTCTATCCGGAAGACGGGCAGGATGCCCAGTCGCTGGTGATGCGCGCCGACACGGCGATGTATCACGCGAAGAACACCGGCCGCAATCGTGTCGGGTTCTATCGCGCCGACATGGAAACACCGGCGACCAAGCGGTCATCGATCGAGTCGGAGTTGCGCAACGGTCTCGACGCGGGAGAGTTCGAGCTGTTCTATCAACCGACGATCGACCTGGAGACCGGCCACATCCGTGGCGCCGAAGCGCTGATGCGGTGGCGTCATCCGGTGCGCGGCCTGATTCCACCGGATCAGTTCATTCCCGCGGCGGAAGCGTCGGCGTTGATCATCCCGATGGGGCGGTGGGCGCTGAAGGAAGCGTGCCGCCAGGCGCGGGCATGGCAGGACGCGGGGCTGCCGGCCATCCCGATCGCGGTGAATGTGTCGGCGCTGCAGTTCCGAACCGCCGGCTTCCTCGAAGACATCCAGCGGTTCCTGCAGGAAACGCGCTTGCCGGCGCGCTTCCTCGAGCTCGAGCTGACCGAGAGCGCGTTGATGGTGGACACCGCCGCGACCACCTCGTTGCTGGAAGTGTTGAAGAAGAGCGGCGTGGTCCTGAAGGTGGACGACTTCGGCACTGGACCGTCGAGCCTCAGCTATCTGCAGCATTGTCCGGTGGACGTGCTGAAGATCGATCAGTCGTTCGTGCACGAGATTGCCCCGGCGCCCGACGGCGCGCCGCTGGTGCGCGCGGTGATCGCGATGGGCAAGAGCCTCGGCTGCCGCGTGGTCGCCGAAGGCGTCGAGACGAAAGCGCAGTTCGCCTACCTGCGCGCGGAACACTGTGATGAAGGGCAGGGCTTCCACTTCAGCCCGCCCGTGAATGCGGAGACGTTCGAGCAGCTGCTGCGGATGGAGCCGTTTTCGGTGCCCGTCGTCGAGTAATCCCCGTCTACTTCAGTCGCGACACATGCTGCGCGACGAGCGACCAGCTCGCGCCATCCTTGATCCACGTCATCGTGGTTCGCCGCTCGATCGCCGACTCGCGGCCTTGATACGTCATGCGCCAGCGCAGGATGCCGGTGGCGACGCCCGTGTTGCCGAAGGTCCGGAACCGCGGCTCGTCGAGCCGGAACTCATGGACCTTGAAGCCGTCGCCGACAAGGTCCGCCAGTTCGCCGGCCTTGTCACGCGTTTGTCCATCACCTGACGTAATCAGGAAGTCCGCGTGCAGCAGTCGATCGAGCGCCGGCCGATCACCGGCCACGATGGCCGCGCGATATGCATCAACCGCCGCGGTGAAGTCCGATGCGGCAGTCGATTGGGTCGACTCCGTCGCGACGATTGTGAGGATTGAGAGCACCAGCGTGAGCATAGACGGGTCTCACTCCTTTTCCCGGGCAAGATCGATCAGCCGGTTCGTCGAGGCGTCATGGCCGGTGGCGCGATCGGTGGCGGCCAGGTCTTTCGCAATCGTCGTCGCCAGTTGCTTGCCTAGCTCGACGCCCCACTGATCGAACGAGTTGATGTTCCATACCGCGCCCATCGTGAACACGCGGTGCTCATACATCGCCACCAGCATGCCCAGCGTTCGCGGCCCCAGCTTGCGGTAGACGATCGTCGTCGAGGGCCGGTTGCCGGAAAATACCTTGTGCGGCGTGAGCCGCTCGATGTCCGCGGCCGAGTATCCCTGAGCCTGCAGCTCGGCGCGGACCTCGGCTTCGGTCTTGCCGCGCATCAGGGCCTCGGTTTGCGCGATGCAGTTGGCGACGAGCAGCCGGTGATGATCGCCGAGCTCGTCGTGCGACTGAATGCCGACCAGGAAGTCGGAGGAGATCAACGGCGTGCCCTGGTGCAGGAGCTGATAAAAGGCGTGCTGGCCGTTGGTACCGGGCTCGCCCCACACCACGGGTGAGGTCGGCCAATCCACCGGCCGTCCTTCGCGATCGACGCGCTTGCCGTTGCTCTCCATTTCGAGTTGTTGCAGGTACGCGGAAAAGCGTTGCAGGTGCTGCTCGTAGGGCAACACCGCGTGTGACTGTGCGCCAAGGACGCTGGCGTACCACACACCAAGCAGGCCGAGCACCATCGGCACGTTCTGCTCGATCGGCGCGGTCCTGAAGTGCTCGTCCATTTCGTGGGCGCCATCGAGCATCTGCTCGAAATGGCCGTAGCCCACCGCGAGCGCAATCGGCAGGCCGATCGACGACCACAGTGAATAGCGGCCGCCGACCCAGTCCCAGAACACGAACATGTTTTCCGGGGCGATGCCAAAGGCTTTCACTTCACGCTCGTTGGTCGAGATCGCCACGAAATGCTTCGCGACGGCAGCTTCGTCCTTCGCACGTCCCAGGAACCATTCGCGCGCCGAGCGCGCATTGACCATGGTTTCCTGGGTCGTGAACGTCTTCGACGCCACCGTGAACAGGGTGGTCGCGGGATGGAGCGACCGCAGCGCGTCGGCCAGATGATTGCCGTCGACGTTGGAGACGAAGTGCACTCGCGGACCGTCATGCGTGTACGGCGTCAACGCCAGCGTTGCCATGGCGGGACCGAGATCCGAACCGCCGATGCCGATGTTGACCACGTCGGTGATGCGCTGGCCCGTGTACCCGAGCCACTCCCCGCTGCGCACCGCTTCGGAAAACGTGCGAACGTGATCGAGCGCGGCCCTGACATCGGGCATCACGTCCCGGCCGTTGACGAGCATCGGCCGGTTCGACCGGTTGCGCAGCGCGACGTGCAGCACCGCGCGGTTCTCGGTGGTGTTGATCGGCTCGCCCGCGAACATCCGATCGCGCAGCGCTTCGACGCCGGTCGTACGCGCGAGCTTGACGAGCGCGGTCATCGAGTCCTGGGTAATCAGGTTCTTCGAATAGTCGATCAACAAATGCTTGCCGACGGTCAGGAAGAACCGTTCGGCGCGGCGGGGATCCTTCGCGAAGAGCTCGCGCAAATGCTCGCGTGGCGCAAACGCTGCCAGCGCCGCGAGCGGGGACGCGGCGGCCTCATGCGGCTCGACGCGGTCCCACGCGCGAAAGCCGCCCTCGAACGCTTTGTCGTTATGCCCCCGCCGGAAACGCGCCGGCAGCTCGTCGAACAGGCGAGCGTTGCCGCCGCCAAGGACCACGTACTCCGCGGCCACCGCGGCGCGCAGCACCTCGGCGCCTTCGAGGACGGCGGCGCGCCACCGGTCTTCGCCCAGCGCCTTCAAGCCACGTTGGCCGAGCAGGTCCTCAAACGTCTGGTCCTTGAACGGCAGGTGCGCGAGCTCGAGCGCCACGATGCGGCCCTCGTCGAGGAGCGTGGTGCCGAGGCCCGAGCCGAGGCCCAGGAACAGCATGCGCCCGCCCTCATCACTGCCGAGCGCCTGCATGGCGGCGTCGTTCATGATCTTGACGGGCTTGCCAAGTGCCGCGGCCCAGTCGAAGTCCACCCAGCCTTTGCCAAGATTCCAGGGTTCTTCGATGACCTTGCCGCGGAGCACCGGGCTGGGAATGCCAAGGGTAATGACGTCGTAGTGCCAGTCGGCGGTGTTGGCCTTGACGCCCGCGACAACCTGTTGGGGGGTGAAGCCATCCCCGGAATCGAACCTGCGCGCGTCGGGACTCCCCGAGTGCATCAGCTTCACGTGCGTGCCACCGACGTCAACGACGAGGACTCTCACAGCTGATCATTCTAGGTCTTAGGGTCTTAAGGTCCTAAGGTCTTAGGGCAAGAGCTGTTGCCCCAGGACCCTAGGACCAGCCGTCATGTATTCTGTAGTGCATGTCCTTTCTCGATTCCCTAAAGCGCGTGACCACCGTTGTGGCGGATACCGGAGACATCGAGGCCATGCGGCAGTTTCGCCCGCAGGACGCCACCACCAACCCGTCGCTGCTTTTGAAGGCGGCGCAGCAGCCGCAGTACCGGTCGCTCGTGGAAGCGGCGCTTGCGGATGCCGACCGGGCCGGCCTCGCGGAGTCGAAGCGCACCGAAGCGTTCATGGATCGGCTGGCCGTGAATTTCGGCCGCGAGATTCTGAAGATCGTTCCTGGCCGGGTGTCGACGGAAGTCGACGCCAGGCTCAGTTTCGACACTGCGGGCAGCATTGCCAAAGCGCGCGAGCTGATCGGGTTGTACGAGCGCGCTGGGATTGGCCGCGAGCGCATCCTGATCAAGGTGGCCAGCACGTGGGAAGGCATTCGCGCCGCCGGTGAGCTGGAGCGCGAGGGGATTCACTGCAACCTGACGCTGCTGTTCAGCTTCGCGCAAGCCGTGGCGTGCGCCGACGCGCGCGTCACGCTGATTTCTCCCTTCGTGGGCCGCATCTACGACTACTACAAGAAGGAGCGCGGCGGCGACATTCCGGCGGCCGACGACCCCGGCGTGCAATCGGTGACGCGGATTTACAACTACTTCAAGAAGTACGGCTACAAGACGCAGGTGATGGGCGCCAGCTTCCGCAAGGTCGAGCAGATCATCGACCTGGCGGGCTGCGATCTGCTGACGATTAGCCCCGACCTCCTCGAGACCCTGCAGAAGATGGACGGCGAGATCACGCCGCGCCTCACGTTGGAGGCGGCGCGGGCCTCATCCGAAGAGCGGGTGAGCCTCGACGAGAAGGCGTATCGCTGGCTGCACAACCAGGACCCGATGGCCGTCGACAAACTCTCCGACGGTATTCGCCGCTTCGACGCCGACGCGCGTAAGCTCGAGCAGTGGGCGGCAAGCGCTGTCGCTACTGCTTGACCCATCGACTCGCAGCCCCGGACGTGCCGACCGGAGGCGCTCGCTCAGGGCAGGTGCTCGATCTACCGGCCGACTCACCGCTGCACGCGCTCGCCGCGCAATCACCAGCGCTAGTGGTGTTCCTGCGCTCGTTCGGATGCACGTTTTGCCGCGAAGCGATGGCGGATGTCGCCGCTGCGCGAAACGACATCCGCGCCACCGGCGCGGAAGTGGCGTTCGTTCACGGCGGCTCGGCGGCGGAGGCCGATCGCTGGTTTGCGAAGTACGGCCTCGCGGAAGTCACCCGCATCAGCGATCCGGCGCTGGCGCATTACCGCGCGTTCGGACTCGGCCGAACAAACCTACAGACCTTGGTCGATCCCAAAGTGTGGACGCGCGGTGCGGTGTGCGCGCTGTCGCATGGCTTCGGCGCGCAGACGCCCGAGATGATGCGGCAACTCCCCGGCATATTTATTGTGCAAGGCGATCGGATTCTTGCCGAGTATCGCCACCGTTCACCTGCCGATCGTCCGGACTACCTCGGCCTGGTCCGATCGGTTGGTGAAGCTTCCCGTTAATCACTTCTTATGTGCGGCTGAGCTTTTCGATCGCGGCGAGCAGGTCGGTGCCTTTGTGGTTCCGCATCTTCGCCCACAGGTCGCCCACCTTCTTCACGCGCTTCTCAATGGTGTCGATCGTGAAGTCCTGCGGCTTCGGCCGGTCGTGCACTTCCTTCCACGTCAGTGGCGTTGAGACACCCGCGAACGAGCTACCGCGCGCGCTGTAGGCGCAGGCCAGCGTTTTGCCCTGGATGTTCTGGAGATAGTCGACGTAGACGGTGCCGTCCTTGCGGCGTCTCACCATGCGCTCGACCGTGGCGACTTTCGGATGTTTCGAAGCGACCATGGTCGCGATGATCTGACAGAACAGCATGCCCGCTTCGTACGGCGTGCCCGGCGGCAGCGGGATATAGATGTGCAGCCCCTCGGACCCCGACGTCTTCGGAAAGCCCTGCACCTTCACCCGCTCGAGCTCTTCTTCGACCCAATGCGCGACGTCGAGAATCTGCGAGAACGTTGCGCCCGGCTGCGGATCGAGATCGATCGCGACTTGATCGGCCGAGTCGAGATCGTCCATCGTCGAGAACCACGGATCCATTGAGATCGAGGCGAGCTGCGCCATGTAGAGCAGCGTCTTCAGCGATCCGCCAATCAACCGCGCCGGCACATCGTCATTGGCCAGCGTCTCGATGCGCACGCCCGGCGGCACCGGCTCCGGAGCGCGATGCTGATAGAACGCCATGCCATCGACGCCGTTCGGCAACCGCTTCATGACGAGCGGCCGGTTATCGACCACCGGAAGAATGTACGGCGCGATTCGCGCGTAATGGCGAATGAGATCGCCCTTGGTCTTCTTGATCGCCGGCCAGAAGATCTTGTGAAGGTTGGTGACCTCGAGTTCGTCGCCATCAGGCAGTTTCAGCCGCCCGTTTTTTCTCGCCTTCTCGAGGAAGTCGAGTTGATCGATCAGAGAATCGATGTCCTTCTGCTTGACGATCTCCCCTGCACCCTTGGAACCCAACCGAACCCTGCCCTTGGAACCGCTGGAACTCTTTGGAACGTTTGGAACCTTGACCTCCTTCGGGAGCTTATCGTCGCGCAAGCCCAGATAGGCAGGATGTCGAAGCCGTCCGTCGTCAGTGATTTCGGAGTAACGAACCTGCGCCACGAGCAGCGGCTTCACCCAATGCGGCTTTCCCTTTGCCGAAAGGAGCTTCGGCACCGGCTGGAATGGACTTGTCGGCGATTCGATCCGCCTCAGCAGATTCATGATCCGATCCAGCTCCGCACCTTTGAACCCTGTACCGACCTCGCCGGCGTACCTGAGGCCGCCCTTGTCGTGCACGCCGAGGATCAGCGATCCGAAGTGCTGGCGCGTGCCGCCGGGATCGGTCCAGCCGCAGATCACGAACTCATCCTGTTTGGTGAGCTTCAACTTGATCCACTCGGGGCTGCGCCTGCCGGCGCGATACGGCGACCGTGAGAGCTTGACCATCAAGCCCTCCCAGTTCTCGGCTTCCGCCTGTTTCTTCAGCGCGGTGCCGTCGCCGATCGACTGCGAGGTGAGGCGGACCAGATCCGATGTGGGCGGCTTGTACTTCTTGAACAGCGCCTCGAGGAATTCGCGCCGCTCGTAGAGACACAGGTTGCGGAGATCGCGATCGCCGTCGCGCAGCAGGTCGAAAGCGACGAACGCCACCGGCTGTTCTTCGGGTGAGAGGATTTGTTTCTTTGAATTGAACCCGGGCACCGTGACGTGGATCCGGTGCTGGAGCCGCTGAAAACTGGCCGGCCGCATTTCTGCATCGAGCGCCACCAGTTCACCGTCGAGGACGACTGGCGCCGTGATCTTCTTCAACCACGTACCGATGGCGCCGACGATGTCGGGGAACTGAGCGCTCTTCTCGTTGCCGTTGCGCGACCACATGCGGACGCCGGCCTTCGGCGTGCCCGGCAGAACTTCGACGATGGCGCGAATGCCGTCGACCTTCGGCTCGTAGACGTACTCCTTGAGCGTGAGGCTCGGCTCCTGCGATGGCAACGTCGCCAACATCGGTCGAAGGTCTTTGGCTGAGAACACAGTCTGATCGTCGATGGCCTGAGCCTGATGGCCTGATTGCCTGATGGCCTGATAGCCTAGTCCGAATACCTGTCGTCGAACCACGGCTCCGCAGTGTTCGAATACCCGCGTTCTTCCCAGAAGCCGGGTTTATCACCGGCCAGGAACTCGATCTTGCGAATCCATTTCGTACCCTTCCACGCGTACAGCTTCGGCGTGATCATCCGGCACGGACCGCCGTGCTCCTGCGGCAACGGCGCGCCCTCCCATGTGTGCACGAGCAGCACGTCCTCTTCAACCGCGCGCGGGAGCGGCAGGTTCGTCGTGTAAGGAATGCGCGTGCCGGGCATGTGGTCGTAGCCGGTGCACAGCACGTGCGTGACGTCGGTCTCGGGCACTGCCATTTCGGCAAGGGTGCGGAACCGCACGCCCTTCCACCGGTTGTCCATCCGGCTCCAGGTGGTCACACAGTGGAAATCACTGACGTCTTCGACCTGCGGCAACGCGAGAAACTCCTGCCACGACAGTGAGAACGGATTCTCACAACGCCCGACGATCTCGAGACGCCAGGTGTCGGAAGAAACCCGCGGACTGTCGCCGAGATCGAGGACGGGCCAGTTCGGCACCTGGCGTTGGCCGACCGGCAGCTTCGGCATGCCGTGACGATTCTCGGGGCCGCTGCCCAACGGCGCGCGGCCCGCAAAGACCACGTCCACGCGGTCCGGTTGCAGCTGGCGCTGGCGCTCGATGTAGCGCAGGCGCTTGGCGACGAGACTGTTGTCATCCATAAGTGCACGGGGCTGCCCCTCAGTGCGATCTTCTCCGACTTTAGAAGGATTCACCAAAAGGTCAGACCCCTATATCATCTCCCGCATGCGATTCGAGTTCGTCGTCCGGTCCGGCAAGGAAGCGGGCCGGACGGTGGCGCTCACCACTGGCCAGACCATCTCGCTGGGCCGCTTGAAGGGCTGCGACGTGGTGGTGGACGACGAAGCGGCATCGCGGCGGCACTGCACGATCAGCGCCCACGAACACAACTGTGTGGTAGCGGACCTTCAGTCGGCCAACGGCACCTTCGTCAACGAGAAACGCATCGCCAGCGTCGAACTGCAGCGCGCCGACCAGATCAGGATTGGCTCGACGGTGATCGAGCTCATCGACATGAGCGTGACGGCCGCTTCGCGACCCGCAGTGAGCATCGGCGCCACCACGTCGCTGAGCCTCGTGGAAGCGCGCAGCCAGACCATCGTGCAGCGGGCGGTGGACCCGACCAAGCTCGAGTTCCTCTCACAGGTCTACAAGCGCAAGGACGAAGCGAATCTCCTGGAGTCGGCGCAGAAATACCTGACCACGCTGCACAAGGTGTCGGAGATCCTCGCGCGCGCCAGCGGCGTGGAAGCGCTGTTCGATTCGATCGTCTCGGCCATTCTCGAGGTGAGCGGCGGCGATCGCGCCGCCATCATCATGCGGCCGAGAGAGGGCGACCCCAAAGACGTCAACATGGTGGCCGTCCGCACCAAAGACGGCAAGGCGTCGGGCGCGGTCATGCTGTCGCGCTCCGTGGTCAACGACGTATTCGAGAAGGGCATCTCGATCTTCACCGACGACGCGCTGGCCGACGATCGCTACGTGGGCGGCGAAAGCATCGTGCGGCAGCGCATCCGTTCGGTGATGTGCGCGCCGATGCGGACCACCGACACGATCCTCGGGGTGTTGTACGTGGACAGCCAGATGGCGCGCGAATTCAGCGAGGCCGAGCTCGAGCTGCTGGCCGCCGTCGGCAATCAGGCCGGCATCGCGCTGCATCGCGCGCGCCTGATGGAGGAAGTGGAGAAGCTGTTCCTCGACGTCATGAAGGCGATTGCATCACTCATTGACGCGAAAGACGGCTACACGCACAAGCATTCCGAACGCGTGGCGGCGTTCGGGGTCCGCCTGGCCCGGCATCTCGGCTTCGACGCCGACAGCCGCGCGGTGGTCGAGCTCTCCGGCCTGCTGCATGATGTCGGGAAGATCGGTGTGCCCGACGCGATCCTCAACAAGCCCGGCAAGCTCACCGATGAAGAGTTCACGCAGATGCGGCTGCACCCGGTTCACGGCGCGCGTATCCTCGCCAACATCCAGAGCCAGCGGGTAGTGAGCATCCTGCCGGGTGTGAAATATCACCACGAACGCTGGGACGGTAAAGGCTATCCCGACGGCCTGAAGGGCGAGGAGATCCCGCTGCTCGGCCGCGTGCTGGGCGTGGCGGATTTCCTGGATGCCCTGACTTCGGACCGTTCGTATCGCAAGGGACTGGCGCTCGAAGAGGCGCTCAACATGGTCAAGGACCTGGAAGGGAAGGCCTTCGATCCGGTCGTGGTGAAGGCCGCCGTCGAGCTGCACGAGCGCGGCGAGCTGGCGCTGCCGTCGACGCCAAATCCCGACGTCACGAAGATCCGCACCACGTAGCTAGCGAGGCTCCGCCTCTGACTGCCGAGCAGGAAGTCAAGTTTTCTACTGCCCGTAAACCAACAGGCTTCGCGCGGTCAGCACCTCTGGCCGCAGGCCGGCGGCTTTGGCCAGCCGCTTCACGAGCGGCGGGGCGTCGATGCGCGCCTTCCATTCATCGGCGCGCCCACCCAGGGCCGCGACCCACTCCGGCCACCACGGCGAAACGCGATTCGAGATCGGTTCGACGATCAAGACACCGGTGGTACGTGTGGTGTCCGCCTTTAGGCGGATAAACTCCCGCAGCAACACCGCGCGGTCCGCCTCCTTCAATTCGTTGACGACGAATGCCGCCACCACGAAGGACGTGTCAGCCGGGAATCGCGTCCGCGAAGCATGACCGCGCCGCACATCCGATGTCAGCCCGAACGACTGGTAGGTGAATCGCGCCTCGTCGAGCGTCCATGGGTGGGTGTCGATGCCCATCACCCTGAGCGGCGGGGTAGCAGACGTCGCCACCGCCGCGCCCGCGACTCCCGTGCCGCAGCCGAGGTCGACCACCGTGCCGCGATCGGGCGCGACGCCGAGCTCGCGCACGATGTGCTGGACGAGCAGGAAATGGATGGGACCGTAATACATGGCGAACGCCGCCCGCTTGCCGGCGCCGTCGAGGGCCTTGTGATCGGCGAGCGCGGTTTCGCGGCGTTCGACGTAGGCGGACGACAGCGCCCGCAAGGCGCGCGTCACCTCGCTGAACCGCAGGTCGGCCAGGTGGCGATTCTCCAGATTCTGCAGAAAACTCGAGAACTGTTGGCTGGACACCTTAACCGTCAACTGTGAACCGTCAACCGTCAACTATCCAGTTTTGAAGTTTGGGGTGGATGACGGGATTCGAACCCGCGACAGCCGGAGCCACAGTCCGGAGCTCTACCCCTGAGCTACACCCACCATAAGGGACAGAATACAGAATTATAGCAGGCTAGATAGTCCTGCCGAACGGCCCGGTCCACCCGTCATGCGACAACGACGACTCAAGTTCCGCTTGACGTCTGGCGAGCGTGGCGGAATCATCAAAATGCTCGACCTGTTCCGAGCCGTCCGGTTGAATGACGACCAACTCGAAACCGACGCCGTTGGGCGCGGAACGTGTCTCACAGCGGATGAAGGCGCCTTGCCGTTCGTAAAACCAAACCATCGAAGCAGCCTGTCTCGCCGAAGCGCGACGCGCGAAGGCGGATTTCCGAGGGGTAGTCGAAGCTTAGCATGATCCCTTTCCTCGGACCGACGGACCCGTTTCCACCGGTTGAACAGGCGCTCGATCACCCGGATGGTCTGCTTGCCGCCGGCGGCACGCTGACGTTGAAGCGGCTGGAGGAAGCCTATCGTCACGGCATCTTCCCGTGGTTCAACGACGGCGATCCGGTGCTGTGGTGGTCGCCCGATCCGCGTACCGTGCTGGCGCCGTCGCGGCTGCATGTGTCGCACTCCCTGCGCAAGAAGTTGAAGAAGGCCGCGTTCTTCGTCACCATCGACGCGGCCTTTGGCCGCGTGCTCGACGGCTGTGCCGCGCCGCGCGCCAACGATGCGGGCACCTGGCTCACCGGTCACATGCGCCGCGCCTACACCTCGTTGCACCAGGCCCACCTCGCCCACTCGATTGAAGTGTGGATGGACGGCGAATTGGCCGGCGGCATGTACGGTGTCGCCATCGGCCGCATGTTCTTCGGCGAATCGATGTTCTCGCGCCGGACCGACGCCTCGAAGATCGCCATGGCGCGGCTGGCCGTTCAACTGGACCGTTGGCAGGTGCCGTTGATCGACTGCCAGCTGGAAACCGAACACCTCCTCTCGCTCGGCGCCGAGCGCATGCCGCGGCGGCAATTCGTGCGCGAAGTCGAGCGATTGGTCAGGGAACCCGACCCCTCCTGGCAATTGGATGAGGACCTGCGAGGCGACGCGCAGCAAGCCCCGCGCACAATGTTGAAGGGCGCTATAGGGTGATTTTGGGGCAGGCAGATAGCCCCCGGCTTCTGCCGGGGGTTGGTATGATCAGTGAGTGGCCGAATCCAAGGTCCATGACCACGTTGCCCCCGCGTCCGAAATCGAGGAGCGGGTCGAGCATCCAAAGTTATGGAAGGTGCTCCTGCACAACGACGATTTCACGACGCAAGAATTCGTGGTCTGGGTGCTGGAGACGGTATTCAATATGAAGCACGCCGACGCATACGCCGTGATGATGCACGTGCATCAATCGGGGGTGGGCGTGGCGGGGCTGTTTACGCGCGACGTGGCCGAAACCAAGGTTAAGGCAACCCAACGGCTGGCCGAGCAGCATGAGTATCCATTGTTAGTCACCATCGAACCCGAAACCCGGGAGGTGCGCGAATGAGCCGCACGCCCGTGCCGTTTGCCCCCGACACGCTCGAAAGCATCCGCCGCGCGTTTCGCGTCGCCTCGGATCGCCGTCACGACCTCGTGTCGCTCGAGCACATGCTGCACGCGTTAATCGAAGATCCGCAGGCGCGCGAGATCCTCACGCGCTGCCACGTCGATCTCACCGCCCTCAAGACCGATCTGGAAGAGGTGCTCGACAAGGCGTTCACGCCGGTGCCCGGCCGCAAGGCGGTGAAGCCCGAGTCGACGCTCGGCTTCGATCGCGTGGTGGAACGCGCGGTGGTGCATGCCGCCTCATCGAGCGCGCAGCAGGTGGAAAGCGGCGCGCTGCTCGTGTTCCTGCTCCAGGAAGACGAAAGCCACGCCGCCTACTTCCTCCGCAAACAGGGGCTCGACCGTCTCAGCTTGCTGCGCGCCATCTCGCACGGCGCCGGCGACGCGACATCGCCGCGGATGGCGCCGGACGGCAGCGAAGCGCGTGTTGCTGCCAATCCGCTCGAGATGTACGCCACCGATTTGATCGCGAAGGCGGCCAAGGGCGCCATCGATCCTTTGATCGGACGGGAGCTCGAGCTCGAGCGCATGATCCAGGTGCTCTGCCGGCGGCGCAAGAACAACCCGCTGCTGGTTGGCGAGCCGGGCGTGGGCAAAACCGCGCTCGCGGAAGGGTTGGCGCTGCGCATTCACCAGGGCGATGTCCCGGAGCCGCTGAAAGCCGCCCAGGTGTTCGCGCTCGACATGGGCGCGCTCGTGGCCGGCACGCGCTATCGCGGCGATTTCGAAGAGCGCGTGAAGCAGGTGCTCGACGCGCTCGACAAGCACACGCACGCCATTCTCTTCATCGACGAAATTCACACGCTGGTTGGCGCGGGATCCGCCTCGGGCGGCACGATGGATGCGGGCAACCTCCTGAAGCCGGCGCTCGCGTCCGGCACTTTGCGCTGCATCGGTTCGACCACGTTCTCGGATGTGAAGCAGTCGTTCGACAAGGACCGCGCGCTGTCGCGGCGCTTCCAGAAGATCGAGGTGCTCGAGCCGACGGAAGCCGAAACGGTGGAGATTCTCAAGGGCTTGAAGGGCGCCTACGAATCACATCACGGCGTCACTTATCCGGACGACACCCTCGAAGCCGCGGTGACGCTGTCGACGCGGCATCTGAAGGATCTGCATCTTCCGGACAAGGCGATCGATGTGATCGATGAGGCCGGGGCTGCGAAGAAACTCGAACCGGGAGCCGGCAGCCGGCAGCCGGCAGCCGGAAGTTCAGAGTTGCCCGGCTCCCCGCTCCCGACTCCCGGCTCCCGGCTTGAAGTCACCGTCGCGGATGTCGAGAAGATCGTCGCGAAGATTGCGCGCGTGCCCGTGCAGGCCGTGTCGAGCGACGACAAGGTGGCGCTCAAGCATCTCGATACCGAGCTGAAGGCCGTGATCTTCGGACAGGACGGGGCGATCGACGAGGTCGCCTCCGCGATCAAGCTGTCGCGATCGGGGTTGCGCGCGCCGGACAAACCGATGGGCAGTTTCCTGTTCGCGGGACCCACCGGCGTCGGCAAGACCGAACTGGCGCGGCAACTCGCGAAGGTGTTGAAAGTCGAGTTCCTGCGCTTCGACATGTCCGAGTACATGGAGAAGCACGCGGTGTCGCGGCTGATCGGCGCGCCGCCTGGCTACGTCGGCTATGAAGAGGGCGGCCTGCTGATCGATGCGGTCCGCAAGTCACCGCACGCCGTACTGTTGCTCGACGAAATCGAGAAGGCGCATCCGGACCTGTTCGCAATCCTGTTGCAGGTGATGGATCACGCCACCCTCACCGATACGCACGGCCGTCATGCGGACTTCCGTCACGTGATCCTGATCATGACGACCAATGCCGGTGCGCGCGACCTGTCGGGCCGGCACATGGGCTTCTTCGAGGTGTCGCAGAGCAGTAAGGCCACCGGCGTGATCGAGCGGATGTTCTCGCCCGAGTTCCGTAACCGTCTCGACGCCATCGTCAACTTCAAGGCGCTCGGCACGCGCGAGGTCGAGCTCGTGGTCGACAAGCACGTCGGCGAGCTGCGTCAGCTGGTGGCCGGCCGCAAGATCGTGATCGACTTGACGCCCGCGGCGCGCGCCTGGCTGGCCGAGAAGGGCTTCGACCGCGCGTTTGGCGCGCGGCCCATGGCCCGCCTGGTCGAGAAGACGATCAAAAAACCGCTCTCGGAGTTATTGCTCTTCGGCGGCGTGACCGACGGTGGCCGCGTCGTCGTGGACGTGCACGACGACGGCCTCCAGGTCACACAGGCCACTGATTGACACCGATTAGACACTGATTCATCGGTGTCCAATCGGTGTCAATCGGTGGCCTAAAACGTAAAGCGCCCGCCAAGCTGGAACGCGCGCGGGCCGCCCGATCCGAACACCTGCGAGGCGCGGTTGGTCGGCTGGCCGAACGTGGCCGTGTTGCTCAAGTTATAACTGTAGCCGCCAAGGTTCGCGACGTTGAACACGTTGAACCCCTCGACAAACACCGCCAACTTCGTCGACGTGCTCCCCAGATTGAACGTCTTGGTGATGCGGATGTCCTGCGAGCTGAAGCCGTCGCCCAGCTCGTAACTGGCGGGCAGCGCCAGCGGCGCAATCGTCTGATTGCGCGCGTCCCGGCCGCCGCCATAACGCTGGTTGAACGCCGTCACTGCGGCGGCCAGGTCCTCGTCGCTGCAGCCGCGATTGAAGCAGTTGTAGTCGACGCCCGGAATCGGCGTCGTGGTGGTGCCGTCGCCGTCGAGATCGACATTGGCGATCGTCGGCATCACGGGCGAGCGCGACGACATCGCCGAGATGATCCCGATCTGGATGTTGCCCGGCAGATCGACGAGCGCCGACACATTCAACAGGTGCTGTGCTCCCGCCGGCCCCTCGTTGGCGAAGTAGTTGTCGAGGTTGCTGACGCCGTCGATGGCGCGGCGGTTGGTCAGCGCGTACGAGGCGCCGAACAGCCATCGATTCGCGAAGCGCTTGTCCAGCTTGAGGAGCAGCGCGTTGTAGGTTTCGTGGCCGCCTGGCGTCCAGAACGTGATCGGACCGGTGGAGCATTGCGCGTTCGGGTTGGCTTGATCGGCTGCCGTCAGGCACCGCGGAATCACGGGGCTCTGAACACCGTTGACGAAACGGTTGAACCGGTTCATGTCGAGCGAGCCGAGCAGCGTGTCGTCGAATCGGCGGCGGACCAGCTCCGCGCCGAGCACCATGTTGCCCCCCAGCTCGCGTTGGATACCGAGGCTCATGTGCAGGGCGTGCTGCACCGGATATTCGAGCGGATATAGATCCGTGGCGGTCTTGCCGATCTGGATGTTGCGCACCGACAGGTCGTCGCCACGCGGCGCCAGGGCGGCTTGCAGCCCGCCGATCTGCGCGTTGTAGATCTGCATGAACTGGCCGATGGTCATGTTGGTGACCTGTCCGCTGGAGGGCAGCGACGCGCCGAGCGGCACCGGCTGGCCGGTGTTGAGATTGATGATGCCGGGGAAGATGTTGGTGAAGCTGGTGTGCGGCACCTGGAGGCGGCCGTTGCCGATCGGCCCGATCGCCGAGCGCTCGCGCAAGCGGCGCCACAGCAGCTCCGTCTCCCAATACAGGCCGGCCCCGCCGCGCACCACCGTCTTGCTCTCGTCGTCGAGCGTCCACGCAAAGCCGAACGCGGGCGAGAAGTTGTTGTAGTTGTTCTGGGTCGGGCTGAGATCGCTGCCGTAGAGCGGCGTGAGGTACGCGGGCTTATCGAGATCGCGATTGACCAGCGTGCTCTCGAAGTTCCAGGCGAGTCCGTAATTGATCGTGAGGCGATCTTTCACGCGCCAGGTGTCCTGTGCGTAGACGCGCAGCCGCTGGTTCACCTTCGCCTTGTCGACGTTATACGGCGGCGGCTGTCCGGGATCGCCGACGCCGACCACACCGCCGGCGAACGGCAGGTTGAGAAAATCGTTATTGGTGCTGATCGACGTGGGCAGGGTCGGGAAGAGCGCGCCAATCGTGGCCGCGGGCGCCAGGCCGCGGATGAACTCCGGCGAGAAGCCGACGTTGCATGCCGGATCGCAGAAGCCCCAGAAGCCGGTGCCGGGCGCGTGCTCGAACTCACCGCCGAAGCGCAGGCGATGGTCGCCCTTCACCCACGTGAAGGTGTCGACCAGCGTGAAGCGGTACAAATCGCGGCCCTGTGTCGCGTTCGAGGTGTTGCCGATGGTGACGTTCGTGCCGTTGATCATGATCTGCGGGAAGCCGAGCCCGACGCAGTCGCCGCACGTGGTGTCATCCGCAAACAGGTTGCGGTTGCGCCAGTAGGTGTAGTTCAGCCGGAAGTCGTTGAGCAGCCGCTCGCTGAAGATCGACGTGAGGCCAACCACGGTCTGCTCCGACCGGTTCTCGTTGCGCAGCCAGTTCGAGGGCATCGCCGCGCCGCCGCTTGGCCCGAACCCGCTGTTCTTGTCGTGCGAGTAGCGGAGGAACCCGTTGTGGTTGCCGCTCGCGCGCCAATCGACGCGCCCGCTGATCAGGTGCCCGCTGTACGGATTCGGGAACACGCCGGCGAGGGCGCTGGCGGAGGCCAGGTTCGGCTGGAACGACACCACGCCTTCCTGGTCGGTATGTTCGTAATTGGCGAAAAAGAACAGGCGGTCCCGCTTGATCGGACCGCCGACCCACGCACCGGGATTCTGCCGCGAGAAATCCGGATTCTCGTTGAGCGGGTCGCGCCGCAGCGCGGGGTAGGCCGCCATGTCGTTGTTGCGGAAGAAGAAGTACCCCGAGCCATGGAGATCGTTGCTGCCCGTGCGCGTCACGATGTTCACCGCACCCACGCTGGTGATGCCGGTCGACAGGTCGAAATTGGCCGACGACAGCTGGAACTCCTCGACCACTTCCTGCGAGAAGTTCATCCCGGTGTTGCCTTCGATGTTGTTGCGGATGTTGCCGCCGTCGACGGTGATGGCGGTCTTGTTCGAGTCGCCGCCGAGGATCGAGACCGAGAACAACGAGTTGTACTGGGAGGTCGAACCGGCACTGGCCGTGACGCCCGGCTCGAGGAAGGCGAGCTGCAGAAAGCTGCGGCCGTTGAGCGGCAGCTCCTGGATTTCCTGCCGGGTGATCACGCCGCTGACCGCGTGCGCTTCGGTTTCGACGTGGATGGCATTGGCGGCCACATTCACGGTTTCGGCGGCGCCGCCCAGCTCCATTTTCATCTCGATAGCGCTGACGCGCCCCGTGGCCACGGTGACTTCGATGCGCTGGTTGCGGAAGCCATCGAGCGACGCCAGCACCTCGTAGGTGCCCGCGGCGAGGGCCGGCGCCGTGAAGGTGCCGTCAACGTTGGAGGTGAGGTGCCGTTCGACGCCGGTCGTCAGGCTCCGGATCGTGACGGATGCCGCCGGCAGCACCGCGTCCGATTGATCGCGTACGGTGCCGGAAATCGTGCCAACCGGGGCCTGCGCCCACGCCGTTGTTGCCATCAGGACAAACAGACATGCTGGGAGGATGCGGTGTCTCATGGTGCCGATTATCGGTGGACGGGCCGCGAAGTCAAGCGTGAGGTGAGGCATAATCGCGCTCGTGAAATTACCAGCACTCTTCTCTTTCTTTGCGGCAGGTGTCTTCACCCTGGCCCCGACGGCCACGTTTGCACAGCTGTTGCAGGTGATGCCGCTCTACGAACAGCGGTGCGCGCAGTGTCACGGGGCCAAAGCGGCCGAGTTGCGCGCGCCGAATCGGACCTTGCTGGCCGAACTGACCCCGGAGCGCATCCTCGACGCGCTGACCGCTGGATCCATGGTGGCCAATGCCACCGGCATTTCCGATACGCAGAAGCGCTACCTGGCCGAGTTCCTCTCCGGACGGCCGCTTGGCAGCTCGAAGGCGGGACCGGCCTCGGCGATGCCGAACCGGTGCGAGGCCAGGCCGATCGGCAATCCGCTCGCGGGCCCGAGGTGGATCGGCTGGGGGAACGACGCGACGAACTCCCGCATGCAGACGGCATCCGGAGCCGGCCTCACCGCGGTGCAAGTTCCGAAGTTGACGTTGAAGTGGGCGTTTGGGTTTCCGAACGGCACATCCGCCTATGGCCAGCCGGCGGTCGCGGGCGGCCGCGTGTTCGTCGGCTCCGACAACGGCTTCGTCTACTCGCTCGACGCGGCAACCGGCTGCGTGTACTGGTCGTTCGAAGCCAAGGCCGGCGTGCGCACCGCGATCAGCCTCGGCGCCGTGGGCAATCGCTTTGCCACGTACTTCGGCGATCTCAAGGCCAACGTTTACGCCGTTGATGCCGAGTCGGGCACGATTATCTGGACGCAGAAGGCGGATCAGCATCCGATGGCGCGCATCACCGGCGCACCCTCGCTCGCCGACGGGCGCTTGTACGTGCCGGTATCCTCGTTCGAAGAAGGCTCGGGCGCGAACGATAACTACGAGTGCTGCACGTTCCGCGGCAACGTGGTCGCCTACGACGCGGCCACCGGCAAGCAGCTCTGGCAGACCTTCACGGTCGATCCGCCGAAGCCAGGGAAGAAGAACAAGGCCGGCACACAGCTCTACGAGCCGTCGGGAGTGGCGATCTGGTCGGCCCCGACCATCGATCTGAAGAGTGGTGCGCTGTATGTGGCCACCGGCAACGAGTACTCGGGGCCGGGCGGACCGACGAGCGACGCGGTGATCGCGCTCGATCTCAAGAGCGGCAAGATCCTGTGGACCAGCCAGGTCACGCCCAAGGACGTCTACGTCGTCGGCTGCAATGCGTCGCGCGAAAACTGTCCCGATGACGAGGGGCCGGATTTCGATTTCGGCAACTCCGCGATCCTGCGCGATCTGCCGGGCGGCAAGCGCGTCATCGTGATTGGCCAGAAGTCGGGCGTGGTGTGGGCGCTCGATCCCGACAACAAGGGCGCGATTGTCTGGCAGCGCCGCGTCGGGAAGGGCAGCGCGCTGGGCGGGCTCGAGTGGGGGTCGGCCGCCGATCAAACCATCGGCTACTTCCCGGTGTCGGACTTGCTGCTGGGCCAGGAAACGGCCGGTGGCCTGCACGCGCTCCGGCTCGACAGCGGCGCGCCGGTGTGGGAAGCGCGTCCCGCGCGCGCCGACTGCAAGAATCCGAAAGACTGTGTGCAGGCACAGTCGGCAGCGATCACGCTGATTCCCGGCGCCGTGTTTTCCGGCACCACCAACGGCATCATGCGCGCGTACGACACCGCAGACGGGCGTGTGCTCTGGACCTACGACGCGAACCAGCCGTACACGACGGTGAACGGTGTGACCGCGAAAGGCGGATCGTTCAACGGGCCCGGGCCTGTGATCGCCGGTGGGATGGTGTTCATGAACGCCGGCTACAGCTACCTGGGCTTCGGTACGTCCGGCAACGTGCTGCTCGCTTTTGCACCACAGTAAACTGGCGCGATGGAAATTGCCCGGGAGCGGTTTCTAGACGACTCTCGCACGTATCACCTGACCATTGGCGTCCGCAGCCGAACGGGGGAGGCCCATAGCCTCCTCACCGCGCTGACGCCAGACGAGCGCGAAGAGGTCAACTCCGCGATCGTCAAGGCCATGGACCAGATCGAGCGCATCGTCCGGACGCACCTCGCCCCGAAAGAATGACGCGCGTTCTCTTCGGCGCTCTCGCCGTTGCGGATGCCGTACTACTCGCGTACCTGTTTCTCTTGTACGGCTGGTTCTCGTTTGATTTCAACGAGAGCAGCTCGTCGCCGGCCGGCTTCCTGGTCATTGTGATGCAGTGGATCGTGGTGATTGTGGAGCGCGCCTTCTTCGCCGCATTCTTCGCGGTGATCGGCGCGGGAATCTGGCGCGAACTCGCGAAGCGCGAGCGGCCGCGCTGGGCGGCCATGCTCGGTACGCCCGTATTGCTGATCGCCCTGATCGGTATCGGCCTGATCTGGTGGTACACGGTTTACATGATCGTGGCGCGCCCGCCCGGCTTCATCAACGATCGCCTGTCGATGTTCGACGCGCTGGCGGGCACGGTTGATTCCACCGGCGTTGATCTGTTCGGGACCAAAAACTACGCGGGCGAATCGACTGGACGATTCCTGATCATTCTGCTGGGCGCGGCGTACCTGGCGGAGAAGTACCTGTTGCAGTTGTGGCGTGTGCGTTGGCCGGTACCGATTCTGCCGCTGGTCGCGGTCGGGTGGGTCGGCTGGATCGTCAACGACGGCGAGCGACGCCTGCGGGATTTCGTCGCGCAGTACCAGTGGCGGCCCGTGGCGCCGCAAGTGCCGTGGCTCGACGCGGCGGTGGCGTGTGAGAGTCTCGGCGACACCTGGCGATTGCCACGGCGCGAAGAGCTCGCGCGCTACCTGGCCACCTACCCGCCCGAGGTTCAAGCGTGGCAGGGTGCGGCCTGGACCAACACGATCGCCGACGGTGGTGATTGGGCCGTGGCCGTCAATCTCGCGCCGCGCAAGAGCGGGCGCTGGAATAAGGGCTCGGAGCCGACGCGCGACGAGAGCCTGTGCGAATCACGAACGCAGCCAGGATATGCCACCGACTGGTTCGTCGCGCTGCGGCCCGAGGTGTGCGCGCGTACTGACGCAGTCCCAGTACCTCTTCACGCCCGGCCTGGTGCAGACCGTCCTGCAAGGCGGGAACATCTCGGTGACGCAACCGCCGGCCGCCGCGATTTGCGTGCGCGCGCCGGCCGATGCGCCGCGAATTCCCACTCGCGACCGCCGCGGCTACCGTGATGAACAGGAGTTCGCCAGCGCCGCGGACTTTCGCCGCGACATGGCCGCGAAGTGCGGCCTCACCCCGGAGCGCAATCGTGCCGCCTGTTTCGCGTTCGCGCCCGATCTGCCGCCGTTCGAAGAAAGCAATGACGAGCGGTTGATGCGCGCGTTTTGCGAGCTGGCGCGCAACGCCGAAGGGTGTCATCGCTACGCGCTGCTCATGGACCGGCACCCGGAGGCCGCCGACCGCGCGCGCCGTTACCGCGAACTCGCCTGTAAACGGGGCCACGCCCCGGCCTGTAGCTAGAGCTGATCACGCGATGCGGTGTGGTACATTTCCCGCTCGTTTGTAGGAGGCCTCTGTATGTATCTGCGCCGCTTTCCGGGCTTTGCCCGTCTCTCCCTGGCAGCTCTGCTGTTGTCCGCTGTAGCGACCTCACATTCGGTGGTCGCCAGCCTTCGCGCCGAAGAACCTGGCAGCGCTTCGGCTGGGCAGGCTCAGAAGCCCGCGACGACGGCGACGGCCGCGGCTGCGTCAGCGCCAGCTGATCCATTTCCCGGGCTCAAGTTCCGCAACATCGGCCCGGCCACCATGGCCGGCCGTGTCGACGATCTTGCGGTGCTCGAGTCGAATCCCGCCGTCTTTTATGTCGGCACCGCCAGCGGCGGCTTGTGGAAAACCGTGAACAACGGCACCACGTGGACGACGCATTTCGACGACCTCGACGACGTGGTGTCGATCGGCGACATCGCGATTAATCCGACCAACGCCAACACCGTGTGGGTCGGCACCGGCGAGAACAACAACCGGCAGAGTGGCTCGTGGGGTAACGGTATCTACAAGTCCACTGACGGCGGCGAATCGTGGAAGCAAATGGGGCTCGCCGCCTCGAAGCACATCGCCCGCATCATCGTCGATCCGGTCGATCACGACATCGTCTATGTTGCGGCGCTCGGCAGCTTGTGGGGAGCCGGCGGCGACCGGGGCATCTACAAGACCACCGATGGCGGGTTGACCTGGGCGCGCATCCATTTCGTGGACGAGAACACCGGCGCGACCGAGCTGGTGATGGATCCGTCGAACAACAAGGTGCTCTACGCGGCCACCTATCAGCGTCGCCGCGCCACCTGGGGCTTCAACGGCGGCGGTCCTGGCAGCGCGATGTGGAAGTCGTCGGATGCCGGCCGGACGTGGACCAAGCTGACCCAGGGCGTGCCGACCGGGCCGCTCGGCCGCATCGGCATGGACGTCTACCGCTCCAATCCGAACATCCTCTACGCCCGCATCGAGCACGAAAAGGAGAGCGGCACATATCGATCGGATGACGCTGGCGCGTCGTGGCGCAAGATGTCGAACGTCAACCCGCGTCCGATGTACTTCAGCCAGGTCCGCATCGATCCGAACAACGACCTGCGCATCTACGTGCTTGGCGTGCAGATCCACATCTCGGACGACGGCGGCAAGACGTTCATCGAGAACGGCGCGCTGCATTCGGATCACCACGCGATGTGGATCAACCCGAAGAACTCGAATCACATCATCGACGGCACCGACGGCGGCATCGGCATCAGCTGGGATAAGGGCGCGACGTGGGAGGCCATCTACAACATGGACCTCGGGCAGTTCTACCACATCACCTACGACATGGAGACGCCGTACAACGTGTGCGGCGGCCTGCAGGACAATTACACGTGGTGTGGCCCCACCGCGGTGCGCAGCCGCACCGGCATCGCCAACGATCAGTGGTTCCAGATCCACGGCGGCGACGGTTTCGAAGCGCAGATCGATCCGAAGAACTCGCGCATCATCTACGCCGAGTCGCAGGACGGCAACATCTCGCGCGTCGACAAGATCAGCAACGAGCGCAAGTCGATCCGGCCGCTGCCGGCGCGCGGCGAACCGCCGCTACGCTGGAACTGGAACACGCCGATCCTGATGTCGCCGCACGATCCGGCGACGATTTATGTGGGCGCCAACAAGGTGTTCAAGTCCACCGATCGCGGCCAGTCGTGGACGGCGATCAGCCCGGACATCACGTCGTCAACCGATCGTGACGGTCTGCAGTTGATGGGCCAGACCGGTAAAGAGATCACCATCGCCAGGAACGACGGTGTGCAGTCCTACGGCAACATCGTGCAGCTGGTGGAATCGCCGAAGAACCCCGGTGTGCTCTATGCCGGCACCGACGACGGCAAGGTACACATGACCAAGGACGGCAAGAACTGGACCGACATCACCAGCCGGTTCAAGGGCGTGCCGGCCAACGCGTATGTGTCGCGCCTGACGGCGTCCGCGCACGATGTGAACGTCGTGTATGCGACCTTCGACAACCATCGTTCCGACGATTACGGCACCTACGTGTATGCGAGTGTCGACGGCGGCAACAACTTCCGTTCGATCGGCGAGGGCATTCCGAAGGGCCACACCGTGACGTCGATGGCCGAGGATCCGAAGAATCCGAGCGTGCTGTATTCGGGATCGGAGTTCGGGTTGTTTGTCAGCCCCGATCGCGGCGGCCGCTGGCTGCGGGTGAAGTCGAACCTGCCGACGGTGCCGATTCACGAAATCGTCATTCACCCGCGCGACAACGACATGATCGTCGCCACGCACGGCCGCAGCATCTGGATCCTCGACGACATCACGCCGCTGCAGCAGCAGGCGGAGGCGATGAAGACCGACGCGTTCCTGTTCGACATGCGCGGCGGCATGCAGTTCAACCAGGCCAACGATCGCGGGTTCGTGTCGGACAAGCCGTTCTTCGGGAAGAACCCGACGTATGGCGCGGCGATCAGCTACTACCTCTCGAAGCCGCAGACCAACGTCGCGCTGCGCATCAGCGACGGCGCTGGCACGCAGGTGCGTGAGATCACCGGCAACGATCTGCGCGAGGCGGGCGGCGCCGGGATCAACCGCGTCTACTGGGATCTGCGTCATCAGCCGTTGGCGCCCCTCGCCGGTCAGCCGGCCGGCGGTGGTGGCGGTGGCGGTGGTGGTGGCGGCGGGTTCGGCGGTGGCGGCAACAACGGGCCGAATGTGCTGCCCGGTGACTATCGCGTCACGCTCGTCGTCGATGGCAAGGATGTGGCGACCAAGACCGTGCGCGTCAGCGGTGACAAGGACATGCCGATGACCGATGCCGAACGCAAGACGTGGCACGACACGGCGCTCAACCTGCACGACATGCAGCGCCTGTCCAATACCGCGGCGGAAGCCGTCAATCAGCTCGCGACGCAGCTGACTGCCGCGGAAGCGTTGCTGAAGTCGGCGTCGAACGCGCCGCCAACCGCGAAGCAGGCGATCACCGACGCGAACACGAAGCTCACGGATCTCCGGCGCCGGCTGGGCCTGAACCAGCAGCAGGGTGGCGGTGGTGGTGGCGGCGGTGGTTTCGGCGGCCAGCAGGCCAACGTGCGTGGTCAGCTGGGCCAGGTGAAAGGCCAGGTGATGGGCTCGACGTCGATGCCCACGGCGCAGCAGATCCGCCAGGCCGGCGAATTGCGCGAGGACCTGGACAAGGTGATCGCGGACACGAACGCCTTAATCGCGTCCGTGCCCGCAATCTACGACGCGCTTGGCGCGACGGGTGTGAAGCCGACGGCGTTAAAGCCCGTCGGGCCCCTCCCGCCCGCGACTCGGTAAGCAATGTTAGACCGGGGTCAGACCCCCATTTCTAACATCTGCCACACCGGGCGAATGGCGGACGGTTGGCGAATGTTAGAAATGGGGGTCTGACCCCAGTACATCGGAGGATCAAATGAAACGCGTAGTTGTGGCAGTTTTTGCAATCGCTCTGTTTGCGCCGAACGCACCGAGCGTCGACGCGCAGGGCAACACCCTGAGCTTCTTTATCACCAGCACCAATCCTGGCAAGGGCGGGGACCTGGGCGGACTCGCGGGCGCGGATGCGCATTGCGCGGCGCTCGCCAAGGCCGCCGGCGCGGGCAATCGCCAGTGGCGCGCGTATCTCAGCACCGCCACCGGGCACGCGAAAGACCGCATCGGCGCGGGCCCCTGGGTCAATGCCAAGGGCGTCCAGGTGGCGGCCAACGTCGCCGACCTGCACAGCGACGCCAATAAACTGTCGAAAGAGAATTCGCTGACCGAGAAGGGCGCCGTCGTGAACGGCCGCGGCGATAAGCCGAACCAACACGACATCCTCACCGGATCGAACCTCGATGGCACTTCGTCGGGACTGACCTGCAACAACTGGACGAGCTCGGGCGACGACGCGACCGCGACCGTGGGTCACCACGATCGGCAGGGCGGCGGTACCAACCCAACCTCGTGGCACTCAGCGCACGCGTCGAAAGGTTGCAGCATCGACGCGCTACGCGGCTCGGGCGGCGAAGGCTACTTCTACTGCTTCGCGGCCAAGTAGCCGAAACAAGAAAGGATGAGACCAGCCGCAAAGGTCCCCTACGGCGGCAAGTCGACGGCGATCTTTGGGCTGGTCCTCATCACCATCTTCTGGCTCGGCACCGCCCAGCGTAGCGCGGCCGAGCTGTCGGAAGCCTACTCCAGCGAACAGAGCAAGAACGCCAACCTCGCCCTCGCGCTGGACGTGCAAACCAACCAGCTGCTCGCGGGCATCGATAATTTCCTGCTGCTCATCAAGGATCAGTACGAGGAGTCGCTGCCGCGCGTTCCGTTGCGCCGGTTGGTGGCGCCCGCGTTCGCGAATAAATCGTCGATTACGTTCATCGGTGTCACCAACGATCGCGGTGACGTAATAGAGTCGCTCGCGGAGTTCGCGCCGACCAACATCGTCGACCGCGAGTTCTTCCAGACCCACCGTCAATCCGACCTGGGCCGGCTGCTGATCTCCGAACCGGTGCTCGGCCGCATCAGCGGCCGCTGGACGGTCACGCTGACCAGGCGGGTGAACAAGCCCGAGGGCCAGTTTGGCGGCATCGTCGCGATCTCGATTGAGCCGCAGTACCTGACGGAGCTCTTCGCGACCACCGCGCTCGGTCCGCTGGACGTGATGTCGCTGGTCCTCACCAACGGCATCACGCTGGCGCGGCGCCGCGGTGACGCCATTTCATTCGGCGAGGACATCTCGCAATCACCGCTGCTCGTGGAGCAGAAGGTCAGGCCGACGGGGAATTACGTCGGCCCGGGCGGCCTCGACGGAGAGATCCGCATCTTCAGCTACCGCACCATGCGCGACTATCCGGTGGTGGTCACCGTGGGCACGCTCGAACGCGACGCGCTGGCGGCAGTGCGCGCGCGCCAGCAGACGTATCGCGCGGCCGCCGTCCTGCTCACGATTCTCGTGATCACCGGCTGCACGGTCGGCATCCTATTGCTCGCGAGGAATGAGCGTTCGAGCCACCGCCTGCGTGAACAGGCGTCGCTGCTGGACAAGGCGCAGGACGCCATCCTGGTCACCGATCTGCAGCGCCGGCTCACCTTCTGGAACAAGGGCGCCGAGCGCCTGTACGGCTGGACGGCCGACGAAACGATCGGCCGTTCGATCACCGATCTCTTCTATCCCGACGGCGATGCCCGTGAAGTGCAGCAGGCGTACCAAGACGTGGAGAAGAACGGCGAGTGGACCGGCGAGCTGCAACCGCACACCAAGGCCGGCCGCCGCGTGACGATCGAAAGCCGCTGGACGCTGGTGCGCGACGGCGCGGGTGAGCCCCGGAGCATTCTCTCCATCAACACCGACGTGACCGATCGACGGCACCTGGAGCAGCAGTTCTATCGCGCGCAGCGCCTCGAAAGCATCGGCACGCTGGCCGGCGGCATCGCGCACGATCTCAACAACGCGCTCGCACCAATCATGCTCGGCATGGGCGTGCTCAAGGATCGCCTCACCGACGATGACAGCCGCGACGTGCTGGCGACAATTTCGAACAGCGCCAAGCGCGGCGCCGAGATGGTGGCCCAGGTGTTGTCATTCGCGCGTGGCCAGGAAGGCAAGCGTGTGGAGATCCGCATCGACGAGCTTATCGCCGACGTCGGGCGCATCGCGCGCGACACGTTCCCCAAAAACATCGACCTCGTGACCACGGTCGATCCCCAGCTGCCGCCGATCATCGGCGACCCGACGCAGTTCCACCAGGTGCTCGTGAATCTGTGCGTGAACGCGCGTGATGCCATGCCGGAAGGCGGCACCCTCACGGTCTCGGCGCACGCGGTGGGCAATTACGTGGTGCTGTGCGTAGACGACACCGGCAGCGGCATTCCAGCGGCGCTGATTGACAAGATTTTCGATCCGTTCTTCACCACCAAGGAATCGGGCAAAGGCACCGGGCTCGGTCTCTCGACCTCCCAGACCATCGTGCGCAGTCACGGCGGCCGCATCGAGGTGTCGAGCGAGGCGAATCGCGGCACCCGTTTCGCGATCTATCTGCCGGTGGCGCATCGAACCGTTGGCGCCGCCGCGGCAGGGGAGGACGCGCCGCCGCCGCGCGGCAGCGGCCAGACCATTCTCGTCGCGGATGATGAGCCGTCGGTCAGGCTCGTGCTCAGGACCGCGCTGGAGCGGGCTGGCTATCGGGTGCTGCCGGCGTCAAACGGCCGGGAAGCGATTGACGTTTACAAGGCACAGCCAGCGGGCGCGATCGCCGCGGTACTGATCGACATGATGATGCCGGTGATGGGCGGCATGCCCGCGATCCAGGAGCTGGTGAAGATCAATCCGAATGTGCGCATTATTGCCGCGAGCGGGATTCCCGACAACGAGGCGACGGCGAAGGGCGCGGGGCGGCAGGTGCGTCAGTTTTTGGGAAAGCCGTTCAGCACCGACAAGCTGCTGCGGGTGGTCGCACAAGTCGTGGCGGGGTAAGTCTGACGGGGCGGCACATCGCCGCCCCCGTCAGGATCATTTACACGGTGCGATGGCGTGCGCCAACCGACAGCCGGTAAATGAACAGCACTGCGATGGCGCCAAGCAGCGCCATGATGAAGCCCGCGGGCTCACCGGCCGCATACAGGCCAAGCGCCTGGCCGATGAATCCGCCGAGCAGCGCGCCGACGATACCGAGCACCATGGTCACGATGATGCCGCCCGGATCACGACCCGGCATCAACAACTTGGCAATCGCGCCGACGATCAAACCGAAGACGATCCATCCTAGAATGCCCATTTCATACCTCACTATGAGGGTCATTAGCGTCCCTCACGAACTCTTAGAGAGCAAGTGACGTGCCGAAAAGGTCGGCACCCCGGCACTCAGTCCGAGAGTGGACTTTCTCTTTTTGCCCGGTCACGTTCCTCGGTGGACAGTGGCGCGCCCTTCACCACCTCGTCGTAGGCCACGTTCTGCTCAGGTCGATCGTTGACTTCCGGTGGCGGTTCGTTGCCGCCACGGCTGCTTTCTCGCGTTACCGGCAGCAATTCGTCGCCTGCCTCGAGATCAATGTCATTGCGGTCGCGTGCCATTAAGGGCCTCCGGCTGAACATTCATGCAAGATGTGGGCACAGGGTATGCACTTAGGGGGGTATGTCTCCGTCGTGGAACAGCTCCGGCGTACTTGGCGGCCCCGAACGGCGCCAGTTCGATCGCCGCGGCTGGGACCGTGGCACGACGGATCGGCGCCGACAGAAGCGCCGCAAGCACATGCGAACCGCCGTGCTTGCCGCGGCGATGTCTTCGGCGCCGATGGCACGGCCCGTGATCGCCATTTTCCCGACGAACACCGTCGAGCCCCAAATCGACGTCGCCACCGAGTTCGAAGTGGTGCCGCCGAGCGAAGCCTACGAAGAGATCATCCAGGAAGCCGCAACGGAATACGATCTCGACCCCGCACTTATCCGCGCCGTGATGCAGGCGGAATCCGCGTTTCATCCGTATGCGGTGTCACGCGCCGGCGCTGAGGGCTTAATGCAATTGATGCCCGCGCTGGCGGATGAAATGGGTGTCAGCGATGCGTTCGATCCGCGCGAGAACATCATGGGCGGCGTGAGGTATCTCAAGCGGCTGCTGGACTACCACAACGGCAATCTCGATTTGGCGCTGGCAAGCTACAATGCCGGTCCGGGCAACGTCGCGCGGTACGGCGGGGTACCGCCCTTCCGCGAAACCCGCAACTACGTCAAGACGATCAAGGCGCTCTATCAGCGCGCGAAGAACGAAAAGAAATCCGCGGATGCGGACTAGGCACTCCCCAACGGTTCCAAGGGTTCCAGGGGTTCCACAGGTTCCAAGGGTTTGGTTCTGACGGGTTCCTGGTTCTACGTACCTGACCAGTGAAGGCGGACGATACCGGTGGCTTCACGCACCAGTAGGCCATCCGGTAACAGAATCGGCATCGACCACGTCGCGCTGGTGCCGAGCTCATACCGTTTTTCTTCTTTGAATCCATCGGACATCCGGCGCGCGACAATCAAGACGGCGCCATCAGTCAGGAACAGCAAGTAATCGTTGGCCTGCAGGATCGACGCGTGGTTACCATCGCGACCCTGAGTAGCCCACTTCACCGCGCCGTTCTCCACGTCGAGCGCCACAAAGTGGCCGCGGCGCTTGTTCGACATCCCGTAAATCATGCCGTCCGCAAACACCGGCGACACCGTGTACATCGTCACGTCGGCATTTCTCCAAATCTGCTTGGGTTGCCATGTCCCGCCGGCGCGGGCGATCGCGTAAGCGTGCGTGCCCTGGCGCGTGCCCGAGACGATCAGCGCGCGGCCGGTCCAGATCGGCGTCACGATGTTCTCGTGCCACTCGTCAGGAAACGGGATTGACCATAGCGGCGAACCGCCCGAGGCCTCGATACCGATGATCGAGCCGTTGGTCATGGTGATGATCTGGCGCACGCCCTCGATGGTCACTGCCAGCGGCGAAGCGTAGCCCGGCCCAAGACCCTTCGATGACCAGCGTTCCTTACCAGTTGCTGGATCGAGCGCGAGCACGCGGCCGCCATGCACATCGCTGCCAACCTGCACGATGAGCGCGCCACCTTCGAGCATCGGCGACATTGCGGTGCCGCAAAACAGCTTCGAGGTGTCGATCGAAGACGAATAGTCGTTCCGCCACGCCACGGTGCCGTCGGCGATGTTCCACGCCGTGAGGATGCCGGTCACGCCAAGCGTGAACAACCGCGACCCGACGATGAGCGGCGTCGAGTTGGGGCCTTTCGCCATCTGCGTGGCGTACTGGTTCTTCTTGAACTCCGACGTGTACTTCTGCTGCCACACCACCTTGCCAGTGGCGAGATCGATCGCCGTGACAATCTCTTCCGGATCGCGGCGGCTATGCACGAAGACGCGGCCGCTTGCGACGACCGGCGACGAGTAGCCTTCGCCGATTTCAACGGACCACCCTTTCTTCACTCCCGCCGGCCATTGTTTGGGAATTACGGCAGCGGGAATCACGCCATCACGCGCGGGCCCACGCCACTGGCTCCACTCTTGTGCCGACGCGATTGACGCGCTCGCCATGACAATGAAACCGGCAATGAAGATGCGCATGGGCGGAATCGTAGCGTACGGTTCTCGAGCCCGCGCTCATTTGGCCCCAGTCTTTACATAGTTAACGAATTCTTAATCAAAGGTTGCCGAGAACGCGGAACCCGTCCGAACCAAACCCTTGGAACACCTGGAACCTATGGAACCCTTGGAATCTTTGAAAGAAACTGATCGATTGCCGACAGCATCCCCATCTGATCCCCAACAAAGGGCAGGTGATCGTCGCCGGGTAACTCCACCATGATTGCGCCCGGGATGTGTTCAGCGAGGTAACGCCCTTCTTCGATCTTCAAACACCGATCGCCCGTGCGGTGAATGACGAGCGCGGGCACACGAATCTTCGGCAGCACGTCGCGGATATCCACTTCAGCGTTCATGCGCGTCAAGGCGACGGCCGCGCCGGGGCTGGCGCCCATGCGCAGGTACGCCGACCACCAGGAGAGAAACTCCGGATCGAGCGCGCGCGAGGGTGCGCGCTCTTCAATGCCCACCGGTCCGCCCCATTGCTCGATGATCGTCTGGCAGAATCGATCGCGTTCCTCGGCGGTTGGCCCCCACGGATAGTCAGGCGCCCACAGGCGGCGCGCGTAACTGCCAATCATGACGAGGGCTGCGGTCATGTCCGGGTGCGTGGCCGCAAACAGCGTGCAGAGCGGTCCTCCCTCGGACACGCCCATCAGCACCGCGCGCTTGCTGCCCGCCGCCTTCATCACCGCCTGCACATCCTCCATGCGCTGCTCGAGCGACGGCAGCTCACTGATCGGCACCGCATCCGACAGGCCCGTGCCGCGTTTGTCGAACAGGATCAACCTGGCCATCGACGCAAGACGGTTCAGGAACGCCGCGAATGACGGCTCGTTCCAGAAGTATTCGAGGTGCGACACCCATCCCATCACGAAGACGATGTCGATCGGTCCGGAGCCCACCACCTGGTAGGCGATGTTCACGTCGCCGCTGCGCGTATAGCTGACGCGCGGCGTGCCCGCGACTGCCGTCGTCTTGGCATCGATCACGGTCACGTGCGGGATGAATCGGTAGCCGCGGCGATGCGCGGTCTCGATGAAACGCGGCTCATGCGAATCGTCACCGAGGGCCTTGCGGAGCTCGCGGATGGTGCCCTTCAACACCGCGTCGCCCACGAACACGTTGGGCCAGACGGCGCCAAGCAGTTCCTGCTTCGACACGAGCCGGCCGGCCTGCCCCGCGAGGAACTCGAGCAGCGCAAAGGCCTTTGGCGCCAACGGGATACGCTCGTTTTTCCGGTACAAATGGCCCGCCACCGGATCCAGCCGGAATTCGGCAAACGACAGGACGCGATCGGCGCTCATTGTGGCGGTAAGGCGAATCTTACCGAATCCTCACCAATCGCTCACCGTATAGGTACCCCTTCCCAGCCATTCGCTCCGTATAACAGATCGAACACTGTTTGGAGACTTGATACACATGCGATTCATTACGTTTAACCCTGTACCGTTCGTCGTTCTCGCGGCTCTGCTGAGCTCACCGGTGGTGGCCGGCGTGGCCGCGCAAACGGCAACCCCTTCCCACAAGCACTATGACGAGCCCAAAGACGTGCCGGCGCCCCCGCCCGGCACGCCGCTGGCGCCGCGCCTGCAGAACCTCGGCGTGCACACTTTTCCGGTGAGCACGAAGGTTGCGCGCGCGCAACTGTTCATGAACCAGGGTCTCAACCTGACCTATGGGTTCAACCACGCGGAGGCGTCGCGCGCGTTCGCCGAGGCGGCGCGACTCGATCCAAGCCTTGCAATGGCCTATTGGGGCCAGGCGCTCGTGCTTGGACCAAACATCAACGCGCCGATGGCGCCCGAGGCGGAGCCCACAGCGTTCGCGCTTCTGCAGAAGGCGATTGCGCTCAAGGGCAAGGCCACCGCGCGCGAGCGCGCCTACATCGACGCGCTGACGGCGCGCTACACCGGCCAGGCCGCCGATCGCGCCGCCGCCGATCGCGCCTATGCCGACGCCATGCAGAAGCTAACGCGCGCATTCCCGGACGATCTCGATGCGCGCACGCTGTATGCGGAATCGCTGATGGACCTGCGTCCGTGGGGCTACTGGACCCGCGACGGCCGGCCGTTTGACGAAACGACGCAAGTGCAGTCGGCGCTCGCATTCGTGATCGGCAAGCACCAGAACCATCCGGGCGCGCTGCACCTGTGGATTCACTTGTGGGAATCGGTGGATGCCAAGAAAGCGGAGGCGGAGGCCGATCGCCTCGTGCCGTTGATGCCTGGCGCCGGTCACATCGTCCACATGCCGGCGCACATTTTTCAGCGCGTTGGCCGTCACGCGGACGTGATTCGCGTGAACCAGCTGGCAGCGAAGGCGGACGAGGACTACATCGCGGCGTGCCGCGCGCAAGGGCTCTATCCGCTCGCGTACTACCCGCACAACCTCCACTTCATCTGGATGGGGGCGTCGGCAAGCGGGCAGAGGACCCTCGCGATCGAATCGGCGAGGAAGCTCGCCGCCGCGGTGCCCGCCGAAGGACTGCAGGCCGCGCCGATTCTCCAGGGCTTCCTGGCGGTGCCGTACCTCGCGATGGTGCGGTTCAGCGAGTGGGACCAGATTCTCAGCGAGAAGGCACCGGCACATGACACCGCATTCATGAAGTCGGTTTGGAAGTACGCCCGCGCGATGGCGCTCCTCGGCAAGGACCGCGTGGACGAGGCCGAACGTGAGCTCGGAGAGATCAAGACGCTGATCGCCGATCCGTCGTTGAAGGGACAGACGACGTTCTCGGCCAACAGCGGCATCGGCATCCTGCAGATCGCTCCGGAGGTGATCGCCGGTGAGATCGCCGCGAAGCGCAAGGACTGGGACCGCGCCATTCTGCATCTCGAGCGCGCGGTTCGCTTTGAAGACGCGCTGGTATACCAGGAGCCGCCCGACTGGCATGTGCCGGCACGGCAGAACCTCGCCGTGGTGTTGATGGCCGCGGGCCGCGCTGACGAAGCAGAGACGGTGCTGTGGGAAGACCTCAAGCGGAACCCCGACCACGTGTGGAACCTGTCGCTGCTGTCAAAAGCGCTGCGGCTGCAGAACAAGACGACTGACGCGGCGCTCATCGACGCGCGCCTGGCAAAGTCATCGAAAGGAGAGCTGACATGGTGAGTTTCAACATCGTAGAGAACCCTGCGCCGGCGATCTCTCTCGATGTCGTCCGGCTGTCGAACGGCCTCACGTTGCATTACGCGTCGCAGGGACCGCGGACCGGACCGGCGGTGATCATGATCCACGGTTTTTCGGATTCATGGTTCTCGTTCAGCCGGGTACTGCCGCTGATGCCGCCCGAACTGCGCGTGATTGCGCCAGACATGCGCGGTCATGGCGATTCGGAGCGGCCGCTGAGCGGCTATCGAATAGCCGACATGGCCGACGACGTGATCCGCCTGATGGACGCGCTCAACATTCCCAAGGCGGTGCTCATCGGGCACTCGATGGGGTCGTTCGTGGCCCGCGCGGCGTTCGAGCTGGCGCCGTCCCGCATCTCGAGGCTGGTGCTGATCGGCGGTGCGCCCACGTGCGACAACGACGGGGTGTGGAAACTGCAGGGCGTCGTCAATGAGCTGACCGATCCGGTTGATGAGACGTTCGTCCGCGAGTTCCAGATGAGCACCATCGCCGTGCCGGTGCCCGAGCCGTTCCTCGAAGCGGTGATTGCCAACAGCCGCCGCATGCCGGCGCGCATCTGGAAAGCCGTGATCCGGGGATTGATCGAGTTCGAGCCGGTGGTGGTGCGACCCGAGGTTCGCACCCTCGGTACTCGGCGGACGGAAGGATGCGGTGTTTTCCAGCACCGAGCAGATGGCGCTCGCGCGCCAGTTTCCGCTCGGCGAGCTCCATCTCATCGACGGCGTCGGTCACACGCTCCACTGGGAGCAACCGGCGATCTTCGTGAGTGCGCTGAAGCGTTTCGGTGTTTAATCAACGTCGCGATGGCGACGACGGCGGCGGCGGTGGCGAGGGCCCTGGCAGATCGAGGGATTGACCGGGCGTTCGGCCTGCCTGGTGGTGAAGTGCTCGTCCTGATCGACGAGCTGCGGAAAGTGGGCATCGACTTCGTGCTGATGCGCCACGAAGCCAACGCGGGGATTGCCGCCGCGGTCTACGGCAAATTGCAACGGCAGCCGGGCGTGGTGATCGCCACGCTCGGCCCCGGCGCCGCCAACCTGCTGTTGCCGGTGGCCAGCGCCTACCTCGATCAGGAACCGCTCCTCGCCATCACGGCGCAGATTCCCGACGACTTTCCCCCCAGCCATACCCACCAGTTGCTGCCGCTGCACGACACCTACCGGCCGATGTGCAAGGTGGTCGAGAAGATCACGTGCACGAATGCCGGCGACACCATCCGGCTCGCCCTCGATTCGTGCATGGAGCGTCCCTACGGCGTGTCGTACGTGACGCTGTCGGCCCGAGAAGCGGTCAAGCCGGTGGCGCCGGGCATGCCGTCTCCCAACGGGCATGGTCACGACACCGTGATTCACCGCGCCGACGCGCGAGCAGCGGCATTGGCGCTCGAAGCGAAACTGTCGAAAGCGGAACGCCCGCTCGTGCTGGTGGGACTGAGCGTCGATCAACGCATCGCACCGCGCCTGCGCGAGTGGCTGACGCGGTGGAATCTTCCCGTGGCCGTCACGCCCAAGGTGAAGGGTATCGTCGATGAGACGAAGCCGAACTTCGTCGGCGTCATCAGCGGCATGGCCGCCGACGGCCTGATGGTGGACGCGTTGAAGGCCGCCGATCTGTTGATCGGGTTCGGACTCGATCCCGTTGAAATCGACAAGACGTGGCATGCGGAACTGCCGATCGAGTGGCTGCTGGAATCGCCGAACGCCGGCGGGCGCGTGCCTGATGGCGTGGGGCTGATCGATCACGGCAAAATGCTCGACACGCTGGCCGCCGCCGCGCCGCCGCGGACGTGGTCGCAGCCGTTCGCCGAATTTCAGAAGAAGCGCCTTGACTTACTCACCGGCCAGGCGTCCGGCGAAGGCGTGATGTGGCCCGGCGACCTGATCCGCGCGCTTGGTGACGCGGTGCCCGCCGAAACGATCGTCACCACCGACGTGGGCTCGCACAAATATCTGTTCGGGCAGTTCTGGCCGAGCCGCCATCCTGAAACCTTCTGGATGTCCAACGGACTGTCGGGCATGGCCTATGGACTGAGCGCCGCGATTGGCGCCAAGCTCGCGCGTCCGGATGCGCCGGTGCTTGCCGCCGTGGGCGATGGCGGATTCTCGATGAACGCGCAGGAGCTCGAGACCGCCGAGCGCATCGGCGCGCCGTTTGTGACGATCGTGCTCGAAGACGGCAGCTACTCGTTGATCAAGCTCGCGCAGGAAAACCGCAAGCTCGAGCCGTACCGCATGGATTTCCGTCCGATCGACAACGTGAAGATGGCCGAATCCTGTGGGGTGCAGGCCCTGCGCACATCCAACCCCGACGAGCTGGCCGCGGCCGTGCGGCGCGCCGTCGAGGGAGGGAAGAGCCTGGTGGCGGCCGTGCCGGTGCACTACGCCGACTACCGAAAGTTATTCTAAGGAGCATGCCCCACCTTCTGGATCCGCTGACGATCCGTAGCATCACGTTTCCCAATCGGGTGTTCGTCTCGCCGATGTGCGAATACTCGAGCGAGGACGGCTTTGCCAACGATTGGCACCTCGTGCATCTCGGCAGCCGCGCGGTTGGCGGGGCGGGACTGGTCTTCACCGAGGCAACCGCGGTCACGCCTGAAGGCCGCATCAGCCCGCAGGATCTCGGCATCTGGAAAGACGAGCACATCGACATGCTCGCGCGCATCGTCCGATTTGTGCAGGGGCAGGGCAGCGTCCCGGGCATGCAGCTCGCGCATGCCGGCCGGAAGGCCAGCACCTATCGGCCGTGGAGCGGCAACGGCAGAATCAACGACGTCGATGGCGGCTGGCGCAACGTGCTCGCGCCGTCGGCGATCAAGTTTGCCGACAATTACCCGGTGCCGATCGAAATGACCCCCCGGATGCTCGCGGCCGCGATCGCCGCCTTTGCCGCCGCGACCAGGCGCACGTTGAAGGCGGGCTTTCGCGTGCTCGAGATCCACGCCGCGCATGGGTATCTTCTTCACGAGTTCCTGTCGCCGCTGAGCAACCACCGCACCGACAAGTACGGCGGGCCATTCGAGAACCGCATCCGGTTCGTCAAGGAAGTGGTCACGGCCGTGCGGGCGGAGTGGCCGCCCGAATTGCCGCTGTTCATGCGCATCTCGGCCACGGATTGGGTGGAGGGCGGCTGGGACATCGATCAATCCGTGGCGCTGGTGAACGAGCTCGAGCCGCTCGGCGTGGACTTCATCGACTGCTCGTCCGGCGGCAACGTGCCGCAGGCGACGATTCCGCTTGGTCCCGGCTACCAGGTGCCGTTTGCTGAGCGAATTCGCCGTGAGGCCAGGGTCCGTACCGGCGCCGTCGGACTGATCACATCGCCGCAGCAGGCCGAAGAGATTGTGTCGGCTGGGCAGGCCGACGCCGTAGTGATGGCGCGGGAGTTGTTGCGCGATCCGTATTTTCCGCTGCGTGCGGGACGCGAGCTCGAGCAGGAGATCACGTGGCCGGCGCAGTACCTCCGCGCGGCGCCACCTGGCGCGAAGCCGAGGGCCTGATGGCCTGTTGGCTGATGGCCTGTGGCCTGATGGCCTGTTGGCCTGATAGCCTGTTGGCCTGACTATGTCGTCGAAAGTCGAGCGCGAGCTGATCGAGGTCAGCGGGCGCGAGGTCTCCATCTCGAATCCGCGGAAGGTGCTGTTCCCTGACGCCGGCATCACCAAGCTCGATCTCGTGCACTACTACCTGGCCGTGGCCGACGGTGCGCTGCGCGGCGCCGGCGGGCGGCCGAACGTTTTGGTGCGGTATCCCAACGGGATCGGCGAGGAGTTCTTCTATCAGAAGCGCGCCCCCGAGGCGCGGCCCGAGTGGATCGAGGTGGTGGCGCTGAAGTTTCCGTCGGGGCGCACGGCCGAGGAAGTGGTCCCGCGTGACGCCGCGGCGCTGGCGTGGATGGCCAACCTGGCGTGCCTCGAGCTGCACCCGCATCCCGTGCTCGCGGAGGAACTGGATCATCCCAACGAGTTGCGCGTCGATCTCGATCCGGTTCCCGGCGTCGAGTGGCGCCAGGTGCAGGACGTGGCGCGCGTGGTTCGCGCGACGCTGGACGACCTCGGGCTGGTCGGCTGGCCGAAGACCTCCGGGTCGCGGGGCATCCACGTGAACGTGCGCATTCACCAGCGATGGACCTTCGTCGAGGTGCGCCGCGCCGCGGTGGCGCTGGCGCGGGAAGTGGAACGGCGCGCGCCGGCGATTGCCACCAGCAAGTGGTGGAAAGAGGAACGGCATGGCGTGTTCATCGATTACAACCAGAACGCCAAGGATCGGACGGTGGCATCTGCGTTCTCGGTGCGGGCGCGTCCAGATGCCCGCGTCTCGGCGCCGCTGACCTGGGAAGAAATCGACGGCTGTAATCCTGCGGACTTCACATTGAAGACCATGCCGGCGTGGTTCAAGGCCAACGGGGATCGGCATACGGAGATCGACAAGCATCCGGGTTCGTTGGATGCGCTCCTCGAGCTATCAGCGAAACAGGAAAAAGAAGGGCAGGGCGATGCACCTTGGCCGCCGCAATACCAGAAGATGCCCGGCGAACCGACGCGCGTGCAGCCTTCACGGGCGAAGAAAAGTACGGCCGCCCAGAAAACCGGTCGCCGTGTGTCGAAGCATCCGCTGATCGAAGTCGCGCGGTCGACAAAGAAAGACGAAGCCCTCGCTCAGCTCGAGACCTGGAAGGAAAATCACGCGAAGGTCGCGGCGTTACTCGAGCCCGCTGATGTGCTGGTCGACTCGATGCGCGGCCGATCGTCGACGTGGACACGTATCCGTATCAATTTGCAGCATGTGCCCGAACAGGAACGGCCGAAAGCACCGAAGCTGCCCCCGATCCCGAACCCGTGGGCGAACGCTAACCCGGACGAGTGGCACCGAAGACCTCGGAAAGCTCGAAAGCCGGAGTGACCTCGAGCTGATCGTAGCGGCAGTCTTCCGGCCGCTTGTCGGCGCGCCAGCGCAGAAACGTCGCCGCATGCCGGAAGCGATCGCCCTGCATGTGGTCGTACTTCACTTCGCACACGCGTTCGATGCGCAATGGCTCCCAGGACAGATCCTTGCCGGCACTCCAACGGCTCTGGCCACCCGGCATGCGTTGGCCACCATCCGCCGAAGCCTTGGCGAAGGCGGACCCCTCCGCCCAAGCCTTCCAGGGATGCGTGTCGAGAGCGTTCTTCCGTAGCGGCTCGAGTTCTTCAACGAGTTCCTTCCGCTTTGCCATCGTAAACGACGAGGTGACGCCGACATGATGCAGGGCGCCATTGCCGTCGAACAGACCGAGCAGGAGTGACCCGATGATGCCCTCGCCGTTCTTGTGCCAGCGAAATCCCGCCACCACGCAATCGGCCGTGCGCGCGTGCTTGATCTTGAACATCGCCCGCTTTCCGGGCTGATATATGGCGTCTTCCGGCTTGGCGATCACACCGTCAAGGCCGGCGCCTTCAAAGCGCTGCAGCCATTCAGCGGCTGTCTTGCGATCGCGCGTCATCGGCGTCAGATAGAGTGGCGGCGCCGCCTTCTTCAGCAGCCGTTCGAGCCGATCGCGACGCTCGCGTTGCGGCAGTGCGAGGATCGACTCACCGTCAATTGCGAGCAGATCGAAGGCGACGAAAGACGAGGGGCATGCCGCCGCGAGCTTCGCGACGCGCGAGGCCGCGGGATGCAGCCGGAGTTGCAGCGCGTCGAAATCCAAACCCTCCTTCGTGGCAATCACGATTTCGCCGTCGAGGACGCAGCCGGGAGGAAGACGCTCGAGCAGCGCATCGTGCAGCTCGGGAAAGTAGCGATCGAGCGGCTTCAGATCGCGGCTCTGAATAAACAGGTCGTCCGTGCCGCGGAAGACGATCGATCGAAAGCCGTCCCACTTCGGCTCGAACAACAGGCCGGGCGTGTCCGGAACATTGTCGATGAGTTTGGCTAACATGGGCTCGATCGGTGGAGTCAGCACACGTCATCGTAACCTGTCACTTACGTTAACCACGGAGCTCACTGAGCTCACGTTTTCAAAGGCAAGTCTTGCGGAGCAGGTGCACTTTCAGCAGTTGATTGTCACATCTTGACAATCAAGATGAGAGATGGCAGGCTGGCGCGAGATGGAGAAGCCCAATACTGATGTGATTCAAGGGACGTTGGACATGCTCATCCTCAAGACCTTGAGCCTGGAGCCGATGCACGGCTTTGGGATTTCGCGGCGGGTCGAGCAGTTGTCGCAGGGCGTCTTCAAGGTCAACCCCGGCTCGTTGCTGGTGGCGCTGCAACGGCTCGAGCGCGCGGGCTGGCTCGACGCCGAATGGCAGCAGACGCCGAGTGGCCGTCGCGCGCGGATCTATTCGCTGACCAGGACCGGACGGAAACAGCTCGACGTCGCCACCGCCGACTGGGGCCGGCGCGCGTCGGCGATTGCGCGGCTCCTGAAAGCGGAAGGGTGATAGCGATGTGGCGCCAACTCACGCGCGGCGTGCGGTCGCTGCTGAACGGCGGGGCCGCGGATCGTCATGTGGACGAGGAACTGCAGCACTTCATCGACGCAGCCGCCGCGGCATACGAAGCCGACGGCATGCCGGCGGCTGATGCCGAACGCGCCGCGCGCCGCCGCGTGGGCAACACGCTGGCCGTCCGCGAAGAGGTGCGGGCGTCGGGGTGGGAGCATGTGGTCGAAACGGTCGCCGCCGACCTGCGCTACGGCCTGCGACGGCTGGCGGGCCATCCCGGATTCGCGTTCGTCACCATCGCGACGCTTGGTCTCGGGATCGGTTCCGTGACGGCGATGCTCAGCGTCGCGGGTCCCGTGCTGGTGGAGACGTTGCCGTTCCCAACGAGCGATCGCATTCACGCCGTCTGGGACCAATCCCCGGGTGGCGCGCGCGTCGAGATGGCCTTCGGATCCTTTCTCGAGGTGCAGGAGCGGAGCCGCGCCCTTGAATCGATGGCGGTGTCGCGCGTATGGCAGCCCGCGCTGAGCGGACCGGGCCTGCCCGAGCGCCTCGAGGGCCGCGGCGTCAGTGTCGATTACTTCCGCGTATTCAAAGCGCCCCCGAGGATCGGCCGGGACTTCTTGCCGCAAGACGACAGGCCCAGCGCGCCACCCGTGGTGATGCTCAGCGATCGCCTGTGGCGGCGCCGCTTTGCCGCCGATCCGGAGATCATCGGCCGCCAGATCACGCTCGATGGCTCCGGGTATGAAGTGATCGGGGTGATGCCCGCCGCCTTCGAGCACCGGTTGATGCCGACGAGCGATGTGTGGCGGTCGTTGCAGTACGACCGGACGTTGCCGTCCTTGCAGGGCCGCGAATGGGGACATCACCTCCGCATGGTCGCCCGATTGCGCGAGGGCGTGTCGCGCCGCGACGCCGTGGCGGAACTGGCGCAGATTGCGCGCGACCCGATCGAGCGGTTCACCCGCGCGCCCTGGGCCGCCATGCCGCAGGGTCTGCTGGTGGACTCGCTGCACGGCGATCTCACCCGGGAAGCCAGGCCGGCGATGCTCGCCGTGCTCGCCGCCGTCGGATTTCTGCTGCTGATTGCGTGCGTCAATGTTGTCAACCTGCTGCTCGGCCGCGACGCGCAACGCCGCGCCGAGTTTGCGATGCGAACGGCGCTCGGCGCGGGCCGGTCGCGCCTGATTCGTCAGCTGCTGACCGAAACTCTGTTGCTGGCCGTGCTCGGCGGGGCCGCGGGATTGTTCGTGGCCCTCGCATTCGCGCGCGCGCTAACGCGGCTCGGTCCACAGGGTTTGCCAGGCGCGGCCAGCGTCACGCTGGACACGCCGCTGTTTCTGCTGGCGTTCGCGGTGACCACCATCGTTGGCCTGCTGGTCGGGCTCATTCCGGCGATCGGCAACAGCGATCTCAAGGGCGCCATTCCACAGGGCACCTGGCAGGCCGCGTCCTCTCACCGGCTGACGCGCCGATCCCTCGTGGTCGCGGAGATCGCGTTTGCGCTCGTGCTGCTGGTTGGCGCCGGCCTGTTGTTCCAGAGCCTGCGGCAGCTGTTTGCGATCACGCCGGGCTTTGACCAGCGCAACGTGCTGACCATGCAGGTGCAGGTCGCGGGCCCGCGTTATGCAAATCGGGCCGTCATCCACCGATTTTTCCAACAGGTACTAGACGCCGTGCACCAGGTGCCGGGTGTGGAACGCGCGGCGCTCACGGGTCAGGTTCCGCTCAGTGGCGATTCCGACGTGTACGGTGTGCAGTTCGAAGCGAGCGGCACGGACCCCGCCGCGAGTGGCGGCGCGTTCCGGTACGCCGTCAGTCCCGGCTACTTCGAGACGATGGGCATTCCGCTGCGCCGCGGCCGGGGGATCACGGCAGAGGATCGCGCGTCGGCGCCGCTGGCTGTCGTAATCAGCGAATCGCTCGCGCGCAGCCAGTTTCCGGACAGCGATCCGATCGGTGAGCGCCTGCACATCGGCCCGACCGATCGCCCGTGGTTCACCGTGGTGGGCGTGGCGGGCAACGTCAAGCAGTTGTCGCTCGAAACCCAATGGTTCGACGCCGTTTACGTGGCGCCGGAGCAATGGCATTTTGCGGATCGCGCGCTTTCGCTAGTGATCAAGGCCCGTGGTGACGCGGCCGCGCTGACACCAGCGGTGAGAAACGCCATCTGGTCGGTGGACAAGGATCAGCCGATCGTCCGCGTCTCGACGCTGGACGACATCGTGGCGTCGACGGCTCGCGAGCGGGCGTTTGCGTTGCTGCTCTTCGAAGCGTTCGGCCTGGCCGCGCTGCTGCTGACCGCGGTCGGCATCTACGGCGTGGTCTCCAGCAGCGTGAACGAGCGCGTGCGCGAAATCGGTGTGCGCACCGCGCTGGGCGCGTCGCGGCCGGCGATCCTTCGCATGGTGATGGGCGAGGGCGCGTCGATGGCGTCGATTGGCATTGCGCTCGGCGTGCTGGTGGCGGCCGCCGCGACGCAGGGGCTGACGTCGCTGTTATTCGGCGTGTCGCGGTTTGATTTGGTGTCTTATGCCGCGGTCGCGGTCACGCTGCTTGCGGTTACGGCGCTTGCGTGCTGGCTGCCTGCCCGAAGAGCCGCGCGCATCGACCCGGCGCTGACGCTGCGATCGGAATGATTCCGAGGACACGGAGCAGTTAAAGAGCCGCCTAAAAAGAGAACACGGAGGTAGCCTCCGTGTTCTCCGTACTCCTCCGTGTCCTCGGAACGATCGAGCCTAGAAGGACATCTGCAAACCAAACCGCAGATAGCGCGCTTCCATGATGCCCAGCGGCGTGTTCCACTGGTTGGTCGCGGGGTTGGTGCCGTAGGTCTCGTTGACACGAACCACCGTGCCGGCGTTGAGGACGTTGAAGATGTCCGCAAAGCCCTGGATGCGGTAGCGATCGACGCGGAAGTTGCGCGCGACGCGCAGATCCAGCTTCTTCTGATAGTCGAGGAACACCGTGTTGGGTTCGATCAGGTTCACGCGTGATCGTCGTCGCAGCGGCGGTGGAGCCGATAATCGGGCGTCCCGCGATCCCCGCGGTGACGTCGTAGTTGGCGTCGACGTCGGGACCGGGAATGGCCATGAACGTGCCGCTCAACTGGAATTCCCACGGCAACTGGTACGCCCCTGACATCTTGAACGTGGTGCGGAACGGCGGAATCGAATCGCAGAAGCGGAGGCCGTTCGGGTTGTCCCGCGCCGTAGACGTCGCGGTTGGTCGATTGCCGTCGCACTCGGTCGAGGCGCGCCGCTCGGTGTTGATGCCGCCGAACAGCAGCAGCTTTTCGCGGCGCAGGTTGGCGCTGAGCTCGAAGCCGTTGTAAACCGTGCGGTTGATGTCCGAGAACGTCCGGAGGTTGTCGGTGGCGACGCCAACCTTGTTCGCGTTCAGGCTGTGCATCTCGATCGGCTGACCCGACAGCGGCAACCGGGGATCGGTCGGTGTCGTAATGCCGAACGGCGTCCAATCGGTCAACGCAAGGTTCTGGTTATCGATCACGTCGAGGTTGTAGAACTGCCGGCGATAGAAGCCGACGTTCATCGAGACGCGCTCCATCAGTTCATGCTGCACTGACGCGGCGTATTCCCAGTTGTAGCCGCGTTCGAGGTTCGGGTCGTGCCGGTTGGTGACCTGGCCGAAGTTCGACGTCCCGCCGATCACCTCGTTGACCTGGATGTTGCCGTTGGCGTCGAGGATCGACTTGTTGCGATCGAAGTCTGCCCAGAACCGCGTCTGCGTCGAATAGCTCATCGGGTTGAAGTTCTGCGTGTAGCCGGATGCGGCCGCCGCAATGTACTTGCTCGCATTGGCCTTCAGCGCCGTCTTGCCGTTGCCGAACAGGTCATAGGCGGCGGCGAAGCGGACCGACCAGTCGTTCCAGTCCGGCACGTTGGGAATCTCGGCGAAATCGCGCGCCTGGATCCACGTTGAGGTCGGCGACGACTCCGGGGGAATCGAGGCGTTGAACATGTCGTAGCGGCCGCCGACGTTCAACGTCAGGCGATCCATGCTCCACGTGTCCTGCACGAAGAAGCCGAGGTCGGTGTTGAGGTGCTGCTCGGCCCGTGCCGGACCATTTTGCACCGCGACGGCGAGGGGACACGGCAAGGCGACGCACGGCACCGGGTTGGTGGCGCTCGCCGGAGCATTGAGGAGACCGGCGTTGAACACCAGGGTGTTGATCTCCGCGTTCGATGTGAAGGTGCGTGAGTTCGTGCCCCATTGGGTGGTCATGCCCGCTTTGATGGCGTGAGAGCCGGTGATGTAGCTCGCCGACGCACCGCCGCTATAGGACTGGGTCTCGCTGGTGTAGGGCGGAATCGTGTAGCCACACGACCCCGACAGAAAATTGGTGGTTTGTTCCAGCCGCGGCAGGTCGCGCGGCCCGACCTCAGGTCGGCAGCTCTGTTCGTAGCCCTGCGTGTAATACGAGAGGCCGGCCTCGAGGAGCAGCTTGTTGGTGGTCGTCTGCGTCCATTTAATCTGTGGTACCCAGCCGAGGCCGAAGGCGTCGGTCGACGCTTCCGGCGTGGTCGTGGGCAGGGTGTTGAAGCCGTTGTAGTCCTCGCCGTTGAACTGGCGATCGAGATAGAAGCGGATCTTGTCCCGGCTCGACGCCGCGTAGGTCAGGCGGGTCACGGCGCTGTAGTTGCCCTGCGATTGGCGGAAGGCGCGGCTGCCGTCGGCGAACGCTGAGCTCGCAACGTAGTTCTTGAAGTCCTCGTACTTATAGGTGAAGTAGAACCACATCTTGTTCTTCATGATCGGGCCGCCGAAGGACGGATTCACCTGCCAGGTGTAGGCGATGCCCGGCTGCGGAATCGCCGTCGGCCCGCTCTTCATGGCATCGGTGCGGTTGTCGCTCTGCAAACCGCCGCCGGCGCCGTAGGCGAAGAACGTGCCCGAGAACGTGTTGCCGCCGTCTTTCGGCGTGCTGTTGATGCGCAGGCCGCCGTTGGGCATCTCGGCGGATTCGGCGCCGGTGGTGTAGGTGACTTCCTCAATCGCGGCGTCGTTCATGTAGAAGCCGCTGTACTGGCCGCTGCCGCACAGGTTGTTGACGCGCATGCCGTCGATGGCGATCACGGTGTCGCCGCTCGCCGACCCGCGCACGCTCATCGTGAACTGACCGAGCACGAACGGCACCACCTGCGTGCCCGGCAACAGCAGCGCGCGCGACGGTGTGTTGCGGGCCGGGGTCGGAATCGAATCGAGGATGTCGCGGTCGACGACGAATTGCGCTGTGTTGTTGCTGACGTCCACGGTAGGCGTGCCTGATACGGTGATCGTTTCTTCGAGCGCGCCGACCTCCAACGCTGGACTGACCGTCGCGTTGAACACGCCCTGAATGAGGATGCCCTCACGGCGCACGGTTTTGAACCCGGTGAGCGTGAACGTCACCGAATAGTTGCCCGGCGGCAGGTCGACGATTCGGTAGTTGCCGTTCGAATCGGTGACCACGCTGCGGGTTTGCTCGATCAGCGCGGGACTGGCGACCTCGACGGTCACGCCGGGTAGCACCGCGCCGCTGGGATCCTTCACCGCGCCAGTGATACTGCCCTGGGCGCGGGCTTCAGAAGACAGAACCAGCAAGCTTGCAAAAGCAGTCAAACCAACGACAAGGATCTTGCGCATCGAGTTCCTCCAAGACGGACAAGTTGAAAGGGACGTCGCGGAAGGTAACATCGGCACCGTCCCCGGTCAATTGCGATCAGTAACAGCCAGTTTTTGCCCGCCCCATAGCACCGCGTCTATATTCGGCCCCCAGAGGATGTTTATGACTTTGCACAAGTGGGCGGGGATCGCGTTGGTTTTCTGCCTGGCGGCCACTCCGGCCGGGGCCCAGGGTTCGACCGGGACCATCCTGGGCGTCGTGACCGACGCGTCGGGCGCTGCCGTGCCGGGCGCACTCGTCACCGCGACCAATCTCGACACCCAATTCACGCGCAGCGTGCCCACCGACGGCTCCGGCCAGTACCTGCTGCCGTTGATGCCGACAGGTAAGTACAAGGTTGACGTCGCCCTGGACGGCTTCAAGAATTTTTCCCAGACCGGCATCGTCCTCGAGGTCGGCCGCAACGCCCGCATCGACGCGAAGATCGAGGCCGGCAATGTCTCGGAAGTCGTATCGGTGACCGCCGATGCGCCGTTGATCGAAACCACCACGGCGTCGTTGTCGCGCGCCGTCAGCCAGAACGAGGTTCTGAACCTGCCGCTGGTCAATCGCGACCTGTACCAGCTGTTGAGCATCACCGGCGGCGTAACCAGCAACGACGCGTCCAATTCGCTCGGCGGCCCCGAGCAGACGACCACGATCAATGGATCGCAGAGGGCGCAGATCGGCACCGTGAATTTCCAGCTCGATGGCGGCAACAACACGGCTGGCCTGCGCGGCACCGGCAATCCGGCGCCGAATCCCGAAGCGGTGCAGGAATTCCGCGTCATCACCAGTAATTTCTCGGCAGAGTACGGCCGCTATCCGGCCGGCATCGTCGACGTCGTGACCAAGTCCGGCACCAACCAGTGGCGCGGCGCGGCGTTCGAGTTCTTCCGCAATGAAGCCTTGAATGCCAAGCGCTGGGCCCCTCCCGGCACGACCGCCACGAAAGACCCGCTCGATCGCAATCAGTACGGCGCCGCCTTTGGCGGTCCGATCCTGCGGGATAAGACGTTTTTCTTCACCAGCTATTCGGGACTTCGGCAAACGGAGACGTATTACCGGAACACCGCCGTCATGCCGACCGCGCTCGAGCGCAATGGCGACTTCTCGCAATCGGCGCAGCGCCCGAATGATCCAGCCACGGGCCAGCCGTTTCCCGGCGGCCTTATTCCGTCGACGCGATTCGACGCCGCGGCCAAGACCATCCAGGATCGTTTCCTCCCGCAATCGAACCTGCCCAACCGATTCTTTGAAGTCAGCGCGCCCGATCCGATCCAGACCGACGAAGTCACGTTCAAGCTTGATCATCAACTGAACGACCGGCGATCGCTGGCCGTCAGCGTGTTCTATTTGAAAGGGCAGGACACGCAGCCGCTCTCCGGCTCCGGCAACATCCCGTGGGTCGATCGCGACTTCAACTGGACCCAACACAACGTCAACGCGTCCGACACGTGGACGCTCAGTCCGTCGATGATCAACCAGCTGAAGTTCACCTATACGCGGCAGTACGGCGGCCGCGTCAACAATCCGACGACATCGCTCGGTGACTTGAACTCGAACTTCAGGATCCAGGGCGATCCGACCCTGCCGCGCCTGACCGTCACTGGTTACTTCACCGGGCAGGTGGCGATCGCCGGTCCGGACGCGGGCAGCGACTACTGGTCGATTCGCGACAACGTCATTCTCAGCAAGGGCAACCACTCGTTCCGGGTCGGCGGCGAATTCTCGTACGAAAAAATCGTCCACGACACGCTGCTCGACAACTACGGCGTGTTCAGCTTCAACGGCAGCAAGACCGGCAACGCCTACGCCGACTTCCTCCTTGGCCTACCGGCGACGATGTCGCAGGACGCGCCGATCCGGAAGCTGGATAACGGCGGCTACTTCAGCGCCTACGTGCAGGACGACTATCGCGTCCACCCGCGCGTGACGCTGAACCTCGGTCTGCGCTACGACGTGCAGATGCCGCTGACCGATCCGTTCGACCGCAAACTGACCTTCGTGCCCGGCGCGCGCTCACAGGTATCGCCAAACGCGCCGGAAGGACTGTTGTTCCCCGGGGACTCCGGAGTGGGCCGCGGTATCGTCAAGACCGACCTGAATAACATCGCGCCGCGGCTCGGCATGGCGTGGGATGTGAACGGCGATGGCCGGACGGTGGTGCGCGCCGCGGGCGGCATCTTCTACGGCAGCATCACCGGCAACGAGTGGAACACCACTGCCGACAATCAGCCCTTCACGGTGCGGCAGCCGATTCCCACCGTGTTCACGCTCTCTGATCCGTACCGCAATCTTCCGGGCGGCGTCGGGCCGTTCCCGTTCGAGTACGACCCGTCGAATCCGCGTTTCACGCTCCCGGCCACCGTCTTCGGGCTGCCGCTCGACTTCGTGTGGCCGAAGACCCACCAGGCCAATGTCACGGTCGAGAGACAGTTGCTCAACGACTTCAGCGTCACGGCGTCGTACGTGATGGCGCTGGGACGGAACCTGCCGGCCAGCATCGATCAAAACTACCCGGTGTTCGGGCCGGGTGCCACGGCGGCCAATGTGAATTCCCGCCGCCCCATTCAGCCGGGCACGTTGGGCGCGGTGCGCGTGCTCGAATCGACCTTCCGCAGCGACTATCACGCGCTGCAGATGAGCGCGGAAAAGCGCGGCGCGCGGTTCTCCGCCAAGGCGTACTACACCTACGGCAAGGCTGAGGAAGATGTCGATTACCAGGGTGGCGGGCTGCCGGCGGTGCAGAACTCGAACAAGATTGACATCGAGCGCGGCCGCACGTCGGCGGATCGGCGCCACGTGTTCTCCTTCTCCGGCATCTACGCCGTCAATCACCTCGGCGACGCGTCGCCGATCGTGAGAACCCTGTTCAACGACTGGACGATTTCCGCGATCGTCAGGCTGCAGAGCGGCTCGCCATTTACCGTCAGCGCCGGCACCGACCGCAACTTCGACGGCCTGACCAACGATCGCGCCGACATCAACGGCGATCCGAAGCTCGATTCGGGTCGCCCGCGCGAAGAACTGATCGAGAATTGGTTCAACATCGCCGTGTTTTCGAACCCGGCGATCGGCGCCGACGGTACCGCTGGCCGAAACATCATCGATGGACCGGGAATCCGCAACGTGGACATGGGCTTGTACCGCGACCTGCGGTTGATCGGCCAGACGCGTTTGCAGTTGCGCGTCGAAGCCACCAATGTGTTCAATATCGTCAACCTGATGAATCCCGGCGCGACCCTGAACGCGCCGGCGACTTTCGGTAAGATTCGTTCGGCGAGAGACATGCGGACGATTCAGCTCGGCGTGCGCGTTTCGTTCTGATCCCCCGGCTAAGCAGGGTCACGAGCCAGGCGAACCAGCCTCGCGACATTCAGATTGCGTTGAAGTTGATCTTCTAACGTTGCACGCGGCCGGACGCATCTCCGGCCGCGAGCCGATCGACCTCGTCCACGCTCACGCGATTGAAGTCGCCCGGGATGCTGTGCTTCAACGCGCTGGCCGCCACCGCAAAGCGAAGGCTGTCGGCAGCGGAGCGGCCTGTCACCAATCCATAAATCAAGCCCGCCGCGAAGCTGTCGCCGCCGCCGATGCGATCGACCAGGCGCAGGTCGTATCGTTGGCTCTGGTGAAACTGATTCGCCTTGCCGTCCCATAACACCGCGCTCCAGCCGTTGTCGCTGGCCGACAGGCTTTCGCGGAGCGTGATCGCCACCATTGAGGGTCCGAGCTCGCGCGTGATGTGCTGGGCGACCGTGCGGTAGGCCTTGACGTCGAGATGCCCGCCCACCACGTCGGCGTTGGCCACGCTGAGGCCGAGCACGGCCTGGATGTCTTCTTCGTTGGCGATCACCACGTCGACGTTGGCCATCATCGGCCGCATCACCTGTTGCGCGGCGGCTTCGGTCCATAACTTCTTGCGGAAGTTCAGGTCGATGCTGATCCGGGCGCCGGCCTTCTTCGCGGCGGCGATCGCCTCGTTCGTGCACGCCACGCCATTGGCGCCCAGCGCGGGTGTGATGCCCGTGACATGGAACCACGCAGCGCCGTCGAACACCTTCGCCCAGTCGATGGTGCCGGGCGTCATCTCGCTGATCGCGGACTTGGCGCGGTCGTAGACCACGACCGATGCGCGCTGGCTAGCGCCGCTTTCGGCGAAGTAGATCCCCACGCGATCCCCGCCACGCGCGATGGCGTCGGTGCACACGCCTTCCGCACGCAACACGCGCAGGGCCGCGTCGCCGATCGGATTCTTCGGCAGTCGCGTGACATACCAGCTGTCCAATCCGAACTGCGCCAGGCTGACTGCGACGTTCGCTTCGCCACCGCCGAAGGTGGCGACGAGCGACGAGGACTGCAGCAGGCGCTCGAACCCCGGCGGGCTCAAGCGCAGCATGATTTCTCCGAAGCTCACAACCTTTGCCGCCATCATGCTTTTCCGGGTTGCGCTTTCCGCGCCGCCGCCACGCTGGCCACGATCCGCCGCGCATTCTCGGTGATCACTTCGTAGCGTCCGGCGGCGATGGCCGCGCTGTCGAGGAGTGCGGACCCGACGCCAACCGCGACGGCGCCGGCGCGAATCCAGTCACCAGCGTTATCGAGCGTGACGCCGCCGGTCGGCATCAGCTTCACGTGCGGCAGCGGGGCCAGGACGTCCTTCAGAAATCCCGGGCCGAACGTGGTGGCTGGGAAGACTTTCACCATGTCTGCGCCGGCATCCCATGCGTCGAGGATCTCGGTAGGTGTCATACAGCCCGGCATGGCGGGGACCTCACGCACATGCGACGCCATGATCAGCTCTTTGCGAAACACCGGGCTGACAATAAATTGAGCGCCGGCGTTGATGGCGCGCGTCACCGTGGCCTTGTCGAGAACGGTGCCGGCGCCAATCAGGAACCCGCGCGGCAGCTTGGGCGCGATTTCGGCGATCATCTCGATCGCCCGCGGCACCGTCATGGTGATTTCGAGAGCGCGCACGCCGCCGGCCGCGATCGCGTCGACCACCGCGCGCAGCCGCGCCGGATCCTGCAACCGGATCACGGCCACCACCCCGAGCGTTTCGATTTGCTGCGTGGCCTCGAAGCGCGTCATCGCGGCGCGCTACCGGCGTCGTGATCGTGAATCCAGCGATGCGCGGGGTCTTCGTAAAGGGCGAGTTGGCGTTGGTCGCCGGCCATGGCCCACAGATAGTACAAGGAGTAGCCCGGCGGTGACGAGACCGGGTGGTATCCGTACGGCAGCAGCACCGCGTCGCCGTCGCGCACCTGGTGTGTCACCGATTCACCCTCCTCGGTATAGAGCATCTGGTGCCCGAAGCCGTGCGCCGGGCTGACCCTGAAGTGATACACCTCTTCGAGGAACGGCTCGCCGTTCTTGCCGTCGTGCTTGTGCGGCGGATAGCTGCTCCAATGCCCGGGCGGGTTGAACGTTTCGCCGACCATCAGCCGCCTGGCGTAAGGATCGCGGACGAACAAGTCGTGCACTTCGCGCGCGTACGTGCCGCGTCCCCGCGGATTCACCGTGACGTCGTTGGGGCCGATGAGCGCAACCGGGCCTGCGTCCGCCGACGGGGCTGAGACGAGGACGGCTTCGAGATCGGTATCAGCCGTCACGGTCAACGACACACCGGGCGGCACACACATGGCGGTGGCGCGTTCGGTGAATACGCCGGTGCGCGAGACGGACTTGGTGAGCTCCGGCGTTGAAAAGGTGCCACGGCCCTGCTGCAACACCACGATGGTCTCTTCGCCGGGCCGGACGTAGGTGGCGCTCGTGCCTGGCCGCAGGCACAGGCGCGAACTGGTGAGCTCGCGCGCGCCGTGGTCCCCACGGCGCTGCAGCACGTGCAGGCCAGGCTCACGTGGCACTCTGAATAGCGTTTCACTCAACATGCGCAGACCTCGGCGTGGCTCGAATCTTACCAATCGGCCTCGACGCCCGCCAAAAACCCGCCGTTACGGTTAACGGTAATCCGCTTGCCTTCCATGGGCCCGGCACTGGAGAATTCGCGCAGCGGAGGATGGTATGAGCCACAGCGAAGGGGTCAGCCGGCGTGAATTCGTCGCCACTGTAGGTGGTGCGGCCGTGGGTGCGGCCGTGACCGGATCGACTTCGGTCCGGGCGCAGGCCAAGCGCCGCTACGCCATCATCGGCACCGGCGTCCGCGGCATCGGCATGTGGGGCCGTCCGATCGCGCAAGAATACGCCGACGTGGCCGAGTTCGTGGGCCTCTGCGACATCAACCCGCTGCGCGTCGAAGTGGCGAAGAAGCAGATCGGTGTCTCGTGCCCGACCTTCACCAACTTCGATCAAATGATGGACAAGGCGAAGCCGGATCTGCTGATGGTCACCACCGTCGACGGCTACCACAGCGAGTACCTCGTGAAGGCGCTCGATCGCGGCATCGATGTGATGACCGAGAAGCCGATGGTCATCGACGAGAAGCAGTGCCAGGCCGTGCTCGACGCCGAAAAGAAGAGCGGCCGCAACATTGTGGTCACGTTCAATTACCGCTACTCGCCGAAGCACCGGACCGTCAAAGAGCTGTTGATGAAGGGCACCATCGGCAAGGTGTCGTCGGTGGATTTCTCCTGGTATCTCGACACGCGCCACGGCGCCGATTATTTCCGGCGCTGGCATCGCCTGCGCTCGAAGGGCGGTTCGCTCTGGGTCCACAAGGCGACGCACCATTTCGATCTCGTGAACTGGTGGCTCGACGCCGATCCCGTGCAGGTGTCGGCGTTCGGCAGCCTGCAGCAATACGGCAAGAGCGGCCCGTTCCGCCACACCACGTGCCGCGGTTGCCCGCACCAGGCGAAGTGCCCGGTACTACTGGGACATCACGAAAGACAAGAACCTGACCGAGCTCTACTCGAACTGCGAATCGGCTGACGGCTATAGCCGCGATGGCTGCGTCTTCAAGGAAGACGTCGACATCTTCGATACGATGAACGCGATCGTCCGCTACTCGAACGGCGTCAACATGAGCTATTCGGTGAACGCCTTCATGCCGATCGAGGGCTACCGCGTGGCGTTCAATGGCACGCTGGGCCGTATCGAGGTCCGCGACCACGAGCGCCAGTCATGGAAGCCCGAGGACTCCACTGAGATCTACGTGATCAAGAACTTCGGCCAGCGCGAGAAGATCTCGCCCACGGGATCCACCGAAGGCGGCCATGGCGGCGGCGACACGCGCTTGCGCGATCTGATTTTCCGCAAGGCCGACGCGCCCGCGCACATGCGGCTGCCCAATTCGCGGGCCGGCGCCATGTCGTGTCTCACCGGCATCGCTGCCCGCAAGAGCATCGACGAGAATCGTCCCATTCGCATCGCGGACCTGGTGAAGCTCACCTGACCTCGACCACGATGAAACGGATCGCGGCGGACCTCGGCGTGTCCGTCACGACGATTTCAAAAGTCCTCAACCATCACGCCGACATCGGCCAGGCCACGCGCGCGCGCGTGCTGAAGCGGGTCGAGGAGCTCGGCTACCGCCCGAATATCGTGGCGCGGAGCTTGAGCCTCAAACGGACGCATACCGTCGGCATCATCATTCCCGACCTGATGCACTCGTTCTTCGTCGAGATTGTGGCGGGCCTGGAAACGGTGGTGAGCCAGCGCGGCTACGGCTTGCTGCTGTGCTCCTCGGGTGAAGACGCGCGCAAGGAGCGTTCAGAGATCGAAATGCTGCGGGCTCGGCAGGTCGACGGCATCGTGCTGGCGTCCGCGAATGCGTCCGGCAACACCGCATTGCTGCGGGAGCTGACGGCGCTCGGCATCGCCCTGGTGATGATCGATCGCGACGATCATCCGCGCGTCAAATGTCATCGTGTGCTCACCGACGATGTGGAGGTGGGACGGCTGGCCACCGCGCATTTGGCGGCACGTGGGTGTCGCGCCATTGCGCACATCAAGGGTCCACCAATTGTCCACGCGCAGCGCCGCGAGGAAGGGTATCGCCGCGCGATAGCGGACGCGGGCCTGACCGCGAACGAGGCGCACGTGGTCGAAGGCGGCTTCATGGAAGCCGATGGCTACCGTGCGATGCAGCAACTGCTGGCCGTGCGCCCGCGCGTCGATGGCGTCTTCGCCGTCAACGATCCAGCCGCGATCGGCGCGATGAAGGCGATTTGGGATGCCGGGCTGCGCGTCCCGGAGGACGTGGCGGTCGTCGGCGCCGGCGACGTGGCTTACAGCGATCTGATCAAGGTGCCGCTGACGACCGTGCGCTGGTCAAAGGGTGACGTGGGTCGATCGGCGGCGGAGTTGATCCTCGATCAGATCGGCGCGCACGGCGAGACGCGGCCCCGGCGCGTGATCATCCCGCCGGAGCTGGTCGTACGCAGTTCTGCGTAAGACGTACAGGCCTGGCGCACCTCAGAATCCGCTTGCGTCGCCCCGCCGCGGGCGTATAGTCCGGGCCGTGGCCACCACACGCGACGTCCAGACGCTCCCCGTCGTCGATGAGGATCGCGGTTACGCCGGCTCGCGCTATCCCGACGTCGTCGCGGCGATCTTTGCCAACCCGTATCAGCGCATCTGGGGAGGCGCCGGCGAACCGACACTGCCGGTCTACGAGGTCACGTTCACATCGGTCTTCGGGGGCCTCATCTTCGGTGCGACCCGCCAGTTCCTCACCGACAGCGAACGCACGCTCGATTCGGGGGCCGACATACGCTGGGGCAGGGATCGGAAAGGATTTCCGCGGCTCGTCCACCCGAACGGCGTCTGCCTGACGGGCCGCTGGCAGATCACGGAAGACACGCCGTACTCCGGCTACTTCCGCAAGGACAGCACGGCGCTGATCGTCGCGCGCTATTCGACCTGCTGTACCGAAACGCGGCGCGGCCGCACGCGCTCGTTGGCGCTGGTAGGCAAGCTGTTTCCCACGACCGATCCGCACGACACGCGGCCGCTGCGCACGGCGAACTTCATGACGCAGGAAGACATCGGCGGCGCGAAGTCGACCTTTATCAACGACGCTGACCTCAGAAACGCCCCCGACGTGACTGTCTTGCGTCGCGGCGTGTCAGGGTTCGCCCTGCTGACACGGGTCGGGCTCACGTTCATGAAGGTCGATCGAGAAGGCAGCCAGCGCCAGCTCTATCAAATCGCCGAGCTCGGGAAGCCGCCGGGGGAACCGACACGGAGCCCGCAGTTCATGCGACTTCATGTGTCACCGCGACAGCCGAAGATTGAAGGCGCCGACCTCGATTTCCGCGACGAAATCATGGCGCAGATCTTCGACCACGGCGACCCGCGTCCGAAACGGACACTGACCTTCGACATCGAGGTCACCGACGCGGGGGAATCGAGCGGGCCGGGGGCACACCTGCGCTGGACCTTTCGAAACTGGAAGAGGATCGGCGCGCTGGTGTTCGACAACGCCGTCATCTCCTACAACGGGGACCGTGTAATTCATTTCAATCACCCCATCTGGCGCGAGGATCGGGACGACCCGTCGACGGCAACGCGCATCGACGGGAAGAAGGTGCGGTAGGAGCGTCGGCCCTACTTCCACTATCATTCGGCCCACGAAAGGGGGGCGTAGCGTATGGTACGAGCGGCGACCGCGGCAGCATTCACGGCGCTCTTTGTCAGCGCCGGTTACGCTCAGGCGCAGGATCTCCTCACGGTCGGACAGTCGGTTGAGGCCGCAATCACGGCCGGCTCCGCACGCGAATACACGATCGCCCTCGACGCCGGCGACTATGTGGCGGGTGCGGTCGATCAGCGCGGCATCACGGTTCTCGCGGCCGTCTTCACGCCGGATGGGGTACGCCTGCGAAATTTCGGCGGACCTCGGGATGGGAGGCGGACGCTCGCGTTCATCGCCGAACGCGCGGGCACGTATCGGCTCGAGCTGCGCGCGCCGTCGGTATCGGAAGTGGCGGAGCTCGGCGGGTCCCAGGCTGAGAAGGGCACCTACGAACTGAAGCTGCTCGAGCGGCTCGTCTTCGACGAGCGGATGAAGTCGCAGCCCCAGCAAGACAGATATACGAGCCCTGCGATCGACACACTGCGAAAGCAGATTGCCGCCGGCGATCCGAGCACCGAATCGTTCTGGATGCGAGTCGCGCAATCGGGAACACCGCTGGTCGAGCCGATCGAAGGCGACGCGACACGGACGCTGGTGACATTTGTCTGGCGTGCGACACCGCAGACCAGGAACGTGATGGTGATGGGCTCGTTCATGACGGGACCGCCCACGGACTATGCGATGACGCGCCTTGCCGACACGGACGTCTGGTACCTGACGGTCCGCATGCCGAGCGGGGCACGCTTCGCCTACTCGCTGTCGCCGAACGACCCGCAGGCGTCCGGTTCGCCACGCGCGGCGCAGCGTGCCGCGACGGTGCAGGGTGATCCGCTGAATCCACGCCGTTGGGGATGTTCGCAGCCGACGGCGACGCGTCATGACTGCCAGTCGATGGTCGAATTACCTGGTGCGCCTCCGCAGCCGTGGATCGTGCGCAACGACCAGATCCCGGCCGGCAAGGTGCACAAGCACAAGATCGTCAGCACGCTGTTGAAGAACGAGCGCAATCTATCGGTGTACACGCCACCGGACTACCGCGCGAACGGCAAGCCGTACGCACTGCTGGTCCTGTTCGACGAAGGCGCCTATCTGAACAACGTGCCCACACCGATCATCCTCGACAACCTGATCGCTGCGGGGAAGATCCCGCCGATGGTGGCGGTCCTCATCGCGAATCCGAGTCAGGAGACGCGCAACAAAGAGCTCCCACCCAATCCGCAGTTCGCCGATTTCCTCGCGACAGAGCTACTGCCCTGGGTCCACGCCAACTACCGCGTGACGAGCGATCCGAAGCTGACGACGGTTGGCGGATCCAGTTTCGGTGGCATTGCTGCGACCTACGCCGGACTTCGTCACTCCCGAATCTTCGGGAACGTGCTGTGTCAGTCTGGATCCTTCTGGTGGGCACCGGAGCGCATGGGCCCGGATGCTGATGCGACGACCGAGACGGGTTGGTTGGCGAAGGAGTTCATCAAGAGCCCGAAGCTGCCGCTGAGATTCTGGATGGACGCTGGCGTCTTCGAGGTCGACTCACGCGGCAATGGCGGCGCCATTCTCGAACCGAGCCGTCACATGCGCGACGTGCTGCTCGCGAAAGGCTACGAGGTGCACTACCAGCAGTTCAACAGCGGCCACGACTACCTCAATTGGCGAGGCACGCTGGCCGACGGCCTCATCGCGCTTGTCGGTACGGACAGCGCACGTCGGCCCAGCCGATAGCGGGCCGAGCGAAGCAAAAGGGAATCCTTCCCACGGCAGTTTAGAAATTATTGCTGGCGCGCGACCTCTACCCCTAACGGGTAATCGGACCTTCGTCCTCACTCGATCCGTCTACTCATGTGAGGCCCCGATGATGATGTTGCCACTGCTCATGCTTTCGCTGGCCTGGGCGCTTGAGGGGCAACACGCGCCGGCGCCAGCGGGGCGCGAAGGTTAAGAGAGGGGCTGCGCATGGCGACCATTGCCCGTTCGACGAGCGGTCCGCGAGTGTTCCCAAGCGTCGAAGACATCTTGACGGGGAGCTCGACATCTTCTTCTGATCCCCCTCAGCGCCTTCTGCACGCGGCAACAACTCTCCACCCATTTCGTGTCCGCAGCGGCTGGGGGGTTCAGGAATCAGAAAAGGTCGCTTGTGCGGTTGCCATCCATCGACTTGCCGCGTTGGCAGAGGAGCGCGGCAAGTGGGCGAGAGCGGACTATCTGTGGAACCTGCGCGACGAGCACGTCGCGCGTCTCAGCAATGAACAGTGGGCGGCATCCGCGCGCTCCTGCGCGTTCAACGGCGGCCCCGCCCAATGGCGCCGTCTGATCATCACCGAGCTGATGCTTGACACGCATTGTGCGTTCTATAACGCATACGTCGCTGCGGGAGTGGCGCGCGCCGACGCGCATTTGCCACCTATCGACGCTATCTCAGCCCACGAACTGTCGAAAGAAGAGCGCAGTGAGTTGCTCGGGCCAGCCCGGGAAGCACGCATCCAGGAGCGCCGTCGCGCCGGTGACTTGGACGGCGCCATCTCGGTCGCCCGGCAACGTCTCGAGGATCAATCGCAGGATTGGAAGCTCGAGCGTGAGTACACGGCGCTCGTCTTCGAACGTGCCACGGCAGGTCTGAAAGCCAACGAGCCGGTCGGCGACGGACATGTGGCCGCTCTGGACACCGGGATCGTCACGCTGACCGAAGCACTGCGCGCGTGCCCTCGCATGGCCGAAGCGTACGACGCGCTGGCCTCGCTTCACCGGCTGCGGGCGGTACAACTTGCCAATGCCGGGCGGCTATCCACCGCGCTCCTTCACATCGCCAAGGCACAGAGCTACCACGCCGACCTGCCTGGACTCGTCGACGAGGAGGACACGATCAGCGAGATGATGCGGAACCTCCAGACGCAGATGCGGGACGTGAAAGAAAAGCTGTCTGCGAACCCGGATCTCGTGTTGAGTCCTGAGGGTCAGCGGCTGCGGCACGAAGCCGAAGCGGGTTTCTCGCACCTTACTGGCTATAAGGGAACGCCGAAGGACCTGCAGATACGTGCGCAGGCCGCGAATGCACGTGCGTTTCGGCTGTGGCGGGTTGCCGGTCTGCTCGACCCGCCGGATCGTTGGGCCGAACGGGCACAGGCGCTGCTGCGCGCCGTCGCGGCAACGTTTGCGAACGGCCCCGCAGATCCCGCCAGCCTGGAAGAGGCGTGGAGAGAGGCCTGCGTCGGCGAGGCCGATCTAAGCGACGTGCCGTTCGAGGCGGTGCTCAAGCTGGTGGCCGATTCTCCTCAGCCCGATCAACCACAGACCGAGGCCGCTGAAATCTCCGAGCAAATACCAGTCGTGCGGGTCACGACAATGAAGAAACGCAGCGCCCGAGAGCCGTTTATCTTCTGGGTGTTCACCAGGCGCGATCCGCTCCTGAAACTCGCCATGGGCGCGGCACTGGTCGCCGCCGTCGCCGCTGCTGGCCTCACGGCCAAGAACGCCGTCGACGAGTACCGACGCGAGTCTGCGTGGACCCAGGTCATCACGGCTGCCGGCAAAGGCGACGACCAGCAAGTTGTCGATGCGACACAGCGGTTCCTGTCGATGCGATCGTCGACAGACGATGTCCATGTCGAGGAGGCCCTGGAGCTCTATGAGGCCGCGCTCGTGCGATGGCTCGCCAAGCTCAAGGCCCCGCTGGACGCCGATGCACTTCAAAGGTTGGAGGAGTACCGGCGCCTCAGCGCTCAGGTACCTCGCGGAGGCCGCACATGAAGAAAGTGCTTTGGTCGATAAGTATTCTCATCGTGATCCTGGCAACGTTGCAGGTTCGGTCGCTGCAGACGTACGGATACCGCGGTGGATCCGCGTTTACCGGTCTACCGATCGACGTGGCGCGCCCAGTCGAAGTTGGCTGGGACGACGGGGCGCTGTCGCAGCAATCGGCGCGGGAACGCCGCGACCAGGTGCGCGACTGGCTGCTGCTGGCAGTGGTCTCGAACGCCGGCTTGCCCGAATCGGACGTCAGCGCGGCGCTCGTCGATCTGCCGCCGGCGCGCTACGGCTATCTCAAGCCGGTCAGCGCGTTCGAATACGGCGAGACGCGTTCTCGGAGCATCGGCGGCGGGCGCGTGATCGCGATGGTGCCGGCCAAACAGAGCGAGGACGCGAGGGCGGACAGCCTCGCACACATTGCCGACGAGTACAGGATGTCTGTCGGCAACGAACCGAAGGAGCTTCTCGTCTTCGAGTACCTCGATTGCCGAAGACGAAGCGTCGGCAACCGTCACACGGCGAGCCTCGATCGCCGGGGCGTCGCTCTACACCGAGCGGACCGGATATCTCCGCGCGACCGTCAACGACACCGCCTCGCTGGACGGTTTCTCACACAAGTCGACGACCTGCTCGAAGCGCATGTGACGTCATCGTCGCTGATCGCTCGCTGGACGCAAGCTGCGCAGCGGCTACCGCGGCGTCACGCTGGAGGATGTGGCGGCGCTTTGGTATCGCAAGCGGGATCGACGAGGCACAACGCCGGTCAGCAGGAAAAGATCGATGCCTTCGACGGCGGTGGAGCGCCCGGACCTACCGGACCGAACGGAAAAGCTGCAGCTGACTGCGCAGCGCGAGCGCGAGCTGGAGGCGCTGAAGGCCGAGTTGCGGGCCGAGCGCACGGTCGACGGGAGCGGCTTTTCGCTCGATCCCGCATATGACTACGACGCGCTGCTGGAAGCTGCCGAAAGGTTCTCTTCCGCTGCTGAACGACGTCGCGGGCGACAGGCCGTACGGCCAGATGCGCTCGCGGCGCTGCGCCGCAAGGATGAAGGACCTTTCTTGCAGTTGCTCTACGCTGTTCGCGAAAGGGCGCCGCGGTTCTCTAGTGATCAGGCAGTCACGAGGCGCTGGAGCAGAGCCGGTTCCAAGCGGCACGCTACGACGGGCGTCTGCAAGGCACGCGCGTCGGGATGACGCTTTTTACACAGATCTGTTGCGAAACTTAAAGGCAATCGCCTTCTGGCACGATGTCGCCGGTCTCCGATTTCAGGCTCTGACTCACATCGCCAATCGCGGCATCTACCAGAAGAGAACATGAGGAACTTTCTAACACACGACTCTGGTTTGGCCCCCAGGATCGCGGCTTTCGCCTTCCTCGGACGCGATTCTCCTTCGCGCGCAAACGCTACACGCATCTACGCTGCTTCGTCAGACCCGCTTGGGCCCGGCAAAGAGGCGCGCCGAATGCGAGCAGCCAAGAGTTTCTTGGATGGTGGGATGACCACTATAGCGGAGGTCGCGGCTCACGAGCCCGAGTACCAGCGTTTGAACGAAATCATGAAGTGGAGTCTTGCCCTGAGTTGGCTTTCGGCGCAGCTTCGATTCCAGTCAATTGGCCTTCGGAGAGTCGACGTCTCAGATGACCTGTGGTTTCCGGATTGGGCCTCGAATCACGGCGAGCTGAAGTATCGCCACTGGTCACGCGTTGACTTTTCTCCGCGGGGGCACCAGAGACGTCACGGAAGCCATGCCGATCCTCGATTCGAGCGGCAGACGATTGGCTTGCGGATGGCGACTCGTCAGCGGTGGTGTGTCGCTCGGGAGCAAGAGTCTCATCAAAGAGCGCCCCGTGCTGACGCAAGCACTGCAGCGTGACGACCTCCGGCTCAGGCCAGGAATGGACCTCGCGAAAGCAGCAACGGCAGGGAGCAATGAGATGCCGATGATCGGCGGGCTGAGGCACGAGTTCAGCGCTGTCGGCGGCCGCTCGATCACCAGATCGACCTCGACAACCGCAGGAGTGAAGTCGCGAGCGGCGTGGACGGAGGTTGCGACCAAGCCCGTTGAACGTGCGTATCAGACCTCGCGAAGCGGACTCAACATCTCCCTCAAGCTGGAAAACACGAGTCTCGGCCGCTTCTACAGCGACGTCGCCATCGGTCGGCCCATCCGCGTCGGATTCCGGGCGAGCACCGTCGATCGCGGACAGCAGTTCGCAGAGCGTGCAAGCGTGGCTTCGGGAAGGGGAGCGGATCTCGATCGCTTCATCGCCACGCATCCTGACGTCGAGCATGTCGTCAAATACGGACCCGAGTTCGGCTGCAGCGGCTGCTATGCCGTCAGGCTGCGCGGCACCGACCGCTACATGAAGATGCAGGTCGAATCGACGCCGACCGCGGACCTCGGGCCCGGCTGGCAGGCGCGCGCCGGTGCGCTCGAACGCGACGCCAAGAACTTCAACCTCGCGTGGCTGTCGCCCGACGAGCTGCGCCTGGAGCTGCAGCCGGCCGGATACATCCGCATCGAGCCCGCCGCTGGTGGAAGCGGCGGTTCGCTGCCGCCAACGTTCACAGAGGCCCCCCGGCGGGGGCATCGTCCGAGTGGAACATCGGCGGCGCCAAAGTACCGGTGACCGTCGACGCGTCGGGCGTGGCTTACATCAAACGCGCGAACTTACCCCCGGCGCTCGCCGATGACCTCGGCGCAATTCGACGCCTGGCCAATCACCGCGGGCTAAGTGAACCCCTGCGCGCGGAGTTCGCGGGCCGCTCGGGTCGCCGCCAGTTGCTGACGGCGATGCTCGACGACCCGCAGGCCGCCAAACGCGCACTCGACGATGCGGCCAAGACAGCCGCCGGGGAGCTCGATACCGCCATCATCGAAGGCCGCTCGGCCGAAGCCAGTGCGCGACTCGATCAACTCGCTTCGGCTGGACAATCCACTCCCGACATCCGCATCCGGCGGAGTATCGCCGCAACGGGCGAGAACGACGTGCAGCGTGCCGTACGCACGATCCGGGATGCTGTCAGCGCGCCGGACGATCGAGCGCGCAGCGTGGACTTGATCAATCAGCGGATTCTGACGACGAAGAGCCGAATCGAGGCCGAGAACCTCAAACAGCTTGCGGCGATGATCGATCTCGGGAACGGGAAGCCGTTTGCCGATCGCGGGCTGATCGCCTTCGAAGTGCGGCTTGCGGAGGAAGCCAGGGGCACGCCGGTCGCAGTGTCCACGGCATTGGAGGGGCGCGGACCAATCTATGTGCTCGAGCGGCCGAGCGCGGATCCTTACGTGGCGACGTTCGCGTCGCTGCCCGATCAACTGCCGCGCGATCTGGGAACCGCCGTGAAATTGCCACGCTCCGATCTCGCCCACGCGCGCCCACGGGTGATTCAGACGGCCGATGGCAAGCGATACCGTCTCGTGGAGGATGGGCGTGCGCAACTGGTGGCGCGGACGACCACGCCGTATATCCGCTACAACGCGAACCGGCCGCCCTGCACGAGCTCCTCCCCGTTGGATCAGGCGCCGGACAGCTGCAACGAAGAGATCTATCTGTTCGATGCCGGCAACGTCGCAATCCCCCGCTGAGATGGCACCGCCGCTCGCGACCCACGAGGCGCTCGAGGCCGCAGCCCAGCAGGCTGAGGACTGCTGGCGCCGCGGCCGATGGGCCGATGCGTTGCGGTCGTACTGCGACATCTTCGTCCAGCGCGCGCAGGATCTCGAGACGCGCGGCAAGGAATTGACGCCGGCGGATCTCACAGTGCTCGAGCGAATTACCGATTTCGCCGTGCCGCTCGGGTTCAGTCGCGAAGCCGAGACCATCCTGGCGCAGGTTGCCGCAACCTACGAGCAACTTGGCGAGTGCTATTGGTCCGATCGCATCACGATCAAGCGCGTGCATCTCGCGTTGAACGGTCATGAGACCCAGTTGGCTGCCGATCGTTTCGCGGAACTATTCGGGTCGGCGGACTTCTCGATCAGGTCCGTCGAGGAGTGGGAACGTTCCTATCCTTCGTCGCTCACGTACCTTCAACCGCTGACGAGCTCTTCGCGCAGGTGTGGCTCGAGCTGGGGCGATTGCAGCAGCTTCAAGGACAGCAGCGCCCAGCGCTTTTCTGCCTCGATCGCGGCCTGCGGTTTGGGAATGCGTCCCCGAGTGCGCGGATGTCGTTGCGCCTGTCGGTGGTACGCGGCCTCATGGAGCTCGGCGAGCTCGCCGAAGCGGCGTCGCAGCTGTCCGCGGCGCGGCCGCACCTCGATGCAGCGCGACTTCCCGGTCAGTCCACGGCCTGGCACGAGCTCGCTGGGAAACTCCATTTGCTGCGCGGCGAGATGGGCGCGGCGCAGGCCGCGTACCGCGAAGTGTGGAACCTGTGCGAGGGTTTTGGTTTCGTCGGCCCGATGTTGCGGTCCGCCGCAAACGTCGCCCAGATGCTGATTCTCGTCAACCACACCATCGAGGCACAGCGGATCCTCGACCAGATCCTCGCCGCCGCGATCGCGCATCGCGAGGTGCGCGTCGAAACGCAGGCCCGCCGGCTGCTCGCCGTCGCGGGCGCCCGGTTCGGCGCCGGCATCGAACGTGCTGCGTCGGTGAAGGACGAACAGACCGCCGCGCAGCGTGTGGATGCGGCCGACCCGGATCTGTTCCCGGCTCCACAAGTTGAGTGTTACACGTTGAGCCACTTCGAAGATCGAGCGCTGCAATTCCAGTTTCACCTTCGCAGCAGGAACTGGCGGGCCGCACAGGCGTCATCTGATCGCCTGCAGCCATTTCGCGAAACCGATTCCACGCTCATCCACGCACGGCTGGACGCCATGCATGCGATTCTGCAGTATCACCGCGACGGTCCTGCTGCCGCGCGGAGCGCGCTTTTGTCCGCGCGTGACCAGCTAGGCCGCCTGGGCTTGAAAGCGGAACACTGGCAGGTGCAGGTGCTCCTGAGCCGCTCGGTGGCGGATCCGGACGAGCGCAGGCGGCTGACCGAAGACAACGACCGGCTCCTCAACGAGATCGCCAACACGCTTCCGCTGCGGGAGCGCGTCAGCTATTTCCTCGACAAGGCGACTCAAATCGACGAGGCGATCGCCGCTCGCGTTCATCGGCTGCAGGAATTGGAGTCGGAGGTTCCGGGAGCGGGCCTGCTGCGCCGCTGGCGCCTGCGGCTTGCGATTTGGCGCGAGCTCAGTCGTCTGCTCGACGCCGCGTACTGGCAGCGCGAGAGCCACAACCGTCGCTTGCTCGACCGGCCGGGAGAGTCCGACGTCAGGCGCTCCCATTCGTCGTTGTGGCGCAGGCTGCTGCTGAAGTCTCCTATCGAAGCGTCGATCGCATTTCTCGTGCTCCCCGACAGCACGGTGGTGCTTTGCCAGCGCTGGCTGTCGCTTTCATTCCACGTCAGTCACATCGACAAACACGAACTTCGCCGGCTCGTTGGGCAGTGGCACCGGCAGATCCCCGAGGCGGATGTCGAATCACGTGACGCGACGCTGCGGCGGCTCGCCCGAGCGCTGCATTGCGACTCGCTCATGAATTCCCTTCCGTCCTATGTTCGGCGGCTGCGGATACTGCCCGATGACGCGCTGCACGGAACGCCGTTTGCGGCCTTCGAAATCGAGACGGGTGAACCGGGTCGCACCTACTGGTCGGATCGTTTCGCCATTTCGATTGGATTTCAGCCAGATCGACGACGCCGTCAGCCGCGCCGCCAGTCGGCAGTGCCGCTGCTGGCAGGCGTGTCAGCGGGATCGGCCACGAGGGCCCCTTTGGCGAGAACCGCCGCGCAACTACGGCAAGTCTCCGAGTGGCTCCTGTCTCACGGGCAGGAGCCGGTCTGTGTCACCGACGCGGGCGCCACGGTCGCGGCGGTTTCCGAACGACTGCCGAATGCGACGTTCTTCCATGTATCCTGTCACGGTGATTTCGTGCAGGACGATCCAGCGCACACGGGTTTGCTGCTGAACGGTCCGCAAGGTGAAGAAACCCTCAGCTTGCTGAATGTCTCGGCACTCGATCTATCACGCCTCGAACACGCCACGCTCATCGCCTGCTGGGGGGCAGACAACTTCGTGCTGCCTGGACGTTGGATTCTGAGCCTCCCGGAAGCATTCTGGCGCGCCGGTGCTGGGACGGTCCTCGCCTCGCTGTGGGAGGTCGAGGAAGACGTGGCCGCGACATTTGTGCAGGCGTTCTATCAGCACCTTCCGGGGAAACGGCCAGACGTCGCCTTACGGGCCGCGCAACGAGCGATGCGCGCAACCGCCGGCAAGCACCGCGACGTCAAGAACTGGGCAGGATTTCAACTCTACGGAGATGCAACCCGCATCTCGATGTGAGGGCCTGTGGCGATTCGCGTCTTCCTCAGCAGCAAAATGAAGGAGTTCGATCAGGAGCGGGCGGCGATCGCCTTCCAGATCGCGGGCCTCAAGGGATTTGAGATTCATGCCGCCGAGGACTGGGGTGCGCTCAGCGCGCCAGTCGACAACGTCTACGAATCCGGCGTCGCGAACTGTCACATCTACATCGGCCTCTTCGGCCGAGTCTACAGCGTACACACGCAGCGTGAATACGAAGCAGCCTGCCGCAACCCGTATCGCCAAAAGCTGATTTACCTCAAGGCCGGCGCCAAGATCACGGACGACAATCTCGCGAGACTGATTGAAACATTTGACGCGCGCCACAAACCCTACCGGTTCAGGGACCTCCGCGATTTGCAGCCACGCCTGTTGAAAGATCTGGAGTTGGCTGTCCAGGAAATGCTCAACCAATACCTGCAGCTGGCCGACAAAGCGCCGGTCGCACAAGGCGTGGGAACCAGCGTGTCAGAGCAGGCCTGGTCCAACCAGCAGCGCCATCTCCACGAGCTCTACGCCAACGACACCGACTTGACGGCCGAGCATCTGCAGAAGGTCGGCGCCGCTCTTGCGGCTCCTTCGGACGGCTTGTTCAAGCGGTGGCGTCGGTAGCTGACAGAAACCGCCGCGCCGGCTCGCTGGCCGCGTGATGTCGAGGCACGAGGGAAGGATGGCGCGCGACTTCTACCCCTAACGGGTAATCGAAAGCGCATCGCGGACCTTCGTCCTCACTCGATCCGTCTACTCCTGTGAGGGCCCAATGATGATGTTGCCATTACTCCTGCTTTCGCTGGCCTGGGCGCCTGAGCGTCAACAGGCGTCGGCGCCAGCCGAGTTTCAACTCGGCGCCGTGTCGGTCACCGGGGTGAGCCGTTATACCCCGAACGAGGTAACGAGACTGAGCGCCCTCAAAGCGGGCCAGCCGGTCAAGCCGTCTGATCTCGACAACACCGTGAAGCAGATGTCGTCCACCGGGCTCTTTGCGAGCCTGAAATATCGCTACACCACGTCCGGCAACCGCCTGGACGTCACGTTCGACATCGAGGAGCCGCCGTGGGCGATGCCCGTCGTCTTCGATAACTTCGTCTGGCTGCGGGATGAGGAACTGCTCGCCGCCGTCAAGCAGGACGTGCCGACGTTCGACGGCACGCTGCCGGTCAACCCGGAAGTGACGTCGTTCATGACGGGCGTGCTGCAGCACCTCCTCGACGAACGCCAAATCCGAGGCCGGGTCGAGTTTTCGCTCCACAACAACCAGACGACCGGTAAGAGCCAGTATCTGTTCAGTGTGAAAGGCACCGGCTTGGGTGTCTGCGCCCTGCGCGTGACTGGCGCGTCGGTGATTCCCGAAAGCCAGCTCGTCGAGGCGGCGGCGGAGCTCATGCGCCGCGACTACTCGCGGCTGTATCTGACGGAGCTCGCCAACGGCACGCTTCGGACGATGTACCAGCAGCGCGGCTACTGGCGGGCCGAGTTCCGCGACCCGATCGCGACGCTCGGGACGGCACCGGACGCTTGTGCCGGCGTGAGCGTCACGCTTCGCGTCGACGAAGGCGCCCCATACCTGTGGGATCGCGCCGAGTGGCGCGGCGTCTCGGCGATCACCACGAAAGAGCTGGACGCCGCGCTTGGCCTGAAGCCTGGCGACGTGGCGGACGTGACGAAGTTCGAAACGGGCCTGCGCCAGGTCCGCGGCGCCTATCGCCATCTCGGCTACATGCAGCAGCGATCGACGATGACGCCCAAGCCCGACGACGCGACACGCCGGCTGGTGTTGGAGGTGACGGTCGAGGAGGGTCCGCAGTTTCGTCTGGGCGAGCTCACCATTACCGGCCTGGGCGACCAGGACGCCGACGCGCTTCGCAAGAAGTGGACGCTCAAAGCGGGGGACATCTACGACGACTCGTTCATCCAGCAGTTCCGGAGGGAGAACGGCACTACGACTCAACGGCTGACGCTGGAACCGGCGATCGACGCGGCCAGGAAGGTCATCGATGTGAAGATTATGGCTGCGGCGAGGTAATAGGCTTCGCACGCCGGAAGGAATCGACAATGTTTAGCCGAGCGCGAAGCGCGAAGGCGCTTGGCTGATTCGAAATTCAAACCCTTCGATATCCCAGTGTAGCCCCGCCCTCCACCGGAATGATCGTGCCGGTGATGAACGACGCAGCGGGCGACGCGAGAAACGCGATCGCGGCCGCAATGTCGTCGGCGGTCGCGAGCCGTTTCAACAAATGCATGTCGGCCTGTCCGCGCAGTACCGCGTCCGGATCGGGAAGCGTGGCCGCCCACGACCGCATCAATGGCGTATCCACGCCGGCCGGGCACACGCAGTTGACGCGGATGCCGTCGGCGGCCAGCTCCAGCGCCAGCGCCTTGGTCATCGACACCAGCGCGCCTTTCGACGCCACGTAGGCGGCGCCGCGATCCTGGCCGACCAGGGCGGTCATCGACGAGACCATCACGATCACACCGCGTGAGCGGCGCAGGGCGGGCAACGCGGCGCGCGTGGTGTAGAACGCGCCGTTGACGTTGACCGCGAAGATACGCTGCCATTCCTCATCGGAGTACTGGTCGAGTGCGCGCGCGAAGTGAATGCCGGCGTTGTTGACCACCACGTCGAGACCGTTGAAATGCGTCGCTGCTGATTCGACCGCGCGCGTGACTTCGGCACTGCATGACACGTCGGCCGTCAGGGCAAGCGCCGATCCTGAGGTGATGCGATTGAGCTCCGCCGCCGCGGCGTCGAGCGCCGCACCATCGCGGTCGATCATCGCGACGCGTGCCCCCTCACGGACCATGTGCACCGCGACGGCCTGCCCGATGCCTTTGGCCGCGCCGGTGACCAGCACGGTCTTGCCGTCGAACGTCACACCTGCTCCTTGGCGCGGACCCGCACCTGAGTAGCCACGATGCCCTGGATCTCCGCCGCGGCGTGTCGCACCGCGTCGGCCGGCGAAATCTCACCCGTCATCGCCCGCTGCACGTTCCGCCACAGCGCGTCTTCGCACTGCGGATACGCGGCAAACCGCGGCGGAATGATCATCGTCTTCTCGGTTTCGGCAAGCAAGCGCCAGCGATCCGCCGCGGCAGGTTCAGCGGCCACCTCCGCTCGCACGGCGGCGAGCGCGCTGGCCCGGCACGGGATGGCGCCCTGGCGTGCCTCGCCAAGCTGCGATTCGAACGAGGTGAGATGACCGACCAGTGCCATTGCGCCTTCCGGGTTTTGTGCCGCGCGGGTCACCGCAAACGAGTGACAACCGGCGTAGGCCGCCCGGATGCCCGCAGGTCCTGCCGGCAGCAGCGCCAGCCCGACGCGATCGGCGACCCGGCAGGTGGCCGGATCGCGATAGAGGTGATAGCTGCCCGGCCAGTCCGACACCATCGCGGCCTCACCAGCGCGGAACGACGCCGAGATCTCGTCGTAATGCCAGTTAGTCAGATCGCGCGGCGTGACTCGACGATGCTGGTGCAGGTCGGTGATTTGATCGACGGCCCAATGGCCCGCGGCAGACGCAAATGCGGGCCGCAGGTCGTCGTCGAACAACTTCCCGCCGGCGCTGACCAGCAGCTCGTAAAACATCCCGAACAATCCTGAATCTCGTCCTGGAAAGAGGAAGCCGTAGAACGCCGCCTCGCCATTCGACCCGGCCCTCGTCAAACTGCTCGCTGTGTCGAAGAGGCCGGCCCACGTTCTCGGGCGGCGTCGCGATCAGGTCGCGACGAAAGTGCAGCAGCCGCACGTCGAGGTTGCGCGGAATCTGAAGCAGCCGCCCGCCGATGCGCGACAACTCGGCCGGGCGCGGCAGCAGATCGTCGATTAGTTCGGCGGGCGCCAGTTCGTCGAGCGGCCGCAGCCATTGCGCCTGCGACGGCGCGTACTTGGTATGCGTGCTGATCGCATCGAGCGGCGTGCCCGACTCGAACGCGTCCTTCACAAAGGCGTTCAGCTCGGGATGCGGTAACTTCGCCACGATTTCGACACGCAGATTGGCGGCGCGTTCAAACTCGGGAATCGCTGCGTACGCCTGGTCGTACATCGGACCACCCACCAGGGCGACGCGCACGATCGAGGGGCCGGCCGTCATTTGCCGGCGCTCCATCCGCCGTCGATCATCAACGCCGATCCGGTCACGAACGAGGATTCATCGCTGGCGAGATACAGCGCCGCCGCGGCAATTTCCTCGGGCCGGCCCATGCGTCCCACGGCCTGCGAGGCGGTCATCTCGCGGCGCGCCTGCTCCGGGTCCGCATATTCGGCGAGCCGCTTCGCCACAAACGGTGTTTCGACCCGCCCCGGGCAGATGCAGTTGATGCGGATGCCGTCGAGCGCGTGATCGAGCGCCATGCTTTTCGTCAACCCCACCACGGCGAACTTGCTCGTGCAGTAGGCCACGCGATCGCGAATCCCGACCACGCCGCCGACGGAGGCAATGTTGATGATGCTGCCGGATCGGCGCAGGAGCATCAGCGGCACGAACACTTTTGAGACGTTGAAGACGCCGCGGACGTTGACCGCGTAGACGCGATCGAGATCGGCGCCATCCGTCTGCACGATCGTGCCGACGTGGCCCACGCCGGCGCAGTTGACCAGGATGTCGAGGTGGCCGGCGTCGGCCAGCACCCGCTGCGCCGATTGAGCGCATTGGCGCTCGTCGGTGACGTCCAGCCCCAACGCCACGGCGGGTGCCCTCGGGCCTTGAATGCCGCTGACCGTGGCGCGCGCGGCGTTCTCGGTGCGATCGGTGACGAACACGCGCGCGTTGGCGGCCGCGAACGCCGTCGCAATGGCGGCGCCGATGCCGGATCCCGCTCCGGTGACCAGGGCGATCTTGTTGGTGAGATCGAACATGAGGGCGCGTCTCGGACGTTACGGGCCTCTTGAATGCCTGTCAAGAACGCGTCTGTTACCTGCCCTGAGCGAGCCGTCGCGCGAGCTTGCGAGCGCGAGGGCGAGTCGAAGGGCCGGTAACGCGGAACGGCTTGTGGGGCAGACAGCGCTGAGGCATAACACTCCTGGATGAAGCTCATTCGATTCGGGGCACCCGGCCACGAGCGCCCCGGTGTGCAGTTGCCCGACGGGACGCGCATCGATGCGTCCGAGGCCGCGCGCGACTACGACGAAGCGTTCTTTGGTGGCGATGGCCTTCGCACCGTGGCCCAGTGGCTCACCCGCGCCGGCGCCGCCGCGCCGCGCGTGCCTGACGGCACGCGGCTGGGTCCACCGGTGGCGCGGCCCAGCAAGATCGTCTGCATCGGCTTGAACTTCCGCGATCATGCCGCCGAAAGCGGGATGGCGCCTCCAGCTGAACCCGTGCTGTTTTTCAAGTCGACTTCGTCTTTGGCGGGACCGAACGACGCCGTGATCATTCCGAAAGGCGCGTCGAAGCTCGATTGGGAAGTGGAGCTCGCGCTCGTGATCGGCCGGCGCGCCGCGCACATCGAACGAAAAGACGCCGCCGGACACATTGCCGGATTCGTGCTGCACAACGACTATTCTGAGCGCGCCTTTCAGCTCGAGCGCGGCGGTCAGTGGGTGAAAGGCAAGAGCGCGGATACGTTCGCGCCGCTCGGCCCCTGGCTGGTGACCGCCGACGAGATCCCGGATCCGCAGCAGTTGCCGATGTGGTTGACGGTGAATGGTGAGACCAAACAGAAGAGCACCACGGCGAACATGATCTTCGACGTCTTCACGCTGGTGAGCTACGTCAGCCAGTTCATGACGTTATTGCCGGGTGATGTGATCACCACCGGCACTCCGGCCGGTGTTGGCCTGGGCATGAAGCCGGAGCCGAAATACCTGCGCCCCGGCGATGTGGTCGAACTCGGCATCGACGGTCTCGGTTCCGCGAAACAACAGGTGGTGGCGTACTCATGAAAGCCAAGGTGCGTACGGTGCGTACAGTGCGTAATGTGCGTAGAGTGCTCGTCGTGCCGGCGCTGGTGCTCGCAGCGTTTGTGGCGGGTTGCGGCGAGCCGACATCCGGTCGCATCACAATCGCGGTGATCCCGAAGGGCACGTCGCACGCGTTCTGGCAGAGCGTGCACGCCGGCGCGCGCCAGGCCGCCGCTGAGTTGAACGTCGACATCGCGTGGCGCGGTCCGCTGCGCGAAGACGATCGCGACTCACAGGTCTCGGAAGTGGAGAATGCGGTGGCGCGGCGGGTGAGCGGCATTGCCCTGGCGCCGCTCGACGAGGTTGCGCTCGTGGCGCCGGTGGCGAGCGCGCAGCGCAGCGGCGTGCCGGTGGTGATTTTCGATTCCGGTCTCAAGGGCGGAGAGATCGTCAGCTTCGTGGCCACCGATAACGACAAGGGCGGCGAGCTGGCCGGGGAGCACCTCGCCAAAGTGTTGGGCGGCAAGGGGAAAGTGATCCTGATGCGTTACGCCGAAGGCCACGACAGCACGCGGCGGCGCGAAGACGGTTTTCTGCGCGGCCTGGCGCCGCACACCGGGATCCAGATTCTCAGCAGCAATCAGCATGTCGGCGCTGATGTGGAAGGCGCCTACAAGCGGGCCGAAGCGTTGCTCACACAGTACAAGGCCAGCGACGGCACGCTCGGCGTCGACGGCGTGTTTGCGCCGAATGAATCCAGCGCGTTCGCGGTGATGCGCGTGCTGCAGGACAACGGCTGGGACAAGAAGGTCAAGTTCATCGGCTTCGATGCGTCCGAGGGGCTGCTCGCCGGCCTTCGCGGCGGTGCTATTGAAGCGCTCATTGTCCAGGACCCCGTGCGGATGGGCTATTTGAGCGTCGTCACCATGGTGAAGCACCTGCGCGGTGAAAAGGTCGAAAGCCGGATCGACACCGGCGTTCACCTCGTCACGCGCGACATCCTCGATCGCCCTGATATCAAGCAGCTCGTTCAACCAGATCTAAAAAAATGAGCGGCGGTCTTGAGATGCGCGGCATCGAGAAGCGGTTCGATGCCACCGTTGCGCTGGCAGGCGTCGATCTTGCCGTGGCCCCCGGCGAAGTGTGCGGTCTGATCGGGGAGAACGGCGCCGGCAAGAGCACGTTGATGGCCATCCTGTCTGGCGCGATCGAGCCGGATGCTGGAGAGATGCGCTTCGACGGGCGGCCCTATGCCCCTCACGGCCCGATGGCGGCTCGGCGCGCCGGCGTTGCGATGATCTACCAGGAGCTGTCGCTCGCGCCCGACTTGAGCGTGGCCGACAACATTCTCCTCGGCATGGAACCGGCACGCTTCGGCGTCATTCAGCGCGCGTCGATGAACAGGATTGCGGCCGACGCACTTGCCGAGCTCGGACGTCCCGACATTGCACCGGATCGGTTGGCCGGCGACCTGTCGGTGGCCGATCAGCAACTCGTGGAGATTGCCAGGGCGATTGCCGTCGGCTGCCGCGTGCTGGTGCTCGACGAGCCGACGAGCACGTTGGGCCGTCGCGACGTCGAGCGGCTGTTCGCGCTGATTGCCCGCCTGAAGGCCAACGGTCATTCGATCGTCTACATTTCTCACTTCATCGAAGAGGTTCGCGAAGTCTGCGATCGCATTGTAGTGTTGCGCGACGGGCGTGTTGCCGGCGGCGGACCATCGTCGATGGCGGTGGGGGAGATCGTCCGGTTGATGGTCGGACGCGAGGTGACGGATCTCTTTCCGCGCACGTCCAGGCAAGTTGGTGATGCGGTGCTTCAGGTTGAACAACTGCAACCTGGATCTGCCTCATTCACATTGCATCGCGGTGAGATTCTCGGTATCGCGGGCCTGGTTGGGGCCGGCCGCACGGAACTGCTGCGCGCGATCTTCTCACTCGATCCCGTGCGGTCGGGACACGTTCGCGTCGGCGCGTACTCGGGCGGTTCGTCACCGCAGCAGCGATGGCGGCAGGGCGCCGGCATGGTCAGCGAAGACCGCAAGGCCGAAGGTGTGGCGCTGGGTCTTGGCGTGGCCGACAACCTGACGCTCACCAAACTGGATGGCATGGGACCCGCGTCGCTCGTGATGCCCGGGCAGCAGCGCTCGGTGGCGGCGCGGTGGGTACGCGATCTCGCGATCAAGTGCGCCTCGCCGTCGCAATCCGTGGCCGAATTGTCGGGCGGCAACCAGCAGAAGGTGGCGATCGCGCGCCTGCTTCATCACGACGTCGACGTGCTCCTTCTCGACGAACCAACGCGCGGCATCGATGTGGCGAGCAAGGCGCAGATCTACGCGATCGTCGATGCCCTGGTGGCCGCGAAGCAGCCGGCCGGTCGCGCGCCGAAGGCCGTGCTCCTCGTGAGCAGTTATCTTCCGGAGTTGCTTGGTTTGTGCGATCGCATCGCGGTGATGCGGCGGGGACAGCTCGGCGAAGCGCGCCCGGCCCGCGACTGGACCGAACATACCTTGATGCTGGCCGCCACCGGTTCCGAGAGCGCCGCTTAATGACGCGCATCCTGAGAGGCGCGGGCGGTCCGGTTCTTGGGCTGTTCTTCGTCGCGGTGATCTTCGGCATGCTGATCGGCTCGCGCTTCTTTCTCCCGGGAAATCTCGAGCTGATCGCTCGCCAGACCGCAATCGTCGCGGCCGCCGCGCTTGGCATGACGGTAATCATCGTGTCGGGCGGCATCGATCTCTCGGTCGGCTCCGGCGTGGCGTTGACCACCGTCGTGATCGCTTCGTTGCTCGGCCAGGGATGGTCCCCGCTGTCGGCCGCGCTTGCTGGTGTGGTGTCCGCCGCCGTCTGCGGGCTCATCAACGGTCTCCTGATCACCGGCCTCCGCGTCGTCCCCTTCATCGTCACGCTGGGGACGATGATTCTCGTGCGAGGGGCGGCGAAGGGCTTCGCGGACGAGCGCCGCATCGAGGCGCCGCAGACGTGGCTCAACGATCTGCTGCGCACGACGGCGCCAGATGAACGCGGTCTGCTGCCTGCCGGCGTATGGCTGGTGTTGCTGTTGGCCCTGCTGGTTGGCGGGTTGCTTCGCTACACGCGTTTCGGCCGCCATGTGTTCGCGATCGGCTCCAACGAGCGCACTGCGCGGCTGTGCGGCGTTGCGGTACCGCGAACCAAAATCCTGATCTACACCATTGGCGCCATCTTCGCCGGCGTCGCCGGTGTCCTTCAGTTCTCCCGGCTCTCCGTCGGCGATCCAACCGTGGCCGAGGGCCTGGAACTGGATGTAATCGCCGCGGTGATCATCGGCGGCGGCAGCCTTGCGGGTGGGCGCGGCACGGTCTTCGGCACGCTGCTTGGCGCCACGACCATGGCGGTGATTCAGATCGGCTGCGCGCAGAAGGGCTATCCGAACTGGGTGCAGCAGATCGTCACCGGCGCGATCATCGTGCTGGCAGTGGCGCTCGATCGCTGGCGGCAAGGCAGGCAAGCGCCGTGAAGATTATCGACCTCGAGATTCTCGATCTGCGGTTTCCGACCGCGCGAGCCGCGATCGGCACCGATGCCATGCATCCGGATCCTGATTACTCGGCCGCGTACGTCATTCTGAAAACCGACAGCGGCCGTGAGGGTCATGGCTTGACCTTTACCATTGGCCGCGGCAACGAGATCTGCACCGCCGCGATCGAGGCGTTCCGTCACCACGTGGTCGGCCGGACGCTCGCCGATCTCACCAACGACCTGGGCGCGTTCTGGCGCGAGCTCGCGGGCGATTCGCAATTGCGCTGGCTCGGTCCCGAAAAAGGCGTCATTCACATCTCGATGGCCGCGATCGTCAATGCAGTGTGGGATCTCTACGCGAAGGAGGAGCGCAAGCCGGTGTGGAAGCTGTTGGCCGACATGACGCCCGCGGAGATTGTTCGCTGCATCGATTTCCGTTACATCACCGATGCGTTGACGCCGGAAGAGGCGATCGACTTGATGGAACGCCAGCGATCGACGAAGGGCGATCGCGAGCGAACGCTGCTGCAATCTGGCTACCCGGCCTATACGACTTCGGCGGGCTGGATCGGTTACACCGACGATCGCATTCGCAAGGCCTGTCGCGACGCCATGGCCGTCGGGTGGACACACTTCAAGGTGAAGGTGGGAGCGACTCCCGAGGACGATTACAAGCGCGTCGGTCTCGTGCGCGAAGCCATCGGTCCCGATCGCACGCTGATGATCGACGCCAACCAGCGTTGGGACGTGCAGGAAGCCATCGATCGTGTGCGCGCCTTATCGAAATTCAACCTGCTCTGGATCGAGGAGCCGACGAGCCCGGACGATGTACTCGGGCACGCCACCATCGCGCGCGCGGTGGCGCCGGTGGGCGTCGCTACCGGTGAGCATTGCGCGAATCGGGTGCTGTTCAAACAACTCCTGCAGGCGAACGCGATCAGTTTCTGTCAGATCGACAGTTGCCGGCTTGGCGGCGTCAACGAGAACCTGGCCGTTATCCTAATGGCGGCGAAGTTCGGCGTTCCCGTTTGCCCGCACGCCGGCGGGGTAGGCCTGTGTGAGCTCGTGCAGCACCTGTCGATGTTCGACTTCATCGCGGTGTCGGGCACCACTGAGAATCGCGTCACCGAGTTTGTCGATCACCTGCATGAGCACTTCGTTGACCCGGTCGTGATCAAGAATGCCCGCTACATGCCGCCGCTCTCACCCGGGTATTCGGCGGAGATCAAGCCCGAATCGCGCCGGCGATATCGATTCCCAACCGGCGACGCCTGGACTTAAACCAGGTCTGTTAACCTTGGAGGCTGGCTGACGTAGATACGTTGACGGCCGGGACACATGCTGCAGGATTACAAACTCGGCATCAGGATGCTCCTGAAGTACCCAGGCCTGACGATCGCGGGCGGGTTGGCGCTCGCCATTGCGATTGGGGTTGGCGCAGGGTATTACGACCTGATCGGTAAAGCCATGGCGCCGACGATCCCGCTGCCCGAAGGCGACCGCATCGTCCTGATCGAGACGCAGAATACCCTGACGACCGAGCCCGAGTCGCGCGTCGTGCGCGACTTCCTCGAATGGCGGCGCGAGCTGCAGACGATCGAGGAACTGGGGGCGTACCGAACGGGCTCCCACAATCTCATCATCGGCAACGCGGCGCCGGCGCCGATCCAGATGGCGGAGCTCACCGCCGCAGCGTTCGGCGCGGCGCGCGTGCCTCCCTTGCTCGGTCGAGCCCTGCTCGACTCCGACGAAGTGCCGGGAGCACCCGGCGTGGTCGTGCTCGGGTACGACGTGTGGCAGCGCTCCCTTGGCGGCCGGCCGGACATCGTCGGGTCGGTCGTAAAACTGGGGAACACACCGGTGACGGTGATCGGCGTGATGCCGGACGGTTTCGGCTACCCGATCAACCATGACGCCTGGATACCACTGTCTCTGCGCGACTCGTACGGTGCGCTCGAGGGCGGTGCGATCAGCATCATCGGGAGGGTGGCTCCTGGTGTCACGCAGGAGCAGGCCAACGCGGAACTGCGCGTGTTCGGCGAACGGGCGGCCGTCGCGCTTCCGGCGACGCACCAGCATCTCCAGCCGCGCGTGATGCGACTCGGCGAATCATCCGAGGTCGTCGACACCTTGCAGTTCGCCGTGAGGAACCTGCCGGTGGTGATGGTGCTGATCATTGCGTGCCTGAGCGTCGGCACGCTGATCTACGCGCGGACGGCGACACGGGAAGGGGAAATCGCCGTGCGTTCCGCGCTCGGCGCGAGCCGCGGGCGCATCATCGGTCAACTCTTCGTCGAGGCCCTCGTGCTTGCGTCGGTGGCGGCTGCGGTCGGCCTGATCGCCGCGGACCGGGTGGTGACGTGGGGGATCGAAAACCTCGGGGACGCGCCGTTCTGGATGACTCCGGGCTTGAAGCTCACGACGATTTTGTATGGCGGCGGCCTCGCGGTGGTCAGCGCCGCGATGCTGTCATTCCTGCCGGCCCTGAAGGTCACGCGGGCGCGCGTGCAACCGCATCTGGCGAACCTGGGCACCGGCGGCGCAACGCTGCGCTTTGGCCGCGTCTGGACGGGCGCGATGATCGCGCAGGTCGCGCTGACTGCCATCGGTATCCCGATCGCCATGGAGACGGTGAGCGAGGTGACGCGTAATCTGAACATTCGCGCGGAATTTCCAAGTCGAGAGTACCTCGCTGCGCGCATCGATCTGGACCGGCCGTTCGAGGAGGAGGCCACGCCAGGATTCGAGCAGCGGCGGGCGCAAACGTTCGCGGCGCTCGAGCAGCGCATCGCTGAGGAACCTGGCGTCGTCGCGATCACGTTCGCCGACCGTGCTCCCGGGTCGTTGCTGCAGTATCGGAGAGCCGCCGTCGAGATCTCGCCCGGCGCCGGGTCGACGCTCGAATACGGGCTAGGGACAGCGGCAGTGGGCCCGGAGTTCTTCGAGATATTCGACCGCCCAATCCTGATCGGGCGGGCGTTCCACTCGGGCGATCGAAGTCCCGCGGCGCGAACGGTGATCGTCAATGAAGCGTTCGTGCGCGACTTTCGCAGCCGCGGGGGAAGCGGGTCGCCGATCGGCGCCCGCCTGCGGTATGCCGATCGATCGGCCGGTGAAGCTTCGGCGGACAAGTCGGCGGATCGGCGAGAAGTGGTTCGAGATTGTCGGCGTCGTGCGCGACCTCGGCCTGAACCCGGACGACGAGGGCAACGAAGGCCCGTGTGTATTTCACCCCGCGTCGGCGGGAACGATCTCTGCGCTCGTGATCAGTGTGCGCGTGCGCGGCAATCCGGCGGCACTCGCGTCGCGTCTGCCGGTGCTTGCCGCCGATGTCGATGCCAGATTGCAGGTCCAGGATGCGCGGCCGCTGGATGAATGGATCCGGGAGCGGGATATCAGCTTGACCATGCAAGCCGGAGCACTGACGGGGGTGACCTTGCTCGTCCTGTTCCTGTCGGCGTTGGGAATTTTCTCGCTGATGTCGGTCAGCGTCTCGCGGCGGACGCGCGAGATCGGGCTCCGCGCGGCGCTCGGCGCCAACCCGCGCCACGTGCTCGCCGGCATCCTGTCTCGCGCCGTAGTGCTCATGGGGAGCGGCATCACGGCCGGAGGCGCCCTTCTGCTGTTGTCCCTCGCACTCGGCCTGGGACCCACGAGTCGACCTGCGGACGACATTGCGCTCTTCGCCGGATATCTTGGGGTCACGTCCGCGGTGATGCTCGCCGCGTGTTTGCTCGCGTGCATCGGACCCGCCAGACGCGCGCTCAGGATCAATCCAACCGACGCCCTGCGCGAAGCCTGAACTCCACTAGAATGCGCCGATGAGCGACAAGTACGAAGTGTTCAGGAGCGCAACGGCGCGGGCGGTGTTCGAGACGCCAGGGAAAACTTCACGAGAACTCAGGCAAGCGGTGGCCGCCGGCACTGCTCCAGCGGAGCTGGTTGCGCTCGTGGAGAAGATCCATTCGTGCGCCTATACGGTCACCGATCGTGACCTCGACTTGCTCAGGTCGTCGTATACCGAGGATCAATTGTTCGAGATCATCGTTGCTGCTACCTTCGGCGCTGCTGCCGATCGGTTAGCGACGGCACGACGGGCGCTGGAGATGGCGTGAGACTGCGCAATGTCCAGCGCGGCGATCGGGTGTCCAATCGGATCCTGTTCGGCGTCATTCGCTTGCGCTCCGGGTTCCGCGCTTCCGACGTGATTCGCACTTTAAAGTACCGCTCGGAATTGTTCGGCCGGCCGCACTCGGCGCACACGCAAGCGGTCATGCGGGGTCCCTCCGAGTGGTCGATCGGCGAGCGCGAGCTGTTTGCCGCGTTCGTTTCCCGGCTGAACAAATGCCAGTTTTGAACCAACGCTCACGCCGCAGTTGCGGCGAACGCGCTTGAGAACGCTGGCCTGGTTCAGCAGGTGCTAGACGACGATGTCACCGCGCCGATCGATGCCAAGCTGCGCGCGACGCTCCGGCTGTTGAGAAAGATGACGCTGGATCATCGGAACCTCGGCGTTGAGGACATGCGAGCGGTCCTCGCTGCCGGTGTCTCCCGTGCGGCCATCCACGACGCTCTTGAAGTGGCGTTTCTCTTCAACATCTACGATCGGTTGGCCGACTCGATGGGGTGGGACGTACCCGCGGCCGGTTCGGGATACTACCAAGTCACGGCGAGACGGTTGCTTCAACGCGGCTACTCATAGCACCATGACGCTTCGCCTGCTCGTACTGCCGCTCGTCGCGGTCACACTGCTGGCCATGCCGGCCGCCGCGCAAGAACCGCCACCGCAGGCGCCGGGGCGCAAGCCGCGCGTCTCGCCGCCACAGCCGCAGCAGGCGCAAGGCCGCGACTACTTCATCGGTGCCTGGACCTTCACCTGGGCCGGCCGAGAAAGCCTGATCAGCGCCGGTCCGCGTGACGGAACGCTGACCTACGCGCGCAAGCGCACAAGCGGGCTGGAGCTGCGCACCGTAGGCAAGATCGACGGCGGCGCCGCGTTCACCGAAACCGGCACCGCGGAATGGAATGCCGACACGAAGACCATGACGTGGTACGGCACCATCGAAGTGCCGGGCCCGAAGAAGTAGGGACTCTTTCCGTGTCTGTTTTTCACCGACCTGCTAGAAGCCCAGTCGCAACCCGAGCTGCGCCTGGCGCGGGAAGCCCGTTCCGCCCACAAGCGCGCTCAAACGCAGAAAGTCCGCCTGCACGCGGAGGTTGCCGCCGGCAGGATTGGCGAAGTTGGCGCGATTGGTGACGTTGAACACATCCACGAACGCATCGATCACGCGCGTGCCGCGAAGCCGGATCTTGTAACCGGCGCGCAGATCGAGCTGAACGAATCCCGGCCCGATGGCGCCGTTTCGCCCGCCGGCACTCTCGACGTCCTTCATCACGTGCGGCCCGGCCGCCGGAAACGCGTTGTACGTGCCTGCCGGAAGCGGCTGGAAGTTGATCCGGTTCATATCGGTGTCGACAGTATCGTCCTGGATCGTGAAGGGCTGGCCGCTCAACATGCGCAGCGTGCCGCTCAGTCCGAGCCCGCGGGTCCGCGGCACCTCCCATCGCCCGCTGGCCACGAAGTTGTGACGGCGATCGGTTGGCGACGGTCCGTACCACTCATCGAGTTTCAGGTCGCTGCCTACCTGCAAGTCCGGTGTGTTCTCCTGGCCCGCGGTGACGCCTCGGGAATAACCCAACGAGTACGCGCCGCGAAGGCTCCAGTTGTTCGCAAAGCGCCGCTCGACGGACAGATTCAGCGCGTCGTAGGTGCTGTAACCGTACTTCGTGGTTCGGAGTCGGACGACGTTGTTGTAGGCCGCTTCGCCGGGTGCAAGGCTGGCGTTCAGGACCCCATAGGGATCGGTGAACGTGCGCGGGCCATCGCGCGTCGTGTTCGTGCCCGTGGGAATATTCAGGTTGGGGTTGAGGAACATGTCGCGTCCCAACATCCGCACGTAGTCCACCGACACCGCCAGGCCCGGGACGACTTCACGTTCGTAGCCGGCGCTCATCTGATGGAAGTAGGGCTGTTCGCGTTCCGGGTCGTCCCACGTGACCGTGCCCGTGTTGCGCACATTGGTGCCCGGCGGGTACGCGGCGTTGATCAACGCGCGCACCTCCGGCGTCAGTTGATCGACGCGGCTCGTGCGCAGCACCGGCTCGGTCGGGAACTGCCCGTTTCTCGGGCCGAGATCGGGACCGACGGCCGGAAAATTCGCCTCAAAAGACGAGGCGTACTTGGTGTCGGTGTAGAAGTTGTCGACGGTGCCAAGCAGGGTCTTGTCGTAGAAGACGCCATAGCCGGCGCGCACGGCCGATCGGCCCTCGCCGTCCGGGTTCCACACGAATCCGATCCGCGGCGAGATGTTGTCCTTGTCGACGGGATACTTGGACGGATCGCTGAACAGCGGATTGCCGGGGTCTTCGTCGATCGGCATGATCTCCAAGTCGTATCGCAGGCCTGCGCTCAACGTCATTCCGGGTTTCAACTGCCACTTGTCCTGCGCGAAGATCTCGTAGACGTGCATCACCAGCTCATAGGTGAGCGCTCCAGGCACGCGGATTGTCAGGCGCTGCGGATAGCTTCGCGGGTCGGCAGCATCGAACGGACGGTCTTGGTAGTTCGCGAATTGATAGCTGCCATTCATGTTGGCCCACAGGGGGTTGCTCAACCACGTGCGCGAATAGCGGGCGCCGGCCTTGAGGTCGTGCGACCCTTTCATGTTCGGCACGAACCACGAGAACGTGTCCTCGATTGAATACGAGCGCTGAATCGAATAGTCCATCGTGACGGCGGCCTGCTCGTCGAAGGTCTCGTAGTCGAGGCGCGGCGGAGCGTTGACGATGCCCAGCCCGGCATCCTCCGGGCAGGGCACGCAGCGCGCATATTCGGGACTGAGCGCGCGCCAGGCCGGATTGGCATGCACCGTGTCTTCGAGCACGGCGCCGAACCGCACCGTGTTGACCCTGGTATTCGACACCACTGATGTCAAGGTCGCGACCAGTGTCTGATCGAGGTCGGTCTCGTCGCCGTAACTCGTCAGCGTTTCCTGCTCGCCGTCGAGCCGATTGAACTGCGGCGCCACCTCGCGCAGCCAGCGGAAGCCCCAGTTATGGTTCTGGCTGAACTGATGGTCCACGCGCCACAAGGTGTTCCAGGCGGATTCTTCGCTGGCGACCGAGTAATTCTGCGAGGGACGCGCCGTGAAGTTTCGCGACCAGTTCCGGCGCGCGACGAGCCGTTCGAGGCTGCCGAAGAAAAACAACCTGTTCTTCTTGATCGGCCCGCCGAAGGTGCCGCCCCACTCCTGCTTGCCGACGTCGGGCTTCTCCTCGCCGGCGGCTTTCGCGAAGAAGTCGCGCGCGGTCACCCCCTTGCCGGTGAAGTAGCCGAACACCGAGCCGCGCATCTGGTTCGTGCCCGACTTGGTGACCGCGTTGATCACGGCGCCCGACGCCCGGCCGTACTCGGCGTCGAACTGGTTGGTCATGATCTGCACTTCCTGGATCGATTCGTTGGCGGCACGGGTCTGGCCGCCGACGTTCGAGCCGCGCTGCTCGTCGGTGTTGTTGGCGCCGTCGAAGATGATGGCGTTGGCCGCGGTCGGCTGGCCGTTGGCCTGGAAGCTGTCGTTCAGGAACTCGCCGCTGGGCACGAAGACGGCGCCCGGCACGTTGCCGATGAGCGCCATGTAGTTGCGGTTCGCCGCCGGCAGCTCCTGGAGTTCTTCGGACGAGATGTGTCCGCCGATTTCGGTGCTCGAGATGTCGACGAGCGTCGTATCGCCGGTCACGGTGATCGTCTCGGCCAGTGCGCCAACCTCGAGCGCGAGATCCAACGTCGAGGTCTGGCCGACGTTCAAGGCGATGCCTCGCCGATCGAGCGCCTTGAAGCCCTCGAGCTTGGCCGTCACGCGATACCGCCCCGGGATCATATGTGACACGAAGTAAATGCCACCGGAACCGGTCAGCACCTCGCGCACCGAACCGGTGTCTTCGTTGGTCACCACGATGGTTACACCGGGCAGGACCGCGCCCGACGTGTCGGTGACCTTGCCGCCGAGCTCTGATGTTCCTTGTTGGGCCCGCGCCGGCAGGTTAGCCGCGCACAGGAATGCGCCGATCGTGACAACGAGTCGCAGTCCACTCATGTCCGCCCCCTTGCAGTGACAAAGGACGAAGCGCTATTTTGCTGGCGGCACACTAGCACAAATCGGCGTGCCGGCGAATGGCCGCTAATGCGAGTTCATTTGACGGCGAACACCCACACCTGTCCGCCTTCGGGCACGTCGGGAAATTCACCGCGCTTGATCCCTTCGAGCCGCCGCTGCATCGAGCGCGCGTCGATGCCCCAGCCCGACTGCACCGCGATGTACTGAGTGCCGTCCACCATGAAAGATGACGGCTGACCGATCACGCCCGACTGCGTTTGCGTTTGCCACAGCACTTTGCCCGTAGCTGCGTCGAAGGCGCGGAACATCCGATCGTGGGTGCCGCCGCTGAACACCAGGCCGCCGCCGGTGGCCAGCATCGGCCCCCAGTTCGTCGAGCCGGGAAAGTTGTGCGTCCATACCCGCGCGCCCGTGTCGACGTTCCACGCCTGCACTTCGCCGATGTGATCGGCGCCGGGCGCGATCAACAAGTTGTTCGCCGCACCGGTGAAACTCTTGCCGGCGACGTACGACACGGGTTTGCCGATCATCGAGGAGCACAGATTCTCGTTCGCCGGAATGTAAATCATCCGCGTGTCGGGGCTGTAGGCGATGGGCGGCCAGTTCTTGCCGCCCCAATGCGACGGGCAGAACTCGGCGCGCTTGTTGGTACCGGGTTGGCGCGCCGGATCGACGTTGGGCCGCCCGCTCTTCGGATCGAGGCTGGTAAACACGTCGTGCTTCACATACGGCTTGCCCTCGACAAAATTGATGCGGCCGTTCGTGCGCTCGAGAAACCAGAGATAGCCGTTGCGAGCCACATCGACGAGGCCTTTGACGGTGCGGCCGTTGCGCCGGTAATCAACAAGGATCGGCGGCGACACTTCGTCCCAATCCCACGAGTCATTCGGATGGTATTGAAAGTGGCCTTTGATGGCGCCGGTGGCCACGTCGATCGCGACCGTGGCAGACGTGTACAGGTTATCGCCCGGGCGTTGATCGCCCATCCACGGTCCGCCGTTGCCGGTACCCCAGAACGCGAGGTTCGTCTCGGGATCGTAGTTGCCCGTGACCCAAATCGATCCGCCGCCGGTCTTCCATTGATCGCCTTTGGGCCACGTCTCGCTGCCGGGTTCGCCCGGCGCAGGAACCATGTAGGTCTTCCATCGTTCGCGCCCGTTCTCGATGTCGTACGCCGCGATGAAACCACGCACGCCAAATTCGCCGCCCGAAGCGCCGATCATTACCGTGCTACCGACCACCAGCGGCGCAAGGGACATGTAGTACCCCTGGCTGTTGTCGGCCACGGTTGTCGTCCAGATCTCCTTGCCGGTTTTCGCGTCGAGCGCCACGAGCACCGCCTCGCCGGCGGCGAACAACACTTTGTCGCCGTGCAGCGCCACGCCTCGACTTGTTGGATGCAACAGCACCACGCCTTCGGGCAGGGGCCGCCGGTAGCGCCAGATCAGTTGACCGGACTTCGCGTCGAGCGCGATCACTTGATTGCCCGGTGTCGCAACGAACATGAAGCCGCCATTGACGATCGGCGGCGCCTCGTGCCCGTTCTCCTGGCCGGTGGCAAACGTCCACACTGGCTCGAGTCGCGAGACGTTCGCCGGCGTGATTTGTTTGAGTGGGCTGTAGCCCCACCCGTCGTAGGTGCGGCGCACCATGAGCCAGTCGGCGGCGTCCGGAGTCTTCAGCCGCTCGGCGGTCACGTGCCGATAGTTTCGCGGAGCCGCCGGTGGCGCAGCGGGCGGTTGTTGACCACCCGTGCCGGTCACCGCCAATGCGACCAGGACGCCGGCTGTTGCGAACGAGTGCGTTAGATGCGCCATGGGAGCCTCTTTGTGCCCCACAGTCTACGCCTGCAAGGGTAGCGACGGCTGAGAATCGAGCCAAGGGATGCCGATCCTCATCTTTGACTTCATCTCTCATATATGTATGATCGCGATATGTCGACGCCGGTGTTGAGCGCACGTGATTTACAGAAGGGCAGCGCCGAGATGCTGATTCTCGCCCTCGTCGAGGAACGTCCGCGGCATGGTTATGAGATCGCTCAGCTGATCGAGCAGCGTTCCGGCGGCGAGATTCGGTTTCAGATCCCCTCGCTGTATCCGCCGCTCTACCGGCTGGAGCGGCGCGGCCTGGTGGAAGGGCGCTGGGTCGAAAAGGCCGGCGAGCGCCGCCGGCGCTTCTACCGCCTGACCCCAGCGGGTCGCAAGGCGCTCGCGGCCCAACGGCGCGGATGGCGGTCGCTCTTCGACGCGCTCGATCGCGTGGCGGGGTTCCGCCATGCGTGACTGGCGGGCGTACGTGCGCTCGCAGTTGCCGCCGCTGGCGTGCAGCGCCGATCGCGAACGCGAGATCGTTGACGAGATCGCCGAGCAGCTGCAGGACATCCACGACGCGGCCGTGCGACGGGGCGCCTCGCCGGCGGACGCAGACGCGCAGGCGCGTGCCGAGGTATCGGACTGGTCCGCGCTCGGCCGAGATCTGCTAGCGGCAGAACATCCCATCTCAGCGCCGCCGCGCAGGTTCGTGTCGACGGTCGTGGCGCCTGCCGCGCGCCGCAGCCGCCTGGCCTTTCTTCTCGAACTACCGGCCCTCGCGCGACACGCGATCCGTACCCTCAGGACCCAGCCGCTCTTCACCGCCACCACCGTCGCGACATTCGCGCTCGGCATCGGGGCCACGACGCTCGTCTATGCGTTGGTGGACACGGTGCTGATGGCGCCGCTTCCGTATCGCCAGCCGGATCGACTCGCGTTCGTCCAGCAAGTCGTGCCAGAAATCGCCGAGCGCTATCCAATCCTGGGCGTCAACCCACGGTCCTTCCTCGCCTATCAGGCATCATGCCGTACGACATGCGACGCGCTCGCGGCGATCGCCTCCCATACCGCGACGCTGACCGGTGCGGGCGAACCGCAGGGCCTGGTTGGCGCGCTGGTGTCCCCGAACATCTTCGAAGTCCTCGGCATCGCACCCGCGCGCGGCCGCTTCTTTGAGGAAGCCGAAGCGACGCCCGGAGGCAGTGCGGTCGCGATCATTACCCACGGTTTCTGGCAGGGGCGCTTCGGAGGGGACGCCAATATTGTCGGTCGTCGCATTTCCCTCGATGGCCAGCCAATCGAGGTGATCGGCGTGCTCCCTGCGTCGTTCCGCTTCCCGCAGGTCAGGCACAGCGACTGGACGCAACGCATCAGCAATACGCCGGAGTACTTCCGCCCTTTGGTGTGGCCCCCTGCACTACGCGCTTCGTGGGGCGAATATAACAACGCTGTCTTCCTCCGGCTTCGGCCGGGCGTCACCGTGGAAGCTGCGCGCGCGGAGTTGAAGAGCATCACGGACGCTGACTTCGCCAAGGCGCCGATTCACCCTTACCCAGTGGTCACGCCGCTCTCAGACGCCATCGCCGCGAACGTCAGACGGCCATTGTGGCTGCTGCTGGGCGCGGTCGCGATCGCGCTCCTCATTGCCTGCGTGAATGTCGCCAACCTGACGGGCGCGCGCTGGACGGCTCGCCAGCGAGAGTTGGCGCTGCGTACCGCCCTTGGCGCCGGCCGGGCACGCCTGGTGGCGCTCGTGACCATCGAAAGCGTGCTGCTCGCAGGTGTCGGCGGTGTGCTGGGCGTAACCGCCGCTTGGCTTGCGCTTGGGAATATTGTGGCGCGCCTCCCAGTTGCCATTCCGCGCCTGGACGATGCACGGCTTGACCCCATGTCTCTCGTGGTGGCGACGGCACTAACGTTGACCAGCGGTCTGCTCGCTGCACTACTCCCGGCATGGTGGGCCGCGCGTGTCGACCCCGGCGATACGCTGCGGGACGGCTCGCACACCACGACCGGCAGCAGATCGGCGGCCACGGTGCGGGCGTGGCTTGTCGGTGGCGAGGTGGCGCTGACCACGCTGCTGCTCGTGCTCGGCGGTCTGCTGCTCGCCAGCTTTGGCAACGTGCTGCGCGTCGACCGCGGATTTTCGACGACGTCCGTTGTCGCTGCCGACCTGGTGCTGTCGGGCACGCGCTATCCCGATGCCGCTTCGCGGAAGCGGTTCGTCGATGCGCTGCTGGCCGCGCTCGAGGAAGCACCTGAGATCGAGGTGGCGGGCATTTCCGACAAGCTGCCGCTCGAGGGAGATGCCGCGGTCGACTCGATGATTCCAGACGGCGACGCGCGACCGGTTGGTGAACAGGCCATTGCCAATCACCTGCGGGTCAGCGCCGGTTATTTCCAGACCGTGGGGATTCCGCTCGTGCGCGGACGTCTCTTGACCCCAGACGATCACGTGCGGCAGGTCGCCGTCATCAGCGAGCAGGCGGCACGGACGATCTGGCCAGGTAAGGATCCTCTCGGCCGGTGGTTCAGCCGCAGCGATATGAAGACTCGCTGGGAAGTCGTCGGCATCGTTGGCGACGCACGCCTGCGTGGGCTCGAGCAGGAGCCGCCACTCGTGGCATACGTGCCTTACGGGATCGGCACTGCGAGGCAATTTTCCGTAGCTGCGCGGAGCGCCGGCCCGGCAGCCGGAGCCATCGCTCGTATTCGCGACATCGTTCGGGAGCTCGACGCGGAGTTGCCGCTCCAGCGAGCGCGAACCTTCGACACCGTCATGGATGACGCGCTGGCCTTGCGTCGATTTCAGATGCGGCTAGTCAGTGCCTTCGCCCTCGCCGGACTGCTGCTCGCCTGCATTGGGATCTACGGCGTGGCGTCTGGGGCCGTCGAACGGCGACGCAGTGAGCTGGCGGTTCGCCTGGCCCTCGGCGCATCGGCCGGACAGGTCCGACGGCTCGTGATGCAGCAGGGACTGTCGCCCATACTCGTGGGTCTTGTCGTCGGACTGGCACTCGGCGTCGCTACGGCGCGAGCGCTGGCAGCCATGCTGTTTGGTGTTGCCCCGACCCAGCCGATGGTCGTCGCAATCGTGGCGACGATTGTGTTGGTGGCAGCACTCGCCGCGTGCCTGGAGCCCGCCGTACGCGCAGCACGGACGCCCGTCGCATCGACGCTCAGGCAGTAAGCGCGAGCGCTACTGGACGATTCGGATCATGCCGTCGGTCTTGCTGAAGATGTAGAGCTCACCCGCGGCATCAACGGCGAACTGCGCGTCCGCGCGACCGCTGCCCGACACCGTGGCCCGTCCCGGCAGATCCGGATCCTTGCCGCCGCGCGCGCGATAAGCGGCCATCGCAATTGGATACATCGACTCGTAGACTTTTTTGCCCGCATCCGGCGAGTCGTTCGGATCATCCCAACGCACGTGGATCTCGTGCATCGCCGCGAACGTATCGGGATTGCCATCGTCCGCTTTCAACATCTCCTGGTAGTCGGCGTACCAGAGGCGGCCGGTAGAGATGTCGGTGAAGACGTACTTTCCCCGTAGCTCGGGGATGTTCTTTCCTCGATACAGATAACCGCTGCCGATCGCGTCGCCGCCGCCAGGCTTATGCGGGTACTGAAGCACTGGGTACGTCGGCGTGACCTCGTCAACGGTATCCGTGGCGTTGATCCGCACGGGAATGCGATCGATCTCGGGACGCGGCTCGGTGAGGTTGTCGAACTTCATCGCCTCGTTGCCTTCGCGCAACGAATAACCGTAATTCGCGCCACGATGGACGATGTTGATCGTTTCCCACGTGCGCATGCCGATGGAATTGGCCAGCAGGCGATTGTTCTTCGCGTTGGCCGGATCGATCGCCCAGTGCAAACGGTGCGGATTGCGGAAGCCGACCGCCCAGATTTCCTTCCGCGCGCCGCGCATGGCGACGAATGGGTTGTCATTGGGAATCCGATAGCGGCCGTTGTCGCTCACCGTGCTGGTCGATTGATGATCGCCGAGGCCAGGCACGATGCGAAGGATCTTGCCAACGAGCGTATCGAGACGCTGTGGATTGTTGCGCGTGTCGGGCCGCGGCGATTCGCCCGAGCCGCCGTCGCCACTGCCGATATACAGCACCTGCCAGTCGCTGTCGCCGCGGCGAGCGGTGGGATTGAACACCAGGTCGCCGAGCGGGTGGATGCGCGCGTTCAGTTGCAGCCGCAGCAGCTCGCGCGCCGTGCCCTCGAACGTGGTGTTGGATCGATTGCCATCGGTCCACTCGATCAGTACGCCCTCGCGAGTGATCGGCCCAGGCGTCGTGATCGGCGCGGTCACGGTGTAGCCCGCGACGTTGAAGCCCGGGACGTTCGTGTTGTCGGGAACCGCCGGGGCATCGATCGCCGGATCCTCGATGTGCACCGTATAGAAGCGGCCGTTCGCTTGGTAGGCCGGATCGAACTGGAACGTTACGAGGCCGTTGGCAAAGCCGACTTCCCAGGCGAGCTTGCGGAAAACTCCCGGCTTGCCTTCGCGGCCGTTGAAATTCAGGTAGGTGGTGAGGGTCTTCGATTTCTTGTCGAGGATGTAGAGCGGGCCGTTGAGATCGTGCACGAACACGCGACCCGTGCCGCCTGGCTCTTCGCGGAACGAATTGACGCGCGCGAGCATGCCGTCGGTCTGGCCGGTGCCATCGAGCTTCCCGGTGATCGGCATCGCCTGGTAGTCGGCGAGGTCGAGTGTGAGCGGCGACGGCGCTGTCGCCGCTCCACTCGACAGCGACTGCAGAACAACTGCAATCGCGAATACAAAGAGCCGTGTCACGTCAGCTTCGGAATCTCGAACCCCTTGCGGTACTCGCGGGTCAGGAGCTTGTCGGCCTTCTTGTCGTTCACGAATGTCTCCGACTTGCCGTCGAAGCGCAGCTCGTGGCCGACGCGATACGCGATGTTGGCGAGGTGGGGCAGTGTCGACGACAGGTGGCCGTCGAGGATGCCGCTATTGAGCACCTTCGCATCGTCGGCGCGAATCGCGTCGATGAAGTTCTGGTAGTGGGGCGACTCGGGTCCTGGTCATCACGCGCGGATCGCCGCCTCCGTCTCCGCTGTTGGTGTCGGGCACATCCATGCCGGGGCCTTTCTCGTTCTTCGGTCCGAAGTACGACTGCCACTGGCGGCCATTCGCGTCAATCCACAACCAGCCCTTGGTGCCGAAGAACAGGTTGCCGATCGTCTGCGTGCCCTCGTCGTTGGTGAATTGCCCGCGCGTGCCGAACTCGAGGATTGTCCCGTCGGCGTACTCGAACAAGGTGGTGTGCGTGTCGGGCGTTTCCTGCGACGCTTCGGGTCCGAAGTAGCCGCCCATGGATTGAATGCGGACCGGATGCTCCTGCTTGTTCAAGCCCCACCGCGCGGTGTCGAACTGGTGCGGACCCTGGTTGCCGGTGTCGCCATTGCCGTAATCCCAATGCCAGTGCCAGTTGTAGTGGAAGCGGTTGCGATTGAAGGTCCGCTTCGGCGCCGGGCCGAGCCAGAGGTCGTAGTCCACCTTCGACAGGTACTGTTCGTCGTAGGTCGGTTCGTAGTTGGTCGAGGTCACGGTGAGCGCGTACTTCTCGCCGGGCGCCATCGGGCCATCGGGATACTTGCCGATCGGCGGGCGTGGCTTGAAGCACAAGCCGCGCGCCATGTAGATCTTGCCGAGGCCGCCCTCCTGAATCAACTTGATCGCCGCCTGCACCGCCGGCCGGCTGCGATTCATCGTCCCGACCTGCACCAGCTTCTTGTAGCGGGTGGCGGCGTCGATCATCATCCGGCCTTCGAGCACCGTGTGCGACGCCGGCTTCTCGACGAACACGTGCTTGCCGGCCTGCAGGCCCCACACCGTGGCGAGCGCGTGCCAGTGGTTCGGCGCGGCGATCACGATCGCATCGACGTCCTTGTCGTCGAGCGCGCGGCGCAGGTCCTGTACGAATCCCGGCTTGAACGACGCGACGTCCTTCAGCCGATCGTCGTTGATGCGCGACGGCGCCAGGTTCGCGTCGGGATCGCACAGCGTCTTGACGTCGACGTTCGGGAGCCGCGCGAAGCCGCGCTTGAGCGCGTTGCCCTGGCCGCGAATGCCGATGCTGGCGAGCACGACGCGGTCGTTGGCGCCGATGATGCGGCTTCCGACTTGCGGTGCCGCGTTGAGGCGCGCCCCGAGCCAGTCGCTGCCCACCATTGCGCCCGCCGCCGCCACGCCAAGCCGAGTATTGAAATCGCGCCGCGAAATGTCCTTGAGATTGTCCTGGTCGCTGGCCACGGTGACCCCCTGCAATATAGAGGCGGGACTTTAGTTCCGCCTTGTTGCAGGCTCAGTGTAATCCCGTCCCCGGCTGAAAGCGCCTGAAGGGTAACGTCCTTTTTCCGGCGCCCATCCGAGGGAAGGCGTAGGATTTGCGCATGGGAGACGCGATTTCACGGCGAGCATTCGTGGGAACGGCAATGGCAGGCGCGGCGGCGCTGGCCGGTGGTGTCGAAGCACAACCCCAAGGCGGGACTTCCACCTCCGCGCTTCGCGCTACGGCGGACAAGAAAGTCCCGCCTCTACGTACACGTCTGAATCTCGGCGTGGCGTCCTATTCGATGCGCGAGTTGTCGCTCGACCAGGCGCTCGAAGGCGCGAAGACCCTGGGCGTGACGTCGATGACCTTCAAGGATGTGCACCTGCCGCGCACCGATCCGCCCGAAGTCACCCGCGCGCTGAGCGCGAAGATCAAGGCGGCGGGGATTCAGATCGCCGGCGGCGGCACCATTACGCTGCCGAACGATCCGGTGCAGATCAAGAAAGATTTCGAGTACGCGAAGAACGCGGGCTTCCCGTTGATCTTCATCTCGCCGGATCCGGCGGCGCTCGACACCATCGAGCAGATGGTCAAGACCTACGACATCAAGGTCGCGATCCACAACCACGGTCCCGAAGATAAATGGTGGCCGCGTCCGCAGGATGCTTATGCGGCGATCAAGTCACGCGATCGGCGGATGGGCCTTTGCATCGATGTCGGTCACACGACGCGTACCGGCACCAACCCGGCGCAAGCCTGCCGCGAGTGCCGCGATCGGCTGCACGACATGCACGTCAAGGATCTGAAGGTGGCCACCGAGAATCACAGCGACACCGAAGTCGGGCGCGGCGTGATCAACTTCCCGGAGTTGTTCAAGGCCCTGCTCGATATCGGGTATCAGGGCCAGGTCGGTCTCGAATACGAGATCAACGCCAAGGCCCCAATTCCCGGCATGATCGAGTCGATGGCGTACATGCGCGGCGTGCTTGCGGCGCTAACGACCTAACGCCGGCGCGCCTGTCCTGAGCGAGCGTGCGTCGGCTTGACGACGCGCGCGAGTCGAAGGGCTAACGACGTAGCGTCGGCGCACCGCTCAAATCGCGGATGCGGATGTTCTGATACCAGACCTCATCGCCATGATCCTGCAGCAGGATGTGGCCCTTGAGTTTCTCTCCCCATCCGGCCACGTCCTTGAACTTGCTCTTCGCCTTCGCGGCCTTCAGCGCCGCGCTGCCCAGCTCGTATTCGATCACCTTCGCGCCGTTGAGCCAGTGCTCGACGTGGTTGCCCTGCACGAGGATGCGCCCTTCGTTGCGCTGCGTCGCGGGCTTCAGGATTTTCGTCGCAGGAGCTGCGATCGCGTCATACAGCGCCGCCGTCGCGCGGTGCGGGCCAATCAACGCATCCGGATGTTTCGCATCGTCGATGATCTGATACTCGTGCGCGATCGGACCGTCGCGTTCCTCGGTGACCAGGTATTTGATGCCGCTGTTCGCGCCAGGCGCGACGATCCATTCGAAGCGCAGGTCGAAATCGTTGAAGGTGTCGATGGTGATGATGTCGCCGCTGTCGGCGGTGGGCGAGCCACCGGTGGCCGCGTGCTTCAATCGGCCTGCGTCGACTGACCAGCCTTTGGCGGGGAAGCCGGGTTTCTTAAAGCCGCGCCACCCGTTGGTCGTGACCCCGTCGAACAGCATTTTCCATCCCGCATCGCGTTCGGCGGCGGTGAGGCGGGCTTGCTCGGCGGAGCTGACCGAGGTGATGGCCGTTCGATCGTATGGCCGGATGGCCTGACCGGGAGGCATCACAGGGGTCTGCGCCGATACGGCCAGCCCGGCGAACGCGAGAACGATGTTGCAGGAAATCAGTCGGCGCATATCGAGCCCCCAGTAACGGCCATCATACGGCAGCTGGCGATACCGCATGTTACCCTCCGCGCTGATGCGCGCGCTTCTTCTCCTCGTCGCGATTGCGGTAACGGCAAGTTCGCCTCCAGCGCAAGAGCGCGGCACGCCACCGGGCGACCACACGATCTGGCTGCGTTCCGCGGCGACGCAGTGGGACCACGCCTTCCCGGTGGGCAACGGCCGGATGGGCGCGATGGTGTTCGGCACCGTGAATCGCGAGCGCATCCAGCTCAACGAAGAGACGTTGTGGATGGGCGGTCCGCGCGACACCGACAATCCCGAGGCGCGCGCGGCACTTCCCGAAGTGCGGCGCCTGCTCTTCGCCGGTCAGCCGCGCGAAGCCTACGCGCTGGCCGAGCGCAAGTTGATGGGGAAGCCATGGCGGCTCGAGTCGTACCAGAGCCTTGCCGATCTCCGCCTCAACTTCGATCACGAGGGTGAGATCACCGACTACCAGCGATCGCTCGATCTTGATTCGGCGATCGCGCGTGTGACCTACCGGCTCGACGGCGTGCGCTACACCCGTGAGGTGTTCGCCAGCCATCCGGATCGCGTCATCGTGGTGCGGCTGACGGTCGATCGGCCGGGCGCACTGACATTCGGGACCTGGATCGATCGGCAGCAGGACGCGCGCACCGAGATCGTGGGCAACGATCGCTTGAATCTCGTCGGGCATCTTGCGGCCGGAAAGGGCCTATCGTTCCTCGCCTCGGCGCGGGTTGTGGCCGAGGGCGGCGCGCAGGAAACGTTCCCCGAACGCATCCTCGTGTCCGACGCCAACGCGGCGACCATCATCGTGGCGGCGGGGACGAGCTTCAAGAACAACAATCCACTCGAGCAGGTGCAGCGCGACTTGACGCGCGCGGCGGCGAAGACCTATTCGCAACTGCTCGAGACGCATCGTGCCGATCATCAGCGGTTGTATCGGCGAGTGGCGCTCCGCCTTGGATCGAACGCAGTGCACCGTCGCTCTGCGCAATCGATAGCAGTCGACCGACGAACGGCTCGAGGCGGTGAAGCGCGGCGCGTCCGATCCCGCGCTCGATGCGTTGTACTTTCAGTTTGGCCGCTACTTGTTGATCGCCAGCAGTCGTCCAGGTGATCTCCCGGCCAATCTGCAGGGCGTGTGGAACGACAGCATGAGCCCGCCATGGGACGCGGACTATCACCTCAATATCAACCTGCAGATGAATTACTGGCCGGCGGAGGTGACCAACCTCGCCGAGCTGCACGAGCCGCTGTTCGATTTCCTCGATTCGCTGCGTGTGCCGGGTCGTAAGACCGCGCAGGTCCACTACGGCGCGCGCGGGTTCGTGGCGCATCACATCACCGACATCTGGGGATTCACGTCGCCGGGCGATCTGCCGCGCTCGGGACTCTGGCCAACCGGTGTGGCGTGGCTCACGCAACACTTGTGGGAACACTACTTATTCAATCCCGACCGCGCCTTTCTCGCGCGCGCGTACCCGGTCATGAAAGAAGCTGCGGAATTCTTTCTGGACTACCTGGTCGAGGATCCGCGCGGCCGTCTCGTGAGCGGGCCGTCGGTGTCCCCGGAGAATCGCTATCGATTACCGAACGGCCAGGTCGGCATCCTGACGATGGGTCCGTCGATGGATCACCAGATCATCTCGGGTCTCTTCACCCAGGTGATCAAGGCGAGCGAGATTCTCGGCATCGATGATGCGTTTCGCGCGCAGGTAGCCGCGGCGCAGAAGCGGCTGCCACCGCCGACCATCGGGAAGCACGGACAAATCCAGGAGTGGTCGGAGGATTACGACGAGCCCGAGCCCGGCCACCGCCACATCTCGCAGTTGTATGCGCTGCATCCGAGCGATCAGATCACCGTGCGCGGCACGCCCGCACTCGCGAAGGCGGCGCGCGCCACGATCGATCGGCGCCTCGCACACGGCGGTGGCCATACCGGCTGGAGCCGCGCGTGGATCATCAACTTCTGGGCGCGACTCGAGGATGGCGAGAAGGCGTGGGAGAACTACCAGGCGCTCCTCGCGAAGTCGACGCTGCCGAACCTATGGGATCTGCATCCGCCGTTTCAGATCGACGGCAATTTTGGCGGCACCGCGGGCGCGGCGGAGATGCTGCTGCAGAGCCATGCGGGCGAGATTCATTTGTTGCCGGCATTGCCGAAGGCGTGGGCCGATGGCGAATTCCGCGGCCTGCGCGCGCGTGGCGGCGTCGAAGTGGACATCACATGGAGTGGCGCGCAAGATCGTGAAGGCGACCTTGCATCCGTCCGTCACTGGAAAGTTTCGCGTCCGCCTGCAAGGGGTCGGCAACGCTCAATCGATCTCGCTTGTGGCAAGAAAGCCCTACGAGCTTCGTTGATTGGAGGTGGCGGGAGTTGAAACGGAAATCAGGACACAGTTCCCGCAGCCTCCGATCACAGTTAGCAGCTCGCGACTTGCTGACGTTCTTCGAGAAGCGCTGACCTCGAGAGTTCTGCCGCCGCTCCGATCAAAGCAACTTCAAGAATGCGACTATGTCGGCTTCATCCTGTTTCGTAAGGGCAATACCGAGGAAATTCTGGAAGAAGAACGTGTACTGCTCCGCGACTTCCTCGAGGGACTTCGCGGAATTGTCGTGAAAGTACGGCGCGGTATGCCTGATTCCCCACAGGCTCGAGGTCTTGAAGAGGTTGGTCAGGAATACGAGCGGAACGAATGGTGGGAATTCCGGCGGCATCGGCTCGGTCAGGAGCATACCGATGTCTGGCGTTCGGACGACGTCGGTGCCATCCAGGACGAACTCGTGAACGGGCAGATTCAGCTTGTTGCGCTCAGACACACCGACACCAAAAAATCGAGACCCCGCAGGCGCGCCGAAGACATTGAAATCATTCGCAATGTCCAGCATCGGCCCGCTGTGACAGGTGCTACAGATACCTCGAGTCGATCCGGCGGTCACCGGCACATTGTCGAACATCGCCCGTCCCCGTTTCTGAGACGCGGTCAGACCACGCGGCAGCTCGGGCACCGGTCCACCCCGCGCAAACATGAACAGCTGGAGCGAAGAAAAGAAACGCGGTGACGTCCGCTGAAACTCCGAGATTAATTGAAGTTGGAGCAACGTCGGTTCCATCCCGTTCTCGGCGTGCCCATGAATCGCACCCAACGCCTGTTCCTCGAGTGTGGTGTTGCGTCCGTCATACATGAACACTGGCTGCAACGACGGTGTGTTGATCGTTGTCGGCGTCCCGCGCAGGAACACGACGCTCGTGGCCGACGGATCGTTGAGAAGCCTGACGCGTGAGGTGAGAGGTATCTCGATTCGGACCGTCGCGTGCTCCGTAATACGCGTCGTGCCTTGCACGCCATCGTCCAGTCCGTCGTGGACGAACAGCGGGTCTGCGGAATTCGCATTGAGCCGCCGGAGGGCATCGGCCGGTGCAAACGTTCCTGTGCTGGCGCTATGGCAGGTGGCACAGGTACGGCCGTTGCCGCCGAATGTCTCCTCTTCGAAGAGCCGGCGCCCTTCCTCGAACCGTTTCGCCAGACACAGCCTCTGTAACGCGCCATGGAGTTGGGCTGGATCGCACGTGAAATTGATACCCTGCGGTGGCGTGTTGTCGTCGATAGCCCCCGTCAACCTGGCGGAGGCGATTGCGACAAATATAAGAACTCCCACAGTAAGGGCCGCGGCAGGCCGTCCCGGTCGACGCATCATGGCAATCCCCTTCGAGTCGAGTCACGAATCGTGACGGGGGTTACTGTGAAGAAATCCGGGAAGCAAGTCGCAGGATCTGGCTACGATGGCGGCACCGTTCCGGCAGGGTTTCGGCAGGACAGGATGGCTACGCAGATACCGTTCGGCGATTTCGTGCTCGACCTCGATACCCGCGTGCTGCGGCGCGGCGGCGAGACGCTGAAACTGTCTCCAAAGGCTTTTCAGCTTCTCGAAATCATCGCGACGAATCGTCCCAAGGCATTCTCCAAGGCAGAGCTCCAGGAACGTCTCTGGCCGGGAACGTTCGTCGTCGAAAAGAATCTCGCGAATCTCGTTGCCGAAATTCGGGACACACTTGGGGATACCCCACTAGAGCAGCGGTTCATTCGAACGGTCCCGCGATTTGGCTACGCCTTTCGCGAGCTGCCGCCCGACAACGCAGCCATTAGGCTCGCGGTGTTACCGGTGGAAAACCTCACCGGCGCCGCCGAGCAGGACTATCTCTGCGACGGGATGACTGAGGAACTGATCGCGCAGCTCGGCGCCGTCGATCCGGCCGCGCTCAAAGTGATCGCCCGCACGTCCGCCATGCACTACAGAAATACGACAAAGCGGATTGACGAGATAGGGCGCGAGCTCGATGTTCGATACTTGCTCGAAACGAGTCTGAGGCGCGTGGGCAACCGTGTGCGGGTCACTGTGCAGCTCGTCTCGACACAAACACAGGATCACATCTGGTCCGAGCAGTACGAGCTCCAAGTCATTGACCCGCTCGCTTTGCAAAGTCAAGTGGCCGATACCGTTGTGAGTCGCACCATTGGCAGCCTCGGTATTCGAGTAAAGACCGCCGCCGCTGAACGGCCGCCCGGCAATGCGGCTGCGTACGAACACTACGTGCGCGGCCGTCATCATTTGCGGAAGGAAACAAAGGAGGGATTCGAGAAGGCGCGCGCACACTTTCACAGTGCCATCGCGCTCGATCCCAGGTACGCACGCGCCCACAGCGGGCTCGCAGAAGCGTACCTCGCGCTCGGCGAATACGCGCTCCTGCCTATTGCCGAATCTCACCCGCTTGCGCGCGAAGCGGCCTTGGCCGCTCTGAGGTTCGAAAGCTCCCTTGCGGAGGCGCACAGAACCCTGGCGGCCATCAATGGCCAGCATTATTGGCTGTGGGCGGAAGCCGAAGACTCGTTCCAGCGGGCTCTCCGGTTGGCGCCGAACGACGTCACCACGCTGCGGATGTATTCGTTCTTTCTCGCCTACACCGGACGACCCGGACATGGACTTCCGATCGCAGCACTGGCGTCTAGCCTCGATCCGGTCTCAGTCTACGCTCGACTGAATCTGGGTGTCGTCCTCTACATTGCGGGACTGGCCGACGAAGCCGTGCTGCGTCTCGAGGAAACCCTCGAGTTGGATGAGAATTTCGCCTTTGCTCGTATGATGCTTGGTCTCGTGTATGTGAGCAAAGGCATGCTGGATCCTGCTGTTGCGCAGGTGACGCGCGCTCGAGAGCTGGCCGGCAACCGGCCCGATATCGTGGCCGTTCACGGCTTCACGCTTGGCCGGTCGGGGCGTCGGCGCGAAGCGCTCGCGACGCTCGATGACATCAAGTCTCTGACGAATCCCCAGACCCCTCCACCTTTTCAGATTGCGCTAGTCCATGTAGGTCTCGAGGACTGGGATCGAGCATTCGAATGGCTCGAGAAAGCCGTCGATGCGCGAGCCTGGGAGGTGCCCCTCGTGAAGGCCGATCCCGTCTTCGACCGGTTGCGACTGGATCCCCGATTCTCTAGGCTCGTCGCCAGACTCCGTCTACCTGAGTAGGCGCGCGACTTCTGATGCTAACGCATTGAATCAGTGATGTTTACAACTGCCCTTCGCTTCCACTCACGTCCTCAGCGATGCTCAAAGATCCACGGCTCAACTCGAGTGTACGCTTACGCTGTCTTCGGCCGCACCACGAGATCAACCTCGCAGTTCAAGACTTGGAGCAGAGAGACGATCTGATCGATGGACTTCCGGGAGTTCGTCTGATCGAGAAGTCTGTATAGCTGCGAGGCGGAAGTCCCAAGGCGACGCACAATCTCGCGTCGTGACAGTGGAGTCTTGGCGATTCGCTTTTGCGCCTCCAGCGTCAGCCGATAAAGAAGGAGATCTCGTAGATAGGCAGAATCCTGGTTGTATTCCAGAATCTGCTCAACATGGACCGTCCCGGACCTTCCGGAGTTCAACACATACGAGAACGCTTCTCGGCCGGCCTCAGGGTCAACGAACAACCGTACAATCGGGTCATCGCTCGAAGGCCTGGGTTCCGCTTTTGAGAACGGAAAAACCAGAATCTTTCTCCCCGTGCGAACTTCAAAGGTCTTTTTGCGATTGCTATGGGTGACAGAGCGAATCTTCACAGCAGTCCCTCCGCTTCAAGTTCCGCGATCAGGTGAAGGACCCTGCGCGACGCTGCGCCCTTCATCCCACTTGATGATCCAGATCCCATTTCACGATCAACTTTCCATCTCGGTAGACGTGCACGTGCCTCGGTGGATGGTCGCCAATCCACGTAATGAAGACGTATCCGCCTCGCCTGAGCTTCCCCACCGCTCCAGTTATGTTACCACGGATGGTAACACTTGTCCCGTGGCTGACTCTGCGAGCCCGAGACAGGGGTGGGGCTTCTGGTGCATCTAAGGATGCGCGCGCCGCCAACGCCTGAAGGCGAGCGTTACACGGCCCTCGGCGATGCCCTGCAGGATATCGTTGCGGAACAGCATCTCGCCCTCTCACGCTACAGCCCTATGGTAGGCTCACCGCCGATGCCTCTGGCTTCCGGCGCGCGCTTGGGACCGTTCGAGGTGCTCGAGCCGCTTGGCGCCGGGGGCATGGGCGAGGTCTACCGGGCGCGCGATTCGCGCCTGGGCCGCATCGTCGCCGTCAAAGTGCTACGGCCGGACGTCGCTGCGGATCCCGACCGAGTTGAGCGATTCGAGCGTGAGGCTCGCGCGGCCTCAGCGCTCAACCATCCCAATATCGTCACCATCCACGACGTCGGCGGCGAGGGAGGGACGTCTTACATCGCCATGGAATGGGTCGACGGCCTGCCATTGCGCGATTTGGTGGCGCGCGCAAAGCCGCAAGCCATTCCGACGGTCGTCAGCATCGGCGCGCAGATCGCGGAAGGGCTTGGCGTGGCGCATGCCGCGGGCATCGTCCACCGCGACCTCAAACCCGACAACGTCATGTTGACCGCCGACGGCCGCGTGAAGATTCTCGATTTCGGGCTGGCGAAACTCGTGGCCCCCAGCGACGAAACGATGTCGCAGCTGGCGACAGAGTCGGGAGGGACGGCGGCGGGGGTCCTGCTCGGCACCGTGGGGTACATGTCGCCGGAGCAGGCAGCAGGCGGTGTCGTCGACCACCGATCGGATCAGTTTGCGTTGGGCGTGATCCTCTACGAGCTTGCGAGCGGCGTCCGGGCGTTCAAGCGTGATTCTGCGGCGCAGACGCTCGCGGCCATCATAGAGGACGAGCCCGCGCCGCCCGAATCGCGCAACCCTCAGGTCCCGCCGCAGTTGTCATACGTGATCGCGCGCTGCTTGTCGAAGAAGCCGGCAGACCGCTACGAGTCCACACGCGATCTCGCGCACGACCTCAGAGATCTCGTTCGCGAGGGTTCAACGTCACGTGTCGCAGCCGTGAAGACTCGCCGATCGATTGGAATGGCGGCAGTCGCTGGGGCGATAGTCGTTCTGCTGGGCGTCGCGGCTGGTGGGTGGTGGATCGCTGGTTCACGCGGGACGGATGCTCCCGCGGATGAGGCTCGGCGCGTAGTCGCGGTCCTGCCGTTTCAGGACCTGACCGGCGATGCCTCACGGTCCTATTTCGCCGCCGGGGTGACTGAGGAAATCCGAGGCCAGCTCACAAAAGTGTCCGCACTGCGGCTGCTCAGTCGAAGCGCCGTGCAGCGCTACGGAAACGATGCTCTCCGGCAACTACGGTCGGAGCTTGGGGCCGGGAGCGCCGTCGAAGGTACCGTTCGCGTGGACGGTCAGCGGGCCCGCGTATCGGTGGAGCTCATCGACACGGCCACCGAGCGGACGCTCTGGTCGGAGCAGTACCGACCGCACGCTCGACGACGTGCTCTCGGTCCAGACCGACGTGGCGCTGCGGATTGCCGAGGCACTCAACGCCACGCTCGGTCCCGAAGAGCGCACGCGGGTCGCGCGTCCGCCGACGACGAACGCCGAAGCCTATGAGCTCTATCTCCGGTCCCAGGAGCTCAGCGCCGGGGAGCGGCAGCAGAACCTCCGCGCCATCGAGCTGCTGAAGAAGATCGTCTCCCTGGATCCGACATTCGCCGTGGCGCACGCGCGGCTCGCCGAACGCGTCTGCTTTCTCGGCGTCTACGACGATCCGAAATACGTCGATGAGAGCATCCCGATCGCGCAGCGTGCCATCGAACTGGACCCCAGCTTGCCGTTGGCACACGTGGCCCTCGCCATGGCGTACGGTCAGAAGGGTTGGGCATCCCGGTCGCGAGCGGCATTCCTGAAAGCGCTGGAGCTCGATCCCGGTGGCCACGCCGGTGGAGCCGTCTCGAACATCTCCGTTCTGGATTCGGAGGTGCTCGGCCGCCACGACAATGCCATTGTCTCGTCACGCCGGCTCCTGCTGATACGGCCGGTCCGGCCGGGGAGCATCTACCACATCGCGTGGCCGCTCCTGTTCTTGCGAGACGACGCGACGACGGACCGGTGGCTGACCGAGGGTCTCACGCGGCTTCCCAACGATCCGCGCTTGCAGTATCTGAAGGCCGCGCTGCATTATCTGCAAGGCGAAGACGCCGCCGCAATGGCCCTGGCACGAAAAGTCATCGAAGACCGCCCGGCCTTCGAAGAAGGGTTGATGGTGGCTGCGGAATTGGCGTACCTCACTGCCGCGCCGGACGCCGAGGCGAAGATTGCGCGGCAGTTTCGCCGGTTGCCCGGTATCGACACTGGGCCGCTGCTGAAGCAGGAAAGCAATCAGACCAGCTACGCCTACCTCCTGATGGCGCGCGGCGAGCGTTCGCGCGCCGCGACGCTCCTGGCCGAAGCCCTGACGCGTGCGCACAAGGCGCTCGAAAATGGCAACGAGAACCAGCGGGTGCCGTTCGAGATCGCGGCGATTCATGCCACGCGAGGCGAGCACGATCGAGCACTGGAGTGGCTCGCCAAGGCGTTCGCGGCAGGCTACAAAGACTACGCGACCATCGGTCGACACCCGATCTTCGTACGCGTCCGAAAGGACGCGCGGTTTCAGAGCGTGCTGACACAGATGGAGCGGGCCGTCGTAGCGATGCGCGAGCATTCGGCAACGCTGGCTGAGCTCAGGACGATGCCCTTTCCCGAGTGGGCGCCGCCGGCACGCTGACAACGACATGGACCGAGTGGCCCAGCTCGGGAGTGGCGAGCACCGCACCGCGCTTGACGATGCGATCCATGCGCTCGTCGGTCGCCACTTGCCACTGCACGGCGATCGGGTGCGACGGCATGCCGCCACCCTCGAACGGGCGCGGCGCCAGGCGCGTCCACAACACTACGCGCATGTCCTCTCTTCTCGCCACCTGTGCTGCGGGGAGTGCAGTGGCGGAGTCCGAGCATCATGGCGGCCGTCGCTGACGACGGATTTGCGGACGGATGAAACTTCGGTAAATGTTCTGAAACAGCGTGGCGACTCAGCCATCCCTGGCTGGCACCGAGGCGTATCGACCGATGCTATGGTGAGCGGCATGATCCGCCAGATCGCGCCGCAGTTCTTCACGACGAACATGACGACGACGCTGACCTACTACAAGGACAAGCTTGGGTTCGAGTGTCTCGGCACCTGGCATGACCCGCCGGTCTACGCCATCGTCGCGCGCAATGAGCACCGGATCCACTTCCGCCTCGCGGATCCGCCCGCGCCGAATCCCGACAAGTACGACGACGAACTGCTCGACGCATACCTGCTCATCGAGAACGCGGACGCGCTGTACGCCGAGTACGCAGCTCGTGGAGTCGAGTTCACGCGCCCGCTTGGCGATACGCCGTGGCAGGCGCGCGAATTCGTCGTCAAGGACTGTGACGGCCGCCTCCTCGCTTTCGGTGCGAATGCCGGGTAGCGACGTTCGCTAGTGGTTACCGCTCGCGAGGAGTAGACTCGCCTGAGTGCCGTCGCGAGTACGACCTTACGCTCAGCCCTTCATATTCCTCCTCGTCGTCATTTCTCTGTACTCGCTGCTGCGTCTCAAGCGCGATCACCTGGTCGATTTCGTCGTGCCCCTGACGGCGGCGACGCGATTCGTGGCAGCTGAGCCGCTGTACCGGCCTGACGATGGTCACTACCAGTACAAGTACTTTCCGACATTCGCAGTGGTCATGGTGCCCTTCACGTGGGTGCCGAAGGAGGTCGCACAACTCACGTGGTTCGCGCTGACAGTGGCCATGACGTGGATGTTCCTGCGGTTGTCGCTCGAGGCACTGCCCGATCGACGGCGCCCGGCCCGAACGCTCTTCTGGCTCACGCTGCTGTTGAACGCGAAGTTCCTCGTCAAGGAGCTCGCGTTCGGACAATTCAACCTCCTGACGGCGCTGTGCCTGCTGGGCGCCGTGATCGCCGCGCAACGAGGACGCGGTCATACGGCCGGCGCCGCCATCGCGGCCGGCGTGTTCGTGAAACCGTACGCGTTGGTCATGGTTCCGTGGCTGGCATGGACCCTGGGATGGCGCCCGGTGCTGGTGTTCGCAGTGCTGCTGGCGGGCGGACTGGCGTTGCCCGCCGCTGTCTATGGCTGGAACGGCAACCTGACCCTGTTGTCCGAATGGTATCGCACCGTTAGCGACACGACGGCGCCCAACCTCCTTGCGTTCGAAAACATTTCGTTTGCGTCGATGTGGGCGAAGTGGCTGACACCTGGCCCGGCCGCGTCGCGCCTCGCGCTGGCGTCGGCCGTCTGCATCGTCGCTGCCGGCGGCGTCGTCATGTGGCGGCGGCGGCACGTGCCCGAGCCCAACTACCTCGAAGGCGCTTTCTTTTTTCTGCTGGTACCGCTCCTGTCGCCTCAGGGCTGGGATTACGTGCTGCTGATCGCGTTACCGGCCTACCTGCTCCTCGTGGACCGCTTTCGCGATTTGTCGCCGGCCTGGCGCGCGATGGCGCTGGTGGGAATTTTCCTGACGAGCTTCACGGTGTTCGATCTGCTGGGCCGCTCGTTGTATACGGAGGTCATGCGGCGTGCCGGTGTCAGCGTCGGGGCCGTGCTGCTCGCGGCGTGCCTCGTGCGCCTGCGTTGGCGGGGGGCTGCGTGAGCGACTGGAGGGCGCCGCCCATGCGCGTCGCGACTGTGCTGCGTCTGCTTGCGCTGCCCGCAGTCGTTGTGTTCGCCACGGTGCTCTTCGACACGCGCATCCGCAAGGAGATGATTGACTTCGTCACCTGGCAGCAGGCCATCGTGCGCGCCCTCAACGCAGAGCCGTTGTATCCGCTCGACGCCGGCCACTACCAGTTCAAGTACCTGCCGGCCTTTGCGCTGTTGATGGCGCCGCTCGGCATGCTCAACCTGGAAACAGCGAAGCTGTTCTGGTTTGCCATCGAGATTGGCCTCATCGCGGCCCTGTTGCGCTGGTCGATCGCCGCACTGCCCGGACGGCGGCTCGCGCCGCACTTTCTGCTGGGGTTCGCGATTGTATTGATGGCGAAGTTCTACGGCCACGAGCTGCTGCTGGGCCAGACGAACCTCCTCCTCGCCGTCCTGCTTGTCACCGTTTTGTTCGCGGTCCAGGACAACCGGCCGCTCCTTGCCGGCGCGATCGTCGGCGCTGCCGTGTTCGTCAAACCGTATTCGCTCGTGCTGGTGCCGTGGCTGATCGTCACGCAGGGATGGCGGTCAGGCATCACGACGCTGGGGATCGTGTCCATCGGCTTGTTCTTGCCGGCGATGGTCTACGGCTGGAGCGCCAACCTGCAGTTGCTCAGCGCGTGGCTGCGCACGGTCACCGACTCAACGGCGCCACTCCTCCTGAACAGCGACAACGTGTCAGTTGCCGCGATGTGGGCGAAGTGGCTTGGCCCTGGTCCACCGGCGACCGGCCTTGCGTGCGCGACCGTGATCGGGATCGTCGCCCTGGTGATCGCGGCGCTCTGGCGAAGGCGCTCGGTGCCATCGCCCGAATACCTCGAGTGCGCGTTGTTGATGCTCCTCGTTCCCCTTCTTTCGCCCCAGGGCTGGGACTACGTGCTGCTGCTGGCGACGCCGGCGGTCGTCTGCATCGTCGATCGCTGGCACGAGTTGACGGCCACCTGGCGCTGGGGCCTCGCGCTTGCGCTCGCGACGATGGGGCTGACGCTGTTCGACATCATGGGCCGCACGTTGTACGGCCGCTTCATGGCGCTGTCGCTGGTCAGCGTATGCGCGTTGGCGATCGCCGCCGGTCTCGTGCAGGTCCGCCGGCAGGGACTCGCCTAGGTTCGCACTTCGTCCTTCGATTACATCCGTGTGCCGGGGAGGTTCCCACTCTCCAAGCCGGCTGAGGTCCCAGCCGATGGCATACGTTCCGGGCTTCAGCAACGACATCTTCGTTAGCTATAGCCACTTTGACAATCGCCAGACGCGCCGATGCCCAAGCGACCAGCAGGGAAGTAGGGACCTACAGAACTAAGCTCTTGCCTCTGCCTCCACCCGGGCCTTTCTTCCGAAGCACCTGGAGGCATGCGAGCGCCTGAACACGGGCGTACAATGTCTAATCTATGGCGGAGCCGCACGCGGTCAAGGGACCTGACCTCAGCCTCGGAACGCCGAGGGCCAGCCTTTCCGACGGCGCCATGGTCTCCGGCCATGTGGGTGACGATGAGGTCGTCCTCGCACGATCGGGCGACGAATATTTCGCGGTCGGCGCGCGATGCACGCACTATAAGGGTCGGCTCGCGCGCGGCCTGATTGTCGGCGACACCGTTCGCTGTCCGCTCCACCACGCCTGTTTCAGTCTGCGCACTGGTGAAGCCCTCCGCGCGCCGGCATTCGACGCTATTTCGCGCTGGCGTGTTGAAGTCGCCGGCGACACCGTATTCGTTCGCGAGAGACTAACGGGCTCGCCAACCGCGGCGATATTGAGTGCCTTACCGAAGTCAATTCTCATCATCGGCGGCGGCGCGGCGGGGTCGGCCGCTGCAGACATGGTCCGCCGTGAAGGATTCACAGGTCCAGTCACGATCGTCAGCGCCGATGCGGACCTTCCCGTCGATCGGCCGAACTTATCGAAGGACTATCTCGCCGGGGAAGCGCAGGACGATTGGCTGCCGATTTGGTCGAAGGAGCAGTACGAAGAGCGCGAGATCGAACTCGTGCTCGGCCGTCGCGCGACGACGCTCGATCCGAAAACGCGGACGGTGGGCCTCGATGACGGATCGAAGCGAACGTACGGAGCCTTACTCATTGCGACCGGCGCCGATCCGGTGCACCTGCCGATTCCCGGCGCGACGCAAGTGCCGATCCTCTACCTTCGCTCGTGGGCCGACGGACGCGCGATCGTCGCGAAGGCGACCGGCGCCACGCGTGCGGTTGTCATCGGCGCCAGCTTCATCGGTCTTGAGGTGTCCGCGTCGCTGCGCAAGCGCGGCATCGAGGTGGATGTCGTCGCTCCCGACAAGCTCCCGCTCGAACGCGTGATGGGAGCGGACCTCGGACGTTTCGTGCAAGCCACTCACGAATCGAACGGCGTGCGGTTCCATCTCGGCCAGACCGTCGCATCGGTCAACGGTCGCACCGTCACGTTGAGCGGCGGCGACACACTCGATGCCGACTTCATCGTCGTCGGCGTCGGCGTTCGTCCCGCCCTCGCGCTCGCTGAAGCGGCAGGTCTCGTGATCGACAAAGGCATCGTCGTCAACGAGTACCTCGCGACCAGCGCGCCCAACGTTTTTGCCGCCGGCGATAACGCGCGCTGGCCGGACCCGCACACGGACCAGAACATTCGCGTCGAACATTGGGTGGTGGCGCAACGCCAGGGGCAGACGGCGGCACGCAACATGCTCGGCCGGCGCGAGCGGTTCGATGCGGTGCCGTTCTTCTGGAGCCGTCACTTCGACGTCTCGATTTCCTACGTTGGTCATGCGGAGCGGTGGGACAACGTAGTGATCGACGGCTCGCCTGCCGAGAAGAACTGCAGGGTGACGTACTCGCTTGCCGGCAAGACGCTCGCGGTCGCGACGATCGGACGTCAACGCGAGAGCCTGGTCGCCGAAAGGGAACTCGAGCGAATCTAGCAGGCTACGTACGACTTGTGGACTCCTGGGGCTGACCCCGGCGCAGGCTCCAGAATCCGCGAGCCGCGAGCACGGCGGAGACGATCGCAGTCGCGCCGAGCGCGAACAGCGTCCAGACCCAGAAAAACTTGTCGGTGGAATTGGCGGCCTTGCCGCCGACCAGTCCGGGGCCCGTCATGTGGAGATAGGGCACGGCCGCGCCACCGATCGATCCGATCAGCACGATCACGTGCGCCCATCGCCGTTCGGTGAGCATCAGCGTTGCGTACAACCAGACTGCCAGGATCAGCACCCCGTTGTAGTTCGAGACACCTCCCGGCTCTATCCCGAGGACGACGTCGTCGGCCAGGTGAAATGACGCGAGGAGGATCGTGAGCAGCGAGGTGATGGCTAATGTGACCTTGAGGTTCATCGGCTTGCGTTCCGTTTTCTCACCGCTACGGGTTCGTCCTCTGCTTGCTCCGGCTCAAACCGGAGAAGATCGCCAGGCTGGCACGAGAGTGCCTCGCAGATCGCATCGAGCGTCGAAAAGCGGATCGCGCGCGCCTTGCCGGTCTTGAGAATCGAGAGGTTGGCGAGCGTCATGCCGACCCGATCCGCGAGGTCGGTCAGCGTCATCCGCCGATCGTGAAGCAGGTCGTCGAGCTTGACGGCGATCGCCATCTCAGACCGTCCCTTCGAGGTCGTCCCGCATCCGCGTGCCTGCCGCGAACACGCGGGCCAGCAGGAACGTGAGCAGCACCGCGAGCCAGGCGTTGACCGAAAAGCCGGCATCGAGATCGACCGGATGCGCCAGAGTCGAAATGCTCTTGGCGATCGCGGCGATGACGACGCTGAGAAGCTGCAGCGCCAGCAGCGACCAGGCGATGGTCTGCAAACGCGACGCGTTCGCGGCGACGAACGGGTCGCCCGCGCGAACGGTGTCAACGATCGCCAGCAGCCGCTTGAGGACGACGTAATTCAGCGGGACTGTCGCGAGCCCGGTCAATGCGATCGCTCGCAGGCCGAAGACCAGCCGATCCGCCTCGAGCGAAGGAGAGAGGTCGAACGCGCTGATGATCCATTCCCTGTTCGGCATGGCAATCAGCAGCACGAGGATAGCGGCGCACGTAACCCAGTTCAGGACGACGAGGATCCGCAGCAGGACGTGCGCAATCGGCAGGGCGGCGGATGACGAGGCTGGCGTTGACATCAATTCGACTCCTAGTTTATTGAATAACGATAAACTATTTATCGATTGTCGTCAAGTATGGCATTGGAAGTCGATAAAGACCTTCGTTTGGACAGCGATGGCTTTAGCCATCGCTAAGACGACGCCGGTCAGCGACGGCTAAAGCCGTCGCTCTCCGAACGTGTGGGCGGGCGGCGCTACTGGGGGCGAGGTAACGCGAACGCGGTCAACGCACTTCCCGACGGCACCAGAAAATACTGCCGGCCATCCACCATGTAGGTCGTTCCAGACGTCGAGCGCAGGGCCACGCCCAGCTGGTAATGCCACAGGTTCTTGCCACTACTCGAGTCGAACGCCATGATGTTGCCGTCGCCATCGCCCGCAAATACCAGCCCGGATGCCGTCGTCAACACGCCGGACGCTGACGTCGTGGGGTAGCGGAACTCCCATTTGCGTTCGGCGGTGATCGGATCGATCGCCCGCAACGCGCCCCAGTTGCGTTGATCGCGCGGTCGCGCCGTGCCGCCGGCCATGTATTCCACGCCAATTTCGAACTTCTGATCGAACGCAAAATACGTGGCGCAGGTCTCTCGCGCCGTCACGAAGAACAGGCGCAGGTTGGGATCGTACGACGGCGACATGAAGTTGGTGCCGCCGCCGAGATCGGGACACGTGCGCACACCCTGTTCATTGGGATGGTTGTTCGGCAGCAGGATCGGGCGGCCGGTGAGCGAACTGATCTCCTTCGCCCACGTCGTATGGACGAACGGCTTGGCCACAATCAGCTTTCCAGTCACGCGATCGATCGTGTAGAAGAACCCGTTTCGGTTGGCGAACATCACCACCTTACGGTTCTGGCCGTCGATCGGCAGCTCGCCAAGGACCGGGACCTGCGTGGCATCCCAGTCGTGCACGTCGTGCGGCGTGAACTGATAGTGCCACTTCAACTTGCCGGTGTCGGCGTCCAGCGCAACGATTGACGCGGTGAACAGGTTGTCGCCTTCGCGATTGGCGCTGTAGTAGTCGGGACCGGGATTGCCCGTGCCGAAGAACACGAGATTCTGTTCGGGATCGTAAGTGCCCGTGACCCAGATCGATCCGCCGCCGCGCGTATAGGCATCGGTCTTGGGCCAGGTGTTGCCGCCAACTTCGCCCGGGCCGGCCACGGTGTAGAAGCGCCAGATCTTCTTGCCGGTCGCGGCGTCGAAGGCCTCGATGAAGCCGCGAATGCCGAACTCGGCGCCGGCGACGCCCAGAATCACCTTGTCTTTGACCACGAGCGGCGCCACGGTTGCCGAGTAGCCGCGCTTGTAGTCTTCGAGCGCCACGTCGAACAGCACGGCGCCGGTCTTCATGTCGAGCGATACCAGGTGCGCGTCGAGCGTCGCCATGTACAGCCGATCGCCCAGCACACCAAAGCCGCGATTGACCGGACCGCAACACAGAATCATCTCGTCCGGCAGTTCACGCCGGTATCGCCAGATTTGGCGGCCCGACCGCGCGTCGATGGCCCACGCGTTATTGTTGACGCCGGTGACGTACAACACACCGTCGATCACAATCGGGGTCGCCTGAAAGGAGCCAAGCGCGCCGGTTTGAAACGTCCATTGCGCGGTCAGTTGATGGACGTTTGCCGGCGTGATCTGCGTCAGCGGACTATGCCGTTGACCATCGTAGGTGCCGGAGTAGGTGAGCCATTTGCTCGGGTCCTTGAGTCCGGCAGCGATGTCTGCGAAGGTGACCTGCGGCGGTCCGGATTGCGCCGACAACGCGATCGAACCGACGATCAAACACAAGGCAGTTGTGATGTTTCGCATGATGGTCCTCAGCGAGCAGACGTTCCACGCAGCGTGCTCAAGTACCCGATCAGATCGTTCAAGTCACTTTGGTTCAATCGCTCGGGCCCGTACTCCGGCATCAGCGACGTCTTCTCGAGGGTCACTTCCTGGAGATCGGACTTGAGATACCCCTGGATACGTTCGCGGCCGTCCATGATCTGAATCGAGAACACGTCTTCGTTCTTCTTGATGCCGCGGATCTTCTGACCGTCCCTGGTCACCAGCGTCACGCTTTCGAACGCCGGCGGCATCCACTCCGACGGCGTCCGGATCTCGCGAATCAGCGCCTCGCGCGATCGCGCCGCCCCGACCCGGGACAGATCGGGCCCGAGCCGTCCACCGCTGCTGCCCACACGATGGCAGCTGGCACATTGGGCCGCGAAGATCTGGCTGCCGTTGGCGGCGTTGCCGATCGGTGCGTCGGCCGGCGCTGCGGCATTCATGTTTCGCAGATACGCGATGATCATCAGGACGTCATCGTCAGGGATCGTGCTCCGCTGCATTTCCGTGCCCGGCACGCCCTTGCGAATGGTCTGGAAGAGACGCTCGTCGGGCATGCCGCCGAGCACGGCGGTCAGGTCAGGCCCACGGTACCCGCGCGCGTCGAGACCATGACAATCACCGCAGCGGACGCGATAGAGCGCGAGGCCGCCCTTGATGGAGTCGGCGTCGCCAAGGTGCGGATTCTTGCCGGGAGGGTGCGTGTCTGATGGTTTCGGCGCTTGCGCGAGCGCCAGCATCGGTACGAGCAGGAGCAATGGCACCAATCTCATCGCGCACCCTCCAGATAAACGACGCCCCACGGCCGATCGCCAACCTTTACCTTGGCGATCACCTTGCGATTCGGAATATCGACGAACGATACATCGTTCGAGGGTCCGTTTGCCGTGAATACCACGTTACCGTCGCTGGTCGCCGCAATGCCCCATGGGCGCTCGCCGACTTCCACGGTGCCGACGACCTTGTTCGTCGAGGTGTCGATAATCACCACGCTCTTGCCGCGCCCGGTCGTGACGAACACGTGCTTGCCGTCGGCCGACGATGCGACACCCATGGGCCGAACCAAATCACCGCCCTCGAGCTTGATGGTTTCGAGCGGCTTGTGTGCCAGGGCATCGATGACGATCACCGCCGAACCGGTCTCGGCGCTGACGTAGGCGCGACTGCTGTCGGGCAAAAACCCCGTCGCGCGCGGCCGCGGTCCCGCCTTGAAGGTGGTGACGAGCTTTGCCGTTACCGCATCGATCACCGCGACCTGGTTATCCTCTTCAGACGTGACGTACACGACCTTGCCGTCTGGACGCAGGTCAACGCCCTCAGGTTCCCCGCCGACCGGCACTCTTGCCACGACGCGGCCGTCGCTGATGTCGATCACGCTCGTCTGTCCGGCATCCTCGTTAGCAACGAACAACCAGCGGCCATCCTGAGTGACGGCGGTTTGTTCCGGATCGGATCCGCCCTGGATGACGCGCAGCAATTTACCCTGCTTCACGTCCACCACGCCGATGCCGTCGGCCTTGCGATCGGGCGGCGGCAACTTGCTTTCGTCGGTGCCGGGCGGCGCCATTGGCGAACCGCTCAACGCCACGTACAGCGTGGCGCCGTCGGGGCTCACCTTGATGCCGCGCGGCCGCTTGCCGAGAGGAATCGTCGCGACCACCTGGCGCGTGGCCGTATCGATCACCGTCAGGTCGCCGGAGTTCTCATTCGTCACGTACAAGCGGCCGGCCGGCGTCGAGATCGCGGGCTCGGCCGCAGCCGGCGGTGGCGCCGGCGCTGCCGGTTCAGCAGCGCACGCCGCCAGCAGCACGGCGAGCAAGAAAGACGCCGAGTGCATCAGTATCTTCATCAGGACTCCGCCGACACCGCGGCAATCAACGCCTTGATGTATCCGAACGCAAAGGCAAAACCCTGCAGGCGATTCGCGTCGCCTTCGACCGTGGGCACGTGGTCCGGCATCATCATGCCGTCGTAGCCGACATCGCGATAGGTGCGCATCGCTGTCAGCATGTCGACGTCGCCATTGTCGATGAACGTCTCGCGGAAATTCAAGAAACCGCCGGCGATGTTGCGGAAGTGGACGTTGAAGATCTTCTTGCGCTCGCCAAAGTAGCGAATTACGTCGAAGATCTGCTCGCCCGGCTTCTCGAGCATCTCCGACACCGTGCCCTGGCAGAAGTTGAGCCCGTGATACGGGCTCTCCGCGATCGACACGAATCGTTTCAATCCGTCGACGGTGCCGAGCACCGTTTCGACGCCGCGCCAGCCTTTGCCTCTGGGCATGCCGGGGTCCTGCGGATGACAGGCGAGTCGCACCTTGTGTTCCGCAGCGACGGGAACGACGCGTTCGAGGAAGTAGGTGATGCGTTCCCAATACAAATCGGCGTCGACGCGTCCGGCTTCCGTCAGCGGTGGATCTTGTTTCGCATCGGCATACACGAATGTGCTGTAGCTCGCGCCACCGCGGCCTTTGGTGGGCGCGGTGCGCGGAATGCCGATCAAGGTCAGGTTGTACTTCGCGGAGGGAATGCCGGCCCGCGACGTGTTCCGAATCATCTGGCAGATGTCGTCGATCTGCTTGTTGCGCTCCGGATCTTTCCCGAGCAGAATCGCCGGGTTCTCGCTGCGTGAAATTTCGCTGGAACTCAGCGGGAGCGGCACCATGTCGAGCGTGACTCCGAAAGACTCGACGCGTTCGCGCAGGCGCGTCAGGCCTTCGACCGACCATGGCGCGTCGAGCGTCCGCGACGGCAACAGGCTGCAGATATGATTGACGCCGAAACCGGCCAGCACGCGCAGAATGGCATCGGAATCACCATGCTGGGTGCCCACTTTCATCAGCGTCTTCGGGCGCGCCGCCGCTTGCCGCGCATTCGGCTGCGCCGCCAGCGCCGCGACTCGGCGCTCAGCCATCAGGCCGGCGACCGTCGCGCCCGTCAGTCCAACAAATTCGCGGCGATCCATGGGCACCCTCGCGCCGGAGATTATGACTGTACTGCCAACAAAATTACGTGGGTGAGTAACGGGTTTTTCTAGGGGAGTATTCGTCTTTGACGTACTCTCGCCGCATGAACACTCTTCGCACACTGCGCACCCTGCGCACCCGGCGCACATTGTGCACATTGTGCACACTGTGCACGCTGTGCACTTTGGCAGGGTTCGCTCAAATGGCTGACATCCGCCTAATGACCCTTGATCCGGGTCACTTCCATGCGGCCCTGATTCAGAAGGAGATGTATCCGGGCGTGGCCGCGCGCGTGGACGTGTATGCGCCGCAAGGCTGGGACCTCGACGAGCACCTGAAACGCGTTGCCGCGTACAACAAGAGGCCAGACAGGCCGACGACGTGGCAGATGGAGCTCCACACCGGCACGGACTTCTTCGAGCGGATGCTGCGCGAGCGGCCGGGCAACGCCGTGATCGTCTCCGGACGCAACCGGCCGAAGATCGATCGCATCGCGCGGTCGGTGGGCGCCGGCCTGCACGTGCTCGCGGACAAACCGTGGATCCTGACCGAGGCCGACCTCCCGGACCTCGACGCCGTGCTCGCCGAGGCCGATCGCAAAGGCGTGGTCGCCTACGACATCATGACCGAGCGCTTCGAGATCACCACGATTCTCCAGCGCGCGCTCGTCAGCGATGCGGAGGTGTTTGGCGAGATTGTCAACGGCACCGAAGCGGATCCCAGCGTTTACATGGAGAGCGTTCACCACCTGATGAAAGTGGTGTCGGGCGCGCCGAACGTCCGGCCGGCGTGGTTTTTCGACGCGGTCGAGCAGGGCGAAGGGCTGAACGACATCGGCACGCACCTGGTCGATCTCGTGCAGTGGACGCTCTTTCCCGGCAAAACCATCGACTATCGATCCGACATCCGCGTACTGGCCGCACAGCGCTGGCCCACCGTGATTCCCGAGACCGAGTTCCAGCGCGTGACCGGCGGCCAGCGATTCGGTTCCAATCTGTCCTCGTCTTTGAAAGATGGCGCGCTCGAGTGCTACGCGAACACGCTCGTGTCGTATGCGCTGCGTGGTGTGCACACGAAGCTGAACGTGATCTGGGATTGGGAAGCGCCGCCAGGCGGAGGCGATACGCACTTCGCGTTCTACCGCGGTACGCGGGCGCGCATCGAGGTGCGCCAGACCGCCGCCGATAAATACCTGACCGAGCTCTTCGTCGTACCGGCCGCGCCCGAGCAGCGCGCCCAGGTGCTCAGGGCCACGCGCGCGGCGATCGCGCGGCTGGCCGGCACCTATCCCGGGATTGGTGTGGAGGAGCGAGGCGCCGAGATCCACATCACTGTACCGCCCGCCCTTCGCGACGGCCACGAGGCGCACTTCGCCCAAGTCGCGGCGAATTTCCTCGGCTACGTGCGCGACCGCCGCACGTTACCGGCCTGGGAACGGCCCAACATGCTCGCCAAGTATTACGTCACCACGGCGGGCACCACGTTGAGTCGCAAATCGCCCGCCCGCGCCGCCACGCGCATCGCGCCGCGGTAACGGGTTTACGCCAAAAGTATCGGTAACTCCGTTTACTTTACCGATAAAGCATGCTTTCATCCGTCCGACTCTCGAGGAGGACGGTTCATGACCAGACGTTGTGCGTTGTTCGTCGTGCTGCTCTCAGTGATCGGCGTCGCAAACACGTTCGCGCAATCCTCAATGGGGACGGTCGTGGGTACCGTGACCGATTCGTCGGGCGGGGTCATCCCGGGCGCCTCCGTCACCCTGACCAGCCTCGATACCGCGATCGCCGCCACGCGCGTCAGCGGTGACCGCGGCCACTTCACCTTCGTCAACGTTCGCCCTGGTTCCTACGAGATCACCGTTGAACTCCCGGGGTTCTCGACCGCCAAGGTGCCGTCCTTCGCCGTGGGCGTCAATGAAACGGTGGCGCGAAACGTGTCGCTGCAGGTCGGCGCCGCCACCGAAACCATCATGGTCACGGCCACTTCCGAGTTGCTGCAGACATCATCCGTGGGCCTCGGTCACGTCATCGAACAGAAGGTGATCCGCGAGCTGCCCATTCAGGGGGGCAACTTCACGCCGCTGCTGCTGTTGTCGCCCGGCGTGAACCCGATTTCCACCGCGCAGGGACCCGGCCAGAACGGCGGCTCGGAACTGGCGCTTGGCACCGAAGGCAACTCGGGGATGCCGGGATCGATGTTCGTCAATGCGTCGATCATGGGCCAGCAGAACCGCTCGAAGATCTATTACGTGGACGGCGTCGTCAACACCAGCGTGCGCGCCGGCACCTATGTGGCGCTGCCCGATCTCGATTCGCTGCAGGAGTTCAAGGTCGAATCGCAGAGCGACAAGGCGGAATACGGCGGGGTCACCGGCGGCGTGGTGAACATGACGTCGAAATCAGGCAGCAATCGCTACATGGGCTCGGCCTTCGGCGCGTTCCGCAACGAGAAGTTCGTGGCGCGCAATCCCTTCCGCGATGCACCGGGCGCCGAGCCGCCGGCGTTTCGCCAGAGCCAGTTTGCCACCAATCTCGGTGGGCCGTTACTGAGGAACAAGACGTTCTTCTTCGGTTCATACGACGGCTGGCGCTTCCGCGATCGTCCCGACACGCGTCTCACCGTGCCGGCGGGCCGCGAGCTCGACGGCGATTTCTCGCAGACGTTCCATCGCCGCACCATCTACAACCCGTTCACGACGCGCACTGAAAACGGCCGTCTCGTGCGCGATCCGTTCCCGGGAAACATCATTCCCGCGAACCTGATTTCGCCGGGCATGCAGTCGTTCCTGAAGGCCTACATGCCGAAGCCGACGCTGCCTGGCAACGTCGTCGACAACTTCCGGCAGTTCCGCGATCAGGAGAGCGATTCCAATGCGTTCCAGGTCCGCGTCGATCATCACTTCTCGGCGCGCGACAACCTGTTCTTCCGGTGGACCGAACGCCGCATCAACAACTGGATTCCAGTCGGCGACCTCGGCTTCAGAACGCCCGATGCGATCAATCGCAACTACGGCGGCGGCCTCTTCCACGTGTTCGGCTCGAACCTGGTGCTCGAGGTGCGCGGCGGCGTCGCCACGCAGCCTACCGAGGACGCGCCGTTCGAGCACGAACTGGGTCTGGGCCCGCAGGCCGGCCTGCCGCAACTCGATCGCTTCGGTGGTTACATCGTCGCCGGACTGAATACGCCGTGGACCAACCTGCCGAACCTCGGCGTGCAAGGCCCGCGCGAACGGCAGAACCCGAACTGGAATGCCGCCGCCGACATGAGCTGGGTGCGCGGCTCGCACAATTTCAAGGCGGGATTCCAGATGCTGCAGATCTCGCGCCTGCAGACCAACCAGTTCGGGCAGGTCAACTACAGTGCCGAAGCGACGAGAGATCCGCAGAACACGGCGACGACCGGCGACCCGATTGCCTCGGCGCTGCTGGGCTTGCCGTCGAGAATCCAGGGCTTCGTGCCTACCGACGGCTACATCGACTTCAAGACCTCGACGCTGTCGGGCTACATCCAGGATTCGTGGTCGATGCGGCCGAGTGTCACGTTCACCTACGGGTTGCGCTACGACTACGTGACGCGCGTGCACGGGAATTACGGCTTCCAGAGCGGCCCCGACATGAACACGGGCGAATGGTTGATCGGCCTCGAGACCACGCCGCCGGTGTGCTCGGGCCAGGCGCCACCCTGCCTGCCGGCGCCCCTCCCGTCAATTCCATTCAACCAGTACATCAAGACCACCGGCGAGGTCGATTCAATCCTGAAGCCGATCACCGACAACTGGGGTCCGCGCGCCGGCGTGGCGTGGCAGCTCAACCCGAAGATGGTGTTGCGCAGCGGCTACGCGCTGCTGTGGGATTCGATGGTGTCGCGCAGCCAGTACGGCCAGCATCAGTACCAGTCGTGGGGATGGCCGCAGTTCTCCGGCATCGACACCGGCACCATGAACACGGAATCCGGGCCTGTTCAACCCATCGGGAACATTCAGAACCTGCCGTTCCTCGCGCCACGTCCGGCGCCGTGGAACAGCGAAGGCTTCTACAACGATCCCAATCGTAAGAACGCGTACTCGCATCAATGGCACGTCGATCTCCAGCGAGAGATCTCGCGCAACCTGATGGTCGGCCTCGCCTACGTCGGCAGCTACAACGGGCGCATGGAGTACGCCGGCCGGCCGCAAGCGCCGCTCCAGGCGGCTGTTGATGCGACCGGGCGGCGGCTCACCGCCGCGGAACGTGACGCGCTGCGTCCGTGGCCGCACATGACCGGCACCTTCACCTATTCCGACGACATCGGCATGTCGAAGTACAACTCGCTGCAATTCAAGGCGCAGCAGCGTTTCTCGGACGGCCTGTCGAACCTGTTCTCCTACACGTGGTCGCGATCGATCGACACCAGCAGCGGCTGGTTCAACGCCGAAGGCGGCATCGGCGGCGGCGCCACGGTGCAGAACTACCACGACATCGAAGGCAACAAGGCGATCTCGAGCTACGATGTCCCACACATCGTCACCTGGGCGGCGATCTGGGAACTGCCGTTCGGCGCGAACAAGAAGTGGCTCACCGATGGTGCGGCGGCGGCGATCTTCGGCGGCTGGCAGGTGAACACGTTCCTCCTCGCGCGGTCGGGGCAGCCGTTCACGCCGACCGTGGGTGGCGATCCGGCAAACCTCGGCCACACTGGCTACGCGCGTCCGAACCTGGTCGGCGATCCGGAAATCGACAATCCCACGGCCGATCGGTGGTTCAACCCGGCAGCGTTCGCCATTCCGGTCAACAGCTTCGGCAACGCCGGCCGCAACATCCTGCGCGCACCCGGGTTCTGGAACGTGGATCTCGGCGTCCAGCGCAACATCCGCACCGGCGCCAACAAGACCCTGATGATTCGCCTGGAAGCGTTCAACGCGTTCAACCACATCAACCTTGGCAATCCGGCCGTGGCGATCGACAATCCAGCCACCGTGGCCAGGATTACCAGCATGGTTGGCACGCCGAGACAACTGCAGTTGAGCGTGAGGTTCGCCTATTAACCGGCGCACCTTTCTTTCGCTCTCGCTGATCGGTTTCCCCTTACAACGGTGGCAGGGCCGCGCCACGGGGCGCGGCCGGCCACCGTTGGATTTTGCGGCGATCGATCGCGGCCGCGTCGTTGCCGCGGCTGATCGGTACCTCGGGGAAACACCGCGCACCATCACGGCGGCATCGAGCCCGCGTAGCGCCGGCGGGCGTCACGACTTCTTTTCAGAAGCGGATTACTGGTGGCCCGATCCCGCTAATCCCGGAGGTCCGTACATCCAACGCGACGGGATGACCAATCCCGATAACTTCGTCGAGCACCGCCGCGCCATGGTGCGGCTCAGCCTGCACGTGCCGGCGCTCGCCGCAGCGTGGAAGATCACCGGAGAGCGCCGCTATGCCGATCACGCGGCGCGGCATCTGCGCGCATGGTTTGTCGATGCGGCCACGCGCATGAATCCGCATCTTCTGCACTCGCAGGCGATTCATGGCCGCGTCACGGGACGCGGCATCGGGATCATCGATACGGTGCACCTGGTCGAGGTCGCACGCGCGATTCCGTTCATTGCGGAATCGCGCGCGCTGTCGGGTGAGGAGGCCAGTGCCGTCCGCGAGTGGTTCTCGCAGTACCTCACGTGGATGACCACGCACCAGTACGGCATCGAGGAACGGGAAGCGAGAAACAACCACGGCACCTGCTGGGTGATGCAGGTTGCCGAGTTCGCACGGTTCACGGGCCGCCAGGATCTCACCGAGTTCTGCCGGAATCGCTACAAGACGGTCCTGCTGCCGAACCAGGTGGCTGCCGACGGCAGCTTTCCCGAGGAACTGCGGCGGACCAAGCCGTACGGGTATTCACTGTTCAATCTCGATGCGATGACCACGGTGTGTCAGATTGCATGGAGCGATACCGATAATCTGTGGCGCTACGAATTGCCCGATGGACGCGGCATCGGGAAGGCCGTCGCGTTTCTGTTTCCATTCATCGCCAACAAGAAATCGTGGCCGCACAAGGCCGACGTGATGTACCACGACGAGTGGCCGATGCGGCATCCGTCATTGCTGTTTGCCGGCATGGCGCTGGATGAACAGAAATATCTGGATCTGTGGAAGACGCTGCCGGCGGATTCAAATGTCGAAGAAGTGATCCGCAATTTCTTCGTCCGCCAGCCGCTGCTGTGGACCCCATAACCGCCGCGATGTTTTGCGATTTGAAACTTCCGTGATCCGCGGGAACTCTCGTGCCCCGCCAGGTGCGGGGCCGCGATGCTTACGGCGTGATTCGCAAAGCCTTCCGCGCCTCGGTGTTCCCGGGACAGCACCTCGAATACGAGCGCCGGCATTCGCCGATCTGGCAGGAGCTGGAAGAGCAGTTGATCCGCCACGGCGTGCGCACGTACTCGATCTACCTCGATCCGGCCACGAACGACCTGTTTGGCTACGTCGAGGTCGCGAGTGAAGATCAATGGGCGGCGATTGGCGCCACCGACGTCTGCCGCCGGTGGTGGCGTTACATGCGCGAGATCATGCCGGCGTGCGACGACGACCGTCCCGTGACGGCCGACCTACGAGAGGTTTTCCACCTCGAGGCGTCTTGAGCTCGCCGGCGATTTTCCGGGCGGCCGTCGACCTGGGCGCCGGCAGTGGCCGGGTCTTCGTCGGCGCCCTGGATGCGCCGGGGCTGGCGTTGCAGGAGGTCCACCGCTTCACCTACGCTCCCAGCCGCCGCGACGGGCATCTGAGGTGGGATGCGGCCGCGCTTTTTGATGGCCTTCGCGCCGGTGCCGCCCACGCCGCCGCCGCGGCGCGCCGTGCGGGCGGCGTACTCGACTCGATCGGCGTCGATGCCTGGGGCGTCGACTACGGCCTGATCGATGACGAGGGCCGGCTGCTCGAGGATCCGATCTGTTATCGCGACGAGCGGACCACGGACGTGCCCGCGAAGGTGCTGGCGCGCGTCTCGGGCGAGCGTCTCTTCGACACGACCGGGATTCAACGTCTCCCGTTCAATACGCTATTCCAGCTCGTGGCCCACGTCGCCGACGGGCTCCCACGCGGCGCGGCCCGGCTGCTGATGATTCCCGACCTCTGTCACCATTTTCTCTGCGCATCAGCGTCGAGTGAACCGACCAATGCGTCGACGACACAGTTGTTGAGTGCTCGCCACGGGAACTGGGATGAGGGCCTGTTTTCCGACCTCGGCCTGCCGCGCGACTTGATGCCGCCGTTGAAACCGGCCGGCACCGTGTTGGGATGGGTGCGATCGGACTTGCGCGACGCCCTCGACCTGCCCGCCCTTCGAGTGATTCAACCGGCGACGCACGACACGGCCAGTGCCGTCGCCGGCACGCCGCTCATCGACGGGTGGGCGTTCATTTCATCAGGCACCTGGTCGCTCGTCGGCGTTGAACGCCCAGCGCCGATTCTGGGTGCGGCGGCGTTGGCGGCGAACTTCACGAATGAAATCGGCGTATCGGGCACGGTTCGATTCCTGAAGAACGTGATGGGCCTCTGGATCCTCGACGCCTGCCGGCGGGAATGGTCGGGGCGCGGGCTCGACATGACGCTGCCGGATCTGTTGGCGCGTGCCGCAGTCCTGCCGGCCCCTGTGGCGATGGTGTATCCAGACGCCGCGCGCTTCTTCAATCCGTCGAGCATGACCGCCGAACTGCGCCTGGCGCTCTCGGACACCGGGCAGCCCGCGCCGGAGGACCCGGTCGTGCTCACGCGCGTCATCATCGACTCCCTCGCCCTGCGCTACGTATCGGTCATCGACGACATCGAGCGGCTGACCGGCGAGCCGATCCGCGGCATGCACATCGTCGGCGGCGGCTCGCTCAACGACCCGCTCAACCAGGCGGCGGCCGACGCCAGTGGCCGGCCGGTGCTGGCGGGTCCCGTCGAGGCGGCCGCGTTCGGCAATTTGTGCGTCCAGGGCATGGCGAGCGGTGAGTTGTCGTCGATCGGCGATGGCCGGCGCCTGCTTGCCACGGTCGATCCGCCGCGCCTGTTCCAACCGCGCGTGACCGCGGACTGGCGCGAGGCACGGCGCCGCTATGCCGCCATCGAGGCGCGGCAAGCGAACTGCTAAATCGGGACTGCGGGTACCACGACGGGCGGCCGCGACGCGGCTTTTCGCCGGCGGTACTCACTCGCGCGATACGCCGCGACCGGATCGATCGCGCCGCCGGCCCGATACCGGGCCATCGCGAGGATCGGGGAAACGTCTGTCGTAAACGCCTGCTTCAGGGTCTGCAACGCCATCGCCGCATCGTTGGTCTGCTGGTAATCAGCGAGGGCTTCGCGATCGACGGCGTGGGCCTGCACGAAGGCCCGCACCAGCTCGATGGCGCTAGTCATCAGCGACTCGATCGGGTCGGTGACGTTATGTGACTGGTCGAGCATGAACGCGGGATCGAATCCGGCCACGCCTTCACGCTCGGCGTCCACCAGCTCGTTGAAGATCAGGAACAGCTGAAACGGCTTGATCGATCCCGCGTCGAGGTCGTCGTCTCCGCAGCAGCTGTCGTTGAAGTGGAACCCGCCCAGTTTCTGGAGATGGATCAAGCGCGCCACGATCTGCTCGACATTGACGTTCGGCGCGTGATGGCCGAGATCGACGAGGCAGAATGCCCGATCGCCGAGCTCGCGTGCTGCCACGTAGCTCGTGCCCCAGTCGTTGACCACGGTCGAATAGAACGCCGGCTCGAACAGTTTGTGTTCGAGGAACAGCCGGCACCCGTCCGGCAGCCGCGCGTAGATCTGGCGCAGGCTGTCGACGTAGCGCTCGAATGCGCGGCGCGCGTGCACCTGGCCGGGAAAATTCCCGCCGTCGCCGATCCACACCGTGTGGGCCGGCGCCCCAAGGCAGGCGGCAAGCTCGAGGCACTGGGTGTTGTGTTCGATCGCCTGCTGCCGCACGGCCGTGTCGGTGTGCGTCAAGCTCCCGAACTTGTAGGAGTGGCGTTGATCCGGCTGATCCTGAAACGTATTCGAGTTGGTCGAATCGACGTGCATGCCGCTGTCGGCAATGGCCGACCTGAGATCGTCGCGGCGCTCAGGCAGATCCCAGGGGAAATGCAGCGAGATCCCATCAGTGACCCGGATCAGGGCGTTGACCTGCACGCTGTCTTCGAGGCGCTCGAACACGGTGCGCGGTTCGCCGGCGATCGGGAAGCGCCCGAATCGCGTCCCGCCGGTGCCGAGCGCCCACGACGGCACGGCGACGCGAAACCGCAGTGCCTGCTCGAGCAGCCCATCAATCGCGATGCGCCGTCTCGCCAGCTGGCGCGCGAGATGGGCGTAGTCGTCTTCGAGGGCCGGCAGGCGCTCGCGATTGTGTTCCTCGGTGCGCGCGACGAGCATCGAATCAATCACGGCTGCACTCCGCTCACCGCGGGAAGGCGGCCACCATGCCGCCATCGACGTTCAGGATGTTGCCGGTGGATTTGGCCGAACGATCAGACGCAAAAAAGTACACCGCTTCGGCGACGTCTTCGGCGTAGACACTGCGCTTGAGGAGGCTGCGCTGCCGGTAGAATTCCTCGACCTCATCGGGCGCGATGCGATTGCTGACGGCGCGCTCGGCGCGCCACGACCCGTTCCAGATCCGCGAGCCGCGGATCACGGCGTCGGGATTGACGACGTTGGCGCGAATGCCGTGCGGCGCGCCTTCGGCGGCCAGCGATCGCGCAAGATGCACGGCCGCGGCCTTGGCCGCGCCGTACGCGGCGGCGCCAGCCGACGCGACGAGCGCATTCTTGCTGCCCACGAACACGATCGATCCGCCGAGCTGCTGCTGTTTCATCACGCGAAAGGCTTCGCGCGACACCAGGAAGTAGCCGGTGGCGAGCACGTCGATGTTGCGCTGCCAGGTCGCCAACGTGGTCTCATCGATGGGTGACGCCGACGCGATGCCGGCGTTGGCCACCAGGATGTCGAGGCCGCCGTACTCACGCACCGCGCCCGCGAAGGCGTCGACCACCGCCGCCTCGTGCGTCACGTCGCACGTGAATGTCCGGACGCGGTCGGCCCCGTGATCCGCGGTCAGCGCGGCGCGCGCGTGGTCGAGCGACGCGGCGTCGATGTCGATCAGCACGACCGCAGCGCCCTCGGCCAGTAAGCGCGCGGCGGTGGCCGAGCCAATCCCTCCGGCGCCGCCGGTGACGAGGGCGACGCGTCCCTCGAGGCTCTTCGGCCGCGGCAAGCGCTGCAGCTTCGCTTCTTCGAGGGACCAGTACTCGATGTCGAAGGCCTCGCGTTCGCTGATGGGGACATAGCGATCGACCGCTTCCGCCCAGCGCACGATGCGGATGGTGCTCTCGAAAAACTCCGCCGCCACGCGCGCCGTCGCCTTGTCCTTCTGGAACGCGAGCAGGCCGAGGCCCGGCACGAGCACGATCACCGGGTGCGGATCGCGCATGGCGGGGGAATCGTCATGCCGGCACCGCGCGTAATAGGCCGTGTAGTCCGAGCAGGACCTGTGCGACGAGCGCGGGGAGCCGCTTCGCCAGGTCGACATGGGTCTCGCGATCGGGTGCGAACGGCACGTACATCGGACGCACCCGCGTGCGCAGGAAATGGTCCGGGCAGGTCGTGCCGCGCGCCGCCAACTCCTCGCCGTGCGCCGACGCCACGAACTCGAGCACGTCTGGCGAGCCGGCATAGTGCATCACCTTTGGCCCGAGCGGTGAGAGCAGGGCGCGCAAGGTGGGTGCGATCGCGGCGAGCAGATCCTGACGCTCGGCGGTGGTGAGCGGGCCGGCCACCGCGGATCCCAGCGGAGCGGGCCGGCCGTGCGCATCGAGCCAGCGGGCCGCGCGGCCGATCACGTTCAGCGTGGTCTGATAGCACTCACGCGAGGTCGGTCCCCACGTGATCAGTCCGTGCCCGCCAAGCACCAGCCCCTTCAACTGCGGCCGCTCGCGGGCAATGCGGCCCACGGTCAACCCCAGGTCGAAGCCGGGTCGCTGCCAATCGACCCAAGCCAGTTCATCGCCAAAGGCCTCGCCCGTCAGCCGCTCGCCGCCCTCCGCGGCGGCAAAGGCGATCAACGCCTCGGCGTGCATGTGATCGACATGGCGATGGGGAATGAAGGCGTGCAGCGGGGTATCGATGCTCGGCGCGCGCGGATTGAGGTCGAACGTGCAGTGCGCAAAACGCGCCGGCATCTCGTCCTCGTGCGCCTGCCCGCGATACAGCGTCGTGAGGCGTTCCAGCTTGTCGAGATACAGGGTGGCGAAGCTGTCGAGCGTCGACGAGCCGAGGTCGCCGCCCGATCCCTTCACCCACAACACCTCGACTGGCTGGCCGGTCAGCGGATCGGGCATGCGCAGCTTCGCCGAGGTATTGCCGCCGCCAAAGTTCGTGATGCGGAGGTCCCTGCCGAGGAGATTCGACCGGTACCGCAACAGCTCGGGCTCGCTCAACGAGCGGGCCTCCTCGTCGCGCCAGAGGTCGGCGATCTCGGTCAAGCGTCGAGCATCAGCGGTCCACGGCCACGATGCAACAGGGGCCGTCGGCCGCGCCCGTGTTGTGCTATACAAAACGCCATGCCACGCCGCCGGCCGGTGCAACCGCCCACGCCACGGGCCAATCGGGATGGGTACCTGGTGAAATCGGTGGTCCATGCGTCCGAGATTCTCTGGGTCTTTCAGCACCCGGGTGAGGGCCTGCGGCTGCGGGACGTGATGGACCGGACCGGCTATGCCAAGGGGATGTGCTTCCGCCTGCTCTACACGCTGCGGCACTGCGGCTTCATCGAAAAGGCCGACGGCAACCGCTATCGGCTCACGTCGGAGGTCCGCCGGCGAAAGCAGTACCGCATCGGATATGCGTCGCAGGGGCAGAACAGCTCGTTCGGCGAGGAGGTCCAGCGGGGCCTGGTCCGTGCCGCAGAGCGCGAGCGGCTCGAGCTGATCGTGGTCGACAACCGCTATCAACCCAAGATCGCCCTGAAGAACGCGGAGCTGTTGATCCGCGACAGCGTCGATCTCGTGATCGAGTTTCAGACGGACGAGGCGATGGCGCCGGCCATCGCGGCCAGGTATCACGAAGCGAAGATCCCGCTGATTGCCATCGACATTCCCCATCCGGGTGCGACGTATTTCGGTGCCAACAACTATGAAGCCGGGCTGCTGGCCGGGCGGTACCTCGGGAAGTGGGCGCGCCAAATCTGGAACGGCCAGGCCGACGAGATCCTGCTGGTGGAACTGGCGCGCGCCGGATCGCTTCCGGCGTCACGCATCCGCGGGGCCGTTGCCGGCATCCGCGAAGTCATTCGTGAAGCGGCGGACTGGCCGGTGGTGTCCATCGACGGCGACGGTCAATTCAAGACCGCGCTCGAACGCGTGCGAAAGCATTTGCGGGCATCGCGCGCGCGGCGGATTCTGGTGGCGGCGGCGAACGATCCAAGCGCGCTCGGCGCGGCACGCGCCTTCGAAGAGGCCGGGCGAGCGGGGGAGTGCGCCATTGCCGGCCAGAACGCCGAGCCGGATGCCCGAGCTGAGCTTCGCCGGCCGCGCACGCCGCTGGTGGCCTCGATTGGGTACTTTCCCGAGAAATACGGCGACGGGCTGATTCGACTGGCCCTCGATATCCTCGGCCGCCGCCCCGTGCCGCCGGCGGCGTTCGTCAAGCACCAGGTCATCACGCGCGAGAACGTCGAGCATTTCTATCCCAACGACGTCCTGATGGGCGTCGAGACCTACGCGCGGCATTAGCGCCCCGCCGGAGGCGGGGCAAAGAAATGCTGACCCGGCGCGGCGGAGCCGAACTTTTCCATGGCGGAGCCTTCGCCGCTGTTCACCAATGCGAAACTAATGACGCCGGTTGCGGGCGGCTTGCGGGGCCGCGCCCGTCGAGGCACCGTAGACGCCGCATGAGCGCTGATCCCGGCGCGACGACTGCCGATGCGGTCAATGAGTACGAGCGCACTCCCGTGCCGGCGCACGCGCAGCTCGGGCTCAAGAGCTTCATCGGGCAGTACGCGGGCGAGCACACGGCCGGTACCGAGCTGATGATCGGCCCGCTGTTCGTGGCCGCCGGCGTCGGCGCGTTCGACCTGGTCGCGGGCCTGTTTGTCGGCAACCTGCTCGCCGTCCTGAGCTGGACGTTCCTGACGGCGCCCATCGCCACGCGCGCGCGGCTCACCCTTTACTACCAGCTCGAGAAGATCTGCGGTCCCCAGCTGGTCACCGTCTACAACCTGGCCAACGGCGTGATGTTCTGCTTTCTGGCCGGCGCGATGGTCACCGTGTCGGCGACGGCGGTGGGCGTGTTCGCCGGCTTTCCGATGCCGCAACTGAACGACCTGTACCCCAATAGCGTCGGGTGGGTCGTCGCCGTGCTGGTGATCGGCGCGGCGATCACGGTAGTCGCCGCTTACGGTTATGTGTTCGTGGCGCACATTGCGAACATCGGGGCGCCCTGGATGGTGTTGGTGTTCGTTGCGTTTGCACTCATCGGCCTGCGCCAACTCGGCGTCGGGTCGCTGGGCGATCTGTGGTCGCAGGCAGAAACCTCGATTTGGACAGGCGGCGATCCGCTGCCGGGCCAGGTCAAGTTCACCTTCTGGCACACGATGTTCTTCGCCTGGTTCTGCAACATGGCCATGCACATCGGCATGGCCGATCTCTCCGTGTTGCGCTACGCGCGGAAATCCTGGTACGGCGTCGCGAGCGCGGCGGGCATGTATCTCGGTCACTACATCGCGTGGATCGCCGCGTCGATCCTCTACGTGGTGCAATTGCGCAGCGATCCTGGCAATACGGCGGTGCTACCGGGACCGCTGGCCTATAACGCGTGCGGCATTGCCGGACTCGTCTGCGTGGTGGTGGCCGGCTGGACGACCGCGAATCCGACGATCTACCGCGCGGGGCTGGCGTTCCAGGGCGCCTTCCCGCAACTCTCGCGGTATCGGGCCACCCTCATCACTGGCGCCCTCAGCACGATCGCTGGCCTGTTCCCGGCCATTGCGATGCGTTTGCTCGATTTCGTGGCGCTCTACGGGATGCTGCTCATGCCGATGGGCGCGATCATTTTCGTGGACTTCTGGCTGAGCCGGCGATTAGGCTTCGAGCCGGCCTATGCCGAGCGCGCCGGCGTCAGCGTCAATTGGGCCGCGGCCCTCACCTGGCTCATCGCGGTCGCCGCGTGCGTGGTATTGGTGCAGGCCGCCGGTGTGCAGATTTACTTCGTTAGCTTGCCGGGTTGGTTCATCGCCGCGCTCAGCTACACCTTACTGAGCCGCACGCTGCAGCAGCCGGTCGCCCACCTTGCGACCGTTGCCACGCTCGGGAGAGTCGAACGGTCGTGAAGACGCTCGCCGTCATCGTTTCGGTGATTGCGCTTGTCGGCACGATCCTGCCCGCCGGTCTGTTCGTGGCGGGTCGCCTGGATCTCGATGACGTGAAACTGTGGATGCTCGTGGCCACGGTCATCTGGTTCGTGGCGACGCCGGTGTGGCTGAAGCAGCAATAACCCTGTTTTTCAATCGTGTGTGTTTTCTTGGAGGAGGCACCCCCATGGACCGGTTCGGCACAGAGCAGTTCTTGCGCCTAAGACAGCGGTTTTCGTATCTGGTCCTCGCGACTGTCCTGATCGTTCTGACCGCGGCGCTCGCCGTCGCACAGGATGCGCGCGGCAGCATTGGCGGCCGCGTGGCGGATTCCTCCGGCGGCGTGCTCCCCGGGGTGACCGTGACCATCGTCAATAACGGCACCAACGCCACCACGGTGGTGGTGACCGGCGAGGGAGGCGTGTTTCAGGCGCCGTTCCTGATCTCCGGCAGCTATCGCGTGACGGTCGAGCTCGCGGGTTTCCAGACCACGGTCCGCGAGAAGGTCGATGTGCGCGTTGGCGATCGCCTACAGGTGGATTTCACGCTGCAGCCGGCCAACATCGCAACGGAAATCACGGTGGTCGCCAGCGCCCCGATCCTCGACACCGGCACCGCGAGCATGGGCCAGGTGATCGACAGCAAGTTGATCGGCGAGATGCCGCTCGGCGACGGCACGGCCTACGGCCTCGCGCGACTGGTCCCGGGCGCGTCGTTCGAACGCTCGTATGCGCTGCAGCGGCCGATGGACAACGACAACCTGCGCGGCCTCACCATCAGCGGCACCATCAACAGCGAGTTCACCATCGACGGCTCGAGCAATATCGTGTCGGGCGCGCGCGTGGGCATCCAGCCGCCGTCTGATTCGATCCAGGAGTTCAAGGTCGAGACCGCCGTCTACGACGCGCAGATCGGCCACACCGGTGCCGGCAACGTCAACCTGGCGCTCAAGAGCGGCACCAACCAGTGGCACGGAGCCGCGTCCTTCTACAACCGCGACGACAGCCGCTCGGCGGTGCTCTATGCGTCCAAGCGCCTGGGCACCGGCGTCACGCCGCGCGACTACAACCGCTTCAGCGGAACGCTGTCGGGCCCGATCTTCAAGAACCGCACCTTCTTCATGGGGTCGTACGAGAAACTGCAGGACGATACGATCGAAACGGTCACCAACTCCGTGCCCTCGCAGCGCATGCGCTCCGGCGATTTTTCCGAGCTGCTGGCGATCGGCGTGCAGATTTTCGACCCTGCCACCGCGCGCCTCGTGAACGGCGTCGTCACGCGCGATCCGTTCCAGGGCAACATCATCCCGGCCAATCGCATCAACCCGATTGCGGCCAACGTCCTGCAATACATCCCTGCGGCGAACCAGGCCGGCCAGGCCGACCTGTCGAACAATTTCTTCGCCGAGCAGCCGTGGACCTACGCCTACAACCTGCAATTGACGCGCATCGATCATGAATGGACCTCCGCGCACCGTACCTACGGCCGCTTCATCCGCAACTTCCGTCGCGAGGAGCGCTTCAACTTCGCCGGAGAGATCAACGGCGTCGAGATCTCGCGCGGCGGCACCGATCGGTTCAACTACAACTACGCCTTCGGCCACACCGCGGTGTTGTCGCCGTCGCTGTTCCTCGACGTCAAGGGCAGCTGGCTGCGGTTCAACGACGACCTCCAGCCGATCGGGCAGCTGTCGCCGTCGGAGCTTGGCTATTCAGCGAACACCCTCTCGCTGCTGGGCGACTACCCGCACATTCCACGCTTCTCGATCGAGTCGTCGAATCCCACAGCCGCCGGCCGGGTCGTCACGCTTGGCGCCCAGCAGAGCGGCTTCAATACCGGCCGGCGCCAGCCGTTCTACAACATGCAGTTCACGCCGACGGTGACCCTGGCGCGCGGCAACCACACCTGGAAGGTTGGTTACGACTGGCGCCAACTGCGACAAACGGAGATTAATGAAGGCTTCCGTGGCGGCGCCTACGCCTTCGATGGCACGTACACGCGGGCGTCGAGCACGGCCGTCAATCAGTTCGGGCAGGGCATCGCGTCGTTCCTGCTGGGACTGCCGTTGAACGGTTCGTTCATCGAACAGCGTCCGGAACAGGACTACACGACGATCAGCCACGGCTTCTTCATCCATGACGATTGGCGGATCGGCGAACGTCTCACGGTCAATCTCGGCGTTCGCTACGACCTCGAGCTGGGCCTGACCGAAGCCGAGAATCGCAATACGCGGGGCTTTGACTTCACCACGCCCAATCCCATCCAGGCCCAGGCGCAAGCTCAATACGCTGCGAACCCTCCTGCCGGCGTGCCGCTGACCGCGGCGCAGTTTGCCGTGCTCGGCGGTTATCAGTACGTGGACGAAGCGACTCGCGCCATCTGGGACGCCGACGCCAACAACTTCCAACCGCGGGCTGGTTTCACCTACACCCTCACGCCCACCGTGGTCGTCCGTGGTGGCGCGGGACTGTTCGTCTCGCCGTTCCAGATCAACGCCGTGCCTGGTCTTGGCAACCCGGTGAATCAGCTTGGCTATTCACGTCAGACGCCGGTGCCGGTGACAAGCGACAACGGCTTGACCTTCCAGGCGAACCTGACCAATCCCGTGCCGAGCGGCCAGCTCCTGGAGCCCAATGGATCGGCCCTTGGGTTGCGGACTAACCTCGGGGCCAGCATTGGGTCGGCCACAGCGTCGGGAATCATTCCCACCGACCGGACCAATCCGGAATATTGGCGATACAGCCTTGGCATCGAGAAGCAGTTTGCTCAGAACTGGGTGGTCGAGATTTCGTATCTCGGCCAAAAGGGATCGCACGTCCCGTTCGTCGAGCAGATCAACTTCGTGCCGCAGCAGTACCGCTCGCAGAGCGCGATCCGCGACAACAACGCCGAGACGTTCCTGAGCCAGGTGGTGGCCAACCCGTTCCAGGGCTTGACACCCGAGACACCGGGGAGCAACGGTGCGACGATCGCGCGGCGCCGGCTGCTGCTGCAGCATCCGCAGTTCGACAACCTGAGTGTCGAGGCGTACCGCGGTACGAATACTTACCATGCCCTGCTGGGGCGTCTCGAGAAACGATTTACGGACGGATTGATGTTGCAGTCGTCGTACACCTGGTCGCGGTTCCGCGAGCAGGTGGCCCCGCTCAACCCGTGGGAGGATCTTGAGTCGCGTGTTGGTGCGGTTGACCGTCCGCATCGCATCACGCTCGCCGGTGTCGCCGAGCTGCCGTTTGGCCACGGACGCAAATGGGGCAGCGACTGGAACAACGTGCTCGAAGCGATTCTCGGCGGCTGGCAGTTCAGCACGAAATACGAGTGGCAGTCGGGCGTCCCGCTCACCTTCAACCAGAACACCTACTTCGATCCTGCGTGCGGTGATCCGCGCGACCTGACCTCGCAGTGGGGCGAGAACAGCAGCGGCCAGGCCTACGGCGTGGACGTGCCGATCTTCGACACCACCTGCTTCTACACGCAGAACAACCAGCCGTTCAGGAACGCGGCGGGCCAAGTGGTCACGTTCCAGGCCACCGAGATCGGCCTGGGTCAGGCCAATATCCGCACGTTCCCGACCACACTGCCGCACGTGCGGTTCCAGTCACATCACTTGCTCGATCTCGGACTGACCAAGAACATCCGGTTCGGCGATCGCGTGCGCGTCCAGGTACGCGTCGAGGCGCTCAACGCCGAGAACTACACCTTGTTCGGCCTCGGCAACCTCACGACGACGTCGAACAACGCCACGTTCGGGAGGTTGAGCAACATCGATTCGAGCACCGTGATGAAACCGCGAGACGTCCAGTTGGGAGTCCGCGTGACCTTCTAAAGTAGGCTGGGGGCGAGTTCAGATGTCACGATTAGTCTGCCTCGCCCTCGCTCTTGGAACCCTTGGAACCTTTGGAACCCTTGGAACTGCCTCGGGCCAGCTCCGAGGCGCAGCCTCGGACTGGCCCGTCGTCTCGAGTGAGACCCGGCCGTGGACGCGCTGGTGGTGGTTGGGCAGCGCGCTTGATGCCGCGACGATCACGCGCGAGCTCGAAGCGCTTCGCGACGCCGGATTCGGCGGCGTCGAGGTCACGCCGATCTACGGCGTTCGAGGACACGAACCGCAGTTCGTCCCCTACCTGTCGGATGCCTGGCTGACGCTGCTCGATCACACGCTCCGCGAAGCGCGCCGGCTCGGGCTCGGCGTTGACATGGCGACCGGCACCGGCTGGCCCTTTGGCGGCCCGTGGGTCAACGAGGCCGACGCCGCGCATGGCTTCCTGTTCCGGCGATGGCAGGTCGCCCAGGGCGCGCAGCTCCCGGACCCGGTTCGTTTCCAGCAACAGCCGCTGGTTCGCGCGCTTGGCAATCAGATCTACGAAGTGCGCGAGACCGCTCCCAACGAACGGCCGGCCGCGACCACTCAGGCGCAGCCGCTCCTGCGTCCAGGCATGCGGCCTATCCAGATCACCGATCTCGTCGAACCGGTCGAAGCGAATCGCGATCTCCAGGCGCTTGCGCTCGAGCAGGTGCGCTATCCCAAAGACGTGCCGCTGATGGCGGTGGTGGCTCGCAATCGCGCCGGGGCGGTGCTCGATCTCACGAGCCGTGTGACTGCCGATCGCCGGCTCGAGTGGACGGCGCCAGAGGGCGACTGGACCATCCACGCCGTGTTTCTCGGCTCGCACGGCAAGCTGGTCGAGCGCGCGGCGCCGGGCGGCGAGGGCAACGTGATCGATCATTTCTCGCGCGACGCCATCCGGCGATACCTCGAGCGATTCGATCGCGCCTTCCGCGACCGTCCGCCGGCGGGCCTCCGCGCGTTCTTCAACGACTCGTATGAAGTGGACGATGCCACGGGACAGGCCGATGCGACCTCGTCGATCTTCGAGGCCTTTCGGCAGCGGCGCGGCTACGATTTGCGCGACCACGTGCCGACGTTGGTGGGCGACGGACCCGCCGAGACGCGGGTCCGCGTGTTGGCCGACTACCGCCTGACCATCGCCGACCTGCTGCTGGAGACCTTCACGAACGAGTGGGATGCGTGGGCCGGTCGCTACGGCGCCATCACGCGCAACCAGGCGCACGGATCGCCCGCAAATCTCCTCGACCTCTACGCAGCCAGTGACATCCCCGAGACCGAGGGCCTCGAGATCACGCGCAGCAAGTGGGCAGCCTCGGCCGGCCATGTTGCCGGCCGCCGGTTGATCGCCGCCGAAGCCGCCACGTGGCTCGGCGAACACTTCCGCTCAACGCTTGCGGATGTTCGCGCCCACGTCGATCGCTACTTCGTCGCGGGTGTCAATCATCTCGTCTATCACGGGACCGCAGCGTCGCCGGCGCGCGCCCCGTGGCCCGGATGGCTCTTTTATGCGGCCGTCGAGTTCAACGATCGCAATCCGTGGTGGCGCGATCTGCCGGCGCTCAACCAGTACGTGACCCGCGTCCAGTCGTTCCTGCAATCCGGTGTGCCGGATCACGATGTGCTGCTGTATTACCCGTTTTACGATTTCATCGCGAATCCGAGGACGGCGCGCCTCGCGCACTTCGGCGGCGCGAATGCGCCCGATGAACGGACTGCGTTCGAAGCGGCGCGCGACCTGATGCAGCGCCGTGGCTACACCTACGACTTCGTCTCGGATCGTCAGCTGCAGCAACTCCGCGTGGAGGGCAGCGCGCTCGTCACCGGCGGCGGCGCGCGCTACGCGACCGTCGTGGTTCCGGCCAGCCGATACATCCCGCTTGAGACGTTCCTGCATCTCGTAACGCTCGCAAATCAAGGCGCCAGCGTGCTTCTGCTCGGTGACGTCGCGGCCGACGTCCCAGGCCTCGCGGATCTGTCGAATCGCCGGGATCGGCTGCGACGCGCGACTGCGGACCTTCGTTTCGGCCCCGCCGGTGCGGACGGGATTACCGAAGCCTCCGTCGGTCGCGGCCGCATCCTTCGCGGAGAGACGCTCGACGGCCTGCTGCCGCGCGCTGGCATCGCTCGTGAATCGCTCGTGGATCACGGACTGGAGTTCGCGCGTCGTCGATCGGAACAGGGCCGGTTCTACTTTGTCAGCAATACGAGCACGGTCGACCTCGACGGATGGGTCCCGGTCGGCGTGACCGCGCGCCATCTCGTGGTGCACGATCCGATGCGCGGCACCGTGCGGGCGGCCCCGACACGCCCGTCCGCGGCTGGCGGACTTGAAGTCCGTCTCGAGGTGCCGGCAGGCGAGTCGCTTCTGATCTCCGGCAGCGCGATCGCGGCTCGCGAATCCGCGTCTGTGGCGACCGTGTCCGGCGCCGCGATTCCGATCGACGGCCCGTGGACCCTCAGCTTTGTGGCCGGTGGTCCGGCCCCGCCCGCCCCACAAATACTCGCGCGCCTCTCGTCGTGGACCACGCTTGGCGGCGACGCGGTGCGGGCATTTTCCGGGACTGCGACGTACGTGGCGCGCTTTCCGCGGCCGCGCGATCGCGCCGACTTGTGGCGTCTCGATCTCGGGCGCGTCCACGACAGCGCCCGCGTCCGACTCAACGGACAGGATCTCGAGACGCTGATCGGCCCGCACTTCCGCCTGACCGTGACACCCGATCGGCTCCGCGCGTCGAACCTGCTCGAAGTGACGGTGACCAACCTGATGGCGAATCGCGTCGCCGCGCTGGAGCGATCCGGAGTGCCCTGGAAAACGTTTTACAACGTGAACTTTCCAGCGCGCCTTCCCGAGAACCGCGGTCCGGATGGTCTCTTCAGCGCGGCCAAGTGGGAGCCGCTCGACTCGGGCCTGCTCGGCCCGGTGGTGATCACGCCGCTACGGCTCACGCGACCCTAACGGCTCCTGATACACCGGACGGAAATGGCCATCTGCTTGTCGCCCTGGGTCCCACGATGAAGAGCCTTTCCGCCGGCGCCGAAGTTGTAAAGCGGGGCGCTACGGGTATCGTTGCCTGAGGCCGTCCAGTAAAGCCCATGCGCTTCTAAACGGGCGTACTGTCCGTCCGAGGAGCGGTTGCCACCCAGCACCGCATTGAAGCCTGATGTGCCTGCGCTCACGAGGGCACTGAACGCTGCTTTACCTTCATCAGCCGAATCATTACTGATGCCGCCATAGCGCTTCGCCATCTGCCGCCATTCATCATCTGTCGGTAGGCGCCACCGGTCTCCGAGCGACGAGCACACCCGCTGCGCCGATTCCCACGGGTACAAGCGGCCGTAGCGAATGCAATTCGACTCGGCATCCTCGTAACAATAAGATGGCGACGCCTCGACGTTCAGATTGGCAGTGGTCCACTCGTTGCCGTCCGCCATTCGTTTGGAAGCGATTGTGCCGGACACGTTCTGCTCTTCCGCTGAAGGGTAGGTCGCGCCGGCGCCGCCAACGGATCCGAACGCAATACTCAGCGCGACTGCCACGACACGAATTCGAATCGGCGTCATGTTGTCCTCGCTGCCAATGGGTAATCCTGCAGCGGGCCTTCGCAGGCGTGACATCGGCCGCCCCCTGACGGAGGGAGCCTAACATATGCGGGGACTACTGGCCGTTTACGCTGCGCGCGGAGCGAACATGGCGGCCAGCAGATCGTCGTCAGAGAACTTGCGTAACGCTGAAGCATCGAGGTCCTGCACGGCGTCGTTCCCGAGATCCACGCGGAGACGAAGCGCCTTACGATCGGCCTCGATCTGACCCAAGTGATCGGCTTGCACGAGGTATCGCCGGCCACCGAACCAGCCGGATGTTAGGACCGAGAGGTAGCGCACATGGCGAGCGGCGGCATCGATGACGACACCTTCAATGCTGCCGAGCTTCCGCCCATCAGCGCTCAGGACATCCAGTTCCGAGAGGGCGCCTGCGGGGCTGATGACCTTGGATGCATCAAGGTAAGAAAGTTCCGAGTTTGGGGGGAGCTCAGCATCGTTTCGCATTGCGGTCACTCCTAACTTGGTGTGATGCAATCGAATTGCCATCTGCAGAGGCAGCCACGGACGCCTCGTCCGTATCAAGCGCTGGTGCTTGACGACTCCCCTAAGCGCTGCCATCAGGACCTTGCCCCTACTCGGTGACATCGCGATCGGCAGGGGGCCGCTCTTCATTCCCAGGTCTTCATCGGTACACAACTCACGGACACGAAACACCGGCGGGTCTAAAGACCAGCCCCTACGTACGAGCGACGGGGGCGACAACGAAAAACTCAGCTCGCGCGGCGGTCGTGAGAGTAACCGCCGTGAACCAAGAGATCAAAAAACCCTGGCGCAACGCGGCGGATGGCTAAACCCTTGGCGACTTCCGGCGAGTAATCGTGTTGCGTCCTCAGAGCCATCCTCGGGCGAACGTGGTCGTCAGGGATAAAGATCAAGGCCCTCAAGGGGCCGTCAAAAGGGATTGCTGCATATGATCGCTCGTTTCGAGGTGGAATGACGCTGCTCACCGCGAACCTACCAAGCCCTTGACACGAGAGAAAAGCAACTGCGGGTCGTACGCGATTCCGTTCGCGAACACCATTTCAATGTTGTCAATGTCGCCAATGTCGTGATCGGGAGCACCCCTCACAACCTGTAGATCGGCCTCTTTACCCACGGCGATGCTGCCTGTGCGGTTCTGGATACCGAGGAACCTCGCTCCGCTGAGCGTCGCCATGCGGATGGTCTCGAGAGGGCTGAATCCAACCCTGACGGCCCGTTTGATGCTGTCATGGTTGGAAACTCCCGGCATGCGTCCTTCGCCGAGGTTGTCCGGATCCGAGCCGAGAACGAGGCGGCCGCCCGCACGGACGAATGCGAGAGTCAGTTGCGCTGACATTTGCAGGGCCGCCTGATTGCGGCCGAAAATTTTCGATCCATCAGCCACCGCCGATTGCTCGCGCTCGTACCTCTGCCGCCGCACCGGATGCAGGAGCTCGACTTGATCCGGCGAGAGCGGGAGGCCTCCGGTGACCGGCGTGAACGTCAGCACGACGTTTCGCTCAATCAGCAGCCGAATGAGACTCTGCGCGCGAGGTCCTTGGGGGTCAGTGCCAAGATCCTCGGTGGGAATGCTCGTGCACGGTCCGAATCCGTGTTCGAGATTGTCAATCCCGAGCTCGACGGCCTCGCGGCATGTTATGGATTGTGGGCCGAAAAGGCCGAGATGAGCGGTCACCGTCAGTCCGAGGCGGTGCGCTTCGTCGATGATACCGGCCAGTGCGTCTTTCGAGATGGTATCGACCGCCTTGAATGAGGTGAAGCCTTCGCTTGCCCAATAGCGGACGACACGCCTGCCGTCCTCAGCGTCCCGCACGACCTTGTCGTGCGGAAATCCACCTTCCCCGCTGAAGAATGGGCCCGTGAGGTGCAGCTCCGGACATGGCACTTCTCCACGGTCGACCTTTCGCTTGAGGTTCAACTCGAGGTATGGATCAATCGTTCCGGCTGTTCGAATTGTCGTGACACCGAACGCAAGAAAGAGGCGAGGGGACGTGAACGGCTCTGGGTGCGTGTTGCCGTTCTCCGACCCATGTGCCATGTGCTCGTGAAGCATGACGAAACCTGGCAGCACCGTCCTCCCATCCAGATCGAGCGTGTGCGTTCCTTCCGGAATCGCGATCTCCGCCCCTTCTCCCACGGCGCCAATCCGGCCGTTCTCGATGATCAGCGTCTGGTTTTGTCTGGCCGGCGCGCCAGTGCCATCGACGAGTCGGACGTGTCTCAGTGCGACGCGTGACACGCCGCGGAGCTGAGGCATCGCTTCATCGAGTGCACTCGGCGTTTGTGCAAGAGCCGATACGACTGCAGCCAGCGCGAAAAGAACGGACGCAGTGCCTTGTGGCCGCATGAGAACCTCCAGACTTCAAAGGACCGGATGGCCGGATACTCTGCCCGTCGCGACGCTATGTCAAGGCCGGAGGAATTCAGCGAAAAGGGAACACGAGACGTTAGGGATCGACGGGTTGCCTGAATCCGCCTTCGGGCGAGGCGCTTCCGTGGCGAATCGTGGCAGGGTCGACGAGACTGGAACGCGGCCTGGCATCCTTTGGGTGGTCTCAGCACATGGCTACAGACGCCGGCCTGCCATAACTTTCGCAGGATAGGTCCTGAGTGACGCCGCAGTGACTTCCGATCCTACGCAGCGCTTTCGGAAAATACTTCGCGACAAGGCTCGAGTAATCCTCGAATTCGGGGTCCAGCGATGTTACGGCATGCCCGTTACTTCGTCGGCGCCAAGCGCTTAAGCTCCGTGTCCCAATGTTGCAGGAGGATAAGCGCCGGCGAAGCGTCGGTTCCGGGCCCTTTGATCATCAGGAACCGTTGGCCGTCGAGCGACACGCTTACGAGCGCCCAGAGTTGCGGGGGACATAGTAGCGCCGCTCGAAGAGTTTGATCGGCGCGCGATTGTTCCAGGTCGCGCCCTTCGCTTCCACGGACACCTGCAGCAACGATCCGTCGACGCCGACATAGAAGAGTTCCTTGCCGCTGGGCGCCCAGAGGGGTCGCGTGCCGCCCGCCGTCGAGACACGAGACTCTGGGCCGTTGGCGTCCGGAAAGGGCCGAACGTAGATTTCCTTGGAGCCCGTCAGAGTTGATTCGTACGCCAACCACAGTCCGTTCGGCGACACGACTCCCTCGGTTTCGTGGGCCCGCGTACCCACGAGCGAAGTCACGCGGTGCGTCTCATCGAGAGCGAGCTGCAGCACGTTCAAGTCGCGGCCCGTCGCACTTTTATTTTCGAAGAACACTACGGCGGTTCCGTCGGGGGTGATTCCGGTGGCAAACCCAGGCTCGCTGCTCTTCGTCAACTGCTCAGGCTCGCCGGTGCCGTCGGCAGCTTGCCACCAAAGATTGAACACGCCGCTGCGGTTTGAGCTGAAAATGATCCGCTTGCCGTCCCGCGTCCACAGCGGGTGCTGGTCCTCGCCCGGATCCCGCGTCAACGGCGTGAGGATCTTGCGTTCCAGGTCCCAGATCCAAATATCGTTCGTCTGATCGCCGCTCCAGACGGCGACGCGCTTTCCGTCGGGCGAGAGACGAGGCTGGAGGTAGGCGCGCGGCGGCGCATCGATGGCCTCCTCCTTGCCCGTTCGGTCGACCCACACCAGCGTGCGTGCGTTCGTCGTAACCCCTCCCGGAAGGTCCACGTACACGAGCGTCCCGTCATTGGCGATCGCGAAATTCCCCCCGAGAGCCGCCCCTCCTACACCGATCGTCGAGACCAGCGGCAACATCGTGACCGCAGTACGGCGGGTCTCGAGCCGATCGACATCGAAGGGAATCGCTCGTAGCGCGCCCGTCGCAATGTAGACCAAGTGCCCGCTGGGGACGTAGTGCGCGTCGCTGCCACCGTGCACAAGGATTTTCTGCGTTCCTGTGCGCAAGTCGCGCACAGCTACCTGGGCTGCATCGACTTCGCCCGTTAGCGACGCAATCGTAAAGAGGACGGCGTGGCCGCCGGGCAGAATTTCTGGCCAGAGATGATCGGCTTCCCCACGCTCGCGGTCGGGCCGCGTCAACGTGGCGGGCTCTCCACCGCTGGCCGAGATGCGCTGCAACCCCGTGTCGAGACGGTTGGTCGCGAAGATGATCGTGTCGTCTGCCGCCCACGTCGCACCCTGAATAATCCCGTCGACGCGGGCGATCGTCTGCGCTGCACCGCCCGTGATCGCGACCTTCCGGATCTCGAAGGATGTGTTGGCGAAGCCGACCCATTGACCATCCGGTGAGAGGAATGGCAGGCCTGCTCCACCAGTTCCGGTCGCGATCGCGACGGGCTCGAGCGCATCGAGAGCACGAACGAACAGTTGCGTGCCGTTGTTGCCGGAATAGACGAGGCGCCTCCCGTCGGGCGAGAGGGCGATGTCGCGGCCGAAGCCGCTCTGCGTCAGCGTGGCTGCGCCGGAATGCGTAATGGTCGTTCGCGTGACGCCGAGTGGGGCGGTCTGGCGCCACGGCGCCCAGAGTATGAGAAGAGCCCCAGTCCCGCTCCGAGAAGCCCCACGACTGCCCACGGTAGCGCGCGCACACATGCGGCCTTTTGCATCGGCAGGCTCATCGCGCTTGCGTCACCGCTTGATGCGAGCGCTTCGTCCATCTCAAGCCGGGCGTCCGCGGCATCAGCGAGCCGCCGCCTGCGGTCCTTTTCGAGGCAGCGGCGGAGCAGGCGACGAATCGGCGTTGGCGTGCTCGTCGGCAGTGCCGTCCAGTCCGGCTCTTTCGTCAGGATGTGCGCCAGCGTTTCAGCGACATCCTCGCCGCTGAATGCGCGCCGTCCCGTGACCATCTCGTAGAGCACACATCCCAACGCCCAAATGTCCGCTCGCTTGTCCGCGGGCCGTCCTTTTGCCTGCTCGGGCGCCATGTACGCAGCCGTGCCGAGAATCACGCCGACGCCGGTCATCGCCGCCGGGCTCGTAATCGTCGGTGATGCGCTGACGTTGGCCGATGTTGCCGACGCCGGCTCGAGCGCTTTGGCCAGGCCGAAGTCCAGCACCTTCACCGTGCCGTCAGTTCGCAGCTTGATGTTCGCGGGCTTGAGATCGCGGTGAATGATCCCCTGCTCGTGCGCAGCTTCGAGGGCGTCGGCAATCTGCTTCGCGATGGGCAACGCCTCGTCGAGCGGGATCGCGCCGAGCGCGATGCGCTGCGACAGATCGTCGCCCTCGACGAGTTCCATCACGATCGCACGCACACCGCCGCTGTCTTCGAAGCCGTGGATGTGCGCGATGTTCGGGTGATTGAGTGCCGCCAGCGTCTGCGCTTCGCGGGTGAACCGCGCGAGCCGGTCGGGGTCGCTGGCGAACGAATCGGGCAGGACCTTCAGCGCGACATCGCGATTGAGCTTCGTATCGCGCGCGCGGAATACCTCGCCCATCCCGCCCGCGCCGATGCTGGCGATGACTTCGTAGACGCCGAGGCGCGTACCGGAAGTGAGAGCCAAACGGCTGGGAGTATAGCGGTTAGCGTCGCGAGGACGCGATTAATCCTGTGTGACGCCGGGACTGTGGACGGATAGCGAGTCAGTCGCTAGCCGCAACGCGACTTTTCGCGAGTCACGCTGACTGCCAACGGGTATCATTCCATTCGACTATAGCTACGCGCTCATGGACCTTACCGTGTACGGGCGTCAGGAATCGTGGGAGGATTCGCCGCCCGGCTGGCCACAACAGTGCTCCATCACGCGGACTAACGGCGGCGGGCCTGATTGGCCGCCCGTTGTCAGTGTGGCCGGCTGGACGACCGATCGCAGTGGCCTCGACTTGCCACTGGACGCTCTGATGATCTGGACAATACTCCTGCGCATTGGCTGAAGCGCCCACCACACCAGGCTGTTCCCAAGGGGAGACAAAGATGAAGCTGGCAGACGATGACAAAGCGGCTGTGGCCCAGGTGCTCACTGACTACTACAGAGCTTTCAGCACACTCGACGCGGAAGCGGTCAAGCCCTACTTCCATGAGCCATCGCAGTTGGTCAGCCCAGCGGGTGTCGTGCGCGACACCGACGCGTGCCGCTCTAGCCGCTTTTTTTCAACCGGCCATGGAAGCACTGCGGGCGAGAGGCTTCGCGAAGAGCGAGCTAATCAACCTTCACCTCAAACGGCTGAGCGCAGCCACCGTGATCGCCGGGGGCGTCGCCGTACGTCGCAAGACCGACGGAGAAGAACTGGAGCGGGCCGGCGTCGTCTACTTGATGCAAAAGACCAACGCCGGATGGCAGATCGCAACGATCGTGATTCACGACGCGGATGACGCTCTTGGTCCTGAGTAGGCGGTAGAGGAAGAGACCGCGAAACAGGAAGCGCGCCTTGGTCGCGGAGTTCATCGAGGAAGTCGGCGCTGCGGCCTGAGTGTCGGTCGATGCGGGCAACGTCTCCCTGATTGTGGAGCCAGCGCCGAAACCTCGCTCGCCGACACAGGGAAACGATTGCAGGACTATAGGCTCGGAAGCCCGCCCTTAGCGGGAATTGCTCTACCTTCGCGACTACTCGCGGTCTTATTCGCTCTCACCCGTTTCGAGAGCCATCGTAGGAATGACCAAATTGGGGGGAGCGGTCTCGAAATTGGAGCATTCTCCGCAATTGTCCGGCGCACGGCCTAGGTAAGGAGATCAACGATGTTCTTCCCAAATTGCGACAGCAGAGTGGCAATCGGAGTGACAAGTACGTGGCAACCATTCGGCTGTCAATCGGCCAATCTGACAATCTCAGCGATTCGGGGGAAAGGTTCTGTAGGTAACGGAGCCGTTCCGAGGCCTGCTTAACATCCGAATCGGACGCGTTGAGAACCGTTGCGCTATTGGCGCGCATGAGTTGATCGAGTTGGCGAGCATACTCGTTTTCGTACTCCCGGCGAACTGCGGCCATGCGGCGATGAATCTTCCACAGCGGTCCAAAGAACAGGGCTGCGGTCAGGCCGATGATCGCAACCAATGCGACACGAGCCGCCGGAACCAACAACCCGAAGTACCATTGCTGCACAAATTCTCGAATTTCGCTCGGAGACGAACTGATTCCCAACGAAACAACGTCGGGTAGCGCCCAAATGGTCAGCAGGACGCATCCCACTAACAATGGATAAGTCATTCCGAGGCTTGCATCGCCAAGCGGCCGCAGACCGCCGCAATTGTCCGGATGTCCAAAGAATACGCGAAGACGAACTCCGTTGCTAGAAAGGGACCACAGCGTTTGAGCGGCCACACAGAAGCACCACGCTACGGCTCCCACCGCGTAAGACCAGGCGCACAGAGCAACAGTCATGGTTGCCGTGAATACAACCAACCAAGGCCGTTCCGTGTGGAAAGTCGATCCCCTTAGCAACTCGATGCCAACTATCGAGTTCACAGCGAAACTAAAGGCGACGCAGCTCAGGATAGGGAGAAAACGCCATGGGCTGGAAAACCGGGACGTCTGGTCTTTAGAAAACTCTAGATAGTGAGCCGGCGGGGTGTCATCCACGGAGCCCCTCGTGTCCAAACTGCCCATGCGTCGCGGAACGTGCGTTCCCACATTTTGAAGAACGCTCCGCTCATGAATAAGGCGACACCAAGAGACCCGAGTAACACGGCACCAAGCTATCTTGTAACTCACAACCAACTCTGATGGAGTCGGGCCTTCAATCACGACAAACGCGAACCCATACATCGTAAGCAGAAAAAAAGGAACCAAGATGAGATATGGCCAACGGTCCGCAAACCATCGTTCATATCGTGTCGGCCAGAATTCAACGGTGTCCCAAAACGACCGCACGTCAGTTGCTTCAGCCGTAGGTGATGTCATGGTCAGTGGCGCTGTCCCGTATTGGCGACCCGCGTGATTATACAGACGCGTCGATCTGGATGCGATTACTCCCGCAATACGCCGGAGGCGCTTGCGATCCGGCGGCGCGAACGATGGAATCGCTTGGCGACTGATCGTTACTAATCTTGGCTTGGGCTCGCCAATGAGAGAAGGGAGGGGTTCATCCGCGACAATGACAAGCTGAATCGATCGCGGCCGTCGCCGAAGGATCAGGGCCCCGAAAGCGGGACTCAGTATCAGCGCCGGAAGGCTGTTCCACTGGCGCGGCCGTCGCTACCTGTTTGGAGTCAACAGCCGGCGCTGGAACTCAACTTCGGTGAGGAGCGCGAGCCTTACGGCGTCGATCCAGCCCAGCACGGCCGGAAATGCTAGCAAGGAGAACGTCAGATACCACATCCCCTTGCGTCGATGCCCCATGTAGAAGTGATGGAGTCCAAACATGCCGCCCGCCAATGCAAGCAATACAGCGACCGTGAGACTCCGTTTCTCTACCCATGGAAGCCCGAGCTTCCCAAAGACCACCCTGAACGCCGCCCGCAGAGAATCGCGGTACGGCCGGTATGCGAGCAGGACAACGCCAGGCCAGCTGAGTTGAAATGAGATCGGCTGTTCGTTCGGTGTGCCATTCCGATCGAAGTAGATGATCTTGCCGAAGCGGGCGCCTGGCGGGATCAGCAGGCGAATGATGATCCCGAGCATCCTCGACCGTGGTTTGGGCGGCGCGCACATCGGGGGCGCACCGAACTCCTCGACAAAGCGTCGGTCGAACGTCGTCTGTGCGGCCGGCGGCCCCAAGGCCATCATGAGGATTCGTCCGCGCGGGCAGCGGCTCATCGCGTGCTTGATTTCCCACCACAGATTCGGCGTATCGCCCGCACGTATCACTACCAGCGCCGCGTCCGTCATCTTCTGACCGACAACCTCTCGCCATTCGTCGTCCCTGACATAGAGTCGCGCCGCGCCGAGCCCCGGTAGCGGTTCACCAGGTCTGCCGATGGTGATCACCGGACCGACCTGCTCCATGACGAAAGACATCTCTTGCTCGGGGCTGGTGCTCAGTGTGTAGATGAGGAACCGAACCACGCGCGCGACCCAGCCGCCCGTCATCCAGAGTTGTTCGTCGACGACAAATGAGCGCGGGTACACTACGGGTGCACGTGGGTCAGCAGCGAGCGCCTGCTCGGCAGTGCGGGCCTCGTGCTGCCATCCGGAGCGAAACAGTCGCATGCTGGCACCGGCGACGGTCAAGGCGCCGATCATTATCGACAACTGGAACCACTCGGACTGGGCCACGTCCGCGAGCGCGTTCGAGCCGGCGATGGTGTCGACGAATAGTAAGGGAAGCGCCACGTTGACTGCACCGAGGCGTGCGAGCGCGCCACGGCGAGCCCGGGTGCTCGTGAGCAGCGACAGTTCCCGGAGTCCGGAGAGCAACAGGACGAGCCCGAGCGTAAAAAGGTTCGCAGCCGCGGCGAAAACAAGGTCGAGCCAGAGGAAGGTGGAAGTCTCGCGCGAGCCGTAGAATTTCTGCCTATCGGTGGTGTCATCGAAGAAACCAATGATGCACACCGCCGCGGCGATCAGCGCCATGCCTCCAAGACGCAGCCACCGGGACTCACGAGAAAGGGTTGGGTCCGTGCTCATCTTCAGTGCTGAACTGCGCGAGCTGGTCGGGGTCGCTGGCGACCGAGTCAGGCAGCACCTTCAGCGCGACATCGCGATTGAACTTCGTAGCGCGCGCACGGAATACCTCGCCCATCCCGCCTACGCCGATGCTGGCGATGACTTCGCAGACGCCGAGGCGCGTGCGGGATGAGAGCCAAACGGCTGGAGTATAGCGGTTAGCGTCGCGGGGCCGCGATTAATCCTGTGTGACGCCGATCTGGCTTCCGACCCGCGCGGAGCTGGTTAGAAAGTCGCTTGCCGACTATCCGTTAGTAAGCGTCAGCGGTTGCGCTCCTGAAGACGCGATTAGCTGCAAGGACTCTCAGCTAGTGACGGCCCTTCGCTTCCGCAGTCGCGAGCCGTAACGACCTGATCGCCTGGCGGTTAGGGTCAGAGAACAAAGCTCGAGGTCGAGACGTTGGCTGCAGCCGGCCGTAGCCAACCACGCCATCGCAGTTAACCGGCGGAGGATTATTAAGCGCGCACGGTGCTATCATCCCACCAGTTTTCGAGTTGCCACAGGCGATACTGCGACAGAGCAGCGCCATCGGCTGCGCTGCCGCGCTCCGGTCGATTCCAAGAGTAGTTAGGCCGACAGACGTCCGAGGTCTTGCGTCGACGGTGCAGTCGAAGCCGGGAGGGGTCCCGTTTGAATGAGCGTCAATCGACTGATACTGCCGGCCTGGGTGATGGTGAACACGCTCGTTGGTGCGTCCCTCGTTTCGCAAAATGGTTCACTGGTGCCGGCGTCTCAAGGAGCAATGCCGTCGCCGTATTTCGGTCAGCCGTTACCGACTGTTGTGCCGGAGCGGTTCGCGCCGGGGGTGGTGAGCACCGACGACGCGATTGAGTTGAACGGCGTGTTTGCACCCGACCTGAAGGAGTTCTTCTTCGCTCGGCTGATTGCTGGGGTTCAGACGATGTTCCATTCGGAGCTCGTCGACGGCGTGTGGACTGTCCCGCGTGAGCTGCTGTTGTTCCCCGGGCAGACTCGGGCGGTGGCCGACGACATGGCCCTCTCGCCGGATGGACGCGAGTTGTACTTCCTCGGCAGTCACCCAGGCGGCGTCGGGGCAGCTGACATCTGGCGCAGCAGGCGCGTCGACGGCAAGTGGTCGACAGCGGAGGTGCTACCGCCGCCGATCAATACCGACGCCGGCGAGGTCTACCCGGTTGTGGTCGGCGATGGCAGCTTGTACTTCACATCGAGTCGGGCAGGCGGTATCGGACCGCGCAGCAGCTTGTACAGAGCGCAGCGCCTCAAGGATGGGAGCTTCGCCACCCCTGTTCTGGTGCCGGCGCCGATCAACAGCGAATTCGGAATCGGCGACACCTATGTCTCACCTGACGAGAGCTATATGGTTTTTGGGTCGTCGCGCCCGCCGAGTCTCGGAAGTGGTGACCTCTTCGTCTCCTTCCGGCGGGATGGTGGCGGATGGAGCGAGCCCGCCCACCTCGGCGAGACGATCAACACCGAAGACACCGATTTCTGTCCGATGGTCACACCCGACGGCAAGTATCTGTTCTTCTCGCGACGTCGAGGCGCCTCCTGGAAGGAGGCGACTGCAGGCGACGTCTATTGGGTCGACGCGAAGGTGCTGGAACAGGTTAGGCGATAGATGCCTGTCCGATACACACCAGTGGGCGTGTGACGGCTCACACGGCCTACTGCGTCACGGTAACAAGCCGCTGCAACCGACGATCGGCGACCAATTGCCGCATGGAGTGAGCCCATCGCTCGCTGCTCGGGGCTGAGTGGCACGACGTTACTCGCGACTAACGCCGATCTGGCTTTGCATCCCCGGCGAGCCGATGGAAATACCCTTGGCGACCAGGCAGGAGTTGAGCCCTGCGGTACAATCTCGCCGATGGCCACGATCAATCGCCGGATAGCTGCTTCAGTCGAGGGTGACTTCGTCGTCTTTATTATCGGCGCACGTTTCAACCGCTGGTGGAAGCTGCCCAGATATCTTTGGTTCTTGACCACCATGTCAAAGATGCTCGCAGAGGTCGCTGCGGATCCCAAGAGCGGCTTTCTCGGATGGGAGCCCCTGGGCCTCACGACGAATGTGCAGTACTGGCGATCGTTGGAACACCTGACCGCGTATTCTCGCAACCGCGACCAGACCCACTACCCATACTGGGTTAAGTTCAACAAGGAAATCGGCTCGAACGGCGACATCGGCATCTGGCACGAGACCTTCCTCGTACGCGCAGGCGAGTACGAATGCATCTACAACAATATGCCGTTGCGAGGCCTTGCGAAAGCTGCCAAACACATCGATGCCACAGGAGCCGCACACAGCGCTATGGGACGACTGGGGCGCACGGATGGCAGCGACGCCGCCGTTGCCGCCGATTGAACCAAGCACGGTGACGCGACCGCTGAGCGCCCGTGCTAGTAGTGATAAACGCCGCAGGGATGAAGATTCGGTAAAGGCATCGGCCACGGTCAGGGAGGCCGTCACCGATGCCGAAAACGAAATCTCGCAAGAAGCCGCCAAAGCGTGTCCTCGCCTTGCCCGACCTTGAACACGCCAAGACGGCAGTGCTGAACAGCCTCACGTCTGCCAGCGGTCAGCGGACGTACGACCACGCAATCAGCGAGTTCGTCGCGTGGTACTGCTCCGAGCCGCGCCTCGCGTTCAACCGGACGGTGGTTCTCCGCTATCGCATTCACTTGGAGCAGCGTCACTACGCGCCCGCGACGATCAACCTGCGGCTAGCCGCCGTCCGGCGTGTCGCCTACGAGGCCGCTGATGCCGGCCTTCTCAGTCCCGAACTGGCCGCAGGCGTTCGGCGCGTGAAAGGCGTTCGGCGCGTTGGCGTCCGCTTGGGCAATTGGGTCACCGCCGATCAAGGCCGTCGCTTACTCAGACACAGCGACCTCATGACCGTTCGGGAACGTCGCGATCATGCCATGCTCGCCGTGCTGATTGGCTGCGGCCTGCGCCGTGGTGAGCTGCTGGCCCTCAGGCTCGAGTCGCTCCAACAACGCGAGGAGCACTGGGTCATTGCGGATCTCGTCGGCAAAGGCGGACACGTCCGCACGGTTCCGGTGCTGACTTGGGTCAAGGCCACGATCGATACATGGACGACGGCTGCCGGCATCACACATGGCGCAATCTTTCGTGCGATCAACAAGACGGGCCGAATTTGGGGTAACGGGATGACGCCGAAGGTGCTCTGGGATGTCGTCAGGGCTGCCGCCGTTCGCGCGGACATCGAAAAGCTCGCTCCACACGACCTCCGACGGACCTGCGCGCGCTTGTGCCATCTGGCCGGCGGCGAACTGGATCAGATTCAGTTTCTGCTTGGTCATGTCTCGATCCAGACTACCGAGCGGTACCTTGGGTGCAAGCAGAACCTTCGGGTCGCGGTGAACGACACGTTGGGCATCGAACCAGAGCCCACCGTGTGACGCGATTGGAGCCAGGGCGGCCGTCCCGAACGTCTGCCCTTGGCGACCACTCTTAGTCATCCGAGTCCTCGAGCCCACTCGCGCTAGAATCGACCGCACGGCTGGCCCGGCTATGACAGGGCCATCAAATTAGACGGGGCGTGCACGCCATGAGAGATGAGGAGGAATGAAAATGCGAAGTGTGGCGGAAAGCGGGATCGTCGGGACGTGTGCCCTTTCGGCCCGTGGTGATCGCGGGGTGATTCTCCTCGTCGTCCTCGGTATGCTCCAGTTGCTCACTCTCTTCAGGATTAACTTTCGTCCAGTTCGCGTCGCACGGTGGGCCCGTGGATGCAATCGAAAGAGTGGAGCAGGATATCCAACGAGCCCAGGCCGCTCTCACGGCGCTCCTCGAGAATCCGGACGACGCGCACCTACAGGAGTCGGCACTTGTGAGCGTCGACCAGGCGCTCCGGGAATCGTCTGCGATCACTGACGGATCGGAGACGCCGACACCTGAAACACGGGGTCTTGATGGACTGCTCCATGCGGCCTACGCCCTGTTCGATCGGCTTGTGGTCTTGCTACGGGAGCCACGGTGCATCGCTTGCCCGTAGTTGGACGAAGAGCCCATCATCAGCAAGTGTCAATGACTTAGCGGATACGTAACTGGTGACGTCGGCAGGGATCCGCGACGCCGGGCGGCCGGAATCGACAAATGCTAGGCGACTACTCAGGAGCAACTTGCAGACTGGTAGAAACGAAACGCGATACGCGTGGTAGCATCTGCGCCCATGAAATCACTCCCTTGGCGCGTCTGCTTCGTCCTCTCCGCGATCTTCATGGGTATCGGCGGGCCGATGCATCCCGGCGGCACGATGGCAGAGATGCTCGCGAGTCCGGTCTGGTTCGCCGGCCACGCGTGGGTGTGCGCAGCGTTCGTGGCGCTGCTCGTCGGCCTGGTGCTCTACGGCCGCGCGGTGGTGGTTCCGGCGCGGACGCGGCGCTGGTTGCAGATTGCCATCGTCGTGACGGCGCTGCAGGCGATCGAAATGGCGGTTCACGCCGCGGCCTATGTGGATCTCCAAAACCTGCTCGCCGGCCGATCAACTCCGGTTCTGTCCACGCACCTCATGATGACGGTGATCATCTACCCGATATTTGGCGTGCTTATGAGCGGCTTCATTATTGTCGCTGCGCGTGAGCGCGCGCTCGGCGCGCTCTGGATGGGGTGGATTGGCGTCATCGGTGCGCTTGCCCACGGCGCGGCGGGGCTGCTGGTGGTCGGCTTCAACAGTGAGGTGGCAAGGCTGGGATTCCCGCTAATCATGTTAGTCATGATATGGGCTTTGATTGCCGCGCTAATGCCGCGGCGTGCTCTGGCGTCGATGTCGACACAGCCCACATAGGCAGCGCCGACCGCGACCAGAACAAAGCTGAGCGGCCGGTGCACGGCGGCTGCAGCCTTTTTCCGGCTGCGACGCCTGCACGCGGGAGTCGTAGATTCGAGCTCGCGCCGGCGTCGATTGGCACTCTCGCCACAATGGGCGCGTCATCTCTGCCGATGTCAGTGTAGGCCAGCACACCAGAAACGGTGACCGCACTAGACACGGTTCGTCACCGTTGCCCAACGCTTGGGTTCTCGTGATTCGCTCAACATCGGTCGCGAGAAACGCCGCAGCGTTTACGATCGCGCCCGCGCGAGCGGCGTTTCCCCCGCTCGGCCAGCGTCGAAGTCCCTCGATACGTCTGGGCCATTCGCCGATGCGGTTCCAATTGGCGAAAGTAAGGCTCACCAACCGTCGCTCACGCTTGCCACGTGCGCGTGAGCTTCGGTTGGCAAGCCTCGCGAAGGTGCAGGCCCGAGCGCGCCGAAGCGTCTTCGCGGAGGCGGGCCGGGCTCACCATTCAACTCAGCTTGCGTCTGCCTGCGGCAAGCGCAAGCGTCACTCATGGCAGGCCAGGCCCAGGTCTCGCTGTCACGCAGTCAACGAGTCCCGAGCAAACGCTCGAACGCAAACGAGATATCGAACCGGCCTAGTACATCGCAGAACCTTGGCCGAGCTGCTCAACAGTCATGTGGCCCTCTACGGATAGTTGCTTCGCGCGCCGCCTTGTGAGCGTGCGTCGATCGCCGGAAAAAGCGGCGGCGCAAAGCGTTTCTGCGTCGCCTGCTCGAAGCCGTAAGCAAGACGAACGAGCGTCGGCTCGCTGCAGGCCGCGGCGGTGAAGGTGATGCCCAGCGGCGCATCCTTGGCATTGAACCCCGGCGGGAACGGCGGCGTCGGCTCGTTCGGAATGAAGCCGAACGGGACCGTGATGCTCGGATAGCCTGGACGGGCGGCAATGTCGGCCCCTCGCGCGCCGGCGAAGAGTAGGGCATCGTAGCCCGGAGGGGTCGCCAGCGCCGCGTCGATCCCGGTGGTCGCGGCCAGTTGCAGGTCCTTCTCGCGATCGCTGACGTACCGCGCGAAGTCGGCCGCGACATCCATTTCATCCGAGATGTCCAGCCGCGCTTGCAGGTACTTAATCGCATTGTTCGCAGTGTGGGCCAGGTTGAATTCCCGCAATTCGGTGAGCGTACTCACGGGCGCGCGGGAGCCGAGGCTGTCAAGGAAGGCGTTGAAGTCGCGCTTGAACCCGTACTTCAGGACGACAGAGCAGTTCGCGTCATTCGCTTTCGTATGCTCGCGCGCCGCGCAGATGCCGAACGCTTGCAGCGCGGCAAAGCTCGGTAAGTCCACGTGCGTCACGATCGCCCCTGCCGCGACCATCGCCGCCGCAGCCTGATCGATCACGGCGCGCGTGGCGGCGTTCGACGTTGCGTAGTACGGCTCTGCGATGCCGATGCGAGCGCCGGCGAGCCCGTTGGGAACCAGCGAGTCCGTGTAGTCGACGGCCGGGCACGACGGCGGGCCCATGAAGGCCGGCGTATCTTTCGGATCCGGCCCGGCAAGGACGTTCAGCATGATGGCCGCGCTTGCCACATCGCGGGTCATCGGACCCGCCGTGTCTTGATCGGCGGTGATCGGAATGACGCCGTAGCGACTGATCAGACCTACGGTCGGCTTGATGCCGACGAGCATGTTCTGGTTCGATGGGCTGAGAATCGACCCGGACGTCTCGGTACCGATGTTCGCGGCGGCGAGGTTTGCCGCAGTCGCGATCCCCGAACTCGAGCCGCCGGTAGAGAGTGCCGGTCGACCGTCGGCGAACAGAAACCCACGGGCATCGGTGCCGGGCCTCGGATCCTGGCGTGGGTCCCACGGGTTGTAGCCATAGCTGCCAACGGCGCTGTAGTTGGCGGGCATGGCATCGGATACCCAATTGGCCAGCTCTGTCAGGACGGTCTTGCCGATGATGACGGCGCCGGCTCCGCGCAGCTTCGTCACCAGCGTGGCCTCGTATGGCGGTTTGAGATGGGCCAACGCGAGCGCGCCGCCGGTGGTCTTCATGTCGGTCGTCAGGACGTTATCCTTGAGAGCGATCGGAATTCCGTGCAGAGGGCCGCGAATCTGGCCGCGCGCCCGTTCGAGATCGCGCTGCTGCGCCTCCGCGATGACGCGCGGGTTGACTGTGATGAACGCATTCAGCGTCGGTTCGTATGCGGCGATACGCTCCAGATAGCGCTGCACGAGTTGCTTCGACGTCACGGCGCCGCCCGCCATTGCCGCCTGAAGCTGCGGGATGGTCGCTTCCATCACGTCGAAGCTGGTCGGTTGATCGAATTCCGTTCCGATACCGGACGCGCGCGGACTGGCACCGAGAACGTAGGCCGCCAGTAGCACCACGAGGACGACGAAGAATCTCTTCATATGGGCGCTCCTTTCTTCAGTTAGGTCGAAAGACGAGGAAGGCAGCATTGGGCGTGACAGTTTGCAGCGGACTCCCGCGGGAGGCAGCAGATGATGCAATCACTCGCCGGCGAAGTCAACACCGCTCTCTCGCCACGCCACCACGGCTATGCGATGTGCTTCAGCCGGTCGAGCTGTCGCAGCCAATTGGCAATCTGGTTCCAACCGGCGAACGTTTGGCTTTGGCTTGGCTCACCAACCTTCGCGCGTGAGCTACGGTTGGCAAGCCATGCGAAGGTTGTCCACCGTAGCGGCGACTTGTCCGCCGAAGCGCGAAGCGCGGAGGTGGACTGTTGACCTTCGCGCTTCGCGCTCGGCTTGCCGAGCTGAAGGACTGATTGATCTCGTCCGGAGTGGCGCCGACCCAGATATGCAATCGATTGATCCGGCTCCATGACGGTGAGCGTGTCGGCCCTGCGTAACGCCGAAGGGTTTTCCGACCTAGCCGGGCGGATTTCGGAAAGTGCTTGGCGACTATCCAGGAGCAATCCTTCTCGGCATGGTGATGGCCGAGCGAGCACTGATGTACAGTGAACTTGCCCATCGGGTCGGTGGTCGAGGCCGCAACCAAGGAGACCCAAATGCCTGGACGAAGGAGAATCTTCATGCGGACGTTCATTCGAGTGGCCGCAGTGGCAACACTGTTGCTGCTGTTGCAACCTGGCATCCGCGCGGTGCAATCCGCCGCTGCCGGCTCTCCAGATCCGGCGGTCGACGCCGCGACGAAGCAGCGTGTTATCGACGGCGCCATCGAGCATCTCAAGAACGCGTACATCCTCGCCGACGTCGCTGAGAAGATGGCTGCCGCGATCCGCGAGCGGGCCGCACGGAACGAGTACGACGCGATCACGGGCTCGCGCGCCTTTGCCGACGCACTAACGACGCATTTGCAGGGGGTGAGCAACGACAAACATCTCCGAGTCTTGTTCAATGCGGAAGGGTTTCCCGAGCGTCGCACGCCAACCACCGAGGAGCGCGATCGAATGCGCGCAGCGGAGCGCCGCGGCAACTATGGCTTCCAGCGTGTCGAACGTCTGGACGGCAACCTTGGCTACATCGAGCTACGCGGCTTCAGCGGCTCCCCGGATGCTGGACCGACCGCCGTCGCGGCAATGAACTTCGTTGCCGGAACCGACGCGCTGATGTTTGACCTCCGCGCCAACGGTGGGGGCTCGCCGGCAATGATCGGGCTGCTTTCGAGCTACCTGTTCGACGATGTCGTGCACCTGAACGACTTCTACATCCGCGAACGCGATGAGCACCGGCAGTTCTGGACCTCGCCGCACGTCCAGGGTCAACGCTACGGCAGCACCAAGCCGGTGTATATCCTCACGTCAAATCGCACGTTCTCAGCGGCCGAAGAATTCACCTACAACCTGAAGAACCTGAAGCGCGCCATCGTTGTTGGTGAAACGACTGGCGGCGGTGCGCATCCTGGTGGAGTACGCCGGATAATCGATCACTTCGGAATTTGGGTACCGAATGGCCGCGCGATCAACCCAATTACGAAAACGAACTGGGAAGGGACCGGCATCGAGCCAGACGTCAAGGTTGCGTCAGCTGACGCCTTGAAGGCCGCCCACCTCGACGCGCTCCAGAAACTGCGAACGACGGCGACCGATTCGCGTTATCAGCAGGAGCTGGATCGCGCGATCGTCACGCTAAGGACGCAAAGTAGATCGCCGATGCTGGGCGCCGACCCCCCGAGGCGCGTAGCGTCCAAACCGCCAGCGGCTTGCTTTTAGAGAACATCGCGACCGCCTGATCGCGGACCTCAGGCGATCGTAATATGCGTCGCTGTTGAAATCGCTCTCGATAAACGCCGGAGTGTTTAGCGACCCTAAGCGCTGCAGATCAGAACCTTGCCGCTGCGCGGCGGCATCGCGATTGCCACGCGGCCGCTCTTCATGCCCAGGTCTTCATCGGACCACAACTCGCGGACGCGAGATGCGCGCCATAACGAGACGCTCAGCTCGCGTGGCTTGTCGTCCCAATTCAGCAGGCAGTAGGCACGGCGCTGTGGATCGAGATCGACTTCACCAATCTCCATCCGCACATCCGCGAACCGTGCCGCCTTCGCGGTGGGCGGCTGCAGCTTCCTGAGCATCGCGAGGCGCGGCGGCGTGATGGTCGTGAGATCGTCGCCGGACAGGATCATGCCGCCGCTGGCGTACATCACCGTGGCGTGAAAGCGATACTCGTCTTCGCTGAGCTCACCGGTGAAGACGATCGCATCGGGATCGTTCCACCACAAGCGGCCGTTCTGCCAGTTGCGGCTCAGGTTCTGCCGCGCGGTATCGCTGAAACGCTTCCAGTCGCGCCGGATGTCGTGCGAGCTGCGCGAGCCGTGAACGACCCCGATCGACGGCCAGATCGGATGGTTACAGCCGAGGATGAATGCATCGCGGCTGCCGCGCAGCACCGCCGCCATGCCGCGGCGATACGCTTCGATGCGGGTCGCGCGCCGGTCGTGAAAGTGACCGCCGTGAATGGCGCCCCAGAAGTTGGCGTCGAGCTTGAAATACGTGCAGCCCCATTCGTTGCGCATCGTCGTGAAGACGCGCTCGAGATGCGCCTGCGCCTCCGGATGCGTGCCGTCGAGCGCGTACCACGGACCGCGCCGCCACCCGCCGAACGTGACGCGATCGGCGCGGAGCGGTTGGCCCGCATCGTCTTTGACGAACCAATCCGGATGTTGCTTGAACAGGTTGGAGTCCGCTTCAGCGATGAACGGCGCAACCCAGATCGCCGGCTCGAAGCCGCGATCGCGGATCTGCTTCAGCACCGTTTGCACTTGTCCGCCAAACGCGTTGCCAGTCTCGAGCCAGTCGCCCATCGCCGGCTGATACCCGTCATCGATCTGGATATAGCGCAGTCCGGGAATATCTTTCGCAATGACGTCGAGGTTGTCGAGCACCTGCTTGGCAGTGACCTTCGGGCCGAAGCAATACCACGAACACCACCCGGACGGCGGCGTCGCGAAGGCCAACGGTTTCCCTTCGACTCCGCGGTCATCCGCCTTGCGGCCGACCGCGTCGCTCAGGGCAGGGTGATGTTGCGCAAGGCGCGCGGCCACCGAGGCAAGCAGAGCCTCCCGGTCGCTGCCACTCAAGAAAACGAATTCTTCAAGTGGCCAACTCTCGCCGGGAGCCAGCGTGCGGCCCTCGAGATCGAGAACCACGTCAATGGCGCCGGGCCGTAGCCGGAACTGGCCGCTGAAACGTCCGCACGACGTGAACGCCAGCACCTGGTGCGCGTTCGGTGTCGCTAGCGTGAGGAGGTTGTAGACGACGCGGATACCTGGAGGCTCCGGCATCCGGTAATGCTTCACATCGGTGTAGTTGCCAAGATCGATGATGCTGCCGACGGTGCCACCCGTCTGGCTCAGCATCTGGAAGCCCTCGCCATAAAGCGGCGTGTCCAGAGGCAATGTGTGGGCAAGGCTGAAGAGCGTGACTTCTTTCAGCGCGATCGGCGCGGCGCCTTTGTTGACGATCGCGGATTGACAGCGTTCGTTATTCCAGGTGCGGGTGAGCTGCACTGCGGCAGGCGCGCGCGTGCCGTCCGGCAACGTCGCGCTCCACGGCGCGCGTGTGAACGCGGCAGCGTCTAGACCGGTTTGCTGCCTGGCCTCGACGAAGCGCGCGCTGAACGCCAGGGCCGGCGCGCTGGCGGCGAGCTGGAGTAGCTCGCGTCGAGACGGCTTGAAGACCATTCTGCAAACGGCCTTCAAGCCGTCTCGCCCAGCCGGAGGCGGGGCAAAACCTCGCTGGTCATTTCAGAATCTTCCCTCCCTCGAACTCCACCACCACCACCGTGGCCGTCGGATTCAGGATCGGGCGATCGAGATGTAGGAACGTGCGGCCCTTCTCGACCGTCGTCTTCACCTCAGCTCCGCCATCGAGATGATAGGCCCGCGTAATCCGGTTCTTGATGGCCGGGATGGCAAATGGCGCCCTCGGCTCGTCGAAGAACGTGACGTACAACTTTCCGGGCTTCGTCGTGTAACGCCACTGCAGGTTTTGATAGAACAGGGGCTCGCCGCGCACGTTCACCGCCTCCTTCGTGCTCGGCTCGCCAAGCTCGTCACCAAACGGCGTTGCGCCGGCGCCGTAAACCGCGTCGCCATTGACGCGCAGCCATCGACCAACGGTGCGCAGCACATCCTGGCTCGGTTGCGGAATCACTCCGTCGGCCATCGGGCCGACGTTGAGCAGGTAGTTGCCGCCCTTCGACACGATGTCGATCAACTTGAAGATCACGGTCTGCGGCGATTTCCAGTCGTGATCGTCGGTGCGATAGCCCCACGTGTGATTCAGCGTCGCGGGCACTTCCCACGCCTCGCCCTGCACGTCCGGCGGGATCACGTTGTCGCCGGTCGTCACGTAATCGCCCGACATGCCGAGGCGGCCGTCGATCAGCGTGTTGGGTTGAACCGATCGCAACAGATCGACAAAGCGTTGCGCGCGCGCGGTGGTCATCAACCGCGGCGTATCGAACCAGATCAATGCCACGGGGCCGTAGTCGGTCAGCAGCTCGCGAACCTGCGGCTCGGCCTTGTCGCGGAGGTATTGATCAAAGTCCTTCTTGGTTTCGTCGGCGAGGAAATCCCAGGTATTACCGGCGCCGTTCCGCTCGTGCCAGTCCTGCGCCTGCGAGTAATAGAACCCGAGCCGCATGTTGTGTTTCGCGCACGCCGCTGCGAGCTCCTTGAGCACGTCGCGCTTGAACGGCGTGGCGTCGACGATGTCGTACTTGCTGACTTTTGAATCGTAGAGCGCGAAGCCGTCGTGATGCTTCGCGGTGATGACGATGTACTTCATGCCCGCGTCTTTCGCGAGCTGCACCCACTCTTCGGCGTTGAACTTGACGGGATTGAACTGCCTGGCGAGCTGCTCGTACTCTTTCACCGGGATCTGCGCCCGGTTCATGATCCACTCGCCGATTCCCGGAATGCGCCGGCCTTTCCATTGGCCGGCCGGGATCGCGTACAGCCCCCAGTGAATGAAGAGGCCGTACTTCGCCTCGTGGAACCACTCGAGACGCTTCGCCTTGGCAGCGTCGACCGGCGCTTGGCCAACCGCGAACCCTTCGACTCCGATCTCAACCGCTTTGCGGTCGAGATCGTCGCTCAGGGTGAGGCTCGCTCCGCTCGCCTCAAGCAGCAGTGAGACCAGCGCGACGGCTATCAGGCGCCGGACTTGGAACACGGAACGCATCACGGGCGACCTCGCTGGTGGCGTTGGAGACAAAGAACGGTACGTAGCTGCCCTTTGGTACGACGATGCGAATCGGCGCGTTGGCGAGCTCGTCGGCGTAGACCTCGTCGAGCTTGCGCCGCAGCGCGTAAGCGCGCCGCCGCACGCTCGAATCCTCGTCGGTCGAATATGCGTTCGGCCGGCCGAGCGCTTCGACGCCGATCAGGTATTCATGCAGCGTGTGGCCCAGGCCGCGCAGCTCCATCTCGCAAATGTAGCGAAGGAAGTTGCGGACCTGTGACGCGCGTACGAACGTAGCGCTCGTCAGAACCTGCTCCAGCGCGTGGCGTTTGTCACTTTCCTGAAACACGTGGGTGGCGTTCATGATGTGCTCTCCCCAAGACATGTGAACAACAAATCAGGCAACGACAGGGGCCGCGAACGCTGGTGCGGTCACCAGCGCCGCGGCGCCTCTGAGACGCGGATACTCGACGGTAGCGACGGGACGAATCGGGGTGGTGGCGACGGCTTGCGTGAGCGCCCGCTCGAGAAATGCGGTACGCATCGGCGGTTCAATGAGGTCCCATGCGGCGGTGATCTCACCGCCGACATACACGGCCGAGGGGTCGAGCGCGTTGATGATCAACGCGAGCCCGACGCCGAGATACTTGCCCGTCATCTGGACGGCGGCGCGGGCCTTGAGGTCGCCACCGAGCGCGCGCGCGAGCAAATCGTCGATCGTGAAATCCGACGACAGCGTAGCGCCCTCGGCATTCGGCTCGGTTCCGAAGTAACGCGCCAGCGTCGCCCGGTTCGACACGTAGGCCTCCCAGCAGCCGTTCGATCCGCACGAACACTTCGGCCCATCCATTGAGAGCAGCAGGTGGCCGAATTCGCCGGCCAGGTTGTGGCGGCCGCGCAACACTTCGCGCTGAAAGCTGACGCCGACGCCGAGACCGTCGGAGGCCGACACGAACACGAAATCGCCGGTTGGGCTGTCGACGCTGTGCATCGCCCACAGTTGCGCGAGGGCACACACCCGGCCGGAGTTTTCGATCTCGACCGGCATGCCAGTGGCCTTCGCGAGCATGTCGCGCAGGTCGACGTCGTGCCAACCCAGCGTGGGCGCGTTCAGCACGCGCATCGACGGCCGCTCGACCATGCCGGGGACCGCCACGCCAATGCCGGTGCACGCATCGATCTCGCCGTGGTCCGCGAGCATCCGCTTGATGCGGGTGGCCAGCGACTTCACCAGCGCTTTGGGATCGCGTTCGGTGGGCAGCGTGACAATGCCGCCGATGGGTTTGCCAACCAGGTCGGCCAGCATCAGTGAGGTCTGGCTGATGCGGATGTCGATGGCCACCACTGCGCGGCGGTTGGTATCGATATAGAGGAACGTGGGCTTGCGGCCGCGAACGGCATCGCCGGTGGCGCCTTCGACGATGGCGCCGTCTTTCAGGAGGTCGTTGACGATCAACGACACCGCGCCGCGGCGCACGCCCATGGCGCGGGCGAGGTCGGCGCGCGAGAGGGGTTGGCGGGCGCGAACGATGTTCAACGCGATAGTGCGATTGATCTCGCGTGACGTGCGCCGCGTCGCAACCCGAAACCGCGTGGTGTCGATCTTTCGCATTCGTCCTATTGTGGGACGCTATGTCCCGAATGTCGTGCAACCGCCTGCGAGCCGAAACAGCCTATTTGGATAATTACGCCTTCTTTACCGATCAAGCCTATTCGCGATGGATTCAATATTGACTAACGATGGGACAAATTATGCCCGTGCAGGCGAGGTGTCAAGCAGAAACGACGGCGGGGTAACAGGGAAGAAAGCTAGCGAGGCTTCGCCTCCGACCCCGGCGGGATCTGGGGCCTAAATCGACAGGATCGCGGGCGCCGCAAGCGCCTGGCCGCCCACGTTCAGGGGAATCGCCGGCCAATCCGGGCTCGCGGTGACCACCTCGAAGCCCTCCTCATGGACGAGCATCGTCTCTTCGACTTTCGTGCCGGTCACCGTGGGATTCCACGCGAACGCCTGGCGCGCCTGCACGGTTTCCCGCGATTGGGGATGCGCGATCCACTCGCGCGAACGATAGCCCGTGGCCCCGCCCTGGTGATGGCGCAACTCTTCGGACGGAAACCCCGCGTCGGCATAGCCGCGCGCCGCCGCCTCAAAAAGCTCCGCGCCGGTGGCGCCCGGCGCTGTCGCTGTGACGAGTCGTGCGAAGACGCTTGCCGCCGCCGCGGTGCGGGACTCGAGGACGTCTGGCACGCCGCCGGCTACGACGATGCGCGACAGCGCGGCGACCAGACCCTGGCGTTGTGCGGACACCACCACCATCACCTGGCGATGCCACTGCGCCTGGGTCGGAACCGGGTGGCGGAAGCGGCTCATGCGATCGTCGGCGGCGACCAGCGTCACAATCGCGCGTCCCCCGATGCAGGCCACGCCCGCGGCCACGCGCTGGGCGATCTCGATTTCGGTGAGGTGCGGAACGATCGATCGGCACACTTCTCCGACAATGCCGCCGAGGTCGCGGCCGAGTGCGCGGTAGCGATCGACTTCGGCGGGCGTGAGCGGGGCCCGCAACGCCGCAATCTCAGCCTCCATCGGCGTCCCGCCAGGCAACGCGTTGTCGCAACCGATTTCGCCGCACACCTCGGCCCTCGCCGTGGCGATCGGCGTACCGGGTTCGGCCTGTTCCTGGGTCCACAAATACTCGCGCGGTGAGAAGCCGAGCCCCGCGAGCGCTTCTTCCTGCAGCCGCGGCATCTCGATATTGTTCGCCACAACGAATCGCTCGCCGCGCGCGCTCACCAGCAGGCAGCCACTCCCGTTTTCGCGGCTGCCGTCGACTTGATTGGAGCGTCCGCCGGAGAGCCACGCGAAGTTCGGCTGCGTGTTGAGCAGGATGCCGCCGAGCCGGCGGCTCGCCGCCAGGCGCGCGAGCCGATCGACCTTTTCGTCGATCTCGTGCATGTCGCGCCAATCCTGACCAGTTGCCGCCAGCGGCGCAATCCGCTGACGGTTACCTTGCGCGTACGTGGAGGCGATCTTTCTTGTCCGCCGTAGCTTTAGCGGAGGCGGAAGACCCGCCTGCTCCGGGCGGGACTAAAGTCCCGCCCCTACGCACGAAGAGGCCGAGCCCTGCTCACACGTAGGGGCGGGACTTTAGTCCCGCCCAAGGAACGGGCAGATCCTGTTACAGCGCAACCGGTTGTCGTATGCTGCGCAGCGCGCATGAAAATCGTCGACGGCAAGGTCATTGTCTGCAGCCCGGGGCGCAATTTCGTCACCCTCAAACTGACCACCGAGGACGGCGTCTCCGGCCTGGGTGACGCCACGCTGAATGGCCGCGAGCTGGCGGTGGCCAGTTACCTGACCGACCACGTGATTCCGTTGCTGATTGGCCGCGACGCGCGGCGCATCGAAGACATCTGGCAGTATTTCTACAAGGGCGCGTACTGGCGCCGCGGACCAGTGACGATGTCGGCGATCGCCGCCGTCGACACCGCGCTCTGGGACATCCTCGGCAAATCGCTGAACGTGCCCGTCTATCACCTGCTCGGCGGCGCCTCGCGCGACGGCGTGATGGTCTACGGCCACGCCAACGGATCGACCGTCGAGGAGACAGTGGAGGCAGTGGGCCGCTACGCTGCGATGGGCTACAAGGCCATTCGCGCGCAGTGCCGCGTGCCCGGACTCGAGCATTCGTACGGCGTCGGCCGCGGCGATATGTACTACGAGCCCGCGGAAAAGGGGTTTCCTCCAGAGACGCGATGGAGCAGCGAGAAATACTTGAACTTCGTGCCATCGCTGTTCGCCAAGCTGCGCCAGGAGTTTGGATCCGACGTGCACCTGCTCCACGACGTGCATCACCGGCTGACGCCCATCGAGGCAGCGCGGCTCGGTAAGAGCCTCGAGCCGTTTCACCTGTTCTGGCTCGAGGATCCGACGCCGGCCGAAGAGCAGGCGCGCTTCCGTCTAATCCGGCAGCACACCACCACGCCGTTGGCGGTCGGAGAGATCTTCAATTCGATCCACGACTGCTCGCAGCTGATCAGCGAACAGTTGATCGACTACATCCGTACCACGGTGGTTCGCGCCGGGGGCATCAGTCACTTGCGGAAGATCGCGAACCTGGCGGAGCTGTATCAAGTGCGCACCGGCTCGCACGGCGCCACCGACCTCAGCCCGGTGTGCATGGCCGCGGCGCTGCACTTCGATCTCAGCGTCCATAACTTTGGCGTCCAGGAATACATGCGCCACACCGATGACACCGATCTCGTGTTTCCCCACGCCTACACGTTCCGCGATGGCTTCATGCACCCCGGCGACACACCGGGCCTGGGCATCGACATCGACGAGACGCTGGCGGCGAAATTCCCGTATGAGCGTGCGTATCTGCCAGTGAACCGTCTTCTCGATGGCACAATGCACAGTTGGTGATCCCATGACCTCACAGATCAATCGACGCGACTTCGTTCGTCACACCTCTTTAGCGACTGCCGGCCTCGCGCTGGCAGATGTCGAACGCGCCTTCGGCGCGCCTGGCGACATTCAATTTGGTTACGCGGCGATCACGTGGCAAGGACAGGACCGCCAGGCGATCGAGGATGTGTCGGCGGTCGGGTTCAAGGGAATCCAGCTGCGCACCTCGGCGCTGCCGGAGTTCGGCGACAAGCCGGCTGCGCTCAAGGAGTTGCTGGCGAAGCATCGCCTGACGATGGTGGCGTTCTCGAGCGGCAATGTGCGAATCGATCCGCAGTTCGAAGCCGAGGACATCGCAACCCACATGCAGCACGCGCGCTTCGTTCGCGATGTGGGCGGGTTGTTCTTGCAGCTGACCGACACCCGCCCCAAACGTGAGCTGACGGCGGCGGATTACCAGCGCCTCGGCAGGTTGATGACCGAGATCGGCAAGCGCACCGCCGATATCGGCATTCCCGTCGCGTATCACAATCACATGAACAACATCGGCGAGCGGCCCGAAGAGGTTGACCGCGTGCTCGACGCGACCGATCCGCGCTACGTCAAGGTGCTGCTGGATATCGCGCACTATCAGCAGGGCGGCGGCGACCCGGTGCGCGCGGTGCGGAAATTCTCCGACCGGATCCTCTTCCTGCACATCAAGGATGTGCAAAGCCCGCTGCCGGGCAACACCGGCGACCCGATGCGGTCGTACCGCTTCGTGGAGCTGGGCCGCGGCAAAGTCGACATCACGTCGGTGTTCACCGCGCTCAACGAGGTCAAGTTCCGCGGCTGGGCGATCGTCGAGCTTGACGCGGTGCCCGACAAGGCGCGGACGCCGAAGGAATCGGCGATGATCGCGCGGACGTACCTGGAAAAGCTTGGATTCACCGTGTGAACGTTGGTGTGATCGGCGCCGGGAACATCAGCGACACGCACGCTCGCGCCGCGGTCGCCGCCGGTCTGCGCATCGTCGGCGTCCACGGTGACAACCAGGAGAAGGCGCGTCAGCTCGCCGATCGCCATGGGGCGAGCGCCTTTACCACCCTCGACGCCCTGCTCGCGCATCAGCCGCTGGACCTGGTGATGATCGGCAGCCCGTCGGGTCGCCATGCCGATCACGCGATCGCCGCGGCGCGGACCGGCCGCCACGCGCTGGTCGAAAAGCCGCTCGATATCTCGACCGCGCGCGTCGATCAGCTGATCGAAGAAGCCACGCGCGCCCGCGTCACAATCGGCGTGTTCTTCCAGGATCGGCTGAAGCCCGAGATCGTCGAGATGAAGCGCCGCATCGATGCCGGTGAAATCGGCACGCCGCTTCTCGCCACCGGCGAAGTGAAATGGTTTCGGCCGCGCGAATACTACTCGTCGTCTCGATGGCGCGGCACCTGGGCGCTCGACGGTGGCGGCGCGCTGATGAACCAGGGTATTCACACGGTCGACCTGATGTTGTATCTGCTGGGTCCGGTCGCGTCCGTGTCGGGACTGACCGCGACGCGGTATCACAACATCGAGGCCGAGGACACGGCCACCGCGCTGCTCGAGTTCGTGAATGGCGTGCAGGGAACCATCGACGTCACCACGGCCGCACCTCCGGGATCGCCGCGGCGCTTGCGCGTCACCGGCAGCGAGGGCTCGCTATTGCTCGAGGGTGATCGCCTGATCGAGACGACCGATGGCCCGCCGCCGCCGATGGAGAATGCGGCGTCAGCGGTGGTCACCGATGTGTCGAACCATCAACGCATCATCGAAGATTTCGTCGACGCGATTCGTGGCCAGCGCGCGCCGGTGTGTGACGGCATCGAAGGGCGCCGCAGCGTTGAAGTGGTTGAAGCGGTCTATCGATCCGCGCGCGAGCAGCGCCGTGTCGCCGTCTTACAATCGCGGGATCGTTAAGCCGCCGTCGACGTGCACCACCGATCCGGTGGAGTACCTCACCTCGCCGCTCAACAGCATCGCCACCACCTTGCCCACGTCGTCAGGGGTGCCCCAGCGTGCATCCGGAATGAGCCCGTCAGCGATGCGTTGATCGTATTTCTCCTTCACGCCGGCGGTCATGTCGGTGGCGATGATGCCGGGACGGACCTCGTAGACAGGAATGTCAGCCGGTGCGAGGCGGACCGCGAACAATTTCGCCGCCATCGACAGTCCGGCCTTGCTGACGCAATAGTCGCCGCGGTTGACGGAGGCCATTTCCGCAGAGACCGAGGTGATGAAGACGATGCCGCGGCGGGTCGCGGAAGGGTTGGCGATCATCGCGTTGGCCACCGACTGCGTCAGGAAATACGGTCCCTGAAGATTGGTCCGGACGAGCTCTTCGAAACTCTCCTCGGTGGCGTCGAGTAGGTCGGCGCGCACGCGCGGTGCGCGTCCCGCATTGTTCACGAGCGCAGACGGTGTGCCGAGCGTGCCCGACACTTCCGGCACCACGCGGCCGCGTTGCCGCGGGTCGCCGAGGTCGGCCTGAACGTACTGCACTCGCGCGCCACTGTTCTCGAGCTCGTCGACCACGTTCTGGACCTCGGTGGATGGGCGGACGCCAACGACGGCGAGATTCCAGCCCGTGGCGGCGAGCGCGCGCGAAATGCCCAGGCCGATGCCACGCGCACCGCCGGTGACGATCGCAATCGGCCGCCGGTCAGCCATGCGCTGCACCTCCGAAGAACGTGAGATACGGCGCGCCGGTGGCCAATCGCTTCACGTACAACGCTGCCTCGCGCGCATGATAGTCGCCCCACTGACACGACTCGCCGCGGGGAATCTTCGCGCCCTTCGGCACGTGGTCCCAGCCATTGGGCCGGTGATAGATCGCATGGAGGATCAGCCCCTGGTGATCGGCCGACTGGCTGAGATACGGCTGCGCGGGGTCGAGCAGCGTGTCGAGCACTCGCAGTCCTGCCTGCGTGTAGCGATCGCCTTGCTGGCGCCTGCTATCGAGCACATGCCCGAGTCGCAACAGCCCCTGCGCGGCGATCGCCGCCGCGGAGCTGTCCACCGGTTCGAAGTCGTTGAACGGATCGGCATCGCGCTCCGCCCAATCCTTCATCGCCGCGAGTCCCGGCGCACCGGTGTCCCAATAGGGAATGCCGTCGGCACAGGCGGCGTGATCGATATAGAAGTCGCAGGTCGCACGCGCGGCATCAAGCATCCACGCGTCGACGACGGCGCGCGGCTCGCCGGTGAACGCCGAATCCTCGAGCGTTTCAAGAAATTCAATCTGCTCGGCGAAACCGAGCATCGCCCACGCGAGGCCGCGCGTCCACGTGCTGAAGGGCGAGTAGCCTTGCTGGCTGTTGGGCCCGCGATAGGTTCCATTCGCGGCATTGAACAGTGACTCGTGCGCCACGCGACCGCGCACGTCGTAGGTATCGCGACCGTTGCCGAAATAGACACTGAACTGCGCGGTGGCCCGCGCGTGCTGCAGCAGGCGCTCGAGCAGCTTGACCTGGACGTCCTGCTCCTCGCTCAACCGGTGGCCGAGCTGGTGCGACAAGGCAAGCGCGCGCAGCGACCGAATGGTGTCGACAAACAGCGAGTGCGCGCCGTTGAACGAGTAGAGATAGCCGCCGCCCTCCGGCAGACGCGTCCAGCGGCGGGCCTGCACCGCGCCGCTGACTTTGAGCGCCAGCTCGCAGAAATGCTGTCGCCACTCGTCGTCTGCAATCTTCCGCTCGCGCCCGAGCCGCCACAGGTTGCCGTAGGTGCTGACGTTGTTGAAGCCGTGGTCGTGCACGCCGACATGCGTGAGATGCGGCGACATCCTCGACAGCGTGCGCTGCTGGCCGAGATCGAGGAAGGCGCGCTCGCCGGTAGCATCGAACTGCAGGAACGCGGCGCCGTAGACGAATCCTTCCGTCCACTCCGTCCAGCCGCGGGCGGTGTAGCGGCCCTCGACGGTAAACACCGGCGCGCCGGTCGAAGACCAGCTGCGATCGAGCGATTGGATCTTGGCCGCCGACAACTCAAACAGGCGATCGACGCCGGCCAGCAAATCACGAGGCGTGCGCGTGCGGTCGCGGCGAATCATGAGCGGCACATCTTACCCGATCCATTGACAACGCTTTGACCACGCCGTAACCTCGCCATCAGCCATGACACGAGTTGTCTCCGCCATTCTCCTGATCCTCTTCGGTGCCGGCTTGCACGCGATCGCCACGCAGAAGCCCACGCCAGGTGGCTACATCATCGAACACGATGCCGAGGTCGCGAAGAACGAGCCCGGCACGCACAACGGCGGTGGGCAGACGGTCGGTTATTCGTTCTTCAGCAAGGTGCCGAAGCTGGGGCTGGTGTTTCGTAAGCGCGCGCTCAAGCCAGGTTCAGGCATCGGGCTGCACGAGCAGAGGGAGGACGAAATCTATTACGTCCTCAGCGGCACCGGCACGATGACGCTGGATGGGAAAACGGTGAACGTCACGCCGGGTACCGCGGTCCTCACGCGCACCGGGAGCTCGCATAGCTTGCGGCAGACCGGCAGCGAAGACCTCGTGATCCTGATCAACTACGAGGCCGCGCCGCCTCGGTAACGGCCCGAACCACATCCGATCCGATCTGAGCATTGACATCACTGTGACCGCGCCTTAACCTCGCCCGTAACGATGGCGAAGGCCCTTCGACATTCGTCAGGAGGCTCGGGGGCCGCGGTCACCCGCCGCCGGTTTTTCGGTGTCGCCGCATCCGCGGAGTCCCAGGTCGCACGGCAGTGGCTGCGCCTCAAGCGACGCGCTATGGCCTGCAGCTTCGAGATCACCCTCGATCAAGACGACGCCGCGTTCGTTCCCGCCGCGCAGACGGCCCTCAATCAGATCGACGCCATCGAAGCACAGCTGACGGTGTTCCGCGAGAGGAGCGCGATCGTCGAGTTGAACACGCGTGCGGCGGCCGCGGAGGCGTTTTGCGATGCGGAACTTTTCGCACTGCTGACCCGATGCGGCGAGCTGTCGCACGAAACCGAAGGTGCCTTTGACATCACCAGCACGCCGCTCAGCCGCTGCTGGGGATTTCTCCATCGCCAGGGCCGCGTGCCGTCGGACGATGAGATCGCTGGCGCGCGCGATTTGGTCGGCATGCATCACGTCCGCCTCGACCCGCAGCGATCGACCGTGCGATTCCTCAAGACCGGCGTCGCGCTGAACCTGGGCGCCATCGGCAAAGGCTACGCGCTCAATCGTGTCGCGGCGACCCTTCGCGATGCCGGGCTCAATCACGCGCTGCTGTCCGCGGGCCGCAGCAGCATGGTTGCCGTCGGCGGACGCGGCCGGGGCTGGGCGATCGACATCGTCTCGCCGCAGCGCGTCGGCGCGATCGCGCGCGTGTGGTTGCGCGACGCCGCGCTCGGCACCAGCGGCGCAGGCACGCAGTTCGTGATGGTCGACGGCCGGCGCTACGGTCATGTGCTCGATCCGCGATCGGGCCGCCCCGCGGAGGGCATCCTGAGCGTGACCGTGATCTGTGCGAGCGCCGCGGATGCCGATGCATTATCGACGGCATTTCTGATTGGTGGTCCGCTGCTTGCGCAGCGCTACTGCGAGTGCCATCCGGACGTGCTCGTGCTGCTGACACCGGATGATGATTCGTCGACGACGCTCGTCATCGGGGAATCGGCGAATGCGGAGGTTGCCGAATTATGAGCCGCGCGCAACAGATCCTGCTGGTGGTGCTGCGCACCGTGATTGGCTGGCATTTTCTTTACGAAGGCTATTTCAAGCTGGTGACTCCGGGATGGGGACCGGATGGACAGCCGCTCAGGGCCTGGTCGTCGGCCGGCTATTTGAGTGGCGCGACCGGCCCGCTGGCGGGCCTGTTCCAGGCCGTCGGCGCGTCATCCTGGATTGGCGCGGTCGACGTGCTGATACCGTTTGCACTTGCCGCCATTGGCCTTGGACTGATGCTCGGACTGTTCACGCAGCTCGCGTGCGCCGGCGGAATGGCGCTGTTGACGTTGTTCTATCTCGCGGCCATTCCGACGAGCGGCCTGCCGGAGCCGCGGCTCGAGGGCGCGTACTTGATCGTGAACAAGACGCTCATCGAGCTCGCGGCGCTTTCAGTGGTGCACGCATTCAGGACCGGGCACATTGCGGGCATCGATCGCGTGTTTGCAGCGCCGCGGCAGCGACCGGTGCTCGGGGAGGCGGCAGCATGACCATCACGCCAGAAAAGGCCGCGCAAGGACGCCGCAACTTTCTAAAAATTCTCGCCGGCACGCCGGCGCTCGCCGCGCTGGGCGCCACGGCGGCGATGAAAGGACCGGTGTCCGGCGGTCCCGTCCGGGTTGGCTTCGTCGGCGTCGGCGGCCAGGGCCGCGTGTTGCTCTCGAACGTCGATCCGGCGTTCGCGGAGGTGCGGGCCCTGTGCGACATCAATCCCACGAGCCTGACCCGCGCAGACGAGGTGCTCGCGCGCAACAAGGTCGCGCCGGCGCGTCACTACGCGGACTGGCAGGAGATGCTTCAGAAGGAAGACATCGAAGCGGTGATCATGGCGCCGCCGCTCTGGGCGCATGCCGATCTTGCGGTGGGCTGCCTCGCAGCCGGCAAGCACGTGCTGTGCGAAAAGATGATGGCTGGCGACGTGCCCGGCCTCGAAAAAATGCGCGACACGGCCCAGCGCGGCCGCCGCGTGCTGGAGATCGGCTATCAACGCAATTACAACGCGATGTATCAGGCCGCGTATGACGGCCTGATCAAGACGGGCGCGCTTGGCGACATCTATCATGTGCGCCTGGCCTGGCATCGCAACGGCAACTGGCGCCGCAAGGGCGAGCCGCCAACCCCTGACTTCGATGCGTCGAAATGGGGATATCCGACATTCGAGCACCTGATCAACTGGCGCCTGTATTGGAAATACTCGCAAGGGTTGATGGCGGAGTTGTGCAGCCATCAGTTGAATGCCACCAACTGGTTCCTCGGCTCGAAACCCGAGGCCGTGCACGCCACCGGCGGCGTGTACCGCTTCAAGGATGGCCGCGAGGTGTTCGATCACATTTACGCGACTTTTGAATACCCGAACGGCCAGACCGCGGTGTTCTCGTCGGTGGAGTCGAACGCGTTCGACGACTACTACGAGATGTTCATGGGGACCAAGGGCACGCTGATCCTGCGCCGTGAGATCGAAGCGCTCTTCTTCGAAGAGGGCGGCGGTGAAGCCGGCGCTACGTCGATCACCGTGACGCCGCAGACCGGCGGCCCCGTGGCGCTGTCGTCTGAAACGCAGGCCGCCAACACCAACCCGCAGATGGCGCAGGGCTCGCCGGTGTCGCAGTTGTTCGACCGTCCGCGATCGACCCGGCTGCAGATCCAGCGTTTCTGCTCGGCCATTCGCGTCGGCACGCCGCTCGCGTGCGGGCCCGACAAGGCGATTGATTCGGCCACCGCGTGCATCCGCGCGAACGAATCGGCGAAGCAGAAGGCGCGGCTCGCGGTATGAGCGAGGCCGCCCGCTATCCGCGTGTCGCGGCGATGAAGACCGCCGACGCGTTCGCCCAGCATCTGGCTGCCGAACGCATCACGCTGGGCTTCGATCGCGAGCTGGCGCCGGCGGGCGCGTCGCCATTGGCGCAGTCATTTCAAATCGGCGACATCCGCGTGGGCAATCGCTTCTGCGTGTTGCCAATGGAAGGATGGGACGGAACCGCCGAGGGCGAGCCGAGCGACCTCACCATTCGCCGCTGGCAGAATTTTGGCAAGAGCGGCGCCAAGTTAATCTGGGGCGGCGAGGCGGTGGCCGTGCGTCATGATGGCCGCGCCAATCCGCGCCAATTGCTGATCACGCCGCGCACGCTGCCCGCGATTGCGCGCCTGCGCGAGCAGTTGATCGCGGCGCATCTCGATCGGTTCGGCGCCGACGCGGACGCCGATCTCTATCTTGGGCTGCAGCTGACGCACTCGGGGCGCTTCTCCAAGCCAAACCTGCACGAGCGTCCCGAACCGCTGGCGGCGGTCACCAATCCCGTGCTCGATCCAAGATTTGCGTCACCGCTCCGGGTGTTGAGTGACGCCGATCTCAGCCGGTTGATCGACGATTTCATCGTCGCTGCGAAGCTGGCGGCCGACGCCGGCTTTCGGTTCGTCGACGTCAAACACTGTCACGGCTATCTGGGGCATGAGCTGCTCGGCGCCCACGAGCGTCCGGGCCCATATGGCGGGAGCCTCGAGAATCGCACGCGCTTCATGCGCGAGATTATCGATGGCATCCGCGCTGCCGCGCCGGGCCTGAAAGTGGTGGTACGCCTCTCCGCATTCGACCTGGTCCCACACCGGAAGGGCGCGGATGGCTCGGGTGTGCCGGCGATCGATCCCGATCAATATCCGGCGGGCTTCGGCCTGCTCAAGAACGACGGCCTCGACGCCTCGCTTGCCGAGGCCAGGCAAGTGCTGCAGATGCTCGAGGATCGCGAAGTGCGCTGGGTCTGCGTCACCGCCGGCAGCCCGTATTACTGTCCGCACGCGCAGCGGCCCGCCCTGTTCCCGCCCAGCGATGGGTATGAACCGCCGGAAGATCCGCTCCACGGCGTGGCCCGATTGCTCGAAGCCACGCGGCTGCTCAAGGCCGCGTTCCCGCGCATGGTGATCGTCGGCACCGGTTACTCGTACCTGCAAGAGTGGTTGCCGCACGTCGCGCAGCACCAGGTTCGCGAGGGACACACGGATTTCGTGGGTCTTGGACGGATGATGCTCGCGTATCCGGATCTGCCAGCCGACGTGCTGAACGGCACGACGCTCAAACGCAAGAACATCTGCCGCACGTTCAGCGACTGCACCACCGGTCCGCGGCTTGGGCTCGTGTCGGGCTGCTTCCCGCTGGATCCGTTCTATCTCAATCATCCCGACGGCGCGCAGCTGCGCGATGCCAAGAGTCCGGCCCGATCATGACCGACACGACCAACACTCGCGGCCAGCAGGTCTTCGCGGTCGTCACATCGTTCCTCGCGCTGTTTGCCATCGTCGGCGTGGCGCTCTATGGCCTGCCGCGCTTCTATCCGTTCTTCGTCCAGGAGCTCGGGTGGAGCCGCCAGCAGGTGACGTCGGGCAATGCCTACAGCAAGATTGCCGTCGCGATCGCGTTTGGCTTCATCGCCGGCCGGATGGTCGATCGGTTCGGACCGCGCCGGCTGATGCTCGGCGGCATCGTGATGGCCGGGCTCGCCCTCGTGGGTCTCTCCTATGCCACCACGATGGGCGTCTTCTACTTGTTCTACGCCTTCAACGCGCTCGGTTATGTGTGCGGCGGGCCGTTGCCGAACCAGGTGTTGTTGTCGCGATGGTTCGACAAAGGGCGCGGCAAGGCGATGGGCATCGCCTACCTCGGTATTGGAGTCGGCGGCGCGCTGGTGCCGCTGCTCGCATACAACCTCACGCAAAGCCTCGGGTGGCGAGGCGCCATGTGGTGGTTGGGCGTGCTGATGATCGTGGTGGCGCTGCCGGCGGCGTACTTCGTGCGTGAGCCGCCGGGGGCCGCCGCCTCGGCTCGTGCCGCCGCGCAAAGATCGCTGACGCCCATCCTGTCGCGTCCCGCATTTTTCCTTCTGCTCGTCGGCAGCATGGCATCGATCGGCGCGGTGGGCGGGACGATGCAGAACCTGGCGTTGTATTTGAGCCTCGATCGCAAGCTCGCGCAGGTCGATGTTGACGCGACGCTGTCGCTGATCCTGATTGGCAGCCTCGCCGGCAGGCTGTTCATGGGATGGTTGGCGGATCGCGTGGCGAAGAAGCGCGTGATGATCCTGATCTATTTGATCGTCGCCGCGGCGATTCCACCGCTGTTCTATGCGCCATCGCCGGCGGCGTTGAAGGTGTTCGCGTTCGTGTTTGGAATTGGGCTCGGTGGCGATTACATGATCATCCCGTTGATGGCCGCGGAATTGTACGGTGTGGCCATCATGGGGCGCGTGATGGGCATCGTGCTGACGGCCGACAGCGTGGCTGAATCGGTGGTGCCGATGATCGTCGCCGGCCTGCGCGACTCGACCGGCAGTTACGGTCCAGGGTTCATGGTGCTCGTCGGACTCGCCGCCGTTGGCGCCATTGCCGTGAGCCTGCTTCCCGGCCGGCCGAGCGCGGAATCGGCGGTGATGGAAACGGCGGTCACCGGATCGGGACCGGGATCGGCGCGCGGGCAGGCCGTGTAATGGGGCAATCGCTGTTCGATCTCACGGGGCGCGTCGCCGTGGTCGTGGGCGGCACGAGCGGCATCGGCCGCGCCATTGCGCTCGGCCTTGCCGACGCGGGCGCGGACGTGGTGGCCACCGGACGGCGTCGCGACCTGGTGGAGAAGGCGGCCGCGGAGATTCGCGCGCGCGGACGCCGATCGTCGACGGCGTGCGCGGATGTGGCCGACGTCACCTCGATGACGGCGCTCCGCGACACGTGCCTCCGCGACCTGGGCCGCATCGACATTGTGGTGGCCGCCGCCGGCGTGACCAAGCGCGTGCCGACGCTGCAAATGGACGAATCGGATTGGGCTCGCATCCTCGAGACGAACCTGACCGGCGTGCTGCGCACCTGCCAGGTGTTCGGCGCCACGATGATCGAGCAGAAGCAGGGCCGCATCATCACCATCGCGTCACTGGCGTCGTTCATCGGCTTGCACGAGGTGGCCGCTTACACGGCGAGCAAGGCGGGCGTGGCGGGACTCACGCGCGCACTCGCGGTGGAATGGGCCCGGCATGGGGTGACGGTCAATGCCATCGCTCCGGGCGTGTTCGAGACGGATTTGAATCGCGAGCTCCTGAAATCCGGCCGCGGCCAGGAGTTTCTGGTGCGTACGCCGATGGCGAGATTCGGACGCGTGGACGAGCTCGCCGGCACCGCGGTCTTCCTGGCGTCGGATGCGGCCAGCTTCATTACCGGTCAATTGATCGCGGTTGATGGCGGATTTCTCGCGAGCGGCGTCAATCAATGAGCGCGAAGATCATCGTCATCACGGCGCGCGATAACGTCGCCACCGCGCTCGAGCCGCTGGCGGCCGGCCAGACCATCGACGCGAACGGCCAACAGATCACGGTTCGCGAGCCGATTGCGAGTGGACACAAGATTGCGCTGACGCCGATCGGTTCAGGTGAGAATGTCGTGAAGTACGGCAATCCCATCGGCACGGCGACCGCCGACATCGCCGCCGGGATGCACGTGCACGTTCATAATGTCGCGAGCGCTCGTGGCCGCGGCGATCAGAAACACGAATGACAGCACCACGTTTCGAGGGGTATCGGCGGCCGGATGGGCGAGTGGGCGTGCGCAACCACGTCCTGGTCGTGCCAACCGTGATCTGTTCCGCCGTTGTCACCGAGCGGATCGTGGCCACTGTTCCCGGCGCTGTGGCGTTACCGCACCTGGCAGGTTGCGGGCAGCTCGGCCCCGACATGCAGCTCACGCACGACACCCTCGCCGCGTACTGCCAGCATCCCAACGTAGGCGCCGTGCTCGTGGTGGCGCTCGGCTGCGAACAGGTGGTCGGGCAAATGCTGGCCGAATCCGCCCGCGCCGCCGGCAAGCGATCCGCGATTGTGTCGATCCAGGGTGAAGGCGGCACGCCGAAGGCGATCGCCAAAGGCACCGAGATTGCCGCCGGCCTTGCGCGCGACCTTCAACGCGACGCGCGCGAGTGGTGCGGCATCGACAATCTGATCCTCTCGCTGAAGTGCGGCGGATCCGATTACACCTCCGGTCTGTCCGCGAATCCCGCGCTTGGCCGCGTGGCCGATCGCCTCAACGCCTTTGGCGGCGCCACGGTGCTCGGCGAGATTGCGGAAATCATGGGCGCCGAACATCTGCTCGCGAAGCGCGCCACCCAACCCGACGTGGCGAAGCGGCTGCTGCGCGTGATTCAGCGCGTCGAGAGCGAAGCCCAGGCCCTCGGCCTCGATATTCGCGGCACGCAGCCGTCGCCGGGAAACATTCGCGGCGGGCTGACGACCATCGAAGAGAAGTCGCTTGGCGCCACGCACAAGGCTGGAGAGGTGAGTCCCCTTGAAGACGTCGTGGCCTATGCGGCGCGGATCACACGCAAAGGCCTGACGGTGATGGATACGCCGGGTCTCGACGTGGAGTCAGTGACCGGCATGGTCGGCGGCGGCGCACAGGTGGTGGTCTTCACCACGGGTCTGGGCACGCCGACCGGGAATCCCATCGCGCCGGTGATCAAGATCACCGGCAACGCGCGAACGGCGCAGACCATGGCGGATAACACGGATCTCGACGTGAGCGGCATCCTCGATCATTCCGAATCAATCGATGGCGCCGCGGACCGGTTACTTCGGGAAATTGTCGATGTCTCTTCGGGTAAGCTCACGTCGGCGGAACGGCTCGGCCATCGAGAGTTCGCCATCCATCGTCGTAACCCGACCATCTAACCATGACCACGAACCTGCAGACACCGCACAGCGAGCCACGCATCATCCCTGCGCCGGTCACCCCTCCCGCGCCGGTTACTCCTCCCGCTGCGCGCGTCGGGTGGTATCGGTGGGTGATCTGCTTCCTGTTATTCCTCGCCGCGACGATCAACTACATCGATCGCCAGGTGATCGGCCTGCTCAAGCCGACCCTGCAACAGCAGTACGGTTGGAGTGAAATCGATTACGCCGACATCGTTTTCAGTTTTCAGCTGGCGTATGCGATCGGGTTGCTGCTGGCCGGCGGATTCATCGATCGCGTCGGCACACGGATTGGCTTTGCGATTGCCGTGGGCTTGTGGAGTGTCGCGGCGATGGCCCACGCCGAAGCCGCGGCGTACGGTCCGGCCGTGGCCGCGCTGCTCGGTGTGTTTGGCCTCGCGTATGCGCCGTCGGTGGCGGGCTTTATCGCGGCCCGGTTCGCGCTTGGCATTGGTGAAGCGGGCAACTTTCCGGCCGCGATCAAGGCGGTGGCGGAATGGTTCCCGTTGAAGGAGCGCGCCTTTGCGACCGGCCTCTTCAACTCGGGCACCAACATCGGCGCGGTCATGGCACCGTTGATCGTGCCGTGGATCACCGTCACCTACGGCTGGTATTGGGCGTTCATCGTCACCGGCGCGATCGGCTTCTTCTGGATCGCGCTCTGGCTGCCGTTGTTCCGCCAGCCCGAACACCATCCCCGCGTGAGCGCGGCGGAGCTTGCGTACATTCGCAGCGACCTGGCACCGCCGGCCGCGCGCGTGCCGCTGCGCGCCCTTCTCCCGCATCGACAGACCTGGGCGTTCGCGATCGGCAAGTTCATGACCGATCCGATCTGGTGGCTCTATCTGTTCTGGGTGCCGGACTTTCTCAATCGCAATCACGGGCTGAACCTGCTCGCGGTCGGGCCGCCGTTGGTCGCGATTTATCTCATCGCCGACGTTGGCAGCATCGGCGGCGGCTGGCTGTCGTCGGCGCTCATCAAGCGGGGCTGGACCGTCAATGCGGCGCGCAAGACCGCGATGTTCGTGGCAGCGTGTGCGGTGATCCCGATCGTGTTTGCCTCGATGGCCACAAGTTTGTGGACTGCCGTGTTGCTGGTGGCGCTGGCCGCCGCCGCGCATCAGGGCTGGTCAGCAAACATGTTCACGCTTGCGAGCGACATGTTTCCGAAGCAGGCGGTGGGCACCGTGGTGGGATTCGGCGGCATGGCCGGCGCGTTCGGCGGTATGTTGATCGCCAAGCTCACCGGCTACCTGCTGGAGACGACCGGCAGTTACGTGCCGGTCTTTCTGATTGCCGGCTCGACGTATTTGACGGCGCTGCTGATCATTCACCTGCTCGCGCCGCGACTCGAGAAGGTGAAGCTATAGGCCACCGATTGACACCGATTGGGCACCGATTAATCAGTGCCTAATCGGCGTTAATCGGTGGCCTACTCGATGATCGCCTGCATCACGGCGTTCTGGAAATCCGTGCGCAACGAATTCACCGGCTCCTGCACCATGAGCACGCCGACGAGCGCTTCTTTGCGATCGACCCAGAAGTAGGTGCCAAAGGCGCCGCCCCAGGCGAACGTGCCATTGGACACACGGCGCCCTGACATCGCGTTATCAAGCACGACGTCCACCGTCAGTCCGAAGCCGAGGCCCTTCGCGCTGCCGCCGGTGCCTGTATAGAGGTCGCCGACGTGATTGGTGGCCATCAGATCAACGGTGCGCGGGCTCAGCAGCCGCTTGCCGTTCAACACGCCGCCATTTGCCAGCATCTGCCCGAAGCGCATGTAGTCTTCGGCCGTGGACCACAGCCCGCCGCCGCCGGAGAACAGCGTCTTGGTGGCGAGCCACGCCGGGGTTTCGATCTTGACGAGCCTGCCGTCGCGAGCGTCATACAGCGTCACCACGCGCGGTAACCGATCGTCGGTGGGATAGAACGCCGTATCGGGCATCTCGAGCGGATCGAAGATGCGCTGCTTGAGGAATTGATCGAACGTCAAGCCTGACGCGACTTCCACAATGCGTCCGAGCGTTTCGATGCCCGCCAGCGCGCTGTACCGCCACTGCGTTCCCGGCTGGAAATCGAGCGGCACCTGCCCGAGCGTCGGCACGTAGGTCGCGAGATTGCTCGCCGTGCTGCGCGGTGCCATCCGTGCGCCCGCGCGGGTGCCCGCGCCCCCGCTTTCGAGTCCCGAAGTGTGCGTCAGCAGATCGCGGATCGTGATGTCGTGTTCGGCGGGAACCGTATAGATCTCCGCTTCACGTGCCGGCGCGGTTGCGGTGGCCGGGGCGCCGGGCGTCCTCACGATCGCCACCTTGGAACCCTTGAACTCCGGAATGAAGCGCGACACCGGATCAGTGAGCCGCAGCTTGCCTTCTTCCATCAGCATCAGGATCGCAACGCCGGTGATCGGCTTCGACATCGACGCGATGCGGAAGATCGCGTCCTTGCGCATCGGTGTCTTCGCCTCGAGATCCATCTGTCCCTGCGCCTCGAAATGCGCGACGCGGCCGCGCCGCGACACCATCGTGATGGCGCCGGTGATCTGGCCGCGCTCGATGTAGCCCTGGATCATCTGGTTGATCCGCTGCAGACGCTCGGAGGAGAGGCCGAGGGCCTCGGGTTTGTCCGCGGGAAGTGATGCCGCGGTCAGCGCGACCGCGAGCACAAAGACGCCGACGCGGCGAGCGATCCTGGTATTCATGCGCGGGAGTCTAACGTACGGAGAACGTCCGTAGCACCCGCCTCGACCATCCATCAGAATCCGAAATTGATTCCCGCGTCGACGCGGCGCGTGCCCGCCACCGCCGTCGGTTGGCGGAAGAACGGCGACGTCATGTCCCGCTGTAGCCGGTGTAATTGGCGCGATTGGTGAGGTTCTGGGCCTGACGAAGAACCCGATGCGATACCGCGCCGGTTGCTCGAACGTCTGCACGTTCGCCTGGCCGCCGGTCGACGAAGACGCCGATGCCCGGCGGACCGCCCGCCGGCGGCCCGAAGGTCCAGCCGTAACCGAGATTCAGGTTCAGCGTGAAGTGGCTCTCGGCGCGCTCGGAATTCCGGCTGACGCCGTTCGGACGATCGTTGAACACCAGGTCGCCGTTGTCATCGCGTCCCGTGCGCAGCGTGTACGGCACGCCGCTGCTGTTGTTGATGTTGATGCCGACGGTGAAGTTCTTGATAATCTGGTTGTTCAGGCTGATGTTCAGCCGATGCCGGACGTCGTTGTTGGCCGGACCCCACTCGAGATTCTGATCGCCGAGCGGCGCGATGCTGAACGCGCCGTCGGTGTTGTTCCGAATCGATCCGAGTGTGTGGTTGAAGAACAGGGTCACGCGCTTCGGGTTGAATTGCGGCGCGCTCTTGCCCAGCGGAAACAGCGCGCCCGGGTTCACCGTGAGGTTGCTCTGCAGCTGATGCTGCCGCGAGCCTGCGTCGGAGACCACCTCGATGATGTTGCCGAATTGCGGATCAGGGCGCGTGCCGTCTACCGGCGCGTTGAGGTTGTTGCCCCGCGCCAGCGCGCCACCACGCACGTACGAATACGTGAACCCCGCTTGCAAGGTCCGCCAGCGCTGGTCGAGGCCGAGGCTGACGCGCGTGGAGCGCGGCAACGCCACGCCTTCGCTCATCAGATAGCGATTGCCGGGCGCGGCCAGCAGCGACAGCTCGTTGAAGTCCGGATACGGCGGATCGACGATGTCGACCTCCCGCTGACGGACGCCGTCCACGCGCAAGGTCTGCTCGTAGGTGTTCATTGAGAACCAGTCGTGAAATATGCCCCAGCTGGTGCGCAGCGTCGTCTGGCCGCCGGTGAACGGGGCCCACGTGATGCCCAGGCGCGGCATCACGTTGTCGTAGTCCTTGGCGTGCGTCTGTGCTTCGTAGCGGATGCCGCCGCTCAGCGTCAGGTTGCGGCGCACGCGAATGTCGTCTTGCGCGTAGAACGCACCCTGGAAGTTCTCGTACTTCACGTTCGGATCGCCGATGCGCTGCGTGTAGCTGCGTGGCCGTTCCAGCTCGTAGGCGACCAGGCTCTCGAAGGTATAGGTGCCGAGATAGTTCGACCAGTCGTCCGACCGCCACCGCGACGCATCCACCTGCACCCCGGTGCGGATGGTGTGATTACCGCGGACGTAGTCGAGGTCGCTGGCGAGCACCATCGTGCGCGAGTGTTGTCCGCCGCGGACCTGCGCGCCACCGCTGGTAAACGCGTCGTGCACGCGGATGGTGCGCGCTTCCACGGCCGCCCTGTTGTCCGTGTCGGTCCAGGCGAATTGCAGCCGCGTGCGAAGGAACGCGCGCCGGCCGAGCGGGCCGATTTGCTGGGCGCGGAAAAAACCATTCGTGCTGTCCATCGCGTAGGCGCGCTCGACCTCGTCCCACTGGCCGATGCCCATGTTGCGGTTGTCGACGGTATTGAGGCCGAACCCGAATCGCAAGGTCTGGTCCAACGTGACCGCGTAATCGACGTTGGCGTTGAGGTTGTAGTTGTCGCGCGGCGATCGGACGCGCATCGCCTCGGAGCGATGTTCGCCGGGGCCGGTGATGACGTTGATGTTCGGCGTTTCGTACGAATCGGTGCCGTTGAAAAAGATGTTGAACGACGCCTTATTCTTGACCAGCGTGCCGCCGCCGCCGACGAACAGATTGCGATTCTGTTCGGGACCGCGGTCCGGAACGAACGGGCTGCGTCCGGTCAAGCGATCGCCCCTGAACCGCGCGCCGACGTTCATACGAACCGGTCCAAGTCCCGGTTGCGTGATGATCTCGATGTTGATGCCGCCGGCAGCGTGATGCTCGGCCGCGAACTGATCGCGCGAGATGCGGATCGATCGAATCTGCGATTTGTTCGGCAGCGCCCCGCCTTCGAAACTGTCGACCTTGATGACCGCGCCGGGTCCGGCCATGTCCATCAGCTGCTGCCGGAGCACGTCGGGATCGTCCGACAGCGCTTCGAGCTGTTCGCGGGTGAGCGTCGTGCCGAACGAGGAGCCGCGCGGGTCGGCGGCGGCGGTCTGCTTGTCCTGGCCGACGGTGACCGTCTCCTTGTGCCCCGCGATCGGCAACATCATGCACCTGCTTGTTGGAACCGTTGCGGACGCGCACGTCGGGCAGCCGCCGCGTTTCGAAGCCGTCGAAGTCGGCTTGAATCGCATACCGGCCCGGCGCAAGACGCGGCACGGTCGCCACGCCGTCCGCGCCAGCTTTCACCGGCTCGATGGTCGCTGCCTTGTTGGTGGCATCAATGCCGGAGACGGTGATCGTGGCGCCCGGCAACACGGCGCCCGTGGAATCCACCACCGTGACAACCAGGGTGCCCGCCGGCGCGGGCGTTTGAGCTCTCGCCGTGGGGATGGCGACGAACAGACTCGCAACAGCAATCAGTAGTGCACGACGCATTACTCGCCTCATTCCTACAATCCGCAATCAACAATCAATCCGCAATCTGAAATCTGAAATCTGAAATCATTTGGCCGTGGTGTCGAATCGTCGTGGGTCGATTCGCGCGTTGATCCGGAAGCGATCGAAGGTCGTTTCTTCCGTGGTCTCAGCGCCAGCGGCGCGGCGAATGCGGAACGGCAGTTTCAAACCGTCCACGTCACGATAATCAGCAAAGAACATTCGCTGTTCAAGTGGCTGGCGGCACCCGGTGCACGGGGCCGGCGGCGTGCACCTTGGGTGCACCGCCGGTGCACCCTGCGGGTGCCACCCGTGCCCTGCGACCCTGTGTATTTTGCCAACTCAACATGATCGGCAACTTCGTATCGGCGGCGATGAAGAGGCGTGCCGCGAAGTTGTTGGGTCCCTTCACGTCGATCACGTCCGCTTTGCCCTGCGGCGCTTCGGCTTGGCCGACGTAGGAATAGGTGAGTGGGAACGCGGCCGTCGACGTGGCGAACATGCCGAGCATCAGCCGCGCGAAATCCTGCTTCGCGGTCATGAGCCGCCCGCGCAGCATCCCTTCCTGTTGCCCGGGAGGTGGAGCAGGCGCGCCGGGACGCGGCGGCGGTGGGGCAGGCCTGGGGATGAGCACCAATGCATCAGCCACAAACCCGGCGGTAACCGGGCCCGCATCCTGCGCCGGAAATTCGTCCCGCCGCGAATACTTGTCGGGCAACTCGGCTTGAATTTCGAACTCGATCGGCACCAGGTTCTCGCCCCGCACCTGGCGCGTGCGGCCGGTCGCGATGAATGTTTTCACCGCTGAGATCTTCGCGTCCCCGCCAAGGGCAGCCCGGGCGGCCGCCATCACGGCGTCCGCGTTGCCAGATTGGGCAAATCCGCGCGCGCCTGGCAGGAGGACGATCGAAAAGGTGACAGACGATAGGACGAACCGGCGCATGCTCGCCTCTCCTCGGGCTTCGAATTAGACACCACAGATGTGAAAACGGTTTGTCGCGTCCTCGGTTCCGCGTCATAGTCTTTTCCTGTGATTTGGCGCGTGATTGCCATTGTGGCCTTGGTCTGGCCCAGCCGGCTGAGTGGCATTCTCGATGGCGCGCCCCTCGATACCCTCCCTGAAGCGCTGTTACTCGGCCCAGTCGTGGTGGCGCTGGCCTGGCTGCATCCGTCGGCCCTTCGCTCGCGGCTCATGCGCGCCGCCGTCATCGCGATTCTGGTGTTGAAGGTCGGCGCGGCCTTTGCCGTGCAACAGGAGGGGTGGTGCCTCACCTTTACTCCGCCGAAGCCAATGGTTCGCAACAGCACTGGCAAGCCGCACGCGTGGGACATCCGCGCCGACTGGCGGTCGAGCGACCCGGTGTGCTCGGCGGTGATGACACGCAGCTATCGGGATTCGTTCGAGCTGCCGGCGTGGTTCTTCAACCTGCCGCCGCCAGACGATGCGCCGCATCGTGATGGATATCACGCGGGCCAGATTCCGGTTCGCGTCAGCGGAACCGGATTCATCATGATTCCGAGCGCCGGCACATTTGATCTCGTGACGACGCCGGCGATGGGCACCGCACTGCTGATTGATGGTCGCGAGGTGAGCGCCGCCGAGCCCGGACGTCATCGGATCGATCTCTCGAGTGGCACCCACTCGGTCCAGTTCGACGCGACGCTGCTCGGCAAGGAATGGCGCATCGTGCCGGCGTGGAATGGCACGCCGATGGGGTCGATGCTGTTTCCCGCGACCACTCCCACACCACCGTCTCGTCTGGATCGGCTCGCGCGTCCGGCCGGCAATTGGATGGCGCTCATCCTGGTCGGCGCGGTGATGGTGCGGTGGCTCGTGAGCTATGCGATTCGGCTGCGCGCGCCGGCGGTGCTGGTGTGGAGCGCGTCCGCAGGGATCGCGGTCAGCTTTGCCGCGTGGCGGATGCCAGCCGAGGCCGCGTGGTTCACGGCCGCAGTGATGATCGTGCCGCTGCTGATGCCGGCGCCATGGCGCGTCAGGAATATGCGCGGCGTGTTCCTGTTGATCGGCATCCCGTGGCTTGCCTACGTCGTGGCGATCAACGCACACCAGGTTGGCCGTTGGACGCTATACGGGGTAGGGAATGACGAATTCCAGTTTCAGCGTTTCGCCTACCGCATCTTCATGCAGCAGTACTGGCTCGAGGGCGGACAGGTCACGTTCTGGAATCAGCCGTTGTTCCGGTGGATCGCCGGCGCGCTGCACATGCTGTTTGGCGATTCGAGCGTGGGCCAGGTGTATTGGGATGCCGGCGGCGTGGCCGTCATCGCGCTGTTCGCGTATCGGGTCATCGCGCCATTGAATGGATTCGTCATCGGACTGCTGGCGGCGATCCTGCCGTTCGCGATGATCCTGTTGGGACCGACGCGGCAGTTCGTCGGCTTCGGGTTGTCGGAGATTTCGTCGGCGGGCCTGATCTACCTCGCGGCGTTTTTCGCGATACGCCGGCGTGCCGTCGACGCGTGGGTCGCTGGGATCCTGGTCACGCTCGGGTTCTACACGCGCTTGAACAATCTCCCGATGGCCTTCGCGGTGGCGGCATTCGCGGTGCCGCTGGGCGTGCGGGCTCGCGCCCTCTGGCGGCTGCGCCAGTGGATGCCGCTCGTCCACTGGAGAATCGCAATCGCTGTGTGCGCGTCGCTGGCCATTGGCGTGGTGCTGTTTGCCTGGCGAACCTGGTACTACACCGGCGTCTTCAGTTTCTTTCACGGCACGCAGCGCGAGCATCTGGCGATCTGGAAACCGGGCATGCCGGTGGCCGCGGCCGTCGAGAGCATGGTGAGCAGCCTGATGATGGTCTTGACCGCGAGCGATCCGCCGCACCTCGCGTGGCACTCGGCGCCGCTCTTGGTGGCCGCGGTGATCTCGATTCTTGCGCTGGCCGGCGCGCCGGGTTTTCGCAACGCGCCGCTCACGCTCGTGTTGTTTTTTCTCGCGGGCTGCTCGAGCGCGCTCGTGACGCGCGGTTGGGCATACGAGGGGCGGTTTTCGATTCATCTCTTTGGCGCCGCCGGTGCGCTCTGCGCCTGGGGCCTGTCGGCGATCGCGCGCGGGTTCGTGCGATCGAACGGGGTCCAGACGTCTTGAAGGCCCGAGATCCGATGCGAATGAGTCAAGCCTTCGAGGGGCCTTCAAGACGTCTCGCCCCGCCGGAGGCGGGGCAAAACGACGCTGGCCCAGTGAGGCGGAGCCACTCCAGTATGCCTTGCCGGTCTGAGGCGGAGCCTCGATGGTATTCTCCTGCCCACCCCCTCGAGAAGGTCACGTCATGATCCCGATCACCATCGTCCTCACGGCGGCCCTGCTGCTGTCTGCCGAGCCTCCCATCGTCGCGCAGAGTTTCGACTGCGCGAAGGCGCAAACGCGAGTCGAAAAGCTGATCTGCAGCGATGCCGGGTTGCGCGAGCTCGACGAGCATCTCGGCCGCTATTACGAGGCCGGTCGTGCCACGGTGGAGGGGGCGGCGGCGTGCCTGCAGAGCGATCAGGCACAGTGGCTGAAGACCGTTCGCAACCAGTGCGCTGATGCGTCGTGCCTCAAGGCGGCGTATCTCGATCGGCTCGGAAGCCTTGACGCCCTGCAACCCGGCGCGACGGCGATCCGGAACATCACGCTGCCGCGCGTGCCCTCGCTCGTGTGGATCATTGCTCCCGCCTCCGATACGGTGGCGGCGCCGCCCAATCCGAAGGCGACGCCGTTCGAAGCGACCGGCGCGATTCTCAACGAGGTCAGCGGCGGTGGCGATGGGTTCATGCTGCAGACGCGCGATCGTGGCAAAGTGCCACTCGTGCTGCTGATGTTCATGGAGGGCAACACGCCCCAGCTGCTGGCTTCATTGGCGAAGGAAAAGAATGCGACGTTCCGCGCCCGCGGGTATGCGGCCATGGACCGCTCGCGCACCTACTTCGAGCCGAGCCGCTGCACGTTCATTTACCGGCTGCCAACCGCGAATGCACAGCCGGTAGTGCCGAACGTAGCGGCGGGACTTCAGTCCCGCCCGCCAGCGAAAACCACCACAGTCCCCCAGGATCTCGAGGACATGGAGAAGCTGCGGACGAGCGTTGTCACGCAAGGCAAGGTCTGTCCGGATCCGAATCGTCCGTGCAAAGGGTTCAAGCCGCACGAGCTGTCGTTCGCCATTGCGCAGCCGTTCAAGTTCGATCGCGGCCGCGATCGGTCACAGCTGTTCTTCGCCGTCATTTTGAAGAGCGGAAAGCTGTGCGGCATCGACGATACCGAACGTGTGAAGGCGCAGCAGCAGTTCCCGGCGGCGAAGGTGTTTCTGCATCGCTACATGTGCGAAGACTTCGGCGACAAGGTGACCTACACGAACATCAACGAGAAGAGCGGGTTCGTAGCCGTGTTTGCAGGAGAGACCGAGGCGGAGGCCAGGAAGGTGCTGGCGCAGGCGAAGGCCGCGGGCTATCCGGACGCGAACCTTCGGCGCATGGCAGTGACCGTGGTGTATCAGATCGAGTGACTGCTACTTGTCGGGATGTGAAACTCGTCGGGAAGTGATGCCTCGTCGGGAAGTGATGCCCGTCGGGATGTGACACCGGTCGGAACAACACGACCAGAATCATTTTCCCGACCAGGATCACCTCCCGACAGCATCACTTCCCGGCGCAATCATTTCCCCCAAGCCGTCACGACTTGCGCACGCTGAAGCCAGTGAGAAAGCTAATGCGCATGCCCGATTTCGACGGCACCACAGCGAAATTTATGGGCACGTTCAGAAACCCGGCGCGCAGGGTCGTACCCGCGGCAATGGCGAGCGCTGCGCCTGCCGCCGAGACGTTGGGCCCGACGCCAAACTCGGTGCCGTTGGCGGTCCTCATGCCGACCATCCAGCTGAGGCTCGGGAGGGCCACGCCCTGATCCAATCCACCAACCATCACGATCCACTCATTGAGCACGGCGATGCCGCTGTCTTTCGCATAGAACTGCTTCTCGAACTGCCAGCCGAACTGGGAAATCGTCGGCCGCAGCTCGATGTTGCGCTCGAGGAATTTCGAGACGACGCCGTCGGGCAGCATGGTGACACCGAATCGCGGGCCCGACAGGTTGGCCACCGTGGGTCGCGGCGGTGGCGGTATGACGTTCTGTGCGGCGGCCGGGATGGCGAAGACGATCAACAACAACGAGAGAGTGGCAGTGCGCATGAAATCCTCCATATCTGGATGGTGCACGCGCGCCCCCAGTGATGTCCTGATAGCAGTCCTGAAATGAGCTGAAAAGGAAACCTGCTTCCTTTTTGAAGGTTTCTTACGTGCGACGTAAGTCGTCCGCAGGGGTGCGGAGAAAGGGAAGCGGTTCCGTTTCAGATTGCGCGCGCGCTGAGACGCGCCAGCGCCGATTTCCACTCGCCCGGCGCCACGCCGACATTCAACATCGGCTCGACCGACAGCAGCCAGGCCGCGTTCGACGGCGGGGCAGCCGACAACGCCTCGTCTATCACTTGCGCTGCGGCCACGTGCGACCCGGCGAGGACGTGACCGGCCGCCAGGTAAAGGGCTTCGTCCATCGAACCGCTGGCCGGCCGGAGATTGCTTCCTACCGGCGGTGGAGTGGTCCCGGCCGCGACCGCGCGACCGAATTGCGCCATCGCGTGTTTGGGCAAGCGTTGCAGGGCGTTATCGAACGCCGCCACGGCGTCGGCCATGCGCGCGTGGCGCATGTGCCATGCGCCGATCGCGTACCACGTATTCGCGCAGCACTCGCGCGTGTAGAGATGCCCGATCGATTCGTTCGCCAACTCGAGCTCGAACTCGGCCAGCGCCCGGACGCCGTCCTGGCGCGCCAGATGAATGAGGCCGAGCAGCCAATGCAGCGCGATGCCGCTGAACGGCGTATTGGGGCCGCCGCTGGCCTGCGCGGCGATCCCGGTTGCGAGCTCGCGCGCCGCCTCGTCTAGCATGTGCCGCGCCACCATCACGCTCGCGGCGAGCCAATGCGCGAGCGCAAACCCTGGCACCAGCGCCAACGTGCGGCGGGAGGCGCGCAGCCGCTCTTCGCCCCAGGCGACCGATGCCAGCCGAAAGTGGTGCCGCCAGTTATCCGGCTCCAGCGCAATCGCCCGCCGGCCGGCTGCTACCGCGTCGGTGCGTTTGCCGATGCGTTCGAGGATGAACCCCAACGTGCTCCACGCTTCGGCGTACTCGGTATCGAGGCGGCACGCCTCGTAGGCGTGGGTGGCCGCCAGCCGCAGCGCCTCGATGTCGGGCGCTTCGTCCGCGCGCGTCATCTCGAATTGGAGGACGCACGCATAGGCGAGACCGACGTGTGCGGCCGCGATGTCGGGCGTGCTCGCCACGACCTGCGCAAAGACCTGCCGGGCGCGGAGTATCTGCTCGCGCCCGAGCGTCTCGAGAGCGGCGCGGCCGTCGAGCAGCGCCCGATGAGGAGCGAGCAGCGCGTCGATGTCCTCGTGCGTGGCTTGCGACAGCGTGCGGGTCACCTCGGCCGCGAGTCGATAACCCTGGCGCGGTACCGTGGCCACGTATTGATCGCCTCGTGGACTGGTGCCGAGCGCACGTCGCAACGCCGAGATCGCCTGTTCGAGACTGTTGTCGCCGACCGCGGTGTCCCCCCAGCCGGCCGTGACGAGCTCGTCCTTCGACACGACCTCGCCTGCGTGCGCGGCCAGGTGCAGCAGCACGCTCACGTACCGATCGCTGAGCGCGACAGGCTCACCGCTCCTCCGCAACTGCCGGGCGCGGCTGTCGAGCTCGAAGCTCCCGAAGCTATAGACGACTCCGCCGGGTGACACGGCCGGATTGTACCTGCGGAACGTGGCACGTCCGAGGTACGCTTCATAGCTTGGCGTCGCGCTGAAGGAAGGCCCGCCGAAGGAGCGTTCGAATGAGCACTATCACTGTCGGCAAAGAGAATTCCACGCCCATCAACCTCTATTACGAAGACCATGGGTCCGGCTCGCCGGTGGTCCTGATTCATGGCTGGCCGCTCAGCGGAGCCTCGTGGGAAAAGCAGACCGCCGCGCTCCTCGCGGCCGGACACCGTGTGATTACGTACGACCGCCGTGGCTTCGGCCGTTCGAGTAAACCGGCCGTGGGCTACGACTACGACACGTTCGCGGCCGATCTCGACAAGCTGCTGAAGAAACTCGACCTCAAGAAGGTTGCGCTGGTCGGCTTCTCGATGGGTTCAGGCGAGGTCACGAGATACCTCGGAAAATATGGCAGCAAGCGCGTGCGCAAGGCCGTGCTCATCGGGACGCTCGGCCCGTGTCTGGTCAAAGCCGCCGACAACGCAGAAGGCGTCGACGCCAAAGTGTTCGACGGCATCAAAGCCGCGATTCGCGCGGACCGTCCTCAGTTCCTGATGGAGTTCCTGCGCAACTTCTACAACTACGACGTGACCGGCGGAAAGCTGGTGAGCGAACGCGTGCTGGAAGACAACTGGAACGTGGGTGTCGGCGCGTCGGCGATCGGGACCCTGGCGTGCGTCGACTGCTGGATCGAGGATTTCCGAAAGGACCTCAAGAAGAACGACGTGCCGACGCTGATCCTGCATGGCGACGCCGACCGCATCCTGCCGCCGGATGCCACTTCGCGACGGCAGGCCAAGATGATCAAGAACGCCACGCTCGTGGAGCTTCCCGGCGGGCCACACGGCGTGCTGTGGACGCACGCCGATCAGATCAATACGGAGTTAGTGCGCTTTCTTGCGTGACGCGCTCACGGCATCACGGCTCGGACGGCTGGTATCATGACACCACGCGTCCGTAGCTCAGTTGGATAGAGCACCGGCCTTCTAAGCCGGGGGTCGAAGGTTCGAATCCTTCCGGACGCGCAACGGGCTTCGCCCGTTGCTGCGTCACGGAAGGATTCGGGCTCAATCGGCGACGGCCTTCGGCCATCGCCAGACAGTGCGAATCCTTCCGGACGCGCAACGGAAATCTGACGCTGTATGCAGTTGGAACCGACCCTGCTCGAGTGGCTTCTGGACTCCGACCCGGCGCTGCGCTGGCAGGTCCAGCGCGACCTTGTGGGTGTTCCGAGTGACGTGTGGGAGGCGACTCGCGCGCTCGTTGCCACCGAGGGCTTCGGCGCGCGGCTGCTCGCGCTCCAGGATCCGGATGGTCAATGGGCGGGCGGGGCCTTCTTCCCGAAGGGGTTCGATTTCCAAAGTCCGCAGGTCCGCCGGCTCGGGTCAGCCATGGGTCGCGACAACGTGGACGCTGAGCTCGCTTCGCGAGTGGGGCCTCGATTCAGCAGCGCTGGCCGGCACCGCCGAACGACTTGCCGTGCACTGCCGCTGGGAATACGACAACCTGCCGTACTGGGGTGGTGAGGTCGACTGCTGCATCAACGCGTACACGCTCGCCAACGGCGCGTGGCTGGGAGCCGACGTCGCCGGCATCGCGCAGTGGTTCCTCGATCACGAGCAGGCAGACGGTGGCTGGAACTGCGAATGGGTGAACGGCTCGAGCCGGTCGTCGTTTCACTCCACGCTGAACACGCTGAAGGGACTGCTGGCGTACGAGGCCAAGACCGGCGGCGACGACGCGCTGAGGACGGCCCGACGCGCCGGCGAGGAATATCTGCTGAAGCGCCGTTTGATGCGGAGGTTGTCGACGGGCGAGGTCGTCGCACCGTGGGTGACCCGCTTTGCGTATCCGTTTCGCTGGTCGTACAGCGTGCTCAACGCCGCGGAGTACTTCCGCGCAGCGGCACTGAACGACGGTACCCGTCCCGATCCTCGGCTCGCCGAAGCGATCGCGGTGATCCGCGCCGCCCGCCGCGCCGACGGCACCTGGCTGCAGGAACACCGTCACCCGGGACGAGCGTGGTTTGAGGTAGACGTGCCACCCGGCGAGCCGTCCAAGTGGCTCACCTTCGCAGGCATCCGAGTGCTGGAGTGGTGGGACGATGCGCGTCTGGCCATCTGAATGCTGAGCTGTGTCGCGCGTCGTCATCACTCGAAACGATAGAGGTCCGAGGCGTGTCGACAAGCGCGATCGTGTCGCCTACAGCGCAGCGGAATCGCGCTTGTCGATGAAGTTCACGTCACCTGGGCGCCTGCACCGCCGGAACGAGGAGGCCGATGAGGATCGCGATAATCGCGATGACCACGAGACCGGCACCACCGAACGCCAGATCCCCGATCGCGATCGCGACCGCAGTCGTGTCGCCGCGCGTCTGCGCCAGGATCCGGACGGGCTGTCCTACGCCGAAGCCGCCATTGGCCTGGGTCACCACTCCCCTCAGGAAGTACTGGCTCTCCCCGCCGCGTAATCGGGTTTGCTCAGCGGAGTCGATGCTGAAGTGGACGTTCCAGTCGGGAAACACCGGATCCTGGGCGGTTCCGAAACCGGTGCCCGTCTCCAGGTTCACGCGAAGGTCGAACGCCAGCTTCAATTCGCTCGCCGCGCCGGGCAAGGCCCGGTTCCACACCATACCGTGGCCATACAACACCTCAGCGTCGCTGTCATCGCGGTGACCTTGCGCGCTGGCGCCGGCCGCCAGTGGACCTGCCGCCAGTAGTGCGCTTCCCATTGCTGCCAGGTGATCTCGACGAGTGATCTTCATGTCAATCCTCCGCTTCATGAACAACCGATTTACTCTACGGACAGGCCACCGCAGTGGTCGTGAGCGCGCCGGTGTTGGTCACCGTCAGCTCGAAACACGCGCCGCTCGGCGCTTTCAGAACGATTCCCTGACCGATCGCGTCAACAAACAGCTCGCCGCCCACCAGGTGCAGCTTGGACCTTGGCGCGGTCGTCCCGATGCCGACATTCGGCGCGGAGGAGCCGACGCGGCCGAGCACGATCGAGTCGCTTTGCGTGACTTGCGCGCCCGCGCCGATGGCGGTGGAGTTGCTCACGCCAGAGGCCACTCTGGCCACGAAGCCGAGCAGGGTGTTGTTGTCTCCGGTCGGGTTGTTGATGTTGAAGTCCGCAGATCTCCCGATGAAGGTATTCCCTGTACCGCTCGTGTTGGTGCCCCCAGCGCCGGACCCGAAGAACGCGTTCTGTGAGCCACTCGTGGTGCTTGTACCGGTGTTTGCGCCGAAAAAGGCGTTGGCAAAGCCGGTCTGGTGGTTCTGGCCGGCTTGCGAGCCGAAGAAGGCGTTGAAGTTGCCTGTCGTGTTGGCAAAGCCGGCGTTGCCGCCGAAGAAGGCGTTGCTGAGGCCCGTTGTGTTCGACAAGCCGGCGGCGTGGCCGAAGAAGGCGTTGCCTATGCCCGTGGTGTTGGCGAAGCCGGCGAACGTGCCGACGAAGGCGTTGCCTGATCCGCTCGTGTTGCTTCGACCGGCGCTGTTACCGAAAAAGGCATTGACCTCGCCCGTTGTGTTGAGGAGTCCGGCATCCTGGCCGAAGAAAGAATTGCCGCTGCCAGTGGTGTTGGAGAAACCGGCGCTCCGCCCGAAGAAGGAGTTGAAACTGCCGGTGGTGTTGCTGGCGCCCGCGTCCCGCCCGAAGAACGAGAGTTGGAAGCCCGTGGTATTGACGGGGCCCGCGTTGACGCCGAAGAACGAATTGTTACTGCCGCCGCTGTTGGCCTGGCCCGCCTGCTGCCCGAAGAAGGCATTCCCAGTGCCGGTCGTGATGCCCGCCCCGGCGCCGATTCCAGCAAACAGATTGTTGGTCCCGGCGATGCTCAAGATGCGGTTACCGCCAAGACTGAACTGCGTCGCAGCGTTGAAAATGTCTGCCGTGCCGATGCCGGCGATGTTGAAGCTCGCCGGCTGCGGGCTGGCAGCGTTGCGAATGTAGAAGGCGCTGCCGGGGGGAATGTCTGGGGCCGACAGCGGCTCGCTCGTCCACGCGCTGCCGTCGCTGCGCAGTAAGCTGCCGGCGGCGCCAGGCGTGGTCAACCCCGTGCCGCCTAAGGCGACCGGAACCGTTCCGAGCGAGATGCGCGGCGTCGTGTTGGGCGTGGTCACCAGGAGCGGACTGTCGGCGGTGACGCTTGTCACACCGTTTGCCGTCTCGGGAGCCGACAGCATGATTTCGAGACGCGGATCGTGACTGGTGCCGTTGGCCTCCTTGCTATCGAATTGGAGACTGACGTCGCCAATCGGCACCAACGCGATGCCGTCGTTTGGCTGCGTGCCGTCGACCCACTCCTTCATCAGGGCGGTCAGATCCACGAGGAGGTATTCGTCGACGTCCTCGGCTGCCACCGGAACGATGGCCTCGACGTTGCCGACGATGCCGGCGGCGGCATCGAAAGACAGCGTCGCCTCGTTCCAGTCGCCCTGCACGCGCCTGACATCGAACGAGCCGGCGCGGCCCACCTGGCCGATGAACAACCGCAGGGTTGCCTTCTGGATCGCGTTGCCAGTCACGATCGGCAGCATCGAGAGGTCGAACCTGATGAAGCTGGTGTATTTACCAAAGTCGCCGACGAGGAGCCGGTCCGCGTCCCTGAAATTGTCCGCCGACGCATTCTTGACGTGTGTGTCGTCACGCGCGATGAGCTGCGCATGCGCAACGGCGGGATAGAGAAGCAACGTGACCAGAAGTACACCGCTTCCGGCGACCGTACGAATGGTACCGGAGCTATCGAGTGACCAGAAGCCCAGTGCGATCATGCCATCCTCCTCTATCGCGTGCTGCCGTCGCGTGGATTCGATCGCGATCAGGAGCCTCGTTGTCATGAGGCGATTCGCGAAAAACGTTTCATCGGCGATCAGGCTCGCGGCCAGTGAATCGGCGGGCGGCAACCCGAGTGCCCCGCAGTCCTAGGGCGCGCGCACGATCGTCACGCGGCGGGTCCACTCCTGCGTTTCGACCGCCCAGCCGTGTTTGATGATTGCCACGGCCGCGACGTCCGCAGCCCCTTCGACAAACTGATCGCCCGCGCGCAGCTGGATCTTCAGCGGATAGCGTTCCAACTCGCCGGTGCAGCGTCCGGCTGCCTGGCGCGTCCCCGAGACTCCACCTTGCGTGAGGGCGATCTCGAAGTGCAGGGTCTCGTCGACGTCGCAGTTGGCGACCATCGTCACCGTCGCCGCGCCTTCGTTGTCGTCGAGAAAGACGGTCGTGTCGATATTGAGCGTGAATGAGGGCACTGCCACCGGGGACACGGCATTGGTGGTGGAACCAATGCCGAGTTGCCCCGAGCTGTTCTCGCCCCAGCACAGCACCGCCCCCGTCGCGAGCAGCGCGCACGTGTGGCGGCGACCCGCCGTGATCGTGACACCGTTACTGAGCGGCGTCCTGATGGTGACCGTGCTGCTGGAGCCGCCGAAGCCGATGGTGTTGAAGGTCTTCACGCTTTCGACGACCGTCGGCGCGGTGGCGGAGTTCATCGTCGAGTTCCCCAACTGGCCGGTGCCGTTGTCGCCCCAGCAGCGCGCCGCTCCGCTGAAGATGACCGCACAGGTGTGGCCGAACCCACCGGCAATGGCGAGCGTGCGGGCAGGGTTGAGCCGCACACTGTGCAGCGTGGACGTTGACGTATCAGCCGGGGTCACCATGCGAACAGCCTCCACAGAATGAAGATCGGAGCGGGGCCAGCGGGTCGCGTGGACTAAATCGCGATCAGGAGCCTCGTTCTCATGAGGCGATTCGCGAAAAACATTTCATCGGCGATCAGGCCCGGGGCCTGTGCGTCGACGGCCGCTCGGGTCAGTGGCGGGTGGGATCGAGGGGCGCCCAGTCGCCGGACTGGATGAAGTTGGCCCAGTAGAAGGGATGGAGGCGGGGATTGCGTGCCAACATGTCGAGCTGCACGAGACGCAGCGATTCGCCGCGACCTTTGCCGAGCTTGAGATTCTGGTAGTAGCTCCGCATCTGCCGCTCGGTCCACGTGTCGCTCACGGGCCACAGGCTCATGAGCAGCGACTCGGCGCCGGCCAGCACGAACGCGCGTCGCAGACCGTACACGCCGTCGCCGTTTCGCACTTCACCGACACCGGTATCACACGCCGACAGCGCCACCAGCCGGGTCCCCCACAGGTTCAACCGCGACGCTTCGAGCGCCGTCAGCACGCCGTCGTCCGCGTCGGTGTTGCCGCGGATATTGGCGCGCGCGAGCGCCAGCCCGGACCGCAACAGCGGATCACGGCTAGCAACACCGTCGCTCTGCGGTGCGCCCGCTTTCGGCGCGATGCCGGCATACTGCAGAAAGAACCCGTGCGTCGCGATGTGCAGAAGGCTCGGGGCGGCAAACTGTCTCAGCGACGCTTCGGAGGCGCGTTCGCCTCCGAGCACGGTCGCATCCGGAAACAGCAGCTGAATCGCCTGGGCTTCGCGCGCGGTCCCGGCGATCGCCGCGAAGTACACCTCCGACAGATCGCGCGCCGACGTCACGCTCCGGCGCTCGTCGCGGACGCGGACCGCGGCGCCTGGAATCGGCGCGGCTGCCGCGATCGGTTCCGCCTTCGCCAAGGCTTCGGCGGACGGGTCGCCGAATGCCGGGTTCGCCACGATGAGCGGCCCGCGCTGAGCCTCGCGCGTCACCTGCATCCGCAGCAGATCGCGCCCGCTCGTCAGATACGTGCTTCGATAGCGCTGGACCAGATAGCGGCCGCGCTCGTCCAGCAGCGCCTCGAATGGAACGAGATTGAGCGCGCCATCCGGCGAGATCAGCAGGTGAGTGCGATCGCCGACCAGGCCACGGAGCGGGCGCATCACGGCATCCTCGAGCGCCCGCGACAGGCGTCGCACGTCACTGCGCGTTGGATCGCCCAGGGCTTGACGCAGCGACTCGACCATCTTGTCGATCGTCTCCGCGTCGCCGAGATCGACTCCGCTCGGCGGGCCGGTGCGGTGGATGACGTAGGCGGCATAGCGGAGTTTCCCGAACGCCGCGGTGACGCTGTCGATCGCCGGATCGAACGGGCGGTACGCCGCAAACTCGATGAGTGCGGCGTTGGCGGGTATCGCCGCCTGCACGGCCTCGAGCGTCACCGGTGCGGACGTCGCCCGAAACTCCGCGCTGCGACGTCCGATCTGCGATTCGAGCTGTTCCTTCCGTCCTTCGAGCGCGGTAATCGACTTCCTGTACTCCTCGACAGGCGTCTTCTGCGGACCGTTCAGCACCAGACGCGCGAGCTGAGCGACGACGTCGTTCAACTGGTCGAGGAGCGCCTGACTGTCCGGATCGGCGTGACGCCGCAAGGCCGTCTGCATGTCGGCAGCGGCATCGAGCACGCGACCCTTCCGCTGCAGCAGCACCGTCACGGCCAGGGCGGTCGAGTCCGGATCGCCCGGGGTCATTTGCAGGTTGAGCGAGAGCGTGCGTTCGGTGCGCTCGGCGATTGGCGCCAGGTAGGCAACACGCTGCCGCTCGGAGCCGAGAGACAGGTTCAACGCGATCGCCGTTTCGGTCGCGCGCTCGAGGCGCGCCTGGTAGGTCACCGCATTCGACAGATCGCCCAGGACGGCGTAGGTCCGCGCCACATTGACGAGGGACAGGAGCAGGAACGGGGCACTCGGTCCCACGGTCCGTTCGAACATGGCCAACGCCCGGAGGTGTGTCTCGAGCGCGCGGGGATAGTCGCCCTGCGCGCGGTAGATGTTCGCGATGTTGATGAGATTGGCCCCGATGTCCGGATGCTCCGGACCCAGCCTTCTTTCCCGGTGGGCCAGCGCCCGGAGGTAATACGCCTCGGCCTTTGCGTAGTCCTTCGCCTCGCGCGCGACGATGCCCAGGTTCTGGAGCACATTCGGGACATAGTCGGCGCCTTGGAAGGCTTCAATCAGTGGGAGGGCGCGCTCGAGATACTCACCTGCCCGCTGGTAGTCGCGCCGCCCGATATAAATGACACCGAGATTGTTCAGGACGTCACCCGCCAGGAGCCGCGTTCGTCCCTGGGCCTTCTCGAGGATCGCCAGCGCGCGACGATTCGTTTCCTCCGCCCTCGTCAGGTCGCCCCGTCTCTCGAGCAGGTGTCCGAGGTTTCGAAGGGTCAGCCCCAGCGCCGGATCATCCGGACCGAGCGCCGCTTCCTGGATCTCGAGCGCTCGACGGATCGCCGCGTCGGACTTCGTGTAGTCACCCTCATCGGTCAGGATGGCCCCGAGGGAAGACAGCGCCGATGCCACCCGAGGATGATCTGGACCGAGGGATCGTTCGACGAGGGACAGGCTCCGCTCGTACAACGGCCGCGCCTTCTGTCGCTCGGCTCCGTTCTGGTACACCCGAGCGAGGTCGTAGGTGAATACGGCGAGCTCGTTGTCGGACAGGCTCGCTCCGGCTTCGACGACCGCTAGTGCCTCGGCCGCCCGCGCGGTCGCCAGCCCGAGGTTGTGTGCGTCTTCCGCACGCCCAACCTCTGCCCGCAGCCGCATGGCTCGCAGTCGCTCGCGATCGTTCGGCGCTATCTGACGCAGGCCCGTCAGCCGAAGGGTGTACGAGCCCGACGCGATCGGCCAGCGCCGCGCCGAGACGGTCAGGACCAAGGGGCCGGCGGCGTCCGCGGCAACCGCCATCTGTCCACGTCCCTGAGGGCCAAACAGATCGGTGAACTGCGCGATCGTGTCCCCGTTCGGTTCCGTGACCCGCAGCTCCACGGCGATGCCATCTGCTTCGATCTCGACGAGAGCCGCCTGTTCAGCATCGAGCTTGAGGTCGAACGTCTGCGATTCTCCCGCGGCGATTGATCGATCGACCGGCGAACCGACACCGAGAACCGTCGACTGAGGCGGAGCCGGTGAAGGGGCCGACGACGCCATCCAGATCGCGAGGAGCAGCAGGGCGTTCATAAAGGTCTACCGCACCACGATGAACCGGTACTCGCCGACGATCTCCGAAGCGCCTCGGGCGGGCACGCCGGACACGCGGATCAGATACTCCTGTGGGCTGAGGACCGTCGCGGGCAGGCCGAGATCGATTCTCTTCCGGTCGCCGACCGTACGGGCGATCAGCCGGTCCGACCGCCACACGATCCGGTCTCCATTCGAGGCGACGAGCGATGCCTCGTACGCGGGATAGTCCACCGGCTCGAGATCGAGCTGCACGGCCAGATCTCCGGTACCGACCGTCAGAGCCACCGTTGGCAGCTGACGCGTGCTCCGCAACTGCGGCGCGAGGACCAGCGTCGCGACCGTCATTGGAGACGGCTCCCGGCCCGCCGGCGGCGGGGCGGTGGCTGCCGCCCGCTGGGCCTCGGCCTCGCGGACTTGCCGATCGCGCTGGAGCTCGGCGCTCGTCGCGCGTTCGCGAAGCAAGCGGTTGTCGAGCACCAGCCATACGCTCGCAGTCGCGAGTATGACGGCGGCGGCAAGCGCCAGCAGTTCGCGCCAACGCGGTGTCTCTCGAACGGGCGTCGTCGGGCCGCGACCAGCCTGTGACGTACTACGGCGTCCGGAATGATCGTCGAGAGACTGCAGTGCCTCGGCGAATCGAATCGCACCGCGTCGCTGTGGGGTGGTCAGATATCTCGAGCGGAATTGCTCGAGCGCGACTCCCTCCAATTCTCCGCGCGCGAACGCGTCGACGAGGTCATGCTCCACGGATCGGATCCGTTCGGCGCACTCGTTGTCGGTGATGCTCAGCTCGTCCAGCCGTTCGGCTTCGGGCTCAGGTAGCTGGCCCAGGAGATAGTCGCGGATCGTCTGGACGGAGGGCGTCTCGATCGTCATGCTCGTATCACGGTACGATAAGCCTTTCTGCTGGAAACCTTTCACCCGGCGGCACGGACCGCCGGACACACGCTTCCAGGCGTGCACGGATCCGGCACGCCCGGATTGTCAGGGCATTCGCGCTGAGGCCGAGGCTTTCGGCCAGCTCGCGACGGTTGTCAATCTTCACCCGCTCGCTTCCGATGTAGTAGCGGGTGATGATGCGATGATTCAGGGGATCGAGTTCCTGGAGGCATTTCTGCAGGTAGGCGAGCAGCTTTTCCTGCGTGTCGGCGGATTCCGCGGCGTCCTCTGCTGACGGGGTGGACGGCTGCGGCCCGACGTCGTCCGAAGCCTGGGTCATCGGGTGGGCCTTGGATTCGCGCAGATGCTCGAGGAACACGAACCGCGCGACGATATAGCAATAGCGAGCAGGTGTCTCGGCGCGCGTGATGCCCTCCTCCTCGAGCCGGCGCGCCACGCGCGTGAGCGTTTCGTCCGCCAAGTCGTCGGCGGTACGGCAGTTCTTGCGACCGAAGTAGTCTCTCAGTCGCCGCCGCATTTCCAGGTAGGCGTGTCCCTCAGAGTTCGCACCGCCGTCGAGCCAGTTGAGTAGCCGCTGGAGCGCATCCTTGCTGAGCGTCCACTCTCCCCGGCGTTCAAAGGTCTTGTCGGACAACTCGGTCATGCCTGCTGTGTGGCGTGCCGAACGACGCCGTCATGCGTTATGAGGCTCAAGTGCTGGAGGATTTAAGCACAACCTGGGAACGGCGTGTTCGCTTTCGCAACTCCTGTTCGCGGAAGCGGTCACCAGGAGGTCATTTGGCCACTGCTCGTCTGCGAAGTCTATACGGCTCAATCCCTACAAATTTGCAGGTTGGTACGCTTCCTGCCTTACTGCGCGCCGGAGGTCGGCCAGATGACGTGGATTCAGGATGTCCGTCACGCGATCCGGATGATGCAGCGCGCGCCCGGTTTCACGGCCGCGGCGGTCGCCACGCTGGCGCTCGGCCTCGGTCTCAACAGCGCCGTGCTGAGCCTCGCCTACGCACTCTTCCTGAAGCCTCTGCCGGTGGTGGAACCGTCGCGCGTGGTGCTCGTGGACCAGAGCCTGCCCGGTCGCCCGGCGAGGTCCTACGAGCTCTCATTTCCCGATTACTTCTATTACCGCGAGAACGCGAAGACGTTCGACGACGTGGCGGCGCAGTACGCCACGGCACCGCTGCACGTTGCGACCAGCGACGAGGGATTCGATGTCATGGGCGCTGTTGTCACGGCGAGCTATTTCAACGTGCTCCGGCTGCAGCCGGCCGTCGGTCGATTCTTCTCGGCTGAAGAGGACCGGATACCGGATCGCAATGCGGTAGCGGTGATCGGCTACAACGTGTGGCGAAACCGTTTCGGCGCGGATCCCCGCGTTGTCGGCACCGAGGTGCGGATCAACGGCACGTCATTCACGGTGATCGGTGTGGCGCCAGAGGGATTCGCCGGCGTCCTTCGTGGTCTCATGCCCACGGACGTGTGGATCCCGACCGCGATGTTCAAGGTCGGCTACCGCTTTTGTAACGGCTTCGAGCGCACCTGCCGCGTGGTCGGCATGGTCGGTCGCCTGAAGCCGGAGGCCACGATCGAGGAGGCGCAGACCGAGATGACGGTGCTGGCTCGCCAGCTCGAAGCGGCGTTTCCCGACACGAACAAGGGACGCGGCGTGCGGGTGTATCCGGCGCGCGGTTCCCGTGTCAACGAACAGGCCCAACAACGTCCGATCGTCGCGCTACTTGGAGGCGCGGCTGCGCTGGCGCTCCTGGTGGCTTCGGCAAACGTCGCCGGCCTGATGCTCGCGCGCGGACTGCGACGCCGCAAGGAGATTGCGATTCGGTTGGCCGTCGGTGCGGGTCGCGGCCGCCTGATTCGACAGTTACTCGCTGAATCGATGGTCCTCGCGGTCGCCGGAGGCGCGGCCGGCGTCCTCGTGGCTCTCTGGTCGACCGAGCTGCTGCGCACATTCTTCGGTGTCTGGTACGGTGGCGATGCGCTCAATGTCGACTTTTCGCTCGAGCCGTGGATTCTTGTGGCCGGTCTTGCGATCGCGATCGTTACCGGGTTCGCGACCGGTATCGCACCGGCGCTGCAAGCCACTCGGCCCGACACGCTGCCGGCGTTGAAGGATGAGACCTTCGGTGCGAGTTCGGGGCGATCGGGTCTCCGCGAAGGATTGATCGTCGCGCAATTGGCGGTCTCGGTTCTCCTGCTTGCGGGCAGCGGATTGCTGGTCCGCAGTTTCCTCACGCTGCATCAGGGGCCGGGCTTTGATCCCGATGCGGTCGTGCACATGCGGCTGCGGCCGAGCCTGATTGGTTACTCCGCCGAGCGGGCGTGGACCTTCCAGCGCAACGTGATCCAGGCGCTCGAAGCCATCCCCGGCGTGATCGCCGCGAGCCCCGCCAACATCCCGCCGCTGCCGGGGTGGGCGACGGTACCGATGCCGATCCAGCTTGCGGGGGATACCGGCGATCCCGAACGCGCTTTCCACATCGAGACCACCAGCGTCGGGCCCCGGTACTTCGAGTCGCTCGGCGCCGACCTTGTGCAAGGCCGCGAGTTCGACGATCGCGATCAACAAGGCAGGCCCCGCGTCGCGATAGTCAACGAAACGGCCGCGCGGCACCTGTGGCCGCATGGGGGCGCCGTTGGCAGTGTCGTTGTGCTCGATGGCCAGCCGTGCGAGATCATCGGCGTCGCCAGAGACGCTCAATTCCTGAATGCGCTGGCACAGCCGAAGCCGATGGGGTATCTCAGTTTCTGGCAGCAGGACACTGCCAACAACTTCTCGCACGATTCCCGCACGCAGGTGCGCGTGCAGGGCGACGCCGGGGCGATGATGCCGCAGATGCGGCGCGCGATCGCGGCGATCGATCCCGATGTACCGATTACGGAAGTCATGCCGTTCGGCACTCGTCTCGACTACGCGTTCGCCGATTTGCGAGCCGCGCGGACGCTGCTGCTGACGTTCGGTGTCCTGACACTCGTGCTCAGTGCCATCGGGTTGTATGCCGCGCTCGCCTTCACCGTCGGGCAACGGACCCGCGAGATCGCGATTCGCATGGCGATTGGCGCGGGGCGCAGCCACGTGGGCCGCCTGGTGTTCTATCGCGGCGGCGTGATCGTCACGATCGGCGTCGTGATCGGCCTCGCCGCGGCGATGCTGCTCGGGCCGCTCATGGCGCACATGTTGTATGGCGTGAGCCCGCGCGATCCATTTGCCTTGTTGATCGGACCATTGGTCCTCGGCGTGGTCGCGTTGGTCGCGATCTGGATGCCTACCCGTCGCGCGATGGCGATGGATCCGATGACCGCGCTACGGCTGGAATAGCGTCGCCATGAGAGCGCGCAAGACCAGATCCTTCTACGCCGGGTGCCGAGCCAGTTGGAAGAATCGCTCCGTAAAAGGACTCGATTCGCGCGGCGTCGTGGTCTTTCATCCATCTTAGAGTAGGCGAATGGTCGCGTGCGCCGACGAACTCCGCTTCTGGCGTCTGGAAACCATTTCCGGGCCGCTCAGGTTTCGGTGCGAAACAACTGATTCATTTCGTCGAACGTAATGGCATGGTCGAGGGACGCGAAAGTCCCGCGCTCGGCAATGTCGCGGGCGGCATGCAGGAAACCGGTCCATGCCGTGCGCGCCAGAGCCCCTCCGACGCTGATGCGTCGAACCCCCATCTCCCGAAGCTCGTCGACCGTCGCGAAGCCGCTGCCGGCCAGGACGTTGACTGGCTTGGGCGACACTGCGGTGACGACGGTGACGATGTCGTGCCGCGTGCGGATGCCGGGCGCGAACAGGCAGTCGGCGCCGGCTTCCGCGTACGCGGTTAGCCGGCGGATCGTTTCGGCCAGATCGGGGCGCCCGACGATGAATCCTTCGGATCGCGCGGTCAGCAGTGCGCCCGTTCCACTCTCGTCAATCGCATGCCGGGCCGCCTGAATTCGCTCAACCGCCAGCGTGAAATCGAACAACGGGTTGGAGCCATCGCCGGTGGAATCTTCGATCGAGAGACCGGCGAGGCCGGTGGCCGTCGCACGTGCGACGTTGGCGGCGATGGCAGCCGGCGCGATCCCAAAGCCGCCTTCGAAGTCGGCGCTGACCGGCACGTCCACGCTCTGGACGATCGATCGGATATGCGTGAGGGCCTCATCCACCGAGACGCCATTGTCAGGGCGCCCGAGCGACCAGGCGAATCCCGCGCTGGTAGTGGCAAGGGCCGCAAACCCGAGGCTTGCGAGGGCGCGCGCACTGCCGACATCCCATGGGTTCGGGATCACGAAGCAACCAGATGCGTGGAGGCGGTGGAACGCTTTGCAGCGATCGGGATCAGATGTCACGGTAGTTGTATATTTGCTTACGATTCGAATAGGCCGTCGATCATCTTATGCGCTTTGCGATCGACTACGCGAAGGTCGGCGAAGACAATCGGACGTTCACCGGAGATCGGACGCGGAACGAAAACCATCACTCCTATGGACAAGGAGGCGATCGCCGTGGCCGACGGGCTCGTGGTCGCGATGAGCGACGGGCTTGCAGACAACACTCCCTTTTCCGGGACGCCGCAGGGACCCCCGAACCTCGACACACTCGTTGGCAATCACATCTTTCGGGAGATAGGGCCGCGAGTGTACGCGCTCTACGCTCACCTCAAGCCAGGTTCCTTGCGTGTCGCGAAAGGACAGCGAGTGACGCGCGGACAGGTGATCGGGCTGGTGGGCAATACCGGCAACCCGGGCGCGCCGCATCTTCATTTTCAATTGTCCCAAGACCCGACCATCAGGTCCGAAGGACTTGCTTACACCCATGACGCGTTTGAAGTCGTCGGCCGATGTAAGCAAGCTGGTCCGACCCGAGTGGAGCAGACGTGTGCGCGTGTGCCTCCGGGGACGCATCGCGGCGAAATACCGCTGAACGGAATGATGCTCCAATTCGGCGCGAGATAAGGGCGACCCACCATCAGCGTGCAGTGACGGCGTCCGATTGGCTTCGGGCTCAGTCGGCGTCGGCCTTCGGCCAACGCCAGACAGTGCGAGCCCTCGGTCGCGGTCACCCGCGCTTTCACGTCTTATCTGGTAGTCGTGGCTTTGATGCCGGCGATCTTCAGGACGGCCTCGAGATCGGTCGTTGTTCGCACTGGAATCCGCACGCCGCGGCCCTCCGCGTACTTTGGCGCGGCATCGATAATCGCCAGGATGTCGGCAAGCACACCGGCCTTCCGGATCGCTCGGCACGCCCTTTCGCCCAGTGCGAACGAGGCTAGAAAGTAGGACGGGCCCGGTGTCAGGTAGACAAGGACACGCGCCGGTTGCTTCAGGCGCAGCGTCCAGCCGAACGCTTTGGAAAAACTCCATTCGTCGGTAAGGGGGCCGCAGGAGGCTCGCACATCGTGAGTGAACCGGCGCCATAGTGGGTCAGCGGGGCCGAGTGCCCCGGCCAGATCACGATCCGTCGGGGGCATGGCCGGGTCATGGAATGTGCCCGCTTGCGCCTTGGCCGTTGCCCGAGTCTGGTTCAGTTTCGGCTTACGCACAGCGCCATCGCTTTCCAGTCTATCCGCGCGGAAGATTTCGCGTGGGTGGGGAATCTCTCGCAGCCGGGAACGGCCAGAGTGCGGCATCACACGAATTCGCGTGCAGTCCGCGATGGCCATCGCTCGACCATCCCGGCATCAGTTGTGCTTATTGCGGCTCGACATAGGCCGGCGTTCATCGCGCGGTGATCGCCGGATGGTTCGACCAACCTCACAAGGAGCTCCGAATGGCGATGCAACGTAGTCTCGGACTAACCGCGGTGGCCACCGCGCTGCTGCTCGCAGTTCCCGGCGTGACGTTCGCTCAGAAACCTGCTCCCGTGACCTTTGCGAAGGACGTGGCGCCGATCTTCCAGGCCAAGTGCCAGTCGTGTCACGAACCCGGATCGATCGCGCCGATGTCGCTGGCAACCTACAAGGACGCGCGCCCGTGGGCGCGCTCGATCAAGCAACGCGTACGCTGTCACGGCAGATGCCGCCGTGGCACATCGATCGCAGCGTCGGCGTGCAGAAATTCAAGAACGACATGTCGCTCACCGACCAACAGGTTGAGCTCATCGTCAGTTGGGTGGATCAAGGCGCGCCGGAAGGCAACGCCGCCGACTTCACGCCGAAACCGGTCGCGACCGGTCTCTACTGGCAGGCCGAAGGCGACGGCTACGGGCCGCCCGATCTCGTCATCACCGCGCCGATGCAGACGATGCCGGCCGTGCACCAGGATGTGTGGTGGCGTCCGGTCAGCGAGATCCCGATTACCGAGCCGCGGTGGGTGAAGATGGTCGAGATCAGGCCGGCGAACATTCAAGGCCGCAAGATCCTCCACCACTCGATCGCGTACCACATTCTCAATCCTGATAACGCCGCCGCACTGACGTCTGGCGTCGGCCGATTCAACACCGCAAGTGCCACCCCCGCCGATGTCGTCAATCGCCGTCCGCATGTTGATGGAATGGGCCATCGGCAAGGGCTACGACCGCTACGTGGAAGGCACTGGCAAACTCGTCATGCCGGGCGAGAAGATCTCGTGGGACCAGCACATTCACGCCGCCGGTGAGGAGGTCACGAGCGCATCGGAGATCGGCCTGTGGTTCTATCCACGGGGACAGGAACCCGCCAAGCGCAGTTACCTGATCGGCTTCACCGGTCTCAAGAACGGCCAGGCTGGTCTGGACATTCCGCCGCACTCAATTGCCTATACGGAAGGCTTCACCGTGTTGCGCGAGAACACCTTGATCACGAACTTCCAGCCGCACTTCCACCTGCGAGGAAAAGCGATGCAGGTCGAAGCAATCCTGCCAGACGGCCAGACGCAGGTGATCAGTTATGTCTCCGACTTCAATTTCAACTGGATGACGAATTACATCTTTGCCGATGACGCCTCACCGGCATTTCCCAAAGGCACGATCATTCACGTCACGGCGTACTACGACAACACGAAGAACAACAAGTCCAACCCCGATCCGGATCAATGGGTTGGTTACGGCGATCGCACCGTCGATGAAATGGCCCACGCGTGGATGAACGTCGTCTATCTCACCGACGCCGAATACCAGGAATGGCTTGCGAAGCACCGGCCGGCGACGACCGCCGCCGCGCCGCGGCAGTAGACGGAGGCGATGATGCGGAATCACCTACGGTTCGTTGTGATGGCAGTCGTCGTCGCGGCCGGCAGCATGATCGTGTCGGCTGACGGACAACTGCTGCCAAGCTCGCCAAAGAAAGCATTTGGCGCGAGCATCTCCCCAGCCTTCGAAGGTTGGTACGACAATCCCGACGGGAGTCACACGTTCCTGATCGGCTACTACAACCGCAACTGGAACACGGAGACCGATGTGCCGATCGGGCCGAGCAATCGCTTTGAGCCCGGCGATCCGGATCGCGGTCAGCCGACGCACTTTTTGCCGAATCGCGGCTTTGGCATGTTCACGATCACTGTACCGAAGAACACGCCGCCCACCGAGAAGTTGTGGTGGACGCTGACGGCGAACGGCGTCACGCAGCGCGTGTCGTTCTATATGAGCCCCGATTACAACATCACGCCTCAGCAGGCATCGGAAGAGAGTCCGGGCGGTAGATACAATCGCCCGCCGCTCCTGCGATTTGCCGAAGGTGGCTCGCCGATTCAGAATCCGGTGGCAACGGTTGCCAATGCGATCGAAGGCACGGCGACGGCCGGCACACCGATGCCGCTGGAGTTCTGGATCGAAGACGACGCGCTGTATTCAAGCGGATCGAATGCGCCGATCAGCGAGCGCGCGAAGATTGTCGACGTGATCGTCAGCAAATATCGCGGGCCTGGAACGGTCACCATTGCGCGGGACCACCAGCAGCTCAAGGTTCTCAAGGGCGGAACACCCGGGGAGCCGTACGCAGCCACCGCATCGACGACGGTGTCGTTCAGCGAGCCGGGCACCTATCTCCTCCACGTCACCGTAAACGATCTGTCCGGTCCTGGCGGCGGCGCGACGGGTTGCTGCTGGACCACCGCGCTGCTGAAGGTGAACGTGAAGGGCGGATCGACAGACGTTCGTTAGATTTGCCTTCCGGCGATGAGCCCGAAACTCGAGAGAGGTGTGTATGGAAGAAGAACCATCACTGGATGAACACCCGCGCGGCACCCTTGCCCTTGTCACCGTGCTCGGCCTGTTCTTCGTGGTCGGTTGGCTGGCCGTCTACGTCTTCATCTTCCTCGCGCGCGGCGCCCCGCGCACGTAGGCAGGTTCCGGAGACACCGTGCACATCGACCTCTACGAACGCATCTGGATGAGGGCTGGCGCAGTCATAATCGCGATGTACCTGGGCGTGATGATCGTGCCCTCGTTCGTGATGGCCATCAACCCGCCGAGCCACGTCGAGACGGTGGATCCCGCCGCGCTCGCCAGTCACCCGGAGTTCGCCGCTGGCGCCATCACAACGCGCGACGATGGCAGCGTCGTGGTGTCGGTGGTGGCCTCCACCTTCGCCTACGGGCCCGACCCCATCGAGGTACCGGCCAACAAACCGATCACCTTCCGCATCACCAGCGCCGACGTGCTGCACGGCTTCCAGGTGGTGGGCACCAACGCCAACGCCATGGCCATTCCGGGGTACGTGAGCCAGTTCACCTACACCTTCCCTCGCGCGGGCGAGTACCTCGTGACCTGCAACGAGTATTGCGGCCTCTACCATCACGCGATGGTGGGGAAGCTCATCGTCCGGTAGGGCTGCCATGACCAACCGACACACCCTGGCTGCGAGTCACATCGGCGTCGCGGTGGCCGCCTTCGGCGTGGCCTCGCTCATGGGCGTCACGCAAGCGCTCTCCATGGCTGACATCTCGTTCCCGATGCGGAGCGAGACGCTCTACTACGTGTCGCTCACGGCGCACGGCGTGCTGATGGGGCTGGTGTTCACCACGTTCTTCATTATGGGGCTCGGGTATGTCGCTGGCCGACGCCTGCCTCGGGCGCCTTACTGGACGGCTGGCCGCCTGGGTGGGGTTCTGGGTGGCGCTGGCGGGCACCCTGGGGGCGGCGGTCACCATCCTGATGAACAAGAGCACTGTCCTCTTTACCTTCTACCCGCCCCTGCAGGCGCACCCGGTGTTCTACATCGGCGCCACGCTGCTGGTGGTGGGCTCGTGGATCTGGGGCGGTGTCGTCATTGCCAGCGTGCGATCGTGGCGGCGGGAACACCTGCGCGCCCCCTTGCCGTTGCCCATCCACGGCATGCTCGTGACCATTGCGCTGTGGTACCTGGCCACGGCCGGCCTGGCCATCGAAGTGGTGGGCATGCTCATCCCCTGGTCGCTGGGTTGGGTGAAGACGATCGACCCCCTGGTGGCTCGCACCTACTTCTGGTGGTTCGGGCATCCGCTGGTCTACTTTTGGCTGCTGCCCGCCTACGTGCTGTGGTACTACGTCGTGCCGCAGGTGGCGGGGGGCCGGTTGTTCAGCGACCGGCTGTCGCGCATGGTCTTCGTGATGTTCCTGCTGCTCTCCACCCCGGTTGGTTTCCATCACCAGTTCAGCGACCCGGGCATCACCGCGGGATGGAAACTGGCCCACACGGTGGCCACCTACGCGGTGGTGTATCCGAGCCTGGTCACCGCCTTCACCGTGGTGGCGTCACTCGAGATTGCGGGCCGGCGCAAGGGCGCGACGGGACTCTTCAACTGGATTGGCCGGCTGCCGTGGGGCGACCCGTTCTTTGCCGCGGTGGGACTGTCGATGGTGGCGTTCGTGTTCGGCGGGTTCGGCGGCATGATTAACGCGGCCTACGCGATGAACACACTGGTGCACAACACCGCGTTCATCCAGGGGCACTTCCATCTCACGCTCGGCACGACCGTCGCCCTCACGTTCATGGGCGCCACTTACTACCTGCTGCCCAGGCTCCTGGGCCGCGAGTTGCGCTTCCCGGGTCTCGCGCGCATGCAGCCGTACCTGTGGTTTGGCGGCATGACGCTCTTCAGCACGAGCTATCACATCGCCGGCATCCTCGGCATGCCACGCCGCGTCTTCAGCGGATCTCTGGCGGGTGAACAAGGCGCGCAGTGGCACACGCTCACCCTCATCGCCGCCATCGGCGGGGTGGTATTGTCACTGAGCGCCCTCGCGTACGTCGTCGTGGTCGTCGCCACGTGGATGAGCGGGCAGCGTATCGAGCCGCCGGCCATCGAGTTTGCCGTGCCGCTCAGGCCCGAAACCGGGGCCACGGTCTGGGACCGCCTCGGCTTGTGGACGGCCGTGGCCGTCGTGCTCATTCTGATCGCCTATGCGTATCCGCTAATGCAGCTCATCTCGCATCCACGATACGGCTCACCTGGTTTCCAACCGTTCTGACGTCGCCCTCGAATCCGTCAGAGAACGGAGATTCTTGGTCGGCCTTTTATGCGCCCTCGGATGTTCCCGAGGCGTATACTCTCGGCCGCGGGGCAGTGATTGCCGGTAGCTCATCTGCGAAGGAGAGACCCATGGGTGCGAAACGACCTGATCGGCGGGGATTCCTGAAAAGCGGCGCCGCGTTGGCCGGCGGCCTCACCCTCGGAGGAGCAGCACCCGCGCTCGGCCAAGAACAGCATCACTCCCCGCCGATGATCAAGGAGGGCAAGGATCAGATCGCTTACGGCGACCGCTCCAAACACGTCACCTCCGTACGCATCGCCCACGGCGGCAGGCCCTCGCCCGATAACTGGGGGCTCACATTTCATGTAGCGGCCCCGCTTCAGGACTCGGTCGGGGTGATCACGCCATCTTCGCTCCACTACATGGGGACGACCCGGGGCTCATTCCTCCCGGACGTCGATCCCAAGGAGCACCGTCTCATGATTCACGGCATGGTGGACCGTCCGCTGACGTTCACCATGGACGAATTGAAGCGCCTTCCGTCCGTGACGCGCCTGCATTTCATCGAGTGCGCGGGGAACCGATCGTCGCGCAGGGCGAAGAACGTTCAAGAAACGCACGGCATGACGAGTTGCGCCGAATGGACCGGTGTGCTTCTTTCTACGCTGCTCAAAGAGTGCGGCTTGAAAGGCGGGGCAACCTGGTTCGTCGCGGAAGGGGCGGAGGAAGTGAAGGGCGCGTCGAGCATGCCGATTGCCAAGGCGATGGACGACACCTTCCTGGCCTACGGCATGAACGGCGAAGCCGTGCGGCCGCAGAACGGGTTTCCGCTGCGGCTGATGATTCCCGGCTTCGAAGGCATCTTTCACACCAAGTGGCTGCGGCGCATCAAGGTGGTCGATCGCTACTACATGAACTACAACGACTTCGGCCATCTCGATCGCGATCCGAAGGTCGCGGCACTGGACTACCAGATCGGTCCCAAGTCCGTCATCACGTTCCCGTCCGGCGCACAACAGCTGCCCGGCAAAGGCTTCTACGAGATCAGCGGCCTGGCCTGGTCCGGTGGCGGCGCGATCAAGTTGGTGGAGGTATCCACCGATGGTGGCAAGCGCTGGAACAAAGCCGAGATCAAGGGCACCGCGCAGCGCATGGCGCACACGCGGTTTGGCTTCATGTGGAATTGGGACGGACAAGACACCGAGCTCCAGTCGCGCTGCACGGACGAAATCGGTCAGGTGCAACCGTCACGCGCACAAATTGCGAAGTACTGGAACAGGCCCTTCGATCAGACGTTCAGCGTGCCTGGTCTCGACAACAGCATCCAGCCGTGGAGGATCGCCAGCGATGGGAGCGTGACCAATGGCTTTGCTTAGAGTTCTCGCGTTGGCGTTGCTCATGGGCGCCTCGGTGATGGCCCAGTCGTACGGCGTGGGACGTACGCCGACCGCAGAGGAAATCCGCGCGTGGGATATCTCGATCGGTCCCACCGGAGAGGAACTCCCGCCCGGGCGCGGAACCGTCAGGGAGGGCGCGCAGGTCTATCGCGCGAAGGGCTGCGCGGCATGCCACGGGGCGTCAGGCATCGACGGCAAGGCTCCTATTCTGAAAAGCAAAGCCCCCCCGAACCCCGACGTCTGGGCACGTGGACGAATCCTGCCGCTGCGCTCGCCATTCGCGACCACGGTGTGGGATTACATCAATCGCGCGATGCCTCTCAACAACGAGGGCACGTTAACCGCCGATGAGGTCTACGCGCTGACCGCGTACCTATTGTTCATCAACGAAGTGATCGCGGAGGACGTGGTCCTCGACGCCAAGAGTCTGCCGCAGGTGAAGATGCCAATCGGCGATAATTACGCTCGCCTGCCTGAGTGGAAACCCGGGACGCCGAGGCTGAAAGGCTACCCCCACTAGATCGTTTTCAGCTGGCGCGCGATGAATGCCTTGACCATCGCGCGCGCCTTATCGGTCTGCGGCCCGGGTTGCGCGACCCACTGGTGCTCGCTGCCTTCGAACAGGTGATAGTCGACGGCGCCGCCCGCGGCTTTGTAGGCCGCCACAAACTTCTCCTGCATCGACGGCAACACATTATCGTCGAGCCCGCCCTGCATGATCAGCAGCGGCACGAGATTCACCTTCTCTTTCCGCTCCAGGATTTCCATCGGATTACTCTCGTGAATCGTCTCCCACGGCTTGAAGTAGGTGTGGTGGTTCTGCACCATGCCGTCGCGTTTATGCTTCTCCGCGTTCTTGAAGCGCGCGAACGGATCGCTGATCGGCGATCGGCACGCCACATAGGCAATGGTCGCGTCGATCGTGGGGGCCTCGGGCAGCGGAATCGCGTTGTAGCGTTTGTCGTGCGGACGCATCGCGAGCAGCTCCGCCACATGGCCGCCGCTGGAGCTGGCGTAGATCCCGAGCTTCGACGCGTCGCCGTTCCAGGACGGGGCCTTCCACTTGAGCCAGCGTACGCCGTAGTTGGCATCCTGCACGGACGCGGGATACGGCGCTTCCGGCGCGTTCGTCATATCGATCGCGACCACCAGCAGCCCACTCTCGGCCAGCGCGCGATCCATCGGCTCTTCCGCCGTGCGGTCCTTGGCATTCCACGCGCCGCCGTGCAAATCCAGCACGGTGGGAAACGGTCCAGCGCCGTTCGGACGATAGACACGCGCCTTCAGCATGCGTCCAGCCGCATTCTTCCGGACGTCGACTTCGCTCACGCTGATCTCGAATTTGGCGCTCGGGTCGTAGGAGGGCGCATAGGCCGACACGAAGCGCGGGAGCACCACTGCGCCCGCAACCGTCACGAGAAACTGCCGCCGACCGATCTCATAGCTGCCCATCTTGACCTCCCGCGAAACGACGAATTACGACTAGCGTGTTCCTTGAGACGGCGTGACGATCTCCTTGGCGTAGCCAGTGAGTCTCAGGATGTGAAGTCCGCCGCCGGCACGGTCCGCACCGTAAATCAGGCCCCGGTCGTCAATCTCAACGTTGTTGATCACGCCGGCGCTCTTGCACTTGCTGGTCGCAGTCTCGGTGCCGAATTCACCGCCTTCTTTCGTTTCGGCGTTCGCGCATGTTGGTACCGTGTACTTATTCGCGGGCGGAACGAAATAGCCCACCTCGTGAACGGCAAAGGGGTCGCGAATATCCCAAATGCGCACGCCCGCATTGAACCACGCAAACACCGCGATCTTGCCGTAATACGGCGGATAGAACGATTCAGCCGAAGAGTGTGCGCCGAAGCGCCCGCCTCGTCCACAGTAGTCGCCCTGCGTTTCCTGCACGCGGAACGTCGACAGGGGCCAGGGCGTCGGCTCCTGCGTGATATCGAGCAGGAACGCGAGATGCGGCGCGGCTCGGCCCTGCAACAACTGAGCGGACGGGTAGTTCTGGCCGCAATTGTCGGCGCGCGCGGCTTCCGAGACGACTAGGAGAAGGTCGCGCTTGCGCAGCGCCTGATGCCCCTGGAACCCGGGAATGGGCACGCCGAATATCGGGAAGGTCGTGTGCGCGCCTTGATCAGGCGACATGTGCAGGTAGCCCACCTGTGGCGCGAGCAGCTCTTCTTTCGTTGGCTTCAAAGGATCCTTGAACTCGGTCAACAACTTTTTCCGGTCCACAATCGAAATCACACCGTCGTTGCCGGTGCCATAGGCGATGTAAACCCGGTTCTTCTCGGGCCCAGCCGAAATCGCGCCATGGATGCCTTCGCCACGATCCGCATCATGGTCATGGGGCTGGGGCTGCGTGCCGACCATGCCGAAGTCGCGGATGTACACCGGCTTTGCCGGATCGCTCAGGTCGTAGATCTTCAGGTGATTGCCGCCCGTCCACCCTTCCTTCGAGTTATTGGCGACGAGATACGCGATGCCGGTGTCGCATTCCCACCAGCTCTTGTGCGTGCCGGTGAGGTTGTCGACGACCGTCGTCAGCTTGCTCGGCTTCGCCGGGACGGTGACATCCCAGATTTCATGTGCGCTACCGCCAAGAGGCCGCAGCAAGTACCACTTGCCCTTGACTGCTCGCGGCAGCGTGTTGCCGCTGCAGACGCGTACCATCTGCGCGCCGCCCGTCTGCCGGTCCGCACCGGTCGCAATGTGCGCGAGGTATTTGGTGTTCGCGGGGTCGGTCACGTCGACGATCGACGTGCCGTTCACTTCCAGTTTCCCGTTGAGCGGATTCATGAGCGGTTTCTGGTTGTTGTGGTGGCCCACGTAGGCGATCTGCCGGCCGTCCTGATTGATGATCAGCGGCTGGTAGGCGGATCGTCCCTGGAGGTCGTTATGGCCAACGGCTTCCATGTTCCACTGAGACGCGCGATCCCGCGGACCGGCAGCGGGCGGCGCCGCGGGTGGGGGCGATCCCCCTCCGGTCAGCGCGACCGGCGGAATCGCCGGTCCATTTGGGACGAGCTGCGTCTGTGCAATGGGCGTCGCGACCAGCAGCGCGGCGAGCAGGCACGATACGAGCAAAGGCAGGCTCAGATTTCGCGGGCGCATGGCTTCTCCTTGTGTCCGGATCAGAACCGGAATACCACGTCGAATTGCGTCGACCGCGACGTCTGCTGGTTGTCCTGAACCAGGTAGAAGTTCGGGTCGTATGACAGGTTTGCGCCGGACCGGTGCCATTCGGTGTAGCGGCCTGAATTCAGCGCATTGAAGATGTTCAGCCCCAACTGCGCGTTGCGGTTGCCGCCCATGTTCAGTTTGTAGCCAAACTTGAAGTTGAGCGTCCTCACGTACGGGAGACCCTCCTGCCCTTCACTGCGGGTCGGATACAGGAACCGGATCCGCGTCGCAAGCGGATTGGCCTGACCGCCGCTGGCAACAGGCGTCGCGCCATTGAACCGCGCAGGCCCGTACCTCAGGACGTCCGGGTCGTTGGCGGCGAGCTGCGTGAGGATCGGACCCGTCCACGGGCCGCCGACCATCGTATAGCTCGTGGACACGACGATGTTCTTCGGCGCATTCCAGGTGGCCGCCACGCGGAATGAACCCGGCGTCCAGGTGGGCGTATTGCGAAGCGTGTTGCCGGTCGCAAGGCTGTTGTTGTCAACCGGATCCTGGTTCCGCCAGATGGTCCGGTCGTTCGGGAATGCGTCCGGCTGAATGAAGCCCGCCGGATCGGTCGGGTTCCAGGTGCCGTCTTCTTTCTGCCACTGGTGCTGAATGCTCGCCATCGCCTGGAAGTTCTTGGACATGTTCTTCGCCACGGTGAACATCACTTCGTGGTACGCCTGGTGCGCCCAGGTCCGATTGGTCAGCCTGAAGATCTGGCCCGAGCGCGGATCCACCTTACCGAACCCGCCGAACGGAAGACCGGGCGCTTCCGGCCAGAACCCGTTGATGTCCACCTGCGCGTAAGAGTCGTTGAACGTCTTGTGTGTGTAGGCCACGTCAACGCTCATGTCGAGCGGCAGCTGGCGCACATAGCCCGTCGTGAACTCATCGATGTACGGCTGATGGAAGTCCGGATCGAACCGCTGGCTGTCCACGGACGGCGGCACCGCAGGGGTCAACACCTCGGACTCAAAAATCCCGTCGCCGTTGGCGTCGTAGGTCGTCTTCGAGGATGCCGTCGGGTTGCCTGAGAACGCAGCGACTGCGTCCCGGCCTCCCATCAGCTGCCGGTGCACGCGCGCGAAGCTGGCCCGCACGACGTTCTTCGCGTCGTCGTCCAGCAGGAGCGCGCCGCCGAGGCGCGGCGCAACCTCGACACTCTTTTCGATCTCGAAATTCCGGAGAACGTCGAAGCGTCTGACGAAGTCAGCCCGGACGCCGATCGTCATCGTGAGGCGATGGACCGGCCGCCACGTGTCCTGAAGGTAGACCCCGTAGTCGTGGTCTTGCCCATTGGTGTTGACGGTCTCGAGCGCGCTCGTCACGAACGTGCGTGAGAACGGGATCGTCCCGGAGTTCATGTTGTTCGGGTCTCTCAGCCTCTGCGATTCCGCCGACCACCCGGTGGAATCGATGACGATGCCGGTGCCCTTGTAGGAGTTGCGCGGCATGAGCAGGAAGCCCGTCTGGAACTCATGCGACCCGCCCAGCCCCTCCGCCTTGAACCACGTCACGTCGCCACGGACCACCGAGTAGCTGGAGTTCTCGATCGCCATCGTGCCGTAGCCGCCTTCGTTGAAGATGTTCCCCACGCCGGTCGGGATTCCCTGGTTCAAGGTGGTGTTCTGGAAAATGCTGACCGGCACGCCGAGATCCATCAGGCTCTGATCGTAGCTGCTCGGGTCGTTGCCCTGCTTGTTGTTGTAGTTGAAGGCAAACTTGGTCGTGAGGGTCTGTCCAAAGGTGGACTGCAGCGACACGCCGTACATCCCGCCGCCCACGTCGGTAACCGTGATGCGATTGGCCTCGTTCGAGCGGACCGATTGCTGCCGCATACGATCGTACTGGACGATGCCCACGAGCTGGTGATTCGCGGCGACCTTCGAAGTCGCCTTTACGAACGGCTGATGTGAGTGCAGCTGGTTCGCCGGCAAATTGTCGACGAGATCGGGGGCGAACGCCTGGAAGGCTTGAATGTCGGCGGGCGAGCGGTCCACCGTGGAATCGATGAACGCCCGGCGATAGGCGCCGAAGATCCAGATCTTGTCCTTCTTAATCGGGCCGCCGAGCGACGCGTCGAACTGGTCGACCTTCCGGGTGCCCGGCGTGCCGACCACGCCTTCCTGCCGGTCCTCAGCGGCGTTGTTCCCGTTCCATGAGAACGGCTGGAGGGTGTAGCCGGCCGAGCCCGAGAGGGAATTGCCGCCGCTCTTCGAGATCATGTTGATGACGAGGCCGTATCCCATCGGGGCTGCCGCATCGACACCGGATAGCTTCACGTTGGTGTCCGAGATCGCTTCTCCGCTGAGGCCGGTCCGGTTGACATTCATGTCCCAGTAGTTGGCGGCCATGAAGCCGTCCATCTGGGTCACGTGCTCCCGGTGCTCGACGCCCGACGCGTAATAGTTCTGCCGTCCGCTGCCGTCGTTGTGCGGCCGCGACAGAACGCCCGGGGTCATCTGCAGGAAGTCGGTCCAGAATCCGCCTTCGGTCAGCGGCAGGGCTTTCTGGAATACCGCGTCGATGTTCATTGTCGTCGTCGGGTTGGTCACCTCAACCATCGGCGACTTGCCGGACACGGTGATGGATTCCTCCAGGCTGCCCAACTTCATCGTCAGCTCGTCAACCTGGAAATTCGCAGATGCGCGCAGGAGAATGCCTTCACGAATGACGATCGAGAACCCGGCGAGCTCCACTTTCAGCGTATAGGTCCCCGGCGGCAGGTTTGCCAGGCGATACTCGCCGGTACCGTCGGTGACGGCAACCACGGGCGTCAGAGCCTGAGGGCTCGTGGCGGTTACCGTCGCACCGGGCATGGCCGCGCCCTGCTCATCGACGATCTTGCCACGGAGGGAGCCGTTTCCGCTTTGTGCCGAGATTTCCGGCGCGACCACGATTCCTAGCAGACAGACCAACACGACGAATGTTTTCCTCATCGTTGCCTCCCTGGCGCGAGTCAGAATGTATCGCCAACCAGAGGGAAGGGAATGTCAAAGGATGTCTAGTGTTTGTCGCTGAATTGTCTAGTGCCTGTTTTGGGCTGCCGATGCAGACGCATTCGAGCAGTCGCTGAAGGCCTAGCGCGCCATAGAGAACCATGTCGGCACCCGTAACGTTCTCGGCGCTCTTCGATCGATGGCCGTGGCGCCTGATTCCGAATTGCCCTGGCCGCTATGTGCTGGCGGCGGGACCAGTTGCCACGCCGCCGGAGGAGATCGTCCCGGGCGCGATCGGCGGCTCGGAACATGTGTGCGTCACGGCCCGGGATCCCGTGATCGTCACGGCGTTTGAAGATGGCGGACTGATTTCGTATCGCAAGGCGGACGGCATGTTCCTTCACACGTTGAATACGCGGGAAGGATTTGAACGGAAGTTACATCAGCTCGGCATTCGTTGAACCGTGTCGATCCCAGCCCCCGCCGTTCGACGTGTCAGTAAGGAGCGAAAACGTCATGAACATGACCACGAAGATCACCGTGGAAAGCCTCGTCAAGGCCCCGCTGGACCGCGTTTGGAGCGCCTGGAACAGGCCCGTCGACATCCAGCTGTGGAATGCCGCGGGAAATGACTGGCACACCACGAAGAGCAGCGTGGACTTGCGCGAGGGCGGAAAGTTCCTGTCGCGCATGGAAGCAAAGGACGGCAGCCAGGGCTTCGACTTCGAGGGCACCTATACGCGCGTCGTGCCCCGCAAGACCATCGCCTACCGGATGAGCGACGGCCGCGAAGTCACCGTCGAGTTCACCGAGCGGCCCGGCGGCGTTCAGGTGACTGAGACGTTCGATCCGGAGACCGAGAACACGCCCGAACTGCAGCGCCAGGGCTGGCAGGCGATCCTGGACAACTTCAAGCGCCACGTGGAGGCGAAAGTTGGGTAAGTTATTGCGCGACGAAAGTGGTCTTCTTGTCGTTGACGCTCACGGTATACGTAGTGCCGGGCCGAAAATCACTACCCAGATTGATGTTCACCACGTATGAGCCGTAGATCATCGTGCAGGGCGGGCTGCCCGCCGGCATCCAATTCAGCACGGTCACCGTGATCTCGTCAGCTTGTCGCCGAGTCTCGTGCCGGTTTTGTTCAGCGCAGCCGCTTGGCAGGACGACGAAGGATACTGGACCGCGCTCCACCGCCGATGCACACGAACTAGACAACAGGGCCAGCAAGACGAAGATGTCTCGGGCGATCATGCTCTCAAGTCTCGCATGACCTCTCAGACGCAGTCACTACCGATACGGTTTTATCTCATCTGTAACCCTTCCCGACGCGCTACCAACATATTTTACTTCCGCGATTCGTTTCGCGTACTCTGCGCTCATCACGCCGGCTGCTGAGGAGGTATCGTGGCTAAGAAATCGATGTTGATTGCAATGACGCTCTCCATTTTCGCCGCGCCTGCCTTCGCTCAACAGTGCCTGCATGATGCCAACGAAACGCCGGAACAGGTAACACGCAAACGTGCCGCGTTGACGGCGACGCGAATGATCAACACCATCCAGGTCAATCGCCCTGAGGCAGCGAAGCAAGTATTTCTTCGGCACGAGGAACTGGCGGCTGCGCCGTTTGCCGCTCAGATGCCAGCGTCACAAAATCCGGTCGTCCAGCAGATTTCGCTGAGTCCAGGGACCGATATTCTGCCGGGTTGGCGCCTGACACTTGATGTCACGGCATCCGGCTATTGGTTTAGCGTCAAGGACACCACCGACCCGTGTGGCTTCTCCTTCATCAGTAACAACTCAGGGCTGATCTACACTGCGCATCCGCTGCGCTAGGGCCTTCAGCTTGAATATGGAGACGACATCATGAAAACCGTAGTGATCGCATCTGCCAGCCTTGCCTTCCTGACCGCGCTCATCTCGGCGCAAGCGCCGCAACGTGCGCCGGATCCACGGTCGATGGGCGGCGGCGACTGCCGCGACAGCGCCTACAACTGCGCCGACGCGCCGAATCCGCTGCCGGCGCCGAACACCGTGTGGCTCGAAGAGATGACGTGGATGGATGTCCGCGACTCGCTCAAGGCCGGCAACACCACCGCGATCATCCCGACCGGCGGCATGGAGCCGAATGGCCCGTGGCTGGTCACCGGCAAGCACAACTACGTGTTGCGCACCAACTGCGATGCGATTGCGCGCAAGCTCGGGAACGCGCTGTGCGCGCCGATCGTCGAGTTCGTGCCGGAGGGCCGCATCGAGCCGCCGAGTGGGCACATGCGCAGCCCGGGCACGATCAGCCTGCGCCAGGAGACCTTCGAAGCTCTGCTCACCGACGTGGCGCACAGCCTGAAGATGCACGGCTTCAAGAACATCATCATGATTGGCGATAGCGGCGGCAACCAGTCCGGCCAGAAGGCCGTGGCCGACAAGCTCACGGCGCAATTCGCCGGCAGCGCGTTTGTGGCCACCATTCCCGGCTATTACACGGCGCCGCCCGGAACGCCGAACGTGCTACGAACACTCGGTGTTACCAAGGACGGGATGCCCGACGACGGCTTGCACGACAGTCCCGGGATCACGTTGAACATGCTGCTGACCGATCCGAACTCCGTCCGCTGGGACGCGCGCGTGAAGGCCAAGAAGGCGACCATCAACGGCGTGGACATCTCGAACTTGAACCGCTCGCGCGAATGGGCCCGCGCTATTGTCGATGCCCGCGCGGCCCGAACCGTCACGCTCATCAAACAGGCGATCGCCGAGAAGAAGTCCAGTTAACGAACCGCGTCCGGCAGACTTCCTCTCGAAGTCCAATCGACAGGGCTCGACGTCTAAGAACAGACGGGAAATCGACGGTCAGAACCGCTCAGTTGGGTTGGTGAGAACGGTTCGCCGACAATCGGCGTTGGTTGTTCGAACTCGCCTTTGGGAAAGGACTTCGTATGAAGAAGCCCAGTGTCGTCGGTGCATTGGTCTTGGCTTCGTTCGCGACTTTGGCGGCACAGAATGCGACGATTTCTGCGAAGAGAATCAGTCTGGTCGTCGTTGAAAACACCACGTTCGAATCAGTCGTGAAGGTGATGGGCGCCTTGAGTGGCGTCACGATTGAATTCGATGAGAGTGTGCCGATGGAGTTGCGCAACCGCTCGGTCGATCGCATTCACTTTGAAGACACTGAACTCGAGTCCGCACTGCAATTCCTCACCAAACGCAACAACCTGGCCTTCACTGTGATCAGCCCGACCTCGATTCGAATTGAATTGAAGCCGGCGGCAGCCAAATATTGACCTCATCTCCGCCGGGTGCGCCGTCGTTCCTGAAGCTTCAAGACAGGCCGCGGCCGAATCGGATACGCCGATGCCGGCGACAATGCGTTTGACCTGCATGTCCTTCTCCTAGAAGAGTTTATCGCCGATCCTAACCCGCTCGGGTGACGGCAACCTCATCCGCATCGTGTAAACTACGGCTGGGTTTGGCCCCCCCTCACCTCGCCGCCGGGCCGCGGCACCATCGTCATGAAAGGACGACTCGAATGAAACGACAAGGACTGAGCAAATGGTTTACCACCGGTGTCCTCGCGCTGAGCATGCTGGCGTCGAGTACCCCCGCCCTCGCCAGTGACATTTTCGCTCAAGATCGGTGGCATCAAGGGCGAATCCCAGGATTCGAAGCATAAGGACGGGATCGAGGTCCTGTCGTGGTCGTGGGGAACGTCCACCGGCACTGGCCGGACAGGAAAGGTAGACAGGCGCCTGGCGACGTGTATCCACGGATCTCAACTTGATGAAGTTTGTTGATTCAAGTCACGCCCGCGCTGATCATGAACGGCGTGCTCGGAGACGATCATGCCGACTGCCGTCCTGACGCTTGTCAAAGCCGGAGATCACGAGCAGTCTGCAGGAGTTCCTGAAACTGACGATGAAGAACGTAACGGTGATCGTCCTTCCAAATCGGCGGCTCCGACGGCGCGGGACAACTTCCCACAGAATCGGTGACGCTGCATTTCGAAAGCATGACCGGCGAATACCGGAAACAAAAGCCCGACGGCACCCTTGAAGCCCCGATTACGTGGGATATCACGGCCGGGAAGTCAGGCCTGCCAGCAGTAAGCCGCCCGCGCCTGAGTAATGAAGTCGAAATGGCCCGGGGCGGGCGCACGACACGCCGGCGGCGAGGACAGCCTCGCCACGGCGATCTCACTGCACCGCTCCGGTCAATTCGTCAAGGCAAAGCGGATCTATCAGGACATCCTCACCAGAAATCCCGATCACGTCGACGCGTTGCACTTCCTCGGCGTGCTCTATCACCAGATCGGACAGAGTGACCGCGCCGTCGCCAGCATCGAACGCGCGCTGACGCTGGCGCCAGGCTACGCCGATGCCTGGAACAACCTCGGTAATGTCCTGAGAGAATCGAGGCAGCTCGAGGCCGCGCTCCGCGCCTATCACCGCGTGGTCGAGCTCGTGCCCGGGCACGCCGATGCCTTGAACAACCTCGGGGTCGTGCTGCGCGGCCGCGGCCTCTACGAAGAGGCCGAGATCGCATACGCACGCGCCCTCGAGTCCAATCCCGCGCACATTGCGGCCTGGCAGAATCGCGGCATCGTGCTCGCGCGCATGAATCGGCCCGACGATGCTGTGGCCGCGTACAAGCGCGTGCTCGAACTGAAGCCGGGAGACAGCCTCGCCTACGCCGAGATGGGCCAGGTGCTGTACCGCAACGGAAGGATCGAGCAGGCGATCGCTGATGTATCGGGAATGGCTGCAGACCGATCCCGGCAACAGCATTGCGCAGCACATGCTGGCCGCGTTCACCGGCGAAGCGGCGCCGCCGCGGGCATCCGACAACTACGTGCGCGACGACGTTCGATTCGTTTGCCGGCAGCTTCGACAAGGTACTGGATCAGCTCGGTTACCGCGCGCCGGGCCTGATTGGCGAATTACTGGATCGAGACCTGCCGGCCGCCGATGCCTCCCTGATGATCGCCGATGCCGGTTGCGGCACCGGCCTCTGTGGAGAGTTCCTTCGCCCTCGCGCGAAGCGGCTGGTCGGCGTCGACCTCTCCCCGGGCATGCTCGCGAGGGCGCGTGACCGCGGCAAGTACGACGATCTCGTCGAAGCAGAACTGTCGGCCTGGCTTGGTCGCCAGCGCCATGCCTACGACGTGATCGTGTCCGCCGACACCCTCTGCTATTTCGGCGCCCTCGACGCCGTGGTTGCCGCGGCCGCCAACGCCCTCAAGCCTGGCGGCCTGTTCGTGTTCACCGTCGAGAGAGCCGCTGAGGATGTGCGCGCGTTCAAACTGGATCAAAGCGGCCGTTACAGTCATGCCGGCGAGTACGTGCGTGACGCGGTCGCCGATGCGAAGCTCGCCGTGAAGGCCATCGACCCGGTGGTGCTGCGCCGCGAACGGGGGCAGGACGTGGCCGGCTGGCTGGTGTCGGCGCGGAGAGACTAGCTCCACCTCCTCCGTTGATCTGCTTGACGCTGCGTGGGCATGAAGCGCATAGTCCTCCGGATGTCTTGACGGAGGACCATATGCGCAGAATGTGTCTTCGGGTAATCCTCGCGGCGTTTCCCATCTTTCTCATCGCGGTCGTCGGTAGCGTTCCGGCAGCCGCGCAAACCAGTCAGTCTGAACTCAGGGGCACGGTGGTCGATCAAAGCGGGGGCGGGCTGCCGGGCGTGACCGTGACTGCCACGCACGTCGACACCGGTACGGTGCGGACCACGGTCACCTCCGACAGCGGCCTGTTTCTGATGCCGGCCCTGCCGGTCGGTGTATATCGTGTGCAACTCGAGCTCGCGGGGTTTACGAGCGTGATTCGCGAGAACTTGCGCCTCGAGGTGGGGCAGTCGGCGCTGTTGAGTTTCACCATGCAGCTCACGACCGTTCAGGAGACGGTCACCGTCACCGGTGAAGCACCGCTCGTCGACTCGCAGAAATCCGAGCTCGCCGGCCGCATCACCGCCGGCCAGGTGCAGGACCTGCCTCTGAACGGCCGCAACTGGCTGGATCTGGTGGCGCTGGTGCCAGGCGCCCGTGGCAACCCCGGAACGGTGCGTGCGGGGTTCGCCGGCGGCGACATGGCGAAATACCAGGTCGACGGCATCGACGTCAGCGGCACGTGCTGCGGCGGCTCGAACCAGGGCTACAGCCAGGAAAACATCCAGGAGTTCGAGGTCATCACCAATCGCTACGACGCCGAGTACGGCCGTGCTGCGGGTGTGGTGATCAACGCCGTCACCAAGTCCGGCACCAATCAGTTTCGCGGCTCCGCGTTCACCTTCATTCGTGACAGCGATCTTGGCGATGCGCCGAACTTCTTCACCAATACCGTGCAGCCATTCAGTGAAAAGCAGAACGGCGTCAACGTCGGCGGGCCGGTCATGCGGGATCGCGCATTTTTCTTCGCCAGCTACGAGTACCAGAACCGCGCCGTCACCGCGATTCCCAAGACCGGCTTTGCGGCCATGGACGTGTCGGCGAGCAACGACATCACGCGCCACTACACCACCGGCCGGATCGACGTGGGGCTGGGGCAGGCGCACCGGGTGTTCGTGCGGTCGTCGAAATACGACTGGGAGCAGATCAACGTCGGCGTCGGCGAGCGCACTGCGCTCTCCGGCGGCTATAGCCGCCCCTCGAAGAACACCGACCTGTCGGCCGGCCACACCTGGGTGATCACCAACAAGATGGTTCACGAAATTCGTGCCGGGTTCTCGGCGATCGACAACCAGCTGGTGTCGAACTCGGCCATGGCGCTGCACACGTTCCCGTCGATCATCATCGGCTCGCCGACCAACTCGCCGCAGTGGTGGACGGAGTTCAACCTGCAGGTGAACAACTCGCTCAGCTACTTCATCCCGTCGTGGCACGGCCAGCACACCTTGAAGACCGGCGTGCAGTTCTTCCAGCCGGACTACGACGGTGCGTTCCCCAGCGCCGAGCCGTGGGGCGCGTCCTACACGTTCTCCACCGATCCGCGCGACCCGAACGATCCGAGCACCTACCCGGCGCCGAACCGGTACTCGGTGGTCCTCGGCGATCCGTCGTACCACATCCTGAACAACACCTACGGCGCGTTCTTCAAGGACGACTGGGTGGTGTCGCCGAAACTGACGTTGAACCTCGGGTTCCGCTACGACATCGAGCTGGGCACCGTCAACACTGACCTGCAGAGCCCGATCGAACCCGGAGAGAAGCGCGGCGACTACAACAACGTCGCGCCGCGTCTCGGCTTCGCCTACGACCTCAGGGGCGATGGGCGAACTGTGGTTCGTGGCGGTTGGGGACGCAACTTCGACAAGGTGCTGTTGAACATCTCGAGCAACGAGCGCCGCTCGCTGCTGTTCCAGTTCGCCAGCCAGACGGTGCTGAATCCGTCCTACACGAATCCGCTGGGCGGTATCACCTTCGAGCAAATCAAGGCTCAGAACCTGCCCCGCAACATCGTGACGATCGCGAATGATTACAAGACGCCCACGCAGGATCAGGTGTCGGTCGGCATCGCTCAGCAGATTGGCTCGCAGATGTCGCTGCAGATGGACTACATCCACACCGAGGGCTTCAACGAGCCGCGTGCCAGGAGTATCAACTTCTTCGAGGATCCGGTGACACACTTGCCGATCCATCCGACGACCAGCGGCCGCGGCCGTCCGTATCCGCAGTACAACGACATCACGCGGTATGAAACGACGGCGGCGTCGGAGTACGACGGTTTCCAATTCGGCTTCCAGGGCCGCCGGATCGGGCCCGAGTGGGCGCGGTCGGACGTGTCGGGCAGCTACACGCTGTCGTGGACCTACAGCGATCACGAGAGCAATCGCTTCGACGGCGTGACCAACCCGTTCAACCTCGCCGACGAATGGTCGGTCTCGGCGAGCGATCAACGGCACCGGTTCGTCACCAATGCCTCGACGATGTTCCCGTGGGATGTCCAGCTGTCGACGATTTTCTTTGTCGGCTCGACGCGCCCGATCAACACGCGGACCACGCTCGATCCGTTCGGCAGCGGCGCCGGCCGCTGGCTCGACGCCACCGGCCGCACCGTGCCCCGCAACAGCGAGTACACCGAAAAGAACGACTACAAGCTCGACCTGCGGGCGACGAAAACCTTCAACATCACCAACCGTGTGCGCGTGCAGCCCATCGTCGAAGCCTTCAACATCCTGAACACGAAGAACCTGACCAACTACAACGGCATCGTCACGGCGAGCACGTATCTGCAGCCGGCGAGCTCGACCGACACGTTCTATCAACCGCGTCAGCTGCAGTTTGCGGTGCGGTTGCTGTACCAGCCCTTCGACTCGATGTGGTCTGGCCGTCGGCCAGACCACATCTCGCTCAGGGCGTTCAGCCCTTGACGATGAATCCCTTCTTCTCGAGGTGAGCGCGGACGCGATCGCGAAGGTCGCCCTGTAGCTCAACGCCATCTTCAGTCATGGCTCCGCCGCAGCCGCACGCGCGCTTCAAGTCGGCGCACAAGGATTTCAAGAACTCGTCATTGGCGGGCAGGCCAAAAACCACCGTCACCGTCTTCCCGCCGCGTCCCTTCTTCTCCATGCGGAGTTTCGCGACCACGCGATCGGGGACGGCGGCCTTACCGGCGGTGAGCGTCTTGCTGCACTGGCAATTCGACAGCGGCCAACCGCACTTCACGCAGGTGCGGCCGCCTTGTGTTGAGTACACCAGTCTCGAGGACGACACTAAGGTTCAATAGTTCAAATGTTCAAGAAGTTCAAGGGTTCACTTTGGTTCAGTCCTGTTTGAGCGCCGCCGCCGGATCGACACGCGCCGCGCGCAGCGCTGGGAGGTATGCGGCCGCCAGCGCCACGAGTCAGCATTTCGGTCGCCGAGATGGCGATCGGCAGCCGCGGATCCACGGTGAAGCCGGGCAGCGCCTGCGCGGCCACGCGCTGTCCCCAGAACGCCACCGGCGTCCCGGCCACGACGCCGACGACCACCAGTATCACCGCGCCGCGCAGCACCATGCGCAGGACGTCGCCGCGGCTGGCGCCGAGCGCCATACGAATGCCGATCTCGCGCGTGCGGCGACCGACGGTGTAGGCGAGCAGTCCGTAGAGACCCAACGCGGCCAGCAGCGCGCCGAGCACGCCGAAGAACGCCGACAGCAGTGCGATCGTTCTCTCTATGGCGATCGACGCATCCATCTGACGATCGAGCGTCGTGACCTTCGCCACCGCACCGGTCTTCAGCACGTCCTGCACCACACGCTGGACATCCGCCGCCACCGCCGTCTCCGCGGCGCTGGTACGGATCGACAGTATGTCGGTGAACATTCGCGGTTCTTGAAACGCGTGGATGTAGATTGTGCGCGGAGCGGCGTCAGTCAACTGCTGGTACTTGACATCGTCGACGAGCCCGACGATTTCGTACATGCCGTCTCGTCCGGTGAAGGTGAACCGTTTGCCGATCGGATTTTCCGCGCCGAAGTAGTAGCGCGCCATCGCCTGATTGACGATGGCGACGCGCGGCCGCCCGATGTCGTCGAACCCGAATTCGCGGCCGGCGATCAGCCGCGTGCCGTAGGTCTCGAAGTAGCGCGGGCCGACCCAGTTGATGGGGATGTATTTCTTCGCCTCAGGCGCTTCCTCGAAACCTGCCACGTCGACGAACCGCGCTGCGCCGGGCCCCTGGATCGGCGTGACTGCGCTCACGGTCGCCGCCTGGATGCCGGGCATCGCCTCGAGGCGGTCGAGCAGCATCCGATACGGAAGAAACAGCTGCGGCCGTTCGTAGCCGCTGCGCGCCGGATCCAGCGTCACGAGCAGCATCCGCTCGCGGTGAAGGCCGGTGTCCACATCCTTGAGACGCGCGACGTGACCGAGCAGTAGCCCGGCAGCGCTCAAGAGCGCGACGGAGAGCGCGACCTGCGCGGTTACGAGCCCGTGGCCGAAACGGCGGCGTCGCGGCGTGTCGCCACCCGGCATTCCCTCGCGTAGCGCGCCCATCGGCGCCGTGGACCAGGCGTGCGCTGCCGGCGCCAGGCTGAACAGCACACCGGTGACGAGCACTGCGGCAGCGGTGAACAGGAGCACGACCCAGTCCGCTTGTATCTGGATATTGAATCCCGCGGGGAAGCCGGGCGGCAGGCGTCCCGAGAGCAGCACGCGCATGAGGAGGTTGCCGCCGGCAATCGCCAGGACGATGCCCAGGGCGCCGCCGATCCCGGACAGCAGCAGCGACTCTGTCAGCAGTTGCCGGACGAGGCGGCCGCGGCCGGCGCCAATCGCCACGCGGACGGCGATCTCGCGCTGCCGCGCCGACGCGCGCGCAAGCAGCAGCGTTGCGACGTTCGCGCACGCGATCAAGAGCAGCGCCGCGACGACGGCCATCAACATCACGAGCGGCCCCGCGAACAGATCGCGCCGTCCGGCGAATCCGGAGCTCGCCGGCTCGATCATCAGCTGGACCCCTCGCCAGAATGGCGCGTTCTTGACGAGATCCTCGATCCGCTGCCGGTCGAGCACCCGCATCTCGGCCTCTGCCTGCGCGGGCGACACCCCGCGCTGCAGCCGTCCCATGATCTGGACCCTCAGTGAGCCGTCCGCGAGGCGGCTCGGTTGCTGCGTGCGCGACTCCATCGCGAACGGCACCCAGACATCCTTGCTGAGGCCCACTTGCAAGCCGAAGAACGCGCGGGGGGTGACGCCGACGATGGTTGCCGGCGCGCCGTTGAGCAGCATTGACTGACCGATCACTGCAGGGTCGCCGTTGAAGCGGCGCTGCCAATACGCCCAGCTGATCACCGCCGCGCCCGGCGCCTCGGCACGATCATCGTCGGGGCCCAGCAAACGCCCGAGCGCCGGCTGCAGACCCAGCGTCGGGAAGAAGGCGCCGACGGCATACTCCGCCTCGATACTTTCGATTGCGCCGGCACCACTGCTTGCCTGCAGCCGTGCCGGCGACACGGCGATGAGGCTGGAGAACGCCCGCGCGTGGTCGCGGAAATGCGTGTAGTGCTTCCATGCGAACGCGTTCGCGCGCGGCGAATCCGACTCGGGAAGCCAGCTGATGGGCTCGACCAGTTCCTCCGGCGCCTGTACCGGCAGCGGCTGCAACAGCAGCGTATGGATCAGGCTGAAGATCGCGGTATTGGCGCCGATGCCCATCGCCATCGACAGGATCGCCGCCGCAGCGAATCCGGGGCTGCGACGCAACATTCGCACGGCGTAACGAAGGTCCTGCAGCAACATTTCCACGCGCCCCTCCTCGTCTCACTCGACAGTAGTACTAATACACTAGTACAATGATACGCGCAAGGTTCAAGAGTTCAAAAGTTCTTTTGAACCCCTTGAACCCTTGAACTCGGTTGCCCATAATCAGCCGCATGAGCGCTGACCTGACCCGTCGTGAACTTCTTGCCGGCGCCGGAGCCACTGCCGCCGCCCTGTTACTCGATTCACGCGGCGTGCAGGCACAACAGCCCGCCGGCCGCGCCGTTGTGTTTGCCAACACGATGGTGATCAATCCCGATTCCGTTCAGGAAGATGTTGCGCTCGCGGTGCAGGGCGACCGCATCGCCGCGATCGGAGCTACGGATGCCATCCTGAAGCAGTATCCGAACGCGGATGTCTACAACGGGCGCGGCAAGGCCCTCGTGCCGGGCCTCGTCAACTGTCACGCCCATCTTGGCGCCACGCTGGAACGCGGCTTCAATGAAGACTTTGGCTTTCCCAATTCCGCGAAACTCGCGGTGAGGGCGGGCAGCCTCCTGCAAGGCGAAGAAGCCACCGTGATGGTGATGGTCGGTGCGCTCGAAGCGATTCGTACCGGGACGACGACGATGGTCGAGTTTTCGAGCAACATTGGCCGTCATGCCGGCTCGCTCTCGAAGACTGGATTGCGATGGGTGTTTGCGGAAGGCGTTCGCGACAGCGAGAACGTGCCCGGGCCGTTGTCGCCCGAGGGACTCGCCAAAGGCGAGACGCCGCGCTTTTCCGCCAAGCTGCGCGATGAAGGCATGCAGCGTATCAACGATCTCTTCAGCAAGTGGCACGGCACCAACAGCGGACGCATCAGCGTGTTTCCCGCCGCGTCGCTCGCCGAAACCTCGTCGCCCGAATTGATGCAGGCGGTGCGCGCGTTTGCGGAGAAGCATGACCTCGGCTACACCATCCATCTGTCGCAAAGCCGCGCCGAAGTCGATTTCATGAAGAAGCATCACGGCATGACGCCGCCAGCGTTCCTCGCGAAGCACGGTTATCTCGGGCCGCGGCTGTTCGCCGCGCACTGCCGTTATGTCGACGATGCCGACGTCGCCTTGCTGGGCAAGACGCGGACGATCGTGTCGCACCAGGCGGCGATGGCTGCTAACCGCGGCGTGATCCCGCCGATTCACAAGCTGCGCGCGGCGGGATGCCCGATTGCGCTCGGCACCGACAACAACACCAACGACGTGTTCGAAGTGATGCGGATCGCCATGATCACGGAACGCATCGATCGCAACGATCCGTTTCCGGGCGTGCGGCCGCAGCCGGAAGACATGCTCGAAGACGCCGCGCTCGGTGGCGCGCAGGCCGTCCGGCAGTCGAAAACGAATGGCACACTCGAAGTCGGCAAGAAAGCCGATCTGCTCGTCGTCGACACGCTGCGAGCGCATCTCGTGCCGGCCGGCCGGTTCCTGTCGGCCTGGATCCACAACGGCCAAGGCTCCGACATCGAGTCGTCCATGATCGACGGCCAGTTCGTGATGCGCGATCGCAAGGTGCTCACCGTGGACGAGGCCGCGATCGTTGCGGAAGCCGACAAGGTTGGGCGACGGATCTGGAGTCAGGTCAAGAAGGCGGGCCCGATTCCGATTCCGGGCCGGCCGAGGAAGTAGGGGAGGCGCGAACCGAGCCGGGGCCGTACGCGTAAACCTTCCTGATGGGTGCGTTCCTGCGCGATCTCCGTTTCGGCGTCCGGCAACTGATCGAGCGCCCGGTATTTGCCGCGGCGGCGATCGGATCGCTGTCACTCGGCATCGGCCTCAACGTCGCGATCTTCTCGGTGGTCAACGCCGTGCTGCTGCGTGGCCAGCCGCTCGAGCGCCCCGATCGCCTCGTCGAGATCTACAGCGGCCTCAGCAAGGACTACCCGCAACTGACGACGTCCTACCCGGACTTCCAGGACATCGAACGCAGTGTCGACGCGCTTGCGGGTGTCGCCGGCAGCAGTTATGTGCGCGGCATTATTGCTTCCGGAGGGCGCGGAGCGCTGATCACGGGCGAAACCGTCACCGCCAATTACTTTGGTCTGCTCGGCATTCCGCTCGAGCTCGGGCGAAGCTTCAGTCCGGATGAGAACGTCACTCCTAACGCTTCGCCGGTAATCGTCGCGAGTTATGGCTTGTGGCAACGCACGCTGGGCGGATCGCCGAGCGCGATCGGGCAGACAGTAAAGATCTCAGGCATTGACTACACCGTCATCGGCGTCGCCTCGCGCGAATTCACCGGAAACCTGCCGGGCATCGCAGCCGATTTCTGGGTGCCGTTGATGATGGTCGATCGGTTTGTGTTCTCGGGCATGCAGGCCACCACCGACAATGATCCAGGCACGACTCGGCTGACACGACGTGGCAATCGTTGGCTCCTCGTCAAGGGCCGGTTGAAGGACGGTCACACGCTCGAACAGGCGCGCGCGCAGATCGAGACGCTCTATGCCCGCCTGAGAGCCGATTACCCGAACACCAATAAAGATGTCACCGCCAGCGTGGTGCCTGCCACGAGCGTACGTTTTCATCCAATGCTCGATGGCTACTTCCAGGCGGCGAGCGGTGGACTGTTTGCGGCCGTCGGACTCGTGCTGTTGATCGCGTGCGGCAATGTCGCCGGACTGTTACTTGCGCGGGCGAGCGCACGCCGCCGCGAGTTTGCGATCCGCGCGGCGATCGGCGCGTCGCGAAGCCGGCTGATCCAACAGCTGCTGTCCGAGGGTGTCATTCTCGCGGTGGCCGGTGGGACGGGCGGCGTGGTGATCGCGTGGTGGGCGACGCGCGCGCTACAGGGCCTAGCGGCAACGGACGTCTTCCCAATCCGCGTCGCATTCGATTTCAGCATCGACGGGGCGGTGCTCCTCTTCGCTGTCGCGGCGTCGGCGGGCACGGCTGTCGTGTTTGGCCTTGCTCCCGCGTGGTCCGCGTCGAAGCCTGTGCTCGTGCCCGCGCTCAGGGCGTCGGCCGAAGGCGACGAGCGCTCGCGCCTGTCCATGCGCGACATCCTCGTCATCGGACAACTCGCGATCTCGATGGTGCTGCTCGTCGTCGGAGCGTTACTGGCCCGCGGCCTGCTGGTGGCGCGTGCCACCGATCTCGGCTACGACCCGCGCCCGCTGTCTTCCGTAACGTTCAATCTCGGCATGAACGGTTACGACGATGAGCGCGCGGCGGCCTTTCGCGATCGCGCGCTCGAGACGCTGCGCGGCTTGCCGGGCGTGACCGCCGTGTCGACCGCGACGCGGTTGCCGTTGGCGCCGGACATCAATATGGAGGGCGTCAAGGTCCGGGGCTACCACTCCGCGACCGATCAGGACACGCCGATCGATTCGGCGGCGGTCGGCATCGACTACTTCGCTACCGTCGGCGTGCCGATCGTCGAGGGCCGCGCGTTCAGGGCGGACGATCGCGGCCGCCGCGTCGCGATCGTCAACGAGACCTTTGCGCGCCGGTATTGGCCCAGCGAATCTGCCGTCGGACGGGAGATTTTCACGAACGGGTACGACAGCCCGCCACGCGAGATCGTTGGTGTTGCGCGCGATCACAAGGTCCGATCCGTTGGCGAACTGCCGCGTCCGTACCTGCACGTAGCCGACATTCCGAATGGCGGCGGCGACGTGTCCGTGGGTCTTGTCATCCGGACGTCGACGCCGGCGGCGCAGGCGCTGCCGATGCTGCGGCAGGCGCTCTGGTCACTCGAACCAGGCATCGTCTTCACTGAAGACGTTACGGCCGAGCAGATCGCCGCCACGACAATGCTGCCGACGCAGATCGGCGCCGCCGTACACGTCGCATTCGGCGCTGTCGCGCTCGTGCTTGCGGCGATCGGGTTGTATGGCGTTGTCGCCTACTCGGTGAGCCGCCGCACGCGGGAAGTTGGCATTCGGATGGCGCTTGGCGCGCAGCGCCGCGAGATCTTGCGGACGATGGCGGCGCGAGGCGGGCGGCTGGCCGTCGCCGGACTGGTGATCGGTGGATTGCTCGCCACCGCCGCCGGCAGCCTGCTCGGCTCGATGTTGTACGGCGTGAGCGCCGTTGATGCGATCGCATTCGGCGCGGCCGCCGTCGTGATGTTGCTGGTTGCGGCTCTCGCGAATCTCATCCCCGCCGCAGGCGCGACCCGAATCGATCCGGTTCGCGCCCTGCGGAGCGAATAGCACGGTCCTGCTCGCGGCCGTCGCGGAAAGTGGCGTGCGTGATTCTCGCACGTCGCGCCGCGCGCCTGTCAGCGTCGGCGGTAACTATCAGTTGTTGGGGATGAACGTGAAGCGTGCCAAGCCGCTTGCCGTGCCGGACCATGGCCAGAGCGCCGCGCTGCTGCGCGGACGGGCGTCGGCGCGCACGAGCACGTGGTACTCGCGATTCGCTTCGAGTTGCTTGGTCTCGAAGAGCGGCAGGCGCTCGAAGTTGGTCACCATCTGCGCGACCTTCGCCGGATCCTCGATTACGAACGATTGCTCGACGCGGCCATTCCTCGCCTGCGAAACCGTGTGACGCCGCGTGAGGTTGTCGTAGTCCACGCTAGTCGAGACCACCGCAGTGGCCACCGTGCGATCGGCCCACGCCGGCACTTTGAGTTTGAGTTCCACGGTGTAGGTGAACACCGTGCGCAGGCCGCTCGACACCACGGCCTTCATTTCGTCGGTCAATCCGCCATCGAGCGCGAACGTCACCAGCACCTGGCCATCGCGAACGAGCGGACGCACGCGAAGCGTGTTGGTGCCATCCTGCGCATAGGCGGTCGCCGCCGTTGCCGCCAAGAAGGCGAGCGTGATTACGGCGATACTGGAACTACGAATGTACAGACGAGCTGCAAGCATCAAAAACGTTGACCGGGGAGACTCTAACATACGTATCGGCTCAAACGGCCGATATATGATGGTGGAGACCCCAAAAAGTCGATGAAATACAGGCTATTTTTTGCCCTCGTCGCCCTCGGTATCACCATTTTACCAGTCCAGAAGGGGTCTGCTCAGGAGTTTCCCTACCGGGTGTTCGAGCGCTATCTCGAGCCGCTGGCGCAGGAGATTGGGATGCCGGGCATGTCGGCACTGATCCTGAGGAACGGGGTCATCGAGTGGCAGCGCGGCTACGGATTTTCGGACGTCGAGAACCGGACGCCGGCCACGATTCACACTCCATATCCGGTTGGCGGCGTCACGCAGGCCGTGACCGGCGTGTTGTTCGGCATCTGCATCGATCGCTACGGATTTCAGATCGATCAGTTGATGGGGAATTTGACGCCCAACTTTTCCGATCCCGGCGCAGTGATTCGACATGTGCTCGCGCATGCATCGACGGGGCGATACGAGTACGACGCGGTCAAGTTCGCCGGCCTGACGCCCGTCCTCGAAAAATGCATCCGATTGCCGTTTCGCGTGGCCACGGCGGTTGAAGTGCTCGATCAGCTTGGCATGACGAGATCGGTGCCGGGTCTTGATCTGAATCTGCCTGAAGGCGCAAAGGCGCGTGAGCTGTTCACCGAGGCCGCGGTCAGGTATTACGACTCGGTGCTGCGTGAAGCCGCGGTGCCGTACCGCATCGACCGCAGAACCGGGCAGCACACACGCTCGCAATATCCGACGTATGGCCTCGACGCCGCCGCCGGTCTCGTCGCCTCGGCGTACGATCTGTCGACCTTCGAGCGCAAGCTCGATGATGACGATAACGTCCCGCTCGATCGAAGCACCCTGAGACAGATGTGGACGAACACCGTGCTTCAGGACCCGGCGAACCCCAATCTGCGCACCCCGATGCCGACCGGCCTCGGATGGTTCGTCCAGAAATCGTCAGGGATAGACCTGGTCTGGACCTTCGGCCACATCCCGGATGCCGGTTCGGCGTTGATTTTGAAGATGCCGTCCAAGCGTCTGACGCTGATTCTGCTGGCCAATAGCGACGGCCTGACGGCGGGCTACAACCTTGAACGTGGCGACATCACCACCTCACCGTTCGTGAAGATCTTTCTTCGGCTCTTCATCTAGGCCCCTGGGCCTTCCTTCAGCTCAGCGATCAGGATTTGATCTTCGGCCGGGCCGAACGCTCGTGGCGGCCAAAACAATGGTGACGCCATGATGGCGGCGAGCATGCTGTTGAACTCTTCCTCGGTGTAATGCACGCGATTGATCAGGACGAATCGCACATTGAGCTGACGCAACCGGTCAATCGACCTGGCATCCGGGAACGCACGCAAGTCCTCCAGCGTCTGCCTGTACTGCTCCGGCGCGAACCCGCTGTAGCCATTGACCAGCCGCAGCCAATGGTGCGTCGAACGGACCTGATACGTTGTCTCGTAGAGCCACAGCGCCTCGCCCTTTGGAACCGGCAGTTCGACAATCGCCGTCCCCGGCGGTTGATGCGACAGCCATTGATGAGCCTCCGGTGGATGGCTTTGATTCGGACGCACGCTCACCGGTGCGGACCAATATTCCAGCAGGCAGACGAGCGTGGCCATCACGCCGATCGCCGTGACATAACGTGGCCGTGCCCTAAAGATTTTGGCGGCGCCAAGGCCTGCAAGAATTGACAGCGAGAGCAGGACGAATACGCCAAAACGGGCGGACGATCGGAGGCTGGAGAGGAGTGGGACCACTTGCTGCAGCCAGGGAAACAACAGACCGTGCATGCCAAGGGCCGCATCAACCGACAGCGCCGTCAATCCCAAGTACATCCAAGCGACCCGCGTCACCGGCGGCAGAAATGCGGCGGCCGCAAGCAGCACTGCTGCTATACCCGGGTAGAGACTGCGCTCATCGGGCTTCGGACCGCTGTCGGGTGTGCCGCGGAGCCAGTTCAAAGGCGGCACCCGCAGAAAATCTCCCGGTGTCGCGCTGTAATCGACCATCTCCGCCACTGCGCGCGCGCCTTGCTCGGCGCGCGTTCGGGAATAGGGTGGCCCATAGATCAGAGCCACCGCCAGCAACGGGACAATCGCCAATGGCGTCAGCAAGACGAGGCGTCGACGCGTGGTCGCGTGAATGGCAACGAGAGCCAGCCATGCCGTCGCCAGGTAGAAGGATAGGAAGACGCCGTAATAGATACTGCACAGCGTCTGGCTCGCGACGGTTGCACCAATCGCGAGCGCCCTGCGGGACGTCGGCGCCTCGACAAACCGGTGCAGCAGCCACAGGCTCAACGGCATCCACATCACCCATTGCAATTCGAGATGGCTGATGTGCGCGAATCTGTACGGCGCCAGGCCAAAGATGATCGCCGCGAGCCACGCAGCTGCTGAAGAGCGCGTCAAGTCTCGCACCAACAGATATGCGAACCACATTGACGTCACGAACGCCGCGCCTAACAGCAGGTTGTGCGTCAGTCCGGGGCTGACTCCGAGCCAGATGAAAGGCGAGCCGAACGCCCCGACCATCAGCATGGCGTCCGAGAACGCCAGCGTGGCTGTGGCAGGGTGGAAGATATTGGCGTCGAATAAGTGTCGAGGATCGAGCGGCAATTGATGTGCGAACCACGCCAACCGCCATACGCTGAAGTACCCGTCGTCAGAATCAGGCACCACGTTCATTCGCGGGTCGAGGAGCGGCCAGCTCGCCGCGACGGTCAACGCACAGAACCCCAGCGCGACAGCCGCCGTCTCCGCTCGACGCCGGCGTCTAGGCTCGTCCGGCAAAGGCCCGCGTCTCGGTATGCACCTTCACCTTTTCGCCTTCCTTGATGAAGAGCGGCACCTGGATCTCCAGCCCCGTCTCGAGCACCGCGGTCTTGGTCACGCTGCCGCTCGCCGTGTTGCCGCGCACGCCCATCTCCGTTCTCGTCACCGTCAGCTCGACGTGCGGCGGAAACACGATGCCGATCGGCTGGCCGTTGTAGCGATGGATCTGCGCTTCGACGTTGTCCACCAGCAGGCCGCGATCCTCACCCAGCGTGTCGGCGCTCAGCGTCAACGTTTCGAACGTCTCCTGGTCCATGAAGTGATAGCCGTCGCCGTCGGCATACGTGAAGGTGACGGCCGACATCACCAGGTCCGGCTCGGCGAATTTTTCGCCGGCCTTGAAGGTCTTGTCGAAGACGGCACGGGTAATCAGGTTTCGCATCTTCAAGCGCACCAGTGTCTGTCCGCCGCGGGCCGTGGGTTTTGAGACCTCCACATCGAGGCAGTGATAGGGCGCGTTCTCGTACTCGAAATAGGACTTACGCTTGATCTCAATCGCTTCCAGCAGTGCGGCCATCCGCTTATCGTACACTGGACGAATGAACAGGGTCCGCATCCGCTACTGCGTGGCTTGAAACTACCTGCCGCGCGCCTCCCGTGTGGCGGCGCTCATCAAGCAGGACGCCGGCGTCGACAGCGACCTCGAGCCCGGCGGCCGAGGCGAGCTCAGCGTTTGGGTGGATGGGAAGAAGGTCGCGGAGAAAACATTTCGGGGTTTTCCAGGTGATCCGGACGTGCTGCGGTCCGTGAAAGCGGCCTTGGAGCCTGCCTCGCCGAAGCTTTAGCGGAGGCGGGCTGAGTTCTTGCTTGCCGGAGGGTATGCCGCCTACGCACACCTCCGTATGGGCCGCCACCGCCCAGCTTCCAACATACGCACCCCTCACTTCCGACACCGCCGCCGACGTCTGCATCGTCGGCGCGGGTATCTCGGGACTTACCACTGCCTACTTGCTTACCCAGGTTGGGAAGTCGGTCGTCGTGCTCGACGATGGCGCGATCGGCAGCGGCATGACCGGCGTGACGACGGCGCACCTGGCCAACGCACTCGACGACCGGTATCTGGATATCGAGCGGCTGCACGGCGAGCGCGGTTCCAGGCTCGCCGGGGAGAGTCACACCGCCGCCATCGACCGCATCGAAAGCATCGTGACGCGTGAGCGCATCGCGTGCGATTTCACGCGCCTCGACGGCTACCTGTTTTGCGCGCCGGAGCATGATGAGGAGTATCTTGACCGCGAGCTCGAGGCCACGCACCGCGCCGGACTTCACAATGTCGTGAAGATCGGGCGCGCGCCGCTCGCGTTCGATACCGGTCCCTGCCTGCGGTTCCCGAACCAGGCGCAGTTTCATCCGCTCAAGTACCTGACCGGTGTGGCGCAGGCGATCGAGCGCGGCGGCGGGCGCATCTATGCGGGCACGCACGCGACCAAGGTCACCGGAGGTGAGAACGCCGAAGTGGCCACCGAACGCGGCACGGTGCGCGCAGGCCATGTCGTGGTCGCCACCAATGTGCCGATCAACGACCTGGTGGTGATTCACACCAAGCAGGCGCCCTACATGACGTATGTGATCGGCGCGCGCGTGCCGCGCAACGCCGTGACGGCGGCGCTCTACTGGGACACCGGCGATCCGTATCACTACGTCCGCCTGCAGCCGATCGATGCCGACCACGATCTGCTGATCGTCGGCGGCGAGGATCACAAGAGCGGGCAGGCCGACGACATCGAGCAACGCCATCCGCGTCTCGAAGCGTGGGCGCGCGAGCGGTTCCCCTCGATGGGCGAGGTGCAGTACATGTGGGCGGGGCAGGTGATGGAAACGGTCGACGGTCTCGCGTTCATCGGCCGCAATCCCATGGATCACAAGAACGTCTACGCCGTGACCGGCGACTCCGGCATGGGCATGACACACGGCACGATTGCCGGCATGCTCATCACCGATCTGATCCTTGGCCGCCACAACGCATGGGAGTCGCTTTATGATCCCGGCCGCATCACGTTGCGCGCTTCAGCGGAGTACGCCAAAGAAGCCATCAACACGGCGGCGCAGTACGCCGACTACCTGACGGGAGGGGATGTCGAGTCGGCCGATCAGATCGCGAAGGATTCGGGAGCCGTAATTCGGCGCGGTGCCCTAAAAGTTGCCGTGTACTGCGACGCCACCGGCGAGTTGCACGAACGGTCGGCCGTCTGCACCCATCTTGGGTGCATAGTGGCGTGGAATCCTGCGGAAAAGACGTGGGACTGCCCGTGCCATGGCTCGCGTTTTGACAAGTTCGGTTCGGTTATTAACGGCCCGGCTAATGTGGGTTTGACCAGAATCTGACGCAAAAGTTCCATGAAATTTACGTTCGGTTACAACCGGCTGAGTTATTGTGAATTGTCTCTCACAATGCAAGCAGCACCGAATGGCGGACGCCCGTACTGCGTACTGATGGTCGACGACCACGAAGATACGCGTCAAATGAGCCTGATTGTCCTGCGTAGCCAAGGCTTCGATGCGGCGGTCGCCGAAGGCGGCGATGCCGCGTTCGACCGCGCTTGCGAGCTCGGTCCTGACGTGATCGTGACCGATCTCGCGATGCCCGATGGCGATGGCTGGGATCTCATTCAGAAGCTTGCGTCGGATACCCGGACAAAGGATATTCCGGTGGTGATGTTGACCGCGTGCGCCACGGAGGCCGTGCGGTCGCGGGCGAAGCGCGAAGGACTTGCGGCGTTTTTCTTCAAGCCGTGCAACCCGGACGTGCTGGCCGCGGAGTTGCAGCGGCTTTGCGACCGGCGATCTACGACGAGCGTCGCCTGAACTTCAGTTCAGCTTCCTTTTCCTCGACCTTGATTTCCACGCGCTCTCGTTTGATGTCGAGGCGGAGCCTGCCGAACAGGCTCATATAAACATTCGCCACCCACACCAGGGTGAACCAGGCGAGCAGCGCCCCACGCCAGCCGGGCACGAGCAGCCGATAGCCGGTCATCCACACCACGGCGGCGGCTACGTAATGGCTGAAGCAATACTCACACGTGAATAAGTAGAAGAACTTTCGCGCGAGCAGGGTGCGCGCCGTGCGGCTCTTCTTCGCGCTCCAGTCGTGAAACTCCGAAAACACTTCCTCGTGCGTTACCGTCCACGCCACGCACGCAACCGGCGCAGCGAGCACGAAGAGCCACAACATTTGCTGTTTTTCAGTCATGAACACTCCAGAATCTGACCGCTACCGATTGACACCGATGAGGCACTGATTAAATCGGTGTCGAATCGGTGACAATCGGTGGCGGGTCAGACCCCTTCGGTCTACGCCGTGGTGGGAATCTTCAGCACCTGCCCAGGCTTGATCTTATCCGGATCACTGAGCTGATCTTTGTTGGCTTCGAAAATCTCCATGTAGGCGTTGGCATTGCCGAGATGTTCCTTGGCGATCTTGCTCAGCGTGTCGCCGGACTTGACGGTGTAGGTGTGCGCGGCCGTCGCGGCCGGCGCGTTGGGATCGACTTTCACCTCAGCGATGACGTCGGTACGCCAATCAGGAACGGTCTTGATGGCGTCCCAGATCTTGTTGACCTCGTCCTGGTTCTTCACCAGGCCCTTGAAATACAGCTTGCCGTCCCGCTCTTCGGCGGAACCCTGCATGTGGTAGCCCTTGGCCACCTGGATCGCGTGGTTGTACTTGTCTCTCAGGTTCATTGTTGAGATGCCTCCAAGCCCTTCAGATGCAAAGGGCTTGCCCTGAGCGAGTCGAAGGGGCGTACTTCTTGCAAATTCGGGAGGTCGAGGTGTGTATGCATTTCCGCGTTACGGTTCTGCTGGCGGCGACATTTGCGCTGTTGTCTGCCGCACCTTTGAATGCCCAATACTTCGGACGCAATAAGGTCCAGTACGAGAAGTTCGACTTCAAGGTGCTCGCCACCGAGCACTTCGACATCTATCACTACCCCGAAGAAGAAGCCGCAGTGGCCATCGCCGCGCGCCTGGCCGAGCGTTGGTACTCCCGAATCTCCAAGCTGCTGCAACACGAGCTGCGGGGCCGCCAGCCGCTCATTCTGTATGCGGCGCATCCGCACTTCCAGCAGACCAACACTCTGTCGGGCGAAATTGGTGAGGGCACCGGCGGCGTGACGGAGAGCGCGAAACGTCGCGTCATTCTGCCGTTTGCCGGCGGTCTTGCCGAAACCGATCACGTGCTTGGCCACGAGCTCGTTCACGCGTTTCAGTACGACATGGCGGCGCAAACGGATTTGCAAGGCCGGCCGATTGGCCCGGGCCTGCAGGCGTTGCCGCTGTGGTTCATCGAGGGCATGGCCGAGTACCTGTCGATCGGTCCGATCGACGCGAACACTGCGATGTGGGTGCGTGAAGCGGCATCGCGCAATGCGATGCCGACCATCGACAGGCTCGACGACCCGGATTTCTTCCCGTATCGGTACGGCCACGCCTTCTGGGCGTACGTGGCCGGCCGTTGGGGCGACCGCGCCGTGGGCGACATGCTGCGCGCCACCGGCCCCGAGGGCGACATCGAGACGGCGATTGCCGCCGTGCTCGGCACCGACAAGGCGACCTTGTCGAAGGAATGGCACGACGCCACGCGGCGATCGTTCGCGGCGGTCTACGAGACCACCAAGCCGCCAAGCGCGTTCGGTCGCCCGCTGATCACGCGCGAGACCGGCGGCGGCGACATCAACCTCTCGCCGGCGATCAGCCCCGACGGCAAGCGGATCGTGTTTCTCTCCGAACGATCGCTGTTTTCGATCGACATGTTCGTCGCCGACGTCGCCACGGGAAAGATCGGCCGCCGGCTCGTGGAGACCACGAGCGACCCGCACTTCGACAGCCTGCAGTTCCTGAGCTCGGCGGGTGATTGGGCGCCCGACAATCGGCGCTTCGTGTTTGCCGCCTTGAGCGCCGGCCAGCCGGTGTTGACCATTGTCGATGCGGATCGCGGCCGCCGCGAGGCCGAGCACGAGTTCGCCGACCTCGGCGAGATCTACAACCCGGCATGGTCGCCAGACGGCCGCCGCATTGCGTTCTCGGCGCTCAAGGGCGGGTTGCTCGATTTGTATCTGTTCGATCTCGAGAGCAAGCAGCTGCAACAGCTCACCAACGATGCGTTCGCCGATCTCGATCCCGAGTGGACGCCCGACGGCCGCGAGCTGGTGTGGGTGACGGACCGGTTCTCTTCGAATCTGGAATCGTTATCGTTCGCCGGCAACTACCGCATTGGGGCCATGTCCATCGACGCCCGCAGGCCTCGCGCGTTCGCCGGCTTCGAGACCGGACGCAGCACCAATCCGGAGTTTGCGGCGGATGGCACGCTCTATTTCGTGGCCACGCCGGACGGCATCCCCAACGTCTATCGCCAGGGCAGTACCCCTTCGACTCCGCTCAGGGCAAGCGGGTCGGCGGCGCGCGTCACGAACATCGTGTCGGGAGTGAGCGGCATCACGCCGCTGACCCCCGCGATGTCGGCCGCGTCGGCGGCGCCGGCGATCGTCTTCACGGTGTTTGAAAACGATCGCTACAACATTTATGCGACCGACACGTCGCGTCCCGCCACGGTTGGCGCCCTGGCGCCGACGATGAGTGCGGCGGTGTTGCCGCCGGCCAATCGCCGGCCCGACACGGTGGCGCAGCTGCTCGAATCCAGCCAGGCCGGGCTGCCGACGCCGCAGCCCTATGAAGTGCAGGACTACAAGCCCGGCCTCACCCTCGATGCGATCAGCCAGCCGACGATCGGCGTCGGCGCCGATCAATTCGGCGCGTATGCGGCCGGCGGCATTTCGTTCCTGTTCAGCGACATGCTCGGCGACCACATGATTGGCGCGACGGTGCAGACCTCGAATCGGGTCGAAGAGACCGGCGTCTCGACGATGTATCTCAATCGCACGCGGCGGTGGAACTGGGGCTTTGGGTTCGATCACCTGCCGTACGCGACGGGTGGCTTTGCGCAAGGCGTGGCGACCATTGACGGCCAGCAAGTGTTCGTGGAGCAGACCCAGCGAGTCACGCAGTACAACACCGGTGCGAGCGGGATCCTGCACTACCCGTTCAGCCGCGTGCATCGCGCCGAGTTCTCGATGGGCTTCCGCCGCGTCGGCTTCGATGCGCAGCTCGAGACGCTGTTGTTCTCGCCGATTACCGGGGAGCTGCTTGACGAACAGGTCCAGGAGTTGCCGCGGCCAGACGCGCTGAATCTGGGCGAAGCCACGGCCGCGCTCGTCTACGATTCGTCGGTGTTTGGCGCCACCAGCCCGCTGGTGGGGCGCCGGTATCGATTGGAGTATTCGCAGCTCGCGGGCACGTTGAATTACGGCGGTGTGCTCGCCGATTACCGCCGTTACTTCATGCCGGCCCGTCCCTTCACCTTTGCCGTGCGCGGTTTGCACTACGGCCGCTACGGCCGCGACTCCGAAGATCTGCGGCTGTCGCCGCTCTATCTCGGCTACCAGGGCCTGGTGCGCGGCTACGACATCGGCTCGTTCGATGCGAACGAATGCAATTCGGTCGATCTCACGACCTGCGAGGCCTTCGATCGGTTGAACGGTAGCCGCGTCGCCGTCGTTGGCGCCGAGGTGCGGTTCCCGTTGCTGGGACTCTTCAACGGCCGCTCGTTCTACGGTCCGTTCCCGATCGAGATGGCGTTCTTCGGGGATGCCGGCGTGGCGTGGACGTCCAACACCAAGCCGACGTTCGCCGGCGGCGATCGCGACTGGGCGCGCAGCGCCGGCGTGGCGTTACGCGTGAACGTGTTCGGCTACGCGATTGCCGAGCTCGATTACGTGCGGCCCTTCGATCGCAGCCGGAAGGGGTGGATCTGGCAATTCGGACTTACCCCTGGATTCTGATTCAACGGTTCCACGGTTCCACGGTCCCATAGTTCCAGAGCTCTGGAACTGTGGAACACTGGAACCATGGAACCGAAGAGGACTGAACACGATTCCATGGGCCCCGTTGAGGTCCCCGCCGATCGACTCTGGGGCGCGCAGACCGAGCGGTCACGCCACTTCTTCTCGATCGGCGGCCCTCGCTTCGTCTGGACGCGTCCCGTCATTCGCGCGTTGGGACTGCTGAAGAAATCCGCGGCGCGCGCCAACGCGTCCCTCGGCCTGCTCTCACCAGAAATTGCCGATCTGATTACGCGAGCGGCTGATGAAGTGATCGCGGGCAACCTGGATGCGGAGTTTCCGCTCGTCGTGTTCCAGACCGGGTCCGGCACGCAATCCAACATGAACGCGAACGAGGTGATTGCCAATCGCGCCAATCAACTCGCCGGCCGGCCGCTCGGATCGCATGCGCCCGTGCATCCCAACGATCACGTAAACAAAGGTCAGTCGTCCAACGACGGTTTCCCGGTGGTGATGCACGTGGCCACGGCGGAAGCGATCGTTCACCGCCTGATTCCCGAGGTCACCACCCTGCGCAACACGCTGGCGGAGAAGTCCGCCGCCAACGCCGGCGTGGTCATGATCGGCCGCACGCATCTGCAGGACGCGGTGCCCGTGACACTCGGGCAGGTGATTGGCGGCTGGGTCGCGCAAATAGACAGTGCACTGGCCGGCGTGTCGGTGTCGTTGAACGATCTCCATGCGCTGGCGTTTGGAGCCACCGCGGTCGGCACCGGCCTCAATGCGCATCCCCAATTCGGCGCCACCGCATCACGGGTCATAGCCGAGGACACCGGGTTGCCCTTCCGCGAAACCAGCAATCATTTCGCCGCGCTGTCGTCGCACGACGCCATGGCCGCCGCAAGCGGCGCGCTCCGCGTGCTGGCATCGGCGTTGATGAAGATGGCCAACGACGTGCGCCTGTATTCGTCGGGCCCGCGCGCCGGCATCGGCGAACTGCGCATCCCCGAGAACGAGCCCGGGTCGTCGATCATGCCGGGCAAGATCAACCCGACGCAGTGTGAAGCGATCACCATGGTGGCTGTGCATGTGTTCGGCAACGACGTCACGGTGGCCTTCGCGAATACGCAGGGTCAATTCCAGCTCAACGTCTATAAGCCGGTGATTCTGCACAACGTGCTCGAGTCGATCGAGTTGCTGGCTGACGGGTCGCGCTCGTTCGACCGTTACTGCGCGCGCGGGCTCGAGCCGAACCTCGATCGCATCCGCCAGCATGTCGAAGAATCGCTGATGCTCGTGACCGCATTGAACCCGCACATCGGCTACGAGCGCTCGGCGGCCATCGCGCTGGCCGCCCATCGCCAGGGGCAGTCGCTGCGCGAGGCGGCGATCGCATCGGGCCACCTCACTGCCGACCAGTTCGACGAGTGGATCCGCCCGGAAAGTATGGCGAACCCTCACCGGAAGCCGTAATCTATTGGCGCCCTGCGCAACGATCGTTTAATCAACGCTCTCGTCTTCGGTCTCATCGCCCTGGTCTACCTGTTCGACCTTGGGCGCACACCGGTCTATTTCGGCGGCGACGAAGCGCACTTCGCCGTCGTTGGCCACTCGATCGCCACCACCGGGCGCAATCTCAACGGCGACGTCATGCCGTTGTTCTTCAGCCTCTCGGATCCCGGGACCGATTTCCGCGAGATGCCGTGGGGCAACACCTGGTATCAGCCGCTGCTGTTCTACATCGTGTCGATGGTGCTGGTGGTGGCGCCGCTGAGCGAGTTCGCGGTGCGGTTGCCCGTGGCGATCGTCGGCGGTGTGTTGACGCCGATCCTGATGTATCTGGTGGCGCTGCGGCTCTTCAAGCGCCGCGGCTTTGCGCTCTTCAGCGCCGTGGTGCTCGCCCTCACGCCGCCGCAGCTGATCCTGAGCCGCCAGGCCCTCGATTACGTGTGCCCGCTGCCGTTCATCCTCGGGTGGTTCTGGTTTCTGATCGACTACACCGAGACCAGGCGCACCAGGTCCGCCGTGCTCGGCGCGTTGTGCCTGGGCTTCGGGTTCTACAGCTACATTGCCTCGTGGGTGCTGATGCCGATCTACTTCGGCCTCTCGGCGATCGTCTATTGGCGCGTGCATGGGATGGCGTCGATACGGCCTTTCGTAGCGGCGTCGCTCGGCTTTGTGTTGCCGCTGGTGCTCTTCATTCCGTGGCTCTGGACGCACCCGGCGATGCTGCGCGAGACCTTCGATCGCTACCAGATGTCGGACCAGGAACAGGTGTCGATGATCCAGGACCCGGGCAACGCCTTCCGCCGGGATAAGGTTGCCGCCACGATGTCCGCGTACTGGAGTCATTTCGATCCGGCGTTCCTCTTCCTGATCGGCGGGCCAAGCATGACCACGTCGACAGGCCGCGTCGGGGTATTCCTGCTGCCGCTCGCGGTGCTGTTACCGCTCGGAGTGTTTGCGCTGCTGCGGCGATCCGATCCGTTCGGCTTTCACACCCTGATCCTGCTAGCCGTGGCGACGGCGCCGATTGCCGCCACGCTCAAGGGGCAGCCGTTCTCCGTGCAGCGCGTGGTGTTCATGTTCCCGTTCGCGGCGCTCGTCGCCACGTATGGGCTCCAATGGTTGTGGGACCAGCGCGTCCGCGCCGCGCGGATAGCGGCGATGGTCCTGATGGTGGGAATCGCGCTGCAATTCGCGGTGTTCTATCGGGATTACTTCACGCATTACAAACTACGGTCGGCGTTCTATTACGATCCGGTGGCCTTCGTGGATGTGGCGGCCTACCTGATGGCCGACGAGCAGGCACCGCTGATTTACCTGAGCACCGAGCTCGACGACGTGGGCGCCAAGTGGCGGTATTACACGACTCGCGACGGCCGCCAGGACAAGATGGCCCGCACCCGCTACGTCGAGAACGACGGCCTGGGTATTGGCCCGTCGGACCCCGGCAGTCTGCTGGCCGTCCACACGAAAGCCGCTGCGCTGGCGGCGCTCGAGAACAGCGGGTTGTGGAAGATCGAGAGGGTCATCAGCGACGTTGACAATCGGCCGACCGTCGCCATTCTCCGAAAACTCCGCTAACCGTATACTCACACGCGTAGGTAGAGGCGGGTCTTTAGACCCGCCCGCCAGGGAGGCTGGCTATGAAGACATTCCAACGTTTCGCGGTCGGGCTAACCGCCGCCGTCGTTCTCGCCACCGCCTTACTGCCCGCGCAACAAGGGACGCTCACGCCCGCGGACATGCAGCGGCGCCGCGATCTCGAAGCCGAGCTTCAGCAGATCGCCGTCGTCGAACGGCGCGTGATGATCCCGATGAAAGACGGCGTGCGGCTCGCCACCGACATCTATCGGCCGAAGAACCCCTCGACTTCGCTCGGGGCAAGCGCCGGGAAGTTCCCGATCGTGTTCGTAAAGACGCCGTACAACTTCAATTTCTGGGACGTCCGCAACGGCGTGCCCTCGGACATGACGACGATCCTCACCGCGATCAAGCGCGGCTATGCGTGGGTCGGCCAGAACGAGCGTGGCCACTTCTTCTCGGAAGGCAACTACGACATCCTCGGCGCGCCGATCACCGACGGCTACGAGACCATCGACTACCTGTCGAAGCAACCGTGGTCGAACGGCAAGGTGGGCACCACGGGATGCTCGTCGACGGCAGAGTGGCAGCCGGCGGTTGCCTCGCTGGGGCATCCCGGCTTTGCCGCGATGAACGTGCAGGGGTTCGGCGCCGGGGTCGGCAAGGTCGGCCCGTACTGGGAGCAGGGCAACTGGTATCGCGGCGGCGCCATGCAGATGCTGTTCATCACCTGGATTTACGGACAGCAGAATCAGGTGCGACCGATGTTCCCGAAGGACACGCCGCGTGAAGATCTGATCGCTGCGTCGCGCCTGTTCGACCTCGCGCCGCGCATGCCGCCCGTGGATTGGGACAAGGCGCTGTGGCACCTGCCGACGCAGGACATCATCAAGAACGTCGACGGCCCGCGCGGGATTTTCGCGGACAAGATGCCGGTGGAAACCGGCGGCATGATGCAGCAGCGCGAGCCGGCGTCCGACGCGTGGCGCAAGGGCGGTCTGTGGCACGACGACATGGCGCTCAATGTGCCCGGCCTGTGGTTCATGTCGTGGTACGACGTGTCGGTGGGGCCGAACCTCGAGATGTTCAACCACGTGCGCCGCACCGCGAAGCCGCCGCTGCGCGAGCAGCAGTGGGCGATTATCGCGCCGGTGGCGCACTGCTCGTTCACCCGCGCCACCGAACAGACCATTGTTGGCGAGCGGAACATGGGCGACGCGCGCCTGGACTACAACGACATCATGTACGGCTTTTTCGACAAGTTCCTGCAAGGCGACCCCTCGACTTCGCTCGGGGCAGGCGCCAACGGCCGCATCGAGAAGCTGGCGAAGGTGACCTACTACACGATGGGCAGCAACAAGTGGCAGACGTCCGACGTGTGGCCGCCGGCCGGCTCACAGCCCATGACGTTCCACTTGTCGAGCGGCGGCCGCGCCAACTCGTTGACCGGCGACGGCCAGTTGACGATGACGCCGCCGGAGACCGACACGCCGGATGTGTTCACGTACGATCCGATGAACCCGGTGCCGTCGTATGGCGGCAACGTGTGCTGCACGGGCAACGCCATCACCGCGGGCTCATTCGATCAGCGCAAGATGGAGTCGCGCAACGACATCCTCGTCTACACCTCGGAGCCGTTCAAAGAGGGGCTCGAGGTGAGCGGGCCGATCGTGCCGACGATCTATGTGTCGTCCGACGCGAAAGACACCGACATCACCGTGAAGGTGCTCGACGTGTATCCCGACGGCCGCGCCTACAACCTCGACGAATCGATTCAGCGGCTGCGCTACCGCGACGGCTACGACAAGAAGGTGTGGATGGAGAAGGGCAAGGTTTACAAGGTCACCTTGCAGCCGCTGACGACGAGCAATTACTTTGCGGCGGGCCACCGGCTGCGCATCGAAGTGTCGAGCAGCAACTTTCCGCGCTTCGATCGCAACCTGAATACCGGCGGTAATAACTTCGATGAGGCAAAGGGAGTGGTGGCGCGCAACAGCGTCCACCACTCGAAGCAGTACCCGTCGAGCCTGACGGTGACGGTGGTCCGGCCGCCGGCAGCGACGGCCCGACAAAATTGAGAGCGAGGGCAGCACTGAAGTGCTGTCCTCCCGGCACTCCTTGGAGGGAACAACTGTGACGAACGATCGACGTGAATTTCTGATGACGGGCATGACGGCAATGGCAGCGTCGGTGATTGCGGCGCGATCCGCGGACGGCGCGGCCCAGAAGCCGGCGTCGCCGGCGAAACCGCTGGCGCAGCGGCCCACACCCGCGGTGAACCTCGATGGCTGGCAAATGACGGCGAGCGAAGTGTCGTATGCGCCGGGCCAGATGTCGGGGCGGCATCGGCACCCCGGATTCGTGATCGGCTACGTGCTTGAAGGACAGTACCTGTTCGCGGTCAACGACAATCCGCCCGCAACGCTGGCTGTGGGACAGATGTTTTTCGAATCGTTCGACCAGCCCGGCGAAGTGCACGCCATCTCCGGCAACGCGAGCAAGACGCAGCCGGCGAAGATCCTCGCCATCGTGTTCACCAAGAAGGGCGACCCGACGACGATTCCCGGCTAACGCTTGAAGAGGCCGACGAGCGATCCTTTCGCGCGAATCTTACCGGCCATCGCCTGTTCGACTGCGGCGCGCGTGAGCGGCGGTGATTGCCCGACCGCCGGCACGTCAAGCGTGGCATCGAGCGCATACAGCTCGAAGACGTAATGGTGCGCCGGCCCCGAGGCCGGTGCGCCGGGTCCTCGATAGTACGGACCACTCGCGCTGATCTGGCGCGTGCCGTCCGCCAACTGATTGCCTTGCGGAATCGCTTCCGCCAGCGATCGCGCCGACGCCGGAATGTTCCACAACATCCAGTGCAGGATGTCGCTCGTGCCGGTGCCGATCGCCGCATCGGTGTCGCGCGCGATCAGCACGAAGCTCTGCACGCCGTCGGGCACGTTGCTCCACGCGAGCGGCGGCGACACTTGCGCGCCCGCCTGCGTGTACTTCGCGGGAATGCTGCTGCCATCGGTCCACGCAGTGGTGGTCAGCGACAACACTTGAATCGGTCCGCGGCGATTCTGGCCGCCGCCTCCGCCTTGCGGCGGCGTGGGTGGCGGCAGCGGGTTCGGTAATCCGTTGTTCGCCGTATGCTGCGTCTTCTTCCACGCGTCGTACCGCAGGCGCAGCGTCTTCACCGGGTTGAGGTTCTCGCCGGGCTTGATCTGATACGGCCCCTTCTCGGGTCCGGGCTGCGACGTGGTCAGGTACACCGAGTACTTGCCGTTGTTGTGCGAGTCGCCGTTGGTGTCTTTCGGATCGGCGGCAAGGATGTAGGCAACCGTCGAAGTGCGGCCATCACAGGCGATCGCCGGCGCCGTGCCGTCGGTCGGCCAAGGCGGGCAATTGCAGCGGCTGTCGCCGCCCGATCCATCGGCGGCTTCCATGGCCGCCATCACGCGATCGGTGATCGTGCCGGGGGTCTTGATGAAGGCCTGAACCGCGTTCGGCACCACATAGCCGGCGCGCAGGATGTTCCCCTGGATCGAATAGAAAATTTCGGTGCCCGGGACCTGGCCTTGCACGTCCTGCGAGACGTAGCCGTTGGTCAATCCCGAATGGCCCGCGCTGCGACCCTGCAAATCGAGAATGCCGAACTGCCGGCTCTGGAACGCGGGATCCTGGCTCAACATCTCGATGATGCGTGTCGGATCCGTGCCCTTCTGCAGCTCCTGGAACACGAGCATCTGGTTCTTGTGCGTGCCGTCGACGCCGGCCTGGCACGCGGCCACGCCTTTGCCGGGCACGATGACCGCCTGCACGCCCATCAGGAATTGATCGTCGCGATCGACGCACGTCGCCGACGCGATGACCACGCGCCCGGTAGCGCGATCGACCGCGATCACCGACCAGGTCGCGAATGCAGATGAGGGGAGAGCAAGCAGGATAACCAGCAACAGCAACGTCTTACGCATGACTCCTCCGAGAGAATTGCCAGTGGCCCAGGTGGGCCAGCGACACTATATACTGGGCGGCGGAGGCCCTATGGGTAGGTTGCGCGTTGTACTCGCGGTCGGCGTCTTAGTGGCGGCAGTCCCGGCGTTTGCTCAAACCCCGACGTTCGCCAAGGACGTGGCGCCCATCTTCTACGCCAAGTGCGCCGAGTGCCATCGGCCGACGATGTTCGCACCGATGTCCTTGATCAAATATGAGGACGCCCGGCCGTGGGCGAAGTCGATCCGCAATCGCGTGGCCGCGCGCACCATGCCACCCTGGGGCGCCGACCCGTCGCACGGCACGTTCAAGAACGATCCGCGGCTGACCGACAAGGAAATCGACACCATCCTGGCCTGGGTTGACGCCGGCGCGCCGAAGGGCAGCGACGGTGATCTACCGGCCGTACCGAAGTTCGCCGCCGACGGCTGGACCATCGGCAAGCCCGACGCCGTGTTCGAGATGAAAGAGGCGTACGAGATTCCGGCCCGCGGCACCATCGAGTATCAGTACATCCGCATCCCCACCGGGATCACCGAGGACCGCTGGCTGCAGGCGATCGAGATCAAGCCGCAGGCGCGCGCCCACGTGCACCACGTGATTGCGTTCACGGTGCCCGCCGGCTCGCCGATCGGCGAGCAGGGCGCGCTTGGCCCCGGTAACATCGGCGGCGTCACGCCGAACAAACCGGGTGTGGTGTTCGAGCCCGGCGTGGGCCGCCTGCTCACCGGCAATTCCGACATCGTGCTGCAGATGCACTACACGACCAACGGCGAAGCGGCCACCGACAAGACGCAGGTCGGCCTGGTCTTCGCGAAGGACGTGCCGCAATGGCAGCAGCGGGGCGGCAGCGCGATGAATTTCCGTTTCAAGATTCCCGCCGGTGACCCGGCCCACGAAGTGCGCGCCTCGCGCGTGCTGCCGGCCGACACTATCATCACGTCGTTCACGCCGCACATGCACATGCGCGGCAAGGACATGACCTACACGGCGAAGTACCCGGACGGCCGCGTCGAAACGCTGCTGTCGGTACCGAAGTACGATTTCAACTGGCAGATCACCTACCAGTTGAAGGAAGCGAAGCGGTTCCCCAAGGGCACCGAGATCGAAGTGATTGCGCACTTCGACAATTCGACGCAGAACAAATTCAATCCCGATCCCACGAAGGACGTGACCTGGGGCGATCAGACCTGGGAAGAAATGATGATCGGCTTCTGGGGCACCGTCGTCGAACGGCAGAAATAATTTGATTACCCGGCGTTCGTTTCTCTCCATGGCCGCCACCGCGGTGGCGGCCACTCCTGCCTTTGCCCGGCGCTCCCTTCAATCCGCTCCGGCGATTGATGCGGCACGGCTGCGCAACCGTCTCGAGCGGCTGAGCTATCACGGGCGCACCGGCGGCAGCTTCGCCGACGGCGTGACGCGCGTGGCGTATTCGGTGGCCGACCTCACGGCGCGGGCGTGGATCATCGACGAGATGAAGCAGGCCGAGATTGCGCCGCGCATCGACGCCGCCGGCAACATCTACGCGCGTTTTGGCGGCCAGCCGAATCAGCCGGCGATCCTGTTCGGGTCGCACATCGACTCGGTGCCTGGCGGTGGCAACTTCGATGGCGACCTGGGCACGTTCGCGGCGCTGGAAGTGATCCAGGCGGTGCAGGCGGCAAAGCTCCAGACGCGCCATCCGCTCGAGATGGTGCTGTGGGCGCACGAAGAGAGCACCGCGTTTGGCATCGGCACCGCGGCGAGCCGCATCGTGGCCGGCGATCTCAAGCCCGGCGACATGGACAAGGTGTGGAACGGCATGAAGCGCAGCGATGCCATTCGGCGCATCGCCGGCGACCCCGACAAGATCGAGACCGCGGTGCGCGGCAAGGGCGCGTGGCATTCGTACGTCGAGCTCCACATCGAGCAGGGCGGCACGCTCGATAAAGCGAAGGTGCCCATCGGTATTGTCGAAGGCATCGTCGCGATTCACCGCTACGACGTCGTCATCGAGGGCTTCGCGAACCATGCCGGCACCACGCCGATGGGCGAACGTCAGGACGCCTTCGTCGCCGCGTCACAACTGACCCTCGCCGTGCGCGACGTCGCAACGTCGCGTCAAGGCCGCCAGGTCGGCACCGTCGGCCGCATCGAGGTGGAGCCGAACTCACCGAACGTGATTCCCGGCCGCGTCACGATGAGTGTTGAGTTCCGCGATCTCTCGGAGGCGACGCTCCGGGAGCTGGGCGACACCGTGACAGCGCGCGGCGCCGCAATCGCGAAAGCCACGAACACGACCATCACCTTCACGCTGGCGAGCACGAATCCGGCAGCCCCCACGACCAAAGGCGTTCAGGACGCGATTGGCCAATCAGCGGAGGCGGCCGGCCTCAAGACGATGCGACTGCCCAGCGGCGCCGGTCACGATGCGCAGCAAATCGCGAGGCTCTGCCCGATGGGGATGATCTTCGTGCCGAGCATTGGCGGCATCAGCCACTCGCCGAAAGAGCTGACGTCGTGGGAGGACTGCGCGCACGGCGCGAACGTGCTGTTGCGGACGGTGCTCGCGCTCGATCAGCGCGACAGCGTCTAGCAAGGACGGGTGGACGACTACTACGCGCTGCTCGGCGTCGATCGGCGCGCCGGTCACGCGGAGTTACGCCGGGTCTGGCGCCGGCTGGCGCTGCAGTGGCACCCGGATCGCGCCGGAGACGGCGCAGCCGCGACCTTCCGGAAAATTCAATCGGCGTACGCGGTGCTGGCGGATCCGATTTCGCGAGCGGCGTACGATCGTCGGCAAGGTTCGGCACCGACCGTGACGAGAGGCCGCACTCCTGCCGTCAGGTTGGACCGGCTCAGCGGGCCGATCAATGGGTTGCTCGCCTGTGGGGTCGCCCGCCACGCCGGCAACGACATCATTGAGTTGTTTCTGAACGAAGATGAGGCGGCGAGTGGCGGGATGGTCACCATCGCGATGCGGGTGCCGGTTCGCTGCCCGGCGTGCGCGGCGGATCCCCAGGCCGCTTGCGACAGCTGCGGCGGCAAACGCATCGTCGATGATCTCTTCAGCGCCTGGCTGGCGGTTCCGCCTGGAGTTCTCGACGGCGAGATCCTCCCGCCTTCGGCGCTGCTGCCCGGCATGATCAATCGCGTGTTGTTCAGGGCGCGGCGTGAAGGGTAGGGTCGTCCTCCGGCCGCGGTAAACCATCGCCCATTGATGACTGTAGTAACCTTTGTACCCTTTGCTACAGCCCAGCGTCCTTGTATGTCCATGAGTCGACTGACGTATTCGTTCTTGTTCTTGCTGGTCACGCCCGTGATTGCGGCCGCACAGCCGGCGGCGGGCGGCGTCAACACGGCGGCCGCGTCCGCGAATGTCGCCGCGGCGTCGCGCGCGCCAGAGGCGCCGATGCTCGATGGTGACGTCCTCGGCGATCCTGCCTGGGCGCAGGCCACTCCGATCACCGGGTTCACCCAGGAGCAACCCAACGAGGGTCAGCCGGTGTCGGAGCGGACCGAGGTCCGCGTGATCTTTACCAACGACACGCTCTATATCGGTGCGGTCATGTACGACAGCGATCCGTCCGGCATCATCGTGTCGGACGCGCGCCGCGATGCGCCGATGGACGACACCGATAGCTTCCAGATGATCGTGGACACCTATCGCGATCGTCAGAACGGGTTTGTGTTCGGCACCAATCCGGCCGGCATCGAGTACGACGCCCAGGTCACCAACGAAGGCCAGGGCGGCGGTGGTCAGGGCGGCGGCCAGATGCAGTCTGGCGGCAGCGGCGCTGGATTCAACATCAACTGGGACGCGGCGTGGGAGGTGCGCACGAAAACCACCGATCAGGGCTGGTCCGCCGAGTTCGCGATCCCGTTCCGCACGCTGCGGTATCCCTCGAGCACCACTCAGACGTGGGGCATCAACTTCCAGCGCAACATCCGCCGCAAGAACGAGCGCGCCTATTGGGCGCCGATTCCCCGGCAGTTCAACCTCTATCGTTTGTCGCTGGCTGGATCGATGACCGGCGTGCAGACGCCGGCGCTGCGCAATTTCCGCGTGACGCCGTACGGATTGGGCAACGCGCTGCGGTCGGGCGTAGCGCCGGTCGACACCGAGATGGATTACGACTTCGGCGGCGACGTGAAATACAGCATCACGCCAAGCCTGACGCTCGACGCCACGGTGAACACTGACTTTGCGCAAGTCGAAGTCGACGATCAACAGGTGAACCTCGATCGGTTCACCTTGTTCTTCCCGGAGAAGCGCCCGTTCTTCCTCGAGAACGCCGGATTTTTCACCGTCGGCAATTCCGGTGAGGTCGACTTGTTTTTCAGCCGCCGTATCGGCATCAGCGACAGCGGCGAGGCGATCCCGATCATGGGCGGCGGCCGCGTGTCGGGCAAGGCCGGCAAGTTCAACGTCGGCCTGTTGAACATGCAGACGTCGGATTTCAACGACACCCTCGCCAGCACGAACTTCAGCGTCGCGCGCGTCAGCCGCGATCTGCCGAATCGCTCCTCGATTGGCGCGATCTTCACCAATCGCCAGGAGACCGGCGAGTTCGCGGTGGATAACGGCTTCGGGCGCACCTACGGTCTCGACGGCAAGATCGGCCTGGGCATGACGACGGTGGTGTCGGGTTTCATGGCGCGCACCGAGACGCCTGACGTGGACGAGAGCGATCACGCGTTCAACGTTCGTTCGCAGACCAACCGTCCACAGTGGGACCTCAACGTCGGCTATCAGGAAGTGGGTGAGGGCTTCAATCCGGCGATCGGTTTCCTCAGCCGCCGCGGCTACCGGAAGCCCGACCTGAGCGTGATGACGCGGTTCCGCCCGCAGGATTTCATCAACATCCAGGAATTGCGGCCGCACACGACGTTCCGCGGGTTCTGGGGCCTCGACGGCTTTCAGGAGACCGGCTTCGTGCACCTCGACAACCACTGGCAGTTTCGCGACAGCACCGAGATTCATACCGGCATGAACCTCACGCGCGAGGGCGTGCGCACGCCGTTCGAGATCTATCCCGGCATCTTCGTGCCGCCCGGCACCTACGATCATGCCGAAGCGCAGCTGGTGGCGATGAGCAACCAGGGGGCGCCGTTCAGCGTGTCGATGCGCGCCACGATCGGCGGATTCTTCGGCGGCGATCGCGTGGCGCTCAACCCGACCGTCCGCTTCCGCGCCGGCGATGCGTTGACTACCGAACTCAACTATCAACGCAACGACATCACGCTGCCCGACGGCCACTTCATCACCAACCTGGTGCGCACGCGCGTGTCGTACTCGTTCACGCCGCGCATCTTCACGCAGGCGCTGATTCAGTACAACGATCGCGCCGACCTGTGGTCCATGAACTTCCGGTTTGGCTGGCTGCAAGCCGCGAACACGGGCCTCTTCGTCGTCTATACCGATACGCGTGGGCTCTACGATCTATTCGACCGCCCGGAGCGCACTGATCGTTCGTTGACGGTGAAGTACCTGGTACATGCTGGACCTATTCAGATAGCCCCGGCTTCAGGTGGCCCGCGGCTTTAGCCGCGGGCGCCCTTAATACGGCAAATCATCCGGACCACGTCCGACATGATCGGGCGGCGGGTCTTCCGTGAATTGGACGGCGGTAATCGTCGCCCGTCCCGCGACCGCCGCTTTCGCGATGCGATGCCGGCCATCCATCACCTCGCCATTCGCGGCCAGGATGATCGGAAACGACAGGTCGGCCTGTTTGATTAACCGCACGTGTTCGACGAGTTCGCGCCACGTCTGATTCTCGCCCTCGCCGGACCAGGGCCGATCGAGCTCGCCGAGTTCCTCGAGGGTGACCTCCCGTTTCGGGAGACTCTTGGTGAGCGCAATGAGGCGATCGACGTCCCAGGCTTGCAGGCCCTGCGGCGACGGCCGGAAGTAATACTGTTTTCGCATCTGTCCTCGCGGTGCCCGTCAGACGGAACCACCGCTCCATTATGTTAGGCTGCGGCGTTCGCCTCCCATGACCGCACCCGGGACCACACTCGGCGTGTACCGCATCGAGCGCCCGCTCGGGAGCGGGGGCATGGGCAAGGTGTTTCTCGCCTACGACACGTCGCTGCAACGCCAGGTGGCCGTCAAGGTGATGGACGCGGCTGCCGACAGTGAAACATCGCGCCTTCAGTTGCTGCGCGAGGCGCGCAGCGCCGCCGGGCTGAATCATCCCCATATCTGCACGGTTCACGAGGTTGGTTACGACGGCGGCACCGCGTTCATCGCGATGGAGTACGTCGAAGGCCACTCGCTGCGCGAGCGCATTGATAGCGGCGGCGCGCTGCCGCAGGAGGAAGCGCGTCGCTATGGCATCCAGGCCGCCGACGCGCTTGGCTTCGCGCACGAACACGGCGTTATCCACCGCGATCTGAAGGCCGCCAACGCGATGATCACGAGCGGCGGCCGGCTCAAGGTCGTCGACTTCGGCCTCGCCCGGCGCCACGACATGCTCACGAGCGATGCGACCACGCTGGGATCGATCGCGCCGTCGGGCACGCCGGTCGGCACGCCCTACGCGATGGCACCGGAGCAGGTGCGCGGCGAGACCGCCGACGCCCGTACCGACGTGTGGGCGCTTGGTGTGCTGATCTATGAGATGGCGACCGGCCGCAAACCGTTCGATGCGCCGACGATTCCGGAACTGTTCTCCGCGATCCTCAAGGATCCGCCGCGGCAGTGGCCGCGTGGCACGCCCGCCGCGCTCCAGCCGATCGTCGAGCGCTGCCTGGATAAGGACCCCTCGCGACGTTACCAGACCGCGCGCGAAGTCCAGCTGGTGCTAGAGACGATCCAGCCGGGCGTCATGCCCGCCTGGTCCACATCGCGGCATCGTTTCGCCCGGCCGCGCGTGCTCGCCGCCGCCGCGGCGGTGATCGTGCTGATGCTCGGGTTCGTGGGCGCCAACGTCGGCGGCCTTCGTGATCGGTTGACGGGCGATCCACAGGCACCGGCGGTGATCAAGCTTGCAGTCCTCCCGTTCGCCAACTTGACCGGTGATCCCGGGCAGGAGTATTTCAGCGATGGTCTGACCGCCGAGCTGATCACGCAGCTGGGGCGGTTGCATCCGCAGCTGCGCGTCATCGCGCGCAGCACCTCTGCGCAGTACGCGTCCCACGCGTCACCGATCGAGGCCCTGGGCCGCGACCTCGGCGTCGCATATGTGCTCGAGGGCAGCGCGCGTCGCGAAGGGGATCGCGTGCGCATCAGTGCCACCTTGATCAATGCCGGTGACCGCACGCAGCGGTGGTCACAGAGCTTCGACCGCGAGCTGTCCGGATTCCTGACGGTGCAGAACGACGTCGCCCGCGGCGTCTCCGGCGCCCTGGCGTTGACGCTCCTGCCCGCGCAACAACAGCGGCTGGCCGGCGCGCCGCAAGTCAATCCGCAGGCCTACGAGGCGTACCTGATTGGCCAGAGTCACGCGCGCCGATTGTCGCGCCCCGAGCTGGATCGGGCACTCGAATACTACGAGTCCGCCTTGACCTTCGATCCGAACTTCGCGCTCGCGCATATCGGCATCAGCCGGGTATGGGCGGGCCGCTTGCAGACGGGCCTCATCACGCGCGTGGAAGAAGGTGGCCGCGCTGAGGCCGCTCTGCAGCGCGCCCTGGCGCTCGACGGCGACCTGCCGGAAGGTCACATGGCCATCGGCAACCGGGCCACGTGGATTGAATGGGACTGGGCGGCCGGGGATGCCAGCTTCCGCCGCGCGCTCGAGCTCAACCCGAGTCTCGCCGACGCGCACGCCTTCTACGCCCACCACTTGTACATCAGGCATCTGCCCGAGCAGGGCGCCGCCGAAATCCAGCGCGCCCTCGACCTCGATCCGTTGAACGATTTGATCCAGCAGTTCTACGGCATGACACTGCGTTTCGATCGTCGATTCGCGGAGGGCGTGGCGCATGCCCAACAGGTGCTGAAGACCAACCCCAACTCGCCGAGCGCATGGTCGGCGCTGGCCGAGAACTACTACCACCTCGGGCGGTTTGATGAAGCCGTGGCGGCGCAGAAGAACGCCATCGGCGCGCGCGGCAATCCGGCAAATCAGGCAGTACTGACCGCCTTGAACGACGCCTACGCCGGCAGAGACTACCCTGTGGCGATGCGGCGCCTGGCGGAATTCCGTGAGGCGAGGAACCAGTGGTGGGTCGCCGCGCAGGATTTCATCCGTGCCGGTCTGTTCGATCGCGCGCTGGACATTCTCGAACGTCTCTACGAGACGCGCGATCAGAATCTCGCCTATATCAGCGTGGCGCCGATCTTCGATCCCATCCGCAGCCATCCGCGATTTCGCGCGCTGCTGAAGAAAATGAATCTCCCGTCGGCGTAATCGATCCGGTCGCTACGCTTGCAAGCGCTGCGACGACGGCCGACAATAAGAGTGTTTTCGTATGCGTGTTGTCGCGGTGATGCTGTTCGTGTCGATGGTGGCCTGCAGTGGCAGTCCCACGCAACCGGATCGTGTTCCCACCGGCCGGCCATTCGACTTGCGTGTGGGGGACTCGGCGTTGACCACGGATGATGTGCGAATCCGCTTCGACACCGTCCGATCGGACTCGCGCTGCCCGATGGATGCGTTTTGCGTGCGGGCGGGCGAGGCGGTGATTGCACTCACCATCGGACGCGGCGGCGAGGTGCCCGTGGGCCGCGAGCTCGACACCACGCCGGCACGAGCCTCAACCACCTTTCTGAATTTCACCGTCACCCTGTCATCACTACAGCCGTACCCGCGATCGAGTAGCCAGATTCAGCCGGGCGATTACGTGGCGACGTTCGTGGTCCGGACGAATTAGTTACCCGTGGCGGCGCCGCCCGCCGTGCTACCCTTCGCCTCCTCGGTGACACGTCAACTTCGGGGAGGTGCCATGAACAGGCTGAACGTTCTTCGCATCGGCGGCGTCGTGATTGGTTTCGCGTTCCTTCTAACGGCGGCGGCCAGCGTCGGATTCGCCCAAACGGATCCGCATTCCGGGACTTGGGTCCTGAACCTGGAGAAGTCGAAGTACGCGCCGGGCACGGCGCCGAAGAGCCAGACCACGGTGTTTACCGCCGACGGTCAAGGTATCAAGGTCGTGACGAATGCCGTCACGGCAGCCGGGCCCTCGAAGACGGAATACACGGCGACTTTCGACGGGAAGGATCACCCCGTCAAAGGCAACGCTGATTGGGACACCACCGCCCTGAAGCGCGTCGATGCTCGCACCATCGAATTTACCCGCAAGAAGGGTGGCAAGGTGGTACAGACGGCAACCTCGGTCGTCGCCGCCGACGGCAAGACGCGCACCGTGACCGTGACCGGCGTGAACGCGCAGGGCCAGAAGGTCAACACCGTCGCGTTGTACATCAAGCAGTAAACGGGCTGCGGGCGCGCGGATACGGCCAGCCTTCGCCTCAGGCTACGGCTAGGCAAGCCGTCCGCGCGTCTGCGCCGTCTATGTAAGGTGATCGGCGCCATCCGCCGATAACTCAGTAGCTTGTTCCGTCTCATCTTCCGTCCGTTGCCGCGGAGCGTCACGCGCCCGCTCTCGCTCCTCGCGCTCGCGGCGTGGATCGTCACCATGGGCGTGCTGATCAACCGCGCCTATCTGCAGGCCTCGCCGATCAACCTGGCCACCGACCTCGCGCGGTACGGCACGACCGCGCAGTGGCGCGGCGTCTACTACCGCGGCGAGAAGATCGGTTTCACGGTCAGCCAGGTGCAAGCCACTGACGATGGGTTCGAGTTGCAGGAAGACGGCCGCCTACAGTTTTCGCTGCTCGGTGCGGTGACGCCTGCGATCCTGCGGACCACGGCGCGGGTCGATCGCAATTTCACGCTGCGGTCGTTTGATTTCTCCCTCGATCCCGGCACCGGTCCGATGGCCATCAGCGGTCGGCTCGACGGCCTCCGCTTGTCACTCGAGATCTCGAGCGGCGGCGGTACTCGACACGAAACGCGCGAGCTGAAGGAGCCGCCGGCGCTGATGCTGAGCGTGGGCCGCCGGCTCGCCACCGAAGGAATGGTCGCCGGCGCGACGCGCGAGTGGGCGGTGTTCGATCCGGCCACGATGCAGAACTCGCCGGTGACGATCGCGATCGGCCATCGCGAAGTGGTCACCGCCGGCGTCAGACGGCCCATCCCCGCCTTCAAGGTGCAGATGTCGTACTCGGGTGTCACCACCACCGCGTGGGTAACGGATACCGGCGAGATCGTGCGTGAAGAGAGCCCGATGGGCCTCATCACCGTGCTCGAGACGCAGGAGCAGGCCACCGCGCTCGCCGTCTCGAATCGCATGCGCGAGGACATGCTCGAAGCATCGGCGATCGTGCCTGTGATGGGCCGCCACATTATTAACGAGTCCCGCGACGTGGAGCTGTTGCGTCTGCGAGTGACTGGGGCCGATCTCACGAGTCCTGATCTCCAGGGCGAAGGGCAGCGCGTCGACGGGGACGTGATCGAGCTCATCGATCCGCGACAGATCACGGCCACACCAACGCCGGCCGATCTCGATCGCTACCTGCAACCCGAGATGTTCATCGAAAGCGATGCGCCGGAGATTCGCGCCGAGGCCGAACGGCTGGTGCAGGGTGTGACCGGGGCTCGCGCGCGCGCGGAGCGGCTGACGCGCGAGGTAAATGCCCTCGTCGAGAAGCGCCCGACGGTGAGCTTGCCGTCCGCGCTCGAGGTGCTCCGCACGAAAGTCGGCGACTGCAACGAGCACACGGTTCTGTTTGTGGCGATGGCGCGCGCGCTCGGCATTCCCGCGCGGATCAATGTGGGCGTGGCGTACGTGCGCGGCGCGTTCTATTACCACGCGTGGCCCGAGGTCTACCTCGATGAGGGCAAGGGCCGCGGGATGTGGCTGCCGGTCGATCCCACGTTCAACCAGTTTCCCGCCGACGCCACCCACGTGCGCCTCGCGCGCGGCGGCCTCGACAAGCAGACCGCGATTCTGCCGCTGATCGGCCGGGCGAAGATGACCGTGGTCGACGTCAAGGTGACGCCGAACTCAACGCCGGTGCTGGTCGGCCGGCAGGCGGCCGACATTCGTCCGCTGTCGATTGCCATTCCTCAACGCCAGGATTGCGGTTGCTGGGCGTCGCCGTGCGCCGGCGGGGCTCGATGATCGCCGTCGAAAATCTCGTCAAGCGCTTCGGCGCGTTCACGGCGGTCGACGGCGTCTCGTTGATCGTCGCCCCCGGACAAATTCATGGCTTTCTGGGGCCGAACGGCGCCGGCAAGACCACCAGCATCCGGATGATCGCCGGGTTGCTGAAGCCCACCGCCGGCCGCATCGTCGTGAACGGTCACGATCTCGCGACCGAGCCCGAAGCGGCGAAGGCTGCGCTCGGCTTCATTCCAGACCGCCCGTTCATCTACGAAAAGCTGACGGCGGGGGAGTTCCTCCGCTTCCACGCCGGCCTCTACGGCATGGACGATGGCGACATCGAGCAGCGGATCAAGGAGATGCTCGACATCTTCGAGCTTGGCAAGTGGCAGAACGAGCTCGTCGAGAGTTTCTCGCACGGCATGAAGCAGCGTCTCGTGATGAGCGCCGCGTTTCTGCATCGGCCGAAGGCCGTCCTCGTCGACGAGCCGATGGTCGGCCTCGATCCGCGCGGCGCGCGGCTGATCAAGGACGTGTTCCGCCGCATGACCTCGAACGGCGTGGCCATCCTCATGAGCACGCACACACTGGAGGTCGCGCAGGAGATGTGCGATCTGATCAGCATCATCTTGAAGGGGAAGATCATCGCGCACGGCACGGTGGCCGAGCTGCAGGGCCTGGCCGGCACGCCGAATGAGGAGCTGACGCCCGTGTTCCTCAAGCTGACCGGCGGCAGCGGTCTGCAGGAAATCGACGAGATCGTGTGAGCGCCAACTCGATTACCCGGCCGTTCCCGTATTTGCTGCTGCCGTCGCTGTGGGCGTCGCGCAACCGCGCGCGCCGGCGCGAAAAGGGCGATCTGGTCCGCGGCATCCTGTTCGGCGGCATCGGGCTGGGCGTGATGGGCGCGTTGTTCTTGGGCGCCTTCTGGCTGACGTGGCAGGCCGCGCAATATGCGGAGCTCGGCGATTACCTGATTCGCATCGGACTGTCGTGGCTGTTCCTGACGTTTCTCTCGTTCCTCGCCTTCAGCGGCATCGTGGCCGCGCTCTCGACATTTTTTCTCTCGGATGATCTGCGGCTGGTGCTCGCCGCGCCGGTGGCGCCGCGGCGATTATTTCTGGCGCGGTTCGCGCGGACGGTGGCGCAGGCTGGGTGGATGGTGGTCGTGTTTCTGGTCCCGGTCCTGGCGGGGATCGCGACGGCCAAGTGCGTATCGCCGTTGTTCGTCGGTACTGCGCTACTGATCGTGGTGCCGTTCGTCGTCATTCCGATTGCCATTGGCTCCGCCGTCACGCTGATGCTCGTCAACGTGTTTCCGGCGCGGCGGTCGCGCGACATCCTGATGTTGATGGGGCTGGTGTTCGCCATCAGCATCGTGTTGCTGTTGCGGTTCATCCAGCCGGAGCGGCTGTTGCGCGTCGAGTCGATGCCGGAAGTGACCGCGTTCTTCGCCACGTTGCAGTCGCCGATCACGCTGATGCTGCCGTCGTTCTGGGCAGGGGAGGCGCTGTTCGCTGGCCTGCAAGGTGGGCGCGATCTGCTGCACATCGCCGCATTGTGGAGTACGGCGGCGGCGCTGGTGATCATGGTCGGGTGGGCATTCGAGCGCTGGCACTTTGCCGGGTTCAGCAAGGCCCAGGAAGCGCGCAAGGCGCGGTTTACGCAGTGGCGGTTCCTCGATCGGATGGCCGGCATGTTGCCGCTCGCGACCGTTCGAAACACCTGCTGATCAAGGACCTCAAAGTGTTCCTGCGCGACGTCAGCCAATGGTCGCAGCTGCTGCTCCTGCTCGCGCTAATGCTCGTGTATCTCTACAACTTCCGCGTGCTCGATCTCGACCGCCTGCCGTACATGAGCGGCTTCCTGAAGAACGTTTATGCGTTCCTCAACCTCGCGATGGCCAGCTTCGTGATGTCCACGGTCACGGTGCGCTTCGTGTTCCCGGCGGTGTCGGCCGAAGGCGCGGCGTTCTGGATTATCCGCACCGCGCCGATTTCGCTGCGGGATTTTCTGTGGTCGAAGTTCTGGATCGGCCTGGTGCCGATCCTGATCCTGACCGAGAGCCTGATCATCGCCGGCAACGAGTTGCTTGGCGTCGATCCGTTTCTGAAGCGGATGTCGGCGGTGGCCATCGTCTTCATGGCGTTTGCGCTGGTGGGATTGGGCACCGGCCTCGGCGCCCGCTATCCGCGTTTTGCCGCGGACAATCCGAGCCAGGTGGCCGGATCCTACGGCGGCGTCGCGTTCATGATCGTCGCGGTGCTGTTCATCCTGGTGATGATCGCGCTGCTCGGCTGGCCGTCGAGCGTGTATCTATTCAGCCAGCTCCGCAACCGCCCGCTCACCAACCCGCAACAGATCCTGATCGCGGTGTGCTTCACGAGCGCCGCGCTGCTGAGTATCGCGACGTGGCTGCTCGGCATGCGCACCGGCGTCAAGGCCTTGCAGGCGATGGATCGCTCGCCATCGTAAATCGCACCTAATTGTAAAGGGGTCTGGCACCTTAACATGCGTTTTTGCTTCAGATAGTGCGATCGTCAGTCGATCAGCGCCTCAATTTCCTAGTACTTTGTCAGTGATTTGCGGATTTCGTCGACGGTTGGCTCTGGCAAGCACTCTTCAACGACGGTGGGCCAATCGGCTGGCAACGCAACGGGGCCTTCATCCAGGATGTAGCGCCGCTGGCCCAATCGCTCCAGAAGACTCGACCATCTCCAGTTCGCCGCGGAAGTCACGAGACTAGCGCGCAGCGCGTTCTGTTCGACGTAACGAATGACGTTCAGATAGTACGCCTCGCTCCAGATGCCGAAGGCGCGATAGCGGTCTTGGTAAATGTGTCCATGTCCGACTGTGCCGGTGAACCTTCGTCGGCGCACGGCGTGGGTCGTAGTTAGTAGATGCTGGAATTCCTGGACTTGCCCGTCTGCTTCGGGCCAGAGGACAAAATGCCAGTGGTTACGCATCAGAACGTACGCAACTATTCTGATCGTGGCACGCTGCTTCGCCCAAGCGATTAACCACAGAAATTCCTCGAACTCGCGAGTGTTATCGAACAAGGTCTTCTTGTCATTTCCACGATTGACGATGTGGTGAACTGAACCGGCTGGCAGATAACGCAAAGGACGCGGCATATGGCACCTCCGCGAGGTGCCAAGAGCAATGCACGGACCATCCACATCACCATGTGTATGAATTGCAGGACTTGCGACGGAGGGTGACGCGCGATCGCAGTAACTGCAGCAAAAAGCCGTGTAAAGGTGCCAGACCCCTTTACAATTGCGGCCGCGTTAGGAAATCGATGCGGAGAAATTCGCCAGACTCACTGGCCGTAGTTCGTTGGCCCGCGTCGATCCAGGTGTCCTGACCAGACGGTAGCGCGATCAGCAAGGCCGGTTGTTCCGCCGGCGCTTCGATTGATAGCGGCTTTCCCGGCACCACGCTCACACGCGTGATTCTCATCTGCTTGTTCTCGAACTTGTCGTCGGTAGGCGACAGCCGGCGTCGCAGGCTGCGCTCGCCGCCGTTGTCGGTCTTGAACCAGATGCGCAGGAAATCGCTCGGGGTCGAGGCGGGATTCTCAGCGGTGTGGTGCTCCTCGGGGCCTGCGGCGATGCGAACGGCGCCGGCCTTCACCGCCGGCCGCGTCACCGCGCGGGTGTTGTTGCCGGAGTGCCGAAAGACCACGCCCTCCGAATCATTCAGGTAGACATACACCGTGGTGCCCGGCGGATGTGTGTGATCGGGCAGCTTGGCGCCGGCCTCGTAATGCACCCTGACCACCCGCACATAATCGTTGTCCAGCTGCACTTTGTACGACTCGGGCAGCGTTTTCGTCGGATCCTGCGCCGAAATGGGAAGAACCGCGCTCCACGCCAGACAGGCGGACAAAGCCAATCGAAAGATCATCCCTCCTATTTTCTGACTAAACTGTCACTTCCATGAAGAGAGTTTTCCTCGCGCTATTGCTCTCAACGGCCGTCGTCCATGCTCAGGACGCCGCTACTCGCTCTGTGGACGGGCCCGATCCATGGTTCGGTACCTTCTCGATCATCGCGTTCGACCCGGTGACGAACGAGCTCGGCGTGGGTGTGCAATCTCGCGCGTTCGGGGCCGGCGCCGCGGTGCCGTACGCGAAGCCCGGCGTGGGCGCCATTGCCACGCAGGCGTCGGCGAATCGTCAATACGGCCCGAAGGCCATCGCGCTGCTCGAGCAGGGACTGTCGCCCACGGAAGTGGTCAAGCGGATCACCGACGAAGATCCCGGCCGCGATACGCGGCAGGTGGCGGTGATCGATGCGAAGGGGCAATCCGCGGTCTACACGGGCAAGCGCGTGATCGACCGTAATTCCGATCCCAAGGACCTCGTCCACCTCGGCGGCTATGCCGGACATGTATCGGGTCCCAATTTCTCGGCGCAGGGCAACACGCTGGCGAGCGAAGAGGTCGTCAAAGCGATGGCCGCCGCGTATCAGAACGGTAAAGGCTCGATGGCCGAGCGGTTGATGGATGCGCTCGACGCCGGCCAGGCGAAGGGCGGCGATACGCGCGGCATGCAGTCGGCCGGCATCCTCGTGGTGCGACCGCTGCCGCCCAAGTCCGAGAACACCGTCGAACGCATCGTCGACATTCGCGTCGACGATCATGAGGAGCCGTTCAAGGAACTGCGCCGGTTGTTGATGATGACCAGCGGCGTCCCGAACCGCCTGCTCACGCGTTCCGCGGAGTTATCGAAGGAGGGCAAGCACGCCGAAGCGATTGAAGAAGCGAAACAGGCGCTCGAGATCAATCCGCGGAGCGAACAGGCGATGTATCAGCTGGCGCGCCGATACGCGGCGGCGGGCGATGCAAAGCGCGCCCTGGAGCCGCTGGCACTCGCGATCAAGCGCCAGCCGAAACAGTGGAAATTCGAAGCGGCATCCGATCCGGCCTTTGAAAAGCTGCGATCGATGCCTGAGTTCCAGCGCCTGATCAAGCCCTGATGCCGCAGAAGATTCTGCAGGGCTGTCCGCGTTGCGGTAAATTTCCGGTCACGGCGTCGCACCGCCACGGAGGACAAACAACCATGACGATTCGCATTGCCGTCTTTATTCTCGCTGCGTCGAGTACCGTGCTGGCGCAGCGTGCCGTTCCCCCCGCGCGCTCGCACCACCCTGATATCCCGTATCAGTCGCCGACCTCGCTCGGCGCCGCCACCTATGCGAAGGTGCTGTGTTCGGCGGTGTTCGTGTCGGGCCGTGACGCCGAGGAGGCGAAACAGAACAGCGCCTACTTCCTGATGACCGAGCCCGATCGCGCCAAGAAGATCGTGGCGGATGTGGATCGCCCGGCCAAGCGTGTCCGCGTCACGGTGGACGACGTCACGCGCACGGCGGCGTTCTACGGCGATCAGGGCTGTGTCATTCACCCGACGGGTCATGACGGCGTGCACTTCAAGCCGGTGCCGGTTCGCACCACGCTGCCCGATGCCACGACGCAAGCGTGGCCGATGGGCGATGCGCCGTCCACCGAACCGTGGCCGGCCGGCCTCGATCGCGCGAAGATGCAGGCGGCCGTCGACCTCGCGTTCGCGGATCCCGCGGGCCTCACCGCGGCAATGGTCGTGCTCTACAAAGGCCAGATCGTCGGCGAGCGCTACATGGCCGGCATCACCAAAGACACGCAGCTCGAAAGCTGGTCGATGGGCAAGAGCCTGACCGCCACGCTGGTGGGACTCGTGGTCAAGGATGGCGGGTTCTCACTCGACGATCCGGCACCCGTGCCCGACTGGCGGCGGCCCGGCGATCCGCGCGGCGCCATTCGCGTGCGCGACGTGATGAACATGTCGAGCGGCTTGAGCTTCACCGGCCAGGACGATCGCTGGATGGATCCGACCTGGCAGTATCACGATCATTTCTTCATCTACGCCGGCGCCGTCGATGCGTTCAAGTACGCGGTCTCGTCGCCGGTGGAGTTCGCGCCGAACACGGTGGGGCGGTATCGCAATTCCGATCCGATGACGCTGGGGTTCCTCGTGCGTCAACACGTCGAGAAGAAGGGCGAGGTCTACCTGACCTACCCGCAGCGTGCGCTGTTCGACAAGATCGGCATTCGCCGCCAGGTGCTCGAGCCGGATCCGTGGGGCAATTTCCTGTTGAGCGGCTACGACTACGGCACCGCGCGCAACTGGGCAAGGATCGGCTTGCTGTTTCTCCGCGATGGCGTGTGGAACGGCCAGCGTCTGCTGCCGGAAGGGTTTGCGAAGTTCGTCAGCACGCCCGCGCCCGCGTGGCGCCGTCCTGAATACGGCGGTCAGTTCTGGGTCAACGGCGTCGGCAATTGGAACCTGCCGCGCGATGCGTACTTCGCGTCAGGTGCGGGCGGGCAACACACCTTTGTGGTGCCGTCGCACGATCTGGTCATTGTTCGTATGGGGCATCAGCGCGGCGCGCCGGTGGGCGCGAAATTGTTGAACAACGCGCTCGCCGCAATCGTCTCGACCGTCGAGGCCGCGCGGTAGGCGATTCGCGCTTACTCGCGGCGTAGCAACGCGAGCGGATCGGCGGATGCGGCCCGTCGTGCCGGCAAGTACGACGCCACCGCCACCACGATCGCCACGAGTGTTACCACCGATCCATAGGTGAGCGCGTCAACGAGCGGCACGCCGAACAGCAGGCTCTGCAGACTTCGCGTGGCGATGGCCGCCACCGCCAGCCCGCCGGCGATGCCGAGGCCCGCGCGCAAGCCGGCCGAGCGGAACACGCCGCTGACGATGTGACTGCCGGTGGCGCCGACGGCCATGCGAATCGCGAACTCCCGCCGGCGATTTGCCACGTCGAGACTCACGAGGCTGAACAGCCCGAGCATCGAGAGCGCAAACGCGAGGCCCGCGAACAATGCGAACACCCACGCGCTGAATCGCCACGGCGCAATCTCCTTGTTGACGATGTCGTCCAACATGCTGATGCCGCTGACGAGCGCACGCGCATCGCTCTGCCGTGCCTGCGTCTGAATCGCTGTCGCGACGGCCAGCGCGTGGTGCTCCTGGCCCGGCTTGAATCGCACGACGAGGCTCGTCGTCGTTCCCACCGTGGTCTGCGACGGCGGGTCGTACATGTCGAGTTGCACTTCGTGCAGGCCCTTGTAGCGCACGTTGCCGACCACGCCGATCACCGTCCGCCACACCCCTTCCACCGTGCGATTGTTGGCGTTGAACGACGCGGCCTTGAAGCGCTTGCCAACCGGATCCTGTCCCGGGAAGAACGCCGCCGCCGTGCTCTCGCTGATTAGCGCCACCCGCGGCGAGGTGGCGCGATCCTCCTCCGCGAACATGCGCCCGCGCAGGAGCGGAATGCCCATCGCCCTGAAGTAGTCGGGCGTCGCGCTCTGATAGTTCACGATCGGGTTGCTGTTGGCGGTTTCGGACGTCTCCGGCTGTCCCTCGGCGATGGCCCACGTGCCCTGGCCAATCGAGCCCAGCTCCATCGGCGTGAGGTAGACCCCGCCCGCAACCGCGACCTCTGGCAGCTGTCGCACCTGCGACAGCAGCTCGCCGATCCATTCGTTGACCGGCAGCGGAGTGCTGCGGGGCTCCACCTTGATCCGCATTACCGCCTCACGCGTGAAGCCGAGATCGAGACGTTGCAGCGCGTTGAAGCTCTGCACCACGAGACCGGCCGCGACGAGCAGCACTACCGCGAGGCCAATCTGGACGACGAGCAGCGACGAGCGCGTGCGATAGGATCGCCCGCCCGCGACCGTGCGGCTGCCATCGTTGAGCGACTCGATCAGATTCGCGGCGCCAGCGTGGCGAATCGGCGCCGCCGCGCACAGCAGCGTCGCGATCGCCATCGTCAGGATACTGAAGCCGGCGACGGTCCAGTCGATCGCGGCTTCATCCATCCGCGGGATGCCCTCGGGCGCCAGGGTGATGATGGTGCCGATCAACCACTGACACATGAGCAGGCCGAGCGCGCCGCCGAGCACCGTCAGCCAAACCGTTTCGGCCACCCACAGTCGCGCGATTGCGCCACGCGTGGCCCCGATCGCCACGCGGACCGCATCGTCGCGATTGCGCAACGTCACACGCGTCAGCATGAGCCCTGAAACATTCGCGCAAGCGATCAGCAGCAGCACGCCGACGGCGCCGAACAGTACCCACATCGCCTGCCGCGCCGGACCGACGTGGTAATCGAGGAACGGTGTGGCGGCGATGTCGTACTTCGGCCCTATCGAGCTCGCCCGAACCTGCGCGTTGGCGGCCGTCCACGCATCGCGCGCGGCTTCGGGTGTGACGCCCGGATTGAGCCGGCCGATCATGAACAGGACGCCGACACCGCGCATCGGAGCGACGCGGCCCTCGACGACGGGCACCGCGCCGAGAATCGGCGCCACAGCTTTCCACGCCTGCGTGCCCCGCGGGTAGTCGAACGAGGCCGGCATCACGCCGATTACTTCGTGTGGTTGATCATCGAACCGCACGCTCCGCCCGATGATGTTCGGGTCGGCGCCGAAGCGCGTGGACCACAACCCGTGGCTGAGCACCACCACCCGCGCGCTGTTCGTCCGATCATCGTCGGGAGCGATCATGCGGCCGAGCCGCGGCGCCGCGCCGAGCACGTCGAAGAAGGTGCCCGACACGCCGACGCTGGCCACCTTGACCGGCTCGCCGCCGCCGTCGCCCTCGAGCACGTCGGTCCAGGCCGACGATCCGACCGACGCGACGCGCCCGACCTGCGCCGTGGCCGCGCCGATGTCCTGGATGTCGAGATACGACAGCTCGATGACGCGCATGTTCAGCGCGGCGCTCGTCCCCCAGCCGATCGCCAGCTGTTGCGGCTCGCGGATCGGCATCGGCTTCAGCAGCACAGCGTAGACGGCGCTGAAGATCGCCGTACTCGCGCCGATCGCCAACGCGAGCGTCACAATCGCGGCGGCCGCATAACCGGGCGCACTCCACAGGCGGCGAAAGGCAAGTCTCATGGCTTCATCCTGCTCGGTTGCCACTGTAATCCAAGGCCGATAATGCGCTCGATCAACTTCGCATACGAGACATTCGCTCGTCTTGCCGATTCCGCAAAGTCTTCCCCCTGCGCCAGCTGCGGGTTCGGGTTCGCCTCGATCACGTAGAGATCGCCGTTCTCCTTCATGCGCATGTCGATACGCCCGTAGCCGGAGAGATCGAGCGCGCGATACACGCGCTTGGCGAGGTGTTGCACTTTCGCGGCCGCCTCTTCGGCCAGGCTGGCCACGGCGGTATCGATGCCGTGCTTCTTCTGGTACTTGACGCTCCACTTCACGCGCTCGGTGGCAATGCGCCAGTTGTTGTCGGGCAACTTGGCAAACGACATCTCCCACACCGGAAACACCTGGAGCCGATCGTTGCCAATCACCCCGACGTAGAGCTCGCGGCCGTCGATGAATTCCTCGACGATCGCCGGCGTCATGATCGTGTCGTGAATGAACTGGACGCGTTTGTGCAGTTGCTCTTCGTTGATCACTACCGACGCCTGTGAGATGCCCGTCGATGATTCGTAGGTGAGCGACTTGACGATCAAGGGGAACTGCAGCCGCTTCGGCAGCTTCGCCTTGCCGCCGATCGGCACCACCAGGAAGTCCGGCACCTGGATGCGGTGATAGGCCATCAACTTCTTGGCCAGCGCCTTGTCGCGCGAGAGCGTCAGGCCGCGCGGATTGCATCCGGTGTACGGCACCTTCAGCAGCTCGAGGTAGCTCACCACGTTCTGATCGAACACCACTACATCGTCAAACGCCTCCATCAGGTTGAACGTGATGGTGGGTTTGAATTCGTCCATCGTGGCGCGGATCGGCGTGAGGTCGTCGTGCACGCCGATCACGCACACTTCGTGGCCGATCGCCTTGAGCGTCCGCACCACGTCATATTCCATGCGCCACTCCGCCTGCTCAACGGTGGTCTTGGCGATCTTCTCATCAGGTGGCTCGAGGCCTTTATGGACGAGGGCGAGGACGCGTTGTGGTTTCACGAGGTTAAAGGGCGACGCGGTGGCGGCCGCTGTGCAAGTAGTTCATGACCTGGACGGTGAGCAGCACGGTGAATTCCTGCAGCGCCTGATCTTCCGGCGTGGCCAGCCGCAGTTTCAGCTCGCGGCAGCGGACGATGATGTCTTCGAGCACTTTGTCGATGGTGTACTGGTAAATGCCGGTCCAATCGGCGACTACCCGGCGGACCTCGCGACGCGCCCGTCCGAGAAACTGCGTCGCCGTCATGTTGCCGGCGTGCTCCGGCGAATCGGAGAACAGCTTTCGTAAATCGCGATCGTAGAAGTTCGGGTGATCGACGCCGTGGTGGCGGCGCTTCTTCTTGTAGTGATACCGCAGGCTGCGATGCAGACGCCGCAGCGGATCCATTTCCTCCGTGTGGTTGAGGAGCGGCTTCTTGCCGACCAGCGACTGCATCAGTGAATCCATGTAATCGAGCTTCTTGATCGCCCGCCAGCCCGCGTAACGCGCTTTCCAGTTCGATTCGGGCGTCAGCCACACCGCGAACGTCTCGGCGAAATCTTCATCGGGATGACTCTGCGCGTACCACGGATCGAGGTGCATCACGAAGCTCTTGCTGTAGGGTCGCGGATCGTAAAACTCGGGGTACGGCTTCTTCGAGCTGCCGAACAGCCGGCGGCGCTGCGCGCGCTGCCGCAGCTTGAACGCGTTGTCGATCACGTGGCCGGCCTCATGGCGCAGGATGCGCATGCACCATTCGTGCTCGCCGCCTTCCACCGCTAGCATCTGGGCTTTCTCGAGACGTTCGAGGCGCGGGTGCGCCAGGTAAAAGGGGACCGCCATCGAGGCCTGACCGTCCGGCGTGAACCACTCATCCGACAGGTAGAAGTGCAGCGGGAAGTTCAGGCCGCGATCCGACAGCTCTTTGCGCAATTGCGCAATGCGCGTTTCGACCACCGTCCCCTCGAGTTTCAAGGGGAGATCCGACATCCGCAGGTTGAGGAGCTCCTCGTCGGGCAGATCAGGCCAGTTGGACGGAACCGATCGCGGCATTAGTGTGTGTCTCGGCCTTGAGCACCAGATGGCCTGCCATGAGTACCAGAGGGCCTGCCATGAGCGAGTCGAATGGTGCGCTCGACAGGGCTCGAAGTTCGGTCAGTCACTTACTAACAAGTTTGGTAACGTCTCCGGTAACTGTTCGGCTTCCCGCGCCCAGATCATTGCACGAGCGACACAGGCCGGCAAGGAAGCTGTGCCGGAAACAGTAGGGCGTTGAACAGCAGTGCGGTTACGATCACGCCTTCCTGATTGTATGGTATGAACCACGACGACTGGGTCCGGATCAAAAGCATCGCGTCTGCAGCACTGGACTGCGGCGAATCGCACCGCTCCGGCTACATCCTCGCCGCGTGCGCGGGTGACGCGGTCCTCGAGCGTGAAGTACGCGAGCTGCTCGCATTCACCGAGCGAGCGTCGAACGCCTTCGAAACGCGGGCGATGGAGCTGCCAACGCCCGCGTTCGGGCTGGCTTCGGCGGCCGCGCCTCGGCACCATGAGTCGCGCCAGGCTGCCGCGCGATTCGATCCTGGCACAATCATCAACGCACGGTATCGAGTTGACACGATCGCCGGCCAGGGCGGCATGGGCGCGGTGTATCGTGTCACCGATCTGGCGCAGTCGCGAACGCTTGCCTTGAAAACGCTTCGTGGCGTTCCCCAACTCGTCGATCTCTTCAAGATCGAGTTCCGGACGCTCGTCGAGCTGCGTCATCCGCACCTCGCGCGGAGCTACGACTTCGAGCCGATTGCGGGATCGGAGGACTACTGCTTCACGATGGATTTCATCGATGGGCACAACATCCTCGAGGCAACGGAAGGCGGCGACTGGCACAGCATCGTCGAGTTGCTCGTGCAGCTCTGCCGCGTGCTTGCCTACGTTCACAACCGCGGCGTCGTCCACCGCGACCTCAAGCCAGGTAACGTGCTGATTGATCGCGACGGCACGGTCAAGCTCGTCGATTTCGGCCTCGTCGGGTTCGTCAGTGAGTCGGGCTCGCTGATGGGGACACCCGCGTATCTGTCGCCGGAACTGATCGCCGGACGGCGGTCCGATCATCGCAGCGATCTCTACAGCCTCGGCATCCTCCTGTATCAGTTGCTCGTCCGGCAGCTGCCGTCCGCGGTGCACGCGGCGGGGGACATATTGGATTGGCATGCGCGCTCGACGATCACTTTCCCGGAGGGCAGCCCCGTCCCGGATTGGCTCCGGCAGATCGTGATGCGTCTCTGCGCAAAAGAGCCCGCGGATCGGTTTCGCGGCGCCAATCAGGTGATCGAAGCGATCAATCAGCTTGCGCCCGCCAGCTATGCGATCGAAACCGCCGCCACTCGCGAAAGTTACGTCGTCTCGGGCCGATTTGTCGGCCGCGAGGCGGAGCTCGGAGCGCTCAGCAGATTCGTCGAGCGTCGGCTCAGTGCCCAGCCGTCAGCGGCCGGCCTGCTGGCATTTGTCAGCGGCGCAAGCGGCGTCGGCAAGTCTCGACTGATCCGCGAGTTGCGGCATCAGCTGCAACTGAGCCGACAGATCTTCATCGAGGGCAACTGTTTCGAAGGCGCCGCCGCAGAATACGGCGCTATCGCGGAGTCGCTGGTTCACCTGTATCAGGCGGCCGAAGCGAGGAGCGGCAGCGCCGGGTTGCAAAGTTATCTTCCGGAGCTGATCAAAATTGCCCCCGATCTCGGACGTTCGCGGGCGGTGGCGCCATCGCCAAGCCTGATGTCAGCGGAAAGTGAACGGCGGCGTTTGCTCGACACCGTGGCCGCGTTCTTTGCCGACGTCGCCGAGTTGTTTCCGTACGTCCTCTACATTAACGACTTGCAGTGGGCTCCGCTCGGCACGATCGAAATCCTGCGCTATCTGCAGCGACGAGTAGCGACGGCGGAGCGTCAAGGCGCTCGCGTGCGGCTGGCGGTCATCGGATCCTACCGGCACGACGAATTCGCCGGCCGTCCCCTCGAGCTCCTGGTCGCCGAGTCACGCGACACAGCCGCGGCCATCCCGCTTGCCCCGCTGACCGCCGACGCCATGCAGCGATTGATGGCCTCGATGTTCGGTCTGGAGCAGATCCCCGAGGGATTTACGACCCGGGTGTTGGCCGACGCCGCGGGCAGTCCGTTTTTCCTGGAAGAAGTGATCCGGGCGCTCGTGGAGAACGGCTCGGTCTTCGTCGCCGACGGGGCCTGGCGGACCGCCGGAACGGTCAACGAGCTGGAGATTCCAGGGACCATTGCCGCGGCGCTGCACCGCCGCCTCGCAATGGTGACGCGAGCAGAACAAGTGGCCGTGCTTCGAATTCTCGCCGCCTACAAGAAGCCCATGAGGGCGTCGCTGCTCAGATTGGCGGCGGGGCTCCCCGCCGATGCGATTGAGGAAGCGCTGCACGAACTCTCGCTCCGGCAAATGGTGACAAATGCGGCCGAAGGCGGCCCGATGTACCGTACTGCCCACGATCATTTGCGCACCACCATTTATGCAGACCTCGGGATGCGAGCGGGTCCACTTCACCGCAGCATCGCCAACGCGCTCGTGCAGGACGCCGGCGATCACACGCCGCCACTGTCCGAAGTGGCGCACCATTACCGGCTCGCGGGGGATCGCGAGCACGCGCTCAATTATGGAGTGCTGGCCGGGCGCGCGGCGCTGGCAGTGTACGCGAACGGCGAGGCGATCGAACACTTCGAGCACGTCCTGTCGTTATTGCCAGAGAATGATGGCGAGCGGCGGGCGCAAGTGACCGAGCAGCTCGCGGACGCCTATTTTCTTTCCGGTCACTATCAGCGGAGCCAGTCGCTGCTGATGGAACTCCAGAAGACAGTCAGCACGGCGATCGATGCGGTGCGCATTCAACGCAAGCTTGGCGAGCTCCTCGGTCGCAGCGCGGGCCGGCCCAGCGAAGCGGTTGACATCCTCTGGACCGCGGCGCGTCAACTTGGCGGCAGACGGCCGCGCTCGCGCCCTATGTTTCTGACTCGGACGGTGACCGCTCTGGCCCGACATTTCCTCCACGTCGCTGCCAAGCCGGCCTTGCCGATGGTTCGTGAGCCGGCCAAGCGCGAGCGCTTCACCGAGTTGGCGAGCATTTACCTGCGGATCGCGTACTTCAATTTCTTCGGCGATCCGCTGCTGTTCTTCCTCCCGGTGCTGCGCGCTGCGAACCTCGTCGATCGAGTCGGCGAAGGTCCCGCGCATTCGCACGTCTATGCCGTGACGGCGCTTGGGCTGGCTGGCCTTGGGTTTTCAACGCGCGCGCTCCGTTACGGCGAGGCCGCGATCGCCGAGGCCGAGCGATCGGGGTCACCGTGGCATCTCGCCACCGCGCGGAATTTCCATGGTCTGGTGCTGATGCAAACGGGGGCCTGGGTCCGTGGCCTCCAGCTTGCCGAGCAGGCGCGCGACGGCTTTGCCGCCTGCGGCGATCACTTCGAGCTCGCCGTCAGCCTGTACCAGATTCTCGAGCTTCTTCAGGTCACGGGACGGTTGCCTGAAGCGGTGCGCCGCGCGCGCGAGGAAGTCGCGTTATTCGAGCGGCTCGAGTTGGAGATGATTGGCAAAGGGCTCTTCACCCAATTCGGTCGGGTGCTGGCAAAGTCCGGCGATGACGCCGGCATCGCCGTCGGTTTGGAGGTTGTCGCCCGCGCCACGTCGGGTGCCGACAAGTTGAGCACGACGCTGGCGCACCTCGGCGTGGGCGAATCGTATGCGCATCTCGGCGACGTCGAGGCCGCGATCGATCATCTCGAACGCGGGCTCGCGATTCGGGATCGAGACGGGTTCGACGTTTACGTAGCCGCGCATGGCAGCGCACTGCTGGCTCACACCTACGCCGAGAAAATGTTGCGACACGGCGTCGCATACACCGGCGCTTTACGCGACAACTTTGACCGTCGTGTTGCGGAAGCACACCGTGCCAGCCGGCGATTTCCACCGCTGCGCAGCTACGCAAGTTTGGTGCAGGGCCTGCGGCATCGATTGCGGGGAGAGCACGGTCCGGCGGTGGCGTGCTTTGGTGATGCCGCGCAGCGCGCCGCGACGCTGGGGGCGCGACTCTGGCAGGCCGATGCCCATCTGCAGAGCGGTTTGGGATATCTCGAAGACCAAGGGCCGGCGAGCGCGAGGGCGCGCCGGGAGCTCGAACAGGCACGGTCTCTGTTCGCCGCCAGCGGCGCCGCGCCACGCGAGCAGCTGGCGAAGAACGCCATTGCGCAGCTCGAGTCCGCCTAGCTTACGGTGGCTCGCCGCCGGTCGTGAGTTCGCGATACAGCCACCCTTTCGCGAGCGCCCATTCCCGTTTCACCGTCGCAGGTGACGAACCCATCACGGCGGCGGTTTCCTCTACGGTCAGCCCGCCGAAAAAGCGCAATTCGACGACCTTCGCCTGATCGGGATCGAGTCGTTCGAGCTTGCCAAGCGCGCGGTCGAGATCGAGCGCATCGACGCGGTCCGGCGCTGAGGATTCGGAGGTCGCGTGCTCCGCCTCCTCGAGCGTGCCAGCGACGATGCCGGCGCCGTGCTTCGGCCGGAGCTCACGACGCGCATGGTCGATGAGGACGCGACGCATCATCTGCGCGGCGATCGCAAAGAAATGCGCGCGGTTCTGCCAATCAACCGCACGTTGGCCGACCAGCTTCAGATACGCCTCGCTGACCAGCGCCGTCGTCTGGTCGGCGCTGAGACGCCACTCCCGCGACATGTGCTTCGATGCAATGACGTGCAGCTCGTCGTAGACCAGCGGCAGCAAATGCTCGAGGGCCTCGGCGCGGCCTTGTCGCCACTCCTGCAACAGCCGAGTCACATCGACCGGGGCCCGGTCGCCCGTCGCTTCCTCTCGCGGCGCCATCGCACTGAAGTATACGCCCCGGTGCCCCTGAGCCCTTTTTTCATCGAAACGCGCGTAAAGGGGAAAGCACGAAATTTCCGATCGGCGGCGCCGCAACAACGAGGTACGGACAATGAGCAATCGAGCATCATTTCGCGTTTCGCGACGCAGCTTTTTGTGCACCGGCGCGCTGGCCGCCGGCGGCATCCTTGCCGACCCCAAGTGGGCGTCATCGAAACCGGCCGACTTCGTTCCCGCGATCGTCATCGGCACCGGCTTTGGCGGAGCAGTCGCCGCACTGCGACTCGGCCAGGCTGGCATCGACACCGTGGTTCTGGAGCGCGGCCGGCGATGGCCGATTCGCAGCGATGGCAACACGTTCGCGACGTTCGAGCAGCCGGACGGCCGCGCCTACTGGCTGCGCGATCGCACCCCCGAAGCGTTGCTTGGCCTTCCGCAACTCGAGAAACCAATCGATCGATACACGGGTCTGTTTGACGTCGTCGAGGGCAACGGCATCGCCATCGGCGCCGGCGCCGGTGTCGGCGGCGGCTCGCTCGTCTTCAACTCGATCATCGTCAAGCCTCGACGTGCGTTGTTCGAGCGCGTGTTTCCGGCTGCGATCGATTTCGACGAGATGGAGCAGGTGTTTTATCCGCGAGTCAGCAGCATCATCCGGTCCTCGCGGATTCCAGAAGACATCCTGGCCACCGACTACTACCTCTGAGCCGGGTGAGCCTGCAGCAGGCAATAACGGCTGGATTTCCGACGCGCCCGGTCGAACTCGCGGTTGACTGGGATATCGTCCGCGACGAGATCGCCGGCCTTCGCGTGCCGTCGGCGATCGCGGGCCAATCGTTCTACGGTCTGAACAGCGGCGCCAAGCGCAGTCTCGATCACAACTACTTGCCTCAGGCGGAGGCGACCGGCCACGTCGAGATTTTGCCGTTGCACGAGGTGATCGCCATCGACCACGGCCAGGGTGGCCGCTATGCGGTCACGATGGCTCGCCTCAGCGACGACGGGCAGATGATCGGTGCGCCGCGGCGTTTGGCCTGCAATTACCTGTTTCTCGCGGCCGGCTCAATCGGCACGACCAAGCTGCTGGTGCGAGCGCGCGATACCGGCGCGTTACCGGCACTCAACGCGCACGTCGGTCGGCACTGGGCCGCTAACGGCGATATCAACGTCATTCGTGGCCTGTTGCCGACGACCAACGCATCGACGGGTGGTCCCGGCGGCCATTTCATCCTCGAGGATTTCGAGAATCCGATCGCTCCTACGAGTCTGATCGAAATCGTCCTGCCGCCGCATATCCACGCGGCGCTTGCGGCGTTCGGCGCACCTGGCGCCTTCGCCAACTATGCGAGCCTGGGACTGCCGCCGGCGATTGGATCGTTCGACTACGATGCGCTGACCGATCGCGTGGCGCTGAATTGGCCGGCAGCCGATCCGCGCGTCTCCAACTTCGTGGCCGCCGCGCAGCACACACTTTCGGCCCTTGACCAGCGAACGGGGGGCGTGACACTTGCCTTCAACCCGGCGGTGTCCGCGCATCCGCTCGGCGGAGCCGTAATGGGGAAAGTCTGCGACTTTGCGGGACGTGTCAAACGCTGCCCCGGCCTATATGTCGTCGACGGTGCGCTAATCGCAGGTTCTGCGGGGCTCGCCAACCCGTCATTCAGCATCGCAGCGCTTGCCGAGCGATGTATGGATCGCATTCTGGCACGTGACGGGCTCCATAACACCGACCGCTAATGGCATTGGGACGTGTTACCGCGTTCAGCAACACGCCAAAGGCGCGGTGGTGCGCTCGACAGGGCTCGAACCTGTGACCCTCAGCTTCGAAGGCTGATGCTCTATCCAACTGAGCTACGAGCGCACGAATACCCATTATCCCGCATTGTTTCCGCCCTCCGGGGGCGCCCGGTGGGGGAATGAAGGATTTTTCCCGCCAACCGGGGGCCGCCCTTTTTACCGCGACGCCTTCAGCTTGTCCTTGAACGCCTTCTCGAGTTTCTTCACCTTCGGGAGCGCCACCGCCGCCACGTAGGGCTGGTTCGGATTTCTCGCCACGAAATCCTGGTGGTAGTCCTCGCCCTCAAAAAACTGTACGAGCGGTTCGAGCGTGGTCGCGATTGGCGCGGGGAACACTTTTGCGGCCGTCAGCTGCTTGATGTAGGCATCCGCGACGCGGCGCTGCTCGTCATCCGCGTAAAAGATCGCCGATCGATACTGGCGGCCGATGTCGTTGCCCTGGCGGTTCACATGTGTCGGATCGTGCGCGACGGCGAAAAACACTTTCAGGATCTGCCCGAAGGAAATGCGGCTCGAGTCGTAGCGCACGCGGATGACCTCGGCGTGATCGGTCATGCCGCTGCACACCGCCTTGTAGTCGGCGGTCTCCGCGGTGCCGCCCGCGTAGCCGGACATCACGCTGATCACGCCATCGAGCTTCACGAACACGGCTTCGGTGCACCAGAAGCAGCCGCCCCCGAGCACCACCGATTGCGGCGTGCCGGTTGGGTCGGAAGCAACATCAATGGCCGGGTCGGGAAACTGATCGGCAGGCACTCCGGCATCGCCGCCGAAGAGTTCGCTAAGTTTCATGTCTCGATTGTACGTTAGGGGGCCAGACGCGATCGCGACCATGAGCCGTTGCCCTGTCGCGTGTAGAGCAATCGATCATGCAGCCGGCTCGTGCGTCCTTGCCAGAATTCGATCGCCTCGGGCGCCACGCGGTACCCGCCCCAAAACGGCGGCAGTGGCACCGGGCCACCGGCGTATTTCGCGGCCAGCTCCGCGTAACGGGACTCGAGCGCGGCGCGATCGTTCACCGTCTGGCTTTGTGCCGAGGCCCATGCGCCGATCTGGCTCTCGAATGGGCGCGACTGAAAGTAGACCTCGGATTCTTGGGCAGACGTCTTCGTCACGTTGCCGGTGATGCGCACCTGGCGCTCGAGCGCCGCCCAGAAAATCAGCAGCGACGCGCGCGGGTTGTCCGCCAGGACGCGGCCCTTGGCGCTCTCGTAATTCGTAAAGAACACGAAGCCGGCGTCATCGAAGCCCTTGAGTAGCACGACGCGCGCGGACGGCTCGCCGGCGCGTGTCGCGGTGGCGAGCGACATCGCGTTCGTGTCGAGCAGTTCCGATTTCAGCGCCTCGCCAAACCACAGCGAGAATTGCTGGATTGGATCGTCGTGCGCGTCGGCTTCCGTCAGTGCCCGGCTCGCGTATTCCCGCCGGAGGTCGGCCAGCGAGCTCATTTCTTGACCTCGACCCAGATGCCGAGGAACCGTTGATCGGTTGACAGAGGATCGAGGTCCCTCGGATAGAAGCCTGTATCCACCGAGACGGTGAGCGGAATCACGCTCCCGTTGACCATCGGCAATTCCACTTCCTCGCCTTGTCCGGGCACCAGCGAATACTCACGCTGCCAGTCGAACGTCGTGAAGGTGGCGAGGTTGGCCGTGCCGCCGCTGTGAATGCGAAGCACGACCGGCGCGGTGTGCCCGAGCGGCACCGCGACCGTGATCTGCGCGGTGCGATTGCCAGGTACCCAGAAGCCGGCCGGCTCCGGGTACATGCGCTCGTCGTGGAAGAACACGTTCACGTCGCCGTAATGCGCCGCGGAAACCACGGCCGGCACGATCGGTCTCGCTCCAGCATCGACGACGGCAGTGGGCGTGATGGTGACGGCGTCGATGGCGCTCTCCATTTCAGTGGGACCGCGCAACCCAACGAAGTTCGCGCTCACCGGCAGCCAGAGCGTGGTGGTCCACACCTGGCCAGGCTGGGCCTGGACGGTCCACGACTGGAGCGGCGGACCGACGCGGCCGACCTGCAACGCCAGCGGCCACGCCTGTTCGGGGGCGCGCTCGTTGAAGCGGACGTCGATCTGATAGGTGCCGGCCGGTAGCGAGAAGCGCCCGTTGTGAATGACGCGCAGCGGCTGCCTGTCGGTGCGCTGCTGCGGCCGCACGCCGAGCGTGAGCTGCGGCACGACCTCAATTGCGGCGCCGCGGTGCAGCGGGTTGTAGGTCATCGATGCCGGCCTGACGCGCGTGTCGAAGCCGTCGAGCGCGGTCAAGCGCGATCGCGCGCTGAGATCGACGCGCGGCAGCGGCGGATCGGCCGGCAAGTACGGCAGCGTCATGGCGATCGCGACCAGCGCCAGGGTGAGCGTGCCTGCCGCGACCAGTGCCGACAGGCCGGCGCGCGTGGTGCGAGCGCGGGCCATCACGAACGCCGCGGTCCCTGCGATCGCCAGCCACCACAACGTATGCAGCAGCGCGATGTGCCACGGATGGCGGATGAAGGTCGGCGCGAGCGTCCACAATTCCCACCGCGGCGACCAGTATTCGAGCAGCGCCGACGTGCCGTCGCGGGCGTTGTTGAGCAGCAGGCCGTCCTGCGACACCACCAGGGTGATGCCGATGCCGATGCTGACCCAGAGGAGCAGGTGCTGCGCGGCGCGGCGTGCCGAGCCCACCGGTGCGGCACGAAACGCCGCGGCGATGGGCAGGAGCAGGAGCGGAAGTCCGGACGCGATCGGACGGCTGGGCGCCGACGCGCCACCCCACCAGATGCCGAACGCGCCGACGGTGGCCAGCAGGGCGAGGAAGATCACCTTTATCTCTACGGCCTGCCGGCGCAACTCGCCGCCGGCTTTCCACATGTGCCACAGGCCCGTGCCGGCGAGGATGTAGACCGGCGCCAGTGCCAGCAACCCGTATTCCTGATCGAACAGCAATCCGGGCCCGCCCGCGCGCACGTTGAGCGGCGAGGTCTGCGTCATCGAGCCATAGGGCGCCATGGGTAGCGCGTTTCCCCAAATGACGTAAAAAAACGCGAACCACCCAGCGAGCGAGATCGCATAAATCGCCACCACCGCCCACGCTTTCGGATTTCGTAAAAGGGAAGCAGGTTCCTTTTTACCGAGACGGTAAATCACGATCAGGAGGAGCGCGGACGACATCGGCGCGTACTTCGTGCTCAGCCACGGCAGCGAGGCGATCGCGAGGCCCGACGCGATCCACCGACCGACGCCGCGCGTGTCGGGGTGGCGCGGCTGCGTGAGCACAAAGGCGATGATCACCGCGAGGCCCGCGGCAATCTCCGGATACACCGTGAAGGTGTTGAGCAGGTACGGCGCGGTCAGGGCGATCGCCGCCCATGCGAACGTGGTCGCGCCGGGTGCGTTCAACGACGTGAGCGCCCAGCGCCAGGCGATAGCGATCGTCAGCGCGCCCATCGCGATCAACGCCACGAGGACCCCGTCGTAGCCGGCGAGGGCGTACACCGGCGTGAGCAGCACGGCAATGCCGATCGGATGGATCGAATAGATCTCACGATCCGTCCCGCGCGTCAGGTAATGCGGCTCGAGATCGGCAGGGTAGTACTCGCGGTAGTCGCCGCGCTGGTGGTTGTTCTGGATCTTCAGATCGCCGTCACGCAACAAGCTCTGCGTGATCACGAGGTAATGCGGCTCATCGCCCGACGGAAACAGCCCCTTCGCCGTCAGCTTCGTCGCGGCAAGGCCGGCGGCCGCCGAGGTCGCGAGAAAGATCGCGAGCATGACGGCCGACACCGGCCAGCGCTCGATGGCGCGCGGCGTGATCAGGCGCGCCTGCCACAGCACCCACACCTGCAGCGCCGCCACCGATAACCACACCAGTGCGCCCAGCGGACCGGCCAGCGCCTGAAGGGCGGGCCACCGATCGGGCAACACCGGAAGATACGGCAGCAGCAGGACGATCAGGGCGAACAGCGGCAGCACCAAATCGCGCAGGCGCGGACGGTTCGCCGCGGTGGTGCCGCGCGGCGCGTTGAGGTGATCGATGACGACCAGCCCCAGGGCCGCGAGACAGATGAAGCCGACCAATGCCTGCCACGGCGGCAGCATCGCGAAGCGGACCACACGGCCCGCGGTGACGGTTTGATCGAGCACGCCGCGCGTCACATACAGCGCGAGTCCGGTGACGGCGCACGCCAGCATCGGCCACAGCATCGCGAAACTCGACATCTGTGAGTGATTCTACATAGGATTGCGCCCATGCCGATGTCGCGAACGCTGCTCCTTGTGTGCCTTGCTGGTGCGTTCTCCGCGTGTCAACAACCATCGACACCCGCACCGACGCCGGCGGGCAGCCAGGCATTCGACGTCTTAATCGCAAACGGCCGCGTGGTCGATGGCACCGGCGCGCCGTGGTATCGCGCCGATGTCGGCATCACCGGCGATCGCATCACCGCAATCGGCCGGCTCGACGGCCGCGACGCGAAGACGCGCATCGATGCCGCCAACCTCGTCGTCGCGCCGGGCTTCATCGACATGCTCGGCCAGTCGGAGTTCAACATCCTGGTCGACGCGCGCGCGGCCAGCAAGATCACGCAGGGCATCACCACCGAGATTACGGGCGAGCACCAGTCGATTGCCCCGCTCAGCGACGCGATGGCGAAGGCGCAGCAGGCCGCCTACGATCGCCGCAAGATTGCGCTCGACTTCCGGACCATCGGCGAGTACTTCGCCCGTCTCGAACGCAACCCGGCGGCGATCAACGTCGGCACGTTTGTCGGTGCGGGGGGTGTGCGCAACTACGTGATCGGCATGACCGAGCGTGCCGCCACGGCCGACGAGTTAGAGGCGATGAAGAAGCTCGTCGACCAGGCGATGCGCGACGGAGCGCTGGGCGTGAGCACCTCGCTGCAATACGTGCCCGGCCGGTTTGCCTCAACCGAAGAGATTGTCGAACTGGCAAAGGTGGCTCGGCAGCACGGCGGCATCTACATCACTCACCAGCGTTCTGAATCGGGCCAGATCATTCCGTCGCTCAACGAAGCCTTCACGGTGGCCGAGCGCGCCGGTATTCCCGCGGAGGTGTGGCACCTCAAGACCGCCTATCGCGCGAACTGGGGCCGCATGCCGGAGATCCTCGCCCACTTCGCGGCGGCACGGGCGCGCGGCCTCGACGTGACGGCCAACATGTATCCCTACGATCGCGCCTCGAACGGCCTTGATGCGTGCCTGCCGATCTGGGTTCGCGAAGGCGGCGACGACGCCATGCTGGCACGGCTCAAGGATCCCGCCACGCGCGAGCGGATCAAGCGTGAGATGGACGATCCCAACGTGAAGGACTGGGAAAACCAGTGGTACGGATCGGGCGGCGGCGCCGGCGTGATGATCTCGACCGTGGTCGAACCGTCGCTGCGCAAGTGGGAAGGCAAGAACCTGGCGGAGATCGGCAAGGCGATGGGGAAGGACCCGCGCGACGCGGTGATGGATCTCGTCATCGCCGATCAAGTCCGGACCGACGTGATCATCTCGATCATGCGCGAAGACGATGTCAGGGCCGCCCTGTCGAATGCGATGTTGTCGATCGGCACCGACTCGGGCGCGCGCGCGGAAGATGGGCCGTTCTCGGAATCGAAATCGCATCCGCGTGCCTGGGGATCGTTCCCGCGCGTCCTCGGCAAATACGTGCGTGACGAGAAACTGATGACGCTCGAAGAGGCCGTGCGCCGCTTCACGTCGCGGCCTGCCGCGAGGCTCGGCATCGCCGATCGGGGCGTACTGCGTCCCGGGTTCAAGGCCGACCTCACGATTTTCAATCCCGACACCATTCGGGATCGATCGACGTTCGAAGATCCGACGCACTATTCGGAAGGCATCGAGCACGTGCTCGTCAACGGCAAGGCCGTGGTCGCGGGCGGAAAGATCACGAGCGAACGGCCCGGCGAACCGGTTCGCGGTCCGGGGTTCAAGCGCTAGCGAGGCTCCGGCGACGTCACCGACGCGCTCATGAGCGCGCGGCCGAGGCGATGCCGGACGAGCGGGTGATTGCACACGTAATCGAAGGCCGCGGGACGCAGTTCTGCCCGACTGTGTGGAGGCTATGGCGGCGACCCTGAAAAAAGGTGTTTAATTTGCCGATGCAGCGAGCCCTGTATCTCGTCATCGTTGCCGCGCTGGTGTGGACGATCCCGGTCGAGGGTCAGATGGCCCATCGGCTGAAGGGCAGCATTCGCACCACCGCCGGCGTTCCGCTCGTGAATGCCACGGTACGCGCCGACGCCATTACCGGTTTCCGCGGCGAGCCCTTTGCCGGTGGCAAAGAGCAGACCACGACCTCCCTGGCCACCGGTGAATGGAACGTCACCAATATCGAAGCCGGCCTGTGGATGTTCTCCACGTCCGCGCCCGACATGTTGCCGGCGGTGATCGTGATTCCGGTGAAGTTCTCCCAGCGCCAGCAGGTGAGTGCCGTCGGCAATGCCATCAACTGGCAGCTGCCGTTGTGGGCGACGCCGCTCAATCAACATCAAATGCTCAAGACGGCGGTCGATCTCATCGCCGCCGGCAAGATGGAAGAGGCGTCGCAGGCGCTGACCGTGGCGCTCGGTCCCGACGCTCCCGACGACACGCGCGTCGCCGCGGGAGAAATGGCGCTGATTACGCGGCAGCATGCGCTGGCACGGACGCTGTTCGACATGGTGCTGCAGAAACAGCCGAAGCACCCGCGCGCGAAAGTCGGACAGGCGTCGGCGGCGCTGATGTCGCTGCAATGGGAAGCCGCCGGCAAGATCATCTGGGATGCCCGCGATCTCGCGCCCAAGGAACAACGACCGGCGCTGGCCGCGGCCATCGACGATCTGCGCCTCATCGCGCGCGTTCAGTAGTTGCGGATCGGCATCGATCTCGGCGGAACGAAAATCGAAGGCCTCGCGCTCGGCGATGACGGCCGCGAGCTCGATCGCCGCCGCATCGCCGCACCGCGCGGTAATTACGACGATACCGTTCAGGCGATTGTCGACCTCGTCTCTGCCATCGAGGCCGCCGTCGCGGCTCGAACCCAGACCGCTGTGGCGAGACAGGCTCGTCCAACGGTGGGGATCGGCATCCCCGGCGCCATCTCGCCTGCCACCGGACTGATCAAGAACGCGAACTCGACCTGGCTGATTGGCCATCCTCTTGAAAGCGATCTCGCGCGCGCGTTGGGGCGGCCGGTGCGGCTGGCGAACGACGCCAACTGTTTCGCGCTGTCTGAAGCGACCGACGGCGCCGCCGCGGGTGCGGCCGTGGTGTTCGGCGTGATTATCGGCACCGGCACCGGCGGCGGCCTGGTCGTGAACGGCCGCGTCGTCGTCGGCGCGAACGCCATCGCGGGAGAGTGGGGCCACAATCCGCTGCCGGCGCCGCAGGACGACGAGCGTCCCGGCCCCGAGTGTTATTGCGGGAGATTCGGATGCATCGAGACCTTTCTCTCTGGTTCCGGGCTCGCTCGCGACTACATCGCGCACGGCGGTGAGGACGTGACCGCGATCGAAATTGCCGCGCGGGCCGAGGGTGGCGACGCCCGCGCGAGCGGCTGTCTCGATCGATACGAGCGCCGTTTTGCGCGCGCACTTGCGTCGGTGATCAACGTCGTCGATCCCGACGTCGTGGTACTGGGCGGCGGGCTGTCGAACATCTCCCGTTTGTACGACCGCGTGCCGGCGCTGTGGACCGGGCATGTCTTTTCCGATCGCGTGGCGACCCAGCTGCGGCCCGCGAAGCACGGCGACGCCAGCGGCGTGCGCGGCGCCGCCTGGCTTTGGGATTAAAGCTAGGTGCCTCAGGTGCCTCAGGTGCCTGAGGTGCGTAGCGTGCCTGGGGATTTGAATTAGAATCGAGTCATGAGACTTCGCGTTCTTTTCTTGTTGGTGGTGGGCGTTCTAATCACGGCGACGTCCTACAGCGTCGTGCGCGCCGAGCAGGCGACCGCGCCCGCGGGCGATGCGAAAAGCATTTGGGACGGCGTGTTTACGGCCGAGCAGGCCGAGCGCGGCGCGGAGGCATATAAGACGAGCTGCTCCGAGTGCCATGGCGGCGACTTGATGGGAGACGGCTTTGCGCCGGCCCTCAGCGGCGCGGACTTTCAGGGCAACTGGAACGATCTTTCGGTGGGCGATTTATTCGAGCGCATCCGCATCTCGATGCCGCCGAGCGGACCCACCGGCGTCACTCCCGCGCAGAAGGCCGACATCGTGGCGCACATCTTCAACCAGAACAAGTATCCGGCCGGCAAGACCGAGCTCGAGCCGAAGACCGAAGCGTTGAAGACGATCAAGATCGAGCTGAAGAAGCCGTAGCCTTGGCGTAAGGCGGCTCAAGGCGCCTTTCGCCACCACGGCGTCCCGAGATTCGTGAAGGGACCGCCATCCACGGAAATGCCTGTCGCCATTCGGTAATTGAGTGGCGACAGCAAATGCAGCGCGTGACGCAGCCGCACCGACTTGCCGTTGACGGTGAACGGCGCGCTCTCGAAGTGGATGTTGTAGATCCCGCCCAGGTCGCCGCCCACCGGACCAAACTGGAAATAGCTGAAGCCGCGTGAGTCGGTCACGGTGCGCGCGAGCGTCTTGTTCTCGCGGTGATACGCGATGATCTCGCGCACCTTGAATGGTCCGGCCGGGCCTTCCCCCTCACTGACCGCTTCGTAAAACCGTCCGTCAAGTTTGGAGACCGTTGTGCTACCGGAGTACGGTCCCGCTGGACCGAGCGGGCTTTCCGGCATCGACCACTCGAAAGTCCACTTGCCGAGGAAGTAGGTGTCGAAGTCGAAGAGCGGGACTGGGTCGCCGGTCTCGGTTGGGCGGCCAAGTGTCGGCATCTGGCCTTTCGGTACCTGCTGCGCCGCAATCGGCGCACATAACGTGAGCAGAAGACTGACGACTGCCCCAACTGTCAACTGAACTCTCAACTGCCGACTGCAGACTGTTGACTGCATTGGTGTATCCTCACGCGCGGAGAAGTATATGCGACGAACCACCGTCCTCACGATTCTTGCGCTCGCCTCGGCCGTGTCGTTCGTGCCACTGCGCGCGCAGACCCCGGTGTCGGCGCCGACCGACGGCGGCTATCGCCTCGTGCCGAACTGGCCCACGCTGCCGCCCGGTGATTTCTTCGGCTTGAAGACGCCGCCGCTCCCGCCGGCCGAGCGCGAAGCGCAAGCCGCCGCGCGCCGCGCGACGGGGCAGACCGGCAACACGCCGCGTCCCGCAGGGCAGGGACCCACGAATCAGCCGGGCATCTCCGGCCTCGCCATCGATCAACAGGATCGCATCTACGTGTTCAATCGCGGCGCCAAGCCCGTGATGGTCTTCAACACTGACGGCAAGTTGATCGCGTCGGGCGGTGATCAGGAGCTCAACGGCAAGAAGCTCGATCCGAACTGGCAGCACTCCGGTGCGGTGGATTGGGAAGGCAACATCTACATGATCGAGCGCGACGCGCATCGCATCGTGAAGATGAACAACAAGATGGACAAGGTCCTCCTCCAACTCGGCACGACGATGGAGAAGGGGAATGACGACAAGCACTTCGATCTGCCGTCGGGCATCGCGGTGCTGAAGAACGGCAACATCATCGTCACCGACGGCTACGGCAACAACCGTGTGGTGATGTTCGACAAGAACGGCAAGTTCATCAAGCAGGTGGCCAAGGGCGCCGGCGGTCCCGCCGACAAGGGCACCGGCCCCGGCGAATGGGTGTTGCCGCACAAGCTCGCCGTCGATGCGCAGGAGAACATGTACATCATCGACCGCGAGGGCCATCGCCTGCAGGTGTACGACAAGAACCTGAACTACCTGCGTGAGATCAAGGTCGAGGGCTGGTATCCGTGGGACATCGGCATCTCGCGCAAGGGCGATGACGGCTTCGCGTTCATCGCCGATCACGCGCTCGAGCGCATGCACAAGCTGTCGCTGAAAGACGGCAAGCTGGTGGCGACGTGGGGCTCACAGGGACTTGGGCCAGGACAATTCGACTGGGTCCATGCCGTCGTGGTCGATTCGAAGGGTGCGGTCTACGCGGCCGACACCTACGGTCAGCGGCTTCAGAAGTTCGTGCCGTCAGGATCGACGTCGAGTCGATAACGGATCACTCGTAGGGGCGGGACTTGAGTCCCGCCCGCCAGCGTCAAGTCGACAGACGCGTCACGGTCCAGTAAAGACCGATCGCCGCAATCGCAATCGAGGCTGGTATCACCACGCGTAGGCGGTACCAGCCTTTGTTCATGAACGGCGCCACCACCACCAGCGCCGCCGCGATCACCGTCAGCTGACCACCCTCCACGCCAAGGTTGAACGTGACGAGCGCCGTGAGAAATTCCTCGCGCGGCAAGCCAAGCTCCCTCAACACGCCCGCAAATCCGAGGCCGTGCAACAGGCCGAACATGAAGACCAGCGCGAGACGCCACGGCTTCAGCTCGCGCGTCAGAAGGTTTTCGATCGCGACGTAGGCGATCGAGAGCGCAATCAGCGGCTCGACGATTCGTGACGGCAGCGAAACGATGCCGTAGATCGACAGGCCCAGCGTGATCGAGTGCGCGACGGTGAACGCCGTCACTTGCAGCAGCATCGTCTGCCATCGCGGGCTGAGCAGGAAGATGCCGAGCACGAACAGGATGTGATCGAGGCCTTTCGGCAGGATGTGGGTGTAACCGAGCCACAGGTACTGCCGCGCGATTTCGAGCCGCGTCGGCCGCGTGAAACTTTTTGAGAGATCGATGACGTCGCTCCAGTTGGTGCCTTCGATCCATTCGACGGTTGACGAGCCATCCGGCTGACGAATGTCCAGCGGGTACGGATCGGCGACGAGCCCGTATAACCACCGCAAGCGCGTGGCGTCGCGCGGCATCGTGCCGGTCAATCGAAAGATGGCCAGTGGATTTTCCGGCTCCCGGATCCCGGATCCCGGCTCTCGGCGCGTCGGCGGAATGTATTCAACCGCCGACGCCCTTACTTCATGGGCATCGACAAACAGCACGATGCGATCGGCGAACACGCCGGTGAGTTGCGCGAGACGCGCGTCGCGTTCGGCGGGCGTGATGTTCGGCGCAACAGTGCCGCCGGCAAACGTCTCGAGTCGCAGCAGCAGCCACGTGGGATCGTTGGCCACGTCGAGAGTGAAACCTCCGTCGTGCTGCAGCGAGAGTACGACGCGGGTGCGTTCGGATTCGTGAGCCGTGACGACCGCCGCAAACAGCAGCGTCGCAAGAACGGTCGCCCCAAGGCGGACTTGCCCTGAGCGAGATGGACTGTGGTTGAGAAGTCCATCGAGTCGAAGGGACACGTCGGGTATCATACGGCCCGCCATGATTGCCTTGTTGATCGCGCTGCTCGTGGTTCAAGCGCCCGCCACCAAGAAGGTCGAGGTCGTCAGCGTTACCGGTTGCCTGCGTGAACAAGGCGCCAACACCTGGATGCTCGTGGCTGCCACGGATCCGGTGCCGAGCCTCGCCAACCAGGCGCAGGGCGAGGACATCCCGAAGGCGCCGCCGGCCGGCAAGAACACGTTCAAGCTGATCGGCATCAGCGAGTTCAACTTCCCGCAACACCGCGACCGGACCATGGTGATTCGCGGCCTGTTCATCAAGGACAAGGTCAGCCGGATCAACGTGACCTCGGCGGTGGAGGCGGCGGCGTCATGTGCGCCAAACGCTCCTAAATAAGCTACTATTTGCGCCAGGGAGCCACCATGAAGCGTTTGGCATTAGTCGTCTCCGGCGTCGCGGTGCTCGCGTCTTTCAGCGTCTCCGCACAATCCCCAGCCACACACTCCGCGCCCACGTTTGCCAAAGACGTGGCGCCAATCATGTTCAACAAGTGCGCGAACTGCCATCGGCCCGGTGAAGTGGCGCCGATGTCGCTGCTCTCGTTCGAAGATGCGCGGCCATGGGCCAAGGCTATCAAAGGTAAAGTAATGGCGCGCGAGATGCCCCCCTGGGGCGCGGACATGAGCCAGACCTTGCCGATGCGCAACGACATCAGCCTGTCGCAGAAAGAGATCGACACGATCGCGGCGTGGGTGGACAGCGGCGCGGCGCGCGGCAATGCCGCCGACATGCCGCCCGTACCGCAGTTTGCCACCGGCTGGACCTACGGCAAGGAACCCGACGTCATCCTCGAGATGCCGGTCGAGTTCGACATCCCCGCCGAAGGCGAGCTCGGCGTGCAGATGTTTTATTCGAAGGTGCCGTGGGACGTGGATCGTTTTGCGGAAGTTGTGGAGTTGAAGCCAAGCAACCGCGCCGTGCTGCATCATGCCGGCATCTACTTCGTGGACATTCCCGAAGGCGCGTCGCTCGTGAACGGCCGCATCGTGGACAAGGATGGCAAGGTGATCGGCGATCGCGGGTCGCGCGGGTTACCGTCCACCGACAGCGGGCTTCCGGGATCGAGCAAGTTGTTGTCGTGGGTGCCCGGCCGCGGTCTCGATCATCATCGGCCGAACATCGGCAAGCGCATTCCCGCCGGCAAGTACGTGAACTGGCAGATGCACTACAACCCGATCGGCACGCCCCAAAAAGATCGCACGCGGCTCGGCATCTGGTTCAACAAGGTGCCGGTCACGCATGAAGTCCTGATTCGCCAGGCCGGCGATCCGTTGGCGACCACCAAGGGCGGGTTGTCAATCTATCGCGCCGAAGGCCGCGAAGTGGAATACAAGGCGGACCCCGGCAGCACCCGCCGTAATCGCGCCACGCCGAACATTCCGGCCCACGCCGAGAACTGGCGCCTCACCGGTATCACGCCGGTGACCGAAGACATCACGCTCTACGCGATGTCGCCGCACATGCACCTGCGCGGCAAGAGTTTGAGGTGGGTGATCGTGTATCCCGACGGCCGCGAGCAGACGATCCTCAACGTGCCGAAGTTCGACTTCAACTGGCAGTTCAATTACGAGCTGAAGGAGCCGTTGAAGATTCCCGCGGGCAGCAAGATCCTCGGGCTCGGCGTCTACGACAACTCGATCCGCAACAAGTGGAACCCCGGTCCGCACCTCGACGTGTTCTGGTCGGAGCAGAGCTGGGACGAGATGTATCAGCCGTTCACTGAGTACTCGGTGGATTCGCAGGACCTCACGGTCTTGAAACCGATCTCTTCGCAGCAGCAGAGATAACGGGCGGCACTTCCGGACGGGGAGGCACTCCTCGACGGGGACTTGAGGCTTGACGGGGTTGCACTCCTTGACGGGGTGCAACCCCGTTGTCGTCTATTTCTTTTCAGCGTCGAGGCGTTTCACCACGTCGTCCGAAATATCCACGGCTGGACTCCACCACACGATCGCGGCCTGCTCGAGACCGAAGACGAACTGCAGACCTTTTTCCTTTGAGACCTCGTCGATGACCGGAGCGAGCGTCGCGCGGAACTCGACGTCGAACTTCGCCTGCATGGCTTCGATCTCGTTGCGTGCGTCCTGTTGAAATCGTTCCAGCTCGAGGCGGGACTTTTCAAACGCTCGCTGCAAGTCGCCGACCGCACGAGTCGACAATCCAATGCCGGTTTTCTGCAGTTCGGCTTGTTGCTTCTGAAGTTGGGCTGCTTTGAGGTCGATTTCAGCGGCTTTCTTGCGGCCGGCTTCCTCGATCCGAGCCAGTTCGGTCTTGCCGACCTTACTGGTGCGCGCGACATAGGACAGATTGATCGCGCCGATCTTCGCGGCGTCGACAACCTGCGCGAAGCTGGTTGATGAAACGAGCGCGGCGATTAACGCGGCGGCAGCGAGTGAGCGAACCCTTCGAAACGCGTCTGGCATGCGAGGCCTCCGCGCTTTGGACGAAGGCCGGGATGCGGCGGTCTGAGCACCCCGTCAAGGAGTGCTTCCCCGCCAAGTGTCAGGTTACTTAACCACCTTGCCTCCCCGTCGGTTATCGATCACAAACCGATCGCGCGCCGGCATCTTCACCTTCGGCAGCGCCGCCGCATCCATCACCGCGTCCTCGGGAACGATCTTGTTGAGCGCGAGGATGAAGGCGACCAGCGAATAGGTTTCATTCGCACTGAGCGTGCCCGGCTGCATGAACGGCATCGCGCGATAGGTGTAGTCGTAGAGCGTCGTGGCGTACGGCCAGTAGTTGCCGATGGCCCGCGGCAGTTTGGCGTTGGTCGCGAAGTCGAAGTTCTTGCCCGAGTCGGTAGCGACGAGGCGCTCGAATGACGCGCCCTCGCCGTTCTTGCCGTGGCACGACGCGCATTTCTCGGCGTAGATCTTCGCGCCGTCGGCCACCGTGCCGCTGCCGGGCGGAAGCCCGCGGCCATCCGGCATCACGTCGATGTCGAGTTTCTTGATTTCATCCGCGGTTGCCGCGCGTCCGATACCCAGAGGCTTCGATGCGGACGCCTTCGACTGAGCCATGACGGCCCCGTCGATGGCAAGGCCCGCCACTGCGGCAATGACCAAAGAAAGAATTGTTCGTTGCCTTCTGTGGCCCTGGTGAATTCTGCGGCTCATCACAGCCCCCCGGCGAATTTCACCGTGCCATCGGCATGGATCTTCCAGCCGCGAATGTTATTGAAGTGATACGCGGTGTTCGGTCCGCGCGCGGCCAGCAGCACCTGGTAGGTCGGCTGCACGTAGCCGGTTTCATCGGTGGCGCGGCTCGCGATGATCGTCTCGCCACCTTTCCATTCGAACGGGAATCGAAAGCGCGTGTGGCACTTCGGCAGCACCGGCTCGTCGAGTTTTGCGTTCTGCCAGGTCTTGCCGGCGTCGGTGCTGATCTCGACGCGCGTGATCTTGCCGCGTCCAGTCCACGCAATGCCGCGGACTTCCCACCATCCCGGTCCGGTCAGCTTGTCGGGGAACGCCGGTTCGGTGATCAGCGACTTCGCATCCATGTCGAGACTGAACATGCGCGCCGTGCCGTCGGGCAGCGGATCGGTGTACTTCGAGGTTTCCTCGCGCGTCATGAACGGCTGGTCGGCCACTTCGATGCGGCGCAGCCACTTGATGCTCGCGTTGCCTTCCACGCCGGGCAGGAACAACCGCACCGGATACCCCTGCTCGGGACGAAGCGCTTCGCCGTTCTGTCCGTACGCGATCAACGCATCGTCCCACGCCTTGGCCATCGGGATGCTGCGCGTCATCACTGCGGCATCCATACCTTCGGCGAGGAACCAGGTGGCTTTCGGCGATGCGCCGGCTTCGCGCATCAGGGTAGAGAGCAGCACGCCGGTCCATTCGCTGGTGCTGGTCAGGCCGTCGATCTGCTGAGGCGTGAGGTCGGTTTGGTTGCCTTCGCGGCGATAGACGCGGCCGCCGTTGCCGGAGCATTCCATCGCCCGAATCATCGACTTGCCGGGGAAGCGCCGCAGATCGTCGAGCGTGAACACCAACGGTCGATCGACCATGCCGTGGATCAGCAGCGAGTACCTGCTTCGGATCGATCGCCGGCACGCCGGCATGATGGCGTTCGAAATGGAGATCCGAAGGCGTGATGATGCCGTCGAGATCCTGCAGCGGTGAGAGGCTCGACGTTCGCCGCTCGCCGAGCGACACGCGCTTCGGCCGTTCGAACGGCGACCGTCCGCCGACATCGGTCGACAGCGGCCCCTGCACTTTGGTGGGGTCGGCCGGCACTTTCGGCCGCGCCGCCTGGTCGGCGTTTTGGCCGGCGATCGGCAACGCTGCGCCCACAATTCCGGCGGTCCCCGCCGCCAGTGCCCGCCTACGAGAGATGGATTTCGGCCGATCCATGCGTCCTCCTCCTGACCCTGCCGGAGGGTAACACGCGATTCGCTAAGTTGGGGGCAGGCCGCGATTCTTAGCGTTTTTCGTCCCGGTTATTCGGTCCTGAACGTCGAAGATCGGGGAATCTGCGATTTAGGCGCAAAACCCGCAATTTTGAGCACTCGAAATCCGCTAATTTTCGCGGCGTGCCCCCAACTTAGCGAACGCTGGCGTTTGACCAAAAAGGAGCGGGCTGAACCATTCGAAATTAACTTACAAGTGGTGACAACAGAGTGCCCCTAAGTAGTTGAAAATGCTTAGGGTTAAGTAGTAAAACGGCGGTGGCAAAGCCGCTCCGGACCGGGGGCTTGATCGAAAGATGCGAAAACTTTCCGTCGTGGTCGTGTCCGCACTCGTGTTGGGCCTCGGTCTTCGTGTGTTTGCCGATCAGCAAACATCGGCCCCTGCGGCCATCCCCACGCCCAAGCCGGCGATGGCCGTGGCTCACACCGCGACGACGGTCACCGAGACCGAAACGGCGTTGGTGAAGCGGTCCTGCGCGACTTGTCACAACGATCGCAACAAGAACAACGCGGGCGGGCTTTCGTTACAGGCGTTTGATTCTTCGAAAGTCGGCCACGATGGCCAGGTCGCCGAAGTCGCCGAGAAGATGATTCGCAAACTGCGGTCTGGCATGATGCCGCCGTCCGGCGCGCGACGTCCCGAGCCGCAAGTGATCAACGCGTTTGCGGCCTCGATGGAGACGCGGTTGGATCAAGCCGCGGCGCTCAATCCGAATCCCGGCCACCGCCCGTTCCAGCGCCTGAATCGCGCCGAGTACACACGCGCCGTCAAGGCGGTGCTCGCGCTCGACGTCGACGTCAGCGCGTTTCTGCCACCGGATCAAATCAGCGACGGCTTCGATAACGTCGCCGACTCACAGAGCTTCTCGCCGGTGTTGATGGAAGGCTATCTGCGGGCCGCCAACCGCATCAGTTCCCTCGCGGTCGGCGATCCCAAGGCGGCGGCCTCCGCCACCACCTACAAAGTGCCGCGCACCGGTTCGCAGATGCGCCAGGTCGAGGGCGCGCCCTTCGGCACCCGCGGCGGCATCTCGGTGATGCACACCTTCCCGGCCGACGGCGAGTACTCGTTCCGGATGCAGTTGCACTCGATCCCCACGGGCCAGTTGTTCGGCAGCACCGTGCGTGGCGAGCTCCTCGAAGTGTCGCTCGATGGCGAGCGCGTGGCGGTGCTCGAGCTCAACCCGCGGATGAGCGAGGCGGATCCGACCGGCATGAACATCACCACGCCGAAGATTCACGTCAAGGCCGGCACGCAGCGCGTGTCGGCGGCGTTCGTGGCGCGGTTCGATGCGGTGCCGGACGACCTGATGCCGCCGATCGATCACACGCTGGCCGACTCGCAGATTGGCGCGGGCTTCGGCATCACCACGTTGCCTCACCTCCGCGAGTTCGCCGTGGCGGGTCCGTTCACGGTGACCGGCGTGTCGGACACGCCGAGCCGCCGTCGCGTCTTCAGCTGCCGGCCGACTTCGGCCACAGACGAGGCCGCGTGCGCGGCGGAGATCATCCGCAAGCTTGCCACGCAGGCCTATCGCGGCCCGCTCTCCACAGCGGATTTCGATGGGCTCCACAAGTTCTATCAACAGGGTCGCAAGGACGGCGATTTCGAGTCGGGTATCCGCATGGCGGTGCAGGCCATCCTCGCCAGCCCGCGCTTCCTGTTCCGGCTGGAAGAAGCGCCCGCCACGGCGCGTCCCGGCCAGAACTACCGCATCACCGATCTCGATCTCGCGACGCGGTTGTCGTTCTTCCTCTGGGGCGCGGGTCCGGATGACGAGCTGCTGAAAATCGCGCAGCGCGGCACGTTGCGCGGATCGGGCGTGCTGGCCGCGCAGGTCAAACGCATGCTGCAGGATCCGAAGGCCGACGCGTTGTCGACGCGCTTTGCGTCGCAGTGGCTGCGCCTGCAGGACCTCGACAAGATTCATCCCGACGCGCTGCTGTTCCCGTACTACGACCACTCGCTCGGCGAAGCGCTCAAGAAGGAAACCGAGCTGTTCTTCGACAGCATCGTTCGCGAGGACCGCAGCATCCTCGACCTGATCACCGCCGACTACACCTTCGTCAACGAGCGCATCGCGCGGCACTACGGCCTGCAGAACGTGAACGGTCCCGACTTCCGCCGCGTCACGCTCGCGGACGAGAACCGCCGCGGCCTGCTCGGCCACGGCAGCATTCTCGCGCTGACGTCGGTGGCCGATCGCACCTCGCCGGTGCTGCGCGGCAAGTGGATCATGGAAGTGCTGCTCGCGTCGCCGCCGCCGGCGCCGCCGCCGAACGTGCCGTTGCTCGACGAGACGAAGGCGGAATCGGGCGACAAGATGCTGACGACGCGCGAGCGCATGGAGCTGCATCGATCGAATCCCGCGTGCACGTCGTGCCACCGCGTCATCGATCCACTGGGTCTCGCGCTCGAGAATTTCGACGTCACCGGCCGCTGGCGCATTCGCGACAACGGCGCACCGGTCGACCCGGTCGGCGATCTCTACGACGGCACGGCGATGAAGGGACCGGCCGGTCTTCGCGCCGCGTTGCTCAAGCACCAAGACATGTTCGTCCTGAGCTTCACCGAGCGGCTCATGACCTACAGCCTCGGGCGCCGAGTCGAATCGTTCGACATGCCGGCGATCCGCAAGATCATTCGCGACGCCGCGAAAGACCAGAACCGCTTCTCGGCCTTCGTGATGGGCGTGGTCAACAGCCGCGCCTTCCAGATGAGCCGCGCGGAAGCCATCGAAACAACTGAACTGAATCGGGCGGAACGCTAATTACGATCGTATAGAGGCCGGCTTGAGCCGGCCGGTCAGCCGTAACGGAAGATCGATTGGAGAGCGCGATGGAGTTCCTGACGAAGAAGCACATGTCCCGGCGCACTGTTCTTCGCGGCCTTGGCGTCACGATGGCGCTGCCGCTGCTCGACGCCATGACACCGGCGTCGGTGTTTGCGCAGGCAGCCCGCCGGAAGATTCGCCTGTCGGCGATCGAGATGGTGCACGGCTCCGCCGGCGCGACCCAGTTCGGCCTCAGCAAGCACCTGTGGTCGCCGGAGCAGGTGGGCACCGCGTTCGACCTGAGCCCGGGCGCGCTCTCGTCGCTCGAACCCTTCCGCGATTACGTGACCATCGTCAGCAACACCGACGTGCGTAACGCCGAGGCGTTCTCGCTGCCGGAAATCGGCGCGGATCACTTCCGCTCGAGCGCCGTGTTCCTGACGCAGTCGCATCCCAAGAAGACGCAGGGCTCGGACGTGTTGGCCGGCACCTCGCTCGATCAGCTGTATGCACAGCGGTTCGGCCAGGACACGGCGATCCCGTCGATGCAGCTGAGCATCGAAACGGTCGATCAGTCCGGCGGCTGCGCCTACGGTTACAGCTGCGCCTACACCGACAGCATCAGCTGGGCGACGCCGAATCAGCCGCTGCCGATGATTCGCGATCCGCGGGCCGCGTTCGATTCGCTATTCGGCGTCGGCGCCACGCCCACCGAGCGTGCCGCGCATCGCCGCACCGACAAGAGCATCCTCGACTGGGTCACCAGCGAGGTGGCACGGCTCCAGAAGAACCTTGGCGCCGCCGATCGCACGCGTCTCGACGCGTATCTGAGCGAAGTGCGTGAAGTCGAACGCCGCATTCAGCGCATCGAAACACGCAATGCCAGCGGCGAAGAGCGCGAGTTGCCGGCCGCGCCGATCGGCGTGCCGGATGATTTCGCCGAACACGTCAAGTTGATGTTCGACCTGCAGGTGCTGGCCTTCGCGTCAGACACCACGCGGGTCTTCTCGTTCAAGCTGGGTCGCGACGGTTCGGCGCGCGTCTATCCCGACAGCGGCGTCCGCAGCGCGTTCCACCCCGCGTCGCACCACGGCGAGCGCGAGGACCGCGTCACTGACTTCATGAAGATCAACCGCTATCACGTCAGCCTGGTGCCGTACTTCCTCCAGAAGTTGAAGGACACCGCGGACGGCGAGCACACCCTGCTCGACAACACGCTGGTGATCTACGGATCGCCGATGGGCAACTCCAACGTGCACAACCACAAGCGCTGCCCGCTGTTCCTCGCCGGCAAGGCGGGTGGCGCGCTGCGCGGCGGCCTGCACCTCAAGGCGGCCGACGCCACGCCGATGGCCAACGTGTTCCTCAGCGTGTTGCAGGACATCGGCCTCGAGGACATGAAGACCTTCGGCGACAGCACCGGTCGTTTCGATTTGAAAAGCGTTCCAGCAACGACCGTTGCTGCTGAATAGGTCCGAGGGCACGGAGCAGTACGGAGCACACGGAGAGTGACTATGCGCAGAGCAATCGGAAGCCTCGTCTTTGCCATCGCGTTGAGTGCGTGGCTGCAGGCCGCGGCTCCCGCGCCAGTGGCCGACGCCGCGATGAAGCGCGACACCGACGCCGTTCGCACGCTGCTCAAGAACGGCGAGGACGTCAACGCCGCGCAGGGCGACGGCATGACCGCGTTGCACTGGGCGGCGCGTAACGGCGACGCCGAGCTCACGCAAATGCTGCTCTACGCCGGCGCGAACGTGAAAGCCACGACGCGCCTCGGCGGCTACACGCCGCTGCTGATGGCCGCCGATCAGGGGCACGCCGCCGTCATTGCGGCGTTACTGAGCGGCGGCGCGGATGCGAAAGCTCCTAACGCATTGGGCACCACGCCGTTGATGCTGGCGGCCGCATCCGGTAATTCGCAGGCGGTGACCATCCTCGTCGAGAACGGCGCGGAGGTCGAAGCGAAGGAAAAGACGTTCGGCCAGACGCCGCTGATGTTTGCCGCGGCGTCGAATCGTGTCGAGGCGATCAAGGCGCTGATCAAGGCCGGCGCGAGTTTGAAGGCGACCTCGAAGGTCAACAACGTCGGCAACCTGAGCGGCCAGGAGCAGGAATTCCTGGCGGCGGCGTCGGGAAGCGGGAATCAGGCCGGCGGCAACGGTACCGGCCGGAACGGGCAAGTGATCGCGCCGGGTGCACAAGGTGCACAGGGTGCACAGGGTGCCACGGCACCTGCTGCCGGAGGTGGCGGTGGCGGCCGTCGTGGCGGATTAGCCGGCAAGCCGGGCATCGAACGTCCATACTTTTATAACGAGCTGATCGACAAGCAGGGTGGCCACACGGCGCTCATCCTCGCGGCGCGCGGCGGCTACACCGAGGCGGTGAAGACGCTCGTCGCCGCCGGAGCGGATGTGAATCACAACAGCGCGGGCGACCTGACCAGTCCGCTGCTGATCGCTGCGATCAACGGCCACTTCGATCTCGCCAAGTGGCTGCTCGACCAGGGCGCGGATCCGAATATCGCCGCGAGCAACGGTGTGACGCCGCTGTATGCCGCGCTGAACGTGACCTGGGCGCCGCGCGCGCTCTATCCGCAGCCGCGCGCCTTCAACCAGCAGCAGATCACGTATCTCGACTTCATGAAGGCCGTGCTCGAGAAGGGCGCCAATCCGAACCTGCGCCTCACCAAGAAGGTGTGGTACTCGGAATACAACTTCGACCTCGCCGGCGTCGACGAGATCGGCGCCACGCCGTTCTGGCGCGCCGCGTTTGCTGGTGATGTGGCGGCCATGACGCTGCTTTACGAGCACGGCGCGGATCCGTACATTCCGACGATGCGTCCGGCCGGCCGCCGGCCCCTTGGCGATACCGGCGCCGCGCGCGAAGCGCAGGATGTGTCCGGCCTGCCGCCCATTCCAATCGGTGGTCCTGGCGTACCGCCGTTGCAGGCGGCTTCGGGCGTGGGCTTTGGTGAGGGCTTCGCCGCCAACTCACACATTCATTCGCCGGCGGGCTTCCTCCCCGGCATCAAGTTCCTCGTCGAGGTGGTGGGCGCCGACGTCAACGCGGTCGATCACGACGGCAACACCGCGCTCCACCATGCCGCCGCCCGTGGCGACAACGACAGCATCCTGTATCTCGTCTCGCGGGGCGCGGACGTGAAGACGGTGAACCGCGAAGGGCAGACGGTGGCCGACATGGCCAACGGACCGGTGCAGCGCACCCAGCCCTACCCCGAGACGCTGAAGCTGCTCGAGAAGCTCGGCTCGAAGAACAACAACAAGTGCGTCTCGTGTTGATGGCCACAGATTGACGCAGATTAGACGCAGATAAACGAATGAAACGACTCGCGTTCGCTCTGTTCGTAGCAGTTCCGGTGTCGCTCGCCGCTCAACAGGTTGCGAAACCTGTTGCGCCGGCGGTCAAGCCAGTGGTTTCACACGCGCCCGCTTCGACAACGATGCTGGCGGCGGAGCAGAACGCGCTGCTCAAGCAGGTACCTGCGTCACGTGCCACAACGATCGCACCAAGGCCGGCACCATGTCGCTGCAGGCCTTCGACAGCACGAACGTGCTCGAGCACACCGAGCTTGCCGAAAAAATGATCCGCAAGCTGCGCGCCGGCATGATGCCGCCCGCGGGCGCGCGGCGTCCGGCGCCCGACGTGATCGCGGGCCTGGCCACCGCGTTCGAAACGAAAATCGATCGCGCGGCGGCGCTCAATCCGAATCCCGGCTGGCGTCCTTCGCAGCGCTTGAACCGCGCCGAGTACACGCGCGCGGTGAAGGATCTGCTGGCGATTGACGTCGACGTCAATCAGTTCCTGCCGGCCGACACCATCAGCGACGGCTTCGACAACATCGCCGATACGCAGACCATTTCGTCGACGTTGATGGAGGGCTACCTGCGCGCCGCGAGCCAGATCAGCCGGCTGGCGGTTGGCGATCGCAACGCTTCGGCGAGCTCGACCACCTGGAAGGTGCCGCGCACCGCGTCGCAGATGCGGCACGTCGAGGGCGCGCCGCTCGGCACGCGCGGCGGCATGTCGGTGCTGCACACGTTCCCGGCCGACGGCGACTACCTGTTCAAGATCATGTTGCACATGGGACCGACCGGCGACCTGTTCGGCGGCCCGTATCGCGGCGAGCAGATCGAAGTCTCGATCGATGGCGTGCGCGCGGCGTTGATGGACATCAACCCGCGCATGAACGAGCAGGATCCCAATGGCCTGACGATGCAGACGCCGACCGTGCACATCAAGGCCGGCCAGCATCGCGTGTCGGCCGCGTTCGTGCAGCGCTTCGAAGGCCCGGCCGACGACTTGATCATGCCGATCGAGCACACCCTCGCCGACACCAACATCGGCGAAGTGTTCGGCACCACGGCGCTGGCGCACCTGCGTGACTTCACCGTCGCCGGCCCGATGTCGGTGACCGGCGTGTCGGACACGGAAAGCCGCCGCCGAATTTTCACCTGCCGCCCCACCAGCGCTCCCGAGGAGTCGGCCTGCGCCGCCGACATCATTAGGAAGTTGGCGGGGCAGGCATATCGCGGCACGGTTCCGCAAGACGACTTCAAGGATCTGATGTCGTTCTTCGAGCGTGGCCGCAAACAGGGCGGGGACTTCGAGGCCGGCATTCGCCTCGCCGTGCAGGCAATTCTCGCGAGTCCGCGGTTCCTGTTCCGCATCGAGCAGACGCCGGCGGCGTTGCGCGCCGGCCAGACCTACCGCATCAACGATTACGATCTCGCGTCTCGCCTGTCGTTCTTCATGTGGGGCTCGATGCCGGATGCGGAGCTGCTGAAGGCGGCCTCGCAGAGCACGCTGCGCACACCGGCGGTGTTCGAGAAGCAGGTGAAGCGGCTGATCGCCGACGAGCGCTCGTCGGCGCTGTCGACGCGGTTTGCGTCGCAGTGGCTGCGCCTTCAGGACGTCGAGAAGGTGCGTCCCGATCATCACTTCTATTCGTACTGGGACACCACGCTGTCGCGCGCCATGGTGCGTGAGACAGAACTGTTCGTCGATAGCCTGGTCCGCGAGGATCGTCCGGTCACCGATCTGCTCACCGCCGATCACACGTTCGTGAACGAGCGGCTCGCGAAGCATTACGGCATTCCGAACATCCTCGGCGACGAGTTCCGCCGCGTGACCATCGCCGACGTGAACCGCCGCGGCGTGCTCGGCCAGGGCAGCGTTCTGTTGCTCACCTCGATCGCCGATCGCACCTCGCCGGTGCTGCGCGGCAAGTGGATCATGGAAGTGCTGCTCGGCTCGCCGCCACCGCCGCCGCCACCGAATGTGCCGGCGCTCGAAGAGACCAAGGCCGTCGACGCCGGCAAGACGCTGTCGACGCGCGAGCGGATGGAAGAACACCGCAAGAATCCGGCCTGCACGTCGTGCCACAAGGTGATCGATCCGCTCGGCCTGGCGCTCGAGAACTTCGACGTCACCGGTGTGTGGCGCATCAAGGACAACGGCTCAGCGGTCGATCCGGTCGGCGATTTGTTCGACGGCACCAGACTCGACGGTCCGATCGCGCTGCGCAATGCGCTGATGAAACACCAGGACGTGATCATGCTCAGCTTCACCGAGAGCCTGATGACGTATGCGCTCGGTCGCCGGGTCGAACACTACGACATGCCCACGGTGCGGCAGATCGCGCGCGACGCGAAGGCGAAGAATTACCGGTTCTCGGCATTCATTTCGGGTGTGGCAAACAGCGCGGCATTCCGCATGGGGCGCGTCGCTCCGGTGGAAACTGAAGAGAAGTAAGGCGAACTGTACAGCCCCCGCCTTAGGCGAGGGACAGAGGAGCAGGCCGATGGAGTTCATCACCAAGAAGCACATGTCCCGCCGAGCGGTGTTGCGGGGCATGGGTGTGACGATGGCGTTGCCGATGTTGGAGGCGATGGTGCCGGCGCGCACCGTGTTCGCCAAGACGGCAGCCGGCAAGGTCCGCCTTGCGGCCATCGAGATGGTGCACGGGTCCGCGGGCTCGACTAAGTTCGGCCTGGAGAAGAACCTCTGGTCGCCGGCGGCCGTGGGCAGGGGCTTCGACCTCTCGCCGTCGAGCCTGTCGCCGCTCGAGCCGTTCCGCGACTACCTCACGATTGTCAGTAACACCGACGTGCGCAACGCCGAAGCGTTCGAGCTGCCGGAAATCGGCGGCGATCACTTCCGCTCGAGCGCGGTGTTCCTCACGCAGGCGCACCCGCGGCAGACGCAGGGATCGGATGTGCGCGCCGGCGTGTCGCTCGATCAGCTCTACGCGCAGCAGTTCGGACAGGAAACGCCGATCCCGTCAATGCAGCTGTGCATCGAGGCCGTCGACCAGGCCGGCGGCTGCTCCTACGGTTACTCGTGCGTCTACACCGACACCATCAGCTGGGCCGACAAGGATGCGCCGCTGCCGATGATTCGCGACCCGCGGCTGGCGTTCGATCAGCTGTTCGGCGTCGGCGCCACTCCTCAAGAGCGCGCGCAGCGCCGCGCCGAAGACAAGAGCATTCTCGACCTGATCAGCGCGCAGCTGGCGCGCCTCAATCGTGAGATCGGCGCCGCGGACCGCACCCGCCTGGCGTCCTATCTCGACGAGGTTCGCGAGATCGAGCGCCGCATCCAGAAGGTCGAGGAATACAACAAGAGCGGCGAGCAGCGCGAGATGCCGATGGCGCCGGTCGGCGTGCCGGATTCGTTCGACGAGCACGTCAAGCTGATGTTCGACCTGCAGGTGCTCGCGTTCCAGTCCGACACCACGCGCGTGTTCTCGTTCAAGATGGGCCGCGATGCCTCGAGCCGCGTGTATCCGACCAGCGGCATCACCACCGGCTTCCACCCGGCGTCGCATCACGGCGATCGCGAGGACCGCATCCTCGACTTCGCGAAGATCAACAAGTACCACGTCGGCACGCTCCCGTACTTCCTGACGAAGTTGAAGGAGACTCCCGACGGCGAGAGCAACCTGCTCGACAACACGCTGGTGATCTACGGATCGCCGATGGCCGACTCCAACATCCACAATCACAAGCGGTGCCCGTTGTTCTTCGTGGGCAAGGCCGGCGGCGCGCTCAAGGGCGGCCTGCACATCAAGGCCGCCGACGGCACGCCGATGGCGAACGCGCTGCTGTCGTCGCTGCACGCGATTGGCCTCGACCAGCCATCGTTTGGTGACAGCTCCGGCACGCTCGACCTCAATGCCGTGCAGACCACCACGGTTGTGGCGGAGGAGTAGGCATGGCGACCCGCAGATTCCTCGGCAGCGTCAGCCTCGCGTTGATCCTGGCGGCGTCGATCCTCCAGGCTCAGAGCGCCCCGATCGCGGACGCGGCGATGAACGGGGACGTGACCGCCGTTCGCGAGCTGCTCAAGAAGGGTGTTGACGTCAACGAAGCGCAGGGCGACGGCACCACGGCGTTGCACTGGGCGGCCATGAAGGGCAACGCCGAAGTGGCGCAGATGCTGATCTTCGCCGGCGCCAACCTGCGCGCCACCACGCGCCTGGGCGGCTACACACCGCTGTACCTGGCGGCCAAGGGCGGCCACTCGGCGGTGGTTGCGGCGCTGCTGGCCGCGGGCGCCGATCCGAAAGCCACGACCACTAACGGCACGACCCCGCTGATGATTGCGTCGGCGGCCGGCGACACCAAGACAATTACCTCGCTCGTGGAGAACGGCTCCGACATCAACGCAAAAGATACCGCCAAGGGCGAGACGCCATTGATGTTCGCGGCGGCGTTCAATCGCGTCGATGCGGTGAAGCTGCTGCTGGCGCGCGGCGCCGACCACGAGGCCACCACGAAGGTGGTCGATCTGTTCGCACTGACCGCGCCGGAAGAAGAGGCGATGCAGCGCGGCGCGGGCGGCAACAGCACCCGTCCCCAGGCGCCTGCCCGCGTGGATATCGCCGGTGCAACGCGTGGTTATCGCTACAACGAGCTGATTAGCTCACAGGGCGGCCTGACGGCGCTCCAGTTCGCGGCGCGCCAGGGCTTCACCGACGTGGTGAAAGCGCTCGTCGACGGCGGCGCGGACATCAACCAGCTGAACGCCGGCGACAAGACCAGTCCGCTGCTGATCACGATCATCAACGGTCATTTCGATCTGGCGATGTACATGCTCGACAAGGGCGCCAATCCGAACGGTGCGGCGTTCAACGGCGTCGCGCCGCTCTATGCCGCGCTCAATATTCAGTGGGCGCCGAAGTCGCTGTACCCGAGTCCCAAGGCCTATCAGCAGCAGACCACCACGTATCTGCAGTTAATGACGGCCTTGCTCGACAAAGGCGCCGACCCGAACGCGCGCGTGGGGCGGAAGGTTTGGTACCAGGCGTACAACTCCGACTATGCCGGGTTCGACGAAGCGGGCGCGACACCGTTTTTCCGCGCTGCTTACGCGAGCGACGTGGCGGCGATGAAGTTGCTCGCCTCACGCGGCGCCGACGCGAACATCCCGACCTTCAAGCCGGCGGGCCGGCCGTTTACCGGTGAAGGCATCCGTCAGATTCAGGACACCTCCGGGGTGCCGCCGATTCCATACGGCGGCCCGGGCGTGTTCCCGCTCCATGCGGCCACCGGCATCGGCTATGGCGAAGGCTTTGCGGCCAACTCGCATCGCTATGCGCCGACCGGATTCCTGCCGGCGATCAAGTACCTCGTCGAGGAGATGGGTGCGGATGTGAATGCCGTCGATCATGAAGGCAACACGCCCATGCATCTGTGCGCGTCGCGCGGCGACAACGAGTGCATCAAGTTCCTGGTGTCGAAGGGCGCGGAGGTGACGCGCGTCAATCGCGAAGGCAACACCACGGTCGACATGGCCAACGGTCCCGTGCAGCGCACGCAGCCGTATCCGGAAACCATCAAGCTGCTCGAGGGCCTGGGCGCGAAGAACAACCATCGATGCGTGACATGCTGAAGACCGTTGTGAAGTTCGTCGCTCTGACCGCGTTCGTGTCGGTGACGGTGGCTGCTCAACAGTCTTCCGCCTCCGCCGCCCAGAATGCTCCGACGGGACAGGTTCGTTCAACGATTCAGCCTGCCGCATCGCATCCGCCGGCCGTCACGACCATGCTGCCCGCGGAGCAGACCGCGCTCGTCAAGCAGTACTGCGTGACCTGCCACAACGATCGCAGCAAGGCGGGGCAGATGTCGCTGCAGCTGTTCGACGCGGCGAAGCTCGAAGAGCACGGCGAGCTCACCGAAAAGATGATCCGCAAGCTCCGCTCCGGCATGATGCCGCCCTCCGGCGCCCGTCGTCCGGAGCCGACCGTGCTGACGGGCCTGCTGACGTCGTTTGAATCACGAATGGATCGTCACGCGGCGCTCAACCCGAACCCGGGCTCGCGTCCGTTCCAGCGGTTGAACCGCGCCGAGTATGCGAATGCGGTGCGCGATCTGCTGAGTGTCGACGTCGACGTCTCGACGTATCTGCCGCCGGATACGATCAGCCACGGCTTCGACAACGTGGCCGATTCGCAGACCTTCTCGCCGACCCTGATGGACGGCTACCTGCGCGCGGCCAGCCAGATCAGCCGACTCGCGGTGGGCGATCGCAACGCCTCGGCCACCTCGACGACCTACAAGATTCCGCGCGCCGCATCGCAGATGCGCCGCGTTGACGGCGCCCCGATGGGCACCCGCGGCGGCACCTCGGTGGTGCACACGTTCCCCGCCGACGGCCACTACCGCCTGAAGGCCTCGTTGCACTACGAGCCGCTGGGCGGACTTGCCGGCCGCAACACCATGACCGCCTACGACCTGAAGGAACAGGTCGAGTTCTCGGTCAACGGCGAACGCGTGGCGATTTTCGATCTCAACACGCGCATGAGCGAGACCGATCCGAAGAACGGCCTCGAGTTGGTGACGCCGCCCGTGCACATCAAGGCCGGCCCGCAGCGCGTGACCGCGGCGTTCGTGCAGAAGCTCGACGGCCCGGTTGACGATCTGCTGATGCCGCTCGAGAACACGCTGGCCGACGTCAGCATTTCGTGGGGCATCACCATGCTGCCGCACCTGCGCGACTTCATCGTGCAGGGGCCGATGGAAGTGACCGGCGTGTCGGATACGCCAAGCCGCCTGAAGATTTTCTCGTGTCGCCCCACCGAGAAGGCGGAGGAAGAAGCGTGCGCGGCCGAGATCATCAAGGGCCTCACGACGCAGGCATTCCGGGGCGCGCCCACAGCCGCCGATCTCCAGGACGCCATGAAGTTCTACGAGCAGGGACGCGAGAAGGGCGGGTTCGAGGCCGGCATTCGACTGGCCGTGCAGTCGATCCTGATGAGCCCGCGCTTCCTGTTCCGCCTCGAGCAGCAGCCCGCGGGTATTCGCGCGGCCACGTATCGCATCGCCGACGAGGACCTTGCCTCGCGGCTGTCGTTTTTCCTCTGGGGCACGATGCCGGATGCGGACCTGATTCGCGCCGCGAACCTGGGATCGCTCAAGACCGCCGCCGGTCTCGAGAAGCAGGTGCGCCGCATGCTCGCCGATCGCAAATCGGAAGCGCTTTCGACGCGGTTCGCCTCGCAGTGGCTGCGCCTGCAGGATCTCGACAAGATTTTCCCGGATTACCTGCTGTATCCGCAGTACGATGACACGCTCGCGCGCGCCATGAAGCGCGAAACCGAGCTGTTCTTTGATTCGATCGTCCGCGAGGATCGCAGCGTGAAGGATCTGCTGACGGCGGACTACACGTTCGTCAACGAGCGGCTCGCGAAGCATTACGAGATCCCGAACATCACTGGTAACGCGTTCCAGCGAGTGGCGCTGCCGCCGTATCGCCGCGGCCTGCTCGGCCAGGGCAGCATTCTGACCCTGACCTCGGTGGCGGACCGCACCTCGCCGGTGCAGCGCGGCAAATGGGTGATGGAAGTGCTGCTCGCGTCGCCCCCGCCGGCGCCGCCGCCGAACGTGCCGTTGCTGGATGATTCGGTGAAAGCCAACGAGGGCGGCAAGATGCTGTCGACGCGGCAGCGCATGGAGGAGCATCGCCGCAATCCGCAGTGCACCTCGTGCCACAAGGTAATCGACCCGCTCGGCCTGGCGCTCGAGAACTTCGACGTCACCGGCGCGTGGCGCATCAAGGACAACGAAGTGCCGGTGGACGTCGTCGGCGACCTGTACGACGGCACGCGCATGGATGGCCCGGGCGGCCTCCGCGACGCGTTGCTCAAGCACTCGGACATGTTCCTGACAAGTTTCACCGAGAGCCTGATGACGTATGGATTGGGCCGGCGGCTCGAACACACCGACATGCCGGCGATCCGCGCCATCGTGCGCGATGCGGGGAAGAAGGGCGATCGTCTCTCGGCCTACGTGCTGGGCGTCGTGAACAGTTCAGCATTCAAGATGGGCGTGGCGGACAAAGCCACCGATCAGCGGCGCGCCGCTGAAGTGGTTGAGCGTCAGCGGTAGAACCGTAGTGGCGGGCGGTGGCCCGCGAACGTAGGGCGGGACTTTAGTCCCGCCGGCCAGGAGCAGAGACGATGTATCTGACCCAGAAACAATTATCGCGTCGCGCGGTCCTCAAGGCAGCAGGCGTCACCATGGCGCTGCCGTTCCTCGAGGCCATGATTCCGGCCCGCGCGTCGGCGCAGGCCGCGCGCGGCAAAGTGCGCTTCGCGGCCATCGAGATGGTGCACGGCTCGGCCGGCAGCACGGCGTTCGGCATCAAGAAGAACCTGTGGGCGCCGGCCGCGGTGGGCCGCGAGTTCGACCTGTCGCCGAGCAGCCTGGCGCCGCTCGAGCCCTTCCGCAACGACATCACGATCGTCAGCAACACCGACGTGCGGAACGCCGAGGCGTTTACCGCGCCGGAAATCGGCGGCGATCACTTCCGCTCGAGCGCGGTGTTCCTGACGCAGATGCACCCGAAGCAGACGCAGGGCTCGGACGTCTTCGTCGGCACCTCGATCGATCAGTACTACGCGCAGAAAAACGGCCAGAGCACCGCGATTCCGTCGATGCAGCTGTGCATCGAGAACGTCGACCAGGCGGGCGGCTGCTCGTATGGATATTCGTGCACCTATACCGACTCGATCAGCTGGGCGGCGCCGGATCAGCCGCTGCCGATGGTGCGCGACCCGCGCACCGTGTTCGATCTGCTGTTCGGCGTCGGCGCCACGCCGGGCGAACGGACCGAGCGGCGCAGCGAGGACAAGAGCATTCTCGACTGGCTCGGCACCGCGGTGTCGCGCCTCAGCAAGAACCTCGGCGCGGCCGACCGCGCGCGTCTGGCGGACTACCTGGAGGACGTGCGTGAGATCGAGCGTCGCATCCAGCAGGTGGAAGCGGCCAACCGCACCGGCGAGCCGCGTGAATTACCGGGCGCGCCGATCGGTGTTCCGGACGACTTTGCCGAGCACGCCAAGCTGATGTTCGACCTGCAGGCGCTGGCGTTTGCGTCCGACACGACGCGCGTGTTCGCCTTCAAGATGGGCCGCGACGCGTCGAACCGCGTGTATGCGGAGAGCGGCTACAAGGCGGCGTTCCACTCGGCGTCGCACCACCAGGATCGCGACGATCGCGTCACCGAGTTCGCGAAGATCAACAAGTACCACGTCAGCATGATTCCGTATTTCCTCAACAAGCTGAAGAACACGCCGGATGGGGACAGCAACCTGCTCGAGAATACGCTGGTGCTGTACGGATCGCCGATGGGCAACTCGAACGTGCACAACCACAAGCGCTGCCCGCTGTTCCTGGCCGGCCACGCCGGTGGGCAGCTGAAGGGCGGCCTGCACCTGCGTGCCACCGACGGCACGCCGATGGCGAACGTGATGTTGTCGGTCGCGCACATGCTGGGCATGAACGACGTCAAGAACTTCGGCGACAGCACGTCGCCGTTCGATTTGAACACCGTTCCGGCGACCACCGCTGCAGTGTAGGTGTCTACGGACGTTAACCACGGAGAACACGAAGCTCACGGAGAATACTTTTGTAAACGCCAGTGCTGCTAATCGGCAATGGCATTTGAAAACATCTCTCCGTGACCTCCGTGGTTAACGTACGTGACAGGAAAAATATGAAGCGACTGTTTAGTGGTATCGCACTTTTAGTGGCTCTGTCGGTTGGCGTCAACGCGGCCGAGTCGCCGATTGCCGAGGCGGCCGCGCGCGGCGACCGCGAGGCGGTCAAGTCGCTCCTGAAGAAGGCGGCCGACGTGAATGCCGCGCAGGGCGACGGCATGACCGCGCTGCACTGGGCCGCCATGAACGGCGACCTCGAGCTGGCCGAGATGCTGATTGTGGCCGGCGCGAACGTCCGCGCCACGACGCGGCTGGGCACCTATACGCCGCTCTACCTCGCCAGCCAGCAGGGGCATGCGCCGATCATCCAGGCCCTGATCAAAGCGGGCGCCGACCTGAAAACCGGCACGCCCAACGGCACCACGCCGTTGATGGTGGCCGCCGCCGCCGGCGAAGTGGCCGCGGTGAAAGTGCTAATCGAGAACGGCGCCGACGTGAACGCGAAAGACGGCGTTCGCGCGCAAACGCCGCTGATGTATGCCGCGGCTTCGAATCGCGCCGGCGTGATCGATCTGCTCGCGACCAGCGGCGCCGATCTCAAGGCCACGAGCAAGGTCTCGAATCTCGCCAACCTGTCGCGTGAGGGCCTGGGTTTTGGCGGCAATCCGCAGGTGCCTGGCGGCGCGGGTGCCGCTCCCGCCGTCCGCCGCGCGCCGCTGCCCGGCGTCGACCGCAACTACTCGCTCAACGAATTGATCGTCGCGCACGGCGGCCTGACGCCCCTGCTCTATGCGGTGCGCCAGGGCTTCCACGAATCCACCGTGGCGCTGCTGAAGGCGGGCGCCGACGTGAACCTGCCGTCGGCCGGCGACCGCACCAGCCCGCTGCTGATGGCGATCATCAACGGCCACTTCGATCTCGCGAAGACGCTGCTCGAAAAGGGCGCCGACCCGAACGCGACCAGCGATCAAGGCGTGTCGCCGCTTTACGGCGCGATCAACGTCGAGTGGGCGCCGAAGGCGTTGTACCCGCAACCGCGCGCGCACATGCAGCAGAAGCTCGGCTATCTCGAGCTGATGACGCTGTTGATCGACCAGGGCGCCGACGTGAACGCGCGCACGAAGATGAAGGTCTGGTATTCGGGCTACAGCTTCGATCTGTCCGGTGTCGATGAGATCGGCGCGAGCGTGTTCTGGCGTGCGGCGTATGCCAGCGACGTTGCGGCCATGAAAGTGCTGGTCGCGGCCGGCGCCGATCCCAACGTGCCCACGATCAAGCCGGCCGGGCGCGCGCGCTTCGGCGACATGCTCGAAACACGCGAAGTCATCGATCAGTCAGGACTCCCCCCGGTGCCGGTGGGTGGTCCCTCGGTAATGCCGCTCCACGCCGCAGCCGGTGTTGGCTACGGTGAAGGCTTCGGCGCCAACTCGCATCGCTTCGCGCCAACCGGCATGCTCGCCGCGGTGAAGTATCTCGTCGAGGAGCTGGGCGCCGACGTCAATGCCGCCGATCACGAAGGCAACACGGCGCTCCATCACGCCGCCGCGCGTGGCGACAACGAGATGATTCTCTACCTGGTGTCGAAAGGCGCCAACGTGAAGGCCGTGGACCGCGAGGGGAGAACCACGGTCGACATGGCCAACGGGCCCGTGCAGCGCATTCAACCGTTTCCCGAGACCATTGCCCTTCTGGAAAAGCTCGGAGCAAAGAACAACCATAAGTGCATTTCCTGCTAGGACACCGATTCACACCGATTAGACACCGATACATCAGCATCCCTCTCGCGTTCGTTGCGGCCGTGCTCTTCGCCAGCGTCGGCGGCGCCGCCCAGCAGAACGGAGTGCCGCCGCCTGTACACGTCATCGACGGTCCAGCCGCTCCCGCGGAGCCCAACGGGATGGCGCGCGATGAGGCGACGGGTAAATCGACGATTCGCGCGATCAAGCTGCGTGAGCCGCTGCGCCTCGACGGAAAACTCGACGAGTCGATCTACGAGGAGACGAAGGGCTTCGGCGGCATGCTGCAGGCTTCGCCGCGCTACGGCCAGCCTTCGACCGAGCGAACCGAGATCTGGGTCCTGTTCGATGGCGACAACATCTACGTCGCCGCGCGCTGCTGGGACACCGCGCCGCCCGAGAAGTGGGTCGCCAACGAGCTGCGCCGCGATACCAACCAGATGCGGCAGAACGATCACTTCGGCGTCGGGTTCGACACCTTCTACGACCGCCGCAGCGGCTATATGTTCTACGCCAATCCCCTCGGTGGCTTTTCGGACTACTCGGTGATCGATGAGGGCGCGCCCAACAGCGACTGGAATCCAGTGTGGAGCGTGCGGACCGGGCGCTTCGAGGGCGGCTGGACGCTGGAGATGGCGTTCCCCTTCAAGTCGCTGCGCTACACCTCCGGCAGCGACCAGGTGTGGGGCATCCAGTTTCGCCGCTCAATCCGTCACAAGAACGAATGGACCTATTGGACGCCGGTGCCGCAGAACATGGCGGGGCCGCAGGCGCTCAACCGCGTGTCGGCCTTCGGTACCGTGGTCGGTCTCGATCTGCCGGCCGCCGGACGCAACATCGAGCTCAAACCGTACGCCCTCGGCAAGATGACCACCGATCGCATCGCCACTCCGCCGACCAGCAATGACAACGACGGCGATCTCGGCGGCGATTTGAAATACGGCGTGACCGCGAACCTGACCGCGGACCTCACCGTGAACACCGACTTCGCGCAGGTCGAGATCGACGAGCAGCAGGTCAACCTGACCCGTTTCAACCTGTTCCTTCCCGAGAAGCGCGAGTTCTTTCTCGAGGGACGCGGCCTGTTCGACTTCGGCCGCGGCGGCGCGGCGGGCGCTGGCGGTGGCGCACCGGGTGGAGGCTTCGGCGGCTCGGCCGACGTGCCCTACATGTTCTATAGCCGGCGCATCGGCCTCAACCGCGGCCGCGTCGTGCCGATCGACGTCGGCGGCCGCCTCACCGGCAAGGTCGGCGGGTGGGGCATTGGTGTGCTCAACATCCAGACCGGCGATGAGTCGGCGTCGGCGTCACCGTCCACGAATTTCACCGTGGCCCGCATCAAGCGCGACATCCTGCGCCGCAGCAATATCGGCGCGATGTTCACCAATCGCAACAACCTGAGCTCGAATACGCCAGGCAACAACCAGGCGTACGGCGTCGATGCGGCGTTTGGCTTCTATGAGAACATCGCCCTCGGCGGCTACTACGCCCGCACCGACACCACGGGCCTCACCGGCGACAACGAAAGTTATCAGGCCAAGTTCGATTGGGTGCCGGACCGCTACGGCGTTCGCGCCGAGTTATTGAAAGTGGGGAAGGCGTTCAACCCGGAAGTCGGCTTCCTCCGGCGCACCGACTTCACGCGATCGTTCGCGTCGGGCCGCTTCAGCCCGCGGCCGGCCAACCTGCGCGCGATCCGCAAGTTCACCTACGAAGCCAGCATGGAGTACTTCGAGAACGGCGCCGGCGCCGTCGAATCGCGGCAGCAGATGGGGCGCTTCAACGTCGAGTTCGACAACAGCGACTTCCTCAACGTTGAAGTCAATGCCAATTACGACTTGCTGGTCACGCCGTTTTCGCCGGCGACCGGCGTGACGATTCCCGTCGGCGGGTATCACTACAACGACGCGGCCATTTCGTACTCGATCGGCGCGCAACGGCGCCTGTCGGGCACCGTCGGCCTGCAGTTCGGACAGTATTACAACGGCACCATTACGGCGCTGTCGTTCTCGCAGGGCCGCTACGCCATCCTCAAGCAGTTTTCCGTCGAGCCGCGGTTGTCGATCAACCGCATTGAATTGCCGACCGGCAGCTTCACGCAAAAACAGTTCGGCGCCCGCACCGATTACGGCTTCTCGCCGCGCATGTTTGCCTCGGCGCTGCTGCAGTATTCGTCCGCCGATCGCACGTTCAGCAGCAACGTGCGTTTCCGGTGGGAGTACCGGCCGGGCAGCGAATTCTTCGTGGTGTGGACCGACGAGCAGGACACCAATCCCCTGGATCCCCGGGATCGCTTCGCGCTTCGCAACCGCGCGTTCGTCGTGAAAATGACCCGGCTGTTCCGTTTTTAACAGAAGAAAAGAAGGTCGTAAGCGTCAGGCGGGAATCGATGATGAATCAAGCGGCTCCCCGCGGCGTGCCTTGGCCGGGCCTGGTGTTGTCGATCCCGGCGGTCGCGTGCCTCGCGAGTCTCGCGGTGAATGCGCAGTTCACATCCCCCGGTCCAGGGCTCGAAGCCGTGGTCGTTCCGGCATCGTCTTCGGGGGACTCAGCACGCTGCTCACGGCGCCGCTCCAGGTGTTCCACGCTGTACGGGTCTGGCGCCGCGTGAGTATCACGGTACGCGTCGCGCTTGCGGCGCTCACCCCTCGCCGGCCTGTCGGTGATGTTCCTGGTCGGGAGGTATCTGGTCGGCTGGAGCACCGCGACATGGCTGTAACAAGAGGACAGGAGACCAGAAAAGGGCCTGTTTTACAGTGCATTTTTGAGAAATGATCTGCTAATCCTCACGTCCTTCTCGTCTTCTGTAAGGAATCGGGCCCTTTCACGGTCGAGCTATACGCGCGCAGGATTACAAACTGAGATACTGTTGTGCACGGCCGCGCCTTGCGGCCACCTCGTTTACCTCTATCGGCGGGTACACCTATGGCACCAGTTTCAGGAACTATCAAGCGAATCGTGAGCGACAAGGGTTTTGGCTTTGTTGCGGCAGCAGACGGCACCGAATACTTCTTCCACAACTCGGCGTCGGTGGGCGTGCGTTTTGACGAATTACGTGAGGGTCAGGCCGTCACGTTCGAGAAAGGCCAGGGGCCAAAGGGTCCTCGCGCCGAAAATCTGCGGCCCGCGTAAGTCTCAACGCTCGTCGCGAAGCGACGCTTTCAACGCGCCATCGACCGGCCGGCCATTGACCTGCACGTACTCGTAGGTCATCTTGAAATTCGACCGGCCGTAGAACCGAACGCGCGCGGAGGATGATAGCTCCGTCGGCACTACCGTGTCGCCGACCCGCTTGAACTTCCACGTCACGTCGACATCACGCACCCAGAAGGACGGACTCTTGACGAGCCGTCCTTCGATGCGTACCGCCGAGCCCTCGTCGGGCTCGATCAGCGCGCTGCCCGTGACGATGCCTTCCGACTTGCGGTTGGGATGAAGCAGCACGCGCGCCAGCCCTGTCTCGGTCATGCCGCCATCTTCAAATCGATAGTTGCGCGCCGCCAGCGCCGCGCGCAGCGGCTTGCCATTCGCGAGCAACTCCGCTTCGCCCTTGAGCACGCCGCGCAGCACTTTGTTGAGCACGTACTCGTAGCCCTCTTCGCGCACCACCTCGTACGAGAACCCGCTGCCGGGCCTGAACTCCGTCCAGACTTCCATCCAGCCGTACTTGGTTGATCCAGGAATACCCGCTTCGAGCTTGCGGAACGCGCGGTAAACCGGCGGGCCGGCGTCGTTGAACCTGGCGAGGACAGGTTGGAATTGGTCGATCGGGAGACCTGAATCCGCGGACGATCCCAAGCTCCACAGCAACATTCCGCTGATGGTCAGGAATGGAATCGCCGTTCGCAGATGGCAGAGTTTCACAATCGACCGCAGACCACTTTTGCAGAAGCTATGCCATTCGACGCGCATGGTCGTCGAGCATTCTGCTCGCATTTGTCTGGCGGCCCTGGATCATCGCGGTCGCAAGAGGTGTAAGAAAGGGCAATGCCGACCCTACAAGAGCTGACGCTTGCGCACTCGAAGCGATTGTCGGAAGTCTATCGAACGCGCGACGTCCGTCTATAGCTGGAGCGCAGGCATCCCGAGACCTCCAGCTCCGCGCGGTTCCGGCGGCGGCCCGCGCCTATCAGAAATATGACGATGAGCTGGCGGTGGAGAGGGAGGCGCGCGCGATTCTGGGGAGTTGGCGCGCCCAGCTCTTGGCGATCACCAACGAAACAGCGGAAGCGGAGAAGAGGAATTCTCGCGCTTCCGCAATGAGCTCCAGAAAATCAAGGTGTGATTGGGGTCTTCTTGATTCGCGTCAGCATCGAGTTGAACGAGGTCAGCTGATCCGAGACGACCTTATCCAGCCGATCCGTCTCCGCTTTCAGCTCGGCCACCAGCTCCGTGAAGATCGGTTCGACGTTGCCCGTCGGCCGGCCCTCGCCCGAGATGGCCACACGCAGCAACGACGCCAGCCGGTTGTTGGTCTTGATGGGGAAGTTGAGCGGATCCTGGCCGCTCTGGTTCCGCACCTGGTAGATCTCTTCTTCCACCACCGACAGCGCCTTGGCCAGCTGCTCGCCCGCCGAGCGCACTTCCGTGGGCGCGTCCTTGATGCGGTCGTCGATGTCGGTCTTGATGCGCCGGATCCTGATCACTGCGCGGTTAGCTTCGTTGACCTTGTCGCGGATGCGGCTGGCCAGGTCCCACTGGAACTGCAGATCCGCATCGCTGATCGGCCGCAACGGGTGCTTCAGCACCGCGAAGGACTGCGTTTGCGTGACGCCATCGGCGGTGAGACGCACCTGGTAGCTGCCCGGAACGACCGCCGGGCCGCTCTGGGTTGCGCCCCACAGGATCATGCCGGGGAACGTGACGACGCCGGTGGAGCTCAAGTCCCATGTGTAGCGATTCACACCGGCAGCCATTGGCGCGCCTTGCGGGCCGCCTCCGCCGCCGCCGCCACCTCCGACTCCGCCGGTGTCACCTTCCTTGCGCGGCGGCTGGCCGGTGATCGAGCGCACCACCTGGCCCTTGGCGTCGAGGAAATCGATCGTCATCGCCTTCGGTTGCGATTTCAGGAAATAGGTGATGGTCGGCCGATCGAGACCGCGGGTCGCGTTCGCCGGCTTGAAGACCGCCACGTCGGTGAGCGGCGCCAGCCCGAACTGCCGCAGCGCGGCAATGTCGTCCATCACGTAGAAGCTGCGGCCGTGGGTGCCGATGGCGACGGCGTTGTCTTCCACCACCAGATCGGTCACCGGCACACTCGACGGCAGGCCGCTGTTGAACTTCTGCCACAGTTCACCATCGTTGAACGAAATGTACACGCCGTGCTGTGTGCCCGCGTACAACAACCCGCGGCGGGCCACGTCTTCGCGCACGGTGTGCACGTAATCGTTGGCGGAAATGCCATTGACGATCTTCGTCCAGGTCTTGCCATAGTCGTTGGTGCGGAAGATGTACGGCGAACGATCGCCGAGCAGCATCTTCTTCACGGCCATGTAGGCGGTGCCGTTGTCGAACGTCGAGCCATCGAGCTGGCTGACGCGGCCGAAGTCGGGCATGTCGCGCGGCGTCACGTTCGTCCATGTCTTGCCCTCGTCTCGCGTGACGTGCACGAGGCCATCGTCTGAGCCGGCCCAGATCAGGTTGCGGTCCTTCTTGCCCGGAGCGAGCGAGAACACCGTGCCGTAGATTTCAGGGCTGTTCATGTCGTGCGTGATCGGCCCTCCGGATTCGTTCATCGTCTTTGGATCGTGGCGCGAGAGGTCGCCGCTAATTGCGGTCCAGGTGTCGCCGCCATTGGTCGTCTTCCACACGCGCTGCGAACTCGTATACAGCACATTCGGATCGACGTACGAAAAGATGATGGGATACGTCCATTGCCAGCGCTCTTTGACATCCCGCGCCGGCTCCCCTGAGAAGAAGCGCGGGTAGGCGCCGACTTCCTTGAACTCGCCGGTGCGCCGGTTGAGCCGGGTCAGGAACGAGCCGTTGTTGGTGCCGCCGAAGAAGATGTCCGGGTCGGTGGCGTGCGTGGCGATGTAGCCGGGCTCACCACCGCCCGCCTGGTACGGCGCCACGGGGGGATTGCCGCCAAACCCCTGCCCTGGCATGTTGGTGTTGCTCGGCACGCACAGCGTGCTGTTGTCCTGTTGCGAGCCACACACGTGGAAGGGCAGGTGCGCGGTGGTGATCACGTGGTACCACTGCGCCGTTGGAAAGTCCTGCTCGCTCCAGTTCGGGACGCGGTCGCTGATGTTGTAGGTGATGGCGCCGCCGCCGTCGTTGCCGTCGACCACATGATTGGGATCGTCCGGATCGACCCATAGATCGTGATGGTCGCCGTGCGTGTTCTGTCCGACCTGCACCGTGGTCTTGCCGCCGTCGGTGGATCGGAACAGCGACACGTTCTGCATGTAGACGACGTCCTTGTTGCTGGGATCGCCGAAAACATGCGTGTAATAGAACGCGCGCTGGCGAACAGCGCGAGAGGAGTTGATCAGTTTCCACGACGCGCCCGCATCATCCGAGACGAACAGGCCGCCGTTGTCGTTCTCGACCAGCGCGTAGACGCGGTTCGAATCCGACTTGGTGTTGGCGAGGCCGATGCGGCCCACCACTCCAGCCGGCAGGCCGGGATTGCGCGTGATCTCGGCCCACGTTTCACCGCCGTCGGTCGACTTGTACATTCCGCTGCCGGGTCCGCCGCTCGACATCTGGTATTCGATGCGATACGCCTCCCACAGCGCGGCGTAAATCACGTTGGGATTGTTCGCGTCGATCACCATGTCGACCGCGCCGCTCCGGGGATCCTTGAACAACGTGCGCCGCCAGGTCTTGCCGCCGTCGGTGCTCTTGAACACGCCGCGTTCTTCGCTCGGCCCGTAATACAGGCCGAAGCTGGCCACGTAGACGATGTCGGGATTGGTGGGGTGGATGCGAATCTTCGAGATCGCATCGGAATTGCGGAACCCGACGTGCGCCCACGTCTTGCCCGCGTCGCTCGACTTGTAGACACCGTCGCCGGGCATGATGTTGCCGCGAATGCAGTTCTCGCCCATGCCGATGAACACGATGTCGGGATTCGAGTCCGACACCGCGACCGCGCCGACCGATGAGCTGTTGATCTGGCCGTCGGTGACCGGCGCCCAGGTGTTGCCGGCATCGGTGGTCTTCCACAGGCCGCCGCCAACCGCGCCGAAGTAGGCTTCGCGTGGGCGCCCCTTGACGCCGGCGACCGCGATCGAACGGCCGCCGCGGTCGGGACCGATGCTGCGCCAGCGATACGCGTTGAGCAAGACGGGGTCGATCGCTTGCGACTGCGCGGCGCCCGTCAGCGTGAAGGCGGGGAAATGTCCAGAGAGCGTGGCCAGGGTCAACACCGCAAGTGACAGCGCGGTGCGCAAGCGCAGAGCGTTCATCGGTCCTCCTGAAAAATGTGAGTCTACCAATTCAATAGCTCCTCCGCTCTGAGGGAGTAGCAAGCCGGCTGAACAGCCGGCTTGGCGCGAATCGAAGGGTGCCCTCAGTAAGTCATCCGTTACCCAGATCGAGCCCGGCTGTGCCAGATCGGCCCGAAAACCAGCCAGTCGTAAACGGCACAGCCCTTGCTCTAACGAGTCCGCGGAGGAGTCGCAATGTCGAAGACGCGTTTCGCATCGTTTGCTGTCAGTTGCGTCGTCGCACTCACATTTGCGCCCTCGTGCACGCGCGCTGAGGCGATCGAAGACATCCCGACGGGTACCGAAGTGACGGTGCTCACGCAGGACGGCACCCTCGTGCGCGGCAAGATTGCCAAGGTTGAGCCCGAGCTTGTGACGCTGACGGGCGAGCGTCCGAACACGACGACCGAAGTCACCCGCACGGCCATTACCGAAGTGAAGCGCGTCGACCCGAAGGAAGCGGACGAGACTGCCGACCGCCCGGCGCCCGCGCGTGCCCCGGTGATGCGCACACTGACGATTCCCGACAACACCGTGCTCGACGTCATGCTCGACACCGCGCATTCGTCGGAGGATAGCCGCGTCGAAGAGCGCGTGAACGGCACGCTAGCCTCACCTGTGGTGATCGATCACGTGACCGCGATTCCGGCGGGCGCGAAGCTTACCGGCCATCTCACGAACGTCAAGGATTCAGGCGAAATCAAGGGCCGCGCGGAACTCGGCCTGCAGTTCACACGCCTGCAGTCCGGTTCGGTGACTTACGACATCGACACCAAGCCGCTCTCGTGGGTGGCTGAGTCAACCAAGAAAGAAGACGCCATCAAGATCGGCGCTGGCGCGGCCGCCGGCGCGGTGATTGGCGCGATCACCGGTGGCAAGAAAGGCGCGGCCATTGGCAGCGCCGTCGGCGCAGGCGGCGGCACGGCCGTCGTGCTCGCCACCGAGGGTCAAGATATTCGGCTTGCGGCAGGTCGCAAGCTCAAAGTCTCCATTACAAATCCGCTAACCATCCGCACCAAATAACCCACCAACCGAGGCGGGATCCTTTCAGGGTCCCGCCCCTCGCCTGTACGATTGTAAAGGGGTCTGGCACCTTTACATGGGGTTTTGATTCAATTTCTGCGATCGCAAGGCGATGGAAACAGCGAAGACTGCGTACGCCTGTGGAATCATGTGGAAAGCTGCCTGTGACCCTTCCACTCGACGAATACGCACAGCGCCGGCGCGCGCGTGAAGCGGACGCGGCCGCGCGTGAGCGCGTGCATATCTGGCTCGGCAACGCGAAGGTCGCGACCTTCATCGGCATCCTGATCTACTGGGCGCTGACGCTCGGTGGCGATTCGAGCGCGTGGGTCTACGGCGGCGCGGTCGCCGCGTTTATCGCACTCTCGATCTGGCACGAGCTGACGCTGCGGGCCATGGCCCGCGCCAATTCCGCCGTGACGTTCTACCGCGATGGCGCCGCGCGCATTCAGGACAACTGGATGCGCCCCGAGCCGAGCGGCGAGCGCTTCAAGAACGCCGATCATCCCTATGCCGATGATCTCGACATCTTCGGGCCCGGCAGCATGTTCCAGCTGCTGTCGCTCTGCCGCACGCCGATGGGCGAGGAGCGGCTGGCGCAATGGCTGTTGGCGCCGGCCGCGATTGACGTGATCACGGAACGCCAGGCCCGGGTGGCGGCGCTCCGATCGCACCTCGATCTCCGCGAGCGCGTGGCGGTGGTCAACGCCGGACAACGGCGATTCATGCTGCCCGCCCGGCTGATCGCCTGGGCCGAGCAGTCACCAGCGCTCCCGCCGCTCCGTATCGTCGTTGTCGCTCTCGCGCTGGCATTCGCCGGTGCGTTCGCAAACTTCATGTATGGCGGCAGCGGCTGGCTGGTCTTGGCGGTGTTGGTGGTGAATGGCGCCGTCCTTGGCATGCTTGCCAAGCGGGCCAACGCCATCGTCGAGGAACTGTCGGCATCAACCGGCGCCACCGGTCTCGATCTGCTGTCGAACGTGATCAAGGAGATCGAGCGGGAGCCGTTCGAGGGAGCCGCACTGATGGCGCTGGCGCAGCGGCTAAAGGGGGCTGACGCGCATGGATCGGTGACCGCCTCGCGCGGCATCGCGCGTCTGGCGCGGATCGCCGACTGGGCGGATTCCCGACACAACGTCTTCGCCCGCCTGTCGGAGCTGCCGTTGCTGTTCACGCTCCAGGTCGGATATGCGTGTGAATCATGGCGCCATCGCCACGGCCGGCAGTTCCGCGACTGGGTTGATGCGGTCGGTGAGGTCGAAGCGTTACTGTCGCTCGCCGGTTACTCGTACGAACACCCCGCGGATCCGTTCGCCGAGCTGGTGGATTCCGCACACCCGCTGTTTGATGCGACCGAAGTGGCGCATCCGTTGCTTCCGGCAGCAACCGCCATCAGCAACTCATTCAGTTTGAGGGCTTCAAGACCTCAAGACCTCAAACCCTTGGGACCTCAGGTCCTGATTGTGAGCGGCTCGAACATGTCGGGCAAAAGCACGCTGATGCGGACCACCGGTCTCAACGCCGTTCTCGCCCTCGCCGGCGCGCCGGTTCGCGCGCAACGCGTGCGCCTTACGCCAATGGTTGTGGGCACCTGCCTCCGTCATACCGATTCTCTGCAGGAACATCGCTCGGGTTTCTATACCGAGGCCCTTCGTATCCGCCGCATCTTCGATCTACTCGACGGCCCGTTGCCGGTGCTGTTTGTGTTCGACGAGCTGTTGAGCGGGACCAATTCGAAGGACCGGCGCATTGCTGCCGAAGGCGTGATTCGGACCATGCTCTCCAAGCGCGCGATTGGCATGGTGACGACGCACGATCTGGCGTTGACCGAGATTGCGGCCATTTTCCCAGGCGAGGCCAGGAACGTTCACCTGCAGGACCACGTCGAAGATGGCAAGATGCAGTTCGACTACAAATTGCGAGACGGCGTGATTACCCACAGTAACGCGCTCGAATTGATGCGGATGATCGGGCTTGATGTATGAAGGCAATTCTTGTCGGGGCGGCGATTCTTGTCGGGGGGGCACGTCTTGACGGGGCGGCACTTCTTGACGGGAGTGCTCAAAACAGCCCGCGAGTGGCGATGCTCGAGCAAGCGGGGTGGGACGCCCTCAAACGCAATAACCTTCCGCTCGCGGCCGCGACGTTCAAGGAAGCGATTACCCTCGACCCGAAGAACGCCGCGCTTCGTGTCGGCGCGGGCATGGCAGCGTTCCTCCAGCGGCATGATGCGGAAGCGAAGTCGCATTACGAGCAGGCGCTGGTTCTCGATCCGAAGCTGACCGTGGCCCGCGTGCAGCTGGGGATGGTCATCAGGCGCCAGGGAGATTTTCAGGAAGCGATTCGCCAGTTCGAGATCGTGGCCGCCGAGGATCCTGACAACGCGAGCGTCCGCGACACGCTCGATCGCTGGAAGCGCGAACGCGAGTTACATGAGCGCATGCGTCTCGAGGTCGGCGACTTCTTCACCGTGTCGTTCGAGGGCCCCGAGGATGCCGAGCTGGCCGCGCAGGCGCTCGAGTCGCTGAACCGGGCGTACTGGCGCATCTGCGATGTATTCGGCACGTTCCCGCAGAAGTCCGTGCCGGTGGTGCTCTACACGCGGGAGCAGTTTCGCGACGTCACGCGCTCGCCGCAGTGGGCCGCGGCTGCCTACGACGGCATCATTCGCGTGCCGATGCGCGGCGCCGGGGAAAAAGGCGAAGACCTCGATCGCGTGCTGGCCCACGAGTTTTCGCACGCCTTGATTCGCTCGCTCGCCACGCGCAATCTGCCGACCTGGCTCAATGAAGGGCTGGCCTCGGTGCTCGAGAGCGACGATCTCGGCTGGGCGAATCGCACGGTCGCCAAGGTTGGCAAGATGCCGTCGCTGCGGCGGCTGGCCGCGCCGTTCGCGAAGTTAAGCGGGGGAGAGGCGCAGTTTGCTTATGCGGCAAGCGCGGTGGCCGCGCGCCGGCTGCTCGACGAGGCCGGCGGCGCAGCCATCGCCAACCTGTTGCGCGACCTTGGCGAGGGCATCGACTTCGAGACGGCGTTCCTGCACCGCATCCAGAAGTCGCTGGCCGACTTCGAGGCGTCGCTCGCCGTCGGCCCGTAATTTCTATAACGTGTTGTAGACGATCGCCAGGAAGTCGTTGGGCTGCATGAAGCCCTTCCCCCACGTGGCGTCGAGGTCTTTCGTCGGCGACGCCGACAGGACGTCCTTCAGCGATTGACCGCTCTTCTTCAGCTTCGCGATGCGGTCGCGCACCGTGACCAGCATGTCGCGGTAGGTGGTCAGCGACTTCAAATCGCCGAGTGGCCCGTGGCCGGGCACGATCTTCGTCGATGCATCAGCGTGTTTCATCGAGAAGTCGGTACCGTCGATCATCCCGCCGATGCTGCCGCCGGTGCTGGCGTCGATGAATGGATACATGCCGTTGAAGAACACGTCGCCCAGGTGCAGCACGTTGGCCTTCTGGAACTTGATGTAGATGTCCGTATCAGTGTGGGCATTCGGGATCTTGCCGAGCATCAGCTGATCGCCGTTCGCGTCGATGCGGCGCGTCGCCGCGAAGGTCTGCGTCGGCAGCGCGTCGGCTGGTGACGGCGGGAACTTGGTGCCGAGCAGTTCGTGCGATTCGCTCATCCGCTTCTTGGTGTTGTCGTGGGCGACGATCTGGGCGCCTTCCTTGCGGAACGCGCCGTTGTTGTCGGCGTGATCGAAATGCCAATGCGTGTCGATCACCGTGGCAATTTTCTGGTTACCCAGTGTGTCGAGGGCCGTCTTCAGGTTCTGCCACGCGGGCTGCACGAACGTGTCGACGACGACCTTACCGTCGGCGCCGTTGAGCACCACCACGTTGCCGCCTGGTCCGGCGAGCATGGTCAAATTCGGTCCCAATGACGCGGAGGTAATCGGCGTTGCGCCCATCCCGTTGCGCATGGCCGCGAGCTGATCGGTGGCGGCTGCGGGTTGCCCATGAAATGCGAATGCCCATTCGGGCAACACGCCCACCAGCACGGCGCTTCCCGAAAGAATGCCGGCGCGGCGCAGCCACTCGCGACGCGTGATTGGAAGATACGAAAGGTTGTTGCTGCTCATAGCCGCCAAGTATAACGAAAGCCCGGCACACTATTTAGCGCGCCGAAACCGCCACGGGCTCATGTGCACGAAGGGGCCCGTGCCTTCGGCCACTTCGACATCGGTCCTGAAGGTCAACGGCGCGGCGAGATAGATGGTGTGGTTCAACCGCAGCTGCTTGCCCTGGTAGGTGAACGGCGCGCTCTCGAAGAACAGGCGGTAGTCGCCGCCGATGTTACCGCCGACACGCGCCTTCTGCACATAGGTATAGCCGCGGCTGTCGGACACATGGCGGAACGCCATCTGCGCTTCCACGTCGTAGGCGATCGACTCGACGATCTTGAATGCCCCGGTCTCGCCCTTTCCTTCGACGATCGCTTCGTAGAAGCCCTCGGCCAGTTTGCGATAGGTGACGGTACCTGCCGACACGCCGCCGGGGCCGAGTACGCTATCGGGCGCATCCGCTTCAAAAGTCCAGCGGCCAAGAAAATATTTTTCGAAATCGAGCGGTGGGACCTTGTCGTCGGGACGCGTCGGGCGGCCGAGATTCGGCATCAGCCCTTTCGGGGGCTCGCCCGGCGGTTGCGCCTGCCCTTCGACTTCACTCAGGGCGAGCGGCGCCACGAGGAGCGCCGCCAGCAGGAGTCGACTCAGCATCGTGCGGTTACTGCTGCCGGCTCGTCGCGCGTTCCGGCAGTCGCTGCCTGTCGAGCGTGTATTCGATCCAGCCGAGGCTCATCTCGTCCCAGCTCTGTTCGGACCAATACACTTCCTTGTCGGGGTTGGGATTGAGCGGATTGTCCGCAGAGTTGTCGAACACTCCCTTGTATTTCAGGAGGCTGCCTTTCGGAATCTTCAGCGGCTGTGCGAGCACGTAGCGTTCCTGCCAGTCGAAGCGATATCGCGGTACCTCGAACAACAACTGCTCGCGGCCGTCCGGATAGACGACCCGGTACTCCGCAACCTTGCCGCGCACGTGCATATGCGGGTAGAAGCCGTTGATGGTGATGTCCTGCGTGATCGCCAGTTCCGACGTAACCGTATAGTCGGCCATGTACGGCGGAATCGGCGGCAGGCCACTGAACGACGACACGGTCGTCGCGGTCGCTCCCTGCGACACGCGGCCGGCCTCGACGTCCGCGGCATCCGGGATCGCGCCGCGCACCAGCTTCCCATTCACGTGCTGCCGTTCGTTGATCGGCGTGCGGAAATGGAATTTCTTCAGCGGCTCCTTCGCAAACCACAGCCCGACTTCGGAGCGATCCACCTCGGGACGGCCAGTCGGCGTGTAGTGCATGTTGAAGTTGAGGTACTGCCCCGGCAGCGCCGGCGTGCCGACGCCATCCGGATGATCGTCGAAGCCGCGTCCGGCCACGTAGGCGAGCAGCGTCGTGAAACCGCCAACCGAGCTCAGGCGATCGGGTTTCTCACCGGGCTCGCGCGGGATCTGCATTTCGGCGGGCAGCTTCGCTTCCGTGATGCGCGCGGTGCGGCGATCGAGCGGCACCCGGTTACCGGCGGCGTCCTTCGGTACCGGCTGCCCGTCGATCACTTCGGTCCCCGGCGGGAACGTCACCAGGCTCACCGTGATGTGATGCACGACCGCCTTGTTCGACGGCCGCGCTTCCGACATTTGAATGAGTTTCAGGCCGTCGGTCCACGGAATCGGCACGTAGAAGTCGAGCATCGGGTATTCCGACCGCGGTTCAATCTTGAACTCGACCGGCATCTTCAACACCACGTCGGGTGCGCGGTTGAACTTCCAGCCACCGGGATACTCGGGCGGCGGCGGCAGGTCCGCATCGTTGCCTTTCGGCGCGCCGGCATCAACCCACGACACGAGCGTGAAGATTTCCTTCTCGCTCATCTGGCGATCGTTGCTGAACTCGAGCGTCGACCGGCCCACGCCCCAGGGCGGCATTTCCTTCTTGAGGACCTTCGACTTGATCGAGCGCGCCCACGGACGCGCCTGCTCGTAGGTCATCAGCGGCATCGGCGCGACTTCATCTGGCCGATGACACTGCGAACAGTTCTTGTAAAGGATCGGTGCAACGTCCTTGGTGAACGTCGGAACTTGCCGGGCACTCGCAGGAGCGGATGAGCCGAGGAAGTAGACGCCGACGAGCGCGACGACCGCTGGACGGATTCTCATGCCGCCTCCTCGCAACCCAGTATAGCGTGCACCCTACTTCTTGGGCGTGGCCTTGTAGACCGCGTCGGTCACCGGTTCCAGCCACTTCACTTCGCCTTCGTAAATCGTCAACTGCACCACGTCTTGAGCGGGATCCGCGCCGTGCCAGTGCTCGACGCCGGCCTTGGTGTGCCACGGCGCGCCGGGCGTCATTTCGAGCAGCGGGCCGCCGCGCTCCTGCGTGCGGCCCTTGCCTTCCTCGATCATCAACAGCTGGCCGTGTGAATGGCTGTGCCAGTTGGATCGGCTGCCGGCGGGAAACTTGAGGCGCAGCGTGCGAACGGCCTTCGCATCCAGCTGCGTCGGGTTGCCGCCCATGAAGTTGCTTTGCTGTGCAGCGGCGCCGGCGATCATCACCATCACACCAACCGCCGCCACCATTGCCAGGACTCCGCCGCGCGACAATCTAGTCATATCTCCTCCACAGCCTGCCTCGCCGAAGCGCGTGCGCCTCAAAGTCCGGCGTGTAGGCGGGGAGTATACTTCGCCGACATGCCGCGTGTGATCTTCGCGTGCGCCACGGTGGCGCTGGCCATGGCCGGCCTTCTTCAACATCCGTCACTCTCCCGGGTCTACGCTCAGCCCAAACCGTCTATCTCGGGCGCGGCACTTTATGGTGAAGCGTGCGCCTCGTGCCACGGCGCCGATGGGAAAGGGCTCAACGGCCCGAACCTCACCGCGCTCTTCAGCGCCGGACGAACAGACGATCGCATCCTGCACGCGATCCGCAACGGCGTGCCCGGCAGCATCATGCCGCCGAGCACCGCCAGCGATGCGGAGTTGCAGGCGATCCTCGCGTATCTCAAGGCGCTCTCCAAGCCGCCACCGCCGTCGGCAGTCTACGGACGGCCAACGCCCAACGCCGACGCGATCACGCTGGTCACCAACGACGGCCGCGAGATTCACGGCGAGCGGCGCAACGAGGACGCGTTTTCGATCCAGCTCGCCGAGCCCGGCGGACGCCTGCATGGCTATCTCAAGTCGAGCCTGAAACACATCGTTCGCGGCGTGCCTTCGAAAACCAGGGCGGTCGACCCCTTGCCCGGCGTGACCTACCGCGACATCCTCGATGGGCTCACGGACCCAGGACGCTGGCTCACCTACTCGGGCGACTACACGGGGCAGCGTCACAGCCCACTGAAACAGATCACGCCGCAGAATGTTGCCGGCTTGAAGCATCAGTGGACGTTCCAGACCGGCACCACGACGAGAGGGCGCGGGTTCGAGGCCACGCCGTTGCTGTACGACGGCGTGTTGTATGTGAGCGGCTCGAACAACCTTGCGTGGGCGCTCGACGCGCGCACCGGCCGGCCGTTCTGGTCGTATCGCCGCGATCTGCCGCCCGACCTGACCTACGGCGCGCAGGCGCCGGTGAATCGCGGCTTCGCGATGCTCGATCACCGCCTGTTCATGGTCACGCTAGATGCGCACCTGCTCGCGTTCGATCGCGCCACCGGCCGCATCCTGTGGGACATCGTGCTCGCCGACTACAAGGTCGGCTACTCGGCCACCCTGGCGCCGCTCGTGCTCGACGGCAAGGTGATTGTCGGCATTTCCGGAGGCGAATATCCGACGCGAGGATTTCTCGACGCCTACGATCCGCAAACCGGCAAGCGCCTGTGGCGCTTCAACACCGTGCCGAATCCTGGTGAGCCGGGCAGCGAGACGTGGCCGCCGAATGCGAGCGTCATGGCGAGGGGCGGCGGTGGGACGTGGATGACCGGGACCTACGATCCCGAACTGAATCTGCTGTATTGGGGTACCGGCAATCCGAATCCCGACTACTACGGCGATGAGCGCAAGGGCGACAACCTCTTTACCAATTCTCTGCTCGCGCTCGATCCGAATACCGGCACGCTCAAGTGGCATTACCAGTTCACGCCGCACGACGTTCACGATTGGGACTCGAACCACGTGCCCGTGCTGGCTGACTGGGGCGACCGCAAAGTGGTGATGGTCGCGAATCGCAACGGATTGTTCTACGTGCTCGACCGCCGCACCGGGGAGGTGATCCTCGGAAAGGCGTTCACCGCCACGACGTGGGCACGTGAGATCGGCAAGGACGGCCGGCCCCTCATCGTCAATGACGGCAGCAAGGGATGCCTTCCCGACATGTGGGGTGGCACGAACTTCAATCCGCCGACTTACGATCCCGCGTTAAGGCTGTTCTTTGTCAGCGCGCGCGAGTCGTGCGCGACCTACGAGCCGCAGGAGCCGGTGATTGCGCCGGGCCGCTCCTCGTTCGGCGGCGTGGTTCGCATCGATCGCAACAACGCGTCGGGCGCGTTGCGCGCCATCGACGCCACCACCGGCGAGCGCAAGTGGGAGTTCACTTATCCGTCACCGACCATGGCGGGCGTGATGTCGACCGCGGCGGGATTGGTGTTCGCGGGCGACAACGAAGGCAACTTCATGGCGTTCGAGTCGCGCACCGGCAAGAACTTGTGGCGGTATTCGACGGGCACGCCGATCTGGGGCGCGGCGGCGATGACCTATCTGCTCGACGGGCGGCAGTTCGTGCTGATTCCGTCGGGGACGACGCTCCTGGCATTTGCGTTGCCCTGACAACCCTGAGCGAGCGTTCCGAATCTGAGATTCGGAATGCGAGAGTCGAAGGGTGAGCGGCGCACCTACTGCGGCGACTTCCCGGCCTTGTCCAGCGCCCGCGCTCCTCGCAGGATGTTTTCGATCGCGTAGTTCCCCTCGTGACACGCGTACTCGAAGATGCGGTACTCCGGATCCGCGGTCAGTGGAAACGACACGGTCCACGGCCTGGTGTAGATGTCGGGGTCTTCGATCGTGGCTGAATAGCTAATCTGGTCCGCGGCGACGCGCCTGAAGCGTTCGACGACATGAAGCTTGTCGGTGTGCGGGATGCCCTTGATGCGGCCGCTCGCCGCGCTCGTCGTGATCCAACCCTGGTTGTTGAAGTTCGTGGTTTCGACGACGAGCGTATCGCCTTCCCAGTGGCCGCGCGAATCCCCCATCCATGACTGCGCGCGCGATGAGCGCGGCTGCTTGCTGTCGAGGGGGATGATTCGGGCGTCGTGGATCATCTCGTAGACGATCGTGACATAGCCGGGCGTCTGCACGATCTGGTAGGCGTTGTTGTAGCCGGCGGGAAACATCGAGCCGGGAATGCCGCGCGTGATGCAGCGGTCCCATGGGCTCATGAACTCGTAGCTGTCGCCGTTGCGCGCCGCGTAGTCGTCTCGTCTCGCTTCGGCCGACGGCCTGACCGGAACCCGCCCATCCGGTGGATCGACCACCAGCGAGGTCTGGCGCGTGGACAACACCGTCGTGCCATCGTCGTACCAAAACCGGTTGTAGCTGCCGGATGCGAGCGGCCCGAACTTGTCCGACGCGGCGCGGTTATCGGCCGTGCGCTTTTCAATCGCCGCCGCTTCGGCCTCGGTGAGGAAGGCCTTGCCGGCCATCGCCGCCGGACGTTCGAGCGGTGTGATTGTGGCGTTGGTCCAGACGCCCTGGAGATCCGGCTGGCCATCCGGCGTGCGCGTCATGGTCCACGCCGGCTTGGCGGGCTTCGTTTGCGCCTCGGCAAACGTGACCGGGCCGAGAAGGGCCAGGACAATGAAAAAGGGGTCGGGGATCATTTTCAAAACCGCGTACTGAACGCCAGTAAAACACGAGAAACCTGAGTTTTGGTCAAAACTGCAGTCTCAATACAGGCCCAAAACCAGCGGATCTGGCAGAAAAAGATCCCCGACCCAATTTATTGACGATCCGAACGGTTTGGGCGTAGCCTCCTGCTATGAACCGACACCTCCTGCGGATTGCGGCGGTCGTTCCCTTTGCCTGGACCATGGCCGGGCTGGTGTCGGCCCAAGCGCCGGCGCAGGCGCCGGCCGCGGACGTCACGTTCACAAAGCACATCGCGCCGATCCTTCAGCGCAGCTGCCAGCGATGCCACCGTCCCGACGGCGGCGCGCCGATGCCGCTGATCACGTACGAGCAGGTGCGGCCTTGGGCCAAGTCGATCCGGACGCGCACCGGCCTCGGTCCGCGCGCCGGCGTGATGCCGCCGTGGTTCGTCGAGAAGAACATCGGCATTCAGGGCTTCAAGCACGATCCGTCGTTGAGCGAAGCGGAGATTGCGGCGATTGCGAAATGGGCCGACAGCGGCGCGCCGCGCGGCAATCCGGCCGACCTGCCGAAGCCGCTCGATTTCAACGCCACCGACAAGTGGGCGATCGGCGAGCCCGATCTGATTCTCGAGTCACCCGAGGTGGTGGTTCCCGCGACCGCGCCCGGACAAGTGGGGATCGCTCGGGCTCGTCCCGACGGGTCTCACTGAAGATCGTTACGTCTCGGCGGTGGAAGTGCGCGAGATCAACGACATCCCGGTGACCGGATCGACGAGCACCGTGGGCGGCCGCTACGTGTTCCATCACATGACGTACTCGAGCATCGCGGTGGGCGAGGGCGTTGATGCCGCGGCCGCTGAAGGCGAGGGCACGAGCTGGCCGATTCACGAGGTTGGCCGCAACCCCGACATTTTCCCGCCCGAAGCGGGCCGCCTGCTCGCGAAGAATTCGTCGCTGGCGCTGAGCGCGTATCACCTGCACTCGAACGGCCGCGAGACGAAGGCGAAGCTCCAGTTCGCGTTCAAGTTCTTCCCGGTGGGCTACAAGCCGCAGTATCGCCGCTCGACGCTGCGCCTCGGCAACGGCATCGATCTCGACGTCAAACCGGATCGCGCCGGCCAGGAGCTGCACTCCTACGCGACGCTGCAGGAGCACACCAAGATCATCGCGTTCGAGCCGCACCTGCACGCGCCGGGTGTGCGCATGTGCCTCGAAGCGATCTGGGGACACAACATCCTGACGCTCAACTGCGTCGGCTACGACCACAACTGGGTGAAGCAGTACGTCTACGAGGACGACACGGCGCCGCTGCTGCCGAAGGGCACGATCGTGCATTTGATTGGCTTCCTCGATACGACCAAGGAAAACAAGAACCCGGCGGACTCGCGCAATTGGGCCGGCGGCGGCCGCCGCTCGATCGCCAACATGTTCATCGACCTGGGCTACTCGGTGTCGCTCACCGAAGAGCAGTTCCAGGCCGAGATGGCGAAGCGGCGCGCGAAGATGAAAACGCGCAACGACTACGACATCGGTTGTCCGCTGTGTTGGGCGCCACCGGTTCAGCAGGCCACACCGACGGCAACGAGGGCGCCCGGCCAGCAGCAATGAAACGAGCGGCTTTTGCGATTGCGATCCTGGCGGCCACGTGCCATTGGTCCGGCACCACCGGCGCGCAGACGCGCTTCATGTACTCCGCCGGGCAGACCCTGCACCCCGCGTACGAAGGCTGGACGCCGAACGCCGACGGCTCGTTCACGATGGTGTTCGGCTACATGAATGCGAACTGGCAGCAGGAGTTCGACATCCCGATCGGTCCGCAAAACATGATCGAGCCCGGCGGTCCCGATCAGGGGCAGCCCACGCATTTCTACCCGCGCCGCAACCCGTTCCTGTTTTCGGTCCGCGTGCCCGCGGATTTCGGGACCAAGGAGTTGATCTGGACGCTGATTGCGAATGGCAAGACCGAGAAGGCGTACGCGTCGCTCAAGAGCGACTACCAGATCGATCCGCAGGTGATTTCGACCGAAGTCGGCGGCGACTTCGGCAGCTTGCGAGACGAGCTGCGCACCAACAAGCCGCCCGACCTGTCGGTGGTGGAGACGAAGCGCAGTGTGAAAATCGGTGAGCCGATCACCCTGACCGCGGTGGCCAGGGATCCCGACAATATTCCCGCCCGGCGCGGATCGTCGAAACCGTTGCCGGAAGGGCAGACCCCTACGATTTCCGCCGCCGCCCTCTATCGGCCGCCATCATCGATCGTCGCGCAGAGCGGGCCGGGGCTGCGTTTTTCGTGGATCGTGTATCGCGGCAACGCGAGTGCCGTGACCTTCACACCCGATCAGATGAAAACGTGGACCGACACACGCGCGTATGCGAACTCACCATGGTCGCCGCCGTGGACCATTCCGTTGCCGCCCAGCGACAACAAGTGGCTGGTACAGGCGACGTTCAGCGAGCCCGGCACCTACGTGCTGCGGGGCGTGGCCAGCGACGGATCCCTCTTCACGTACGAGAACGTCACCGTCGTCGTGACAAAGTAACGATATGTGACTCAGCCGGCCGTCGTCCCGAAGGTAGCGCCGCCACTCTCCGATGCCAGCGGCGCCACAACCACGCTGCCCGCCGACATTGTTTTTGAACAGGCCAGGCGAGTCGTGTTGTTCGCCACTGTCAGCGCCTTCGTCTGGTCGTTTTCGTTGACGATGGACGTGTTCGTCCTGCCGGTCTTCATTGGCATCACGCCGCCGTGGCAAAGCGTGCAGCTGGACATTGCCGGAGCCGGGGTGATGGTCGGCGTTTTTCTCTTTCTGAAGTTCGCGGCTTCCGATCCCCATACGAAGGCTCAGGCGGGCATCTGGCTCGTGATCCTGAATACCTTCTTCCTGACGCTGATCGAGCTCTCGTATATGGAGGATGCCACTGAGGGTCTCGGCCGTCCGTCATGGATTGCGATCGTGATCCTCACCGCGGCTGTCACCATGCCGGCAACACCGCGTCGCATGTGGCTGGGATCGCTGGTGGCCGCGTCGATGGGCCCCGTAGCGGTGACCATTGTGTACCTTCTCGGCCGCCCGGTTCCGCCGCTCGCTGTCACCCTGGCCTATTACCTGCCCAATTACGTGTTTGCGGCGGTAGCGGCGCTGCCGTCGGCGATGTTTCAACGCATGGGCCGTCAGATCAAATTGGCGCGCGACCTTGGCAGTTATGAGCTCGTTGAGCGGCTGGGCGGCGGCGGCATGGGCGCGGTCTACCGTGCGCGGCATCGCTTCCTCGCGCGGGATGCGGCGGTGAAACTGGTGCGGCCCGAGGCGCTCGGCGAAACCGACTCGGCGGCGCAGGCGCAGCTACGGCGCTTCGAGCGTGAAGCGCAGGCCACGGCGTCACTGAAGTCCGAACATTCAATCCGGCTGTTCGACTTCGGCGCCACCGAGGACGGCAGCTTCTATTACGTGATGGAGCTGCTCGATGGCCGTGATCTCCACACGCTCGTCAAGGAGTTCGGACCGCTGCCGCACGAGCGCGCGATGTACCTGGTGGGCCAGGTATGCCGTTCATTGGCCGAGGCGCACGCGCGGGGCATGGTGCATCGCGACGTCAAGCCGGCAAACATCTTTCTGTGCCGCATGGGCCTCGAGTTTGATTTTATCAAGGTGCTCGATTTCGGTCTCGTGAAAACCCGAACGCAAGACAAGGCCACGGACGTGACCGAGACGCCGGTCACGGGGCAGCAGCAGCTGATTGGCACGCCGGCCTACATGTCGCCGGAGATGATTCTCGGCCGGCCTGATGTCGATCGCCGCGCCGACGTGTATGGCATCGGCTGCGTGGCGTTCTACCTCCTCACCGGGACGGACGTCTTCGGCGGCAATCACATGCAGGTGCTGCTCGATCACATGCACACCGAGCCGCCGTTGGCTTCGCAGCGGCTCGGCGCCGTCCTGCCCGCAGAGGTCGACGCGTTTGTGCGCGATTGTCTGCGCAAGAACCCCGCCGATCGGCCGCAGGACGCGCGTGAGTTGTTGAACAGGATCAATGCGCACAATCTTGCCGGCACGTGGTCGAATGCCAAGGCGGAATCCTGGTGGCAGGAGCGGCTGCCGACACTCGCGGCGCCGCTGCCTGAAGAAGTACCCAGCGCACGCCTGGGATAAGGTGCGTACGGTGCGTACGGTGCGAAGGGTGCGTACAGTGCACCGTGCCTAGGGTGCCGGTGCCTTGTGCTTCTTTGTTGGCGGATCGGGAGTTGATTCCAGGTAGCGGATCAAGCCGTTGACAGCCTTGAGTGCTTTCTTGCAAGCGTGTTCGTGTTCGACGAAGTCGGTGGGGCTGAGATAGCCGTTGTCGACGGCGTCGATGAAATGATCGAGCACCTCGCCGAGGGAACCTTTCGCGACGCGGACGAACTGCGCGAACTCCTTGTGCTTGTAGCGCGCGAAGCCTTCGGCGATGTTGCGGGGCGCCGACCGCGCGGAATCGAGAAGCTGATCACGAAACTTGAAGTCGCGCGCGACCTCGGGTTTCGCGAGCAGCGTGTAGGCGAGCATCTTCACTTCCCGCGACCGTTGCCAAGCCGTGATCTCACGGAAATCTCTGAATCCAGGCATGGCGGTCGATCCTGCAACGGCGGGGCCGTCACCGATCGACGCATTTCTCGCCTGTTCTGGAAGACGCTCGAATGTGGCGGGCAGTTTCTGCAACGGAACCTTTTCGGCGATGCGGCAAGATCTGCATTGGCACAGATGGCACATGAGCACCATACGCACCTAACGCACGGTACGCACCGTACGCACGGGAAACTGCTCCCTGGGTGATTCAGGGCGAATGGAATCGGCTACCATTTCGCACATGCGCTCAGCGATAGTTGCCCTGGTTCTCTGGCTGGCGGTCGTGTGTGTGCCCGCGGCCCAGCCGCCGCGCGTGGTCATCACCGGCGCTACGCTCATCGACGGCAACGGCGGACCGCCGGTCGCCAATGCGATCGTCCTGATTGAAGGGGACAGAATTCGCTACGCGGGCGCGCGCCATGCCGTCAACGTGTCGCCCGACATGACCGTCATCGACGCGGCCGGCAAGTTCATCATGCCCGGCCTGATTGATACCAACGTTCACCTGTCGCTCTACGGTGGTGTCGGTGAACGCTACGAGACGCTCGCCAAATATCACTCACGCCAGCAAGAGATCGTCCTTGAAGCCGCGCAGCTGCAATTGAAGCATGGTGTGACAACCGTGCGCGACAGTTACGGGCTGTTGATGCCGCTCGTGGCGGTCCGGGAGCGGATTCATCGCGGTGAGGTTGCCGGATCGCGCATTCTCGCCGCGGGCAACATCGTCGGGTGGGGCGGTCCGTATTCCGTCAGCTTCAGCCTGATTCGCGAGCAGGGTCTCACGTTGTTCCAGGAACAGATGAACGACGAGGTGTCGCAGGGCGCCGGCGAGGATCTCGTCGACCTGGATCCCGAAGAATTGCGCGCGGCGATCCGCGCGTATCTCGACAAGGGTCCCGATTTCATCAAGTTCGGCGGCACCGCGCACTTCACGCGGCCGGCGTTCATCGGCTTTTCCGCGGAAGCGCAGAAGGTGATCGTCGATGAAGCCCACGCGCGCAACAAGGTTGCCGAGACGCACGCCACCACGGTGGATGGCCTGCGCATGTCGGTGCTTTCAGGGATCGATCTGATTCAGCATCCCGAGATGCTGGGCCCGCGCGAAATGCCGGACTCGCTCGTGCAGATGATCGTGGAACGAAAAATTATCTGCTCGATGCTGTCGAACACGATTACCGGCGACGCGTGGAAGAAAGCGATGAAGGATCGCGACGAGGCGATCGCCAAACGTGCCGAGGCGGAAAAGAACCAGAAGTCGCAGCGCGCCCGCACCAGCGCCGAGCTGCGCCAGCGTGCCGTCGAGGAGGCCGTGGAGCTGCAGATGCGGCGTCGTAATGCGGAGAAGCTGATCAAGGCCGGCGCCGTGGTCACGATTGGCACCGATAACTACTGGGCCGCGGCCCCGGAGTTCACACGCGGCGCCACCAAGCCCGACGCGCAGAACCACGGTATCGGTAGCATTATCGCGATCGAAGGCCTGGTGGAGCTCGGCATGACGCCGGCCCAGGCGATTGTCGCCGCCACCAAGAATGGCGCGATCGCGTCACGCGGCCTTCAGCATTTCGGTACGCTCGAAGTCGGCAAGCTTGCCGATTTGCTGGTGCTCGACGCTAACCCGCTGAGCGACATCCGCAACCTCCGCAAACTGTCGGTGGTGATCCGTGGCGGCCGCGCGATCGACCGTGATTCACTGCCGGTTACCCGCGTGCTCTCACGATGAAACAGCCAGCGGTCGTTCCCAAGCTCACGCCGCCCCCTTCCGACAGCCGTGGGTCCGCCGGCTCGGCGGGACTTCCGACCGATGTTGTCTCAGAGCAGGCCCGCCGCATCGTGCTGTTCAGCGGTGTCAGCGCGTTCATGTGGACCTTCGGTCTGACGATGGATGCGCTGGTGCTCCCGCTCACGATCGGTGTCGAGAAGGAGACGTCCGAAATCATCATCGAAGCGGTGTCCGCCGCCGCCACCCTCGCCGTGTTCGTATTCCTACGATTCGTCCACTTGACGCCCCATGGCAAATGCGGCGCCGGCATGTGGGTCCTGGTGCTCAATGCGGCGCTCATCACCGTCTTCGATCTCTACCACCTCTCCCTGGTGGAGGCCTCAATCGGCCTGCCTTCGTGGACGGCCATCCTGATCCTCGCGTCGGCGATGATCATGCCGACCACGCCACGGCGGACGCTGATCGGTTCGCTCATGGCCGCGGCGATGGGACCGATCGCGATGGGCATCGCATACCTGTTCGGCCGGCCGGTGCTCTCGCCCGGTGTTACCTTCGTGCTCTACCTGCCGAACTTTATCTGGGCGGTGATCGCGACCCTGCCGGCGAAGATGTTCCAGCAGATGGGCCGCCAGATTCGCGAAGCGCGAGAGCTGGGCAGCTATGAACTCATCGAGCAGTTGGGCGCCGGCGGAATGGGCACAGTCTGGCGGGCGCGCCACCGCCTGCTCGCGCGCGATGCGGCGGTCAAGCTCGTCAAGCATGAGGCGCTCGGCGACACCGAGTCCGCGGCACAGGCGCAGTTACGCCGCTTCGAGCGTGAAGCGCAGGCCACCGCGCAGCTGCAATCGCAGCATTCGATTCGCGTCTTTGATTTTGGCGTCACCGACGACGGCAGCTTCTATTACGCGATGGAGTTGCTGAACGGCCGCGACCTGGAATCACTGATCAAGGAGTTTGGTCCGCTGCCGCCCGAGCGGGCGATGTACCTGTTGGGCCAGGTCTGTCATTCGCTGGCGGAAGCGCACGCGCGCGGCATGGTGCATCGCGACATCAAGCCCGCGAATATCTTCTTGTGCCGGATGGGACTGGAATTCGATTTCGTCAAGGTCCTTGACTTCGGGCTGGTGCAGACGCGCCGTCACGATCCCTCGACCGCGATCACCGAGACCCTGGCGACCGCGCAGCAGCTGATAGGAACGCCGGCATACATGGCGCCCGAAATGATCCTCGGACGGGACGATGTCGATCGGCGCGCGGACGTGTATGCGATCGGGTGCGTCGCGTTTTACCTGTTGACCGGCACGCGGGTGTTCCAGGACGGCAACCAGATGCAGGTCCTGGTCGATCACGTGCACGCCGAGCCGGTGCCGCCCTCGAGCCGTTTGGGCCGGGTATTGCCGAAAGAAGTCGACGCGTTCGTCATCGATTGTCTCCGCAAGAATCCGGACCATCGGCCGAAAGATGCCGCGGAGCTGTTGACGCGCATTACGTCGTACCATCTTGCGGGCCAGTGGTCGGGCGCGCATGCCCGAGCCTGGTGGCAGGCGCGCCTGCCTGACTTTACGGCCCCACTGGGCGCCACCGTCTAGCCACCGATAACACCGATTAGGCATGACGAGTCGGTGTCCAATCTGTGTCAATCGGTGGCCCGACCATCGACGGAGTTTCGGTGTCTAAAGCCGAAGGTTGATGTTGAGTCCGCCGGCCGTCGTCGTGCGCGTTGTCGGAATCCTGCTGCTGCTCGTCATTGCACACGGCCCTGCGTTCGCCCAGCAGACGGCCGCCCCCCGCGCGGGAGAACCCGACGTCCCCGAAAAGGCCGGTAAAGAACTGATTGCCCACTACGTGGGCGACACCCCGCCGCGCATTGACGGCGACATCACTGATGAGATCTGGCAGCAGGCCCAGGCCATCGACGACATGGTCCAGAACGATCCGAACAACATGCAGCCGCCGACGGAGCGGACGCTCGTCAAGGTGGCGTACGACGACCGCTCGGTCTACGTGGCGGTCATGAATTACATGACCGACCCGGCGCGGACTACCAACGCGCTCGGCCGCCGCGACACCTTCCCGCGCAGCGATTCGATCAAGATCACCTTCGACCCGCGCCACGATCACCTGACCGCCTACACCTTTGATGCGAACCCGTCCGGCGTGCAGGGCGACATGACGTGGTTCGACGACACCCGCTCGAGCACCGATTACGACGCCGTGTGGGACGTGCGGACGCAGATTCTCAAGGACGGCTGGAGCGCGGAATTCCGCATTCCGTTTTCGCAGCTTCGCTTCAGCATCACGCCAGGCGAGCCTGTGGTGTGGGGCTTCAATGTGCGCCGCGACCTTGTTTACAACGCCGAGACGATCCGGTGGGTCGCCACGCCGCGTGGCGCGCAAGGCTTCGTGTCGCGGTTCGGGCACCTGACGTTCGAGAAACCCCCGGCGGCGCCACGTCGTCTCGAGGTGCAGCCATTCACGCTGGCGCGCCAGGAGCGCGTCAGCGGCGTGGGCCACGACCACGATGCCACCGTCGGTCTCGACTTTCGAATGGGTCTCGGTACGGCGACGACGCTGTCGGCGGCCGTGAACCCTGATTTCGGCCAGGTGGAGCAGGATCCGGCGGTCTTAAACCTGAGCGTCTTCGAGACGTTCCTCCAGGAGAAACGGCCCTTCTTTACGGAGGATAGCCGGACGTTGGTGCCGACGGTCACGCCGCAAGCGACGATGTTTCACTCACGCCGGATCGGCCAGCGGCCGGGACGGTTGGCCATTCCGGCCGGCGAGACGGTGATCGATGATCCGGATGCCACCACGATTCTTGGCGCCACCAAGATCACCGGCAAGGCCAACGGGTGGACCTACGCCGGCCTCACGGCATTGACCGACCGAGAGTACGCGCTCGTGGAAACGGCGGCTGGTGCGCGCGCGGAGCGGCTGATCGAGCCCTACACCTCCTATAACGTCGCGCGCGTGCAGAAAGACATTCGCGGCGGCTCTTCGAACATCGGCGGCCACGCCACGGCGGTGCTGCGCGAGAGCGATTTCGACGCCTACACGGGGTCGTTCGACCACTCACTGCGATGGGGCAGCAACAAGTACACCTGGACCGGACAGTGGAGCGGCACGCGCTCGGCGATCGACGGCGTGATGGAAACCGGCTTCGGCGGCCTCACGAATTTCAACTACAACAGCAAGCACGTCGGCTTCTTCTCGCATTACGACTACTTCAACGACACCTTCAAGAACACCGACCTCGGCTTCTTTTTCAGCCGCAACAACAAGACCAATGTCAGCGGCGGCTTCAACCTGTTGCAACCCGATCCACAGAAGCGGTTCCGCAGTGCCGCGCTGTTCGGGAATTTCAACCTGACCTACAACGGCGACCGGCTGAAGCTCGACGACGGGTATTTCTTGGGCGGCGAGATGCAGTTCCTGAATTACTGGAGCGTGTTCCTGGGCACCGGCCGCTTCAAGCGCGCGTATGACGATCTCGACACTCGCGGCGGACCGCCCATCGTCAAGCCGGCGGCGTGGTGGTTCGATTCGTTCATCGGCACCGATACCCGGAAGCGCTACCGCCTCAATCTCGGCAACTTCATCTGGCACAACGAAGAAGGCGGGTCGGATCGCAGTCATCGCGTGAATCTCACGCTGCAGCCACGGCCGGCGCTGCAAGCCACGCTGGGCCTGCAGTATACGAACGCCCTGGATGCAGCGCAGTGGATCGAGAACACCGACGTCACCGGCGACGGCGTCGACGATCACGTCTATGGCACGCTGAAGCGAAACGTCCTGAGCATCACCGCCCGCACGACCTACGCCTTCACCCGCGACATGACGCTCGAGGTCTACATGCAGCCATTCGTCGCGGCCGGCGATTACTCGAATATCCGCATGTTCTCCAAGCCCTTGACGTTCGAGTTCGAGCCCGTCGTCTACGAAGAGAATCCAGACTTCAACAACAAGTCGCTGCGCAGCAACGTGGTGTTCCGTTGGGAGTACCGCCGCGGCAGCACGTTGTACCTGGTCTGGAACGTGTCCAACAGCGACGACACGCGGCCAGGGCAGTTCTCGGCGTTTCGCGACCTCCGCACCGGGTTTGGCTCCGCCGGCACGCAGGTGTTGATGGTGAAGTTTAATTACTGGCTCGGGTTGTAGGCCCTCAGTTCCTGTCGGATCCTTTTCTCAATTTGCAGGGCCGCGCTCGTTTCAAACAAATCGTGGCTAACGCGCACGCGGAAGCCTGACGTCTCGAACCACTTGCGGACCTCCGCCGCATTCACCGAGAGCGACTGCGCCACCTCCAGGGCATGTTGCAGCTCGTGGCCAACGATCGCCACCCGATCGGCGGGCGGCAGCCACAGCGACAGTGATATCCGCAGGTAGCGATATTCACCACGACTGGCCACGAACCGGGTGATCCCGCCGATGCCTGAAGGCAGGTTCCGGGTGGCTTCGATGTGCACGATCATGTTCGAGTGCTGCAACTGGTGGACCAGAGCGCGCACGATGGCGGAACGCTCCACTGCCTGGGCAAGCATGGCGGCCGCAACCGGATCCAGCACACGCACCGCGTATTCATCCTCAGCGAACGTCAGCGACGGCCAGAGCAGAAGCAACACGATAGACCAATAGCGCATGGACCGACTCCATCAAACGCGGAAGACACGGGCATCGCCACGGCGCTACGGCGCCGTGAAGTTACCGACTGACTAATTGGGAAGAGTTACTGCTGTCGCAGACAGCAGGCGGGGCAGGAAATTCGCTGGTGGGACTTCGACGAACGCACGACGAACGAACGCAACATGCCCGCCATCCTACGCATCACCGCGAGTGGATTCAATACATGAGCCGAGCGCATCGCGAGTCTCTAGGCAATGCTTGCCGGCGTGGCCCCGACGTATTGAGCCGGTACCTTCAGGTGAAGAGCTGTGCCACCGCCGTGCTGCGACCTGATCGTCAGAGTCCCGCCGACGAGCCGGGCCCTTTCCTCCATGCTTAGCAGGCCAAGACCACGGCGAGCCGCTCCTGCGTCCGGATCAAATCCTCGACCGCGGTCGATAATGGTCAGCGCGACCAGCTCCCGCGTCTGCGTGAGCGATACGCGAACCTCGCGGACCCCGGCGTGATTGGCGATGTTTCGCAGTCCTTCCTGCAGGACGCGATACACGCACACCGCGACGTCACGGGACAGGGGCGCGAGCGCTTCATCCGCGTCGAAGCGGATGTCGAGGCCATGCTGCCGCGCAGAATCCGTGCAGTGCGTACGCATCGCCGCGACCAGCGCGCCGTGGTCGAGCGTGCCTGGATGCAGATCGTGAGCGAAGTCGCGAACCTGGCCGATCACCGCAATGATCCGCTCCTGCAACTCGCGCAGGAGGTCATGCAGATCCGACGTCTCGAGCGAACGGCGGCGAAGCGCGCTGATCGAGAGCGACAAGGCCGCGAGCTGCTGGTTGAGATCGTCGTGCATGTCGCGCGCGATGCGGGAGCGCTCCATCTCCTGCGCGACGATTAATTTGCCGGCCAGCTCGCGCACGCGACCGTAGCTGCCGCGGAGCGCCCATGCGCTTTCCCGCACGGCGAGCGATGCGCGATCACGTTCCCGGATCACCGCAGACAGGAACAGCAGCGGGAGCGTGCTCGCCAGCAGAAACAACTGCAAGGACACCACGTCCTCGAGCGGCGAACGGGATAAGAAGGGGCCGACGCCGCGGAGCACATTCCAACTCGCGACCATCGAGACCAGCAGCGCGCCCCAGCCGATCCCGCCCGGTCCGAACCTGAACGCCGCCCACAGGAGCAGCGGCAGGGGCAGGTACAACACGGCCGCAAACGCCTGGGACCCCGCCGATCGCGAGAAAGCGACGCCGCAGGTGACCAGCAGCAGCACGGTCAACGCCGCCGCTTCGACCACGCGCGGCACGCGAAGGCGCCGCCAGTCGAGCCCCAGCAGGTCGACGATCGCCGGCACGACGATCAGGTGCGTCAGCACGTTGGATCGCGCCCGCGTGACGAACGCGGCGTAATAGCTGTCGCTCCAGCCCGTGGCGACGGAGATGCCCGCGTCCGCGAAGGAGAGCAGGATGGTTGGAAGCGTGGCGCCGAACGCAACGAAGATCACGGTTGCCGCCAGTCCGTCGAACACGAAGGGCCCGTCAGAGCGGGTCACGCGTCGGACGAGAAATGCGCCGAGCGACGCGTCGGCGCAGTTGGTAAGGAACAACAGGGCCAGCGTCAGCGGCGGCGCCCCGGCGCCAACGGCTACCAGCATCTGCGCCGGGAACGCGGCGGCCAAATACGCCGGCCATCTCCTGAACGGCACGATCAACAGCACGGCCAGCAGGATCGAATTCGGTAGCCACAGGACCGACTGCGGCGCGTTCGGCGACTGCAGCGCGAACCCGATCTGCGCGCCGAGATAGTACGCCGCGGAAACGACAATCGGTCCGAAGGTGCCGCGCGCAGCGACCCTGATGCGTTGGGATGTCACACGAGAAATGGTGGTCGGGTGAACCAGACCCGATGCGCCACCATTGTAACCCGGGGCATGGTCCCTCCATCTCGAGTAGGTGTATAACGCGCTCATGATTAGAGCCGCCATCCTGCTCCTCGTCTCTGCCTCGTTGCTCGCACCAGCGAAGGCCGCGGTGCAGGGGCGCGAGCCCATCATTGATGTGCACCTTCACGCGTCGGCGGTTGCCGCTCAAGGACCGCCGCCGCTTGGGATGTGCACTCCGATCGAGCCGATGCGGACCTGGACACAGCAGGCGCCGTTTACGGACGAGTTCATGGATTCGCTCAAGAAGCCGCGCTGTGCCGATCCCGCGTGGTCGCCGATGACCGATGGCGAGCTCATGCAGCAGACCATCGCTGCCGCGCAGCGCCTGAACATCTTCGGGCTGCTGAGCGGCAGCGCCGCGCGTGTCGATCAGTGGATCGCCGCCGCCGCCGGCCGCTTCATTCCGGCGATTCAGCTCAATGTGGCCGAAGACAACCAGCCGACGATCGCGCAGTTACGCGAGCGGCACAAGGCCGGGAAGCTCGGTGCGCTTGGTGAAGTCACCAACCAGTACAGCGGCGTGCTTCCTGACGACCCGGTCGAGAGCGGGTTTGGCAATCGCGTGATGTTTGGATCGGATCAGATGGTGTGGCCCGGCGTCATCGAGCGGTCGATCGCGGTGATCAACGACGCGCCGTTTCTCTCTGCGGCGCAGAAGCGCGACATCCTCTACAACAACGCCGCACGGTTCCTGCGGTTTTCGAAGGAGGACATGGCCCGCCACCGCGGGATGTGAACCATGTAAAAGGGGGCTACAATGGTTCAGTCGGGGCGTGGCTCAGCCTGGTAGAGCGTCCGCTTTGGGAGCGGAATGTCGCTGGTTCGAATCCAGTCGCCCCGACCACTTTCCAAGTTCGCCATTCGTCTACGGCCGCTTCGTGAAGGCGCCGGCCTCCATCAACAACCACGTGTTGGGATCGATCGTCACCGCGGCGGGCTCGCCGTCCACCGTGAAGATCTTCGTCGCCGCGCGCCCCGCGAGTTCGAGCCGTTCGACGCGCGGCAGGTCGCCCGCCCTGGCGGCAATACCGACCTCGACCGACAGCTTGAACGGATCGGCCGCCTGGGTTTGTGACACCGTGACTTCGATGGCCTTCCGCGCCGGCAGATAGCGCCACGAGCCTTCGATCTTCGGCACGCCGGGACGATTCAGCCACTGTGCGAAGAACCAGCCGAGCGGCTTCCCCGATTCCTGCTCGAAGATCGCGCGCAGCTCCGCGGTCGACGCATTCTGATCGCGATAGCGGCGATAGTAGTCCCGGATCGCCGTCCAGAAATGCTCCGTGCCGACTTCGGCGCGCAGCATGTGCAGCACCCAGCCTGCTTTCTGATAAACAAGACCGTTGAGCACCCGGCGCATGTCCGACAAGTTGCGATGGATCACCGGCGTGTCCGGGAACTTTTGCTCGAGTGCCAACACCTGCGCGCGTGATTGCTGCAGCCCGGCGACGAAGCCGTCGCGCCCTTCGTCGTGTTCCGTGAAGAGCAACGTGAAGTAGGTGGCAAAGCCTTCGCTCAGCCACACGTCATCCCAATCACGTTCGGTGACCGAGTTGCCCCACCACTGGTGCGCGATCTCGTGGACCACCGGCCCGCGGCCGGCCGTCACGCCTGTCTCGCCGTAGAAGATCGCGCTGGCGTGTTCCGTGCCGCCATTTAGTCCTGCCGCCTCCACGTTGGCGAGCTTCTCGTATGGGTACGGGCCGATGTGCGAGACGAAGAAATCCATCGCGCGGCGGGACAGCTCTTCGAACAGGCCGCGTCCCGCCTCGCGATCCTGCGGAAAGACCCACGTCTGCAGCGGCACGCCGTTGGTGATGCCGGCGTGGTGCACCGAGAAACGCGCCACGCCGATCGCGTACAGCCACGACGCAATCGGCACCGATTGTTTCCAGTGCGTGCGGCGCCCATGGTTCGGGAGGTCGAGCTCTTCGATCAACAGCCCGTTCGCCACCACCTGATAGTGATACGGCGCCGTGACGATGAACTCGCCGGTGGCTTTGTCGTATGGATGATCGATCATCGGCAGCCAGTGCCGCGCGCGGTTCGGCCAGTTCTCGCTGAACACGCCGCGGTCGCCGTGGATGTTGTTGCTGAACAGCAGGCCCTCGGCGGGGATGCCCCTGTAGCGGATCGTGAACGTGAATTCCTCTCCCGCCCTTGATGCTGTGGGCAGCACGAGCCGCAGGCGGTGGTTGGCATGCGTGAACACGATGGCGTCGGAGGCGGGCCCCGGAGTCTCAGTGACGCCGCCGCGCCGCACCGAGGCCACCGTCATGCCTTTGCCGGCTGACAGGGAGGCGAGATCGAGTTGCACGTCGCCGACCTTATCGAGGACGAACTTCACCGTGATGGTGGCTTCACCGGTGATCTCGTCGGACGTATCGCCAAGCGCCAGCCGGAAGACGTAGTGAACGGCATCGACGCCGGTTTGCCGCGGATAGGTGTCAGCGCTGAGTGCCGCCGGAGCGAGCACCAGGGCCAAGGGGAGCCATCGCATTTGCGCCAGATTATGGCTTCGGAACCCGGCCCTTGGAATGCCCCGGAACGGTGGGGTTGACAAAAATCATCGCATCGAAATACATTGATTCCACTTCCGCCAGCCGGCGGATGGTTATCGAGAGTGGCTGAGGGACCGGGCCCGACGACGCCACAGCAACCTGGCCGCAAGAGCCGTGGTGCTAACTCCCGCCCCAGGTAGGGGAGAGATAGGACCAGATGGCCGTCGAGTCCGTAGCCGAACCTCAGCATCATTGGCCGTTGCGCGTCCGGGCCACAAAGCCCGTGCAACAAAGTGCAATTCGTACCATTCGCATCGGGTTATTGGGCGTTGGCCACGTCGGTCAGGCCGTGGCGCGGCTGGCGGCCGAGCGCGCGGCCATCGCTCGCGCCGGCATCCGGTTTCGGGTCGAACAGGCGTTGGTCCGCGACGTGGCCAGGCTTCGCCGTTGCCCAAAGCCCGCGCGCATCACCTCCAATCCGTCGGCGTTCTTGCGCGGCAACTACGACGTGGTGATCGAAGCGCTCGACGCCGTGGAACCGGCGCGAACGCTGGTGGCGCGATTGCTCGGACGCGGCACGCCGGTGGTCACCGCCAACAAGGCGTTGGTCGCCGAGCACGGCGCCGAGCTGCAGGCGATTGCTGCCGCGCGCGGATCGTCGTTCCGCTTCGAAGCCACGGCGTTGTCGGCCGTGCCGTTCCTCGGCACGCTGGCCGATCGACCGTTTGTGTCGTCGGTGGATCGCGTGCTCGCGATCGTCAACGGCACCTCGAACTACCTGCTGACGTCCCTCGCCGAGCCTGGCGCCACCTTCGCCCACGCCCTCGCGCGTTCGCAGGAATTGGGATACGCGGAACCCGACCCGTCACGCGATTTGGACGGCCTTGATGCCTCCGACAAGCTGTTGCTGCTGACGTCGTTGTTCGGGTGGGGAAGACTGTCGCGGGAAGCCCTCGAGGTGCGAGGCATTCGCGACCTTACCGCCGACGATCTCGCGGCCGCGCGATCGGCTGGAGGCGTCCTTAAGGCTGTGGTATCGGCCGAACGCGATGCGGCCGGCGTTCGCGCATTCGTGGGGCCCGTGTTTCTTCCCGCGACCGAACCCCTGGCGTCTGTGGCCGGCGCGTTGAACGGCATCCGCCTCGACGGCCGCCACGTCTCGAACCTGTTCTTCAGCGGCCCCGGCGCCGGGCCCGACGTGACCGCGGCCACGTTGCTCGATGACGCGGTTCAGGCCACCGCTGTCGAGAAGCGCATCCACCACCGGCCGGCGCCGTCGACGAAGCGGCTGTTTCCAGCATCGCCCGTCACGTCGTGGTTCGTGCGCGTGACGTTTCCCGGCGTATTGCCCGCGGCCGCCGCGGTGGCGCGTCTGGTCACCAGCTCGGGCCTGCCGGTTGAGCGCGTTGCCGAACACGCGACGGTCAACTCACGCTGGCTGCTGATTGGTCCGCAGGGCCGGCGCGACGTTGACGCCGCCTTGACCCGGCTCGCCGGCACCCACCGTATTGACGCTGTTGCTTTCAGGAGGATCTAGCCGTGCACTTTGCCACCCGCGCCATTCACGCGTCGCAGCCCAGCGATCCGTCGACCGGAGCGCTGATCGCGCCGATTTATCAGACGGCGACGTTCGAACAGGAATCGCCTGGCGTCAACCTCGGCTTCGACTATTCGCGCACCAACAATCCGACGCGCGCGCGATTGGAAGCGGTCCTCGCCGAATTGGAAGGTGTCAGTCACTGCGCTGTCTTCGCGTCGGGTCTCGCCGCCGAGCACGCCATTCTTCAGGCGTATCTGAAGCCGCGCGACCAGGTCGTGGTGCCGCTGGACGTGTATGGCGGGACCTATCGGCTGCTGCATCGGGTGTTTGCGGCGTTCGATCTCACGATCACGCCGGTTGATACGACCCGCCTCGACGCGGTGGCCGACGCGATTACCGATCGGACGCGGCTGGTGTGGCTCGAGACGCCGACCAACCCTCGCCTGCTGGTGTCGGATATTCGTGCCATCGCGGCGCTCGCGCATGCCAGGGGCGCGCTGATCGTGGTCGATAACACCTTTGCCACGCCGGTGTTTCAGCAACCCTTCACGCTCGGCGCCGATGTCGTGGTGCACAGCGTCACGAAATATCTCGCCGGGCATTCCGATCTGATCCAGGGGGCAGTGCTCGCGAAGGACGCCGCGGTGTTCGAGCCGATCAAATTTCTGCAGAACGCAATCGGCGCAGTACCCGCGCCGCTCGATTGCTGGTTGACGCTGCGCGGTCTCAAAACGCTGGAACTGCGCGTGTTGCGTCACGCCGAGAATGCGGCGCGCATTGCCGATGCCCTCGCCGGCCACCCCCGTGTGCGTCGTGTCTATTATCCTGGCCTCACGACTCACCCCGGGCACGACGTGGCGCGCCGGCAAATGACCGGGTTCGGCGGGATGCTGTCCTTTGAACTCGATGGAACATTGGAGGACGTCACGGCATTTGTCTCGAACCGCCGCTATTTCACGCTTGGTGAGAGTCTCGGTGGTGTTCGAGCTCTGATTTGTCATCCGGCTCGTATGACGCACGCGTCGATCCCTGCGCAACAGCGCGCAGCGTTGGGACTATCGGACACTCTGATTCGCTTGTCGCCGGGGATCGAGCACGGTGCCGATCTCGTCGACGACCTGCTGGCGGGTCTCGCGCAGATCGAAAACTCCGATCGACGTTTGATCTGCGTCTAATCTGCGTTAATCTGCGGCCCGGGAATGGCGAAGTACTTCGTCACCGGCGCCACAGGATTCATCGGCGGGGAGATCGTCAAGCAGCTAATCGGACGCGGCCACAAGGTGGTGGCGCTGGTGCGCGCGCCTGAACGCGCCACCATGCTCAAGGCGCTCGGCGTCGAGATGCATCCCGGCGACATCACCGATCGCGAAACCCTCAAGACCCCGATGACCGGCGTCGATGGCGTGTTTCATGTCGCGGCCTGGTACAAGGTCGGCGTCAAGGAGCCGCTCGCCGATCAGGTCAACGTCGACGGCACCCGCAACGTGCTGCAAACGATGCGGGCGCTGGAAATCCCGCGCGGGGTCTACACGAGCACCGTCGCCGTCTTTTCAGATACCAGGGGCACCGTGCCCGACGAAACGTATCGCTACGACGGTGCCCATTTGAGCCACTACGATCGCACCAAGTGGATCGCGCACTACCGCGTGGCGCTACCGAAAATGGAAGACGGGCTGCCGCTCTCGATCGTGATGCCCGGCATGGTCTACGGTCCCGGCGATACCAGCGGCATGCACACCGCGCTGGTCGACCTGTTGCGCGGCCGCCTGCCGATGACGCCGGCGCGCACCGCCTTCTGCTGGGCGCACGTCGAAGACACCGCGCGTGGCCACATCCTGGCCATGGAAAAAGGCCGGCCCGGTGAGACCTACATCATTGCCGGTCCCCGTCATCCCTTTGAAGAGGCCTTCGCGCTGGCCGCGAATCTCGCCAGGGTGCGCGCGCCGATGCTGCATCCCGGCCCGCATGTGATGCGAGCGATGGCCGTGTTGATGAAAGGGGCGGAACGCTTCGTTAAGCTCCCGCCCGCCTTCACCCCCGAGGCGTTGCGCGTGCTAGCCGGCACGACCTATTTCGGATCGAACGAAAAGGCCGTGCGGGAACTGGGATTCACCGCACGGCCTCTCGACGAAGGGCTCGCGCAAACGCTCGAGCACGAACTGCGCTTGCTCGGTCGCGTCTAACGCAGCGACTGGATGTTGCCGCCTCGCAGCACGCCCGACGCCGACTCGACCACTTCACCGGTCGGCGACGTGACCACGATTGCGAACGTGTCGTTATTCACGCCGGGCTCGCCGCGATCGCTCGCGATGACCCGGAACGAATATCCCGGACGGCCATTCCACCAACCCACCCCGCTGAAGATCACCGTGTCGATGCCGCTCGAGGGCCACTGCCCCGGCGTATAGCCGTCCGCGTTGCTAAAGCTGACATCGTCAACCTGGCCTGCAAGGGTCCGCGGGCGTCCCGCGCCATCCTTCGCCAGCACCATCAGCCAGCCGCGGGCGTCCATGTTCGCAGATGCACCTGCGTCGAACGCGAACGAGACGCGCTGTTGGCCGGATCCGACCGTGCCGGCGCCGCGCATACGGCCGGCCACCGCTTGCGAGACGCTGACGCTGAAGTGCGCCTGGCCCACGAGGCCGGCCGCATCCGTCGCCATGCAGTCAACTTCGGTGGTGCCGATCGCGAACATGCTGCCTGACGCCGGCGAGCACGATGCCACCAGCGACCCCGACACAACGTCGTGGGCCGTCACGCTGTAATTGACCACGCGACCCGCGGACGACGTGGCTTGTTCGCTGATGTCCTCCGGCACCGTCACTACCGGCGCGGTCGTATCCTGCACCGTCACCGTGAACGAGACCTGCGTGGGATTCTCCGCGGCGTCGCTCGCCGAGCAGGTGACGCCCGTGTTGCCCAACTGGAACAGGCTGCCGCTCACCGGCAAGCACGTCACGACGACCTCCTCGTCCAGGTTGTCGGTCGCGGTCGGCGTCGGGAAGTTCACCGCGGCGCCGTCGGGACCGGTAGCTTCCGCCGCCGGAGGCTCCACCACGGGGTCGAACACCGGCGCATCGACGTCCGGCGGGAACGAGAAGTAGGCCACGACTGGATCCTTGGCCGACACACGGCTCGCGGTTCCGTCGTGGCGCCGCGAGTCGGGGAAGTCACCGTTCACGCGCGGGCGAGCCAGTCCAACGAACTGCGACCCGAGATTCGCGCTCGCGAGGACGTGCTCGTGCGTCTGCGCATTGCCGTTGAGCACGAACGAGTACCTGATGTTCTGGCAACAGCGATGCGCCGAGATCGAGCAGGGCCGGCGACACGTCAGACGCCGACTCGAACGCCACCTGGTCGGGCGGTGTCGGCACGCCGCGCACGGCGCTCACCGTGTCGACATAACCGTCGTTGAAGCTGAACGCATTGAAGTCGCCGACCACGACGAAGGCCCCCTCAGGATTGTTCTGTTGCAGGCCGCGTACGGCATCCGCCACGGCTTCCGCCTGCGCGTCGCGTGTCGCGAGGTTGCCATTCACCGGCTCGAGGTGGTTGACGAGCACCGCCAGCGACTGCGGCAGCGACGTCGACGGCCCGTTGACCATGGCGCGCAACAGGAGCGACGGGCGATCGAACGTGGCGGGGTCGCCGACCGGCTCCACGGTCGCGTCCGAGACGCGGCTCTTCAGGAGGAACGCCACGTCCGAGGCCGCGTCGAACCATTGCGTGTAGCCAGGCGACGGGTCGCCCGCGTTGACCTCATTGAGCAGTGCCTGCAGTGCCGACGCGTCGACACCCTGGAGCGCGACGACATCCGGGAGGTTCATCGAGACGCGCAGCACCAGCGCGGCCTTCGCGGCCCACACCGCTTCGGACACATCGCCGAACCGCGTCGCGTTGAAAGACGCCACCGTGAACTGCGCCGCCGGACTGAGCGGTGCGTCGACGAGCGCGATCCCGCCGACCGGCGACAGCGTGACCTCGGGCAGCAACGTGTAGGTTCGCGATCCGAAATCAAGCGGGCCGGTGGCGTTGCTCATCACCGCGCCGCTCGACACGTGCGCGGCGTTCAGGTTTTCGATCCCGTCCGAATCCACGCGCAGCCGCTCCGGATTGCCATCAAAGAGCGGCACATTGCACGGACCGACCGCGCACGGCAGCACCGGATAGCCAGCCTCGACGCCGGGTCCACGGAACGGACGCGCCTGATCCGTGAGCACGGCGTAGAAGACGCCATCCGCTGCCGTGCCGCTGACTGCGGTCAACGACGGCGCGCTGACGCGCATGCCTTCGAGGCGTTCGAGCTGAGCGAGCGTGCCGGCGTCAGAAAGATCTGCGAGCGTCAGCACGTGCGCATCGGGCACGGTCGCGGTACCCAGATCGGTCATGCTGTTCAGCCTCAGCTGCGTGCGCGACGCACTACCAGGATCCAACGCGGGCACGAATTCCTCGACCGTGCCCCTGACGCCAACGAGGTGGCCGACCAGCGCGGCCGCGGGCACGGGGGCGCCGACGCCGGTGAACACGAACAGACCCTCCGAGGTGAAGTCGTTCTCGTCGTCCTGGTCGACTTCGGTCTGGATGAAGAAGCCGTCGCGCGCGCGAGCCGTGACGACGCCCTTTACCGTCTTCACCATGCCGACCATCGGCGACTCCGCGCCGGAGCCTTGCACCGCGTGCGGCTTGACGCTGGTTTCGGCGACAACGCACGGGCTCGCGCTGTTCTGGGGAGTCGCGCTCGCACGCACCTGGAAGTCATTGGCGTTGTCGCCAGTATCGACATGACCTGCGGCGCCGCCCGGCCGGCGCTCGTAACTGCGTGGCGTGTTCACGCCGACGCCGGTGATATTGGTGTTTTCCCGGAAGGGAGCGGTGGGCGAGAAGCCGACGCGGTCGGCAAAGGATCCGTCCGCCCGGACAATCCCGACGCCGCCTGTTTCGGCGAAGCCGGTCGAGTAGGTGTGATCCGGCAACGCCACGCCGTTGAGGCTGTAGTTGCCCAAACCGCCAAAGGTCAGTAGGTAATAACAACCCGGCTTGACGTTGCTGGTGGTGTTTTGCGGAATCGTAGCGCGGAACGCAGTCCCGGTACCTGAAGCTCCGGATGCCAACACCGTCCAACCGCCGATCTCGACGTCGGTGTTGCCCAGGTTGTGCAGCTCGATGAATTCGTCGCTGGGGCCATTTGGACCGCTGAAGCGCAACTCGCTAATCACGATGTCGGTGCTAATGAGGTCGCCTGGTCCGCTTTGGGCGGAGATCTTCTCCAGCACCGGGGACATCTGCACGGCCATCACGACGAAGACCGCTACTAACCAGGATCGTGACCTCATGACCTACCTTCTCGTTTCCGCAGAAACGGTCGGGGGAGCGACAAATCAGAGATCTAGAAAAAGGAGTGCCAACGACCGAGTCGGGCAATTGCTCGGCATTCCCGAGGCGAAAGCGTGCTTGACCTTACAGAATGGTTCCGTTTCGGAACAAAGAGATCGCGGATTTCGTAGAGAGCCAGCCTTGCAGATCACGGAAGGCTCGTGCACGGTGCGAGATGCTGGATTTCACGGTGCCCGTGAGTTGCGCAGTCGTGCAGCCAAACGGCGGATACCAAAATATCGGGTCGTACCCGAAACCGTGATCGCCTGCGGGTGCATCAGCGATGCGGCCTTCAATCGACGTTTCGGTTTCGAACAGTAATTCCGATCCGCGCGCGACGGCGAGCGCCGTCACGAATCGCGCATCACGCGGCCGGCTGCCCAAGCGGCGAAAAATTTCCGCAAAGCGAGCGGGATAGGGCGTGGATGCGCCGAGAAACCGGGCCGAATGAATTCCTGGCTCACCGCCCAGCGCGTCGATCTCGAGTCCTGAGTCTTCCGCGACGGCGATGTGCCCGGTCGCCGCGGCATAGGCGAGCGCCTTGATGCGCGCGTTCTCCCAGAATGTCGCGCCGTTTTCCTCAGGTTCCTGTACTGGCGCCCCATCCGCGAGCGTGATCAGGTCGATTTTCAGATCGGCCAGCAGCGGACGAATTTCGCGAATCTTGTTCGGATTTGTCGTTGCGATCAGTAGGGCTTGCACACCGTAGCCCGCGGCCTTCTGAGAGTCGGGGCGAAGGTGGGTCATCGGCCGAGGATCGGCCCGATGATCGCGCGCTGCGTGGCGATCAGATCCGTGATTCCCTTGTCCGCCAGCGCCAATAGGCCGGTCAGCGTTTCGGTGCTGAACGGCTCGGCCTCCGCGGTGCCCTGGATCTCGATGAACCGGCCGTCGCTCGTCTTGACGATGTTCATGTCGACGTCGGCTTTTGAATCTTCCTCGTAGGCGAGATCGAGCAGCGGCATCCCGCCGACAATGCCGACGCTCGTCGCCGCCACGTAGTCCGAGATCGGAATCGTTTTCAGCTGGTCGTTCTGCTTCAACTTGCCGAGGGCGAGCACGAGGGCGACGAAGGCGCCGGTGATCGACGCGCACCGGGTGCCGCCGTCGGCCTGGATCACGTCGCAGTCCAGCCAGATGGTGCGTTCGCCAAGATGTTCGAGCTTAATCACCGACCGCATCGATCGGCCGATCAGCCGCTGAATCTCCATGGTGCGGCCGCCGACTTTTCCCGCCGCGGCTTCGCGTCCCGATCGCGTCGAGGTGGCGCGGGGCAGCATGCCGTATTCGGCGGTCACCCAGCCCTTGCCGGTGTTGCGCAGGAAGGGCGGCACCTTGTCTTCGACGCTCGCATTGCAAATGACGCGCGTGTTCCCGACCTCGATCAGGACCGACCCTTCGGCGTGCATCGTGAAGTCGGGCGTGATCGTGGTGGGACGCAGCTCGTCGGGCGAGCGATCATTCAGGCGGCTTTTCATTAATCAGACCTTCATTCTTCCTGAGCGGCCGCCGCAAGTCCACATGACCCGCCAGCGTATCCACTTCCTGGCCGCCGATGAGGATCTGCACGTCTTGCAGGTTCGGCAGGTTGGTGAGCAGCGCGTTGACGATCGTGTAGACCGTCATCAACTCTTGCAGGGTGCCGCCGGGGTGCGCGGTCCTGATCGCGGGATCGAGATCGACGAATGCCTCGTTGCGCTGCGACACGAAGATGCCGCGCAAGGTCGCGCCCTTGGGAATCGTCGAGACCAGCGGCGCGGGCGCGGCGGCGGCAAGCTGCGCTTCGACGATCGAGCGCGCCTGCGCGACCACGCCCTCGGCGAGCGCGACCTCGTTTTCGACGGCCACCAGGCGCAGGCCGTCTTCAGAAGCAAAGTAGAGCGTGGCCTTGATGCGCGGGACGGCCGCGGCAACAGGGGTGGTGGGTGCGGCCGGTGCGGCCGGTGCCGCGCCATTGGCAGGCGTGGGCGTGCTGAGCAGCCGGCTCAGGGCGGTCATCAGCACGAACGCAAACGCGATCGTCGCCACCGCCGTGGCGGCGACGGCCACCCACTGGCGCCGCGTCAACGCCTTCACTTTCAGCTTGAGCTGCGGCATCTGTGGTTACGGCTCGAGGAGGCCCCGGAACTTCACGAGCGCATCGAGGAGCGCCTGAGCGACCTGATCCTGGTAGGCCGCGGTGGCCAGCTGGCTTTCCTGATCCGCATTCGAGAGGTAGCCGATCTCGACCAGCGCGGCCGGCATGTTGGCGCCGACCAGCACCCGGAACGGCGCCTGCTGTACCGCGCGCGGACTCATCTCCACCCGCGTCGCCAGCGCCTGCTCGATGAACCCGGCGAGCGCCGCCGACTGTTCGAGATAGCGCGCCTGCGCTGTCTCCCACAGGATCAAGTCGATGGCCCGGCTGCCGCCGCCGAGCGCGGGCAACGTGGTGCTGTTTTGACCGGCCTTCTTGCGCGCCTCCTCATCGGCGCGCTCCACGGTGAGGTAGTAGACCTCCGCGCCCTTGAGCGCCGGCCGCACCGCGTAGTTCGCATGAATGCTGAGCATGACGTCGGCGCGATGGTTGTTCGCAAACGCGGACCGCTCGTCGAGCGATAGCGTGCGATCGTCTTCACGAGTGAGGAACACCTTGAGGCCGAGGCGGCTTTCAATCAGCGTGCGCAACCGGCGTGCGACCGCGAGCGTGATCTCCTTTTCGAGCGTGCCTTTGGTGCCTTGCGTCCCGAGCTCGTCGCCGCCATGACCGGGATCGATCACCACCGTGCGCAGACCCGAGGATGGGCCCTGCGTGGGAATCACGAGCCGCGTGTCCGGCGCGGGAGAGGGCGCGGGCGTTGGCGCGGCTTCGGTAGTGGCCGGCAGCAGATCGATCGTCACTCGTCCCGAACCCGCATCTGCCTGCGACGTGGTGACGCGATGCATGGCGGTGCGCGGCCCGAGGCTCAGAACTACCGTTGACGGTGTGTCGCCAGGAGCGATCCCGGTGAGGAAGGTCTGCGGGGGAATCAGCGGGGCGCTCAGTTCGAGGGCATCCGCTTCGAACTGCACGGTCAGCCGGCCTGCCTGCGCCGTGACGCGCGCCTCGGTGTTCGGCGTGACCTCCAAGGTCACTGCCACGTTGGTCGATCCCGCGTCGACGCGGGCCACGATGCGCGGCACGCGCATCTCGCCGACGATGAGCAGCCGCATAGAGCGCCGCAGATCGAGCCGCGTGTTGATGGCCGACGACAGCGCGCGCGGCAGGAATTCCGCGGGCACGAACCAGCGATTGTCGCGCCGCAGGGTGGGCGCCGGCAGCGACACGAGCCGGCCGGCCACCGACACCACGTTTTGATCGGCGGTCAACACGATCGACTGTCCGCGGGCGGTGATGGTCAGGCCGCCGGCCAGGCGATCCTCGCGCGACGTGGTCCCGAACGTGGCGTTGATGTCGTCGACGGCGACGTATTCCTGGTTGTTGATCGTGGTGATCGGCAGCGGCTTGCGCCCTTCGCGCGACAGCACGGTCAGGCTTGGCGCCTGCGCCGCCGTGAACAGGGACAGTACCGCGAAGACGATGGCGGCCGCGGCCGCGACCGTATGGAATTTGCGCAAGTTCACGCTGTTCTCATCATCTCACGCCCCCGTCGGCGTTTTCCCCCCGTCGAGGATTGCCTCCCCGTCGAGGATTGCCGCCGCGTCAAGAATTGCCTCCCCGTCAGATCTTTTTACTCATGAACCGAGTACCGGCGATCGGCGTCTCGTAATACGGCTCGATGTCGACGAACCCGTAGGTCTCATAGATCGCCTGTGCCTCGCCCATTTTCGGCAGCGTATCGAGGCGAATCTCGCTGTAGTTGAGACGACTGGCTTCGTCGCACAGCCGTGCGATCAATTGGCGGGCGAGGCCGCGGCCGCGCGCGTCGGGACGGACGTAGAGCCGTTTCATCTCGGCGGTGGTGCCATCGAGCGGCCGCAGCGCGATCATAGCCAGATAGCGAGGACCCTCGACGGCAACGAACAGCGCACCGCGTGGTGGCGCGTAATCGCCGGGCAGGTCGTCCAACTCCGCGTCGATTTCCTGGAACGCCAGATCCATTCCAATCCAATCGAGGTACTCGCGTAGCATCGCCCTTACCTCCGGGATGTCCCCCGGACCCGCGGCTCGAATCTGAATTTCTCCCGGCAAACGTTGCTCCCCCGGCCCGCCGTGCCCACCCCCGGCAAGAATTTCCGTTCCCGGCAAAATGGCGGCGCATGAGGATTTCCAACCGCGGGCCCTCCACTACAGTCTATTTGTCGTGAGCCTGGCCGAACTAGCGCTGCCGATGCTGACCATGGCGAGCTCCGAGGCGGCCGAGGCCAACCCGGAAGTCGTTCGGCTGGTGGCACTTGCGAGGACGGGGGATCGGGCCGCCTTCGGGCGGCTCATCGAGGAGCACCTCACCGCCGCCCGCCGTGTGGCGCTGGCGGCGGTCGGCCAGCCCAGCGATGCCGACGAAGCGGTCCAGGAGGCCTCGGTGGCCGCCTGGAAGCGCCTCGACGCCCTTAACGATCCCAACGCCTTCCGCGGCTGGTACATGCGCATCGTCTGGCGCAAGGCGATCGATCGCCGGCGGTCGCTGCGTTCGTGGTTCGATCGGTTCGGATCGTCGACCACCGATGACCAGCGGCCGATGGAATTTCCATCCGCGGATCCATCGCCGGACGCGATCCTGATCTCGCGCGAGCTGGCCATCGCTATTGCGCAAGTCGTGAAGGCGCTGCCACCCAAGCTTCGCGATCCGTTCCTGCTCGCCGCCAGCGGCGATCACCGTTATGAAGAGATTGCCACGATGCTCGGCGCGCCGGTCGGCACCATCAAGTGGCGCATTGCCGAAGCCCGCCGCGTGATCCGGATGAAGCTGGATCGCCTGGGTCATGGAGATCCGCGATGAGGCCACAGAAGGCGCAGATGCCGCAGATGGCGGAGCAAGACCGGCTCGACGCCGCGATCGACCAGGTCACCGCGCGCATGGTGCAGGTTGGCGAGGACGAGGACCTGGCGTTGCGCATAGCGAGCGCGTTGCCGGAGCGCTCGTTACGTTTCAGCTGGCTGATTCCACAGTTCGCCGCGATCACCGCGTTCGCGATTGCCGCAGTGGTGTGGACCATGCGCGACCCCGCGACGCCGTCGCTGTTGCCTTCGTCCGATGTTGTAGCGGTGATGGCTGTTCCGAAAGTCGTGGCGCGAGAACACGGAACTGCATTTAGAACCCTGCCCTTGGAACGTTTGGAACCCTTGGAACCTGTGGAACCTTTGGATGGTGACCACGAACGTAGCCTCGCGCCCATCGCAGCGATGAGCGCATTAGTCATGAGCGACATGGACCCAGACGCGCTACCGGGATCGCCGGCGCTGGTACTGGCTCCGATCGCAATCACCGAATTACCGCTGACGGCGGAATCCTTTTCGCCGCGCTGATTGAGGAGTAGTTATGCATAAAGCTCTATTGATCCTGTGTGCCGCGCTGGTGCTGATGCCAATCGGCACGGCGGCTCAAGACGACCAGACGACGAAGCCGAAGCCAGGACAAGACCCGACCACGCAACTGGCGATACCGCCCCCGAAGGGCCCGCCGGTCCCGAGCGATCGCTTCGTTCGCACTCTGACCAACGTGCAGGTCGAGCTGACGCTGACCGATCAGGCCGGCACGCAGGCGCCGGAGAAGAAGACCGTGTCGATGATTGTTTCGAGCGGCAACTGGGGCAAGATTCGCTCGTTGGGCAACGTGCGCCCGCCGGGCGACGCGCCGTTCGTGGTCGACTTGAACGTCGATGCCCGTCCGTTTGTCTCAGTCGAGGGGCCGATTCAACTCGAGTTGACGCTCGTTTACAGCCCACCCGGCGGGGCGGACAAGGACACCCTGAAACCGCGCCCGACCGGGATCAACCAAAGCCTGACCGTCATCCTCCAGAGCGGTAAGCCGTTGATCGTCTCGCAGGCGGCGGATCCGGTGAGCGACCGCAAGGTGATCGTCGAAGTGAAGGCGACCGTCCTGAAGTAGCGATCTCAAGGCGCGCCTGCCTTCGCGGCCAAGGGCCTACGGCGGGCGTCCGCCGTAGCTCGCCGGGCCTCCATTCATGCGGCGAGCGCAGGCGGATGATGAGCGCGCCGCATCGCGCGCCTGTCCCGCCGTCCCGACACAATCAGTTGCAACCCGAATACCCCTGTGTGAAAATCTGGCTGGCGCGCCGGACCATCGACCACGCGTGAACAAGGAGACGTCAGTATGGTTCGTGTGTTCCGAGGATTGTTCGGCAGTGCCGCGCTCGCCTGGCTGGTTGCCGTGAGCGTCGTGGCGCAGACCCCCGCGCCGCCCCAGGCCGTCCCGGCCGAAGCCAAGAAAATGAAGGCTGCGTTCCCGTCATCTCCGGCGGCGATTGAAGCGGCCAAGCCGCTCTTCGCGAAGTACTGCCGCTTCTGCCATGGCAACACCGGCGCGGGCGACAGCACCATGGCGCCGAAGAACATGAAGCCGGCAAACCTGACTGACGAGAAGTGGACCCACGGATTTAGCGAAGGCGAGATCTTCTGGCTCATCCAGAACGGCTCGCCGCCCGAGTACCAGATGAAGGGGCTGAAGGGAAAGCTCTCCGACACCGACACCTGGAACCTCGTGCACTTCGTGCGCAGCCTTGGTGGTGTTCCGAAGCCGTAACGCGCTGTTGCTGGCTGCGTTCTTTCTGCTGGCAGCCACAACGGCGTGTGAGTTCGCAAGTCCCGGTCAGCCCAAGTGGGGTGATGACACGGTGCCGCGCTCGCGATGGGGCACGTCGCCAGTGTTTACCCCGGCGCGCGCGTCGTTTGGCGAGGCCTTCCGCCAGTTCATCGGGTCCCGGCCCGATCCGGTGCCGCAGCCATTCGACTTCTCCCATCAGATCCATTTGGCCAAAGACCTGGTGTGCACCGACTGTCACACCGCCGTCGAACAGGGGCCGCGGGCCAGCCTGCCGAGCGTCAACACCTGCATGATCTGCCACTCGCAGATCGCCACCGATCGCCCGCTGATCCAGCAGATGACCGCGATGTATGAAAAGGGCCTCGACTTCCAGTGGCGGCGCGTCTACGACTACGCGCCGGAATCGCACGTGCGGTTCGAGCACGCCCCGCACATTCGCGCCAAGGTCGAGTGCTCGACCTGTCACGGCAACCAGGCCGAGCAAACCGTGGCGCGGCGCATGGTGAACATGGACATGGGGTTCTGCGTGAACTGCCATAAGTCGAAGCAGGCGTCGAATGACTGCCTGACCTGCCACTACTGACCACATCCATGGATCGCCGACACTTCATCAAGCTCACCGCCATCTCCGGCACTACCGCCGCGCTCACCGCGTGCGGCAATCCGGAGAACCAGGTGATCCGGTTCATTCCCGGAAGACGAACTGGTCCCCGGCATCGCAACGTGGAAGCCGAGCGTGTGCCCGCTGTGCAACGCGGGCTGCGGCGTGATCGCGCGCGTGATGGAAGGCGACGCGGAAGTGTTCCGCAACGGCCAGCCCGGAGTGATCCGGATGGGGCTGGTCAAGAAACTCGAGGGCAACCCCGAGGATCCGATCAGCCAGGGCAAGTTGTGCGCGCGCGGCCAGGCCGCCCTGCAGGTCACGTATCACCCTGATCGCCTCGACAAACCGCGCAAGCGATCGGGCGAGCGGGGCAGCGGGCAGTTCGTCGACATCTCGTGGGATGAGGCGATCAAGGAAATAACGGGCCAGCTCGACGCACTGGTGGCGGCGAACGATCAGAAGAGCCTGGCGTTCCTGACCAAACCGCTTCGGGGCCGTCGTCTCGAGCTCGTCGCGCAGTTGTTGCAGCGCTACGGCGCGCCCGCGCCGGTCACCTACGAGTTGTTTTCAGACGAGGTGCTGCGCCGCGCCAACGCGATCAGTTTCGGCGCGCATCAGTTGCCGACGTTCGATCTCGAGAACGCGCGATACGTGCTCGTGTTTGGCGCCGATTTCCTCGGCACTTGGAATTCCACGGTGGCGCATAGCGCCGCCTACGGCCGCATGCGGCAAGGGCGTCCCGGTGCGCGCGCCAAGCTCGTGCACGTGGATGCGCGGCTGTCGCAGACGGCGGCCAACGCCGACGAGTTCGTCGCCATCAGGCCGGGCACCGACGGTGTGCTTGCGCTGGGCATCGCGCGTGCGATCGCCACACAACGCGGCACCGCGATCGATCCCTCCGCAGCGCAGTTTACGCCCCAGGAAGTTGAGACGCGGACGGGCGTGCCGGCCGCAAAGGTTGAGCGGCTGGCGCGCGAGATTGCCGCCAACGCACCGGCGATGGCGATCATCGGCGGCGCGCCGCTCGCACACACGAACGGGCTGTTCAACGCCGTGGCCGTCAACACGCTCAATCGCGTCGCTGGTAGCGTCAATCAACTCGGCGGCCTGTTATTCATCCCGACGCCCTCGCCGGCGTCGACGCGGAGCCTCTCGGAGATTCTGCAGGGCGATGCGCCAAAGGTGCTGCTCCTGGACGATGTGAATCCCGTGTACGGATCGCCGGCATCGTTGAAGGTCGCCGATGCGCTGAAGCGGATTCCGTTCATCGTGAGTTTTGGATCGTTCATCGAAGAAACGAGCGCGCTGGCGGATTTGATCCTGCCGGATCATTCCTTCCTCGAATCGTGGGTCGACACCGCGCCGGAGAGTGGGTCGCCGAAGGCCGTGCCCACGAAGTTTGGGCCCGTCATGCGTCCGCTTTACGACACGCGCTCCACACCCGACGTGTTACTCGACGTCTCGCGCAAGCTTGCCAAGCCGTTGGTGGATCTTCCCAACAGCTTCGAGGAGTTTCTGAACAAGGAAACGTCAGCGCCAGCAGGTAGGGGCGGGACGTCAGTCCCGCCCACCAGTGCTGTGGCGATGGGCGGGACTAAAGTCCCGCCCCTACGTTCAGAGGATCCCCAATTCGATGGCGACGCGTCGCAGTACCCGTATCACTTCATTCCGTACCCATCCCAGGCGCTCTACGACGGCTCGCTCGCGCATCTTCCGTGGCTGCAGGAGCTGCCCGACCCGATGACCTCGGGCATGTGGTGCAGCTGGGTGGAGATCAACGAGAAGAAAGCCAGGGAGCTTGGTATTGCGCAGGGCGACCTGATCGAAGTGACGTCCACGCAGGGCAGTCTTCGCGCGCCCGCATTTCTCTCGCCTGGCATCGCGCCAGACGCGATCGCGATTCCGGTGGGGCAGGGGCACACGAACTTCACCCGCTACGCGAGCAATCGGGGCGTGAATCCGCTCGCGATCCTGGCGCCCACGACGATTCCCGAAACCGGCACACTCGCGTGGGCGGCCACGCGCGTCAAGATCGCGCGCGTCGGTGGACCGGACGAGAGCCTGATTCTGTTCGGCGGCGCCACGCGCGAGCGGCCCGACTGGACCCACGGCCGCGGAGACCATTAGAAGTGAGATTTTAGAAGTGAGATTTATGATTTGTAAAAATCGAAAATCAATCTGCAATCTGAGATCTGAGATCTGAAATGCCTTTCAGGTGGGGCATGGCCATCGATCTCGACAGGTGCACGGGCTGCGAAGCCTGCGTCACGGCGTGCCATGCCGAAAACAACATTCCTTCGGTGGCGCCCGAACAGGCCGGGCGCGGCCGTACCATGCACTGGCTCCGCGTCGAACGCTATTACGAGGGCGATTTCCCGGACGTCCGGGTCAAGTTCCGGCCGGTGCTCTGCCAGCAGTGCGACAACGCGCCGTGCGAAGCGGTGTGCCCGACCTATGCGAGCCACCAGAACGAAGACGGGCTCAACGCGCAGGTCTACAACCGCTGCATCGGCACGCGCTACTGCGCCAACGCGTGCCCGTACAACGTCCGCTTCTTCAACTTCTTCAATCCCGAGTGGCCCAAGCCGCTGCACTTGCAGCTCAACCCCGACGTGTCGATCCGCGCAGTCGGCGTGATGGAGAAGTGCACCTTCTGCATCCAGCGCATCAAGGCCGCGAAGACCGCCGCCAAGGCCGAGAAGCGCGCCATCGCTGATGGCACGCTGCAGACGGCGTGTTCGCAGGCGTGCCCGACCACGGCCATTGTGTTCGGTGACTTGAACGATCCCAACAGCCGCGTGGCGCGGCTCGCGCGTTCGGCGCGTGGCACGAAGCTTCTCGAGGATCTCGGCGCGGAGCCGAAGATCACCTACCTGCAAAAGCAGCCCTGGCATGAATCGGACGCTTACTAAGCCGCTCTCCGACGATCTGATCCGCCCGCTGTTCCAGACATCGGTGTGGTTCTACGCGATTGTCCTCGCGGCCGGCACCGTTGTGGCGTGCGGTCTCGCCGCGTGGCTGTACCAGATGTGGAACGGCATCGGCGTGGCCGGTATTCGCTGGCCGGTGTTCTGGGGCTTCTATCTCGTCAACTTCGTGTTCTGGATCGGCATCAGCCATGCCGGCACGCTGATTTCGGCGATCCTGCGGCTCGTCGACGCCGGCTGGCGGCGTCCGGTCACGCGCTGCGCCGAGGTAATTACCGTATTCGCGCTGATGATCGGCGCGATGTTTCCGATCATTCACCTTGGCCGTCCGTGGCTGGCGTTCTGGTTGTTCCCGTATCCGAGCGCCCGCGAGATCTGGCCGAACTTCCGCTCGCCGCTGGCGTGGGACTTCTTCGCCATCAATACCTATCTCACCGGCAGCGTGCTGTTCCTCTTCCTGCCGATGATTCCCGACTTCGCGTTGGTGCGCGATCGGTCCACCGGCTGGCGGCGACGCGTCTACGGCGCGCTGGCCTTCGGCTGGCGCGGCACCACGAAGCAATGGAACCGCCTCGAATCCGCGATGCAGATCATGGCCATCGCCATTCTGCCCGTCGCCGTCTCGGTCCACACTATCGTGTCGTTCGACTTCTCGATGGCTAACGTGCCGATGTGGCACTCGACGATCTTCGGGCCGTACTTCGTCGCCGGCGCAATTTTCAGCGGCATTGCCGCGCTCATCATCGCCATGGCGGTGTTGCGCAAGACCCTGCGGCTCGAGAAGTATCTGCTGCCGCTGCACTTCGAGAACCTTGGCAAGCTGCTGTTGTTGATGAGCATCTTGTGGTCGTACTTCGTGTTCGCCGAGCGGCTCACCGTCTGGTACGGCAACGAGCCGCACGAGATGGCGGTGTTCTGGGCCACCCAGCGCGGCGAGTTCGCGCCGTTTTACTGGACGATGGTCGTGTGCAACTTCGTGATCCCGTTTGTGTTGCTGTCCAACGTCTATACGCGCACCATCACCGGCTGCGTGGTGGCGTCGTTCGCCGTGGTGATTGGCATGTGGCTCGAGCGCTTCCTGATCATCGTCCCGTCGCTGGCGCACAAGCAGTTGCCGTATTCCTGGGGCACCTACGGGCCGCGGCCAGTGGAGATCACGATCATGGCCGCCACATTTGCGGCCATGGTGTTGCTCTACGCCTTGTTCTCCAAGTTCGTGCCGATCATTTCGATCTGGGAGCTGAAGGCAGGGGAGTTGACGGCCCCACAGGGGCACGCGACGCCGGCCCATTCCGGGGTGAAGGTTGCACCGGAGGCCGGCGCATGAGCGCGATCTACGGTCTCTATGCCGATCCGTATGTGGCACAAAAGGCCGTAGACAACCTGCGGTCGGCGGGCGTGTCGGACCACGACATCACCGTGATCTCATCCGAGCCGTTTGAGCATTTCGAATTTGGTCATCGCGATGCGAAGACCGCGATGCCCTGGATTGCCGCGGCCGCCGGACTGTTCGGCCTGGTGGCCACCTACTATCTGCTGGGCCTTTCGCAAATGTCGTGGCCGCTCAAGACCTCCGGTATGCCCATCGCCCCGCTGTGGACCAACCTGATCATCATTTTCGAGATGACCATGCTGAGCGCGATCATCGCCACGGTGATCACGCTGTTGATCACCGCCGGCCTGCCAAGCCGCGGCGGCAAGCTCTACGATCCCGAAGTGTCTAACGGTTACATCCTCGTGGGCGTCGAGAATCCCTCCGATGCGCCCCGCCTCGAGTCGGCGCTCGCCATCGATGGCGCACGCGTAAAAAACATCTAGTCCACGGAATCTGTGGATAAACTCGTGCGTCCCATGCGCGCCGTTGGCGTCTTGATCTTCCTTGTATGCCTGGCATCGCCAGCGTCCGCTCAATCTGCGCTCAACGGGGCCGACAACCGCAAGCAGGCCACCGCCACACGCGTGCCCAACGGATCGATTCGCGTCGATGGCCGTCTCGACGATGAAGTCTGGCTGAAGGCGACTCCCATCACGGACTTCATTCAGAAGGAGCCTACTGAGGGCGCCGCGCCGACCGATCCGATGGAGGTGCGGCTCGCCTACGACGATGACGTGTTGTACGTCGGCGCGCGCATGCATAGCCGCGATGGCCGCATCCAGGCGCCGCTGGGCCGCCGCGACAGCACCGACCAGGCCGAGCACATCCTCGTCTCGTTCGACACCTTCCTCGATCGCCGCACCGCCGTCGTGTTCGGCGTGACCGCCGCGGGTGTCCGCATCGATCGCTATCACTCGAGCGACCAGGAGGACTCCTTCGATTCCGGGTTCGATCCCGTGTGGCGCGCCGAGACCAACGTGGCGGGCGATCAGTGGACGGCGGAATTGTGGATTCCGTTTTCGCAGCTGCGCTTCAGCCCGCGAACGGACCAGGCGTGGGGGCTCAACCTGTCTCGCTTCCGGCCAACGCTCGATGAAGCCGACTTCTGGATCCTGATTCCGCGCATCGTCCGGGCGTGGTCATCGCGGTTTGGCGATCTGTCGGGTATTTCCTCGATCGTTCCGCCCCGCCGCATCGAGGCGCTGCCGTACGTGGCCGGCGGATCGACCATCAGCGGCGATCGCGATCTCGGCAACCCGTTTGATGATGGCCAGAACCTGAAAGGACGCATTGGCGCCGACGTGAAGATGGGGCTTGGCCCCAACCTCACCCTTGAAACCGCGATCAACCCCGACTTCGGACAGGTCGAGGCCGATCCGGCGGAAGTGAACCTGACCGGGTTCGAGACGCGCTTTCCCGAGAAGCGGCCGTTCTTCCTGGAAGGCGCGCAGCTGTTCAACATCGGCCATCCGAACTTCTACTACTCGCGTCGCATCGGCGCCACGCCGATTGGGCCGGCCGTGGGCGACTACGTGGACTATCCGGAGGCCAACTCGATCATCGCGGCGGCGAAGCTGACCGGACGGCTGCAGTCGAAGACCTCGCTCGGGTTCATCGCCGCCGTCACCGACGATGAGGACGCCCGCGTGGCCTCGGCGAACTCGCTCGAACGGCGGGATGTGCCCGTGGCGCCGCACGCGTACCACTTTGTCGGCCGCATGCTGCAGGAGTTCGGGCCGTTGGCCTCGACGGCCGGGTTCATAGTCAATTACATGCACCGGGACTTCGAGGAGGGGAGTCCGCTCGCGGACCTCTATACCCGCAACGCACTCGCCGTGGCCGGCAACACGCTGTTGCGGTTCAACGGCGGACAGTACGAGTTTCGCGCCTCCGGCGGGGGCTCGTTCCTGAACGGCAGCGAGAAGTCCGTCGAACGGTGGCAGCGTTCGAGCTCGCATTATGCGCAGCGGCCGGATCGCGACTATTCACCGCTCGACCCGACGCTGACCTCGATGGCCGGCTGGTCGGTGCAGTTGAACTTCGACAAGACCGGCGGCCGCCACTGGCTGTGGGGTGCCAATACCAAGATTGATTCGGAAAACTTCGAAGTCAACGATATGGCGCAGTTGAACGGCGCCGACGGCTGGCTGTCGAACGCCAACATCCGCTGGCGCGAGACGCAGCCCGGCAAGGTGTTCCGCAACTACTACATCCAGCTCGATGCCAATACCGACACCACGCTGCGCGGCCTCATGCAGACCGGCCGCCTGCGAAGCACCGTCAACGTGACGTGGCTGAATTACTGGACTTCGTCGATTAACTTCGCGCGCGACGTCGCCACGACCAGCGTGTCGCTCACCAGGGGAGGGCCGCTGATGGCGCGTGGGCCGGGCTGGACCTTGAATGCGAGCGTCGGCAATCGCAACACCTCGCGCACGCGCCTCACGGGCTCCGGGTCGTGGCGCACCAACGACGATGGCGCGTCGGTGACGAGCGTGACCGGCGCCTTCTCGATGCGCCCGGGACCGCGTTGGTCGTTCTCGGTGTCCCCGTACTACGACCGGGTGACGGAGCCGCAGCAGTATGTGAGCACACTGTCGGGTGGCCGCCCGGTCACGTTCGACAACCGCTACGTGTTTGCGTTCATCGATCGCAGCACGATGTCGATGGAATTCCGGCTCGGGCTCACGCTGAAGCCCGACATCAATCTCGATGTCTACGCCGAGCCCTTCGCTGCGTCGGGCCGCTACTACGACTATGGCGAGCTGCTCGAGCCCGGCAGCCGCGAGCGGTTGAAGTACGGCACCAACGGCAGCATCCTCACGGTGAATCCCGACGGCAGCCAGGTCGTGAACGTCGGCGGCTCGACGTTCACGCTGCGCAATCGCGATTTCAATACGCTCTCGTTCCGCAGCAACGTGGTGTTGCGCTGGGAGTGGCGCACCGGCAGCACGCTCTACGTGGTGTGGCAGCAGGATCGGTCAGGGACTGAAAGTGTTGGTACGCGTGTGGGCGTGGCCGATGCGTTTCGATCCGTCACCGCGCCCGGCGCGAATATTTTCCTCGTCAAGACGTCGTTCTGGATTCCGGTGAAGTAAACGGCGGTCAGCCGTCACCCGCCCGATCGATTGGCCAGGATCTGCAGGAACGATCGCCCTTCCAGATCCGCCGGCGCCAGGCCCGTCTCCAGCAATTCCTCGCGCGTGATCGCTCCCGACGTCCACGCGCGGCTGAAAAAGTTCACGAGCGCCTGGCCCGTCGCCGCATCGTCAAACACCGCTCCCGCCCTGGCCGCTTTATCGAAGAACTTCTTCAGCCGCGCCGTCGCCGCCGGGCGCGCCGACAGGTAGAACGCGTACACCGCGGCGTATCGCGTTGGCAATTGCGCCGGATGCAGATCCCAACCCTGGTAAAAACCGTTCACGAGCGAATGCGTGATGTCGGCGAAGTGCGTTTTCCACGCGCGGTGAATGACGGCGATGTTCTCGCGCTGCTGCGCGTCGGTGAGCGGCCGGCTCGGGTGGGGTCCGTGCGGCGGGATCGGCATGATGTTGCTCGCGCCATCGGCGACCATCACACCGGTCTGCGCCAGTGCGACCTGCATCATGTGCCTCGCGAAGTCGCAGGCGAGGTGGCGCGGGTGCTGCCACGACGCGGTGATGCCAACGAGCGCGGTGTAATCGTAGACCCCGAAATGCGCGCCCCGCACGCGGCCGGCGCCGGCGGCCACCAGCGCGCGCAGCGCCGAGGTCCCGTCCGGGGCGAGGATCGACTGTGGCGTCTCGATCATCAACTCCAGCCGCAGGCTGTTGCGCTTCAGCTTCAGCCGCCGCTCGAGCGCGGTGCAGGCCCGATCGACCGCATCCACATGCGTCGGCGTCATCACCTTCGGCACGGTGATCGCAAAGTTGTCGGGCAGCCGCTTGCCGGTCTTCACGAGCGCGGTCACGAACAGGTCGAGCGTGCGGAGGCTGCGCGCGTGCAGCTCGCGCGACATCGCCTTGATCCGGATGCCGATGAACGGCGGCAACGTGCCGGCGATCATTCCTGCGGCGATTTCCCTGGCCGCCGATTGCGCGTGGCCATCTTCCTCGGCGTCGGGCCGCACGCCATAGCCGTCCTCGAAATCCAGGCGAAGATCCTCCACAGGCTCGCGTTTCAGCTTCGCGAGCACGCGCGCGCGGACCGTTTCGGTCAGCGTGGAATCGTCGGACGTCAGGCCCAGGGTCTTCGCGAAAGACGAGGCCGTGGGTCCGAATTCGTTGAGCGCCGCAACCGCGGCCGCGCCATAGATCTGCGCCGAGTCGCGCGTGAACGCGTCGGCACTGCAAATCAGCGTGTGTACGGGCTGCCGCGCGATCGCGTCCCCGGGATAGGCGGCCGCGAGCCGGGTGTTGGCGGTGCGGAGCCGCGCGGCGATGGCCGCGAGATCGCGCGTCAGGATCGAGCGCGCCATCGATCAGGTGCCCCGATACGTCGTGAAGCCGAACGGCCCGATCAGCAGCGGCACGTGGTAATGCTGTTCTCCGGGAATGGCCTCGAAAACCACCACCACCTCCGGATAGAACGAGTCCACGCCAAGGGATTCGAAGTAGCCGTGCGTCTGGAACGTGAGGCGATACACGCCGGCGGTCAGCGGCGTGTCGACGGGGTAGAGGCTGCCGAGACGGCCATCGTCATCGGTATCCCCACGGCCGACCGCGACCCATTCACCGCCGCGGCTGCGCTGTTCGAGCCGTACGGGAATGCCCGCCGCGGGGTGGCCGCGGGCGGTGTCGAGAACGTGAGTAGTAATTGCGCTCATGCAGCGTCGCTTGGCCCCGCCTCCGGCGGGGCGAGACGTCTTGAAGGCATTGAAGAGATTTGACTCATTTTCAAGAACTCCCGGCCTTCAAGACGTCAGGGTGAAATCAGGCGGCCGGCCGGTGAGCCGGCGATCGTGCCGTTGTCATACACGATCTCGCCGCGCAGCATCGTCTTCTGCACGACGCCATGCAGCCGCGCGCCATCATATGGCGTGATGGCATGGCGATGATACAGGCGAGATGCGTCGACGGTGAACTCGCGATCGGGATCGACGATCACGAGATCGGCATCCTGACCCATCGCGATTGCGCCTTTGCGCGCCGTTAGTCCGGCCAGCTTCGCCGGCGCTCGGCACAGCCATTCGGCCAGCCGCTCGAACGGAATGCCGCGCTGCCTCGCGCCGGTCCACATTATCGGTAAGGCGAGCTGCAGCGAGGCAATGCCACCCCACGCGGCGATGAAATTGCCATCGTCGAGATGCTTCAAGGCCGGCGGCGCCGGCGAATGATCGGTGGCCACGAGGTCAATCGCGCCATCGCGGAGTGCTTGCCACAACCGCTCGCGATGAGCACGCTCGCGAATCGGTGGCGCGCACTTCCAGGCCGTGGCCCCGGCAGCAATCTCCTCGGCGCAGAACGCCAGGTAATGCGGACAGGTCTCGACGGTGATGTTGAGGCCCTTGGCGCGTGCCTTGTCGATCGCCGGCAGCGCGTCGGCCGAGGCCAGGTGCACGATGTGCAGGTGCGCACCGGCATGGCCGGCCAGGTCGATCAAGAGATCGATCGCCGCCTGCTCGGCGGCCGGAGGCCGCGTCCGCAGCCACGTCGAATACATCCGCGGGTCATCGTCCCGACGAGGATCGATGAGGAGAGGAGGCCATTCCGCGTGCGCCAACAATGGCAAACGTGTTGACGCGACGATCGGCATCGCGAGTCGCAGATCCTGTTCGCTGACGTTCGGGAACTCGTCGACGCCGGATGGACTCAGAAAGCACTTGAAACCAAGCACGCCGGCTCGCGCAAGTGGTCCGAGATCGCGGACGTTGCCGGGAACGACGCCGCCCCAGAATCCGACATCGACATGACAGCGTCCCTCCGCCGCGCGACGTTTCACGGTGAACCCCTCGACGGTGGTCGTCGCGGGAATGCTGTTGAGCGGCATGTCGACGAGGGTGGTGACGCCACCGGCCGCCGCCGCGCGTGTGGCGGTCTCGAAGCCTTCCCACTCAGTGCGTCCCGGCTCGTTGATATGGACGTGCGTATCGACAATTCCCGGCATGACCACCGCCGCTCCCGCGTCGATCACTGTGGCATCGGTAGCGGCCACCGCACGATTTGCAGTCACGGCCGTGATGAGGCCGTTGTCGACGCGAATCGCCGCCGGACGCATGCCGTCCGGCAACACCACGCGATCGCCTCGAATGACCCACGACGGCATGGCGATCAACGCGGCAGTGTTTGCCTGGTGAGTGTGGCCTTGATCAAACCGTGGGGCTCTTCCGTGGCGACGAAAATCTCGTTCCGGTTCTCCATCCCGAACCTCGTGAGATCGACCGGCAGGTGATGCCGGTTCGGCATTTCGAGCGTGATGCTCGAGACCTCCTCGATGCTGTCGAGCACGACCTGTCCCATTGCGTACAGCGTGTGCTGAACGGAGAGGCTATCGTGGCGGGCGAAGGCATCGAGCAGCGTGGCGCGAACCGCGCGATACGCGGCGCCGAAGTCGACCTCGGCGTCGCGATAGGACCAGGCGGTGGTCAGCGCAGTCGCGAGCAGCCGATCGTGCGTCTCGGGCAAGGTCGTGAATTCATCGCGTGGATATCCAGCGAACGCCGAGCGCGAGGTTTTCATGATCACGAGATCGGCGATGCCCGCCGTCACGGCCGCGCCGCTGCGATCGGTCACGACGTGGGCCGTTCGTGTATCGGGGCCGCGCCGCACGAACGCCTGGCCGTGTTCACGCGGGCCGTCGGCAATGTGCGGCCACGCGTGATCGACGAGGTCGACGACAACGCGGGCGAGTTTCGGGTTGCGCCCGATGAAATGGCGGCCGAGCAGTAGCCCGAAGGCTTCGGGTTCGGCGGGGCCGTCGCGTGCCGCCAGCGCATACACGGTGTTCTTCATCGTGTCGGTCGGCAGCACGTCGCGATTGTCGCCGTCCGTATAGGATGTGTCGTAGGCGCCTTCGAAGCCGATGGCCACCGTCAGATCGCGGAGATCGTGACGATCGCCGCGGCGCGACACCTGGACGAGGCGGATGCGGGACTTTCCGTACGACGTCTTCGACAGGGCCGCCTTAGCAGGGATAGAGGGCATAGAGGACTCCGATGGCAACTGCGCATGAGTTTACCAACCTGGCCGATCTCGCGTCAGCGCGCGTGGGCGGCCGGGCGATTGCCACCAACGACGACTTCTTCGCGCCGAAGTCCAATCTCGTCAAGCCGGGCCCGGCCATCTTCATTCCCGACAAGTACACGTCGAAAGGGAAGTGGATGGACGGCTGGGAATCGCGCCGCCGCCGCGTCCCCGGTCACGACTGGTGCATCGTCGAGCTCGGCATGCGCGGCATCGTGCACGGCGTCAACGTCGATACCAGTCACTTTACCGGCAACTATCCGTCGCATTGTTCAATCGAAGCGGTCGACATGGCCCGCGGGCTGAAGCCATCGATGCACGCGATCGAAGGCGCGCCGTGGACCACCCTGCTCGAGAAATCAGTGCTGCGCGGTAACGGGGAAAACTTTTTCACGATCTCGGATCGCCGTCCGTGGACCCACCTGCGGTTGAGCATCTATCCCGATGGTGGTGTGGCGCGTTTGCGCGTCTACGGTGAAGTGGCGGTTGACTGGACGCGCGTCGCGCCACAAGGCCACGTCGTTGACCTCGCGTCGATCACCAATGGCGGTCTCTTCCTCGATGCGAGCGACATGCATTACGGCACCAAGGGTGCGTTGATCATGCCGGACCGCGCGAAGAACATGGGCGATGGATGGGAGACCAGGCGCCGGCGCGGACCCGGATACGACTGGGCGATTGTTCGGCTCGGCGCGACGGGAATCTTGTCGAAGGTCGAGATCGATACGAATCACTACAAGGGCAACTATCCCGATCGCGCCTCGCTCGAAGGCTGCCTGGCGCCGGGCGCGTCGCCGGATCGGCTTCGCACCGCGGCGTGGTCGGTGATCCTGCCGGAGACGAAGCTGTCGGCGAACAAGCGGCACTTCTATTCCGGCAAACAGCTTCAGCCAGTAGGGGCCGTGTCGCACGTGCGGCTCAACATTTTTCCGGACGGCGGCGTAAGCCGTTTGCGCATCCATGGCACGCTCGCACGAACTTGACGCCGCCACGGACGCCGACGCGCGCGCACTCCTGACGCGCGCATGCGGAGCGTCGCGCTGGGTTGATCGCATGATGGCGCGCCGGCCATTTGGCGGTGATGCGCGGCTGCTCAGGGCGGCACGGATCGAATGGTTTGGCTTGACCGAAGCCGATTGGCTCGAGGCGTTCTCGCATCATCCGCGGATTGGCGATCGGTCCGCGCTCGAAGCGCGTTTTCCACAAACGCACGATCTCTCGGCGAAAGAGCAGTCGGGAATTGGCATTGCCGGCGCCGATACACTGACCGCGCTCGCGCAAGCGAACACCGACTATTTCAATCGCTTCGGGTTCATCTTCATCGTGTGCGCGACAGGAAAAACCGCGGCGGAGATGCTGGCGCTGCTCCTCTCGCGGCTACAAAACGATCGCGCGGCCGAATTGCGCATTGCCGCCGAAGAGCAGGCGAAGATTACCGCCCTTCGCCTGGGTGGTTACTGAGCGAGCTTGTAGACCAGCAGTTCTCCTGGGAACCCCGCCCCGCTGACCGCCACCGCGATGTACTGCGTGCCATTGATGGAATAGGTCATCGGCGATCCGGTCTGCGGCGCCGGCATGAACACCTGGCCCGCGTCCGCGCCCGTCACCTTGTCATACGCGCGTAGATACGCGCCGCGTCCATCGGGCGTGGTGTTGAAGCCGCCTTCTCCGGCGATCAGCAACGTCTTGGTGGTCAGCACGCCGATGCGGCCCTGGCGTCCGGTTCGCGGAATCGTCACGCCTTTCAACGCCGGGTTGTTCTTGACGTTATCCGCCGTATCACCGTGTGGAATCTTCCACAGCAGATCGCCCTTGTTCATGTCGATCGCGGAGATGGTCGCGTACGGGGGCTTCACCAGCGGCAGCCCGCGCACATTCAACCCGCCACCGCCGCCGCCTGCGGCCGGCGGGCCCGGCGCCGGTAGCGCCGGAGGATTCGGATTGCGCACCGCGCCGCGCACGTAGAGCATGTCCGACCGGTCCGGTTCAGGCGTGATCAACCCGATCTGCGTGATCGTCACGTTCGTGAAGATGTAGAAGCGCTTCGTTTCGGGATCGAACGATCCGCCCTGCCAGTTCGCCCCGCCGGTCACATCGGGGAGCATCAACGTGCCGCGCGGGCCCTCCCATTTGCCGACAACGGGCGGTGTGAAGATGGGGCCGAGCTTGTACTGCGACACGAGTTTCACCGCTTCGGCGCGCAGCTCCGGCGTGTAGTCGATCAAATCGTCAATCGTCACGCCCTGCCGCTCGTACGCGTCGGGCTTGGTGACGAACGGCTGGGTGGGGGAATACCACTCGCCGGGCACGTCGCCCTTTTCAACCGGCCGCTCTTCGATGGGCCACACCGGCTTGCCGGTCGCGCGATCGAACACGTAAAGCCAGTTCTGTTTCGTCGGCTGGGCGACGGCTTTCACCGGCTTGCCGTTGACGACCAGGTCCATCAGGATCGGCGCGCAGGGAATGTCGTGATCCCAGATGCCGTGATGCACGAGTTGGTAATGCCATTTCTTCTGGCCGGTCTTGACGTCGAGCGCCACCAGGCTCTCCGAGTAGAGCGACGACTCGGGTCCCTTCGCGCTGCCGCGTCTATGCCCGCCGTAGTAGTCGGCGGTCGGCAGTTCGACAGGCATGTAGACGATGCCGAGCTCTTCGTCGGCGCTCATCTGCGCCCACACGCCGGTGTTGCCGGTGTAGACGTGCGCATCGGGATCCCAGGTTTCGTAGCCGGCCTCACCCTTCATCGGGATGGTGTGGAAGATCCACATGCGCTTACCGGTGCGGACGTCGAAACCGCGGATGTAGCCTTTGACGTTGGTCTTGCTGCGCGGTGCGGTGCCTTCGCGGTGCGCTGCCCCGATCACGATCACGTCCTTCGCGATGATCGGCGCGGCGTGTAAGCCGATCTCCGCCGTTGTCGGGTCCAGTCCTTCCTGATCGAGGCCGACCTTCAGATCGACGATGCCGCCGGTGCCGAAGCCGGCCACGCGGTCGCCGGTGCGCGCGTCGAGCGCGACCATTTGGTACCCCGGCGTCACGTAGATGATCCGTTCCTCCTTGCCGTCGCTCCAGTACGAGAGGCCGCGTCCCGACAGCAGGCGTGGCGCTGCTTCGCCGCGCTTGCCTTCGTTGATGCTGTGCATCCACAACATCTCGCCGGTGGTGGCGTCGAGCGCCACCGCGGCGCGGCGCGTGCCGGCCGTGGTGAACAATCGTCCGTTCACCATCAATGGTGTGCTCTGAAACTGGAACTCGGGTCGCGGCCCGAGGTTCTCGGTCTTGAAGCGGAAGGCAAGTTGGAGCTTGCCGAAGTTGCCCGCGTTGATTTGATCGAGCGGGGAGTAGCGCGTCGCCGCGAGGTCGCCGCTGTAGGTCGGCCACTCACCGACTTTCGGCGTCCACTGCCCGCGCATCGACACGGTGGCTACGCCCACCAGCAACGCAACAACGCTGAATTTGACCATCGAGCGGCTGGGTCGGTTCATAGGCGCAAAGTATAATCGCGTTCCGCCTCGCAGCGGATCGTCGTGCGCGTCGTTCGGCCTGCCCTACTTCGACAGTTTGTAGACCACCATCTCGCCAGGAAATCCGGCCCCGCTCGCGGCCACGGCGATGTACTGCGTGCCGTCCAACATGTAAGTCATCGGTGAACCGGTCTGGGGCGCCGGCATGAAGACCTGGCCGGCGTCGGCGCCGGTGGCCTTGTCGTACGCCCGCAAATACGCGCCACGCCCATCCGGCGTGGTGTTGAAGCCGCCTTCGCCCGCGATCACCAACGTCTTGGTCGTGAGCACGCCGATCCGGCCGGTGCGGCCCGTGCGTGGAATGGTGAGGCCTTTGAGCGCGGCGTGGTTACGGATGTTGTCGGGTGTGTCGCCGTGCGCGATCTGCCACAGCAGCTCGCCCTTGTTCAGATCGAGGGCGGTGATGCGGCCGTACGGCGGCTTCACTAGCGGCAGTCCCTGCACGCTCAGCGCGGGCGCGCCGACGGGCGCTGCGCCTGGCTTGGCATTCGGATCGGTCGCGCGGCCGGAGATGTAGTTCATCTGCGATCGCGTGGCATCCTGCACCAGGCCGTGCGCGCTGATACTAGTGTTGGTGAAGATATAGAACACCTTCGTTTCAGGGTCGAACGATCCGCCCTGCCAGTTCGCCCCGCCCGTGTTGCTGGGCAGCATGAGCATGGCCAGCGGCCCATCCCATTTGCTCACCACCGGCGGCGTGAACAAGGGCCCCATCTTGTAACGCGACGCGACCTTGATGGCTTCGGCTCGCAGCTCAGGCGTGAAGTCGATCAAATCGTCGACGCTCACGCCTTGACGTTCGAAGGGCGGCGGCTTGGTCACGAAGGGCTGCGTCGGTGAGTACCATTCCCGCGGCACATCGCCGGCTGGCACTGGCCGCTCTTCAATCGGCCACACTGGCGCGCCGGTGGCGCGATCGAGCACGTAGACCCAGCCTTGCTTGGTCGGCTGGGCCAGGGCCTTGATCGGTTTCCCCTCGACGACGATGTCGACAAGGATCGGCGCGCACGGAATGTCCCAATCCCAGATGCCGTGATGCACGGTCTGGAAGTGCCACTTGCGTCGGCCCGTGGTGAGATCGAGCGCCACGATGCTCTCGCCAAAGAGACCGTTGCCGGGGCGATGCCCCCCGTAGTAATCGCCCGTCGGCAGCTCGACGCCCATGTACACGGTGTTGAGCTCCACGTCGACGCTCATCTGTGCCCATACGCCGGTGTTACCCGTGTTGGCCGCCGAACCCTCCAGCCATGAATCGTGGCCGAATTCGCCGGGTTGCGGCACGGTGTGGAAGATCCACAACCGCTTGCCGGTACGGACGTCGAATGCCCGGACATAGCCCATCGCCGCGCGATAGTGTTTTGGTGCGGACCCTTCGATATGCGCCGCGCCGACGATGATGGTGTTGCCGGCAATTACCGGTGCTGCGTGCAGTCCGATCTCGCCGTTCTCGGCATCGATCGTCTGATCGTTGTTCATCTTCAGATCGACAATGCCGCCGGCGCCAAACGTCGCGATGCGGTCGCCCGTCTTCGCGTCGAGGGCCACCATCTGATACCCGGGTGTAACGTAAATGATGCGTTCGTCCTTGCCGTCGCTCCAGTACGCAAGGCCTCGCCCCGACAACCGTCGCGGAGCGCCTTCACCGCGTTTGCCTTCGTTGATGCTGTGCATCCACAACATCTCGCCGGTCGCCGCATCGAGAGCCACGGCCGCACGCCGCGTTCCCGCGGTCATGAACAAGCGGCGGTTCACCATCAACGGCGTACCTTGCAGCTGGAACTCGGGCAGCGGCCCGAGATTCTCGGTCTTGAAACGGAACGCGATTTGCAGTTTGTTGAAGTTACTCGCGTTGATCTGATCGAGCGGCGAGTAACGCGTGCTCGCGAGATCGGCGCCGTAGGTCGGCCATTCGCCGACACCCGGCTTCCACTGTCCGCGCATCGAGACGGTGGCCAGCCCCACCAGCAGCGCAACGACGCTGAGCATCACAACCGGGCGGATCGGTCGGTTCATAGGCGCAAAGTATACTCAAGCGGCTTGTGACTTGGATGGGACTTGGGGCTTGCGACTTGGGGGATTATTCGATGCTAATTCGGAATTTGTTCGTCGGCGTGCTCGTCCTTATTCTGGCCTCAGCCGCGTCCGCGCAAACGCCCGCGACGATTACCGTAACCAGCCCGACCCTCAAGGCCGGTGAGGTGGTGCCGATTGACCACACCGCCGACGGCAAGAACCTCTCGCCGGCGTTGACCTGGAGCGGCGCCCCCGCCAATACCAAGCAATTTGCGCTGATCTACGACGATCCGGACGTGGCGTTTGGCACTCCTCCTCAGACGTTCGTGCACTGGGTGGTCTACAAAATTCCCGGCACGGCGAAGGGACTACCGGCCGAGTTGTCGATGGAGGCCGTGCTGACCGGCCCGCCCGAGATCGCGGGCACCATCCAGGGCTTGTCGGGCTTCAAGCGCGCGGGCTATCGCGGTCCGGCGCCGCCGCCCGGAAAGCCGCATCACTACACATGGACGGTCTATGCGCTCGACGCGGAGTTGCCGCTCGAGCCGGGCCTGAACCGCAACCAGTTGATGGAAGCGATGAAGGGCCACATCATCGGCCAGGGATCGCTCGTCGCGATTTACGAGAGGAAGCCGAAATCGGAGTCGAGGGGATCCCTCCGATCCCCGATCCCTGCATCCCTAAGACGTCACACCCTTCCAGTTCTTTGCCAGATACTCCGCCGTTCTCCAGGCGAGGGCCTGCACCGTAAGTGTCGGGTTACGGGCCCCGCTGGTGCCCATCACCGAGGCGCCAAGCACGCCGAGATTCGGCACCTCGTGCGAGAACCCCCACTCATTGACGACGTTTGTGTCGCGGTTGCGGCCCATTCGCGTCCCGCCATACGCATGCGTGGTCGGGCCCATCGTGCCGATCGGATTCGCCTGCGTGGTAATCGCGCCGGCCGCCTTGTACCACTCGATCATCTTCTCCTGCGCGGCCGTGCTGACGCGGCGCTCGTTGTCCTTGTAGTCCGCGGTAATGCGGCACACCGGGAAGCCCAGCGGATCCTTCACCACCGGATCGAGATCGAGGAAGTTGTCTTCGTAGGGCAGCGTGGTTTTCTGGAGATACGACGTGTTGGTGCGGTCCGCGTTCTTCATCACGAACGCTTTCCACTCCGAACCCCACGACGGCGTGCGGCCGAACGTGCCCATGCCCGCGGCCGAAATCGGGCGCCGATCCGACATCACCCACAAGTTGCCGCCGCCGATGTAATCGAGCGCGCCGTGATCGAAATTGTCGTCGGCGAAGTTATCTACCGCCACGCCTTGCGCGGGCAGTCCGTACCACGCGTTGATGTTGAACGGGAAGAGCGCCGTCACCGACGCGCCTTGCGCGTGGCTCAAGTAGTGGCGTCCCACCTGTCCGCGGTTGTTGGAGAGGCCATTCGGAAACGCCTTGGACTTCGAGAGCAGCAGCAGCCGGACGTTTTCGTAGGTGTAGCTCGCGAGCAACACCACCTTCGCCGGCTGAATGAACTCCTGCCCGTCGGTCACATACGTGACGCTGGTGACGCGACCGTTGGCATCGGTATCGATCGACGTCACGTGGGCGCGCGTCACCACCTTCAGGCGGCCGGTTTCCTGCGCGCGCGGGATGGTCGTGAGATGCGGGCCGTTCTTGGCGTCGACGTGGCAGCCGCCCTTGTTGCAGAAGCCGTGATACATGCACGCGCCGCGATTCTGATACGGACGCGAGTTGATCGACGCCGGCCCCGGGAACGGGTGCCAGCCGAGGCCGCGCGCCGCCGACGTCATCAGATCGATGAAGCCGGTGCTGCGCAGCGGCGGCATCGGGTAGGCGCGCGTGCGCGGTCCTTCGAAGATGTTGCCGCGCCGATCGAGCGTGCCTTTGATGTTGCCCGCTTGTCCCGAGACACCGGTTTCGTATTCGACCTTGTCGTAATACGGCTCGAGCTCGTCCAGCCCAAACGGCCAGTCCTCGACGGTCGAGCCGTTGGGGATGCGTGACGCGCCGTAGCGCTTCGTCGTTTCAGACACGACTTTGAAGTCCCACGGATTGAGCCGCCAGCTTTGCGCCCAGTAGTGCAGCGTGGTGCCGCCGACGGCGTTCATCATCGGGTGGCTGCCGGCGCGCGTGGTGTTGGCCTTGGCGTTGGCGCGGTGCGTCGGCACCTCCTGTTGCGCCTTCTGCACCGCCATCGGCCAGTCGCGCACGTTGTTGCGGAGCTCGTCGGGCGCGAAGTCGCGCTTGGTGAGCCACGTGCCGGCTTCGAGGCCGATCACATTGATGCCCGCCTGCACGAGCGGCAACACGGCCACGCCACCTGCTGCGCCCAGGCCCACCACGACGACGTCGGTGTCTTTGAGTCTAGTCGCCATGGTGACTGACCTCCGGGTTTGGCACGATCAGCTGACAGCCTTGGTGAACATCTCAGTGTCGTAGGCCGATCGATGGTTCGGTGTGAGCGTTACGCCAAGACGCTGATCCTCTGCCGACACGTTCGTGCGCACGCCGGGATACCCAATCAGGTCCCAGCCGACGAAATTGGCGTTGCCGCCGTAATACGGATCGCCGAATGTGCCCTGCAGCGTGTGTGTACGCACCATCGCAAAGAACACGCCGGAGCTGCCCTGGAACCCGGTGGCGGCGCCGGTTTCCACGTCGATCAGCACCGAATCCTGATCGCGCGTTGAGAGTTCGAGAAACGCCGCGCGCCGCGATGATCGGCAATACGCGTCGAACGCGGCGAGGCCAGAGGTGTAAGCCTGGCGCGACCCCGACAGCGCACCGCCGAGAGCGCGATCGATGTAATGCGCCGCGCGCGCTTCCCGTGCGCCGGGGCCATTGGCATCCGTCGGAATAATCCGCGCGCAGATGGCTTCGAGCATGTCCATCTCGGTGGCGGTCAGATTCTCGACTTGTTCGCGCCGCGGTGCCGCAGACGGCGTCGCCGCGGCGGGCTTGGCCTGGTCCAGGAACTCAGCCGGTGTCGCGGGCGTTACGGGCATCGTCAGCGCCGCGCCTGCGAGCCCCGCGCGTTTCAGCAAATCGCGTCGCGAGACGCCTTTGGTCGTGTTGTCCGCCATGCGGCGCAGCTTAAATCAAAGTTTCCACGGATTACACAGATTACGCGGATTCAACCGCAAGGTTCCAGACAGCGAGCTGGTTGCGGTTGTAGAGCGCAGAGTGCGAGACAGCCGGAACTCGACAGACCACCAGATGCCCTTGGATCTTTCGGAACCGCCTGTCGCTCTTCGTGGCGGCCTTCGGCCGCCGCGGCTCGCTCGCATCCGTGTAATCCGTGAATCTGTGGACCGCATTTGTGACGCAACGCGGTCGGTAGCATCTACGGCTCATGAAACGCGTCGTCTCCTTGACTCCTGTTCTCCTGTTCATCGCGGCCGCCGCGAACGCGCAGGTCCTCGATCTGTGGCCGCAAGGCAAGGTCGCTTTCGGCGTCTACGCGCCCAGCGAAGCGCCGCGTGGCGCGCCGGCGGTGTATTCGCCGGAAGGCGCGGCGAAGGTGGCGGCGAATCCCCTCCTCGACTTCGTCTTCCTCAATCTCGAAGGCGCCTACGATCCCGCCGCCGTGAAGGCGTATGGACAGGGACTACGCGGCCCGGGTGCGACCAGCCGCAAGACACTCATCGTACGCATCCCGCCGATCAGCAAGGACGGCGCGGACGCCACCCGCGCGCGCGTCAAGGAAATCTTTGACGCCGGCGCGGACGGCGTGACGATTCCGCACATTCGTGACCTCGACGAAGCGAAGCTCGCGTTGAGCTTTTTCGAAGCGGCCAAGGCCAACGTCTGGTCGCCGTCGAATCCAAAGGGCACGAAACTCGCGATGCTGATGCTCGAAGATCCGAAAGCCATCACGCAGCGCAAAGAAATCGCCGAGCTCAAAGGCCTCAGCGTCCTTGCGTGCGGCATCGGCAGTCTCGCCGCGGCCCTTGGCGGCGATCGCGCCGGCGCGGAAGCGGGCACGCAGCAGGTGCTCGCGGAATCCAAGCGCGTCAAGATTGCGAACATGCTGCCCGCCAATGCCAAGGACGTTGAACAGCGCATCAAGGAAGGCTTCCTCGCGATTCTCGGCCAGGGACCGCAGGCCGACGAGATGATCAAGATCGGGCGCGCCGCCGCCGGACGCTAACCACATGCTGCAGGTGCTGACGCCGGCGCTCATCGGTTCCGTGCTGCTCGCCACGCTCAGCACGGCGGCCGACTACGTGTGGTTCCTCGACATCCCGCAACACCAGGTGTTGTCGGGATCGATCCACGGCGCGGTGCTCTTTGCCGCGCTCGGCGCGTATCTCGGCTGGCGAAAAGGGAAGCTCGCGGTCGGCCTGGTCGGCGGGCTCCTGAGCGGCGTGATTGCGGCGTTGTCGTTTTACGCGCTGGCGCCGCTCGGCGGCTACAACATGATGCTGGTCTCGTGGCTGCTGCTGTGGATCATGCTGGCGGCCCTGCAGACTTACCTCGACGGGCGGCTCGACGTGGCGAAGGCCGTCGGGCGCGGCCTCATCACCTCCATTGCCGCGGCGCTGGGATTTGCCGTGGTCCTCTTCCAGCTGTACCGCGGCTGGCCGCCTGAAACCTTCTCGGTTTTCCGCCATTTCGTCGCCTGGTCCATGGCGTACCTGCCCGGCCTGTACGTGTTGCTAAAGAAGTAGTTCCGGGCCGCTTGCATGGCACGCGCAATGTCACCGGATGTCTCTGCTACAGAAGCACTTAGTCGGCTATACTGGCCACAGAATTTGCGCCTATGAAGCAGCTCCTGATCGCAGTGTGTCTCGCCGCTATCCCGGTACTGCATCTAGCGAGGTGCACAGGGTAAGCCTGCGGTGGTCGCCCAAGGATCTCCGGCGACCAAACCTGCACCTGCCGTGTCGCATGCCCCGGCCGCGCCGGTCTTTGGCGAGGCTGAGCAGAACGCCCTGGTGAAGCAGGTACTGCGTCACCTGCCATAACGATCGCGCCAAGGCCGGCGAGATGTCGCTGGCCTCATTCGACTCCGCCCAGGCCGCCGAGCACCTCGAGCGTTCCGAAAAGATGATCCGCAAGCTGCGCGCGGGCATGATGCCGCCCGCGGGCGCGCGCCGGCCGGATGCCGCGCAGCTCAAGGCGCTGGCCATTGCGCTCGAGACGCGCGTCGATCGCGCCGCGGCGATTAATCCGAACCCCGGCTCGCGTCCGTTCCAGCGGCTCAATCGCGCCGACTACGCGCGCGCTGTGAAAGACATGCTCGGCATCGACGTCGATGTGGCCGTCGTTACTGCCCGCCGACACCATCAGCAACGGCTTCGACAACGTCGCCGACTCGCAGGCGTTCTCGGCCACGCTGCTCGAAAGTTACCTCCGCGCCGCGGCCAGGGTCACGGCGTTCGCGATTGGCGATCCGGCCGCGCCCGCCACCGAAACGAACTATCGCATTCCGAAAACGGCGTCGCAGCTCTCGCGCGTCGACGGTGCGCCGTTCGGAACGCGCGGCGGCGTGTCGACGCCGCACAATTTCCCGGCTGACGGCGATTACGTTTTCAAGGTCGAGCTGCACAGCAACGCGTGCGGCGTGTTGTTCGGCGGCCCCAACCAGGGCGAACAGGTCGAGATTTCCGTGGACGGCGAGCGCAAGGGCTTGATGAGCATCGACCCGCGCATGGCTGAGACCACGACCGGGTTGTCGATGAAGACGCCGCCGGTCCACATCAAGGCCGGCGTGCATCGCGTGACCGCCGCGTTCATCCAGCGATTCGAAGGCCCGGTCAACGATCTCATCGCGCCGATCGATCACACGCTGGCCGACACGCAGATCGGCGTGGCGGTGGGCATCACCACGCTGCCCCACGTCAAGGATTTCAGCATCGTCGGCCCCTACAACGTCACCGGCATTTCCGACACGGCCAGCCGCCGCAAGATCTTCACGTGCCGTCCGACGTCGGCGGTTGATGAACCGACGTGCGCGTCGAAGATCGTCCGCAACCTCGCCTCGCAGGCGTTCCGTGGACCGGTCAGCGAGCGCGACTTGCAGGGCCTGATGAAGTTCTACACGGACGGCCGCAAGGAAGGCGATTTCGAGTACGCCATCGGCGGCGCGATTGAAGCGATCCTGTCGAGCCCGCAGTTCCTGTTCCGGCTCGAGAACACGCCGGGCACGTTGCGCGCCGGTCAGTCCTACCGGCTCAGTGACATGGAGCTCGCCTCACGCCTGTCGTATTTCATCTGGGCCGCTGGTCCTGATGCGGAGCTGACCAAGCTCGCCGCGGCTGGCCGATTGAGCGCGCCGGGTGTGTATGACAAACAGGTGGCGCGCTTGCTCGCGGATCCGCGATCCGAGGCGCTCTCAACGCGGTTCGCGCGCCAGTGGCTGCGCCTCGGCGACGTCGACACGGTGCTGCCCGACGCGGTGGCGTATCCGTATTTCGATCGCACGCTCGGCGATGCGTTCAAGAAGGAATCCGAGCTGTTCTTCGACAGCCTCGTGCGCGAGGATCGCAGCCTGCTCGATCTGCTCACCGCGGATTACTCGTTCGTCAACGAGCGCATCGCGCGGCACTACGGCATCCCGAACGTCACCGGCAACGCCTATCGCCGCGTCACCCTGCCCGCCGAGCGTCGCGGCATCCTCACCCATGGCAGCGTGCTGGTGCTGACCTCGGTGGCCGATCGCACTTCGCCGGTGATGCGCGGCAAGTGGGTGATGGAAGTGATGATGGGCTCGCCGCCGCCCGCGCCGCCGCCGAACGTGCCCACGCTCGAAGAGACCAAGGGCGAAATGGCGGGCAAGGTGCTAACCGTGCGCGAGCGCATGGAAGAACACCGCAAGAATCCGCAGTGCACGTCGTGCCATCGCGTGATCGATCCGCTAGGCCTGGCGCTCGAGAATTTCGACGTCACGGGCAAGTACCGGATCAAGGACGCCGGCATGCCGGTGGATCCGAGCGGCGTGTTGTATGACGGCACGCCGATGAGCGGCCCGGTGGGGTTGCGCTCGGCATTATTGAAGCACCAGGACGCGTTCCTCCTCAGCTTCACCGAGCACTTGATGACCTACGCGCTGGGACGCCGCATCGATGCGAATGACATGTGGGCCGTGCGCCGCATCATTCGCGACGCCGAAAAGCGCAACCTGAAGATCTCGTCGTTCGTGCAGGGAGTGGCCACCAGCCCGCTGTTCACGATGGGCCGCGGAGCCGAGCAGTCAACGACCGTCGCCGTACCGTAGTATCCGGCTTTAGCCGGATAGACAAGAGACTGATATGCATTTCATCACCGGTAAGCACCTCGATCGCCGCACCGTCCTGAAAGGCATTGGCGCCACCGTGGCGCTCCCGTTCCTCGACGCGATGATGCCGGCGGGCGTTTCCGCCCAGACCCGCAAAGTGCGCCTCGTGGCGATGGAGATGGTGCACGGCTCCGCGGGGAGTACTGCGTTTGGTCTCTCGAAAAACCTGTGGGCGCCGGCGGCCACCGGGTCGGCGTTCGACCTCAGCGTCACCGCGTTGTCGCCGCTCGAACCCTGGCGCGAGTACCTCACCATTGTCAGCAACACCGACGTCCGCATGGCCGAAGCGTTCGCTCCGCCGGAAATCGGCGGCGATCACTTCCGCTCCGCGGCCGTGTTCCTGACCCAGTCGCATCCGAAACAGACGCAGGGCTCGGACCTCAAGGCCGGCACCTCGCTCGATCAGTTGTTTGCGCAGAAGTATGGGCAGGAGACGCCGATTCCCTCGATGCAGCTGTGCGTCGAGAACGTCGATCAGGCCGGCGGCTGCTTCTACGGGTATTCCTGCGCGTATACCGACTCGATCAGCTGGGCGAACGAAGAAGATCCGCTGCCGATGATTCGCGATCCGCGCGCGGTGTTCGATCAGCTGTTCGGCATTGGCGCCACGCCCGAAGCGCGCGCCGCCCGCCGCCGCCGCGATCGCAGCATCCTCGACTGGGTCACCCAGTCCAGCGACCGGCTGAAGGCGCAGCTCGGTCATGCCGACCAGATTCGTCTCGCCGATTACCTCGAGGACGTGCGCGAGATCGAGCGCCGCATCCAGAAGGTGGAAGCGCAGAATGCGTCGGGTGAAGCGCGCGCGATTCCGGGCGCGCCGATCGGCGTCCCCGATGCCTACGACGAGCACGTCAAGTTGATGTTCGACATGCAGGTGGTGGCGTTTGCCTCCGACCTGACGCGATCGGTGGCGTTCAAGTTGAGCCGCGACGTCTCGAACCGCGTCTATCCGGAGACTGGCGTCAACACCGGCTTCCACATTGCCTCGCACCACGGCGAACGCGAGGAGCGCATCCTCGACCTGGCGAAGATCAACCGCTACCACGTCAGCTTGATCCCGTACTTCATGAAGAAACTGAAGGAGACGCCGGACGGCGACAGCAACCTGCTCGAGAACTCGCTGTTGATCTACGGCTCGCCGATGGGCAACTCCAACGTGCACAACCACAAGCGCTGCCCGCTGTTCCTCGCCGGCCACGCCGGCGGCGCGCTGAAGGGCAACCTGCACATCAAGGCCGCCGACGGCACGCCGATGGCCAACGCCATGCTCGGCGCGCTGCGCGGCGTGGGCCTCGACCTGAACACGTTCGGCGACAGCAACGCGGTGATGGATCTAAATACGGCGCCGGCGTCGACAGTAGCGTAGGTTTCGTAGGGGCGGGACTTAGTCCCGCCCGCCAGTACGTAGAGGCGGACTTTAGTCCCGCCTTCGGGTGGATACGCATATGAGAAAACTCCTCGCGTTGATCGTCGTGGCCACGCTGTCGGGTTCACTGTCCGCGTCAGGACCATCGGATGTGGCCAACGCCGCCCAGTCAAAGGACGCCACGGCTGTCCGCAAACTGATCAAGGAAGGCGCGGACGTGAACGGCGCCCAGGGCGACGGCATGACGGCGCTGCATTGGGCCGCCCTCAACGGCGACGCCGAGCTTGCGTCGATGCTGCTCTACGCCGGCGCCAATGTCGGCGCCAAGACGCGCATCGGCGGTTACACGCCGCTGCATCTCGCCGCGCAGATAGGTAACGCCAACGTGATCGCGCCGCTCGTGGCCGCGGGCGCCTCGGTGACCGCCGCCACCGCCACCGGCGCCACCGCGCTGATGCAGGCCTCGCACTCGGGCAGCACTGATGCCGTGCGCATCCTGATCGAGAACGGCGCCGACCCGAACGTCACGGAAACCGCGAACGGCCAGACGGCGCTGATGTTTGCCGCCGCCGCCGATCGTGTCGACGTGATCAAGCTGTTGATCGCGCGCGGCGCCGATCTGCACCTGACCTCGCGCGTCCAGGATTTCGCGTCGCTGACCATGACCAACGATGCCGACCAGAACGGCGTGCCGCGCCCGCAGGCGCCGCGCGGCCCGGGGCCCGACGTGCCGGGCATCACCCGTCCGTTCAACTACAACGAATTGATCGGCAAGCACGGCGGCCTCGCCGCGCTGCATTTCGCCGCGCGCCAGGGCTCGCTGGCCACCGCCGAAGCGCTGCTCAAGGCCGGCGCCAACGTGAACCAGCGCGGCGCCGGCGATCAGACCTCGCCGGTGCTGGTGGCCGCCATCAACGGTCATTTCGATCTGGTGAGCTTCCTCCTCGATAACGGCGCCGATCCGAATCTCGCCAGCATCGGCGGCGTCACGCCGCTCTATGCGGTGGTCAACGTGCAGTGGCAGCCGCGCTCGTTCTATCCGCAGCCGCGCGCCTATCTGCAGCAGAAGACCGCCTATCTCGACCTGATGAAGAAGCTGCTCGACAAGGGCGCCGATCCGAACGCGCGCACCAATCGCAACACCTGGTTCACGCAGTACAACTTCGACCTGCTGCGCACGGACGACTCCGGCGCCACGCCGTTCTGGCGCGCCGCCTACGCGAGCGACATCGCGGCCATGAAGCTCCTGATGCAGCACGGCGCCGATCCGTTCATTCCGACGATGAGGGTCGCGCAGCGCGGTAATTTCCAGGGCGGCACGCGCGGTGGCAGCGATCGGGATCCGTTGAATCGTGAAGCGCTGCCGACCGGCGGCCCCGGCACGCCGCCGCTGGTGGCCACCGCGGGCGCCGGCTACAGCGAAGGCTTCGCCGGCAACGCCCATCGTTTCGCGCCCACCGGCATGCTGGCGGCGGTGAAGTTCCTGGTCGAGGAAGTGGGCGTCGACGTGAACGCCGAAGATGAAGACGGCAGCACCGCGGTCCACAACGCCGCGTCGCGTGGCGACAACGAGATGATTCTGTATCTGGTGTCGAAGGGCGCCGACGTCAAGAAGGTCAATCGCCGCGGCCTGACCACGGTGGACATGGCCAATGGCCCCGTGCAGCGCACCCAGCCGTACCCCGAGACGATCAAGTTGTTAGAGGGCCTCGGCGCGAAGAACAACAACCGCTGCGTGAGTTGCTAGGGACGTGGGGCTTGGGACTTGGGGCTTGGGCCTGACGCCTCAGGCATACGTAGGGGCGGGACTTTAGTCCCGCCCGCCAGTGAGGCCTTCCACACAACCAACAGCGTAGCGATCGCGGCAGGAATCAGCACCCAGCGCGCCGACGGCAACCACACGGACGCGGTACCCGCCTTCGCCGTCACCAATCCATTCAAACCAATCGCGATAGCGCCGAGTACCGGCGCGCGTGCCGCGAACAGCGCCGCCAGCGGAATCACCACAAAGAACGCGTTGCCGAGCGCGCGCTCCGGCGTCTGCGCCACGAGCAACACCAGCATCGGCGGGATCGTCCCGATGGCCAATGCACGCCACCGCCGTGGGGCGATGCGCCAGCCGAGGACGGCGAACAGCCAGCCGAATCCGAACGTCGCAAACAGCATGTAGACCTTGCGCTCGATCAAGGGATTGTTGCGCCACCACAGGCCGATCCACGATCCGTGCTCCAGTTGCGCGGCAGGATTGCTCCTGATCTCCCAGTTCAACCACACGCGCGAGATGAAGTGAAACGCCGCGAGCAACGCGACGCTGGCCAACGCCGGTAGCAGCCACTTTTTCCAGTCGCGATCCGCCGGCCTGCGCGTCGCGACCGGCGCGAAGGCCCACCGCCCAATGACTGCCGCCAGCGCCATCGCGATCGCAATCAGCGCGATCGTTTCCTTAGCAAAGATGCCGATCGCGCTGAGGGCGAGCGCGGGCCAGACGCGATCGTGGACCCAGCACCACGTGAGCAACGCCGCGATCAGGAACACCAGCGGATCGGCCGCGTACGGATCGTAGGCCGTGAACGTAAAGCCGTAGCTGGTCTGCGCCATGACGCTGGCCAGCAGAGGAACCAGCGGCGCGGCAGAAAGCGTCGCCGCCACTGTCGCGATCACCGAGCCTGCCGCGGCGTTACTGACAACTTGATACGCGCGCCAGCCGGTGTCGGGATTGACGGGCAGGCTGTGCACCAGGCTGGGCACGAGCACCCGATAGCAGTAGATCGAGTAGGGGCAGTTGGGCGCGAACGGCGCCTGGCCCACGTAGTCGTACGCGTCGCGATCCGACAACCGCGGCTCGCCTGGCGCGAGTTGGTAGATCGCGAACGCCAGGGCGAGGTTGAGCGCGCCGATCCACGCGTATCGTAGCGCCGTGTTCACGCCTCGGCTGGGAACGCGGTGTCATCGACCCGCCGCGTCACATCGGATGACGGCAGCCTGACCACGATCAGCGTGCCAGCACCCGGTTGGGTTTGGATATCGACCGAGCCGCGAAGAATCCGGACGCGTTCGTCGATGCTGACCAGCCCAAGGCCGTCGACGCGTCCGCGCGTGTTGGCAAGCTCGAATCCCTTGCCATCATCGGCGATCGACAGCTGCACGCCTGTGGCGGTCCGGGTCAATTGCACGTCGACCCGGAGCGCCTGCGCATGTTTGCCGGCGTTATGCAGCGCTTCCTGCGTGACGCGGTACACACACAGCGCGGTGTCGGCGTCAATCGGCTCGAGGTCGGGAACGGCGTGGCACGTCACGGCGATGCCGCGCTGCTTGCCAAACTGCGCGCACAACGCGGTCAACGCCGGGACGAGCCCGGTATATTGGAGCAGGCTGGGATGCAGGTCGTGCGAGACGTGGCGCACTTCCTCAGCCAGCGCAGCGGTGTCGCGTTGGATGGCGCTCAGTGAGTCGATGTATTCGCTATGAAAGTCCAGGCGCGACCCCAGTGCATCGCCAAGCACCTCGCGCAGCGCTGATTCCCAGGCGACCGCGCCCGCCGCGCCTGGCGTCGTTACGTAAAGCGCGAGTACTCGATGTTGCCGGACGTCCTGTCCCCAGATCGAGGGCGCCAGCGTCAACAGCGCACCGGCCACGAGCGTCCGGCCAACCCACGACCGGGGTCCGCGCTGTTGCACAGGAAGATTCTATCCGGCGCCGGCCTGTCGCATGCCCGCCGCAGGTAGCTACGATGACTATATTTCATGCAACAGTCCGGCTGGTGGAACGCTAGGATCTCCCCATAAGTCCTCCCCAGGCAAGTAGTTGGCTAGGGTGTATCGAATTCACGCGAATGTCGTCCTACGGGCATGCCGTCATACATATACTGGCATTCCCCTAGGCTGCTTCGATCGCGACGGTTGGCCCTGACTCGCCCGTGCTTTGACGTGTTGTAGGCGCCGGGAGGAATAGATGTCGGTCACTACCGCGCTCGCCCTGGTGCTGCTCGCCGCCGCACCACTTCACGCGCAATCAACCGCGCCGTTGCAAGGCCGCGCGTTCGATGAGTCGGGCGTAGTGACTGCCCAAGCCCCCATCAGCCCGAGCAATCCCGCTGGCGTCGACCGTCCGCGCCCGGCCGACGAAGAGGAAGTCGAAACTCACCGGGTTGTTCTGCTCTATGACGAACGCCTCGATTTTCCCGGGTTGGCCGTTCTCGACGCCGCTCTTGAGCAATCACTGACGGCGGATCGGTCGGGGTCGGTTGAGGTCTATCGCGAAGCGATGGATTTGTCCCGGTTCGGTTCAGACGGGTACCCGCGGTTGCTGCGCGACTACCTTCGCACGAAGTACGCGGCGAAAAAGATTGATGTGGTCGTGGCGGTGATGGGCCCCGCGCTCGACTTCCTCCTCGGTGAGGGCGAGCTGATCTTCCCTGGCACGCCGATCGTGTTTTGTGGGATCGACCGGCGAGAGATCGAGGGCCGTTCGCTACCAAGTCACGTGACCGGTGTCCTCGTGAAGCGAGAGTTCTCACCGACGTTGGACATCGCGCTGCGGCTTCATCCCGGCACCAGCCACGTGATGTTCATTGGTGGCACGTCCGAGTTTGACACGCGGCTGGTCGAACAGGCCCGGCGAGAACTCCGCCCGTATGAAGGTCGGCTCACTTTCACCTACCAGACGGCACTGCCGCTCCGCCAACTGCTGGCCCAGCTCGCGAACCTGCCGCCACAAACGGTCGTCCTCTATTCCACGATGTTTAGAGACGGCGCCGGCGAAGCATTCGTCCCTCACGAGGTCGCCGAGCGCATCACCGCAGCGGCGAACGTGCCCGTCTATGGATTTCTAGACCAACTCATGGGACGAGGTATCGTCGGCGGGCGGCTGTACAGCGTCACCGCTCACGGCGAGCAAGCTGCTGGCCTGGTACGCCGAATTCTCGCGGGCGAACAGCCGTCAGCGCTCCCGTTGCGCGAAGGCGGAGCAAACGTCGATCTCTTCGATTGGCGGAAGCTGCAACGCTGGAACATCAGCGAGTCCCTGTTGCCCTCCGGCAGCACCATCCTTTTCAGGCAAGTCAGCGCTTGGGGTCAGTACCGACCGCTAATCGTCGGTGCGATCCTCCTGCTCGGATTGCAGACCTCGTTAATCGGCGCGCTGTTGTTCCAGCGCGCGCGACGACGGCGAGTGGAGACGGCGCTGCTCGACAGCCAGCAGCGCTACTCGCTGGCGGCCGCGGCCGGCGCCGTCGGCGTGTGGGACTGGAACTTCGAGACCAACGAGCTGTTCGTGGACTCGGGATTGAAGTCACTCCTGGGGTTCGACGATTGGGAGATCTCAACCCGGCCGGACGACTGGGGATCGCGAGTCCACCCCGAAGACCTTGCCGTCGCGGCCGCGCGGCGTCCAGAACTGCATCGATGGCATCACCGATACGTACGAAATCGAGCATCGGATGCTGCACAAAGATGGCAGCGTGAAGTGGATGCTCTCGCGCGGGTCCGCGCTGCGGGCTGCCGACCGCAGCCTGCGCCGGCTGGTGGGCACCAAGGTTGACATCACCGAACGGAAGCTCGCCGAGGAGGCGATCCGCGAGAACCAGGCGGTGCTCGACGCCAGCCATCGGGAAATTGACGCATCTGGCCGGACGGTTGATCGCCTCCCAGGAGGTCGAGCGGGCGCGGATCGCGCGTGACTTGCACGATGATCTCAGTCAGGAAATCGCCGGCCTCTCGATCGCGCTGAGCGGCATCAAGCGGCAGGTCGACGGGCATGCCGGGCGGCGCCGTCCTGGCGCGCGACGTGTCATGCTGTTCAGCAGCGCACGGTCGCGCTCGCCGAGAACGTCCGCGACCTCTCGCACGACCTGCATCCGAGCGTGCTCGAGCACGCCGGGCTGGTCAGCTGCGCTGACCACGCATTGCGCCGAGATCGAGCGCCATCAGCGGATCGCGGTGACCTTCAGCGCCGATGGGGACTTCGCCTCCACCTCGGCCGACACGGCACTGTGCCTGTACCGGGTCGCCCAGGAGGGTCTGCGCAATGTGGTGACGCACGCCAACGCCAGGCGCGCCGAGGTGCGTCTGTTCCGCGCTGGCGACTTGGCAGAGCTATCGATCGCTGATGATGGCCAGGGTTTTGACATCGTCGGCGCCGGCAGAGACGGCCACGGTCTCGGCCTGGTCAGTATCAGCGAGCGGGTCAGGCTCGTCGGTGGTACCGTGAGCATCATGACCGAACTGAACAAGGGCACGCGACTTCGCGTCCAGGTGCCGGCCAACGGGCACGCCCCGCACCGCCCGCCAAACTGACAGCTATGACCACCCGCCAAACCACCGTTCTCATCGCCGACGATCACGCTATCGTCATGGAAGGCCTCGTCTCCCTGCTCAAGGAGCATGAATTCGACGTCGTCGGGGCCGTCGGCGACGGCGAGAAACTGATCGAGGCGGCGCGCCGGCTGAAACCGGATGTGATCGTCACCGATCTGTCGATGCCGGCCCTGAGCGGTCTCGATGTGCTCGGCAAGCTGAAAGACGAGCGCATCGACAGCAAGGTCGTGGTGCTGACGATGCACAACGATGGCGAGCGGGCCACGCAGGCCCTGAAGGCCGGAGCCTCGGCGTTTCTCCTGAAAGAGTCGGCGGGCGAGGAGCTGGTCACCGCCATTCGCCAGGCGTTACAGGGACGTGTCTACCTGACGGCGGCGGTGACGCGCGCCGTAATGGAGCGGATGGCCGACGCCGGGAGCCGGTCAGGCCCGGAGCTCACGCCCCGGCAGCTCGATGTCCTGCGCCTGATCGTAAAGGGACAGCGCATGAAGGAGATTGCCGCCGCGTTGGAGCTGTCGACGCGGACGGTCGAAACCCACAAATACGAGATGATGCAGGTCCTCGGCGTCCATTCCACAGCGGAACTCGTAAGGTACGCCATCGAGCAGCGGCTCACAGGGGACTGAGCCCCCCTGGCGCGGCTAGTTAGCCGCCTGGCCAGTAGTTTTACGGAGCTGGCCCGAGTAACTTTTCAACCTCGGCCACGTAGTTCTTCGCTGCCCACGCTGATTTCACATCAATAGACTCCGCGACATCAACTCCATGATGTCCCGGACCCGTTTGTTGCTCGCCGACGACCATCTCGACACCGCCGCGCAGCTGTGCGAGTTGCTGGAGCCGGAGTTCGACGTGATTGGGCACGTCACTGACGGCCGCACCCTGGTCTGTGACGCTGCACGCCTGTTGCCCGACGTCATTGTCAGCGACATCTCGATGCCCGAACTCGACGGGATCACGGCGGCGGCCAGAATCCTGGAAATGAACCCCATGGCCCGGATCGTCTTGATTAGCGTCCATGCCGATCCCGTGCTGGTGGCCCGAGGGCTGGCCACCGGCGCCCTCGGCTACGTCCTGAAACTTGCGGCCGGCGACGACCTGGTGCCGGCCGTGCACGCGGCCCTTCGCGGCGAGCGCCATGTCAGCAGCAGTATGCAAGGGGAGGAGCTGAGGCGGTCGCGGCGGTAAGGGCAAATTCACTACGAACGCATGCTTTGCACGAGGTTACTTATGTCAGTGGTCAATATTTCAGCGTCACGGAACGTCCCTGAAACCGATTTCGACCCACTCGCGCAACTGGCCGCGTCCCTGTCGGGGCGGCTGACGCGCGTGCCATTCGACGACATGCCTGGAGCCCTGGCCCAGGCACTCGCCGAGATCGCGGCGGCGATCCGCGCCGAGAACTGCCGGCTGCTCGAGTTCACCGGTTCTGGAACGGTGGGGCGGATTCATTCCGCCGGTGGCACGGTCAGGCCGCCCGCCGGCGCGCACCACGCGCTGGCCGAGGACTGGCTGGTCGAGCGTTTGTCGCGCGGCGAGCTGGTGTCGATCTCGCGGCCAGAGGAGCTGCCACGCGAGGCCGCCGCCAGTCGTGACCGATCGCGCCTGACCGGCGCCTATTCGATCCTCGGCGTGCCGGCCTCCGCCGGAACGCAGGTGGTGTGTGCGCTGGTGGTCGACTGCGGCCGGCTGCCGCGCCGCTGGACGCCGCTGCTGGCCGAGCGGCTGCAGCTCATGACCGAGATTCTGGCGTCGGCGCTGCAGCGCGGCCGGCACGAGACGGCACTACGTGCCAATGTGACCGTGATCGAGGAGCTCAATGCCCGGCTCGAAGCGGACAACGGCTACCTGAAAGAAGAAATCAAGAGTCTTCACGACTTCGACGACATTGTCGGCGAGAGCGCGTCGCTGCGTCTCGCGCTGGCGCGGTTGGCGCAAGTGGCGCCCACCAACTCGGGCGTGTTGCTGCTCGGCCCGACCGGGACTGGCAAGGAGCTGTTCGCCCGGGCGTTACACGAGCGCAGCCGGCGTCACGCGCGCCCGTTGGTCCGGGTCAATTGCGCGGCCTTGCCGCCATCTCTTGTCGAAAGCGAGTTATTCGGTCATGAGAAGGGCGCATTTACCGGCGCCGTCGCCGCCAGGCAAGGACGGTTCGAGCTGGCCGACGGCGGCACGATCTTCCTCGACGAGATCGGCGATCTGCCGCCCGACATCCAGGTGAAATTTCTGCGCGTACTGCAGGAAGGCGAGTTCGAGCGGGTCGGCTCGTCGCGCACCAAGACCGTCGACGTGCGCGTCATCGCGGCGACCCATCGCGATCTCGAGGCCGCGGTCGCGGCCGGCACCTTCCGGTCGGACCTGTATTACCGGCTCAGCGTGTATCCGATCCAGCTGCCCTCGCTGCGCGAACGCCGCGAAGACATTCCACAGCTGGTGTGGTTCTTCATCAACCGTCATCAGCGTGAGCTCGGGCGTCACATCACGAAGGTGCCGCCGGGCGTGATGGGCGCCCTGCAGCAACACGCCTGGCCCGGCAACGTGCGCGAGCTGGAGAATGTGGTCGAGCGAGCGATGATCGCCTCCACCGGCGACACCCTGCAGCTCGACGAGCCGCTGCGCTTCACGCACACGGGCGTCATGCCTGCCAGCGCGTCGGACAATCTCGACGCGGTGCAGCGCATGCACATTGAGTCGGTGTTGCAGAGTTGCCACTGGCGGATCAACGGGGCGGGAAACGCGGCTGAGCGGCTCGGCATCCACCCGAACACGCTGCGATTCCGGATGAAGAAGCTCGGTGTGGCCGGCCCCGCTGAACGGGCCCGGCACCAGGGCGACGGCTTGGGCGGGTCGGCCTAGTCGCGGTGATCGCCGTGGGGCTAGCTAGCTGTGGCGGCCCCGCGGCGGCGTCGTCCGTGCCGCGCCCGCGGACGGCAAGTCGAGTTTGAGCTGGATGTATCCCGGCGTACCGACCAAGGTGGCGCCACGAGTGCGGACGCGTTGGAGCGCTTCAATGCCCGCGCCATCAGCCGACACCAGATCCGTCAGGTCAATCTCCAACACCGCGCTGTCGGCGCAGGCCGTGAGCATCTCGGCCACGTGCGCGGCGCTCAGCCTCCCGGCCACGCGCACGATTCGCCGCTCACCCTCCGTCACCACGCCGATCCAGCACTCCACGGCAACCTCCTCCGGGCAAACGTCAGTACAACGAACCGATTGAGAACGGCCGACCGGCAGCGTCGGTCTTTAACTCGAGCCGTCCGCGATTCAGGTTCGGGATCTCGCCAGTGGGCCGATCGCCGTTGAGTAGGGTGACCACGTCAGTCCTCTTCTGAGCCCGCGCGCTTGCGCTCGATGCGATCACGAACGCCGTTGCCACGACCACGGCTGGCCTTTTCACTTACGCAGCCTGGCAAGGGTGAACGACATCCAGCGGGCGATGGCGAGGGGTGACGACATTTCCCCTCACCATCGCAAAAAGTGGGCCTGCCGTGCTGCGACGAAAAATTGAATTTGTCGGCTCGAATTCGTCATTTCGTCGATCGGCCGCGCCGCCGACACCCGCAGTCCGAGAGCCTCTCACCGCATGTTGTGAGCGTCTCGATCAGCGGCGGCGATTTCTCCCCGAATCCGCTGGCGCGCTCTTTGCGATGCGATCGTGCCGGACACAACCCAGGAGGCCCATCTTGAACACGTTACGCTCACTGATCACTGCTTCGCTCCTCATGATCCCGGCGCTGGCCGCGGCACAGGACGTCAAGATCGATTTCGACAAGGCATTCGACTTTTCGACGGTGAAGACCTATTCGATCGCCATCGGGACGACGTGGGGCAATGACCTGTCGCAGCGCCGCGTGCTCGCCGAATTCGACGAGGAGATCGCCGCCAAGGGTTGGAAGAAAGTCGCCGACAACCCGAACATCATCGTGGTCCTGCACGGCGCTACGCAGGCCAAGCGCAACGCCAGCACCCACTACAGCGGCATGGGTGGTTACGGCTACCGCGGCTTCGGCGGCATGGGCACGGCCACGACGGTGGTGAGCGAATACACCGTTGGCACGCTGGTGGTCGACATGTTCAACGCCTCGAACAAGAACCTCGTGTTCAGGGGCACTGCCGAGGACGAGATCTCCGACAACCCGGACAAGAACAAAAGCCGGCTGGAGAAGGCCGCGACGAAGATGTTCAAGAACTTTCCGCCCGTGGCCAAGACGAAGTAGACCTCTCCGCGACAATCGGCTCACCGCTGGCGGTTCGTGACGCCGGAAGGCGAGCGAGGTGCAGACGATGAGTGTGCAACGGGTTTGGAAAGCCGCCCTTGCGGTGTCATTGCTGACGGCCGCGATGGGCTGCGCGGCATCGGAACGGCAGCGCGTGGTGTCGATGGGCCCGGTGCCCGACGGCGCCGGCACGACGGCGGCGGCGCGCAAGTTTCTCGAGGGCCGCTGGCTCCTCGAGTCGTTCGTGATCACTCCCGTCGGCGCGAAGCCGATCACGCTGAAGGGCACCGGGGTTCTCAACTACGACGGCTTCGGCAACCTGGAGATGAACGTCAAGGCGGATGAGGCCTCGTCGGATCTGCTGCGCGCCGGAGGCCTCGTGATTCCCGACGGCGTGATCTCGACCAGCGGCCGCACCGCGGTCGACATGCAGAACCGCACGCTCACCTACATTCTCGAAGGACAGCCCTCGGCGATGAAGACCGGCGGCGGACCGCTGTCGCCAAACCGGCCGCGGCATTGGGAGGTGGCGGGTGACGTCCTGACGCTCACGACCAAGGACGAGAACGGCGCGGCGCTCTCGGTCAGCCGGTGGAAGAAAAGCTAGTGACGGCTAGAGGAGTAGTTGTGCAAATCGCGACGACGTTGACGATCGTGCTCCTGCTTGGCGTCCCGACCCAGGTCGGCGCCCAGGCGCCGAGCCAGCCGGAAGTGTTCACCGGCACCGCGAACGCAAAAAACGCTACCGGGGCGGTGTCGGGCACGCTGGAAGTCAGGCTGCGGCGCATGACGCCGGAGTTCGACAAGAAGGCCGTCGAGACCGCGCTGAAAGAAGGCGGCTATCCGCGGTTTCTCACCGCGATTCGCAATGCTCCTGAAGTCGGCCAACTCGTGCTCGCCGGAGGCGCGCCCATCGCGATCCGGTATGCCCGCGAGAAAGTCGACGCCACGGGCCGAACGGTCGTTGTGGTGACCGACAAACCCGCCTACTTCATCGGCGGTGGCCGGGCGGAGTCGGCGCCGCGCAAGGGCTACGAAGTCGCGGTGATCGAAATGCGCATCGACCCGAAGGGCGCGGGCACCGGATCGATGGCCGGGGCGGCACGGGTCCGGCCCGATGGCGACGGCGGCGTGTTGCTCGACGACTACGCCGAGGTGCTCATCACGTTGACCAACATCGCGCGGAAGCCATCATGACGCGCTCCCTGATCACGACTGTCACAGCGGCCCTCGCGGCCGTGGCCGTGGTGTCGGCCGCGCCCGACTTCAAGTCGGTGTGGAAATCGCCCGATGCCGCGCAAGTCAGTTTCGCCGGCAAGAAAATCGCGGCGCTCGTCATTACCCAGGACGACTCGCTGCGGGTCGCTGGCGAGGAATCGCTCGTCACCGAGCTGACCGCTCGCGGCCTGCAAGCCGTGGCCACCTATCGCATTGCGCCAAAGGAAGAACTGCAAAGCGCCGATCGCGCACGAGGGTGGTTCGAGAAAGCCAACGTCGAAGGTGTTGTCGCGTTGCGGCCGGTGAGCAGTGAGAAACGCATCTCTTATAACGACAGTCTGTGGCTGAGCCCGTCGTACAACACCTTTTGGGGCTACTACGGATACGGCTACACCAGTGTGGTGGTGATCGGCGGTGTCGACAAAGACACCGTCATCACCGTGGAGACCCTGATCTTCTCGGTCGCGCGCAACAAGTTGCTGTGGGCGGGCGTTAGTGAGACGAGGAATCCCAAGACCCTGCAACGTTTCGTGACAGATCTGGTGAAAGAGTCCGTGAAGGAACTTCAGAAACAAGGATTGGCCCGAAAATGACGAACCCACTGCGGCCTGGTGTGATTCTGGCAATCATGACGGTGACGACGGTCGTGTCGGCGCAGCAGCCGGCCGTGACGCCGGCCGAGACGAAGGATCTGAACCTGAGTGCCTACGTCGAGCTGTTGAGGGCTGACGTGCGCGCGCAGAAAGTGGCCTTCCTCACCGAGTTAATGGCGTTCACTGACGCGGAAGACAAGGTCTTCTGGCCGATTTATCGCGCGTACGACGTCGAGCTGTCGGCGATCAACGACGAGCGCGTGGCGGGCATCGAAGAGTACGCGCGCAACTACGAGAAGGTGAGCGAAGCGCTCGCCGACAAGCTGGCGACAAAAGCGCTCGAGCTCGAGGGCCGCCGTACCGCGCTCAAACAAAAATACTATGCGCGTCTCAAAACGGCGCTGTCGGCCAAGACCGCGGCTCAATTTCTCCAGGTCGAGAACCAGCTGCTGCTGATCATCGATCTGCAGATCGCCGCATCCCTTCCGATCGTCAAATGAGCGAGGCACAACCGTGACCACCATACCGTTGCTCCGTTCCCCGATTCTGACCGTCATGCTGATCGTGATGGCCGGCATCATCGTGTCAGCCGACCGCGTGCGGCTGCGGTCTGGCAAGGTCGTCGAAGGGACCCTGACCGGCGCCGATGCGGGCACCGTACGATTGCTGCTCGCGAACGGTACAAGAGCCGATATTCGCGTCGCGGACATCGCCGGCATCGACTTTACGGAACGCAAGCCGGCGCCTGCGCCGGCGGCACCGTCGCCGGCGCGCGCACCGGCTCCCGTGACGGTGCCGGCCAAGACGATGATCAATGTCCGTCTCACCGAAACGATTGATGTGGACGCCACGAAAGCGGGCCAGACGTTTCGCGCCCTGGTCGACGATCCGATCATGATGGACGGCAAGGTGGTCATCCCGCGAGGCGCAGTGGTCATCGTGCAGGCTGTCAGCGTCGCCCAGTCGGGCACGATCAAAGGCAGCGACAAGATCTCTCTGAAGGCCAACTCGATTACCTTCGGCGGCCAGACTTACGAGGTCGTCACGGCCTTTATCGAGACGAAGGGCTCGGGCGAAGGAAAGAGCAGCGCACGAAAGATTGGTGGCGGTGCCGGCCTGGGTGCTGTGGTCGGCGGCATTGTCGGTGGCGGCTCGGGCGCGGCGATTGGGGCGGCCGTCGGAGGGGCCACCGGCGCGGTGGTCGCCAGTCAGGGGCAGGAACACCTGAAGCTGCCGGCCGAAACCCGCCTGCAGTTCCAGTTGACCGCGGCGGTCACGGTCAAGCCATAGCGGCCAGCATGGGGGGAGCGAGAGCGGCGTTCGAAAGGGTCACGCGATGATCCCGGCCGCTCGACCACCGGTGTGGGAAGCGCCGGTCGACTTTTCCATTGTCCTCGGCGGACCGCTGTTCCAGCTCCTGCGTCGAACGCACCTCTCCGACGACGCGCTGGCACTTGTCCATCGGCGTGTGCTGGCGGGGATCATGATCACCTGGGTCCCCCTCTTCTTTCTCTCGGTGCTCGAAGGGCGAGCGTGGGGCGGTGTCACCGTGCCCTTTCTGCTCAACGCCGAAGTGCAGGGGCGCTTTCTGCTCGCGATGCCGCTGCTGATCGTAGCCGAGCTCGGCGTCCATCTTCGCATGCGGCGGCTGGTCGCGCACTTTTTCAGCCGGGACCTGATTGCCGACGAGGACCGGCCGCGCGTCAAGGCGGCGATTGATTCGGCGATGCGCTTGCGGAACTCTCTTGCCGCGGAACTCACGCTGATCGCGGTCATCTACGCCGTTGGCATCCCCATGCGCGACTACATCGCCGTCGACGCCAGCACGTGGGCCTCTGGAGCCGCGCCCAGCGCGTCAGGGTGGATCAGTCTCTCGCTCGCCGGCTGGTGGCATGCGCTCATTAGCGTGCCGATCTTCCAGTTCCTGTTGCTCCGCTGGTACTTTCGTGTGTTCATCTGGGCGCGCTTCCTCTGGCAGGTCTCACGGCTCAATCTCAAGCTCGTTGCCACACACCCGGATCGCGTCGGCGGGCTGGGATTTCTCACCAATGTCGTCTACGCGTTCGCCCCGGTCCTCCTGGCGCACGGTGTGCTGCTGTCGGGCCTGATTGCCGACCGCATCTTCTTTGACGGCGCCGAGCTCCCGCAATTCATGGTCGAAATCATTGGCGGCGTCGGCGCGCTCGTGTTGCTGGTGCTCTGTCCCTTGATGGCGTTCGTGGGACAGCTGGCACGCCTGAAGCGCACCGGCCTCGGCGAATACGGCGTACTCGCCCAGCGCTATGTCCGGGAATTCGACGCCAAGTGGGTGCGCGGTGGGCCCGAACCCGCGGAGCCACTCGTCGGCAGCGCCGACATCCAGTCGCTCGCTGACCTCGCCAACAGTTTTCAGGTCATCCGGGAGATACGCTTCGTGCCGTTCTCGAAGGAGACGATCATGCAGCTGGCGGTCGTCACGCTCGCCCCGGTGGCGCCGTTGCTGCTGACGATGATTTCGTTAGAGGAGCTCTTGAAGCGCCTGTTGAGTGCCGTGTTCTGATTGTGTCCAACCTGCCACGCGCCACCCTCGGCGTTCTGTGCATCGTCGCGCTGATTGCGTCGACGCTGTGGATTCTGCTGCCCTTCCTCGGCGCGACCATTTGGGCCGCGACGATCGTCATCGCCACGTGGCCGGTCATGTGGCGGCTGCAGACGTGGCTCTGGGGCCGGCGGTACCTGGCCGTGACGGCGATGCTGGTGGCCTGGGTGCTGATCCTCCTCGTCCCGTTGTCGCTCGCCACCGGCACGGTGGTCGCCAATGCGGGGGAGATCGTCGAGTGGGCGGGAGCGGCGCGGTCGTTCGCTGCGCCGGCACCGCCAGAGTGGGTGGGCAACCTGCCTGTCGTCGGGAAGCAGGCCGTGGAGGCATGGCAGAAGATAGCCGCGAGTCCCATCGGCGATCTCGCCTCGACCGCAGCGCCGTATGCCGTGACCGCGGTCGCCTGGATCGCGAGCACGTTGCGCAGCCTTGGCTGGTTGCTGATGCAGTTCCTGCTGACGCTGATCATTGCCGGCGTCATGTATGCGAAAGGCGAGGGCGCGGCCGACGGCTGTTTGCGTTTCGGCCGAAAACTGGCCGGCGAGCAAGGCGACCGGGTTGTCCGGCTGGCGGCGCAGGCGATCCGAGGCGTCGCGCTCGGCATCGTCGTCACGGCGCTGGTGCAGACCGCCCTCACCGGTGTTGCGCTGGCCATCGCCGGCGTGCCCTTTGCGGCGCTGTTGTCCGTTGTCGCCTTCGTCTCGTGCATCGCCCAACTCGGTCCGGCGTTGGTGCTCATGCCGAGCGTGGCGTGGCTCTTCTGGCAGGGCGCCACCGGCACGGCCACCGCGCTGCTGCTCTGGTCACTGGTGGTGGTAACGCTCGACAACGTCCTGCGGCCGTTCCTGATGACCAAGGGCGCAGACCTGCCGATGCTGGTCATGTTCACCGGTGTGATCGGCGGCCTGCTCGCGTTTGGCTTGATCGGACTATTCGTCGGGCCCGTGGTGCTGGCCGTGGGTTACACGCTGGTCGCGGCCTGGCTAGCTGAAGATCCGGCCCCGTTGCCTGACGAGCGACGTGCGACGACTTAGCGGGGCGGCGGCGCGGTTGTTGGCGGCGGCGGCGGGACCGCAAAACTTCCGCCCAGCGCGAGATGGAGATTGACGCGTTGGATGCGCTGCTCGGCCTGCACGCGAATCAGCGCGGAACGTGATGAGGCGACCGCCAGCTGACGCTGTTCGACGAACCGGAGATCGGTGCTGCCGATCTTGAATTGTGTCTGCACCATCGTCAGCGCCTGCTGATTATTGGAGAACGCCTCGGCCAGGATCTCTTCACGATCGCGCGCCGCGAACTCGGCCGCCAGTGCCGCTTCCACTTCTCCGAAGGCACGCAGCCCGATCACGGCGTACTCGGCGATGGCCTGTTTCTGTTCCGCGGTGCGAATCTCGACCTGGGTCTTGAGCGCGCCGCCGCGAAACAGCGGCGCGAGCAGGCTGGCGCCGACGTTCCAGACTGGGTTGTCGTGATCCTTGAGCAGGAACAGATCGCTCGAGATCGCGCTGAGGCCAGTCGTCAGCGAAATCACCGGCAGCCGGGCCGCTTTGGCTTCGTGAATGCGGTTGAACGCCGCCGCCACGCGACGCTCAGCGGCAATCACATCCGGCCGGCGCTCGAGCAGTTCTGACGGGAGCCCGGCAGGTACGGAGCCGGGATACGACGGCAACTGCAGCGAGGTGGCGGCGGCACCCGCCGGGTAACGCCCGAGCATGAGCTCGAGGGCGCGAATCGCTTCGTTGCGGGCCAACTCGAGTTGGCGGAGCAGGTCGCGGTAGGAGCCGACCGTGGCGCGCGCCGAGTAGACATCGGCCTGATTGCCGACCCCGATACGCGCGCGCTCGTCCGAGAGCCGGACCAGCTCCTCGTTCGACCGGATCGTCTCGCGTGCTGCGTCGGCCTGCAAGCTCGCCTCGATGGCCAGGAACCAGCTCTTCGCCACGAGGGCGGCAATCGATTGCTGCGCATACTCGAAGTCCGCCGCCGCCGACGCCGCCTGCGCGGCGCTGGCCGCGCGGCCGTAACGGACGCGGCCCCACAAATCGACTTCCCAGGTGACGGACAGCACGCCGCCCTGCAGGCCCGAACCGTCGCCGGACATCTTGCCGCCGCCGCGTGCGAGCAGGTCGGCCGCCGGCCAGAGCTTGGCGCCCGCCAGCTTGGCATGCAGCTGCGCCTGCTCGACACGCGCGGCGCCGACGCGCAGATCGGCGTTGTGCGCGATCGCTTCGGTCACGGCCGCCGTCAATTGATCGTCGTTGAACGCGTCGAGCCAACCGGTGACGACCGCACCCACGCCCGGCACGCCCGGAGCGGCCACGGTCCACTCCGCGGGAGCCTGCAGTGCGGGCAGCGCCTGCTCCTTAATGGCCGTCGCATCCGGGGCGTTCTTCAGGACGCAGCCGGAGATCATGGCCGCCACCAGTCCAGTCGCGAGCGGGGTTGCGGCGGCGCGAAGCCGGCGCCGGGTCGTCAGGTGAGGGCAAGCCATGGGCCGTCTTTCAGTGGAGGCTGATGTGGTGCTTGATGATTACGTAGTCGAGATACGACGCCGTTCTGAGCAGCACTTTTCGGATCAGGTGAATGAGCGCGAGGTGCTCAGTGTAGATGGCCGCGGAGCCGCGGGCGCCGGCGGCCAGGAACAATTGGTGGTCGCGTTCGGCGACCACCAGCTTCACCGGGAACCGCCCCGGTGGCGCAGCGACCGTGGTCGTGGGAAGGTTGCCCGAGGCATCAATCTGCCCCTGGGCCTGCGCCCAGATCACCGAATCCACGTGTGCCTTGACGATGCGGCCGGGGTAGGTGTCGAGCGTGATCTCCGCTTCGTTCCCGGGCTCGACCTGGTGCAGCTCGTTCTGGTTGAACAACGCGAACACCTGGTATTCGGTGTCGACGAACGTCATCACCTCGTTGAACGCGACTCCGGTCACGAAATAGCCTGGCCGGAGCATCACGTTCACCATGGTGCCGTTGCTCGGCGCGACCACGGTGGTCTGGTCGAGATTCCATTGTGCATTTTCGAGCTTGGCGCGCGTCGACTCCATTTGTGCGAGCGCGACGCGAATTTGCGCGTTCGCCGTCGTGATCTGGGCCTTGACACCGGCGACGGTCGCAAGATCGCCCCTGATGCGGCCCGACAGTTTTTCCCGCACCTGCTGTTCCACGGCGCGCGCCGCAGCGATCTGCGCGGTGAGTTCGTTGACGTTCGTCTGTGCCTGCTCGAGGTCGAAGCGATTCCCGGCGCCGGCGGCGGCGAGCTCGGTGTTCTGCGCCACACGACGACGCGCGAGTTCGAGTGAGGCTTGCAGCGAGGCAATCTGGCTCGTCGCCTGGTTGAGTTGTTCGTTCAGCTGCCGCTCGCCCGATTGGGCATCCGGTAGGCGCGTCTCGGTTTCGCCATACCGGGCCCGCTCAGCACCAACCTTTGCCTCATCGGACACCAACTGTGCTTCGAGGGCGCGTACTTCGCTCGCGTACGGCGTCGGGTCGATGCGGAACAGCACGTCGCCCTTCTTCACGACCTGGTTGTTCTGAACCGGGACCTCGATCACGCGTCCCTTCACCTGCGCCACGATCGGCACCACGTACTTCACCACCCTGACGTCGGTGGTCGTTGGCGCAAAGATGTTGAGGAGCAGTATGGTCGCCGCCAACACGACCACCGGGAAGATTGCCACGCCGACCTTCCACGGCGTCGTCCACGGCAGCAGCTTGAACTTGATGAAGATCAGCCAAACGATCGAGGCATAGATGCCGAGCAGGATGACTTCCATTAGCGTGCCTCGCTCCGGTCGGCTGCCGCGAGTCGCGACTCGATGGCGGCGAGATCGGTGCGGATCGCGTCGAGCTCACTCGCCGGCACTCCATGCTCTTCGAGAGCGGCGACCCGCTGCCTGATGTCGGCCGTCGGGCTCGCCGGCTCCTCAAGGCCGTGCTCCTTGAAGTAGTCGGGATGCTTGTCGGTGCCGTAGGCCAGCTTGTAGCCGACCGGCTTGGTGTACGCCCACAGCCACGCGATGGGCCACAGCAATCCACCGAAGACCAGCGACAGCAGGCACAACGTGTGGATGGCTTCGGCCTGCGGATGATGCCGCTTATGCGCGATCTTCTCAGGCATCACGTGCACCATCCAGAACAGAACGATCAGAACCACGGGCACGAAGCAGAGCGCGAAGATCGCGACGTATTTCGCCATGGCGTCTTCGGCTTCGGGCGACAGCAGGGAGGCCTGTGCCGTCGCTGGCAGGCCGAGCGACCATAGGCCGGCGAGCACGACGGCGAAGACGGCACGCGAGGCGCCATGCGCCGCGGTCGGTGCATTGAGAGCACGAGGATTCGACATCATCAAACCTACCTGCAGCATCGGCTGAGCACGGGCCGTGCCAGCCGCATGCCTCGCGCAATCACCGCGTGTGGTAGGGCCGGCCACGAGTTCCTCACTGCCGGCTGTTGTCTGTCACGGCCCGCTGGGGCAGGCTGGCCCCACGTCGCGTCGTGCTCATGATCTCTTGGCTCCCGGCACGCCCAGCAGCGGCATGTGGATTGCTGTCGGTTGGTGTCGCTGCATTCACAGTCGGGAGAGGAAAAAAATGACCGTCACATCCAGGATGATTGGCACCATCGTGATTTCCGGCGTCGTACTGATGGCGCCCGCGTCCCTGCGTGCACAGGGGACTGCCGAAGTGTTTACGGCCACAGCGGCCGTGAAGACCGCGGCCGGCGCATCGGCGAGCGCGCCGGTAACCATCTCGATCGCCCGCAAGATGTCCCAAAGCGAGGCGGACGGACTCGTCGCCGCGTTCACGTCCGGCGGCCCGGCGGCGTTGCGAAAAGCGCTCGTGGGTGTCGCGCCCACTGGCACCGTTCAGATCGGGACGGGCAAGGCCACGCCAACGCGACTCACCCTGGAGCGCGCGATCGGCGACGGCCGGCTGGTGACGATCATCACCGATCAGCCGCTGTTGTTTCTCGGCGCCGGCGTGCCGGGCGCCAAGCCACAAGCGGGTTATGAGTTTGCGGTGATTGACATCACGGTCGATGCCAAGGGCAACGGCACTGGCACCATCGCGCCTGCCGCAAAGATCAAGATGAATCAGGCCGCGTTCGTTGTCGAGGACTATGGCGCGGAGGTCGTTCAGCTGAAGGAGGTCAAGAAGACCAAGTAGGCACCGCCCGCGATACACACGGCGGCCTGGGAGACGCGCGCATGCGGGTGCTGGTTGTGGACATCGGCGGGACCAACGTGAAGATCCTCGCCACCGGACAGCAGACCGCGCGCAAGTTTCCGTCGGGCCGAAAGCTCACGCCGAAACAAATGGTCGACGACGTGAAAGAGCTTGCCGCGGAGTGGCAGTACGATGCGGTGACGATCGGCTATCCAGGACGCATCGTCCATGGCCGCATCACCACTGAACCGCACAATCTCGCCAAGGGATGGGTCAAGTTCGATTTCAAAGGTGCCTTCGGATGCCCCGTCCAGATCATCAACGACGCGGCGATGCAGGCGCTCGGCAGCTACAAGAGCGGCCTGTTGCTGTTCCTCGGCCTCGGCACCGGCCTCGGCGCGGCACTGGTGGCCGATGGCGTGGTCATCCCCATGGAACTGGCGCACCTCCCGTACAAGAACGGCACGTGGGAGCACTATCTCGGTGTTCGCTCGTTGCAGCTGCGCGGGCGGAAGAAGTGGCAGCAGCATGTCGAGTACGGCACCGCGCGACTGATTGACGCGCTCAGTCCTGACGACATCGTCCTCGGCGGCGGGAACGCCAAGCGGTTGAAGACGCTGCCGAAGGGCTGCCGTCTGGGCAACAACAGTTATGCGTTCACCGGCGGCTTTCGGCTGTGGGAGAAAGCGTCGAGTGCGAGAAGGAGTCGATGATGCAACTCGGAATGATCGGTCTTGGCCGGATGGGCGCGAACATCGTGCGCCGTCTGCAACGCAATCGCCACGCATGCGTCGTCTACGATCGCAATCCCGCGGCGGTAAAGGAGCTGGCCGGGGAAGGCGCGCAGGGCGCCGCTTCGCTGTCTGAGCTGGTCCAGAAGCTGAATAAGCCTCGCGCGATCTGGTTGATGGTGCCGGCAGCGGTGGTCGACGCGAGCATTGGTGATCTCGTGCCGTTGCTCGACAAGGACGACATCCTGATCGACGGCGGCAACTCACATTACGTCGACGATATCCGTCGGGCGAAGGCGCTCGCCGCGAAGGGCATTCACTATGTCGATGTCGGGACCAGCGGCGGCGTGTGGGGCCTCGAGCGTGGCTACTGCATGATGATTGGCGGCGAACCGGCCACTGTGCAGCATCTCGATCCATTGTTCAACACGCTGGCGCCTGGCATCGGCGACATCCCCCGCACGCCGAACCGGGAACTGGGGCGCGGCACTGCCGAACAGGGCTATCTCCACTGCGGGCCAAATGGCGCGGGGCACTTCGTCAAGATGGTGCACAACGGCATCGAGTACGGACTCATGGCGGCCTATGCCGAAGGCCTCGGCATCCTGCGCGCCGCCAACGTCGGCAAGCAGTCGCAGACCGTCGATGCCGAAACGACGCCGCTGCGCGAGCCCGCCCATTATCAGTACGACTTCAACGTCGGCGAAATTACGGAACTATGGCGGCGCGGCAGTGTCGTCGCCTCCTGGTTGCTGGACCTGACGGCCACCGCACTGCACGAGGATCCCTCGCTCTCGAAGTTTGGCGGCCGCGTCTCGGATTCCGGCCAGGGCCGCTGGACGATCATGGCGGCCATCGACGAAGAGGTGCCCGCCCCCGTGCTGACGGCCGCGCTGTATGCACGTTTCAGCTCGCGCGACAAAGCGGATTTCCAGAACCAGGTGTTATCGGCGATGCGCTTTCAGTTCGGCGGGCACGTGGAAAAAACCCACGAAGTGCCCGCGTGATGCGGGCATGACCATGAGCGACATCCGTTCCGATGCGCTGGTATTCTTCGGGGCCACCGGCGATCTGGCTTACAAGAAAATCTTCCCCGCTCTGCAGGCCCTCGTCCAGCGCGGTGAGCTCGCGGTGCCGGTTATCGGCGTCGCCAAGGCCGGTTGGACCCTCGACCAGTTGCGCGCGCGGGCGCAAGACAGCCTCGAGAAGCACGGTGGCCTCGACCGTGCCGCCTTCGGCAAATTGTGCGCATCGCTTCGATACGTCGACGGTGATTATCAGGAGCCCGCCACCTTTGAGGCCGTCAGGCGCGAGCTTGGCGGCGCGCGACATCCCGCGCACTACCTGGCGATTCCGCCACCGCTGTTCGGACCCGTCGTCGAGCAGCTCGCGCGATCGGGCTGTGCGCAAGGCGCGCGCGTGGTGGTCGAGAAGCCGTTTGGCCAGGACCTTCCGAGCGCGCGCGACCTGAATCGGATCCTGCTTGGTGCGTTCGTCGAGCGCGACATCTTCCGGATCGATCACTACCTCGGCAAGCGCCCCGTTCACAACATGCTGTTCGTCAGGTTCTCAAACCCAGTGTTCGAAGCGTTCTGGAACCGCACGCTGGTGGAAAGCGTGCAGATCACGATGGCGGAGGACTTCGGCGTCCAGGGCCGCGGCAGTTTCTACGACGCCACCGGCGCGGTCCGCGACGTGATCCAGAACCATCTGTTCCAGCTGCTGAGCAACCTGGCGATGGAACCGCCGGCGCGCATGGATAGCGAGTCGTTGCGCGACGAAAAGGTGAAGGTCCTGAAGTCGATTCCCGCGCTCGAGCCTGGCGACATTGTTCGCGGACAGTTCCGCGGCTATCGGAACGAGCGCGGCGTCGCCGCCAATTCGCAGGCCGAGACATACGCTGCGGTTCGCCTGCACATCAATTCGTGGCGGTGGCAGGGAGTGCCGTTTTACATCCGCGCCGGCAAGTGCCTCCCGGTGACCAGTACCGAGGTCGTCATCCGGCTACGGCAGCCACCCACCGTGTTCCCGACGGCGATTCCCCGATCGAATTACTTCCGGTTTCAGATCGTGCCGCGACAGATGGTGGCATTCGGCGTCACGGCGATGGACGACGCGGATCAAATGATCGGGAAACGGGCCGAGCTGGTCGCGAGCCGGCAGCCCGGTGCCGAGGAGCGGGCCGCCTACGAGCGCGTCCTTGGCGATGCCCTAGAAGGCGACGCCACACTGTTTGCGCGGATGGACTACGTCGAAGAAGCATGGCGCATTGTCGATCCACTGCTGACGATGACGACGCCGGTTCGCGAGTACGAGCCGGGCACATGGCCGGTGCATCGCGCAGACGAGGTCGTCCCGCCGGGGGGCTGGGCGGATCCCAACATACAGGAGCACGCGCATGCCTGAGGTCGACGGACCGGCCGCAGCACCATCGGCTGAGCGCTCACGATTGTCGGCCTCCCCCGAGTGGGATGCGCCCTGGAGGAAATGGGGGCCGTATCTCAGCGAGCGGCAATGGGGCACCGTCCGCGAGGACTACAGCGAGAACGGCGATGCGTGGAACCACTTTCCGCACGACCACGCGCGTTCGCGCGCCTATCACTGGGGAGAGGACGGCCTCGCGGGCTTTTCCGATCTGAAGCAGCGGCTGTGTTTCGCGGTCGCGCTCTGGAACGGCAACGATCCGATTCTCAAGGAGCGCCTCTTCGGCCTGAGCAACGGCGAAGGCAATCACGGCGAGGACGTGAAGGAGTACTACTTCTATCTCGATTCCACGCCGACGCATTCGTACATGAAGTGGCTCTACAAATATCCGCACGCCGCGTTCCCATACGCAGATCTCATCGAGAGCAATGCCCGCCGGACGCGGCAGGATTACGAATACGAGCTCATCGACACTGGGGTCTTTGACGAGGATCGCTATTTCGACGTGGTCGTCGAATACGCCAAGTCCTCTCCGGAAGAATGCTTCATCCAGATCACCGTCACGAACCGGGGCCCGGAGACGGCGACGATTGATGTATTGCCAACATTGTGGTTTCGGAACACCTGGTCGTGGTGGTCCGGACCAGAGAAACCGATTCTGACCGCCGCGAAGGCCCCGCCCGGCACGAGCCTCGTCGCGGCGTCCCACCCCGAGCTCGGCGCCCGCTGGTTCTACGGTGACGACACGCCGTCGCTGCTGTTTACCGAGAACGAAACTAACACCGCGCGCCTGTTCGCGGCGCCCAACGCGGCCCCATTCGTGAAAGACGCGTTCCATGCTTTCGTGGTGAATGGCGACACGGACGCCGTTAACCCCGCGCAGGCCGGCACCAAGGCCGCTGCCCACTACCGTCTCGAGGTCGGCGCCGGCCAGTCGGTGTCGGTGCGGCTGTGCCTCACCGATACGCCGGCCACACAGCCATTTGCTGCGTTCGACACGACGCTCGCCGCCAGGCGCCAGGAGGCGGACGAGTTCTATCGGACCTGTACGCCCGAGTCCGCGAGCGAGGATACGACCGCGATCATGCGGCAGGCCTTTGCCGGCCTGTTCTGGACCAAGCAGTACTACTTCTTCGACGTCAACATGTGGCTCCGCGAGCACGGCGTGAATCCGTTCGATTCCCCGTCCTCTTCCCCGGTCCGAAACCGCCACTGGTTTCACATGTACAACGACGACGTCATCTCAATGCCTGACAAGTGGGAATACCCCTGGTATGCGGCCTGGGACCTCGCCTTTCACGCCGTCGCGATCACGCCGGTCGATCCCGACCTCGCCAAGCATCAACTCGAGCTGATGCTGAAGCCGCGGTTTCAGCACTCCAACGGGCAGCTGCCCGCCTATGAATGGAATTTCGGCGACGTCAACCCTCCCGTGCACGCCTGGGCGACGCTGTTCCAGTACCGCATGGACCAGGCGAGGCGCGGTCACGGCGACGTCGAGTTCCTCAAGCGCGCTTTCCGTAAGCTTCTCATCAACTTCACGTGGTGGGTGAATCGCAAGGATCGCCTGGGGAAGAGCGTGTTCGAAGGCGGCTTCCTCGGTCTCGACAACATCGGCATCTTCGATCGCAGCGCGGCGCTACCGACCGGCGGCCATCTCGAGCAGGCCGACGGCACCGCGTGGATGGCGTTGTTCTGCCAGAACATGTTCGAGATCGCGCTCGAGCTCGCCGAACACGATCCCAGTTACGACGACCTGGTGTTCAAGTTCGCGGAGCACTTCCTGTGGATCGGCGTGGCCCTGAACAAGGTTGGTCACGATGGCATGTGGGACGAGGACGACGGGTTCTATTACGACGTGCTGCGCCTGCCGGATGGCGGAGCGTCGCGCCTGAAAGTGCGATCGCTGGTTGGTTTGTTGCCGCTGTGCGCCACCACCGTCATCGAGAAGGCGCAGCGCGAGCGGGTGCCGCGCGTGGTCAAGTCCCTGCAGGCGCGCTTCGGCCACATTCCGGAGCTCCTCGGCGGTGTTCATCCGCTTGGCCCGGAGCATATCAATGCGAAGGGCAGGACCATATCGGCGCTGGTCGATGCCGATCGATTGCGACGGATCCTGTCCCGACTGCTTGACGAAGAGGAGTTTCTGAGTCCGTACGGCATCCGCTCGCTATCGAAGTGGCACGAGAGGAATCCTTACGCGCTGGACGTCGCTGGACGAGCGTACTCGGTGGGCTATCAGCCGGCCGAGTCGGACACCGGCATGTTCGGTGGGAACTCCAACTGGCGCGGTCCCGTGTGGATGCCGATGAACGTCCTGCTGATTCGCGCGCTGTACCAGTTCCATGCTTACTACGGCGACGGCTTCGTTGTGGAATGCCCCACGGGCTCGGGTCACCAGCTGACGCTCTTCGAGGTCGCGACGGAGATCTCCAATCGGCTGCAGCGCATTTTCGAGCGTGATCAGAACGGACGCCGCGCTGTGTTCGGCGGCACGGAGAGGTTTCAGCGCGACCCGCTCTGGCGCGACTACGTTCCCTTCTATGAGTACTTCCACGGCGACAACGGCGCCGGCCTCGGCGCCAGTCATCAGACGGGATGGACGGCGCTCGTCGCGACGCTCGTGCAAGCGTTCGGCACGGCGAATGCCACCGACGCCATTCAGTCCAACAAGAAGAGCATGCTTGCGATGGTGTCGCGATGACAAACACCCAGTTGGATCAGCTCGCCATCAACACCATTCGCACGCTCTCGATGGACGCGGTGCAGGCCGCCAATTCAGGACACCCGGGAACACCGATGGCGCTCGCGCCGCTGGTCTATACGTTGTGGAATCGCGTGATGCGATTCGATCCTCACGATCCGATCTGGCCCGGCCGCGATCGCTTTGTGCTCTCGAACGGGCACGCCTCGATGCTGCTGTGGTCCTTGCTGCACCTGACCGGCACACGCGCGGTCAATGCTGATTACGAGCGGCTCGGCGAGCCGTCGGTCACGCTGGACGACATTCGCAGGTTTCGCCAGTTCGGCAGCAAGGCGCCCGGGCATCCGGAGTACCGCCTGGTGTCTGGTGTCGAAGCCACGACCGGACCGCTTGGCCAGGGGGTGGCGACCAGCGTCGGCATGGCGATCGCGGAGCGATGGCTCGCCGCGCGCTACAACCGTCCAGGCTTCGAGTTGTACGACTACAACATCTACGCAGTGTGTGGCGACGGCTGCCTGATGGAAGGCGTGGCGTCGGAAGCCGCGTCGCTTGCCGGACACCTTGGCCTCGATCACCTCTGCTGGATCTTCGACAACAACCAGATCACGATCGAAGGCAGCACCGACATCGCCTTCACCGAGGATGTGGCGACCCGCTTTCTCGCGTATGGCTGGAACGTGTTGCGGGTTGGCGATGCCAACGACCTCCAACGCATCGAGCATGCGGTGCGTGTCTTTCAACAGACCAAGGGCCGGCCTACGCTCATTATTCTCGATAGCAGCATCGGCTACGGCTCGCCGAACCGGCAAGGCACCGCGGCTGCGCACGGCGAGCCGCTCGGTGAGGAGGAAATCCGCCTCACCAAGCGCGTCTACGATTGGCCGGAGGACGCGCAGTTCCTGGTGCCCGACGGCGTTCGCGAACACTTCGCCGCCGGCATCGGCACCCGCGGCGCCGAAGCGAGCCGTGCGTGGAATGAGCGATTCGCCGCGTATCGCATCGAGCATCCGAACCTGGCCGCGGAGATCGATCAGATGCAGCGGCGTGCCTTGCCGGCCGGCTGGGATGCCAACCTGCCGGTGTTCCCGGCCGACCCGAAAGGGGTGGCGGGCCGCGAAGCGTCGGGCAAGGTCCTGAACGTGCTCGCGCAAGGCGTGCCCTGGTTGCTCGGCGGGTCGGCGGACCTCGGTCCGTCGAACAAGACCACGCTCACCTTCGCCGGCGCCGGCGATCTGCAGGCCGCCAGCCCCGGCGGCAGAAACATGCACTTCGGCGTTCGCGAACATGCGATGGGCTCGATCATGAACGGCCTGTCGCTGTCGAAGTTGCGGCCGTTCGGCGCGACGTTTTTTGTCTTCAGTGACTACGCCCGACCGGCGATGCGGCTCTCGGCGTTGATGGAATTACCCACGGTCTTCGTCTTCACGCACGATGCGATGGGTGACGGCGAGGACGGCCCGACGCATCAACCGGTGGAGCACCTCGCCTCGCTGCGCGCGATCCCGGGCCTGGTCACGCTGCGGCCCGGCGACGCGAACGAGGTGGTCGAGGCCTACCGCTACATCATGCCGCTGCGGCATCAGCCCGCGGTGCTGGTGCTGTCGAGGCAACCGCTGCCAACGCTCGATCGTCGCAAGTACGCCTCGGCGGCCGGCGTTGCCCGTGGCGCCTACGTGCTGGCTGACGCGCCGGGCCACACCCCCGACGTCATCCTGATCGCCACGGGCAGCGAGATCGCGCTGGCGGTAGAGGCGTACGAGACGCTGCGCGCGGAGGGGGTGCGCGCGCGCGTGGTGTCGATGCCGTCGTGGGACATCTTCGAGCATCAGTCACAGGCGTACCGCGACAGCATCCTGCCGCCGAAGGTGACGGCGCGGGTCGCGATCGAGCAGGCCTCGGCCTTCGGCTGGGAGCGCTACGTCGGCCGATCCGGCAAGGTTATCGCCATGCAGACCTTCGGAGCGTCCGCGCCGTTGAAGTCGCTGCAGAAGGAATATGGCTTCACGGTCGACAACGTGGTCGCCGCCGTCAAAGCCCAACTGACACTGGTGCCGCAATGATGATGATGCCCGCTGAATCGTTTCCCGATTCATCAAAGAGAGAACACGTGGACTCTGGAGAGCCGTTCGTCGCGCTCGTGATCTACCCGTCGACCGCGGCCGCACAGGTCGGCCAGGCCGACACGCTGCTGCGGATGGCGGAAGCCACGCTCAGGAGCATGCCCGGGTTTGTCGGCGGCCGCGTCTTCCTGAGCGAAGACGGCGAGAGCGTTGTCAGCCTGGTCGAGTGGCGCGATCGCGAATCGTTCGCCGAGTTCCGGCGGAGCGGGTTGGGCCGCTCCGGAACGCATGTGCTGGGCGAGCTGCGTCCCAAGGCTTACTGGTTGCGCCCGCACGCCACGGTTGAACCCGATTGAGCTGGCACTCCGCGGCGCTCGTGGTGGCCGCAGCCCTGCTTTTTCCCGTCGGCGCGACGGCGCAGGAGCTCGAGCCTGGCGCGTACTGGCCCCTCCCCAAAGGCCTGAACATTGTCACGGTCGCCAACAGCATCAACTGGGGTGACCTCGCGTTCGACCCCAGCGCCCCCATTGATGAAGCCAGTGCCACGATCAACACGACGGCGCTGGCGTTCGCGGGTTCGTTCGCGGTGGCCGGACGATCGGCCAACGCCAGCTTGATGGTGCCGATTGTGGCCGGCCACCTCGAGGGGTTGTACCTCGGTGAGTTCGCCGAGGTCGGCCGATTCGGACAGGGCGATCCGAGGCTAAAGTTCGCGGTCAATCTCTACGGCGCGCCGGCCATGACGCCCAAAGAGTACGCGTCGTACCAGTGGCGCACCATTGTCGGCGTCAGCCTCACGGTGGCGCCGCCGCTCGGACAATACGATTCAGCACAGCTGATCAACCTCGGCACCAATCGATGGTCGTTCAAGCCCGAGCTCGGCTTCGCGCGCACGAACGGCAAGTGGGTCGTGGAAGTGATGGCGGGCGTGTGGCTGTTTACCGATAATACGGATTTTTTGGGCGGCCGCACGCGGGAGCAGGACGCCATCCTCGCAACGCAAGTCCATCTCACCTACAAGTTCACACAGGCGATGTGGCTCGCCGCCGACGCCAACTTCTACAGGGGCGGACAAACGACAATCGGCGGGAACCGCAACCTCGACCTCCAGACCAACTCGCGCATCGGGGCGACGTTCTCAAAGGGGCTGACACGTCGCCAGGCCATTCGGGTGTCGGTGAGTCGCGGCGCTTACACGACGATCGGCGCGGACTTCACCGCGATCGCCGCCGGCTACAACTTCGCCTGGCTGCGCTAGCGCTCGCGAAGACAGATTCTCCGCTGTCAGCGCTGGCCGGGGGATGGCGCCGCCGGCGCGTGCGACGGCCGCAACGCCAACTGCCCCTGCCGCAGGTAGTCGATGGCTTCTCCCAGAATGCGCGCCGATTCCTGTGGCGCGTGGAAGCCGTTCGAGTTCTCCGACTCGACGAAGTCGAGATAAAACTGGCCATGCCGCTGAAATTCGAGCGCGGCGGTCATCGCGGCACCCGTCGTTCCCGCGGCCTTGGCGCTCTTGATGTCGGCGACCAGCGCCATCAGCGCATCCATTCCCCGGTTCCGGAGCGCGACGGTGCGCTGCTGTATCGCTTCCACGCGACCGCGCAATTCCTCCTCGGGCCACTTGTGACACGTCTGGCAGGCGCGGTTGATGTTCAGCAGCGGGCTCCGCACGTGATGGTCGGTGATCTTCTGGGCGCCCTCCCGCATGTAGGGCATGTGGCAGTCGGAGCAGGTGACACCTGAGCGCGCGTGAATGCCCTGGTTCCACATCTCGAACTCGGGATGCTGCGCCTTTAGGTTCGACGCTCCGGTCTCGGCGTGGGTCCAGTCGGTGAAGCCCACCTCCTTGTAGTACCTCGTAGATCTGTTCGACCTTCAGGCCCTTGGCCCACGGATAGGTGAGCCGCTTCTCCGCACCTTTGAAGTAGTACTCGACGTGACATTGGCCACAGACAAAGCCGCGCATCTCCTGCCGCGTCGCCATCGTGTTCACGTCGTAATCCTGAACACCTTCGCCGGCCTTCAGGGCGCGAATGCCCTCGAGGAAACCTGGCCGGGTGACGCGCAGTGCCATGGTGTCGGGTGAGTGACAGTCGATGCACGCCACCGGATGGGTGAAGGACTTGCGCGCTTCCGCATACGGCATCTGGTTGAAGTGTTCGAAGCCCTTGATCAAGTCACCGTTCCCGGCCTTCTTGTAGGGCACGTACACCGACGCGTGACAGTGGATGCAGGTGCCCGGCTGCTTGAAGTGCTGCACGCGCTCGGTGAAGCTCTGGTCCTCGAGCATGTATGCGTGACCGCGCTTCTTGCGGAAATCCGTGGCGAAGGCGTAGCCCGCCCACATGGTCTTCAGCCGGGGGTCCTCGTCGAGGCGCGACTGCGCCACGATCGAGCGCGGGTCGGCTTCCGTTGGCGTCCGCGGCATGGCTTCACTGCCGCCGTAGCGCGTTCGTTGCTGATCGACGGTGCGCAGGTAGCCGTCGTATTGCAGCGGAAAGTTCTTGCCCCAGATCGCCGGATCGTCAGTGTCGTCCGTCAACTCGACGACGCGAAAGAACGAGTTCTGTGCTTCGCCCTTCTTCTCCAGGATGTTGACGAGCAGGGCCGCGATCGCCGCGGTGCCGAGCGCCGTCGACGATGGCGACGGTCAGCACAGCGCTCCGACTCCACCCGCGCATTCCCCTTGGTTTCTGGTCGGACACGGTTCACCTCGTCGAATCGGCGACGTTGGTCGAAAGAAGTTCCAGATGGCCCACCGACCCGTGACAACGAATACAGGAGATGTCGCGTCGAACCGGAATGTGAGGGCGTGCCCATCGCCTGGACGATCGGCTCGTGGCAGCGGCGGCAGTTGGCCTCGGCGATCTTCCGGCTCTTCGGCAGCGCGCGAATGGGCTCGGGGAACGTGCCGGTCGTGAAGTAGTAGGAGTGCCAGAAGCCGTTGGTCCCCTTCGTCACGTATTTGCCGACGATGCTGTGGGGCACGTGACAGTCATTGCAGACCGCGACCGAGCGATGGCTGCTCTTGATCCAGCCGTCGTATTGCTCGTTCATCACGTGGCAGTTCGCACACGCGCGGGGATCGTCGGTCATGTAGGACCAGCCGCGCGCATAGGCAAACGTGTACGAGCCGAGCCCGAGCGCCACTCCGAGCGCCAGGACGGCAACCGCCAGCGCCGCGTGGGACCCATTCATTCGGGCGGCTCATTGCAAGTTCGGAGCCGCGCCTAGCGAGCGCGGATGGGCCCAAAGCTGGCTTCCCGCGATGTCGGCAGTTCTCCGCTGCCCTGGTCCGTGACGGCATGTTGTGAGGGCGCTGACGAGGGCCGGTAAAGACACTTCGGGCGACCTCTTTTCATTGAGTCTTTTGGGCCCAGATTCGCCCGCGGCGATGGCAGTCGAATTGCTCAATGGTCTCGAAACAACCCCCAGAAGGGTGAAGGAGTTGGCGATGCGACGGGTTCAAGCAACAAGGATCGGTGTGTTGAGGGGGGTCGTGGCAGCGACGGTTCTCCTGGTCGCGATCGGCTCGGCCGACGCGCAGACGCCAGCCGCGCAACCGGAATTCGATGGCTTCAGGATCGGATCGTTCGTCTTCAAGCCCGGAGGACGAATCAAGCTCGATGTGATCCGGGACTTCGATCCGATTACCTCCGAAGACAGCTTCGACCCGCGCACCATCCCGGTTGATGGGAGCGAGGGCACCAACTCGCAGGTTCATGCCCGCGAGACGCGCTTGACTCTCGACATGCGCGGCCCGGTCGAGGGCAGCGAGTTACGGATGTACCTGGAAACCGACTTCTACGGCAGCGGCAATGTGATACGCCTGCGCCAGGCCTTTGGGAGCTACAAGGGCCTGATGGCGGGACAGGCCTGGTCCACTTTCGTGGACGACGCGAATTTCCCCAACACGATCGACTTCGAGTCGCCGATGGCCTTCCCCTCAATCCGGCAGGCGCAGGCGCGCTTCACGGCGAAGCTCGGCGCCCAGACGTCATGGTCCGTGGCGGTCGAGGACAACAAGTCATCGATCACCACACCGGCGGACGTGCCGGGCAGGGCCGAGTACTCGATGCCGGACCTGGCCACGCGGGTCAAGTTCGAAGGGGGGCGCGGGCACGTCTTTGCTTCCGCCTTTCTCGGCCGCGCGCGCTTCCGCCCGACGGTTGGTGAGCCTGACGACGTCTCGCTGTGGGGCAGCCTCTTGTCGGGCAGGGTCAAGACGTTCGGCCGTGATTACGCCTACGGGCAAATCACCTTCGGCGACGGCGTCGGCCGTTACCGCGGCGGCGTGACCGCGATCCCTGACAGCAACGGCGAGCTGCAGCCCGTGGGCCTCACCGCGTTCATGGGCGGCTACGAGCACTACTGGTCATCGCGAGTGACCTCGAATGCGGTCTTCAGCGTGACGACGACGCCGGACGAGCCGGTACTACCCGTCCCTGTTCAACAAGGAACTCAACTACGGCGCCGTCAATCTCCTCTACTGGTTCCTGCCCGACCGGGCGTGGGCCGGCGTCGAGTATCTCTACGGCCGCCGCGAGGTCGCCAGTGGCGAAGAGGGCACGGCCAATCGCATCCAGTTCGCAATTCGCTTCAACTTCCCGTCCTAGCAATCCAGGAGCAGCACATGGCAAAGAGTTCTACGGCACCCAGACTCGACCACTTTTTTTCGGCAGTGGCTGCGCGCCTCGATTTGTGGCGCGACCTTGCCCGGGCCGCGCAGGCGTGGGCCTCGAGCCCAACCAGCCGCGGCGACGCGGGCTCGCAGGCTGCGTGCAACGCAGCGCTCACTGCGCTTCTGCCCCTGGAGGATTTCCAGGCCTACCCGGGCGCCCGGGTGATGAACGCGATCAAGCAGCGTGCGGCCGGCGGGCGACGCGATGGGCACGGCGCGGCTGGTGCAGCGCGTCTCCTCGGCGTTGATGTCGCGGAGCTATCGCAGCGATGCCGGTGAATTCGAGCCGGAAGACGACGGGGCCACGCCGGAGCGCGACGATGCCGGCCGCGAAGGTCGAGGGTGCCGCGAGACCCGTACTTCGAGGTGTTGTTCGTCACGAACACGCCGCCCTCCCGCTGGGCCACACACGCCCAGCAGATCAGGAAGCTGCGCCGTCCCGAGGACGAGTTCGTCTACGAGCCCGTGTTCGTCGGCTCGTTCGAAGACGCGGCGCTCGCCGTGATCCTCAACACCAACCTCGAGTCGGTCGTGATCTACGACGGCTTCCCCTACGAATCCTCGCGCGACGTGCCGCTGCTCAAGAGCCTGCTGTCGTCACGGCTGTCCGCGGAGTCTGAAGAACCGCGCGGCCGGCGCCGACGGCGTCGATGCTGGCGAAACTCATTAAGGGCTTCCGGCCCGAGCTCGACATCATCCTGCTCGCCGACCAGAAGCCCGACGCGATCATCTCGGACCCGGCCGCGGCCGGCATCCGCCGCGTCTTCTACGAGGTCGAGGAGCCGCTCGAGATTCACTTATCGATCCTCTCCGGCGTGGCCGAGCGCAACGACACGCCGTTCTTCAACAACCTGAAGAAGTACGCCGCGAAGCCGGTCGGCACGTTCCACGCGCTGCCGGTGGCGCGCGGCAAGTCGATCTTCAAGTCGAACTGGATCCGCGACATGGGCGAGTTCTACGGGGCCAACCTGTTCCTCGCGGAATCGTCGGCTACTTCCGGCGGACTGGACAGCCTGCTCGAGCCGACCGGCAACATCAAGAAGGCCCAGGATGCCGCCGCGCGCGCCTTCGGCGCCGATCGCGTGTTCTTCGTGACCAACGGCACGTCGACCTCCAACAAGATGGTCCACCAGGCGCTCCTCGAGCCCGGCGACATCGTCATTGCCGATCGCAACTGCCACAAGTCGCACCACTACGGCATGGTGCTCGCGGGCGCACAGCCCTACTACGTCGAGGCCTTCCCGATGGTGGCGTACTCGATGTACGGCGCCGTGCCGTTGCGCAACGTCAAGAAGGCGCTTGCTCGATCTCAAGGCGGCGGGCCGGCTCCACAAGGTGAAGACGGTCACGCTGACCAACTGCACCTTCGACGGCCACGTCTACGACGTGCGGCGCGTGATGGAAGAGTGCCTGGCGATCAAGCCGGACCTGATCTTCCTGTGGGACGAAGCCTGGTTCGGTTTCGCTCGCTGGTCACCGCTCTACCGGCCGCGCACGGCGATGGGCGCGCGCGCGGCCCTGAAAGAGGCCTTCGCCGACCCCGCCTATCTGGAGCGATACCTCGCGCAGGAGAAGCAGCTCGGCGCCGATCTCGATCCGAAGGACGCGCGGGTGCTCGACACGCGGCTGATTCCCGATCCGCGCAAGGCCAAGCTGCGCATTTACCAGACGAATTCGACGCACAAGTCGATGTCGGCGCTCCGCCAGGGATCGATGGTGCTGGTCGCTGACGAGGATTACCACCGCCACGAACAGGCTTTCAAGGAAGCGGTGTTCACGCACGCCTCGACGTCGCCGAACCAGCAGATCATCGCGTCGCTCGACGTGGCGCGCCGCCAGATGGAACTGGAAGGCTACGAGATGGTCATGCAGGCCATCCAGCTCGCGATCGAGATCCGCGTCGCGGTCAACACGCATCCGCTCGTGTCCAAGTACTTCAAGGTCCTGGACGTCGAGCAGATGGTGCCGGCCGAGTTCCGGCAGTCCGGTCTCAAGAGCTACACCGAGGGTGGCGCCACCTGGGCGGACGCGGCGAAAGCATTCCGTGAGGATGAGTTCATCCTCGACCCGACGCGGCTGACCCTGATGTGCGGGACCGCCGGCTACGACGGCACCCAGTTCAAGGGCCTGCTCGCCAACGAGTACGAGATTCAGCTCAACAAGACCTCGCGCAACTCGATCCTGCTGCAGACCAACATCAACAACACTCGCAGCGACGTGGCCAACCTGCTCAAGGTGCTCGTCGAGATCTCCAATGAGATCGAGCAGCGTCTCAAGAGCGGCGGTGATGCGGCTCGCACGGCATTTGCGGCGCGGGTGAAGTCGCTGGTCGAGGACGTTCCGAACTTGCCCAACTTCAGCCACTTCCACGATCGGTTCCGCGACGACCCGAAGGGCTCGACGCTCGAGGGCGACATGCGCACCGCGTTCTACATGGCCTACGACCACGACGGCTGCGAGCATATCAAGCTGATGAGCCCCGAGATCGACAAGCGGATCCAGTCCGGGCCGCCGCTGGTCTCGGCGCACTTCGTGATCCCGTACCCGCCAGGCTTCCCGATCATGGTGCCGGGACAGGTGATCAAGGCCGACACGATCGAGTTCATGCGCAAGCTGGACGTGAAAGAGATCCACGGCTACGACGCCACCCTGGGACTGAAGCTCATTAGTCCCAGCGCGCTGGAGGGGAAGGCGGCGAAGTCGGAGAAGTCGGACAAGTCGGAGAAGGCTAAGCCGGCACCCGCGCTGGCAGGCAGCTAGGAGCAGATCATCATGGATTGGTTCTTTGCGACGCTGAAGCAGTATCCGGAGATTGCGATCTTCCTCACGCTTGCCATTGGCTACTACTTTGGCAAGTTCACGTTCAAGGGCATCGGCCTGGGCTCCGTCACCGCGACGCTCCTGGCCGGCGTCCTGATCGGGCAGATCGGGATCACCATCGCACAGCCGCTCAAGGCGACGGTGTTCCTGATGTTCCTGTTCGCAGTCGGTTACGGCGTTGGGCCGCAGTTCGTTCGCGGCATTGCGCGCGACGGCGTACCACAGGCGCTCTTTTCCGTGGTGCAGTGCCTCTTCTGCCTGCTGGTCCCCTTCGCGATCGCAAGGCTGGCCGGCTACGACCTCGGCTATGCGGCCGGGCTCTACTCGGGCTCGCAAACGATCTCCGCCGCGATGGGCCTGTCGACCGACGCCATCAATCGGGCGGGCATGGCCGCCGAGCAGGCCAAGGCCCTGATCGACTCCATGCCGGTCGCGTACGCGGTCACCTACATGTTCGGCACGATGGGCTCGGCCGTCATCATCGCGGTGCTGGGCCCCAAGCTGCTCGGCATCAATCTCGAGGCGGCGTGCAAGGACTACGAACAGCAGCAAGGCGGCGTGAAGGAACTTGGCGGCCCCGGCACGGCGTGGCGGCGCTGGGAAGTGCGGGCATACCGAGTTCTGCCTGGCGGAGCGGCCGCCGGATTGAGCGTCGTCGAGGCTGAGTCGATGGTGGCGCAACGGCAACTCGCCGCGCAGGCCGGTGGCGGCGTGCAAGTCCTCGAGAAAACATCGGTGGCGCCGGCGACACGCCTGTTCGTCCTGCGTATCCGCCGCAACGGGAAGATCGAGGAGGCCACCGCGGATACCGTTCTGGCCGAGAACGACGTCGTGGCGGTCGCGGGCTCCCGCGACGCGCTCGTGTCGTTACTAGGACCGAACGCGCTCGAGGTCGAGGATCGGGAGCTGCTGGCGATGCCGGTCGAGGGCGTCGACGTCCTGGTCAGCAACAAGGCGATCGACGGCAAGACGCTGGTCGACCTGGTGCAGATGCCGGAGACGCGCGGCGTCTTCCTGCGCAAGATCACGCGCGGCGCGACCGCGACGGACATCCCCATCTTGCCGACCACCACGATCAACCGCGGCGATCTGTTCACGATTGTCGGACGCACGCAGGACACCAACAAAGCCATCAAGCTGCTGGGTGTCCCCGATCGCGCGACCGACGTCGCCGACATGGCGTTCGTCGGCTTGTTCGTCACGGTCGGCGCCCTGTTCGGCGCGATCGTCCTCAACGTTGGCGGCGTACCGCTGACACTGTCGACCGCCGGCGGCGCGCTGGTCGCGGGGATCATCGGCGGGTGGCTGCGATCCGTCCGCCCGTCATTCGGACGCGTGCCGACGCCGACCGTCTGGTTCATGAACTCGGTCGGCCTCAACATCTTCATCGCCATCGTCGGCATCTCCGCCGGCCCTGGCTTCGTGAATGGCCTGAGGACGCAAGGCGCAGGCCTGTTCTTGTGGGGCGCGCTCGCGACGACGGTGCCGTTGGTGCTCGGCATGTTCGTGGCGAAATACGTGTTCCGTTTCCACGACGCGCTCACGCTCGGCATCGTGTCGGGCTCGCGCACGACGACGGCATCACTCGGTCTGGTGTGCGATCAGGCCAAGAGCCAGGTGCCGGCGCTCGGCTATACCGTGACGTATGCCGTCGGCAACACGTTGCTGACGATCTGGGGCATGGTCCTGATCATCCTGCTCTCGTAACGCGGCCTGCTCGCAATTGTTGACGCTGGAGGACAAAGCAATGGAACACCTGGATTACAAACAGTACCAGAAGCTGGGCCCGTTCGAGATCAAGGACTTCGTCGCCAAGGTCGCCATGAAGTCCGCCGAGGACTCGTCGCTCACCTTCCTGAATGCGGGACGCGGCAATCCGAACTGGGTCGCCACCGAACCGCGCGAGGCCTTCTTCCTGCTCGGGCAGTTCGCCATCACCGAAAGCAAGCGGGTCTTCGATCTGCCGCCCGGCGTGGGCGGCATGCCGAAGGCGAAAGGCGTTGCCGAGCGGCTCGACGCCTGGCTCACGAAGCACCAGGACATGCCGGGCGCGTCGTTCCTGCAACGGATGGCGCCGTGGACGGTGAAGAAGTTCGGCTTCGATGCCGACCAGTTCATCCACGAGCTCGTCCACTCGATCATCGGCGACCACTACCCGGTGCCCGACCGCATGCTGGTGCACAACGAACAGATCGTCCACGAGTACCTGAAGTGGGCGATGTGCGGCGAGCCGTACCCGAAGGGCCAGTTCAAGATCTACGCGGTCGAGGGCGGCACCGCCGCCATGTGCTACATCTTCAAGTCGCTGAAGAGCAATCGCCTCCTGAACCAGGGCGACACGATCGCGATGGGCGTGCCAATCTTCACGCCGTACCTGGAGATGGCGCACCTCGAAGACTACGACCTCCATTACGTGCCCGTGCACGCGAAGCAGGATCACAAGTTCCAGTATCCGGACGCGGAGCTCGAGAAGCTGCTCGATCCGAAGATCAAGGCGTTCTTCGTCGTCAATCCCGGCAATCCGTACGCGGTGGCGATGTCTCCCGCCACCATCGACAAGATTGGCGAGGTGCTGAAGAAGCGGCCGGAGCTGATCCTGCTGACCGACGATGTGTATGGCACCTTCGTGCCCGGCTTCCGTTCGCTGATGGGCGTGTACCCGAAGAACACCATTGGCGTCTACTCCTACAGCAAGTACTTCGGCTGCACTGGCTGGCGCCTGGGCACGATCGCCGTGCACGAGGACAACATCTTCGACGAGATGATCGCCAACCACCCCGAGCCGATCAAGAAGCTGCTCGACAAGCGTTATGGCGGGCTCACCCTGAAGCCGCGCGAGTTCGCCTTCATCGACCGCATCGTCGCCGACAGCCGCGACATCGCGTTGAACCACACCGCGGGCCTGTCGCTGCCGCAACAAGTGATGATGTCGCTGTTCTCGATCAGCGAGCTGATGGACACCAGGAAGGATTACCAGAAAGCCACCCTGGGCATCTGCAAGAAGCGCTTCGAGGCCACGATTGAAGGGCTGGGCATCGAGCTCGGCGAGAACGAGTACTACGATTACTACTACGGCCTGATCGACTTCGAGTTCTTCGCCCGCAAGAACCTCGGCGACGAAGCGGTGGCGTGGATGAAGAAGAACATCCACCCGCTCGACCTCGTGTTCCGGCTGGCCCAGGACCACGGCATCGTGTTGCTCAACGGCAGCGGCTTTGCGGCGCCGGACTGGTCGGTGCGCATCTCGTTCGCCAACCTGAACGATCACGTGTACGACGACATCGGCCGGGCGCTGCGCGCGATTGCGCGCATCTACCGTGACCAGTACGAAAAGGACACCGGCAAGACCGCCAAGCAAGACGGGCTGGCAGAGCCCGTCGGCAAGACGTAACGAGCAGCTGAGTCATGGCCCGGTCAGGGGTATCTCCTGACCGGGCCGTCTCAACACGTGAGCGACCCGGGCACGTCCCCTCGGTAACCGAAACCACTCGATGTCCGGCCAGGGTTGAGGACCCCGCCATGCGCTACTTGCTGACCTCGCTTCGCGAACACCCCGAGCTGGCGATCTTCCTGACGCTCGCCATCGGCTTCGTGATCGGCCGGATCAAGATCGGGTCCTTCAAGTTCGGAAACGTCCTGGGTACGCTCATCGCGGGTGTGCTCATCGGACAACTCGACATCAAGGTCGACGCGACGGTCAAGTCGGTCTTCTTCTCGCTGTTCCTGTTTGCCACGGGCTACAAGGTTGGACCGCAGTTCTTTCGCGGCCTGAAAAAAAATGCGCTGCCCCAGGTCGCGCTGACGGTGGTCCTCTGCGTGACGAGTCTCGTGACGACACTGGTGGCGGCGAAGCTGCTCAACTACGACACCGGGACCGCGGCCGGCCTGATGGCCGGCGCGTTCACCGAATCGACGGTGATCGGCACCGCGAGCGACACCATCGACCGGCTCGATCTGCCGGAGGCCGAGAAGACGAGACTGAAGAACAACATTCCCGTGGCCTATGCGGTCAGTTACCTCGTGGGCACTGGCTTCGTCGTCTGGTTTCTCTCGGTCATGGGTCCCCGCATCCTTCGCATTGACATGAAGGCGGAGAGCCGAAAACTGGCGACCGAGATGTCGGCGGACGGCGTCGGGCCGGATCACGAAGAGCGCCTGGCCTATAAGGAATGGAGCATCCGTGCGTACCGGCTCGCCGACCCCGCCGCGGGTCGGACCGTGGCGGATTTCGAGCGGGCCGCGAATCCCGAGCGCGTGTTCGTGGAACGCATCCGCCGCGGGACCGAACTGCTCGACGCCGCGCCGGCGACCGTGCTGCAGTCGGGCGATGTGCTGGCGATCGGGGCACGGCGCAGGGTGCTGCTCAGCGGATCCCTGCCGCTTCTCGACGAACGTGAAGATCCAGAATTGCTCGACTTCCCAATGGCGGCGCTCGATGTCGTCGTCACGAAGCGAGAAGCAGAGGACCAGAAACTGTCGGTGCTGGCCGAGCGGCACGGGCGTGGTGTCGTCCTGGTCAAGTTGATCCGTGGCGGTGAGGAAATTCCTTTCGATGCCGAAACGATCATCAATCGAGGGGACTTGCTCCGCGTGGCCGGCGCCCAGCGTGACGTGGAACGCGTCGGACGCGAGCTGGGCTACATCGAACGTCCCTCGAGTGAATCCGACATCGTGTTCCTCGGCCTGGGGATCGTCGTCGGCGGTCTCGTCGGGCTGTTGACGCTCGATATCGGCGGTCTGCCGATCACGCTGACCGCGAGTGGAGGCGCGCTGATCATGGGCCTGGTGTTCGGCTGGCTGCGCTCCGTGCGTCCGACGTTTGGCAGAATCCCCGAGCCGGCGCTCTGGATCTTCGACACCGTTGGCCTGGCGGTGTTCATCGGCATCGTCGGATTGAACGCCGGTCCGACATTTGTGTCTGGCCTCCGCGAGACCGGCCCGAGCCTGGTGTTTGTGGCGTTCATCGTGGCAATCCTGCCGCACCTGGTGTCGCTGCTATTCGGCTACCACGTGTTGAAGATGAACCCCGTCATCTTGCTGGGCGCCTGTGCCGGGGCGGGGACCATCACCGCGGCGCTGCGCGCGATCCAGGACGAATCACAAAGCAAGCTCCCGGTGCTCGGTTACACCGTGCCGTATGCGATCGGGAACATCCTCTTGACCGCCTGGGGCCCGGTCATCGTCGTCCTCATGCAATAGACGCAATCGAGTGCTACGCGCCGGGGTCGCCGCCGAGCGATTCCGGCAGCACCGAGCGGGTCGTCCAATTGAAGCGGATCGTCAGCACGCGGAGGACAAAGAAGGTGCTGATTGCCGCCCACGCTGCTTGCGAGACGGTGACATCCGCATACTGCTTCAGTGCCACGAACGACACACACGCCACAGCAGCAACAGTGACACGAACTGACCCGGCCGCAGGATGGCCGGCACGTCGCGGACCAGCACGTCACGCAGCAAGCCGCCGGCGGTGCCGTTGACGACGCCGATGAAGATGATGCCGGTCACCGGAATGCCGCGCTCTTCGGCGAGCTGCATCCCGATCACCGCGAAGATGGGGATCCCGACGCCGTCAATGATATCGATCATCTTTTGCACCGTGTCGGCCGTGGCCACGCGCGTGAGCGGCCCCGAGAACAGACCGAAGAGGATCACGGTCCCGGCGATGAGCGGCAAGTAGACGGGATCGGTCAGGAGGACGGGCGTGCGTTGCAGAAATAAGGCGTCACGCACCAGGCCGGACCCCACTGAGGAGACCAGCGCGATCACAAAGACACCGACGACGTCGAAATGTTTGCGGATGCCGACCAAGGCCCCGCTCGACGCCCAAGTCAAGGTCGCCAGGTAATCGAAGGCCGGCGGAACTTGAAAGACGGCGTCAGTCATGGTCGCTCAGAACCTGATCGGGCTGCAAATTCAGCGCCGTGTTCAACGACATCGATGGTCGGAAATCGGTGCTCGCAATTGTGTACGGGAGCGCTCGTCGCATCCGTGACGGCAGGCTGTGATCCCCCTGACAAGGGGCAGTCAGGCCGACCAGGTGAGTGTCAATCTCTTCAGTATTGGACGCGAGATTCGTCTCGCATCGGTGGCAGTCCTCTTGCTGGATGCCTGCGGAGCCATGAAACCGTTATTCAGGGAAATTCAGCACAACAAGCTGCTCTGGCTGTTGGTGTTCGTGCCCGTGGTGCTCATCGCCGCGCAAGTTGCGCACGATGCGCACACGCTGCTCTTCGCACTATCGGTCCTGGCGATCGTGCCGTTAGCGGCCTTGCTCAGTCACGCCACGGAATCTGTGGCGGCCAAGACTGGTGATGCGGTTGGCGGCCTGCTCAACGCCACGCTCGGCAACCTGACGGAACTGGTGATTGCGGTCACGGCATTGCGGGCCGGGCAATTTGTGCTCGTGAAGGCGTCGGTTGCCGGCGCGATCGTCACCAACACGTTGTTCATGCTCGGCGTCTCGCTGTTGCTGGGCGGTCTCAAGTATCACGAGCAGGAATTCAACCGCATCAGCGCCCGCATGCAGGCGGGCCTGCTGTTCCTGGCCACGGTCGGCCTGTTGATTCCGTCGGCGTTGTCTCAAGCGGACTCGGTCGCGGGGGCCGAGTTCACCCAGAAGTTGAGCGTGGGCCTGTCGGTCCTGCTCATCGTCGTGTACGCGTTGAGCATGTTGTTCTCCCTGAAGACGCACAAGGAATTGTTCGCCAGCGCGGGACACGGGGAAGCCGGCGGCGAGTCGATGTTCCCGATGGGCCTCGCCCTGGCGACGCTGGCGGGCGTGACGGTGCTGGTGGCCATGGTCAGCCACATTTTTGTCGAGTCAGTGCAGATAGCGGCGGAGACGCTGGGGATGAGCCCGGCGTTCGTTGGTTTCATCGTCGTGGCAATCGTTGGCGCGGCCGCGGAAATGGCCTCGGCGTTCGCGGCGGCACGCAAGAACCGGCTGGACATGAGCGTCGGCATCGCGCTCGGCAGCGCGTCGCAGATTGCGCTGTTCGTCGCGCCGGTGCTCGTGCTCTTGAGTTATGTGATCGCCCCGACGCCGATGAACCTGCAGTTCTGGCCCGGTGCCGTGGTGATGATGTTCATCGCCGCGATGAGCGCCTCGCTCGTGACCAACAGCGGGCGCTCGGCCTGGTTCGTGGGTGTGCTCTTGCTGGTGGTCTACACGATCTTCGCCATGACGCTTTACATGTTGCCACCGCGAGTCGTGTGACCATGACATCCACTCGAGTCCTCGACCCGATCGATCGTGTCTCCGAAGTCCTCTTCGGGTTGATCATGGTCCTCACGTTCACCGGTTCCCTCAGCGTGGCCGAGGCCGGCCGCGAGGATGTTCGCGAGATGCTGATCGGCGCGCTCGGGTGCAATGTCGCCTGGGGCATCATCGATGGGATGTTGTACCTGATGGGCGTCCTCGCCGAAAAGGGCCGGGGCCTCATCACGCTCCACGCCGTGCGCAAGGCCGCCGATCCGCAGGAGGCTCAGGATCGCATTGCGGACGCGTTGCCGCCGCTGGTGGCGTCGATCCTCCAGCCGGCGGAACTGGAAATGATCCGCAAGCGGCTGATTCAACTACCCGCGCCGCCGACACGCGCTCGCTTGAGCAAGGACGACTGGCTGGGTTCGCTCGGCGTGTTCGTTCTCGTGTTCCTCTCCACGTTTCCGGTGGCGTTGCCATTCATCTTCATGTCGGACGCCGGCCCGGCCCTGCGGACCTCCAATGCCATCGCCATCGTGATGTTGTTCGTGTTAGGCCATGTCTTCGGACGCATGACCGGTCGCCACCCGTGGCTGGTTGGCATCGCGATGGTGGTGCTCGGGTCCATGCTCGTCGGCATGACGATGGCACTGGGGGGATAAACACGGTGCGATCACTGACCTGCCTCCTCATAGCGATCGCACTCATGGACGTCGCCGTCTTCGCCCAGGCCACGACCAATGTGCCGATTCCCGCGGCCACGCAAACGCCGCCGGAAGCCGACCCAAAGGCGTGGGAGTTCTCCGTCGCTGCCGCCACCTACTTCGTCCCCGATGCCGGCAACTACGCGCAGCCCGCGTTCACGGCAGACCGCGACTGGCTGCACCTTGAAGCCCGCTACAACTACGAGGCGCTCGACACGGGCTCGGCGTGGGTCGGCTACAACTTCAGCGGCGGTGAAACGGTGGAGTGGGAACTGACGCCGATGCTCGGCGCCGTGTTTGGTGCCACCGACGGCATCGCGCCGGGCTACAAAGGCTCACTAGGCTGGTGGAAGCTCGAGTTCTACAGCGAAGGCGAGTATGTGTTCGACGCCGGCGATTCCTCGGACAATTTCTTCTACAACTGGTCGGAGCTGACGCTGGCGCCCGTTGAGTGGTTTCGGTTCGGCCTGGTGACGGAGCGGACGCGGGCCTACCAAACCGATCGCGATATCCAACGCGGCCTGCTCGCAGGCGTCTCGTTTAAGAAACTAGGGCTCGCCGGATATTTCTTGAACCCGGACGACGAGAAGCCCACGTTCATCCTTACCGTCACTGTGACGTTTTGAACCAATGGGCCAGGAGAGACTCCCGGCGCTGCGGTGGGTGCGCGACTATCGAGCCGAGTGGCTGCGGCCGGATCTCGTGGCGGGACTGACGCTGGCTGCGTATCTGCTGCCCGCCGGCATCGGCGACGCCTCGCTGGCGGGACTCGCGCCTGAAGCGGGGCTGTACGCCTGCCTCTTTTCGGGGCTGGTGTTCTGGATCTTCTGCAGCTCGAAGCAGACGGTCATTACGGTCACCTCCGCACTGTCGCTGCTGATCGGCGCGTCGGTTGGCGATCTCAGCGCTGGTGATCCGGCACGCCATGCGGCCCTCGCGGCATGCGTGACCTTGATGATCGCTACGATTGCGTTGGCGGCGTGGCTGGCCCGTGCCGGCAATGCCATCGGCTTCTTCTCGGAGACGGTGCTGGTTGGGTTCAAAGGCGGTCTGGCCCTGTATCTGGCGAGCACGCAACTGCCAAAACTGTTCGGGTTCAAGGGCACGCACGGCGATTTCTGGGAGCGCTCGGCCTACTTCGTTGCTCATCTGGGCGACACGAACGGAGTATCTCTGCTTGTCGGCGTCAGCGCACTGACGATGCTTATCGCGGGCAAGCTTTGGCTCAAGAACCGCCCGGTGGCGTTTCTCGTGGTCGTGGCCGGCATGCTGGCGGCTCGACTCATGGACCTCGATGCGCGGGGCGTGGCGTTGCTGGGAGAAGTGCCGCAGGGCCTGCCCGCTCTCGGTTTGCCGGCCGTGAGCCGTCGCGATCTGAACGAGCTGCTGCCGATCGCGCTGGCCGGTTTCGTCCTCGCCGCCGTTGAGACGTCCGCCATCGGCCGCATGTTCGGCCAGAAGCACGGCAATCGGTTCGACGCGAATCAGGAGCTGCTGGCGATTGGCGCCGGGAATCTCGCCGCGGGACTCGGCCGCGGCTTCCCGGTGAGCGGCGGCATGTCGCAATCGCTCGTCAACGAGAGTGCCGGGGCCCGGACACCGGTGTCGGGCCTCGTGGCCGCCGTCTTCACTGTGATCGTCGTGCTCTTTGCATCGGGATTGTTGCGGAACCTGCCGCAGCCGGTGCTGGCGGCCATCGTGCTCGCGGCGGTGATGGGCCTCGTTGACATTCACGCCCTCCAGCACATCTGGCGATTCAGCCGAGCGGAGTTCCTGGTTGCGATCGCGGCCTTGATCGGCGTGCTGGGTTCGGGTCCCGTCAATGGCGTGTTGCTGGGCGCCGCGATCTCGATTGTGCTGCTGCTGCGCCAGGCGGCGCGGCCGCGCGTCACCGAGCTGGCCCGGGTTCCAGGCACCACGTATTTCGCCGATCGCGTCCGGCACCCGGAAAACGAATCCGTTCCGGGTGTGCTGGTGGTCCGTTGTGAATCAGCGCTCCTTTACTTCAATGCGGAGTTCGTCCGCGAGCGCCTGCTCGAGCTGTTGAGTGCGCGCCAGGATCCTGTGAAGTTGATCGTCTTTTTTCTCGGCGCGGTGCCGAGAATCGACCTGGCAGGCGCCGAGCTCCTGGCCGACCTGCACAAGACATTTCGGGCGCGCGGCCTCGAGTTCCGGCTTGCCGACGCGCATGGCGAGGTGCGTGACGCGCTGCGACGAATTGGCTTCGAGCGGGAATACGGAACGCTCGAGACCGGCCAGACCGTCGACGGCATCATCGCGAAGTGGCAGCAGAACACGTCAATGGTGGGACAACCACCGGAAAGATCTGGCGACAGATGAAACGCGCAAAGTACGAAAAGGAGCTCAATAAACTGCAGGTGCGCCTGGCTCACCTCCAGAGGTGGGTCAAGGAGAAGGGCCTGCGAGTGATCATCATCTTCGAGGGACGTGATGGCGCCGGCAAGGGCGGCACGATTCGCGCCATCACCGAACGTCTGAGCCCACGGGTGTTCAGAATCGCGGCCTTGCCCGCTCCTTCCGACCGCGAGAAGTCGCAGGTGTACTTACAGCGCTACATGCAGCATTTTCCGGCGAAGGGCGAGGTCGTCATTTTCGATCGCAGCTGGTACAACCGCGCCGGCGTCGAGTACGTGATGGGGTTTTGCACGGAGGAGCAGCGACAGCGATTTCTGGACCTGTGCCCCCTGTTCGAGAAGTTTCTCATTGAAGGAGGAACCACCATCATCAAGGTCTGGATGGAAGTGGGTAACGACGAACAGAAGCGCCGGTTTGAAGCCCGCATCAACGATCCGCTGCGGCAATGGAAGCTGAGCCCGATGGATCTGCCGTCCCGCAAACGTTGGTACAGGTACTCACGCGCGCGCGACCTGATGCTGAAGAAGACCGACACCCGCATCGCCCCGTGGCACATCGTGCGGTCGGACGACAAACGGGCCGCGCGGCTCAACACCATCGCCCACCTCCTCTCAGTGATCCCGTACAAGAAACTGCCGAACGAAAAAGTGAAGCTTCCCGGCCGGTCGACCAAGGGCGCATACGACGATGACCAGGCGATTGCGCGCCGCCGCTTCGTGAAGGCGCGTTACTGACGATTCGATCGCGCTGAAACGTCTGTCGCTATCGGTAGACACGACGAACGACTGGACGGTCATTGACCCGTTCGAGCGGACGTGACGCCACCGTATTCGGTGAGCAGTCACAGCCGCCGTTCAGTGTCTGTGGGCGTCCGGTCTTCGCCCCGCGCAAAACACGCCAGAAATCGCCTAAACTGCCGGTATCGGCGCCTGCGACACCGGGCATGCCCCTTGCGACTTCAGGTCCAATACGACGCAAATGAAAAAGCCCAATCATTCGCGGCGGCCGCAACGCACTGTGCTGTCGGTGCCTTCGCTGTCGATGCCTGTTCTGTCGATAGTTGTTTTGTTGGCAGGAATCGCTGTGTGGGCAGCGTACTTCCGCCCGGCGTCGAACCCAGTCTCCGCGGCCGCTGCCGTTTCCCCCGAAGTGTCCGCACCGGTTCCCGCGGCCGAATCTCGATTCGAGGCCACCATACCGAACCTGGCGGCAGCGCCGGACAGCGCGCCAAAGGGCATGGTCTGGATCCCCGGCGGCGAGTTCTCGATGGGCGCGCAGGATTCGCCCGGCATGGGCGAAGTCGGCATGCAGGCCACCCGGGACTCCCGCCCGATTCACCGCGTCTACGTCGATGGCTTCTGGATGGATGCCACCGACGTCACCAACGACGACTTTGCGGCGTTCGTGAGAGCGACCGGTTACGTCACGGTGGCCGAACGCAAGCCGCGCGCTGAGGATTTCCCAGGCGCTCCGCCCGAGGCGTTGGTGGCCGGCTCGGTGGTGTTTGCGCCGACCGATCGCCCAGTCCCTCTCAACGATCACCTGCAGTGGTGGGCTTACGGGAAGGGCACGAATTGGCGACACCCGCTGGGCGCGGAGAGCGACATCAAGGGCAAGGGAAATTATCCGGTCGTGCACGTGGCCTATGAGGACGCCCTTGCGTATGCCAACTGGGCGGGCAAGCGTTTGCCGACCGAAGCGGAGTGGGAGTTTGCCGCGCGCGGCGGCCTGAGTGGTGAACCGTTTGTCTGGGGCTCACAGTTTCAGCCCGGCGGCAAATGGATGGCCAACACCTACCAGGGACACTTCCCGGTGAAAAGCAGCGAGAAGGCAGAGGACGGTCATGCCGGCATCTCGCCGGTCGCGCAATATCCGCCGAACGGGTACGGCCTCTACGACATGGCGGGCAATGTGTGGCAATGGACCAGCGACTGGTATCGCCCGGACTACTACGCACAGCTTGCGGCGATGGGCGGCGTGGCGCGCAATCCTCAGGGCCCGGCCGAATCGTTTGATCCCGATGAACCGACGGCGAAGAAACGCACGCATCGCGGCGGCTCGTTCCTCTGCACGGATCAGTACTGCTCCCGCTACATCGTCGGCACGCGCGGCAAGGGAGAGATCAGCACCGGCACAAGTCATCTTGGTTTTCGGTTGGTGAAAACGCTCGAAACTCGCGCGTCGCTCGTCGCTAGCGCACCACGCCGTTGTCGATGTCGGTGATGATGCCCGTAAAGAGCGCGACGGTCGTCGCTTCGTTGTGCACGCGCAGATGCAGGATGCCGTCGCGATCAAAGGTCTGCAGCCACCGCTTCGCTTCTGGCACCGTCGCGTATCGCGCAATCGCCATCAAGTCCTGGCTGGTTGTGGTGACCACATCATCGCTGTTGCGGCCGCTGTTGTTAGAGACGATTGAGTGCACCGCGGTAGCGGCCGGCCAGGGCTGGCCATTCAGGGCGGTCACCAGCTGTGAGGTGGGCTGGAGGTCCCGCAGGTTTGCCGTGTCGGCGATCACGCATTCCTGGGCCTCCGGCTTGCCCGATAGGTTCGCGAGGACGCTGCCCTGGTTGGGCGTCGAGATCATGACTAACGCCGCCACATCATTTCCGTATGTGATGGTCGCGCCGTCGCGATTCAGTCCGATGCCCTGGATGTAGGCGCGCGTTGCGAGCCCGCCGAGGCTGTGCGCCACCACGATCACGCCCGGCGCGCCGGTAAAGCGTTTGATCGCATCGATCACGACCTTCAGCTCGCCGGCCTTTGCGAACCGTGGGCACGTTGGCAACCGCCAGCAGGTCGAACCCGTTGGCGAGATCGGAGAAATCAATGCGGAAAGTCTTCGCATCTTGTGAGATCGACGTCCGCACGGCCGCCTTGCCGATCGAGCTTTCGAAGACCCGCGGCACATCGTCGCCGTACCGGCGAACCGAGAGTTGCGGGAGCGTCTCATTCCACGTGTCCGCCGATGAGCAGAACCCGTGGACGAACAGCACCGGCAACTCCGCGGCACCGGACGGCGCCGCCCACAGGAGCAGCGCGAGAAAGACGATGGCGCGCACGCGAGGGATCAGCAACGGCGTCAGAAGTAGAGCCCGATGCCCACGACGGGCCCATGCAGCGTCTGCTTGGCGGTGAAGGTGCGATCGCCCACCGTGTGACTGAGCTTGAAGTAGAGCAGGCTGTAACCGGCCGCGATGCCGAAGTGCGTCGTCGGCTTCCAGTCGAGACGCACCGCGGTGCTGATGTCGACGTCCGAGCCGACGCCGAAGCCGCCGCCTTCAAACGTGAAGTGCAGGTCCAGGCTCTCGCTGCGTTCATGGTGCCAGCCGATGCCGACCAGCGGATCCCACAGGCCCGGCTTCCGATCAAACTGGCGTCCGTCCAGCTCGATGTCGTATTTCAACGCCATGCGACGCACGCCGACGGTGGCATACAGATCCGAATAGATCTTGCGGCCGAGCGAGCCATGGATGTAGATCGCGTCCACGTCGACTCGCAGGATCGGCCGTTCGAGACGATCGCCGCCCACGCCCGCCCACAGGCCGTCGGCGTCGATTCGCCAGTTGCCCTTGGCGGCGGACAGGCCGCCGAAGAACGCGCCATCAAGCCGTCCGTCGACAATCTTGCCGCCAAACTCCGGCCCGGATCCGCCGCCGCCGCTGACCGGCGGCACGTTGACGTCGATGTCGATGTCGATCGGTATCCACGCGAACACGGGATAAATCGAGATCTTCCAGTCGTCCGACTGGGTTGTTTGGGCCGCGGCCGGCGCGGCCGACGCAAAGCGTATGCACGGCGACGAGCGACCAACCAATCAGGCTGTTTCATGTGTGAACCTAGACCGGATACCCCCCGGCGTCAGGGCGACTCGACGTCGTAACTCACGATCCGCCAGCGGCCCGCTTCATTTGACCAAAGCGTGCGCAGCACTGGCGTTTCGCCACTCTGCGTTCGAAAACGAAGATTCAATCCGAACGTGCGGCCGTACTGCAGCGCCGGGTCGCCAACGACCCTGGTCCCACTCGCGCGAGCGGCGCAGCCGGCGGCGTCCGCGATCGCGTTCGGGATGCTCGTCAGCGTGAACGTCTTGGCGTAGCGGTGATCCAGGAGCCTCACGGCGGGATGGATCGGCTCGACCGGCTGGATCAGCTCGTCGAGGTTCCGCGACTTGGGCAGTTCAGTGCCGGCGCGTTCAAGCCCGGCGCGGAGCCGGCGGCCGGCGTCCTCGAGAGACGTGGCCGGCGGCTGATCAGGACCACGAACAAGGTCGTAACAGGCGTACGCGGTCGGGGAGAGATGGCGAAAGGCCTCGTCGTAATTTTTGCGAATCAGCCAGCTGTCGAGAAATCCCCGTGCTGAGTCGACGAGCGCGGTGTCCGCAGGTGATCGCGCCGCGGTCGGAGGGACAAGGGGCGGCGCAGAAAGTTGTGGCGCATCATCGCCTTCAGGGTCCGCCTGCCACGATACGATCTTCCAATAGCCGGCTTCCTGCGCCCACAACAGCGCGATCGAATGATCCTTCCCGCCCGGCACATCGATATAGAAGGTTGCCCCGAAGTGTTTACCGTACTTACGCTGGACCTTTCGCGCATCGCCCGGCGTTTGCCGGCTCTGGCAGTCGAAGGTCGCCGCCACGTCGTCGGGCACGGCATAGATGACGAAGCGCGCTTGATACGGTTGTGTGACGACCTTGAGCGCGGGCATCGTCAAGCGAACGCCGACGGTCAGGCCTTCGAGCGAGGTGCGCGGTCCCAGCACCGCATGCGCGTGTTTCAGCGCGGCGTACAACGCGAATGGCGCCATGCCGCCATCGCTGCCCGGGCCGTCACTGTCCTCGGTCATGCAGGCATAGGCGCGCTCGGAAAAATAACTGAATGCACCCAACGTGTCGTTATCCACCAGCCAGGCGGTCAGGAAGTCGTGCATCATGGCATCGATATTTTTCTTCCCGGCTCGTGGCGTCGCCGGCAACGAGCCAGGGCGCTCGTCGTTCGCGTCGTCATCGGCAGAGGATCGGATGCCGAAAAAGTTCCGCCACCAGTTCTGAAAGCCCGTCCAGCGATTGTTGTGGCGATCGTAGTTGTCGCCGGCGCGGACGTCGGAGTTGGCCGCGGTCAGATGGCCGTTGAACAGGGCCACGGGGAAGCCTGAGTTGCGATAGTCGACGTCGACGTCGGCACGCAGGTGGTCAAGCGCGATCGAGATCTGGATCGATGGCGCGCCGCCCTGTTGGCGATAGCTGATGGGATAGCCCTTGTGAAACACCGTGTTGTCGGCCCCGCGCCTGAACTCACGCGACTTGGCGAGCGTGTCGATTGCGTTGGGCTTGAGTCGGACGTACATTCGGAACTGCTGATCGCTCGCGGCGCCGGCGACGCGTCCCCGGGTCATCTCGATTCGGTCAATCAGATCCAGCGCGTCGCCAAGCGACTGGCCCGATGCATCAGTCAAAGAGGTCCGCATCAGCGCGTTGGTCACAGCGTCAAAGGTCGTTCTGGCGGACACCCTGACTTGCGAGTCGTAGAATTGGGCGGCGGCCGACGTCTGGCCGGTGACTTCGTTGAACCGCCCGACCCAGTCGGCGATCAACTGTTGACGCCGTTGGTCGAGACCGGCGTATTCGCCCCCGAACTGCGCGGGGGTCGATTGCGCGAACACCGACACTCCAAGTGCGATGGCGCACAGGCCGGCCAGGCAGGCCGCCGGGCAGAACGTCGCGATCAGGGCCGACAGCCGACGGGACCAAAGCCCGCTTTGTACCATCGAGGACTCGTTGTGCAGGACGTCTGTGCAAATCACGCTCCACCAGCTGCGACTGCATTCGGCAGTCCTGACGCCCGATCGGTGCGGCGCGTGTCGCGATCCTGACGGCGGGCGAGAACCGCTCACGGCGTGCCGTTACTCGCTGCGAGCCGCTCGCGGCCGGCGGGCGGAAACGCCCCAACACGCTCAGGGAATCGCCCGTTTTCGGGCTTGCCGCCGGCGCCACGCTGGCCCCTGTTTTGCCCGTCGATCTGACATGCGCGTGAAGCAGCTCGTGGCAGTGTTCCTCTGTGTGTGCGGACTTCCGGCCTGGGTCGCCGCCCAGGATCAGCGCCCGCTGGTCGGCGTAGCATTCGGCGGCGGCAGCGCCCGCGGCATCGCGCACGTCGGCGTGATCCGGTGGTTCGAGGACCATCGCATCCCGATCGATTTGGCAGCGGGTACGAGCATGGGGGGGCTGATCGGCGGCGCCTACGCCACCGGCATGAGCTCGACCGAAATCGACGAGATGCTCGGGCGCCTGAACTGGGACGAAATGTTCGGCGGCTCGAGCTTCGCGTTCAAGAACATCCGCCGCAAGGCGGATGCGCGGGCGTATCCGTCCCGTCTCGAGTTCGGTGTGAGGCGAGGGATCGTGCCGCCGACCTCGCTTAACAACGGCCAGCAGGTCGACCTGCTGGTCGGCCGCATCGCCGCACCGTATTACGAGATGCAAACCTTCGACGAATTGCCGACGCCGTTCCGCGCGGTCGCTGTGGATCTGCTAAGCGCAACCACGGTGGTGATGGATCGCGGACAACTCGCATCAGCGATGCGCGCCACGATGTCGCTCCCCTTGGTGTTTCCGCCAGTGGAGCGCGATGGCCAGGTGCTGGTGGACGGCGGAGCGATGAACAACGTGCCGGCGGACGTGGTACGAGCGATGGGCGCCGCACGCGTCGTCGCCGTCAACGTCGGCGACCTGTCAGACCGTGTCACGGTGGACCAGTCGTTGTTCGCCGTGGCAGGCGCGGCGCTGGACGCAATGATGCGCGCCAACACCAAGCTGACCATCGAGAAGGCCGACATCATCATCAACGTGCCGCTCGCCGAATATGGTTCGCTCGCCTGGCGCCGGAGCGACGAGTTGATCATCGAGGGCTACAAGGCCGCGGAGGCGATGCGTGACCGCCTGCTCCCGCTCGCCGTTACTGCGGAGGAATATGCGCGTTGGGAAGCGGCCCGCAAGGTACGCCGCCGAACCACGCTGCCGGTCCCGGCGTACTCGCGCGTTGACGGCTTCAGCCCTCGCGACGAACGGCAGCTCACCGACCTGCTGGCGCGTCATATCGGTGCGGAGTTCAACCTCGAAAGCTTCGAGGTCGATCTCGCGGTGTTGTCAGGCCTGGATCGCTACGAGACGATCACGTGGCGCATGGTCAAGAACGGAGCCGGCGTGAATGGGCTGGTGGTGGAGGCGAAACCGAAACCGTACGGGCCACCGTTCCTGATGTTAGGCATCAACCTCGAGAACACGACGTCCGAAGATTTCAGGGTGGCGCTCACCGGCCGCTACCTCGCCTATGACGTGTTGGGGTCCGGATCGGAGTTGCGCATCGATGGCACGCTGGGTTCGGATCCCGGTGCGGCGATGGCGTTCTACAAGCCGCTTGGCAGGACGCCGATGTTCGTCGAGCCGTATGCCGGCCTCGTGCATCGTACGTTCAAGGTGATTCAGAACGATGCCGTCGTGGCCAGTTACGGACAGCGGTTGACTCGCGGCGGTATGGATTTCGGTTTCAACCTCGGTCGCGTCAGCGACGTGCGTCTTGGCGCGTATGTTGGACGCCTCGTGGCCAATGTCGACGTCGGCGATCCCGGCCTGCCAGAGGTCAAGGGTAAACAGGTCGTCACCGAGCTGAAGTGGCGCGTGGACACCCAGGACAGTCCCGTGGTTCCGACTCGTGGCAGTGTCGCGTTTGCCCATCTGGAGCACTTCTTCGACGGTCCGGAGATCACGCCACCGCTTCCGAGCGGCCGATCGAGCGTCGGCCTGGTGCAATTGTCGGGCGAGGCCAACCGCTTCTGGCCCGTCGGGCAGCAGGCTCGTCTTTTCGTTCTTGGCGGCGGCGGCACGTCATTCGGCGATCACCCACTGCCGACCGATCAGTTCACCATCGGGTCGCCGTTCCATCTCGGCGCCCTGGACAGCGGCGAGGTCCGCGGTGATCACTATTACGTCCTGTCGGCCGGCTACGTTCACCAGCTGGGCCGGCTGCCGGATTTCATGGGCGGGCCGGTGTTTGCCGGCGCGTGGCTCGAGAACGGTGATGCCTTCGACAGCGGCAACGCGACGTGGCGCACCAACATGAGCGGTGGCCTGATTCTCGACACGCTGGTGGGCCCGGTGATCCTGGCGGGCTCGGGTGGCTTCGACGGCTCGTGGCGCACCTATGTCGGCATCGGCCGAATCTTCGGTCGACCGCGACGGTGACGGGTCACGACGACGGGATGCGATATTCGGCGAGGACGACGGTGATGTTATCTCCGCCGCCGGCGCGGTTGGCTGCCTCCACCAGTGTCGCGCACTGCTCACCGGGCTCGCGGCGGAGCGCGAGGATCTCGGCGATCCGATCGCCGTCGAGCATGTCCGTGAGACCGTTGGTGCAGAGCAGCACGCAATCGCCGTCCATCAGCTGAAACTGTTCGACCTCCACCATCGGGTGGGCGCCGGGTGCACCGACCGCGTCAGTCAGGATGTGGCAGAGGTCCTGGGCGCGCCGCTCGACGGCCGCCGGCCGGCCGGTGTCGGCCAGGTGGCGCGCAATCGTGTGATCCACCGTCAATTGGGTCAGCTTGCCGTCGCGGAATAGATACGCCCGCGAATGACCGACGTGCGCCACGAACAGCTGGTCGCCCGCGCTATACGCGGCGGTCAGGGCCGTGGTCATGCCTTTCAACGCCGGGTCGGACGCTGCCCGCGTGTGCACCGCGACGTCCGCCTGCGAGTAGAACCATTCCGCTCTCTCGAAGATTTGGGTGGCCGTGGCCGGATCAATGCGCACGTTCCACTTGCCGTAATGGATCGCGAGATGCGCGATGGTGCTGAGCGCGACCCGGCTCGCCACCGACCCGGCGCCGCCTTCACCGAGCCCGTCGGCGACCAGCATCGCGTAGCCGGATTCGTCGCACCGCGGCGGGACGTCGTTGCCGCTGAGGCTAGTGGCCAGGGTTTCCTGGTGTCTCCCGACCTTGATCACGAGGTAATGATCTTCGTTGCGTTGGCGCACCAGGCCCTGGTGCGAGCGCGCGCCCACGGTCACTCGCACCGATGACGACGGCAGCATGAACTCGTCACTGCCCAGAATGGGCGAGAGCGCGGATCGCCGCGCGGCGCCGCGATCTTCGACTTGGCCGGACGGGGGGTGATCTTCCGGGCGATGGTCGCGAGGTGTGCCAGTCATGATCACTCCACCCAATGAAGGACGTCGCGCACGATCGACCACCGCGGCCGCGCGGGCGCCGCGTCGTGCCCGAGAATCCAGTGCCGGTAGGTTGCATCGAGCGTGCCGTCTTTTCGCTTCAACGCGATCCAGGTGTTCACCAGGCGCGCCAGCGGCGCATCGCTCTTACCGATCGGGTAGGCGAGCGGCACGCGAATCGGATCCGGTCCCGGGACCACGACCGAATACGCCGGATACCGCAGCGTCCACGCTGAGCCTCGCTCGGCCGGCAGCGCCACGGCATCAACCGCGGCGCCGTGACCGGCGAACAGCGCTTCGACATTGTCGTGCACCGTGATCGTCGCGCCCGGCAGCCGCTCGCGCAGGATGCGGACGTAGTAGGGGACATCGGGAACCGCAATCCTCATTACACCTTGTTTCCGAATCTCGTTCCAGTCCGCGAAGCGATCGCGCTGGTAGTCGGGAACGACAAAGGCGACGGTTTCATCCAGGTACGAGTCAGACAGCAGGACCTCCCGCGCCCGCTCGGTGGTGACGACGACGCCCGACATCACGATGTCGCAATAGCCTTCGGCGAGTTGCGCCGCCATCTGCCCGCGATCGACAGGCACGAACGCGAGGCTGACCTGGAGATCGCGCGCCAGTTGGTGTGCGAGCTCGACGTCGAAACCAACCAGATCGCCGCGCTGATTCACGAAGGCGAACGGCAGCGCATCGGGAAGGTATCCCACACGCAGCACCGAGCGTGCCTTGATGCTTTCAAGTGGTGGCAGCGTGGTCGGCGGTGCAGGGGACGGCGTGGTGGCGACCGTCGCGGCGACCGGCGCTTTCAGTAACTGCATCGACGCCAGCACGGCATCTCTCGAATACTGAGGGGATAGAGTGGTCGCAAAAAGAATTCGCATGCCGCCGAGAACGACGATGACGAGCGTGGCCGTGACCGCGGCGTAGGACAACATCCGCCCGCGGTGCCAGCGCAAGTGCCCGGTGACGGCGCAGGTCACCAGCAGCGCGACGGTGACAGTATGCACCGCCGCCACGAGCGAGCCGACGCGCGAGTTGATCACACCAGTGGCGAGAAACAGTTGGAAGGTGTCGGCCGGAATGCGGAACAGATCCAGCAGGAACGGTACTGCGGCAGTCAGGCTGCCGAAAAAGCTGACCAGGCCCGCCAATGCCAGCTGCGGATACTCAGAGAGCGGCACCACCGCGTCGGCGAACCATCCGGCGAACAGCACGAAGCTGAGCGACAGCAGCTTGCCGGTGTGCGGGAAGTTGAACGACGCCGGGATCACCACCTCGGTGAGGCGGCCGGGTTCCTCCTTGCCGGGGTCGAGCCGCTCGAGCAGCGATCGGGCGGCCTGCGTGAGTCCCGGCAGGACGATGAAGAGATCGCCGGCGATGAAGGCGGTGAGCAGCGAGTCCTGCGATTCGCGGAGCAGGTCGCGCGCGCGAATCGGCGTGAGTGCCGCCACCAGGCCGGGCAACACCCAGAGGCTCACCAGTACGGCCACGATCACGTAGGCGACGAGGTAAATCTGCAGCCGGCCCAACTGCTGCAGGTCCAGCGTCCCGGCCGCGTTCGCGGCAATCGCAAACAGACCATAGGGCGTAAGGCGTGTGACGTACCGCGTCGCCCGGGCAATGGCGTCTCTGGTAACGAACAGCACATCGAGGAGCCGTTCGCGCCGCTCGACGCCGACCAGGGCGATGCCAAGGATGATTGAGAACAGCACCACGGCGGGAACCACGTTGTTCGCCAGCGCATGAAATGGGTTCGCCGGCACGTAGAGCGCGACGAAATCAAAGGCCGCGCGGCGCTCGACCAGGCTCGAGCTGAAAAATGACGCGCTTTGAATGGACGGGAACGTCAGCGGGATCAGGAACGCGAACGTGAGCGCGACGATCCACAATCCGCCGATCACCGCGGCGGCCCGCACGCCTAACGTGCGAAGTTCGGACGGTTTGAGGGAACCCAGGCTGGCGATGATCGAGACGGTGATGTAGGGCAACACCATCATCTGCAGCAGCTTCACGAAACCGTCGGCCACCCATTCGATGGCCGACGCCCGTTCACCGAAAAACAGCCCCGTGCCGATGCCGCACGCCAGGCCGATCAGGATTCGTTGTGAGAACGTCACGAGGACACCGCCTGGTTACCGCAGGCCTCGTGACATCTCCGGTCGTTAGAAGCGAAAGCCGAACGTGAGCGGCAAGTACTGTCCGTTCGTGCTGCCACCAGCCTGGCCCGCGGCCGGCCGCTCCGCGGGGATTTCCGGACCCCACACATAGTGAAACTTCGACTCGATGAAGAACTCCCCCTCGTCGCCGAGGGCGAAGCCAACACCGGCGCCGATGTTGAAGCCGAAGTCCCAGCCACCACGCGATCCGATCACGGCCTCGATCGGATAGGTGCCGCAGATGTAGTAGTAGGGATCGCAGATCACGCCGTTGCCGACGTACTCGGTGATCTCCACCTTGCGGTTGTACATCCCGGGTCCGCCCGCGACGTAGAAGCGGACCGGGCTATCAGGCTGCGTCAGGTCCGCGATCATGTTGAACGACAGCTCATGGGTCTGGTGGTTCGCCGAAAATCTTCCCGCGATGATGTCGGTTTCGTCCGGAATGCCGAACCAGCGGTAGGCGTACTCGAACTGGACGCCGACACGCTCGTTGACGTCGAACGTGATGCCGAGCGCCGGGCCCCATCCCATCTCGAAACGGTCGGCCAGGTCGCCCATGATAAACGTCGGGCCGCCACCAATGTTGAAATGAAGCGGCCGGTCCTGGGCTGCGCCGGTCGCCGGGGTGACTGCCAGCAACGCGGCACTGAAAACAACAAGATTCACGATACGCATACTGAGAACTCCTTGTGGGAAGCGGTTCGACTCCGCTCAACAGCAATAGTCACGCCACCGTGGACGCCATCGAGAAGCGGTGATCTGCATCGCACGCTCACCGCATGTTGTGAGAACGCTGATACATGTTGAGAGAGCCCGCGGTGCGCACGACGATTTACGGCGGGATCACGCGGTCTGGGTCTTGCACCGTTTGCGGCTCGTGCGTTCGCTGCTGTTGCTCGCGCTCGTCCTCTTGACACTTCCTGCAGTGACGTTCGGCCAGGACACGCGGGCGGGCGCCATCGCAGCGGAACAGGCCGACAAGGCCACGAGGCTGGCGCCTCAGGAGCCGCATTGGGTCGAGAACCTGATCCTCACCGCCCGCCAGACGATCTTGGAGCAGCCGTCGGGCGTCTATCCTTATTTCGAGAGCGTCTATAGCGGCGGCGGGTTCACGCTCGGCGCGGGATACCGCCGGTTCACCGGCGATCGCACGCAGTGGAGCGTGGCCGGGCTGTACTCCATTGCCGGCTACAAGTTGATCGAAGCGAGTACCACGTCGCCCGGTCATTGGCGCGGCCGGCTCGATCTGCGCGGCGCCGCCGGCTGGCGCGACGCGACCCAGGTCGACTACTACGGGCTCGGCATCGAGAGCCCTGCCGATGCCGGCGCGGCGTTCCGGATGCAACAGGCCTACGCGGGCGGCGATCTCACGGCGCGGCCGATACCCTGGCTGCTGTTGACGGCCGGCGCCGCGTACGAGGACTACACGCTCAAGGATCCGACCAACGACTCGATCTCGGTTGAGGGCACGTTCACCCCTGAGACGGCGCCGGGCGTCGGCGCGAATCCGGCCTACGTGCGCACCACTATCTCGGCCGCGATCGACACGCGGTCTGCCGCCGACTACGCGCGACGCGGCGGTCTCTACAAGATTAGCCGTCACCATTTTGCCGATGTCGACCGTGTCCACACCTTCACTCGCGCTGATGCGGAGGTCGTCCAGCACATCCCGATCTTGCGGGAGAACTGGGTCATCTCGCTGCACGGCCGGCTGGAGTCGACACTCGGTGATGACGACCAGGTCCCGTACTTTCTGTTGCCGTCGCTGGGCAGCGGTAGCACGCTGCGTGGCTACAGCAGCTGGCGCTTCCGCGATCGCCATGCCGCGCTGGTGTCGGGGGAGTGGCGATGGATTCCGAACCGACTGGCCCTCGACCTTGCGATCTTCTATGACACCGGCATGGTCGCGCCCAGGCTTGACGACATGACGGCCGATCGGTTCATCAGCAACTACGGCATTGGCGTGCGCTTTCACGGCCCGGCGCGGACCCCGCTTCGCGTCGAGCTCGCCCGCGGGCGCGAGGGCACACGGATCGTGTTTGCGGCGAGCGCGGCGTTTTGATCATGATCACTTCAACGCGACTGATTCGCAGCCTCGCGCTCTGCACCGTGATCGTGGCCGGCGCCCACGTCTCCGGCGCGCCACTCCGCTTCTTCGCTGACGATCCGCTCGCCCGCGAGCCCGAAACGCAGGATGCGTCCGGAGCCGCCGAATGGGAGATCGATCTCACCATCGATCTCGCCACCAATCTGTTCGGCCACCCGGGCGAGGTCGCCAACGTCAGGGCGCGCAACGTCAACACCATCGACGAGGTGCCCGATTCCAGCTGGTTCACGAATCGCATCTTGGCGCGGCCGCTGACGCTCGACGAGTTGGCGCGCGGTCCGCTCACTAGCGCCGGCCCGGCGCCCGGCCGTTGGAGTGTGGTGTCGCCCAAGCTGGCCGGCTTTGCTCCCGGCTTCACCATGATCGATGCCGCCAATCAGCGGTGGTTTGTGTCGTTCGACGCCAACGGACATCCCGAAGCCGCCACCGGCGCGATCGCCGTCGCCAACAAGATCTTCTGGGCGCTCGGCTACTGGCAGGTGGAGAACCACCTGGTGTCGGTCTCGCGCGAGCAAATGGACGTCGCCGATACCGCGGTCTTCACGCCGGTGTCGGGACGCAAGCGCCGCATGCAGCCGCGCGATCTCGACGCCATCCTGCAGCGCGCCCATCGCAGCGCCGATGGCACCTACCGGGCCATCGCCGCGCGGGCCGTGAGCGGACGGCCGATCGGCGGGTTCAAATACCACGGGACCCGCTCGGATGATCCGAATGACGTCGTGCCGCACGAACACCGCCGTGAGCTGCGTGCGCTGAAGGTGTTCGGGGCGTGGACCAACCTCGTCGACATGAAGGCTGGCAATACCCTCGATACGGTGATCGTCGAAAACGGCCGCAGCGTTGTCCGCCATTACCTTCAGGATGTCGGGTCGACCTTCGGCACCGGCGCCAACGGCCCCCGCGAATACGACGAAGGCTGGGAGCTGCTCTACGACGCTGCGCTGCTCCGCAAGCGGTTGTTGACGTTCAACCTGTTCATCGCCCCGTGGCAAACGGTGGACTACGATGAGCATCCGTCGATCGGCCGCTTCGAAGGTGATCGTTTCGATCCGCCGACGTGGCAGCCGCGCGTGCCGACCACCGCACTGCGGAATGCGCGCAGCGACGACACCTTCTGGGCCGCTCGACGCGTGGCGGCATTCACCGACGAGATGATCCATGCGGTCGTCCGCACGGCGAACTATACCGATCCCGCCGCCGCCGACCTCTTGGCCGGCGTGCTAATCAAACGCCGGCACAAGATCGCCGCGGCGTATCTGCCGGCGATCAATCCGCTGGTCGACTTCACGCTCGCCAATGACGGACGCTTCAGCTTCCGGAATGCGGCGGTCGACGCCGGCGTGGCCACGACGCCGCCCGGCGGCTATCGCGTCGAGTGGTCCTCGTTTGACAACGCCACCGGCGACACGCGATCGCTGGGCCCGGCCGCGACCTCGTCTTCGACTGAGCTCACCCCTCCGGGGCTGCTGCCGCCGGCCGTGGGCGCGTTCGTGCGCATCCAGGTGGCGGCGGTCGAACCGGCACCGGCGCCCTGGGTGCGGCCGGCCAGCGCCTATTTCCGTCGCACCGGCGACGGCTGGAAACTCGTCGGCGTCGAGAAACTTCCTTAACCCTTTAACTGAGAAAATCCATATGCGCATCCGATCGATCGCAGTCGTCGCCGCGCTACTCGCGCTGGTCGCCCCCGACGCGCTGGCGCGCGTGAAAGTGACCATCAATTTCGACAAGGCCTTCGACTTCAAGTCGGTGAAGACGTGGGGCTGGGGTCCTGACGGACCGGGCTCAATCATGATGGCCCGCACCGCGGAGGACGATCCCGACGCGATGAAGAAGCTCGCCGAGCCGCCGATCGTCGATGCCGTCACGGTCGAAATGACCCGCCTTAAGCTGGTCCAGGCGCCGTCCCAGCCGGACGTGATCGTCACCTATTACTTGCTGTTGACCACGAGCATGTCGACGCAAACGGTGGGACAGTTTATCGACCCGACCATGGCCTGGGGCCTGCCGCTGTTTCCCCAGGCGACCCAATCACTCAAGATCCTGAATCGCGGATCGCTCGTGCTCGACCTGAGCGCGAAGGGCGCAGTGGTATGGCGAGGCGTCGCTCAGGCGGAGCTCAAGATGGACACTCCGGTCAAGAAACGCGAAGAGCTGATTCGCGAGGGTGTGCGCGACCTGTTGCGGCGCTACCCGCCGAAAAGCTAGCGAGGCTCCGCCTCAGACGGCCTGACACGATCCCGACGGCGCCAAACGCCACATCGCTGGCCCAGTGCTTGTTCACCGTGACGCGTGAGGCGGCCGTGTGAGCGGCCGCCGCAAACACCGGTACGCCGACTTTCCAGCCGTAGTGTTCCTGCAGCACCTGCCGCCGCGAAGATTGCCGACGCGTGTCCCGAGGATCCGCGATCGTTTCCCTCGGTCTGCCTCGGACACGGCGATGGAGATCACACCGCCAACGGCCAACCAGCGCCAGCGAGTCCCACGAGACGCAATTGCGATAGTCGTGCAAGAAGCGGGTCTCGGTTGGCGTTGCGCTCTGAGCGATCGCTGGTGCCGCGATGATCAGAACCACCATCAAGATCGACCCGAACCGGATCAGGGAACGCCAACGCAATGGGCGGGCCATGGGTGCCGCTCCCCAAGATCTACGCCACGCGCGGCTCGAAGCGAAAGGGCATCAGGGCCTTCACCCTGGTTGGCAACCTCACGGTATGTGGTGAGTCCTCACTTTCTGCCGCGACTCCCGCCCGCCGGCGGTGCGAGGTGGGTCCGAATACCTCAATGAAAGGCCGTGTCGTTGCCTCGCGTTGCGTGGCGCGGTCCTTGCCATCCGGTCAGGCGTGTGTTTCAAGCCCCTCACGATGAGCATGCCCGGAATGAAATGGTTGGTCGCCGTGCTGGCCCTTGCGGCCATCGCCTGCGGCGGTCAACCCCAGGAATCGCCGGCCGCGACGAATGCGCCGGCTGCGGCTGCGGACGAGACGCCGATTCCGCCGACCGCCTCGCCCTACGACGCCCTGCCACCGAACGCGCGTGTCCTGATCGACAAGCCGTTCACCGGCGACCTCGACGAGCTGATTAAGCGGCGGTCGATTCGTGTCGGCGTGACTTTCAACCGTACGCACTACTTCGTCGATCAGGGTCAGGAGCGCGGGATTGCCTACGAGTCGTTGAAGCAGTTCGAGGAGGACCTGAACGCGGAACTGAAGACCGGCAACCTCAAGGTGCACGTCGTGATGGTGCCGATGACGCGGGAGCAGTTGTACCCGGCGCTGGCCGGCGGCAAGATCGACATGGTCGCCGCGATGGTCACCGTCACGCCCGAGCGCGAAAAACTGGTGGCCTTCTCGACGCCGACCCGCACCAACGTTAACCAGGTGATCGTCACCGGTCCCGGCGCGCCGCCGATTACCACCGTTGACGATCTCTCGGGCAAGGAAGTGTTCGTCAGGAAGATCAGCATCTACGCGGAAAGCATCGCCGCACTGAACGAGCAATTGAAGAAGGGCGGCCGGCCGCCGGTTCAGATCATCGAGGCGCCGGATGTGCTCGAAGACGACGACATCCTCGAGATGGTGAATGCGGGCCTCGTGCCGATCACCATCGTCGACGATTACCTCGCCGACTTCTGGAGCAAAGTGTTCACCAACATCAAGGTGCACAGCGATGTCCCAGTGCGCTCCGGCGGCGTTCTCGCCGTGGCGTTTCGCAAGGAGAATCCCAAGCTTCGCGAGAAGGTCAATACCTGGGTGGCCAAGCACGGCAAAGGCGACGGCTTCCGCAACGTGCTCGAACGGCGCTACCTGCAGAATGTCAAGTACGCCAAGAACGCAGCGGCGGAGGCCGAACGGAAAAAGCTCGCCGCAGTGGTCGAGCTCTTCAAGAAATACAGCGCGCAATACGACGTCGACTACCTGCTGATGGCGGCGCAGGGCTACCAGGAATCGACCCTGGATCAGAACGTCAAGAGTCCAGTCGGCGCGATCGGCGTGATGCAGGTGATGCCGCCCACCGGCAAGGAGCTCAACGTCGGCGATATCACCAAGATCGACGCCAACATTCACGCCGGCGTGAAGTACATGCGCTTCATGGTCGATCGCTATTACAAGGACGAGCCGATGGACAACCTGAACAAGGCGTTGATGACTTTCGCGTCGTACAACGCAGGGCCTGGCCGTGTCCGGCAGCTTCGCCGCGAGGCCAAAGAGCGAGGACTCGATCCCAACGTGTGGTTCGGCAATGTCGAGCGCGTCGCCTCGGAGCGAATCGGCCGCGAGACGGTGACCTACGTGAGCAACATCTTCAAGTACTACGTCGCCTACAAGCTCCTCACCGAGCAGGCAGCCCGGCGCGATGCCGCAATGGCGAAGACAGGCAAGATCAAATGATCATGACACCCGCTCGCGTCGCGTTGCTCGTTATCCTGGGCCTGCCGCTCGCGGTCTCGGCGAGCCAGGATCCCCTGACTCCCGAACAGCGAGTGGCGGCACTGAAGCAGTCGCTGGCCGACAGCCAGGCGCGCCTCCACAAGTACGAGTGGATTGAAACGACCATCATCAGCCTCAAGGGCGAGGAGAAGGCGCGCTCCCAGAAGCGGTGCTATTACGGCGCCGACGGCAAGATTCAGAAGCTCGAGATCGCTGAAGCGCCTGAAGCCAAAGCCACCCCGAAAGGCGGCCGCCGCGACGGGAAGCTCAAGGCGAAAATCGTCGAGAACAAGAAATCCGACATGCAGGAGTACATGGAACGCGCCTCGGCGCTCATCCATCAGTACGTGCCGCCCGCTCCGGCGCAGGTGCAGAAGGTGAAGGACGCCGGCCGGCTGGCGATCACCCCGCTCGACCAGGGACGCGTCGGTATTGCGTTCACCGATTACCTGCAGGCCGGCGATCGGCTCACGGTCGTCGTCAACGCCAAAGCCAACAACCTGGCGTCGTTGATCGTCGCCACGTATCTCGACAGGCCCGAGGACATCGTGGCCCTGGACGTCGGTTTCGGCACACTCAGTGACGGCACGAGCTACACCGCGCAAACCACGCTCGATGCGAAGGCCAAGAACATTCGTGTGGTCATCCAGAACTCGGGTCATCGCCCGCTCACGCAATGAGCGGGCCCATCGGCGGCCGGAAGGCCGAGAAAGATAGAGAAGTCATGAAGCGATTATTTGCGGCAGTTGTTCTGACGGTGCTTGTGTTCCCAGCCGTCGCCACGGCACAAATCAAGACCTTGCCGGGCGACTCGATTACAGTCACGGCCACGATCGAGGCCATCGAGCGCAGTACGCGCCTGTTGACGCTGAAGAGACCAGACGGCGCCACCGAAATGATTCGAGTGCCCGCGGATGTGAAGCGGTTCGACGAGCTGAAGGTCGGCGACACCATCAGCGCCACGTACTACGAGAACGTCGTGCTGCGCGTCATGAAGCCAGACGAGAAGGATATCGATAGCGGCGGCGCATCACTGACGCCATCCGGTGGTAAGCGGCCCGGCGCCACTGCGTCCACGCAGCGCACCGTCACCGCGACCATCACCGCCATCGATCCCGCGATCCCGTCGATCACGCTGTCTGGTCCAAACAACTGGAAGTACACCTCGCGCGTTGAAGACAAGGCGGCATTGAAGCAGGTCAAGGTCGGCGATCGGCTCGCCATTACCTGGACCGAAGCCGTGTTGATTTCGGTCTCCGCGCCGAAGCCCAAGTAGTCGGGTGCCCGGTTCCTGGAGGTAGTTGTCATGTTCAGTCAGGCTTTCCTGTCCCGATTCGTGTTCGCCGTGTCCATGTTCGGCGTTGTGTTCGCCGCGCCGGTAACAGCCCAGAACGTCAAGGAGAGATTTACGGGCTTTGCGATCAACATGAATGGTGCAGCGAACACCGCCACCGTCGATTTCACCATCGAACGCTGGTCGACTGACGCCGAGCGCACGAAGTTGCTCTCGCTTATTCCCGAAGAGCACAAATCACCTGAGCCTCTGGTGAACGCGCTGCAGGACATGCCGAGCGTTGGCAGCATTCGCACGACGAAGACGCTGGCGTGGACGCTGCGCTATGCCCGCCAGTTCAAGATGGACGAGGGCGGACGCCGCATCGTACTCGTGACCGATCGTCCGATCGGCTTCGGCGAGGCCCGCAACTCGTCGCGCTCCATGGACAATCGGTTCACCGTCCTCGAGATTCGGCTGAACGCCAAGGATGAAGGCGAGGGCAGGATTTTCGGCGGCGCCAAGCTGTACATCGAGAACAACGAGCTGGTGGTCGAGAACTGGGGCACGCAGCCCACCCGCTTCAATAACATCCGCAAGCAGAAGTAACACCGCACCGAGGGTCGATGGGGATCAGAACGCTTCCTGGATGGCCAGGTAGATTCCCTTCGACCCCTGCTTCCCAACCCCGACGTCGAAACACAGGTTGGTCTTCGATCGCTTGTTGATTAGCAGGCGGAGCCCGGCGCCGCCGCCAATCGCCACGCTGTCGAACAGGCGCTCGTCCTCGGCGAGATTGCTGACCGAGGTGGCATTGAGGAACGCGACCATGCCGACCAGTCCGTTGCGCATCAACGTGCCGCGATATTCGACCTCGCCGTACGCCAGTCGTTCACCGCGAAACTGTCCCTCGCTGTAGCCTCGCGCCGAGCGGCCGTAGGTGTCGAGCCCGGTGCCGGGCAGGTCCAGATACGGCGCCACGCCGCCGACGATGAGATCGGCGAACATCCACCCCGCGATGGTGTGACGCCCGCTCGATGAGACGGGTTTGTAGGTGCGCACGTCGAGGTTCAGGCGTTGCCAGTTCGAGGCGGCACCCAGGAACCCTTCGAACGACGTGCGGTAGCTGGCTTTGGCGAGCCAGCCACGGGCGGCGTTGATGAAGCTGTCGCGCGTGTCCCATAGCAGATCGACGCTGGGTCCCACCGACGCCTGAGCGTCGGCAGGGAGGCCGTGCCGCTCGGTGTATTCGACAAAGGGCGAGGCCGCCCATTCGTCCTGCGCGGCGGCGTCCTCGCTATCACGCGGCCCGATATTGATGTGATTGTCGTAATACAAGCCGGCGCCCGCGTAGAGACCGGGCCGCAGCTGGTAGTACGCAGTGTGATGCAGCCGGAAGAAGTCGAAGTCGGCGAGCACGCCGTCGCTCGTGTCGGCGCTCGTGCCGAGCGCATAGGTCTCGAGCGAGGTCCATTGGAAGCGATGGTCGGCTTCTAGTTTCCAGCGATCGCTCCTGGTAAACACCGTGAAGCGATCGGTGAGCGCGGTCTGGCCCTTGGTCGAGAACGTCACGCTGGCCACGACCGAGGAGATCCGCGTCGTCGCCGGATCGCCCCGATAGAACGCGATGTTGCCGGCCACGCCGAGCAGGGCGCCGCTTGACGGTTTGGCGCCGACGACCGGCGCGAACGCTTTCATCGATTGGCGGTAGTCCCACACCGCTTCCTCGGTTTTCTCACCCTTGTTCCGGAACGCGCGCCACACATCGAAGATGTCGGTTGTCGCCACCGGCGTCTCGGGTGCGGCCGGTGAGGTTTGGGCGACGGCGAATCCTGGCGCGACAAGAGCCGCAACGATCGCCATCACCGTCGCGAGCGCACGGTCCATACCGCCCGGCGACAGCAAGCCAGGTGCCACCGGCAATCTTGAGGATCGGGCGCTTCGCAGGAACCTCCGTGACGCTGCTCACGGCGCGCTGTGAGCGCGATTGCAGACTCCTGCCGATCGGGGCCAATTTCCTCGTGTTCCGACGGATTGTTGATGGCCCGTGTCTTGCGAAGTCGATGACAACCGTGATGAAAGAGGGGACCTCCATGTCAAACCGCTGTGCGAACCGTGGCGCTGCCGTCGTGGTGGCCATCATTGTGGCGATTACGCCCGTTCTTCACGCGTTGCCCCAGTCGCCGGCCAAGACCGCGGCACCCCCGCCGGCCAAGGCGCCGGCGAAAAAGCAGCCCGCCGCGGCGCCGCTCCCGGATGGCGGCTGGCCGCGCGCGTATGACACCGCGAGTCAGGGCCGTGTGATCGTCTACGAACCGCAGATTGCGAGCTGGGCCAACCAGAAGCAGCTGGTCGGGTTCGCGGCGGCGTCCTATACCACCAAGGGCGCGGCCGCCACCGCCAAGCCCGCGATCGGTACCCTCAAGATCGAAGCCGAGACCAGCGTGTCACTCGAGGAACGGCTGGTGAGTTTCGCCAACCTGAGGATCACCGAAGCCAACTTCTCGACGCTGCCCAAAGAGCAACTGCGCGAAGTCACCGCCGAGATCACGAAGGCCATCCCCGTCGACGATCGCGTCATCGCACTCGACCGCGTGCTCGCCTTCGTTGATAAGAGCAGCATCGTTCCGAAGGATGTGCCGGGGCTCAAGGCCGACCCGCCGATGATTTTCTTCAGCCAAACCCCGGCCGTGCTCGTCAACCTCGATGGTGATCCGATCTGGAGTCCGATCGAGAAGAACGATCTGAAATTCGCGGTGAACACCAACTGGGATCTCTTCGAACACGAACCGACCAAGACTTTTTACCTGCGCCACAACGAGAGCTGGCTCAAGGCCACCGATCTCAAAGGCGCCTGGACCGCGGCCGGACAGTTGCCCGCGAGCTTCAAGGCGCTTCCCGCCGACGAGAGCTTCAAGGAAGTCAAGGCAGCGCTGCCCGGGAAATCACTGTCAGCCAATCAGCGGCCGACGGTGTACGTCAGCACGGTACCGGCGGAGCTGATCCTCCTGAGCGGCGCCCCAACCTACCTGCTCGTGGATGGGGCGAAGGAATTGCTCTGGGTCTCGAACACCGAGAGCGATGTCTTCCGGCTGGGGAAGACGGGCCCGGTGTATTACCTCGTGACCGGCCGATGGTTCTCGGCGCCCGACTTCAAGGGGCCGTGGACCTTTGCCACGCCGAAGCTGCCGGAGGAGTTCAAGCGCATTCCTGAAGCCCACGAACGCTCACGCGTGCTCGCCTCGGTGCCGGGCACCGATCAGGCGATCGAGGCGGTCATGCTGTCGCAGATTCCGCAGACCGCACGCGTCGATCGCACGAAGATCGAAGCGCCGCCGGTGGCTTACCAGGGTGAGCCGCAGTTCGCCAAGATCGACGGCACTTCGTTGCAGCGCGCCGTGAATACCGACAAGGACATCATTCTCGCCGGCGGCACCTATTACTACTGCAGCCAGGGCGTGTGGTTCGTTGGCAAGTCGGCGATCGGTCCGTGGGCGGTCGCCACGACCATTCCAGCCGAGGTCTACAAGATCCCCGCGAGTTCGCCCGTGCATCACGTGACCTATGTGGTGATCGAAGATGATGACGATTCCAGCGACGAGTGGACCACGTTCGCGTATGCCGCGGGTTACACGGGGCTGATGATCGGGTGGGGCTGCGCGGTGTGGGGCAGCGGCTGGTACTACCCGCCGTACATCGGCTACGGCGGTTTCTATCCCGTCTACTACCCGCATTTCCCGACCTACGGATACTCGGCCCACTACAACCCGTGGACCGGCAGCTACGGTCGGAGCGCCGTGGCCTACGGACCGTACGGCGGCATGGGCGCGGGTGCGCGTTATAACCCGCGTTCTGGGACCTATTCGCGCGGTGCGGTCGCGTGGGGACCGTACGGAGCGAGGGGCGCTGCCGAAGCGTATAACCCGCGCACTGGTGCCTACGGACAGACGCGGCAAGGATCGAACGCCTACGGGAGCTGGGGATCATCAGCGGTCGTGCGTGGAGATGATTGGGCGGCGACAAACCGTTACACCAACAGGGTGACTGGCAACACCACGCGCGTCACGCGCACCGATGAAGGTGCGGCGGTTAGCCGCCGGAATCCCGGGCAGGGCGGCGGTTTCGTAGCTGCCGGAGATGACGGCAACGTGTATGCGGGTCGCGACGGCAACGTCTATAAAAAAGACGCCGGCGGCAACTGGCAGCAACACGAGAACGGCGGGGGCAATGCTAATCGCCCCACACCGCAAACCGCCCAACAACTCGACCGCGATCAGGCCGCCCGCAACAAGGGAACACAGCGCACGAACGACTATAGCGGCGTCAAGAGCAGTGGCGGCAGCCGGGGGACCGGCAGCTATCGCGGCGCCGGGGCGAGTCGCGGTGGCGGCGGCCGGCGTCGATGAGCGATGCGGCGTCAGCGCCGGCGTCACGCCGGACGATCGGCGAGCGCGCCCTCTCGCCGATCGCCGACGTGCGCGAAAACGAAGTGGCGAGCGCGCTGTTGCTCACGCTGATCATGTTCTTGATCCTCGCCGGGTACTACATGCTCAAGACGGCGCGCGAGGTGTTCATCCTCGGCGAGGGCGGCGCCGAGGTGAAGAGCTATTCGGCGGCCGGCCAGGCGTTGCTGTTGCTGGCGATCGTGCCGGCGTACGGCGCATTCGCGTCTCGTGTCAATCGCATCCAGCTGGTGCAGTGGGTGACGCTGTTCTTTGCCTCACACCTCGGGCTGTTTCTGATGGCGCTGGCCGCGGGATGGCACGTCGGCGTGCCGTTCTTCCTGTGGGTGGGCATCTTCAACCTGATGGTGATCGCGCAGTTCTGGGCGTTCGCCAACGATCTCTACACGCCCGAGCAAGGCAAGCGGCTGTTTCCGCTAATTGGCGTCGGCAGCAGCCTTGGTGCGTGGGTGGGATCGGTGCGCGCTGGTCAGATCGTGACGACCCTCGGCACCGAGCGCCTGCTCCTGGCCGGCGCGATCATCCTCGTGATCTGCGCATTCCTCGCGCGCCTGGCATATCAAGTGCGACCGCGCCACGAGAGTGCGAGGGCCGCCGACGAAAAGCCGCTCGAGGCGGGCAGCGGCTTCGGGATGATCTTCAGCGATCGCTACCTGATGCTGATCGCGGCACTTGCCGTCTTGCTCAACGTCGTCAACACCACGGGTGAATATCTGTTCGGCCGCTACGTGGTTGACATGGCGAACGCGACCCACGGGACCGGTCCCGAGGGGGCAGCGGCGCGTGAAGCATTCATCGGCGACATCTACAGCCGCTTTTTCAGCACCGTCAACCTCGTGGGATTCGTGATGCAGATGTTCGTGGTGTCGCGCATCATCAAGTTCCTGGGCGTTGGCAAGGCGATGTTCATTCATCCCATGGTGGCGCTGTCCGGGTACTTGCTGATGTTGTTCTCGCCGTCACTCAGGGCGATGGCGTACCTGAAGGTGGCGGATAATAGCCTCGACTATTCGCTGGGCAACACCACGAAGCAGGCCTTGTGGCTGCCGACCAGCCGCGCCGCGAAATACAAGGCCAAGCAGGCCGTGGATTCATTCTTCGTCCGCGCCGGTGACGTGTTGCAGGCCGGCCTCGTCTTCATCGGCGAGCGGCTCGCATTCGCGGTGCCGGCGTTCGCCGGCATCCTCGTGGCGCTGGCCGGCGTATGGCTCGGCGTGGTCGTGTTGCTCAACCGGCAGATGCGCCTGGGTTCGAAGTCGTCTTTGGAAAAGGATCGGTTATGAACAGCATCGTCGTTCTTTTATTAACGTTCGTTACCGCGCAAGCGCCGCCGATTGGCAAGGTCGACAGCACGTTCGACAAGAAGGCGAATTTTGCTTCGTTCCACACGTATGCCTGGACACCGGGCACTCACGCGTTCAATCCGGAGGCGCACAAGCTGATTGTTGAGGCGCTGGAAGCGGAAATGGCCGCGCGCGGCTTCACGAAGGTGGCCACCGGCGGCGACGTCACGCTGTCGTATTCCTCGATGGCCGTGGCCAACGTGGATTTGAAGGCACTGGACAAGGCCGAGCGCGCCGGCGCTGCGGCGCCGACGAAAAATCTCGGCAAGCTGGTGGTGGTGATGCGAACGCCGGCCCGTCAACAACTCTGGTCGGCCGCCACGCGCGAGTACCTCGAGCCGAATATCGAAAAGTTAGGCGCGACCATCAAGACCGTGACCGCGCGCCTCTTCGAGACGTATCCGAAACCGCCGGCCTAACGGCCGGCGGCCTTCTTTCCTATCTCGATCGCCTTGAATCCGGGATCGCCCCAGTTCATCACGAACACGCTGAAGCCCTGCTTCATGCGCAGCTCGATGTCGTTCGGGCTGGCGGGGTAGCCGCACGCGACGTTGAACTCCTTGCAGGCGGCGAGCACTTTCTGAATCGCCGCTTCCCAGGCCGCTTCGTCTAACTTGCGCGCGCCGCTCGCATCCGCGGTGGAAAACAGGCCGCGCAGCGTGCCGGCGCCCGGCCACAGCACGCCGATGCCTTTCACGGCGGCAATCTCGCGAACTTTCTCGAGCCCTTCCTTGCTCTCGATGATCGTCCAGTTGACGAGCTCGCCGTTCGGATTGAGCGGCCAGAGATCAGCCTTCTCTCGATATTCCTTCTCGCTGACGCCCCACAGCGCCGGCGCCTGGCCCACGTCCTCGGAGCGCGTGCCGCCCTTTGACTTGAAGCGCATCGCGTTGATGCCCGCCTGCGCTTCGGCTGCGCTCTCCACCGACACGAACATGATCCCGCTGACGCCGAGATTCAGCTGCTTGCCGATGCTCTCGGCGGCCACTTTGTGATCGGGCGCAATCTCGTGCATCTTCACGACCAGCGGATGCGTGAGCTGCTTCGACGCGTTCTTGTGGAACGAACCATGGGCCGCCATGCCTTTCACGAAATCCGTGAACGCCGGCAACGCCCGCTCCATGCCGCCTTCCATCGTCCCGTCGAAGATGAAATCGGTGTTGGCATTGGCCATCGCGTCGGCCGCGAGCTGCGCCGCGGTCTTCGCAGGTGGCGCATCTGCAGGTGGAGTCGCAGGTCGAGGCGCGCCACCTGGCCCACCCTGGCCGCCGCCGAATCGGCGATTGCTCGGCGCGTAGAGACCGAACACCGGTTTCTTCGCCGCCATCAGCTCGATCATTGGATTCAGCCGCGTTGGCGCCTGGCCGGCGGCCATGCTTCCCGCAGCAATCAGAGCCGCGGACATCAGGGCGATACGTGCACGCATAATCATCTCGGGAGTATATGACTGTCACAGTCAGCAGTCGAGAGTCGGCAGTTAGAGTCCAGTCGGCAGTCGGGCAGTTAAGAGTTAGGATTCGGTATGCGCATCCCGGCCCTCGTTTGTGCGGTCATGTCCGCCGTGTTCGTGGTGTCTGCGGAACAGGCTCCGCAACAGCCGGTATTCCGCGCGGGCGTCGAGCTGGTCACGATTGATGTGGTGGCCACCACCGGCGATGGCAGCCCCATTCATAACCTCAAAGCCGCGGACTTCGAGTTATACGAGGACGGCGTACGACAGGAGATTCGCACGTTCGAGTTCATCAACTTTTCGTCGCCGCCGCCACTGCCGGAACTGCCACCGGGCGTCACGAGCAATGCGAGGGAGCCGGGCGGCATCTTCACCGTCGTGATCGATGAAATCGGCATCCAGGTGGACGATGTGCAGGCGGTGCGGCGCGCCGCGCAGCGTTTTTTCGACGAGACGTTGCAGCCGAACGATCACGTGGCCGTGGTGCGGTCGGGCGTCAACGCCGGGTTCTTTCTCACCAACGATCGCGCGCTGGCGGTTGATGCGATCGCGCAATCGACGGGCCGCCGCGAACGCACGCTCGGGATCAGCGAGCCGGGCGCAACCGATACGGCCATGGCCGAGAGCATCCCCTCGGTCGAGACCTTCGGCAGCGGCGAGAACGGCCGCAACAGTTTTCGCGTGCTCTCAGGCGTGATCGAACGCCTGCGTCCCATTCGGGCGCGCCGCAAGGCGATTCTCTGGTTCAGCCGTGGCGGCGATTTGCCGCCGAACATCACCGAATCCTTCGAACTTCAGCGCGCCGTGGGTCGTGACGATGATGCGTTCACGCGGTTGATTGAATCGGCACGCGCCGCGAACGTGGCGATCTATACCGTCGACCCGCGCGGCCTGCAGAACGCGGCCGCCGATCTCAGCCGCGATCTGATGCCGATGGATGTGACCGCGCTACGCGATCTCGCGGCGCTCACTGGCGGCCGGGCAGTACTCACCAACGACCTCAACGCCATGCTCGAGAAGGTCGCCGCGGAAAACCGCGCCTACTACCTCCTCGGCTACGAACCCGCGCCGGCCACGTCGAAGCGGGTGCGGCCGCGCAAGTTGCGCGTCACGACCAAGGCTCCAGGTGTGTCCCTGTTGCATCGCTCGGTGTTCCTGCCTGGGACCGAGGGCAAGGTAGCGACTCCGGAATTGCTCGCCTCACCGCTGCCGGTGCGCGATCTGCCGATCATGCTTGCGCCCGCGGCGGTTGCCATCGATCGCCGCAAGCGCGGACTGCTCGTGCCGTTTGAGATCGGTGGCGATCTGCGTGATGGGACCGATGTTGAATATTCCGCGTTGGCGCTGGATCCGGCGGGCAAGGTCGTCTCGAGAGCACAAGGCCGCGGCAAGGCCAGGAACGGTCGTGTGGTTGGCGAAGTGGGTCTCGCCACCGAGTCGAAGGCCTATCAACTGCGATTCGCGGCGCGGGCGCTGAACCCGGACGTGGACGGGCTCGCATTCGCAACGATGCGCGTGCCCGAAGGCAATAGCAAGGAAGCGGAATGTGGCGGCTTCGTGTTCGAGCAGCCTGGCCCACGTGAGGGGCTGCGGCTTTTCACGCGTAGCGCGCCGATCACCATCTCGACGCTCGTCTCGGCTGCAGGTCTGGATGGGACGGTCGCGCCCCTGAGTTTTGCCTTGGGGCCGGCTGGCGGCATCCCGCAGAAAACGTGGCCCGTGCAGCTGGGGATTCCGCTCGCGAATGGCTTATGGCGCGTCGCACTGACACTGCGCGCACCGCTGCCGTCAGGCAATCTCGAAATTCAGTTACTGAACAATGGCTTACTGCTGCACGAGAACTGCCTCGCACAGTTTTCAACGCGCTAGCGGCCGGAGGTCTTCACGAAACCGCGGGCGGTGGCGGCGGCGCCATTAGATATGGCAGGTCTCGCAGCGACCGGCTCAGTTGTGCGTGTAGTTGACGCCATATCTCGAATCGCTTCGCGATCGCGCACAGCAGTTGTGCTTTACGGGCGGACTGCTGGCGTACCGAGGCGCGCTGATAGAAGCCCGCACCCAGTTCCGCATACCACCGGATGGGATGTCGCCGGCGCATCTGGTCTTCGAAGAACCCGGCCAGCAGGAGGCACTGGGCGCCTGCGGCCTCCATCATCTCGCCGTCGGCGGCGTGAGACGAATCGAGCACGAACCCGTCGAACACCTGGGTGAGGCTGGAAGGTGCGGGAAGGTCGCCAACGGCATGCGTCGAGACCTGCGCGTAGTGGGCGAGCACGCTGGCGTTGTACAGCAACTCCTGGCGATCCACCGTGGGATCGGCGAGTTCCTCCAGGCCCTTCTGGAAGAATTCGAATGTCAGCCGGTGATCACTTGCCAGTAGTTCTCGCAGCGCCTCCATACTGCCTCCATCGCGATCCAGGGCAAGTCGTGTGCCGATCGCGACATTCAGGATTCCGGCCGAAAACTCTCAAACCTGGTATCTGGATTCCGCTATATGCGACAAAAACTGTCACCCCGACCCTTGCGCTCCACTATTACTGAGTATCGGCGGCAAGCCGACGACCTGTATTCGGGCTGGCTCTTAGGCGACGAGCATGCCATCCGGGTGTTTCGGACCAAGCATCCGAAGTTTCTCGACACGAAGATCCCCTGGCTGGAACGGCGGATGTCCGACGCAGAGGTCCGCGCCACGCCCATTGCTCCCGACGATGCGTTGCTGGCGATCGCGCGCTGGTACGACTTCCTCGATTGGGCGTCACTGGAAGTATGGGTCGATGCCGTCGGACAGGCGGGTTCGCCGATCGCGCGGTTCGAAGAAGCCGTCGAGGCCGTCATCTCGGGCGATGCGGCCACGCTCTCGCGACTGTTACGCGAAGATCTCTCGCTGGTGCACGCCCGCTCGACCCGCGTGAACTGTTTCGATCCGCCGGTGCACCGCGCCACGCTGCTGCATTATCTCGCCGCCAACGGCGTCGAGGGCTACCGGCAGCGGTCGCCGGCGAATGCCGTCGAGATCGCGAAGATGCTGCTGGAGGCCGGCGCCGATCCCAATGCCCTGCAGGATTCGTATGGCGGGCAGAACACCACCATGGCCCTGCTCGTGTCGAGCTCGCCACCGAAGGTTGCCGGCGTCCAGGTGCCGCTCATCCACGTCCTGGTCGATTACGGCGCCGCGGTCGCGCCGAGCGGCGAAGGTAACTGGACATCGCCCATTGAGACTGCGCTCGTGTTCAACATGTGTGAGGCCGCGGACGCACTCGAGAAGCGAGGCGCGCCGATCGACACGCTAGCCGCGGCTGCCGGTCTCGGACGTTTGGAAGATGTGCGGCGGATGCTTGCGTCCGCGTCCGCGAACGATCGTCATCGTGCCGTGGCGCTCGCCGCGCAGTGCGGTCATGCCGACGTCCTCGCAGCGCTGATCGACGCCGGTGAGGATCCGAATCGGTTCAATCCCCCTGGCACGCATAGCCATAGCCCACCCTTGCATCAGGCCATCGCCGCCGGTCACCTCAACGTCGTGAAATTGCTGGTTGAGCGCGGCGCGCGCCTCGACATCAAGGACACGATTTACGAAGGCACGCCGCTTGGGTGGGCGGAACATATGGAACGGGCGGACATTGCGGCGCTCTTGCGACAGCACGGGGCCGAATGAGTCCGCGGCGCTGCACGGCCTCAGGCCCGTGGCGGCTCGGCCACGCCTTCGCTCACAGGAATCTGGACGTGCACGCGCGTTCCCTTGTTCGCCTCGGTCACGATGCTGACGGTGCCGCCGGCCAGTCTGACCCGCTCGTCGATGCTGACCAGGCCAAGGCCCTGGCTGTGGCGGCTGGCAATGTCGAACCCGCGGCCGTCATCCACGATGGTGAGATCAGCGCGGTCGTCGATCCGCCGCAGGCGGACATCGGCACGGGTGGCGTGGGCATGGTTGACAACGTTCCGCAGGGCTTCTTGAGTGATCCGGTAGAGGCAGAGCGCGGTGTCGGTGGACGCCGACGCGAAATCGCCCTCCGCGGCGAACGTAATCGTGATGCTGTGCTGGCGTTCGAGGGCGGCGCAGTAGTCGGCCAGCGCGACCACCAAACCGGCGTGCCGGAGCACGCTGGGATGCAACTCGTGCGAGAGGTTTCGGATGTCGTTCGCCAGGCTGGCCGTTCGCTGCTGCAGTAACGACACGTCGCTGCTCAGTTCGCCGCCGTGCTGGAGACCGGGCCCTGCGAGCCGGCGCTTGAGAGCGCTGAGCGCAATCGACAGCCCGGCGATCTGCTGACTGAGATCGTCGTGCAGATCGCGCGCGAGCCGTGCGCGCTCGACCTCCTGTGACGCGATCAAACGTCCGGCCAGTTTCGAGATCTCCTGGTTGCTTGCCTCCAACCGCGCCTGGTTCTCGCGCAGCCCGGCCTCGGTGCTGCGGAGCTCCTCGACCAGTTGAGAGGCACGCAGGACATTGCGGCTCAATTCGTATCCCATCACGAGCACCAGGCACATGTACGGCAGGCTGAAAATGTACGGAGCGCTGACGACTCCCCATGTCACTGGCGCGGCGGTGACGAACGCCATCAGGAGACTGAACTCAACGCTGCCTCCGACGATCAGCGCCTTTCGCCGGTCCCCTCGCCGCCAGGCCGTCACGCTCGCATCGGCGACAAACACCAGGATCAGGATGACGGTGGTCTGTGTCACCAGCTGCCAGGGATTGGGGACGCCCGCCGGGACCGTCACCGCTTCGCCGAGGAACTGTATCCGCTGCAAGGGCAACATCGTCCGGTAAGTGAGATTCTGCCCGGGTTGGAAATTGACGACGAGCATCAGCGCGCGCACGATCAGGATGGTCCAGGCGAGCCACCCACGCCCGGCCCGCAGATAGACCCACACGAACCACGTCGTCGACAGGAGCCACGAAAACAGCGGCACATGCGCCCACCGGAGCGCGATGAGCAGCTCATCGGGCGTCGCCGCCCGCATCATCCACAGTTCGCAGAAGGCGAATGCCGTCATCGACGCCGCGCTGAGCGAAAACAGGAGATGGACTCGCTCGCCGCGGTTCTTGAACCAGACCAGGAAGTACATCGCCGCCAACATGAGGCAGGCCGACGCGATCATCGACCACACGACGGTCACCCAGCTCAGTGACATCGGCGTGCTTCGCACCCGGCGAGGGCCGGTCTCAGGACCATTCGAGTCGAGCGCCGATGCGGGCCACGCGAGGGCCGGTAATCACCGTCGGCCGCCGCCATGCGGCGCCCGAGCTGGTGGTCAGCATCTGATCCGCATTCGAGTTGAACAGATTATAAATGTCGAAGAGTCCGATAACGCCGACGCGCGACACGTGAAACGTTTTCTGCATGCGCAGGTCCACCAGCGTGATGTTGGGGGTCCGGTTTGCCGCGACCGGTTGCGCCTTGATGATGGCGTTCCCGTAATTGAGCGCCTGAACGAACGTGCGCGCGAACGGCGTTCCCGACTGGTGCCGGACGACCGGGACGAGCAGAATATCGAGAGGCAGGTTGATCGTGCCGTTCACTTTCGCCTGCCACGTCCTGAACCGATCCTGATACCCGGTGGCGTTGATGAGCGCGTTCGGCGTGAAGTCATTGCCCGCGCCGAGCGCGGCCTCACGGCTCCATGTGTGCGTGAAGCTTGCCAGCAGGGACCACCGCGCGCCCGGACGCTTGGTGGCCGTGAGCTCCCACGTGAAGTATTCGCTATCGCTGTGAGGCAGGTTCGTCGTGAGGTTCACCGGCGACGCGCTCAAGGACTGCTGGTCCAGCTGGTACGACGTCAGGACCGCTCCATCGTCGGCGTTGCCGAAACGGCCGTCAGGTCCGGGATCGGAAATCTGCACCGGCACCGAGTACGCGCCGAGCGGCCGGCCGATATTGGTGGTGCCCTGGGACTGACGCTTTGTGTTGATGACCACACCGGTCCGCACGCCAAAATCGCGCATCACTTCACGTTCGAGGTAGGCGCTCGCTTGAGCCACATAGGCATTGGCGATGGCGGGATCGAGTTGAGTGGCTGCAGCACCGCCCACGACCGACGTCACCGCACCCTCTTCACCGGGATCCCACCGGCTGTTGCCATTTGCGTCGCTGGTCCACTGATAGGTGCGCGACCAGCCGGAAGCATTCGGATTGAACGCCGCAACAAATATCGGGGCAGGATAGATCCAGAATCGTCCGTAGTGCACTTTGAGCAGCGTCTTGCCGTCGCCCGTGAGGTCGGTGCTGATGCCGGCGCGCGGTCCCCAGTTATTGAACGTAAGGACCGGATCGATCGGCGCAAACGTCTGCCCGGCTGGTCCCTCCTGTTGCGGCAAGATGAGTTGATAGCGGTCCAGTCGCATACCCAGTGAGACGGTGATCGCGCGATTGAGACGCCACGTGTCATCCAGATAGCCGCCCGACGTCCGCACGCCGCTCTTCGCGACGTTGGCGCCGAGGAAGACTTGCACCTGCGCCGGCACACCGTTGTTGAGCGTCGAGACGCAGTTGCAGGCGTGTCCGTACCCGAAGAACGGCGCGTCAACCCGATCACTCTGGTATTCGCCGCCGATCCTGAACGTATGACTGCCGGCCCAGCCCGCCTTCAGGAAGCTCACCGAGCCATTGACTTGTGGCCGGTCGATCAGCCGTTTGAAAGAGGACGCGCCGCCGCTGGCGGTGTTGAGGCCCACGTCCACGATGCGCGGCGCCGCGCTCTTGAACGCCGCCGAACCTCGTGAAAAGTAGCTACCGGCGCGCCCTTCGACATAGACCGTGTCCGTCGGCGCCGCGGTGTACTCGCCTTTCCAGACGGTGACGGGGTAATAGAGACTGGGCAGCGCGTCGCTCGTCTGGAATGGCTGGTTCGTGCCGGCCACAAAAAAGCTCGACTGCTCGGCGAGCTGATGCTGCACATACCCGATCAGCTTCTGACGCGGCGTCAGCAGGTAGGTAGCCTTGGCGGTGCCGACCGTGGCGGCGATCCTGTTCACATCATCCAGCAGCCAGGCGTAGCGTTGTTCGACGACGGTCGACCGGTAGGCGCCGTACCACCACGCCTTGTCCTTTTTCACGTACCCGCCGGCGTCCACCGTGAAATCGCGAAACCGCTTCAGCCGGTTCACGTCGCGACTATCGAGGCCGGGACCGCCAGCGACGCCGCGTGCCAGCTGATCCTGGTCGATGTTGGTCGATTCGAACGCCTCGCCTTGATAGTCTCCGTAGAAGCTGCCTTGATACGTATTGCCGCCAGACTTGCTGACGTACTGGCCCAGGGTGCCTGGCACCGGCATCGAGGCGGTGTGTCCGATGGACTTGATCGTAGATCTCGGCAAACGAGGCAAAGTCGGAAAAGTAGTTGTCGCTGGCCCCGGTAGCGCCGCCGACTCGAATGCCCTCGATCTCATTGCGGTGCACGCCCGTGGTCGCGCGCAAACCGTAGGCCGTGTAGTCCTGCAGGTTGAGCGCGAGATTACCGCCGACGTCCATTCTCGTGATCGCCACGCCCGGGGTGTTGCTCAGGACCGCGAAAAAATCACGCGCCCCCGGCAGCGTGGCCAGCTGCGCGGCGTTGAAACGCGTCGTGACGCCGACTGATGAGGCGTCCACGACCGGGCCGGCGCCGCTGACGATGACGTGATCACTGACCGCTCCAGGGCTCATCATGACGTTGACCGTCGCGGTGAAGCCGAGGCCAACCTGAATGCCGCTGCGGACGGTCGTGGAGAATCCGGCGAGTTGAAATGTGAGCGTATGGTCGCCCGTCGGCACGGCGGAGAAGTGGTAACCACCACCGGTGTCGGTGAGGGTGGTGCTCGTCGTCATCAGCGACGGCCCCGACAGAGTGACCGTCACGCCCGGCATTCCGGCTGTGGTGCTGTCAGTGACCATCCCATTGACGGCGCCGGTCGTCGCGGTGACGGTCTGCGCGTTGGCGACCGAACCGACCGCGAAGACGATCAGATACATGGCAAGCTGCCGCCGTGCCGCGAGAAGGCGCAGGGTCGGAGAGTTCACCCGGCGATTCTACCTTCACAGCTCAGGCAGGCCACAACGCCACCGTCGATGCGCTTCTTGGCGGGAGAAGGATCAGTTCGCCGAGCTAGCGCACCTTCCGTAAGGGGATTGGCTTCGGCGCGGGGATTCCCTCTTCTTTCAATTCCTCCAGAACCTCGTCTGATGGCAGGAAGGTCAGCTCCGCTGTGCGCTCGCCGGTGATCCGCATACGGAAGCGTTCGAGATCGTCGCCTTCGACACGCGTAAACGACATCACGCTGCCGGAGATCTCGATCGAGGACATTGGCGTCAGCGTCGTCGGGACGCTTTTCGCTTCGTTCACCACGCCGTTCTTGTCGAACTGAATATCGCCGGTGCCGATGGCGCCGATGAGGCGGCCGCTCTCGGTCCGCAACTCGAGACGCATGAACGTGGTGCCGTTGAGATCCGCCACCCAGGTTCCAGTAAGGCCGGCAGGTGGCGATTGGAAGAGGCCGGCGAGAAGAATTCCGAAGAGCAGGTGAGTCATTCGTCCCTCGCCAGACTCTGACGTTCGGCCGGCATCGATGGCCTGCCATGAGTCGAATGGGCACCCGCTTTGCTTCCCAACCGCCTCGAGCGTTGGCTGGGACCCTCCCCGTCGCACCTCGCGAGGAGGCAAAAGTGCGCGCATTGATTACCGGTTCACTTGGTCTGCTGCTGATCGTCGTCGGGTTTCAGGAACGCGGGACCGCGGCGACTATTCCGACAGGGTTTACCGAAACGCAAATTGTTGCGGGGCTGGCCAATCCGACCGCGATGGCGTTTGCGCCCGACGGCCGCATCTTCGTCTGTCTGCAGGGCGGCCAGTTGCGCGTGATCAAAAACGGCGCGCTTCTGGCCCAACCGTTTCTGACCGTCAGCGTCGATTCGGGCGGAGAGCGTGGTTTGCTCGGTGTCGCCTTCGATCCCAGTTTTGTGAGTAATCAGTACATATATGTGTATTACACGGCGACGTCGCCGGGCACACACAACCGCATCAGCCGGTTTAGGGCCAACGGCGACGTAGCCGTCGCCGGCAGCGAGACGATTGTTCTCGAGCTCGACAATCTCAGCTCCGCGACCAACCACAACGGCGGCGCGTTGCATTTTGGTCCGGACGGCAAGTTGTACGCGGCCGTTGGCGACAACGCGAACGGCGCCAACGCGCAGACACTGACCAACCTGCTCGGCAAGATGCTGCGCATCAACGCCGACGGCACCATTCCCTCAGACAACCCGTTTGTGAGTCCGACCTCCGGCCTCAAGCTTGCCATTTGGGCCCTCGGACTCCGCAACCCATTTACCTTCGCGTTTCAACCCGGCACCGGCCGGATGTTTATCAATGATGTCGGGCAGAACACATATGAGGAAATCAACGACGGCATTGTCGCGTCGAATTATGGATGGCCGGCGACCGAAGGGCCGACCACGAACATGAACTATCGCAGCCCGCTTTACTACTATGCGCACGGCTTCGGCCCGTTCACTGGGTGTGCCATCACCGGTGGCGCATTCTACAACCCCGACGTCACGCAGTTCCCTGCGCAATACGTCGGGCGGTATTTCTTCGCTGAGTTTTGTTCCGGCTGGATCAATACGTTCGACCCTGAGACTGGATCGGTCGCGACGTTTGCGTCAGGCATTTCCTCGCCGGTCGATTTGAAGGTCGCCCCCGATGGGAGCCTCTATTACCTCGCACGCGGATCCAGCGGTGTGATCGCGAAGATCACCTACACGCCGGGCGAGCCGCCAACGATCACACAGCATCCGTCGAATCGAACTGTTGGTGCCGGCCAGCCCGCAACCTTCAGCGTGGCGGCGTCTGGAGCGGGTCCGCTGTCGTTTCAATGGCAGCGCGATGGCGTAAACATCCCGGGAGCCACTGCCACCACCTACACGCTCGCCTCGGCATCGAGTGGGGACAGCGGTGCGCGTTTCCACGCCGTCGTCACCAATCAATTTGGCTCGGCGACGAGCAACGACGCGGTGTTGACGGTGACCGGCAATTCGTTGCCGGTGGCGACGATCACGCAGCCGCCGCAAGGCTCCCTCTACACGGCCGGTTCGACGATCGCGTTCGCGGGCGCCGGCACTGATCCTGAAGACGGAACGCTGTCGGCCAGCGCGTTGACATGGCGGATCGACTTCCACCATGACACTCATGTGCACCCGTTCATCGCGCCGTTCAACGGCGTGACCAGCGGCAGTTTCACCATTCCTCGCACCGGAGAGACGTCGGCGAATGTGTGGTACCGCATCGTGCTGACGGTCACCGATTCGGCAGGGCAGTCCACGACGACGAGTCGGGATGTGCGGCCGCGAACCGTGAACATCACGCTGAACGCGCAAAGGAACGGCGTTCAGCTCACGCTGGACGGCCAGCCGGTGGCCGACCCGTACACGTTCACGTCAGTGGTCGGAATGATTCGATCGATCGGCGCGCCAAACCAGACCGTCAACGGCGTGACCTACACGTTCCGTTCGTGGTCCGACGGGGGAGCGCAAACACACAACATCACGGTGCCGGCCGTGGCGACGACCTATACCGCTCGTTATCAGCGCGGCAAGTAACGGGGATCCTGGGATTCTCGGTCACGGATGAATGACCGAGAGTCCCAGGTGCGCCTCGAAGACATCGAAGTCACGATCGCGGTGGAGGAGCGAATGGTGATGTGTACAGCGTCAATCAGGAGTAAAACCCTGCAGTAGCAACCACTTACGGCCAGTTTGCGGTCGTAACCAGCGCAGATTAATGGCATCCAACTTAGACAGGTTCCAGTACACTGGACCTGTAGTTAGCGGTACCGAACTCCATGGGGGCGACTTGGCTTCGACGGGGGTGCGGGATCGCGGAACGCGTGTCGAGGCCCACGTCCTCGTAAATCCTGTGGAAAAACAACGTAACTGCGAACGCAGACTACGCTCTCGCTGCTTAATAACCAGTGAGCGGTTACCCGAAGAAGGCCTGTGGCTTTGGAGTAACCGTCATTTAGCAGGCTAGTCACTACGGTGCGCCTCGAGGCGTGGTGATGAAATTTTTCGGGGCTGGCGGACGGCGCACTTGGCTCCGTTCTTAACCGTCCGCGACTATCGAACGGAGACACACACGTAGGGGTCTGCGACGACGTGTTCTCGGACGCGGGTTCAACTCCCGCCGCCTCCACCAAAAAAAGCCCGAGCTTGGCTCGGGCTATTTTTTTTGGTGTCGGCAGCGAAGTTCCGTGGCGCAAGTCACGACTTCGTCGTGCCTTAGCGGCACCAACTCCCGCCGCCTCCACCATTCTTGACGGCGAAAGTGGCTCAACTCTCTCGATCGCAAGTCATTGATTCGTCGTGACTTGCGCTTCATGACTGGCATCGAGACTTTCGCCAGCTGCGGGCAACTCTCCCGCCGCCTCCAATATGCCTCCAAAATTTCGCGGTTTCGCGATGACCCATTTCCGAGATTCCCTAAAATCGTGAGCATTTCGCGCCAGCGAATTTCGATCGAGTTCCTCCGTTCCCGCCGCCTCCAAACACCTCTTCGAGAAATGAGGCCGGAATTCTGGATGCCGACGTGGCCGCAGGACCGATACCCGCCGCTCAGCGTTGGAAGGTCACGATTTTCGAATTTTGGATTGGCCCTCGACTTTCGTCTCTCGCTGGGTCTCGGCCGCCGAGCGACGCCAGAGCCAGCCGACCACACTGACTGCCGTCACGCCGATCACACCGCGCCGCAACCATCGAGACTTACCGGACCGCGGATGATCAGGTTTGAGCAATTCGCGATAGGTGTCCGCCGTAGGAGACGTGACGACCGGTCGCGGGCGTGTCCGTCGCTCAGGAGCGGGAATCCAACGGCTGATGTAGCCGAACGACTCTGATCCGCATACCGGGCACGTCTGTTCGCCGTGAATCTCGTCGCAATCGAGGCAAAGGCGGGCAACACGCAGCTGCATTGGAGCAAGTGTACATCGCGGTCATGACGGCTTCGGCGTTCGACGCGTAGGAAGCCCACGCCTTCGACTGCAGTCTCGTTGGCGCGACAATAGGCAATGTGCCGCTCGAGAAATCGCTGCGCGCGACCGACGAACACCTGAGCTAGCGCTGACAGGTGTGTCGACCTACGAAATCGTGCGGGTCGGATCGCTATGATCCGATGCTGTCTCGGACTGAATCGCGGCAGGGCCACCGGCAGAAATTTGGTGCTTTCACGACGATCGAAGTATGTCTCGACGACCTGAGGCTCGTCCCCTCGTCGATCTGTCAGATTTTCAATCGGCGGAACTGTCAGATTTTCGACCGGCGTTGACAGTTGCTCAGATCAGAAACTCTTACTAGCAGCGAATGGCGCCACGCAGCCCGCGCGATGACTGTGCCAAATCGATGGGCTTCGGTGCACCGGATGACGAGGACTCGTGTCCGAAGCAGCCGGGGCGGACAATTACGGAATTTGAAACGCCATAGAGCCGCGCGAACGCGGCCACGTGATCGATCTCCTGCTGCGCAGCGCGTGGTGTTTGGGCTGAGAGCGCCGTCGCCGTGAGAGTGATAACGACAATTGCGAACGGTGGAAAGCTCTGGAGTGCCATGGCTGACCGCAAATCGCGGCGAGCTTCGCCATCCGCGTACGTCCAGCGAGGGCTGATGGCGCAGCGATCGCGCATGGTCAGATTCTCAGCGGCAAAGTTATTGCTGGGTGCGCCTCTTTGACAGGGCTGCTGCGATTACTGCTTCGATCTCGTCGCTGCTAATGACACCGTCGATCCGGGTGTCGTTAATCAGGAATGTAGGAGTTCCGCGCACATCCAGAGCCTTCGCGGCAGCCAATTGGCGCTCGACAGCGGCCCGTGCTCGACCGGTAGTCAAGCTCTCTTCGAACCAGCTTCGGTCGAGTCCCAGTCGCGCGACGCTGGCGGTCAAGACGTCCTGGCTTTGTAGCGGGCGTGCAACCAGAAGGTCGTGCACTTCCCAGAACTTGCCTTGCTCAGCGGCAGACATCGCAGCTTCGTGCGCCAGCCAGGACTCGGGACGACCCTCTAGCGGCCGATGACGGAAGACCAATCGCACGTCATCTGGATGTGCAGCCAACACACGCTTCAAGAGAGCGACCGCGTCCTGATGGAGCGAGTTGCCGAAATCGGCAAACCACTGGATGATGACTGGCGAGTCGAGCGGTCCGCGGGACATAGCGAGCTCGAGTCGTTCTGTTGGGACTATTTCTCCGGCAGGCGGGCGGGTAAAGCTCACCGCCGTCGCGACGTTGAGCTCGCGATCGATAACTGCCCTAAACGCCTCGATCAGGCTGCGCGCCTACGAGGCGATGTCCATTGATGAAGAATGTTGGCGTGCCATCAACGCCCACTTGTGCGCCTTCGGCCATGTCCCGTCTCATGGCCACCTGATAGCTTTCCTTCTCCAGGTCAGCGACAAACCGCGTCAGGTCGAGTCCAAGTGTCCCGGCCATGCGAACCAAGTCCTCACGCTTGATCGCGCGCTGATTGCGAAAAATCGCGTCGTGCATCTCCCAGAATTTTCCCTGCTCCCCGGCAGAGAGTGCAGCGCGATGTGCGAGCGGCGCGTCGGGATGAAAATCCAGCGGATAGTGCTTGAAGACCCAGCGAACCTTCCCGTTGTAACTCTTCCAGACGCTCTCGACGGTTTCGGTCGCGCGCGCGCAGAACGGGCATTGGAAGTCGGAAAATTCAACGATGGTCACCGGAGCGTCGGCCGGACCGCGACTGGGCGATCCCTGCAGGTCGAACGTTTTCGGATCCAACGCAGCAGTCGTCTCGGTCATTGGTGTTCCGGTCAGCAATGACTTGATGTAAGCGATCAGTTGCGGAGCGGACGGCACGCCGGGCAGTTTTCGCCCGGCCACGAACAGCGTCGGCGTCGAGTTCAGCCCGAGGGCCCAGGCCTCAGCAACATCGCGGTCGACGGCGGCCTTGTGCCGGCGATCGCTCAGTGCTTCGCGAAATGCTGCCATGTCCAAGCCAAGCTGTTCGGCGTAGCCGACAAGGTGCTGCTGTTCGAGTCGTTGCTGATTCGCGAACAACAGGTCGTGCATTTCCCAGAACCGTCCCTGCCGCGCCGCTTCAAGTGCGGCTTCGTGTGCGAGGGGCGCGTGCGGGTGAATCGGCAACGGGCTATGCTTGAAGACCACTTGCACGTCGGCTTCAAATGCCTTCCGCACTTCCTGCAGCACGGGTTCAACGCGCGCGCAAAACGGACACTCGAAATCCGAGTACAGAAGAATCACCACGCGTCCAGTGGCGGCACCGCGCGAGGGCAGCAACGTGGTGGTGACCGCCTTCTCGGGTGCCTGGGCGGCCGCCGATTGCGCGCCGGCAATAACCGCGAGAAGACCCGCGACGACTGCGGTATGAACGAGTTTTCTATTCACGCTTGGCTTCCGTCGCGGCCCACTCCGGCGGCCACGTCCTCGCTTCGAAACGCTCGTCAACAATCACGTGTTTTGTTCCCGGCGGCAGCACCTGAAGCGTCTTGAGAAATTCAATGAGCGCGTTCTGCTCGGCGACAGGCAATCGCTCGAACGCGCGCCGTTCGGCAACGGCTTCGCCGTTGTGACCCAACACCGCCTGTCGCATCGTCGTGAAGCGGCCATGATGGAAGTACGGCGGTTCGTTGGCCGCTCCCCACAGCCGTTTGGTCAGGAAGCGGCGGTTCCCATCGCGCAGCTTCGGCGAGACCAGGCTCTGATTCATGTCGATCGGCTCTGCCTCGGCCGGCTCGGACGCGTCCGTGATGTCATGCAGCTTGAAGTCTGTGTAAGCAGGGACGTTGATCACGTCTGGCTCGTCGTGTGAAGCCACGAGCCGCGGCTGCGGCAAGCGCGCGTCGGTCAAGTCCACGCGGAGGTTGGCGGCGTCTCCAGGACGCAAGTTAGTCGGTGGGTTGTACGGGTTGGGCTCGGTGAAAATCCAGCCGGTTCGCGTCAAGGGCAGCTCCGGCACGTGGCAGCGAGCGCAGCCAATGGCGGCAAACACACGTTCGCCGGTCAGGACGGCCTCTTCGATCTGGCGATCGCGGGGAATCACTCGCCCGGGCACAGCCATCGTCGCCTGGAACATCGAGACCGCCGTCACGTCGGCGCGCGTCATCTCGTTGACGAACCCGTCGCCATCGAGATCGGTGTCCTTGCCAAAGCGCTCGGAGGTCTGGATTCCATGATGGTGATTGAACGAGGTGTTCACAAACTCGCGTAGTGAGACGACGTTTGCGGCTTGGTGCCAAGGACGGATCACCAGCGTTGGGCGGTCGATCGGCATCGGGGCCAAGATGCTCAGGCGCGGCAGGCCCTGCACTTTGCTCATGTCCCACATGCCGTCTTTTCGTCGAGTGAGCGTGCCGAACGAAATGCCTTTCGAGGTGAGCTCGCGGGATTCACCGAGCTTTATCGAATCGCGAACCCGATGGAGGTCGACGGTAATCTCGCGCGCCAGCATCTCGAGATAGCCGGCGCCGAACATTCCGGTCGTGGACCGCGAGTTGCCCACGCTGTCGAGGCGAATCGGCTGCTTCCGTTCATCCACCAACTCGCCCTGTTCGAAGTTTACGAAGTCGAATCGTTGCGCGAGCACGAACACGTTCGTGACGAAATCGCCGCTGCCACCGGCGATGCCGTACGGTTGATTGTGACAGCCGGCGCACGAGTTCGCGTCGGGCGCTGAGATGCGATTGAACGATCGAGTGCCGACGAGCGGCCGGCTCGGATCGCTGAGTTCCTTTCCCGTGCCCTTCGTCAGGGGCCGGCCGGCGCCTTCCTGGTCGGTCCAGCTGGCTGAAAATAGTCGACGGCCATGCTCGATCAGGTCGAGGACTGGCGTCTTGAATTCCTCGTCGTCCTCGAGATGCCGCGGGATCGAAACTTCGCGACCGATGTCCGCTCGCTGCGGTCGTTTGTTGACGCGCATCGATAGTCAATCCACGCAGCATGAGACACACCACGGTGCCGACACAGCCGCGTCGTCCCGATCAGCACCCGCATACCAAGCCTTCGCTCAAGCCGGGCTTGCGGCGCGCTCAATCACTGCCCACTCGCCCACAGCGCGGCGTTGATGTACAGCTGCTGGATCGACGGGTCGCTGGAGCACTGACCCGTCCTGGTAGTTTGGCGCGATAGCGAAATCAACCACGCGACCCGCGCCGAATTGACGCACCAATACCGCCGGGCCCGATTGCGCCATCATCATGCGACGGACGGGTTCATCGAGAAACGGTATCGCAGCGGCTGAGTCCGTGCGCCTCTGGCGACGAAACTGAAATTCGAGAACACCAGCCAGCACCGGATGGCTTCCTGGCCGGGCACGATGCTCCACGTCGACAGAACATCCGCCGCAGTTGATGCCATCGGGCCAGGTCCGGCAGCACGAGTTCCAACATGCTCTGGTGCCTGCCACTCGCTCTCTCGAATCCATTCCATTGTGCACCGATGTAGCCGCCGCCGTTGTTGACGAAACTTGTCAATGCTCCTTGGCCGGCCGGGGTCATGCTCAGTTCCGTAACAACATCCGTTGCCGTTCAAATGGATAACCGCGGTGAAATCCGTCAGTGGCGGATTGGTCCCGTCGTAGGAGTATTCCGGTCCGGGGCGACGCGTGACCGGGATGCCTGCCGCAATGAACGCGTTTTCCAATGCTGTGGTGCCAGGTGAATCCAGTGTCAGTATCAGCAATACGTTTGCGCGCCGCAACGTAATCGTGCCGACATTGGTCGTGCCTGCCGGGACCGGAACGGGTCGGAATCGATGCGCCTCGCGCCGTTTGTCCTCCCACCAGCGCGGATTGCGCGAACGGCCAGCCGTCCAAGCACGGTCGGCACGTTGGCAATGCTGAAGGTCCCACCGGGCCGGTCGTGGTACTGAACGTCAGCAGCTGCACCGCTGCACCATTGACGGGATTGCCGTTCGCATCCACCACGAGACCGATTACCGTCGTCAACGGATCGGCGATCACCGTAACGGCCACCGTTGCTGCGGAGGCGGTGTTGTTGCCGAAATCCACCGCGCGAGCGCCGATGACCATCGGCCCTGGCTCAGGTGGCACGGTCACCGTGGTTTCATACGGCTCCGACGAATCGGTCCCGGCCGGCTGGCCATTCACGAGGAAGGTCACTGCAGCGACGGCGATATCGTCGTCCGCGGCGACACGGATCGACAGTGGACTGCCTTCGATCGCGGACACACCTGCCACCGGCTCGGCGATCGAGACGGTGGGCGCGACGCCACCGAGATCCTCGAGGGCGATGTACTGACCGATGAGCAGGCGGCTGCTACCGCTGGTGCCATTCTCGGTGAATGCGCTGCCCGCGACCGCCGCGAGATAAACGTAGCCGCCATCGGCTGCGATACCCTGACCGTCTGCGTCAACAAAGCTGCTGAAGTTGAGTAGTGCGCGCACGACCGGATTTGCCGGCGAATCGATGTTGATGATCGGAACGGCATTGACGAACAACACGTCGGCACCGAGCGCAAAATTTCCTTGCACGGCAACGTCGTTCAAGCGGCCGCCGAGATCGAGGGCGGTCGATGGGCCGAGCGACTGGTGCGGCTGGATTAGTCAGGTCCACTGGGGTAAAGCTGCGCGTATCGTCAGCGAGGAACGCGAATGTGCCTTGCAGCGCGACGTCGCGAACATCTCCGCCAGACAGCGCACCCACTTGAACTGGCGCGGCGGGATTTGCGATGTTCACGACCTGAATCCCCGAAACGCCCGAAGCCAGGACCGCCAGCATTCGCTCAGGATCGACGTCCACACCCTTTTGGTGCCTGGTGGATTGATCGTGCCCAAGAGCGTCGGCGTCGCAGGATTCGTCACGTCGAGGATCACGAGTCCTGCGTCTCCGTCAGCCACGTAGGCCTTGTTACCAGTCACAATGACGTCCCATGCGTCACCGGCTGTGTCGAAGGACCCCAACAGGGCAGGGGCGCTCGGATTCGCCACGTTGATGACCTGCAGCCCCGAAGCGCCATCCGCCACGTAGGCAACATTGCCAACCACGCGTACGTCATTAGCGTTGCCTGGTGTATCGAGAGCCGCGACGATCACGGGAGCGTTGCGGTTGGCAACGTTGACGACCTGGAGTCCCGTGCTCCCGGCCGCAACGTAAGCGAAGCTACCGCTGACGTCGACGTTGTTCGCGAACCCGGGGATCGCGAGTGAGCTCAGCGCGATCGGCGTAAAGTTCGTGACTGTTGCCTGCGCGATCGCCGTGTGACCCGCGTTGGTAATCGTGATCGTGCACACGCCGTTCTGGCCGCCGAACACACGTCCATCAGGCTGGCCGAAGTTGCACACGTCGAGGTTCGATGACACATAGTTGGTGCCCCGTGCCGTCGACGTCACATCGAGCGTGGTGCCGTCCTGCAGCTGGCCGATAACCGACAGCTGCCGAAACGCCACGCCTTGCACGCTGTTGATGGTGATAGTGAAGGTGCCCGGCGTGACGACGAGCGCTTTGAGCGCTCCGCTGAGATTCACACTGGCGGCGTTGATCGGGTTGCTTCCGGTTGCCACTTCCAGACCGTCGCGCACACCGTCGCCATCGGTGTCGGCAAGCAGAGGGCTCGTGACGAAACCGTCCGCGCCGGCGCGTGCTTCCTCGCCATCCAGGATGCCGTCACCATCCGTATCGGGGTTACTGAGGTTCGATGCCGCGGCCACCTCGTCGCGATTCGACAGTCCGTCGCTGTCGCGATCCTCGAGCCCGTCGGCAGCGTTGTTGGGATTGAGCCCCAGACTCGAGTTCAAGCGCGTCTTCGATCCCGTCGCCATCGCTGTCCGCCGACAGCACCACTCGAATCGCAAGGAAGCCCGAGGTGCCTTCATGGCTGGCCTGGACGAGCACCGTGCCGCTGGCCCGCGCCGTGATCAGGCCATTAGGCGAGCCTTGGGCGATGGCCGGATTGCTGATGACGTACTGCGTTCCCGTACTCTGCGCGGTGACGTTGCGTGTCGCTCCATTCGCATAGTTCGCCGTCACCGTCACCTGAGAGGTCTGGCCGATCGCCCCCAATTCCAACGTTGGCGCGGTGAGTGTCAATGCCGTCGGAATCGGCGTCGTCGGCCCCAGCACGATCGGCGGCACGTTGACCGAGGAGTTGGCAAGAACGAGGAACGGCACCGATTCGCCCGACACCGTTTGCCCGTTGAAGATGCAGGTGGCGCGCGCACGCACCAGGCCGAAGTTCGCCGGGATGTTCGGCAACACCCACGAGCCATCGGGACGCACACGCGTATTGCGATTGAGCACGCTGACGATGCAGCTTTCGTTCAGCTGCGTCTGAGCGGATGCAGGAATTGGCCCGCCAACGAACAAGCCAATAAGCACCAGCCAAAAAGCCGTGATCCGATTGGAGAAACGCGAAGGACTCATGCGGGACATAATTTCCTCACCACGGATCAACAACCGCACTGCCGTGAATCACTTACAAGCCCACTCGTCTGAGGTGCACGTTTTGCCGCGACTTGCCTTTGGCGATGACTTCCACTCGCGACGAAGCCAGGAAGAGCGCGTCGCGGCCGTTGAATGCCAGACCATAGTTTCCAGTATCAATCGCGCGCTCGGCGGGCTGAGCCTCGAACGTCTGCGTGGGTTGCCCCAGCGCATCCACCATGGTGATGAACGGCCTGCCGTCCTTGCTGCCCGCGACCACAAAACCCGCGCTTGGAAGTGCGGTCACTCTGAAGTCGGCGAAGTTGGGACCCGCCTTGAGGATCTGAGCAGTCCAGAGCGGCTTCAGTTCTTCACTAAAGGCTTTCAATTCAATCTCCACATCGCTCGTGGCACTCTTGTCGTAGACCACGGCGTAACCAGCGCGGCTGGCTTTGGCGATGCGTCCATAGCGGCCAGGAAAGGCCGTTTCAGTTTTGAGATTTCCTTCGGAGTCGTACCGGCCTACCCACACCGTCGACGGGCCCGATCGAAGGGAGTCATACTGTCCGGTATTACCGATGAGAATGAATCCGGCGTCGCCGAGCGACAAGCCATCGACGAACAAGTCCATCTTGCCGCGGTCATCGCGCTTTTCCCAGACCGGCTTGCCTGACGCGTCAATGGCTGTGTAGAGCGCGTTGAAGGACTCGTGTCCGATCAGCAGCAATCTACCCTTGGATGCCTGGAGAATCCTGAGAAGCGTCACTCGCTTCCCTGGCAGAATCTCCATTTCCGAAGTTTGCTTCCCCAACCCATCAACGCTGACAAGGAACGGCCGACCGGCCTCGAAGTCGACGAGGACGAGAGCGTTGCCCTTCTCTACTGAGATGACGTCACGAATTGCTGCGGTATTGGTCCGACTGGTCCCCGCAGGATTCGTGAGTTCCGTCTCGCCGATCACTCGGCCTGCGGTGTCGACTCGCCATAGCAGGAGACGATTGGTCGACTGGTTCGCATCGATAGAGTCCCGTTCCACGGCACCGATGAGCAACTGATCATTCCCGGCCATCGCAATGGCGCGAAACTCCGTCCACCGTGAATCGCTACCGTAACTCCTCTCCCACGCGAACTGAATCTTCGACAGCGCTCCCGTGACTTGATCAGGCTTCGCGACCGCGGCCGTCGCCCCGACAGCCACGAGAGCGATCGACAACAACCGATGCGCCAAACAATCATGGATCATTGGCAGCACTGGCAGACCTGCCGTTGTCTGGTCGCGTACGCCTCTTGCCCCGCGTTGATAAAAGTCGGTGAGAGGACTTCGTAGTACCCGACCGCAAACACGAAACACCTTGAGGCTGCACCGCTCAAAACATCACGGGGATCGAGCAAACTGTCAGCGCAGGTACTCAATGCGATATTTCTGAGGGTCAGATCACAGGTCTCCTGAGACGCGGCCATGTCGGCACCACCACTGCAGCTCTGATAGCACCTGTCATGCGCGTCACAGGCAAACGTGTGAGTTGCAGTCGCCCCAAAATGGTCATCCGAGAACAAAGTGCTGAAGCCGAGAGCGGGATTGTTCCTAACAGCACCTGGAATAGTATCGGGGAGGCTACAGCCGTCATAGCTGAACGACCATGGTGCTGCAACACGGTTGGGGCACGATGCAAGGTCGGCGAGAGCCGGGAATCCTTCCAACATAACCGTCCGCGCCTTATCAACTGGGCTCCCGTTGAAGCAGCAGCTGTTCGCATCGGCTGGCGTGCTGCCGTTGGTGCGATCCACTGGAGAACCGTTACTGCAACGTTCGCAGACATTCGGCGGTTGCAGACTGTTGTCCACCACACAGTCAGTGCCTTGGCATTTCTTACACGTTGGGCACGTCCCCGCGCTGCCCACCGTGTTGGGGTTTCCGCCGCAGTGCCAACCGGCCTTGATCACACCGACGCCGGGGTCTGACACGATCACCGAGCCGTCCTCACTCACGGTACCGGTCCCGATCGCGACAAACGACGCGAGGTCGTGATCGTAGGAGTACATCTCGGTCACGGCGCGCGGCGCCAAGCCGTCCACGTTGGGGAGCGTGAGCTGTGCGGGCGGATTGAAGACTGTTCCCACGGGCTGGATGGTCACGACAAAGCGCGGTTGTTGTCCGAAGCCCGGAGACATCGGCACCTTGTCCGCATTCACCGGCGTCACGGTCAAGCAGCCGCTGCGCGCGCCGCCCGCGAACGTCGCCGACCCCGCCGCAACGGTCAGCGCAAACCCGGGCACGGCAGGCAACGTCAGGGTGCCGCCGGTCGTTTCATCCACGCAGAGCGTGGTCAGGCCATCCAGCTTCGGCAAGTAGATCGGCAAGCCGACATCGGTCGCTCGTCCGGCGACCGTAACGATGTCGAACTCCAAAGTGGGCCACGGGCCATTGAGCGCCGTGGCGCCGTCGGCCATTAACTTGAACGACCCGACGGGCGCAGGCAGGATGTTGAAAAATCCGAGCGCGTCGGTCTCGACGGCCGTGACCACTTCCTCAGGTAAGCCCGTATTCTGGTGCGTGCGAAACATCCGCATCGTCACGCCTTCGATCGGCTGATTGCTGTTATCGAGGACGATACCGGTCACGCTCGTCTGGGCGGGATTGCCGGGCACCTTCGCCGACGCGAGGAACGCCGCCGGCTGACCGGGGTTGCCCGGGAAGGTCACCTCGACCACGTTGTTGTCGAAACCTTCCTGTTGGCCGAGTTTCAGTACAGCGGCGACGCGTCCGTCAGCATCGCTCTGTGTCGAGAACGTCGTGTTGCCGCCGATTGAACCGCCACCCTGTTTCACGGTGAAGGTCACCGCCACGTTCGAGAGCCGGTTGAAGCCGGCATCGGTCACGATCGCAATGAAGGGGAGCGGCAGGGTTTGCCCCACCACGCCCGACTGGCCGTTGCCGGTATCCACGACGATCTGTCTGGCTGCGGTCGGCGTACCTGGAGTGCGTAAACACCGCGGTTCCTGAGAAACCAGTCGCATTTGCTTCGACCACGTTGTTGCCGACGCCGCTTCTGGTGCCCAATTGCATGCCGGCGGACGCTTGTCCCGCCGCATCGGTCATGACCACCAGCGACCCAACCCGAGTCGCACCGCTGACAAGCCCGCCACTGTTTTCCACAACTCGAAAGACCACCGCATGTCCGGGCCCTGCCGGTGCGCCTGCGCCGTTTGTCAGCCGCACGACCATCGGCGCGGCGAGCAAGCTGCCCGCCGGCCCGCTCTGAGTATTGCCACTCACCAGGCCGACCGAGCCCGGCGCCACCGGCACACGCGTCACGGCCACCGCCGCCGTCGCGCTGTTGCCTGAGCGATCAGTGGCCACGACTTGAAGGGTGTTTGGACCCAGCACCAGGGGTACGTTCGCCGCAAGAAAACTCCGATTGGCCACTTGCGCCGGTAGTCCATTCACACGGACCGTCGCCTGCTCTGAATTCACGGTGCCGACGACAATGTCGTTGACGAGGCCGCCAACATTCACCACGGCTTGACTCGTGACGAATGCAGCCTCAGGCGTGTCGATGTTCACGCGCGGCGGCGTCGTGTCCAATGTGACTTGCACACTCGCTGTCGTCACCGAACCGGTTGCGTTCGTGACCACAGCTTGCAGGGTGTTGGCGCCTTCCAGTAACGGCACCTGCGCTCCAAAGGTCAGGCTCGACGCATTCACGACCGCAGGCACGCCATTGATGACGACCGCGGCCTGCGGGTCGCCGACGGTGCCGCGCACTTGGATGGGCGAGACGTTCAAGTAAGCGAGATTCGCAGGCTCTGTGATGGCAACCGTTGCAGCCACGCCGCTCACCGTGACCGTGACTGGCGCCGACAGCACGCGCGCGATCTTTCCAAGGAATGCCGCCGACACTCGCATCCGAACCGGGCCGGGCGCCAATTCATACAGCGTCGGCCGTGCAGTAAACACCCGGTCGCCCGCCGTGACGTCCCCATTCGTGCCGTTATCGACGCTTTGCCCCAGGGTCGCCAGCACTCTGCCGGCCGCATCGATGCGCTGCAGCACCACGCTCTCAGGGATCACGCCTTCTCCGTTGATGACGACCGTTACGAGCACCGGCGTCGCAACGCCGACCGGTACCCCGGATGAGGGGGACGCCACTATTGACGTCAGTGTCTGCTGAGCCGATGCGGTGTTGGCCGCGAGATTACAGGCCGCAATGGCAAGTCCGACTACCAGGGTTCTGCGCATACGCTTCCTCAAATCCGAGAAACGGTTCGCGTCACAAAGAGATGCTGTTACCAATTTGATTCGGCGATCGACACCGCGCGCGCGATCGGTTGAGGATCAACAATCAAGATGGGACTTGTGGGACGTACCTCGACCACTGTGAACCGGGCGCCAGAGATCGAGCGACGCGAGATTGAGCCGACCGAGCCGCCGGGGAGAGCGGTGCATGGTCCTACCTCCAAGTAGATTGGGTGGCACAAACTACTTTGAAGCTGGGCTTTAGATCAAGTTTATTCTTGAGGTCGTTCGCGCGGCGAATGGTTATTTAGCATCGCAAGGCTGACCAATCGCGTCGGCGTGCTCAGCTCCGCACCGTCACACCCCCGTTCGACCCTGAAGACTGAGGTGCATAAAGCCCTTACGTCAAAGGGGGAGTGACGTGCGGTTCCGTGCAGTTGCCGCTTAATTGGGGTTTTCGTTGACTCGACCAAGCTCGCAGTGTAATGTCACCACCTCGTCTATGGCAGTGTCGGAACAGCAATTGCACTAGGAGCGTTCTGTGATCACCTCACGCCTTCGCCGCCTTGTGTTGGTTTCTGCATTCGTATTCACGACGACGTCAGTAGCGTCGGCCTCTCCCATCACGCTGGACTTTGAAGGCCTGACGGATTTCGAGGAGCTGTCCAATCAATTCCCCGGCCTCCTCTTCTCGAACGCCCTTTTGTTAACGGCGGGTGTGTCGTTGAATGAGTTTGACTTTCCGCCGAATTCAGGCTCAAACGTGGTAATGGATAACGGTGGTGCAATCACTATTAGCTTCGCGCAACAGGTGTATTCACTGGCCGGTTATTTTACATATCTAACCCCGATAACCTTGACCGCATACGACTTCGACGACAACGTTATCGGCACGGTGATCTCTGCATTAAGCAGCAACGATGGGTCTTCCGCTACTCCGAGCCCAAATGAGTTGCTCGCGTTCAACTCAATAGTAGGAATCAGTTCTATCAGCCTTAGCGGCGATCCGCTTGGCGGTTCGTTCGTGCTCGACGACTTAACCTATGACAACGAACCGCTTGTTGGAAGTGTGCCTGATCCTGGCAGCACGCTCGGACTGGTGATTCTCGCGGCCGCCGGAATGCTCGCAGCGAGCAGACGGATTGGCGTAAAATAGCTTGGCTGGACGAAAGTAGTTTTGCCAGCTTAGTCGCCGTCGCCGCTTCAGCGTTGCTCTTCGCGCCGAATCCGCTGATTTTCGTTTCAACTCCCGCCGCAAGCCACAAATTATTCCGTTCGTAACGCGATCGTCGGTTCAATGTTGAGCGCGCGGCGTGTCGGCACCACGCACCCCAACATGCAGACGCCCAGCATGACGATCCCGTAGCCAATGATCATGGCCATTCCCTGGAGGGTGAGGTCGCGCTCCGAACCCGGTAACTCGGTGTCTTGGAGCAGAATGGCGAAGGTGAAAATGATTGCGGTGCCGACGACGACGCCAAGCGCGATTTGAAACAGGGGACGGCGGAAGGTGGCCACGACGACGCGCCGGCGGCTGGCGCCGAGGGCCACGCGCACGCCAATCTCACGCGTTCGCCGGGCGACGGTAAACGACAACACGGCGTAGATCCCGGCCAGCGACAAGACGAGGGCGACGCCGGACAATACGACCGTGATGCGCAACCACAACCCCATCACCCACAGGACGTCGTTGTTGGCTTCGTTGGCGCGCTGCACGTTGACGAGCCGCAACGATGGATCGACGGCCATGGCCGCGTCGCGCACCTGCGGCGCGAGCGTCATCGGATCGCCGCCGCGCACGTGCACCATCATGTGAATCTGATCGAAGACGTCCGGCGTGCCTGGAATGTAGAAGCCCGCGGCGCGCCCGGCCTGCGTCGGCGCTCCGACGCCGAGCTCGCGGACGACGCCGATTACTTCGTACCAGTCACCCAATCCCGCAGGATCGTCCGGGTTCCCCGGCCCCCAGCGACGGGAGGGTGGCCCAGGGTAGCGGAAGCGCACCTGCTGACCAACCGCATTGCGGCCCTGCAGGATCTGATCGACGAAGCTCTGATCGACGATCGCCACGCGCGTACCGGGGACGGCGTCTGCGGTGGTGAACCCGCGGCCGGCGAGAACCGGCGCGTCCAGTGCCTCGAAGTACAGACGGATGCACAGCCGCGATGGTGGCCTCGCGCAAGGGAGGCTCCGCGCCTCCCGCTGGCGACGCTGCGCCGCTCGCGAGCGCCGGTGCGCTGCCGTCCGACGTCGCTGAAGCGACGTCGGACAAGTCGACGTCGTAGCCCATCTCGATGATTTTCTGCGGGTGATTCGTCGTTGGCCGATCCTCCGTGAACGTCACGCCACCAACGCCGGGCTGCGCGGCCACCCGCCGGCGAAGCTCTTCGAGCGTGGCGGCCAGCCGCGTGTTGCGCTCGAGCGTGGCGGCGTCGGCGTTCAAGCCGGCATCGACCGGGTAATCCCGCTCGATTTGCACGGCGAGGTATTGCTCGGTTGCGAATCCGGCATCGAAGTCCTGGACGTTACGCAATAAGAACTGTTCCATGTAAACGACCGCAGGGAACATCACCGTGGCCGCGACCTGCGCCACGATCACCACCGTCCATACGCCGCCGAACTGCAGGCCGCCACTGCCGGCCGTGGTCTGTTTTAGCCGAGCGCCCATGCCGCGCGTGATCTTCAATGCCGGCATGATGCCGGCGACGGCGGCGCCCGCCACGGTCAGCACGATCGCAACGGCGAACGAGCTCGGGGAAAGGCTGAGATCGAACCAGAAAGGAAGGCGGCCGATGTTGGTCTCGAGAAACGTCACGCCCCAGGTGCGAAGCGTAAAGTTGGCCGCGGTGACGCCCACGATCGCCGCGACACCGCCAAGGACCAGCGCTTCAGCGAACATCTGCGCCACGATGCGGCCGCGGCTCGCACCGAGCGCCGTCCGGACCACCAGATCGGCCTCACGCGATGCCGCGCGCGCAAACAGCAGCAGGCCGACGTTGCCACAAATCAGGATCACCAGCACGGCCATGAAAAAGTAAATCGAGTACATGATGGGCTGGTCGCCGGGGTCCCCAGGCGCGACCATCATCGCGTAGGGCCTCACGCGGGGCTCGAGATGCTGATGCGTGGCGGGTAACTCCGTTGCGGCGCGCCGCCCGGCCGTCGTCAACTCCGCTTGCGCTGTTTGCATGGTTTCGCCGGCGGCGAGGAGGGCAAAGACGGTCATTGCGGGGCCGGAGCGCGGCTTTTGATCGAGGCCCGCGGTCTTGAGCGGCAGCCACACATCGTGCGAGACGGGAAACTCGAAACCCTCACGCATGACCCCAACCACCGTCGCGTGCTCGTTTCCGAGCTGCACGTCGCGTCCGAGCACGTTTGGATCGCTGCCAAAACGCGTGCGCCACACCTCGTAGCCAATCACCGCCACGGACGGCGCCGCGGGTTGTTCGTCGGCTTCGACCAGCACCCGGCCCATGAGCGGCTCGCCGTCGGAGACCCGGAATCCCGAGACGCTCATCTCGGCGACGTTGACAGGACGCGCATCGCCCACAGCGACAACGAGATTTCGGCTCGAGTTGCGCCAGGCGCCGACGTCGGTCACCGATCGCAGCGACTGCTGCCACTGGAGGAAGTCGTGGAGGATCTTCTCCTCTTCGTCGTTCGCCGCCACGTCCATAATGCGAATTTCGACGAGGCGCGCGCCCTGCGGAAGGGGCAGGGTAGGATGGACGAACAGGCCGACGACCTGGTAGATGACGAGGCCAACCCAGATCGCGAAGGCCATCGCCAGACCGCCCACAATCGTGAGGCCCGGATACTTCACGAGCATGCGCCCGCCGATCTTCAGGTCGAAAACGAGGGCCTCAAGACCGGGCAGACCGCGGCGATCGCGATGCGCTTCCCTGGCACCGGCAACACTGCCGATCCGGACGAGCGCCTGGCGGCGCGCTTCGTCCGGTGTCATGCCGGCGCGGATATTGTCGTCCGTGTGCAGATCGACGTGGCTTTTTAGCTCGTCGGCGAAGTCCCGCTCGCCAGCACCGGGCCGAGCGAAGCCGGCGATCCTCGACCACCACGCGCGCAGCGTTCTCATCGCAGCATTCCTTCTCTAAGTCTTGGCTCGCCGCCAGGAAGCGGGTCATGATCGCGGAGGTCTCGGCCCACTGCCGCGTATCGCGCTCGATCTGCTTCCGGCCGGCGTTGGTGAGCTTGTAGAACTTGGCCTTACGGTTGTTGTTGGACAGGCCCCACGCGGAGCTGATCAGCCCTTCCTGCTCCAGCTTGAGCAGGGCCGGGTAGAGCGTGCCGTAGTTGATCGACAGCTTCCCTTCGCTCGTCTGCTCGATGCGGCGGGCAATGCCGTAGCCGTGCTGTTCGCCCATGGTCAGCAGGGTGCGCAGCACCATCAACGACAGCGTGCCCTGCCACACGGAGTTCTTTTCGAGTTGAGTCATACCTATGGCCTTCCCATACGGATGATAGGGTTCGTCCTATGGGATTGCAATAGGAATAGACGGGTCTCCCCAGGCAAAGGTTCTTGGGCCTGCGCCCCTATGGAATCATGCCGAACTCGCGCGCGACGACATCTTAGTAGGGTACGAGCGGGGTAGCAGGTACTTTGACCTACATCATCAGGACGTCCTGCCAAGATTCAGCATGGCGAGCAGACCATGCGCCTTGTTGAACAGTTCTCGTCGATGTGCCAGTCCGTTCTCGCCGCCGTTAATTTTATGGGTCAGTCCCACCACGTCGTCCTTATCGGCGAACCTGTTCAGGTTGTTCTTGTCCCAGAAGAATACGGCGGACTGCACAGCGTACTCGCTAGCAACTCGGTCGGGCTCGTCCATGACCGTCTCGTCACCCAGCCACTCGGCAAAAGCCTTGTAGTTGATCCGGCCGGTCAGCTGAATGAGTCCGCGGCCCCGGTACTTCCAACCGTCCCCGCTGGTCTCCCCCCGGTTGCCCATGCGGTTGGCGTAGACCCGATTCGCAATCTTCTCGGGCTGACGCGCGTATGCATCCGCCTCCGCCTTGGTCTTGAAGTACTTGCCGAACACCTTCAGCAACGCTTCAGACGAGTAGTTCAGATTCTCCATGTCGAACCGCATGCAGCCGGACTCGTGCAGCACTTGCGCGAAGAAGTGTGCGAGCCGCAGTCTTGAATCGGCTATGCCGTATTTTGGGAGCGCCTCCTCGAGATGGTGGATGTACTGCTCAGCGTCATGGCTCGATACGCCCATCTCTTTCAACATCTCGATGCGGGTTTTCATATCCCCTCCGGTTATTCGTTAGTATCAGAAGTCGCGCTAGCGTCGATCGATCAGCCCATCGAGCAGAACGATGTCGGCATCGCCTTCACCCATCGCGGCGAGGATGGCGTTGCCATCGGCCGACCACGACACGCGGCGCGCGATGAAGATCGGGCGGTCACCGAAATCAGTCACCTGGCGCCACTCGCCATTCGCGCTCGAGAGCGCCCAGATGTTGGTCGTGAAGCCATCGGTGAGCGGCACGGCCAGCCATTGTCCGTCGGGTGAGAGCGAAGGATTGATGATCTGCCAGCTTGGCACGCGCGATGCGGGAATTCGCGCGAGTACCCGCGAGGGTCCATCCTCGGGAGTGGCCGTGCGGATTTCGTATTCGGGCCGCCCATCGGTGAACGGACGCTCGACCACGTAGTACAACGTCGTGCCGAACAGGCCGATGATGTTTCTCGCCACCTCCGACCGCACTGTGACAGGCGTGCCGCCGGATGCCGCGACCTTCTTCAACGCTCGCGCGGAGGTGTCGGAGTAGTACACGAATCTGCCATCGGGCGACCACGCCATCCCGAGGCCGGACCTGGCGAGGTTTCGAAGGTTGCTGCCGTCGGCATTGACGACCCACACGCCGAACTCGAAACCGGTGAGACCCTTCGACGACACAAACGCAATCGCGTTGCCGGCCGGTGACCACACCGGCGCGCCCACCGACACGTCCGCATTGTCCTCGAACGTGATCTGCCGCGAGTCGCCAGTCCGCGTCGAGGTCACCCAGAGGTTGGCATGGCCGCCACTGTCGGAGAGAAAGGCGATCTGATCGCCGTCCGGAGCGGCCGTGGGTGTCAACACCTGCCCGGTTTGGCGGGTAATCGGCACCGCCTGACGGACGTTGTCGGTTGCGTCACGACCGAACGGAAACCGCCAGAGATCGAACCGCATTCGCATCCGCGCCGCAGCGATCAGCCCCGAACCGTGGACGTCCGGCTGTTCGTACCACACCCCTTCCGGCGTGATGGCGCGGGACCTGCCATCCAGCCGCGCTTCCCACAAGCGCAATGGGGACAAGTACGGAACGGTGTACCCGCGACTGGAGCCGTACACGACTCCACTACTGTCCGGGAGCCACGCCAGTCCGCTGATGATGTTGCGGTCGTGCGTGAGCTGTCGCGGCTCGCCGCCATTCGCCGAGACCACGAAGATGTCGAATCGCACGTTGTCACCACGTTGATACGCGATCCAGCGGCCGTCCGGCGACCAGCGAGCATATCGGTGATAGCCGGCATTGGAACGTGCGATGGTGCGCACACTGGAGCCGTCAAGCGCGGACGTCAGCAGATGAATCTGCCCGTCCACGAGGCCGAAGATCGTGATCCGCCCATCGCGGCTGACGTCTGCGCCGCCGATGCTGTCAATGACACGGCGAGGAGCGCCGCCCAGGGCGGGAATGCTCCAGATCGTCCCCTGCGCGTCGCCGGGCTCGGCCGGCGAGAAGTAAAGAATGGAGTTTGCGTCTGGCGACCAGCGGGGGAGTTGGTGATCGACAGCGTCCTTGGTGATCTGCAATGGCGGGCCGCCGGCAATAAGGCGCAAAAAGACCTGGCGTCGTCCGTTGACGTTCCCCGTGAAGGCGACGGAGCGCCGGTCGGGTGAGATCGATGGCGACTCTTCAAGACCCTGGAAATCCGTGATGCGGCGGACGCTGGGAATGATCGGCGACGCGGGCGCCGCCGTGAATCCTCGCCACGCCAGATAGCCCGCGAACGCCATGGCCAGGACGCCGAGCGCCACCGAAATCAGCGCGGTTGTTCTCTTCGAGATGCGAGGTCGCGGAGCACGAGCGTGTCTAGCGTCGGTCGCCTCAGACACGGTCTCGAGATGAAAAACCAGATCGCGCGCGCTCTGGAAGCGCGCCCCGGGTTGCTTCTCCAGGCAATGCCGAATGATTGGTTCCAGCGCACCATGCACCGGACTGGCAACGTTCAAACTTGGTGGCTCGTCGTTCACGATCGCGCCGAGCGTGTCGGCAGTCGGTACTGCGACGGAAAGGTGGGAACCCGGCCAGCATCTCGAACAGGACCGTGCCGAAACTGAAGATGTCCGAGCGATGATCGGTGCGCAAGCCGTGCACCTGCTCCGGGGACATGTACATCGGAGTGCCAATGACCGGGCCAACCTGGACACCGCCAAGTGTCACCGTTTCGGTCGCGTCGCCCGAGGCCTCGGGGCTGAGCAGCTTCGCCAGCCCGAAGTCGAGGATCTTGATTCGGCCGTCCTGGGTGACGAACAGATTGGCAGGCTTGATATCGCGATGCACGATGTCATGTTCGTGTGCCGCGGCGAGACCGTTGGCGATCTGAATCGCATAATCGAGCGCCGCACGCGGTGGCAGCGGTCGCGCGTCCATCCGCTGGCGGAGCGTCTCGCCTTCGAGAAGCTCGGCGACGATCCAGGTCGCCCCCTCGTGCACGCCGATGTCATGAACGGCAAGGATATTCGGGTGATTCAAACTGCCGGTCGCGCGGGCTTCCTGTTCGAATCGACGCTGGCGATCCGGATCGCGCGAGAATGCCGCGGGCAGCACCTTGATCGCGACGTCGCGCTGCAGCTGCGGATCGCGCGCCCGATACACCTCTCCCATGCCGCCGATGCCGAGACAGCCAAGGATCTCGAATCGGCCAATTCGATCGCCCGCGGAACGGCTCAAGAAGGCTGATTATAGCCAGCACGTTTCATCAGATTTCCACTAAAACCCCACGAGTTCCTCAGGATCTCCTCTGTGGCTTGTCTCTATCCTCGGCAGCCAAGGGAGGTTCGTATGTGCAAACAGCTTCGCGAGGTGATCAGACGGTTGCCGGTCGCCGGTGGGAGTGCATTTGTCGTCACAGCCGCGCTGGCCACGAGCATGCTGCTGACGCCAGTTCCGGCGCGCGCCAACAACGCCGTGTTGGAATGGAACCAGATCGCCTTTGCAGCGACCGTGACGGCGGCTCAGGGCCCACTTCCGCAAGTACGGACCATGGCCATCGTCCAGGTGTCCGTGCATGACGCGGTGAATGCGATTACCTGCGACTACCGGACGTACCTCCCGGTCGGTTGCGGGCACTCGGGCTCACCCGAAGCAGCGGCGATCGCGGCCGCTCACCGGGCACTGGTCGGTCTCTTTCCGGCCCAGGCTCTCGCGCTCGACGCCGCGCGTGCTGCGTCGCTCGCCTCACGTGGACTGACCGAAGGCGATCCTGGAATCACGTTCGGAGAAGCCGTCGCCGCGCAGATCCTGGCCATTCGATCGACCGACGGCTCCGCGCAGGCGCAGTTTCCGTATACCGCCCCCGGAGCCGGGGAGCCCGGCGTGTGGGTCGCCACCAGTGCCGCGCCTGCCCTGTTACCGGGCTGGGGCAACGTCAGCCTTTGGGTCCTGAAAAGCGTCTCGCAATTCGAGCCGGACGGTCCGCCCGCGTTGCAGAGCCGGCGCTACGCGCGCGACGTCAACGAGGTGAAAGAGATCGGATCGCTGACCAGCGAGACACGCACGGCCGAACAAACCGAGATCGGTCGATTCTGGCTCGCCACGCCGACGGCGATCTGGAACGGAGTGGCGCGCCAGGTGATCCAGGCGCGCGGCCTGGACCTCTCGGAATCCGCTCGCGCCCTGGCGCTCATCTACCTGGCGTCGGCGGATGCCAGCGTCGCATGCTGGACGGCCAAGTACACGTTCAACTTCTGGCGGCCCATCTCCGCCATCAGGAACGGGGATGTGGATGACAATCCCCGCACCGAGGCCGATCCCGCCTGGACGCCGCTGTTTCCCACCCCGCCGCATCCCGAGTACCTGTCGGGCCACTCGACCAACAGCAGCGCGATGGCGAGCGTCATGATGCTGCTGTTCGACGACAACCCAGGCGCGCCAATCGTGGCCACCAGTCCGACCAATCCCGGCTTCGAGCGCCACTGGGAAAGGTTGAGTGAGGGTATCGACGAAGTGATCGAGGCTCGCATCTATTCGGGCATTCACTATCGGAGCGCCGACGAGGACGGGGCGCAGGTCGGCCGCAAGATCGCGCGGTTCGTCGTGAACCATGCCTTGCGCGCTCGCCGTAACCACTGACGGGTAAAATACCGCGTTGCCAGGACGCCGCCTCCGCGTCCCGGCGACGCGGAGGAGATGTGGTTTATCGATTTGGCGACTTCACGTTCGACCACGACATCCGGCAACTGGTCCTGAACGCGAGCGAGGTGCATCTGTCCCCGAAGGCCTTCGAGCTCCTCGCGGTGCTGCTCGCGAATCGATCCCGCGCGGTCTCCAAGGCGGAGCTCCAGCAGCACCTGTGGCCGTCAACCTTCGTCGAAGAAACCAACGTTGCGGGGCTAGTCGCCGAGATCCGCCGCGCCCTTCGCGATTCCGCATCGAGCCCGAGGTTTGTCGGAACGGTCTATGGATTCGGGTACCGCTTCGTCGGCGACGTCACGGTCGACACCCTGGCCACCCGGTCCGCACTGCCTCGCGTGAAGCTGTACGTTGTCGTCGCCAAGCGTGAGGTGGTGTTGATGGAAGGCATCAACGTCATCGGCCGTGAACCGCCCGCGACGATACAAATCGACGGGCGCGGCCTCTCCCGGCATCACGCGCACATCCTGGTATCAGGCGGTGACGCAACGCTCGAGGACCTCGGAAGCAAGAACGGCACCTACGTGAATGGACAACGGATCACGATTCCGTTTCGCTTGTCGGACGGCGATGAGATTCGGTTGGGAGCGATCAGCTTGACGTTCCGCGTCGCCTCTCCGGCCACCCCGACCGAAACCGTGGCGACGGGCGGATGACGGGCTGGCACTCTCATTTCGCTCTCCGAATCCGCTCGGTGGCCACCGGCCGCGACGGCGACCAGCTTCGGTATTTCAAATCGACGGACCCGACCTGAATGACGTCCGCGTCGCGCAATTGATGCGGCCCGGCGATCGCGATCTCGCTGACGAACGTCCCGTTCGTGCTTCCCAGATCCTCGATTTCGGCCACATCATCGGTGACCACCACGCGCGCGTGACGACGCGACACGCCTGGCTGATCCAGCCAGACACCACACGAGGGATCGCGGCCGATCACGTTCTCACCCTCGGCGAGCGGCAACACGCGGTCGTTCCACAGCAGCCACACGCGTAGCGCATCGCGGGCTGGTGGACGCGGCGCGATCTCCGTCACCTCGCTACAGAACGCGTAGCCGTGCTTGTGAACCGTTCGAATGAAGCGCGGCGTGTGCGGGTCGTCGCCAAGCGCGCGCCGCAGCTCGGTCACCAGCACGGTCAGGTTCGCCTCGACCACGAACGTTCCCGGCCAGACCAGCTCGAACAACTGGTTCTTGCTCACCGCGCTCGGATGCTGTTCCACCAGATGGCAGAGCAGGTCAAAGGCTTTCGGAGACACGTGGATCGCCGCGCCGCCACGGACTAGTTGCCGGCTGGCGGAATCGAGGGTGATGTCGGCGAACTGCACGCGCATAAGCCTTGGAAAATCCTTGGAAGTTCCTCACGACTTTACAACACAGCGCACACCATACTGCCGCTGTGAAGGCTGGGCAGCGGCCGTCGGGGCGGACCATCATCCTCGAGCTCGTCCGGGAGATGGAAGAGCGGCTCTATCCCTTGGTCTATCGCGTGCTGCCGCCACGCGCGTATCACGTCTATCTTCATCCCGACGATTACCGTGAGATCGAAACAATCGCGCAGGTCATTGCCGCGGATGCACAACGCGCGCTGACGGAGCGCGTCGACACGCTGAATCGGCGGCCGCGCTGGCAAGGACTGCTCCTGGGCAAACAGCCGCCCATTGAACCGCCTTCCGCCGGATGGGAGATCTCGATCCATCCCGACGCCAACAGCGAGCTTGAACGTGGACAGATCGGCATTGTCTCGCGCCTGTCCGTAGCGAAGACGCCGACATTCGAGGGCGGAACGCCGACCACGCGGATCGCGCGCACCATCGTGACCGGCACGCTGCGGCGCACGACGACGCGCGAGGAAGCCGTCGCGCCGCCTGTGCCGCAAACAGTCCCTTCATCCGTGTCTACGCCGCTGGTGGCCGTCGCCGCAGCGCCCTCGGCGGTGACCAACGCTACCAGCATTGCCGAGCCACGCATTGAAGCCGCACCCGGTGTCGCGCAACTCGCCTACGTCGACGAGCAGGGTCCGCACATTTTCGTGATGCGCAAGGACGTGGTGTCGATTGGCCGCGGCGGCAGCGCGCATTGGGTGGACGTGCAGGTCACCACCGGGCCGCGGGTGTCGCGCGAGCACTGCCGCATTCGCCGAGCCGACGATGGCCGCTTCTTCCTGCAGGACTTGAGCACGTGGGGGACGTCGGTGAATGGCCAGCGCGTCAAACCATACGTGCACACGTCACCCGCGGGCCAGCTCGAAGAAACCGGTCAGGAGCATGCGCTGCCGCGCGACGCGCGCATTCAACTCGCCGACGCGCTGCTGATCGAATTCCAAACGATTGACCCGCAGTGATGATCAACGCGCTTCGCGTGCTGTTCCTTGGCAGCCTGGTCGGCGCCGTCGCATGGCTCGCCTTTCTCGGCTGGATCAGTCGCGATCATGACTGACACTGCGCTCGTCGCCCGAGCCAATCGCGTGAACGCCGCAGCCGCGAGCGATCGCGGTCGCATGCGCACCGGCAACGAGGATCGACACTATGTCGACGTCGACCGCGGCGTCTTTCTTGTCGTCGATGGCGTCGGTGGTCATGCCGCGGGTGAAGTCGCCGCCGCGATTGCCGTGGACGTCATCACCCAGCGGCTCGAGCGGCCGATCGGCACACCCGCGCAACGCGTTCGCGAAGCGATCGCGCTGGCGAACAACGAAATCCTGCGGCAAGCCGAACGCTCGCCGGCACACGCCGGCATGACCTGCGTGCTGACGCTGGCGCTACTGACGGAGGATCAGCTGACGATCGGGCACGTGGGCGACAGCCGTTTGTACAAACTGACCCGCGACGGCTTGCGCAAGCTCACGCACGATCACTCCCCGATCGGGGAACGTGAAGATGCGCAGGAGATGTCCGAGGCCGATGCCATGAAGCATCCCCGCCGCAGCGAGGTGTTTCGTGACGTCGGCAGCGCATTTCACGAGCCTGACGATCCCGATTTCATCGAGCTGATGACTGCGACCTTCGAGCCGGACGCGGCGCTGCTTCTCTGCTCTGATGGCTTGAGCGACATGATTTCGTCCGCAGTGATTCTGCGGACGGTCCGCGAGCAGGCCGGCGCTCCGGATCGAGTCGTCCAGTCGCTCGTCGACGCGGCGAACAAAGCCGGCGGCAAAGACAACATTACGGTCGTCTACGCCGAAGGCACCGACTTCGCGGCTGCCAGCACGGCGCCCGACGCGACGCTCGAGCAGCGGAGCGCGATCGACTCAGTTCGCCGAACGCGGGTGACCTGGCTCGCTATTACCCTTCTCGGCGGCCTCCTCGTCGGCCTGCTGGGCGGGCTGGCCCTGAGCGAGTGGCTGCCATTCGACACCTATCTGACGTCGCGACGTCCGCGGACGCTCTCGGTCGGGCCGGCGACCGCCGGCCAGTATCCGACGATAGCCGCGGCTATTACCGCCTCCAGACCCGGCGATCTCATCCAGCTCGAGCCCGGCGAGTACGCCGAACGCGTGTTCCTGAAGGATGGCGTCGACCTGGCGGCCCGCGAGCCGGGAACCGCAACGGTCGTTGCGCCGTCCGGTGATCTAGGGTGGGCCACCATCACCGTAAACGGACGCCTTGGCAGCCGGATCTCCGGCCTACGCCTGCTCGGCCGCCCCAAAGCGCCGCTGTCGGTCGCGCTGCATCTGGCGGGAAATGAGGTGACCGTCGACGATGTGACCATCGAAGGCGACGTCCTGGTTGCCGTCGAGGTGGCGGGCACGGGCTCAATTGCCGTCCACTCGTCCCGATTCTGGGATGTGCAGGGTGTCGCGGTACGTATCGGCCCCGGCGCGAAGCCGTCGATCCGCCACAACGTATTCACCCGCAAGGCCTCATCCAGCACCGAAGCGGCGATCGACGTGGCCGACTCTGCTTCGCCACAACTGATGGCCAATCTGTTCGTCGGCTATCCCAACGCCGTGCGATGGGCCGCCGGCGGTCCTGACCTGCACCGCGACAACTTCTTCATGCGAGGGATGCATGGCCGCTAGAACGCGGCCCATCACCGGCGAGCTCGGATGGGAGCTTGGCGACTATTCGATTCTGCGAACCGTCGACAGCGGTAAGTTCGGCATCGTCTATTGGGCCGAGCACAAGCCGACGGGCCGGCAAGCGGCGCTGAAACTGATTCCGCTCGAGGGCGCCGACAGCGAAGAGAAGGTGGCGGCCGAGCGTCACGGCGCGATGCTGCAACAGCAATTCAGCCGCACGCACAAGCGCATGGTGCCCGAGATCTTCGAGCATCAGCCGATCGCGATGTTCTACGCCATCGCGATGGAGCTGGTCCACGGGCAATCGCTGAGCGACGTGATCGGCGCAGGACCGCTGCCGCCGGCACGCGCGGCGAAGATTGCGCTGGCCATCTGCCGTTTCCTGGCCGCGGCGCATCGATTCGAAACCGATGTCGAGGGCGTCCACTACGCGTTGATCGTGCACGGCGATCTGAAGCCCGATCACGTGCTGCTGCTGGACAACGACGAGATCCGCGTGCTCGATTTTGGCATCGCGAAAGCGTTGGCCGAACGCACGCTGGTCACCACCAATAAGTGGGGATCGATTCAATACGCGTCGCCCGAGCGCCTGCAGTCCGAGGGCCATGTCAACGAGCACGCGGACTTCTGGTCGCTGGGCGTGATGCTGTTCGAGATGGTGGCAGGCTATCGTCCGTACCGTCGCTACGAACACAACGCGAGCCGCCTCGACACCGCGATCAGACGACAGGAGCTACCGGAGCCGCTGCCGGCGGATGCCGATCCTGTGCTCGTCGCGATTATCCGCAAGCTGTTGGCAACCCAGATCGAGCGTCGCTACACATCGGCCGATCTCATCGTTCGCGATCTCGAAGCGTACCTCGCCGGCGCGCCAACACTCGCCGCGACGGATGTCGCGCAGGCGAGCGTCGCAACCGTGCGCGTCGCGGCGCCCGCAATTCCACCAATCCCTCTCCCGGTCATCCCGCCGATTCCGACCGTGGCGGGGCCGGCGCCGAGCCAGTCGGTCCCCACCGAAGCGCTGCCGCGCACGCATGCGACGGTCGCGACCGAGGCGATTGCGCCTCCAAAAGCCAAGCCCGTGAAGAAGCGATCGCGTTTGCGGACGCTGGTGCGCTACGCGGTGATGTTTTTCCTGCTCTCGATGGTGATGCGCGAGTGTGTCGGGCTGGCTCGTGCCGACCGTCTTCGAGGGCGCCTCGATGCGATCGAAGCCGACCAGGTCGGGGAGATCAGGTCGGAATACCGGCGCATCGCATCAACGGGCCCGTTCGGTTTCGGCGCCGGGCAGGTACGGGCCCCGCTGCGCGATCGCATGGTGGCGCTCGCCGATCGTGCGATCCTCGAGTTCCGAACCGGCTCGCCCAGCGTGTCGGAAGGGGAGTGGCAGCGGGCACGTGACTCCATCGCATTCGCGCAGGATCTCTCGTCGCGGTCCGCGATCGCGGCGAAGCGCGCGTATATCGATGCACACCTGGTGCGCATTGCCGCGCGCGATCGAACGGGATTCGAAGAAGCCGTCCGTGGATTTCGCGAGAGCGCCCGGCTTGATCCGGAAGCACCGGATCCCTACCTCGGCCTCGCGCGCCTCTATGCCTATTCGCTGCGTGAGGTCGAGCCGCTCATCGACGCGATCAAGGAAGCCGAACAACGCGGCTATCAGCCCGGGCCCCGCGAGCAGGCGCAGATTGGCGACGCGTATCGCTTTCGCGCCGATCGCACGCGAGCCGCCGCTGCCAGCCTCGGCGGCGAAGAGCGGATCGAACAGCTCGCCAGCGCGGCCGAAGACTATGGCCAATGCATCGCCTATTTTGAGGGTCTGAACTTCTTCGATTCAGAAAACAACCTCAGGACCTGCCGGCGGCGGCTGACGGCCATCGTCGAAGAACTGCATCGCCCCGACTCTGACGAATCATGAGAATCGTCAACCCGGCTCCCGCGACGACCCGACGATGGCCCTTCGACTCGCGAAGCGATGCCGCTTCGCTCGCTCAGGACAGGCGCGTGGCCGACGATGGGCAACGGCGCGCGGCGAGATTCGAGCGACTGGGTCTTGCCGTCACATCGCTGGTGCTGCTCTTCGGGCTGTGGCTGACGTACGTCGAGCAGACCACGACGTTCAGCACCTTCGCAGCAGATGTGCAGACCGGCGCGCTCGTGAACTTGAGTTCGATTCGTGATGAAAGCGCGCTGATACCACGCCTGACGATGTTCCCGGAACGGGCGGAGAAGGCCGTGGTGGCAGCCGCAGTGCTCCGGCGTGTGCACGGGGCGACCGGTGCGCAGCCGATGACACATGTCGGCGCGCTTGCGTCGGTGGCGCTACCGGCGTCACAAGTAGGGTCTGACTCGCGCCTGCTCATCTTGAACAGCCGATTGCACGCGCGTCCGGACGCGAGCCAGATTGCGGTGTTTAACGGCGCGGACATCGCCGAGCTGAAGAACGGATTCGTCGTACGAACGCCGGAGGCATTCCAACGGCAAATCACAATCGCCATCGCGGTGTTCATGCTCGCGTTCTGGGCCGCACATCTCGTGCGCTGGCGCTTCGGCGCCGTCGGCGATCCGCTGCTGCTGCCGGTTGTGCAGCTGCTGACCGGCCTGGGCATGGTGGCGATGCTCGCGCTGCGCGATCCGCTGCGCGATACCGTCGCCATGGCCACTGTCGCCGGCGGCATCGGCGCAGGCTGCGCGCTCTGGACCGCACTCGCGTTTGTCGATTTCGAAGACCCGCGTCTGCGTCGCGCGGTCCTTGCGCCGCTGACCGCGGCGGTCGGACTCGCGATCGCGCTCATCATGTTCGGCAGCGGCCCAACTGGAAGCAACGCTCGGGTCAACCTGCTGGGGTTTCAACCCGTCGAAGCGGTGCGGCTGCTCGTCGTCTTTTCTCTCGCCGCCTACTTCGCGCGACGGTGGCAGTTCCTGCGAGAGCTCTCCGCGGATCATGGCGCGCGCCGCGGGATGCGCAGGTGGGTACGGTTGCCGCGATGGAAGGACGTACGGCCGCTCGCCGTCAGCATCACGGCGCTACTGGCGCTGTTCTTCTTGCAGCGTGATCTGGGTCCGGCGCTCGTGCTCTCCTGTGTGTTCCTCGGCCTCTACGGCATCTCGCGTGCTCGAGTCGGATTGGTCGTAGCGGGATTCGCGGTGCTGACGACGGGGTTTGCAGCGGGCTACGCACTCGGCGTGCCGTCCACCGTTACGCGTCGGGTGGCCATCGCGCTCGACCCCTGGGAGAACGCGCTGCCCGGCGGCGATCAGATCGCTCACGCGTTGTGGGCGCTCTCGAGCGGCGGGCCGTGGGGATTGGGACCAGGCGTCGGCGAACCGCATGTCATTCCCGCTGGCCATACCGATCTGGTCATGGCCGCCCTTGGTGAAGAACTCGGTTACATCGGCTTTGCGAGCATTGCGGTGCTCTTCGCCATGCTCGTGTGGCGGCTGCTGCGCATTGCCGTGCGTGCCCCCGGCGACTACACCGCGTTCCTCACCATCGGCCTCACGCTGGCGCTCGCTGTCCAGGGTCTGGTGATCGTTGCCGGCATGCTCGGTCTGCTGCCGCTGGCCGGCGTCGTGACGCCATTCTTGAGCTATGGGCGTTCCGCGATGCTGTGTAATTTCGCGGCGCTGGGTGTGTGCGCTGCCATCGCGCGGCGGCGTGGACCGGTGCGCGACGCCTTGACCCTGCCGACGCGTGCCCTCGGCTGGTCGTTCGCGGCGGCCGCATTACTGATCGTCGCCCGCGCTGCCGACGTGCAGGTGGTCCGCGCCGACACGTTCGCGACGCGCGCCAACCTCACGCAACAGGCCGACGGTGGCTATCGCTATCAATACAACCCGCGGCTCACGAGCGCCGCCCGATCGATCGTGAGAGGCACGATTTTCGACCGCGATGGCTTGCCGCTTGCTACCAGCAGACTTGGCGAGATCGAGAAGTTCGCGTCGCAGTACAAGAAGCTTGGCCTCGAATTGCCGCACACGTGTCTGAGCGGCGACGAGCGCTGCTACCCGCTGGGCGGCCTGGCATTCCACGTGATCGGCGACGCGACGCGGCAAACCAACTGGGCCGCTCGCAACACCTCGTATGTGGAGCAGGACTTCGACGCGCGCTTGAGGGGCTTCGACGATCGGGCGCAAACCGTCGAAGTCTTGAACCGGCGCGCGGGGACGACGCACGCTGTCATCCGCCGCGATTATTCGGAGCTCTTGCCGCTCGTACGACACAAGGGCCGTCCGGCACACGCTGACGTCCGCCGCATTCTTGAGCGCGACCGCAGCCTCCGGTTGACGATCGACGCAGGGCTGCAAGTGCGCACGGCGCGAGCGCTGCGCGATCAGGCGGGACGTGCGCTCACCGCGCGCGGGGCTGCGGTCGTGATCGATCCGGCGACCGGCGGTTTGTTGGCGGCAGCGAGCTATCCGTGGCCGGACGCCGTCGGCCTCGCCGGCGAACGGCCGATTGCGCCGGACGCCCTGCTCGATCGCGCACGTTACGGTCTTTACCCACCGGGGTCCACGTTCAAGCTGGTGACCGCGGTCGCGGCCTTGCGCCTCGAATCGGCGGTCGAGCAGGCGCGCTATCAGTGCGTCCGTCTCGCCGATGGGCGCGTCGGAGGACGGGTTCGGGGCGCGTCCAGGCCGGTGCGTGACGATCCGCTGGATCACACTCCACACGGCACGCTCGACTTGCATCACGCGCTCGTGGTGTCGTGCAACGCGTATTTCTCGAATCTCGCGAACTTGATCGGGCCGCAAGTGCTAAGCGAGGTTGCCTCCGAAGCGCAGATCGCGGCGGCGCGGCCGCCCGCTGCCGTCAACCTCCGACACACGCTGCCTTACGCGGGTTACGGTCAGGGCGATGTGCTGGCGTCACCGCTGCGCATGGCCGGTGTTGCGGGTGCGCTGGCCGAGGGCGGCCTGCTGCGAGAGGTGCGCGTCACGCTCGATCGCCCGGCGCGTGCCTCGGGCACGCAGTGGATTACGGCGCAGGGCGCGGCGCAAATACGAACCTCCATGCGCCAGGTCGTGACCAGCGGCACCGGTCGCGTGCTCGCAGACCATCCGGTCGCCATTGCCGGCAAGACCGGCACCGCGGAGGTCGATGGGCAGCGGTCTCACTCGTGGTTCGTCGGATTCGCTCCATTCAGCGGCAAACACGGGGCCCCCGCCGCGCGGACTTTGCGCGGTGGGGTGGAGCGCATTGCCTTTGCCGTGATCGTCGAACACGCCGGCTACGGTGCGCGAGTGGCGGCGCCGGTGGCCGGAGACATCGTCACCGCCGCGCGCGCCTTTGGACTCATTCAATGAACGACCTCTTCACCCGCGTCGACGGCGCCCTGCGCGCAGCAGTACAGCGCGTGCAACTGTGGTTCGATCCACCGCTTGACCGAGAGGCCGCACCGCTCGAGGTCCGGGAAGCGATCATCGAGGATATCGAGCAACACGTCGAGTCAGCAGGTGCCGGCCGCCGCGTGCTGCCCTACAACCGTATCACCGTGACCATGCTCGCCGCCGACAAGCCATCGCGGGCGCGTCTGCAGGCGGCGCTCGCTGGTCTACAGGAATCGATCGTGGCGCGGCTGACTGAATTACGCTGTGTAATTCCGGGCGGCTTTGCGGTCGACACACGTTACATCACACGGCCCCCGGCCGCGTGGGCGCCGCAGCAACGACTGGCCTTCACCTACGATCAGCGTGACGCGTCCCCTCGACTTCGCTCGGGGCAAGCCGACATGCCGAGTGCCGCGCCCAACGAGCCGGCCCGCTTGCGGATCACGATCGCGCGCGGCCAGGCGACGCATGCGTCGTACACGTTCGCCGAATCGCACGTCCGCATCGGGCGCAGCGCGCAGCCGATTGATGGTCTTGGCCGACCACGCACGAATCAAGTGGTGTTCCTGGAAGACGGCGACGATCACACCCGCACCGTCGGTCGTGCCCACGCTTCAATCCGATACGACACTACGCGCCGTGAGTATCGCGTGTTTGACGATGGCAGTCACAACGGGACGAGGGTCATGCGCGACGGCGCCCTCTTCGAAGTCAAGCCGCATGACCCGGTCGGCGTTACGTTGCGGTCAGGCGATGAGATTCAGGTAGGCACCGCGGCGCTGCGCATCCAGATGTAAGCGAGGATTTGGGAGCTTGGTCGCAGTGGCATTAGCGAGTAGAGTGTGTAGCCGATCTACGCGGAAAGCTGAACAGGAGACTCGCAATGGGTATCGCCTCGATCATTCAAAGCCTTCCCTTGGCCGATGCAACCATTAACCGGGGACCCGTCAGCTTCAGCACCACGATGGCCCGCGGCGCGACCGCTGGCCAGCCGCAACCTATTTCCGACAATGTGAAGGCTGCGGTAGACGCCGGCAGCCTGCTGTCGTTCGTCGATGGTCTCACCGCCGTCGAACGCGACGACGTGCTGTACTCAGTGCAGCTGGCGCATCGCAACGCGACGCACGAATTCGATCGCTTTTCGCAGACGCAGTCCTGGTACCAGCGCTACATCGAGGTGCTGCAACTGCTCGGTTGGGTGACGGAGAATCTGGCGTTTACTAACTACGATCAGACCGAGGGCGGGCTGCGCATGGACAAGGCGGCGCTCGCGCTGATCGCCGCCATCGCGACGCAAAACCAGCTGGCGGTGCTCAAGGAGGCGGTGAGTGCGCTCGAGAAGATAGCCGAGGGCGACGAGGCGATACGCCTGTTCGATTTCCACACCTCGACCGACATCGGCGGCAATTTCCAGATGGGAGCGGTGCAGAAGGGCGAGAACGGCACGCTGTCGATGGCACTCGGGTCCTTCTATTTCCGAAGTCAGGACGCGCGCCGGAAATTTCTCTTCTTCGGGTGGGGAAAGAACCAGGTCAATTTCTGGACGTCTGCGCAGAAGATGACGTTGAATACCACGCTGTACGCTCGTGGCCGCGATGCGGTAAAGCAGAAGCTCGAGGAGACGTTCCCCTCGTTCATTGCTGAACTGAAGATCTAGGCCGGCGGCGCGGCGCCGGCATAGCGAGAAGAGTAATTTGGCGAGGATTTGGGAGCGGAGGGCTATTCGCTCCCATTTCTATTGTACGACGCCTGTCAAGACCGAAACAGTCTGTTTCTGCATCCGCGAATTCGTTAGATTCGTTCACCTGGCACACGAACTCATACACCGCCTCGCCGAGCTCGCACCGAAACTGCGGCCTGAGCTGCTGCATCGTGTCATCGGTGCGTACGGCCTCGAGGACTGCGTCGATCTCGTCGCGCAGGCCACGCCTGCGCAGTTATCGCATCTCTTCGATCTCGATTTGTGGCGGCCGGCGCGGCCTGGGCTCGATGAGCACTTCGATGCGGCGCGATTTGGCCTCTGGATCGAAGTGCTGGTCGAAGCGGGTGCTGAGGTCGCCGCCGCGAAACTGGCGGCGATGCCGCTTCCGCAAATCGTCGCGGGCCTCGCGCATCATGTTCGCGTCTTCGACGTCTCAGCGGTGGCGGCGTACCAGACCACTGATGGCACGCGAATCGATTATTCGCGCCCCATCCGCGACCTTCGCTGGATGCGAGATCGGCGGGTATCACGTGGCCGCCACCCGTGAAGATTCGTGGGACGCGATCGTCGCGGTCCTGGTGGCTCTTGACCAGCATCATCCGGATCGGTTTGTCGAACTGATGAGAGCGGTGCGCTCGCGGTCGCATTCGCGCCGCGAGGCCGATGGCTTCCACGCGCTGCTCGAGAATCGTGACCAGATGATGTTCGACGTCGCTGACGAACGGGAACGACGCCGGCGCGACCGCGGATTTGCCTCGCCCGCCGATGCCAGGGCGTTCCTGCAGATGTCGAGAAGGGCGCGGCCCGAGACCCTGGCGCCGAATCCGATCGCGCGTGAATACGCTCGCTCGATCGAGTGTGCGGCTGATCAGGAAGAGGCGCCGGTGGTTTCGTCAGAGGAAGAAATCGAGGTCGCCGAGATTCTCGCCGAGGCGGGCGTTGCGCCGCTGCCCGCACCACGGGCGCTGCTCGAGAGCGGAGAAGGCCAACCGGCAACGCGCATTCAGCACTGCATGCGGGTGGTATTGGAACGCGATCAGGTTGCCTACGGCGAGCGGACCTTCGAGCTTGCCTATCTCGCCAACGTCTTGATGGCCGGATGCGCGATCCAGGCGCGGCCGTTCACCGCCAAAGAGGCGGCGGATGCATCAGTGGCGATTTGTAACCTCGGTCTCGAGCAACTTCCCGATGCGCACGACTACTTGATCACGCACGACCTGATCGGCGCATTTCAGCTTGGGTGGACGACGCTGCACGAACAGGCATGCGTCTTTGCGGGGAAGGCGCTCGTCGATATCCTTTCAGAAATCAGAGTCGCCGATGCTGACGTGCAGTCAGCGCTGAATCTGCTGCGGATCCGATTGATCCGAGAGATTGAGAAGGGCACACCGTGGCGTGCCGCCGAGGCGCTCGACGTGCTGACGAGCATCGACATGCCGGCGTGGGCGGCACTTGTCGGATTGATCGCCGAATGCCCGGTGATTCACAGAGGGCTGAGTGCATCGCTTGACCGTCGGGTGCGTTCGGTCGATCCCGACGCGTTTGATTTCATCAGCGCAGCGGATCAGCTCAGGCTGATCCGGTCCTTCATGAGTGCATTGCCGGCGATTCTGTCTGCCTGACGAACGGCGTCCGCATGGGACGGCCTATTGGCGATTCGAGTACCAACTGCGGCCGTACGCAACTGCTCACATTCCACGAAGCGCGCGGCGTTGCCACTTCTTGATGCGCCACCGAAGTCCGGCGCCGTACGCCAGGTAATACCCAATCACAATTCCGCCTGCTCCCAACGACTCCGGAATGCCGAATGCTGTGATGACCGAGACGCCTTCAACGCCTGCCTGTGCGACGAGGAACGATCGATACAGTCCGTAAAGGAGGCGCGCGGAGACGATAAAGGTAATAAAGAGCACTAGCCACCGATTGGGCGTGTAATGCAGCGTATGGGGCGTAGGCTCCCACTTCGTGACCGCCAACCCGACCACACCGAGAAGGGAACCGACGGCTACCCCGGCCGCCGCGCCCCGAAATGCGTCTTGTACCCATACCGTGGTAACTGCCGACCCCAGCAGGAAGAACACCGTCGACACACCCATCAACACCACCGCGAATGTCGCCATCCATGGCCGAGCCAGCCGCCGTGCCGTGCCGACGCGATACCGCTGGATGAGCATCACCGGCGTCAGCGCCAGCAAAACGACCGGCAACAATAAGAGCAGAATCAATAAAGGCATGAGCAAGGCCTGAATCAAGGATAGAGCGAACTTATGTGGCGTGGGTTCTGGCGTACGGATTTGATGAGGGCCAAGACCCTGCTGTACGCCTTCGTGCTGGTGGCCGCCGTGCTGCTCGGCTGGCTGTCGAGACAGAGCTATGCCGTGCATCAGCTCCAGCGCGGCGTCGGCGACACCTGGTTCCACACTGCCGACGGGAAGCGCTGGTTCCGCCTTGATGAACAGCGCCACGACGTGCCGATCACCGCCATTGCGCCGCATCTTCAGAACGCCTTCGTCGCGGTCGAGGATCACCGCTTCTTCATGCATCCCGGCGTCGACCCCATCGCGCTCGGCCGCGCGGTGTTCCGTAACGTGCGCTCGTCGGGCAGGAGTGAAGGCGGGAGCACGATTACGCAGCAGCTCGCGCGCACTCTCTTTCTCTCGAATCGGCGAAGTTACGGTCGCAAGGCGCGGGAAGCCGTGCTCGCGGTCCTCATCGAGTGGCAACTGACCAAGCAACAGATTCTCGAGCTGTATCTCAATCGCATTTTCCTCGGCGCCGGCATCTACGGCGTCGAGACCATGTCGCAACGCGTCTTCGGCAAGCCCGCGAAGAACCTGTCGCTCGCGGAGAGTGCGTTGATCGCCGGCCTCGCCCGCGCGCCGTCGGCGCTGTCGCCGTGGTCAAACCTGGACGAGGCCGTCAAGCGAAGCCACGTCGTGATGACGCGCATGCGCGATGAGGGGCTGATCACCGACCTCCAGTTTCAGGAGGCGAAGCGGGCGCGCTTTCACGTGCGGCCCTTCCGCAGCGACAGCGAATCGCGCCACGGTTACGCCAAGGCGTATCTGCGTCAGCGTTTTCGCGACGAGTTTGGCGGCGATCATCCGCCCGATTGGCGCGTTGACACGACCTTTGTGGCGGCGCTCCAGGATGCGGCCGAGCGCGCGATGGAGAACGGCCTTCGCAGCACCGGCAAACCGGCGCTGCAAGGCGCGCTGGTGGCCATCGATCCCGCGACCGGCAACGTGCTGGCGCTGGTCGGCGGACGCGACTATCAGCGTTCGCCATTCAACCGGGCCAGCCGCAGCCGGCGTCAGCCAGGCTCTGCGTTCAAGCCGTTTGTGTTTGCGGCCGCGCTCGAACGCGGCATGTCGCCGGTCTCGCTCCTCACCGGATTGAACCGCGTGGCGCCGCAAGGACCGGAGGAGTGGACCCCGCGCAACGTGCGTGACGATGCACCCGATGCATTGACGCTGCGGGCCGCGCTGATCGAGTCGAACAACCGTGCCGCCACGGTGTTGCAACAACATGTCGGCACACGGCGTGTGCTGCGGCTGGCGTCGGACGCCGGCCTCGACCATCTCCCCAACGTACCGTCACTCGCGCTCGGGTCCGGCCTCGTCACACCGCTGGCGATGACCACGGCCTTCGCGGTGTTTCCCAACGGCGGCTTCGCCGTCCGGCCGCGCGACATCACCCGTGTCCGCGATGCCGACGGCAGCACGGCCCTGCAACCGCGCGTGGAAACCGAGCGCGTGATCTCACCGGAAGTCGCGTTCCAAATGGTCTCGATGCTCACCGACGCGATCGATCGCGGCACGGCGGCACCTGCGGCGCGTCTCGGCGTTCGCTTTCCGGCGGGAGGAAAGACGGGCACGACCAACGAATTCAAGGATGCCTGGTTCGTCGGCTTCTCTTCGTCGATGGTCGCCGGCGTGTGGGTGGGGTTCGACCAGCCGCAAACCATCGGCGCCGACGCCTACGGTTCGCGCTACGCCTTGCCGATCTGGGCCGACTTCATGCAGCGCGCCGCGCGCATCAGGCGCCCCGAAGCCTTCGAGCGCCCGGCCGGGTTACACGATGAAGCCCTCTGCGCCATCACCTACCTGAAGCCGGTTGACGGGTGTCCCTTGTATTCCGAGTACTTCAAAGAAGGGGACGACATCCCGGGCCGTCTCTGCACGCTGCATCCCGGATCCGTCCGTCAGCGCGTCGCGCGCACTATCCAGGGCTGGGCTGCCGAAGTGGGGCGCCGCGTCCGCGGCATTTTCCGATAAACACCATTGGATGAGCTTACGTGCTCAGATGTCTTCGTAAGTGCCTTAACTCTAAAGCCTCCTTAGGTTCTGGCCGAAATCCGTCTATGCTTGTTCGTCGCCACTGCGGCTGGTGACAACCGTACATCCCCTCATGGCCATCGCGAGTTTCATTGTCATCGTGCGCCCCGAGCACCTGACCTCCATCAAAAAACGCCTCGCCGAGACGGAACACGTGGGCGTCGTTTCCGAAGCCGAACTGCTTCAGCTCCAGGACAGCCTCCTGGCCCGGCCCCCGGACGTCATCGTGATGCACCCCACGTTCGCGGCGACCTCGCGTGGCGCGACCCTGGTTGCGGCGTTGAAGGCCAAGCCTCGCGATACCGGCACCGCCATTCGCGTCTTCATCGAAGACGAAGTCAAGGCGCCGGTGATCCTCACGGAAACGGCGCTCGGGGGCACCGAAGCCCTACTCGAAACCTCGCGCACGCTCGATCGCGCCGGCACGCGCCAGGCGGCTCGTTATCCGATGAACCGCCGCGCGGTGGCGGTGAACGGCGACCGGGGGGAGTTGATCGATCTGTCGGTGTCAGGCCTGCAAGTCCAGATAGCCGCTCGGCTGCGGCCGCTAAAACTGGCGCGTGTGGTGTTGCCAGACGTTGATATCCGTTTGCAGGGCACGGTCGCCTGGGCCATCGCGGTGCCGAGCGACGGGTCGATTCAGTACCGCGCTGGCGTCGAGTTCGTCAACGCGGATAAGAACCGGTTGATGACCTACTGCGAGAAGTACGGCGGCACGCCGGATCCGACGACGACCGGCACGACTTAGTCCGCCTTCCCGGCCGCAAGCTGACTCGCGCGCCAGTGGGGATGCGATTGGCGAAGAGGCGAGTCGTCCAGCTGCTCGAGTAAGTCCCAAGGTCCGTCGTAGATCGCGATAGCGCCCGCGAGATCCGCGTCACTCCATCTGCCGCTTCGAAACGCGATGATCGCGACGCCGGCGCGTAGCGAGGCCTCGACGTCGTACGGCGTATCGCCGATCATGATCGCTTCCGGCGGTGACGCCTTGGCCCGCTTCAATGCGGCCTGAATGATGTCGGGGTCCGGTTTCGACTCGTCGGCATCGTCCGACGACGTCGCCGCATCCATCAAGGCATCAGCACCGGCAATCTCGAGCAGCGGCTTCAGCTCATCTTTTTTCGCGGAGCTTGCCGCAACCGCCGTCAGCCTGAGATCCTTTACCGCCGCCACAAGGCGCCCGGCGTCTTTAAGCGGCTGAATCTTGGGAAGGTATTCGGTGGCAAAGATTTCGCCGCGGCGCTTCGCGATTTTCGAGCCGAGCGGAGAATCCTCCTCCAGCCCGCCGACCTCCGGCATCAGCTTGTCGCCGCCCATGCCGATGCACCGGCGCACGTGCGCGAACTCGACCGTGATCCCGGAGTCTGCGAATGCCTTCACCCACGCATGCGCATGGGCATCGTTGCTGTCGACCAGCGTGCCGTCAACGTCGAACAGCACACACTTTAAGAGGTAGCTCATGCCTTGTTGCTCATGCAACAAGGCAGCCACCAGGCAGCCGCTAGTTCGAGAACGCCGGGATCCCGGTTTGCGCGCGCCCGAGGATCAGCGCGTGGATGTCGTGCGTGCCTTCGTAGGTGTTCACAACTTCCAGGTTGACCAGGTGGCGAATCACGCCGAACTCGTCGACGATGCCGTTGCCGCCGATCATGTCGCGGGCCATGCGCGCCACGTCGAGCGCCTTGCCGCATGAGTTGCGCTTCAGCATCGAGGTGATTTCAGGCGACGCGGTGCCCTCATCTTTCATCCGGCCGAGACGCAGCACCGCCTGCAGGCCAATCGAGATCTCCGTCTGCATGTCGGCAAGTTTCTTCTGGATCAACTGGTTCGCCGCGAGCGGCCGGCCGAACTGCTTGCGCTCGAGCACGTAATTGCGTGCGCGGTGCCAGCAATCTTCGGCGGCGCCGAGCGCGCCCCAGCAGATGCCGTAGCGCGCGCTGTTCAAGCACGTGAACGGGCCCTTCAGGCCGCGAATCTCCGGAAAGACGTTCTCGTCGGGACACATCACGTTGTCCATCACGATTTCGCCGGTCACGCTCGTGCGCAGGCCGACCTTCCCGTGAATCGGCGGCGCGCTGAGGCCCTTCATGCCTTTCTCGAGGATGAACCCGCGAATCACGTCGCCATCGTCCTTCGCCCACACGATGAACACGTCGGCGATCGGACTGTTGCTGATCCACGACTTGGTGCCGGTGATCGAAAAGCCGCCGGGCACTTTCTTCGCGCGGCTGGTCATGCCCCCCGGATCCGATCCGGCGCCCGGTTCCGTCAATCCGAAGCAGCCGATCCACTCGCCAGTGGCGAGCCTTGGCAGGAACTTCTGTTTTTGCGCCTTCGTGCCGAACTCGTTGATCGGCACCATCACCAGAGAGCCTTGCACGCTCATCATCGAGCGGTACCCCGAATCCACGCGCTCCACTTCGCGCGCGACCAGCCCATAGCTCACGTAGTTGAGGCCCGCGCCGCCATATTCCTCGGGGATCACCACGCCCAGCAGATCGAGCTCGCCCATTTCCCTGAAGATGGAGGGGTCCGCCTTTTCATGACGGAACATTTCGAGGGCGCGCGGCGCCAGCTTGTCCTGGCAGTAAGCGCGGGCAGTGTCGCGCACCATCTGCTCTTCGTGGCTCAGCTGCTGATCGAGGAGTAACGGATCGCTCCAGTTGAAGCGCGTTTCGGTTTTCGTCGGCATAAAGGCTCTCTATTCAGCGGTTTAGTAGCGATCTTACCTTGACTTCGCGTACCGGCCGTCCGCATAATGACCGCAGTTACTGGACGATCGCGCGCGAACTCCCAGCCGCCGACGGCGTCCCCAGAGACCCAATCCAGGGTCGAGAAGACACATCATGTCGTTCGAAGATCGTGTACGAACTACGGTCGATCAGGCCATAAGCTCGCTCGCCCAGCAATTGCTCGCCCAGGCCGCCGAGGAACGCGAAGAAGCGGTCCGCAACGGGCGGACTAAGGCGTTCGAAGAAGCCGAAGTCACCACGCAGACCCGCGTGGCCGACGCGGACGCGCGCATGCGAGTGATCATGGACGAGGCGATCAAGACCGGCCGCCAGGAAGAGCGCGACATCGTGTCGCGCGAAGTGCGCGGCAAGGTCGAAGCCGAATTCGAGCCCAAGATGAATGAAGCGGTCGCGATGGCCGAGGCACACGCGCGGGTGGTGCTGGCCGACGCGCAAGCAAAGGCCGCCGACGAGCTGAAAGCGGCGGTGGCGTCGGCCCGCGTGAAGGAACGCGAGATCGAAATGGCCGGCGTCAGCCGGTTGCTCGAAAGCATTCGCGGGCTCGACGGCGCAACCTCGCTGAGCGAAGTGCTGGACGCGCTCGCGCTGGCGGCGGCGCGTGAAGCTGCGCGGGCCGCGGTCGTGGTGCTGAGGAATGAGCGCATTCACGGATGGAAGCTCACTGGGTTCGGTCCGCGTGATGCCCAGCCGAAGTTGATCGATCTCCCGCTGGCCGAGTCGGGCGTGATTGCCCTCGCCGTTGGCGCGGCGCGCGCGGTGACGACCCGCGATAGCACCACGGCTTCGGTGGGTCCAGGATTCGAAAGATTGTCCACCGATCGCATGGGGCTCGCGGTCCCCGTGGTGGTGGGTGGGCGTGTTGTTGCGGTGGTGTACGCCGATGCCGTCACGATGGATGGCCACGATCGGCCCGTGCCGAGTTCCTGGCCGGAGCTAATCGAAGTGCTCGCGCGGCATGCGGGCCGTTGTCTCGAGGCCCTCACTACTCAAAAAACCGCAACGCCGAAAATTACGACTACAGGACAAGGTGCGCAGGGTGCGCAGGGTGCCAGCACGGGTGCAGCTGGTCCATCCACGTCCACGCCGGATACGACCATCATGCAGATTACGGATGGGGTCGCGGCCGCAGCTCGGCGCACGGCACGGCTGTTGGTGTCGGAGATTCGTCTCTATCACGAGCCCGCCGTCAACGAAGGCCGCAAGCAGCGAAATCTGCTTTCTCGTCTGGCCCCTGAAATTGAGAAGGCCCGTCAGGCGTATAACGAACAGGTGCCGGCCGGTGTTCGTGGCGATACGGATTTCTTCCATCAGGAGCTCATCCGTACGCTGGCGGGCGGAGATGCCGCGTTGCTCGGAAACGCAATCTAACGATGGTTCAGACGCCGGTTCCGCACGACCGTTCCACACGAAGGTTCCCGACGACGGTTCTGATGGCCGCGCTGCTCATTGGCGTGGCGCTTTCGGCGGCGGATCAACTTGCTGTTCCCGGACGAGCAGGGAAGCCCGTGCCGGCGAAGCTCGCGCCAACCGCGCATCCGCCGGTGCCGGCCGACCTCATCTCGATGTGGCTCGTGCCGGCGCAAGGCGCGAAGCTCGGGCCCGCGATGGCCAATTTTGTTCGCGGCGTGCGGTTACTCGAAGAAGACGAGAAGCCCGCTGCCGCGCTGCCGCTAGTGAGTGATGCCGCGCTGGCCACCACACCACTGGCCGACTACGCGCGCTACTACACCGGTCTTGCGCTCACGAAACTCGAGCGGCACAGCGAAGCAGACAAGGTGCTCGGCGGTCTTGCCGTCCGCAAGATCGATGGGCACCTTCCGGAAGACGCCGCCTTCCTGCAGGCCGAAGCCCGCGAAGCGCGGAAGGACTACAAAGGCGCGGTCGAGATCTACGAATCGCTCGTCACAAGAAAGCTCGCGCGTCCGCAGACCGCGTGGTTGCGCCTGGGGCTGGCGGCCGACGGTGCCGGGCGGCCGGCGCGATCGGTTGAGGCCCTACAGCGCGCCTATTACGACTACCCGACCACGACCGAAGCCGATCAGGCCGGCTTTGACCTCGACAGGCAGGACGTCGACCTTGATGCCGCGCTGGCGCCAAAGGAGCTGGCGCGGGCAGAAACCTTGTTCCAGGCGCGCCGCTGGACGCACGCACGCGCCTCCTATCAAAAGGTGCGGCCGTTTGTAGCCGAAGCGGATCGCGAGCGCGTGGCCATCCGCCTCGCCGGCGCCGAGATTGCGCTGGGGCGGCATCGTGAAGGCCGCGATGCGTTGCGGCCGATGCTCGGCGGACCGCTCGCCGACGAGGCCAACTTCCATTACGTGACCGCGACGCGCGGGCTGAATTTGAAGGACGAGCATCGCGCCCTGGCGCGCGCGTTCGTCGAGAAGTTCCCGAACAGCCCGTTCGCCGAAGAGGTGCTCAACAACCTCGCCACCGCCTTCATCGTCGACGATCAGGATGACGAGGCCGATACGGTGTTTCGCGAAATCGTCGCGCGCTATCCGGCCGGACGCTTCGCGGAGCGCGCGGCCTGGAAGGCGGGATGGACCGCGTATCGGGACGGCCGCTTTACCGAGGCGCTGCAGTATTTCGATCAAGGCGCCGCGCAGTTTCCGCGATCGGACTATCGCCCGTCGTGGCTGTATTGGGCGGGCCGCGCCGCGGCGCAGGCCGGCGATGTCGAAACCGGCCTCGCCCGATTGCGGCTGGCGGCCACCGATTATCACAATTCGTATTACGGCCGGCTCGCGGTGGCGCGCCTGAAAGAAACCCGCGGCGGTGTCGTCCCGTCCGCGCTGCAGAGAGCTCCCGCCGCGGTGACAATTCCCACCGCCGGCCGCATCGCGTCGCTCTTATCGGCCGGCCTCAATCGCGAAGCCTTGAACGAGCTGCAGTACGCGCAGCGGGTATGGGGCGATTCGCCGCAGTTGCAGGCCACCATCGCGTTGGCGCACAAACGCCTTGGCAACGTGCGTGCCGGTATCAACGCGATGAAGCGGGCGTATCCGCAATACCTCGCCGCCGGCGGCGAGACGCTGCCGCGGGAAATCTTGCAGGTGATTTTCCCGGTCGACTTCTGGCCGCTGCTGCAGAAATACGCGAAGCAGCACAGTCTCGATCCCTATCTCGTGGCGGCGCTGGTGGCGCAGGAATCGAATTTCGATCCGGAGGTGCGCTCGCATGCCAACGCCTACGGGTTGATGCAGATCGTACCGAGCACGGGCCGCCAGTACGCGCGCAAGCTGGGCGTGAAGCCGTTCTCGACGCGGCGGCTCACCGAAGCCGAGGTCAACGTGCGGCTGGGCACGCAAATCTTCGCGGACTCGATTCGCAAGTTCGGCGGCGTCCACTACGCGCTGGCCGCCTACAACGCCGGCGACAGCCGGGTGGTCCGGTGGCAGCGCGAAAAACCGGGGCTGTCCCAGGACGAGTTCATCGACGACATCCCGTTCCCCGAGACCCAGAACTACGTCAAGCGCATTCTCGGCACCGCGGAGGACTACAGACACCTGTATAGTTCTCCGTAGGTTCCTCACGGGGGTTCCGCACGAAGGCTCCGCACGAGGGTTCATGACGAAGGTTCGTAGCGCCAGACGTGTGTCGTCGTTCGCCGACTCGGTGTTCGCTGAAATGACCCGCCTGGCGAAACTCCACAACGCGGTCAATCTCTCCCAGGGCTTTCCGGATTTCGAGGCGCCTCAGGCGATCAAGGACGCCGCCTGCACCGCGATCCAGGCCGAACAGAATCAATATGCGCCGCCGTACGGCACCCACGCGTTAAGGGACGCCATCGCGTCAGACTTCACGCGCCGCTACGGCGTGCCGGCGAACGCCGACGAGCAGGTCACCGTCTGCTGCGGGTCCACCGAAGCGATGATGGCCGTGATGCTGTCGTGCATCGATCCTGGAGACGAGGTGATCATCTTCGAGCCGTTCTACGAGAACTACGGCCCGGATGCCATTCTCGCCGGCGCCGAACCGAAATACGTGCGCCTTCGCGAACCCGATTGGCGCTTCGATCCGGACGAATTGAAGAACGCGTTTAGTAACCGCACGCGCGCCATCGTGATTAACTCGCCGAACAACCCGACCGGCAAGGTGTTCACGCGCGACGAGCTGCAGGCGATCGCGGAGCTCTGCCAGCGCTGGGACGTGCTGGCCATCTCGGATGAAATCTACGAGCGCATCGTGTTCAACGGCCACTCGCACGTGCCGATGGCGTCGCTGCCCGGGATGGCGGATCGCACGGTGACCACTGGCGGTCTGTCCAAGACCTACAGCGTGACGGGATGGCGCATCGGCTGGGCGATTTCACCTCCCGCCCTCACGGGCGGGATCCGGAAGATCCACGACTTTCTCACCGTGGCCGCGCCCACGCCGTTTCACGACGCCGGCGTAGCCGCGCTGTCGATGCCCGACACGTTCTATATGCAGCTCGCTTCCGATTACCAGTCGAAGCGCAACTTGATGGTCGATATCCTGCAGCGGCACGGGTTTGAGAGCTTCAAGCCCGGTGGCGCCTATTACGTGATGGCCGACGTCAGCCCCTTCGGGTTCGAATCGGATTCGGCGTTTGCGCACTACCTCGTCAAGGAAGTGGGCGTGGCCACCGTTCCCGGCAGCAGCTTCTACGCCGATCCGTCAAAGGCGCCGCAAATGCTGCGGTTCTGTTTCTCGAAGCGCGACGAGACGTTGCACGAAGCCGACAAGCGCCTGGCTCGCCTGTCGATCGCGTCCGGCGAGCGCAGCTGAAGGTCGGGGCCGCCCTTTATGGGCGGCCATCAGCGAGGCCAGGCAACGATTTCGTACAACCACACATCGCCGTCTTTCTCCAGCAGCCGCAGGTAACCGAGGTAGTCGTTCTCGAGCCTGGCGACGAGGGACGTGCGCGCCTCGGCGCCCATCAGGTTGAGGTGAAATACCGCATACCGGGCGCCGATCTTTTCGAGAATGGCGAACGAATCGCGGCTCGGAAACCCGCTGAGCGGCAGCGCGTTGTCGCGAAAGTCCTGGGGAATGTGATCGCTGTAGCCGTTCACCAGCGGTTGCCAGTGAGCGGTAGACAGCAGCATGTATTCGGCATGCCGGTGATAGGCCACGTTCACCGACCAATAGGGCAATTCGATCACCGGCCCCCTGGGCAGTCGCGCGAGTGTCGTATAGACGGCCGGGAGTGGCGGCGCTTCGCGCATCCTGAGCGGTGCGCGATACAGATCGGCGGTCACGAGCACAAACAGCACCGCGAACGCCAGGTTGCGATTCCTGCGATTCATCAGCGTGATGAGTGCCGGCGCGGCGAGGACGACCAGGCACAAGGTTACGACAATGCCGGTGCGCGATGGTGCGCGCAGGAACGAAAACACCGGCACGGTGTAATAGAGCAGCGTGTAGAGGCCGGCCTTCGGTCCGAAGGTGGTCCAGAACGCCGCGAGCGCGGCAACGATGTAGAACCAGGCGACGTCTGGCGTAAAACGAGTCAGGGTAGTGTCCGGCTTCATCTCATTGACACCGGTGGTGTCCGGCTTTAGCCGGATAGACAAGGATCGAGTGGCGATAAGCGCTCCCCACACACCGAAGGCCACGGCGATGATCCCCGGAAACAGCGCTTCGCTCGGGTTTTCGGAGAAGTACGGCTTCTGCAGATACGGCGCCCACCATCGATGTGCCCACGACGACGAAACCAGCCACGCGCCGATGTTGGCCGAGTACGATCCATCGAGCGGACGCTCGAAGCCCGTCGCATCCTGCATCCGGATGTACGGCAGGAAGAACGGCGCCGTTAACCCGATACAGACCGCGGCGGCCAGCGCCACCATGCCCCAGTAGCGAGGCTGTTTCCATAAACCGCGAGTCACGCCCAGGAAGATCGTGCCGAGCGCGACCATGCCGCCCGCGAAGATCCCGTAGTAGGCGCACGCGAGGCCGGTCAGCCATAGCACCACGCCCAGCTCGAACGCGCGGGCCGCCGACACGCGATCGATGAAGCGATGGAAGGCCAGCATCGCCCACGGCAGAAAGCCGATCAGCAGCAACTGGCTGTGCGCCTGCCGCACGAACGCGAACGGACAATAGGCAAACATCAGCCCCGCCAGCGCACCGGCACGCCAGTCACCAGTCAGGTAGCGCACCAGGTAATACGCCGTCACCGACGACAGCGCGAAGGCGGCGATGAAGAAGAAGTTGTGGGCGGCGTACGGATTGTGCGTCAGCAGCCACGCCGGCACCGCCATCGCGCCGCCAACGAAATTGCCTTCCGAAAACGCCAGCGCGTTGGGGTGCGGATAGAAAATGTTGGCGCGGAACAGGCTGAGCGGATCCGTCGTCAGCGCATGCGCCACCCACGACACCACCCAGATGCTCCAGCGGCCGTCGTTGGTGTCGAGCCGTCCGGCGTTGCTGAAGTTGATGACGTAGGGATAAGTGAAGACGCACGCGAGGACGACTGCCGCGGTCACGACGATCGCCGCTTCGCGGGGCCCCCGACGCGCGGACTTTGCGCGTTGGGGCGTGGCGAGCCCGCGGAAGCGCATGGGTGCCGTATGGTAGCATGCCGGTCACACACCTTTGTCCGCGGATCGACTACTTGCGCTGACGTACCGAGCGGAGCAATCGCACTTCTGGTTTCGTGGTTTCCGGCAATACATGAAGCCGGCGCTCGCGCGCGCCGTGGCCGGAGTGCCAGCGCCGCGGATTCTCGATTGCGGCTGCGGTACCGGATCGAATCTCCAGATGCTGCGCGCCTACGGGAGCGCCGTGGGCTTCGACCTGACCGCCACCGGTGCGAAGTTCGCCAGGGCGCACGGCCAGACCGTGGCGCAGGCCAGCATCGCGGCCATTCCATTTCGCACTGGCGCCTTCGATCTCGTCACCTCGTTCGACGTCTTTCAGACGTTGCCCGATGACGTCGAGCGGTCGGCCATCGCCGAGATCGCGCGCGTGTTGAAGCCGGGAGGCTGGCTGCTGTTGCACGTGGCCGCGCTCGAGATCCTGCACGGCAAGCATTCGGTACTCTCGGAGGAGGTACGGCGATACACGCCGGGTCGCCTGCGCGCCATCGTCGAGCGTGGCGGCTTCCAGGTCGATCGGCTGACGTTCGATCACATGTCGCTGTTGCCGCTGATGCTGCCAGTACGCGTGTGGCACCGCGCCACAGCAGCGGGCGGTCAGGTGGCGGCAGGTGAGACGGAGATCGCGGTGCCGATGGCACCGGTGAACGCAGTGTTGACGGCGCTGGTCTCGCTCGAGGCGCTAGCGCTCCGCGCCGTCAACATGCCGATTGGCAGCTCGCTGATGTGCCTGGCGCGCAAGCCCCCCGGCTAAAGCCGGGAGCTATACGAACGCTACCGTGAGTGGATCCGTTGGTGAATGCCGGTGATCATCACCGGTGCGGGCACCATGACCGCCGTCCGGATTTCACGTCCGTTGTCGACAACCACTAGCCGCTCTTCGAGCAAGACGCCGGGAGCCGGCGAGAACCGAACGACGCCTGTGCAGTCGGCGTTCACTTCATACGTACCGACGCCCGGCGAATCCGGAACGGTTCCGGTGACCGAACCCTTCACGTTGGAGACCTGGCTGAAGTTCCCGTGGCCGTCGTAGTTGCGAAGGACGATACCGATCACCGACTCGATCCCTCCGGGTGCCGGCCGCGTGCCCAGAATCTGAATGCCGTAGTCGCCGCGCAGGGTGGCATCGCTGCACTGTTTCCCTTGTCCGCGGTCGCTGTTCTCTTGACCATCGGCGCTCATGATCCGCGCGCCGCCAACAACCACGGCCGCGGTTACCACCGCCGTGACTACCCAAGCTGTTCGTCGCATATGCCCTCCTTCGAGAGACGCGGGCGAACAGTAGCAAGGCGGTGTTTGGGATGGCTGTTCCATCTTGCACACCCTGAGCCGGGGAGATCTGCGGACGATCAGTACCTAACCACGCCGCCGAAATAGAATCCCTTGAACGCGAGATCGCCGGTGTCGAGTTCGATGTCATAAAACACTGTCGTCCGGCGGTAGCCGAACTTCGTGCCCACGTACTTGTTGATGTTGTAAGTGGCGTTCACATCGAAGTCTGTGTAGCTGGCGTTGCCTTCGAATTGTTCCTGGAGGCTGCTGGGCGTGCGGAAGAACGACAGCTCGCCGTTAATCGCCAGGTTCGGCACCACGTAGCCGCGGCCCACGAACCCGAGCGTCGGGATCGGCGCCGCCGCGCTCACGAATTCCGAGCCAATCGGGCTGTCGAGCGACACGTCGACGTTGGTGTACTTCAAGTCGAGCAGCACGCCGAAGAAGCCCTTTTTGAAGTACAGGAAGTGGTACTCATAGCCGAAGCGATAGGTCGTGAAATCCACGTTCGTGGTCACCGGCAATCCGACCCGGTAGCGCTGGCCGTTGAAAATGAATTCACGCTGGACCGGGTACGCGTCGATCGCGTACTTGATCGGCGTCCGCTGGAAGCGGAAACGATGCTTCTTCGCCGGCCGCAGGACGATGTCGAACATGCCCAGGCGTTTCTTCTCGATGCCGAGGTCGGTGATCAGGTTGACATCGGTGCCGAGGATTTCCAGCGATTCCGAATTGACGATCAGCGACGGCTCGGCGTTCCAGAAGCTATACGCCGCCTCGATGTGGTAATCCTCGCCGACGACGGTCTCGCCGTTCAGGGCAGGACGATACTGCGCAGAGGCGGTGGATGGCGCGGCCACTACTCCCAGCGAAATCAAGCTCAACAAAACGTACACACGGAAGGCGGACATTTTCTTCATAGCCAACTCTCAGCCCCGATTACCTTGCGAAACGTGTCTAACGACCAGGCGGCATCCTGGGGAAGGATGCTATCCGCTGGGAGTGCGGACCCTGTCAGGATACCAGAATCGTTATCGGCGGATGCCCCAGCTGTCTTTACGACCGTCCAGGTCGCGGGTATCCATCCCTCAACAGCCGGGCGGCGTCTCGTAAAGGGCCTTGAAAAACGCACGAAGGCCCTCTACGAGGCGCCGCCCGCCCTGAGCGAGATTCGCGCCAAGCCTGCTTGGCGCGAATCGAGTCGAAGGGCTCAGATTCACCCCTGCTCCGCAGTGGCTGGCTTTGGCCCACCGCTGAGGACAGAGACCCACTGCTTGATCGCCGCGCCGAGGATCGTCACGGCCAGCACGATCATCACGACGGTGCTCAACGTCAGAATCCAGCCCTCGACGTGCCGGGCCGCGTTGGCGCCGGTCGCGAGCGGGTAATAGTTGCCGGTAATGTTGAGCACCCCGCCATATAGCGTGTTGGTGCCGAGGAACAGCAACGGCAGCGTTGTCACCCAGATGTACTTGGCGCGGCCCATATTGATCAGGATGCTGGTACACACGGCCAACGCCACCGACGCGAGCAATTGATTGCCGACGGCAAACATCGGCCAGATGGTGTTGATCTGCCCGGTGTAGATGAAATACGACCACGACAACACCATGATCGACGTCGCGAGCGCTCCGGCAAACACGTTGTCGTGACGCGCGAACGGCGCGTAGGCGCGGCCCATGAACTCTTGCAGCAGGAAGCGGCCCACGCGCGTGCCCGAGTCGATGGTCGTCAGGATGAACAGGGCCTCGAACATGATCGCGAAGTGGTACCAATAGGCGAGCAGGCCCTGCATGCCGGGGAGCGCCGCGAAAATCTGCGCCATGCCGACGGCGAGCGACACCGCGCCGCCGGTGCGGCCGATGACCGTTTCGCCAACCGCGGCTTCGATCGCCGGAACGTTGACCGGAACCATCTGCTGGCCCTCGAACACGAGGTTCGCGTACGTGGCGGGCGCCACGTTGATGGCGAAGTAATCTCCGGGGGCCATGGATGCTGCCGCGATGAGGGCCATGATACCGACGAGGCCTTCAATCAACATCGCGCCATACCCCACCGGCCGGATGTCCGATTCCTTGTCGATCATCTTGGGCGTGGTGCCGGAGCTAATCAGCGCGTGGAAGCCCGAGATGGCGCCGCAGGCGATGGTGATGAAGCAGAACGGGAACAGCGGGCCCGGGATGATCGGTCCGCCGCCGCCGGCAAACTCGCTCAGCGCCGGCATTTTCAACTCGGGGTTGACGATGATCACGCCCACCGCGAGCAGGAAGATGGTGCCGATCTTCGTGAAGGAGCTGAGGTAACCGCGCGGCGACAGCAGCAGCCAGACCGGCAGCATCGACGCCGCAAAGCCGTACACGGCGAGCGCGATCACGATCTGCGTGCGATTCAGATGGAACAGGCTCGCGAACCACGAGTCCGAGCGACTGATGGGCTCGCCGGCCCACAGCGCAAAGAGCAACCCCAACACGCCGAGGACGGTGGCTTCGGTGATCCTGCCCTTCCGCCACACATACATCCAGAAGCCCATGAACATGCCCAGCGGAATGGTCATGCCCACGGTGAACGTGCCCCAGACGCTGTCGGCCAGCGCATTGACGAACGCCACGCCGAGGCCCGCCAGCGCCACCACGAGGATGAAGAGGATGGTGATCGCTGCCACGAAGCCGATGAACGGGCTGATCTCCGCCTTGACGATGTCGGGCAGCGACTTGCCGCCGCGGCGGGTGGAGGCCCACAGGACCATCGAGTCGTGGACCGCGCCCGCCAGGCAGCATCCGGCGACCAGCCAGATAAACCCTGGCGCGTAGCCGAACTGCGCGGCCAGCATCGGGCCGACCAGCGGGCCCGCGCCGGTAATGGCCGCGAAGTGATGCCCGAACATCACCCACTTGCTGGTTGGGTAAAAGTTCGCCCCGTCATATTTCGTGTGGGCCGGCGTCTTCCGCGCGTCGTCCAACATCCAGACTTTCGTCGCGATGAAGGCGCTGTAGTACCTGTAGGCGATGGCCAGGACGGCGAGCGCCGGAAGCAGGTACATACAAAGCATGCATGGGGCGGAATCTTATCATCCGCCTCCGCTAAAGCTACGGCGGACAAGGCGCCCGAGCTAATTACTTGGTGTCAGGAGTTGTAACGGGCGCCGGGCTGAGAAGGACGGGCGGCGCAGGCGGCACGACTTTCTTAGATTCCGCCTCGCGCTTGTGGAAAAGCGAATCCACCATTCCGGGGATGCTGTTCTCGGGGCTCCAGCCAAGCCGCAACACGGTCAGGCGCACCGACCGCCGGCCGAATTGCAGAGCCTCCTTGCAGCTCCACAAGTACAGATCGACGCTGCGGCCGCGCACGGCGGGACCCGTGTCCATCACGGTCCACACGCCGCTGTAGCGCGGACTGGGTGTTTCGAGACGCACCACGCTGCCAACCGGCAGGATCGCGGGATCCGCCGCCGCGATGCCGGTCCGTACGCCCACGCCGGACGCGGTTGTCTCGCCTTTGCAATAGGCCGTGGCCTTGAACAGCAGGCGGGCGCCAGCCTGCGGTAGCACGCTGTGTTCCACCACGGTCGTGGCCGTGGCTTCCGAGCGCGAATCGCGCGTGGCGGTCTGCTGAAAAAACACGAAGACCACCGCGACAACCATCGTCGCCATCATTTTCCGGAAGTAAGAATCAGCGATTCGCAAAATGTTCGAAGCCTTCTGGCAATGCGTTTTCTTTACCGTCCCTGATCAACACGCGCTCATGCGCGTCCTTCGTAAACACGCCGATCTTCGTCAACACCGGGTCCGCAACCTGGCGCCTCACCGATCGCAACCGGCCCGCGCCGCCCTTGGCGGGCACCGCAAACAGCAGCTCGTAATCGTCGCCGCCGGCAATGGCGGCGGTCACCGCATCGGCACCGCGCTTGTTCCACCAGTCGCGCGCGCACGTGTCAATCGGCAACAACTCCGCGTCGACCCGAACCCCCACGCGGCTTGCCGTGGCCACTTGATGCACCGCATCGGCAAGCCCGTCGCTCAAATCCATCGCCGCTCGCGCGGCTCGTGCACGGCCCATCGCGATCCCGAGACGCACTCTCGGCTCGGGCCGCTTGTGCCTCGCCACACAGCCGGGATCCCCGATCCCGGATCCCGACCGCAACATCTCCAGCCCTGCCGCCGCGCTGCCGATGCTGCCGCTCACGTAAATCTCATCGCCGGCCCGCGCGCCGTTTCGCGTCAGCCACTTTCGCGGCGCCGCTTCGCCGCCGGCCGTGACGTCCACCACCAGGGGCCCATCGGTGCGCGTGATGTTGCCGCCCGCCACCGATACCCCATGGCGCGTGGCCAGGGCCGACATGCCATCCACCAGTTCTTCGACGTCTGCCACCCGCATCGAGCCGGGCAGCACCAGCGATAACAACGCCCATCGGGGCGTGGCGGCCATGGCCGCAAGGTCACTCAAGTTGACGGCCAGCGCCCGGTAGCCGATGTCTGCCGGTGTCGAATAGGCGCGCGAGAAATGCACCCCTTCAACAACGGCGTCGGTCGTAACTACCAGCCGCTCGTTTCTTGCTGTCGCGACGACGGCTGCGTCGTCTCCAGGACCAACCAGGACCGTAGCGGATGGGTGAGGGAGGCGAGTTAAAAGCCGCGCCAGAAGCGCGTGTTCGCCCAACTCCGCGACGGTCAAAAGAACGCCCCGCTTTGCCGTGTGGGGAGGATCGCTGAACCTGCGTAAGCAGGTGGAGCTGCTGTAGTAACCACGCTTTAGGCTTCCTCTCCGCGGAGGCATGCACACCACATGGCTTCGCAACTCGCTTGGGTTAAGAACATCGGCTCAGACGAGCCTCCTAACCATCACGAGCAAAGCAGGAAAGTCGATCTTAGGCGTCAGGGGGGGCGGGGTCAAGGGACCGGGCGAACAAATGACGAATAACGAATAGCGAAGAACAAAGCAGGGCGACGCAAACCCGGGAAAAGTCAAGCCGCCGAAACTGCGTCGAAACGGGCTATTCGGCCAGGGCGAGCGCCTGGTCGACCATGCGCTCGAGGGCTTCGGTCCGGGCCGCCAGGCTGCCGGAGCTGGTCTTGAGGCTGTTGCGGGTCCGGAAATATTCGTCGGTGATGTTCAGGGCGGTCAGGATCGCCAGGCCAACCGCGTCGCTCGACGGGGACGACTTTGACGCCAAGGCCATCCGCGACTCGACAAACTGCGCCAGCTCCTCGACATACCGAGGATCGAGCTCCGTACGGATCGGGTACTTCTGCCCGTGGACCTCGACGTGAACGACCGGCATGTCCGCCATTTACAGGTTCAGCCCGTCGAGCTGTTTGAGCATGTCGGTGACCCGGCTCTTGATCAGGTCGCGCTCTTCGCGCAGCGACATGACTTCGGCGCCGGTGCTCTCGGCGCTATTGATCCGCGCCTTGAGGGTATCGATTTCGGCCCGCAGCTTGCCGTTTTCTTCGGCCACACGCGACTGTTCGCCCTTGATGCGCGTGATGGTGTTGATGAGCAGCTTGATCTTGTCTTCGAGCCGATCGATCGATTCGAGTCCGGGGGAAGCGGTTTTGGTCTGTGCCATCTGCGTCTAATCTGCGTCTAATCTGTGTTAGTTAATCGGTGGCTTATCTCTGCACTGCCTGAAGTTCGCGCGTGAGCGCGTCGATGATGCGCTGCATGGCCGCCTGCACCTCGTCGTCGGTGAGCGTCCGCTCCGGCGACTGGAACGTCAGCCGGAACGACAGGCTCACCTTCCCGTCCGGCACGCCTTTGCCTTGATAGCGATCGAACTCGCGAATCTGGATCAGCGTGGCGGGTGCGGCCGAACGAATGGTGCCACGAACGGTGGCGGCAGACAAGGTATCTGCGACGAGAATCGACACGTCGCGCACCACCGACGGGTGGCGCGGCAACGGCGAGGTCCGTAACGTCTCGGCCGGCGCCGCCGCGGTCAGCGCATCGAGATCGATTTCGCCGACGTAGACCTCATCCGCGGCGGGCAGCTCGCGACTCTCGGCGATGGCCGGCAACAGCTGGCCGAAGACCCCAATCGTCTTGCCATCCACGACGATGGCGGCGGCGCGGCCGCTGACGAGGTACGGGGTCTCCACTTCCTGGAACGACGGCGGGACCTGCGCGAGCACCTGCAGCTGTTCGACCACGCCTTTGATGTCTGCGAAGTCCACCGCGCGCCGCGCGCCGCTCCAGTGATCGGGAGTGGCCAGGCCAGTCCACGCGAACCCCGCGCCGCGCGTCTCGCCGTTCGGCGAGAAGCGCGTCCCGATCTCGAAGAGCCGCACGTCCGGCCGTCCGTGGCGCTGGTTATGACTCACGGCGTCGACGAGGCCAGGCAGCAGGCTCGGACGCATCACCGTGAATTTTTCCGAAAGGGGATTCGCAATCGTGACGGGAGCGTGACCGCCAAGATACGGCTCGGCCGCCGCGGCCTCGATGAACGCGAACGTAATGGCCTCGGAGAATCCCATGCCGAGGAGGGCCGTGCGAATCTTCCGGTCGCGGGCAATCCGCGGATCGGAGGGCGGCGGCGCCTGCTCAACACCGGGGAACGTCGTCGGCAGATGCTCGAAGCCGTAATGGCGTCCAACCTCTTCGATCAGATCGACCGGGCGATGAATGTCGACTCGCCACGACGGCGCAACCACATCCCAGCCGACGGCGTGAGGGCCTTCGTACCGGGTGGTCACGATCTCGAACCCTAGCGACTTCAGGATTCGATCAACGTCCGCCTCCGGCACGTCCATGCCGAGCAATCCGGCGATCCGCGCGCGTTCGAGCTTCAACACCTTCGGTTGATGCGGGCGAGGGTAGTTGTCGGTGATCGCGCCGGTCGGCTTGCCCGCGCCAATTTTCTCGAGCAGCTCCAGCGCGCGCGCCATCGCGCGCGGCGGCGCCGTGCGATCCATGCCGCGCTCGAAGCGCGTTGACGCTTCGGTCTTGATACCGAGCGCCTTGCTCGTCGCGCGAATCTGCGCCGGCGCGAAGTATGCGGCCTCGAACACGACTCGTTTCGTCGCCGTGGCGATTTCCGAATTCGCGCCGCCCATCACGCCGCCGATGTCTTCCGCGTTGTCGGCATCGGCGATCACGAGCATGCTGGCGGTCAGCGTCCGTTTCTTGCCGTCGAGCGTGGTCATGGCCTCGCCCGGCTTCGCGCGGCGCACCTTGATCACACCGCCGCGCATCTTCGCGAGATCGAAGGCGTGCATCGGCTGCCCGAGCTCGATCATCACGTAATTGGTGATGTCGACGATGTTGCTGATCGGGCGGACGCCGTTGGTGAGCAGCCGATCCTGCAGCCATTGCGGCGACGGTCCCACGGTGACGTCGGCTGTCGCAGCCACATATCGGCCGCACAACTCCGGCTCTTCGATCGTGACCGGGACCTGGCCATTGAGGGCGGGACTAAAGTCCCGCCCTCCCGGCGTTCTCAACGGCAGCTGGTACGCCGTGGCAATTTCTCGCGCGATCCCGATTACCGACAAACAATCCGGACGATTCGCCGTGACATCGAAATCCATCACGACATCGTTGCCATGAGGCTCGAGCCCTTCGAGCGCGAGGCCGCGCACACCCATCAGCGTGCCGATCTCTTCCGCCGAGGCATTGACGTCGACGAACTCGCGGATCCACGACAGCGGGACCTTCATGACCCGAACTGCTCCAGGAAGCGCAGATCGTTCTCATAGAACAAACGGATATCGCCAACGCCCCACTTCAGTTGTGAGACGCGCTCCACACCCATGCCGAACGCGAAGCCGGTGATCTCGTCGGGGTTGTAGCCGACGGCTTCGAACACCGCGGGATGCACCATGCCGCTGCCGAGAATCTCGATCCATCCCGTGCGCTTGCACAGTGAGCAGCCGGCGCCCGCGCACTTGAAGCAGCGGATGTCGACCTCGGCACTCGGCTCGGTATACGGGAAGAAGCTGGGACGGAAGCGGACCTCGGCGGAGCCAAACAACGCGCGCGCCATCGCGCTCAGCGTGCCCTTCAGATCGGCGAGCGTAATGCCTTGACCCACGACGAGACCTTCGACCTGGTGGAACATCGGCGTGTGAGTCAGGTCGAGGTTGTCCTTGCGATACACCGGACCGATCGCGACCAGCCGCACCGGCGGCGCGTTCTGCTCCATGTGCCGGATCTGCATCGCGCTGGTGTGCGTTCTGAGCAACGACAGCGGCCGGTTCCCGAGCTTAAGCGGCTCTTGCAGATAGAGCGTGTCGTGCATGTCACGCGCGGGATGTTCCGCCGGCATGTTGAGCGCTTCGAAGTTGTGATAGTCGTCTTCGATCTCGGGGCCTTCGAGCACCTGGTAGCCGAGGCGCGTGAAGATCTCGATCACCTCGTCGCGGACAAGGCTGAGCGGATGCCGGTAGCCGAGTTGCGGCACCCGTCCCGGCAGCGTGATGTCCACCGCATTGGCCGGACGCCGCGTGGCGGCGAGCGTTGTTTCGAGCTCCGCAAGGGCGGCTTCGACTTCCTTCTTCAGTTCGTTGGCGCCGCGGCCGAGCGCTTTCTTCTGCTCGGGCGTCGCGGTGGCGAGCGCTTCCATGAACGCCGCGACCCAGCTGCCTTTGCGGCCGACCCATCGCGTGCGCAGGGCCTGCAGCGCCGCATCCGTACGCACCTCGGCCAGCTCGGCGCGGAATAATTCCCGCGCCTGGTCTGGTCCAATGGATGGATCGATTGCGCTCATACGGTGAGGGTCACCGTATGTTACGCGGCAGTGGCGGCCTTTGCCTTTTCGGCGAGCTTGGTAAATGCCGCGGGTTCACGCGCGGCGAGCTCGGCCAGGCTCTTGCGATCGAGCTCGACGCCGGCGTTCTTCAACCCGAGCATGAACTTGCTGTAGGAGAGGCCGTTCTCGCGCGCGGCGGCGTTGATGCGCACGATCCACAGGCTGCGATAGTCGCGCTTCTTCCGCTTGCGCCCGACGTACGCGTAGACGCCCGCTTTTTCGGACGCCTCTTTCATGAACTTGTAAAGCTTGCTCTTGTTCTGGAAATAGCCCTTGGTGAGCTTCGAGAGCTTCTTGCGCTTCTGACGGCGTACTACACCACGTTTAACGCGAGGCATGACTGTTCCTGCTGCGACATTGGGGGCCGGTAATTACCGGACTTGTGGCTCGAACATCATGTTCAAGCGAGGCGCATGAAGTGTCGCAGCGGAAATGCCCCAACCCGCGTGCCGCGACGCGCCAACTCTTAACTGCCGACTCGTGACTGCTGACGGTTATTCGTACGGCAGCATCAACTTGATCTTACGGGCATCTCCCGGCGTGACCACCTTGTTGCCGCGCATATGCCGCTTGGTCTTGGTCGTCTTGCTCGTGAGAATGTGGCGCTTGAACGCCGAGCCGCGCAGGATCTTTCCCGTGCCGCTCTTCTTGAACCGCTTCGCCGCACCCCTGTGCGTCTTGAGCTTCATCTTCTTCGCCATCGTTATTCCTTCGCTGCCGGCTCGGGCGTTTCCGTCTTGGCTTTCGCCTTCGGGGCGCCCTTTTTGCCCGTCAGGATCGTGTGCATCTGGTTGCCCTCTTGCCGGGGCATCGTTTCGGCTACCGCCACTTCTTCCAGGTCCTTGATCAGCCGCATCAGGATGCGATGGCCAATCTCCGGGTGCGCCATTTCTCGGCCGCGGAAGAAGATCGTCGCCTTCACCTTGTCGCCGTCTTCGATGAAGCGCTCGATGTGGTGCTTCTTGAACTGGTAGTCGTGCTCGTCCACCTTCGGGCGGAACTTGATTTCCTTGACCTCGATCACCTTCTGGTGGCGCTTCGCTTCCCGGGCCCGCTTCTGCTCCTGGTACTGATACTTGCCGTAGTCCATGATCCGGCAGACCGGCGGCACGGCGGTCGGCGAGATTTCGACCAGGTCGAGGCCTTTCTGGCGGGCAAGGATGAGAGCCTGGGGCGGCGGCATGATGCCAAGCTGCTGCCCCGCGTCGTCGATTACTCTGATTTCACGGACTCGAATCCGCTCATTGATGCGGAGACGGTCATCACGACGGGTCGGACGAGATCTATCGAACGCGATAAGCTTCCTCCAGCAAAGATTACTAGGATAACGCTTTAGACCGGACCTCGGCAAGCGCGTCGGTCACGAATTGGTCCAGCGTGCGGGCCCCTAGATCGCCCTTGGCGCGGCTGCGAACCGCGACCGCGCCGTCGGCGGCTTCACGGTCTCCCACCACCAACATGTAGGGAATCTTCAGTAATTGCGCCTCGCGAATCTTGTAATTGACCTTTTCCTGCCGGTCGTCGAGCTCGGCCTTGAGGCCGGCCTTCTCAAGGACCTGCACGACCTCGCGCGCGTAATTCTGGTGCCGATCGGCGATCGGCAAGACGATCGCCTGGACCGGCGCGAGCCAAAGTGGGAATGCCCCGGCGAAATGCTCGATCAGGATGGCGATGAAACGTTCGAAGCTGCCGAAAATCGCGCGGTGAATCACCACCGGCCGGTGCTCGGTGTTGTCGGCGCCCACGTATGTCAGCTCGAAGCGTTCGGGCGCGACATAATCCAGCTGGATGGTGCCGCATTGCCATTTGCGGCCGATCGCGTCCACGAGGTCGAAATCGATCTTCGGTCCGTAGAACGCGCCGTCGCCGGCGTTGATCGTGTATTCCTGTCCGGACTTGTCGAGCGCTTCCTTGAGTGCGGCTTCGGCGCGATCCCACAAGGCGATGTCGCCGATGAATTTCTCCGGACGTGTGGACAACTTCGCCGCATAGGCCAGGCCGAAATCCTTGTAGATGCCCTGGATCAACGTGATCAGGGCGGCGACTTCGTCCGGAATCTGCGACTCCATCAGGAAGCAGTGCCCATCGTCCTGTGAGAACTGTCGCACGCGTGTCAGCCCGGCGAGCACACCGGAGGCCTCGTTGCGATGCAACGGCGTCTGCTCGTGGAAGCGGATCGGCATTTCCTTGTAGCTATGCTTGACGCTCGAGTAGAGCAAGTAGTGGCCGGGGCAATTCATCGCCTTCATGCCCATCTGATCGCCGTCCGCGGAGTCGACCAGGAACATGTTCTGGCGGTAGTGCGACCAGTGGCCCGACGTGACCCAGAGCTCCTTGTTGTAGACGAGGGGCGTCTTGACTTCCTGGTAGCCGGCCGGGAAGAGCTTGCCGCGCATGTAGTCGGCGAGCGTGTTGTAGATAGTGGCGCCCTTGCCCGTCCAGAATGCCGCGCCCGGCGCCCACGGATGGAACGTGAACAGGCCGAGATCTTTGCCGACCCTGCGGTGATCGCGCTTCTTCGCTTCCTCGAGACGCGTCAGGTGTTCGTCGAGCTCCTTCTGCGAGAAGAACGCCGTGCCGTACACGCGCTGCATCGGCGCGTTCTTCGCGTCGCCCTTCCAATACGCGTTCGACGTCGCTGTCAGCTTGAACGCCTTGAGCCGACCCGTTGACGGCACGTGCGGTCCGACGCAGAAGTCGACGAACGTGTCCTTGTCCTTGATCGTGTAGACCGACACCTCGGGCTGTCCCGCCGTCTTCTCCTCGATCAGCTGCACCTTGAGCGGCTCGCCGCGCTTGGTGAAGAAGTCGATCGCCTCCTGCCGCGGCCACATCTGGCGCTCGTAAATGAAATCGCCCTGCGCGAGCTCTTTCATCTTCTTCTCGATTGCCTCGAGATCTTCGGGCACGAAGGGACGTTCGACGATGAAGTCGTAATAGAAGCCGTCTTCGATGGGCGGGCCGATGCCGCATTGCACGTTCGGGAAGAGCGCCGTCACCGCCGCGGCCATCAGGTGGGCCGTGGAGTGCCGATACACTTCGAGGGCTTCCGGATTCTTGTTGGTCACGATCCGGACCTTCGCATCCTGCTTCATCGGATACGTGAGGTCGACCATCGTGTCGTCCACGTACGCGGTGACCGCGGCGTCGGCAAGGCGAGGCGAGATCGCTTCGGCGACGGCTTTTACCGGCGCGCCTGTGGGGATCTGCTTTATCGATCCATCCGGGAGGGTGACTGTGACCTGACTCATCTTCCGTCTGCTATACTTTCCATTCCGTCTCGCCCCTCGACTCACTCAATCGCGCCTCGCTCGGGGCGACCCTGAGCGAAGTCGAAGGGTCGGTCGAAAATCGACAGAGACAGGCGCGTAGCTCAGTTGGTTAGAGCGCCTCCCTGACACGGAGGAGGTCAGTGGTTCGAATCCACCCGCGCCTACCATTCGACTCGCCTACAGCCCGCCTTCGGCAAGCCGCAGGCTCGCATGTCCTGAGCGAGCATTTGGTCACGCCCGTGACCAAATGTGAGTCGAAGGGCTCACCTTAAGTTTAATTGATCGCGGACTTCAGCGCCTTGCCGGCGCTGAAGCGCACGGCTTTCCGCTTCGGGATTTTGATTGCGCCGCCGGTGAGGGGGTTCCTCCCCTTGCGGGCTTTGCGCACCGTGGTCTTGAAGGTGCCGAACCCGACGAGGGTCACGGCATCACCCTTCTCGAGCGACCTGGTCATGCTGTCGAGCGCCGCCGCTACCATGCGCGAGGCGAGAGCCTTGGACACGCGCGTCTGTTTGGCGATGCGCGCGATCAAATCCTGCCGGTTCATCTGCGATTGATCAGGCCGCGGCCTTGACCGTCAGCTGTTCGATCGCCTTGTCGAGCGTGGCGTCCTTGGCCGGCAACGGCTGTCCGAAATCCACATCGGGCTGTTCGACCGCCACGTCGGGCGTGAGCCCCTTCTCATGAATCGCGACGCTGCCCGGTGTGAGATAGAGGAGATGGGTCAGCATCAGCGCGCTGCCGTCGGGCAGCCGCACCAGTTTCTGGCGCGCTGCGCGGCCGAGCGTGCGTTCGCCGATCAACGTAGCCCGCTTGTTTCCCGAGAGCGCGGCCGCAAACACTTCGGCGCCGTTCGACGTGCCGTTGTCGGTCAGCACGATCGCGTTGGTCGTGATCGTGCCATCGCCGGCGCCGGCCGCGATCGCTTCCTTGTCGCGGCCGCGATCCTGGCGATAGGCGAGCGTGCCGCTCTTGACGAACAGCCGCGCCGCGACGAGGCCCGCATCCACGTCGCCGAACGCCGTGCCGCGCACGTCGATGATCAGGCTCTTGGCGCCGGCTTTCGCGAGTGACGACACCTCGCTCTTGATCTGATCCGCGGTGCTCTTGCCGAACTCCGCGATTCGCAGATAGCCAACGCCCGGCGCGGCGATCCGCGACTTCACCGCGAGGGCCGGCAACTCTTCGCGCACCAGGTCGATCTCGTGCGGTTCGGCGGCGTTGCCGCGCAGCAACGTCAGATGCACCTTGCTGCCAGGCTTGCCGCGCAGCAGCCGCTGGCCTTCATAGACGCTGGTGTCGCGCGTCGACTGGCCGTCGATGGCGCGGATGTAATCACCCGGCAACAAACCGGCCTTGGCCGCCGGCGATCCGTCACGCGCCGCAATCACGCGCAAGTAATACTGTCGGGTCAGTTCGACGCCGGGTTGCCCCGCGCCGCCGAGATCGCCCTTCTCGAACACCTTCACCTGGGCCGCGTCGAAAAACGCGCTGTCCGGATCGAGACCGTCCGCGAGGCCGTGCATCGCGCCGTGCATCACCTTGTCGACGTTCACTTCCTCGACGTAGTTGTTGAGGATCAACGACACCACGTCTTCAAAGGTGCGCAGGTACTGATAGCTGTCCTGGCGCGCGATGGCATTGCTCATAAAGCCACCGACGACGGCGAAGGCGACTACTGCCATCGACACCACCAGCACGAGGACCCGCCCGCGAATCTTCATTGAGAGCTCCTGAGCCATTGTAGGGGATCGACCGGGCGGCCGTCGATTCGCACTTCAAAGTAGAGGGCGGCTCCACCGGACGGCGATTGGCCGAGCGTGCCCAGGGCGGTGCCACGGCTGACGTTCGTCCCTGCGGTCACCACGGCCTCCGATAAATGCCCATATAACGTGAATGCGGATCGGCCGTGATCGACGATCACCAGCGTGCCGAAACCGGTGAACGGCGCGGCATACGCGACCGTGCCCTCGTGTACCGCCCCCACCGTCGTGCCTTCCTTTGCCGCGACCTCGATACCATTTCGGACGATTGTGGTGCCGAAACGGCCGGACGGCACGCGCCCGAAACGTTCGGTCACCTCGCCCCTGATCGGCCACGGCAGGTCGCCGCGGAACGGGCGGATGGGCAGCGCCATCACCGTCGACGCCGCGTCCGTGCTCGCGACCGTGCGCTCGAGATCGCGCTGCGCCTGCTGCAGTTCGGCTACGTACTGCGCGGCGAGATCGCGGCGCCGATCGAGATCGTCGATCAGCCGATTGCGTGCGCTTACCGCCGTGTCGACCGCGACCTTCGCGCGCGCGGCGTCCTTCTGGAGCGCCGCCAGCGCCGTGCGTTGCGTGTTGAGGTCGGCGAGGGCGGCCTGTTCGGCCGCGAGGTTCTTGCGATGGGTCTCGAGGCGCAGTCGATCGAGCTCGGCGACCGCCGCCACGCCGCGCGCCATGCGGCCCATCGCCCTGACGTTGTCCGAGGCCAGCAGCAGCTGCACGTAGCCGGCGCGGCCACGCTTCGACAGCTCGACGAGCCGTTCGGCGACGCCCGGCGTGCCGGCGATGCGAATGGCTTCGAGCGCCTTCAGGCGTTTCGCCGCCGCGTCGCGATCCACCGTCGTGCGCAGGAGCGCCCGTTCGGCGTTGCGCAGCTCCTCTTGTTTGATCACGCGCTCGAGCTCGAGCCGCCGCAAATCGCCGAACACCGTGCGCGATTGTGCGGCGAGCCGATCGGCCTCGGCCTGCAAGGCGCGGATCCGCCGCTGCGCGCGTTCAGCCTGATCGCGGTTGGCGTCGGATGGCGTTTGCGCGCGAGTTGTGACCACGAGCACCATGGCACTCGGCACCACGCACGCACAGCACGCGATCGCACACGACGCACGCGATGCACCTGATGCACCCGCCGATTATACTGAGGAGCGTGCGAGTGCTCGGCATCGACTATGGCGCCCGGCGCATCGGCCTGGCGCTGAGCGACGCCACCGCCACGCTCGCATCGCCCTGGCGCATGCTGCAACGTCCGCCATCGGAGGCGGAAACCCTTCGCATGCTGATCACGGAAATCATCTCTCTGAAGAACGAAGACGACGGCCTCGAGGCGGTCGTGGTCGGGTGGCCGCGTCGTCTCGATGGCTCGCCCAACGATCAGACGCCGGTCGTGCAAACGTTCGCACAGTCCCTGAAGGCGAAGATCGACGTGCCAGTGATCCTCCAGGACGAACGGCTGACGAGCACCGAAGCAGAAGCGCGACTGGCGCGTCGCGAAAAGGACTGGCGCAAACGCAAGCAGCAGCTCGATGCCGCGGCGGCGGCTATTATCCTCCAGGACTATCTCGACGGTCGTCCTCACCCGACCAGGGCTGTTATGAGCGAGGAGGACTTGCCATGACATCGCAAGTCCTCCGAGTCGAATAATGTGGCGTTGGATTAAGCGGCTGTTCGTCCTCGTCCTGCTCATCGCGATCGTCGCCGGCGCGGGCGCCTGGTGGATGTATTCGCAGGTGATCGAGCCGTATCGCGGCTACACCGAGCCCGAGGTGTTCGTGGATATTCCTCCCGGCTCGTCGCCGGCGGCGATTGGCAATCGCCTGGTCAGCGCCGGTGTGGTGCGGGATGGCCGGACGTTTCAGGTGGCGCTAATGATTAGCGGCCGCTCGCGGGGCCTGCGCGCCGGTGAGTACCGGTTCGATACGCCGGTCCACGCGCTCGACGTGATCGACAAGATCGCCCGCGGCGATGTGTATCGCCGCCGGTTGACGTTTCGCGAGGGCCTGACGATCGCCGAAATGGCGCACGTGTTCGAAGAACGTGGCTTTGGCAAGGCCGATGAGTTCACCAAGGCCGCCTCGAATGCCGCCCTGATTGCCGATCTCGATCCGGGCGCGCGCGATCTCGAAGGCTACCTGTTCCCCGAAACCTACGCGTTGCCGCGCGGCACGAGCGCGGTCGCGGTGGTGGCGCAAATGGTGGATGGCTTCAAGAATGGGATGACGCCGGAACTGCGAGCCGCCGCGACCGGTGCCGGCCTCACCGTGCGGCAGCTCGTGACGCTGGCCTCGCTGGTCGAGAAGGAAACCGGCACGCCGGCGGAGCGTCCCCTCGTGGCGGCGGTGTATGCGAACCGGATGAAGATCGGGATGGGCATGCAGGCCGACCCCACGGTGATCTACGCGCTGCAGAAAGCCGGCAAGTACACGGGCAACCTGAGGCGCGAGGATCTGCAGTTCGACTCGCCCTACAACACGTATCGCTATCCGGGCCTGCCGCCGGGTCCGATCGCCGCGCCCGGCAAGGCCTCGCTCGAAGCGGCCGCCAAGCCCGCGGATGTTGACTACTTATATTTCGTGAGCAAGAACGACGGCTCGCACGTGTTCGCGTCAACGCTCGCCGAACACAATCGGAACGTGTTCACCTGGCAGGTGGATTACTTCCGCAAGCAGCGGGCGCGTTGAGCATCGCCGGGACATCGGCATGCAACTCTTGCCGCCGGTCGTAGTATAAAGCGGCCGGGCTTCTGGCGCGCCGCCAGACAGCCTTCCTGCTCTTTCGACCGAGGTGCTTATGCTCGCTCGCCGCGCCGTCCTCCTCCTGACTGTTGTGCTTTCGGCATCGACCGTCCTCGCGCAGGTTCCAGACGCGATCTTTGACGGCATCACGCGCCGGGACATCGGTCCCGTCTTCATGAGCGGGCGCATCACCGACCTCGCGGTGTACGAGGCCGACCCCGCGATCTTCTATGCGGCGTCGGCGTCCGGCGGTCTGTTGAAGACGACCAATGGCGGCAACACATGGGAGAACGTCTTCGACTCCCAGACCACGGTGTCGATCGGCGATGTCGCCATCAACCCAACCGATCCCAACGTCGTGTGGGTGGGCACCGGCGAAGCGAACAATCGCCAGAGCTCCTCGTGGGGTGACGGCATCTACAAGTCGGTCGACGGCGGCAAGACCTGGAAGAACATGGGGTTGCGCGAGTCAAACCACATCGGCCGCATCATCGTCGACCCTCAGGATACCGACATCGTCTACGTGGCGGCCGTGGGCCGGCTGTGGGGCGCCAACAAAGAGCGCGGCGTCTTCAAGACCACCGACGGCGGCATCACCTGGCAACACGTTCTCGCCATCAACGAGAACACCGGCGCCAACGACCTGATCATGGATCCCGCCAATTCCAAGGTGCTCATCGCGTCCGCGTATTCGCGGCGCCGCACCGGGTTCGGCTTCAACGGCGGCGGGCCTGACTCCGGCATTTATAAGAGCACCGATGCCGGCCGGACCTGGCGGAAGCTGGCCGGGGGCCTGCCGGGCGGTGACACGGGCCGCATCGGCCTCGACTTCTATCGCCGCAACTCGAACATCGTCTACGCCATCGTCGAGAACCGTGACGGCGGTGTGTTCCGCTCAGAGGACAAAGGCGAGACGTGGGCCAAGGTCAACAGCCTCAATCCGCGGCCGATGTATTTCAGCCAGATCCGCGTCGACCCTAATGACTCCCAGCGAATCTACGTCAACGGCGTCAACCTGCACATTTCCGACGACGGCGGCAAGACGTTTCGCGATGACGGGTCGATGGAAGTGCACCTGGATCACCACGCGTTCTGGATCAATCCCGCGAACTCGCGCCACTTGATGGACGGCAACGACGGCGGCGTCTGGGTGAGCCGAGATCGTTCGCGGTCGTGGGAACACCTGAACAACTATCCGATCGGCCAGTTCTACGCTATCGATGTCGACATGCAGCAGCCGTATCACATCTATGGCGGTATGCAGGACAACGCGTCGTGGGGCGGCCCCAGCTCGGTGCGCGACCGCCAGGGCATTGCCAACGAGCACTGGTATCAGATGCTGTCGTGCGACGGCATGTTCACCGTCGTCGATCCGCTGGACGGCAACTTCATTTACACCAACTGCCAGAACGGCCGCATCGTTCGTTACGATCGCAAGACCGGCGAGCGCAAGTCGATCATGCCGCAGGCGGAAGCCGGCCAGCCGCCGTTGCGGTGGAACTGGACCGCGCCGATCGTCGTGTCGTCGCACGACAAGCGCACGCTCTACACTGGCGCGCAGCGGGTGTTCAAGTCCGTCGATCGCGGTCAGACCTGGGCCGCCGTCAGTCCGGATCTGACCTATAACCTCAATCGCGACGAGATGCCGATCATGGGTGTTCCCGGCCGCGACATCACCGTGGCGCGCAACGACGGCATGTCGTCGTTCGGCAACATCACCGCCCTGGCGGAGTCACCGCGGCGTGCCGGCCTCCTGTATGGCGGCACCGACGACGGCAATATCCAGGTGTCGCGTGACGGCGGCGCGTCGTGGAGCAGCGTGGCGACCCGTGTCCCCGGTGTGCCCAAGTTGATCTACGTGAGCCGCATCACCCCGTCGGCGTTCGCCGAGGGAACGGTCTATGCCTCGTTCGACGGCCATCGCAGCGACGACTTCAAGCCGTGGGTGTATGTCAGTACCGACTTCGGCGAAAACTGGCGGTCGATCAGCAGCAACCTGCCGGCGGGCTCGGTCTATGTGATCAAAGAGGATCTGAAGAACCAGAACCTGCTCTATGTCGGCACCGAGTTCGGTCTCTTCGTCTCGGTCGATCGCGGCGCCAACTGGTCGCGCTGGAAAGGCATGCCGACGGTCGCCGTGTATGACCTGGTGGTGCATCCTCGCGACAACGATCTGATCCTGGGCACGCACGGCCGCAGCATCATGGTGTTCGACGACATCACGCCGCTGCAGCAGCTCACGCCCGCGGCGCTGTCGGCCGCGAGCCACGTCTTCGAGATCGGTCCGGCGGTGCAGTACATCCCGAACGAGAACGGATGGTTCCTGGGCGGGCGATCGTTCCGCGCCCCGAATCGCGCCCTCGGCGCGTTCGTGAACTACCACTTGCGGACCGCGGCCAAGGATGACGTCGCGATCGCGATCAGCGACGCCGCCGGCAACGTGGTGCGCCGGCTCAAGGGGCCGAAGACGGCCGGCATGCATCGGGTGGCGTGGGATCTTCGCGCCGAGCCGATCGGCGCGGCGACGGTTGGATTGGCGGGCGCCTTCGTGCTGACCAACCTCGGTCCGTTCGTCTTGCCAGGTGACTATCGCGTGCAGGTCACGATCGACGGACGCGCCGAGACACGGACCGCGAGGGTCAATCCCGATCCCCTCGTTGAGATCACCGATGCGGATCGCGAGACGCTCTACAAGACGCTGATCACGCTGACCGATCTGCAGCGCACCGCCGCGACTGCGGGGGATGCCGCGATCAAGCTCGACGAGCAGATGACGTCGATCAGTGCGTCCCTCAAGGCGCAGGCGAACGTTCCGGCCGCGATCGCGTCGGCCGTGGGCACACTCGCCAAGCAGATCACCGAACTGCGCACAGCAATTGCGGGGCGTCCTGGGCAGGGTGGTGGTGGTGGCGGCGGTGGTGGCGGCGGCCCGCAACCGGCGCGGAACCGCATCAACGCACTGAAGAGCGAAGTAATCGGCTCGCAGTCATTGCCGACGCGGGTGCAGATCTCGCAGGTGGAAGTCGTTCGGCAGTTGCTCGCCGACCTGGTCGGTCAGGTGAATACGGTGATCAGCACGGCGCTGCCGGGCCTTTACAAACAGCTGAGTGAGAGCAATATCCACCCGGGGCTGGTGGTGATGCAACCGATCAAGCCGTAAGGCTCACGCTGGCGATTGCCAGATCGACTGGCCACGCTCGAAGTCCTTCGCGACCTCGAGCGTGGCCAATCGCATTTATTGAGTCGTGGGTGCGGCGAGCGGTTTAATTGCCGCCGGCTTCAGTTGGCCGGCGCCGATTTGATCGTAGAACGCCGGCAGCTTGCCGATCAGGGCGTTGATGTCGGTGATGAGTCGCGCCATGTCGGCACGTCCATCGGTCAGGCCGCGCATCTGTAGTTCGGTGGGCGGCGAGTGCACGCCGGTAAGTTGGCCCTTTACCGCGATGATCGACGAGCGCACGTTCTGCTGTTGCCCGCCGCCACCACCACCGCCGCCACCACCCCCACCACCGCCCGCGGGCTGCGCCCCGGGTGTGGGAACGCCAAGCCGCCGCCGCAGATCGGCCAGCTGCCGGCCCATGTCGTCAATGGCGGTCTTCACCGCGGGAGGTGCGCCGGCTGCGGACTTGAGCAGGCCCTCCACGGATTGAAAGTGCGTGCTCAGCTGCGTGACGGTCGTGGCCGCTTCGTTGGCGGACTCGTGCAGGCGATGCAGCGCGAGGGTCGTATCGTGGAGCGTGCGGCGATCCGTGTCGCTCATCGGGATGGCAAGGTCGGCGATCACTTTCACCGGCTTGGTCGCGATCTCCTTGTCGCCGACGAGCAGCGTGACGCGGTAGTCACCAGGCATCACGAACGGACCCTGGGCCCCGCCCTGGCCGCCGCCACCACCACCGCCGCCTTGCGCCGGCGGACCGCCGACGACCGGCGGGTACCGCAGATCCCAATGCACCCGGTTGACGCCCGCGTTGCGCGCGTTCCTCAGCGCGTTGCCGGTGAGCTCGCGTACCACCGTGCCGGCGGCGTCGCGGATGCGGATGGTCACCTGCGGCGCCGCGCCCTTGAGGTAGTAGCTGATCGCCGCGCCCGGGGTTGGGTTCTCGCCACGGAACGGCTTGTCGGTCACGAAGCCGCGATCCTGCGCCAGGTTCATCTGCATCGCCTGGCGCATGTCGAACAGGAACGCATCGGTACGAATCGCCTCGGCCGCCTGCTGAATCGGCGTGGCGTCGTCGAGGATCCAGAGGCTGCGTCCGTGCGTCGCCAGGATCATGTCGTTGTCGCGGGGGTGGAACACGATCTCGTGGATCGGCACCGTTGGCAGCCCTGAGCGGACGCGTTGCCACCTGCCGCCGTTGTCCAGCGAAACGAACAGGCCGAACTCGGTCCCCACATACAAGACCGACGGGTTCTTAGGGTCTTCGGTCACCGTCGTCACCGTGTGGCCGGCCGGCAGACCCTCGTTGATCGGCCGGAAGTTGCTGCCGCCGTCGACGCTGGCATAGATGTAGCTCTTGTAGTCGTCGTTCTCGTGGTTGTCGAACGCCGCGTAGATGGTGCCGGCGTTGTGCTTCGAGGCCACCAGGCCAGAGACATAGGCGTTCTTCGGCATGTTCGGGAAGCGCGACGCGAGGTTGGTCCACGTCTTGCCGCCGTCGCGCGTCATGTGCACGACGCCATCGTCCGATCCAGCCAGGATCAGTCCCGGTTCCTTCGGCGACTCGACGATCTGCACGAGGTTCCCGTACGAGCCCACGCCGTCGTTGCGGGCGATGGTGATGCCCTTGCCGGCCACACCCATCAGCGGCAACTCGTCGCGATTCAGACGCTGCGTCAGATCGCCGCTGATCGCCGTCCAGCTCTGACCGCGATCCGGGGACCTGAAAAGTTTTTCGGCGCCCGCATAAATCGTGGACGAGTTGTGCGGCGAAATCGCGATCGGCGTATTCCAGTTCCAGCGGTTGGCTGGCTCGTCTCGTCCCGGCAGCGGCCGGATCGGCGTGCGCTCCTTGGTCCGGAGATCGACCCGCACCATGTTGCCGTTCTGCGACTCGGCATAGACGATGTTGAGGTCGTTGGGATCGGCGAGCGCCTCGAAGCCGTCGCCGCCCTGGATGCGATACCAGTCGTCGTTGAGGATGCCGGCATTGCTGCGGACCGCACTTGGGCCGCACCACGTGTAGTTGTCCTGCATCCCGCCGCACAGGTTGTAGGGGACCGCCATGTCGTAGCCGACGTGGTAGTACTGCGCGAGGTTCATGTTGTAGATGCCCTCCCACGTCTTGCCTTTGTCCCAGCTCATCCCGATCCCGCCGTCGTTGCCGTCGATGATGTGATTCGGATTGGCCGGATTGATCCATAACGCGTGATGGTCCGAGTGCAGGGTACCGTTCTCGATGAAGGTTTTACCGCCGTCGTCAGAGATGTGGATCTGGACGCCGCCGACATAGACGCGCAGATCGTTGGTCGGGTCGACGCGAATCTGACTGAAGTACATCGGCCGCGGGTTGACGTTGGACATCTTCCGCCACGACATGCCGGCATCGTCGGAACGGTAGGTGCCGCTTTCGGTCTGGTGCTGGATGACGGCGTAGAGGATGTTGGGATTCTTGCGGTAGATGTCCATCCCGATGCGTCCGAGGTTGCCGGGTGGGATGCCATTGGTGATCTTGGTCCACGTCCGTCCTGCGTCGCTGGACTTGTGGATGCCGCTGCCCGGTCCACCGCCGTTGAAGCCAAAAGCGGCGCGGCGACGTTGGTACGTGGCCGCGTAGATCACCTTGTTGTTGCTCGGGTCCTGCACCAGCTCGGTGGCGCCGGTGTCGGCGTCGACGAAGAGCACCTTCGTCCAGGTGAGCCCGCCGTCGGTGGTCTTGAAGACCCCGCGCTCAGGGCCCGGGCCCCAGACGCTGCCAAGCGCGGCGACGTAGACCACGTCGTGGTCAACAGGGTCGACGATGATGCGCGAGATGTGCTTCGAATCGCGCAGCCCCATGTTCTTCCACGTCTGACCGCCGTCGGTTGATTTGTAGATACCGTTGCCCCACGTGCCGCTCTGACGGTTGTTGCCCTCACCGGTGCCCACCCAGACCAGGTTGGCGTCGTCGGGTGCAATCGTCACGTCGCCGATCGACACTGCGTCATCCTGATCGTCGAAGAGCACTTCCCAGGTGGTTCCGTTGTTCGTGGTCTTCCACAGCCCGCCCGTGGCGGTGCCCACGTAGAAGACGGCTGGGTTGGATTCGAGTACGGCGAGGTCATCGACGCGGCCGCCCATGGTGGCGGGCCCGATGCTGCGAAACCTCAATCCGGCGAACGGATCGGCCGTCGCTTCATTACGCACTTGTCCGTGTACGTGCCCTTGAGTACTGAACAGTGCGAAGAGGGCGAGCATGCAGCCGATTGCGACCTTGGGTGTGTGGCGCGACATCATTGGTACCTCCGTGGTCCCTGAAAAACTGCGGGACTGTACCACGGCAGCGGCGGCCGAGGCGTCACGGATGGATGACATTTGCTGCAAGCGTGCACTGCATCACGCTTTGCGTATTGACGGGTCTGCGCGATAGGAGTAGTTTCGCGAAGTTATCAGTGGTCCCTGGGAGGGGACGGTCCCGTCCCACGGGTTGGCGACACGCAAGTGTCATTGCAAGGATCGGAGATGCCGATGGCCGTGAATCTCAGCGCCGGGAACTTCATGCCCACACACTTTAGAAAGTCGTTCCTCGGGGGAATCGTGCTGGCCGTGCTCCTACTGTTCGGAGTCGCGCCAGTACTCGCCCAAAGCACCGGGTCGGCCATCCAGGGAACGGTCACGGATGAGCAAGGTGCGGTGATGCCTGGCGCCAGCGTTCTGGTGGCCAACGTCCAGACCGGTTTTACGCGCGAATTGATCTCCGATGAGCGCGGGTGGTATCGCGCCACGGCGATCCCGCCGGGCGACTATCAAGTCACTGTCACCCTCCAGGGCTTCGCGACGCAGATTCGTCGCGGCCTGACGGTGACCATCGGACAAGAGGCCACGGTCAACGTGGCGTTGCGGGTCGCCAACGTCGAGGAATCCGTCACGGTCACCGGCGCGGCGCCGCTGGTTGAAACCACGCGCAGCACGCTCGGCACCACGGTGACGCGCGACTCGCTCGACAACCTGCCGCTCATCACTCGCAACTTCGCCGGGCTCGCCACGCTGGCTCCGGGTGTCACGGGCGTGGGCGGTGGCGGCGTCACGGCGCAGGGCCAGACCGATCGCAGCAACAGCTACATGGTGGATGGCGTCAGCAACGATCAGATCGTCACCGCCGGCAACCGCGGTGGCTTCTCGCTCGAGGCCGTGCGCGAGTTCGCCGTGATGACCAATCAGTTTTCCGCTGAGTACGGGTTGTCGTCGGGAGCGGTGTTCACCGTAATCACCCGCTCCGGTACCAACGAGCTCGGCGGGCGCATGTTCGCGTTCCATCGCGGCGACGGGATGGACGCCCAGAATCCGTTCTCGAAAGCGCAGGGCTCGGGCAAGGCGCCCTTCAGCCAGCAGCGCTTTGGCGGTTTCCTCGGCGGGCCGATCGTCAAGGACCGGTTGCACTATTTCGGATCCTACGAAGGCTCGCGGCAGCGCGAGACCAGCGTCATCACCGCAACGGTGGTGCCGGTGGATCAGCGCGAAACGCCGAACCCCTCGGATGGGCACAACGCGTTCATCAAGCTCGATGGCCGCATGAATGACAAGCACTCGTCGCAGCTGCGCTACCGCGCCGACAAGGGGAGCTCGACCGGCAACGGGATCGGTGGCCTCAACACGCGCGAGCGCGGCACCAACAGCGACTCGCTGGTGCAGGACATCGTCGGCAACTTCACCACCATCCTGTCGTCGAAGGCGTTGAATGAATTCCGGTTCCAGTGGGGTCGTCACTCCACGTGGACCGACACCGAAGGCTGGAGCACCGCGGGCATGCCGGAGATCAATCGTCCGTCCAGCCGCTTGGGCAAGGCCTATAACCAGCCGCAGGGCCGCAACGAGAACCGGTGGCAGTTCATCAACAACCTGACCTACACGCTCGCGTCGCACGACTTGAAGACCGGCGCCGACATCAGCATCATTCGTGCCCCGACGTTCTTTCCGCGCAACGGCGATGGCACGTTCCAGTTCACGACCGACCTGCCGTTCGATCCGAACAACCTGGCCACCTATCCGACGCAGTTCACGCAGTCGATCGCGGATCCCAACGTCGACCTGGACGACGACATCCTCGCGTTCTTCGTGCAGGACACGTGGCGTGTGCGCACCGACGTGACGATCAGCATGGGCCTTCGCTACGATCGGGAGAACGCCTTCAGCCGGATTGTCGGCGTGCCCGACGATACCAACAACTTCGCGCCGCGGCTCGGCGTGATCTGGGATCCCTACAAGGACGGCCGCACCGCGATTCGCGGCGGCTACGGACTCTACATCGACCAGGTGTTCCTAAACCCGCCACTCAACGTCGTGCTGGCGCAGCGCGCCAACGACGTCACGATCATCAACCCTGGCTATCCTGATCCGTTCACGCGCGGCACGGTGCAGAGCGCGACGCCCAGCATCTCGGTGTCGTCGGAAAACATCCGCACGCCGGAAAGCAAGTCGGTGAGCCTGGGCGTGAAGCGCGAGCTCATCTCCGGCCTGGCGTTGTCGGCGGATGGCGTGTACAGCCGCGGCTACAACCAGTTCAATAATCGCGATCTCAACCCACGCGATCCGGTCACCGGCACGCGTCCGAATCCGAACTACCTGCGCATCACGCAGTACGAGACCGAAGGCAACGCATGGTACTCGGCGCTGCTGATGTCGCTCGAGCGGCGCGGCGGCGGCAAGTGGCCCGGGTTCGGCGTGTCGTACACGCTCGCCAAGGCGATTCGCGACGTCGAGGGGTTCCTGTTCCTGGCGCAGGATCAATTGAATCCGGCCGCCGAGAAGTCGTTGGCCAGCAACAATCGCACGCACCAGGTCGTCGGCCGCATGAACTGGCTCGTTCCCGGCGGGATCCAGCTGGCCGGCATTCTCCAGTACCGGTCCGGTTCACCGTGGAACGTCACCACCGGACGCGACAGCAACGGCGATACCGAGCAGAACGACCGGCCGGATCTCGTCAATCCCGAGGGCGACCGGTACGACCGCAACACTTACTACGGCGAGTTCACCAACCGCGTCGGCAACCTTGGGCGCAACGCCAACATCGGGCCGTCATTCGTGACGCTCGACGTGCGCCTCTCGAAGGTGTTTTCGGTACAGCGCTACAGGTTCGAGGGATTCGTCGAGGCCTTCAACGCGACGAACAAGGTCAACTTCGCAAGCCCCCAGGGGAACCTGCGGTCGGCGCTGTTCGGGACCTCGACGTCGATTCAGGGGAACCAGCGGCAGGTCGAGCTCGGCTTCCGCGTGGACTTCTAAGGACGGGACCAGGGGATCGGGGATCAGAGATGGGGATCAGGGATCGGGGATCGGGGCGAAACAGGCTCTGATCTTTACCGATCCCCGATCCCCGATCCCCTATCTTTCATTCCACTTCAGCTTCTGGCGCAGCACCTCGAAGTAGCTGCGCGTCGTCGAACGAACGAGACGGAGTGGTCGCTCCGCGCGCGTGATCGCGATCTCGTCGCCCTCGTGCATTCCGAAGCCCGTCTGGCCGTCGACCGTCACGTAGACTTCGTCGCCCGCGTTCGAGCCGGTCGACCGGACGCGGACTTCGCGTTCGGACGGAATCACGATCGGCCGATTCGTCAACGTGTGCGGCGCAATGGGCGTCAGCAGCAGCGCATCCATGGCCGGATGCACGATCGGCCCGCCGGCGGCCAGGTTATAAGCGGTCGATCCCGTCGGCGTCGCCACGATCAGCCCGTCTGCTTTGACCGCGGTCATGAGCTGGTCACCCACCGAGACTTCCAGCTCGATGATGCGCGACAGCGCCGTGCGCGAGAACACCACGTCGTTCAACGCCATGTGCGCGACAGTCGGCTGCCCGGCCAGCGTCGCGACGGCGCGGAGCATCATGCGCAGGTCGTACGACGTCCGGCCCGCCATCACCGCTTCGATCGCCGTGAAGATCTCAGGGCGCGTGATCTCGGTGAGGAACCCCAGCGAGCCGAAGTTCACGCCGAGGATCGGCACTTCGTGCCCGCTCTCCGCGATCGCCTTGGCCATGCCGAGCAGCGTGCCATCGCCGCCGAGCACCACCACGAGATCGGATTGTTGGGGAATCTCCGTCCGGTCCACGACGGATCGCGAGCCCGAGGTGAAGAGTTTCGCGGCCTCAGTCGACCACACAGCATCCACACCGCGATCGCGCAGCCACTCCTCGAGCTCGACGAGTTGCTCGCGGGCGGCCATCAGGCCCGGCTTGACGGCAATTCCTATGCGCATGTTTTAACGGGCCATCAGGCCATCAGGCCATCAGGCCCTCAGGTGGAGCAGAAACTCCTTATTTCCCTCTGCTCCCGTAATCGGAGAATCCACCAGGTTCAGCCGTTTCAATCCTACTTCAGCGGCGGCGCTGGTCGCCTCGGCGACCACACGCGCGTGCACGTCGGGATCGTGGACCAGCCCGCCCTTGCCCACGTCCTTCCGCCCCGCCTCGAACTGCGGCTTCACCAGAGCGATAATGTCGGAGCCTGGCGCGATAAGGGGCGGCAGCACCGGAAAGATGTGGCGTAGCGAGATGAACGAGACGTCGATGCTCACGCGCGTAATCCGCGCGCCTGCGTCTGGCAGATCGCCCGGCTTGAGATAGCGCGCGTTGGTGTTCTCGATCACCGTCACGCGCGGATCGCTGCGCATCTTCCAGTGCAGCTGGCTGTGGCCCACGTCGAGGGCGATCACATGCCGCGCGCCGCGCTGCAGCCAGACGTCGGAAAACCCGCCGGTCGAGGCGCCAATGTCGAGCGCAATGGCTCCGGTCGCATCAATAGCGAAGACGTCGAGCGCATGCGCGAGCTTGATGCCGCCGCGGCTGACCCACGGATGATCGGGGCCGATCACGCGCACGTCGGCGTCGATCGGCACCATCGTGCCGGCCTTTGCCGCGCCGTGACCCGCGACGTCTACTTGCCCGGCGAGAATGAGCGCGCGCGCCTTTTCGCGCGACTCGACGAGACCCTTCTCGACGAGCAGCGTATCGAGCCGTTGTTTTCGTGGCTTCATGCCTGTGGTCCGAGGTCTTAGGGTCTTAGGGTCCTAAGGTCTTAGGGCAAGAACGCTCTTCAAGACCCTAGGACCCAGGACCCTAGGACCTCCTGTCAATCACCCAGCTCGCGATGTCCGCCAACCTGGAATCGAGCAGACCGGCACGTTCGAGCGCGCGCCTCGCGTTCGCATGACAGGCCGCCGCCAGCTCGCGCGATCGATCGAGTCCGTAGAAGGCCGGGTAGGTAGGTTTGCCCGCCTCGCGATCCTTGCCGGCCGTCTTGCCGAGCGAACCCGCGGACCCTTCTTCGTCGAGGATGTCGTCGACGATCTGAAAGGCGAGCCCGATCTCGATGGCGTAGCTATCAAGTGTGGCGAGGAGGCGATCGTCGGCGCCGCCCATGATCGCCCCGGCGCCCACCGCGGCGCGGATCAGGGCTCCGGTCTTGCGCAGGTGCATGGCTTGCAGGCTGTCGACATCAATCCGCGTCGCCTGGTGATGCGGGCCAGGTTTGACGGCCGCGAGATCGATTGCCTGGCCGCCGACCATGCCTTCCGCTCCAACGGCTTCGGCGATCATCGCGACCACGCGAAGCTTTCGTGTCATTAACGCCGGGTGGTAGCCTTGCGGCTCTCGCGCCAGCAGCGAGAAGGCCTCGGCCTGGAGACCGTCGCCGGCGAGAATTGCCATGCCCTCGCCGTTCACCACGTGCGAGGTCGGCCGCCCCCGCCGCAACTCGTCATCGTCCATCGCTGGCAGATCGTCGTGGATCAACGAATACGTATGGATCATTTCGATCGCGCACGCGGCTGGCAGCGCGGCGTCGCGCGCCGCGGCTTCCGATGATCCGGCCACTTGCGCCACGCCCTCGGCGCTCGCGATCACCAGCATCGGCCGCAGCCGCTTGCCGCCGCCGAGCAGGCTGTAGCGCATCGCCTCGGAGATGACTACGGGGGCTTTCGGTGGTTTTGGGAGCCAGGTCTGAAGCGCGGTCTCCACGTCCTTGCGGCGCGCTTCGAGGTACGCCTCGAAGGTCATGAGGCTCCGCCCAGCTCAATTCGGCTCCGCCTCATGACCGCAGCCTGTCTTGCCCGCGCTCCGCGCGGGCGGTGAAGACCACCCGAGCGTGCGACCTTCAACAGCGTCGTCTTCACGATTCGTCGTCGTCTTGGAGACGCATCGAGGCAGGGGCTGGCTTGAGCTCGCCGCGCTCGTTCACGATCTCGATCCGGCGCTCGGCTTCTTCGAGACGAGAGTGGCAGAAGCGCGACAACTGCACGCCGCGCTCGTAGAGCTCGAGCGATTTCTCGAGCGCAAGATCGCCTTCCTCGAGCTTCTTGACGATGGTCTCGAGCTCGGCGATTGCGGCTTCGAAGTCCTTGATAGTCGGGTCACTCACGATGGGTGTTCACTCGGTCGACCGTGGCCTCGAAGCTGCCGCGCTCGACGGTTACGCTGACCTTGTCTCCGGGTTTGAGCGTCGAAGCATCACGAATAATACGCGTTCGCGTCCCGTCCCAGGTAACGGAGTAGCCGCGGCCAAGTACGGCAAGCGGGCTGAGCCCCTCGACCTGCGCCGCGAGCGCGCCAAACCGGCCCTGGACCACCGAGAGGCGGCGTCGCACCGCCGCTTGCAGCTGCGCGTCTTTCGAGACCAGGCGCGTGCGAACCGCAGCGAGGCGATGACGCGGATCGAACTGATCGAGCGATCGCCGCAGCACCTCGTGCCGGCGAGATCCCCGCGCCAGCGACTGGCTCATGCGCTGGCGTAAGGCGCTCGCCAGCTCCGACACATGGCGGCCGCGCACGGCCATCCGGCCGGCATAGCCCGCATACCCGGGCCGCATTTCAAGCACGTGCAGCCGCGTTTCCATACGCCGCAGCCGATGATGAATCGCCGCATCGAGCCGTTCGCAGATGCGATCGATGTGGCCGAAGAATTCATCCTTCTTCTTGACGACGAGCTCGGCAGCCGCCGACGGCGTGGGCGCGCGCAGGTCGGCCACGAAATCCGCGATGGTGAAATCCGTCTCGTGCCCGACGCCGGAAATGATCGGCACCGGGGAATCGGCGATCACCCGGGCAAGCACTTCCTCGTTGAAGGCCCAGAGATCTTCGAGCGAACCGCCGCCGCGCGCCAGGATCACGACGTCCACACCTTCGATCCGGGTGACCTTCCGGATCGCGTGCGCGACTTCCCGCCCGGCACCTTCGCCTTGCACGCGGGTGGGCGACAGCACGAGGTGCGCATTGGGATACCGTCGCCGCAGCACGCGCACGATGTCGCGTAGCGCCGCGCCATCCATCGACGTGACGATGCCGATCCGGCGGGGCAGCGCCGGGAGCGGTCGCTTTCTCGCTTGCTCGAAGAGGCCTTCAGCCTGCAGTTTTTTCTTGAGCTGCTCGAACGCCAGCTGCAGCGAGCCGAGCCCTTTCGGCTCGAGGTGCTCGCAGATGATTTGATATTCGCCCTTCGGGTCGTAGACGCTCACCTTGCCGCGCGCCACGACCTTCAATCCGTCCACGGGCTTGAACTTCAGGTAGCTCACCGCCGAGCGGAACATGACCGCCTTGATCTGCGACGCGCTGTCTTTGAGCGTGAAATACATATGGCCGGTGTTCCACACTCGCGCGTTCGAGATCTCGCCTTCAACCCACACGGTGTGCAGCTGGTTCTCGAGCAGATCGCGAATCGTCGCGTTCAGCTCGCTGACCGTCAGGATCGTTCGTTGTTGCACGGGCTGCGCCTTGGGCACCTCGTGCACCTTGGGCACCTCGCGCACCGGCGGTGGCTTTGGCTCTTCGTCATCGAACGGAAGGCGGCTCATGATCGGGTCGCCGCCGCGGAGACGCTGTCGGTAATTTCCTCGAGCTGTCCTTCCGAGAGTGAGACGCGTTCAATGGCAGTGGCGCGCCCCGTTGTTTCATCTGCGGTGACGACCACCGCATTCAGCCGCGGATCCCCCTTGGCCGTTTCAAACCGCGAGGGCATCCCGGTGACAAATCTCGCGATCACCGCGTCCTTGTCCATGCCGATGACCCCATCATGCGGGCCGGTCATGCCGGCGTCGGTCAAACACGCCGTCCCGCCGGGCAGGATGCGCTCGTCGGCCGTTTGCACGTGGGTGTGGGTGCCGATCACCGCCGACACCTTGCCATCGAGGTAAAAACACAGCGCCAGTTTCTCCGACGTCGTCTCGGCGTGCATGTCGACGAGGATGACCTGCGCGCCTTCGTCTGTCACGCGCGCGATCTCACGCTCGGCGACGCGAAACGGATCGTCGATGGCGTGCAGGAACACCCGGCCCATCACGTTGATGATGCCCACGCGCACGCCGCCCGTGGTCGAGACCACACACGACCCCGCGCCCGGCGTCCCGTGCGGATAATTGGCGGGCCGAATCAGCCGCGGCTCCGCGCCGATGAACTCCAGCGTTTCGCGCTTGTCCCACACGTGATTGCCGGTCGTGACCACATCCACGCCGGCGGCGAGGATTTCGTGCAGGTTGTCGCGCGTGATCCCGGCCCCGCCGGCGGCGTTCTCACCGTTGGCGATCACCAAATCAGCTTGATGCGCGGCCGCGAGCGCGCGCACGTGCCGGCGCACCAGGTCGCGTCCCGGGCGTCCGACAATGTCGCCGATAAAGAGGAGTTTCATTCGCCCGCCGGCGGGGCGCCGCTGTCGATCGGCACGAGCAGGCCGGCGCCGCGCCGTTCCTTCAGGCGAGGCAGGACCACGCGCAATTCACCATTCGTCAATCGCGCGCGTGCCTTGGCCGCGTCGATGGCCACATTCAGCCGCACCGCGCGCACGAATCGTCCGAAGTCTCGTTCAACGAGGTGAAAGCTCGCCGCGCCGCGCTTGGTGAAGTCGGGACGCTCTTTCTCGCCGGCGATGATCACCACGCCCGCCTTGAACAGGACGCGGATGCAGTCGGCCGGCACGCCCGGGACGTCGAGCACGATCTCGACGTTTTTCTCCGTCTCGAAGACGTCTACCACGGGCATGCACTCGCCGGTTATTTGCCGGTGGTCGGGGCGCCGCTTCGACAGGTCGTCAAATAGCCGACGGACGTCCTCGGCCAGATCGGCGGGGTCAAGATCCATCGAGCTCGAGGAGTACGCGCCCATTTCTCCCATTCTAGCCGTCGGCGACATTCCACTCACCATATAGAGGCCGGCTTCAGCCGGCCGGCGGGATTCGCGCGACCTTCAATGATTTGGAACCTTCTCATTGGTTGACCGGCCGGCTGAAGCCGACCTCTATACGGGTGAAAAAGGGGGCTCAAGCCGAGCTGGGTCGCCGCAACCCCATCCATTCGAAACCTTTAACCCCCACCTGCGTCATATGAGTGTAATTAACTAAGATTAACTGCTTGACACGTGCTCAATAGTGGCGGCAGAATGGAAACTGTCCTTGGGAGGACAAAGACACATGAGTAAGGGAAGAGTGATTGGAATCGACCTCGGCACCACGAATTCCGTGGTCTCGGTCATGGAAAACGGTCAACCCACCGTGATCGTCAACCAGGAAGGCGCGCGTACCACGCCCTCCGTGGTGGGCTTCGGCAAAGACGGGGAGCGCCTGGTCGGACAAGTGGCCAAGCGCCAGGCCGTCACCAACCCCGAAAACACGGTCTTCTCGGTGAAGCGCTTCATGGGCCGCAAGTTCAATGAGGTCACCGAAGAAACCAAGCGCGTGCCGTACAAGGTCGAGCAGACCTCCGGCGGCGACGCTCGCATTACCGTGCGCGGCAAGCAGGTACTCGCCGCCCGAAATCTCCGCGGTAGTCCTGCAGAAGCTCAAGCAGGCCGCGGAAGACTATCTCGGCGAAAAGGTCAGTGACGCGGTGATCACGGTGCCGGCGTACTTCAACGACGCCCAGCGCCAGGCCACCAAGGACGCTGGACAAATCGCCGGCCTCAACGTGCTTCGCATCGTCAACGAGCCGACCGCGGCGGCGCTGGCGTATGGCCTCGATCAGAAGAAAGACGAGACCATCGCGGTGTTCGACCTTGGCGGCGGCACGTTCGACATCTCCGTGCTCGAAGTGGGTGAAGGCGTGGTCGAAGTGAAATCGACCAACGGCGACACGCACCTCGGCGGCGACGACTTCGATCAACTCGTCGTCGAGTGGATGACCGCGGAGTTCAAGAAGACTGATGGCATCGATCTCAGCAAGGACCGGATGGCGCTCCAGCGCCTGAAGGAAGCGGCGGAGAAGGCCAAGATCGAGCTCTCGTCGGTGATGGAGACCGAGGTCAATCTGCCGTTCATTACGGCGGACGCCTCCGGTCCGAAGCACATGACGATGAAGCTGACGCGCGCGAAACTCGAGCAGCTCGTCGAACCGCTCGTGCAGCGCACGATGGGTCCGCTCAAGCAGGCCCTCGCCGACGCTGGGCTCCAGCCCGCGGACGTGGACGAACTGGTGCTCGTCGGCGGCTCGACGCGCATGCCTCGCGTGCAGCAGGTCGTGAAGGAGTACTTCGGCAAGGAACCGCACAAGGGTGTGAATCCTGACGAAGTGGTGGCGATCGGCGCGGCGGTGCAGGGCGGCGTGCTCGCTGGTGAAGTGAAGGATGTGTTGCTGCTCGACGTGACGCCGCTCTCGCTCGGTATCGAGACGCTCGGCGGCGTGGCGACGGTGCTCATCCCGCGCAACACCACCATCCCGACGAAGAAGAGTGAAATCTTCTCGACGGCGACGGACAACCAGACCAGCGTGGAAGTGCACGTGCTGCAAGGTGAACGCTCGCTGGCGCGCGACAACCGGACGCTGGGACGCTTCCACTTGTCCGGTCTGCCGCTCGCACCGCGCGGCCTGCCGCAGGTCGAAGTGACCTTCGACATCGATGCCAACGGCATCGTCAACGTGATGGCCACCGACAAGGCCACGGGCAAGGAGCAGAAAATCACCATCAGCGGCGCCAGCGGTCTGAACAAGACCGAGGTTGAGCGCCTGGTGAAGGAAGCCGAGGCCAATGCCGCCGACGACGCGCGCAAGCGCGAGGAAATCGAGGCGCGCAACAAGGCAGAAGCTGAGGCGCACCAGGCCGAGCAGGCCGCGAAGGCCGCTCAGGAAGCGCCGAAGCAGGAGAACCCGGCCGACGCCCCTAAAGACGGCGAGGTCGTTGACGCAGAGTACGCAGAAACGAAGTAACCATTACCGGGAGGGCGGCACTTCAGTGCCGCCCCATGGAGAGAGCAATGTCGATTATTCGATTTGATCCGTTTGCTGACCTGCTGACCGACGGCCGCTGGGTGCCGGCCGTCGACATCTTCGAAAATGACAAGCAGGAGCTCGTGCTCAAGGCGGAACTGCCTGACATGAAGCGCGAAGACATCCAGGTGGTGTTCGAGAACAACACGCTCACGCTCAAGGGTGAGCGCAAGTTCGATGGCGACGTCAAGCAGGAGCAGTTCCACCGCGTCGAGCGTGCGTATGGCACGTTCAGCCGGTCGTTCTCGCTGCCGTCGACGGTTGACGCGACGCGCATTGGCGCCGAATACAAGAACGGCGTGCTGACCGTCAAACTTCCGTTTCGGGAAGAGTCGCGGCCCCGGACGATTAATGTTGAAGTGGCCGCGTAGGTCGGGAAGAACCAAGACCCGACGGGAAATGCTTCCCGTCGGGTCTTTTGTTTTTTCCCGGCGAGGCCTGAGATGGCCTCCCGGCGGCGAAGCTAGCGAAGATCTACGACAACCTTGAAGTCAGGAAGATCCCACTGGACGAGGTTCTGCTTCACCTCTTCCATCGCCACCCGTTCGGCCTTCACGACCTTCACCGGCGGCAGCGGCTCCTCGGCCTGGTCGAGTCGCGGCCGCGCGCCGCGGCGCAACTGCTTGGCGCGGAGGGCGGCGACGTCGACATAGAGAAAGCGGCTCTCGATCGGCGGTGCCTTGGGATGAATAATCGGGGTCTCGTCGGCCGGGGCGACTGGCGCCTCGGACATCGAGTCCACCTGCGGGTTTTCAGCGTCTGGCATAGCTTCTCAGCATACAGCGGGCGTGAACGTCCCGGCAACCTTTCCTCGCTCAAGGCCTGCGCTGGAACCCCAGCTCGGGAAGACTCGTCTTTTGCGATTAGAGATGCTGGAGCTCATCGCCTTGGCTGGGCTGCTCGTCGCCGGACTCGCGGTGGTATCCGTGGTCGGCGTGGTGTTTCTCGTCCTAAAGGTCCTGTTTTGGACCATTTTCCTGCCTTTCCGGCTACTTCTTAAGCTGCTGTGGATCCCGGTTGGCCTCGTCATGGGCGCCGTCGGCCTGGCCGCCGGTGCGGCTGTTCTGCCGATTCTTCTGGTTGTCGGCCTGGCCGTGGTCGTCCTGGGCGCGATTGCCGCGATTCTGGCCCTGCTGGTGCCCGCGATCCCCTTCATCCTGCTCGGATTCGTAATTTGGGCAATCGCCAAGGCGAACCGGGCGCCGGCGAGCGTTAGTTAAAAGTTATCGCTACTGCGGGCTGATGTTCGCCCGGCCCTTTCTCAAAACGAATTTCTGAATCTTTCCGGTAGCTGTTTTCGGCAGCTCCGTCACGGTTGTGAAGCCGTGCGGCACTTTGAAGTGCGCCATTCCGGCTCGGCAGAATTCACGTAACGCTTCGCCGGTGGCGGTTTGGCCGCTCTTGAACACCACGAACGCGTGCGGCGCTTCGCCCCACTTCTCGTGCGGCAATCCGACGACGGCCACTTCCTGGATGGCGTCGTGGCGCAGCAGCATCGCTTCCACTTCGACGGATGAAATGTTCTCGCCGCCGCTGATGATGACGTCTTTCAATCGATCGGTGATCTGCACGTAACCGTCCGGATGCACCACCGCGGCGTCGCCGGTGTGGAACCAGCCGTCGCCCATGCAGCGTTCGGTGGCTTCCGGATCGTTGTAGTAACCCTCCATCACCACGTTGCCGCGCGCGACGATCTCGCCGGGCGTCTTCCCATCAGCTGGCACCTCGCGACCCTTGTCGTCCACGACGCGTAATTCGCCGGACGTGATCAGTTCGACCCCCTGACGCGCCTTGATTCGCGCCCGATCGTCCTGCGACAGCGCCGCATGAGAGGGCTGCGGCTCGCAGATGCTGATCGCCGGCGCGGTTTCCGTGAGCCCGTAGATTTGGATGACGTTCCAGCCCAATTCGCCTTCGATGCGTTGAATGGTGACCGCGGCCGGTGGCGCTCCGGCGGTCATGACGCCGACGCCTTTCGGCGCGAGTGCCTTGACCTCGGTGGGTGCGCTCGCGAGCATGATCAACACGGTCGGCGCCGCGCACATCTTCGTCACGCGTTCCCGAGCGGCGGTCCGGAATACGGTGGGCCCATCGAATTTCGGCAGGCAAATGTGCCGCGCCCCGGCGGCGGTCACGGTCCACGTGAACGTCCAGCCATTCGCGTGGAACATCGGGAGTGTCCACAAGTAAGTGTCCGCAGGCGTCATCGGCCAGTGCGCGAGCATACCGACGGTGTTCATCCACGCATTGCGGTGCGTGATCATCACGCCCTTCGGCCGCGACGTGGTGCCGCTGGTGTAGTTGATGGTGAGGAGATCGCGTTCGCCAATCGCTGGGCGGGTGAAGTCGCCCGCCGATTCGGCGATCAGCGCCTCATAGTCCAGCCAGTCCGAGCGACCGCCGTCGAGCGCCACAAAATGCTGAACGCCAGTGAGGTCCTTCCGGATCCCGTCGACGGCCGCGAGGTAATCCGATGAGGCGCACACCACCGTCGCGCCGCTGTGTTGGATCAGGTAGCGGAAGTCGTCCGCGACCAGGCGGAAGTTGATCGGCACCAGGACCGCACCGAGTTGCGGCACGGCGTAGAACGATTCGAGCTGCGCATGAGTATTCGGTGCGATGTAGGCCACGCGATCGCCCTGTTTGACGCCCACCTTCTGCAGGGCCGCTGACCAGCGATCGCAGCGATCGAAGAACTCGCCATACGTCCATCGCTGCTCGCCGTCGACCACGCCTTCGCGGCTGGAATACAGCTTCCGCGTTCGGCGCATGAAGTCCAGGGGAGTCAGCGGCGTTTCCATGGCCGAATTCTACGTAGTTAAAAGTGAAAAGTTAAAAGTTAAAAACGATTGCAAATTCTGCGACATTGGCCACGTCATCACCCGGATTTGTTCGACAAAGCCGTTGGAGTGTCGTTTGCTCCTTTGTGGTGCCTATGTCAAGCGACCAACTGCGGACCAGGACGTTAGCATTGCAACAACGCTCATTCGCGCTCACTTGCGCGATTATCAAGGCTTACCCCAAGAAGCCTTACCTCGATGATCCGAGCAGAATCATCTGGCGCGAACTGCTCAAAGCCGCATCGTCAAGTACGTTCAATCTGGAGGAGGCGGATGCAGCGTCTAGTGATGCCGACTTCCTGGCGAAGATGCGGATCGCGCTGCGCGAAGCCAAGGAATCGCGAGTGGCGATTCGCATCATCGTGCGATGTGAACTCTCCGGCCACGCCGCCGTCGGAAAGTATGAAGATGAAATCAGGCAAATGGCCTTGATCTTTGCGAAGATCATTGTCAATAAGCGGTCCAGCATGGCCCGTCTCCGCCAGGCATAAGTTTTTAACTTTTAACTTTTAACTTTTAACTTTAAGGCGTAAGCGCCGAAGGCGCCCGCCACCACCAACGCGGGCCAAAGCCCGAGTAGGAATCTCGTGAATCCTGCAGCCAGCAGCGCCGTCAGTAGTAGTCCCCCGTGCGCGGCGAGCGCTGCGACGCTCGAGACGAGGAGTGCCGGCGGCAGACGCACTCCAAGAACAGCAGCCACCAGGCCGGCGGCGGCGAGCGCACCGGTGAGCAACGCGACCACCACCATCGCCCACTGCGCATACCGCACGTTCGGCGAGGGCTCGAAGACCAACGTTCGGTCCGGTCCGAGCGACAGCGCATAATGTTCGAACGGCATCGGCCGGTGCGCGGCGATAAAGGCATTGAGCGCGGGCGCGGTGTCGGGATGTCGTAAGCGATTGACGGTCCATAACGACCCGTAGTGCAGCCAGGTCAACTTCAGGAAATTGACCGGCGCGCGTCGAATGCGAGCCAGGCCGGCGGCGCCCATCAGCTCGGTTTGCCGCGCTTCATCCGGCGCCAGCGTCAAGGCGCGCGCCTCATCAGCGCAGCCGCCCTGCAGGCACGTCTCGTAATAAATAGTCAGCACACCCCGCACGTTGTAAGGCGCACTCGCCAGCATCGCTCGAATCGGCGCGAAAGCGTGGGCGAACTGATCGTCGAGTGTGCGCCGGATGGGATCGTCCGATGGGGGTGCCTCTGGTGCTTCGATCAACGCCGCCTTGGCAAACAGGTGGCGTCCCATCAGGCTGGACGGCGCGCCGGCGTGGACGAGCGGCGCGATGACTTGCTCGCCCCCCACGATCGCGCCGAACGGCACCAGCGCGGCTAACAACGCAGCCTGTGAACCGGGAAGGCGCTGACGTTGCAGCAGCACCATCACCAGCATCACCGGCACGAACGCGAACCCGGTGCGGCGGACCACCGCGCTCGCGCCAACCGTGATCGCCACCAGCACCATCAATCGCCACGTCGGATAATGCGCGAAGCGGATGCTCAGCCCGAGGAACACGACGAGCAATGCCAGGAACAACGACTCGGACAGGATCGACGCGTGGTACTCGCGGACCTGCGGCACGATCATGCATCCCGCCACCACGGCAACCGCCAGCCAGGTATTGCGCGTGGTGCGGACGATTTCGCGTCCCATGAACGCGAGGGCCGCCGCGAAGATGATCGGCTGCGCGATGATCGCGCCGCGCGCGCCGGTGAAAGTCAGAAAGAACGGATAGCCCAACGGGACGATGGGCGTCATGTTCAGGTAGTGGATGGAGTCGGGTGTGGTGATCGGCCCCGCGGGGTTCGTGATCAGGCAGTAAAGCGCATAAGCGGCGCAGAGCGAGAAGACTGCGGCCATTAACCCCGCTGAGGCTTGCCCGCCGTCTTGTCCGCCGTAGCTTGAGCGGAGGCGGGTGCTTCGGTGTGAAACGAGGTGTCGCGCTGATACGCATCCGCCGCGCGGAGCACCGTGACCTCGTCGAACATCCGGCCGGTGAGCTGCATCCCGATCGGCAAGCGCCCCGATGAAAACCCGCACGGCACGCTGATCGCCGGCAGGCCCGTCAGGTTGGCGCTGACGGTAAAGATGTCGTTCAAGTACATCTGCAGCGGGTCGCTGGTCTTTTCGCCGAGCGTGAACGCGGGTGTCGGCGTGGTCGGCGTCGCCACCACCTCGACGCGCTCGAAGGCGCGCTCGTAATCCTGCCGCAGCAGCGTGCGCACCTGCTGCGCTTTTAAATAATAGGCGTCGTAGTACCCGGCGCTGAGCACGTAGGTGCCGAGCATGATGCGACGCTTCACCTCGGGACCGAAGCCCTGGTTGCGCGTCCGCTCGTACATCTGCCGCAGGCCATCCTCTTTCGCGAGCGGCGCGCGATAACCGTAACGAACGCCGTCGTAGCGTGCGAGATTCGAAGACGCTTCCGCGGTGGCGATCAGGTAATACACCGGTATGCCGTAGCCCGCGTGGGGCAGCTCGATGTCGACCAGCGTGGCGCCGCGCGCCGCAAGCGTCTGCATGGCCGCGTTGAACGCGCCCAGCACTTCGGCATCGACGCCCTCGCCGAGAAACGCCTTCGGCACGCCGATGCGCAGACCCTTCACCTCGCCGGTCAACGCCTCGACCGCGTCCGGCATCGGCTCGGGACTCGTCGTGGCATCTCGGCGATCAGCCCCGCCGATGATCTGGAACACCAGCGCGGCATCTTCCACCGACACCGTGAGCGGCCCGATCTGATCGAGCGACGAGGCGAACGCCAGCAGGCCATACCGCGACACGCGGCCATAGCTCGGCTTGAACCCGACGATGCCGCTGAGCGCCGCGGGCTGCCGAATCGATCCGCCCGTGTCCGATCCGAGCGCCAGGGGCACCATGCGCGACGCCACCGCGGTGGCCGATCCGCCGCTCGATCCACCCGGTGTGCGCGTCGGATCCCACGCGTTCCTGGTCGGGCCGAGCGCCGAGTTTTCCGTCGACGATCCCATCGCGAACTCGTCGAGGTTGGTCTTGCCGATGACGATCGCGCCCGCGGCTTCGAGACGCGTCACCACCGTGGCGTCGTATGGCGGCACATACCCGCTGAGGATTCTCGACGAGGCCGTGGTCGGCACGCCGGCGGTGGACATGTTGTCCTTGAGTGCGATCGGCACGCCGTGCAGGGGTCCCGTCGAGCGGCCCGCCGCATCCAGGGCACGCGCGCGATCGAGCGCGCGCTCCGCCATCACCGTGTTGAAGGCCGACAAGGACGGTTCGAGCGTCTTGATGCGATCGAGCGACTGCTCGCACGCGGCCACCGCGGTCACTGCGCCATGACGAATCTGCCGGGCGAGCTGGAGCGCGGTCATCCGATCACTCGTGGCACTTTGAACAGGCCCGCTTCCGGCGCCGCATCCGGCGCGTTGCGCATCAGATCCTCGCGCGACAAGGTCGGCTGCGGCTCGTCCTCGCGATCGATGGGCCGGTTGAAGACCTGCGAGGTGGGCGCAACGCCCGTGGTATCGAGCGCGCGGATCTGTTCGACGTAGGTGAGGATGTCGCCGAGCTGACGGGTATACAACTCGAGCTCGTCGGGACTCAGCTCGAGGCGCGCCAGTTCCGCAATGCGCTGCACATCCTCGCGTTTCAGGGTAGACACGATCCTTCGGATAATAACAAATAACAAATGACGAAGAACGAAAGCCGATTTCGTTATTTGTTATTTGTCATTCGTTATTTCAAGGAGCACGTCCTCGTCGAGCAGCCAGCACTCACCGCCGAAACCGCTCGCGGCCAGCTGCGCGCGCAGTTTCGGGAGGGCCGTGGCGCGGTCGTAGCGGATCGACAGGTGATACAGGATGAGCGTCTTCACGTTGGCCGCCTTCGCCACCTCCAAGGCTTCTTCGGTGGTGGCATGGATTGGCTCGCGGCGATCGGGCTCCTCGAGGAACGTCGCATCGTGCACGAGCACGTCGGCATTCATGACCAGGGCCGGATCGATCGGCATCGCATCACCCGAATGCGCGAACACCACGTGGTTGGTGTCTTCCAGCAGGTCGTCGCGCGTGCCTCGGTGCGCCGCCGCTTCGATCTCGGTTTGTGGCAGCGAGGCGAACTCCGGTTTCAGGCGCCGGCGTGTCTCGATCACCCGGTAACCGAGCGCCGGTTCGTTCGCCGTGTGCCTGACGGAGATAGCTTCGAGCTGCCGCCCTTTGCCAAGGGGCACGGACGTGCCGGGCTGCGCCGCTATCCACGTCAGGGGAAAGACCACGCCTTGATACGCGGTGCCCAGAAGCTCGCGCACCGCTTGCACGCCGCGGGAACCTTCCGGAAAAACGATTGTCAAAGGTTTGTCGACGGCGCCCTTGCCGAATTTCCTCGCCGCCACGAGGCCGGGAAGGCCGAACACGTGATCCGAGTGACCGTGGGTGATGGCCAGCACCGACGGTGAAAACACGTTCGGGCCAAGGGCCAATTGCGCGCCTTCGCCGGCGTCCACGAGCAGCTGCAGCGGCCGATGCCAGAGCCAGTTAGAGTACATCCCCCGGCTGAAACCCCTCATCAAGTCCTGCATCTGACCCATTGTGGCCCGCTGACGTTGCAGCGGTTGAGACTTCATCGTATAGTAGCGATTCGCTTTTTCTACGTCTTCAGAACTTATCCAGGTCCGGCCTAAGCCAATGAGTTTCGTCATGACCATCGCCCATACTTCTTTCGTGATGCCGCGACAGTTCGCTTTTTATTCGCTTTTCGCGATGGTCTCTCTCGGCGTGGCGTGTGGTGGCAACGGCGGACAGCAGGCGGGCGGCGGACCGCCAGGCGGCGCGCCACCACCAACGCCCGTCGAGATCGTCACGCTGACAGCGAAGCCGGTGGAGCAGAGCACCGAATTCGTCTCGTCGCTGAAGTCGCGCAACTCCACCACGATCCAGCCCGAAGTCGAAGGGTTCATTACCCGCATCGCGGTGCGGTCGGGGCAGCGCGTCGATCGCGGCGCCTTGCTGTTCGAGATCGATTCCGCTCCGCAGCAGGCGGCGCTCGGCTCGTTGCAGTCGATGCGGCCGATGCGCGAGTCTGAAGTCGAGTTCGCGCGGCAGCAGGTCGAGCGCAACAAGAAGTTGCTCGCCGCCGGCGCGATCAGCGCGCGCGAGGTGGAGCAGTTCGAGTCGCAGCTGCGTTCGGCCGAAGCGCAGTTGAAAGCGCTCGACGAGCAGATCCGCCAGCAACGCAGCCAGCTCAATTACTACCGCGTCGTGTCACCCAATGCCGGCACCGTCGGCGATGTTCCTGTGAACCCCGGCGATCGCGTCATCCGTTCGACGGTGCTGACCACTGTGGCCGACAACGATCTGCTCGAGGTCTACATCAACGTGCCCGTGCAGCAGGCGGCGCAATTGAAGGTCGGCCTGCCCGTGCGCCTCATGGACGATCGCGGCCAGTTACTGGCCACCAACCGGATCACCTTTGTTTCTCCGAGTGTCGACACGTCGACGCAGTCCGTGCTGGCCAAGGCGGAGGTGGTGGATGGCCGTAACCAGTTCCGGTCGGATCAATTCGTGCGCGCGCGCATCGTGTGGACCGAAGCGCCCGGATTGGTGATTCCCGTCACCGCGGTCAATCGCGTCGCCGGCGACTTCTTCGGGTACGTCGCGGAGAAACAAGGCGAGGGTCTCGTCGCGAAACAGAGGCGGGTGCAACTCGGCGAGATCATCGGCAACGACTACGTGGTGCAAAGTGGGTTGCAGCCCGGCGAACAGTTGATCGTCTCGGGACTGCAGAAGATTCGTGATGGTGCGCCGGTGATGCCAGCGCCGCCGGCCGCCCCCACACCTCAGGCACCTAAGGCACCGTAGGCACAACAGGCACCTTATGATCGCTGACGTCTTCATTCGCAGGCCCGTCCTCTCGACGGTCTGCTCACTGCTGATCATTCTCGCGGGCGCGGTGTCGATTCCGACGCTGCCGATTGCCCGCTATCCCGAGCTGGCGCCGCCGGCCGTCACCGTCTCCGCCTTCTATACCGGCGCCAACGCGCAAGCCGTTGAGAGCGCCGTGACCACGCCGCTCGAGCAGGCCATCAACGGCGTTGAGGGCATGAGTTACATCACCTCGTCCAGCACCAACAGCGGCTTCGCCACCATCACGGTGACCTTCGACGTCGATCGCGATCAGGATCTCGCTGCCGTCGACGTGCAGAATCGCGTTAACCAGGCGCTCGGCCGCATGCCAGCCGAAGTGCGGCAGAACGGCATCGCGGTCACGAAGGTGTCGACCGGATTCATCGGCGGTCTCGGGTTCTTTTCGCGCGACAACCGCTATTCGAGCCAGTTCATCAGCAATTACATCGACCTCTATATTCGCGACGGGATCAAGCGCGTGCCGGGGGTAGGCGATGTGATCGTGTTCGGCGAGCGCAAGTTCGCCATGCGGCTGTGGCTCGATCCCACCAAGCTCGCCGGCCGCAACATCACCGCCGGCGACGTGGTGAGCGCGTTACGCGAGCAGAACATCCAGGTGGCCGCCGGCGCTCTCGGCGACGCACCGGCCGCCACCGAGCAGGCCTACACGATCAGCGTGCGCGCCATGGGCCGCCTGTCGGAGTCGACCGAGTTCGAAGACATCGTGGTCAAAGCCGGCGAGGGCGGCGCACTGGTCCGCGTGAAGGACGTTGGCCGCGTCGAGCTTGGCGCGGAAACCTACGCGTCCAACCTTCGCTTCCTGGGCCTTGAAGCGCAGGGCGTCGGCATTTCGCTGCTGCCCTCGGCCAATGCCATCGAGGTGTTCCAGGGCGTGGTCGCCGAGATGGATCGCCTCAAACAGAATTTCCCGCCAGGCCTCGAGTGGCAGGTGGCCTTCGACAACGTGGTGGTCGTTCGCGAGTCGATCCGGGAAGTGCTGATCACGCTGCTCGAGGCCATCGGCCTCGTCATTCTCGTGATGTTCCTGTTCCTCCAGAACTGGCGCAGCACCATCATCCCGGCGATCACGATCCCGGTCTCCCTCATCGGCACGTTCGCGTTCATCAAGCTGTTTGACTTCTCGATCAACGTGCTGACGCTGTTCGGCATCGTGCTCGCGACCGGCATCGTAGTCGACGATGCGATCGTGGTGATCGAGAACATCGAGCGCCACATGCGCGAGTTTCACAAGAGCGCGCGCCAGGCCGCAGTCGATGCGATGCGCGAAGTCTTTAGCGCCGTGGTGGTAATCGGCATCGTCCTCGTGGCGGTGTTCGTGCCCGTGGCGTTCTTCCCCGGCGTCACCGGCCGCCTTTACCAGCAGTTCTCGCTGACCATCGCGTTTTCGGTGGTGCTGTCGGTGTTCAACGCCGTCACGCTCACGCCGGCGCTCGCGGCGCTGCTGCTGGACAAGGAAAGTCACACGCACGGGCGATTCTTCACCGGCTTCAATCGCATGGTGGAGAAAGGCACGAACGGCTACGTGACGGTGGTGCGCGGCGCGTTGCGCTGGCGCCTGGTGGCGATCCTGTTGTTCGCCGGTGGGTTGTTTGCCACCTATACGGTGTATCGCGCGGTGCCCTCGTCTTTCGTACCGCAGGAGGATGAAGGCTTTCTGATGTGCGTCGTGCAGGCACCGGCCGGCGCCTCGCTCGAGTACACGACGGAAATCGCGAAAAAGGCAGAACAGATCCTGTTCGCCGACAAGGACGTGGCGGCGGCGTTTTCGGTGATGGGGTTCAGCTTCTCGGGGGCGGCGCCGAACAACGGGATGATCTTCGTCCGGTTGAAGGACTACGCCGAACGTCGCAATGCCGATCAGTCGCTGACCGCGGTGTTGCAGCGGGTGAGCGGCCCGCTGTTCATGATTCCCGGCGCCATGGTCTTTGCGTTCCCGCCGCCGTCGATCCAGGGAATCGGCGTCTTCGGCGGCTTCCAGTTCCAAGTGCTGGACCAGACGGGGTCGTCCGATATCAACAACCTGGCGAATGCGACCTTTGGCTTGATGGGCGCGGCGAACCAGAGCGGTAAGGTGCAGGGGGCGTTCAGCAGCTTCCGCGCTGACGATCCGCAGATGATTGTCGACATCGATCGCGACAAGGCGCGCAGCCTCGGGTTGCCGCTGCGCGAAGTGACCGACGCCCTGCAGGTGTTTCTCGGCTCGCAATACGTCAACGACTTCGATTTCAACAACCGCGCATATCGCGTGTTCGTGCAGGCCGACCAGCGCTTCCGCGCCAGTCCCGGCGAACCTGAAGCAGTTGTATGCGCGGGCCGCGAACGGCGACATGATCCCGCTCGACAGCGTGGTGCGGCTGCGCGAGACCACGGCGCCGCAGGTGATCAGCCACTTCAACCTGTTCCGCTCGGCCGAGATCGCCGGCAATCCGGCGCCCGGTCAGAGCTCCGGCCAGACTTTGCAGGCGATGGAAGACCTGGCGCGCGCGAATCTGCCGCCCGGGTTTGATTTCGCGTGGGCGGGGCAGTCGCTCGAAGAGCAGCGCGCCGGTGGACAGGCGGGCGTGATCTTCGGCTTGAGCCTGCTGCTGGTGTATCTCGTGCTCGCGGCGCAGTATGAATCGTTCATCCTGCCGTTCATCATCCTGCTGGGCGTGCCGCTGGCGGTGTTCGGGGCGTTGTCGGCGCAGCTGTTGCGCGGATTCAACAACGACATTTTCTGCCAGGTGGGCCTGGTGTTGCTGGTCGGGCTGGCCGCGAAGAACTCGATCTTGATCGTGGAGTTCGCCGAACAGCTGCGCGAGCGCGGCCTGTCGATCGTCGACGCGGCAATCGAATCGGCGCGTATTCGCCTGCGCCCGATCCTGATGACGTCGTTCGCTTTCATTCTCGGCGTGCTGCCGCTGGCGCTGGCCACGGGCGCCGGAGCCGCGTCACGTAATTCGGTCGGCACGGCGGTGGCGGGCGGTATGCTCGCCTCCACGTTCCTCTCGATCTTCTTCATTCCGGTGCTTTACGTCGTGATTCGCTCGATCGCACCAGGACGCGCGCATCGAGATCGCGGAGATGATGGCGGCATAACGTGCGGAGCGCTGGTGCACCTGCGCCCGGCGTGACCGGACATTGTGCTCGCGATCGTCCAGTGTTCGCCACCATCGATCAGCGCCGGCCATGGCGGCGCAGCCCGCTCTCCACGTCCTGAACAGCCGGTCGAAGTCCGTGACCTTTGACGAGGCGATTGCTCGGGCGTCTGGAGAAGAACCCGACCGGTGCGATCGCGGCGACGAATATCCTGCGATCGGAAGCGCTCCTGCAGCAGGTGCGCGCGGGAACGCAACCCCGCGTCAACGCCAGCATCACCAACACCACGCTCGACAGCGGCCGCTCGTTCGGCGACCAAACCGTGCAGCCGCGGAACCAGTCGTTGTCTGGCTTGTCGGCGTCGATGCCGTTTGCCGCCACGCAGTGGGCGGCCAAGGTGCAGGCGATGGACCAGGTCGAGATCGCGCGCCTGTCGGTCACCGACACGCGCCGTCAAATCGCGGTGGCCACCGCGTCCGCGTATCTGGCGGTGATCACGCAGAAGCGGCAGGTCGAGGTGAGCCAGACCGCGATCGAAACCGCGCGCGGCCAGTTGGACTTCAACACGCGGCGCCGCGAGGGCGGCGTCGGCAGCCGCCTGAACGAATTGCGATCGGCGCAGATCCTCGCCGCTACGCAAGCCTTGCTCGAGGTGCTGCGGCTCAACGTGGTGCGCGCCCAGGAAGCCTTGGGTGTGCTCCTCGTCGCCAATGGTCCGGTGGACGTGACCGGCGAGCCGTCGTTTGAAGTCCCGTCGGAGATGCCTGAGACCGAGTGGCTGCCGAATCGACCCGACGTGCGCGTGTTCACCGCCCAGCGCGCCGCCAACGAACGCATCGTCAACGACAGCCGCAAGGATTGGTGGCCGGCCGCCTCGGTGAACTTCGGGCCCCAGCTGCTGACGCCGTCCGGGTTGTTCCAGCCGTCGCGCACGTGGGCGCTGTCGCTGCAGCTGTCGCAGCCGCTCTTCGATGGCAGCCAGCGCCGCGGGCTGCGCCGCGAGCGCGAGGCGATCTTCGAGGCCTCGACGTTGTCGCTGGCGCAGTTGCAGATCGAAGCGCGTTCCGAGGTGCGCAACGCGCGGGCGGCGGTCGCGGCCCGCGAGCGCGCGCTCGCCAGCGCGCGCGAGGCCGTCGCGGCCGCGAACGAGGTGCTGAAGATCACGATCATTGCCTTCGACGCGGGGGCGACCACGAACATCGAGGTGATCGACGCCCAGCGCTCGGCGCGCGATCAGGAGCTGGTCATGGTGCAGGTCGAAGACGGGCTGCGCCAGGCGCGGCTGGACCTGCTCGTCGCGCTCGGCCAGTTCCCGAAATAACTATTGGACCGCCAGCACCTCTACTTCGAAGAGTAAGGTGGCGTTGCCCGGGATAGATGGCGGTCTTCCGGCGGATCCATAGGCGAGATCCGGCGGAATCACCAAGCGCCGGAGCCCGCCGACTCGCATGCCGAGGACTCCCCGATGCCAGCCTTGAATGACATTGCCTGTCCCTAACACAAAGTCGAACGGTACACGGCCGGCAGAGAGACTGCTGTCAAAAAGCGAGCCCTTGTTATCAGCAGCCGTGGTGGAATAAAGCCAGCCGCTGTAATTCACTCTCACCGTTCTGCCGTTGGTCGCCTCCGCGCCTGTGCCCTCGCGAAGATTGGTCGCAGAAAACGGCACGTTCGCCGATGGGGCCGTCGGCGAGCCTCCGCCGCTATCCCCGCCGCCGCACCCAGCCGACAACGCTGCAAGAAGTACAACACACCCGAGAAACTTCATCTGTTTAGTCTATCGCCTTGGAACCCTGGAACCTTGGAACCATGGAACGCCGCGAGCGCGAATCATCTGTTTTTCTGAATGAATTCATAACGAAAGCGAGGTCTCCGGACCTCATGAGTTTGCAACAGTTTGTCATTGACAGGTAACGGTCACACGTTTAGCCTCACCCCAATCGCCCGTTACCCCTTCTTATCTGCGGGCGCCGCACTTATCTCGTCGTCTCGTTCGGCGGTTTACACAGCTCCGGCCGTGCCGTCCGGAACACTTGTTTTGCCGTAAGGCCCTGGGTGAGCCATTCACCACGCACGGTGAATGGCGAGTCGAAGGGTAACTGGAGGGGAACAGTATGGCGCGAAGTGCAGTCCGTAGGTCGTGGTCTGTGTTCGTGGCGGCAATGCTTGTCGCCAGCGCGGCATCCGCGCAGAGCATCATCACCGGCACCGTTCGTGACGTCTCAGGCGCGGCAATGCCGGGCGTCACCGTCGAAGCGGCGAGCCCCGTCCTCATTGAAAAAGTCAAAGCCGTGGTCAGCGACGGCGGCGGCAACTACCGCATCACCGATCTCCGCCCCGGCGTGTATTCGGTGAGCTTCACGTTGCCTGGCTTCAGTACCTACCGCCGCGAAGGCCTCGAGCTGCCGTCGGATTTCACCGCCACGCTCAACGCCGAGCTCAAGGTCGGCGCGCTGGAGGAAACGATCACGGTGACTGGTGAGTCGCCGATCGTCGACGTGTCGAGCACCTCGCGCGTGCAGGTGCTGTCGCGCGACGTGCTTGACGCGATCCCGAGCGGCCGCACCATCTACGCGATGTCGCAGCTGGTCACCGGCGTGGCGCTCAATACGCCCGACGTGGGCGGCTCGCGCGCCATGCAGCAGGCCTACATGTCGACGCGCGGCCTCACCTCCGCCAACAACATCGTCCAGATCGACGGCTTGATGATTAACGGCCTCGACGGCGACGGCGCCGTGCAGCAGTACATCAACAACCAGATGATCCAGGAAATGAGCTACACCACCGCCGGCGCGGGCGCCGACGTGTCGCCGGGTGGCGTGCGCGTGAACGTGGTGATGAAGGACGGCGGCAACCAGCACAGCGGCTCGTTCTTCGGCGCCTGGAATGACGGCAGCTGGCAGTCCGACAACCATTCCGACGAGCTGCGCGCCGCCGGCCTGCGCGCCGTGGACAAGGTCAAGAAGATCTACGAGTTCAGCGGCGGCTTCGGCGGCCCCATCAAGCGCGACAAGCTGTGGTACTTTGCCGCCGGACGCCTGAGCGGCGTGCACGCCCCGATCGCCGACACGTTCTACGTGCCGGCGGGATCGACGCAGGCGGATTGCCAGGCCGGACGCGTGGCGTGCGAGCAGGGCATCGACGATCAGTACATCAACAGCGCCACGCTGCGCCTGACCTGGCAGATGTCGACGCGCAACAAGTTCTCGATCTACTACGAGGAAGTCGACAAGTTCCGCGGCCACGGCATGAACGCCGGCGACGATCCGGAGACGGCGTCGCAAATCTGGACTTCACCCCGCTACAACGATGCGGCCATGAAGTTCACCAGCGCGGTCAACAGCTCGCTGCTGTTCGACGCCGGCTACTCGTTCAACTACGAGGAATACGTCATCACCAACCAGGACGGCATCAACCAGACGGCGTTCACGCCCGAATGGTATGCGGGCGCCAGCCGGCGCGATCAGACGCTGGTGACGCTGCGCAACGGCCTCGCCAACTGGGGCGGCCGTTATCCGGATCGGTTCAACACGCAGGCGTCGGTGTCGTACGTCACCGGCTCGCACAACGCGAAGTTCGGCTTCCAGTACAACTGGGGCACCTACGTCAACACCCGCGAGGCCAATGCCGATTTGCAGCAGGTCTACACCAACGGCGTGCCGAGTTCGGTGACCATCTACAACACGCCGCTGCGCTACAAGGACGCGTTGCTCGGCGATCTTGGCATCTATGCGCAGGACACCTGGACCATCAACCGGTTGACGCTGAACGGCGGCATCCGTTTTGAGACCCTGAAGCACGAGGTATCGGAGCAGTCGTCGGGCGCCGGCCGCTTCATCGGCGAGCGCAGTTTCGACCCGATCCCGATGCCGACCTGGAAGGACATTGCGCCGCGGTTCGGCGTGGTCTACGACCTGTTCGGCAATGCCAAGACGGCCCTGAAGTTCGGCCTCAACAAGTACCACGAATCGCGCACCACGTTCTTCGCCAATCGCTACAACCCGCTCGCGCTGTCGTCGGCGTCACTCAGCTGGACCGACGTCAACCGCGATGACATCGCCCAGGGCGAGTTGGGCTGCACCTATCTGACAGCCGGGTGCGAAATCAACCTGGCCCAGATGCCTTCGACGTTCGGCCGCGCCCAGTTGAACCGCGTCGATCCCAACTTCAAGCGCGTCTACAACATCGAGACCACGGCGGGTATTCAGCACGAACTCCTGCCGCGCGTGTCGCTCAGCGCCAACTGGTATCGCCGCACGTTCCATCGGCTGCGCGTCACCGACAACACGCTGCGCACGATGAGTGACTACATCCCGTTCGACATCTTCAACCCGATGACGGGCGAGCCGCTGCGCATCTTCGACGTGTCGCCGGCCGCGGTGAGCCGCGTCGACAATCTCGACCTGAATGCCGGCGACGAGCGCAAGCATGTTTACACCGGCTACGACCTCACCCTGCAGGCGCGATTGCCGCGTGGTGGCACGCTGTTCGGCGGCTACGTGACCGAGCAGAACATGCGTAACATCTGCGATGAGCCGGATGACCCCAACATGCTGCTCTACTGCGACGACTGGCAGAACGACATTCCGTTCCGCCCGACGCTGAAGATGGCCGGCACCTATCCGATCAAGTGGGGCATTTCTGTGAGCGCGGCGTTCCAGAGCCTGGCCGGCCGTCCGACTGGCCTGACCACCACCACCGGCAACAAGATCAGCGGTCCTGGCTACGGCGACACCGGCAGCCCGGTCGGCACCAACTTCCTGATCCAGCGCACCACGCGGTATCCGACTAACTGCCCGGCGCCGTGCCCGGCCGGCGCGCTCGTGGCGCCGACGCTGACCTCAGCATCGGTGACCATTCCCATCGTCGCGCCCGGCACCGAGTTCCTGCCGCGGCTCAACCAGCTCGATCTCAGCTTCGCGAAGAACTTCCAGGTGAGCGGCTATCGCCTGCAGGGACAGTTGGATGTGTTCAACGTGTCGAACCAGAACTACGCCACCGCGTATCGTTCGACCAACTTCGCGACCACCGCGTACCAGCAGCCATCGAGCGTGCTGCAGGGCCGCATGTTCCGGCTTGGCTTGCAAGTGAAGTGGTGATCTGAGGTCTCAACCGTCTCTGGCTCGGGCCGGCAACCCCGCCGGCCCGGGTTTTGTCTTTGCGGGAGGAACTGCATGACGCGACGAATCTCGAGAACGTTAGTTGGCGTTCGCGGGTGTGATGCTTTTGTCGAGCGCCGCATTCGCGCAAAGCGCCATCGTGGGCGTGGTGAAAGACACATCCGGCGCCGCGATGCCGGGTGTGACCGTCGAAGCCGCGAGCGACGTCCTGATCGAAAAGGTCAAGTCGGCGATCACCGACGGCGACGGCAACTTCCGCATCGCCGATCTCCGGCCGGGCACCTATACGGTCACGTTCTCGCTTGACCGGCTTCAAGACGTTCCGGCGCGACGGCCTGCAACTGCCGTCGGAATTCACCGCCACGATCAACGCCGAGCTCGGCGTCGGCGCGCTCGAAGAAACGATCACGGTCACCGGCGCGTCGCCGGTCGTTGACGTGACCTCGGCCGCCAAAACGCAGGTGCTCAATCGCGAGGCGATCGACCTCGATCCCGACCGGCCGCAGCATCCAGGGCCTGGGCCAGCTGGTCGTGGGCGTCAGCCTGAACCTGCCCGACACCGGCGGCGCCCGCGCCATGCAGCAGACCTACATGTCGACGCACGGCATGACCACCGCCAACACCACGGTGCTGGTCGACGGCCAGATGACCAACGGACTGCAGGGCGACGGCGCGATCCAGAGCTACTACAACGACGCGATGAACGCCGAGATGAGTTACCAGACGAGCGGCATCGGCGCCGAGACCTCGTCGGGCGGCGTGCGCCTGAACATGATTCCGCGCGAGGGCGGCAACCGCTTCAGCGGCGACTTCAAGGCCGCGTCGCGGCCGGGTAGCTGGCAGGCCAACAACCTCACCGATCGCCACATCGGCCGCGGGCTGACCGCCGGCAACGCCATCGACCGCATCATCGATTACACCGTCTGCGCTCGGCGGGCCGATCATGAAGGACAAGCTGTGGTTCTTCACCTCGGCGCGCTACTTCTCGGTCAACAACTTCATCGCCAACACCTTCATGGACGATGGCAGCCAGGGCATCGACGACCAGTTCATCAAGAGCGGGATGGCGCGCGCTGACGTGGCAGGTGACGCCCGCGCAACAAGATCTCCGCCTACTTCGACGAGATCGACAAGTACCGCGGCCACGACATGCAGGCCAACTACGATCCGGAGACGGCGGCCACGGTGTGGAACTCGCCCGCCTATCACACCACGGCGATCAAGTGGACCTCGCCGGTGACCAGCTCGCTGTTCCTCGAAGCGGGCTACTCGAACAACACCGAGTACTACACCAACGAATATCGGGAGGGCATCGAGAAGCCGAGGTTCAGCGCCGAATGGTACCGCACCGCGGCGAAGAACGAGCTCGACCTCGGCGGCTACACGCAGGCCGGCCCGACCAATACGACGGAGAGCCCGATCGCGTTCTACTGGAACGCGGCGGCGACGTGGGTCAAGGGCGATCACACGTTCAAGTTCGGCGCCAACAACCGCCAGGGCACGTTCAAGCACACGCGCCTGGCCAATGCCGACCTGATCCAGCAGTACCGCAGCAGCACCACCGGCGTGCGGTGGTCGGTGCCCGACACGCGTGCTGATCCGCAACTCGCCGCTCGTACTACAGCGAGCGCCTGAACCGCGACCTCGGCATCTACATCCAGGACACCGTGGCGCCTCAACCGGCTGACCGCGAACCTCGGCCTGCGGTGGGAAACGCTCAATGCGCGGGTCAACGCCGGCGAGTCGCCGGCCGGCCGCTTCGTGCCGGAGCGGACCTTCGCCGAGATCAAGGACGTGCCGACGTGGAACGACTTCGCGCCGCGCATGGCAGCTGGTCTACGACCTGTTCGGCAACGGCCGCACCGCGATCAAGTACTCGTTGAACCGCTACAACCTGTCGCGCACGACCGGGATCGCGGCCAACTACAACCCGCTGTTGAACCAGACGGCCACCCTGCCGTGGAGCGACGTCAACGGCAACGACATCGCGGAGGGCACGCTGCGGTGCGACTTCACCGAGCCCCGACTGCGAAATCAACTTCGCCAGCCTGTCGGCAAACTACGGCATCGCCGCCCTGAACACCTATGGCGCCTACCCGCGCACCTGGAATCTCGAGTCCGGCCTCGACATCCAGCACGAGCTCGTCGACGGCCTCTCGGTCGGCGGGTCGTGGTACAAGGGCAACTTCCATAACCTGACGACGACGATCAACCAGTCGTGGACGACTGGCCGACTACACGCCGTACACGTTCTACAACCCGCACCACCGGCCAGCCGTTCCCGGTCTTCGCGCGCAGCGTTGCGGCGACCGCGCGCCCGACAGCAACCTCGACACGTTCGACCCGGATCGCAAGCAGGAGTTACGAGTCGTTCGAGTTCGAGGAGCCGGTGGCGCATCCCGGGCGGCGGACAGCTCTCCGGCGGCGTCGCCATCGAGCGCGAGCGCCAGAGGAACTGCACCGCGCCCGACGATCCGAACTACCTCACCGCCACCGCCGGCGGTCGTTCTACGGCGCGGCGCTCTGCGACGACTTCGCGCTCGACATCCCGTACCGGCCGCAGATCGAAGATCGTCGGGCACGAAGGAAATCGGCTGGGGCATCAACGTCAGCATGTCGTTCCAGAACAACTCGAGCCCGACCAGCTCGCGGCTGATGACGGTCACCCGCGGCACGACGCGCTATCCGGCGAACTGCCCGGCGCCGTGCCCGGCCGGCGAGATCATCATGCCGACGGCGGTGTTCGGCCAGGCGTCGATGAGCATGCTGCTCGAGTCGCCGCGCGTCACCTCGGTGGAGCGCATCGTCCAGCTCGACTTCAAGGTGGCGCGGAACTTCCGCTATGGCCGCTTCTCGATCCTGCCGACGTTCGAGGTGTTCAACGTCAACAACTCGGACGCGATCATCAGCTACATCGAGCACCAACGTGCTGGCGGGCGCCGGCTACCTGGCGCCGAACAGCATCATGCAGGGCCGGATGTATGGCGTCGGCGTGGTGACGCGCTGGTAGCCACCGATTGACACCGATTAGGCACCGATTAATCAGTGTCTAATCGGTGTAATCTGTGGCCTGCGCCGTTCCTCTAGGGGGCGGGTCCTGACGGATCCGCTCCCCTTTTCTTGTTAGTTCACAGTTGAGAGTTGACGGTTGACAGTTGAGTTGGCAGTCGCCAGAGGTCAGTTACTTCTTCAGAGCTATCCGGGCCTGGTCTCGGTTTGTACGCGCGTCGGCGAAGTCGGGCCGGAGCTGCACCGCGCGCTCGAAATGCGTCAAGGCCGCCGCCATGCGTCCTTGTGACGCGAGCGCGATGCCGAGATTGTTGTGGGCTTCCGGCCAATCGGGCTTGATCTTCAGCGCCGTCTCGAAGCGCGCCGCCGCCCCCGTGAAATTCTGATCCTCGAGCAGCACCGTGCCGATGTCGTAGATCGCGTCCGGCTCGTTCGGCGCTAGCGCAATCGCGCGCTCGAGGTGCGCGACGCCCTCGGCGCGGGCGCCGGCGTCGATCAGCATGTTGCCGAGATTGCGATGCGCGTGCACGGACCGCTCGTCGATCGCCAGCGCGGCGCGGAAGGCGGCCATCGCCCCGGGCGTGTCACCCTTCGCCGCCAGCGCGATACCGAGATTGTTCTGCGCCTCCACCGACTGCGGCGAGATCGCCAGCGTCTTCTGGAACTGTTCGGCCGACGCGCCGGCCTGGCCCTGCGCGAGCAGGGCGTTGGCCAGGTTGTAGCTGGCGCTGGGGAAGTCAGGTTTGAGCTCGAGCGCCTTTCGATACTGGACCACCGCGTCGTCCACCCGCCCGGCGGCGCGCAGCGCCGCGCCAAGGTTATTGTAGGCGGGTGCGTAGTCGGGGACGAGCGCAATCGCACGTTCGTGGTGCCGGATCGCCTCGTCGTAGCGCCGCTGTTCCTGCAGCGCGGTGCCCACGTTGTTTTCGGTGATGGCTTGCATCAACGTGGGCGAGAGCATGGGCCAATTGGCGGCAATCGCGACGAGGATTATTGCGACTACCGTCGCCGACCGGCGCCTGCCCTGAGCGAGCCACCGTGCGACGACGTTGCGCGGCGGCGAGTCGAAGGGTGAGTGGAAGGGCGCGGCTGCAAACAGCAGTAGCAACGGCACCAGCGGATAGCGATACCTCGCGAACACGTAGAACATCACCACGCTGAGCGCGTAGGTGATCGTCAACGCATGCAGGATCCACAACCGCCGCCGATCCGGCCAGGTCACGATCAGTCCGAGCACCGCGAGCGGCACCAGCAGCCCGAAATGTCCCACCCAACCGCCGATCGCGATCGGCGCCGACCAGTCGGCATAGCTCTCCTGGCTTTCGGTATCGAGCATCTCGGTGCGGTTGACGAGCAACAGGACCTTGCGTCCCGTCAGCCGCAGCCACGCGACCGGTTCCGACGTGATGAACCCGAGCGCGCGGCCGGTCCAGTAGCTCGACACTTCCGAGGGTGAGAGCTTCCGGCCGACGGATGCTTCCGCCACTTCGGTGGCATCGGTGCGCTCGAACTCCGGCGCGCCACGCCCAAACCGAATCGACGCATAGGTACCGTCGGCTTGCGGGTTATTGCCGATGTAGAAGTTCGATCCGAACTGCGAGGTGGTGAGATAGAAGCCGCCATCCACCGCATAATTTCTGGCGACCACTGGCGCCAGCACCAGGAGCAAGCCGGCTGCGAACGGGAGGAGACGTTCGGAGAGCGAGGGCTTCAGCCGTCGCTGATCAGCGGGTGCTACAGCGCCCGCTCTCCAAACGTCAACGAGGATCCAGACCACGATCACTGCCACGAAGACGAGCGCGTTCTCACGCGTGAGCGCCAGCGCGCCCATCGCTGCGCCCAACGCCAGCCAGTATTTCCGGATCGCCGGATCCCGGATCCCGGATCCCGGTGATGATCGCAATCAAGTACAGACCCGCACATATGAAGAAAACGTCGAGTACCGGATTTTTGCAACAAACTGTCGAAGAAGATCGCCGGCGCCCACAGCGCCAGCGCGAGGCCCGCAATCAATCCCACCGGTTTCGAAAAGAACCGCGCCCCCGCCATGCCCAGCAGCGCGCATGACGCCGATCCAATCAGTGCCTGGATGATCCGCACCACCAGCAGATCGCGCCCGAAGACCTTGTAGATCAAGCCGAGAAAATACGGATAGAGCGGCGCCTGGTAGAAGACTTCCGAACCAACCCAATCACCGGCTGCCAGCCGCTGCGCCCACTGGTCATAGCCATTGGCGTCGCCGAGCAGGATGTCGAAGAAAGGGGAGGGCCTGATCTGCCAGATGTGGAGGAGACGAACGGCCAGGGCGGCCGCGAAGATGATGAGGGCGTGCATGGTCTTGGGTCTTCATGGTCCGAGGGTCCGGAGTTAAGGTCCTGGGCAAAAGCTCTTAGCGCCGAGACCCTAGGTCCCTAGCGACCGCTAAGCCGTCGCTCTCCAAACGCCGCGACCTCAAGACCTTACTTCACAAACAGCATTTCCCGATACGTCGGCAACGGCCACGTCTCGTGCGGGATCATCAGCTCCAGCTGATCGCCGAGGTCGCGCAGCTTCGCCATCGCCGGCACCACCGAATCACGCATGTACTTCGCGTGCTTCTCGGCGTTCGGGCTGCTGTGATCGACCAGGGCCTCGAGCCGATCGGTCTGGACGCGGAACCCGTCGACGAGCTTCACCAGCTGCACCAGGTGCTTCTTGCCTTCCTTGCTCGGCGCGCCGCCCGCCTTCGCCGCCGCCACGCTCTGGCCGACGTGCTTCTGGTATTCGAACGCCGCCGGCAGGATGTAGCGGTCGGCCATCAGCACCATCAACTGCGCTTCGATGTTGATGGTCTTGCAGTAGGTCTCGAGGTTGATCTCGTAGCGCGCGTGCAGCTCGGCCTCGGTGAGCACCTTGAACTTCTCGAACGCCTTCACCACCGGCGGCTTCATGATCTCAGGCAGCGCGTCCACCGTGTTCTTCAGGTTGAGGAGCCCGCGCTTGCCGGCTTCCTTCTGCCATTCCTCGGAGTAGCCGTTGCCGTTGAAGATGATCCGCTTGTGCTTCTTGATGGTGGCCTTCAACATCGCCGCCACCGCGGCCTCCAGCGATTCACGCTTCGCCAGGCGCGCTTCGAGCTCGGTGGCCAGTGCGTCGAGCGACTCGGCCACCGCCACGTTCAGGCACGTCGCCGGCAGCGCCACGTTCTGCGTCGAGCCAACGGCGCGGAACTCGAACTTGTTGCCGGTGAACGCGAACGGCGAGGTGCGGTTGCGATCGCCCGCGTCGCGCGGCAGCTTCGGCAGCGCGGCCACGCCGATGTCGAGCACGCCGCCCGCCTTGGTGCTCTTCGCGCCGCCCGTCTCCACCTGCTCGAAGATCTCCGTCAGCATGTCGCCGAGGAACACCGAGAGGATGGCCGGCGGCGCCTCGTTGGCGCCGAGCCGGTGATCGTTGCCGGCGTGCGCGATGCTCATGCGCAGCAGCCCCTGCCAGGTGTCCACCGCGCGGATCACCGCCGTGCAGAAGAACAGGAACTGCATGTTGTCGTGCGGCGTCTCGCCCGGGTTGAGGAGGTTGTTGCCGAGATCGTCGCCGATGCTCCAGTTCAAGTGCTTGCCGGATCCGTTCACGCCGGCAAACGGCTTCTCGTGCAGCAGGCACGCCAATCCGTACTTCGGCGCCACCCGCTTCAACGTCTCCATCGTCATCATCTGGTGATCGGTGGCCACGTTGGCGCTCTCGAAGATCGGCGCCACCTCGTACTGCGACGGCGCCACTTCGTTGTGACGCGTCTTGATCGGCACGCCGCACTTGTAGAGCTCGGATTCGGCTTCGGCCATGCACGCGAGCACGCGTTCGGGAATCGATCCGAAGTACTGGTCTTCGAGCTCCTGGCCCTTCGGGGGACGGGCGCCGAACAGCGTGCGGCCGGCGTTCAGCAGATCCGGCCGCGCGAAATAGAAGTTGCTGTCGATGAGGAAATACTCCTGCTCGGGACCGCACGTGGCCGTGACGCGCGTCGCGCTCGATCCGAACAGCTTCAACACGCGCACGGCCTGCGCCGAGAGCGCTTCCATCGAGCGTAGCAGCGGCGTCTTCTTGTCGAGCGCGGCGCCGGTCCAGCTCACGAATGCGGTGGGGATGACGAGCGTGACGCTGTTGTTGTTCACGAGCAGCCACGGCGGGCTGGTCGGGTCCCACGCGGTGTAGCCGCGCGCTTCGAAGGTGCTGCGCATGCCACCCGACGGGAAGCTCGAGGCATCCGGCTCACCGCGCACGAGCTCCTTGCCGCTGAACTCGGCGAGCGCCCGGCCATCCGCGGTCGGTCCATAGAAGGCGTCATGCTTTTCCGCGGTGATGCCGGTGAGCGGCTGGAACCAGTGCGTGAAATGCGAGGCGCCGTTCTCCACCGCCCAGTCGCGCAGCGCCGACGCCACCGCGTCGGCGGTGGAAATGTCGAGCGGTACGCCGCGCGTCATCGTGTCGCGCAGCGACCGGTAGACCGCTTTCGGCAGGCGGGCTTGCTGGACCTTGTCGTTGAACACGCGCTGGCCAAAGATGTCCTGGACCTGCGCGGGCGTATGCGTGACGCGCCCTTCGTTCATGGCCCAACCGCGTATCCCCTTGATTGCCTCGCCCAAAGCTGCCGAACCCATGTGTGTGCTCCCTACCTATATGAAGGGCCGCATCAATAGCGGCCAAGATGACGAATTATGCACGATCCAGATATCACTTCGCAATATTTGACCCATCGAAACGCCAAATAAGGTCAAAAAAATGCAAAATGAATCTGAGATCGTGCACAAAATGCATGAATTTGGAGGCACCGGCAGGGCAAATGCCCAATTCCCTCTTGAGGCCCGCGGACGTCTGCGCGCCAATAAGGGAATTCGTGCTACTTGAGGCCGGTCACGAGAAAGAGCTGAGATAGGAGCCGCCGGTAACTATAGAAGTACGAGTGCCCAGCGGGTGTGATGCAAAACTCGATGATTGAATAAACGCCGGCAGGGTCTGGTGGAAGCAGCGTCTTCCATAGTTCTCGACGGCCGTTGGCGAGATCGAGCTTAAAGACGTTCGTGGGTACTTCGCCGCGCCTGAACAACCAGAGCGACCGTCCGTCGGCACCCCAGGCAACAGGCCGGTCGCCGGGCTCCGAACCCCGCACCACGCGGGAAACGCCCTCGCCCACGGGCCAAAGGGAGATCGCATTCTCCGGGCCGACGGCCGCAACCCAGAGTCCATCGGGCGAGATCGAGAGTGCTCGCGTTCCTTCCGGTGTGAGCGGCCGCGGCGCACTGCCGTCCCGATCTTGGATGTAAGAGCGAGGCTCCTTTCCTGATTCCTGCCCAGTGACCAGAATCCGCTGGCCATCAGGAAACCACAGCGCCCCGCCATAGAGCTCGATACCATGCGGTGGCAGCCGCACTGGTTCGCCGGGACCTGTCGGCATCAGCGACAGCTGCCGCCGCGAATCGCTCGTGACGATAATCGTTCGGCCATCGGGTGACAGATCGTCTGCAAAAAACCCTTCGGTGGCGACGCGGGCAGCCGGCGAACCGTCTGTCGGACGGATGTAGATGCCGCCTCGGTCCCCGAATAACAGCGAGCGGCCGTCGGTCGACAGGTCGGCGACCGCCGAGTTGTCGAACCACGACAGCTCGCGCTCGGTCGTTTCGCCCGGTGCCTGCCCAACGATTGCCTGACGTTCGTCGTCGCGAGTCAGCAGCACACGGCCGTCACGCGCGACATCCCATATCGTCAGCGCGCCCGGCGCTTCCAGAATGAGGCGCTGATCGCCGCGAAGGTTAACAGCACGCAGCGCGCGACTGGTCGCGACTCCGCCCGCCGTGAACCATAGTTCATCGCCCGACGGCGACCAGGCGAGGCCGCGGATGCTTGTCCAACGGTCGGTGAGTGCGGTGACACTGCCGCTCGTCACGTCGACGACAGAGAGGGCGCCACTGACGCCGCGCGCGCTCTCGTCTTCAACGAAGGCGATCCGAAGGCCATCACGTGAAAAGCGCACGAAACGAATCGACCCGGACGTCTTGTGCAGTGTCCGACCGCCGTACTCCAGCCAGCTGGTGCCGACCGCGGTGCCGTTTGACCGAGCCATCGCAAGTTGTTGACCCGACGCATCCCAGTCGGCGTCTTCGACGTTCTCCGCGACTTCGTGGGGTGAGCCGCCACCCGAAGGGGCGAGCGCGAGGGTCCCGACAAAACGCTCCCCGATCAGAAATCGACGGCGGAGCGAAAGGGCAAGCTCGCCGGTCTTGGTCGCCAGGATGTCGGTGCCCGGCGCGTAATCGAGGTCACGCGATGCAGGGCTGTCAGCGAGATCGATGCGCGCAACGCGCAGCAGGGCATTGCCCTGGCGCGCTTCGCTATACACGACCGCCTGTCCATCGGCCGCAAAGCGCGCGCCCCCGATACGGCCGCGAGTGAACGTGAGGGGCTGAAAGGACGGATTGCTATCCGGCCGCATCAGCCACGCGGCCAGGGCGGCCGCAATCAGAATCAACGCCGTCGTCAACGCCCCGAGCGTGATTTTGAGCCGGCGTGGTGAGGGGAGCGGCGCTGACGTCCTGGTCGACGGATCGCGCAGTTGCTGAAGTGCGAAGACCAGGTCACGCGCCGACTGAAATCGCTCTTCTTGATCTTTCTCCAGGCAGCGCCGGACCAGGGCAGCTGCGCTCGCTGACAGATCGGCGTTGACAGCCACCGGGTCGAGGGGCTCCTCGTTGAGGATCGCGTTCATCGTTTCGACCGTCGACGGCCGCTTGAACGCGCGTGCGCCTGTGAACATCTCGTACAACACCGCTCCAAGCGCGAAGATGTCAGTGCGGTGATCGATCGGCTGGCCGCGGACCTGTTCGGGGGACATATACCCGGCGGTGCCAACGATCCGCCCCGTGTGGCTTTCGTCGATCCCCTTCGACATCGTCACCGTCGACTCGGATTCAACAATTTTCGCGAGTCCGAAATCGAGCAGTTTGACGTGACCGTCCTTGGTGATGAAGATGTTGGCTGGTTTCACGTCGCGGTGCCAGATGCCCTTGGCGTGCGCGGAGGCCAGCGCCTGCCCAATCTGAATGGCGTAATCGATGGCCTTTCGGAAGGCCAGCATGCCGCGATCGAGCCGCGTGCGCAGATTTTCGCCCTCGAGCAGCTCCTCGACCACGTAGGGCGCATCGCCTTCGATCGCGACGTCGTACACGGCGACGATGTTTGGATGATTCAAGCTGCCGGCGGCACGCGCCTCGCGCGTGATGGCGGCGACGTTCGCGACGTTGACCCCGGAGGTGCGCAGGACCTTGATCGCGACATCCCGCCCGATCCGCGGATCGCGTGCGCGGTACACCTGACCCATCCCGCCCTCGCCGAGAAACCCGATGACCTCGTAAGGTCCGAGGCGATCGCCGGGCGAGAGGGCCATGCCGTTAGTTGAACCGCTTGACGACGCCGAACGAAATCTGCGTGAAGCCTTTGACGTCGTTGTCCGGCAAAAACGATTGTTCGATTTGCAGGCGAGCAGCCCAGCCAGCCGCGTTACCTCCTGGCACCCACTCGACAGCCGCCCCGGTCGTCACGGCGAGGTTGGCGTCCCCGATTGCGCCCTTTTGTTTGTAGACCATGCCACTCATGCCATGAAGCATGACCACAAAATGCTCGCCGCTGATTCGAGGGATAGCGTAACGGGCGCCGCCGAGATAGGCGAGCTGCGTGATGTCCTGAGTGTCGTCGTCGCCATGGACGTTAGTGACATCCAACAGCCAGCTCAGGTTCCTCTTTTTCTGTATTTCTTTCGTCAGGCCCACCGTGTAGCGCCCGCCCCATAAGCGACTGCCGGTCGCCGTTGCAGCACTGAACGAAAAGTCCCACCTGTGGTCGTGAGCTTGGGCAACCGAGGGGAACAGTACAGCGATGAGAATCAGCCACGCGTGTAGAGGGCGCATCGAGGCTCCTAATGGGGGGATGTGGGCTTGGCAGAGGTTTATCGCTTCGGATACAGCTTGTCAATGATGAGTTTATAGCGCAGCAGGGCGCTTGGTGCGCCTTGGACGGACGTCAGTCTGCACGGATCGGCGATTGACGAGGCGATCCGTGGGCGTGGTTAGGGAAACAGACGTCGCTGCGTGCAGTTCGCGTTGGGCTGGGTGTTGGCGCCGTCCCGGAGAGCCGGCAGCGCCAACTCGGCGAACACGCGATAGCCGCCATCACCGGGATGGAAGCCGTCCGACGCGTAATTCGAAGGCTGATACAGCCGCGCGTCGCACATCAGGTCCACTACCAGCACGCCCTGCGCGGTGAGCCCGTTCACGCGATCGGTCAGGCCGACCGCCACCCGCTGAATCAGGCTCTTGTCTGCCGTCGGCCGGGACGCCACGTACGGGGCTCCACCCAGATTCGGGAGATTCAGCGCCACGATGCGCGCACTCGGCGCGCGGCTGCGGATGCGGCTGATCAGATCATTGAGATCGGTGCCCCACTGGCGCACTTGCGCATCGGCAAAACCGTTGGGGTCCGATCCCCCGCGCTGGCGAGCCCCCTCAGCGATGATGTTCGTGTCGTTGCCGCCCGCAAAAATCGTTACGTGGGTGCTGTCGGCGGGCACGAACTGAGATTCCCGTTCGATGAAATTGCCGGGGACCGTCCGGCCAATGTCGCGCGCGAGATCTTCAACGGCGCGACTCAGCACCGCGCCAGGAATGCTCAGGTTCTGATGCCTGACGGTACGTCCTGTGGCCACAAGGTCGCGTCGCAGAATCTGGACATATCCGGCACCGTCGGGACAGTCAGTGAATGGGAAACACACTGATGAGCTTCCAAAACCAATTCCGTCGCTGGCGCCGACCGCTGCATAGACAATCGGCCCCGTGTTCGCTGAGGGTCCGGTCGGCGAATCCGGCGAATCTGAAGAAGAACTGCAGGCAGCAGTGGCCAGCAGGGCAGCTAGCGCTACCGTAAGAAAGCGACATCTCATATGTATTGAACAGATCCGTGCAAGAATTGCGCCCCGGAACTATGACGAACCCCGCCCGTCCGTGGACACGCTTCTATCATCCTTCAACAGCGGCCGATCTCGGGCCGTTGAAATACCCCCACCTGCCCTCGGCCATCCGCGACGCATCGGCCACTTATGGCAGGCAGCCGGCGTTCACGCTCGGCCTGCCGAATGGATCGCAGGGCGGCATCACCTTCGCGGAAGCCGATCGGCTGTCTGATCAGCTGGCGGTTTATCTGCGCGAGGTGGTGGGGTTCAAGGCCGGCGATCGCGTCGCCATCCAGATGCCGAATTGCCTGGCATACCCGATCGCCGTCTTCGGCATTCTCAAGGCCGGCCTCGTGATGGTGAACACCAACCCGCTCTACACGACCGCGGAGATGGTGCACCAGTTCACCGACAGCCGCGCCGCCGGGTTGATCGTCATCGATCTGTTCGCGCCGAAAGTCGCGGAGGTGCTGCCGAAGACGTCGATCAAGACCGTCGTGGTCGTGACCATTTCGGATCTTTTGCCGACCGTGAAGCGGCTCCTCGTGTACGGGGTCCAGAAATATGTGAAGAAGATGATCCCGCCGATCACCTTCGCGCACACCACCTTCGCGCGCGCGCTTGCGGCCGGCGCCGATCGCATGGCCACCGGTGCCGATCCCAAGGTCTACGCGCACGCGCTCGACCTGAACAGCGTCGCGGCGCTGCAATACACCGGCGGCACCACCGGCGTGGCGAAGGGCGCCACCCTGACGCACGGCAATCTCGTGGCGAACACCATCCAGGGCCTCGAGATGTGGAAGCCGTTCCTGCGCTTCGGCCAGGAAGTGATGTTGACCGCATTGCCGCTCTACCACATCTTCGCGTTCACGGCGAACCTGATGATCTTCTACCTCGCCGGCGGACGAAACATTCTCATCCCGAGCCCGCGGCCGCTCTCGAACCTGAAGACGGTGATGCTCAACGAGCCGGTGACGTGGTTCACCGGCGTGAACACGCTGTTTGCCGGCTTGATGCACGAGTCGTGGTTCAAGGAGAAACCGTCCTGGTTGCTGCGCGGCTCGGTGGCGGGCGGCATGGCGCTCGTGCCGGTGATCGGCGAGCGGTGGGAAGCGATGACCAAGACCCCGATCTACCAGGGCTACGGGCTCACCGAAACCTCACCGGTGGCCACGCTCAATCCCTTCAACCGGCCCAAACGCGAAGCGATCGGCGTGCCGGTTCCCGGCACCGACGTGCGCCTTGTCGATGACGCCGGGCGCGACGTCGCCGCCGGCGAAGCGGGCGAGCTCTGGATCAAGGGACCGCAGGTGATGCAGGGCTATTGGCAGCGCCCCGATGAAACCGCGCGCGTGTTGCGAGACGGCTGGCTCGCTACCGGCGACGTGGCGAAGATGGACGAAGACGGCTACATCCAGATCGTCGATCGCAAGAAGGACATGATCCTCGTCAGCGGCTTCAACGTGTATCCAAACGAGGTTGAAGCGGTTATCGCCACGCACCCCGCGGTGGCCGATACGGCGGTGGTCGGCGTGCCGGACGATGAGACTGGAGAAATCGTGGTGGCGTTCGTGACGCCGAAGGATGAATCGGTCACCGAAGAGGCGATCCGCGCACATTGCCGGCAGTCGCTCACCGGTTACAAGGTGCCGAAGATCGTGGTGTTCAAGAAGGACTTGCCGAAGTCGAACGTTGGAAAAGTGCTGAGAAAGGATCTCCGAGACGAAGCGCAACAGGCTTTCTTGCAGAGAAAGGCGCAGCCGGGATCCCAGAAGCTTGGATAATATTTGTCACTCCATGCTGGGCGCCGCGCTCGGCAGGGCTGGACTCGCCAGGCAGACGCCGCTTGGCATGAGCACGCTCATCATCGCCAACAACCTGCCGGATGTGGATGTCGCCGTGTTCGCCACGTACACGCTGCCGATGTCGTTTCGCCGCGGCTGGACGCACGGGGTTCTGGCGCAGCTCGCGCTCCCAATCGCGCTCACCGGCATCATGCTGCTGGTCGATCGGCTGTTCAGGAAAGAAGCGCCCGACCGCGTCAAAGTGGTGCCGCTCCTGTTGCTGTCGTACATCGGCGTACTGCTGCACGTCTTTCTCGATTTCCTCAACAGCTACGGCGTCCGCCTGTTGATGCCCTTCTCAGACCGCTGGTTCTACGGCGACGCGCTCTACATCGTCGATCCAATCCTGTATCTGACGTTTGGGCTCGGCTGGTGGATCTCGGCGAGGCGCGACACCAGCGTGACGCCGAACCCGTTCCGGCCCGCGCGTATCGGCCTTACCCTCGCCACTATCTACATTGTTGCGATGCTCGGCTCCAACCTGCTGGCGAGGCGCGAGGTGCAAAGCGGGTTGGTGCGCGCCGGGCGGCCGCCCGACACGCGCTTCATGGTCACGCCGGTGTTCGCCAATCCGTTGCGTCGTGAAGTGGTGATCGACTTCGGCAATCGCTATGAGAAGGGTCATCTCTGGTTCGAGCCCTTGCCGCATTTCCGTCCCGCCGGGTACGGCGTAGCGAAGGGGCTGGATGATCCGGCCGTGCAGCCGGCGTTACAGCTGCCTCGAGCACAGGCGTTCCTGAAGTGGTCGCGCTATCCCTTCGTCCAAATCAACCCCACGCCACCCCTGACCGGCATCTGGCTCAATGATTACCGCTATGCGAGCGCCGGCCCTTATGGGTGGGCGGCACAGAAGCTGCAATAAGTAAGAATAGGGATAGAGATATGTGGCGCATCCTCACGCTGGTCGGCGTGCTCGTCTCGTTGCCTTCGTCTGCGCAAGCCTGGGGCTTTGAAGCGCACAAGTTCATTGCCGATCGGATGATCGAGCTGCTGCCGCCCGAGTTGAGACCGCTGTTCGAGGAGCGGCGTCCCTTCATCGTCGAGCGCGCCATCGATCCAGACCTGTGGCGCAATGTCGGATGGGTGGAAGAGCCGCCGAATCACTTCCTCGACATGGACCACGAGGCGTTCGGTCCGTACCCGTTCAACGGCTTGCCGCGTGATTACGCCGACGCTGTACAGAAATTCGGCCGCGAGTTCATTCACACGCAAGGGCTGCTGCCATGGCGGACCGCCGAATTCTTCGGACGTCTCCAACGCGAATTCGAATCCCTGAAACGCGAACCGGCCCCCGGTTACGCGGCAGACAACATCGTCCTGTTTGCGGCCATCATCGCCCACTACGTGTCTGATGGTCACGTGCCGCTGCATGCGGTCGTGAACTACAACGGGCAGCTCAGCGGTCAGGACGGCGTGCACTCGCGTTGGGAATCGGAGCTGTTCGATCGCAATCGATCGAAACTCAAGATCGCTCCACCGCCCGTGAAGCCCGTACGCGTGCCGCGCGACGTGATGTTCGACGTGTTGCTCGCCAGCAATCGCCTCGCGCCCAACGTGCTCGAGTCGGATCGCAAGGCCGCCGAGGGCCGTGAGTTCTATGACGATGCGTATTTCGAGGCCTTCGCGACGGGAACGTTGACCACGCTCGAAAGACGACTCAACGATTCCATCTCGGGCGTCGCCGCGTTCATCGCCGGCGCGTGGGAAGCCGCGGGGAAGCCTCCCATCCCGAAAGAGGGCCCGCGAACTCCCAGGCGTATTCGACGTCCAAATCCATAATGGCCGTCGTTCCGGAGTCCTCCGCCTCCAAGGCCTCGGCGGACGAGCAAGCCCCAAGCCCCAAACGCCGCATTGATGTGTATCTGGTTCCCATTGGCCCGGACCAATTCGAGTGTTACTACGAAGCGCCGGAGGATGAGGAGACGGTTGAGCCGGGCGAAGGCTTCTTCGCGCGCATGCGCCACAAGTTCGGCGAGCAATTGAAGGAAGCCGAGCAGGCAAGGCACCAGTCGCCGAAGGAAGAGCCAAAAACCTTTCTTGGCCGGATGCACCGGCGCAGCTTGCGTTGGATTGCCGAACGCATCGCCGAGCAGCGCTTGTTGTGGCACCTGCGCACGGCCACCATCGCGACGCTGCATATCTCAGAGGACCTGCCGCCCGATCGCGGCGAAGGAATCATGCGCGAGAGCATGAAGCGCGACGCGGATCGTCATCGCAACCTGCTGATTCCCCACACCCTCGCGCTGACCGTCTCCGCCCTGGTGGCATTCGTCCCGGGCCCAAACGTGCTCGGTTACCTCTTTACCTTCACCGTGGTGGGGCATTTTCTCGCCTGGCGCGGCGCCGTGAACGCGCTGCATGGAGTGGCGTGGACGATCGTCCCGAACCCGGCATTGACCGAGTTACACCGTGCGTTTTCGCTCGATCCCGGCACGCGCCATCGCGTGCTTCGCGAGGTTGCCCACCGCCTTCACCTGCCTCGCATGGCCCGGTTCGTCGAGCGGATGGCCACGCCGACCTAGTGATATTCTCGATCCTGTGACCCTCGGCGAGCTGGCTCGGCGATTAGACTGCCCGGTTGAGGGCGATGCCGCCATCGAGATCCGCCGCGTGGCGAAGCTCGAAGACGCCGGCCCCGGCGACCTGACGTTTCTCGCTAATCCGAAGTACGCCTCCAAGCTCGCGGGCACCAGGGCCAGCGCCGTGATCATGAATGGCGAGGATCGGTCGGCGCCCTGCGCGGTGATCCGCAGCCGATCCCCGTATCTGACGTTTGCGAAAGCCGCGCAGGTGCTGGCGCCGGTACAGGCGGTGACGGCCGGCATTCACCAACTGGCGGCGGTTGCGCCGGATGCCACCGTGGATCCCACAGCGAGTATCAGCGCGTTCGCAGTGATTGGCGCCGGCGCCCGGATCGGTGCCCGCACCATCGTTCATCCCCATGTTGTGATCGGCGACGGCACCACGGTGGGCGCCGACTGTGTGCTGCACGCTAACGTCTCGATCCGCGAGCGGTGCACGATCGGCGCGCGGGTGATCATCCAGAACGGCGCCGTCGTGGGCAGCGACGGTTACGGCTTTGCGGAGCGGCCGGATGGCACGCACGAGAAGATTCCGCAAACCGGCCCGGTGGTGATCGAAGACGATGTCGAGATTGGCGCCAACACGACGATCGATCGGCCCGCGGTGGGCGAAACGCGAATCAAGGCCGGCACGAAGATCGACAACCTGGTGCAGATCGCACACGGCGTCGTACTCGGCAAGAATGTCCTGCTCGCGGCGCAGGTCGGCATTGCCGGCAGCACCGTGATCGGCGACAACGTCACGTTCGGCGGCCAGGCCGGCGCGGCCGGTCACTTGACGATCGGCGATCGCGTGAAAGCGGCGGCGCGGTCCGCGATCTTCTCGTCACTCGAGAATGACGCGTTCGTCTCGGGAACGCCGGCGATCGAGAACGATGAATGGCGGCGCGCGTCGGCGGTGTTTCGCAAGCTTCCGGAGCTGCGGCGTCAGCTCATGGCACTCGAGGAACGGTTGAAGAAATTGGAAGAAACGAAATGAAAAAACTTTCGCTCTTGTTCCTGCTGTTGACGGCGATCGCGACCGCTGTCTGGCTGGTGCCGCTGCAGGCCGCCGTGCGGCCGCCGAAACTCCAGTACCAGCGCATCGTGCTGCCCAACGGCTTGGTCGTCGTCCTCCACCAGGACAAGTCGACGCCGATCGTGCACGTCGAGCTCCAATATCACGTGGGATCGAAGAACGAGAAGCCGGGCCGCACCGGCTTTGCGCATTTCTTCGAGCACATGATGTTCAAGGGCTCGAAGAACGTTGATCCCGAGCAGCACACCTCGATCGTCGCGTCGGTGGGCGGCCAGGCCAACGCCTACACCAACGAGGACACCACCGTGTTCTGGCAGACGCTTCCTGCCCAGTACCTGCCGCTGGTCTTGTGGATGGAAGCCGACCGCATGGCCTCGCTCCGCATCGACGAAAAGAAGTTCGTCGCGGAGCGGGAAGTGGTGAAGGAAGAGCGGCGGATGCGCATCGAGAACCCGCCGTACGGGCTCCTGAACGAGCTGATCACGTTCCACGCCTTCGACGTGCATCCCTACAAGCACCCGGTGATCGGCAGCATGAACGATCTCAACGCCGCGACCATCGACGACGTGCGGGATTTCTATACGACCTACTACGTTCCCGAGAACGCCACGCTCATCGTGGTCGGCGATTTCGAGGTCGAGACCGTCACCAGTCTCGTGAATCAGTACTTCGGACGCGTGCCGAAGGCCGAGAAGCCCGTGCCGCGCGACATTCCGCAGGAGCCGTCGCACACGAAGGAGAAGCGCGTCAGCATCGAGCAGCCGTGGCCCTTGCCCGCGGTGATTGTCACCTACCAGGTGCCTTACAACGGCCATCCGGATTCGTATCCGATGTTCGTGATGTCGAAGACGCTATCGGACGGTCAGACCTCGCGCATCTATCGCAAGCTGGTCTACGAGACCGGGCTCGCGCTGACGGCGTTTGGCAGCAGCAGCTTCCTCGAACAGCCCGGCATTTTCTCGGCGGTGGCACTGGTGAACCCGGGCAAGTCGCCGGATGACGTGGAGAAGGCGCTGATCGCCGAGTTCGATCGCCTGAAGACCGACGGCATTTCCGAACGCGAACTGCAGCGCGCCAAGAACCAGTTCTCCCGTGACTACATCGTTAGTCGCCTGTCGATCAAGGAGAAGGCGTCGCAGCTTGGCCATGCCGAGGTGATTCAGAAAGACATCACCTCGGCGGATGGCGAGTTCGACACGTTCCTGAAGGTGTCGCTCGAGGATGTGAGGCGCGTGGCGAAGAAGTATTTCGTGCCTGAAGGCCGCATGGTGATGCGAATCATGCCGCGAGGTGGAATGTGAACGCGAAAGCCATTGCGATACTGTGTGTCTTCGGCGGGCTGACCGCTGTCTTCGCATCCAGTCCTGCGCTCAGCGATCGCGTCAGCGGCGATGAGAGTCAAGTCCGGGAATGGCCGCGAGAGAATCCGCCGCGGCCGCTGCCGGCGCGCCCGGCGGCGTTCCCGCCCTACGAGATCCGCAAGCTGTCGAACGGCTTGCAGGTGGTGCTGGTGCATCACAACGAGCAGCCGTCGATCAGCGTCCGCATGATCGTCAAGGCCGGCGCCGCACACGATCCGAAAGGCAAGCACGGCCTCGCGATGCTGACGGCCACGCTGCTCGACCAGGGCGCGGGGGGCCGCACGGCGGAGCAGATCGCCGAGCAGATCGACTTCATCGGCGGCGCGCTTGGCACCGGCGCCGGCACTGATCTCACCTACATCAATGCGGTCGTCATGAACGACAGCTATTCCGTGGCGCTCGACCTGGTGGCCGACGTCGCGCAGCGGCCGACGTTCGCGCGGGAGGAGGTCGAACGCCAGCGCCAGCAGGCGCTGTCGGCGCTGAAAGTGTCCGCCGAAGACCCCGAATCGATTGCCGGCCAGGTGATCGATCGCCTGATCTACGGCTTCCATCCATACGGGATGCCGGGCAGTGGCACGGCGGAATCGCTGGCGTCGATCACCCGCGAGGACTTCGTTGATTTTCATCGCAAGTACTTCGTGCCCAATAACGCCTTGATCGCAGTGGTGGGGGACATCAGCGCCGCCGATGCGATGGCGGGGCTGGAGAAGCACTTTGGAGCGTGGAAGCCCGGCGAGGTGCCCGCGCCGACCGTGACCGAGCCGCCCGACGCTACCAGGCGGGTAGTCGTGATCGACAAGAAGGACGCGGTGCAGACCGAGATCCGCGTCGGCCACATCGCGATCCCGCGCAAGCACGACGACTTCGAGGCCGTCGATCAGACCGTGAAGATCCTCGGCGGCGAGGGCGCTAACCGGCTGCAGCAGGTGCTGCGCTCGCAGAAGCAGCTGACCTATGGCGCGTCTGCGGATCTCGACACGTATAAGTGGGCCGGTGCGGTGATTGCCGAGACCGACACGCAAACCTCGAACACCGCGGAGGCTCTGCGCGTGGTCGTGGACGAGTTCACGCGGCTGCAGCGCGAGCGCGTGTATGACGAGGAGCTCGAAGGCGCGCAGAACTACATGGTCGGGCATTTCCCGCTGACCATTGAGGTGCCGGACGCCATTGCCACGCAGGTGCTGAACCAGCTGTTCTACGACCTGCCGGTGGAAGATCTCCCGCGTTATCGCGAGCGCGTGTTGCGGGTGACCCCGGATGAAATCCAGCGCGTCGCGCGGTGGTTCATCAGGCCGGCGCAACTGTCGATCGTGCTCGTCGGCGACGCCGACAAGTTCGTCAACGATCTCAAGGGCGTCGGCTTTGGCAGTTACGAACGGATTCCGATCGAACGTCTGGATTACTTGTCAGCGGATTTCCTGAAGCGCGGCGCAACAGCCAAACCAGAGTGACCCGGCTGATGTTGTCGTGCGGCGAAGCCTCCGGCGATCTGTACGCCGGGGCGCTGGTCGCTGCACTGCGTCGTCGTGAGCCGGACATCGACGTCTTCGGCCTCGGCGGCGAGCGGTTCAAGGCAGCCGGCGGCCGGCTGGTGGCCGATTTCCATGGCCTGTCGGTTACGGGGCTCACCGAGGTGATCAGTGTGCTTCCGCGGACGCTCGCCATCATGAAGCGGCTCGTCAATGCCGCGAAGGCAGAACGGCCCCAGGCCCTGGTCCTCATCGACTATCCCGATTTCAATTTCCGCCTGATGACGCGCATCAAGCGGCTTGGTATTCCAGTGATCTACTACGTGAGCCCGCAGCTGTGGGCGTGGCGTGCCGGCCGCATCAAGCTGATGAAGCGGCGCGTCGACCGAATGCTGCCGATCTTCCCGTTCGAAGAGGCGATCTACCAGCGCGAAGGCATCGACGTCCGCTTCGTCGGCCATCCGCTGATCGATCTCGTCACGCCGCACCTATCGCGCGAGGCATTTCTGCAGAAGCTGAATCTGGATCCGGCGAAGCCCGTGCTCGCGTTGCTGCCGGGAAGCCGGACCAACGAGGTGGCGCGTCTCGCTCCCGTCATCGTGCAGGCGGTGCCGAAGATCGCCGCTCGTGTCCCAGGGGTCCAGTTTGTGATCGCTCGCGCGCCGAACCTGGATGATGGCCTGTTCGACGCATTTGGGTTGTCGGGTGTCACGCTGCGCATCGCCGACGCGCAAACAGACGATGTGTTGAATGCGAGCGATGCGGTGGTCACGGCATCGGGCACAGCGACGGTGCAGACCGCCCTGCACGGCAAGCCCATGGCCGTGGTCTATAAGCTGTCGCCGGCCACGTACTGGCTCGGCAAACGCATGGCCCGCGTCGACACTTATGCGATGGTCAACCTTATCGCCGGCCAGCGTGTGGTTCGCGAGTTGATCCAGGAGGCGTGCACGCCGGAGGCGATCGCTGATGAAGCGGTGCGGCTGCTTACCGAACAGGACTATCGTGCGCGCATGATTGCGTCATTGGACGAAGTACGGCGTCGTCTTGGAGGGCCCGGCGCGAGCGATCGCGCCGCGGAGGCCGTGCTCGAGGTCGTGCACTCGTCGAATCCGCCGTAGCACAGTCGAAGGTGAGCGCCTTGACCGCCGCCGTCACGTTCGACAACGTCTCCGCCAGTAGAGGAGGGCGCCGTGTGCTGCACGAGCTGTCGTTGTCGATTGCCGCGCACGAGACGGTGGCCCTGGTCGGCCGCAGCGGCTCCGGCAAGACCACGCTGTTGCGACTGGTCAACCGGCTCCTCGAACCTGATGCGGGCCGCGTGCTCGTCGAAGATCGCGAGGTCCAAGAATGGGATCCGATCGCCCTGCGGCGGCGGACCGGCTATGTAATTCAGGACGCTGGTCTATTCCCGCACTTCACCGTCGCAGACAACATTGGGCTGGTCCCGCAGCTGCTTGGCTGGGCGCCGGCGCGCGTGACCGCTCGCGTCGACGAGCTCCTGGCGCTAGTCGGACTCGAGCCGGCCGTGTATCGCGGCCGCTGGTCTGATGAATTGTCCGGCGGCCAGCGGCAGCGGGTCGGCCTCGCCCGCGCCCTCGCCGCGGATCCGCCGCTGCTCCTGATGGACGAGCCGTTCGGCGCACTCGACACGATTACCAAGACGGAACTACACGACGAGTTCAGACGCGTGCAGGCCGCCCTGAACCGCGCGGTCATCCTGGTGACACACGACATCGCCGAGGCGAGTGCGCTCGCGAATCGCGTGGCGGTGCTGCACGAAGGCCGCATCATTGCCTGCGCGCCGGGCGAAGAGTTGAAACGATCGACCGATCCGCGCGTGGCGGCGCTGGTGGTCACGCGATGAGCGGGCTGTGGGCGTTCCTCATCGATCATCGTGCCGAGCTGGCCGCGCGGCTCGGCGAGCACGTGGTACTGGTGCTGGTCTCCACTCTCGTTGCTGCGGCCATCGGCATTCCGTTTGGCATCGTCGCGGCGAGACGGCCCGCCCTCGCGCGGCCGATCGTGGCCATCGCTAACCTCGCTCAAACCATTCCAAGTCTCGCGCTGTTCGGATTTCTGATTCCTGTGCCGTTCGTCGGCGGCATTGGCACTCGGGCCGCGCTCGTCGCGCTGACGCTGTATGCGGTGCTGCCGATCCTGCGTAGCACCATCACCGGCATTCAAGGCGTGCCCGCCACCGTCGTTGAATGCGCAGTGGCCATGGGACTGACGCCACGACAGGTGCTTCGCCAGGTCGAGTGGCCGCTGGCGTTGCCCTCGATCGTGTCGGGCCTTCGCGTGGCGGTGGTGATCGGCGTCGGTACGGCGACCATCGCCTCGGCCATCGGCGCCGGCGGCCTCGGCGACTACATTTTTCGCGGGCTTGCGATGGTGGATGCGACGGTCATCCTGGCCGGTGCGTTGCCGGCGGCATTGCTGGCGATCGGGGCAGATAGTGTGCTGGCGCTTGCTGGACGCGTGGCCGATCGGCGGCGCCGCACGCCTCGCGCCGTCGCCACGTTGCTCGCCATCGTCGTGCTGTTGTCGGCCGGGACGGCCTGGGCCTGGTCGCGAAGCGCCGCGCGCAGCGACGTGATTGTGGGCTCGAAAAACTTCACCGAGCAGATCCTGTTAGGCGAGCTGCTTGCCCAGACGATTGAGCGCCACACGGACTTGCGTGTCGAACGCCGTTTGAATCTGGGAGGCACCGCGATTGCCCACCAGGCGCTCGTGAGCGGCGGCATCGACGTCTATGTCGAGTATTCCGGCACCGCGTTGACCGCCATCTTCAATCTGCCGGTGTCGAACGATGCCAACGCGGTGTTCGCGCAGATTCGCGATCGATACGCGTCGGTGGGCGTGACCACCCTGCCGCGACTGGGGTTCAACAATACGTTTGCCATCCTCGTGCGCCGCAGCGAGGCGGAGAAGTTCGGGCTCAAGACGATTGGCGACCTAAACCGCATGAAAGATTGGCGCGCTGGGTTCGGATACGAGTTCCTCGAGCGGCCTGACGGTTTTCGCGGCCTGAGCGCCGCCTACGGCCTGCAATTTTCGAATCAACCGCGAGTGATGGACTTGAATCTGATTTACCGCGCGGTGGCGTCCGGGGAAATCGACGTCACGGCCGGCGACGCCACCAGCGGCCTGATCGACACGCTGGGCCTCGTGGTGCTCGAGGATGACAGGCATTACTTTCCCGTATACGACGCCGTGCCGGTGTCCCGCGCGAACCTGATACTGCAGCATCGAGAGGTGGCAGAGGCGCTGCGTCGACTCGACGGCCGCATCTCGGCGGTGGCCATGCAACGCATGAACTACGCCGTTGACGGCGAGAAGCGCGACCCCGCGGAAGTGGCTCGCGCGTTCCTTGATACAATTGACAAGTTGTATGTCCAGCCTCGATAGCTTCAAGACCCGCACGTCACTTTCCGTAGGCACCGACAGCGTCAGCTTCTACAGCCTGCCGGCACTCGCAAAGCGATTTCCGGGCGTGACCACGCTGCCGTATTCATTGAAAATTCTGCTCGAGAACCTGCTGCGGCGCGAAGACGCCGGCTTCGTCAAGCAGGCCGACATCGAGGCACTGGCGTCGTGGTCGCCGAAGACGATCGGGGAGAAGGAAATCTCCTTCATGCCGGCGCGTGTCCTGTTGCAGGACTTCACTGGCGTTCCCTGCGTGGTCGATCTGGCGGCGATGCGAGATGGCATCGTGCAGCTCGGTGGCGATCCGCACAGGGTGAATCCGCTACAGCCGGTCGAGCTCGTCATCGATCATTCGGTGCAGGTCGATCACTTCGGCACCTCCAGCGCGCTGGCGTTGAACGCCGATCTCGAGTACTACCGCAATCGCGAGCGCTACGTGTTCCTGCGCTGGGGGCAGACGGGCTTTCGCAACTTCCGTGTGGTTCCGCCCGAAACCGGCATCGTGCACCAGGTCAACATCGAGTATCTCGCGCGCGTCGTGTGCCGCGAAGTCACGGACCAGGGAGCCATCGCCTATCCCGATACGGTGTTCGGCACCGACTCGCATACCACCATGGTGAACGGATTGGGCGTGGTCGGGTGGGGCGTGGGGGGCATCGAGGCCGAGGCCGCGATGCTGGGACAGCCAAGCTCGATGCTGATCCCGCCGGTGCTTGGCTATCGCCTGTCCGGACGGTTGCCGGAAGGTGCCACCGCCACCGATCTCGTGCTGACGATCACGGAAGCGCTGCGCAAGAAAGGCGTGGTCGGCAAGTTCGTCGAGTTTTACGGACCGGGTCTCGCGCACCTGACCATTGCCGATCGCGTGACGCTCGGCAACATGTGTCCCGAATACGGCGCCACCGTGGCGATCTTCCCGATCGACGACATGACGCTCGAATACCTGAAGCTGACGGGCCGCGACGAGCAGCAGATCGCGCTGGTCGAAGCCTATGCCCGCGCTCAAGGGATCTTCCGAACGGCTGATGCCCCGGATGCGGTGTACAGCGAGACCATGGGGCTCGATCTCTCAACCGTGGAGCCAAGCCTGGCCGGACCCCGCCGCCCGCAGGACCGCGTGGCGCTGTCGAAAGCGAAGACCTCATTTGCCGGAGCGCTCGAAGAGCTGAAGAAGGGTGTGAAAGTGCATGCCGCCGGTGGTGGAACCGCGGTGGCCACGCAGACCCATCTCGAACACGGCTCCGTCGTGATCGCGGCCATCACGAGCTGCACCAACACGTCGAATCCCAGCGTCATGATCGGTGCCGGTCTGGTCGCGAAGAAGGCGGTGGAGTTCGGCCTAACGCGGAAGCCGTGGGTGAAAACCAGCCTCGCGCCGGGATCGAAAGTCGTCACGGATTACCTGAAGAAGTCCGGGCTCGACACGTATCTCGATGAGATCGGCTTCAACCTCGTGGGCTACGGCTGCACCACGTGCATCGGCAACAGCGGTCCGCTGCCAGACGAGATCTCCAGCGAGATCAACGAGCGCGGCCTGGTCGTGGCGTCAGTCCTCAGCGGCAACCGCAACTTCGAGGGTCGCATCCAGCAGGACGTGCGTGCGAACTATCTCGCCTCGCCGCCGCTGGTGGTGGCGTATGCGCTCGCCGGCACGATGAATCTCGATCTGACGCACGAGCCGCTTGGCACCAGCAAGGATGGCAAGCCCGTCTACCTGAAGGACATCTGGCCAACGGAGAAGGAAATCCAGCAGACGATGTTGGCGAGCGTGACGTCGGAGGCGTTCCGTCAGCAGTATGCGAGCGTGTTCGAGGGCGACGAGCGGTGGCGGAACCTGCCGGTGCCGACCGGTGACCGGTTCGCGTGGGACGGCTCGTCCACCTACATCCGCAAGCCTCCGTTCCTCGAAGGCGTGACCATGACGCCGCCGCCGGCCAAGGACCTTGTCGGGGCGCGTGCGTTGGCGGTGCTGGGCGACAGCATCACCACCGATCACATCTCACCGGCGGGCAGCATCAAGGTGAACAGTCCGGCCGGCAAGTACCTGATCGAGCACGGCGTCCAGGCGAAAGACTTCAATTCGTATGGCGCCCGCCGCGGCAATCACGAGGTGATGATGCGCGGCACCTTCGCGAACACCCGCATCAAGAACCAGATGGTGCCGGGGATCGAAGGCGGCGTCACGGTGTACCTGCCCGGCGGTGAAGTGATGCCGATCTACGACGCCGCGATGAAGTACCAGGCCGCGGGCGTGCCGCTGATCGTCATTGCCGGCAAGGAATACGGTTCCGGATCGTCGCGCGACTGGGCCGCCAAGGGCACGATGCTGCTGGGCGTGAAGGCGGTGATTGCGGAAAGCTACGAGCGCATCCATCGCAGCAATCTCGTCAACATGGGCGTGCTGCCGCTGCAGTTCAAGTCCGGCGAGCATGCCGCGTCGTTGGGTCTGACCGGGCGTGAAGTATTCGCGTTGACCGGCGCCGGCGCGGCGCTCAAGTCGCGGGCCGAGGTCACGGTACACGCGCGCGCGGAGGACGGCAACACCACCAGGTTCACCGCGATCGCCCGCATCGATACCCCCGAGGAGCTGGTCGCTTTCTCGCACGGCGGCATCCTGCCGTACGTGCTTCGTCAGTTGGTGAAGAAGTCCGGCAACTGAGACGCATACGTAGGGGCGGGACTTTAGTCCCGCCCGCCAGCGGCAAAGCGTCGTAAGGTGTCCCGTGCTCAACGCCCAGGCGATTAAAGAGAGAGCGGAACAGCTCGGGTTCGACCTCTGCGGCGTCGCGCCCGCGCTGGCGTTTCCGGAACTGTCGTTCCTTCGCGAGTGGCTCGCGCGCGGTTATGCGGGCGAGATGGAATACATGGAAAAGTCGGCCGCCACGCGCGCCGACATCCGCAACTTCCTGCCTTCCGCACGATCGGTCATCGTGACGGGGACCATTTACAATACGGACGGGATCCGGGATCCGAAAAAGCCGGATGCGGTGCGCGTTGCGAAATACGCGCGCGGGCAGGATTATCACAAGGTCATCGAGGACCGGTTGATCGAGTTCGTGGCTTGGATGAAGTCGGTGTCGTCCGAGCCGTTCGACGCCGCGCATTTCGTCGACAAGCATCACGTGCAGGAGCGCGTCTATGCGCAGCACGCCGGCGTCGGCTGGATCGGCAAGAACACCTGCGTGATCAATCGCGAGCAAGGCTCGTGGATGTTTCTCGCCGGCATCGCCACCAGCCTGGAGCTGGAGGCGGACGCACCGGCGCTCGATCAATGCGGCGCCTGCACTCTGTGTATCGACGCCTGTCCGACCGGCGCCATCGTCGATGCGCGGGTGGTTGATGCGACGAAGTGCATCTCGTATCTCACCATCGAGGTCGACGGTCCGATCCCCGAGGAGCAACGCGCGCACATCGGCAATCACGTCTATGGTTGCGACATCTGCCAGAACGTGTGCCCATGGAACCTGGCCCCGCCGGCGAGCGAGGACGAGGCGTGGCAAGGGCCGCAGCGTGATGGGTTGTCCGCCGCCGATCTCTGGCAACGCAGCGATTTCGATCTTCACACCCTGATCAAAGGCAGCGCGATGACCTACTTGCCGCTGTCACGATTGCGTCGTAACCTCGCCACCGTGATTGGCAACACGGGTGATGCGGCGTTGTCCGGCGTGCTCGATCAACCCGGCCGCGGTGTGCGAAATGCAGCGCGCAGCACGTTGTCGCCTGTCGTTGAGGACGCGGTGACGTGGGCGAGGCGGCGTTTGGCCAAAAAGTAAGGGAGATAGGTATGCACCGATCTGTTTACGGTCGTTTCGTGCGTTCACTTGCCGGTGCGCTGGCTCTCTGCTTCACCGCTGGCCTTGTCCTGCTTGCACAGCCGCCGGCCAAGAAGCCAACCGCGCGAACGGCGGCGGACGACGGCTTTACCGACACACCGATGTTGCCGGGCCTGCCGTGGCGGGTCCACGACCCCGCGCGGCCTCATCCGCCCGTCGTCACACCGGGCGCCACGCCGGGCGCGGCGCCCTCGGACGCCGTGGTGCTGTTCGATGGCCGCGACCTGTCGAAATGGGCGCACCGCGGTACCGGCGCTGACAGCAAGCGGCTGCTCGACACGAAGTGGCCGGTGCGGGATGGATATTTCGAGACCGCCGTGGGCACCGGCTCACTCCACACGCGCGAGAGTTTCGGTGACGTGCAACTGCACGTCGAGTGGGCCGCGCCGCGGTCCGTCGAAGGCCACAGCCAGGGACGCGGCAATAGCGGCATCTTCTTGATGGGTCTCTACGAGATCCAGGTGCTGGACAGCTACAACAACCCGACCTACGCCGACGGACAAGCCGGCGCGATGTACGGCCAGTGGCCGCCCCTGGCTAACGCCGCCCGCGTGCCCGGTGAGTGGCAGACCTACGACATCGTCTTCGAGGCGCCACGCTTCGAAGGCAACAAGCTCATCAAGCCTGCCTTCCAAACGGTCTTCTGGAATGGCGTGGTGATTCACAACCGGAAAGAAGCGATCGGCGCCACGGTGTGGCGCAACGTCGCGAAGTACTCGCCACATGCCGAGGCCTTGCCCCTGATGCTCCAGGACCACGATAATCCTGTGAGGTACCGTAATATCTGGGTCCGCCGGTTGGGAAACTACGATCAACAGAAATAGGTAGTAGCCATGCGCATTGGAAGATCGCTCCTCGGCGCCTTGGTATTCCAATTACTCGGAGGCGTGAACGAGGGCCACACTTCCGCTACAGTGCAATTTCAAAGAGACGCGTCGTGCGAGGTGACGCCAGTTCCGGCCTCGCCATTCACACCGCCGGCACCATACCCATCGGTTGCGCCGGCTAAGAACTTCTGGCACGGCCATGAGGGTCTCTGGACCATGCTGCAGCCGCACGGGACATGGGCGGGATTGCCTCGCAATGAACGTGGCTTTCGGCAGAAGGTGTTCTGGTGGCACCCGGGATTCGATGGGCGAGTCGAGGCGCAGCCGGACTTGAAGGTCACGGGGCGGCGACTTGATGGAGCGGAAACATTCGTGCACCCGGTACCGGCCACGAATGCACGTCACGCCGATTTCGGTGGATGGACGATTCTCACCGGTATCGACGTGCCAGTTCCTGGATGCTGGGAACTTACCGGCACATACCGCGGACAATCCTTATCGTTCGTGGTGTGGATTCCTGCCTGACCCGTGAGGACGTATGACGCCGCGGTGATCCGACCAGGCGTCCTGGCCGCGATAGTGGCAATCTTGCTAGCCGCGTTGCAACTCGTTGTGGCCGCGCAACCCGCTGCAACAGTGATTCGTGTGGAGCGGCTTCTCGATCACCCGATCATCACGCCGGAGTTGCACCCGAGCCTCGGGCCGAACATTCAAGGGCCGTCGCTGATCCGCGTTCCAGACTGGGTGCCGAAACGGCTCGGCGCGTACTACCTGTACTTCGCCGACCACAAGGGCCGCTACATTCGCCTGGCCTACGCGGACAACCTGGTCGGGCCGTGGCGCATCCACGTTCCCGGCAGCCTTCAGCTCGAAGGCTCTCATCTGCTGACCGAACCGCCCGCAGGTCCGGCGGAGCAACTAGCGAAGCTGCGAGCAGCGCCGCAACCCGTTAACCTGTCGCATGATGCGTTCACCGAGGCCACGACGCCACACATCGCGTCACCCGACGTGCAGGTCGACCACGAGAACCGACGCATCGTGATGTATTACCACGGCCTGAATGCTCTCTCGCAGCAGGTGACGCGCGCGGCGACCTCCACGGACGGCATCAGCTTCGTCGCACGCCCTGAGATTCTCGGCCGCACCTACTTCCGGGCCTTCCAGCACGACGGGCTGACGTACGCCATGGCGATGCCTGGACAGTTCTACCGGTCGAAGAATTCACTGAGTGGCTTCGAAGAAGGGCCGCTGCTGTTCAATCCCAACATGCGCCACGCGGCGCTGCTGAAGCGTGGCAACACACTGTTGGTGTTCTGGACGCAGGTCGGCGACGTCCCGGAGAGAATTCTGCTCAGCACCATCGATCTCTCAGGAGATTGGAAGGCATGGTCGGTAGCGCCGGCCGTCGAGGTGCTGCGCCCCGAGCGTGAGTGGGAGGGCGCCACGGCGCCGGCCCTGCCGTCAAAGCGGAGCACGGCCTACGGTCGCGTCAACCAGTTGCGCGATCCGGCGGTATTCGAGGAGGGCGGACGGACCTTCCTCCTGTATGCGGTAGCCGGCGAGAGCGGCATCGCCCTCGCCGAGGTGAAGTTCGAGCGCTAGCTCGTGGCGGGGTTGAATGCCGATTGCCGAACACTGCTAGTATCAAGACATGGCGAACGCGTCTCTCGCCCCCGTCCTGCTGGTATCGATGCCGCAAATGCTCGATCCCAACTTTTCCAAAACCGTGGTGCTGCTCGCCGAGTACGGCGCGCACGGCGCGTTCGGCCTGGTGTTGAACCGCCGCATGGACGAACCGGCCAAGGCGATCGTCACCGCCGACCAACCGCTCGACATCCATCCGAAGGTGTATCTCTACACCGGTGGTCCCGTGGAGCCGACGCGCGCCTGGATTCTTACGGCCAACGGGAAGTTGGATCCCGAGGCCCTCGAAGTGATGGACGGGGTCTACCTGTCCGCGTCGGCGTCGGTCGTCCGGCGCACGCTCGAAGCCGCACCCGATCCGAGCGTGCGGATGGTGGTCGGCTACTCGGGCTGGGGCGCCGGCCAACTCGACGTCGAGCTCGCCGAAGGATCGTGGCTGCTGGCGCCGGTGCAAACCGATCTGATCTTCCAGACCTCGGTGGACACGATGTGGGAATCGGCTATCCGTCGGCTGGGAGCCGAACCGTCGATGTTGCAAGGCTCGTCCGGCGTTCATTGATGAAAGGGCGGAACCGATGGGGCGTGTCGTCATGGCGGTAGCTGCGTCGTCGCTTATCGCAACACTGGCGGCGTGCCGCGCGCAGGCGCCGTCCACGCCTCCGGCCACGCCACCGGCGCCGGCCGTGGACAAGGCCGTGGCGGAGCTGCAGCAGAAGTCGGCCCGCTTTGCGCCGACCGATCTCACCGCCGACATCACCGCGCTGCCGGCGAACGAGCGCGAGGCGCTCGCGCACATGGTGCGCGCGGCGCAGGTGATGGACGCGCTGTTCCTCCAACAGGTGTGGGCCGGCAACGAGGCCATGCTCCAGGCGCTCGTCAAAGACGACTCGCCGATTGGCAAGGCGCGGCTGCATGCCTTCCTGATCAACAAGGGACCGTGGTCGCGGCTCGATCACAACGAGGTCGTCATCCCCGGCGCGCCGCCGAAGCCGCCATCCGCCAACTACTATCCGGAAGGCGCCACCAAGGCGGACATCGAGAAGTGGATTAACTCGCTGAGCGCCGCCGAGAAGACACGCGCCACTGGTTTCTTCACCACGATCCGTCGCGACGCCGCGGGTCGGTTCGTGCTCGTGCCCTACAACATCGAATACCAGAACGAGCTGGCCATCGCCGCGCAGCATCTTCGGGCAGCTGCCGCCGCCACCGCGCAACCCACGCTGAAAGCCTTCCTCGACTCACGCGCCGCGGCGTTTGCCTCGAATGATTACTACGACAGCGACGTGAAATGGATGGAGCTCGACGCCACCATCGAGCCGACGATCGGACCGTACGAGGTCTACGAAGACGAGTGGTTTAACTACAAGGCCGCGTTCGAGGCGTTTATTACGGTGAAGGACCAGACCGAATCGGCAAAGCTCCAGAAGTTTGCCGGTGCGCTGCAGGACATCGAGAACAACCTGCCGATCGATCCGAAGTACCGTAATCCGAAACTTGGCGCCCTCGCGCCGATCGCTGTCGTCAACACGGTGTTCTCGGCCGGCGACGGGAATCGTGGTGTGCAAACCGCCGCCTTCAACCTGCCGAACGACGAGCGCGTGATTCGCGAAAAGGGCAGCAAGCGGGTGATGCTGAAGAACAACCAGCAGGCGAAGTTCGACAAGGTGCTGGTGCCGATTTCGAAGGTGGCGCTCGCGTCTGGCGACCAGGGCAACATCGCGTTCGACGCGTTCTTCACGCACATCCTGATGCACGAGCTGATGCACGGCCTCGGCCCCCACGACATCAACGTCGGTGGCCGCGCCACCACCGTGCGCCAGGAGCTCAAGGACACCTACAGCGCGATCGAAGAAGCCAAGGCCGACATCTCGGGCCTGTTCGCACTGCAGTATCTCGTCGACAAGGGACAGATCGACAAGTCCCTCGAGAAGACCATGTATACGACGTTCCTGGCGTCGGCGTTCCGCTCGCTGCGCTTCGGGATCAACGAAGCGCACGGCCGCGGCCAGGCGATCCAGTTGAATTACCTGCTCGACAACGGCGGCTTCAAGGTCAACGGCGACGGCACGTTCACCGTGGACGTGGCGAAGATTCGCGAGAACGTGTCGGGGTTGACGCGCGACATCATGACCCTGCAGGCCGAGGGCAGCTACGCAAAGGCGAAGCAGATGATCGAAACGCTTGGCGTGCTGCGGCCACCAACGAAAGCGATTCTCGACAAGCTGAACTCGGTGCCGGTGGACATCGAACCGCGGTTCGTGACGGCTATCGACTTATTGAAGTAATCAGCTCCAACAACTCGTCGTAAGTGGCGTCGGCTTCCTTCTTGCCTTTCTTGATCGCCGTGGTCGCGCAGTGCTTCAAGTGGTTGCGTAACAGCTGCCGGCCGACACCGCGTAGCGCCTCCTGTACTGACGCGATCTGCGTGATGATATCGGGGCAGTAGCGATCCCCTTCGACCATCTTCTGCAGGCCGCGCACCTGGCCCTCGATGCGGCGCAACCGCTTCAGGTTCGCATCCTTGATGTCGGCGTCCACCGCCATAGCGTGTTCAGGCGAATGTTTCTGTGTCATCTGTGCCTTCTGTGGCTCATGACAGGGTCACTCCTCGCAGCCGCAGGCTGTTCGACACCACGCTCACCGAGCTGAACGCCATCGCGGCGCTCGCCAGGATCGGGCTCAACAGGATGCCGAACGCGGGGTAGAGCACACCCGCGGCGATCGGAATCCCGACCACGTTGTAGATGAATGCCCAGAACAGGTTCTGTTTCATGAGGCTCATGGTCTTCCGCGCCAGGACGATGGCCTGTTCGACGCTGGTGAGGTCGTTCCGCATCAGCGTGACCGACGCCGCTTCCGCGGCGATGTCGGTGCCCGAGGCCATGGCCATGCCCACGTCGGCCTGCGCCAGCGCCGGCGCGTCGTTCAACCCATCGCCGGCCATGGCCACGCGACGGCCGTCGCGTTGTAATGACTTGATCGCCTCAACCTTCCCGTCGGGCAGCACTTCCGCGATCACGTTGTCGATAGCCACCTGCTTTGCGATCGCCTCGGCGGTGGCGCGGCGATCGCCGCTCAGCATCACCACGTGCAGGCCGCGGCGTCGCAGGGACGAGACCACGGCCTGAGCCTCCGGACGCAATGGGTCCGCGATCGCAAACACGGCGGCGATGCGGCCATCGATCGCTCCGATCACCGCGGTGCGTCCCTGGCTCGTCCAGGAAGTCAGAATGTCTCTCACCGGCGCCGTGTCGATGTTCGATTCCTCGAGCAGCCGCTGCGTTCCGACGATGATTCGGTGGTCATTGACGTTCGCCACTACGCCACGGCCAGCATGCGCAACGAAGTCGGTGACCGGCCGGCTAAAGCCGGCCTCTATATGGATGGAGGATTGGCCGGCGAATGCCACAATCGCCTTTGCCAATGGATGTTCCGATCTTGCTTCAACGGCCGCCACCGTATTGAGAACCGTGTCTTTGTCGTGACCAGGCATTAACGCGAAGTCCACCACCTGCGGCGTGCCTTGCGTGAGCGTTCCCGTCTTGTCGAAGACGACGGTGTCCACTTCGGCCAACCGTTCGAGCGGTTCGCCGCCCTTGATCAGCACCCCGGCGGCGGCGCCGCGTCCGCTCGCCACCATCACTGCGGTGGGCACGGCGAGCCCCATCGCGCACGGGCACGCGATGATCAGCACCGCGACGGCCGCTGTCAGTGCCGCGGCGATGGAGGGCTCGGCCGGCAAGATCATCCATAGTGCGAAAGTAGCGATCGCAATTGACAGTACCGTTGGCACAAACACCGCCGAGATGCGGTCGGCCAGCCGTTGAATCGGGGCCTGCGATCCCTGCGCTTCCTTCATCAACGTGACGATGCGCGCCAGCACGCTCGACGCGCCGACGCTGGTGGCCTCGATGTCGAGTGCGCCCGACGTGTTGATCGTGGCGCCAATCACGCGATCGCCAGGACGCTTGTCAACCGGCATCGATTCACCGGTTAACATTGATTCGTCTACGGCCCCGGTGCCGGACTTGACGACGCCGTCCACCGGAATGCGTTCGCCCGGGCGGACAATCACCAGGTCGCCGCTCCGCACCTCGGCAATCGGCACATCCACGTCCTGTCCATTGCGCCGCACGCGCGCGGTGGACGGTTGCAGCTTCGCCAGCTGCCGCAAGGCACGCGTCGTCGTGGTCTTGGCTCGCGCTTCCATGGCGTTGCCCAACAGGACCAGGGCGATGATGATAATGACCGCTTCGTAATACACATCTGGACGAGCGCCTTCGGCCACGAACAGGCCGGGTGCAACGGTCGCAACCGCCGAATAGACGAACGCCGCGCCGGTGCCGATCGCGATCAGTGTGTTCATGTCGGCATTGCGGTGGCGCAGTCCTTGCCACGCGCGGACATAAAAGTGCCGGCCGGCCCACCCCATCACCACCACGGTCGCCGCGAGCAGCGCCAGCGTGAGCGTCGTGGGAGGGATTGCGTACAACCACGGCGCCGCCACTCTCAGCGGCGGATCGAGGACACGCATCGTCCACGCGATCAGCGGGTCGCTGGCATGGGCACCACCTGCCCCGAGCGAAGTCGAGGGGTGTGCGCCGCTTGTCCCGAGCGTAGTCGAGGGACCTCCCATCAGCGGCATCGACGCGATCATCGCGACGGCCCCGAGCACGAGGCTGACCATCGCTTTCAGTCGCAGCGCGGCGTAGTCGCGCGCCTGCGCCTGCTCGCGCGCATCGTCATCGGCCGTGGCCGAGGCAGGCGAGGGGAGCCGGGAGACGTAGCCGGTCTCGTTGATGGCGTCGACCAGTTTCGCGGGATCGGTCGTCGCGGGGTCGTAATGCACGGTGGCCTCATGCATCATCAGGTTGACCGCGGCCTTCTTGACCCCTGGCGCGGCCGTGAGCGCGCGCTGCACGTTGGCCTGGCAGGCCGCACACGTCATGCCTTCGACGGGCAGCGTGACCTTCTGAGGCGTGGCGGTCGCGATGGTGGCGTCGCTCATCGTCATTGCCTATTTCGCGACGATCGACCCATGCAGCATGCCCATGCCGCACTTGAATTCGTGCGTGCCCGGGGTTGCGGTGAACTCGATGACGGTCTTCTTGAAGGCGGGCAGATCGCGGCGGATGCCGAAATCGGGAATCACGAGCTCGTCGGAGCATGGATTGTCTTCCTGGCGATCGAGCGTCAGGCGCACGTGGCTGCCGGCAGGCACTTCGATCACCGAGGGCGAGTAGCCGCCCTCGACGCGGACGGTGACATCCACGGCGCCGCCTGGCGCAGCCGGCGCGGCCACGGCGGCGCGCTTCGTCCCCAGGAAATACCAGTTGATGAATCCGATTAGCAGCAGCGCGGCGAGCGCGATGCCCCAATCCGTGGAAGACATGTCACGCCCCCTGGACGAGCTCGAACCCGGCGCGTTCTACCGCGGCCTTGACGGTGTCGTCAGTCACTTTGTCGGTGTCGATCCTGAGCGCCGCCTTGCCGACTTCAATCTTGAGCGGCTCGATGCCGGGAACGGTCTTCAGCACGCGGGTCAGGCTGTTGACGCAGCCGCCGCACGACATGCCGGAAATGGTGAAGGTCTTGTCGAGCTGGGCCATGGCACTTCCTCTCAATCTGAAATCCGCAATCTGACATCTGCAATCTTATACCCCCTCCCCCTATTAATCAACCTGGCGCTAAAACCAGGTCCGGAGACCGGCGACCACGTGCCAGCCGCCAACCTCGCGGCCTTCGGCCCTGGCGTAGTCGGCAGTCCCAAACACCTTCTGATGCCACACAACCCCCACGTAAGGCGCGATCTCGCGCCGGACTTCGTAGCGGAATCGAAACCCCGCTTCGCCGGTGCTCAGCCCCGCCCCGATACCGCGATCGGGATCGTCTTTGCCGGCCAGGCTGAGCTCAATCAGCGGCTGCAGAATCAGGCGATTCGTGAGCAGCAAGTCGTAGTCGACTTCGATGCGCGCCGCGCTGTGGCCGGATGGACCCACATACAGGTTCGCGTCGATCTCGAACCACTGCGGCGCCAAGCCATGGACGCCGACGGCCAGCCACGTATGAGAGGGGCTGGGCCGAATGTCCTGTCGGACGCCGGCAAACACCTCCCACCAGCGTGCGAACGCGCGCCCATAGAGCAGCTTGATTTCCGCTTCGTCAACGATGCCGTCTAGTACTTCGCCCTCGGACTTGATCCACAGGCGATTGATGTCGCCGCCGAACCAGTTGCTCGTGTCCCATCGCAGGCCTTGTGCGCCGTGGATGTATTGCCACTCGAGCTGATCGAACAGTACGTGATAGTTCAACGCGCGGTCATGGACGGTGTGTCCATGAACGTCTGGAAACGCGGCTCGCCGATCCTCGTCGGTGATCGGCGGGACCGCGGCGGCCTCCTGGGCTGCGGCCGCCAACGGCAGCGAGACGAGCAGGAACGTCAACAGGCCGGCGCGCATCATGCGTCGACCCTCACTTCTCGGAACATCCCAGCTTCCATGTGAAACAGCAGATGGCAGTGATACGCCCAGCGTCCCAACGCATCCGCGCGCACGCGATACGTGCGCCGCGTTCCTGGCGGCATGTCGATGGTGTGCTTGCGAACGGTGAATTCACCCGCGTCGTTTTCGAGATCGCTCCACATGCCGTGCAGGTGAATCGGGTGCGTCATCATCGTGTCGTTGATCAAGACGATGCGCAGGCGCTCGCCGTAGGTGAGGCGCAGCGGTTCCGCGTCGGAGAATTTCACGCCGTCGAACGACCACGCAAACTTCTCCATGTGTCCGGTCAGGTGCAATTCGATGGTCCGTCCCGGATCCCGGCCGTCGGGATCGGCAAAGACGCTGCGCAGGTCCGCGTAGGTGAGCACCTTTCGGCCGTTATCGCGGAGCCCTATACCCGGATCGTCCAGCTTCGACGCCGGCATCATCGTCTGCATGTCCACGAGCGGGTTGTCCTCGGTTGGCGGATGCGGCAACGGCGGCATGTTGTGTCCCGCATGCGCGGACATGTCGTGACCCATATCCGCCATCGTCAGCAACGGACGCGGATCGAGCGATGGGACGGGCGCCTTCAGCCCGGCGCGGACGGCCAGCGTGCCGGCGGCATACGCGGTGCGATCCATCGCCTGCGCGAAGATCGTGAACGCATCCTGTCCGCTCGGTTCGACGATGACGTCGAAGGTTTCGGCGGTGGCGACCCGGAATTCGTCGACCGTGACGGGATGCACGCGCAGGCCGTCGGCGGCGACCACCGTCATCTTCAATCCGGGAATGCGCACGTCGAAGTAGCTCATCGCCGACCCGTTGATAAAGCGCAGCCGCACGCGCTCACCCGCTTTGAAGAGGCCAGTCCAGTTGCCGTTCGGGCTCACCCCGTTGATCAGGTGTGTGTAAGTGGCGCCGCCGACGTCGGCAATGTCCGTCGGGTTCATGCGCATCTCGCCCCACGCCTGCCGATCGGCGAGCGTACGCTGCAGGCCCTGTGCGCGCACATCCTTGAAGAAGTCGCCGAGCGTGCGCTTGTTGAAGTTGTAGTAATCGGATTGTTTCTTGAGCCGCCCGAACACGCGCTCCGGTGATTCGTCGGTCCAATCCGAGAGCAGGATGACGTGCTCGCGATCGGACGCGATCGGATCCGCGCCCGCGGGGTCGATGACGAGCGGTCCGTATACTCCGCGTTGTTCCTGGAAACCTGAGTGGCTGTGGTACCAGTAGGTGCCCGCCTGTTTCACCTTGAACGTGTAGTTGTAAGTCTCGCGTGGACGAATGCCGTGGAAACTGAGGCCCGGCACGCCGTCCATATTGGCGGGCAGGATGATGCCGTGCCAGTGGATGGAGGTGTCTTCATCCAGATCGTTGCGCACGCGCAGCGTAACCGTGTCGCCTTCGCGCCACCGCAGCAGCGGGCCCGGTACCGATCCGTTGATGGTGAGCGCCACCTTCGGCGAGCCAGTGAAGTTCATCAGCGTCTCGCCGATCGCGAGATCGAACGCGGTGCCGCGCAGCGTGTCCTGCGAACGCGGTTGACCGGGCTGCGCGGCCGCAGCCTGCGGCCATCCACTGACAGCCGTGACTGCACCGCCGGCGGCCAGACCCTTTACGAACGTACGACGTGAAACCAGATCCATGGATCACCCAACTTCCAAATCGAAACCGTGTAGAGGAACCGCCTTTAGGCGGCCGGTCGGTTGGCGGTGATCAGATCCGAAGAGGCGTACAGCGCTCGAAGACGGTGGAGGCGCTATGAGGTCGAACAGACGACGGCGTAACTTGCGTGCTGGTATCTAGCACCGGCGCATACGTGCCGATCGCCAGGGCCTGGAGATCGAGACGCGCTTGAAGCGTTGGCCGTGCCGACTCGAGGATGGGGCAGTCGTCGATGCTGCTCGAGGAAACGGTCGCCGTGTTGCCCGACGGTTCATGCGTCGGGCAGTGCTGTTTGCTCTCGGTGGGCGCGAGGCAGGCGGCCTCGCACCACGCGCGCGTGGGAGCCGCGGCGCCGAGTACGGCCACCGACAGCAGCGCGATGAGACGGTGCATCACGTTCTTCAGTATACCGTCAGCCCCGTTGGCGCAGTGCCGCGGCTACTGCTGCTTCTTCTGTTCGGTCTCGCGTCGCTCCTTGGAGCGCTCGCCGGCGAGGATGTTGGTCATCGCGTAGTTGCCCTCGTGGCACGCGTACTCGTAGACCATCTCGTCCAGGCGATTGAATGGCAGTTCGCCAGTAAACGGCGCGGTGAACGTTTCGGGATCGTCCATCGTGAAGCGGTAGAGGATCGTGTCAGGTCCCGTGCGCGTGAAACGCTCGGTGACCTTGAGATTCGGCGACGCGCCGCGATACGCCCACAGGATGCTGGTCTGATCGAGCTGCATCGGGTGGATGTTGGTGGTTTCAACCACCAGGGTGTCGCCCTCCCAACGGCCGATCGAATCGCCAAACCAGGGGCGCACGCTCGACGGCGCATGCGCGGTGGCGCCCATGCGAATAATGCGTGCATCGTGATTCATCTCGCTCAGGATCATCACGTGATCCTTCGTCTGCACGATGGTGTAGTTGTTGTTATAGAAGTAGTTGGGCAACATTGGCGGCCCGGCGTTCGATCCGAACGACACCAGGCAGCGATCCGCCAGCGGCCGCACTTCGGGATGGTCGAACTCGCTGAACTTCTTCGCCGCCGCGTTAAGCTCGGCGAGCCGCTTCTTGCCGGCGTCGGTCCGGGCCGGTAGTCGCCCGTTCGGCGGATCGATGATGATGGAGCTCCGCGCCACGCCGTCAATCCTGATCACGTTGAGACCGGGGTCGAGCCAGAAGCCGTTGTAGCCGCCCACCCCGCCACCGGCCGCTTCGGCAATCACTTCGATGAACGATCGATCGCCCGGAGGCGCCAGCCGGCCGGACTCGCCGCCCTTCGGCGGCACCCCGCGATTCGGATCGCTCGGCCGATCGCGGAACTCTTCCACGTCCAGCGCGCGCTTCTCGATCTTGGCGGCCTGCTCGTCGGTCAGCGTTCCGCCCTGCGCGCCCATGCGTTCGAGCGGCGTCTGCGTTTCGTTGGTCCAGTTGCCCTGCAAGTCGGGTTTGCCATCCGGCGTCCGCGGTATGACCCAGCGCGTGCCCTTCGCCGCGGGTTGCGCGCCCTTGGCTGGAGGCTGTGCACCCTTGGTAGCGGGTTTGGCGCCCGCGGCCGGCGCTTGTGCGCCGAGCGGCGCGGCACAACCCAACACGAACACGACGCCGGCGACCGTGCAAGACCAGGATCGAACGCTCATGGTGTTTCAGCTCCCGAAAGGATTTTACCGGAGGAACGGCCCGCTTTCGACATCGAACGTACACGCCATTAGGCTGATTTCAGTTGATCGACCACGGTTCTAATCGCCGGTGGGATCGGCACCGGCCGCCGCGTGATTCTGTCCACATAGACGTGGACGAAGCGGCCCACCGCGCACGGCGCTTCGTCTTCGTTGCGGAATAGCGCAATCCGGTAAACGACGCTCGACGCGCCGGCACGTTCGACAGTAAGTCCAGCGTGGATCGTGTCGGGAAAGCTCGCGCCCTGGAGGAACTGGCACCCCGACTCGGCGACGACCCCGATCGCCGGCAGGTCACGGACGTCCGTGCCGCTCGCCTCAATCAGGAAGCCGTTCACGGCGGTATCGAAGAACGAGTAGTACGCCACGTTGTTGACGTGGCCGTAGTGGTCGTTGTCCATCCAGCGGGTGGGCACCGGACGTAGCACCTTGAACTGCGTCCGGTGGGGATGCGCGGTGTCGCTCATGTTGTTTAGGCTACTCTCTCTTCACGCATGGGACGCGCTAGCCTGAGTCGCTAGACGTCTTGAAAGGTCACAAGTCCATATGAATGAGTCAAGTTTTGTGGCCAGCCTTTCAAGACGTCTCGCCCGCCGGAGGCGGGGCAAAACGACACTGCGACTAGCGAGGCGGAGCCACTGCGCGAGATTTTCTCGGCGGTCTGAGGCGCAGCCTCGCTAGTCCTTCGGCTTCTGCGGCTGATGGCCCGCGTGCGGATCGATCGGCGGCACCGCCGGCGGCGGGTCGCCGCCTTTGAGGAACTCCTCGATCTTCTGCTCCTCCTCGAACGCCTCGCGTGATTGCGGGTTGAAGCGTTCCATCTCCTGCAGATCGTCCGGCGTCAGCGACGGCAGCCGGCGAATGAAGTGCACGAGCTGCCAGCTCGCGTTCTCACCTTCGGGCGTGCCCGTGCTCCATCCCGGCATGCCGGTGAGCATGACGCCGTTTTCAATGATGTAGAACAGCTCGCCGTCGGTCAGTTGCTGGGTACGCGGCAGACGCATGTCGGGCGCCTTCGGATACAGATTGCGGCCCATCTCGGTGTTGCCGCCGCCATCATTGGCATGACAGCTGGCGCAGTGATCGGCGAAGTGCTCGCGCGCAGCGAGGAAGTTCTCGTCGGTTGCCGAGACCGGATTCTTGAGGCCCTTGTAAGTGGCAGGGGTCATCCAGCCGCGCATGAATAGCGCGGCTTGCGACTCAATCCAGGATGGCTGCGGCCGCGCACTGACGCCCCGACCTTGCAGCACCAGCATCACGCCCGCGATCACCAGCACCAGCAGGAATGCGAGCCACGCCGCAACGCGAAGGACACGTTTCATCGGCGCGATTGTTCAGGGAAAGCGTGCCGCGGCAGTGCGGACCTGCAAGCCGCCGCCATCCGCCGATTCGGTCCACGCAAATACGACCTCGCCGTTAGCGATCGCCGCGCGCGGGAAGCCGCTGGTCCGGTTGCCGGAGATGCCGGCCACGGTGACGGCCGCCGACCGTGTGCCGCGGCGATCGATACGGCGCGCGCGGAACTGTGCGCGTCCGCCTCCGCCCAAAGGCTTCGGCGAGACAGGTTGATCCGCAAACTCTATCCACGTCGCCAGCGCTGCGCCATCGGGTAACAGCTCGACGTCGACGCGACCGAGCGACCCGCCGTCATCGACACGAATCGGCGCGCCAAAAGTGGCGCCGGCATCCTGCGAGAACGCGAGATATGCCTGGCCCTGATCCTGCTTCACGGTGAACCACGTCATGGCGACGTTCCTGCCATTGGCGGCCAGGGCCGGACCGTTGACGGGGCACGCGGCGATCTTCCAGTTGTCGTTGAACACGGGCTGCGGTGAGAGCCACTTCCCATTCACGAAGCGGGCGACGTAGTTGTCGCGAATCTCCTGCTCGCTGCGATCGCGATAGGCGGTAATAACGCCTTCAGCGGTCACGGCGGCCGCCGTCGGGCAGCACTCGCAGACGCGCGTGTCGACGGCACTCTCAGCGATCTGCTTGAAGGCCTTGTCGAATTGCGCGAAGTAGACGCTCATCGCGCCGCCTCCGCCGTGTTCGTCTCCACCCTGCCCTGAGCGAGTCCCGGAGTTTTCTCCGGGGCGAGTCGAAGGGTGATCGCCGCCAGCTTTCATCGCGCGGCCATCCAGCCACACCAGCCCGAAGCCATCGCCCATGGAGAACAGCGACGCGAAGCCATGTTCGGTCTGAGTACCGATCGCGATGCGGCAGATACGATGGCGACCACGTCTTGCCCTCATCCGTGGAATGAGAGAGCCGCACGTCGTAGGAATATGTCGAGGGCCCGCTCTTCTGCAACCAGTGCGCGACGATGGCGCCCGAGGGCAGCCGGAGCACCGATGGGACATCCGCCCAGTTGACGAACCAGTCGCGGCCCGACGCGATGGTGCGCGCGGTGGTCCAGCCTGAGGCCGTGCGTTCGGCGAATTTGAGCGTGGCGAGATCACCAGACCGTTCGATCCAGCTGACCAGGACGCCACGGTTCGAGACCGACAGTTGTGGTTGAGCGGAATTCGCAGCGGCCGGCGTGGCAATCGGTTGAGGCGTAAGCGTGAAGCTCGTTTGGAGGGCGCCGGCTTTAGCCGTCGCGTGATGACGATCGAGCGATGGCTAAAGCCATCGCTCTCCAAACGTAGCTGAGGCCCGCCATCGTCGGTCTCTTCAGTTCACGCTGCAGCTGCCGGCCCCGCGAGGATCTCCGCAAGAGCCGCACGGCGCCGGACCCATGTCGCGCGAACCGCCGGAGGCGGGTGCGCTCACCGCGAACACCGAGAACTGCTTGTCGAGGTGCGTACCTGAGCATTTCGGGCATTCGAGTTTCGTCGATTCACGCACCAATAGCTCGAAACGGTGGTCACAGGCACGGCAGGCGTATTCGAACAAGGGCATGTGGAGATAATAACTTATACTGGTGAGATGCCTTTAACGCAGAAGACCGCGCCTGTAGCGAACACGCTCCGCCGCAACGTTGCCATCATCGCCCACGTCGATCACGGCAAGACCACCCTTGTTGACGCCATGTTTCGGCAGGGTGGCGTGTTCCGCGCCAACGAGCGCATCGAAGAGCGGGCCATGGACAGCAACGAGCTCGAGCGCGAGCGCGGCATCACCATCCTGGCCAAGAACACCGCGGTTCACTACGGCGAGACCCTGATCAACATCATGGACACGCCCGGCCACGCCGATTTCGGCGGGGAAGTAGAGCGCGTGCTGTCGATGGCCGACGGCGTGGTGCTGCTCGTCGACGCCGCCGAGGGTCCGCTGCCGCAGACGCGCTTCGTGCTGCGGAAAGCCTTCGAGCGCCGCCTGCCGCCGATCGTCGTCATCAACAAGATCGATCGCGCCGACGCGCGCGCCAAGGAAGTGCTCAACGAAGTGTTCGATCTGTTCATCGACCTCGATGCCACCGAGGAGCAGATCGAGTTTCCCGTGCTCTACACGAGCGGGCGCGCCGGCACCGCGAGCACCGATCTCGACGTCCCTGGCGAAGATTTGCGGCCGCTCTTCGAGGCGATCCTCTCGCATGTGCCGCCGCCACGCGGCGACGTCAAGGCGCCGTTCCAGATGCTCGTGGCCAACCTTGATGCCAACGACTACCTCGGACGGATTGCGATCGGCCGCATCTTCAACGGCCGCGTGCGCCTGAACGATCCGGTGGCGGTCTGCAAGCTCGACGGTACCATCGAACCCACGCGCGTCACCAAGATGTTCACGTTCGAAGGCCTCAAACGCGTCGAGACCGAAGAGGCCTCCGCCGGTGACATCATCTGCCTCGCGGGCATCGAGAACATCACCATCGGCGAGACCATTGCCGATGCCGAGAACCCGGTCGCGATTCCGCCGATCGCCATCGACGAGCCGACCATCTCGATGATCTTCGGCATCAACAACTCGCCGGTAGCCGGGCGCGACGGCCAGTACGTCACGTCGCGCCACCTGAAGGAGCGGCTCGAGAAGGAGCTGCTGGGCAACGTGTCGCTGCAGGTTGAACCCACCGATACGCCCGAACAGTTCAAGGTGCTCGGCCGCGGGGAATTGCAGCTCGCGATCCTGATCGAGATGATGCGCCGCGAAGGTTACGAGCTCCAGGTGTCGCGCCCCGAAATCGTCGTCAAAGAGATCAACGGCGTTCGCATGGAGCCGGTCGAGGACCTCGCGATCGACGTGGCCGAGGATTATCAGGGCGTGGTGATTTCCGGCTGCGGCACGCGCCGGGGCATTATGACCAATCTCGTGAACCATGGCAGCGGTCGAGTGAAGATGGAATTTCGGATTCCCGCGCGCGGCCTGATCGGCTTCCGGTCGACGTTCCTCACCGAAACCAAGGGCACCGGCATCATGAACCACCTGTTCGCCGGGTGGGAGCCCTGGCATGGTCCCATCCCGTCGCGCGAAACCGGCGCGCTCGTCGCCGATCGCACGGGTGTGGCCACCGCATATGCGCTCGCGAACCTGCAGGAGCGCGGCGTCATCTTCATCGAACCGGGTACCACGGTCTACGAAGGGATGATGATCGGCGAGAACTCGCGCGACAACGATCTCGACGTCAACGTGACGAAGGAAAAGAAGCAGAGCAACATGCGCGCCTCGGGCGCGGATGAGGCCATCCGCCTGGTGCCGCCGCACATCATGGGTCTCGAGCAGGCCATCGAGTTCATCAACGATGACGAGCTCGTCGAGGTCACGCCGAAGGCCATCCGCCTCCGTAAGCGGATCCTCGCCAACAACATGCGGCCGAAGAAATCTGACGAATAGCAGAGCCCTTCACGGGTGCGTTGGTGCGTTACGGGAAGATGCCCATCTCGACGTAACTTCGCGACACCTTCTGGATTGCGATCAGGAACGCCGCGATGCGGAGATCGGGAACGCCCTTGGTTTGCCGTTGCGCGGTCAGTAGCTCGTGAAACGCGGCGATCATCGTTTCTTCCAGCCCTGAGTTGACCAGGTCCTGTTCGTCCGCGCCCTTGGCAAACCCGGCACGCTCGGCGTCGCTGAACTTGCGTCCGGTCGCCTGCTCGATGGCCCTGAGCATGCTCAGCTCGTTGGCCTGCTCGTGGCGTTTCTGCATGCGGCCGAAGCGGACGTGCGACAGGTTCTTCAGCCACTCGAAGTACGACACCGTGACGCCGCCGGCGTTGCAATAGATATCGGGGATCACGAGGATCCCTTTCTGTCGAAACACCGGATCTGCTTCAGGCGTGGTGGGACCGTTGGCGCCTTCGAGGATGATCTTCGCCTTGATGCGCGGCGCATTGTCGCCGGTGAGCACGCTTTCGAGCGCGGCCGGCAGCAGCACGTCGCACTCGAGCTCAAGGGCGGCTTTCGAATCGGTGATGTTGGTCGCGCCCGGAAAGTTCAAGATCGAACCGGTGGCCTTGCGATGGTTGAAGACCTCGTCTTCGTTGAGGCCTTTCGGATTGGTGATCGCGCCTTCGCGCTCAGCGATCGCGGTGATGAGGCCGCCGCCCTCGCGACAGAACTTCGCGGCGTGATAGCCGACGTTGCCCAGGCCTTGGACGATGATCCGCTTGCCGTCGAGGCCGAGTGACAGGCCGCGCCGTTTCATCTCCTCGGGCTCGTTGCACGCTTCGCGCAGCGCAAAATACAGTCCGCGTCCCGTCGCTTCCTTGCGGCCGCGCACGCCGCCCTGGGTGATCGGCTTGCCGGTGACGCAGCCGAGTGCATCCAGCTGTCCGGGGTTGAGCGCCGCGTAGGTGTCGGCAATCCACGCCATCTCGCGCTCGCCGGTGCCGTAATCCGGCGCCGGCACGTCGATGCCGGGACCGAGAAAGCTCTTCTTGGTCAGCTCTGCTGCGTAACGCCGCGTGATGCGTTCCAGTTCGTCGAGGGAATAGTCCTTCGGCTCGATCTTGATGCCGCCCTTCGCCCCGCCGAAGGGCACGTCCACAATCGCGCACTTATAGGTCATCAGCGCGGCCAGCGCCATCACCTCCTCTTCATACACATCAGGGCTATAGCGGATGCCGCCTTTGACCGGCATCTTGTGATGGCTGTGCTCGACTCGCCAGGCACGAATCACTTCGATGTCACCGCTGTTGCGGCGCAACGGGAAGTCGAACCGGTAAACGCTGTTGCAGACGCGAATCTGCTCCAGCAGTCCTTTGGGGAAGTTGGTGAACCTGGCCGCCTCGTTGAAGTACTGCGTGACCTGATCGAAGAAGTTCGCTTGCTGCGCGCTCATGCAAGGGATTCTATAGGGATCGGGGATCGGGGATCGGGGATCGGGGGGATCGGGGATCGTGATGGGATCTCGGGCCCCGATTCCTACAACGCCGCGTCGAAGAAGCCGTAGTTCTCGCCGTGTTGGGACAGGTCGAGGCCCAGCTGCTCGTGGTGCTCGTCCACGCGCAGGGGCGTCACCAGATCAACGAACTTGTAAATCAGCCACGAACCGCCGAAGGTGAAGGCCGATACGATGGCCAGCGCCGTGAGATGCGTGAAGAGCAGCTTGCTGTTGCCGGTGGTCAAGAGGCCGCCGTCGTTGGCGAATACCGCCGTTAACACCATGCCCGCCATGCCGCCTACGCCGTGGCAGGGGAACACGTCGAGCGTGTCGTCGATGGTCGACTTCGATTTCCAGTGCAGCGCGACGTTGCTGGCCGCGGCGGCCAGCACGCCGATTGCGATGCTGGCCGGTACGGATACGAAACCGGCGGCCGGCGTGATCGCCACGAGACCGACCACCGCGCCGATGCACGCGCCCATGGCCGACGGCTTGAGGCCGCGCATCGATTCAAAACCGATCCACGCCATCATCGCCGCCGCCGAGGCGGTGTTCGTGGTGGCAAACGCGAGCACCGCCGTGGCGTTGGCCGCCAGCGCCGATCCGGCGTTGAAGCCAAACCACCCGAACCACAGCATGCCGGTGCCGAGAATGATGAACGGAATGTGCGCCGGAACGTGGGCCTCTCCCGCCAGATGGCTCTGCCGGCGTCCGAGGACGTGCGCGCCGGCCAGCGCCGCCAGTCCCGCCGACATGTGCACCACGGTGCCGCCGGCAAAATCCAGCACGCCCCACTGACGGAGGAAGCCGTCGGGGTGCCAGGTCCAATGCGCGAGCGGCGCGTAAATCAGCAGCGTGAACAGCGTGACGAACAGCAGGTAGGGCGCGAAGCGAACCCGCTCCGCAAAGGCGCCGGTGATGAGCGCCGGCGTAATGATCGCGAACTTCAACTGGAACAGCGCGAAGAGCAGCAGCGGAATCGTCGGCGAGAGCCGGGGATCGGTGGCTTCGGACACGCCTTGAAACATGAAGTAGGTCATCGGATTGCCGACGATGCCGCCGAGGCTGTCGCCAAACGACAGGCTGAACCCGACGACGATCCACAGCACGCTGACCACGCCGACGGCGATGAAGCACTGGAGCATGGTGGAGATGACGTTCTTGGCCGAGACCATCCCGCCATAAAAAAAGGCCAGCCCCGGCGTCATGAAGAGCACCATGCTTGACGCCATCAGCATCCACGCGACATCAGCTGTGTTCATGATCCTCGCCGGTTCAAGGGGTTCAAGCGGTTCAAGGAGTTCAAGGGTTACGCTCGCAATCTTGCAGGCACGGCAACGGGGCGGTCCGCGATCACCACACCAGCCGCCTTCGGCGTCACCCGGCAGAACGCCATCACGGTGTTGGGCCAGTTCTCGAGCAGGCGCGTGGCAAGGGCGCTGTCGGTGGCGGCGCGATGATCGATCAGCAGTTGGAGAACCACCGCCTCGTCTTCTTCGGAGAGTCCGCCGATGGTGACGAGCTCGGTATTGAGCCGGCCATCGAGCACACGATCCGGGTCGTAGGCGAACACCACGCCGCCGGTCATGCCGGCCGCGAAGTTGAGCCCGGTGCCGCCAAGCACAACCACGGTGCCGTTGGTCATGTACTCGCAGCCGTGATGACCGACACCTTCGACCACGGCCGTGGCGCCGCTGTTGCGAACGGCAAATCGCTCGCCGGCGCGCCCCGCCACGAACAATCGGCCTCCGGTGGCGCCGTAGAGCGCCGCGTTGCCGATCAGGACCTGGGCGGAAAGCGCGGTGTCTGTCGGCGGTGCGATCGACACGGTACCGCCGCACAGTCCCTTGGCGACCCCGTCGTTGGCATCCCCAGTCACCGCAATTTCGACCCCGGGCACGCCGAAAGCGCCGAGCGACTGGCCGGCGCTGCCGGCGAGCTCGATGCGAATCGTGGCCTGGGGCAGGCCGGTATCGCCGAACTTACGGGCGATGGCGCCGGACAACGTCGCGCCAACCGCGCGATCGGTATTGCGAACCGTTTCGCGGATCACGGCGCCAGTCGAGAAATGATCCAGTGCTTGAGCGAGCAGCCGCCCATTCAAGGTGTGCGATCCGGCCGGCCCGCCGTCACGATCGATAGTGCCGTCGAGTGGCTCGGCAGCGCGGATGGGCGCGAGCATGGCTTCGAGGTCGAGTCGCATCGCCGCTGCCGAGTCCCGTGGCCGCAACAGATCGACCCGGCCAACAAGGTCGTCGAGCGTGCGTAACCCGAGTGTTGCGAGGATCCGGCGCACGTCCTCCGCCACCATCCGGAAGTAGGCGATCACTTGATCCGGCGTGCCCTGGTACTTCGCGCGCAGCTCCGGCTTCTGCGTGGCGATACCGGCGGGACAACTGTTCAAGTGGCACTGCCGCGCCATCACGCAGCCGATGGCCACGAGCGCCGCCGTGCCGAAGCCGTACTCCTGCGCGCCGAGCGCCGCGGCCATCGCCACATCGCGGCCGGTCTTGAAGCCGCCGTCGGTCTGCAGGATCACCCGGTGGCGGCTGCCGCGCGCCAGCAATACGCGATGCGCGTCGAGCAGGCCCGCTTCCCACGGCAGCCCGGCATGCTTGATCGAGCCGCGCGGCGACGCGCCGGTGCCGCCGTCGTGACCGCTGATCTGGATCGCATCCGCGCCGGCCTTCACCACCCCGGCGGCGATGATGCCCACGCCGGACGTGGCCACGAGCTTCACGTTCATGCGGGCCGATGGATGCAACGATCGCAAGTCGTAGACGAGCTCGGCGAGGTCCTCGATGCTGTAGATGTCGTGATGCGGAGGCGGCGAGATGAGCGGCGTGTTCGGCTGCGCGCGCCGCAGCCGCGCGATGTGATCCACCACCTTGATGGCCGGAATCTGCCCGCCTTCGCCGGGCTTCGATCCCTGCGCCATCTTGATCTGCAGCTCGCTGGCGGAGAGCAGATACGACGGTGTCACGCCGAATCGTGCCGACGCCACCTGCTTGGTCGAGCTGTTGCCCCAATCGCCGGCGCCAGGTTGTTCGTACCGCTCCGGATCCTCACCGCCTTCGCCGCTGTTGCTGCGGGCGCCAATGCGGTTCATCGCTTCGGCCAGCGTGCGGTGCGCTTCAGGACCCAGCGCGCCCACCGACATGGCCGAGGCAAAGAAGCGCGTCCAGATTCGCTCGACCGGCTCGACCTCCTCGACCGCGATCGGCGATTGCGGCGTGAAGTCCAGCAGATCGCGAATCGACACCGCCGGACGGTCGTGCACCAGGGTCGCGAACTGCGCGTAGGCGTCCGGCTGCTGCTGTTCGACCGCATGATGGAATTGCTTCACCAACGCCGGGTTCCACGAGTGGTAATCGCCGTCGCGCCGGAACCCGTGGAAGCCAGGATGCGGCAGCAGATCGCTCGTCACGCTCGCGGCTTCGCGGTGCCAGCGCACGCTCTCCGTGGCGATTTCCTCGAGCGTCACCGCGCCGGTGATCGCCGCCGTGTCGCTGAAGCAATCGTCCACAAACGAGCGATGCAGGCCGACGATCTCCATCAAGTGACTGCCCTGATAGGCGGCCACCGTGCAGACGCCCATCTTCGACATGGTCTTGAGCATGCCTTGCTGGAGTGCGTCGCGGTACTGCGTCACGGCTTCGCGCGGCCCGAGGTCTGCCTTCGCGGCGACGCGTTCGGCGGTCGTATATGCCAGCCAGGGGCACAGCGCGGACGCGCCGAAGGCCAGCAGCGCCGCCGCCTGGTGCGCGTCGCGCACTTCGCCGGTGTCGATGACGAGGCCAGCGCGCGTGCCAAGGCCTTCGCGATCGAGCGCCTGGGCGACCACGCTGGTGACGAGCAAAGCGGCTAACGGCGCGCGGTCGCGATCGACGTCTCGATCCGACAGCACCAGGATGACCACGCCGCTGCGAACGGCCGCGACTGCGTCACGCGACAGTTGTTCGAGCGCCGATCGGAACGCGAACGCGCCCCCGGCAACGTCGTAGGTCATCGACAAGGTCAGCGCGGGACGCTCCGGTTGCGCGTGCAGCGCGTCGAGCTGGCCGAGCGTCAGGATCGGCGATTCGCACATCACCATGCGGCAATCGAGCGCCGTTTCGTCGAGCAGGCGGCCGCGCCGGCCAAACACCGTGCGCAGCGACATCACCGACTGCTCGCGCAGGGAATCGATCGGCGGATTGGTGACCTGCGCGAATCGCTGGCGGAAGAAGTCGGGCAGCAACCGCCGCCGCGAGCTCAACACCGCCAGCGGGGTGTCGTCGCCCATCGATCCGATCGCTTCCTTGCCATCTTCGACCATGGGTCGGAGGATTAACTCGATCTCTTCAGAGGTGTACCCAAATGCCCGTTGATGGAAGAGTGACGGAGACTCGATCGGCTCGGGTTCGGGAGGGTCGCCGATCTCGCTGATCGCAACCTGAACCCATGCCCGATATGGTTGTTCAGCCGCCATCGCCCGCCTGAGCCCAGTGTTCTCAAGGAGGCGTCCACTCTCAAGATCGACAACGAGCATTTCGCCGGGACCGAGGCGATCGCGGCGTTCAACGCTCTGTTCGGGAATATCGAAGATGCCGCTCTCCGATCCCACGCACACCAGTCCATCTTTCGAGGTCAGCACGCGGGCCGGCCGAAAGCCGTTGCGGTCGAGCACGGCGCCGACCTGGCGGCCATCGGCAAACGCGATGGCGGCAGGTCCTTCCCACGGCTCGCAGGTGGTGGCTTGGTATGCCTCGAACGCGCGCTCGCGAGCCGATAACGCCGGGTCGTGCTCCCACGCCCGTGGCAGCACCCGCGCGAACGCGTGGGCCAGGCTGAGTCCGCCCTGGCGCAGGTGCTCGACCATATCGTCGAGGCTCTGCGAATCGCTGCCGTGCAACCGCACGAGCGGTCCCGCCTCGCCCGATACGTCGGGCATCGCACACCGATCCGCCTGGCGGCGGCGCGCGTGCAGGCGGTTGCCGAGAATGGTGTTGATCTCGCCGTTGTGTGCCAGCGACCGGAATGGTTGCGCCAGCGCCCACTGCGGAAAGGTGTTGGTGCTGAACCGCTGATGGAAAATAGTGAAGGTCGTTTCGTAGCGCCCGTCGGCGAGATCCGGATAAAAGCGATCGAGATCCACCGGCGCCACCAGCGCCTTGTAGACCATCGTCCTGGTGGACAGCGACACGATGGCTGCGTCGTGTAGGGCACGCGCGGCGAGGCGGGCTTCGGCCATCACGCGCGCGCGATAGAGCGAGCGCTCTTGCCGGGCCGCCGTCCACAGCGGACTCGATTGGTGCAGGGCAAAGACCTGCTGGACCAGTGGCCGGCTCGCCCGTTCGGCGGCCGCCAGCACCGAGGCATCGATCGGCACCTCGCGCCAGACCAGCTGCCCCCAGCCCTCTTCTTCAAGTGCTTCGGAGATGATCGCGCGGGCCGCCTCAGTGGCGGCGGCGGGAAGGAAGCAAGTGCCGGCCGCGCGGGCCGCGCTGTCGATGAACGCCGGCGGCAGACCGGTTTCAAACCACGACCATGGGATCGCGGTGAGCACACCCGCGCCGTCGGCGGAGCCGTGGCCGTCGCCGGTGGCGCCGCGGTGCGTCAGCCTCGTCAGCGCTTCGAGGCCGCGCGACAGCCACTCGTGGCTCGGACGCGCGTGCCGATCAGCGATCAGGCCGACGCCACAGGCGTCGTGATCCCAGGTCGCCGGATCTAACATGCGCGCAGTTATCGCCCACGCTGATGCAGAAGAAAAATAGAACCTCTACATAGAATCCATAACGTGCGCACATGTATCGCCAGATGCTCTCTAAGCGCGGCATCTGATAAGCGTGACGCATGAATTCGAGCAGGAGATTGTCTGGTACACTGAGCGCGTATGTCGTCGCCCGAAGAGATCCGTCCGGCGCGCATGTGGCGCCTCATGCAGCCGGAGCTTCGCGCTTCGGCCGCCACTGCGTTCTGGTCGGACGAGCAGGCCGCGCTCGAACAGGCCGAAGCCGTCGCGTTGATCGCCAGGCAGATCAAATTCCGTCCGAAGAGCGTGCTGTCGTTGCCGGTGGAGAAGAAGGCTCGCCACCTGGCCGGGCTTCCCCAGGTATCGGACCTGCTGGCCGCGCGCCTGTTGATCGCCTATCACCTCGAATACCAGCGGCCGATGATGGGCGCGTTCCTCGACGCCCTCGGCATCGCCCACGATGATGGCCTCATCAAAGACGACTCGCCGAAAGCTCCCGACGCCGCCACGCTCGACAAGGGTGTGAAGGAGCTGGTGAGCAAATATCCGAAGCAGGATGTGGCCCGCTATTTCTGGGCGTTGCTCTGGCAGGACCCGGAAACGTGGGGTGGCTTGAAGGGCCGTCCTGAGCTGGCGCTCGAGTAACCGTGGCGCCATTCGATAAACACATCTTTATCTGCTGCAATCGGCGTGAGCCGGGGCATGTCCGGGGCAGCTGCGATCCCACGGGCGGCGAAGCCCTGCAGAAAGCTTTCAAGAAAGCGCTTGCCGAACGCGGCCTCAACCGCCGCATTCGCGCCAACAAGTCTGGGTGCCTCGATCAGTGCGAGAAGGGCCCGACGGTGGTCGTGTATCCCGACACCGTCTGGTATGGACGCGTCACCGAAGCCGACGTCGACGAAATCGTGGAGCAGCACATCATCGGAGGGCGGCCCGTGGAACGGCTGCTGATGCCCGAATGAACTTCGAAGCCTTTCTGACTGCGGATGGTTTGATTGCGCTGGTCACCTTGACCGTGCTCGAGGTGGTGCTCGGCATCGACAACGTCATCTTCATCTCGATTCTCGCCGGCAAGCTGCCGAAGGAGACGCAGGAGAAGGCGCGCCGCATCGGCCTGATGGGCGCGATGGGCATGCGCATCCTGCTGCTGATGTCCCTCGCGTGGATGACCCGCCTGACCGCGCCGCTGTTCACGATCATGGTGGTCAATCGGCCGATCGCCGGTCGCGACCTGATCCTGATCGTCGGCGGCCTGTTCCTGCTGTTCAAGGCCACCCGCGAGATCCACGACAAGCTCGAAGGTGAAGAGGGGCACGTCAGCGCGCGGGTCGCGCCGACACTGGCCGCCGTCATCACGCAGATCATGCTGCTCGACATCGTCTTCTCGCTGGATTCAGTGATTACCGCCGTGGGAATGGCCGACGACCTGTCGATTATGGTGGCGGCCGTGGTCATCGCGGTCGGCATCATGCTGTTTGCGGCGCGGCCGGTCAGCGAGTTCGTGGATGCGCACCCGACCGTGAAGGTACTGGCGCTCAGCTTCCTCCTGCTGATCGGCTGCTCGCTGATCGCCGACGGGTTCGGCGTGCACATTCCGAAGGGCTACGTGTACTTTGCGATGGGCTTCTCGGTGTTCGTCGAGATGATCAACCTGCGGGTCAAGAAGAAGGGCAGGGCCGTCAAGCTGCACGACGGCTATCACGACCCGCCCGTGCAGAAAGCCTAGCGCTGCTTCTGCATCCAGGCCGCAACAGCGTCCTGGATGTCCGCGTGCACCATTGCTGGATCGCGGCCGCTGGATTTCAGCACCGCGAACGAATGGTCGCCGCCCTCGACGGGGAGGATCTCGATCGGCGGCGGCGTGGGGGCGTCGGCGAGCGCTCCGATCACTTCATCGGGACCGCCGAAAGGATCGCGCGTGCCCTGCACGATCAATGTTGGCACTTTGAGCACCTTCAAGTGCGCGACGCGATCGCCGGTTCGTTTGCTGCGCGGCGGCGCGAGCGGATAGCCGAAGGCGATCACACCAGACGGCTGTGGAGCTTGCGGCCACTTGTCCAACGATGCCCCGAGGTGCGTCGCAATGCGCCCGCCCATCGACTTGCCGCCGATGAACAGCTTCGACGCGCGGACGTGCCGTTGCTCAACGGCGCCGAGTACGGCGCGGCGGAATGCGTCCTCGAGCACCGGCGCGCGATCCGGCGTCTTGCGCCGCTTTTCCATGTAAGGAAAATTGAAGGTCACCACCGTGACCCCGCGATTCGCAAGACCTTCGGCATAGCCGGTCATGAACGGGTGAAAGTGGCCGGCGCCGGCGCCATGCGCGAACACGAACAAGGCGTCGAGGTTGCGGTCTTCCGCGGGGGCGTAAAGCGCGGCAGCCACGGTAGTTTCGGGATCTCCGGGAAGCTGGAAGGCGACGGGGCTCACAATAGTTTTTATATCATTGTCATTCTGATGAGCTGGACAGTCTCTCTATGGTGACCAAGACCATTTCCGCCCGGACGCATGGCCGCTACCTGGTCGATATCCCCGAGCACAGCCGTGCCACGCTCGTGGGCTTTCACGGCTACAAGGAGAACGCCGCAATCCACATGGATGTGCTTCGCGGCATCGCCGGTGATCGCCCGATCGGCCTGATCAGCATCCAGGGCCTGCATCGCTTCTACTCGAGCGGCGGCACTGTCGTGGCGAGTTGGATGACCAAGGAAGATCGCGAGCACGCCATTGCCGATAACGTTGACTACGTCGGCCACGTGCTGACGGCGGTGGCCGATGAATTCGGCATCACGCGTCCGCTGATCTACGTCGGCTTCTCACAGGGCGTGGCGATGGCCTTTCGCACCGCGGCGCTGGTGCAGCGTCCTTGCGACGGCTTGCTGCTGTTGGCAAGCGATGTCCCGCCAGACGTGGCCCCGTTTGCCTCGTCCCTTCCGAAAATATTGCTTGGCCGCGGCGCCCAGGACGAGTTCTATTCGGCAGCTCAAGCGGCGAAGGATCTCGAGGTGCTCCGCGCTGCGGGCGTGAGCGTGACCGAGCACGTTTTCGAGGGTGGACACCTGTGGACGCCGGCATTTATTGCCGTCAGTGCGGACTTTGTCGATGAACTCATCGGTGGCTGACGCCGTCTAACGGCAGTCAGGAGGACACTTGTGTCCACACTGATCTCGGATTTTCGCTATTCAATCCGCTCGCTGCTGAAGAATCCCGGGCTGACCATCGCCGCCGTCCTCTCGCTCGGCCTCGGGATTGGCGCGAATACCACTATTTTTACGTGGGTGCAGGCGGTGCTGTTCCGTCCCATCCCTGTGGCTGCAGATCCGGGGACCATCCGCATCGCGGCCATGGAGAACCGCGAAGGGGATAGCCGCTCGTGGTCGTATCCCAATTACCAGGATTTCCGCGATCGTGCCACGCTCGTGGACGTGGTGGCCCAGGACGATCAAACGTTCAACTTCGCGGTGGACGACACCGCCGAGCGCACCTGGGGTGCGCTGGTCAGCGGCAATTACTTCCAGGTCATGGGCCTGCGTGCCGCAGCCGGCCGCCTGTTCACGCCACAAGATGATGTGACCCCCGGCGGTCACCCGGTGGTGGTGATCAGCCACGCGTACTGGCAGCGCCGCTTCAGCGGCGATCCCGCAATTGTCGGCAAGAGCGCGACCATCAACAACGTGCCGATGACCATCATCGGCGTCACTCCCGAAGGTTTCCTCGGCTCGTTCCTCGGCGTGTCCTCGGCCGCGTGGGTGCCACTCGCGATGCAGCGCGAAATGATGGGCGGCGATCGCATCTCGCAGCGCGGCAACGGCTGGATGCAGTCGATCGTTCGCTTGAAACCGGGCGTGTCGCAGGAGCAGGCGCAGGCGGAAGCCACGTCGATCATGGCGCAGCTCGAGCAGGAGCACCCGCAATTTAACGAGGGCCGCCGCCTGCGCATCGTCCAGACCTGGGAGGCGCCGTTCGGCGCGGCCACCGTGCTGGCGCCGATCCTCGCGGTGCTGTCGATCCTCGTCGCGCTAGTGCTCGTGATCGCGTGCGCCAATGTTGCGAATCTGCTTTTATCGAAGGCGGTGAGCCGCCGCCGTGAGGTGGCCGTGCGCCTGTCGCTCGGTGCGAGCCGGACGCGGCTGGTTCGCCAGCTGCTGACCGAATCGTTGCTGCTGGCAATTGTCGCCGGCACTGCAGGCGTGGCGATGGCGTACTGGACGATGGACGTGATCATGGCGTTTGCGCCGCCGGTGGACATGCCGCTCGATCTCGGCCTGCGTATGGACACCACCACGTTGATGTTTGCGGTCGGTGTGTCGCTTGTCACCGGTGTGATCTTCGGGCTGGCGCCGGCGCTGCAGGCATCGAGCCCGCAGACGATCAATGCATTGAAAGAGGAGGGCCGCAGCGGCAGCGGCGGTCGGACCACGGGAAGGCTCCGCAACACCCTGGTCGTGGCCCAATTGGCGGTGTGCCTGGTGTTGCTGGTCGGCGCAACACTGTTTCTCCGCAGCTTCATTGCCGCGCAGGCGTTGTCGCCCGGCTTTGACGCCGATCGTCTCGTGACCGCGTCGATGGACATGTTCCCGAGCGGCTACACCGGCGAGCGCAATCGCGACTTCCAGCGGCGCACCATTGAAGCCATTGAAGCGCTGCCCGGCATTGAGTCCGCCGCGTTTGGATCGCGCATCCCGCTGGGTTTTGGCGGCAACAACTCCACCAGCGTCGGCATCGATGGCTACGTGCCGCGCGAGAACGAAGAGATCGTCATCAACTACTCGACCATCGGCTCGGGTTATTTCAAGACGATGGGCATTCCGATCCGCGCCGGCCGCGAATACAACAGCACCGACACGCTGGAATCACCGCGCACCGTGGTGATCAGCGAGGCCATGGCGCGGCGCTACTGGCCGGAAGGCAAAGCTCTTGGCGGCCGCGTTCGATTCGGGCCGAACGCCGCCGAAGTGATCGGCATCGTGGCCGACGCGAAATACAGCAGCATCAACGAGCGGCCGCGGGCGCAGTTGTTCCTGGCGATGTCGCGCAACGAGGTCAGCACGCTGCGGCTGTTCGCGCGGGCGTCGGGCAGTCCCGCGCCGATGGTGGCGGAGATCCGTAACGCGATTCGCGCACTCGATGCCACACTGCCCGTGTATGACGCGCGCACCGTCAGCGAGCACATGCAAGTCGCGGTGTTCGCGCAGCGGATGGCGGCCAACCTGCTCGGCGCCATGGGCGTGCTCGCCTTGTTGCTGGCGGCGATCGGGCTCTACGGAGTGATGGCGTACGCGGTGAGCCAGCGCACGCAGGAGATGGGCATCCGACTCGCCCTCGGCGCGTCGCCCTCGTCTCTGCTCAACATGATCGTCGGACAGGGCATGAAGCTGACCGCGATCGGCCTGGCGATCGGCCTGGCGCTGGCGCTTGGCGCCTTTGGGTCGATCGGCGCGGTGCGGACGTTGTTGCCAGGCATCTCGCCGCTCGATCCGATCACGTTCATCACCGTGCCATTGACGCTGACCTTGATCGCCTTCCTCGCCACGTGGATTCCAGGCCGCAGGGCAGGAAAGGTCGATCCGCTAGTCGCATTGCGAGTCGATTAGCGACAGGTGGAGTCCGCCTTTAGGCGGATGGACAAGGATCATTCGTAACGAAGCGCAACCATCGGATCGACTCGTGCTGCTCGCCGCGCTGGTAAATAACCCGCGGCGAGCGACACGAGGATCGTCACCGCGATCGCGCTGCTGATCGTCCACACATCCGTCGTCGATAGGCCGAATAACACGCTTTCCACGAACCGTCCGCTCGCGAGCGCGCCGGCAAGGCCGATCACCACGCCGATGGCGACCATGATCATCGACTCGCGCAGCACCATGCCGACCACTCCGGCGCGCTGCGCTCCCAGAGCCATGCGGATGCCAATCTCGTTGGTGCGGCGCGACACGCTGTACGACATCAGCCCGAACAACCCGATGCACGCCAGCAGCAGCGCCAGTGCGCCGAACAGCGAGTAGGCGAGCGCGAACAGGCGCTCCTGCGCGAATCGAGCCTCTACCTGATCGCTCTGCGTCGTGATGCCGGTCATCGGCACGTCGGGATCGACCTGCTGCATCGCGGAACGCACGGTTTCGGTCAGGCTCGCCGGATCGGCCGCGGTCCGTACCATCACGGTCAGCGATCGCGTCCCCGGCCTGATCGGCGTATACATCGTCGCCGGCGCGGCATCGCGAACGCTGTCGTACTTGGTGTCGCGGATAACGCCGATGATTTCGGTCTTGCCGCTCTCTTCGAGGCTCTGCCCGAGGCGCTGGCCGATCGGGTTCTCATTCGGCCAGTACTTCTTCGCGGCCGTCTCGTTGATGATCGCCGAGGTCTCCGGGTCGGCGGCGTCGCGATCGTTGAAGTCGCGGCCGATCACGATCGGGATCTGCATGGTGTCGAAGAACTGCGGCGCTACGGCCATGTAATGGATGTCCTTGGCCTGCTTCTCCGCCTGCCCTTGCCGGTAGATCCCCGTAATGCTGGTGCTGCCCGATAACAGCGCATTGCGCGTAAACGACACCGAGCGCACGCCAGGGAGGGTCTCGAGCGCCGACTGCATCCGCTGATACAGCTGCGTCATGCGCTCCGCCGAGTAACGATTGAGCGCCGGGTTGACGCGGAACATCAGAATGTTCGAGGCGTTGAAGCCGATGTCGACCGACTGGAGATTCTGCAGCGTGCGAACGAAGAGGCCGGCGCCGATTAACAGCATGACCGACACCGCGACCTGGGTGATCAGCAGCGCCTTGCTGAGCCACGTACGCGACGCCACGACGCTGCGGCTGTTTTCCTTCATGGCGCTGGCGAGATCGACCTGCGTCGCGCGCAGTGCCGGAATCAACCCGAACGTCAATCCGGTCAGCATGCTGATGCCGGCCACAAACGCCAGCACTTGCCAATCGATCGCCGTGTTCTGGCCGAACGGCAGCAGCTTCTTGGTCCAGTAGGCGAGCCCGATGCCGAGCGCGCCGCCGGTACCCGATAGCAGCAGGCTTTCCGTGAGCAGCTGGCGCACCAGCCGCCGCCGTGACGCCCCCATCGACAGCCGCACCGACACCTCGCGATATCGCGCGGCCGCGCGCGACAGCAGCAGGTTCGCCACGTTCGCGCAGACGATGAGCAGCAACAGCACGACAATCGCGCCAAGCACCGACGCCGATCGGGAGGCGGTGCGATCGAGATCGTAGATTCCCCGCGCGCCCGGCAGCGCCAGCAGTTCGGGAACGTCGTTCCCTTCGCGCTGATTGCGAGACAGCTTGCGCTGATCGTCGGTGAGGGCGGCGAAGTAGGACTCCATCCCCGCACGCGCTGCCTGCTCGAACGGGCCGGCCAGGTTGCCCTTCACCTGCTCGATCGTCGCGCCGGGTTTCAACCGGCCGGCGATCTGCAAGTACCAATTGGTGGGCTCCTCCACGCGGGGCTTTACCGCACTGGACCCGGCAGGCCCGGGGATGAACAGGATCAATTGCGGTTCGATGACAAACGGCACGAAGACGTCGCGGCTGGTCTCCGCCATACGCTGAATCCCGATGAACGAGGCCGGCAGCACGCCGACGATCGTCACCTGGGTGTTATTCAACCGAACCGTCTTGCCGACGATCGACGTGTCACCGGCGAAGCGGCGCTGCCAGAAGCCGTGGCTGAGAACGGCGACCGGCTCGGCTCCGGACTTGTCGTCCGACTCCTCGATCGTTCGGCCAACCGCGGCGGAGACGCCGAGCACCTTAAAGTAATTTCCCGATACGCCGAACGCGGTGGCGATCTCCGAGCCGCCGTCCGACGCGAAGTTGAACGACTCGAGCGATGTGCCGGCGATGAGGTCGGTCATCGTCTGATTGGCGGCCCTGAGTTGCTGATACGTCGCGTTGGAGAACGTGCTGCGGACGTTCTGGCCGTTGTGGGGGAGTGAGAATCCGTAGTCGCTCGACGAGCGGACCATGTTGTTCTTGCCGCTCCACTTTAGGATGACGAGGGACTGCGGCTCGCGAATCGGAATGGTCTGCAGTAGCAGCCCGTTGACGGCCGTAAAGAGCGCCGTCGTAGCGCCGATGCCGATGGCGAGCGAGAGCAGGACCACCAGCGTCCAGCCCTTGGATTGCCACAGCATTCGATACGCGTGCTTGAGGTCGTGCAGCATAGGAGCCCCTGTTATCCTTACGACACGTGCCGTTTGACTTGATCGATCTTGGATGGAACGACGACTGGGCGCGCGCGTTCGCGCCCCACGCGGCCGAAGGCCTGGTCCCGGCCCGCGTGGCGATTGAGTTTAACTACATTTACCGGGTCTACGCCGAGGCCGGCGAGGTGCAGGCGCAGCATGCCGGCCGGATGCGTCACCAGGCGCTCGCCAAGGAAGAGTTGTCGGCCGTGGGCGACTGGGTGGCCCTCAAGCCGTCGCCCGGCGAGGCGACGGGCACGATTGAGGCGGTGTTGCCGCGGCGCAGCAAGTTTTCGCGCAAGGTGGCCGGCGAGCTCACCGAAGAGCAGATTGTCGCCGCCAACATCGACACCGTGTTCATCGTGATGGGCCTCGACGGCGACTACAACCCGCGCCGGCTCGAGCGGTACCTCGTGCTCGACCCATGAAAGCGGGGCGAACCCGGTCGTCATCCTGAACAAGTCCGACATTGCCGATCATTTGTCTGACGACATGGACGAGATCCAGGCCCTGGCGGTTGGGATTCCTGTTCACGCGGTCAGCGCGAAGACGGGCAGTGGGGTCGAGGTCGATCGAGCGCTACCTGGGCCGCGGCACGACCGGCGCATTGCTGGGGTCGTCAGGGGTCGGCAAGTCCACCCTGGTCAATTCCCTCGTCGGCGAAGACATGCTCAAGACCAAGGAAGTGCGCGTCCACGATTCGCGCGGCCGTCATACCACGCGACATCGCCATCTCATTGTCCTACCCGACAATCGCGGCCTCCTGATCGACACGCCAGGGATGCGCGAGCTGCAACTGTGGACGCAACCCGAGCACGCGAGGGAAACGTTCGAAGACATCGAGACGCTCGCCGCCGGCTGCCACTTCACCGACTGCCGGCATCGCGAGGAACCACGCTGCGCGGTCAAGCAGGCCATCGAAGACGGCACGCTCGCGCCTGGCCGGCTGGAAAGCTACGTGAAGCTGCAGGATGAATCGCAGGCGCTGGAGATGAGGAAGAGCGTGCGCGACCAGATTAACGTCAAGCGCAAGTTCAAGACCGTCAGCCAGTCGATGAAGAAGTTCTACAGGGATCGCGAATAGCTAGGGAATGACGCGAAGCCGCTCTTGCGCACCGGGAATCACGCGCGACAGGCTCATCATCGGCGGTCCGAGCGACGCCTGCGCTTTCTCTGCTTCCTGGCGGGTCGCATAACGGCCCACCAACACCCGGCGCTGCAGATCGCCTGGCGCCATCAGCACGTCGAGCATGTAGACCGGCAATTTCTGCAGGATGAGCCCGCGCTCGACGAGCTCGACCTGTCGCGCGGAATCGTAGGTCCCGATCAACACCGAAAACGACCCCGGCACTGGCGGCGGAGCAGGCACTGGCTTCCCGGTCGGCGCCGGCAATGGTGCGATGTGAGCCGGCAGCCATCGTTGTTCGACGCGCGGTAGCGCCGCCGTGACTTCGGGCTCGAGAAGCTCCAGCGGATTGCCGATCAGCACGAACACCGCGGCGGCGAGAAGAATCAGCGCAAGCACGGCGGCGATCACCAGGGGTCGCCGCGACGGCTCCGGCGCGCCTTCCTCGCGTTCACCCTTGACCTTGCCCTTTGGAATCTCTTGGCCAAGCTGACCGGCGGCATGCACGACGTGTTCTTCGGCGATGCGGCTAGTTTGCTTCTCGCACGCGATCATCAGCGATCGATCGCAGAGCAGGTTGATCACGCGCGGCACGCCGGCCGAGAGCACGTGCACGAGATCGAACGCCTTGGGCGTGAACAGCACCGATGTCGAACTGCGGGCCACCCACAGCCGATGCGTCACGTAGGCCTCGACTTCTTCGCGGGTCAGCGCCTTCAACGAGCATCGGATCGAGATCCGTTGATCGAGCTGCCGTAGTTCGGCCTTGTGCAGCACGTCGAGCAGGTTCAACTGGCCGACGATCACAATCTGCAGGAGCTTTTGGTCGTTGGTCTCGAGGTTCGAGAGGACGCGAATCTCTTCGAGCACGTCCGGCGACAGGTGCTGCGCTTCGTCGATGATCAACACGGCGCTGCCGTGCAGCGGGACGAGCGACAGCAGGAAGTCGTGCAGCGTGCGAACCAGCTCGTGCTTGCTGGCCGTCGACAGGCGGCCCGACCTCAGCGCGTCCTTCGACACGATGCCGAAGCTGAGGAGCACTTCGCGCAGCAGTTCCTCGACGGAGAGAAACGGGTTGAGGATGAGCGCCGTGAAGGTCGTTTCGTCGAACTGTTCGAGTAGCGTCCGGCACAGCGTGGTCTTGCCGGTGCCAATGTCGCCGGTAAGGACGATGAAGCCTTCTTTGCGGCGGATGGCCTGCCAGACTTGCTGGAGCGCGAGGTCGTGCGACTCGCTGCGGTACAGGAACCTCGGATCCGGCGTCAGGCTGAACGGCGGCTGGACGAATCCGTAGTAGTCCTCGTACATGCGCTTGGGATTGAGCCAAGCGGAGGACGAAAGTGGGCCCGCTTGCCTGTCACAGCATAACAGGAACCGACTCTAACGTCACGATTGAGCGAGTGCCGTCGCGTATGCCGCCTTCCTTTCCGCCGCCGCCGACAGGAGCTCGCGACGCACACGGAATCCGGTTTCCTGCGCCGCCACCGTTTCCCAACCGGCGTTGTTGCCCGAATGACTCGGCCGGCCGATGCGCTTGTAGAGCTCCTGCAGGCTGCGCTGATCACTGACGCTCTCGTCTTCCAGCACTTCCACCGCGTGGTGCAGCTCGTGCGCAATCGTGGCGATCATCTGATCGAGATTCTGTTCGGTATTGATCGTCGCGCGCACGTACCGAAACACTCCGGAGCGGGTCATCCACGTCAGCTTGCCGGCGAGGTTGGCCTTCATGATCGGGCTGAGCGACACATAGACGAACAGGTTGCTGGCCTCGATCCGGTTCACGAGCCCGCGGAAGGTGGCGGAACGCGCCATGCCGTCGCGCAACAATTCGGTAATGCGCGGATCCTGCGGCCGGATGCGGGCTTCGCGCCATGTCTCGCCGACGTTCGCGGCGAGCGCGGAAGTGGAGATGAGAGAGCACATCACAAGAGCAAGCAGATGACGCATGGTGTTCTCCTGCGCCAATCACCCGCCTCACTGAACAACAACACTTACAAGGGAAGCGACAACACTCAGGTAGACGGGACAGCTTCCGGAGTGGTTCGTGTCTTCGCCCAATTAACGGGGATAAGATGTGGGGCCATGGTGGGACGAGTAGTAGCAGCGGTTGTGTTGGCGTGTGCAGCAACGGCGAATGCCCAGCAATCAGCCTTGAAACAAGCCGTGCTCGAAACAAGCGCGGGCACCATCGTCATGGACCTGCTGTCCGAGCAGGCGCCGAATCATGTGGCGCTATTCATCAAGACCGCTCAGTCAGGCGGCTACGACGGCACCACCTTCTTTCGGATGATCAAGCACGGCATCATCCAGGGCGGCGACCCGGTGACGAAAGACGCCGCGGCGCGTGCGAAGTACGGCACTGGCGGGCTCAATCTACTCAAACCCGAGATCAGCGGAGAAAAGAACACGCGCGGCGCCGTCTCGGCCACCCAGATTCCGGGCAAGGCCGACAGCGCCGGCACGCAGTTCTTCATCTCGATCACCGATCAGCCGGGCCTCGACGGCCGTTACACGATCTTCGCGCGTGTCGTGGAAGGCATGCTGGTGGCGCAGAAGATTTCGGAGACCGCCGTTGACGGCGCGGGCCTCGCGGTGGATCGCGTGGTGGTGAGCAAAGTCACCATCCGCGACAAGCCCGCGGATACGCCCGAGCCGTTCTCGACGGAATCAACCGAGGACCTGTCGCGCTATCGCGCCGTACTCGACACCTCGATGGGCGAGATCACCCTGTCGTTCACGCCCGACAAGGCGCCGAACCACGTCCGCAATTTCCTGCGACTCGCGCAGAGCGGGGTGTACGACGGCATGAGCTTTCATCGCGTCGTGAAAGGTTTTGTGATCCAGTCGGGCCACCTGCCGACGCGCGGTCCGCTTGGTGAGACACAGCAGAAGTATGTGCGGCAGATGAAAGCCGAGTTCAACGATCAGCTGCACGACAAGGGCACGCTCTCGATGGCGCGGTTGTCGGAGCCCGACTCCGCGAGCACGTCCTTCTTCATCGTGACGGCGAGAGCGCAGGCGCTCGACGGTCAATACACCGCGTTTGGCAAGGTCGAGACCGGCCTCGATGTGGTGGAAAAGATCGAAGCAGTGGCGCTGAACGGCGAAACTCCGGTCGATCGCGTCGAGCTGAGGAAAGTGACGGTAGTGAAACGATAGCGGGGCTTACGCGGGTCGCCCAAACCGAAACGATCGCGTCAGGCCGATCCCCGCCTTGACGAACTGATCGAGCTCCGACACGTCGCGCAACTGTTCCATCCGGGCCAGCGAAATGCCATGCGGCCGCACCAGCACGTACGGTCGATCGGTTTCGGCGAGCACGTTGCCCGGTGTGTTCGACGCATCGACCAGTGCGCGCTGCAAACCTTCGGACAGGATGCGCGAGGCTTCATCGACGTTGCCGGCCATTACGATGAACCCTGGCACCGCGGCCGATTCGACGCGGCGCAGCGCGCCGGCGTCGATCTCCTTGCCGATCTCCTCGCCGAAATAGACGTCGATCGCCTTGTCGAATGCGAACCCGGCGGCCTTCACTGCCAGCCGCGCAAAGAACCCGTCACCTTGCGCCAGGGAGGTGGTGAACACTTCCTTGCCCTTCGGCACGCCGAGACCGACGATCGGCGCCGTCACGCCCGGCGACCACTTGCCATGCCACCTCGCGATGTGCCGGCGGCGCCGGTGATGATTGCCGCCGGCGACGAGCATCGCCGACTCCGCTTCCCACGCCACGCCTTCCGTGGTGCCGGTGTAACGATAGATGCGATACCCGCGCTCGGCCTTCTTCTCGAACGTCCACCCGCGCAGCATTGCCGCCTTGCGGAGGTCTTCTTCCTTCGCCTGGATCCGGCCCTTCGTCAGGCGGGAGAGGACGAAGAACACCGCGACGAAGATGACGAAGGCGGCGACGATGACAGCGGCTTGGAAGGACATGTTGTTAAAACGGCAGCCGGGCGTCTGAATCCTCCGGCACGTCGGAATCGGCATCACCAAAATTGTGAACGCTCACGCCGAGCAGGCGGACGGGCCGCGCGCCGGCTTCGGTCTTGTCGAGCAGCTTGCGCGCGCGGGCGGCGATGTTGTCGGCATCGGCGGTGGGCTCCGGCGCGCTCTGGCTGCGGGTGATGGTGGTGAAGTCCGAATAACGCACCTTGATCGTCACCGTGCGCGCCGTTTTGCCTTTCTTGCCGAGCCATTCGGCGACGCCTCGCGCCAGCTGATCGATCTCGCCGCGGATCTCATCGATGGATGACAGATCGCTGGCGTAGGTCTCCTCCGACCCGGCTGACTTCGCCGGCCGGTTCGGTTCCACCGCCCGATCGTCGCGGCCATGCGCCAGTTCAATCAGCCATTCCGCGTGAGTGCCCACAATCCCGCTCAATTCGTTGACCGTGCGCGTCCGAACATCGACCAGTTTGTCGATCCCGTGTTCCCTCAGACGCGCTGCGGTCACCGGCCCGACCCCCCACAGCGCGTCGACCGGCAGCCCCTGGAGGAACTTCTCGATGCGCTCGGGCGCAACCACCGTCAGGCCATCAGGTTTCTTCCAACCCGAAGCAATTTTCGCGAGGAACTTGTTCGGCGCTACGCCCGCGCTCGCGGTCAACTGCGTGACCTCTTTGATCCGATCCTTGATGCGGCGGGCGACGGTCACGCCGAGCGACTCGTTGAAGCTGTTTTCGGTGACATCGAGGTACGCCTCGTCCAGCGACAGCCCCTCAACCAGTGGCGTGACCTCTTTAAAGATGGCAAATACCTGCTGCGACACCGCGCGGTATTTGTGAAAGTCCGGGCGCACGATCACCAGCGATGGGCACAGGCGCACGGCGCGCGACATCGGAATCGCCGAGCGCACGCCGAACGTGCGTGCCTCGTAGCTGGCGGCCGCCACCACGCCGCGCACGGTCGGATCGCCACCCACCGCGACCGGTTTGCCGCGCAGCGCCGGGTTGTCGCGCTGTTCGACGGACGCATAGAACGCGTCCATGTCGATGTGTAGAATCTTTCGCAAGGCAGTCCGCGTTTTGAATTCTTAATTTCTAGTTTTTGATTCCTAGCTACCCGTGCTGCCGAAGCCTCCGCGCGTCGGCACGCTCATCTCCGCCACCTCTTCCCATTCCACGCGGGGGCACGGAAGGACAATCCCTTGAGCCAGCCGGTCGCCGCGGCGTACCTGGACGGGTGCGTCGGTGATGTTGAGCAGCTGAATCTTGATCTCGTCCGCGGGACCGCAATAGTCAGCGTCCACCACCCCGACGCCGTTGGCCACCATCAGCCCGCGTTTCAGCGGCGTGCTGCTGCGGGCAAAAATCCCCAGGAAATAGCCATCCGGCACGGCAATCACGAGGCCCGTCCCAACCAGGCGGATGCTCCGGGGCGGGATTTCGAGATCCACAGCAGAGGCGAGGTCGAACCCCGCCGCACCGGTTGTAGCGGGTTCGGGCAGGCCAATGGCGGTGTCCAACCGTTTGATCTTGAGTCGCATCGGTCAATACTAGTAGGTCACAACTGGTAGTTCACAGTTGACAGTTAACAGTTGACAGTTGAGTTCACAGTTAGCAGTTTGCAGTTCAGGAGTTACGCATGATCGGCAGTCGGTTCTCGTTCGCGCTCATCGCCCTGCTCGTCGCGCTCGTGGTCGCGCCGTACGCTCAGGTGGCCGCGCCGCAGCCGCAGGCGCAATCCATTCCGCCCGAGCTCGCACTCGATCGGACGTTGCCGGTCGATCCCGCGGTGCGCACTGGCCGACTCCCGAACGGGCTCCGCTATTTCCTGCGGCAGAACAGCCGCCCCGAAAAGCGCGTGTCGATGCGGCTGGCCGTGAACGCCGGCGCGATCCAGGAGGAGGCGGACCAGCGTGGGCTGGCGCATTTCCTCGAGCACATGGCGTTCAACGGCACCGAGCACTTCAAGCCGGGCGAGCTGGTGTCGTTCCTCGAATCAATCGGCGCGCGGTTTGGCCCGCACGTCAACGCATCGACGTCGTTCGACGAGACCATCTACATGCTCGACATCCCGACCGACAAGCCCGGCTACCTCGAGAAGGGGATGCTGGTGCTGCATGATTTCGCCGCCGGCATTTCGCTGCTGCCCGAGGAAGTCGAGAAGGAACGCGGCGTGGTGCTCGAAGAGTGGCGCGGACGCCTCGGCGCCGGCTCGCGCCTGACCGACAAACAGCTGCCGATCATTTTCCAGGGCTCCCGCTATGCCGAGCGCCTGCCGATCGGCTTGCCCGAGGTCCTGAAGAGCGCGCCGCGCGCGCGGCTGCAGGCGTTCTACGAGAAGTGGTATCGCCCCGACAACATGGCGGTGGTGGTAGTCGGCGATCTGCCGGTTGATCAGGCTGAGAAGCTCGTTCGGGAAACCTTCGGCAAGATTCCGGCGGCGAAGGGCGCCGCCGCGAGCGTTGATACGAGCGTGCCGGCGCACAAAGACACGCTAATAAATATGTCTACCGATCCGGAAGCGCAGGGCTGGTCCGTGTCGCTCGCGTTCAAGGGCAAGGCCGAACACGACCTGACCGTTGGCGGTTATCGCAAGACGCTCGTCGAAAACCTGGTGTCGCAGATGCTGAACCTGCGGTTGCGCGACATCGCCCGCCGCCCCAACGCGCCGTTCCTTGGCGCGCAGGCCGGCACCAGCAACATCGGCCGCACGCTCGAGCTGTTCGAGATCGAAGCGGTGGTACCCGAAGGCCAGCTCACCGAGGGTCTCGGCGCGATCGTCCAGGAAGCCAAGCGCATGCAGCTGTACGGCTTCAGCAACGACGAGCTGAACCGCGCCAAGTCGGCGTTACTCGCGGCCTATGAGCGCGCTTACAAAGAGCGGAACACCTCCGAGAGTCCGAGCTACGCCAACGAATACGTTCGCCATTTCCTGGCGCAGGAGCCGATTCCAGGCATGGAGGTGGAATACCGGATCGCCGCCACCTACCTGCCCACCGTGACGGCGCAGGAAGTGGCGGCGCTGGCCAAGGAATTCATCACCGACGAAAACCGCGTCGTCTTGGGCGTGGCGCCTGAGAAAAAGGACACGCCGCCGCCCTCGGCCGACATGCTGCGCAGCACTATTGCGCGCGCGAGCGCGGCGCCCGTGGATCCCTGGAAGGAAGCGACCGAGGGACGCGCGCTGGTTGAAAAGGATCCGGGCGGCGGCAAGGTCACCGCGCGCCGCAGCGTGCCCGAGATCGGCGCCACCGTGCTTGCGCTGTCGAACGGCGTGGAAGTGTGGCTGAAGCCCACCGACTTCAAGAACGATCAGATCTTGTTCACGTCGTATGCACCCGGCGGCATGTCGCTCGCCAGCGAGGCCGACTACAAGAGCGCGAGCATCGCCACCGCGATGGTCGGCGTCGGCGGCATGGGCGGCTTGAATCCCGTCGATCTGAGCAAGATGCTGTCCGGCAAGATCGCGCAGGCGGCGCCGACGATCGGTGAATACACGCACGGCGTCAGCGGTTCGGCCACGCCGAATGATTTGGAAACGGCGCTGCAGCTCAACTACCTCGTTCACACCGCGCCCAACATGACGCCCGACGTGCTGGAGCTCTTGAAGCGGCGCCTGACCGGCGCTTTGGAGAACCGCAACCAAAATCCGCGCGCGGTTTTCGGCGAGAAGGTCGAGCAGGTGAACACGTCGAATCATTACAGCGCGACGGAGCTGACACCGGCCGACGTGCCCACGCTGAACCTCGAAACGATGCGCCGGTTCTACCACGCGCGTTTCTCGAACGCGGCGGACGAGACCTATTTCTTTGTCGGTGCCTTCACCGTGGATGAGATCACGCCGCTGATTGAGAAATGGGTGGCGTCGCTGCCGTCAACCGGTAAGCGCTCTTCGGCGGCACGCGATATGGGCGTCCGGTTCCCGACGAGCGTCATGAAGGAAGAAGTGAAGAAGGGCAAGGAGCCCGCGAGCCAGACCGTGCTGACGTTCTTCGCCGATCCCGGCTTCGACGAGTTCGAGATGCACCGCGTCCGCGCCGCCACGTCTGTGCTCACCATCCGCCTGCGCGAGATCCTGCGCGAGGAGATGGGTGGCACCTACGGCGTCGGCGTGGGCTTTTCGAACACGCCGCCAATGAAGGGCTACGGCACCACGGTGGTCCAGTTCGGCAGCGCACCCGAGAACGTCGACAAAATGGTGGCCGCCACGCTGAAGGAGATTGAACGCTTGAAGGCGGAGGGCCCATCGCTGGATGACGTCAACAAGGTGAAGGAACTCGAGCGCCGCGACCTCGAGACCAACGCCAAGCAGAATTCCTACTGGATGGGCTCGATGCAGACCGTGCACTTGTTCGGCTGGGATCCGGCCGGCATTGCCCGGCGTCTCGATCGCACCGAGAAGCTGACGCCCGAGATCATCAAGACGATGTTCCAGAAGTATTTCCCGATGGAGCGCCACACGCTGGTGACGTTGAAGCCGGAGTAGGCCAACAGGCCAACGAGGCCAACAAGGCCAACAAGGCCAACGAGGCCAACGACGGCCAACAGGCGCTGAATTGACCTGTTGGCCTGTTGGCCCGTTGGCCTGTTGGCCTGTATGATCGCCAGTTCATGCCACCGCAATTCGTATACACGATGAAGGGACTCGGGAAGGTTTATCCTCCCGACTCCCAGGTTCTCAAAGACATCTGGCTCTCGTTCCTGCCGGGCGCCAAGATTGGCGTCCTCGGCCTCAACGGCGCCGGCAAGTCGACGCTGCTCAAGATCATGGCCGGCGAGGAAACCAGCTTCGTCGGCGAAGCGTTTCCCGGCCAAGGCGTCAGTATCGGTTACCTCCACCAGGAGCCGCGACTCAACCCGAAGAAGGACGTGCGCGGCAACGTGGAAGAAGGGGTCGCCGAAATCAAGGCGTTGCTCGATCGCTACGACGCCGCGAACTCCAAGCTCGGCGAGGATCTGTCCCCGGAAGAGATGGACAAGGTGCTCGACGAGCAGTCCAAGCTGCAGGATCGCATCGACGCGACCAATGCCTGGGATCTCGACTCACGCCTCGATCTCGCGATGGACGCGCTGCGGTTGCCGCCGCCGGACGCGGACGTCACGACACTCTCAGGTGGCGAGCGTCGCCGCGTCGCCCTCTGCCGGTTGTTGCTGCTCTCGCCGGATTTGCTCCTCCTCGACGAACCGACCAACCATCTCGACGCGGAGTCGGTGGCGTGGCTCGAGCGTTTCCTGAAGGACTATCCGGGCACCGTGGTGGCGGTGACGCACGATCGCTACTTCCTCGACAACGTCGCCGGCTGGATCCTCGAGCTCGATCGCGGCCAGGGCATTCCGTACGAAGGCAACTACACGGGATGGCTCGAGCAGAAATCAGGCCGCCTGCAACAGGAAGAGAAGACGGAGAGCAAGCGCCAACGCACGCTGCAGCGGGAGTTGGACTGGATCCGCATGTCGCCGCGGGCGCGGCAGGCCAAGGGCAAGGCGCGCCTCAACGCCTACGAGCAGTTACTCAACGAAGACACCGCGCAGAAACTCGACACGGTGGAGATCTACATTCCACCCGGACCGCGTCTTGGCGACATCGTGGTCGAAGCTCGCGGGTTGAAGAAGGCGTATGGCGACACGGTCCTCTTCGACGACCTGACTTTCACCCTGCCGCGCGGCGGTATCGTCGGCGTGATCGGCCCGAACGGCGCCGGCAAGACCACCACCTTCAAGCTGATCACGGGAGAGGAGAAGCCCGACGCGGGGAGCATTCGGCTGGGCGACACGGTGGAGGTCGGCTACGTCGATCAGTCCCGCGAGCTCGACCCGAACAAGAGCGTGTTTGACGAGATCACGGGCGGTGTCGACGAGCTCGAGATGGGCAAAAAGAAGGTCGCCTCGCGCGCCTACGTGTCGTGGTTCAACTTCAAGGGCGCACAGCAGCAGCGCAAGGTCGGCACGCTCTCAGGCGGTGAACGCAACCGCGTCCATCTCGCGAAGTTGTTGCGCAAGGGCAGCAACCTGTTGCTGCTCGACGAGCCGACCAACGACCTCGACGTCGACACGTTGCGGGCGCTCGAAGAGGCGCTCCTCAACTACGCCGGCTGCGCCGTGGTGATCAGCCACGATCGCTGGTTCCTCGATCGCATCGCCACGCACATCCTCGCCTTTGAAGGCGACAGCGAAACCGTGTGGTTCGAAGGGAACTACCAGGACTACGAAGCGGATCGGAAACGTCGCCTGGGAGCCCAGGCGGATCAACCTCATCGCATCAAGTACCGAAAGCTGACACGATCATGACACCAGAAAACGCGAAGTTCCTCGCCCAGGTGATGGGCCAGCAGTTGCAGACCGAGTGGATGAGCACCTACAAGGTGATTGCCGCGGTGCCCGACGACAAGAAGGATTTCAAGCCACAGGCTGATTCGCGCACGGCGTGGGACCTCGCGCATCACATCGCGATCGCCGACGTTGGGTTCCTGCATGCGATTGCCGCCAACGACTTCAAGGTCTTTCCCGCGAAGACCGACGCCAAGACCATCCCCGCCCTCGCGGATTGGTACAAGCACGAGTTCCCGAAAGGGCTCGAAAAGATGCTCGCGCTCGACGGCCCGCATCTCGCGCAGGTCGTGTCGGCTTTCGGCGGCTTCTGGAAAATGCCGTCGGCGGCGTACGCCGTGTTCTGCAACAACCACATGGTGCACCACCGCGGCCAGCTGTCGACCTATCTCCGGCCGATGGGCGCCAAGTGCCCGGCGATCTACGGCCCCAGTTTTGACGAGAAGATTTCGAGCTAACTGATCGTGCGCGGTGAGGTGCTGTCGCTCCTGGTGGTGATCGCCGGCGCCGCCGCGCTCCCGCTGGGCCTGCGCGCGGTCAACGGGATGCTGCCCGGCGCCACGGTGGGCAGCACCTACCTGCCGACCATCGAGACCCCGCGGCCGCGCGAGCCCTTCGACGAAGCCGCGGCCGCCGCGCTTCGCGAAGCGCAACCTGAGTACGTGGTGATCGGCGATTCGATGGCCGGCATCCGCATCGATCCCAGGCACTTATCCCGGGTCACCGGCAGGAGTGTGGCGGGTCTCTTCACGCCGGGCACACCGGTCGCCTACTGGTATCTGCAGCTCAAGAACCTGGTGGCCAACAACGGCCTGACGCACATGCGCGGCGCGATCATCTTTTTCCGCGACGATCAGCTCACCACGCAGGTGGAGGTCAACGGGCCCATTCTCGATCGCGTGGCGCGGGACGAGGAGCCCGAGCTCGATCGCCTCTTCGCCGCGCATCGGCTGGGACCGCTCTCGGACGTGCACCGCGTGGCGCGATCGGTCTACCAATTCGATCGGACGCGTGTATGGCTCGAACCGCGCCTCACGCGGGCGCCCGCCTTCGCGCTTCGCGCTACGGCGGGCAAGCCTGCAGACCTGCTTGCCGCCATCAACAACGACATCTTCGCGCTCGACAAGCTGCGCAAGTTCGCCGCGGCCGATTTGCCGCAAGCGGAGGAGGCCGTCCTGGATTTCGACACGCAGGTGGGCAGATCGTTGCTGCCCGAAATCCTGAATGTCGCCGAGCGGGCCGGCATCCGCCTGGCGTTCATTCGTGTTCAGCGCCGGCCGCAGCCGGACGGTCCGCCCGATCAGTCCGACGCGCTCGCGCAGTATGTCGGGAAACTCGGGGCGTATCTCGAACGGCGCGGGGCCTACTTTCACGACGATCGCGGTGATGCCGATCAACCGCTGGCGATCTACGCTGACGGCGATCACATCAGAACGGACGCCCGCCCCGGCTACACTGAGCGCTTCGCGCAGAAGCACGCGCGCTTCTTTCAGTGATCTTCCACAGCCTCGCCTTCTTCGTTTTCTTCTTCATCACGGTCGCGGCGTACTGGCTGTTGCCGCGGCGCGCGCAGAACGTGCTGCTGCTGGTGGTGAGCTACGTCTTTTACGGCTGGGTGCACGCGTGGTGGCCGATCCTGCTGTTCGCCACCACGTTCGTCGACTACTGGGCGGCGCGCCTCATGACGCTGGCGCCGGAGCGCCGCACGCTGTGGCTCTGGCTGAGCATCGCCAGCAACCTCGGCCTGCTGGGGGTCTACAAGTATTTCAACTTCTTTATTGAAAACGTGGCGGCGGCGGGCGCCGCCGTGGGGTGGAACATTCCGCCTGTTGCGCTGCGACTGGCGTTGCCGGCCGGCATTTCGTTCTACACGTTCCAGTCGATGAGCTACACCATCGACGTCTATCGCGGGCACGCGCCGGCGCGGACGCGATTTGTCGACGTGGCGGCGTTCGTCTCGTTCTTTCCGCACCTGGTGGCCGGCCCGATCATGCGCGCCACCAACCTGCTGCCGCAGTTCGAGCGCGACCGCACCTTCTCGCCAACGGCCGCACGCGATGCGACGCTGCTCGTCATCTGGGGGTTGTTCAAGAAGCTGGTGATCGCCGACAACGTCGGCGTCATCGCCAACAAGGTGTTCTCGCTGGAGTTTCCTGAGTTCTTCGTACTCTGGGCGGGCGTGTTCGCGTTCGCGATCCAGATCTACGCGGACTTCTCGGCGTATACCGATATCGCCCGCGGCGTCGCGAAATGGTACGGCTTCGATCTGATCAGCAACTTCGAGCGCCCGTACCTGGCGTCGGGGCCGGCCGACTTCTGGCGCCGCTGGAACATTTCGCTGTCCACGTGGTTCCGCGACTACGTTTACATCCCGCTCGGTGGATCGCGACGCGGGCCGTGGCGCGAAGCCGCGAACATCATGATCACGTTCCTCGTGTCGGGGTTGTGGCACGGCGCCAGCTGGAATTACGTGTTGTGGGGTGGGTACCACGGCACGCTATTACTCATCGCCAGGCTGTTTGGCGGCGCCGCCGTGCCCAAGACCCAAGACTCCGCCTTCGCCAAGGCTTCGGCGGACAAACCAGGACCCAAGACCGCAGTTCTTCGCGTGGTTCGTGTCTTTGGGATGTTCCTCCTGACCTGCATCGGCTGGCTGATCTTCCGCGAAACCGAACTCGGCCAATTGCAACGCCATCTGCAGCTCACGCCCGGCGATTCAACCGAGCTTGGCCGTTCGGCCGGACTGTATCTGTTCCTGCTCGTCGGCCTCTATTCGATCCCGCTGTGGATTCACGATCTGTGGGCGGAGCTCAAAGGGGCGGATCTGACCGCGGCCCTCGATGTCCCCGAGCGCGTCGTGCTGTGGCCGCGCGTCGCCACGCAGGCGGCGCTGGCCGGGTTGATGATGGCGGCGATCCTGACGCTGCGCAGCCAGACCGCGCTCGATTTCATCTACTTTGCGTTTTAGGCCACAGATTCACACCGATTGACGCCGATTACCCGGACCGAGTCGTAGACGTGACAGATACTGAATGCCTGCTTCATGACGTTTCCTGATCTGCGCGCGTTCATCGATCGCCTGCGCCGCGATCGAGAGCTGGTTGAGATCGCCGCGCCCGTTGACCCCGTGCTCGAAGCGGCCGAGATCCACCGGCGCGTGATCGCGGCCGGCGGTCCGGCACTGTTGTTCACCAATGTGAAAGGGGCCGCCTTTCCACTCGTCACCAACCTGTTTGGCACCGCGCGCCGCGCCGAGCTCGCGTTCGGGCCGCGGCCGCTCGAGTTCATCAAGCGCATCGTGCATCTGGCCGAGACGCTGCTGCCGCCGACGCCGGCCAAGCTCTGGGAGGCGCGTGACGTAGCCTTCGACGCGATGAGAGTCGGCACTCGCCGTCTCGCGGCCGGGCCGGTGCGGGACGTCGTCACCTCGGATGTGCGGCTCGATCAACTGCCGGTGATCACCTGCTGGCCCGAGGATGGCGGACCGTTCGTGACGTTCCCGCTGGTGTATTCGCAGCATCCCGATAAGCCGGGCCACAACCTCGGGATGTATCGCATGCAGGTTTACGACCGCCGCTCCACCGGCATGCATTGGCAGATCGGCAAGGGCGGCGGCTTTCATTACGCGCGCGCCGAGGCGAAGAACCAGGCGCTGCCGCTGACAGTATTTCTAGGTGGCCCGCCGGCACTCATCCTCTCGGCCATTGCCCCGCTCCCGGAGAACGTTCCCGAGCTGATGCTCGCCTCGCTAATCGCGGGGGAGCGGTTACCGCAAGTTGCCGCACCGAATGGGCATCCCCATCCGTTAATCGCGAGCGCGGAGTTCGCCTTGATGGGGGAGGTCGTCCCCAGGGTTCGCCGGCCCGAGGGGCCATTTGGCGATCACTACGGTTACTACTCACTACAACACGACTACCCGGTGTTCGACGTCAAGCAAATCGCCCATCGCAAGGACGCGATCTATCCCGCCACGGTGGTTGGCAAGCCCAGGCAGGAGGATTTCTTCATCGGCGACCTGTTGCAGGAGTTGCTGTCGCCGCTCTTCCCGCTGGTGATGCCCGCGGTGGAGCAGCTGTGGTCGTATGGCGAAACGGGCTATCACTCGCTGGCCGCCGCGGTCGTCAAACAACGCTACAAGCGAGAAGCGATGGCGAGCGCCTTCCGCATCCTCGGCGAAGGCCAGTTATCGCTGACGAAATTCATCCTCCTGACCGATCGGGTAGTGGATCTCAAGGATTTCCGTGCCACGCTGGAGCACGTGCTGGCCCGCACCAACCCGCAGACCGATCTGTATGTGTTCTCGAACCTGTCGATGGACACCCTCGATTACACGGGACCGGTCGTGAACGAGGGGTCGAAGGGTGTGTGGCTCGGTCTCGGCGATCCGGTGCGCGATTTACCCCGCCAGTTTTCGCCGTCCGCGCCGCCGCCGCCGGACGTCACCGACGTGCGTGTGTTCTGCGGCGGCTGTCTCGTGGTGGGCGCGCGGCCGTTTGTCGACGATCCCCAGGCGCCCGCGCGCATCGCCGCGCATCCCGCATTCGCCGGCTGGCCGTTGGTGGTGGTGAGCGACGAGCCGGCGCGCGCCACTCGCAGCGAGATGAACTTCCTGTGGACCACGTTCACACGCTTCGAGCCGGCCGCCGACATTCACTCGGCATCACAGCGCGTGGTCCGGCATCACATCGCTTATGAGCCTCCCATCGTGATCGACGCGCGCCTGAAGCCGTGGTATCCGAAGGAAGTCACCTGCCGCGCCGATATCGCCGCGCAAGTGACGCAACGCTGGAAGGAATACTTTCCGAATGTGCAAGTGGCGATGGGTGATTCCGAGCGTGGGCATCTGGACTGAGACATAATTGGAAGGTGTCTGACACGACAACCAATGGGATCCGCGTGCAAGTCACGACGAAGTACCTGGCGGATCGCAGTTCACCGAGGGAAAACGAATACTGGTTCGCCTATTTCATCCGCATCGCCAATGTCGGCCTCGAAACCGCGCAGCTGGTGAGCCGGCACTGGGTCATTACCAATGCCGATGGTGAAGAGGAAGAAGTGCGCGGTGAGGGCGTGGTCGGCGAGCAACCGGTGCTGCCGCCGGGAACGTATTACGATTACAACAGCTTCTGTCATTTGAAAACGGCGGTGGGGACCATGCACGGTGAGTACACAATGGTCACCCCGTCTGGCGAGACCTTCGAAGCCCGCATTGCGCCCTTCACCCTCGCCGTGCCGCACTCACTGAACTAGATGGCCATTCTCCGATCCGGCGCCCCAAGCATGCGAAGAGCAGAACGCTCGAGTGGGGGGCGGTCTGCCGGTATGGAGGCGGCCGCGAAGGCCGGCTCGCCGGCGAAGAAGAAGATCGACTCCGCGGCGGCGTGGCGGGAGTTCCGCGAGCTGTTATGGGTCCACCGCCGGCGTTTGACCATCGGCCTGACACTGATGATGATCAGCCGGCTTGCCGGCATTGTCCTGCCTGCACTCTCGAAGTACGTCATCGATGATGTGATCGGGAAGGGGCGAGTCGAGCTGCTGCTGCCGATTGCGCTCGCGGCAGGCGCGGCCACCATCGTTCAGGCGATTACAAGTTTCGGCCTGTCGCAGACCCTCGGCGTAGCGGCGCAGCGCGCCATTACGGACATGCGCAAGCGCGTGCAAGCGAAAGTGATGCGCCTGCCGGTGCGTTACTTCGACTCGACGCAAACGGGCGTCCTGTTGTCGCGCATTATGAGCGACGCCGAGGGCATCCGGAACCTGGTCGGTACCGGACTCGTGCAGCTGGTAGGCGGCGTCCTTACCGCAATGATCAGCCTGGGCGTGCTGCTCTATCTCAACTGGCGGATGACGCTGGTCACGGCGGTGGTGCTGGGCCTGTTCGGCGGCGGAATGGCGTACGCCTTCAAGCGGCTGCGGCCGCTGTTCCGCGAGCGCGGCAAGATCCAGGCGGAGGTGACCGGCCGCCTCACCGAGGCGCTTGGCGGCATCCGCATCGTCAAGAGCTACACCGCGGAAAAGCGTGAAGAGATTGTGTTCACGCATGGCGCGCATCGCCTGTTCCGCAACATTGCGCAGTCGATGACCGGCGTGTCGGCGACCACCTCCGGCAGCACGGTGATCATCGGCGTGGTCGGCGTGGTGATGATCTGGATGGGCGGCAACGATATCCTCGCCGGCCGCATGACGCTCGGTGACTTCGTGATGTACATCTTCTTCATCGGCCTGCTCGCGGCGCCGATGATCTCGATCGCCAGCATCGGCACGCAGATCACCGAGGCGTTTGCGGGTCTGGATCGCATCCGCGAGATCATGAACATGCAGACCGAAGACGAGGCCGACGCCGGCAAGCCCTCGCTCGGCGCCATCCGCGGCGACATCAAGTTCGAGGACGTGTGGTTCGAATACAACCCTGGCGTGCCGGTCCTGAAGAACGTGACCTTCCACGCCGCGCCGGGTACGACGACGGCGCTGGTCGGGTCGAGCGGATCGGGGAAGAGCACGCTGATCAGCCTGGTGATGGCGTTCAACCGGCCGCTCAAGGGCAAGATCCTGGTCGACGGCAAGGATCTGAGCGACATTCCGCTGCGCGATTACCGCGAGCAGCTGGCATCGGTGCTGCAGGAGAACTTCCTGTTCGACGGCACCATTGCCGACAATATTGGCTATGCCAAGCCGGGCGCAACGCTCGACGAGATTAAGCACGCCGCCCGGGTGGCTCACTGCGAGGAGTTCATCCTCAAGTTCCCCGAGGGCTACGACACCATCGTCGGCGAGCGCGGCATCAAGCTGAGCGGCGGCCAGCGCCAGCGGGTGTCGATCGCGCGCGCGATTCTGGCGTCGCCGAAGGTGCTGATCCTGGACGAGGCCACGTCGAGCCTCGACAGCGAGAGCGAAGAGATGATCCAGGACGGCCTCAAGCAGTTGCGGACGGGAAGGACCACGTTCGTGATCGCCCACCGGCTCTCGACGATTCGCAGCGCGGACCAGATCCTGGTGATGGAGGGCGGCGAGATTGTCGAGCGCGGCACCCACGAGGAGCTGCTGGCGCGCGACGGGCGATACCGCCAGCTCTACGACAAGCAGTACAAGCTCGAGACCAACCGCTTCATCAATCCGGGCGAAGACTGGACGCCCGAGGACAAGAAGCCGGTGGCCCCGAAGCCGGTCTCCAGCCAGTTATAACCCCGCGATTAGGCGGTTGAATCGAATATTCCATAGCGATCGTTCGGAATTTCCTTCGGAACTCCCAGTGGGCACGCCCGTATTGAAGTAATTGGAGGGACGAACGCAGTGCTGAACAACCCGGCTGATGTGTTGTCAATCGTGCTTCGCGGTACGTTGGGCCGCTCGGGCCGTAAGCGGGCTCGGAAGGCCAGCAGCTTCCTGACCGGCAACCGCGGCTTCCTGAGCACCAGCGCGCTGATCGGAATGGCCGGCGTCGCATGGGGCATCTACGACACGATGAAGGGGCAGAACGCTCCCGCGGTTCCAGGGGTTCCACCGGTTCCAAATGTTCCAGGGGCTGGGTTCGGCACGGTTCCACCGGCTCCTGCCGCTGCTTCGGTTCCGTCGTTGCCCGGAGCCTTTGAAGCGGCGCTCGATCCGGTCGCGCGGGTGATTCGGTTGGCGGTCTCCGCTGCCAAGGCCGACGGCACCTTGTCCGACAGCGAGCGCGGGTTGATCATGGACCGCGCCCGTGAGGCGGGGCTCGAATCGGTGGTGGAAACCGAGCTTGGCCAGACCCGGCCGCTCGCCGACATCGTCCGCGGCGTCGCCGATCCGCAAATGAAGAAGGACCTCTACGTGCTCGCCTTTACGATCGTGCGCGCGGACGAAACCGTGTCGGGCGCCGAGCGTATCTACCTCGCACAGCTTGCGCACCAGCTCGGGCTCGACGCGGCGTCGGTGACGTCGATCGAAGCCGAGACCTCCGCTAACATCGATTCACAATCAGAAGGGTAGGGTTCAGACAACATGGACGGCTCGAATCAGTGGTACATGGCCATCGGCGGCCACCAGGTAGGTCCCGTCACCCAGCAGGAGATCATCACCAACCTGCAGAACGGCAGCATCGATGCTGAGACGCTGGTGTTCTCAGCCGGCATGACGCAGTGGCAGAAAGTGAAGGACGTGGCTGTGTTCACGCCCTTTATCAAGGGCACTGCGGACGCTGCGGCGAGCCAGGCTGGACCCACGGCGGGCGTCACCCCGCCTCCGGCTCCCGGACGACGAGCGCACGACATCGACTTCGAGATTCACGGCGGCGAGATGCAGTTCGTGGAAGTCGCGCTCGATCCGGGTGAGGGCGCCGTTGCCGAAGCCGGCTCGATGATGTACATGACGCAGGGCATCCAGATGGAGACCATCTTCGGTGACGGCAGCCAGCCGCAGTCGCGCGGTGTGATGGACGCGCTGCTCGGCGCCGGCAAGCGTATCCTCACGGGTGAGAGCCTGTTCATGACGGTGTTCACCAACCAGGGCCAGGGCAAGCAGAAGGTGGCCTTCGGCGCGCCGTATCCCGGCAAGATCCTGCCGATGGATCTGCGCGCGCTCGGCGGACATCTCGTGTGCCAGAAAGATTCGTTCCTCTGCGCGGCGCGCGGCGTCTCGGTGGGCATCGCGTTCCAAAAAAAGCTCGGCGTCGGCCTGTTCGGCGGCGAGGGCTTCATCATGCAGAAGCTGGAAGGCGACGGCCTGTGCTTCGTGCACGCCGGCGGCAACATCCAGCACTTTGAGCTGGCGGCGGGCGAGACGCTGCGCGTCGACACGGGCTGCCTGGTGGCGCTGCAACCGAGCGTCCACTACGATATCCAGTTCGTGGGCGGCATCAAGACGGCGCTGTTCGGCGGCGAAGGCCTCTTCTTCGCCAACCTGCAGGGCCCCGGCCGGGTGTGGCTGCAGTCTTTGCCGCTGAGCCGCATGGCCGATCGCATCTACTCCTCGGCGCCGCAGAACAAGGGCTGGCGCAAGGAAGAAGGTTCGATCCTCGATCGCGTCGGCGGACTCGGAGACCTCATCGACGGAAGGTAACCCATGAGCAGCGACATCTCGGCGGAGCGGTCCTCGTCTTCTCTCCGGCTGTGGCCGGGTGTCGTGATCGTTGCCGCGCAGTGGCTGGCGAGGTTCGGCGTACCGGTCGTTTTTCCGGATGCGTCGATGTTCGCGGTGATGGGCGGCCTGCTCGGCTGGCTCGCGGTGATCGTCTGGTGGGTATTCTTCAGCCGCGCGGCGTGGTTCGATCGCATTGCGGCCGTCGTGCTGATGCTCGGCGCGATGGCCGCGACCTATCCGTTGCTCGATGTGTCGCTCGCCACCGGGGCGATGGGCCTCATCTTTCCGATGCTGGCCGTCCCCGGCATCTCCCTCGCGTTCGTGATTTGGGCGGTAGTGAGCCAACGCTGGCCTGTCGGGATTCGCCGCGTGACGATGGCTGTGGCGATCGTGGCGGCGTGCCTGATCTGGACGCTCGTGCGCACGGGTGGATTCAGCGGCGCTTTCGACAACGACCTCGCCTGGCGGTGGACACCGACAGCGGAGGATCGCGTCCTGGCGCTAGGTGACGACACGCCGAAGACGCCGCCTGCTCCAGCGACGGTTCCAGCACCCGCCCCGGCCACAAATGTCCCGTCCACCGCGACGCCGTCACCGGCGCCTGCGGTTGAATCCGAAGGCGGCGCTCCTCGTGACGTCGTGCCCGCGCCGGTGGGAGTGAACGCCTCCCTTGATTGGCCCGGGTTTCGCGGCCGCAATCGTGACGGCATCGTTCGCGGCGTAAACATCGCCACCGACTGGTCGGCGTCGCCTCCGAAGGAATTGTGGCGGCGGCCGATCGGTCCTGGCTGGTCGTCGTTCGCGGTGCACGGCGACGTGTTCTATACCCAGGAACAGCGCGGCCAGGAAGAGATCGTGGCCGCCTATCGCGTCAGCACCGGCGCGCCGGTGTGGAAGCATCGCGACGCGGCGCGGTTCTGGGAGTCGAACGGCGGCGCGGGTCCGCGCGGCACACCGACGTTGAGTAACGGCCGCGTCTACACATTCGGCGCCACCGGCATTCTCAACGTGCTAGAGGAGGAGACCGGCCGCGTGATCTGGTCGCGCAACGCCGGCACCGACAGCAACACGCCAGTGCCGGACTGGGGCTTCTCAGCCTCGCCGCTGCTGATCAACGACCTGGTTATCGTTGCGGCGGCCGGCAAACTCGTCGCCTACGATGCGGCGTCCGGTCAGCCGCGCTGGGTCGGGCCCGACGGCGGTCCCGGCTACAGCTCGCCGCACATTCTCACCATTCAGGGCGTGCCGCAGATCCTCCTTCTCGACGCGAAGGGAGCCACCAGCGTGTCGCCATCAACTGGCGCGCCCTTGTGGAATGTGACCGTGACCTCGAGCGGCATGGCGGCGCCGATTGTGCAGCCGGCCATGACCGCCGATGGCGACGTGCTGATCAGCGCCGGCGACATCAGCGGCTTGCATCGCTTCGCGCTGACGAACGGGCCGGGCGGGTGGGCGGCGACCAATCGATGGTCGACCAACATGCTCAAGCCGTACTTCAACGACTTCGTCGTGCACGAGGGGCATGCCTACGGTTTCGATGGCAGCCTGCTCGCGTGCATCGACGTGGTCGACGGCAAGCGCAAGTGGAAGGGCGGCCGATACGGCAACGGCCAGCTGGTACTCTTGCCCGAACAGAATCTGCTGCTGGTGGTCACCGAGGAAGGGGAGTTGGCGCTGGTGTCGGCGACCACCGATAAGTTCACCGAGCTCGGGCGTATTCCGGCGATCAAGGGCAAGACGTGGAACCACCCGGTGTTGGCCGGCGATGTCTTACTGGTTCGCAACGGCGAGGAGATGGCAGCATTCCGTCTCGCCACGGATCGTCCGGCGACGTCATCAATGGGCCGCTGATGGCGTACCTAAGAGGTTTCCAACATCGTGCCGCGACGGCAAAGTTCTGACCGCTCCAGTCATCGCGGTTTCCACGGTACTCTGTTCAATGCTTTCAGTGCGGTTCGGGATGCGGTTTTGGGAGGAAGTTGGCCGCTTCGGTTAGTCGGCCGCGACGCGCTCACGCGCGAGCAGGCGTCTCGTTCCGCGCGCGTCTCCGCTCACACGCTCCGCGCGATCAGGCATCTCCCGGCGTGAACTCTCGCTCGCCGGGTCAAATCTCGCACGGCGCACTGTGCTCTCGGGCGAACTCGCCCGGCAATCCTTGGGGCTCAAACAACGCCGACTCTGGCCTTAGCTCGATTTGTCGGCCAAAAACTCTGCGTCCGGCGAGCTCGAACGTTCACGCCGGGAGATGCCTGCTCGCGCTACGCGCACTCGCAACGGCGCGACCGGCCGGACACCATCAGCTGGAGCGTGAGCGCAGCCCAGCGGGAGGAGGCGAGAAAAATTTGTGCGAGGAGCCGGAGGAAAAGCGAGCCGACGAGATGGTCTTTTACAGACAACCTCGCAGCGAGCGTTGGGGCGAAGCCAGACCGAGCTGCGAGTTGATAGCTGTGCGGAGCGAACGCGGAAGCTGATGGTGTGCGGCCCGAGCGCGCTGGCGAGTGAGGAGCAGACGCTGGCCCTCAGGGTCACCATCCAGTTTCGCGTGCCGTCATGGCCCGAACGCGCGTGTCGCCGTGGCTTCGCGTGAAGAGGACAGAACTGCGATGAACGAGAACAACGCCCTCACGTTTACCGGCCGGATTCGTAGCGTGCGATTTGCCGTGCGGGGCATCCGCACGATGGTGGTGTCGCAGCAGAATGCCTGGATCCACGCGGCAGCCACGATCGTGGTTGTTGTGGCAGGTGCGTTCGTTGGATTGTCATGGCCGGAGTGGTGCTGGATCGTGCTGGCTATCATGTCGGTCTGGACGGCGGAAGCCTTGAACACCGCCTTCGAATTTCTCACCGATGTGGCGTCGCCAAACTTTCATCCGATTGCGGAGAAGGCGAAGGACGTGGCCGCCGGCGCAGTGCTGGTGTCGGCTACTGGCGCGGCCATCATCGGGATGCTGGTATTCTGGCCAAGAATCGCACCATTCATTGAGTGATTACGGCCGTCTTGGGTTCGACATGACTGAATCGCGTAAGCTGCTTCAACATTTTCTGGCCGCACTCGCTTATCGCACGCAGAAGGCACTGCGCGGCGCACCGCCTGAGTTCGCCGACTTCCGTGCCGGCACACACGTGCGCACGCCTCATGAGCTGGTGTGGCACATGACCGGAGTGATCGGGTATGCCCGGACGATGCTGCACGGTGGCTCGTTCGCCCCGCCACGGCTCGCGACGTTCGAGGAAGAGATCGCGCGATTCCACGACACCCTTGCGGCACTGCGAGAGGATTTCGGCAACACCGCTCTCACCGCGAAGATTAGCGACGATCAGTTCCTGCAAGGTCCACTATCGGATGCGATGACGCATGCGGGACAGCTGGCGATGCTGCGTCGAATGGCCGGCTCACCGGTGGCGTCTGAGAACTTCATCTTCGCGACAATCCGAACGGACAACGTCAGCGCGGACCAGGCAGAACCGGCCGCGCCGGACGCATGGTGGCGGCCGGATCAACCGCCACAGCCGCCGGGCGGGAACAAGGTGCCTTAGGTACCCAAGGTGACCAACTTCCAGATCCGGCTGGAACTGCCGAACGATGAGATGTCTGTTCGAGAAACGAACGAGCTGGCGTTTGGCACATTGACGGAGGCGACGCTCGTAGATCGATTGCGAGGCTCGCCCGATTCCATATCTCTTGTCGCGGCGCTCGCCGATCGCGTCGTCGGACACATTCTGTTTACGCCGATCAATATTGCGCCGGCCGCCGCTGTCCGCGTGGCGGGCTTAGCGCCGATGGCCGTGCGTCCCGAGAATCAGCGGATGGGTATCGGCAGTCAGCTGGTTCGGGCCGGTTTGGATCAATGCCGCAAACGTGGCTATGCGGCGGTAGTCGTGGTTGGCCATCCGGAGTTCTACCCGCGGTTCGGTTTCGTGCCGGCCAGCACAAGAGGCCTGACATGCGAGTTTCCTGTTCGGGACGAAGTCTTTATGGCGCTCGAGCTCAAGACCGGCGCGCTCGCAGGTGTCAGTGGACTCGTGCGGTATCAGCCAGAATTTTCAGCGGAATGAACTTGAAGTGACGCCGACGACGCATTATCGAGACCATGTTCACTTTGGCCGGTGGACGCCGTAAACGTGGATCGACTCGCCATTGATTGGATCCAAGTCGGCGCGTTCGAATTGTTCACCAACTTTGGTGGCCACTCGCATTGACCTCACATCGTCGGAGTTGATGAGGCTGATCAGGTGATCGATCCGCGTGTTCGCCCACGTCCATTCGAGCGCGGCGAGCGCGGCCTCGCTGGCAAATCCCTGATTCCACCGTGACCGGTGAATGACCCACGCAAGTTCAACGCCGGGCCAGCCTTTCCACTCTTGTAGCCCGACGCAGCCGATCACCTGTCCGCTCGATTTCTCGACGACGGTCCACAGGCCAAAGCGTTTCGATTCCCAATGGTCGACTAAAGCCGCTGTCTTTCGCCTGGCCAACTCGATGTCGCCCGGCGCCTCGGTCAACGTGACCTGCTTCTTCTCCACCACCTCGGGGTCCCACATGAAGTCCATGTAGGGTTCCGCGTCTGCCGCGGTCGGCAACCGAAGCAGCAGGCGCGGCGTCTCGATTGTCGCCATCGGACGGATAGTCTACAAGCGGTCCGGGACAAAGAACCCGCGTGGTACCATAGCGGGTCATGCCGAGAGCATTTCGATTCGCCCTCACTGTGCTTTCTGCGGCCTTGCTTTTGGTTGCGACGCCTTCGGCAGCACCCTTCGACTCGGCGCTCGGCGGCGAGCGCCTCGCTCAGGACAAGCAGGTCCGCACCGCCTATCCGGAAAAACGCGGCTTCAAACTCTCGGAATTCCCGCGCACCATCAAGCTGGCCGAGAATGTGTACGGCTACGAAGAGATCCGCCAGCCAGGATTCACGACGGTCAGTTTGTTCGTCGTCGGCAACGACGGCGTGCTGATCGCTGATGGACAGGGCAGCCCGGCCGCCACGCAGAAGATGCTGGACGAGATCGCCAAGGTCACGCCCAAGCCGGTGAAGTGGTACATCGTCGGCTCCGATCACGGCGATCACACGGCGGGCAATTCGATGTTGCCCAAAGACATCATCTACATCGTGTCGAAGGCGTCGCAGGCGCAGATGAAACTGTCCGCGCCGGCGATGACCAGCGACAAGCAGGTGCTCAACGTTGGCGGCATCGAGGTGCAGGCGATCTATGCCGGCCGCGCGCACACCGGCGGCGATCTGCTCGTCTACCTGCCGAAGCAGAAGATTCTCTTCATGAGCGAGGTCTATCTCAATCGCGTGTTCCCGGCGATGCGATCCGCGTATCCCACCGAGTGGGTGAGCGTGATCGACAAGGCGCTGGCGATGGAGGTGGACCGCTTCGTGCCCGGCCACGGGTTCATCGAAGAGCCCAAGGCCTCGCGCGAGGAGCTGATCGAGTACCAGAAGGCGATGCGGTACGTGATCGCCGAAGTGAAGCGGCTGCACAAGCTTGGTCTGTCTGCGGACGATGCGGCAAAGCAGGCGAACTGGGGACCGTACAAGGAATGGTTTCTCGTCGAGCAGCAGGGCCCGATCGCGGTCCGGAAAATCTACGAAGAGATCGAAGGGAAGCTGAAATAGTGGTTGAACAGTCCTACCAGAGTCACACGTTTCATCCGAACGCGACCTATTTCGCCTCGGTGTTCTCGCTGGTTGCGCTGGTCCTGGTCGTCGGGCAGTTGTTTTTCGGCTGGGACACCGCGAACTGGACCATGGCGGCACTCCTCGGCGCCGTGATGGTGCTAACGGCCATCAGCCGCTGGTACATCGTCCGGCTGCAGGACCGCATCATCATGCTGGAGACCAAAGTGCGCGCTGCCGAGATCCTGCCCGCCGGGCAGGACGCGCTCCTGGCAAAGCTGTCGGCCAAACAAATCGCTGCGCTGCGGTTCGCGTCGGATGCTGAACTGGGACCGCTGCTCGAGCGGGCCACGCGTGAAGACCTCTCACCCAAAGACATCAAGGCTTCGATTCGCACATGGCGTCCAGACCTTCATCGTACCTAGTAGCCAGTTTCCTCCTGCTCGTTTCGGCGTCTCCCGCGTTGGCCACGTGGTCGGTGATCGCCGTCGATCAGAAAACCCGCGAAGTGGTGATCGCGTCGGCCACCTGCGTGCCGCAGGCGGCGTTCGCGAGCTTCCCCGCGAAGGGCCTGATGGATGTGCAGGCGATTGTCGTGCCCGGCAAGGGCGTGGCTGCCGCGCAGGCCGGCGTCGATCGCACGCGCAAGAACCAGCAGTTGGTGTTCGACGAGATTGCCAAGGGCACCGACCCGGCACGCATTCTCGAGATGCTCAGGGATGATCCCAACCTCGAGATGCGGCAGTTCGCGATCGTCGATCTGCAGGGCCGCACGGTCGGGTTCTCTGGTCAGAAGAACATGGCGGTGTCGTTGAGCCGGCAACAGCAGGTGCCGGACACCGGCATCTACTTCTCGATCCAGGGCAATATCCTCCCGAATGAAGAGGTCGTCACCGCGGCCATGACGACGTTTGCGGAGGCCAAGGGGACGCTGGCGGATCGGGTGATGGCTGCCATGGAGATGGCTGATACCCGCGGCGGCGATCGCCGCTGCACCTGCGAGACCAAGCCGATTCCAGCTGCCACCGCCGCATGCGAAAACAAGACGTCGCACGTGGCCTACATCCTGCGCGCCGATGCGGCCGACAAGACCGGAACGTCGTTCAACGACGGGCAGTACGCGATGTATGTTGCCGTGACCAACGACGACATCACCGCGGCCGAGAACGCGAATCCGGTCAAGACGCTGCGGCTGCGTTACGACGCGTGGAAGAAGGCCCATCCACGGTGACCCCCGACGAACAACTGGAAGTCCGCCGGCTGATCGATGCGCACGAGCACACGCTGCAAATCTGCCGCGCCTGCGCGGAAACGACCCGCGATCTCGCGTGGGAAGTAAAACGGGGCAGCATTCCGCCTCCCGAGGCGCTGGCGGCCACGCTGGCCGAAGTCGAGCGCGTGCTCGAGGATCTCGGGAAAGTTGAGGTGGCCATCGCCGAGATGAAAGCGGCGCTCTGGTGAGTGCGCCGCCGACCGCCGATCAACGCGGATCGTTGATCGACTTCAGCGTCGACGCCGTGGTGTTGGCTGACGCCGACGGCATCATCCAGTGGGCGAACGCGGCCGCGCCGGGCGTGTTCGGGCATGACGCCGCCGGCCTGGCGGGCTTGCGCCTCGACGATTTGATCGAGCCGCGCGATCGCGGCGGGTGGCAGCAGCTGTCGCGCGCGTTGTTCGACCATCCCGAGGTGCCCGGACGCGGCGCCTTCCGCATCCGTCACAAAAACGGCGGCCTGCGTTGGATCGAGGCCGTGGCCAGAAATCTGCTGCAGGAGCCGCGCGTCGGCTCGATCGTGATCAACTTCCGCGACGTCACCGATCGCAAAGCCACCGAAGAGGCACTGAAGGCCAGCGAAGACCGTTACGGCCACCTCGTTTATTCCGCGTCCGACGTCATTTTCGAAGCCGACGCCGAAGGTTATTTCCGGTTCGTGAATCCGCATACGCTGCGGCTGTTCGAGTACAGCGCCGATGAAGTGATCGGCCGCCGCTTCACGGAGTTCATTCGCGCCGATTACCGCCCGCACATCCTTCACCACTATTACCAGCAGACCAGGGAGGGGACGCCCAACTCGTACGTCGAGTTCCCGGCGATCACCAAGTCGGGCCGCGAAGTGTGGCTCGGCCAGAATGCGTGGCTGATGACCGATGCCACCGGAAAGTGCGTCGGCATGCAGGCCGTGGCGCGCGACATCACCGAACGGCGCGGCGCCGAAGAAGCGCTCCGCGCGGCCGAAGCCAAATTTCGCGGCCTCGTCGAGCAGTCGCTGATGGGCGTCTACATCCTGCAGAACGAGCGGCTCGTGTATCTCAATCCCAAAGCGGCCGAGCTGCTCGGCTATACGCAGCAGGAGATGCTGGACGCACCGAATGCGTTCGTCTTCCTCCACGAGCAGGACCGCGCGCTGGTGCAGGACCAGCTCTCGCGGCTCGGCCCCGGCGGCGAGCCGAGCGTGCAGCTGACGGTGCGCGGTACCCGCAAGGATGGCGAGATCATCCAGGTCGAATCCTATTGCTCGATGACGGAGTTCGCCGGCCAGCCGGCGATCCTCGCCACCGTCAGCGACATCAGCGATCGCGTGAAGCTGGAGGATCAGCTCCGCCAGGCGCAGAAGATGGAAGCCATCGGCCGGCTCGCCGGCGGCATCGCGCACGACTTCAACAATCTGCTGACCGCGATCCGCGGCAATGCCGAGATGATGTCGCACCGCGTCAAGGCCGATCCGGAGATGGCGGCGGAGGTGGATGAGATCCTGCACGCCGCCGATCGCGCCGCATCGCTGACGCGACAGCTGCTGGCCTTCAGCCGCAAGCAGGTTCTCCAGCCAGTGGCCCTCGACCTCAACGAGATCGTTGGCGGGGTGGCGAAGATGGCGCGCCGGCTGATCGGCACGCAGGTGCAGTTGCGGCTGGATCTGGCGGAGACCGTGTTGCCAGTGCTGGCCGATCCCGCGCAGGTCGAGCAGCTGCTGCTCAACCTGATCGTCAACGCCCGCGATGCGATGCCGAGTGGCGGGATGATTGCCGTGCACACCGCGAACGTGCGGCTCCACAGCCAGTCGCCGGAGATCCTGCAGGCGGCTGTCGCCCCTGGTCCGTTTGTGCTGCTCGCGGTGTCGGACAGCGGCATCGGCATGGATCAGGCCACGCAGGCGCGCATCTTCGAACCGTTCTTTACCACCAAGGAAACCGGCCGCGGCACCGGCCTCGGGCTCTCCACCGTCTACGGCATCGTCCGGCAGACCGGCGGCGCGATCACCGTGACGAGCGAGCGAGGCAAGGGCGCAACCTTCAGGGTCTATCTACCGGCCATCACGGGAGACACGCAGTGATTCGAAAGCCAGTTGTCCTGATCACGGGGGCCGGCGGTGAAATTGGCCATGGCCTCATCGCGCATCTTGCCAACGAAGGCCGCCAACCGGTGATCACGCTGGATGTGAACCCGCTTGAGCCGGCGCTGGCGAAGATGGTGCAGCGCGAGGTCACCGGCTCGATCATGGACAAGTCGCTGCTCGAGCGCGTGCTGTCGGAATTCGAAGTCGAAACGGTGTATCACCTCGCGGCGCTGCTCTCCACGCGATCGGAGTTCACGCCGGTTACCGCGCACCAGGTGAACGTCGAGGGCACGCTCAACCTCCTCGAATTCTCGCAACGCGAGGCGGAATCGCACGGCCGGCCGGTGACGTTCCTCTATCCGTCATCGATTGCCGCGTATGGCCTGCCCGACCTCGACACCAAGCGCCGGGCCGGCAAGGTGAAAGAAGACGATTTCAACACCCCCTCGACGATGTATGGCGCGAATAAGTTGTATTGCGAGCAGCTGGGCCGCTATTACGCGCGGTTCTATAAGCAGCTCGCCGCCGTGCCGCAGTCAGGCCGGGTTGATTTCCGGTCGGTACGTTTCCCCGGATTGATCTCCGCGCTCACCGTGCCGTCCGGCGGCACGTCCGACTACGCGCCCGAAATGATCCATGCCGCCGCGAAGGGCGAACCGTATGCGTGCTTCGTGAGGCCCGATACGCGCATTCCTTTTATGGCCATGCCCGACGGCGTGACGGCGCTGTTGACGCTGGCAGGCGCCCCCAGGAAATCCCTGACGCGGACGGCCTACAATTTAGCGGCGTTCAATCCGTCAGCCGATGAGATTCGCAACGAGGTGCTGCGCGCCTTTCCCGGCGCAGAGATCACCTGGCACACCGACGAGCAGCGGCAGGGTATCGTGGACTCATGGCCGGAAGATGTGGACGACTCGGCCGCGCGCCGCGACTGGGGTTTTGCGCCGGAGTACGATTTCGAGCGGGCGTTCCGCGATTACCTGATTCCGACGATTGGGAAGCGTTATGCGAAATAACACGAGAATGGGTTGTGCCGTCGCCCTGGTTGCGGGAGTGGTCACGTTGAGCGCCCAGATGCCGGTCACCGATCCGTTGCGCACCATCGCCGAGCGCTACGTCAAGCTGGTGCTCGCCGTCGGGCAGCACGACGCCGATTACGTGGACGCGTTTTATGGGCCGGCCGAGTGGCGGAAAGAGGCCGAGGCCGCGAAGACGCCGCTCGCGGCGATCGATTCGCGGGCCGCCGCCCTCGAAGCCGATCTCACTACGGCGGGAGTGACGGCCGCCGTCGCCAAGGCTGCCACCTCCGGTAAGCCTACGGCGGACAAGTCGTCGGCACAGGATAAGGCGGAAGCTGAATTGTGGGGCTTGCGGCGCCAGTATCTCGCGCGGCAGCTGGCGTCGATGCGCGCGCGCATCGGCATGCTGCAGGGCAAGCGGCTGACGTTCGACGAAGAGTCGCTGGCGCTGTACGACGCCGTGGCGCCCGTAAAGCCCGAATCGGAATTCGAAGCGGTGCTGAAACAGCTCGACGCGCGCCTACCGGGCGAGGGCTCGCTCATCGAACGCTACGATCGCTACAAGCAGGGCTTCGTGATTCCCAAACCGCGGGTCGATCGTGTGTTCCAGGAAGCGATTCGCGCCTGCAAACAGCGTTCGAGCAGTCTCGACCTGCCGTTGCAGGAGAACTTCAGGGTCGAGTACGTCACGGGCAAGTCGTGGAGCGGCTACAACTGGTATCAGGGTAACTTCAAGAGCCTGATCCAAGTGAACACCGATCTGCCGATCTACATCGATCGCGCCATCGACCTCGCGTGTCATGAAGGCTATCCGGGCCACCACGTCTACAACGCGCTGCTCGAGAAAAACCTTGTCAAGGATCGCGGCTGGATCGAGTTCACGGTCTACCCGTTGTTCTCGCCGCAGTCGCTGATCGCCGAGGGCACGGCCAACTATGGTATCGAGGTCGCGTTTCCGCCGGCGGATCGCATTCGCTTGGAGACGGATGTGCTGTTCCCGCTGGCCGGCATCGATCCGGCCAAGGCCATCGGCTATTACGAGGTGCTCGACCTGGTCGATCGGCTTTCGTATGCCGGTAACGAGGCGGCGCGGAAGTACATCAACGGTGAGATCAATCGCGAAAGCGCGGTAGCCTGGCTGGAGAAGTACGCCATGTACACCAGGCCGCGCGCCGAACAGCGCGTGCGCTTCATCGACCAGTATCGCAGTTACGTGATCAACTACAACCTCGGCAAGGACATGGTGCGTGCCTACATTGAACGCAAGATGGGGCGCGATCGCACGCCACAGCGCCGATGGCGTGAATTCGTGGCGCTGTTGTCGTCGCCGCGTTTGCCGTCGGGACTCAAGTGAAGGTCGTCGAGATTTCCCAGCCCGGGCCGCCTGACGTCCTGAAGCTGGCCGAACGTCCCGACCCGGTGCCGGCGGCCGGCGAGGTCTTGATCGACGTCGAGGCCGCGGGCGTGAATCGTCCGGACGTGCTGCAGCGGCTTGGCAAATATCCGCCGCCGCCCGGCGCCTCTGATATTCCCGGCCTCGAAGTGGCCGGCCGGATCGCCGCGCTGGGTCAAGGCGTCACCAGCTTCGCCGTCGGCGATCGCGTGTGCGCGCTGGTGGCGGGCGGCGGCTATGCGGAGCGCGCCGCGGTGCCGCAGGAACAGGTGTTGCCGATCCCGAAAGGCTTGACCGGCATCCAGGCCGCCGGCATTCCCGAGACGTTTTTCACCGTCTGGACCAACGTCTTTCAGCGCGGCAAGCTGAAAGACAGCGAATCAATCCTGATTCATGGCGGCACGAGCGGCATTGGCACCACCGCCATCCAACTGGCGCGCGCGTTTGGCGCGAACGTGCTGACCACCGCCGGCAGCGACGAGAAATGCGAAGCCGCCAAGAAGCTCGGCGCCGCCCACGCGTTCAACTACCGCAACACCGACTGGGTGGCCGAGGCAAAACGCATCACTGACGGCCGTGGCGTCGACGTCATTCTCGATATCGTCGGCGGCGACTACATGAGCCGCAATCTCGATCTGCTGGCCGTGGAAGGGCGGCTGTTGCAGATTGCCTTCTTGAAGACCGCGAAAGCGGAGCTCGACTTTTCGGTGATGATGCGGAAGCGCGCGTGGATCACCGGGTCGACGCTGCGGCCCCGGTCGCCGGTGGAGAAGGGCGCGATCGCGCGCGACCTTCACGAGCACGTGTGGCCGCTGCTCGAGCAGGGCGTGGTGGCGCCAGTCATTCATGAAACCTTTCCGTTGGCGCAGGCGTCCGAGGCTCATCGCCTGATGGAATCAAGCGGGCACATTGGAAAAATCATTCTCGACGTCCGGCGGCCATAACCCCGAACGATCCGCCGAAGCGCGACGCGCGAAGGCGGACCACAGCGACAGGCTCTTCACGCCACGGTTTTACATCCTCTGGACGTACAACCTGATCGTCTTCCTGTCGGCCTTTCAGCTGCTACCCGTGGCGCCGTTCCACATCATGGCGCTCGGCGGCAGCGGCACCGAAGCGGGACTGTTTCTCGGATTCCTGACCTATTCCTCGGCCATCTCCGCGCCGATCACCGGCGCGCTTGGCGACCGCTACGGCAAACGCAACATGCTGCTGATGGCGGCCGTGGCGCTGACGGTGTTCTCGCTGCTATATGCCGTCGCGCCGTCGTACCAGATCATCCTCGGGCTGGTGCTGATCCACGGTGTGTTCTGGTCGTGCCTGCTGTCCTCGTCCAGCGCCTACATGATGGACATCATTCCGGCCGCTCGCCGCGCCGAAGGCCTTGGCTACTCGGGTTTCGCCAGCATTCTCGGCGTGGCCATCGCGCCGTGGATCGGCCTGTGGGTGTTCGATCGCGGCGGCTGGACCTGGATGTGCATCGAGGCCGCGGCCTTGAACCTGGTGATGGCGATCATCGCCTGGCGGCTGCCGAAAGACGCGAGGCATGCCGCCGCCACGAAGCGATTGCTGCGGCCGGCGGACCTGGTCGAGTGGCGCGTGCTGGTGCTGGCGGGGACTCTGTTTCTCTACGCATTCAGCTACGGCGGCATCACCAGCTTCGTCGCGGTTTACGCCGAACAGCTTGGCGTGACGCCACGGGCGATGTATTTCACCGTGCTGGCGCTGGCGATCCTGACCACGCGTCCCTTCATCGGCCGCTATGCCGACCGCGTCGGCCACACCCGCATCATCGTGCCCTGTCTCGTGCTGGTCGTGCTCGGCGTGGCGGTGCTGACCATCGCCGACAGCCGGCCGATGTTCGTGGTCTCGGCGCTCCTGTTTGGCGTCGGGTTCGGTTCCGTCTATCCGCTCTTTGTCGCGCACTTGATGCACCATATGCCCGAACATCGCCGCGGCGCCACGTTCGGCGCGATGATCGGGGCGTTTGACATCGGCCTCGGCACCGGATCGATCGCCATCGGCTGGATGAGCGAGCGCTACGGGTTCAGCCGCGCGTTTGCGGTGGCGACCGCGATGGCGTCGTTGTCGATTCCGTACTTTCTGTATATGGAGAAGCGCAAATGGATTACGTCCGGCTCGGCTCGACAGGGCTGAAGGTCTCGCGGCTCGGTCTGGGCACCATGACTTACGGCACGCCGGCGTGGCGGCCGTGGGTACTGGACGAGTCAGCGAGCCGGCCGTTTTTCAAGCGCGCCATCGAGCGCGGCATCAACTTCTTCGACACCGCCGACATGTACTCGCGCGGGGTCAGCGAGCAGGTGGTGGGCCGCGCGCTGAAGGAGCTGGCGAAGCGAGACGAGGTCGTGGTTGCCACCAAGGTGTTCTATCCGGTCGAGGAACACGTCAATGGCCGCGGACTGTCGCGCAAGCACATCATGTCGGCGATCGACGCGTCGCTACGCCGCCTCGGCATGGACTATGTCGACCTGTATCAGATCCACCGCGCCGACGCGAACACGCCGATTGAAGAAACCCTCGAGACCCTGCACGACGTGGTGAAAGCGGGGAAGGCGCTCTACATCGGCGCGTCGAGCATGTATGCCTGGCAGTTCGCGAAGATGCTGGCCACGCAGGAAAAGCACGGCTGGACGCGATTCGTCTCGATGCAGAACCACTACAACCTGGTCTATCGGGAAGAAGAACGGGAAATGCTGCCGCTCTGCCGGGCCGAAGGCATCGGCGTGATTCCCTGGAGTCCTCTCGCGCGAGGCTTCCTCGCCGGCAATCGCAAGCGTGGCTCGAAGGACGCCACCAAGCGCGAGCAGTACGACGACTTCGGTCACGGCCTCTATTACAGCGAGGCCGATTACGACATCGCCGATCGCGTGGTCCAGGTGGCGCGCGAAAAGGATGTGCTGCCGATCCAGGTGGCGCTGGCGTGGGTGGTCCAACAGCCCGGTATCAGCGCGCCGATCGTGGGCGCGTCGCGGCTCGAGCAGCTCGATCAGCTTATCGATGGATTGTCAGTGACGTTGAGCGAGGACGAGAAAAACTTCCTCGAAGAGAAGTACGTGCCGCACCCCGTCCTTGGACACTGACGGGGTGCGGCAGCCTTGCTAGACGGCGTCGTTCCTGCGCTGCCGATCTTTGCCCGCTTCGTTCTCACGGGCGCCCTTGTCTTCCATAGCCTCGTCGTCCAGCATGTCGCCGACTTCTTCTTTGATCGCGCCTTTGACGCGCTGGCCCGTGGCCGAAGTCTCTTCTGCAATGTCCGAAGCATGCCGCCGGGCGGCTGAATCATCCGGGCGATCGATATCGTCTGCCATGTAGGTCACCTCGCATGAACAAAATGCAAGGAGGCTGCCAGCTGCTCAGCCGATCGCTGCGGCGAGCGCCGGTTCGTACGCCAGCACCGGGCGGAGCCAGCGCTCCACCTCGGCCTGCGACATGTTCTTGCGCTTCGCGTAGTCCTCGACCTGGTCGAGTCCGATGCGTTGAATCGCAAAATACCTCGAGCTCGGGTGACCGAAATACAAACCGCTCACCGATGCCGCGGGCGTCATCGCGTATGACTCCGTCAGGTCCAGCCCCTGCGACCTGGCGCCGAGCAGATCGAACAGGCGGCCCTTCTCGCTGTGATCGGGACACGCCGGATAACCGAACGCCGGCCGGATGCCGCGATACTTCTCCTCGATCAAATCGTCGTTCGACAGCCCATCGCCGAAGCCCCAGTCCTGGCGCGCCCGCGCGTGCAGGTACTCGGCAAAGGCCTCGGCAAAACGATCGGCGATCGCCTTGACGATGATGGCGGAGTAATCGTCGTGCTGGGTCTCGAACTTCTTCACGAGCTCGTCCACGCCGAGCCCGGCCGTCACCGCGAACGCGCCGACGTAATCCGTGACGCCGCTCTCGATCGGCGCCACGAAGTCGGCCAGCGATCGATTCGGCTTGTCGTCGGCGATTATTTCCTGCTGCCGCAGCATCGCGAATCGCGCGGCCACCTTCTTCGGGCGGCCCGGCTCAACCGCCGACCACAGCACCACGTCGTCTCCGTCGCTGTTCGCGGGCCAGAATCCGTACACACCGCGCGCGCGGATCAGCTTGCCGTCGACGATTTGCTTCAGGAGCGTCTGCGCATTGTCGTACAACTCCTTCGCGGCCTTGCCGATCTTGGGGTCGTCGAAGATCTTCGGGAAGCGGCCCTTCAATTCCCACGCGGCGAAGAAGAACTGCCAGTCGATGAACGGCACCAGCTCATCCAACGCGATGTCGACTTTCCTGATGCCCGTAAACGATGGCGTCGCGGGAGCGGAGTGGTCGAGCTTCAAGCGGTTCGCCCGCGCCTGCGCAATCGACAGGATCGGCCGGTCCTTGCGGCCGGCATGCAGCTCGCGCAGCCTGGTCTGCGCGGCGCGATTATTGGCATCGAACGCCGGCTTTTGCTCGCGGCTCAACAGGCTGGCCACCACATCAACCACGCGGGACGCATCGGGAACATGCACGGTCGGTTGCGAATACTCCGGTGCGATCTTCACGGCCGTGTGTTGCGGGCTCGTGGTGGCGCCGCCGATCAGCAGCGGCAGCTTGAAGTGACGGCGCTCCATTTCGGCCGCGACATACACCATCTCGTCCAAGGAGGGAGTGATCAGCCCGCTCAAGCCGACGATGTCGGCCTTCTGGTCGACCGCCGCCTGCAGGATCTTGTCGGTGGTCACCATGACACCGAGGTCGATCACCTCGTAGTTGTTACAGCCGAGCACCACGCCGACGATGTTCTTGCCGATGTCGTGGACGTCGCCCTTCACGGTGGCGACCACTAACTTGCCTTGCGCCTGCCGTTGCCCGCCGGCCTTTTCAAGGGCCAGTTTCTCGGCTTCCATGAACGGCTCGAGATAGGCGACGGCCCGTTTCATGGCGCGGGCGCTCTTCACTACCTGCGGCAGGAACATCTTGCCCGCGCCGAACAGCTCGCCGACCACCTTCATGCCGTCCATCAACGGTCCTTCGATCACCAGCAGCGGCCGGCCGTACTTCACGCGCGCTTCTTCGGCGTCCTGCTCGATGAAATCGACCATGCCGTGCACCAGCGCATGCGACAGGCGCGACTCCACCGAGCCCTCGCGCCACTTCAGATCGGTCTCGCGCTTGGTGGCGGAGCCTCTGACCTGTTCGGCGAAGGTCACCATCCGTTCGGTCGCATCCGGACGACGGTTGAAGATGATGTCTTCGACGTGCTCGAGCAGATCCTTCGGGATGTCCTCGTAGACGATCAGCTGGCCGGCGTTGACGATGCCCATGTCCATGCCGGCCTTGATGGCGTGGAACAGGAAAGCGGAGTGGATGGCTTCGCGCACCACGTCGTTGCCGCGGAAAGAGAACGACAGGTTGCTGACGCCGCCGCTGATCTTCACGCCCGGGCACACCTCTTTGATGATCCGCGTCGCCTCGATGAAGTACTTCGCGTAGTCGTTGTGTTCCTCGAGGCCGGTGGCAATGGCGAGGATGTTAGGGTCGAAAATGATGTCGGACGGATCGACGCCCGCCTGCTCGGTGAGCAGCTTGTAGGCGCGCTTGCAGATCTCCACCTTGCGCTCGACGGTGTCGGCCTGGCCCTTTTCGTCGAAGGCCATCACGATCATCGCCGCGCCGTAGCGCTGGACGGTCCGAGCCTTGTGCAGGAAATCCGCTTCGCCTTCCTTGAGGCTGATCGAATTGACCACCGCCTTGCCTTGCACGCACTTCAGGCCGGCTTCGATCACCGACCACTTTGAGCTGTCGACCATCACCGGCACGCGGGCAATCTCGGGCTCGGTGGCGATGTAGTTGAGGAACACGGTCATGCAGGCTTCCGAATCCAGCATGCCTTCGTCCATGTTGACGTCGAGGATGTTGGCGCCGCCGCGCACCTGGTCGACGGCCACGGTAGCCGCGCCGGGCCAGTCCTTCGCCTTCACGAGCCGCTCGAACTTCTTCGACCCAGTGACGTTGGTCCGCTCGCCAATCATCTGGAAATTCGAATCGGGCCGTATCACCAGCGGCTCGAGTCCGGAGAGGCGGGTGAAGTGCACCCCGCGCGGATGGGCCTTGCGAGGTGGCAGCGTGGCAACGCTTTCGGCGATCAGCTTGATGTGATCGGGTGTGGTGCCGCAGCAGCCGCCGATGATGTTGACGAAGCCGCTCTCCGCGAATTCCTTCACCAGCGCCGCGGTTTCTTCGGGCTTCTCGTCGTACTGGCCGAACGCGTTTGGCAAACCCGCGTTCGGGTAGCAACTCACGTAGCCATCAACGGCGCGGGCCAGGTCGGCGAGGTACGGCCGCATCTCCCGCGCGCCAAGGGCGCAGTTGAGGCCAACACTGAACGGCTTCGCGTGCTCCACCGAAAGGTAGAACGCATCGAGCGTCTGGCCGGAGAGCGTGCGGCCGCTGCGGTCGGTCAGCGTGGCCGAGATCATCAACGGCAGGCGGACGCCTTTCTCTTCGAACACTTCGTCAATGGCGACCAGCGCCGCTTTGGCATTGAGTGTGTCGATCTGCGTTTCGACCAGAAGGAGCTGACTGCCGCCGTCGATCAGCCCGCGGGCCTGGTCCTTGAAGGCGTCGCGCATCTCGTCGAAGGTGATGGCGCGAAACGCCGGGTTGTTGACGTCCGGAGAGATCGACAGCGTCTTCGTGGTCGGTCCGAGCGAGCCCGCCACGAACCGCGGTTTGTCGGGCGTCCTTGCGGTCCACTCATCCACGACACGCCGCGCCAGTTTGGCGGCCTCGAGATTCAATTCGTAGGCGATCGACTCGAGACCGTAATCCGCCTGCGACACCGCCGTCGAGCTGAACGTGTTGGTCTCGATGATGTCCGCACCGGCCGCGAGGTACTCGGCGTGGATGTCGGCGATCACGTCGGGCCGGGTCAGCACCAGGATGTCGTTGTTGCCCTTGAGATCGCGCGGATGATTCTTGAAGCGCTCGCCGCGAAAATCCGCTTCGCTCAACTTGCGGCGCTGCACCATGGTGCCCATCGCGCCATCGAGCACGAGAATCCGTTCGGCGAGCAGGCGATCAAAAGTGTCGAAAATATTCATGAATGCTTTTTGATCTTTAATTCTTAACTTTTAATTTACTTTTCTTCGCGCCCACCGCGAGCAACACCGCGAACGGATCGTTTGTCCGCCTTGCCCCAAGCGCGACCCTGACGTCGCCGAAACCGGCCCGGCCCAGCAGGCCTTCGAGCTGGTCGTCGCTGAACCCGAACCATCGATCGCCGAGTTTCTCACGCACCCACGTTTCATCGTGCGGCCGGAGATCGAGGATCAGGAGCCGGCCGCCTGGCTTAAGGACCCGCGCCGCCTCACCCAACGCCTGCGCCGGGTCGGAGGCGTGATGCAGCGCCTGGGAGAGCAGCGCGACATCCATCGTGTTGCTCTCGATCGGGAGCTTTTCGAGCTCGCCCTTCTTCCAGGTGATGTTTGCGCACTTCTTGCGCTCCGCGAGCGCCTTGGCGCGCGCCAGCACGCCGGTCGATCGATCGACCGCGGTCACATGATTGGCCCAGCGTGCCGTTTCCACCGTCAAGTAGCCTTCACCACACCCCAGGTCGGCGACCTCGAGCGGCGGCAACAGCAGCCCAAGCGCGCGCGACCAGGCCGCCCAGCTGCGTCCGGGCACGAGCTGACGGCCATCGCGGGTGTCTGGTCCCACGTGCTCGAAATTCTCGCGTCGCAACCGCAACACTTCCTGCAACCGCGCATCGTCGGCTTTCAGCACCGTGGAGGCCGACGCCGACTTGAACTGCGCCTCGAGCAACGGCCAGAGCGGCCCCTGCGCGTGATCGCGCGTCGCCGGCGCCAGCCGATAGAAGCTATAGGCCCCGTCGCGTTCTTCGACCACGAGCCCGGCCTCCTTCAACAAGCCAAGATGGCGCGACACGCCCGACTGCGCGAGCCCGAGAATGCCGGTCAATTCCTTAACGTTGAACCGATCCCTCTCGAGCACCCGCAACAGCCGCAGCCGGGCCTCATCCCCCAGCAGCCGGTAGAGCGCGGACGCCTCTTTCACATCTACTAATGTAGATTAGTTGATTGATTCTTTCAACTCCCGGAATCCGCCGAACCCAACCGAACCCAGCCCATTGGAACCTCTGGAACGCCTGGAACCCCTTGGAACCCTTGAGAAGTGCGATAATCCCGTCTTTGCGGCCTTCGCAGCCTTTCACAATGGAAGGCGACCGACGGAACATTTTCAAGGAGGCACCGGCCGGCGCAGGATGCGCCGTCGGGGTCTGAAACACCCATGGGTATTCTCGACAAGCTCCGCCCCCAGTCCAAGTCCACGCACCCCGATCCCAACATTCGCATCGAGGCGATCCACGAGTTGGATCCCGCCGATCTCGAATCGCTCAACGCGTTCGCGAAGGATGACGCCGACGCGCGCGTCCGCCGCGTGGCGGTGGCGCGAATCGGCGATGCGTCGGTGCTCGCGGACATTGTCCGTAACGAGTCGGAAGGCAGCGTGCGCGATCATGCGCTCGGCCAGCTGGTCGAGCAGGCCGCCAAGCACGACGTGGCCGTGGCCATGACCGCGGTGGCGGCCCTGGCGTCGCTCGGCCGCGATCGCGAGCTGGCGACGGTGGCCAAGGCGGCCGGTCCCGAAGAGGTCCGCCGCGCCTCGATTGCGGCGATTCGCGAAGAGCGATCACTCGGCAGCGTCGCGCGGCATGGCGCTGAAGCCAGCGCCCGGCTGATTGCCATCGAGCGGTTGGCCGATCGCGCCGAGATCGAGGGCGTGGCGCTGCGCGGCGAGCACGCCGATGCGGCGATTGCCGCGATCGACAAGCTCACGGATGCGTCGGCGGAGACGCTGACGGCGATTGCCGAGAAGGCGCGCACCAAGGCGGCGCAGAAGAAGGCGCGGACGCAACTCAGAGCCGCGGCGCCGGCCGCCGTTGTTGAAGAGTCAGGGCCTGCGTTCAAGGAAGCCGATCAGCAGAAGGCGCGCGACCTGGTGGCGCAGATGAGCGGCCTCTCGTCGGTCGGCGACTTCACCCAGCTTCGCGAGGCGTACGCCGCGGCGCGCGTGGCGTGGGTGGAGCTGCTCGCTGATGCCGACATTCAGTCGACGATCGAAGCGGATTTTGAATCGGCTTCCACTGTTGTCCGCGATCGTCTCGCGGCTGACGAGGCCGCCCGCGCCGACGCAGAGCGTCAGCGCCGCGCGGTCGAACAGGAACAGGCGGATCGCGCCTCCGTGTGTTCGCGCGTGGAAGCGCTGAGCGGCGAAGACATCGAAGATCGGCTGTCGGAAGCCCGCGCCACCTGGGAAGGCATGGCGCCGATGCCCGAGGCGTGGGCGGCGGAGCTCGATCGCCGTTTCAACGAAGCGTGCCGCGCGGCGCACAAGCGCCACGAGCGGCGGCAGCTGGCGAAGCAGTCCGCCGAACGGTTGCCGGAGCTGGTGCCGGAGATCGAGGCGATCGCCGAGAACCAGAATTACAACGACGTGCGCAGCCAGTGGTACGCGCTGCGCAAGCAGTGGCAGGCCATCGCCCGCGACGTCGACATCGATGCCGACCTCAGGAGTCGGTTCGATGCGGCGTCACAGAAGCTCGAAGCGAAGGAGCAGACCTTCCGCGACGCGAAGGGCCAGCAGCAGGTGGACAACCTGCAGCGCCTGCAGGCGCTCGTGCAGAAGTTCGAGACCCGCGCCGCCGCGGAGAGCCTCACGCTCAAGCAGACCGATCAGCTCATGAAAGAGGTGAAGCTGGCGGTGGGCACGATGGGGCCGCTGCCGAACAAGCAGGATCGCGAGGACCTGATGGTGCGCCTCCAGGCGGTGCGCACCTCGTTGATGCCACGCATCCAGGAGTTGCGCGAGGCCGAAGAGTGGAAGCGGTGGGCCAACGTGCAGGTGCAGGAGGAGCTCTGCACCAAGATGGAAGCGCTCGTGCCGCTGGCCGACACCGATCCGGAAAAAGCATCGAATGAGATGCGCACGCTGCAGGAGCGGTGGAAGCCCGTGGCCGCCGCGCCGCGATCGCAGGCCGAAGCATTGTGGACGCGGTTCAAGACCGCGCAGGAGCAGGTCTACGAGAAGTGCAAGGACTTCTTCGCGCAACAGGCGTCCGAGCGGGTCGAGAACCTGAAGAAGAAGGATGCGCTGTGCGCGCGCGCCGAATCCATGGCCGATTCCACGGATTGGGTGAAGACCGCGGAAGCGATGAAGAGCCTCCAGGCGGAATGGAAGGCGGTTGGACCGGTGACCCGCGGCAACGAAAAGGCCGTGTGGGAGCGGTTCCGCGCCGCGTGCGACAAGTTCTTCACGCGCCGCCAGGAAGATCTGAAACAACGCAAGCAGGACTGGACCGAAAATCTCAAGCGCAAAGAGGCGCTCGTTGCCGAAGCGAAGCAGCTGTCGGAATCCACCGAATGGGAACAGGCGGCCTCGCGCATCAAGCGGCTGCAGGCCGAATGGAAGACCATTGGCCCGGTCAAGAAGAGCAAGTCCGACGCGATCTGGAGCGAGTTCCGCGCCGCGTGCGATCTCTTCTTCGAGCGCTTCAAGAACCGCGACCAGGTGGCGCTGCAGGGCAAGATGGCCGATCGCGAGTCGGCCGTCACCGAGCTCGAAGCGCTGCTGCCGCCGGCCGATGCCGCCGACGCGCCGCAGCCCGACGATCTCTACGCGAAGGTGCAGGCCGCGCGCGCGCGATGGGTGCAGGGTCCCGAGTTGCCGCGTCACACGCTGGCGCCGCTCGCCGAGCGTGTCAACGTCGCGTTGTTCGCGCTGGTCACGCGGTGGCCGGGCGCGTTCAAGGGCACCGACATCGATCCCGAGCTGACCAAGGGCAAACTGGAGAAGCTCATCGCCAAGGTCGAAAAACTCCTGCCGACCGAAAGCGCCGAGCCGGCGAAGAACCTGTCGCCCGCGGAGCTGCTCGCGCGGCAATGGCGCGAAGCGCTGGCCGCCAACACCATGGGCGCCGGCGCCGCCCGCCAGGCCGAGGACGCCCGTCAGCGCGCCGCCGAACAGGAAGTCCGCAGCGCGCAGGCGGCGTGGGCGCGCATGGGCCCGCTGGCACCCGAAGAGCGTAAGCCGCTGCAGGATCGCTTCGATCGCGCCGTTCGCAAGTTCCTCGAGATGCGGCGGCGATCGACAGCGCGAGCGTGATGCTGTCGGAGCTCGACCTTCGAGTTCGACACGCGATTTATCGAACGTTTGCCGAGGGCGGCGTGCCGCGCGCGGCCGCCCTCGCCGCACAGCTGAATCTTCCGATCGACGAGATCAAGGCGGCCTACCAGCGACTGCACGAAGCGCGCGCAATCGTGCTCGATGAGCGCACCAAGGAAGTCTGGATGGCGCTGCCGTTCTCGGCCGTGCCAACGCCGCATCGCGTGACCAGCGGCAAGCGATCCTGGTACGCCAACTGCGCCTGGGACGCGTTCGGCATCCCGGCGTTGATGAAGGGCGAGGCACGGATTGAGAGCGCGTGCGGCGACTGCGACGCGCCGATCGTGTATCGCGTGGAACGTGGACGCATCGTCGACGCCCACGGCGTGGCGCATTTCGCGGTGCGAGCCGCGCGATGGTGGGACAACATCGCTTACACCTGAAAGACCATTCAGTTCTTCAGATCTGAAGAACACGTCCACACCTGGTCGGCGCAGGCGGAAACGCCGATTGGCGCGATCATCCCGGCCGTCAATCTGTGGATGCTCGCCCAGCATTGGTTCGACGGCCGGTTATCGCTCGACTGGATACCCCGGTCGCAAGAGGCGTCCCAGCAATTGCTCACCGATGCCGGTTTCGAAGGCAAATTCTGGTCGCTCGCGGGGTAAGCTCGAACCTATGGGTTCCAAGGGTTCCAGCAGTTCCAGAAGTTCCAAAGGCATTGTTCGGTTGGGTTCGTACCTGTTTTCATTTCTTCTCTGCTCAAATTTAGCAGCCGCGCAATCGTTTGAAGGTGGCCTTCACCTGGCCGCGTCGCAATGGAGCGAGTTCGACGGCACCGACTTCGGCCTGGGCGGCCGGCTCACGTGGAAACCCACATCGCTCATTGGCGTCGACGCCGATCTCTCGTGGTATCCGGGCGAGTTTCCACCGGACAGCATTCCGTTCAGCGACGGCCGGTTCGAAGGGTTGTTCGGCCTCACCGTCGGCCCGCGGATCGACCGCATCCGGCCGTTCGCCAAGGTCGCCGGTGGATTCCTGCAGACCAACGGCACGCAGGAACGGATCATCTGCATCGCGATCTTCCCGCCGCCCTTGAACTGCAGCCTGGCGGCCGATCAGACCCTCACGGTGTTCGAGTTTGGTGGCGGCGTGCAGATCGACGCGACCGATCGCGCGTTCGTCCGTGTGGATGTGACGGATCGGATGATCCAATATCCCGGCCCCACCCTCACGCCCGACTTCGAGGTGCGGGACGAGAGCTTCTACGGTCACGCGCTGCGCTTCACGATCGGCGGCGGAATCAGATTCTGAACAGGCCATCAAGGCCAACAAGCCTCAGGCTAACGGGCCACACAAGAACGGCTCCACTCAAAAACAAAAGGCCGGACCCCGCGTGGGATCCGGCCTTTCTTTCCTGATGGCCCGATGGCCTGGTGGCCTGATGGCCTGTTCTACGGCAGCGCCATCGCCGTGTACCCACCATTCACCGGCAACACGATGTACTGCTTGCCCGCGTGAACGTAAGTCATCAGGCCGTACTGCCCGAGGCGAGGCGTGGCGACGGCGCCCACGCGCTTGCCGGTCTTCTTGTCGATCGCGAACAGCTTCGGCGCGTTGTCTGCCGTCTGTCCGGCTGAGAAGAGCAGCGTCGACGAAGCAGCCAGGGCTGCGGTGCCGCGGCGGCCCCAATTCGTGTCGAGGTTCTTCACGTCCTTCAGCAACGGGTTGGCGCGGAACGCTTCCTGCTGCGTGGTCGGTGAGTCGCCGTGCGGCACCATCCACAGGTGTTCGCCGGTGTTCATGTCGATGGCCGTGATGCGGCCGACCGGTCCCTTGAAGATGTCGGGAATGCCGGCGAGCGGATCGTTGGCCACCGCCGGCGGTGGTGCTGGCTTGTCGCCGCGCGCGGTGACCCAGGCGGCCAGCGTTTTGCCGGTCATCTTGTCGTTGTCACGTTCGGCGGCCGGAGCCAGGATCGTCGGCGAGCAGCCGCTCGTCGACGCGATGAAGATCACGCCCGTCGCCGGATCGGCTGCCGGTGGACCGGTGATGTTGGCGCCGCCACCGCCGCCGGGGCAGATGTTCGCCGGCCCCTTGCCTTCCTTGTTGCCGCGATGCGTCGGCGCCGCGAACAGCGGCGCGAGCAGGTCACGTTCCCTGGCACGCGCCAGCGCGAGCTTCCTGATCTCCGGCGTGTAATCGATCACGTGCGCTTCGGTGCGTCCCTGCAGATCGAACGGCGCCGGCTTGGTCACGAACGGCTGCGTCTTGGCCAGCCTCTCTTCCGGCACGAGCGACGCCGGCGCCGGACGATTTTCGATCGGCCAGATCGGCTCGCCGGTGTGGCGGTTATACGAATACACCCACGACTGTTTCGTGATCTGGAAGATGCCTGGAATCCGGCGGCCGTTCACGTTTACGTCGAGCAGAATCGGTGCGGTCGGCGTGTCGTAGTTCCAGATGTCGTGTTTGACGAGCTGCTGGTGCCAGACGCGTTTGCCGGTCTTCACGTCGAGCGCGATGATGCTCGTGCTGAACAGGTTGTCGCCGGGGCGGAAGCCGCCGAAGTAATCGATGGTCGCGCCGTTGGTCGGGATGTAGACCAGGCCGCGCGCCGGATCCGCCGACATCGGCGCCCACGACGACACGTCGCCGGTCCACTTCCACGCGTCGTTCTCCCACGTGTCGTGGCCGAATTCACCCGGCCGCGGAATCACGTGGAACTTCCAGAGGAACTTGCCGGTGCGCGCGTCGTAGCCGAGGATGTCGCCCGGCACGTTCTCGATGCGCGTCTGGTTGTAACCCTGCTCGGCAGAGTTGCCGACCACGAGCACGTCGTTGACGACGATTGGCGGCGACGAGGTGGTGATGTAGCCGAGCGAGAGTGGCAGGCCGTTGGCCGGATCGTAGGGGAGCTTGGCGTCGAGCCAGGGCTGCCAATCCGCGATCAGGTCCTTGAGCATGTCGACCGATCCGGTCTTCGGGAAGCCGCGGACCGGCACCGCAGTACCCCAGCCCGGGAGCGGCTCGCCGGTCTTGGCATCCAGCGCGTGCAGGAAGAACCCCGGCGTGGTGATGAGAATCACACCGCGGCCGCCGATGCGCGTATACGCGACGCCTTTGCCGTGATTGTTGCGCATCGAATACGCGTGACGCGGAGTCTCTGGCTCCTGGAACGTCCACACCGTCTTGCCGGTGACGGGATCCATCGCGATCAGCGTGCGGCGCGGCCCTGAGGTCGTGTAGAGCAGGTTGTCGACGTAGATCGGCAAACCGCGTGCGTTGATGTCGCCGAGCTCCACGCCCGGCGGCACTTCACCGCGCCATTCCCACGCGACCTTCAGCGTGCTGAAGTTGTTCGCGTTGATCTGATCGAACGGTGCATATCGTGTCGAGGAATCGCCTCCGGTAATCGACGGCCATTCGCCTTTTTGTTGGGCGACGACACCGGCAATGCCGAAAGTGACAACGAGGGCCGCCACGCCGATGATGGCGCGACGGGTCAAGCTATGAGAAAGAGTGGCCATGGCGGCACAAGGATCTGCCGCTCAGGCCATAATTGTCAACGTCTTATGAGCGCGTCTTTCGCTATTCCTTTGGGCTTTACCGCCGCGCTGTTGGCCCTGACGGCGCTGCCCAGGGTGCAGGCGACTCCGCTCCTGACATGGTCGTTCTGGGGGGCGGGCGTCGTCCTGCTGATCTGGCTGATTTTCCTGGCATTCACCGTCCGGCAGCCGCGGATCGTCAAGGTTCCTCCCAGGCGCCAGCACTACGTCCAGGCCATGTGCCACAGCGCCGTTTATCTCTACTGGGGCTATTACTGGCCGCCGGTCTACGACTTTGCGCCGCTTTTACTCGGGCAGCTCTTATTTGCCTACGCCTTCGACATCCTCCTGTTTTGGTCGCGTGGCGAGGAGTATCCGATCGGGTTTGGTCCCCTTCCCATCGTCTTCAGCACCAACCTGTTTCTCTGGTTCAAGGACGACTGGTTTTACTGGCAGTTCGTGCTGATCGCGCTCGGCTTCGCCGGCAAGGCGTTCGTGAAGTGGAACCGCGACGGCAAGCGCGTGCACATCTTCAATCCATCAGCGTTCACGCTGGCCATTTTCTCGATTGTGTTGCTCGCGACGGGGACCACGCACCTTACGTGGGGCCAGGAGATCGCGACGACGTTCAGCCTCGGCCCGCGTATTTACACGCTGCTCTTCGTGGTCGGCCTGGTAGTGATGTATTTCTTCGCGATCACGCCGGTCACTGCCGCGGCGGCCGCGACACTGGTCGGGTTGAGCGTGCTCTACACATCGATCACGGGCGTGCCGTACTTCGTCGACTCCGATATTCCGTCGGCGGTCTTCCTCGGCTTGCACCTGCTCGTCACCGACCCGTCCACCTCGCCGCGCTCGCCGCTCGGCCGCGCCTTCTTTGGTGTGCTGTACGGCGTCGGCGTGTTCGGGCTGTATGCGCTGCTCGGCGCGCTCGGGATGCCGACTTTTTACGACAAGTTGTTGTGCGTGCCGCTGCTGAACCTCGCGGTGCCGGCGATCGATCGCGCCGTGAAACGGATTGGCCCGAGCGATCTGCTGCACCGCCTGGCGCTCGACGGTCCGCTCGGCCGCGGCAACCTCGCGCACATGGCGGTGTGGGTGGCCTTCTTCGCCTTCATGTCGACCACCGGCGCGGCAGACGGCATGCACAAGGGCGACTCGCTGCCGTTTTGGGAGCAGGCGTGCGCCGAGAGCAAGCCGAGAGCGTGCGAGCGGTTGTTGCGCATTGAAGCGTCGTATTGCGGCGACAACGCGGGATGGGCGTGCAACGAACTTGGCCGCCATCATCTGGAAGGACGGATCGTCGAACGCGATTCAGAACGCGCGATTGCTTATTTCTCTCGCGCGTGCGAGGGCCGCTTCCAGGCCGGCTGCGTGAATCTGCTCGATGCGTCGACCCCGAGCCGGGCGAATCCGCGTCCGCTCGATCTGCGGTTGCTGTTGCGCGAAGGTGGTCCGAACCTCCTGGAGATGTCCGAGCCGGAGTTGTATCAGCGGGCCTGCAAGCACGGCTGGTCGTTCGCGTGTGGGCGCGCAGCGAATTGATGTCGCGAATATTCTTCATAGCCGGCGTGTTCACAGCCGCAGTGGTTTTTGCTCAGGCTCCCACGCCTCACGATCGTGATGATTTCGTCGAGATCTCTGCCGGCACCTTCAACATGGGCGCCGATCGGGCGCACGATCAAATGGCCTTCGATAACGAACGGCCTGAAAGCACGTTCGATCTGCCGACGTTCCTGATCGCCCGGCATGAAGTGACCATCGCCGAGTTCTCGGCGTTCGCCAAGGCAGGGAAGTGGAGCATCGATCCGCGCGCTCTGCAGGGGCAGGCCGATCATCCAGTGGCGTTTGTCTCCTGGACGGATGCGCTCGCGTATTGCCGCTGGCTCGAAGCGTCTCTCAAGAATTCACTGGCCACGTCGGTGCGCGTGGCGCGGGCGCTCAACGATGGATGGCGCGTGACGCTGCCGACCGAAGCGGAGTGGGAAAAAGCCGCGCGCGGAACGGATCGACGGCGCTATCCGTGGGGCGATGAGCCGCGGCGCGATCGCGCGAATTTCGGCAGCGGCGGCACCGCGCCGGTCGGCCGCTTCGCGTGCCCCGAATGCGCGCACGGTCTGTCAGACATGGCCGGCAACGTGTGGGAGTGGACCAGGAGTCCGCTGCAGCCGTATCCGTACGACGCCGGCGACGATCGCGCGAATCTTGACGCCGATGCGTTATGGGTGATGCGCGGCGGCAGCTTCGCGGACAACCCTCAGCTGATCCGCACGACCACGCGCGGCGCCGCCGAACCCGGTGCACGCCGCCCGTTCATCGGATTCCGAGTGGTCATCTCGCCGAAGTAGCACGCTACGGCTTGCCCTTCCAATTGAGGATCACCGTATTCGACGGCGGATCGCTGTCATTCGTCAGTGCGTTGATGAGGAATCGCTGGCCATCGGCCGAGACCATATACTGCTGTCGCGCCTGAACGGCGTTATCGAGCTCGGTTCGAAACAACGGGCGAGCCGCGCCGAAGGCCACGGTTCCGTTCGCGGCAAATGTCACCGGCACTGCTGTCAAACGTTGATCGGCAGCCACATAATACAGTTCGCCGCTGCGCGGTCCCCAGCGCACTTGCTGGCCGCCGCCCGCCGACACCTGGATCCGATCACCCGGGCCGGGAAACCGGCGCACGTAGATTTCGTCACGTCCGGATTCATTCGATTGGTACGCGATCCACTTGCCGTCAGGAGAGAACTGGCCATCGCGTTCGCGGAATTCCGTCGCCACGAACGGCTGAGGCGCACGATCGCCGACGAGCGAAATGTACCATAAGATCGGTCGGCCCGCTTAGCGCCCGGGTATAGAGGAGAAAGCGACCGTCCGGGGAGACGTCCGATGGGTACAACATCTCCGGCCGTTTGAGCACGACCTGCTCGGGTGCACCATCATGGACCGATCGCGAGGCGATGCCGGAAGCGCTTGATTGGAAGAAAATGTGGCGGTTATCGGCTCCCCACACCGGATTGAAGTCGAGGACGAGGTTTGACGTGATTCGGTTCATCGCCCCCTGCATGTCCATCTGCCAGATGTCCCAGCTTCCTCCCACGAGGCGGCTGAACGCGATCTGCCGGCCGTCGGGAGACAACGTTGGATTGGCGAGGCCGGTCTGGTCAGGTGCACCGACGGTCTCGAGCCGCGTGCCTGACCGATCGAACCACGCGAACTGCGTGCGACGGATGCTGCCGGTGCCGAACGCGATGGTTCCGGAAGCCGACGCTGACAGCGAGGCAAGGCTGATGCTGGGGTTGACCGAGATCCGATCCGCGACGTGAAACGACTCGCCGTTGAGCGTCAGCTGCTTCGCGTCGAATGGCTGGGCGAGCAGCTGCCCCTGCCGGGCGAACAGGAGATGACCCGACGCGGTGTAGACGGCAGCGGCATCCGCGTCGAGCAGCCGTTTCGACCCGGAGCCGTCGAGATTGGCCACGTAGACCCCGCGGACCTCCGCCGAGCCTCGGGAGTAATACAGGAAGTGTTGCCCGTCTGGAAGGATGAAGGGCGCACGGTGATCGTTCTGGCCTTTCTGGAGCTCGGTTACGGCCGTTGGCTTGCCGCCACTCGCCGGCACGCGGAACAGCGGCCCCGCCGCGCTCGGCGCGAACAGCATGCTGCCGTCGGCCTGCCACGCGCCGCCGCGTCCGACCGGCGCATCAGCGACAGTCTCGATCGCCAAGCTGTTGACATCGAGCCGCTTCAACTTGGCATCAGCGAAGAAACCGATCGACGCTCCGTCCGGCGACCAGAAGGGTAACATCGCGTTTTCGGTTCCTGGCAGCCATCTGCCTGACGTGGAGCCGAGCCGTCTCATCCACAATAAGCCTGAGCCTCCTAACGCAGGCACCGCCAGGAGTTGTTGACCATCCGGCGAGAGCGCCAAGTGTGCGAAGTCCGCCGAGACCTCGCGCGGGAAGGAGACCTCGAACCTGACTTCCGCCGCCTCGGGCGCTTTGCGTAACGCCGCCGGCACCAGCGCCGCCGCGGCGGCAGTCGCGAGTAACAGCAGAGCCCACGCGGCTCGCTCACGACCGCGTGAGGCCCCGTGCTTTAGTCCTTCGGCAGGCGGTGGCGTTCTCTGCGCGTCGTCAAGCGCGATGCGCACGTCGCCGATGTCTCTCCAGCGCCGCTTCGGATCTTTTTCCAGGCAGTGGGCGAGCAGCTGCCGGACCGCGGGCGGTGTGGCCGCGGGCAACGCGCTCCAGTCGGGCTGCCGTTCCAGGATCGCAGCGATCGTGTCCGAGGTGGTCTCGCCGGAAAACGCCATGCGTCCCGTCACCATCTCGAAGAGCACGCAGCCGAAGGCCCAGATGTCGGCGCGTTTGTCCACGGCCTGGCCACGCGCCTGCTCCGGACTCATGTAGGCAGGCGTGCCAACAATCGCGCCGGCCTGCAGGTCGGTGGCCGTGATCGTCGGCAGGTGCCCCAGGTCGCTGCCCGTGGCGTCGCTCGAAAATGCCTTGGCCAGGCCGAAGTCGAGCACCTTGACGCGACCATCGTCACTGACCTTGAGATTGGCCGGCTTCAAGTCGCGGTGAATAATGCCCTTGTCGTGCGCGGCCTCGAGTGCCTCGGCGATCTGCGCGGCGATGTTCAGCGCGTTGGCGAGGGGCAAGCCCGCCTTCACCGGGCGCCGTGAGCCCGGCGCCAGTTTCTCTGCGAGTGTCGGTCCTTCCACCAGCTCCATGACGAGCGCCCGTACGCCGTCGCCTTCTTCGAGTCCGTGGATCGTCGCGATGTTGGGATGATTTAACGCCGCCAGAAGCCGTGCCTCTCGTGCAAATCGCGAGAGGCGATCCGGATCGTTGGCGAAGGATGATGGCAACACCTTGATCGCGACGTCCCGCCCAAGGTTCACGTCCGTGGCGCGATACACCTCGCCCATGCCACCCGCACCGATCTTGGCACCAACCTCATAGGGGCCGAGTCGCGTGCCAGGAGCCAGTGCCATTGCGGAAGCAATTCTATGTGATTGCTCAGGTAAGCGCGCCGCCCCGGGGTTTTGGTTATGATGCTACCGCCATGAAGAAACTCGTCCTCGTATTTGCCATTGGTCTCTCTGCCTGTGCCACCCAAACCCCGGCAACACCTGATAGTCCCGAGCTGGCGGCGTGGAAGACGCGCGCCGAAGGCGTCACGATCATCCGCGACGACTGGGGTGTGCCGCACATTTACGGTAAGACCGACGCCGACGTGGTGTTCGGGCTGATGTATGCGCAGGCGGAAGACGACTTCAACCGCGTCGAGACCAACTTCATCAACTCGCAGGGCCGCCTGGCCGAAGCGGAAGGCGAGGGCGAAATCTATCGCGACCTGCGTATGAAGCTCTTCATCGATCCCGCGGAGATGAAGGCGCAATACAACGAGAGCCCGCCGTGGTTGAAGGCGCTGATGGATGGGTGGGCCGAGGGGTTGAACTTCTATCTCGCTACGCACCCGGACGTGAAGCCGCGCGTAATCACGAAGTTCGAACCGTGGATGGCGCTGAGCTTTAGCGAAGGCAGCATCGGCGGCGACATCGAACGCGTGAACCTCCGAGAGCTGGAGGCGTTCTACGGAGATAAACAACCGGTAACGACCACGGCAGGCTCAGTCGGGGTCGAGCCGGTCGCGGAACCGACCGGGTCCAACGGCATCGCGGTCGCCGGCATGAACACCGCGTCGGGCAAGGCGCAGCTGTTGATCAACCCGCACACCTCGTTCTTCTTTCGCGAAGAAGCGCAGATGGTGAGCGAGGAAGGCCTCAACGCGTATGGTGCGCTGACCTGGGGACAGTTTTTCATCTACCAGGGCTTCAACGATCGCGCCGGCTGGATGCACACCTCGAGCAGCGTCGACAACATCGACGAGTATCTCGAAACGATCACGAAGAAGGATGACGGCAGCTACACCTATCGCCTCGGCAAGGAAGAGCGTCCGCTGGTGGCGAAAAAGATTGTCGTGCCGTTCAAGACCGCGAGCGGCACGTCGCAGAAGGAATTCACGACCTATCGCACGCACCGCGGCCCAATTGTGCGGCAGGCCGACGATAAGTGGGTGAGCGTGCGGTTGATGGAAGAGCCGATGAAGGCGCTGATCCAGTCGTTCTCGCGTACCAAGGCGCGCAACCTCGCCGAGTACAAGAAGGTGATGGAGGCGCACACCAACTCGTCCAACAACACCCTCTATGCCGACGCGGACGGCAACATCGCTTACCTCCACTCCAACTTCATCCCCAAGCGCGATCCGAAGTTCGACTGGACCAAGCCCGTGGACGGCACTAACCCCGCCACCGAGTGGAACGGCGTGTTGTCGTTTGACGAGTCGCCGAACGTGGTCAACCCGCCGAACGGATGGGTCTACAACACCAACAACTATCCGTTCTCGGCGGCCGGCGCCGAGCACAGCCCACGGCAGAAGGATTTTCCGGCCTACGTGGATTCCGGCAGCGAGAACCCGCGCGGCATTCACGCCATCCGCGTGCTGGACGGCACGAAGGGCTTCACAGTCGATTCGCTGGTCGGCGCGGCCTACGACAGCTTGCTGCCGGAATTCGAGGTTCAGATTCCGTTGTTGTTGAAGGCGTACGACGCCGCGCCCGCGTCGAATCCGCTGAAGAGCAAGCTGGCCGAACCGATTGCGCTGCTCAAGGGATGGGACTACCGCTGGGCGGCGGCGTCGGTGCCGACCTCGGTGGCAATTTTCTACGGCGAAGATCTGTGGCAGAAGGCGACACCCGAGGCCCGCAAGGCGGGTGTTTCCACCTACGAGTTCATGCGTTCGCGCGCCACGGCGCAGCAGCGGCTCGAATCGCTGGCTGCCGGCGTCGACAAGTTGCAGGCGGATTTCGGCAAGTGGCAGACGCCGTGGGGCGACATCAACCGCTTCCAGCGCAACGACGCGGCGATCGTGCAGAAGTTCGACGACAGCAAGCCGAGCACGCCGGTGATGTTCACCTCGGCGCGCTGGGGATCGCTCGCCTCGTTCGGCGCCCGCGCCTATCCCGGCACGAAGAAGTGGTACGGCACGAGCGGCAACAGCTTCGTCGCGGTGATCGAGTTCGGCGATCAGGTGAAGGCGAGAGCGGTGACGGCCGGCGGCCTGAACAGTAATCCCACGTCGAAGCACTTCAACGATCAGGCGGAGCGTTACGCCGCCGGCAACCTGCGGGACGTGTATTTCTATCGCGAGCAACTCAAGGGACACACCGAGCGCGAATACAAGCCGGGGCAGTAACCGATACGGCCGAGCTGAGCGGATTCCGGCGTTCTTCGCGCATTGGTTGAAAGAGGACCAATGCGCACATTGCTCGCCCTTTCCTTCGTCACGCTGTTTGCCACGCACGCCGGCGCCCAGGGCCTGGCGTACGCCGAGGGCGGCCTCGCCGGTGTCTCCGGTTTTGCCCAAAGCCGGTCCCACTCGTTTCACGTGGCCGGCGGTGGCGAGGCCGTCGCCGCCGATCGTGTCGGCTTCGGCGGCGAGCTCGGCTTTTTCAGCCGCCTGATCACCGTCTCCGGCAACGCCACGTTCCATCTCACGCCGGTATCCTCGCAGAAAGCGGGCGCCTTCGTGACCGGCGGCTACACACGATTCGGCGTCGGCGATGGTGAAGGCGGCTTCAACGCGTGGAACGTCGGCGCCGGCGTGCATCTCTGGTTCAGTGACCATGCCGGGCTCCGCCTGGAATTGCGCGATCACATTCGGCCTGACAGCCGCGGCAGCAGGCAGTACCTGGAGCGCTCGCGCCGGAGTGGTAGTCCGCTGATCGAGATCAAGTTGTCCACGGATTCACCGATTACCCGGATGAGTGCGTCGGTCGTAAGCGGCCTTCGGCCGCGGCAAAGATCGGACGAGGGCCGGAGATGAGTCTTGTGTCGTTGCGTTCGGACTCATTTCCGGCCCTCGTCCGATCTTTGCCAACGCCCGGCGAAGCCGGGCACTGACGATCGACGCGCATGTCAGTGGCTCGCCTGCATTTATCCGTGTAATCCGCGTAATCCGTGGATAGATCGTTCTTGGCCCTCGAGCTGCCAACGATTCACTAGAATGTCGCCTTGCGATTCTCGAGGGCCACTGCTGCCGACGCGTCGGCGCTTGCCGACTTGCGGGCGGCCGCTGCCGCCAAGCTGACGGAGGACTTCGGCCACGGCCATTGGTCATCGCAAACCAACGACGCGGCCGTGCTGCGTGATCTCAAGGCCGCCACGGTGCTCGTCGCGCGCGATCGCGGCAAGATCGTTGCGACCTTGACCCTGCAGACCAAGAAGCCATGGGCGATCGACCTCGCATATGTCACGCCCTGTAAAAGGCCGCTGTATTTGATCAATATGGCCGTGCATCCGCGGCGGCAGCGGCGCGGCATCGGGCGCGCGCTGATGACGGAAGCCCTGCGCGTGGCGCGCGAACTGAAAGCCAATGCGATTCGCCTGGATGCCTACGATGCGCCCGCCGGAGCCGGTGAGTTCTACCGGCGCTGCGGCTACCGGCAGGCCGGCAAGAAGACCTATCGTGGTGTGCCTTTGGTGTACTTTGAGTGCATGACCGGAGTCGAGTCGTGATCCATCCACAACCGATCGTTCTCGAACGTGACGGCATTCGCCTCGAGCCGCTGTCGTACGATCACCGCGACGGTCTCGCGGATGCGGCCGCCGACGGTGAGTTGTGGCAGCTCTGGTACACGTCGGTTCCCGATCCGCCGTCGACGCAGACCTATATTGCCGATGCGCTGAAAGGGCAGGAGGCCGGCCACATGCTGGCCTGGGCGGTCCGCGATCTCGCCACCAACACCATCGTCGGCAGCACGCGCTATCACGACATTGTTCCGGCGATCGATCGCGTGGAGATTGGCTACACCTGGTACGCGATGCGCTGCCAGCGCACCAACGTCAACACCACGTGCAAGCTGTTGTTGCTCGAATACGCGTTCGACAAGCTGGGCTGCGCGGTGGTCGGCCTGCGCACCGACAACTTCAATTTCCGATCGCAGAAGGCGATTGAAGCGCTAGGAGCGAAGAAGGACGGCGTGCTGCGACATCACCAGGCGCGCAAGGACGGCTCGGTACGCGATTCGGTGCTGTACAGCATCTTGAAAGAGGAGTGGCGAGACGTGCGAAGGCACCTGGAGCTTCGTCTCGCGAGGAACGGGTAGGAATCAGCAATCAGAAAAGCTCTTGTCTTTCTGATTCCTGATTCCTGATTCCTAATCCGCGTTGGGGTCTTCGAGGTACGTGTAACCCATCAGCGCTTCTTCATAGAAACGCAACAGGCGTCCGGCCTGCGGATCTTCCATCCGTCCCGCGTTGACGGCGCCTTCGACGTCGCGGCGCAGCTTGCCCATCAACGCTTCCGGATCGAACTCGACGTACTTCAGCACTTCACGGACCGTGTCGCCCTTGATGATGTGCTCGACCCGCGCGCCCTCGGTGTGGTCGATGCCGTTCTCGCCGAGCGAGATGTGCACGGCGTGCGTGTCGCCAAACAGGTTGTGCAGGTCGCCGAGGATTTCCTGGTAGGCGCCGACGAGGAACACGCCCAGGTAATACGGCTCGCCGTTGAACCGGTGCAGCATGATCGTCTTCTTGACGTCACGCCGGTCGATGAACTGGTCGAGCTTGCCGTCCGAGTCGCAAGTGATGTCGCTCAGCACCGCGTGATTGACCGGCCGCTCGTTGAGGCGGTGGATCGGCATCACGGGGAAGAGCTGCTTGATCGCCCAGCTGTCGGGGATCGACTGGAACAGCGAGAAGTTGCAGAAATAGGTGTCCGAGAGCATTTCCTCGAGCGCCTGCAGCTCTTCCGGCACTTCCGACATGCTCTGGCAGAGCTTGTAGATTTTCTCGCAGATAGCGAAGTAGAGATTTTCCGCGTGCGAGCGCTGCTCGAGCGACAGGTAGCCGCCGCTGAACAGGTTCATCGCCATGTCGAGCGCCTGCTGCGCGTCGTGATAGGTCTCGAGCGCGTTACGCTGCGTGACGCCGTGATACGCCTCGATCAAATCGACGAGCGGCTGCTCGAACTCTTCCTTCACCTGGGTCGGGATCTTCTCCTCGCCGAAGCCGAGCGTGCCCAGCACGTTGAAGATCAGCATGCTGTGATACGCCGAAATCGCCCGCCCGCTCTCCGACACGATGGTCGGATGCTTGACGCCGACCTCGTCGCACACCGTCTGGATGTGATAGACGACGTCGTTGGCGTATTCCTGCAGCGTGTAGTTCATCGACGACTCGAAGTTGGTCTGCGAGCCGTCGTAGTCCACGCCGAGCCCGCCGCCAACGTCCATGAACTCGAGCCCGGCGCCCTGCTTGGCGAGCTCGCAATACACGCGCGCCGCCTCGTTGAGCGCGCCCTTGATGATCCGGATGTGCGTGATCTGGCTGCCGAGGTGGAAGTGCAGCAGCTTGAGGCAGTCGCCCATGCCCCGCTTCTTGAGCTCTTCGAACCCGCGCAGGATTTCGGTGACGGTCAGGCCGAACTTCGAGCGGAAGCCGCCCGAGGACTGCCAGCGGCCCGAACCGCGTGCCGCCAGCTTGACGCGCATGCCGATCTGCGGCCGCACACCGACCTTCTCCGCATACTCGAGCACCAGCTCGAGCTCGGTGTACTTCTCGACCACCGGGATGATCTGGCGGCCCATCTTCTGGGCCAGCATAGCCATCTCGATGAATTCGAAATCCTTGAAGCCGTTGCAGATGATCGGCGTGTCGTTGTTGGCCATCGCCGACACGGCGAGCAGCTCCGGCTTACTGCCGGCCTCGAGGCCGAACCCGTATTGCGCGCCGAAGTTCAGCACTTCCTCGACGACTTGTCGCTGCTGGTTCACCTTGATGGGATAGACGCAGACATATTTCCCCTGGTACTGGTTCTGCGTGATCGCCTGCTGGAACGCGCCGTGGATTTCTCCGAGGCGGTGCTTCAGGATGTCGCTGAACCGGATCAGGATCGGCACGGCGAGGCCGCGCAGCTGCAGCCGATCGACCAGCCGCTTCAGATCGACGCCGCGATTCGGATCTTTCGTGGGATGGACCTGGAGATGGCCTTGCTCGCTCACCGAGAAGTAGCCCTGTCCCCAGCGGGGCACATCGTACAACTCCGAGGCGTCGGTCGAAGACCAGGCGGTCTTGCCGGGACTCGTGCCGGTGGTGGTCAGGCGTCCGCCTGCAAGTGTGCTCATCTACGGAAGAACAGAATACACGTCTCTGATTCATTTTTTTCGGCTGCTCGAAGAAAAAATGTAGCCTTGGCAGGTGTCCGACCGGATTCCCGCCATCAAGGTGCTGCTGCTGCCGAAAGACACCAACGCGTTCGGCACCATCTTCGGCGGCGTGATCCTCTCGCACATCGACCTGGCCTCGGCAGTCGAAGCGCGGAAGACTGCACCCCACCGCTACGTCACCAAGGCGATGAACGCCGTGGAATTTCACGCGCCGGTGTTCGTCGGCGACCTGGTGAACTTCTTCACGGAGACGGTGCGGGTGGGACGAACGTCCATCACCGTGAAGGTGATCGTCGAGGCGGAGCGCTGGGGCGCCGGCCATGGGGAGCAGGTCCGCGTGACGAAGGCTGAAGTGGTTCTCGTGGCCATTGGTGCCGACGGTCTGCCCGTTCCAATCCGGGCCACAGATTGACGCCGATTAGACGCAGATGATCACCGCTTACGCACCGGGATCCGTCTCAAATGTGGCCTGCGGCTTCGACGTCTTGGGATTTGCCCTCGACGAGCCGGGCGACATCGTTTCCGCCTCTCCGCAGGATGACGCCGGTGTGACGATTGCCGCCATTCACGGCGACGGCGGCCGCCTGACGCTGGATCCCCGGAAAAATACGGCGTCGGCGGCAGCCCTCGCGCTGCTGCAGCGGCTTCAGACCACCCGCGGGGTGACCCTGACCATTCACAAGGGACTGCCGCTGGCGAGCGGGGTCGGCAGCAGCGGCGCCAGCGCGGTGGCGGCGGTGGTGGCCACCAACGAGCTGCTCGGCCGCCCGGCGCCGCTCGAAATGCTGCTCGAATGCGCGATGGCAGGTGAACAGGCCGGTTGCGGCGCGATTCACCCGGACAACGTGTCGCCGTCGTTGTATGGCGGGTTCATCCTGGCACGGAGCGCTCAACCGCCGGATCTCGTGCGGCTACCGGTGCCGGAGGGTCTTTCGTGCGCGGTTCTGCACCCGCATTTCGAAATTGAAACCGGCGTTGCACGGAAACTTCTTGGCGATCAGGTCGCGCTGCGCGATGCAACGCGGCAATGGGCGAACGTCGGCGGCCTTGTGGCGGCGCTCTACACCAACGATCTGGGACTGTTGTCGCGTTCGCTCGTCGATACGATTGCCGAGCCGAAGCGGCTGTCGCTGGTCCCCGGATTTGCCGCCGTGAAAGCCGCCGCGCTCGAGGCCGGCGCGCTTGGGTGCAGCTTGTCTGGCTCGGGTCCTTCGATATTCGCGCTCGCCGCCTCGCTCGACCTCGCCAGGGCTGCCGGCGCCGCCATGCAGCGCGCGTTCAACGCCGCCAGCAATGTCGGCGCAGATCTCTGGGTTTGCCCCGTGGGACGGCAGGGCGCCCGCGTCATTTCATGACAAAGGTTCAACGAGGGTTCCGCACGAGGGTTCCCCACGAGGGTTCCGCACGAGGGTTCAAGCCTCGGCCGAACCATCGTGTGGAACCTCCGTGTGGAACCTCCGTGTGGAACCTTCGTGGGGAACCTTCGTTCGTATGATTTGCGTCAGCACCCGCGGAAAAGCGCCGGCCGTTTCCTTCCGCGAAGCCGTGCTCGCGGGTATCGCGCCCGACGGCGGACTGTACGTGCCGTCGCGGATCGATCGGTTGCCGGACGCATGGTGGGAAGCACAGCGCGGGCAATCTTTCCAGGATCTCGCGGTCGCGCTGGCGGCCGAGCTCGCCGGCGATGAGTTCGATCGCGGCACGCTCGCGTCGCTGATTCGCGACGCGCTGAATTTTCCCGTGCCGATCGTGAAGCTCGACGACCACCTGAGCGTGGTCGAGCTGTTTCACGGACCAACGTTCGCCTTCAAGGATTTCGGCGCGCGCACGCTGGCGCGACTCATGGCCCTGAGCGAGCGACCCGTTGCCGAAGGCAGCGGGGCGCGAGTCGAAGGGTTGACGGTGCTCGTCGCCACCTCCGGCGACACCGGCGGCGCGGTCGCGCAGGCCTTCCACGGCGTGGCCGGCACGCGCGTCGTCGTCTTGTATCCGGAGGGCCAGGTCAGCGACGTGCAGGAGGCGCAATTCACGACGCTCGAAGGCAATGTCATGGCCGTCGCGGTCCGCGGCTCGTTCGACGATTGCCAGCGCCTGGCGAAAGAGGCATTCGCGGATGCGACGCTGCAGTCGCGCCTGCGATTGACCTCGGCCAACTCGATCAGCCTGGGCCGCCTGCTGCCACAGATGTTCTATTACGCGTACGCCGCGCTCCAGTGGCCGGACCGCAAGCTGACGATCTCCGTGCCGAGCGGCAACTTCGGCAATCTCGTGGCTGGTGTCATGGCGTCGCGGGTTGGCGCGCCGATCGCGGGGTTCTCCGCGCCCACCACGATCAACGACACGGTGCCGCGCTACCTCAAATCAGGACGCCTCGAGCCAAGGCCCTCCGTGCCGACGGTCGCCAATGCGATGGACGTCGGCAACCCCAGTAACCTCGAGCGTCTCGAATGGTTGTTTGGCGGCGATGTTGGCGCGATGCGCTCTTTGATCACTTCGACCGCGCATACCGACCACGAAGTTCGTTCCGCGATCGCTGAGCTTTACAACCGGTTTGGATATGTTGCGGATCCACACACCGCGATTGCCTATCTCGGGAAGGCAGGGATGTTCTTGAGTACTGCGCATCCCGCGAAATTCCGCGAAGTCGTCGAACCCGCGATCGGCAAGACCGTTCCGCTCCCCGCTCCACTGGCGGCCGCTCTTGCGCGAAAGAAAACTGTGCAACGCATTGGCGCGGCCATAAATGAGCTGGCGGACTTGTTATGATCAATTGATGTCCTCCCCAGCGCCAGCCACGCTCGTTCCCGACCGCCACGCCATCGACCAGAAGTACACATGGGACCTGAACTCGATTTTTCCGAGTTGGGAGACCTGGGAAGCCGCGTTTGCCGAGCTCGACCGCGGCATCGACGCCTATAAGAAATACGAGGGCACGTTCGCGCAGGGGCCGGACCAGTTGTTGCGCGCGCTGCGCGATCGCGACACGCTCGGACAGCTCAGCTACAAAGTCTGGTACTACCCGTCGCTCCAGTACGACGAGGATCAGCGCAACAACACTATCAACGCGCGGCGCCAGCGCGTCCAGCTATTGCTGGCCAAGTGGCAGCAGGCCGCGTCGTGGTTCAACCCGGAATTATTGAAGCTGCCGCTCGCGACGGTTCGCGAGTGGCTGGATCGATTGCCGGAGCTCGCCGTCTACCGCTTCGCGATCGAAGAGGTGTTTCGCTTGCAGGAACACGTCCTGAACGAGCAGGGCGAAAAGTTGCTGTCGCTGTCGGATCGCCTCGGGAGCCTGCCCAGGGATTCGTATGCCGCACTGTCAACGGCCGATGCGCGCTTCCCGAGCATCACGCTGTCCACTGGGGAAACCACGCAGCTCAGTTACGGGCAGTATCGGAAGCTGATCGCGACGTGCCGCGCGCAAAGCGATCGTCGTCTCGCGTATGAGGTGTTCTACGACACCTACATCGCGAGCATCAACACCTACGCCACCATCTACAACGGCGTCATGCACCGCGACTGGTTCGAAGCGCGGGCCCGCGGCTACCAGACCACGCTCGACGCCGCGCTGTTCGGCAACGCCATCCCGACCAGCGTGGTCGAAAACCTGATTCGCGAAGCCAAGCACGGCGCCGGGGCATTCCGCCGTTATCACAAGCTCCGCAAGCGGGTCCTGAACCTGTCCGATTACTACGTCTTCGACGCCCTCGTGCCGCTCGTCGACCATGACGTGAAGTACGCCTACGACGATGTGCTGGAGTGGGTCGTGGAGGCGATGGCGCCGCTCGGCCCCACCTACCAGGCGCGCGTGCGCCGCGCCTTTGCGGAGCGCTGGATCGACGTCTACGAAAACAAGGGCAAGCGAACCGGTGCGTACTCGGCGCCGGTGTACGGAGCGAATCCGTACATGCTGATGAACTATAACGACACCCTCGACGCGGTGTTCACGCTCGCGCACGAGCTCGGCCACTCGATGCACACCATGCTGTCGCACGAGACGCAGCCGTTTATCTATTCGGACTACACCATCTTCGTGGCCGAAGTGCCGTCGACGCTCAACGAAGCGCTGCTGCTCGACTTCATGCTCCGCCGCGCCAAGACCAAAGAGGAGCGCATCGTCCTCCTGCAGCACGCCATCGACGGCATTATCGGGACGTTCTACAACCAGGTGCTGTTCGCCGACTTCGAGCTCGAGGCGCATCGCCTCGTGGAACAGGATCAGCCGATCACGTCAGAGGTGCTGAGCGGCATCTATGCGACGCTGCTCACCGAGTATTGGGGTGAGGCGCTGTCGCCCGATCCGCGCGCGCAGCACACGTGGGCGCGCATTCCGCACTTCTTCCAGTCGCCGTATTACGTGTATCAGTATGCGACGTGCTTCGCGTCGACCGCGAAATTGATGGAGGAGATCGGCAGCGGCGACGCGGCGACGCGCAAGACGGCGGTCGATCGTTACATGAAGCTGCTGCAGTCCGGCGGATCGGATCATCCGATGACGCTGCTCAAGGGCGCCGGCGTCGATCTCAGCCAACCCGAGACCGTACGAGCTGTGTCCGCACAGCTCGACCGTCTGGTCGACAAACTGGAAAAAGAGCTGGCCTGATTCAATCGATCCGTAACGCCGCCAGCGGATCGATCCGCATCGCTTTTCTCGCCGGCACCAACGCGGCAAGTGTCGCGATCACCATCAGCGTCACCGGCACGCTGATAAACGTCGCCAGGTCGAACGACTCGATGCCATACAGCTGGCTATCGAGGAGTGGCGCGAGCGGTAACGCGGCGGCGAGACCGATGGCCACGCCGATGCCGGCGAGCTTCGCCGCCTGGCCGACGATCATCTTCATCAGCTCCGCCGGCTGCGCGCCGAGGGCGAGCCGGACGCCGACTTCTCGGGTCCGCTCGCTGACGATCAACGACATCACGCCGTAGACGCCAATCGCCGCCAGGCCGAGCGCGAGCAGGCCGAATGCGCCGACGATGAGCAGGACGAATCGCCGGGTCGACACGGCGTCCGATCGGAGCGTCGTCATCGTGCGAATGTCATAGATCGGCAGGTTCTTGTCGATGCGTCGCGCCTCGGCGCGTACCGTCTCGGTCAGCAAAGCCGGATCGCCCGACGTCCGCAGGACGATGAACGGATTGACCGGCGGGCCTTGCAGGTAACTGATGTACAGCTCTGGCTGTGGCACTTCCTCGAGCCCGCCATGACGGATGTCGCCAATCACGCCGACGATTGTCGTCCACGGTCCCGTCGCGTTCGGGCCGGTGCGCACGTGCTGGCCGACGGGATCCTGGCTTGGAAACAGCCGCCGCGCCATGGTCTCGTTGATCACCGCCACGGGTGGCGCCGTTGCGCTGTCGTCCTGATTGAAGTTGCGGCCTCTCCTGATCGGGATGCCCATCGTTTCGAAGTAGTTGTGCATCGCGCGTCGGAACTGCACTTCCGGAAGTTCAGCCACCGGGACCGGCCGGCCTTCGATCTGGACCGTGGTACTTACCGATGTGCTGCCCAAGGGCATGCGCGTGGTGCCGCCCGCCGACACCACCCCGGGCAGCGCCTCCATCCGCTCGAAGAAATTGCGATAGAACGCCAGCCGATCGGTGTTGTTGGTCAGTGATTGCGGCACGTTCATTTGCCACGTGAGGAGTTGCGAGGTCTCGAATCCCGGGTTGACGCTGGTCACCGACACGAAACTGCGCAGCAATAGCACCGAGCCGGTGGTGATCGCAACAGCGAGGGCGACTTCCGCCACCACCAGGCCGGCGCGGGCGCGGCGGCGAAGCGCGCCGCCCACCGTACCGCGGCTGGCATCCTGCAGGCTCGCCTGCGGACTCACGCTCGCCGAGCTGAGCGCCGGCAGGACGCCGACGAGGATGCCTGTCAGCATCGTGGTGAATCCGGCCGTCAGCAGCACGCGCCAGTCGATCGCCACTTCGTTCATGCGCGGGAGATCGGCGGGCGCGAATGCAATGAGGCCGCGCACGGTCCACCACATCACGATCATCCCGACCACTCCGCCGGCCATGGCGAACAAGACGCTCTCGGTCAGCAATTGACGCGCGAGGCGCGTGCGTCCGGCGCCAAGCGCGGCCCGCGTCGCCAGCTCCTTCTCGCGCGCGATGCTGCGCGCCAATAACAGGTTGGCCACGTTCACAGACGCCATCACCAACACGAAGCCGATACCGGCGAGCAGGATCATCAGCGCCGGTCGAATGGTGCCGACCGATTGGTCGATCGAGCGCACTACCGTCGCGCTCCAGCCTTTGTTCGTTGTCGGGTAGGTCTGCGCGAGCTGGTCGGCGATTGTCTTCAGGTCCGCCTCCGCCTGCTCGGGCGAGACGCCTTGTTTGAGGCGACCGATCGCGCCCCACCAATGCACATTGCGCACGATCTGGCCCGACTGGTTGAGCATTCGGCTGTTGACGGCCATCGGTCCCGAATAGGCAATCGGCAGCCACATGTCGATGCCGGTCACGCGTGTGAAGCCGCTCGGGCCAAGCATGCCGGCATACGGGAAGACGAAATCCGGCGGCATGACACCGATCACCTGGAAGCTGGTGTTGTTCAGCGTCAGCGTCTTGCCGACGATGTTTGGATCGGCGCCGAAACGACGGCGCCAGTAACCATCACTCAATACGGTTACGCCGTTGTCTTCACCGAGCGTGAACGCCCGGCCCAGCGCGGCGGAGCGGCCGAGCATGTTGAACATGTTCGACGTCACGAACAGCGAATAGGCGACCTCGGTGCCGCTGTCGGTCTGCAGTTGTGACGGCGTGACGAAGGTGAAGTAGCCCTCGAGTCCGTCGAGGGTCGTGTTCATCTTCTGGAAGTCGAGGAAGTTCGCCGGCGATAGCGGATTGCGCGGGCGGTTATCCGTGGTGTTATGGCTCCAGAGGTTGACGAGCCGTGTGTCGTCTCGATACGGCAGCGACTGCAACAGCACGCCGTTGACGACGGCGAAGATTGCAGAGGTGGCGCCGATGCCGAGGGCAAGGGCGAGCACGGTCAGCGCACTGAAGACCGGCGTCTTGATCGCGAGCCGCAGCGTGTGGCGGATGTCGGCGCGAAAGGTATCCCAAAACATGAAGTGCCTGCCTGTCGGTTCGTAGAGATGTGGGGTTGAATTCGGATAGAACGACCAGCGGACCATCGCGGCCCATCGTTCTTTCAGTCCGTTGCTAATCAAAGCTGCGATCGTGGGCGCCGTTGCCACCATCGAGCGTCGAAAGTCATCTCGCATTTCCGCGCCGAATCGGCGACGAAACGCGCGTGGGTACGCCAGTAGTGCCGCGCTGAAAAGAAAGCTCCTCATACACGCGCTCTCAAGAGTCGCCGGCTGCGCGCCGCCGCGAGTTGTCCCTCGAGTCGTCCCACTTCCGATCGCGCAACGGCAATCCCGCGCGCGGTCAGCTTGTAATAGCGCCGCCGTTCGTCGTCGCTCGACGGATCCGGCGACTCATCCAGCTCCGCGATGAGGTCGCTTTCCAGCAACCGGGCCAGCGCGCGGTAGAGCGTTCCGGCGTGAAGCGACACGGCCCCGCCTGAGCGGGACTCCACTTCTTGGAGGATGGAGTAGCCGTGCCGCTCGCCATCGGCCAGCGCCAACAGGATCTCGAACGCCACCGGCGTTAGCGGAAGGAAGGATTCAGGCCTGAATTTGTCCATATGCTTGCGCACCGAAGCGCTGAAGGCGCCAAAGTGTGCGCCTTGAGACTATACGCTCAACGCACATAGACGGTCGAGACCCAAGAAAGGTTGCATCAGGTCTTTTAGAGTTTAACTGTCAACCGTCGACTCGCTTGACCGTCAGCTCTCATCGTCCGCCGCCGCCCCGCCGCCCCCCGCCTTGGCGACGTCTTCCTGCCTGATCTTCTCGACGTTGAATTTCTTCGCCGAGGCCGTCATCTTGTCGATCACCTCGTCGAAGTCGAACTCGGTCGACTTCGAGAACCGGATCGGATTCACCCGAGCGACGACGAATGGCTTGAGATAGGGGCTCGTCAGGCCCTTGGCCTTCAACGCCTCCACCACTTTCGACACGGCGTCATCCAGGGCCAGGACCTTGCCGCCGCGTCGTTCGCGCTCTTTGAGCGCCTTCGCCATCGATTCGTCGAGGAAGCTGTCGATGCGCCGGAGCACGGACGTGTAGGCGCCGCCGCTCAGGCTCTTGCGATTCTCGTACGCCGCTCCCAGCGTGAGGAACTGCGCCTGCTCGAACTCGAAGGCGAAGTCCGTCTCCATGGCGTCACGACGCGCAGCCAGCGCGCGGGCCATGCGGATCGTCTCGAGCGACTTCTCTTTGACGTTGTGCGCCTTTTCGGTATTGAGCGCGAGGATCTTGAACGCGACTTCCGGCTCCGGCACGAGCAGGCCGATGATGCTCTTCGCACCAAGCTTCTTCATCGCCTGCAGTCGATGGTTTCCGTTGGGCGTCCAATACGCATCGTCCTGGCGGATGAGGACCAGCGGATCGAGAAAGCGGCCGACCTTTTCGATTACCGTCATCAGCTTCTTGACGTGCGTCTCGGACGGATCGCGTTGATAAGGCGTGGGCTCCACCTTGTCGATCGGCAGGGCGACCACCAGCACCGGGGTGCCGCCGAATGGATCCCGATAGATTCCCAGGACGGCGCCGGCGTCGCCTTTTACGGCCGAGGTGAGATCGAGGAGTTCCTTTGAATCGATGGTGGCAGTCTCGATAGCACTCAGACCCAACGACCCGGCTGCCGCCTTTTTCCTCCTGGGCGCCCGCTTTTTCGCCTTTGCCATCCGGCAAGGATAACAGCCCCTGCCACGCCGTAGCCTTAGCGAAGGCGGGCGAATGCAACCAAGTCTGCGGGTGGGCCCATCCAATGGGCATGTCGAAACGAACCTGGGCGACCGTCGCCATTGGAGTGGCCCTGATCGGGCCGGCGCAGGCGCAGCGCTCGTCCCGTTACGAGGTCGTGGACGAGTCCGCCATCACCCGCACGCTCGTCTTTGCCGCCGGTGGCGGCCGGACGCTGGATGTGCGGAATATCAACGGTTTCATCCGCGTGGAAGGGACCAGCGATTCAGCGGCGCAGATCAGCATTCGCAAGGTGATCCGCGCGGCGACGCGCGACGACCTGGCCGAGGCGCAACGCGATGTGCGCCTCGATTTCCGCGACGGCGCGCAGAGGGTCGAGGCGATCGTGCGCGACCACCGCGGTCACGTTTGCGGCGAGCCGTGGAACGACGGCGGCGAGCGGTGGGATCGCGTTCATTACGATGTCCGGTTCGACTTCACCATCCGCGTCCCACGTGATGCGGCTCTGCGCCTGTGCACCATCAACGGCGGCGATCTGATCGTCAACGGCACGCAGGGCAACTTCGACGTCACCAACGTCAACGGACTCATCGAGATGCGCGACGTGGCCGGGTCGGGCCGCGCCCACACCGTGAACGGTCCCGTGACGGTCACCTTCACCGCCAACCCAAAGGAGCCGTCGTCTTTCAAGACGGTGAACGGCAACGTCGACGTCTCTTTCCTCCAGGGACTCGCCGCCGACTTTGCGATGAAGACATTCAATGGCGGCTTGTTCACGGACTTCGACGCTCAGCCGCTGGCTAACGCGGTTGCGGCCGCGGGTGAACGCCGCAATGGACGCTTCGTCTACCGCGCGAACGAATTCACCCGGGTCCGCGTCGGCAGCGGCGGACCGGAGATCGCTTTTGAAACGCTGAATGGCAACGTTCGCGCTCGTCGAGCGGGAGGGACAGTACGATGACGATCCGTCACTTCTACCAGGCTCCGATGGTTCTGATTGGACTGTTGTCGGTGGCCTGCGCGTCGGCGGCGCTGGCGACGACCTCGTCGAGATCGGTCCCGATGGCGACCCAACAGCAGCAGCAGCCGGCCGCCGATCAAGTCACCGTGCCCTTGAGCGATCCGTCGCGTCCGGGCCTGATTGATGTCTCGCTGGTGCAGGGGAGCATTACGGTCCGCGGCAGCAATCGCAAGGACGTGCTCGTCATCGCCCGTCCGGACACGGACCGGCCGAGCCGGCGGTTCGACGCGGACGCCACCGGAATGCGGCGGATCCCGCAAACCGCGGGCTTCCGCATCTCCGAAGATGCCAATCGCGTCAAGGTGGCATCCGACAGCCCGAACCGTTCCATCACCTTCGAGATCGAAGCGCCGGCGCGCACGAACCTCAAGCTGTCGACCGTCAACGGCGGCGAGATCCTCGTCGAGAACATCGAAGGGGAGTTGACCGTCAGCAATACCAATGGCGGCATCACGCTGAACAACGTCGGCGGAACGGTCACCGCGGGGACGACGAACGGGAGTGTTCGCGCGTCGATGACACGCGTCACCGCGGACAAGGACATGGCCTTCACGTCGTTGAATGGCGCTGTTGATGTGACGCTGCCGCCAACCACCAGGGCCAACCTGCGGATGCGCAGCGACAACGGTGATGTCTACTCGGATTTCGAAGTGCAGCTGGCGGCGTCTGCGCCGGTGGTGCAGGAAAACCGCGGCAGCAACGGCCGCTACCGAATCAGCCGGAACCGATCGATCGTCGGCGCCATCAACGGCGGCGGCCCGGAATTCGAGCTGCGGACGTTCAACAGCAACGTCTACGTCCGGAAGGGCAAGTAGCGCGGTTACCGCACCCGCTCCCACGTCAACTGAGTGGGCGGGCCAGTGCCTCCGACGGGCGTGAGGACGATCCGATTGCCGCCGTCGGTGAGCTCGAACTTGCGCACGAAGTCCACCGCGCCGCTGTCCAGCTGTCCCTGGCGGTGATGGGTGACGACGCCGGCCTTTTCGTCGATAGTGTAGGTCCCGAAATACGCCGTGTAGCCTCGCGCGCGATCGGCCAATTGTTCGGCCGTGGGAGTTCCTGTATATGTCGGCCGCTGCCGATCAGGTTGGATCTGTGCGGCCATGTTGCCGTGCGCGTCGTAGATGATGAGGCCGGTCGGCTTGCCGCGCGCGGCAGGATTGGCGCCGCCGGTGATGGAGACCAGCCGCCACGTTCCCACGAAGGCCTTGCGCAACTCCGCTTGAGACTTGCCCTGTGCTGCCGCCGCTGTTGCGTTCGCGCCGACGAATGTCAGAGCCAGCACCAACACCATCACCAGTTTGTCCATCGAGCCTCCTGGGCCTACTGACCGATTGCGTACAGATACTTATAGCCGCGCATGAAGATCTCTCCGTCGACCAGCGCCGGCGAGGCGTCGAAGCCGTCGTCGAGGGTGTTTTCCGCCAGCACTTCGTAACTCGACCCGTGCTTGATCACCGTCGTCACGCCATCGCGGCTGGTGATGTAGATGCGGCCGTCGGCGCCCACCGGCGACGCGAATACTTCGCCGGGTGCCTTCGCGATGCGCTGGACCGAGTAATGCGGCTTGCCGGATGCCGCGTCGTACGCCGACAGCAACCCGTTGTTGGTCTTCAGGAAATAGAGAATATTGTCGTAGAGGAGCGGTGACGGCACGTACGGCGTGTCGCGATCGAGCTGCCATGCGATGGCGCCGCTCGTGGCGATATCGCCTTTCGCATCGGCCAGCTTGATCGCCTTGAGGTTGTTGCCACGGAAGCCGCTCATGATGAACACCATGCCGTTGCCGTATACGGGCGACGGAATCACATTCATCGTCGTCCCCGGGCCCTCCCACACCAGCTTGCCGGTCTCGAGATCGAAGCTGCGCACGCGATTCATCGCGTTGACGATGACTTGCGGCCGGCCGTTGTGTTCCACGACGAGCGGCGTGGCCCACGTGTCCATCTCAGGATGATCTACGCGCCACAATTCCTTGCCGGTCCTCTTGTCGAGCGCAATCACGTACGAGGGCTGGTTGAGATGGTCCCAGACCACCACTAGCGTATTGCCGTGCAGGACCGGCGTCGATCCTTCGCCGAACTGGTTCCGCATTTTCTTGTCGCCGAAGTCGGCCTGCCAGATCAGCTTGCCGCCCATGTCGTACGCGTACAAGCCGCGTGACTCGAAGTAGGCGAAGACATGTGTCCCGTCGGTGATCGCCGAGCTCGAGGCCCAGGTGCCGTTGTCGCCGTGGGCGGGTTCGTGCGGCTCTTCTTCGCGCGCCACGTGGTCCCACACCGTCTTCCCGGTCTTCCGGTCGATCGCCATCACCTTGTATTGGTGGACGCCGCGCTGGGGCAGCGCGCCGCGGGGCTCGTGCTGCGCCGCTCCCGCCACGCCAACTGGAATGGCGGTGAGCACGTAGACCCGATCTCCCCAGACGATTGGCGACGACGACCCGCGGCCCGGGATCTCGACTTTCCACCGGATGTTCTGGGACTCGCTCCATTTCACTGGTGGCTTTGCGGTGGTCGACACGCCGGTCATGGCCGGCCCGCGCCATTGCGCCCAGTAGCGCTGGTCGTTCACCGCGCCCTGGAGCGCGATCGCAGGGAAGCACAGCAGCAACGAGGCCAGGACGAGTCGAGTTCGCATGCCTTCGATACTAACGTGGCGGTTTTGGTGCTTACCCGGGATAAGGGGTCGGGTCCATTTTCCTCTTGAAGAGCTGAAAACTCTCCGCACTGGACGCGACCCGACCAAACGCCGCAAAACATTGAGGGAATGAACGTTAGGGTCTCGAGTCGGCATCGCGCTCGAATGGAAAATGGACCCGACCCCTTTCCTATTTGACGCGGGGCCACTCGCTGTGTATGATTCCATCCGGATATACGGATACAGTGACTGCAGCGCCCATTCTCGACCACATGGCGGCCTTGGCCGACCCGATCCGCTGCCGGATCCTGCTGCCGCTCGAGCGGCACGAGCTGACCGTCAACGAGATTTGCTCGATCCTGCAGCTGCCGCAGTCCACCGTGAGCCGACACCTCAAGACGCTGGCGGACGACGGGTGGGTGGTGTCGCGGCGCGACGGGACGAGCCGTTTTTACGGGATGACCGTCCAGGATCTCGATCCGGGCGCGCAGCAGTTGTGGCCGCTGATCCGCGAGCAGATCGCCGGCACCAACGGCGCCGAGCAGGACGAACGGCGGCTCAAAAGCGTCCTCGCGCGGCGGCGGTCGAAGTCCGAGGAGTTTTTTGCGTCAGCGTCGGGACAGTGGGATCACCTGCGCGCCGAGTTATTCGGCGCTCGCTTTCATCTTCACGCCTTGCTCGCACTTCTGGATCCGGCATTGACCGTTGGTGACCTGGGGTGCGGCACGGGGCAGGTGAGTGAGCTCATTGCGCCGCATGTGGCCAAGGTGATCGCGGTCGACGGATCGACCGACATGGTGCAGGCCGCGCGCAAGCGCCTCAAGGGCCTCCATCAGGTCGATGTTCGTCGCGGCGACATGGAATCGTTGCCGATCGATAACGGTCAGCTCGATGCGGCCATGGTCGCGCTCGTGTTGCACCACGTGCCCGAGCCGGGGCGGGCCCTGGCGGAAATTCACCGCGTGTTGAAATGCGGCGGCCGCGTGCTGATCGTCGACATGCTGCCGCACGATCGCGTCGAGTACCAGCAACAGATGGGGCATGTGTGGCTGGGGTTCTCGGAAAAGACCATGAGGAAGTACCTGGAGGCGGCCGGGTTTGACAAACCCGTCATCAGTGCTCTCCCGGCGGATGAGGCGGCCAAGGGTCCAAGTTTGTTTGTCGCAAGCGCAAGAAAGTTGTAGAACGTAACTTTTGGTGAAGGAGAAGCAATGGCTACCGCAGTGAACGAAGCGCACGCATTTGACCTCGCAACGAAGGCGGGGCGCGAACCTTTCAAGGTCAAGGACCTCAACCTCGCCGAATTCGGCCGCAACGAAATTCGCCTGGCCGAGCACGAGATGCCCGGGCTGATGGCGCTGCGCGCGCGCTACGCGGGCAAGCAGCCGCTGGCCGGCGCGAAGATCATGGGCTCGCTGCACATGACCGTGCAGACGGCGGTGCTGATCGAGACCCTCACGGCGCTCGGCGCCGATGTGCGCTGGGTGAGCTGCAACATTTTTTCCACGCAGGATCACGCCGCCGCGGCGGTAGTGGTCGGCCGTCCGGAAACCGGCGGCACCGTGCAAAGCCCGAAGGGCACGCCGGTGTTTGCCTGGAAGGGCGAGACGCTGCCCGAATACTGGTGGTGCACCGTTGAGGCGCTCGTGTGGCCCGATGGCAGCGGCCCGACGATGATCCTTGACGATGGCGGCGACGCGACGTTGTTCGTGCACAAGGCACTCGAATTCGAGAAGGCCGGTGCCGTCCCGGCGTTCAATGCCGACAAGGACCCAGAAGAGTGGGGCGTGATCCTCGACACGCTGCGCAAGGAGCTCAAGGGCAAGCCCGGTCAGTGGTCGAAGATCGCCAAGGGCATCAAGGGCGTCAGCGAAGAGACGACCACTGGTGTGCATCGTCTCTATGAGATGACCGCGGCCAACACGCTGCTGTTTCCCGCGATCAACGTCAACGACTCCGCGACCAAGAGCAAGTTCGACAACCTCTACGGCTGCCGCCACTCGCTGATCGATGGTCTCAACCGCGCCAGCGACGTGATGCTGTCGGCCAAGGTCGCCGTGGTGTTCGGCTACGGCGACGTCGGCAAGGGCTGCGCCCAGGCGCTCAAGGGCCAGGGCTGCCGCGTCATTGTCACCGAGATCGATCCGATCTGCGCGCTGCAGGCGGCGATGGAAGGCTACCAGGTGACGACGGTCGACGACGTGATCGAGACCGCGGACATCTTCATCACCGCGACGGGCAACAAGAACATCATCACCGTCGACATGATGAAGCGGATGAAGGACAAGGCGATCATCGGCAACATCGGCCACTTCGACAACGAGATCGACATGGCCGGCCTGGCGAAGAGCGGTGCGAAGCGCGTGCAGGTGAAGCCGCAGTACGACGAGTGGGTGTTCAAGGCAGAGGGCAACGCGTGGCGAGCACAGCATCCTCGTGCTGGCCGAAGGTCGTCTGCTCAACCTCGGTTGCGCCACGGGCCATCCGTCATTCGTGATGTCCTCGTCGTTCACCAACCAGGTGCTCGCGCAGCTCGATCTGCACTTCAGCACCAACGGCCAGCCGACGCTCTCGGGCACGAACTACGACGCCAATCGCGTCTACATCCTGCCGAAGAAGCTGGATGAAGAAGTGGCGCGCCTGCACCTCGGCAAGCTCGGCGTGAAGCTGACGCAGTTGACGAAGGACCAGGCGGACTACATCGGCGTGCCGGTCGAGGGACCGTACAAGTCAGCGCACTACCGCTACTGATACATTCCGAGGACACGGAGAAATATCCGCCTTCGCCACAGGCTTCGGCGGGACAAGCGGAGGGCACGGAGGCTACGGCCTCCGTGCCCTTTTCTTTTTCGACGTTGTATCGTAGGTAAGCGCTCGATGAAACGCACCCGACTTCTCTGCGCAATTGGCGTCAGCTTGTGGTCGGCCGCCGTTGTCGGCCATCAGACCGCGGCTCCGGTCGTATTGTCCGGGTCGCTGCGGACGCATCTGAGGGACGAGCGGTTCGGCATCGTCACGTCCATTAGAGGGCTGCCGCTTGGCGTCCGAAACGAATTGCAGACGTTGTTCGGTAGCCCGGCACTCGACATCGCTGAGCCCGGAGACGAATTTCAGGTCACCGATGTGATCGTCGATCCGAGGCTGCCCATCCGCCGGCTGGTCGCGGCGGGATGCTCGATCGATCACTGCATCGTCTACTACGAACGCGGCGGCATCACTCAGACGTGGCGGATGGTGCTGTTTCACTGGACGCCGGCCGCGACGCGGTTTGAGTGGGGCGGTGTCGCGCCACGCGGACTGGCGTCAATTGACGACGTTCGGAACGCGATGCTGTCTGGATCGATCACCGGCCCGACCAAGTTGTGGTAGTGAGCTGATTTTTCGAGGACACATGGACTACAACCTGGATGGAAAGGTGTTTCGGTCGGTCGCGAACACGGCCAACGGTGAAGTGGGTGCCGAGACGCTTTTTCATTACCGGCAATCGGGCAACGTCGTCACGGCCAGTTACAGCGGCGGCGAGATCGTCTCGGGCCACTTGATCGCGAAGGTGCTGACCAACGGCCAGTTGGACATGCGCTACCACCATCTGAACCGCAACGGCGAGTTCATGTTGGGGAAGTGCGTATCCACGCCACGGCGTCTGGCCGATGGCCGGTTGTCCTTCAGCGAGCAATGGCAGTGGCTCTCCGGCGATCAGTCGTCCGGTCACTCAGAGATCGAAGAAGCGCGCGGCTTCAAGACTTCCGTTTGCTGAAGCGGCTGCGCACGGTGAGCACGTGGCAGGGTGAGAGCGTCGTCAGAACGCCTTGCTGAGCTCGACCTTCACCTTGCCATCGTTGAACGGGAACGTCATGCCCATCCGGCGCACGGCCCTTTCATTTCGATGGCGACCGTGGCGTGGATGCGCGTCTCTCTCGCGTCCGCGGCGGAGACGAACAGCAGCCGAAGAATGGCGCTGGCAGCGGCACGCATCGACGGATTTGTAATCTAGGCTTCAATTGCTCGTGCAACTTGACCTGCACTTCAGCACCTACGGGTGAAGTAACACGCGGGGTGTTGAGTTAAGCTGCGCGGCATGACCGCTCGTCTGCTGTGCTGTTGCCTTCTCTTCACCACTGTCCTTGGGTGCGCGCCCGCGGCGCCCGCACCGGTGGTGCCTGCGCCCAACGTCGAACCGGAAGGCTTCGTGCAAGTGCCGGGCGGCAAGGTGTGGTACCGCATCATGGGGACCGGCGATCGCACGCCGCTCCTGCTGCTGCACGGCGGACCAGGTGGACGCAGCTGTGCGTTCGCGGTCTTGAGCGACCTCGCCGGCGACCGCCGCGTCATCTATTACGACCAGCTCGGATCAGGCCGATCGGATCGACCGAACGATCTCGCGCTCTGGCGCACCGAGCGATTCGTCGAGGAGTTGGACGCCGTCCGGAAGGCGCTGGACCTGCGCGAGCTGCACCTCCTTGGGCACTCGTGGGGCGGCACGCTGGCCACCGAGTACCTGCTTACCAAGGGCCAGCACGGCGTGGTCTCGGTCATCCTTTCGAGTCCGCTGATCAGCACGCCGCGTTGGCTCGCGGATACGCGGAAGCTACGACTCACACTGCCGGGGCCGGTCCAGGCAGCGCTCAACAAGTGCGAGGCGGTGGCGACGGCTGATGAGCCCGCATGCGTGGCGGCCAACGACGTGTTCGAGGAGCACTTCGTGCGAGGTGCCAAGGCGCTGCCTGCCATCCCTGAGTGTGAAGGCGTCACCGGCGGCGACCAGGTGTATCGGCATATGTGGGGCGCTGGAGAATTCACCGCCACCGGAACGCTTCGCGACTACGACCGTACGGATCGCCTGGGCGAATTGAAGCTGCCGGTGCTGTTTCTAGCCGGTCGTCATGATGAAGCGGTTCCGGAGACCGTGGCGGACTTTCAGCGGCGGGTCGCTGGGGCGAAGATGACAGTGTTTGAGAACAGCGCGCATGGGACCTACCGAACCGAGACCGCGGAGTACGTGAAGATCGTGCGGCAGTTCCTCGAAGAGGTCGAGCGCAAAGGTCAGCAGCCGCAGTGAGCCGTTCACCGAGGATCTGTGGAGGCGTAGATACTCACCGTTTGGAGGATGGCTGCTGTTGCTCGAGCCACTTGAGTTCTGCCGCCACCTTTCGACGCGCGGCTGCCTCTTGGCGTCGTTGATTCGTCACCGCAACACTTCTGAAAGCTCGCGTCACGAACTCGCCAATGGGGACCGAGACTCGAACGATCTCGCCGGGTCGGGTCGGCTGAACCAACGTAAAGATGCCGAGGGTCTTCGGCAACGTGCTCTCCCCCTCTCCCACACCGCGTACGATTGGGATTGGCTGCTGTAGCGCGAGGCTGATCCGTTCGAGGGAGCGGTCTCGCCCCTGGGCGATTAGCGGTGCCCAACAGGCCAAGGAGACAAGGAGACCGCAGGCGAGTCCCTTCACGGCTCTCAGTATGACGCGTAGCCACGCGAGTTGGTCGGGCGCGGCCAGCGATTGTGGTACAAACATCCAATTGCGCTCGGCATCGAGGCGTGACGATGGAGAACACGAAGTCCCGTGTAACGATCCACATGGTGGCGAGTCTCGACGGTTTCATCGCTCGAAAAGACGGACGCGTGGACTGGCTGGAGACCTCAGACAAGTTTGAAGGCGGGGACACGTTGACCCCGGAGTTCGTCGAGGCGTTCCTCAAGACGATCGACTGCTACGTCATGGGTTCGCGAACCTATGAGACCGCATTGGATTTCGAGGCCAAGGGGCTGGGTTGGTCCTACGGCGACAAGCCGACCTTCGTCCTCACCAGTCGCGAGCTGCGGAAGGCCAGGGATAGCGTTGCCTTCTACTCCGGCGAGCTCGCGCGCTTGTTGGACGAGAGATTGAAGCCGAACTTCCACAGCATCTGGTTCGTCGGAGGTGGTCACGTATGCGGTGAATGCCTTCGCCTCGGACTGGCTGACGAAGTTCGCTATTCGATCATGCCCGTCCTGATTGGTGATGGAATCTCGTTCTTTGAGGGGCTTGACAAGGACGTCGCCCTGCACCTGGTAGAGGCGAAGACCTACGAGAGCGGCATGGTGGCGCTTCGCTACGAGGTGCGGAAGTAGGCGATGAAACGTATCTGGACGATCATTGGCGTAGACGACGTCACGGGCAGCTTCAAATGGTACCAGTCTCTCTTTGGACAGCCCGATACGCCTCCGAGCCATGACCATTTTGCTCAGCTCCTGGATACGGATGAAACCGTCTTGCTCTGCCTGCACCAGTGGGGTGCGCACGAGCATCCATCCTTGACGAGCCCGGACAAGGCGCCACCTGGCAACGGGCTGCTCTTGTTCTTTCGCGTCGACGATTTCGACATGGCACTCAAAAGAGCACGCGCTCTCGTCACCCGGCTCGAAGAGGAACCGCACGTGAATCCCAACACGCAAACAAGGGAGTTCTCACTCCGGGATCCGGACGGATACTACGTCACAATTAGTGCGCTCTCTGCGCCCTGACCCGCGAATTCCAGATGGCGTTCGGAATGAGATGTTGAGAATGGCTTCCTCCTTACTTGTTGTCGCCATGGTCCTGGTGAGCGCGTGCGCAGACCGCGCCGGCCCTGTGGAGCCGCGTCAAACGGAAACCATCACCGGCGCGAGCTTCATCAACACAGTGTGGCGAGTCAGCGAGTCGTCTGCGGTGGCGCCGGGCACCCTCTACGTGTTCTTGTCGGACGGCACGCTGCTCATCACCTCCGAGCACAGTAAGCCTGCTCTCGGAACGTGGCAGCATGCCGGCGGCGTGTTGACGATGGTGGAAGAGTCCATTCCGTATAAGGTGGACATTCTCAACGTGAGCGCCGCCGAGTTCCGGATCAGGAGCCATAATCCCGGCGGGGCGGTCGAGATCCGGATGGTTCCGGCAGACGACGTGCCGCCGCCACGCTAAGAGTCAGTCATTCACAGGACTAAGGTGAACCCAACGTGTCTCCCATCATGAACCGCCGCGAAGCGCTGGCCGCGCTCGCCGCCACAGCCACTCTGCCGCTGCTACACGGATGCGGTAACCAATCCGCGCCATCGACCACGGTGACCACGGCCAGCATTGGGGCCGACGCGGCCAAACTACTCGACGAGATCGGCGAAAACTACCTGCGGTTCGCACCGGAAAGCGCGACTTCCCTCGGCGTCGATGCCGGCGCGAGGGCGGCGTTGCGCTCCCAGCTTGCCGACCGATCCGCCGAAGGACAGAAAAAGATCGCCGACCAGGTGCGCCAGGATCTCGAGCGCGCCAAGGCGTTTGATGCCTCAGGCCTCGACCATGCGACCAGGACGAGCGTTGAGGTGGTGCGTAGCGCGTTTCAGATTGCGTCGGACGGTTTCGCCTTGCCGTACGGCGACATCACCGTCGGCAGCTGGCGCAACACACCGTATGTGGTGATTCAGAACGTCGGCGCCTATCTCGACATCCCGCGCTTCCTCGACAGCGATCATCCGATCGAGAACGCCGCCGACGCCGAGGCGTATCTTTCGCGTCTGCAGGCGTTCGCCAAGCAGCTCGATGGTGAGCGAGGCCGCATCGAGACCGCGAGAGGCAAGGGGCTGGTGCCGCCGGCGTTCCTGATCGACAAGGCGCTGTCACAGATGCGGATGTCGGCGAAGGGCGCCCGTGACGGCGGGTCGCTCGTCGAATCGATCGCGCGGCGGACCAAGGCGATCCCCGGTACCTGGGCGGAACGTGCGCGTACGATTGCCAGCCAGGAGGTTGCGCCGGCGCTCGATCGACAGATCGCCGAGCTCGAGGCACAACGCAAGGTCGCGAAGGATGACGCCGGAATGTGGGCGCGGCCGAGCGGTGACGAGTTCTATCGATGGGCGCTGAGGGCCTCGACCACGACCAGCATGACGCCTGATGAAGTCCACGTGATGGGCCAGGAGGAGTTGAAGGGCCTGCACGCGCAGATGGACACCATTCTCAAAGGCGCCGGATATACGAAGGGCTCGGTCGGCGAACGCATGGCCGCGTTGGCGAAGGACCCACGCTACCAGTTCGCCGATGGCGACAAGGGTCGCGCGGAGATCATGGCGTTCATCCAGGATCGCCTGACGTGGATCCGGGCGCAGCTTCCGCACGCGTTCAACACGCAGGTGAATCCCAACATGGAAGTGAAGCGGCTGCCGCCCGAAGAAGAACCGGGCGCGCCAACGGCGTATGGTGGCGCCGGGTCGATCGACGGCAAGATCCCGGGCCGCTATTGGATCAATCTGCGAACGCCGGCGCTGCATAGCAAGTTCAGTCTCGCGGATCTGACGTTCCACGAATCCATTCCCGGCCACATCCTGCAGGGTGAGTACACCCGCAAGGCGCCGCTGATTCGTCAACTGCTCGCGTTCAACGCCTACTCGGAAGGCTGGGCGCTCTATGCCCAGCAATTGGCCGACGAACTCGGCGCCTACGCGGACGATCCGATCGGCAAGGTGGGATATCTGCAGGCGCTCGCGTTCCGGGCCTGCCGCCTGGTGGTTGATACCGGCATTCACGCCAAACGCTGGACGCGCGAGCAAGGCGTGCGTTTTTTCGTCGACGTCAACGGTTCGAACGAGATGGAAGTCGCCAGCGAGGTCGATCGCTATTGCTCGTGGCCGGGACAGGCGTGTGGCTACAAGGTGGGGCACAGCGAGATCAATCGCCAGCGCGAACGAGCGAAGACCGCCGCGGGAGCGAAGTTCGACGTCAAGACCTTCAACGACACGCTCGTGCTGGGTGGCAACGTGCCGCTCGACGTCCTTGCGAAGAACGTTGACCAGTATCTGCAGTCGTTGAAGACGTAGGCTGACATGAAAACTGTGATTATGAATCGGCGCCAGTTTTGCTGCGCAGCCGCCGCGGGCGCTGCGATGGTCGCTCGCATTCCGAACGCATTCGCGGCGACCTACGATCTGCTGATCAAGGGTGGGCGTGTCATCGATCCCTCGGTTGGGCTCGACGGAGTTCGCGACCTGGGTATCTCCGGTGGCCGCATCGTGGCCGTCGAGGTGAACCTTGCGGGCGACGCCACCGACACGATTGACGCGCGCGGCAAGATCGTGGCGCCAGGCTTGATCGACATCCACTCCCACGCCGGCCGCACGAAGGAAGGCCCGCCGATGTGCCTGCAGGATGGGGTGACAGGCTTCGTCGATGGCGGATCCGGGGGCGCGGACCACATTGATCAAATCGCTGCCAACTTGAGGGCAGCACCGCAAATCGGTCGTGCCCTGGTCAACATTGCGCGCACCGGGGTTGCCCCTGGCGGCGAATTGCACGACATCAGTCGCGCCAACGTGTCGTTGGCGCAGGGCGCCATCGCCCGCAATCGCGATGTCGTGGTCGGTGTGAAGGCGCGACTTTCAGCAAATGTCGCCGGCCCTAACGATCTCGAGGCGCTACGGCGCGCGCAGGAGGCCGCCACGCCCTTCAATCTCCCGGTCATGATCCACGTGGGGCAGAATTATTCGCCGATGCGCGCGATCCTGCCGTTGCTCAAGCGCGGCGACATCGTCACGCATCTGTACGCACCGGGAGCCCACAGCATCCTCGACGAGAAGGGCAGCCTGTTCCCGGACGTGGCGGCTGCGCGCCGCCGCGGCATTATTTTCGACTTTGGCAACGGAGTCGCCGATCACTTCGACTGGGCCACCGTGGAGCGCGCCACGAAGCAAGGTTTCTGGCCCGACACCCTGTCCACTGATTGGAACGTAATGTCGCGCACCACCGGCGTCGTTGACTTCCCGAATGTCATGTCGAAGTTCATCATGTTGGGCATGCCGCTCAGTCAGATCATCGCGTGTGCGACCGTCAATCCGGCACGGGCATTCCCGGCATTTGATGACCGCGGCACGCTGAACGTGGGCGCGCCGGCTGACGTGGCGGTCATGGAGCTGCGGGACGGCAGCTTCGAATTCGTTGACAACTACAAAGGCACGCGCACCGGCCGGCAGCGGCTGTTCCCACTCGAGACCGTGCTCGCCGGCAAGCGGACAACCTCGCGAGCGTAGACGCGATGACTCGAGTGACCCGCTTCCGACGGTGGATCACTTATGCCGCCTGCATCTGGGCGGTGTTGTTTGCCGCGCCGCACACGTGGTGGGCCCTCGGCATCCCTGCCGGGTTCCCCGGCGGCGAGGCCAGTCACCGCCTGTTGATGACGAGCGCCTGGCGATACATCTTCGATGTGGTCGTCATCCTGCTCAGCGTCATTGCCGTCCTGGTGGCCCTAAGATTGCTCCGCGCACCCGATCAGAGCAGGCGAGACTGGATTCCTCACGCCGCGGCGTGGATCGCGTGCGGGATGCTCAGCCTTCGTGGCGTCGCTGGTCTGCTCGTTGATGGCTTCTCCGACCCGGTCTGGTGGCCGACCTTTCTCCTCGGCGGGATCCTCTTCGGCCTAGTGGCGTGGCTTGGCCGGCGCCCGCGGCCCGCCGGTGGTGCCCGCGTTGTGGAATCGCAATGAATCAAATCTTTCGGCTCTCCGGTTCGGTCAAGCGAGATCCTGCAATCAGTGTCTGGATGAACGAGGAACCGGATGAACTCGGCGCGATCGCACGGCATTGGTTCGACGTGATCCGCGACTGTGGCGATGATGTGCGCGAGTTGATCCATGATGGCCACCCTACCGCCTGCGTCGGTGATGCCGCCTTCGCTTATGTCGACGCGTTCACCGCCCATGTCAATGTCGGGTTTTTCCATGGCGCTAAACTGGCGGATCCAGCGTGCCTGCTGGAAGGTACCGGTAAGTACATGCGCCACGTAAAGCTCCGACCCGACGGCAACATCGATTCAAACGCCTTAATCGACCTTATCGAGTCCGCATACGCGGATATCAAGCGGCGTCTCGAGGCAGAGGTCGCATAAGAATGAAGAACGAGGCATGAACGCAGGAGTGCTCGAGCTCATCGCAGCCGTGCGACATCGTGCGGAGGGGCTGCCGGACGACCGTGGCGCTAGAATCCCCAGCATGACAGCGATGCTCCGGCTTGCTACCGCATGCCTTGCGATTCTGCTCGGCAGCGTTGGCGCTGCCCAACAAACGCCCCCCTCCGCTGCCGCCGGAGTCACGGCTGGCGAGCTCATCGTCGAGCCAGCGACGCTGATTAACCTGGGCTTCGAATGGCTGATCGAAGGCGATACCAATCGCAATGCCAAGGTTGACGTCTGGTACCGAATGGTGGGCGAGACCGCGTGGAAGATCGGCATGCCGCTGCTGCGGTTGCAGGGTGAACGGGTGACGCAGCCGAACGTGTTCAACCTCGTCTCGCCGAACATGTTCGCGGGCAGCATCCTCGATCTCGAGCCGGACACCGCGTACGAGGCACGATTCGTGATGACCGATCCCGACGGCGTGAACGGTAACGCGACGAGCGCGGGGAGGACGGTCACCGTGCGCACGCGCCCAGAGCCGAAGCCGGCTGCAGGCGGCAAGGTCTATCATGTCTATCCGGTCGGCCATACGGGCACGAAGATCGAGCCGGCGTTCACCGGTATCATGTGCGCCTACAACTATTACTGCGGCGCCGGTGATACGGCGCCGGGCGGACGGCCGCGCGTGAAAGCGGGGGACACCATCCTGGTCCACGCCGGCACCTACGCGTATCGCTACGAGATCTACGCCAACCAGACCACCATCAACGCCACCACCACCTTCGAAGGGACTTACTACCTGACCGCCGATGGCACACCGGACAAGCCGATCGTGATTAAAACGGCGGGCGACGGCGAGGTGATCATCGATGGCCGCGGCAACTTCAATCTCTTCAACGTCAAGGCCGCCGACTACCACTACTTCGAAGGCATCACCTTCAGGAATACCGACATCGCGATCTGGGCGGGGACGCAGTTCATCGCCGGTTCGAAGGGCCTGACCGTGAAGCGCTGCCGTTTCGAACAGGTCGGGCTGGGTGTGTTTTCAAATTACTCCGGCTCGAGCAACTTCTACATTGCCGACAGCGTGTTTCTCGGGAGAAACGACCCGAAACACCTCACCGGATGGAATGGCGCGTTCTGGGAGCAGTTCAACGGCGTCGAGGGCCAGGAATTTCCGCCCGTTATGAAGTCGTATACCGCCATTCGCCTGTATGGTCCCGGCCACGTCGTGGCCTATAACCACGTGGCGGATTTTCACGACGGCATCGACACCGAGATGTACGGCATGCCGGACGGCTCGCATGCGCATGACGGCCCGTCGTATCCACCGCGTGAGTATTGGGATCGGCGGCCGGTCGCGATCGACATTTACAACAACTACATCACCAACGCGCACGACAACTCGATCGAGATGGACGGCAGCATGCACAACATTCGCCTGATGCGGAACGTGCTGATCAATTCGGCGTCGCATCCCATGTCGACGCAGCCGTCGGTCGGCGGGCCGATCTACTGGATTCGCAACATCGTGTACCACGCGCCGGGCGGCTCGACACGGATGACGGCCGGTTCGCCGGGCGTGCTCTTCTACCACAACACCGTCACTACCGAGACGGCGGCCGGGTCGTCTGCAAACGCGCACTGGCGCAATAACCTGATGCTTGGCCAGGGTGTAGCACCCGCCATCTTCAGCGTGAACACGAGCACCAGCTACAGCTCGTCGGATTACAACGGCTTTCGGCCGAATCCAGGTGCCGCGGACGCGTTCCGATGGAATGTCGGACCACCTCCAGCTCCGGGCGCGACTGCCACTCCTGGGTTTGGCACGCTTGCCGACTTCGTCCGGGCGACTCGCCAGGATCAGAACAGCATCACGCTCGACTACGACGTGTTCGTGAACGTGCCGAAGCTCGATCGGGATCCAAAGACCGTCCAGCGCCTGTACGACTTCAAGGATGTCGACTTCCGCCTCAAGCCAGGCTCGGCCGCGATTGATCGCGGCGTGCCGCTTGCGAACATCAACGACGGCTTCACAGGGAAGGCGCCGGACCTTGGCGCTCTGGAGGCTGGTCAGCCGCTACCGACCTACGGCCCGCGCCGCTGACGTGGCAACGATTGCGAGTCACCCAGGAGACATCATGAAGACTGTCGTCGCGTTCCTCCTCATCTTGCTCTCGGCGGCTCCTGCATCCGCCACGTTCTCCATCGTTGCCTTCGATCCCGTGACGGGCGATCTCGGCGTAGCGGTGGCCTCTCGTGTGTTCGGCGTCGGCAATCACGTGCCGTGGGCGGAGGCGGGCGTCGGCGCGGTTGCCACGCAGGCGGCGATGAATGGCGGCTACGGCCCGCGCGGGCTCGAGCTGTTGAGGCAAGGACTCAGCGCACAGCAGGTGCTCGATCGGCTGCTCGCGGAGGATAAGTTCGAGCGACTCGAAGGCCGGCAGGTCGCGATCATCGATGCGAAGGGCAATATTGCGGTCCACACCGGCGCTGCCGCCAACGAATGGAAGGGTCACATCAAAGGCGCCACGTATACCGTGCAAGGGAATATCCTCGCCGGACCGCATGTCGCCCAGGCCATGGCGCGCGCGTTCGAGAATGCCACCGGCGAAATGGCCGAGCGCCTTTACGCCGCTCTCAAAGCCGGCGACGATGCCGGCGGTGATCGGCGCGGACGGCAGTCGGCATCGATTCTCGTCGTGCGCAAGGGCGGCGGTTCCAGCCTGAACAACGATCGCCTCTGCTATATCAACGTCGACGACAACGCCGACCCGCTGCTCGAACTGGGGCGGTTGGTGCCGCTGCAGCTGGCGTGGAGCCTGTCGGGCAAGCGCGGTCCGCTCGTGCAGCAGGGCGAATTGGAAAAGGCGATGGTCCTGGCCGACAATCTCGTGCGCTGGGCGCCGCGCAACGGCGGGCATCGCATCCACCAGGGGTTCGTCGCGTATCTGACAGGAAACAAAGAGAAGGCGCTCACCGCTTTCCGTCGCGCGATGGAGCTGGATCCCAATGGATACAAAGCGACGATGGACGGCGCGTTGGCCGCGCCGGCGACCGCGGCGTATCGAAAGGTGCTGCAAGATGCTGCCTTCAGTGCGCAGCTGCCTCAATAGCCCACTCAGATTCAGAAAGGACGGAGATCGTGGCTAATGTGATTCCTGAAGTGACCTCTGAGGTTCTGCAAGCTTTCGGCGATGCATTTAATCGCCATGATTTGGATGCCGTCATGTCATTCATGACGGAGGACTGCGTATTCGAGTCCTCGGCCGGTCCGGACATCTGCGGCACCCGCTACCTAGGACTTGAGGCTGCGCGAGCCGGCTTCGCGGAGGTCCTGGCGACTTTCCCCGATGCCCATTGGGGCAACGCGCGGCACTATGTGCAGGGAGAGCGAGGCGTCTCGGAATGGACATTCACGGGAACCCGCGCAGATGGTACTCGCGTGGAAGTGCATGGTTGTGATCTGTTCAAGTTTCGCGACGGCAAGATCGCGTTGAAGAACTCCTACCGCAAGAACCGCCTACCCGATCTCATCAAGTTGGCGAACGCCCATCGCGACACCGTCGTGGCCACCCGGCCGCTGTTCGATGAGCTCCTGCCAAAGCCTCAGGGCCAATAGCGACATGTAGGATATGGAGGAACCGGATGACAACAGCCGCGATAGGATCGCGCGCGACCAGTGTCGGGAAATACGACCGCGTGTTCTACAGCGCCATGGCCATCACGCTGGGGGCCACGGTGGTCGCCGGATTCTCGCGGACGTACTATTTGCGATTCTTCGACGGCGGCCCGACGGCCACGTTGAGCGGGGGGCCGTTCACGCCGCTCGTCTACTTTCACGGCGCGCTCTTTACGGCGTGGGTCGTGCTCTTCATCGTCCAGACGGCACTCGTCGCGGGTCACCAAGTCGCCGTACACCGCCGGCTCGGCATCGCCGGCGCGGCGCTCGCGGCGGCGATGCTCATCGCGGGCACGCTGACGGCCATTGCCGCCGCGGCTCGCGGCTCGGCGCCGGTGGGCGTGGATCCGCTGTCTTTCCTGGCCATTCCGATTTTCGACATGGTCCTCTTCGCGACCTTCGTCATGGCCGCTCTGGCACGACGACGCGACAAGGAAGCACACAAACGGCTCATGTTGCTGGCGTACTTCTCGATCATCACGGCGGCGCTGGCGCGCCTTCCTGGGGTCTTGCCGCTCGGACCACCGGCGTTTTTCGGGCTGTCGTTCCTTTTCCTCGTGGCGGCCGTGGCCTACGACTTTCTCGCGCGGCGGCAGGTGCATCGGGTCTACGTGTGGGGCGGGCCACTACTCGTGCTCTCGGTACCAGTGCGCCTGGCCGTTTCCGGCACCGGTGCCTGGCGCGCGTTCGCGGAGTGGCTGACCAGATGAGGTCGGAAACGGCGAAAGCGATGAGGCGCGTGGCTGCGAGTCTGTTGATGGTCGCCGCGCTGCTGCCAACGAGCGCGCTGGCGCAGCGGCAGCGTCCGCCGAACATCATCTTCATCATGACCGACGACCACGCCGCGCATGCCATCGGCGCGTACGGGTCCAAAGTCAACAAGACGCCACACCTCGATCGGCTCGCACGTGAAGGCGCGCTCCTGACTAGCGTCTTTGCCACGAACGCGATCTGCACGCCAAGCCGCGCCGCGATTCTCACCGGCCAGTACTCGCATCTCAATGGCGTGACGATGTTCAATCGGTTCGATAGTACGCGCATGACGGTGGCGCGCCTGCTGCAGCAGGGTGGTTATTACACGGGCATGATTGGCAAGTGGCACCTTGGGAGCGATCCCGCCGGCTTCGACAAATGGGAAATCCTTCCGGGGCAGGGAGCGTACAAAGATCCGGTGTTCTACACCGCGACCGGCGAGAAGACGTATACCGGCCGCTACGCGACCGATGTCATCACCGATCTCGCGCTCGAATTCGTCGCGCGGCGTCCTCGCGACAAGCCGTTCTTTCTGATGATGCACCACAAGGCGCCCCATCGGCCGTGGGAGCCCAGCGACGAACACGCCGCCCACTTCGCGGCGCTGCAGATTCCCGAACCGGTCACGTTCTGGGATGACTACGACACGCGCACCGACGCGCTCCATGAGAATCAACAGCGAGTGGCGTCGGACCTGACGAATCGCGACCTGAAGCTGGCGCCGCCTCCTGGCCTCACCGCGGAGGAACTGGCGAAGTGGCGCGTGATCAAACCGGAATCAGTAGCCATCGAGCGCGACGGCAAACGCGTGACGTTAACGGGAGAGGCGCTGGTTCGGTGGAAGTACCAGCGCTACATGCAGGATTACCTCGCGACGGTCCAATCGGTGGACGACAGCGTCGGCAGGGTGCTCGACGCGCTGGATAAAGCAGGGCTCACCAGCAACACCATCGTCATCTATACGAGCGACCAGGGCTTCTTCCTTGGCGACCACGGTCTCTTCGACAAGCGGTTCATGTACGAAGAATCGATCCGGATGCCATTTCTCGTCCGCTGGCCGGCCCGCATCAAGGCGGGCACCAGGAGCAATGCCCTCGCGCTCAATATCGATTTCGCGCCAACCTTCATCGACGCGGCCGGCTTGCCCGCGTCGCCCGAGATGCAGGGAAGCAGCCTGCTGCCGGTGCTCCGCGGTCGCACACCGAGAAATTGGCGTACCTCGATGTACTACCGCTACTACCACGACCCCGGCGACCACAATACGCGGCAGCACTACGGCGTACGCACGCCCACGCACAAGTTGATCTATTTCTGGACCAAGGATCAGTGGGAGCTGTTCGACCTGGTTCGCGATCCCCATGAGCTCCGCAATTTGTATGGCCAAGCCGGCCAGGACAAACTGACGGCAACGCTGAAGGCCGAGCTCTCGAGGCTGAAGCGAGCCGCGCGCGACGATGATCAGTTGGCGAATGCGCAGTTGCCGAACGGCGTCGATGGCCCAGTGGCCAGGTTGAGAGGCAAGTGAGCGTTTGACCATTCACTAGAGGACACGCGATGACCTACGATCGGCGCGCATTTCTCAAGACCACCGTCGCGGCCTCGGCCGCGCTGATGACCGACCGGCCGGCCGGGGCGCAGTCGCCGGCGCTCTTCCCGGGTTTCGTGACCCAGAAGATCCAAACCTCCGGTGCCACGATTCACGCCGTGCGCGGCGGCAGCGGTCCTCCGCTCCTGTTGCTCCATGGCTATCCGCAGACCCACGTGATGTGGCACAAGATCGCGCCGCGGCTGGCACAGCGATTCACGGTGGTGATGACCGACCTCAGGGGTTACGGCGACAGCAGCAAACCGCCGGACGGCGAGAATCATGTCAACTACTCGAAGCGCGCGATGGCGCTCGACCAGGTCGAAGTCATGCGCGCGTTGGGCTTCGAGCGATTCGCGGTGGTCGGGCACGATCGGGGCGCGCGCGTGACGTGGCGAATGGCGGTCGAGCATCCGGCGGCGATCACCAAGGCCGCTGTGCTCGATATTGTCCCGTTGCCGTATTCAAGAGTGACCAAAGAGTGGGCCACTCAGTATTTCCACTGGTTCTTCCTGATCCAGCCCGCACCGTTTCCGGAGACGCTGATCGGCAATAGCGCCGAGTTTTATCTGCGATCGCGGTTTCTGCGCCAGGGTGTGACGGCCAATGTGTTCACACCGCAAGCGGTGGCGGAGTACCTGCGATGTTTCAAAGATCCGGCAACGATCCATGCCACCTGTGAGGATTATCGCGCCGGCGCGAGCATCGACATCGACCACGCCGGCGAAGACGGCGCGAAGAAAGTCATGTGTCCGTTGCTGGTCCTCTGGGGCGAACGAGGCACGGTGGGACGCCTCGAACCGGTAATGGACATCTGGCGCGAGAAGGCGGTCAACGTCACCGGCAAATCGCTTCCGGCCGGGCACTTCCTGCCGGAGGAAGTGCCCGAGGAGACGTTGTCGGCAGTGTTGGAATTCCTTTCCTAGCCACCGATGGACACCGATTAAGCGCCGATGAATCGGTGCCCAATCAGTGTCAATCGGTGGCCCTAGCGCAGGTGCCAAATATGTTCACGACACGCCTTCTCGTTCTGGCCCCGGCCATTGTCTGCGTGGCATTCGCGGCATGCGCGCGCGAGCAGGCGCCGACCTACGATCTCGTGATCGCCAATGGACGCGTCATCGATCCCGAGTCAGCGCTCGACGCGGTGCGCCACGTTGGCATCAGGAGCGGGAAGATCGAGGTCATCTCGGAGTCGCCGCTCATGGGCGCCCGCGTGATCGATGCGTCCGGCCACGTCGTCTCGCCAGGGTTCATCGACCTCCACGAGCACGGCCAGCAGGAAGAGTCGTACCGCATGATGGTGCGCGACGGCGTGACGTCGGCCTTCGAGCTCGAGGTGGGCACCGGTGACGTTGCCGCCTGGTACGCCGCGCGTGACGGCGGCCAGATCGTCAACTACGGCGTATCGGTGGGACACATCCCAGCACGGATGAAAGTGCTCGGCGACCCCGGCACGGGATTGCTGCCGGCCGGGATTGGAGGGAGCGGGACCGCCACCGATGCGCAGATGGCGGCGATGGAGACGATCCTGCGCGAGGGGCTCGCGCAAGGGGCCGTTGCCATGGGATTCGGCAGCGCCTATACGCCGGGCGCGCCGATGTCGGAGATTGAACGCATGTTCCGCGTCGCGGCTGAAGGGGGCGTCTCGGCCCATATCCACATGCGCGGGGGGCTCGACGGACTACAGGAAACCATTGCGGCAGCCGCAGCCGCACGCACCGCCTTGCACATCGTCCACGTCAACTCGTCCGCGGGCGACGAAATCGACGGGTTCTTGACGGCGATCAAAGCCGCTCGCGATAGCGGACAGGATGTGACGACCGAAGCGTATCCGTACGGCGCCGGCATGACCGAAATCCAGTCGGCCCTCTTCGACGATTGGCAGACCTGGCCCGAAGCCAGATTCGGGTTGCACCAACTCGTATCGACCGGCGAGCGACTCACCCGCGCTACATTCGCCAAGGCGCGCGCGGCTGGTGGGACGGTGATCATCCACGGACGATCCGAAGAGCAAACGCGCGCGGCCATTGCCAGCCCGCTCGCGATGATCGCCAGCGACGGGTTCATCGAGAATGGCCGTGGACATCCACGCACGTCGGGCTCGTACGCGAAGGTGTTGGGCAAGTATGTCCGCGACGACAAAGTGGTTACCCTGATGGACGCGCTGCGGCGGATGACGCTCGATCCGGCCCGTCGCCTCGAGAAGCGCACGCCGGCGATGGCGAACAAGGGTCGCGTCAAGGTGGGCGCTGACGCGGATCTCGCAATCTTCGATCCGGCGACAGTCATCGATCGGTCGACCTATGAAGACGCCTCGATTCCATCGGCGGGCATTCCATATGTGATCGTCGGCGGGCAAGTCGTGGTTGATGGCGGCAACGTGACGGCGGCCCGTCCCGGCCGCGCAATTCGTGCACCGATTGCCGTGGGGAGCCGCTAGCAATGCTGACAAGAGTTTCTCGTCGCGAGTTTATTGCCGGTGCGGTGGCTGGTGCGGCCGCTGTGTCGAGTCCGTCCCTGCGTGCCATGATGCGCGTACAGCCAGGGGCTGCCGCGGACCTGCTAGAGATGAGCGCAGTCGATGCGGTGGCCGCGATGACAAAAGGCGACGTCACCGCCGAACGGTATGCATCAGCCCTGTTGGCGAGATGTGAAGCCGCGAAGGCGCTGAACGCATTCATCACGATGGAACCCGAGCGTGTCTTGCAGGCGGCCCGCGACGCCGATCGCCGGCGAACATCTGGCGCCAGGCTCGGTCCGCTGCACGGCTTGCCGATCCCGATCAAGGACAGCATCAACACCAAGGATCTTCCTACCAGCGGCGGTACTCGGGCGCTGCGCGCATTCCGCGCCAAGGCCGATGCGCCGATCGTGAAGGCGCTCATCGATGCGGGCGCGATCGTCCAGGGCAAGACCAATCTGCACGAGCTCTCGTTCGGGTGGACCAGCAGCAACCTCGCCTTTGGCGCTGTGCGAAATCCGTACGATCCGGCGCGAATTCCTGGCGGCAGCAGCGGCGGTACGGCGGTGGCGGTGGCCAGCCGCATGGCGCCGCTCGGCGTGGCAGAGGATACCGAAGGATCGATTCGCGTCCCCGCCGCCATGTGCGGCATTGCGGGCCTTCGGCCCACCACCGGACGCTATAACTCCACCGGTGTCGTACCCATCAGTGCGCGTTTCGATCAGGTGGGGCCGCACGCGCGATCGGTCGCGGATCTCGTCTTGTTCGATGGCGTGATTACTGGAGAAGCGCGCACGCTCGCGCCCGCCAACCTGAAGGGTGTGAAGCTTGCGGTCGTTCGCGACTACCACTACTCGGACCTTGCTCCCGATGTCGAGCGCATGACCGCTGAGGCCCTGCAGAAGTTACGCGATGCGGGAGTTGTGATTGTCGAGATCGCCATGCCCGATCTTGGCCGTTTGATCGATATCACGACCATTCCCATTCAACTGCACGAGGTGGTTCCCGCGTTGAAGCAGTACCTCGCGGAGCACGAAACCGGCGTGACCTTCGAAATGGTGTTTGAACAGCTCAGCTCCGACGTGAAGGGGATCTTCACGCTGGCCGTGCTCCCACGTGCGACGTCAGCGGCCGCGGAGCAGGGGTATCGGGCAGCCGTCGACACGCACCTGCCGCGGATCCGTGAGATGTTCCGCGAGCAGTTCGCGGCGAGCGGTGCGACGGCAATCATCTTCCCGACCACGATGGTGCCGCCGGTGACGATCGGCACGAATGCGGTGTCGATCCGCGGCAAGTCGGTGCCGTTCCAGACCGCCATCTCGCGAAACATCGCGCCGGGCGGCACGGCCAGCCTTCCGGGGCTGGTGCTGCCGGCGGGCCTCACGGCCGGCGGGTTGCCGGTGTCGCTCGAGCTCGATGGGCCGGTGGGATCAGACCGGGCACTTCTTTCATTGGGGTTGAGCGTCGAGCGAGTGTTGGGCCGCATCGCGGCCCCCAAGATTGGCTGACGCGGACGTTGAGAAGCGCCTATGGAACACGCTTATGAATGACGAGCGAGTCGCATTTAACCGCCGGCGGTTCTTCGAGTGTCTGTCCGCGATCGGTCTTGGCAGCACGCTGATGCCCGATGCGCTCGTGATCGCGGCGCAGGATGCCGACACGGTGACCATCGCAATGATTGAAGCGGCACAGAGGATTGCCGGCGTCTCCTTCACGCGTGCCGAACAAGAGGCGATCGTGACGCGCCTCAATGCGGCGGCCGGACACCTGGCCGGGTTTGCGGCGTTACGCGCCGCCAACATTCGCGACGATGAGCAGCCGGCGATCGTGTTCAACCCGGTTCCGGCGGGCACGGTGCTGCCGTCGCGGCCTCGTGGCCTGATCCGCAGGGCGCCTGATGTGTCGAGGCCGCCGACCGACGAGGCGCTGGCATTTCTTCCCGTGACACATCTCGCCAGGTTGGTCGAGACGCGCCAGGTCAAGCCGTCGGAGCTCACCGAGCTCTATCTGTCGCGACTCGCCAAATACGATCCGATCCTTCACTGCGTTGTCTCGCTCTCATCGGAGCTGGCGAGGGCCCAGGCCCGGCAAGCGGACGAGGACATCGCGGCCGGCTCGTATCGTGGCCCACTGCACGGCATCCCGTTCGGCCTCAAGGATCTGTTCGCGGTTCGCGGCACCAGGACCACGTGGGGTGCGTCGCCATGGAAAGACCGGATCATCGACAGCGACGCCACGGTCTACAGCAAGCTGAGGAACGCTGGCGCGATCATGGTTGCCAAGTTGTCGACCGGCGCCCTCGCAGTGAGTGCAAGGTGGTTCGGTGGTCTGACACGGAACCCCTGGAACACAAATGAGGACGCGTCGGGATCCTCGGCGGGTTCAGGTGCGGCCACTGCCGCCGGACTCGTCGGGTTCTCGATTGGCTCAGATACCGGCGGGTCGATCGTTCAACCTGCAGAACGGAATGGCGTTGCCGGCCTGCGACCCACATTCGGACGCGTCAGCAGGTACGGCGGAATGACGCTGGCGTGGACGCAAGATACCGTTGGCCCGCTGTGCCGCTCGGCCGAGGATTGTGCGCTCGTCTTCAACGCGATTTACGGTCCAGACGGAAAAGACAACAGCGTGATCGACGTGCCCTTCGGATGGGACGCCTCGGCAGACGTCCGCAAGCTTCGCGTGGGCTATCTGCGGTCCGCCTTCACGGGCCAGCCTCGTGAAACTGCCAGGCAAGTCGCCACTCGCCGGAACAACGATGAAGCCCTGAGGTTGATCCGCGGACTGGGTGTGCAAGTGGTGCCGTTTGATCTGCCCGACGTCGAGATGGCCGCGATCGACTTCATTCGGTGGGCGGAGACGGCCGCGGCGTTCGACGCCTCGACGCGCAGCGGGTTGCTCCGCGACATCGAAAACGGCCCCGAAGAGAGCAGCCGCCCTGCCGACATCCGTGCCGGGCGATTCATCCCGGCCGTCGAGTACATCCAGGCGAATCGGTATCGCATGCGGGTGATGGAACAAATGGCGGCGGCGATGTCGGATCTCGACCTGTTCCTCGGGGCAATCCCGGCGCTCACCAACCGTCTCGGTCTTCCGATCCTGAGTGTGCCCAGCGGGTTCTTCGAGGGATCGCCTACCGCTCTCCAGATGACCGGCAAGTTATTCGGTGAGCCGGAACTGTTGCTCCTGGCGCACGCGTTCCAGTCCAGGACCGACCACCACGTGAAGCATCCGGCGCTGCTGTGATTGACCGGCGTGACGCGCTCAAGACCCTCCTAGCGCTTCTGGTCCCGGCGCCCGCGATGGCGCAAGGACCTTCCGTTTCCACACTCATCGGCACGGGCGCGGCCGGATACTCCGATCAGCAAGTTAACGATCCGTATGGTCTCGTGATTGGGCCAGATGGCCAGCTGTACTTCTGCGACTTAGGTAACCAGCGTATTCGTCGATTGGATCTGAAGTCTCGTCGAACGCAGACCATCGCGGGAAATGGGCAGCGAGGCTATTCGGGTGACGGCGGGGCAGCGACGGATGCGTCGTTGAACATGCCCCACGAGATTCAATTCGACTCGCGCGGGAATCTCTACATCGCGGAGCGCGACAACCATGTGATTCGTAAGGTGGATGCGACAGGTATCATCTCCACTTTGGCCGGAATGGCTACTCCGGGATTCTCCGGCGACGGTGGGCCCGCATCCCTCGCGCGATTGCGTCAGCCACATAGCATCGCCGTGGAGCCGACGGGCCGGTTCCTGCTCATCTGCGACATCGGCAATCATCGCATTCGCCACGTCGAGTTCTCGACGGGTCTCATCGAGACCTTCGCGGGCACCGGTGACCGTCTGCCAACTCCAGATGGTGCGCATTTGAAGGGAACACCTCTCAACGGCCCGAGGACAATTGCGTTCGATGCTGCCGGCGAGTTGTACCTCGCACTTCGAGAGGGCAACGCCATTTACCGAGTGGATGCCAAATCCCTGACCCTTCATCATGTGGCGGGAACTGGCGAACAGGGGTATTCGGGCGACGGTGGTCCTGCGCGCCTGGCAAAACTGGGAGGGCCGAAGGGGCTCGCCTGTTCGGGTGACTTGCTCTACGTCGCCGACACCGAGAATCATGTGATTCGCGAAGTTGCCCTGAAGACGGGCATCATCCGCACCGTGTTGGGCACCGGTCAGCGCGGTGACGGACCGGAACCTGATCCCCGCCGGTGTGCACTCGCTCGACCGCATGGTCTGCTCGTGGATGCTCGAGGCCTCTTATACGTGAGCGACAGTGAGGCCCACCGTATCCGAACCCTCAGCTGAGGTGTCGCCGTCTACTTGCACTTATACTCCTCATCGAGGAGACGCCTAGGCGTGAGCATCACGAGCTGGTGGCGCACTCGCGCCCAACAAGAGATTCCGTCTTCGCCAGCGTCGCCGCTGGAGGTCCATGCGCACGCACCCGCGGCCGGAAGACCGCTGGCCCATTGGCTGCTCGAAGGCCTGTTGATCGTAATCAGCGTGGCGCTCGGCTTCTGGCTGGCGCAGGTGGGCGAGTCGCGCGAAAATCATGCACTCGCCGAGCGTGTGCTCAAGGGTCTGCAGGCTGAACTCGAGTACAACCTCGCGATCACCGAGCCCCAAATCACGCATCATCGCAAGTGGATCGTTGCGCTCGAAAAGACCGACACCTCCAGCGTTGGCAAGACCGGATTCGACGTGTTCCTGGCCACTCGCCCGGATCTGCCGGCGGATATCAAGACCAATTTTCCGATCTTGCGCCGCGCCGCATCCCAATCATCCGCTCTGGTTTTCGGAGCAGTGGTGGAGATGCGGGCAGAGCGGCATTCGCGTCGCACCGCTCGGCGAGCTCGCCGCCAAACGCAACCGTGACGGCTAATGGTGATACGCGCCGGAATCAGTCGACGGGAGCTCCTTGCCGGAATCGCGAGCGCCGCCGCCGCGGCGCTTCGGCCTCAATCGTTCTCCGCGCAGAGCGCAAAAACGCGATTGATTCTTCTCGGCACCGGCGGAGGGCCGCGACCACGAAAGGTGAGTTCGGCCGCCGCGCAGGTCATCCTCGTTAACAATGCGGCGTATCTCATCGACTGCGGCGACGGTGTGGCCCGGCAGCTGGTATTCGCCAACGTGCCCTTGCCGGCCTTGCGGCATATCTTCCTGACCCACCAGCATTCGGATCACAACGCCGACTACGGCAACGTGATCTGGCTGGCGTGGACCGCGGGCCTGCGGACGCGCGTCGACACGTGGGGGCCACCGCCGCTCGAGAAAATGACCAGGCTGTTCTTCGAGATGAACGACTACGACATCAAGACCCGGATTGCTGACGAGGGCCGGGTCGCGATCGCGCCGCTAGTCCGCGTTCATGAGCTGAGCCGGGGCGGACTGGTGATGCAGGACGAGAATGTCAAGGTGACGGCCGCGCTCGTGCGGCATCCACCGGTGGTGCCGGCGTTCGGTTATCGTTTCGACGCACAGGATCGATCCATCGTCATCTCCGGCGACACCGCGCCTTCCGACGAATTGATCGCGCTCGCGCGGGGAGCCGATGTCCTGGTCCATGAGGTTGTTTATCCGCCGGCCATCGATCGCCTCGTCTCGGGAGTTGCCAACGCGACGAGCCTCAAACAAAGCATTCTCTCCCACCATACGACGGCGGAGGATGCGGGACGCGTGGCGCAGGCCGCGGGGGCCAAGACGCTGGTTCTCTCGCACTTCGTGCCGTCTGACGATCCCGCCGTGACCGATCAGATGTGGAGTGACGCCGCCCGGAAGCATTTCCAGGGCAATATCATCGTCGGTAAGGACTTGATGGAGATCTGAGATGGCTGCTTCGAAAACACACGCCCACATTGACAGTCCATCAGAAGCGCAGCTCGAACGTCTCGTCGACGGCAAGGCCGTTGCCGTGCGCAGGCTGTATCTCGAGACACACCAACTCATATTGAAAACCCTCCCCGACGTCGTGGTTTCCGTTGACTGCGATGACGCCCAGATCGGATACGGCGCGCGGCAATACGGCTACAACGGATGGGGCATGGCCGCGCTCTCGCCGTACACCAAGTGGGTGTCGCTGGGCTTCATCCGAGGCACCGCCCTTGACGATCCGGACGGACTGCTGGAAGGCTCGGGCGCCTCGGTGCGGCACATCAAGCTCCGATCACCTGAGGAGCTGGCCGAGAGACGAGCGGCGATTCAGCGAATGCTCAAAGCGGCGACCAAGCTCGCTCGTTGAGGGCTATCAGCAGGAAGCCGACATGGCACACGTCGTTTTGCTCAGGGGCGTCAATGTCGGCGGTCACCGCACGTTCCGGCCGGCGAAGCTCGCCGAACAACTGCAGCACCTCGGTGCCGTCAACATCGGGGCGGCAGGCACCTTCGTGATCAGAAAGCCCGTCAGCCAGGCGCAACTGCGCCGTGAATTTGCACGACTGCTACCCTTCGAGACGCAAATCATGATTTGTCACAGCCGGGAGATCGCCAGGCTGCTGACTCACAAGTGCTTCGCGGATTACCCGCCTCGACCCGACCTGGTCCGTTTCGTGAGCGTCCTGTCGCGAGCGCCGCGATCGGGGCCGGCGCTGCCCATCACCCTTCCCTCGAGGGGCAAGTGGCTGTTGAAAATTCTCGCGCGCGATCGCCGTTTTGTACTCGGCGTCTACCGGCGTCACATGAAAGTGATTGGCTACCTGGGCACGACCGATAAGGCGTTTGGAGTGCCGGCTACCACGCGGAACTGGAATACCATCGCGGCAATGGCGAAGGTGCTGCCCTAGGAGGAGTATTTGACGATCTCGACGTTACGGTTGATCCTGCTGGTGGTTGCGTTGGCGGCCGTTATGCCAGCGTCCGCTGATCAGGAGGCAGGACTCACCTGCGTGCCGGTGTCCGAACGAGGAAACCGCGAATTCGGTTGCTTTATCCTCGCTCATCAACCTTTGGCCCGGCTGAACTCGACCGCCGTGTTCTGGCATCTTGACCGGTATCCATCGCGCGCGCTCGCGGAGGCAGTCAAGGGCTCGACGAGTGTCGTCCTGGAATCGCTGGGAAGTGTCTGGCTGTTGACTATTGGTGATGCGCAGTGGCGCGCGGCCGGCGGCGAGCGGGTTGCGACGGTTGGCCCGCTCCAGGTGAGGGCGAATGTGGAACACGCCGCGCAGTACATGGAAGCCGTGTTCAAGCCCGGCATGAAGTCATCCGTGCACCGGCATTCGGGTCCTGAGGCGTGGTACACGCTGAGCGGCGAGACATGCCTCGAGACACCTGAGGGGACCATGGTAGGTCGTGCCGGCGGTGCGCACGTCATCGTGCCTGGTGGGCCACCGATGGAACTGACGGCAACCGGTACCGACGTGCGACGCGCGTTGGTGCTGATTCTTCACGATTCGTCGCAACCTCCGACGAGCCGCGAAACGACCTGGGTTCCGAAAGGGCTGTGCAAGTAGCAATTTCACAACCAACGTCGAGGAAGCTCTCATGCCGGAAGCAGTCAGCGTGGCCGTACAGGTCGGCTCATCGCCGGGAAAACCAGTCGTTCGAACCGCGTCGTGGACGCGACGGTTCTATGTCGCCGTCACGTTGATCCTGATTGCGATGGTGGTCGCGGGATTCTGGCCGTCGTATTTCGGGCCGCTGCTCAGCGGCGGAGTGACGCGGCCCTGGATCATCCACGTCCATGGCGCCGTCTTCCTCGGGTGGATGGCGCTGTTGCTGGCCCAGGTCACCCTCGTGTCCACGGGACGAGTGCGGATGCATCGCCGTGTCGGGAACGTCGGGATTGCCTACGGCGTACTCGTGCTCGTGATTGGCCTGGTGGTCAGCTTCGCGGCCCCCGTGATGCATGTGCGCGCCGGCGAATGGACCATGAACACCGCTGCCGGATTCCTGATCCTGCCGCTGGTCGACATGGTGCTGTTCGCGAGCTTCTTCGGCGCCGCAGTCGCGTACCGAAGACAACCGGAAATCCACAAGCGTTTGATCCTGGCCGCGACCGTCGCTCTGGCATTCGCCGCTGTCGGGCGCATGGAGTTCTCGCCAGCGGTATTTTTCCTTGTCTGGTTGGCGCCGATCTTCGCTGCCATGGCCTTCGACGCGTTCAGCCGGCGACGGGTCCACCCGGTGCATTTCATCAGTGTGACCGTCTTCGCCGTGGCGTTCGCCCGAATCTTCCTGATGGAATCCGAGGGATGGCTGAAGATCGGGCGCTCCTTGCTACTCCCTCTCGTGTGACGAGGGGGCGGTCAGACCTGGTCGGGTAGTCGCCATGTCTTTCACCTTTGCCGGGCCTACCTTCAGTGGGCATATCGATGAGGGGGAACAGATCCTTTTCGACATGATCCGCTTGCTTGGACTTGACGTGCCGCTGCTGGCTTCTCTCGATAAGAACTTCTACGAGAGCCCTCGTATCGCGCCGGAGAAAGTGGCCGAGTTGCGTCGCGAGGCGCTCCAGGTCTTGCGCGAAATCCATGCCGCAGGCAGCGTTCGCCCCAACCCCTTCGAGCGCGTGCTGGCGCTCCACAAGCCGGCCTTTCATGAGTGGGCAAAAGGCCTCAAACCATGGGATCCGGAACGCTGGCTCGCGAGCCTGGTTGCCGTCTGTGACGATGCGCTCGAGCATAACGCCGGGATCGATTGCTACAGTGATTGAGGATGCGGGAGATTTCCTTTACGGTCCTCAGCGGCGTCGGCGGCTCCTCAGCAGAGCATGGAACGGTGGTCGACTTGTTGTCCGCCATTCCGTACCTCTTGATGACACAACTTGTCCCGCCGCTGCATGTGGTCAACGACCTCCTGATCAAGGGCATCTACGATGCCGGCATGAGCGGCGGCTGCGAGTGGGAGCCGTTTCAGATCGACGCGGCCGAATGGAACGATCTTCTGCAGGCGTTCGCAGCGCCTGACGCGGAAGAGCGATGCGAATTCGTCGAGCCTCCAGATTGGGTGAAGACCTACGGCGACTGGAACGCGTGGGTGATGACATTCAAGTGGGGCGGCGGCAAAGGAACATAGCCGGCCCGTCGGAGCCTGTTATGATCGATCCGCCCCCGCCGTCGCTTGCAGCTTCGGCGAGGCAAGCCCTTGATGCGGCATTCCTTACTCCTTTTCCTCGCGTGCACTGCCATCGCTGTCGGCTGTGGCGGATCGCCGACGGGCCCGACCGATCCGCCACCGTCGGCGAGAATCTCGCGCACGCGTTTTCTGGCGTTCGGCGACAGCTTCACCGCCGGTGAGGTCACCAATCCGGCGACGGGCACGAGCGGTTCGATCACCAAGTTGATCGTGGTCCCGACCGCGTCCTATCCGACGGTCCTGCAGAGCCAGCTGCGGACCACCTACACCAATCAGGCCTCGACCATCGGTGTCACCAACGCCGGCGAGCCGAACGAGCGCATCCTCGACGGGGCTCAGCGATTTCCAGGAGTCTACGATGCGACGCGGCCGGAAGTGGTGTTGTTGATGGAAGGCGTCAACGGGCTGCCGGGTGTGGGTCCAGATATCTCCACCGGCGTGATGCGCATCATGGTGCAGCACGCGAAAGCGGGTGGCTCGCGTGTGTTTGTGGGCTCGATGATTCCGCAAGTGCCGGGACGGCCGCGCGCCAACACGCCGACGAGCGAGCTGCTGGCCTACAACGCCACGCTGCGGCTGATGTCGCAGCAAGAAGGGGTCGTGTTCGTCGATCTCTACAACGCGATGCTGGCGGAAGCGACGACATTGATCGGCAGCGATGGCCTCCATCCCACCGAGGCCGGCTACCGTCGGATGGCGGAGCTGTTCTTCGCTCCAATCAGGAACGATCTGGAAGAGCGTTAGGGCGGGACTGAAGTCCCGCCCCTACGTACCGCCCTTACCTACGCTGGGTGTTCTCCGTACTTCTCCGTGTCCTCGGAACTATTTCAGCGACACCTTCTGGACACGCCAGTTCGTCATCTCGCCGATCAGCAGCTCGTTCTCGTTGCGGCAATCGATTGAATTCGCCAGACCGAATTCTTTGGGCAGCTTGCCGGCCGATCCGAACTTGCCAACCACCTTGCCATCGAGCGTCACCTTGTAGATCGCCGCATCGTCCATGCCGTCCTGGTCGCCGGCGTGCGAGATGTAGAGATACTGCGTCGCGCCACGCGTCATGCACATCGCGAGCGGGGTACCGACATTGCCGAATTCGCGAAGGAACTTGCCGTCGCCGTCGAACACCTGGATGCGCTTGTTGCCCGCGTCCGCGGCGTAGACGTTGCCCTGCGCGTCGAGTGCGATCGCCTTCACGCCGGTGAACTGTCCCTGGCCGGTTCCCGTCGAGCCCCAGTGCCTGATAAAGCGGCCGTCCTTGTCGAGCTTGGCGATGCGGTTGTTGGTGCCGATGCCGTCGGCCACATAAATGTTGCCGGCTTTGTCCCACGCCACGTCAGTGGGCCGATTGAAGCCGGAGCCTTCGATGCCCGATCCTGGCGCGCGACCGGCGCCTTGACCGCCGCCTCCGCCACCGCCGCCGGCACCCGGTGCACCCGCAGGTGCGGCCGGCGCAGCCGGTCGCACCGAGATGGTTTCAGGTTTACGGCCGAGCACGAGCGCGACCGATCCATCGGGGTTGAACTTCACCACCTGGTTGGCCGCGGCATCGATCGTCCACACGTTGTCTTGTGGATCGACGCGCAGTCCGATCGCCGCGTTGAAGCCGTAGACGTCCTGGCCCCACTCGCGGACGAACTTGCCATTCGCATCGAACAGGAACAACTTCGATCCGCCGCGCGAGAACGTGCGGTTGTCGCCCAGCGTCGCATACGGATGGCCGGTGCGCGTGTAGACGAAGATCTGTCCCTTCGAATTGGCACCGACGCCGCCCACTTCGCCGACGAACGGGCCTTCAGCGGGCGTGCGCAACAGGTCGGTGGCATTGAATGAAATGTCCGGGACGCCGGACTGCGCGATCAGCGATCCACTGAGTGCGAGGATCGCCGCTGCCGCAATAGCTGTCATGATGCGTGTCATGGCTCCTCCTCTCACTGCTGGCTGGTGGTCTTCATCTGCTGTGGCTTGAGCAGAATTTTCTGCGAGCGCCAGTTGTTGATCTCCGCCGTGAAGATCACGTCCGGATCGCGACAATCCATCTGGTGAATAGTGGAGAACTCACCGGGCGCCTTGCCGGCGCGGCCGAATTTACCGACGATGGTGCCGTCGAGTTCCATCTTGTAGACCTCGCCGGTGAACTCCGCGGGTCCGGCCGGCGCGCTGTCGGGCCATGAGTTCGACACGTAGAGATACTGCTTACCGGGATTCTTCGGGCCCGGCCCGCCCGACACGCACACCGCCCACGGATTGCCGACGTTGGGGTACATCGCCTTGAAGGCCAAGTCGTTATCGAGCACCTGCACGCGCGCGTTGCCGCGATCGCCCACGTAGACGTTGCCCTGGAAATCGGTGGCGATCGAGTGCGGCGTATTGAACTGCAACTCCGCCTTGCCACGCGTGCCGACCGCTTTCACGAAGCGGCCGTTCTTGTCGTACTTCACGACGCGGCCGTCGAAGTAGCCGTCCGACACGAAGATGTTGCCTTGCTGGTCGAACGCCACGTCGGTCTGCCGGCCGAAGCGGTACTTCGCGTTGCGACCGTGAAAGCTGCCTCCGCCCGGCATGTTCGACAGCATCGCCACCGGATCCTCGCGCCGGCCAATCGTCATCAGCACGCGGCCTTCGGGGCTGAACTTGACCAGCATGTCGGTGCCTTCGTCCACCGCCCAGATGTTGTCCTGCGCGTCAACGCGCACCGAGTGCGCGAACGAGAAGCCGTAGTTGTTGCGACCGATTTCACGGACGAACTGGCCCTGCGGCGTGTATTCGAACAGCCGCGTCTCGTAGGCGCGATGGTAGATGTAGATGTTGCCCTTCGAGTTGGTGGCAATGCCCATGTTCTCGCCGGTGTAGATGCCCGGCGGGTTCTTGAAGAAGTTCGGGACGGCTTCGTGCGGAATGATTGGGACGTTGGTCGCGGTTGCCTTGGTTTGCGCCGAGAGAAACGATGGTGCTGGCAACAGCGCGATCGCCAGCACGCTCGTCAGTAAATATCGCATGTGATTCCTCCGGACAGCGAGGAGTCTAGCTGATTTCCTCCTTGCATGCGCTTGGCAAAAGGGCGTAACTTCTCCGCAACTCTTCGCCTCTGTCGCTGTCGTTTCTGTCTTGTTGACGTTCCCGGAGGACGGTATGCGAATCAAGCCTCTTGTGTGCGCGGCGCTCGCCGCGTTGCTGGGTATGGCCGGGCCGGCCATGGCTCAATCTTCGACAGGTGGATTGCGCGGTGCGGTGCGTGACGCGCAGGGAGTGATTCCCGGTGTTACGGTCACGCTGACCAACGACGCCAATGGCACCTCGCGTGACACGGTCTCGAACGCGTCGGGCGAGTATTCGTTCCCGGCGGTCGATCCGTCCACCTATTCGATCAAGGCCGGCGTCCAGGGGTTCAAGACCTTCGAGCGCCGCGGCGTCCGCATTGGCGCGCAGCAGTTCGTCACGCTCGACATCATTCTCGAAGTCGGCACCGTCGCCGAGACGATCACGGTCACGGCGGATGCGCCGCTGATCGAAACGTCCAACGCCTCGCACGCCGAAGTCCTCGACAGCAAGACGCTCGAGACGCTGCCGAGCGTGGGCAGAAACGTGTTTCTGATGGCGGTCACCGTGCCGACGGTGCAGAGCAGCGGCGACACGCACTGGAACCGCATGCAGGATCAAAGCGGCGCGTCGACGCTGTCGGTCGGCGGCGGCGGCGTTCGCGCCAACAACTACCTGCTCGACGGTTTCCCAATTACCGACTTGCAGAACCGCTCATCGACGAACCCGAGCGGCGAAATGGTCGAGGACATTCGCGTGCAGGTGCACACCTACGACTCCGAGATGGGCCGCACCGGTGGCGGCGTGTTCAACACCGCGGCCAAGTCGGGTAACAACACCTATCGTGGCTCAGCGTTCTATCTGACGCGTCCGAACTCGCTGATTGGCAACAACTTCTTCAACGAGATTCGCGGGCTGGAGAGCAACGAGCAATATTGGCGCAGCCCCGGCGGCAGCTTTGGCGGCCCGCTGATCAAGAACAAGACGTTCTTCTGGCTGGCGGGTGAAGGCTACCAGGACGGCCAGGCGCAGAGCGATAACCTGCGGGTACCGACGGCGGCGATGCGGCGAGGCGACTTCAGCAACTTCCGCAACGCGAACGGCCAGATGATTCCGATTTACGATCCGCTGACGACCGACGCTGCCGGTAACCGGACGGCGTTCCCCGGCAACATCATCCCGACCAATCGCATCAACCTGGCGGGACAGGCATTCGCCAACGCGCTGCCGCTGCCGACCCTGCATCCCGAGTATGACGACGGCACGCTGAACCTGCCGGCGCAGACCATCATCGAGTCCACGGCGCGCCAGTTTTCGCTCAAGCTCGATCATCACTTCAGCGAGAACGTCTCGCTCAATGGCGTGTTCCTGAACCAGAGCACGTTCGAGCCCGATATCAATTACTTTCCTGATGCGCCTTATGCGGCGGATGCGTTCCACCTGCAGCGCGACGTCAACGTCATGGTGTTGAACAACACCTACATCGTCAACCCGACGACCGTCGCGACCTTCCGGGTCGGCATGAACACCTTCAGCGACGACAACGTGATGCCGTATCCGTTCGACATGCGTACCGTGCCCGGCATCAACGCGAACTTCGCGAACTCACTCCTGGTCCAGAAATTCCCGGACCTGACGCTCAGTGGCGGCTTCCCCAGCACCGGGAACAGTGGCCAGAACGACACGAATTATTACTCGTGGGGTGTCAATGGTGCGCTGACCAAACTCGCCGGATCGCACAGCCTCAAGACCGGCGCCGACTACCGGATCATCGGCGTCGACGCGATGCAGAACGGCAACTCCGCCGGGTCCTACACCTTCAGCGGCGTCTTCACGCGCGCCGGCAACGCCGCAGCGAACAACAACGCGATTGCCGACCTGCTGCTGGGCTATCCGGCGTCCGGCACCCTCGCGCTGCCGAGCCCGTTCAACCAGTACGTGAAGTACTACGCCTGGTTCGTGCAGGACGACTGGCGCGTCAACGACAAGCTGACCATGAACTACGGCATTCGCCTGGAGCATGAAGCCGGCTTGACCGAGGAGAACAATCAGCTGGTGGTGGGTTTCGATCGCAACGCCGTCAGCCCGTTGAACGTCACCATCCCCGCCGATCCAGTGGCCGGCACGCCGGCGCGGCAGGTTCGGGGCGGATTGATGTTCGCAGGAGAGAACGGCGCCAACGCGCACGTCGGCGATCCGCCGGCGGTGAAGATGTCGCCGCGCGTCGGCGCGGCCTACTCGCTCAACGACAAGACCGTCCTGCGCGGCGGCTACGGTCTGTTCTGGGCCCCCTGGCAATCGGGCTTACAGAGCACGCCTGGATACTCGCAGACCACCACGCTGCAGCAGGACACACTGCGGCCGATCACCTCGATCGACAACCCATTCCCGACCGGGCTGACGCCGATTAGCGGCAACTCGCTCGGCATGCTCACCGGCACCAGTAGCGCCGTGACGTTCATCGACCAGACCCGCGATGCGCCGCGCGTCCACCAGTATTCGGTGGACATGCAGCGCCAGCTGGGCGGCGACATGAGCATCGGCCTGACGTATATGGGATCGATGGGCCGCCACCTGACCTGGGGTGGCACCGGGACCGGCAGTGTCAATATCAACCAGCTCGATCCACGGTTCCTGCCGCTCAATAACGTGAATGGCGTGAACGCGTTGACGCAAAACGTCCCGAACCCCTTCTTTGGTGTGGCCGGCGCGGGTTCCTTTACCACGCGCGCGACCATTCCCCGGAATCAGCTCCTGCGCCCGTACCCGCAGTTCGACAACGTCAACATGATCTACAGCACTCTGGCGCGGTCGAGGTATGACGCCGGCGTCATCTCGGTCAGCAAGCGCGCCACCGGGTGGTGGGGCGGCCGCATCAGCTACACCTACAGCCGCCTCTCCGACAATCAGTTCGGCCAGGGCAATTACTACTCCAGCTCGCCCGGCATCCTGAACAACTTCACCGCCGACCCGGAGTCGTCCTACTTCAATCCCGACGCCGAGTACGGCCGCAGCCTGCTCGATTCGCCGCACAAGCTGGTGGCGAGCCCGATCCTCCGGCTGCCGTTCGGCGCCGGACAGCGCTGGCTCACCAGCGGCGTCGGTAACGTGCTCGCCGGCGGCTGGACGGTGTCGTTCGTGATGCAGATGGGGAGCGGCTTCCCGATGGGAGTCACCCAGAACACGAACAACACCAACCTGCTCGGCCACGGCCAGCGTCCGAACGTGGTGCCGGGAGCCGAGATCCTGACCGGCGGCAGCATCACGGATCGCCTCCGCGACAATCCGGAGGACAATCTGTACCTCAACCCGTCGGCCTTCACGCAAGCGCCGCAGGGAACGATCGGCGACGCTCCGCGCTATTTCGAAGGTGTGTATTCACCGTGGCGCAACACCACGGACATGGCGCTCAATAAGGACTTCTCGGTGGGTGGCTCACGCCGGGTGTCGGTGCGCCTCGACGTGATCAATGTGTTCAACAACCCGTGGTATCAGGCGCTGGGCAGCTCGGCGCACGGCAACACCAACTTCGGCCGTGTCACCGCGCAGGCGAATTACTCGCGGACGATGCAGGTCACCGGAAGATTCTCGTTCTAACGGAGGCCACGGCCGGTACGCAGGGGCGGGACTTTAGTCCCGCCCGCCAGACACAGGCTAGGGCCGAGAGGCGCTGAAAACATTCAGCGCCTCCGCGCCTGAGGCCAGCCGCGGCAGCACCCAGCCAAGCAGCCCGCGCTCGTCCGCATGTGACAGATCGACACTTTCCATCAGCGCATCGCTGAACATCTCGCGATCGATCGCGCGTCCAGATGCGTGCGCGTTCATCACCGCTAGCGCGCAAGCGGTATTCAGGCACGACACCGAGATCGCGAAATCGTCGAGAATTGGCCGCTGGCGAGCGCCGAGGGTCTCGATGCTGGCGCGCAGGTAATGATACGCCACCGGCTGAATCGCAGGTTCGTTGACGTCGATGCGCTGCTGGCGCAACACCCGCACGTTGACGCGATCCACGGCCGGCCACAGCCGGTGGAAGTGAGCGAGTAGGCGCAGGCGCCCGATGCGCAGCGACCAGCGCGAGTCGCCGCGATGATCGATCGCATACCGCGTGGCCGCCACCACATAGAGAAACCCGAATTGCATCATCCGGCCCAGACGGCCAGGCGGGCGTGCAGCCACAGAGGTTGCAGCCGCGGCCGCGTATGGCAGCGTCAGCTTGATGTACTCGGCAAAGTCGGCGTCCGCCAGCCGCAACACGCGGCGGCGCGTGAGATCGTCGAGCGCCCGCGCGATGCGGTGAACGTTCGCGCGCAGATCGATCGTCCCATCGTCCGCGCGCGCCAGCATGCGCAGCAGCGAGTCCCGGATGATGCGGATCGAGGCGCCATCGATCGGCCGTCCGGCCACAAAGTGCCGTTCGGTCGGAACCGCGGTGACCGCATGCTCCTGATAGGTGGCCTCGAGCTGCCTTCGCATCGCGTCGCCCGACACCAGCTCGCCGCGATTGACGACGATCGTCGGGCAGCCGAAACTCGCGGTCACCACCACGCTCGCCGAAACGGGATGAAACTTGAACGGAAACATCCGACAGGTGAGCGGCTTGCTCGCGGCGCCGAGCTCTTCATGGAGCCGGCAGCGATTGTCGGCGGAGAGGAAGCCGCAGGCGCCGTCTGCGCGCGCGCGAATGCGCTGGTAGCCGCGCCAGCCCGACACCGGTTCGAAGGGATCGCGGTCGGTCCCTTCGCTACCGTCCTCGGTTTCTCGAAACCACCGCGCCGCGCCACGGCGGACGTAGTTGTCGCGCTCCGCGTCCGTGACCAGCACATCCCAGCGCCGGCAGCACCGGCCACACTGCGCGCACGAGAAGCGTTGTTCGGGATCGATACGAAGCGGCGAAGCCAACGTGATGATTCTAGACCTTCGTATACACTCTGCCAGCGTGAAGCGCTATCTCGTCCTGCCGTTGGCCATTGGCACCCTGGTCGTTCTTGACTCGACCCCGCTCGACGCGCAATCGACGGCGTGCACGGTGGCCGCCGTCCAGGCAAAGGCGGCGGCGGGCACGACGATCACCGGCGCCGAGATGGTTGCCGCCGCCGACCGCGTGCCCGCGCACTGCCGCGTCGATGGTCATGCCACCTCTTCCAGTAACGAGGTGAATTTCCGGCTGGCCCTGCCCGAAGGCTGGAACGGCAAGTTCCTGTTTCTCGGCGTCGGCGGCCTCGGCGGGACTATCGCGAATCTAAGCACCGGCTTGATGCGCGGCTACGCATCGGCGTCCACCGACACGGGACACGCCGCCAGCGATCGCACGTGGTGGAGCGATCGCGACAAGGAAATCGATTACGGCTATCGCGGCACCCACGTGACGGCGGTGGCGAGCAAGGCGTTGACGGCAGCGTTCTATGGCAGGCCGCCGCAGCACGCGTATTTCAACGGCTGCTCGAACGGCGGACGACAGGCGATGATGGAAGTGCAGCGCTATCCCGATGACTTCGATGGCGTGATCGCCGGCCATCCCGCAACCGGCACGACGATGCAAGTCGGCCGCGCCGTCGTGTATCAGCACATGCTGGCGTCCAGCGACAACCTCCTGACCGACGACGCGATCGAGCAACTGTCAAAGGCCACGCTCGCAGCCTGCGACAAGACGGATGGCCTCGAGGACGGACTGATCACGGATCCGCGCGCCTGTAAGTTTGACGCGGCTACCTTGACGTCGCTCACGCCAGGCCAGCTCACCACCATCAAGAAAATTTACGCGGGCCTGAAGACGAAGGACGGCAAGACCTACGCGCACGGATTCCCCATCGGCCATGAGGGCGGCACCACCGGGTGGCGCGCCTGGATCTCGGGTGCGAACCCGCCCGTGAAGCAGGCCGATGGCTCGCTGGACTACGGTCCTGAGCGGCGGCCGAGCGGTTTTGGCTTGATGGATCCGAACTTCCGCTTCCTGGCCCTCGATCAGGATGATCCGAATTTCACCTGGAAGACGTTCAACTTCGATCGCGATCTGGCGCGGCTGAAAACAATGACCGGGATTCTCACGCCGGCAGACACCGACCTGCGGCCGTTCCGAAAGAGCGGCGGGAAGTTGATCATGTACCACGGCTGGGCGGACCCCGGCATCAGCGCCACCGGCACCGTGGATTACTACGAACAGATGGTCAAGAAGGCGGGTGGCCAGCAGCAGGCCGACGCGTTCGCGCGCCTGTACATGATTCCCGGCATGCACCACTGCAGCGGCGGCGTCGGCACCAGCTCATTCGACATGCTCGACGTGTTGGAGCAGTGGGTGGAGAAGGGCGTGGCGCCCGCCAGCGTGCCGGCCTCGCGCATCGTCGATGACAAGGTCGTGAGGACACGGCCGCTGTGTCCTCATCCAACCGTGGCGCGATACAAGGGAACTGGCAGCGTGGATGATGCCGCCAGTTTCACCTGCACGAAGTAGCTACTGCTGTCCTGGCCAGCGGCCAGGCGTGTAGGGCACGCCCGCTGCTTCCAGCTGCTGTTCGAACTTCCGCAACTCCGCTTCGATGGCGCGTAGCGCGGTGATCTGCGCCGCGAGATCCTCGTTGGCGATGTTGTAGTTCTGGGTCTGTGTGCCGGTCGGCGCGCCCGACAAGCCGCGCGCGCCCTGCACCGCGGAGCCGACGCGCGACTGGATGGTCGACGCCGAGCCCGATTCATCGCCGCGAATGGTTTCATCACCCCGCAACTGGCGCAACACGGCGAGCACGCGCTGATCGAATCGCCGCGCCTCGTCCATGAACTTCACGTCCGCTGGCGAATCGACTAGCGCGCGCTGAATCGCCTGCGTGCGCGTGCGCATGCTGTTGGCTTGCTCGAGCGTGCCGGTGAACGACCGCTGGAGCTTGTCGACCTTGTCCTGGTACTCGGTGTTGGCCGTGCGTTGCGCCGGTGTCAGCGTCACGCCGGGATCGGCGGTGATGGTGAGCGTCTGCGCCTCGCCAAGCGGGGTCATCGCGCCGCCGACCCGACGTGCGAGCGCGACGCGATACGTGCCCGGCTGCACGAAGCTTCCGCCGCCCGTCGCGCCGGGATAGAAGGGCGGATCGGCATCCTGGCCGCCGCCACCGCCACCGAATCCTCCGCCGCCCGTGGTCGGCGCGGTGGTGCGCAGGTTCCAGACATAGCGCTGAATGCCGCGGCCGCCAGGCACCGTCATGCGGCGCACCACTCTGCCGGCGCTGTCGGTGACCGTCATGAAGGTTTGCGGCGCCTCTTCATCTTCTTCCTCGGTGATTTGCTGCTGCGTTGGATATCGCGGCGACGCGTTCTTCGACTCTGCCGCGCGCGCTTCCTCCTGGCGGCGCTGGCGCAGCGAGCGCGGCGCCTCCTTGACCCAGTAGGTGATGATCGCGCCGAGCGGACGGTTCTCGCCCATCCAGTGCTGCTCACCCTGCGAGCCGCGCGCGCGGCCCGTTTCGGGCACCTCGATCACCGCCGGTTTGGTGGGGAAGATGTAGCCCTCGCGATCGAACGTGCCCTGCGACAACTGCCGCAGCGGCGAGTAATCGTCGAGCACGAAGAAGCCGCGGCCGAAGGTGCCGAGCACGAGATCGTTCTCGCGCTCCTGGACCGCCAGGTCGCGGACCGAAATCGTCGGCAGGTTGCTGCGCAGGCGAACCCATTTCTTGCCGCCGTCGACGGTGAAGAACAGGCCGAACTCGGTGCCGACGAACAGCAGGTTGGGATTGACGTGATCTTCCGCGAATGCGAGCGCTGGTCCGTTGGCCGGCAGGTCGCCGCTGATCGACTCCCACGAGCCGCCGCGATTCGTGCTCTTGTAGACGTACGGCTTGAAGTCGCCGTTCTTGCTGTTCTCAGACAGCGCATAGACGACGTTCTCGTCGTTCTTCGAGGCGTAAAGGCGCTGCACGTAGACGCCGTAATTGCCGTAATCGGGCACGCCGGGCAGCCGCTCGCTGCGCCGCCACGTGCCGCCGCCGTCATACGAGAACTGGATCAGGCCGTCATCGGTGCCCACATAGAGCAGGCCTTCGCGCTTGCGCGATTCGCTGAGCGTCGAGATGTTGCCCCACGTGGCGGTGGACTGATGCTGTGCCACCGCTTCCGGCGACCACATGCGTCCCATCACCGGCAGCGTGTTGCGATCGGTCTGGCGCGTCAGGTCGGGGCTGATCGGCTTCCAGGTGTTGCCGCGATCGTCGCTGCGGAACAGCCGGCTCGATCCGAAGTAGAGCCGCGACGCGCTGTGCGGGCTGATGATGAACGGCGATTCCCAATTGAAACGCAGCGCCGGCTCACCGCGGCTTTCATTCGGACGGATGCTGACCCGCTCGCTGGTCCGCTTGTCGAGCCGCACGATGCCGCCGTACTGCGATTCGGCATACACGATGTTCGGATCCTCGGGATCGATCCGCGCCACGAAGCCGTCGCCGCCGGTGACGATAAACCAGTCGTTGTTGGGGACGCCCTGCACCGCTTTCGCGCGCGACGGCCCGCCGAGCGTGCTGTTGTCCTGGGTGCCGCCGTAGATGTTGTAGATCGGCGAGGCGTTGTCGACCTCGACGTTGTAGAACTGCGTCACCGACAGGTTGGTGAAGTGCCGCCACAATCGGCCGCGATCCCACGACTCATACAACCCGCCATCGCAGCCTTCGAGTAGATGGTTGGTGTTGTCCGGATCGATCCAGATGAAGTGGTTGTCGACGTGCTTGTTGCGCTCGCCGAGCTGGCGGAACGTGCGCCCTCCGTCATCCGAGATCTGCGTTTGCACCGTCGGCACGTAGACGCGATCGGCGGTCTTCGGATCAGGATGGAGGTTCTTGTAATACATCGGCTGCGCCTGCACGTTGCCGCGCCGCTCCCACGTTTCACCCGAGTCGTTCGATGCATAGAGCGCGACCGGGTTGTCCGCGGATTCGATCTTCGCGTAGACCAATCCCTTTTGCGCCGGCGAGAACGCCGGCACGATGCGGCCGAGATCGCCGCCGGGCATCCCGGTGCGAATCCGCCGCCACGTGGCGCCGCCGTCGGTGGATTTGTGAAGACCGCTCTCAGGCCCGCCGTGAATCAGCGTCCAGGTGTGCCGCCGCCGCTGGTGCGCTGTCGCGAGCAGCACATCCGGATTGAACGGATCCATGATCACGTCGCTGATGCCGGTGTGCTCGCTGATGTTGAGGATCTTGTTCCAGGTCGCGCCGCCGTCGGTGGTCTTGTAGAGGCCGCGATCGCCGCCAGAACTCCACAGCGGCCCGTAGGCCGCGACCAGGATCGTCTTTGAATCGCGCGGATCGATCACGATGCGGCCGATGTGTTGCGAATCCTTCAGCCCCATGTTCCGCCACGACCGCCCGCCATCGTCGCTGCGATAGATGCCGTCGCCGTAGCCGACGCTGCGCTGGTTGTTGGCCTCGCCGGTGCCGACCCAGACCACGCTCGGGTTTTTGGTATCGATCGCGACGGACCCGATCGAATACGCGCCCTCGTTCTGGAAGACCGGCGTGAACGTGGTGCCGGCATTGGTCGTTTTCCAGACGCCGCCGGACGCGACGCCGATGTACCACGTCTGCTTGTCATCTGGGTGCACGGCAATTACGCTGATGCGGCCCGACATCAAGGCCGGACCCACCGATCGCAGCTTGAAATTGTTGAAGGTTCCCGGAGCCCAGGGATCCTGATTCTGCGCAACTGGCTGGCCCTGCCCCGAGAGGCCGAGTGCGGACACCACAATCAGGGCAACGACAAAGGTCAGTTTCTTCATGAGGGCTCAGATTATATTCACCTAGTCATGGATCCCATCTCCCGCCGCGGATTTGTGGGGACAATCGGCGTGGCCGTTGGCGCGGGTTGTCTTCCTTACACTCCAGTCTTCGCCAATACCGCTGTCGAGCCAGACCGTGTGGTCCACATGTCGGGCGATGGCATAGGCATCACGCCGCGCGAGTACGCGGCGCTGCTCAATCGCCTCTGCCAGAGCAAGGACGTCGCCGCCGACAACTACCTCCTGGGCGGTGAGGTGGCGGCATTCGAGAAACACTGGGCGACGCTGCTTGGCAAGGAGGCGGCGGTGTTCGTGCCGTCGGGCACGCTTGCGAACCAGCTCGCGCTGCGAGTGCTGGCCGGCACGAAACGCCGCGTGATCGTGCCGGAAGTGAGCCACATCTATAACGACACGGGCGATGCCTGCCAAACGCTCTCCGGCCTCACGTTGATGCCGCTGGCGCCGGGCCGCGCCACGTTCACGAAGGCAGACGTGGAGGCGGTGCTCACGCGGACGGCGGGTGGACGCGTGGCGACCGACGTCGGCGCCATCGTGATCGAGAGTCCCGTCAGGCGCCTCGCCGGCCAGATGTTCGATTGGGATGAGGCGAAACGGATTTCAGCGTTCGCGCGCGACAAGGGCATTGGGATGCACCTCGATGGCGCGCGCCTGTTCATCGCGTCGGCCTACACCGGTATCTCGCCGGCCGAGTACTCCGCGCACTTCGATACGGTCTACGTGTCGCTGTGGAAGTATTTCAACTGCGGCATCGGTGCCATTCTCGCGGGGCCAAAGCAAGTACTCGACGGCATGTTCCACGTCCGCCGCATGTTCGGCGGCAACCTCGCGGTGGGGTGGAACGCGGCGCTGATGGCGCGTCATTACATGGACGGCTTCGAAGGACGACTGAAGAGCGCCGTCGGGATCTCCGAGGCGTTCTACGCGGCAATGGCGAAGCATCCACGGCTGGGCATCGAGCGAGTTCCCAATGGCACGAACCTGACCCGCGTCACGTTCAAGGGCGTCAGCCCGGCGGAGGTCGGGAAGAGGTTGGCCGGGCATGGCATCGCGATGTCAGGTCCGGCAGCGCCAGGGACGATCACCTTCGGTGTGAACGAAACCTGGAATCGCATGACGGCGTCCGAGCTCATCGACTCGTTCGAGAAATCATTGATCTGATTTGTGGAGGGTACATGAGGCCGCTGATTGCGCTCGTAGTCCTGACGTCGTTCGCTGTCCCGGGCACGGTCACGCTGACCGCCGAGGGTACGCGCGCCCACCGAAGCGTGCAGCGCGAAGGTGGGCCAACGCGATTGTTGCGCACGCCGTCGATCAGCGCCACGCACGTGGCGTTCGCGTATGCGAACAACATCTGGATCGTCGACCGCAAAGGCGGTGACGCGCGCCGGCTCACGAGCTTCCAGGGCCAGTCGAATAATCCCAAAATCTCTCCTGACGGCGCGACGGTGGCGTTCAGTGCGGATTACGCCGGCAATACCGACGTCTACACGGTGCCGGTGAGCGGCGGCGAGCCGGTGCGGCTGACGTGGCACCCCGGCGCCGACACGGTGCAAGGCTGGGCGCCAGACGGCAGCAAGATCATGTTCACGTCCGGCCGGCAGACGGCGGCGCCAAATGCGACGCCGCGATTCTGGACCGTGCCGGCGAAAGGCGGCATCGCCGAACCGATGCCGCTGCCGCGCGGCTACCAGGGGAAGATTTCGCCCGACGGCCGCCGCATCGCGTATCGCATGAACACCTCGTGGGACGAAGAGCGGCGCAACTATCGCGGCGGGCAGAACCGTCCGGTCTGGATTGTCGATCTCAAGACGTTCGACCTGGTATCGCCGCCGTGGACGGATTCGAAGGATGTCGATCCGGCGTGGCTCGGCGACACCGTGTATTTCATTTCCGATCGCGACGGCATGGCGAACGTGTGGTCGTACGACACCAGCACCAAGGCCCTGACCCAGCGGACCAAGTTCATCGACTACGACGTGAAGTCGCTCGACGCCGGCGGCGGCGCGGTCGTATTCGAGCAGGCCGGCTACCTGCACGTCTTCGATCCGAAGAGCAACAAGACCGACCAGTTGACGATCAACGCGGCCGGCGATTTTCCATGGATGATGACGCGGTTCGAGGACGTGACCGCGCGCATGAGCAACATCAGCCTGTCGCCGACCGGCAAGCGCGTGCTCGCGGAAGCGCGCGGTGAGATCTTCACCATCCCGGAGGAGAAGGGCGATGTGCGGAACATCACCCACTCGAGCGGATCGGCGGAGCGCCAGCCAGCGTGGTCGCCTGACGGGAAATGGATCTCGTACTTCAGCGACAAGTCGGGCGAATACAAGCTGGTGATCGAGTCGCAGGACGGCATCGGCGCGCCGCGCGAGATCGCGTTCCAGAAGGCGGCGTTCTATTACACACCGGTGTGGTCGCCGGATTCGAAGAAGCTCCTCTACACCGACACCAATCTCAATGTCTGGGTGATGGATATCGCCACCGGGCAGGCGAAAGCGATCGGCAACGATCCCTGGATGGTGCCGCAGCGCACGCTCGCGCCGTCGTGGAGTCCGGACTCCAAGTGGGTTGCCTTTGCCTCGCGGCTCAATACCCTGTATCGCGCGATCGTGGTCGCCAACGTCGAGACCGGCGCGAAACATCAGATTACCGACGGGCTCGCGGATGCGATGTATCCGGTGTGGGACGCGAGCGGGAAGTATCTGTGGTTCCTCGCCTCAACCGACTTCGGCCTCGCCTCGCAGTGGCTCGACATGACTTTGTACGGCCGCGAGGAGACGTTTGCGTTGTATCTCGCCGTGCTGACCAGGACCGAGCCGAGCCCGCTGTTGCCAGAGAGTGATGAGGATCCTGGTGTGGGCGGGCGACCTTCGGATGATGCTGCCGAGAAAACCGAGAAACCGGATCGCTCGGCGCCGAAGCCGCTACCGGTCGTGACGATCGATTTCGATCGGCTGCAGCAGCGCATCCTGCCGGTTACCGGCGTGCCGTCACGGCGATACTCGCAGTTGAAAGCCGGCGGTGCGGGGACGGTGTTCTTCCTCGAGGCGCCGGGCGGCGCCGGCGCGCGCGGCAACATCCTGCATCGTTTCCGCCTGAGCGAGCGGCGGCCCGAACAGTTCCAGACGACGGTGGCCGAGTACCTCGCTGAGCGCGGACGGGAAGAAGCTCGTCTACCGCACGGCGCCACCCCAGGGGAATCCGAACAACCCGGCGGCGACGCCGGTCCGGCCGCAGCTGTTTCTCGTCGACGCCGACAAGGGTGTGCCGTCCGCCAACGCCGGCCGCCTCGATGTCACGCTGCGTATGCAGCTCGATCCGAAGGCCGAGTTCACGCAGATCTTCAACGAAGGCTGGCGCCTGCAACGCGACTATCTCTACGTGCCCAACATGCAGGGCACCAACTGGCCGCGCATGAAGGAAATGTACGGCGCCCTGCTGCCGCACGTGGCGCATCGCGCCGACCTGAATTACCTGCTCGACAACATGGGCGCCGAGATTGCGATCGGCCACTCGTACGTGCGCGGCGGCGCGATGCCGGAAGTGCCGTCGAATCCGGGCGGGCTGCTCGGCGCCGACTTCACGATCGAAGGCAACCGCTACAAGATCGCGAAGATCTACGATGGCGAGAGCTGGAACCCCGATCTGCGCGCGCCGCTGGCCGGTCCAGGCGTCACCGTGGCGGCCGGCGACTTTATCCTCGCCATCGACGGCGTTGCCCTCACCGCGCCCGACAGCATCTATCGCCTGCTCGATGGCACCGCGAATCGACAGACGGTGCTGACCATCAATAGCCGTCCAGACTTGCAGGGTGCGCGGCCGGTGACGGTGGTTCCGGTGACCAATGAGCAGGCGCTGCGCACCCGTGCCTGGGTCGAAGAGAACCGCCGCTACGTCGACAAGCGATCGAACGGGCAGCTCGCCTACGTCTATGTGCCGAACACGGGGCAGGGCGGGTTCGACAGTTTCAACCGTTACTACTTCGCGCAGCAGGACAAGCAGGGCGCGGTGATCGACGAACGCTACAACGGCGGCGGCTCGGCGGCCGACTACATCATCGATGTGCTGCAGCGCGACTTCGACGGCTACTTCAACAACGTCGCCGGCGATCGTCGCCCGTTTACCAGCCCTTCGGCCGGCATCTGGGGACCGAAGGTAATGATCATCAACGAGATGGCCGGCTCCGGCGGCGACTTGATGCCGTGGATGTTCCGCTATCGCAAGATCGGACCGCTGGTCGGCAAGCGCACCTGGGGCGGGCTGGTGCACACCGCCGACACGCCGCAGTTCATCGATGGCGGGTCGATGATTGCGCCGCGCGGCGGATTCTTCACGCGCGACGGTAAGTGGGCCGTGGAGAACGAAGGCACCGGCCCGGACATCGACGTTGAGAACTGGCCGAAGGATGTGATTGCCGGGCGCGACCCGCAGCTCGAACGAGCGGTGGATGAGGCGTTGCGGTTGTTGAAGGAGAAGCCGGTGGATCGACGAACGACCGAACCGGCGCCACCCGTGTGGGGCAGACGGCCAGGCGGGCAAAACTAAGACGCGAGCATTCGATCTTCGAGCGCGTAGTCGATACGGCGCCTCGGCTGCGACTGGTACCACTCGAAGCCGGTTCGCAGCGCCGCCTCGAGTGGTGTCGGCGTCACACCCAGGACGCGCCGGGCTTTGTCGACATTCGCGCTGTACGGCGGCAGATCGAGGTACTCGCCGAAGTACAGGTTGTGGGACCCGGCGAACTGTCCTCCGGCCAACGTGATCTTGTCGCGCGCCACCGGCACGAGGGTGGCCTCAACGCCGGCCACCCGCGCCAGCATTTCGACGAAGGTGCGCTGCGGCTGGCCGTCGGGCCGACATCAGCCTGCGATCGCTCAGCATGTTGAGTCGCTTCGCGAGTTCCAGTTGTGTCTGGAGCTCCGCTTCAGATCCAACGGCGATCTTGACGTGGTGCGGATACGTCTGACCGCCTACGGCCTTGCCTTCGGCAACATTCGATGGGATCGACACAGCCGCCCGACGGAGTTGCGCCGTCAGACCGAACTGCTCGGAGCGCGGGAATTGGTCGCTTGCCTTGTAGACAAGTACCGACTAAGTCCATCCCTTTCCGCCAAACGGTCAGATCGCGAAATGACTGAATCATGGTGACTCCTGCAGCTCCGAAGAGCTGCAGGAATCCCGCCGTCGCGGTTCTGGCCAAATTCGCGTGTTTCAGGCGACGTAGTAAGCAGCTTCTGCGACATGTCTTGCTCGATCACGTTACAAGCTCTGCGTACTCGCCAGAAGGCTGATGGCCTGATGGCCCGATGGCCTGCTCAGCGTGGCTTCTTGTCGCCCGTCTGCTCCTTCTCCCGATTGAGTTCGACGATATCGATCATGTCGGATGACGAGCCCAGCAGGTGGCGGGCGAAATAGTCGCCGCGCAGCCAGTTGACGTAGCCCGACACCGGCTGGAACGAGTGACGCACGCCAGGCAGCACGAACATGTCGAAGCGCTTGTTGGCCTTGATGAGCGCATCGGCCAGGCGATACGTGCCCGCCGGATGGACGTTGTTGTCGATGTCGCCGGTGATGAGCATCAAGTGGCCCTTCAGGTTTTTGGCCAGTTCCGAATTCTTTTCGATGTCGTACTCGAACGTGACCTTACCGTCCTTCTCGACTTCCTTCACCCCGTGGTGCTTCTCGCTCCAGCTGTTGTTGTAGATGTTGTTCTCGTGGTTCCCGGACTCGGACCAGGCTACCTTGAAGAAATCCGGATAGACGAGGATCGCCGCCGCGGACATGAAGCCGCCGCCGGAGTGGCCCCAGATGCCGACGCGATTGATGTCCACGAATGAATGCCGCCTGGCGAGTTGTTCGATCGCCGCCTTCTTGTCGGCCAATCCGTAATCGCGCAGGTTGCCGTAGCCGTAGTTGTGGTACCGCTTCGACCGCTGCGGGTGCCCGCCGCGGTTGCCCACCTCGACGACGATGAAGCCGAATTGCGCGAGCGAGATGTTGTTGCTGCGCGGGTTAAACGTCTTGGTGACGCTCTCGGTCTGCGGCCCGGGATAAACAAACGCGATGATCGGATACTTCTTCGACGGGTCGAAGTTGAACGGCTTGTACATCACCCCATACAAGTCCGTGATGCCATCGTCGGCCTTGACGGTGAACGGCTCCGGGAACTTGAAGCCGGCCTCGGTGAGCGGCGCCAGGTCCGGCGTTTCCAGTTTCAATACGCTCGCGCCCGTCATGTCATAGAGCTGCGACTCCGGCGTCCCGTTCACACGTGACGCGTTGTTGACGAAGAACCGCGCCGAATCGGTGACCGACACGTTATGCGAAGCATCGCCCGGGTTCAGCAGCTTGAAGCCGGTGCCATCGAAGCCGACGCGATATAGGTGGGTGTAGTACGGGTCCTCGCCCTTTTCGCGGCCGCCCGCCGAGAGGTACACCACGCGCGCCTTGTCGTCCACGCCCTCGATGGCGGTGGCGACGAATTCCCCTTCGGTGATGCGGTTCTTTAACGCGCCGGTCGCCACGTCATATAGATAGAAGTGTCCCCAGCCGTCGCGCTCGGACCAGAAGATCATCTCCGCGCCGCCATTCACCAGGCGCAGTGGCTTCGATTCCACGTAGGTGTTCAGCCGCTCTTCGATCAGCGTCTTGACCTCTCCCGTCGCGGTGTCGGCCACCGCGACATCCATGCGGTGCTGGTCGCGGCTCAGGCGCGTGAAGTACAGCTTGTCGGACCCGTCGCTGACCCACTGCGCCGGGATGGGACGCCGCGGATCGCGCTGGATGTTGTTGCGCGGCGCCATGGCCGCGATCTGCACGGTCTGATCCGGAAAGCGATCTTCCTTCACGGTGACGCGCTGCTTCGAATTCCGATCGAACACGTGGATTTCCGATTGCGGGATGTTCGCCTCACCGGGCATCGAGTAGCGATACGTTTCGAGCGTCGGGCGCGGCTGCGCCAGCGCGTTGATCACCCACAAGTCCGCCACCTTACGCGAATCACGACGGACCAGGGCGACCTTGTTCGAGTCGCGGGACCAGATCAAGGCGATGGCCTGCATGCGGCCGGTCGGATCGTCCATGTCACGCTCTTCGTCCTGCTGCTCGCCGCCTTCCTCCTGTTGTTGCTGCTGCTGTTGCTGCTCCTGCTCGCGCTGGTTCTGGATTTCGCGCTGCGTTCGGCCGTAGCTGTAGTGCTCCACGCCGTCAGTGGTCAACTGCACTTCCACGATCGAGGTGTCGTCGGCCTTCTTCAACGCCTTGGCAAAGTTGTCGGCGTCCATCATGAAGAGGTTGTCCTTGCGGGCGAACACCACGGTCTTCTCGTCGGGCGAAAGGGCCGCCCATCTCGGGAGCCGCGCGTTGTGCGGGTCCTCGTCCAGCAGCGAGACTCGCGCCGTCGCGAGGTCGTACTCGAAGTGCAGCGTCCGCGTCCGCGGCGCCGGTCGCGCGCCCGCGCCGGCAGCCGCCTGACCGGTTCGCTGCTGCGGCTCCTCGAGCTCGTCCGGCTGCCGCGCGACGACCTTGGTCGCGGGCGGGGCCGCGGCTGGCTGCTCGGTGGTGGTGTCGCGCTTCGGCGGCGCCGCAATCACCGCATCGATCGGCACCGGCACGTCGAACTCGATCGCGGTGTCCTTCTTCACGAAGCGCACGTTCGGAAATGGCAGGTGCTGCGCGTCGTAGGGCAGACGCGTGATCGAGGTAAGCGTGGCGGCCAGTTTCGCGTGATCGAACAGCGGCGCCTTCGTTCTCTTGATCGGATCGACGAGCATGAACCGTCGTCCTTCGCGCGTTCGATACGCGTACCAGAACCGATCGCTCGTCTCGAGCCACCGCGGCGTAACGCTCGTGTCGAAGACGAGCTTGCCCACTTTCTGCGACGTCCACTGTGCCGCCAGGTCGTAGTTCGGCGCCGGCAGTGCCACCGTCTCGGCCTTCTGGGCCCGCAGCGACGGCGCCGCCAGGGCCAACATCAAGGTGCAGACGCCGAGCGCAGTACGCGCGATGCGAGTGGATACATCGTGAGACATCTTGGTTCTCCTCAAAAGGTGTTCGGCGCGGATTATACGCGTCTCACGTCAGTTTTTACGGCTTTGGTCGCAACGCAGCCGCTGCCCGCTCCCGGATGAAGTGCTGCAATGCCGTCAGCTCCTGATCGCTGATGTCCGTGTAAGCAGGCATGCCCCGCGCCGCGCGCGCGCCGCTGCGCAGGAGCCGCGCGAACTGCTCGGACGAGGTCACGACGAACGAGGCCCGCAAGTCGGGCGCCATCCCGGCGGCCACCGCACCGGGCCCGTGGCAGCCGGCGCATCGCATATACGACACGGCACCGGCCTGGACCAGCGCGGGATTCACGGTGAAGTCCGCTTTCAATGGCGTGGCAAAGGTCGGTGGCGGTTGCACGGGAAGTGCCGCCTTGCCATCGAGCGAGAACGCCACGAGATAGCGTTTGTGCACGCCGTACGCCCAGCCATGCATCGCGGAGATTGGGCCGCCAACGCCGGCCATTGCGCCGCCCCACCCGACGAGAATCGCCACGTACTGCTTGCCGTTCACGGCGTAGGTGATCGGCGGCGCCGAAAGGCCGAGACCAAGATCGCGCCGCCACACTTCCTTGCCCGTGTCTGCCGTATAGGCTCGGAGCGATCCATCCACGCGCCCCTGAAACACGAGGTTGCCCGCCGTGGTCATGGTCCCTGGATGGAACACGCCGTCCATCGGTACTTCCCACGCAATGCGCTGCCGCACGGGATCCCACGCCTGCAGCGACGAGAGGCTCGTCCCCGGGCGCGACGCGCCGCTGATGAATTGCCCGCCCACGCCGTAGCCGATCGACCACGGGGTGGCGCGCCACGTCTTCGGGTCGTAGCCTTTGTCGTTGAAGGTGGCGGTCATGTGCATCGCCGGGTAGTATGCGAGTCGCGTGTTCGGGTTGTACGACATCGCGTGCCAGCTGTGGGCGCCGATCGGCGTCGGCGCCACCGTGGCAACGCCGCGCTCGTAGCGCGCGCCTTCGACCTCGATGGGCCGGCCGGTCTCCTTGTCGATCCGCGTCGCCCACGTGGTCCTCGTAAATGGCTCCGCGGAGATCAACTTCCCGTTGGTGCGATCGAGCACGTAGAAGAAGCCGTTCTTCGGCGCATGCAGGATCACCTTGCGCGGCTGTCCTTCGATCGGCAGATCGGCCAGCACGATGTCCATGTTCGAATTGAAGTCCCAGGTCTCACCGGGCGTCGTCTGGTAGTGCCACTTGTACTCGCCGGTATCGGGATTGAGCGCCACGATCGAGCAGAGGAACAGGTTGTCGCCGCCTTCGGGGCTGCGGATCTTCCGGTTCCACGGTGAGCCGTTGCCGGTGCCGATGTAAAGCTGATCGAGCTCGGCGTCGTACGTGAAGCCGTGCCACGCGTTGCCGCCGCCGCCGTGGAGCCACCACTGGCCGGTCCAGGTCTTGGCGGCCATGCGCATCGCCTCATTCTCGAAGCCGTCGGCTGGATTACCGGGGACGATGTAGAAGCGCCAGGCCTGCTTGCCGGTTTCGGCGTCGTAGGCGGTGACGTAGCCGCGTGACGGTCCGTGCTCGGTGCCGCCGTTGCCAATCAGCACCTTACCCTTGAAGATCTTTCGGTGCGCCGGTGATGTAGAGCGGCTTGTCCTGCTCGAACGTGCGCACGCGCCACACTTCCTTGCCGGTGCGCGCGTCGATGGCGATCAGGCGGCCGTCCCAGGTGGCCGCATACACCTTCCCCTTCCAGAACCCGATGCCGCGATTGTGATCCCAGCCGGCGCGCATCTGGCCGGCCGCAGCGCGAAGCTCGGGATCGAACTCCCACAGCACTGCGCCGGTCGTGGCGTTGACGGCGCGGACCACGTTCATGCCGCCGATGAAATACATCACGCCATCGACGACCAGCGGCGTGGACACGAGGCCGCGATCGGTCGGCAGCTCGGCGACCCAGTCCGGCGCGAGGCGGCTCACGGTGGTGTCGTTGACCTGCGTCAGCGGGCTGAAGCGCTGTTCGCTGTAGGTCCTGCCGAATGCCAGCCAGTTGGCGCCGCTGGCTTCATCCGCCAGCGCCGTATCATCGACCACTAGCGGTGCAGCAGGGCTTTGAGAGGCCTCGATCCACTTTCCAGCCGACAGGGCTGCCGCGAGTACGCATGACAGCCAGAATCATGCGCATGCTCTTCTCCTCGGGGCGTCTCTGCGGCCGAATATAGCTCAACCGGGTTCGAAGACCGTTTTGGGGTATACTCATTGAGTCTCTGCGCTCGGTCCTCGATTTCCCGCTGGAATCCTGCCACCGCTCGGTATCCGTTAGCTCAGATCCACACGCGCCGCTGTTGGCGTGATGTTCGTGTAAATCGTCGGCCTGATGTGTGCGGGAACGCTCCAGGCAATTCAGGGAGTAGTCTGTACATGCCGTTCGCTTCTCTGGGCTTATCGCCCTCGCTTTCCAATCCGCTCGCACGCCTGGGCTACACCACGCCTACGCCCGTGCAAATGAAATCCATTCCGATCGTCCTGACCGGCCGCGACCTGCTCGCCAAGGCGCAGACCGGCACGGGCAAGACCGCCGCGTTCGGGCTGCCGATGATCGATCGCCTGCTGCTCCGCGGCGGTGTCCCGGCCGGTACGCGCAAACCGCGCGGCCTGGTCCTGGTGCCGACGCGCGAGCTCGCCCTGCAGGTGCACAAGTCACTCTCCACCTACGGCGTGCCCGCGAACCTGCGCGTCACGGCAATCTTCGGCGGCGTCTCGATCGTGCCGCAGAAGAAGGATCTGCAGCGCGGCACCGACATCATCGTCGCCACGCCGGGGCGCCTCCTCGATCACATGGAGCAGCGCACGGTTGATCTTTCGGGCGTGCAGATCCTGGTACTCGACGAAGCCGACCGCATGCTCGACATGGGGTTCCTGCCGCCGCTGCGCCGCATCCTCAAGGTGCTGCCGCGCGATCGGCAGACGCTGCTATTCTCGGCGACCATTAACGACGAGGTGCGCCGTCTCTCCGCAGACTTTACACGCGATCCCGATCGCGTGGACGTCTCCGAGGGACAGGTCATGGCCTCGACCGTGACGCATCGCGTGCATCCGGTCTCCGATCAACGCAAAGGCGATTTGCTGACGCACGTGCTGAAGGAAACGCCGGGCGCGCAGGCGTTGGTGTTCTGCAAGACCAAGCACGGATCGAACCGCGTCGGCCAGTACCTGGAGCGCGCCGGCATCAATGCCGCCGTGATCCACGGCAACAAGAGCCAAGGCGCGCGCACGAAAGCGCTTGGCGACTTCAAGGCAGGTCGCGTCACCGTATTGGTGGCCACCGACCTTGCCGCGCGCGGTCTCGACATCGCGCAGCTGCCGCTGGTGGTGAACTTCGATCTGCCGCTGGTGGCGTCGGACTACATTCACCGCGCCGGACGCACGGGTCGAGCGGGACTGTCGGGCCGGGCCGTCTCGCTGGTTTCGCCCGAAGATCGCAATCTGTTGCGCGACATCCAGCGGCTGTTGCCGTCGCCGATCGAGCACGTCACCATCGACGGCTTCGCGGTGACGGCGTCATCGCATGAAGCGCTCCCGGACGCAGGACGCCGGCATCAAGGTCGCCGCCCAAGCCGCGGCTTTGGCGGCACGCGCTCGGGTGGGCGTTCCGGATCCGGTGGATCCGGACGCCGTCCGTCGCGACCCCAATCCGGCTCGCGCGCTTACTGACGCACCAAGGGTTCCAGAAGGTTCCAAAAGTTCCAAGGGTTCCAAGGGCACGGTTCGGTTGGGTTCCAGGTTAGAACGCGGAACCCCGATAGAGCGATGCCTTTGGAACCCATGGAACTTCCTGGAACATCTGGAACCATTGCCGTCATCGTTCAACGCGCGACCGTTGCGAGCCCCTCGTGAAACTCGCAGTGGCGGACGAACCCTAGCGACTTCGTACACGCGGATGGCGGCATCGTTATCGGCGCGGACGTTGAGTCCCACCGTCTCGATGCCGTTCAACTCCCGTAGTACCGCGGCAGTGACCGCGCGTCCAAGACCGCGGCCACGCCGATCCCGCCGCGTGTAAACGTTGCCGATCGCGGCCGCACCTTCCTCGCGCGCCACCAGGTGCGTTCCCGCGACCGCGACCAGCGCCTGATCCTCGTAGACACCGAAGAAAACCCCATCACTCACCATCGACGGATAGAAAAAGTCCGGTGACTCTCCGGATGATTCTCCATCCGCGTAGAGCCGATCCAGTGCCGGCACGTCGCTGGCGACCAGACGCGTGACTCGCGGATCGATTGGCGGAAGCGACCCGTGCTTCCAGGCCATGCGCCACATGAGGCGCTCGGCCGTCACTGTGGCGACGCGGGCAATTTCGTCGAGCGCATCCGCCCTGACTTGCAGGTGGACCGCCCCCGTCACCTCACCAAGCGCCTCTCGAATGCTGCCGGGACCCGTGGCGAACAGGATCGTGGTGCCGTAGTCCCGCAGGATCATCGTCAGATCCGGCGTGTACCAGCGGCACTTGTCGAACATGCGGGGTGACAGATCGCCCAGCGCATAGATAGCCCAGGCCGGTTCCCGACGCAGGATGGTGCGGATTTCGTCTTTGTTGGCGATCGACGGCATCGAGCAGAAAGTGCTTCCACTATAGCGGACCGCGCATTATTGTCTGCGGCGAAGGTTCCAGGAGGTCCCATGCATCTTTTCACTCGCCGGTCGCTCCTCGTATTCCTGACGTCGGCTGCTGTCTTGAGCGGTGCCACCGGCATGCGCGCGGATGATCCGCTCGCCTCGCCGGAATCGGTCGGCTTCTCATCGGCGGGCCTGAAGACCTTTCAACAGACGATGCGTGGGCTGGTCGATGACGGCAAGCTGGCCGGCGTCACGTCGCTCGTGGCGCGTCACGGCAAAGTGGTCCACTTCGACGTTTACGGCGTCCAGGATCTCGAGTCGAAGAAGCCGGTCACGAAAGACACCATCTTCCGCATCGCGTCGATGACCAAGCCGATTGTCGGCGTGGCGATGATGATGCTGTGGGAAGAAGGCAAGTGGAAGCTCGACGACCCAGTGTCGAAGCACATTCCCCAGTTCGCGGGGCTGAAGGTCAAGACGCCGAATGGCGAGGTGGCGCAGACCAAGCCGATGACGATGCGACAGTTGATGAGCCACACCGCCGGCTTCGGCACCTCGGGCAGTTACGAGGGCCAGAACATCACCGATCGCACGCAGCCGCTGCAGGCGATGATCGACAAGCTTGCCAAGCTGCCGCTCGCCACGCAGCCGGGCACCGACTGGGCGTACGGTCCCGTTGTTGACATCCAGGGCTACGTCGTCGAGAAGCTGTCGGGCCAGCCGCTGGACGTCTTCCTGCGCACCAGAATCTTCGAACCGCTAGGCATGAAGGACACCGGGTTCTGGGTTGATGAGTCGAAGAGAGACCGCGTTACCAACGTGCACACCTATAGTCCCGACAAGAAGATCATCACGGCGCCGACCCAGAGCAATCCGACGCGAAAGCCCGTGTTCCTCTCGGGCGGCGGTGGCCTGCTTTCGACTACCGAAGATTACTTGCGGTTTACGCAGATGCTGTTGAATGGCGGCGAGGCCAACAGCAAGCGACTGATCAAGAAATCGACCGTCGAGTTGATGCGCACCAACGTGCTCGAAGAAGGCGTCCGCGTCGATCTCTACGGGCCCAACTCCATCCAGGAAGGCGTCGGCTTCGGGTTGGACTTCGCGATCGTGATGGACCCGGCGAAGGCGAATCTCCCCGACGGCAAGAACTCGTTCTACTGGGGCGGCGCGTTCGGCACGTGGTTCTGGATCGATCCGACCAATGATCTCGTCGTCATCGGCATGATGCAGAACCTCAGTGGCAGCACGCCGACCGGCGGTTCGCCACAGGTGCGGCCGCTGTCGCGCAAGCTGGTCTACGCGGCGCTCGTCGACCCACGCAAGTAGGTTGATGCCGGCGCTTCGAGTGATCGCGTTCGCCGTGACGATGGTGGCGGCAGGGCCTGCGCTTGCGCAGCAGGGTAGTCAGCCGCGCAATGATCTTCCGCAGCCCTACACCACGACACGCACGTGGGGTGAGCTGCCGCCTGGTGTGAAGTGGGCGGCCGTCACCGCGATCGAGCCGGCGCCGGATGGCACCATCTACGTCGTTCATCGCTGCTTCGAGAACTCCTGCGCCGGACGGTCCGAGGCGCCGATTCTCAAGTACAACGCCGCTGGCAAGCTGCTGGCGGCCTTCGGCCAGGGCGTCCTGATTTTTCCGCATGGCGGGACGGTGGATCGTGACGGCAACCTGTGGATCACCGACGCCGGCAGCGCGGCGGGCAAGGGGCATCAGATCTTCAAGTTCAGTCCCGACGGCAAAGTGCTGATGACCCTGGGCAAGGCTGGTGTCAGCGGGTCCGGGCCCGATCTGTTCGATCAACCCACCGATGTGGTGGTCGCGCCAAACGGCGACCTGTTCGTGACCGACAGCCATCGCAACGGCAAGAACAATCGGGTCATGCACTTTACGAGAGAAGGGAAGTTCATCAAGGAATGGGGCCGCAAGGGCACCGGCCGGGGTGAGTTGAGCGAGCCTCACACGATGGCGATGGACTCTCGCGGACGATTGTTCGTCGGCGACCGCGAGAACAACCGCATCGTGATCTACAGCCAGGACGGTCAGGTGCTCGACGAGTGGCGGCAGTTCGGACGGCCAAGCGGCATTGCCATTACCGCCGACGACACGATCTATGTCGCCGACTCAGAGTCGTGGGGAACCGACACCGGCGCCCGCGAGCTGCCCGGCATCAAGAAGGGCATTCGCATCGGTAGCGCGCGCGATGGCCGCGTCACCGCGTTCATCGAGGACCAGGAATCGACGGCCGCCGATCACGCCGGCGCCGAGGGCGTCGGCGTCGATGCGCAAGGGAACGTGTACGGCGGCGTCGTTCGCCGCCGTATGCTCGAACGGCACATGAGGAAGTGACCCTGCCGCTCGGAACGTTCGCTACGAAGCCTTCGGCATGCGCCGGCGCCGCGCCAGGATTTCCATGACGCCCACCTGGAGCGCATGCACTAGCGCTATCTCCTGTTTGTCGGGAGCGATCGAGCGGACGTATTCGAGAATCTCGGGCCGTTCGACGGCCAGCTCGTGGATCAACATCTTGCTCGACTGCAATTCGACGTGCGACTGCACCGGCGTCGCGACCGTTACGAGGGCACCCAGGGGCTTCGGATTCATTAGTCTCTCCTGACACGGGCCTTCGGCAAAGGCCATGCCTGCCGGCGTTTCGACTGCAGAATCGCGCAGGGTGTGAACGTCGTGATGCACGAACGCACTCCGCTGCCCGGTGAATCAGCGCCGCGACCCCCGTCGAATCCGTCGTTAATGTTACAGAACTGAACATCGGTGTCGGTTTTGAGCGTCGCGATGTCGAAATTAGCGGGTGGCCCACTGATAGTGGGACCTCGCCCGCTCGATGACGGTCGACAGGTCTTCGGCTAGCAGGAACTGCTGGCCGACGAGATCGATCGCGGCCAGCGAAATTCGTCCGAGGTAGTCCTCGAGGCTCACGTACCGCTCGGCGATGGATTTACGACTATCGCCCGTCTTCTCCCGGTCCGCCCTCGTCCGCGGCAGCGGCAAGTACGATCCAATCTCACTCGCGAGCCGATCCGTTGCGCCGATCGAGGCATCGCGGTAATTCCACCCTGTGTGCGTGGCCAGCGGCACGCTGATCTCGGGCAGCCGGATGCCGGCGCGGCTGTTACCGGCTTCGTCCACCGCCGGTACGCGCCCGACAAACGCCTTGCCGATTTGCGGCGGCTCGATCGAGACGATGCCCCGCGCCCATTCCGGTCCGAAGTCCAGCCGATACGTGGTCATTGGAGCGGACGGTCTCTTGTAGCCGGGAATCGTGGGCCATCCCGGGGCGTCAGCGGGCACCAGCGTGCCATCGGCGAGCAGCGGATAACGGCTTTCGGGAGGCTCGACGCCGTCGACAATCCACCGATCGAGCGCGCGGAACAAGGCGCGCACCACGGTCGTGTAGACGAGCGGGTTCATGCTCGCGCGGCCCTTGAACTCGGCGTCGCCGAACGGCGCCGGCGGGAACGCGCCGACGATGTGTGGCGCGGAGGCGATGAAATAGATACGGCTCGTCGCCGGTGGCGGCACATCGCGGGTGCCGGTCACGTCGGTATGGACCAGCGATCCTGCGCGATTGAAATATTCGGAATCCGTGAGCAGGTGAAAGAATTTCGGCACCGTGTTGCTGCGCGTCGCGCGCGCGAGCAGGCCGTCGGTGAGGCCCGTCTCGGCATCCGTCTGATCGGCGTCGGTGAACGGAAACATGTCCACCGGATACAGGATGTTGAAGTGCTGCAGCTGATCGCGTGACTGCTGTCCGAAGCGATGGTTGAACGAGCCGCGGCCGGCGCCGCCGACCTGATCGAACACGCCGTCGAATACCTTTCGTCCTCGTTCGTCCTCATTGAATCCCTGGTAGACGAAGTGACGGAGGAAGCGGCCCGTCTGCGACACGCCCCAGCCGATGGCGTGCGTGATGCCAGGTGACGGATTGCCTTCAGCCGCAGTGGCGTGCTTGAAGAAACTGACGATGTCGCGGGTGCCGGCCAATCCAGCGCCGACCACGCGCGGATCGCGCGCGCGATAGACGACGTCGTAGATCAGTCCCGCCTCGAAGCCACGATCGGCGGTGATGCCACCGGGGCCATTGAATCGCCACGTCGCCCGCGCGATCTCGCGCGGCGGATCGGTGGGCAGCGTGCGCACGAGCAATCGATGTTCGGCGCTCGCGGGATCGACCACGGGATACGGTTGATGCCCGCGGTCGGCGATCAATGCCGACGTGAGATTCACGCCCGGGATGAAGTTGCCGCGCACCCAGCCAGTGATCGGTTTGCCGTTGTCGGTGGCAATCGGGATGTCCATCCGCATCCGGCCTTCGGGCACATCCCACTGCCATCCCATCCAGAGCAGCGAGAATCCCTGTTGCATCAACGCGCCGTTGCCGAACTCCTCAATCGACGACGGATCCGCGGAGTTCGCGGCGTTCTGAAACACCGGCAGGATCCGTTTGGTGCCACGATTGCCGGCTTCGTAAAACAGCCGGCCGTTGCCGCGTGCCGGATCGACCGGCTTCAGCAGGTAGAAGTCCGCGGAGAACTCGACCAGGCCTCTCGCGTTCTTCGGCGCGAGGTTGAGGTCGATGATGATGCCGTTCTGGGGCAGCGCGGGGTCGAGCGTGAAATAGACCTTCCCCGACAGCTTTTCATAAGGCCCTGCCGCGCCGAAGGGCCGGCCGTTGAGGACGGTTTCGCGGCGATCGATCTGCAGTCGGGTCACGCTCGCATCAGCGAGCACGGGACAGAGCAGGAACATGGCTAACAGAAGCCGGCGCATGCGGAAAGTATAGTTCCAGGGTTCCAGAGTGCCAGAGTTCCAGGGTTCCAGGGTTAAGAAATTGCAAGCTGTGGAGGCCGTCTTGATTGCAAATTGTGCGATGGCGTCTTGCGACGCAGGGCAGATTTCGCGCGAATTGGCGTTGTTGTGGTGGGCCTTAATCTTGCTCCAAGAGATGACCCTTGACGGTCGAAAGCAACCTTCTGTACTCTTCTTTCGTCTATCGAAAGGAAGCGTATGGGCAAAGAACGCGGCGACCTTCTGCAGGGCACCCTCGACATGCTGGTGCTGAAAGCGCTCCAGCTGCAGCCGATGCATGGCTGGGGGATCACCGAGCGCATTGAGCAGTGGTCGGAAAGCGTGTTGCAACTCGGACAAGGCACGCTCTATCCCGCGCTATATCGACTCGAGCGCCAGGGGCTCATTGCCTCGGACTGGCGCACCACTGCGAACAATCGCCGCGCCCGTTACTACGCCCTCACCCGTGCCGGCCGCAAGCACTTGAGCGAGGAACTCGTCCAGTGGCGCCGCATGTCGCGCGCGGTCAACCTCGTGCTGGACGCGACGCTGGAAGCCGAGGGCACATCATGAGCTGGATTCGCGAACGTTGGTATCGGCTGCTGTCCGTTATGCATCGCGACGCGATCGAGGATGGCCTCAACGAAGAGATGCACTTCCACATCGATCAGCAGACCGAGAAGAACATTGGCCGTGGTATGGCGCCCGCGGAAGCACGCCGCCAGGCGCTGATCAGGTTCGGCGGCCTCGAGCGCCTCAAGGAAGATACGCGCGACGAGTTCCGGCCGGCGTTCTTCGAAGATTTCATGCGCGATCTCCGCTACGGAGCGCGAGCACTCTTGCGCGCACCGGGTTTTACTGCCGTCGCTACGCTGACGCTGGCCCTGGGCATCGGCGCCAACACAGCGATCTTCAGTGTCGTCAACGCCGTGCTCCTGAAGCCGCTGTCGTATCGCGAACCCGATCGACTGGTGTTTGTCTGGGAGAAGAACACTGCGATCGGCAAAGACCGCGATCTCGTCGCGCCGCCGAACTACCTGGATTGGAAGGCGCAGAATGCGGTGTTCGATGCCCTTGGCGCCTATCGCTTCGGCGGCTTTGCGTTGACCGGCTCCGGTGAGCCCGAGAGCGTGACGGCGATCTTCGCGTCGAGCAGCCTGTTCCGCGTGCTTGGTGTGGACGCGCTGGTCGGACGCACGTTCACGGAGGAGGAAGAGCAGCAGCGCGATCGCGTGGTCGTGCTCCGTCACGAATTCTGGCAGCGCCGTTTTGGCGGCGATCGCAGCATTGTCGGCAAGTCGATTACCTTGGCCGGCACGGCGAACACCGTGGTTGGCGTGATGCCGCCCGACTTCCGTTTCCCGGAAGGCAACCCCGGTGACATGTACTCGCCGCTGATCTTCGCGGCCAGCGAGTTGGCCGGCAGGCGCCTGCACTCGCTCACCGTCGTTGGCCGTTTGAAGGCTGGGGTGACGATTGACGCGGCGTCGGCCAACATGACGGCCCTCGCGAAAGGCATTGCCGCGACCGACAACACCAGCAATCCCGATGCGTCCGTGTTTGGTGCGCATGAACTGATCGTCGAAGACGTGCGCCTTGGCCTGTTGGTTCTGCTCGGCACGGTCGCCTTCGTGCTGTTGATTGCGTGCGCGAACGTGGCCAACCTGCTGCTGGTGCGGGCCTCGTCTCGCCGCGGCGAGATGGCGATGCGCTCGGCGCTCGGCGCCGGCCGCCAACGGCTGATTCGACAATTGCTGACCGAAAGCGTGCTGCTCGCCGTGGTGGGCAGCGCGGCCGGTATGGTTGTGGCCTGGTCGGTGCTCGGTGTGCTCGTACGACTCAGCCCTCCAGGCTTGCCGCGGGTGGACCAGGTGAGCATCGATGTCACGGTGCTGTTGTTCGTGACCGTGGTTGCGCTGCTGGCGGGTGTTGGCTTCGGCGTCGCACCCGCACTCCAGGTATCTGGCGCGAATCTCCTCGAGGCCACGCAGGAAGGTCGCGTCCGTCGCCAGCGCGGGCGCGCGGCGCTCGTGATCGCAGAGGTGGCGCTCTCGCTGATGCTGCTCGCCGGTGCCGGGTTGATGATTCGCAGCTTCGTGACGCTGCAGAATCTGGATCTCGGGTTTGAATCGGCCAATGTGCTGACGGCGCAGATCTTCCTGCCGGGCAACAGGTACCCCGTTGATCCCGCACAGTTCCGTCCCCCTGCGCCGGGAACGACCCCGCAATTGTCGAAGCCGGCAGCCTTCTATGCGCGGCTGATGGAAACGCTTTCGACCACGCCCGGCATCGAGTCGATTGGCGCGGTATCGTCGTTGCCGCTCAACCCGGTCGGGATCGATTACGATTTGCCGGTCCTGGTCGAGGGACGGCCGCGGCCGCGCGCCGGTGAAGAGCCGCAGGCGGATTTCCGCATGGCGACCGCGAATTATTTCCGCACCATGCGGATCGCGCTGAAGCGAGGCCGCCTGTTCACCGAATTCGACGGGCACGATGGGGCGCCGGTCGTAATCATCAACGAGACGATGGCGAACCAGATGTTTCCTGGCGAAAATCCAATCGGCCAACGCCTGCAGTTGTACGGAAAGGCGCGCGAGATCATCGGCGTGGTCGCCTCGGTCAAGCATCACGGCTTCAGCCGCGAACCCCGACCGGAAATGGTGGTGCCCAATCGGCAGTTTCAACTCGGCGGCATGACGATCGTCGCGCGCAGCAGCCTCGAGCCATCGGTGCTCGGCGCAACGATCACGAGAGCCGTGCATGCGATGGATCCAGAGCTCCCCGTATCGAGAGTGCGGACGATGGAGGAGTTTCAATCCGCGTCGGTGGCGCAGCCGCGGTTCACCGCTTTGCTGCTCGCCGGCTTCGCGCTTCTCGCGATGTCGCTGGCGCTGGTCGGCGTCTACGGCGTGATGTCGTACACCGTCAGCCAGCGGACGCGCGAGATCGGACTTCGGATCGCGCTCGGCGCCGATCGCCAGGACGTGGTGTGGATGGTGGTGCGGCACGGGCTGGCCCTGGCGGGCATCGGCATCGTCATCGGCCTGCTCGGCGCGGCGGCTGGAACGCGGTTAATGGAGCGGCTGCTGTTTGGTGTCAGCGCCACTGATCCGATGACGTTCGTCGCCGCCGCGGGTGCGCTCGGCGTAGCCTCGGTCCTGGCGACGTGCGTGCCGGCGCTGCGCGCCGCCCGCGTCGCACCGGTCACGGCGCTGCGCTGCGAGTAGAAGGGATTCGCGACTTACTTTCTGAGGCCGAGCATCAGCGAGGCGATTTGCGGCGCACAGGTCCCGGCCGTACTGCCGTCCCGTCAAGCACGCGCTGGTAGCGCGGGTCGGTCCGCAAGGCGGTGAGCTCCGGTTCGCCGCCGATATCTTTCTTCGGATAGCCCGCTTGCAGTGCCCGCCCCATCGCGATCAACGCGCGGTTGCGCACGCCCGCCAGCTCGAAGACCACCGTCATGCGAAACAGCACCTGCGCCGTGAGGTTCGGCCGGCCGGCGACGGTCTCGATCGCGGCGAGCGCGGCCTTGCGATCGCCGAGTTTCACCAGGTAGACCGCCCGTCGGCTTTCGAGATCGGCGTCGCCGCTTTTCTTCGCAATCAGCTGATCGACGAGCTCGATCGCGCGTCGATACGCGGTTAACGAATCCGGCCGCCGTCCCGGCGCCCAGCGATAGCCATCACCGAGATTCCCCCAGAACAGGTGATTGTTGGCGCCGAGTTCAACGGCCTTCTCGAACGCGGCCACCGCATCGGTATAGCGGCCCTGATAGAAGCGGATGGTGCCGAGGTTCGTGTAGATCGATCCGGTCGGCCGGATCTCGAGTGCGCGTTGGAGAATCGACGCCGCCTCGTTGTGGCGATCGAGAAAAAAATACGCGCCGGCGAGGTTCCTCATCACGACCACATTGTCCGGCGTGGCGGCCAACGCGGCTTGCCAATGCGTCAGCGCATCCTCGTAGCGCGCGCGCTGGTAGTGAAACTGCGCGAACTCACTGTGCGCGCGCCATTCTGCCGGCCCGGCCTTGATGGCGGCACGGAATGCGGCATCGGCCTCGGCGTCGCGATTCTGTGCCGCGAAATTCAGCGCCAGGCCGAGGTGCGGCACCGGGTTCATGGGATCGAGCTCGGCGGCGCGCCGAAACGCGACTTCCGCTTCCGAACGTTCGCCGGCCTGGTAGTGGACGAAGCCCATCGCCGATCGCCCGGCCGCGAGATCGCCGTTGAGCTCGACCGCGCGTTGTGCGTTCTCGCGTGCCAGCTTCATCCATTGCGGATCGGGATTGGTCTGCTGTTTCCGCAGGTACGCGCTGGCCAGGTGCGCATGCGCGATTGCCGAGTTGGCATCCTGCGCGAGGACTCGATCGAGCCGCTGGATGGCGATGTCGGCGTTGCCGTCACGATCGAGCCGGGATAGCAAGGCTGCGGCTTCGCGCGTGAGCTCGTACGTGGCTGCTGGTTCCGCAGGTGTCGCCGTCGGCGTCGGCGGCGTCGCTCCGATGGCAACGGCGGCGCCCGCTGCTCGTGACCGCCGCACGGCCACGGTCGCCAGGCCAGCGATCAGCAGGATCAGCACGGCGGCGATCGCGAAGCGGGGCCGCCGCCACGCGGTGGCGGGAGCAACGGGCGGCGCCGGCGAGCCGACTGCCACGGTAGCGGCGTCGGAAGGCGTGCCGCCACTCAACGCGACCGCGACTTCGCTCATGTTCGGAAAGCGAGCGTCCGGCTTTTTCTGCAGCGCCTTCGTCACGACGTTGCGCAGGGACGCCGGCACGTCGGCGCGCAACGAGTCGAGCGACGGCGGCTCGGCGAAGTGCAGTTGGCGCAGCACCTCCGACAAGGTCTTGCCGGAAAACGGCAGTCGTCCGGTCAGCATTTCATAGAGGATGACGCCGAAGGAGAACACGTCCGATCGCGCATCCACCGGATCGCCGATCGCCTGCTCGGGCGACATGTAGCCGAGCGTGCCGACGGTGGTGCCGACGCGCGTCAGCGCCGCCTCGGTGGCGGCATGGGCGCCGCTGTCGGCATCCGCCGCGCGTACGACCTTGGCCAGGCCGAAGTCGAGCACCTTCACGAGCCCGTCGTTGGTGACCATGATGTTGCCGGGCTTGAGATCGCGATGGACAATGCCGGCGCGATGCGCGCGGCCGACGGCCTCGGCGATCTGATGGGCCAGCCGGCGCACGAGATCGAACGCGAGCGGCGTGTGGCGCATCACGTCGCCAAGCGTGCGCCCGTCGACGTACTCCATCGCAATGAAATCAATGCCCTGGTCGGAGTTGATCTCGTAGATGGTGATGATGTTCGGGTGATTCAGCGCCGACGCCGCGCGCGCTTCGCGAAAGAAGCGCTCCTTGCGTGTGGCCGCGTCGGCGTCGCCCGCCGGCAGCGTCTTGATCGCGACCTCGCGTTCGAGCGTGGTGTCGCGCGCCAGCCACACTTCGCCCATCCCGCCGTGGCCGAGGCTGGCGGTGATGTGATACTGGCGAAGGCTCCTGCCGATCATTGAGTCGAGAGTGAGTGTAAACGAAACGGGCGGCGCGGAGTTTCCTCCGGCCGCCCGATAAAGCTGGCGGGTCTAAGACCCGCCTCCACGTACTCTTGACGCCGAACTACTGCGAAGACGTCGTCTTCGACTTCGCGGCGATGTGCTTGTTGATCGCCTCAATCGTCTTGGTGGCTCTGAACTCGACGATCTTCTTCGCCAGCTCGGTGTTCTTCTTGCGATCGGCGACGTTCACGCCGTTGATCGTCGCCTTGCCCGCCTTCACGCGCGCGTCGTAGCGCACCGAATTCGGATCGTCGATGAACATGTTGAGCGTGATGATCGGGTCGTCGTGCATGTTGTCGGACGTGCCCTCTTTGATGCCCTGGCCTTCCATGTACTTCGCCACGCTGGCGTAGTCGTAGTACTCGCCGATGTGCAGCGCGAGCGCCTTGCCGCCCCACTTGGTGGTCAGCTTGTCGGCCACCGCGGCCTGGCCCTTCTGGTTGCCGCCGCTGTCGCCGATGAAGATGACGTTCTTGAAGCCGTGCGCCTGGAGGCTCTCGGCAATGTCGGTCAACAGCATCTGGTAGGTCTCTTCACGCGCGGAGATCGTGCCTGGCGAGGTCATGTGGCTCGTCTTCGGGTCGATGCCGCCCTCGGGCACGAATTTGACGATCGGCGCGCACAAGGCGTTGCCCATCTTGCGGGCAATGGCCTCGCAGTTCGCATGCAGCACGTAGTTGTGCTTGCCGGTGACCAGCCACACGCCGTTGGGCTCCATGCCGCCGGTCGGGACGATCACGTTGGTCTTGCCGGCCTTGAGCGCATCCCGCACGTCGATCCAGGTCATCTCTTCCAGCCACACGGTGTTCGGCGCCGGCAGCGGGTTGGCCACGTCGTTGCAGTTGTACGGATTCTCTTTGCAATCGCCGCCGCCCATCGATCGTGGATCCGGAGCGGGGCGCTGCCGCTGCTGGCCCTGCGCGCCGGCGGCGCCAGGCTGCTGCGCGGCGGCAAACGCGCCGCCGAGAACGACTACGCTCAGTGTGACGAGAACAGTTTTCTTCATAGGCCCTCTGAAACTGGTGACTTTCAAACTGTTGAACTCAAATGGCAACCGTCAACTGTGAACTGCCAACTACCCGGCAGTCTTAATCCTGAACGTCCCATCGTCCATGCGCTCCCGGTACTTGCCGTGACAGGATGCGCAAGTGCCGCCAAGTGGAGTAATTGAGGTTTTCGCGGCCTCGAGATTACCGAGACCGAGGTTGATCAGAATCGCGTCCGCATGCTTCTTCCCCTCGCCGGCGATCGTCATTGCGTCGGTGTTGCCCTTGGCCTTCCAGAACGCCTCGGTCTCGGTGAACGAGGTCTTCAGGATGGTGGCCTGCTCCTTGACGAGGTCGAGATCCTTGCCGTCGAGTGCCTTGCGCAGCGCCGCCTGCGCCGGCGGCAGCTTGGTCATGATCTTCTGCAGCGCGAGCTCGTCGGCGCTCATCGCCGGGATCGGCTTCTTGGCGATGTCGATGCCGGCCGTATTGATCACGGCGGTGGCGAGCACTACGGGCTTGCCACGGAACTTCGCGAGGTCTTCAGGCGACAGATCGATCTTGTAGTCCTTGAGTTTCTCCGCCACTTCCTTTTCGTCGAACTTGATCAGCTGGCCGATCACGGTCACGTAGCCGTTGGCTTCGGCGGGCTTTTGCAGGTTCGGCGCGAGCACGAGCACGTCCTTGCCGGTGGGCTTGTTCTTGTCCTGATCCACCGAGAACGAGGTCTTCGACAGGTTGGCTTCGACGGCGCCCGTCATGGTGACGAACTCGCCGACATAGGGATCGGGGTTGGCCGCCACGGAGCTTGCGGCCACCGGCACGAGCGGCTTCGGCGGCGTGCCGGCTGGCGGCGCCTGGGGCGGCGGGCCTTGTCCGGCGTTCAGCGCCGTGAGCGAGAACACGAACGAGGCCAGCGCAATGCTGCCCGCGGAAAGGGTGAATCTGGTCGAACGCTGCATGTTGAAACTCCTGAATGGCGCACGCAGAGCATCCCTTTAAGGAATGCCCTACAACCGTCACATTGTAACGGATACGCGTAATATAGCGGGACAGTTACACCTTCCAACCGAGGTCAGATGCGCGCTGCGACGTATTTGTTTGTAACGCTGCTATGGGCTACCTCCGCCGTGGCGCAGACCCTTCCGAAGCCGTCGGGCCGGGTCACGGACCTCGCCAACGTGATCGACGCAGGAACCGAGGGTGAAATCGTCTCGCGCCTCGAGCAGCTCGAGCGTCAGACCTCATCCGAAATCGCGATCGTGACCGTGCCGTCGCTCGACGGTGTTCCGGTCGACGATTACGCGGTGCGCCTGTTCAAGGAGTGGGGCATCGGGCAGGCCAAGCAGGACAACGGCGTGCTCGTACTCGTGGCGCCGAACGAACGCGAAATGCGCATCGAAGTCGGCTACGGTCTCGAGGGCATCCTGCCGGACGGCCTCGCGGGACAAATTATCCGCGAGCAGTTCATTCCGCGCTTCCGCGACAACGACTACAACGGCGGCATCCGCGACGGCGTGGCGCGTGTCGTCGAGATCGTGGAAAAGCAGCAGGTGCTCACCGCGGAGGAGCTCGCGAAGTTCAACGACCAATCGGGCGCGGACGATGTGCCGGTGTGGATCATCATCCCGTTCATGGGATTGTTCGTCACGATCGGCTTCACGATGGTCGGCCTTGGCTTGCGCACCAAGACAGGATTCCCACTGCTCTTTGGATCGTTCTTCGGTGGCATGCCGCTCTTGATGGCATTGGCATTCGCCACGGTCGCCGCGTCAGTGACCCTCGTGCCGCTTGCGATCGGCATGGCCATTTTCGGATTCCGCATGGGCGCCCGGCCGTCGTGGAAGGATGCGTTTCGCAACAAAGGCGGTAAGGGCGGCGGCAGCGGATCCTCCGGCGGCTGGGTTATGGGCGGTGGCTCCAGCTCAGGGTCGTCATCATCTTCCTCTGGTGGGTCTTCAAGCAGTTTCGGGGGCGGCTCGTCCGGCGGCGGGGGCGCTTCCGGAAAATGGTAATCAAGAACGGCACCACGCGCAGGTGCACATGGTGCACGTTGTGCACGTTGTGCACCCTGGCGTGTTCTTACACGCCCGCGGGTCGGGAGCGCGCGCATGTCTATGAAATGTTGCGCGCGATACCTGAGGTGACACAAACCTCGGTCGGATGCGAGGGTGCGATCTTCGCGAGCGATTCGTTATGCGCGGACGTGATCACGAAAGAAGGCGCGCTGCGGTTTGAGCGCGTCGGGGCCAAGTCGTTTGGATCAAGTGCGGTGAACGTCGTGGTGGCCGAGGCGAGTGGTCTCGTGCCGCGAGTGGCGTCGTGCACCGATGTCGGGCCCGCGAACTTCCACCATGAAGCCGCCCTCGGCCATCACTTTTCGCCGACGTTGATCGATATCAAGGACGCGGTCACCAGGTCCGGTGATGTTCTCGAAGAGATCCAGGTACTGGCCGCTTTGTCCAATGTCCTGGGAAGTGCAGGACAAGCGCGGCGTCAACTATCGCTACTGCGCACACAAGAAAGATGCGCCGGCGGATCCGCCCAGGCCGTCCAACTGCGCCGCCCCGTAGCGCGCGGGACTAAACGTCGGGCGGGACTGAAGTCCCGCCCCTACGTACCGCTATCGTCGCGCGCGAAATCTCTGGGGAATGTTGTTGGGCCCTGGTGCGGACAGCAGCTCGCCGTTGGACAACACATCCATGCCGTGATTGCCCTCGGAATCAACGGCGCCAATCACCTTGCCGCTCCGTCGATCGAGTTTGATCAGCCATCCTGGCACCGAGTTGGGACCTCTCGGGATACTCGATAGCCAGATCGCGTCGCCGTCGAGCTTCAAGCCGAACGTCTTGCCGTACTGCGACCACTCGCCTTGATAGCGGCCTTCGAGATCGAATCGCTGAATGCGTCCGTTCTCGCGATCGGCGACGTACACGTCACCGTTCGGCGAAACCTGGATTGAATGCGGCAGTCGAAACTGCCCGGGTCCTGTTCCCGCCGCACCCCACTCGCGAACTTTCTTGCCTTGCGGCGTGTACTCGAGGATGCGCGCGTTGCGATACCCGTCCGCAATGAAGATGTTGCCATTCGGCGCGAACGCCACGTCCGTGGTGCTGCAAAAACGATTGCACGGTGTGGGCTGGCCGCCCACTTCGATCTCGAGCAGCTTGGTACCCTGCGGAGAAAACTTGTAGACCATCGAGCTGGCCGCATCGGTGGTCCAGACGTTGCCTTGCGGATCGAGCCGGATGGCGTGCGGAGTCGTATACAAACCCTTGCCCCACGAGCGGATGATCGTGCCATTGCGATCGACGACGATCACCGGATCGGCGTTTTCGCCGCGCTGCAGGAGATAGCTGAGGCCGTCAGGTCCGGCCGCGACCCACGACACCATGCCGAGCGCCCAGCCCGGCGTTGATGGCGCGGTCACGTCGAGTGCGCCGGATTGCACCGGCAGTTTCGGCGCCTGCTTCACGATCTCGCGCAAGGCGGCGTTCTGCGCGTCCATCCGCGCCTGCTCTTCAGGAGAGGGGCCGGCCGGGTTCTGGAACCACAGCGGGGCAATAGCCAGGACGATCGCGGCGTGACGGTATGCCATGCGCGCGAAGGTATCACGGAGGTGTAGAATTCTCGCGAAGTGGGGATGACGCGGGCGTCGCTGATCGTCTTGCTGCTGGTGTCGTGTGTCGCCTGGAGCGACGTGACCACGATGTCGGCGGGTAGCTCCGCGCAATCAATCACGCGCGTCGCGCCGCCGCCTCAGGTGAGCACCTACGTCCAGACGCACTGTGTCGCGTGTCACAACGATCGCGCGCTGACCGGCGGCCTCAGCCTGAGTGCGGACACGTTCGCGTCGCTGGCAGGGAAGACGGAGACTTGGGAGAAAGTTCTCCACAAGATCCGTACGGGCCAGATGCCGCCGGCCAACCGGCCGCGGCCAGGCGCGGCTGATACCAACGCGGTTACCACGTGGCTGCAAGCCACTCTGGACACGGCCGCCGATCTCGATCCGCAACCGGGACGCGTCGGCGCGCACCGTTTGAATCGTACCGAATACACCAACGCGATTCGCGACCTGTTCTCGCTGCAGATCGATGCCGCCGCGCTGCTGCTGCCGGATGAAGCGGAAGACGGGTTCGACAACGTGGCCGCAAGCCTTGCGCTGTCTCCATCGCATCTCGAACGCTATCTCGCCGCGGCGCGGCACATCAGCCGGATGGCGGTGGGCGATCGCTCTCCGGAAACGACGGCGACCTCGCAGGTGTACCGGGTGCCAAGACTCCTGGAACAGGACGCGCGCGTGCATGAAGACCTGCCCTTCGGATCGCGGGGCGGGTTGGCGGTGCGTCACAACTTCGCGCGCGACGGCGAGTACGCCTTCAGGGTTCGTCTGCGGCGTCAGATCTACGACTACATCATCGGCATGCGCAACCCACAGCAACTCGAGCTGCGCCTCGACGGAAAGCTGCTGAAACGTTTTACCGTCGGTGGCGAAGCCAAGGGCACGCCGGGACCGTTGACGTGGAACGGCGAAATCGTCGGCGAGACCGAATACGAGTTGTACATGCACGCGGCCGATGCAGGCCTCGAGGTGCGCGTGCCGGTGACGGCCGGCGTGCATCAGATCTCGGCGTCATTCGTCGATAGCCCTTGGGAGCCGGAAGGCGTCACGCAACCGCTGCAAGTGGATTTCGGTCGAGGCTCGGACGAGCACTTCGATGGCTACGCCGCCGTCGACACGGTCACCATTCGCGGACCCTATTCCCCTGGTGGTCCGGGCGACACGCCCAGCCGACGTACGGTGTTCCCATGCCGGCCTTCGAGCGCCGCAGACGAATCGTGCGCGCGCCGCATCCTCACCACGCTCGCCCGCCGCGCGTATCGGCGGCCTCCCTCCGGTCAGGAGATCGAGACGCTGCTGACGTTCTATCGATCCGGATCGAAACATGGCGGATTCGAAGAGGGCGTTCGCGCCGCCATCGAACGCATGCTCGTCAGCTTCAACTTCCTGTTCCGCATCGAGGCGACTCCGGCCCGTGCCACCGCGGGTGCCGCGCATCGGTTGAGCGATGTCGACCTGGCCTCGCGTCTGTCATTCTTCCTGTGGAGCACGATTCCCGACGAGCAGCTGTTGACGCTGGCGAGCCGCGGCCGGCTGAGCCAACCGGCCGTCCTGGAAGAACAAGTCCGCCGCATGCTCGCCGATCCGCGCTCGCGCGCGTTGGTGGACAACTTCGCCGGTCAATGGCTGACGATGCGCAAGGCGACGACGTTTCAGCCGGACCTACTTGCCAACCCCGACTTCGATGAAAACCTCCGCGACGCATTCGTGAAGGAAGCACAGCTCCTCGTCGACAGCCAGCTGCGCGCCGACCGGAGCATCGTGGAGCTGGTCACCGCCGACTATTCGTTCCTTAACGAACGCCTGGCCCGTCACTACGGCGTGCCCAATGTGTATGGTGAACGATTCCGTCGCGTGACCTTCACCGACGGCGTCCGCGGTGGCGTCCTTGGCCTTGGCGGCGTGCTGATGGTGACGTCGTATCCCGATCGCACGGCGCCGGTCTCGCGCGGCTTGTGGGTCCTGGACAACTTGCTGGGCATGCCGCCCCCGCCGCCGCCGGGCAACGTGCCGGACCTCGAAGAGGCGGGCGATGACGGGCGGAAACGATCGATACGGGAGCAGATGGAAGTCCACCGCAGCAATCCGGCCTGCGCGGCCTGTCATGTGCGCATGGATCCGCTCGGTTTTGCGATGGAGCAGTTCGACCCGATCGGGAAGTGGCGCAGCACGAGTGCCGGCCTTCCAATCGATTCGTCGGCGATGTTCCCCGACGGGACACGCATCGACGGTGTGCGCGGTGTGCGGACGCTGGTCACGACTCGACGCGATCAATATATCCAGACGTTCACGGCGAAGCTGCTGACGTATGCGCTGGGCCGGCTGGTGGATTATCGCGATCAACCGGCCATTCGCAAGATCGCGCGCGAGGCCGCCGCACAGGATTATCGCTGGTCGGCCATCATTACCGGGATCGTCAAGAGCGCACCGTTTCGAATGACTGCGACGCCGCTTGCGGCGGCGCATTGAGACGCAGGGTGCCGGCGTTGGTTGCCGCGCCATTGAGAGGCTAGGAGAACCGCTAATGTTCATCGCCAAGAAGCGTCTGTCGCGCCGCACCGTGCTCCGAGGCATGGGCGCCACCGTAGCGTTGCCGCTGCTCGATTCCATGGTGCCGGCGATGACCGCCCTCGCGCAGACGGCCGCCAAGCCGGTGACCAGGTTCGGCGCCGTCTACGTGCCCAACGGCGTGATCCCCGCGCAGTGGTACCCAACCACCGAAGGCGCGGGATTCGAGTTCACGCCCACGCTCAAGCCGCTCGAGCCGTTTCGCGATCGCCTGCTCGTAGTGAGCGGTCTCGACAGCGTGCCGCCGCCGCCACCGGGTGAGCGTCAGTTCAACAACCACGCCGACGCCAGCACGCGTTTTCTGACCGACACTACACCGGGCCGCGCGGTTCGCGCCGGCATCTCTGTCGATCAGTTGGTGGCCAGGGCCGCCGGCCAGGACACGGCGCTACCGTCGCTCGAGATCGCGCTCGAATCGGTGGACTCCGGCGCGACCTGCGACTTCGGACGCAGCTGCGTGTATACCGGCACTATTTCGTGGGCCGGTCCGGAATCCCCGTTGCCGATGGAGCAGTCGCCCAGCGCTGCATTCGAGCGCTTGTTCGGCGATAGCGCCACCACCGATGCCGGCGCGCGGCGCACCCGGATGCGCGAGCGCGAAAGCATCCTCGATTCGCTGGTGAGCGAGGTGGCGAGCCTTCGCGGCCGGGTCAGCCCGGCCGACCGGTCGAAGATCTCGGGTACCTCGACAGCGTTCGCGACGTCGAGCGGCGCATCGCCCGCGCCATTGCGCACAACGCCGAAGTGCCGGTCGTCAATCGCCCCGCCGACAGTCCGGAGTCGTTCGCCGAGCACGCCAAGTTGATGTTCGATCTGCAGCTGCTGGCGTTCCAGGGCGACGTGACGCGCGTGGCCACATTCATGATCGGCCGCGAATTCAGCGGCCGCACCTACCCCGAGATTGGCGTGCCCGATGCGCATCATCCGATTTCGCATCACCGCCGCGATCCCTCGCGCATGGAGAAGTGCGCGAAGATTAATCACTATCACGTGCAGTTGTTCTCCTACTTCGTCGAGAAGATGCAGCAGACGCCTGATGGCGATGGCTCGCTGCTCGATCACGTGGCGATTCTTTACGGCGCCGGCATGAGCGAGGGCAACGGCCATATTCCCCTGAACCTGCCGATCCTATTGGTCGGCGGCGGTAGCGGGCAGTTGAAGGGCGGCCGTCACATCAAGGCGCCGGCAGGTACGCCGCTGGCGAACCTTCACGTCACCATGCTCAATAAGCTCGGTGTCGCCACCGAACGCCACGGCAACAGCACCGGCGCGTTCAACATCGATTGATCGGGGCGCGTTTGTGATCGGGTGGAGTTCCTGTCGCCGGGTGTGCGGTGGCGTAATCGCGGCGTCGCTTGCAATCGCAGTGGTGTTTGCGGCTGGCGATCAGCCCCTGGTGCAAGCGGCGAAACGCAATGATGTGGCGGCGGTGCGGGCGCTCTTGAAACAGCGTGCCGACGTCACTGCCACCGAAGGCGACGGCGCCACGGCGCTGCATTGGGCCGCCTATCATGGCAACGTCGAGATCCTCAGCCTCTTGATCGGCGGCGGTGCCAAAGCCGACGCCGCCAACGATCTGGCGATCACGCCGCTGGCGATTGCCGCCGACAACGCCCACGCCCCCATCGTCGAGCGGCTGCTCGAGCTGGGCGCGAATCCGAATGCCGCTTCTGAAACCGGTGTCACGCCGTTGATGCGCGCGGCACGCACTGGCAGCACTGCCGCGGTGCGCGCGTTGCTGGCGAAGAACGCCAACGTGAACGCCACGGAAAGCGAACGCAAGCAGACCCCGTTGATGTGGGCCGTGTCGCAGCGTCACCCCGAGATCGTGAAACTGCTGCTCGATCGCGGCGCCGACCTGCGAGCGCGAACCACCGTGCGGAAATTGACGGTGATGCTCGACCAGGGTCCGCCGGGGGTGAAGACGGCGAAGGAGCATGCGCACCAGATCGAAGCAGGCGGCAGCACGGCGCTGTTGTTCGCGGCGTCGAGCGGTGATGTCGAATCAGCCCGTGTGCTGCTCGATCGCGGCGCCGACGTGAACGACACTGCGGCGGACGGCAATTCCGCGCTGGTGCTGGCCGCGTTCTCCGGCCACGGTCCCGTGGCCCGGTTACTGATCGAGCGCGGCGCTGACGCCAATGCCGCGGGCGCGGGCTACGCCGCGCTGCATGCGGCCGTGCTCCGCGGTGATGGCGAGACAGTGAAGGCGCTGCTCGCCAAGGGCGCGAATCCCAACGCGCGATTGACCAAGGGCAGTCCGGTGCGCCGCTTCGGATCGCAATGGGCGTTGACCAATGCGTGGACTGGCGCAACGCCGCTGTTTGTCGCGACCGTGTATCTCGAGATGGATTTGATGCGGATGCTGCTGGCCGGCGGCGCATCGGCATCGCTGGCGCTTTCGAACGGCACGCACCCGCTGCTCGTGGCCGCGGGCGCCGAAGTGCCCCACGAGGTGCGGCCGTCCGACGTGGCTCGGCTTGGCATCCAGGACTCCGACACGCCCGAGATTCCACGGCCCGAAAGCGATCTCGTGACAGCGTCGCGCCTGCTCCTCGATCACGGCGCCAGTGTTACTGAGGCCACTGCCGCCGGCGACACGGCCTTGCACGCCGCCGCGGCGGCCGCGCTGACCAGCGTGATTCAGTTGCTTGTCGATCGCGGTGCCGTGCTCGACGCCACAAACAAGGCAGGGCAGACGCCGCTGGCGTTGACGCTGCCGCGCGAAACGCGCGGCTCTCAGCGTCCGGACGCCGCTGAACGCGCCGCCCGAGCGAAGGCGGCGGAGACGCTGCTGCGTTCCCTTGGGGCCACACGGTAGGGGGGGACTTTAGTCCCGCCCGCCAGCTATCGAATGCCGACCAAGCCTTTTACGGACGCGAGGATCTTCGCCGAGTCGTAACCGATGCCGTTCTTGAACACGATCGTCGTCTTGCGGATCTCCGCCGGCCGCGCGATCGGATCGCCGTTGATCACCACGAGGTCAGCGAGCTTGCCCGGCGCGATCGACCCCAGTTCCTTGTCGACGCCGAGGATCCGCGCGCCGTTGTAGGTCATGATCTGAATGGCTTCCACCGGCGTGAAGCCGGCTTCGATCAGCAGCTCGAAATTGCGCTGATCGCCGAACCCGGGCAGCGCGCCGCCGACGCCGGTTGGATCGACGCCCGCGCCCAGCAATCCGCCCGCCTTCACGAAGGCGCGCTCGAACGCTTGCGCCCGCCGAAACAGCTCCGGCATCGTCGACTGCCCGGCCCGCTCCGACATCTCCTTTCGCGCCGACAGATACTCCTCGCGCGCTTCGGGCGACAGGGCCTCGAGCACACGGTCCTCGAGGGGCGGCCGATCCGGATACGACAGCTCGTACACCGCCAGCGTCGACGACATCGCGACCTTGTTGGTCACCATCTCGTTGATGGTCTGCCGGATCTCGGGGCCGTCCATCGACACTTTCAGGATGCTGGTGCGCATGTCGGACGAGCATTGATCGGGTGTCCGGTTCGCCACGAAGTCGCTGTTGGTAAACAGGCCGTGCTCGAGATTGTCGATGCCGAGCGCCACTGCCTCGCGGAATGAGACCGAGCAGAGATGGCCGGTGAACTTCAGTCCGCGCTTGTGTGCCGCCACGATCGCCGCGCGCAGCACTTCGCGGCTGATGTCGGTATAGGCCTTGAACCAGGTGACGCCTTCATCGGCCCAGTAGTTCACGATGCGGCGCGCTTCCTCGGTCGATCCGATCTGCGCCATCGTCCCGGCCCCGCCGGGCCCGGTCAGGTAGGGGCCGGTGAGATGCAGCCGCGGACCGGGCGTGTCGCCACGATCGATCGACTTCTTCATGTTGATCTCGTGGTACGGCGAGGTGCCGCCGGTGGTGCGCGCGGTGGTCACGCCGTTGGCGAGATACAACCGCGGCGCGGAGAACTGGAGCTGCACGCTGCGGCCGCGCGTGGTGTAGAACGTGTGGTCGTGCATCCCGACGATGCCGGGAATCACGGTGTGGCCGGTGAGGTCCATGACCCGCGTCCCCGCCGGAGTGGCCGTCGACGCGGCCGGTCCAACCGCCACGATCTTTCCGCTGTCGATCAGGATCGTCTGATCCTCGAGCGGCGCCTTGCCGGTGCCGTCGACCACGCGCACGTGCTGCAGGGCGACGCGCGTTTCAGGAACGCTGATGACCGCCTGGACGGCGGGCGGGAACGAGCTCACGCTCTGCGCGCCGATGACAACCGGAACCGCAACGGCGGCGAGGACGACGGCAATTTTCTTCATGGGCGATCTCCTACTTCCTGCGTTCCCTACTGAGCCACCTCGAACACCATGCGCATGCCGGTTTCGATGTGTTCGGCGACATGGCAGTGCAGCATCCACTTGCCAGGGTTCGATAGCTCGAGCAGCACATCGGTGGTGAAGCCGGTCGGCACGAGCACCGTATCTTTCCACACCAGGTGCTCGTTTGGCACGCCGTTCACCGCGGTCACGAGAAAACGCTGGCCGTGAATGTGGATTGGGTGCTGCATGGCATGCAGGGCCCGGCGGTCGTTCACCAGGCGCACCTTGACCACCTCGCCAACGCGGAAGCGCCAGCGAATGTCCATGTTCTCGCGCGTTGTGGTGGGCTCGCGGAGGATCCATCGCGCCGCCTTACCGGTGGCCACCCAGTCCATTTCCGGCATGGTGCCGGTCCATTCCACCGGGTGTCGATATACCGACTCGAAATTCATCAGCGGCTTCAAGGGGAATGGCACATTGCCGATCTCCAGCGTGAGCGACAGCTCGTGATCGACTGGACGATTGAACTGCGGCCGATACCGATCCATCTCGGCGGCGACGTCCGCGTTGCGGCGCAAGCGGTTGAAGGCCGCGGCGTGGTCAGGTGTTGCAGCGGCAGTGGCGACGCGGACCGTGCCAAGCGTCTGGGCCTCTTCGAAGAACCGCGCCTGGATGTGATCGATTGCCCGGACGCGGTTGACCAACCGGGCTTCGCCCGGCGCCTCGAATCGCGCGTCGATCACGAAGCGTTCAGCGGGAGCGATCACCACGTTGTCCACCCACGATTCCTGCTCGTAGCGGCCAAGGTCAGAGGCCACCACTTTCATGCGCGTGCGCGATCCCTGCCACGACAGGTTGAAGACGCGGGTACTCGATACGTTGGTGAGATAGAAGCGCACCACTTCGCCGCGCCGAGCTCCCGACGTCCATCGCGGCTCGCCGTTGACGAGCAACACGTTGCCGAACCGTCCCATCAGCGCGTGTGTCGGCGCGTCACTGCCGTACTCGGTCGGCCCGGCGTCGCCCATCAGCAGGTCGTCGAGCATCAGGATCTCTTCGCGGTTCGCCGGCGCGAAGAACCCCGGGTCGCGCGACCGCACGAGCAGGTTGCCGTAGAGCCCGAGATCCTGGAGGACGTCTTCGCGATGATGCGGGTGATACCAGTAGATGCCCGCATCCGGGAAGTGCACGGTGTACTCGAAGGTGCCGCCGGGCGGCACCGGATCCTGCGTGACGTGAGGCGCGCCGTCGAAGCGGTTGTCGAGGCGCACGCCGTGCCAGTGCACGGCGGTCGGGAAGTCGGTGCGATTGACGAATCGGATGGTGATCGTCGATTTCTCGTCGACCTGGATCAGCGGGCCTGGATACTGTCCGTTGAAGCCCAGCATCGTGACGGTGCGGCCGAACAGGATCCGCCGCACCGGCGCGGCGGTGAGGCTGATCGAACTGCCGTCGCGAAGCGCCAACAGCTCGCGCGGCCGCGCGAGCGGAATCGCGTCATCCTTCGCGAGCGCGTATGGCGCGACGTCCGGCCGCAACGTCATCAAGGCCGGCGGCATCGACACTTGCGGATGCATCGGCGGCGGTGTCCACCCGTCTGCCGGAGCGGCTCCGGCGGCGTGATGCGCGTGCGCGTCCGCCGGTGCATCGCTGCGGTCGAGCAGCCCGGCCAACAGGAACGCGAGATCGTGCGGTTGCATGCGCACCGCCGCGGAGGTTCCCCGCAGGACGAGCCGTCCCGACCGCTCGCGGACCGACGCGGAGGCCTCGGCGGTGATCAAAAGCAAGGTCCGATCGAAGGTGATGCGCCCGAGCGTCGTGCGCCCGTTGGCGATCACCCCAAGTTTCACGACCGGATGCATTTGCGGGGTGGTCGCCCAGGCCACGTAGGTTCGGGTACTGGCCGAGTGTGGACGGCTCCGGCAGTCCTTGCACGTCAAACTGGATGTCGTATTGATGCTCGCCGGCCGGGGTCACCGCCACGCCGAACGGTGACGGCGGCGAGAGTAGACGCGCCGTGCCTGTCACGCCGTCGATGCTCATCGCGGGCAACAGTTCGATGCAGTAGAGATCCGCGTCGGCCCCGCCCTCAGTGTTCGCCGCGCACGATCCTGCCACCTGCAACCGCGCCGTGACGCCCTGATTGGGACGGACGACGCCTGCGAAGAGCAGAAGCACGAGTATGATTTGTATCCGTCGCGACCGCCGCACGCCGACACTTTACCTGTTCCTGGAGTAGCACCGATGGGAAAGCTGCTGCTGACGCTAGGCCTCCTGGGTTCGGTCTTTGCCGCGCAGAGCGCGCCGCCGGCCGCGCATTCGTTCGACGGCGTCCGCGCGCTGATTCAGCGCCAGATGACCGAACGTCAGGTACCGTCCGTGGCGGTTGCGGTGGCGCGTGACGGACGCATCGTGTGGGAGGAGGCGTTCGGATGGGCCGATCGCGAGAACCGTGTGCCCGCGACCGCCCATACGCTGTACTCGCTCGCGTCAATCTCCAAGCCAATCACCGCGACAGCGTTGATGATTCTCAAAGAGCGCGGACTCATCGATCTCGATCGGCCGATCAACGACTACCTTGGCGACGCGAAGATCAACGTCCGCATCGGCGATCCGGCGGCGGTCACCGTGCGGAAGGTCGCCAATCACACCGCCGGCCTGCCGTTGCACTACCAGTTCTTCTACGAGGACGAGCCGTATCGCGCACCGTCACGAGACGAAACGATTCTGCGCTATGGCAATACGGTGACGGCACCCGGCGAGCGCTACCATTACTCGAACCTCGGTTACGGCATCCTCGACTACGTGATTTCGCGGGTGTCGGCGAAAAGCTATCGCGACTTCATGCGCACCGAAGTCTTCGTGCCGCTAGGCCTCACGCACATGTCGGTCGACGTCGATGCCGCGCTGCAGAAGCAGCAGGCCGTGCGCTATGGAACCGACGGACTGCCTATTCCGTTCTACGGCTTTGACCATCCGGGTGGATCGGCGATCTACGCTAGCGCGCACGACCTGGTCAGGTTCGGCATGTTCCACGTGAAGTCCAGGCTTCCCGATCAGAAACCCATCCTGAGCGATGGCGCGATCGATGAAATGCAGAAAGCGACTGCCGACGCCGGCGCCGGACAGGGTTATGGCATCGGCTGGGCGACAAACGAATATTCAGGCGGCCGCCGCAGCGTCTCTCACACCGGTGGCATGGGCGGCGTCTCCACCGCGCTGCGTTTGTTTCCCGCCGAGAAGATCGCGATCGTCGTGCTCACGAATGCGGGATCGCATCCAGTGGCCGGGCAGGTGATGGACGAAATCGTGAAGGCGGTGCTGGCCGACGCCGTGCGAAAGCCGGGCGGCCCATTTACGCCGCCGCCGGCCTTCGAGCCGTCCGCCGAACTTGTCGGTACGTGGACCGGCCTGGTGCACACCCACAAAGCAGCCGTGCCGCTGACGATCACGATTCAGAAGGACGGCGACGTGCACGCGCGTCTCGGCACCCAGTTGGAGACGCTGCTGAACCGCGTCTCTCTGTCAAACGGATTTCTCACCGGAACGATGATGGGCGACATCGGTACGGAAGACGCGAGCCGCACGCCGCACACGCTCAGCGTGACGCTCAAATTGCGAAGTGGCGCACTGGTCGGCGGTATGACGGCGCTCTCGCTGCCTGCCAAGCGGGTGGGCAACGCCCTGACGCATTGGGTCGAGCTGAAAAAGGAATAAACATGCGCAACCTTCCGACAACTGTGATCATCGCTCTACTGTTGCTGTGCTGCACCACGGGTGCGCAACCAGCGGCCGACTCGTACGCGACGCTGATCGAAGGGCCGCAGTCGGGTCGCACCGGAGACCTCGTCGAGTTGACGCTCGACGCCGCGATGCAGAAGCTCGCGGTGCCCGGCATGAGCATCGCGGTGATCCGGGACTTCGACATTCATTGGTCGAAGGGATATGGACTCGCGGATGTGACGGCCGCGACGAAGGTCTCGCCCGACACGCTGTTCCAGGCGGCGTCGATCAGCAAACCGGTTGCGGCGATGGCGGTACTCAAGGCCGTCCAGGACGGCCGGTTCAATCTGGATCAGGACGTCAATACGATGCTGACGTCATGGAAGGTGCCCGCGAGTGACGCGACGGCCAAGCAGCCGGTGACGTTGCGCGGTCTCCTCAGCCACACCTCGGGTACGGATGATGGATTCGGATTTCCCGGTTACAAGCCTGGCACTCCCGTTCCCACACTGGTGCAGATTCTCGACGGTGCGCCGCCCTCCAACGTCGCCAACGTCGTTGTCGCGCGCCCTCCCTTGACGTCCTTCAAATACTCAGGCGGCGGTGTCACGCTCGTTCAATTACTGATGACCGACGTGATGAAGCGGCCGTTCGACGAGATGATGCGCGACACCGTCCTCAAGCCGCTCGGTATGGCGCATAGCGCCTACGAGCAGCCGCTCTCGGCGGAGCGCGATCGCAATGCCGCGCGCGCGCATAATCGCAGCGGCGCCGCGGGTGATGTGAAGTGGCACGTCTATCCCGAATTGGCGGCCGCGGGGTTATGGACCACGTCTCCAGATCTCGCGCGGTTCGGTATCGAGATCCAGAAATCGATCCAGGGTCGATCGAATCGCGTGCTCAATCGCGCGATGGCGAACGAGATGGCGAGTCCAGTCGGTGTGGGACCCTTTGCGATCGGCATGTCAATCTCAAAACGCGGCGAAGGCTGGTACCTCGATCACGGCGGATCGAACTGGGGCTTTCAATGCCTCCTGTTCGTCCACAAGATCAAAGGGTATGGCTTTGCCGCGATGACCAATGGCGACGCGGGTGGCCGCCTGATCGCGGAAGTCCAGCAGCGCGTGGCCGCCGCGTACAAGTGGGATATGTTGGATCAGCCGCTCCGTCGATGACCCGTACCCGGCCGTACGGAGGGCGGGACGAAAGTCCCGCCCCTACGTACCTAATCGTCAGATAACGCGAAGTACAGCGCCAGCGGCGCCAGGAGCAGCAGCGCCGCCGCGATCAATCCGAGCATCGCGCTTAGCCGCAACCCGTTGGCCACGGCGGTGGCGACATCCGCACTCGGGAAATACCCAGCCGCCATCGTCCAACCACGTTCAAGCATCGGCGTCAACATCGGCCACGCCGCGCTCATCAATGCGAGCAACACGCCAATCGCCGCAGCGGCGGTGATGCCGTGCAGCCAGGTCATGGGGCGCGTTGACGCTTGCGTGGAGTCGAGGCGCGCGCGAATGGCGGCGCGCCACCAGACTTGCCCCGACGCCGGCACGTGCGTCTCATACCGTGAACGCTCCGCATCGTGTTGCATCAGCGTGCTGATGGACGCCACCTCGCTGCATATCTCGCACTCAAGGGTGTGAGCGACGAGCGCGTCTTCGCAGCGCTCTGGCCATTGGCCCGACAGCACCGCGTTGACCACGGCCGATTCGTGCGTGCACTCCGTGCGGGTCACGAAGGGCCTCCAGTTTTCAGCAGCCCGGCGAGCCGTTGCCGCGCACGATGCAACATCGGCTTCAGGCTGCCGGTCTTGACACCGATCGAGGCGGCGATTTCTTCATGCGACCAGCCGAGCGCGTAGGCGAGCCACAGCATGCTGCGCTCGCGCGGCTTGAGACGGGTCATCGCCCGCTGCAAGTCGATGCGACGCGCCGCGCGCTCGGCAAGCTTGGGCTCGGTGAACGCCGGATGTTGCGGTTCTGGAAGAACGGCCGACGCCACTTCGACATGCGGCCGGCGCCGATGGTCATGAATCAGGTTGGTGGCAATGCGATACAGATACCGCCGCCGGTGATCGTCATTGTCGAACGCGACATTCGCTCGCAGGAAGCGGTAATACGTCTCCTGGAGCAGGTCGTCGGCGAGACGGTCGTCCCCCGTCATGCGACCAAGATAGACGCGCACCGGACGCGCCGTCAGTTCGTAGAACGTGCGGAACGCCTCCTCGGTCATCTGGAACGTCCGTTCGGCTTCGTCGAGGGCGCCGAGGCGTTCCATGTCGGTGAGGGTGAACTCACGCATGGCCGGAGTCCGATTGCGGAGTCAAGCGAGATCCGAACAGCCCAAGACGCGACGAGACGACAAAGGCCATCAGCGCGGCGATGAGAAATCCGACGCCGAGTGAGAACAGGATCACGCCCACCACCGTGAAGGCCCGCTGCACATCGTCGCCGATGGTGCCGGCCGCGACCCAGAACCCGGCCCCAACCGTGGCGAAGACGATACCGGCCATCATCGACCAGAGGATCGAGCCGACCGGCGCACTGAAGCCCGGCACTTCCGCCTCAGGTTTCTGCGGCACGGCCTCGAGGAAACGCCGCCCGGCCGGACTTTGGATATAGGCCAGCAGCTCCTCATTCGTGGTCATGCGGTCCATCAGTTTCGAATGCACGTCGGCCTGGACCTGCGAGGCCTTGAGCCAGCGGCGATGCTGGATCACCGCGCGCACGAGCCAGACCAGGACGCTGATGAGGGCGCTCATCACTAGGAATCCCGCCAGCCCGCCGAGCAACACACCGAGCGCCTCGTACTCCGGATCAAGCTGATGCCGGCTCGGCCAGCCCTGATAACCCTCGAAGTAGTACTCGACGTTGCGGGGAATCTCCGGATGCTGGGCGAGAAACTGGGCCAGCTGCGGATACGGCTCCATGTAGTCGGCGCGGCTCATCAGGCTCGGATCGCGCCGCAGGATTTCGGCCACCGAGTCCGGATATGTGCGCAGGACGCTGCGAAGCTGCTCGCGCGTATTCTCCGCAGCCTGCACGACGTGGACGGTGTCCGGCACGGGCGTGGGCGCCGGCGGCTGGGCGCCGGCCGGGGCAGGGCTGCAGAAGCCGACAACGGCCAGGAGCACCGGGATGAGGAGGCGCTGTTTCATACCCATCAATACGGAATGGCCGGGAAAAGGTTAACGGTCCACCGATTAGACGCAGGTTAGACACAGAGATGCTACGCTTCGACCGTGGCCGAACGGCGCCGGCATATGTCCATGCTCAGGTCGTACACCTGGGCCGACCTCATCACCATCGCCAACGCGTCGTGCGGCACCATTTCGATTTTCCTGTGCCTGGATTACCTGGCCACCAACCGCCCGCGTTTCTTATGGGCGGCCTTTATCCTGCTGCCGGCCGCGCTGGTGTTCGACGTGCTCGACGGCTATGTGGCGCGATTGGACAAGAAGCGCCAGTCGGTGCTGGGCGCGGACCTGGATTCGCTGGCCGATGTCATTTCATTTGGCGTGGCGCCGGCGGTGCTCGGCTTCACGCTCGGCATGCGCGGCGGCTGGGACATGTTGATCCTCACGTATTTCGTGGTGTGTGGTGTCAGCCGTCTGGCGCGATTCAACGTGACCGCCTCCGCGCTTGCGGATGAAAGCACGGGGAAGGTGAAGTACTTCGAGGGCACGCCGATTCCGACGAGCGTGCTGCTGGTGATCATCCTCGGCATCGCGCAATACCTCGGGCGCGTCGGCGATAGCCTCTGGTTCGGCGTGACGAGAATTGGACCCGCAGAACTCCACCCGCTGGCCCTGATGTTCGCGGCGAGCGGCAGCGCGATGATCAGCACGTTGCGGATTCCGAAACCATGAGGATCTGACCTGGACGCGTGATGACAAAGCTCTATAACGAGCTGGCTGACTGGTGGCCGCTGATGTCCGCGCCCGCGGACTACGCGGAGGAAGCCGCGTTCTATTTCGATGCGATGACGAACGTTTCCACCGCTCCAATCGAAACGATGTTGGAGCTGGGAGCCGGTGGCGGGAACAACGCGTCGCACATGAAGCATCGAGTGAAGAAACTGGTGCTCACCGATCTCTCAGACGGCATGCTGGAGCATAGCCGCAGTCTCAATCCGGAGTGCGAGCATCACGTCGGCGACATGCGCACCGTGCGGTTGAACCGTCAGTTTGACGCGGTGTTCGTGCACGATGCGATTTCGTACCTGACCAGCGAGCCGGATGTCGCCCGGGCCATCGAGACCGCGTTTGTGCATTGCCGTCCCGGTGGCGTCGCGCTGTTTGCGCCGGATCACATTCGCGAGAACTTCAAGGCTGACACCGATTGCGGCGGGCATGATGGCGGGACACGCGCCATGCGCTATCTCGAATGGTCGTGGGACCCGGATCCTGATGACTCGACCTGCACCACTGATTACACATACGTGCTGCGCGACTCCGATGGCTCCATCACCGTCGTTCACGATCGGCACATCGAAGGCATGTTTCCGCGCGACACGTGGCTGCGACTCTTTCGGCAAGCGGGATTCGAGCCCCGAGTGGTTCCGTTCGATCATTCGGAGCTCGAGCCCGGTCACTACGAGCTCTTCGTATGCGTCAAGCGTGGCTGATCCTCTCACTGGCATGCGCGGTCGCCTGTAAGCAGCCCGCGGCTTCGTCGCCGACCGCGCCAACACCAACCGGTCCGACAATTCGCGTGCTCATGCTGACCGCCACGGCCGGCTTCCGCCACGACGCGATTGCAACGGCTCGTGACGTCCTGACCGCGCTGGCGCCCGCCAGCGGGTTTACCATCAGCGCCACCGAGGATCTGAGCCGAATCAGCGCCGCCGGATTGTCTGACATCGACGTCGTCATGTTTGCGCTGACGAGCGGCGAGTTGCCGTTTACGACGGCGCAACGCACGGCCTTGATCGACGCGATCAATGGCGGCAAGGGTTTCATCGGCATTCACAGCGCCACTGACACGCTTTATGAGTTCCCTGACTACGGCCGCCTGGTCGGGGCGTACTTCAAGGAACATCCCTGGACGCAACAAGGATGGGTGATCGTGGAAGATGCGTCACACCCCGCTGCCGGCGTTCGTGACGCCTTCGCGCTGGAGGAGGAGTTCTATACCTTCCAGGAAAACCCGCGGCCGCGCGTTCAGGTTCTGATGCGGCTGGATGCGGCGTCCGTTGGCGCGTCTGGTGACTATCCGCTGGTATGGGCGCATTCGTTTGGTAACGGCCGTGCCTACTACAACGCGCTGGGCCATTTCCCCGCGACCTGGCGCGATTCGCGTTTTCAGGCCCAGTTGGTCGCGGCCATCCGCTGGACCGCCGGCAAATAGCCCCCGGCTTCATCCTTCTTGACCATATAGCCCTCGGCTTTGGCCGGGGGATCCGGCCCCCATCGTGTTAAAGATGTGTCAGTGAAAACCCTTAGCCTCGGTGTCGCTGCGGCGCTTTTGTCGGTGTCGCTTCAGGCGCAGGTGCCAGCGACGCTCTATGAAGGCGCTCGCATCATCATCGGCGACAGCTCACCAGCGATCGAGCAGGGCGCCATCCTGGTCGAAGGTGGAGTAATCGCGGAGGTCGGCAGCGTCGCTGCCGTCAAGGCGCCGGCGGGTGTTCGGCGCGTGGATCTGTCTGGCAAGACGGTGATGCCCGCGCTGATTGCTGCGCATGTCCATCCGGGATTCCAGCGCGGCACGAGCTACGTCAAGGAAAACTACACGCGCGATACGGTGCTCAACGATCTCAATCGCGCTCTCTACTTTGGCGTCTCCGTCGTGCAGTCGCAAGGCATCGAGAGCGGAAATCTGCTGTACGACATGCGTGCCGAGCAGCAGCAAGGCAAGCTGGATACCGCGCGGTTGATGATTGCCGGCCGCGGCATCGGCTCACCGAATGCCGGTCCCGGCGGCACGGTGTACGCCGGGATTGCATACGAGGTCACGACTCAAGGCGAATCGCGAGACGCCGTCCGGGATCTCGCCGCCCGCAAGGTCGACAGCGTCAAGATCTGGGTCGACGATCGTAACGGCCGCGCGCCCAAACTGCCGGCGGCGCTCTATCGGGTGATCATCGACGAAGCCCATGTGCGCGGCCTTCCGGTGATCGCGCATGTCTTCTATCACGACGATGCGGTTGACCTCGTCGACGCCGGCATCGACGGCTTCGCGCATCTCGTTCGCGACAAGGTCATGGATGACGCGTTGATCGCGACGATGGTGAAGCGCGGGACGTACGCGATGGGCAACTTGTCATTTCCGCGACGCAGTACCTACGCATCGGTGCCGCCGTGGCTGGCCGCTGGCGATCCGATGACCAGGTTATTGTCCGAGTCAGTGAGCACGCCGGTGCTCACTCGCATGCGGGCGTACTTTGCGAAACGTGATCCCAAGGGCGTTGAGGGCGCGCGTGAGCGCTACAAGATCCTCGAGCAGAGCATTGCAAAGTTAAGCCAGGCGGGAGCGAAACTGATCCTCGGCGCCGATACCGGCCTCGAAGATCACCTGTTCGGCATGGCGGAGCAGCTCGAGCTGCAAGCCATGGTCGACGCGGGGATGACCCCGGCGCAGGGCATCGTCGCCGCCACCAGCCGCTCAGCCGAATTTCTCAGGCTTCCGAACAAGGGTTCGCTTAAGCGTGGCCTTGATGCCGATTTCCTGGTTCTCGACGCTAACCCGCTTGACGACATCACCAACACCCGCCGCATCTCGCGCATGGTGATCAACGGGATCGAAGTCGATCGGGCGGCCCTTCGCGCGCGAATTCAATAGCCGACAGTACGTACGCACGGAGTTCACGAAGGCACGGAGACGTGTTTCAAACGCCAGTGCTGCTAACCGGCACTGGTATTTCCAAGATTTACTTCGTGTCTCCGTGCCTTCGTGTGTACGTTCGTGTCAGCGGGTTTAAGATGACCGAATGAGAATGCCTCTCCGGCGCCAGCTACGGGTCCTGCAAATCTACGCCGCCATGAGCTTCTGCCTGGCGGCGTTTCTTTCCGTCACCGCCTTCACGCAGCAAACCTCCACCCAGCGCATCGATGAGCTGACCGTGCAGCGGTTGAACGTCGTCGATGCCAACGGCACGTTGCGGTTCGTGTTGTCGAACAAGGACCGTATGCATCCCGGCGTCATGGACGGTGTGACGATCAACCGGCCGCGGCCGGTGGCCGGCATGTTGTTCTTCAACGATGAAGGGGATGAGGTGGGTGGCCTCACCTACACCGGCACCGACGACAACGGCCGCCGCGCCAATGCCGGCATCATGTTCGATCAGCTGAAGCAGGATCAGACCATCGGCATCACCTACAGCGAGAACAACGGCCAACGATCGGCCGGCCTGCAGGTGTGGGATCGATCCGAGCAACCGTTGAGCGACTTGATCCGCGGCCTCAACGAAGCGAACGCGCTTCCCGAGGGGCCGCAGCGAGACGCCGCCGTGAAGGCCGTGCGCGCGAGGGCGCCGGCAGGCCCGCGTCGCGTGTTCGTAGGCAAGAACAGCGACAAGTCAGCCACGGTGTCTCTCGCCGATGGTCAAGGCAAGCCGCGGCTGGTGATGCGCGTCAACGAGGACGGCAGCTCGAGCATTGAGTTTCTCAACGCGGAAGGAAAGACGGTGCAGCGGATTCCAGCGTCACAATAAAGAGGTGACCCTACCCGCTGACGCTCATATCGGCCAGGTGAGCCTCACCGTTCGCGATCTCGATCGGGCGGTGTTGTTCTATCGCGATGTGCTTGGCTTCCGTGAATCGAAACGCTCCGGCCGCACCTCGTGGCTGGGCCCCGAAGGCGGCCGCACGCTGATCGAGCTGGGCGAGAACAAGGGTGCGATTCAAAAGCCCAGCCGAAGCTCCGGTCTCTATCATTTCGCGATCCTCGTCCCTTCGCGCGCCGCGCTCGGCCGCTCGCTGCGGCGCCTGGCGGAGAAGCGTTGGCCCATGACCGGCGCATCGGATCACCTCGTCAGTGAAGCCTTGTATCTCGAGCGACCCCGACGGGCTTGGCATCGAGATCTACCGCGATCGGCCGCGTTCGGAGTGGGTCATGCGGGACGGGCAACTCATGATGGCGACCGATCCGCTGGACTTACAGAGCCTGCTCGATGAGCCTGGTGCGGACACTCCCTGGAATGGCCTCGAGGCTGGCACCGTGATGGGCCACGTGCATTTACACGTGCCACATCTCGATTCTGCCGAGGCCTTGTACTGCGGCCAGGTCGGGTTCGAACCAACGGTGCGGGGTTATCCCGGGGCCTTGTTTGTGGCGGCGGGCGGCTATCATCATCACCTGGGTATGAACACGTGGGTCGGCGTCGGTGCGCCACCGCCGCCGGAACATGCCGTAGGATTACGATTGTTCACGATCGAATCGCGCGGGCTTCAGGACTCCGACATCGTCGATGATTCAACGCGAGTGACCGTCAGACTGTGCGCATCATCTTGATTGCATTACTCCTCGGGCAGTCTGTGCCTGCTGCTGAGCGCGACGTGCAACGCATCGCGATGGCGGGATGGATGGCCGCGCGTGCGCTTGCGCCGAAGGGCGGCGCCGTGGAGCTGCTCGGCCCGGTCAATACGCGCCTGCGTGAGCTCGATGCGCTGCCCAATACGTCGGCGCGGTATGCGGAGGTTGCGATTCGTGCCGCGGTGAGCGCGGCGCAAGAGGAGCGCGAGGAGATGGCCCTCTTTCTCGATCATGCGCGCGACCTCTCGAAACAGATGGCCCTGGCGGGCGCACCGGCGCAGTGGCCGGTACCGATCGACGAGCTCGAAGGCGAGCTGTGGCTCGAAGTGGATCGCTTTGCCGAGGCGCGAGACGCCTACGAGCGCGCGACCAAAAGCACCGGCTCGCCCAATGCGTGGATCGGCCTCGCTCGCGCGAGCGATCGGCTGGGCGACGCGATTGCCGCGTGCGCCGCCTATACTCGCGCACGCGCCACCCCGGGCCTGCCGACGACGGCTGAGCTCGAGGTGTCGCTGTACTTGTTGAAGTGCCAAGCCTGAAACCTGAAGTGCTCGAGGCGCTGGCGGAGCACGGCTTGCGGCCGGGCGCCGACACGCCGGTGGCGCTCCTGCGCGAGCAGATCAACGACCTCTATCGCTTCGAGATTCGCCGGCTACGCGACCGCTGCCGCGCTGGCGAGTTTACGACCCAGGAGCTGCCGGCGCACGTGGTGGAGCTGCGCAAGCGGTATCTGCTGCTGTCGATCCCTGTCGAGCGCTGGGCCACCGATTGACACCGATAATCAGTGCCTATCGGTGTTAATCGGTGGCCTAGGACGCTTGTCCTGGCAGCAGGACCCCGCCGCCGAAACTCATCCGGGTGGGCACCGGCCCGCCCTCGGTTACTCTCACCGCGCAATACTTGAACTCCGGAATCTTCCCGAACGGATCGAGCACCGGGTTGGTCAGCATGTTGGCCGCGGCTTCGTAAAAACAGAACGGCACGAACACCGTGCCTCGCGGCGTGCCGTCGTCGGCGCGCGCGTAGAGCGCGATGCGGCCGCGCCGCGATTCGATCGTGAGTATTCCGCCCGGTGCGATCGTCATCGCTTCGAGATCGAGTGGATGCAGCGACGCCACCGGTTCCGGCTCGATGAAGTCGAGGTTCGACGCGCGGCGCGTCATCGAGCCGGTGTGCCAGTGCTCCAGCTGCCGACCGGTGATGAGCACCATCGGGTACTCAGCGTCTGGCCGCTCCGCCGCGGAAATCAGGTCGGCCGGTACGAACTGTGGCCCGTCCTGATTTCGTCGGAAAGGTGTCGCAGAACACGACGGGGTCGCCGGGATCGCCCACTTGCACGCACGGATAGGTGACAGACGACTCGCGCTCGAGTCGATCCCAGGTGATGCCGGCGATCGAGTCCATGCACGTCCGCATCTCATTGAAGACGTCTCGTGGATGGTCGTAATACCAATCGACGCCGACGCGGCGCGCGAGCTCATTGAGAATCCAGAAGTCCGGCCGGGCGTCACCCGGCGGTTCGATCGCCTTGCGCCCGAGCTGCACCATGCGATCGGTGTTGGTCACGGTGCCGATTTTCTCGGGCCACGCGGTGGCGGGCAGCACGACATCGGCGAGATAGGCCGTTTCCGTAAGGAAGATGTCCTGCACCACCAGGTGATCGAGCGCGGCGAGCGCTTCGCGCGCGTGATCGACGTCCGGATCGGACATCGCGGGGTTCTCGCCCATGACGTACATCCCGCGGATCTCGTGCTTCTTGGCGGCGTTCATGATCTCGACGACGGTGAGCCCCGGATCCGGATCGAGCGGGGTGTGCCACAGAGTCTCGAACCGCTGCCGCGCCTCGGGAGTTCCTACCCGCTGATAGTCGGGATAGAACATCGGGATCAAGCCGGAATCCGACGCGCCCTGCACGTTGTTCTGCCCGCGCAGCGGATGCAGCCCCGAACCTGGCTTGCCAATCTGTCCGGTCGAGAGTGCCAACGCGATCAGGCAGCGGGCATTGTCGGTGCCGTGAATGTGCTGGGAGATCCCCATGCCCCAGAAGATGATCGACGCCTTCGAGGTCGCATACAGCCGGGCGACTTCGCGGATCGTCTTCGCGTCGATGCCGCAGATCGGCGCCATCCGCTCCGGCGAGAACATCTTCACGTTTTCCGCGAGCGCTTCGTAACCGGAGGTGCGATCGCGAATGAACGCCTCGTCTGTGAGACCCTCCTCGACGATTACGTTCAGCATGGCATTGAGCAGCGCCACATCGGTGTCGGCATTGAACTGCAGGTAGTAGGTGGCGTGCCGGGCCAAATCACTGCGGCGCGGGTCGGCCAGGATCAGCTTCGCCCCCAACTTGGCGGCGTTCTTTAGCCACGTCGCAGCGACCGGGTGATTCACGGTGGGATTGGCGCCGATCACGAAGATGACTTCCGAATGGACCGCGTCGCGGACCTGGTTCGAGACTGCGCCGGAATTGATGCCTTCCATCAGCGCGGCAACGCTCGACGCATGGCACAGGCGCGTGCAGTGATCGACGTTGTTGCACCCGAAGCCGGTGCGCACCAGCTTCTGAAACAGATACGCTTCTTCGTTGGTGCCTTTGGCGGAGCCGAACCCGGCGAGCGACCGCTTGCCGTATGTATCGCGGGTGTCGCGCAGGCCTTTGGCGGCGAAGTCGAGCGCCTCCTCCCAGGTAGCCTCGCGGAACACCTCCTGCCAATGTTCGGGATCGACGACGAAATCCTTGTGCTTGGGAACGCCCGCCTTGCGCACGAGCGGTTTGGTGAGGCGATGCGGATGCTGCACGTAGTCGAAGCCGTAGCGGCCCTTCACGCACAGCCGGTTCGCGTTCGCCGGACCGTCCTTTCCCTGAACGTAGAGGATGGTGTTCCCCTTCACCTGATAGGTGAGCTGGCAGCCGACGCCGCAGTACGGACACACCGAATCGACCTGCTTGTCGGCCACGATGGCGCCGGCATCCCTGGCGGGCATCAGCGCGCCGGTCGGGCAGGCCTGGACGCACTCGCCACAGGCGACGCACGTCGAGTCGCCCATCGGATCGTCGAAGTCGAAGACGATCTTCGATGCGCCGGAGCGGAAGGCGTAGCCGATGACATCGTTGACCTGCTCTTCGCGGCAGGCGCGGACGCAGCGCTTGCACTGGATGCAGGCGTCGAGGTGCACCGACATCGCCGGATGCGAGAGATCTGCAACCGGCTGATGGCGCGGCGCGAAGCGCGGCTTGCCGACGCCGAGCTTCCTGGCCCAGAGATCGAGCTCGGAGTTGAGCGTGTACGTCCGCTCGGGCACGTCCGATAGCAGCAGCTCGATCGACATCTTCTGGCTGATCAGCGCTCGCGCGCTGTTGGTGGTGATCTCCATCCCGTCCTTGGGATAGCGGCAGCAGGACGGCGCCAACACCCGCTCGCCTTTGATTTCCACCATGCAGGTGCGGCAGTTACCGTCCGGCCGCATGCCCTCCATGTAGCAGAGGCGCGGAATCTCGACCCCGTGCTGCTCGGCGGCTTCGAGGATCGTCTGGTCCGCGGGGACGACCACGGTCTGTCCGTTCAGCGTGAACGACACGGGCTTGGTCGCGACGGCGGTCAGCTTCTGGTGCATTACTCGACTTCCCTGGGAAAGTATTTCAACACGGTCAGCATCGGATTGGGCGCCGCCTGGCCCAGGCCGCAAATCGACGCATCCATCATCGCCTGCGACAGCTCCTGCAGGAGCGGGGCGTCCCACTGCTTCGCTTCCATCAACGTCAGCGCTTTGACGGTGCCGACGCGGCACGGCGTGCACTGGCCGCACGATTCTTCGGAGAAGAACTTCATCACGTTTCGCGCCGCGCCAGCCGCCGAATCATGGTTCGACAGCACGATAATCGCCGCCGAGCCGATGAAGCAGCCGTACTCGTTCAACGTGTCGAAGTCGAGCGGCACATCGGCCTTCGACGCGGGCAGAATGCCGCCGGACGCGCCGCCCGGCAGATAGCCGTAGAGCTCGTGCCCTTCGAGCATGCCGCCGCAATATTCGTCGACGAGCTCACGCAGCGTAATGCCGGCCGGAGCCAGGTGCACGCCCGGCTTCTTAACGCGGCCGCTGACCGAGAACGAGCGCAGTCCCTTCCGGCCGTGGCGGCCGTGGCCGGCAAACCAGGCCGGCCCTTTCTCGAGAATCTCGCGCACCCAGTGCAGCGTCTCCATGTTGTGCTCGAGGGTGGGACGGCCGAACAGGCCGACCTGCGCCACGTACGGCGGACGAAGGCGAGGTTCACCCCGCTTGCCTTCGATCGATTCGATCATCGCCGATTCTTCGCCGCAGATATACGCGCCGGCTCCGCGTCGAAGATGGATCGCTGGAATGGCGTATGGCGGATTCGCTTGTAACGCAGCGATCTCGCGTTCGAGGATCTCGCGGCAGCCGTGATATTCGTCCCGAAGGTAGACGTAGATCGCGTCGATGCCGACCGCCCACGCCGCGATGAGGGCGCCTTCGAGAAAGCGGTGCGGATCGCGCTCGAGGTAGTAACGGTCCTTGAACGTCCCGGGCTCGCCCTCGTCGATGTTGATCGCCAGCAGGCGCGGAGCAGGCTCGGCCGACACCAGCTTCCATTTGCGGCCGGCGGGGAAGCCGGCGCCACCGAGGCCGCGCAGGCCCGAGTCCTCCATTACGGTTACGACGTCCGCCGGTGTCTTGCTGCCGGCCATGCACGCGGCGGCGAGCGCGTAGCCACCGGCCGCGCGGTATCCGGCGTAGTCAATGTGGCCGGGAGTGACGATGCCGCTGGTGGGATGCGTCACGTCGCCCGCGTCAACGGCCGCCGACACCTTTGCGGCGGTGGCGTGCGGGATCGGATGCTGACCGACGACCGCGACCGGTGCGGTCTCGCAGCGGCCCACGCACGGAGCGTGCAACACGCGGACGCCCGCGCCGAGCTGGCTTTGCAGCGAGGCAAGCAGATCGTGTGCCCCCGCAAGTTCGCAGGCGATCGAATCGCAGACGCGGACGGTGATCGCGGGTGGCGGCGTGTCTCCCTCTTTCACCACGTCGAAGTGGTGGTAGAACGTCGCCACTTCGTAGACCTCCGCCATTGCCATCTTCAGCTCGTTCGCGAGCGCGACCAGGTGCTGCGCCTGCAGGCACCCATAGCGGTCCTGGATCTTGTGGAGGTACTCGATCAGCAAATCACGGCGACGTGGCGCATCGCCGAGCAGGGCGAGTACCTCGGCACGCGCCTCCGGCTCAACGCGCCGCCCCTTCGGTGTGGAACGCACGCGGCCGCGTTTGCCGCGGGCGGGAACGCTCGAGGTCGAGGGTGGCGCGGACTGGTGAGTGGGATCGCTCATCGGATTTTTACGATCAATGGCCATGCTACCATCCTGAAGAGTCGCCCTTATGCATGTTGAGTTTCTCGGCGTTCCTCGTGAACGCGCCGGCATCGCCGAAATCGACGTTGAGGCGGAGACCTTGGGCCGGTTGCTCGAGACGCTGGCAACGCGCATGCCCGGGCTGGCTGAGCTTATCGCCGTCGATCGGCTCCACCCCTCCCTGGCCGCCAGCCTGAACGGCGATCGATTTATCAGCGACCCCAAGACGCCTCTCCGAGACGAGGACCGCGTGCTGATCCTGTCAGCCGACGTAGGAGGGTAACGTGCCCTTCGGTTACCACGGCTGCTACCTTCGAATCGACGTGTCGCGCGGCAGCGTCGAACGGGTACCGCTGGCCGACGCGATGCTGCGCCAGTTCATCGGCGGCAGCGGCCTCGGTGTCCGTCTGCTGCTCGATGAAGGCAGCGCGCACGTCGATCCGCTCGCCCCTGAAGCTCCCCTGGTGTTTGCGTTCAGCCCACTGGTCGGCAGTCCGCTGACCACCTCGGCGAAGTTTGCCGTGGTCAGCAAGAGCCCGCTGACCGATCGCATCAACGACTCTCTCGCCAGCAGCGGTTTTGCGGTTGCCGGCAAGAGCTGCGGCTGCGACGCCATCGTCATCGTCGGACACGCGCCCGAGCTGTCGGTGCTCATTATCGACGACGGCCTGGTGCGCGTGGAATCCGCGGCGGAATACGCTGGCAAGACCTGCCAGGAGACTGAGGCGGGGCTCAGATCACGGCTCGGTGCAAACTTTCGGATCGCGTCGATCGGGCCAGCCGGTGAGCACGGCGTCCGCTACGCCACGATCTCGCACGACGGCCGACATGCTGGCCGCGGCGGCAGCGGCGCCGTGACTCGGCGCCAAGAACGTCAAGGCGATCGCTCTGCGAGGTACGCAGCGCGTCGACTGGGCGCACCCGCGCGAATTGACCGCCATCAGTAAGGACCTGTCACAGCGGTCGTTCGGTCCCGCCACGGCGAAGTACCGCGAGCTTGGCACCGCCACCAATCTGTTGACGTTCAACCGTTTCGGCGCGCTGCCGACGCGTAATTTCCAGAGTGGGACGTTCGAGGAAGCGGCGCATCTCTCACCCGAGGAACTGCAAACCACGCGCTCGAGGACCCGCGACAGTTGTGTGACGTGCACGATCGGTTGCGAGCATATCTACGGAGTGGGTGAGGGCACTGTTCGCGTTGAGTATGAAAGCCTGTTCGCGCTCGGGTCGCTCTGCGGCATCGGCGACGCCGACGTCGTGTTGCGCGCGTCACAGCGATGCGACGAGCTTGGGATCGACACCATCAGCACGGGCGGCACGATCGCGTTTGCCATGGAGTGCGTCGAGCGGGGCTGGCTCGACGAGCCGTGGCTGACCTTCGGGAGTGGCGACGCGTTGCTGCGGGCGATTGATCTGATCGGGTTGCGTCACGGCCTTGGCGATCTGCTGGCCGAGGGCAGCCGTCGCGCGGCTCACGCCATCGGTCACAACAGCATCGCGATTGCACCGCAGGTCAAGGGCCTCGAAATACCCGGCTACGAGCCGAGGGCATTGCAGACGATGGCGCTCGGGTTTGCTGTGGGCGCACGCGGCGCCGACCATAATCGCAGCGGCGCCTACGAAGTCGACTTTTCAGACAAGGTCGATCGCCGTCACGTGACGCTGGACGCCGTCCGTCATGCGATCGACACGGAAGACCGGGCGGCGTTGATGGACTCGCTGATCATCTGCAAGTTCCTGCGCGGGGTGTTCGACGATTTCCACGGCGAGGCGGCGGCCATGCTGCACAGCGTGACGGGTTGGGACGTGACCGCGGCCGAATTGCGCGAGACCGCCACGCGCATCGTCGCCGCCAAGCGGCAGTTCAACCTGCTTTCGGGGTGGACACCCGCGGAAGACACTTTGCCGGACCGCTTTCTGAACACCCCGTTGCCCGGCGATGCCGCGGCGACCCTCAGCCGCGAGCGCCTCGACGCCCTGGTGGCGGAATACCACCGCCAGCGCGGCTGGTAGCACGAAACTCGGCCCATTCTTGGCCTTGCCGGCTGTCACGGTTGCGGGCGATAATGAACCGTGGTTCGAAAATCGAACAGCCGTTTACAAACCGACCCAGGCACGCCACGCGCGCGCCGCCGCGACCGCCAGCGGGACGCCATTCTCCGCGCCGCGGCCCAGCTGTTTCGCGAGCGCGGGTTCGCCGACACGGGGATGCGGGACATTGCCGAGGCCGCGGACCTGTCGGCCGCGAACCTGTATCACTACTTCGACGGGAAACACGATCTCCTGTTTTATTGCCAGGACCGCGCGCTCGATCGCATGCTCGAGGCCGTGGCCTCGGCGCGCCGTGCATCATCGTCGGCGCCGGAACGCCTGAGCTTCGTGTTCACGGCGCACCTGCGCACGCTGCTCGACGACATCGAGGGCGCGACGGCTCACCTGCAGATCGAGTCGCTGCCGCCGGCGTTGCGGAGCGCGATCGTCAAGAAGCGTGATCGCTACGAACAAGCGCTGCGCCGGCTGATTGCTGACGGCGTGAAATCGGGCGAGCTCGTCGACGTGAACCCGGCCGTCGTGGCGCGGGCCATGCTCGGCGCGATGAACTGGACCGTGACCTGGTTTCGGCCGGACGGTGCGGACACGGCGGCCGCGGTCGGTGAGGTAATCTCGCGCTTCCTGGTGCGGGGCATCGCCACTCGCTCGCCTGCGACCACGCGCAAGCTCGCAGTCGTTCCGCCTTCGCGTCTTGCGCTACGGCGGACGAGCGGACAGCCGTCATGAAGGCCCGGCTGACGTGCACCGTCAACCAGGAGCCTGTCGACGTCCTCGCGGACGACTACAAAACGCTACTCGAAGTGCTGCGTGAAGATCTGCAGCTCACCGGCACCAAGCATGGCTGCGAGCTTGGCGAGTGCGGCGCCTGTGCCGTGCTGGTTGATGGGAAGCCGGTGCTGTCGTGCCTGGTGCTGGCGGTCGAATCCGAAGGCCGGGAGATCACGACCGTTGAGGGACTCGCTGCCGACGGCAGGCTCCATCCGCTGCAGGAATGCTTTGCCGACCTCGGTGCCGCCCAGTGCGGCTATTGCACGCCTGGCATTCTGATCACCGCGAAGGCGCTGCTCGATGCCGAGCCGAATCCCTCGCGCGCGCGCATCTGCGAGGCGCTCTCTGGCAATTTGTGCCGATGCACCGGTTACCTGCAGATCGTCGAAGCGGTGGAAGCAGCTGCCCTTCGACTCGGACCGGCTTTCGAAGACGGAAAGCCGCTCCTCGCTCAGGGCAATCACGGGCCTGACCAATGAAACCCACACGCGTGATTGGTCGTCCGCGCCGGCGGGTCGATGGCCGCGCCAAAGTCACGGGGCAAACGCGCTTCGCCGACGACATCATCCTGCCGCGAATGTTGCACTGCCGGCTCTTGCGCTCGACGCAGCCGCACGCGCGGATCGTCAACGTGAACACGAGCAAGGCCGCGCAGGTCGACGGGGTTCACCTGGTGCTGACCGGGGAATCGTTTCCGATCCCCTACGGCATTCTCCCGGTGAGCCACGACGAACATGCGCTGTGCCGCGACAAGGTCCGCTTCGTCGGCGATCCGGTGGCGGCCGTCATCGCGTGCGACGAAACCACCGCCGATCTCGCGGTCAACCTGATCGACGTCGCATACGAGCCACTGCGCACCTTCGCGGGTCCTGCCGACAGCCTCGCGCACGACGAGCCGCGCATTCATGATTACGGCGATCACGGTAACGTCCACAAGGCGGTGTCACTCCAGTTCGGCGACGTCGACGCCGCGCTTGCCGCCGCCGATCATCTGTTCGACGATGTGTTCTTCTTCGAGGGGAATACGCACCTGCCGATCGAGCAGCACGCGTCGGTGGCGTTGAAAGACGGGGACGGCAAGCTGGTCGTCTACTCCAGCACCCAGACCCCGCACTACCTGCACCGCGCGCTGGCCAAGGCGCTCGCGATGCCCGCGGCCCACATCCGCGTGATCGCCACGCCCAACGGCGGCGGCTTCGGCGGCAAGAGCGACCCCTTCAATCACGAGCTCGTCGTCGCCAAGGCGGCGCTGCTGCTCGATCGGCCGGTGAAGATCTGCCTCAATCGCGAGGAAGTGTTCTACTGCCATCGCGGCCGCCATCCGGTGATGATGCGGTTCCGGACCGGCGTCACCAACGACGGCAAGATCACGGGGCTGGATCTGCAGACCCTGCTCGACGGCGGGGCCTACGGATCGTACGGCGTGGCCAGCACCTTCTACACCGGCGCGCTCCAGACCGTGACCTACGACATTCCTCGTTATCGCTTCCGCGGCTGCCGCGTGTTCACCAACAAGCCGCCGTGCGGCCCCAAGCGTGGCCACGGCACACCGCAATCGCGGTTTGGCCAGGAAGTGCAGCTCGACAAGATCGCCGAACACCTGAAGCGCGATCCGGCGGAGCTGCGGTTGGGGATGATTGCCCCGGCAGACACGCTGACCGCGAACTACATGCGGGTCGGCACCATCGGGCTGGCCGAGTGCATCCAGAAGGTAGTTGATCGATCGAACTGGAAGGACACGTTCCGCAAGCTGCCCCTGGGTCGCGGTGTCGGCCTCGCGTGCTCGTCCTACCTCTCTGGCGCGGGCCTGCCGATCAACTGGAACGACCTGCCGCACTCCGGCGTCCAGCTGAAGCTGGATCGCAGCGGTGGCGTCACCGTGTTCTGCGGCGCCACCGAGATTGGCCAGGGATCGGACGATGTGCTGGTGGGGATTGTGGCGGAGGTGCTGGGCGTCGATCCGTTCGACGTGCGTGCCATCACCGGCGACACGGATCTCACGCCTGTGGATCTCGGGTCGTACTCGAGCCGCGTTACCTTGATGATGGGGAACGCGGCGATCCAGGCGGCCGAGCGCGCGAGGGAGATCATCGCCGGCCCGGTGGGCGCAAAGCTGGAGGTCCCCGCGGATCGACTGGTGTTTGCCGACCGCCGCGTCTTCGACAGCGAGAACCCCGATCGAGGTGTGACGTTCCAGGAAGCGGTTTGCATCGCCGAGGCGCGCGTGGGGACGATCGGCACGACGGGTTCGTACACGCCGCCGAAATCGGCCGCGCACTTCAAAGGTGGTGGCGTCGGTCCCTCACCCACCTACTCCTACACCGCCGCCGTCGTCGAAGTGGATGTCGATCCCGAGACCGGTTGGATCACCGTGCCGCGCGTGTGGATCGCGCACGACATCGGCCGCGCGCTCAACCCGACGCTCGTGCGCGGGCAGGTCGAAGGCAGCGTCTACATGGGTCTTGGTGAAGCGCTGATGGAGGAGCAGGTGTTTCGGCGGCTCCCGGCGCGGTTGTCGAGCGCACTAGTGCACAAGTTCCCGTCGATGCTCGAATACAAGAGCCCGACCAGTCTCGACATGCCGGAGATCTTCACCGACCTGATCGAGCATCCGGATCCCCAGGGGCCGTTCGGCGCGAAAGAAGTCGGACAGGGGCCTCTGCTGCCGATCATGCCGGCGGTGGCCAACGCGGTGTACGACGCCGTCGGCGTGCGCGTCGATCAGATTCCGGTCACGCCAGAGAAGATTCTGCGCGCGCTGCAGGCGAAGGCGGCCGGGAAGCCCGCGCGCTCCGGACCCGCGTCGTTCCCCGCGATCGCCTGGCCGGAGCCGCTGCTCGTGACCCCGCCGCAAGAAGGCGGCGATGGCCGCGCCTCGAACGAACCGGAGCGCCGATCGCGCAGGAAGGCCGACGCTGGCATCGAAGCCACAGCTGGGGCGCGCCCTTCGACTCCGCTCAGGGCAGGCCCGAGCATCGCCGAGGGCCGGTCATGATGCGCCTGCCTGGCTTCCGCTATCGGGCGCCGCGCACCGTCGAGGATGCCGCGGCGTGGCTCGCGGAGAGTCCCGCGAACAGCATGCTGCTCGGCGGCGGCACCGATCTGCTGCCGAACATGAAGCGACGGCAGCAAACGCCGTCGACGATCATCGGGCTGCGCGGCATCAGCGCGCTCGCCGAGATTCACAACGGCGACGGCCTCACGATCGGCGCCGGTGTAACGCTCGCCAATCTGATCGCCGATCCGCGGATCCAGCAGTCGTACGGCGGGCTGTGGGAGGCCGCCGCGCAAGTGGCCACGCCGCACTTGCGCAACATGGGTACCGTCGGCGGCAACATGTGTCTCGACACGCGTTGCACCTACTACGACCAAAACTACGAGTGGCGGAAGTCGATCGACTTCTGCATGAAGCGGGACGGCAAGATCTGCTGGGTCGCCACGTCCAGCCCGAAGTGCCTGGCCGTGTCGTCCACAGACACCGCGCCTATGCTCCAGGCGTTGGGCGCAACGGTCACGCTCGTCTCGACGCGAGGGCAGCGGACACTGCCGGTGGCAGAGTTCTTCGCGAACGACGGCATGCAGTATCTGACCAAACAACCTGACGAGATCCTGACCTCGGTCGCGCTGCCCGCGGCGTCCGGATGGCGCAGCGCGTATTGGAAACTGCGCCGCCGCGGGGCATTCGACTTCCCTGTGGCATCCGCCGCGGTGGCGGCGCGCCTCGACGGCGAGCGGGTGATCGATCTGCGAATCGTTCTCGGCGCTGTGTCATCCAGACCCCTGTCAGCGGACCGGGCAGTAGCACTGCTCCAGGGTGAGAATCTGACCGACGAACTGATCGCGTCCGCCGCGGTGGCGGCGGCCGAGGTCGCGAAGCCGATGGACAATACGGACTTCGAACTCGTGTGGCGGAAGAAGATGGTGCGTTCGCTGGTGAACCATGCCCTGCACGAGATTCGCGGTGACGACATGAGAGAGCGGCGTCGCCAGTTGGCTCGTCAGGAATTGCTGTCGATTCCCGCGTCCTCGAGCGCCGCCCGGTAATCCTCCTGCGTGTTGAGGTTCCGCAGCGTCCTGAGCTCCGGATCGACGACGGTCATCTCCTCCGGTTTCACGCGGCGCGTCCGCACGGCATCGAACAGGAACACCGGTCGCAGGCGGTCACCAGCGAGGAGCGATTCGACATGCGGGAGCGTGTCGCGCCGGTAGATCGCGGAGAGGGGATGCGGAAAGCCGTCCACTTCCATGACGGCGATATCGTGATCGCCCATCAGTTCGACCATGCGCTCGACAAACGCCGGCACCAGTAACGGCACATCGCAGCTGGTGATGTAGGCCGCGTCGATCGACTCGGGCAGCGCGCTCAAGCCGGCGCGAATACCTTCAAGCGGTCCCCGCGCCTCCCGCTCGTCGCGAGTGACTCTGACCTCATCCGGCAACGCCGGCAACGGCTGCTCGCGCGCGGCGACGACAATGACAGGGGAGACGACGTTGCCCAGCAGCCGGACGACACGCTGCAGCATGGTCTCGGCTCCGAAGGGCAGCGTGGCTTTGGGCACGCCCATTCGGGTCGACTTGCCGCCACACAGAACGATGCCGCCGATGGTCACGAAGTCAGTCTACGACGCCATACGCGGGCGGCTTCCCACAAGGTGGCGACGGAATGGTATAGACTGTTGATATATATCAGGAGGTGGCCCGTGACCAAGCTCGCCAAGATCTTCACTAATGGCCGTAGCCAGGCGGTGCGGCTCCCGCAGGAGTTCCGTTTCTCCGGCAGTCAGGTGCGGGTGTCGCGGCAGGGGCGCGGCGTGCTGCTCGAGCCGCTGGCTCCCACCATCGACGATTGGTTTGCGGAGCTCGATCGCTTTCAGGAACCGTTCATGGCTGATGGCCGCTGCCAGCCGCAGGCGCCGGTGCGTAGCGACTTCTGATGATCGAGTACTGCCTCGACACCAACGTCTGCATTGCGATCATCAACGGCTCATCGGTGCCGGTTCGCGCGCGCCTCAAAGAGGTGCTCGCGGCGGGCTCCGTCGTGTGCGTCTCCGCCGTCGTCCTGCACGAGCTTTGGTACGGCGTCGCCAAGAGCGCGAGTCAGGAATCCAATACCGACCGCGTCCGCGCCTTTCTGTCCGGTCCATTCGAAATCCTGCCCTGGGACGGAGAGGACGCCAGGGCGGCGGGGGAGGTGCGGGCCTTGCTCGAGAAGGAGGGCCGGATGATCGGCGCCTATGACGCCCTGATCGCGGCCCAGTCGGTGCGCCGGGGCATCACCCTGGTGACGGCGAATACCCGTGAGTTCAAGCGTGTGGACGGCCTGATGTGGGAAGACTGGGCCCGCCCGGGCCGCAGGCACTGACGCAACCATTTCCCGCCCGCCACCGTCTACTACTATCAGTTTGACAGTAGTGTCAAAACGACAGTAGTCTGACCTATGGCCCAGGACCGCGACCGCATCGATCGTTTTCTGCCGCTCAAGCCCTTTGTCCTCGACGTCCTGCTCGAGCTGGCTGACGGCAAGCGCCACGGCTGGAGCGTGATTCGCGACATCCAGCAGCGCGAGGGCGGCGACCGCATCCTGCCGGCAAATTTCTATCGCACGTTGCGCGCCCTGCGTGAAGACGGCTTGATTGCCGAGGCGGCGGGAGATGCCAACGAAGATCCCAACGAGCGCCGTCAATACTTCAGCCTCACGTCGCTTGGCGCCAGGGTGGCGCGGGCCGAGGTGAAGCGGCTCGAGTCGCTGGTGCTCGATCCGCGGGCGCGGAGGTTGTTGAAAGTACGTTAACCATGAGTACGAGCCAATCGTTCTATCGAGTGCTGCTGCGGATGTGCCCGTCGGATCTACGCGCCGAATTCGGCGCCGAGATGGAAGCGCTCTTCCTCGCCGACCTGGCTCGCGCTCGCGGTCTCGGAAAAATCAGGGTGTGGATGCGCGCGATCGCCGACGTGCTGCGTCATGGCCTCGGCGCCCGTAACGATTCGTGGAACCGCTTCCGGCGCACCTCGGCCTACGTCGACTACGAAACAGGGAGATTCTGGATGGATACCTGGCGATACGACCTGCGGCACGCGGTGCGCATGATGCTGAGGCAGCGCGGCACGACCGCGATCATCCTGTTGACGCTGGCGCTCGCCATTGGCGCCAACACCGCCGTTTTCTCCGCCGTGCACACGGTGTTGATCCGGCCGCTGCCGTACGAGCAACCCGAGTCGCTCGTGATGCTCTGGGAAAAGCGCGAGGCCGAAGGGGTGATGAAGAACTCCGTGTCGGCGGCCGACTATCTCGATTGGGCGCGCCTTGCCACGTCGTTTACCGCGATGGCCGCGTTCAATGAAGTGACCGCAGACATTACCGGCGAAGGCGATCCCGAGAAGCTGACGGTTGGCGCCGTGTCGCCGCCATTTTTCGACGTGTTCGGCGTCCGGCCGCTGCACGGTCGCACGTTCGAAGCCGGCGAGGACGCGATCGGCAGACACCGCATCGTCGTGCTGGGACATGCCGTGTGGCGCCAGCGTTTCGGCGGCGATGCTGCGGCAGTGGGCCGGACCATCATGCTGAACGGCATTCCGCATCAGGTTGTCGGCGTGCTGCCGCCGGATGTCGCGTTCCCGCACAGTGAACCGCAGCTCTTTCTGCCACTCCTTCTGCAGGCGCCCAACGAGCCGCCGTCGCGCGTGTCGCACAACTTCATCGTCTACGCGCGACTGAAGCCGGACGTGTCGTTGACGCAGGCGCGATCGGAAATGGATCGCATCGGCAAAGATCTCGAACAGCAGTATCCGCAATTGAGTCGCGGTCACGGCTCGCACGTGACCTCGCTGCCCGAGGAAATCACCGGGCCAGTGGAGCGCACGCTCGTGGTGCTGATGGCCGCCGTCGGCTTCATCCTGCTGATCGCGTGCATCAATGTGACCAACTTGCTGCTCGCCAGGGCCGCGGGCCGCCGGCGTGAAATGGCGGTGCGATCCGCGATTGGCGCCGCGCGCGGACGGTTGATCCGCCAGGTGCTCGTCGAGTGCAGCGTGATTGCCCTGGCCGGAGGCGCGGCCGGCCTCGTGCTGGCGGTGTGGTGCGTGCGCGTGCTCGCCGCGCAATTGCCTGCCGTGGCGCGGCCCGATCAAACCGTGGTGTTCAGCCTGCCGGTGATGCTGTTTACCGTGGCGGCGTGCGTGCTCAGCGGCCTGCTCGCCGGCGCGCTGCCCGCGTGGCACATGGTGCGCGAGGATCCCTCGGAACCCCTCAAGGAAGGTGGCCGTGGGGCGGTGAGCTTGAAACGCGGGCTGCGCTTCGGCCTCATCGTCGCGGAAGTGGCGCTGACATCATTGCTGCTGGTCGGCGCCGGCCTCACCTTGCGGAGCTTCCAGACCGTGCTGTCGCAGGACGCGGGCATCGAGACTACTGATCGTCTGACGTTCCGGCTGGGTCTGCCGGGAGCGCGATACAAGGGGAGCGAAGCGGCGTTTCGTTTCTTCAGCGAATTGGAAAGCCGCCTGGCCGCGGAGCCGATGATTCGGCGCGGTGGGCGGCACGATGTTGCCGCCGCTCACCGGCCTGGACGGCCGCCGCGGCGTGGTGATCGAGAATCGCGAGGTTGGCCCGGACGATGGTCCCACCCGCGCGCATCCGCGCGTGGTGACCAGCAACTATTTACAGGCGATCGGCTCGCGCGTGCGCACGGGACGGGGCTTCCTGCCGAGCGACACCGCGACGTCCACGGCGGTGGCGATCGTCAACGAGACTATGGCGAAACGCTATTGGCCCGGTGCGTCGGCGATCGGTGGGCGCGTGCGCTTCACCGACCAGGAGGCCTGGCGTGAAGTCGTCGGCATCATCGGCGACGTGAAGCATTGGGGTCTCGACGCCCCCGTCAATCCCGAACTGTACGTCCCGACCAGTCAGTTCCCAACCTTCGCCCAGACGTTCGTGCTGCACGCCAACGGCAATCCCCTCGCGCTAGTGCCGATCGTGCAGCGTCATGTTCGCGAGCTCGATCCGAACCTGCCCCTGTTCCAGGTCCGCACCATGGAGGAAGTGGCTGCGCAATCCGTCGAGCGCCGGCGCTGGACGATGACGCTCCTCGCTGTGTTTGCGGTGCTGGCACTGGTGCTCGCCGCTGCGGGCATCTACGGCGTGATGGCGCATCTCGTGGCGCTGCGCACCCCGGAGATCGGCTTGCGCCTCACGCTCGGCGCGCGGCCGATCGCGGTGATGCGGCAGGTGATCGGCGAAGGCGCCATTCAGGCGGCCATCGGGCTGGCGATTGGCCTCGGCGCCTCGCTCGCGGTGATGCAGGGCTTGCGGTCGATCCTGTTCGGCGTCGAGCCGACCGATCTGCTTACGCTCGTGAGCGTCGGCTTCTCACTGATGCTGGTGGCATTGCTCGCGGTGACCGTTCCCGCGCTACGGGCCATGCGCGTGGATCCGGTCACCGCGCTACGAGGCAACTAGGGTTACTTGACGGCGAAGCAGTAGAACAGTCCCGCGCCGCCGGTGGCGACCAGGTTGTCCTGGCTGCAGCCCTTGCTCGGATGGGTGGAGTTCCACGAGCTATTGCCGCCGCCCTGCTTGTCGCTGTGTCCGACCTGAGCCGAACCGGCGCTGTTGCTCGTCCAGTTGTTGCAGGTGTGGTCGGCGGTGTCGGTGTAGGCACGGCCGTCCGCCGTCGAACCCGTGAGAATGTCGTGCTGGTTCGGCTTGTCGCCGACGCCGTTGACCAGTTCGCCTTTTTCGGTGAGCGCGAGCTGTTTCCCGAGCGGGTTGCCGATGCGCGCCTGCTCGATGGTGTCGCCGTGCAGGACGCCGCTGTTGGCGGAGATCACCTGGCCCCGGAAGTTGTGCCACGGCCCGTTGCCGATGCGGTCGCGCGCGCTCACGGCGCCCGCGCCCTGCGTGCTCAGGTACGCGCGCCACACGGCGTCGCCGCCCTGTCCCGATGCCTTCGCGAGCGCCTGGCAGTGCGCGTCCGCGCCGGCGAGGCCGCCGAGATTCGCGCCGTCGCCCTTGCCCACGCTGGTCACAAAGAACGACATCGGCTGTTGTTGCTTGGTCGGGGGTTGACCTCCGGCTGGGGCCGGCTGCTGTGCGAGCACGTAGGCTCCAGGTACCCCGGCCACGATCAGTGCCGCAATCATCGAACGCATCGTCTTCATATCTCCTCCAAGTCGAAACAGGGGCCGAGCATAGCGTGGGCGGCGTCAGGCGGCAAGTCTCGTGCGGGGATGCGCGGCTATAATCCGCTGCCACGGAGGTGGTGATGCGCGCTCACGGAGTCGTGTTTGTCCTTGCGCTTGTGGTGGCGGCTTCGTGTGGGCCGCAAGCGCGTCCCACGTCCGGTGCGCTGAGCGGAACGCTGGTCGATCTGTCGCACGAATACAGCGATCAGGCGATCTTCTGGCCCACCGCCGAGGGCTTCCGGCTGAACAAGGTTGCCGACGGGATGACGCCGCAGGGTTACTACTATGCGGCCAACACCTTTGCAACCGCCGAACACGGCGGCACGCACCTCGATGCGCCCGTGCATTTTGCTCAAGGACGCTGGAGTGTGGAACAGATTCCGCTCGAGCAACTGATCGGCGACGCCGCCGTCATCGATGTGTCGGCCAAGTGCGCGACGCAGCCGGATTACCAGGTGACATCCGACGATCTCATGGCGTGGGAGCAGGCACACGGATCGCTGAACGGCACCATCGTGCTCATTCGCACCGATTACTCGCAGCGTTGGCCCGATGCCGCTCGCTATCTCGGCACGGCGGAGCGAGGCGAGGGCGCGGTGGCCAAGCTGCATTTCCCTGGCCTGCACCCGGACGCGGCTCGGTGGCTGGTGGCCAATCGCACCGTGAAGGCCGTCGGCATCGATACGGCGAGCATCGACTACGGACAATCGACGCTGTTCGAGACACACCGCGTGCTCTACGAGCGCAACGTGCCGGGGCTCGAGAATCTGGCGCAGCTAGACCGACTGCCCGCGCGTGGCGCCACGCTGGTCGCGCTGCCGATGAAGATCAAAGGCGGAAGCGGTGCGCCGTTAAGGGCGATCGCCGTCGTCCCTTAGGCACCCTACGCACCCGTACGCCCTTTATTTTCCGGCGGCCCCACCGTCTGGCGACCGGCGATCGAGTCCGCCTTCCAGCATGTTCTCTTTCAAGTTGAACACGATCACCTGGGCGGTGCCCTGGTTGCCGCCTTCGGTGACGGTGTGGCCCATCGCCTGCAGCATCTTGATCGTGTCGGCGGAGACACCGAACCGCTCGACGCTGAGGCGATCGGGCAGCCACTGGTGATGCATGCGGCCCGCATCGACGGCTTCCTGCGCGTTCATCCCGAAGTCGAGCACGTTGAGGATCGTCGTCAGCACGGTGTTGATGATGGTGCGGCCGCCGGGTGTGCCGGTGACCATGAGCAGTTGCCCGTCCTTCGAAATGATCGTCGGCGCCATGCTCGACAGCATGCGCTTGCCCGGCCGCGCCAGGTTCGGGTTGGTCCCGATCAGGCCGCGGTCGTCGGTGAGACCGGGCGCCGCGTTGAAGTCGCCCATCTCGTTGTTCAACAGGAATCCGGCGCCCGGCACCACGATTTTCGATCCGTAGCCGGATTCCAGCGTGTAAGTCATCGCCACCGCGTTGCGCTTGGCATCGACGATGGAAAGGTGAGTGGTTTCAGGTGACTCGCTCGTCCACGTGAACGAGTTGGTCGACGACTTTGATGCGCGATCCGGGTTGATCGTCTTGCGCAGGGTCGCGGCGTAGTCCTTCGAGATCAACATCGGCAGCGGGATGTCCTTCTCGAAATCCGGATCGGCGAGGTAGCGCGCGCGGTCGGCGAACGCGCGGCGCATCGCTTCCGTGGTGAGGTGAATGTTCTTTGCCGATCCGTAGCCGTTGGCCTTGAGGTCGAAGCCTTCGAGTACGTTCAGCATCTGGATCACCGCCATGCCGCCCGAGCTCGGCGGCGGCATGCCGATCACGTCGTAGCCGCGATAGGTGCCCTTGACCACGCTGCGTTTCTTTGCTTGGTACGCCTTCAGGTCGGCCATGGTGATCAGGCCGCCGTTGGCTTTCATTTCTTTCTCGATCAACGCCGCGGTTTCGCCCTCGTAGAATCCGGCGGGTCCCTGGTCGGCGATGCGCGTCAGCGTGCGCGCGAGATCCGGCTGCTTGAAAATCTCACCGGCTTCATACGGCTTGCCGTTCTTCGAGAACTGCGCGAGCGAAGCAGGGTACTTCTCGAAGTTGTCGAGCACGTTGGCCAGCGATCGCGCGAGCCCGTGGGAAAGCTCGAAGCCGTCACGAGCGAGACGGATCGACGGCGCCATGAGCTCCTTCCACGGTTTGGAGCCGGCTTCCTTCCACGCCAGGTGCAGACCCGCGACGGTGCCGGGGACACCCACCGCCAGGTGACTGTTGTGATGAGTCTCGAAGTCGTACTTGCCGTCCTTCAACCACATTTCCGGTGAGGAGCGGGATGGGCCGACTTCGCGGAAGTCATACGCCGCCGGCTCGCCGGTGGCGGGGCGATAGACGATGAAGCCGCCGCCGCCGATGTTGCCGGCGGTCGGATGTGTGACCGCCATCGCAAAGCCGGTGGCCACCGCGGCGTCGATGGCGTTGCCGCCGTTCTTGATGACCTCGAATCCGATCTGCGAGGCGATGTCGCTCTGCGTGATCACCATCCCCAGGCGCGCGCGCGTGGGGGCCGAACCTGCTTGCAGAGTGAGGGACGAGATCGCCAGGGCGGCGACGAGGACAAGGAATACACGGCGGATCATGGCAAAGCCTCCGCCGCAAATTGTAAAGGGGTCTGGCACCTTTACACGCGATTTTGTTTAGATCCCTGCCACTCTCGGGGTCTCGGAGATCGCAGATAGCTACTGGCCCTGTGGAAATGTGTTGATTCCACCGTCGTGCCGCCCTCGCAACCAGGTCGCTAGGCCTCTGTTGTTGCATCGAATCTTGGTGCCGTGCCTGATTGGCCACCCTGAGTGGCAGAAAATGCCTTGTTTTCCCATGTAAAGGTGCCAGACCCCTTTACAATTCAGTCCTGCCGAATTGCCGTCACTGGGTCGACGCGCGCCGCGCGACGTGCTGGCAGGTAACACGCGATCGTCGTCACTGCCACGATGAGGATCGGCAACGCCGTGAAGGTCAGTGGATCATGTGTCGTGACGCCGAACAGCATGCTGGCCATCACGCGCGACAGGAAGAAAGCGGCCGGGACGCCAATAGCGATGCCCGTCAGCGCGTGCAGTGCGCCTTGCGCCACGACATTCCTCGCCATCTCCTTCGGCCGGGCGCCAAGGGCGAGGCGAATCCCAATTTCACGCTCACGCTGGCGGACGCGATAGGCCACCACTCCGTACACGCCGACGAGGCCCAGGCCGAGGCCGGCGGCGGCGAAGATGGTCAGCAGGAATCCGACGAGCCGCGGACGACCGAGCGTGCCGGCGATCATGGTCGTGTACGGCTGCATCTCGGCCACCGGCACGACCGGGTCAACCTCGAACGCCAGTTGCCGCACGGCCCCACCGATCTGTTCCGGCGGGCCCTGCGTGCGCACGACCATCGCCATGGGGAACATGAAGGTCTGCCGGAACGGCCGGAAGATTTCGGCTGTCGGCTCGCGATCGAGGCTCGAGTGCCGAACGTCGGCGACGACGCCGACGATCTGCACCTGTTCGTCGTCGCCGGTGCGGCCGCTGCGCGCTACGACCATGCGGCCGACAGCCGCGGATGGCTCATCGAAATATCTGCGCGCGAGAGTCTCGTTGACGATGGCCACCGCCGGCGCATCAACCTGATCGGCATCCGTGAAAGTCCGCCCGAAGCGCATCGGAATGCGCATCGTCTTGAAATAGTCGCCGTGAATGAAACGCCAGCCGACATTCGGCGCCTGCTGGCCGGGCTCCAGCGGCCGATCGGCGCGCCTGACCTCCATCGTCCACGAGTAGCCGCTCATCGGCAGGTGCCCGACGAGGCCCGCATCGATCACGCCGGGCAGAGCCTTCACGCGGTCGGTGATCTGCTGTAAGTACGGCGCGCCCCTCGTCATGTCGCGATATTTCGACGTCGTCTGCAGCCGGAATGTCAGGACGTTCTTCGGGTCGAAGCCGGGATCGACGCGCTGGAGGTTCCACATCGATCGCAGCATCAGCATCGATCCGATCCCGAGGACCACGGCGAGGCCAATTTGGACGGCCACGAGCATGCCGAGCGCGCGGCGGCGCGCGGGCGTATCCGTGGTTCGCGACTGGCGGAGGAGTGGTTGCAGGTTCGGGCGCGCCGTGATCACTGCCGGCAGGAGCGCCACCACCATCGCTACACCTACGGAGCCGGCCAGCACGGTCATCAGCACTGTCCAATCGAGTGTGATCTCGTTGAGCCGTGGCACTTCGGCCGGAATGCGCGCGATGAGGATCGGCATCACCAAATACGCGACCGCGATACCGGCGATTGCGCCCGCGGTGGCCAGCACCGCCTGTTCGATCACGATCTGACGGACCAGGCGGCCGCGTGATGCGCCCAAAGCGGTGCGAAGCGCCATCTCGCCGACACGCTCGATCGATCGGCCGAGTACGAGCGTGCCGAGATTCACGGCCGCGAGCATGAGAATCAGGCCCACGGCCCCGAGCAGGATCAAGAGCGCGGGCCGGACGTCGCCGGTGATGGACTCGTGCAGCGACTGCACGCGCAGCGTCTGTCCCCAGTCGTTCGCCTTCGCGAGGTCCTTGCGCATCGCCGGCGTGAGATCGATCACTTCACGCGTCGCCATCTCGGGCGTGACGCCGCGGGTGAGTCGCGCCAGGGCCAGCGAGAAGGTGGCCTTGTGATTCCGGTTGGCGGGATCCCACGGCAGCGCCGTCCAGAGGTCCGTGCCGGGTTCGAAGATCTCGAATCCGTCCGGCATCACGCCGACGATGGCATACGGCTGCTCGTCGAGTTGGACGCCGCGGCCGATGACGCGGGGATCGCTGTTGAAGCGCGTGCGCCACAGCCCGTGAGAGATCACCGCGACCTGTGGCGCGCCGGGTTTGGCGTCGCCGGGTTCGATAGTCCGGCCCAACGCCGCCCTCGCGCCGAGTGCCCGGAACATGTTGTCCGACACGCGCCCGCCGGTCACCTTGATCGGCTCGCCGCCTTCGGCCACCAGGCCCATCATCCAGCCCGGTGAGATCGCCGCGATGTGCTCGAAGCTACGCGTTCGGGTCCGCCAGTAGTCCATCTCCTCATTGGAGATGAAGAATTGCGGGGCGAGGGCGACGAGGCGATCCGGTTCTGGGAGCGCCAGGGGCTTGAGCAACACCCCGCGCACCACCGAAAAGACCGCCGCGTTGGCGCCCGCGCCGAGCGCCATCAGCGTGATGGCGACAGTGGCAAAACCAGGCCGCCTGAAGATGTTGCGAAAGGCGAGCGAAAGGTCAGGGAGGCGCATGCCGGTTAGACGAGACACCGGTTCTGCGCGTTAGGTCTATTGCTTGGTTTTTATGGGGGTGTCCTCGCGATTGCCCCATTCCTCCCAGGCACCGTAGTAATTGGCGAGCTTGGTGAGGTCATGCCCGATCAGGGCCAGCGTGAACAGATCGTGCGAGGCCCGCATGCCGACCTGGCAATACACGGTCACCTCGTCCTTCGCCGTGATGCCTTTGTCTCGATAGAGCTTCGCGATCTCGGCGGCCGGCTTGAAGGCCTTGGTCGTGGCGTCGAGCGTGTCTTCCCAATAGACCGGAATCGATGATTCGATGAAGCCGCCGCGCTTGATGTTGCGCAGGTCCTTCCCATCGATCTCGCCCTGGGTTCGTGCATCCACGAGCTTCACTTTCGGGTCGTTGATCGCCGCTTTCACCTGGTCCGCCGTCACCACTTTCACCGTGCCCGGTTTCACCGCGAACTTCGCCGCCGGAACTTGCGGCGTGGTGTTGTTGGTCGCCCGCTGTTCAGCGGTCCACTTCACCCAGCCGCCGTCGAGCAGCGCGACGTTTGAGTGGCCGTAATAATTCATGATCCACCACAGCCGCGCCGCGTAGATGCCGCCGCGCTCGTCGTACGCGATCACGCGCGTGTTGTTCGAAATGCCGAGTCGCGACATCAGCGCCTCGAACTCCTGGGGCGTCGGCAGGAACGTGGGCGGCGCTTTCGGATTGCGAATCCAATTGTTGTCGAGGAAAACGGCCTCGGGAATGTGGCCGTCGGCATAGCCGCGCGCCCGCATGTCGACGATACGAATGTTGCTGTCATTGAGATGTTGGGCGAGCCAGGCGGTGTCGACCAGGAGCTCGGGGCGCGTGTAGCCCCCGGCGCTTTGAGTCTCCTTCGACTCGGAACCCGGCGCTGCGCCGCCGTTTTCGTCGCTCAGGACTACGCCAATAAGAAGGGCGAAGAGTAAGGCCATGCGCGAGATTGTACGTCTGGAATCGGCCAGCCTGGGGTGTCAGAATGGCTGGGCGTTATGACGAGCACGATTCCGGTGTCCTCCAAGCTGCCCGATGTCGGGGTCAGCATTTTTGCGGTCCAGACCCGCCTGGCCAACGAGCACAAGGCGATCAACCTGTCCCAGGGGTTTCCGGACTTCGACTGCGATCCGGCGTTGATCGAGGCCGTCTACCGCGCCATGCGCGAGGGCCACAACCAATACGCGCCGATGCCCGGCGTGCTGGCGTTGCGCGAAGGGATTGCCGCGAAGGTCGAGCAGTTATATGGACCGAAGTACGACCCGATGACCGAGGTGGTGGTCACCTCCGGCGCCACCGCGGGCCTGTTTGCGACCCTCACCACGTTCGTGCAGCCGGGCGACGAAGTGGTGTTGTTCGAGCCCTGCTATGACTCGTATGTGCCGGTGATCCGGTTGAGCGGCGGCACGCCGGTGTTCGTCAGCCTGCGCTATCCCGATTATTCAGTGAACTGGGATGAGGTGCGGCGCGCGATCACGCCGCGCACACGCGCCATTCTCGTCAACACGCCGCACAATCCGACGGGCACCACCTGGTCGGCTGACGACATGAAGCACCTCGCGTCGATCGTCGACGGCACGAACATCATCCTGATCGGCGACGAGGTCTACGAGCACATCATCTTCGATGGCCGCAAGCACGAGAGCCTGCTGTTGTACCCGGCCCTGCGCCAGCGTGCGGTCGTGATCAGCTCGTTCGGCAAGACGTTCCACACCACCGGATGGAAGGTTGGTTACTGCGTTGGTCCGCAACCGCTGATTGCGGAAGTCATCCGCGTGCACCAGTTCATGACGTTCACGGTGCACACGCCTTCGCAAGTGGCGTTCGCCGAGTTCGTGCGGAAAGATCCCTCCGCGAAAGAACTCACGCCGTTCTATCAGCAGAAACGCGATCTGTTTTTGGAACTGACCGCCGGCTCGCGGTTCCGCCCGCTGCCGTGCGCTGGCACCTACTTCCAGTTGTTCGACTACTCGGCGATCTCAAGGGAGACCGACAAGGAGATCGCCCACCGGCTGATCGTCGAACACGGCGTGGCCTCGATCCCCGTGTCGGCGTTTCTTTACAAGGATCCGGGCGGACCGGTGTTGCGATTCTGTTTCGCGAAGAAAGACGAGACGCTACGAGCGGCCGCCGAACGCCTGCGACCCATATAGCCCCGCCTTCAGGCAGGGCGCATGGATCGGCCGTTCAGATAATTCGCCGCAGGTAACTCTCGATCGGCTTGTTCTGATCCCACTGCTTCGGATAACCCAGCGACACTTCATCAAAGCGCACGCCGTCGAGCTCGCGAGACGCTCGCAGGTGCAGATGACCGTAGACGACGGCTTCGACGTTGAAGCGGCGATGCCAGTCTTCCGTCTTGGTCGTACCACACCAGATCGAGAAACGTGGAATGCGTGGCAGCACGGCGTGATCGCGTCGTAAAGGGAAGTGATTCGCAAGGATGAGGCGGACGTCTGGAGCGAGTGCCGCCAGCCGCGCCGCGGTGGCGTCGACGCGCGCGTGGCACCACTCATCGCGGGTCCCGTACGGATCGGACGCGAGGAGTTCTTCATCGGCGGATCGCACGCCGGATTCCGCGGCCCACTCGATGGCACGCTCGCGCGGCACCGATGAGGGACGAAACGAGTAGTCGAACAGGAGGAACGTCGGGACGATTGCGCGGGTGGGGCCGTCGCCCGGCCAGCGCGCGTACGGATCTTCCGGGGTGAGCACGCCGTACTTCTGGCACAACGCGACCAGCCGGTCGTAATGCGCAACCCCGCGTTGCGCGCTCTGCCACGTGGTGGGCGTCCACAGATCGTGATTGCCCGGTGCCCAGATCAGTTGCGCGAAACGCTGCCGAAGCGTGCGCAGCACGAAATCGAGATGCGTAGGCGATTCGCCTGTGTCGCCCACGATCATCAGCCAATCATCGGGATGGGCGAGAAGGGCCTGTACAGCGCGCCGGTTCTCCTCGTACCCGATGTGCAGATCGCTGATCGCCCAGAGCTTCATCGGATCTGTGGAACGACCTTGCGAATGCGCACCGGCAGGTCGTGCCCCTCGCGCCGCACCGCGAGGGCGAGACGATGGACCGGTGTGGGCCAGTCCTGTGCGAACTGCCACGTGTCAGGGTCGTCTTCCAGCGCGGGCTCGAACGCGATCTGTGGCGGCGCCGGCGGCGCCAGTGTGAACGCGAAATCGGCGAGCGGTAAGGCAAGCCCAAAGCCTCGCGCTTTGATGTACGCCTCCTTGAGCGTCCAGTAATCGAAGAAGGCCCGCGCCTGCTCGTGGTCGGGCAGCGCCTTGAGGTTGTTCACTTCACTGGGCGCGAAGAATCGCCCCGCCACATCCTGGGTGAGGCGGCGCTGGACGTGCTCCACGTCGACGCCGACCTCGCGGCCGATCGTCACCGCGCACGCGATCAGGCCCTCGGTATGCGAGAGGTTGAAGCGCAGGTCGGGGACGCCGTTCGGCCGATCGAGAATCTCCGGACGGCCGTGCACGTTGGCGATGAACGCCCACTCGGCGGGCGCGACCCCTGCGTAGCGCGACAGCGTGGTGCGGACCAGCGCGCGCGTCAGCAGAAAACGCCGGCGATCGCGCTCGAACACCAGGCGCGCCATCCGCTCGTGTTCCTCAGGCGATAGCAGCGCGCGATACGCCTCGTGCTGCGACCACGCCTCCGGATCGTCCGGGTGTACGAGGTCGACGTGGACGGCGTTAAACGGCAGCAGATCCATGACGACGTCTTCGCAGGATGAACACGGCCGTGGCAACCAGGACCGCCGTGAGAGCCAGGCCAATCCCAATCGCGGCGCCGTGAGCCTTCATGAACTCCGCGGCCTGCTCACCATACAACACGGCGAGATAGCCCTGGCCGAAGTACCTGATGCCGCGCCCGACCGCCACCGCAATGCCGAAGCGCACTGGGGAGACCGACGCTGCACCGGCGAGCAAGACGAACACCTTGAACGGGACCGGCGGGGGCAGCAAGGCCGGCACCACGACCGCGAGCAGACCGTGGCGCTGATACAACTTGATCGCGCGATCGACGTACGGACCCTTGAGCCGCTTGCGAAGAAACACTTCGCCGCCACGCCGCGCCACGCCGTACAACAGATAGCAGCCGATCAGCGATCCCACCGTCGTCATTGCGGCGTAGTAAGGCATCCGCTCCGGGAACTTCGTGCTCAACACGATGATCAGCAGGTCGTTGACTTGCGGGAACGACAAGAACGACGAATCGAGCAGCGCGACGATGAAGAGCCCGACGCCACCTAGTCCGCTGGCCCATTCCTGGATCGACGCGATGATGCCGCTCATAGCGCCTGTTCCTTTGGCGCCGTTACCGCATCACGCGGATAGAGGGCGAGGCCAAGCGTGGCGAACACCAGGCTGCGAAAGCGCCGGAACAAGGCGAGGGCGCCGCCGCCCGCCAGCCCCAATGCTTTCACCACCGCGACGTTCGAAGCTTCGAGCGCGCCGAGATTGCCGGGGATGGCGCCGCCCACCACACTCGCCGATCGAGTGAAGGTTTCCACGATGGTGCCGAGCCACAGCGAGATTGGCTCGCCGATGGCCCAGAACACCAGCACCACCTCGAACGCCATCAGCCAGTAGCACGCGATGCTGAGCACGATGAGCACGCCGATGCGGCGCGAGTCGGTGCGCGCCAGCTTGAGAAACAGATCTTCAGCCGCGGTGATCGCGCGGACGGTGCGGCCGCCCGCCCATTTCCACCCGGTGCGCCGGTGAATCATTTCGATGGTCGGGCCGAAGTAGCTGCCGGTGCGAACCAGGAAGAGTAAGCAGATCAGTAGCACCACCGCCGCGGTGATGGCGATGCCGCGAAACACGTCTTCCCACCCCGGCGGCAGCAGATTCGACGACACGGCAAACGCTGCGAAGAGGCCGACGCCGACCACGCTCATGATGCCCATGGCGGTGCGTTCGAGCACCGAGGCGGCGGCGCTGACGACGGGCGGCACGCGGCCCATGAGCAGTACGACGCGCAGCGGTTCACTCGCCACGCCGCGAATGGTGAAGTAGCCCACGCCGTCGGCCGCGAGCCTGACGCGAAACACGCGCCAGTACGACGGTCGCGATTCAATCGGAAAGCAGATGTACCAGCCCGCGGCGCGAAGCAAATGCCAGCCGATGCTGGGCAGCAGGACAATCGGCAGCAAGAGGCCCAGCCGGCGTACCTCGTTCACCGTCTCGGTTCGATCGATACCGAGCATCGTCACGACGAACAGGGCCACGCCCGTCACGATCGCGGCGAGTGAGATCACCTGGGGGACGGTGCGTCTCATTTACCTTGGTTCTCGGGGATCAGGCGCTCGACGATCACGACGTCGCGCCACTTCCCGTCGAGCTGAGCGTGCTTCTCGTAGATGCCGACCTCGCGAAAGCCCATCGACGCCATCAGGCTGCGGCTCGCTTCATTGTCCACAAAGATGCGAGAGAGGAGCTTCCAGATGCCGGCGGGTTTCACGGCGTCGATGAGCGCCCGCATGGCCACCCGGCCGGCGCCCTGGCCGCGCGCGTGCCGGGCCACGTACACTGAGAACTCGGCGATGCCTTTGTAGCACTCGCGGCTCCGGTAACTCGATGTCGAGGCGAACGCGATCACCTGTCCGTCCGCTTCCACAACGACGATAGGATGGACACCGTCGAACCACGCGAGCACGTCCTGCACCGTACGCGGGCGGGTTTCGAAGGTCCCGACGCGATCCTCGATGCCTTCGTTGTAGATTTGGGCCAGAATCGCAGCGTCCTCCGGGGACGCGGGTCGTGCAGCAAGCGTCATGAGAAGGGAAGTTCCTTAATGTTACCGCGTGTGATTCCCGCCACCGTCGTTGTTTTTTTGCTGTTGTCGGGCGGCCTCGACGCGCAGCGCCGTCATCCCGTCAGTGGGCGCATCTTCGCGCCGGTCATGGGTGTCGGCGGCGCCGGCTGGCTCGAACGATCCGAACGCGAGCAGGAAGAAGCGCCGTCGAAAGCAATTGAGGCGCTCGAGTTGAAGCCGGGCATGGTGGTGGCCGACATCGGCGCCGGGTCCGGTTATTACACTTCGCGCATCTCGAAGCAACTGGGACCAACCGGCCGGGTCTACGCCACCGACATTCAACCTGGCATGATCGAGCTGCTCAAGCGCCGCGTCGCGAGCGAAGGGCTCACCAACGTGACGACGATTCTTGGTGCGATGGAGGATCCCGCGCTGCCGCCGCGGAGCATCGATCTCGCGATCATGGTGGATGTCTATCACGAGCTGCAGCAACCGCAGTTATTCCTTCAGCGCCTCAAGGACGCGTTCAAGCCGGGCGGACGACTCGTGCTGCTCGAATTCCGCAAAGAGGACGCCTCGGTGCCGATTCTCGAAGTGCACAAGATGAGCGTGGCCGAGGTGAAGGCGGAGCTCGAGGCGGAAGGGTTCGCCCTCGAGCGGGTGATCAACGTGCTCCCCTGGCAGCACATCATCGTCTTGCAGATTAAATAGCCGCCTCCCCAAAAGGGTGAGGAAAAATCACACGGCTAGCGTCTAATCTCCGCACTGGAGGTGTGTATGACGCGCGCCGTGTTATTGAGCCTGGGTGTGATCTTGTCCGTGTCGAGTCCAGCGTATGCCGATCAAACCTGCAAGCCGGTGGTCGGTCATTTCGAGGCGCTCGTTCAGCCGGCGCAGCAATGTCAGGCCGTCTTATGCACCGCAGGCCGGGTCTGGGGCGGGCTGCAGGGTACGTATCAATTCACGATGACGACGCTCGTGAACTCCGGGGCGGTGCCGTCGGTCCAGTTCTTCACCGGCGACAGCGAAGTGACGACGAAGAGCGGGGATCTCGTGAACGGGATAGACACTGGCAGCATCGACCTCGGTCCTAACGGCGGCTTCGCGTCGCTCATCACCTTCAACGGCGGCTCGGGCGCGTACGCCAACGCTACGGGACAGATCCGGCTGCGCGGGCAGCTCGATATGGCCGAGGGCACCACCACCGGCGACTACATCGGCACCATCTGCACGCCCTGAAACCGGCCGCGGCTGGCTTGTTCAGCAAGAGCCGAGTAGGATTTGCCCATGCTAAAGGGCACAGCTCGGGAAGCCGCCGCGGAGTTTTTCGGCACCTTTATCCTCATCGCCTTCGGCGTTGGCGTCGTCGCGCAGACCGTGCTCAGCAAGGGCGCGAACGGGTCGTTCCTGGCGATCAACATCGGCTGGGGGCTGGCCGTCATGCTTGGCATTTACGCGTCGGCGGGCGTGTCGGGTGCGCACTTGAATCCCGCAGTCACCGTGGCCCTCGCGGTGCATCGTCAGTTTCCATGGAGTAAGGTGCTGCCGTACAGCATCGCGCAAATTGCCGGCGCGTTCGTGGCCTCGGCTGTCGTGTTCGCGACCTATCGCGAGGCGTTGTCGGCGTTCGACGGCGGCATCCGCGCCGTGGAAGGCGCCACCGCCACCGCGGGGATCTTCGCGACGTATCCGCAACCGTACCTGTCGATTGCGGGTGGGTTCGTCGATCAAGTGGTCGGGACGATGTTGCTGATGGCGGGCGTTCTCGCCGTGACCGATCAGAAGAACGTCGGAGCTCCAGCGTGGCTCGTCGGGCCGCTCGTCGGCGGCATCGTCGTCGCGATTGGCGTCGCGTTCGGATTCAACGCCGGCTACGCGATCAACCCGGCCCGTGATTTCGGTCCGCGGCTCTTCACGTTCGTGGCCGGATGGGGATCCGGCGTCTTCACGGCCGGCGGCGGATGGTGGTGGGTGCCGATTGTTGCGCCCATCGCCGGCGCGATCCTCGGCGCCTTTCTCTATGACGCGCTGATTCACAAGCATCACGTCGCGCCCGAGGCCGGCCGATGAAATACGTTCTGGCTCTCGATCAGGGCACCACCTCGAGCCGCGCGATCGTGTTCGATCGCACCGGCAAAGCCGTCGCCTCGGCGCAGCAGGAGTTCCCGCAGATTTTTCCGGGACCGGGTCACGTCGAACACGATCCCGAAGCGATCTGGTCCACGCAATTGCAAACCGCGAAGGACGCGCTTGCGAAGGCCGGCGCCACCGCGACGGATCTGGCCGCGATCGGCGTCACCAATCAACGAGAGACCACCGTGTTGTGGGACAAGGCCACAGGCAAGCCGATCGCCAACGCCATCGTGTGGCAAAGCCGCGTCACGGCGCCGATCTGCGATCGATTAAAGGCCGCGGGGCACGAGCCGCTGTTTCGCAAGAAGACCGGTCTGGTTGTCGACGCGTACTTCTCGGGCACGAAGATCAAACACCTGCTCGATTCGTTCGACGGCGTGCGCGCACGCGCGGCGCGTGGGGAAGTGCTGTTCGGGACCATCGACAGTTTCCTGATCTGGCGGCTGACCGGCGGCAAGGTCCACGTCACCGACGTCAGCAATGCGAGCCGGACGCTGCTGTTCAACATCCACACGCTCGAATGGGATGACGAGCTGTTGAAGTTGCTCGACGTGCCCCGCGCGATGATGCCCGAAGTGAAGTCTTCCAGCGAAGTGTACGGGCACACCGATCCGACGTTGTTCGGCGCCGCGGTGCCGATCGCTGGTGCCGCGGGCGATCAGCAGGCGGCGCTCTTCGGCCAGGCGTGCTTCGAGCCCGGGTCGGCGAAAAACACTTATGGGACGGGCTGTTTCATGTTGCTCAATACCGGTGCGAAACCGGTGTCCTCCGAAAAGGGGCTCCTCACCACCGTGGCGTGGACGGTGGGCGCAGTGACGACCTACGCGCTCGAAGGTTCGGTGTTCGTCGCCGGTGCGGCGGTGCAATGGCTGCGCGATGGGATGAAAGCCATCAAATCGTCGGCGGATGTCGAGCAGCTGATGGCCGAGGTACCCGACACCGACGGCGTCTATCTCGTGCCGGCATTCGTGGGGCTCGGCGCGCCGTATTGGGATCCGCGCGCCCGCGGCATCATCGTTGGCCTCACGCGCAACACGCGGATGGCCCACATTGCCCGCGCAGCCGTGGATGCGATGGCGTATCAAACCAAGGACGTGCTCGAAGCCATGCAGTCCGAATCGCAGCTGCCGCTGAAAACCTTGAAGGTTGATGGCGGCGCGGCGGCCAACGCGATGTTGCTGCAGTTCCAGGCCGATCTGTTGAACGTCACCGTTCGCCGGCCTGTTGTCGCGGAGACCACCGCGTTAGGCGCAGCGTATCTTGCCGGTCTTGCCGTCGGTTATTGGAATGGCTTCGACGATGTGACGAAGAACTGGGCGCTCGATCGGGAGTTCCAGCCGGCGATGGATGCGGAGAAACGCGACCGGTTGTATGCGGGGTGGAAGAAGGCGGTCGATCGCTCGCTCGACTGGGCCGATTGATCGCAACTGTTTGATCGGCTGCAAGGGGAGGGTGCCTCGGCGCAAAGGCACGCTCAACCTTGTCGAGCTCTCGGTTAGTTCTGGTCCTTCGCTACCACTCGCACCGTCGCGCGCATCCAGGGATGGAAGCAGCACTGGAAGCGTTGAATGCCCTCGCCATCGGCGGTGATCGTGTCACCCTGACCCGCCTCGAGCCGAAGGGACTGCACGCACTCCGGCGCCGGCTGCGTGCCGACGTTGAGCGGCGGAACGAGACCGCCGCCGAACTCCGCCACCTTGGTAAAGGTGTGCGGTCGCCCGCCGACATTCCTGACCTGGATTTTCTTGCCCTCTTCGATCACGAGGTGCGACGGGTCGTTTCGCCAGGATGGATGCCCAACCAGGAACAAGCCGGGGTCGCCTGCTGGCGGAATGTTGTCGTACAGCGGAGACCTGAGGAACGCGTTGAACTCCGCCGCCGTCACATCTCCGTCATTCTGAAAACAGCCAACCGGCAACCACGCCGCATCGTCCGGATCGCAGTCGTCCACGAGGTTGACGCTCCGGTTCCCCTGGTTGGCATCGTTGTTCTGGTTCTGGCCGCGTAGTACCGGTGCCGCGAGCGCGATCAGCGCCAGCGCCCCCACTACGATTTTTTGCGCCTTCTGCATAGCTTCCTCCATTAGTTGGAATTGCGAAGCTGCGAAGTCTAACACACGGCACCGCGTCGAATCGTGGATAATGCCCTAGCGCTTGGCTTTTCGGGTCAGCCGCAGGAACTGCGCCTCGCTGATGATCGTGATGCGGTGGCCCTTGGCGCGAAGCCGCTTAATCTCCATCAACTTGCGTCCGGCGTCCTTGCCCGCGGCCTGCAGCGGGTTGGGCCGCCCGCGCACCACCACCCTCGTCTTGATCGACGGCATGCCGTGCACCACCGCGCCCGCGCGCTTGGCGGCCCGTTCCGCTTCGCGGCGCAGCATGCTGAAGACGCCCGTGAACGCCAGATGCACGCCCTGCAAGGTGCGCAGCGCCCCGACCTTGAGCGAGGCCGGCGGAGAAGACAACGCGTCGATCAACTCATCTGCGCTCTCGTAGCGTTTGCGGCGCTCGCCGATGCAGCGGTAGATGATCTCTTTCAGATGATCGCTGCAGGGCAGCGTGCGCACCTCGGGCGCGCGGATCCGCGCGTGCGCATCGCCTTTGATCAGCATCCCGAGCAGTTGCCCCACCTGATACACATCGTCTCGCGCCTGCCACTTCGGCGCGGCGCCGGCGAAGATGTCGCTCGGCGCCATCAGCGGGTTCAAGGTCCGCGCGGTGATCCCACGCCGGTCGCTCTGCTGCCGGACGATGCCGAAGTCGCCAAGCTTGAGGCGGGAGTTCTCGCACACGAAGACGTTCATCGGCGTCAGATCGCGATGCAGCATCTGCCCGCGATGGAGCTTGCCGAGCACTTGCAGGATGCCGGCAATTTCCCGGCGTGCGGTGGTCTCGTGGAACTTGCGTCCGGTGCGGTGAAGAAAGGCGCTGAGGTCGCCGTGCCGCGCGTACTCGAGGGCCAGACAGTAGAGCGGCCGGCCATCCGCTTCCACGATGGGAAACGCGTCGAAGATTCGCAGCGCGCGCGGGTGGTCATCGAGCAGCTGGCCGAAGTAGGCCTCGCGCAGCCAGCCGTCGATGCGGCGGCTGACCTTGATGCACAAGCTCTCCGGTATCGTGTTCGAGCGGCCGATGCGTCGCGCCAGATAGACCTGACCGAAACCGCCCTCGCCGAGCAAACGGTCGACACGATATCGGAGCCCGGACTCCGGGCTGGCCAGCTCGTCGCCGGCCGTGACGAGTTGTTCGGCCCGGGTAGTCCGTGACCCGGTTCTCGTGCGCGTGGTGGCGTTGGTCGTGTGCCTGGGTCGGCTGGCCGCGGCGGCTTTAGGCATCGACTATTGAACCGCGGGGATCGCTTCCATCAGGATCCCAACCGCCTTTCGCAGCGCGCGCCCTCCAGGCGCCACCCCTTTGTAGTGCCCCAGGCGGGCCACCACCAGCTGGTGTGAAGGGATGATCAGCACCGACTGCCCGCCGACGCCGGTCATGTAGAAGGCATCCTTCGGCGCGGGGAAGCTGCTCTCGCCGTTCAGCCAGAACAAACCGCCGCCGTAGATCGGTCGTTTGTCGGCCTCCCACGCCGGCGCCAGCGTTCGCACGAATTTCACGTAGCCTTCCGGCAGCAGGCGCTCGCCGTTCCAAACGCCGTCCTGCAGATACAGATTGGCCAGCCGCGCCCAGTCGCGTGCCGCTCCTTGTTCGTAGCCTTGCGTCAGAAAATTGCCGTACGGATCGGTGTCCATCACCATGGTGCGGATGCCGATCTTGTCGAACAGCGCTCGTTGCGGGAACGCGTGATAGTCCTCCTTGCGCTTCTCGACTGCCAGGCGGATCAGGTAGTTGGTCAGCACCGGATCCGTGTTGCGATAGCGCCCAACGGTGTTGGGCGGCCACTGCAGCGGACGCGTGGCGGCGTATTTGAACGAGTCGACGCTGCCCGTGTAGAGATAGAGGTGATCCGGATACGAACCGTTGGCGTCGTAGTCGGGATCCTGCGGCGCGCGGATGCGCAACCCGCTCGACATGCGCAGGATGTCGGCAATGCGGATCGCCGCGCGAGGATCGCCGGGCTGCTGCCATTCCGGGATCGGCGCGCGCTGCCACAGGTCATAGGCGCCCTGCTTGATCAGGATGCCCATCAACGTGCCACTCAGGCTCTTGCCCATCGACCAGCTCTCGAGCGCGGTGGTGCGGGTAATCCCGTCGCCGTAACGCTCCGCGACAATGCGACCCTTGTGAGTGACGACGAACGCGGCCGTCATCCCTTCGGGATCGAACGCCGCATCCACGGCGGCCTGTACCTTTGCGGTGTCGACGCCGGCGCCCGGACCGCCGGGCGGCAACAGATCACCCATCGGCCAGGGCGTCGTGTCTGCCGGAGGCAGCGCACTCTTGACGATCGACGGCTTGAAGAACACGTCCGTTTGGCCGATGGGCAACGTGACGCAGCCCTGGCTGCCAACGTGTTTCGCGATCCGCACCGTACCGTTGGGCATCGTCACGCGCACGGTGCGTTGCTGGCGATCGATCTGCGGCGTACCAAGCCTGGCGCGCTCGGCGTAGGGCGCCGTAAAGTAGCCGACGTTCTCGGCGGCGAACGCGGGGTCGAGGCCGGTGACGAACACCGAGGAGCACATGATCTTCGCGTAGCCAGACGCGTAATGCTCCAATGGATCGCCTGGCGGCGGTACGTAGGGCGTGTTCAACTCGAGCGCTTTCGCGCGAGCCAGCAGCGCCTTACGCGCTTCGTCCTGATTCTGTGCCGTGAGCGCGGACTCCAAGAGCACGGCGACGGTAAGCAACGCGCAGACTGTTCTCATGCGGTGACCATACTACTTATGTTCGAGCGCGTTTGTGACGAAGACGGGGATGACCGACAAGGAGCCGGTTGGCTTCCGTCTATACTGCGCGGATGAAGTCTGCCGCCGGCCGTCTTGGCCTTTGCCTCCTTGTTGTCATCTCTTTGATTCAGCCGTTCGCCGCCATTGCGGCCGGTCCACCTGATTGGTCTCGCTTCCGCGGACCGAACGGTTCTGGCATTTCGACGGCGACCAAGGTACCGACCGAGTTCGGACCCGACAAGAACCTGTTGTGGAAGCTGCCGTTGCCGCAGGGGCACTCCTCGCCGATCCTGCTGGGCGATCGAATTTACCTGACGGCGCTCCGAGACGATACCCTCGTGACGATCGCGATCGACCGCGGCACCGGCCGGATTTTGTGGGAGCGCGGCGCGCCGAAAGTGAAGACCGTTGTCGTTGACAAGCGGAACAACCCGGCGTCGCCGAGCCCAGCGGTCGAAGAGAACGGCATTTATGTGTTCTTCCCCGACTACGGTTTGATTGCGTACGACCGCGGCGGCAAGCAGCTTTGGACGATGCCGCTTGGTCCCTTCAACAACATCTACGGCATGGGCGCGTCGCCGGTCATCGTCGGCGACCACGTCGTCCTCGCCTGCGATCAGAGCCTTGGCTCGTACGTGATGGCCGTGCACAAGCGCACCGGCCGCGTGGTTTGGAAGGTCGATCGGCCGGAAGCCAAGAGCGGACATTCGACGCCAATCGTGTGGCGCGGTCCGGATGGCAAGGATCAGATTATTCTTCCCGGATCGTTCTTACTGACGTCGTACGACGCAGCCACCGGCAAGAAGCTGTGGTGGGTCGGTGGGTTGTCGTTCGAGATGAAATCGACGCCGGTGATCGGCGGCGACACGATTTACGTCAACGGCTACGGCGCGCCCGTTAACGACCCCGGTAACAAGGTGTCCGTGCCGACGGCTGACGAGGTGTGGAAGACGGCGGACGCCGACGGCAACGGTGTGCTGTCGAAAGCAGAGTTCCCAAAGTTCACGCAGGCGTTCTGGTTTGCCGTCGCCGATCTCGACATCAACGGTTCTCTCACCAAGGACGAGTGGTCGTATTACCGGGCGGCACTTGATTCGGAAAACGGCATGCTCGCGATTCGTCTCGGCGGGTCGGGCGACATGACCGACAAGGCGATTCGCTGGAAGTACCAGCGCAGCGTGCCGCAGTTGCCTTCACCGATCCTGTTCAACCGCGTTTTGTACATGGTCAACGACAACGGCATCGTGACGACGCTCAATCCCGAGACCGGTGAGGTGATCAAGCAGGGACGGCTGACCGGCGCGCCCGGAGCGGTGTTTGCGTCCCCGACGGCGGCCGACGGGAACCTGTTCTTCACCACCGAGGCCGGCGCCGTGGTGGTGGTTGCGCCCGGCGGCGACCTCGCGGTGAAGATGGTCAACGATCTGCGTGAAGACACGTACGCGACGCCGGCGTTTGCTGACGGCCGCATCTACGTGCGCAGCACGCAGGCGCTGTACGCGTTTGGAACGAAGTGACGAACGCGTGGCTTATCAGTGTGTCAGCGCTCGCATGACAGCGGCCGTGAGGGCCGCGCCACCGATGGCAACCAGAAAATGACCGGTCGGTACGCATCAGGACCATGGCCGACAGCGCGGCGGCGGCGAGCGGCGCATCGCCCTCGCGAAGGCCGGACACCACAAGTGCTGTGAGCACGCCTGTCGCCAGGTGCTGCAGCATGCGTGATAGCCGCGCGGTGTCCCGCACCGCGCCGACGATGAAAAGACCACCGGCACGAGTGGCGTAGGTGACGAGCGCCATCCCGACGAGTGCGGGCCAGACGTTAGCGAGTGTTCTCATCGTTCCAGGTCCCAGCGGCGGCGCCGGCGAGCGCTCCGGCGATCACGCTCCACTCGCGCGCGCCGAGCTCGCCCGCGATCACTGTGGTCACGGCCGCACTGACCGCCGCCGGCACATCCCCTCGGCCGCGCCACCCGTCGGCCAGGGCGGCGGCGAAGAAGCCTAGCAACAGTGCATCCAAACCGAAACGCCGAACGTCCGGAACCGCCTGCGTCGCCAGGGCGCCGAACCACGTCGCCAGCACCCACACCATCCACATCATCACACCGGCGCCGACCAGCACGCCGGCGTCGCGCTCGCCGGCCGCATGCGCGCGCATGGCCTGCGCCCAGTTCACGTCGCTGAGCACGGTGATGCTGCCGAGCCGTTGCCAGAGCGGCAGCGACGCCAGCCACGGCGACAGCGACGCGCCGAGCAGCAGGTGACGGGCGTTGATCGCCAGGGTCCCGAGCAGCAGCGGGATGATCAACGGCGGCGGCCCAAGCAGGCTGAGCGCGGCAAATTGCGCGCCGCCGGCGAAGACCGCGGCGCTCATGAGCGTCGCCAGGCCTGGGCTCAGGCCCGCTTGCCTGGCGGCCACGCCGAACGTCGCGCCGAGCACGAACACAAACGCGCACAGCGGCAGAACTGCCCGCGCGCCCCTCGACCAGCCCGCGCGTGTGAGCGTGGCGCCGCGTGAGTCAGCCACGGGCCACGCGCCTTCGATACTGCCGGACCTTTACACGGTTGCCGCAGGCCGCCATCGAACACCATCGCCGCCGCCCGGCCTTGCTGCGATCCACGAAAAACCAGCCGCAGCCTTCGCCTTCGCAGATCCGAACGCGACTGGCCAGTGGCGAGACCAGCAGAGCCGCCGCTTCGAGGACGAGATCGCCGAGCAGCCGATCGGCCGGGGTGGTCCGCCTGTGCCAGCGCCAGTCGGGGCTGCCGCCCGGATCAGTCAGCTCGCGATGCCGCCACGCCTCCTGTGTTGCGCGCGTGAACGCGGCGGCGGCCGCGGTGGGAAGGGGGCGGCCCTCGGCGACGGCGCGGAACAGACTGGCCAGCGTTTCGCGCAGCCGGATGGCCCGGCGCCGCTGGGCCTCATGCCGAACCGCCCGGGCGAGCGGTGCCGCCACGCCCGCCTGGCGCGCCCACCGCGACAGGGCACCGGCGGTGGACAGCAGTTCGGTGCGCCGCGCCGGATCGTCACGCCAGTCCAGCGTGTTCAGGAGATCCAGCGGCCGGGATCCGGATGATCGCCCGAAGGCAGGTGTCACGTGATCGAGTATACTCGATGTAACCTGATAAACTTGTTTTACAGGTGTCACCAAGGAGACCGGCATGATCGCGAGGCTGTGGCACGGTCGGGTAGCATCGGAACAGGCGGACGCGTACGAGGTGTATCTGAAGCAGACCGGAATCCCGGACTATGAGGCGACGCCGGGCAATCGCGGCGCATGGATCCTGCGTCGCAGCGAAGGCGGCGTCACGCACCTGCTGTTGATCACCATGTGGGAATCGGCGGCGGCCATCGAGGCATTCGCGGGCACGCCGATCGATCGGGCCCGTTACTACCCGGAGGATGACGACTATCTGCTCGAACGCGAGCCGAACGTGGTTCACTACGACGTAGTCACCGGGCCGACCCCAGCCTGACCGGACGGGCTCAACGGCAGGCCGTGCCTTCGTGCTGCCATTCGATGACGATCGAAGAAGCCGGCCAGCCCCTCTGCAACCGCTTGCGGGCGCTGAATCTGCAGGAGGTGCCCGGCGCCCTCGACCCTGCACTCGTCCACGCGCGGGAGCCAGGAACGAAGTGACGAGGCGATCTCCACCCAGAGAGGCTCAGTCTCGCTACCCAATACCGAAAGGACCGGCTGGGAGATGCCACTGGCTTCCGCAGCGCCGAAGCTCCAGGCGCTCAGCGCCGGCAACTCGATGCCGAAAAAGGTGTCAGCATCCTTGATCGCTGCCGCGATCGCACCGGGGATGCGGGTGTCGAGCAGGGTTCGGCACGCCTCCCATTCGAGGCCGCTAACCGCGTTCATGAAGATCACGAGCGCCGTCTCACGCTTACCTGCGGCGTAGGCTTCAAAGGCGGGCCCGGCCTTCTGTAAGAACGCTCCGGCGCCCGGTACCGAGAGAAGCGACAGTTCGAGCAGCGATAGCGTGTGAACGGTTCCGGGCCGTAGCAGGGCGAGCTGCGCGGCCACCGCGGCCCCGCTCGAGTGGCCGACAACATGGGCGCAATCGACGCCGAGATGACCGAGGAGTGCGGCGGCGTCGGCCGCGTGATCGGCGATACTCACCGGCGCAGGTGTGTGCGTGCTGCCAGCCCAGCCGCGCTTGTGGTACGTGATCAGCCGGTAGCGGCGCGCCAGGGCAGGTTCGGAGAGGAGCGGTAGAAAGCCGTCCGCGACGACGGGGCTGATGAGCAGCACCGGTTCACCGTGTCCTGCGACGTCGTATTCCAACTCCACACCGTTCACCAGCGCGCGCTGCTGCATCGTCTGTGCCTGTATCATCATTTCCTCCACTGCATGACCGGCAGTACCGTCCGCTTCTGTTCATCTCTTAATGCGTAACAAAGGGTGTTACGGTGGGAACATCTGCCGTCACGAACGGAGGAGCGATGCCGGACGCAATTGACACAACTCCCTTGGAACGGGCGCGTACCGCTGCGGTCAAGGGCGATTGGCCACACGCTTACCAGCTCCTCGTTGAAGCCGATGCGACCACTCCGCTCGCCGGAGCCGACCTACCGCTGCTGGCTGGTGTCGCATACGCCGCGGGTAATCTCGATGTCGCCATTGAGAGTTGGGAGCGCGCCCATGCGGCAAGCGTGCAGGCTGGCGATCGGATCGGCGCCGCCGGCGCCGCCGTCCGCGTCGCGATGCACCTGCTCTTCGACACAGCACTGCTGGCTCCCGTCCGTGGGTGGCTGGCGCGGGCGGAGCGATTGCTCGAGGCCGATGTCGAGACTCCGGTGCACGCCTGGGTTGCCGCGGTGCGCAGTTACGAACGACTGCTGTCAGGCGACTTCGACATTGCTCGTCACTGGGCTCGCCGGGCCGTCGACGTCGGTTCTCGGCGCGATCCGGCAGCAGCCGCCCTCGGTCGCGTGGCAGAGGCTCGGACCCTGATCCTCCAAGGCGACGTCACACAGGGCCTCGAACTGCTGAATGAAGCGGCGGTGGCCACGGTCTCTGGTGAGATCGATCCCCTTTCAACTGGCGTTGTCTTTTGTGAAGTGGTGTGTGCGTTACAGGCGCTTGGGCAGTACGATCTTGCGGAGCAATGGACGGAAGCCATGGAACGCTGGCACCACGGGCAACCGGTGGGAAGCCTTCATGGACGCTGCCGCGTTCACCGCGCTGAAATTCTGAGACTGCGTGGAGCCTGCGCGGAGGCTGAGCAAGAGGCGCTGCTCGCATGCGAGGAGCTTCGCCCTTACCTGCGGCGCGAGTTCGGGTGGCCGCTCACCGAGCTGGGCCGCATTCGACTTCGGAGGGGCGATATCGATGGTGCAGAGCAGACATTTCTGGCCGCGCATCGGGCCGGATGGGATCCGCAACCGGGCCTTGCGTTAGTACATCTGGCGCACGGCGACCTCGCGCGTGCCGCTCGGTCCATCCGCGACGCCCTCGATCATCCGTTACTGGTGCCGTCAAAAGAGTGGCCCCCGAATACGAAACTCCGTCGCGCCCCCCTCCTGGAGGCGCAGGTGGAGATCGCGATCGCAGTGGGGGACCTCGCGTGCGCCCGGTCGGCAGCCGAAGAACTCGGACGAATTGCGGTGATCTTTCAGAGCAGCGGCATCGCTGCCGCCGCAAGCCTCGCCCGCGGTCTTGTGCGACTTGCAGAGGGTGATCCCGCGAACGCGCGCCACGAGTTCGAAACCGCCGCGCAGCAATGGAGTGCCATCGGCGCACCGTATGAAACCGCGCTCGCACGCATGGGGCTGGGCCACGCGCTCCGGACCGAAGGCCAGGAGGCCAGGGCGCGTCTCGAATTCCAGACCGCCGGCGTAATGTTTGAGCGCATTGGCGCAGCGACTGAGGTCGCGAGAGCGGCGGCGGCCTTGGACCACGCATCGCAGGGGCAGCCGCGCGCGCCGGCCAGAGCGGCGCCGATCAGCGCCGATCCGGGCGGGCCCCCGCTAGCCGCGGCTAACGCATTCCAGGACGCGGGCGACTACTGGTCGCTGGTCTTCGACGGACGCGCCGCGAGCGTGCGGGACTCGAAGGGCCTGCGCTACCTGGCACGACTGCTCGCCGAGCCAGGACGGGAGTTGCATGTGCTCGATCTCGTCGCGCTCGAACGCACGCCGGAGCACTCCGAATCTGCCATCGCATTCGCGGCAGACGGAGATGCGGGCGAGTTGCTGGACGCGCGCGCCAAGACGGCATATCGGCGCCGCCTGGCCGAGATCGACGAGGACCTCGCCGAAGCACTCGCCCTCGGCGATATGGCTCGCGCGGCACAGGGCGAGATCGAGCGTGACATCCTGGTAAGCGAACTCTCTCGAGCGGTCGGACTCGGAGGCCGGGACCGGCGCGCCGGTTCCGCTTCCGAACGCGCGAGAAGTGCCGTCACACGCGCCATGCGCCACGCCCTAATCCGCATCCGAAAGCACCATGCGCCGCTGGGCGACCACCTCGACAGGACGATTCGGACCGGCACCTACTGCGTGTACACGCCGGATCCCCGATTCTCCACGGCCTGGAACACGTCACGCGCGACGTAGCCCATCACGCTGTGTGATGTGGTTCACGATACTACCCGGCGGGAAATAACAGCGCCCGCGCCCACTCGTTCTTCGCCGACAGGTGATACACCAGCGAACGTGACAAGCCCGGCGTGTGCGCGGCGGCGGGGACGAAGCCGCTGAACATCAAGCCGCGTTCCTCGTCCACGCACCAGGCCCCGAGCTGGTGGGCGTCGGGCTCGAGACATTCGTTCGCGTTCAGCCGCTGCGCCACCATCTCGTCTGGCTCAACGGGCAACACCAATCGCATTTGTAGACCACTGCCAAGCGAGGCATGTCGCTCGGCCGCGTCGATCTCGAGGCGCGCGGGCGTGCCCTCGGCGAACTCGAGGTCGGCGTCCAGACGATGCAGCTCATTGGCGGCCATCACCCAGGGCCGCGGCTCGAGGTGCACGAGCTCAGCGATCTCGTCCGAGGTGAACGGCGATTCGTCGTCGCCACGCTGCTTATATATATCGAGGATGCCGACCATTTCGTCCGGCTGCTCACGCATCCCACGAAGTGGGTGCGGCGTTGCGTGCACGCGACCACCGAACGCCGCGGCTAACTCCGCGGCCTCGGCGTAGGCATCCGCCATCTGCAGCGCCATCGCGTGCAGCGCGATCGCCCGCGCCAGCAGCCAGTTGTGCTCGGTCATCGACACCGAGGCGTGGAGACGGATCGATTGCTGATTCAGATCGGCGACGTAGGCGCTGAGCGTGGCGAACCGGTTCATGCTCGCCAGCCGCGCCCACGTCGAAGTGGTCATCGGAACGCCGGCCAGCAGATCGGTTTCGACATGCAGCGTCCGGATCGGCACGCCCATCACGTCGCGGGACGGCGCTACCCAGACGCGCTGCGCCAGCGTGTGCGCCCACCAGGTGAACGAGGTCTGCTCCTGCACCGCCCACTCCGCCTCGATCTGCATTCGCGCGGTCAGGAACCTCAGCGCTTCTTCGACGAAATCGACCTGATCAACCACGGCGTTCGGCGAAGCAGTGATACATCGCGATCGAGGCCGCCGTCGTGACGTTTAGCGAGTCCACATCGGCCGTCGTCGGAATGCGGATCCTGAGCGTGGCCGTCCGCAGCGCATCGGCCGAAAGGCCGCTGCCCTCGGAGCCGACGAGGAGCGCCAGCTTTGAGTGAGGGAACACTTCCTCGAGGATCCCGACCGTACGGTTCGGTGTGAGCGCGACCACGGTAAATCCGTCGGTGCGCAGATCGCGAATCGCGCCAGGCCACTGCGTGGCGTAGGCAAAAGGGATCATCAATGTGGCGGCCATCGACGTGCGGATGGCCTTGCGATACAGCGGATCGCCACACTCGGGGCCGAGCACCACGAGCTCGACGCCGAACGCCGCCGCGCTCCGGAACAAACCGCCGATGTTATCCGGGTTGTTGACGCCTTCGAGCACCAGCACGCGCGCGAGCGGACCAGCCGCGGTCCGCTCGAGGGTCGCTGTGCCCGGCCGCTGCACCAGCGCCAGGCAACCGCGATGAATGTTGAACCCGGCGAGCGCGTTCATGATCGATTGCTCGACCACATAGATCGGCGCGCTCGTCTTGTCGAGCACATCGGCGAGGTTGCTGGCGGCGGGTTGCGTCAGCAGGATCGATTCAATCGGCCACTGCTGCAGATCGAGCAGCCGGCGGACCACCAGCCGGCCTTCGGCCACGAACACCGCGCGGGCGTTCAACGCCTTCACATCGGCGATGTGGCGATAGTCGGCGACGCGGGGATCGTCGAGTGTGTCGATGTGGACGAAGTTGGGCAATGCGATCAGCTCGGTCGGACGTGTAACGCCAACTCGGAAAACCAGTCGAGGACGATGCGGAGGTCGGCCCGCGCATGACCGCGCGTGCCGCCCGGCTGCACGATTGCGGGCGCGGCAGCAACGAGTCCCGATTCGGTGCGAATGGCCGACGCCATCGTGTTGCCGCCGGCGGTGAAATACACGGTGGCGCCGTCGTTCGACCACGAAGGCCATGCGCCGCCGCTCGCCGACACGCGAACGCGGCCGCCCAACCCTGAAGAGGATTGCAGGTAAACGTCCCAGCGTCCGGATTCGTTCGACATGTAGGCGATCCATCGGCCGTCGGGCGAGAAGCGCGCCCACGATTCATCGAACACCGTGCGCACGAGCGCACGACGCGTCCGGGTTCGCCGATCGAGCACCCAGATATCGGCGCCGGTGAGCGGCTGATATTCCGTGAACGCCAAATACGTCCCGTCGGACGACCACGATGTCGGGAATTCATGCCACGGCCCCGCCAGGTTGAAGGGGCCGGCCTTGCTGATGGCGAAGGCAATCTCGAGCCCGCTCGGCGTCCACGCCGGGGTGATCTCCTCTCGGCTGTCGGCCAGGTAGACCAGTTCGCCGGAGTGTGAGATCGCGAAGCGAGGGGGAGACACACGCTGGCTCGGGCGATCGATGCGCTCCTGTCCAAAGATCGCGAACACGATCGCGACGCAAATCGTCGTGAGCGCGTAGGTCACGCTGGCGACCACAATCGGCCGCCATTCGTGACCGGAGAAGAACGGCGGGAACTCCTGCTGCGAAGCGTCGCCGATTGAGGCGATAAACCGATAGCCGCGCCGATGCACGGTCTGGATATAGGTGGGCCGCCGGCGATCGTCACCCAACGCATCCCGAAGCAACCCAATCGCCTCGAGTAAAGACGACTCGGTGACGAACGTGCCGGGCCAGGCCGCGTTCATCAGATTCTGCTTTGACACCACGGTGCCCGGCGTCGCGAGCAGTGCCGTGAGGACGGCGAGCGCGCGAGGCGGCAGCGCCACCGGCTGGCCATGGCGCCACAGCCCGTCGCCTGGAACGAAGCGAAAGGGGCCAAACGCCACGAATTCAGGATTTCTTCCGATCATCCTCAGGACATCCCGATGGGGCCTCGTTCATTTTAGGCCCATGTCACTGTTTGCCACTAAGCCCATTGAGCCGGTCGATGCCGCGCAGCCGCTCAGGCGGGTGCTCGGCGCCGTGGACCTGACCATGCTCGGCATCGGCGCCATCATCGGCACCGGCATCTTCGTCCTGACGGGGCAGGCCGCCGCCGCGCATGCCGGACCGGCCGTGGTGCTCTCGATGATCGTGGCCGGTCTGGCCAGCGCGCTTGCCGCCATTTGTTACGCGGAATTCGCCTCATCCGTGCCTGTGGCCGGCTCAGCCTATACCTACGGATACGCGACGCTAGGTGAGCTCGTGGCCTGGATCATCGGCTGGGACCTGGTGCTCGAGTACGCGCTTGGCGCCGCCACGGTTGCGGTGGGCTGGTCCGGCTACGTGGTGTCGTTTCTTGCCGACCTTGGGATTCAGTTTCCACCGCTGTTCAGCGCGGCGCCGGGCACGGCCATTGTGCTTGCTGACGGCACCACGGTCACGGCGCTCTTCAACCTGCCGGCGATTCTGATCTCCACCGCCGCCACCGCGCTGCTGGTGATCGGCATTCGTGAGTCGGCGCGGGTGAACGCGGTGATCGTCGTCATCAAGGTCGCCGTCGTCCTCCTGATCATCGGCCTTGGCGGGATGTTCATCTCACCTGAAAACTGGCACCCGTTCATTCCCGAGAACACCGGCGAGTTCGGCGAATATGGCTGGAGCGGCGTGCTGCGCGGCGCCGGCGTGATCTTCTTCGCGTATATCGGATTCGATGCGGTGTCCACGGCGGCGCAGGAATCGCGCAACCCGCAGCGTGACATGCCGCGCGGCATCATCGGGTCGCTCATCATCTGCACCGTGCTCTATGTGCTGGTCTCGGGCGTGATGGTTGGCCTCGTGCCGTACCACCAGCTCGGCGTGCCGGCGCCGATGGCGGTGGCGGTTGACGCCGCTCGCATCAAGGCGGTGGGCACGTCGTGGCAATCCGTGCTCGACCTGATGCCATTCGTGGTCAAACTCGGCGCGATCATGGGCCTGTCATCGACAATCATCGTGCAGATGATGGCGCAGCCGCGGGTGTTCTTCGCGATGAGCCGCGATGGCCTGCTGCCGGAGTGGGCGTCGAGGATTCATCCGCGCTTCCGCACACCGCATCTCACGACGCTGCTGACCGGCGCGATCGTGATCGTCGCCTCCGGGTTCACACCGATCGGCGTGCTCGGTGAGCTGGTCAGCATCGGCACGTTGTTCGCGTTCGTGATCGTCTCGATCGGCGTGATCGTGTTGCGGCGCACGCGGCCGGATCTCGAGCGGCCGTTCAGGGTGCCGTTCGTGCCGGCCCTGCCAATCGCATCGGCGGTGGTGTCGTTTCTGTTGATGCTCGCGCTCCCGTGGTCCACGTGGGAGCGGTTAATCGTGTGGATGATCCTGGGGTTGGTGATTTATTTCGCGTACGGGCGGAGGCACTCGAAACTGCGTGCCGGGCGAGTGGGCGGGCGGGTCTAAAGACCCGCCCCCGTACGTCGTACACGACGTGCCATCTCGCGTACTACGTCCATTCGTTCTTTTGGACGACGGGCATTTGCAACGCGCGTTCGCGATCGAGATCCAGCGAGCCGACGTGCAGCGACATCGGTGACTGCACCCACTTGTAGATCGACTGCGAGAACAGCTTCGTGAATCGCGTGGCCCAGGTCGCGAGCTTGTCGGCGGGGTAATTCGGAAACAGCGACTTCAACGCCAGGCCCACTTCATCCGGGGCCATTTTTTCCCCGGCGTAGAGGTGCAGGCACGCGTCGAGAACCGGGAACGGCATCAGCTCGTTCTCGGCCACTTGTTTATCGGCGAGCTCCGGACCGGGATCAGTATGCAACGTCGCCGACACACCTTTAAAACCGAAGCGCGTCTCGAGCCGCTGCAGCAATGCGATCACGACCGTCTTCGGCACGTTCGCAATCACGGAGAGCGCGCCTTCGAGGTCGCCGCCAATCGTGGTGTAGCCGACCGCCTTCTCGCTCATGTCGCCGGTTTGCAGGAACAGCGCGCCGGACGAGTTCGCCCAGTTCCACATCCGCTGGCCGCGGATGCGCGCCTGGACGTTCTGGCGCGTCAACTCGGTGGGCGCGGCGCCGCCCAGCATCTTCGTGGTGGCCTCCACTTCGCGATCGGTGGCCTCATCGATCGGGACAGTCATCAGCGTGACGCCCAATTCCTCGGCGAGCACGAGCGCGGCCTGCTTCGTATCGCCTTGCGAGTGCCGGCTCGGCATATAGAAAGCGGAGATCGACGTGCCACCCTTGATCAGCTGTGAGGCGCGCCACGCCACCAGCAGCGTCAGCATCGAATCGCGCCCGCCCGACAACGCGATGCCGAGCGATTTGAAGGCGCCGGTCTTTTCGTAATAGCTCTTCACGCCCATCGCCAGCGCTTCGAAGAGATCGTCGAGCGCGCGATCGCGCGGATCGGCGATCGGGCCCCGCGCCGAGGGGAGGAAGAAGCTACCGCCTTCCGGTAACGGATAAGCGAGCGAGGACGGATCGGACGTGCCGCCGGTGACCCGAATCGCCGGCACCAGCCGGCCTTCCAGGCGAAACGACTCACAGTCGCTGCGGAACGTGGTGTTCTCGATGCGCAGCCGGCGCGTGCGATCGAGATCGACCACCGATGACCACCAGCCTTCGGCAAACCGCGGCGCTTCGAGCACGAGCCGGCCGTTCTGGAAGATGAACCCGCCGCCATCGTAGATCAAGCCGTCCTGGCCGCCGACCGCGTTCGCGTAGAGCAGCACCACCTGGTTGTCGGCGGCGCGCGTGGCGAGCATTTCGCGCCGCGTGGAATCAATGCCCATGCGGTACGGCGAGCTCGATACGTTGACGATGATTTCGGAGCCGGAGTAGCAGCGGCGCCGCATCGGTCCGTCCGGCGACCACGCGTCTTCGCAGACTTCCACCGCGACGTCGCCGAAATCAAACACGAAGCGATAGTCGCCCAGCGGCACGCCGCCGGCGTCGAGCGCCAGCCCCGGCCCGCCGCGCGAGAACGTGCGCGCTTCGTAGAACACGTTGTAGGTGGGCAGCTTTTCTTTTGGCACGAGGCCGACGACCTTGCCGCGGTGCACGACGGCGGCCGCGTTGAAGAGTTGTCCGCTGACCGAGATCGCCAGGCCCAGCACGAACACGGTCGGCGCCTTTGAGGTTTCTTTCGCGAAGCGATCGAGCGCGTCACGCTGGCCGACCAGGAAGCCGGGCCACTGCACGAGATCTTCCGGCGGGTAGCCGCCGACCACCTGTTCAGGAAAGGCGCCGATGGTGACGTTGGCGGCCGCCATCTCGTTCGCGACCTCGATGAGCCGCGAGACGTTCGACCGCACGGCGCCAACCGTAGGACTCAGGCTGGCGACGGCCAGCTTGGCAAGCCGCATATCTAAACTACAAGCTTAACTCAGGGTGCACAGGGTGCACAGGGTGCGCAGGGTGCACAGGGTGCACAGAGTGGCAGGGTGCGCAGGGTGCACAGAGTGCTCACGGTTGCGCCCGATTACTCCGCAGAGTCTTCTCGCCGAAGATCTTGTGGGCCTTTGGCACCCTGCGTTTCTTGAGCCCGAAATGCTGAATCGCGTGCGACTCGAGATGCGCCATCGCGTCGGGCACCGAATCGGTCACCAGCATCAAATCGAGATCCGCCGCGGCGATCGTCCCGGCCTCCACCATCGTCTTGACCATCGCCAGGAACGGCGCCCAGTAATCACGTCCCATCAGCACGATGGGGAATTGCATGATCTTCCGCGTCTGGATCAACGTGAGCGCTTCGGTGAGCTCGTCCAGCGTGCCGAAACCACCGGGCATCACGATGAACGCGTACCAGGTACTTGACGAGCAGCACCTTGCGCACGAAGAAGTAGCGGCAGGTCACCCACCGATCGAGATAGGGGTTGGGTTCCTGCTCGAAGGGCAGTTCGACGTTGCAGCCGACCGATCGTCCGCCGGCCTCGCGCGCCCCGCGATTGGCCCCTTCCATCACGCCGGGTCCGCCGCCGGTCATCACCGTGAAGCCGAGCCCGGCCAACGCCCCGCCCACCTCGCGCGCCATCGCGTAATACCGGTGGTGCTCGTCAAACCGCGCCGAGCCGAACACGGTGACGCACGGACCGACAAAATGCAGCGCGCGGAAACCGCGGACGAAGTCGCGTCCCGCGCGTGCCAGCAGGAGCAGTTCGCGGATGCGTGAATGGGGACCTTCGAGGAGTACTCGATCGGGTTCCGACATAGAAGGATTAGTGTAGAGTCTACCTTTATGATCCGACAGGCAGGTCTAATCCTTGTGGCCGCGCTGTTGCTGGCGATGCCGGCCGTTGCGCAAACCGTCGCAGCACCTGCGGTGCCGCCTCAAGTGGGCAACACCACCGGCACCGTTATCGATATTTCCGGTGCCGTGATTCCCGCCGCCGAGGTGGTGGTCACCTCCACGGACGGACGCACCACCACCATCCGCACCGACGCCGACGGCACCTTCAACGCCGGCACGATCGCGTCGCGCATTCGCGTCAGCTCCGAAGGCTTCGAGACGGCCGACATTCCGGTCTTGGGTTCAGGCCCGGTACAGGTGGTACTGCGGCCGGTGAATTTCGCCGATTCAGTGGTGGTCACCGCCACGCGCGGCGCGGAGCGCCTGCCGAGCGCCGCCAGCTCCACGGTGCTGACCTCCGCGGAGTTGAGCAACATGGCCGCCGGCGCGCTCGATGATGCGCTGCGTTCGACGCCAGGCTTCACGCTGTTTCGCCGGTCATCGTCTCGCGTCGCGAATCCAACCACCCAAGGTGTGACGCTGCGCGGCGTCTCGGGCTCCGGCGCGAGCCGAACCCTCGTGCTCGCCGATGGCGTGCCGCTGAACGATCCGTTCGGCAGCTGGGTCTACTGGAACCGCATTCCGTTTGCGGCCGTCGATCGCGTGGAAGTGGTGCGCGGCGCCACGGGCGATCTCTACGGCGCGGGCGCGATGGGTGGCGTCGTGCAGTTGCTGACGCTGCAGCCGACGCGCACGCGCTTGCGTGCCACAATCGACGGCGGCTCGCACAATACCTTCCGCGGCTCGCTGTTTGCGGGCGCGGAGAAGAACGGGTGGAACGCGACCGGCGCGTACGAAGGTGTGAACACCGACGGCGTCTACGTGATCGGTTCTGAAGTGCGCGGCCCCATCGACACGAAGGCCGACAGCGATTATCACACCGGCTTCTTTTCGGCGGGACGACGCCAGGCCAACTGGCACGCGTCGGTGCGCGGCGCCGCCTACACCGAGGAGCGCGGCAATGGCACGCCCGTGCAGGTGAACAGCACCGACTGGCGTCAGTTGTCGTTCGAAGCGGGCGGATTTGTCGGCGGCGGCGTGTTCGAAGTGCATGCCACGGGGAGCTCGCAGGATTACTACCAGACGTTCTCGGCGGTAGCCGCCGTCGCAGGGGTCCCGCGTGCGGGGGAGCGTTTGACCTTCGAACAGACGATCGACACCTCACACCGCGCGGTGAACGCGCAGTGGTCGAAGCTGATTAGCCGCGTCACGATGATCGTCGGCGGGGATTACCGGCACACCAAGTCGCACCAGGACGAGCTGCGCTACGCGCTGGTCGCCGGCGTCAACACGCTTGTCCCCGGCAGTCCGTTCCCGTCCGGCGGCACCGAGCAGATCGCAGCTGCGTATGCGCGCGCCAATATCAGCGCCTCGGATGCCGTGACGATTGAGGTCGGCGCCCGCGCGGACTCGTGGGACTCCGAACCCGAAGATCCGGCGTTGCCGACCCAACAGGTCACCTACGCCAGCCCGCGCGCCGCGGTGATGTGGCGCCAGGGCCGCTTCCAGGTGCAGGCCTCGGGCTACTACGCGAACCGCACCCCCAGCCTCAACGAGTTGCATCGGCGGTTTGCCGTGGGCAACCAGGTGACGAATGCCAACCCGCTGCTCGAACCCGAGACGCTGAGCGGCGTGGAGGGCGGCGTGCTCACCCAGTTCAATCGCGCGTCGGTCCGCGCTACGGCGTTTTTCAACAACCTCGATGGCGCGATCGCGAACGTAACCCTGTCGCAGACGCCGCAAGCGATCATTCGGCAGCGCCAGAACTCCGACACCATTCGCGCCACCGGCGTCGAGTTCGAGTTCGATACTCGGTTCAGCACGACGCTTAGCGCCACCGGCCAGCTCGTGCTCACCTCGAGTCATTTCCGTGGCTCGGTGGCGACGCCGGCGCTCGAGGGCAACGACGTGCCGCAGGTGCCGAAATGGCAGGGCGGCTTCTCAGTGACCTGGGCCGATCCGACCTGGTTCACCGCCGCCACGCAGGTGCGTTTCAGCGGTGATCAGTTCGATGATGACCTGAATACGGAGGCATTTGTGCTCGAGAAGTATGTGGTGTGGGACGCCACCGCGAGCCGCGCAATTGTTCGCGGCCTGCATGCGTTTGTGGCCGTCGAGAACATCATGGACAAGGAGTTCGACACGGCGCGCACGCCGATCCGATCGATCGGCTGGCCGCGGACCTTCCGCTTCGGAGCGAGAATCGCATGGCAATAAGAACTCAGGGTGCGTACAGTGCGTACGGTGCGTACGGTGCGATCGGTGCTAATCGCAGTCGGGTTGTGTTCGATCACGATGTCTGCCCAAGGGCTGCAGCGCATCAATCCTCCCGGATTGAGCACGCCCACCACCTACTCGCACATCGTCCGCGACGGGAAAACCCTCTACATCGCCGGCCAGGTCGGCGCCGATGCGCAGGGGAAAGTCGTCGGCACGGGGATGCTGGAGCAGCTCGAGCAGGTGTTGAAGAACCTGCAGATCGCGTTGAAGTCCCAAGGCGCCGATTTTTCGCACGTGGCGAAAATCAATATTTACGTTACGGACGTCGATGCGTTCCGAGCGCCGGATGCGGCAAAGGTCAGGGCCAAGTACTTCGGCGCGAACCGGCCGGCGAGCACGCTGGTCGGCGTAACGCGTCTTGCCAGTCCTGAGTTACAAAGTCGAGATCGAGGCGATCGCGATCCTGCCGTAGGCAGGAATCAGGAATCAGGGGTCAGGAATCAGGAATCAGGAAATCAGGCGGGCGCGGATTTCTGGTGGCGGAATTTCGCATGCATTCGATCGGCCGGCAATGCGGTGGCGAATCGCCGCCACCACGCGATAGGCGGCATCGCGAATCGGGCGCGGCACGAATAGAAAGACCGCCGCCCAGCGCCACGGCGCGGTCATCCGCCGCGCAATCCTCAGCACCGCCGTCGACCGCAGCGAAATCTCGTCGTCTTCGATGAGGATGAGGCTGCGCGTTGCTTCCCGGTTGGTGCCGTACTTCGCCAGTAAAGCTACGCCCTCGGGATTCTGTGAGGCGCCGAACTTGAAGTAGCCGTTATCGCGGGTCGCGATGAAACGAACCGACCGCTCGCAGAAGGCGCACGTGCCGTCGAACAGGATGATGCCGCCGGCCATGACTCCATTCTACCGGGGCTTGCGGATTCCTGACTGCTGACCGCTGATTCCTGATTCCTGATTGCTACAGCTTCTGTATTTCCTTCTGCAACAAGAAGCGATGGCACTCGGTGGCGTCTTCGTCGCAGTGGCACATCAACGTCACGTTCTGCTTCTCACCGAGTGCCTTGATCAAGCGCAGCGTCGACTTCTGTCCGTGGTTCTTGATCGTCTCGCTGCGGTCGTCGATGGGCCCGTCGAGGAACAGCTCCTCGCGATACCGCTTCGTAAAGGTCTTCCAGTCAATCGCACTCGCCTGAACGGCTTTCAGCAGCGCTTCGCTTGGTCCGAGCGACGGCATCCACACATCGTAGCGTGAGGTCGGCAACCCTCGTCCGCGAAAGCGGGTTGCGAGAATCCGCAACCCGTCAGCTTTCTTCGGTTCCGACCACACGCTGCGGGTCTTGAGCATGCCTCACTTTACTCGCCGGACTCCAATCGTTGATCGATCAGGCGGGCCCGACGTCCACACGGCAACCAGGCCATCCGGCACCGCGGCTAGCACAGGATAGGCGCCTGCCTCATCGCTCAAGGTTTCGATTGGCCCGAAGGTGATCGGGCCGCGACCGACGCTCGCCCTGCCAAAGGCGGCACGACGAACGCCGTCACGGACCTCGTCCCAGGCGATCACCGGCAGCCCGGCGTGATCGATCGCAATCTGTGGGTGCGACGGCTTCGGGCTGCCGAGCGTCGGCACGCGAAGCGGTTTGCCGAACGTCTTGCCGGCCGCGGCCGTGGCGTACATCAGCGTGCCGTCCGTACCGTTGAGCAGCGTCGGCCACACCATGTGCACCGTTCCCGACGCGTCCACTGCCATCGCCGGTCCGTCATCCGGACAGCCATTGATCGCCCAGCCGTCCTGGTGCACGCGCGTCATGGGAGTGAACGTCTTGCCCCCGTCACGTGAGGATGTAAACGCGATGTCGCGCAGGTTGCCCTCGAAGACGTGACGCCAGGCAGCGTAGAGAACACCGCCTGGCGCCGCGACCATCGCGGTCTTGCAGCAGTAACACACGCCCTTGAAGAGCTCCCGCTCCGCACCGGCTCGAGCTGGACCGTAATACAACGCTGATTTCCGCGCCATCGCTACGCCGTCGTGAACGCCTTTATGGCCGGCGTGATCGGCGGCGTTGTTTGCCGCTATGCCGCGATGATCGAGCCAGATTGTGTGGACGGTGCCTGCCTCGTCCATCGCCGACGCCTGCCACCCGCGATCGCCGGCTGCGCCTGGCGCCTGCAAGGTGACGGGCGCCGAGAACGTGCGCCCGCCATCCTTCGATCGTGCGGTACGAATCGCGGTGCCGGTGTCGCGTGCGTTCCACGTGACTGCGATCTCTGGCACCGCACCAGCCACCGATCGCAGCGAGACGCGCGGCGCAATCTCGCCGCTCACGCGCGCGTCACCGGCGACGGCATTGACCCTCACCGGTGTGTCGAAGCTGCGGCCGCTATCGTGGCTGGTCGCGATGTAGACGTCGCCTTTGCCCGAGACTGACGCCGCCCACACCACCGATACAAAGGATCCCGTGGAGGCAATCCATGGCGTGGCGTTCGTCCGGCCAGGGATCGCGAGCGTGATCTCATCCGGTGGCGCGGCGGAAGTCCATTCCGTTCCGCCGGAGATCGCAGAAATTACAACGAAAAGGCATGTTAAGGTGCCAGACCCCTTTACAATTCGCATCATCAAAACCTCACACGTGCGCCGAACTGGAACGAGCGCGGCTCGCCCACGGCAGTGACCTGTCCGAACGTCGGCAGCGGATTCGTCGGGTACGCGCCGGTGCCGAAGTTCGTATTGCGTGTGACGACGTTGGCGCGGTTCGTGAGATTGAATCCCTCGGCGAGCACTTCGAACTGCAGCCGGCCGCGCAACCGGAACGTCTGGCTGATGCGCGCGTTGGCGCTGAAGAACGCCGTGCCTTCGCCGGCGTTGCGCTCGATGAATTCGCCGTCAACAATCGGCCGGCCCGCCGTGCCCTGGATGGTGGTTACGCCAGACGTGATGTTGAACGGCGGCGCGGAATACGCCTGCACCATCCCGCCGAACTGAAAGCCGCCCTTCTGCACGGCGCCGCTGAACACGACCCGATGCCGCTGATCGTTGTCGGCCCGTCCCCAGTCTTTCGATAAATCGGTGGGGTCGATCGGCGAGCTGAAGAAGAATTCGCCGACGTTGTTCATCGACTTCGAGAGCGTGTACGACACGCGATAGTGTCCCCAGGCCGCGGCCCGTTGCGCCATTGAGATGTGCAGGCCGTGATAATTCGAGTCACCCACCGACGAGTATTGGCTGTTGTTAGCGTAGGTGGCGTTGGGCCGGCAGCCGTTGTTCGTGCCGGTCGCCACACATGTCGGGACATTCTGGTTGACCGACATCAGCAGCTGTGAACCCTTGAGGTACTGGTAACCGGCGCTGACCGTGGCGCGCTCGCCGATCTGATGTTCCACCTCGGCGCTCACCTGGCGCGAATAGGCATTCTGCACCTCGCGGTCCATCGTCGTCAGGTTGGCGAGGGTCACGCTGGGAACGGCCGTTGAGAGTATCGACGGAAACACCGGCGCCCCCGCTTGCGCCGGAGACAGGCTGACCACGAACTGGCGAAGTGCCGTCACGTCGGCGGTGTTGCCCGCCGATAAGAGCGCGTTCGCAACCGCGCGCAGGGGAATGCGATCGTAGAAGAGGCCGGCGCTGCCGCGCACGACGGTGCTTCCCGCCTCCGTCGGTGTCCACGCCACACCCACCCGCGGCGAGACGTTGTCGCGATCGGTCGTGATCGTCTCCAGATATTGCAGGTCATAACGGAGGCCGGCGTTGATCGTGACGGAGTTACTGACCTTCCATTCGTCCTGCAGGTACACGCCGACGTTCGGATTGTCCTGAGCCACGCCGGTGGCGCCAAAGGTCTGCGCGTAACCGGCGTTGTTGTAGGTGCCGCTCAGGAAGTTGGCCAGTGACGAAAATGTGTAGCTGCCGCGGATGGATCGCGGATACGTAATCTCATCGGCGTTGAAGAGCACGTCCACGCCGGCGCGAAACGCGTGTGCGTCCGCCACGAAGGCGAAGTTGTTGACCACCTGGTAGAGGCGATTGACGCGGGCCGTCGGCGAGGTGGAACTGGTGCCAAACGTGGCTACTCCGGCAATGCCGACAGTGGGGCCGATCGGATCGGTCGGCGGCGCATCGAGGTGGCTGTGGGCGACCTGCGCGCGGGTTTCGAGCATGCTGCGCGGCGAGAGTAGCAGGACGTGTCCGATCGCGAACACCTGGTCGGTGTTGTCGAGTCCTGCGGACGCGCTGGGGGCCGACAGACCGCCGGCGCCACGCGCGTTGTCGGCCGACACGTCGTAGCGGCTGTAACGGGCGTTCAGGTGGTGGTCGTCACCGTATTGGTGGTCGACTTTGGCGAGCAGGTTGAACGAGTCCACGGGATTCGGATAGATGCCCGTCGCCACCGGCGGGCCGCCGTAGCCCGTGGCGGCCAATCTCGCGTTGATGATGGCGGTGTTCGGATCCGCAATCGTAGTAAGGCCGGACTGATCGAGCACGCGCTTCTCGGCATTGGCGAAGAAGAACGTGCGGTTCGCGACGATCGGGCCGCCGACGCTGGCACCGAATTGCGACTGGTGCATCGGCAGCGTTGTTCCAGAGAGGGGATTGCTTGCATTGAGCGCATCGTCGCGGACGAAGTCGTAGACGGTGCCGCGCAGCAGGTTGGTGCCGCTGCGCGTGACCACGTTGACGTACCCGCCCAGCGCGCGTCCGAACTCGGCCTGGGCACCGGAGGTGATGACCTGGAATTGCTCAATCGCGTCCACGCCGTAGGTGATGCCGCTCAACCCCGCCGCGTCGTCGTTGGCGGAGAGTCCGTCGACCACGAAGTTGTTCGACAGGTTACGTTGGCTACCAAAGGACAGCGTCGTGCCGGGCACCGCCGACGTTTCGGGAAAGAGCTGCGTGCTGGCGATGTTCGCGGGCGCCACACCTGGTGCGAGGAGCGCCAGATCGAGAAAGTTGCGGCCGTTCATCGGTAGCGCCGCCACTTCGGTATCGGTCAGCGTTGCCGCAATCTGCGTGCGCGCGGATTCAATCACCGGCGCCTCGTCCACGATCATGATCGTTTCCTCGATCGAGGCGAGCGGCATCACGAACGGGATGTCGAACGCCGACCCGGCTGAGACCGCGACGTTACGCGTGACATCCTTGAATCCTGTCAGCGATGCGCTAATGTCATACACCCCGATGCGAAGGTAAGGAAACCGAAACCGGCCTTCCTCATCGGTGGTCGTGGTGGCCTTCACATTGGTCAAGCGATGCGTCGCCACGATGGCGACACCGGGAATGGACATTTGCATTTCATCGACGACGCGTCCGTTGACGCTGCCGACGTCTACCGTTTGTTGCGCACTCGAGGGGCCGGCTAACGCCAGCACGCACCCAAGCGCAATACACGCGCGAAGAAAAAACATGACACCTCCGAAACAAAAGCCGACCAAGAAACGGGAACGAAACGCTTCTTAGGCTTTAGGCGGAGGTGCGTCTGGTGTGAGCTCTCGGAAACGCGGGGCCGACGAAGAAGGAATAACGGCGGGCGTCGAATCGAGCACCACCGGCGACGCCGCCGGCCGTTCAATCGCGCCGATGTAGGCGAACAGGGTAGTGAGGTGCGAGCCCGGACCACCGCACGCATTGGTCATCGCGCAGCAGTCCTTCGACTTCGAGCTGTGCATCGGGCATGCCGCGCCGTCGCTATGCGCCATCGGGCACGCATCGCCAGGTTCGGGCTTGACCGGCTCGGATTCGTGGCAGGCCTCTTTCTTGGCCTTGGCCGCGGCTTCCTCGACATGCGCGATGCAGCAATTCTCGGGCACGAACGCAGCCAGAGACCCTGCCTGGCAGAGCAGCCAGAGGAAGGCAACGACGCGCACGCGGCCGCGAACGGCTGTCATGGTGCCTTCAGGGTAGCGCAAACGGCGTCAAAACGCGAAGCGCAGGCCGATGCGCGCCGATCGCGGCAGGGCGGGATGCGTATGAGCATCCTCGATTCCTTCCGCCGGCCAACCTCCGCGCCGCGCGCGCGGACCAGCGGCGTGACGAGATCGGTCACGGGTCCGGCGTTGAAGCGCCTATTCTAACTACGGCGCTCGACCCGGCCTGGATTGCGAGGGATGATTGGGGGCAGGTCAAGAAAATCGCTCCAGTAATAGGGATAATCGGGGACACATCATGTTGAAGCCTTTCGTTCTCGCGTCGTTTGTTCTGTTGGTCACCACAGGCCTCGGGGCCCAGCAACCTCAGCCGGCCAAGCCCGATCACATGACGCACAAGTTCGACGACCCCGCGAAATTTGCGAAGTCGTTCGACGATCCGGCGCGCGACGCCTGGCAGATGCCCTCGCGGGTGATCGAGTCGCTTGCGTTGAAGCCCGGCATGAAGGTCGCCGACATTGGCGCGGGGACCGGCTACTTCTCGATGAGGCTCGCCAAAGTGCCCGCCGGCATCACGGTGTTTGCGGTGGATGTTGAGCCCGCGATGATCGATCACTTGAAGAAGCGGGCAGTGACCGAGAAGGTCGGCAACGTGACGACCGTGCTCGCCGGCGCTGCCAGCCCCAATCTCCCGGAGCCTGTCGACGTGGTGCTGGTCGTCGACACCTATCACCACTTGCCGAACCGGCCCGCGTACTTCCGCGACCTGCGCAAGTCGTTGAGGCCTGGCGGACGGGTCGCGATTATTGATTTTCGCAAGGATGCGCCCGCGGGGCCGCCGGTGCACTTCCGTTTCACGCCGCAGCAAATCGCCGACGAGATGAAACAAGCGGGCTATCAGACCGAGGCGTCGCACGACTTCCTGCCGCGCCAGCACTTTCTGATCTTCCGGTGACCTGTCGCTGATTCTCCCTACGACGGGGCGATTTTCTTAACCGGACTCCAAGTCGCCCTGAAGTACGATGTGCGGCACATGCACGTTCGGTTCGTCCTCGTGACGGTGGCGTCGATCGCCGCGCTGTCCTGCGACTTCGACAAGCTGCCGACTGCGGCGACGCCAATTGCGGCGCCGTCTCCGCCGCTCCCCACACCGCCACTACCGACCACGGTACCCGGTGTGCTGAGCATCGGCATGCCGATCGACAGCGTGGACGTGGCTAACACAGCGTTCGGGATGCTGCCCTTCGGCTATCACGGCGGTGGTCACACGGAAGACGGCCATGCCGGGTGGGACATCGAGTGTCGCCTCGGCGCGCCGGTGCGGGCCGCGGCCGCCGGCACCGTGCTGAGCGTTGAACCGGATCCCGACACGCCCGGACGTTTCATCGTCGTGCTCGAGCACGTCGTTGGCACCCACTTTTATCGGACCCACTACACGAATCTCGTCAACGTCGGCAGCGATGTCGTGGTTGACGCGTTGGTGCTGGCGCGACAGACCGTTGGCACGGCCGGCGCGATCACGGCAGCGATCGGCGGCGCGACGATCACCTATGCGATGACCCACTTCCAGCTCGATGATCTGGAGTTCCATCGCGAGGCCGCGAATCCGAAAGCGGTGAGTCCCGAGCCGTTTCTCCACGCGGAAGGGAAGGTGCTGTTCGATCGCGTCTGGGCGACGGCGGCGTATTTCCAGGAGCTGGTGGAACCGTTCGCGACCAACGCGCGGGCGATTACGGTCACCACGCGTACCTGGATGCGCGCCGGCGGCGACGGACCGGCCGGCATCCGGTTCACGCGGCAGGGGTCGACCTACACGTATGAGCTGCTGACCGAATCAAGCACGGTCATCGAAGTCGGTACGGTCTCGTTGGCGCCGACGTCGCGGCCGTCAACGATTGATCTCGTGTCGCCCACCGCCACGCGGCTGGGCAGCTACGACATCATGTCGAACGAACTGCACCTGACGCTCGCGAATCCAGGGTCCTCACGGCCCGCATCGGTTACAGCAGCAAATGTTTATCGCACGAATCATTAGTTTGCTCGCGATAGCGGCACTGTCGGTTTCGGCGCAGGCGCCGCGTCGCGTCTCCATCGACGATCTGATGGGCTTCCGGACGATCAACGACGTGAAGATCTCACCGGCCGGCGATCAGATCGTCTACAGCGTGTCGACGCCGTCGGTTGAACGCAACGCGCACGAGCCGGCGCTGTACCTCATTCCCGCGACTGGCGGGACGCCTAAGCGCTTCGCGGAAACCTACAAGGTGTTCACGCCCGCACTGCCGGCGCCGCGATTGCGATGGTTGCCTGACGGCAAGAGCGTTTCGTTTCTTGCCGCTGGCCAAGGCGGAGCGCAAGTGGTGTCGTTCAAAGACAACAATTACACCACGGTGACCGCCGCGGCGCAGGGGGTAAGCTCGTACGAGTGGTCGCCGGATGGAAGGTTCGTCGCGTACCTCTCACGAGATACGGCGAGTGGTCCGCCGCCGATTGCGAACAAGGTCGGCTCCAATCCACCGGCCACGCGGCTGTGGGTGCAGCCATTGCCCTCCGGCACGCCGCGCGCCCTCACGCCGCCGGATCAATACGTCGACAGCTTCTCCTGGTCGCCAGACGGGAAGGAGATCGCCTACTCCTTCGCGCCGTTCGTCGGATTCCTGGCGCCCTACTCGACGAAGATTGTCGCCGTCGCGATCGACGGTGGCGCGCCGCGCTCGATCATCGATCGTCCGGGCATGAACGTGTCGCCGCAGTTCTCCCCGGATGGCAGGCGGCTGTCCTTCATCACCACCAGCGAGCGCACCGGCATTATTGCGCCACGCGGCCTGGCCGTGGCCGATGCGGGTGCGAAGAACTCGCAGGTCCGCTCGTACCCAATGAACGGCGCGTGGATTGCGGAGGTCCTCTGGGCGCCCGACGGTCAGTCGCTGTTCGTCACGATGAACGAGGGAACGTTTGCCACCGGGGCGCACATGTTCGAAATGCCGATCGTGCGCGTCACTCTCGCCGACGGCACGGCGGAGCGGCTCGGCACCGGGGCGACGGTTGAATACTCGATGAGCCTGAGCCGCGACGGCCGCGCGCTCGCCTATCGCGAGGTGCGAGCCCGCACGATGGGCGACGTGGTCGTGATGGATGTGGCGTCGCGAAGGACGCAAACGCTCACGACCGTTAATCCGCAGCTGAAAGATCTGGCATTAGGCGAGCTCAAACCGATCTCGTGGAAGTCGTTCGACGGCATGGAAATCTGGGGCCTGCTGCTGACGCCGCCGGGCTACGACCCGCCTTCGCCAGAGGCTTCCACTTCCGCCAAGGCTACGGCGGACAAGTCGGCGGGGCAAGCTGGCAAATCGCGCGTGCCACTGCTCGTGTATTGCCACGGCGGTCCCATCGGTGGTGTGACGCTCGGCCTCTTCCCCCAATTCATGCACGTGCCGGGGCAGATTGACCCGTATCCCACCGAGGCGTTTGCCGGCGCGGGTTACGCGGTGCTGTTTCCCATGCCGCGCGGCGGTTCGGGTTACGGCGAGGCCGGCCACCGCATGATCATCAACGACTGGGGCGGCCCCGACTACAAGGACATCATGGCCGGTGTCGATCATCTGATCGCGCGGGGCATTGCGGATGGCGATCGCCTCGGTGTGATGGGCGCGTCATACGGCGGCTACATGACCAACTGGATCGTGACGCAGACCTCGCGCTTCAAGGCGGCCGCCGCCGGTGCGAGCATCGCCGACCTCCACGACCTCTATTACCTCACCGATGGCGGCGACTTGATGATCGAGTACTTCAAGCTGCCGTGGGAGAACCCCGAAGGCTACGCGCGCAGCTCACCGCTCACGCATGTTGCGAAGGTCACCACGCCGATCCTGATCTCGCACGGCGATCGCGACCCGCGTGTGCCGCTCGCCACCGCGCAGAAATTCTTCCGCGCGCTGCAGGTGCTCGGCAAGACCGCGGAGATGGACATCTATCCTGGCGGCGGCCACGTCTTTTATCCCCCGCAGCAAGAGAAAGCGGTGATGACGCGCAACTTCGACTGGATGCGGAAATGGATCGCTGGCGGGCAGTAGGTAGGGGCGGGACTTCAGTCCCGCCCGCCAGTGACGTCAGTCCCGCCCGCCAGTGACAAGATCGATCCTGGTCCGCGGCCACGACCCCAGCGGCGACTGCCGCGTATAGAAATGCACGTATAACCGGCCGCCGGCGAGATCCTCGCGATCGCGGCCGCGCAAGATCACCGTGCCGCTCCCCGTAATCTGACTCGGCGTCAACAGGTGCGCCACGATCGGCCCCGGCTTGTCGCCGTCGCTGCGCTGAATGGTCAGGCCCACCACGCGATCGGTCGCCGCCATGATGGCGGTGGTGACGTCGTAGCGCAGCGCCCCGGTGGTGCGATCGAAATTCAACTTCACCGTGGCCGCGCCGATCGTGATGTCGGCGGCCGCCGGCGCGGGCGCCACGCCCTTCACGAGCGGCGGCGTGCTGAACGGCGCGCGGCGCGGTTTGGTGACCTGCTCCCACGCGTAGGCGTATTTCAGAAGGGTGGCTTCGGTCCACGCGCCACCTAACAACTCGAGACCGATCGGGAGGCCATCGGTGGTGAACCCACCGGGAATCGAGATCGCCGGTAACCCCGTGGTCGCGCTCAACTGGCAGTTGCTGCCGATCTGCGCGTCACCGATGGCGGCCGGCCTTCGACGCAGGGTCGGATAGGCCAGCGCATCGATGCGCTGTTCTTCGAGCGTGGCGAGGACCGCGGCCCGGGTGGCGCGCCGCTTCACCATCGCCTGTCGATAGTGTTCGGTCTCACGCTTCTCGGGCGTGTTGCGAAGCTTGAAGTTTGCATCCAGCGCTTCGTGGTGAAGGCCTTTCTCGATCAGCTCACCCAGCGACTTCACGGGCGCGTTGGGATGCTTCGCGAGGTACGCCATCAGGTCGAACTTGAACTCGTCGGCGATCACACTGCTGTCGCGCAGCAGATCGTCGAGACCGGGCACGGCGATGTCGACCACCACTGCGCCTTGCGCCTTCATGCCGTCCAGGGCCTTATTCATGATGCCGGTGACTTCGCCATCTTCACCGGCGGTGCCCCACAGCGAGCGCAGCACGCCGATGCGCGCGCCCTTCAAACCGCCATCGACCAGCGCCTCGCGATACGACTTGGGAATATGGCCGGCACTGTCTTTCGTGATCGCATCGGACGGATCGGCGCCCACGGTGGCGTCGAGCATAATCGCGAGATCGGTCACGGTCCGCGCGAGCGGACCGGCGATGTCCTGCGTGGACGACAGCGGCATCACGCCGCTGCGGCTCGACAGCCCGTGTGTGCCGCGCAAGCCGACGAGATTCTGGTTGGCGGCGGGAATGCGAATGGATCCGCACGTATCGCTACCCATGCCCGCGGCGGCGAAGCTCGCGCCGATTGCGGCGCCGGTGCCGCCGCTCGATCCCCCGGGCGTTCGATACAGATCGTACGGATTGCGGGTCTGGTTGGTCAGCGAGGAGATGTTGGTGATCCCGGACGCGAGCTCGTGCATCGTCGTCTTGCCGAGAATCACCGCGCCGGCCTCGCGCAGCTTGCGCACTTGAAACGCGTCGGCCGCCGGCTGCAGCGTGGCGAGAGCGAGCGAGCCGCCGGAGGTGGGCATATCGGCGGTGTCGTAGTTGTCCTTGATCAGTACCGGGATGCCGTGCAGCGGACCGCGCGGCCCTTTTTCAAGGCGCTCGCGATCCAGCGCCTCGGCTTCGTCACGCGCGCGCGGGTTGATCAGCACGATCGCGTTGAGGCGCGGGCCGGCCTGATCGTACGCCTGGACGCGCGCGAGGTAGGATTCGACGAGGCCGCGCGAGGTCACCTTGCCCGCCGTTTGCGCCGCCTGCAGATCGAGGATCGACTGCTCGTGCACTTCGAAAAATTCCAGGACCGGTACGGGTTGCGGCCGCCCGGCCGGGGTGCGTTGTTGCACCAGCCCTGAGTGAGCGCGAGCGTTTTCGCTCGCGTCAATCGACTGGGCCGCCAGCGGCGCGAAATACGCGAGGAAACCTGCGGCCACGAAAGCGGCGAAATATCGCGAGACCATGCGCGATTGTAGTAGCATTTTGCGCAAGTGGAGGTGTAGTGATCTCGCCAAGAATACTGAGGGATATTTCGGTTGCGCTGCTCAGCGCGACCATCGTCGCTGTTGGCTTCTGGACCGCGACGCCGGTGGAAACACAACCGGCGCGTCCGGCGCGTTTAGGCAACGGCAAGCCTAACTTGAACGGCATCTGGCAGGCGCTCAACACCGCGAACTACGACATCCTGTCGCACAGCGCCAAAGCGGCGTTGGCCTTCCGGCCTGGTCCGGTCGTGCCGGTGCCCGCGGCGGGCGTGGTGGCGTTCGGCGCCGTTGGTGCGGTTCCCGCCGGCGTGGGCATCGTCGAAGGCGACGAGATCCCGTACCTGCCGGAGGCGAAGAAGAAGCAATTGGAGAACCAGGCGAACTGGCTCGATCGCGATCCGGAGATCAAGTGCTATCTGCCCGGCATGCCGCGCGCCAACTACATGCCGTTCCCGTTTCAGATCCTGCACAGCGACAAGGCGATCTTTTTCTCCTACGAATTCGCGGGCGCGGTGCGCAACATCTATCTGACCGATCCCGGCCCGGCGCCGGTGGATTCGTGGATGGGGCAGTCGGTCGGCACCTGGGATGGCGACACGCTCGTCATCACCGTCACCGGCTTCAACGATCAGAGCTGGTTCGATCGTGCCGGCAACCATCACAGCGATCAGCTCAAGGTTGTTGAGCGCTACACGCCACAAGGCCCGAATCACTTGTGGTACGAAGCGACGATCGAGGATCCACAGACGTTCAGCCGGCCGTGGAAGATCCGGATGCCGTTGTATCGCCACATCAATCCGGACGCGCGGCTCAATCAGTTCAAGTGCGTCGAGTTCGTCGAGGAGTTGATGTACGGCAAGTTCCGCAAGACCCCGGTTCAATAGTTCAAGGGTTCACTTGGTTCAGAGGTTCAAGGTTATGCGAATAGTGATCGCAATCGGATTCGCCGCCGTCGCTGCGACCTCCATGGTCGCGCAGCAGAAGCCGCCTGCGAATGTTGCGAAGCCATGGACGATGCCGCGGACCGCGGATGGTAAACCCGATCTGCAGGGCGTCTGGAGCAACGCGACGATCACGCCTCTCGAGCGACCGGCGAACGTCAAGGATCTCGTGCTCACCGAAGAGGAAGCGGCGCGGATGGAAAAGTCCACCGTCGATCGCCGCGACGAGCGCAACCAGCCCAGCGACCCGAACCGGCCGGCACCGCCGAAGGGCGGCGATGGCTCGACCGGCGCCGCGGGCAACGTCGGCGGCTACAACAACTTCTGGCTCGATCCGGGTGAACGCGTCGCGCGCGTCGACGGCATGCCGCGCAGCTCGCTTGTCATCGATCCGCCGAACGGCCGCGTTCCCGCGCTCACCGACGAAGCGCGCGCGCGGGGCCAGCAGCGCATGAAGATGATGGCCGGCCGCGGTCAGTACCGATCATCCCGAGTTCCGGCCGCTCGCCGAACGCTGCCTGCTCTCGTTCGGGCCGACCACGCCGCTGATTCCGAATTACTTCTACAACAACAACGTTCAGATCGTGCAGACGCCGGACCACGTGATGATCCTGATGGAAATGGTCCACGATGCGCGCATCGTCAGGATCGGCGGCACGCACGTGCCGAAGCACATCCGGCCGTGGATGGGGGATTCGATCGGCCGCTGGGAAGGCGATACGCTAGTGGTGGAGACCACTAACTTTCCGCCACAACAGCAGTTCCGCGGCGCGTCGGAGAACCTCAAGGTCACCGAGCGCTTCCGTCGCGCGGACGCCACCACCATCAACTACCGCTTTACCGTCGAGGACCCCACTACCTTCACGGCACCCTGGACGGGGGAGATTCCCTTCCGGGCCATGGAAGAGTTAATCTACGAGTACGCGTGCCACGAGGGAAACTACGCCCTTGCGAATGTGCTCAGCGGCGCGCGGAATGAAGAGAAACGCTTAGGGACAAAACAATGAGCCGCCTTCGCGCCTCCGGCGCTTCGGCGGGCCAGGCTGGAACATCGACTATGACCATACGAAACACGTTCATCGCGCTCTTCATTGCCGCCGGCCTGATGGTTGCGGGCCGCACGGTGATTGCCCATCACGCGTTTGGTGCCGAGTTCGATCCGAACGCGCCGATCCGCTTGCAGGGGAAAGTAGTTCGCCTCGAATGGGTGAACCCGCACACCTGGATTCACATCGAGGTGATGAAGGACGGCAAGCCCGAGGTGTGGATGGTGGAAGGCGGCACGCCGAATACGCTGCTGCGCCGGGGCATCGACCGGAAGACCGTGGCGATCGGCACCGAAGTGATTGTCGACGGCTACCAGACCAAGGACCACTCGCTGAAGCGCGCGAATGGCCGCGACGTCACCTTCACCGACGGCCGCAAGCTGTTCATGGGTTCGTCAGGCACCGGCGCGCCGAAGGACGGCGCCGACCCGACCGAAGGTGGCACGAAGCCGCCGGTCAAGAAGCCAGGCGGACGGTAGTCGATTTCAGATGTCAGAATTGAGATCTCAGATCAATTGCTGATGTCAGAACGGTCGATTGGCAATCAACAATCGACCCATCAGCAATTGATCATCAATCTGAGATCTGCGATCTGACATCGATTAGGATCAAGAGAAGCCGATCCAGCGGCCGGCGGCCGCGACGGTGAACCACAGCGCAATTGACAGCGCGCCGACCAGAGCCTGGCGGCGCGCTGTGTTACGTACGGACTCGGTCAGCACGCGCGGCCGGATCGTGAACGCGAACAGGATCGCGATCGGCAGCGTCGTCATCTTCAACCAGAACGAATCGCTGTAATACAGCTTGATCGGTTCCGACAGGAACAGCAGCACGCCGGTCGCGACCAACCCGAGTAGTGCGCCGATCATCCACGGGCGCGCTTCGTGCCACAACTCCAGCGCGCTGCGGTGCTTGAGCCCGGTCCCCAGCAGACGCAGGTCGACAATCAGCACCGCTCCGCCAAGCACTGAGAGCGCCAGCAGGTGCACCGCCTCGATCACCGGGAACAGCCACAGCGAGCCGATCACGGCGCGGCCGAGCCAGAGCGTTTCACACCATTCGAAGAAGGGCAGCAGCATGTCGCGTCAGGGCTCCGGCGGCGGGACGACGCAGCCGGCAAACCAGTTGACGAAAGCCGATTGCGGCTGGATGTCGCAGTCGAACCAGTTGTAGGCAATGAAGCGGCCGGCGATGATGACGCCGGCCCAGAGAATCAGCGACGCCAGCCCGGCGCGCCGCGCGGTCCATGGCAGCCTGACATCGGTATCCCACGCCGCCGCGTGCGGATACACGCGATAGTGGAAGTACGCGATGTTGATCGACGCGGCGATCAGCATGATCACCTTGGCGCGGAACCAGACGCTTTGATAGGTGCGCACGGGGATCGCGTAGAACAGCAACACGCCGGTGAACACCATGATCGCGAACCCGTAGCGGACCCATGGCAGGATCCGATCCACCATCTCCGACACCTTGACCTGCGTCAGCGCCAGGCCGAGCAGCCGCAGATCGAGCATCACGGTGAGGCCGACAAACAGCAAGAGAAATAAGACGTGAGACGACTCGACCAGCGGGTACATGAAGAGCGACTCGCGGAGCGCCGTGCTGTTTTCGGTGGCCGCCAGCCACTCACAGAATGCGAGCAGGGACACGTTACGGCCGCGGCGCCAGGTTCAACGCGAACTGCTTATGGCAGTTCGTGCAGACGTCGTAAATGTCGCCGCCAATGGTGAACAGCGCGTCCTTGTCCTTTGCGTCGATGGCCTTCATGGCGCGGGTGCTGGCCTCGATCAGCGCGCTGGCCTGCGCGAGCCATTCCTCGGAGCCACTGGAGCGGGACGGCAGCATCAGGAGATTGCCGGATTCGGCGAGTTGAATCGCACCGGCGCGCACGCCCGCCCATTCATCGTCGGTCGACGGCGCTTTTTCATGGACCCCTTCCATGTCGATGATCGTGCCCACCGACTCCCAGATCGTATCCGCCGCCGGATCGAGCACGTTCAACATCAAATCCTTCATGTTGGCGGTGGTCTGAAACGGGGGCATCGGTGGAGCCGGCGGCGCCGACGAACACGCGCCGAATGACCACAACACCAGTGGCAACAGCCAAGAAAAACTTCGCATCGAGTGGGATCTTATAACGGACCCGCCTTCGCGCCGAAGGCGCTTCCGCCTCCGCGAAAGCTTCGGCGGGACACGTCAGCGAGGTCGCGCCGATTCATTCAGAGCGCGATCTCAGTGGCGGCAGGTCCCGGGCGCGCGGCGAACCAATCCACTATCCCGACGTGTGGCATGTGCTCGGCGTAGGCGCGCACCCAGGCGTCGCCAAACCGCTGCGCGTCAGCGGCAGGCACGGCGGCCCACACGCTGCCGCCAAATCCGGCGCCGAAGCTGCTCGACGCGAACGCACCGATCTCGCGCGCGAGCGCGGCGAGTGTCATGGTCTCGGGAATCTGGTTGCCGAGCAGCTCGTGCGCTTCGCGCTGCGACTCCGCCGCCAGATCGCCAAGGGCCTGCCGATCCGCGTTCTTGAACGCGGCAGCGGCGCGCGGCGCGCGCCCGGTCTCGTGAATGAAATGCCGCAGCCGCCGGCGCAGATCATCGGCGCTGAACGCCTCGTCTCCGTGGATCCATTTTTCGAGCTGCACCGGGGCGCGCGGACTGCTGGCCAGCGCGGCCGCCAGCGACTGCGCGGGCTCTCCCGACTCGCGGTTCCAGATCGCATGCAACGCGCGCACGCCATTCGACGCGCGGTTGTAGCGCTCCTTTACTGAATCGGCCTTGTCGGCCTGGACACCGCTCGACGCAATCACGAACGTCCAATCGGCCGGCATGCGAGTGTCGCCGAACGGCGTCACCGGCACGAAGCGGAAGAGGCTGACGTGATCATTCTGGCAGGCAAGAATCGCCGTGTGATCCTCACTGCCGCCGTGCGTGCCGACGCCGGCCGATCCCGGCAGTCCCGGAAAGTCCAGCCCATTCTCGACACACCCCAGGTACCACGCGAGATCGTGCATGCGACGCAAATGACGTTGCCATTCGGGACGCTCGCGCAGGCCGGCGCGTTTGATCAAGGCGAGCCCGATGCCGACCGTCAGCGCGCTCGAGCTGCTCATGCCGGAGGCGCGCGGCAGGTCGCTCGCAATCGCGATGTTAGCGCCGAGATCGCAGTCCGGAAAATTGACATGAAAGCGATGCGCCACCACGTGCACGTAGCGTTGAATGCCGCGATAGTGTTCCGGGGCTTCGGTCGAGGGATCGACCTCGATCACCTGGCCGTCGAAAATGTCGCCGACCCGGACAATGCCATCCGTGCGAGGGCGGGCGCTGAGCGCAATGCCGCGCGGCACCGCCGCGAGCAGCGAATGGCCGCCGGCGTAGTCGGTGTGCTTGCCGAATACCTCGATTCGCCCGGGCGTGAAGCGTTTCCACTGCGCGGGACCATCGAGAATCGGCGCGGCCTTCGCATCGAGCTCGGCGAACAGACTCGCGCGCCCCGCCGCGTCGTCCGGCGTCATGCCCAGCGAGATGAAATGATCGGTGACGGCGGACTGCTCGCGGATCATGGTCGCGCTTCCTGGCCGTCGAGCCGGGCGTTCACGAGCGCCACATCGCTCCGCCGCGATAAATCCAGCACCGCGCCGGACGCGGGCACGGCGCGAAACCTTACGCCGCGCGTCACCGCCAGCCCCACCGCTTCCGGCAATTCATATTCACCACGTTTCGACAGCGGCACATCTCGGCACGCGTCGAAGATGCGCTCGTCAAAGCGCCACACGTTCATGCTGATGAGCGCCAAGGGTCCCGCCGCATCGTAATACTCTCGGCCGGGTTTTTCGACAATGCGGGTCAGGAAGCCCCGTGGGTCGACTTCAATCGCGGCAAAGCCGGTGACCCGATCGGGAGGGAAGCCGCTGTCGTGCACCAGCGAGTCGCATTGGTAGGCGGGCAGGCCCGGGCCGTCAAGCTCGACGAGCGATCGCAGCACGGACGCAGGATACAAGTTATCGGAGTTGAGCACGAGAAAGGGATCGCGGCCGGCAAACGCCTGTGCCGCCTGCACCGCTCGGGCGGTGCCGTTGGCGATCTCCTGCACCGTGTAGCTGATCCGCAGTCGCTCCGGGCGCCCCGACCCTGCGTAATATTCGCGAATCGCCGAATGATCCGGCGCCACCACCAAGCACACCTCGCGACAGCCGGCATCGGCGAGGGCGCTCAGCACGAAATCGAGAAACGGTCTCGCATGGCCGCTTGCCCCGAGCGCAGTCGAGGGGTTGCCGATCGGCATCATGCCCTTCGCTCCGGCCGCGGCCGCCGCGGCCTGCGTCGGCGTCAGCCCCGTCGCGTCTGCCAGCTCCTTCATTCGGCTGCCCAGCCCGCGGGCCAGAAGGACCGCCTTCATGTCGATCAATGCTACAGTGCCCGCCACACGAGGGGATCATGAAACAGGGATTCTTTGCGCTCGCAATCTCGGCCGCGGTATTGGCCCTTTCGCTCGACGCACAAACGCCTCAGCAGCAGCCGCCGCCAAAGCCTGCGCCCGCCGCCGCTGACCCTTACGCCAACAACCCGAACGCCGGGGCTTCCAAGTTCCCGCTCGCCGCGCCCGCCGGCAAAGACAGCGGCGCGAAACAGAATGCGCCGGGTGATGCCGTCAACAAGGGCGCCTTCGATCCGGCCACCTGGAAATACGGTCCGGCGTTCGACGCGCCCGCCGGCTCAAAGATCTGGAACCCCGCCAAGTTGAAGCTGCAGCAGGGCGGCAAGGTCACCGGGGGCACGCTCTTCGCCGCGACCGATCCTTCCACGTATTGCGCCATGGCCAATGCAGGCTACGACTTCATCTGGACCGAAATGCAGCACGGCCAGACCGACTGGAACCAGGCGGCGCGGATGTGGCGCACCTGCCCGCACGCGAAGGCGGTGCCCGGCGCGCGCGTCGCCTATACCGACGAGCGCGAAATTCAACACGCCCTCGATGCCGGCGCGCTCGTGATCGTCGTGCCCACCGTTGACACGGTGGCCGAAGCTGTTCAAGCGCGCGATTGGGTCTACTTTCCCCCGCTCGGACGCCGCAGCAACGGCGGCGGCCAGGCCTTCGACGCGGCCATGTGGGGCGGCGTCCCCGGCGGCTATCGCAATACCGCCAACGACAACATCGTCCTGGTGTTGATGATCGAAACGCTCGAAGGTCTGAAGAACGCCGAGGAGATTGCGAAGGTGCCGGGCGTGAGCGCGATCTTCGCGGCGAGCGGCGACCTCGGCAACTTCTCCGGTTATCGCCAGGGCACCCCGGACTACGAGCGGGCGATCAACATCGTGCACGACGCGGCGATCAAGGCGGGCATTCGCTTGTGCGGACCGTTCGCGTGGCGCGATCGGCCCGACTTCACGTGTTTCCAGGCTGGGAGTGAGACGGCGGCGATCGGGCGTGGTGCGGCGGCGGAACTGGGGAACCTCGCAAATACGCAAGGGCAGCCGGAGGTAGGACCGTTTGCGAAGAAACCTGAGAAATGACAAATAACGAATAACGAATGACGAAAGAATCAGGAAACGTTTGTCATTTGTTATTTGTCATTCGTCATTCGTCATTCCAAGACCCCCATCAACCAGCGCGCGATGTTCAGCGCCAGTTGTTGATTGTCGGTGCCCGGGCGGTTCATGCCCATCAAGTACGGCGCGGCGCCCGGCGGCTCGATTCGTTGGGCCGTCAGCGCCGCCGCTTCGCCCAACACCACCACGCGGCCGTTGCCGAAGCGCACCGCCACGGCCTGCGCAAGGCCGGCGGCTGATCGCCCTTGCAGCTCGCGCGACACGCGAAACGGGTATTCGCGTGCCGTTGCCGACAGCCGCAACAACACCTCGCCATTCGGTCCGGGCCTCAGCGCCTGGCCGGTGAACGTCATCACTCGAGTGATCTGTTCGGCGTCACTGCGTCCGCGCAGAATCGCGTGATCGCCCAGCAAGCCGTTCTCGCGTGAGAACACCAGCGTGGCCGGATTGCCACCGTCGGAATGCTCGCTGTCTTCCGCCCACCACGTGGTCATTTCCACGCCGAATGCGGCCGCGAGCCGTTGTGAGGCGGTCGCGGCCGGTGCGTGATCCGCCACGATCAACGCGCGGCCACCTTCTTTCACCCACGCCGCCAGCCGCGCGATCTCATCATCGTCAAAGGCATCCACGTCGATCCGGACGAGGCGCTCGAGGCCCATTCGGTTGGCGAGTTGTTGCGCCATGCCTCGGTAGCCCAGCGCATTCGCGGTGACGAAGATGTCGAGGTTGCGAAGCGCCTCCGGCGTGATGCGTCCTTCGCTGGGCACCACGCGGAACCCGTCACGCTCCATCAGGCGCGCAAACGGCCGGTAGCGGCCGTCGGCAGTGTGCACGTTGGCATGCCCTTCATCGATGGCGATGCGCGGCCGCTGGCGTTCGGCGAACGCCGGTGTCTCGACGCGGGGCCGGAACGAAGCATCCGCATCCTGCACGGGCCAGAACATCCACACCGTGCCCGCAACGCCGGTGATCACGCCGGCCCGCACGAGCCACGTGAGCCGTCGGAGCGTTCTGCTGCGAGTGGTGTCTAAAGACACGTTAGCTCCATACTCTACGCATGTTCGCGTCGTCCCATAGCCTTCTTGCGACGCGGCTCCGCCTCGCTAGGGCAGTGTTGTTTTGCCCCGCCTCCGGCGGGGCGAGACGTCTTGAAGGGCCGGTGAACACTTGACTGGAAAACAGCGACTCGTACCCTTCAAGACGTCTAATGTTTAGTACGGCACCTCACCAAACGGTATCCACGCATCACGGCGCTCAACGATGTGTCGTTTCACATCGCGCGCGGCGAGATTCTCGGGTATCTGGGTCCGAATGGATCGGGCAAGAGCACGACGATCAAGATCATCACGGGGTTAATAGACCCCAGCGACGGCCAGGTGTTCCTCAATGGCCAGCGGGTGGACGAGGATCCGCCCGCGTTTCGTGCGCGCCTGGGCTACGTGCCGGAGGAGCCCTATCTCTACACGCACCTCACCGCGCCGGAATATCTCCGCCTGGTCGGACGACTACGCGGGATTGCTGCGGCGCCACTCGATGCCGCGATCGAGTCGCTGTTGAGGCTGCTCGATCTCGAGCACGCCGCTCATGGCCTGATGACGTCGTTTTCGAAAGGCATGCGCCAGCGCGTGCTGGTGGCGGCCGCGCTGCTGCACGATCCGGAGCTGCTGATTCTCGACGAGCCTTTCTCAGGTCTCGACGTTAACGCCAGCCTGTTGTTGCGTGCGCTCCTCCACGCACTGGCCGAGCGCGGCAAGATGATCCTGCTCAGCTCGCACCAGATGCAGCTCGTGGAAACGCTGTGCGCGCGCGTGGTCATTCTCCACAAGGGGCAAGTCGTCGCGGCAGGCACGCCGCGGGAGCTCGAGTCGGCGCGCAAATCGCAATCCCTCGAAGAAGTGTTCGCGCTCGTCACCGAGCAGGAAGACTACCGCGCCCGCGTGAACGCCGTGCTCGACGCATGTCTACCTTCAAGATCCTGACCCGGCATTTCGTGGATGCGGCGCTGGCGCCGGAGGTGCTCACCGAGACCGGCGCCGACTACCTGCGCCGGACGCTGTTCGGGGTATTGGCGGTGCTGCTCGTGGTGGGGATATTCGTGACGCGCGCGTTCTTCGACAAGTACACGCAGCTTGGCAATGTGGTCGGTGCGCAGGCTTACCTCAGTGCCGTTCAAGCCGACACGCTGTTCATGATCGCGTTACCGATGCTGCTGGTCGGCCTCGCCGCGGTGGTCGCTGGCCCCTTGCTGTTTCCCGACGAAACCGACTACCGAGTCTTGACGCCGCTGCCCATCTCGCGCGCGAAACTGTTCCTCGCCAAGCTTGCCGCCGTCGCGGCAATCGTGGCGGTGGCCATTGTGGCCGTGAACATCATCACCACGTTCTGGTTTCCGATCGCGATTAGCGGGCGCAAGGCGCAACACCCTTTACTTGCGCGGTTGGTCACGCATGCTACTGCGTCGTTGGCCGGTTCGACTTTCATGTATCTCGCCGTGATGGCGGTGCAAGGCGTGATGATTGTGGCGGTGCCGCCGGCGTGGCAGCGGCGGATGAGCGTGGTCGTGCAGGGTGCGATGTGCGTGGGCCTGCTGCTGCTGTTGCCCGTCGTCTTTCGCATGCCGGGCATGGAGGTGACCGCGGCTACCGTGCTGCAGCCACCACTGGCGTGGCTGCCGCCGTCGTGGTTTCTCGGACTGCAGCGCTGGTTGTTGGATGGCCCGGCTGCCGGCGGTTACGCACAGGCCGCCGCACGCGGCGGCGTCGCGAGCGCCGTGTCGCTGATGCTCGTGGCGGCGTCGTACATCGCGTTATATCGATCCGCAGAGAGGCTGGCCGGTGTCGCCGGAGCGAATCGCATTAGCCGACGGTCATCCACCGTGCTGGCCCCGCTCTTCAATCGGCTGGCGCCGCAAACCGTCGCGATTGTCGACTTCATTCGCGCGGGCATCGCCCGTAGCCGTCTCCATCAATTTGTCGTCATCATCGTGCTCGGCACGGGCATCGCCGTCCTGATCGGGGACATCGCGGCGGTGATCGAGGGCACAACTCCGATGGCGTCGCGGCCCGGTGCGGCCGTGCAGGCCGCCATCTCGGCGCCGCTGCTGGTGGCACTGGCCATGGTACTGGCCGTGCGCACGGCGATGAGGTGGCCCCTGGAGCGCAACGCCGCCTGGATTTTCCGGGTCACCGAGGATCCGCGGACGCGCGCCGCTGCCTTGGGCGGCGCCTCGTGGACCCTCGTGGTAAGCGCGTGGCTGGCGGCGATGGTGACGGCCGCCGTTCTCCAGCCCCGGATGATCGGGTCGACGTGGGTTGTGGCCGCCGCATTGACGTCAGTGGCCGTGCTGGCACTCGTGGAATTCGTGCTGCTCGACTGGCGTCGGATTCCGTTTGCGTGCACGTATCTTCCCGGCAAGCACGTGCTCGCGTATCACATGGGCGTGCTGTTCGCGCAGTACTTCATCTTCGTGGTGATTGCCGGCAACCTGATTCGATGGGCCGTGCTCGATCCGGCGCGCACGACCGCCCTCGGAGGTTTTCTCATCGCGGGGTGGGCGGCGCTGCGGAGGGCGCGGCTGAAGACGTGGGGCTTGGCGGCGCTGGAATTCGAGGATGACGATCCGTCGGAGGCGACGCTGATAACAGGAGCGCAGGAGAAATAGAAACAGGAGGTAAGGAGCTATCTCCCTATCTCCTGTCTTGTTCTTCTGCTGGCGGGCGGGACTAAAGTCCCGCCCCTACGTCTCCCGTTTAGCCGATGCTGCTACGGCGGTTGGGCGAGCCGTCGCCGCGGTCGTCGTCATCGCGATCCTCGTCCAGCTCGTCCGGATCTTCCACGTCCGGCGACTGATCCGGGCGCGGCGCGGAATCGGAACTGCTGTCGCTACGGCCTTCGCGCGTCATCGAATCGGAAGTCTGATCGTCTTCGCGCTGAGAGTCGTCTTGCGGGTCCCGGTCCTGATTGTCCTGTGCCATTGGTGGAGCCTCCGCGATTTCCCGCAGCAAAAGCAGTGCCTTGTCTCGAGACTTAACGGACGCGCACTGGCCACCAGAAACGAACGGCCTGAAACGATGAAAAGTGGAGCAACGGCTCGTGTCCGAGCTGGCGGATGCCCGCGGCGGCAATCATCGAGTTGCGCTCGATGCGCGCTTCGGCATTTTGCAAGTTCCAGCTCGGGTGATAAATGTCTCCCCGCCAAATCCGTTTTCCTGCAGCCGAATACAGACAATAGCGCTCGGCAAGGAAGTGCTCGAGCGTCCCCGGAGCAGGATTGAACGATTCGCCAATTGGTTGATACGTTCCCACGAACGCCGCCGGAGGTCCGGCCATCCCCCAACGCTCGCTACGGTAGGCGACGACGTCGCCATCGCGGGTCATATCCATTGAGGCGCGGTAGTACGGCAAGTTGATGCCGATCCTGGCGCCGATCACCGCGAGCGATGACGCGCAATCGAGGCTGAAGAACCAGACCCCTGGCCGGCCGTCGAGCGTCACGTAGGTCCGCACGTTCAGCTCCTCGAAGGCATACGCGGTCGGCACCGGCGGGGCGAGTCGCATCCGCACGCCACTCATGTAAAAAGGAACCACGCCCACCCATGCCGAGCCGTCGAAGGTGTCGATCTCGAGCGGTTCAGGAATGAGACGCCGGAGCTCGGCAATGGGACAGCGCCAATGCGCAAACAGCAGATGGTGCCATCGCTGCACCATCACCCACGGACCAGCCGGTTGGGTCATGGGCACGGGACCTGCAAGGCAATTGCCCATGAAGAACATGTCCCGCACAGCTTGGGCTTGCTTAGCGCTGGCCGCCGGCGCCGGTCTTGCCGCCATGTGGCTGCCGCAAGGTGGCATACTCCGTCCCCGCCGGAGCGAAGAGCTTGATTCGCGCGTGGACGACGCCCTGGACGATTCGTTCCCTGCGAGCGATCCGCCATCGTTCTCGGCTCCGGCGTCGACGCAGGCCGGTTCGTCGCCGCTCCGCTGACGATCGGCGAACTTAGGGTCGGGGCCCAGTCGTGACCGACGTCAACAGCATCGTCGCGGGCTGGCTCCGCGACCTGGCCTTCATCCAGCAATCTCCGCATAGTCGCTGGGGCTACAAGCGGGCGGCGTCGGCCGTGATGCGCCTCGACGTGCCGATCGACACGCTGCTCAACGAAGACGGCACGCTTCAGAAAATTCCTCACATCGGTCCGGCGTCTACGCGCGTGATCCTCGAGGTGCTGGCCACTGGAGACTCGGCCACGGTGGATCAGGCAGTCGACGCCAGCCCGCAGCGTGCAGATATTCTCAGGCGCCGCGGCCTGCGATCGAACTTCCTGAGCCGGGCGGCGGCCCTGGCTGCGATGCAGACACACAAACCGTATGTGGCGTCGCTGTCGGATTATCGCGCCGACTTGCAGATGCACTCGGACTGGAGCGACGGCAGCCAGACGCTCGAAGAGATCATCGCGACCGGCCTGTCGCGCGGCTATACCCACGCGGCGGTGACCGATCATTCGTATGGGTTGCCGATCGCCGGCGGGTTGCCGATGGCGCGCGTCGCTGAACAGCACCAGGAGATCGACGCCCTCAACGCGAAGTACGGCGGGCGCTTTCGACTCCTCAAAGGGATCGAAGCGAACATCCGCGCCGACGGCTCGGTGGACATGACACCCGGCGAGCTGGCGCAGTTCGAGATCGTGGTGGCGGCGCCGCATTCGGCGCTGCGGTCGTCGAACGATCAAACCGCGCGGATGCTGGCCGCCGTGCAGACGCCCGGCGTTCACATCCTCGGCCATCCACGTGGCCGCATGTACGGATCGCGTCCCGGCGTGAGTGCGGATTGGGAGCACGTATTCATGGCGGCAGCGCGATTCGGCGTGGCCATCGAACTGGATGGCGATCCGGCGCGGCAGGATCTGGATTACGACCTCGCGCGCCGCGCGGTGGCGAGTGGTTGCCTGTTTGCTATCGACAGCGACGCGCACGGCACCGATCAGTGGTGGTATGCCGAAACGGCGCTTGCGCATGCGCGCCTGGCGGGCGTGCCGCGCAGCCGCGTGATTAACTGCTGGCCGCTCGCGAGGCTGCTCGACTGGGCGCAGTCGCGATCGAAAGCGGCGTAGGTTCGTCTTACGATTCGTGCAGCCAACCTTGAAGCAGGGCGTAGCGCACGATGTCGATGCGGCCGCGCATGCTCAGCTTGCGCATGCCGTTCGCCTTATGCGCTTCGACGGTCTTCACGCTCAGATCCAATCGCGACGCAATTTCCTTATTCGTATTGCCCCACGCGATTAATCGCAGCACTTCCGTTTCTCGCGGGCTGAGCGGGCTGGTCGGTTCTGGTGTTGCCGCCTTGGCATAGTTGCCCACCACCGGCGCCTTCATCGAAGAATCCAGATACTTGCCACCGGTGGCGACGGATCGAATGGCGTGCAACAACTCGGCGGGCCGGCTTTGCTTGAGCACATACCCCGCGGCGCCGGCGCGCATCAGTTGCTGCAGATAGCTGCTGTCGGCATGCCTGGTGAGTGTGAGGACCTTGGCAGCCGGGCACTTTTCGGTGAGCTGCACCGTCGCCGCCAGGCCGTTCAGCCCCGGCATGGAGATGTCCATGATCACCACGTCGGGTGTCATGCGTTCCGCCTGTGTGACCGCTTCGCGGCCATCGCCTGCAGTGGCGACTACCTGCATGTCAGGTTGTGCATTGAGGATCATGCGCAATCCTTCACGCACGGTTTCGTGATCGTCGGCGAGGAGAATGCGAAGTTTGGAGGTCATATGTTTAGTGGCCCGCCCTTCCCCGACTATGCGAACCGTACCACGTTAGCGGGGCAATGGGTGAGGAAAACCCGACGGCTCGAAACCGCGTATTATGTTTCGGCCAGTTCCGATCTGTTCAGCTTAGGAGAAAGACGAATGCGCCTCCATTCTGTCATTGCTGTGGTACTGCTTGTTGCGGCTGTTGCCTGTTCGAGCCCGGATCGGGCCAGGCGCATGTCGCCAACGGGACCCTCGGCCACCACCGCTGGTACCGCTGGTACCGGGCCCATGGGCCTCGGCGGGATCTCCGGCCCGATGGATGTGCTGTTTCCAAGTCGTGCGGACTCGTTCGCATTCCGTACCCAGCTCGAGACCAAGTACCAGACCGGCCTCGGTCGCTCGCCGAGCATGACGAGCGTCGATCCCGAAGGCGAAGTAGTCTGGACGCAGGAATACATCCGCTATCGCGTGAACGGCTGCGATCACCCGACGGCCGTGCAGCGCGTGATGGCCCAGATCGACGGCAACCCGCCGGGTGGCATTTGTGCCGAGAATCGCGACTTCGTGATCCTGTTTCCGCCGCGCGATCAGACCATGGATTTCCGGCGTCAGCTGGAGACCAAGTATTTGCAGTCGTTGGCCCGCGGTCCGGCGCCGACGTTCGTGGATATGGAAGGCAGCGTGATCTGGACGCAGGAATACCTGCGCTACCGCGTCAACGAGTGCGATCACAACTCCGCCGTGGTAAAGGTGAATGCGCAGATCGACGGCGGCCCTGTTTCGCCCACCTGCGTGCCGGCGTGCCGCTATCGCGCCGCACCCGGGGACCGCACGCTCAGCGGCGGCCAGCAAACCAACTTCTTCGATCTCGTCGGCGAGCCGGGTGGCTGCCCGTGGACCGCGTCGAGTGACGCATCGTGGCTGACGTTCTCGTCGGATCTGACGTCGGGCACCAACAGCGTAACCATTCCCTACACCGTGTCGCAGAACGTCTCCGGTGGCCCGCGCACCGGTCGAATCAGCTTTGCCTGGGCCGGCGGCGGCAGTTCGCACACCGTGTATCAGGACGGCAGCGCGATCATCAGCTCGTTCACGATGACGGATGCCGTTCCGCTCGGGCAGCTCTCCAACCACGGAATGCCACTTCCGCAGCACTGCCACGCCGTGCACTTTCACGGCGACGACCAACATGCCCGGCGGCAACTACGTGTTCACGTGGACCGCGACGTACTTCTACGGCACGCAGAAAACCACGACGCAGACCGGAGCGTCGAATCAGTTCACCATCACCGACGCGTGCGGCGGGACGGATTCAACGGCCACCGGCAATCACGGCGACCTCGGAGTCTCGGTCGCGATTACTGACAGCCTCGGCAATTCGCAGACGATCACGTCCGGCGAGGGGGCGCAGCCGGCGTTACGAATCGTCCGATTTACTTGCTAGAGAACATCTAGGCGTCTTACTTCTTCGGAAGGGGACCAGCCAGCCGCAGCTGGTTCCCCTCCGGAGCCCCGGAAACTGCCCGTCTGGACTGGCAACTGCCCGACTGGACTGCCAACTGCCGACTGGAACTCTTAACTGCCGACTGTAGACTGCCGACTGCCGCAGGTGTAGTATGCCTCCCGTGAGGGCTAACACATGTCGCAGCTGCATGGATTGAACCGCCGCGCGTTCCTACGCAACGCCGGCCTGACCGCACTCGCCGGCGCCGCCGCCGGGCACCCGCTTACCGCCGCTGAGTCCGCCGCCGCTCTACAGGTTCCATCCAACGGCACCTTCGATTTCGACACCATCTACAACCGATTCGGAACTGACTCGACGAAGTTCGATCAGCAGATCCGCGTCTACGGCAAAGACAGCGTGCAGGTCGGCATGGGTATCGCCGACATCGACTTCAAGGCCGCGCCCGCCATCACCAAGGCGATCAACGAGCGGGTCAAGCATGAGAACTGGGGCTATCTCGACATGGGCAAGTGGACGCCCATGGTCACCGAATCCGTGGCCGCCTGGAACAAGCGCCGCTACGGCGTGACCATCGATCCCGCGAGCATGCAGATTTCCGCCGGCGTGCATCCGGCGTTGATCGCCGCGCTCAAGGCGTTCTCGCCGCCCGGCTCGAAGGTGCTGCTGCAGACGCCCACCTACAACGGCTTCTACTCGGACCTGCGCGAGTCGCAGACCATTGCCGAAGAGAGCCCGATGAAGTTCGTGAACGGCAAGTTCGAGATGGACTTCGACGACTTCGAGCGGCGCATCAGCATCGACACGCACTCGTTCATCCTCTGCAACCCGCAGAACCCCACCGGCAACTGCTGGTCGGCCGCGGATCTCCTGCGGATTGGTGAGATCTGCCTGAAGCACCGCGTGGTGGTGCTCGCCGACGAGATTCACTGCGACTGGGTGGGCAAGAACCAGAAGTACACGCCGTTCGCGAGCCTGTCCAACCAGGCGGTGGTCGACAACAGCCTCACGTTCAAGGCCGCGAGCAAGTCGTTCGGCCTCGCCGCGCACAAGGTGGCGTGGTTCTATTCCACGAACCCGGCCCTGATGGCGCGCGTCGACCCGCATCATCGCGCCGACCTGAACACCCTCGGCCTGGTCGCCAACCACGCGGCCGTCACCGAAGGCGAGGAGTGGCTGCGGCAGGCGAACGCCTACGTCGATGCGAATCACGATCTCGTCGTGAATTTCGTCAACGAGAAGATCGCGCCGATGATCAAGGTGCATCGCGCCGAAGGCACCTACCTGACCTGGCTTGACGTGTCGGGCATCGCCGAGAAGATCAATTCGAAGAAGCTGGCCGACGACTACAATCGCACCAAGGCCGCGAACGCGCCGAAGCTCACGCCGGAGCAGATGGTCGAACGCTACTTCGTGAAGACCGCGAAGGTGCACCTGAATCAGGGCGCCTCGTACGGCAAGGGCGGCGAGAACCACATGCGCATGAACATCGGCACGTCGCGCAAGTTGGTTGAGCTTGCCCTGAATAATCTCGCGACGGCTTGCCGTAATCCAGTCGCGACCAATTTGTTCTAAGAAGTCCCATCGACTGAGAGGAGCCCGCCCAGGGCTCCTTTCGATTTCTTTCATACCCAACCACAAAGCACCTGAGGTAATCTGCGGCTCGGATGAGTGACAGAGCCGATCCCTCGAGGGGTCGAGCCCGCAGAGTTCGAAAAAATCTCCGGCAAGGCCTCGCCCTCGCGTGGGCCGCGTCTCCCCAGGCGTTAGTTCGATACTCGGTGCTCGGCATGATCAGCGCGGCCATGCCGCCGATTGCCGTCTATCTCGGCGCGGTGCTGGTCAACCGCATCGCGTCGGCGCGCCTGCAGGCGTTGGGTTGGGAGGACGTGCTGCCGATCATCCTCGGGCTGTGGGCCGCCACCGGCGTCCAGCGTGCGATCGGCGCCTACATGGGCTACGGCCGCAACCTGTTCGTGCGGCGCGTGCAGCTTGAAGCCGAGCGACGCCTGCTCGAACAGGCATCAAAGGTCGACCTCGGGCACTTCGATAACTCCGACTGGCACGATCGGCTCGCGCGCGCCAAGCGCGACGTCTCGTGGCGGCCCGGGGATCTCACCTGGTCGGTGCTCGGCCTTTCCGGCAATATCGTCACCATCGTGTTGATGGCGGGCCTGCTCGCCAGCCTGCACTGGGTGCTCGTGGTCCTTGCGCTGATGGCCGCCATCCTGTCGCTCGTGCTCGAGCGTCGCGTCACGGCGCGGCTCTACGAGTTCTTCTACAAGGAAACCCCCGAGGAGCGGGAGCGCGAATATCTTGGCGACCTGCTCGTGCAGCCGCGCACCACGAAAGAGATCCGCGCCTACGTGCTCGCCGATTACCTGCTCGGCCGCCATCGCGATCGATCGGAGGAGTTGTACCGGCAGCGCGAGCTGATGTACCGATCGGGCACGCGCGTCTCGATGCTGACCGGCCTGGTTACCGGCACGGCACTCGCGTTGGCGTACTTGTTCGTAGCCATCGAAGGCGTGAGCGGCACCATCGATCCGGGTGGGGTGGTGCTCGTGATCGGCGCGTTCACCTCGGTGTCGGCCACCCTCGGCAACATCTCCAGCACGTTTGTGGCCGTCGATCAGCACACCACGTTTCTCGAGGACTACTTTTCGTTCCTCTCCGTCGGCCGGCTCATTCCGGTACCGGAACGGCCTCGCGAGGTGCCGAAGTCGTTCGAGGCCGGCATCGAGTTCGACGATGTGACTTTTTCCTATCCGGGCGGCACCGAACCCGCCGTGAAGGATCTCAGTCTGCACATTCGTGGCGGCGAGCTGATCGCCCTGGTCGGTGAGAACGGCGCCGGCAAGAGCACGCTGGTCAAGCTACTGCTGCGTTTCTACGATCCCTCGCACGGGGCCATTCGGGTGGGTGGCGCCGATCTGCGCGAGCTCGATCCGGAGTCGTGGCGCAGCCGCATCGGCGTGCTGTTCCAGGATTTTGCGAGCTACGAGTTTTCCGTTCGCGAGAACGTGCAGATGGGCCGTCCTGGCGAGATAGCCGACGATCGCAAAGTATTGAGCGCGCTCGAAGACGCGCGCAGCGACTGGCTGCTGAAGAAGATGCCGAAGGGACTCGACGCGAAGGTGGGCCGGCTGTTCGAAGGCGGCCACGATCTGTCGGGCGGCGAATGGCAGCGCCTCGCGCTGGCGCGCATCATGTATCGCGACGCGGACATCTGGATCCTCGACGAGCCCACGTCGTCTCTCGATCCCGAAGCGGAGGCGGCGATCTTTGCCGAGCTGAAAGAGATTCTGCGTGGCCGCATCGGCATCGTCATCTCGCACCGCTTCTCCACGGTGCGCATCGCCGACCGCATCGCGGTGATCGAAGACGGCAAGGTCAGCGAGTTAGGCACGCACGAAGAGCTCCTCAAGGCGCGCGGGCGGTACGCGCATTTGTTCGAGCTCCAGGCGGCGGGCTACCGTTAACGCTGCGCCCTAGGGGTTTACCCTAAAAGCGGTTGCTGTTGAGCCCATCCGTAGCGATAAGTCATGCAAGCTGAAGCATTTATCGTTGAATGTCACCTCGCGACATGAATTAATGGCCGGAGTTGTCCGAATCGCAGCGGCAGTACCCAGTCCAGTGTATTAACTGCAGCGGAGCCAAGGGGTTTCCGTTCCAAGTGCGCACGCTCAGTGAGAAACCCGGTCACATTGAGATCAAGTTGCGGTGTCGCGACTGTGGTCACGAGTGGTCCGAGGTTGTCTCAAATCAAGACTGATGGCCGCGCCGATTACCTTCGGCGAGGTCGACCCCTCCTCTCTCCAACAACTTGAACGCTGTCTCGACGCCTCTGGCGAATCGAGCCGTGGCGTGCTGTGTGCCGATCATCACGAGGGTTATTCGATGCCGATCGGCGGCCAGTGGCACTCCGTTCAGTGGGGCAACGGATCGTGCGCGCTTATAATCCGCCATGGCCACGCTGCACTTCATCGCTGGAAAAGCCGGCGCCGGCAAGACGACGCTTGCGCGTCAGTTGGGGCGCGAGTTGCCCGGCGTGGTGATCTGCGAAGACGAGTGGCTGTCGCAGATATCAGAACCCATCACGTGTCTGGCGGATTTCATGAAGGCGACGCGGCGGCTCCGCGCCGCGCTCGCACCGCATATTGCGGCCTTACTTCGCCTCGGCGTGAACGTCGTGTTGGACTTCGGCGGCAACACGCTGCAGGATCGGCAGTGGGTCCGATCGATCTTCGAGTCTGCCGCCGCCGATCACCTGCTGCATTATCTGGATGTCGATGAGGCAACGTGCCTGGCCCGGGTTCATCAACGGAACGAGACGCGACCAGCTGGAATCTTTTTCGGGGTCGTGACGGACGCCCAGGTGAAGGAAGTCAACCCGTACTTTGTCGCGCCATCGGCCGATGAGAATTTCAACGTCATGGCGCGAAGGTAGCATCGCGATTTCCGGGCCGGTTGGGCAGCCAGGGTGGCCAAGGTACTAGCACCGCACCCTGTGCACCCTGAATTCTGTTAAGCTTGGGATCTCTCCGGAAGCCGGCGTAGCTCAGTTGGTAGAGCAGCTGATTCGTAATCAGCAGGTCATCGGTTCAAGTCCGATTGCCGGCTCCAGTTTTCCTTCGTCGACATCGCCCAGTCGATCACCGCCCTTCAGGTACGACAGCCAGCACGTCTTGATCGTGCGATTTACCGCTCCACCACTGGCCGCGACGGACATCCCGGATGCGGAGCGCGGCCTCTCGATGAATGCGTCGCACGAACGTCTCTTCGAGTGCGACCGCCGCCTCGGGGACGACGGCATCATGCAAGCGGCAGAGCCCCGACGCGTGCGGAACGCTAAAAGAAATAAAGGTGTCACCCCGATCTACTCCCGCACGAGTTTCATCGTTGAGCAAAAAGTAGCTGGCTATACAGACGCCGCCCGGCGCGAGCAATCGTGAGATCTCAAACACGTAATGCTCAACCGCATCAGGCAGCATGTGCGTGAAAACGGACGACAAGAAGATCACGTCGAAGCTGTGGTCCGGAAAAGGAAAGCGGTACGCGGAGGCGGGCACCGCCCCACTAGCGTTGTAAGCATTACTGGCCAGGTCGGCGTGATGGAAGCGAAAGCGCGGATGTTTTCGCGTGATCGCTCGCTGGCACCACGCGACCGCCTCAGGGTGAATCTCGACGCCGTCGTACCCGCCAGTGAGGTGCCCTAGCAGGCCGATCGCGAGATTGCCGATGCCAGATCCGATATCGAGAACCCGATGCTCCGGTCGAAGGCCCTGAATCTCGAGCTCTGTTCGCGCTGACTCGCACGCGCGAGTAAATGCTTCCGGCTTCGTCGTCCGGTAATAGTAGACGCGCAGGTGGGCCGGCGGCAGGAGCGCATCGCTCCTCGAGGGCAGGATCCGCTCCACAGGTGTCACCAGGCGATAGGCTGCGCTGCGCGCGCGACTGGCCAGTCGCCTCCACATGGGTCGTCTCTGCACTCTCAGGACTTTATCACCCGCGTTGACAGCGCGGCGCCGGCACGGGGATACTCTTGTCAGCGCGCTGACAGGGCGCCACCCACCCGCGGCAAGGGAAGCATCCCACCTGTTTCGGCTCGAGAGTTCGGTGAGCAGCACCTTCTTTCAGCCTGGCATCAGCGGGTCACAGGCGGTTCTTGAAAGGAGGCGTCGTGACCACACCCAGGATCCTGCCCGACCGTCCGTCATTAGAATCCCTCCGCAAGCAAGCGAAGAAACTTGCCCGCGACATTGAAGCCGGGAATGCGGACGCGATCGCGCGAGCGCATGCGCAACTGCCTCGCGCTGAATTGCCGCTGTCGCAGCGTGATGCCCAGCTGGTACTCGCGCGCGAGTACGGGTTCGCGGGCTGGCAGCACCTTCGAGAAGAAGTGCTCAAACGCACTGCCAACAGTCTTGAGTGGGCAGGGGCCGAAGCCCAGCGCGCCATTCACAACAACGACCTCGAACGGCTGACACAACTCCTGCGGGAACATCCCGCATTGCTAGCATGGCGCGACGATTCCGGTGAGACGCTATTGGGATCGGCCACTGGATCGTTCGGCGACAGCGGCGACGCGTTCAGAGAAGAGCACTTCACCCGGGCGGCGTGCGCAGAGCTGCTGATCGACGCCGGCGCGGTGGTCACGCCAGCGGTGTGCGATGGCATCCTCCGTTCCCGCGCCAGAGGTCTGCTGCGGCTGTTTCAGCGTAAAGGCCAGCTGCCGCGCACGCTCAAATGCCTTTCGGCGCTTGGCGATCTCGACGCGGTTCGCGCCTCTCTTGATGAGAATGGGAACGATGTGGCGGCCGTCAATGAAGCGTTCATGGTCGCCTGCGGCTTCAAGCACAAGGAAGTGGCCTCGGTGCTGTTGGATCGCTGCATCGCGCTCGATGCCGGTCTCGGCCGGCGCATCGATGCCTGGCAGGGCCGGTCTGCCTTCATCGATTACCTGGGCGAACATGCTGAGCGATACGGAGCCCCGTGGCACACCCTGGTCGTGATCGAGGTCCTGCAGGCGATTGTTAACGATGACCTGCCGGCATTCAGTGGTTGGCTGGAGCGAGAGCCGTACCTGCTCGGCGAGTCGTCTGTGGATGTTCAAGTCCGGCTGGTCGAGGTTGCCACGTACAACAATCGAGAGCGGTTTATCGTTCACCTGCTCGATCGTGCCCCTGCGATGCTCCAACATCCCACGCCGCCATCATCGAATGCGATTGGCTTCGCGCTCGAGTACGGCAACGCCCATCTCATTCCGCTGCTCACGCGCATCTGGCCGCTGCCCGATGATCTGCCGCATGCCGCCGGCGTGGGCGACTTCGCCGGCGTCAAGCGCTGGTTCGACGCCGCCGGACAGCCCGCGCTGGGCGACCTCAATCAGCACCACCCGGCGAACGATCCTCAAGGGCGCGTCAATCTTCACTGGGGTGCTCCAAGGGTGCAGCACGTGCTCGACGTGGCGCTCGCCTGGGCCTGCATGAACCGTCACTTCGAGGTCGCGTCGTTTCTGCTCGAGCATGGAGCCGACATCAACACCGACTGGAGCACGCACGAGCCCGCCGGCATGCTGCACGAATGCGCCGTGCACGGCAACTACGATGCCGCGCGATTCCTCATCGACCGCGGTATCGACATGACCAGGCTCGATTACCGCTGGAACGGCACAGCGGAGGGCTGGGCACGCTACGCCGCGAAGGACGAAAAGATGGCCGACTTTCTGGCAGCAGCCAAGCGGGAAAAGAAGCGATCGGTCGATAACCTATAGGGATGTCGTACGCCGCGCCTATTTCCTTGTGCGCAAGAATCTCGGCCAAACCATCTGGCGACCGGGAAGTGCGGGATCTGTTGAAACGGCACCTCGCCGACGCGCATTTCACTGACGACACGATCGTTCTCGATGAGCTGGGGTTGTGCCAGGGCGATGTGCGAATTGACGTGGCGTCTGTCAATGGCGAGTTGTCCGGCTACGAGATCAAGAGTCCGGCGGACACGTTGGCACGTTGGCCGAAGCAGCGGCGCGTTTATTCCAAGGTTGTCGATCGCGCGTGGCTCGTTGCCACCGAGAAGACGCTCGAGTCCGCGAAGGCGCCGGCGTGGTGGGGCCTCATCCGAATCGTCCAGACGCCAAACCAACTGGGCCTGCGCGTGGTTCGCGCGGCGCAATTGAATCCGTCGCCGGATCCCTATTCAATCGCCCGTTTGCTCTGGCGCGACGAGGCGATTGAGGCGCTCGCCGATCTCGGCCTCGCTCGCGGCGTCCGCACGAAACGTCGCGCGATCGCCTGGCGCCGGCTCGCGGAGTCCGCGCCGCTGGATCATCTTCGTGCCGCGGTGCGCTCGGCCTTGAAGGTCCGCGCGAATCGCATCGAAGAGTTGCACCGCTAACGGCAAAAGCGGCAATATTCGGCGTCATGGTCGAAAGGCACATGCGGCTCGTCGCAGTCGTGTTGCTGTTGACGGTGCCGGCCGCCGCGCTGGCGGATCCGGTTGACGACTTCGTCCAAAAGCAACTGGCCGCGTCTCGTGTGCCCGGCTTCTCGCTGGCCGTCATCAAGGACGGCAAAGTAGTGAAGGTCGCGGGTTACGGATTCGCCGATCTCGAAAAACGTATTCCGGCGCAGCCCGACACGGTCTACAAGATCGGATCGGTCAGCAAGCAGTTCATCGCCACCGGCATCATGCTGCTGATGCAGGATGGACGTCTCACCTTGGACGACCGGATCGCCAGATACCTCAAAGACACACCACCATCCTGGTCGCCGATCACCATCCGTCATGCCTTGACCCACAGCGCGGGCCTCGTGCGCGAATCGCCGTCGTTTGCGCCGACCCGCATTCAGAGCGACGCCGATTTGATTGCCGCCGTCTATCCGCTGCCGCTGCGGTCCGAGCCGGGCCAGAAGTGGGAGTACTCGAACGTTGGCTACTTCATCCTGGCGGACATCATTCGAGTGGTGAGCGGGCGCCCTTGGCCGGAGTTCCTGCGCGACAGGGTATTCGCACCCGTTGGGATGTTGTCGACGTGGCCAACGAACACGACGGCGGAGATTCAGAAGCGCGCCGTTGGATATACCGGCAACGACAATAGTCTTCGCGCCGACGACTGGCCGGCGCTTCGCGCGAGCGGCGCGTTCCTGTCCACGGTCCTCGACCTCGCGAAATGGGACGCGCACTTGAGCACGCCGCGAGTTCTCGAGGCCGATAGCCGCCGGCAAATGTGGACGCCCGTCCGCCTGAAAGACGGCACGACGGCGCCGTACGGGTTTGGCTGGCACGTCGACACATGGTCGGGACGTCCTCGGATCCGCCATGGCGGCGGTCTGCCGGGCTTCATTTCTGAGTACGCCCGGTTCGAGGATGAGCGGTTGACGATTATTGCCTTGGCGAACGGCGATGACGTTGATCTGCCGATGCTCGTCAGCGGTATCGCGCAGCTGTACTTCCCAGCGAAGTAAATAGCTGCGGAGGTTGTCGTTACGCTCCCCCTTGAGAGTCCAGAAGCGTTACAATTCGCTCCGGAGGTCCGTTTTATGTGTCGTCTCCTCGCTTGCGCCGTGATCGCGCTGTGTTTGGTCACCCCAGCATCTGCCCAGCTCGAAAACGTCGGTAACCTTTCGTTCCCCACATCAGCCAAACCCGAAGCCCAGCGCCACTTCCTGCGTGGCGTGGCGATTCTGCACAGCTTCGGCTGGAAGCAGGCGATCGCGGAATTCCAGCTCGCGCAGAAGGCGCAGCCGGATTTCGCGCTGGCGTACTGGGGCGAATCGCTCAGCTATAACCACCCGCTGAACTCCCAGATGGACTACAAGGACCCGCGCGCCGTGCTGGCGCGGCTCGGGCCCGATCGCGCGTCGCGCGTCGCCAAGGCGCCGACCGACCGCGAAAAGGGGTTTATGAACGCGGTCGAGGAGCTGTGGGGCGAAGGCGACTCGCGGCAGCGCCGAATCGCTTACATGAACGCGATGGAGCGGCTCTACAAGCAGTTCCCGAATGACGATGAGGTGAAGACGTTCTACGCGCTGTCGATCCTGAGCGGCGCAAGCGCGGTGGACGATCGCACCTCGCGCCTGAACGTCAAGGCCGGCTCACTCGCGATGGAGGTGTTCAAGCGGAACCCGAGCCATCCGGGCGCCGTGCACTACATCATTCACGCGTTCGACGATCCGGTGCACGCGCCGCTCGCACTCGAGGCCGCGCACACCTACGCGAAGATCGTTCCGGCCGTGTCGCACGCGGTCCATATGCCGACCCACATCTTCATCCAGCATGGCATGTGGAACGAGGTCGCGAACCAGAACATCCGCGCCTTCAACGTGGCGAAGGAACTCTGGCAGCCCGGCGATGTGCCCGGCGACATGTCGCACTCGGGTGACTGGGGCCAGTACCGGCTTCCTGCAGCTCGGCGACTACGCCGGCGCGCGCGAGCGCATCTCGGCCTTCGAGTGGATGGCCGAGACCACTAAGAACCAGCGCGCCACCGGCGCGTTGTCGCTGGTCCGTGCGCGCTACATCATCGAGACGGAAGAGTGGAAGGTGCAGCCGGTGGCCGAGAGCGCGTCGAACGAGACGATCCTCGCCAATGGCTTCAGCGCGGTGAAGACCGGCGACATGGCGACTGCCGAGAAGATGGAAGCGATGCTGGCCACGAAGGCCAAGGCCGCTCCTGGCGCCGCCGCGGCGCCCGCGAACCCGCACGCCGAACACGGTGCTGCGCCCGCGCCCGCTCCTGCAGCACCAGCCGCGGGAGGCGGCGGACCGGATGCCGGCAAAGGCGTTCGCGTCATGCACAAGGAACTGCAGGCGCTCATCGCGCAGGCGAAGGGCCAGGGCGATCAGGCGATCGCGTTGCTGAAGGAAGCGGCGGAGCTCGAAGAGACCATGCGCGCGCCAAACGGCGCCGCGGATCCGATCAAACCGTCGCACGAACTGCTCGGCGAAGTGCTGCTGCAGAATGGCAAGGCGAAAGACGCGGCTGATGCGTTCGAGGCCAGCCTAATTCGCATGCCGAACCGCGCCCGCTCACTGATGGGTGCGATCAAGGCGCACACCGCCGCCGGTAACAAGGCTCGCGCCGCCGAACGCCAGGCCTTGCTGAACAGCTTCTGGAAAGGGAAGCCGTTTACCGGCACCACCACCGACGTGCGTTAAACATCAAGGATCACGAAGGTCTTACTGGGCCTTCGTGATCCCTACCGCCTGGGCGCGGGTGTAGGTAATGGTGACGACGTCGCCGACCTTCACACCCTCGAGTAGCCGCCTGTCCCGCACCACTCGGAACACCTTGCGGTTGTCGAAGCCGTGATACGTGACGCTGGCAGTGGCAATGTCGATGGCATCGACGGTCACCACCAGCTTGGTCTGCTGCAGCACGCTGGCATCGTCCCGGTTCAGTTCCTTCTGAGCGTCGGCGGTCGTGGTTGTTGGCGGGCTCATGCGTTCGCCCGGTGTCACCTCAACAATGTAGGAGTCGTAGTAGCGAACGACGACCAAGTCGCCGCTGCTCAACTGATCGAAGATCGGCAGGTCTGGACCGGCGTAAATCGGCCCTGAGACCGCGCCCGCGGACGTGATGGTGATGGTGCGGCCAGTGCGGTCGATGCGATTGACCTGCCCCGACATCTCGAACACCTGCTGGATCACGCCGGTGGGCTCCTGGGCGAGCATCAGGGCCATGAGGACGATCATCATGCTGTGATTCTAGACCCTCTTATGATCCGGCGCGCTCTCAAAGCAACGCAACCAGGCGATCGAGGGCCCGGTTCAGCCGCGGCCTCGCGTCTTCCGCCGTCGCATCCGCCTCTGGCCACACCGACAAGTCAAGGCCGAGCATTCGCTGCGGTCCCATGGCGAATGATTTCAGCGCAACAACGCCGTCCACGCCAGGCAACGCCAGCAACATCTCGGGGCCCGAATCGCACAGCACCATACCGGTGTGCGCCACGTCCGGCGCCATCCACCGCGCGCGGCCCTCGGCGGTCGCATAGAACGGCCGCAGTTGCTCGGGAGTGTGCGGTACGGTCCTCACGACGAGATCGTGATGCCGGGTGCGCATGGGAAACTGTTCGAGCCACACCTTCATCGTGGTCAACGCGTGCGCCCAACCTGAGACGGTGCCCTTGTAGGTTTCGTCCTTCTTCGGATCTTCGGAGAAGCCCGAGTTGACCAGATGCATGACGGTGTCACCGCCGTCCTTCGTGATGGTGATCTCCATCAAGTAGGGCATGCCGTCCGGCCCATCGTCTCCGGCGGTGACGAAGGTTTTGCCCGGCTCTGATGCGACGACCGGTATGTCCATGACGTAGCCGAAGGCGTCGAAGAACCATTTCACGGTGTTGCCCGCGTGTCCTTCGCCCTCGGCGCGGTCGACGAACCAATTGGCGATCTGTTGCGGGTCGGCCCACGCGGCCCACACGCGCTGCGGTGTGGACTTGATGCGAATGGAGGTGTCGATGATGCGGCCGTGATGTTTTCTCGAAGTCATGTCAGTGCCTATTCGGGAGTGGGGTAGCAGCCCAGCACCATCCGATAGCGACCTTCAGGGGACCGCTCGGCGGGCGTGGTGTGTTCAGCGACGACAGTGGTAATGGCCTGCGAGAGCGCCTGCGCGAAGCGGGCGCGATCGGCGGCCGACGAGAATCCGAATTCGGTATCGAGCGCCAGCAGCGGCAGCGGCGTGCTCGACGCATTCGCGCGCCGCCACGATTCGCTCAGCTCCCGTTGCAGCCGCGTGGCGAGCATCAACATGTAGGCCGCGCCGGCCTTGTCGGCGGTGGCCGGATCGGCGGCCGTGGCGTCCATGGCGCCGAGCACTTCCGGGGCGAGGACATAGGCCTGGGCACTGACCACGTAGCGCTGTTCGGTGAGGCCGCGCTTGCGGGCCCGGCCGGCCCGCCTGAGGAAGCCGGCCCTCGCCAGTTCACGCACGTGGTAGTTGATGACCTGCCGCGGCCGCTTCATGGCGGCGGCAATCCCCGCCGCCGACATGGGCGTCCGCGCATGCGTGAGAATTTCGCGCCGCAGGGGCTTGAGCAGCATCCCTGCCTTGGGAGCCTCGCAAATCACGCCGACTGGAACCTGGCCGGTCGCCACGAGGGATATTCAACAATAGACAAATTAATTTGTCAAATAGTCACGCAAGGGTTCCAAGCGTTCCAAAAGTTCCCAAAGGTTCCAAGGGCGGGGTTCGTCTGGGTTATCGCTTCTCGGAACTCGGCGTCGTGGTTCGTGGTGGATCGGGTAATATTGAAGGTTACTGGCGCGCGTGAAATCGCGCCTGTAGACCTTCATCCCAGATCATGCCGCCCGACGTGAATTCATCGACGCTCGTGATACGTGGTGCGCGGACGCACAACCTGAAAAACGTCGATCTCACGCTGCCAGCGGGACAGCTGATTGTTTTTACAGGGGTTAGCGGATCCGGCAAGTCGTCTTTGGCCTTCGACACGATTTACGCCGAAGGCCAGCGGCGCTATGTCGAGTCGCTGTCCGCGTATGCCCGTCAGTTCCTCGAGCGGATGGAGAAGCCTGACGTCGATCGCATCGACGGCATCTGCCCGTCGATCGCCATCCGCCAGAAGAACAGCGTTCGCAACCCCCGCTCAACCGTCGGCACCGTCACCGAGATTCACGACTACATGCGCCTGCTGTTTGCGCGCGTGGGACGCACCATCTGCCGGAAGTGCGGCCAGGAAGTGATCCGCGAGACGGCGGAAGTGGTGACCAACCGCCTGCTCGCGCTGCCCGAAGGGGCGCGCCTGATGCTGGGCTTCGACCTGGTGGTCGTGAGCGGCACTTCGCGCGCTTCGGGGGCCGATGACGCACCTGAAGAAGGCGACGAACCCGGCGAATCGCTGTTTGCGGTCGAATCGCCGTCGGCCCTGGCTCTGGAGAACCTGCGGCGCAAGGGGTTTGGCCGGCTGCTGGTAGATGGACAGGCAGTGGCGTTCGAAGACGTCGACGCGGTCGCACTGAAGGCCATGACCACGCTGCGCGTGGTGGTCGATCGCGTCAAGGTGTCGCCCGATTCGCGCACGCGCATCACCGACTCGGTGGAAACCTCCTATACGGAGGGCGGTGGCGCGGCGTGGGCGATTCAGCTCTCGGAAGGTGACCCTTCGACTCGCGGGGCCGAAAGCGGCCCCACTCGCTCAGGGCAGGTGGCCCCCATCACGCATCAGTTCTCCGAGCGGTTCGAGTGCCGCACCTGCGGGCTGCCGTACGAAGATCCGCAACCGCGTTTGTTCTCGTTCAACAACCCGTTCGGCGCGTGCCCGACCTGCCACGGCTTCGGCAACATCATCGAGCTCGATCAGGAGCTGGTGGTGCCCGATTCGGCCAAGTCGATCAACCAGGGCGCGATTGAGCCGTGGACCAAGCCGCACTACCGCTCGCAGCTCGCCGAGTTGAAGCGTGCCGCCAAGTCAAAAGGCATCCGCCTCGACGTGGCGTGGGGGGACCTGACGCCCGAAGAGATTGCCTTCGTCATGGATGGCGATGGTGAGGACTTCGAGGGCGTGCGCGGATTCTTCCGCTGGCTGGAGCGCAAGAAGTACAAGGTGCACGTTCGCGTGTTCCTGAGCCGGTATCGCGGCTACCTCACCTGCCCGGATTGCCAGGGCACGCGACTGCGCCGCGAAGCGCGGGACGTGCACGTCGGCGGCGTGACCATCGACAAGGCGTCGGCGCGCACCGTTCGTGAAGCGGTGCAGTTTTTCTCGCATCTCCAGCTCACCGAGAAGGAACTGGCGATCGCCGACAAGGTGCTGAAGGAGATCCAGAAGCGCCTGGGCTTCCTGCGCGACGTCGGCCTCGACTACCTCACGCTCGATCGGCTGTCGTCGACGCTGTCGGGCGGCGAAGCCCAGCGCATCAACCTCGCCACCTCACTCGGCTCGGCGCTAGTCGGCACGCTCTACGTCCTTGATGAGCCGTCGATTGGCCTGCACACGCGCGATAACGAGCGGCTGATTGCCATCCTCCGCCAGCTCCGCGATCAAGGCAACACGGTGATCGTGGTCGAACACGACGCCGACATGATCGCGGTAGCGGACCACATCGTCGATATGGGCCTCGGCGCCGGCGAGCACGGCGGCCGCGTAGTGTACTCGGGATCGCTCCAGGGCCTGATCACCGAACCGCGCTCGTTGACGGCGAAGTACCTGCGTGGCGAGTTGAGCATTCCGGTGCCGGCGTCGCGCCGCAAGGGCACGCCGCAGCGCATCCGGCTGTTCGGCGCGACCGAGCACAACCTGAAAGGCGTGGACGTCGAGATCCCGCTGAACGCGCTTACTTGCGTGACCGGCGTCAGCGGTTCGGGCAAGTCCACGCTCGTGCACGATGTGTTGTATGCCGCGCTGAAGCGCGCGAAGGGTGACTGGGATCGCAAGGTCGGCGCGCACCAGCGCCTCGAAGGCCACGAGTTCGTGAGCGACGTGGTGCTGGTCGATCAGACGCCGATCGGCCGGACGCCGCGCTCGAACCCGGTCACCTACCTCAAGGCATTCGATCCGATCCGCGAGCTGTTTGCGGCCACGAAGGACGCGAAATCACGCGGCCTCACGGCGAGCCACTTCTCCTTCAACGTCCCCGGGGGCCGCTGCGAGGCCTGCCAGGGCGAGGGCGAAGTGCGCGTCGAGATGCAGTTCCTTGCGGACGTGTTCGTGCCCTGCGAGCAGTGCGACGGGCGCCGCTTCAAGTCGCAGGTGCTCGACGTCCGCTACCGCGGCAAGAACGTCACGCAGGTGCTCGACCTGACGGTCCGCGAAGCGCTGTCGTTCTTCGCTAGCACGCCGAAGGTTTTGCGCCGCCTGCAGGTGCTCGACGAAATCGGCCTCGGCTATCTCAGGCTCGGCCAGCCCGCGACCACGCTTTCGGGGGGAGAGGCGCAGCGCATCAAGATCGCCGCGCACCTGTCGTCGCATGCCGGCGAGCGCCTGCTTTACATCCTCGACGAACCGACCACCGGCCTGCACTTCGACGACATCGCGAAGCTGCTGTCCGCGTTCCGCAAGCTCCTCGAAGCCGGGCACACGCTCATCGTCATCGAGCACAACATGGACGTGATCAAGGTGGCGGACTGGATCATCGACCTGGGGCCGGAAGGCGGCGAGGATGGTGGCCGCGTGCTCGCGATGGCCAACCCCGAACAGGTGGCCCACGTCGCCGGGTCGCACACGGGCAAGTACCTCCGGGAAGTGTTATCTTCTGGGAAGCTCCTCCAGACAGTGGCCCGATAAACAAAATGCGTCTCCTGACTCGTACGGTGAGTCTTGCGCTCGCGGTTGGCGTCACCGGTGTGTCCATCGCCTCCAGCCAGTCGATGTTGATGGACGTGATGACACGGCACGGCGTGCAGCTGCCGGGCGGAAGTTATGAGCGGGCGTTTGACGAAGGGATGAGGCCTTCGACGCCTGTCAACCCCGGCTCTTTTGCCACTCCATTGGCGCTGATGACGAGCGCGACCGGCGGCAACCGCATTGACGCGGCGTTTGCATTCGGGATCCTCGCCGGCCATTCGGGCCGTGCTGCGTCACCGCAGGAGTTGGCGGCGGCAGGGCAGGCGCTGGCGCAGATGATCGCAGCGGAGGACCGGCGCACGCGGATCGCCGGCGCCCGCGTGACGGGACGCATCTTTGCCGTTCCGTTCGAGGCCCGCTCGAGCGCCGTCACAACACCCGGCCTCGCGGACGCGCTCTTTGCGTTGTTCAATCGCCCGAGCGAAATCGAACAACTGGCGGCGATGGACGCGCTCGGCCTGCTGCGCCAGGTGAGCGCTGTCGCCTCGCTCACCGAGCGTTACCAGTTTTATCGCCAGGGCAATAAGCGCGCGCTGGCGGGCGGCGCGCTCGAGGCATTGGCGCGGATCGGCGACCCCTCGTCGTACGCGATCGTCAAGGTCGTGATGACCGAGAAGTGGGCCGAGGGCCGCGACGCCACGGCACTCGCGGTGGCGTTTGCCCGCGAGCGATTCCTGCAGGACGGATCGATTGCAATCATTCGCCAGGCCGCGGATGATCGCAGCCGACGTGCGCAGGCGCTGGGCTATCTCGCCGAGCTCGGTTTCGCCGCTCCGTGATTCTGCCGGTTGATTTCTACCGGCGTCCCACGCTGGAAGTCGCGCGCGATCTGATCGGCAAGGTGGTCGTTTACAAATCCAAGGCCGGTGTCACATCCGGCGCCATCGTCGAAGCCGAGGCTTACATTGGCGAGGACGATCCCGCATGCCACGCCGCCGTCGGACCGACCACGCGCAACGCGCCGCTGTATGGTCCGCCCGGCCGTGCCTACGTGTATCTCAATTACGGATTGCACGACATGTTGAACGCGGTGACCGAAGAGGAAGGTCACCCGGCGGCCGTACTGATTCGCTCACTGGAGCCGATCGAGGGACTGGCGCTGATGCGCCGCCGCCGTTCCCGAGCCCCGTGGCGAAAAGGAAAGCCGCCGATTCCGGACCATGAGCTCTGTCGCGGTCCGGGCAATCTCTGTCGAGCGATGGGAATCACGCTTGCGGATAACCTGCGCCTGCTGACACGCGGGCCGCTCACGATTCACGACCGTGGCATCAGCCACCACGACATCGTGTGGGATCCGCGGATCGGCATTCGGGTGGGCACCGACAAGATGTGGCGCGCCACCGTCGCCGGCCACAAATGCGTGTCCGGCAAGAAGATCCGTCTATCTCGCTAAGTCGGGGGCACGCCGCGAAAATTAGCGAAACGTTCTTGAGACCTACCCCCAACTTAGCGAATCGCTAAAAATCGCGACGTGCCCCCAACTTAGCGAATTATTCGTACCGCAAGGCTTCGGTGGGCATCAATGCGGCCGCGCGACGCGCCGGCACATAGCCGAACACCACGCCGACCAGGGCCGAGAACCCGAACGACATCGCGATCGCCAGGGTCGACACCTCGGTGGCCCAGTTCAGCACCGCGCTCAACACGTAGGCCGACGCGATGCCAAGGGCCACGCCCATCGTTCCACCGACGAGGCTCAACGACATCGCTTCCGCCACGAACTGCCGCAGCACGTCCATGCGCTTCGCGCCAAGGGCGCGGCGCAGGCCGATCTCCCTGGTCCGTTCCGTCACCGACACCAGCATGATGTTCATGATGCCGATGCCGCCGACGATCAGCGAGATTGCAGCCACGCTGGCGAGCAAGTACGCCATCGTGTCGGTGGTCGACGACAACACGCGCGCCATCTCTTCAGGCGATCGGACCGAGAAGTCGTCCGTGTCGCCTTGACCAATCTGATGTCGAACGCGCAGCAGGTCCGACACCGATGCCGTCAATTGCGCCGTCGAAGTCCCTGAAGCCGCGGCCACCAGGATGTTCGACACGTGCGGCGTCCCCAGAAGCCGCTTCTGCACTGCGGTGTAAGGCGCCACGATGGTGTCGTCCTGATCCTGGCCAAATGCCGACTGACCCTTGCGCTCGAGCACGCCCATGACACGGAACGGCTGATTGTTCACGCGGATCAGCTCGCCGACGGGGTTCCGGTCCGCGCCGAAGACCTGGTCGCGCACCATCGCCCCGATGACGACCACGCGCGACGCGCGCTCGACGTCGTCGTCGGTGAAGAAGCCGCCGGGCGACACGTCCCACGCGCGAATGTCGGCGAACGAGGCGCCCACGCCTTCGACACGGGTCTGCCAGTTACCTGCCGGTCCCACCACCTGCGCGCGTGTGCTCACACTCGGCGACACCGCCCGCACGCCGTGAACCTGCGCCGCGATCGCGACGGCATCCGCGGGCGTCAGGGTGGTCACCGCACCCTGGCCCATGCGGACGCCGCCAACGTTCGCGGAACCCGCCGAGACCGTGAGCACATCGGTGCCGAGGCTCGACACGCGCTGCTCGATCGACGCTTTCGCGCCGTCGCCGAGCGCCATCATGACGATCACCGCGGCCACGCCCATGATCACGCCGAGCGAGGTCAGGGCCGAACGAAGCTTGTTTCGCGTGATCGCCTCGAAGGCGAGCGCGATGGTGCTGCTGAACTTCATGATCCCGAGCGGCCCTGGCGGGCGCCGCCTCCGGCGTTGTTACCGGGACGCCGCGGCATCTGCGGCACGAGCGGTGAGCCGCTCGCTGCCGGCGCCGCCGCGGCCGACGAGTCCGAACGGGCGATCCCCGTGATGATCGACGCACCTTCGGTGAGCCGATCGGTGGTGATGGCGACCTGCGTTCCATCGGATACGCCCATTCGCACCGGGATGCGCGTCAACCGGCCATCGACAAGCTGCCACACCGCGGGGCCGCGCCGACGCTCGCCCTCAGCGGTGGGTTCCGAGGCCGGGAACTCCGCGAGCACTTGCTCGGTTGGCGTGAATCGCACCGCCGCAGCCGGGACGCGAAGCGTGTTTTCCGCGCGCGCCACCTGGATCGACGCCGTAGACGTCATGCCCGGCCTCAACCGGCCGTCGTCATTCGGCACGTCGATGATGGTGGTGTAGGTCACGACGTTCTGGACCGTTTGCGGCTGCAGCTGGACGAGCCTCACCGTACCGGTGAACTCACGACGCGGATAGGCATCCACCGTGAACGTGACCGGCGCGCCGGGCTCGACGCCACCGACATCCGATTCGTCGACGCGCGCCTGCAGCTCGAGACGCTTGAGATCACGCGCGATGATGAACAACGTCGGGGCCTGCGTGCTGGCGGAGACCGTTTGACCGATCTCAACCGCGCGGCTGAGGACGATGCCGTCGGTCGGCGCAGTGATTACGGTATGGGAAAGATTGACCTTCGCCTGCGTGAGCGCCGCTTCCGCCTGGGTGAGCTGCGCCCGTGCACCCGTCACCGAAGTTTCGGCGACACGGGCCGTGGATCGCGCCGTATCCACGTCCTGCTGCGCGAGCAGCTGCGCTTCGGCGAGCTGTTCGGCCCGCTTCAGCTTGAGCATCGCGTCTTCGTATTGCACTTTCGCTCGCTCCACGTCGGACTGCAGTCGAACCACGCTGGCCTTGGCCTGATCGATTTGCGACAAGAAGATCGCCTGATCGAGCGTCGCCAGGACCTGGCCGCGCTTGACCGTCTGGTTGAAGTCGGTGCCCAGGGACGCAATAGTGCCCGACACCTGCGTGCCCACCTGGACGGTATCCAGTGGCTGCAGCGCTCCCGTTGCCTCGACCGTGGCGACGATGTCGCCGCGTGAAACCGCATCGAACGTCAGCTGAGTCGGCGCCGCCGACACATCCACGCCAACGTAATAGGCCACGCCCGCGGCCATGAGCAGGCAAACCCCAACAATCCAGAGTAGACGCTTCATACCTACTGAGACGCCGTTTTGGTGTCGGGCTTGGGGCAGAACTATGGCAAATGTGTGGCAGCTGTATAAGGCAGGTAAAGCTTTCTAGTCGGTCTTTCGCAGAGTGATGTGCATCTGCGGCGCCGGAATCTGGATGCCACGGGCGCCGAACGCTTTTTTGATGCGCCGCCTCAGCTCGCGCCCGACATCCCACTGCTTCATCGGCAGCGTCTTGATGCGGAACCGCAGCGTCACTTCCGACGCCTTGAAGGCATCGACGCCGAGCACTTCGAGGGGCTCCAGAATGAGGGCCGCATAGGCCGGGTCCTGCATTAACTCACGAGCCGTATCGCGCACTACCTCGACAATGTGGTCGGTGTCGTCGTCATACCCCACGCCGATGTCGATCACGTAGAACGAGTAGTCCTTGCTCTTATTAGCGAGCGTTCGGATTTCGCCGTTCGAAATGGTGTGGACCACGCCTTCCATGTCACGCAGCACCACGGTTCGGAGGTTGATCTCCTCGACGGAGCCGCCGATGTTGTTGATCTCAACGGCATCGCCGATGCGGATCTGATCCTCGGCGATCAGGAACAGCCCCGAGATGATGTCTTTCACGAGCGTCTGCGCGCCGAAGCCGATCGCCAGGCCGATGATGCCCGCGCCGGTCAGTACCGGTGTGATGTCGACATCGAGCTCCCGCAGCGCCATCAGGATCGCGGCCGTCCAGATCAGGATCGAGAAGAACCGTCGCGAGGTGGCACCGACCGTCTGCGCGCGCTTGCGGCGCTCATCCGCGCCGGCGTCGGTGCCCTCGGCGATTTCGAGCTCGGCGCGCCTGATCACCGATGCGGCGAACCGGTTCGCGGCCAGCGCCAGCAGGAAAAGCAGCAGCAGGCGGGCGCCGCTACGCGTCAACCAGCGGGTGACGTCTTCGGGATGCAGGCCAACGGTCAACTCAACGCCAGCGAGATCGAGTGCCGGAAACGCGAGCACCAGCATGCTGAGCACGAACGTGATGCGCTGCACCGCCTTGACGGTGGCGTTGGCGATGGCCTGGGTATGGAAACGGTCGCCTTCGATAGCGCGAAGCAGGCGGCGCGTCAGCTTGCCGACGAGCATCGCGATCGACATGGCCACGACGGCCGCCAGCGCCAGCGCGGCGAACGCCTCGAGGCTGAAGACGGGGTGCAGCGCCTCTTGCTGTGCGGGTTCCTGCATCGTCGTCTGTTCGGCGTCTAATCGGCGTAATCTGTGGCTTAGCGGCGGCGCACTCGGCGTTCTTGCTGGGTCTCGATTGGGATGCGGATGGTCTGGCGCCGCGCGTCGCGCAGCACCTCGACGCGCGCGGTCGAGCCGATCGCGCTGTCCGACACCATCCTGACGAACTGCGAAGGATCCGAAACGGGCGTGCCGTTGAACGACAGGATGATGTCGCCGGGCTCGAGGCCGGCCTTGTACGCCGCCGATTCGCGGTGCAGCTGGTTGACGACGATGCCGTCGGTGCGCGGGGCACGCAGTTCATCCGCGAGCCGCCCAGTCAGCGGAATCACCTCGATGAGACCAATCGAGCCGCGGCGCACCCGGCCAAACTTCGTCAAGTCATCGATCACCCGCCGCACCAGGTTGCTGGGGACGGCGAATCCGATGCCCTGGTACCCGCCGCTCTGCGAGAAGATCGCGGTGTTGATGCCGACGAGCTCGCCGCGCCCGTTGATCAAGGCGCCGCCGGAATTACCGGGGTTGATCGCGGCGTCGGTCTGGATGAAATCCTCGTACTGCGTGATGCCGACGTTGGCGCGTCCGAGCGCGCTGACGATGCCGAGCGTCACGGTTTGATTGAGCGAGAACGGGTTGCCCACGGCCATCACCCATTCCGCGACGCGGAGCTTGGACGAATCGCCCCATGGAATGACCGGGAGATTCTTGTCCTCAACTTTCAAGAGCGCCAGGTCGGTCCACGAATCAACGCCAATGATCTTCGCGCGCACCTCGCGGCGATCGCCAATAGTCACGGTGACTTCGGCCTCGCTCTCGCCGATCACGTGCTGGTTGGTGACGACCAGGCCGTCCGCCGAAATCACGACGCCCGAGCCCAGGCTCTGCTGCGCGCGGCTGCGGCCGAACAGATCATCAGCGTCGCCGAAGAAGTACTGAAAGAACGGATCGTTCGCGAACGGCGATGAGGACCGGCGCATTACCTGCACCGACGAAATGTTCGTGACGGCGCGGACGGTCTGCGCGGCCACGCGCGTGAAGTCCGGGGCGGCGTTGCCCACCACTTGCGGCGGCTGGGCCGCGGGGGGAGGCGGTTCGATGGCCGGGGCCGCGGCGGCCGGGGCCCGCGCGATCATCTCAGGCTGTTCGCTCGCGCGTCCCGACAGGATCAGCCCCATCAGCACGCCCGCCAGCAGCAAGGCAATCACGGACACGCTTTTGAACATGGATGGTCTTACGATACGGCGACGCGGCGCGGCGCGTCGACCGGAGTCTTCTTCACGGTAATCGTCAGCACACCATCAGCGAGATCGGCGGTCACGCCATCAGCATTGACGGCATGCGGCAGGAGGAAGGTCCGGCAGAATTCGCCGTGTCCCCGCTCGACCTGCATATACGATTCGCACGACACGCGCGCTTCGCGGCGGCCCTGGAGCGTCAACTTGTTTTCGTGAACGTCGATGCGGACCTGCTCGCGAGCGAGGCCCGGTAATTCGACGGTGAAGACGAACGTTTCCTGGGTCTCGCAGAGGTCAACCGCCGGCGCCCAGCCTTGCGGACCATGGGCGGCCAGCCGCTCGAGGCCGTGCTGGATGCGGATCAGATCGCGAAACGGATCCCAGCGCGCAAAAACCACAACCCTCGCATCGTAGCATGGCGGTCCGGCTGGCCTGCAGTGGAGTCCGTATGCTAGACTCGAAAGGTTCTACTAACTGATTACAAAGGCTTTATGGCTGATACCCTGCTCGCAACACAGCTCCGCAAGGGCATGATCGTCAAGATCGAGAACAACCTCTATCGCATTTTCGACCGCCAGCACGTGACGCCCGGCAACCTTCGCGGCTTCGTGCGTGTCAAGATGCGCAATATCAAGAACGGGTCGATGGCCGAGGAGAAGTTCCGGTCGGAAGATATCGTCGAGCGCGTGTCACTCGAACAGAAGGACATGCAGTATCTCTACAACGACGGCGACGGCTATCACTTCATGGATACCGAGACTTACGACCAGGTCCAGCTGCAGGCTGACTTGATCGGGGATTCGGCCGGGTTTCTCAAGCCGGAAATGAGCATCCAGGTCGAGTTCTACGGCGAGAACCCGATCGGCATCGAGTTGCCGCAGACGGTTGACCTCAAGGTCGTCCAGACGATGCCGGCCATCAAAGGCGCGACGGCGACGAACCAGACCAAGCCGGCTACGCTCGAGACGGGTGTGGTGATCCAGGTGCCGCCGTTTATTGGCGAAGGGGATGTGATCCGCGTCAATACCGAGACCGGGGAATACCAAACCCGCGCCTGATTCTTAGCCCGGCAGCGCTCCGCGCTGCCGCTCGGGACTTTGTCCCTCGCCTATAATCCAGAAATGGACGTAGTTCGGACCCCGGCGACGGGCTGGATCGAAGTCGTCGTCGGGAGTATGTTCAGCGGCAAGAGCGAAGAGCTGATTCGCCGCCTGCGCCGCGCGCAGATCGCCCGCCAGCGGGTCCAGATTTTCAAGCCGTCGGTGGATTCGCGGTACGACGCCGACCACATCGTTTCCCACAGCGAGCTCAGGATCCCGTCGGAAAGCGCGCCCACCGCTGCCCATCTATTGGCGACGGTGCGGCCCGATACCGAAGTGGTTGGCATCGACGAAGGCCAGTTCTTCGACGCCGAGCTTCCCGCGGTGGCCTCCGAGTTGGCGAGGCGCGGCGTGCGCGTGATCGTGGCCGGGCTCGACCAGGATTATCTGGGCAAGCCTTTCGAGCCGATGCCGCAGCTGCTGGCCATCGCCGAATACATCACCAAGACACGCGCCATCTGCATGGTCTGCGGCAATCCCGCGAACCACACGCAACGCCTGGTCGTCAGTTCAGATCGGGTCCTGCTCGGCGCACATGATATTTACGAGGCGCGCTGCCGGCACTGCTTCGATCCCACCCTCTCGCGCGAGGAAGAAACGCGCGCCATCAAGGAAGCGGCCGGGAAGGCGCGATGACGGCTGCGGAGCTTGCCGGGGCAATGCGGCAGATCCTGCTGGGCCTCGGTCTGCTCTTTGTGATCGTCAACCTGCGGGTCGGCTGGCAGATTGTCAGCTGGTGGCGGCGACGCGCGCGCGCCGTGGTGGTGTGGCCCTCGCCGAAGCCGCCGTTCTATGCGATCAACCTCGCGATCGGAGTCCTGCTCGGCATCCTCCTGTTCGTGACGGCGTATCTCCTGCGGCCGACCGCGTCGCTCTTTGGCGTCGGCATGATGTTCGTGTACTACGGTTACCTGCTGCCGCTGTCGACGCGGATCAAGCGCGGGTTGTACGAAGAGGGGATTTGGACCGATTCGGGCTTCATGCGCTACGCCGAGATCGGCGGGCTGGCCTGGAAGGGAAGCGACACGCTGGTGATCGCCTCGCGGCAAAAGACGCTGGCGCGCCGCCTGAGCGTGCCGGGCATGCACCTCGGCGAGGTGCGGCACTTCCTGCGCGAGAAGATTGGCGCGCACGACATTGAATTCGACGCGGGACCGGGAATTCACCTGGGTACTCGCGACACCCGAGAGTCAGTTTGACCGCAAATGTGTGTAATCCGCTGAAACCCGTGAACTGAAAGCCAGGCGCTCAGCGCCGATATAGGGAGCGAGTCATGCCGCCACGTCCGACCTGGAAGGGCTACATCAAAGTCAGTCTCGTCAACATTCCGGTCAAGGTGTACCCGGCTACCGAAGCCAGCGCGACGATCTCGTTCAACCAGCTCCACGCCGCGTGTCAGACCAAGATCCAGCAGAAGAAGTGGTGCCCGAAGTGCGAGATCGAGCTGACGCAGGCCGACATCGTCAAGGGCTACGAGTTCGAGAAGGGCCGCTGGGTGGTGGTGGAAGAGGAAGACATCGCGAAGGTCAAGACCGAGTCGACCAAGATCATCAACCTGCTGCAGTTCACCGACGTCGACGCGATCGATCCGATGTACGTGGACAAGACCTATTACCTCGCGCCTGAAGGGCCGATGGCCGCCGACGCCTACTCCGTGATGCGGGAAGGCATGCAGGGCAAGGCCGGTATCGGCAAGGTGGCCATTCACGGGCGCGATACCTCGTCGCCGTGAAGCCGCACAAGCAGGGCATGGTGATGTACACGCTGCATCACGCCGCCGAAATCCGCACCATCGATCAGATCGAGGAGTTGCGCGAAGTGCGCGGCAAGGTCAACCCGGCCGAGATGAAACTGGCCCGGCAGGTGATCGAGAGCATCGAGGGCGATCTCGATCTCAAGGACTACAAGGACGAATACCAGGAAGGCCTGCGCGCGATCATCGACGCGAAGGTCGCGGGCGAGGAAATCGTCACCCCGGACGATGTCGAGGCGCCGCCGAAGGTCGTGGACCTGATGGAAGCGCTGCGCAAGAGCCTCGACCAGGTGAGCTCGGGCAAGAAGAAGACGGCGAAGGCGGCGCCGGAGGCCGCCAAGAAGGTGACGAACATCAAGGCGGGCAAGACGGCCGCCGCGAAGAAACGCAAGGCTTCTTAGAGGAGGAGACGCATGGCGCGAAAGGCTGTTTGGGGCAGTTACAAGCCCAAGAAGCGCACCAAGAAATCCTGAAGCTCGGTCTTTCGCGACAAGGTGTAGAGGCGGGTCTTGCGACCCGCCTTTTCTTATTGCAAGTAGGTGAGCAGGCCCATCCCGGTGGCGGTCGGATCGCTCAGCCAATCCGGCGGCACCAACCACACGAACGCGAGAATGGCGACCACCCAGATGTCGTAGGGCAGCGTCGCGCGTTCGTCCCGCCAGAAGAAAAACCGCGCGAACACCCCCTCGGGCATCGGCTTGTTGTTGAGCGCGAGATACGTGTAGTAGATGCGGTTGCTGACGGTGATGATCGACAACACCAGGAGCACCCACAGCACGGCGGCCATCCGATTGGTGAACGCGCCAATCATGAACAGCACGATGCGCTCCGGCCGCTCCATGAATCCGACCTTGCACTTGTCGATCAGCGACTCGGCGCGGGCGCGCGCGTAGCTGGTCATGATCGAGAAGATCAATGCCAGCGTGGCGACCAGCACGTAGCCATTGCGGCCAAGCTCCGCATACAACCAGATCAGCCCGGTGAACAGCGCGAGATCGGAAAATCGATCGAGCGTCGAGTCCCAGAATGCGCCGAACTGCGACTGCGTGCCGGTAATGTGCGCGACCTTGCCGTCGATGAAGTCAAAAATGTTGGCGATGATCATGATCACGCCGGCCAGCACGAACTGGTTCACTGCCAGCATAAAGGCCGCGACGATGTTGATCAGCACGCCGATCAGGGTGAGAACGTTGGGATGAATGCCAAGGGCCACCGAGGCGTTGATGACGGCCCGAAGAGGAAACATGCAAACGGCGCCGATTGCGCCAGTGACGGTCATAGGCAGTCGATAAGCGTACCCGATTTGCAGTAGCCTGTGCACGGAGGATCCATATGCGCCGCTGGAGCTTCACGGTTTGTTGTTGCCTTATTGCCCTGATCGCCGTTACGCCTGCCACATCCGCACAAGAAACCACCGCCAACATTATCGGGACCGTCACTGACCAGAGCGGGGCCGTGCTGCCTGGCGTGGTCGTATCGCTCAGGCATGTGGCCACCGGCCGCACGTTCGAGAGCGTGACCTCGGCCGAAGGCGGCTATCTGGTGACGCTGCTGCCTATTGGCCAGTACGAAATTACCTTCAGCCTGTCGGGCTTTCAGTCGCGCGTGGTGCGCGGCGTGACCCTGTCGGTTAACGATCGCGTGCAAATCGACACCAGCCTGTCGGCCGGCGGCGTGTCGGAAGTGGTCGAGGTGACCGGGCAGGTGCTGCCGCAGGCCACTACCGCCGTGCAGAACCTCATCGACTCGCGCCAGGTGCAGGAGCTACCGATCAATAACCGAAACTTCGCGAAGCTCGCTGAGCTGGCTCCCGGAGTGTCGAGCGATCTTGCCGACGAGGTCGGCGTTGGGTTGACCAGCAACATGAGCCTGTCGGTGAACGGCGCGCGCCGCAACTCCGTCAATTGGCTCGTCGACGGCGTGATGAACGTCGACGTGGGCAGCAACATCACGTTGCTCTCGACGCCGACGCTCGAGTCGATCGAGCAGTTCAAGATCATTACGTCGAGCTATGCGGCGGAGTGGCCGCGCTCGGGCGGCGGCATCATCAACGTCGTGACCAAGTCGGGCACCAGCCGCATCTCGGGCAGCGCCTACGAATTCTTCCGTAACGACTCACTCAACGAGAACTCATATTTTCGCAAGCAGAGCACCGACGCGGCGATTCGCGACAACGCGCCTGATCTGAAATACAACAACTTCGGCTACACCATCGGCGGACCGGTGATGCCGTCGAAAATGTTTTTCTTCTGGTCGCAGGAGTTCCGCAAGATCACTCGCGCGCCGGCGTCGCTGACTGCCAATGTGCCGAATCCCGAGTGGCTGACCGATCCGACGTCCACGAACTACGTACCGCCGGCCGAGCGCGATCCGAACGCGGTGCGGCTGCTGACGGGGTTTCCGACGCCGAATGCGCCGCCGCTCACGCCTGGTGCGCCGGGCCGGTACCAGGTGACCTCGCCTAACATCAACAACACGCGCCAGGAAGTCATTCGTGTCGACTACGACGTGAGCTCAACGCAGCGGGTGTGGGGACGCTACACGCACGACCTCAGCGAAACGCTAGAGCTTGGTGGCTTGTTCTTCGGCACGCCGGTGCCGGGCGTGGCCGGGACCGACACCCGAATTCCCGGCCAGGTGGCGGCCTTCGGCGTCCGCAGCATGATCGGCAACAACAAGTTGAACGAGCTGAACTATCACTTCAGCAGCAACAACATCACGACCGTACCCGCGGAAGGCGTGCGCAACACCAAAGCCGACTATGGGATCAATACCGGCGAGGTATTCCCAGAGAACGCGAACAACCTGATTCCGATCATCGAGATCACCGGCCTCAGCCTGCTCGGCGCCAACCAGTTGTTCCGGATTCAGTACCTGAATTCGTCGATCACCGACAATTTCTCGTGGCAGAAGGGCAATCACGCGTTCAAGTTCGGCGGCCTGGCGACCTTCGAACAGAAGAATGAGAACGCCGCAAGCGTCAGCCATGGCCGCTGGGCCTTTGTGGCCACAACCGGCGGTCCCAGTGCCTTCCAAAGCTTCATGCGCGGGAACGCGACCGGTCTGTGCACGGCCTGCAGCTACGTCGAGGCCGAGCGCGACATCGACATGCAACTGCGCTTCAATCGCTTCGAGCTCTACGCCCAAGACACCTGGCGCCCGCGCTCGGATGTGACCGTGGATTACGGCGTGCGCTACTCGCTCTATCCGCCGCTCACCGACAACAACAACCAGCTGGTGACCTTCGATCCGTCGGCGTACAGCGCGGCGGCGGCGCCGGTGTTCGCCAACCCGGCCGGCACGCTGATCGATCGCACCACGGGAAACATTGCCGTCGGTGTCATTCAAGGCGGGGTCAATTCGCCGTACGGCGACGGCATCTACGAGTTCAAGAAGAATTCAATCCAGCCGCGCGTGGGCGTGGCGTGGGATCTGTCGAGTGAGGGTGCCACCGTGCTGCGCAGCGCGTTCGGCATCTATTACGACCAGCCGCTGGTCGGCATCTTCGAGCAGAACTCGTTCACCACGCCGCCGATCGTCAATAACGTCACCTTCACCAACGCCACGCTCGCCAATCCGGCGGCGGGGCAGACGCCCACCACCACGGGCATGCGCACCCTTCAAGCCACGGCCACCGACTTCGCGAATCCGCGGACCATGCAATGGAACGTGGGCGTGACGCAGCGATTGACGTCGTGGGCGACGAGCGAAGTGAGCTACGTCGGCAGCCGCGGCGACAACCTGATCCGGCCCACCGACATCAACTATCCACAGCCCGACGCGGTAGTCGCTCTGCAGAACACGGTGGCCGGCGCGGTGAACCCCGTGCGCCCGTATCGCTCGTACGCCAGCATCACGATGCGCGAAACGACGGCGCGTGCGCGCTATCACGGCTTGTTGACCGCCACGAAGCTCGAAGGCGGCCGCTACGGCACCGCGACGCTTAACTACACGCTCAGCCGCAACCAGACCGACGCGTCCAACGATCGGGATACGATCGATATTCCTCAGAATCCGGCGGATCCGGACGCCGACTACGCCGACGCGCGTACGGATCGACGGCACATCTTCAATGCCAGCTTCATCCACGAATTGCCCTTCTTCCGTAACGCCGGTGGTGTCACCCAGGCGGTGCTCGGCGGCTGGCAGGTCGCCGGTATCGTCAACATCTCGTCGGGCCAGCCGATGCCACGCATTCTGGTCTCAAACGACAACTTCCGCCGCGGCCTGTTCGCCGATGTGGCGGGCGACAGCAACGCCGGCGAGCGGTTCGTCAACGGCGTTCCGTACTGGTTCAACCCGGATGCCTATACGCCGCCGGCCGCCGGCACATTCGGCAACTCAGGCAGGGCACCGTTCCGCCAGCCGGCCCGCCACCAGTGGGACATCAACCTGTCGAAGAATTTCTATCCCACGTCGACGATGCGGCTGCAGTTCCGCGCCGAGTTCATCAATGCATTCAACCAGCGCCAATGGCTCGCGGATCCCCTGGCCAACGGTCTGGACAACAGTTGCACCGTGTCGACGACCGCGTGCAACGTCGCTACCGACCGGTTTGGCCAGATCCTCGCGACACGCGCAGCGCGAGAAATCCAGTTAGGGTTGAAGTTGTACTGGTAGTGCGTTTGGAGAGCGGGGGCTTACCCCCCGCTGTCTAGCGACGGCTAAAGCCGTCGCTCTCCAGCCGACTAGTTCGTCTTTCCCCCCGCCGGTGTCAGCCGCAATAGCTCGCCGGCTTTGTCGTCGGTGATCAACAACAACGCACCATCGGACGCCTGCATCACATCGCGGATGCGCCGCTTCATGTTGATGCGCTCCTCGTTTTTCAAGGTGTTGCCGTCGATGGTGAGGCGGATCAACGCCTGCGACGACAGGCCGCCCACCAGGAGGTCGCCGCGCCATGGGAATAACCCGCCCTCATAAAAGGTGCCGCCCGACGCTGAGATCACCGGTGTCCACGTCTTGACCGGCGCCTGGAACTCTGGCCGCGTCTTGTGATCGGGAATCGGCGACTTATCGTAATTGTCGCCGTCGCTCACGACCGGCCACCCGTAGTTGGCGCCGCGCTGGATGAGGTTCAGCTCGTCGCCGCCGAGCGGTCCCATCTCAATCACCCAGAGCTGGCCGGATCCAGGATGCACCGTGGCCGACAGCATGTTGCGATGGCCGCTGCTCCAGATGTCCTTGCCGGCGTGAGGATTGTCCTTCGGGATCGAGCCGTCGGCGTTGATGCGTACCACCTTGCCGAGATTGGCGTTGACGTCCTGCGCGGGATCGAAGCGCATGCGATCGCCGGACGTGATGAACAGCATGCCGTCCTTGGAGAACGCGATGCGATGACCGAAGTGCCCGCGGCCGATCTGTTTCGGCGTCTGGCGCCAGATCACCTGCAGGCCAGTGAGGCGATTGCCGTCGAGCGTGGCGCTGGCCACGGCGCCGCCAACCAGCATGGTATCGGTGAGGTCGAGGCCGCCGCCAAATCGCGGGTCCTGCGTCTCTTTCTGATCCGGCGACTGCTTTGTGGCCGGTTCCGAAAACGAGAGGTAGATCTTGCGGTTCTGCGCGAAATTCGGATCCACGGCAACATCGAGCAAGCCACCTTGTTCCTGTTTGCGCTCGCGGTACGAGGTCTTCGGCACGCCCTCAACCGGAGGCGACAGTTTCCCGTCAGCGTAGATGCGCAAGCGGCCGGGCTTTTCGGTGATTAGGACTCGGCCGTCAGGCAGGGCGGCCATGGCCCAGGGAAACTCGAGCGCGGCAAGCTTCTCCACACGGATGGGCCCGGCGCTACTGGCAATGGTCTCGGCCGGCGCCTGGGCGAGCACCAGTGTGGGCACTGCCGCTGCAATTGCGGCGACGCGAAGTGAGGATGGCATGCGGAAATCTCCTTCGCGGATTGACGTGCCAGAAGGATGCCAGCGGGCATCCAACAGTAAGATCGAAAGGCGCGATGGCGATTCAGGACCTTAGGGAACAGATTGCGCGGCTGCCGGAACAGCCGGGCGTCTACCTCTACTACGACAACAAAGGCGACACGATCTACGTGGGCAAGGCCCGCGCCCTGCGCGATCGCACGCGCTCGTACCTTGGCGCGTACGGGATGAGCCCGCGTCACGACGCCCTGCTCGATGAGGCGGTTCGTCTCGAAGTGATCGTCACCGACTCGGTGGTCGAAGCGCTGGCGCTCGAAAACAACCTGATCAAGCAGCGCTCGCCGAGCTACAACATCCTGCTTCGCGACGACAAGAACTATCCTTACCTCCAGCTCACCACTACCGAGGCGTTTCCACGCGTGCTGGTGGCGCGATCGGTGGAACGTGATGGCAACGTGTATGCCGGTCCGTTCTTGCCCGCCAAGTTCGCGCGCCGGACGATGTCGCTGACGCACAAGGTGTTCGGGATCCGGTCGTGCAACGAGGTGATCACCGGCTTCCGCAGCCGTCCCTGCCTGGAACACGACATCGGCCGCTGCCTGGCGCCGTGCGTCGTCACCGTCTGCACCGAGGAGCGCTACGCGGTGGCCGTGGCCGACACGCAATTGTTTCTCGAAGGGCGCAACGAAGAGCTCGCGGACCAGTTGCGCATGCGCATGGTCGAGGCCGCCGATCACGAGCGGTTCGAGGAAGCCGCACAGCTCCGCGACGCGATGCGCACGGTGCAGGCGGTGCGCGAACGCCAGCAGAAGATGGCGTCGGCAGAGCTCGGCGATCGCGATGTGTTCGGGGTGAAGATCGGTCCTCGCGGCGCCGTAGTGCAGGTGTTCCTGGTGCGCGGCGGCCGGGTGATCGAGCGCATCGAATTCGTGTGGGATGCCGATCGTTCGGAGGGCGATGGCCTTAGCCATCGCCAAGAGAGTGGTGAGTCAGAAGCGGCCGTCATCGAGGCTGCGATTCAGCAGTTCTATGCGGACCAGGATCCCCCGCCCGAGATCCACGTGCCGGTGGCGCCGGTCGAACAACAGTTGCTCGAAGACTGGCTGGCGCAGAAAGCCGGCCGCAAGGTCCGCATCGTCGTCCCGCAGCGCGGCAACAAGAAGGGGATGATGGAGCTGGCGCACCGGAATGCGTCGCTGACCTATCGCACGCGTTTCGACACGGACGCGACCGCCAATTTCGACGCGCTCGAGTCCTTGCAGAAAGTGTTGCGTCTGCCGAAACTCCCTCGCCGCATCGATTGCTTCGACATCTCGACGATTCAGGGCGCCGAGACGGTGGCGTCGATGGTGGTCTGCGAAGACGGGCGCATGAAGAAAGGCGAGTACCGGAAGTTTCGCATCAGGCCATCAGGCCATCAGGCCATCGGGCAATCAGATCGTTTTCAGGACGATTTTGCGGCGATGGAGCAGGTAGTGCGGCGTCGTTACGCACGTGTGCTGGAGAACGGCGGACCGTTTCCCGATCTGATCGTGATCGATGGCGGCAAGGGGCAATTGAACGCTGCGTACACAGCGCTGGAGGCAGTTGGGCTGTCGAACCTGATGGCGGTGGGTCTCGCGAAGAAAGAGGAGCTGGTGTTCACGCGCGACAGCATGGAGCCGCTGGCGCTCGATTCGCACGGCGCGGCGTTGCGATTGCTGCAGCGCATTCGTGACGAGGCGCACCGTTTTGCGGTGACGTTCCATCGGCAGTCGCGGAAGAAACGCGACTTGCAGTCGGAGCTCGACGTGGTGCCGGGGATCGGGTTGCGGCGCCGCAAGACGCTGTTGACCGCCTTCGGTAGCCTCGCCGGCATTCGGCGTGCGACACGTGAAGAACTGGCCCGCGTCGTGGGCGCCAAGGTGGCCGAGGCGGTGATTGCGCACTTTTCGGCCAATCCATGAGCGACGCCGGAGTCGACCTCACACCACAGGCGCGTGAGCAACTGGGCCGTGCCGCCCTCGACTGGGCGTTGCGTTACTTCACGGAACAAGCGGAGTTGCCCGTCTATCCGACGATCAGCGCGAGCGAGCTGACGGCCCGGCTTTCCGGAACTCTCCCGACCGATCCGCAGAGTGTTGCCGACGTGATGGCTGACTTCGACGAGGTGGCCCGCTATGGGCGGCACAACGGGCATCCGCGGATGTTCGGCTACGTGCAATCCTCCGGCAGCTTCGCAGGCGCGATTGCCGATCTGCTGGCCTCCGCGCTCAACCAGAACGTCACTTCATGGCGATCGGCGCCGGCGGCCACTACCATCGAGCACCAGGTGATCGAATGGCTCAAGACGATTGTCGGCTTCGACCCCGAAGGCGAGGGCGTGCTGCTGAGCGGCGGGTCGTTCGCGAATTTCGCCGGGCTGGCCACCGCGCTTCGTGCCAGCACCGACATCGACCTCAATCAGCGCGGTGTGGCAGCACTGCCGGGCCGCGCGCGCATCTACACCTCCGAGATGACCCACATGTCGATGGCGAAAGCGGCGTCGATGCTCGGACTCGGCAAGGACGCGATCGTGCATATTCCCGTGGATGCGGATCTGCGCATGACAGCAGGCGCGCTGCGGCAGCAGATTCAATCCGATCGAGCCGCGGGCCTCCATCCGGTGTGCGCGGTTGCCACCGCCGGCGACGTCAACACCGGCGCGATCGATCCGCTCGACGCCATCGCGGATGTCTGCGAGGACGCGCGGCTATGGCTGCACGTCGATGGGTCGTACGGCGCCCTCGCGGCGCAGTCACCGTACGTCAAGGGCGCGATGTCGGCGCTCAGGCGAGCCGACTCGCTTTCGCTCGACCCGCACAAGTGGCTGTATGCACCGCTCGACGTGGGCTGCCTGCTGGTCAGGAATGCGGCGGCGTTGCGGCGGGCCTTCTCGGAAGGCGCCGGCTATATCGACGTGGTCGCCGATCGCGACATGTCGGAGTTCGCGTATTGGGATTACGGCCCAGAGCTGTCGCGCCGGTTCCGCGCCCTGAAGATCTGGTTCCTGCTGAAGATCCACGGCACGCGCGCCATTCAAGCCGCGATCGACGGCAACATCGCGGTGGCGCAACACCTGGCGGCGGCCATCGACGCGAGCGACGACTTCGAACGTCTCGCCCCCACGCCCCTCAGCATTGTCTGCTTTCGATACCGCAACGGAGACGATGCCTTTAACAAGGCCTTGATGGTCGGGGTACAGCGCGACGGCGAGTCCTACGTGTCGAACGCCACCATTGGCGGCCGCTTCGCACTGCGCGCATGCATCGTCAATTTCCGGACGCGGCCCGCGGATGCGGACCGACTGCTCGCCTCGATCCGCCGTGTGGCCTCGCGGCTCAGTAAGTAAGACCGTGTGATACGCTTTCGTGTTCGGTCCCGCGTGCAGAGCATCAACCTCGTCGAAATCCTCATCGTTCTCGTTGTCCTGATCTCATCGCTTTCGGTGCATGAGGCCGCGCACGCGTTCGCCGCGGATCAACTGGGTGATTCCACCGCGCGTCAGCTCGGACGGTTGTCGCTCAACCCCGCCGTTCACATCGACCCTATCGGAACGCTGTTATTCCCGTTGATCGCATTTGTGACCGGCGTGCCGTTGATTGGGTGGGCCAAACCGGTGCCCGTCAACATGCGATTCCTGAAACACCCGAAGCGCGACTTCGCGATCATCGCCGCGGCGGGGCCGGCCAGCAACCTCGTGATGGCGGCGCTCGGCGCCGTCGTGCTGTCGATCGCCCGTGGTGCGGCAGGTCCGGGGGATATCGCGGCGGGAGCCGTGACCGGGCCTCTGGTCCAGCTGTTCTTCCTTTTCACGGTCGTGAATGTGCTGCTGGCGGTGTTCAATATGATTCCGGTGCCGCCGCTCGACGGTGGCAACGTGCTGATTGGCCTGCTGCCGGCGGGCCCGTCGAAAATGGTCGATCAGCTGCGCCCCTACGGCATCTTCATTCTGTATGCTTTGATGCTGACCGGCGCCCTGAATATCATTCTCGGGCCCCTCGTGGGTTATGTCAGGTATCTGTTGGGAGTCTAGTGGCGAAGCAGCGCGTGTTGTCGGGGATGCGCCCGACCGGAAAACTTCATCTCGGCCATTTGGTCGGCGCCCTCCAGAACTGGGTCACGTTGCAGGCGAAGTACGACTCGTTCCATTGCATCGTCGACTGGCACGCCCTTACCACGCATTACAACGACACGAGCGAGATTGTCGCGAACACGTACGATAATGTTGCCGACTGGATCGGCGCAGGGCTGGATCCGGAGAAGAGCACGTTCTTCATCCAGTCGCTCGTGCCGGAGCACGCCGAGCTCTATCTGCTGTTCCAGATGGTGACGCCGATTCCGTGGCTCGAGCGCGTGCCGACCTACAAGGAACAAAGGGAGCAGATGACCGATCGCGACCTTTCGAGCATCGGCTTTCTCGGCTACCCGCTGCTGCAGGCCGCCGACATCGCCGTGTACGATGCCCATTGGGTGCCTGTCGGCGACGACCAGGTGCCGCACCTGGAGCTGTCGCGGGAAGTCATTCGACGGTTCAATAACTTCTATCCGGCGAACCTGATCGAGCCGCAAGCATTGCTGACGCCGACGTCTCGGCTGCCCGGCCTCGACAACCGGAAGATGAGTAAGAGCTACAACAACACCATCGATCTGTCGGACGATGCGAAGACCGTGCAGAACAAAGTGCGGCAGATGTACACGGATCCCAAGCGCGTGCGGGCCGACATTCCCGGCACCGTCGAGGGCAACCCGGTGTTCATGTACCACGACGCGTTCAACCCGAATAAGGAAGAGGTCGAGGACCTCAAGACGCGATATCGCGCCGGCAAAGTTGGCGACGTCGAGGTGAAAACCAAGCTGGCTGCCGCCATCAACAGCATGCTCGATCCGATCCGCGAACGCCGGCAGCAGGCGCTGGCCCGGCCGGGCTATATTCGGGATGTGCTGATGGAAGGCTCGAGAAGGCCCAGAGCGTGGCACAGGTGACGATGGAGCGGGTGCGAGACGCGGTGAAGTTGAAGTATTAATGGCATGCACGCTCGAAAATGAAGTGGGCCGTTCCGTAGGAACGGCCCGGATAGCTTCGATGAGCCTGGCTCCGGATACCTTCACTTTGGTTAATACGCTCTACTAAATGGCCGATACTCCTGAGATTCCGGCCGGCGAACCGGCGCCGAACGAAGAGGTCTTTGAGTCGCAGCTCGAAGCGATTCAAATCAAGGTCCAGGCGTTCGAGGGCCCGCTCGATCTGCTCGTTCATCTGATCAAGAAGAACCAGATGAACGTCTACGACATTCAAATCTCGGTCATCACCAAGCAGTACCTGGATTACCTCAACCTGATGCAGGAGCTCAACCTCGACGTGGCGAGCGAGTTCCTGGTGATGGCGGCCACGCTGATTCACATCAAGAGCAAGCTGTTGCTGCCGCGGCCCGAGACGGCGGCGGGCGATCCGGGGGATGAAGAGGATCCCCGCGACGCGCTCGTGCGGCGCCTGCTCGAGCACCAGAAGTTCAAGGCGGCGGCGGAGTTGCTGCACGACAAGGAGACGCTGCGCAGCGCGCAGTGGGCGAGGCCCGATTCGCGCATCGAGGAGATTGCCGGCGAGGATTACGAGCCAGAGATCGAGGTCGACCTGTTCAGCCTGCTGGCGGCGTTCAAGCAGGTGCTGGAACGCGCGCGGGAACGGCCGCCCGTGGCGCTGCCACCGGAGCTGATCTCGATCGAAACGCGCATTGAGCAGCTGCTGGAGCGGCTGTCGGAAACTGAAGCGTGCGGCTTCGAAGATCTCTTCGCAGCCGATGCCACGCGCGCCGACATGATTACGACGTTTCTAGCGATGCTGGAGATGATCCGCCTCAAGCTGATTCGCGTGTTCCAGCAGGGCGGAGCGGGCGCGATTCGCATCTACAAGCGGGCGCGGCCGGCCGACGCGCCGCACCCGATTCACGATCCAGAAGACGAGTACAAAGCGCATCATCCGCCTGCCCACCGAAGCGATGCTCGCGAAGGTGGGCCGAAGAAGGAAGAAGAGCCGACATGAGCGACCAAACGCCGAATGCCGCGCCGCCCGAAGAGGCCACGCCGAAGATGGAGCTGTCGCAGCTCAAGGCGGTGATCGAATCGCTGATCTTCGCCTCGCCTGAACCGATTTCGCCCAGGATGCTGAATCGCCTATTGAACGACGAGCCCAAGGAAGATGTCCAGGCGGCGTTGAAGGCGCTGCAAGCGGACTACGTGGATCGCGGCGGGCTACACATTGCCGAAGTGGCGGGCGGGTTTCAGATCACCACGCGGCCGGATACCACGAATGGGTGCGGCGGCTGTTCCACGAGCGATCGGCGGCGAAGCTCTCGGTGGCGGCGCTGGAAACGTTGTCGGTGATCGCCTACAAGCAGCCGGTCACCGCGGCAGAGATCGGCGAAATCCGCAGCGTCAACACTTCGGGCGTGCTGTCGACACTGCTCGAGCGCCACTTGATCAAGATCGTCGGCCGCAAGAACGTGATCGGCCGGCCGTTCCTCTATGGCACGACCAAGGAATTCCTGATTCGCTTCGGCCTCAACGACCTGAACGACCTGCCGAAGATCGAAGACATGGCCCAGCAACTCGGCTTCGAGCCGCCGCCAATCCTGATGGAACGTCCCGTGCCCGAAGAAATGCTGCCGCTCGAAGAAGGTGACATTCCGGAAGGCTCTGAACTGCCGTAAGGAACTATCGTCCCGAACCATCGTCCGGAACCTTGTGTCAGAGAAGGAGTGCGTCGACACGGTGCGCGTGCACGAATTCCTCGTGCGGCGACCACTTGAAGATCGTGAACCGGCCGTCCTGTGACGCCACCAGCGCGATGGCATCGTGCTGATCGTTCACGAACTGCGCCGCGGATAGATGCCGCGTGCCGCCCAGCTGGGCGGGCGTGGTCCGCGTCGGCACGCTGCCTTCAACGGGCTCGGTGACGTTCACCAGTTCCACCGGCGGGCTGCCGCGCTTGCGGGTGATCTTCGCGCCAAACGCCAGCAGGTCGTAGCGATCGTTGATGATCGTTGCGCCGTCCACCGCGGTCAATCCGGCAATCACATCCACGGCGCGCTTGAGGTCATCCGGGTCGGCGGTGCGCGCGCACGACAGGTCGGCCAGCTCCGTATGCGGCGGTTCCACCGCATACAGCATCGGCGTCACGATCGATTCGAGCCACTGGCCGGTATCCGACGGCACGATCAACAACGCCCCGCCGCGCCCGTGCTGCCGCATCGACGCCGCCAGCTGCACGAGCACCGTCGTCAATCCCGATCCGCTGGCGCGATCCCTGGCCCCCACGAGCGAGGTCACCACGGCGGGGCAGTCGGGGACCACCTCGCCGGCCTGCTCGTCGACGATTTTGATTTGATCGCCTTCGAGGACCGCGACGTTCACGAACTTGCCGAACGGCTCGGAGCGGTGCTTGACGACGATGAGTCCCGAGGTGACCACTTCGACCACCAGGCAGAACGCCGGCACTTCGCGAGTGGTGCCCCACACGTAGAATTCGTCGCCGCTGCGCCACACGCCAAGGTGGATCCCGGGACGCTCGACCGCGGGCGCCACTTTCGAGAGCATCGCGGGCTGCAACGGCAGCCGGCGCGCAAACATCACCGCGTGCTTGGCGGCCTCCGGCGGGAGAAACGCCATCGAGATGCGAGGCGCACGTCCTTCCTCGCGTCGCAGGCTGGCCCAGAATGCCGCATCGATGATGGCGGCGATCGCGAGCGGCGATGGGCTCTCGAGATCCCCGCCTTCGCGGGCGCGAGCCGCGGCGATCTGACGTGCAAAATGACCTTGCACGGCATCGGAGACTTGTCGGGCCGCCGGATACGTGGGTAAATTCATGTCTGTGACGTTCCTGAGCTGACGATTACGATTCTGTCACACGCCGTCTCGCGCCACCCATTTATCGGGCCACAAATCAATTTATCAGGCCTGATTTGCGTGGCAACAAACATGCTTTCTCGATAGTGCATGAGACCCCTTCTCTCGAAGTTTGCCCGATATGGCGCGACCGCCGCATGGGCGGTAGCCGGTATCTGGCTGATGGGCGCGACCGCCAACGAGCTGCGAGCCGTCTGGCTGGTGCCGCCGACACCGCCGGAAGTGTCACACGACCTCATTATCCGCAACGCCCAGGATGATGAGGGCAGGAACACGTCGTTTCGCATCCTGCTGTTCACCGACGAATTCCGGTGGCGCATCAATTCCTTTGATGCTATCGAGAAGGACGGTGAGCGCCCGCACTTCACCGACGAAATGAAGAAGGTCCTGAACAGCGCGCGCGAGATCATCTGCATCGGCGCGAGCTCGGAAGAAATTCCCTCCGGCATCTCGTTCACAGCCGGACGCGTCGCCGAGGAAAAACGCGCCGCCCGCCGCGCCGAAAAGATCGCGGTGTGGGTGCGCGAGGCCCTCGGCAAGCCGATCCCGGTGCGCAAGCTGAATGTCGGCCATCACACTCCGACCGGCGCGGACGATACTTCGGATCAGCGCCGCGTGGTCATCATCCTGGTGCTCGATCACGACGACGGTGCGGACATCGATCAATCGTTGCGATCCGCGATGGCCGGCGAAAAAATGCGATCGCCAATCTTCGAAGCGCTTCTCACCAAATATTCTCTTGGAGCCGGCCGCTCCTTCACGTGGGTGCCGTAACAATGTTCAACAACATGACGGAATTGCTGTCGGACGTGCCGCCCACCCTCGCGGCGGGGTGGGCCGTGTGGTTCGGCGCCGGCCTGCTGCTGGCGACGTGGTATCGCAAGGCCAAGGCGGAGCCCGAGGTGCACCACGCGATGGCCTCACGGACGGTCGCCAGCCCGCGCCCGGTTGCAGAACCGCGCCCGATAGCGGAACCGCGTCCGGTGGCTGAACCGCGCCCGGTAGCGGTGGCGCGGCCGAAGCCCTCGCCGATCTCGGTCGGCGATCCGTTCGGCGATTTGGCGACGCTGCTCGATCAGCCGTCTGAATCGGCGCCGCCAACATCGTCGTATCGCGTGCCCGGTGAATCCCCGATCTTGAATTCAGCGGGCTCGCCGGTGCTGCGCAAGAACGATCCCGACCCGGGTTACTAGGCGCCAAAAGGGGGCCGAGAAGCAGATGTCTTCTGGCCCCCTTTGCATGGCTGGTTCGCCATTGCCCTTCGGCGGACCACGATCGCCGCTACATCTCCTTTAATCACAAGCGCAATCTGGACGATCTGGGCGCTGCCTGACAAGCCGCTGCAACCGCCGAGCGACGGATGGTTTAGACTCCTTTGAATGATCGCGATTAGATGTTTGATCGCTTTGCTCGCAGCATTGTTCGGCGCGACGGTGGCCGGGCAGGTGCAGATTGCGTCGACGGCACTTGTCGCCACGGTCGATCACCTCGTTTACGCAACGCCGGATCTGCAAATTGGGGTCGAACGTGTGGAGCGGATGTTGGGTGTGCGAGCCTCGCCCGGCGGGCAGCATCCCGGGCGCGGTACCCGAAACGCATTGCTGTCGCTCGGGCCGGGAGCCTACTTGGAAATCATCGGTCCGGATCCGGATCAGCCGCCTCCCGCGCAGCCGCGTCCATTCGGGATCGATGATCTTGAAGAACCGAGGCTCGTGACATGGGCAGCCAAGGGGAAGGACCTTGAACAGCTGGCCAGCAATGCTGCGAGTCGGGGCGTGAAGCTTGGAGACGTGACGTCCGGAAGTCGACGACGTGGCGACGGTGTCATGCTCTCGTGGCGCTACACTGATCCACGCACCGTTGTGGCCGACGGAGTGGTCCCGTTCTTCATCGATTGGGGGAAGACGTCGCATCCGGCTACCACCGCCACTCAAGGCGCTTCATTGGTGACTTTGCGCGCCGAACATCCTGACGCAGAACGGGTGCAGAGGATGCTCACTGGACTGGGCCTCGATCTTAAGGTGCAGTCCGGATCCAGAACTGCGCTCATTGCAACCATCAGCAGCCCACGAGGCCGGGTGGAACTGCGCTAGTGGGTGCCACCTGATTGCGAGGGCGGGACTAAAGTCCCGCCCCTACGTACCGCGTGCTAGTTAGGCAGCGACGAAATCAGTTTCGCCACCACGGCCGGATCCGCGGGCTTCACCAGGTGATGGTTGAAGCCCGCTTCCTTTGAGCGGCGACGGTCTTCGACCTGACCCCAACCCGTTAGCGCCACCAACACCATGTTCTTGCCCCATGGCTGCTCGCGGATGCGCCGCGCCGTTTCATGCCCGTCAAGCTCCGGCATCCCGATGTCGAGGAACACCACGTCGGGTTGAAAAATCTTCGCCTCTTCGACGGCCTGCAAGCCGTCGTGCGCGAGCCGCGTTTCATGCCCGCCGATGGCCAGTAACGCCGCCAGTGATTCGGCGGCGTCGGTGTTATCGTCGACCACGAGCACGCGCCGGCGCGACGGCGGAAGCGCCGTTTCGCCGGTTGGCTGCGCCGGGGCCACGCGCTCAACAGCGATCATAGGAATGCGCACCACGAATTCGCTGCCGCGGCCGGCCCCCTCACTGCGCGCCTCCACGGTGCCGCCGTGCATTTCGGCGATCCGCTTGACCAGCGAGAGGCCGATGCCGAGGCCGCCGCGCGAGCGCGCGCCGTGGAGATCGGCCTGGCCGAACATGTCGAAGATCTTCTTCAGGGCCTCGCGCGGAATGCCCACGCCGGTGTCACGAATGCTCACGACGGCCTGACCGCCGTCGTGCGTGATGGCAATGGCAATCGGCTGTCCGCGGTCGCTGAACTTCGAGCTGTTGTTGAGCAGGTTGCCAAATACCTGCGCGAGCCGGGTGCGGTCGGCGTGCACGTAGATCGGCGTCTCAGGCAACGTCATGGTGATGGACTGGCCGGCCGCATCGAGCAGGGGCCGGCTGGTTTCAACCGCATCGTGGACCGCCGCGGCGAGATCGAACGTCTCGCGGCGCAGCTCCACCTTCCCGGTGGTGATGCGCGCGACGTCGAGGAGGTCGTCGACCAGCCGCACCATCTGCACCACCTGGCGCTCCATGATCTGACGCGCGGTGGCCGCCACCTGCTGATTGTCGCCGGCGGTGCGAAGAATGTGGAGGCCCGAGCTGATTGGCGCGAGCGGGTTGCGAAGCTCGTGCGCCAGCGTGGCGAGGAACTCGTCCTTCCGGCGATCCGCTTCCTGCAAGGCTTCCACCGCCCGCACGCGATCGGTGATATCGATGCCCAGCCCATACAGCATCGTCGGCTTGCCGTTCGCGTCGTACTGCGCGCGGCCGCGCGCCTCCATCCAGCGCCATTCGCCGGTTTGCGCGTGCTGGAACCGGAACTCGAGCGCGTAATCCTGGCGCGTGGCGAGCGCCTGTTCGATCGCCTTCGGCAGCCGCTCGCGATCTTCGGGCACGATCCGCGCGAGCAGTCGCTCGCGATTGAAATCCTTGTCTTCCGGCGAAAAGCCGAACAGCGAGGCGAACTCAGGGCTCCACCACACCGTGTCCATGGTGACGTCCCGCGACCAGGCGCCCATGCGGCCGGCCTGCATCGCGAACGCCAGCACATCGCGACTCTCGCGCAGGACCTCCGCGGCCCGGGCGTTCTCGACGGCAAACAACGTGCGCTCGGCCACCTGCTCGAGCAGCTGGGCTTCGTCCCTGGTCCACTCACGTGGCCGGTCGTCGCACATCACGAGCACCGCCGCCAGCTTGCTGCCGCGCACCAACGGCACGCATACCAGCGAGGCGATCTGCATCCGTGCGTAGGTCTCATGGGCGACCTTCGTATCGGTCAGCGGGTCGGTCCGGACGTCGTTGATCGCCACGGTACGGCCGGCTTTCAATTCACCCGCCATCAGCGGACCGAACACCTCGATCGGGTATCGCCCGGCCACCGTCGGCACGTCCCTCGTGTAGCCGCGCGTGATCGTGATCTGATCCTGTTCCGGCGACACTTCGCCGTACGCGCAACGGATCACGTTGAAATGGAGGCCGACGCGGTTCACGATCTCGCGCATCACCATCGCGGGGTCCTGCAGGCCGCGCGTGCCGTCGTGAATGCCGATCAGCAGGCGCTGCGCTTCTTCACTGCGGACCAGGTGGTCTTCCCAGGCCTTGCGCGTGGTGATGTCGCGGGCGGTCTTCGAGGCGCCGATGACGTGGCCGTGGCGATCGTGCACGGGCGATACAGTGAGTGACACGCTGACGCGCGTCCCGTCCTTGCGGATCCGGATCACGTCGAGGTGATCGACCCGATCGCCATGACGGATGCGATCCAGGATCTCCGCCACCTGCGCGCGCCCTTCCGGCGGCACGATCAGATGGATGGACTTGCCGATGGCTTCCTGCGCGGTATAGCCGAACAGGCGCTCCGCGCCCTTGTTCCACGAGGTGATGCGGCCTTCCAGCGTCTTGCTCACGATCGCATCGTCGGACGAGGCGACGATCGCCGCCAGGAGCGACTGCGCTTCAACCTTGCTTTCGAGCGCGAGGTTGGTGGACGACAGGCGCTCCTGTTGATCTTCGAGCCGCCGCTGCGCTGCGCGCATCGCTTCGCCAAGGACGATCACCGAGATATTCGAGAAGAGGTACACCGCGAGTGAGACGGCTTCGTTGAAGCCGAAGGTCGGCCCGACAAATCCCTGGCCGCCACGGAAGACGTAGCCGGCGGCGAACCACCCGCCTATGGCGGTGAGCAAAGCCGGGCCCCAGCCTCCGTACCACACGACGAACGCGACCGCAGAGAACATCGTCGCTAACGGGAATGCCTGGCCCATCCACGGCGTCAATGCGGCGCGGATCAGAATCGCTGCTGCAATAGCGATGAGGGCGATGCCGTATTTGGCGATGGTTGACGTTGTCGGCATCAAAAAAAAGGACGGGCTTATTATGCCCGTCCTTGGTGTGGTGCCGCCTTCGCGCTCGCGCTACGGCGGATCGAACGCTATTGCTGAGCTGCTGTGGTCGTGCTGCGGATTTCGCTCTGCGGCAACGCGAAGGCAATGTATTCGCCCGAGTAGTTGCCGCCGCTCACGCCAACGACGATGTACTGGCGTCCGTTGAGCATGTAGGTCATCGGGTGGCCGACGACCGGCGCGGGTACGCGCACTTCGCCGATCTGTGCGCCCGTCTGCTTGTCGTAGAAGCGCAGCGACGCACCGCGTCCGCCCTTCTCCGGGATATTCGTGAACTGCGGATCGCCCGCCGCCACGAACGTCTTCGTGATCAACACGCCGACCGAACCGCTCTGGCCGGTCTTCGGAATATTCATCCCCTTGAGCATCGGGTGATTACGCACCGCGTCCGGGGTGTCGCCGTGCGGCACCTGGAACATCAGTTTGTCGGGGTTCTTGAAGTCGATCGCCGACAGCACGCCGTAGGGCGGCTTCACGATCGGCAGACCTTCGAGACCTTCGGTGAGCGCGCGACGACCCGCGGCACCCGGGAAGTTCGCGAATTGACCGCCACCAGCGCCGACGCCGGGGCCGGCCGCCGCGGGCGGGCCCGCGGGACGCTCGGGACGAAGTCCGTAGTTCGGCTCCGCTTCCCAACGTGGAATGCGATTGCCCTTGTTTTCCGGGCTGACCTTGTGGAATTCCTCGTCGTCGTAGTGGCCGACGGTGACGTTGGCCATGCCGGCCTGCGAATAGAAGATGCCGGTCTCGACGTCGAAGCCTGCCCCCGGCCAGTTCGTGCCGCCGCTGGTGTTGCCGATGTTGATGCCGCCGAGCAACTTGGATTCAGGACCCGTCGGCGGAACATACGGCGTCGGTTCCCAGCGGAACAACTTGAGGTTCTTCAACGCCTGCGCGCGGAGCGCCGGCGTGAAATCGATCAGGTCGCTCTCGGCGAGGAAGATGCGCGCGTAAGCGGGCGGCTTGGTCACGAATGGCTGCGTCGGCGCCGTCTCTTCGTGCTTCATCGTTGACTGCGGCACGGGCCGCTCTTCGATCGGCCACAGCGGCTGACCGGTGATGCGATCGAAGCAGTAGAGCCAACCCTGCTTCGAGGGCACCGCGACGATCTTGCGCATCTTGCCTTCGACCATCGTGTCGATCAGCAGCGGCGCCGACGACATGTCGTGGTCCCACAGCGGATGATGCACGAACTGGAAGTGCCACTTGCGCTTGCCGGTCTTCAGGTCGACCGCGACGAGCGATTCGGCGAACAGGTTGTCGCCGGGGCGGTTGCCGCCGTACTCGTCGATGGTCGGCGTTTCAACGGGCAGGTAGACGATGCCGGCTTCCGGATCGACCGTGATCTGCGTCCAGACGCCGTTGTTGCCGGTGTATCCCGCGGATTCGTTCTTCCACGTGTCGTAGCCGAACTCACCCTTGCGTGGAATGCCATGGAACGCCCACAGCTGCTTGCCGGTGCGCGCATCGAACGCGCGGACCTGGCCCTGCACGTTGGTGGCGTATTCGTAGCCGAGGCCCTCGAACATCGAGGAGCCGACGATGATGATGTCGTTGACAACGGTCGGCGTCGAGTGGAGACCGATCTCCGACTTCTCGAGGTCGGCCTGCTTGCCGTTGATCATGATGCCGACCTTGAGGTCGACCACGCCGTTCTGGCCGAAGCCCGCCATCGGCTGGCCCGTCTTCGCGTTGAGCGAGACGAGGCGATAACCGGTGGTCACGTAGATGACGCGATCGTCACCTTTGCCGTCGGTCCAGTAGGAGAGTCCGCGGCCCGACAGCTGGCGCGGCGCCCAGCGCGTGGCGCGCTCGCCCTCGTCCATGCTGTAGGTCCACTTCAACTCGCCGGTACGCGGTTCCACCGCGATCACCGCGCGGCGTGTGCCGGCCGTGGCATACAGCATCCCCTTGACCATCAGGGGCGTGCCTTCGAGCTTGGTTTCGGGACGCGGACCGAAGTTGTCGGTCTTCAGGCGCCATGCCACTTCGAGCTTGCCGAAGTTGGTGCCGTTAATCTGATCGAGCGGCGAGTACTTCGAGCCGCGGAGGTCCGCGGTGTAGATCGGCCACTCGCCGTTCTTGGTGCTCGGCATGGGGCTGGCCTGGCCGGTGACGAGCGGGGACACCCACGCGTAGACGGCGAAGAGCAGCACCAGAGCGGGCACCGCCCGAATTGCGATGCGATTCATGCGATTTTGACTCCTGATACTAGGAAAACGGACAGACGATCGACCGCGCCATCATAGCGGATTTTTACGGGCCCTTGGTCTTGAGTTGTCTCCGACCGATCGCTTCAGCCGTCGGACTTCATCGGGCGTGAGATCGCGCCACTGCCCGGGTTTCAGGCGGCCCAATCCAATCGGGCCCATGCGGATCCTCCGCAATTCCCTGACCGGCAGGCCCACGGCGCTGCACATGTTTCGAACCTGCCGGTTGCGGCCTTCATGGATCGCAATCGTGAGTTTCGTGGTGGGCCTGTGGCCTTTCACGGTGGTGCCGACGTCCACCGCGGCGGGTGAGGTCCTTCCGCCTTCGATGAAGACGCCCTTGCGCAGCTTCTCGAGTGCGCGCGGATCGGGCGACCCGAGCACGATCACCTCGTAGACCTTGTCCACCTCATGCCGCGGATGCATCAGCCCGGCGGCCAGGTCGCCGTCGGTCATCATCAGGAGCAGGCCTTCGGAGTCGTAGTCCAATCGGCCGACCGGGTAGATGTAGGCGCCCTGGCCGATCAGATCCATCACCGTCCGGCGCCCCTCCGGATCGCTGCGCGTCGTGACGTAGCCTTTCGGCTTGTAGAGCACGATGTAGCGATGCGTGATGTCGGTCTTGATGCGGCGCCCATCGACCTTGATTGCGTCTTTCGCGGGATCCGCCTTGGTGCCAAGCTCGCGCACGGTTTCGCCGTTCACGGTGACGCGGCCCTCGAGGATCATCTGCTCCGACGCGCGCCGCGATGCGACGCCCGCCGCCGATAAGATTTTCTGTAATCGAACTGGCAACTGTGAACTCGCGACTCAACTGTCAACCGTAAACGGTCAACTGTCAACTTAGTGCCGCATGATCTTCCGCCAAAAGCTAGCCAGTCGCCACACTTCGATGGCACCGGGCGTGCGGTTCACTTCGGCGTGTGTGATCAGGCCGCTGAGCAGTCCCGCGACATCGGCCTTGCCCTTCAGGTGTTCTGCCAGCAGGACGGTTTCCATTGATGGGATGACGCTATCGTCGACGCCGTGCAGCAGGAAGATCGGCGCCGAAGGCGGTGCGGCTCGTTCCGGAGACAGTGCTGGCATGCCGGGGTGATCCTTCAGTGCGTCGGCAACGGGCAGGAGGATCGGGCCGAGCTTGTCCACCGCGCGATCGTTCACGTATTGCATGTAGGTCCGCGACGGCTCGGGCAGCGTCTCCTGATACTTCTTCATCTCCTCGAACACCGGTACGGACTTGGGCGGATCGGTGACAGCGAGAGACGACGCGAGCAGGAAGCCGTCGATCCCTTTCGACAACGCGGCCACCTGATCCCGAGGCACGACGCGATCGGCGAGGTTGAGCAGCACCACCGCGAGGCCGTAATCGTGCGGCGGGTGCACGCCCACGTGATCCGCGCCGGCCACCGCCGAACTGCGTTTCGCCGCTTCGAGGTCGCCGAGCACCTCGCCCGACGTCAGGTAATGCATCGCGCGCGAGAGATCGCCGTGGCCGCCGAACGACATCACGAAGGCGACGCGATCGCGGACTGATTCACGGCCGGCCGCGACGATCGACAGCCCGCCGGTGAAACTAATCCCGAGCACGCCGATCTTCCCGTCGGTCCTGAACTGCGGCTGCTCGCTGGTCCATCGAATTGCGTCTTCGATCACATCTGTGACCTCTGGCGTGATCTTGAATTTCTGCAGATCCGGCGCCGCCACGGTCATCACGTTGTATCCGGTCGCGGCCAGGTCCTCAGCCAGGCCGACCAGGCGCGATTCATCGATGCCATCGCGGTGCACGCCCGGCATCAACAGCACTGTGCGGCGGAAACGGCCATCGGGTTTGTAAAGCCGCGCCGGAATGTCGCCACTACGCGTGGGAATCGTGGTCTTCGGCTCGCGCGTGAAGTTATAGCTTCGCCCATTGGCCAGCCTGGCGGGCGTTCCCGGAATGTCGGCGGCCCGAATGATGAAGCCAAGCGCGTCCAGATAGGGAAGCGCGATGAAGCCGCCGACGATCAGAAAAACGAGGACGATCGCCGCGTAGCCGCGGCGGGTAAGGGGCACGCACGGATGGTACACTGAACCTCCGTGAAACTAATGGTGATTGCCATCGATGGGCCTTCGGGCGCGGGCAAGGGCACGCTCGCGCGCACGGTAGCCGAGCGCCTTGGATACAAGCACGTCGATACCGGCGCCATGTACCGAGCCGTGGCCTGGAAGGCGCTGCAGGACGGGTTGCCGCTGGACGAAGACGAGGTCGTGTCGAAGCTCGCCGAGCAGGCCGACATCGTGCAACAGGACGGCCGGACCACGATTGAAGGTCACGATGTGACGAGCGAGATTCGCACGCCGGTCATCGACAAGGCGGCGACCTCGGTGGCGCGGCTACCGCACGTCCGCGAGGCGCTGGTGCGCAGGTTTCGCGAGCTTGGCGACGGCGGCGCCGTGGTGATGGAGGGACGCGACATCGGCACCGTGGTCTTTCCCGATGCGGACCTGAAGTTCTATATCGACGCTTCCCCCGAAGAGCGTGCCCGCCGCCGGGCCTCGGATCCGGCGCACACCGGCGGGCAGGGGAGCCTCGAGCTCGTGCAGAGCGACATTGCCGCGCGCGATCAGTCGGACTCGACGCGGTCGGTGGCACCGCTGGCGCGAGCGAACGATGCGATTTACATCGACACCACGACGATGCCCATCGAGGCCGTCGTCAAGCAGGTGTTGAAGCTCGTCGAGGAACGGCTCGAATGACCCCTGAGGAATTCCGGCGGGCCGGTCACCGCCTGATCGACTGGATCGCGGATTACCGCGCCACCGTTGAATCGCGCCCGGTCATGGCGCAAACCTCACCCGGCGAGATCAAAGCCAGGCTGCCCGCATCGCCTCCCGCGAAACCCGAAGCCTTCGAAGACATCATCAAAGACGTGGACCAGATCGTGTTGCCTGGAATCACCACGTGGCAGCATCCGCGGTTCTTCGGGTATTTCCCGTCCAACGCCCTGCTGTCGAGCGTGCTTGGGGATTACGTCAGCACGGGGCTTGGGGTGATCGGGCTGGCGTGGCAATCAAGCCCGGCTTTGACCGAAGTCGAAGAGATTGCCACGGACTGGATGCGGCAGATGCTCGGCCTGTCCGAGGCATGGAGCGGCGTGATCAACGACACCGCTTCGACGAGCACGCTGGTGGCGTTGTTGTGTGCGCGGGAACGATCGTCGAACTACAGCCTCTCGCGCGGCGGGCTGCAGGGCGAGGCGCAGCCGCTCGTGGTGTATACGTCGGCGCAGAGCCACAGCTCGGTCGAGAAGGCGGCGCTGCTGGCCGGCTTCGGCAAGCGGCACGTGCGCATCGTGCCCCACGAGGGCTCGTACGCGATGCGGCCCGAATCTCTCGACGCGATGATTCAGGCGGATCTCGACGCCGGCCGCCGGCCCTGCGCCGTGGTGGCCACCACCGGCACCACCACGTCCACCGCGCTCGATCCGCTGGAAGCGATCGGCGAGGTCGCGAAGGCGCGCGGCCTCTGGATGCACGTCGATGCGGCCATGGCGGGCTCGGCGATGATCCTGCCCGAATGCCGATGGATGTGGGAGGGTGTCGAGCAGGCCGACTCGCTGATCGTCAACGCCCACAAGTGGCTCGGCGCGGTGTTCGACTGCACGTTGTACTTCGTCCGCGACCCTGAGCACCTGGTGCGTGTGATGTCGACGAACCCGAGCTATCTACAAAGCGCTGCCGATGGGCGCGTGAAGAACTATCGCGATTGGGGTCTGCCGCTCGGGCGCCGCTTCCGCGCGCTCAAGTTGTGGTTCCTGATCCGCGAACAAGGCGTGGAAGCCCTTCAAGAACGATTGCGGCGCGACATCGCGAATGCGCAGTGGCTGGCCGGCGAGGTCGGGAAGACACCCGATTGGAAAGTGGTTGCGCCTGCGCCGCTGCAAACGGTGTGTGTGCGTCACGAGCCGAATGGCCTGACGGGCGACGTGCTCGATAAGCACACGCTCGACTGGGTGGGTGGGTTGAATCAATCGGGGCAGGTGTACCTGACGCCGGCGCAGCTCGATGGCCAGTGGATCGTCAGGATATCGATCGGCGCGGAGCTGACCGAGCGAGACCACGTCGTGCAGCTGTGGACGCTGATGCGGGCGGCAGCTGAAGCCACCGCCCGCCCAGCTTGATTCCTGCGGTTACGCCTTGACGTTCACGAAGCCGTGCATGCCTTCGTCGAAATGCGGACGCACGCCGCACACCACCAGGTAGCGCCCCGGCTCGAAGAAGTTCACCGCCTCGACCCGATCTAGGTTGAGGTTGGGGATCAGCATTCCGCCGGGTCCAGGCGACATGTAATACAGGATGCGCGGGTCGAGGCCACGATAGACGCGATCGGTTGCTAGGTTGACCAACCCCGGCAACACCACTGGCGGCGCCGGTGGCGGCGGTCCCCCCAGCAATGGTATCCCGGGGAGATCCGTGCTCGGGGCAGCCGCGGCCTGCACGTCGGCGAGCTCGCGATTCGCGTAAATCACGACCTGGTGCAGTCCGGAAATAATGAACGACACGGCGCCGCCGGCATCCACCTCAACTTCGAACGGCAGGTGTTTGTGCACGTTGCGGTTGGGAGGGGGAGGCGGAGGGACGCCGCGATCGAGCGGCCCCCGCGTATCGGCCAGGTCCACCTCCCATTGACCGAACGCGACAACCGCATGGGCGAGTTTGCCGGAGTTCAATCGATTGTCGTGCGCATGTTCGTCACCTTTTCCAGGCTGCTGCGCTGCGGCGCTGGATGGTCCATCGACCATGCTGCCGAGACCGGCGGCGGTGACGCCGCCTACAGCCGCGGCTTTCAATAAGTGCCGGCGAGTAGTTTTTTCCATGGGGGCTCCTGGGTGATTGGTTGAATGGGGATGCTGCGCGGCGCACCGTCAGCGGGAGGCGCACTATAGCACGGCACTCACTTGACGGAAGTTTCAAATCGCACACATGCGTTATAAGAGGGCATGGCCACTTTCAATGTCATCAATCCCGCTACCAGCGCGGTCCTCGATCGCGCGAACGATGCCGGCTTCGAAGAAGCCAGGCAGGCGATCGATCGCTCCGCCGCCGCGTTCGCGTCCTGGAAAGCGAAGACGGCGTTCGAGCGATCAACGGTCCTGCGCAAGTGGTTCGAGCTGATCCTGAAGAATGAAGACACGCTCGCGCGACTGATGACGCAGGAGATGGGTAAGCCCATCACCGAGTCGCGGGGCGAGGTGAAATACGCCGCAGCCTTCGTCGAGTGGTATGCCGAAGAAGCCAAGCGGGCGTACGGCGAGATTATGCCGAGCCATTCCGCGAACAAGCGGCTGTTTGCGATGCGCCAGCCGGTGGGTCCCGTGTATGCGGTGACGCCCTGGAATTTTCCCGCCGCAATGGTGACGCGCAAGGTCGCGCCCGCGCTCGCGGCCGGCTGCACGGTGGTGCTCAAGCCGGCGGAGCAGTCGCCTCTGACGGCGATTCGTCTCGGCGAGTTGTGGGCTCAGGCGACCGGACCCGCGGACGTCTTCCAGGTGCTGACCACATCCGACCCCGCAGCCGTGTCGGACGTGTTCTTCGCCGACGCTCGCGTCAGGAAGCTGACCTTCACCGGCAGCACCGAGGTGGGCATTAAGTTGTACGAGAAAGCTGCGCGCACGGTGAAGCGCGTGTCGCTCGAGCTTGGCGGTCACGCGCCATTCATCATTTGCGAGGACGCCGACATTCCGGCGGCGGTGCAGCAGGTGATGGCGTCGAAGTTCAGGAATGCCGGACAAACGTGTGTGTGTGCCAATCGCATCTACGTGCACGACCGGCTTCAGGCGGCATTCATCGATCGCATGGCCGAGGGCGTGCGCAACCTGCGCGTCGGAGATCCGATGAGCGATCAGACGCAGGTCGGTCCGCTGGTTGACCGGCAGGGTCTCGACAAGGTGGCCGCGCACGTCGACGACGCGATCGGCAAGGGTGCGGAAGCCGTGGTCGGTGGTAAGCGGAAAGATGGCCTGTTCTTCGAACCGACGTTACTGGTCGGCGTCAAGAGCGGGATGCGTATTCTCGAAGAGGAAACCTTCGGTCCGGTGGCGCCGATTGTGGGCTACTCGGACGAGGCCGAGATCATCCGCGCCGCGAACGCCACGCCCTACGGGCTCGCGGCGTACGTGTGGACGAAGGACCTGGGACGCGCCTTCCGAATCGCCGAGCAGCTGGATTACGGCATCGTTGGCGTCAACGACGGCGTGCCCGCGGTGCCGCATGCGCCGTTTGGCGGTGTGAAGTTTTCGGGGATTGGCCGCGAAGGCGGTCCCTGGGGACTCGACGAGTACCTGGATGTGAAGTACGTGTCGATCGCGCTACCTTCGTAGACGTTTGGAGAGCGGGGGCTTTCGCCCCCGCTGATCAGCGACGGCTGAAGCCGTCGCTCTCCAAACGTTTCTACGTCTCCTCGTCGAAGTCGTCTTTCGAGCTCGGATCCAGTTCCCAACGATTGCGATCGCGATCCGCGATCTCCGCGCCACCCTGGAGTTCCTCGTCGTCTTCATACTCGACGCCGAGCGCGCGGCCGATGTCGTCCACCACGTCCTGATCGGGTGTGGGGTTGTCGCCGCCCGGGGCCTCGTCGCCCACGGTTTCGGCGGATTCCCAATCAGCATCGACGTCACCTGCCGTCAGCGCGGGGCTGGCGCTGGTGTTCTTCGAGAGGCGCTGCTTCAACTCGGCGCGGCCGCTCTTCGCGGCGGAGGCGGTGCGGCCCATGTCGAGGCTCGACGGGAGGCCGTGGATGTCGGCCACGGTCTTGCGCGGTCGATCCAGGTTCGGTCGCTTGAGTGACGCCGCGGCTTTCTTGGCCGGAGCGGCCTTCTTGGCCGGAGGAGCCTTTTTGGCGGCCTTGGGCGCCTTGCGAGCCGTCGGCTTGGAAGCCTTCCTGGCGGCCTTCTTGGGGGCCTTTTTCGAGGCTTTTTTCGAGACCTTGGCGACGCGCCGAGCGACCTTTTTGGGGGCGGCCTTCTTCTTGGGCGTCCGCTTGGCCGCCTTCGCTTTTGCCTTCTTTGCTGGCTTCTTCCGGGCCATGTCTAGATCCTTTCCCGCTGCCTTGACAGTATTGCGCTAAGTAACGTAATCTCTATCGGTTACGCGGAACGACGACGGGTCAATCAATCGACCCGCGGGCGTCCGGACGGTAACAAATCTGAGATAAAAGGACACCTTTCGCAAATGGCAATTTCGCAAGACGAACAAAAACCGGCCACCGACCCGCAGGTCGCTTCGGCCCCCGTGACCAGGGCCACGGGAAAACAGGTGATGAAGACTACTTCACCTTGGGGTCAGGATGAAGACGCCGACCCGCAAGAGTATGCACGCCTGTTGGACCTTTACGATAACAGCTTCCGCAACCTCGCGGAAGGTGAGGTCGTCAAGGGCACCGTCCTGAAAGTCACCGCAAACGAAGTTGTAATCGACGTTGGCTACAAGTCAGAAGGCGTCATTCCCGTCGACGAGTTCCTCGACGAAACCGGCCAGGTGATTGTTCGTGAAGGAGACGTGGTCGACGTGCTGCTCGAGCGCACCGAAGACCGCGAAGGCCACATCGTGCTGTCGCGCGAGAAGGCCGAGAAAATGAAGATTTGGGACGAGGTCGAGCGCGCCTTTGCGGACCGCAAGGTGGTGATCGGCCGCGTCGTCGAGCGGATCAAGGGCGGCCTCGCGGTGGACATCGGCGTCCGCGCGTTCCTGCCGGGCAGCCAGATCGACGTTCGACCGGTGCGCAATCTCGACGCGTTGAAGGGGCAGGAGCTCCGCATGCGCGTCATCAAGGTCAACAAGAAGCGCGGCAACATCGTCCTCTCGCGCAAGGTGCTCCTCGAAGAGGAGAACGCCGAGAAGAAGAAGTCCACGCTCGAAACGCTTGCCGAGGGCAAGGTGCTGCGCGGCGTGGTCAAGAACATCACCGACTACGGTGCGTTCATCGACCTGGGTGGCATCGACGGCCTGCTGCACATTACCGATATGTCGTGGGGCCGCGTCGGGCATCCCTCCGAGCTCTTCAAGGTCAACGACGAGATCGACGTGGTGGTGCTGAAGTACGACCAGGCCACCGAGCGCGTCTCGCTCGGCCACAAGCAGTTGATGGCCGATCCGTGGACCACCGTGATGGATCGGTTCCCGGCCGGCGTGCGCGTCAGCGGCAAGGTGGTGAGCCTGACCGATTACGGTGCGTTCATCGAGCTCGAGCCGGGCGTCGAAGGCTTGATCCACGTCAGCGAGATGTCGTGGAGCAAGCGCGTCAAACATCCGTCGAAGATCCTCAACGTCGGCGACACCGTGGAAGCCCAGGTGCTCGGCGTGGATCCGGCGGCGCGGCGCATTTCGCTGGGCCTCAAGCAGGTCGAGAGCAACCCGTGGCACGAGCTGGCCGAGAAGTACCCGGTCGGCACCCGCATCAAGGGCAAGGTCCGCAACCTGACCGAGTTCGGCGCGTTCGTCGAGGTCGAGGACGACATCGACGGCCTGATTCACATTTCGGACATGTCGTGGAGCAAGCGCGTCAAGCATCCCAGTGAAGTCCTGAAGAAAGGTGACGTAGTTGAGGCAATGGTGCTCAGCATCGACGCCGAGAACCAGCGCCTGTCACTGGGGTTGAAGCAGCTTGCGACCGATATCTGGGAAGACTTCTTCTCGAGGCACAAGGCCGGCGACAACATCGAGGGCAAGGTGGTGCGGATGACCAACTTCGGCGCCTTCGTGGAGCTGGACGAAGGCATCGAGGGGCTGATTCACGTCAGCGAGTTCGACGACTCGCAGGGCGGGGAGAAGATCGATCTCGAGGTCGAGAAGAGTTACCAGATGAAGATCATCAAGCTTAGCCCGGCGGAGCGGAAGATCGGCTTGAGCATCCGTGCGCTCAAGACCGGCGAGTTCCGCACCGACTGGGAGTCGTATTCGACGTCACAGGGTGACGGCGGCGCCACGCTGGGCGATCACCTGAAGCATAAGTAATCACCGTGGGCGGGACTAGAGTCCCGCCCCTACACATATATGACGAAGGCGGAACTGGTCGAAGAAGTCTCTCGGGTCTCGGACCTCACCAAGAAGCACTCCGAGGTCATCGTCGACACCGTGTTCGAGAGCATCATCGATGCGCTCAAGCGCGGCGAGAAGATCGAGCTTCGCGGATTCGGCAGCTTCCGCCTTCGCAAGCGCGAGCCCCGCAAGGGCCGCAACCCGAAGACCGGCGACAAGGTGGACGTGCCGCCGAAGCGAGTGCCCTATTTCAAGCCGGGCAAAGAACTCAAGGATCTGATCAACAAGGAAACGGGCGAGCCGGTTGACGGCTCGCCGGCTCCGCCGACAGACGGCGCCCTCGGCATGTAGGGCACCCCTGCCAGGGGTGCCAGTGAGCGATGGACCGCATTTGGTCTCCCTGGAGACATAGCTACGTGACGCGGTCCGAAGAATCCAAAGACTGCGTGTTTTGCGTCGCCCAGTCGATCGACGAGGGGCGGCAGCTGATCGTCCACGAAGGCGCGCTCGCCTACGTGATCCTGAACAAGTTCCCGTACAACTCCGGTCACCTGATGGTGGTGCCGCAGCGGCATGCCGGCACGTTGGCGTCGCTGACGCGCGACGAGCTCACCGAGATGGCGTTGCTGACGCAGCTGTCGGAATGCGTGCTGACCGACGCGTTTACGCCGCAGGGGATCAACGTCGGCATGAACCTCGGCCGGCCCGCGGGCGCGGGCATCGTCGATCATTTGCACATCCACCTGGTGCCGCGCTGGAACGGCGACACCAACTTCATGACCGTCGTCGGAGATGTACGCGTGCTGCCTGAAGAACTACCGCGCACCGCCGAACGCCTGCGGCCAATCTTCAAGAAGCTTTCGTAGGGGCGGGACTTTAGTCCCGCCCGCCGGTCGCGCTCATACGCGATCAGTTATCGCGTTCGTTCGCTCGGCGCTCTGGCGTCGTTCGAAGGCCGTTTCAGATGAAGGTTTTGAACTAGCGCTCGCGTCGCACCTACCGGCTGAGGCGCTGTCAGGACCCTTGCCCGGCGCTTGGCTGGGTTCTGTTCATCAACCTGACGCGATCCCAGGCTTCATCGGGGATCGACAGCGTGGTGCCGCAGGAGCGGCAGCTACAGATCTTCATCTTGGCGAAGTAGTGGGCGACGATCAGATTGCTGCCGCAGATTGGGCAGTGAGGGATGTTTTCGCATTCCTCGGGGTTTTCCCTATCCACGCCTCAGGGTAAGCCTATCCCCGTCGCGGAACAAGGCAATTCGTTAGCTAAGCCGTAGAGAACACTCCTCTTAGTCGGCGCTGTCGGTACGAGGGTCAGACGGATAGCCTGGACTATAATCAGGTGTTATCGCCCTATACAGGCCGGCTTATCCGTCATGACCTTCGACCTCACTCCAGAACAACAGGCACTCATATCTTCCGCGAACTCTGTCAAGACGCTCCCGTCCCAAGCCATGGATGCGGTCCTGGTGATCGAAGAACTGGCGACAAGCGATCCTGCTCGCGGTGCGCGGTTTGGGTTTGAGGGCGTCGGCGGGAAATCCATCACCACGGCGGCGATGCTGTCGGGCCTCGAAGGCAGCGAATCCGCGCTGGCGTCGATTCCGGAGGGCAGCCGCATTCGCGCGCGGCTGCTGGCCGCTGCCGTTGCGCTTGGCGTCGGACGCGCGGCGATTCAACACACGCTCGACTCCATGAAGAAGACCGGCGTGAAGCCGGGACCCGACGAAACTGCTCCGCACTGGGCGTTCGCCGATGGCGCCACGGAAGTGGCGGCGGCGCGCATGCTCACCTACAGCGCGGCGCAGATGCTCGATCGTGGCGAGAACGCCGAGGATGCCATCGCGCGCGCGCACGCGTTTGCGGCAAATGCGGCGCAACGCGCGGTGGATGCGGCGATTCGCGTGGTCGGCGCCGCCGGCCTGAACCGCGGCGGGTTGTTGGATCGCCTTTCGCGTGATGCGCGGACGCTTCAGGTAATACTTCGCTAAGGTGCACAGCGTGCACAAGGTGCACGAGGTGCGTTGCACACGGTGCACATCGTGCACCATGCGCTCCGTGCACCCGTGCGTCAGTTCCCCAGCAGATCTTTCGCGATCGTCATCAGCTGCATGTTGGTGGTGCCTTCGTAAATCTGTCCGATCTTCGCGTCCCGATACAGCTTCTCGACCGGATACTCCTTCACGAAGCCATTCCCACCGAACAGATTCACCGCCATCGACGCCACACGTTCAGCAACTTCCGACGAGTAGACCTTGCACATGGCTGCTTCCGTGAGGAACGGCAGGCCGTTGTCGCGCAAGCGGGCGCAGTTGTAGACCAGCAGGCGAGTGGCTTCGACGTCGGTGGCCATGCGAGCGATCTGAAACTGCACGCCCTGGAATTCGCCGATCGCCTTGCCGAACTGCTTGCGCTCCTTCACATACGCAACCGTGTGATCGAGCGCGCCCTGGGCGAGGCCGAGCATTTGCGCGCCGATGCCGATGCGGCCTTCGTTGAGCGTTTCAATGGCCACTTTGTAGCCCTTGCCGACCTCGCCGAGGATCTGCGACTTCGGCACGAAGCAGTCCTCGAACAGCAGCTCGCAGGTGCTGCTCGCGCGGATGCCGAGCTTGTCTTCTTTCTTGCCAATCGTGAAGCCCGAGCTGCCTCGATCGACGATGAAGGCGGTGATGCCGCGGTAGCCAGCGTTGGGGTTCACGTTGGCGAACACGATGAACAGGTCCGCTTCGTTCGCGTTGGTGATCCACAGCTTGCGCCCGGTAAGCAGAAAGCCGTCGCCCTTTTCCGTGGCGCGCGTCGCCATGGCGAACGCGTCGCTGCCCGAGCCGGCCTCGGAGAGGCAGTAGGCGCCGATCGTCTTCGACGCGAGCTTCGGCAGGTACTTGCGCTTGATCTCGTCGGTGCCCCACCGCAACACGGCGTTGATCACCAGGGTGTTCTGCACATCCACGAGCACGCCGACCGACGGATCAACGCGCGACAGCGATTCCACCGCCAGCACCGAGTGGAAGAACGTGCCGCCCGCGCCGCCGTAGCTCTCGGGCACCTCGACGCTCATCACGCCAAGCGCGAACATCTTCTCGATCAGCGCCGGCGACATCCTGGCCTGCTCGTCCATTTCGCGCGCGAGCGGACGCACTTCCTTGTCAGCAAACTCGTACACGCTGTCTCGGAAAATCACTTCGTCGTCGGCCAACCGCGTCAGCGCTGGCATGGCGGTCATCGTCTGGCTCATGAATAGATCCTTGCGGAGGACACGGAGAGAACGGAGATCACGGAGGTTTTCGTGGCCTCCGCGGCCGGTGTTCTCCTCCGTGTCCTCCGAGGCCCAAATGTTATCATCGACATGAGCATGCGCATCACGTCCTCGCGCGCGTTAGCGGCCGCCGCCGTCACTATCCTGTGCGGCGTGGTGGGCCTGCGCGCCAATACAGATACGCAGGCAACCAGTCCGACGCCGCAAAACGCCAGTCCAGGCGCAACGCAGCCACCGGCTCCTGACACGCAACCGGTCTTCCGCACTGGTATCAACACCGTGCGCGTTGATGTCATCGTCACCGACCGCCAGGGCAATCCCGTCACCGACCTCAAGCTCGAGGACTTTGACATTCAGGAAGACGGCAAGCCGCAAAAGGCTGAGACCTTCCGGCTGGTGAAGATCGACACGATCACGCAGCCCGCTTACACGCAACGCACCATTCGCACGCGCAACGACGAAGAGACGGCCGCGGCCGACGAGAACTCGCGCATCTTCGTCTTCTTCCTGGACGACTATCACGTCCGGAAGGAGACCAGCATGTCCGTGAAACGGCCGGTCTCCGAGTTCATCGCCAATCAGCTCGCGCCGAGCGATCTGATCAGCGTGATGCACCCGTTGACGCCGACCGATGCCGTTACGCTGACGCGCAGCCACCAGGGTGTGGTCAATGCGGTCGACCGGTTCATGGGCCGCAAGTACGACTACGAGCCGATCAACGACATCGAGCGCGCCTACGTCTACCGGCTGACGCCACAGGCGATCGAGATGATTCGCCGTCAGGTATCGCTATCGGCGATCCGCGGCATCTGCACGAAGCTCGGCTCGCTGCGCGAGGGCCGCAAGTCGTTGATCCTGGTCAGCGAAGGCTATAGCTCGCTGCTCCCGCCGCAGTTGCGCAGCGATCTCCCCGGCGCGATTGCAGCGCCTGGCGACCTCACGCGCGATCCGTTTGCCGCCCAGAACAACCTGATGGAGGACCGCGCGAAGTTTTCGGCCGACGTGGACATGATGCAGGAGCTGCGTGACGTGTTCGATGCCTGCAACCGCAACAACACGTCGATCTATGCGCTGGATCCACGTGGCCTGAGCGTGGGCGAGTTCGATGTCAGCACCAACATCTCGATCCAGACCAGCCAGCAGTACTTGAATTCATCGATGGATTCGTTGCGCACGCTGGCGGAAAACACTGATGGCCGCGCGATCGTCAATCGCAACGATCTCGGTACGGCGATGAAGCAGATTATCCGCGACGCAAGCGCCTATTACCTGGTCGGCTATACCACCCAAGCGCCGAGCGACGGCAAGTTCCACGAGATCAGAGTGCGCGTCAAGCGGCCGGGCGTGCAGGTCCGCTCACGCCGAGGCTTCTGGGCCTACTCAGCGGACGAGTTGAAGCGGGCCGTCGCCGGCCCCAAGCCAGGCCCACCTGCCGCGGTGACGAAGGCCCTTGCGGCGATTGCCCCACTGACCAATCGGCGCTACATCCGTACGTGGATCGGCAACGACAAGGGCGACGACGGGCGCACGAAGGTGACGCTGCTGTGGGAGCCACTGCCGCCCACGCCCGGCCTGAATCGCGACCAACCGCGTCGTGTCACGGTGCTGGCGACCTCGCCGTCGGGCGACATCGTGTATCGCGGCCGCGTGCCGAGCGAGTTGGCGGTGTCCGGCAAGGGCGGCCTCGTCAGTTTCAATGCGCCACCCGGCAAGCTCGATGTGCGCCTCACCATCGAAGGCGACGGTACGGGCACGCTCGATGTCGAAGATCGCGATCTGACGGTGCCCGATCTCTCCGCTCCCGAGATCATCCTGACCACGCCGAGGGTGTGGGTGGCACGCACGGCGCGTGAGTTTACGGAACTCACCTCGACCACGCCGCCCCCGCCGGTTGCGTCGCGGGAGTTCCGCCGCACCGAGCGTCTGTTGATTCGATTCGAGGCCTTGGGTCCGGGAACCGTGCCGCCCACGGTGACGGCCCAGCTGCTCAACCAGCAGGGCATCAAGATGTCGGACGTGACGGTGACCGCAACCGCCGGTCAGCCCTTGTCGATCGACCTGCCGCTCGCGAACCTCGCGGCCGGCCAATACCTGATCGAGCTCACGGGCAACGCAGAAGGCCAGCAGCCCGTGACCGAGCTCGTGGCCTTCAGATTGGGATCCTGATGTAGGGGCGACACTTTAGTGTCGGCCGCCAGCTGGCAGGCGGGACTAAGGTCCCGCCTCTACGAGCCGTCGGCAACTCTACGCGTACATTCCCCGTAGTTTCGTGACCGTTGCCACGCGATTGATCGCGACGATGTAAGCCGCGGCGCGCATGTCGACCTTGTACTTCTGGGCGGTTTCCAATACGACGTCAAACGCCTCACACATCTTCGCCTCGAGCCGCTCGTTCACTTCCTTTTCCGTCCAGAAGTAGCCGTGACGGTCCTGCACCCACTCGAAGTACGAAACCGTGACGCCGCCGGCGTTGGCAAGAATGTCGGGCACCACGAAGACGCCGCGTTCGTGCAGGATCTTGTGCGCCTCGGGCGTGGTCGGGCCGTTGGCGCCCTCGATGATGAGCTTGGCCTTGATGTCGTTGACGTTGTCCGCGGTGATCTGTTTTTCGAGCGCGGCGGGAATGAGAATCTCGGCGTCGGTCTTGAACACGTCCGGTTGTGAGAGCGGCTCCGCACCCGGGTAGGCACTGACCGTCTTGTGCTGCTTGACGTGCTCGATCAACTTGTCGACGTCGAGGCCCTTGGCGTTGAAGACGCCGCCTTTCCAGTCCGTGACCGCGATAATCTTCGCGCCTTGCTTCGCCATCAGCCACGCGGCGATCGAGCCGACATTGCCGAAGCCCTGCACCGCCACCCGCGAACCCTTGAGGTCGAAGCCGAGATGCTTCGCCGATTCGCGCGCCACGATCATCACGCCGCGTCCGGTGGCTTCACGCCGGCCCAGCGAGCCGCCCATCTCCACCGGCTTGCCGGTCACGACCGACGTGGCGGTGTGCCCGACATGCATCGAGTAGGTGTCGGAGAACCACGCCATCACCTGTTCATTGGTGTTGACGTCGGGCGCGGGCACGTCCTTGTCTGGCCCGATCGAGTCGATGATCTCGGCGGTGTAGCGCCGGGTTAGCGCCTCGAGCTCGCGCATCGACATCTTCGTGGGGTCGCAGATCACGCCGCCCTTGCCGCCCCCGAAGGGCAGCTGGGCCACCGCGCATTTCCACGTCATCCACGCCGCGAGCGCGGTCACTTCATCGAGCGTTACGTCGGGGTGATACCGGATGCCGCCCTTCGCGGGGCCGAGTGTCACGTTGTATTGCACGCGGTAGCCGGTGAAGACCTTGATCTCGCCGCTGTCCATCTGGACCGGGCACGACACGATGATCTGCCGCTTCGGGTGGGTCAGCATCTGCCAGATGCCCGGATCGAGATTGAGAATGCGCGCCGCCCCGGTGAACTCCTGGAGCATCGCGTCAAAAGTAGTTCCCTGTGCCGCCATTACGTCCTCATGAGAATGAATGCTTTTATATGGCCTGTGAGAGTACGGCCAAACGATCAAAAGTAATCAGCTTCGATGGCGTATGTCAATTCGCTATCTCTTTCATGACTTTTGGGTATCCTTGGGCCCTTCCGCATAACCGACGCCAACCCACTCCCTTTCGACTCCGCCCGGCTGCGCTCCACGCAGCCGGCGTCGCTCAGGGCAGGGCGGAACCCAAAGCCGGTCTTATAATTAGAGCCGTATGAAGACCGTCGTCGACCGCGCGGACACCCGCAAGGCCCGCTGGGAACGGGATACGCTCGAGCCCACGCTCCGGAAATCGCCCGAGCGAAAAGGCCCGTTTACGACCATTTCGGGCCGCCCGATCGAGCGCCTGTACACGGCCGAGGACGTCGCCGGCATCGACTACGACCGCCAGGTCGGTAACCCCGGTGAGTTTCCATACGTGCGTGGCATCCATCCCACAGGCTACCGCGGCAAGATGTGGACGATGCGGCAGTTCGCCGGCTTCGGCACGCCCGAAGAGACGAACCAGCGCTACAAGGACTTGATTGCCGCGGGCGGCACGGGTCTGAGCGTCGCGTTCGACTTGCCGACGTTGATGGGCCGCGACCCCGACCATCCGCTGTCGCTGGGCGAAGTCGGCAAGTGCGGCGTCAGCATTGTCTCGCTGGCCGACATGGAGCGGCTCTTCGAGGGCATCCCGCTGGACGACCCGAAGATCACCACGTCGATGACGATTAATTCGCCGGCGTCGATGATCTTCGCGATGTACCTGGTCGTGGCCGAGCAGCACGGCGCGGACTGGAAGAAGATCTCGGGCACGCTGCAAAACGACATCCTCAAGGAATTCATCGCCCAGAAGGAATACATCTTCCCGCCGCGGCAATCGATGCGCTTGATTACCGACATCTTCGCCTTCTGCTCGAAGGAAGTGCCGAAGTGGAACACCATCTCGGTGAGCGGGTATCACATTCGCGAAGCGGGTTCGACCGCGCTGCAGGAGCTCGCGTTTACGCTGCGTGACGGGCTCGAGTATGTGCAGTACGGCATGGACGCCGGGCTGGACGTCGACGATTTCGTGCCGCGCATGTCGTTCTTCTTCAATTCGCATTCCGACTTCTTCGAGGAGATCGCGAAATACCGGGCCGCGCGCAAGCTGTGGGCCGAGGCGATGCGAGACCGGTTTGGCGCGAAGAACCCGCGGTCGTGGGCCTTACGGTTCCACACGCAGACTGCCGGCGTGTCGTTGACCGCGCAGCAACCCTACAACAACGTGGTACGCACGGCGCTGCAGGCGCTCGCCGCGGTGCTCGGCGGCACCAACTCGCTGCACACCAACTCGCTGGACGAAGCGCTGGCGTTGCCCACGAGGGAAACCGCGACGATCGCGCTGCGCACACAGCAGATCATCGCCCACGAGAGCGGGGTAACCAACGTGGTCGATCCGCTTGGCGGGTCTGTACTTCGTCGAGAAGCTGACCCGCGACATGGAAGAGGGCACCCTGCAGTACTGGGAGACCATCGACCGGATGGGCGGTATGGTCGAAGCGATCGAGCGAGGCTACCCGCAGAAAGAGGTCGCCGAGGCCTCGTACCAGTTCCAGCAGGCCGTCGAGCGCCGTGAGAAGACGATTGTCGGCGTCAACGACTTCGTCCAGACCGACGAAAAGCCGATCGAGATCCTCTACATCGACGACAGCACGGCGGATTTGCAGCTACAGCGGCTCGCCGACTTGAAGCGGACCCGCGACAACGATCGCGTGGGGCGCACGCTCGACGCGTTGAAGGCCGGCGCCAGGGGCCGCGACAACACGATGCCCTTGCTGCTGGATTGTGTGCGCGCGTATGCGACGGTCGGCGAAATGTGCGACGCCCTCCGCGAGGTCTGGGGCGAATACGAAGAAGTTCCGGTGATATGAGCCAAAAAATCCGCGTCGTTATCGCGAAACCCGGTCTCGATGGGCACGATCGCGGCGCCAAGGTGATTGCGCGCGCGTTGCGCGATGCGGGCATGGAAGTGATCTACACCGGCCTGCGTCAGACGCCCGAGCAGATCGTGTCGGCGGCCCTGCAGGAGGACGCTGACGTGATCGGGCTGTCCATCCTGTCGGGCGCGCACATGCACATCTGCCCGAAAGTGGTGGAGCTGCTGAAAGAAAAGGGCCTGGACGACGTGCAGGTCGTGATCGGCGGCATCATTCCGGACGTCGACATTCCGAAGCTGAATGCCCTCGGCATCAAGGGGATCTTCCTCCCGGGCACGCCGATGCAGCACATCATCGACTTCATTACCGCCAACGCCCGCGCCCGGGTATGACCGGGCTCGCCGGAGCAGCCCGAAGGCGGACCCTGTTGCCCGCGGCTGCACACGCCGATACCCGACAGTAGCCCCGTATGCGCACGCTCTTACTCGCCGACGACAACATCACCGTTCAGCGAGTGATTGCGTTGACGTTTGCGCAGGAGCCGGTGCGGATTGTGACCGCGTCCGACGGTCACCAGGCCATGGACCGTGTGGTAGTGGATCGCCCCGACATCGTGCTGGTGGGGACGACCCTGCCGGAGGTCAACGGCTACGACCTGGCGCGGTTCGTGAAGAGCAAGCCCGAATCGAAGCACGTACCCGTGCTGCTGTTGAGCGGCGCGTTCGAATCGATCGACGAGGCGGAGCTGTTGGCCAGCGGTGCCAATGGAGTCATTGAGAAGCCGGTCGAGCCAACCGTCGTGATCAGGCGGGTCAAGGAGCTGTTGGGTCTGAAGACCAGGGATGTTGCGCCGGCCGCCGGACGGCTCGTCACGCCGAAAACGCTGACGGCGGAACATAGGCCGTCGCCGACGATGCCGCGCGCGGTCACGACCTCGCGCCCCATGCCGCCGTCGGCCGCGTGGGACGAGCGGCGCGATCAAGCGCCGGACAAGAACGCCCGGCCGGTCGAAGAAACCAGCGGGGGCGATGACTACCTCGAGTCCCTCGGCGACGCCTTCGACACGCTCGATCGACAGCTCGAGGGCCGCCTGCCCACCAACCAGCAGCGCAATCCCTCGCCGCCGCTCGGTCACCTCCCTCAGTCCGGCGATCCGCGGTCGCCCGGCCGGATGCCCACGGCGCAGTCCGCCGCGACGCCCGGCAACCCGGTATATGAAGTGGATGAGGACTGGTTTGGCGATAACCAGTCTCGAGACCGCGCCGGCCGCGGTGAAATGAACGACGAGCCGCAGGCCCAGGAGGTCGCGCCGCCGCCCGCGCAGCCCGTGTACGAAGTGGACGACGAGTGGTTCGCCGAGGATCGGAAAGCGCGCGACGCGCGCCAGCTGGAGCAGCGCGAGCTGGCGCGAGAGATGGGCATCCATGAAGTGGAGATGCCTGAGCCGGCGGCGGCCGCGCCGCCGATTGCCGACGACGATCTTGAATTTGCCGAGGCGGATCTGTCCGCCGCGATCGCGACCGGTCCGATCGAACCACCCAAGGCGGTGGAGGAGCCTCCGACGCTCGTTGAGCCGCCCGAGCCGATTGAGCCACCCATGGCCACAGAACCACCGAAGGTTGTTGAGCCACTCAAGGTTGTCGAACTACGGCAGCAGGCGCCCACGCCGGTGACGCCGATTGTCGAAGTCGCTCTCGCATCCGCCGTGATTTCAGGCAACTCAGAGGAGCCTGGGCCGGCTGAACCAGTGGCCGTGATCGAGATGACCCTGTCGGCGCAGCGGGATGAGGAACAGCTGCCGGTCGAGCCGATCGCGCGGACGCTGCCGATGGATTTGTTTGCGGCGGCCTCCGCGAAACGCAAGCACGCACTGCCTCTGGCCCAGGACAATGCCGTTGCACCTCGGGCATCGTTCCCGGGCGCGGCGCCACGCGTGAGCGACGCGATGCTCACGTCGACCACCGAGCCCCGAAAAGACGCGCGCGACGTGGCGGACGATTTCGACGCGCTGCTCGCGTTCGAACAGGGCACGAACGCGACGCCGCCGATGATCGAGCCGATCATCCACGCGGTGACGCCGGAGATCACCGCCGAGATGATCGAGGAGATCGCGACCACGGTCGCCGCTCGCCTGAGGGACCATATTCCCGCGCCCGAAATTACCGGCGAGATCGTCAAGACCATCGCCGTCCTCGTGTCCAACAGCCTCAGGGACGAGATCCGCGTCGAGCCGGTGGCGCCGGAGCTGACGGGGGAGATCATCAAGACCATCGCCTCCCTAGTGTCGGGCAACCTCAAAGATCACATCCACGTCGAGCCGGTGGCGCCGGAGCTGACGGGCGAGATCATCAAGACCATCGCCTCCCTGGTGTCGGGCAACCTCAAAGACCAGATCCGCGTCGAGCCGATGGCGCCGGAGCTGACGGGCGAGATCATCAAGACCATCGCCTCCCTGGTGTCGGGCAACCTCAAAGACCAGATCCGCGTCGAGCCGGTGGCGCCAGAGCTGACGGGCGAGATCATCAAGACCATCGCCTCCCTGGTGTCGGCCGATCTCAAAGATCACATCCACGTCGAGCCGGTAGCGCCGACGATCACCGGCGAGATGCTCGATCAGATCTCGGCGCAGGTATCGGATTGGCTGCAGCACACCATCAAGATCGAAGCGGTGGCCCCCGAGCTGACGCCGCCGATCCTCGAACAGGTGGCGGCCACGGTGGCGGGCCACCTGAAAAACAGCATTCACGTGGAGCCGGTCGAGCCGCAAATCACCGAGCCGATGCTCGATCACATCGCGTCGGTTGTGGCCGAACGCCTGACGAACAGCATTCGGGTCGAGCCCGTCGCGCCGAAGATCACCGAGGGGATGCTCGACCACATCGCGGATTTCGTGTCGGAGCGTTTGAAGGACAGCATTCGCATCGAGCCCGTGCCGCCGCCGCAGGTGTCGGGTGAGGTAGCTGGCCACGTTGCGGAGCTGCTCGCCGAGCGGCTGAAGGCCAGCGTGCAGGTGCAGACGGTGGCTCCGGAGATCACCGGCGAGATGCTCGAACAGGTCGCCGCGCGGGTCTCGGAACGCTTGCAGTCGAGCATGCCGCCGCCGCCCGAACCACCGCAGATTACGGGTGACATGCTCGAGCACATGGCGGCGCGGGTGTCCGAACGCCTGCAGTCGAGCATGCCGCCGCCGCCCGAACCACCGCAGATTACGGGTGACATGCTCGAGCACATGGCGGCGCGGGTGTCCGAACGCCTGCAGTCGAGCATGCCGCCGCCGCCCGAACCACCGCAGATCACGGGTGACATGCTCGAGCACATGGCGGCGCGGGTGTCGGAACGCCTGCAGTCGAGCATGCCACCGCCGCCCGAACCACCGCAGATTACGGGTGACATGCTCGAGCACATGGCGGCGCGGGTGTCGGAACGCCTGCAGTCCAGCATGCCACCGCCGCCCGAACCACCGCAGATCACGGGTGACATGCTCGAGAACATGTCCGCGCGGGTATCCGAGCGGCTGCTCGCCGGCATGCCGCCGCCCCCCAGGCCGCCGGAAATCACGGGCGACATGCTCGAACACGTCGCCGGGCGCGTCTCGGAGCGCGTGCAGGCCAGCATGCCCGCGCCGCCGGCCCCGCCGGAGATCACCGACGACATGCTCGAGCGCGTTGCCGGCCGGGTCGCCGAGCGCGTGCAGGGCAGCTTCTCGATCGATCACCTACGCGACTCGATCGCCGGCGCCATCCGCGACACCGTGCGCGCGGTCGTCTCCGAAACCTCGGAGCGGCTGGTCCGGGAAGAGATCGAGCGCATCAAGTCCAAAGCCCAATAGAGCACGGCGTGTTCTCCATGGAATAATGGAGAGCTATGCCAGTTCCGGAGAAGCCCGCGCTCGAAGGCCTCGAGGATGCCCTCGCGGCGCGATGGGAGCGTGACGGTACGTATCGGTTCGACCGTACCAAGTCACGCGCGCAGATCTATTCGATCGATACGCCGCCGCCGACGGTGAGCGGGTCACTGCACGTCGGCCACGTCTTCTCCTATACGCACACCGACCTCATCGCGCGCTTCCAGCGCATGCGCGGCAAGGAAGTGTTCTATCCGATGGGCTGGGACGACAACGGCCTGCCCACCGAGCGCCGCGTGCAGAATTATTTCGGCGTGCGCTGCGATCCCTCGCTGCCGTACGACCCGAATTTCGCGCCGCCTGAGAAACCAGACAAGCAGCCGATCTCCGTGTCGCGCCCGAACTTCATCGCATTGTGCGAGAAGCTGACCGTCGCCGACGAGAAAGTCTTCGAGCAGCTGTGGCGCTATCTCGGGTTGTCGGTGGACTGGTCGATGACTTACGCGACCATCGGCCGCGCCGCGCAGCGCGTGTCGCAGGTGATGTTCCTGCGCCACCTGGCGCAACAGCTCGCGTATCAAGCGGAAGCGCCGACGTTGTGGGACGTGGACTTTCGCACGGCGGTGGCGCAGGCCGAGCTCGAGGACCGCGAGCAGCCGGCGGCGTACCACAGGATCAATTTCAAGAAAGCCGATGGTTCTGGTGCGATCGCCATCGAGACCACCCGTCCCGAGCTGATCCCGGCGTGCGTGGCGCTCGTGGCGCATCCGGATGACGCACGCTTCCAGCCGCTCTTCGGGACCGACGTCGTGACGCCGCTGTTCGGTGTGAAGGTGCCGATCAAGGCGCACGCGCTGGCCAATCCTGAAAAGGGCAGCGGCATCGCGATGATTTGTACCTTCGGCGATACCACCGACGTGACGTGGTGGCGCGAGCTGAAGCTCCCGGTGCGGGCGATCGTGCAGCCGAACGGGGCCCTCGGACCGGTGTCGTGGGGACAACCTGGGTGGGAGTCCGTGGACGCGCCGCGCGCGCAGGGCGCCTACGATCAGCTGGGGGGCTCTCCGCCAAGAAGGCCCAGGTGAAAATCGTCGAGTTGCTGCGCGAGAGCGGCGACCTGCAGGGCGAGCCGAAGCCGATCACGCACCCGGTGAAATTTTACGAGAAGGGCGATCGCCCACTCGAGATCATCACCAGCCGCCAATGGTTCATCAGGACCATCGACCATTGCGACGACTTCATCAAGCGTGGGAAAGAAATCAGCTGGCACCCGGAATACATGCGGACCCGTTATGAGAACTGGGTCGAGGGCCTGAACGGCGACTGGTGCATCAGCCGCCAGCGCTTCTTCGGCGTGCCGATCCCGGTGTGGTACCCGATTCGTGCCGACGGCGGCATCGACTACGCGAATGTGATCGTGCCGCCGGAATCGCGACTGCCGATCGACCCGTCCACCGACGTGCCGGAGGGCTACACCGCCGATCAGCGCGGCAAGCCCGGCGGCTTTGCCGGGGATCCCGACATCATGGACACCTGGGCCACATCATCGGTGTCGCCGCAGCTGGTGACGGCGTGGGAGGCCGACGCGGACCTGTTCGCGCGCACGTTCCCGATGGACCTGCGCCCGCAGGCCCACGACATCATCCGCACCTGGCTGTTCTCGTCGGTGGTGCGCGCGCATTTCGAGAACCACTCGGCGCCGTGGACCAACGCCTCCATCTCGGGGTTCGTGCTCGATCCCGATCGCAAGAAGATGTCGAAGTCCAAGGGCAACGTCGTCACGCCGCTGTCGCTCCTGCAGGAATACGGGTCGGACGGGGTGCGGTACTGGGCGGCGCGCGGCGGGCCCGGCGTGGATACCGCGTTCGATGTCGGCCAGATGAAGATCGGCCGCAAGCTTGCGATGAAGGTCCTGAACGTCTCGAAGTTCGTCCTGAGCGGCGAGCAGCGCGACGGCGCCGTGAGCGAGCCGCTCGATCGCGGCATGCTGCAAAACCTCGCCGCACTCGTGACGGAGGCGACCGCCGAGCTCGATCAATACGAATACGCGCGGGCGCTCGCGAAGATCGAGTCGTTCTTCTGGGATTTCTGCGACAACTACGTGGAAGCGGCGAAGTCGCGCAAGTATGGCGACTTCGGTCCAGACGCGGCGGCATCGGCATCCACCGCGATGCGGCTGGCACTTTCTGTGCTGCTGCGACTGCTGGCGCCGTACCTGGCATTTGCGTGTGAAGAGGTGTGGTCGTGGACCAATTCAGGCTCGATCCATCGCGCCTCCTGGCCGACGCATGATGAGCTCATCAGCGTGTCGGGTACCGACCAGTCGGCACGGCAGGCCCTGCTGCACGCCACCGAAGCGCTCAACGTGATTCGCAAAGGCAAGGTCGACCAGAAGGTGTCGATCGGCACGCCGGTGAGCGAGGTCGTGTATTCGGCGACCGAGGAGGCCATTGCCTGTCTCACGCTCGTCGAGCGAGATCTGAAAGCGGCTTCGCGCACCGACAGCCTCGTGTTGAAAGCCGGCACCGAACCGGCCGTGCAGATCACCTTGAAGCCGCCCGTCGAGGCGTAAATGAGCCAAGGCGGACTGAGGCCAGACGACTACCGCGAGCTGGTGCGGCACGCGCTCGATGAGGATCGCGGCCGCGGCGACGCCACGAGCGCGGCGGTCATCACGAAAGGCCTGCGCGCCCGTGGCGTGATCCTCGCGAAGTCGGCGCTCGTGGTCGCCGGCTTTGAAGTGGCCGCCGAAACCTTCCGCCAACTGGATTCCGCGGTGGTGATCGAAGTGTTGTGGTCGGACGGTTCCCGGGTGGGCGCCAACGAGCCGATCGCGTTCGTGACCGGCGACGCCATCTCCTTGCTCGCCGCCGAGCGAACAGCGCTGAACTTCCTGCAGCGCCTCAGCGGCATTGCCACGTTGACGGCGAAGTTTGTGGCCGCGGCCGCGGGACGCATCACCATTCTCGATACGCGCAAGACCACGCCGGGCCTGCGCGTATTGGAAAAGTACGCCGTGCGTTGCGGTGGTGGAACCAACCATCGCCAGCGCCTGGACGATGGGATCCTGATCAAGGACAACCACAAGCGCCTCGCCGGCGGGGTTCGCAACGCCGCGATTGCGGCGATGCAGCATGCCAACGGATTGCCGGTCGAAGTCGAAGTGGAGAATCTCGCCGAGCTCGACGACGTGCTCGCGACGGGCGTGCCTCGCATCCTGCTCGATAACTTTACGACCTACGACATTCGCGAGGCGGTGACGCGGGTGAATGGCCGCGCGACGCTCGAGATCTCCGGCGGGGTCACGCTCGATCGCCTTCCGGAGCTCGCCACAACCGGGGCGGACTTCGTTTCCATCGGCGCGCTGACGCACTCCGCGCCCGCTGCCGATCTGAGTTTCGAGCTGGAACCAGCGTGATGGTGCCGAGCCAGATTGACATTCGATGGCACGCCTCGGTCCCGTCCACGATGGACGTGGCGGCGGCGCTGGCCTCCGAAGGCGCGGCGCATGGCGTGGTGGTAGCCGCCGAAGAGCAGACGGCAGGCCGCGGCCGGCGAGGATCGATGTGGTCGTCACCACCCGGTGCGGGCCTGTATTTTTCTTTCATTGCCAGACCCGCGGACGCCGCTACGCTGTCCCTGCTGACTCTCGCTGCCGGCGTCGGGGTTCGTGAGGGCATTGCCGCGGCTTCGGGGCTTGCCGCCGGCCTGAAATGGCCGAACGATTTACTGGTCGGCCGTCGCAAGCTCGCCGGCATCCTTGCCGAGGGCATCGCGATCGGCACCGGCAATCAGGCCATCGTGATCGGCGTGGGCGTCAACGTGCAGGCCGCGGCCTACCCGCCTGACGTGGCCGCGCGCGCAACGTCGATCGAGGGCGAGCTTGGCCGGGCGGTAGACCGCGACGCGCTGTTCGCCGCGATTCTTGACGCGTTGTGGCACCGTCTCGCGACGCTGGAGGAAAGACCGGGTGATATCCTGCAGGCTTGGCGCGCGGCCTCGCCGAGTGCGATCGGCACGCGCATCGAGTGGGAGGGTCACGCCGGCCTTACCAATGGCATCGATGACACCGGTGCGTTACTAGTGACGACCTCCTCCGGTGTCGAACGAATCATCGCGGGTGAGCTGAGCTGGAATCTTTGAAGATGTTGTTAGCGATCGACGTCGGCAACACCAACATCGTCGTCGGAGTATTCCGCGGTGAGACGCTGGTTCACACCTGGCGCCTCACGACGATTCGAGAGCGTACGTCCGACGAGCTCGGCATCCTGATCACCAACCTGTGCGAGCGCAACGAAATCCGCAACACCGATATTGCCGGCATCATCATCGCGTCGGTGGTGCCGCCACTGACGGGAACGCTGATGACGATGGTCAGCGACTATTTCGGCCGGGTGCCGCTGCTGTTCGAGCCGGTGGTGAACGGCGGTATCCCGATCCTGATCGACAATCCCCTCGAGGTCGGCGCGGATCGCGTGGCCAACAGCATTGCGGCGGCTGCCAGGTATGGCAAGGGCCTGCCGCTGATCGTGGTGGACTTCGGCACCGCGACCACGTTCGACGCTGTGTCGGCAAAGGGCGAATACCTGGGCGGCATCATATGCCCCGGGCCCACGCTGTCCGCCGAAGCCTTGTTTCAACGCGCCGCGAAACTGCCGCGCATCGATGTGAAGAAACCGCCGCGCGTGATCGGCACCAACACGATTGGCGCCATGCAGTCCGGACTGTTCTGGGGATACGTGGACATGGTCGAAGGCCTGCTGCGCCGCATGAAGGCGGAGCTCGGCGGCTCCGCAACGGTGCTCGCCACCGGTGGTCTCGCGTCAGTGGTGGCGCCGGAGTCCACGCTGATCGAGCACGTCGATCAGGATCTGACATTGCACGGATTGCGCCTGGTCTGGGAACGCCAGGCCACCGATTAGCCACAGATTGGACACCGATTAAACACAGATGATCGATGTCGAGTCCTACTGTCGCGATCTCGAAGCGTATCTCTGCCAAAAGAACGACGGCCACTTGATCCGCATCACCGGTCCGGCCTTCGAGCGCATCCAGGGCTGGGCGCAACAAGGCATTCCCCTCAAGGTGGCCGAGGCCGGCATCGATCGCTACTTCGAACGCTATTACCGCAAGGGCGCGCGGCGCCGGCCCGTGCAAATCGTGTTCTGCGAAGCGGACGTGCTCGACGCGTTCGACGACTGGCGGCGCGCGGTCGGGCTGTCGCGGGTCACCGCGGATGCGGCGGGCGGGCCGGACGTCGAGGAGCCGGTGGCGGCATCGCGCTCGCGGCGATCGCTCGCTTCGCAGATCGACGGTGCGCTCGCGCGGCTCACGGTGTTGCGCGGCAGCGACAAGGCCGGCCCGATCATTGGCCCGGCGCTCGAGGCCGCGGTGCGATCGCTCGATGCGTTACGGCCCGACGCCGAGCGGGTCCGCGGTGACGCGCGCGACGCGTTACTGCAGCGGGTGGCCGAGATCGAAGACACCCTGGCCGCCGAGGCGCTGGCCGCCTTGAGACCGGACCAGCGTCAGGCCCTCGAGAAGGACGCGGATGCGGAGCTCTCGCCCTTTCGGCCGCGCATGACCGCCGAGGCCTACGCGCAAACACGCCGCGCCGCCATCCACCGGCTGGTGCGCCAGCATTTCGGGCTGCCGTCGCTATGAATCGCGGTGAGCGTGTTCGCCTGACCATCGAGCGGCCGGCCGCGGGCGGGCGCATGATTGCGCGCCACGAAGGCGCGATCGTGTTCGTGGCCGGCGCCATTCCCGGCGAAGTCGTCGACGCCGAGATCGAAAAAGTCCAGCGCGGCACGGCGTGGGCGATCGCTCGAGAGGTTCTGCACCGATCACCGGATCGCATCGACGGCGCTCCCGACGGCGCGTGCGGCGGATCGGTGCTGGCCCACATCAGCTACGAACGACAACGGGCGCTGAAGGCCGAGATCATCGTGGACGCGTTTCGCCGCATCGGCCGCATCACGCTCGACCAGCCGATCACGGTCACTGGTTCGCCAGTAGACGGGTATCGGATGCGCGCGCGGCTGCACGTGCGAGGCGGGCGCATCGGGTTCTTTCGCGAAGGCACGCACTCGTTGTGCGAGCCCGGACCCACGCGGCAGCTGCGCGCCGACACCATCGACGCGCTGTCGGCACTCGAGCGCTCGTTAGCCACACTCGAGCGGCCGACCGTGTCGGAGATTGAATTGTCCGAGAACGTCGCGGCGACCGAGCGGGCGCTTCACCTCGAGCTGATGCCGGACGGCGATCCGTCGCGTCTGGCGACGCTGACGAAGGTGGCCGGTGTGACCGGCGTGACGTGCGCGCCGATCGATCATCCACGGACGATGGACTTGTGGGGATCGCCGTTGGTGACCGATCACATTGGCGGCGCTACGCTGTCGCGCCACGCGCGTTCGTTTTTCCAGGGCAATCGTTACCTGTTAACTCCGTTGGTCGAACAGGTGATCGGTTTGATCGAGGAGCGCCGGGAAGTCCTGGATCTTTACGCGGGCGTTGGCCTGTTCAGCATCGGCGCGGCCGTTGCTGGTCACGGGCCGGTGATCGCCGTCGAAGGCGATCGCTTCTCGGCCGACGATCTTCGGCGCAATGCGGAAGGTCACGACATCACGGTCAACGTGGGAGCGGTCGAGAAATTCCTCGAACGCGCGCCCGGCGGCGTCGCGAGTGTGATCGTCGATCCGCCGCGGACCGGCATGTCGAAGGAAGCCGCTGCCGGAGTGATTCGTCTGAAGGCGCCGCGGCTGGTCTACGTGTCGTGCGATATTGCGACGCTGGCCCGTGATGCGCGGGTGTTGCTCGACGCCGGCTATCGCATCGTCAGCGCGCAGGCGTTCGACCTGTTTCCGAACACCGCGCACGTCGAGACGGTCATCGCTTTCGCGCGCTAGACGCCTGCACGAGGCCTTCGAACAGCTCGCGGAACTCACCGGTCCGCCAGAAGTTCTCCGGATGCCATTGCACCGCCACGCAGAAGGCGGCATCGGGCTTTTCCATCGCTTCGACGACCCCATCGGGAGAGGTGGCCGTGATGTCGAAGCCCTTGGCCACCTCCTTCACCGACTGGTGATGGCGGCTGTTGACGTGGCAGGTTTCGCCGTCCTCCATGTGGTCCGCAAGGAGGGTCGCCAGCCGCGAGCCTTTCGACACCCACACTTCGTGCGCGATGTGGAAGCGGGGCTGCGGCACCGAATGCTCGAGCGCGCCCGTGACCTCGCTGGGAATGTCCTGCACGAGGGTGCCGCCCATCGCGACGTTAAGCACCTGCATGCCGCGACAGATCGCGAGGAACGGAATGCCGCTTTTCACCGCGGCGCGCGCCAGGGCAATTTCAAACGCGTCGCGTCCGGTCTCCGCCGCCTCGAAGGTGGCGTTTGGGGTTTCGCCGTAGAGCGCGGGATCGACATCGCCGCCACCGGTCAGCATGAGCCCGTCGACGCGGCCCAGGAGATGTTCCGGGTCTTCGGCGCCGACCACCACCTCGATGGGCTCACCGCCCGCGCGGCGGACGGACTCGAAATAGTCCTCCATCTTGCGGTTCTGTGCGATCGCAATCAGCGCCATATGTCAGCGTCCTACATTCGGGGCGGAACGGCAACGCCCATTAGATCGAGCGCGCGGGTCAATTGCTGGCGGTAATACGCCACCGCCGCCGCGCGCCACCGCCGTACGTCTTCCCGTTCCTCGTTGAGAATCTGCGACCGATGATAAAACGCATTGAACAACTGCGCGAGCCCGAAACCGTACTTGGCGAGCACGGCAAACTCCAGCGAGCGCACGACCTGTTCAACGATGTCGTCGAGCCGTGAGGCTTCGAGCACGAGGGCCCACAATTCATCGTCTTCGTTGATCGCGTCCGGTTTGTCCTGTTTCAACGTGTCCAACATCGCCGCTTCGCTGAGGCCCAGGCGCTCCTGCAGCTTGTTGAAGATGTTCGAGGCGCGGACCACCGCGTATTGCACGTACGGGCCGCTTTCGCCCTCGAAACTGAGCGCCTCGTCGATGTCGAACGCGATGACCTTCGTGCGCGAGTACTTGATCAGGAAGTAGCGGACCGCGGCGATGGCAATCTGTTCGGCAATCTGCCGCCGTTCCGCGGCGGGCAACTCGCTCTGGCGCCGATCGACTTCGACCAGGGCCTTGTCGATCACGCGATCGATCAGGTCGTCCGCCTTCACGCCAAGGCCCTTGCGGCCCGACACTTCGACGAACGGCCGCTTCGCGTCTTCCGAATCCGGATCCGGAGCGAAGCCAAGCTCCTTCGCGGTGGCATGCGACAGTGCCACCATCTCATACGAGAAGTGGGTGAGGCGCTCGGCTTCCTGCGGATGGCCCACCGCCGCCAGCGCCTGCTTCAACAGCTTCTGCAGATATGCCTGGCGCACGTCGATGACGTTGTAAGTCGCCGCGGCCGCGCCAAACTTCGGGTGATCGGCGACGGCAGACGAGGGATCGCTCGTGGTGGCCCACAGTGTGTCGCCATTCATGCTCGTGGCGAACTTGCGATAGAGGAAGTCCTGGCCGAGCAATCCTGATTTCCAGAACTGGTACGCCATGTCCTTGCCCACGTAGACGACGGTGCCGTTCGACCGCACGATGACCTTCTCGCGTTCGGCCTCCGTGTCCTCAGTCGGTTCGGAGGCGGGCTCCGTGTTCTCGGGGTCGATCTTCATGACCCAGCAGCCGGCGTGGCGTCCTTCAGTTTGCAGATAGACAGCGCCGGTCTGTTTCAGGACTTCAAACGCCTTCGCCCAGAACTTCAAGCGCAGGATGTCGCCTTCCCACGTCAGGAGTTGGTAGTCGATCTTCAGCCGCGCCATGGTCTTCAGGTGCGCGCGGACCACGGTGTCGGCGATGAACGCAGCGAGGCTCGCCGTCGGCTCGACGCCGTGCTCGAGGTCATGCAACGTCGCGGCGCGCACCTTCAGCCGGTCCTGGTCCGCCCCGTACCACTCCGTGACGCGCGCGTAGAGATCCCAACAGTAGTAATCGAATCGCGTCGTCTGCGCGATGCGCCGCGCATCGTCGAGAGTCAGCCGTTCGAGCTCGCGAAATCCCACCACGACATCGGCGACCTGCACGCCGGTGTCGTCGATGTAGTTCTGCACTTCAACGGGGTTGCCGCGGAAACTGAGCACCCGCACGAGCGTGTCGCCCAGCGCAGAATTCCGGAGATGCCCGATGTGTGCGGCCTTGTTGGGATTGATCGCGGTGTGCTCGACGATGGTCTTCTCGGTGTGCGCCGGAGGCGCCGGCAACTCGCCGCCGAGACCGAGCCGCGACAGCAGAAACGCGGGGCGGTCGAGGAACACGTTGAGATACCCGTTGGGCGCCGCTTCGACGCGCGTCACTCCCGGAATGGGTCCCAGCGCAGCCGCCAGCTCTTGTGCAATCACGCGGGGCGCTTTGCGCAGGCGGCGGGCCAAATCAAACGCTACCGGCGTGCCGAGGTCGCCGAGCGTGCGGTTGGGCGGGTATTCGATGGGGATGACGAGATCGTGATCGGTGAGGCCGTGCAGTTGGGCTAGCACGGCGCGCACACGCGCCCTGACCTGTTCATGTAACGGAAGAATCATGCGGCGGTTCGTTGACTCGTTTGAAGGCGTGCGGTACGCTTCACGTTATCAGATCCTCTCGTCTTCGTCATGGTTGACGCCTTCCCTCGTCTTCATCATGGTTGACGCCGGCATCGGCCGCCTTCTTATTTCGAGCCTGCACCAGGGAATCGCCGACGTGACGCCGAGTCGCCTCGAATTCTATGAAAACTGGTTGAGCCCTACGGGCATGCGCGACGGGCGCATCGGCCTCGCGCCGCTTGGCGCCGTGCTGAGCTTCGTGTATCGCGAAGAGGCGCCGACCAACGACCAGATCGTCGCCCGCGCCGGACGCTATGCGGCGGACTGGACCTTCGCCGACGTGAGCGCGCTTCGCCGGTGGTTCATTCGCCAGTTGCCGACGACCCTGCGCGCGCGCGCGGCGCTTGGCCTCGGCCGGCGTCTCGTGCTGGCCACGGTCCGTCAATCGAAGATCAAAACGCGGTTCAAGGGCTCGGACGGTGAGGTGGACATTACCTCCGCGCTCTTCGATCAGCTGCGCGATCCCGCGTCGATTCCGATGCGGGCGTTCTATGCGTCGGCGCTGGCACGCCTGCTTGCGCACTGCGCGGTTGACGCCGACGTGGGTGTCAACAACGGCCGGCCCGGCGCGTGGTGCCTCGTGGTGAAAGTCCGCGGCTCGCGGCCCCTCGAAGCCGTCGATGTGACATGACCCGACTGATCGCGTGCGTCCTCGCGTCCGCGATTGCGTTTGCCGTGCCGGCCGCCGCCCAGGAAGCCGCGGATGCACCGGTCATCGTCATTCCTTTCGACAATCCCACACAGGAAGCCAGGCTCGCCTGGATGCGCGAGGGTGCCGCCATCCTTCTCACCGACGTTCTCGCCGCGGCTGGGACGCCGGTCATCGAGCGCGAGGAACGGTTGCAGGCCTTCGATCGGCTGCAGCTGCCCGCACACGCCACGCTCAGCCGCGCGTCCACCATCAGGGTCGGCGAGGCGCTGGCGGCGTCGGCGGTGGTGAGTGGCGCCATGCTGATGGATGGCGACCAGCTCACGGTGCGCGCGCGTGTCGTGCGGCTCGACAGCGGTCGCCTGCTTCCGGAAGTAGTGGCCACGGGACCGCTGACCGATCTGTTCAGCGTATTCGGACGTCTCGCACAGCAGATTCGCAACACGCCCGCGCCGCCGGCGCTGACCAACGATCGGTTCGCGCCCTCGCCCCAGGTGTTCGAGTTATACGTAAAGGGGCTCGTGGCCGAAACGCCATCCACCGCGCGCGGGTTTCTCGAGCAGGCGTTAAAAGCGGCGCCGCGATTCGATCGCGTGCGTCTGGCATTATGGGATCTCCATTCGGAAGCAGACGAGCATCAGCGCGCGCTCGACCTGGTCTCGGCCATCGAGAAGGGGAGCACGTTGTTTCGCGAAGGCCAGTTTCGCCGCGCGCTCTCGTTGATGGATCTCAAGCGGTATGACGACGCGTTGAATACCTTGAGGGCGATGCAATTGGAATCGCCGTCGGCGCCCGTGGCGAATGCGATCGGAGTTGCGGAGCTGCGACGGGCGGCCACGCCCGAGCCCGGCCGGGCCACGTATTACTTCAGCCAGGCGTCGGAGCTCGATCCCACCGATGGCGATCTGTTCTTCAACCTCGGCTACGCATACTGGCTCGACAAGGATGCGCGCGCCGCCATCTATTGGCTGCGCGAAGCGGTGCGCCGCGATCCCGGCGACGGCGATGCGCATTTCATTCTCGGCGTCGCGCTGCAGCAGACTGGCGCCACGACCGAGGCCACGCGCGAGCGCGAGCTCGCGGAACGGCTCTCGTCGAAATATAAAGGCTGGCAAGCGAAGGCCGGCACGGGTGATCCCGTACCGCGCAATCTCGAGCGGCTGCATGAAGAGTTGATGCCCGCACGCGCGCGCGTGGACAACGTGATCAGCAACGCCGGCCAACGCGATCAGGAGAAGCTCGCCGCCTTTCATCTCGACGCCGGCCGCCGCGCGTTCGAGCGCGAAGCGGATCGCGAAGCGGCCGACGAGCTGCGTCGAGCGTTGTACCTGTCGCCATATCTGGCCGAAGCACACCTGCTCCTGGGGCGCGTGTATTTGCGTGGGGGGCGGGCCGCCGACGCCGTCGAGGCGCTGAAAATCGCGCTATGGAGCGAGGCCACGGTGCCGGCGCACCTGGCGCTGGCCGAAGCCTTCCTCCAAGTGCAGGATCAGGCCGCCGCCCGCGCCGAAGTCGAGCGGGCCCTGGCCCTCGACCCGAAGTCGGCAGAGGCACTCGCCCTAAAGGCGAGGCTGGGAGGTGGGCCGTGGTAAAATTCTTCCCAGATTTGCACTGATGGCAGCGACCCAAGACGACGCATTTCGCGAGATTCAGCTGAGCGGGAAGCAAGTCGTATTTGTGTTCATGGCCGGAGTGGTCATCGCGGTCGTGATCTTCCTGTTCGGCGTCCAGGTCGGCCGTGGGGTATTGGCCCAGCGTGGACTACCCGGAGCGGCGGACGTGGCGAATGCATCCGAGCCACCGCCGGCGCCGGCCTCTGCCGGCCAGACAACTTCCGGCGCCCCCGTGACCGCCGGAGAGAAACTCAGTTACGCCGAACGGCTCGCGGCGGCCGAACCCGCGGCGGAGCAGCTGAAGAAACCGGTAGGATCCGCCGTAGCGACCGCAGGTCGCGAAGGCGGACCACTGCCTACGCCGAAACCTGATTCGCCCACGGAAAAGGCTCCGGCCCGCGCCCCCGCGACCCCGCCGGCACCTGCTCCAGCCGCGCCGGCTCCGATGGCGGCGGCGTCAACCGAACCACCTGGAACCGGCTTCGCGATCCAAGTCGCGGCGTTGCGCGAGCGCGACGAAGCCGATGTCATCGTCAAGCGCCTCGCGGGCAAGGGGTATCCGGCTTACGTCCTGGCGCCCACCAAGGGCGCGCCCTCCGTGTATCGCGTGCGGGTGGGCAAGTTCAAGGATCGAAGCGAGGCCGACACGGTCGCCGCGCGGTTGCAGAAGGAAGAACAGTTCAAGCCCTGGGTCGTCCGATAACCACCAGCACCTTTCAATCAGTAGCCGCCCTGCTGTCGGGTGTGCTGCTGGCGCTGTCATTTCCCAAGTACGGACATCCCGCGGTCGCGTTCATCGCGCTCGTGCCGTTGCTCGTTGCCCTGAGCGGATGGAGTGGACGCGGCATGGCGATCCCGGGTGTGTCGACCCGGCGCGGGTTCATCCTCGGACTGATCGCCGGCTTCATTCACTTCGCCGGCACGGTCTATTGGACCGGCGCCACGGTTTCTACGTTTGGCGGCCTGCCGGTATTCGTGGCCGTGATGGTCGCGGCGCTGCTCGCGCTTTACATGGCGACCTACATTGCGGTGACTGGCGCGATCGCGGCGATCCTCACCCGGCGATTCGGCCTCGGCGGACTCTGCCTGGCGCCCGTGGCGTGGGTGGCGATGGAGTACCTGCGCGGCATCATCTTCGGCGGCTTCCCCTGGATCCCGCTGGGCAACACGATGGTGACGCTGCTGCCGATCGCGCAGCTCGCCAGCGCCTTCGGCGTGTTCGGTCTTTCGCTCTTCGTCGCGTTCGTGAACGTGGGCTTTGCGGTGGCGGCGCTCACCGCGGGACGGACGCGCCTAATCGCCGCCGGCGGCACGCTCGCGCTGATCGCGATGGTCTCGATCTGGGGCGGCATGAGGCTCGCCGGCAATGAGCTGACCGGCGGCACGCCGATCAAGATCGGCTTGATCCAGGGCAACATCGCGCAGACCGACAAGTGGAACCCCGCGCGGGCCGACATGATTCTCGATCGCTATCTGCAGCTCTCGAAGCAGGCCGCCGCGAACGGCGCGCAGTTCATCATGTGGCCGGAGTCGGCGACGCCCTTTTATTTCGAAGAGGATCCCACCGGCGGCGTGGTGCGCGGCCTCGCGCGCGGCCTCGGCATGCCGCTGCTGTTGGGCAGCGATGAGATCGAGGACGCCGATCCGCCGCGGACCTACAACGCGGCATTCATGCTCGACACCCACGGCAGCACCGCCGCGGTGTATCGCAAGATTCAGCTCGTGCCCTTCGGCGAATACGTGCCGTTTCAGCGCCTGTTATTCTTCGTCGGCCCGCTGGTCGAAGCGGTGTCGGCGTTTTCGCGCGGCACGCGCGTGACCATGATGCCGGTCGAGGGGCACATGATCAGTACGGCGATCTGTTACGAGGTGACCTACCCGGCGCTGGCGCGAGAGGCGGTACGCCAGGGCAGCGAGATGCTGACCACGATCACCAACGACGCCTGGTACGGAGAATCCTCGGCGGCGTTCCAGCATTTCGAGATGGCGGCGATGCGGGCCATCGAACAGGGGCGGTATCTCGCGCGCGCGGCGAACACCGGGATCAGCGGCATCATCGATCCCTACGGCCGCGTGCTGATGCGCACCGAGCTGTTCGAAACGGCCGCGGTGGTCGCCGAAGCGAGGTTTGTGCAGACGCGGACGCTGTATTCGAGAATCGGCGATCTAATCGCCTACTTGTCGATGGCGACAACCCTGTTGGCACTTGCCATCGCGATCAGACATCGCCGTTACGCTGTCTATTCGTCCTCGTCAGCGGACGGCTGACCAAGCGTCCCCGATGCTTTTTGCATCAAGTAGGTCTTGATGAATGCGTCGATGTCCCCGTTGAGGACCTTGTCAACCTGGCCTTCCTGGTACTTGGTCCTGTGGTCCTTGATCATCTGATACGGCTGGAGCACATAACTGCGGATCTGGCTGCCGAAGGCGATGTCCTTCTTCGCCCCGCCAATCTGCGACAGCTTGTCCTGCTGTTTCTGCAGTTCCAGATCATAGAGCCGCGCCTTCAAGACTTTCATCGCGACGTCTTTGTTCTTATGTTGTGACCGCTCGTTCTGGCATGACACCACGATGCCGGTTGGCAGGTGCGTCAGGCGGACCGCGGAATCAGTGACGTTGACGTGCTGGCCGCCGGCGCCGCTCGATCGGTAAGTGTCGATGCGCAGATCTTTTTCTGGAATGTCGATCTCGATCTCGTCGTCGAATTCCGGCCACACATACACAGAGGCGAACGACGTGTGGCGCCGCGCCGCCTGGTCGAACGGTGAAATGCGGACCAGGCGATGCACACCGGCTTCCGCGGACATCAACCCGAACGCATATTCGCCACTCAGGGTCAACGTAACGCTCTTGAGGCCGGCCTCTTCACCGGGCTGGTAGTCGAGCAGCTCGCGCTTGAAGCCGCGGCGTTCCGCCCACTTCAAGTACATGCGCAGCAGCATTTCGGCCCAGTCCTGTGATTCGGTGCCGCCGGCGCCTGGGTGGATAGAGACGATCGCGTTCGCGGCGTCGTGTTCGCCGCCAAGCATCTTCTTGGTTTCGGCGGCGTCCACTTGCTGCTCGAGCGCTTCAAGTGATTGGGCGAGATCCGAGACGACGTTTTCGCCGCCGCGCGCCCACTCGAGCAGGACGCCGAGGTCGTCGACCTTCTTGGCGAGGCTGTCGCGGAGTTCGAGGTCTTGGGCAAGCCGACGCTGTCGCTGGAGCGTTTTCTGCGCCTCGGCCTGGTTGTCCCAGAAGTTAGGCGCCGCGACCTTCTGTTCGAGTTGCGCTAGCTCGCCGGGATCGTGGGCGTTGTCAAAGATAGCTCCGCATGTCGGACGCGCGCTTGAGCAGGTCTGTCGAACGGCGGATCAGGTCATCAATGACAACGGCCAAAATATAACTCCTGTGAACTACCGTAATCGAAGATTGAGCAATCCGCAATTGATCCCCAATCCACTCGATCCGAAATCCGAAATCGCCCGCTACTGCCGGCCGGGTTGCGTGCCGGAGATGAAGGCTTCGGTCACCGAGCCTTCCGCGCCGGCAGACGTCGGTTCGCCGGTGTGGCGATCGACCGGCATGAAGATGATGTTGCCGGGCGGCTCGAATTGTGGACGTTCACCCTCCTTGCGGTCCGGGTGATACAGGTCCAGGTACTCCTTCATGAAGTCGATCCACATCGGCACGGCGGCAGTGCTGCCGGTTTCGCCGGGGCCGAGCGGTTTCTTCTCGTCGTGGCCGAGCCACACGCCCACCGTGATGTGGGGATCGAAGCCGACGAACCACGCGTCCGTGTAGTCGTCCACCGTGCCGGTCTTGCCGGCCAGCGTCCAGTTCAGCGAATTTGCCGCGGCGCCGGTGCCGCGCTGCACCACGCCCTGCAGCAGGCTGGTCAGCACATATGCGGTGTCGGCGCGGATCGCGTCTTTCGGCTGCGGCCGCCGCTCCTCGAGCAGCGAGCCGTCGCGATCATGGATCGCTTGCGCGAGGAACGGCTCCATCCGGATGCCATGGTTGGGGAACGACGAAAACGCGCTGGTCAACTCGAGCAGCGTCACTTCCTGCGCGCCGAGCGCCATCGACAGGAACGGCCGGAAGTCCTGCGTGAACCCAAACTTCTTCGCGTACGACGCCACCTGCGTCGGCCCGAGCATCTCGATCACCCGCACCGCGGGGATGTTGCGCGACTGCTCGAGCGCGTAGCGCAACGTCATGGTGCCGAGGTACTTGCGATCGTAATTGCCCGGCGAATATGGCGGCTGGCCGGCGCCGGCCTCAAACGTCGTCGGCTCGTCCACGAGAATCGTCGTCGGCGTCAGGCCGCGATCGATCGCCGCGGTATAGAGGATCGGCTTCACCGTCGATCCCATCTGCCGGTACGCCTGCGTGGCGCGGTTGAACTTGCTGCGCGCGAAGCTGTAGCCGCCGACCATCGCGAGCACCTGGCCGCTGTGGTTGTCGATGGCCACGAGCGCGCCTTCGATCACCGGCGTCTGCTCGAGGAGCAGCGTGGCGTTTGCGCCGTCAATCGACACCAGCTCGACGTCGATCAGGTCGCCGGCTTTCAGCGTTGACAGCGTTGGGCGCCGCGGCCATTTCGCGAGGCTCGCGGCGTTGAGCTCGCCGCCTAGATCACCGACGCGAACCCGGACGATATTGCCTTCCACCCATCGCACCACGCCGGGCACGATATCGCCCGCAGCCATCCGCCGCGCCCAGCGATCGGTCTTAAAGTTATCCACCTTCAAACCTTCGCTGATCACGTTCCGGCGCGGCTTGCGGAACCCGCGGCGCTTGTCGACGCGGCGAATGCCGCGATCCACCGCTTTGTTCGCGAACTGCTGGAGCTTCACGTCCAGGCCGGTGCGGACCGTCAGGCCTTTCTCGTACAGCGCCTTCGCCCCGTACTTGGCCTCGAGATACTTGCGCACTTCCTCGAGGAAGTAGGGCGCCACGCTGCCTTCACCCGATGGATCGCCGGCGACGACGATTGGTTTCTCCTTGGCGGCAGTGGCGGCTTCGCTGGTGATAAAGCCTTCCGAGGCCATGCGGTCGAGCGCGTAGTTGCGGCGCCGGCGCGTGGCCTCAGGATTCACGAACGGACTCTGGCGCACGTTGCCCTGGATGATGCCGGCAATGGTGGCGGCCTCTTCCAGCGACAAATCCTTCGCGGACTTGTGGAAATACAGCTGCGACGCCGCCTCCACGCCGTAGGCGCCGTGGCCGAAGTAGATCTGGTTGCAGTAGAACGTGAAGATCTCTTCCTTGGTGTATCGCTTCTCGATGCGCATCGCGACGAGCGATTCCTTGATCTTGCGTTCCCAGCTGCGGTTGCCCACCGCGAAGCCGATCTCATCAGGAAAGATGTTGCGGGTTAGCTGCTGGGTGATGGTGCTGCCACCCGGCGACCGGCCGCGGGTGGCGACATCGCGCAGCAGCGCGAGCACCATGCGCGAAATGCTGAACCCAGCGTGTTCAAAGAAGCCGGAGTCTTCAGCCGCGAGAATCGCCTGGCGCAAGTGCGGCGAGATGTCGTTGTAGTGGATCACCGTTCGCCGCTCGACGGCGAATTCGCCGACCGACTGGCCGTCCTTACCGAGCACGCGAGTGATGGTGCTCGGTGAGTAATTGTCCAGCGCGCTGACTTCGGGAAGGTCGTCCGAGTACGCGAACAGCACGCCGCTCAGCGTGCCGAGGAGCGCCGCGGTCACAAACAGTGCGGCGATGCCGGCGTGACGGAGAATGGCAATCTTCATCGCGGCCGGGCCACCACACCAGCAGCGGTCGCGGGCCGGCCAGTCGTTGCTGGCGGCTTCGCCGTCGGACGGCGTGGTTCACGCTGCGCGGCCTGCCCCGCCGAAGCTCCCGAGCGAAGGCGGGTGTCCATATCGCGCTCGCGGCGGTTACTGCGCCGCGCCTGCTCACCGTCACGCACATCACCCTGACGATCGTTGTCGCGCCGCTTGGCCTCGGCCGGCCGATCACCGCGAGGCTCGGTCTGGGCCGGATGATCACCGCGCGTGAAACCATCGTGACGCCGCCGTTCGAAGCGTTGATGCCTCAGCAAGCGTAAGTATTCCTGCTGCCGGTAGGTCGGGTGCGCGTACGGGAGGAAAGCGGGAGGCGGGACGAGGACCACCATCCGCCCACCAGCCCATTGATGAAAGGCATCGTGCTGCGGCGGCACCCAGGGGCTCACAAATGGCCGGCCGGTTAGTCCCGACACGAACGCGCTCTGCGTTGCGGCCACCGCCTCGCTTCCCCAAGACGACTCGATGCGCGCGTCACCGTCGACCACGCGGACGAGCAGGTCGCTGTTGGTCGCGGTGACTTCCGCCGCGCTGCCAGGCGCCACATGTAAACGGCGCCCGCTGGCTTCGACAATCAGTGGACCCGCGCCGCTGCTCTGCACGAACACGCGGCCGTCAAGCACTTGAAAACGATCGACGGCATGAAGCGCCACTCGCGTGTGTTCATCGAGCTGCAGCGCGCTGCCGTCCGTCAGTGTGATCTCGGCGCGCCCCATCGCGACGTGCACCTGGTCGCCGGTGAGCAGCACCAGCCCGTTTCGCGCGCTGGCAGGTGCAAAGCGGTGCAGCCGCGTGACCGATCCCTCGACGTGCGAGAAATGGCCAACGGTCGGTTGGGCAAGCAAAGGGGAGGCGAAAAGCAGGCCAAGGCCAACCGTCAGAACGAGACGAATTGCCGGAACGAGCATGGCAGGCACAACTTTCAACAGGCTCAGGTCGCTAAACCTCAGTATACCAGCGACTTTCTGACGGCAGCGGGGAGCCGGGAGCCGGGATCCACGAGGTAGAGGTTGACGCCCCTACACTCAGATTTCATACTAAGGGGATGAGCAAAATTATCGGCATCGACCTCGGTACCACTAACTCCGTGGTCGCAGTGATGGAAGGCGATCAGCCCACCGTCATTCAGAACGCAGAAGGCAGCCGCATCACCCCCTCGGTTGTTGCCTTCAGCAAAACCGGCGAGCGGCTCGTAGGCCAGGTGGCCAAGCGGCAGGCCGTCACCAATCCCGAGAACACCATCTTCTCGATCAAGCGGTTCATGGGCCGCCGCTTCGACGAAGTCAGCGAAGAAATGAAGATGGTGCCGTATCGCGTCGAACGTGCCGGCAACGGCGACGTGCGCATCAAGGCAAGCGAACAGGAACTGGCGCCGCCGCAGATCTCGGCGATGATCCTGCAGAAGTTGAAGCAGGCGGCGGAGGATTATCTTGGCCAGCCGGTGACGAAAGCCGTGATCACCGTGCCTGCCTACTTCAACGATGCGCAGCGCCAGGCCACCAAGGAAGCGGGTCAGATCGCCGGCCTCGAGGTGATGCGCATCGTCAACGAGCCCACCGCCGCGGCGCTCGCCTACGGTCTCGACAAGAAGAAGGACGAGACCATCGCCGTCTACGACTTCGGCGGCGGCACGTTCGACATTTCGATTCTCGAAGTCGGCGAGGGCGTCGTCGAGGTGAAGTCCACCAACGGCGACACGCACCTGGGCGGCGACAACCTCGATCAACGCGTGATCGAGTGGATCATCGACGAGTTCCGCAAGAGCGACGGCATCGATCTCGGCAAAGACCGTATGGCGTTGCAGCGGCTCCGCGAGGCCGCTGAGAAGGCGAAGATGGAGTTGTCGACGGTGATGGAGACGGAGATCAACCTGCCGTTCATCACCGCGGACGCGAGCGGGCCGAAGCACCTCGCGATGAAGCTGACGCGCGCGAAGTTCGAGTCGCTCGTCGAAGATTTGCTGCAGAAGACTGTCGGGCCGACCAAGCAGGCACTCGCCGATGCCGGCCTCGACGCGTCGAAGATCGACGAGGTGGTGCTCGTCGGCGGATCGACGCGCAGCCCGCGCGTGCAGGCGATCGTCAAGGAGATCTTCGGCAAGGACCCGCACAAGGGTGTGAACCCGGATGAAGTGGTCGCCGTGGGCGCGGCCATCCAGGCCGGCGTGCTCGCCGGCGAGGTCAAGGACCTGCTGCTGCTTGACGTCACACCGCTCTCGTTGGGCATCGAAACCATGGGCGGGATCATGACGCCGCTGATCCAGCGCAACACCACGATTCCGACGCGCAAGAGCGAAGTGTTCTCGACCGCGTCCGACAACCAGACCAGCGTCGAAGTGCACGTGGTGCAGGGCGAGCGCCCGCTGGCGCGCGACAACCGCACGCTCGGCCGTTTCCACCTCGTGGGCCTGCCGCCCGCGCCGCGCGGCGTGCCGCAGATCGAAGTCACCTTCGACATCGACGCCAACGGCATCGTCAACGTCTCGGCCAAGGACCTCGGCACGCAGAAGGAACAGAAGATCACCATCACTGCGTCCTCGGGCCTGAGCAAGGACGAGGTCGATCGCATGATGCGCGAGGCCGAAGCGAACTCCGAAGCCGACAAGAAACGGCGTGAGGAGATCGAGATTCGCAACCGTGCCGACCAGTCTCTCTACGGGGCGGAGCGGATGATCAAGGACGCCGGCGAGAAGATCCCGATCAGCGACAAGAACGCTATCGAGAACGCGATGGCCGAGCTCAAGAAAGCGATCGACGGGAACGACACGGCGGGCATGAGCCGCGCGATGGATGTGCTGATGCAGGCGCAGCACAAGGCGTCCGAGGCCCTCTATAAGAATCAGGGTGCGCAGGGTGCGCAGGGTGCAGCAGGGTGCGCAGGGTGAGCAGGGTGCAGAAGGTGCGCAGGGTGCACAAGGTGCACAGGGTGCGGAGCAGAAATCCGAAGGCGACGTCATCGACGCAGAGGTAGTTGAAGACGACAAGAAGTAGCCAGTAGCCAGAAATGGATTTTTACATCGTCCTCGGCGTTGAGCGCGGTGCGCCCGCGGGAGAAATCAAGCGGGCGTACAAGCGGCTTGCTCGCCGGTTGCATCCGGACATCAATCCGGGCGACCGGGAGGCGGAGGCGCGTTTCCGCCAGGTGCTCGACGCCTACGAGACGTTGATGGATCCGGATCGGCGGCGCCGCTACGACGCCGGCCAGCTGGGCGCGGCCCATCCACAGGACGATGACCCGTCGTTCGGGTTTGCGGGGTTTGATTTTTCGAATCGCGTCTACGCGGAGCGCACCACCACGTTTGGCGAGTTGTTCGAGGAAGTGCTGTCGAAGCGCGCGACCAAGCCGGCCGAAGGCGCCGAGCACGGCGCCGACATCCACGCGCGCACCACGTTGACGTTTGAAGAAGCGTGGCACGGCGTGCAGCGGACCGTGATCGTGACGCGGCAGGTCGTGTGCCGCGCCTGCGCGGGCAGCGGCTTCCAGCGCGTGGCCGAAACGCGCTGTGTGTCATGCGAAGGCACGGGCGCGGTGCGATCGGTGCGCGGGCACATGGTGTTTGCGAAGACGTGCCCGATCTGCGGCGGCGAAGGCCGCCTGAAACAGGAAGAGTGCGCGCCGTGCCACGGCCAGGGCGTGGAGCCGCGGTCGGAAACGTTGACGGTCCGGATTCCGCCCGCGGTGGCGGATGGAGCGCGGGTGCGCATTCCGGGGAAGGGCCACGCCGGCGTTCGCGGCGGCGCGGCCGGCGATTTGTTGATCGACGTAACCGTTACCGAGCACCCGGTTTACCGGCGTGAAGGGGACGAATTGCACATGACCGTCCCGATCGCCGTGCACGAAGCCGGCCTCGGCGCGAAATTCGACATCGAGACGCCGGACGGCCCGGTGCGGCTGCGGGTGCCGCCCGGCACGCAATCCGGCCAGCGGTTCCGGCTGCGCGATCGCGGCGCGCCGTCGCGGCACGGCGGACGCGGCGACCTCGTCGTGGAAGTGCGGCTGAAGCTGCCGAAGATGCTCGACGAGCGATCGAAGGAAATACTGCGCGAATTTGGCCGGATCAACGGCGAGAGCGTCAGGGAGCAATGACGAAGCGATCGGGCAAAGCGTATTTCATGATCAGCGCGGTGGCGCAGCGCTACAACATCCACCCGCAAACGCTGCGCCTGTACGAAAGGGAAGGGTTGCTCAAACCTTCACGAACGGAAGGAAACACTCGGCTGTATTCCGAAGACGATCTCGAGCAGCTCGAAACTATTCTGGCATTAACCCGAGATTTGGGCGTCAACCTCGCCGGCGTCGAGATCATCCTCAACATGCGTCGAAAAATGGAACAGATGCAGGGTGAAGTCAACGAATTCATGGAATATGTGAAGCGCGAGCTCGAGCGCGGCATCGACGATTGGGAGCAACGGCTCGGCACTGCACTCGTGAAAGCTTCGCCGACCGATTCAGGTACGCGCAGCGAAGCCGGATGCGACCGTCACAAAAAGTGAAACCACAAAAAAATCTCGCGGTGCATGACAAAGATCCGGTGATAAGATTCGCTCACCGTGGTCAGGAAGTTCGAATCATTAGCGTCTGAATCACCAACCCTTCACGCTTACCTCCGCGAGATTTCAAATTTTCCATCACTCACACCGGATGACGAGCGTCAGCTCGGCCAGCAGTTCCAGCAGCACGGTGATGAAGACGCGCTCGGGCGTCTCGTGCAATCCAACTTGCGCATCGTTGTGCACTATGCGAAACGGTTTCGCCGGCTCGGCGTGCCGCTGCTCGACTTGATTCACGAAGGCAACCTCGGACTCATCGAAGCGGCACGGCGTTTCGATCCAACACGGAACACGGACTTTCAGCTCGCGGCGATGTGGTGGATCCGCCAGGCCATGATGCATTTGCTGGCCGAAACCGGCCACGGCGCGGAAACGACCATTGCGGGATTGCTGGCCGCCGTCACGCAGGGCCGGCAGATCGAGGCCATTCGCGTGGCGATTGAATACGCGCAATCTGCCGCCGCCGGGCAGGACGTCAGGGAGCCCGCGACGAGCGACGCTGAAGATTTTGCCGCCCACATCCGCGAGCAAAGCCGTCGGAGAAACCTGCGCAAGATTCGCAGGAAAAGCCACATCAACACCGGCACGCTGCACGCTCTTCGCCAGCACAGCGTGTTGCGCGGTTATCTGAACTAGTCCAGTGGATTGCGAGATTTGCCACGGGTCACGCTGGAAAAGCGTGACGGTTGACGGCGTTGAGCGGCTGACGCGCTGCGACTGCTGGCGGGGCGACCTGGTCGAGCGGCTCCTGAAGGACGCCCGGGTACCGGCGCGCTATGCCCGATGCGAGCTGGCGACCTTCGAGCACGACATGGACACCCAGCGCGAGGCGTTCCGGCGCGCAACGCGGTTTGTCGAAGCGTTCCCGGCGGTCGACAAGGGCCTGTTGTTGTTCGGCCCGCACGGCGTGGGCAAGACCCATCTTGCGGCCGGCATCCTCAAGGAAGTGATCCGGACCAAGGGCGCCCGCGGCTTTTTCTTCGAAACCCGCGAGCTGCTTCGGCTGGTGCGCGAAACCTTCAACCGCGGCAACGAAGAAACCGAGATGGACGTGCTTGCTCCGGTGCTCGAGGCCGACCTGCTCGTCCTCGACGACCTGGGCGCGGAGAAGACCTCCGAATGGGTGCAGGAAACCCTCGGACTGGTCGTCAACACTCGCTATAACGCGCGGCGCGCCACGATTTTCACGAGCAATCTCGTCGACTCGCCGGATAACACCGATCCGCAGGGTTTTATTTTCCAGCTTGGCGCCCGCACCCGGTCGCGGCTGGTCGAAATGTGCGATTGGGTGGAGATCCAGGGCGCCGACGTGCGCGAAGTCGGCCCGCACGCCTCGGCGGAAAAAATTGCCGAATGGCAGAAGAATTCGCCGGCCTCATCGCAGAATGTTCGCAAGTCTTCGTCGATGGAGCCCAAGAAAAAGGGCATGGCGCGCGCTCGTCTCAGGGATTCCGGCCAACAGTACGAACTAAACTGGTCGGGTGGGAGAGCAGGAAGTAAGTAGCACGCCGGCCGGGATCTACCTCCACATCCCCTTTTGCCACGCGATTTGTAATTACTGCAACTTCAACCGCGGCCTTCATGACGATGGGCTGAGGCAACGCTATGTGGACGCGTTGATCGCGGATATTCACCTGGCGGCCGACTCCTCGATCACGGCCGACACCATTTTCTTTGGCGGCGGTACGCCGTCGTTACTCCAGCCGCAGGAAGTGGCGCGCATCATCCAGGCGTGCCGCGACAGTTTTGAAATGGCGGCCGACTCCGAAATCACGCTCGAAGCGAACCCGGAATCGTCCTCGGGAGAAACCCTTGACGGCTTTCGTGAGGCCGGCGTCAATCGACTCAGTTTCGGTGTCCAATCCTTTCGGGACGAGGAGCTCCAGCGTCTGGGCCGTCTCCATTCGTCCGAGACCGCGAGGCAAGCGGTGGCTCTCGCGCGCGCGGCGGGGTTCGACAACCTGAGCCTCGACCTCATGATGTGGCTCCCGGGGCAGACTCAAGCGCACTGGCTGGAGTCGGTGGAGGCGCTGATCGCGCTGCAGCCCGATCACGCATCGCTGTATTTGCTGGAGATTTACCCCAATGCGCCGCTTCGCGACGAAATGGCGCGGGCCGGTCTGTCGCCCGCACCGGACGACGATGCGGCGGAAATGTATCTCGAGGGGCTGGCGCGGCTCGAGCGCGGCGGGTTCGAACAGTATGAAATTTCCAACGTCGCCCGGCCACGCTCGCGCCGCTCGCGTCACAACCTTAAGTACTGGCAGGAAGGTGACTGGCTTGGCTTCGGGTCCGGAGCGCACGCGACGTTTCGCGGCGAGCGGTGGCGCACGGTGAGTGGGACAACCGACTATATTGATCGGGTGAGGGCGGGGACGGATGTGCGGCTCGATCGCCGCGTCCTGACCGCCGAAGAGAAGCTGGAAGAAGCCTTGTTCATGGGGCTGCGTCTGGCGGACGGGGTGGACCTTGCGGCGGTATCCGGCCGACACGGTATTGATATCTGGGCACGTTACGGTCCAGACTTAGCACCTTACGTATCTGCGGGATTGCTGGTCCATGAACCCGGCAGCCGCCTCAGATTGACCCGGCGTGGCATGCTTTTGGCTAATGATGTCATGGCGGTTTTCATCGGCGGTCCGGTACGGTAAAGTAGCGACCTTTCGTTTGAAGGAGGCTGAGCAATGCTTCGAGGAATTCAGGTCTTAGTGTCTGGGATTGCGCTGGCGGGTCTCACGCTGGCTATGGCGGGCGTGGCAGAGGCGCAGGAGCCGACAAAGCCTGTCCTCACCTTGGAAGGCGAGTCGGCCGTGATGATCGTGCTGATTAAGCCCGACAAGGCTGCTGATTTCGAGACCGTCGTCGCGAAGTACAAAGAGGCGTTCGCCAAGAACGACAAGGCGGAGCGCAAGCAGCAGTTGGCGGGGTTGAAATTCTTCAAGTCCCCGACTGCGATGGGCGGCAACACCGCCTACATCATCGTCGCGGATCCGGTGGTGAAGGATCAGGAGTACGACATCACCCGAATTATTCACGAGGTGTTCCCGTCGGAAGCGACGGACATGTTCAACAAGTACAAAGAAGCGTTCGCCGGACGGCAGATCATCCCGCTGAACAAGCTTCCGTAGGCACCAAGGTGTCCCGGGACCCAGGTTCCGGGACACATCCTCAAGGTGAGTGTTCTCCTCGCGTTCGTTTTCCTGCTGGCTCAGGCAGTAACACCCCAAGCTCCTGCCACTGACAAGCCCGCGCCCCCAGCCGATCCCGCATCGTCACAATTCACGTCGGACGCCGGGTTGTTGCTCGTGACCGTCAAGCCCACGTCGCTGGCTGACTACGAGCTAGTGATCCAGACGCTGCAGGAGGCCCTCGCCAAGGACACCGATCCCAAGCGCGCCGCGGCCGCGAAAGGGTGGCGCGTGTTCAAGGCCATTGAGAGTGACGCCAAGGGAAACGCGATATTCATTCACATGCTGGCGCCGGCAGTGCCTGAATTCGACTATCGTCCGTCGCTCCTGCTCGACCAGCTCGTGAAAGAGCTCGCGCCGGAACTCCTGACGAAATACCAGGATGCCTTTGCTGCGCCGCCGACGAAATTGAACCTGGCCGAGTTCGCACACATGTCCGTGGCGCCGGCCCCACCGAAGAAGCCGGGTGGCCGCTAGAACGCGATATTCCCGCCCACATAAAAGCGCTGATAGGTCGAGTGAATCGGCTCGCCTCGCAGTTGGAACACCCGGTAGTCCACGCGCACGCGGAGCGGACCAATCAACGGGATCTTCGCGCCGCCGCCGATATTAACCCCCACGTGTGTTTCTTGCCTCTCGCCGAGGGCCTCGCGGTAGCCGCCGCCGCCGATCGTGGCGTACAACTGCAATCTCGTCGGCGTCTGCACCAGCACGTTGCCTGAATACGTCTGCAGGCCGGGGAGTTGTTCGACATCATCCTCCGATAACTTCGCGTACTCGAATTCGAAGCCGATGATGATCAGCGAGACGCCGCCGCTGAAGCCGCGGAGGAAGTGGTTTTCCGGGGTGGGCGACAGCCCCAGGAAGGCGGTGACGTCGGCGCGTGCGGGGGTTGCAGCGGAAGCCAAAAAGACGAAAGTGAGTGCGAGAGCGGGTGCGAACGTGCGGGTCCGTGCAACGGGTGTCATGCGTCCTCCGGACACTATGATCCCACGAACCATCCGCCGATAAGTGCAAGACAGACGCCACAGCTCAGGCATGGAATTCGCAGTGGTAACCGGCAAGTCCCGGAAAATGTCCGGAGGAGGCTACAGATGATTCCCCAACGTTGGATCGCTCGAAGTGCCATGCTGCTGGTGTTCACCGCCGGCTTGCAGGCCGACACGCTCTTTCTCCGCGACGGTTCGCGCGTGCAGGGCGAGCTGGTCTCGTTCAGGAACGGCACCATCGAATTCGAAGAGCGCCGCAGCTTCGGCAGTGGCCGCTCCTTGCGGCTCGATCGTGAAGAGGTGGTGCGGATCGAGCTCGAAGATACCCGTCGATCGAGTAGTGGTAGCAACGACTTCGCGAGCGGCGGCCGTCCGTCGGGCATGCGCGAGCGCCAGACGATCGTTTCCGCCGATGTCGCGTGGAACGACACCGGCGTCGACGTGCGCGCCGGCCAGACCGTCCACTTCGAGTCCACGGGCCAGGTGCGGTGGGGCAAGGATCGCCGCGACGGTCCGGCGGGAGAGCGCAACTCGCCCGCGAACCCGAACCGCCCGATGGGCAATCGGAACGCGGCCGCACTGATTGGCAAGATCGGCACTGGCAACGACTTCTTCTTTATCGGTGATGAGACTGGTCCCGTCCGGATGCGTTCCGCGGGCCGGTTGTATCTGGGGATCAATGATGACGTTCTTACAGACAACTCGGGGAACTTCCGGGTGGTCGTTTACTACTGACAACACGTAGGGGCGGGTCTTTAGACCCGCCCGCCAGAAGGCGGGACTGAAGTCCTGCCTCTACGTACGCCGGCAGCTATAATTAGCTGCATGGATTTTGCGCTGACTGACGAGCAACAGCTCCTGCGACGAAGCGTTCGCGAGTTCGCGGAAACGGAATTGCGGCCCCACGTGATGGAGTGGGATGAAGCGCAGCACTTTCCGCAGGAGTTGTTGCCCAAGCTCGCCGGGCTCGGGTTGATGGGCATCCAGTTCCCCGAGTCGTACGGGGGTGCCGGCATGAGCGCGGTGGACTACTGCATCTGCATCGAAGAGCTCGCCCGCGTCGATCCCAGCGTGGCATTGTCGGTGGCGGCGCACAACGGTCTTGGCGCCGCGCACATCGCGATGTTCGCGAACGAAGAACAAAAACAGAAATACCTCGTGCCGCTGGCGAAGGGTGAAACCCTGGCGGCGTGGGGCCTCACCGAGCCGGGCTCGGGCAGCGATGCCGCGGCGATGCGGACCACGGCGGTCAAAGACGGTGATTGCTGGGTGCTGAACGGCTCGAAGGCGTTCATCACGCACGGCACCTCGGCCGACACGCTCGTGGTCATGACCGTGACCGACAAATCGAAAGGCCCGAAAGGCATTTCGACCTTCATCCTCGAGCGCGGCATGGGCGGCCTGCTCGCCGGCAAGAAGGAAGACAAGCTTGGGATGCGCGCCAGCGAAACGACCGAAGTGATCATGCAGAACTGCCGCGTGTCGGCCGCGCAGATGATCGGCGAGGAGGACCAGGGCTTCATCCAGACGCTGCAGGTGCTCGACGCCGGCCGCATCGGCATTGCCGCGTTGTCGGTAGGTCTCGCGCAGGGTGCGTATGAAGCCGCCCGCGATTACACCGCCCAACGCAAGCAGTTCGGGCGCGCGATCGCCTCGTTCCCGTCAATCCAGGAGCGGCTGTCGGAGCACGCGTCGCGCGTGGAAGCCGCGCGCGTGCTGACGCACAGGGCGGCCTGGTTGAAGGACCAGGGCCGGCGCATGACGTTGGAATCGGCGATGGCCAAACTCTATTCAAGCGAGATCGCGGTGCGTGCCGCCGAGGACTGTGTGCAGATGCACGGCGGCTACGGCTTCGTAAAGGACTATCCAGCCGAGAAGTATTTCCGCGACGTCAAACTGCTGACCATTGGCGAAGGCACCAGCGAGGTGCAGCGCCTCGTGATTGCGCGGCAGCTTCTCGCCGCCTGAGCCAGCCACCGATTCGACACTGATTAGGCACAGATGTCTCTCTCTCTGGCTGAGCGCGTGCGGTCCGGCGACGCGCGGGCGATGGCCCGCGCGATTTCGCTGATCGAAGACGAGGCCGACGGCGCGGCCGCGCTCGTTCGCGACATCTTTCCGCACACCGGCCGCACCTACCTGATCGGCATCACCGGCCCGCCGGGCGCAGGCAAGAGCACGCTGGTCGACCGGCTGGCCGCGGAAACACGTCAAGCGTCCGAAACCGTGGGGGTGATCGCGGTTGATCCGACCAGCCCCTTCACAGGCGGTGCGATTCTCGGTGACCGCGTGCGCATGCAGGCGCACGCGCAGGACCCCGACGTGTTCATCCGCAGCATGGCGACGCGCGGCCATATGGGCGGCCTGGCGCGGGCCACGAGCGATGCGGCGCTGGTGCTCGACGCCGCCGGCAAGAGCCTCGTGATCATCGAAACGGTCGGCGTCGGTCAAGACGAGGTCGACATCGTCCGGACCGCGGACATCTCGGTGGTGGTGCTCGTGCCCGGCACCGGAGACGATGTGCAGGCGCTCAAGGCCGGCATCATGGAGATCGCCGATATCTTCGTGGTGAACAAGTGCGATCGCGACGGCGCCGACCGCATGGTGACGTCGATCGAATCGAATCTCGCGCTGCAGCATTTCGGCGAAGGCGAATGGCGCCCGCCGATTGTGAAGACCGAAGCCACCACCGGCCGCGGCGTGCCCGAGTTGTGGGAGACGATTAAGGCGTTTCGCACCCATTCCGAAGGCACCCGCGCCCGGCGGCTCAAGGCGCGCAACGAGTTCCGCCTGCGCGACCTGCTGACGCACCGTTTCATGGAGCACGTCGAGAAGCACCTGCTGGGCCCGGCGGAGTTCGAGGCGCTCGTGGACCGCATCGCGAAGCGGGAGGTCGACCCCTACACCGCGGCTTCGGATATTCTGTCGAAGGTTCTCAAACAGAAATGAAGGCGGTACTCGATCACGTTGGGATCGCGGTGAGCGATCTGCAAGCCTCGCTCGCGTTTTTCAAAGACGTGCTGGGGCTCCACGTGGAGATGAGCGAGGAGATTCGGTCGCAGAAGGTGCGCGCCCATTTTCTGTCGACGGGGCAGTCGACGCTCGAAGTGCTCGAGCCCACCGCGCCTGATTCGCCGATTGCGAAATACCTGGATAAGCGAGGGCCGGGAATACACCACGTGGCCCTGCGCGTGGACGACATCGATGCCGCGTTGGCCCATTTAAAGAGCCGCGGCATTCGCCTGATCGACGAGCGGGCGCGGCCGGGCGCCGAAGGCGCCATGGTCGCCTTCATCCACCCGTCAGCGGCGCATGGGGTGCTCGTTGAGCTCAAGCAGCCGGCGCCGAAGGTGGAGCTGTTCAAGACCGTGGGCCGGCGCACGCTCGGCGACCTCGAGCTGGTCACCCTTTCGGACGGCTTTTTCGCGCTCGATGGCGGCGCCATGTTCGGCACGGTCCCGAAAAGTCTGTGGGAAAAACGGCTGCCGTCGGACGACTCGAACCGCATTCCGCTCACCATGCGCCCGCTGATTGTCCGCAGCGGAACGCACACGATGATCATCGATGCCGGCTGCGGCGACAAGATGGACGCGAAGAGTGCGCAAATCTACAAGCTCGATCGCCGCTACCACCTCGATCACGCGCTCGCGGAGGCAGGTCTCACGGTCGAGGACATCGACATCGCGCTCGCCAGCCACCTGCATTTCGATCATGTCGGCGGCTTTACCGCGCTCGGGAAGAGCGGCGCCATCGTGCCGCGGTTCCCAAAGGCCAAGTACATCGCGCACCGCGCGGAATGGGAAGACGCCACACATCCGCACGAGCGCAATCGCGCCAGCTATCTCCAGGAGAACTTCGTGCCGTTGAAGGATGCGGGCGTGCTGACGCTCGTCGATGATGGCGCGGAGATTATTCCGGGAGTGCGGTACCGACGGTCAGGCGGGCACACGGCCCATCACCAGGTGGTCATGATCGAGTCCGCCGGCAAGACGGCAGTGTTTACGGCGGACATGTATCCGACCTCGGTGCACGTTCCAGATCCGTGGTTGATGGGGTACGACCTGTATCCAATGGACACGCTGGCGTTCAAGCGCGCGTTTGCGCCCGAGGCCATCGCGCGTGAGTACCTGCTGTTCTTCGAGCATGATCCATCGATGGCCGCCGGATACCTGAGGGAGAAGGACGGCAAGCGTTTCGTCGAAAGGGTTATTTGATGTCCGTGAAGATCGGAATCATTGGCGGCAGCGGCTTGTACGACATGGCCGAGCTGACCGATCGTGAAGAAAGAGTCCTGACCACGCCGTTTGGCGATCCGTCGGGTTCGTATGTGCTGGCTACCTTGCGTGGCAAGCGGGTGGCGTTCCTGGCGCGTCATGGCGCTGGACACCGGTTGAATCCCAGCGAGCTGAACTACCGCGCCAACATTTTCGGGATGAAGCTGCTTGGCGTCGAGTGGATCGTCTCGGCGAGCGCGGTGGGCAGCCTGCAGGAGAAATACGCGCCGACCGACCTCGTCTTCCCCGACCAGTTCATCGATCGCACCCGCGGCCGCATCAGCACCTTCTTCAACAACGGCATCGTGGCGCACGTCGGCTTCGCGCACCCGTTTTCCGAGCATCTCGCCGGGCTGGCCGCGGTGTGCGCCACCGAGGCGGGTGCGCGCGCGCACCGCGGCGGCACCTACGTGTGCATGGAAGGACCGCAGTTCTCGACGCTGGCCGAATCGAATCTCTACCGGTCGTGGGGCGGCGACGTGATCGGCATGACCAACCTGCAGGAAGCCAAGCTCGCGCGTGAAGCCGAGATCGCCTACGCGACCATGGCGCTCGTCACCGATTACGACTGCTGGCACCCCGAGCATGATTCGGTGACCATCGACATGATCATCGGCTACCTCACCGCCAACGTGAAGATGGCGCAGGAAGTGATCGCGAAAGTCGTCGAGCGACTCGACGTGACCCACCGCGATCCGGCTCATCACGCGCTACGCAGCGCCATCCTGACGCATAAAGACGCGATTCCTGAAAAAGTTAAGCGCGATCTCGCGCCGCTCATTGGGAAGTACGTGAAGTGATTGTCAAGCCCTCAAGCCCACAGGACCTCAAGCCCTCATGAAACTCATTGTTACTGGATCGATCGCGTTCGATTACCTGATGTCGTTTCCCGGCAAGTTCACCGAGCACTTCCTGCCGGAGCACATGCGTCGCCTGTCGTTGAGCTTTCTCGTGGATTCGATGGACAAGCGCCGCGGCGGCTGCGGCCCGAACATCGCGTACACGATTGCGCTGCTGGGCGAACGGCCGTACCTGATGGCCACGGCCGGTCAGGACTTTCCGGATTACCGCGCGTGGATGGATGCGGTGAACATCGACACGTCGCTGGTCAAGATGATCGACGGCAAGTTCTGCGCGTCGTTCTTCTGCAGCACCGATCAACACGAAAATCAGATCGCGTCGTTCTATACCGGCGCCATGGCGAACGCCGGCGAGCTGTCGATGCGGACCGTGCCCGGCATCAAGGATGCGATGGTAATCGTGGCGCCGAACGATCCGGAAGGCATGGTGCAGTACGCGGAAGAGTGCGCAACGATGGGCGTGAAATACATCTGGGATCCCGGCCAGCAGTGCGCGCGCATGGAAGGGGCGCAGCTGGCCAGCGGCGTGACCGGCGCGTTCATGGTGATTGTCAACGACTACGAGATGGAACTGGTGCGCCAGAAGACCGCGATGGGCGAAGCCGACATCCTCAAGCACGCGCCGCTGCTTGTGATTACCAAGGGTGAGAAGGGCTGCAGTATCCATACACGCGACGGCGTTGAAGATGTGCCGGCGGTCGCGCCGGATCGTATTGCCGATCCCACCGGCGTCGGCGATGCGTTTCGCGGCGGGTTCATGAAAGGCCTGGCGATTGGCGCACCCTACGGCGTGTGCGGCCGGCTGGGCAGTGTGGCGGCGACCTACGCCCTCGAGCACCTAGGCGGCACGTCTCATGCGTATACTTGGAAAGAGTTCACCGCTCGTTACGAGCAACATTTTGGAAAGCTGCAGGCGTAACCGATGATGCGTCCGATTCTTTTCGTGGGTGGAACCGCACTGGCCGTCGCGATCGGGGCGGCGTCTCTCCAGGGCCAGGCCCCGACCAAGACGACCAACGACGGCGTGTATACGGCGGCACAGGCCGAGCGCGGCAAGAAGCTGTTTGAAGCCAAGTGCACCGCGTGCCACGATACCGCGCGGTTCACCGGCGACGTGTTCCTCGAGCCGTGGGACGGCAAGCCCCTCAAGGACGTGTGGGACATCGCCAGCGGGACGATGCCCGAGGACAATCCGGGGAGCCTGCAGCAGCAGGAGTACGGCGACATCCTCGCGTATTTCCTGCATCTCAACGCATTCCCGACCGGCGACACCGAGCTGCAAGGTAACGCCGCGGCGATGGCGACAATCAAGATCGAGAAGAAGAAGTGACTGGCTCGCGCTTCGCGCTCGCAATGATGGGCTTCGGGCTTGTCGCTGCGGTGGCGATGGCCATCACCGACGCGCAAGAAATGAAGTCGGTGAAGGCCGGTGTCTACACCGCCGAGCAGGCCGACCGCGGCATCGCGCTATTCAAGACAAAATGCGCGAGCTGTCACGCGCCGAATCGGTTTACCGACGACTTGTTCTATATGAGCTTCGCCGGCAAGCCGATGTGGGAAATGTTTGACGTGATCAGCGACTCGATGCCGGAAGATGATCCGGGCGGGATGAAGCCCGAAGAGTACGTGGATGTGATTGCCTACCTGCTCAAACTGAACGGCTTCCCAACGGGACAGACGGATCTGCCCACGTCGAAAGATGCCCTCAGCTTGATCCTCTTTGAGAAACCGTAAGCTAACTCTCCGGCGTCGTCCGTCGCTCGTTCGAAGGCGTTAACAGTAGAAAAGAAGATGGGAAGTTACTTGCTGCACGGTGGTCGAACCTCGGGCGGGGGAGCGAACTCGAGCGGGACCGATGAGGTGTGCCGGAAATCCTCGTCGCTGATTGTGCCGTTTTCGCCCATGCGGGTGAGAAGCTGATTGCGCATCTCCACCGCAGTCTTCGAGTGGCACCAGGGATCGTCGCCGACCTCGCCGAGTCGCGACGCGATGTAGACGGCTTCGGATACGGTCAGGGCGGCCGGCTGCTTGCCGAAGTACCTTGATGCGGCCATGGTGACGCCGCGCCAGCCGAACCCAAACTGGCCGCGCGCCGCCAGCGTGTTGAGGAAGTCGTCCTTCGACCACGATCGCGTCATCCACACCGTGGTCGCGAGGTGGCTGTGGCCTCCTCGGAACGAATTGCGCACCACCCCGTGATCCTCGATGTGCAGCTTCGCGATGTACTCCACGCCGCTAAACCCCGGCATCACATTCCGGCATTCGCGCATCCGTTCATTGTCATTGTTGCCGGGCGCCTGCGCGAGACACGCGAACAGCTGAGCCATGGTGATCGGGTTGATAGGACGAAGGTTGGTGGCGCCGCCGCCGTCGACGCGCGCCCAAAGCGCGTCGCGCAGCACCGTAGGTGGGGGCGTGCTTTCGGCCGCCGGTCGCGGTGGTGCCAGCGCGAGGCCGAAGAGGTAGATCGCGAACGGGAAGGCAACGGCACCGATTGCGCCGAGAGCGCCGAGCACCACGACGACCTTGACGATCCGCCGCTCTTCCAGTCGCATGTGTGCCTTCAGCTAACTCGGACAGCGATGCGCCGGCGGCGGTGCCGCAAGCTCTAACGGGGCCGACAGCGCGGCGTGCCATGCCACGTCGTCAATCACGCCGTTCTCGCGGAGGCGTTCCAGGATGCGATCGCGCATCCCCGTGGCCGCCTCCGGTTCGCACCATGGGTCGGTGCCGCGATCGCCGACGAAGGCTGCCACCACCGCCGCTTGCGGGAGCGTCAGTTCGGCGGCGGCACGATCGAAGTAGCCGCGCGATGCGGCCTCGACGCCGCGCCACCCAGGACCAAACTCACTGCGTTCGGCAAGCGTATCGAGGAACTCCTCGCGCGTCCACGATCGCGTCATCCAGACCGCCGTGGCGACACGGCTGATGCCAGTACGGAACGAGGGCTCGAAGTGGTGATCGCGCATGTGCACGCCCGCCAGGTACTCCACACCCTGAATGGCGGGCAGGTGCTTTCGGCAGTCCGCGAGGCGCTCCGCGCGGTCCTTCGGATCGTCATGATTCTCCGCCAGTTCCTTGCAGGTGAAATGCTGGACGACGGCGATCGGATTGACCGGACGGAACTCGGTGGATAGGCCGCCATTGGCCCGGGCCCACAGCGCTTCTCGCAGGAGGGCCGGCGCGGGCCTCGCCTCAGGGACGGGGCGGGGCGGCGCCAGCCAGAGGCCGAACAGGTAGAGAGACGGGAAGAAGAGCACGGCGCCGATGACGCCGATGGCGCCAACGACGCCGACGCTTTTGAGAGTCCACCGCTCTTCCAGGCGCACGGTTACTTTATATCACAAAGTGCTTCACGGAATGCCGGCCGCGACCCGGGCGCGAGCCGCGGCGGTGATCCGGGCGTATTTCGCCTGCATCAGGAACCACTCCGTTTGTAGCAGTCTGACCTGCGAATCGTTCAGCTCTGCCGATGTGATCACGCCGTTCTCGTACGACACCTGGGCGATCGACACGCTTTCGCGGGCCATCTCCAGCGCCTTTTCCTGCGTGGCCACGACTTCGGCCGACGCCTCGAGCGCGGTCCACGCCGACTCGAGCTCGAGCCGGGCGTTGTCGGTGGCGTAGCGCAGGCCGTGCTCGGCCTGGCGCATCTGCGACTGCGCAATGCTGCGCCGGGCCGCGGCGCCGGGCGCGGCAAACAGGGGCAGGCTGAATTGCAGGCCGAACGCGTAGCTCTGGTTGTCGCGCGCCAGCAGCGATCCGACCGAGTCCTGCTGGTACTGCATGTTGCCCGTGAAGGCGAGGCTCGGCTTCCACTCGCCGTCGGCGAGATTCGCCGAATACTCGGCGGACTGGCGGCGGGCGGTGAACGCCCTGAGGTCCGGCCGTTCCGGCAGCCGCTGGTCGAGCTCCTCGCGGGCGTGTCCGACCACCGGCTCGTCGAGCGACCCTGCGAGCGTGAGCGGCTGCGTTTGCGGCAGCGAGAGCAGGCTGCGGAGCCCCTGCATCGAGGTGTCGACCAGCGCCTTCTGCTGGATGCGGCGCGCTTTCGCGTTCGCCAGTTCCACTTCCGCCTGCAGCACGTCGAGCCGCGCCACCGATCCGGATTCGAATCGCGCCCTGGCGAGCTCGAGCTGCTTCTCCGACATGCGGACTTGCTCTTCAGCCACGGCCACGCCGCGCTGGTTCATCAACGCGGAGTAGAACGTCTCGACCACGCGGTATTCGATGTCCTGTCGCGTCCGGTCGAGATCCAGCTTGGAGGCGTCGAGCGAGGACGTGGTGATGCCGTAGGCATTGTTCAAGCGGCCGCCGGTGTAGAGCGGCTGGCTGACGAACAACTGCAGGCTGTTTCTTTGCGCGAACCCGGCCTGGAATGTCTGTTCTTCGGGACCGAAGACGCCGGCCGGAATCTTGATGACCGGGAACCGCTGCGCCGGTGTGAAGTTGTAGCCAAGGTTCAGCTGCGGCAGGTAGTTGGTCTTCGACTCCTGCACCCGCGCCTGCGTCTCGACCACTTTCTCCTTCGCCACCTTCAGGCCCTCGTTGTTCGACAGCGCCCGTTCCAGCGCCTGGTTGAACGTCAGCGTGAGCGGGCCTTGCGAAGGCGGGGTCTGCGCGAATGCCGTGGTCGTGGAGATCAGCCAACCGAGGACGGCCACCAGCAGCACCACGCCGGTCACGCGCACCGCTTGCGGCACGCGGACGCCGGACGCGCGCCACGCCTTGACGCGCTCGAGCGTGCGCGCGAGCAGCAGGTAGGCCACCGGCACGACGATCAAGGTGAGCAGCGTCGACGTGATCAGGCCGCCGATGGTCGCAATCGAAATCGGCGAGCGGAACTCGCTGCCTTCGCCGCGGCCCATCGCCGACGGCAGCATGCCGAGGATCATCGCGATGGTCGTCATCAGGATCGGGCGCAGGCGCACGGGTCCGGCCTTGAGTATCGCGTCGCGGACGCTCGCGCCTTCACGAACATATTGATTCGTCAGGTCGACGAGCAGAATCGCGTTTTTTGTCACCAGGCCCATCAGCATGACGACGCCGATCATGGCGGGCATGCCGAGGTTCTTCCCGGTGAGCAGGATCGCGAGCAGCGCGCCGACCAGCGCCAGCGGCAGCGAGATCATGATCAGGAACGGCTCGAGGAACGACTCGAACTGCGACGCCAGCACGATGTAGATGAATGCCATCGCCAGCAGCAGCGCGAGCCCCATCGCCGCCGCCGATTCCTCCATCATCTCGACGTCGCCGGCGAAGCCCCACTCGAAGTTCGGCGGCATGGCGATGCCCGCCATCACTGTGCCGACATCAGCCGTCACCTCACCGAGCGAACGATCCGACAGCTCGATGTTGATCTTCGCCTGGCGCCGCCGTGCCTCGCGCTCGATCGCCGCCGGACCCACTTCGGGATCCAGCCGGACGATGTCGCGCGCCCGCACCACCGAACCGGTGGGCGAGTAGAGCGGCGTGCGCGCGATGGCCTCGAAGTCGTTGCGGAACTCCGGCGCGAGGCGGACGCGAATGTCGTACTCCTTGTCGTTCTCACGGAGGCGCGTGGGGACGATGCCTTCGACCATGCCGCGCAGCTGCATCGCCACCGAACCGACGTCGAAGCCGAGGTCGGCAGCCAGCTCGCGATTCACGTCGGCGACCATTTCGGGCTGGCCGCTTTCGAGCGTGCTGTCGACGTCAACGGCACCCGGCACCGCGCGGACCTTCTGGATCACCTCTTCGTTCAGGCGCTGCAGTTCGGCCATGTCGTCGCCGCGCAGGAACACGCTGAGCGGCGCCTGGGTCGGCGCGCCCTGCATGAACTCGGGATCGGCCACGGTCATCTTCACCAGCGGAATCTGCTTGAGGCGGTCTCGGATATCGACCTTGAGCTCAGCGAGACTGCGCTCGCGCTCGTGCTTCTTGCCGGCCTTGACGCGCAGCGACGCCTTGAGCGGGCTGCCCTCGAAGCCCACCGTGGAGAAGATCTGCCGGACTTCGGGCATTTCCTTCACCACTGTCTCGACGTCGGCCACGTGGGCCACCGTCTGCTCGAAAGCGGTGCCGGCCGGCACCTCGATGTTCACCGCGAATTCGCCGCGATCTTCCTGCGGCACGAACTCCGTGCCGATCACCGACAGCGTCGACATGCTGGCAAAGAACACCAGCGCCGCGGTGGCGACGATTTTCCACGGGTGCGCGAGCGCCCATTCCAACAGGCCGTGATAGCGGCGATCGATACGATCGTAGAAACCGCCGACGCGCTCGAGAAAGCGGCCGGTGCGGGTACGCGTGCGCTCTTCGAGCGGGATGAACCGCACGAATCGCGACGACAGCATCGGGTCGAGCGTGAAGGCCACCAGCAGCGAGATCGACACCGCAAACGCGATGGTCAGCGCGAACGACTTGAAGAACTGTCCGACGATGCCGGTCATGAAGCCCACCGGCAGGAACACCGCCAGGATGGTGAAGGTCGTGGCCATCACGGCCAGCCCGATTTCCGACGTGCCGTTGCGCGCGGCGGTGAACGGATCTTCACCGTGCTCCATGTGGCGGTAGATGTTCTCGCGCACCACCACCGCGTCGTCGATCAGGATGCCGATGACGAGCGACAGCGCCATCAGCGTCATCATGTTGATGGTGAAGCCGATCGCATACATGAAGAAGAACGTGGCGATCACCGAGGTCGGCAGCGCGAGCGCGGTGATCGCCGTCGAGCGCCAGTCGCGCATGAACACGAACACCACCAGCACGGCCATGATGCCGCCAAAAATAATATGAGCGCGCACGTCCGTGACGTTCTCCATGATGGCTTCCGCGTCCGTGTGCACCATCTTGATCTGCAGCTGCGGGAAGCTCGGCGTCGCCTTGGCCAGCGCCGCATCAAGCTTGCGCTGCACCTCGACGGTGTTGGCGCCCGACTGTTTGCGCACGGAGAACGACACCGCGTCCTCGCCGTTCAAACGGGTGGTCGATGTGCGGTCCTGGTAGCCGTCGACCACCGTGCCGACGTCCCTGACGCGCACGGTCGAGCCGCCGCTCGAGCGGAGAATCACATTCTCGATCTCCGACGCCGTTTGGTATTGCCCTTGAGTGCGCAGCGAAACCGCCTTGCCGTCGCGCCGGACCTGCCCACCGGGCACATCCAGGTTGTCGGCGGCGAGTTTCGCTGCGACCTCGGTGATTGGAAGATTCAACGCTTCGAGGCGCCGCGGGTCGAGGTTGACCTGCAGCTCGCGCACCTGGCCGCCGTTCACTTCGATGGCCGCTACGCCGTCGATCTGGCCGAGGAGCGGCTTGAGATCGTCCTCCACCATCCGGCGCGTCACGTCGGACGGCAGCGTCGCCGAGCCGACCGCGTAGGTCGCAATCGGCAGCGCCGACACGTCGAACCGGTTGATGGTCGGGTCCTTGATCTGTTCGGGCAGGCGAGCACGGATCGCCGCGACTTTCTCGCGCACCTCCGCCGTAGCCGCCTGCGGATCGATCTCGAGCCGCAGCTCGATGCCGACCATCGACAGGCCCTCGGTGGACGTCGAGATCACGCGCTTGACGCCGTTGATGCCGGCGACCGCGTCCTCGATGGGCCGCGTCACGAGCGTTTCGACCTCTTCGGGACCGGCGCCGGGGTACGGCACGATCACGTTCACGAACGGAAAGTTGACCTCCGGAAAGAGGTCGATGCCGAGCCGTCCCAGCGACACGATGCCCAGCACCATGAAGCTGACGATGACCATCGTCGCGAAGACGGGTCGTTTAATTGATGTATCTGAGATCCACATAGCTATCTACCTGCGATACCGCGAACCTTAGCTCCGGCCGCCAACTGACGCCGCGCATCGGCGAGCACCAGATCCCCGGCGGCGAGGCCGCTGACGATTTGCACGCGTGTTCCATCGGTGAGGCCTTCGGTCACTTCGACGGTCGATACCGTGCTGCCGTCCACCTTCTGGACAACGCGCTTGCCGTCCCTGGTCGTGACCGCTTCTTTCGGCACGACCACCGCGTTGGTCTTGGTCGCTTCGATGATGCGCGCCGTCGCGTACATGCCCGACAGCAGGGCACGCGATTCGTTGGGCACACGCACGTCGATCTTGAAATGACGGTTGCGTTCGTCAACTTCCGGCGCGATGGCGGCGAGCTGGCCGAGGAACGTGTCACCCGGCTTGGCCTGTACCTGCACTTGCGCCTTCATGCCCACGCGCAGCCGGCCGGCGTCGAGCTCCGACACGCCGGCTTCGAGCTTCATCTGCCGCAGATCGGCCACCACCACGATGGGCAGGTCGCCGGGAATGGCGCCGGCGTCGTAGTTGCGTTCCACTACGAAACCGGTGACCGGCGAGGTGACGGTGACGTTGCGCTGCACTTCGCGCGCGCGCCGCAGCGCGGCATTCGCCTGCGCCAGGTTGGCGGTGGCGAGATCGCGCTGCGCGACGGCGGCCCGGTGCGCGGTGTCGGCGCCCTCGAGGCGCTGGCGGGGCAGCGCGCCCTTTTCAAACAGGTTCTTCGCGCGGTCGTGTTCGAGCACTGCGTTCGCGAGTCCGGCTTCAGTGTTGTCGAGCGAGGCCTTCGCAACCGCGACGGCCGCCACCGAGGCATCCAGCTGCGCATCGATTTCGCGGCGATCGATCGTGGCAATGGTCTGGCCCATCGACACCGGGTCGCCGATATCGACCAGCACCTGTTCCAGCGTGCCCGGCAGCTTCGGCTTTACCGCCACGCGGCTGCGCGGCGTCAGCGTTCCGGAAATCTCGAGCGATGCTTCAATCGTTCCAACCGACGCTTTCACCACCGGCACATCGATCACCGGCGCCATGGCCGCCGCGGTCTCGGGCGCTGCTTCCGCCGTTGTCGATGATGGGCCGCAACCCGCGGCCAGGAGGGATGAACCAAGAATGACAACCGTACCTAGATGAATGAACTGGGAAAGATGACGATTACGACTCATGACGACGCACTCCAGCGGGGACGGGTGCTCCCGCGATTCCTTCTTCATCCCTCGACAAGCTCGGGATGACCCTGAGCAAGGTCGAAGGGTCAGCACACTTGCACGACACGAACGAGGTATTCACGCCGGCTTGTAAACCGGCGATGGTGGCATTGAGGACGTCGCGCGCGAGCGCGTCGTAGTCCTCGCCGCTTTGGAGGCGATGGCGGATGCCGATCACCGCGGGTCCGATCAACGCCGCCCACAACATGTGCATCGCGACGTTAGGGCTCATGGCCTTGGGAAACGCGCCGGCATCGATGGCCTTTTGAATGGCGTCCACCGCGTTGCCGAGCATGCCCTGCAGGAATTCGAAGCCTTCCCACTGCTGCGTGATGCGCGGCACCGAGCGATCGACGAACATCAGCTCGAAGTACGCGGGTTCATCCTGCGAGAATTGGTAGAAGGCCCACCAATTGCCACGGACGTCTTCCAACGGATCGCCGGTTTTCATGGCGCTCCGCACCCTGGCGTCGAGGCGATGGAAGCCCTCTTCGGCTAGCGCGAGGAAAATGTCGTCTTTGCTGGCGAAGTAGCTGTAGATCGCCGCGGGGCTGTACTCGATGCGTTCGGCGATCTTGCGGATCGACACGCTCTGGTAGCCTTCGGCGGCGAACAGGTCTCGGGCAGCGCTGAGAATGGAGGCCGTTACGGCCTGGCGTTCGCGGTCCTGGCGTTCTTTAGTTCCCATGCTTTAGTAAGAATGATCGGTAAGAGGCTGGCCGAGGTAAACAGTGTTCAACCTTCAAATGGTGTTAGACGATGGGGGTGTTTGGCAAGTTCCGTTTTTCACAAGCCGACGCTAAAATATCGTAACTGATTGATATAGATGGACTTATTTCTTGCATTTGTTTTTGCGGTGGGGAGCGTGATCTGCCACCAGTTGCCCGAGCGGTCGTTTTTTTTCGACGGCCGGCAGCTCCCGGTTTGCGCGCGCTGCACCGGTCTCTACCTGAGCGGCGCGGCCGGGCTGGCGGCGTGGTGGACGGTCAAACTCCTTCGCGGAGGGCGCCCGCAAAAGCTGCCGCCCAGATTGGCGATGAGTCTGCTCGCAATCGTGGCGACGCCGACCGTGGTGTCGTACCTGACTGGCGTTCTCGGCGTGTGGGATGGATCGAACCTCACGCGCGCGGCGCTTGCGGTGCCGCTCGGGGTGGTTGCCGGCGCGGTGGTGGCGGCGGTGAGTACAAAAGACCTGAGGTAAACTCGCGTCGTGCCTCCCGCGCTCGTGTGTGTGGTGTCGTGGCTCGTGCCCGGTGCCGGTCATCTCATGCTGGGGCGGCGGCAAAAGGCCATCGTCTTTTTTTGCGTGCTTGTCGCGATGTTTGCGATCGGCCTCTTCTTCAACGGCCAACTGGCGCCCTTCAGTACTTCGGACCCTCTAGTGTTCGGCGCCGCCGTGGCCAACCTGGCGATGGGCGTGCCGTACTTCATTGCGGTGGCGCTCGATCTCGGCAAAGGGGTTGTCACTGCCGCGTCGTATGAGTACGGCTACACGATGTTAATTGTCGCGGGCCTGCTCAATATGCTGGTGGTGCTCGACGCGTTCGACGTGAGCATGGGACGGAAATAAGTGACGAGCCACTTCGGCTTCATGCTGCTGTACGCGTTCTTCGTCTCGGTGATCTTCGCGACGATAACGAAGGACACGCCCAGGGAGCAAGTGACGCTCGGCGCGAAGATGTTTGCGACGTTTGTCGCCGCGGCGATCGTGCTCGGTTGGGCACTGCGCCTCTTTCCCCTGTGATCAGCCTCTGGCTGCCGGTCGCGATCTTCATGGCCGTGATTTACTACGGGGCCACCGGTCCGACGGTACCGGCGGTCGCGAACCTGTTCACCGACACCCTGCTGCACGCCGGCGCCTACACGTTGCTGGCGCTGCTGACGTTGCGGGCGACGGCGCGCGGTCGATGGGCGGGCGTGACCCCCGCGGCATTGCTGACGGCGTTTCTGATTGCGATGGCGCATGGCCTGTCGGTCGAGTGGATCCAGATGTACGTGCCGACGCGTTTTGCGGAGTGGCGCGACGTCTGGAACGACGCCTGGGGCACGGCGCTAGGCCTCGGCGCCGCGTGGGCGTGGGGTACAATGAGACGGAAGTCGCATGACCTTTGACAACCTCCTGATCGAACGTGACGACGCGGTCGCGATCGTTACCCTGAACCGTCCCAAAGTCCTCAATGCACTGAACACCCAGGCGCTCACCGAGCTGGCGAGCGCCATGGCGTCATTGAAGAACGACGCGGGCGTGCGCGCCATTGTGCTCACCGGCGCGGGCGAGAAATCCTTTGTGGCCGGGGCCGACATCAGCGAGTTGGCGGTGTTGTCGCCGGTGGCCGGGAAAGAACACGCGCGTCACGGGCAGCAAATCTTCGACGCTATCGAACAGCTCGGTAAGCCAGTAATCGCAGCGATCAACGGCTTCGCGCTCGGTGGTGGCTGTGAGCTCGCCATGGCGTGCACGCTGCGGATCGCCGCCGACACCGCGCGCTTCGGCCAGCCCGAGATCAACCTGGGCCTCATCCCGGGCTACGCCGGCAGCCAGCGGCTGCCGCGCCTGGTCGGCAAGGGCGTGGCCCTCGAAATCCTGCTGACCGGCGACATGATCAACGCGCAACGCGCCTACGAGATTGGTCTCGTCAATCGCGTGGTTCCCGCGGCGGAGCTGATGGCGGAAGCGAAGAAGCTCGCGCACACGTTGGCGTCGAAGGCGCCGATCGCGGTGCGCTACATTCTCGACGCCGTGCACCAGGGACTCGACACGCCGTTTGCGCAAGGTGAGTACCTCGAGACGGCGCTGTTCGGCACCATTGCCTCTTCCGAAGACATGCGCGAAGGCACGAAGGCCTTTCTCGACAAGCGCAAGGCCGTCTGGCAAGGCAAGTAATGCGGGTGGCCATTGTCGTTGCGCGATTCAACGATTTCGTGACCGAGCGGCTGCTCGAGGGCGCGCAGGCCGCGCTCGCCGACGCGGGTGTGAACGCGGGCGACATCGAGGTCTTGCACGTGCCGGGCGCGTTCGAGATTCCCATGGCGGCGCAGCGCGTGGCCGAAGCCGGCAAGGTCGACGCGGTAGTGTGCCTCGGCTGCCTGATTCGCGGCGCCACGCCGCATTTCGAATTCATCGCCGCTGCCTGCGCGCATGGCATCACCGCCGCGGCGGCGAGCACCGGCGTGCCGATGTCGTTCGGCGTGCTGACGACCAATTCGGCGGAAGAAGCGCTGGAACGGGCGGCCCCGGGCCCGGCGAACAAGGGGCGCGAGGCTGCCGAGGCCGCGTTGGAGATGGCCCGTTTATTTGCGCGGTTGCCTGATGGACGTTAGCGGTGATAGATGGGCAGGCCGTCACCGCGCCCGTGCCGCGGCGCTGCAGGCGTTGTATGAATGCGAGATCGGCGGCCTGACGCCGCAGCAGGCGCTGGGCGTCCTGCACCACGCCGGGCCGCCGGAAGTGGATGACCCGGGCGAGAGCGAGCATGCTTTCGTCGCGTCGCTCGTGAAGGGCGCCATGCAGAATCGCGATGCGCTCGATGAACGCATCGGCGACGCCGCCAAGAACTGGCGCGTCGAGCGCATGGCGGTACTCGATCGTCTCGTGATGCGCCTGGCGGTGGAGGAGCTGCTGTCGCACCGCGAGAGTCCGCCCCGCGTGGTGATCAGCGAGGCCATCGAGCTGGCCCGCGCCTACAGCGGCGAAGACGCCGCCAAGTTCGTGAACGGCGTCCTCGACGGCGTCTACCGCCGGCTCAAGGACGAAGGCCTGGTGGCCGATTGACGATTTATTGATTGAGATAGAACCTGATGAGTGGCGAAGTCGTCCAAACGGAGCAACGCAAGGCCAACCTCGAGGCGATCACCCGTCTCGGTTTTGCCGCGTACCCGCACAAGTTCGACACCACGCATTCGGTGACGCAACTGGTCGAGGCCAATGGCGCCAGGACCGGCGCCGAGCTCGAGAGCCCGAAGGTCGAGACCGTTGCCGCCGGCCGGGTGGTCGGGATTCGCAGCTTCGGCAAGGCCAGCTTCCTGGTGCTGTCGGATGGCCGCTCGCGCTTGCAGGTCTACGTCCGTCAGGATGCGTTGAGCGAGCGTGACTATCAACTCTCGAAGCTGCTCGATGTCGGCGATCAGATTGGCGTTGCCGGCCACCTGTTTCGCACCAAGACCAACGAGTTGTCGATCTGGGCGTCCAAGCTCGAGTTCCTCGCCAAGTGTTTCCTGCCGCTGCCGGAGAAGTGGCACGGCCTGCAGGATGTCGAGGTGCGCTACCGCCAGCGTTATCTCGATCTCGCGGTCAATCCGGACGTGCGCCGGGTGTTCGAGATCCGCACGCGTGCCATCGTGGCGATTCGGGATTTCCTGACCGCCAACGGGTTCCTTGAAGTCGAGACGCCGATGATGCAGCCGATCGCCGGCGGCGCCCTGGCGCGCCCCTTCGCGACGCATCACAACGCGCTCGACATGAAGCTCTACCTCCGCATCGCGCCGGAGTTGTATCTCAAGCGGCTCACGGTCGGGGGCATCGAACGGGTCTTCGAGATCAATCGTAACTTCAGGAATGAAGGCATCTCGACGCAGCACAACCCCGAGTTCACGATGCTCGAGTTTTACTGGGCCTACGTGGACTACCAGCGGCTGATGGCTTTCACCGAGGAGCTCTTGACGACGGTGGCGCAGCAGGTGGTTGGGACCACTGAACTCCCGTTTGGCGAGCACACCATCAACATGAGCGCGCCCTTCAAGCGCCTGTCGCTGCGTCATGCCGCGGCGGAGGCCGCCTCGAAGCGGCTTGGCGTCACGGTGACGGTCGAGGAGCTGCGCAACCTTGACAGCGCCATTGCGATCGCCCGGAAGCTCCACGTCGAGATTCCGAAGGGCGGCGGCGCCGGCAAGGTGGCCAGTGCCATCTTCGAGGCGCTCTGGGAAGAGCACTTGATCCAGCCGACCTTCGTCTACGACTTCCCGACGGAAGTGTCGCCACTGTCGAAACAGCGCGCCGACGATCCCGACACGGTAGAGCGGTTCGAGCTCTACATCGGCGGCTTCGAAGTGGCCAATGCCTTCAGCGAGCTCAACGATCCGATTGAGCAGCGGCGGCGTTTCGAAGAGCAGCTGGCCAGCCGCGCCGCCGGCGATCAGGAAGCGCACGTCATGGATGAGGACTACGTGCGCGCGCTCGAGTACGGCATGCCGCCGGCCGGCGGCGAAGGGATTGGCATCGATCGGCTCGTAATGCTGCTCTCCAATTCGCTGTCGATTCGCGACGTGATCCTCTTCCCGCTCATGCGCCCTCGCGGCGACCAGGCGTAGCGCCATGCCGTTCGAGCTGCAGGTCGCGCTCCGCTATCTGTTGGCCAAACGGCGGCAAGTCTTCATCTCCGTCATTTCGCTGGTCTCGACGCTCGGCGTCACCGTCGGCGTGATGGCGCTGATCGTGGCGCTCGCATTGATGACGGGCCTGCAGGGCGAGCTGCAGGATCGCATTCTCGGTTCGTCGGCGCACATCTTCGTCTACAAAACCAAGGGTATCGACGACTACCGCGCGGAGGTCGCCAAGCTTCGCGCGGTTGCCGGTGTGACCGGCGCCGCTCCCGCCGTGTTGGGCAAGGCGATGATCACCGGCATCAAAGATGGGTTCCTTCAGGTGAAGGGCATCGACCCCGAGTTCGAGTCGTCGGTCAGCGAAATCGCCAAGGTGCTCACGGACGGATCGTTGGATAAGCTCGCGCCCGCCACCGAGGACGACCTGCCGGGGATCGTGCTCGGCAAGGATCTCGCCGGCGACATCGGCGCGATGGTCGGCGACACCGTGACGCTCCTGACGCCGCAAGGCACGCTGACCCCGATGGGCGTGATGCCGCGGCAGCGCCGCTTCACGGTGGTGGGCACGTTTCGGGTTGGTCTTTACGACATCGACTCGTCGACCGGGCTGGTCGGGCTGGAGCCAGGGATGCTGGTTGCCGGCACCGAACGGGTCGATCACATCGAGCTCAAGGTGGCCAACGCATACGATGCGCCCCGCATTGCCGATCAGATCGCCGTCGAATTCGGGCCCGAGTACCTGACCCAGGACTGGACCTCCATCAACCAGGAGTTGTACTCGGCGTTGATGCTCGAGAAGATCGGCATGGGCATCGGCATCGGGTTGATCGTCATGGTCGCCGCGCTCAACATCATCGCCTCGTTGATCCTGCTGGTGATGGAGAAGACGCGCGACATTGCGATCCTGAAGACCATGGGCGCCTCGAAGCGGAGCATCATGCTCATCTTCCTGGCGCAAGGCACGATCATCGGCGTGATCGGGACCGTGGTCGGCGCCATCAGCGGGGTCATCCTCGCGACCGTGCTCGATCGGTATCGCCTGATCACGATCCCGAGCGACATCTACCAGGTGAGCTACCTGCCGTTCCGCGTGATCCCGGGCGACGTGGTCACGGTGATCATCGGCGCCGTGGTCGTGTGCTTCCTCGCCACGCTCTATCCGTCGCGCCAGGCGGCGCGGCTCGATCCCGCGCAGGCGCTGAGGTACGAGTAGCGATGCCCTTCGTCACCGTTCGCGGCCTCAACAAGTACTACCAGGTAGCCGACAAGCGGCTCCACGTGCTGCGCGATCTCGACCTGACCGTCGAGCACGGTGAAATGGTGGCGATCATGGGCGCGTCCGGGGTGGGGAAGAGCACGCTGCTGCACGTGCTCGGGGGACTCGACACCATCGATAGCGGCGAGGTCCGCGTCGGCGAGCACGATATTGCGTCGATGAACGATGAAGCGCGGGTGGCGTTCCGCAACCGGCACATCGGCTTCGTCTTCCAGTTTCATCATCTGCTGCCGGAGTTCACCGCGATCGAGAACGCGATGATGCCGTTGCGCATTGCCCGCGTAACGGTGGCCGAGGCCCGGCCGAAGGCCGACGCGTTACTGAGGCGCGTGGGTCTGGGCGATCGGCTCGAGCATCGTCCCGGGATGTTGTCGGGAGGCGAGCAGCAACGCGTGGCCGTGTCGCGCGCGCTCGTGAGGCAACCCTCGCTGCTGCTGGCCGACGAGCCGACCGGAGACCTCGACGAGGCGACCGCGGATGCTCTGCACCAGCTGCTGCGCGACATGCACAGCGAGTTCGGCCTCACTGCCATCATCGCTACCCACAACCCCCGGCTGGCCGCGCAATGCGACCACATTCTGCGCCTAGAGGGCGGCAGACTGTCATAAAGTCTCATAAATCTGTCTTTTAAGTCATAAATTGACTGTTCTATTGCGACATTATGTTCCATAACAACTCATCTGCTATAAGTCATATCAAATAGGGTATTTAGCTCCAAAAGATCAGCATGTGATGTCACGTTTATGAGCATGTCTTCACTGGCAGCTGATGTCATGTCAAACCGTGTAACACTATTTAAATTGTTTATCTTAAAGATGCTTAATGATGAGCCATTAGTTTCGAGCTCTTGTGTTTCGTTCTGGCTCAGGACTTGCGATAGGCCCGGATGGTTCTAAAGGAGAACCGAGGTACCTATGCGTGTCCCCCCATTCCGCGTCGTCCAAGTGGTCATCCTCTGCGTAGCGCTGTCCGGCACGGTCAGCGCTCAGTCAGGCGGACTGCTTGGCGTTTTGCCGATACTCGGCCAACTGCCGCTGATCGGCCCACTGATCTCGAAACTACCGATCGTCGGCGGACTCCTGTCTACCGACTTACTGGGCCTCGTTCTGAACGGCGACGACCAACCGGTCCGCGCGATTATCCGTGGGGACGTCACCGCGATTCAGACGGCAGCCGCCCGCGATGGTATTCGCGTCCTGAGGGTCCTGAGCGGCTTTGTGGTCGTGGAGGCGACGCCGAGCCAACTCCAGGCCCTGCAGGGGATACCCGGCATCCACGCCATTACGCGAGACGCCCTGGTCAGGCCGATGATGTCCGTTTCGCTGAAGGCCATGGCCACGGCCGAGGCCAGGGCCGGATCGGGTGGCCTCCTCAACCTCGGTCTGATCGGAGCGACGCCCGCCATCAGCGGCAAAGGCATCGGCGTCGCGGTGATCGACTCGGGTATCGCGACGCACTCGGCGCTGTCGGGCAAGGTGGTCGCGTCCGTGAATTATGCGACCGGCGAGACCACGACGACCGACGGCTTCGGCCACGGCACGCACATCGCCGGCATCATCGCCGGCGTCTCCAATTACGGCCCGACGCCGCTCTTCAAGACCGGTGTTGCACCTGGCGCCCATCTCGTGAACGTGCGGGTGCTCAACCGCGAGGGTGTTGGGTATACCAGTGATGTCATCGCCGGCATTCAATGGGTGACGACCAACAAGACCAAGTATGCGATTCGGGTCATCAATCTCTCTTTGGGACATCCGATCGTCGAGCCGTGCTTCTACGACCCGCTCTGCCTCGCCGCAGAAGACGCCGTGAAGTCGGGCCTGGTGGTCGTCGCCTCTGCCGGCAACAACGGCAAAGATGCCGAGGGCCACACCGTGCTCGGCAGCATCTCCACGCCGGGAAACGCGCCCAGTGTCATCACCGTCGGCGCGCTCAACACCTGGAACACGACGTCTCTCAGCGACGACACCGTCACGACCTATAGCTCGCGCGGCCCCACGCGATACGACATGCTCTTGAAGCCGGACGTCGTTGCGCCGGGCAACAAGATCGTGTCGCTTGAAGCGGCCGGATCGTATCTCGCGACAACTTACCCCGCACTGCGTGTCGCCGGCAGCGGTACCAATGCGTTCAGGCAGATGAGCGGCACCAGCATGGCGGCGGCCATGGTCAGCGGCGGTGTAGCGCTGCTCCTCGAATCGTCGCCAAGCTTGACCGTCCGTCAGGTCAAGGTGGCATTGCAGGTGACCGCTGCACCGAAACCGTCGGAAGGTCTGATCGCCGCGGGCACCGGCAGCGTCAACCTCTACGCGGCGCGCCAGTTTGCGGCGCCGCAGCAGCTACTCGGCCTCCTGCCGACCACCACCATCAGTGGTCAGCTGGTCAGCGGTGGTGGCCTCACGTATCTGGCCACCGGCGCGATAGTGGATATGTCAAACGCCGGCTTCGCAGGGCTGCGGGCGTTCGGCTTGATCGATATCCGCAAGCAGCCCTATACCCTCAGCCGCACCTCGACAGCCGGGCAGATCGTCTGGGGGGATATGAATACCTGGACCTACGATCAGCAGATCGTCTGGGGCGATCAATTAATGAACGTTGGCGGCTCCCAGATCGTCTGGGGCGATCACGTTTTCAATCCCTCTGGGCAGCAGATTGTCTGGGGTGATCAACACTACACGACCAGCGGCCAGCAAATCGTCTGGGGCGACCAGATTCGTCTGGGGCGATCAGATCGTCTGGGGCGACGGCACTCCTTACGGGCAATGAGCAAACGCCGCGGGATAGCTGCCATCGATGTATACGTCACCGCGATCGTGATCGCGGGTGCCGTAGTGCTGGGCCTCGCCGCATCGGCGCTGCCATCCACGCCACATGTGCGTGATTGGGGCGTCCTTGCGGCGCTGGCCCTGATTGCCAGCCGGTTCCCCTTGCGCGTGCCAGGCCGCAACGCCTGGTTCTCGATCTCCGACACGTTCTTCATGACCTCGGCCCTTTTGTTCGGCCCGGGGCCGGCCACGCTGACCATTGCCCTCGACAGCATGCTGATGACGCATGCGTTCAAGACCTTCTCGTGGCGCCGGATCCTGTTCAACAGCAGCGCGCCGGCCATCGCCTTTTGGGCCGGGGCGCAAGTGTTCTTTCTTCTCTCGGGCTCCGCGCCGCTGTACGGGACGTCAATCGCAGTGGATGCGCTCGTGTGGCCGGTGGCGGGTTTCGCAACCGTCTACTTTTCGCTGAACTCCGGCCTTACCGCAGTCGCGATCACACTGGAAAAGGGGGGATCGCCGCTCGCGGTCTGGCGGTCGCACTTTGCGGTGGTGTCGCTCAACTATTTCGCCTCTGGATCCGTGGCGTTCCTGCTGATCCTTTTCACGCGATACCTGAGCGTGGTGGCCTTGCTGGCCACGGTCCCGCTCATCGCCGTGATTCACCTGGCGATGAAGTCGTGGTCCGGACGTCTTGAAGACGCCGATCAACACGTGGCCACGGTCGATCGGCTCTACCTCTCGACCATCGGCGCGCTGTCGACCGCGATCGAAGCCAAGGATGGCGTCACCAGCAGCCACATCCACCGCGTGCAGCACTATGCGATGGGGCTCGCCAAGGCGTTGGGCGGTCTCGACGAGCTCACGATGAAGGCGATCGAAGCCGCGGCGCTGTTGCATGACACCGGCAAACTCGCCGTGCCCGAACGCATTCTCAACAAACCGGGCAAGCTGACGCCGGCGGAATTCGAGACGATGAAGCTGCATGTCGACGCCGGCGCCGACATCCTGTCGTCGATCGATTTCCCGTATCCGGTGGTGCCGATCGTCCGCGCCCATCACGAAAACTGGGACGGCACCGGCTATCCAAACGGCCTGAAGGGCACCGACATTCCGATCGGCGCGCGCATTCTTTCGGTGGTCGATTGCTATGACGCGCTCACCTCCGATCGCCCGTATCGGGCGGCGATGAGCGACGACGAGGCGCTGGAGATCATTCGCGCGCGGCGCGGCTCCTTCTACGATCCGGCCGTCGTCGATACCTTTGAGCGCGTCTGCCGCGACATCGGCCCGATGCCGGTGAAACCGCAGCTGCAGAAGGCGATTCAGCAGATCAGCAGGGCCGCGGCGCCGATGCTGGTCGCGGTACCCGCGCCCGTGGCTGCGCCCGTCGCCGACGGCCCGGATTCGCTGCGCGCGCTCGCCAACCTCGCGCGCATTGTCAGCGGCCGGCCCACCGCGACGGATGTGTCGTCGATGATCTGGTCGCATGTGCGGCACGTGGTCCCGAATGCCAGCTGCGCGTTCTTCCTGAATGATCCGGCGTCGGACTCCGTGAAGGTGAAGTTCGTGGCGGGCGACGCCTCCTCTGCACTGCAGGGGTTGGAGATGAAGCTGGGCGATCGGCTGACCGGATGGGTCGCGGCGAATCAGCAGGCGATCATCAATTCGGAGGCGAGGCTCGATCTCGGTCCAGAGGCCGCGTTCGTGGGCTTGAATTACTGCCTCTCACTGCCGCTTGTGAGCGACTGGACAGCTGGCCGGCGTGCTCTCGCTCTATGCCGCCGAGCCATTCCGTGAGGAGCAGACCTACACGCTGCAAAGCGTGTTGCCGCACCTCGCATTGATGTTCCTGTCACTCGGGAAACGCACCGAATCTGGCACCAACATCACGCCGGCGCGCCAGCCTCTGCGCGTGGTCGCGAGCCGCTAATCCCTGGCCGTCGTGCGGCGCCGCGCCCGTTGCTCCAGGATCGCGCGCTCCCTCCGCGTGACGGTCATCACTCGGCGAGCTGATCGGGCTGTTGTTGTTCTGGAAGGCGACGCTGAAATTGATGCCCCAGCCAATCTCGCCTCGTGCCCGACAGTTTGAAGCTCGAGCGGAACGGGATGTCGAGTGTCGAACTCGTCGCAGAAGCCCCTGTCCGTTCATGGCGCTCGTCGGTGGTAGACGGATAGTTGGGATCGTCGGGCGACGTGCAGTTCTCTGAAGCGCTCCCGCTCGATCGCCACGCCCGCCGAAGATCTGGCCGCCGCCCGGGATGCGCCAGCGGCTCTCGAAATTGAACGCCTCGATACGGCGTTCCTGCGCTCGGGGTCGTAGGTATCGAGGTTCCGGGTCGGCCGTTTCGAGGCTGCGCCGCTGCGCGCATAGACCTCGAAGGGTTGGCCGGTGACCGGGTTGTAGAACGTATAAGGCGTGTAGTCCGCCGTGCGTCCACGACTGGTTGACGGTCGTGGTGAGGTTGCGGAAGCTGCCTTTCCACCAGGATGCCGCTCACCGACAGCGCCGGCCAGTAGCTCGTGCTGGATCTCGAGGCCCGATCTCGAGGTTCCACGTCCTCGGGTAGTCGCCGTACTCGTTGAGCGCGGCGACGCCGATAGTTCGACGACGAGGCCGGTGAACGTCGATTTCGCAGTGCGGCACTTCGGGTAGCCGGTGCAGCGCAGCGTGCCGTCGGCGACGGCCGTTGCCGTTGACGTCGCGCCACGGCAGCGTGAAAGTCTGGCGCAGCAGCGGGTTGTAGTTGGCCGCGATGCCAGTTGTGCGTGACCAGGTTGTAGCGGTTCAGCGAGTACTTGATCGCGGTGCTCGGCCGGTGCCGAACAGATCGTAGACCAGCGCCATGCGTGGCGCGAAATCGTTCCAGTCGGGCACGTCTGTCGATCTCGTCGAAGGTCCGTTCCGGCACGAACCGGCCGGCGCCGCGACTTGCCCGCGAGCACCTTGCGCGTTCAACGTCTCCCACCGCAGCCCGATGTTCGCTGTCAGCCGGTTGCATCCGCCACGAGTCTTGGATGTAGAGGCCGATGTCGCGGTTCAGCCGCTCGCCGTAGCTCAGTGGCGTGTTGCGGATCAGCACGCTGTCGGGCACCGACGCAGCGCACGCCGGTGCTGCTGCTGCGGTACTGCTGCATCGAGATCGGCGTTAGCCTCGCGAGTGTGCTTGAAGTTGCCTTGCCGGCTGGTGATGCCGGCCTTGAAGCTGTGGTCGCCCTTCACGTAGGTGGCCGCCGCGTTCCAGTAGTAACGCCACCGGGCTTTCCGTGGTGTTGGTCGGACCGGCCTGGGTGTAGCCGCCGAGGTCGAGCTCGTTTCTTGGCGGCGGTCGCAAACCAGTCGGCCGATGCCACGCGGCTTCTCGATGCCTTCCTGGTAGCTGTTCGTGTAGTACTCGAGTGTTGTTCGACGAACCCAGCCTCGAGAAACAGCGCGCTGGTCACCGGCGAAGTCCATTTGATCGCGGTCGTGTGATACGCCGGTGAGTTCCACAGCTCGTCGCCGCCGTCTCCGGATCGTAGTTCGCTCTGCATGTCGTGGCCGCGGAACTTGTCGATCTCGTCGAAGTACACCGAGAGCTTGTTGCGCGGCGAGGACCTGCCAGGTGACCCTTGTCATCACGTTCTTGATGAACTGATCGTCGATGCCCTGGCTGCCATCGTCCATGAAGGTGTTGGCGATGAAGTTGTTCACCGAGAAGTAGCGCGCCGAGCTGAAGATCCAGAGCCGGTCCCGCATGATCGGGCCGCCGATGGCGCGCAGGTGTAGTCGATCACCCGATCGACGGCGTTGCCGGCGGTCGAGGCCGTTCTGCTGATGTGCCGATCGGTCAGGTTGCTCGACTGCCAGTCGCCCGGGCCGGTTGACGGCCTTGAAGTCGCCGCTCCAGCGGTTGCCGCCCTCGCGCGGGATCATGTTCGAGCCGCACGCCACCCGACGATTTCCGCGCCGATGCCGCTGATCTCGTAGCTCACTTCCTGAATTCATAGCGTCGTTGAAGTAGCTCTGGATCGCGCCGTCGCGCCTGCAGACCGTTGACCATTATGCCCGTCCACGAGCACGTGTCGTATTGGCAGGTGCTCATGCCGTGCGTGGACATGTAGGTCTGCTGCATCGCGCGCGCGCCGCCGTGTCGGGCAGGTTCAGGTTCACGCCGACCACGAGCTGTGCCATCCCCTGGATGCTGCGGCCGGTGGGAATGGCGTCGATCGCTTCGCGGTTGAGCACCGAGGTCTTGGCCGCGGTGGTGACGTCGACGACCGGCGAGGCGCCGGTGACCGTGATCGTCTCTTCGAGCGCGCCGACCGAAAGTCGGCGTTGACCGTGGCGGTAAACTCCGCCGGTAGTTGCAGCTGTTCCCGCTTGTAGGTGTTGAACCCGGGCAGCGTGAAGGTGAGGTTATAGACGCCGGGCCGCAGATCTGCGATGCGATAGCTGCCGCCGCCGTCGCTCACGGCGGCCTTGACCTTTTCGATCAGCACGTCGCTTGCTGCCTCGACCGTCACGCCGGGCATGGCGGCACCGGAGCTATCCCTGACGATCCCGGTGATGGCGCTTTGTGCGACGCCGGATCGCGTTGACCGCGAAGAGCAACAGAAACCAGACGGGGCGAATCGGCTTCCTGCGGATGTCATTGGTCCCTCCCAAGCAACAAAGCAACGGGGAGGTTGTATGTCACGAGGCGCCGCCGCACAATCCGGCGATGCCACGCCGGAAAATACCGTGCGGCCGCCAGCGCGCTACGCCATGTCCCGGCGGAAATCTAGGGTAAGGACACTATACGGATGCGTGAGCTAACGCAGCGACGCCACTTCGATCGCTGCCAGCAGCGCCATCGCGCCACCGCGATCGTCGGCGCCGTTGACGACCGGGCGATTGAGGTAATACTCCTTCGTCGGTCCCGCACCGGTACCCGAGCAGACGTCTTTCACCGTGCCATCCGCATTCACGCGCGCCGCCACTGCCTGCCAGCCGCGATTCATAATCGGCTCGTAGGTCTTGCGATCGATCCACCCGCGTGAAATTCCGCGCGCGAGCGCCGCCGTGGTCATCGCGGTGAGGGTCAACTCGCGATAACTGGTGGGCTCATCCACCACCTGCCGCCAGCTGCCGTCGTCCGACTGATGTTTCGCGAGCGCCGCGACATGGCGGCGATAGATCTCGACTACTTGCGGACGCGCCGGCCACGACGCCGGCAAGTGGGTGAGTGCATCGGTGACTCCGAGCAGCGCGAAACCATTGCCGCGTCCCCACGCGTGCGGTCCGTTCTCCGCGTGAATGAACAGTCCATCGGGCCGCTGTAATTTCTTCGCGTAAGCTGTGAGCAGTCGTCCCACGACGGCCGCGTGCTCGGCGTTGGCCGTGCGCGACAGTACCGCGCTCGCCATGAACATGTCATCCGTCCAGCCGGTGGCGAAGTTCACGCCCGCGTCACCGGCGCCCTCGATCATGCGGTTCGCGACGGTCTCGGCGAGCGCGCCTGCTTGCTTGTCCCCGGCGATGGACGCCGCGTCCGCGAACGCGAGCGCACCCGCGAGACTGGTGAGTCGAAACGGTTCGGCGATGGCGGGTGTTCGTCCGCCGGTGAAGGCCTCGACGTCTTTGAGCGCCTTCTCGCGCCACTTCGCGTCGCCGGTCAACGCGGACAAGCGCAGCTGGCCCGACCACGCCAACGCGGGGATGTAGCTCATGATCGGTTGCGCGGGGTAGCGCGCGGACAGGATTTTCGCGATTTCCAGCGGCTCGGCTGGCGACACCTGGCGTGCCGGCAGCGGTGCCACGACCAGCACGGCCAGACTCAACCCCAGTAAAAGTTTTTGCGAACGCGTCTCCATATTTGGTGGCATGCTACCGCACAAGGAGCTCGACATGATTCGTAGAACGTTCCTGATTCTCGTTACTGCGGCGTTGCTGGCGCCGGCGATTGCCGTGGCGCAGGACGCGAAGGCGTTTCTCGGTGACTGGGTGCTGACGGTCGAGGGCCGGCGCGGACCGCAGGAGCGGCCGTTGAATATCAAGGATACTGGCGGCAAGCTGAGCGCGGAGATGGGCGGCGGCCGCGGTGGTCCGGTCGTGATCACCGACGTCACCGTGAAGGGCAACGAGGCGACGTTGAAGTGGAACCAGGAGACGCCGCAGGGCGCGGTGGACGTGGTGATGACGCTGACGTTGAAGGACGGCACGCTGACGGTGAAGCAAGACTTTGCCGGCGGTCAGTTCAGCCAGACCGGTACGGGCAAAAAGAAAGGCTAAGGCTCGCGAGGCCTCGCCTCCGGCGGGGCATACCACTGCCGCAATTGCGCTTCGAGTCCGGCGGATGCTGTGAACAGGTCCGCCGGATACTGGCGGTGCTTCACCAGCTCCTGGAAGATGTAGTAGCGCTGGTCCCGGTTCGCCGCCAGTCCTGCCAGATACTGCAATCGCAGATGATGCTCACGGTTGATCTCCGCGTCGGCCAGTAGCGGCGCCAGGTCGCGGGCGCGCCCCGCATAGGTGCCGAGGACGGCTGCCGCGGTTGGCAGCATGATCGCGTCCAGCGAGTTCTGCACGCGCGGTGCCTTGCCAATGCGTGCATCGATGGCGGCTTCGCTGATAGGTTGTGCGGCGACGCGGCCGAGCGCCACCAGGTCGTAGCCTTCCTCGAGCAAATCCGGATTCCACAGCGTAGTGTCCGGAAAGACCTGTGCGAAGGTGGCGATCTCGCTCTTCACCGATCGCAAGTCCGTTTCATACAACGGGATCCACTGCGTGACGACGCCACCGGGATTCAAGTGTGCGCGTGCCAGCTGCAGGTATTCGAGCGAGTAGAGCGTGGCGGCGCCGCGCACCCAGGGGTGAATCGGATCCGACGTGATGATGTCGAAAGTCTCCTTCGTCGTCTGCAGAAAATGCCGCGCGTCATCGAACACGAGCTCGACGCGCGGATCGTCGAATACGTGATGGTTCTCGTCACCAAAGTACAAGCGCGCGCTTTCCGGGACCACGCGCTCGATTTCGCAGATCACGATGCGTTCCACTTCTGGATGGATGGCGAGCGCGCCGGCGGTGACGCCCGCGCCGACCCCAACGATCAGGATCGTCCGCGGGTTTGGATGCAGCAGGGCAGGCACGTGCCCGAGCATGCGCTCGAGGCGCATGTCCACATCCATGTCCGACGCTTCGACCTTGCCGGCGATATGAAACTGCTTTGCACCGGCCACACCTTCCGTGACGGCGACGGATGCGGTCGCCCCTTCCGCCAGGTACAGGAAGCTTCTGATCGAATCCCACGAATTCACTGACCGTCCAAACGCGATTAAATGGCCGGGTACTTCCGGTACCGAGAACACGGAGATCGCGGTGACCACAGATGCGACGCTGACTACGGAGAACACGGAGGCGGCGCTGCGTCGCGTCAGCAACACAGCCGTGCCAGTGAGTGCGGCGACGACAACCAGCGTCTGTTGGGCAATCTCGCTGCCGAAACGCGGGATACCGACCAGCGTGAGCAGTACAGCGCCCGCGAGCGCTCCCGCCGTGTTGAGCGCATTGATCATCGCCACCGAGCGGCCGGTATCGTGCCCGCCGGCCGCGGCGATGGTCAGGGGAAAGCTCGCGCCCCAGAGGATGGTGGCCGGCAACATGGCCACGGCGCAACGCAGCGCGTCGAACAGGAACGTCAATGACGGCGACGCATGAATCGCGGGAAGAAACGAACGCGTCGGCTGAACGTGCGGTAAGGCGTTGACGATCAACCACGCGCCCGCCGCAATGGCCAGCGCCAGCGCGAGTTGGATGAAGCCGAGCACGACTGCCGGTTGAGGTGTGCGCTTCGCCACACGCGCGCCGATCGACCCGCCAATGGCGAGGCCGCCCAGAAATGTCGCGAGGATCAGCGAGAACGTATAGACGCTGGCCCCAAACAACAAGGATAACTGGCGGGTCCACACTACTTCGGCGCCAAGGGCGGTGAATCCGGAAAGAGCTGCGACGGCACCGGCACCATTAAAAGGTGCCGACGGTGCCGACGTGCCCACGGTGCGTAGGCGGATGCGAAAGGTGCCTGAGGGGTGGGTGCCAAAGATGCCTCAGGTGCCGGGACGGAAAACCACCACGCGGCGGCCGCGACAACGATGTTGATCGCGATCGCGACTCCGCTCGCGACGAATACATCGTGTACGCGCAGGAGATAGAAGCCGGCGATCACGGTTCCGAGGGCGCCGCCGGCGAGGTTGGCGGTGTAGATCCTCCCAACATCGACCCCGCGCATTCGCGCGATCACTGGCAGCGTGGCGCCCATCAACATCGTTGGCGGTGTCAGGATCAGCGCGCAAACGGCGGCCCTGAGCAACACCGCGCCGAAACCGTAGCCGACAATTGCGACATACGCCTGCTGCACGAACGGCAGGATGAGCGGAATCAGGATTCCCAGGATCGCGATGCCGGCCTCGAGCGCGGCAATCGCGCGGAGAGGGCTCACCGCCGCGGGCACCAGGCGTGGGATGATCCACGACCCGAGGGCCATCCCGCCCATGAAACTGCACAGGAGAACGGCGACCGAAATGGAGGAGGCGCCGACCACGAGTTGGACGAGATGGAACCAGACCATCTCGTAGATCAGCGCGGCACACCCACTCGCGCCAAAGATGACGAACAGCACGCTGTGGCATCCTACCCTGACGTGGCGGTATTCGATGTGATCGTGGTCGGGTTGGGAGGCATGGGCAGCGCCGCTGCCGCGCATGCGGCGGCGCGCGGACCGCGTGTGCTCGGTCTCGAACAGTTTCACTCTGGCCATACCCACGGTTCGAGCCACGGCCGATCGCGCGTGATTCGGCTGGCGTACTTCGAAGATCCCGCCTACGTGCCGCTATTGCGCCGGGCCTATGAGTTGTGGCGCAAGCTCGAGTCGGACACGGGCCGGCGGCTGCTGCAAATGACCGGTGGGCTGATGATCGGGGCACCCGACAGCGACGTGGTCAGCGGCAGCCTTCGCAGCGCGCGCGAACACCATCTCGATCACGAGTTGCTCGACGCGGCGGAAATCCATCGCCGCTACCCGCCTTTCACACCGCGTCAAGGAATTGTCGCTTTTTACGAAAAGGAAGCAGGTTCCCTTTTCCCGGAAGAAGCCATCAGCGCGCACCTGGCGATGGCGGCGAACCATGACGCGGAGCTGCATTTCAATGAGCGGGTGGAAGACTGGCAAGTTTCGGCGTCGGGGACCATCGCAGTGACCACGAGCCGGTCTCGATACGAATGCGGCCGCCTGATTCTCGCGCCCGGTGCGTGGGCCGCATCGCTGTTCAAGATCGACTGGCTGCCGCTCGAAGTCGAACCCCAGGTGCTGTACTGGTTTGACCCAACGGGTGGCGCGGTGCCGTTCGCACCCGATCGGTTCCCGATTTACATCTGGGACCTCGGCGGCGGGGTGCAGTTTTATGGCTTTCCAGCGGACGATCAACAGCGTGTCAAGGTCGCGTTCTTCCGATCGCCGAACACGGACGAACAGTCGATGCGCGCGTCGCTCGCGCCGTGCCTGCCCGCCCTCGCGGCTGGGCGGATCGTCGATTCCGTGAGCTGCAGGTACACGCTGACGCCCGACCACCATTTCGTGATCGGCCATCACCCCGACAACCCGAACGTGGTCGTCGCGTCGCCGTGTTCCGGCCACGGTTACAAATTCGCGAGCGTGATCGGCGAAATCCTCGCCGACCTCGCAACTTCCGGCGCCACGCGGCATCCAATCAAACTGTTCGCGCCGTCACGATTTCAGTAAACTGGCTTGTCCTGAGCGAGTTGGACTTCGTGGCGAAGTCCGAACGAGTCGAAGGGCACGTCCCCTTGGAGGCATCAATGAAACTCTGCGGTTTAGCGCTAACCGTTGCTCTGGCCTGTCCGGTGCTCGCCTTCGCACAGCACGAACAGCATGGTGGCGCCGAGAAGCTCGGCAGCGTCACCTTCGAAACTTCGTGCAAGGCCGAAACGCGAGCGGACTTCAATCGCGCCGTCGCACTGCTGCATTCCTTCGAATACCGGCCAGCGGCGGAAACGTTCACCAAGGTGCTGGCTGCCGATCCCTCGTGCGCGATTGCGCATTGGGGCGTCGCGATGTGCCAGTGGGGCAACCCGTTCGGCGGCATCAAGACCGGGCCGCTGCTCGAGCGCGGCGGTGATGCCGCGGCAAAAGGCCTGGCCACCGGTTCGCCGACGCCGCGCGAACGCGCCTATATCGCCGCGGTGAGCGAGCTCTACAAAGACGCCGCCACGGTTCCGCATCGCAATCGCACGCTGGCGTACGCCAGTGCCATGGAAGCCGTGCAGCGCGACAACCCGAAAGACATTGAAGCGAAGATCTTCTACGCGCTCGCGGTGAACCAGACCGCACTGACTACTGACAAGACCTACGCTGCGCAGCTGCAGGCGGCCCAGATTCTCGAGCCGTTGTGGAAGCAGTACCCGAATCATCCGGGTCTGCCGCACTACATCATTCACGCCTACGACCATCCGCCGCTCGCGCCGAAGGCGCTCGAAGCCGCGCGGAAGTACGCGACCATCGCGCCGTCGGCGCCGCACGCGCTGCACATGCCGTCGCACACCTTTACCCGCGTCGGCTACTGGCAGGACTCGGTCGAGACCAACATCAAGTCCGAACAGACCGCCTTGCAGCAGGGCGTGATTGGTGAAGCGCTCCACGCGATGGATTACCAGACCTACGCCTACCTGCAAATGGCGCAAGATCAGAAGGCGAAGGCGGTCCTCGATCGTCTGAGCGCCACGCTGGCAAAGCTCGATCCGAACGCGATGGGCGGCGCGGCGGCCCCGGTCGCCGGCTTCTACGCGCGCAACGCCATTGCCGCGCGGTACGCATTGGAGCGCGGCATGTGGGCGGAGGCTGCGACGCTGCAGCCGATTGCATCATCGTTCCCGCAGGTCGACGCCATCACGCATTACGCGCGCGCCCTCGGCCTCGCGCGGTCCGGAAAGCCGGCCGACGCCAAGGTAGACGTCGACAAGCTGGCGGCCTTGCGTGACGCACTCGCGAAGGACCCGTACTGGACCGAGCAGGTCGACATTCAGCGCCAGATCGTCACGGCATGGATCGCCTTCAGCGAAGGCCGGAAGGACGAAGGCCTCGGCTTGATGCGCAAGGCCGCGGACACGGAAGACGCCACCGACAAATCCGCGATCAGCCCCGGCCCGATTGCACCGGCGCGCGAGCTGCTCGGTGAAATGTTGCTCGAAGCCGGCAACGCCAAGGACGCGTTGACGGCGTTCGAAGCGACGATGAAGAAGGAGCCGAATCGCTTCCGCGGCGCGTTCGGAGCCGCGCGTGCGGCCGAAGCGTTGGGGAACAAGGCCGCCGCGGCGAAGTATTACCGGCAGGTGATTACGATCGCGAAGGACTCGGATAACCAGCGGCCCGAGCTGAAACGCGCGCGTTCGTTCACGAACTAGCGTTGTGTTGCCCCGCCTCCGGCGGGGCGGGAGACTGTGACGATCACCGTTGGGTCGCGCCTCGGTTCGCACGAGATTCTCGACCGGCTTGGAGCGGGTGGGATGGGCGAGGTGTTCCTCGCCCACGACACCACGCTCAAACGGCGCGTCGCCATCAAGGTCCTGCCAGCCGCCTACGCCCGCGATCCTGATCGTCTCGCGCGATTTCATCGCGAGGCGCAGGCCGTGGCGGCGCTCAATCATCCGAACATCGCGGCCATTTACGATCTCAAAGAGACCGAAAGCACGACCTTTCTTGTGCTCGAGCTGGTCGAAGGCGAGACGCTCGCGGAACGGCTCTTACGCGGTCCTCTCCCAGTCAGCGAGGCCATCGGGATCGCACGGCAGATCCTCGAAGGCCTCGAAGCGGCGCACGAGAAGGGCATCTGCCATCGCGACCTGAAGCCAGCCAACATCAAGATCACCACGGATGGCGTGGTCAAGGTACTCGACTTCGGCATCGCCAAATTCCTGCAGCGAGACGGCCACTCCGACGTGGAGACCACGGTCGAGCAAACGTCTCCGGGGGCCGTAATCGGCACCGCCGGCTACATGTCACCGGAGCAGGCCAAAGGTCTCGAGGCCGATCAGCGTAGCGACATTTTCTCGTTCGGTTGCATTTTTTACGAGCTCCTGACGGGCCATCGCGCCTTCGACGGCGACACCACCTCGGAGGCGATGGCCAGCATTCTGAAGTCGGACGTCGATTTCTCCCCCTTGCCGCGCGCCGTGCCTCCCCGGTTGCGCGAGATCCTGGCTCGTTGCCTGGAAAAGAATCCGCGGCAGCGATGGCACGCAGCAGCCGACGTACGGATGCAGATCGAATCGGTCGCCGATCACGCATCGGCCTCAGAAGAACGATCGGGTTGGTCGTGGAAATGGGGCGTCGCGGTGTCTGCGGCAACGGTGATCGCCACACTCACCGCCGGGTATGCGGCGTGGACGCTGACGCCGGCACCGCCCCGCGAGATGACGCGATTCCTGTTGAACTTGCCGGAGGGACAGCAGTTCTCGCATGTGGGTCGTCCGGTGCTGGCGGTGTCGCGCGACGGTACCAAGCTGGTGTACGTCGCCAACCGCAAGCTCTATCTGCGGCCGATGAGCGGCTTCGAGTCGCGCGTCATCCCTGGCAGCGACCTCCCTGACGGCGTGCAGAGTCCCGTGTTTTCCCCGGACGGTGAGTGGATTGCGTTCCGATCGGTCGGCGACGCGACGATCAAGCGCCTGCCGGTGACCGGCGGCGTGCCGGTCACCATCTGCGCGCAGCAGATGCCATTCGGCCTCAACTGGAGCGATCAAGGAATCCTGTTCGGTCAATTCGGCAAGGGTATTTTTCGAGTCGCCCCGGAAGGCGGCACGCCTGAAGTGATCGTCCCGGTTGCGGAAGACGAAATGGCTGACAGCCCGCAGCTGCTCCCTGGAAGCAAGGGCGTGCTGTTTTCGGTGAAGAAGACAACGGACGAGTGGGATCAGGGGGAGATTGCCGTGCAGCCGCTCGACGGAGGCCCGCGCAAGACCGTGTTCAAGGGCGGGTCGGCGGCGATCTACGTTTCCACCGGGCACCTGGTCTATGCGGTCGGCACCGTGTTGTTTGCCGTGCCCTTCGACCTCGGCGACTTGACCGTGACCGGTGGGGCCGTCTCGATCGTCGAAGGTGTCAATCGGGGATTTGCAGCCGGCGGGCCGCGGGCGTCCGCGACCGCACAGTATGCAGCCTCGAACACCGGCTCGCTCGTGTTCGTTCCGGGCACGAGGGGCACGATGCTCGATGGCCCGCTCGATCTCGCCATCTTCGATCGCAAGAGCCCGCCGCAGCGGCTCGGCCTGCCGCCGGCCGCCTATGCGGCACCACGCGCGTCGCGTGACGGCAAGTGGGCAGCCGTTGAGCGCAGCTCCGGTAACGACGCCGACATCTGGATCGTCGACCTCATCGGGTCAGCACCCATCCGGCGCCTCACCTTCGACGGTAAAAGCCGGGCGCCCATCTGGACCGGCGACGCTTCGTCGATCATTTTCCAGTCCGAGCAGAATGGCGTGGCGGGACTGTTCCGGCAGCGCGTCGACGGATCCGATAAGGCTGAACGGCTGACGACCGCAGAAGCCGGCGCCGTCCACGTTCCGCAATCAGCCACCGCGGACGGCGCGCACCTGTTGTTCACGGTGCTGAAGGATGGGCAGCATTCATTGCAGGACCTGGCGATGCGGGATCGTCGAGTGGCGGCGTTCGGCGACGTGCGATCGCCAACGATCACCGAGGCTGCTTTTTCGCCGGATGGGCGGTGGGTGGCGTATTCACTTGGGCCCACGCTGCAAGGACCACAACGCCAGACCGTCATCGATTCATTCGTGCAACCGTTTCCAGCGACGGGCGCCAAGTACCAGGTTTCGAGTCCCGTCGGCGCCTCCCGGCCAGTCTGGACGTCTGCCGGCGATGCCCTTCTGGTTGGGATGGGCATTGGCCGCGACGGTGTCATCCCTGTGACTACGGCGCCACGGTTTGAGTTTGGAGCGATTAGCCCATTCGCGATGGGCGCTCGATTGGGCTCAGCTCCTTACGCGCGTCGCAGCTTTGACCCGATCGCGGATGACCGCATCCTGGGCCTCATTTCGATTGCGTCGGATCAATCGGGGGGCGCGACGCTGCCGCAAATTGCGGTGGTCCTCAATTGGTTTGAGGAGTTGCGTGCCCGCGTGAAGTAGCCCGGTCAGAGATTTGCGAGCTTGAAGATCACCTTGGCGATCCCCGAATAATCCTCCTCACCCTCGCCGGCGGCGATCTGCGCGGTGACGGTCTGATGGACAACCGCGCTCGCCGGCGCGGGCACGCCGTATTCGCCCAGCGTGTTCATCGCGATGCCGAAATCCTTCTTGAACAACTTCGCCTTGAACCCCGGCTTCCAATTGCCGGTGATCATTCGCTCGCCGTGCACTTCGAGCACGCGGCTTTGCGCGAAGCCGCCCATCAGCGCGGCCCGCACCTTCATCGGGTCGACGCCGGCCTTTCGCGAGAGAGCGATCGCTTCGGCGACTACCGACATCGTTCCGCCCAGCACGATCTGATTGCAGACCTTGCAGATCTGGCCGGCGCCGGATTCGCCGACGTGGACGATGCGTTCGGGCTTGCCCATGGCGCTGAGGATCTCGCGCACCGATTCGAGCGCGTCCGCATCGCCGCCGACCATGAACGTCAGCGTGCCGTCGATCGCGCCGATCTCACCGCCGCTCACCGGCGCGTCGAGCATCGCTCCGCCGAGCTCGCGCGCGCGCCCCGCCAGACGGCGCGCAATGGCGGGGGCGATCGTGCTCGAATCGACGATGACGGTGCCTTTCTGCATCGCGCCGAACACGCCGTTCGCGCCTTCGAGCACTTTCTCGACGTCCGGACCGTCCGGCAGCATGGTCATGATGTGGCGCGCCGCCGTCGCGACTTCGGCGGGGGAATTGACCGCCGAGGCGCCGGCAGAGACGAGGGCGTCCACCGGGCCGCGGCTGCGGCTATGGACGACCACCGGAAAACCCTTCTTGAGAAGGTTGAGGGCCATGGGCTTGCCCATGAGGCCCAGTCCAATGAATCCGACGGGTGCAGACATGGGCGGGATCATAGTGCAGGGTGCGCAGGGTGCACAGGGTGCACAGGGTGCACGAGGTGCACCCTGGTTTCATGAAGTCGGGATTGCCTGATTCTCTGACGGCTTGCCGGCGCGGCGGCGCCGGCGCCGTTCCGCGTGGCTGAGGCGGACGGGTGCTGCTCCTCCGCCTTCTTGCGCGAAGATCAACGCCCTGCGGGTACGCAAGAACTCCTGGACAAGGAAACCGGTGGCCGCAGAGGCGATGAAGCCGGCCATGGCGATCAGCACCGAGCGCAGTGATTGATACAGTTCCGCGAGGGCGCTGGCCTCCTGCGCCGACTGCGCGGCTTGCGCTGCCTGGGCCGCTTGCGCGGCCTGCGTCGCCGGCACTTGCACCGGCGTCGTCTGAGGCACTCGAGCTACTGAAGCCGCTGAAGCCACCGGAGGCGCCGCTTCGGCAGGACGGTCGGCCAAGACCGAAAGGCCGGACTTATCTGCGGAGATCCGCATCGCCGCCACCGATGCCGAATCGAGATCGAACCGCTCCACGCGGGTCTGATCGAACTTGTCCTCCGCGGATCGCACGCGGACGCGGACGAGGCGCACGCCGGGAGCCACGTCGAGCGTTCGCGTGAAGCCGCGTTCTGAGCGTTTGCCGACCACGCCGAAGCGTTTGCCGCTCCCGGCCAGCTTGGTCTCGAGTACCGACTTCCCGTCCACTGTGACTGAGAGGTCGACGCTGCGCAGCGAATGCCGGACGTCCAGATTGAGATGAGCAGGACGGACCGTTTCAAACCCTGGTACGGCGGTTGCGGCCGGTGCGACAAGCGCAGATGCTGGCACTACGGGGGGACCGGGCGGCAATGTCGGGACCACCGACATGGCCGGAGTTTTCCAATTCGGCATCGCCACCGCCGCCACGAGCGCCATCGCGCCGGCGATTTGCGCTATGAGCGGCAACCGCGCTTGTAGAGGCAGCCATCGCGGCCAGATCAGGGATTCCCAGCCAGAGCTTGCGGATTGTGGTGATGTTTCGGGATCGCCCGTCACGCGCATAATCGTACACTAAGGGGCGTCGAATTACTGTGCAACGGACGACTGGGAGGGGCCGGACAGCGCCGCAATCCAAAACTCCGAAGTCACTGTTTTTCCGCAACTTAGCGGGATTGCACAAATGTAAACGGACCGTTTGGCCGTATAATGATCACCAAAGGGGGCCTCGGCGGCGGATGTTCGAGCGGTATACCGAACGTGCCAGACGGGTGTTGTTTTTCGCCCGTTATGAAGCAAGCCAACTCGGAAGCATCTCAATTGAGACCGAGCACTTGCTGTTGGGTCTGATTCGTGAGGGCAAAGGCCTCACGAGCCGGATCTTTGCCCGATCCCACCTGTCTCTAGAAAATATTCGTAAAGACATCGAAGGCCGTACGGTGTTCCGCGAGAAGGTTTCGACGTCGGTCGAAATTCCCTTCAGCGCCGAAACCAAGCGCGTGCTGCAATACGCCGCGGAAGAAGCCGATCGGCTGCTTCATAACTACATTGGCACCGAACACCTGTTACTCGGCATCCTGCGCGAAGAGCGCTCGGTGGCCGCGACCATCCTGATGGAAAAAGGGATGCGCCTGCACCAGGTGCGAGAAGACATCGTCCAGTTGTTGAACGAAAAGACGTCGCTCACGCGCGTCAAGGAAACACCCCTACTGGCGGAATTCAGCCGCGACCTCACGGAAGCGGCGATGAAAAACCAGCTCGATCCCCTCGTCGGTCGCGACTACGAGCTCGAACGGGTGCAGCAGGTGCTGTGCCGCCGCACCAAGAACAACGCGGTGCTGATCGGCGAGCCCGGCGTCGGCAAGACGGCCATCGTGGAAGGCCTGGCGCAGAAGATTGTTTACGGCGACGTGCCGCATTTCCTCGCCGACAAGCGCCTGCTTGCGCTCGACATCTCGTTGATCGTTGCCGGCACCAAGTATCGCGGCCAGTTCGAGGAGCGCCTCAAGGCGATCATGAAGGAACTGGTCGACAACCCGAACATCATCGTGTTCATCGACGAGCTGCACACGCTGGTCGGCGCGGGTTCGGCGGAAGGCTCGCTCGATGCCGCGAACATCCTGAAGCCGGCGCTGTCGCGCGGCGAGATCCGCTGCATCGGCGCCACCACGCCCGCCGAATATCGCAAGTACATTGAGAAGGATCGTTCGCTCGAGCGCCGCTTCCAGGCGATCAAGGTCGATCCGCCGTCGGAAGGCGAGACCATCTCGATCCTGATGGGCGTGAAGGACCGCTACGAGCAGTTCCATCACGTCGAGTACACGCGCGAGGCGATTGAAGCCGCGGTGTATCAGTCGAGCCGCTACATCACCGATCGCTTCCTGCCCGACAAGGCGATTGATCTCGTCGACGAAGCCGGCGCGCGCGCCAAGCTGCGCGAGGCCGGTTACAGCGAGGAGTTCGGCGAAATCAACAAGAGCATCCGCGTCGCGGTCGAACAGATGGAAAGCGCGGTGTCGGCGAAAGATTTCGACAAGGCGCAGTTCTACCGCGAGCAGGAGCAGGTGGCGCGCGAGAACCTGCAGTTCGTGCGCGAGAAGTTCGACGTCCGCTCCAGCGCGCGCAAGGTCGTGGTGTCGCGCGCGGAGATCGACGAAGTGGTGTCCAAGTGGACCGGCGTGCCGCTGGCGTCGATCAACCAGGATGAAAGCGACAAGCTGATTCGCATGGAGGCCGACCTCCACAAGCGCGTGATCAGCCAGGAGCGCGCCATCTCCGCGGTGTCGCGCGCGATTCGCCGCTCACGCGCGGGCCTCAAGAGCCCGAACCGGCCGGTGGGCAGCTTCATGTTCCTGGGGCCGACCGGCGTCGGCAAGACCGAGCTGGCGCGCGCGCTCGCGCAGTTCCTGTTCGGCAGCGAGAACGCGCTCATCCGCTTCGACATGTCGGAATACATGGAGAAGCACTCGGTGTCGAAGCTGATTGGCTCGCCCCCGGGATACGTCGGTCACGAAGAGGGCGGCCAACTCACCGAGAAGGTGAAGCGGAACCCGTACTCGGTGGTGCTGCTTGACGAAATCGAAAAGGCGCACCCCGACATCTTCAACATCCTGCTTCAAGTCTTCGAAGACGGCCACCTCACCGACGGCCTGGGCAATCGCGTCAACTTCAAGAACGCGATCCTGATCATGACGTCGAACATCGGCGCGCGCTTCATCCAGAAGAAAGCGTCGATGGGCTTCCAGTCGGCCGAGGCCAGCGAGGCCGCCAAGGGCGTGCAGGAGATGGTGCTCGGCGAGGTGAAGCGCACTTTCAACCCCGAGTTCATCAACCGCGTCGACGAGCTGATCGTCTTCGAGGCGCTCACCGACGATGACCTGCGCAAGATCCTGTCGTTGCTCGTCGAACAACTGAACCTGAACCTGCTCGATCGCCGTATGAAGGTGATCGTGTCGCCTGAGGTCACGGACTGGATCATCGACATTACTTGTAAGGACCGTTCCTACGGCGCACGCCCGTTGCGCCGCGCCATCCAGCGGTATATCGAAGATCCGCTGGCCGAAGAGTTGATTCGTGGCCACCTCCAGGGCGGGGAAATCGAGGTCTACCTGGAAGGCGGCCAACTGGCCTACCGTCCGGCCGGCCAGCCAGTCGTGGCAGGCCGTCGCCTGACCTCGAACGTCTGAAACTGCGGTAGCATTAAGGGTTGTTTCGCCAGCGCCCGACAGGCTTGTACCTAAAGATGTCTCGTATTTTCATTGCTTTAGCGCTATTGGCGCTCGCTTCGTCCGCCCTGGCCGCCCAGGGTCCACCGGCCCCTTCGCCGGCACCTGTCTCCGCCGCGGAGCCCCAGTCCGCGCTTCCGGCGGCGCCGGGCCAGGCGTCAGCCGCTCAGCCGGTCGCCCCGGTGCGCCAGCCTCCGGCAGGGTCGAGCCCCGTCATTTGGCCGACCGAGCTGCGGTTCCACCCGGTCAACGAATCGATCATCGAAGGGCAGACCTACCTTTATTACATCCAGACCCCGCTGAGTGTGCCGTCCGAGAACCGGTGGGTGCCGTTCAACGAAGAGACCGAGCAGTCGCTGCTCGCCGATTTCAAGCGGCTGTGGGCAACCAACTTTCTCGACAACCTGTGGATTGAAACGATCGACGTGCCCTTCTCGAATGGCGTGATAGGCAAGCACGTCATCTACCACATGGAAGAGCGGCCCCGCGTGAAGATCGTGGACTACACGGGGTCGACGAAGGTCGAGCGCACCAAAGTCGACGAGAAGATGAAGGAGCTGGGCATTCAGCTTCGCCTCGATTCGTTCCTCGATCAATCCGTAGTCAAACGCGTGCAGGGCATCGTCCTCGACCTGATGGCGGAGAAGGGCTACGAGTTCGCGGAGGTGACGCCGACCGTGGAGGCGCTGCCCGCGGGCCCCAAGCTGGTAAAGGTGGTCTTCGACGTCAAGGAAGGCCCGCAGGTCAAGGTCCGCAACATCAACTTCGACGGCAACGTCGAGGTGAGCGACGGCGCGCTCGGCCGCCAGATGAAGGGCACCAAGGCCCACGGCTGGCTGTCGTGGATCACCGGCAAGGGCAAGTACCAGGAAGCGAAGTTCGAGGAAGACGCGGAAAAGATCGTCGAGTATTACCGCAACAAAGGCTACATCGCCGCGCGCGTCGGCCAGCCGGAGATCAAGGTCCTTGAAGACAGTGCCGACAAGGAAACGCGCTGGGTCGAGCTTAGCGTCCCGATCGACGAGGGCGAGCGCTACCGCATAGGTGAGTTGACCTTCGACGGCAACAAGGTCATCAAGACCGAGTTCCTCGCCCCGCTCTTCAAGCTCAAGAAGGGCGACTGGTATTCGGACAAGCCGATTCGCAACGGCCTGATCAAGGCCCGCGAGGTCTACGGTGGCGGGGGCTACTTCGAGTTCACTGGCTTCCCGGATCTCGAGCCGCTCGACGCGGCCAAGGGCCCGGTGGCGGGTCCGGCCACGCCGACCGTCAACGTGACGATGCGCATGCAGGAAGGCGAGCAGTATTTCGTCAATCGCCTCACCTTCGTGGGCAACACCACGACGCGCGACAACGTCATTCGCCGCGAGGTCCGCCTCGTCGAAGGCGGGGTCTTCAACACCGAAGCGCTGAAGTTCAGCGTCAAGCGCCTCAACCAGCTTGGCTACTTCAAACCGCTCGAAGAAGGCCAGGGCATCGACGTCCAGAAGACGCCGAACGAAAAGAACAAGGTCGACGTCACGCTGAAGCTCGAAGAGCAGAACCGCAACCAGCTGACGTTCGGCGCCGGCGTGTCGCAGTTCGAGGGTTTCTTCGGCCAGCTGTCGTTCCAGACCTCGAACTTCCTCGGCCGCGGCGAAGCGCTCACGGTGTCGCTGCAGGTCGGATCGCGATCGGAAAACTACCAGGTTGCCTTCTCGGAGCCGTTCCTCTTCGATCGCAATATCACCGGCGGCCTCGACGTCTACAAGCGCACGCTGCGCTACATCGACCAGTTCACGCAGGAAGCCATCGGCGGCAACGTCACGTTTGGCATCCCGCTCGCCGGCTTCTCGCGCATGTTCGGCGTGTACAGCTACGAGGCCGTCACGGTGTCGGACCTGAACCCGATCTACTATGCGCCGGAGCTGGTGCAGCGCAACCCGTACCTGCGCGATTCATTGCTGCTCGGTGAAGGCGGACGGCGGACGATCAGCAAGGTTACGCCGAGCTTCGTCCACAACACGGTGGACAACCCGATCTTCCCGAACTCCGGCCAGCGCCTCACAGCTTCGATCGATTTCGCAGGCATCGGCGGCAACACCAACTTCATCAAGCCGCGCTTTGAGTTCGCGCAGTTCAAGCCGCTGAACCGCCGCATGTCGGTTGGCTTCCGCACGCAGCTTGAATACATCCGGCCGTATGCGTCGACGACTTACCTGCCGATTACCGAGACGTTGTATCTGGGCGGCGAGTACACGATCCGCGGCTTCGACATCCGGTCGATCGGCCCGCGCGACCCCCTGACGGGACTGGTGCTCGGCGGCAACAAGACGTTCCTGGTGAATGCCGAGTACCTGATCAACATCGCCGGCCCGGTGCGCTTGGTGCTGTTCTACGACACCGGCCAGGTGCGCGAGATCGGTGAGAGCTTTGCGTTGAAGGAAGACGTCACAGTGCCGGTCGACCCCGGGCTGCCGCCGATCATCGACCCGTTCTCGTTCACGCAGCTGGTCAATCCGAATGCGCTGCCGCGATTCGAGCGCGTGATCGGCGAGACCAACGCCTTCAAGACCTCGACTGGCGCCGAAGTCCGTTTCTTCATGCCGGTGCTGAACGTGCCGTTCCGGTTGATCTTCGCGTATAACCCGTCGCGCTTCGGCGTGTTGGACAACAACCTGCGGCCGGCTCAGAAATTCACGTTCAAATTTGCAGTGGGATCCACTTTCTGATGCACCTCCTGATTCTTCGCGCCTTGATAGTGTCTCTCGCGGTCACGGTGGCCGCCTGTTCGGGATTGATCGACGAGCTGCCGACGACGCCGGATCCGGTGATCACCACGGAAACCTTTACTGGCACATTGACGGTCAACGGCGGCCAGACGCACCAGTTCTTCACCTCGGCCACCGGTGCGGTCACCGCGACGCTGACCTCGCTCGGCGAGGCGCCGCCCGAGACCGTCGGGTTCAGCATGGGCACCATGGCGGGTTCGACCTGCACCATCGTGCTGGCGAACGATCAGGCGGTGGTGACCAGTGTCTTGACCGGTACCGTGTCGACGCTGCAGGGCGCGCTGTGCGTGCGGATGTACGACGTCGGCAAGCTGACCGCCCCCGTCGATTACTCGTTCACGGTGTCGCATCCGTAGCGGATCCCCGCGCCTAAAGGCGCGGGCCATATGCGCCGCATGTTCCACACCGCTTCCTATGGCCCCCGGCTTTAGCCGGGGGATCATCTGGGGTAAAATCAACAGCTTCCGGACTCTTGAAAGGACATTGGTAATGAAAGCCCTTGTTGTTGTTGTGGCGCTCAGCGTAGTGCTGGCCGCGTCGCCCGTGTTTGCCCAGGCGCCCGCCGCGGCTCAGCCGCCGCCCAAGCCCGCGCCGACCACGCCGGCGCCCGCCGCGGCCCAGCCGCCGCCCAAGCCCGCGCCAACCACGCCGGCTCCCGCTCCCGCGCAGCCGCCGGCGCCGAAGCCCTTCCCGCAGGGGGCGAAGGTGGCTTATGTGGTGCTGCAGCGCATCGCGAACGAGTCGGCCGATGGCCGCGTCGCGACCACGCGCATCCAGGCCTTGCAGCAGAAGAAGGCCGCCGAGCTCAACGATTGGAACAAGCAGCTGACCTCGCTCCAGCAGAAGCTCGAGAAGGAAGGCTCCGTGATGAGCGCCTCCGCCTCCGGCGAGCTGCAGAAGCAGATTGAGAAGCTGACCGTCGAACAGCAGCGCTTCACGCAGGACGCGCAGGCCGAGGTGCAGGAGCTCCAGCAAGAGCTGCAGGCGGAATTCCAGCAGCGCCTTGAACCGGTACTGTCGCAGGTGGCCACCGAGATGGGCCTGCAGTTCGTGTTCAACGGTCCAGACGCCGGCCTGGTGTGGGCGGATTCCGCGCTCGACATCTCGGCCGAAGTGATTAAGAAGCTCGACTCCGCCAAGCCTCCCGCCAAGCCGGCGGCCACGAAGCCGCCGGGTCAGTGAACGCCGGGTCCTCGGGGGTTCTCGATCGCCTCGCCCACCGCTTTCCTTCGCTCCTCGTCGACACCGTCGCCGAGCACGAGCCGGGGAAGCGGCTGGTGGCGGTCAAGAACGTCACCGTCAACGAGGATTTTTTCCAGGGGCATTTTCCGCACAAGCCGCTGATGCCGGCGGTGCTGATGATCGAGGCGCTCACGCAGGCGGCCACGCTGCTGATCCTTTCGACCTCGGTCAAGGCAGGTTGCGTGCAATTGCGCGGCGTCAATAACGCCAAGTTTCGCAAGCACGTCATCCCCGGCGATCAACTGAAGCTCATCGTCTCGCTCGGCGCGGTTCGCGGCCCGCTCGTCAAGGTGATGGCGGTGGCGGAAGTGGATGGGCAGACGGTGATGGAAGCGACGCTGTTGCTGGCGTACGTCGATCAGCCGGGGCTCGAACTCATCGATCCCAGCGCGCGCGTCCATGCCGATGCGGTGATCGGCGAGGGCACGAGCGTCGGGCCCTTCGCGGTGATCGGACCGGGCGTGCGCATTGGCCGCAACTGCAAGATCGGCGCGAACTCCATCGTCGAACACTCGACGATCGGCGATGGCACGGAGGTATTTCCCTATGCGTCGATTGGCCTGGCGCCGCAGGACCTGAAATACCGGGGTGAAGCCACGCGCCTCGAGATCGGCGCCGGAAATATTTTCCGCGAGTTCGTCACGATCCATCGCGGCACCGCGGGTGGCGGCGGCGTCACGAAGATTGGCGACCGCAACCTGTTCATGAATTACGTGCACGTGGCGCACGATTGCCTGGTCGGCAACCAGACGATCTTCGGCCCGCATGCGACGCTGGGCGGGCACGTGGCGATCGCCGACTTCGTGAACGTCAGCGCCGGCTCCGCGGTGCACCAGTTCTGCCGGGTCGGCGCGTTTGCGTTCATCGGCGGCTACTCGGTGATCACGAAAGACGCCCTGCCGTACGGGCGCACGGTCGGCAGCCGCCCGGCCCGGGTGTTTGGGCTGAACCTGATTGGCCTCAAGCGCCGCGGCTTCTCCGACGACACCCTCAAGAAGCTCCGCGCCGCCTACCGCTACCTGACGCAGTCGCGACTGAACACCACCCAGGCGCTGGCGAAGATCGAGTCCGAGCCCGCGCTGACCTGTCCCGAAGTGGCCAACCTGGTTGACTTCATCCGGACCGCGCCACGCGGCGTCATCCTGCGGCGCGGCGGAAAGAAAACCGATGATTCTGCAGAAGAGTGAGCCCCAGATTGACGCAGATGAGACGCCGAGCCGATTGACGCAGATTAGACACCGATGATGTACAGGAAGCTTGCGTGAAGCTGGCCATCATTGCGGGCAATGGGCGGTTCCCGTTCCTCGTGCTCGACGCCGCGCGATCGCTCGGCCACGACATCACGATCATCGGCATCAAAGAGGAGGCCTCGAAGGAGCTGGAGGCCGCGGCGGCCGGACCCCCAAAGGCGGATCTGCACTGGGTGTCGATCGGCCACCTTGGCACGTTCCTGAAGATCCTCAAGGACGCCGCCATCACGACGGCGGTGATGGCCGGGCAGGTGAAGCACATCAAGATTTTCGGTTTCGTTCCTGATATGACGGCAATGGCGCTGATGGCGCGGTTGCCGTCGCGGAACACCGACTCGTTGATTGGCGCCGTAGCCGACCTGATGCGCGAACACGGCGTGGAGCTTTTGAATTCCGCGCAGTTTCTCGAACCAATGCTGGCGCGCCCGGGACAGCTGAGCGAGCGCGCGCCGACCGCCGACGAGCGCAAAGACCTCGAGTTCGGCTACCGCATGGCCGACGTGATTGCCGGCCTCGACATCGGCCAGACGATCGCCGTCAAGCATCAGGCCGTCGTCGCCGTGGAGGCGATGGAAGGCACTGACGAGACCATCGCGCGCGCCGGCCACCTTGCCGGCGGCGGCGTGACCATCATCAAAGTGGCGAAGCCGAAGCAGGACATGCGGTTCGATCTGCCGATCGTGGGGCTGGCGACGATCCAGGCGATGCGCATCGCCGGCGCCACGGTACTGTCGATCGATGCCGGCAAGACGCTGATCTTCGATCGCGACGCGTTCTTCGCGTCCGCGAATGAAGCGGGGATTGCGGTCGTCGGCAGGGCCACAGAGGGCTCAAAAGGCACCAGGGCCACAGAAGGCACAGCAGGCAAAGGAACAAAGTCGTGAAGGCGGCTGTCATTGGTGTCGGGCATCTCGGCAAGCACCACGCGCGGATTCTCGCGGCGATGCCGGGCGTCTTGCTGGCCGGGGTGATCGACGTGAATCGCGATCGCGCGGCGAAGGTCGCCGGCGAGTACGGGACGCGAGCGTTCGGCAACGTCAACGAGATCCCCGACAAGCTCGATGTGGTCGTGATCGCCGTCCCGACCGAACAGCACGCCGCCATTGCCCTGCCGCTGATCGAGTCGGGCGTCCACACACTGGTGGAAAAGCCCGTGACACAGACCGTGAAGGAAGCTGACACGCTGATCGCGGCGGCCAGGCGGGCGGGCGTCGTGCTCGCGGTCGGCCACAGCGAGCGGTTCAATCCCGCGGTGGCGGCGGCCAGGCCGCACATCAAGGATCCGCGGTTTATTGAGGTCCACCGGCTGGGTACCTCACCCGAGCGCAGCCTCGACATCGACGTGGTGCTCGACCTGATGATTCACGACCTCGATCTGATACTGAGTGTGGTGGCCAGCGAGGTCGAACGTGTGGAGGCTGTTGGCGTGCCAGTGTTGACGCCTCGCGTTGACATTGCCAACGCGCGGGTGCGTTTCAAGAACGGGTGCATCGCCAACCTGACGGCCAGCCGCATCAGCCGGGAATCGGTGCGCAAGATCCGTTTTTTTCAGCGCGACGCGTACGTGTCGATCGACACCGCCGCTCGCGATGTCGAGATGTGGAGCCTGGTGCCGCAGCCGGGCGCGGCGCCGAAGATTGGCGGTGGCAAGCTGGCGGTCAATGGCGACGAGCCGCTGAAGGGCGAGCTCGAGGATTTCATCGCCGCGGTGCGCGATCGACGGCCGCCGGCCGTGTCGGGTGAAGAGGGCCGCGCCGCGCTGGCGCTGGCCGTGCGTATCGTAGAGTTGATGGCACAGCCGTGAATATCAATCTCGCCATCGTTGAACGCGCGAAGGCAGGGGAGGCGCTGACCGCCGCAGAGCTGGACGAGCTCGCCACCGTGGATGTGTTGTCGCTCGGTATGCTCGCCGATGAGGTCCGCCGCGCGCGGGTGGGCAACACCGTCACCTACACGCAGGACGCCGAATCCAGGCTGACCACCCTGCCCGAGACGCTGGCGGATGCGGTGGGCCGCGTTCGCGAAGCGAAGGCGTCACAGCGTCCGGTCGTCGGTTACTCGCTTGCTGAGGTGATCGATCGCAACTGGGGTCCGCTGGCAGACGTGTTGAAAGAGCTCAAGTCGGCTGGCCTCGATGCGATAGCCGAAGCGCCCGTCGATCGGATTGCCGACGTGGCTTCGGCGTTGGGTGCGGCGCAGGACGCCGGCATGGCCGTGCGATGCCTGTCGTTGCAGCAGCCCATCACGGGCGAGCGAACCGACTTTCTGTTGAAACTGCGCTCCATTGCCGAACAGTTCCCGGCCATTCAAACCATCGCGCCGCTGCCGCGCGAACAGTCCATCGCCGTTCCGACCACCGGCTACGACGATGTGCGGGCCGTTGCGCTGGTGCGGCTCGCCTTGCCGTCGGTGAAGAACATCCAGGTGGATTGGGCGCAGTACGGGCCCAAGCTCGCGCAGGTGGCGCTGACGTTTGGCGCCAACGATCTCGATCGGGTCTCGACTATTGACGATCCTGCACTGGGCAAGCGCCGGACGTCTGTTGAAGACGTGCGGCGCAATATTGCCGCGGCTGGCTTTACGGCGATCGAACGATGAACCCTCTTCGGCTTGGCGCAGTTTCGTATCTGAACACGAAACCGCTCGTCTACAGTCTCGATGCCTTTCCCGATCAATTTGCGGTCCGCTTCGACGTACCGTCGAAGTGCGCGCTCCTGCTGCACGACAACAAGGTCGACCTCGGGCTGATCCCGGCCATCGAGTACCTGGTCGATGATTACCGAATCGTGACCGACATCTCCATCGCCTCGGACGGCCCGGTCGCCACGGTCGCCGTATTTACCCGCAAGGACATACGCGACGTGGCGTCGCTCGCACTCGACCTGAGCTCGCGTACGTCGGCGGCGCTGACGCGCGTGCTGTGCGCGAAACACTGGCGCATCGCGCCGGTATTGACGCCTGCCGAGCCCGATCTCGAGGCCATGCTGTCGCGCGCCGATGCGGCACTGCTGATCGGCGATCCCGCATTCGACATCGATCCCGCGAAGTACGGCGTCACCAAGATCGACCTGGGGGCGGAGTGGAAAGCGATGACGGGTCTGCCGTTCGTCTACGCGATGTGGGTCGGACGTCCGGGAGCGGCCACGCCGGCGCAGTGCGAAGCGCTCCAGCACGCGCGCAACCGCGGGGTGGCGCACCTCGAGGGCATCGCCCGCGCGGTCGGTGGCGGGAATGCGGATCTCGAACGCCGGTCGCTGTTGTACCTGCGTGATAATCTCAAGTACAACTTGGGTGAACGCGAGATGGCCGGCCTGCGGCGCTTTCACGAGCTTGCCGTCGAGCTCAAACTCATTCCGCAACTGCGGCCGCTGCGCTTCTACGAATAGACGATGGACCTGAAGCCCTACGAAGAGCGAATCGCCGCGGGCGGGCGCCTCTCGGCAGACGAGGCGTTGCAGCTGTATCGGCATGCGCCGACGTATTGGCTGGGACGCATGGCCGACCAGGTGCGGCAGCGCAAACATCCCGACGGCTTCGTCACCTACATCATCGACCGCAACGTCAACTACACCAACGTCTGCGTGGCGCGCTGCAACTTCTGCGCCTTCTACCGCGAGGTGGGGCACGGCGAAGGTTACGTGCTCGCCTTCGACGAGATCTTCAAGAAGATCGAGGAGACCCGTGCGCTGGGCGGCGTCCAGCTGCTGCTGCAGGGCGGGCACAATCCTGATCTGCCGCTCGCCTGGTACGAGGATCTATTCCGCGCGGTGAAGCAGCGCTTCCCCGATTTCAAGCTGCACGCGCTATCGCCGCCGGAAGTGCTGCACATTTCACGCATGGCGAAGCTGCCGGTGCCGGAAGTAATCGCGCGCTTGATTGCCGCCGGCCTCGATAGCATCCCGGGCGGCGGTGCTGAGATCCTCGTCGATCGCGTTCGCAAGCTGCTGAACTGCTACAGCAAGGCCAGCGCCGACGAGTGGCTCGACGTGATGCGGCACGCGCATCGGGCCGGCCTGCGGACCACGGCAACGATGATGTACGGCACGGTGGAGACGGACGAAGAGCGGCTCGAGCACATGCTGCGGTTGCGCGCGGTGCAGGACGAGACCCGCGGCTTCACCGCGTTCATCACGTGGAGCTATCAACCCGAGCACACCGAGCGCGGCGGCAGCGAGGCGACGGGGATCGACTATTTGCGCACGCTGGCCATCGCGAGGCTGGTGCTCGACAACTTCGACAACCTGCAGGCGTCGTGGGTCACCCAGGGCGGGAAGGTGGGCCAGTTGAGCCTCGCCTTCGGCGCCAACGACATGGGCAGCGTGATGATCGAAGAAAACGTCGTCCGGGCGGCGGGCGCCTCGTACTGCATGGACGAGGTCGAGATCGTGCGTAATGTCGAAGACGCTGGCTACGTCCCGAAGCGGCGCAACATGCACTACGAGATCCTTGGCGACCCGTTCTTCCGCGAACACGAAGTGCCGCGCACGCTGGAGCTGTCGACGGCGCGCGAGGCCGGTGACACATCGGTGCCCGCGGAGTTGATGAATTACGAAGCGCGCAGCGCCGCCGGCAAGAAGCAGCGCTCCCGGCCGATCTCCCCGGTTTCATGACCGCCTACAAGGCGGCATGGGTGTGTCCCATCGACCGTGCTCCCGTCAAAAACGGAATCGTCGAGGTCGATGGCGGGCAAATCGCCGCCGTCAGGGATCAGGGATCAGGGATCGGGGATCAGGAAATACGCGACCTGGGCAACGTGGCGATTCTTCCGGGACTGATCAACGCGCACACGCATCTCGAGTTGTCGTGGCTGCGCGGCCGCGTGCCGCCGGCCAACAGATTCACCGACTGGGTGAAGACGCTGGTCGGCATCCGCCGTGGGACGGAGCAGCTGATCACTCCTGAGATCGTTGCGCCGGTGCGCGATGCCATTCGCGAGCTGCGCGCCTCGGGAACGGTGGCCGTCGGCGACGTCAGCAACTCGCTTGCTGCCGTGGAGCCCATGAAGGATGCCGGTCTGAAAGGCGTCGTGTTCCACGAGCTGTTGGGATTCACGGAGCGCGACGGCGCACTGATCGAGTCGACGCGCGAGCAGCGTACCGCCGCGGCGCGTCACGGCATTCAGATTACCCTGGCGCCGCACGCGCCGTACTCGACGTCGGTTGAGCTGTTCAGGGCGATTCGCCGCGCGGTGAGCTCGTCCGACTGCCCGATCATGACCGTGCATCTCGGCGAGTCGCCCGAAGAGGTCGAGCTGCTCGAACGGGGTAGTGGGCCGTGGCGCGGGATGCTGGAGACAATTGGCGCGTGGCGCGACGACTGGGAGGTGCCGGCCTGCGGTCCGGTGCAGTTTCTCGAGCGGCACGGCCTGCTCGATTCGCAGACGCTGGTCGTGCACGGTGTGCAGCTCGACGATCGGTCCTTGCAACGGTTGAAGGCGCTCAGTGCCACGCTCGTCACCTGCCCGCGCAGCAATCACTGGGTCGGCGTCGGCTATCCGCCAATCGAGCGCTTTTATCGATCCGGCGTCGCCGTGGCGGTGGGGACCGACAGTCTCGCGAGCGTCGAGGACCTCAACCTGTTTACAGAACTGAAGACGATGAGATATCTCGCCCCGTCGGTGCCGGCGCGGAGTTTGCTCGAGAGCGCCACGCTGGTTGGCGCAACAGCTTTGGGACTGGATCGGGAGCTCGGGAGCCTCACGCGAGGCAAGCAGCCAGGGTTGCTGGCCATCGCGTTGCCCGATGGTATCGCGGACGTGGAAGAGTATCTTGTAAGCGGGATCACCCCCTCGCAGGTCACGTGGGTAAATTAGCGACTTATCTCTCATTCATTCGGTTCAGCCACTCGGTGTTCGCGCTGCCGTTCGCGCTGACGGGGGCGCTGCTGGCGTGGCGAACCGCGCCGTTCGAGTGGCGGCAGGTCCTGTGGGTGATCGTCGCGATGGTGTCGGCGCGGAGTTCCGCGATGGGGTTCAACCGGCTCGTCGACGCGCGCCTGGACGCGCTCAATCCGCGCACGGCCGCGCGCGAGATCCCGCGCGGCGTGTTGAGCCGCCGCGACGCGGCCATCTTCGTGGTGAGCGCATCGGCGATCTTCGTCTTCGCGGCGTTTCAGCTGAACCGGATCTGCGGCCTGTTGTCACCGGTGGCGCTCGCGATTGTGTTCTGGTATTCGCTGGCCAAGCGGTTCACGTCCTACACACAGGTATTTCTCGGCCTGGCCATGGCGGTAGCGCCGGTGGGCGGGTGGCTGGCAGCGGGTGGCCCCATCGACGCGCCGGAGCCGTGGTTACTGGGTCTGGCAATCGCGCTGTGGGTGGGCGGCTTCGACATTCTCTATGCGTGCCAGGACCTGGACTTCGATCGCGCGCACGGGTTGCACTCGATCCCGGTACGTTTCGGCGTGGCGCGGTCGCTCCTGATCTCGCGGGCGATGCACGTGGCGACCATCGCCTGCATGGTGGCGCTTGGCCTGCTGGTGCCACTCGGCCCGATATATTTTGGCGGCGTGGCGCTGGTGGCCGGCTTGCTGTTCTACGAGCAGTCGCTCGTCTCGGAGCACGACCTGTCGCAGGTGAAGCGCGCCTTCGATCTCAACGGGTGGGTCGGCATCCTGTACTTCATCGCCATCGGGATCGCGCTCTATGTCCGCTAAATCGCTCGACAAGACGCCCGAGAGAATCGCGGGCATGTTCGACGCCATTGCCGGCCGTTACGATCTCCTGAACACCGTGTTGTCAGGCGGCCTCGATCGCTATTGGCGGCGTCGTGCGATTACCTCCCTGCGCTTGACCGGCCGGGAGCGCTTGCTCGATGTGTGCACGGGGACGGCCGACGTGGCGATCGGCGCGGCGCGCAAAAAGAGCGGCGCGGCGCGCGTGGTCGGGGTGGATTTTTCCGGCTCGATGCTGACGCACGGCCTCGAGAAGGTGCGAGCGTCAGGTCTCACGAGTCGCGTGCAACTGATTCGCGGCGACGCCATGAACCTCCCCGCGGCCGCCGAATCGGTGGACGCCGTGACGATCGCGTTCGGCATCCGCAATGTGCAGCGTCCCGAAATCGCCTGTAAAGAGTTGTTCAGGGTGCTCAGGCCTGGCGGCCGGGTGGCGATCCTCGAGTTCGGAACTCCTCACGTGCCAGTTTTTGCGCCGATTTATCACTGGTATTCGCACAACATCCTGCCCACGATTGGCCGCGTCGTGTCGCGCCACGAAGGCGCCTACAACTACCTCCCCGAATCCATCGGGACCTTTGCTTACGGCGGGGAGTTCGCGGGAATCCTGCGTGCTGCCGGGTTTTCACAAGTCGCGGCCCGGCCATTAATGCTCGGCGCCGTCTATCTATATACGGGCACAAAGGGTCTCAGGGCCTTAAGGTCCTAAGGTCTTAGGGCAAGAGCTCTTGCCTTAGGACCCTAGGACCCCAGGACCCTAGGACCTGTATAATTTCCTTAAGTCCCTGATGTACTTCGACTTCGACGATCGCTACCGCGACATCGAGCCGGTCGGGTCGGCGATCAATCGTCGAGACGGCGTCGCCATGGCGGTCGTCCTGCACGTCGTGCTCATCGCGGCGCTGTGGGCGCTGCCGCAATATCTGCCCGCTTCGCAGCAGGCCGAACTGATGCAGCCGCAGCCGCAACCGCGCGACGAGCCGCCGATGTTCGTGTTCGTGCAGCCGCGCGTGGAATTGCCGGCGCTGCGCGAGAGTCCGCGTCCGGAAGTCTCCGATCTCGATCGCAGCGCGCGATCGCCACTGAAGACCCCGTCGCTCGACAGCCCGCTGCCGATGGCGCGCGGCAACTCGCGCGAGCGTACCGAAGCCGCGCCCGAAGAGAAGATGCGCGGACAGGGCCCTGCGCCTGAAACTGCGCCGCCGGCGCCACCCGTAGTGGAACAGCCGTCGGTGACCGATCAGCGCAACGCCGAAATGGCCATGATGCAGCGTCCGCAAATGCAGCCGCCTCCCGGCGGTTCGCTCGGCGACGCGCTGAGAAACCTCCAGAAGTACGTCCAGAACGAATCGTTCAGCAATCAAAAAGGGCAGACGCAGGAGTTCGGCCCGCTGCAGTTCGACACCAAGGGCGTCGAGTTCGGGCCGTGGATCCGCCGGTTCATTTCGCAGGTACGCCGTAACTGGTTCGTGCCGATGGCCGCGATGACCATGCGCGGGCGCGTCGTGATCACGTTCTTCGTGCATCGCAACGGCGCGTTGACCGACGTGACGGTGATTCGTCCCTCGGAGATCGAGTCGTTCAATACCGCGGCGGTGAATGCGCTGATGGCCTCGAGTCCGACCACCCCGCTCCCACCCGAGTATCCGGACGACAAGGCGTTTTTCACGGTCACGTTCTATTACAACGAGTCGCCGCCGGGTCGGTGAAGCCGCTCATTGCCATTCTCGGCCCGACCGCAACCGGGAAGAGTACCCTCGGGATCGCGATTGCCGAGCGATTCAACGGCGAAATTATCAACTGCGACTCTACCGCGGTGTATCGCGGGTTCGACATCGGCACGGACAAAGTGCCGATGCACGAGCGGCGCGGCATTCCGCATCACCTGATCGACATCGCCAATCCGACCGATGAATACACCGCGGCGCAATTTGCGCGCGATGCGGCGGCCGTCGTCAACAGTCTCCACGCCAGAGGAAAGCTGCCGATTCTCGTTGGCGGCACCGGGTTCTACTACCGCGCCCTGACGCGCGGGCTGTTTCCGGGGCCGGGCAAGGACGCTGAGCTGCGAAGCCGCCTGGCGCGGGTTGCCGAGCGCAAGGGCGTCGAAAAATTGCATCGCATGGTGGCGCGGGTCGATCCGGACTCGGCGGCGCGCATCCAGCGGCGCGACCTGAAGCGGCTGGTGCGGGCGCTCGAGGTGTATTTCCAGACCGGGCGGCCGCTGACCGCCCACTTCGAAAACACCGTGTCGCCCCTGGGCAAGAACGTGCAGGTTGGCGCCATCGGCCTGCGCATGCCGGCGCCGTGGCTGGCGGATCGCCTGGCCAAACGCGTGGACGCGCAGTTCGAAGCGGGCCTGCTGGACGAAATCCGCGGCCTGCTGGCATCGGGTGTGCCCCCCGACGCGCGTCCGTTTGGCGGGCTGGTCTACCGCCAGGCCATGGAACACCTCCGCGGCGTCCGCGATGAGGCCGCGACACGCGCGCTGATTGCGCAAGAGAACCGGAAATATGCGCGCCGCCAGTTGATCTGGTTCCGAAAAGAGCCTAACCTTGTGTGGTTTGACGGTTCCGGCACTAACGCCGAAGTGCAGGACAGCGTGATTAGTGAGCTGGCCGCGCGGGACCTGTTGAAGGATGGGAACCATGTCGCCGATTCCTGAAGCGAAGACCGGTGCCCCGAATATTCAGGATGTGTTCCTGAATTATGCTCGCCGTGAAAAGCTGCCCGTCACCGTGCATCTGCTTGATGGCCGTGAGTTCGAAGCTCGTATCAAGAACTTCGATCGGTTTGCCTTGATCGTCGAACACGCGGGTATGGATCACTTGATTTTCAAGCACGCGATCGCCACGATTCGCACGCCACGCAGCGTGCCGAACTATTTCTCGTCACATCATCCCTGACGCGTGTTCGCGCGCGCCATCGTCATCGTTCTCGACAGCGTGGGCATCGGCGAATTGCCGGATGCCGCGCTGTACCAGGACCAGGGGAGTAACACGCTCGGCAACATCGCCGCGCACGTGCCCCTGAATATTCCGTCGCTGGCGGCCATGGGCGTCTCGCGGCTCCTGGACCTCAAGGGCACGCCGCCCTTGCCCTCGCCGACGTCGGCGTACGGGCGCATGGCGGAGCGGTCCGCGGGCAAGGATTCCGTCACCGGCCACTGGGAGTTGATGGGGGTCGTCCTCGATCACCCGTTTCCGACCTTCCCCAACGGCTTCCCGAAAGAACTGATCACAGAGTTCGAATCGCGAATCGGCCGTCAGTCGATCGGCAATGTCGTGGCATCGGGCACTACGGTGATCGACGAGCTCGGCCCGCTGCACATGGAAACGGGCTATCCAATCGTCTACACATCGGCCGACAGCGTGTTCCAGATCGCCGCGCACGAAGGCATTGTGCCGGTGCCGCAGCTCTACAAATGGTGCACCGTGGCCTACGACCTGGCCGTGAAGGGCCTCGGCCTCGGTCGCGTGATCGCGCGGCCGTTCATCGGGTTGCCCGGATCGTTTCAGCGTACCGCCAACCGTCACGATTACGCGATGCCGCCGATTGCCGACACGCTGCTCGATCGCATGGTCGGGGCTGGTCAGTATGTGGCAGCGGTCGGCAAAATCTCGGACCTGTTCGCCGGGCGCGGCATTTCCGAATCGCATCCCACCAAGAGCGACGCCGAGTGCCTCGACCAAGTGCAGGAGCTGATGGCGACGCTGCACACCGGCCTGATCTTCGCCAACCTGGTGGATTTCGATACGGTCTACGGACATCGTAACGACGTCGCCGGCTATGCCACGAACCTCGAGCGGTTCGACGCGCGGCTCCCGCGCCTGCTGGCGAAGCTCCGAGACGACGATCTGCTCGTGATCACCGCCGATCATGGCAACGATCCGACGACGCCGAGCACCGACCATTCGCGCGAACACGTCCCCCTGCTGCTGCATGGCCGATATGTCAATGCCGGTGTCGATCTCGGCACGCGATCGACCTTTGCGGATCTCGGACAGACGCTGGCGGAGAACTTCCGCGTCGGTCCCTTGCCCCACGGCACCAGCTTCCTCCACGACATAATGGAAGACGCATGACGCCGTCGATCCGCGAACAGCTCGAGCAGCGCGAGCGCGAAATCCTGGCGCCGCAGGCGTCGAAGAGCGCCGCCAGCAAGGGGCGCGTGCGCAAGGAAGAGGAAGACGGGATTCGCCCGGCGTTCCAGCGCGATCGCGATCGGGTCATCCACACCAAGGCGTTCCGCCGGCTCAAGCACAAGACGCAGGTGTTTTTCTCGCCGGCCGGCGATCACTACCGCACGCGCCTCACGCACACGCTTGAAGTGGCGCAGATTGCCCGCACCATTGCGAAGGTGCTGCATCTTCACGAAGAGTTGACGGAGGCGATTGCGCTCGGACACGACCTGGGCCACACGCCGTTCGGCCACGCCGGTGAGCGCGTGTTGAGCGAGCTCGTGCCCGGCGGCTTCAATCACTACGAACAGAGCCTGCGCATCGTCGACGTGCTCGAGAACAATCGCCAGGGGTTGAACCTGACGTGGGAAGTGCGCGACGGCATCGCGCGCCACTCCAAAGGGAAGCACGGCATGCCGGTGGGCGCGCCGCCCGAACACCGCGCGAGCACCATCGAAGGACAGGTGGCGCGCGTGGCCGACATTGTCGCGTATGTGAATCACGACATCGACGATGCGGTGCGCGCGGGGATCCTGAGCGAATCGGCGCTGCCGAAACAACCGGTGCAATTGCTCGGGTATTCGTCATCCGAGCGTATCGGCAAGCTCGTCACGGATGTGGTGCACCAGACGATTGCCGGCGGCTTGAGCGAGATTCGCATGAGCGAGCCGGTGCTCAATGCGCTGGTTGATCTGCGCAGCTATCTGTTCGACGCGGTCTACGAGAACCAGATCGCGACCGCGGAATTCGCTAAAGCCGCGGGCATCCTGGGCGGTCTTTGGGAGAAGGTCCGCAAACGTCCGGAAGATTTTCTCGATCTCCGCACCGTCGAAGCCGAGGGCGTGGACGTGGCGGCGCAGGACTTCCTCGCGGGCATGACCGATCGGTATGCGGTGCGACTGTTTGAAGAGCTCTTCATTCCCAAGCCTTGGGTCGAAACCGGGCGCCGTCCCGACTAGGCCACCGACTGACACGGATTAGTCGCTGATTAATCGGTGTCCAGTCGGCGTCAATCGGTGGCCTAGAATTAGAGGATGGCTCCGCGCATCCTTGGCTTACATCACGTCACCGCAACCGTAGACGACGCACAGGCGGACTTGGATTTCTGCCTCGATCTGCTCGGCTTGCGCCTCGTCAAGAAGACCGTCAACTTCGACAACCACAACGTCTACCACTTCTACTACGGCAACGAGCGCGGTGAGCCCGGCACCATCTGGACGACGTTTCCCTACAAGGGACACGGCGTTCGCGCGGGGTTGAAGGGGGCAGGCCAGGTCGTCACGACGTCGTTCTCGGTGCCGGTTGGGTCGCTCGAGTTCTGGCGCAACCGGCTGCGGGTGGCGGGCGTGCCGTCCAACGACATTGAAGCCCACTACGGCGAGCCGGCGATCGCGTTCAATGATTCGAGCGGGCTGCGATTCGAGCTGGTGGCGAACGATCTCGACACCCGCGCGCCGTGGACCGGCGTGGTTGGCAAGGGCAGTGCGATCCGCGGGCTGCATAGCGTCCTGATGGAAGTGCAGCGCGCGCAGCCGTCGATCGATTTCCTGATTAACGCCCTTGGTTATCACGTGGTCGGCGCCAGCGGCGGCCGCACGCGCATGTCCGCCAACCTCGCCGTCTCAGGGCATCTGATTGACGTGTTGGAACAACCCGATGCGAAACCGGCAGTGAATGGCGTGGGCACCGTGCATCACGTGGCGATGGCCATTGGCAGCGATCAAGAGCAGGTCAAGCTGCGCGAAGACTTACTGGCCGCGGGCGTTCGCGTCACTGACATCCGCGACCGCAGCTACTTCCGCTCGATCTATTTCCGCGAACCAGGCGGGGTGCTGTTCGAGGTGGCAACGGTGCAACCCGGCTTTGCGATCGACGAGCCCGCAGCCACGCTCGGGCGCGACCTCAAGTTGCCGGAGTGGGAAGAGCCGCACCGCGCCTCGATCGAAGCGAACCTTGTGCCGGTAACTTACGACTGATCGTCCGGGCCCAAGCCAGAAGCCCCAAGTCCCTAGGCGCGTTCGCTCTCGGATTCGGTGGCGCGCATGCGCGCGGAACTCACCGCGCGGCGGCCGGCTTTGTCCTGATACATGCGCGCGTCGGCGGCGACGACGAGCTCGTTAACGGTCATGCCGTCCTGCGGGAAACGGGCGCAGCCGGCGCTGATCGACAGCGGCATGCGCACGCCCGGGCGCGGCTCGAACGGATAGGCGGCGACGGCATTCTGCACTTCGGCCACGCGGCGCGCCTCGTGGCCCGGCTGGCAATCCCACAACACGACGACGAATTCATCGCCGCCGAAACGCGCGCACAGGTCGGTTTCGCGGACGGTCGAGCGGAGTACGGTGCCAATGGCCCGCAACGCGCGGTCGCCCGCTTCGTGCCCGTAGGTATCGTTCACTTCCTTCAGGCGATCGAGATCGAGCATCACCAGGCAGGCGCCGGTCTTGGCCTCCAACGAGCGCAACAAGCTGGCGGTCACCTGCCGTTCGAACGAGCGCCGATTGGGCAGGGCGGTCAAGGCGTCGGTCTGCGATTCATGCCGCGTCTGCTCGTAGCGGGTCGAGTTGTGGATCACGGCGGCGGCCTGCTCGCTGACGCGGCCGAGCACGCGGCGATGCTCGTCGGTGAAGCAGCCCGCGGTGGTGTGATAAATCACGAGCGCGCCAATCAGCCGGTCATCGTAGGTCAACCGGCAGGGCAGCACCGCGGTCAGATCCGCACCGTGCCCCGCGCGACCGTCGGCGCAGGCGGGCAGCCGCAGCGACAGCTCGCTCCACGATTTCGGCGCCCACCGGAACAACGCTTCTGTGCCGGGGCCATGCGCGTAGCGGCAGACGAACCCGCGTTCATCGTCACCGAGGAACAGCGCGCAGGTCACAAACGGCACCAGTCGAGTGACCTTGTCGCGAACCAGGGCCATCGCCTCATCGACGCCGAGGCTCGAGCCAAGCGCCTGGGCAATCTCGTAGAGCACCTGTTCCTCGCGATGGGCATCCGAAATGTCGAGCAGCGCCGCGCGTTGCTCTGCGCCGGCGTCGTCCGACACGGCGGTGGCTTCGAGGGCGGGCTGATGCAGGCGCGTGATCAGCAAATCAACCAACGCCGGGTCATACGCCGAGCCGGACAGCTCGCGCAACAGGGTGATCGCCGCCTGCTCGCTCCGCGCCGGCCGGTACGGGCGATCGGTCTGCAACGTGCTGTAGACATCGGCGATGGCGAGGACGCGCGCGCCGACGGGAATCGCCTCGCCGCTCAGGCCGGCGGGATAACCGAGGCCATCCCACCGTTCGTGATGACACAGCACGAGCTCCGCGACGGGCGCGGCGAACGGCACGTCGCGTAGAATCTCGGCACCCACGCGCGGGTGGATTTTCACCCGCTCCCACTCCTCGGGGGTCAGCGAGTTGGGCGAGGCGAGGATGTGTTCCGGCACTGCCATGTTGCCGATGTCGTGCAGCAGCGCCGCGGTGCGCACGGCCTGAATGTCGGCATCCGACATCCCGGCCGCCTCCGCGAGGAGCGCGGCGTATTTTTGAATCGAGCGAACATGTTCGGGCGTGCAGCCGGCCTTCGCTTCGATGGCAAGCGCCAGCGCTTCGATCGTGGCGAGCTGGACGTCCATGGCGCGCCGCGTTTGATCGTGTTCTTCCTTGAGCCGCGCGACTACGGAGTGATAACTGCGGAACACGAGATACAGCGGCGCGGCCAGTACGAGCAGCCACACGAACCAGCCGTGATCCCACGCCGACGTCGCCGCGGCGGCCAGGGCCGCTCCGGCGAAATAGCTCGGCGCGCTCCACAAGAAGTTGCGCTGCCACACCTGCGGGACGCTTTGACGGGTCGAGAGGGCAACGGCACCGGCCACCAGGCCAGTGTTGATGACGAAATAGAGGGGCGCGATGATCGCCACGCCGCGAAGGAGGCTGACGAGGCTCGTCGGATCGGCGCCGCGCGCCCAATCGAGCGGTAGCGCGGCGAGCCACACGGTCACGGTCAGGCTGGCAATACTGAAGAGCACCCGGTGCACCGGATTCGTCGAAAGGGTGCGCAGCGTGCACTGTGCCGTGGCGCTGACCGCTGCAATGCACACGGTGGGGGCCGGGCCCAGTGCCAGCAGGGCCCAGAAGTTCACGGCGTGCGCCAGCGACAGGTTTGATTGGCCGCGTCCCAGCGGCAACTCGATCTTCGCGGCGGAGGTCACCACCGTGAGGGCCATCAGAAAGAGGAAGAGTGGAAGCTGCTCGCCGCGAAAATCGCGGATCGATAGCGCCAGGCTGATCGCCCCGAGAAGCGTGACGGACGCGACGTAGACTTGCGCCACGGGCGGCAGCGCCAAAAAATTCGCTCGATCGGACTTCCGCCGAAACGCCGAAGCGGCGGCAGTGGTCAATCGAGACTCAACGCGACTTTGAATGACTTTAACGTCACACAATTCCATGTCTGCATCGACCGTGCCGAACGGTCGTTCGACAGCATATTAGGCCACATTTACCTTTATTTGCTGGTATTTGGCCCAAATCTGGTTGACGTGTACCAGTGCCAAACTGAGCATCTGCGTATTATTATAGAACAATAAGTTACGAAACAGCTGCAATTGCCTGGAGGCACGTGAAGCTCTCCGCCACATCGATCCTGCCAACGCCCTGGTCACCGATCAGGTGTTCTTCAGTGGGACCTTCGATCCGATTGCGCTCCAGGCGTCGGCGCCGCAAACCTATCGCCCGGATCCCCGCTTCAATCAGGCCGACCAGTAGCAACAGCGACGGGAAATGCGCCTGCAGGTCAGGTATACCTTCTAGGCATTCATGGGCCCGCCTTCGCCGCCCTTCATCATTGGGCGGCTTCGGCGCGCACCGAGCCCTGCGGCCGCCTTTCGGCGGCGCAGGTCTCGGTGGTATACTGAAAAGTCTGGTCGGACGGGGAAAAAGCCGTAAGTACCGCACAGGCCAAGAGTTAGACGGTTGGGCCAGACTTGGCGCACGGAGTGCGCCAAAAGAATAATAGGCAATGCGCCTCGAACTCTCTCATATCCGTCAGCCGGAGACCGAGTTTCACAAGGTCTTTCAACCGGCAGATTTTGCGGGTGGGGAGGAGGAGTATCGCGTTACGGCTCCGGTAGACCTCCGGATGGTGATCCACAAAGATCAGGATCGCTTTCGGTTGGTTGGTACCGTGAAGGCGGAGCTCGAGCTGGCGTGCAGCCGCTGTCTCGAACCGTTCAAGTTACCGGTCGATCGCGAGTTCGACTTGCGCTATCTGCCCGCGGGAGCGGGGGAGCCCAAGTCAGACGACGAAGAGGAGACCGAGGTCGAAGAAGACGATGTCTCGATCACGTTTTATCGAGACGAGCAGATCGACCTGAACGAACTGCTGCGGGAACAGTTTTACCTGGCGTTGCCGATGAAGCCGTTGTGCTTTCACGACTGCAAGGGAATCTGCCCGCAATGCGGAACCAACCGGAACACCGCCCCGTGCGACTGCAATCCGCACTGGGAGGATCCCCGGCTGGCTGGCTTGAAGACGTTGTTAGAGAAGCGAAAGCACGACGATGCCTAATCCAAAACGCCGACACTCCAAGACCCGCGGCCGCAAGCGCCGCACCCACGACGCGCTCAAGGCCACCACGCCCGGCCTGTGCCCGCAGTGTGGTGAGCCGAAAGCCTCGCACCGCGTGTGCGCGTATTGCGGCCACTACCGCGCGCGCCAGGTCCGTCCAGTCGACGAAGAGTAGCCACCGACTTACACCGATCAGACACGGATTGATGCGCGTTGCCGTTGACGCGATGGGCGGTGATCATGCGCCCGGACGACCCGTTGAGGGCGCCCTGGCGGCCGCGCGAAATCTCGGTCTTGGTGTTGATCTGGTCGGACGCGCTGATCTGATAGACGCGGAGCTCCAACGTCATCCCGATGCGGGATCTCTCGACGTGCGCGTCATCGACGCGCCCGACGTGATCGAGATGTCGGAGTCGCCCGCGAAGGCGCTGCGGCGGAAACCCAAAGCGTCGATTCGGGTGGCGGCGGATCATGTGGCGGCCGGTCGCGCGAGCGCGTTGTTCAGCGCGGGCCACACCGGCGCCAGCGTCGTCGCCGCGCATGCGGCGTTCGGGATGCTGCCGGGGGTCGATCGTCCGGCCCTGGCGCCAACGGTGCCCACCAGGCAGGGCGCCGCGGTGTTGCTGGACGCCGGCGCCACGGTGGAATGCAAGCCGGTGCACCTGTTGCAGTTCGCGCACATGGGCGCGATGTATGCGCGGGCGGGACTCGGGATCGAGCAACCGCGAGTGGGGCTGTTATCGATCGGCGAGGAAGAAACGAAAGGGAACGAGCTGACCCGCGATGCGCATCAGCTCCTGAAAGCCTCGGCGCTGGCGTTCGTGGGGAACGTTGAAGCCCGGGGCATTTTTTCGGGTGATGCCGACGTGGTGGTGTGCGACGGGTTCACCGGCAACGTGGCGTTGAAGTTGAGTGAAGGGCTGGTCGAGATGGTCGAGGACCTGCTCGGCGAAGAGCTGCAGAGCACGTTTTCGAGCCAGGTGGGATACCTGCTGTCGCGGCGGGCGTTCCGGCGCTTTCGCAAACGCGTGGACTACTCCGAGTTTGGCGGCGCGCCGCTGCTCGGCGTCGCGGGCCTCTGCATCGTCGGCCACGGCCGCTCCTCGGTGAAAGCCGTGAGGAACGCGGTGGCCATGGCGTCGCGCATGGCCGGCAACCGGATGATGGATCGACTTCGAATCGAAATGGCTTCAGTGGTGGTGACACGATCGTGATTGCGTGCGTGTGTCCCGGACAGGGATCGCAGGCGGTGGGCATGAAGCCCGCGGAAGACCGGCTGGCGCCCGAGCTGCGTGCAGCTCATGCACACGATCCCCGCATTCCAGTGGTGGCCAACGTCGATGCGGAGCCGACGCCAATCGCGCAGGTCTCCTCGCCGGTGCGATGGGAAAACGTCGTGCAACGCCTTGCGTCTGAGGGCGTCACCCGCTATGTTGAAGTAGGTCCGGGGAAAGTGCTGACAGGTCTCGCAAAAAAGATTGCTCCGGGCGCCACCCTTCTGAACGTCGAAGGTCCAGACGACCTTCCCGCGCTCGAGGCCCTGTTCTCGGCGGCGTAACGGCCGCGCATCATGACACAGTACGACGGCAAGGTTGCGATTGTGACGGGTGCGTCGCGCGGCATCGGCCGCGCGATCGCCGAACGGCTGGCGGCGGGCGGCGCCACGGTGGTGTGCGTGGCGCGCGGAACCAACGCGGACGCAACGGCAGCAGGGATTACCGGGACGGGCGGAAAGGCGTTTGCGCATGCCGCGGACGTCACGGATGCGGCCGCGGTCGGGGCGTTGATCAAGGAGACGATCGACACCCACGGCAAGCTCGATATCCTGGTGAGCAATGCCGGCATTACGCGCGATCAGTTGATGCTGCGCATGAAGCGCAGCGACTGGGATGAGGTGATCGCCACCAACCTGACGGCGTCGTTTACCTTGTGTCAGGCGGCGCTCAAGCCGATGATTCGCCAGCGTTCGGGGCGCATCATCGCCATCAGCTCCGTGGTTGGGCAGATGGGCAACGCCGGACAGGCCAATTACGCCGCGTCGAAGGCCGGCCTGATCGGGTTCTGCAAGTCGCTGGCGCGCGAAGTGGCGTCGCGGCAGGTGACGGTGAACGTGGTGGCGCCGGGTCTGGTGGACACCGACATGACCAAGGCGATCACCGAGAGCACGAAGACGGATTGGTCCGCGCAGATTCCGCTCGGGCGGATGGGGACGCCGGCGGACATCGCCGCCGCAGTAGGGTTTCTGGCGTCGGATGAGGCGTCGTATATTACTGGTCAGGTTCTCGCCGTCAACGGCGGGATGTACATGTAAGCAGTCAGGAGGGACACGTGGCCGTTGCCGACAAGGTGAAGAGCATTATCGTGGAGCAGCTGGGCGTCGATGAAGAGGAAGTGACTCCGGATGCGTCGTTCGTGGACGATCTGGGCGCCGACTCGCTCGACACCGTCGAGCTCGTGATGGCATTCGAGGAGGAGTTCGGCATCGAGATTCCTGACGAGGAAGCGGAGAAGATCACGCGCGTCAAGGAAGCTGTCGACTACATCGAGTCCCACGCCAAGAAGAAGTAGCACCCCTTTTCAGGGGTACCGACTCCGGAGGCCAAGTGAACAGGCGAGTGGTAGTGACCGGTGTGGGTCTGGTGTCGCCGGTCGGGATGGGGACACAGACGAACTGGGATGCGTTGTGCGCTGGCACCAGCGGCATCGCACCGATCACGCGTTTCGATGCTGCGGCGTTTACCACGCGGTTTGCGGGCGAAGTGAAGAACTTCGACCCGCTCCAGTTCATCGAGAAGAAAGAACTGAAGAAGATGGACATCTTCATTCAGTTCGCGATCGCCGCCGCGCAGTACGCCATGGACGACGCCCGGCTGACGATTGACAACGATCTGGCGCCGCGCGTCGGCGTCTTCATCGGGTCGGGGATCGGCGGGTTCACCACCATCGAGGAGCAGCACAGCGCCTACCTCGAAGGTGGCCCGCGGAAGATCTCACCCTTCTTCATTCCCTCTTCCATCATCAATCTTGCCGCCGGGCAGGTATCGATCCGCTTTAACGCGAAGGGCCCGAACCTGGCCACGTGCACCGCCTGCACCGCGTCGGCGCACGCCATCGGCGACTCGTTCGAAATCATCAAGCGCGGCGCGGCCGACGCGATGATCGCCGGCGGGGCGGAAGCCGCGGTGTGCCACATGGGTGTCGGTGGATTCGGGGCGCTGCGCGCCCTGTCTACGCGCAACGACGATCCCACCCACGCCAGCCGCCCGTTCGACAAGGATCGCGACGGCTTCGTGCTCGGCGAGGGCGCCGGCATCGTGATTCTCGAAGAGCTCGACATGGCCAGGCGGCGAGGTGCGACGATCTACGCCGAGATGGTCGGCTATGGCATGTCGGGCGATGCCTATCACATGACGGCCCCGTCGGAAGACGGCGACGGCGCGTACCGCGTGATGAAGGCGGCGATCGATTCGGCCGGAATTCGTCCCGACCAGGTCGACTACATCAACGCGCACGGCACCTCGACGCCGCACAACGATCGCATCGAGACCACCGCGATCAAGCGGACGTTTGGCGATCACGCGCGCAAGCTGGTGGTGTCGTCGACCAAGTCGATGACCGGGCACCTGCTGGGCGCCGCGGGCGGCCTCGAGGCCGGCATCACCGCATTGTCGGTGCGGCACCAGCGGGTGGCGCCGACGATCAATCTCGAGATCCCCGATGAGGGCCTCGATCTCGACTTCGTGCCCAAGCAGGCTCGCGACATGAAGATCGAGTACGCCTTGTCGAATTCCTTCGGCTTTGGCGGCACTAACGGCGCGTTGCTGTTGAAGAGATACGAGGGATGACGTTCGGAGGGCGACCGCTTAAGCGGTGGCCGAATCAGCGACGGCTAAAGCCATCGCGCTCCAAACGTCTTTAAAAGCATGAAAATCGCAGTCTGCATCAAGCAAGTGCCCACCCGAGAGTGGCAACCGCGCCTCAATGACGACAAGACCTGGGTGCGCGACCAGGACGTCAGCTATGAGATGAACGAGCCCGACGCGTATGCGCTCGAAGAGGCGTTGCGCCTGCGCGAGAAGCACAGCGGGGAGGTGGTGGTGTGCTCGGCCGGCCCGGCCCGCGTGCAGCAGGTGATCCGTGAAGCGCTGGCCCGTGGCGCCGATCGCGCGCTGCATGTCGAGGCTGATTCGCTGGGGCCCGCGGACGCATTCGCCGCCGCCTCGGCGCTGGCGCCGTCCATGGCGGAGCAGAAGTTCGACCTGATCCTCACCGGACTGCAGTCCGACGATCAGGGGCACGCCCAGTTTGGTCCCGTGCTGGCCGAGAAACTCGGCATTCCGCACTCGACGATCATCATGGAAGTAAACGTGGACGGCAGCGCGTTGCGCGTGAAGCGCGAGCTCGAAGGCGGCTGGTTTCAGTACCTCTCGATGCCGCTGCCGGCGCTCCTGACGATCCAGAGCGGCATCAACACGCTGCGCTATGCCACGCTCAAGGGGATCATGGCGGCGAAGAAGAAAGAGATCACCAAGGTGGCCGCGCCGGCGGGGGCCGGCCCGCGGCAGAAGATTGTCGAGTTGTACGCGCCCCAGAAGTCCAAGCAGACCGTCATGATCGGCGGCTCGCCCGCCGAGGCCGCCAAGGAGCTCGTCAAGCGGCTTCGCGAGGAAGCGAGGGTCCTGTGATTCTCGTGGTCGCGGAACAGAAAGACGGCAAGCTCAATCGCGCCAGCTGGGAAGCCATCGCGGCGGCGCAGCAGCTATCGGGCGGATCGATGCCGGTGAAGGTCGCAGTGGCCGGACAGAATGTGACCGGTGTGGCGAGCGAGCTCGCCCAGGCCGCGGTGGCCGAGGTGATCGCGGTCGATCATGCGGCGCTCGCGCATTACACGCCCGACGCCTTCGTGCAGGCGCTCCAACAGCTGATCACGCAGACCGCGCCGGCCATGGTGTTTTTCCCGCACAGCTATCAAACCCGCGATTTCTCGGCGACCCTGGCGACGCGGCTTGACCGCGCGTTGGTCACCGATGTGATCGGCGTGAAGCAATCCGGCGGTGCGGCCGCGTTTTCGCGACCGATGTTCCAGGGCAAGCTGACCGCGGACGTGGTGCCGCAAGGTCCTGCCCCGCACTTGATCACGATCCAGATCGGCGCGTTTCGCGCCGACGCAGCGAAGAAGGGCGCGTCGGCGGCCGGCGTGACCGCCGCCGCGGTGAACATCGACGAGAGCAAGTTGCGCCAGAAAGCCGAAGCGCCGTTCCAGGAGGCGAAGCAGGCGGTCGATCTCTCGCAGGCCGAACGCATCGTTGCGGTGGGCCGCGGCATCAAGTCGCACGAGAACATTGCGATCGCCGAACAGCTCGCCAAGGCGTTTGGCGCCGAGCTCGCCGCCTCGCGGCCGATTTGCGACAACGGCTGGCTGCCGATGGAACGCCAGATTGGCAGCTCGGGCCAGACCGTCGCCCCCAAGCTGTATGTGGCCCTTGGCATCTCGGGCGCGATTCAGCACCTGGTGGGCATGAAGGGCGCCCGCACCATCGTCGCGATCAACAAGGATGCCGAGGCGCCGATTTTCGAGGTGGCGGACTACGGTATCCAGGGTGATTTATTCGAGCTGGCGCCGGCGCTGATTGCTGAATTGCAAAAGTGAATCGAGAGACGCTTGAAGTTGATGTGCTGATCGTCGGCGGCGGGCCCGCGGGGCTCTCAGCGGCGCTCCGTCTCGCGCAATTGCAGAAAGGCGGGGAGCCGCTGTCGATCGCGGTGATCGAGAAAGCTCCCCAGGCCGGTCACCATCAACTGTCGGGGGCGCTCCTCGATCCGTCCACGCTGAAGGATCTGATTCCGGATTTCGCGTCCAGGGGAGCGCCGCTCGGCACGCCGGTCGACAACGACAATATCTACTTCCTGACGCAGGAAAACAAGATCCGCCTGCCGATCACGCCGCCGCCGTTTCACAATCACGGCAATTACATCATCTCGCTCAGCACGTTTACCAAGTGGCTGGCCGAGCAGGTTGAAGCCGAGGGCATCGACCTGTTCTGGGGATTTCCAGGACAGGATGTGTTGTACGGCGATGGACCGGGTGTGATCGGTGTTCGCACCGGTGACCGCGGATTAGGCAAGGACGGCAAGCCGAAAGGTGCGTTCGAGCCCGGCGCGGACATTCATGCCAAGGTCACGATTTTTGCTGACGGTGTCCGCGGCCACCTGACCAAGCAGCTCCATCGCGACCTGCAGATTGGCCGCGCCGCCGGGCCTGCGCAGTACGCGATCGGCATCAAGGAACTCTGGGACATCCCGAAGGATCGTCTGAAGCCGGGCACCGTCATTCACACGCTGGGGTATCCGCTGCGCCAGGAGGAATTCGGCGGCAGCTGGCTGTATGCCATGGGCGACGGCCGCATCTCGATCGGCCTGGTCGTGGGACTCGAATACCGCGATCCGCTGTTCGATCCGCATGCCGCCTTCCAACACTTCAAGCGGCACCCGTTTATCCGCAGCATCCTCGCGGACGGCCAGCTGGTGCGGTACGGCGCCAAGGCCGTGCCCGAAGGTGGCTGGAACACCCAGCCACAATTGTTCCTTGACGGCGCACTGATCGTCGGCGATGCGGCCAACTTCGTGAATTCGCTGCGGCTCAAGGGCATCCACCTCGCGATGCGCAGCGGCATGCTCGCGGCCGAATCGGCATTCGAGGCCGTCCGCGCCGGCACGACGTCGGCGGCCGCGCTCGCCTCGTACAAGCAGCGCATCGACGCCAGCGCCATCAAGACGGAGCTCTATCCGGTTCGCAACGTGCACCAGGCTTTCGGTGCTGGGTTGATCGCCGGTGGAACCTACGCGGGACTGGCGATGTTCACGAACGGCAAAGGACTTCCCAATCTGTCCGGCCATTTCGGCCATCGCGAAATGCGAAAGATCCAGGACTATTACGGCCTCGACAAGCGCGACATTCTCGTGCCGTCGAACGCCGCGCCGATCGATCGCAAGCTGACCTTCGACAAGGTCACCGGTGCGCATTACTCGGGCACGCAACACGACGAGGATCAACCGGTGCACCTACTCGTGCACACCGAGGTCTGCCATTCGATCTGCGGCAGCGAGTACGGCCACCCCTGTGTGAAATTTTGTCCGGCCAACGTCTACGAGATGGTCGATGACGGCGGGGGTGGGAAGCGGCTGCAGATCAACGCGTCCAACTGCGTGCACTGCAAGACCTGCGACATCATGGACCCTTACGGTGTCATTACCTGGGTCGCACCTGAAGGCGGAGAAGGGCCTTCGTACGACGGGATGTGATGACGGGATCCGGGAACCGGGATCCGGGATCCGGAAATACTCCCGACTGGCGCCAATCAGCCAGGAAACGCGCTGAAGTCGCGGCCATTGCCACTCTCGGATATCCCTTCCTTCGCGCGCTGGGATCGACCTGGACCTGGAAGGTCAGTGGCGCGGAACAGGTCGAGGCCATCGGCGCTCGTGGCCTGCATCCCATTCATTCGTTCTGGCACGGCCGCATCCTGCCCGCCACCGTGTACTTCCGGCGCCGCGGCATTGTGGTGATCACCAGTGAGAATTACGATGGCGAGTGGATCGCGCGGATCATCCAGAAGTTCGGTTACGGCACCGCTCGGGGATCGACGTCACGCGGCGGGCCGAAGGCGTTGCTGCAGCTGGTGCGCGATGTGAAATCGAAGGGCGTGGCGTTCACGCTCGACGGACCGCGCGGGCCCGCTGAAGTGGCACAGCCTGGCGCCGTGTGGCTCGCCAAGGCGACGGGCAATCCATTGCTGCCGTTTCACGCCGAGGCCGCGTCGAGCTGGACGCTCAAGAGCTGGGATCGCACGCAGATCCCGAAGCCGTTCACGACCGTGGCCCTGGCGATCGGCGAGCCGATTTATGTTCCGCGCGAGGCAAACGATGACGCGCTGGAGATGTGGCGGCAGCAGTTGCAGCAGTCCCTCGCCGATTGCCGCAAGAAGTGCGCGGAGTTGCTATGGGATTAGTCCTCGTCAGCTCGAAACGATTCGTCGATCACGTGACACCGGTCGGACATCCGGAGCGTCCCGAACGCGCGGGCGTGTTGACGGCGGTGGCCGAATCATTCGCCGCCCAGGGGGGCCGCGTGCTCGAGCCTCGCCTGGCCACCGACGCCGATCTCGAGCGGGTCCATGCGCGCGAACACATCGATGCGATAGTCGCCACGCGCGGCCGGGCGACGATGATCGACGAGGACACCTATACCTCGCCGGAGTCGGAGGAGATCGCGCGGTTGGCCGCGGGCGCCGTGCTGACCGGTGTCGATCACGTGCTGGACGGCCCCGAGAAGTCTCGCGCGCTCGTGATGGTGCGGCCGCCGGGACATCACGCCGAGGCCGATCGCGCGATGGGGTTCTGTCTCTATAACAGCATCGCCGTCGGCGCCGCGTACGCTCGGTCACGCGGCTGTGCCCGGGTGGCCATCGTCGACTACGACGTGCACCACGGCAACGGTACGCAGTGGATCTTCTACGAGGACCCGACGGTGCTGTTCGTGTCGTCGCATCAGTATCCGTTCTATCCGGGCACTGGCGCGGCGTCTGAAAAGGGCAGGGGACCTGGATTGGGCTTCACGCTGAACATCCCCCTCGCCGCTGGAGCGAAGGATGATGAGATTGAACGGAAATATGCCGAGCACGTCATGCCCGCGCTACGGAGCTTCAAGCCGGATCTACTGATGATCTCCGCCGGCTTCGACGCGCATGAATTGGATCCGCTGGGCCAGCTGCGCATGACCACCGAAGGGTTTGGTCGCCTCACCAACGCGTTGATGGCCGAAGCGGATGCGCTATGTCACGGCAGGGTGGTCCTGGTGACCGAAGGGGGTTACGACCTCACTGCCGTGTCGCAGTGTCTCGCCGCCGTGATCAAGAGCTCAACGCCTTAGCGATCGCCGCAAAGTAGAACCGGATGTTGTCGGCCGGCCCGTTGACGATGCGACTGCGGACCTTGACGATTGGTTGTGCCGTGTAACCGCTGAGGGCGAGCTGAAGGACACCATCCGCCGCGGTGGACCATTGGCCGCCGTACCTACGTCGAATCACGTCGCCCACATACGCGCCCCACATCTTCGACGCCTGGGTGAGCGGCTCTTCAGGTATTCCTCCATCTGGCGCCTTTGAGCGGGCATGCAGCTTGCCCATGATGCGTTCGATGGGGTCGAGGCTGTCTTCGCTGAAATCGAGCGACTCTTTCCATTCCAGCTTCGCGGTCTTCACAGCAAGTTGCCCCTGAGCAACGAGCCATCCGGCCAGTTTGGCGTCCGGCGTCATTGCGGTGCGGAGCGCGCTCATCGACTCGTAGTTGCCAAGCATCGTGCCGTCGAGCCACAGGCGCTGCATGCGGACGATCATCTCGCAGTACGCCTTGGTGGTTTCGATCGCGAGGTCGCCTTCGTAGGCTTTGCCTTGCTCGAAGAATTCGATCACCGCGGTCATCGGGTCGGCCTGGTAGTCGCCGCAGTCGAGCAGCGGCCGGTCCTCGTAGTCATACCAGGTCGCGCCGGTCTCGCGCCGAATCACCTCGCCCAGGTAGGCCGTGATCCACATCGCATTCTTCTTCTGAAGTTCGGGCGCCTGCGGATCCTGTTTCGCCGTGAGCTGCTGCACCTCGCCGCGGGCGCCGTTCAGGAAGCGATCGACGAGGGGCAGCGTGCGCGTGAGGTAATCGAGGTTGATGCCCTTGCCTTTGCAGACCTGTGCGAATTCGGCCGCCTGGGCCGGCATCGAATCGGCCAGACTCGGCCCCGACGACTCCGCCTGGTTCGACATGGCGCCTCCGGAAGGGAGAGCAGTACGGATCTTATCGGCTGCAGGGGCGGCCGCGATTAGCCGGCCCTTCGACTCAGCCGGGGCTCAAGAGCCGTCGGCTTCGCTCAGGGAAGCCGTCCCGCGCCGTACGCTATTCTTGAATGATCACCGTGGCTGATTATCACCCTCAAGAACTCGATAAGAAATGGCAGGCCCACTGGGCCGCGACCAAGGCGTTCGAAGTCACCGAGGACTCCTCGAAGCCGAAGTTTTATTGCCTCGAGATGTTCGCGTACCCCTCCGGGCACGCGCACGTCGGGCACGTCCGCAACTACATCATTGGCGACGTGGTCGCGCGGCTGAAGCGGCTGCAGGGGTTCAACGTCCTCCACCCTTTTGGATGGGACGCGTTCGGGCTGCCCGCCGAAAACGCGGCGATTAAGAGCGGCATTCACCCCGAAACCTCCACGCTCGGCAACATCGCCCACATGAAAGGCCAGTTGCAGCGGCTGGGGATCAGCTACGCGTGGGGACGCGAACTGGCGACCTGCCTGCCCGACTACTATCGCTGGAACCAGTGGCTGTTCACGCGCATGTTCGAGCGCGGCCTGGCGTACCGCCGCCGATCGACGGTGAACTGGTGCCCGGTTGACAACACTGTGCTGGCCAACGAGCAGGTGATTGATGGCGCGTGCTGGCGCTGTGGCACCACGGTCGTCCAGAAGGACCTCGAGCAGTGGTTCTTCAAGATCACGGCCTACGCTGATGATCTGCTGCTGTCGGCCGAAGGCCTGGCCAAGTGGCCGGACAAAGTCCTGACGATGCAGCGCAACTGGATTGGGCGATCGGAAGGCGCTCGCGTCCGGTTTCCGATCCAGGGCGCGAACGATTCGATCGAAGTGTTCACGACACGCATCGACACGATCTTCGGCGCCACCTTCATGTTGCTGGCGCCCGAACACGGCCTGGTGACGACTTTCGCGAAGGAGTCGGAGAACGAGAAGGCATTCCTCGAGAAGGCGCAACGGTTTCGTGCACAGGATCGCGCCGGACGCTTGACCGGGGAGGTGGCGAAGGAAGGCTTCTTCACCGGCCGGTTTGCGATCAATCCCTACACGAATTTGCCGATCCCGATTTGGGTCGCGAACTACGTGCTCGGCGAATACGGCACGGGCGCGGTGATGGGCGTGCCCGCGCATGACGAGCGCGACTTTGACTTCGCGCGCAAATACGAATTGCCGATCGTGCCGGTGGTGATGCCGAAGGACGGCGACGCGCCGGTGCAGGGCCAGATGCGGGAGCCGGCGTCGAACGACGGCATCCTGATCAATTCCGGCCAGTACGACGGCGTCGATTCGGAAACGGCGCGGCGGGCCATCACCGAAGACGCCGAGGAGCGCGGCATCGGGCAGGGGACCGTGCAGTTCCGGTTGAAGGACTGGGGTATCTCGCGCCAGCGGTACTGGGGCACGCCGATCCCGATGATTCATTGCCCGGTCGACGGCATCGTGCCGGTGCCCGACGATCAGCTGCCCGTCGAATTGCCCAAGGTGACGGAGTTCACGGGCCGCGGCGATTCGCCGCTGGCCACGGTCCCCGAGTTCGTCAACGTAACGTGCCCGGTGTGCGGCGGCCCGGCCAGGCGCGAGACCGACACGATGGACACCTTCGTGGATTCGTCGTGGTACTTCTACCGCTTCGCCGACGCGCACAACGATCAGCTGCCATTCGATCCCAAGAAAGTCGCGTACTGGTGCCCTGTGGATTTCTACAGCGGCGGCATCGAGCACGCGATCCTGCACCTGATCTACTCGCGATTCTTCGCGCGCGTGTTTCACGACCTCGGGATGATCGAGCATAAGGAGCCGTTCACGCACCTGCTGACGCAAGGCATGGTGTTGAAGGACGGCGCGGTGATGTCGAAGTCGAAGGGCAACGTGGTTGATCCGGACTCGATGACCGAAAAGTTCGGGTCGGATGCGCTGCGCCTGTATGTGATGTTCGTAGCGCCTCCGGAAAAAGAGGTCGAGTGGGTCGATACCGGGTTGGAAGGCAGCTGGCGGTTCCTCGCCAGGGTGTGGCGCGCCGCCGATCAGTGGCGGGCGGAAGCGGCCGCGAGCGCCGGCGCGATCGATCACTCGTCTCTGAGCGGTGCCGAACGCGCCCTGCGGCGCAAGACGCACGACACCATCCGCCGCGTGACACTCGACATCGACGTGCGCCAGCAGATGAATACCGCCGTGTCGGCGATGATGGAGCTGGTCAACGAGCTCTACGCGTTTACCGAGAAGTCCTCCTCAGCTAAAGCTACGGAGGACAGGAGCGAGCGCTCCGCGCAGGCGCCGAAGGTGGCGCGCGAGGCCGTCGAATCGCTGATCGTCATGCTGTCGCCGTTTGCCCCTCACACCATGGAAGAGCTGTGGGAGATGTACGGGCATCGTGACGGGCTGATTGCCGCCAAGTGGCCGGCGTTCGATACCGAGATTGCGAAAGCCGAAGAGCTGGAGATTCCGGTGCAAGTCAACGGTAAACTGCGTGGTGTGGTGAAAGTGCCGCCGGGTATCAGCGATGCCGAGCTCGAGAAGGTCGCGCTCGCCGATCCCAATGTCCAGGCGCACATTGCCGGAAAGACGGTGAAGAAGGTCGTGATCGTCAAAAGCCGGCTCGTTTCGATCGTCGTATGAAACAGGCCATCAGGCTATCGGGCCATCAGGCCATGACGAGACGTCAGCTTCTCGGCGCGCTGCCAGTAGTTGCGGCGGGACTTGGTGCGGCGTCCTGCGGCTACGCGCTGGCCGGGCAAGGATCGTTTCTGCCCGACTATATCCGCGTGCTCGGCATCCCGATGTTCGAAAATGCCACGCCGTATCAAACCGTGGAGCAGCTGTTCACCCAGAAGGTCCGCCTGGAATTCCAGAGCAGCCGGCGCTACACGGTCGTGCCGAGCGACGAAGGCGTGGACGGTATCGTGCGGGGCCAGATCACGTCGATCTCGCTCCAACCGGTCAGCCTGACCGACGCGCAGCTGGCGTCGCGGTTTCGCGTCACCGTGATCGTGAAGATTGCCTTCGAAGACGTGAAGGCACAAAAGACACTGTGGGAGAACCCGTCGTTGTCGTTCTCCGACGAATACGAGGTGTCGAGCCGTGGGACGTCCGGCGCCGACGTGTCGGCCTTCATCGGTAACGAGCGCGTGGCCATGGACCGCATGTCCACGGACTTCGCGCGGTCGGTGGTCTCCGCCATCCTCGAGGCCTTTTGAGTACACCCGCTGACATCCGGAAACAGATCAAATCCGGGAAGACCGGGCCGATCTGATGTACTCGAGGGCGACGATCTGCAGTCGCGCCATGACCTGGCGCTCGAGTTTGCGAATCTCGTCGAGGAGGGTTTGCAGGCCTTCAACGTCGAAAGCTTCTACGCCAACGAAGCGACCAACCAGGCCGGGCGCGATCAGCTGATCGGGACGCTGCTATCAACGGCGCGGACGTTGCCGATGATGGCGCCCAAACGCGTGGTGATCGTCCACGAGGCGGAGCGGCTGCTGGCGCCGAAACGCGCGAAAGACGAAGAAGACGGGCCAGACGCTGAGCCCGCGAAGAAAGGGAAACGCGGCGCCACGCCCGCGGAGGAGCTCGAAGCCTACGTCGAAAACCCGGAGCCGATGACCACGCTCGTGTTCGTGGCCGGCCCGCTCGACGCCAACCGCCGCATCGTCAAGCTGCTGCGCAAGCACGCGGACGTCGTTGATTGCGGCACGCTGCATGATTCGCGTGAGGCCGCCATTTGGATCACCAAGCGGCTCGAGAAAGACGAACTGACCATCGATCCGAAGGCGCTGAGTCTCCTCGTGCAGACCACCGGCCTGAGCCTTGGCCGCATCCGCGCTGAAATCGAGAAGCTGGTGCTGTATGCGGCGGGCGAGTCGACCATCACGACTGCGTACGTGCGCGACGTGGTGTTGCCACAGGAGGAGTCCGAGGGAACTTTCGCGCTGATGGAATTGGTCCAGCAGTCGAACGCGCCGCGCGCCTTGCTGGAAATCTCCGCGCTGATCGACGCGGGCGTGCAGCCGCCGATGATTCTCGGACAGCTGCGCGCGGCGGCCATCCGGTTACGCCCTGATGGGCGCGTGCGGAACGGACTCGAAGCGGTGATGCGCACCGATCTGGCGATTAAGTCGTCGGCCGGCAATCCACAGCATTTGCTGGAGTGCCTGGCCGTGGAGCTCTGTGCCAGATAGGTGACGTACGTTGATGCGACTTGGTCACTATTCAACACGCAAGGCTTGAACGGGATCCTCCGCTGCCGCGCGTCTGGCGGGGATGTAACAGGCAATCGCCGCGATGGTCAGCATCAACACCGCCGCCCCACCAATCGCCAGCGGATCCGTGGGCGCCACGCTGAACAGGAAGCTCTGAAGGATCCGCGCGCCGCCCAGCACGGCGATCAATCCGACGGCCACCCCGATCGCCGATACCACGAGCCCCCGGCCGACAACCAGACGAAGAATGTCGGTCCAGGCGGCGCCCAGGGCCATGCGCACGCCGATCTCGCGGCGGTACTGCGACACGATTGCGGTTAGGACGCCGTACAGCCCTGCGGCCGCGAGCAAAAGCGCCAGGGCGGCGAATCCTGTCAGCACGATCAGGGCGAACCGGCGAGTGGTTAGCGTGCGCTCCACCAGCTCGTCGAGCGTCGCTGTTCGAAAGAACGTCTGCAGCGGATCGATGCTCCAGATCGCGAGCTTCGCGGGCTCGATGAGCGTTTCGGGCGGAACCGCCGTGCGGACCACGATGGCGAGCGACCCCATCGGATGCTGCGCGAACGGCATCAGGATTTCCGCGCGCGGAGCCTCGTCGAGCCGCGCATGGCGCTGCGCGCGCACCACGCCGACAATCTCCGCCTGCGTGGGGCGGCCAAACTGCCGGAACTCGATGCGTTGGCCGACCGCCTCAATGCCGCGCAGGTAACGAGTAGCGAATGCCTCGCTGACCACTACCACCCGCGGCGCATCGGGACCATCTCGCGCCTCGATCAGGCGCCCGTTGAGGAGCGCGATATCCATCACCGGAAAGTAACCGGGCGTGACGACGTTGAGTGAGATCGCGCTCATCTCGTTTTCGGACGGTGGCGGCGGCTGATCCAGCAGCCGCACCTGGCCGCGAATGTCGACGTTCGATTCGAGAAAAGGCATGGCGCGCACGGTGCCGACGGTTTGGACGCCGGGCAACCGGGCGATCTGTTCGGTCACGCGATCATGGAAACTCTTGAGCGCGGCGGCCCCGGAATTGCGATCCCCGGTGAAGATCTGCAGCACCATGACACCCTGCTGGCGAAAGCCTGTTTCAACATTGAGCAGGTTCACGAAGCTCCTGAGGAGGAGACCGGTTCCTGACACCAGAATCAACGCGAGCGCCACCTCGACGGCGACCAGTCCCAGTCGCAGGCGTCGTTGTCCGGCATCGGCGGTCATGGTTCGCAAGCCCGGTTGCTGAAGGCCGGCTCCTGAGAGCCGAAGCGCGGGCACGAGACCCGCCGCCACCGTTACGCCGGCGGCGAGCAGCGCCGCAAACAGGAGCGCGGCTCCGTCGACATGCAGGCTGTCGAGCCACATGACTTCACGCGGCCCCCAGTTCGCCAGGCTGCGCATCGCCAACTGTGCCAGTAGCACGCCCGCCAGCGACGCGACCGACGCGAGCAACAACGTTTCGGCGAGGAGCTGAGTAACAACCCGGCGGCGGTCCGCACCGAGGGCCGTCCTGACCGCGAGCTCGTGCTGGCGCGCCGCGCCGCGCGCTAACAGCAGGTTAGTGACATTGACGCACGCGATCAGGAGCACGGCAAACACGGCAGCGGAGAACAGGCCGACCGCCGGCCGCACATCGCCAACCAGATGTTCGCGAATGGAAATGATCGAGGCGCGCATGCCTTTGTTCGCGCGTGGATTCTCGGCCTCGACCTGCGCCGACACCGCGTCCATTTCGGCTTGCGCCGCGGCGAGGCTCACGCCGTCTTTCAGGCGACCGACGACCTGCCAATAGCCACTGGACGTGCGCTGTGTCTCGTACCCCTGCATCGCCCTGGCGGCCCACAGCCTGACGCTGCCAGGCTCGTCTTCGAGCAGGCGCGGTTGAAATTCATCGGGCGCGACGCCGACGACGACGTAGCCGAGCGAGTCGAGGGGAATGGCCTTGCCGACGATTGCCGGATCGGCGCCGAAGTGGCTGCGCCAGACGCGCGCGCTCAGGACCACGACCTGGTTGTTGCCCTTCTTGTGTTCGTCCTCGAGGAAGAAACGGCCCAGGAGAGGCTTGATGCCGAAGGCGTCGAAGAAGCCCTCGGTCACGTTGACGGCGCGCCACACTTCGGGCCGATCGCCGCCCGTGTAGTCGTAGCTCCACGGATCCCCGGCAGCGAGATGCGTGAAGCTCTGCGAACGCGTCCGCCAGTCAAGGAAGTTGGCCGGCGCAACCTCCAGCCGCGCGGGCGAGGCCAGTTGCCGCTCCCAGACGGTAACCAGGCGTTCGTCGTCCGGGTAGGGCAGCGGCCGCTGCAGGATCTGCGAGACGACGCTGAACGCGACCACCGATGCCGCCATGCTGAGGGCAAGGATGGCGACCGCGGTAAACGCGAACCCGCCGTGTTGCCGCATTTGCCGCCACCCGTGACGCAGGTCGTCGATGGTCTGCAGATCGGCCACGTCGCGTTGACGAATCCAGAAGGCATCAACGAATGAGCCCATCGCATGCCGCACGAGCTCCGCCTTCGCCTTCGGCTTCGGCGAGACAGGCTGCTGATCGGTTGCTGTCAGCTCCGCCTCCCATTCCGCGCACCAGTCGTCGCGAAGTCGACGCGGCACCAGGCGCGAAGCGACGCGGACCAGTCCGATCGCGCGCGTGAGCGATGGGGAATCGCGCATGCTAGCCCTCGCTTTCGACCGGCCGCAGCAGGCGCTTGCCGGCCTCGGCCATCGCTTGCGCGCGTTGCTTCGCGTCGAGCGCGATGGTCTTGCCGCCACCGGTGAGCTCGTAATAGCGGCGCGGCGGCCGCTGCTCGCGGCGGGCCACGCCGTCCTTCTCCCACTTCGACCGCACGCAGCCTTCGGCATCGAGGCGGCGCAGGATTGGGTAGACGGTGCCGCTTGGCAGGCCCGTGGCGTCCATGATGTCGAAGCCGTGGTGATGGCCGTCGAGCAGGGCCTGCAGGACGAGCGCGGTGGGGTAGGTCAGTCGCATAGGCCGTAGTTTACTACCTATGTAGACCTAGACGTAAACGTCACCGAAATCGTTTGCGCCAATGACCGGCCGCCTTCCGCCTTCGCGCCGTGCGCTTCGGCGGACTTTGGACGGCGGCCTCGAGATGGTCTTGGGGGCTTCCGGTTACTTGGAGATTTTTGCGGCGAGCCGCGACTTGTAGCGCGACGCGGTGTTCTTGTGGATGATGCCCTTGGTGGCCATCTTGTCCACCAGCGACTGGAGAGACGTGAGCGCCGTCTTGGCGCCGGCCACGTCCTTGGCGTCCAGCGACTTGCGGATGCCCTTCAGCCCGGTGCGGAGCCTGGCGCGCAGGGCCCGGTTGTGCTCGCGACGCTTGATGTTCTGCCGATTGGCCTTGAGGGCCGACTTGTTACGCTTTGCCACTGTCTAGAACCTCGATATCAGAAGGATGCCGAACACGTAAGTCTAGCATGCCCCGGACTTGTGGCTGGGGTGGCTTGGGCGAGCGCCTTCGCTCTCGCAATACCGGCGAGCTACGGCGGATTCTACCGGCGGCCGACGATTTCGTAGGAGCCGGCTGCGGGAGGCTTGTTCGAGTAGCGGACCGAGGGCTGGCCGTTGACAAGCTCGAACCACTTGTAAATCAGGTTCACCGGCGCTGGTGGAGCGACGCCGCCCGTGATTTTCTTGACGTAATTCTTGGTTTCCTTGAAGGGCGGCACGTCGCCGTACTTCGCGACGTTCCCGATGCCGGCGTTATACGCCGCCAGTGCCAACTCCACATTGCCGTTGTAGCGATCGAGTAACTGCCGCAAGTACGTCACGCCGCCGCGGATGTTCTGATCGGGGTCGAAGGGGTTTTCGACGCCAAGCTCGGTGGCCGTTGCCGGCATCAGTTGCATCAGGCCCATGGCGCCCTTCGACGACACGGCAATCGGGTTGAAGGCCGATTCCACCTGGATCACCGCTCGCACCAGGTCTTCCGCCACACGCTCCCGTCGTGCATGCTCGCTGATCGAAGCCTCAAAGGGCGCGCTCTTCGCGGTGGAGTTGAGCGGCTTGGTGGCCCGCACCGTCGCCGCGCCGTGAACCTCGTATGTCGCTTGGGCGCTCTGATCGGGGCGCGGCTTGTCAGACAGCACAAGCTTGCCGTCGATGTCGCGCCAGCTGTAAATCTGGGCAGCGGCTGGGGAAGACACACCGATAACAATTACGAGTGCGAGGAGGATTCGCGACACGGACATTTAGTGTACCGTATCGGCAACTTCCGGTCCGCCCGGCAGTCGGTGCAGAATTAGCGAAAACAGGCCTTATTCGAGCAATTGCCGAACGAGGGTCTGAGCCTCGGCGATCAGTTTCGTAATGCCCCTTACATCTTTGCCGCCGGCCTCTGCGAAGTCAGCTCGGCCGCCGCCACCGCCGCCGACGATTGGCGCAAGCTGCTTGACGAGCTGGCCGGCCGGGGCTTTTTTCGACAGGTCCGGCGTCACCGAGGCAATCAGCGAGACCTTGCCGTCGGGCATGGCCGCCGCGAGGATGACCACGCCGCTCTTCAAGCGTGATTTCAGCGTGTCGGCGAGCGCGCGGAGGGACTCCTTGTCGACGTCCTGAACCTCGCGCGCAATCAGCGTCGACCCGGCAATCTCGATGCGATCATCGTCGGCCGAGGCGCCCCCGCCGCCACCGAGCGCGAGCTTCGTCTTGAGCTGCTGGATCTCCTTCTGCAGCTTGCTGAGGGACTTGGATTGCGCATCGATCCAAGTCGCCAACGGCCCTGGTCCCGCCAGCTCGCGCGCGGCGCCCAGCTCGTCGATCGATTTGCGCGACAGTTCGTAGGCGTTGAGACCGCTGACCGCCTCGATGCGGCGAACCCCGGCCGCCACGCCGGATTCTTCGGTGATTAGAACGGCGCCGATGTCCCCGGTGGCGCGCACATGCGTGCCGCCGCAGAGTTCGGTGCTGAATGCGCCATCACCGATCGACACCACGCGCACTTTGTCGCCGTATTTTTCGCCGAACAGCGCCATCGCGCCCGACGCGATCGCTTCCTGCGTGTTCCTCACGCTGGTGGTGACCATCTCGTTCTTGAGCACCGACTCGTTGACGAGACGCTCGACCTGCTGCACTTCCTCGGGCGTCAGCGCGGAGAAATGGACGAAGTCAAATCGCAGCCGATCGGGCGCGACGAGTGAACCGGCCTGCTTGACGTGCGGCCCGAGCACTTTGCGCAACGCCGCGTGCAACAGGTGAGTGGCGGTGTGATTGCGGCGCGTCGCATCACGAAGCGTGCCATCCACTTCCGCCGCCACCAGGTCGCGCACGGCCAGGCGGCCCTCGACCTTCTCGAGTCGATGCGCGCGTGGCAGCCCGGGCCCGAGCCGAACCACGCCGCTCACGCGCGATTGACCGGAGCCCGTGTCGAGCCAGCCTTGATCCGATACCTGCCCACCCGCTTCGACATAGAACGGCGTGTGCGCGAGCACCGCATAACCACTCTCGCCGTCACTCAACGCCTCGACGGCCTTCTTCTTGGTATCGAAGAGCGCCAGCACCGGGATGCCCTTCACGCTCGTATTGGTGTACCCGTCAAAGCTGTCGCCGGCCTGGCGTAATGATTCACGCACCTGATCAGAGGCAAACACGAAATCTTCGCCCTTCTTGCCCTCGAACGAGCTGCCGGCGCGCGCCTTGTCGCGCTGACCCTCCATCGCCGCATCGAAGCCTTCCGCATCGAACTTCAGGCCCTGATTGCTTGCGAGATCTTCGATGAAGTCGCGCGGCAAGCCGTAGGTGTCGTACAGCTTGAACGCCTCGTCTCCGCTCAGCACCTTCGTCGTGGACGCCGCCCGTTCGAGGGCTTCCTCGAGCCGCGGCAGGCCGCCGGTGAGCACCGCATCGAAGCGTTCCTCTTCGCTCCTGATCACCTTCACAATGGATTCGCGCCCCGCCTTCAGTTCGGGGTACGCGCCGCCCATCTCCTGCACCAGGACGTCGACGAGCGAGAAGAGAAACGGCTCGTGCATGCCCAGCTTGCGGCCGTGCCGCATCGCGCGCCGCATGATTTTGCGGAGCACGTAGCCGCGATGTTCGTTCGACGGGATCACGCCGTCGGCGATCAGGAACGTCGACGCGCGCGCGTGATCGGCGACCACCCGCATCGAGACGTCGGTGGCGCTCATCGAGCGGTTGTAGGTGTGGCCCGACAGCTTGCCGATCACCATCAGGAGCGGCATGAAGAGCGGCGTATCGTAATTGGACAGCGTCCCCTGCATTACCGCGGAGATGCGCTCGAGCCCCATGCCCGTATCGATCGACGGCGCGGGCAGCGGCGTGAGCGTGCCCTGGTCGTCTCGCTCGAACTCCATGAACACGTTGTTCCAGATCTCGACGAAGCGTTCGCTGCCCGACTCGACGTCCGTGATGAAGTTTCCGGAACCAGCGACGCCCGTTCCGCGGTCCACATAAATCTCCGAGCATCGCCCGCACGGACCAGTATCGCCCATGGCCCAGAAGTTGTCGGCCATGCCGAGCTCGCCGATATGATCAGCCGGCACGAAATCCAGCCACCGCTTGTACGCTTCCTCGTCGCGCGGAATGCCTTTCTCACCCTTGAAGACGGTGACGTAGAGCGTGGCCGGATCGAGGCCCCATTCCTTCGTCAGCAGGTTCCAGGCCAGCTCGATGGCGTCGTGCTTGAAGTAATCCCCGAACGAGAAGTTGCCGAGCATCTCGAAGAAGGTGTGATGCCGGAGGGAGGGCCCGACGTTGTCGAGATCGTTGTGCTTGCCGCTGACGCGCATGCACTTCTGCGACGTTGCCGCGCGCGTGTAGTCGCGCTTCTCGCGGCCCAGGAACACGTCCTTGAACTGGTTCATCCCGGCGTTCGTGAAGAGCAGGGTGGGGTCGTCTCCGGGCAGCAGGGGACTGCTGGGGACCACGCGGTGGCCGTGCTTCTCGAAGTACTTCAGGAACGAACTGCGTATTTCCCGGGGATGCATCTCTTCATTGTAAGTGCTCCGCCGGGATTGGCACTACTCGCCGGGGCGGCACACCTTGCCGGGGCGGCACTTCTCGACGGGGAGGCAATCCTTGACGTCAAAGCCTTCTCAGAATTGATTCCAAACTGAATCCTTGGGCCATCAAGCCACGGACAATTCTTGCACGGGCTTTTTCGTCCAATTCGCGTGGCGTCTTGCCACGCAGCCGCCGCTCGAGGGCTCGGTTCAGCAGATCGCTCTCGTCCACATCTTCGAAGACTTCCCTGACAGCATCCTCAGCGATCGCACTGCTGATGCCCGCCTGGCGAATCTTCTGGATCACGCGCGTGCGGCCTCGGTGCCTGATGGTGCTTTCCATGCGCGCCAGGGCGCGCGCCACGCGGCGGTCGTCGAGCGTGCGGTCTTCCTTGAGGCGAGCGATCGCCTGGTCGATGTCGTCGGGGTCGTGTTGGCGGCGGGTCAGTCGCGCGCGAAGTTGTGTTTCCGACAACTCGCGCGCGGACAGCAGTGTTAACGCAACGAGGTAGGCGTCTGCCACATCCCGTTATCCCCCGAAACGTGTGATCTCGGGATCCTTCTTTGGCGGCGTGCCCGCGGCCGGCTTCGGGGCCGGCTTGGCGGAATGCGCGCCCGGCCTGGTCGGCGCGCCCTTCGGCCCGCTGAAGATCGTGTTCGCCATCTGGTCGCGCGAGGTGTCGGCGGTGGTCGAGATGCCCTGCACCTTGAGCTTGAATTCGTCCACGTGCGACGCCCAGCGCAGCGCCTCTTCGTAGCTGATCAGGCCCTGCTGGAACAGGCTGAAGATCGACTGGTCGAACGTCTGCATGCCGTACTGCGACGTGCCCTGCGCAATGGCGCCGGCGATCTGGTGCGTCTTGTCCTTGTCGACGATGCAGTCCTTGATGAAGGGCGTGGCCACGAGCACTTCGACGCCGGGCGAGCGGCCGGTGCCGTCCTTGCGCGGGATCAGGCGCTGCGCAATCGCGGCGTTCAGCACCGACGCCAGCTGCAGGCGAATCTGTTTCTGCTGGTGCGGCGGAAACACCGAGATGATGCGGTTGATGGTTTCCGTGGCATCGAGGGTGTGGAGGGTCGAGAACACGAGGTGGCCCGTTTCCGCGGCGTGCATCGCGGTTTCGATTGTTTCCATGTCGCGCATTTCGCCGACCAGGATCACATCCGGGTCCTGGCGGAGGGCGCTTCTGAGCGCATACGCGAACGAGCGCGTGTCGACGCCGATCTCGCGCTGGTTGATGATGCACTGGTTGTCGCGGTGCAGGTATTCGATCGGGTCTTCGATGGTGATGATGTGCGCGGTACGGGTGGCGTTGATGTGGTCGATCATCGCCGCCAGCGATGTCGACTTGCCGCTACCCGTGGTGCCGGTCACGAGGACGAGGCCGCGCTCTTCGTTGGCGATCTTTTTCAGCACCTGCGGCAGGCCCAGCTCGTCGAGGTTCATTACCTTGACCGGAATCACGCGGAGGACGATGCCAATCGTGCCGCGCTGCTGGAACACGTTGCAGCGGAAGCGGCCGAGGCCGGCCACGCTGTACGCGAGGTCGAGCTCCTGTGAGTCCTTGAATTTCTGCCGCTGCGCCGTCGACATGAGCGACGCGGCCATCTCGACCAGGTCTTCATGGTCGAGCTGCTTCTCATCGTTGACGGCATACAGGTCGCCGTGGATGCGGGCCATTGGGTAGCTGCCGACCTTCAGGTGCAAGTCGGAAGCGCCCTTTTCGACGGCGGCCTTCAGCAGGTCGTTAACGTGCATTTGGTCCTCAATCTATGGAAAAGACGTCAGACCCTGTTTATCGGGCTAAAGCCTTGCCCGCCGTAGCCTTGGCGGAGGCGGGGCCTACCGGCGTCAGCCAGCCGTGCGTATCGGGGTGTTCGCCGCGCAAAATTGCGAAAAACCGCTGCTGGAGCGCTTCGGTGATGGGACCGCGCTTGCCGGTGCCGACCACAATCTTGTCGAACGCTCGGATCGGCGTGATTTCGACCGCCGTGCCGCAGAAAAAGGCCTCATCGGCGAGATACAGGAATTCGCGCGGAATAGCGGTCTCGCGCAATTCGAACCCCAGATCTTTCGCAAGCGTCATGACGGTGTCGCGGGTGATGCCTTGCAGGATCGACGAACCGAGCGACGGCGTGTAGATCACGTTGTCGCGGACGAGGAACAGGTTCTGGCCGCTGCCTTCGCTCAACAGGCCGCTTTCATCGAGCGCCACCGCATCGGCATAGCCGTCGAGCATCGCCTGCATCTTGATTAGCGCGGAGTTGGCATAGTTCGCCGCGCCCTTTGCCATCGCCGGCAGCGTGTTCGGCGCCAGGCGGGTCCATGAGCTGACGCCGACGTCGATGCCCCGCTCGAGGGCCTCCGAACCCATCATCTGGTTCCATTCCCAGACGATCACGGCGGCTTCGACCGGGCAGGGCCGCGGGTCGAGCGTCAGCGAATCGTAGCCGCGGAAGATCACCGGGCGGATGTAGCAGCTCTTGAAGCCGTTGACGCGGACCGTGTCGAGCACGGCTTGCGACAGCTCGTGCTGCGACCATTTCGGCTCCATGCGATAGACCTTGCACGAGTCGATCATGCGCCGCATGTGCGGCTCGAGCCGGAACACGTTGGTGCCGGTCGCCGAGTCGTAGGCGCGCAGGCCCTCAAATGCGCCGGTGCCGTAGTGAATGACGTGTGAGGCGACGTGGATCGTGGCGTCCTTCCAGTCCACCATCGATCCGTTCATCCAGATTTTTCCAGTGCCCGCAAATGCCATGGGGGGATTATCGCAATAACGAATGACAAAGAACAAATAACAAAGGGGAAATGACAACGGCCGCCTTTGTCATTTGTTCTTCGTCATTCGTTATTTCGTCACTGTCTTTCTGAACAGAACGGGCACACATCGGCGCGCGCGGGCAGCGCCTTGCCGCATTTCCAGCAGAATTTTGCCTGCACGGTTTCGCGTGCTTTGAGGCGGGCCTGGATTTCCTGCACTTCCTCGGACGGTGTCGCAGTGGTGGCGGCGGATGGAGCCGGGCGCCACGGCCGGCGCACTTGCGCCGGAGCGCGCGCGGCGAGCACCGCGTCGAGCAGGTCGGCCGCGCGTTGATAGCGCGACGGAATGTCGGCGGCTATCGCCTTCATCACGATGTCGCTGATGGCTTTTGGCAGTTTCGGGTTTTTCAGTTTCGGCGGCGACGCCAGCTCGCCCTTCATCAACCGATCGAGATCCGCGGGCATCGGCGTGTCGTAGGGCAGCACGCCGGTGAACATCTGGTACATCGTCACGCCGAGCGAGTAGATGTCCGACGCAAACACCGCTCTGCCCTGAAATTGCTCCGGTGCCATGTACGGCGGACTGCCGATCACGGTGGAGCCGTGCGCGGCGATTTCGAGAAAGCGCGAGGTGCCGAAGTCCGCGACCTTGATCAAGCCCTGTTCGGTGACCAGGACGTTGCCGGGCCGCAGATCGCGATGGATGATGCCCTGTTTGTGCGCGTGATCCATCGCGTTGCAAATCTGGCAGGTGTAATCGAGCGCGCGCGCCAGGTCGAGCGTGCCCTCGCGCTCGATGATGGCTTCGAGCGTATCGCCGGGCACGTACTCCATCACGATGAAAAACACATCGTCCTGCCGTTCCGCGGTGAGCACGGTGACGATGTTGGGATGGCTGAGCGAGGCGAGGAGGCGGGGTTCGCGAACCAGCTCGCCGAAGTCGAGATTCTGGCGATGCGGAACCTTGATAGCGACTTTCTTGTCGATCCAGGTGTCTTCCGCGAGATAGACGCTGCCGAAACCGCCGCTGCCAAGTGGAGAGAGGATGCGGTACTTCCCGACGGTCTGGCCGCGAAAGAACATCTGTGCCGCTGAGTATACTCTCCGCGTGCGTCCGCGCTTTCACGTTCCCGGCGTCACCGCGACGTCGACGAGCGTCGAGTTACCGGAAGACGAAGCCGAGCATCTCGTGCGCGTGCTGCGTCTCGGCGTCGGCGACGAGGTCGAGGTGTTCGATGGGCGTGGCGGGTTGTGGCGCGCGGAAGTGGTGCAGGCGGGCAAGAAGTCCGCGACGATCCGCGCCCTTGAACCGCTGCCGGCCGCGCGCGAATTGAATGTCCAGCTGACGCTCGTTGCCAGCGTGCTCAAGGGCGACAAAATGGATGACGTGGTGCGCGATGCGGTGATGCTCGGCGTTGCCGCGATCCAGCCGGTGGTGAGCGAGCGCGCCGAAACGAGCATGGCCACCATGGCCCGGAGCGGCCGGGTGGCGCGCTGGCAGCGGATCGCGGTGTCGTCCGCGAAGCAGTGCGGGCGCGCGGTGGTGCCGCCCATTCACGCCGCGATGCCGCTCGAGTGGTATTGGAACGAGAAGACGGCCGCGGTTCGATTACTGTGTGTCGAGCCGGCCGCCGCACTTGGTGACGTGCGTTCCGTGCAATCGGTCGCAAAGCCATCCGCGTTGCACGCGATCGTGGGGCCCGAGGGCGGATGGTCAGTGACGGAAGTGGCTGCGGCTCGCGATTCTGGCGTTATTCTGATGTCACTCGGATCGCGCACGTTGCGCGCGGACGCGGTGCCGATCGTGGCCTTGACGGCGTTGCTCACTACTTGGGGTGAAATGTGATGAAAAAGGGTCTTGGGTCCTGGGTCTTGGGTCTTGGGTCTTTGGTGATCTGCACAGTCCTTATAGCCCCCGGCTTTAGCCGGGGGGTCAGCGCGTCCGTTCGTGCGCAACAGCAGATGCCCGATCCTGTCGCGACGTTTTCCATCCTCGGCTTTGATCCTGATACCGGCGAAGTTGGCGGCGCGGTGCAATCGCGCGTCTTCACGTTGACCGGGGTCCTCACCGCCGACGCGGACGCTGGCGTGGTGGCCACGCAGGCGATTGTCGACGTGAGCTACGGACCGCAAGGTATCGCGCTGTTGAAGAAGGGCATGAAGCCCGATGCGATCATTAAGCAGATCTGGGAGAGCGATCCCGATCCGGATCCCGGTCGCTGGACCAAGCAGGGCCGGCAGTTCGCGGTGATGAACCTGAAAGGCGAGGCGGCCACATTCACGGGTCCGAAGGCGACCACGTGGGCCGGTGGGAAGCTGGGCACGTACTCCGCGGCACAGGGGAACATCCTCGCCGGTCCGCAAGTCGTGGACGCGATGATCAAGGCGTTCGAAGAAACGAAGGGCCACCTGTCGATGCGGTTCATGGCGGCGCTCGAAGCCGGCCAGGCCGCCGGCGGCGACACGCGCGGCATGCAGGCGGCGTCGATGGTGATCGTCAAGAAGGGTGGCGGCAACTGGTTGAACAACGACACCGTGCTGCGGTTCCAGGTCGACGATCAGGAGAATCCGTATAAGGAACTGCGCCGTGTTGTCGAGCGATGGAACGACATCAGGGCCAAGAATCCGAATGCCCAGAGGCCGGTGAAGCCGAAGCAGTAATTCTGACGGGGAGGCACATCTTGACGGGACGACAATTCTTGACGGGAGTGCTGATCGTGCTGGTGTGCGGCGTGCGGCCTGCACTTGCGCAACAGAAACAGGGGTGGAAGCGCCAGGCCACTCCGTATGGCAATTTGTTCCAGACGCCGGACTTGAAAGCGTCTGCAGAGAAGCAGAGTGTGCCGGCATCGCCGCTGCCGCGCGTGGTGGGCGGCATGCCGCTGATACCACTCGATCCGTGCGTCGATCCCAAAATTTTCATCGGGCAGAGGCCGGCCTGCAAGTAGACCGAGTGGGGTGCAAAAGTGAGAAGGAGTGATTAAAACCCGCTGATCGGACGATAGACCCGTTGAACTATGTCCGACGCCGACCCGCAGCTGATGCGACATTACGAGGCGCTCGCGAACTCAACGGAAGGCCCGTTGGGCGACGTCTATCGTTTGCTGTCGCGGCCGCGCATGCATTACGCCGGTGCCGAGGCGGCCTGCCAGCAGTTCATCATCGCGCTCGAGATTGCGACGTCGCCCGAGGATCTCGCCGACGTGCGCTCCGCGATCGAGGCTTTCGAGCATGGCGGCTGGGGCATGTTCGCGGCCAAGCTGCGTCCCGGACTCGTGGCCGCAGAGGCAAGGGTGAAATAGCCATCCGATTAGACAGCTTCCACGACCTCGGCTATAATGCGTAGCTCTCTGCATCGCATGTCGCGTCGCAGAGCACTCGTAAGGCGGATCGATGTTCGGTAGACACACGCGAATCACCGTACCGAGCCTCACCCACTTCGGCCGCTAGCCTCCGCGGGCCCGAAGGGCCAGGCTCTCTAGACAATTCATTTTCGTTTTGGCGCGGCATCGTCGCGCCTGTAATCAGCGCTTTGTCTTGAAGCGCGGAGAGGAGAGCGGTCGTGTCGACGATCGGGACGATGGCGATGCGTACCGAGCCGAGCTACTTGAACCTGATTGCGAACGCGCACGGAATCTTTGGTGCCTACTCGATGCGCGACGTGCTCGAGTACGAACGGTTCTGGGCGTCCGGTTCGGGAAGCTCCTAAGCACTTGGGGCGATGCAGGCGCTCTATGACGGCCCGCATGAGGCCCTGTCGATCGCGGAGGCCGCCGTGCGGGCGGCCATCGAGTTCGACGACAGCACTGGTGGACCGGTGGAATCCTATGGGGTTGCGCCGGCCGCCGCGCGGGCAGCCGAGGACTTCGATCTTCTGCTGAAGGTGTAAACCCGCGACCACGTTGCTGCGCCCGCGTTCCCGGTGGGGACGGGGCGCGGCAGCGTTCTTTACCGCGTGCCGTAAGACACCTCGACTAAAGTAGCCGCCATGGATGGACGCGAATTCCGCAGCCTCTTGACCCACATGGAGTGGGCCGACGCCCACACGTGGCGCGCGGTGAGGGGCGTGCCCGCCGCGCAGACTGACGAGCGCCTGCGCTGGCTGCTGCATCACCTTCATCTCGTGCAGTCGGTGTACCTCCAGGCCTGGCGAGGCGACCCGTTCGTGGTCACCGAGCTGGCGTCGTACCCTGACCTTCCGGCCATTGAAGCGTGGGCTCGGCCGTTCTATCCAAAGGCTTTCGCCTTCGCCGAGTCGCTCGACGAAGCCAGGCTCGGGACAGTCATCGACTATCCCTGGGCCAACTTGATCGTGGAGCAATTCGGATCGGTCGTGCCATCGACGCTGAGCGAAAGTGCATGGCAGGTGCTCTCGCACACGACGTATCACCGGGGACAGGTCGCCACGCGAATTCGCGAGCTGGGCGGCCAGCCGCCACTAGTGGATTTCCTCGTCTGGGTGTGGGGCGGTAGACCGGCCCCAGAGTGGTAGTCCCAAGGCCACCCTTCGACTCGCACGACTCCTTACCAGAGTCGTGCTCGCTCAGGGCAAGCAGAAGGCACAGAGTAGTTATTTCAACCGCAGCGCAATCCAGCTGTCTTCCGTCAGGCGCTGCTCCTCAGCTCGAGCAGCGAACGCACGCAATACCGCGTCGACTTCGGTGTGATCGAAGCCGCTGACGATCAGCTGTCCGCCCGGGCGAACGAGCGTTTCAATGACGCTCGCACTCGACGTCAGCATCCCGCCAGTGAGATTCGCGAGCACGATATCGGCCGGCTTCGGTGGATGGCTTCTGAAGTCTGACACCTGAAATGCGATCGTGTCCGGGAGCGTATTGAGTTGCGCGCTCGATTCAGCCGAATCGATCGCATCCTGATCCACGTCGATACCGATCACACTGCGGGCGCCGCTGAGGGCGGCGGCCATCGAGAGCACGCCCGATCCCGTTCCGAGATCCAGCACCGTCAGATCGCTGACGTCAATCTCGCTGACCAGCCGCAAACACATTCGCGTGGTCGCGTGATGGCCGGTACCGAATCCCATCGACGGTTCGATCACGATGACCGTGGCGTCGACCGGATCCTCGGGAAGATCCCACGGCGGTGCGATGATGAAACGCCCGGCGCGAACGGCGGTCAGTGATTGCTGCGACCGCGCCGGCCAATCGTCATCAGGAAGATCGATGGCTTCGATGGTGAGGGCCGGGACCAGGGAGCGAATGGCGTCGGCAGCGCGGGCGCGCTCATCGGGATCGCTGAAGCACACATTCCAATGCAGCGGAGTGGGTGGTGGATCGGGGATGGGCGGATACGTCGGATCCCACAGCCCACCGGGCGGCAGCGGCCGGTCCGCCAGATCATGAATCGCGACCGGACTGAAGTCGGTGAGAACGGCGGAGACGAGCTCTTCGGAATCATCGACGGCCTTCGCCCGCAGCACGAGGGCCGGCCACGAACGAGTCATTTGGTCTGTACCTTCTGCCTGCCCTGAGCGAGCACGACTCTGCTAGGGGAGTCGTGCGAGTCGAAGGGCGGCCCTGGTGATGCGACCTCTGCGGCCGTCATCCGAAGATGTCTTTGACCTTGCCGAAGATGCCGCGGTCGTCGTCTTCGTCGCGCGCCGACGGCTTGGTCTTCTGCTCGGGCAATGTTGCCGCGAGCTGCTCGATCAGCTTCTTCTGTTCCTTGGTGAGCTTCTTCGGCGTGACGGCCTGCACGGTGACGAGCAAGTCGCCGTGGCCACGGCCCGACACATCCGGCATGCCCTTGCCGCGCAACCGGAACGTGGTGCCGGTCTGCGTGCTTTCCGGGATCTTCACCGTCTGCTCGGCATCGATGCCGGGTACCTTGATCTCGCCACCCAGCACCAGCGTCGTAAAGGCCAGCGGCACGGTGCAGTGCAAGTCGTTCCCGTCGCGCTGGAAGAACTCGTGCTCGCGCACGAAAATCACGACGTAGAGATCGCCGGCTGGGCCGCCGAGCGCGCCAGCTTCGCCTTCGCCGGCGAGCCGCAAGCGCTGGCCCGTGGCAATGCCCGCCGGGATCTTCACGGTGAGCTTGCGCATCTGTTCGATAGTGCCCGCGCCGCGGCACGTCTGGCACGGCTTGGTGATCACCTTGCCGGCGCCGCGGCATTGGCCGCAAGTGCGCGCCACGGTGAAGAACCCCTGCTGATACCGCAGCTGGCCGGAGCCCCGGCACTGTGGACATGGGGTGGGCGAGGTGCCCGGCGCGGCGCCGTTGCCCTTACAGGTTGCGCAGGCTTCGTGCCGCGGAATCTGGATGCTGGTCTCGACGCCCTTGGCCGACTGCTCGAACTTGATCTCGAGGTCGTAGCGAAGATCGGCGCCGCGCTGCGGACCGGCGCGGCGCCCGCCGCCGCCAAATCCGAAAATGTCGCCGAGGCCGCTGAAGATGTCTTCGAAGCCGGTGAACTGCGAGGGATCGAAGCCCTGCGCGCCCCCCAGGCCGGCGTGTCCGAAGCGGTCGTAGCGCGTGCGCTTGTCGCCGTCGCTCAGGATCGCGTACGCCTCGGCGGCTTCCTTGAACTTCTCTTCGGCGGTCTTGTCGCCCTGGTTGCGATCCGGGTGGTACTTGAGCGCGAGCTTGCGATACGAGCTCTTGATCTCCTGATCGCTGGCGGTGCGAGAGACCTCGAGGATCTCGTAGTAGTCGCGTTTGCTCACGATGCTTTGGCCACCCTCACTAGCGCGGGGCGCAGCAGGCGATCGCCGAGCTTGTAGCCCTTGGCCATCACGCCCACCACTTCACCTTCGCGCGCGCCGTCCACTTCCTCATAGGCCACGGCCTGGTGCTGGTGCGGGTCGAAGTCGGCGCCCATCGCGTCGATGGTGGTGACGCCGCGCTTCTTCAGCAGTTCCGCGAGCTGGCGTTGAATCAATTCCAACCCCGCCTTGTAGGCTTGCGCTTCCGGAGGCGCCTCGGCGGCCAGCGCGCGATCGAAGTCGTCCACCACCGGCAGCAGCTCGGTAAGCAGGTCGGCCGATGCCCATTCGATCATGTCCCGGCGTTCGCGCTCGACGCGCTTGCGGAAGTTGTCGAACTCGGCGGTCTTGCGAAGCAGTCGATCGTAGAGATCGTCGCGTTCTTTCTGCAGCGTGTCGGCGGCGCCCGCCGTGGGGTCATCGGGCGCAGTGGCATTCATATCCTGTGGGTCGATCGGTTGGTCGCTCATTATCTCGTTCCGGGAGGGCGGCACTTCAGTGCCGCCACAAGCATCTTAATTGACGTCGCGGAGCACGCGCGCGACCGCCAGCGCGGCGATATCGACCACGCTAATCGCCTTGTTGTAGCGCATGCGCGTGGGCCCGATGACGCCGACCGTGCCGGTGCTGCGGCCATCGAAATATGTCGAGGCGATCAAGCTGAACGGCCGTAGCTCCGGATCGCTGTGTTCGGCGCCGATGACCACGGTGAGACCGGGCCCATCGATGTACTCAGTCAACATTCGCACCAACCGCTGCTTCTCCTCGACCATTCGCCACAACGTGCGCAGGGTCGACGCGGAGATGCCCGCGGCTTGCACGACTTCTTCGAGCAGCGTGGACGTGCCGTCGATATAGACCGCCGTGGGCCGGTCGAGATTTTCGAACGACGTGCTGGCCAGACGCAGCGCCAGGCCCAGGAGCTGATCGTACAGCGAGCGCTCCTGCCGCAGGCGATCCTCGACACCGGCCCGCACTTCGTCCAGCGTGCGCCCGGAAAATTCTGCGTTCAGGTAATTTGCGGCCTGCACCAGCTCGGAGGTGGTCACCGATTCGCCGATATCCACGGTTTTCTGCGATACCTGGTTGCCGCTCGCGACCATGACCACGAGGATGCGCCCGCCACTCAGCGGCACGAATTCAATGCGTTGAAACAACGCCTGCGCGTTCGGCGGCGCGATTGCAAACCCCACGCCCTTGCTCGCTTCCGACAACACGTGCGACGTGGACGACAGTAGGTCGTCCATGAGTGGCGCGTCGCCCGCTTCCTGCCGCAACCGTGCCTCGACGGCCGACGAGTCTTTGTTGGTGCGGCGATTGTCGAGCAGCATGTCGACGTAGCAGCGATATCCCGCATCCGTGGGAACGCGTCCGGCCGAGGTATGCGGCTGCCAGACGTAGCCCATGTCCTCAAGCTGCGAAAGCACATTGCGAACAGTCGCGGATGAAAGGTTCAGGCCGGCTTTATGCGCGAGCGTGGTCGACGCGACAGGTTCGCCCGTCTCGATGTACGAACGTACAAGCGTCGCCAGAATTCGGCGGGTGCGGTCAGATAGGGCCGGACCAGACATCAATCAGCTTTGATAAACGTTAGCAGTCGACGTATTCGACTGCTAAGAGTTTACCACAACTATGGCTCCTTCAAGGCAATGGCTGGGCTGATTGTAAGTGCCCGTCTGGCAGGGAGATACGTGGCCATTGAGCACACCGTGAGGAGGGCCAGGCCGACCGCGCCGTAGGTGATCGGATCGCGTGCTTCGACTTCGTAAAGCACTGATTCCAGCAGGCTGGACGCGGCGAGTGCACCGGCGATTCCGAGGACGACGCCCACCAGAGCGGCCGCCATGCTTTGCCGGACGACCAATCTCATCAAGCCGCCGCGATCGGCGCCAATCGCCGCCCGAATCGCAAGCTCGCGTTTGCGCGCGGCCGTGGTGGCGGCCGTGACGCCGTAGACACCAATTGCTGAGATCAGCAGCGCGACCACCGCGGCGAGAGCGAGCAACGCACTCAACGCCCGCCGATCGGCGGTCGACGCGTTCACGAGCTCATCCAGCGTGCGCATCCGCTCGAGCGGCCGTTCCGCATCAACTGCGTGAACGGCGGCCGGCAAGCTGCCGAACACCGCGCGCGGATCGCTCGCCGTCCGGACGAAGAAGCTGGTGAACGTCCATGCGCGTTGCGCGTGCGGCACGTACATCTGCGGCGCCTCTGCCTCAGCCATCCCGAACTGGCGCACGTCGGACACGACCCCGACAATCTCTGGCGAGGGCGGCGGCGGCGCCGTCGGCCGCCCGCCGTAATAGCGCAGGCGCCTTCCCACCGCACGTTGACCAGAAAAATGTCGATTCGCGAACGACTCGCTGATCACGACCACCGGCGGCGAATCAAGACGATCGGTTTCGCTGATCCACCGGCCGTCGATGAGCCGCAGTCCCATCACCGCGGCGTAGGTCGGCCCGGCGGGTAAGTCAATCGCGAGCGGTTCCGCGCCTGGGGCCGGCAATGGCTCGCCATCAATCGCAAACCGCCTTGTCGCGCGCATGGTCGTCATCGGCGCAAACGCGCCGGATGCGGCGGCCGCTACGCCTGGGACCTGCGCCAGCCGTTCGACCACTCCCTCGATGAAACGCACGCGGGCCGCAGGCTCCGTGTAACGGCTCATCGGCAAGCCGACCTGGAATGTGATCACGTTCTTACTGCGAAATCCCGGATCGACGGAGATCAAACGCGCGGCGCTTTGCAGCAACAACCCGGCAGCGGCGAGCAGCACCACTGCGGCGCCCACTTCCACGCTGACCAGCACTTGACGCACCCGGACCACCTCACGCGTCGACGAGTGCGTGCGCTGGCCGCTGCCGATCGCCGCGGCCCTGGTGGCGCGTCGCGACACGAGCCAGCCAAGCGTGACCGCAGTCAATGTCATCAGGCCCGCGAGGAACAGGATCGCCGCCGCATCGAGCGACGCTCGTTGGATCTGATGCGCCGGCACGAGCCGGGTGAGCTCCAGCAGCCGCAGCAGTCCGGCCGCCACGCCGATTGCCGCCACCGCGGCAACCGACGCCAGCACGAGATGTTCGATCAAAAGTTGTCGAGAAAGCCGCGCCGTGCTCGCGCCCAGGGCGGTGCGGACCGACAGCTCCGTTTCTCGCCCCGACGTCCGGACGACGAGGAGGCTCGCGATGTTGGTGCAGGCCAGGAGGAAAATCGCGATGGCGGCGAAGCCCAGCACGCGAACAATGCGTCGCGCGCCGCGCGTGAGCTGCTCGGTTGCCGGAGCGATCTCGACGCGCGATCCCGAATTGGTTTCGGGGTATTGCTTCTCCAGATCGATCGCCACGGCGTTCATCTGCTGCTCGACTTGCGCGATCGTCGCCCCGTCCGTCAGGCGTCCGAGCACGCGCAAGTACGTCTGGCCGCGATTGCTGTCGGCGCGATCGATCACGAGCGGTTGCCAGAAGTCGGCGTCATCGGCGGGGTAGCGGAAACCTTCGGGCAGTACGCCGATGACCGCTGTCGATCTGCCATCGATGATGAGCGTCTGTCCGATCGGATCGCTGCCGGCGAAGCGGGTCTGCGCGTAATCGTGACCGAGGATGATGGTCGGCGGCGCGCCGGGTTGCATGTCTTCCTCGGTGAAGCGGCGGCCACGTGACGGCGCGATGCCGAGAACATCGAACATGTCCGACGAGACCCACGCGCCGTTCACCTGTTGCGGCACCGTGCCGCCAATCGTGGCGCTGGTGCCGGTGATGGCCGCCAGGGCCGAGAGCCCCTGAATCCGCGCCCGATGATCGAGGAAGTTCAGTTCGCTCCACGGATATTCGTGGCGGTTCTGTTCCGGATTTGCCGCCCACGTAAAGACCACTCGATCGAGATCACGCGCCTTCGGCAGGGGATCGAAGAGCACGCCGTTGATCAAGCTGAACACCGCGGTGGCCGGCCCGAGGGCGAGCGCCAGCGTGGTGACCGCCGTGAGCGTGAACGTTTTCTGTCGGATCAATCCCCGGATGGAGTGACGCAGATCGACGCGCAGCTGATCGAGCCGCAGGCGCAGCGCGAGCAGCAAGACGCCGGCGACGTTCGACAGCAGGGCCCCGCGACTGTCGATGAACGCCTGCGTCATTTCGCGGCCGAACTCCTCGCGAAAGCCTTGCGGCAGCGTGAACAGCGCCAGTTCGTAGACACGACGCGACATGTGGCTACCCTCGCTCCGGAAGAAGCCGCACGCCGCGCGCGGCCGAAACCAGTTGTTCAAGGCGCAACGCTTCGGCGCGCGCCAGTTGGCGGCCGAAAGGGGTCAACTTGTAGGGCCTGCGCCGCTCGTGGCCATCATCTTCGGGCGGCAGCTCGACGATGAGCTCATCGTCCAGAAAACGTTTGATGAGGCCGTAGAGCGTGCCGGTGCCGAGGCGAACCTCGCCGCCGGTTCGATCCTCGACGTCTTTCATGATCAGGTAGCCGTGCTTGGGGCCGTCGGCCAGAGCCAGAAGCACGTGGAAGGCGGCCGGTGTTAACGGCAGGTACGGTCCGGAGTCGCGTTTGGTCGTCATAGGTCGCGGCACGATATGTCGTGCCACGACATAGTAGACGAAGTTTGCCAGAAAAGGTTTGCTGTCGATCCGCCTGAAGGCGGACACCGCTGTTTAGAAGAGGTTAGCCCGGGTCGCCAGGGCCTTTGCCTCTGCCCAGGCCGAGGCCTTGATTTCGGCCGGATCCCAGCGGGTTGGCCGGAAATCGTCGATCAGCACCTCGCCGTCGACCACCGTGGCCCGGATGTCGGTGCCGCGGCTGGCGTAGACGACGGTTGAATAGGGGTCAGGCCCTTTCGCATCAATCAAGACCAGGTCCGCGCGTTTGCCGATCTCGATGCTGCCGATCTCCGCCTCGAGGCCAAGCGCCCGCGCCCCTTCGCGCGTTGCCATGTGCACCGCGTCGCGCGCCGTCAATGCACCCGGCTGATGGCGGACCGACTGCAACACGGCCGCGAGCCGCATCTCTTCGAACATATCGAGATGGTTGTTGCAGGCCGCGCCATCGGCGCCGAGCGACACCGAGATGCCTTTCTTTCGCATCTCTACCACTGGCGCGAGGCCGGAGCCGAGCTTCAGATTGGATCCGGGGCAATGCAGCACCTTCACGTCGCGTTCGGCCATCAGCGATTGCTCGGACTCATCCACCCACACGCAATGCGCCAGGCACAGGCGGTGCGTGGTCAATCCGGTATCGGCGAGGTAGTCGATGTTCTTGCGGCCGGTCCGCGATTTGATCAGCGCAACCTCGTCGCGATTCTCGGACGCGTGCGTGTGCACCACGAGCTGATGTTCACGCGCGAGTGCCGCCACTGCTTCGAGCAGCTCGCGCGAGCACGACACCGCGAACCGCGGCGCGAAGCTGGCGCGAAGCCGTCCGTTCGCGCGGCCGTGCCAGCGTTTGGCCAGCGCCACGCTTTCGTCGATCGAGGCCGCGGTCTGTTCCATCAGCCGCGCCGGCACCGCGGCGTCGGCGTCCATCATGCACTTGCCGACCACGGCCCGCAGGCCCATTGGCTCGAGCGCAGCGAATACCGCATCCGTATCGTGCACCGTCTCCATCGTCAGCACCGTGGTGGTGCCGGATTGCAAGAGCTCCGCTGCCGCAAGACGCGCCGACGCGGCGAGCGAGGCCGGTGTGTGGGCGGCTTCCATGGGCCAGACGCGCGTCTTCAGCCAGTCGAGCAGCGCGAGGTCGTCCGCGTAGCCGCGAAACAACGTCTGACAGAGGTGAATGTGGGTTTGAATAAAGCCGGGCAGGAGATAGGATCCGCGCCCTTCTATTACTCTTCCACCGCCTTCGGCGGCGGGGCCTGCGGCGGGACCAATCGACTCGATACGCCCGCCGCGAACCACCACATCGCCTTCGATCACGTCGAAGGCGTCGTTCATCGTGACGATGGTGGCGCCGCGGATTGTTAGCGAGGCTCCGCCTGGAACGGTTGAGTTCATGCCGGGCGTGGCTTCGCCTCGCTGGCAGTGTTGTCTTGCCCCGCCTCCGGCGGGGCGGCTAGCGCAGGGCTTTGAGGTTGGGGAACCATCGCAGCGAGGCGGACTTGAGCGCCTCGGCCTTGCCGCGCCGGACCGCGATCAATTCGGCGGTGATGCTCACGGCAATCTCCTGCGGCGTCACGGCGCCGAGGTCGAGGCCGATGGGGGCGTGAATGCGCTCGAGCAGGGCAGGGGCGACGTTGGTTTCCGACAGCAGCTGCTCATAGAGCCGTGCCACCTTCGCGCGGCTGCCGATCAAGCCGATGTAGCGCAGATCGCGCGGCGCGAGGGCGCGCAATGCGTCGAGATCGTTACGATGGCCGCGCGTGACGATCACCGCGTACGCCGTCGAAGGGATCGGTGTTTGCGCGAGCCATTGCGGAATGTCGTCAACCACCACCGATGCCGCGAACGGAAAACGCTCCTTGTTCGCGAACGCCGCGCGGTCGTCGATCACGTGAACGCCAAAGCCGGCCTCGTGCGCCATCTTCGCCAGATAGAAACCGACGTGGCCAGCGCCGAAGATATAGACGGCGGGTGACGCTTCGATCGGCTCGATGAACACTTCCATCTGGCCGCCGCAGACGAGACCCGTCTCCTCCGCGAAGTCGTCGTTGAGGTCGTACTTCACCGTGGCCGGCTTGCGCGTGGCCAGCACCTGCTTCGCCTTGCCGATGGCGTCGTGTTCGTAACAGCCACCGCCCACAGTGCCGACGATACGGCCATCGGCGAAGACGAGCATCTTCGCGCCGACGCGCTGCGGCGTGGAGCCATTCGACGACACGATCGTGACGAGGGCGGCCTCTTCGCCGCGCGACAGGGCTTCCCCCAGCGCCGCGAAGACTTCGTGGTTCATTCCAGTGATTGTAAGGCACGGCACCCCATAAAGGGGTGCCTAGTGAAATCGATGCAGCTCGCACACGCCGAGGGGCTCAGTCCCCGCGAGAAACGCTTCGCTCGTCACACGCGGGCAGGCCGGCGTGGCGATCTTCCCGGTATCGCGATCGATCTCGATGAAGCTGACGTCTTTCGGCGCCTCGAACGCCGAACTGCTGCGGCCCGCCAACGCATTCTTCATGAACGACGTCCAGATAGGCAACGCCGCCTGTGAGCCGCTCAACCCGAGCGGCTGATTGTTGTCCAGGCCGACCCACACCACGGTGAGCAACTCCGGAGTGAACCCGACAAACCACGCGTCGCGAAGATCGTTCGTAGTGCCGGACTTGCCCGCGGCATCCACCGTGAACCCGTTGGCCCGCGCGCTGGCGCCGGTGCCTTCGTTCAACACGCTGCGCAACATGTGCGTGACCAGGTACGCCGCGGCCGGCCTGGCGACCACGGGGCCGGGCTCGACTTTAGGCTTGGCCGTGTCCTCGCCGCTGGTGACGTGGAGCATCGTGCGCAGCTTCTTCAAGCGGCCCTGTCCGGTGAACACCGTGTAGGCCTCCGCCACTTCCAGCGGCGTGAGCTCGACGATGCCGAGGGCCAGCGAGGGGTAGGGTTTCACCTGATCGGTTTCACCAATCTTGGCTCGTTTCCACAGCGACACGACCCGCTCGTAGCCGGTCTGCTCGGCGACCTTCACCGCGGCGATGTTTCGCGACATGGCCAGCGCGCGCCGCAGCGTGATGGCGCCGTCGTACTCGCCGTCGTAATTCTTCGGCGACCACTCCTGGTTGTCGTAGCTCCACGTGGTGGGCTCGTCATACACAAGCGAGGCCGGGGTGATGTCGGTGCCCTCATCGGCGGCTTTCTCGAAGGCCGCTAGATACACGAACGGCTTGAACGTCGATCCGATTTGCCGTCGCGCGCTCACTGCGCGGTTGAACTGCGACTGGTTGTAGGAGCGGCCGCCGATGAATGCCAGGATCTCACCCGAGCGCGGATCGATGGCCACCAGCGCGGCTTGCGCCACGCGCGCCGGTCCGCGCTTGCGGCGCGCGAGCGCCTTGTCGACCACCGCCATGCCTTCGCGCACCGCATCCTGCGCGTGGCGCTGGAGGTTGAGATCCAGCGTCGTGTAGACATCGAGCGTTCCGGGTTTCGCCACGATGCCAGGGAACGTTGCGTCGAGCACCTCGCCAATGTAATCAACGAAATACGGCGCTTCGTTGTCGACGGCGCGCGCCACCACGGCGATCGGCTCCGCCTGCGCGCGGTCGGCGGCGTCACTGGTGATGTACCCGGCGTCGACCATCGCGCGCAGCACCACGTTGCGCCGATCGCGCGCCCGATCGGAGTTGGTGAACGGGGAGTGGTTGGACGGCGACTGGATGATGCCGGCGATCAGCGCCGCTTCCGACAGCGTGAGGTTGCGAACGTCCTTGCCGAAGTAGATCTTCGACGCTTCCGCCACGCCGTGCAGCGCAAACGACCCGCGATGCCCGAGATAGACGTCGTTGAGATACAGCTCGAGAATCTCGGCCTTGGTGGCCTGGATCTCCAGGATCACCGCCATGAACTGCTCGAGGACCTTCCGGCCGTACGAACGCTGTCGCGTCTGCTGCTCGACCGCCATCTGCTCGGTGAGGAAGAAATTGCGCGACAGTTGCTGCGTAATGGTGCTGCCGCCGACGAGGTACGGACGATCGCCAAACACGTTGGTCATCAGCGCGCCGATCATGCGGATCGGATCGACGCCGGGGTGGTAATAGAACCGGCGATCCTCGATCGCGAGCACCGCTTCCTGCATGCGTGCAGGGATCGCATCCAACGCGACGCGCCGCCGTTTCTCGCGCGACCCGGTCATCATCGCGGTGAGCAGCGGCGCATCGAGCGTCACCCGCTCGAGACTGCGCTTGGCGACCTCGATCCTCGCGATCCGCTGCGGTGGCAGCGGTGGCGGCTTGGCGCCCTTCTTGCGCACCACCGGCGGCTCAGGGAAGGAGACGGTGACGACCTTGCCCGCCTGCTCGCCGCTTCGCGACAGAATTACCACGTGGTGGCGATCGATCGCGAACTCCCCGCTGCGTTCCACGCGCGCGCGCTGCGCATAGCCAACGTCATTGAGCCGAGCGATCAATTCCGTCTGGCTCATGCTTTGGCCGGCCTGCAACGCCAGCGGCCGCGCGAACACACGCGGCACCGCGCGATCGCGCTCGCTATGAAGCCGCGCCTCGATGATGCGGCTGTACGACACATAGAGATAGGTGAAGGTGCCGACGGCGAGCACACCGATCACGGCCAGACCGATCGCGATCGGCTTCCTGTACGGCCGCAGGATCGCGGGCCAGCGCAGCCGGGCCACGCGAATCCTCCAGCCGGCGCGTTTCGCCGATTTCTTCTTCTTCAAATCGTCAGGACATGGTGGTGGCCCATGGCGAGCGGCAGCTCGTCCATCAGCCGATCCACCAGCGCCGGCCCGTAGCGGTTGAGGAACCACACGAAGCCGACTTCACGTTCCTGCGGATGGCCCTGGGGGAAGGTGAGGGCCTGCGCGCGCTGGAACTGGCGCCGCAGCGTATCGTCGCGCCGCTTCGCCGCCTGAATGACCTTGTTGTGCAGCGCCTGCACTTCGTGCTGCAGCTTGCCGAGCGTGGATTTCACCGCGCCTTCGAGTGTCGGATCGATCTGCGGCACCGCGGTGGCCACATCGCCCATGCGCTCATCGATCAGAGACGACACTGCGGTCAGGGCTTGTTCCACCGTCGGCGGCAACTGGCTTTCCAGCAGCTGATTCAGGGCGGATTCGTCCTGCGCGCGAAGCGCGGTCAGCGGCAAGTCGTACTTGGTGAGGAATCGTATGGTGGCCGAATCGGCCAGCGTTGCGGTACCGCGTTGATACATCAGCGGCATCGGCACCCCGAAGTGCGCGTAGATCTCTTTGAGCTGTCCGAGATACGCCAGCTCATTAGGCCCCGCCACATAACAGATGGTCGGGAACACCGTATCCTGCACCAGCGGGCGTAACAGGACGTTCGGGCTGAAGTGCTCCGGGTGCGCCTTGGCTTCTGCCACCAGTTGCGCGAGGCTCATCGTCGTCTCGCCGACATAGGCCTTGTTGCCATCCACGCGAATCGGTGCGCGCTGGGCGTTGAGGTGAAACACCGAGACCGTGCCGTCGGCGAGCGTGGCTTGCGCGTGATACCCCTTCGCCACTAGGGCTTCGCCGGCGCGTCCCGCAATGCGCGCGGTGTTGCCCGGCTCGCTGACTTCGCGCACGAACACGTCGTGCGCGAGCGGCTTGGTGGCCGAGTCGGACGAGTCGTAAACGACCAGGCCGTGCGGTCCGAGCACCTGCTCGAGGAACGCGCCGAAGGCCATGGCCATGCCGCGCCCGGGTTGGTACGCGGCGCGCAGCGCCGCCATCAGTTCAGGGCGGAATTCGGTTTCGGGAAGGGCCTGTTCGAGTTGATCGAGTGCGGAAAAAATAGCGTCGGTGAGCGCGAGCCGCGCGATCGGCTGGGTACCGGCGCCCGGCAGGTCGGCGAGACGCACCGTGGTTGGCGCGAACTCGCTGTCGAGCACCGTACACCCGCTCACTTCAGGCCAGTCGTGATCCTCCGCATCGATCCAGAACACCGGCACCACAGGGACGCGATGATCCTTCGTCACCTGGGCCGCCAGCTTCATCGTCGTGATGGCCTTGAGGAGCGTGAAGAGCGGGCCCCCAAAGACGCCGGCCTGCTGGCCGGTGATGATGACCCGCGTGGCCGGATCGGCCAGCCGCGCCGCGGATTCTCGCGCGGCGGGCGGCGCCCCGCGGCGTTCCTGCTGAGCGGCAATCACGCGCGCGATCTCCGCAGGCTGCCGTTTGAACGCGCGCGACCGGGCAATGGTCTCCGCCCACGCTCCGGGCGTGGCAGGATCTCCGGCAAAGAACGGCGCGACGTTCGAATATGAGAACGCGTAATCCGACGCCAACCGCCGGATCCACGGAAAGGTTCGGATGTCGACCGCCAGCGTCGAGGCGGAAGTGGGTGTGACGTCGGCGGGCACCGCCACGTACTGTCTCAAACGCTTACTAAAGCTGTCAACCGTTGGTGATAACATTTAGCCTTGATTTGAACGACTCCGTATTCGATGATTCCGGGCCGTTCTCGGTTACGCCGAACGGTGCCGGCGTTTCGCTCGACCAGGCGCTCCGCGAATTCGGGCCCGCGGCGATTGACGATCTGATCCCGCGCCTGCGCGCCCTGGCTGACGCTTTAGACGACGCGCATGCCGCCGGTTTCGTTCACGGCAGGCTCCATCCCAGCAAAGTTCTCATTACAGACGATGGGACATATCTGATGGGCCGGCGTGTGCCCGCGAGCGCCGCGCTGACGCGGGAGGCCGATCAATACGCCCTGGCGACCATCGCCTACGAATGGATGTTCGGGCGGCCGATCTCCGGCACCGGCGATCGGCCCGTGGACGTGCGATCGATTCCTGGCGTGGACCGCGCCGCGTTGTCGCGAGCGTTTACGCGCGCCCTGGCGCCGGAGGCGTCGCGGCGCTTCGCCTCCTGTTCTGATTTTGTCGAGGCCCTTGCGGCAACGGTCACACCATCGCTGCCGTTGATGGCTGTGGACGATGATCATCATCCGGTTGGGCCCTTCATGCCAGAGGACCCCGCGGCGGCTGTGCCGATCGCGATGGCCGAACCTGTACCGGACCTGCCGTTCCCCGCGGAAGAACCGAAGGTCACGGAACCGGACCTGGATGTGGCGGGGTTCCGGGAGCCGGAAGCCGGGATTCGGGAGCCAGAAGCCGGGATTCGGGAGCCGGAAGTCGGGATTCGGGAGCCGGAGGTTGCTGCAGTTACTGTTCCGTCCTGGCGCTCGAGCGCGGACGAGACCAAGGAGAAGTCTGGCAATCGTTTCAGCGGCTTCGCGTTAATCCTGGCGGCGATCGTTGGCATGGTCGCGGGCTTCGCCGCGGGATACATGGCGCGTCCAAGAGCATTGCAGACGGCGCGTCAAGAAATCGCCGCTGGTACAGACGCGCCGGTTGATCGTGCACAGGGTGCACAAAGTGCGCAAGGTGCACGGGGTGCACCGGGTGCGCAGAGTGCACAAGGTGCGCCGCCTGTGGCCGAAGCACCCGCACCCAGTGCACCTCGTGCACCCAGTGTACCTAGTGCACCGCCGGCAAAGATTGGGCGCCTTTTGGTGAGATCCACCCCGAGCGGCGCGAGCGTCGAAGTTGATGGATTGGCGCGGGGCGTCACTCCATTGGCGCTACGCGATCTCGATCTCGGCGCGCGAGAGATTACGGTCACGCGCCGTGGCTATGTGCCCGAAGAGCGGCGCATCGTGTTGACGAAGGCGCGGCCGTCGCAATCGATGGAAGTGCGATTGTCTGTGCAGGCGGCAGCGCCGCCACCACGGCCAAGCACGCCGGCGTCGCTTGGCAAGCCGGCAGTCTCAACCGGAGCTCTGGCCGTGGAATCCCTTCCGGTCGGCGCTTCGGTGACCGTGAATGGCAAACCGAGCGGCAACACGCCGCTCACGATCAACGATCTGCCGCCCGGCGACTATCGCGTGACGCTGTCGCTGCCGGGCTATCGAGAGTTCGCGACCACGGTTCGGGTGGTGGCCGGCGAGCGCGCGCGCGCCGCCGCGAGGCTGACCGAACAGGAGCAGGAATGAAGGCGATACTCGCACTGGAAGACGGCACCTGGTTTCAAGGCGTGGCAGTGGGCGCGCCGGGACACACCGAAGGCGAGGTGGTGTTCAACACCAGCATGACCGGCTACCAGGAAGTGCTGACCGATCCGTCGTACGCGGGTCAAATCGTCACGATGACGGCGCCGCAGATTGGCAACTACGGCGTGGTGGGCACCGACGAGGAATCCGCAAAGCCGCAAGTGGCCGGTTTCGTCATGCGCGACGCATCGCCGGTGTCGAGCAACTGGCGCGCGCAAGGCACCCTCAAGGACTACCTCACGCGCCACAACATTGTCGCGATTGGCGACATCGATACGCGCGAGCTGACCAAGAAGCTGCGATCGGCCGGCGTAATGCGCGGCATCATCGCCACGGGCGCCGTCGATCCCGCGGCGCTGGTCGAGAAGGCGCGCGGCATCGCGCACATGGAAGGCAGCGACCTCGTCAAGGACGTGACGTGTGCGGAGGCGTACGACTTTGAAACCTCGCTCGCCGATGCGGTGACGGAGGCGAGTTACGGCGTGCCGACGCTGCGCCGCGCCAGGCGCCCCTTGCGCGTGGCGGCCTACGACTACGGGATCAAGCTCAATATCCTGAGGCGCCTCGCCGCGCATGGCTGCAAGGTGCGGGTGTTTCCCGCATCGACGCCGGCTACGGAAGTGCTGGCGTGGAAGCCGGACGGCATTTTTCTGAGCAACGGTCCTGGCGATCCGGCGGCCGTGACCTACGCAATCGACAACATCAAGGAGATCGCCAAGAGCGATGTCCCGACCTTCGGTATCTGCCTCGGACATCAGCTGATGGGCCTCGCGCTTGGAGCGAAGACCTACAAGTTGAAGTTCGGTCACCGCGGCGGCAATCATCCGGTGAAGCAACTCGAGTCGGGCGCGATCGAGATCACCTCGCAGAACCACGGCTTCGCGGTGGATCCGGATTCATTGCCATCGAATGTGAAGGTGACGCACTTGAATCTGTACGACGGCACCGTTGAGGGGCTGCGCCACACCGACAAGCCGATCTTTTCGGTCCAGTATCATCCCGAGGCTTCACCGGGACCGCACGACGCCGACTACCTGTTCCAGGAATTCCTCGACGAAATGGAAAAAGCTTAAGTGCCGAAGCGTACTGACATCAAACGGGTTCTCGTGATCGGGTCCGGTCCCATCGTGATCGGCCAGGCGGCCGAGTTCGATTACTCGGGGACGCAGGCCGTGAAGGCGTTGCGCGCGGAGGGTCTTGAAGTGGTGCTGGTGAACAGCAACCCCGCCACGATCATGACCGACCCCGAGCTCGCCGACAGAACCTACGTCGAGCCGCTGACCCCGGAGGCGGTGGAGAAGATCATCGAGCGCGAGCGCCCCGATGCGCTGCTGCCGACGGTGGGCGGGCAGACGGCGTTGAATCTTGCGGTGCAGCTCGACGAGCTCGGCGTGCTCAAGAAGTACAACGTCGAGCTGATCGGCGCGTCAATCCCCGCCATCAAGGTGGCCGAAGATCGCCTGTTGTTCCGCGACGCGATGAAAGAGATTGGCGTGGTCGTGCCGGAGAGCGGCGTGGCCAAGACGCTGGCCGAAGCGCTGGCGATCGTGGAGCGAACGGGCTTCCCCGCGATCATCCGGCCGTCCTTCACCATGGGCGGCGTCGGCGGTGGCATCGCCTACAACCTCGAGGAGTTCAAGGAGATTGCCGGCCGCGGCTTGCACCTCAGTCCCGTGCACGAGATCCTCGTCGAAGAGTCGGTGATTGGCTGGAAGGAATTCGAGCTCGAAGTGATGCGCGACGGCGCCGACAACTTCGTGGTGATCTGCTCGATCGAGAACATCGATCCGATGGGCGTGCATACCGGCGACAGCATCACGGTGGCGCCGGCGTTGACGCTCACCGACAAGGAATACCAGCGCATGCGCGATTGGGGGCGCCGCATCATCCGCCGCGTTGGCGTCGAAACGGGGGGCTCCAACATCCAGTTCGCGATCAATCCCGATGATGGCCGGATGATCGTGATCGAGATGAACCCGCGCGTGTCGCGATCGTCCGCGCTCGCATCGAAGGCCACCGGGTTCCCGATCGCGAAGATCGCTGCCAAGCTCGCGCTCGGCTACCGGCTCGACGAAGTGCCCAACGACATCACGCGCGTGACGCCGGCCTCGTTCGAGCCGACCATCGATTACGTGGTGGTGAAGATTCCGCGCTGGAACTTCGAGAAGTTCCCGCAGGCCGATCGCACGCTGACCACGCAGATGAAGTCGGTGGGTGAGGCCATGGCCATCGGCCGCACCTTCAAGGAAGCGTTCCTGAAAGGCGTGCGCTCGCTCGAGCTCGGCAAGGAAGGCCTGTTGTTCCGGCGCCCGATCGATGAAGAGGGCGAGGAGCCGGCCTCACTCGAAGAGGAAGAGGCCACGCTGCGGCGCCTGCTGGTGATCCCGACCGATCGGCGCATGTGGGCGCTGTTCCGCGCGCTCGATCTCGGCTGGGACGTTGAGAAGATCCACGACCTGACCAACATCGACCCGTGGTTCCTGCAGCAGTTCAAGGAGATGGTGGAGCTGCGCAAGACGGCCGAGATGGTCGGCCTGCGCGACATGTCGCACGATCTGATGCGGACGCTCAAGCGCGCCGGCTTCGGCGATACCGAGCTGGCGGATATTCTCGGCGTCAACGAGAGCGCCGTGCGCGAAAAGCGTCACGAGCTCAAGCTGAAGACGGCCTACAAACGCATCGACACGTGCGCCGCCGAGTTCGAGTCTTTTACGCCGTATCTCTACAGCAGCTTCGAGGACACCTGCGAAGCGGATCCGACCGACAAGCAGAAGGTGATCATCCTCGGCAGCGGCCCGAACCGGATCGGGCAGGGCATCGAGTTCGACTACTGCTGCTGTCACGCGGTGTACGGCTTCAAGGCCGAGGGGTTCGAGACCGTGATGGTCAATTGCAACCCCGAGACCGTGTCCACCGACTACGACACTGCCGACCGCCTGTATTTTGAACCGCTGACGTTCGAAGACGTGATGGCGGTGATCGAGCGCGAGCGCGAAGGCAACGTCGATGTGTCGTGCGTGGTGCAGTTCGGCGGCCAGACGCCGCTCAAGCTGGCCCTGGGCCTGCAGGCGGCAGGCGTGACGATTCTGGGCACCTCGCCGGACTCGATCGACCTGGCGGAAGATCGCCAGCGTTTCAATCAGCTGTTGTGGGACCTCGGCATTCCGCAGCCGGCGAGCGGCACCGCGACGTCGCGGGCCCAGGCGCGCGAGGTGGCGGCCAAGGTCGGCTTTCCGGTGGTGGTGCGGCCGTCATATGTGCTCGGTGGCCGGGCGATGGCGATCGTCTACGACGTGGCGACGCTCGACCGTTACATGTCGAGCGCCGTGGACGTGTCGCACGATCGGCCGATCCTGATCGATCGCTTCCTGGAAAACGCCAAGGAGATCGACGTCGATTGCGTGGCGGATGAAGGCGGCATCGTGGTGATCGGCGGCATCATGGAGCACATCGAGGAGGCGGGCATCCACTCCGGCGATAGCTCCTGCGTGGTGCCGCCGCCGTTCCTGGCCGATCGGCACGTCACCACCATTCGCGACTACACGCGCCGCATCGCGAGGGCGTTGAAGGTGATCGGCCTGATGAACACGCAGTTCGCGATCAAGGATGACACGGTGTACGTGCTCGAGGTCAACCCACGCGCGTCGCGGACCGTGCCGTACCTGTCGAAGGCGAACGGCGTACCGCTGGCGCAGGTGGCGGCCCGGGTGATGTCGGGCAAGTCGCTCGCCGAGCTCGGCGTCACCGAGGACCTCACGCCGGCCGGCGTGTTCGTGAAGAGCCCGGTGTTCCCGTTCGTGCGGTTCCCGGGCGTGGACACGATTCTCGGCCCCGAAATGAAGTCCACCGGCGAGGTGATGGGCGGCGCGGGCAGCTTTGGGATGGCCTACGGCAAGGCGATGCTGGGCGCGGGGCAGCGGCTGCCTGAACAGGGGGCAGTGTGCATCACCGTCAATAACGAGGACAAAGGCGAAGTGCTGCCGATCGCGCAGGGCCTGGCCGCGCTCGGCTTCCAGATCATCGGCACCCGCGGCACCGCGGCATATCTGCGCGCGCACGGCGTCGAGTGCTCGGTGGTGTTCAAGGTCAACGAAGGACGCCCGAGCCTCGCGGATGAGATCGTCAACCGCAAGATCTCGATGGTGATCAACACGCCGCACGGCCGCGAGTCGTTCTTCGACGACAAGGCGGTACGCCGCGCGGCGATGATGGCGGGGGTGCCGTGCATCACGACGATCACCGGCGCCGCGGCGGCGCTGGAAGCGATCCGCGCGTTAAGGACCGAAGGGTTGGACGTGCGCGCGCTGCAGGACTATTACGCCGCAGTGGCCGCAAGCTCGTAGGGGCGGGACTTTAGTCCCGCCCGCCAGCGGCGCTTACGCGCGAGCAGGTATCTCGTTCCGCACGCTCTCGTCTCGCCGGTCAAATGTCGCTCGGCACACCATGCTCCCGGCGAACTCGCGCACTCCATAGCTCAAACAGCGCCGACTCTGGCCTCCGCTCCATTTGCCGGCACAAGACCTGAATCGGCTCGGTCGAAAGCTTGCTGCACGAGACACCTGCTCGCGCGACGCGCCTAGCGGCGCAAATCACCGGCAGCGAGCCAATGATCATAATTTGAGATGCCTTCATCGCCAGTTGAGAGGCAATTTCTTCGATCACCTCAGGCTGATCTCCTGACAATTCGAGGGGTCTCGTGGGTCCCGCTGTTTGCAGGCAACGGGGCATGTCCACGTCCTTTTCGCTTGCTCTGGCTGTATCCTCGGCGTCGCTGCCGGTGTGTTCCTCAATCCCGCATCGTTGTGGCCGGCTCGTTGGCTGGTCGCGATCTTCGGCGTTGCGTCGTTTCTGCTTGCGGCGCGCGGCCACATGGCGACCGCGAAAGCGCTTGCCTCTGTGCGTTCGCCTCGACCTGCGCGCTGATCGGCGCCGACGCGCAACATCGCGCGCTGTATCCGCCACTGCGGCAACTGCTCGAAGCCCAATTCGGCGGGTTTGCCATCGAATCGCTCGATCTCGAGCGGCACGACACGCCGTTCGAGATCGAAGGGCGACTGATGGCCGACGCTGCGATCACCGACGCCGGCGCGAATCTTCGCATTCAAGTCGACCGGGTGTGGATCGAGTCCTGTCCGGAACCGGCTTCGGGCGGCGTATCGATTACCGTGGCCGGCGTACTGGCCGCTGAGGCGGCGGGTCAGTGGCGGGCAGGACGCCGCGTCCGCATGCCTGCGGTGCTGCGCCGGCCGGCGCGTTATCTGAATGAGGGCGTGGCCGATCAGGAATTGCTACTCGCGAGACGCGGTATCGCGCTGGTCGGCAGCGCGAAGAGCGCCGCGCTCGTGCAAGTCGTTGAGCCTGGGCGGTGGTTCGACGAATGGGCGTCGGCGATCCGTGCGTCGGTGCGCGGCGCGCTGGCGCGTCACGTGAGCGTGCACGATCCTCAGTCTGGCGCGGTGGCGGTGGCGATCCTGATCGGCGATCGCGGAGCGCTTGATCCGGAGGTCGAGCAACGCCTGCAGGAAGCGGGTACCTACCACGTCATCGCGATCTCCGGCGGCAACATCGCCATTCTTGCGGCATTGCTTCTTGCCGCCCTCTGGGCGATGGGCATTCGCGGTGGCTGGGCGGCCGCCGCGGCGGTGATGCTGCTGACGGCCTATGCGCACCTCGCCGGCGCAGGACCATCGGTAATCAGAGCCACCGTGATGGCGACGATCTACCTGTCATTACGCGTCATCGACCAGCGGACCGCGCCGAAGCACGCGATGGCGTTGACCGCCGCGACATTGCTGCTCGCATCGCCGTTGTCGATTGCCGATGTCGGCCTGTGGCTCACCTTTGGCGCCACGGCCGCGATCATCGTCGGAGCCTCGCGCGTCCCGCTGCCGAAGGCGGCATGGTTGAAGGCGCCGGCGGCGCTGGTCCTCGCGTCGGTGTGCGCGGAACTGGTGCTCATGCCGATCGGCGCGTTCGTCTTCCAGCGCGTCACCATCGCCGGCCTCGTGGTGAATCTGGCGGCGGTGCCCTGCATGGCGGTGGTGCAGGTGGCGGCGATGATCACCGCTGCCGCGGATGCCGTCGGGCTCGAGACCCTCGCCCGCGCCGCCGGCTGGGTCACGCACGCCGGCGTCCGCGGCCTGGTCGACAGCGCGTTTGTGGTCGACGCCGCGCCCTGGCTCACGTGGCGCGTGCCATCACCGTCGATCGGGCTGGTTGCGGCGTACTACTTATTGCTCCTCGTGTGGGTGTTCCTGGTCAGGCGTGCGTGGGTGGCCACGATTGTCGCCGGAGCATTCGTCTGGATCGCGATCAGCCCGCCAACCCTGTCTCGCACCTTTGGCGATGGCCGGCTGCACCTCACCATGATCGACGTCGGACAAGGCGATGCGATGTTGGTCACGCTCCCGAACGGCCGCACGTTGTTCGTCGATGCAGGTGGCGTCTCGATTCGCGGCGACTTCGACATCGGCGACCGTGTCATCGGTCCCGCGCTTCGCGCCCGCGGCCTGGGTCGCCTTGATTATCTCGCGATCACTCACGGCGATCCCGATCACATCGGTGGCGCGGCATCGCTGGTCCGCGACTTCGCGCCTCACGAGATTTGGGATGGTGTGTTCGTCAACAACCACGAGCCGACGCTGAGACTGAAGGCAGTGGCGGCGAAACGCCGCGCCGCGTGGCGGTCGCTGCAGAAAGGCGATCGACTCGATCTCGGTGGCGTCGAGCTGCGCGTGCATCATCCGCCCCTACCGGACTGGGAGCGGCAGAAGGTCAGGAACGACGATTCGCTGGTGATCGAGCTCCGTTACGGCCAGGTCTCGATGCTGCTGACCGGCGATATTGGACGCGAAGTAGAGCAAGCTCTCCTTCCCACGCTCGACCTCCTGCCGGTCGTGGTCTTGAAGTCCCCGCATCACGGCAGCGGTACCTCGAGCTCCGACGAATTCATCACCGTGATCACGCCGCGCGTGGTGGTGATCAGCTGCGGCAGGGCGAATCCTTACGGCCATCCGTTGCCATACGTGCTCGATCGCTATAAGTCAGCCGGCAGCGAGATTTTCAGGACCGATCGCGACGGTCAGATCGATGTGACGACCGACGGTCAGGCAGTTACGGTGGACACACACCGCACGTCGCGACCCTGGCTCGCGCGACAGGACGCACACCATCAGCTGGAGCGTGAGCGGAGCCCAGCGGGAGGAGGCGAGAAAAATTAGTGCGTGGAGCCGCAAGGAGAAGCGAGCCGACGAGAAGGTCTTTTGCAGACAACCTCGCAGCGAGCGTTCCAGCGAAGCCAGACCGAGCTGCGAGTTGACAGCTGTGCGGAGCGAACGCGGAAGCTGATGGCGTGCGGCCTTGAGCGCGGCGGGCGAGCGGAGACGCGAGCGGAACGAGATACCTGATCGCGCGTAAGCGCCGTGTTACCGCTGCTTAGCCACTCGCCAGCGCGCTTCCAGCTGATCGAGCGACAGGTCCCGCACCTTGTGTCCATCAGCCTTGACCTGTCGTTCGAGGTCGTCGAACCGCCGTTGGAATTTGTCGTTCGCCACGCGTAGCGCGGCTTCCGGCTCGATACCCAGCTTGCGTGCGACGTTGACCAGCGAGAACAGCAGGTCGCCAAACTCCTCTTCGGCCTCCCGCGACGACTGGCCTTGCTCTGCGACCGCATCGCGCAACTCGCGGATCTCTTCCTCGGCCTTGTCGATCACGTCGCCGGTCTTCACCCAGTCGAACCCCACCATTGCGGCGCGCGTGCTGAGCTCGTAGGCACGCAGCAATGACGGCATCGAGCGCGGCACGCCGCTTAGCAGCGTCTTCTCCGGCTCGCCGGCATCGGTCCGCTCCTTCGCCTTGATTTCCTCCCACTGCTGCTTGACCTGCTTCGGCGTCAGCGACGCCTTTCCTTCGGCATCGAAGATGTGCGGATGCCGGCGCACCAGCTTGTCGGCGATCGACTTGATCGAATCGGCGATCGAGAAGCGGCCCTCTTCTTCGCAGATCTGCGCCAGGAACACCGCCTCGAAGAGGAAATCGCCCAGCTCGTGCTCGAGCGCCTGATGGTCGTCGCGATCGAGCGCGTCGAGCAGCTCGTAGGTTTCCTGCAGCACGAACGGCCGCAGCGTCTTCAGTGTCTGCTGCCGGTCCCACGCGCAGCCGTGCTCGGACCGCAGCGTGCGCATGATCTCGACGAGTTGCTGAAAGCGCACGCCGGCCAAGTCGCTCATGTGCGTATGCTAGCATTTCAGTTTTGGATGAAGGCACGCGTCATCGTCCTGGGGAGCGGCACATCGCATGGCGTGCCGATGATCGGCTGCACCTGCGCCGTGTGCCGGTCGACCGATCCGCGCGACCGGCGCAGCCGGCCGTCGATCTATCTCGACGTCGAGCATGGGCCGGCCATCCTCGTCGACACGTCGACGGACTTGCGGCAGCAGGCGCTCACCAACGGCATCGATCGCGTCGATGCGATCCTCTTCACGCACAGCCACGCCGATCACATCATGGGCCTGGATGACGTGCGGCGGTTCAACGTGGTGCAGGCGGGTGCCATCCCGGCGTATGCCGATGAGCGCACGGCCACCGATTTGCGCCGCTCGTTCTCGTACGTGTTCAATCCGCCAAACGAGAAGGGCGGCGGCATCCCACAGATTACGCTCACCACCATCAACGGGCGGTTCAACGTGGGCGGGATCGGGATTCAACCCATCCCGATCTTTCACGGGTCCCGGCCAATCCTCGGCTTCCGCTTTGGCAGCTTCGCGTATCTCACCGATTGCAACCGGCTCTCAGACGAGGCGTGGCCGCTGCTCGATGGCGTGGACGTGCTGATCCTCGACGCGCTGCGGCATCGCCCGCATCCCACGCACTTCACCGTGGCCGAGGCGCTGCAAGTGGTCGAGCGCATGAAGCCGCGGCAAACCTATTTCACGCACGTCTGCCACGATCTGGCGCACGCGGAGACCAACGCGTCGCTGCCGCGCGGCGTGGAACTCGCCTATGATGGCCTGGCGTTGACGATCGAGACGGCGCCGGCATGGAAATAAGCCACTTCCCGGATGATCCGCGGCCCGCCACGTGGCGATCGCCGGTGCTGGCGCTCGGCAACTTCGACGGCCTGCATCGCGGCCACGTCAAGATCATCGAGCGCATTCAACGCGGCGCCGGCGAGCGCGGCGGCACCAGCGTGGTGCTGACGTTCGATCCACACCCGCCGCGAATCCTGCGTCCCGACAAAGCACCGTCCCTGCTGATGACGAAAGCGCAGAAGCTCGACGCGCTGGCGCGCGCCGGCGTGCAGGGCGCCGCCGTGGTCCGCTTCACGCGCGAGATGTCGCAGTGGGAGCCGGAGAAGTTCGTGCGCACCATCCTGGTGGAATGGCTGCGCGTCGCCGAGGTGTGGGTCGGCGCCGACTTCCTGTTCGGCCGCGACCGCAGCGGCAACTTCACCGTGCTGCGATCGCTCGGCGCCACCTACGGCTTCCGCGCCGAGAAGATCGATCCCATTCGCTACAAGGACTTCGTGGTCTCGAGCACGCGCATCCGCCGGCTGGTGGCCGAAGGCCGGGTGGACGAGGCGGGGGCGCTGCTCGGTCATCACTACGCGATCGACGGCACCGTCGTCGAAGGCGCGAAGCGCGGACGCGAGATCGGCTTTCCGACGGCCAACCTGTCCACGGAAAACGAGCTGGTCCCACCCCATGGGGTGTATGCCACCGCCGTTACGATCGACGGCCAGTTGCGACCGAGCGTGACCAATATCGGGCAGCGGCCCACCTTCGGCGATCAAGTGGCCACCACGATCGAGACCCACGTCATTCCCTTCGACTCGCAACGCGGCGGCAACGCCGCCGCGCCGCTCGCTCAGGGCCTTCGGCCTCCCCTGGATTTGTATGGCCGTACCCTGCACCTCGCTTTCGTCCAGCGGCTCAGGGACGAGCGCAAGTTCCCGGACGTCGAGGCCCTACAGGAACAGATTGCGGCGGATGTTCGCCGTGCGACACGGTTATTCGATAGACTGTCCGTCTAGCTAATGACACCTAGCGCGTTTACGTTCAAGTTGACGGTGCCGAACGACCCCAGCCAGGTGGCGATGGTCGCCGAAATGGCCCGGCACGTGGCCGAATACGCGAAGCTGGAGGCTGCCGCGGCCGATGGATTCGTCGAGGGGGTCCGTGGCGCGGCCGCCAAGGCGTTGAAGGCGGCCACTGGGCATAGCTGCCTGGCCGTGTTTGCCGCCGACGACGGCGCGCTCAGCATCACGATCGGCGGCGAGAAGATCTCACAGCCGCTATCCAAGACGGCTTGAAGTGCGCACATCCATGTTCTTGAGTCCTGCTTCAACTTCAAGACGTCTCGCCCCGCCGGAACCACCCCACCGCGCAAAGTTCGCGCGGCGGGGACCCTGGGAGGCGGGGCAAACAGACGCTGCGACTAGCGAGGCGAAGCCTTATGGCGCAGGCTCGGTGGTCTGAGGCGCAGCCTCGCTAGTCTGATGCGTCTTTACAACACCCTCACTCGGCAGCAGGAGGACTTTGTTCCATCGCGCGCCCAAACCGTGCGCATGTATACCTGCGGCCTCACCGTCTATGCGCGCGGGCACATCGGCAACTTCCGGACGTTCGTGTGCGTTGACGTGCTGCGCCGCGCGCTGAAGTACGTGGCCGGCTACAAGATGCACCACGTCATGAACTTCACCGACGTGGACGACAAGACCATCATCGGCGCGGCCAAGTCGGGCCTGCCGCTGCGCGAATACACCGATCAGTACATCAAGGCGTTTCGCGAGGACGCTGCGGCGCTTGGGATTGAGGCGGTGGAAGAGACGCCGCGCGCCACTGATCCCGAAAACCTCAAGGCAATGGCCGAGATGATCAACGCGCTCGGCCAGCGCGGGCATACCTACACGACCGAAGGGTCGATCTACTTCAAGATTTCGACGCTGCCGTCCTACGGGAAGCTCGCGCGCCTCGATCATGAAGGCATCCAGTCGGGCGCGCGGATCGACTCCGACGAGTACGACAAGGAAAGCGCGCGCGACTTCGTGCTGTGGAAGGCCACCAAGCCGGGCGAGCCGACCTGGGATTGCGGCTGCGGTCCGGGACGCCCGGGCTGGCACATCGAGTGCTCGGCCATGGCGCTGCGGCTGTTGGGCGACCCGCCGATCGATATTCATACCGGCGGCGTCGACTTGGTGTTCCCGCACCACGAGAACGAGATCGCGCAGAGCGAAGGCGCCACCGGCAAGGAGTTCTCGCGCTTCTGGTTTCACATCGAGCACCTGCTCGTCGACAACCAGAAGATGTCGAAGTCGGTCGGCAACGTCTACACGGTGCAGGACGTGCTCGACAAGGGATTTCGCCTGTCGGCACTACGCTACATCTTGCTTTCGGGTTACTACCGTAAGCAGTTGAACTTCACGTGGACGGGGCTCGAACAGGCCGAAGAGGCGCTGCGCCGCATGACGGATTTCCTCGGCCGCGTCGAGGCGCTCACCACCGGCGCCACGCACCTCGCAGTCACCGCGCGCGTCACGGAAGCGGTGGAGGCGTTCGACGCCGCGCTGCGCGACGATCTCAATACCGCGGCCGGGCTCGGCGCGATGTTCGACCTGATCCGCGCGTTGAATATCTCGATGGACAACAAGCAGGTGGGGAAGGGCGACGCGCCGGAGATCATGGCCGCCTTCAACCACTTCGATCGCGTGCTGGGCGTGCTGTCGCTGCGGCGCGCCGAAGACGCCACGCCGCCGATTCCGCTCACCGAGATCGACGCCGCGATTCAAGCTCGTCAGGACGCCCGCCGCCGCCGCGACTTTGGCGAAGCCGATCGCATTCGCCTGGACCTGCTCGCCAAGGGCGTGATCCTGGAAGACGGTCCTCAGGGCACGCGGTGGAAGCGGAAGTAGTCAATGGCGACCAGCCATCGATCAGCTCACGGATGCGCCGCTGATCAAACAGCCTTCCCGGTCCGAAGGCCAAGCCATCATCGAGCGGGATGGGAAGGTAGTCTCAACTTCCTACACACGCGGCTATCCATTCGTTATGGCCCGCGGCACAGGAGCGATGGTCGAGGACGTGGATGGCAATACCTTCCTCGATTGCGCCGCCGGCATTGCAGTGAATTCAACAGGGCATTCACATCCTGACGTCGTTGCCGCGATCGTCGACCAGGCGCAGAAGTTTCTGCACATGTCCGGCACCGATTTCTACTACGAGCCGCAAGTGCAGCTTGGCGAGGAATTCAATGCGATCGCACCTTTTGCGGGGTCGAAGCGATCATTTTTTTCCAATTCGGGGACGGAGGCGATCGAGGCCGCGATCAAGCTGGCGAAATATGCCACCAAGCGCTACGGAATGATCGCGTTTCTTGGCAGCTTCCATGGCCGCACGATGGGATCGTTGTCGCTGACGTCGAGCAAGGCAATTCAGCGCAAAGGTTTTGGTCCGATGCTGCCCGGCGTGTTCCACGCCAATTACGGCAACTGCTACCGCTGTCCGGTGGGTCTGAAGCCTGAGTCGTGCCAGGCGGAGTGTCTCGATTTTCTCGAGCACCAGATTCTCGTCCACCTCATCGCGCCCGAGGACGTGGCCGGTGTGGTGGTGGAGCCGATTCAGGGCGAGGGTGGATATGTGGTGCCCGAGCCGAAGTTTCACCACCGCTTGCGTGAGATTACGAAGAAGCACGGCATCCTGCTGATCACCGATGAGGTGCAGTCGGGCATGGGCCGCACGGGGAAGATGTTTGCGATCGAGCACTTCGGCGTCGAGCCGGACATCGTCGCTGTGGCGAAGGGCGTGGCCTCAGGGCTGCCGCTCGGCGTGACCACGGCACGGGCGGACGTGATGGATTGGCCGCCGGGTTCGCATGCGAGCACGTTTGGCGGAAATCCCGTGTCGTGCGCGGCGTCGCTGGCGACGATCAAGTTGCTGAAAGACTCGCTGCTGAAGAACGCCACCGAGGTTGGCGGCTTCATGATCGACCGGCTGCGCGAGCTGCAGCAGAAGCATCAGATCATTGGCGACGTGCGCGGGCGGGGCCTGATGATCGGCATCGAGCTGGTCCGTGACCGCGTCACGAAAGAGCGGGCGACCGCGGAGAGGGACGCGGTGGTCGACGCCTGCTTTCACCGCGGCCTGCTCGTTCTCGGTGCGGGCAAGAACGCCATTCGTATTTCGCCACCTCTGGTGTTGACCAAAGCGCAAGCCACTGCAGCAATCGAGATACTGGATCAGGCTTTTTCTGGGTAAGAGTCCGCCGCCGCGCAGAATATGGCTACGCTCAGCTTGATTTAAGTCTCTCGGCCTAGCAATATAAGTCGTCGTCGTCATTGCTGACGTGCCGACAATTGTCACAACCTAGGGTTTACATCCGGTCGCTCGACACGTGTGTACGCCAGTGGACGTGTCGGTTGATCGTGTGCCCCGCAAGCCGGCGATCCTTTCTTTCCTCAATAAACCGGGCTCCGCTTCGTTGATCGCGAAGTGCGTGACGACGTTCGAGATGTGGGAAAGGGTTCGCAGACTGCTCGCGAGACGGGGCGCTTCCTCCAACCCCTCTTCATCGGGCCAGACGCGAGCGCGGGATATTCCTGCGCTCCAACCGAAGGAGAGTATTCGTGCTTCATCGTCGATACGCGTTCGGAGTTGTTCTCGCGCTTTCCTCCGCGCTCCTGTTGACCCATTCGGTTGCATTCGCCCAGGGCTTTGTCGACTCCGCCACCAGCGCGGGGTTGCGGCCTGCGCTATCCAGCGGACAGACCCAGACGTTCCTGCCCACGCGCGGGCAATTCACGTTCCCAGCGCCATACAACACTACCGGCTTCCGGCTGACTAATGGCGGCGATTGCGGCGGCGCCGATTGCGTGATGCCCGTCGGCTATTCGTACTGGAACAACATCAACAACCACGCGGGCAGCGACACGATGCTAGTGTTCCTCGGCCTGGAACGGCGCAAGGGCGGCGGCGGGCCGACTTTGTTTAGCGTTAACAAACGCTCGGGCGAGACGCAGAATCACGGCGCGATCTTTCCGCCCGACAGTCCGCATTCGTGGGCCACGGGTGAAGGCTGGTATTTCAGCCGCACGCGTCAGCACGCCTTGTACATCAATGACGGGCCGCGCATGCTCCGGTATGACGTGCAGTCGAAGGCGTTCGAGACCGTGTTTGACGTGAGCAGTGAGTTTCCCAACCGTTACATCTGGCAGATGCACTCGAGCAACGACGATCGCGTCCACTCCGCGACACTGCGCGACGGCAGCTCGTACCAGATGCTCGGCTGCGTGACCTATCGCGCGGACTCCGGCCGCTTGCAGTTCTTTCCGAAGAAGGGCGACTTCGACGAGTGCCAGATCGACAAGAGCGGCCGCTGGCTCGTGATCAAGGAAAACCTCGACGGCCGCAACGGCGAGGACAACCGCATCATCGATCTCGACACCGGCGCCGAGCACGTGCTCTCCGACGAGAACGGCGCGGCCGGCCACTCCGATATCGGCTACGGCTACATGGTGGCCGAAGACAACTTCAACTCGCAGCCGGGCGCAGTGCGGGTGTGGCGCTTCGACATGGATCTGCGCGGCGGCCAGCCGGCCACGCAGCAAGGCCAGGGCACGCTGGTGTATCAACTCTCGTCGTGGGATTCCGGACTCGGTCACGTGGCGCATGGCAATTCGCGCGCCGGCGTGGGTCTCGATCAGCAGATGGCGTGCGCCAGCAATGCGAATCGGCAAGCGATCGCTCGCGTCAACGAGATCGTCTGTTTTCGTCTCGACGGATCACTGAACGCCCTCGTCGTGGCGCCGAATCTGTCGGACCTCAACGCGTCGGGTGGCGGCAGCGATGACTACCTGAAGATGCCGAAAGGCAACCTGGACCCGACCGGCGAGTACTTCATCTGGACGGCCAACGCGGGTTCAGGCCGCCTTGATGCCTACATTGTTCGCGTGCCGACGGGGGGTCTCGGCGGATCCGCGCCGTCGCCACCACCGTCGCCCCCGCCGGGTCCGGCGCCATCGCCCACACCACCCCCGGCTCCGGCACCCACAGCACCCCCGGCTCCGGCGCCCTCACCAACCCCGACGCCGGCGCCTTCGTTTGCGCAGGATCCAGTGCGATGGACCAATGGCGTCAACGTATCGGCCTCCGGCAATACGCTGCAAAAGACGGCTGGTTGTGGTGGATGTGCCGACGCGGGCGCGTCGTCCGAGCAACGGATTTCAGCTGACGGCGGGGTGTTCGTCACCCTGACCGACACGGCGCCGCTGCGGTTTGTGGGCTTGACGTGGGGTGAGGCGACGCATCAGCCGACCCACATCAAGTTTGCGTTGCGCTTACAAGGTGGCGTGGCGGAAGTTCGCGAGGCGGGCGTCTATCGTGCGGACGTTCGGATTTCGGCGGGCGATGTGCTGGGTGTCGGCGTCACCGGCGGGACGGTGCAGTACACGAAGAACGGCACCGTGTTTTATGCGAGCAACAGCGAGGTGCGCTATCCGCTCGTGGTCGACGCCGTGATCTATGATCTCAACGCGACGATTAGTAACGCCGTTCTGATGGTGGGCGCGTCTCGCGCGCAGGCTTCAGCAGCGACCGCGACGCTGCAGACGCCGGCGATGACGCCGACTGCGGTCCGGCAAGGCTCGCAGTCGACGGCCGCTCAGATTGGGCGCGCGGCGGTCCGGCGCCGCGACCAGATCAAGAGTGGCTCCTGATCTTCGTTGACATGACTCGCTCCCAGGTTACTTCCTGGTGATCGGTGACGAAACGGAAGAAGCCGAGCACGATGGCGCAACTGAATAGGCACATCGTGTAAGGCAGTTTGAGAATCAGGCGGTGGCGGCGGGCGTGGCGATGGACATAGCCCGCGGCCGCCGCCATGTAGAACGCTCCCTGTGCGGCCATCGTCAGCTGATACGGCCACGTGTCCAGCAGCACCAGGTTCGTCAGTAGCAGCGTGGCGAGCAGGATCGGTATCGCGAGGCGCAAGGCCTTGTGCGACACCGTCTCGAACCACAGCGGGTTCAACCGCGGATTCAGCAGCCAGCGCTCGCGTGCGAACAACTGGAACGTGCCGCCGATGGTGCGCGCCTTACGCGCGAGCTCGGCATGTGCGCTAGGCGGCGCGAGGTCGAAGGCTTTTGCCGCCGGCTCGAACACCACCTGGTAGCCCTTCCGTGCGATGCGAATAGGAATCATGACGTCGTCAAGAATGGTGTCGTTCGGCAGGGGCTCGAAGAGCGCCTTGCGGATCGCATAAATCGCACCCGTCGCGCCCACCGTGGATCCGCCGCGGCTTTCGTTCGACCGAATCAGTTTTTCATAGTTCCAGTACATCGCCGCGCCTTCACTCCCGAGCTCGGCATCGCTCGTGGCGCTCATGATCAGCTCACCACTTACGGCCCCGACGGCCGGATCGGCGAAATTCGCCACGAGCGCGCGCAGGGCCAGCGGATCGAAGCGTTGCCGCGCATCGGCAAACACCACGATCTCGCCTGAGGCTTGCGGTACGAGCGTGTTCAGCAGCGCAGGCTTGCCGCGACGGTCCGCGAAATCGTAAACAATCACGCCGGCTGATTCGAACGGCCTCGCCCGCGATACCGTATCGTCCGTGGATCCGTCGGAGCCCAGCATCACTTCGAGGTGATCGGCCGGGTAGTCGAGCGCGAGGAGATTACGCAGCCGCCGCTCGACGCGGTCGGCTTCGTTGTGTGCGGCGACGATGATGGTGACGTGGGGCTCGATCGGTGCGCGCCGGCGCGTGCGTGGATTGATGGCGGCGCGCAGGCGCGCGAGTATCGGGTATCCCACGCACACGTAGCCCAGAACGGCGAAGGCCAGCCAGAAGAACACTTCTGGAGCGCTTGGGACGCCGGTCCGTGTGATGACCATCGGTGGCGACGACGTGGCGCCGTCACGCGGGGTCGCGGCATGCATCGGCGCGGCGACGGTGTCGGCGGCCGCGCCTGGATCCTTGCCATCCGTGCCGGCGGCGGCAAAACGCGGCGCCAGCTTGGAGAATGGGGCGGTGAGTCCGGGCGGCGCGACGCCGACCTCGGCGACGGTCGCCGCGGAGAAATTGTCCGGAGGCAGCTGTTCCGGATTGCCACCGACGAAAATATTGCGTCGGATGATGGCGTCGGGAAAGTAACGGTCGACGGTGGCCCGGCCTGCTGCGGTTCCGGAACCGGAGATGCCCGTAGTGCCGGCCAGCACGATGTTGTTGCGAAAGATGAACCCGGTATGCGGGCGTGAGTCGCCGCCGAACAAGGGCGTGCCGGTCTGAAACGCCGTGTTGTGATCGATGATCACGTCGCGCGTGCCGTCCAGGACCTGGAACAACCGGCCATGTCCCCAACGGCCGCCGACGTCGGCAAACACGTTGTCGACAATCGCGATGCGGCTGGTCTGACGGCTTGGGTGATTGTCGTCGTGGCCGAGGATGTTGATGCCGCCGCCGACGTGACGCACCACATTGCCGCGGAACATCACGTCCTCCACCACCGACCACGGCGCCCGGCCGTCCTGGTTGCGGACCGTAAACAGGATGGCGAAGCCGTTCTGGGCGTGCGGCCAGTTGTATTCGAACAGGTTGCCCTCGGCGAGCACGCGGCGGGCGTTCTTGAGCTCGAACAGGTTCTTGACCGACCACGCCTCGCCCTCGTAGCGCGGATCGTCGGCCATCCATCGCAGCGGTTTCGCGAAATGGTTGCCGACAATCTCGATGTCGGCGGGCACCAGGTCGGCGATCAGCGGGTCGGCGCCGCCGAACATCACGTTCTCGCCGGCGGCTTCGAGATGGTTGTTGGCGATCCGGAAGGGGCCGGGCCCATTCCAGCCGGCAATGGCCTGCGAATCCGCGCCAACCTCCTTGAAATCCAGGAAGAGCGAGTCAACGATCGCGGTGTTGCGTGAGTTGAGGGCCACGCCGCGTCGCGCGCCACGGCGTGGGTCGCCGCGGACGTAGCAGCGATCGATGATGATGTCGTGCGGCAGCGCTGAAACCTCGTCGGCGTCGCTGCCGAGATCAACCAGCGACCGCAGGAAGATTCCCGGTGACGGCGCGATCTCGAGTCCAACGAGGCGGAGATGATGCGCCCCGGGATCCGCGGTGAGGACCGCGCCAGACGTGCTGACCAGCCGGGGCATGCGCCTGGTGTGTTCGCGTTGAATCCGCTGTCCGGATGGCGGCAGATCGGTGCTCGCCGGACGGATCACGACCCAGGCGTCGCCGTCTTTTCTCGGCCATCGAAACGGCCCGTGATATTCCGCGCCGGCGGCCAGCGTGATCACGTCACCGGGCCGCGCGCGATCGAGGGCGGCTTGCAGACTTGCACCCGCGGGGACGTGGACGGTGCGCTGACCGTCGGGCACCGGGCCCACCACCATCGAGAACGCGGCAGTTCCGGCCCGCTCGCCGTGGGCCTGGCGACGGCGTCGCGGGCCCGCGCCGGAACGCGCTCCTCCTGCGCCGCCCCGGGCGCGACGATCGACAACAGCAGGGCCAGGCCTGCGATCGCCGACTGTTTCATGAGGCTGCCCATATCGGTCCCTCCCTGACCGCTTCGGGCACGGTCACCGCGCCGCGCGTCAGATCGACGATGGCCTGATCGGGGCGGGCCGCCGCCAGGACGGTCGTGGCAGCAACCCACTTGGCGCCGATCACGATGACGTCGGCATGGGTGACCAGGCCGTCGACGGTCTCGCATAACAGCGAAGCAATATGGGGGATTTCGTTTTCGATGTACTGACGGTTGGCGCCGCGCAGGCGGGCCATCACGATGTTCGGGTCGAGGATGCGCACGTCGCAGCCCTTGCCGATCAGCAGTTCGACGAGCGCGACCATGGGACTCTCGCGGAGGTCGTCGGTGTCGGGCTTGAAAGCCAGCCCGACGACGCCGACGCGGCGCCGCTTCAATCGCAGCACCGCGTCGGCCGCGCGCCGGATCTGCCCTTCGTTCGAGGGGAGGATCGACGAGAGCAGCGGCACATCAATCGCGTGCAGGCGGCTGGCGCACAGCATCGCGCGGAGATCCTTCGGCAGGCACGACCCACCAAACGCAAATCCCGGTGTCAAATACGCCTCTGAGATGTTCAGCTTGCGATCGAGCCGGAAGATGCGCATCACTTCCTGCGCGTCGGCACCCAGCCCGTCGCACATGTCGGCGATCTCGTTGGCGAAGCACACTTTCAGTGCGTGGAAGGTGTTGCAGACGTACTTGATCATCTCGGCGGTGCGAATCGAGGTCTCGACGACTTGCGCGTCGACGCTGGCATACAGCGTCCGCAACACGTGCCCGCTCTCCGCATCGTCGCAGCCGACGAGCACGAACGGCGGATGATCGAAGTCCCGGATCGAGCTGCCTTCACGCATGAACTCCGGGTTCGATACCAGGCGGATGTCCGGAACGGCGTCGCCGTTAGTCGCTTCCTCCGCCGCTGACCGCAGCCGTTGGCGAATCACGTCATTCGTGCCGGGCAAGACGGTGCTCCGGACCACGACCGTGAGCGGCCTGGTGCGGTTGCCGCACGCCTCACCAATGGCGGCGGCGACCCTGGTGAGCGCGCTGGTGTCAGGCTGCCCGTGACCGATGTCCGGTGTGCCCACGCAAATCAGCGCGACGTCGGTTTCGCCGACGGCATAGCTCACGGACGTGGTGGCCGACAGCCGGTCCTCACGCACCACACGCTTGATTAACTGCTCCAGCCCCGGTTCGATGATCGGCGAGCGGCCGTCGTTGATCATTTGCACCTTGTCGGCGCTGACGTCGACCCCCATCACCTGGTGGCCGTCACGAGCGAGACACGCGGCAGTGACACATCCCACGTACCCGAGACCGAACACGCTGACGTTCATGATGAAATCCTTCTACCGAGGGAGAGCCGGTGTTTATTGCGGGGTATTCAAGATGACCCTGGGGCCGAGCACCGTGATCGAGCGGCCCGCGGCATCGGTGCCGGACCAGCGCGTCTGCGAACTGTGCGCGGCCCGATTCGAGCTGCACCAGCGCGAGCGAACAGTGGTCGATCCGTTCGCGGGCACCACGATGTTTACGGCGATATTGTTGGTCTCGCGATCATCGAACAGGTCGATACGGTTCGTGAAGGTCACTGCCGAGCCGCCGGTCTCCTGCAGCACCTGTTCGTAGAACCACGTGAATCGCACGCCGACGCAGCCCGCCGCATCAGTGATCGCTGCGCCGCTGTGCGGCACCGGGTTCGGATTGATCGTGATGGTCACCGCGCCGGTTGGCGTCGGTGTGTTCGGCGCCGTGGGCGCCGGTCCCGGTTGCGTGGGCGGCGTGGACGTAGTGGGTGGTGTCGGTGAGGTCGGTGACGAATCACTGCACCCGGCTCCGATCAGCAGGACTCCGAGGGCGGCAGCGAGGCAGAGGCGGTGAACGAACGGTGAACACTTCATGGTCGTTTCTCCTGGGTCGTGGTGTGTGAATGTGACGCGGCCTTCTGGGCCATGAGCCAGTCGGCAACACGGGTGTACGCATTTCCGAGAATGGGCTTGATTAACGCTTTGGCGTTCCAGTCTGTCCACGCGGCCCAGCGGGCCCACGGGGCGCCGTTCACCAGTCGCGCAGCGAACTCCGGCCGGTTGTAGTGACGAAGGGCGAATCGGCCAAGCACGCGGCAGTAGGCGACGTAGTGCGGACGGGTCACGGGTTCAGAGGTCATCAACGTTTGAATGCCGGCGATGGCCGCGGCTCTCGCGACGCGGCTTGAAAAAAATCCTCCTGGCACTGATGCGGTCACCACCGGACCGCCGATGAGGTCTTGCAGGACGCCGCGGCTTCGCGCCCATTCGTCGACGAGGTCGTCTCCGGATAACGCGCTCATGCGCGCCGGATGCGATGCCGAATGGCTGCCGAAGCGGTGACCCCGGCGATCGAGCTCCTGAATCTGCGCGCGCGTCAGAAACCCAGGCTGGCCGATCATGTCGGTCACCACGAAGCAATGCGCGCGCCAGCCAAGCGCTTCGAGGCGGTCGGCGATCAACGTGTAAAACGAAATGCCGCCGTCATCGAAGGTGATTGCGAACGGCAAGGCGGGCCGGCTGATGCGGGCCAGCGCGGCCAGTTCGCGATCGAACTGTGTCACGCTCAACTTGTAGCGATCGGCCGCGGGCGAGCCGAATCCGCTTTCTCGCGGATCGCTGACATAGACGTCATGAAACAGCAGGCACACGTTCCGCGCGTCTTCGATCGCGACGTGCGGCGCGCTTCCAGCGGAGGTAGCTGGTGAGCCTGGGCTGACCCCAGACCGCAGAAACGCGTCCCGCAGTATCGATCGGCGCTGGAACCTCGCCGCGTCCGGCTGCCACGAGGGTGTGCCAGATGCGCTCGAGGTTATCGAAGATGACTCGTTGTTGAATGACATAGTGTGACTCACCGACTTCATCGAAACGGCAGGTGGCCTGCAGCAGCGCCGGCCCGGTGTCGACGCCGCGATCGATCTTCAATAGCGTCATGCCGACGCGATCGAGATCGCGATTCGCGAGCGCCCAGAAACAGCCGTGGGCATTGCGGTACTCAGGACAGATGCCGGGGTGTAGCGCGAACGTACCGGCCCGTGCCAGCGTGAAGACTTCCGGTTTGAGGATGAACTTGCACCGCGCGACAATCAGGTCCGGTTGCAGGCGGGCGATAAACGATCGCGCGGTCTCTTGGTTGGGATCGCTGACCACCCGCTTCGGAATCGCTCCGAGGTTGACCGGGTAGCGCGCGCGGAGCCGGGCGAGCTCGGCGTCGGCCCACGCCGTATCGGCGCGGGCGAGGAACAGCCGCGCATACGCGCGGAACGCCAGCACATCGAGAAACCCGAGCACGCCACCACGGGCGAGCTCGCGTTTGGCCGCCCGCCGCAGACGAGCGCCATCACCGGCGATTTCGATGATGCCGACCAGGCGCATCGTGGCCGCGAGCCACGAAGCCAGGCCGGCGCTATCGAGCAGATCCTGCTGGTGACAGATGAGGATGACGGCCGGTAGCCGTCCGGATGTGTGCATGTTTCTCGACCGCCGATTGGCAGTGCGACTCAAAAGGACGGGCAACGTGCGCCCAGGAATACCGGCTCTCGACCAATTGCCGGCCGGCGGCGCCAATGCCACGGCGGCGGACCGGATCGTTGAGCAAATCGATCACCGCGCGGGCAAAGTGTTGCGCGCCATCGGCGGCCACGTAGTGGCGGCCGGATTCGATGGCGAGCCCTTCGGCGCCAACCGTGGTGGACACCACGGCCTTGCCCATGGCGAGCGCTTCGAAAATCTTCAGGCGGGTGCCGCTGCCGGCCCGCAACGGCACCACGCAGAGCGCGGCTTCGGCGATTGACGGCCGGATGTCGTCGAGGGTTCCCGTGACCTCGACACCGGCGGCGGCCGCCGCCGCACCAAGCTCCGCCGACGGATTTCTACCAACCACGCTGAAGGTTACGGCGGGCACTTCGGCGCGGACGAGCGGCAGGATGTCGTTGATGAAATACCGAACCGCGTCCTCGTTCGGATGCCAGTCCATCGAGCCGCTGAACACCACCTGCGCGGGCCGTTCGCCCCCGGCCGTGGTGGTGAAGTAATTGGTGTCGACGCCCGTAGGGATCCACGTGATCTGCTGCCGTGGGCGCGAGTGCCGAGAGACGATCGCGATCGTCTTCCGATACGGCGATGGTCACATCGCAGGCGCGGCAGGCGGCGGCTTCGCGTGCGCGTAACTTGCGCCATTCGACCTCGAGCAGCGCGCGGCGCCAGGCGACGGTTTCGAGATCGCGCAGCCGTTTCCAAATCAAATATTCGACGTTGTGCTCGAACAACACCGTGGGGATGCTGCCGTCGAGCGGCACGTTCGCCACCGCGAACAGGAAGTCGGCGACGCACACGTCAACACGGCCGGCGTCGATCAGGTCGTTGGCGCAGTCGCGGACGGCCGGCACGCGCCACTTCCACAAATCAACAGGATCCCGCGACAGCCAGGAGCGGGCCAGCGTCATCGGAAACGCGGCGCTGCCTCGCTTGGGCACCTGATACGGAAACGACATCACCCGCTCGCAGCCGGACAGGTGCCCGACGAGCCCTTCCGGATCGTCGCCATCGGCGTGAGTGGTGACGACGGTGACCGCATGACGGCGCGATAACTCCGAAATGATCTGGAGGCTCCGCGTCCGGCCGCCGCTGGTTGGCGGCCAGAGGCCGCCCATCTTGACCCACAGGATTCTCATCACGCCGCCTTCGATACGCGCGGCGAGGCCGCGCTCATCACCAGCTCTGGGCTTTCGCCGTCGAGGAAGATGCGTTGCCAGATTTCGAGATTGATCAGGAGCCACAGCCGGTCGCCATGCCGCGCGGTGCCCGAGACCTGTTCCGCGGCCATGGTGCGAAGCGCGCCAGCGTCGAACAGTTGCCGTTCGGCGGCCCGCGGCCCGAGCACGAACTCGCTGATGAGTGGCTGAAAGGCGCCGCGCAGCCAGCGATTGATCGGCACCGGAAATCCCATCTTGCGTCGCGACAGAATCGCCGGCGGCAGCAGGTCGCGGACCGCGTTGCGCAGGAGTGCCTTGGTTTGCCAGCCGCGGACCTTGTAGCTGGAGGGGAGCCCAGCTACATGGTTGACCAGCCGATCGTCGAGGAATGGCACCCGGCTCTCGATCGACGCCGCCATGCTCATCTGGTCCTGCTTCATCAGCAGCTCGTGCAGGTAGGTGTCGAGATCGTATCGGCCCATGCGGTCGAGTAGATCGCCGTCATACGACTCGAGTTGACTGAGCGCGCGCGCGTGGAGGTCGCCCATCCTCTCGGGCCGCTGCAGGAGCTCACGCTGCTGGCGTTCGGTGACGACCGAGAAATTGTCCAGATACAGATTGCTCATCCCCGGGTCAACACCGACGAACGTGCGTTTCAGGATGCGGCCGAGCGGCGCCGGCAACCGGTGAACCAGGTCACGCATCCGTTGCTGGACCGCCGCTGGTGTGAACGACCAGTACGGCCGGCCAAGCCGTGCGTTCCAGTGGGTGACCCGATAACGGTTGTAGCCGAGGAACAGCTCATCGGCCCCTTCACCGGTGAGCACCACCTTGACGTGTTCGGCGGCCAGTCGCGACAGGAAGTACAACGGCACGCTCGACGGGAACGCGATCGGTTCGTCTTCGTGCCAGATCAGTTTCGGCAGGGCCGCGAAGAATTGATCGGGGGAAACAACGACTTCGCGATGCTCCGAGCCAATCCAGTCCGCCACCTGCTTCGCATACCCGAGCTCGTTGGCCTCGCGGTCCGCGAAGCCCACAGCGAAGGTGCGCAGCGGCGGCGCCGCCATCTTCGAGACGATCGCGGCCAGCGCGCTCGAATCGATGCCGCCCGAGAGGAACACGCCGAGCGGCACGTCACTCATTAGGTGCCGCTTCACCGCCAGGGTCAGCCGCTCGCGAAGGTCGGTCGCTTCGGCTGCGAATGGCGCGACGTTCTGTGATGACGGCGCGGGCAGCTGCCAATACCGGCGGCGCCGCACGCCATCTTCAGCGCTCCAGGTCAGGGTGTGGCCGGGAGGCAGGCGCGTGATGCCGTTGAACATCGTGCGCTCACCGCTCACAAATCCCGTGGTCAGGTATTCCGGCATCACGGACTCGTCGAGCGCCGGGCGCCCGCCGGTGGCGGCGAGAATCGCCTTGATCTCCGAACCGAACAACAGCTCCTTGCCCGTGGCGGCCAGGTAGAGCGGCTTGATGCCAAGCCGGTCGCGCGCCAGCAGCAAACGGCGGCGAGGCCCGTCCCAGATGGCAAACGCGAACATACCTTCGAGACGCTCGGCCACGCGCTCGCCTTCATCCTCGTAGAGGTGAAGAATGGTTTCCGTATCGCTGCGCGTGCGATAGCGGTGGCCGCGCGCTGTGAGCTCGGGCCGCAGCTCGGCGTGGTTGTAAATCTCGCCGTTGAAGACGATCCAGATCGAGCCGTCTTCGTTGCTCATCGGCTGGTGCCCGCCGGCGAGGTCGACGATCGCCAGTCGCCGGTGCGCGATCCCGATCGGGCCTTCGATCATCATCCCTTCACCGTCGGGGCCGCGATGCGCGAGCACGTCGCGCATCCGGCGCAGCCGCGGCGCTTCCGCGCTGTCGCGCGCGTCGAACTTCAGGATTCCGGCGATGCCGCACATGCTGGTCAGTCTCGGGTGATTACGATTTGCGGATCGAAGTGAATGGTCAGGCGCGCGGAGGGCAAGCGGACGCCCGTCGGCCGCCGGCTGGGATCGAGGATGGGATCCATGGCCGGTGGCGATGCGCTCTGGCGGCGTTCCGGAACCAACACCGTGAGTTGCCGCATTGGCAGCGGCCCCGTCGCCGAGTACACGAGCATCGGCGCCGGCACGCGGCAGCCATAGTCTGGCGACACCCAGCCACGGATTGGCGCCACCTCGCCGGTGTGAACGGACGCTCGAACGGCGGTCGTCGAAAACGGCACCACCCACAGCGCCTCGCCACCCGGCAGGTCCGCTCGCGCCGCGCCGCCGTCGGCAGCCAACGACACCGGCACCGGCGCAAACTGAAACGACCATTCGGCCGAGTGGGTATCCTCACCGAGCAGATCGTCGACGATGATCCAGCAGTGCGGTTTCACGAACACCACGCGCCGCCGATGCGCGACCGGTAACCCTTGGCCAACGAAAGCGGTGTGCTCGGCATCGACCACGTCGAGCTCGCTGGTGGACTGCCACCCGCGCACTGTCGTGCGCGGGCGCTCACGCCACCCAAACGGACCGGCGGGTTCGGCTTGATCCTTGCCATCGATGCACACCGTGTTATGCGCCGACGTGCCGCGGAAGTAACTGCGCCATTCCGGTTCCGCGGTATACGCGTAAGTGCCGGGGTCGACGAGGCAGGCATGGCCGAAGATGGCGCACTGAACGCTGAGCAGGTCGGCGTGACCATGACCGAAGCTGCCGAGCGGCCCGACATCGACGATCATCTGGTGGGCGTCGCGGCCGCTGCCGCCGCGCATCACTGCATAACCGCCCGCGACGAAGATCCGCGATCCCTCCGTCGCCGGCCGGCCGGCCCTGGCCTGGGCAAAGGCGTGCGCACCGCCAGCGCCGAGCATCCATACCACCTCTGGCGCCGTCACGCCCGCGGCGTGCGCGAAGTCGCGCCGGCCAAACAGCACCGCCGCGGTGGCAAAGATGCCGCGACAATCCTGGCGCTCGCGTACCACTAAAGGCATCAGCTGACCGCCGTCGGCATCGCCAATCGCGGGCACCATGCCGTCGGGACCCCTCAGCGCCACGAGCACATCCACCATGCGCTGCAAATGCTCGCGCGTGCGCGCAGGCACATCGATCTGATGACGGCCGGCGAGCTGGAGAAAGTGCAGGTAGATGTCGCAGGTATAGCGCTGATAGCACGTCGACTGTTCGAAATAGATGCCGTCGACACTGATTTGCTGGTCGGCCTGTTCGACGAGCGTGGTGGCGCCGATTGCGCACCACCGCTCCGCATCGGTGAATTCCGGAAAGACGACACCGGCATAGAAGAGTCCGAGAGCCTCGCCGGTGAGATGAGTGTTCGGCGAGAAGTACCGTGAGAGATATTTCTCGACATGGGTCGCGTGCGAGTGAATTGACGCGAGCACGCGAATCAGGGTGCCGCCCGTGAGCGCTGCCGAGTGCCGCAGGAGCGCGAGCGTCCACGTCCACGCCATCAGGCGAAACGCCACTTCAAGACTGCTCGACCAGTTGATGCCAGTGCCGACTGGGTTGGCATCGATCCAGTCGTTCATGGCCGCGATTGCCGCAACCGCATAGCGCTCCTCGCCGGTCAGTGCGAACGCCTGCGCCAACTGCATGGTCCATTGGTGCCGGCTCAATTCCCACGCCACCTTGCTGTCGCCAACGACGGCGGGATCGAGCGGGTCAATCGCGCTCCAATGCAAACGTGGGGCGCGGCGTCCGTGGACCGGGTCGAGATGCCAGTCGATGGGGTCGCCGAAGGACAGGTGCTGATAGCCGAGCAGATTGAAGTGCCCGCTTAGCAAGAGTTCGGCCTGCGAGAGCAGCTCCCGGCGCGCCTCTGGGAATTGGTCGCGGATCATCGCGATCGCTTCCGGCGAGACGCCGGCAAAGAAACGTCGCGGCAGATCATTGCGCAGGCTGTGTAACGCCGCATCCGGCTCGGCCATCGACGGCGCATGACGCCGCAGCACCTCAGAAGGATTGACCACCCTGGTCTGCAGGCGATCGATCCACTTCGCCGAGGCCTGTCGCGTACGGCAGCCGATCTCGGCGAGGCCCATGCCGGCCACCCGGCGGGCGCGGCTTAGTGCGAGTGTTTGTTGGTGAGCCATGAATCGACGATCGCGTCGTGACTGGGTGTGCGATACATCGCGGCCCATGCATCTCGCACGGCAGGCCACGTGTATCTGGCGGTGGAGGTGTGAGCGCGCTCGGCGAAGTCGCTCGCCCGATCGGGATGGGCAAGTAACCATTCAACCGCGTTGGCGATCGCGCCAGGATCGAAAGGCGGCACCAGCAGGCCGGTGTCGTGATGCCGCACCAGGGCGCCAATGTCGCCGGTCGGTGTGGTCACCACGGGCATGCCGGCGGCGAACGCTTCGAGAATCGAGACCGGCTGGTTGTCGACCACCGAGGCGTTCAGGAAAATATCGGCGTCGTCATACACGCGCGGCATGTCTTCCGGCTCGACCCTGCCGATGAAGCGCACATCGCTGAGGCCGGCGGAGCGCACCAGAAGACGGAGTCGCGTCTCTTCAGAGCCATAGCCCGCGATGGTCAACGTCGCCTCGGGAACGCGCGGCTTCAGCTGCGCATACGCCTGGATGATGACGTCCACGCGGTAGTGGGGCTCGAGGTTACGCGTCGACAGCAGATGCGGTCGCAGTGGCCGCCGGGCCCGGTAGGCGAATCGCGACAGGTCGACCACGTTTGGAATCACGTGAGCGGTGTGACCGTGGCGTGCGAACACTTCGCGCAAGTATTCCGACGGCACCACGATGTGGTGTGCGAGTCGAAGCCACGGATGCACGAGCGCGCCCCAATTCGCGAGATGATCGTCGGCTTCGCCACTGTGGTAATGCAACACGACGTGCTTGTTGAGCGCGCGCGCCATCGCCATCGCCGGCAGCGGCGCCAGCAGGAACGACGCGTACGAGGCGGAGAACACGTGCGCGACATCGATGGCGGCAAGCCTGGCGAGTCCGGGTAGATACAGACTCTGGTTCACGAGCGTGCGCACGCCACGAATCCGCCGCAGTCCGCCCAAAGGCCGCGGGAAGCGGGGATTGATCGGCACAAACCTCACTTGCTGACCATCGGCTCGTAATGCCTCGACCAGGGCCCGGGCCTGAACACCTTGTCCGCCAAGGATGTCGAGGCTCGCAGCTACGATAGCCACACGCGGAGAGTGGCTCATGACATTCCCGCCATGGCGTTGGGCGCCGACCTGTCCGCCGTAGCCTTGGCGAAGGCGGAAGCTTCCGCGAAGGCGGCAACTGGGCCTACGGCAGGCGAATGGACGCGTGCCGGAGCCGCAACGCGTTGATCGAGGAAGCGCCGGCACCACATCTCGAACGACAACATCGTCCACAGCTGCAGGTCGAGATTGCGGCCCTGTTGATTGAGCCGAAGCAGTCGCTCGACCTGCCGCAGGTTGAAGATGCCGCGTTGCGCGGCTCGGCCCGACAGCAGGATGTCCCTGGCAAAGATCGCGAGGTCCTCGCGCAGCCACTTCGCGAGTGGCACGGCGAACCCCTGCTTCGGCCGATCGATGATGCGGTCGGGCAGGATGCCGCGCATCGCCTGCTTAAAGAGGTACTTCGTGGTGCCATCGCGCAAGCGGAAGCGGGCCGGCACGGTGGCGGCAAACTCGACGAGCCGATGATCCAGTAACGGCGGCCTTGCCTCCACCGAGTGGGCCATCGTCATGCGATCGACCTTGGTCAGGATGTCGTCCGGCAGGTAGTTGTTCAGGTCGAAGTACTGGACCGCGTCGAGCCAGTTAGTTCCAGAGTGCAGCCCACGTTCTGCGGCCGTACCGGCATCGTGACGTGCGAGCTGCTCAACGGCGTCGGGCCGGAACAGGCGGCGCAAGTCTTCGGCCCGGAACATCATCGACGCATCGAGGTAACGCTTGTTCCCCTCGAGCCCAAAATGCTGCAAGAACCGTTTGCCGCGCGCGCCCTCCGGTAACACGGAGCCGACCGCCGCAGCCATCTTGCGCAGCGGGCGCGGCAGGCCGTCGTAGGCGCGTTCGCGATCCTCGACGAGATACCGCTCGTATCCGGCAAACACTTCGTCGCCGCCATCGCCCGAGAGGACAACCTTCACGTGCTCGGTCGCGAGCTTCGACACCATGTAAGTGGGGATCGCCGAGGTGTCGCCGAACGGCTCATCGAGATACCACGTCAGTTCTTCGACGATGCGAATCACGTCGGGTCGCAGGACGAGGTCGTAATGATCGGTGCCAAATTCACGAGCGACGTCGCGTGCGTAGGCGAGCTCGTCAAAGCCGGATTCCTCGAACCCGATCGAGAAGGTCTTCACCGGCGACGAATGTTGGGCCGCAATCGTCGCCACCACGCTGCTCGAGTCGATGCCGCCGCTCAGGAACGCGCCAACGGGCACATCCGAGACGCGGTGCAGTGCGACCGATTCATGTAAGAGCTCGCGAAGGCGTTCAACGAGCTCGGCTTCCGACGATGTTTCATCGGGCGCGAAGTGGACGTCCCAATATCGTTCGATTCGCAACGGCCGGCCGGCGGTGGCCACCGCGATGCGCGCCGGTTCAAGTTTCTTGATGCCAGACACGATGCTGGTGGATGAGGGAGTCGCCAGGAACGTGAACAGGTGTCCAACCGCTTCCCAATCAAGCGTGGGCGCAGCGCCGAGGCACTGCAGAATCGGTTTGATCTCGGACGCGAAGATCACGCCCTCGTTCGAGCAGGTGTAGTAGAGCGGCTTGATCCCAAGGCGATCCCGGCCAAGGAGCAGCTGGCGGGTCTTGGCGTCCCAGATGGCGAACGCAAACATGCCGCGCAGGTGATCGACGAGGCCGGCGCCGTGCTCTTCATACAGGTGCACCAGGCATTCGGTGTCGCTCGTGGTGCGCAATACGTGGCCGCGTTGCGCGAGCTGCTGCCGTAACGATCTGTAGTTGTAGATCTCGCCGTTGAACACCACCCACACCGTGCGGTCCTCGTTGCACATTGGCTGGCTGCCGGTCTCGAGCCCGATGATGCTGAGCCGCCGCATCCCGAGGCCGACGCCGCCGTCGACGTACACACCCTGGTCGTCGGGACCGCGGTGAATCATCAGGTCGCACATCGATCGGATCTCGTGCTCGAGCACAGGCTCCTCAGTCCATCGCACGATGCCGGCTATGCCACACACGGGTTCTTGTCTCCTAAATGGTCGCGGTGTCGAGAATGGCGGCGCGCGTGCGGCGGCCGGCGGTGTAGTAGAGCGCCGCGTACGACAGGCCGTACGTCAACGCACCAAGAAACAATGCGGCCAGTGGCGGCAGGGTGCCCGCCTTGGTAATGAAGAATGTGGGGACGACCGCAACGGACGCGCAGACGGCTGCCGTGGCCAGCTGTTTCCACGGCAATGCTTGAGAGACGCGGACACCCATCAGCCGGCTGATCCGCCGCACTGCCATGGTCTTCACGACCGCGGTGGCAAGCAGCGTCACAAGCACCGCGCCACCGAGCCCGAAATAGGTAAGGAATGGCCCGACCAGGGCGGCGACGATGGCCAGGTGCACGACGTTCTGCGCGACCAGGTAGCGCGTTTGCGCGAAGGCGCGCAGGACGCCGTCAACCGCGAGCACTGCGGCCAGGATGGTCAGCGACCACAACATGAAAATTGAGACACTGGCTTCATACGTGGCGGTGAACAGCACCACGATGATTTCGCGGGCCATGAGGACGAGAAACGCGGCGATGGGGAAGATCATGAAAGACAGCCGGCCGATGGTGTCGTGCCACAGCCGAAGTGCATCCGCCACGCCGCGCTCACGGGCGGCCGACATCTCCACCATCATCACGTTCACGGTGGACGAGACAATGAGATCGACGATCGGGATCTGGAGGCAGCCCACCGCGTAAATCGCAAAGGCCGCGGCGTCGAAGCGCGCCGCCACCGCATACTGGTGCCAGTTGAGATGAACCACCTCGATGCCGACGGCCAGCGCGAACGGCAATGCATAGGCGAGCTGCCGGCGCAGCACCGGCAGGTCGACGCGAAGCTCGGATCGGAATTCCCGCCACAGCACGATCAGCGTGGCGGCCAGTCGCACCGCCGCGAAGAGGGCCGCGCCGGCCAGCACGCCATGGAGGCCCCACCCGATTGCTGCCGGCACTACGAAGCATGCCGCCCGGGCGATATCCGATGTCACATAGGCCCACGCGGCCGCCGTGTTTCTGCGCCGCGACATCAACACGATCTCGAGGACCGCGGACGTCAGCATCAGGGCCAGGAATCCGCCGAGCGGCACGAGGTGCTCGGCCAGCGCCGGGTTGGTCAGCCAGGTGGCGATGTCCTCGCTGGCCGTCGTCAGCACGAGCACCGAGGCGAGGCCGATGGTGACGAGGGCTACCAGCGCGTTGGCCACGTGGCGGCCGGCCTGCGCGGGGGAGAGCGGCACGAAGTAGTAGAGGCTTTCCGCCATGCCTAGCTGCGCCAGGCCAAACAGCGTTGCGTAGATCAGGAACAGCTGTTTGTAGGTGCCGAACTCGGTCTGATCGAAGACCCGAGCCAGGACTAGTGGGATCGCAAAGGCGACGACGAGCCCCGGGACGCGGCCGGCGGCCAGGACGCGCGTGGCGCGTGAGATGCGATCGTTGTCGGTGGTCGTGCTCATGCGTGTGCCCGCCGGCACATCCGGGCCGGTGGCCAGAGGTCCTGCACCTGGCATTCGAGAATGGCCGGCGAGAACCGGCCGTCGCCGTCGACGGAAGAACCTTCCCAGAGCAATAACCGCTCGATGGTCAGCGCGGGATGCCGTGGATCGCGGTGCGGGCAGGCGGTATACGCATACCGATATCCGGTCCGTTCCAGCGCATCGACCACCGCGGGCGTAAACCCTCCGCCCGGATACGCGAAATGATCAATGGATTCGCCAAGCTCGCGCTCGAGCACCCGCTTCGACTCGGTCAGCTCGTCGGCGGCGGTCGCCTCAGATTCCATCGGCAGCGAGACGTGGGATTTCGTGTGCGATCCAATCGTGAACCCGTCGCGACGCATCTGCTTCAACATCGGCCATGTCAACGTCGGCGGCACGCCGACGAACCCGTTGCCGACGTTCCATTCGAGGTATTGCATGACGCGCCCGACGTTCACACGCGAGAGATTGGGCAGCAGGGTCGACACTGCCATCGACGGCGTTCGCGTATCGATCCGCTTGCGCAGGATGTCGGCGGCCGGCAGGCCCAGATCGCTCAACACGCCATGCAACTGGTGGCGAGGGTGATCCCAGGTGGCGAAGCCTTTCGCCATCAGGTGATACAGCTTGTCGTGGATCTGCCAGCTCGTGCGGCCAACCAGATCGGTCACCACAAAGGCGGCGGCCGGAATGCCTTTGCGCTTGAGGATCGGCACCGCATGCTCGTAGATGTCCTGGTAGCCATCGTCGAACGTGACCGCGGCCACCGGCTCCTCGAAGGGCACGCCGTTGCGCACGGCGAGGCCAATCTCATCGAGATCGACGAAGCGGAAATGACGGCCGATCCAGTCGAGATGCTGCTCGAACATCTTCGCGCTGGTCAGCATGCTGGCCATCTCGGTCCTGGAGGCGGTGCGAAAGTCCTCCACGACGCGGTGATAGCCCAGCACCAGCGGGCGATAGCTGACGCCGGCGCGACGGGTCGAATGATACCGCGCGTTCACCGTGCGGATCAGTCCCGCGAGTGTCTCTTTGACGCGCCAGCGGAGCCGGCCGGTGCCGCTAAACGTGGTCATCATGGTTCTTCAAACCAATGTGGTGGACAAAGCTGCGAAGCGCCCGCCGGGTTTCGGCGTGGCGGCGGAGCAGTCGTCCGCTCGGGTTCGGCGGAAAGAATTGCAGGCGGCCGAGACGCCGCTCGGAGCGCGCCCACAGATACTTGTAGGGCTCGTGCCCGTAGAGCATGTCGAACTCGGCGGCGCCGTCTTCGAGGGCCGCACGAATCGTCATGCCCATCAGTACGAGGCCGACGCCGTAGTTCGCGTAATCCTCGTGGAAGCCGTGTTGATAGAAGTAAAAGCGGTCGCCGCCCATGAATCCGTACATCACGGCCGCGGGGACGTCGTTGAGCCACAGGATGTAGAGCCGCAGCCATCCGGCGTCGAGCGCGGCGCGCGTGAAGTCATCCTGAAAGCGTTCTAACGCCGGGTCCGCGAAGGTTGCGGACGGGCCTTCACTCTGCCAGCGGCGCGCGTGAAATTGCTTCAAGGCGTCCAATGCGAGGCGCCGATCGTTTTCCCCACTGACTGGCTCAAAGCGGACGGCGAAGTTGGCCGTCAGCGTGCGCTGACGGCGGCGGAAATTCGCGCGGTGCGATGCGCCGAGCGTGGCGAGATAGGACTCCCAGGTCTGTCCCTTCAATGCGACGAAGGGGCAGACGTCCGGGCTGGTTTCGATCGCCGACCATCCCGCGGATTCGAGGTGTGGCCGCAGGCCCTCGGCGAGAGCCGAGGGTGGCAGGTGATCGAGCAACACTGGTATCTGCAGCGCATCGATTGTTCTCGCCACGGCAGTGATGGCCTCGCTCTCGTGATTGGCACGCACGATCAGATCGAGATAATCGGCGCCGCCCTGGCCCGCGCCGAGGAATTCGAGGCGCGGCGACAGCCGGCCCGGCCTCATCACCAACGGCGCAATCGCAATCAACTGACCGCCCGACCGGACGGTGATCGCAGACGGCAGCGCGGTGTCGCGCAAGTGCGTCCACCAGGCCTGCTGCCATTCCCAGGTGAGGAAGGGCGTGCGCGATGCGCTGGCGAGAAGCTCGTTCCAGTGCCGCCCTAATTCGAGAACGGCGGGCGCGTCCTTGATCACCTGAGTCGTCAGATCAGATGCGGAACGCGACGGCTGGACGGCGGTGAGGATCATGAGGCGAGCTGGAGGTTGAGGTCGGCGACGTGATTCGCCATGTGCGAGATCTGCCGGGCGGAAAGATCCTGATGAACGGGCAGCGCGAGCACGTGCGAGCGCAGGAACCGGGCGTTGGTAAACGTCACATCGTCGGCGCCATCGGCGCCGTGATTCCAGAACTCGAGTGCCTGCACGCCGTGGCCGCGCAGGGCGCGCGCCGTCGCCGCCTTGTCGCGCACAAGAATCGGGAAGAACAGCGGACAGGCTCCCTCGGGAAGATGCGCTTGGGCCGGCGTGACCTTGCCGTCGAGCGCCTGGGCGAGTGTGTGGAAGTTATCCACGCGTTTGCGCCTGATCGTTGCGAAGTCGAAGCGGCGAAGCAGCCGGGCTGAGGCCGGCGACATCTGCAGATCGACGTCGGCGAAGTTGAAACCGATGTCGCCGACCGTGGATCGATTCACTTCGAGCGCGCCGGCCGCTTTGCCAAGTGCCCGCTTGGCGGATTGCAGGATGGCGCCGACGCCGTTGATCTGCGCGCGGGTGCGCTGGACCACGAGCTCCGCGACGCGGCCGAGCACCGACGCCGCGCCGGCACGCCGCAGGCGCAGCCGGCCGAGCGCACCGAGCGGCATCTTGTTCTGCACGAGCACCGATCCGTTCGGCACCGGGAGCGTCTTGTACAGGCAGAACACGGAGAAGTCGCCGCTGGCGCCGAGCGGCCGGCCATCGGGCTCGCTCAGGAGCGCCAATGCGCAGTCTTCGACGAGCAGCATGGCGCGCTCGCGGCACATGCGGCTGAGCGTGTCGAGCGGTTGCGGCCAGCCAAGGTAGTGAATGACATACAGAACATCCGGGTCGTGACGCCGGCACAGTTCGGCAATGTGATCGACGTCGGGCTGCATGTCGCGCCCGATGCGGTAGTAGTGCAGCGTTGCCCCGGCGGCTTCCAGCGCGAGGATCTCGTTGCCGCTGTTGTAATCCGGGACCAGCACGACCAGGCTGGGGTTGAGCGACCGCAGCGCCTCGAACAGGTAATAGATGGCGTTGCGCGCGCGATAGAAGGCGAGCCGCTCCGCGGTGAACGGAAAGCACGGCGGCGTCGACACGGGCGGCCGCACCAGCTCAAAGGCTGAGAGGCCCTGGAATGTCGGCACGTAGGTCGTCATCGGCGCAACCATCGCTTGAGGGTGGGAAGCACCCGGCACTTGGCGGTGTGAACGAGCCGGCCTCGCGCGGTGTTGCCGAACACGAACAACCAGTCATGCGGCCGTGTCGTGCTGGTCCATTCGAGCTTCCAGGGCTCGGCGTCGCCGAGGAAATCCACTTCACGCAAGCCATCGGCGTAGCCATCGCGGATCGAGTAATAGGTCAGCAGCTTGAACGGCGCATACTTCGAGAACTCGGGGTCGTATCCGGTCTTGAAGAAGGAAAGGCGATCCTGGTAGCGGGCGGCATACGACGTGGCGATCCGCTGTCCGTTCACCGTCAGGAACATCAATCGGAGCCATCCCGAAGCGGCCGCACGGTCCGCCAGCTGCGTGTAAAACTGCAGCACCTGCGGATCGGATCGAATCGCGGTGCCGGCGTCGCGTTTCCAACCCGACGCTTCGAGCGTGAGCGCCTGGTCGCGCGCCTCGCGAATGGCCTCGCGATCGCTCAATACCTGCAGCGACGTTTCGCCCAGTTTCGTCAGCCGGCTGATCCGGTTGCGGATGTTCTGTCTGAGCTTCGAGGCGAGGCCGCTCAGATACGTGTTCCAGTTGCTCGACAGTTCGAGATAGGGCGAGTCGTCACTCAACCAGAGCGCGGTGGGAAGGCCCTGCCGTGCGGAGAGGCGCGCAATCTGCGCGTGGGTCGGCGAGTCGCATGGTAACTGGCTGAGCTGCAGAACATCCCACGGCGCCCGCGGGCTCAGCAGCGTTTTCCACAGCGCCTCGTACACTTCGTCCGCGCGGTCGGTCACGATCACATCGGCCTTGGGCGTGTGATCGTTGTGAAGGAACTGGACGCGACCAACGCCGATGCCGTACATCCGCACCCGCTCGAGCATCAGCGGCGCAAGACCGATGATGCGATTGCCGGCGCGCACCACCACGATGTTCAGCGTGCGGCCCTGGCCGAATGAGTCCCACCAGGTGCGCAGCCACTCGTGCCTGAGGAACGGGTGCGTCAGCCCGGCGCGATCGACGGTCTCGTTCCACTTCGGCTCCAGATCGACAAACGTCGAATAATCGTTGATCACGTCGACGGCAATCGCGCTCATGCCGCGCTCCGCTGCTTGCGAGATAACAGGTCGTCGTAAAGCGTCTCGGTGGCTGCCACCATGCGATCGAGCGAGAACCGATCGCTGATCGTGCGTCTGGCCTGGTTGCCAAGTGCGCGCGCCAGCGGCGTGTTGTCGATGAGGTGAAGAATTGCCGCCGCCATGGTCTGGGGATTGGCGGGTGGAATCAGGAGGCCATTCTTCCCGTTGACGAGCGCTTCCGCCGTGCCGCCAACATCGGTGGCCACTACCGCCGCACCCGCGGCCATTGATTCGAGCAACACATTCGACAGCGCTTCGTTGAGCGATGGCATCACCGAAACATCCACCGCCGACAGCAGCGCCGGCACATCGGAGCGAAGCCCGGTGAAGATGACCCGATCGGCGATCCCCAGCCGTGATGCGCGTAACTCGAGCTCGTCGACATAGGCGCGGTTCTTGATCGGGCTGGGCTCGCCCACGATCAGGAACCTGATGTCGTGTCGTTGCGCGGCGACGATCGCGGCGGCGTCGAGAAAATCTTCGATGCCTTTGAGGGCCGTGAGTCGCGACACCACCGCGACGAGCTTGGTATCGGCTGCCAGCCCGAGCGAACGGCGCAGCGCCGCGGGATCACCGGATTTACCGAAAGGGGCGAGATCCACGCCATTTGGAATCACGACGATGTGCGCGGGATCGTAGCCGTCGCCAACCAGCCACTGCTTGACCGCCTCGGCGTTTACCAGCACGCAATCCGCGAGTCGGCACACGTGCCGCTGCACGCGCCGCTGCATCGCCGTCAAATACGGTCCGCGATCGCGGATCGAGGCGATCACCACCGGCGCCGCAAAGCGCCCGGGTGGCACGGCGAACACGTTGCCGTAAAAGCTATAGGTGTGCACGATGTCAATGGCGTGGCGCCGCACGTACTGCGCGAGGCGGGCCTGCTGCAACAACGCGTTCATGCTGCGAAAGGTAGCGACGCGATATTCCGTCAAGGGGATGCGGCGCTCCATCAGCTCGGTCACGAATGGTCCCCAGCGCCGAAGGCACGCGAAATGCTGATCGAATCGCGCTGCATCGAGTGACCGGGACAAGGTCATGAAGTGGTGTTCAGTGCCGCCGCACAGCAAGGTCGGCACGACTTTCATCAACCGGATGCCGCTCACGATGCCGCCGCAACCTCGGCGCGGTGCGCGTTGACCAGGGCAACGGCGAGACCGGCGAGGCAGAAGAAATAAAACTGATAGGCAATCGGATGAAAAAACGCGGCAACGGCGAACGCCACGAGCGAGATGCGCACCCCTTGCGCCAGGATCGCGAGATGCGACAGATTGAGAGACCTGACGGTTGATTGGCGCTGCACCTTGCGGGTATTGGCGAAGCTGCACACGAGAAGTGCCACCAGCAGCGCGGCGCCGGGCAATCCCAGGTCAACCGCCGCCTGCAGATACGCGTTGTGCACTGACCGCCAGGTGTCGTGGCCGCGCGCCTCGTTGAGCGCGAGCAGATCCTGCCCGAGCCCCGCTCCTGTCAGTGGATGCTGGCGGATGTAATCGAGACTGAGGAAATAGTCGCTCCATCGGCCCTGGGCCGATCCGGTGGGGTCGGCCTCGATGTTCGTGATGGTCGAGAGCCGCGTGAAATACTCGCCCGGCAGCACCAGGAATGCACCGACGGCGAGAAACACGATCAGGAGTGCCGTGCCGGCGGCGCCGCGCCGCACCATGGCCGCCAGCGACATCAGAGCGATCGCGGCGAGAGTAATGAAGCCGGCGCGCGAGAACGTCACGATCACCGCCGCCACGCTCAGCACCAGGGCGGCGGCCGCGATGGCACGCAGCCACGGGCGCCGGCTGATCACGAACAGCGCGCCGGTGATGGGCATCAACAGGTTCAACATCAGCGCCAGGTCGTTGGGATTGCCCGCCAGACCCGACCCGCCGACATATCCGGCGATCCGTTGCACCGCGCTGCTGGCAAGCGTGACGAACACGCCGGTGCGATAGTTGTCGAGTGCGGTCACGGCGAGCGGGAGAGAGCACACCGCCAGGACCCAGCCAAACAGTTCGAGACGCGCGGTGGTGGTGATCACGGTGCCAATCAGCCAGAAGAACACCACCGCCTTGATGAAGTGCTCGGTGAGCGCCGCCAGGCTGCCGCCGGGCCAAATCGACAACGGGATGGTGAAGGCGGCCCACAACACCAACGCCAGCGCGATCACCATTTCTCGCCGCATCGGTAGCGCACCCGTGGCCCCAAAGGCGCGGCCGGCGAGGTGCGACACAATCGCCACGCCGGCGGCGAGCAGCGCAATGCGCAAGCTCTTGATCGCCGGGAACCATTCCTGCGGCGCCACCAGCAAGATCGCGGTAAAGGCCACGAGCGCCGCAAAGGCGGCGTCGTTGCCCGTCGGCGCAGCGATGGGGCGCCGGTGTCGCCGACTTGTCCACCGTAGGCTTGCCGAAGGTGGAAGCCGTGACGAAGGTGGCGTGCGCTGGAGCTATCGCGATCGCGTGGTCGGGATCGCGACGCCACCAGGCAGGCGCGGCGGCAAGTTGGGTCATGTCGGACGTTGGTTAGGCGCGTGCGGACGTGAAATACGGACGGTAGGCGCGGTTGTTGTAGCCAAACAGCGGGCTGGTATCGGCGTTGAACACGAGGCCCACCACCTTTGAGGCGTCGAGCAGGTCGAGCGCTGCGCCGAGCAGCTTGCGCGGCGTCTTGTCGGCGGCCACGACCAGGATGACGCCGTCAACCTGCCGCGCCAGCACGGCCGCGTCGTACACCGGAACGAGCGGCGGCGTGTCCAGCAGCACGTAGTCGTAACGCTCGCGCGCCTCGGCGAGGATCTGCGTGAACCGTTCGGCGCGAAACAGCTTCTGCACCGATCGCGATGAGGAGCCCGCGGGCAGCACGTCAAAGCCGCACTTCTCCGGCCGCCGAATCAGCCCGGGTAGGGTCCTTCTGCTGCTTGCGCCGCCGGAGCCCACGCCATTTGCGGGCGAAGGCGGGCTGGCGATCAGGTCCGCCAGTCCTGCGGCCCCCGTCTCGATTCCGAGTTGCTCGCTCACCGACGATCGGCGCAGGTCGGCATCAATCAACAGGATCCTGGCGTCGGATTCTCGCGCCAGCACGCCGGCCAGGTTGATCGAGGTGAGCGTCTTGCCGTCACCAGCCCCGGGACTGGTGATCGCGATGACGCGTAGCGCTTTCTGCGCGCGCAACTGTTCGAGCTTCAAGCGAAGGCCCTGATAGCGCTCGGCGGCAAAGGTGTCGGGCGCGGTGAGCGTGACGAGACGTCGATCGAATGCGGTAGCCATATGCTCCTCAGGCGGATCGCACGAGCAGGCGAACGAGATCTTCGTTGCCGCGCGCAAGGTAAGCGGCCGCAGTGGCCGTGAGTCCGATCACGATCAGGATGGAGGCCGACACCAGTGCCGCGTGCCCGACCTGACGGCCTCGTCCGAGCGAGATGTGTGGAATCGTGACCAACACCGGCACGGTGGTGAATGTCCGAAGCTCCTCGAGCGAGTGGAACGTGGTATCGAATTGCTCGGCGAGCAGCACCGCGGCAGCGGCGAGGCCGATGGCCGCCAGCACGCCGAGGATCATCAAGTAGGGGCGATTTGGCGCGCTCGGACCCTCGGGCGGCACCGCCGCCTCCAGGATGCGGAACCGTTCGCCTTGCCGATCGGTTTCCATGCTTTCCACCAGCTGCGCTTCTTCATAACGCTTCAACAGCGAGTCGTAGAGGTCCCTCGCCGACTGCCGATCGCGCGACACCATCGAGAATTCCTGCTGGCGCTCCGGCATGCTTTCGAGCCTTCGCTCCACGCCGGAGATCGACGCGCGGATCGTCGTTTCTTCTTCCTTGAGCTTCGCGATTTCCGAGTCGACGCTCTGGATCGACTGGCGGCGGCTGCGTCCCAGCCGGGAATACACTTCGGTGGCCTCGGGCGTCGGGCTACCAGGAACTCGCGTGACCGGCGGCTCTGCCGCGGCTGCCTTCTCGACCCTGGCGATTTCTTCGCGCAGGCGCTGGACGTCAGGGTGCTTCTCGGTGAACTGCGTTTCCAGCAGCTTCAAGTCCTGTTTGAGCTTCTCCAGACGATCGACCGAGCGATCCGGCTCGGCGGCGCTGGTGCCGGCCGTCCCGCTCTCGAGGATCAACGCATCGTCGGTCAGGCGGCCGCGCTGCTCAATCGCGCGCATCTGACGCTCACCGTTGATGCGCAGCTGCGTATTGAGACGGTCGAGCGACGCCAGATTGAGCTCGAACTGCTGCGGCAGCTGGCCGACGTGGCGGGTGTTGTACGACTTGATCGATTGCTCCTCGCGATCGAGCGCCTTCTTCGCGTCGTCCAGCTGTGCCTTCAGGAACTGGGTGGTCTGCGCGGCTTCTTCCGACCGCATCCGGTCGTTCTGAGCCACGTAAAAGGCGGCAATAGCATTGGTGACGTCGGCGACGGTGTCGCGATTGCGTCCTGCATAATTCAGCTTGAATGCCACGGTCTTGGTGCGGCCGCTGATCTGCTCGGGACCGGTCTGCTCGACCTGGATGTCTTCGCGCGTTCGTTCTAGCGCCGACTCAATGGCGCCGTTGGTTCGCAGCTCCGGATACAGGTCGAATCGCTCGACGACTCCGCTCAGCCGTTCGCGGCTCAGCGTCTCCTGTTTGATGACGTGCAACCGGCTTTCGAGCTCGCCGGCGACAGCGGGCCTGACGAAAGCTTCGGCCACGGGGCGATCGATCAGGACGATGGCGGTGGCGCGATAGAGATCGGGGAGGAATGCGGCGAACGAAGCGGCGGCAGCGATCACGGCGGCAAAGACGCCGAATGCCAGTACCCGCCGCCGTCTCAGGATTTCGAGGGCGCGCAGAATCGGTGATTCATCGTTGAACGTAGACATGGGCACCTTTGATCACGGGACCACGATGATGTCGCCCGGCTTGACGAAGAAGTTTTCCTGATCGGAGCTGTTCGCGATCTTGCTGTAGTTGAATGGGATGCGCTGGGTGGAGGTGCCGTTCTGCCGCAACACGACGATGCGGTCGCGAGCAGCGAATTCGGTCAGTCCCTGCGCGAGCGCGATGCACTCGAGTACCGTCGCCGGGCTCTTCAGCATGAAGCGGCCCGGTGTCTTGACGGCGCCGACCACCGAGACTCTCAGGCTCTGCACTTCCGCGACGATCACCGCAACTTCCGGCGTCGGCACGTACTCGGCGAGGCGCTTGGCCAGCTGTTCGCGCAGCTCACTTGGGGTGAGGCCCGCCGCCTGGATGTCGTTGACCAGCGGCAGCGACACCTTGCCATCCGGGCGAACCGGAACTTTCCGGCTGAGCTCGGGGTTCTTCCAGACCGAGATGTCGAGGACGTCCTCCGGTCCGATCAGGTATTCAGCGACAGCTGCGGCCGCCGTTCGCACGGCCGCGACTTCGCTGTTCGAAGGCGCAGCCGGCTGCGCCCACGACACCGAGGACGAACACACCCAGGCGAGGGGCAACAGGAACAGATAACGGGTCATCGCGAGACTCCCTTGGCTCTGGCCGCCTCATCTGGCGGCAGGAACGACCGACTGAAACTCGGCGCCACCGTCACTCCGACACGGACGACGTGCCGCAGCACGCGCTCGTCGCGGAACAGGTTGCGCCGGATGTCGCCGAGCTGATAGTCGGCGCTGTAAGAAGTAGCGAGGGTAAACGGACCGCCGATACTCCACGACCCAACGAGCGTGGTGCGATACGTTGTGGCGGCACGCTCGTCGAGCGTGAGGATGTTCGATGCGCCGGCACGAAGGCCGATTTCAATCTTGCGCGTGGCGGCAACCGTGAGGCGCGCCGATCCAGTGTCGATTTGCACCGGCCCCGGCACGCCGAGAATGATCGTCTCGCCGTGCGAGTAATCAAAGCCGGCCTTCACCGTGCGGCCGTCGCGACCCAGCGAGACCGATACTTCGGGTACCACGCCGCGATACGTCGTATAACGCGGCCCTGCTTGCACGTTGAGCGTGGTGAACTGCCGCAGCTGCCGCGTCCAGCCCATCAAGAAGGCGTGTGATTGATGCTCGCTCGCATCGTCGACAAACAGCCGGCCGAGGTAACCCGCGCTGATCGACGAACGTGACGATAACAGTCGCGACACGCTCGTCCGGGCGACGTGCAGGTTCATGTGGCTGTCGTGGATCAGATTCTCCGAGGACCAGTCGTAGAGGGCGGTGACGTTCGTCTTCTCGCCATACCGTCGCAACACCGAGGGCGCAACCTGGAAGCGTTGCGCGAAACGGCGTCCGGTGAGGACGCCGGCCTCGAAATCGATCTCGCCCGGAGTGTCGGTGCGGTCGTAGCGACTGGCGAGGCCCCACGTCGTCATGTTGGAGCTGCGGAACTTGGTATCGAGCATCGCGTGACGCCGAGCGTCGAGCGCGTTGAGCGACGAGTGATTCGACCGTTGCATGTCGAACGTCCAAAGGCTGATCAGCGTCAGACGCGCCGATTCATAGTCGGCCTCGATGCTGGGGCGCAGCTGCAGCATCTGGCCGGCATCGCCTTGCGCGGTTGCCGACACGTTGTCGTCGTAGACCGCGCCGATCGAGACCGACGGGATCACGGTGCCACGACTCTGCGCCGGCGCGGCCGCGGCGGTGGCGAGCATCAGCACTGCAAATGCGGCGATGGTGTGAGGTTTCATGATGATCAGTTCCCGCGGCACGGCTTCACGCTGGTGCCGTCGATCTCGACCGCGACGCCGCGGCCGAGCAACCCGACCGAGACGACGAGGCGGCCCGTGCCCGGCCGGTCCTGTACGTAGACGCCTTCGAGGCCCGTCAACGGTCCACTGGTGACGCGGACCTGATCGCCTTCGTGCAACGCGCCGTGCCGGAACACCGGCACGTTCGCCTGCAGCAGGCGTTCAATCGCGGCGACTTCCTGATCGGGGACCGGCGTCAGCCGGTGCCACCCGTCCTCGAGAATCCGCACCAGACCGCGGGCCTTCAACATCTCGATGTAGACGTGCTTGTCCATCTTCTGGCGCACGAAGAGATAGCCGGGGAACATCGGTGAAGACACCACGTGCATCTGTCCCTGGCGCTTCGACCACACGCCGATCTCGGGAAGGAATGCCGCGAAGCCTTTTGCGGAGAGTTGATCGAGGACGAGGCGCTCGCAGTGGCTGCGCGTCCAGACCGCGTACCACGCGTCGGATGCCTCAGAAGTGGTGCCGCTGTATGTGCCGTCGCTAATCAAGGCTACGCCCCTTTCGGTTTAGCGGTGTATCCGCTCGACCGCCGACTACCCAAACGCCGTGAACAAACCTTCACTAGAATCGCGTCGTCGGGGATGACGATGTGACCTCGGCGCGAGCCAATGCATAAACCGTTCACAATATTTGTCGCGGTCGCGAGGGACTTTCTGCAAGAAGTCATCTATGGGGCAGCCTATGCGGGACGATGGCGCTGCCTTCTCGCCCAGATACCCCCACAATGAGCACGGCTCTGCTCAATGGCGTCTCGCGAGGGACTCAGCGCATGGCGGGCGCGAGCGCATGATCACGACGCGTGATCACGGCTCAACTGGGCACATCGATTGCTGCGCCGCTGGTATGACCTACGCTCGGCAAAGGCTCGGCATCCAGGGTGAAACGTTGGCGTGTGAAGAGCTCGAAAAGCTCGGATACGCCATTATCGAAAGGCGTTACCGGACGCGGTTCGGCGAGATCGATGTCATCGCGAACGACCGGGGCACGGTAGTATTTGTGGAGGTGAAGACGAAAACAGATAGCAGTTTTAGCGATCCTGTCGAATCGGTAACGAAGCAAAAACAGCGTCGTCTTGTTTCCATGGCCGAACAGTACGCCGCCAACATTCCTCTCGATCGCACCCCCTGCCGCTTCGACGTCGTCGCCGTTGACGTCTCTGTGGCGCCCCCGAAAATCACGGTCTACACGGACGCGTTCCGGCCCGGATGGTAACGACGGAGATTCGGCGCGATCCGATCACCGGACGATCAGTGGTGATCGATCGCGCGCCGTTCAAACGACGCGACGATTTCGAGCTGGAGCCGGTGCGGCTCGAGGATCCGCCGGCGGCATGCCCGTTCTGCGAGGGCCGCGAGGCCGATGCCGGACCCGAGATTCTCGCCTGGCGGGAGGGTGGTCCGGCCAACGTGCCGGGCTGGTCGGTGCGCGTCGTGCCGAATCGTCATCCACTGCTGCGGATTGAGGGCAGCACGGACGTCCGCTCGCACGGACTATTCGAGGCGCGCGACGGCCTCGGCGCGCACGAAGTGATCGTGGAGACGCCGCTGCACGATCAGCCATTACATACGCTCGAAGTGGACCGGCTATGGCGCGTGCTGTGGGCCTGGCGGACCCGGTTGCAGGATCTGAAACGAGACTCCCGGTTCGCGAGCGTGGTGATTTTCAAGAATCACGGCCGCGCTGCGGGAGCGCGGCTGGATCATGCGCACTCCCAGCTGACCGCGTATCCAATCCTGCCACCAGCGTTGGCGGAGAAGGTGCAGAGTGTGAATCACCATCTCGACGCCACCGGCCGCTGCCTGTTCTGCGACGTGATCGCGGACGAGCTCGCGGATCGGCGTCGCGTTATTTGCGAGCAAGATGCCATTCTTGCGATCGCACCTTTTGCATCGCGAGTGCCGTTTGAAGCCTGGCTGATGCCGCGCCTGCACGAGCCGCGGTTCGAAGAAACCGCCGACAGTACTTTGGAAGCGCTCGCAGCCACCATCCGTTCGGTGCTCTCTGGCATCGATTGGGCACTGGAGCGGCCGGCCTACAACCTGGTGCTGCATTCCGCGCCGCTCACCGGCCAGGCCGACCGTGCCTTTCATTGGCACCTGGAAATCCTCCCGCGCGTCACCCGCTATAGCGGGCTCGAATGGGGCAGTGGGATGCATCGCAATCCGGTGGCGCCGGAAGAGGCTGCGAGAGTACTGCGCGAGCGTTGAGCCACCGATGGACACAGATTAGACGCCGATGAATCGGTGTCTAATCGGCGTCCATCGGTGGCCGTCAATCGGTGGCCCCATTTTCAGTTTTACGGTGTCTAATCCAGCTACGGATGGAGTTCCAGCACTTCGTTCAGCTGATTGCCATTGGCCTGCAGGCACGCATCCCCATCCACATCACCGGCTTCCCGGGAGTAGGGAAGACGGAGTTCACCAAGAGCCTCGAGGCGGGATTCACGCGGGCGGGCATCAAGTGCAAGGTGATCATCCTGATCGGCTCGATTCGAGAGCCGCAGGATTTCGGCGGCTTTCCGGTCTCCACGCCCGATGGTGTTCGGCTGTTGCCGATGGCGTGGGCGCGCGACGCCATGCGGTTGGCCGACGACGGCTACCTGGTGATCATTTTTCTCGACGAGCTCACCACCGTGCCGCCGACCACTCAAGCGGCCATGCTGCGGCTGCTCACGGAGAACGTGTGTGGCGAGCTCCAGCTGCCGAATTACGAGCCGGGCAAAGGCGGCGTCGTCTATATGTGCGCGAGCAACGCCGTGGAGTGGGCCGCCGGTGGCCAGGAGATCCAACCGCCGATGGCGAATCGCCTCTGGCACGGCGAGTTCCCGATGGACCACGGCACCTGGTGCGAGATGATGGTCAGCGATTTTCCCGCGCCCGCGAACCTGCCCGTCCTGCCCGCCGAGTATCTGCGTGCGCATCATCATCGGCAGCGCGCGCTGATTGCCGCGTACGTCAGAGCCGCCGGCCGGGACGCGTGGCTCGCGCCGCCGCTTGATGCGGCGCGCCGCAGCGGACCCTGGCCGTCGGGCCGCACGTGGTATCTCGCGTCGCGGTTTCTCGCGGCGATCGACGCCGTGTCCCCTAACAATCGACTGCTGCAGGGTGCCGCGCTGGCCGGGCTGGTCGGCGACCAGGCCCTCCCGTTTCTCGAATACCGCGAAACATTGAACCTGCCCGATCCCGAGGACATCCTCAAGGACCCCAGGGCTTTGGTGCTTCCGGATCGCATCGATCGCGCGTATGCGGTGTGCTATTCATTGGTCGGAGCTGTGTTGAACAACAAGACGCCCGAGCGGTGGCAGGCGGCGATGATCGCGCTGGGCGTGGCGTCGCGCAAGAACGCCGACATTCCAACCGCGGCGGCCCGCACGCTCTGCGACAAGCGCAATCGTCCCGAAGGCGCCATCAAGTTGCCCGAAGAGTGCCGGCCGTTTTACGAGCTGATGCAGCTCGCCAAGCTGGTCCCGGACTGAGCATGCTCAGCCGCCTTGCCAAGCTGATCCGCGGCCTCGAGACCAAGGGCGGCTACTCGCGCGCGCTGCAGGCCGCGCGCGTGCGCGCGTCGTACCAACGCGCCTACTTCGCTCCGGCGCTGTTCAGCATGATCCCGGTCAAGACCGATCTGATCGCCAGCATGGCGGTCGACACGCGTTGGCGTCTCTATTACAACGAGGCGTGGATCAACGCGCACAGCGTCGAAGAGAACGCGGCCGTCCTGATCCACGAAGTCAGCCACCTGCTGCGGGAGCACGACGCTCGCAAGCATGCCGCGGCCGTCAAGGATGCAACGCTCTGGAACACTGCGACGGATTGCGAAATCAACGACGACCTGGCCGCGGAAGGATTGCCGCTGCCAGATAATCCACCGGTGCCGGAACGATTCGGTCTGCAGGCTGGTGAAAATGCTGAGACGTATTACCACCAGCTATACAAGCCTCCCCGCGACGGTGAGTCGCGGGAGAGTTCTGCGGGAATCGCCTCCGAGTGCGACTGTGGCTCGGGTGCACACGGCGAGCGGCGGCCGTGGGAGCTTCCCGACGATGATGGGAGGCCGGGTGGTGCGCCGGCGGTTGATCCCGTGAAAGCGCAGTTGGTGCGGCGCGAGGTCGCGCAGCGGATTCTCGATCGCAGCGGAGATGCCGGCGACGCGCCGCTCGGCTGGAAACGATGGGCGAACACGGTGCTGACGCCGAGAGTGGATTACATGGCGACCATTCGCCATGTGGTTCGTCGGGCGCTTCGCGACAGCACGCTCGGCCGGTACGATCGCACCTATCGGCGCCCGCATCGCCGGCAGGCGTGGTACGGTGAATTCTTAATGCCGTCTTTCCATCAGCCACGGCCCCGGCCGGGTTTCCTGATCGATACTTCGGGCTCGATGGAGGACACTCAACTGGCCCGGGCCGTCGCGGAACTTGCTGGATTGACGCGCCAACTCGGCTACAACACCGAAGTGACCGTGGCGTGTTGTGACGTGGTCGTGCACGAGGTGAAGAAGGTCTTCACCAGTACACAATTGGAGTTGATCGGTGGCGGTGGCACGGATGTGGGCGCCGGCATTCAATGGTTCGTCGATCAGAGTCCGGCGATCGATCTGCTCGTGGTGGTCAGCGACTGCCAGACACCGTGGCCGCCGGAGCGGCCGCCGTTTCCGGTGATCACGATTCGCGTGGGCGACGGCGCGCCACCGCTGTGGGGTGAGGACGCCGGGAATAAGGTGATCACCATCGAGTCATGACGCGCCTACGCAACGAGACGCACCCGTGGTGGCGGAAGCGGACCATCGTCATCCCGCCGGAGACTCGCGACGAGTGGGTGAGGCTCGTCACGTGGGAGCTGTGGATGGGGCTGATCCTGTTCCTGCTCGTTGCGCTTGGGACGCGTCTGATCATGACGTCACCGGACCGCGTGGTCCTGCTGAACGACGTGTCGCAATGCTATGCGGCGCCGCCGGTGCCGATCCCGTGCGAGCGCACGCTCTATCGAGGCTTGTTGAACGTGGCGTTCTCGGCGTTCTCCGGTTTCATGATGCTCGCGATCGCGTCGTGGATGGTGTGGTCGCTGTGGAGCGCGGCGGAGCCGGCGCCGATCATGGACGACTTCCTGCGCCTGCTGAGTGATTCGTTCGCCCGTGACTGGCGGAATCCCGAAGACCTGGCCCTGGTCGCGCGTGTTGTGGGCGTACGGGTTTACGGCGCTCGGCGTCGCGATTGGCCTGGTAGCGACCATCGCCGCTTCCGCCGCGCTCTCGTCACTACCATCCAAGCGGCCAGCCGCGCAGATCGAGACGCTGGAGATCTTCAGAGCCGGGCAATAGTGCGGCCCCGGCCGGGTCGATAACGGAGAGGTGAAAATCGAAGCCTTGCAGATGTTCCGTCCGGGGCGGTAAGTCCTGTAGGGGCGGGACTTTAGTCCCGCCTGACTGGCCTGGAATGCTTGAACCTTGCGCGATCCATCTGCTACAGTAAGATGTTCTCAACGAGCGGGAATAACTCAGTGGTAGAGTGCGACCTTGCCAAGGTCGAAGTCGCGGGTTCGAATCCCGTTTCCCGCTCCATTCGACTCAGCTTACGCTTGCCTTCGGCGAAGCGTAAGCTTCGCTCATGGCAAGCCACGTTCAGGGAGAATGCCCTGAGCGAGCGATTAGTCAGCCGAAGGCTGGCTAAGGGCGAGTCGAAGGGCGTGTTACGTTTCCCGCCTCAATCGCCAAATGCACGTCAATCGGCGCCGTCGCCAAGTGGTAAGGCAGAGGTCTGCAAAACCTCCATCCCCGGTTCAAATCCGGGCGGCGCCTCCAATTTTTCCTAAGAATTTTCCAGTGCTTGTTCGTGTCGTGCACAAGCGCGACTCATTTTCTGGACCCAATTGGACCCAAGATGCGCATCGTCTTCGGCGAGGCGTCCTGCAAACAACTGACTCGCAGCGTGTTGCTCGTTTCGACGCGCGAAGGTCAACAATCTTGAGAACCTCCGTCGCGCCCCTGCGCGCAGATCGGTGTAGAGATTTAGTGACATGGATTCCTGCGACGGTTGGACGTTGAGCGTAAAAAATGGTTGTCTATCGCATCACCACGCATGCCGAAGACAGATCCGTCCTTCGAGATACTTCTTCAACACGTCGCCGCTCGCGAACTCGGATCCCCGCAGCGGCTCACAGGCCCATTGTAACGAGCGCGGTCTCGTCGGCGTCAGGCGGATCTCGCCGCGCCCAGCCGACGTCCACGATGAGCGCGAAGCCTCGATTTTGAGGCCAGAGCAGCACCCGATCGCTTGCCGTCGAATACGCCGACGTGCCGACCTGACCTTCGAACGGACTGAGCCGTCGCGGCGGACTCGTGCTCCAGACATCGCTGCTCCGGTTCTGTAGGAAGACGATCGCGAGGTCGTGTGCGGCGTACGTCACCCCCTCGCCAGGCCCCAGCAACGCTCCGGATGCGCCATCGTAGAGTCCGCCACCGCGGGTGGACGATCGCAGGAACAGTAGCTCGCCCGACGGAGCCCAGCTTTGAAACTCGAGCCCGGTCTCGAACTGGCGAACGAGCCCGCCATCGGAGGTTCGCCGCAGCTCGCACGTGCTTTCGCGGAATTGGCCGGAACAGACCACGACCGCAGTGGTGCGGGCATTGAAGGACGCCCTGCCCACCCTCGCCGTGCGAGCCAGCACAGCATCGCTGTCTCCATCGCGGATCTCGCCCCACGGCGTCACGTACCGCTTGATCGGCGCTGACGACAAAACTTGAACGGTCGAATCTGGAGGTTTTCCATTCGTCCGGAACGGGGATCTCCTTACCGGTGTCGGCGCGAAACGCGCGGGCCTGACCTTCAGCCGGCTGCGAGAGAAGGAAGGAAATCGCGCTGTCATGCTGACTGACGTCGGACAATTTTGGTGGCAGAGGAATCGCCTCGCGGCGACGCCCGTCGTACAACAGCGCGCGCTTCGTCTCACGAACCAGCAGCATCGACGCCGGTCCGTAGAATCGGATCTTCGCTCCCTCAGTGCGATACAGTTGGCCGCCGTTACCCGCATCGCGAACCTCCACTGGTGCGACTTCCTGCGGCGGATCGTCGTCGTCGGCCAGGAACGGCGGCGGTGGAGGCGGCGGGACCGGCGCATTGCGCGAACGCCGTCCGCGAGTTTCCGGCGCGGGAGGAGGAGCCGGTTTTGGTATGGCGGCATATTCCAGACCAAACACCGTCTTGTCAGCGCTCAGAAGCACCCTCGACAACTTACCATCGAGCCGAACGCGGATGGCGCCATTCGCGTCGCGGATTTCGCCGGGTACATCGTCATACGCGACGACGACAGTCGAGCCCGTGGCGTTGAAGACGATGCGATCGGTGACCTGATATGAGCGTCCCGCGATTCGACCTGCCAGCGGGATCATGCGCCCACCGGGAACACGGAGCTCGATCGGTCGATCGCGATAGCCAACGGCGACCTGCGCCGCGGCGGGACCGAACCGGAGCCACTCCGCGCGGGCAGGTAGCGGGATCGGCTTCCCGGTCGCGCCTGTTCGCAACTCCCGAATCTCGGAGTAGTCCGGGGAGTCGCGGTATTCAATCGCGAACAGACTTCGGTCGGCAGACACGTCGATGCGTTGCGCTTCGCCCAGGGGCAGTGTTTCGACGAGCTCTCCGGTCGGCCTCCGCAACTAGCTCGGAATCTTGTCGAAATTGATGATCACGAACGGCGCGTCCGGACTGGCGACGAAGCCAGATGGCTGCTGCGGCAGGGAGTCGAGCACTTCGCCGTCACTGGTGCGGCGCAGCTCGCTCTTTCCGGTCGCGTAGGTGACGCAAAACACATCCAGCGACGGGCAATCGATGGACTTGACGTCTGACGCGATGAGTGTCGCTGTGCGGCCACGCCGGAGCTCGAGGGATCGGAACCTGCGTAACCAATCAAGAAATAGTCCGCGATTGGATTGCTATTGGCGTTACGGAGCGTCGACACTCGTACGACAGGGTCAGGGAGCGTCGCGACCACGCGTCCGTCATCGATGCGCCGAACAACACCCGGGGTCGTGGAACCGCATAGACGAACAAGCCAAGATGCCCCAACGTTTCGATCGGTGCATCCGGGGGCTCAGCCGGGAAGGCCTCGACACGTCCCATCGAGGCGACTTCGCGCAGACGCGTCCGAATCGGAGCGCGCGTGACCTCGTCGTCCTTCTGCGCCGCCATCAGCGCCTCGATCAGCAAGCGCGTCGCGAGCAGCGGCGACGCCAGCCAGTGGCGGTTCGCCACGTCGACGAGCTTCAGCGCGTTCGCCCGCGACTCCTGGAGCCGCGAAGCTGCGTCCTTCTCTGCCGCGAGGATGGTTTGAGTTTCGGCCTTGGCCTCCGCGTCGCGCGCCTGCTTCTGCGCCAGCTCGAGTTGAGCCAGGGCGGTTATCGATCGCGACTCCGCTGCTTCGGCGAGCTTCTGCTTGGCTACCGCTTCCGCTTGGGCGTCCAGGGCGCGTCTTCTGTCCTCATCCGATCTCTGCGCGGCCGCGGCTTCGCTGTGCCGAATCGCGGCGATCGCGACGAGGCGGTTGGCCTCTGTCGCGCGCGCCTCGCGCGTCAGGCGATACATCGTCACGCCGGCGCCGATCAGTGTGTGCACGAGAACGACGCTGCCGATCGCCACGCGCCGCTCGGCCTTCGCGCGCGCGTCCTTCAGCACTACATTCGCCTGTCGCTCGGTGGCCAGCGCCGCCTCGGCTATGCTGGTCTCGAGGGCAGAGCTGTATCGAGAAGATCGTAATCGGCGTGGCTCAGCGTCCGCCCTTCCGCGCCCATTTACGGGCGTCCGCCAGCTCCTGGCCGCGCAACAGCACGGAATCGCTCGGCGCTGGCCCGATTGCACCCATGCCGCGAGCGCAGCCGCGTCGGACGCACCTCCTCGAGCCGCTTGGCAATCCACGCCGGCGTGAAGACGGCTCGATAGATCGCATTGGCGGTCACCGCGCGCCACCGCGATCGCCGCCACGCCGGATAGCCGCAACTCCAGCTGTTCGCGGCTGCCGTCGAACGGGACCAGCTCGGCGTCATGCAGTTCCGCCAGCAGATCCAGGCGGCGGACGACGCGCTGCTTCTCGAATAGGAGGCGATCGCGAATGGTGCGCAGATGCGGTGGCTCGTCCTGCGCCTCCCAATTGCGCGTCACGTGTTGCTCGACGACCTGTCGCACCCAACGCTCTTCGTCGCCGGGCGCGCTCGCTTCGGCGGCCGTCATGACGATCTCGCTGAGCTTTTGGGTCAGAAACGGCTGCCCGCCGGTTTCGACGAGAATCGCGCGCAGCACGTCGTCGTGATTGGTGAATTTCGTCGCGAGAATCGGACCCAGCACCGGCGCGGCTTCGGCGTAGGTGAAGCCTGCGCAGCGCGGCATGGGCCGTCCGATGTTGAACGGCGATCGGCGGGCATCAGGCATCAGCTCGTCGGGCGAGGCGACGCCGATGAGGACGATCGTCAGGCGCCCGAACGCTGGCGCGTGGCTGCGCCGATCGTGCATCGATCGCACGAGCGCGAACAGCGCCTGGCCGAAATCGGTTTCGAGCACGCTGTCGATCTCGTCGAGGAACAGCACGCACGGTCCGGTGCGTTTCGCCAGCAGCACGTTCTCGATTAAATCGTCCAGCCGCCGAATCGGCGACGTCGGCATCGCGCCGGCGCTGCGTCGCTCCACCAGTGCCGCAGCTCGTCATCGTCGAGGAGCCGATACGTCGCGTTGATGCGCTCGATCAAGCCGGCGCACCACACCTCGACGGAATCCTTGTCTTCCGCCAGCACGCTGACGTCGATCGCCGCGCAGGTGACGCCCAGCGCTCTCAGCTCCATCATGCCGCGGTTGCGCAGGCTCGACTTGCCCATCTGCCTGGCGTTCAGCACGTAGCAGGTCCTCGCCGGCGCGCACGGTATTGACGAAATCCGCGTCGACACGCGCGCGCGATGTAGGTCGGTGCGTCCGGAGGCAGCCCGCCGCCGACCTGGAACGCAACAGGGTGCATCAGACCACTCCCGCTAGCGCGCTCTTGAAGTAAGTGCGGTACAGCGCGCACCGCGGCCTCACGTGCGCCCCGACACGGTGCACCAGTCCCATGCTTTCGAGCTTGAACGCGTGCTCGGATTTGAGTCCGATCGGCTGGTCCGAGGACACCACCCGCGCGATCGCGCTCGCGAGCTCCTCGTTGTTGCTCAGATTCCAGAAATGCCGGCGGAGATGATCGCCGACGATGCCCGCTTCGGTGGCGATGTTCGCACAGACATCGTCGAAAGTACAGGCCGCTCCGCAGCAGCTCGTAGAGGACGACGCGCGTCGAGTACGGGTGGCCGCCGAGCAGGACATCATCGCCGTCATCTGCGCCGGACCGAGGCTCTGCTCGTGCCGACGCGCGAGGTCGGCGACCTGTGCGTTCGGTGAAGTCCGGCAGACTGACCGGCAGTCCAACGTTGAACGGCGACTGATTGATCTTGAGCGGAATGTAGGCCTCGGTGGAATGGACAATGACCAATCGCAAACGTCCCCACACCTCGCTGTTCTTCCCTTCTTAGTGCCAAGCCCTGAGCATCGAGAAGAACGACGTGGCCAGCGTCGGATGGTCGAAGACCAGGTCCACTTCGTCAAGCGCGACCAGCAGCGGCGCCGCATCGACGCTCAGGAGCGAGCGTTCGAAGTACGACGTTGCGCGCACCTTGCTGCCGCTCAGCGCATAGGCGCGCTGGTACGGCGCGTCGATCCCGAGCTTCCACGCAATCGCCGAACAGAACCAGCCCAGGAACGAGTCGAGCTCCGCAAAAGTACTCTCGTCCGCGATCTGGAAGCTCAGGGCGACGGTGCGGTAGCCCTTCTCCCTGCCGCGGGCGATGATGCGGCTCATGAGGGAGGTCTTGCCCATCTGACGCGCCGCCTTGATCCGAATCAGCGCGCCGCCTTTCTCGATCACGCGGTAGCACTCGCTCTCGACGCCGCGGTCGATATAGAACCGCGACGCCAGCGTAACCTGACCCTCGGGGATCTCCGGCTCGGCGACTGGCAGCGGTCTCGCGGATGCGGCCTCGCCGGGCGCGGGGGCGCGCATCACCGTGTCGGGGCTTGCGATCTCCGCCGGCGGCTGCTCGCTGCCGAGAATCGACAGCAGTTCCGAAATCAGCGGCGCGGTATCGTCCGGCGAGTTCCAGTATCGTTGCTGAAGACGGGCAAGGTATCCGTCGAGGTCGTAATTCAGCATCGCGTCCTGCGGGCAGCGGACGCGAATCGTGAGGATCGTCGGCTTTCCCGTATTCCTCGTCTCGCGGAGGTGCTTGGCTCGCCTCACCTCCTCGATCACCATTTCGCTGTGCGCCGATTCCTCCGACAGCAGCAGGACGAAGTACTCACACCCCCTCCAGCGCGTCGTCAACCTGCTTGGGCCAGTTGTCTCCCCATTTGATGCTGTCGGACGCGACGAAGACGACGTATCCGGCACTTCTGAGTGCGGACGCAGTCTGACGCGCGAGGGACAGGTCCGGCTCGGCGCTGCGATGGCTGATGAACGTGGTCACGGGATCGGCCTGAAGCCAGCTGCAGCCTAGATCAGCGCCGATGCTTTTTTCAAGGACGCGTAGACGCGTCAGCTCTCCCGCAACACCTCCGCGGGATCGACCCATGCGGCCCGCCACGCCGGCACGGCGCAGGCGAGGAATGCGGCGAAGATCAGAACGGCGGGGACGGTTGCCATCGTCGCCGGATCGGTGGCGGTCACGCCGAATAGCACGCTCCACATAGTGGTCGACGTGAAGAACGTCGCGCCGAGTCCGAGTAGCACGCCAACCGCGACCACCGGCAGGCCTTGGGCGGATCACCAGGCGGCACCTGCGCGCTTTTCTGGTCAAACTGCTGATGGGAGCCACTTTCGACGTCTTCATCGACTTCCCTCGGGTCCTCTCGACTGCGCCGGAATCCACCTAGGTCAGCTGCTAGGTGCCGGGTGGGGTTCCCGCGCGGGTTTCGGCAGGGGACCCTACCGGCAGGTGCGGCGGTCCCTTCGAGGTGCAGCTCGCCGGTCTCGGCCGCGGCAGGTTTGCAGCGATGGGTAAACGCGTTGCCCTGATGAGTCGAGAAAGTCAGCTGCAAGCCGCACATAACGCGCGAACGGTGAACGAGCGCCTCGTATGCCCGCCGTGGAAATTGTTATTGAAACCTTCGAAAGTCGGAACAGCCGTTCGCGCTGCCGCCGTCGCACGCTTGTTTGTAGAGAGACCGCGCGCGAGCGAGATCTCTGGGAAAGCCGCCGTCGCCGTTTTCATACCGGCGCCCCAAGTTATCGCAGCCCTCTGCGCTGCCGGCATCGCAGGCTTTTTTTAAGAGCGCCGGCGCTGGCAATAGATCGAGGGTACTCAGACGGTGTCGATCGGAGCATCGCGGCGATGGGCTGACCATTCTCAAGCCGCCGGTGCGATCGCCACAAGCGAACGCGTTCTGCGAACGGGTGATTGGCACGATTCGTCGCGAATGCCTGGACTGGCTGATCCCGTTCAATGAGGGTCACCTCCGCCGAGTTCTCCGGCACTTGGTCGCGCACTACAATCGCGGACGTCCGCACACCGAGCCTCGGACCAGGTCTGCCGGATGCTCCCGACCTTGCGCCAGCGCCGTCCGGCCGATCGGATTCGCGACGGCCACCGCATCGTCGCGACACCGATTCTCGGCGGTCTTCACCACGACTACCGGCTTGAATCATGAGCTGCCTGAGATGCCGGCTGAGCAGCGTAAGAATTTGCGCACCACAGGTGTGATTCACGAGTATGAGTCGGTATCAGCGTGACAAGGTTTCCGCACCGTACAGGTTACGCCGGAGCGCACTACGCCGCCCCGCTCCAAAGATGCAAGTACCGCTGGTTGCATGCCCGCGCAACCATCGCTAGTTTCGGGCCGGCGAAGATAGTCTGCAAATCAGCCCGACCCATTGCCCGTAAGCGGGTGTCTTGCGATTGCCCAAGACCTAAGAAAAACTTCCACCCAAACTTGGGACCAATTTGGGTCCACAACAGCCCAAACACGGGGTAAAACGAGGGTTTGGCAGAGACCAGAAAGCAGGACGAGTCAACAACATAGACATTCCCGCTGAATCTGCAAAACCTCCATCCCCGGTTCAAATCCGGGCGGCGCCTCCAATTTTTCTTGAATTCATAAATGCTTGTTCGTTCTAACAACAAGTGCCGCTCGATTTCTGGACCCAAATGGACCCACGATCCTCTTCGTCTCGGACGATGGTGCCTGGCAAGCGACTGCGCCATCAGGTGTTAGGAGACCTTGATGCTGGAAGGTATGAGGTTCAAAGGACCTCCATCCTTCCCAATTCTTCATCTCTCCGGCATTTACTCGTCGATAGCGCAGCGCATCAACTCATGCGGCGTGGCGGACCATGTTGCGGACGGCAGTGCACGCAAGTCGGGGCGGAGTTCGACCAGGGCAGCCAGCCAGCATTGATGAAGGCGACTCTCCATGCCTTGCTGACGGCGAGAATCGGCTTCGGATGCCTCAGGTCACCGGGTTATCGGCCACCACTCGGAAGAACACTCAAGGGCAGATTGAGCTTCGAGCAAGATAACCCCGGTGAGAGGAAAGACCGGGGCCTCTCCGTTCTTAGTCGTTCCTGACTCGAGCCGAACTTCGCGACCCGCAGAATCAACCTAATGCCATTGCAGAGTCAGCATCTCCGAGTCGATGCGCTAGCCGGTGATGTAGGCGAACTCGATCACCGGCTGGATTGACGCCGGCAGCTGGCCGAGCACGCTCGTGAATTGCTCCGGCTCGAAGAAGACGGTTCGAGTGTTATCTTCGCGCAACAGGCGGGACGTGGGGTCGGTGAGGGAGTTTGCAGTAGTAGCGAATGCAAGCGAGACGAAGAATCCATCGATAGCGACAAGAAGAGACCGCGATCGATCTACTCCTGGGATCTCCGAGATGAAACTGACCGGATTCGGTGGACAGGCATTCGATTCTTGCGCACACCAGACGGAAGGAGGCTCTTCGCGTTGGCGAACGAGCGTGTCCCGAAGCGGTAGACGCCGAGGGTCGCTTCATGTCGGGGTCGGCGTCGTGCGGCTGGCCGATGCCAAGCCCCGCGTAGAGTAAAACCGCCCAGAGATTCTGCCCCTCGTCGACCCTAGGCGGAGAAATAGATCAGACGGTGCTACAGTGACGAGCTTCTTGCCGCCGGTACTGGGACTGGTAAGGCGTCTCGTAGCACTTCGTCTCGATGACCACCCGACCGGATTCATTGTTGAGCGACTCAAGGGTGAGCGTCGGGTTTTCGAGCGGCGGTTTCGGACTGGGGAAATGCCGATGAGGGCTGACGAAGGATCGAAGGTCGCGGCCGCTGGGTCAACACGGCAGTCATCGCCGCCAGGACCGCACGCTGGGCCTTCGGCGCCGAGCGACTCATTTCTGATAAGTCCCCCGTCTCTTTCGCTTCCCAAAGGGCGGCGGCGCGATTCGCGGGATCGGCGAGAAGTTCGCCGCGACCCCGGTCACCGGCACGGGCTCGATGACCGTGCCGATTGCCACCAGCCCGGGCCGCTCCGGCTTCGGCCCGCAGCTCTCGCTCTCGCTACGACTCCGGCGCCGGCAACGGGCCCTTCGGCTTCGGCTGGAGCCTTTCGCTTCCCGCGATCACCCGAAGACCGACAAGGGCCTGCCGCGCTACCGCGACGCCGAGGAGTCCGACGTCTTCATCCTCTCCGGCGCCGAGGACCTCGTGCCGGTTCTCGAGGCCACGCGGTGAGCGACCGAAGCGCGCCGGCGTGTACGACGGTACGCGTCAGCGCTACCGGCCGCGGATCGAGGGGCTGTTCGCCCGCATCGAGCGCTGGACGCGACACGGAACCGGCGAGATCCACTGGCGCTCGATCTCCCGCGACAACGTCACGACCCTGTACGGCAAGCGACAACGACTCGCGGATCTTCGATCCGGCGGATCCCGATCCCGCTCACCGACGCGCATCTTCAGCTGGCTGATCTGCGAGAGCTACGACGACAAGGGCAACGCGATCGTCTACGAGTACGAGCCGGAGGACGCCGCGCGACGTCGACCGCTCGCAGGCCAACGAGCGCAACCGCGACGCGTCACCGGCGGCCGAACCGGTACCTGAAGCGCATCAGGTACGGCAACCGCGTCGTCGCGGCTGGTCGAGCCCGACCTCTGCCGACGGCCGAGTGGCTGTTCGAGGTCGTCTTCGACTACGGCGAGGGCCATCGAGCTGACCCGTCGATGCCGAACGGACGGCAGACGGTTCACGCCCGCCGTGACCGCGTGCGCCCGTGGCGGGTGCGTCCGGATCCGTTCTCGACCTACCGCGCCGGCTTCGAGGTGCGCACGCTACCGCCTGTGCCGAGCGCGTGCTGATGTTCCACCACTTTCCCGGACGAGCTCGGCGCGCGACGACTGCCTCGTCCGCTCCGACGGACTTCGAGTATGCGACGACGCGCGGCCGCGAGAACGGCCTCGCTTCGCTCATCGCGCGGTCGACCCAGTACCGGCGTATCGTGCGCCAGGACCGACGCCGGCGGATCCGGCGTATCGTTCTGCGCGATCGCTGCCGCCGCTCGAGTTCGAGTACAGCAAGCCGCGTCGATCGAGACGAGGTGCGCGACGCTCGACGCGCGAGACGCTCGAGAACCTGCCCGGCGGCACTCGACGGCGTCGCCTATCAGTGGGTCGATCTCGACGGCGAGGGGCTGTCCGGGGTCCTCACCGAGCAGGCGGACGCGCTGGTTCTACAAGCGCAACCTCAGCGACGGGCCGGTTCGGCCCGGCTCGAGAGCGCGTCGCGCCCGCGATCCGTCCGGCGCGCATCGCCTCGCGACGGCGGCGGGCAGCAGCTCCTCGATCTCGCCGGCGACGGCCAGCTCGACCTCGTCGAGTTCGACGGGCCGACGCCGGGCTTCTTCGAGCGCACGACCGACGACGGACTGGGAGCCGTTCGCGCCGTTCGCGTCGCTGCCCGACATCGACTGGACGCGACCCGAACCTGCGCTTCGTCGACCTGACCGGCGACGGCCTCGCCGACGTGCTGATCACCGAGGACGACGCGCTTCACCTGGTACCCGTCGCTGGCGGAGGACGGCTTCGGCCCGGCGGAGCGCGTGCCGCCGGCGCTCGACGAGGAGCGAGGCCCGCGCTGGTGTTCGCCGACGGCACGCAGTCGATCTACCTCGCCGACATGTCCGGCGACGGGCTGACCGACCTGTCCGCATCCGCAACGGCGAGGTGTGCTACTGGCCGAACCTGGCTACGGCCGCTTCGGCGCCAAGGTCGACGATGGACGACGCGCCGCTGGTTCGACCAGCCCGGATCAGTTCGACCAGCGCCGCATCCGCCTCGCCGACATCGACGGCTCCGGCACCACCGACATCATCTACCTCGGCCGCGACGGCGGGCGACGTCTACTTCAACCAGTCCGGCAACGGCTGGAGCGCCGGCCGACGACGCTCGACGCGTTCCCGCGGATCGACGACCTCGTCGACCGTCGCGGTCGTCGACCTGCTCGGCAACGGCACCGCCTGCCTGGTGTGGTCCTCGCCGCTGCCCGGCGACGCGCGCGCGGCCGCTGCGCTACGTCGATCTGATGGGCGGACAGAAGCCGCACCTGCTGGTCGAGATCAGGAACAACCTCGGCGCCGAGACGCGCGTCGAGTACGCGCCGTCGACGAAGTTCTACCTGGCCGACAAGCGCGCCGGGCAGGCCGTGGATCACGCAAGCTGCCGTTCCCGGTGCACGTGCGTCGAGCGGGTCGACCGTGACGGACCAGTGGCGCGGCACACCGTTCTCCAGCACGTACAGCTACCACCACGGCTACTTCGACGGCGTCGAGCGCGAGTTCCGCGGCTTCGGTCGCGTCGAGCAGGTCGACGTCGAGTCGTTCGGCAAGTTCGCCGCCGGCAACGCCGACAGCCCGTACATCACCGCCGACCGCACGCTCTACCAGCCGCCGGTCAAGACCATCACCTGGTTCCACACCGGCGCGGCGCTCGACCGCGAGCGCATCCTCACGCAGTTCGAGAGCGAGTACTTTCCCGCACTGGCTCGCAGCGCTCTCCGGCCGCGTCGACGATCGACGGCGGCTTCGCGGAGAAGCCGCTGCCCGAGCCGGATCTCGGCGCCGAGGACCTGACCGCCGACGAATGGCGCGAGGCGCTGCGCGCCTGCAAGGGCATGATGCTGCGGCAGGAGATCTACGAGCTCGACGTCGACGCGCTGGAGGCAGCCGGCGAGCACGTCCCGGTGCGGCTGTTCTCGGCCGCCGACCACAACTGCCACATCCGGCGCCTGCAGCCGCAGGGCGCCAACCGGCACGCGGTCTTCCTCGTCACCGAGAGCGAGGCGCTCACCTATCACTACGAGCTCGATCTGCGCCCGTCACCGGCGCGGACGCTCGCTGAAGCCGGATCCGCGGATCGCGCACACGCTGAACCTGTCGTTCGACGAGCTCGGCAACGTCGCTGCAGTCCGTCGCGGTCGGCTATCCGCGGTCCGCGCGGCATCGACGACGCGGCGCTCGACGCCGCGACAGCTCGGCGCTGATCCGCGAGGTGCAGGCGCGAGCTGCACCTCGCCTACACCGAGACGCGGTACACGAACGACGTCCCGCACGACCGTGGCAGCGGCGCCGATCGACGATCTACCGGCTGCGCGTGCCGTGCGAGGTGCTGACCTACGAGCTCACCGGCGTCTCGCGCCGGCGCAGACGGCCGCTACTTCGACCTCGCCGAGCTTCGCGCGTATCGGCTGAGCGACGCGCTCGATCAGCCGGCCGGCGAGGCGCTCGGCCCGTCGAGTCCACGAAGCCGTACCACGAGCTCGCCGCGCGGCACGCCGGCGCAGAAGCGGCTGGTCGAGCACGTCGCGCACGCTGTTCTTCGACGACGACCTGACGCGGCCCGCTGCGCGCTCGGCACAGCTCGGCCGCGCTCGGGCCTCGACCTACGAGGACTACAAGCTCGCGCTGACCGACGACGCTGCTCGACGCCGTCTTCACGGACCGCACAGCTCGACAGCGATGCGACGCGCGGCGGCTCGGCGCGCGACGCTCGACGACCGCACGACGAGCGGCTATCTCGGCGGGACGCGACGCTCCGACCGGTTCGGCGCCGAGGCCGCCGGCCAGTACTGGATGCGCTCCGGCATCGCCGGGTTTCGCCGCCGGACGCCGCGCGAGCACTTCTATCTGCCCGAGCGCTACACCGACCCGTTCGGCAACGTGACCGACGCTCGCACTACGACGCGCGACGATCTCTTCATCGCAGTCGACCACCGACGCGCTCGGCAACGACGCACGCGCGGGTCGACCGCGCTTCGACTACCGCGTGCTGGCGCCGCGCGAGATCGAGGACATCAACGGCAACCGCACCGAGGTGTGCTTCGACGTCGCTCGGCATGGTCGGTCGCCGTGGCGCGTCAAGGGCAAGGGCGACGAGGCCGACGACCTCGCCGGCTACGACGACGCGCTCGCCAATCCGGATCTGCCGCGGACGCTCGCGCACTTCGACCTGCCGGCAGCTGACGGTGACGCAGGCGCGCGACCGTTCGGCCCTGCTCGGCAACGCGACCACCCGCTTCGTCTACCACTTCGGCGAAGCCGATCGACGCGGCGGCAAGTCGGCCTGGGGCGCGCGGCCGGCCGGCGCCTGCGCGATCGCTGCGCGAGACGCATGTGGCGTCGCTGGCGGCCGGCGACCCGCCAGCCCGCTGCAGGTCGCCTTCGAGTGCTCGGACGGCGACGGGCAACGTGCTGATGAAGCGAGGCGCAGGCCGAGCCGGAGCAGGCCGGCGGCACCGCTGCGCTGGATCGTCAAGCGGCAAGACCGTGCTCAACAACAAGGGCAAGCCGGTCAAGCAGTACGAGCCGTACTTCAGCGCAGCGCCGAGCTGCCGCTGCGAGGGCGACGCGCACGAGGAGGTCGGCGTCACGCCGCTCATGTACTACGACGCGGCCGGCCGGCTGGTGCGCACCGAGCTGCCGGACGGCACCTTCAGCCGGGTCGAGTTCTCGCCGTGGCACGTCACGACCTTCGACGCGAACGACACCGTGCTACGACAGCCGACTGGTATGCGCAGCGACTCGCACCGGCGCACGGATCCGGCGCAGCCGCGGTTCGCCGAGTTCGACGACCCCAGACGCGCGCGCCGCGGCTGGCGGCGCAGCACGCGGACACGCCGGCGCTCACGATCCTCGACAGCCTCGGGCCGCGAGGTCATCGCCATCGCGCACAACCGGACCGCGCGACGCGCACGTGGCGACCGCGTACGGACGAGCGCTACGCTCACCTTCACCAAGCTCGACGCCGAGGGCAAGCCGCTGTGGATCCGCGACGCGCGCGGCAACCTGGTGATGCAGTACATCACGCCGGCGCAGGCCGACACGACGCATCACGACGCGACGCGACCTGCCCGACGAGCTGCGGCGTCCCTGCTACGACATCGCCGGCAACCTGCTCTTCCAGCACAGCATGGACGCCGGCGACCGCTGGATGCTGATGGACGCCGCCGGCAAGCCGATGCTGGCGCTGGGACTGCAACGAGCGGCAGCCCGATGACGGCACCGCGGTCGCCGAGCGCCGCGCTGCTTCCACACGCGCTACGACGCGCTCCACCGGCCCGATCGAGCAGTGGCTGACGATCAACGACGACGCGGCGGCGCTGATCGAAGCCTTCGAGTATCGCGACACGGACGACTTCAGTCGCCGGCGGGCGTGACGATCAGCGGCGCTCGCGGCCGCGCAGGCGCGCAACCTGATCGGTCAGGCGACCGGCACTACGACCCGAGCGGCCTGGCGACCGTCGAGCGGGTCGACTTCAAAGGCGCGCTCGAGGAGGTCACGCGCACGCTGGTCGGCCGGATGTCGCGGCGCCGCGGTCGTGGACTGGAACGTGGCGAACCGCGCGGCGCTGCTCGAGCCGGAGACGTTCCGCCAGATCACCGAGTACGACGCGCTCGGCCGCATGACCACGCTCTACAACTGGCATCGCGACATCGCGTGCAGCCGGGGCACAGCGACCGCGTGGCGGTCTACGTGCCGAGTACAACCAGCGTGGCGCTGCTGGCATCGGAGAGCTGCACGTCCGGGCCACGAAGCAGACCGGGCCGACGGTCGCGCCGCGCTTCGTCCGGACACGCGGACGGCAGCGAACGTCAGGCGATCACGCGGATCACCTAGAACGCCAAGGGCCAGAAGCTGAGCCTCGAGCTCGGCAACGGCACGACCACTCGCTACACCTACGACCCGGAGACCTTCCGGCTGGTGCACCTCTTCACGCGCCGTCCGACGCGTTCGCGGGCGATTGCGCCGGCAACGCCGACGCGGCCCGCCGGCGCGGCCGTGCGGCGTGCAGAACCTGCACTACACCTACGACGCGGTCGGCAACATCACCGCACATCGAGGACGATGCGCAGCACGACCATCTGGTTCGCCAACCAGCAGGTCGAGCCGAGCAGCGACTACACCTACGACGCGCTCTACCGGCTGATCGAGGCGACCGGCCGCGAGAACGCGGCCGCGGTCGGCGCCGCCACCGCACGCCGAAGGGCCGTCTGGCCGAGTCGGCACGTTCCCGTCGCCGACGGCACTGCGCAACTACACCCAGCGCTACCGCTACGACGCGGTCGGCAACATCGTCGATGCGGCACGTCGCCGCAGCTCTGCCGGGCAGCCCGGCGGCAGCTGGACGCGCGACTACGCCTACGCGTACGAGGACACGACGCAGCCGGCGAGCAACCGGCTGTGGCAGACGTGGTACGGCGGCGACCGCTGCGCAGGCGATCGACCTATCGCCACGACCCGCACGGCAACATGCTCAACCTCGCCAACACCGCGCCGGGCCAGGACGTGCGCTGGGACTGGCGCGACATGATCCGCGGGCTCGACCTGGCTGGCGGCGGCTGAGCGCCTACTACAGCTACGGCATCGACAAGCAGCGCACCCGCAAACGCACTCGAGCGCGCAACGGCGGCAGCACCGAGGACCGCATCTACCTCGGCGGCTACGAGCTCTACCGCCGCCGCGATCCGCAAGGCGCCGTCGTCGAGGAGATCGAATCGCTCCACCTGTTCGAAGGCGAGCAGCGCGTGCTGCTGGTCGACGACGTCATCGTCGCAAGCCGCCGCCAGCCAGGCCCGACGGTCTCGCGTCCGGAGCAGACGCTCTTCCGCTACCAGTACGGCAATCACCTCGGCTCGGTCAGCGCTCGAGCTGGACGACAGCCGCGCACGTCATTTCCTACGAGGAATACCACCCCTACGGCACGAGCGCGTACCGCTGCTGGAATCGGCGCTCGAGGCGCCGCCAAGCGCTATCGGTACACGGGCATGGAGCGGGATGAGGAGAGCGGGCTGACTATCACGGGGCGCGGTATTATGGCCTGGTTGGCAGGTGGGCGAGCGCCGACCCGGCCGGGCTGGTAGACGGAACAAACCCTGTTCGGTTACGTCGGCGGCAATCCGCTCTCCTACCTCGACGCCGGGGGCAGGCAGAAGAAGAAACCGGCGCAGGTGTCCGCGAAGATCAACACCCTCGAGGACTTCAACAAGTTCCGCAGCGGCGCAGGCAAGGACCATCCGATATGGAAGGACATGGCGTACGGCGGCGAGAATCCGGCGGACGTCAGGACCGACCAAGGTGCTCCAGGAAGAGAAGATGCGAAGGTCTATTTTGTCCCACGGGGAGGGCTCGGCATCGAGTCACCAGCGCCAGGACGGACCCTTCCTTATAAGCCGTCACAGAACAGAACGGTCGACGGCAACAGAGGACACGACTTGCTACGACACGTACGACATCCCCGTAGTGGTCTTTCACAGCAACGCTCCCACCGATATGAACATAATCTTGGCGCACGAACACCTGCACGTGCTTCATGAACGCGCGGTACGAGATTCCAGCCTCATCATCGCAGACCAAAACAAAGCCCTTTTCGACAGCAGGACCTGGCTTGATAGCGGAAATGATCGCTTGAAAAGAGCGGGCATTACGAAGAGGAGCAAGCAGCTCGAATATCGCAGGAAATGACGGCCAAATTTGGGGCGGATGGTTACAGCCAGCCAACTCTGAAGCCCTGGACTATTCGCAGTTGTTTGCGCAGACGTACAAGAGCGACCCGAACACACGCGCTGAAGTGGTTGCGGGGCATAACGGCACCTTTGCCGGGAGTAACGTTTTGGTCCGCATCAGACCAGGCACGTGCCCTCGCGATCAAGACAATCGTCGATGTCGCGTCTACGAAGGATGAATTGACCACGTTGAAAGCGGGGCTAAAGAAGACCTTCAGCGATGACCAGATCAACCGAATAGAAGTTCCTGACAGAAGTCAACGCGGAAATCGACAAACGGCTGGCTGCACTGCGGCCCACCCCCAAGAATAGAAATCCGGACAAGAACAAGAAGAAGTAGAAGCACCACACGGAGGCAAGATGGCAAGCAGACGAAAGCGCGAGACGAGCACCCGGACGAGGAAGGTGGCGGCCGCGCGGGACAATCACGCGACCGCGGCCATCGAAGGCGTCAACAGCGGGGCGGCGAGGCCGGCGACACCGGCGATTCGTTGTGCAGGGCTATGTGTGATTTGTCGATGGGGTGCCGGTTACGGGTTGCGCAGTCGAGGTGTACGACAGGGACGTGCGTCTCTCGAAGTGTCTGGGCAGGCGGGTGGTCACGGGAAGACATGGCCAGGACCAGATGACCTAGCACCGCAAAGCAGTTCGCGCGGGCGGAGACTCTCGGCGGACCTGCGCATAGCGGTGAAGCG
>CAWARO010000005.1:0-642336 GCA_963784445.1 uncultured Acidimicrobiia bacterium | reverse complement strand
TGCAACGTCTTGAGCTGATGCAGCCCGCGAGATCTGACGACTGGACAAAGGTGCGCTCCATCTGGGACGCATTCTTCGGTGCATAACGTCAGGAGCCAGTGGTTATGACATACGCGAACACGCGGCTGATAGCCCTTCTTGCCCTAAGCGCTGCCTTATTCTTTCCGTGGCCTGTCGAAGCGCAATCCTGTGACAGGACGAAAGCCGTCGGGAGCGCAACGGAGGCGATAGCGCACGTACGCACCCTCAACAGTGCAGGGTGCCTCGGCGCCTCTGCCTGCGAGTCACCGATATGTCAGAAGGTGAAGCCGCTGTTAGAAGGAGCGCCACCGAAACGAGAGCAAGTCGCAGAAGGGCTACGGTCGATTCTTCAAGAGACACGGGCGGCCGCCGATCTCAGTCAAGAAGGCGGCATCCTGCTGACTCGAATGGGGCTATCCCTCGCCCAGTTCGTTGAGAACGGGCGTGCGGCGGCCGCGGCATGGATCATGGAGGATCTCGTCCTATTCGCAGACGAACAGTACGAGATTGATTTCGAGGGCAAGCTCCAGACATGCAGCGATGGCCCAGCGTGTACCGCCGCCTCCAGTAGTGCGCAGACGCTCATCGAGCTGGCGACTCTCTTTCGGCGAACGCTGACAAAAGCGAGCGAGACTGCCCGAAACGCTTTCGCAGCGCAGTTGGAACTCCTCGACAAGCAGTGGCGCGCGTATCTCGGATCTGCACGGGGCCAATACCCCTGGGAACTGGCCTTGAACGGTGCCCTGTACCGGAAGACCGCGGGCTTCGACGCACCGCCAACGTCCCAATGGATCTTTGCTCACCCGGGCGCGGCGTTCGAGCTCACGCGGAACGCGTCGGATCGTCAGCCTTCGGAATCACTCCTCTTGGAGTTGGCGGGCATCTACCGATGGAGCTGGAAGGAAGAGAAGATGCGCCAGCGCTGGGGTGGATCCTTTGCGATGGCATGGCGCGACGCAGGCGAAGGCCGCCAGAAGCTCGGATATGGTGTCCTGGCCTACCTTCCGCGCGCGTCCACAATCGGGTACGTGTGGCGTCCTCAAAGTGGTAACGACGAACACTCTCTCGTACTAAGTGCCGATCTCGTGAAGTTCCTCAGGGGGAGTGACGGAATCAAGGAACGGCTGATCGGGAAGTAGCCCACCGTTAAACCTCACATCGGTAACGTTGCTCGCTCGACCGGGCACAGAGAAAGGGGAGCGCAGGCCGGTCCAGGCCGGCACTCGGCCACAGCTGATGAATCTCGAGGAACTCGACACCGTTGCTGCCCTTCGGTGAGCGGTCTTTCACGATGGAGTTCGACTTCGTCGACCATCAGTTGATCACCCGCACCACCGATGGCGACACCCGGACTATCGCGCTCCGACCGCAACCGGTTGCTGGTTTCTACAGCCAGGTCATGACGCAGCTGGCCGAGATGTCGCTGCCGGTGAAGATCTGGCCAGTCTCGGTTAAGATGCCAACGGCACTGCGCCTCGATCAGGATTGATCACGACGCGTATGACGCTATTGCCGTCACCGCTTTTGGCGCGTGCTACGGTCGAGCGCGCGGGTGCTCACCGAGACACGGTGCAGCTTCGTGGGAAAGGCAAGCCCGGTTCATTTCTTCTGGGGCGGTTTCGACCTCGCGGTGACGCGGTTTTCAGGGCGACCGGCGCCACCGCGCGAAGGCCCTGCATTCATGCGCGAAGCCTACTCAAAGGAAGTCATCAGCCACGGCTTCTGGCCAGGCGGAGGACAGATCGATGAGGCCGCGTTCTATGCGTACGCGGTTCCCGAACCCGCTGGCCTCAAGGCCGTTCGCTCGCGGCCGGACGCCAGCTACTATCACGCCGGGCTCGGCGAGTTCATCCTGCCGTACGAGGCCGTGCGGACCGCGGCATCGCCGGAGCGTGCGATTGCCGATTTTGTTGCGAGCACCTACGACGCCGCGGCGACACTCGCCGGGTGGGACCGCGCAGCGCTCGAACGATAGCAGTGACCCGACCTGGAAGAACGGTAACTACAAGGAGCAACCAGCGCGCGGCAGACTAACGGCGATTACGAATGGAGTAGAGGCGACTCTGAGTACGGATCAACAGGCGGTCCCCGACGATGGCCGGCGTCGACAAAGCGAATTCGTCGAGTGAATTGACGCGCAGCAGCCGGTACTCGTCTCCTGCCTCGATCACGAACGTGTTGCCTTCCTCGCTCAGCAGGAAAACCTTTCCATCGTAGGCCCACGGGGAGGCCGTAAACGCGGCGGCGCCCGGAGCGACGCGCGCTCGAAAGATACGCTCGCCGGTTTCAACCTTGTAGCGCGAGATGATTCCTTTATCGTACAGGACATACAGCGCGTTTCTGTAGAGCACCGGCGTCGGCAGATAGGTGCCGCCAGCAATCCGGTCGTACCACACGACGTGGGCGTTCTTGTTGCCTGGCTCGGGCGGGGTGATATCGCCCACACCGCCGGCGCGAATGGCGGCGATGGGTTTGTTATCGTCGCCGGATGTGCCGGAGGTCACAAACAAGATGTCGTTCCACGCGAAAGGACTCTGGATGGCCACCGCTCCCATCCGATTGATACGCCACAACTCGCGGCCATCGAGACTGTAGCTGATGGCCACGCCCGGTCCCAGAGTTACCACTTCCGTGCGCAGCCTGTTCTCCCACACGAATGGCGTCGACCAGCCGGTCTTCCTGGCGGGTGTGACCGTCCGCGGCGTGCGCCAGAGCTCCTTGCCGGTCCGCGCGTCAAAGGCGGCGAGAAAGCTTTGCTCCTCGTTGTCGTTCAACACGAACAAGCGGTCCCGATGCAACGCCGGCGAGGAGCCGGTCCCGTAATCACGGATGGTCGGTCGGCGGTCGAACGGCGTGGCCCAGACTGGTGTCCCGTCGAAATCGAACGCGTAGAGGCCGTAGTCGGTAAAATACGCGTAGACGCGGTCGCCGTCGGTGACCGGCGTTTCTGAGGCAAAGCTGTTCTTGACGTGACGTCCGCCCCGCGGGTGACCGTGATAGATCTGGCGTTCCCACAGCCGCTTCCCGCTCTCGAGGTCGTAGCAAAACAGCACCAGGTTGATGACGATGTCTTGCGGCATCTCGCGGTCCCGCGCCCAGAGCCGCTGGTTGATCTCGTCAGCCGAAAGGCCCTGCTTCCGCAGCTCGGCGATGTACTCGTTGCTGAACTCTGTTCCGAGCGACGGTGGCTTCATCTGCTGCTGACTCGTCGCAGCAGTGAGAAACACTCGTGTTCCCCACACCACCGGCGACGACCAGCCGACTCCCGGAACGTCGGCGACCCACTCAACGTTTTCAGTCCTGGACCACGTGACGGGAAGGTTGGGATTGTCGGAGACCGGGTTTGAGTCGGGTCCACGAAACCGGGGCCAGCGTGCTGACGTGTCGGAATTCGCCTGCTGGCTCGACGTTTGCCGTTCTCCAGTCGCGGCCGGCGATGTGACGAAAGGGGGTCCGATCAGCGCAACGAGGCTCAAGGCCGCAATCAGTCTCATGAGTTCGCGGTAGTGTCCCATAGCGGAGATAGACAATTGAAGTGATTCGCGGCCGGTCGTTGCAACTGAGGGTCAGGCGGTGCGGCGCGAGCGGACGAGAGCGAGGCCGCCCATGGTCGTGCCGACTAATCCTACGACTATTGCCACGATGCCCCCGGCCAACCCATTGCCAGTGCCGATACCGCCATCGGCAGTAGCCACCACCAGCCCACCCATCGCTAAGCCGATCGGCCCGAGCACCAAGGCCACGATCGCCCCGCGTCGCCCGTTCCCGGCGCCACCAACGGACCGAGTCAGAGCCAGCGCACCTATCACCGCGGCGATTAGTCCTGTCACGGCGGCCCCACTGGCCATGACTCGCTTGGGAGTTACGATGTAGGCGTTTGTCGATGCCTGATCCGAGACCTGTGCGGCCGCCGGCACAGCAAGGCCCAACCCTGCGATCAAGGCGGTGGCTGCAATCGCTCTGCGTAATGTCCATCCGATCATGTTGTTACTCGTGGCTCCAGACCTTGAGACGGAATCCCTTGTCACCTTTGACCGTTGTCGTTCGTCAGGGGTATGACGGATCAAAGCGCGGGAACGTGACACATGCATGAGCAGGGTTGGCTAACCAGGAGTTTCGAAGAGAATCGGCCGCGTTTGCGCGGAGTGGCCTACCGCATGCTCGGCTCGCTGAGCGAGGCCGAGGACGCGGTGCAGGAAGCGTGGCTGCGTCTCCATCGCATTGACCCGGACGCGGTCGAGAACCTCAGCGGCTGGTTGACGACCGTCGTCTCGCGGGTCTGCTTGGACATGTTGCGCTCGCGGAAATCACGCCGCGAAGAGTCAATCGACACACAGGTCACCGAGCCGCGCGTCGTGCGTGGTGAAGGCGCCGATCCTGAAGGCGAAGCGATGCTCGCCGACGCGGTCGGGGTAGCGTTACTGGTCGTGCTCGACACGCTGACACCTGCAGAACGCCTGGCGTTCGTCCTGCATGACCTGTTCGCCATGCCGTTCGACGAGATCGCTCCCATCGTCGATCGATCGCCGGACGCCGCAAAGCAGCTCGCGAGCCGCGCGCGCCGGCGAGTGCGCGGCTCGCCCACCTCATCGGATGCCGGCCGGGCTCGTCAGCGCGAAGTGGTGGAGGCGTTTCTCAGGGCGGTGCGCGCCGGCGACCTGCAAGGCCTGCTCGCCGTGCTCGATCCGGACGCCGTCCTGCACATCGATGCTGCTTCCCGCTTTGATGGCGTCGTGCGCACCGATGCTCCGGCAGCGGAAGCGGGCAAGGCGCGTGAGCTCACGGGCGCCTCGACGTGGGCGGCACAACTCATTGCGCTCTCACGAGGGATGCGATTCGTCCAGCCGGCGCTTATCAGTGGGTCGGTCGGAGTGATCTTCGCGCCACGCGGCAAGCTGGCCCGCGTGCTGATCTTTACCTTCACGGATGACAAGGTTGCACGGCTCGAGGCCATTGGAGACCCCGCGCGCTTGTCCGAGCTCGACATCGCCGTGCTCTAGCTGTGGCACAGAACTGGAACACACAGCTACAGTCTCGCGACGTTCTTAGCTGGATTGTCGTAAGAGGCGAGGGCAGGGCCAACCAGACGCAAGACGAGTCAACAGATAGAGAACCTCGCCCTGCCTGCAAAACCTCCATCCCCGGTTCAAATCCGCCCTTCGACTTCGCTCAGGGCGTGGGAGCTTGTCGAACCACGGGCGGCGCCTCCAATTTTTCTTAGCAAATTCGATGATCAGGTTTGCTGACATCGGTGCGGCGACATTCTGACAGATCAGTTCCAGCTGTTGGCGTTGCCTGTCTCCACGGTGCAAGATGAACCCTGAATGCTGAAACCAGCCTTTGTCCTTCTGGCCACGCTCTGGGCAGGTCTTTCGATCGGCCGACCAATCGACGCGCAGAGAGAGGTCGAATTCAATACGGCCATGATGGACGCGACGATTCAAATTGGTGGGCCGTCTATCAACGCAGGAAAGGAGACGTGTGGCAGCGGCTTCTTCATTGGCGGGCCATCCAATCAAACGTCCGAAACATCACAATACACATTTGTCACAGCGGCGCATGTGCTCGAGAGAATCGGCGGAGATAATGCTCGATTCGCTATTCGACTGAAGCGTGACGACCAAGTCGTGCGAACGGTCGTGACGGTGCCAATTCGCAAATCAGGTATACGTCTTTACGCGAAGCATCCGAACGCGGACATATCGGTGATGCGCGTCACCTTGCCGAACAATAACGCGCATGCGATGGTGAACTGGCCTGCATTGGCCACCGATGAAGTGTTCGCCAAATTAGGTATTCACCCTGGTGATGAAATGTTCGCCCTTGGTTACCCGCTCTGCAGGACGGCAAACCCCCAGGGATACCCAATGTTGCGTCGGGGTGCGGTCGCTACTCCGATTCACGTACCGGGCGCTGTCCTGACATCATTTCTCCTCGGCGTGCCAACATTCGAAGGCAACAGCGGTGGGCCGGTCTACTTTGACTATTCAGATCGAATGATCGGAGGCGTATCTGGCCAGGGCCTGGCACACCGCTACATCGCCGGCGTCGTGTCCCAACGGATGTACGGCTCCGATACGCCTCTTTTCATGGCGGAAGTCGTTCCGGCGAAGTTTATTGATGAAGCAGTAAAGCTCTTGCCACCGAGCGGCCAGTGAAAAACAAAAAAAGTTGCTCTTTTCATTATTGTCTGCATAATGCTGCAGCCAGCTGATGCGCGCCGTGTCTGCGCTTGTCGCAGAGTAGTCCTCTCGCCAGCGATATGGGGGTCGAGCTAATGAACTTGTCACGACGATCTTTGGGGTCCTTCTGCGCCGCGCTAGCGGTTTCTTTCGCCATAACCGGCGGAGCATCCCAGGCGTTTGCCGGGCCGATCACATTCCCAAGCATCGAGATAAGTATTGAGGGCAACTCTGCGAAGTTCACCTATTCGCCGTCCGACAGCGACTATCGTCGGGCAACCAACGCCGACGGCGGCTATGAACTAAACGAACAAAAGCATTTCGAGATTCTCGGCAACTTGGCTCATCTGACGATCGAACAGCTCCAGTGGGATCCCGATCCGTTCGTTCTCAATAACATCCTGGTGTTCAACAACAGCGACACCACGCTAATCTTCTCGGCATTCGTCGGGCTGCCGACGACGTTTCCAGCGCCCAACTTTATCAGCGGCAACGTCAGCACAAGCGTCATCGACGGCGGAAGGGCCGGCGGCGCAACCGTCGCCACGGTGGGAGGACAGGCGTTGTACGCAGCCCAAATCGACGGAGCCACGGTCGCAACGTTGCTGAACGACCCGTTCAGTGTCATCGCGCCTGATTTCGGCTCGAACACCGCTTCTGCAGCATTCGGCCCCTTTCTCAACGGCGTCCCGGTCACGAGTCATATCGGCATTCAACTTCGCTTTTCGCTCACGCCTGGCGACAGCGCGTCGTTTCTCAGCCGGTTTGACGTCGTAGAGTCCGTCCCGGACGCAAGCTCTTCCGCCGCGCTGGTTGTGATCGCGCTGCCGTTCGTCGTCGCCATGACCTCGCGTTCGAGGCGCCGCAAAGGCAAACCAAGCCCCTAACCTATTCCGGCTGCGCTGCTCTCACCTCTGTTACGCGACGATGCTCTCGCCCGGCACGTACCGGCTGGCGGCACAGAGCTGAAAGGCCCAGTCGTATGCGGCGTTGCGATGGGGGCCACGAAACACCAGCAGCCGTTCATCGGGCAGACGTTTGATGAGCAACGTCGAGAGCGGGTCAAGCGTGCCGACGACGTCCCATGCGGGATAATCCTGTGTAACCTCGATTAGGGCCTCCCAGCGCTTCTCGAGGCTGGCAGGCTCCGCCGGCGGAACGACGAGCATCAGGTCGCCCGCACGTTCGCCATCCATCAACCGGCGGAACTCCCACAGCACGCCTTCTGAAAAACCAAGGAACAACACCACTGCCCGCGCCCTGGCGATGAGGGCATCCACCTCGGCACGCCAATCGCCCTTTCGCACAAACACACGGTAGGGCCCAAGTGGCGGAAGCCCCTCGTTTGGCGGCGCGATCGCGACGACAGGGCCGAGCACCTGAAGTCGCGTGGCGGCGACGAACGCCAGCGTTTGTGCGTACGACCATGGCAGCGGGCTGGTCCCTTTCGCCTCGAGGTCATCGTCGCCGAACGAGCGCAGCAGCAGGACAGGAGGGCGCGGATCGCGTTCCATCACGGTGGCTGCGTCGAAGGTTGCGTGCCTGGTTCCGCGATTCCAGAGGATGATCGCCGCTCCCCCTGCCATCCATAACAGAACACTCGTTCCCGTGACGACCCTGGTGAGAACCCCAACACCCGCAACCGCGATAGCACCGACCCGGTAAAGGACGACGCGAACGGGACGGCGGCCGGCCGAGGAGTGCCACACGCGTTTCTGCCGCTCAAGCGGCGTCGCGCGAACCAGTTTCATCACCAGCGCACTCGTCGCCGCGAGCAGGCTGCGACGGGCGCGCATCGATATGACGGCAGAGAGCAGCAGCGGCAAGGCCGTGAGAGCGGGTTCGAGTCCGCCCATTACGAGGCAAAGAGGGACAACGATCGCCGCCGATCCAACCAGGGCCGCGCGGCCGACAATCAGCAGGCGATCATCCAGGGTCAGGCGCTCCCGGTACACCGCTATGGCGATGCTCGCCGCCGCGAGCAACGCGCTGATCGACCAGGCAATGGCGGCGGCTCTCGTGGTGCTGAGCGCGACGGCAACGCTCGCAAACGTCGTCGGCACGATGGCCAGCAGCACAGCGATGACAACGACGCGAGACGCGCGGACGACGCCATCAACGTCGACGAACACAACGCGGCTCGAGTCATGATCGGGCGGGAACCGAGTCCGCAGATGACGCAGGTCGTCAGCGCGCCGTGCGGCACGGCGACGGGCGCGAGTTGCGGCAGTCACGAAGAGGAGCGTCGGGACCACCGCCAGCACCATCTCCCAGACGCTCGGCCGGTTGGGATAGAGAATGTGCGCCGACGGTCCATTGGCGAAGTCGGGAATTGAGTCGACGGAGGGTGTGTCCAACATGCCCTCCCAGGTCGTGCGGTTACGATCGACGTCGTCCGGGAAGACGCGGATGAACAATTGCCGCTGACTACGATGATCTGGAGACGTGGCCTGCACGAAGAGCGCCTTCCTGTAGCGTGTCGCCTGAGATTCGCGCGCGTGCGTCCAATCGAGCCGGCACTCGCGCAACGATACCCAGCGAGCGCTCGAGCCTCGTTCCAGGAATTCGCGGCATGAGAGAGACGTGGGACCGCGTTCGACAAGCAGCGCCTGAATCTGGGCACCCCCGAAGTACAGGAACCCAACCGCGAACATAAGACCGAAGATCCAGCCCATCAATTGCGTTTACTTGCCGTTAAACATTAGATCAGGTCATTTGCACGATTCGAACGTCACCTTGAGGTCTCCCTTCGGGCCATCGCGATCCAATGACGGACTTCCGGACGGAACCGGGCGTTACTGGCATGAGGGGAGCGGCGTCTCCCGGCACCGTCGTCGTCGTTGGTCACGGAGATAACGCCCGGGCCGGTGCTAGAATCCCTCACCCCCTACTGCGAGCACGAGGGGGATGTCCGCGCCACAACCTGTCACACGACTGCTGCTCGACTGGAGCGAGGGCGACGAGCGCGCGCTCGACGAGATGCTGCCGCTCGTCTACGATGAGCTCCGCCGGCTCGCTGCCGCGTATCTGCTCCGCGAGCGCCGCGACCACACCCTCCAACCCACAGCGCTCGTTCACGAGGCGTACATGCGGCTGGTCGATCAGCGGCAGGTGAACTGGAAGAACCGGGCGCAGTTCGTAGGCCTCGCAGCGGTCATGATGCGGCGGATTCTCGTGAACCATGCCCGCGACCGCGCCGCCGACAAGCGGGGCGGGGACCTCCGGAAAGTGCCGCTCAGCGACGCCGAAGACGCCGGGAAGCCTCCGAACGTGGACGTCATCGTCCTCCACGAGGCGCTCGAACAACTGGATGCCGTCGATTCACGTAAGAGCAAAATCGTCGAGCTCAAATTCTTCGGCGGCCTGACCACCAACGAGATTGCGGAGGTCCTGCAGCTCTCGCCGGCCACGATCGAACGCGACTGGAGCTTCGCGCGCGCCTGGCTCTACGACGTCATCGCCGGCGAAGTCTGAGCAGACCCTCTCGACATGGATCCCCATCGCTGGCAACGTGTCGACGAACTGTTCCAGGCGGCCATCGCGCGCGCGGCCGACGAACGGCGCGACTTCCTGACCGAGGCGTGCGCCGGTGACGCTGACCTGCGGCGCCAGATCGACCGGCTGGTGCGCGCTCACGAGCGCTCGGACGGGTTCCTCGACACGACGATCATCGGCGACGCGCTGCGCATCCTTGCAGCGGCCGACGATGCCTTTGCGCCGACGCCATTTCGACCTGGCGCGGAGTTTCGAGGGACCGATCGATTTACGGTGCGCCGCGCGTTGGGTGCGGGCGGGATGGGAGTTGTGTACGAAGTGCACGACCGGGTCCGCAGCGAGGTCGTCGCGCTGAAGACACTCCTTCGCGCGCGTCCCGCCGATATCTACAGTCTCAAGCGCGAGTTTCGCAGCCTGGTGGATGTCGCGCATCCGAACCTCGTGTCGCTGTACGAGCTCGTCGTGGACGGCGCCGACTGTTTCTTCACGATGGAGTTGGTGCACGGCGTCAACCTCGTCGAGTACGTGCGTGGGCCGTCGGCGACCACATCGCGTCGGGCGGAGCAGGTTCGACACGTCTTCAGGCAGCTTGTCGAGGGGATTGACGTTCTGCACCGCAATGGCAAGCTGCATCGCGACATCAAGCCGTCCAACATCATGGTCACGCCCGGCGGGCGCGTCGTCATTCTCGATTTCGGTCTGGCCGTTGACATCGTGCCCGATGACGATGTCGTCGGCGAAAGCATGGCCGGGACGCCGGCGTACCTCGCGCCGGAGCGGCGGCTGGGCATGCCGGCATCTGAAGCCCACGACTGGTACGGCGTCGGCGTCACGCTGTACGAGGCGCTCACAGGTCGCGTGCCGTTCGAGGGGCCGCTCGAGGAGATGCTTCGCCGCAAACGGGAAACCGACCCGTGTCCACCGGCCGACGTCACGCCGGACGTCCCGGGCGACTTGAACGCCATCTGCATGGGCCTGCTGCGCCGCGATCCCGCCGAGCGATTGACTGGGCAGACGGTAGCGCGGTTACTCGGCGGCGACGCCGCGGTGAGCGGCCAAGCACACGGGTTCTCGATCGATGCTGACTTGCCGTTTGTCGGTCGTCACCGGCAGCTGGCGGCGCTGGAGACGGCTCTGCAGAAAGCCGGGCGTGGCGCCGCGACTGCCGTCTACGTGCACGGTCCGTCCGGCATCGGGAAGAGCGCGCTGGTCCAACGTTTCCTCGACGTCACGCCGAAGCGCGAGGACGTCGTTGTGCTGCGTGGCCGCTGCTACGAGTACGAATCGGTGCCATTCAACGCCCTCGACGGCATCATCGACAGCCTGAGCCGTCTGTTGGCCGCCCTGCCACGATCGCAAGCCGAGCCGCTGTTGCCGCCCGACCTGGCGGCGTTGTCACGGCTCTTTCCCGTCATGCTGCAGGTCGACGCTGGAGCGTCCGCGCGCCGGCGCGCGCAGGAGACAACCGAGCCTGTGATCCTGCGGCAGCGAGCCTTCGCGGCGCTGCGCGAACTGTTGTCACGTCTCGCTGCCCGCCACACACTCGTCGTCTATGTCGACGACCTTCACTGGGCCGACGCCGACAGTGCGGTGCTGCTCGAGGAACTGCTGCGCCCGCCGCACGCACCTCCCGTCCTGCTGATCGCATGCCTTCGCACCGAGGAACTCGCGTCAAAGCCGTTCCTGCAGGCGCTGCTCCAGCGGACAAGTTCGAACGCCGGCACCGAGTTGCCGCTCGAGCCGATGACGGACGATGAGGCGCGAACGCTTCTCGCGTGCGCGGGTGCGGTGGATGCACCGGCCGGCAGCGAAGAGTTGCTCCAGATCACCCGCGATGCCGGGGGCAATCCGTTCCTGCTGCGACAGCTGGCCCGCTATCTCACAACGGATCCGACCCGACGACGTCGCCTGACCTTCGCCGAGATGCTCGACGAAGGCGTTCGTGCGCTGCCTCCGGACGGTCAGCGCTTCCTCGAGACGCTGGCGATCTGCAGCCGGCCGATCGCGTCCGACATCGTCTGCGACGCCTGCGGGATCACGCGCGAGAGGCAGTCGCTCCTGGCGAGGCTCCGGGCCTCGCACTTCATTCGCAGCAGCGGCTCGTCGGAACGGGTCGAGACCTACCATGATCGGATCCGCGCGGCCCTCGCGGCACAGGTTGCTCCCGGTGACGCGCGCCGGATCCATGGTCGCATGGCGCAGGCACTCGTCGAGCGGGGAAGCGACGACTGCGAAGCGCTGTTCGAACACTACCGGGGCGCTGGGGACGACGACAACGCGTCGACGCAGGCGGGGCTTGCCGCGGCGAAGGCCCAGAGCGCGCTCGCGTTCGATCGCGCCGCGTGGTTCTACCGGGAGGCGCTGGCGTTGAGGCCTGAATCACCGGCCGCCCCCGCGTGGAGGGAAGGCGTCGCCGGCGCGCTGGCGAACGCCGGTCAACCGGCCGCGGCTGCCGAATCCTACCTGCGCGCTGCCGCTGACGCCGTTCATCCTCATCGGGTCGAGCTCGAGCAGCGCGCCGCCGAGCAGTTCCTCATCGCCGGAGACCTCGACCGCGGTCTCGACCTGACTCGCGCGATCCTCTCCGGCATGGGCATGCGCGCGCCTCGCACCCGCCGGGCGGCGTTGGCGTGGTTGTTGTGGCGGCGTGCGCGGCTGCGCTGGCGCGGCCTGCGCTTCGTGGCCAAGCCCGCCGATGCCATCGACAGCGATACGCTCCTTCGCATCGACACCTGCTGGTCGGCGGCGACGGGACTGGCCCTGGTGGACTTCATCGAGGCCTCGGAGTTCAACATCCGTGACCTGCAGATGGCGCTCGATGCCGGCGATTCCTACCGAATCGCCAGGGCGATGGCGATGGAATCGGCGGCTAGATGCGCATCTCCGAGGAGCAGACCGTTTGGCGAGAGGCTCTCCCGTGAGTCGAAGGCACTCGCACAGCGCATCGGCAACCCTCACGCGTTGGCCTTGTCGAGCCTGGCGGACGGCATCACCGCCATGATGTCCGGACAATTCAGGAACGCCGCGACCTTCGCCGAGCAGGCGGTGGCGATCCTGCGCGACCAGTGCGTCGGGGTGACGTGGGAATTGAATTCCGCGCAGAATCTCGCGGTGTGGGCCCTGCTGCAACAGGGCGAGCTCGGCGAGGTGTCGCGGCGGCTTCACGCGCTGCTGGCCGGCGCGCGCAGCAGCGGCAACTGGTTTGTCGCCACGGATTTGGCCACCAGAGGCAGCCACGTCTGGCTGGCCGCGGACGAGCCTGACGAAGGGGAGCGTGTCGCCATCGAGAGCATCGCGCGATGGTCACACGACAGCTTCCACCGTCAGCACTACAGCGCGATCCTGTCGCGCATCCAGATTGCGCTGTATCGCGGTGACGCCGAGGCGGCGTGGCGGCTGCTCGCCAACCTCGAGTCGATCTTGCGGCAGACCTATCTCCGGCGTGTGCAGTTCATGCGGATTGAGGCGTGCAACCTGCGCGCGCGCAGCGCGCTGGCCATGGCCGCCGCCAACCGGAGCTCGCGCCGGTTCCGAGCCGTGGCCCGCGCCGAAGCTCGCCGCATCGGAAGAGAGCGCATGCCATGGTCGGATCCGATTGCCCTGGTGCTGCAGGGCGGCATTGCGTTTCTCGACGGCGAGCGACCACTGGCATTGAGATACCTCCACGACGCCGCCGATCGATTCGAGCGCGCCGACATGCGGCTGCATGCCGCCGCGGTGCGGCGCCGGATCGGCGAGCTGCAGGACGACGCCGCAGGGCGCGAGCTACGGCGGCAGGCGGACGCGTGGATGGCGACGCAGCAGATTAAGAACCCCGCCGGCATGACGCGAATGCTGGTCCCCGGATTCCCGGACCTCACGTGAGGGTTTCTTCGCTGGATCGTGCGTTATAGGGAAGGAGGCCGTATGGCATCACGTATTCCATCCTGGATGCTGCTCGTTCCGCTTGTGCTCGCCGGTTTCACGCTCAGCAACGCCCAGCCGCCGAGCTCGAGCGGACCGTCGGTGACCGTGAACAACGACGCGAGCAATCCGCTGTTCGTTGCACCCGCCGCGGCGTTCGCCCGCGAGCCGATCTTCATACGCGTCGACAAGGCGAATGTCGGCCTGCAGGTGGATTTCACCGTTCCAGCCGACAAGATTTTCGTGATCGAATCGATCAACGTCGAGGGTCTCATCGACGGCACTCTGGATCGCAGCCGCGTGACGCTGCGCATTCGCCCCCCGGGCGAAGAGGCCATCAACGCACCAACAATTCAATATCTGCCGATCGTGCTCGAACGGGCCGGGGCGCCGACGCCACTCGGCACCGTGCGTGCCGCCGCGAGTCTTACCACGCGGCTGTACGCCGGTCCTTCCCACGAGCTCCTGCTCGGAGCGCCTCAAGCGGCGGTCGATGTTGTGCAAGCCCTCATCGTGCTCTCCGGATATCTCGTCCCGGCCAACGCGCCCTCGCTGGCACCATGACCGTGGAGACGTCAGGAGCCCTGGCTCGCAGGTCGATCCGGGGTGAGTCCGGCGATCGCATTCGGCCCGAGCGGAATCGTCCGCCGGGCCTCCTGCGTCTTCGGACCTTGCAGCTGCGGCGGGTTACGGCGTGATGCCGTGTGCCGCGAGGAACGCCAGGTCGTCGGGCTGATCGAGGCGATACGCCCCGCCGACGCCGGTGCAGTTGGGGCTGTAGCCGAATGACGTCACGGCGACGACCAGCAGCGAGTTCGTGTCGTCGAACGTCGGCCCGCCCGAGTCGCCGAAGCACGTGCCGCCGGTGACCGGGTTGTTCGACAGCTGGATGTACGTCTTTGCCGGGTTGCTGACCAGGTTGAGGAGCCGCGGCTCGGCCTTCAGCCTCGTGTCGCCCCCGAATTCGAAGATCGGGTGGGCCCGCTCCAGGCCGTACCCCACGACCTCGAAGCGGTGCTCGTTGCGGCGGCCCGCGTACTTCTGGAGGTAGTCGGCCGTCGGGATCGTCGCGTACGGCCCGGGCTGGGCCTCGTCGAGCTCGAGGACGCCGACGTCGTGGAGGTAGAACGCGCGGTCGTCGTACTCGGGATGCGGGAACGAGGTGGCGCGGACCCAGAGCGGGTTGCCGTTGAGGAAGTCGCTGCGCGCTTCGTAGCGGGCCTGCTGAGTCGGGAAGTTGAGATTGCCGTCGTCGTCGAAGGTCAGCGGCCAGCCGTCCCAGTGGTCGTCGTCCTCATTCACGCTGAACCACACGTCGTTGCCGCCGGTGCCGTTGCCGTCTTCGGCGGTGAAGCGATTTTCCTCGGTCGTCGTCGACACGCTGTCGAGGCCGATCGCGAACGTGCAGTGGCCGGCCGTCACGACGACCGAGCCGCTCAGGAGGGTCCCGGAGCAGGTGAACCAGCCTCCCGGCTGGTCCGCACCGTAGGGAGACGGCAGCGCGTCGGGGACGTAGAAAACAAGCTGGCCGACCATCGGGTGCTCTCCGGCGTCCGGCACCCCACCTTTCGTGACGGCACTGGCCGGTGTCATCGAGAGCAGGAACGCGAGAAGCGCGGCAAGAGCTGCAATTCGTGTGCGCATGGGTCCTCCGAGTGCGGATGCAGTGGGCCACGATCGGTCGCTGGATCTGGCGCGAACGCGGTCAGGCGTCGGCTATGTTTCGACCCGATCTTCAAGAGACGTTATGAAACATTCAGGGTCTCTCGCGGTTAGCATAACACCCGCTCTCTTGTCCCCGTCAGCCGCCGGGCCTACGCGATGGTCGGCGTAGATCCGCGTCAGTTCTCGTCGTCCGAAAACGTCAGCCCTTCGTGCGCAATCTCAATGGTCTCGATCGCGACCTCGTTCTTCGACGCGTCGAACTCAGGGCCCTCCCACTTCACGGGGAAGCCGTTGGTGAACGTCCATGCGGCAACGCGCGTGCCCTGACGGTCGAACATGATGATGCGCCCGTCGACCTTAATCGGATTCGGTTTTTGAATGGTTGCGAACCAGTTGTACAAGGACCGGTCGCCCGTGAATGCGCGGGACAGCCGGATATTCGCGTATCGCGTGACTCCGGCCAGCTTGCGAATGGGACCGGTATTACCGCCTTCCTGATAATCGACCACCTCGGTTTCGCTCTTGAGACCGCTTACGGACCGGAAAAACCCGGTCTCCTGCCCGTCAATCGTCACTTTAAAGGTGAAGGCCAGCAGCGGATCCTTTCGCTGCTCCTTTTGGCCATTCACGACGACAACGGCGACGACGGCAATTGCCACCGCCAGCAGACGGCCGGCCCACGCGCGAGATTCGAAGTTCATTGACGCCCTCCTAGGGTGGCTGATTCTAATGTGTTCGAATAGCTAGCGCACTCGCTGAAAGACCAAGGTTCGCGTCAAACCGTCGGTGGCGGACGTGAGACGCAATGTGAGCCTGTCACCTTCCAGCGTAAAAGGGCGGACCCAGTCTGAGCCCAGATCTTCCGGAAAAAGGGATCCCTCGACGTGATGGGTTACCGTGCCGGCTTTCTCGTCAACGGTGTAGCGCCCGAAGTACCAGTCATAGCCCAGAATCACGCGCGGATTCGTTTTGTCCCGCGCATCGGCCGGCGGTGAAATCGCGTTCGTCCGGCCCGTTCGCATCATCTGCAGCATCATCGCGCCAGTGGCGTCGTAAACCAGGCGGCCGGTCGGCTTCTCACCCAGCACCGGATCGACGATGGTTGTGCCATCCGCTCGCGACACCGTTCGAGTCATCAGTTGCCACGTGCCGACGATGCGCTGCGTCGCGCCGTTTGCGGAACGAGGAGCTGGTGTTTGCAGATCAAGTGCGGCCGTCACGATGAACGGCAGCGCAAGCAGCTGTAACGCATTACCCACGGCGGGAGTGTACACTCGGTTGTCGCTCAGGTCGTCGGGGCCTTATCTGGTTCAGTAGCGCCACGCGACGCCTGCGCGCACGGGGTTCCGAATTGGGATGCTGCGGGGACGGGTAAGACTGCGACGTTGAGCAGGCCTTAGCCATAGAATCCGGGCTTATGCCGTTGAGAAATAAGGCTATCAGGCCATTTAGGCCATCGGGCCATCAGTTCACCGTGCCGCATTGACGTCCATCGTCGCCGCGGCGATCACCTTGGGGCCTGCGCTCGATGCGGGCCAGGCAGGCGCGCCATCGGTGCAATACCGGTCACCCGAGGGCATGGAGTATCGCTCGCTTCCCGATACCGACGCCGTGAAGACTGCGCGAGCCGCGCTCGAGAAGAACCCCAAAGACGTTGCTCGTATCATCGACCTTGGCGTTGCGCAGTCCGGTGCGCGGCAGTTTCGCGAAGCCATCGCGACGTTCACGAAGGGGCTCGAGATCGAGCCGAACAACGCGCTGCTCCTCCGATGGCGCGGGCATCGCTATCTTTCCGTGCGTGAATTCGATCGCGCGTTCGCCGACCTCACGCGCGGCAGCAAGCTCGACCCCTCGATCTACGGCAACTGGTATCACCTCGGGGTCATCCAGTTCCTGCGCGGCGACTTTGCCGACGCGGCCGCATCGTTCGCCAAGGCTCAGCCGATCGCACCGGACGCCGGCGAACTGGCGGGTTCCACGGACTGGTTGTGGATGTCGCTCAACCGAGCCGGGCGCGGCGCGGAAGCGAAGGCGATGCTCGATCGACGGCCGGATTCGAAGCCTGTAACCAACGTGTACACGCGGCGCCTTCAGCTCTATCGTGGCGAGATCGGTCCGGAGGCCGTGGTCACGGCGGCGGACACAGACGAAGTGCAGGTCGCCACACTCGCCTACGGCCTTGGCAACTGGTACCTCGTGCGGGGCGACAAGGCGCAGGCCCGCAGCTGGTTCGAGCGATCGATCAAGTCGGGTGGTTGGCCCGGGTTCGGATTCATCGTGTCGGAGGTGGAACTCCGACGGCTTCGTTGAGGTCAGTGGCATCTCGACCATGACCCGTTTCGAAGGGTTGCACGTCCCGCGGCCGAGCCTGCCAGGTGTCTTACACTTGGCCGTCGGATGCGCAGGAGGAATGCGATGGCGGTTCGGAAGGCCCAGTAGGCGCTATGGCTATCAAGATCTGCAGACCGCGAAGCCTGCCGCCCGATCGACTGGAGCTCGCCGCGCGGCGCGCCGTGGAGATCAACCCGTCCAACCGGCTGGCGCGACGTACCGTCGAAGTGGTCGAGGAAGGCCGCCGCGGCGGCCCGCGGCGCCTGGCCGTGGTAGTGGACAAGAAGTGGCCGGCGTCCGGCGTCCGCCTGACCGTGTCCTTCCTGGACAACCCGTCACAGCCCCTGCGCTCGCGCATTCTTCTGCACATGAACGCCTGGTCCAAGTCGGCGAACGTGCGCTTCTCCGAGACCAAGGGGCTCGGGCAGGTGCGGATCGCGCGCCTGGAAGACGACGGCTACTGGTCGCTGGTCGGCACGGACATTCTCGGCGAAGACGACGACCTGCCGACGCTCAACCTCGACGGCTTCACCATGCGGACCAGCGAGTCGGAGTTTCGCCGCGTCGTCCGTCACGAGGCGGGACATACGCTGGGCTTCGACCACGAACACCTGCGCACGGGCATCGTCAAGCAGATCATCAAGACGAAGGCGTACGTGTACTTCGCCAAGCACGAGCACTGGTCGAGGTCGGAAACGGACGATCAAGTCCTGACGCCGCTCGCGGACAAGTCGCTGATGGGTACGACCGAGGTCGATCCGCTCTCGATCATGTGCTACGACCTGCCGGGTTCGATCATGAAGGACGGGAAGCCCGTGATCGGCGGCAGCGACATCAACGCCAGTGATTTCGCGTTCGCCGCGAAGATCTACCCGAAGAAGAAGAAGGCCGAGGCGGAAGCGATCGTCGAGTCGCCGTTGGTTGTCGGGGCCGGCGCGGCCAGGGACGAGGACGCCGACACCTTCCATATCGTGATCCTCGATCAGGCGAGCGAGGGCGAAGCGGCCGAGTCCCAGTCGGAGTTCGCCACGGTGCTCGCCAGCTACGGCGGCGCCCGGGTGAAGGCGCCGCTGCGATTGCGCAAGGGCAAGGAGGGCCAGGCAACGCTGTGGGGCAACATCATCCGCATGCAGGAGCGGCTCCGGGCCTACACCAACCGCGAGCGCGGACAACTGCCTCCCGACAGCGAGATGAAGGAGTTTGGCACCCAGCTCTTCGAGACGCTCTTCCAGGGCAACGTTCGCCGCTTGTACGACGAAGCCCGATCGCGGCAGCGGACGCGCCTCGACTTTGTGCTGACGTCGATGATCTCGTGGATCTCCGAGAAACCCTGGGAGTTCGCGTTCGATGCCGGGCGAGACAGCTTCCTGGCGACCGAAGAAACCCATTTTGTCCGCAATGTCCTGACCAGCGTGCCTGCCGATCCGATCGTCCGCGCCAGTGGACCGCTGCGGATCCTCGTGGCCGCCGCGCAGCCGGTCGGGTTCGGCCGGCTGTCGGTCGACCAGGAGGTCACCGTGATTCGCCGCGGCTTTCAGACGCTGGTGGACGAGGGCCTCATCACCATTGACGTCATGCCGAGGGCAACGCCGGCGGCGCTGCATGAAGCGCTGATTCCCGGTCGTTTCCACGTGGTGCACTTCATCGGTCATGGCGTCTACGAGGAGAAGAAGAAGGACGGCCAGAAGGAAGGGCAGGGCTACCTGATCTTCGAAAACGAGCGCGGTGGTGAATACCGGCTGGGCGAGCGCGACCTGCGCGGGATTTTCTGCAAGCGCGGCTTGAGTATGGTGTTCCTGAATTCCTGTGAAAGCGGGCGTGGCGGCCGGGCGGAGTTCAACAAAGGCGTGGCGCAATCGCTGGTCGCTCACGGCCTGCCGGCGCTCGTCGCGAATCAGTACAGCGTGCTGGACTCGTCGGCCACGTCGTTCGCCCAGTCGTTCTACCGCTCGCTGGCCCGTGGATTCTCGGTGGGGCAGTCCGCGCGCGAAGCGCGCATCGCCGTCAACTATTCAATGAACGGTGAGCCGATCGACTGGGCGGTGCCGGTCCTCTACGCGCGCGATCCGGGAATGACCTTGTGCGCCCCGTTGGCCGCTCCGGCGGCGGCCATGCCGGCGCAACCGCGCGCCTCCAGACGGGCCGCGCGAGCCACTGACCGGCGAACGAAGGTTGCCGTGTGGGACGTTGACGAAGTGTTTCCCGGCCTCGAGCGCACGCTCGACACCATGAACCACGCGCAGGACGCGTTCGCGTTCGAACTAGCACGGCTCTCCCCGCCGCTTGACGTGTGGTATGTCGATCCGGAGGAGCGCCTCGACTTCCTCTGGGCCGACAAGCTTGCGAACCGCCTGAAAGACAAGGCGGCCGAACTGGGTGTGGATGTGCTCGCGTGTGTCACCAGCCACTGGATGTGCGATGACGATACGCTCTATCTTTACCGATGGTGGCCGGGGAACCAGGCGCCGCCCGTGATGATTTTCTCGACGGCGGGATTCGACGAGATCACTCCGGAAGGGCCCTTGACCGATCGGGCGATCGCCAACGCCATGGCAGCGGGGTTGGCGGGATTCTTCGGAGGCATGGAGACCCATGAACGCGGCCGGAAAGACTGCCCGCTGGCCTACAACCGCGAGCGCCTCCTGAAGTACGTGACCGGTCCGCTCAAGTTCGACCCGGGCTGCCGGCGGAAGCTGGTCAAGCCCCTGGGTGCGAAGCTCCCGGCCCTCGAGAAGCTGTTGAAGTTATTTCCCGACGACGACGCGTAATGATTCCGCGCGAGCTGATGCTGATGTCTTGCGTTACCGCGACCGTAAGAACTTACATCGGGTGTAACCGCGCATCTCAAAACGGCGAGCAATTCCGCAAAAATTCCTGAAGCGAGATAGGGCACAGCGCTTGCTACTGCGCTGTCCGCCGTCACGCGCCGGGCGACATGGAGGCATTGCCATGTTCAGATCCCGTTTCCGAGACGTGCTCGCCGTGACCTTCCAAAAACGCGCCGTGCACTCGACGTGCGTCGTCGCCATCCTGTTTGGGCTTGCCGCTCTTGGCAACTCGAGCGCAGCGCTTGCCCAATCCGGGTCGGCGCCAAAGAACCTGCGCGTCACCGGCGTGACCGATTGGACAGTGAGCCTGGCGTGGGACGCGCCCAAGAAAGCCCCCGCGTCATACGTGGTCCAGAGCAGCACCGGGCACAGCATGACGGTCGCCGGCTCGCAGACAACGGCCATATTCTCCAGCGGCTTCAACTACCTCAGGACGTATTCGTTCCGTGTGATCGCCGTCAGTTCAAGCGGCGCTTGGTCCGGCGCCAGTAACACGGTGAGCGCGACGCTCCTCAGTGACACGACCCCGGCGGCCACACCGGTCGTCTCGTCCACGGGCAGCGGCCCGACTCATGTCGACCTCGCGTGGTCCTACGCCGACAACGACCCGAGTCCTCGTTTCGATATCTTCGTGAACGGCCAGCTATGGCATGGCCAGGTTGCCGGGAGGGCGAAGCGGATCGTGTTCCTCAGTCCCAACACGGCCTACGCCTTCACGATGAGGGCCCGGGACTCGGCGGGGAACTCGTCGGACATGAGCGATGCGCTCGCGGTTACCACGCCACCGGCCGATCCGAACGACCACGAGCCGCCAACCATGCCCCCGGGCCTGTGGGGCGGGATCATCGACGGCGCCAACGAGGCCATGGTCTCCTTTGGGAATTCCACCGACAACGTGACCGCGCAGGAGCACATCCGGTATTACCTGTACCTGAACGGTGTGTTCGACGGCGCGACGATCTTCCCGTACCGCCTCCAGTTCAGTATGTATTTGACGGTCGGCATCGTGAACACGATCGAGGTGTACGCCGTCGACGAAGCAGGGAACCGCTCCAGTCCTGCGACGATGACGATCGATATGAGAACTCCTTAGGCGATCGCTTCAGCCGCGCCACTGCCTGTCGGCAGCGGCGCGGCAACGGTCGGCGATCTACCGAGGTTCGGACACCACCGCAAGTGGGTCCCTCGCGTGGAAGTGAACTGGTTTAGAAGCGCCACCCGACGCCGGCGCGCACGGGCCAGACGCCCAGGATGCCGTCGGCGCCTTCCAACGCCATCATCACGCGCGCGTCGCCAAACACGGTGAGTCCGCCGGTTATCGGAACCCGCAAACCACCGCCGAAATACACGACCCGCAGATCGTTCTCGACGGGAGTGGGAAACGCATCGTTGACGGTTGGTCGAGAAACACCGCCGCCCATCCCGGCAAACCCGTACGGCGATACGCGGTGCGGCGGAAACAGCGACGCGCGCACCTCGCCGCTCACCGCTGTCAGCGTCCCGCCGCGAGTGATGCTGTAGCCACCACTAAACGTTTCTCGTTGAAAGGGCAGGTGATCGCGCTCGACGTTCACCACGAGGTCGAGACGGGATACCGGAGAGAAGCCGAACGCCGCGGACAGGGTGTGTCCGCCGCTCTTCAACAGCGGCCCCGCTGCCACTTGCAGGCTAAAGCGGTCGAGGCCCGGACGCGCGGTATCCGCCGGCTGGCCGGTCACCGCGGCGGGAATGAGCACAAGGAGCAGCAACACCGCGACAGTCAACGTTCGGATATTCATGTGGCCCTCTCTACCCAGCAATGTGCAAAAGCTGTGCGAACGGGCTCACAGGCGCTGTTACGGTCTAGCTACGGACGCCGAAACTCAGCCATCGCCCGGTAGATCTCGCGCCGGGCACGGTTCATGCTCCCGAGCGGACGATGCTCCGGCAGGCAGTGCCACGGGTTGAACGCCACCTCCTCGCAGCGCGCTCGCTTGCCGGCCTCGTCGATCGATTGCGCGGGAATCCTGATGCGCGCGACCGGCACGTAGGGTGAATCCTGTTCCCGCCATTCCACCGACGCGTCCTCGATCGGCGTGCGGCGGGCGTCGATCTGCGGCTGCACCATCAGCTCGAACGTCGCCTCCTCGCGCGCCAACCGCTGCCGCATTGCCTCCTCGAGATAGGTATCGGTGAGCGTTGCCGGCATCGTGCTTCTCGCAGCTGACACTGGCCGCGCCACGTACTTCACCGCGGCGGCGCCGAGCTGATACGGAGTCGTGCTCCAGTACGGGATGTCGAGATGACAGGTGTGGTTCGCCCGAGACGCGGCCGCGATGCGCGCCGCCTTGATGTGGCCCAGGAAGTAGAGGACCCGCCGGAAGCCCCCCGCTTCGTTAGCTTCGAGCAGCTCGAGGAACTCCCGCGTGCTGCCGACCATCATCACGGGATGGCTGTTGAGCACAAAGTCCTGGCTGGTCGATCCGGGAGTGAGGTTGTTGCCGCCGACGTCGAGCACCTTGATCGCCATGCCGCGAGTGTCTTTGTCCTTGTCAGACAGTGACGTGGCGTTGGCGAAGCGGATCCAGCACTTGTAAGTGCGCGGCGTCGCGAACAGTCCGGCCCGGTGCCCGGCGGCCAGGCCGTCGAGCACCGTGAACTCCGCATCGACGCACGCCGTCGCGCGCGCCTGATTGAAACGCTGCCGGGCGCCGCTCCCGTACCGCTTCTCCGTGGCGGCCTTGAGGAAGGCGACGAACCTGGCGGTGACGGCCGCCTCGTCGGGCGTGATGGTTTCGTCGGCGATGCCTGGCATGGGCGTCTAGCCTTTCGCGACGAACGCCGGCGGATCGAACACCGACATGATCTGGGCGACCATCGCGTCGCGCGACGGGAAGCGCGATTCTTCGTAGCAGCCCAGCGGGTTCTCGATCACGTTGACCAGGCACTTGTTGCAATAGGTGCACGGCTTGTCGGCACGGTCCTGCCCCCGGCGGAAGATCTCGACCAGGTCGTTGTTGGCGATCAGCGTCCGCGCGGCGCTCACCGCGTCGCAGTCGCCGCGCTCGATCGCCTTGCTAATCACCGACGCGGTCTGGAACCCGCCGGTGCAGATCACCGGGATCGTGACCGCCTCCTTGATGGCGCGCGAGTCGGGCAGGTTCTTGCCCTCGATCTGGTCGGGCGGTCCAGCGGCCTGGTTCCAGGCCCGGCGCGCGATCTGTCCGCTCACCCCGTTAAACAGCAGGAAGTTCCGCAGCGTGCTTTCACCGCTCGAGATCATCAGGTCGTAGGTCTTGGCCAGGTCTTCAACTGGAAGGTCGGCGCCGCACGGGTTGCGCGGATGCGGGAAAAAACTGCCGGTCGACACGTGCAGCGCGTCGACGCCGGCCTCCTGGAGCCATTTGCAGACCTGCACCGACTCGGCGAGCGTGTTGCCCGACGGACCGATGTTGAACAGGCTCAGCGCGTCGTCAAAGTCCTGGGCGCTGATCTTGTACTGCAGGTGAAAGTCGTTGCCGACCTTGGCGCGGATGGCGCGGACCACCTCGAGCGCAAAGCGGGCGCGGTTCTCGAGCGGGCCGCCGTACTCGTCCTTGCGATCGTTGATCGCCGAGCTGAGGAACTGCGTGAACAGGTAGCCGTTGGCGCCGTGCAGCTCGACGCCGTCGAGGCCGGCCTCGCGCGCGCGCCGCGCGCCCTCGGCGAAGTAGCCGACGATCTCCTTGATCTGCGGCACCGTCGCCCGCTCGCACAGGAAGCCGTGCAGCGGGTCCTTCTTGTCGGTCGACGACAGGCCCTTCGGGTACTCGATGCCGTTGATGTCGCGCTGCCGTCCGCCGTGGCTCAACTGCATGATGAACTTGCAGTCGTCGTGCTTGTGCACTGCGTCGCCGAGGGCACGCCAGAACGGGATGTGGCGGTCGTGATCGATCATCGCGTAGTTCGGGACGATGCGACCGCGGAGATGCACCGAGACGAAGGAGGAGATGATCGCGCCGACACCGCCCTTGGCGAACTTCGTCTCCCAGTTGATCCGCACCTGGTTGCCGGAACCGTCGTAGTTGTCGAACCGCCCCGCGACGTTGGAGCGGAAGATGCGGTTCTTGACCGTCAGGTTCTTGAACTGCAGCGGCTTGAAGATGGTCTCGAATGCCATGGTCATTACCCCTTTACCGGCTTCCACGGGTGGAATGCGCTCTCGATGCCGGATACCGCCGGCTTGAGGCGCGGGAAGTGCCGCAGCAGGACGTCGATCATCGTCGTCTGCTCGACCCAGTCGAAGCCCGGCTTGGTGTAGACCTCGGGCCGGTAATCCTTCGACAGGAACCGATCGCTCTTGAGGCGGCGTGAGGCCATCAGGTTGAAGACGCGGAACGCCGTCTCGCTGAAGCCGAAGCCTTTCGGCAGCGGCTCCGCCATCAGGCCGACCATGAGGTCGACCTTCTCGAGGTCGTTGTTGTAGACGCGCTTGAGCTCCGCGACCCACTGCGGGTTGTCCGACAGCTCCTCGAACGACTTCGCCGGTTCCTTGCGCAGCAGCCGGCGGAACCGGTTGTAGCGTGGTACTCCGCGCTCGCGATCGCGCAGCACGTCGATGGCCGCGAGGTCGAACCGCTCGCCCTCATCGGTGACCAGCAACTGCAAGTGCTTCGGGAAGTTGTGGAGCCGCAGCGCCCCCGGATGCGTGACACCGAATGAATAAAACAGATCGTTGCAGTCAAACTGCTCGAGGACTTTCCGCCCCTCGGGGCCCGACATCGCCGGCAGATCGAAGTGGCCGAGGACTTCGTGGTTGCTGAGCGCGCGGATCGTGTACTCGTCTGGCATCAGCGAGTGCATCCGGTAGACGGACACGAACTCCTCGGTGAGCGTGTACGGCGCGGTGTGGTGATCGGTCGGCGAGCCCGGGATGCCGCCCAGCACCTCGTTGTCGTTGATGCCCGTAAGCACTTTCTGCAGGTCGCCCAGGATCCCGCGCCAGTTGGTGTTGAGCGCGCTCTTGATGATCGGGTGCGGCAGGATCGCCGGCGTCCATTCGATGGTGTGGATCTTGGCCATCAGCGCGGCGTTGACCAGGCGCGCCTGCTGAAACAGCCGCTCGTCATCCCACGTCGGGAACTCCTTCTTCAGGCGGTCGCAGATGGCGTTGTGCTCGAGCGCGAACAGCGAGTGCAGCAGGCTCAGGCCGACCCACGAGTTCTCGGTGAATCCGGTGATCTCGCGCCGGCTGATCGGATCCCATCCGAGCTTGCCGTCGGTCCCGACCAGCACCTTGCCGTCGCGGCCGGCCCGCAACTTCGCCTGGAGGGCGGTGGTTGACCCGTAGACCTGCGAGCCGTCCCACCAGTGAGAGTTCTCGTTGACGTACGCCGGGGGCTTATTCGATCCCGCCACTTTCGGCGGATCGGCCGGCGTAATCGGCACCCGCATCGGCCGCTCGTGCCAGGTGTCGCCATCGGCCAGCGGGATGTCGTGCGTGTGGCTCGAGACACCCTTCGGGTGCATGAACCAGTCGTGCACCTGGAACTGGATCCAGGCCGCCGCCAGCACGTTGATGATCGTCGCGGGCTGGAACGTCGTTCGCGTCAGCAGCTCCAGGCTGACGGTCCGCGGATTCGGCGTCAGCAGGTTGGCGGTGTCGGGGAACGTCTCGTTCAGTGGGAAGTTGCGGCCGAAGCGCACACCGGCGCTGCCCATCCGAGGGCAGCCCAGGTCGTTGTAAGTGCCGTCATTGGTCCGCAGGCCGCGCGCCTCGGCCGGGGATGTTCCGTCGCTCTTCTGCAGCGGCGGGTCCTCGGTATCGTGCAGGTTCTTCGCGCGGAGCTCGTCGCGCATCTCGATGAGCTTCTTTCCGGCGATGGGCCCTGGCAGCTCGTACCAATCTTTATCGATCGACATACTTCACTCCTCACTTCGGGGCACCCTTGGACAGGGTGCACTACGTCCGCTCAGGGCGAACTCTACCTGCACGCAAGCCTGAGGGTGGACCGTGCGTCCATCCGATCAGGCGGGGAAGCGGACCTGATGGCAGTCGCGCGCGGCCGACGACGGCCGGCCGCACGGCCCGAATGTACCAACGCCCCCTGCGACGAATCCGAACACTGTGCCGCCCCACGCAAGGGTGGCGCTGTTGAAAGCCTTGAATCGTTAGACGGCTCATGAGTCTCGTGTATCATCCGCCGCGTGCTTGCGCACACGGGCGGCGACGAAGGTCGTGCTGGTGCGCGTGAGGAGGGAGTTGCGCGCGCACCACGATTGCGGGCAGCAGCTTAGCTCAAGTTTGACGACGGTGAATCACCTTACACAAAACCGCGCGCCGGAATGGCTGAGCTGGCGATGGGTGTTGGCGACTCATCACGGTTGTGTTTAGATGAGGCACCCTTCCCCCAGACGCGTACATGTCTGAACTACGTCTCAACGATTGGCGCTTCTGGGCCGCGTGGATCGCGGCGGTTGCCGTACTGTGGCTGGTGGTCATGCTGCGGCTGAATCGGCCCGTCCTGTACGAGCCGATCGAAGACCACTTCAAGTACGGATCGATTGGCAGCGAGCCCGGCGTCTCGTTGCTCCAACCGGTGGGCGGCGTGCTGCCGCCGTACTGGGTGTTCACGGCCTTGCCGTCGGTCTGCAGCGACAAGCTGCCCGGCGGTTACGCGTCGCTGGGGTTTATCACGGAACCGGGGCACGATCTCCCGGTGGGGGTGTCGCGCCGCCGGCGACGCGGCCTCGACCACGTCGGGCTGAACTGCGCGGTGTGTCACACCGGCACGGTTCGCGATTCGCCGACCGCCACGCCGCGCATCGTGCCGGGCATGCCGGCGCATCAAATCGACCTGCAGCGGTTCGTCGAGTTCGTCCTCGATTGCACGCTCGACAACCGGCTGACAGCCGACAGCGTTCGCGGGCGCTTTCCTGAAGACGACGGACCGGGCCTGTTCGAACGCGCGCTGTACCGCTTCGGGCTCGTCGACCGGCTTAAGCTCCTGACGCTCGAGCTACGCAACCGCATCGGGCCGATCCTGGGCGACGATCTGCCACGGTGGGGCAGGGGTCGCGTCGACACGTTCAATCCCTACAAGGCGGTCCAGTTCAACTGGTCGCTCAATCGCCTGCCGCGCTCCGAGCTCATCGGCGCGTCGGACTTTCCTTCGCTGTGGAACCAGAAGCCGCGCGATGGGCTGCAATTGCACTGGGACGGCGACAACGACTCGGTTGATGAGCGCAACCTGAGCGCCGGCCTTGGCGCCGGCATCACACCGGTGACGGTCGATCACGAGGCGCTGAAGCGGGTCCGCGACTGGATCTGGACGCTGCCGCCGCCGAAGTATCCGTACAACGTCGATGCGGCGCTGGCCGCCCGCGGCGCCACTGTCTATCAGAAGGAGTGCCTGTCCTGTCACGGCGATCACCAGTTCCGCGACGGCGTACTGACCGGTGCGCGCCTGGGCAAAGTCGAGCCGATCGAACAGATCGCGACCGATCGCCATCGCCTCGATTCGTACACGCCGGTGTTCGCGGCGAACCAGTACTCGCTGTTTCCGGAGACGCCGTACCGGTTCAAGCGGTTCGTCAAGACGAACGGCTACGCCAATCACCCGCTCGACGGCATCTGGGCGCGCGCGCCGTACCTGCACAATGGATCCGTGCCGACGCTTTGGGACCTGCTGCAGCCGCCGGCAAACCGGCCGGTCGTGTTCTTCAGGGGTTACGACGTGTTCGATCAAGCCAACGTCGGCTTCGTCTCCAGCGTGGCCGAGGCCGACGGCCGGGTGTTCTTTCGTTACGACACGACGTTGCCGGGTAATGGCAATGGTGGACACCTGTATGGCACGGCGCTGACTGCTGACGACAAGCGAGCGATCGTGGAATACCTGAAGACTTTCTGATGACACGCCTGCTGAGAACCTGCGCAGTGATGATGGTCGTGACGGTGATGGGAAGCGCGAGCTGTTCCCGGCCATCCGCGCCTGAATTCGCTTCCGACGAAGATCACTTCCTGTTCGCATCGATCGGCGCCGAAGAACGAACCGGCGTGCCCTACTGGATCTGGCTGGTGCTCCCGCGGATCTTCCCGGAGCATCTGCCGTCGCCCGGCGGCTACGCCGCTCTCGGTATCCCGTGGAAAGAGGGCAATGAGATGCCCATTGGCCTCACCAAGGTGACCGACGGCTATCCGGTCGTGGGCATCAACTGCGCGATGTGCCACACGGCGGTCGAGCTCCGGCCCTCGGCGCCGCCGAAGGTTACGCCCATCCGCGCGGTGCCGCGTGGTTCGGACCGCCAGGGCCCAGCGCAGCGGTATCTCGCCTTCCTGCACGCGTGTGCGTCGGATCCGCGGTTTACGTCATCGACGATCCTCGCCGAGATCGCCACGCAGCACGAGTTGTCGATGCTCGAACGCTTGCGCTACCGGTTCTTCGTCATCCCGCAGACGCGCCGCCGGCTGCAAGCCCTCGCGAAGACCGACGGATTGCTGAACGGCACGGTCAACTGGGTCGATCACGACTTTGCGGCGTGGAGCACGGATGTGGCAGGCCTCAAGAGAGCAGAGAACTATCTCAAGTGAGTGATGTCATGGCAAAACGTGCATTGTGTGTGGGCATCAATGACTATCCCGGTTCAAACATGGACCTGAACGGCTGCGTCAACGACGCGATAGACTGGCAGTCGCTGCTGGAGTCGCGCGGCTACGGCGTGACGCGCCTGCTCGACGGCGAGGCGACCCGCGCGGCCATCGCCCAACAACTGCAGCAGCTGATCGGCACGGCGGCCGACGGCGATTCATTGGTGTTCACGTTCTCGGGTCACGGCTCGTGGCTGCCGGACGCCGACCGCGATGAGCCCGACGCGCGCGACGAGATGATGTGTCCGCACGATGTCATGCAGGACGAGTTCCTGCTTGACGACGACCTGAACGGCATCTTCCAGGCCAAGCCTGCCGGCGCGCGACTGTACGTCATCGGCGACTGCTGCCACTCCGGATCGGTGGTGCGCTACGCCTCGCCGCCGGACTACTCCGCAGCCGCGCCGATCAAGGCCCGCTTTCTGCCGCCGTATATGTTGGTGCGCGGCGACCGCTTGCTGGAGCGTGCGATCGATCGCGCGAGGAATACGCCGGCGCCGACCAAGGAGCAATATCCGGCGCTGCTGTTCTCGGGATGCCGCGACACCGAGTTCAGTTACGACACCGCGTTCGACGGGCGGCCCAACGGCGCGTTCACGCGGACGGCGATCGACGCGCTTCAGGATGGCTCGATTACGACGCCGCTGGCCTGGCACGCCGCAATCTGCGCGCGCCTCCCCTCGCAGTTACTACCGCAATCGCCGCAGCTGTTCGGCAGCGACGACGCGAAGAACGGACCGCTCTTGTGACACCACCAGATGTGCCCGGCGCACCCGCCTCTACCCCCGTCGCCCCTGCGTCGCAGGAATGGACTGTCCTCTTCTACTTGTGCGGACACTTCAACCGGACCGATGAGCGCGATCCGTTCGTCACCGCGCTCGAGGAGATCCGCGCGATCGGCGCGACCGCCGAGATGTCGGCCGCGATCTATCTCGACCTCGAGTCCGGCGCCCAGCGCGTGGCACTGCGGCAGGGCGAGCCGGCCGAATCGGAGATGCTGGGCGCGGTCAACAGCGGTGACCCGCGCACGCTCGAGCAGTTTCTCGAGTGGGCGTTCGACGCCTGCCCGGCGCGCCGCTACGTGCTGGTGATGGCCGGGCTCGGCATCATGGACGCCGACTCGGTCGTGGGCCGGCCTCCATTCGATTCGGCACGCACCTTCGCGATCTGCGACGACCGCGCCACCGGCGACGCCATCGAGCTGCACGAGCTCAGTGCGACGCTGCGCCACGCGTTCCCCGGGGAGGGTCCCCGCCGGCTGGTCATGCTCGCCTGCGACATGTACGCGATGCAGTTCCTGGAGGTCGCCTACGAGCTGCGCGGCGTGCTCGACTTTCAGGTCGGCCTCCAGCCGGACGACCGGCACGCCACCCCGCCGCTGGAGCACTGGCCCTATCCGGCCCTGCTGCGAAAGTGGCAGGAGATCGCGGCCGCGCCGGCCGATCGCACACCGCGTTGGCGGGCTGGCGTCGATCCACTGGGACTCGAACTGGCCAAGGCGACGGTCGCGCTTGTGTCCGAGCATTACGCCCACGATCCCGAGCCGTGCACGGTCTCGGCGGTCAACCTGTACGCGCTGGTGCCGCTGGCCCAGGCGCTCGACACCTTCAGCGTGGTCTACCTGCAGTGGCTGAGCAACGAGGTGATCTGGCGCGCTCGCGAGAACGTCGTCACGCGGCACCAGCAGAAGCTGGAACTGTCTTGGAGTTACGACCTCGACGAGGTGTCGATGGCCACATCCGAGGCGCTCACGCATGCGGCCAGCGAGGCGCTGGTCCGATGGGCGGCCTCGGCTGTGCAGTCGATGTCGTATCACGCGTTGTCGCGCATGCTGCGCGTGCTCGGCGCGTCGGCGCGCGAGCAGGCGAAGAAAGATTCCGCGCAGCGGTTCACGCAGCTGGCCGACGAAATCGCCGTCTGCCGGTCGAGTGTCGAGCGGACGATCGCTGGCGCCACTGCCGAACACGATGCGCCGCCGCCGACGCCGTCGGCAGAGATCGACCGCTCGGTGCGGCGGCTGTTCGTGCCGGCCGACGATGCCGGCGCCGTACGCGAGCCCGCGGCCTGGCACGCCATCATCGCCGCCGCCCGCGCCCGATTTACCGGTGTTCACGCCCGCGAACTGCTCGACGCGCTCGACGGCATCGAAGCGGCCACGCAGCTGAGCCGCCTCGCGCGCCGAGTGTCGGAGCTCACGCGCGGGGCGGACGAGGGCCGGCCGCCGGCCATCGCCGCCGTCTGGCCGCCCAACCGGAGCGGGGGCCTGGCGCTGTTCCGGCCGCTGGATCTCAACAAGCTGGCCGAATCGAACTACCTGCAGCTGCGCTTCAGCCGCGAGCTCCACTGGACGGCCCTGCTGACGGCCGTCGATCTCATCAAGAATCACTCGCGCATGCTGTGGCGGCTGCTCGAGTCGCAGCTCACGGCCGCGCCGCTGGAAGCGCGCTATCAATTGATGCGGCGCCTTGCCGGATCACGGGCGCTCACCGGCCGGCACGCCGACCAGCTCAGCGCCCTGTCCGCGCCCGACGCGCTGTTTCTGACGATTCACCCCGATGACGCGAGCGCGGCGGGCGGCGGCGAGGAACCGGCCCGGCGCCGCGGCGATTCGATCGTGTCCTACTGCGTGCGCCTGTCATCGCTCGAGCGCTCGGCCGCGGTGCTCGAGCGCAAGAACAATGTGACCCGCGAGCGGCTGGAGCGCGTGCTGACCGAGATCGGCCGCATCGGCAGCGACGTCGACGCGAAACCGGAGGCGACGCTGGAGCAGCTGGCGCGCTGCGGGAGCCTGCTCGGTGACGACATCCTCTACGGCATCAGCGAGCGCCTGAGCGAGATCAAGCCGATCGAGGACCGGGCCGTGCACCTCGTCATCCAGGTGCCGCGCGAGCTGATGCGCTATCCGTGGGAGCTGCTGCGCGACCGCCATGGCTGGCTGGTCGAGCGGTTCGCGATCGGCCGCCAGGTGATTTCCGACGCCGATTCGGCGTCGAAGTGGTCGTCGACGCGCCGGCATGGACCGTTGCGGCTGCTGGTCGTCGCGCCGTCGATCGCGGGCCACGGCGCCGAGATCGCCAACGTCGGGATTCTGGAAGGGGAGCACATCGCGTCGTGCTTCGAGCGCCTCCAGATGCGTCTGCCGGGTCTTGTGCAGCCGCGCGACTACCGCAAGTACGTCGGCAAGCCGGTGACGGTGGAGCAGTTCCGCGCTCTCATCCGCGAGCGCCGCTTCGACCTCGTCCACTTCGCCGGACATGGCCGCTACGACCCGGTGAACCCGGATCGCAGCTGCTGGATGTTCAGCGACGGCCCGCTCTACGCGTTCGAGTTGCGTCACACGCTTGCCAACGCCGACGTGACGCCGTGGCTGATCTACGGCAACGCCTGCGAGGGCGCGACGGACGGCGGCGAGGAGCGCCGCGGATACCACGATGGGGTGTACGGCATGGCCAGCGCCGCGCTTGGGCAGGGCGTGCCGGCCTACATCGCGCCGCTGTGGAAGATCAGCGAGACCGACGCCAAGAATCTGGCCGCGGCGTTCTACGAGGCGCTGCTGCTGCGCCGGACCAGCCTTGGCGAGGCGCTCGCGTTGGCGCGCAGCAGCGTCCGCGACGGCGAGGAGGATCTCGACGTGCTCATCACGCGCATGCAACAGGGCCCGCAGGACGGCGATGCCGCGCGCGTCGTGCGCAGCGCAGGATGGACCGGCATGGTGCTCTACGGAGATCCGACGCCGACTGTGATGCAGCGCCTCGCCCCCGCCGAGGTGCGCGCCGAAGGCGAGGCCGACAAGGCGATGGCCGCCCCGACCGACGAAATGAGCGGCTTCATAAAAATCATCCCAGGTCTCTAGTCGATCATCGACTCCGTTCGCAGCCTCGCGGCGGGATCGCCGAGCACGATGTAGTTCCTGGCATCGTCGCGCGCGATGAACAGATTGGCGATCGCGTGGGGACGCGATGGCGGATTGTCCGCGGGGCTTCCGAGCAGCACGCCGAGTTGCGCGGCCAGCGAGCTCCACTGCTGGTTCAGCGGTTCCATCGCCAGCCCGACGCGGCGGCCGCTCAGCAGCTGCTCGAGCGGCATGCGCAGGAGCTGGGCCTGCGGCGTCCCCAGTACATCCTCGAATGCGTAGCTGAACGCGCGGTCGACGTGCGCGATCACCGCGACCGCGCCCTGGCGCAGCAGCGTTTGCGGGAGGCGGGCCGTCATCGGCTCGGCCGTCAGCGGCAGGCGCGACCCACTAGGCCCGTAGTGATACGTGTCGGTGCTCGGGCAGCCGCCACCGAAGCAAGCGAACAGAAACATCACCAGGCCATGCACCGCGGCGTCCGACGGGACGTCGCTCGCCGCGAAGTAGCAGTCATCCGTGAGCGGACGCCCGCGCGACCACTCCTGTGTCACCAGTGCGCCCTGCCGCTCACGCTGCAGCTCGGGCGAATCGATCGACCACTCGGCGCCGTGTGACCCGGTAAAGAGCAGCGCCGGCGCCCCGCCATTGTCGCCCCGGATCAGACTGGTGAGCTGAGCCTTCGTGGCCTGGCCATCGCCCGCCAGCGTCGTCACTTCGAATGCCTGCCGCACGCCCAGCGCCTCTTCTCCCGGTGCTGACTCGCCGCGAAATTCCGTGAGCACGCTCCCGGCGAGTAGCGCCGTGGCGACGTCCAGCGGATTGCGCGGCATCCATACCGCCGCGCGCTTTCGTTGCGGCGGCGCCAGTCCCTTCTCGTACGCGATCAGCTTCTCGACATAAGCGGCGTAGTCGGCGGCGTCGTCGAAGTGCAGGCGTCCGACCGCCCGCTGCAGATCGAGTTGTGCCTGGAACTCGATGGGGATTCGTGAAGGAGAGCCGACGATCAGCAGGTAGTAGGGGACACCGCGGCGGGGCATGACCGGAGCGCTCAGCGAGATGCCGCGGCTGGCGGCCCAGTGTTGGGCCGTCTGGCCGGTGCCGACGCCGCTCGTGTCCGTGAACACCTTGAACGCCCGTTCGTTGTTCACCTGACCGCGCCGCCACTCGATGAGCGGGGTCAGCGCTTCGACGATAGCCGGGTCGGCGTCGGAGGCAAACAGGATGCTCCATCCGGCGTGGGACAGATTCATCGGGTCTTCGATGAACGCCATTTCGCGGCGCCCAGCCTCCAGCACCTGCGCCGCCACGTCGTCGGGAACGATGTGCTGAAGCGCTGCCTCGCTCAACTCGGGATGGGTGTCGCCGGATTCGGCGATGACGCCCATCGGGATCGGCATGCGCTCGCCGGCCGGCGTCGAGCCATCGGTCACTGTCCGCCTCGTGCCGTGACCGCCTGCCACAGCAGGTGCGCGACTTCGGGACCGTCGATGCCGCTGTGGTCCGGCACGAACTTTGAGCTCTCGACGTTGTAGATCTGGCCCGGCTGAAGGCCGTAGGCGCCGGTCGGATTGAGCATCGCGATGGCGTTGGCCTTTGGCGTGCCCTGAATGCCGAAGCTTCCCATCGCGCCGAACTTTGGCGGCGCGGCGGTGGTGCCGAACGCGAACTCGTTGATCAGGCCAACCGCCGCCGGATAGGCGACGCCGACCGCCGAGTCGTGGATCGACTGAGTGGTCAGGAGCGGCCCGCTAATGGCCTGTCTGTTGACGATGCCCGCGAAGTAGCCAGGGCGGTCGTTGCCGCTGTGCGGAATCTTCTCCGCGTACGACCAGTGCGACAGTGCGCCCTGCACCAGCGCCGCGGAGTTCACCGGGCGCGGCAGGCGGCCCTGGCCCTTTGGTCCGCCGAGGATCGACGACACGACGATGCAGCCGAAGCTGTGGCCCATGAGATGGACGTTGGCATCCGAGGCACGCTGCAGATCGGCGACGAACGTGTGCATGCCGCCTTCGCCGATCGAGCGCGCCCGGTGTTTCATCGACCAGAACGAGGCCTGCCTCAGTCCCGCGAGGATGCCACTGCGCACGCTGCCGAGGACGCCGAACGACTCGCCGAGGCTGGCTGCCCGTTCGGCGCCGACGGCAGCCGACGGATCGAGCGGCGCCCCCTCCTCATCCGGCGCGGCTTCCGCTCCCGCGCCAGCGGAGAAGCCGATGGCCGCGCCGAGGGCGGCGTACGCCTTGAGGACATCGTCGGGGAGCACGCGTGCAGCCGGATCCCGCTCGTAGGCGGCAAAGATGACTTCGAGCGGCCGTCTGACGGCATCGCCGCCGCCAAAATGGCGGACCGCCGCATCGACGAGCGGCGCAATGACGGATGCGCCCGCGGCGGCGAAGGAGACCGCGGTGGCGAGCGCTTCTTCGCCCCACGGCAGGCTTGGCCAATGCAGCCCGATGAACATCGGACGGAACGCCGATCCCAGCGCCTTGCGATCGGTCTCCAGCTTCCACATCGCGCCTATCCAGCGGTTGTATTGCTCGATCGCTGAAGGCACGTCCCCTTTCCAGCCGTGGCTGAATAGAAAAACGTGCGACGGCTGCGTTTGCTTGACGCGATCGAGGATCGTGCGGCTGAAGACGCCGCCGACGGGATCATCGGTCCGTTCCTTCCCGTCATCGTCGAAGCTGATCAGCGCGAACTCGACGTCGTTACCTGGGATCCGGTGAAAAGGCATGACAACTCCTTCGGAGCAAGTCGCTCGCGTTGCGGGGAGGCGAGCATTCTACCGTCGAGGTGAATTGTCCGATGCACGAATCGATGACAACCATCCAGCTCGGCAGTTCCGTTGGCTCGCCGCGATTACTTGAAGCTGTTTTCGTCTGCCGACGGCCCGAACAGCGCAGGGACCTTGGCGCCCATCAAGCGCAGATAGACCGTCATCTGTCCGCGATGATGGGCCCAATGGTTGAACGTCTCCTGGATCAACTCGTGCCGTGGCCCTTGCTGCACCACATTGCCACGGGCCTTGAGTTGCCAGTTCGTGCCGAGGTGGGCGTCGGTCGCGTCCTTAAACGCGCGGCGCGCCTTGTCCGCCGCCTCGTCCAGCGCCTTGATGTGGTCGGCGCTCGTAATCTTCGGCGTCCGCGGCATCGCCGACTTGCCGTCGGCAGGCGCGATGTCGAGCGAGTCCTGTGTGAGCTGCATCGCAATCCACGACGGAATGGTCGCCACCATGTCGGCGAGATAGCCGAACTGCATCGACTTGTCGTGCGGCTTCCAGTCAGCTTTGCCTTCAGGCAACTGCTGCAGCGCGCGCCTGGAACGCTCGACTTCGCGCTCCAACTCGGCCGCGAGGAATTCTTTGATCGTCACCGGGCCCTCCTCGGTCCAACTTCTTGGAGTTCGATCGTAATACAGCTCTCTTTCAATCAGAACGTCTTGCGCGTCATCGGGCCCCATCCGCCTTTGCCCTTCATCGCTTGCACCGTTCCGACCCATCCCCACCACGCATTCAACTGGCGATAGCCGGCGTTCTCGAGAATGGCGGCCGCCACAATCAGCCCAAGATCGCTGAGGCGCGGGTACTTTCGGGTCGAGACGTCGCTGAGAAATACGGACACGAGGGTGGTGGCGGCGCCGAACAGGATCGATGCCGCCAGCATCACACGGTAATGCTGCCAGTTGAGCATCCCCAGGAAGAACGCCAACGTTGTGACGACGTAACCCAACAGCTCGATCAGTGGGCCCAGGCCTTCGAAGATCGCGATGTACGGCAGCACGCCCATGCCGATGATGCCGTAGCGAGGATTGCCGATCATGCGGCGCTGCCGCCACAGCACCTGCAGGAGTCCGCGGCGCCAGCGGCAGCGTTGCGCGCGCAGCGATGGTAAGTCCTCGGGCGCCTGGGTCCAGCACACCGGCAGCGGCACGTGCGCGATGCGGATCGGCCGCTTTCGCTCGCGATAGTACGCCTGCAGGCGGAGCGTGAGATCCATGTCCTCACCGATCGCCGTGTGATCGTAGCCGCCGACATCGATCAAGGCGTCTCGCCGGAACAATCCGAAGGCACCGGAGATCAGCGCCACGCCGTTCCGAGATGCGCACGCCAGCCTGAAGAGCAGGAAGCTCCGCATGTACTCGACAATCTGGAAGCGCGCCAGCCAGCTCCGCGGCATGCCGACATCGGTGACGCGGCTGTTCTCGATCCGGCACCCGTTCGCAATCGCCACGTATCCACCGACTGCTACCGTGTCCGGGTCTTCCAGGAACGGCATCGCGGCGCGTGACAGCGCATCGGGCTCGAGCATGGTGTCGGCGTCGATCACCAGCACCAGCCGGCCGGATGCCGCATTGATGCCGGCATTGACCGCATCGGATTTGGAGCCACCGTTGACCTTGTCGATTACGACGAGTGCCGGTTCGACGAGCGAGCGGTAGACGCCACGAAGCGGCGCCGACTTCAGCGGCTGTTCGAACGCCACCGGCGCTTCCACCAGCTCGAACGACTGCTTCAGGACCGCGAGCGTGTCGTCTTTGGAACCATCGTTCACGACCACGATCTCGCGCGCCTCGTATTCGAGCGCCAGCAGCGCGCGGATGCTGTCGACGATGGTCAGCGACTCGTTGTGCGCCGGCACCACGATCGAGACAAACGGTGGCGCCGCGAGCCTGGCCACGAGCGCAAGGTTACGGGGGTTGCGCCGGCGCTGGTATCGCCACAGAAAACGTCCCCCCCCGCCCGCCATCGCCCACTGCGACACGTTATAGGCCACGAAATACGTGGTTACCATCACGGTGAAGATGGCGATTGCGGTGGTGAGGCTCACTGCGAAGCCTTTGTGTCCCAGAGCATTTGCCGCGCCAGTAGCGCCGGGAGATCGTCGCGGGTGGCGCGCGCCTCGAGCTCGGCCCGGCCGGCCCCCTCCATGCTTCGAAGCGAGCGTGCCGCCCTGACCGCGACGGCCCACGTGTCGTCGAGATGGCGCGCGAGGCTGGCGGCGGTGTCACGATCGGCATGTCCCTGCAGCGCGGTTGCCGCCATCGCCCTCACGGTGGCGTCACGGTCTTCGAGTGCGGCGATGACGAACGGCACCGATCGCGGATCGACGCCGATGCGCGACAACGCTTGCATGGCGGCGGCGCGCACGTCCGCGCGGCTATCACCGCTCCACTCGCAGAGGATCGGCCGAGCCGCCGCCGTACCGCAGATCCCCAGCGCCAGCGCATAATTGAGACGGTGTTCAGAGTCCAGCGCGGCGATGTCCAGCAGGAACGGTTCGCACCTGGAGCCGAATGCCGCCAACGCTGCGCCCCGTCGCGCCCGGTGTAACGAGGTATCGTGCAGGCGCACGACGATGGCCGGCAGGGACGCGGGATTCTGCATGTCGGCAAGCGCGTCGAGGGCCGTATTCCGGACGTCGTCGTTCGAATCATCGAGTGCCGCGACGATCGCACTCGTGTGATCGATGGCCTGCATTGCTCCGAGGGCGCGCAGTCCCATTGCGCGCCGCCACCACCATGGGCTCTCGAGCAGCCGTTCCGCGAAGGGCACGAGCGACAGCGCATCGACGAGCTCGCGCGCCTCGGCGATCCGTGCCGGATCGCGATCCTTGATGAGTGGTATCAGGACAATCCGCGCGATCGTGATCCGATGCCACCAGCGACCCCGCCGCAGTGCGGCGCGCGCGCCGGGGTCGCCGGCCAGGGCGAGGCGAACTAACGGGGTGTAACGCTCGGTCAGGCGCCGCAACCACGCTTCGTGAGCGGCGCCCGCGATGCGTTCGATCACCACGGCGATGATCATCGCTGCGGCAAAGGCCAGCGCCACGCCGACCAGCAGCAACGCGTTGCGTTCGAAGGCGGCGGCCAGGTGGTTCATGGGATTGCCTGGATGACGCTGACCGTGAAGCGATCGATGGTGGTCGAGTTCGACCGCCACTGATGCTCCCAGATCGTGTTGATCCGCGTCAGGGAGGGGAGATCGATGCGCAGACCTCCGGCGATCGTTATGGCGCCGAGGGAAGCGATGCGGTCGGCGGTCAGGTCTTCAAAGCTTTCGATGCCGTAAGCGTAGGTGCCAAGCACCGCAACCCGTCGCCAGCGTTGCGACGTCGTCCGCACCATCACCGAGTGATCGCCGACGGATTCGCCGGTCTCGTCAAACGCGGCTCGCGAGTAGGTGTAGCGGCCGTCGACGCGCCAGGCGTCCACGGGCGTCCAGGCGAACACCGGTGAAGCGGCGTCGACCTTGGCGCCGGCGAACGTCAAGTACCTCACGCTGCCGCCGAATTCGAACGGGCCGGCGTAGTGAATCACATCCAAATAGAGGTCGGACCTCGCGAGGGCGAGGTTGTCAGGGCCGCCGAAAGCGTGGAACGAGATCGTGTTCGGCCGTGCCAGGCGCCACGTGAATCCGCCGCCGCCGATGGTGTCGGAGTAATCCGGACCTTGCTGTACTCGGCCCGCGGCTTCGAGATGCAGTCCGCGCCAGATCCGCGCGTTAGCCACAATCTCTCCTGAGGTGACCCTGGTGCCTGGGCCGCCGCCCTGAGCGAAGCCCTCGAACGCGATCCAGTGGCCGTAATTGCGGGCCACCGCTTCGTATCCCATCACGAGATCAGGGTCGTTGGGCGACAACGCCCGCGCGCGTCGAAAATACTCGAGCGCCTGCTGATCGTCGCCGCCGCGCCGATACGCGCGAGCGAGCGCGCCGAAGGCGTCGGCGTTCTCGCCGGCCACACGCTCGACTTCGCGCAGGATGGCCAGGGCGTCTTGCCACGCGCCACGCCGCGTCAGCGCCATGGCGAGTCCAATGCGCGCGTCGACGTCGGCGGGGTGGGACAGCGAAACCGCGCGGAACGCCGCTTCCGCTTCGGCGGTCCTGCCGGCACGAAGGAAGAGGCGCGCCAGCCACAATTGCGCCTCGATATCGGCGGGGTTGTTCTTCACGATCCGCTCGAAGAGAGCGATGGCTTCAGCCGTGCGCCCGGTGCGGGCAAGATCTTCAGCGTGGCTGCGATCGACCGCGGGCGTTTGCGCGCCCGCGGTCACGAGGATCGCGAGGACGAGCGACAGCATGTCCCGCTAGCCTCGCACAACTCGGCGCCTGGCGTCGCTGGACAAGTGTGGGCGATCCCTTTATCGTGCGGTCTGGATCCGCCAGAACAGTGGATATAAATCGAGACGACGACGGCCTCCTGAAGGCGCTCCGCGACCGCGACGAGCGGGTCTTCACTGACCTCGTCGACCGGTGCAGCGGAATCATGTTGCGGCTGGCGCTCGCGCATGTCGGGAATCGTGCCGTTGCCGAAGAGGTCGTGCAGGAGGCATGGCTGACGATGCTGCGCTCGCTGGATCGCTTTGAGGGCCGGTCCAGTTTCCGCACCTGGCTCCTGGGCATCGTCGTCAATCTCGCACGGTCGCGCGCGCGCGCAGAGCGGCGCTCGATCCAGATGCCATCGGAACCGGACGGTCCCGTCCTCGATCCGGCGCGCTTCCTACCGGCGAATCACGCTCGGTGGCCTCACCACTGGGCCATTGAGCCGGTTCGGTGGCCCACGCCCGAGGAGGACCTGCTGGCGGGAGAGACCCGCACCTTGATTCTCGAGACGATTGACACACTTCCCCCCGCGCAGCGTGAAGTCCTCGTGCTGCGCGACCTGGAGGGACTGAGCGCCAGCGAAGTTTGTAACGTGTTGGGCCTGACCGACACTAATCAACGTGTGCTGCTGCACCGGGCACGATCACGGGTCCGCCTTGCGCTGGAACGGCATTTCATCCCTACGGAGACCATGTGATCGACAAGGACCTGCCGGAGATGCCGTGTCGCGAGCTCGTCGAGGTGGTGACCGACTACCTCGAGGATCGGCTCTCGCCGCTCGACCGCGCGCGGTTCGAGGCACACCTGGCGGCGTGCGACGCGTGCCGCACGTACCTGGAACAATTTCGTGAGACCGTCCGCTCTCTCGGCCGCCTGCCTGAAGAATCGCTCTCTCCCGAAGCCCGGAACGCCTTGCTGACGGCGTTTCGCGGCTGGTCCCGCCGTTAATACGTCCCCGTGTAACGCCCGGCGGGTCTGCGGCACTCATGTCCTGACGCAATCCTGCGGGGAGGGATCTCGATGATGGGCGACATGGTGGTTGATGAGCAACGCTTGAACGCATTCCTCGGAAAAGCCGTCGGCGATCTAGGCGCGGCGGTTAGCTCGGTGCTGGTGTCGATCGGCGACGAACTCGGTTTCTACCGGGCGCTTGCGGCCGCACCAATGACAGCCGGCGAGCTCGCAGCCAAGACCGGCACCAATGAACGGTACGTGCGTGAATGGCTCGCCAACCAGGCCGCTGGCGGCTACGTGGAATATGAGCCCACGACCGAGAAGTTTCGCCTGACGCCCGAGCAAGCGCTGTGCCTGGCTGATCCGAACGGGCCGGTCGATGTGCCTGGCGCCTACGCGATCGTGCGCGATCTGTTTCACGTGCGTGACCGCGCCCTGGAGAATTTTCGTACGGGTCAGGGGATGGAGTGGGGCGAGCATCACGCCTGCCTGTTCCATGGCACCGAGCGCTTCTTCCGCGCGAGCTACAACGCGAACCTGCTGGGGTCGTGGCTGCCGGCGCTGGACGGCGCGGTTGAAAAACTCGAGAACGGCGGCCGCGTGGCCGATGTCGGCTGCGGTCATGGCGCGAGCACGATCCTGATGGCCCGGGCATTTCCGAAAACGACGTTCGTCGGCATCGACTATCACGCGTCCTCAATCGCGACGGCGCAACAGCGGGCGAAGGAGGCCGGGGTCGCCAATGCCCAGTTCGAGGTGGCGGACGCCACGTCATACAACGGCGGGCGGTACGATCTGATCGCGTTTTTCGATTGCCTGCACGACATGGCCGATCCGGCGTCGGTGGCGCGCCACGCACGCAATTCGCTGACCAAGGACGGACACGTGATGGTCGTCGAACCGTTTGCGCACGATCAGCTGGAGGCGAATCTCAATCCGGTGGGTCGCGTCTATTACGGTGCGTCGGCGATGGTGTGTGTGCCCGTGTCGCTGGCGAAAAACGGCCCGGCGCTTGGCGCCCAGGCCGGCGAGCAGCGGCTCCGCGAGATGCTGGTCGATCACGGCGGATTCACACGGTTCCGACGGGCCGCGGAAACGCCGTTCAACATCGTGCTCGAGGCGCGTCCCTGACGCGCCGGTTCGGGTGACGCCGCTACGACGAAGCCGGTCGGACTTCGATCGCGGCGACGGCATGTAGGCGGCGGGTGGGATCGAGCTGTGCTCCCAGCCGCCGCACCATGCTCCGCCATTCGACATTCTTCGCCGCCTCGCCGGTGACGGGGCGAACGTTGATTGGTCGCGTGAGTACCGCCTCGGCCCACTCGGGCCGTGCGTTGCCGGCCACGTCGATGGCCACGACCTCGAACGCGCTTCCGTCCTTATAGATCGCAATGAGCCCAGCGTCGATTTCTTTGCCCATCTTGATTTCGAACCGCACCGCGCGGCCGAGGGCGCTCTCCTCGTAGTGCGCAAAGATGCCTTCGACCAACGGATGCCCGGATGCGAAGAAGTCGATGAACTCGTTCTCGACGGCCTCCTCACGATCGAACGTGCCGACATAGCCGGAACCGGAGGGCACGCCCGGCAAGCCGTCGACCGTTGCGCCGCTGCCGAGCTCGATGGAGAACACGCGGTGACCGGGCGGATGCGCAATGCTGAATCCCAGCCCAATCGAGGCCGTGATCACCACTTCCTCGTTGAGGGCGTCCAGCTCCTTGGGGACGCGCGCGAGAATGCCGGGCGCCATCGCCGGTCGATACGGATCGCGGTGCAACTGCTGATACGCGGCTTCGCGAATCCGCGTCCGCGCCGCCTGGGCCTCACCGAGGAGCGCGTTGAAAGCGGATTCGGAAAGTGACGCTTTCGGATCGAGCGCGATTTGTTCGAGCGCGCCTTCGATCGGAGCCAGTTGCGGTTCGAGCCCCGCGAGCGGCTCGCGGAACAGCCCCAGCGCCTCGAACAGCCGCACGACATCTCGGCCGATGCCGCTGGCCGGACGAAAGTACACGACCTCCACCGGGATGCGGCGGCCGATGCGATCGAGCCGTCCAACGCGTTGCTCCACCACCGACGGCTTCCACGGCAGGTCGAACAGCACGAGCCGCCGGCAGAACTCGAAGTTGCGGCCTTCGCCACCGCATTCGGTGGACACGAGGAGGCTCGGACCGTCGACACCGCGAAAGAGCGCGACCTCGGTGTCGCGGCGCGCCGGCGTGAGCCCTTCATGAAATACACCGGTCGCCAGTTGTGCCCGCCGGCTGAGGGTCTCGCGGAGCATCTCGAGCGTCTCGCGATGCGCCACAAAGACCAATGTCTTCTCTTTCGCGGCGCGCCATTTCGGCGCCTGCGACACGAGCCAATCGAGCCGCGGATCGGCAGCGTCCATCGCGAGGGTCTGTGCGCGCAATGCCGTTTCGCCAGGACCAAGCTTGGCGGCGAGCGCCGCACCTGACGCCAGCGCCCGCCGCACGCGATCGATCTTCTCGCGCTCGGCGACGGCATTGGTGGTGGCAGCGCTGCGCACGCCTGTCTCGACGTCGATCAACGGTTTGGTTTTCGCGGTGGCGGTGAGCTCGATCGGAATGCCGACTCGAGGCGGCAAGCCGCCAATATCGGCTCGACGCGTCGCGCTCGTACACGCCGGGAGCGGCGTGCCATCGGCGAGGCGCGCTTCGATGCTCATCGTTTCCGGAAAGTCCTGCGGCCGCAGCAACTGCAGCAAACGGAAGAACCCGTGCGCGTCGTCTTCAAGCGGCGTCGCGCTGAGTAACAGCACGTGACGGCCGAGGCCTGCAATGGGCGCCACCGCGCGCCACGCCGCGTTGCCCGGGTGTCCCGGCGGACGTTGCAGATGCTGCGCCTCATCGACCACCAGCACGTCGATGCCGGCGCGAACCGCCTGGTCTGTCAACTCAGGCCGCTCGATGAGCATCTCGATCGAGATCACGGTGCGGGGATGCAGCTCGAAGGGGTTGAAGGCGTCGCCAAAATCGCGCGCCACATCGGCGAGGCGATCCGAGTCGAGGAGCGTGAACACCTGGTGGTACTTCCGCCATAACTCGCCCAGCCACTGCACGGTCAGCGTGTCGGGCGCTACCACCAGGCAGCGTCTCACCTTGCCCATGTGGACCAGCCGGTTCAGGATGAGCGACGCCTCGATGGTTTTTCCGAGACCCACTTCGTCGGCGAGCAGCCAGCGCACCGGATCGGTGGCGCTGGCCCGCTCGGCCACGTAGAGTTGGTGCGGATAGAGCCGGACGCGGCCGCCGAGAAACGATCCCAGGCCGCCGGCCTCTCGCACCCCAAGCAAGTGCAGGATGTTCATCCGCGTCACGAAGTCTTCAACATCGTCGAGGTCGCCCACCGCGAGCCGCTCGAGCAGCGCGCCTTCAAGTTCCAGCGGCCACAGGGCATGCGCCGCAACCGTTCGGCCGTTGACGAGCGCGAATGTGCCGTCCGGACGTGATGCGGCGATGGTGGTCTCTTCGTTGGTTGCCGTGATGCGGACGGGGCGTCCCACGCTCAGATCCACTGGCCTCAGGGCTTCGGCAGTGGCGGCGAATCGCAGCGTGCTGTTCGCGCGCGGGAATTCCACGACGAGATTCCGTCCCTCGATCGAGGCGACCCGCCCAATCCCCAGTTCGGGATTGAAGCGATGAGAGAGATACGCCCCCGCGGCCCAACGTGTTTGAGGAGTTATCGAGAACCTCCGACAACGAAATAGCGATAGCTGACCCACTCCGGTCCCGCTCGTCGATCCTCTTCGAGATAGGCCAGTCGTCCGCCGTTCGCGTGGATGATGTCCATGACCTGCTCGCGCGGCACACCGTCCATCGGAAAGCCATCAGGCAGCGAGGCCGACGCGGATCCCGACGACCTTGGGAGCACAGTGTCGGGATAGTCGGGAATCGGGTACTCCTGCATCATGGCGGTGGCAAGGCTTGCGCCGGCGTCGCGGCGCCCGGTCACGTCGATCGTGAAGCGTAGCGTCGGCGAACCCTTGTGCGCGAACCAACTGACGCCCTCGTGCACGAGGTCGATCTCCACAACGTAGTTGCCCGGGTCGCGCGGCGCCCGCATCGTCAGCAGCACCGGCCACTCCAGGTCAGGGGGCACGACTTGCAGCAACGGCGATCTGCCATCGTCCTGGTGCAGCATCAGATCACCGGCGGCATCGAGCCAGTGGTTGCCGACGGCGAGGGGCCCGACGTGCGGTTGGTGCCAGACATGATCACTCGCGTTTCGCACCATGAGCGTCAGTGCGAACTCCTCGGAAGCCCCAACCGTGGCCGGCGCCGAGCCGGCCAGCTCGATCGCTGCCCGGTACGCAGCGTCGGGCATCGGCTTGATCTCGGCCTCGGTTGGCGACTCGAGGTGGGACGGGAGTTGGAATACCAGCAGACCGTCGGGACCGAGCAGGCGGAAGAACTCACCAAGGTAGCGAACCGAAGCGTCGGCAGGCACGTGCTGCAAGACAATGTTGGAGTAGATCAGTTGAAAGGTGCGAGCCGGTTGCGTTTCCAGCCCTGTTTCGGACGTGCAGATGTACTCGGCCCGATCCGCGTATCGATTGAGGCGCCGCGCCAGGTCAATCATCACCGGCGAGATATCAGCGCCGACGACCCGTTCCACGCGACGCGCCAGGGCTTGCGTCAGCCGCCCAACGCCGCATCCGAAGTCGAGCGCCTGCCCTCGTGGGGCCGGTAGCCGCAGCGCTGCCAGCCGGTGAAAGAGCAGCGCAATCTCACGCTCGCCGGTCTTCATGAAATCCTGCAGCGTCCAGCGGCCGCCCCGCCTCTCGGGAAAGGCCAGCACCGCCCAGAGCGGATCCGATGCGGCGTGCGCGTCCCACAGCAGTTGCGTGTCGCGAAGTGCGTCGTTCATAAGCGTTTAAAGATGAATCCCGTCCGCGCCGATAGCCATTCCCCGAGCGCCAGCAGCTCATACTGATCGTGCAACGATCGATCCAGCACGCGCCTCTGCGAGCCGCCCTTGATGACGAGTGCATAGCGGTCGTCACCGTCGCTATCCTGATGATGTTCGATTTCAATCGTCGATGACGCCGGAAAGTCGTGCTCGCGCAACGTCCGCTGCCCGACTCGCCAACGGACGAGCATGCGGCCCGGCCGCAGGGCCCATTCGGTGCGAGATTGTCTGAACCACAGGCTGGATGCGGCCACGAGCAGCGTGGCCAGCGCAGCCACCCACTCGCCGGTCGTGGCATTGGTCATGAAGCCGCGGCGGAACGCGTCAATCCATCCCAACGACATCAGCGCGGCCACAAACAGCGTGACCCGCGCGCGAGTGATCAGCACCCGCTCGGTTGGGTGTGTGACGATGATCTCGGTCCCCTGCGTTTCGACGTCGCGTTCGAGGGGGCGTAGCTCGCGCTCGCGCAGCGCTGCGTGAGCCTCGCCTGCCAGCCCGAGCTCGGACGTCAGCCACGCATGAAGCGAGCGTCTTTCTTCGACGTCGCCGAGATCGGAAATCTCTACCGTGCCGCTGTCGGTGTCTGCGACCACCGCGTGGCTCTTCAACTGGATGCGGATGCGACGGATCGACGCACGCGCGATCTCGCGCCGGCGCCGAATAGGCCCGGCCCGCCAGGTGAGGTGGATCCCGTCCGCCGTGGCATCGATGCTGTCCTCACCACTGAGACGACGGAGCAGGTGCGTGCCGGCCGCGATTCCTCCGACCGTCCACAGCGTGAGCCAGATCAGCAGGAAGACGAGAAAGAGCGAGACGCTGCCGTCGGTGGGCGGCGCCCATGACGCCAGCAACGGCGGCCGGCCGAGCGCCGCGGACAGCGCGCTGGCGATCATCATGACCACCAGCACGAGGGCCACCACCTCGCCGACCACCCAGAACATCAACCAGACGAGCAGGAAGATCGCATCCAGATAACGCGACCAGTGCGTGGCGCGAAGCTGACGCGTGCCCGACACGCGCTACGGGCTCTGCGAGGCGAGGAAGAATTTCACGGTCCTCTCCTATAGACGGCGCGGCTCGACGTCTCGCGACCGCCGAGCACACCGCTCCTGACGACTTCGATCACGAGCTGTGCGGGAGAGCTCAACCACAGCCTCTGCGTAACGACCGTGGTGAAAGGTTTTCCCGAACCCGGATCGATGCCCGGATACGACGTGACGATCTTCAGCGCCTGGCCGTCCCACGTGGCGCGAGACACACGCGATTGCGTGACGTGGCCGGCCATAGTGGTGTTGCGCGATTCCGAGCCATCAAGTTGATAGACGAACCGCAGCGGCGGTTGCAGATCGTAGCGGCTGAATAGCGCGTGTTCCACGACGAGCTGCGCGGCGTTCTGTGTGATCGTCAGCGGCGTGCCCCATCCGCTACCCATGTCGCCGCGCATCGGCGGAGCAGGGGAGCCTGGCGTTGGTGCGGGTATTTCCTGAATCTCGGCGATCCAGTTTCCAGAAAAATCCGTTGGTTGGAAGGCCGCGAGACCGATCACACCGATGGTCGCGATGATGATCGCCGAGAGACGGGCCGCGTTACGGGCGCTTCGGCGGCACATAGGGATCCTGCGCATTGGGCGGCACGTGCGGGTAGCGATCGGTAGTGGCCGTGAATTCGGCCACGAGCTTGTCCATCACGCTTTCGGCCCACGGATTGGCATCCTTGATGTCGGTTTCCTCTTTTGGATCCGAGAGCAGATTGAAGAGGCGCATCAGTGGCGGCACCGGCGGTGCACCGGCCTCCGGCGCAAAGACATAGTGAAACTTCCAGTCGTGCCACTTCACCGCGCGCATCTGGGTGTTGGTGTAGTACAAGACGCTGCTGCGATTCGATTTCGCTTGTTTCCCCTCGAGGAACGGCAGCTGATTGACGCCGTCGATGGCGCGATCCTTCGGAACGACGTCCGCACCGATCGCGGCAGCCAACGTCGGAAAGACATCAACCTGATGGACGATCTCATTGGAGACGCGGCCGCCGGCAATGCGTCCCGGCCAGCGAATGATGCAGGGTGTGCGAATGCCGCCTTCCATCACCGTGTTGTAGTAGCCCGACCACGGGCCCGACGATCCGCGCCACGGGCGGCGTTGTTCGGCGCCGTTGTCGGTGCACCACATCACGATCGTGTTCGAGGCGATCTTCAGGCGGTCGAGGGCATCGAGGACGCGGCCGACATTCGCATCGAGCTCCGCCATCGCATCGCCAATCTCTCCAGCGGGGGTCTTCCCGGTGAAGTCGGGATGTGCTTGCGCGGGAAAGTGCAGCTGCGTCATCGGATAGTAGAGGAAGAACGGCTTGCGATCGCGAACGTTGCGCTCGATGAAGGCGACGCCGCGTTCGGCTGCCTCGCGATCGACCGTGCGCCGGGTCTCCATGTTGAACGGCCTGACATTTCGCGTTGGTTCGCCAAGCCGGCCTTCCCAGATGAACGAGGAATTCGGCTCCTTGTGGCCTTGCGCGATCGAGGTGTGCGCTTCGTTGCTGGTGCGTGGGATGCCCCAGAACTCGTCGAAGCCCTGGTGGGTGGGCTCACGGCGTCCTTCCGGGCGATCGCCGCCGAGATGCCACTTACCGAAGAGTGCGGTCGCGTACCCTGCCGATTTCAGTGCCTCGGCAATCGTGATCTCCCACAGCGTGATGCCACCCGGTTGCGTTGCGCCAGATCGAATCGCGTAGCGTCCGGTCATCAGTGCCGCTCGCGACACCGTGCAGGAAAACTCGACGTTGAAGTTGTTGAGGCGGATCCCTTCAGCGGCGAGCTTGTCGAGACGCGGCGTGACGTCGCCGCGCACGCTGCCATACGCGCCGACCTCGCCCCACCCGAGGTTGTCGGGAAAGATGAGGACGATATTCGGGCGAACGGACTGGGCAGAGATCTCCCCGCTGGCCGCCGAATAGATCGTCCCGGCGAATACGGCGGAGGTAACGATCCAGAGAGTTGTTCTGTAAATAAACATCCGGCGCCTGGTGCGTGTCAGCTTGCTGCCGCCGAGGTGGCCCTGTCAACGGAGAACGATGAGGACTACAATCAATGTCTCCCGCGCGCCACGGGAGTCATGAAAGGCGGAACACATGAAGAAGTCTGTCCTTGTGACTCTGGTGGTGCTGTGCGGCTGCAGTAAAGATTCCTCGCCGGCTGCGCCGAGCGGACCCTCTCTCAGTTTCTTCGTCACCAGTGCTACCTCGACCACGGGCAATCTCGGCGGCCTGGCCGCTGCGGATGCCACGTGTCAACGGCTGGCCACCGCGGTTGGGCAGGGCAGCCGCACCTGGCGCGCATACTTGAGCGTCGAGCGTGATGCGGCGAACGGTAACCAGCCGGCGAATGCGCGCGATCGAATCGGCACCGGCCCCTGGTACAACGCCACCCTCGCGCTCGTCGCGAACTCCATCAATGAGCTGCATGCGAGAAGCGGCGATGCGTCGTTGTTCGTTGACGAACGCGGCCAGCGCATTAACGGCCAGTGGACCGGATCGCCGACACCGAATCAACACGACATCATGACGGGATCGAACGCCGACGGCACGTTGCTGCGCGGGTTCACCTGTGCGGACTGGACCTCGAGCTCCTCGTCCGACTTTGGACAAGTCGGACATTCGGATGGCATGGGGCCGAACCAAAGCACCGCGGGGGCACTGGCCTCATGGAACTCGGCGCACGCCAACCAGAATTGCGCCGATACGGCGCCTCGTGGCGGCGGCGGACGTTTCTATTGCTTCGCGCGCTGAGCGCTAGACGTCTTGAAGGGCCAGAATCCCCACCGAATGTGAGTCAAGGGTTCGGATGGCCCTTCAAGACGTCTCGCCCCGCCGGAGGCGGGGCAAAGAGACGCTGCCCACTAGCGAGGCGGAGCATTTGGTCTGGGCGGAGCCTCGCTAGTGTTGCAATACCGTGATCACCGCCTGTGGATCGGCGACGGCGATGACGAGCCGATTGCCGGTGGCCAGGTAGGTGTAGCGCACGTTGATGTGCGCATTCGCGATGCGTTGGAAGACGCCTGCGGCAGCGCCGGGTTCGTCCTCGACCGGGACGACCACCACTTCCTGCTTCTGCAACTCGCGGAAGCCGGCCTGGTGCAGGCATTCTCTGGTCGCCCGCACATCGGTCGCGAGCACGTGCACGATGCCGTTCATTTCACTGTAGCCGTCGATATTGATGCCCGCGGCGCTGACGCATCCGAGCACTTTGGCGAGCGCACCGGGTCGGTCGTTGTCGAGCGTAACAGCCAGGTCTGCGGCGAGGTGTGCTGACATACCCCCTCCAGGCAAGAAACGTGAGGGGCGGATGCTATCACGAGAGGGGAGCAGTCGACGGTCTCTGGGACTCGCTGCTCTGCGAAGGCCGCCGCTTCTGGATCGTGGCGACATCGGACTCGCACGTGACGGTCCTCTTGTGTAAAACGTCAACGCCTGACCCCTCCCAGCCGGCGACACGCGCGTTTGCGTGACCCGAATCGGCGTCGATATCCTGAACACCAAAAAAAAAAATGGCCATACCGGGTACTGAAGACGAGCAGCGACAAATGTCAGCCCAACTTCCTCCCATGCGGACGAGTGACCCAGTGGAATCGCGCCAATTTCTGCAGATCCGGGAAATTTTGCCACGCAGTAAGTGCTAGGCCCGGTGCCTCCAAGACACGGCTGAGTTTGCCGCAAAAGGTTGAGGTTTGCTAGAGTGGCGCCTCACAACAATTGTAATCGGCAGGGACACGAGGCGCCTCGAACGAGCGACGCGTTTCAGCTTCCCTGACAGGAAGGGACTTAGAAGTGCGAAGCGATTCCCCCCCGCTACGTCGTCCCCAGACGGCGGCGATACGCCAGCGCGCGCGACGACACCCCCGCGCATCGTACCGATCGAGCAGACGTCAGACGCGACGCGGTTGTTTTCTTCCGAGCGCGTGCTGGCGACTCAGGACACCAATGTGGTTCCGCTCGCAAGTCCCGAGGCCATCCGCGTCTCGGTGTTTACCGACGAGCGCAAGCCGGACGCGCCGAAAAAAATCCCACCGCCGCCGGCGGCCGCGAGTCGTTCTCGCTGGCGGAACGTCGCGTTCGCGCTGCTGGGATTCGTCGTGTTGGCGCAGGCCGGATATATCGGCTTCTGGATGCTCACTGGCGGGGTCGTCGCGGCGACGCCCGATACCGGATCGGCGACCGTGACGTCTGAGCCCAGCGGATTGCCCGTGACGATCGATGGCACGGCGCGCGGGGCAACGCCGCTGACCGTGTCGCTTGCGTCCGGCAGCCATCGTGTGGAAATCGGCGCGGGGGCGCAACTTCGCGGTCAGCAAATGAACGTGATCCGGGGTGGCCATGCGTCGATCCACCTGGAACTGGCCGCCGTGCCGGCGGCCGGCGCGATGACTGGGACCGGGGAGTTGCAAATTGCCACCGAGCCGGCCGGCGCGCGCGTCTGGATCGACAGCGAGGCTCGTGGCATCACGCCCTTGACCGTATCAAATCTAAAAGTCGGCGCGCACGCCGTCACGGTTCGAAGCGGTTCGGGCGAAGCGGTGAATCGTACCGTAATCGTGCAGGAAGCCACCGTGGCGTCGCTGGTCATTTCACTGAATGGGTCGGCCGCGTTTGCGTCCGGATGGCTGGCCATCACGAGCGGCGTGCCGCTACAGATCTTGGAGAAGGGCGTATTGGTCGGCACCACCGATACGACACGGCTTCTGCTGCCGGCGGGCAACCACGAATTGGAGCTCGTCAACACCCTACTCGACTACCGCGTCCCCCGTACCGTCCAAATCACTGCGGGCCAGACGACCACTGTCGGCCTCAAGCTCCCGATGAGCACGATCTCGGTGAATGCCCTGCCGTGGGCTGAAGTCTGGATCGACGGCCAACGAGTCGGTGAAACGCCGATTGGTAACTTCTCGATCGCCATTGGTAGTCACGAGGTGCTGTTCCGGCATCCTGAGCTCGGCGAACAGCGAAGGAAAGTCACCGTCGGCGCCCTGGCGCCGGTGCGCGTTGGTGTGGACCTGAGAAAACCATGAGCGCTTCCATTCGTCTCGCTTTTGCAGCCCTGCTCCTCTTCGCCGCGACCGCGGCGGCACAGGACGCGCCCGACGCGCTCGCACCCGCTCGCGACCTGTACGCATCTGCCGAATATGAAGAGGCCTTGACCGCGCTTGGCCGATTGAAGGCCGACGCCACCAACGGGACGGTGGCGGAGATCGATCGCTATCGCGTGTTATGCCTGATGGCGTTGGGCCGCGCGTCTGAGGCCGACAAGGTGATCGAGTCGATCGTGATGAACGATCCTTTCTATGAACCCGCCGCGGCTGATGCCGCACCGCGCGTGCGCGCCGCATTCGGCGTCGTCCGTCAACGGCTGCTGCCAGGCTTGGCGCGAAGACTTTACATCGATGCCAAAGCTGCGTTTGATCGCAAGGCGTATCCAGAAGCCGCGGAGGCGCTCGAGAAGACCGTCAGAGTGATCGACACCATCGAAGGCCCGAGCAAGGCCGAATTGGGCGACCTGCACGTGCTCGCGTCAGGCTTTCTCGAACTGAGCCGCGCTTCGCTTAAAGCGGCCGCGCCGGCGCCGGCCACGGCAGCCGCCAAGGCTGAACCGGCGCCGACGCCGACGCCGGCGCCTACACTGCCGCTGTCGTCTAGCAATCTGGTCGTGCTCAAGCAGGAACTACCGCCACTACCGTTCTCCCTTGCCGCGTCGGGTGGCGGTGAGTACCGCGGGCTGGTCGAGGTCGAGATCGACGATGCCGGCAGCGTGACCAACGCGCGAATTCTGCAGTCGGTACATGCGCTGTATGATCCGCTGTTGCTCAGGGCCGCGCGTGACTGGAAGTACGAGTCGCCGCGCATTGGCGGCAAGCCGACCGCGTCGCGTAAGCGGGTTGAGATCGGTACTGCGACCTTAGGCCACGGCCGTAGCCTCCCCTGGGGCGCTCGCGTCGTGGAATTCAGCGCACGCGAATCAGAATTGCGCAGACACCGCCCCGCGTGGCGGGCGGCGGGCGGTTCTACTGTTTCGCGCGATAGACTCAGCGTTCAATGACCGATCAAACCATGCGCGCGGTAGGCGTGCTCACCGCGCGCGTGATTCTCGGGCTGATCTTCGGCATGGCCGGCTACTGGAAAACGTTCGAGCTGACCCCGATCGGCCACGCTCAAAAACTGTTCATCGTGCCCTATGCCGAAACGTGGATCCCGATCTGGATGCTGTGGGCCACGGGTACGATCATTCCTGTCGTCGAACTGGTGACGGGTTGGATGCTGGTGGCGGGCTGGCGGGTTCGGGAGTGCCTCGTGGCGCTCAGCCTGGTCCTGATCACCGTGACCTACGGTCACCTGTTGATCGAGCCGCTCTTTAACTTCAACGGTCACGTGATTCCGCGGACGTTGTTGTTGCTGGTTGTCGCATTTACGCCGCGCGATGCGGACTGGTTCTCGGTAGATTACTGGCTCGAGCGACGATCGGCTCGCGTGTAATCCGCCAACCGCTATTTCACAGATCGCAGGTGCGTGTCGAACCACGCGGCAATCAGAGCGCTATCGGGGGCCGATGCGTTTTTCGAAACTCTCGGTTAACGCCTGTTCGCGACTTGAAGTGCCGCTACTGCTGACGATCCAGACGACGCCGAGACCCGCGGCCTTCTCGGGAGTGAACACCTCCATCGTCAGGGCGAGGCCGTACTTGCGTCCATAGATGACGTCTGACTGGTGCGAGTATCTGATCGTTTCGGGCTGTGCCGCAGCCGCTGACGACGCGACGGCGCACACCACCGCGACCAGATATCCCACGATCAGCAAATGCTCACGCATCGATCTGCCACTAGTGCGTCGCGGCGTAGATTACGTAGTTGACGCCGAGCTTGTACGCTTCGTTCGACGTGTCGAACGCGAACACGCCCTGGCCTGACCATTCCCAATACTCCGGCACGTCGTTGTCGAAGTTGGCGACCACCATGAGACGGCGTGCCGGGTTGTTGTCCTCGAAGATGCCGTAGTAACTCGGCTTGAGGCCATACATCGGATGCAGGATGGCGTCGATGTCCTTGATGCGGAAGAACGAGTCGAAGATCGCGTGTGACTTCTCGAGCTTGACCAGGCGTCCCTCCGGCAGCACGCGGCGCATCTGCGATTCGAACACGCTCCACTGCTCGGGACCATCGAAGTCCTCGAAGATCGCGAACCCACCTTTCAGCAAGTACGATCGAAATGACTCCGCTTCGCCGTCGGTGAGGTTCCAGAATCCCGGTTCCCACATCAACGCAATTGGGTAGTTGAACAGGCGCGGATCATCGAGCGACACAATCACGTCCGCATTGGTGCGGATGTCCATCAGCGTGATGTCCTTGATGATCATCGAGAGGTGCTGCTCGGCGCGCGGGTAGTCGTGATTCCACGCGGCGCTGAATCCGCCCCGCCGGAAGCCGCGAAGATCCGATCCCCAGCGCAGTCGGGCGAGCGTGACCTGGCCATCCCCCGGTAACGGATCGGAACGGCCGGCGAGAACGCCGCCGCTGACCACGAGCGCGACAGTCGCGATCGACACCGCAAGGCCCGGGCGCCAGCCCACCTGCATGGCCCGATAATAGCCCGCCTTCGCGCTTTTCGCGCTTCGGCGAGCAGACTCTTTTCACGCGTGCGCGTGGCGTTCGAGCAGCTGTTCGAGCGTTGCTGCCGATTGCACGCCGGGGGTGCGCTGCACTTCCTTGCCGCCCTGAAAAATCATGATCGTCGGGATGGAACGGATGCCGTACCGCGCGCTGAGCTCGGGGTTGGCCTCCGTATCAACCTTCAGAATCAGGGCGCGGCCCGCGGTTCGCTCGGCCACCTTGTCGATTTCCGGCGCCATCATGTGGCATGGGCCACACCACGACGCCCAGAGGTCGATCAGGACGGGCACCGACGCCTTGGAAATGGCCGCGTCGAACACGCGCGTGTTCGGCACGTCGATCGGCGCATTCGGGCGGGGCAGCGCGGTCTTACATTTCCCGCATTGCGTGGGCCGCTCGAGCATCGAGTATTTCAGCCGATTCGTGGTGCCGCACGAACCGCACGCGATCAATATGCCGTTGTCGTCGAGTGTCATCGTGCAGCCGCCTCCGGCGCGCCATACGCCTGCGTCAGCCGAAGCAACTCAAATGCCAGCCGCCCGGATTTCCACATCTCTGACACAATTTTCGGAACGGTTTCTGCTTGGGCTGGTCGAGTGGCCGATGAATGGGCCAGAAAAGAGGACGCGGGCAGATGAACGACGACAGGCATCACGACGATTTCGGCGGGCTTCATAGGGATCTGCGATCGATCGGCGCACGGATGGACCGGCGCCACATGCTTCGGCTGGCTGGCCGGTTCGGCGCCAGCGCCGGCGTGTTGCAGCTGCTCGGCTGTAGCGACTCGCCAACGTCACCGACTTCTACGACGACGACACCCACCACCACCACGAACCCGAATGCGACGTGCAGCCGCATTCCCCAGGAGACGGCCGGACCGTTTCCGGGTGACGGCTCGAATGGACCGACCGTTCTGTCGTCAACCGGCGTCGTCCGTAACGACATCCGTTCGAGCTTTGCCGGCATGACTGGTACGGCCGCGGGCGTACCGCTGACGATCGCATTGACGATCGTGTCTGCGACGACCTGTTCGCCGCTCGCGGACCGGGCTGTCTACATCTGGCAGTGCGACCGCGAAGGGCGGTATTCGCTCTATAACGCGGGCGTCACGAACCAGAACTATCTTCGCGGTGTCCAGCAAACCGATGCGAATGGGCGTCTCTCATTTACGTCGATCTATCCGGGTTGCTACGCCGGCCGCTGGCCGCACATTCACTTCGAAGTTTTTCCGAGCCTCGTATCCGCGACGAACGTGAACAACAAGATCGCGACCTCCCAGATCGCGTTGCCGAAGGCGACCAACGACCTGGTGTATGCCACGACGGGATACGAGCAGAGCGTGCGGAACCAGGCACAGGTCACGCTGGCCACCGACAATGTGTTCAGCGATGGATCGGCGTTGGAGTTGGCAACCGTGACGGGAACGGTCGGCAGCGGCCTCACGGCCGTGCTGACAGTGGCGATCTAACGCAGTCGTTTCGACATTTTCACCGCGGCCATTGGCTGCCCGCGCATGTTGTGCTCGGTGCAGCCTTCGGAGCGGTAGCCGAGCGACGCGTAGAACGGCTCGGCATTGATCGACGACACTAGTTCGAGATGATCGAGATGGTGCGCCAACGCCAGTTGCTCGATCTCTCGAACCAGCGCGGTGCCCACGCCTTTTCGCGCCGCTTCAGGCAGCACATAACAAGCGCGCAGCTCCGAGCCTTCGAGCACCAGCGCGGCGAGGCCTACGACCCTGCCGTCAATTTCCGCGACCAAGCGCTGTTCGTGGTCCGGATTCTTGATGAAGCTGGCGAGATTTTCTTCCGTGGGCGCCACGCACCATGCGTCGATCACTTCGGGAGAGTATTGACCGGCGGCCAGCCCGCGGACCGATTGGGCATGCAGCTCGAGGAACAGCCGTTCCTCACCGTGACGCAGTTCGCGAATGGCGGCGGGCATGGGGAACTTTTTCCAACGCGAGGGTTCGTGACCCGGCCAGCAGATCGTGCACCGCGTCGCGAGTGAGCGCCGACAGGCGCGCGAGCACCACCGGATACTTACGGTAGTAATCCGTCACGTAATACGTGTCGGGCGCGTCTTCGAGAAGAAAGACGCGCTCGTCGAGATCCATCCGGACGACCAGGGTATCCGCCTCGGCGGATTCGTCCGTGGCCAGACCGGCCACGAAACTGCCGTGCACTCTCAGAACGGGCGAGCCGTCGTACTTACTGACGCGCTCGACATCGGGAAAGGCACGCGCGATTTCGGTTACGGTCTCGAAGGTGATCGGCACGCGCCGATTTTACCGCCGGCCCTTCGCCATCCCGCAGGCTTTCTCGGAGCCGAGGTCACACGCTTTCATCAGGTCGGCTTGTGCCGCTGTCATGTCGCCCTTCCAATGGTTCGCGCCGGCCCGTTCGAGATAAGCGCGGGCGTCGCCCGGCTGAACCGCCAGATAGTTCGTCCAGTGCCCGATGATCGCATTCCACTCGCGGCGTGGCGCGAGGAGTTGATCGATGCTGAGGCAGGCATCGAAGTGCGCGGGGTCGCGGCGCACAGCGAGTTCGAACTCGGCCAGGGCTCTCCGCTGATCTCCGGCCCTGAGATGCTGATGACCGCGGGAGTAGTGCCCACCGGTGCTGTCGGCCGCGGCCGCGGCCTTTTGTTTCTGCATGTACTCGCGCCACTGCGGTACGTCCGCGTGTGTCGCATCGACCTCCGCCAGCACGTCGAGCGTCGCCTGGGCTTCGGTGAACCGTCCAAGCCCGGCGAGCGACCGAAACCGAATCGCCAGTAGTGGCGGATCCTCGGGTGCCCACGCCAGTCCGTTCGTCGCATCCTCCAGCGCGGCGGCGGTTTTTTTGGCGTCGAGGTATTCGCTCGCGCGAGCGAGAAAGAACTCCGAGTCGGGTCCGGCCGCCAGTGCCACCTCAAAATGGCGAAGCGCCTCATCGCCCTCGCTTGACCGTCCCAGGTCCCACGCCACGACGCCGCCAAGTGCCGCGAGCGCCGGGTGATCCGCTACGAAAGGCTTGGCCTGGTTCCAAATGGCCTCGACAGCCTGGTGCGACCCGCCCCAACGCGGTAGCCGGCAGATGGCCAGCGCCCACCGGATGCGCAGGCTTGCGGGCTCAGCCTCCAGGCCCTCGCGCGCGATCTGTCCGCACGCGAGTTGATCGCCTCGCAGGCGCGCGACGTTGATCAACAGGCGATAGCCCTGCGTGAGCTTAGGGGCGCGGGTGAGTGCGGTGCGCGCGTCCAATGTCACCTTCTCGAGGAAATGCTCCATGCCCGTGAATTGCTCCGCCGAGGTTTCCGACGCCCGCTTGCCGCCTCTCTCACCGTAGGCGCGGGCATAGAGGTAGGACGCGCTGGCGATGTTGGGCGCCGCGGAATTGGGCGACGCCGCCACCCAGTCCTCAATCAGCGGCGCTAACGATGGATCCTCGATGTAAAAGGCCTGGACCACGCGATGCAGTTCCGATTCATTGCGTATGTCGCGCTCGACCGCGGCTTGTTTGACTTCGACCATGCTCGTCAAGGCAGCGAAGTCACGGCTGCGCAACAGGCGAAGGATTTCCACGCGGGTGGGTGACCCTTCGTCCGCCGGCGGCTCAAACGGCGCCGCCGCCGCACCGCCACCACGCGCGACGCCGGCGAAGCGGCGGGGGGCGTCCTGCCACCAGATGAAAGCGAACAGACCGATACCTGTCATCACGATCGAGAGCACAAGGCCGAGAGCCGCGCGGACGGCGGTGCTTGCCATACTTCAGAATATCGGCTGAAGCCCGTCCGCCCTTGAAGAGTCGGGCCATCGCTTGGCGGGCGGCCCGCTGAATGTGACAATCAGTGCAGATGGCGAAGCAGCCGCTCGACGACCAGATCGACCAGCTCTATCAACTCCCCCTGGAAGAATTCACCGCGGCTAGAAACGCGCTGGCCAAGACCAGCGGTGCGAGCGAGGTCAAGAAACTCGAAAAGCCCAACCTCGCGGCATGGACGGTGAACCAGCTCTATTGGCGGGACCGCAAGGCCTATGACGAGGTGATCAAAGCCGCCGAACGCATGCGGGCCGCGTACAAGCAGATGCTGGCCGGCAAGACGGCGGACGTACGCGGCGCCGAGGAGATCCACGAAGAGGCGCTCCGCGAGGCCAAGCTGGCGGCGCGCAAGCTGCTCGAAGAGGGGGGGCATCCCAATCCCGAGGTCGTGATGATGCCGGTGGCCGAGACGCTCGATGCGTTGCCCGGCGACGAACCTCCGGGCCGCCTGACCAAGCCACTACGGCGGATGGGCTTCAACGTGCTCGAGGGCCTGCCGATTTCCGCGAAGGCCGGTCCGCAAAAAGCGAAAGCGGAGCCCGCGAAGAAGGCGGCACCGGGAAAAGACCAAACCGCGCCCGAACGCAAGGCCAGCGAGGCGGAAGAGCGCGAGCTCGCGATGACCAAGGAGCGCCTGCGCTTTGCTGAAGCGGCCGAGCGCGAAGCGGAGGCCACGCTCGAACGCGCGAATCGCGCCGTCGAACGCGCGGAACGGACGCGCGAGCGGGTCGAACGGGAATTCAAAGAAGCGGCCGAGGTGGAGAAGAGCGCGCTCCGTGAACAGGCGGCCAGCGAGAAAGGGCTCGAGAAGGCCGTGACCGACCGCGAGCGCCTATCGAAAAAGCTGCACGGGACCCGCGGCTAAAGCCGCGGGTCATAAGCCGGGGCTACCGCTAGCGGCGCGGCACGCCGGCCAGGATCGACTTGCGCATCTTCGCCACCATCGTGAAGTGCGGATCGACGACGTTGCCCACTTCGTACTCGAGGGTTTGGCCCATTAGGGTTGAGGCGCCACGCTCGGAGAGCTGATACTCGGTCATTAGCCAGCGGTGCATTTCGGACGTGGCATGCTGGAGGGCCTGCAGCAGCGGCCGCTCGCTGCCGAGCACCATGATGTGCGTGTCGTTCTCGAGCCGCGGCCATTGGATCGTCTGTTTCTTGACCACCTGCACGGAGAACTCGACGTCCATCGACGTCTCGACGCCGGTGCCCACCACTTCGCCTTCGCCCTGCAGCGCATGACCGTCACCGATGAAGAGCAGCGCGCCAGGCTCGTAGACGGGCAGCATCACCTTCACTCCCGCGTTCATGCCGGCGTAGTCCATGTTGCCGCCGAAGGGGCCGGGTGTGCTGGTGGCCACCGCTTCCTTTCGCGCCGGCGCCACGCCGACGCAGCCGAGCATCGGCCGCGCGCGCAGCTCGAGACCGGCGATGTCGGCGCCATCAAGGCGAACGGTACCCTTGACCTTGTCGAGCAGCCAGTTGGCACGGCGCGGCTCGCGATCGACGCGCGCCATGAGCGCTGCCGGATCGACGGCGTACGGCGCGAGCAAACTGCTCGAGTAGCCGGTGGCACGATTGAGCTCGATCTTCTCGATTGAGACCACCAGCATGTCGCCCGGTTCGGCGCCTTCCACGTAGAAGGGTCCGGTCTGTGGATTGGGTCCTTGCGCGACCTGCTTGCCGTTCCAGTCCACGCCCGCGGCGTCTGCGGTCTTGGTGGCGATGCGCTCGCCCGGCTTGATCCGCATCGCGGGCGGGTGAGCGAATGAGAATGTGTTGTAGAACCGGTCCGGGATGAACGTGCGCGACGCGGGTGTTTGCGCGGTGACGCTGATCGAAGCGAGTAGGACAGCAGCCAGGCCGAAGAATCTAGCAGTCATCGCATATCTCCGGTGGAGAGGATACGCTAGTATCGCTGGCGGGCGGGACTAAAGTCCCGCCCCTACGGTCATCTCCTCGGAGATACGCCATGTCCCGTCAGCGGCGATCGTGAAGGGTCGTCTGCGCCGAGTACTCGAGCATTTGCGTCTTCAGATCCAGCGGATATGAGATCTTGACGTCGGTGATGGCCCCATCGGCTCCCGTCACCGCGGTCAATTTCGGCATCACAAACCCGCTGTAGGACGGCAGGTTCAGCTTGTCGACGCGCGCGACGACTTCGTCCCGCAGCTTCGGATCGAAGTGCACGCCGTAAGTCTCGAACAGCTTCTTGCCGGCCGCGTAATCGCCTTCGGACTTGATGCGTTGGACTTCGGCGAGCAGCCGGCCCACCCCTTCGCGGAATGCCTTCGGATCGAGCATCACGAGATACGTCTTGCCGTCGCGCGTGCTTTCCGCGATGGCCTTCGTGTTCGCCATCAGCCACCGCACGATCATCTGGCGGTTGCGCATGTGGTCCTCTTCGATCTGCGTGCCCTCGCGAATGCGGCGCAGCTGCACGATCGCGTTGCGCGTATAGGACTCGTATTCGGCACGAACCATGTTGTCGTGATCGGCGGCGGGAATGATGCCGAGCTCGACCATTTTCGGATCCGCAATGAAGTAGAGGCCGACGAGATCGGCACGCCCTTCTTCGAGCGCGGAGAACTCTTCCTTGAGCAGCGCCTGGGGATTGGACTTGCCCTCGGCCTGGCGGCCCGACGCGTGGCCAATCACTTCGTGCATATCGGTGGTGAGCTCGCCGGCAAACGTCGCGAACTTCTCGGCGCGCTGGGCCTCTTCCGGAGACGAGGTGAACTCGCTGCGCATCGAACCCGGCGACGAGCGATCGTAGGCCTCGTTGACGTTCGAGAGTGCCACCGACTTGCTGCCGTACTTCTCGCGGATCTCCTGGTCGTTGGGCAGGTTAATGCCGATCGGCGTCACGGGACCGGAGTCGCCGGTTTCGATCACCACGTCGATGGCGTTGGCGACAATGCCCTGGACGCTGGGCTTGCGGTACTTCGCCTCCCACGGCATGTGATCCTCGAACCACTGCGCGTTGGTGGCGATGGTCTTGATGCGCTGCGTCTTCGCTTGGTTAACGTAGAACACCAGCCCTTCCCATGCCCCCTTCACGCCGCGCGGATCGAGGTAGACCTCGATGAAGCCGTTAATGGTGTCGACGGGCGAGTCTTTGTCCTGCACCCACGCAATGTCGTAGGCCTTGCGATCGGCCTCCTCACCCGTGCGATAGAACTTGATGAGCGCGTCGAGGGCCTTGGCCATCGGCGGTTCCGCGAACGGCTTCGCGGCCTCGAGGTGCTTGACGACCTCCGTGATGTAAGGCCCATACCGTTCGTTGATGCGGTAGACCTCTTCCATTAACTTGCCGTCCTGCTTTACGAGCCTGGAGTTGAGCCCGTACTTCTCGGTGAAGCCTTTCAGGTCGGCCACCGACACGTTGGAGTACAGGTTGTTCGCGCTCGCTTGCAGGATGTCTTTGCCCGGACCGGGCGTCTTGCTGGTGACAATCGGATCGACGGTCGGATCGAAGAACATCGGCTGCAGCCGTGCGAGCTTCGCGTCGATCGACTCTTCGCGCGTCATGAACTTCGCGCCGCCCTTCGCGGCGGCATAGACCGCCGCCGTGAGCGCATCAGGCGTGGTCTTGAGTACGAACTTGCGCGCGGTGAGGTTGTTGTAAGGGCCGTTATTCAACCAGAACAGCTTGGTGTACCGCTCGATCTCCGCGAGCGTCGCGGGATCGACATTCTTCGGATACGCGACGATCGGCTCGATGACCTCGCGCATCGCGATCGCGTCGCGGTGTTTCTGGTCGATGAAAATATCGCGGCCGGCGATCGCCGCCTGGTAGAGGTGCCAGATCAGCGTCTTCTGCTTCAGCGGCAAGGCCTCAAAGCCATCCGCGTAAAGCTGGACCACGGCCGCGTCGTCGACGCGGTCGAGCAGGTATTTGCGGTCGGCGGGCGCTGCCGGCGCCGGGGTGCCGGGGGTGCCGGAGGTGCCGGCGGGGGTGCCTGTGGTTGGTGCCGGCGCCTCCGAAGAGCAAGCCACGGAGAACAGCAACCAAATGACGGCAAGTCGTGAAAACGTCATGAGCTAAGGTTATCGCAAGAGTCTTGTATAGTTATCGTTCCCGCCTTCTCCTTAAGGGCTACGGCGGGCAAGCGGTATCCAAACCGCCCCCACTTTTGAGAGGACATACCATGCGTCTCGTTTACGGTTCCACGATTGCAGTTGCGTTTGCTCTGTGTACCAGCTCGTTCCTCGGCGCGCAGGCGCCGGCCCAGCCCGACAGCGCGATGGCCGTCAAAGACGGCGGCATTTTCGCCAAGGGATGGCAGGGTAAGATCGATGCGCAAGAAGAAAAGGCCGGCCAGGTGCTGAATAATGCGCGCCTCGCAGAGAAGGGCGGCGTGCTGACGGTGCGCACCGGCCCGGCCGTGACTTACTGGAACCCGGCCAACAAGGCCGCGGGCAACTACACGGTGAAGGCGACGTTCACCGAGTCCAACTACATGGGCCTCATGGATCACCCGCATCCGTACGGCATCGTGATCGCCGGCAACGATCTCGGCGGCGCCGATCAGAGCTACCTCTATTGCTCGGCCTACGGCAACGGCACGTTCATCGTCCGGGGCATGGGCCCGGCGCCGTTCCAGGCGAGCGCGCGCAAGCCGGAGCCGAACGCGGCGATCAACAAGGCCGCGGGCAAGGGTTCGGCGGTGACGCAGGAGATCGCCATGTCGGTGAACGGCGACAACGTCACCTGCTCGATCAACGGCACGGTGGTCGGCACCTACAAGAAGGCCGATCTGGTGGCCGCCGGCAAGTTGAAATCCACTGATGGCACCTTCGGCATCCGCTTCGCGCACAACACGGAAGCGACGGTGACCGGTTTGGCGATGACTAAGCAGTAGCGCAGAGTTGCTTGGCGCCTCCGGGAATAGGAACCGGGGCGCACGAAAGTGCGCCCCTGCGTTCCGCTAAAGTCTGCCTACCAGCGGACTATTGCTCTAAAGTCTGCCTGCCAGCGGACTATTTCTCGATTTTCCCCTCGGAACGGGACATAACGCAGGCATCACTCTTGCTCTTTGGTGGATATCATGTGGCCGCGTGCCCTGCTCATCGTCTTCATTGTGCTGCAAGCCGCTGACGGTCTGCTGACGTATGCGGCGTTGGAGCGTTTTGGGACGGCGGCGGAAGGCAATCCGATTCTCGCGACGTGGATCATGCTGACCGGATCGGGCACCGCCCTAATCGGCGCCAAGACGCTGGCGTGCATGTGCGGCACGGTGTTGTATTGGGCCGGCGTGTACCACGTGCTCGCCGGCCTGTCGGTCTTGTATCTGTTCGGGGCGGTCGTGCCCTGGCTGCGTATCTTCGCGCAGCTCACGTAGGTCGGGCGGCAATACACTGCCGCCTTCCCAGGTAGTTCGTCAGACGGCCACCACGGTGGCAATAAATTGCCGCCTTCCCGGCACTACTTCTTTTCCTTCTTCTTCATCTTCGAGACGTCGGGGACGTCCTCGCCGAGCGCGGTGGCGAGGTCGATCTGGTGTTCCTGTTCCTGAATAAGGATTTCGCGAATCTGTTCAGACATCGCGAATTCGCCGAGTGCGTCGCACTGGCGGACGCGCTCGCGATAGGCCTGCACCGTGTTGTTCTCGTTCTGCAGGTCGGCGCGCAGCATCGTTTCGGCGTCTTCGGAGAGCTTCACCGGCAGCGCGGTCGCGTTCGGCATGCCGCCGAGATAGTCGATCTGCTTGGCGATGGTGAGCGCGTGCTGGAGCTCCTCGCCGGCGTGCACTTCGAGCTCCTTCGCGATCGACATGTACTGAGCGCCCTTGAGGGCCTGCGAGTAGATCACGTAGGCGATGATCGCCTGATACTCGCGCGAGAGATCTTCCTGCAATCCTTTGAGCAAATCTTCTCGGGTAACCGAGCTATCCATGCCTGCCTCCTGATGAGCAACCGGCGACCAATTGTGGAGCTTTGGACTCCACAATTGGCCGGACGGAACTCGTCCATAAGAGGTGAGAGAGCAAGTACTGTGCCCCCCGCGGAGGTAGACCTCAGCGCAAGTGCTTGTTAAACAGGGCCAGCGTGCGCCCCCACGCGAGCTTGGCCGCGGCCGCGTCGTAGCGCGGGGTGGTGTCGTTGTTGAAGCCGTGCTCGGCGTTCGGGTAGACGTAGCCCTCGTAGCGCACGCCGGCGGCCTTGAGTGCGGCTTCATAGGCGGGCCATCCGTCCACGAGGCGCTTGTCGTTGCCGCCGTGCTGGATCAGCATCGCGGCCTTGATGTTCTTCACATCTTCCAGTGGCGGCGCGCCGCCGTAGAAGGGGACGCTAGCCAGGAGCTCCGGCACGCGAGTGGCAAGGAAGTTCACCATCGCGCCGCCGTAGCAGAAGCCCACCGCGCCGATTTTGCCGGTGCCATCCGGCCGCGTGCGCAGGTAATGCGTGGCGGCGATGAAGTCCTCGCGGGTCTTGGGCTGATCGAGTTTCTGGAATTCGGTGCGCGCCTTGTCTTCGTCGCCCGGGTAACCGCCGAGCGGCGTCAGCGCGTCCGGCGCCACCGCCATGAAGTTGTCGAGGGCGAGGCGGCGCGCGATGTCTTCGATGTGGGGATTGAGGCCGCGGTTCTCGTGGACCACGAGGACGCCGGGCAGCTTCCCGGCGGCGTTGGCCGGGCGGCACACATACGCCTTGATCTTGCCGTTGCCCTTCGGCGAGTCGATCTCGACCCACTCGGTCTTCAGGCGTTTGTCGTCCTTCGGCACCACCTGCGCCGCCGCGAACTTCGGGTTCAGCAGATCGAGCAGCATCACGGCGGTCATGCCGCCGACGGCGAACTTCGCCGCGCGATCGAGAAAGCCGCGTCGATCGATGTGACCGTGCACGTAGTCATCGAAGATCGCCCAGAGCTCAGGATCGAAATCTTTCGAGGTCAGTCGTTCGCGTTGCTGAGTTTCCTGCATGTCGCCCCCCCGGGGCCCCCGCGACGCGGACTTTGCGTCGTGGGGCGGTTTAATTCAACGTCCACAATGAAATGTTCGACACATCTTTGACGAAAACCCGTTGTCCTGACAACACCGGCTGCGCCCAGGTGGCGCTGTCGGCAACGGTATAGCGTTTGAGTATTTCGAATTGCTTCGGGTTGGCGCGCGCGACCACGAGCTCGGCGTCGGTTTCGAGCGCGAACCAGAGATCGCCGGCGCGCACCACGGCGGCGTTATCGCCTTGCCGCGGCTCCGACAGCCACTGCGTTTGACCGGTGTTGGCATCGATCGCGAAGAACTGGCCGCTGTTACGCGGCGAGAAGCCGAACAGGCTGCTGCCGATCAAGACGCCAGTGCTCATGTCCATCGTCACCTCGTCATTGGTCCACACATCTTCGAAGCTCCATTGGCCGCCGCGGCTGGCGACCCGGAATCCGGTGACTGGCAGTCCGAGGCCGGAGACGATGATGGTTTGGCCGTGAATGATTGGTGTCACGGCATTCCTCGTGGCGCGAACAGGGTAGGGACGCCGCCACAACAACTCACCGGTTGCGGCCGAGACGCCGACGAGATTCTCCTGCGTCAGGGTGACGATCTGCCGCGTGCCGCCGAGTTCCGCGGCGATCGGCGATCCGTACGCCGGGCCATCGCCAGTCCAGCTCCATCGCACGTCGCCGGTGCGCGCATCGAACGCGGTCAGCGCGCCGTTGCCGTGGCCGCCGACATGGACGATCACGAGCCCGCGATCGACGAGCGGCGACATCGCGGTGTGGTACATCGGCTCGACCGGCCCGCCGGGTTTTTGCCACAGCTGCTTTCCAGTGGCCGCATCGAACGCCGTCACGGCGCCGGTCATGCCGAGCGTGTAGAGCCGCCCGTCCGCGAAGGTCGGGGTAGACTTCGGCCCCGTGCCGTGGGTGCGCGTGGCCGCGGGATTCGCCTTGTAGGTGGCGTTGTATTTCGTCTCCCAGATCGTCTTGCCGGTGGCCGCATCGAGCGCGCGCATCACCTCGTCTTCACCCTGGCGGGAAAACGCATACACGCGATCGCCGACGGTGATTGGCGCCGCGTAGCCCGTACCGACATCGACTTTCCATTTGAGCGTGAGCTTCTCGGGCCACGATTTCGGAATGGTAAACGAGGCCGCGCCGTCGCGATTGGCACCGCGCCACTGCGACCAATCACTTCGACTGGGTTTCTGCGCGGCCTGACCGGCCCGCCAGTCCGCTCAGGGCCACCGCAATGACTGCGAATGCTTGCGAGCGCGCTCGCGCATTGTCACTTCGGCTGCGGCACGATGCGGAGGTACGGCTTCGGCGCCTTCCACCCCTGCGGATACTTTTGCTTGGCCTCGTCGTCCGAGACAGCGGGCAGGATGATCACATCTTGGCCGTCCTTCCAGTTCACGGGCGTGGCCACCTTGTGCTTGGCGGTGAGCTGCATCGAGTCGATCACGCGCAGCACTTCGTCGAAGTTGCGGCCGGTGCTCATCGGATACGACAGCACGAGCTTGATCTTCTTGTCCGGCCCGATCACGTAGACGTTGCGGACGGTAGCGTTGTCGGCGGCGGTGCGGCCCTCGCACGTTTCGCCCGCGGTGGCCGGCAGCATGCCGTATGCCTTGGCGACCTTGAGATCGGTGTCGCCAATCATCGGGTAGTTGGGTGCCGTGCCCTGGGTCTCGGCGATGTCCTTCGACCAGCCGGAATGCTTGTCCACCGGATCGATGCTCAGGCCGACGATCTTGACGCCTCGCTTGTCGAACTCCGGCTTGATGCGGGCCATGTAGCCGAGCTCGGTGGTACACACGGGCGTGAAATCTTTGGGGTGCGAGAACATCACGCCCCAGGAATTCCCGAGCCAGTCGTGAAAGCGCATGCGGCCTTCGGTGGTCTCGGCTTCAAAGTCCGGCGCGTCAGCGCCAATCGGCAGCGGTCCAGTGCTCATAGCGCGTTCTCCCTGCGAAGTTCCCACTAAATAGGAAAGGCCTGAGGGTTATGACGCCCTCAGGCCTTGCAAGGTTACTCCAGTGACGCGAGTCGCGCTAGTTGCCGCCCGGAGGACGGGCCACCGCCGTGCGCTCACCGCCGCCCGATGAAGCACCGCCGCCGCCACCGCTCGATGAGCCGCCGCTCGATCCGCTCGAGTAGCCGCCGGACGAGGCGCCGCCGCCGCTGCCGGAATATCCAGCCGCGGTGCCGTTGCCACCGTTGCTCGTGCGCGATACCGACGGCTCAGGCGAGCGCTCGCGAATCTGCGTATAGCCGCGGCCATTGATGACCCGGCCGTTGCCCGAGTCGACGGCAACCGGCGGGGTGGGATCGACCGCGACCCATCCGCCGCCGCCGTTGATGTAGTTGTAATCCTGATACTGATACGGGTAGTACGCGCCGTAGGGCGAGTAATACGAGCCGCACATGTTGTAGTAGCTGCGGTAGCCGTAATACCGGTCCATGTAGCAGTTGCCGTACGCGCCCATCATCACCGGCGACATGAACGGGTCGTACCAGCCCATGCCTGTGGACACGCCAATTGGCGCGCTGCCGCCGGCGCGCTCGACGACGAAGCGCTTCGGGAAGGTCAGGGCGATCATGAGATCGATCACACCATCCGGTACGTCCGCCTCGTCGAGCTTAACCAGGGTGTGCTTGTTCATGTTGAAGCCATGACGCACATCGGCTAACGCAGCCTGGAGCGCATCGGCCGGCAGCTTGCCGCTGGCCTCGATCACGTCCTCGATGCTCCATGTCGCGTCACGCGCGGTCGGCATCGCCGACGCGGTGCCGCTGGGCTGCGGTGCCTTGCTGCCGTCGGCGAGGTTCTGATTCACGGCGCGGCGGTAGCGCTGGACGCGCACGCCGGTGGTGGCCGAGGTGCCAGTGATGTGCTGCACGTTGATCCAGGCCGGGCCCGGCGCGAGGAACGCCACGCCTTTGATCGTGCGCGGCGTTTCCTTGTCGCACGTCACGTCGGTGGTGCGGAATACGCGCAGGCCGTCCTGCGACCATTCCGCGCGCTCGGTGCCTTTGCACTCCGCATCGACGATCGGGCGCGCCACGCCGTCGCTGATGACGAGCTCGTCGAGGCCGCGCACGGTGCCGACCACCGTCTGCAGGCGCACGCCGGTGTTATGCGGTGTGATGCACATCCGCGCGCCGGTGCCGGCGAGGTCGTCTTCAAGCCGCCAGCATCCGAGCCAGCTGTTGAAGCGCGCATCCATCTTCTGCGCAGACGGCGGAGTGGGCTGGGCTGGAGCCGGGTTCGTCTGCGCGTTCGCCTCCGACAAGGCTACGGCGAGACAGGCTGTGGTCACTAAGAGAAGAGTTTTCTTCATAATCGTCTCCCGCTCTAAAACACGAAGTTCAGGCCCGCACCGAAACGGAAGCCGCCCAGGTCCATCGGTTCGAAATCGATGAAGTCCTGGTCGAGTTCCGCGTGCACCCAGGTGTAACGGCCTTCGAGCGAGAGATAGAGCCGTTTGAAGATCTGGATATCAGCGCCGCCGAACGCGTGGGCCGATGGTGCCCAACCTTCCGACCTAAAGGTATCCGTAAAGATGGTAAAGGTGCCTAACGCTTGATTCTCGGTGGCAAAGTCGACGAAGTCGCCGGCCTGACGGAACGTGTAGCGTGTGGCGCCGCCACCGCCGCCAACATAGGGCACGATCGTTCGCGGGATCCACGCCAGGCGGCTGATCTGGCGGCCGCGTGGCAGCACGGCGAACCGGACCGATCCCGTGAGATGCATCTGCTCCAGTTCGGTGACCTGCTGAATCGGGATCGTCGTGGCGCTGCCACCCACGGTCTCGCTGTAGCCGCGATACTCCGAGTGAATCTCGTTGCCGGCCATATCGAATCCGAAGACCACGTCAAGCTGCGGCGTCAGCGAGACGCCGGTGTCCATTGCGAACGTCGCGCCGTTGAAATCGGACTTCTCGATCGATAGGTGTTCCGTGACGAAGTCGAAGATGTCGCTGCCAGCGCTCGAAATCAGCCAGTTGCCGCGCATGCCGATCGAGGCACGCGGCCGGCCGAGCAGGAAGTCCGGATTCGACGGAACGATGACGCTGGGTTGTTGAGACGGTGACGACTGATCTTGACCGCCGGCAAACGCCGGTGATGCCAGGAGGATCAGCGCGGTACAGCTTCTCACCAGAAGACCGCGCACGTGCTGGCCGTTGTGAGCCATGACTGCTACCTCGGGGGAATTGAATCCAGCTGGCGATGGGCCAATTCTTCCCCCAAGAGTAGCAGAAAACCTACTTTTTCAGCGTGAAGGTCAGCTCGATGGTCACCCAGACCGCAACCGGCTTCCCATCCTTCGTCCCGGGCTTGAATTTCCACAGTTTGGTGGCCGCAATCGCCTCCTGATCGAGGCCGTATTCGGCGTCAAGGGACCGGGTGATTATCACATCGCCTACGTCACCGGTTTCCAGGATGACGGTTTCGAGCCATACCGAGCCCTGAATCTTCCTCTCCATGGCCTCAGGCGTGTACTTCGGCTTCACTTCGTGCACGACAGCGGGCAGCGTCACGCCGTCGCCGGGCCTGTAGACCGTCGTGGCTTGCGCCGGCGCCGTGAGGGGAAACGCGGTGACCGCGGCCATGGTCGCGGCGCCAGACAGGGTGAACGCAAGAGTGGCACATAGCAGCGTACGGTGACGGGACATAACTTCCTCCTCGGCGATGAGTGCGATGCGCTGGCTGAGCGAGTGGCGGCCGATGAGCGGCGTGATGGCCGGCATGTGCGGCTGCGGATTCGAAAAGGCGAGCAGCGCTTCGGCATAGGCACGCCGATCGCGCGTGGCGCGGATGGTGATTTCGTCGACCATGGTCTCGCGCGCGAGCGACAGGCGCAAGGCGACGATGCGCGCGGCGGGATGGAACCAGAGCACGGCGCACCAGCATTCTTCGGCGATGGTGTGGAGCCAGTCGCGGCGCCTGACGTGCACCAGCTCGTGCGCGATCACGGCGCGCTGCACCGCGGGCGGCAGATCGAGCAATCGGCGCGGCAGCAGGACGATCGCGCGCCGCACGCCGACCGTGGCGGGTGTGCCGATCTCGTCGGTGACGGCGAGCGAGGCGCGGGCCGCGAGTGACGCGGACAGTTCGGCGGCCATCGCGTCGAGCGACGGCGCCGGGACGGCGTGCGCGATGATTGCGCGCAAGCGGACGAAACCGAGACCGAGCCACAGCAACCGCGCCACAATTCCGGCCGCGATCGCAAGCAGGAGCCACTGTGTGAGGTCGATGCCGCGCTCGGCAAGGGCGGTGACCGGCGTTGAGGCCGCCACGAAGGTGGCCGGCGATTCGAGCAGCCGACCTGCTGACTCGTTGTGCCATCCTGCAAAGGGCAGGAGAAGACTCACGGCCACGGCCGACTGCCAGATGCCGAGGGAGGGACGCGGCGCGCGCACCCGCAGGAGGCGGGTCGTGATGAGCGCGACCGTCACCAGCACGGCAAGCTGGATGCTATATGCGGCGACGTTCGAAACCGTCAGCGTCATTCGCCCTCCTTCTCGATTAGGCGTTGCAGTTGCTTGCGCTCGCGTTCGGTCAGGCCTTTTTCCTTGAGCAGGTGCACCAGCAGCGGACGGGCCGAGCCGTCGAAGACGCGATTGACGAATTCGCGCACCATCGATTGGACGACGAGGCGCTGTGGGCGGACGGGCACGTAGGTTTGCGCCTTTTCTCCGGGCTCTTTCTTCAAGTGCCCCTTGGTCTCGAGGATATTCATCATCGTCTGCACGGTGGTGTAGGCCACGGTGCGGTGGGCGCGCATCGCGTCGTAGACCTCGCGCACGGTGGCCTGGCCGAGCGGCCAGATCACCTTCATGATCTCGAGCTCCTGGGCAGTGAGGGTGTCCGACTTGGGCCTCATACTAATTAATTAGTACTAAGTAAATAATGTTTGTCAAGTCAGATTTGTTCCAACTGGTTCTTGGCCTGCATCGTCGTTACATTTGAATGGTGAAAACACTGCTCGTCGCGGCTGCGCTGGTGGTTCAGACGTCGACCCCGATCTTCCGGTTTGAGACCGACGGTTTCTGGCTCAACCTCCACCACTTTCTCTATGTGCTTGGGCGCGTCGAGGCGAAGATGCCCGACATCAAGCGCGAGGCCGTGGCCGGCGCGCCCGCGGACGAAGCCGAAGGACTCAAGACGCTGAGCGACGCCGATCGGCAGGCGTGGCGGGAAGCCGTTTCCGTTTACGCGAACGGATTGAGCAAGCTCGACATGGTGTTTTCGCGCCCGCTATACGACGTGACCAATGCCCTGCGGCGCGCGCCGTCGGATCGCCCGCTGACGGCCGCGGCGCTCGATCCCGCGGTGGTGGCTGCGCTCGAACGCGCCGCGCCGGTGTATCGGCGCGTGTGGTGGCCGCGTCATCGCGAGTCGAATCGCAAGTGGCTGCAGTCCATGCAGGACCCGTTGAAGAAGTACGGGCCGCAACTGCTGGCCTACGTCACGCGCGTGTATCAAGAGCCGTGGATGAAAGATGGCTTCCCGGTCAACATCAGCGGCTGGAGCAATTGGGCTGGCGCGTATTCGACGGCGGACTCGCTATTGGTGATTGCCACGTTGAATCCCGGCAACCAGGGCCTGCACGGCTTCGAGATCATGTTTCACGAAGCGATGCATCAGTGGGACGAAGAGATCGACAGCCGGATGCAAAAGGTTGCGACGGCGAACAACCTCAAGTTCAACGATCTGCTGTCACACGCGATGATTTTCTACACCACCGGCGAAGCGATGAAGACCGTCGTGCCCTCGCATGTCCCGTACGCAGAAATTGCCGGCATCTGGAAGGGACGGATGGGCGCCTTCAAACCCGCCCTCGACACCCACTGGAGGCCGTATTTAGAGGGCAAGACCACGCTCGACGAGGCCTTGCTGGCGCTGCAGCGATGAGAAAGGGGTCGGGTCCATTTTTTTTCCTGAAAAAAGGGTCCGATCATTCTCGTTTCTGCGCCGGCATGACCGCCGTAATGATGGCGGCGGCCACCAGAAACCCCGCCAGGGTCAGGAAACCCGCCGAAAATCCGCCGGTGGCTTCGCGAATCCAGCCCATCAAGTAGGGTCCCGCGAAACCGCCGACATTGCCGATTGAATTCACGAGCGCGATGCCGCCCGCTGCCGCCGTGCCGCGCAGGAACGAGGTCGGCCACGTCCATAACGGACCGAGCGTGCCCCAGATGCCAAACGCCGCGATCGACAGGGTGATGAGCGCGTTGGTCAAAGTGGGCGGGAGCAATATCGTGAAGACAAAGCCCGTCGCGCCGATCAGGCATGGAACCGCGAGGTGCCAGCGTCGTTCGCCGGTCCGATCCGATCGCGTACCGACGACCACCAAGCCGGCGGTCGCCGCGATGTAGGGAATTGCAGAAAGCAACACGATGGTTGCGGAGCTGAGACCGCTCGTCGATTGCATGATCTGGGGCAGCCAGAAGCTGATGCCGTAAAACGCGACCACGATAAACAGATACACAGTCGAGATCGCCCAGAGGCGCCCGCTGCGCGCGGCGGCCCAGAACGTCAGGTGCGAGCCCGCGGTTTGCGCTTGCTCCGCGGCGATTTCCTTCGCCAACCACTCCCGCTCGGCGGGCTCGAGCCAGGTCGCGTCGCTCGGGCGTTCGGTCAGCCCTTTCAAGACCACCGGCGCGAGCAAGATCGCAGGCAAACCTTCGATTAGAAACAGCCATTGCCAACCGCGGAGTCCGAAGGCGCCGTCTAGCTGCAGTAGCGCGCTCGAGATCGGCGCGCCGATGACACCCGCCATCGCCGTCGCGGTCATGAACAGCCCGACCGCTGCGCCGCGCTCGCGGGCGGGGAACCAGTGCGTGAGGTAGAAGATCAAGCCGGGAAAGAAGCCGGCCTCCGCCGCACCCAGGAGCACGCGCAGGAGATAAAAGGAGAGCGGGCCGTTGACGAAGATCATTCCCGTCGACATCACGCCCCACGTGAACATGATCCGGGCAATCCAGACGCGCGCGCCGAGCCTGACCAGCATCAAATTGCTCGGGACTTCGAGGAGGGTGTAGCTCAGGAAAAATAGTCCCGACCCCAGTCCGTAGACGGCGGCGCTGAAGCCGAGGTCGCGGTTCATGTCGATGGCGGCAAAGCCGACGTTGACGCGATCGAGGTAGGCGACGATGTAGAGCAGGAACAGAAACGGAATGATCCGGCGGCGGACCTTGCGGAGGGCAGATTGTGCGACAGGGTCAGCCACGGAGTGGGCTGATTCTGCATCAAAACGCCATGTTAAGGTGCCAGGCCCCTTTACAATTTGCGGAACCTGCCAGGTGTTGGCACCGTAGACAGTCCTGATGGACCGACTACTGCAAGATCTTCGCTTCGGTGCTCGCCTCCTCTGGAAGGATCGCAGTTTCTCGCTCACTACCATTGCCACGCTGGCGCTGTGTTTGGCGGCCAATATTGCGATCTTTGCGGTGGTCGACGGGGTGCTCTTAAGGCCGCTGCCTTTCCCTGAGCCGGACCGGCTGGTCCGCATGTTCAACAAGTATCCGGGCGCGGGCGTGGTGGCCGAAGGCTCCAATGGCGTGCCCGACTACTTCGATCGCAAGCGCGACATGACGGTGCTCGAGGAGACTGGGCTATTTCGAGAGGCCGGCGTCACGTTGAGCGGGGCCGGAATGTCAGAGGCCCAACGCATTCAGGCCATGATCGTCACGCCGTCTTTTTTCCGCGTGCTCCGGACGCAGCCAGTGCGTGGCCAGCTGCTTACCGAAGAACAGGGGGAGCTTGGGCAGGAAAAGGTCGTCATTCTTACGCACGGTTTCTGGCAGCGGACTTTCGGCGGTCGTGATGATGCGATTGGGCAGGATCTCCGGCTGAGCGGCGAGCCGTACAAGATCGTCGGGGTGTTGCCGGCGGATTTCGTCTTCCTCAACCCCGAGATTCAACTGTTCCGGCCCGCAGCCTTTACCGCGCGCGAGAAATCGGATGACTCGCGGCATAGCAACAACTGGCAACAGTTCGGCCGCCTCAAGCCCGGCGCCACGCTGGAACAGGCGCAGAGCCAGCTCGACGCGATCAACGCGGCCAACTTTGAACGCTTTCCCGCTTGGCGAGAGATTCTCAAGAACGCCCGCTTCGGCAGCGATGTCGTGGACTTCCAGACCAATCTTGTCGGTCAGCGTCGCTCGACGCTGACGATGTTGTGGGGCGGCGCGATCTTCGTGCTGCTGATCGGCTGCGTGAACGTGGCGAACCTGGTGCTCGTGCGCTCGACCTCGCGGATCCGCGAGCTCGCGACGCGTCATGCCATGGGCGCGACCTTCGGCCGGCTCACGCGACAGGCGCTCACCGAATCGACGCTGCTCTCCATCGCGGGCGGACTCGCCGGCATCGGCCTCGGCTGGTGGGCCCTGCAGGCCGCACCCTTCTTCGGTTTCGATCGGCTGCCGTCCGGCGTCGGTCTGTCGCTCGATGCCCGCGTAATCGGTTTCACGATGCTGCTCGTCGCGCTCGTCGGGCTTGGCGTCGGCATGATTCCGGTAATCGCGATGCGACGGGCCAACATGGCGCAGGTGATTCGCGAGGAAGGACGCTCTGGCACGCAGGGCCGCGGCGCGCGTGTGATGCGTCGCGTGCTGGTGACCAGCCAGGTCGCGTTCGCATTGATGCTCCTGATCGGCGCCGGTGTGCTGCTGGCGAGCTTCGATCGCATCCTCAACATCGACCCCGGTTTCAAACCCGACAAGGTTCTGACCGGCATGATCAACCTGCCGACGTCGCGGTACCAGTCCAACGAGGCGCTGAACGTCGCGGTATCCCGAATGCTCGACGCGATCCGCACGGTGCCGGGCGTGGCGGCCGCGGGCGTGACGTCGACGTTGCCGTTCGGCGGCTCGTATAGCGACAGTGTGATCCTGGCCGAGGGTTACCAGATGCAGAAGGGCGAATCGCTGATCTCGCCCAACCAGGTCGTAGCGAGCGAGGGGTATTTCGAGGCGATGGGCGCGAGGCTGGTGGCCGGGCGCTTCTTCACGGCCGACGACGTCGAGACGCGTCCGCGGGTGCTCGTGGTCGACGACTACCTGGCCCGGCGTTTCTGGCCGAACGGCGATGCCGTCGGCAAGCGCATGTATTTTCCGGCCGACATCAACAATCTGCTCGCGAAGCCGAAAGAGGAACAGATGATGACCATCGTCGGGATCATCGAACCGATTCGACTGCGCGGCGTGGTCGAGGCGGCCGGCACCAGCAAGACCGGCGCCTACTACGGCACCTTCAGACAGGGCCCCTCCCGGAGTCTTGGGTTCGCGGTGCGAACCATGCAATCACCCGAGAGCCTGACCGGCGCGGTCCGTCAGCAGATTGCGCAGATCGATCCGGAGCTACCGTTTTACGGTGTGCGGACGATGGAGGATCGGCTGGGGACGTCGTTGATGGATCGACGCACGCCGATGCTGCTGGCGACCGGGTTTGCCGCGGTGGCGTTGTTCCTCGCGGCGATCGGCATTTACGGTGTGCTGGCGTATCAAGTATCGCAGCGCCGGCGCGAGATTGGGATTCGGATGGCGCTCGGCGCCGCATCGGGCAGCATCTTCAACCTGGTGTTGCGCGAAGGAGGCTTGATCGTCGGCGCCGGTGCCGCGCTCGGGCTCATGGGCGCGTTCGCCTTACGGCAGACGCTGCAGGCGCAACTTTACGAAACCGGTGCGATGGATCCGGTCGTTGTCGCCGCCGTGGCGGCCATGTTGATCATCGTCGCGTTGGTCGCCTGCGTGTTGCCGGCGAGGAGAGCGGCGAAAACGGATCCGCTGATCGCACTGAGCGATCAGTAACTACTGAACCTCGCGCGGCGTGACGAGCACGCGCCGAAGCTCGCCGCGCCGCAGCACCTTGATCGGCACGAGCTCGCCGATGCGCTCTTCCGTCAACAGACGGTGAAGATCATCGACGCTGCGAACCGGATCGGTGCCGAACTCAACGATCACATCGCCGGGACGCAACTGCGCGTCAGCGGCCGGCGTGCCCTCTGATACCGCGGTGATCACCACACCCCGTTCATGTGACAGGTGATGCGCGCGAACGAGCCGCCGCGGGATGGGGATGTCCTGACCGGCCACACCCAGGTGACTGCGGCGGACGCGGCCATCACGCAACAAGCACGAGACTACGTAACGCGCCGTATTGATCGGCACCGCGAAGGCGATGCCCTGGCCGCCGAGAATCACGGCGGTGTTGACGCCCACCACCTGAGACGCGCTCGTGACGAGCGGCCCGCCGGAGTTGCCGGGATTGAGCGCGGCATCGGTCTGGATCAGGTTCTCGAGCAGGCGAACCGTGCGCGCGCGTAGCGAGCGGCCAAGCGCACTAATCACGCCCGCCGTGACGGTGTGCTGAAAACCGAAGGGATTGCCGATGGCGATCACCAGCTGGCCCGGACGCAGGTTGGATGAATCGCCGAAGGGCGCCGCGACGAGATCGGGCGCCGTGACGCGCAGCACGGCAAGATCCGTGTGCGGATCGTCACCGACGAGGTCCGCCACGAGATCCCGGCCGTCCGGCAGTGTTACGCCGATGCTGACCTCGCGTCGCGATGCGCGACGACGTGACTATTGGTGAGAATCAGGCCGTCGGGAGCGAAGATAAATCCAGAGCCGGTGCCGCCGGCGTCCACTTTCACCACCGACGGTCCGACGACGTCGACGGCAGACATCACCGCACGCGAGTACGCGTCCAGCAGTTCGTGATCGACTCGGCTGAGAGGCCCTTGGGCTTCTAGCCTCACTCAGGACTTCGTCGTTTGCATCAGATGTCGATGACGCCAAGGCGCAAACCTCGTTGCACCGCTTCGGTACGGGTCGAGACGCCGAGCTTGCCGAAGATCGATGCGAGATGAAACTTCACCGTGTGATCGCTGATGCCGAGCCGCGCGGCAATGTCGCGATTGGGCAATCCATCCGCGACGAGCGCCAACACATCGTGCTCGCGCGTCGTCAGGGTCTCAATAATGGCGGCGTCTTCGAGTGCGGCAGGCGGAAGTGACAACACCGCGTCCGCCTGCTCGATGCGATCGACCAGCTCGATGTTGGGATCGGACGCCAGCCGAGGCCTGAGGGACTCGGCGGCGCCGCGAAGGAAGATGCGCAGTGTCACCCTTCGACTCGGCCAAGCCTGCTTCGCATACTTGTCCTCGCTCAGGGCAGGCGTCTCCTATCTGTTAGGACGCTCGCCGACAGTTACGGATACATCAACTGGTGATGCGCCGCGCAGGACGGTGATCGGCACGGCCTTGCCGACGCGATTGCCGCGCAGCCGTGTGACGAGATCCTCAGCGTGTTCGATGGGTTCGCCGTCGAACGAGACGAGCACGTCGCCCACGAGCAGGCCCGCGGTGTCGGCGGGACTGTTTTGCGAGACCTGACTGATGAGCAGCCCAAAGCCCTGCGGCCGGCCGCCGCGCTGCCGTTCCGGAATCGGGATGGACACCGAGCTCACGCCCAGGAATCCCTGTTTGGTTCCACCTTCGGTTGCTACCTTGGTTGCCGCTGCCCACGCAAGCGACGCCGGAATCACCACCGTCGTGCCGCGGATGTCCATCGACGTGATGATTCCCAAAGCGCGACCGGAAGCGTCGAGCAGTACGCCGCCGTTGAGCGCGCCATGCGGTTCGTGCTGAATCCTGATCACCCGATCGATTGCTGAGGAGCGGCCGGTCCGAAGCGGTCCTCCCACCACGGCGATGGGCGCGAACGCGGCCATCACACCGCCGCTCCAGGTGCGGCCGACCGCGACGGCCAGGTGGCCAGGCTTCGGTTCGTCGGCCGGCGCCAGCGGCCGCAAGCCAAGGCCCTCGACGCGCAGCACGGTCAATCCCATGTGGCCGATGCGGCCGAGCACCGCGCCTTCCGCGGTCTGCCCATTGCCGGCGCGGATGGCGGCCTTGTCCTCGTCTGTGGCGGCCGTGGTGAGCACGGTGTTTTCGGCGACCACGAGCCCGGCGGCCACGCGCCTGCGGCCGTGAACCTGGACGATCGACGGCGCGGCGCTTTCAACCGCAGCGGCGATCTCGTTGGAGAGTGCAGTCCATGTATTCATAAGAACAACTTACCGGTTCGCAAGACCGTTGAGATCCGCCGAACGGGCAGGTGCACAGGGTGCGCAGTGTGCACAAGGTGCGGATAAGATCTGCTGAGATGAGTTTGTCGGACACCGCCAGCCTGGTTCGTTCCCTCCAGCAAGAGCTTCGCCGTGTCATCGTTGGACAGGATCACGTGATTGACGAAATCCTCACCGCGTTCCTGGCCGGCGGTCATTGCCTGTTGCGCGGGGTACCGGGGCTGGCCAAAACCTTATTGATCAAGACGCTCGCGCAAGCGACGCACTTGAAATTCAGCCGCATTCAGTTCACCCCTGACCTGATGCCGTCGGACATCATCGGCACGGAAGTGATCGAAGAAGATCGCGCCACCGGATCGCGCTCGATTCGCTTCATGCCCGGGCCGATCTTCGCGAACATCATCCTCGCCGACGAGATCAACCGCACGCCGCCGAAGACGCAGGCGGCGCTGCTCGAGGCCATGCAGGAGTACCAAGTGACCGTCGGTGGCGTGCGCCACCAGCTCGATCGGCCGCTGTTCGTGCTGGCCACCCAGAATCCGATCGAGCAAGAGGGCACCTATCCGCTTCCGGAAGCGCAGCTCGATCGCTTTATGCTGAACGTGGTGATCGACTACCCGAGCGCGGCGAACGAGCGCGTGATCCTCGCGCAGACGACCACCGGGGACGAGCCGGCCGCCACGCCGGTGGCCACCGGCGAGCAGATCGAGCGCGCGCGCATGCTGGTGCGTGACGTGGTTGCCGCGGAGAATGTGATCGATTACGCGGCGCGGATCGTGCGCGCGACGCGGCCGTCGGGCGACGAGGCCGATCGCGTGCCGGATTTCATCCGGCAATGGGTCCGGTGGGGCGCCGGTCCGCGCGCCGGCCAGTCGCTGCTGCTCGCCGGCAAGGCGCGCGCGGTGTTGCACGGCCGTCCGGCGGTCTCGCTCGAGGACGTTCGTGCCGTGGCGCCGCCGGTGCTGCGTCATCGATTGCTGGTGAACTTCCAGGCGGAAGCCGACGGCATCGACGCCGAAACCGTGGTCTCGCGCCTCCTCGACGCGGTGCCCGCGAGATAACCGCCATGTCAAGGCCGCACGTCGTTACCTCCTCCGAGCTGCAATCGCTTCGCGATCTCGAGCTCGTGACGCGGACAACGGTCGAGGGGTTGCGGCAGGGTCTGCATCGCAGTCCCTTTCACGGTTACAGCGCGGAGTTCAGCCAGTATCGCCACTATCGCCCCGGCGACGACCTGAAGTACGTCGATTGGAAGGCGTTTGCGAGAACGGATCGCGTCTACACGCGCCAGTTCCGAGAGACCACGAACCTGGCGGCACTGTTTGTGTTGGATATCAGCCGGTCGATGGATTTTCCACAGGGATCGGGGATCGGGGATCAGGGATCAGGGAGTTCCAAGTTCATTCTTGCGCGAACAGTGACGGCCATTCTCGGCACGCTCGTGCTCGATCAGGGCGATGCGGCCGGAGTGCTCGCCCTTGGCGATCGCGCGCAATTCGTGCCGCCGCGCAGCGGCCATCATCATCTCCGCGTGCTGCTGGCCGAGTTGTCGAGGTTTTCCCCGGCCGGCACGAGCACGATCGACCACGCCCTGCGTCACGCCGCCACGCTGATGAAGCGCCGTGGCCTGGTGATTGCCGTTTCGGATTTCTACGAAGACGAAGCGGCCCTCACGCAGATGCGCAGACTGCGCCGAATGGGGCACGACGTGATTGCGATCCATGTGCTGTCGCAGGAAGAACTGTCGCTGGATGTTGGCGGGGCAGCGGAGTTCGTCGAGCTCGAAACGGGCCGGAAGCTCCTGGTGCAGCCGGCAAGCGCCCGCGAGTCCTACGCACGCGAGTTCGGCGGCTGGCTCGCGAGCGTCGAGCGTGAGATTCGTCGCGACGGGATGGGTTACCTGCGGATTGTCACCGGTGAGCCGTTGGAACCGGCGTTGCGCCGCTTTCTCATTGGCCGGCGTGGCGGAGGATCATAGTGTCGATCACGTGGATCAATCCGGTTGCGCTGGCCGCATTCGCGTTGCTTGCGGTGCCGATTGCGATCCACTTGCTCGTGCGGCAACAGACGCGGTCGCTGCCGTATCCGTCGCTGCGGTTCCTGCGCGAAACCGCGCTCGCCGCATTCCGGCGGCGAGCGATCCAGGACGCTGCACTATTGGCCTGCCGCGTCGCGGTTGTTGCGGCGGCGGTGACGGCAGTCGCGGGGCCCGTGCTACACACCGCGTCTCGCACGGCGGGATATGCGAATCGCCTTTCGCGAGCCACCGTCGCAGTGGATTCAAACGGCGCGGCCGACAGATCCGAAGACGTCTTCAGGGCAGCCACATTTGATCGAACGGCGATAGCGGATTCGATTGGCGACGCGTTGCGCTGGCTTGATGCGCAGCCGCCATCGGCGCGCGAGATTGTCTTCGCCGGATCGTTTCGGCGCGGATCGATCGATGCTGGCGACCTGGCGCTGCTTCCGCCAGAGATTGGTATCCGATTCGTTGGGGACACTCCCTCTAACGCCGCCAATCAGTTCACCACCTCGTTGTTGACGCGCCGCAAAGGGACGTTGGTGCGGGTCGATCAACTCGTGCGGCTCAACACCGATGCCACGCGCATGGACGAGGGGGCGTCGGTTGCGCTCCCGGAAGATCGGCTGCGCGTGATTGCCGTGCCGGCCGACCAGGCGCTGGCCGAGGCGGCACTGCGAGCGGCGGTTGACGAAGGTGTGCCCTGGACAACGGCCGATCGGCGGCTCTTGCTCGTGTGGGATGGCGCTGACGCCGCGGCGACGGCCTCGCAGGGTGTGGACGTCATACGTATGGCCGTGCCGAGCCCCTCATCGTCGTCTGCGCGCGCCACCTGGGATGCCATCGATCGAGCGACCCCGCGCCCGTTCGTTGAACCGGTAGTGATTCCCCTTGAGCAGCTCCAGTCGTGGTCGCGGCCGCCAGGTCCACCGTCTCCCACCGCGATTCCTGGGGACGAAGGTGATCGGCGCTGGTTCTGGGCGGCGGCCTTGGCGCTGCTTGGCCTCGAGCACGTCGTACGACGTGAGCGGGCGACCCGGCGATCGACCGACACCGCGCACGCGGAGGCTCGCGTTGCCTGACATCCTCGGCGCGGCAGTCAGTGGCATTCGCCGGCGACAGCGGATGCGGTCGATCGCGCAAGCCACGACGATAGGCGGCGCCGTATCCGCGGCGTTGCTGGCAACAACCAGCGCGACCATCGTTCCCGTCCTGATCGGGGCGAGCATCGCGGCGATCGCGATCGCGCGGCAATGGCGCCTCAGTGTGACGTCAATCGCGCGTGAGATCGAGGCCCGGGAAGGCACGCTCGATAACCTGGTCATCACCGCGGCAGAGCTGTCTGCACAGCCGCGGCCCGTTCAGGCAGAAATCCGCGATGCGATCTTCACGCAGGCGGAGGAGAGAATCGCGACCGTTGATCCTGCCCGCGTGGTGCCGCTGGCGCAGCCCGCCGGCGTCGCCGTGGCCGTGATCATTGGTTGCGCGTTACTCGCGAGTGTGGGCGGTCGCAGTGGCCTCACGGCGCCTGGAAGAACGGGCAGCGCGCACGAGCCGACGAATGCCGGTTCCATCTCGGTTCGGATCACACCGCCGGCCTATACCGCGCGGCCCATCGAGACGCTGACCGATCCCGTGCAAGTGACGACTATCGCCGGGAGCCGCGTGCGCATCGAATCGGGATCGCGAGTGTTACGAGAGTGGGTGGCCGTGGAATCGGCCAGCCTCGAATTGCGGGTCCGCGAGGACCTACCGGCGCGCTTCTTATCCGTGATCGTGGCGCCAGACACGCCACCGGCAGTTCGCATCAACGAACCAGGACGCGACACCGCTCTTGCCACCGGCACCGGAACGCTGACGATTGGGCTCGACGGCCGTGATGACCTGGGCCTGGCCTCGCTGGCGTTGCGCTTCACCAAGGTGTCGGGTGGGGGCGAAAACGTGACGTTTACCGAAGGCGCGATCCCGATCGCCATCGAGCGCCTCAGCGCTCGAGAGTGGCGCGGGCGGACGCAGTGGCCGCTCGATGGTCTCGGGCTGGCCGAGGGCGACGTGCTGGTGTATCGCGCCGTTGCGCGTGACGCCAACCCGGCGGGCGCGCCGGTGCAATCCGACGCGTTTCTCGTCGAGATCGGAAGATCGTCGGAGATTGTCAGCGCCGGATTCGCGCTGCCGACCGAGGAGCGCAAGTACGCGATCAGCCAGCAGATGGTTATTTACAAGACGGAACAGCTCATTGCGAACCGTCAGAAACATAGAGACGACTGGATGGAGCAGTCACGGCTGATCGGCATGGAACAGCGAATGGTGCGCGCCGAGGTGGTGTTCTTGAGCGGCGGTGAAGTGGAAGACGAAGTTGAAGAGGCGGCGCACTCTGATGAACTGGCCGAGGGCCGTCTGGAGAACCGCGGCCGCGCGGAAATGGTGCGGGCGCTCAATTTCATGTCCCGCGCCGAAGCCCAGTTGAATGATGGCCGCGCTGAAGAAGCGCTCGTCTTCGAACGCCAGGCGCTCGCCAGCCTCGAACGGGCGCTCGATCGCCGCCGTTATTTCCTGCGCACCTTGCCCGATCGATCGCGCATCGACACCACGCGGCGATTGACCGCCGACCGGCGCGAAGCGCGTTCGTGGGTGCGCGACCGCGCCGCCAGTGCCGCGCCCTCGTCCATGGAACGGCAGCGGGACGTGATGCGCGCGCTCGTCTCGGCAGCGGCCGGAACGTCGGCGGTTGACGCATCGCTGGCCGCCCGGGTGGCCGCGATCGATCCGGCTTCACCAGAGTTGCAGAAGGCGGCGGTCGGGATCGCCACCGCACGCAGCGTCGAGGAGCGGAGTGGTGCGATTCAAGCCGCGATGCAGGCCGTCACCACGCATGCGTTGAAAACCCTGCCGGCGGCGGCCGTGGTGGCAATGCCGACAGACCCACTTGCCGGACGCCTCGCCGAGAACATTAAGAAGCTCCGATGAACCAGCGACTCCTGCGTGGCATTCTTCGAGGTATTGCGATCGCAATCGCGGTTGTGGCGCTGGTCGATCCGGTGTTGACGGTCGACCGCGCGCCGGCGGTTCCGCTGACATTGATCAAGATGACCGCCTCGGACCTAGCGCCGATTGAATACGAGCTGCGTCGCGTCAATTCCGACACTGAGGTCCGCCTTCGCGAGGCCCTCCATCACAGGTTGCCGTGTGGGCCTGGCGAACGATGTGTGGTGATTGCGGATGGATCGGTGAACGCCGAGGTGCCCCCGGACTTGGATCAGCCGTTTTCGCTGATCAAGGTCAACGACAGCGCCGGCCCCAACGTCCGGCTGCGTTCCGTGGTTCTCGCGGCAGCGCAGCACGCGAGTGCCGCCGGTGTTGCGCGTGTGACCGTTGATGGCCGGGACGTCATCGGCCGGCCGACCGAGATCAAGATTTTCGACAACGCCGCGCTCGTTGGCTCCGGCGTTGTGGAATGGAAGTCAGATGGCCTCCAGACGGTGGATGTGCCCTGGTGGCCGCTGGCCCCGGGCCCGCGCACGCTCCGCATTGAAGTGCTCCCAGCCGGCGATGAATCGGTGCTGTTCGATAACGTCCTCAGTGCCGGCGTTGACGTCGGATCGGAGCGGCTGCCGGTGCTGGTGTTCGATGCGCGTTCGTCATGGGGCAGCACCTTTGTTCGCCGCGCCCTGGAAGACGATTCGCGTTTCGTCGTGGAGCACCGGGCGCGGCTGGCGCCGGCGATTGCCGCGGGAACGCCAAACGGACGCCTCGATGCGCGCGCCCTCGACGCCGCTTCCGTCCTGATTGTTGGCGGTCCCGACGCGCTGACGGCGAGCGAAGTGGATCTGATCGAGCGATTCGTTCGCGTGCGTGGCGGCACCGCCGTGCTGTTGCCCGAGCGCGCTCCATCAGGAAGCGGGGCGAGGTTGTTCGCGGGTGAATGGTCCGAGCGGTTGACGTCCGAAGCGCAGAGCGTCGGACCCCTGAAGGCGTCGGAACTGCTTGTCTATCGGCCTGAAGGCGGACACTACCAGGACGGGTTGGCGATTGCGCCGACCGGCAGCGGACGCATTGTCATCTCGACGGCCATGGATGCGTGGCGGTATCGAGACGCCGATGGCGGTGCGTTCGATCGGTTCTGGCGATCGGCAGTGGCGGAAGGCGCGGCCGCAGGTGCGCCGTTGCGGCTGGAGTTCGAAAACGCGATCGCATTTCCCGGTGCGCGGCAGCCATTCACGTTGCGCTACCGAGGCATGACACTACCGTCGACTATCGAGGCGAACGCCGTCGCGCGGTGTGGTCCTCCTTTGCAGCCCTCGGGCGCATCGTTCCCTCGGACCGCTTCGGCGGATCGAGCGGAGACGATCAGGTTGTGGCCCGCCGGTGCGCCGGGCGTGATGCGAGGGGAACTGCCAACTGGCGATCGCGGTGCCTGCACCGTCGAGGCGGCGGTGAATGATGCTCGCGTCATGCGCGGCATCGCGGTAACCACCGCAACGTCTCGGCCTGCGGACGACACGCTCGCCCAACTCGAGAGTCATGCCCGCGCATCAGGTGGAGTGGTGACAGATAAAGACAACCTCGTCCGCCTTCGCGCCCTCGGCGCACCGGCGCGCCAGGCTGCGCCGGCCCAGATCCATCCGATGCGCGCAGCCTGGTGGATATTGCCGTTTGCCGGTTGCTTGTCGATGGAGTGGTGGCTGCGGCGGCGTCTTGGACTGAGGTAAAGTGGATTCCCTCATGGCTTACTCGAGAGACGAAATCAAACAGATCACCGACAAGGTGCTCAACATGTGCAAGGCCGACGCCGTCGAGGTGCGCTTCTCGGGCGGCGAACGATCGGCGACGCGCTTTGCGAATTCGAGCATCACGGCGAATCTGATCGAACACGATCAAGAGATCACCGTCACCGTTCGGTATGGACAGAAGAGCGCGAGCGCAACGACACACCAGACGGATGACGAGACGCTGAAGCGTACGATCGATGCGGTGCAGGCGCTGGCGCGCCGCAAGCCCGACAACCCCGAGCTGATGCCGCTGGTGAAACCGCCGCAGAACTACATCGCGGTCGAAGCGGCGTCGCCATCGGCGGTGAATTTCGGTCCAGCCGAACGCGCCAGGATGGTGAAGGCGAGCACTGACATCTGCGAAAAGAAGGGCGTGCTCGGCGCCGGCTACATCCCCAAGTTCGATTGGGTGGATGCGGGCGCGAATAGCGAAGGCCTCTTCACTTATTTTCATTACGCCGACGCGAGCTTCATCCTGACGTGCCGCACCCCGGATCAAACCGGATCCGGATGGGCAGGCACGACCGGCGTGAAAGACCTCAAGAACATCGACGCGGAAATGCTGACCAACGTGGCGGCCGACAAGGCGCTGCGATCGCGCAAGCCGCGCGCGATTGAACCCGGCAACTACACGGTGATCCTCGAGCCGCGTCCGGCGGCGCGCTATCTGTCGCTGATGCTGGGGTCTCTGAACGCACGCAACGCCGAAGAGGGCCGCAGCTTCATGAGCGGCAAGAAACGGGGCGAGACTCGGCTCGGCGAAAAGGTGTTCGGCGACAACTTCACGTTGCGCAGCGAGATCGGCAACCCGATTCTGCGGCAGAGCCCGATCGGCCAGGACGGCCTGGCCGCGAAGCCGATCACCTGGATCGAAAAGGGCGTGGTCAAGAACCTCTTCTACGATCGCTTCTGGGCCGAGCGCCAGAAGCGGGAGGCCACCGCGACGCAGCCGGGCATGAGCCTGGTGATGGAAGGCGGCACCACCAGCGTCGCCGAGATGATCAAGACGACGAAACGCGGATTGCTGGTGTCGTTCTTCTGGTACATCCGCCCGGTCGACAACATGACGCTGCTCAACACCGGCATGACCCGCGACGGGCTGTTCCTGATCGAGAACGGCGAGATCGTGGCGCCGGTGCAGAACTTCCGGTGGAACGAGTCGCCGGCGGTGAGCTTTAACAACATTACGGCGCTGGGTCCGTCGATCCCGATGCATACGGGTGAGGCGTACGACAACCCGGGCACGGCACTCGTGCCCGCGATGCGCCTCGAAGATTTCACGATGACGTCGATTTCGCCCGCCGTGTAACTGAGGCGGGCGCCGGGGCGGCACTCAAGTGCCGCCATCCCGGCAATGGTGGAGATATGAAACGTAGAGACTTCGTAAAGACTCTCAGTGCCACGGGCGTTGCGCTCTATGCCAGCGACCTGGTCGGCGATCTCATCGCGCAGTCGCCGAAGGCGCGCGTGATGGATTCCCGCTTCAAGGGCATGTCGGACGTGGCGCTCAACGACGCGAAGCGTCTCGGCTGCAGCTACGCCGACATCCGCTTCACGCGTAACGTGAACGACAGCGTGGCGGTGCGCGACAAGATCGTCACGGATTCATTCGGCTTCGGCGCCGGGGGCATGGAGACCAGCGCCGGCTTCGGCGTCCGCGTGATCCACAGCGGCGTCTGGGGATTTGCCAGCAGCCCGTTCGTCACCGAAGCGGAGATTCGCAAGATCACCGCGCAGGCCACCGAAGTGGCGAAGGCGAGCGCCGTCAGCAAGCGGTTCGAAGTGAAGCTGGCGCCGGTCGAGGCCTACCAGGATTACTGGTCGGTGCCGGTCAAGCAGAAACCGGAGGACGTCTCGCTCGACGACAAGATCCAGTTCCTGATGAAGATCAACGAGGCCGCGCTGAAAGTGCCCGGCGTCAGTCGCGTGCAGTCGAACATGGCGTTCGATTACGAGTGGAAGTACCTCGCCACGTCGGAAGGTTCGTATCTCGAGCAGGAAATCTGGCGCACCTCACCCGGCTTCACGGTCACCGCGATCAAGGACGGCAAAGCCAAATCGCGAACCTTCTCGGTGGCGCCGAAGTCCGCCGGCTATGAAGTGGTGCTGGAAGCCAAGATGCTCGAGAACGCCGAGCGCATCGCCAACGAAGCGGTGGAACATTGCAGCGCGCCGCCGGTTGGTGTGGGCCTCAAGGACCTGATCATGACGCCGGCGCACGCGATGCTGACGATCCACGAGATCGTCGCGCATCCAACCGAGCTCGATCGCATCGTCGGCTACGAAGCCAACTATGCCGGCACGAGCTTCGTGAAAGCCGCCGACGTCGGCAAGCTGATGATGGGCTCGAAGCTGTTCAACGTGACGTGCGATCGCACGCTGCCGGGCGGCATGTGCACGGTAGGTTATGACGATGACGGCGTGAAGTCGCAGCGGTGGCCGATCATCCAGGAAGGCCGCCTCGTGGATCTGCAGACCAACCGCGAGACCGCGCATTACATCGGCCAGACGGCATCGAAGGGCTGCACCTTCGCCACCTCGTGGCGCAATTATCCGTTCTTGCGGATGCCGAACGTGCACGTGGAGCCGGGGCCGCCGGGATCGCCGACGCCCGAGCAGATCATCGCCGACACCAAGGACGGCATCCTGATTGACGGCCGCGGCAGCTACTCGATCGATCAACAGCGCTTCAACGGCCAGTTCGGCGGCGATGCGTTCTGGGAGATCAAGGACGGCAAGAAGACGCGCATGGTGAGCGACGTCACCTACAACGCCATCACCACGGACTTCTGGCAGAACCTCGACGCCACGTCGGGCCGCGAATCGTGGGAGATGTTCGGCACCACCGGCGATGCGAAAGGGCAGCCGGTGCAAATCAATCACCCGTCGCACGGCTCACCCTGGTGCCGCATTCGCCGCATCATGGTGGGGGCGGCGTATAGCTAGGCCAGCCACCGATTGACACAGATTAGGCACAGATTAGGATGGGGGAGCTCGGGTAACGAGCTCCCCACTTTTATGCCCACCGGCATTCAATCCGCGGCTAATCGGTGCTTAATCGGTGGCCTTCTCGTGATGCTCCTGCTCGCGCCGACGCGGGCGTCGGCGCAGTCCTTGGACGCGGAGGCGATCGGGACCGCCGTCCGCACCGTTGCGGATGTGTTCGAGCGAGAGTACTTCGACGCCGCCCTCAGCAAGACCGTGGCGGAGGAGATCAAGCGACGTCTTGATGGCGGGCGCTACGCCGATGCCAACGTGCCGGCAGCGCTCGCAAGGCGCTTGACCGCGGATTTCTACGAGCTCACCAACGATAAGCACATCGCGGTGGCCCTTGCCACTCCTCGCGCCGCCAACAGCGGCGGTGGTGGCGAGCACCGCAACGTTCCGACCACTGCGGGATTCAGGCGCACCGAGATCATCGCCGGTCACATCGGCGTGTTCGACCTGGCCTTCTTCATGCGCCCGATCGAGCATCGCGACGCTCTCGCCGCGGCCATGCGAATATTGCAGCCGGCAGACGCGTTGATTATCGACATGCGCGCCAACGGCGGCGGCTCGCCCGACACGGTGGCCCTGTTCATCAGCTATCTGATCGAAGGCACGGGGCAACCGCTGTTCGAGATCGTTCACCGCGACGGATCGAAGGAGGTCTACCGCACCCCGGAGGAGGCCCCGGATAGTCGCGACGCGCGCCGGCCGATTTATGTCCTCACGTCGGCCCGGACGTTTTCCGGCGGGGAAGGGCTCGCGTTCCTTCTACAGGAGCTCAAACGCGCGGTAGTGATCGGCGAGGTCACCGCCGGCGCCGCGAACCCCGGCCGCCCTTATCCAGCGGGCGAGTTGTTCGAGATTACGGTGCCGAACGGCCGCGTCGTGACGGCGATCACGAAACGCAATTGGGAGGGCAGCGGCGTGACGCCGGACGTAAGGGTGCCGGCCGCCGAGGCGTTCCGCGTCGCGCATCTGCGGGCCATCGACGATCTGCTGTCCACAGCGTCCCCGGCGCGTCGCGAGGAGCTAATGCGCCTCCGGCCACAGATTAAGCACTGATTAGACACGGATTTCTTGAAGGTTCTGCGAGGTTCATCCCACATTAAGGGCGCAGGATCTGCGTTCAAAACCGCTCGCGGTTCTGTGCGCACATATCGTGTAGCGGTTTTCGCTGCGAATCTCGTTGGCTGCGCTCTTGGATCGCCCAGAGCCATGCCTATCTATCCTCACGACGAACGCACCTACCAAATCATCGGCGCCGCGATGGAGGTCCACCGGACCCTTCATCGTGGCCTACTCGAGAAACTGTACTGCGAGGCGCTTGCAGTGGAATTCGAGCTTCGCCTGATTCCCTTTGACGATAAGTTCTCCTGTCAGGTGATTTACAAGAACAGGCCCTTGTCGGGGTATTACTGGCTCGACTTTTTGTGTTACGGGGAGGTCGTTGTTGAAGTCAAAGGCGTGTCTGCGCTGACGCCCGCCGATGAAGCCCAGATCCTCAACTATCTCGCGCTCACGCACAAACGCGTCGGCCTATTGCTGAACTTCGGCGCGAAGTCGCTGCAGTATCAGCGCGTCGTTCTCGATCAGGCCACCGATTGACGCCGATTAGACACCGACAAAAGGGGCACACGTAGTGGCGCTCTGGCTTTGATCCATGTCTAATCGGCGGCCCGTCCAACGATCTCGTAGCCCTGCGTTAGCGAATCGTTAGCGGCGCGGGCGCGAAGCCCCGGTTTCCCGGGGCTTTTTCTTGTGCGCTGTTAAATCGGTTTTATCGGTGGCCAGGCCTATCCGTGTCTAATCGGTGTAAATCGGTGGCCTTTCAGCGGTGTAATGCTCCTGTCACAGACCTGCCATCTTTTCTCCGTCCAAAGAGACAAGGAGGAAAGATGACTCGCACCCCGACGGTAACGCCGGAGGCCTGGGCCTTCACGGATCTCGACGGCCGGATCGAATCGACGTCTCGCGGCATCGGCAGCCTCCTGGGTGTCAACGGGCTGCGGCGCGGCGACAATCTCCTGAATCTATTGCCGCTGCCCCGCAAGGCATTGTTGTACGACATCGACGCGGCGCTGCGAGGCTGGCCGACCGCTCGCACCGTGTCGATTGAAGCGCCGGGGCTGCGCGAGCGCAAGGTTCGTTACCGCGTCAGCCGCCGGCTTCAACAAGCAGGTGAGGGGCTGTTCTGGCTGCTCGACGAGCAGTCGCCGGGGGCGCTCGGCGACACCGCTGCGGCGTAGGCCACCGATTGACACCGATTAAACACAGATTTCGTTTGCGAATCTCGTTAGCCGCAATACCTGGCGGGTCTAGAGCCCCGCGTCTGCTTACGGCTGATCCGTCAATCGGTGTCTAATCGGTGTTAATCGGTGGCCGGGCTTATAATCCGTGCCGCGGAGGTATCGTCGTGAAGATTCGTCACGTCGCGTTGTTCGTCGTGCTGTCCGCGGTTTCGGCCCACGCCCATCACAATTTCCGCGCTGAGTTCGATATCAAGTCGCCATTCACGGTGACCGGCACGGTAACCCGTGTCGAGTGGACCAATCCGCATACGTGGTTTTACCTCGACGTGAAAGATGGCAAGGGCGCCGTCGAACACTGGTCGATGGAAATGGGCAGCCCGAACGCGTTGATGCGAGCGGGTTGGAGGCGGAGCTCGATGAACGCCGGAGACGAGGTGAGCGTCGAGGGCTACCGGTCGTGGGACCGCAAGCTGACTGGCAATGCGCGCGCCGTGGTCTTGACCAAGACCGGGCAAAAATTATTCGCGGCGTCGAGTGCAGGACAATGATGCGGCCCCTGTTGGCGGCGGCCGCATGCGTGATGCTGTCGGCACCGATCACCGCGCAATGGCTCGGTTATCCAGCGAAGAACATTCCGCGCACGCCCGACGGCAAACCGAACCTGTCGGCGCCGGCGCCACGCACCGCCGACGGCAAGCAGGACTTGTCGGGCGTCTGGCAGCCGACAGCGGATCCGAAGGATGCGGCCGGCGGCATCGAGGGGATCGTCGCGCCCAAATATCAAATCAACATCATGCGCGACCTCAACGGCGCGGTGCCATTCCAGCCGTGGGCCGCGGCGCTCTATCAGCAACGTCAAGCCAACAAGATGCGCGACAACCCGATGATTCAGTGTCTGCCGGCCGGCGTGCCGCGGCTCGACGCCTACATTCATCCGTACAAGATCGTGCAGACACCGGGCCTGATCGTCATCCTGTACGAGTCCCAGACGATGTTCCGGCAAATTTTCACCGATGGCCGAGCGCATCCGAAAGATCCCGAACCAACCTGGCTCGGTTACTCGATCGGCAAGTGGGACGGCGACACGCTGGTCGTGGAAACGATTGGCTTCAACGACAAGACCTGGCTCGACGGTTTCGGTCATCCGCATAGCGACGCGATGAAGTTGACGGAGCGTTTCCGCCGGCGCGACTTCGGCCACATGGACATCGAGATCGTGATCGACGACCCTAAGGCGTACACGAAGCCGCTGCGTTACGTGCAGCCACAGCTGCTGGAGCCCGACACTGAGTTGATTGAATACATCTGCAACGAGAACGCGAAGCCCGTCGGTCCGCCTCAGTAGGCCCGCGGCCCCACTCTTGCACGTACCAACCTAAGCCCGATGCTCAGCGACACCCCTGCTCACATTGCATCGGATGGAGGTTGGAAATGCAGAGTTTACGATACGGCATCGCATGCGCCGCCGTCCTGTTGATCGGTTACGGCTGCGACACCAGTAAGGCGGACGACACGAGCGCGGCCGGCACCGTCGCGGTAGACGACATCACGGGCAATCCAGAAAAGTATGTCGGCCAAACCGTCACCGTCGTGGCGGAAGTCGACGAAGTCCACGGGCCCGACGCATTTTCCCTCGATGAAGAAAACCCAGTCGCTGGCGGGATTGACAACGATCTCCTCGTCCTCGGTCCCCAAGCGGCCTCGCTGGAGGATCTGGACGACCAGTGGCTCAACGATAAAGTGCGGGTGACCGGAACCATCGGCAAGCTGAGCATCGTCGACATTGAGCGCGAGGTCGGTTGGGACCTTACGCCGGAACTGGAAGTCAAGGTCGAAGGGGCGAAGGCCGTCTTGATCGCGAAATCAGTCGAGCGGGTACAGTAATGGCGTTCCTTAATCGGGCAGTCAGCGTACGCGTGTGCGCCGATTGCCTGACTTGATGGGAATAACAAATGACGCATGACGAATAACGAAGGTGAACGAACTCGACCTTTGGTCATTCGTTATTCGTTATTCGTCATTTTTACGGTTGACCCGGCACGCGGCTTGCAACCTGTGCCGTCATGCAGGTGATCGTCCAGCCCGATGATGGCATCCTCCCCATCCTCAAGGCCATCAAGCGCGCCAAGAAGTCCCTCGACGTCGTCATTTTTCGCTTCGACTTGCCGGAGCTCGAAGATGCGCTCGCAGAGGCGGTCGAACGCGGCGTGGCGGTGCGGGCGCTGATTGCCCACACCAACCGCGGCGGCGAAAAGAAGCTACGGAAACTCGAGAGCCGCCTGCTGAAATGCGGCGCCACCCTGTCGCGCACTGCTGATGACATGGTGCGCTACCACGGCAAGGTGATGATCGTCGACAACAAGAAGGCGATGGTCTTCGGGTTCAACTTCACCAACCTCGACATCAAGAAAAGCCGGAGCCTGGGACTCACCACAATGAATCCTAAGATCGTGTCCGCGTTGAACAAGCTGATCGACGCGGATCACAACCGGGTGCCGCCCATCATCACCTCGTCGCGGCTGGTCGTCAGCCCGGAGAACGCGCGGGACCAGCTGTCGAAGTTCATCAAGGGCGCACGCCACGAACTGCTGATCTATGACGCCAACGTCAGTGACGACCGCATCATTGCGATCCTGATGCAGCGTGCCGCCGCCGGCGTGAAGGTCAAGATTCTCGGCTCGCTCGAACAAAAGTGGAAAGACACCGGCGTCAAGGTGAAATCCCTGCGCGGCTTGCGGCTGCACGTCCGCGCCATCGTGCGCGATCGTAAGGCGGCGTTTGTGGGCAGTCAAAGCCTGAGGAAGCTCGAGCTCGACAAGCGCCGGGAGGTGGGCATGATCACGAAAGACCGGCGTACGATCGGCCAGATCACGGGCGTGTTCGAGTCGGACTGGAAAGCCTAGCCACCGATAGTCACCGATCAAACGCCGACCTATCGGTGTCAAATCGGTGGCCCGTCACGTTCAGGAGATGCCCGACCCGATCGCGCCAAGGAGTTGCTCGAGACGTTCGGGGGCCGGCGGCTTGGTAATGTGCTCGTCAAAGCCCGCGTCGATGGCCGCCTGAATGTCCGCGTCCTGGCCATATCCGCTCAGCGCCACGAGCTTCACTGGACAACCCTCCAGCTGATTTCGGACCAGCCGCGCCAGCTCGTAACCGCTCATCACCGGGAGACCCAAGTCAACGAGAGCGAGATCCGGCTGAACGCGCTCGATCAGCGCCGCGCCCTCCTGGCCATTTTCCGCGGTGAACACCCTGACGCCCATCGATTCGAGAAGGATCTGCAGCATCCGCCGCGCGTCGGCCTGATCCTCGACGATCACCACGGTCCGCACGCGATTGCCGCCGGGCGCGCCACTGGCGACCCCGGGTCTCGCCAGAGGCAGATGCACGGTGAACGTGCTGCCGGTGCCGAGGCCGTCGCTGTGGGCTGTCACCTCGCCGTTGTGCAGGCTGACCAGCGACCGCAGCAGCGTGAGCCCGATGCCCAGCCCGCTCTGGGTGCGGTCGAGAGACTTGTCGCCCTGCACGAACAGATCGAAAATCCGCGGCAGCATTTCGTGTTCGATGCCGTTGCCGTGGTCGGTCACCCGCACCAGCGCCGCATCGCCGTCGCGCTTGACCTCCAGCCGAATCGTTCCGCCGCGTGGTGAATATTTGGCGGCGTTGCTCAACAGGTTGGCTTGCACCTGCTGAAGACGGGTCGGGTCGCCGATGACCGGAATCGGTTCATCATCCATCTCCAGTTGGAGCCGCGCGTCATGCTCGGCCAGGAAAGGTTGTAGCGCTTCGACCGCCGAGCGCGTGGTGTCGCGCAGATCGATGCGCTCGTTGCGCAAGACAATGCGGCCGCGGGTGATGCGAGCGACGTCGAGCAAATCGTCCAGCAGGCGCGCCATATGCTTGGCCTGCCGTTCCACCACCAGGCCGGCTTCCTGCCGAATCTGATCGGGCACGATGTTGGCTTCGAGCACGCGGGTCGCACTCAGGATGGCGGCGAGTGGATTGCGCAGCTCGTGCGACAGCATGGCCAGGAACTGTTCGCGTCGCTTCGAGCCTTCCTGGATCTCCTGCTCGGCGCGACGTCGCTCGGTGATGTCCAGGAACGTGACGACCGCGCCGAGCACCTCGTCATCCCGGTAAATCGGATGGCTCCAGGTACTCTGCTGGGAAACAGGTGCCGTCCGCACGCCACAGAACCTCGTCGTCGACATGCGCTTCCTGGCGATGCCGCATCGCTTCGTAAATCGATGATTGCTCCGCCGGGTACGGCGTGCCGTCGGCCCGGGTGTGATGGACGAGCGGGTGCATCGGTTTGCCGATCAGGGCTGCCGGCGAGTCATACCCGAGAATGCGCGCGCACGTCGGATTGCAGAAGGTGCAGAGGCCGTTCAGATCGATGCCATAGATGGCCTCGGCCGTAGAATCCAGCAGCAGGCGGATCCGCTCCTCGCGCTCGGTGACTTCGAAGCGCGTGCGGATGAGCGGCGTGATGTCACGCGCGATCGCCGACACGCCCACGGCCTTGTTGGTCGAATCGAAGATCGGCGAGAACTTGATCGACAGATCGATCAGCGTGCCGTCCTTGCGGAGACACTTGGTCTCGAGCCGTTCGACCGGCCGGCCGTGGCTGACCTGGGCGAGCATGGCCTCGATGCCGTCGCGACCGTCCGGCGGCTGGAGACAGTTGAAGTGCAGGCCGATCGCCTCTTCCGCGGATACCCGAACAGGCGGCAGGCACCGTTGTTCCACGTGGTGATGACGCCTGCAAGCGTATTACCGACGATGGCATCGTCGGATGACTCCACGATCGCCGACAGTTGCGCCAGCCTGGACCGCGCCTCTTCGAGCGCTGAGATGTCGATCAGCGTCAGTACCACCCCGTCGGGCGGGGCCGCTGCGGCGGCACTGTCCGCGGCGGGGGCGGCTTTACCGCGCGCGTGGTAGGGCAGGATTCTCAGGAAATAACAGCGATCGCGGCTGTCCCATGTCTGCGTTTCGACGAACGTGCCATTGCGCAGGACGCGCTCGATGTCTGGAATCAAAGTGTGATGGGTCAGGTCGTGACTGAAGCTGCGAATCGATCGGCCCAGGTCTTGCGGCAGCAGGTCGAACGTTTCGGCGATGCGCGGCGTGAATTTCCGAATGCACAATTCACGGTCGAGGAAAATCGTGGCGACGTCGGTGCCGTTCAGGAGATGTTCGATGTCGTTGTTCAGATCCTGGAGCTCGGTATTTTTCTTCTGGTATTCGTGGTTGACCGTGTACAGCTCCTCGTTGACCGAGTGCAGTTCTTCATTGGTGCTTTGCAACTCTTCGTTCGAGGCGATCAACTCCTCGTTGGTGGCCTGCAGCTCCTCGTTGGTCGCCTCGAGCTCCTCGATGGCCGCCTGGAGATTTTGCTTGGTGTAGGAGAGCTCCTCTTCGAGCGTCTGGACGTGGATCGTCGAGACCCCGGGATCGCGGCGTGGAGTGGCGGCCGACGGATCGGATGCCACGGCTGTCGGCGTCAGCGCCAGTGACCGTGGTGCCGCGGCGCCGCCTGCCTCCAGCGTGATCAGCGCGTGAGTGGTGACGCCTGGTCCGGTGCGGATCGGCTCGGTGGTCACGGTGAACGGCGCCGAATGACCGGGGAGGTCCACGTCGGCACAGATCACCGTCTCCGGATTCCGCCGAATGCGGTGCAGGGCGCCAGAGATCACCGCTTTCAGCTCTTCGTCCAGCATGTCGACGAGTAATTGCGACGGGCGCCGCTGCTTGACCTTCAGGAGCGGCGCGACGCCCCCGAAGCTGTCCACCAGCGTCCCGTCCACATCGACCAGAAAACTCGGCGGCATGAACCGATCGAGGAGCCGGTCATAGGCGGCCAGCAGCGGCGGTTGAATCGCGGCCGGTCGCGAGAGCGTGGCCAGCGCCGCGCGTGGCACGGCGGCGCGGCGCGCCAGTGGCAGCTTCAGGTCGCGCGGCAACGCGATATCGCGCCGCTTGCGATACACCTTGCTGTGCTCGTCGATGGTGTCGAACTCGTCGAGCAGCGGCCCGGGGGTCTCGCTCGAGCCGAGAAACAGGAACCCGCCCGGTTTCAGGCAGAAGTGAAACAACGTCAGCACGGTCTGTTGCGCGTGGGGCTGAAAATAAATCAGCAGATTGCGGCAGACGACCAGATCGAGCTTGGTGAACGGTGCGTCGCGAATCAGATTATGGGGCGCGAACACGATGCATTCGCGCAGGGTCTGGGAGATGTGGTAGCCGTCGCTCTTGAGCGCAAAGAACTGTTGCAGCCGCTCGGGTGAGATCCCCGCGACTTGGGCTTCGCTGTAGACGCCGGCGCTCGCCACTTCGAGCGAGGTCTTGTGGACGTCGGTGGCGAGGATCTTGACGTGAATCGGCCGGCGGGCCTTGGCCAGCTGCTCGTGCAGCATCATCGCGATCGAATACGGCTCCTGCCCCGTGGCGCAGCCGGGCACCCAGACGCGAATCTGTTCGTCGCCCGCGGTTCGCTCGACGATCTCCGGGATGACTTTCGTGTTGAGGACGGCGAAGGCGGCGTCGTCTCGGAAGAACCGGGTGACGCCAATCAGGAGATCCTCGTACAGCGAGTTGAGCTCACGCGGATCGTTTCTGAGCTGATCGGCGTACATCTCGAGATCGAGCGATCGATTCAGCGCCAGCCGGCGCTCGATGCGCCGGGTCACCGTACTGGCTTTGTAATGCGAGAAGTCAATGCCGGTACTCGTCGCGGAGCAAGCGCAGGATCGCGTCGCCGCCGTGGTCGGTGGTCTCGGCCGGCGACGGGGCTTGGTCTTGCACGGTCGGCCGTCCCAGCGCCGCAATCGCGGTCGCGATCTCTTCGGCCGGCAGCACCTGATCGACCACACCGGTATTCATGGCGCTCACCGGCATGCCGTTGAACTGCGCGGTCTCTGGACTCTCGCAAAATACCGTGCCGCCCGCGCGCCGGATGTCCTGGATCCCCCGAGAACCATCGCTCCCGCTGCCAGACAGGATGACCGCGACGGATCGCTCGCCCAGATCGTGGGCCAGCGATCGCAGGAAGAGATCGATCGGGAGTGCCAATCCGTGTTTGGGATCCTTGTCGTTCAACAGCAGGCGCCGCTGCTTGATCGTCATCTCCTTGGTCGGCGGGATGAGATACACGCAATTCGGCTCGACAGGCATTTCATGCTCGGCCAGCCTCACCGTCATCGACGTGCGCCGGGAGAGGAGCTCCGACATCAAGCTCTTGAAGTCGGGAGAGAGATGCTGCACGACGACGAACGCCATCCCGGTGTCCGGGGGCAGGCGCGAGAACAGGCGCTCGAGGGGTTCGAGCCCACCAGCCGACGCGCCGATGCCGACAATGTGAAAATCAGCCGCGTCCTGTCTGCTGGGGGTTGCCTCTTCGCCGCTCGTGTAGATGTCGGTCACCGATGCCTCCGATGCGCTCGGTAGCCCGGCAGTGCAAAAGTAATTCCAGCGCGGCAGATCCATAAGTGCGGGCCATCGGAGGTCGCGACCCTGTACTCGCGGTTCTCAAAACGGGACTCGCGCTACTGATCAACGGCAGAACTGCGCCAGCTCAACCACTATGTGCCAAACCTGAGATATGATTTTTCTCGATCTTCCCGACAATCGATGAGCTCAGCACCGTTCGCGGAATCCATCTCCGAGTCGCTCGCCACGCGCCTGTGCGCCGCGCGAAGTGTGCTCGCGCGACAGTGGCTCGAACAGCTGAATGAGATTTTGCCGGTGGATCGCCGCGACGTCTTTCCGGGCGATCACCTGCTCGATCACATCCCGCAGTTAATCGAGGAGATCGCGGGGTATCTGCGAGCGCCGGAGACCGAAGCCATCGCTGCGAATACCGCGGTGATGAGCAAGGCCGCCGAGCTCGGGCTGCTGCGCTACTCGCAGCGCGCCTCCGTGCATCAATTGCTGCGTGAATATCATTTGCTCGGCACCTTGCTCGAGCGGTTCATCACCGACGCCGTGGCGGAGCTCGGCCCGGCGGCAGATGCCGTTGGCGCGCTGCAGGCGCTGAGCCGCGTCGCGCAATGTGTGCGAGTATTGCAGCAGCAGACCGTCGATACGTTCGTCAGCAAATATTCAGAAACAATTGAGCGGCAGACGGCGCAGTTGCGCGGATTCACGCGTCTGGTCAGCCATGAGATTCGCCAGCCGCTGGGCGTGCTGCAACTGGTGGCGCGGGTCCTGCCGAAGAACGATCCGGCCAGCGTCCCCCTGATCGAGATGCTGGCCAGGAACGTGACGCGCCTCGGCGACGTTGCCGGAAAGCTGGAGCGCATGGCGCGGTTCTCGCGTGCGAACGACGCCGATACCCCAACCGAGCAGGAGGTCGAGCTCACGGCGCTGGCGCGGGACGTCGAACGGCAGCTCGAAGACATGGCGACGGCGCGGGGCGTGCGCGTGATCATCGACGATGACCTGCCCCGTATCATCAGCGACGGTGGGCGCGCGGAACTCGTGCTCGTGAACATGATCGCCAACGCGATCAAGTATGCCGATCCCGACAAGGCCGACCGCTTCGTGACGATTAGCCGAACGCCTGGCTCAGCGGCGTCGATTGTTGTTCAAGACAACGGCATCGGGATTGCCGCCAGCAAAGTGGCGGCGATCTTCGAGCAGTTCACCCGCGCTCACGCCGATCGGGACGAAGAGCTCGGCGCGCAAGGGCTCGGTCTCGGTCTTGCCATCGTTCGCGAATCGATGGAGGTGATGGGTGGCACGGTGACGGTGACGTCCGAAGAAGGCACCGGCACTGCGTTCACGTTGAGCTGGCCGGCGCCACCGATTGACACCGATTAGACGGGCCACCGATTAACACCGATCAAACACCGGTTAAACCGATTAATCAGTGCCTGAATCGGTGCTAATCGGTTGCCCTAGCGCACCTCGGGCGGTGAGTAGGCGTTCGCGAGTAAATCTTCCAGCGTCTGCAACAGCACGTTCGGATTCACCGGCTTGGCGAGGTGTTCGCGGAACCCGGCGTCGAGCGCACGCTTGCGATCCGCGGCGCCGGCATAAGCCGTCAAGGCGATCGTCACCACCGGCATCGCGGCGCCCATGCGATCCCTCAACAACGAAATCAGCGTGTAACCGTCCTGCCCCGGCATGGCAATGTCGCTGACCAGCGCGTCGAGGATTTGTCCGTCGGCAATCACATGGAGCGCTTCGGCCACGGACCCGGCGGGGAGAGGCTTGGCGCCGGCCATCCGCAGCGTTGACTCGAGTAACTCCAACGTATCCGGGTCATCATCGACAACCAGGACTTTCGCGCCGATCAGCGTGGCCACGCGTGCCGGCTCCGCCGAGGGCGCCGTGGTGGCGCGGGTGGCGCGCACCGGGAGCGTCACCGTAAAGGTGGCGCCGAGTCCCGGACCATCGCTCGCCGCGGTCGCCGTGCCGCCGTGCATTTCGGTCAATCGCCGGACGATGGTCAGCCCAATGCCGAGCCCGCCGTGCGCGCGCGTACTCGCGGCGTCAGCCTGGCGGAAGGGTTCGAACACGTAAGGCACGAACTGGGCCTCGATGCCCGCACCGGTGTCGCGCACACGCAGCGTATCGAACCCCTCGGTGCGCGTAATCGACACCGTCACGCGCCCGCCCGCCGGCGTAAAGCGCACGGCGTTCGAGAGCAGGTTCCACACCACCTGTTGAAGCCGATCGGGATCGCCCTTAGTCGGGAACCCGCTGGTGAACTGGGTCACGATGCCGACCTGGCGGGCATCCGCGGCCGGGCGGCATGCGTCGATGGCGTTGTTGGCCACCGCCCCGAGATCGATGTCGTGGATGTCGAGATTCAGCTTGCCGGTGGTGATGCGCGACACGTCGAGTAGGTCCTGCACAAGCTTGGCCTGGGCGTGCGCGTTGCGATCGATGCGCTCGATGGCGTGCTGGCGTTCGTCCTCCGGAAGCTGGCCGCTGCGCAGCAGGTGCACCCAGCCAACGATGGCGTTGAGCGGCGTGCGGAGCTCGTGCGAGAGGGTGGCGAGGAACTCGTCCTTCAGCCGGTTGGCCTCCTGCTCGCGCACCAGCAGTTCGGCGCGCTCCCGCCCCGAGGATTCAATCTCGTCGAGCATGCGATTGAAGGTCTCGACCAGCACGCCGATCTCGTCCTTCGATCCCGGTTTGGCGCGCAACGAGTAATCGCCGCGATCAGCAATCTCGCGCGCGGTTCCGGCCAGCGCGGCGATCGGCCGCGCCACAATGCGCTGCAACGAGAACGACAGCAGGAAGGAGAGCAGCAGGCCGCCGATCAAAATCGCGAGAACCGCTGCGCTTTGAGTGGCCAGCCGCACAGCCGAGGCATCGAGATCGCTCACGAGCAGCACCTTGCCGCCGGTACTGCGCCCGCGGGTCAGTTGCTCGGTCACTTCGAGTCGGTTCGAGGTGAAGCGCGCGCCCGGCGTGACCGCCGGCGGGCACGGCCCTTCGTTGGAGGGTTGGTCGAACTGCACTTCTGTGAACAGTCCACCGGTGCTTGAATACAAACAGGCGAGGCGCACGTGCGGGTTGATCGAGAGCATCTCGAGCGCTTCGCGGGCGGTCTCCGCGTCGTTGAAGGTGAGCGCCGCGGCGGTGTTGTCAAGCACGAGCTCGGCTTGGAGCTCGAGGTCGGTGCTCATGTCGGCGCGGAACTGGAAGTAGTCCCAGGTCAAGTACGCCAGTGACGCGACGATGAGGACGATGCTGCTGGTCATCATCAACAGCGCCGCGAGCTTCTGGCGAATCGAGAGGCGTGAGAGCAGGGTCATGGCTCGACCACCCGCCGCGCCAGGCCGAGGAGCCGGCTGCTGATCGCAAGTTTCTGCTGGCCTGCGGCGCCCCGGTTGATGTCGAAGCGCACGCGGTTCTGCTCGCGAACAAACGCGATCACGATGCCGTCGGCGAGTGTCCCGTCGCCCACGGTCAGTGTCTGGCGGCCGCGCACCGCAGTGCTCCACGCCGCGGCATCAGCCGACGAGGCGTTGCCGACGTAGAGGATGTCGCAATCACGCGCGGCGTCGAGACCGTCGAGCTCCATCGCGGTCAACGGGCGGCCGTTGACGACTTCGCCCTGGACCGTGGTCCGCAGCATCGTCAGGAACTGGGGATTTGCCGGCACGCACATCCGGATGCTGGCGGAGGTTCCGGGGGGTGAGTCCGGCCAGTCCACGTACTTGGCAAAGTTGAAGAGGAAGACCGCCTTGATTTGATCCTCGTCCGCCGACCGTTGCGCGACGGCGTGGCGCGGGCAGAGCGCGGCCCACAGGACCACGATCCCAATCGCCGCACGCAACCGCCTTAGAAACGCCATGTGCTTCGGACTGAAACGGCCCGCTCGTACAGTTCCGGCGCCGTGCCGGCCACGAATTCGAGATGCCGCGGCGCCAGCAGGTTCGTGCCGATCACCGACAGATCCCAACCGGGCCGCACCCGCCATCCCAACCGCGCATCCATCTCGCTATAAGCGTCGACGGCCGGCTGAGGCAACGCGCCCACCGCGCGCAGGAACACATCGAATTCGAACGGGCCGCCGTTCATATACGAGCGCAGCTTGAAGAGGTGGTTCGGGTCGTTGGCCTCCGCTGCACCGCGCGTTGCGTCACGGCTCCCAGGATCGAACGTGAACTCCTTCCAATGATAGGCGTATGAGGCGTGCGCCTGCCACCACGGCGCCACCTGCACGCTGGTGATGAGCTCAACGCCACGGGTGAGCGCGTTCAGCATATTGGCCAGCACGATCGGCTCACCGGCGCTTGACGGCAACTCCTGGCTGCGGAGGTCGTCGTAGCGGTTGACGTAGGCCGCCACGTCAATTGAGAGGCGATCGCTATAGAGTTTCCGATACCCGGCCTCATAGGCGATGACGCTTTCCGACTTGAACGCTTCAGTGCCGGTGAGCAAGAGGCGATCGGAGTTGGGGAAGCGGATCCGCAGATCGGTGTCGAACCTTGTCGGCACGCGCACCGCTCGCGATACCGCGGCCCAGACACTGCGACGCGGACCACTCCAACGGGCGCGGATCGTCGGCTGCACCTCGAAGCCGGTGAACTCGTTGCGTTCGAACTTGGACCCGAGCGTGACGAAGAACCCGCGCGAAAGCGTGATCTCATCCTGGCCGAAGAAATTCAGGCGATGCGAGTCACGCTCTCGTGGGTCGAAAAAGAAGCCGGGGCCGTCGCCGAGGTCGTCGCCGCGATACAGGCGATAGCCGCCGCCCACGACCAGGGTGTGACGGCCATGGTGGCGTGTATGCTGGGTGTCGAGATCGAAAGTATCGAGGGTGCCGCGATACTGGTTCGGCACGCGACGGTAGGTGTGATCGTAATACGCCTGGACGCTGGTCTGTGTGTTGGTGCCCGACCCTCGCGACCAACGGGCCAGCAGGTTGCCGCCGGCGATATTCGACTCGCGGTCGTCGATCAATCCTGTCGTGCCGGTATACAAATCGCCTTGCAGGATCGCGAAGCCGGCCGCGGTTTGCTCGGACTCGATTCGGAATCCCGCCTGGCCAAAGTCAAAATCGTCTTTCGCGTCGACACCGCTCTGCAATTGGTGGCTGTCCTCGAACCGGACCTTGGCATAGGCCCGATACGAGCCCGCGGCCCCGAGGCGGCCGCCGTGCCGAATAGCCCACGGGCCCAGCACGCTGGTTCCGGCGGCGGCATTGACGAAGGTGCCGCGGGTGTCGGCCGCGCGCTTGGTGATGATGTTGATGACGCCGTTCACGGCGTTGGCGCCCCACACCGCGCCGCCCGGACCGCGAATGACCTCGATGCGATCGATGTCGGCGATCACCACGTCCTGGACTTCCCAGAACGTTCCCGCGAAGACGGGTGAATACACCGTACGCCCGTCAATCAGGACCAGCAGCTTGTTCGCCGTGCTAATGGCGAACCCGCGGGCGCTAATGGCGTACTGCGCCCCCGACACTTGCGAGACGTGGAGATGACCCGCCAGGCGCAACGCCTGCGGCACGGTCATCACGCCGAGGCGGCGGAGGTCTTCGCTGGTGATCACCGAGATGGCCGCCGGCGAATCGGCGAGCCGCTCGCTGCGGCGCGACACCGACGTCACGTCGGTTTCGGCCAGCTCTTCGATCGAGAGGCGTTTTAGTTCTTCAAGTTGAGCGGACGACTGCGCGGCGACGGGCGAAGCAATCATCGCAAATGCGATGGCGAGGGGCAGGAATCGCATGTGACCGGTCAGCTCAAGGATCAACGTTGAGCTTGCCAAGCAAAAAAAGGGCCGAGGGTGGGTGTGGAATGCACCCTGACGCCTCGGCCTACCCCCAGAACTGTTAACTCAACAGTCGACAGTTAAGAGTTAATACTGCGCGGCAGTGTTGTTGAGCCAGTTGTCGACATCGCGTGCCGCCTGTTCGCGGGCGATGCCGTACCGCTCCTGCACTTTGCCGACCAGCTGTTCGCGACGGCCATCGAGTTCGTCGATCTCGTCGTCGGTCAGCTTGCCCCACTGCTCCTTCACATGGCCCTTCAGCTGGGCCCACTTGCCCTTGAGGATATCGTCGTTCATCACAACCTCCTTACGGATTGGGAACAACCGTCAGCTGGTTGTCAATGCGGTAGCCCGGCGCTTCGGCGGCAGCAATGCGCGCCGCTTCGTCACGCTGGGTGGCCGTCTTCACCGACCCCTTGAGCACCACGGTCTTGGTCTCGTGGAAGGTGTCGACGTTGATGTGGCTCGCATCCACCGTGCGGTCGGCCATCAGGGCCGACTTGACGTCGATCGTCTCGACCGCCGCCGCGATGGCGCCGCCGGCTTCCTTCGCCGCTTCCTTCGTGTCCGCCGCCGCTTCGCGGCCGGCCGCCGAGGCCTTGTCTTCCGCGCGGTCAGCCTTGTCTTCAGCCTTGTCGGTTGCAGCGGCCGCCTTGTCGGCGTTTTCCTTCGCGTCCTGTTCCACGCCGGCCGCCGTATTCGAGCAGGCCGCGAGGGAGAGGCCGCTCATCAGTGCGATCGCCAGAAATCCATTCTTCAAACTCATTACCGGTCCTCCTGCGGGCCTTAACGCCCGACCTCAGGCAGGACTACAAATCTGGTGCCACGAAAATCCGGGACTTTGAGTGCGATCAGTGGAAACGCTGAGCCGATAACTGGAACTCGCCGGTACCGCGGCCGCCACACTCGAAGATGTCGACTATTGCACACCGGCTACCCAACCTCATCAGCTAGTGAGTCAGTTATTACCCATTTCTGGTAAAAACAGGGAAAACAACCACGTAAATTACAGGCGCGGTCCTTGCATTTGAGGCCGAGTTTGTACACACAAGAGGTTCATACCCATGCACCTGGCTCGTAAGGTCGCCGGAAGCAAAGTGCGCTCGTCCTCAGGGGGCAGTGGCACCGACAGCCTCGACCACAAAGTGTTGTTCAGTGTCCTGGCGGAATACGAACGCGGAAATTTCACGGTCCGCATGCCCGACGATCGGACGGGCCTGTCCGGGAAAATCTGCGATGCGCTCAACACCGCAATTGAGCGCAACGAGCGTCTCGTCAAAGAACTCGAACGGCTCAGCACTGTCGTCGGCAAGGCCGGGAACGTCAAGCAGCGCGCCCAGCTGCCGTATGCGGAAGGCGCGTGGGCGACCGCGGTGGAATCGGTCAACACGCTGGTGTCGGACCTCGTGCAGCCCACCACCGAAGTTGCGCGCGTCATCGGCGCGGTCGCCAAGGGCGACCTCACCCAGACGATGTCCCTCGAGATCGACGATCGCCCGCTGACCGGCGAATTCCTGCGCACCGCCAAGGTCGTGAACACGATGGTGGCGCAGCTTGGCACGTTCTCATCGGAAGTGACGCGCGTGGCGCGCGAAGTCGGCACGGAAGGCAAGCTTGGCGGCCAGGCGGTAGTGAAGGGCGTGGCCGGCACGTGGAAAGACCTCACCGATAACGTCAACCTGATGGCCGCGAACCTGACCAGCCAGGTGCGCAACATCGCGGAAGTGACCACCGCGGTGGCCAAGGGCGACCTCTCGAAGAAAGTCACCGTCGACGTCAAGGGCGAAATTCTCGAGCTGAAGAACACCGTCAACACGATGGTGGATCAGCTCAGCTCGTTCGCGGCCGAAGTGACGCGCGTGGCGAAGGAAGTCGGCACTGAAGGCCAGCTCGGTGGCCAGGCCGACGTGCGCGGCGTGGCCGGGACGTGGAAAGACCTCACCGACAACGTCAACGAGCTCGCCGGCAACCTGACCGTGCAGCTGCGCGACGTCTCGAAGGTCGCCACTGCGATCGCCAGCGGCGACCTGAACCAGCAGATTACGGTGCAGGCGCAGGGCGAAATTCTCCAGATCAAGAACGTCATCAACACGATGGTGGACCAGCTCGGTTCATTCGCATCGGAAGTGACGCGCGTGGCGAAGGAAGTGGGCACCGACGGCAAGCTGGGTGGCCAGGCCGATGTGCGCGGCGTGGCCGGCACGTGGAAGGACCTCACCGACAACGTCAACGCCATGGCCGGCAACCTGACCAGCCAGGTGCGTAACATCGCCGACGTCACCACCGCCGTGGCGCGCGGCGACCTCTCCAAGAAGATCACCGTCGACGCGAAGGGCGAAATTCTCGAGCTGAAGAACACCGTCAACACGATGGTGGATCAGCTGAGCTCGTTCGCGTCGGAAGTGACGCGCGTGGCCAAGGAAGTTGGTACTGAAGGTCAGCTCGGCGGCCAGGCCGATGTGCGCGGCGTGGCCGGCACGTGGAAGGACCTCACCGACAACGTCAACGAGCTCGCCGGCAACCTGACCGTGCAGCTGCGCGACGTGTCGAAGGTCGCCACCGCGATCGCCAGCGGCGACTTGAACCAGAAGATCACCGTGCAGGCGCGCGGCGAAATTCTGCAGATCAAGAACGTCATCAACACGATGGTGGACCAGTTGAGCGGCTTCGCGTCGGAAGTGACGCGCGTGGCCAAGGAAGTGGGTACTGAAGGCAAACTGGGCGGCCAGGCGGAAGTGCCCGGCGTGGCCGGCACGTGGGAAGACCTCACCGACAACGTCAACGCGATGGCCGCGAACCTGACCAGCCAGGTGCGCAACATCGCCGACGTCACCACCGCCGTGGCCCGCGGCGACCTTGGCAAGAAGATCACGGTCGACGCACGCGGCGAAATTCTCGAGCTGAAGAACACCGTCAACACGATGGTCGATCAGCTCAGCTCGTTCGCGTCGGAAGTGACGCGCGTGGCCAAGGAAGTGGGCACCGAAGGCAAGCTGGGTGGCCAGGCCGACGTGCGCGGCGTGGCCGGCACGTGGAAAGACCTCACCGACAACGTTAACGAACTCGCCGGCAACCTGACCGTGCAGCTGCGCGACGTGTCGAAGGTCGCCACCGCGATCGCCAGCGGCGACTTGAACCAGAAGATCACGGTGCAGGCGCAGGGCGAAATTCTGCAGATCAAGAACGTCATCAACACGATGACCGACCAGCTGAACGCGTTTGCGTCGGAAGTGACGCGCGTGGCGCGCGAAGTCGGCACGGAAGGGAAGCTCGGTGGCCAGGCCGACGTGCGCGGCGTGGCCGGCACGTGGCGCGACCTCACCGACTCGGTGAACTCGATGGCCGGCAACCTGACCGGCCAGGTGCGCAACATCGCCGACGTGACCACCGCCGTGGCGAGAGGCGACCTGTCGAAGAAGATCACCGTCGCGGTGCGCGGCGAAATTCTCGAGCTGAAGAACACCATGAACACGATGGTGGACCAGCTCAGCTCGTTCGCCTCGGAAGTGACACGCGTGGCGCGCGAAGTCGGCACCGAAGGACAGCTCGGCGGCCAGGCCGACGTGCCCGGCGTGGGTGGCACGTGGAAGGACCTCACCGACTCGGTGAACTCGATGGCCGCCAACCTGACCAGCCAGGTGCGCAACATCGCCGACGTGACCACCGCCGTGGCGAAGGGCGACCTATCGAAGAAAGTCACCGTCGACGTGCGCGGCGAAATCCTCGAGCTGAAGGACACCGTCAACACGATGGTGGACCAGCTCAGCTCGTTCGCCGCCGAAGTGACGCGCGTGGCGAAGGAAGTCGGCACCGAAGGCAAACTCGGCGGCCAGGCGGAAGTCACGGGCGTCGCCGGTACCTGGAAGGACCTCACCGATAACGTCAACCGCCTCGCCGCGAACCTCACCACGCAGGTGCGCGCGATCGCCGAAGTGGCCACCGCTGTCACCAAGGGCGACCTGTCGCAGTCGATTAACGTCGAAGCGGCCGGCGAAGTCGCGGCCCTCAAGGACAACATCAACGAAATGATCGTCAACCTGCGCGAGACGACGGAGAAGAACACGGCGCAGGACTGGTTGAAGACGAACCTGGCGAAGTTCACGCGCCTGCTGCAGGGCCAGCGCGACCTCGCCACGGTGTCCCGGACGATTCTGTCGGAGCTCGCGCCCCTCGTGCCGATGCAGCACGGCGTGATCTACTTCAACGAAGCCAGCGACACGGGCGAGCCGGATCTGCGCCTGCTGGCCAGTTACGCCTACACCGAAGGCGACAGCCTCAAGACGCGTTTCCGCGCCGGTGAAGGCCTGGTCGGCCAGGCGGCGGTCGAGAAGAACCCGATCCTGCTCACCGACGTGCCGGCCAACTACGTGCAGATCAGCTCCGGTCTCGGGTCGGCGTCGCCGACTAACATCTTCGTGGTGCCGGTGCTCTTCGAAGGCCAGGTCAAGGCGGTGATCGAACTCGCCTCGTTCTACCGCTTCAACGAAACGCACCTGAACTTCCTTGGCCAGCTCACCGAATCGATCGGCATCGTGCTCAACACCATCACCGCGACGATGCGCACGGAAGAACTGCTGAAGCAGTCTCAGTCACTCGCGACCGAGCTGCAGAAGACCAACGAAGAGCTCGAAGAGAAAGCCGAACTGCTCGCGAAGCAGAACGCCGAAGTTGAACAGAAAAACCGCGAAATCGATCAGGCCCGCCTCTCACTTGAAGACAAAGCCGCCCAGTTAGCCCTCACCAGCCGCTACAAATCGGAGTTCCTGGCCAACATGAGCCATGAACTCCGAACCCCTCTCAACTCGCTCCTGATCCTCTCGCGCCTGCTCGCGCAGAATTCGGAAGGCACCCTCACCGAGAAGCAGGTGGAATTTGCGAAGACCATTCACGCCTCGGGATCGGACCTGCTCGAACTGATCAACGAGATTCTCGACCTGTCGAAGATCGAGTCGGGCATGATGGACGTGGACGCGGTGCCGGTCTCGCTTGCCGACGTGCAGTCGTACGTCGAGCGCACCTTCCGCGAAGTGGCCGGCAGCAAGGGCCTGACCTTCTCGGTGGCTCTCGACACGCACGGCCCGCCCTCGATCATCACCGACCAGAAGCGCGTGCAGCAGGTGCTGAAGAACTTGATCTCGAACGCGATCAAGTTCACCGAGCAGGGCTCGGTGACCCTGACGATCGAGAAGGCGACGGCCGGCTGGACGCCAGGCCATAAGTCGCTCGATCGCGCCGCGGACGTGGTTGGCTTCCGGGTGGAAGACACCGGCATCGGCATCCCCGCAGACAAGCACCAGGTCATTTTCGAAGCGTTCCAGCAGGCCGACGGCACGACCAGCCGCAAGTACGGCGGCACAGGTCTCGGCCTGTCGATCAGCCGCGAGATTGCCAAGCTGCTCGGCGGCGAAATCCGGCTGCGCAGTGTCGTCGGCCACGGCAGCGCCTTCACGCTGTATCTGCCGTCGGTGTATGCCTCGACGCTCACCGCATCGGAGCGCGCATCGGTGCCGGTCGAGACGCGCATCGCGGTGGACCGCGCGCTCGAGGCCGAGGAGCTGCCGGTAGACAACAACCCGCTCTTCGACGATCGCCAGCGCATCCAGCCGGGCGACCGCGTGCTGCTGATCATCGAGAACGACCAGGCGTTTGCGCGCATCCTGATGGACCTCGGGCGCGACCACGAGTTCCGCGTGCTGGCCGCGGTGCGCGGCGACGTCGGCCTGCAGATGGCGCGGCAGCACCGGCCCGATGCGATCACGCTCGACCTCGACCTGCCGGGTCTCGACGGCTGGAACGTGCTCGATCGGCTGAAGCACGATCCCAGTACCCGGCACATTCCGGTCCACGTGATCTCGGTGACCGATGAACCGCATCGCGGCATGCGCCTCGGCGCCAAGACCTTCCTGGCGAAACCGTCGGAGAAGGAGTCGCTCGACGAGGCGTTCGAAGCGATCCGCGACTTCAGCGCTCGCAAGCTGCGCACGCTGCTGATCGTCGAAGACGACGACGTGCAGCGAGGCACGCTGGTGGAGCTGATCAGCGATCGCGACGTCGAGATCACCGCGGTCGGCACCGGCGAGGAAGCGCTCGATCAGATGGGGCGGAGGCAGTTCGACTGCATCGTCCTCGATCTCGGGCTGGCCGACATGAGCGGCCTCGAGCTGCTCGAGAAAATGCGCGCCGACAAAGCCATGTCGCAGGTGCCGGTGATCATCTACACCGGTAAGGAGCTGTCGAAGGCCGAGGAAGCCGAGCTGCGGCAGCTGGCGCAAACCATTATCATCAAGGACGTGAAGTCGCCCGAGCGCCTGCTCGACGAGACCACGCTGTTCCTGCACCGGGTGGAAAGCTCGCTGCCGCCCGAGAAGCAGCGGCTGCTCGACCAGCTCCACCGCACCGACCCGACTCTCAACGGCAAGAAGGCGCTGGTCGTGGACGACGACATCCGCAACATCTTCGCGCTGACCAGCATTCTCGAGCGGCACCAGATGGAGGTGCAGTACGCTGAGAACGGCCACGACGCCCTGAAGATGTTGGGCGAAAACCCCGATATAGATGTCGTGCTCATGGATGTCATGATGCCGGAAATGGACGGCTACGAAGCGACGCGGCGGATCCGCGACAACGCCAGCTTCGAGGACCTGCCGATCATTGCAATCACCGCCAAGGCCATGAAGGGTGACCGCGAAAAGTGCATCAACGCGGGCGCGTCGGACTATGTAACCAAGCCGGTTGATTCGGACCAGCTGATCGGACTGCTGAGAGTGTGGCTGTCACGGTGAAGAGGCTCGTCAACATCCTCGTCGTCGACGACCGCGACGAGAACCTGATGGCGCTCGAAGCGGTGCTCGACGACCCGGGCTACCGCCTGGTGCGGGCGAGGTCCGGCCGCGAAGCGTTGAAGGAAGTGCTGGAGCAGGACTTCGCCTTGATTCTGCTCGACGTGGTGATGCCAGGCGTCGACGGCTACGAAACGGCCACCTTGATTCGCGAGCGGCCGCGATCGCGACAGACGCCGATCATCTTCCTCACCGCGAACGACTTCGGCGTCAACTATGTGTTCCGCGGCTACACCGTGGGCGCGGTTGACTATCTCGTCAAGCCGGTACCCGCCGACGTGCTGCGCTCCAAGGTCGCGGTGTTCGTCGAACTGTTCAACCGGCAGGAAGCGCTGCGCATCGGGCAGGAGGAGCTCGAGTCGAAAATCGCGGAGCGCACCAAGGAGCTGGCGACCGCCAACCTCGCGCTGTCGGCCGAGATCGACGAACGCACGAAGATCGAGCGGGAGCGCGTGCAGTTGCTGCGCCGCGAGCAGTCGGCCCGTCTCGAAGCCGAGCGCGCCAACCGGTTGAAGGACGAATTCCTGGCCACGCTCTCGCACGAGCTGCGCACGCCGTTGAACGCGATCATGGGCTGGTCGCACGTCCTCAGCCAGAGCAACCACGATCGCGACACCGTGCAGCGCGCGGCCAACGTCATTCGTCAGAACGCCACGTCGCAGGCGCAGTTGATCGACGACATCCTGGACGTCTCGCGCATCGTCGGCGGGCGGCTCACCATCGAGAGCGGCCTGGTATCGGTGAAGCGGGTGATCGAAGATGCGGTCGACGCGCTGATGCCGGCCGCGACCGCGAAGTCGATCCAGGTGATCCGCAAGCTCGACGACACCCTGAACGTCCTCGGCGATCGCGATCGGTTGCAGCAGGTGGTGTGGAACCTGGTGTCGAACGCATTCAAGTTCACGCCGAAGGGCGGATCGGTCACGATTGCGCTGACCGAGCTGGACGGCGACGTCCACATCGAAGTGGTCGATACCGGCATTGGCATTGCGCCGGAATTCCTACCCTTCGTGTTCGATCGTTTCCGCCAGGCCGACAGCTCGATGAGCCGCCGTCACAATGGTCTCGGTCTCGGCATGGCGATTGTGCGGCATCTCGTCGAGCTGCACGGCGGCACGGTCACGGTCGAGAGCCCCGGGGAAGGGAAAGGCACTACCTTCCGCTTGAAGTTGCCCAGGCACACGGGCGAGGTTCCGTCGGAGACGTTGACCGCCGGTCGCGGACTACCTGCCGAAGCGTCGTTCGCCGAGCTCGAGCTGCTCAATGGCGTGCATATCCTGATCGTCGAAGACGATCCCGACTCGCGCAATGTGCTCGCGCTGCTGCTGCAGCGGCTGGGCGCGCTGGTCGAAGCGGTGGCCTCAGCGAAGGAAGCGTTCGATCGCCTGTCGCACCGGCGGCCCGACGTGCTGGTCAGCGACATCGGCATGCCCGACGAGGATGGCTATTCGCTGATTCGCCGCGTGCGGGAGATGCCTGGCAATCACAAGGTGCCGGCGATTGCCCTCACCGCCTATGCCCGCAAGCAGGACGCCGAGGCCGCGATTGGGGCCGGGTACGATCAACACCTGCCGAAGCCGGTAGCCCCAGCGGACCTGGTTAAGGCCATCAAGTCGGTCACTCGCGTCATCGCGTGAACAGGCCATCAGGCCAACAGGCCATCAGGTTCAGTAAACTGATCGAGTGAATCTCGACCAGGTGCCGCGCCCCGTGCGCGGCAAGCCGCGCTCGGGTGAATTCGTGTTCGCGCGCTTGCGGTACGACTCGGGCGACTGGGACTACAACCCCAAGGTGGCCGCGAACGTCCTGAACTCGATCGTCGAATACACGAGCATCCCGGTGTATCCGGAAGAGATCGTCATCACGGCAGACTCCGAGGAGCTGCTGTCGTTTCCATTCCTCTTTATGACCGGCCACAAGCTGGTCCGGTTCAACGATCGCGAGCGCCAGAACCTCGCGCGATTCGTTGACCGCGGCGGATTCCTGTTTTCGGATGACTGCAACCACGACGTGGCCGGGCTGTATGCGACGTCATTCGAGGAGGAAATGCGCCGCGCGTTTCCCGCGCCGGGGACGCTCGACAAGATTCCCAATACCCACGCGATTTACCGGTCGTTCTTTCAATTTCCGGATGGTCCGCCGCAAACCGCCCACGAGCTGAACGGGTGGGGTGACGACCTGGTCCACGATTACCTTCGCGTGGTGGAACGGCGTGGACGGATTGGGGTGTTGTATTCCAACAAGGATTACGGCTGCGAGTGGGACTACGACTGGCGGAACAAGCGCTTTCAGCGGGACGACAACACTAGATTTGCGGTGAATATCGTCGTCTACGCCATGAATAGCTGAGGCTGGCACGGATTGTGGAACTCTGATCCGTATGGCTGAGCCTGAGGCCGAAGAAAAGCCGGCCGTCCTCCCGTCGGTTCCGACACATATCACCGCGACCCACCTGATTGCGTTCCTGCTGTCGTTGGCAGCGCTTCGCTACAGCCGCGAGTTTCTCGCTCCGCTGTTCGTTGCGATCCTGCTGGCCGTGGCGCTCGCGCCGCCGGTTCGGCAGCTCTCGCGCGCCATACCACGGTGGCTGGCGTCGGCGGTGGTTGTCGTCGGCATCGGCGCCACCTTCGCGCTCACCGCCTGGATGCTGTCGGATGAAATCACGGCGTTCAGCCAGCGGCTGCCGGGGATTGTCCGCGATGTTCGCACCACGATTCAGTCGGCCTCGCCGCGCCAGGGTTTGATCCGCCAGTTGCAACAGGCCGTGACGGAACTCGAGCAGACGACCAACACACCGAAGCCAACCGATGCCACGAAGGTCCAGATTGTTGAGCCCGTTGACGTGCAGCGGCAGATGATGACCGCCGCCCGGCGCGCCGGCGACTTTGCGATGCAGGCGATCCTGCTGATGTTCCTCGTCTATTTCCTGCTGGCCACGGGAGAATTGTTCAAGCAGAAGTTCGTGAAGCTGAGCGGCGATCGCCTGTCGCAGCGCAAGGTGACGGTGCAGCTGATCGACGAGATGACCGGAAAAATCGGCCGCTACATCTTCTATCTGTTCTGGAGCGGCGCGCTGGTGGGCGTGGTGACGTGGCTCGCGTTCTGGTGGATGGGTGTGCGCTACGCCGGTCTCTGGGGCGTGGCGGCCGGTGTGCTCAATTGCATTCCGTATTTCGGTCCGACCGTCATAATGGCGGCCTCTGCGGCTGCGGCACTGTTGCAGTTCAAGTCGATCGCGATGATGGCGATGGTCGCCGGCGTCTCGGTGACCATCACCTCGCTCGAAGGTTTCCTGCTCACGCCGATCTTCCTCGGCCAGGCCGCGCGCGTGAATTCGGTGGCGGTGTTCGTGTCGGTGATGTTCTGGGGATGGATGTGGGGTACACCGGGCATGCTGCTGGCCGTGCCCATCCTGATGATGGTGAAGACCATCAGTGATCACGTGGAATCACTGTCGAGCATCAGCGAATTGTTGAGCGAGCGCTGACAGGCACATCCATTGCACTACCGACTATCGGGAGACCGCAATGGAACAGACTTATACAGATTCGAACCGGGAAGGCCTCGCTGCGCGCATGCCGGCGACCAATGTCGGCAATATCGAGCGCGTCGTGACGGTCGCGGCCGGTGCGGCGCTCTTGGGCTTTGCGTGGCGGCACCGCTCGCGCGGCCTCGGCCTTGCCTCAGCTGGATTGATTGCGCGTGGCGCCACCGGGTTCTGCCCGGCTTACGCGGCCGTGGGCGTGGATCACTCGGATACCAGACATGCCCTGTCTGGCCAGCGCGGCATTCACGTGCGCGAATCGACCACGATCAGTGGCTCGCCTGAAGAGCTCTACACATTCTGGCGGCAGCTCGAGCGCCTGCCTGAAGTGATGCCCCACCTCGAGCGCGTAGACCAGCTCGATGACAAGGTCTCACGGTGGACCGCGAAGGCCTTCGGCCAAATACCGGTCACGTGGCTTGCCGAGATGATTAACGAAGTGCCATTCGAGACCATTGGGTGGCGCACGCTGCCGGGCGAAGCGATTCAGCACGCCGGCTCAGTGGTGTTCAGAGGCCTGCCCGGCACCCGCGGCACCGAAGTGCGCGTGCATCTGCAATACGCGGCGCCCGGCGGCAGGGCGGCGGGGTGGTTTGCGGCGATGCTTGGCCAGGATCCCTCGAAGCTGACGCGCGAGGGTCTCGAAGCATTGAAGCGGCGATTCGAAAAGTACTAGCGCCTGTCACCAATTTGCGTCGGGGTGACTCTATCCCAGCGTGGAGGAGTCATCCTGATGCGAGCCCGACTGTATCTACTCATTGCCGTTGGTGTGCTGCTGGCCACCGCGGCCGGCGTCATCGCTACGCGCGCGAGCGCGCAACGGGCAGACGTTGCCGCGTCTCCGGGCACGTTCGACGAAGTCATTCAGCACACGAGCGGCGAACTATTCCGCAACGGACGGCAAATCTTTCGCTTCGATACTTTTGGCGACGAGCGTTTTTGGAGCGACACGCAATCGATCGGCTTCACCTGCGCCCTTTGCCATTTTGATGTCGACAATTCCTTCGCTCCCGGTGCCGTCGACTCGACGGCTGGGCCAACCGCGATCTCAACGTCGGCGCGATCCTCTCGCTGTCGACAACCGCGTCTTCAGTCTCCGCTTGACCGATGTCGAAATGAACAACCTGGTCGAGTGCCTGAAGTCGCTGTGAGTCAGTACGAGCCCAGCAGGAACATCGCGCCGGTTGGTGCGGGACGCCCGCCCTCCGGCTCGATGGTCAACGCAAACGCCTTCGGCCGCGTCGGCGAATTTGGTGTGGACACGACGCTGAGTTCGCCGCCGCTGGTCGGCTCGGCGATGCCAGCGCTGATCGGCGTGTCGGCAACCACCCACAACTGGTACACGCGTCCGGGAGGCAGAGCCGGAAGGTTCGTCGCCGCAAACACCAGGCCGTGGGTCGGGCTCCAGAAGACTCGTCCCACCGCAGCGGGCGCAGGCAGCTGGCCCGACAGATCAACCCGGGCCATATCTCGAGCCGCGAGGACCGAGCGTGTTTGCGCCGCGGTCGATGCGGCGCTCTGAAGGGCCGCCACTTGCTGTTCGAGTGACTGCACCTGCAACAAGGTTGCTCGTTGCTCGGTCCGCGCGCGCGCCGCCTCTTCGCGATACTGCCAGGCCATGACCGACGTCACGGCCGCCAGGAGGGTCGCGGCCGCCGCGAGCCAACCGTACCGCGTCCCGCTTCGCGACCCGGTTCCTGATTGCAGGCGCGGATCCGTCACCACCGGTGACGTGGCCCGGGTCAGCACGCGATCGCGCAAGCCGGGTGGCGGCGTCTGTGGCGGCAGCGCGCGGCCCAGCGCTTCGCCAACCGCCGCCATGTCGCGAACACTTCGCCGGCACTCTTCGCACGTCTGCAGATGCGACGCAAACGTCCGCGCTTCCTCGTCTGTGAGCGTGCCGAGCGCGTATCCCTGCGCGAGGGCGGCGAAGTCGTCGTGGTTCGCGCTCATCGCGGCTCCTCGGTGAATAGCGCGGCGCGCAATCTCGAGAGCGCCGTTCGCATGCGTGTCTTGACCGTTCCGAGCGGCTGGTCGAGCCGGGCGGCGATCTCGGATTGCGACAGCCCGTCGTAATACGCCAGCTCCAGCGGGACGCGAAACGGCTCGGCCAACTCTCGCAGCGCATTGCGGACCATGGCCACGGATTCGTTCGACAACATCACAGCTTCCTGGCCCTGGCCGCCAGCCGGCAGATCCGGAAGCTCCACCGGGTGCCGCGCATCCGGGCGCGCGTCACGAGCACGCACCTTGTCGAGGGCCCGCGCGCGCGTGATCATGAGCAGCCAGCCAATCACCGTGGCCCGCGCCGGATCGTACCGGCCGGCCTGTCGCCAGGCCTGCGTGAACACCTCCTGCACGACCTCTTCCGCGTCGCTCGTGTCGCGGACGATGCGCAGGGCCAGGGTGTAGATCGGGCCGCCATGCGCGTCATACAGCTCCGCGAGGGCGCCGTGATCGCCTGCCGCCATGCCCGTCATCCTGCGTCGGTCTGCCGCCTGGTCTGGGGTAGTCACGCGTGATGTGACCTCAGTCTAGCGCACACACATCCGATCGCCGCTGCGAGCCGTAGAAGGGGTACAAGCACGAAACCCCATGTGCAAGAGAGGCCGACGAGCATGCGAAATCACATCCTGGGCGTGACCGCGATTTTCCTGGTAGCACTTGTCATGATGCCGGCGCAGGCATCGAGTCACCGCGAGGCGCCGCTGCTGGCGCAGGATCCAATGGCGGATAACACCGACGTCTATGCGTTCGTGTCGCCTGATGAGCGCGACAAGGTGACGTTGATCGCCAACTTCATCCCGTTTCAGAAGCCGGACGGCGGTCCGAACTTCTATTCGTTCGATCCGAACGTCGTCTACGAAATTCACATTGATAACAACGGCGATGCGGTCGAGGACATCACGTATCAGTGGCGCTTCACCACCGAAGTCCGCAATCCGGCGACGTTCCTCTACAACACGGGCACGGTGACGACGCTCGATGATCCGGACTTGAACGTGCGTCAGTTCTATCGCCTGACCCGCGTTGACGGTCCGCGGCGAACCGGCACGGTGACCGAACTGTCAGGACGCCTGCCGGTGCCCCCGCCGAATATCGGTCCCCGATCGACGCCGAACTACGGCTCGATCGGCGGCGGCACCCAGCAGCTTGGCGGCAACACGCGCGTGTTCGCGGGTCAGCGCGATGAGGGCTTCTACGTCGACCTCGCGGTGTTCGATCTGCTGGGTGTTGGTTCCGGCGTTGTGGAAGACAGCACCGCCGGCTTCAACGTCAGCACGCTGGCGATCCAGGTGCCGAAGTCGGCGCTGGCCAGGGGCGGCACGACGCCGACCAGTCCCAACGATCCGGCCGCCATTATCGGCGTGTGGGCCACGGCGAGCCGCTTCGCGACCCGCACGCTGTCTCCCGGCGGGCAGACGCACAGCGGCGCGCTGGTGCAGGTCTCGCGCCTCGGCAATCCGCTGGTCAACGAAGCGGTGATCGATCTCGCGCGTAAAGATGCGTTCAACGGGCTCGAGCCGACGGGCGACGCGGCGGCCCTCGATCGCGTCACCGATCCGGAAGTGCCGAAGCTGCTGAAGCTCGTGTTCAACGTCGATTCGCCGCCGGCGCCGCGCAACGACCTCGTGACGATCTTCCTGACCGGCATTCCCGGCCTCAATCAGCCGGCCGGAGTTCGCGCATCAGAGATGCTGCGATTGAACATGGCCATCCCGCCGGCATCGTCGCCGCATCGCCTCGGTGTGCTTGGCGGCGACGTGGCGGGATTCCCAAATGGCCGCCGCGTGGGTGACGACGTATTCGATATCGTGCTGCAGGCGGCCGCGGGCGCCACGCCGTTGACGCCGGCCTTCCTGCGATCGCCGAACAACATGCTCGGCGACGCCGTGGAACGCAACGACGTGCCGTACCTCTCGTTCTTCCCGTATCTCGGCATTCCGCATGCGGGAAACAAATAGGGTGCACAGCGTGCGCAAAGTGCTTGTTCCGTGTGCCGTCATAGTGGCCGCCGCCTTCGTGTTGGCGGCCACGCTTCGCGATGCGCGGCAAACAACCGTGGCGGCGGCGCCGGTGCTGCCAACGGCTGTGGCCGGAACGTCGCGCGCGGAATTGAGTACGACAGTTGCGGAAATGACAAACCGACTGGCCACGCAGCCGGACGACGCCGTCGCAGTGGTTCGCCTGTCGGATGCGCTGCTCCGGTTGCAGCGCGTGAACAACGATGGTCGTGCCGTGATTACTGCGGAGACCCACCTCCGCCGGTTTCTCGAGGCCCGGCCGTCGCACTACGAAGCGAGGCGCATGCTGGCCGCGGTGCTGCTGTCTCAGCACCGCTTTGGCGAGGCGATTGCGGAGGCTAATCGCACCAGGGCGGCCGATCCGCGAGACGCCTGGAACTACGGTGCCATCGGCGACGGCTACCTGGAACTGGGCGACTACGATCGGGCCTTTGACGCGTTCGATCGCATGGGGCAACTCGCGCCGGGACCGTCGGCGTACGCCCGGACCTCGTATGCACTCGAAATCAAAGGCGATCTCGACGGCGCGCTCGAGTTCATGCGGATGGCCGCTGACGGGACCTCACCCAACGATCCCGAATCCCTTGCATGGCATTTCTCTCAAATCGGCGATCTGTTGATGCAGTTGGGCAGGATCGGCGAGGCGCGCCTGCTGTTCGAGCGCGCCGCCGCGACGTTTCCCAATCATCCTCTGGCCCTCGGCGGTTTGGCGCGCGTGAAGATCGCCGATGGTGACTGGTCCGCCGCGCGGCTGCTGCTGCAAGGCGAACTGGCGAAAGCGCCGACGCCGGATCTGGCGATCGCGATCGGCGATCTCTCCGAAGCGCTTAACGACCGCGCGAGCGCCGCATCGTACTTTCGCGTGGCGGAGCAGATTGAGCGCGCTTCGTGGGAGAACGGCCCGCGGCAGCCTCAGGCGCTCGCGAAATTCTTCGCCGAGCACGATCGCGATATTCCCGAAGCGGTGAGTCTCGCCGAAGAGGCCGTGCGATCACGGCGGGACATCTTCACGATGGACATCCTGGCTCTCGCGTACTTGAAAGCGGGCCAGCTGGTAAAAGCTCGCCACGCTTCCGATGACGCGTTACGGACGGGTTCACGAGACGCGCGCCTGCTGTGGCATGCAGCGGAGATTCGCGCGGCCGCAGGTGAGCCTGCGGCCGCGATGGAACTGCTGCGGAGAATTCCTGCCATCGAAACGATCGGCGATGTGCGCGTGCGAGCGGGCATTCGCGCATTGCAGGAACGTCTCGACTAACAAACAACTCCCTTCGAAAACGTTCTGCACTGGTTCGGAACGTTTTCTGCATCAGAGCCGGCGTCAACAAATCTTGCGCGGCCGTGCCGCTAATTTAAGGGAGTACCAACATGTCTGCAAATAACCTCCGCGAAGCGCTCGTGGAAGAGATCAGGGACCTATACAACGCCGAGAAGCAGCTCCTAAAAGCGCTGCCGAAGATGGCGAAGGGCGCATCAAGCGATGAGCTGCGCGACGCGTTCGAGTCGCACCTGGACGAGACCGAAGGTCATGTGACGCGCCTCGAGCGCGTGTTCGAGCTGCTTGAAGAAAAGCCGCGCGGCAAGCACTGCGCCGGCATCGCGGGCATCATCGAAGAAGGCAGCGACGTGCTCCAAGAAGATATGGAAAGCTCGGTACTCGACGCGTGTCTGATCGCCTCAGGACAGCGTGCGGAGCACTACGAAATGGCTGCTTACGGCACCGCCGTCGCCTGGTCAGAGGCGCTTGAACTCGGCGATGTGGCGCAGTTGCTGCGGGAAACGCTGGAAGAAGAGAAGGCCGCGGACAAGAAGCTGTCGGCCCTCGCCGAATCCGGCATCAACGAAGCAGCCACCGCCGGCGAATCGGAAGAGGAGATGGACGAGGAAAAGACGACGCGTCGTTCGCCTGCAGCTCCTGAACAGCCCAGTGCAACGGCGAGAAGTGCGCGGCAGCGAGGTGGAAGGCGATAGAAGGGAACGCAGGGCACCCCGCAAGGGGTGCCCTGCGACATGACTAAACGGAGGAGGGAAGGCGGTAGCGCTGACCGTCGCGGCGAACTAGAAACCCGGCCTGTACCAGATCGCTCAGTAGTTCTTCTGCGCGCGCAGGGCTCAGCTGCCACAGCCTGGCCGCCTGCGCGGTGGTGAGACACATGCCCGGCATCTCCCGAAATTCCGCGCGCGCGCGCTTCGCCAGGTCATGAAGCTCATGAATAGGTTGCGGGGCTTGATTGATCATCGGGAGTTCTCCGTCGTGTGATTCTTGCAGTACGGATGCCACGAGAGGCTGACAAAAATCCGCCGATTTTGTGACTAGCGAAAAAAGACCGTCGAACAATGAGTGACGTGATGCCCACGATCACCCATCCGTTACCGATCTTTTCCCTGAGCGAGCCTCAGGTATTTTCACGAATTTGCAATGGTCCGCAGCATCGTGGTGCACGCGCGCCGTCGCCCCTCGGCGTTTGGCCATGGGCTTGCTACCCAAGATGTTGGGGAGACTTGGTTATGTATCAAAAGTTATTTGTTGTGGCGGCGGCGTGTGTCCTGTGGGTGACCGCCGGCTCGGCGCAAACACCAGTCACGGTTCAGCTGCGTGACGGCTCAAAGATCGCAGGTCGAATTGAAGAGATGACGCCGGACGGTACGGTGTTCATTCGGGTGTCAGAGCACGATCAGCGAAAAATTCCAATCGGCAGCATTGCGCTCATCGATCGCGTCGGCGGCGCCAGCGGCCTTCCTGAGACGGAGCTTCGCGAGGCCGTGGGACCCGCACATCTCCTGCTGATGTCGAACGGCGGAAGCGTGAAGGGGCAGCTCGTGGCCATTCGCGGCGGACAGGGTTCGGCGCAGCAAGGCCAGCCGCGGACCTACGTGTTTCGCAATCAGGATGGGCGCGAACAGGAATTCCCGATGGGGCAGGTCGCGCGAGTCTATTTGGGCACGTATCCAATCGCAGCCATCACCGGCGGCAACGTCGCAGCCAATCCCGATCCCGGAGTTGCGGTGCCGGGCACCATTCGCGTGCCCGCGAAAGCCGGCTGGGTGTCCACAGGCATGCGCGTGCGCAGGGGCGAGGTCGTGACCTTCAATACCAGCGGTCAAGTACAGCTCTCGGACAACGCCAACGATCGGGCGCACTCGGCGGGGACCCCCCGGAACGCTGCCGGCGCGCCGATTCCGAGCATCTATGCCGGCGCATTGATCGGTCGCATCGGCAACGGACAACCGTTCGCCGTTGGCGATCAGGCGAGCATACCGATGCCGAACCAGGGGCTGTTGTATCTCGCGGTGAATGACGATCATCTCGGCGATAACGCGGGCGAATTCGTCGTGCAGCTCGGACGCCAACGCTAGCCAGCCACAGATTGACACCGATTAGACACCGAATATTTTTATCTGTGTCTATTCGGTGTTAATCGGTGGCTAGTCGGAACCGCGCAGCGTCTTACCGATTTCGAGGCCGACCTTCGGCTGGTCCTGCGTCCCTTCGACGCGGATGACCAGCCGGGTGCCGGCCCCATTCTTTTTGAACAACGAATCGAACGGTTTCAGGAGCCAGCTCTTGTAGCCCGTCATCATCTGCGACACCGTGGCGTTCAGCCTCACTTCGCCGGCGAGGTTGAGCGACTTCGAGCGCAGTGAATGCGTGCCGTTCAATTGCACGTCGGCGCCTTGCACGGCGAACGTCAGCGTCCGATAGGTAAACACGCCATTCCGCAGCGCGAACTTGGTCGACAGCCGCGACGCCACTTCGTCGATCGAGGCGTCGGTGGGTTTGCCCTGGCCGCGCCGGCTCAGCTCGTCAATCTTGTCCTGCACGGCGTTGTTGGTGAACGTCACCCGCTCGGCGCGCACGGACCCTTCGAGCTGAACGCGCGTGAGCACGGGCTCTGTGCCCTGCGGAAGATCGAACGCCGTATCGATCACCAGACTTCCATACGCGGGCGGTTGGGCGGCGTTACTAACGAAACGCAGCAGCTCGGCGAGATTGGCGTTCTGGCTCTTGACGTTGACGACCACGCGCTTCCCCTTGACGCCCTTGGTCCCTTCAATCACACCCTTCGCGATGAATTCCGACTTGCCAAGATGCACGTCCACGCGGTGCAGCTCGACGTCGCCTTTGGTGCCGTCCACCAACGCTTTGTACGCCGTGGTCAATGACAGCGGGTCTCCGTCCAGCTCCGTGAGGCCGAACTTATCGGTGCGCGATTGGCCGGTCGTCTTGATCTGCTCGATGGTGCCTTCCATCTTGCCGACCGCGCTGAGGTCGCCCGAGAGCCCTTTGATGGTGCCGAGGTCCGCGGCGAACGTGTAGTCACCCGCAATTGGCGTGTCACCGGGCTCGTCCGATTGCCAGGGGCCAAAAGTTCCGGTCGTTTCAATCTTGCCTTGGGGAATTGGATTGTCCAGCGATCCAGTAAACGTGGCCGGTTCGCCGGACCGGAGGTTCCTCATATCGAGCTCGTAGATGTCCCAGACCTTCGGGTTCTTCCCCTGTTCGCGCGGGATGATGGCTAGACGCATGTTCGTCGCCGTCAGCCGCTTCACCACGAGCCCGTCGGAGTCGTCTGTATCGCTGTCTTCATTCCCGGCCGGCGTCGGCAACGGGCGCTTACCGGTCTCGGGATCTTTCGGCGGGAAGTTGACCTCGAGGCCGTCGACCTTCACATGCTCGACGGTCGAGCCCCAGAGATCCGTGGGCTTGAGATCGACACTGAAGGATTTCACGACTAGCAGCGGCGGCACATCGGTCCGTCCGCGATGGCGAACCGAGAGATTCTCGGCGTACAGGCGCAGAGGCACCCAACTCAATTTGACGCTGCCGAGCTCGACCTCACTTTCGAGCGACTCGCTCAGCGCGGAGACGACCCAGTCGCGAAGTCGCGGCTCGAGCTGTCGCGCGCTGATCACAATGCCGGCCCCCGCCGCGATGATGATCGCGATCAGGATGCCGATGACGACGCGTGCGCGCTTGCTCATTCTCGTTTGCCGCGCCAGGGCACGATTGAGATCTTGCCATCGCGCTCCAGCGTGGCCTGTCGGACGTCCGCCATGTTTGTAAGCCCATGCGAAAGTCGGGCCGCTTCCTTCAAGTCCTCGAGATCTAGACTGTGGGCGTCGAGCGCCGCCTGACGAATCTTGCCCTCATGGATGAGCAGGATCGATTTGCCTTCCAGCAGGCGATCGAAGGCAGGAGACGCCTTTCTGAGATACGTGATTCCCATGTCGAGCGACACCAGCGAGAGAATGGCGACGGCGGCGCTGGCGATCGAATTGTCGTCGTTGCCGATCATCGCCTGCTGGGTGGTTTCGCCGATGATCAACAGCATCAACAGATCGAAGGTCGAGGTCTCGGCAAGGGTGCGCCGGCCGGCGATTCGGAAGATGACCAGCAGTAGGAGATAGATCCCAGACGTATTCGCGACGATGCGCGCACGATCGCCGATGAACCCCAGGGCCGCCGCGACGGCGACGCCGACAAAGCAAAGGAACCCGACCCGCTGCACCCGGTGTTCCCATTTCACCTCTCGCAGCGACGCGAACGACATGGGCTCGTCGCGCTAACGCGCGGTGGTGGTCGGTGGGGCGAGGGCGTCTTCGATGACGAAGGCCTCGAGCGGCGGCGTCGCCCGCGAGCTGCCCGCGAGCACCAGGGTGTAGAAGCGCCCGGCCTCGAGATGCGCGTTCGGCAGCGTGACGACCGGCGCGCCGCCGGGTGCGCGAATCTCTACCGGCCCGTTGACCGGACTGATTTCCTTGTAGTCGCTGACGGTCTGGAAAGCGATGCCTTCGAACAACGTCCCGTCCGTGCCGGTCGCCCGCACATCCACCGTGCCGACGCCGTCGCCCGCATGGACCACGCGCAAGCGCAATTTACCGTCTGCTGGCCGCTCGAGTTGATCGGTGACCACGCGCATGTGCGCGGTGCGGTTCTCACCGGGAAGCGCGAACACGGTGTAGTAGCTGCCGTCCTGAAGGCCCTCGGTGTTCGAGGCGAGCGGCTTCGCATTCGTCATGCCGGCGGGCCGCAGCGCGAACGCGTAGCGCTTGCCATCGAGCGCGCGATAGCTCGTGACCGACTTGAAATTGACTGCGTCGAACACTACGAGGTCGCCGGCGAAAACGTCCAATGCCGGCGCATAGGGAATGGCGTGCACCACGCGCACGAGCGCCTCGTCTCTGCTCGCGGCGGAGGTCGATGACGGCGCGGTGGACGAGCCAGCCGGAGAGTTGGTGGTGACGGCAGCGGTTCGCGTTTCAGTGCGGTCGCAACCAAGCGATAGCAGCACGGCGACGAACGCCATGGCGTGAATGTTGCTGACCCGTTTAGCAGGAGAAATCGATGTTGACACAGTACGCCCAAGAACCAGTGAAGCCACAAGGACCCATTCCGGGGCTTCCGAAAACACCCGAGCAACCCATCGTGCCGCCTGACGATCCGCATCGTGGCGATGTCGATCGCGAGCCGAGCATTGATCCGCCCCAGACCGAACCGCCGATGCGCGCGCCGTCTGAAAAGCCCGTCATCAGCGAGCCGCCGAGCCCCCGCGCCTAGCCACTGATTGACACCGGCCACCGATTAACACCGATTAGCCGCTGATTAAGACGGACCGATTAGGCACTGATTAATCCGCGTCTAATCGGTGTTAATCGGTGGCTCCTGCCCGCGGCGGGCGATGCGGCCGGCGGTCGTATCGTCCGCCGGATCCTCACTCTTCTCTTTTGGTGGAGGCATGGTCTCGCCGGCGGCGGCCTTGTCCTTGTCGCCCTCGTCCGTTGCCTTCTTCACCGCCGTCTCGTCCACCGGGGTCGTGGCGATCATCGTCAGGTCTTCCAGCATTGGACCTCCTCGCGAGAAGAGGCAACCCCACAAAGGGGATGCCTCCACTGTTTGAGCTTACTGAGTTAGACGGACCGTGAGAGCGGCGCGGCGGTTCAGGCGGCGCGTCTCTTCGCGGGCGTTGTCGTGCTTCGGTCGCTCTTCACCGTAGCTGACGATCTGCAGCCGATCGGCGGTGACGCCGTTCGACGTCAGGTACTCGCGCACGGCGGTGGCGCGGCGCTCACCGAGCGCCAGGTTGTATTCGGCCGTGCCGATGTTGCACGTGTGGCCTTCGAGCGTGAGGCGCAGCGTGGCATTGCCCTTCATGGCCGTAACGGCCTGTTCGAGCACGCGCACCGCTTCCGGCCGCAGCGTGTAACGGTCGAAGTCGAAGTGCACGTCTTCGAACGTAAACACCTGCTGTTCTTTGCGAATCACCTGCAGCGTCACGGTGTCGGACGCCGTGCCGCCGCGGCCGTCGTTCACGGTCACGGTGGCGGGCACCGAGCCGACCACCATCGGCGCGGTCCACATCGGCTTCGGCGTGGTCGCCTGGTCAAGCGTGCCGGCGGGCACTGTCCACTGATACGTGAGCGGATCGCCATCCGGATCGTTGGCCACGGCGGTGAGCTGCGACCGTTCACCCACATACACCGTGCACGGATCGCAGGCCGCCTTCACCGTGGGCGGACGATTCTGCACCACCGGCTTTTCTGGCGGCGGCGGCGTGACGGGCGGCGGCGCGGGCGGCGCCGCGCGACGCGGGCTCCAGCCGATTCGAACGTGATAATCGACGAAGTCGCCGTTGGACTCTTCCGAGGCGTTGAGGCGATCCACCGTCGGGGTATCCCAACGCAGCTCGGCGCCCACGAACAGGCCATTGTTCGCAAACCAGGTGACGCCGGTGGTAAACGACGTCGTGTGATCGGTCACGGTCACGAACGGGCTCAGCGTGCCGTCCTCGGCCACGATGCGGCCGTCGATCGAGGTGTTGTCGCGTTCCCACGTTCGGCCCAGGAGCTCGCCGTGAATCAACCAGCTGTCGTTCGGCGTAATGCCGATGCCGGCGCCCCAACGCAGGAAGTTGGGCACGTGCACGACGACGGGCTCTTCGGGGTTCTTGCGGAAGTTGTAACCGAGCTCGCCCGAGAGCACGAACTTGCTCGTGAGCCACTTGCTCAAGACACCGGAGACGTCGGCAGCGATGCCGCCCTGGCCGGCGCCCTCATCGGCATCGCCGGTGGGGAGGTTGAGCACGAAGCGCGCGGCAAGGCCCAGCGGGCTACCCGCTTCTTCGCTGAGGAACGCGTACTTCGCGCCGGCGCGGAGGTCGCCCATCTTGTTGCCGGTCCAGCGCTCATTCGCATACGGCGCGCGCGGATCAACGCCACCGCGATCCGGATCCGTATTGAAGAGCTCCAGGTTGTCGCGATCGACGCGCTGGATTAAATCCCACGCGCCAAAGACATCGAGCCTGTCGGCAAGACCGAACGAAACGTTCGCCGTGAAGTTGGCCACGTTCATCTGGCCCTGCGGCGTGTTGAAGGAGTTGCGCTGAATCGATCCGCGCGAGCGGCCCTTGCCGTTCGTGTCGGCGAGAGGAACCCACCAGAGACCGGCGTCGCCGTCTGTCGTCACGGCAACCCGACCGCGTTCGCTGGATGAATCCGCAGGCTGCTGCTGGCTGGTGGGCGGTTGCGCCGCCGCAGGCACGGCAATCGCGAGCAGCCCTGCAATTACCCAGTTCTTAAAACTCATGGTTTTACGTTCCTCCCTCGGAGCGCACTGGCGCTCATCTATGTAAGCCACTACAAACCACATGCCACTGCCGGGAGATTGCAGCGACGGTTACAGCCGAGAATCGCGCTCTAACGGCTCAGCTAGTAGGTTGGACTTTTCCTGAAATAGGAGCCGCAATACCCATCTGGAGCAGATTTTCCAACATTTCAAGTTCCACTGGTTTGACGAGGTGGTCGTCGAATCCCGCCTCAAGAGAGCGCCGCCGATGCTCGGCCTGCCCCCATCCGGTCAAGGCAATTAGGCGCATATTGCGCCCCCATGCCTCGCGGCGAATCGAGCGCGCCACGTCATAGCCCGACACGTCAGGCATACCGATATCGAGCAGCACCACGTCGGGCAACCGTTCCTGCGCGAGCGACAGGGCGGTGCGGCCGTCATACGCGGTGACCACGTCATGACCGCCGGCCGTGAGCAGGAACGATAGGCTGTCGGCGCCATCTCGGCTGTCGTCGACGACGAGGATCGTGCATTTCGCGAACGATTGCGGATCCGCGGACTCGCGCGTCGCCGGCTGATCGAGCGGGACCGCCAATGGCAGGTGGATCGTGAACTCAGTGCCTTTTCCGACACCTTCGCTCCACACTGCCACGCTGCCGCCGTGGAGCTCGGTCATCTGCTTCACGAGCGTCAGGCCGATGCCCAGGCCGGTTTGCGATCGCCGCATGTCGCGATTGAGCTGCACGAACATGCCGAACACGCGATCCTGATCTTCCGGCGCGATGCCGATGCCGCTGTCGCGGACCACCACCGACACGCGATCGACATGGGGCTTGACGACCACCGCCACCTGGCCGCCGCTCGACGTGAATTTGGCGGCGTTGGTCAACAGGTTAAGGAACACCTGCGAAATGCGCGTCGCATCCGCGTGCAGCGTGAGCGGCTGTTCCGGCACATCGAGCGTGAGCGTGACGCCGGCCGCGGTCATCTGCGGCTGTGCGGTTTCAACCGCGCTCGCGATGATCGTGCGCAGGTCGACGCGCTCGCGCCGCAACGTGAGCTGTCCGCGCGTAATGCGGCTGACATCCATGAGGTCGTCGATCAGCCGTACGAGCTGTGAGATTTGCCGCTCCATCACGCCCGTGGCCTGACGCGCGGTTGCAGTCAGCGACTCGAGCCGCAGAATCTCGGCGACGTTGCGCAGCGGCGCCAGCGGGTTGCGCAATTCGTGCGCGAGCGTGGCGAGGAACTCGTCCTTCAATTGCGCCTCGTAATGCAGCCGCTGCTCGCGGTCTTTCACCGCCGCGCGCGCTTCCTCGGCTTCGTTGGCGCGGCGTTCGGCTTCTTCCTTCGACTTGCGGAGCTCGGCTTCGATCTCCTGGCGCTTGCTGATGTCGACCAGCAGCCGCTGGCGCTCGGCGGCGAGCGCGGTCTGCTGCTGCTTCTGCAGCGATACATCGCGAAACGCCCCGAGGATGCCGGCCAGGCTGCCGTCGGGATTGCGCTCTGGATGGGCGCGGAATTCGACGTACACGACGCGGCCGTCTTTGGCGATCACGCGCGCTTCGCCAATCACTTCGTTGCCCGCGCCGGCACGTTCGAGCGCCTCCTGGATGTCGGCGCGATCTTCCGGATGGATCAACGACAGGCCGGGCCGGGCATGCAGCTCCTCGAGCGTGTAGCCAAGAACCGCCTTGAGGCCGCTGGTTGCCGAGTCGATCACGATCTGGTTGCCCAGTTCGATGCGGGCATGGAAGGCGAAGTCGGAGGCCAGCTCGCCGATCAGGCGATGAAAACTTTCACTCTCGCGCAGGCGCGACTGATCGATCAGCAGCCGTTCGCGCGATCGATACAGGTTGCCGCATAGCCACGACACCACGCCGCAGACAATCGCGATCGACAACGTCCGGACCCGGAGGTTGATGCTCGCGTTGGAATCGAGGGCGCTGGTCAGCGGTCCGACGGCGAGGGTGCTGAGAAGGGTGGCCACGAAGGCCGGCCGGAAGCCGCTATGCCAGGCGAGAATCGCGGTGCTGAGGACGAAGAACATCCCCGTGACGTACTGCGTCCACAAGCCGATGCCGATGACGATCGCCGCCGTGAACGAAAACACGGCTACCGCGATCCCGAGGTCTTCCCAGATGGTCGCCTTCCGGCCTAAGGCGGCTGTATGACGCACGGGCCCCATTCTACGACGCACTGGTTTCACATCGGCCACGTTCTGAAGACGTGCGCTAGCTCTGCCTCACCGAAGCGCGCTACCTCTGCCGTAGATCGCAGGGAGCCACAAAAGGAGGCCTCGCCGTAGCGGGCCTACGCCCCGCGAAGGCGGAAAGCACATCCGTGGGGAACATGTGGGTGACTTGTTTCCAATGTTTGGCGGACTGCTACTTCAGCGTTATTCCGATGCGAGGTCCCGGCTCCCGGATCCCGTGAAATCGCGCAGTTTTGGCCGCCGACATGAGTGGCAAATGTCTTGCTTTCCAAGGGGCGTTACCTAACATCCACGACCGTTGGCGTTCGACGCGTAGAAGGCAGGGGAGTAGGCAATGGCGGACTACAAAAGACATTTAGACGAAGAGCCGCGCCGCCACGAGCGTGATTGGTCTGATAGGTCAGGTGACGAAGTTCGTTCGTGGTTCGGCGACGAGAAGGCGCGGCAGCGCCGCGGCAATGACCAACGGGACGAGCGCGCGTCGCGCTGGGAAGCTCCGCGCGAGTATCGCGACTTCGGCGGCTACGCCGCGTCGACCGGCGCGTATCGCACCGACGATCGCGGCTATCACGATCGCTACCGCGCCGAGCGCGCGCGTGAAGACGGGCCGTCGGACGGCCGGTCGCTCTTCGCCAACGGCCACGACGCCGCTGACGAGTATTACCGCGCCGCCCGCGAGCAACGCGACGACTACACGCGTTGGGAGGCGAGGAGTCCGGGCGCCGAGCTCGACGGCGGCAACGGCAGGACGCACAGTGAGAGCGTGGCGCCGTGGGCGCGGCGCGAGCGTGGCGGCTACTGGCGGAACTACGAGCCCCAGGCGAACTACGCCGGCCGCGGACCGAAGGACTATCAGCGCTCCGACGATCGCGTGCGCGAAGAAATCTGTGACTGCATGACCGACGATCCGATGCTCGATGCATCCGAGATCACGGTCGTCGTGAACAAAGGTGAGGTGATTCTGAGCGGCACGGTGACCAGCCGCGATCAGAAACGCCGTGCCGAGGATGTCGCCGATCGGATTAGCGGCGTCAAGGATGTGACCAACCAGCTCCGCGTCTCGCGCGAAGCCAGCGGCCACAGCCATACTGCGACACCACTTGTGTCGCAGGCGTCTGGTAACGGAACTCCAAGCAAGTCCACCTCAGGGACTACCACGTAAGACCCAACCTACCTTGAAGCCTCGGGGCGAGACCTTCCCGGTCTCGCCCTGACGGATCTAACTTGAACTCGAAGTTGACAGTTGGAAGTTGACGGTTGACAGTTGAGTTGTCAGTCGCCAGTTTGCAGTTTTGGTGCTTGTAGGAAACGCGACGGCAATGCGTGATCGAGCTTTGTCTCGATGAAACGCGATGCCAATGCGATCGCGTCGATTGAGACGCCGGTTTCGATGCCTAATCCATTCAGCATGTAGAGCAGATCTTCGGTAGCGAGGTTGCCGGCGGCGCCGGGTGCGTACGGGCAGCCGCCAACGCCGCCGGCAGAACTATCGAACGTCGTCACGCCGTAATCCAGGCCGGCGAGCACGTTGGCGAGCGCCGTGCCGCGGGTGTCGTGAAAGTGCAAGGCGACTTGGTGCAGAGGGAGCCTTTCGCCGACGGCTCCGAGGACACGGAGGACGTCTCCTGGCGTGGCCGCGCCGATGGTATCGCTGACGGCCACCTCGAACACGCCGAGTTCCAGGAGCCTGGCGGCCACGCCGACAACCCGCGACGGATCGATGGCGCCCTCAAACGGACAGAAGAAACACGTCGACAGATATCCGCGCACGCGCACGCCTGCCGCACGGGCATCGTCGCAGACCAACTTGTAAGTGGCGAGCGACTCGTCGATCGATTGGTTGATGTTGCGGCGGCTGAATGTTTCGGACGCGGCAGCGAAGATCGCCACTTCCGTGACGCCCGCCGCAAGTGCCCGTTCCAGACCGGCGCGATTGGGGACGAGGGCCGTATATCGGATTCCCGGCTTGCGCGTGATGCCGGCAAACACCTGCTGCGCATCCGCCATTTGCGGCACCCACTTCGGCGACACGAACGCGGACACTTCAATCACCGAGTGGCCGGATTCGGAGAGTCGATCGACGAACGCAACCTTATCGGCGGTGGCAATGGGCGCCTTCTCGTTTTGCAGTCCATCTCGCGGCCCGACTTCGACTATGGTGACGCGCTGCGGTACGCGCATGGTTATTCCAGCTCCAGCAGGTTGACGCCTGGCTGGACGAGCTCACCCTTGGCGCAATTCACGGCTTTCACCACGCCGCTACGGGGGGCCTTGATCGGTAGCTCCATCTTCATGGCTTCGAGCACGATCACCGTGTCGCCTTCGTTCACGGGCCGGCCGGGCGCCGTGTTGATGGCCACGACCGTGGCCGGCATCGGCGCCATGACGCCACTCTCACCACGGCCTCTTCCGGCGCGCTCGCCGCCGCTTGCCGCGCGCTCGATCTTCCAGACGTGGCCATCGAAAAAGGCCCACATGTGTGCGGCATCGGCCGCCACGGCGACGCGCACCTGGCGATCGCCATCCTTTACGACCAGCCACCCGCTAGACACGAATCCCTCCGAGCGAAACGAAGGGGTCCGTCGCCACGGAATTGGATTGTGTGGCGCCCGTACGGTGCTGTTCGACCGCTGCTAGAACGGCGGGCGGCGGCTCAATCACCGTGGCTTTTGCAATCCCAGACGCTTCGCGGTCGAGGAAACCGGTATCGATCGATGCGTTGACGAAATCGGGATGCTCGAGCAACTCGATCAGGAACGGGATGTTCGTCTGGATGCCGAGAATGGCGTAATTGCGTAACGCCACGATCGCTCTGCGGCGCGCCGCGTCGCGCGATTCGGCCCAGACGATCAACTTGGCGAGCAACGGATCGTAGTGCACCGATACGATCGATCCCTGTTCAATCCATCCATCCACGCGTATGCCGGGCCCTTGCGGCTCCGAATAGAGCAGCACGGTCCCGGCCTGAGGCAGAAATCCCTGCGCGGGATCTTCCGCATACACGCGGCACTCGATGGCGTGGCCGCGCTGCGACAACGCGGCTTGCGTGAACGGCAGCAGCTCACCGGAGGCCACGCGTAATTGGGCGTGAACGAGATCGACGCCGGCCACCGCCTCGGTTACGGGGTGCTCGACTTGCAACCGCGTGTTCATCTCCAGGAAGTAAAACCGCGCGTCGTCTCCGGCGCCTTCGAGCAGGAATTCGCAGGTGCCGGCGTTTCGATACCCTACCGCTTTCGCCGCGGCAATTGCCGCGGCGCCCATGCGCTCGCGCATCGCCGCGCTGAGCGCCGCGCAGGGGCTCTCCTCGACCGTCTTCTGATGCCGGCGTTGCGCCGAGCATTCGCGCTCGAACACATGCACCGTGTTGCCATGCGCGTCCGCAAACACCTGGATCTCCACGTGACGCGGACGCTCGATCAGGCGCTCGACATACAAAGTGTCATCACCGAATGACGCACGTGCTTCACGCCGCGCCGCCGTCAAGGCGTCCGCGACCTCGCTCGACGCGCGCACGACCTTCATGCCAATGCCACCGCCGCCCGCAGCCGGCTTTATGAGCGCGGGATATCCAATCCGTTCGATGGCCGAGCGCAGAGAAGCATCTGACTGATCGCCGGGTTCTTCCCCTGGCACCAACGGCACGCCGGCACTCGCCATCAGCCGTCTGGCACCGATTTTTGACCCCATTTTTTCCAGCGCCGCCGCCGGCGGACCCACAAAGATCAGCCCCGCGTCCTCACACGCCCGCGCAAAAGACGCGCGTTCGGAGAGGAATCCATAACCGGGATGCACGGCGTCAGCGCCGCTCGATCGCGCGGCCTCGAGGATCTTCGCGATGTCCAGATAGCTCTCGCGCGCGGGGGAGGGGCCAATGGCCACGGCGACATCGGCATCCCGCACGTGCCGCGCGTGCGTATCCGCCTCCGAATAGACCGCGACGGTCTCGATGCCCAGCTCGCGGCACGCGCGGATGATGCGGACGGCGATCTCGCCGCGATTCGCAATCAGGAGGCGCTTGATCACTTCTGATCGACCCAGGTCGGCGAGCGCTTGTCGAGAAACGCCGTCAATCCTTCCTGGCCTTCCGGCGACACACGCTGCGCGGCGATCGCTTCAGCGGTGATGCCGATCACCTCCGCCGGCGGCCGGCCGAGCACTCGAGGGATCAACGTTTTCGCTCTCGCCACGGCGGTGGGGGATGCGCTCAGCGATTCGTTCACGTACTCAGCGACCGCCTCGTCCAGGGACGCCAGGGGCACCACGTCGTGCACGAGCCCGATCGCCTTGGCCCGTGCGGCGTCGAACCGCATGCCGGTCAGGAACAGTTCGCGTGCGGCGGAGGCGCCAATCTTCTGCAACACGTACGGGGAAATCATCGCCGGCAGAATCCCGAGCTTGGTCTCGGTGAAGCCGAAGATCGCCGCCTCATCGGCCACTACGATGTCGCATACCGCGGCCAGGCCTGACCCGCCGCCGAGGGCGGCGCCGTGAATGCGTCCGATGACGATCGCCGGGATGGTGTTGATGGCGAGAAACATTTCCGCGCCCGCAGTGGCGTCGCGGACGTTGTCGTCGCGCGTGTAGCCGGCCATCTTCGCCATCCATGCCGCGTCGGCCCCGGCGCTGAAGACTTTTCCCGCGCCCGCAATTACGACGACGCGGAGCGAGGGATCCTGGTGCGCGGCCTTCGCCCACGCCGTGAGGTCAGCAATGACGTGTTCGTTGAACGCGTTGCGGACGTCGGGACGGTTCAGCGTGACGTACTCGACCGCGCCTCGCCGCTCGACGATCAAGAACTGATAGCTCATCTAGTGGAGCGTATCAACTAAGCCACCGATAGACACAGATTAAACGCCGATCACTCGGTGTCTAATCGGTGTCAATCGGTGGCTCGGATCCTGCAAAACACTGAGTGGAGGAGCGATCATGAAATTCATTGCGGGAGTGTGCGCCGCGATAGCGATCTCGGTTGTGGGGATAGTGGCAGCCACCTTCGCCGAGGCTACGGTGGCCATGCAGGTGCCCGCCACACCTCAGGTTCCGCCTACGCCACAGGCGCCGGCCACACCACAGGCGGGCACCGAAAAGGTGACGCCTCAAATGCAGGCGATGGCGAAGAACCTGACCCAGGAAATCACCGCCATTGGGTGCGTCCGGGCCTGGAAGCCGGCGCCCGAAGACGTCACAAAGATGGCCGAGAACGATAAGCCAGGCGTCGCGGGAATTTTCCTGCTGACGCCGCTGCAGTCGAGCCCGAGCACCGAGGTCGACGTGCCGACCTATCTGTTGACGCCGACGCAGATCGTCAACTTCGCGCAGCATCTCGACGACAAGGTCGAAGTGGTGGGTGTGGCGCAGACCGCACCGATGCCGCCAACCGTGCAGGAGATTGCCAGCGCGCCGCCGCGCCCGGAGAACACGCCGAACGCGCAAGCGATGCCGCGGCTGACGGTGAAGTCACTGAAGAAGGTTTCTGATAGCTGCCCTTGACTCGTACGTAGAGGCGGGTCTTTAGACCCGCCTCGAGCTCGCGGGCGGGACTAAAGTCCCGCCCCTCCGTACGAGGACTGCAAATTACATTCTGAAAATGCCGAATTTGGCGGGCGGGATCGGTGCATTGAACGCGGCCGACAGGCCCAGCGCCAGCGCGGCACGCGTCTGGGCAGGATCGAGGATGCCATCGTCCCAGAGGCGCGCCGTCGAATAGTACGGCGATCCTTCCGTGTCGTATTTCTCGAGGATCGGCTTCCGGATTTCCTGCTCCGCCTCGGCCGGGAACGGCTGGCCCTCACGCGTGAGCTGGTCGCGCTTCACGGTGGTCAGGACGCCGGCTGCCTGCTCGCCGCCCATCACCGAGATGCGCGCGTTGGGCCACATCCACAGCAGGCGCGGCTCATACGCCCGGCCGCACATCCCGTAATTGCCGGCGCCGAACGAGCCGCCGATGATGACGGTGAACTTCGGCACCACCGAATTCGCCACCGCGTGCACCATCTTCGCGCCGTCTTTTGCGATGCCGCCGCGCTCGTACTGCTTGCCGACCATGAACCCGGTGATGTTCTGGAGAAACACCAGCGGGATACCTCGCAAGTTGCAGAGTTCGATGAAGTGCGTGGTCTTCAGCGCGGATTCCGAAAACAGCACGCCGTTACTGGCAACAATGCCAACAAGAAAGCCGTGAAGCCTCGCGAATCCGCACACAATCGTGGTGGCGTAGCGCTCTTTGAATTCGTCGAACCGCGATCCGTCCACTAACCGGGCAATCACTTCGCGCACGTCGTAGGCTTTCCGCAGGTCGAGATTGACCACGCCGTAAATCTCGGCGGGGTCGTAGGCGGGATCCTCGGGCGCGGTGACGTCGTCGGGTAACCGTTTCACGCGATTCAAGGTCGACACGATGGTGCGCGCCTGGTGCAACGCGTGCGCATCATCATCGGCGAGGTAGTCGGCCACGCCCGATAACCGCGTGTGAACGTCCGCGCCGCCCAGGTCCTCCGCGGTGACTTCCTCTCCGGTTGCGGCCTTTACGAGCGGCGGGCCGCCCAGGAAAATCGTGCCCGTGCCTTTCACGATAATCGTCTCATCCGACATCGCGGGAACGTAGGCGCCGCCGGCCGTGCACGAACCCATCACCACGGCGATTTGCGGAATCCGTTCGGCCGACATCCGCGCCTGGTTGAAAAAGATGCGGCCGAAGTGCTCGCGATCGGGGAAGACCTCGGCCTGCAGGGGCAGGAAGGCGCCGCCCGAGTCCACAAGATACACGCACGGCAGGTGGTTCTGTAGCGCCACTTCCTGCGCGCGCAAGTGCTTCTTCACCGTCAGCGGATAGTAGGTGCCGCCTTTGACGGTGGCGTCGTTGGCGACGATGAGAACGTCCTTGCCCGACACGCGGCCGATGCCGGTGACGATGCCGGCGCTTGGCGCGTCGCCGTCGTACATGTCCCATGCCGCCAGCGGCGACAGCTCGAGGAATGCCGCACCCGGATCGAGCAGTGTGTCGATGCGCTCGCGAACCGCCATCTTGCCTTGCTCACGATGGCGCGCGAGGTATTTCGCGCCGCCGCCCTGGCGCACCTGCTCGACGCGCGCGCGATGCTCGTCGACGAGCGCCAGCATGCGTTCGCGGTTGGTGCGGAAAGTGTCGCTGTTCGTGTCGATATGCGAGTGAAGGCGATCCATTACCAGCCGCAGCAATCGGTCTTGAAGCGGCAGGACGGGCAGCGCCACACGGCGTGCATGCGGTACATGTCCGCGCCGCAGCGCTCGCACTTCATGGCGTCTCCGGCCGGCGCCGGCGGCGCCGCGCCAAGGGCGGAGACCACCGGTTTCACTATGAGCTTGTGTGGGGAACTGACGGTTGGGGGAACCTTGCCGGGAGCCTTGTCCACGTGCGCAATTATACGGTTGCTCGTGTTTTACAGAGAAAAGAAGAAGGCAAGAATTACAAGAATGGTCGTTCTTCTGATCTTGCTATCTTTTTTTCTTCTGTCCGAAAGTAACTTGGCCGCAGATCGGCTCGGGGCGCAAATGAGGGGGAAGACGTCGTTCACAACGTCACGGCACCCCAAACCGATTCTGCGGCCACCCGCCGGTTACTGCGCGCTGATGCTGTGGGAGATGACGGCCGCGAGTGCAGCCGCGACCATTAGCGTACGCCGTCGCGCTTTCGCGCGAAGGCCGGTCACCACGAATGCGCGCCGAGGGTCACCAGGCGGGTCAATCTCGTGACTGCCGACTGTTACAGTTGACTGCCGACTGTTACAGTCCGCATCCCATCTGGTTCGCAACGAACCACAGGGCGATAATCGAGACCGGCACACCGAGCAACCACGCGACTCCATACTTCATCTCAGCTCTCCCTTCATACAATTCCGTCATTAAAACTTTGCAACATGTATTCCAAGGCAGGCGGTATCACCCTTGCTATGGCTCACGGCGGAGGTCGTGATGAGAGGTTTCAATCACCACATCGGGTCGTCCTCGATGGCGTTAGTTACCGAAAATGTGGACGTTGTCACCGCGTTCAAGCAAATGATGAGCCGGCTGCGTCGCAAGACCCGCCACGCTCTCTGCACGGTGTTCCACGGCGGCCACGAGCTCTACCGTGCCCGGACGGACACTAAGTTGTATCAGCAGTGCTTACTGTGCGGCTATGAGACTGCTGGCTGGACCATTGATCGACGGGATCGCCGGCTGCATCTGGTGGCGAACAACTCTACGCAGACGTCGGTCGCGTCAAGACGATAGTTCGTCTGTGGAGAGCGGGGCTTAGCCCCCGCTGATCGGCGACGGCAAGGGCCGCCGTCGCACAGGCGATCCTCAGACTTGTCCGATCGGCGGGTCGCCGTCATCTCGCGGCTGATCGCTCCAGGGGTTGGCGGGTCGCACTGCGGACGGGATCGGCCGGCGCCAGTTGCCGATTCCAATGCCGACGCACACCAGCCCGGCCGCCAGCGTCAAACCGGCGAGAGGCGCGAGGAAGAGACGAGGGCCGCCATCCGCACTGGCATCCGCCGGCGTATCGGTCTGGCCTTCCAACTGCGCCGCGGCCGTCTCGGTTTCCCCGCCATCAAATATCGAATTGCCATAGCACGCCGCAGCCGATCCCGCCGTTCCGATCGCGATTAGCACCGCGCCAATCGGCAAGAGCAATCCCATCGCTACCTCCTGAATGAAGGCCCCGTGGCTGGCCTGCCACTTGGTAGAGCAAGCGATGTGCCGGTTTCACTGAGGAACACCGTATGCAAGGGCAACTGTAACGCCATGAGTGTGATCGTCGTCCTCGTCATCCTGCTCATTACGGCGTTCCTGTTTTCATTGGAATTGAAGCGCCGCCGTGTTGCCGAAGCGCAACTACAGGAGGCGCTCGCGTCGGTGGAGCAGCAGGTGGCCGATCGCACGGACGCGCTCTCAAAGGCGATGGCGGAGCTAAAGATCAGCGAGAAACAGTTCCGCTTGATCACCGACCTCAGTCCGGTCCACCTCTTCCGCGCCGGGCCAGACGGCGACGCCACGTTTCTCACCCCGGGCTTTCTGTCGATGACCGGACTGAGCCGTGATCGAGCGCTCGGCTTTGGCTGGATCGACTCAGTGCATCCCGAAGATCGGCAACGGTTAATGGAGGGGTGGCACGAAGCGCTGAACTCGCAGGTCATCTTTCAATCCGAGTTTCGTTTTCGCGTGGTCACCGGCGAGTATCCGCTGGTATCGGGCGCGCGTGGTTCCCGATCGCGATGAGGACGGCACTGTCTGCGGATGGGTCGGCGCGGCGGTCGATCTCCATGAGCTTCACCTGGCGCTGGATGAGCGCGCCGAAGCGCTGGCCAAGGCAGAAAGCGCGCGGCGGCTGGCAGAAGAGGCCAGCCATCTCAAGGATGAGTTTCTCGCCACGGCATCGCATGAGCTTCGCACCCCGCTCAACGCGATTGTTGGATGGGTGCACGTCCTGCAATCTGGCGCGCTGGTGGACGAGGACCAGCGGCGTCAGGCGGTGAACGCCATCGATCGCAATGCGAAGAGCCAGACCCGCCTGATTGAAGATCTGCTCGACGTTTCGCGCATGATCCAAGGCCGCGTCAGCCTCACCGTGTCGGCGATCGACCTGCGTCCGGTCATTGAGAGTGCGATCGAGACCATCAGGCACGCCGCCACCGCCAAGGACATCACCATCGATGTCGATCTGCCACTGGAGACCCTCGTGGTGATCGGTGACGATCATCGCCTACAGCAGGTGATCTGGAACCTGCTGGCCAACTCCGTCAAGTACACGCCTCGCGGCGGTCATGCCAGAGTGTCGCTCGAGCGCGAGCGCGGCCGTGCGGTGGTTCGCGTCAAGGATTCAGGCGAGGGCATCGATCCTTCATTCCTGCCGCACGTGTTCGAGCCCTTCCGGCAGGGGGCGTCATCCTTCACCATTCGGTCCGGCCTCGGGCTTGGTCTCGCGATTGTCAGACGACTGGTCGACCTGCATGGCGGCCGCATTGCCGCTGAGAGCAGCGGCGCCGGCCGCGGCGCCACCTTCACGTTGTCGTTGCCGCTGGCGCATGGCGCCGCCGCGCTCGGCGCGGGCTCGCCGAAGCCCGAGCTGACGTTCCACAACCTGCACGTGCTTGTAGCGGAAGACGATGCGGATTCGGCCGCGGCGGTGACCGCCATTCTCAAGCTGCACGGCTGCGAGACCCAGACGGCCACCACGGCCGCTGAATGCCTGCGCATCACCGGCGAGTGGCAGACCGACGTGCTGATTTGCGATGTCGGGCTACCGGATGATGACGGCTATGGATTGCTCAGGAGATTGCGCACGCTTCCGGAAGGGGAGGCGATTCCGGCGATCGCGCTGACGGCGTATGCGCGTCCTGAAGATCGCGCGAAAGCCCTGGCGGCCGGCTTTCGCGCGCATCTGTCGAAGCCGCTCGATCCCGAAAGTCTGCTGCGCGAAGTATCGCGCGCCGTGGAAAAATCGCCTGGAAGACCGGCGGCATGATTATCCGCTTAAAGGCGGACAGACAAACTACGCCGTAGGCGACTCACTGATCCCGCATTCCTTCATCTTGTTCAGCAGCGTCTTGTAACTCACCTGCAAATACTCGGCGGTCTTGCGGCGGTTCCAGCGGAACCGCTCGAGCGCGTGCTGAATGGCTTCCTTCTCGGCGCCCATCGCCGCGGTGCGCGCCAGCTCCTGCAAATTCACGCCGCCGTCGGTGTTGTGGTTTATCGCCGACACCGCGGCCACCGGCTCGGGTTGCACGGGCGCCGGTATGGCGTAGGACGGCATCGGTGGCAGCGGTGCCGCGGCCATCGGCGGGCGCGACATCGGGATGCTGCCCATGTATTCGCGCTGGCCGCCTCGGGCGTTGTCTTCGGCCTCGGCGTTGGCGCGCGCAGTGCGCAACCGGCCGAGCTCGGCCAGGATTAGCGTTTCGTCCTGCAGCACTACCAGCCGCTTCATCATGTTCTCGAGCTCGCGGATGTTGCCCGGCCAGTCGTAAGTGAGTAGCGCTTCCTGCAGCACCAATGACGGCCGCATCGCCGGGCGGCGATACACGGACGCGAACTTCAACAGGAAGAACTCGATCAGCTGCGCGATCTCTTCACGCCGCTCGCGCAGGGGCGGAATGTGCACTTCGATCACCTGCAGCCGATAGTAGAGGTCCTCGCGGAACGAGCCTTGGCGCATCATCGCTTCGAGATCGCGATTGGTGGCCGCAATCACCCGCACGTCGACTTCGACCGAGCGGTTGCTGCCCAGTTTGGTGAACTCGCGGTCCTGCAGCACGTGCAGAATCTTGGCCTGCAGGGCCTGCGGCATCTCGGCGATTTCGTCGAGCATGATCGTGCCGTGCTGTGCGAATTCGAACTTGCCAACGCGCGTGGAAGCGGCGCCGGTGAATGCGCCGCGCTCGTGGCCGAACAATTCGCTTTCGAGCAGATCGGCCGGCAGCGCCGCGCAATTCACTTTCACGAACGGGTGGGCGCGCCGCGGCGAGCGGCGATGAATTTCGCGCGCAATCACTTCCTTGCCGACGCCGCTTTCACCGCGCAGCAGCACGCTGACATCGTTGTCGGCAACGCGGTCGACCATCGTCATCACCGGCTGCATGGCCTTGCCGGAGCTCCAGCACGGTTGCGCGCCGTCGGGATCCTGTCCGACCTGCGTGCGCAGCCGCGTGACTTCGTTGGTCAGCGACAGCCGTTCGAGCGCGTTTCTGATCGCCGCTTCGAGCGCGACTTCACCGACGCCCTCGGCGTCGCCCGGCTTCAGCACGTAATCGGCGGCGCCGAGACGAACGGCCTCGACGATCTTTTCGGTGGCGCGCCCGCCCGACACCATCACCACTTGCGCCGCCGGGTGGGCGAGACGGATCTGCCGCAATGTCTCCAGGCCGTCGAGGCCGGGCATCGAGACGTCGAGGAGCACCACATCCGGCAGGGCGCCTTCGCGTAACCCGCTCAACAGGGCGTCGCCGCTGTCGTAGGTCGTGGTTTCATACCCGCGCGATCGCAACAGCGATTGCAGGTAATCGGCAAACGGCTTGTCGTCGTCAACGATAGCGAGTGAGGCACTACTCATGCTTGTACCAATGGAAAACGGAATCCTACCGACGCACGGTGTCCCTGGTGTGTCCACGTATCGACGTGATGCCGCTGTAGCACGAAAGCCGCCCAGATCAGTCGCAGTCCCTTGCCGCCCCTGGTGAAATCAACCTCTCGCGCGTCGGCGGCGCCGGGCCCCGCTTCGAGTGCGGGAATCGCGTCCAGGGTGCCGGCGAGCATCACCAGCTCGCTGCCGCCGGCCACTCGCACCGCGTGCGGCGCTTCGCGCTGCTCATCAAACGCGGCTTTCGCGACAATCGCCACCGCATGCGCCAGATCCGTGGCGCTCTGCGCGGCGATGCTCGCCACGCCGCCGTCGCCGGACCACTCGGTACCCTCGACTTCTGGCGCCTTCTGCACGTGCGCCACGAACTCGCGCGCGCTGACGCGCGAGGTAAGCGCGGGCGCCGCGGTTTCCGCCAGCGCGCTTACCTTGCTCATGTCGTTACAGAGCGTGGCGAGCGTGCCGAGGGCTTCGCGCGTTTGCTGAAACGCGCGCCGCTGATCGTCCGCGTTCGTGAGCCGTCCGTCGAGATATAGCTTCAAGTATCCCTGTGACACAGCGAGTGGTGTTCGGATCTCGTGGGCGACAGTATTCAAGACCTGCGCCAAGTTCGGTGGCATGCACGCAAGCCTAGCACGCCACCCGTCCTCATCCGTTTGGCACGTACCTTGAACACGGTTGACGTGGACAGACATGTCGCCACGAGCAAAGCACATCCTCATCGTCGACGACTATCCCGATGCATTAGACATCTGGGCAATCTACCTGAACGCCATCGGCTACCGGGTCTCGACGGCGGTCGATGGCGCCAGCGCGATCGCGAAAGCTGAGCAATTACAGCCTGACCTGATCGTGCTCGATCTCGAGTTGCCCGGCATCTCGGGCTTCGAGGCCGCCGGGCGGCTCCGCAATAACCCCATTACTCAAGACATTCCGCTCATCGCCGCCACCGGTTATTCCCACGAACGCCAGCTCTCGATGGCGCGGGCGTGCGGTTTTGACGAAGTGATCGTCAAGCCGATCGACCCCGATCAGCTGGTGGAACAGATTGAACGACTTCTCGATTCCGAATCCTCGAACAGCCAGCCCAGCCATAGTGCTGTGTCGCAGGCTCAAGAGAATGGGTAGCACATTACCCAGCGATGGAGCAAATGACGACAGATATTGTTGTGCTTGAGCGGGCGTTGATTGTTATGGCCGTCTGTCTGGTCATCCAGACGCTGCTGTTCATGGCTACCAGCGTCGGCGCGTTCATCGCCTGGCGCAGAGCTTCAGCGGCGCTTCTGGACGCAAAAGCGGCGGCCGAGGCACAAGCAGCCGAACTGCGAACGCACCTCAGCCGTATCTCCGGCACCGTTGAGGAAGCCGCGAGCGCGTTGCGCCGTGGCACCTCGGCCGTCGACGACGTGATGTCAGACGTGCGGGATGCAATGGGGACGGTCAGAAATTCAGTCGGGTCCGTGGCCTCGGTGGTCACGGCGCCGCGAACCGCGCTTGCGCTCGGCTTGTGGCGAGGTGTTCAGATGTGGCGGAAACGTCGCGCCGCGCGACGCGGAGAAGGCCACGACAGCTTCGGAACTCTAGACAGCGGCAAAGGAGACGGCAATGGCAAGGTGGAGCAATGAGGAATCGGCAGGCAACGGCATGTTCCTGCTCGGAGCGCTAGCAGGCGCCCTGGTGGGCGCGGGCGTGGCGCTGTTGATGGCGCCGAAGCCGGGCGCGCAGGTGCGCCAGGATATCAACGAGGGTTTCAACACCGTGAAGGACGCCGCGTCGCGGCGCTATCGCGAAGTCGCCGATAAGGCGACCGCGTTGTACGAACAGAAAACGGCCGGCGACCGCTTCAACGGCGGCACCACCGCGCCCGTCAGCGAATCTTTCCCTTCCACGCCGGGCACTGGCGGCTACCAGTCATAGGAGCCAATCACAATGCTGACCACGATTCTCGTTCTGCTGATCGTCCTGTGGCTGCTCGGAATGGTGAGCGGATCCACGCTCGGTGGCTTCATCCACCTTCTGCTCGTCCTGGCCATTGCGGTGGTGCTAATCCGCGTGATTCAGGGCCGCAGGCCGGTCTGACCTGGGGTTGATCGTCAAGAAAGGGCGGGGCGTGGGGTATGCGCTCCGCCCTTTCAATTGCTTCTTGCCGGGAACCGGGAGCCGGGAACCGGGATCGGGGAAACGGGTGTTCCCGGATCCCCGATCCCCGATCCCTGATCCCCGATCCACCGTGTATCGTATGAATACGCTACAGTAGTGTAGGGCAGCATTCCATCTATGTCTGCGAAGTCACCGAACCGGCGGCGGATCCTCGTCGTTGATGACGAGCCGATGGTCACGGATTGGCTGAAGATGGTCATTGAGCAGGCGGAGCGCGTACCGGGGTACGAAGTCCGGGCCGCGGCGGTCGGCTCGCGCGCCGTGGAGATTTTTCGCTCCTGGCGTCCCGACGTGGTGCTGCTCGATCTGGTGCTGCCCGACATCGACGGCATCGCCTTGCTGCGGCAGTTGAAGGTGATCGACGACGGGCCGGAGATGATTGTCATTAGCGGCGTGGGCACCATCACGCGCGCGCTCGAAGCCGGCCAGGCCGGTGCGTTCTTCTTCATCGAAAAATCGAATCTCGATCCCGCGGGCATTGTCTCAATCCTCGATCGCGCCACCGACCTCCAGGTCGAACGGGCGCAGCACGAGCGATTGAAAGAGCAGGTCCGCGATCAGTACGCGTTTTCGAACATCATCGGGAAGAGCAAGAAGATGCGCGAGCTCTTCGAGTTGATCGACGCGGTGGCCGAGAGCGACGCCAACATCCTGATCCAGGGTGAGAACGGCTGCGGCAAGGAGCTGATCGCCAACGCCATCCACGTGCGCAGCGGGCGCGCCGAAGGGCCGTTCATCAAGATCAACTGCGCGGCGCTGCCGAAGGAGCTGATCGAGTCCGAGTTGTTCGGCTACAAGAAAGGCGCGTTCACCGGCGCGACCACCGACAAGGTGGGCCTGCTCGAGCTCGCCGCCGGCGGGTCGCTGTTGCTCGACGAAATCGGCGAGATGCCGCTGCTGCTGCAGACCAAGCTCCTGCGCGTGTTGCAGGAGCGCGAGTACCGGCCGATTGGCAGCGATCGCCTCGTCAAGGTGGATTTCCGGTTGATCTGCGCCACCAACGTCGATCCCGACGCCGCGATCAAGGATGGCCGGCTGCGCGAAGACCTCTACTTCCGCATCAATACCGTGGCGCTGCGCGTGCCGCCGTTACGCGAACGGACGGAGGATCTGCCGCTGCTCTGCGCGCATTTCCTCGAAAAGTTCAACGGCCGCTATCAAAAGAACGTCAAAGGCATTTCGCCGGCGGCGTATCATCTGCTTATCCGGTTCCGCTGGCCCGGCAACGTGCGCGAGCTGGAGAACGCCATCGAGCGCGCCGTGCTGGTGGCCAAGTCGCCCGACGTGCAGCCGCAGGATCTGCCTGATTCGATCCGCGGCGACGCCGTGGCTGAAGACGCGTTCACGGTGCCGCCGCATCACACGCTCGCCGAGATCGAGCGGATGGCGGTGCTGCAGACGCTGCAGCGGACGAACTGGAACAAGCAGGAGGCGGCGCAGATCCTTGGCCTGTATCGTCCCACGCTCTACAGCAAGATTAAGAAACACCACATCAAGGATCCCCGCGCCACGGTGCGGCTCGCCGAAGAAGTCTAGGGACCGGGGTGCCTGGGGTGCCTGAGGTACCTAAGGTGCCTGTAAGCGAGCGACCAAAGCCCGCCGGCCGGGTCCGGCTGATCGCGCTGGCGGCATGGCGCGGTGTCAACGAGCTCTACGACAGCGAAGGGCTGACCCACGCCGCCTCGATCGCCTACTACGCGCTGCTCTCGTTCTTTCCGATGATCCTGCTGGCGCTGGCGGTCCTCGGCAAAATGACATCCGACGCCACCGAGCGCGACACCGTGGTGCGGTTCATCTTCCGGTATTTCCCGCGGCAGTTTGATTTCATCAGCGGGCAGGTTGATGCGTTAGCAGCGTCGCCCTTCACCTTCGGTTTTTGGGGCGTCATGGCGCTGGTGTGGGCGTCGCTGGGCGTGTTCAACGCGATCACGTCGGCGGTGAACCATGCCTGGGCGGTGGAGAAGAGGCGCAGCTTCCTCGGCCATCGGTTGATCGGCTTCCTGATGATGGTGTCGGCCGGCCTGGTGCTGATGCTGGGACTGGTGATCGCCAGCCTGGTGCGCCTCGCCGAAACGCGCCTCGGCGACGCCTTCCTACGGTCACCCACGCTCGACTGGCTCTCGGGCATTGTCGCCAGTTACGTGGCGACGTTGCTGTTGATTGGCTGCGTGGCGCTCATCTTCTATTTCATTCCGAATACGAAGGTGAGATTCCGCGATGTGTGGCCCGGCGCGATCCTGGTTGGCGTGCTGTGGCGCGTGGCGTTCCTGCTGTTCTCGTGGTACGCGTCGGATCTGGCCACCTGGAACGTGATTCACGGCTCGATTGCCGCGGTGGTGGTGTTCCTGCTGTGGATCTACGTGAGCGCCGTGATTCTCATCTATGGCGTGGAGATGACGGCGAGTTACGCCCGCCTCCAGGAAGCGGCACGACGACATTCGCAGCTCAGTAAGGAGTTGCAGGCGTAGACGTTCGGAGAGCGACGGCGTTAGCCGTCGCTGACTCTCGCTGTCGCTGATCAGCGGGGGCTAAAGCCCCCGCTCTCCGAACGAGGCGTTCGGGCGTATTATCACTGGATGGCCAATCGCCTCGCGAAGGAGCAGAGCCCTTACTTGCTCCAGCATGCGAACAACCCGGTCGATTGGTATCCCTGGGGCCCCGAGGCGTTCGCGGCCGCGCGCGAGGCCGGCAAACCGATTTTTCTCTCCATCGGATACGCGACCTGTCACTGGTGCCACGTGATGGAGCGCGAGTCGTTCGAGAGCGTGGGTGTGGCCCGCGTGCTGAACGACCTGTTCGTGTCGATCAAGGTCGATCGCGAAGAGCGGCCCGACGTCGATCGCGTCTATATGACCTTCGTGCAGGCCACCACCGGCTCCGGCGGGTGGCCGATGAGCGTGTGGCTGACGCCGGATCTTCAGCCGTTCTATGGCGGCACCTATTTCCCGCCGACGTCCCAGGTACGGCCGGCCGGCTTTTGTGGACGTGCTTACGGAAATCGGCCGCGCGTGGCGTGACGATCGCCTTCAGGTAGTGAAGTCGGCGGCGGAGATCGTCGATCGCCTGGCCGCGATGGCCAAGGGCCAGAACGATCGGCGTCCGGCGAGCGAGGCCGCGCTGGCCAAGACGCTGGAGCAGTTTCAACAGACCTTCGATACCCGGCGCGGCGGCTTCGGCGACGCGCCGAAGTTTCCGCGACCGAGCGAACTGCTGTTCCTGCTGCGCGAGCACGAACGAACCGGAAACGATATTGCGCTCGCGATGGTGGCGCAGACGCTGCGGTCCATGGCGCTCGGCGGCATGCGGGACCATATCGGTGGCGGTTTCCACCGCTACTCGGTGGATGGCAACTGGCGGGTGCCGCATTTCGAGAAGATGCTTTACGACCAGGCGCAGCTCGTGCTGGCGTATCTCGAAGCGTTCCAGGCCACCGGCGATCCGTTCTTCGCGCAGATCGCCGAAGACACGTTGCAGTACGTGCGGCGCGACATGACCGACGAAACCGGCGGCTTCTATTCCGCCGAGGATGCGGACAGCATCCCGGCCGAGAAGCACGACGATCCCAAGGCTCACAAGATGGAGGGCGCCTTCTACGTGTGGACGTCGGAGGAAATTCGCACGCAGTTGGGCGACTCCGCGCTGGTGTTTGAAGCGCGCTACGGCATTCTGCCGAACGGCAACGCGCCGTTCGATCCGCAGCAGGAATTCGTCAACAAGAACCTGCTCTACACGGCGCAGTCGATTGCCGACATCGCGCGCATCAGCGGCAAGGCGCCCGTCGAGGTGGCCGAATCGCTGCTGCGGTCGCGCCAGCTGCTGTTTGATGTCCGCGAGCTGAGGCCGCGGCCCCAACTCGACGACAAGGTGCTCACGGCGTGGAACGGGTTGATGATCGCCGCGTTCGCGAGAGCTTCGCGCGTGCTGATGAGCGGCACGCTCGGACAGGAGAACACCGACATCGCCGAAGGCACCGACAGGAGCGCGCTCGCGCACCTGCTGAACGCGGTGGCCGCGGCGGCCTTTATCCGTCACCGCATGTGGGACGCCAACGAGGGGCGCCTGTTCCGGCGCTATCGGGCGGGGGATGCGGCGATCGAGGGATATGCGGAGGATTACGCCTATCTCATCTTCGGGCTGCTGGAAGTGTTCCAGGCCACCGGCGATCCCGACTGGCTGACGTGGGCGCGCGAGCTGCAGGCGCGCCAGGATGAACTGTTCTGGGACGCCGAGGGCGGCGGCTGGTTCAGCACCACCGGCGCGGATCAGTCCGTGCTGCTGCGGATGAAAGAGGACTACGACGGCGCGGAACCGTCGCCGTCGTCGGTGGCGGCGATGAACGTGTTGACGCTCGCGCACCTGACGGGGGAGCAGGCCTACGCGAATCGCGCTGCCGAGGCGATTGCGTCGTTTGGCGGACGGCTCGAAGAACAAGGCCGCGCTGTGCCGTTCATGGCCGCGGCGCTCGAAACCGCAATTGTCGGCGGCGAGCAGATTGTGATTGTCGGCCATCGTGATGGCGACGACACGCGCGCCATGTGGATGGCCGCACACAAGGAGTACCGTCCGTTCGCCGTGATCATGCAGTTCGATCCGTCGGAGCAGAAGGCCCTTGCCGTCCATATGCCCTGGGTGGCGGACATGCAGATGATCGACGACAAGGCCACCGTCTATGTGTGCCGCGGCTTTGCGTGCGATGCGCCGACGGTGGATCCGGGCGTGTTTGCATGAGCGGTCTCGTCGAATCGACTTCCGTGCGCGACGGCGCCTGGCGGCGATTGGTGCTGCGCACGCCGCGCGGCAATTTGTTGTCGCTCGAGCTCGTGCGCGAGCTCGGCGCGGCCATCCATACGCTCGAGTCGCAACGCGGGATCAAGTGGCTCACGATTGAAGGCAGCCGTGGCGAATTTTCCTACGGCGCGCGCATCCAGGAACACGTCCCGGAGATGATGGCCACGGTGTTGCCGGAGACGCACCGCGTGTTCAAGCGGCTGCTGGCGTTCCCGGCGCCGACCGCGGCGCTGGTCGAAGGGCGGTGCCTGGGCGGCGGCTTCGAGCTCGCGCTCGCCTGCGACGACATCATCGCCACCGGCAGCGCCACGTTCGGCCTGCCGGAAATCCGGCTCGCCGCATTTCCGCCCGCGGCCGCGGCATTGCTGCCGCTACGCGTAGGCGCGTCACGCGCCACGCGCGCCATTGTCACGGGGCAGACCCAAGAGGCGCGCTACTGGCACGACGCGGGACTCGTGTCGGTGGTGGGGCCGCAGACCAACCTCCGCGATGCCGCCGCAGCGTGGTTCGACACGCATCTTTCCCCGCACTCCGCGGTGGCGCTGGCGCACGCGGTGGCCGCGGCGCGCCTCACCCTGCGGGCGCAGGCGGAACCGGCGCTCGACAAGGCCGAACGAGATTATCTGGGCGGATTGATCAAGACCGAGGATGCCGCCGAGGGCGTGAGAGCGTTCTTGGAGAAACGCGCGCCGAAATGGAAGAATGAAGCGTAGACATGATTGATGTGGATGTGTGGGTGAGAGGGCAGCAGGACGCGACGACGCGGCGGATCGAGGGCGTGCCGGAGAATGCGGCGTCGTGGACCGACGAGGACGTGAAGTCGCTGCTCGAGCAGATGCTAATGGCGCTGGAGCGGGCGAAGAATCCCGGCGGCGACGCGCCGGCGATCTCGTTGCGCGGCTTCAGCTGGATCGTTAGCCCGGAAGAGCATGGCGTGCTGGTCCACCTCGAGATGCAGCTGGGCACCGCCAGTGCCGGGCCGTTCGACATCGACGAAGGCCGCTTAACGGAAATGATTTTGCGAGTGATGGGCGGGCCGAAGCCCTCGAAGCTTGTTCACTAGTAGTTGGCAGTTGACAGTTGACGGTTGCCATTTGAGTTAGAAGTTGCCCGTTGAAATGGCAACTTCGAAGTTGTCAACTCAACTGGCAACTGTCAACTGTCAACCGCCAACTACAAGAGTTTCCAGTTGCCGGGGTGGCGAAACTGGCAGACGCACAGGACTTAAAATCCTGGGCTCGCAAGAGCGTGCGGGTTCGATTCCCGCCCCCGGCATACCACTCGCTCGTTTCACTCGCTCGTTGGCATGCCGAGGGCGCTCATCCGGTTTGCGTCGCGAGCCTTCGGCTCGCGCCAGCGGCACCGATTCCCGCCCCCGGCATCAATAACTTCGACAAGTGCGAGCAGAACGAGTGACGCAGGATGTGCACGCCGTTTTTGATGTCTGCTTGCTCGCCGCCGCGCGCACCAAATTCTGCACGTTGTGCTGAGTAAGATGCTCGCCCATCTTGGTGGCAAAGCCCATACTCCGATCGCAAAGGCAGAGAGACCGACCTTCGTCAAGGCCGGTCTCTCTTAGTTAGTTATTCAGCACGATCAACGCGACCGCGCTGATGGCCAATGGCACCGAGATGGCGAGGCCGAAAATAAACGCCATCTCCGGTGTCGGGCTGGAATGCTGTGCCTCTTGCTTCCGAAGAAAGTTCAGGCACCGAAACGACACAAGGAACGGAGTGAGGGTCAGGAGCATCAACCCGGCCATATACCCCGGTCGGTTCCAGTCAAGGCGTAGGAGCAGAAACGGCGTGAGCACGCCTGCTAGAAAGATCCCCAGCATTTGCGCTGCCGCTCGTGTTTCAACAAGCTGTCCCGTATAGCGCATGGCCATCAGCAGTTGTACCATATCCGCATCGCGTAGTAGAGCCCCAGCGCGAGCCCTGCAGCGGCACACGCGGCGTCGGCGGCAGGGCTCGCCCCGCCCATGCCGACAGCGATGGCACACGCGATCGCGGCAGCAGATTCAGCGATCGAAATAATCCAGTGCAGGTCCGCGCAGAAGTCGGTACTGCGTGGTGGAGCGCGCCTGAAGGTAGTCGGGCATGTTCTCGCGCATCCGCCTGAGCCCCTTCTGCGCGTCGAGTAGCACGCCCCTGATGCCGTCCCGTTGCAGCCACGTGAGCATCGCATCGATCTTCTCGTGCGTGATCTCGGGCTTGTTGGCCATCGCCGTGATTTCCTGCACCAGGGCCTGACGGCCCTTGCGCTGGAGTTGCTGACGAATGGCGCGCTTGAGGTCGGGGTCATACTGTTGGCCTAGTTGGGCCGCCAGCAACCCGGTGAGTGATTCGGTGGCGCGCAGGATGTTGCGACGCTGCGCGGGTTTCTCGTCGCCCTCGCGGCGCAGCGCACGGAAGTCAGCCATGATGGCGTCGAGCACGTGGTCGGTCATGGAGTTGGATTGCTGCGCCGAGGCAGTAAGTGTGCGCGACGAGATGCCGACGAGCGTGGCCGTGCCACTGGCAAGGACGGGCAGGCCGGCGAGTGAAGCGGAGACGAATTGGCGTCGAGACGGTTGGTTCAAGGCATCCTCCAGGGGTTGAGGGTCGAGGGCCGCGTGATACGGCACAAGCCATCGCCACGAGCAACATCAAACCGAGTGCCAGATCAGCACCGTGAAAATGCCCCTGAATTTGCGACACCGATTTGCGTGCCGTGACGACGTATGGGTAGCAGATACTCAGCGCGCCCGTTTTCACCTATTAAGCGCGGACGGGTAGCCGCTACTCGGATGGGTAGTAACTACTTCATGGCGAAAAGGCCGATCGCTCAATTACATCGGATGTGCAGACCGGATCGTTCCGATCCGTACGACACACATCGCCGCGTGGTGATAGCTCGCCGCTGTCAAAGAACAAAGATTGCCGTCTTCTGATTTGAGTTAGAAGCGACAAGAGCTCCCCGTTGGCCGATCGGGTTTACCCCGGTAGAATTCACGACCATGACGCTCAGTGAAGCTCTCAAGCAGCTCAAAGCGCTCGGCACTGCGAAGGTGCGGGCGCAGAACGCCAAGAGCGGCGCCGGGACAAGCAGTTCGGCGTCAGTCTCGGCGACATCCGGGTGCTGGCGAAGAAGATCCGCACGAACCATGAATTGGCACTGTCGCTCTGGGAGACCGGAAACGTTGACGCCCAGTTTCTGGCAACACTCCTGATCCAGCCCAAGAAGCTCTCGGCCAAGGAGATGGATCGGATGCTTCGGTCCATCACCTTTGTGCGCGTGGCGGACTGGCTCATCGCCTATGTCGTCCGCCAACACCCCGACAAGGAGACCCTCCGCCGGGACTGGATGGCCGCGGACGATCGCTGGGCGGCCCGCGCCGGGTGGGACCTCACCGCCGAGCGGGTCGCGAAGAGTCCGGACGGGCTCGATGTTCCGGCGCTGCTGGCTCGCCTCGAAGCGGAAATGGCGGACGCCGCTCCCGAAGTGCAGTGGACGATGAACAACACGCTTGCGACCATCGGCATCCACTTCCCCAAGCACCGCAAGCGGGCTATCGCCATTGGCGAGACGTTGGGAATCTACCGGGACTATCCCGTTTCGAAGGGTTGCACGTCACCCTTCGCCCCGATGGATGGACGTGCCGCGACTTTGAGCCCCCCAGGGAAGCCTCGGACGCCGCATTCCGCACGGCCCTGGCAACACTCGGTAAGGAGGGATGGGAACTCGTCTCGGTTAGCGCCGACCCGAGTCCATCACCCTACGGTTTGACGTATCTATTCAAGCGTCAAGCGACCGATTAGACGCCGGCCACAGATTAGGCGCCGGTTAGGCACTGATTGCGAGGACGCCATCGGTGCCTAATCTGTGTTTAATCTGTGGCCCACCTCGAGCATCCGATCGACGTCCGCCTCGTTGTTGAAGAAGGCGATCGCCACGCGCACGCGCGTGACAGTTCCGGCGCCGGCGGATTCCGCCGGCGCAACCTCCTGCAGGCTCACCTTCACGCGTTCGGTGTCGAGGATGTTGGCGGCCTCCGCTTGCCGCTTGCGGATATAGAAACTGACGATTGGCGAGCGGGTGTTTTCGGGCGTAGCGATCTGAATCTTCCGTTCGGCGAGTCCGCTCCGGAAGCGCTTCACCAGAGTCTGCGATCGCGCTTCGATCTTGTCGAGCCCGATTCCCTGCAGGTATTTGAGGGCCGCGCTCAGCTCGTAGATGTCACCGAACGACAGCGTCGCGTACTCGAATTTTTTCGCATTCTTCTGTTGCTCGGCCGGCCGCGACCGCCAGCCCACGTTTGATGAATGGATCTTCTCCAGCAGCTCGCGGCGCACGTAGAAGACGGCGACGCCGAATCCTGCCATCAGCCACTTGTAGGTGCCGGATGTGCAGAAGTCGACGTTTTCCGCGCGGAGATCAACCGGTCCGGTGCCCATGAACTGGACGGCGTCGCTATACAGGTAAGCGCCGTGTGAGTGGGCGAGTGCGGCGAGCGCCTTCATGTCGTGACGGAACCCACTGTTGTTGTTAACCCACGCCACCGAGATCAGCCGGGTTCGGCCGTCGACGAGCTTCTTGAAATCTTCGATTGGGACGGCGCCGTTCCGGCTCTTCACGACGCGGATCTCGACGCCTCGTGTCTCTGCAAGCCGCTGGTAGATGACCGGAGTGCTCGGATAGACGAGGTCGTCGTACACCACGTTGTCGCCCTTCTTGAAATCGAGGGAGTTCACCACGATGTTCTCGCCCTCGGTCGTCGACGACAGGAACGCGATTTCGTCCTCACCGGCCCCGAACATCCCGGCATAGAGCTTTCGCACTTCGTCTGCTTTGGCCAGCATCTCCCCAACTGTGTAGGTCCGCCGGGCGCGTGTGTCGGTCCACTCGCGCGCGGCATCCACCACCGCTTGCGAGATCAGACCGGTGTACGCCGTGTTGAGGAACGTGAACTCGCGGAGGGCGGGAAAGTCCCTGCGGACGCCGAGGGGATCGTCGGCCGTGCCCACGTTTTGCCGCAGTGACGCGACCGCCGCCGTTGCGGTCACACCGAGAAAGTCTCGACGCGACAGGTCCTTGTGCATGGTCGGTGAGACTACCACGCGATCCTCACCGAAACATTACCAAAGCGGCCGCTCTTGGCGTGATTGACGCGGGTATCATCCCACCGGTATGGCGAACCCGATTTCACGAACGGCGTACTACACGCTTGGCGTGCGGGCCGCGGATGCGGCGAGCGACACGCCGATCTGCGGCGATACCTTGGCTGAGCGTTTCATGAATGACGAGGCGCGGCGGGTGTGGGAGGAATTCAAGTCCTTTACGCTTCCGAATGCGAGCAACGCCGCTCGCCACGTGATGATCGACGAGCACCTGCGGCGCGCGCTCGCGGCCGATCCTTCGGCGACCGTCGTAATCATCGGCTGCGGATTCGACACGCGGGCCTTTCGCCTGAGCGGCGGCCGGTGGTTCGAGTTCGACGAACCCGAGATCCTCACGTATAAGGAAACACGGTTGCCCGCTGCGTCGGCGCCGAATCCGCTGCTGCGAGTGCCGATCGAGTTTGCACAGGAATCGCTGGCCGAAAAGCTTGCCGTGACCGGCTCACCCTCGAATCTCCACGTGGTGATTGAGGGCGTCCTCTTTTACCTTACTCACGCCCAACGCCAGGTGCTGCTGCGGACGCTCGCGGACCGCTTTCCGCGACACACCGTCTATGTTGACCTGATGCGCAAAAACTTCTTCGCGAAGTACAGCCGTGACATCCACATAAAGATCGCGGGGATGGGCGCCACATTCACGGACATGATCCAGCAGCCGGAGCGGCTATTTCTGGACGCCGGTTACACGATGCTCGACTTGGCGTCGATTCCTCTCCGTGCTGTGACCGCCAAGAAACTCGGCCTCCCGCCGTTCATCGTCCGCTGGTTCTTGCGAACATTGCGCGACGGCTACCAGATTGGCGCCTTTCATCGGGCGGCGAGTTGACAGTTCAGGGTTCACAGTTGCCGGTTGAGTGAAAAGTCGTGACGTTTCAACTTGCACTTGTGCGCTGGAAACTCAACTGTCAACCGTCAACTCTTGAACTGTCAACTAACAACCGGTTCCTATTCCGATCCGTCCGCGCGGCCGACCTCCACATACACTTCATCGTCTTCTCGAGTGACGCGGACCGTCCAGGGATTGCAGCACACCTCGCAGTCCTGGACGTAGCTGCCTCGGACATCAGGCTCGATGTAGAGCTCGATCTCCTCGCTGCAATAGGGGCACGTCACGACGTGCGTATCGTCCATGGCTTCATTCTCGTAGTTGACAGTTGAAGGTTGACAATGGCCAGTTGAGTTTCCAGCTTCCAGTTGTCAGTTGAGTTTCCCAGTTCGAAACTGCGCGTTGAACTGGCAACGGGCAACTCTCAACTCAAGTGGCAACTGTCAACTGTCAACTGTCAACTCCCCATCTTCCCATCCGTCAGCTATCAAATCCTAACTTATACTTGGGCGTGTCATCCGGCGTGCCGGGCGTACGGTTTCGGTCCCTCGATTTCATGCGCGGCGCGGGCGCGCTGGCGGTCGTGTTCGCCCACGCGCTGATTGCCGCGCCGTACCTCACGATCGGCGGCGCATGGTTCGCGCAGCTCGTTCAACACATCTTCTGGATCTCGGCGACGGCGTTGCCGATGTTTTTTGTCGTCTCCGGATTCTGCATTCATCTTGCCCAGATCCGGCACGAAGGCGTCGTCAGGTTTCGGTTTGCCGCGTTCTGGCGCCGGCGCATGTGGCGGCTCTACCCGACGTACTTCGTGGCCGTGTGCTGCTCGATCGGGCTGTTGCTGTTGCTGTGGGGGGCGGGCAGGGGCGCCGAGCTGCTCGTGCGTTACCCGGAGCCGCGCGGGGCGTGGCTCGCTGCGGACTTCGGTATGCACGTCCTGATGCTGCATGGCTTTCATCCGGTATTCGATCACGGAGCAGCGAACCCGCCTCTGTGGTCGCTGGCGCGCGAAGAGTACCTGTATCTCATGTACCCGCTCCTCCTCCTCCTCCGTCGACGGCTCCCGTGGTACACGCTTGCCGGGCTCTTGGCGGCGCTGTCGATCGCGATCCAATTGATGGCGCCGCGCGTGACCAGCACGCCGGCATGGGAGTGGCTGCTCGTCATGTCTGCGCCGGCCTTGTGGATTCAATGGCACCTGGGCGTGGTCGCCGCCGATGCGTACCGGGGCGTGATTCGCCTGCCAGTCTTCTGGCGCCAGGTGCGGTGGGTCCCGGGCTGGCTGCTGCTTGGCTATTTGATGCCGCCCGGCATTGTCTTTATCGGCTTGGCGTACTTTACGCTGGTGAATGCCTGGGTGAGGCGCGAGTCGGACGGTCGCTGGCCGGCGAACGGCGCGATCGACGCGATCACTCGCGTTGGCATCGGGTCGTACTCGTTGTACCTGATCCATCATCCTGCGCAGATCGTCGCGCTTGCGATGACACTCCGCGTGTTCCCGACCGTTGGCCTCGTCGGGTTCCTCGTCCGCGTCGTGCTGTTGACGATCGCCGGTTGTGTAGCTGGTCGTCTGCTCTTCGTGATGGTGGAGCGGTATTTCCTCTCCCCAGCTCTGCCGTCGGGCCGCCTGGCGCCGGGGCAGGGGGGAATGGATGACCAACCCGCCGCTCTAGGGGTGTCCCGTAGTTGACGGTTGACAGTTGGCAATGGCCAGTTGAGTTTTCAATTGTCAGTTCAGTTTCCCGGTTCTCAAACTGCGCGTTTGAACTGGTAACCGGGAACTCTCAACTCAACTGTCAACTGTCAACTGTCAACTTCCCGTGTTCACCCTGGAGGCTCGCCAGACCGTGGCGTTGCCGCAGGCCGGCGCTACGAGTGTCCCTGTGGCATCTGCTGCAGAGACGATCCTGCCGGATAGGCGAAAGCCCTCAGGGCCGTCGGATGAAAAGTCCCCGTTTGTGGCCGCTGTCGACAGCGAGACTGTCGCATTCCCGAGACCTTGGCAAGATGCGGTTACGAGCACGTTGTTGGCAATGGTGAACTGAATCATCGTGTGTTGGCCGTCGTGGCTGACACCGTCCCAGTTGCCGTTGAAGTCAAACGATTGTTGTGGGGCGTACTCGTATCTCTGACCGAGACGGACCGATGAGCGATCTGGGTTAGTGACGATGACATCAACCTGACCTGCGGCATGGGCCGGCGTCGTGATGAGCAGGGACGTGCCTGGTGCGTCCCGTGGATCCCATGAGTTCGACGTGACCGTCGTTTGGCCAAAGGTCACGCTCGCGCCGCGCTGCAGGTTAGTTCCAGTGATTCGGATTGGCGTCCCGCCGTCTGTGGATCCGATGTTAACGGACAGGGCCGTTACGGTCGGAATGGGCCCCGGCGGCGGCGCCGCCGTTGGCAGAGCTGATGGGGCACTTGGTGCGCCGCTGCAGCCGACAAGACCCAATGCGACGGCAAATCCGATGCTCAATCTCATTCGCGATGCGACAATCTTCATGCAAAATATCTCGGAGCAATAGCTCGTAGATGCCGCACCCGTATTTGACCCGCGTGATCGCGGGGCAGTTGTCGCGATTCACTCGCTACTATGACGCCGTGGTGCAGTTTGCGCCACTGCCGAATGACGATGGCTCGTTGCTGAAACAGGTGGATTGCGCCACGAAAACGACGGCGAGCCGGATTGATGGTGTGCCGGCCGCTGACCTCTCCCTTTCCGCCGGCGCGCGCACCGCAATATTGCTCAACGGCAACCTCAATCACGATCTCGACATCGAAAGCACGCTCGGGAATCTGAGATCGCGGCTGAATCGCCTGTCGCGGGTCGTGGTCGTGATGTACAACCCGTACTTTCGCGGCGTGTTCTGGCTGGCAACGCGGCTTGGACTCCGGACTGGGCCGCTGCCGACAACGTTCGTCACGCGTGACGCGCTGGCGGCGCTCGCTGCGCTCAGCGGCTACGAGATCGTCCAGATCAAGCCGGTTGGCTACGTTCCGTTCAGTCTGCTGGGTCTTGGCGATCTGATCAATCGCGCGCTGCCCGCGGTGCCGCTCGTCCGCTGGCTCGGCGCTGCCGCGGTGGTGGTGTTGCGGCCGGTGATGCCGTCAGGCCCGGCGAGCCTGACCATCGTGATTCCGTGCCGCAACGAGAAGGGCAACATCGAGGCTGCGCTGACGCGATTGCCGGCCCTGCCGGCGCCCGTGGAAGTGATCTTCGTCGAAGGGCACTCGACGGATGGGACGTGGGACGAAGTGCAGCGTGTGGTCGGCGTGTACGCGGACCGGCTCAAGGTGTCGGCATACCGCCAGACCGGAAAAGGCAAGTCCGACGCGGTTCGTCTCGGTTTCACGAAGGCGTCGCACGACCTCATCACCATTCTCGATGCCGATCTGACGATGCCGCCGGAGATGCTGCCGCGTTTCTACAACGCCTATTGCGCCGGGTTGGCCGACTTCGTCAACGGCACGCGCCTGGTGTATCCGATGGAAGGCGAGGCGATGCGGTTCCTCAACCGCCTGGGCAACGTGTTCTTCGCCAAGGCGCTCAGTTTCGTTCTCGACACGCACCTGAACGACTCGCTCTGTGGCACCAAGCTGCTGCGCCGGGACGACTACGCGCGGATGGTGCGCTGGCGCCATGATTTCGGCGACGTCGATCCGTTCGGCGATTTCGAGCTGCTGTTTCCCGCGGCGATTTTCGGCCTCGGCATCATCGACGTGCCCGTCTACTATCGCGCCCGCTCGTATGGCGCCACGAACATCCACCGGTTCCGGCACGGCTTCATGCTGCTGCGGATGACGCTGATCGGATTGCTGCGTGTGAAATGCGGAGCAGGACCGCGCTGATGAATGCCTCCGGTCCGGTGCCGATCGGGCAGCACAACGTCGAGATCGAGCGAAACCTCCAGTCGTGGAATCGCAAGCCGGTGCTGCGGCAGGCATATCGCGATTTTCATCAACGCATCGCCGCGCACATCGATCCCTCGCTCTCGGGCAAGATCGTCGAGCTCGGCTCGGGCATCGGCAACATCCGCGACGTAATTCCGGCGTGCGTGCGCACCGACCTCTTTCCGAATCCCTGGATCGACCAGGTGGAGAACGCCTACACGCTGAGTTTTCGGAACGATGAGCTGTCGCACGTCATCATGTTTGACGTCTTCCACCACCTCCGCCATCCGCGCACCGCGCTCCTGGAATGCCGGCGTGCCGTGCAGCCGGGCGGGCGGCTGATTGTCTTCGAGCCGTACGTGAGCCTGGCCGGCCGATTGGTTTACGGCCCGCTTCATCACGAGCCCATCGGCTGGGGCGAGCCCATCGTGCCCGACGCGCCGGCCACGTTTGCGCTCGATCGCGATGGCTATTACGCGGCGCAGGGCAACGCCACCCGCGTGTTCTGGCAGGGTGACCATCCCGAGATTCTCGACGGCTGGGAGGTGATCGCGCGTGAACGGATCGGCGCCTGGCCGTACGCGCTGACCGGCGGCTATAGCAAACCGCAGATGTATCCGGCGGCGATGTACGGCCTGATGACAGCCGTCGACAAGGCGCTGGGGATCGCGCCTGGGCTGCTGGCGCTTCGGACGCTGGTGGTCCTACGGAACCGCGATCAGTAGGATGCGGCCGATACCCATGGCGCCGACGATGGCGCCGCTGCGGTGGGTCTCGACGGTGCGAGAGAGACATGTGGTTTCGAGCTGGTTGACGCAGGCGACGCTCACCTGAGTGAACGCTGAGCGCGCCCCCGGTGTGTCACCAAAATTCGCCGGCAGCTCGAAGCCGGCAATCACGGCCTCACTGTTGTCTCGGCACCGGCAGTCAGGCGCCGCGGCCGATTGTTCGTCTCCCTGCAGATCGAAACGCTCGGCGAGGTCGGGATACGCCACGCGCAGGCTGATCAAAGGGGTGCCGAAGCTGATCATTCGGATGCGGCGCACCTGTTCGCCGCCTTGCGTAGTGCCGATCTTCTCCGCCAGCGTCCGAACCGGCAGCCGTATCAGGCTGCGATCCCACTCGAGCGAATTGCGTTCGTAGTCCGGTTGAAAATCGAGCGTGAATATCCGCGTCACCGCCGGGAGCTGTAGCACCGCAAGCACCGCGCACAGCACGATGAGGGCCCGCTCGCGTTCTGCGGACCGGTAGGTGCTCGCGAACACGGCGCCACAGACCGCAATCAGCGAATAGGCAAGGAAGCGGCCATATCCCGTGTACGGGATGCTTGCGGTATCAGCGAAGAAGAACAATGCCACCGCGAGCGCAGTCGCGATCCACGCGATGCTACGGAGACTCCATACCATCGCGGCGGCGACGGCGAGCATGCCACCAATGCCCAATTGCGCGCGCACGTTGGCGATCCACTCGCTCACCCGCGCGGTTGTCCAGGTTCCCGCGATGCCAGCAATCTCGTAGCCCCGTTCGATCTGCACGCCGCGGCGGATGGCGTAGTAGATGAGAAACGGCGCCACCGATGCCACGCCCACGGTGATGCCGCCCCTGCGGATCGACGGGCGGAAGCCGCGCCACTCGACGCACGCGAGCATCCACACCGTCGGGAGCAGAAGGATGGCCGTCTCCTTGAAGAACGTGGCGGCCGCGCATAGAGGCACCGCGATCCACCGCCGATCGGGCTCTAACGCCGCCGAGGCCTCCACGGAGAGCAGCAGGAACACGAGGGCCCAGGGTTCGAGCAGCGCACTACTCACATAAACGAACGCTGGCGCCTGGAAATATACGAGCAACGCTACTGGCAGCACCCGCCAATCAGGCCAGCGCCCGATGACCAACGGCCGCAGGACGAACACCCAGACCGGCACCGACAACACGTTGACGATGTGATTCGCGGTGATTGGATAGGGGATATTCGCGGCTTCAAAGGCGACGCTCATCGGCGTGGCGAGCAGATAGAAGCCGGTTGGATAGCGCCCAAACAATGCGCTGCCCGGCAGGAGATAGCTCGACGCCAACAGCAGCGCCATCGCCACCGTCGCGGCGTACCGGAATCGTTTGAAGCGAAGTACGCCGAAGACAGCCAGCGTCCCAACCAGGAACGGGCCGGCGCGCATGAAGTACAAGGCGAACGCGCGCGTCGCGCTCAGGTGGTAACCCTCGTCGCCGCTGAACCCGAACTCCTCGCGCGCAGTGATTGCCACATGCGCCAGCAGGAGCGCGCAGATGGCGGCGCAGGCGATCAGCGGGAGGAGCGGGGGCGTGGGTGGCGGCAGCGTCAGCCGGCGCCATCGGAAGCTGGTGGCGGCGTAGCGATCGAGCGCGAAAACCAGCACCAGCGCCAGCCAGCCCGCCCATCCGATTTCGTCCAGTTGGGTCCAGGCGCCCGTGACAACGACGCCGGCCAGCACCAACGCACTCATTTAACGAGCCTGATCATAACCACAGCTATAATTTCCGCCAGTCTTGAAGGTGAGAGGCGCCGTCCTGGTGTTCGTGTCGCTGTTGGTGCCGTTTGCCTATTTCAATCACAGCGACGGCTGGAACCAGACCGCCAGGCTCGCCGAGCTCCACGCCATTGTCCTCAAGGGCACCGTGAGGCTCGATGCGTATCACGAGATCACCGGCGATAAAGCGCTCATCGACGGTCATTACTACAGCGAGAAGGCCCCGGTTATCGTGTTGATGGCCCTTCCCGCGTTCAGCCTCACCGTTCTCACGCAGAAGCTGTTGGGAATCGATCCCGACAGCCCCCAGGGCTGGCGTGTGTCTGAGTGGGTGGCGACCGCGGCGTCGGTGGGCCTGCTTGCGGCGCTCGGGGGCGCGGCGTTCTTTGCGTTGCTGGCGCCGCGGTTGGGCGTGCCGATCGCGCTGGTGGCGACTTACGCAGTATTCCTTGGCTCGTTGACGTTTCCGTATGCGACGGCGATGTTCGCGCACGCCGGCACGATCGGGCTGTTCTGCATCGCGCTGTGGGCCTCGCTCGGCCACACTGCCGCGCGGCACGACTACATCGCGGGGCTGTTCGCGGGGCTCGCCATGGCTTCGGAGTATCCCGCCATCATTCCCTGCGCGGCGCTGGGACTCTATTTCGCACACGCCGGTTTACCGCGCGCCTGGCGGTTTGGCCTGGCACTCATGCCGGGTGCGATCCTGATTCTTGCCAACAACTACCTGGTTGGCGGATCGCCCTTCCAGGTGACCTACGGTTCGAACCCGGCGTTCCCGGAGATCAACTCCGGCAATGCGTTTGGGTTCAATTTGCCTGACCCCGAGGCTGTGGGGGAGTTGCTGTGGAGCGAATATCGAGGGCTGTTCTTCTGGTGCCCCGTGCTGCTGATGGCGATCCCGGGCCTGGTGGTCCTGTTCAAGAAACATCCGCCGGTGGCGTGGCTGATCACGGTCGTGTTCGTGTTGATGATGATTCAGGTCGCGAGTTTCTATACCTGGCACGGCGGCAACGCGGTGGGGCCGCGCTACCTGTCGCCGGCGCTGCCGTTTCTCGGGCTCGCGGCCGCCTATGGCATCAAGCGATTTCCGATCCCGGGTGTGGCGCTCGCCTTGCTTTCGGTTGTGCTGATGGCGATGGTGTCGGCCGTGGCGATCGATCCGCCGCAGGACGTGCTGACGCCGCTGCGGTCGTTTTATCTGGTCCGCGTCCGCGACGATCGGTTTGCCGAGAATCTCGGGACGCTGCTCGGCGCGAATCTGCGGTGGAGCCTGCTTGCACTTGCCGCCATCGTTGCCGGGTCAGCGGCAGGTGTGATGCTGACGCGCGATCGCCCGCCGGTGGTGATCGAATGACCAGCGTGATCGCGAACATTCTGCTGAGCGTGGTGATGCCGGTTTACAACGAGCAGGAGGGGATCGTGGCTGCCGTGGATGAAGTGCAGCGGCTGGTCCTCGATCACGTGCCCGGATCCGAACTGGTGGTCGTGAACGACGGGTCGGGCGACGGCACCGGCCCGTTGCTCGACGGGGCCGCGGCCAAAGACGCGCGTGTGCGGGTGATTCATCAAAAGAACACGGGGCACGGTGGCGCCGTGATCGCGGCGCTCGGCGCGGCCCGCGGTGAATATGTGTTCCTGCTCGACAGCGACCGGCAGATTCCCCTGGACGACTTCCCGAAGGCGTGGCACGAGATCAGGGCGGGGCACGACGCGGTATTCGGCGTCCGACGTCGCCGTCACGATCCGGTGTTGCGTTTGTGTCTCACCGTCGTTATCCGCGCCGCCGTGCGCCTGATGTTCGGCGTTCAGCTGTACGACGCCAACGTGCCGTACAAGCTGTTGCGCAAGTCGATCTGGAACGAGGCCCGCCCGCTCGTGCCCGATGAGACGCTGGCGCCGTCACTGTTCCTGGCCATCATTGCCAAACGGCGAGGCCACGACATTGTCGAGATCGATGTCACGCACAAAGAGCGCGATACTGGTGAGGTGTCGATCCGGCGGATGAAGCTGCTGAAATTCTGCGCGAGAGGCCTGTCACAGATGCTCACGCTTCGCCGTCGTGTCCGCTAAACCGCGCATTGTCATCGTTGGCGCGGGGCCGGCCGGGCTTGGCGCAGCCTGGCGCCTGCACGAACTCGGACACACCGACTGGTCGCTGTACGAATCCACCAGCCACGCCGGCGGCCTCGCCTCGTCGGTGGTCGACGCGAAGGGATTCACGTGGGACCTCGGCGGCCACGTGCTGTTCTCGCACTACCCGTACTTCGACGCGGTGATGAACACGGCGCTTGGCGACGCTTGGATCGAGCACGTGCGCGAAGCCTGGGTGTGGATGCGCGACCGCTGGATCCCATATCCCTTTCAAAACAATATCTGGCGGCTGCCGAACGACGATTTGATCGCGTGCCTGAACGGGCTTCTCGACCTGCAGCGGTCGACGAACACCGCCGCGCCGGCCTCGTTTCGCGAGTGGCTGCTCAAATCCTTCGGCACCGGCCTCTGCAACACGTTCATGTTTCCGTACAACCGCAAGGTGTGGGCGTACGACCCGTCGCGGCTTGACGTTGGCTGGATGGGGGAGCGGGTCGCTACCGTGGACCTCAAGCGCATCATGAACAACCTCGTGCTGCGCAAAGACGAGGTGAGCTGGGGGCCGAATTCGACGTTCCGGTTTCCGCTCCATGGCGGCACCGGGGCCATCTGGCGCGCGGTCGCGAAACTTCTGCCCGCCGCGCACCTTCACTTCGATCGCGCCGTCGCGAACGTTGACGTCACGAACAAGCGACTAGTGATAGCCGGCGGCGAGACGGTGGAGTACGACATTCTGATCTCGACGATGGCACTCGACGACTTGCTGCGATCGCTCGTCGCGAGGGCCGATTTATCGGCTCAAGCATCGAGGTTCGTCTACTCGTCGAGCCACATCATCGGTGTGGGTTTGAAGGGGAGCGCACCGGACGACTTGAAGACAAAATGCTGGATCTACTTCCCGGAAGATCGCGTGCCGTTCTACCGCGCCACGGTGTTCAGCAATTACTCACCGAACAATGTCCCGACTAGTACGCCGCATTGGTCATTGATGGCTGAGGTGAGCGAGTCCCCGGGAAAGCCGGTGGACGTGAACACCGTGATGGCCGACGTCGTGAATGGATTTCTGTCGTGCGGCTTCGTCGATCGGTCGAATATCGTCAGCACCTGGCACCGGCGGCTCGAACACGGTTATCCCACCCCGTGGCTAGGGAGAGACGCGGTCGTGGATCCGATCCACGACGCACTGCGGGCGGCGTCAATCCTGAGCCGCGGCCGGTTCGGCGCCTGGAAATATGAAGTGTCGAACCAGGATCACTCGTTCATGCAAGGCGTCGAGGCTGCCGATCACGTCCTGACCGGCAGCCACGAGCCAACCTTTTACGCCGAGATCGCCAACTAAGGACTGTATCGCCGCCGCCGAACCTCATGTGTGCAGCTCCTAGCCTAGCGGTGGATCGGTTCTCGCATATACCGTAGCCATGAGATGGGAAGGTGGACGTCGTAGTACCAACATTGAGGACCGGCGCGGCATTGGGATGGGAACCATCGGCGGTGGTGGCATCGGAATGCTACTTATCGTGCTGGCTGTGTCGTGTCTCACTGGAACCAATCCGTTGGCGCTGCTCCAAATAGCTGAGCAGGTTTCGCCACAACAAACTCAAGAAGTGCCCACCGGCGCGCCGACTGGCGACCCGGCGGCCGAATTCGTTGCGGTGGTGCTTGGCGACACTGAAGAGACGTGGACCCGGGTGTTCCAATCGATGGGGCGCCGCTACCAGGAGCCGGTGCTCGTGCTCTTCGAGGGATCGGTCCAGTCCGCGTGCGGCGGGGCATCGTCGGCGAGCGGGCCGTTCTATTGCCCGTCGGATCAAAAGGTGTATCTCGATCTGTCGTTCTTCCGCGAGCTCGATCAGCGCTTCGGCGCGCCCGGCGACTTCGCGCAGGCGTACGTCGTGGCGCATGAAGTGGGACACCACGTTCAGAACCTGCTCGGCATCAATCGCCAGGTGCAAGAGGCGCAGCAGGGGAGCCGCGCCGGCGCCAACCAGTTGTCGGTGGCCCTCGAGTTACAAGCCGACTGCTTCGCGGGCGTGTGGGGACATCACGCGAGTCGCAAACAACTGCTCGATCAGGGTGACGTCGAAGAGGGGCTGGCCGCGGCCGCCGCCATTGGCGACGACCGCCTGACAAAAGGGCGAGTCTCACCCGATAGCTTTACCCACGGCACCTCCGCACAGCGTGCGCGGTGGCTACGCCAGGGACTTTCTTCGGGCGACGTCAAGAGCTGCGACACCTTTGGATCTTCGACATTCTGATTCAAGGCGGGACTAAAGTCCCGCCTCTACGAGAGGTACGTGGGGGCGGGGGCACGTAGGGGCGGGACTTTAGTCCCGCCTTAATCACCAGATCTTTACTCTCCGCTCCGCCGGGAGGAAGAGCTTGTCGCCTTCCTTCACGCCGAAGGCGGCGTAGAACTCCGGAATATTCCGTACCGGCCCGTTCGCGCGATACATCTCCGGCGAATGAACGTTCGTCAACACCTGTTGGCGGAGCGATTCGTCTCGCTCCTTCGCCTTCCACGACTGCGCCCATCCCATGTAGAAACGCTGATCGGCGGGGATGCCGTCGATGGTGGGCGGCGGCTGCCCCTTGAGTGACAGCAGGTATGCCTGCCGCGAGATGACCAACCCCGTCAGATCGGCGATGTTCTCGCCGAGCGTCAGCTCGCCGTTCACCTTGAGACCTGGCAGCGGCTCGAATTCGTTGAACTGATCGATCAGCACCTTCGCCCGCTTCTGATATTCGGTTTCGTCTTCTTTCGTCCACCAGTCGCGCAGCGCGCCCGTGGCGTCGAAGCGCCGGCCCTGATCGTCGAAGCCGTGGCCCATCTCGTGGCCGATCACCGCGCCGATGCCGCCGTAGTTGGCGGCATCTTCAGCCTCGAGATTGAAGAACGGCGGCTGCAGGATCGCGGCGGGGAAGACGATCTCGTTGCGCACCGGGTTGTAGTACGCGTTGATGGTCTGCGGCGTCATGCCCCACTGTTCGGGATCGATGGGCTTGCCGGCCTTGCCCAACTGGAACAAGTTCTCATGCAGAAATGCGCGCATCACGTTGCCGGCAAGGTCGTCCTTCTTGATTTCGAGCTTCGAATAGTCACGCCATTTGTTTGGGTAACCAATCTTGGGATTGAACCTGGCCAGCTTCGCCTGCGCCTGCTTCTTGGTCTCGGGGCCCATCCATTCGAGGCTGTCGATGCCGGCCTTATAGGCCTCACGCAGGTTGGCCACCAAGCCGTCCATGCGCGCCTTCGCCTCGGGCTTGAAATGCCGTCCAACATACAGCTTGCCGAGCATCTCGCCCATGTTGCCGTTCAACGTATTGATCGCGCGCTTCCACCGCGGTTGCTGTTCCTTCACACCGCGCAACGTCGTGTTGTAGAAGCTGAACTCGGCATCGACGACGGCTTTGTTGAGATAGGGGGCGAAGCCGTTGAGCAATGACGCTTTCAGGTACGGCTTCCAGCTCTCCACAGGGATTTCGTTCACGGTAGCGGCCAGCGCCTTTATATAGGTTGGCTGATTCACGACGACCGAAGGAACTCCGCCGACGCCGAGCTCCGTGGTCCACGCCGTCCAGTCAAAGCCCGGGAACCGCTTGCTCAGATCGGCGACGGTGACCTTGTTGTAGGTCTTCACCGCGTCGCGGTTCTCGACGTTGGTCCAGTGCGCGCGCGCCAGTCGTGTTTCAAGCGCGAAGATCGCCGCGGCCGACTTCTCGGGCGCCGGATCGTTCACGAACTTCATGAGCGTGGTGAGGAACGCGACGTACTGGTCGCGGTACTCCTTCAGCTTCGGATCGTTTTGGAGGTAGTAGTCACGATCGGGCAGGCCGAGGCCGCCCTGATACAGGTAGAGGATGTCGTGCGTCGGCTGCTGCGCATCGCCGTCGACGTAGCCGACCATCGGGTTGATCAGGTTCAACTTGAAGAAATGCCCAAAGTGGCGGGCCACATCACTCTTGGTCTTGAGCGCGTCGATCGCGGCGAGCTCCGCGTTGAGCGGCGTGATGCCGAGCTCCTCGACACGTGTTTCGTTCATGAAGCTTTCGTAGAAATCGCCGATCTTCTGCGCCTCGGTCCCGGGCGTCTTCGACGTGGATTTCGCGGCTTCCTCGACGATGTTTCTGAGATCGGCCTGCGCCTTGTCGAAGAGGATATCGAAGGCGCCGTACGAAGCCTTGTCCGCGGGAATCTCGGTCTTCGCGAGCCACGTGCCATTGACGTGAAGGAACAGGTCGTCCTGTGGGCGGACGTTCTTGTCGAAGGCCGCCGGATCGAGTCCCGCGGCGGGCGGTTTGGCCACCCCCTCGATTGCGCTCGGGGCAGGCGGCGCCGGGTCGGCCGGTCGTGAACACGCAGCAGCGGTCACGGACAGGGCGATCAGGAATGCACGAATCATCACCATCTCTCCAGTCGAAAAGATCTTACCCCGCGCCGGAGTAGAATGCCCTTCGATCAGACAATCCATATGTGAGCGGAGGGACGAGTGCAGGACTGGCTGCCGGCCATTGCGGCGTTAGTAGGCGCGTTGGCGACGTTCGGCATTTGGGCGTACGGCAGCCGGCGCCGGCTGGTATCGAAGGTCGCTGAGCTGGAGCGCGCGCTCGATGCGCGCACCACCGAGCTCGAGTCCGCACGTATTCAGCTGCAGCGGCTGAGCACCGAGGATTCGCTGACCGCGGTTGCCAATCACGAACAGTTTCTCGCATTCCTCGAACGCGAGTGGCGGCGCTCACGCCGTGACGGCCTGCCGCTGACGCTGATCTTTCTCGACATCGATCACTTCCGCGCCTTCAACCGGCAGTTCGGCCGCAAGGCCGGCGATGAAGTGCTGAAGAGTGTGGGCCGCGTGATGACCGATCTTGTCGGGCGGCCGGGCGACCTCGCGGCCCGATACCATCGCGACGAGTTCGCGATCGTTCTGGCCTCGACCGACGGCGCGGGCGCGCTCAACATCGCCGAACGCCTCCGCTTGTCGATCGAGGCACTGCAGATCCCGGGCGCCAACGACGCGCCCGCCCCAGTGGTGACCGCTTCGGTGGCCACGGCCACGGCCGTGCCGCAACGTGAATCGGCGTGGGAGGAGCTGGACCTGATCAAGGCCGCGCGCCATGCGCTGCGTGAAGCGCGCGCCACCGGCGGCAACCGCGTATTGCGCGCGAATCTCGGCATGGCCGGTCCGCCCGAGCTCGTCCGCCGGTAGATAATAGGTGCCGCAGATGCGGCTGACGCTTACACGCTGTACCATTCGCCCCTGGGCGAGTACCGACGCTGAATCACTTCATCGTCACGCCAACAACCGCAACGTTTCCATCCACCTTCGCGATCGATTTCCATTTCCGTACGAAATGGAGCACGCCACGACCTTCCTGGGGTGGATCGGCACGCAACCCGCGGCCACCGTGTGGGCGATCGAAGTGGAGGGCGAAGCGGCCGGCGGCATCGGTATCGAGTTGCACACCGATGTCGAGCGGGTGTCCGCGGAAATCGGCTACTGGCTTGGCGAGCGCTATTGGAGTCGCGGGATCGCCACCGAGGCGTTACAGGCGGTGACGGCCGAAGCGTTCAAGCGATTCGAGATCACGCGCCTCTATGCAGTACCCTTTGCCGATCACGCGGCCTCGGTCCGCGTGCTCGAGAAGGCCGGTTACGTGAAGGAAGGGCATCTTCGACAGAGCGCGATCAAGGACGGCAAGGTCCGCGATCAATGCCTGTATGCCAGCTACAAACCACTATGAAAAAGCTACTCCTCACCGTTGGGCTCATTGGCTGGACTGCTGTCTCGGCAGCTACCCAAGCCCCAGTATTTTCTTTGACGGTCGACAGCATCATGCGCGGGCCGGAGCTGGTCGGCAATCCGCCGAACAACCTGCGATGGTCCGGCGATTCGAAGGAGCTGTACTTCGAATGGTTAATGCCGAAGGAGGACGTGCCGGCCACGTGGGTGGTGGCGCGCGACGGCGCCGGGCTGCGGCGGCTGTCTGACACCGATCGGCGAAGCGCGCCGCTGGCCAACGGGCAATGGGATGCCGCCCGCCGGCGCGTCCTCGGCATCGATCGCGGCGACATTGTCGTGATCGACACCGTGAACCGCAAGCGCATCGACGTCACCAGGACGACAGGGGCGGAAACGAGCCCGCGTTGGACGCGCGGCGAGAGCCACGTGACGTTCGTGCGCGAGAACAACCTGTTCATCGTGCCCGTCGAGAGCGTGGCGGCCGGCAGCCTGGTGCAGCTCACCGATGTGAGCGCCCGGCGCACGGATCCGCGGGTGACCGACAGTCAGAAGTTCCTCAAGGAAGAAGAAGCGAAGCTGCTGGATTGGGTCGAGGAAGAAGCGGCCCGCCGCAAGCGCCGCGACGCGCTCGATCGCGCCCGCGCGCTGCCGAAGTTCGAGCTGGCCGAGCGTCAGACCATTGCCGACGCCGCGGTTTCGGGTGACGGCAAGGTCGCGTTCCTCGTGATGAACGAGCGCGCGCAGTCGCGCGCCTCGCAGGTGCCGCGCTACGTCAGCGAATCGGCGTTCACCGAAGAGATCAACGCCCGCACCAAGGTGGGCGACACGCAGGATCGGCGCCGGCTGGCGATTCTCAACCTCGAGTCGGGCGAAGGCGTCTGGGCCGGGCTCGAGGGCGTCAGCGATCCGATCACGATTCCGAAACCTCCGGACGGCGACGACCCGCGGCCGGCCGCGAAGCCGGACCCGGCGCCAAAACGCGATGTGCGATGGGGATCGCCGATCCTGTCGCCGGACGGCCGCATCGCGGTGGTCTCGGTGCGATCGGCGGACAACACGGAGCGCTGGCTGGTCACGATCGATCCGGTCAAGGGCACGACGAAGATTCTCGATCGCATCAAGGACGATGCGTGGGTGCGCGATGGGGGGCAGGGGTGGTTGCCCGACAACAAGCGCGTGTGGTTCCTCGGCGAACACGATGGCTGGATGCATCTCTACACCGTCGACGCCACCTCGGGCCAGCGCCACCAGCTGACGTCAGGAAAGTTCGAGATCGATTCCGTTGAGCTGTCGCCTGATGGCCGCACGTTCTACCTTCAATCGAACGAAGCGCATCCCGGCGAGCGCCATCTGTATGCGATGAGCGTGGACGGCGGACCGCGGACACGCCTCACGACCGAAACCGGCGCGCATCAAGGCGCGATCTCTCCTGACAATTCGACGTTCGGCCTGGTGTCGTCGTCCGCGAACCGTCCGCCCGAGGTGTTCGTGAAGGCGAATCGCGCCGACGCCAAGGCGGCGCGGGTCACGATGAGCCCGTCGAAAGAGTGGCTGGCCCACAAATGGGTCGAGCCGCAACTGGTGACCTACAAAGCGCGCGACGGCGCCGAAGTGTATGCGCGGTTGTATACGCCGGAGATGGTGGGTGCGAAGCGCGATCCGAAGGCACCCGCGGTGATCTTCGTGCACGGCGCCGGCTACCTGCAGAACGCGCACAAGTTCTGGTCGAGTTACTACCGCGAGTACATGTTCCATCACCTGCTGGCCGCGCGCGGCTACGTGGTGCTCGACCCCGACTACCGCGCGAGCGCCGGCTACGGCCGCAACTGGCGCACCTCGATTTATCGCTGGATGGGCGGACACGATCTCAACGACGTCGTCGACGGCGTGAGCTATCTGGCGAGAGTCCACAAGGTGGATGCGAAGCGAGTGGGCGTGTATGGCGGCAGCTACGGTGGCTTCATCACGTTGATGGCGCTCTTCACCTCGCCCGACACGTTCGCCGCAGGCGCGGCGCTGCGCCCGGTGACTGACTGGGCGCACTACAACCATCAATACACCTCGAACATCCTCAACGAGCCGCAAGGGGATGCCGAGGCCTACCGCAAGAGCTCGCCAATCTACTTCGCGGAAGGATTGAAGGCGCCGCTGCTCATCGCGCACGGCATGGTGGACGTGAACGTCCACTTCCAGGACTCGGTGCGGCTGGCGCAGCGGCTGATCGAATTGCGGAAGGAGAACTGGGAACTGGCAGTGTATCCGGTGGAGGACCACGGATTCGTCCAAGCCGCGAGCTGGGCGGACGAATACAAGCGGATTCTCAGGTTGTTTGAGACGAACTTGAAGAAATGACGAATGACGAAGAACCAATGACGAAATGAGCGTCGATTTCATCGATCTGCAGTTTCGGGGCAGCCCGCGGGTGGTTGCGACGGCGCTCATCAATGGCCCTGGCGGACTCACGCTGATCGATCCCGGACCGACCTCGTGCCTGCCGGCGCTCGAGGGCGGCCTGCGCGATCGCGGCTTGACGCTCCGCGACGTGCGGACGCTGCTGCTCACGCACATTCATCTCGATCACGCCGGCGCGACGGGAACCATCGTCGAACGGGTGCCGGGCATCAAGGTCTACGTGCACGAGCGCGGGGCGCCGCACATGATCGATCCCGAGAAGCTGCTGGCCAGCGTCACGCGCTTGTACGGCGATCAGATGGACACGTTGTGGGGTGCGTTCCTGCCGGTGCCCGCATCACAGGTGACCGTGTTGACGGGAGGCGAGCGATTGGATATCAGCGGGACGTCGATGCGGGTCGCGTATACGCCAGGACATGCCAAGCACCACGTCAGCTTTCTCGACGAAGGTGCCGGCATGGCATACGTCGGCGACACCGCCGGCATCCGCATCACTGGCGATTACCTGCTCGCGCCCACGCCGCCACCCGACATCGACATCGAAGCCTGGCAATCAAGCCTCGACGTGATCGATGCATGGCAGCCGGTGTCGTTGTTCCTGACGCACTTCGGACCTGTCACGCCGGCCCGCGCGCATCTCGCCCGGTTCCGCACCACGCTCACCGCGATGGCGGAGGGGGTGCGCGACGCCTTGAAAGCCGGCGGGACTGAGGAAGAACAGATTCGCGGGTTTGTTGATCGGATGCGGGAGGAAGCGCGGCGGGGCTTGCCCGAGCGCGAAGCAAAGGCGACGGAGCTGGCCGCGCCCTTCGATCAGTTATGGCAGGGGCTCGCGCGGTATTGGCGGAAAAGAAATAACGAATGACGAAGAACAAATGACGAATGAAATTGTTTCGTTATTCGTCATTTGTCATTCGTTATTTCTTATACCGCGACAGCCTCATCGATGTGCACGACCGCGGTCGCCGGCATCGCCGGCTCGACGAGGAAGCGCAGCGCGTAACCCGACGGGGTTCCCGTCGATCGGCGGCAGGGCGCCACGCGCCACACCGCAGAGAGGACCCGGCCCTCGCGAAGCCGGAACGGCAGATGTTCTAAGTAGCTCGACGACCGTTCGACCTGCAGGTGCACCAGGCGGTACAACGGAATCGCCGCGCCGGCGTCGCATTCCACGAACACGCCGGCGTCGCTGATGTCGCGAGTCATGACCGAGGCAAATCGCACCGCCCCGGACGCATCCTTCCAGGTCAGCCTGGCAGGCACGCTGAGGTTCCGACGCTCGGCTCCTCGCTGACTCTCCTTGGCATTTCGCTGATTAGCCACGATTTTCACTCCCAGGGTTAAGAAGTGCCCGGCCTTTCACTTGTTGCAATGCAACCCGACCATCCAAGTTCCGCGCCGAAAGTGTGCAGGTGTTTTTAAGGCCCAGAGAGTGGGCGAATTCACGTAAACAAATGTCTCTAGCGGACTTTCTTGACGATTTTAAGCAAGGGAGTGGTGTTTAGTAGGTATACACACAGTCTTGTAATTGGCTACTTAGTAGCCATGTCTGGACCGTTTTCGAGGCCCAACCGCCGTAACTTCAAGTAAAGTCCGCGTCTCGTTAGGCCGAGCGACCGCGCCGTCTCAGAAATATTTCCGCGGTGCCGATTCATCATCTCGCGGATCAGATCGCGCTCGATTTCATCCACCACCGATGCGAGTGTCTGCCCGCCGCGAATCGCCATTCGCACCGGGCCCGCCTGCATGGCGGTGGGCGGGCTCGCCGTGAGGTCCGCGGACAGGTGCTCGGGACCGATTCGTCCCCCGGCCGGCGCCATCGCCACCGCGCGCTGCAGCTCGTTGCGCAGCTGTCGCACGTTGCCGGGCCACCAGTACCTGGGCAAAGAGGTCGAGCACCTCTGACCCCAGCTGAAGATCGGGCTTGCCGAGACGATCCGACGCATCGCGGAGGAAGAAGGCGGTCAGGTGGGGAATCTCCTCACGACGCTGGCGCAGCGGCGGCACGTGGATGCGGATCACGCTCAGCCGGTAATACAGGTCTTCGCGGAATTTCCCCTCGGCGACGCGTTGTTCGAGATCGGCGTTAGTGGCCGTAATCACGCGCACATCCACCGCCTGCGGACGGTTCTCGCCGACCGGCATGATCTCGCCCTGCTCGAGGAAGCGGAGCAGCTTGGGTTGCACGTCGAGCGGCAGGTCGCCGACCTCGTCCAGGAACAGCGTGCCGCCGGCCGCGCTGCGGATCAGGCCGGGCTGGTCGGACATCGCGCCGGTAAACGATCCCCGGCGATGGCCAAACAACTGGCTGTCGGCCAGCTCGCGCGTGGTGGTCGTGCAGTTGTAGGGCAGGAACGTGGCGGCATTGCGCGACGAGCCGACGTGGATGGCGCGCGCCACCAGCTCCTTGCCGGTGCCGCTCTCGCCGGTGATCAGCACCGTAAGGTCGTTACCCTGAAGCCGCTGGATCTGATCGACCACGCGGCCCATCACGGCGCTGGCGCAGAGGAATCCGGGCAACAGCGGTTCGAGCGGCCGTTCCGTCGTCGAGTCGACCACGGCGGATGGACGATCGCGCACGCCGCAGAGATCGAAGCCCTGACGGGCCACCGCCGCCATCATGCGAATGCGGCGAAGGAGCGGATGGCCCAGCGGACGTGCCGCGGCGATCACGACAAAGCGTGGGCCGTCGGGCTCGCGGCCAATCGGCTCGAGGATTAACGCGCCGGCGGCGTAGGTGCCGTTCTTGATAGCCAGGCGGGCGACACTGCGCGCGCCTTCGACATCGGTGCCCGCGTGGGCGATCAGGCGGACGTCGCCGCCCTGCAATTCCACGAAGACAGCCGTGGCGTCGGCCGTTACAGCCTCGAGTGACGTGGCGGCAAGCTCGCGCGCGAGCAAGTCCGGCAACACGGCCGCATCCACCAGCCGCCGCACCAGCGCATCATCCGCGTCGGCGGGCGACCCGACATATTCGCCGGTGCCGGGGGGCTGCGCGACGGCCATCGCGGCGCGCACCTGCTCGAGATCGCGCGTGGCGCCTAACGCCTCGAAGACTTGCGCGGCGTGTTCGTAATGCCGATCCGCGGTCGATTTGGCGCCGGCCTTGGCGGCGAGGCGAGCGAGCGCGAGTTGACTGACCGCGGCCTGATACCGCTCACCAACCAGCTCGAACACGCTCGAGCTCTGCGCAATGTCGTGGTACGCCTCGGTGGTGCGGGTCTGGCGCGCGCGCAGGTCGCCGCGCAGGCGGAGAAACTCTCCCCATGCGCCCGGCGTGGTGCGCGGGTCGAGCCTGGGTTCCACTTGCGTGAGTCGTCTCTCCGCTTCCTCCACGCGATCGGCGGCGAGCAGCGCCTCGGCCGCGATTAACTCGGCTTCGATGGCCTCCGCCGGCGGCGCGTTGGTGGACTTCGCGATCTCGTCGGCGATCACGAGCGCGTCATCCGGACGGCCGCGCCGCGTCGCGAGCCGCGCGCTGATTACGCGCAGCGACCATTCATACCAGCGGCTGGTGTTGCGGCCGTAGGCGCCGTAGGCTTCGGCGGCTTTGCGCAGATACTCCGCGGCATTCTCGTAATCGCCGCGCATCAGCGACATTTGCGCGAGCGTGTCGTACACCGCGCCGGTGGTCTCGTGGAACTGCATGGGGCTGCGAACATCGAGCGCGCGGTGCAGCACCTTCTCGGCGCGATCGAGATTGCCGACGCGCACGCAGATTTGCCCGAGCGTGGCGAGCGCCACGGCGAGGCCCGGCCCCTGGCCCAGGCCTTCATGGAGATTCACGGCGCGATCGGCGAGCGCCAGCGCCTGCTCGTAGCGATGGCGAATCAGCGCGACGCTGGCCTGGTTCCCATACACGGTGGCGAGCACATCGTCGGCCTGCAGCAGCGACGCCATGCGCTCGGCCTGGCGAAGAGCGGCGTTGGCTTCGTCGTAGCGCCCGGTCTGCGCCAGCATCACGGCGGAGAGCGAGTGCACCATGGCGAGGTGGCGACGGTCGCCGGCCGCATGCAGCGCCGCGGCAGCCTCGGCAATGTGTTCGCGGACGATGGCCATGTCGCCGACCTGGCGGTAACACTGCCCGAGATAGAAGTGGGCGAGGCCGATGGCGCGCGAGTCGTGAGCGATTTCGGCCTGCTTGAGGGCCCGGTTATGCAGGGCGATGGCGCGCGACTGTTCGCCGCGCGCGAACGCGACGCGCCCGTGTAATCGCCACAAATTCGAGTGCAGAACCTGGGGAAGCTTCTCGCGGAGCGCGTCTGGCGACCGGCCCAGTGCCGTTCCGGCCTGTGCAAGATCCCCCTGCAAGAGGTACGATTCAGCCAGCATGACGCGGACGCTGAGCTCGTCTTCGCGGGTAAGCGATGATGGCGCCCGCAGCAACGGCGCCAGCGTTTCGATCGTGGCGGCAGCCTGGCCCCGCTCGAGCGCGGCATTGGCGCGGGCGATAACGGGTTGCAGGGCGGCGTTGGCCACGGGGCCGAGTATATAGCGGATACTTACTATCCAGTCGTCATAATCCTTTCTGCAATATGGAGTTGACCGTAGGAAGCCGGACCGACATGGGTCCGCGGAAGATGAACCAGGACCACCTCGGATGGTGGCCGGAATTGGGCCTGTACGTGGTGGCCGACGGCATGGGCGGCCACAATGCGGGCGAGGTGGCCTCGCACCTGGCGGTGGAAACCATCCATGGGTTCATTGCCGAAAGCGCAAAAACCGCCGATATCACGTGGCCGTTCGGCCTCGAGGTGAAGAACTCGATCGACGTGAACCGGCTAAGCACCGCCGTGCGGCTCGCCAACCGGAAGATATATAGCGAGGGTTCCAAGTCACCAGATTTGAGCGGCATGGGCACCACGGTGGTGGCGGCGCTGGTGGCCGGCGACAAGGTGGCGCTCGTCAGCGTCGGCGACAGCCGCATCTATCGCCTGCGGGACGGCTCGCTCGAGCAGTTGTCGTCTGACGACACGTGGCTCGCTTCGGTGCTCGGCGCGAAAGAGGCGGAGGATGCCGACCCCTCCCATCCGCTCCGGCATGTGCTCACGAGCGTGGTGGGCACGAAGGACGATCTCAAACCCGAGTCGCGCGAAGAGGAGCTGAAGCGGGGCGACCGCTTCCTGTTGTGCACGGATGGTATCCACGGCAAGCTCGATAGCGCCGCGCTGGCGAGGCTGCTCAACGGCGCCTCGTCGGCTGCGGACGGCGCGACCAAGCTCGTCGACGAAGCGATTACGCGCGGCACCACCGACAACGCCACGGCGCTCGTCTTCACGGTGGCCTGATGCGCGCGTTCGTCGTCTTGTGCGTGCTGACGCTGCTGTTGCCGGCGTGTGATGGCAACCGAACTCCCGCGCCTGAATCAACTGCCGCCCCTGCCACGCCCGTCACACCTGCCAAGCCTGCTGTATCTACCAAACCTCGCGTCGTTTTTCTGGGTGACAGTCTTACTGCTGGCTTAGGTCTTCCAAGCGATCAGAGCTATCCGTCATTGATCGGAAAGAAGCTCAAGGATCGCGGCTACGACTACGACATCGTCAATGCTGGTGTGTCCGGTGATACGTCGGCGGGTGGACTGCGCCGGCTCGACTGGTCGCTCGAGGGCGACGTGCGCGTGCTGGTGGTGGCGCTGGGCGCGAATGATGGCCTGCGTGGTTTGCCGGCGAGCGAGATGAAAAAGAACCTGAAGGCCATGCTCGATCGCGCCAAGGCGCGCAACATTCCGGTGATCCTCGCGGGCATGGAAGCGCCGCCGAACAACGGCCCGGACTACACGCGCGAGTTCCGCAACGTCTATGCGGAACTGGCACAGGAAAACCAGGTGCGGTTTGTGCCGTTCCTGTTGGCGGGCGTGGCGGGGAATGCGTCGCTCAACCAGGGCGACGGGATTCATCCCAATGCTCGTGGCGCGCAGATCGTTGCGGATCTCGTGTGGGCGGAACTGGAACCGGCGCTGCCGCGTCGAAACTGATAACTCAAGGCCATCAGGCCATCAGGCCAACGGGCCATCAAGACCTTGATGATTAAGCTTCGCGGCGTCAGCAAAACCGTTCAGAGCGGCGGCCATCCCCTCACCATCCTTCATCCGCTCGATCTCGACGTGCCGGCGGGCCGGTGTCTTGCGATCATCGGACCGTCGGGCAGCGGCAAGTCGACCCTGCTTGGGCTGGTCGCCGGTCTCGATTCCGCGTCGACCGGCACCATCACCATCGCCGGCACCGAGATCACGAGCCTCGATGAAGACGCGCTCGCGCGCCTCCGCGGCGAGAAGATCGGCTTCGTGTTCCAGTTCTTTCATCTGGTGCCCTCCTTGACGGCGATCGAGAACATCCAGGTGCCGATGGAGATCGCCGGGCGGCGCGACGCGGCGGCGCGCGCGCAGGTGCTGCTCGATGAAGTCGGCCTACACGATCGTGGGCATCACTATCCATCGCAGTTGTCAGGGGGCGAGCAGCAGCGCGTGGCGATTGCCCGCGCCCTGGCCAACGACCCGCCGCTCATCCTGGCCGACGAGCCGACTGGAAACCTCGACAGCTCCAACGGCCGTCACGTGCTCGAGTTGTTGTTGCAGGTGCGGCGCACGCGCGGGGTCACGCTCGTGATGGTGACGCACGATCCGAGCGTCGCGGCGATTGCCGACGAGCGGCTGGTGCTCCGGGACGGCCGTCCGGTGGTGAGCGAGCTCGAGCGCGGCGAGTCGCCCGGAACGAGCCCGCTCGAGCGAGTCGAACCATGAGGTTCGTGCTGATCATGGCGGCGCGCGAGATGCGGGCCTCGTTCAGGCGGTTGCTGTTTTTCTTCATTTGCATCGCGGTGGGCGTCGGCGCCATTGTGGCGCTGCGCTCGGTGATTCAGAGCGTCCGCCTGACATTTGCCGGCGAGGCGCGATCGCTGATCGCCGCCGACGCGATCATCACCAGCAATCAGCCGTTGAAGCCGGACGCGCTGGCGCGGATCGCGAGTCGGCTGAAGACCGCCGGGGCCGACAGCACGCGATCAGTCGAGCTCGCCACTATGGCGCGGCCGGCCGATCGCGCCGATGGCCGCGCGCGCATGGTCGAGTTGCGCGCGGTCGAAGCGGGGTTTCCGTATTACGGGCGCATGAAACTCGCCGACGGCGTGCCGTACCAGCATGGCCTGCTGCGCGGCTTCGGCGCGCTCGTGCGGCCCGAGTTGCTCGCGCAGTTGAACGTCGCGGTTGGCGACGGTCTCACGATCGGGTCGCAGCGCTTCACTGTTCGGGGCGTGATCGAGGGGGAACCGGGCCGCCGGCTGGGCGCATTCAGTATTGGCCCGCGCGTGTTCGTCGATCTGGCCGATCTCGAGAAGACCGGCCTCACCGGTTACGGCAGCCGCACGGCCATGCAGCGGCTACTCAAGGTGCCACCGGCGGCGTTCGATCAGCTGATCCTCGATCTCCGCGCGGATCTGTCAAACGACTTCGCGCGCGTCCGGTCGTACAAGGCCACCGAGGACGACATCGGCGAAGACTTCACGCGCGCGGAAAACTACTTGAGCCTCGTCGGCCTGGTCATCGTCATTCTCGGCGGCATCGGCGTGTCGAGCGTGACGCGGGTATTCGTGCAGCAGAAGATGAAGAGCATTGCGGTGCTCAAGTGTGTTGGCGCCCGGTCGCTCCAACTGCTGGCCGTGTATGTGGCACAGGTGGTCGTGCTCGGCCTGGCCGGCAGTGCGCTCGGCGTGGGCCTCGCGGCGTTGGCCATGCAAGGGATTCCATCGCTGCTGGCGGGCGCGACGCCTGGTGTCGAGATTAGCTACGGGCTCACGCTGCCGGCCGTGCTGCAGGGACTCGGCATCGGGCTCCTCGTGTCGCTGTTGTTCTCGCTGGTGCCGCTGCTCGACGTTCGCCACGTGAAGCCGTCGTTGCTGCTGCGCGACGAGCCGCGTCCGCGACGCATCGACGTGACGCAGATTGTGGTGACGGTGTTCGTCGTGGCCGGCCTGGTGGGCCTGACGGTATGGCAGGCAGGCTCGTTGCGCATCGGATCGATGGTGGCCGGGGGATTTGCGGCGACGGCGATCGTGCTGCATCTGGCCGGCACGCTCCTGATTCGCGCGTTGGCGCCGCTCGCGAAGGCGAAATCGTTTGCGTTGCGGCATGCCGTGCTGCAGCTGCGGCGGCCCGGCAGCCAGATGCGCATCGTGCTGCTCGCCGTGGGTCTCGGCAGCTTCTTCATCATCGGCGTGCGCTCGTTGCAGGAGAACCTGATCGCGCAGTTCGCCGTGAACATCAACCCCGAGTCGCCGGACATGTTCCTGCTCGACATCCAGCAGGACCAGGTGGAACCGGTGCGCGCGGCGATTACCGCGCACCAGGAGGCGGGGGCCGTGCCGCCGCGCCTGCTGCCGGTCTTGCGGGCGCGGGTCGTTGGCGTCGAGGGCCGCGAGGTCAACCTCGAGGACTATGAAGATGTGCGCGGCCGGGGTTCGCTCGGCCGGGAATACACCATCACCTATCGCAGCACGCTCGAATCGAACGAGCGCGTGGTGGCCGGCGCGATCTGGGAGCCGACCCCGTCGCCAGAGGCGGAAGTATCGATCGAGCAGTTCATCAACGAGTCGTTCAAGATCAACATCGGCGACACGGTGCGCTTCGATGTGCTCGGCCGCGTGATTTCGGCCAAGGTCACCAGCGTGCGGTTTGTCGAATGGTCCGACAGCCGCGCCGGCGGGTTCATGTTCGTGTTCCGCCCGGGCGTGCTCGAACAGGCGCCGCATAGCTTCATCGGGTTCGTGAAGGGCCCGCAGTTGCCCGAGGCACGGGCGCGCCTGCAAACGGCGCTGGTCGGCGCCGCGCCGAATGTGTCGGTGATCGACGGGCGCGAGATCATCGACGCCATCAAGGCGGTGGTCGACAACGTGACGCTGGCGGTGACGGTGGTCGGCACGCTGGTGCTGGTGAGCGGCCTGCTGATTCTGATCGGCGCCGTGGCCATGACCAAGTTCCGCCGCGTTTACGAGGCGGCGATCTTCAAGACGCTGGGCGCCACGCGGCGCCTGATCGCCACGGTGCTGCTGCTCGAATACGGCCTGCTCGGCCTGCTGGCCGGCGGCATCGGCGCCGCCGGCGCGATCGGCCTGACGTGGGCGATCAGCCGCTACGCGCTCGACATTCCGTTCCGCCCGCTCGTCGGCCTCAGCGCCGCGGGCGTGATCATCACCGCGGTGCTCGTCGCCGCGATCGGCGTGATCTCGAGTTGGGAAGTGTTGCAACGGAAGCCGTTGGCGACGCTCCGTGCCGAATGGTACGGGGATGCCCCGACCCGCCCGATCGACCCGATGGTGCTAAGATGGGGAGTTAGCAGAGCGCCCGTAGGGGGCATCAGGAGTACGAACTACATGAACGTCTCGCTCTACAAAGACGCCTTGCTCAAGAAGCGAATCGAGCTGGAAGAGACCGCGGGTCTCAAGCCGCTCACCGATTCGATGGAGCATAACAACGGCCGCCAGGGCGACATGGCCGACCAGGCGGCGGGCAATAACGAAGTTCACATCCAACTCCGATTGAAGCAGACCGACGCCAAGATCCTGCAGGCGATCGACGAAGCGTTGATGCGCATTGAAAAGGGCTCGTTCGGCATCTGCAAGGACTGCGGCGAGCCGATCGCCGAGGCCCGTCTCAACGCCATTCCCTGGACGCGGGTGTGCATCACCTGCAAGGAAAAGCAGAAAACGTGAGCGCCCCGGTCCTGGCGGAGCTGATCCGTGACTGTTATCTCGAGCGGGTGGCGCTGCTAATGCGGCATGAAGATGTCGCCACCACGGTCACCGACTACGACATCAACAACGCCTATCAATACATCATCGCCCGCGAGGAGACGCACCTGTCGTGGCTGCAGCACGCGCTGCTCGACCTGGGCGCGCCGCAGCCGCAGGATCCGCCCCGTGGCGCGGCCCTCACCGTCAAAGGCGACGGCTGGAAATCGCTCGCCGCCGACGATGCGGCCGCCAATGCCCGGTTCGTCGAAAAGTGGCGCGGCCACATCAACGACGTGACCAATGCGCGGCACCAGGGCATGCTCAAGATCATTCTCGGCGAGATGCTCGAGCACAAGCGCCTGTTTGACCAGGCCGCCGCGGGCCGCAAGGATCTGATCGGCACCTCGCTTGCGATCAACGATCATTCCGGCACGGTGATGACGTCCCGCTGGACGGGTGATCTCTAGGGCCGCGATCGCGCTCGGCAGCAACCTCGGCGACCGCGAAGCGCACCTGGCTTTCGCCGTTGCCCGCCTCTCCTCGCTTCTCTCGAATCTTCGTCAATCCAGCTGGCACGATACGGCGCCGGTGGGCGTCGCTCCCGATCAGCCGAGGTATCTCAACGGCGTCGTCGTCGGCGACACGCCCCTGACCGCGCGCGAATTGTTGCGCGAGCTGCTCGCGATCGAAGCCGCCGCCGGCCGCAGGCGGCCATCGCCGATGGCGCCGCGCACGCTCGATCTCGACTTGATTCTGTTTGGGAATGAACGGATTCGGGAGACGGGGCTGGTGGTGCCCCACCCGCGATTCCGCGAACGGCTCTTCGTGCTCGAGCCGCTCGCGGAAGTCGCGCCGGGCTGGATCGACCCGGACAGCGGGGAAGCGGTTAGTGCGCTGCTGGCGCGTGCCCGGACGCGCCCTTCTTGAGCCCTTTCCAGCCTTCCTCGAACACCGTATACATCGCCGGCACGAACACCAGCGTAATGATGGTCGAGGTCATCAGGCCGCCGATCACCACGCGGGCCAGCGGCGCCTGCAGTTCGGCACCTTCGCCGATGCCGAGCGCCATCGGCACCAGGCCGAGCGCCGTGCACAGCGAAGTCATCAGGATCGGGCGCAGGCGGTGCCGTCCGGCCACCTCGATGGCCGCGCGCAGTTCCATCTTGTCGCGGTGGCGCAGCGTGTTGGTGTAGTCGACCAGCAGGATCGCGTTACTGACCACGATGCCGGCCAGCATGATCACCCCGATGTAGGCCTGCATGCTGAACGGCGTGCCCGTAATCAGCAGCATGCCGACCACGCCGATCGCCGCCAGCGGAATCGAGAAGATGATGATGAACGGATCGCGCAGCGACTCGTACTGCGAGGCCATCACAGTGTAGACGAGGATGATTGCGAGGATGAGCACGAGCTGAAGCTCGCGGAACGACCGCGCCTGTTCTTCCACCTCGTTGCCGAACCCGACCGCGAAGTCCTTCGGCACGTCGATCTCGCTCATGCGCGCGCGCACCGCTTCCACGGCTTCGCTCAGCGTGGTTTCGGTTTCGGCATTGACGCGCTGCACGCGCTCCTGGTTCTTGCGCTCGATCGACACGGGGCCGGTACCGCGGTCGACCACCATCACGTTCTTGGCGGGCAGCACTTGGCCGCTGGGCGTGCTGAGGAGCACATCGCCCACCTCGGACACCTCTTCCCGATCGGACTGCCGAAGGCGGACGACGATGGGGTATTCGTTGCCGGCATCGCGGAAAAAGGCGGCCTGCGTGCCCGCCACGTTGGTGCGAATCGTGTTCGCCACGCCGGTCACGGTCAGGCCGAGGCGCGCCGCGATGTCGCGATCGACGCGCACCGCCAGCTCGGGACGGCCTTCCTCGCGCTGCAGGCGCGAATCGGCAATGCCCGGGGTGGACTCGAGCATGGTCTTGAGGTCCTGCGCGATCTGCTTCGAGATCTCGAGGTCGTGGCCGAGGATCTCGATCGACAGCCGGCCGTCGCCGCCGCCGCCGCCCATGCCGCGCATCATGTTGTTCTGGCCACCGGATGGACGGGCCCGGACGATGACGCCGGGAATGCCCGACAGCTCGCGGCGCAGGTTCATCGAGATCTGCTCGTTGGAGCGATCGCGCTCGTCGCGCGGCACCAGCAGGATGTTGACGTTGCCGCGATGCATTGAGCCGCCGCCGAAGCCGCCGCCACCGCCACCGCCACCGGCCTGGCTGATGAAGCGCACGCCCTCCGGCACCAGCTGCTTGAGGCGTTCTTCCACGCCCAGGATCACCGCCTCGGTGCGTTCGATGCGCGACCCCACCGCGAGCTCGACGTCAACCTGGACTTCGCCTTCGTCGGTCTGCGGCTGGAACTCGAAGCCGATGTTCCCCATCAGCACCACCGCGACCGCGAAGAGCCCGAAGCCGGTGGCGAACACCGTCGGCCGGTGCGCCAGCGCGAGGTGCAGCATGCGCGCGTACGCGTCGTCGAGATTGTTCAGCCAGCCGTCGATCTTGCGGTTGAGCGCGGCGAACGCCCCTTTCTTGTCGTGCGAGACGTGCGGCGCGTCGAGGAACCGCGAACAGAGCACCGGCACGATCGTCACTGCGACGAGTAACGACATGGCCAGCGAGAAGGAGACCACCGCGGCCAGCTGGCCGAACATGATGCTCGACACGCCGGTCAGGAACAGCATCGGCACGAACACGGCGATATGGGTCAGCGTGGAGGCCAGGATCGCCGACCACACTTCCTCCGAACCGTCGATCGCCGCCGTCATCCGGTCCTTGCCCATCTCGAGGTGGCGATACGTGTTCTCGAGGACGACGATCGCGGCGTCGACGATCATGCCGATGCCGAGCGCCAGTCCGCCAAAGGTCAGCGTGTTGAGGGTGTAGCCGCCGAAGTAGAGCAGCGCGAAGGTGCCGATCACCGACACCGGGATCGACGTGCAGATGATCGCCGTCGATTTCAAGTCGCGCAGGAACAGGTAGATGATCGCGATCACGAGCAGGCCGCCGAGGAACGCGTGTTCCATCACGCTGCCGATGGCGCGCTCGATGAAGCGCGACTGGTCGTCGAGGATCTGCAGCTTCATGCCCTGGATGTCGGCGTTGATGCGCTCGACTTCCTTCTTCACGCCTTCGGCAATCTGAATGGTGTTGGTGCCCGACTGCTTGGTCACCTGCATGCGGATGCCGTTGACGCCGTTGATGCGCATGAACGAGCGGCGGTCTTCGGTGGCGTCGGTCACCTCCGCGATGTCGCGCATGTAGACCGGCACGCCCTCGCGGGTCATGACGACGATGTTCTTGATCTCGTCGATGTTGGTGAACTGGCCGGGGCTGCGGAGCAGGAGCGTGCGGTCGGCGTCGTTGATCTCGCCGAGCGGGATGTTCTGGTTCTCGGTCCGCAGGATCTGGACGACGCGGTCGGGCGAGAGGTTGAGCGCGGTGATTTTCTCGCGCGACAGGTCGACGTGGATCTGGCGGCGGAGCCCGCCGTTGATGGTGACCGCCGCGACGCCGGCCACGCGCTCGAGGCGCGGCGACAGGTCGTTCTGCGCGATCTCGCGCAGCGTCACCGGGTCGAAGTCGCCTTCGACGCCGATGCCCATGATCGGCATCGCGGTGGAGTCGAACTTGAACACCGTCGGCGGGTCGGCGTCCTCTGGCAATCGGCCACGGACGCGATCGAGACGCGTGCGCACTTCGTCCGCCGCTTCGCTGAGGTCGGTGCCCCAGGCGAAGTTCAGCCGGACGTTGGCGTTGCCTTCGGAGGAGGTCGAGTCGACGCGCTCGAGACCGGCGACGGCGCTGACGGCCTGCTCGATCGGCCGGGTCACGAGCTCTTCCATCTCGAGGGGACCCACGCCCTGGTAGCTGACGCGGACCGTGATGGTCGGCATCTGCGTGTCGGGCATCAGATCGACCGGCAGGCGCGTCAACGAGATGCCGCCCAGCAGGATGATGACCATGCTGATCATGAACATCGTCACCGGGCGTTCGATAGCTATGCGTGGAATCGACATATGCCTTTTGTTTTTAACTTTTAACTTTAAACTATTAATTTCTAACTGTTACTGCTGTCCCTGGGGCCGCTTGCGAGGCTGGCCGCCTTCGCCGCCGCCGAATTTCTTTCCGCCAGGGCCGCCAAACTTGCCCGCGCCGGCTGGAGATCCACCGGGCCCGCCGCTCGGACCGTCGGTCGCTTCACCAGCGATCAGCAGCTGATCGTTGTTGCGCACCGCGCCCGCGCCGGTGGTCACAAAGCGATCGCCCTCCTTCAGGCCGGTGAGAATCTCGATCTGTTCGGGTCCTTCGATGCCGAGCGTCACCGGCACGAACGCCGCGCGCTTCTGATCGTTGGGCATCCAGACGCCACGCTTGTTCTCGAAGTCGATCACGGCATTCTTCGGCGCGACGAGCGTGTTCTTCCGCTCTTCAACGGTGAGGTTGATGCGCGCGTACATGCCCGGCTTCAACTTGTGATCGTTGTTCGGGATCTCGACTTCCATGGTGGCCGTGCGCGTGGCCGGGTCGAGCACCGGGGCGACGCGCGCAATCTTGCCGGAGAACTTTTCCCCGGGGTAGGCATCGACTTCGACGTCGGCGACGTCGCCGGCATTGACGAGGCGGAGATCCTTCTCGACAACATTCACCACCAGGCGCAGCCGCGAGATGTCGACGACCGAGGCAATGGCGGTGTTGGTGTTCACCATCGCGCCCGGATCGACGTTGCGCTTGCCGACATAGCCGTCGACGGGCGAGGTGACGGAGGTGTGTTGCAGGTTGATGCGCAGCTCCTGGAGGCGGGCGTCGTTCTGCGATAGCTGTGCTTTCGAGAGGTCGGTCTGCGCGACCGCAGCCATGTAGCGCGATTCCGCGTCGTCGAGTGCCTGCTTGGCGAGCAACTGGCGGGAGAAGAGGTTCTTGGATCGATCGAAATTGAGCTCGGCGACTTTCAGATCGGCTTCGCGCTGACGAATGGTGGCCTTGGCCACTTCCTGCGACGCCTCGGCGGCGCGCACCTGTTCGACGATTTCTCGATCTTCCACCTTGGCGAGCACCTGGCCGCGGCGCACGCGATCGCCGAGCTGCACGTTCACGCTCAAGAGGCGCCCGCCGGTGCGCGGCGCAATGTCCACGGTCTGCAGGCCGATCAGGTTGCCGACCACGGTAAGGTGTGCGGCCACGTCACCGCGCGTGGCGGTGCCGAGCTCCACCGTCATGGGCACGCGAGGGAAGCCGCCCCCGCCGCCGGGGCCACCGAAGCCGCCGCCAGGCCCGCCGCCGCCCTGGGGCCGCTGGCCGCCGGGGCCGCCCGCCTGTGGTCCCGACGCGGCCTCGCCGCCGCGCGAGAAGACGCCGAAATATGCTGCGGCGCCACCGACGACGGCCACCACGATCGCGATCACTACAAATTTGCGCATAAACCTGTCCGTATCAGCCCTTTCAACTCACCAAACGCACTAAATCAATTCGCAATCTCACATCTGCGATCTGCAATCGTTATTGCTGCTGTTGCTGGGCGCCGAAGTTACCACCACCGCCGCCCGCCGGCGACTGCTGCGCACGCTCGTAATTGACGAGCGACTTGCGATAGTCCGCCAGGGCCCGCAGCTCTACGTTCTGCGCGTCGCGCAAATCGCGCTGCGCCTGCACCACGAAGAAGTTGGTGGTCATGCCCACGTCGAACTTGCTCTGTTCCGCTTCGAGCCGCTTGAGCGCGAGCTCACGCGCCACGGTGGCCGCCTCCACGCGCTTCAAATTGCTCTGGACCGTCAGCGCCGCATTCGCCACTTCGGCGGCGATCTGTACTTCGAGGGCGCGGATGCGCGTCAGCGATTGATTGCGTTGCAGCCGCGCCCGGGCATGTTGCGCCGTGGCCTGGCTCCCGAAGATCGGGTAGCTCATCGTGACCGCGAAATTCCAGTTGGGGTAGTCGAGATTGCGGAGAAGCGACAGCGCATCCAGATAGCTGCCGGGAACGGTCGAGCCCACCGGGGCATCGAGGCCGGTGCCCGTGCGCACGAGCTCAGGACCGCCCAGCCCCTGCGCGCCGTAGCTCGCCGTCAGATCCAAGGCGGGCATCGAGAGGTCCTTGAAATACCTGATGTTGATGTCGCTGGTGTCGAGGCCCTTGCGGGCGTTGATGATGTCGGTGCGCTCGCCGAGCGCGCGGCGCACGGCGCCTTCCACGTCGGTCGGCGGCGGTTCCAGGGACGGCAGATCGACCGGCCGAATCGTTTGTCGCCACAGCGGGTCGTCGGTGCCGCTGACCAGGAAGCGCTTCAGCGCAATTTCCGCCGTCTGCGCCGCGGCCTCGGCGGCGGCGAGGTTCTGGCGCCGCGTCGCGGCTTCTGCCTGCGCCTGCACGATGTCGAGCGGCGCGAGCGTGCCCACTTCCACGCGTGCCTGGTTGTCTTCCACCAGCTTGTCGGCCAGCTCGGTTGCGCGCACCGCGACGTCGACCGCACTCTGGGTGAAGACGAGATCCCAGTACGCATTGCGCACGTTCGCGAGCGTTTGCGTGACCGTGGCGCGCGCGCTCTCCTCTGAGATCTCGCGGTTGATCACATTGATCGACAGCTGCTGCCGCAGATTGTCGGTCTTGAAGCCGCGCAACAGCGGCTGCGCATACTGCGCGACCAACCCCGTCGTGTAAAGCGGATTGCGCGTCGCCAACGAGTCTGACGACGCCACGCGCTGGTTCGACCACGACACGCTGTAGTTACCGCCAAAGAGCGGCACTTCTTGCGCAATCGACGCGTTGTAGGTCGTGGTCGCCTGGCTCACGCGTGTGCCGCCGTTGATGGTGCGCGTCGGCAGCTGAAACAGGTCGCGTTGGCCCACCGTAGAGGCCAGCACCGGCTGGAACTGGTTCTTGACTCCAGCGATCAGGTAATCCACCGACTGCGGCTCGAGCTTGGCGACTTGAATGTCGAGATTCTTCTCGAGTGCGAGCGTGACCGCTTCTTCGAGGCGCAGCTCGCGGAACGTCCCTGCGCTCGTGCCGGGCTGCACGCGCATCTCGGATTCCTTCAGATCCGACAAGCCCTGCTGATACGTGCGCATGGCTTGCTTGACCACGGTGTCCTGGCGGGCCTTGTCCTCGGTGGGCGCCTGCGCATACGACGAAACCACGGGGACGAGCAGGGTGAAAACGGCGGCGATACCGGTAAGACGCTTCATGATTCGTTTCTTCTCGATTGTGGTAATTGAAACTATTGGCAGTCGGCGCCGTCGTGCTGGCCCTTGCCCTTACGTTCTTTGTCGCGACGCTCACGCTCCTTGCGATCGTGCTCGTGCATGGCATTCAACTTCAGGTGCTGTTCATCGCTGAGCACGCGGCGAATGCGGAAGAACATCAGCGTGCGGGTGCGGCCCATCTCGTTGCGCGCGGCCTCGAGGCGATCGGTGGCCTGCACGACCATCGCCTCATCCGACTTGGGATCGGCGATGACCTTCGAGAGCTTCTCTTCGCGGCGATCGAAGGCTTCCTTTTGGGCGCGCAGCAGCGGCATCGTGGTCTGGTAGATGCCTTCGATGCGGGTAATCTGCTCCGCCGTGAGCACCAGCTCTTTCTGGAAACGCTCCGACTGCCACCACTTACCCTGGGCCGAAGCGACCCCGGGCACGCCGAGCACAATCGCAGACAAAACCAGACAAATGAATAGGTTACGTAGGGTCTTCATACTCGAATAGGGTTACGACCAGCCCAAAGCTGGTGTTTACGGACGAACAGTGCAGGTTATCACTGGAATCCGGTATTTTTGCGCCCGGAAACCCGGTAGGTCAGCGCCCGTCGTCGATGAGCGTCAGCTCGTCGAGCACGCGCAGTTCGGCGGGGCTTCTGAGCTGAACGGCGTATTCGATTTCACCGAGCAGCCCGTCGTCGGCCGGCGCCGAAACGGCTACATAAGCCGGACGGGATGATGGTGCGCTCGGCGCAATCGACGTGGCCATGGGGGCCAGGCGCCGTGTCTGCTGCGGGACGATGTGCACAAGCTGGCCGCCGAGCAGGCCAATCAACAGGCCCGCGGCTGCGGCCACGCTGATCCAGCGGCGGTTGACGCTGGTCGCCGGCAGCTCGCCGTGTGTCGAATTCGGAAAACGCAGGACCTTGGCCGGGTGGCCGAGGTTCGCGATGCGGGCGAGAATCTTGTGACGCTGCGACTCGAGCGCGCGGTCGTCGAAATGCGCATCGGCCTCCGCGCAGGCAGCGGCCCGATACGCCGCAAGCGCGGCGTCGTCGGTCGGCCCCCTGGTATCGCGTCGGCTCATGCTTGCCCTCCCAACACGCCCCTCAATTTCCGTAACGCCCTGAACAAATGCACTCGCACGGTGGCCTGGCTCATGCCCGTCGCCGCGCTGATCTCCGCCGGCGTGCGCTCGTCGAGATGACAGAGCGTGAACACCAGCCGTTGCCGATCGGGAAGGGCGGCTACCGCGGTGGTGACCTGCGCCCACCGTTCCTTCGCCAGCAACCGGCGCTCGTGCGACGCGTCATTCGCGGGCACCTGTTCGACGGGCCGGCCGTTTTCCTCATCCGTCGAGTGACTGATCCAGCGCTGCTGGCGTCCGCGCGCCTTGAGACGATCGAGCGCGGCGTTCACGAGAATGCGCGTAAACCAGACCTCAAACGGCAAATCGCTGCGATACTGCTCGATATGCAGGAACACCTTGACGAAGGCATCCTGCACGGCCTCATCGGCGTCGGCGGCGTCGCGCAAATACTGGAACGCGATCCGCAGCGCCCGGCGCTGCATCAGCGCCACCAGCGCTCCGAACCGATCGCGCGCCTCGTCTTTCTGCCCTTGCTCGACGAGGCCCTTGATCTCAGCGGCCAGCGCCGACGCCGGCGACGGATGGGACGCGTCGGGCGATCGGGGTTGCTGTTGCGCGCCGAGGTCAGCGATTGGCTGTCCTGCCATGTTTACGGGGTTGGCCCTCAGGCCGTTTACACCTGGTGACGACACTAGTGTAGCAGGCAGCAGCCAAGTCCGCGTGTGATATTGACTTAGCGGCTTTGCCATAAGTACCATCGATGGTTTCAATGCGACCGGCGTTTGCCGGCCAGTTTGGAGTCATTTTTTATGAGTACGACACAGGTGGGCAGGGGATTGGAGGCTCACGGCGTGGATTCGTCGAAACCCGTGCATTTCAACCTGTCGACGGCGCCCCTATATGAACACGCCATTCGGCGTCAGGAGGGCGTCCTCGCGCAAGAGGGGCCGCTGGTCTGCCGGACCGGCGCCCATACCGGGCGATCTCCAAACGATAAATTCGTCGTCAAGGAACCGTCGACCGAAGCGCAGGTGTGGTGGGGCAAGGTCAATAAGCCGATCGATGCCGCGCATTTCGACGTGCTGCGCCGCGACATCATTGCCCACCTGAAGAGCCAGGAGCTCTTCGTCCAGGATTTGTATGCGGGCGCGGATTCCGAATACCGCCTGCCGGTCCGGTTCATCCATGAACTGGCGTGGCAGAACCTGTTCGTGCGAAACCTGTTCATCGTGCCGCCGGCGTCGGAGCTGGCCGGGTTCCAGCCGCAGTTCACCGTGATGACGGCGCCGTCGTTCAAGGCGGATCCGGCGCGTCACGGCACGCGCTCGGACGTCGCCATCGTCGTGAATTTCGCCTCGCGTGAAGTGCTGATCTGCGGCTCGAGCTACGCGGGCGAAAACAAAAAGTCCATCTTCTCAGTGCTCAACTACCTGCTGCCGATGCGCGGCGTGCTGGCGATGCACTGCTCGGCGAACATCGGTGCCGCCGGCGACACGGCGCTCTTCTTCGGGCTGTCGGGCACTGGCAAGACCACGCTGTCGAGCGACCCGGAACGGCAGCTGATTGGCGACGATGAGCACGGCTGGAGCGATCGCGGCGTGTTCAACTTCGAAGGCGGCTGCTACGCGAAGACCATTCGCCTCTCGGCGGAAGCCGAGCCCCAGATCTACGCGACCACCCGCCGCTTCGGCACGGTCCTCGAGAACGTCGTGATCGATCCGGCGACGCGCGCGCTGAACCTGGATGATGGCTCACTGACCGAGAATACGCGGGCCGCGTATCCGATCGAGTTCATCGACAACGCCGCGCCGGGCGGGACCGGCGGTCACCCGCAGAACATCGTGATGTTGACGGCCGACGCCTACGGCGTGCTGCCGCCGATTGCGCGGCTGTCGGCCGAAGGCGCGATGTATCACTACCTCTCCGGCTATACCGCGAAGGTGGCCGGCACCGAGAAAGGCGTGACGGAGCCGAGCGCCACGTTCAGCACCTGCTTTGGCGCGCCGTTCCTGCCGCTCAATCCGAATGTCTACGCCAAGCAGCTTGGCGAGCGCATTGCGAAGTACAACTCGCGCGTGTGGCTGGTGAACACCGGCTGGACCGGCGGGCCGCACGGCGTCGGCACACGCATGAAGATTGCCTACACGCGCGCCATGATTCGCGCCGCGCTGGCGGGTGCGCTCGACAACGTCCAGTATCAGCGCCACCCGGTGTTCAACATCGATGTGCCGGTCTCGTGCCCAGAGGTTCCGGACGCGGTGCTCGATCCGCGCGGCACGTGGGCCGACAAGGCGGCCTACGATCAGCAGGCCGGCAAGCTCGCGCGCATGTTCGTGGAGAACTTCAAGACGAACTTCGCCGACGCCGATCCCGCGGTGGCGGCGGCGGGCCCGAAGATATAGTTGGGGGTGGTGAGTGGTGAGTGGTGAGTAGGCTCACAACTCCCCGCTCCACACTCGCAACTGACATGTCTGAATCTTTCGAAGCGGTCATCGGGCTGGAGATCCACGCCCAGCTGCTCACGGCCACGAAGATTTTCTGCGGCTGTTCGACAGCCTTTGGCGCGCCGCCCAATGCGCACACCTGCCCGGTGTGCGTGGGGTTGCCCGGCGCGCTGCCCGTGCTCAACCGCGCGGCGGTCGATCTCGCCGTGACCGCGGCCGTGGCGCTCGGCTGCGACGTGCAGGAACGATCGGTTTTCGCGCGTAAGAATTATTTCTATCCGGATCTTCCCAAGGGTTATCAGATCTCCCAGTACGAGCAGCCGCTGGCCACCGGCGGCGGCTTGAAGCTCCCGGTCTCGCTCGGTGAGAAATTCGTGAAGCTGACGCGCATCCACATGGAAGAGGACGCGGGCAAGTCGCTGCACGAAGGCTTTGCCGATTCCGATCGCAAGACGTATCTCGACTACAACCGCAGCGGCGTGCCGCTGGTTGAGATCGTGACCGAGCCCGACATGCGATCGGCGGAGGAAGCGGCGGTGTTCTTCGAGACGCTGCGGCAGATCCTCGTGTGGCTGCGCGTCAACGACGGCAACATGGACGAGGGCAGCCTGCGCTGCGACGCCAATGTATCGGTGCGGCGGGTCGGCGAGACGAAGCTGGGCACCAAGACCGAGGTCAAGAACGTCAACTCGTTCCGCTATCTCGAGAAGGCGATCCAGTTCGAGATTGGCCGCCACATCGACGTGCTCGATCACGGCGGCCGCATCGTGCAGGAGACGCGGCTGTTTGACGCCGCGCAGGGCAAGACCTACTCGATGCGCAGCAAGGAAGAGGCGCACGACTATCGCTACTTCCCGGAGCCGGATCTGCCGCCGCTGCTGGTCACCGACGAGCGGCGCCAGGTCGCATCGCCGCCGCGCTGCCGGAGTTACCGGAGCAGCGGCGCCGCCGCTTCATCGAGCAGTACGCGCTGCCGCCGTACGATGCGGCGCTGCTGACGCAGACGCGCGGCGTGGCGGATTACTTCGAGGCCACCGCGCAGCAGTCGGGCAGCCCGAAGGCCGCCAGCAACTGGGTGATGGGCGAGGTGCTCCGCAACATGAAGGAGCGCGCCATCGAGATTGAAACGGTACCGATCACGCCCGCCGCGCTCGCGGGGCTGGTTGCCATCGTCGAGAAGGGCACGATCAGTTCAACCGTCGCCAAGGACGTGTTCGCCAAGATGTACGACTCGGGCCGTGCCGCCGCGGACATTGTTGCCGCCGACGGCCTCGCGCAGATTTCCGATTCGTCGAGCCTCGAGCCGATCGTCAGGCGCGTGGTCGGCGCACACCCCGACATCGTGGCGGAGATTCGCGCTGGCAAGGATCGCAAATTCCAGTATTTGGTCGGCCAGGTCATGAAAGAGACAAAAGGCAAGGGCGACCCCAAGCTGGTCACCGAACTCATGCAGGCGGCCATCAATTCCTGATCATGTTGATCCGAGCGGCGGGAATCTACCTCGTCGCCGCGTTGGTCCTGACGTGGCCGCTGGCCATCCATCTCACATCCCGGCTCGGCACGGTTGAAGGCGCGGGCGATCCCTATCTCAACCTGTGGATTCTCGGCTGGGGCATGAAGGCCTGGCTGTCGGATCCGATGAGCGTGCTCAACGGCAGCGTCTTCAACGCGAACATCTTTCATCCGTCGGCCGGCACGCTGACCTACTCCGACCACTTGCTGCTGCAGTCCCTGGCGTTATCGCCGTTGTACGCGGTGAGCGGCAACCTCACGCTCTGTTACAACGTGCTGCTAATCGCGTCGTTGACGCTGAGCGGACTGGCGATGCACGTGCTCGCGCGAAGCGTAACAGGCTCCGAACGCGCCGCCGTGATCGCCGGCCTCGCATGGGCGTGCTGGCCGTATCGCACAGCGCATTTTCTCCATCTGCAATTGCAGTCCTTGTATTTCCTACCGCTGGCGCTGCTGGTCCTTCACCGTGTGGCGGCGGCGCGCCGCTGGCGCGATGCGATGTGGCTCGGCGTGTTGGCCGCCCTGCAGGCGATCTCCTCGGTGTACTACGGCGTGATGTCGGCAATCGCAATTGCAGCAGGCGCCGCTTCTTTGGCGTGGACGACGGGGCAGTGGCGCGCCCGCCGTTATTGGTCACGCGTTGCGGTGGCGGCGGTGATCGGCGCCGTGCTGATTGCGCCGGTCGTGGGGCCGTACTGGGTGACGCAGCAGCGCGAGGGGTTTGGGCGCAACCTGTTCGAGGCGGTGCAGAACTCGGCGACGGTGCAAAGCTACACGCAGGTCCCGCACGAGAACTTCCTGTATGGCGCGAACGGCGTAATGTTGCCGCGCGCGCCCGAGCCAGGGGCCCGGGATCGGCGAAATAACGAACACCAGATGTTTCCGGGATTGGTGCTGATCGGCCTGGCGCTGTTTGGCGTCGTGAAAGGCTGGCGCACCGATGCGTGGCCCGCGGTCGTCACGTCGCTGTCGCTGGTGGTGGTGGGCTTCGTGCTGTCCCTTGGTCCGGAGGGCGCCCGCGCGCTCTACGCGAGGACCGCAAACCTGGTGTTCGGGTTCCACGCGATTCGATCGCCGGCCCGATTCGCCGCCGTGGCGATCATGGGCGTGTGTCTCCTGGCGGCGATCGGGATCGCGAAGGCGAAGCTCAGCACGCGCGTGGTGGCCGTGCTGGGCGCGCTCATGATGGCGGAGTACGTCAACGCGCCGCTGAACCTGGTGGCGGCGCCGGAAACGAGTACACCAGTCGGCCGGTGGTTGCGTGAGCAACCCGCACGCGGCGCCGTGTTGTATCTGCCGCTCACGCTCGACAAGGCCAATTCGGTCGACATGGTCCGCTCGCTCGAGCACGCGCGGCCGATCGTCAACGGCTATTCGGGCCAGCGGCCGGCGTTCTTCACGTCGGTGGCCGATGCGGTGGCCGACCCCTCGTCGATCGACGCGCGCGCCACGCTCCGCGAGCTCGAGGTGCGGTTCGTGGTGTCGCCGGAACCAATTCGCGGCGCCGATCGGCCCGACTCGCCGTACGTCGAGCGCGAAACGTTTGGCGATGAGACGGTGTACGAGCTGGTGTGGACCGAAGAGAACGAGGCGGCGCTGGAAGACGTGGAAGTTGCCGCGCCCCCGGCGCCTGGACCGGCGCCATTCAGGATTGGCGAAGTGGCGACCTACTCGGTGCAATGGCTGACCGGCCCGCTCGATCTCGCGGCCGGAACGATCGTGCTGTCGGTGGTCGCGCCCGCACCGTCCGATGCCGGTCTTGAAGGCGCCGCCCCGGAATGGGTCTTCGAGGCCACGGCTGAGACCGCGGCGTGGGTCTCCCGATTCTTCGAAGCGCGCGATCGTTTCCGCACCTCGACCACTGCTGAGCTCACGCCACTCCTGCACCAGCGATTCCTGCGCGAAGGCCGGCGATCGGTCGATCGCGTGTTCGCCTACGATCACCAGGCCCGCAACGTGCGCACGGGCGATAGCGCCGCCGCGGCCCGCGACGCCACCGCGCTAGCGCTGCCGCTGGCCGCGCATGCGCGCGATTCATTGGCCGCCCTGTGGTACTTCCGCGCGCTGCCGTTGGCCGGCGGCACGACCTTCGAGATGCCGGTCAACGAGGCGGGCCGCAACATGAAGGCCGTGGTCACCGTCGGGGCTCCGGAAACCGTCGATGCGTTCGGCGGACCTCAGGCCGCGTATCGCGTCGAGCCCCGCCTGACGACGCGCGTGCAGCGGCGGCAGGCGGTCGAGGCCACGCTCTGGATTAGCGCCGACGCGCGGCGCGTGCCGCTCGCCGCCGACATCACGGCCGGATTCGGCCGCGTGCGACTGAAGCTAGTAGACTACCGGCCGTGATCGAAACGCAGTCGTTGACGAAAATGTACGGTCGTGAGGACTATGCGATCCGCGATCTGACGTTGAAGGTCGAGAAAGGCGAGTTCGCGTTCCTGACCGGGCCAAGCGGCGCCGGCAAGAGCACGCTGTTGCGGCTGCTTCTGATGCAGGAACGGCCCACCGAGGGCTCGGTGATTGTCGACGGCCGCGATTTGTCGACGCTATCGCCGGCCGAGGTCCAGGCGTACCGGCGCATGGTCGGCTTCGTGTTCCAGGACTTCAAGCTCATCCCCTCAAAAACCATTTTCGAAAATGTCGCCTTCGTGCTGCGGGTGCTCGGGCAGCCCGTCGAACAACAGCGGCGCCGCACCTACCAGGTGCTGAAATGGGTGGGTCTGCAGCATCGTCATAACTCCTATCCGCTCGAGCTGTCGGGCGGCGAGCAGCAGCGTGTGGCCGTGGCGCGCGCGCTCGTGAACGAGCCGCACATCGTCCTCGCCGATGAGCCGACCGGCAATCTCGATCCCGACCTGTCGCTTGAGATCATGAGCCTGTTCCGCGACATCAACGCCAGCGGCACCACCGTGCTCGTAGCGACACACGATCGCGAGCTGATCAAGTGGGTAGGGCGCCGTGTCATTCAGCTCGAGCATGGCCGGCAGCCCGGAAGTGCGGAGCCGGCGTCGTGACTGTCGTTAGCTACGCCTTCGAAGAAGCGCTCGCCAGCCTGTGGCGCTCCGGGCGGTCGGCACTGGTTTCGATCGGCACGATCGCGATTGCGTTCATCACGCTCGGCGGCTTCCTGCTGCTCTCGGTCAACGTGCAGGGGATGCTCGATCGCTGGCTCGAAGCGGCCGAGATTTCGGTGTATCTGCAGGACACCGCCACGGATGCGGAACGCCAGGCGCTCGAGCAGATGCTCCGCGCGCGTCCCGAAGTGGCCGCCGTCGAATACATGTCGAAAGAGCGGGCGCTCCAGCGCTTCCGGGCCGACTTCCCGGAGCTCGCCGACGTGACCTCTTCGCTCTCGATGAATCCGTTTCCGCCAGTGCTGGAAGTGCGGCTGCGCACCGAGGCGGACGCCGATGCGGCCGCCGAAACCCTTGCGCGCGATGTGTCGGGACGTGCAGGCGTGGCCGACGTGCAGTTCGATCGACGGTGGCTGGCGCGGCTGCTCGGCGTGGTCGGCAGCGCCCGGGTGGCCGGCGCCCTGGTCGCGGGCATCCTGATGCTCGGCGCCGCCTTTACGGTCGGGGCGGTCGTGCGCCTCTCTCTTTACGCGCGTCGCGATGAGCTCGAAATCATGGCGCTGGTCGGCGCGCCGTTCACCTTTATCCGTGGCCCCTTTGTGGTCGAGGGACTGCTGCTCGGCGGCCTGGGCGCAGCGGTCGCGCTGGTGGCAATTTCAATTTTGTATTCGCTGCTTGGGCAATGGGTTGGGACGGACCTGGCGGGCCTGGCGGGTGCGGGTCAACTGCGCTTCCTCGGCTATGGCGAAATCGCCATCATGCTCCTGGGCGGCATCAGCGTCGGGGCGGCGGCCGGGACCCTCGCATCAACGGCGGCACACCGTTGACACATCCATGCGGCTTCTTTACACTGAGAGACAACCCAATATGCCGAGAGCAAGAACCCGAATCCCGGGCTTCCTGTTGGATCGCGCAACACCACCGGGGGTCTCAGTGTTGACGGAGTTCTATCGCGAAGAATTTCTCAAGCACCACAAATGCCTCCAGGCCCAGCGTGAGTATTACAGCGCACAGGCCATCCAGAACGTCGAAACCGCCCTCCTCAAAATCATCGCCGACCTCGATCGACTCTCCGAAGACGCCAACGCCGAACAAACAGTCGCCAAGTTACTCCGCGAGTTCGACGTGGTGACCGGCCTCTCCGGCTGGTCCGACACCGGCCAGGTTCACTGATCGCTCAGATCGCACAGTTCAAGAAGGATCTCGACCTCATCATCCGCGCCGGCGTGGATGCCGTGAGCGCGCGACGTGTGATCGATCGTGCGTTGCGCTTGCCGATCGCGGATGTTCTCACCAGCCGGCCGGCGCACGTGATCGCAGTGGGGAAGGCCGCGGCGGCAATGGCGTCGGCATTTCTCGCCGTGCGGCATCTCCAGGTTCAGCAGGCGCTGGCGATCGGCACGCACACTCACCCCGATCTGCCGACCTCCATTGAATGGATCGAGTCGAGCCATCCGTTCCCGGATGCGCGCAGCCAGGCGGCGGGTGAGCGGGCCGTTGCGCTGGCCGAGCGCGTGCACTCGGGCGATGCGCTCGTGATTCTTCTGTCGGGAGGCGCGTCGGCGCTGATGGCCGCGCCTATCGACGGCATTTCGCTGGCCGACAAAATCGAGACGACGAAGCTGATGATGGCGTCGGGCGCCGACATTCACGCGCTGAACACGGTGCGCCGCCACTTATCGAAAGTGAAGGGCGGGCGACTGGCCGCGGCGTGCGTTGGGACCACCGTCACGCTCGCCATCTCGGACGTGGTCGGTGACGACCTCAACGCGATCGGCTCGGGCCCCGGCGTGCCCGATGCTACGACGTGGGCCGATGCCGCGGCGGCGCTCGCGCGATTTGGCGGCGATGCGCATCTCTCCGAGGTGAGGCACGTGATCGCCCGCGGCGTGGCCGGCGCCATTCCCGACACGCCCAAGCCCGGGGATGCGTTACTCAAGCGCTCGCAGGCGATGGTTATCGGCAGCCGCATGGATGCGATGGAAGGCGCCCGGCAGGCCGCGCTCGCGCGCGGCTATCATCCGACGGTGATTGCGGAGCCGGTGACCGGCGAAGCCCGCGAAATGGCGCCGCGCTGGCTCGCGCGGGTGCAGGAACTGACACGCGGCACGCCGCGCCCGGCCTGTGTGATCTCCAGTGGCGAAACCACGGTGCGCGTCACCGGACAGGGCAGAGGCGGCCGCAACCTCGAGTTTGCGCTCGCCCTTGTCGAGTCGATCGCCGTGCCCACTGCGATGGCAATGGCCAGCGTCGGCACCGACGGCATCGATGGCTCATCGGGCGTTGCCGGCGGCCTCGTCGACTCGACGACGCTGGCGCGGGCCTCGACGCTCACCCTTGATGCGCCGGGCAAATATCTTGCAGCGAACGACTCGCTGTCATTTTTCGCGCCGCTGGACGATGTCGTCCGGCTCGGGCGCACCGACACGAATGTCGGAGACTTACAGGTGATATTGATTGACTAAGGAAGACCTACTGCAACGCATGCGCGAACGTGTGCAGCATCCGGCCACGCCGCGCGAGTTGTTGAGCGAACTGCGAATCCCGCGCGAGGAGCGCGTGGCGTTCAAGCGCAACCTCCGCAACCTCGTCAACGACGGGGCGCTGATTCAGATTAAAGGCAACCGCTATGGTCTGCCCGATCGTATGGACCTCGTGGTCGGCAAGCTCGACGGCCATTCCTCTGGCATCGGCTTCGTGGCTCCAGAGCGGCCGATCGAAGGTCTCAAGAAGGACATTGTCGTTCCTGCGCATAACCTCAAGGAGGCGCTGCACGGCGACCGCGTCGTGGTGCGCATCGAGCGCTATCGCGAGGACGGCCGCGCCGAGGGCCGCATCGTCCAGGTACTCGAGCGCGGCACCAGCACCGTGGTCGGGCGTTATGAAGTCGACGCGTCCGGACTCGGGTTCGTGGCGCCGTTCGATAAGCGCCTGACCGCGGACATCGTCATCGCTCGCAACGAGACCAACGATGCCGAACCGGGGCAGATGGTCACGGTTGAAGTGACCCGCTGGCCGACGCCGACGCGCGGCCCGGCCGGCCGGATCGTCGAGGTACTCGGCGACATCAACGATCCGGGTGTCGACACCGAGATCATCCTGCGCAAGTACGGGATCCCCGACAAGCATCCGCCGGAGGTGGTCGAAGAGGCCAGGCGCATCGGCAGCGCGGTCAAAGAGAAAGACATGGCCGGGCGCACGGATTTCCGTGACCGCAAGGTCGTGACCATTGATGGCGAGCACGCGCGCGACTTCGACGATGCGATTTCGATCGAACAGCTGAAGAGCGGCCACTACCTGCTCGGCGTGCATATCGCCGACGTGGCGCATTACGTCCACGAGGGCGGGGCGCTCGATACCGAAGCGTATCAGCGCGGCACCTCCGTCTATTTCCCCGAGCGCGCGGTGCACATGTTCCCCGAGGCGCTCGCCACCGGGCTGTGCAGCCTCAGGCCCAATGTCGATCGGCTGGTGCAGTCGTGCCTGATGGAGGTGACCGCACGCGGCGACGTGGCCCGCTATGAGATGCACGACGGCATCATCCGCAGCGATGCGCGCATGACCTATACCGACGTGAACGCGATCCTGACCGATCGCGATCCCGACGCGCTTGCGAAGTACCGCGAGCTGGTGCCGATGTTCGAGCTCATGAAGGAGCTGTTCGTGATCCTCAACGACCGGCGCCACCGGCGCGGGTCGGTGGACTTCGACCTGCCGGAAGCGCAGGTGGTGCTCAACGAGGACGGCTTCATCGAAGACATCGTCGCGTCGGAACGTAACGTCGCGCATCGGCTCATCGAAGAGTTCATGCTGCTCGCGAACGAAACGGTGGCGGGACACCTCGAATCGAAGGGCATGCCGGCGCTCTATCGCATCCATGAGCCGCCCGATCCGCTGAAGGTGCTGCAGTTCGAGGAGTTCATCAGCGCGTTCGGGTATTCGCTCGGCGCGGGCGAGAGCTCGGTGACGCCGATGCACTTCCAGAAGCTGGTGAAGAAGATCCGCGGCAACCCGGCCGAGCGGCCGATCGCGTTCCTGATGCTGCGGACCATGCAGAAGGCGCGCTACGACCCCATGAATGTGGGCCACTTCGGACTCGCGGCGCCGACCTATACGCATTTCACGTCGCCGATCCGCCGCTATCCCGATCTGGTCGTGCACCGGTTGCTGCGTGAACTGCGGACCACGAAGGTCAACGACGAGCGGCGGGCGGAGCTTGACGAAGACCTGCCGGAAGCCGGCCGTCACACGTCGGAGATGGAAAAGCGCTCCGCCGACGCCGAGCGCGAGATCCTGCAGTGGAAGAAGGTCCGGTTCATGGCCGACAAGGTCGGCGACGTGTTCGAGGGCTACATCACCGGCGTCGCGCCGTTCGGCATGTTCGTCGAGCTGATCGATCACTACGTCGAAGGCCTGGTGCATGTCAGCACGATGGCCGACGACTACTACCGCTACCGCGAGCAACAGCACGCGCTGTTTGGTGAAAACACCAAGAAGACCTATCGTCTCGGTGATCAGGTCAAGGTGCAGATCATCCGGGTCGACATGGAGCGGCGTCAGATCGATCTCGGGCTCGAGGACGTACTGGAGAAGGTGCGGCGCGACGAGCGAACGCGCGGCGCGTCACGCAGCTCGGCACGACCCAAGAAGGAACAGCGTAAGGGCACCCAGGATGAGCGCCGGAAGCGCAAGCAGCGGCTGGGAAAAAAAGAACGAGCAAAACGGAAGTAGCCAATCGCCAGAGCATGCAAAGCATCGTCGTCGGCACCGCCGGTCATATTGACCATGGCAAGAGCTCGCTCGTCCATGCGCTGACGGGGATCGATCCCGATCGCCTCAAGGAAGAGAAAGCTCGTGGTATCACCATCGAGCTGGGCTTCGCGCACACCACCATCGGCTCAACGCGGGTCGCCTTTGTCGACGTTCCCGGTCACGAGCGCTTCGTCCGGACGATGCTGGCGGGCGTGGGCGGTATCGATTGCGTGCTGCTGATCGTCGCCGCCGACGAATCGGTGATGCCGCAAACCCGCGAGCACTTCGATATCTGCAAACTGCTGCGCATCCCGCGCGGCATCGTGGTGATCACGAAATCCGATCTGGCCGACACGGACACCCGCGCGCTCGTCAGGGACGACGTAGCCCGGCTCGTCAAGGGATCGTTCCTGGAGAACGCGGACGTGATCGACGTGTCGTCGACGACGGGCGACGGACTTGACGCCTTGCGCACCGCCATCGCCGCCCAGGCGGCGCTCGTCACCAACCGACCCGCCGACGGCGCGGCGCGCCTGCCGATCGATCGCGCGTTCTCGATGAAGGGCTTCGGCACGGTGGTGACCGGCACGTTGGTGTCGGGCCGCATTGCGCCGGACGATGAGTTGGCGGTACTGCCAGTGGGCCGCAAGGTCAAGGTGCGCGGCATCCAGGTGCACGGCCGCACTGCCAGCGAGGCGATCGCCGGCCAGCGGACCGCCATCAATCTCGGCGGCGTCGACGTCGGTGGCGTGTCGCGCGGAGAAACGCTGGCGGCGCCCGGCACGCTGAGCGTTACGCGCCGCATCGACGCGGCGATCGATTTGCTGCCGGCGGCGAAACCGCTCAAGCACGGGGCGCGCGTACGCGTGCACAACGGGACCGCGGAGGTCCTCGGCCGCGTGTCGATCGCGGGAGCGTCGGAAGGAGAGATCGCGCCTGGTGCGAGTGCGCTGGTGCGGTTGCGGCTCGAGGCGCCTGCTGTGCTGACGCGTCACGATCGATTCATCATTCGCGCCTATTCACCGCCGATGACCATCGGCGGCGGCATCGTGCTCGACCCGGCGCCGACGCGGGCAGGCATTCGATCGACCGAAGGCCGCGCCAGCCTCGAGCGGCTTCGCATCAATGAGAAGGACGAGATCGCCGCGATCCTTGCGATGATCGCTGCCGCAGGCCTGACCGGCATCGACAAGCGCGCGCTGGTGTCGCGCGCGGGCGTCGCGCCCGGTCGGGTTGCGGCCATCGTCAAGCAACTCGAAGGCCGCGATGTCGTGATCGCCGGCGATCGGTTATTGGCGAAATCGGATCTGGCGAAGGCCGGCGAGGCGATCCTCGCCGCCGTTGCGGCGTTCCACAAAGCGCAACCGATGAGCGAAGGCCTGCCGCGTGAAGAGGCCCGCGAGAAGATCTTCCGCCGCGCCGACGCCGCGGTGTTCGATCGCGTGCTCGACGATCTCAAGGCGCGGAAGGCGCTCGCCGGCACCGATCGCCTGGCGCTTGCCACGCATCGCGTGACCGTGACCGGCGCGGACGATCGCGTGCGAACCGCGATTGTCGAGGCCTATCGAGCGGGCGGTCTCAAGCCGCCCGATGCGGCGGCGGTTGAAGCGGCCGCGCAGGCGCCAAAGGCGATTATCGACAAGCTGACGACGTTATTGCTGCGAGAGAAAGTGCTGGTGCGGTTGGACACCATCGTGTTTCACGCCGAACCGTTGCAGCAATTGAAAGCGGAAGTGGCGGGGCTCAAAGCCTCGGCGCCGGGCGGACGCGCGACGGTGGACGTCGCCGCGTTCAAGGAACGGTACGGTGTGAGCCGGAAGTTTGCGATCCCGCTGCTGGAATATCTCGATCGGGAGCGCGTCACGAGACGAACGGGTGATGTCCGTCTCGTGCTCTGACTAGCGCAGCCTCGCTAGTCCTTCATGCCGTTCTTGAAATTCTTGATGCCGGCGCCGATCCCCTTGCCCAGCTCGGGCAGACGGTTCGCGCCGAAAATGAGAATGACGATCGCCAGAATGATCAGCATTTCCGGCAATCCGATGGGCCCGAAGAGGGCAAGCATGTCAGCTCCTTAAGACCGCGGAATCAGCAGTCGAGGCCAATTGTAGCACCGCGGCTGATTTTGGCAGGAATTTGGGCCCCGTGAAGCCTTCTGTCCCGTAATGGCGTCAAATACTTATGGCGCTGGGTTTGCACTTGTAAGCCCCGAACCCGTCGGTCAGAATGATTTTCAGCGGAATTCCAGGATCCTGATGGCGAAGGCGACCGGCAAGAAAACGCCCGAGGTAACGCGTGCGTCGCAGCTGCGGCTTGACGATCGCCCGGAGGAGTACAGCTTTGCGCTCGAAGCGCAGCAGACGAAGGTCGGTACGGGCGCGTCGGTGGCGGCCCATCTGGCCCTGATCGCGATCATCCTGTTGATGGTGCGCCTGGCTCCGCAAGTGCTGCCCGCGAGCCTCGTCGAAGAACTCCCGATGATTGCGTTCCTGCCAATTCCCGGTCCAGGTGGCGGCGGCGGTGGCGGCGGCGACCCGAAGCCGGAACCTCCGCGTAAGGCTGAAGTCGCGCAAAAGAAAGATCCGATTTCTGTTCCCGCGCAGAAGCCGCCCGATCCAACGCCAGAGCAGCCGAAAGAACCGCCTCCGCAAGAGCTGGTGGTGCCTTTCAAACCGATGTCCGAGGCCGAGATGACGCTGCCTGGTGTGATTTCGCCGTCAGCCCCAACGACCGGAGGTGCCGGGGCCGGGCCAGGCACCGGTGCGGGCAGTGGGCAGGGCTCTGGGCTTGGTCCGGGATTCGGCGGTGGTTTCGGTGGCGGCGCGTATCGCCCGGGCTCCGGCATCACGCTGCCCACCGTGTTACGCGAGGTGAAACCGGCTTACACCGCGGACGCCATGCGCGCCAAAGTGCAGGGCTCGGTGTGGCTCGAGTGCATCGTGATGCCCGACGGCTCGGTGGGTGACGTCAAGGTGACGCGCTCGCTCGATCCGATTTTCGGTCTCGATCAGGAAGCCATCAAGGCCGCGAAGCTCTGGCGTTTCCGTCCCGGCATGCGGCAGGGCGAGCCGGTGCCCGTGATCATCACGATCGAGCTGACGTTTACTCTCCGATAGTCAGGCCATCAGGCCATCAGGCCATCAGGGCTGTTACCATTGCGCGCATGACGCGCACAATCCTCGCTCTCGTTTTCACCACGCTCGCCGTCAACGCATCGGCGCAACCCGCGGCGTTTCCCGCGCCAGTTGAAGGCGACTTCGTGGCGCGCGATTACGTGTTCACGAGCGGTGAGCGCCTGCCGGAAGTGAAGATTCACTACCGCACGGTGGGCACACCGCGCAAGGACGCGGACGGCGTGGTCCGCAACGGCGTGTTGATCCTCCACGGCACCGGCGGCAGCGGCGCAGGATTCTTGAGCGCCACCTACGGCGGCCGGTTGTTCGGCAAGGGGCAGCCGCTCGATGCCGAGAAATACTTCATCATCCTTCCCGACAACGTCGGCCACGGCCAGTCGAGCAAGCCAAGCGATGGCTCGCGAATGAAGTTCCCGAAGTACCGTTACACCGATATGGTGCGGCTGCAACACGCGCTCGTGACGAAGGGGCTCGGGCTCACCAACCTCAAGCTGGTGATGGGCACGTCGATGGGCGCGATGCACGCGTGGAACTGGGGCTACATGTATCCGGAGTTCGCGGCGGGCCTGGTGCCGTTGGCGAGTAACCCCGTCGAGATCGGCGGACGCAATCGCGTGTGGCGCAAGTTCCTGATCGACGCGATCGAAACGGATCCGACCTGGCAGCACGGTAACTACACGGAACAGCCGCGCGGGCTCGCCAGCGCCATCGGCTTCCTGCTGATGGCCACGAGCACGCCGCTGCAATGGCAGAAACAGTTTCCGACCATTGCGGCCACGGACAAGTGGGTGGCGGATCAGGTGGCGTCGCGCTCCAAGAACACCGACGCGAACGACATGCTGTATCACTATCACGCCATCGAGGACTACAACCCCGCGCCGCACGTGGCAAAGATCACGGCCCCGCTGTTAGCCATCAATTCCGCGGACGACTTTGTGAATCCGCCTGAGTTGCCGATGATGCAGGACCTGATCAAGCAGGTAAAACGCGGCCGCTTCATCCTGCTCCCAATCACCGATGCCACGCGCGGCCACGGCACCCACTCGCTGCCTGCGATCTGGGGCGAGGAACTGGTAAAATTCATAGCGGAGTTGAAATAGTACGTAGGGGCGGCATTTAGTGCCGCCCGCCAGGCGGGACTGAAGTCCCGCCTCTACGTGCCGTTCGTAGAATTCTTGCAAACCGTAGCCACCAATCCGGCGCTGAAGGCTGAAGTCGAGCGCCGGCGCACGTTCGCGATCATTTCCCACCCAGACGCCGGCAAGACCACCCTGACGGAAAAGCTGTTGCTGTACGCCGGCGCAATCGAGCTGGCCGGCGCGGTGCGGGGCCGCAAGACCGATCGGCATGTCGTCTCCGACTGGATGGACATCGAGCGCGAGCGCGGCATCTCGGTGACCTCCGCCGCGGTCGAGTTCGACCTCGGCCAGCATCACCTGACGCTGCTCGATACGCCCGGCCACAAGGACTTCAGCGAAGACACCTACCGGACGCTCTTCGCGGTGGACGGCGTGGTGATGGTGATCGACGCGGCCAAGGGTATCGAGTCGCAGACGCGGAAGCTGTTCGAGGTCTGCAAGCTGCGGCGGCTGCCGGTGCTGACCTTCATCAACAAGCTGGACCTGCCGAGCCGCGATCCCTTCGACCTCCTCGACGAAATCGAACGCGTGCTCGGCATTCACGCCGTGCCGATGAACTGGCCGATCGGCAGCGGCGATCGGTTCCGCGGTGTCTTCGATCTGCAGCAGGGGATCGTCCATCTCTACGATCGCAAGGAGCGCGCGCATCCGGCGCCGGTGAACGTTGGGTCGGCGAACGATCCGAAGCTCGCCGAGCTCGTGGGCGATGAAGCATGGCAGCACCTGATCGAAGAAACCTCGCTGGTCACCGGCGCGGGCACCAAATTCGATCACGAGGCGTACCTCGATTTCCGCCACACGCCGGTGTTCTTCGGAAGTGCACTCTCGAACTTTGGGTTGGAGCCGTTTCTGTACGCCCTGACTGAGCTCGCGCCTCCGCCGAAGGGCCGCGAGAGCGATCACGGCGTCATCCCGCCCGAGGCGCCGAACTTCAGCGCGTTCGTGTTCAAGATCCAGGCGAACATGAACAAGCGCCACCGCGATCGCGTCGCCTTTCTCCGCGTCTGTTCGGGCGTGTTCGAGAAAGACATGGTGATTACCAACGCGCGCGAAGGCCAGGAGATCCGCGCGTCGCGGCCGTATCGATTCTTCGGCGGCAAGCGTGAAACCATCGAGAGAGCATTTCCCGGCGATGTGGTGGGACTGGTGAATCCAGGTCAGTTCGGGATCGGCGACACGCTGTACGCGGGGATGCCCTTGAAGTATCCGGCGATCCCGCGCTTCCCGGCGGAGCACTTCGGCGTCGCGAGACTGCGCGACGTGCGTTTCAAGCAATTCGACGAAGCGATTCGCCAGCTCGAAGAAGAAGGGCTGATGCAGGTGCTGTTTCCGATGATGGGCCGGCGCGAACCGATTCTCGGTACGGTGGGTCCGCTTCAGCTCGAAGTGCTCGCCGTCCGCTTGAAAGATGAATACAACGTCGAAGCGGACGTCGAGTCGTTGCCTTACACCTCTGCGCGCTGGGTAGTCGGCCCAGCGGACAAAGTGGCGGCGATGACCGCGTCAACAGCGGGCACACGCAGCGTCACCGATCGCGAGGGAAGACCGGTGATGTTGTTCGAATCGGAGTGGGCGCTCGACTACGTGAAGCGCACGCATCCGGACGTGCAGTTGCTGACGACCAGCCTGTAGCAACGCGCGGCCCGCATTCGACATCGCGAAACAACAAATTTAAAAAAAGGGCCCGGGAGTAGCGTGCTCCCGGGCCTACCACCTTGGAGGAAACTAACCTTCCCCAAGACTCATGGTGTGCGAGGAGGCGTGGGCCGCGAATCCCCCGAAAGGGGCAACCCTCAAAAGAAAAGGCCCGGCAGGTTTTCACCCACCGGGCCTCTTAGATTTCAGATCTCAGATGTTAGATCTCAGATTTTGCAGAAATAAATCTGTGAAATAAATCTGCAATCGCCAATCTACAATCTTAAATCTAGTACATTCCGCCCATTCCGCCGCCGCCCGGCATGCCAGCGCCCGCGGTTTCCTTCTTGTCTTCGGGAATGTCGCAAATCAGTGCTTCGGTGGTCAGCAGCAGCGACGCGATCGACGAGGCGTTCTGGAGTGCATTGCGCACCACCTTCGCCGGGTCGATCACGCCCGCCTTGACGAGGTCTTCGAAGGTCTCGGTCGCGGCGTTAAAGCCTTCGTCGCCCTTGCCCTCCTTGACCTGCGCCACGATGATCGAACCTTCGTGGCCGGCGTTGGCCGCAATCCAGCGACACGGCTCTTCGATGGCGCGCTTGATGATGGCGACGCCGATCTTCTGATCGCCCTCGAGCTTCAGGCCTTCGAGCGCCTTGCTGGCGCGAATCAGTGCCACGCCGCCGCCGGGGACGATGCCCTCTTCGACGGCCGCCTTGGTGGCATGCATCGCGTCTTCCACGCGCGCCTTCTTTTCCTTCATCTCGGTCTCGGTGGCGGCACCGACCTTGATGACGGCCACGCCGCCCACGAGCTTCGCGAGGCGCTCCTGCAGCTTCTCGCGATCGTAGTCAGACGTGGTCTCGTCGACCTGGACGCGGATCTGCTTGACGCGGCCCTCGATGGCCTTGGCGTCGCCGCCGCCCTCGACGATGGTGGTGTTGTCCTTGTCGATGGTGATTTTCTTCGCCTTGCCGAGGTCCTCGAGCTTGATGTTCTCGAGCTTGACGCCGAGGTCTTCGGTAATGGCCTTGCCGCCGGAGAGGATGGCAATGTCTTCGAGCATCGCCTTACGGCGATCGCCGAAGCCCGGTGCCTTGACGGCCGCGACCTGCAGCGTGCCGCGCAGCTTGTTGACGACCAGGGTCGCCAGCGCTTCGCCTTCGATGTCTTCGGCGATGATCACCAGCGGACGGCCGAGGCGCGCCACCTGCTCGAGCACGGGCAGGAGGTCCTTCATCGAGCTGATCTTCTTTTCGTGGATCAGAATCACCGGGTTCTCGAGCACCACTTCCATGCGCTCGGGGTCGGTCACGAAGTACGGCGAGAGGTAGCCGCGATCGAACTGCATGCCTTCGACCACGTCGAGCGTGGTTTCGAGCGTGCGGGCCTCTTCAACGGTGATGACGCCGTCCTTGCCGACCTTCTCCATCGCTTCCGCGATGATCTTGCCGATGGTCTCGTCGCTGTTGGCCGAGATGGTGCCGACCTGGGCGATCATGTTGCCCTTCACCGGCTTGGCCATCTTCTTGATCTCGGCGGTCATCGCCTCGACGGCCTTCTCGATGCCGCGCTTCAGTTCCATCGGGTTGGCGCCGGCCACGACGTTACGCGCGCCCTCGCGGTAGATCGCCTGCGCCAACACGGTTGCTGTCGTCGTGCCGTCACCGGCCGTGTCCGACGTCTTGCTGGCGACTTCGCGGACCATCTGCGCGCCCATGTTCTCGAGCGGGTCCTTGAGGTCGATTTCCTTGGCCACCGTCACGCCGTCCTTGGTGATGGTGGGGGAGCCGAACTTCTTGTCGAGCACGACGTTGCGGCCCTTGGGGCCGAGGGTGACCTTGACCGCGTCTGCGAGAGCGTTGACGCCGCGGAGGATCGCCTGGCGCGACTGCTCGCCGTAAATAATCTGCTTAGCCATGTGAGTGAATTCTCCGTCAGCTGGTTATTTCTTCTTGCCGCCCTCAATCACCGCGAGCACTTCGTCTTCGCGCATGATCAAGTAATCCTCGCCATCGACCCGGACTTCCTGTCCGGAGTACTTGCCGAACAGGATGGTGTCGCCCTGCTTGACGTCCAGCGCGATGCGCTTGCCGTCTTTGTCGGCTTTGCCGGCGCCGACGGCTGCCACCTTGCCCTGCTGCGGCTTTTCCTTGGCCGAATCAGGGATGATGATGCCGCCGACTTTCTGTTCTTCTTCCTCGATGCGCTGCACGAGGATGCGGTCGTGGAGCGGTCTTAAAGCCATGTGGTGCTCTCCGTCTCTGCGTAACTGGTTGAGGTAGTTCTTACCTGTATGGTCTTACGAGTGCTGGCAGTCGACAGCCCTATGAGCTAGCAGTCAACATGCACGACTGCTAATCATAGCGGAGGGGGGAAAGACCGTCAATAGGAACGATGTCGGCCATCCGCAACAGACGAGCTAGGTCCTGATTTTCAGTTCCTTGATCTTGCGCGTGAGCGTGTTGCGATGCACGCCGAGCGTGTCGGCCGCTTTGCACAGGTTGCCGTCGGTCTTGTTGATCACCATCGTGAGGAAACGCTTGTCGAATTCACGGCGCGCATCCTCGTAGTGAACCCCGCGCGCCACCATTTCAGACACCAACTGATCCAGCAGCTTATGCAACGGCAACTTCCAGTTCCCTGCCCGTGAGGCGGCGATAGGCGTCGAGATACTTGGCGCGCGTGTTACGGACGACGTCATCCGGCAGGGAGGGCACCGGCGGTTGCTTGTTCCACTCGATCGACTCGAGATAGTCGCGCACGTATTGCTTGTCGAAGCTCGGTTGCGGGCCGCCGGGCGAATAAGAGTCCTTCGGCCAGTAGCGCGATGAGTCGGGCGTCATGACTTCATCGATCAGGATCAACTCGCCGGCGCCGGTAATCCCGAACTCGAATTTCGTGTCCGCGAGAATGATCCCCTTGGATTCCGCGTGCGCGACGCCGTGCTCGTACAGCGCCATCGTCACGCGCTTGAGCCGCGCGAGCAGATCGGCACCGACGACCTGCGCCGCCGCAGCTTCGCTGATGTTCTCGTCGTGACCGGATTCCGCCTTCGTCGCCGGCGTGAAGATCGGCTCCGGCAGGCGATCCGACTCGCGCAGGCCCTTCGGCAGCGGAATGCCGCAGAGCTCGCCGCTGGCCTTGTAATCCTTCCAGCCCGACCCCGACAAATATCCGCGCGCCACGCACTCGACGGGCAGCGGCGTAGTGCGCGTGCAGAGCATCGAACGGCCATCGAGCTGGGCCGCAAACCGCCGCGCGGCGGCGGGGTAATTCGAGACGCTCGTCGAGATCAAATGATTGGGAACAATGTCGCCGGTCCGTCCGAACCAGAAGGCCGACAGCTGATTGAGCACGCGGCCCTTGTCGGGGATGCCCGACCCGAGCACGTAATCAAATGCCGAGATGCGATCGGTGGCGACCAGGATCAACGCGTCGCCGGCGGCGTACACGTCGCGCACCTTGCCGCGACGGACCAGTGACAGGCCGTCGAACTGTGTATCGAGAAGGGGTTGTGAAAGCACGGGCGCTCGCGTGAAGAACCCTCATGGTAAACGCGTCACGCGATGTAATCAATACACCAATCATAGGGTGCGGCTCAGAAGCCACACGTCATGTAGTATGGACAATGGCTTGCGCAACATCATACGGACCGTCATTGTCATCGGTCTTGCCATTGGCCTCATTGCGGTTTTTCTCAGGAACGCGGATCTCGAACGAGTGTGGACGGCGGTGGCGGCGGCGCGCGGCGATTTTCTTGCGCTGTCGATTGTGCTGACGGCGTTGACCTTTGTGATTCGGGCCGAGCGCTGGCAATACCTGCTCGGGCCGCTCGGACCGACGAAGTTTCGCAACGTGTTTCGCACGACGGTGATCGGGTTTGCGGCGTCGGCGGTGTTGCCGGCACGGGCCGGGGAAGTGATTCGGCCGTACCTGCTCGCGCGCAAGGAAGGCCTGAGCGCGACGGCGGCGTTCGCGACGATTCTCGTGGAACGGGTCATCGACCTCGTCGCGGTGTTGCTGTTACTGCTCGCGTTTCTGTTGTGGTTCGATCCAGGTGTCGAGTCGCGTGATTCGGCGGTGTTCAGCGCGATTCGTTTTGGCGGCCTGGTGATGGCGCCGGTGGCGGTCGGCGCGTTGTTGCTGATGTTTTTCATGGCCGGGCATCCGGACAACCTGCACGAGTGGTTGCTGAAGGCAGAACGGATCTTGCCGGCACGCGCCGCGGTGGCGCTCGCGAAGCTTGCGCAGACGTTTGCGGAGGGATTTGCCGTGGTGCGCCGGCCCGAGCGGCTCCTGGCGGCACTGGCGTGGTCGATCGTGTTGTGGATCACGATTGGCGGCGGCATCTGGGCGGTGTCCGTCGCGTTCGGGATCGCGATGACGTTCACCGGGAGCTGGTTGATGCTGGCGCCCCTCGTGGTGGGCGTCGCGGTGCCGACGCCCGGCGGCGTGGGGGGATTTCACGAGGCGTTTCGCCTTGGCGCCACGTCGTTTTTTGGCGCCGATAATGACACCGCGGTTGGCGCGGCCATTGTGCTGCACGCTATCTCGGTGGGGCCGGTGGCGCTCGCGGGCCTGCTGTTCATCGTGCAGGACGGCTTGAAGCTGGGTGGGATTGCCAGAGGAGACATCGGGTGAAGTGTCCGTTCTGCGGGGATATCGGCGACAAGGTGGTCGACTCGCGCGAGAGCCGCGAGGGCGACGTCATTCGTCGGCGCCGCCAGTGCCTGAATGAGACGTGCAAGAAACGCTTCACGAGCTATGAACGAATCGAAGAGATCCCGTATATGGTCGTGAAGAAAGACGGCACCCGTGAGCGCTTCGAACGCTCGAAGCTGGTGGCCGGCCTGCTCAAGGCCTGCGAGAAGCGGCCGATCAAGCCCGCGGACATCGACGAGATCGCGGATCGGGCCGAACAGATCCTGAACGACCGGCCGGAGCGCGAGATCTCGGGACGCGAATTGGGCGCGCTCGTGATGTCGGAGCTCAAGAAGCTCGATCAGGTCGCCTACGTGCGGTTCGCGTCGGTCTATCGCGACTTCCGCGACGTGGATGACTTCGCCCATGAGGTGCGCGCCTTGAAAGGGCACAAGGAGTAAGGCACCGTGGCAACCGCGAAGCCGCTCAGCACGGGGTCGCGGCCGGCCGTCAGGCCGGCGGTCGCATCGCCTGGACGCCGGCCGTTTCGCGACAATCCGCCGCTGATCCTCGCCGGCATCATCATCCTGCTCGCCGCGCTTGGCGGCATTGTCTGGGTGGCCGATCGCACGGCGACGCTGTCCCCGGATTTCCTCACCGAAGTCGTGCTGATCGCGCTCTCCGCCACCAACATCACCATGCTGCTGGCGCTGGTGTTCGTGCTGGCGCGCAACGTGATCAAGTCGTTGATGGACGGGCGGCGCGGCCTGCCGTTTGGCCGCTTCCGCGCCAAGCTCGTGCTCGCCATGCTGGGCATGACTGTGATTCCCTCGGTGCTGGTGATGATCGTCGGCAGCCGCGTGGTGCTCACCGCCGTCGATCGCTGGTTCAACGCGCCGATGGCGGAGATCCTCGCCGGCGCCAACAGCATTGCCGGCGACTACTACCAGGAGCGGCAGCGGCTCATCACCGAACAGGCGTCACGCATTGCCCGATCGCTGAGCACGGTGGATCTGTCGGACGCGGCGCTCACGCGCGTGCAGAGGATCGTCACGCCCGAAGTGACGGGACAGCGCGTGGTCATGGTCCAGGTCTATCGCGCCGTGCGCGAGCCCGGTCAACCCCTGACCATGGTCTCCTTGGTGGATATCACCTCGCCGTCGATGCCGCAAGGCTGGGCCCGCTCGTCCGCGGATTCACTGGCGGCGCGCGTTGCATCCGGAGAAGCGGCGGAGCCGACGCGGATCGATCCGCTCGCCGGCGGCGGCGATCTGGTGCACGTCGCGACAGCGGTGCGCAATCCGCCGGGCCAGATTACCGGCGTCGTGGTGACCAGCGAGTACCTGTCCGGCGAGTTCGCGGACCAGGCGCGCAAGATGTCGAAGGCGTACGAGGACTACCAGCAACTGCAGGTCTTGAAGCAACCGCTGGCCGGTGTCTACGTGTCGTTCTTCGTGATGGTCACGTTGCTGATTCTGGTGGGCTCCACCTGGATGGGCCTGTATCTCGCCAAACGCATCACCCGGCCGGTGCTGTTGCTCTCTGAAGCGGCGAAGGAAATCGGCGCCGGGCATTATGACCATCGGATCGAGCACGAGGGCACCGATGAGTTCGGGTCGATGGTCGAGGCCTTCAATGCGATGGCCACGGAAGTGTCGCAGTCGCGCAAGCGTCTTGAGCGCGCGGGCATCGATCTCGAGCGCAAGCACGAGGAGGGTGAAGGTCGCCGCCGCTACATCGAAGCCATCCTCGAGCGGATTGCTACCGGCGTGGTCTCGATCGATCGCGGCGGACGCATCGGCACAATCAATCCCTCGGCGATGCGGCTCCTCGAAGTCACCGCCGATGTGGTCGGCAGTTCCGCGGTCGACGTGTTCGCGCGGCCCGACCTGGCGCCGTTGAACGAAGTGCTCGACCAGGCCGCGCGCGCCAAGATGGATTCCTTTGCGCAGGAAGTGGCGCTGGTGCGCGACGGGCGCGAGCGCCATGTGGTGGCGGCGGCCACGCGGGTGGCCGGCACCGACGGCAGTTTCGACGGCACGGTGCTGGTGGTGGACGACGTGACGCCGCTGATCCGCGCGCAGAAGGTGGCGGCGTGGCGTGAAGTCGCGCGGCGCCTGGCGCACGAGATCAAGAACCCGCTGACCCCGATTCAACTGTCGGCCGAGCGGCTGCGCCGCAAGCTCAGCGACCTCGCGCCGCCGCTCCAGGATCTCGTGCAGGAGTGCACGTCGACGATCATCGGCGAGGTCGAATCGCTAAAGGGGCTCGTTGACGAGTTCTCGCAGTTTGCGCGCATGCCGGCGCCACGCGCGGTGCCCACGGAGTTTCACGCCTTCCTCAACGAGACGCTGTCGATCTACGACGGGCTGTTCGGGTCGGTGGAGTTCCAGCGGCACTACGACCCGGCCGTCCACCAGGTGCGCGTCGATCCCGAGCAGATGAAGCGCGTGATGATCAACCTGATCGACAATGCGATCGAGGCGATGGGCCGGCAGGGCACGATCGTGATCGAGACCGCTCGCGATGTGCCGAACAGCCTGGTGCGCATCGTGGTGGCCGACACCGGCCCCGGCATTCCCGCCGCCGAGCGCGATAAATTATTCCTGCCGTACTACTCGACGAAAGGCCGCGGCAGTGGTCTTGGCCTCGCGATTGTGCGGCGCATCGTCGCCGAACACGGCGGCAGCATTGACGTCACCGACAACGTGCCCACCGGTACGCGGTTTATCATCGAGTTACCTGCCTGATGGCGTCCATTCTTGTCGTTGACGATGAACCGGGCGTTCGCTCGTCGATCAGCGGGGTCCTCAAGGACGAAGGCTTCGACGTCGACACCGCCAGCACGGGCGAAGAGTGCCTCGAGAAGGCCAACGGCGCGGCGTTCGACGTGGTGGTGCTCGACATCTGGCTGCCGGGGCTCGACGGCCTGACCACGCTGCAGCGGCTGCGCGAGCGGCAGATCGATTCGCAGGTCGTGATCATTTCCGGCCACGGCAACATTGAATCCGCGGTCCGCGCGATCAAGATGGGGGCGTTCGACTTCATCGAGAAGCCGCTGTCGCTCGAGAAGACGGTGCTGGTGGTGCGCAACGCCTTGCGCCAGCGCGATCTCGAAGCCGAGAACCGCGTGTTGCGCGCCAAGGTCGATCGCCAGCAGCAGCACACCATGGTGGGCGAGAGTCCGGCCATGGCGTACCTGCGCCAGCAGGTGTCGCTGGCGGCACCTACCAACGGCCGCGTGTTGATTCTTGGCGAGAACGGCACCGGCAAGGAGCTCGTTGCGCGCACGATTCATCACACCAGCCGGCGCAAGAGCGGGCCGTTCGTCGAGGTGAACTGCGCCGCGATTCCGGAAGAGTTGATCGAGTCGGAATTGTTCGGCCACGTGCGCGGCGCGTTCACCGGCGCGGTGGCCGACAAGCCCGGCCGCTTCGAGCAGGCCAACGGCGGCACGATCTTTCTCGACGAGATCGCCGACATGAGCTTGAAAACGCAAGCGAAGGTCCTGCGCGTCCTGCAGGAACAGGTGATGGAGCGGGTCGGCGGCACTCAGCGCATCAAGGTCGACGTGCGCGTGCTGGCCGCGACCAACAAGGAACTACCCAGCGAAATCCGCGCCGGCCGCTTTCGTGAAGATCTCTATTTCCGGTTGAACGTCATTCCGATCTTCGTGCCGGCGCTGCGCGAGCGGCAGCAGGATATTCCGATGCTGGCCGAGCACTTCATGGCGATGCTGGCCGCCGAGGATGGCAAGCGGCCGAAGCGCCTGGCACCCGAGGCGGCGGCGCGCCTGCAGCAGGTACTCGTGGCCGGGCAACGTGCGAGAGCTCCGCAACGTGATTGAGCGCCTGCTGATCTTCGTGAGCGGCGATACCATCACCGCGCAGGACCTCGGATTTCTTGGCCGGGACGGCGTGCAGGAAGCGGCGGCGGCGCAGGGGCCGGTGCAGCCGCTGTCGGAAGCCCGCGATCGGTTCGAGAAGGATTACATCCTGCAGACGCTGGCCGCGCAGCAGGGCAACATGTCGCGCACCGCCGAAGTGCTCGGCGTGGAACGCTCGAACCTCTATAAAAAGCTGCGCGCGTTTGGCATTACGCCCCGGGGCGTGACCTAAGCTTGTTCTCCAGCACCTGCGCTCCGGAAAATCCTTCGAGCTGCAGGTAATACTCGACCGACTGCCTGAGCGCCGCCGCCGGCACGAGCCCGACGATCTCGCTCTCGAGGACCTGCACGCCGTACCGTTCCGCTTCGCGCTTGACGAGATCGAACACGCGGAAGATCGGCGTCTTCTCGTAGTTGGTGAGGTTCATCGATACCTGGACGATGCCGCGGCCTTCGAGCGGAATCCCCATCGCCTTGACATACCGAAGGCCGCCGCCGCTCATCCGCACCGCGGCCGCGATTTTCTTGGCCACGTCGAGACGGTTCGTGGCGAGGTTGATGTTGTAGGCGATGAGCGGCATCCGCGCGCCGATCACGGTGGCGCCCGCGGTCTCATGCGGCGTGGCGGGCCCGTAATCGGGCGCCCAGGCCAGCTGCGCCATCTTCGCTGCCAGGCCTTCGAACTCGCCGCGCCGGATATCTTCCAGGTTCTTGCGCGCCGGATTACTCGACGCGTCTTCGTAGAGGTACACCGGCAGCGAGAACCGTGACGCCACATCCGCGGCCACTCGCTTGGCCAGCTGCACGCACGCCTCCATCGTCGCGCCTTCAATCGGAATGAACGGCACCACGTCCACGGCGCCGAGCCGCGGATGCTCACCCTTGTGCGATCGCAGATCGATGGCCGCTAGTGCGCCCTCGAAAAGCTTCGGAATAGCCGCGGCGAGCGCCTCGGCGTCGCCGGCGAGCGTGAAGACGGAGCGGTTGTGCGACGCGTCGGACTGGACGTCGAGCACGCGCAATCCGGGAACCGCCTCGAGCGAGTCGGCCAGGCGCTGGATGACCTCGGTCCGGCGGCCTTCACTGACATTTGGTACGCATTCGATCACGGCCATGTCGGTTCAGCTTATTGCACCTTGTGCACCCCGTGCACCCTGTGCACCTTCCGCTCTTTGTGCACCTGTAAGTGCTATAATCCGTGGCACTTACATGGCCGACCCGCACCCGTCAGGCCCGCGCCGCTCCGAGGCGCATCAGGAGCCGGCAGACGAAGCGAGGATCGAGCATCTGCTCGTGACCGGCCTCGATCACTACTTCGCCGGCGAATTCGAACAGGCCATCAACCTCTGGACGCGCGTGCTATTTCTCGATCGGACCCACGATCGGGCGCGCGCCTACATCGATCGCGCCCGCAGCGCGCAAGCCGAACGCCAGCGTATTTCCGAAGCGCTCGTTCATCAGGGCCTCGACGCCTTCGACAAGGGCGAGGTGGTGCGGGCGCGCGAGTTATTGAGCGATGCGCTCGACCAGGGCGCGTCGCACGACGTTGCCCTCGGCGTGCTCGGCCGCATCGATCGCCTCGATGTTGGCCGGACGGCCAGCCCCGCTCTTCCGGTGGTTCGGCGCCGGCCATTCAGCCAACCCCCGGAAGGGGAGCGCGAGCCGCGGCATCGTGGCACGCTGGCGCGTTGGTGGGCCACCGCTGCGGCGATTGTGCTCGTGGCCGCTATTTCGTTCGTACTCGTCACACCGTATGGTCTTGCCGACTGGTTCCCGGTGCAGGCCACCATCGGCGCCCCCGCGCAGTTTGCTCCTGGCCCCGCGCCATTGCCGATTCCGGCGCCGACCGAAGCATATTTGACCGAGGCTCGCGCTATGTTTGCGAACGGCAAGCTCCGTGATGCTCTGCGCTCGCTCGATCGCGTGCCGGTGGGTGATGCCTTGCGCGCCGACGCCGAACGCATGCGCGCCGACATTCAACGCGAACTTCTGGCCGTGGCCAACGCCGAAGCATCGGCTTCGGCGGCTGCCGCCACGCCGGTCTCACAACCACCAGAATGAAGTGCCCGAAGTGCGGCTACCTGGGGTTTGAGACCACCGACCGCTGTCGGAACTGTCAGTACCGATTTCTCACTCGCGCCATTCGCCGCCGAGACCGAGTTGGCGCTGCAGTCTGCCGACCGAGGACTGGAATCGAACGGCGATTTCGAATTGCCGCCCCTCAAGCGTCAGACCGACTCGTTGAGCGCCAACGCGCTCGATCTCGATCGATTGTTCGGCACGGCGGAGCCCGCCGTGGAGGCAACCGGGGCAGAGGCGTCCACCGGGCCGACGATCACGGTCCTCGATGACGAGGCGGAACCTCAGGTCGAGGTTGACGAGATCGAGGTCGCCGAACCTCTGGCCGAACCTCTGTGGGAACTCTCGTCGGAACCTTCGTCGGAACTTCCGTCTGAACCGTCGTCGGAACTTCCGTCCGATGACGCGCCGATTGTGCCGCCGCCCGCGGCGAGGCCGCCGCTGGCCGTGCGTCGCTCCACACCGGAGTTGCGTCGCAATCGGCCCCGCACCACGCGGCCGGTGCGTTCCGAGCCTTTGCAGCTTGAAGCCGAGCCGCACGGTGGCGGATCGGCCGCCGACATTGTGGCGTCGTTGATGGAGACGCCGGCGCTCAGCGCGCGGGTCAGCGCCGGATTGATCGATACCGTGCTGCTCGTGGCCATCGACCTGACCGTGTTGTTCCTGACGCTTCGCATCACCGGCCTTCAGAACACCTTCGACGACGTGCGCGTGCTGCCGCCGATTCCGTTGGCCGGCTTCCTCGCGATCCTGACGTTCGGCTACGTGGCTGCGTTTACCGTCGCGGGCGGGCAGACCGTCGGCAAGATGATCATGAACCTCCGCGTCATCAGCGACGATGGCCGTCCGTTGGATGCCGCCGGCGGCATGCTGCGCGCCGCGGGCTGCATGTTGGTGCCGGTCACGCTCGGCTTGTCCTACGTTCCCGCCTTGGTCACGAGCGATCATCGCGCGCTGCACGATCGGCTGGCGGGCACGCGCGTTGTCCGCGAATGAGCGGGCTTGCGGTCTTCATCGCCACCTTCGGCTACGTCGGCTACTTCCCGATCGCGCCAGGCACCGCGGGGTCGCTCGCGGCGCTCGCGCTCTACGCGCTGGTTCGCTGGGCCGGCACGCCGGCCGCTGAGCTCGTCACCATCGTCGCGGTCTCGGCGATTGGCATCTGGGCCGCCACCGGCACTGAGCGCGCGCTTGCCAGGAAGGATCCGGGGCCTGTGGTGATCGACGAAGTGCTCGGCATGCTGATCACGCTGGCCTTCCTGCCGCTCTCGCTGTGGGGCATTGCCGTCGGGTTTTTGACCTTCCGCCTGTTCGACGTGATCAAGCCGTTCCCCGCGGGACGCCTCGAGCATCTTCCTTCCGGGCTCGGCATCATGGCCGACGACGCGATGGCCGGGGTGTATGCACACCTGGTGCTCCGCATCGCGGTGATGATGGCGCCGGCCTGGTTGGCCGTGTAAGTTAATAATCTGTGCCTTCTGTAGCCCTGGTTTCTTCTTCTTCTGCTGCACCTTCGGCGGCCATCATCGCCGTGGGCAGCGAGCTGCTCACCCCCGAGAAGACCGACACCAACTCGCTCTACATCACGCAGGTCCTCAACGACCTCGGGATCGCGGTGGCGTTCAAGGCCGTTGTCGGTGACAACCGCGACGAGTTGACCGCGCACGTGGTGCATGCCTTGTCGCGGCATCGCGTGCTGATTCTGACCGGCGGCCTTGGTCCCACCGACGACGACCTGACGAGGGAAGTGGTGGCGGCGCATCTCAACCTGCCGCTCGAGGAAGATCCTTTGATCGTCGAGGCCATGGAGAAGCGATTTGCGGCGCGTGGCTGGAAGATGCCCGCGAACAACCGGCGGCAGGCACAAGTGCCGCGCGGCGCCACCGTGCTCGCGAACCCGCATGGCACCGCGCCCGGGCTGTGGATCGAGCACGGTGATGCAGTGATCGCGCTGGTGCCTGGACCGCCCCGCGAGATGAAGCCGATGATCGATGGCGATGTGCGGACCCGGCTGGCGGCACGCGCGGGCGATGTGCGGCTGCACCGGCGCATGCTGCGGGTGTCCGGGAAAGGCGAATCGGTGGTCGAGGAGATCGTGCAGCCGATCTACTCGGGATGGCTGAAGCAACAGCCGCCGATCGAGACGACGATCCTTGCCAGCTTGGGCCAGGTGGAACTGCACCTCGTCACGCAGTCACGAGACGCCGCGGCTGCAACCGCCGCCCTCGATCGCGCGGTGGCGGAGCTGACTGCGGTACTTGGCGCGGATCTGGTCAGCGCCGATGGCACGACCCTCGAGGCCGTGGTCGGCAACCTGTTGCGATCGCGCGGCTGGTGGGTGGCGCTGGCCGAGTCGTGCACCGGCGGCCTTGCCACGTCGCGCCTCACGGATGTGCCCGGTAGCTCGGAGTACGTTGAACGAAGCGTGGTCGCGTATAGCAACCGCGCCAAGACGGAGCTGCTCGATGTGCCTGAGGTGTTGATCAAGGAACATGGCGCGGTGAGCGAACCCGTGGCGCTCGCGATGGCCGCCGGCATTCGCAAGCGCGCCGGCGTGAACGTCGGGGTCGCCGTTACCGGCATTGCCGGGCCCGGCGGCGGAACGGAGCAGAAGCCAGTGGGCACGGTGTGTATTGCCGTGGATAGTGGTAGGTCACGAGTCCGCACGTTCAGGTTTCCGGGCGGGCGCGAGATGGTCAAGGCGATGTCGGCGAACTGGGCGATCGATATGCTGCGCCGCCATCTTCTCGAGGAGTAACTCGTGCGCGTGTTCGTGGCCGTCGACATCGGTGATGCCGTCCGCCGCGAGGCCGGACGCGTGGTCAGCGCGCTGGCGATGAAGCTCGAAGCCGCGAAGATGCCACCGAAAGTCGTGTGGGTAAAGCCGTCGGCCTTGCACGTGACGATCAAGTTTCTCGGTGACGTCGGGCCGGATGAAGTTGAGCGCCTGAAGGGGTTGCTGGCGCCGCCGATTCCCATCGCCCCGTTCGACGTCGCGTGGCGCGGCATCGGCACGTTCCCGAACAATCGGCATCCGCGGGCGCTCTGGCTTGGCGTGATCAACGGCGCGGCACAGCTGGCGGCGATCGAAGCCGAGATCTCGAAACGTGTCGTCGGCGCGGCCGTCGAGCTCGACGATCGGGCGCTACTGCCGCACCTCACGCTCGGGCGCGTGAAGATGGCCGGCGCCGGCCTCGACTGGCCGAAAGTCCTGCAGGCCTGCGAGGTGCGCAATGCCATCTCGCACGTCGATAAGGTGTCGCTTTACCAGAGCAAACTGTCGCAACACGGGCCGCACTATACTGAACTGGTAAGTGCTCCGCTGGTTGGAAATAACGAATAACCAATAACGAAAAAGTGGAACTGGCTCCTGCCATTTTGATCGGCTACGCCGTTGGATCACTTCCGATCGGCTATCTCGTTGCGCTAAGCGCGCGCGGCGTCGATCTGCGCCAGGTCGGGAGCGGCAATGTTGGCGCCGCCAACGTCTATCGCACGAGCGGGCTGCCCATGGCCGTTACGGTGATGCTGGCCGACGCGGCGAAAGGCGCCGGCGCCGTATTACTGGGCGGCGGCGGCGTGACCGGCGTGGCCGCCGGCGTGGCCGCGGTGTTCGGTCACATCTATCCGGTGTGGCTGGGATTTCGCGGCGGGAAGGGTGTGGCCACCGCCAGCGGCGTCTTCAGCGTGCTGTCGCCGGTGCCCACGGCCATTGCCGCGGTGGCATTCGCGATCATCGTGGCGCGCACGCGTTTCGTATCGCTCGGGTCAATTGTCGCCACGGTTCTGCTGCCGGTGATCGAGTGGCTGACGCCGGGCCTTCGCGCTGTGGATATCGGCGCCACGATCGTCGCGGCACTAATCCTCTTTCGTCATCGCGGCAACATGGTCCGCCTGTGGACGCGTACCGAGCGGGCGCTGCCACCTTCGCGCTCCGCGCTTCGGCGGACAGGGCGGCAGACGAGCGATACATGAGCCACACCATTGCGGTACTCGGATCGGGAAGTTGGGGGACGGCGCTGGCCGTGCACCTGGCGCGGACCGGCCACGACGTGCGGCTGTGGGCGCGCGATCACGCGCTCGCCTCGACGATGGCGTCGGTGCGGGAGAACGCGGCCTACCTGCCGGGCATCTCATTGCCGCGGGCGCTGACGCCGACCTCCAACATCCAGGACGCCGTGAGCGGCGCGTCCTTCGTCGTGATGGCGGTGCCGTCGCATGGCCTGCGTGACGTCCTGCGTGCGGCCAACGCGCACGTGCCGCGCGCGTGCACGGTCGTGAGCGCGGTGAAGGGCCTCGAAGAAGGCTCGCTCCTGCGCATGTCGCAAGTGCTGCGCGAGGAGTTTTCCGACCTCGGCGAGGTGGTCGTGCTCTCCGGCCCAAGTTTCGCGATGGAGCTGGCCCGCGAGCAACCCACCGCGGTGGTCGCGGCCGGTAACTCTCCGGCGGTGGTCGAAGCGGTGATGGCGCACTTCGGTTCGCCGGCATTGCGGCTGTACGGCAGCCCGGATGTCGTCGGCGTTGAACTTGGCGGCGCCTTGAAGAACATCATTGCCATTGCGGCCGGTGTGGTCGAAGGACTGGGTGTCGGCCATAACGCGCTGGCCGCGCTGATGACGCGCGGTCTTGCGGAGTTGTCTCGGCTGGCCGTGGCGGCCGGTGCGCAACCGCAAACGCTGTCGGGCCTGGCCGGCCTTGGCGACCTGGTCCTGACCTGCACCGGCGATTTGAGCCGCAACCGCAGGGTGGGCATCGAGCTCGCGCGCGGCCAGTCACTGCAAGACATCCTGGCGGGCACGCGCATGGTGGCGGAGGGAATCCGCACCACCGAAGCCGCATTGGCGCTTGGCGCCCGCTACCACATCGAACTCCCCATCGCTCGCGAGATGTCGGACGTGTTGGCCGGCCGCACGGCGCCGCAGCTCGCCATCCGCAACCTGATGGGGCGCAAACAAAAACTGGAACACGCTTGAGACAGTCGGCAGTCAACAGTCGGCAGTCGGCAGTCGCAGTCGGCAGTCTTAATTCATGGGATTATTTGACAAACTAAAGCAGGGGCTGCAGAAGACGTCGCAGCAGCTCAAGGATCGTCTCGATCGCCTCGATGAGATGGTCGGTCTCGCCGCCACGCCGGAAGCTCGGACGCGTGAGATCGACGTCGATACCGCGGACAATCTCGAAGAGATTCTCTTGATGGCCGACGTCGGCGTCGCCGCAACGGCGGAGATCGTCTCAGCCGTGCGCAAACGCCAGCGCCGCGGTGAGAGCCTGCGCGATCTCGTCAAAGAGGAAATGCTCCGCGTGCTTGAGACGATCCGCCGAAGCGGCGCAGGTTCTGGCCGCGAACGCGGACCGCACCGCGCCGCAGGTAATACTCGTGGTTGGTGTGAATGGCGTCGGCAAGACGACGACGATCGGCAAGCTCGCCAATCAGATGCGCGAGGAGGGCAAGAAGCCGTTGATCTGTGCGGCCGACACGTTCCGCGCCGCCGCGGTCGATCAACTGCAGATCTGGGCCGACCGTGCCGGTGTCGATATGGTTCGCGCGAAGGAAGGATCCGATCCGGCCGCGGTGGTGTTCGATGCGATGACCACTGCCAAGTCGCGTCGCAACGACGTGGTGCTCGTCGATACCGCTGGGCGCCTGCACACCCGCACGAACCTGATGAACGAGCTCGACAAGATCCGGCGCGTCGCCGGCCGCGAGATTCCCGGCGCGCCGCACGACGTGCTGCTCGTCCTCGATGCCACCGTGGGGCAGAACGGCCTGGCGCAGGCGCGTGAGTTCACCAACGTCGCGGGCGTCACCGGCATCGTCCTGACCAAGCTTGACGGCACGGCGAAGGGTGGCATCGCCGTGGCCATCGCGCACGATCTGAAGGTGCCGATCCGCTATGTCGGCGTGGGCGAAGCGGTGGATGATTTGCTGCCGTTCTCTCCCCGGGAATACGTCGACGCGATCTTCCAGCAAAAATGGTGACCGACGCCGATCACATGCGGCGCGCGTTGTTTCATGCCCGTCGCGGTGAAGGCGTCACCACGCCGAACCCGATGGTCGGCGCCGTGGTGGTCACGCCGGACGGCATCGTCGCCGGCTACGGCCGGCACCCGCGGGCAGGCGAGGCGCACGCGGAAGTGTTCGCGCTCGACGCTGCCGCCGAGCGCGCGAAGGGCGCCACGTTATATGTGACGCTCGAGCCCTGCTGTCATTTCGGACGGACGGGCCCATGCACGCGCCGCATCATCGCCGCCGGCATTCGCCGCGTCGTCGCGGCGATGCGCGATCCGAATCCGTTGGTGAGCGGCAAGGGCTTCGACGAATTGCGCGCGAGCGGCATCACCGTCGAAGTCGGTTTACTGGAGGACGAGGCGGCACGCGTGAATCGCGCGTTTGCGATTGTGCAGACGGAAGGGCGGCCGATGGTGATCGCGAAGGCGGCGACCAGCATCGATTCACGGATCGCGGCGGCGCCCGGCGTACGGACGCAGTTGACGTCGAAGGAAGCGAACCGGCGGACCCAGCGACTGCGCGCCTCGGTGGATGCCATCGGCGTCGGCTCGGGCACCGTGTTGGCCGACGACCCCTTGTTGACGGTGCGCGACTGTTATCGTCCGCGGCCCCTCATTCGGGTGGTCTTCGATCGTCGCCTGAGAACTCCGCCTGAAGCCCGGCTGTTATCGACGCTCAGCGCGGGGCCGGTCATAATACTGACAACGGCGGCCGCAGCCGCCCGGCAAGCCGACAGAGCCGCAGCGTTGACGCGCTCCGGGGCCACGCTGATCGAGGGATCCGGAACCCTGCGAGAGGATCTTCGTGCCTTGGTGCCGTTTGACGTCTCCGCATTGCTCCTCGAGGGCGGGGCGGAAATGCACGCCGCGGCCTGGCAGGCCGGTGTCATCGATCGCGTGCACGTGGTGGTGGCCCCAACGGCTATCGGCGAGGGCGGGGTGAAATTCTTCGACGGCGTCGAGGTGCCGATGTCGCAGCTGATTCCCGTCACGGTCGAGCAGCTTGGACCCGATCGCTGGATGGAGGCGGATGTTCACGGGCATCGTTGAGACCGTCGGCATACTCGCCGAGGTCAAAGGCACCGGCGGCGGCTACCGGGTGCGCATTCAGACCGCGTTGGGCGCGGAGTTGCAGGTTGGCGACAGCCTCGCCGTCAACGGAGTCTGCTTGACCGTCATCCTGCTCGACGGCGATGACGTGCTGGCCGACGTCGGGCCCGAAACCTCGCGCGTGACGACGCTCGGGACGTTGCAGCGCGGGCAGGAAGTGAATCTGGAACGACCGCTCAGGGCCGATGGCCGGTTCGATGGTCATTTCGTGCTCGGACACGTTGACGGCGTCGGCGTCATCGAAGAGATCAGGGCGGAAGGCGAGTCACACTGGCTGACGATCGGGTTTCCGCCGCCGCTCGCGCCGTTTTTGATTCGTAAGGGCTCGATTGCGGTCGACGGCATCAGCCTCACCGTGGCCGGCCTGGGCGAGCGGCAATTCGACGTGATGGTGATCCCGTTCACGTGGGGCAACACCACGTTGAAGGCGTTGCGCACGAGTGACAAGGTCAATCTCGAGTGCGACATGATCGGCAAGTACGTTGCGCGGGCCATCGAAGTACGAAGGAATCAATGAAGAAGCCACAGCAGGCACAGATCAAGATCGCCAAAGGGGCCAAAAGCGCCGGTCCGTTCGCCGCCGTCGAGGACGCGCTTGCCTCGATCCAGCGCGGCGAGATGGTGATTGTCGTTGACGACGAGGATCGCGAGAACGAAGGCGATCTGACGATGGCCGCCGAGAAGGTGACGCCCGAGGCGATTAACTTCATGGCGAAGTTTGGCCGCGGCCTGATCTGCTTGCCGATGACCGGCGAGCGTCTCGACAAGCTCGAGATCCCGCTGATGGTCACCAAGAACTCGACCCGGTTCGAAACCGCGTTCTGCGTGCCGATTGAAGCCAAGCGCGGCACCAGTACCGGCATCTCGGCGGCCGATCGCGCGGCCACCGTGCGCGCGGCGATCAATCCGAAGACCAAGCCCGCCGACCTCGCGCGGCCGGGCCACATGTTTCCGTTGCGCGCCCGCGACGGCGGCGTGCTCGTGCGCGCCGGCCAGACCGAAGCGGCCGTCGATCTCGCGCGCATCGCCGGGATGACGCCGGCCGGCGTCATCTGCGAAATCATGAACGACGACGGCACCATGGCGCGCGTGCCGGCGCTCACGAAGTTCGCGAAGAAGCACAAGCTGCTGATGATCACGATTGCGGATCTGATCCGCTATCGGATGCGAACCGAAGGCCTGGTCAAGAAAGTGGCCGAAGCCGAGCTCCCGAGCGAGCACGGGCTGTTCCGCATTCACGGCTATGAAAGTCTGATCGATCACGAAACGCACCTGGCGCTCGTGTGCGGCGACATCGGCGACGGCGCGGACGTGCTGGTACGCGTGCACTCGAAATGCTTGACCGGCGATGTGTTCCACTCGGAGCGGTGCGATTGCGGCATGCAGCTCGAGTCGGCGCTGCAGCAGATCTCGCGCGCCGGGCGCGGCGTGTTGCTCTATCTCAATCAGGAAGGGCGCGGCATCGGGCTGGCGAATAAGCTGCGCGCCTACGCGCTTCAAGACCAGGGTTTCGACACCGTCGAGGCCAACGAGCGGCTCGGGTTCAAGCCCGACCAGCGCGATTACGGCATCGGCGCGCAGATTCTCCGGAGCCTCGGCATCCACTCGATGCGGCTGCTCACCAACAACCCCCGCAAATTCGTGGGGTTACAGGGGTACGGGCTATCGGTATCCGAGACGCTCCCGCTGGAGATTCCGGCGTCGGCCACTACCCGTAAGTACCTGAAAGTGAAGAAGGAAAAGCTCGGGCACCGCCTCGAATCGGTTTGACCGATCTCCTGAAGTTCCAGTAGGATAAGGGTTTGCGCGCCCCGCCGGAGGCGGGGCAAGGAAATACTGCGGCCCTAATGTTCGACGCGCTAAGTAATCGGCTCCAGGACGTCTTCCAGTCCATCAAGGGAGAGACACGTCTCACGGAGACCACGGTCGAGAACGCCCTCCGGGAAATCCGGCTGGCGCTGCTCGAAGCGGACGTCAACTTCAAGGTCGTCAAGGCATTCGTCGATCGCGTGCGCGATCGGGCGATGGATCAGGCGGTCCTCAAGAGCCTGACCCCGAGCCAGCAGGTCATCAAGATTGTTCGCGATGAGCTGCTCGCGCTGTTCGGCGATGCCAAGGGCGGGCTGCAGGAGACCTCAGCCCGGCCGCGCGTAATTTTGATGCTCGGGCTGCAGGGCTCGGGCAAGACCACGACCACGGGCAAGCTGGCGAAGTGGCTGGCCAAGCAGGGCCGCCACCCGATTGTGGTGTCGACGGACGTGCGGCGTCCGGCCGCCATCCAGCAGCTCGCAATCGTCGCGGAGCAGGCCGGCGTCAGGGTGCACGACCCGGTCGGCGAGATGGATCCGGTGGCGCGCGCGAAAGGGGCGCTCGCCGAAGCCCGCGCGGTGGGCAACGACGTCGTCATCGTCGACACCGCGGGCCGGCTCCACATCGACGACGAGCTCATGAAAGAGCTCGTCGCGATCAAGGAGATTTCGGGACCGTCGGATCTGCTCTACGTCGCCGACGCGATGACGGGGCAGGACGCGATCAAGAGCGCGGGCGAGTTCAACGCGCAGATCGGCGTCACCGGCGTGGTGCTGACCAAGATCGACGGCGACGCGCGCGGCGGCGCGGCGCTCTCGGTGGTGTCGGTCGTCGGCGTGCCGATTGCGTTTGTCGGCAGCGGCGAAAAGCTCGACGACCTCGAGCCGTTCCACGCCGACCGGTTCGTGTCGCGCATGCTCGGCATGGGCGACGTGCTGTCGCTGATCGAGAAGGCCGAAGAGGTCATCGATCAGGGCGACGCGGAAAAGCTCGAAGCGAAGATCCGCAAGGGCGGGTTCACGCTGGAAGATTTCCGGGATCAGCTGCGGATGCTCAAGCGCATGGGCCCGCTCGACAAGATCCTGGGGATGCTGCCGGGGATGGGCAGCATGAAAGAGCTCGCCGGCCAGAAGCCGGACGAGAAGCAGCTCGGGCGGATCGAAGCGATCATCAATTCGATGACGCCCGAGGAGCGCAAGTATGCCGACATCCTCGACGGCAGCCGGCGCAAGCGCGTGGCGAAAGGCAGCGGCACCACGGTGGAAGACGTCAACCGGTTGCTGAAGCAGTTTGTCGAGATGCAACGGATGTTGAAGATGGTGGGCGAGATGACGGGCGAGCCCATCGCAGCGGCACCGAAGAAGAAAAAGAAGAAGGGCCCGTTTAGTTTGATGAAATAGGCGGCACTAAAGTGCCGCCGTCCCGGTAGGGCGGCACATTTGTGCCGCCGAATCGTTCGTGAACCCGAAGCGCGGCCTCGTAGCGCCGCAAAGAGAGTCTGCATGTTGTCCATTCGTCTGCGCCGCACCGGTTCGAAGAAGCGTCCGTTTTTCCGCGTGGTGGTCTCCGAGGCCCGTTCGAAAAAAGAAGGCGAGTTCATCGAAGTGCTCGGCTTCTACAACCCGCGCACCAAGCCCGCTGTCGTGGAAATCAACAAGGAACGCATCACCCACTGGATCTCGAAGGGCGCGCGCCCCTCGGACTCGGTCCGGACGCTGCTGTCAAAGCACCTGACGCGCGACCGCGCGGTCGCCGCAACGCCGGCTAGCCCCGAGCAAGGTCGAGGGGTGACGGCGGAACCGACGGCGCCCACCGCGCCGACCGCATAAGGACACATCGTGGCGGATCTCAAGGGACTCATCGAAACGGTCGCGAAGGCGCTCGCCGATCAGCCGGAGGTGGTCAGCGTCCGCGAATCGGAGCGCCGCGGCGGCACCGTGTACGAGCTGCAGGTCGCGTCGACTGACCTGGGCCGCGTGATCGGACGCCAGGGCCGCACCGCGGCGGCGTTGCGCACGTTGCTCTCCAGCGCTGCCGAGGCCGACGACAAACGAGTCAGTCTCGACATTCGCGACCAGTCCGGGCGAAGCTGACGGGCAGTACGTCGCGGCGGGACGTTAGTCCCGCCCTGGGCGAGAAGCATTATGACGAACTGGGACGACGCGATTCTCGTGGGCGTCGTGGCCAGGACGCACGGGATCAAAGGTGAAGTAGCGGTCAACGCGGAGACCGACTTCCCCGAAGAACGATTCAAGCAGGGCGCGCGGCTCTGGTCGCGCGCGAAAGACGGCAGCCTCGACACGCTGGAAGTGGCGACGATGCGGATGCATCAGGGGCGGCCGTTGATCCTGTTCAAGGGAATCGGTTCGATGGACGACGCCGAGCTTCTGGCGGGCCGTGAGTTGCGGATCGCCGAAGGCGAGAGCGACACCGAACTCCTGGAAGAGGGCGAGTACTTCCATCGCGACTTGATAGGCTGCTCCGTGGTGACGGAGGGCGGCGACCCGGTGGGCGAGGTCACTGCGGTGGAAGGCGACCGCGGCAACACGCGGCTGGTCGTGAAGAGCCGGCGGAGCGAAGTGCTGATTCCGCTGGCCGACGAGATTTGCACGATCGACCTGGCGGCCAAGCGCATCACGGTGCGGCCGCCGCCCGGTCTGCTCGAGTTGAACGGAGAATGGCGTTGAGGCGCCGAAGCGGAGCGAGGCCAGGAAAACAGTGGTGAAGATCGACGTCATCACGATCTTCCCGAAGATGGTGGAGGCGGGACTCGCGGAAGGCGTCGTGGGACGCGCCCGCACCGCCGGGTTGCTGGACATCGTGGTTCACAACCTGCGCGACTTCACCACCGACAAGCATCACGTCGTCGACGACGTGCCGTTTGGCGGCGGGCCGGGGATGGTGATGAAGCCCGAGCCGTTTTTTGCGGCGCTCGGCGCGATTCGCGCGCGGCGCGGCACGCCCGATGCGGTGATCCTGATGTCGCCGGCTGGCGAGCGGTTCACGCAGCAGGGCGCGAAGCGGCTGGCCGCGGTGGGCCACATCGTCCTGTTGTGCGGGCGATACGAAGGGATCGACGAGCGCGTCCGGGAGGCGCTCGCGACCGAAGAGATTTCGATCGGCGACTACGTGCTGTCGGGTGGTGAAGTGCCGGCGCTGGTGGTGATTGACGCGGTGGCGCGGCTGAGGCCCGGCGTGGTGGGCGACGATCAGTCGGTGGAAGCGGATTCGTTTACGCGCGGGCTGCTCGATTACCCGCACTACACGAGGCCCGCGGAATACGAAGGGCGGCCGGTCCCCGAGGTGTTGTTGTCGGGGCATCATGCCGAGATTCGTCGCTGGCGCCGCGAAACGGCGCTGCAACGCACGCAGCAGCGGCGGCCGGATCTGCTGGCCACCGCGGCGCTCGATGCGGACGAACGAGAGTGGTTGAAAAGGAGCAAGTCATGACTGCGATGGAGTTGGTGGAGAAGGCGCAACTGACCGAACGGCCGCGCCTCAAGGCGGGTGACACGGTGCGCGTGCACGTGCGCGTGAAAGAAGGCGACAAGGAGCGCATCCAGATCTTCGAGGGTGTGGTGATCGGCCTGCGCCGCGGTGGCAATCGCGCCACCTTCACGGTGCGCAAGGTGTCGTTCAGCCAGGGCGTGGAGCGCATCTTCCCGCTGCATTCGCCAACGATTTCCAAGGTCGAGGTAGTGCGGTCGGCCAAGGTCCGCCGCGCCAAGCTGTATTTCCTGCGCGATCTGAAGGGCAAGGCCGCGCGCATGAAGGAAGTCAAAAAAACCTCCTAGCCATCACAGCGCAAGGTGCGTAGAGTGCGTACGGGATCCACAGGTGCCTAAGGTCTCCGCACGGCGCAACATCGAGAATTCCCTCCACCGCTACGGGTTTGTGGCGGTGGCCGGGGTTGATGAAGTCGGCCGGGGATGTCTGGCGGGACCAGTGATGGCCGGAGCGGTCGTGCTGCACCCCGATCGCCGGATCGATGGCCTCGCCGATTCGAAGGCTTGCACCGCCGCCCAGCGCGACCGACTGCACGACGAAATTTGTCGGAAGTGTGTCTCATGGTCGGTCATTTCGATCGATCCGGATGAGATCGATCGCATCAACATCCACCAGGCAACGCTGCAGGCCATGCGCCGAGCGGTGCTCGCCCTTGCACCATTACCCGATGCAGTTTTGGTAGATGCCTTTCGAATTCCGTCATTACCGATGGCCCAGAAGAGTGTGATTGGCGGGGACCGCCGCGCCTCCGCCATCGCCGCGGCATCGATTGTCGCGAAAGTCACACGGGATCGATTAATGCACGCGCTTCACGCCGCTGACCCCAGATACGGATACGACCGACATAAAGGATATGCGACGGCCGACCACCTCGCGGCGGTTGCACGATTTGGCTACTCGCAGCAGCATCGACGCACATTCAGGCCTGCGACCCTGTTTGATAACATTGTCTGAGAGCAATCACTGTGCCGCCGTTCGATAGTAAAGCCGCGCTGAAGAACGCGGAAAAGGCCATAAAACAGGGGCGAGTTGACCTGGCCATTGCCGAGTACGTCAAGGTGGTCGAGGCGCAGCCGCGCGACTGGAACAGCGCCAACGCCCTGGGCGACCTTTACGTACGCGCGAACCAGACCGAAAAGGGCGTCCAGCAATACACGCGCATCGCCGACCACCTCGCCGAAGAGGGGTTCTATCCCAAGGCCGCGGCGCTCTACAAAAAAATTCTCAAGATCAAGCCGGACGACGAGTACGCGATGGTCCAGTCCGGCGACATGGCCGCGAAACTGGGCACGCTGGCCGACGCCAAGCAGTTCTTCACCCAGGTGGCCGAACGTCGCAACAAGCGCGGCGACAAGAAGGGCGCGACCGAAATTGCCATTCGCCTCGGCACGCTCGATCCTGAGGATTACGAGTCGCGCATGCGCGCGGCGAAGCTCGCGACGGAGTCCGGCGACACGACAACGGCGTTGCGCGAGTACAAGGACGTGGCCGGCAGGCTCGAGAAGAAGGAACGCTACGCCGAGGCGCTCGTTCCGCTGAGGGCGGCGTACGACCTCGATAAGTCGGACGACAAGCTGCGCGGCCGGCTGTTCACGGCTTACCTCGGCGACGACCCGAAGGCGGCGCAGCCGTTTGCCAAGTCCACCGATGAGCTGAAAGAGGTGGCCGAGGCCCTGACCAAGGCCGGCCACGGCGACGAAGCGCTGGACGTGTTCGCCCAGCTTGCGGAAGCCGATCCGACGAATATCGAGATCAAGGCCCAACTCGCTCTCGCGTACGTCTCACGGGGAGACCTGAGTAAGGCCAAGAGTTTCCTGTCACCGGAGACCGCCGGCGCGAACCCGGCGTTGTGGATGACGATTGCCGAGATCGAGCTTCGCGGCAACCGGTTGGCGGAAGGCAAGACCGCCGTGATGCAGGCGATGAAGCTCGACAGCAGCCAGACGCAGGCCGCCGTCGTGCTGGGTTGCAAGCTGGCCGAGGTGAACGCCGACGCCGGCTACCAGCCGATCGAGGCCGCGGCGGACGCGGCGCTCGCCGCCAACGATTTTGCGGCCGCAGCTGTGGCGCTGCGTGAATTCACCACGCGCGTGCCTTCGCACCTCATCGCGCTGATGCGCCTGGTCGAAATCTGCGTGGATGGCGGACTCGAATCGACGATGTACGAGGCGCAGGCGCAGCTCGCCGAAGCGTATCTGGCGTCGAGCCGCGCCCTCGAGGCGCGCATCATCAGCGAAGACCTCGTCGCGCGTGAGCCGTGGAACAAGGCGAACATCGATCGCTTCCGTCGCGCGCTGGTGATGCTGGGCGAAGGTGATCCGGACGCGATCATCGCCGATCGGTTGAGCGGCGAAAGTCCGTTCCTGGCCACCGAGAAGATGGATCTCAACGAGGAGGCGCCGAAGGCGGCCGAACCGCCGGCTGCAGCCGCGCCTCCGGACACAGACGAGAAGGGCGAGGACGGGGAAGTCGAAGTCGATCTTACTGATGCGCTGACCTCGGAGAACCCCGCCAAGCCGCTGCCACTGGTGCCGCCGCCACGCTCGCTCGACCAGGTGTTCCGCGGCATCCGAGACGACTCGTCTCGGCAGACCAACGAAGAGGCCTCCGCGGAAGCCTACCGGCTGGCCCTCACGTATCACGAGATGGACATGACCGACGATGCCATCAAGGCGCTTGAAGTCGCGACGCGGTCGCCGCGGCAGCGGTTTGATGCGGCGTCGATGCTCGGCCGCCTGTACCTCGAGCGCAAGGACATCGAGCACGCGATTGAGTGGCTCGAGCGCGCCGCCGAGGCGCCCGCGCCCACCCCGGATGCCGGCCGCGCGTTGCTCTACGACCTGGCCAAGGTACTGGAATCGGCGGGGGAGCAGTCCCGCGCGCTCGCCGTTTTCGTGGAGCTCGAAGCGGAATCGGGGGGCTACCGAGACGTGGCCGGCCAAATCGAGCGCCTCTCCAAAGTCCAGACCCGAGGCTGATCTCTGTTCAGGCGGCTCCTCTTCGTCGCCCTGCTGCTCGAAACAGGCCTGCTGCTGGTGCTGATCCCGTGGTCGGCGTTCTGGGAGCGGAACTACTTCGCGGACTGGTCGGCGGCTCTTAAAGCCCTGCTGATCAGCAATTACACGCGTGGTGCGATCTCTGGACTGGGGCTCGTGAATGTCTGGGTCGCTCTGGCTGAGCTGGCCGACATGTTCGGCGGACAGCCGCGGCCATCCGACGATGCGCAAACGCCGATCAATCCGCAATCCGACATCCGCAATCAGCAATGATGATTTGCCTCGTCACCGATCGCCGCCGACTCGGCGCCGCGATCGGAGCGCGGCCCGACGAGTTCATCGACGCCCTGGAAGCACAGGTCGTGGCGGCCGCCCGCGCCGGCGTCGACGTGGTGCAAATCCGTGAATCCGACCTTGAAGCCGCCGAGCTCATCGCACTGGTTCGGTCGATCACCCATAAGTGCCGCGGCACTGCGGCAAAAATTCTGGTGAACGACCGCTTCGATGTCGCGCTGGCCGCCAAGGCCGACGGGGTCCAACTCAAAGAATCGTCCTTTTCGCCGGACGAAGCGCGCCGCCTGGCGCCGCCTGGATTCCTCATCGGCTGCTCGGTGCACACACCACTTACCGCGGCTGCACGGCGTTCTGCGGATTTCCTGATCGCCGGCACCGTGATGCCTACAGTCTCGAAACAGCCGGCCGATTACCTTGAATGGAAGGGCTTGGAGAAAGTGATCGGCGCGGCGCACGGGACGCCCGTGCTCGGGATCGGCGGGTTGGACCTGCCATCGATTCCGATGCTGGCGGCCAGCGGCGCTGCCGGGTTGGCCGCGGTGGGCGCCTTCATCCCGACAGTAGGGCAGGCACCCATTGAGTTTGTGCAGAAACGAGTCACTGACATGCGTTTTGCCTTTGACTCGGCGCGGCGAGAACCCTAAGATTAGCTCCTGCCCCCCTTGAAAGACAGGCAGTTCTGGCAAACAACCAACGTCCGTCCGTCGACGTGGTGGCTGGGCATCGCACGCTCGATCCCGCCTCCCGTCTGCGCCAGGCCCGCAAAGAAAGAGGCCTGTCGTACCGGCAACTTGCCGAGGCGACGAAGTTGTCCGTGCGCGTAATCGAGCAACTCGAAAACAATCGCATCTCGGAATTGCCGCAAGGTATCTATCGCCGTTCGATCGTGCGCGCCGTCGCGCGCGAGGTCGGACTCAATCCCGATCAACTGCTCGCGGATTTCACCACCCTCCATCCCGACGATCTGTCGACGCCGAAGGCGGCCGCGGTCGTTGCCGTGAAGGCGACGTCATCGTTTCAGAAAGCGCTCGCGTTCGTCAGCGCGACGTTGCCGATGGCCGCGGGCGTCTTGTATTTCGCGATACCCGAGCCACGCGCGCCCGTCATGGTGCTGCCGCCGTCGACGATGCAGCAGCGCGCCGAACCGATGCGCGCGGAAATTGTGCCGGTGGCGGGTTTGATCGAAACCCCGCTAGTCGCGCCGCGTCCGGTGGTCGTCACGCTGACCATCTCCTCCCGCTGTCAACTGCGCGTCATCGCCGACGGTGTCGAGATTCTCGGGCGGATCATGGAGCCCGGAGAAACCGTGCCGATCGAACTGGGCGACGAATTGTTGCTACTCGGTGATAACGCCTCCGCCGTGCAATTCAGCATCAACGGCCAGGCCGGGCGCCTGCTGGGGGTCCCTGGCGCCGTACTCTCGGCCCGCATCGGCCGCGACGACTACCAGGATTTCCTGGTCCGCTATTAATGGCAGAAGCCGGACTCAGAACGCCGATGCTGGATTTTTTCCGGCGCGGCGAAGTTGCGCGTGACGTCAAGCTGCTCGCGGCGCAGGGCGCCATTGCGCCGCGTCCAATGGAGCAACTCGGCATCCTGATCGTGCTGACCGGCGACGCCGACGAGGAAATCCGGCAAACCGCGGAGCAGACGCTGTCGATCCTGCCTGCGGATCTCCTTGCCGGCTACATTGCGCGGTCGGACGCCCCGACCGAGATTCGCGAATTTTTCATCAAGCGCGGCATCGCGCCGGCGGCCGTACCGGCGCCTGATTCCGACGTCGCGCTGATCGATACCAGTGACCTCGCGCAGGAGCTCGAGGGCGCCACGGAGGACGAGAAGGCGCTGACCTTCCAGCAGCGGCTCAGTTCGATGACGGTGCCCGAAAAAGTAAAGTGCGCCACTAAGGGTACGCGCGAGATGCGCTCCATCCTGATTCGTGATCCGAACCGGATGGTGGCCTCGGCGGTGCTGAGCTGTCCGAAGGTCAACGACGCCGAGGTCGAGGCGTTCGCGAAGATGGGAAATGTCTCCGAGGAGATTCTCCGGACCATTGCGCAGTCGCGCGCTTGGACCAAAAGCTACACGGTGGTGCTCGCGCTGGTGAAGAACTCCAAGACGCCTGTGGCGATTACGATGAACCTGCTGCAGCGGCTTAACGATTCCGACGTGAAGAAGCTGGCGAGCGACCGGAACGTCCCCGAGGCGCTCCGTTTGGCGGCGCGGAAGCGGAATGTGAAGATCCAGTCGGGCGGTAAGGTTTCGAGCGCGGACTAGGCGACACCCCACCACGATTCGCCTGCGCCCACTCCGACCGCATCTGCGACAGGCCGTCCATATACACCGCCGCCCGCTGGCGCGCGTCGTCATCCGGCAACGATTTCAACAGATCGATCGCGCGCTCGATGTCCCGGCCGATGGTGGCCTTGGTCGCCTCGTAATACAGCCGCTTGATCTCGTCGATCGCGTCCATGAATCTTGGGTCTTCGGTCCTGGTCTTGGGCCTATCGATTTCTTCTCAGTCCGGCCCGGAACTGTTTAAGCGGCCGGGTATTGATCACGTCTTCTTTCGTCAGCCACGCCCGGCGCGCCGTCAGGATACCCCAGCGCGTGTAACCGAGGGCGTCGATTTCATGCGCGTCCGAGTTGAGGGCGAGCTTCGCGCCGCGATCCCGGGCGAGGCGCGCGTGACTGTCGCACAGGTCCAGGCGATGCGGCTGGGAATTAATCTCGAGCGCGACGCCGTTGGCGACGGCGGCATCGATCACTTTCTCGAGCTTGAACTTCGCGCCTTCGCGGCGCAACAGCATCCGCGCCGTGGGGTGGCCGAGAATGTCCACGGCTGGGTGCTCGATGGCGCGAATCAATCGCCGCGTCGTCTCATCCTCTTCCTGTTGCAGCTGCGAGTGCAGCGACGCAATCACGATATCGAGCGAGGCCAGGCAGTCGTCCGCCAGGTCGAGACGGCCGTCGGAGAGGATGTCGACCTCGGCCCCGGCCAGCACGGTAAAGCCCTTCAAGCCTTTCGAGTAGTTGCGGACCTTTTCGGCGTTGGCCAGCGTGCGCGACTCGTCGAGACCGTTAGCCATGGCCAGCGACTGGGTGTGGTCGGTGATGGCGATGAACTCGAGCCCGCGGGCCTTGGCAGCCGCCACCATGCTCTCCAGGGACTCGCGGCCGTCCGACTCGGTAGTGTGCATGTGCACATCGCCTCTGAGATCCGATGCCTCGATTAGGCGGGGCAGGCGGTCTTCCAGCGCCGCTTCGATCTCGCCGCGGTTTTCGCGCAGCTCGGGCGGCACGTACGCCATGCCCAGCGCCTTGTAGATCTCCTCCTCGTTGGCGCCGGCGATCGGGCGCTCTTCTGGATCGAACAGGCCATACTCGTTCAACTTCCAGTCGCGTTCGAGGGCCTTGTCGCGAAGCACGATGTTGTGCGCCTTCGAGCCTGTGAAGTACTGCATGGCGGCGCCGCGCTGATCGGGCTTGACGATCCGCAGATCGGCCTGGAACCCGCCGCGCATCAGCACGCTGGCCTTGCCGCCGCCGTGCCCGAGCACGCGCTCGACACCGGGATACTGCACAAACGCGCTGGTCAGCGACGCTTCCGCGCCCGAAGCCAGGATATCGAGGTCACCGCTGGTTTCCTGTCCGCGCCGAACGCTGCCGACGGTGATGATGTCCGCCGCCGGCGCCAGCGCCTTCAGGTACGCGACGATGGCCTCGGCCGCTTCGGTGGCGCGCGAGAGCAGGTGTCGCCCGGCATGGCGCTGCCGTTCCTCGATCGCCTGCAGAATGAGCTGCTCCTTCTTGGAGCCCATGCCTTTCAACGATCGAATCCGTCCGGCCTTTGCCGCCTCGGCGAGATCGGCGAGGCTCTTGATCCGCAATTCCTTATAGAGCACCGCGACGGTCTTCGGCCCGACGCCCTGGAGCCTGAGGACTTCGAGCAACGTCTCCGGAAATTCGGTCAGCAGCTCCTGGCGGATCGCGCAGTCGCCAGTGAGGGCGATTTCGCGAATCCGGCCGGCGAGGTCCTTGCCGATCCCGTTCCACGCGCGGAGGCCCGCCTCGTCCAGGCCTGCCACCTGCTCGGCGGCGTGGCTCACGATGTCGGCGGCGTTGCGATACGCGCGGATCTTGAACGGGTTGTCGCCCTTCAGCTCGAGCAAGTCCGCGATCTCTGACAGCGTGCGCGCCACCGCGCGGTTGTCGAGCGGTGAGGGCAGGGTCGGGCTCATTCGGAGGTGACGTCGAGGCCCTTGGTTTCGATGCGGAAATCGAGCAGCCGCGCGCCGCCGTCGGCCAGCGCCTCACGCACCGCGGGCACATCAGCCGGAGGCACCAGGCAGAACATGCACCCCCCGCCGCCGGCGCCGCAGACCTTCGCGGCCGTGGCCCCCGCCGCGGCCGCGCGCGCGATCAACGCCTCGATGGCTGGCGTGGTCACACCGGGCGCGAGGCGCTTGCGGTTCTCCCATTCAGTGGCGAGGCACGCCGCCGTGGCGTCCCAGTCGCCGCGGGTCAGGGCCTCGCGCATCTGGGCTGCGGTATCGCGGATGCGCTCGAAGCAATCGAAGACGTGCATGTCGCCGTCGATATGGCGCTTGGTGATGTCCCAGTTGTTGGTGCCGGAATTGCGCGGCTCGCCGGTGTAGCAGAGGACCATGCGCTTCTCGAGCTCACGCGGATCCACATCCAGCGCCACCCGTACGGGCTTGCCGGCGTGCAACTCGACGGCCGCGATGCCGCCATACATGGCGGGCCGGTAATCCTGCAATCCGGTCGGCACCTTGATCACCTGCGCTTCGACATCCTTGGCGATCTCGAGCAGGTCTTCGGGATCGAGGTCCGTTTGGGTGAACCTGGCCAGCGCCCCGCAGATGGCCACGTTCATCGCCGATGAACCGGCGATGCCGGCGCCGGCCGGTGATTCGCCGCGCGTGGTCAGACGGATGCCGCGCGCGCCAAACCGATGGGCGAGCTTGGCCAGCAGCGGCAGCGTTTCATCGCTCCGCAACTGGTCGAACGAGAGGTTTTCCTGCTTATCGGTGTCTTCCGACACCAGCTCGACGCGCTCGTCGGGACGCGATTCGATCCAGGCGTGCGCCCGCAGGCTGATCGCCGCATTGAGCGTCTGCGCACCGTGGTGGAAGAGATATAGAGGCCAGATGTCGATGGTGCCACCGGCCAGATCGATTCTTGTAGGCGCCGACGCCGAGATCCGCACGACGCAATTATAATTCTCGAAGCACGATGCCACTGGCGACGCGACGCGACATTGGACAGTTTCTGATCGGCAGCATGCCCGGCACGACCATTCCCGCGGAGCTACGATCGCTCGCCAGGGAATTTGATCTCGGCGGCGTGATCCTGTTCAGCCGCAACATCGAAGCGCCCGAACAGGTAGCGGAGCTGTCGGCGGAGAGCGAGGCGCTGGGACGCGCGATGCCCGCGTGGGTGAGCGTCGACCAGGAAGGCGGCCGCGTCGCCCGTCTCAAGGAGCCCTTCACCACGTGGCCGCCGATGGCCACGCTCGGTCGCGCCGGCGGGGAGTCCGAAGTACTTGCCGGGCGGTTCGCCAGGGCCCTCGCCGAGGAATTGCTGGCCGTCGGCATCACGCTGGATTACGCGCCGGTCCTCGATATTCACACCAACCCCAAAAACCCGGTGATCGGCGATCGCGCGCTCGCGGAACGGGCCGAAGACGTGGCCAGGCTCGGGCGCGTGATCATTCGCGGATTGCAGGGCGCCGGCTTGGCCGCGTGCGGAAAACATTTCCCGGGACACGGCGACACCAGCACCGACTCGCATGTCGAGTTGCCGCTGGTCGAACACGAGGTCGAGCGCCTGCGTGCGATTGAATTCGAGCCGTTTCGCGCCGCGGTGGCCGAGCAGGTGGCGTTCATCATGACTGCCCACGTGCTGGTGCCGGCGTTGGATGAGAAGCGGCCCGCCACGCTGTCGCCGCACGTCGTGCAGAAGCTCCTGCGTGAGGAACTGAAGTACGAGGGCGTGATCTTGAGCGACGACCTCGAGATGAAAGCGGTGAGCGCGCAGTACGCCGTGCCCGACGCCGCGGTTGACGCCATCCGCGCCGGTTGCGACGCCGTGCTCGTGTGCCAGGGCGATGTCGATCTGCAGGCCCGCACATTGGAGGCGCTCGTGAAGGCCGTCGAGTCCGGCAAGATTCCGGCGAAGCGGTGTGACGATGCGTTCCTGCGGCTGAAACAGGTGAAGCAGCGGTTCCTGAGCGGCGACCGGCTGGGTCCGACGGCCCGGATCCGCGTCTTGCGCGGGGTGCTTGGCCGCGAAGAGCATCAGTTGGTGGCGGCCCAGATGGCGGCATATTTGTGACAACCCTGAGCGGAGTCGAAGGGTGATTCGCCTGCGCCGGCTCGCGCCGGGCGATCGCGTGGCGCTGGTGGCGCCGGCCAGTTCGTTTCCTCCGGAGGAGGTTGCGGCCGGGGTCGCCGAGCTCGCGCGACTGGGCCTGGACGCTGTTTACGATCCATCCATCTTCGACAAAGAGAGATTCGTGGCCGGCTCCGTCCAGACGCGCGTCGACGCGATTCATAAAGCCTGGGCCGACCCCGGAATAGCGGCGCTCATCGCCATGCGCGGCGGGTACGGCAGCGCGCAGCTCTTACCTTTGCTCGACACACAATTGCTGCGATCGTCCTGTAAGCCGCTGATCGGTTACAGCGACATCACGGCGTTGCTCTCGCTGTATCTGAAGAATGGCCTGACCGCGATTCACGGGCCCATGATCGATCGGCGCCTGTCGAAAGGGCCCAATGCGTACCACGAGGATTCATTCCGGCGCGTGGTGATGACCGCCGAGCCCGCGGGTGATCTGCGGCCGGATCGGCTTGACGCCTTGCATCCCGGCTCCGCGACCGGCGTGCTCGCCGGCGGGACCCTCACGCAGTTGATGGCGTCGATGGGCACGCCGTGGGCGTTCGAGGCGCCGGCGGACTGCGTGCTGTTCCTCGAAGACATCGGCGAGCGTCCCTATCGCATTCATCGTCTTCTGACCCAAGCAGCGCAGGCCGGCGTGTTCGCCAGGGCACGGGCGATCGTGTTTGGCGAGTTCCCCGGGTGCGACGAGCCGGGCGGCGATCCGGCGATCAAGGATGTGCTCCGCGAATTCACCGCGGACTTCCGCGGACCCGTGCTGTTCAACTTTCCATCGGGTCACACCACTGGGCCGACCTGGACGTTGCCCTTCGGCGTCAGGGCCGAAGTGTCGGCGGCCCCGTCGCCGGTGGTCCGCATCCTCGAGGCCGCGGTCCATTAATGGCATGTACGTTCGATTGCCTTCGATGAGCGATGATGGTCGGCACTGTCGTTGTCGTTGATACGCTCCAATAGATGGCGCGCATTCATCTGATCGGCGTCGCCGGCACCGCGATGGCCACGCTGGCGGCGATGCTGAAACATCGCGGCCACGACGTGAGCGGATCCGACGAACATGTCTATCCGCCGATGAGCGACTTCCTCGCCGCCGAACGCATTACGGTGCTCGAAGGGTATCAACCCGCGCACGTGCAAGGCGCGATTGATCTGGTCGTGGTCGGTAACGCCATCTCGCGTGGGAATGCCGAGCTCGAAGCGGTGCTTGATGCGGGCCTGCGCTACGCGTCACTGCCCGAGACCATCCGCGATCAGTGGCTGTGGGACGCGCAATCGGTGGTGATTGCCGGCACGCACGGCAAGACCACGACGACCTCGATTGCCGGATGGCTGCTCACCGCCGCCGGCGCCGACCCGACCGTGCTGATCGGCGGCATCGCGCGCAATTTCGGCGCTGACGGCGCGAGTTATCGAATCGGCAAGGGGAAGGCCTTCGTGATCGAAGGCGACGAATACGACAGCGCCTTCTTCGACAAGACCGCGAAGTTCCTGAAATATCTCCCGGACATTGCGGTGGTCAACAATATCGAGTTCGATCACGCCGACATCTACGCCGATCTCGACGAGGTGCGCCTCGCCTTCACGCGGCTCGTCAACCTGGTGCCGCGCAGCGGTCTGGTGTTGCTGGGATCGGATAGCCCTGATGCGGCGGCTCTGGCGGCGAAGGCGCGGAGCCGCGTGCAGACATTCGGCCTGTCCGAAGGCGCCCAGTGGCGCGCCACCAACCTGCGCGTGATGGACGGCATGCGCTTCCAGGTATCGCGCGGCGGGCAGGACCTCGGCGAGTTCACGATGGCGCTGCTGGGCGAGCACAACGTGCGAAATGCCATGGCCGCGATCGCCGTCGGTAGCGATCTGGGTCTCGACATCGAGAAGCTGCGCAAAGGGCTCGCGGAGTTCAAGGGCGTGAAGCGCCGGCTCGAAGTGATCGGCGAGGCAAAGGGCATCACCGTCTACGACGACTTCGCTCACCATCCCACCGCGGTAGACGAGACCTTGCGCGCGATTCGTCGTGCGGCTCCGGGCCGGCGGGTGTGGGCGATCTTCGAGCCCCGCTCCGCTTCATCGTGTCGCCGCGTGTTCCAGGACGACTTCGCCCGCGCGTTTGCGGGCGCCGACGAGGTGGTGCTGGCGTCGGTGTTCCGATCGAGCCTCCCGCCCGAGGAACGCTTGTCGGAAACCCAGCTCGTTGACGATCTTGCTCGCCAGAACGTGCGCGCGCGGCACTTGCCGACCGTCGACGCGATTGTCGAAACCGTGGCCGGCGAGGCTCGCGACGGCGATGTGATCATCGTCATGTCGAACGGCGGCTTCGGCGGCATCCATCGAAAGTTGTTGGATGCGCTGGCGGGCGAGACGTCCGCCTCTGCTAAAGCTACGGCGGACAAGAGAGTCCCGCCCCTACGGAAACACCAGTGAAGATTCGACACTGCGGCGATTCGATGCTGCTCGTCGAGCTCGAGCCGACCATCGATCCGGTCGTCAACGAACGGGCGATCTTGCTGGCCTCGAAAATCCGGGCACGGGCGGCGCGCGGCGTACGTGATGTCGCAACCGGCTATTGCACGCTCGGCGTGCACTTCGATCCCATTCAGACCGACCTCGCCGCTCTCGAGCACGCCATCGAGGTTGAGTTCGCGTCGATCCAGGCCGTCGAATCGATCGGCGAACGCGCGATCATCGAAATACCAGTGCAGTACGGGGGCGACGGCGGCCCGGACTTGAAAGCCGTGGCCGAGCACTCAGGATGTTCAGAACAGGAAGTCATCGATCGTCACATCCATCGCACCTATCGTGTTTACATGCTCGGGTTCGTGCCCGGCTTTGCCTACATGGGCCGTGTCGACCCGGTGATTGCGGCGCCGCGGCACCGCGTGCCACGTGAGCGCGTGCCGCGGGGCTCGGTCGGCATTGCCGGTGGGCAGACGGGTGTCTATCCGGTTGAGAGCCCTGGCGGCTGGCAGGTGATCGGCCGCACGACAATGGTGATGTTTGATGCGAATCGCGCGACGCCTAGTTTGCTGGCGCCGGGCGATCTCGTTCGCTTCGTGGCACTGCCGCACTCATGAGTACCGCCGCCCTCGTGATCGTGAAGGCAGGGCTGCTGACCACGGTGCAGGACCTTGGCCGGTTTGGCCACCAGGCCTCGGGCGTTCCGGTGGCGGGGCCGATGGATTCCTTCTCGCACCGGCTTGCGAATCAGCTGGTGGGGAATGAACCTGGCGCGGCCACGCTGGAGATTACGCTGATCGGCCCGGAGTTGATGGTCGAGGCCGACACCACGATGGCCATCACCGGCGCGCATTTCGACGTGGCGTGCGACGATCGTTCGGTGCCAACGGGCGCGTCGTTTGGCGTCCGCGCGGGTTCGCGACTGAAATTCGGCCGCGTCCACCACGGCGCCCGGGCATACCTGGCAGTGGCCGGAGGCGTGCAGACGCCGCCGGTGCTCGGCAGCCGCGCCACACACCTTGTCAGCCGGATGGGCGGGCTGGCCGGCCGCGCCCTGCTTGCCGGCGATCGCATTCCGATCGCAACCGGTGCCGTGCCCCGGCCGCACCGGAAGTCCGCAGGCCTGACGCTGCCCTCAAATGGACGGGCGCTGTTGCGGGTCTTGCTCGGACCGCAGGATCACTGGTTTACGCCCGACGCCCTGAAGTTGATGGCCAGCGTGAGTTTTCGCGTCTCGCCGCGCTCAAACCGTATGGGATATCGCCTCGAAGGTCCGCCGCTGCCACGCGTGAAAGACGGCGAATTGATTTCCGAGCCCGTTGGCATCGGCGCCATCCAGGTGCCGGCCGCGGGCGAGCCGATTCTGCTGATGGCCGATCGGCAAACCGCCGGCGGCTATCCGAAAATTGGCCACGTGATTACGGCGGACTTGCCGCTGGCCGGCCAGCTCGCGCCCGGGGACTTCATCGAGTTCGTGATCTGTTCGCAACAGGAGGCCGTGGCGGCACTGATCGCGCGCGAACGGCAGTTGCTGCGCTACGCCGACCTGAAGGACGCTTCGTGAACGACGTGCCCGTCACGCTCGAGCAGAAGTTCGGCGCGGATCGCGTGCGCCGGAACGTGCCGCTCGCGCCCATGACCACCTTCAAGGTCGGCGGCCCGGCCGACCTGTTTCTCGAGACCCAAACCGAGGCGGAGATGATCGAGGCGGTGAAGATCGCGCACGCCGGTGGTGTGAAGGTCACGCTCCTCGGCGGCGGATCGAACGTGCTGGTGGCCGACGGTGGGATCCGCGGCCTGGTAATCCGGCCGAAGGGTGGGAACGTGTCGATTATCGGGTCGCCTGAATCTGCGCCATCCGTGCCCGCTGTGGCCCTGGTGCGCGCGGATGCGGCGGTCACCATCAACGGCCTCGTGCGCTGGACCATCAATCGCGGCTACGCCGGTATTGAAGCCTGGGCGGGAACGCCAGGCACGGTGGGCGGCGCGATCTACGGCAATGCGCACTGGAAGGGCACGAATATCGGTGATCTGGTCCAGAGCGTACGCCTGGCGCGGACCGACGGCACGTTGCTGCAGGCGCCCGCCGATCGGATGGAATTCGATTACGACTACAGCCGGCTGAAACGCACTGGTGAAATCGTGCTGTGGGCGGCGTTCCGTGTGACGCCCGGCGGCGATCCGGCCGCGCTTCGAGCCGTGGCGCGCGAGTCGCTCGCGTTTCGCAAGCGCACGCAGCCGCTCGAATCGCCGAGCGCCGGGTGTATTTTCATGAACCCGGATCCCGTGCGCGACCGGGTGCCCGACGGCATTCCGCCGTCGGCGGGTGCGTTGGTCGATCGCGCCGGGCTCAAAGGCGTGGCCAGCCACGGCGCGCGCGTCTCGCCCACGCATGCGAACTTCATCATCAACGAAGGTTCAGCTTCGGCCGCCGCCATCCGCGACTTGATCGAGCAGTGCCGGACGGCCGTGAAAGATCAATTCGGCGTGACTCTTCGAAATGAGATCATCTACCTGGGCGAGTTCTGAAGTTAAAAGCTAACAATCAAAAATCAAAAAATACATGTCGACACTGGTGATTGAGGGCGGGCGGCAGATCGAAGGCCGCGTGGATGTCGAGGGCAACAAGAACGCGGCTTTGCCGTTGATTGCCGCGTGCCTGCTGACCGACCAGTGGTGCACGCTGCACAACATGCCCCGCATCGCCGACGTCGAGGTGATGGCGCGGTTGCTGCTCGACCTCGGCGCCGATGTCGAAGGCATCGGCAGCACGACGCTGCGCATTCGCTGCGCGAACATCACCAAGGACGAGCCCGATAGCGCGCTGGTGGGCCGGCTGCGCGGCTCGGTGCTGTTGCTCGGCCCGCTGCTCGCGCGCCGTGGGCGCGCCATTGTGGCCCCGCCCGGCGGCGACTTCCCGGCACGGCGGAGCATCAAGACCCATCTCGAAGCGCTCACGGCCATGGGCGCGGTGCAGCTGCCAGGCTCGGGTCATCGCCTCGAGACGGCGCAAGGCCTGAAACCTGCGTCAATCTATCTGGACGAGGCGTCGGTGACCGGCACTGAGACGGCGTTACTCGCCGCGGCGGCCGCGCCCGGCACCTCCGAGATTCGTCACGCCGCCTGTGAGCCTCACGTGGTGGAACTCTGCGAATTCCTGCGCGCCATGGGCGCCGGCGTCACGGGCGAAGGTTCGCACACGATTCGCGTCGAGGGGCTGGCCAAGCCTCACGGCGCCGAGAAGACGCTCTACGGTGACTACATCGAGGCCGGCAGTTGGGCAGTGGTGGGCGCAATCACCGGTGGACACATTGAGGTCGGCGGCACGCGGCCCGTCGACATGGAAGTGGTGGCCTCGGTCCTCACCAAGATGGGCGTGAAGTGCGTGCAGGACAACGACGTGTTCCGTGTCGAAGTGAAGAAACTGGTTGGCGCCGGCCGCATCACGACCGGCCTCTGGCCCGGCTTCCCCAGCGACCTCGTGAGCCTCGTGACCGTGCTGGCCACGCAGGCCGAAGGCGCCACGCTCGTGCACGATTGGATGTACGAGCTGCGCCTGTTTGCGCTCGAGCAGATGAGCGGCATGGGCGCGGACCTGTTCCTTTGCGATCCGCATCGCATCATCGTGACCGGCCCGCGGCGGTTGCGTGGGAAATCCCTCGACAGCCGCGACATCCGATCGGGTATGGCATTGATTGCAGCGGCGTTGATTGCCGATGGGCAGAGCCGCGTCGAGCCGCTCGAGACGGTCGAACGCGGCTACAGCCGCGTGGTCGAACGCCTGCAGAAACTAGGCAGCTCGGTCTCTAAGATCTAAAGCCACAAGCCCCAAAGACCTTCTTTTATCCCTTAGGCGGTTTCACCGGCGGCTTCACGGGCGTTGCCGGCCCGGGAGCTGGCGTCGGGAACGCCGGCGCGAGGCCGGGCAACGCCGGCGCGTCTTCGGTGCCGCCAGGTGGCTTCGGCAGTGGCAGCGGCAGCGGAATCGGGAGCGGCGGCAATGACTCCAGCCCACCGGTCGTGGCGTCGCGCGGCACGCGCAACGGCTGCAGATCTTCCGCGGTCAGGTTCAACACCCGCACAATCCGCGGCGTCAGGGTGAGGATGATGTCGGTTTCCGTGGTCTCGTTGCGGGTGTAGCCGAAGAGCTTGCCGATGACAGGGATGTCGCCAAGACCGGGAATGGTCGCGAACGACTTGCGTTCCTCATCGCGGATCAAGCCGGCGAGCATATTGGTTTCGCCGTCCTTCAGCCGGATCACCGTGCTGATCGATCGGCTGCCGAACGTGGGCAGCCCGCCGAATCCCGTTCCCGAAATGCTGCTCAATTCGATCTTCAACGCCAGCGACACGGCATCGTCGTGATGCATGCGCGGCGTGATGTCGATGTTCACGCCGATCGGCTCGTAATTGAATGACGTGATCGGCTGGGTCTGCACGCCGCCGGCGGCGAGCGGCGCAAACGTCGTGACCGGGACTGGCACGCGCTCACCGAAGCGGGCCTGTGCGGAAATGCCTTCGGTGGTGCGCAATTGCGGATTCGCGAGAATCCGTGTCGCGCCGTCGCTCTTGAGCAAACGGTAATACAGCGACGGCAGGTTGGTGAGCAGCACGTCGGCCTGCGTCAGACTGGTGAGGTCGCGCAGCGTCACCCCCGCGCCCGGCTGGTTGATGGAGACCTGTCCGTTGAGACCGGTGGGAGAAGACGAGCCTTGCGCCGGCGATGCCAGCTGCAGGCCGAACTCCATCAGGTGGGTACGATTCACCTCGAGCAGTTCGACGTCGATGATGACTTCCGGTCGCGCCTTGTCGATGGCGGAGATGATCTTGCCGGCCGCGTTGATGCGCTCGGGCGTATCGCGGAGCGTGATGGCGTTGGTCGCGGTGGTCGCCGCAATGCGCCGCGCGTCCACGACAATTCGCAGGATGTCGATGGTCTCCTTGAGATCGGCGTTACTCAGATAGAACGTTTGATAGAGCTCTTCTTCGTACTCGCGGCGCTTCGCGGCCGTGTCGGGCACGACGACGATCTCGCGATCGCCGGTGGAGCGCCAGAAATTGCGTGTCGATTTCGACAGCATGTCGAGCGCGTCGCCGAGGGTCTTGTTGCGCAGATCGATCGACACCGGTTGATCGCGGAACGTCGGATCGAAGACCACGCTGATGTTGGTGAACTTGCCGATCGCCGAGTAGACGTCACGGGTGTTGGCGTCGCGGAACACCACCGATTCGGGCAGCTTCGCATCGGCGGGCAGGGCAGCGCCGGGCAGCGGCGCGCTGCGGCTCTGCGCAATCAGCGATTCGAGCCGCGTCTTGCCGTCTTCGCGAATGGCGATCTTGGCGCGCAGTTGCGAGCGCGTCTCCTGCAGCTCGCGCTCGATGTCGGCGTTGCCCGGGTTGAGCTCGGCGGCGATCTGATATTCGACGAGCGCTTCTTCGAGGCTGCCGGTGGCATTGAGCCGTCGCGCCTTGGTGAAGTGATCCTGCGAGGCACGCAGCTTCGCTCGCTCGAGCCCCATCCGGGCGTCGCGGTTGTCGGGGTTCTCGCGAAGCAGCTTCGTGTATTCGGCGACCGCGAGGTCATAATTCTGCGACGCTTCTGCGTTGCGTGCCAGGCGGAGCGATGACGTGCTGGCGCACGAGACGATCGTGGCCACGAGCGTCGCGGCGAATGCTGCGATGACGGCCGCCCGGAGGGCGGCGCCGCTAAATAGGGCGAGGTTATTTCGCACGGGCACCTTGGGTCACTACATCCACGCCGCGGGGGATGCGAAACTCGAACTCCTTATCGGACAACCCCCGATTTTCCTTCAGGTTGCTGAAAGTAAACGAGGATCGGCCGCCCTGCTTGTCCACCGCGGTGAGGAACTGAATCTGCAGGGTGTTCGGATCCACGCCGATGCCGATCGATTCGAACTCGGATTCCTTGTTCTTCGGGACCAACTTGAGCGTCAGCAGCCCGGTTGCAGCACCGGGCAACGGTGTGAAGCTGGGGAGGTAATCCCGCGCGAGGTCCGACTGCCCGGCGAGAAACATCGCTGGCACATCACCATCGTTCGCGGTGGGCGCCGGGCCCACGATTACCTGCTTGTCGGCCACAAGGTGCGTGTAGAGTCGGACGCCGTCCGACACGAACTCTTTACGTTCCGGTTTCGTGTAGGTAAAACGAATGCGGCCCGGACGCTTGATGGCCAGCGTGCCACGCTCGGTGGTCTTCGTGCGCAGGACACCGCCTTCGTAGCTCTGAACGAAGTCGCCCTGGAAGTCCTTGATGCCGTTGTAGCGCTGCTGCACGTTGGCGGCGAGCGCCGCGGGATCGCTTTGCGCGGTCAGCGAGGCGGCGCAGGCGAGTGCTGCCGCCGAGATAACGAGCGATCTCATGGATCCCATACTAAGTAGGACCGTTTAAACTAGCGAATGGTTTCTTCGAATCCGGGCAGTTTTGATATTATCGCTGAGTTGTACACCTCAAGGGCGGCTAGCTCAGCTGGGAGAGCGCAGCGTTCGCAACGCTGAGGTCGGGAGTTCGATCCTCCTGCCGTCCACCAGCCTTTTCAAGGCTGTTTCTTGCATCATCTATAGTTGAGGTAATCGTGCCCGTCATCAAACGCATTGGCGTGCTCACCGGCGGCGGTGACGCTCCCGGCCTCAATGCCGTGATCCGTGCCGTCGTGAAGTCCGCGTCTAACGCCGGCATCGAGGTCGTCGGCCTCGAAGACAGCTTTGACGGCCTGCTCGACCCATCCCGTTCGCGAACACTCACGCCCAGGGACGTCACCGGTATCCTGCGGCTGGGCGGAACCATTCTCGGCACCACCAACCACGGCAACCCGTTCGAGTACCCGGTGGACACCGCTGAAGGCAAGGTGGACTACTCGGATCGGGTGGTCGAAACGTTCCACAAGATGGGGCTGCAGGCGCTGGTCGTCATCGGCGGCGACGGTTCGCTCAGCATCGCGCACCAGTTTTACTTGAAGGGCATCCCGGTCGTCGGCGTGCCCAAGACCATCGACAACGACATTGTCGGCACCACGAGCTGTTTCGGTTTCGACACCGCGGTGGCGTTCGCGGCCGACGCGATCGATCGCCTGCACACGACGGCGGAAGCGCACAAACGGATCATGGTGGTCGAAGTGATGGGCCGCTATGCCGGGTGGATCGCACTGCACGCCGGCATCGCCGGCGGTGCGGACGTCATTCTGTTGCCGGAAATTTCGTACGACGTCGAGAAGGTGTCGGAAGCGCTTAAGCGGCGTGAAGCGTTGGGCGCAAAGTTCAGCATCATCGTCGTCGCCGAAGGCGCGAAGAGCCTCGGCGGCGGCTTCACGGTGCGTCAGGAGGCCCGCGCCGGTTATGTCGAGCGGCTCGGCGGCGTCGGTATTGTCGTCGCCGAACAGCTCGAAGAGTTGACCGGCCGCGAGTCGCGCTGCGTGGTCCTGGGACACCTGCAGCGCGGTGGCGGTCCCACCGCGTTCGATCGCGTGCTGGCGACGCGATTCGGCGGGGCGGCGGTGGAGCTGATACGACGAGGTGTGTTTGGGAAGATGGTCGCCAACAACCCGCCGGACATCGTGCCGATTCCGCTCGCCGACGTCGTTGGCCGGATCAAGACCGTGCCGCTCGATTCAGACCTGCTCAAGACGGCGCGGGCACTCGGCGTGTCGCTGGGAGACTAGAGCAGTTTTCGCTCTTTCTTACCTCAAGAGGTCGAGATACTTCAGCGCGCCGCCGGTGTTGAACAGCACGACGGTCTCGTGCTTCTTGATCGATCCGTTGGCCACGAGCTTCCGCACGGCGCTCAGCGCCGCGGCGCCTTCGGGGGCCGCTGAGACGCCCTCGTCGCGGCCCATCAGCAGCATATCGTTCACCATGTCATCGTCGCTCACGGCAACGGCAGTACCACCGCTTTCGCGGATGGTGCGAAGGATCAGGAAATCGGCGATGGCCCGCGGCACGCGCAGTCCATCGGCAATGGTGTGGGCATCTTCCCAGGTGCCGGCGGTTTCGGCGCCGCGGTCGAACGCGCGCACGATCGGCGCGCACCCGTCGGTTTGCACCGAGACCATCTTCGGACGACGCCCTGGCGTGAGCCAGCCGATGGTTTCGAGCTCTTCAAACCCCTTCCACATGCCGACCAGGCCAGTGCCGCCACCGGTGGGATAGATGATCCAATCCGGCAGCGTCCAGCCAAGCTGCTCGGCAAGCTCGAATCCCATCGTCTTCTTGCCTTCGCATCGGCCCGCTTCGCGGAACGTCGATACCTCGTACCAGCCGCGCGGCTTAGCCGTCTCGGAGGCGACCTTGCCGGCCTCGGTGATCAGTCCTTCTACCAGCGTGACGTTGGCGCCGTACAGGCGGCATTCATCGATGAAGGGCTGCTTGGCGTCCTTTGGAATGAAGACCTCGCACTTGATGCCCGCGGCTGCGGCGTAGGCGGCTGCGGCGTTCCCCGCGTTCCCGGCCGTAGGCAGAAACACCGTGGTCGCGCCGAGCGCCTTCGCGCGTGAAATCGCCGCGGAAAGTCCGCGCGCCTTGAACGAGTTGGTCGGGTTCAGCGACTCGTCTTTGATCAGCAGGCGCTCGAGGCCGAGCGTTGCGCCGAGCCGCTTCGCGTGAATCAGCGGCGTGAAGCCTTCGCCGAGCGTCACCGGCTCGTCACCCGCGAGCAGCGGCATCAGCTCGCGATATCGCCACATGGTGGGCGGGCGCCCGGCGAGCGTGTCTTTTTTCCACGCGCGCGCCGCCTGCAGATCGTAGCGGGCGAGCATCGGCAGCCGGCACGAGGGGCACAGGAATTGGAGCTCGCGGGGGTCGAAGGGACCGGCCCCGCACCCGCTCCCGCACTCGAGGTGCGTGAAGTAACTATTTCCCAAGAAGCTCTTGGTCCTTCTTCTTCTGCAGGTCGTCGATCATCTTGATGTGCGCGTCGGTCACCTTCTGCACTTCGTCGAGCGCCCGCTTCTCATCGTCTTCCGAGATCTTGTGGTCCTTGAGCAGCTTCTTGAGTTTGTCGTTGGCCTCGCGGCGGACGATGCGGACGTGGTTGCGGCCCTCTTCGGCCTGCTTGTGCACGTGCCGCGACAGCTCCTTGCGCCGCTCCTCAGTGAGTGACGGGATCGGAATGCGCAGCACCTTGCCGTCGCTGGCCGGGTTGAGGCCAAGGTCCGACAGCCGCACGGCGCGCTCGATCGCTTGCATCAGTGAGGGATCGAACGGCGCCGCAACGATCAGCGCCGGTTCCGGAATCGACAAGCTCGCCACCTGATTGAGCGGCATCTTCGATCCGTACGCTTCAACCTGCACGCCCTGGAGCATGTCGGTCGAGGCGCGTCCCGTGCGCACGCCGGCGAGCTCTTTCCGGACAAACTCGATCTGTCCGTCCATGCGCTTCTTGATCTCGGCGAATAGCCCTTTAAGGTCGTTCACATCCATCTGCGAAACCCTCGTGTCAGGCGGTGACGATCGTGCCAACCGTTTCGCCCATCACCACGCGCCTGATGTTGCCCGGCGTCTTGAGGTTGAAGACGAGAATCGGCAGCTTATTGTCCATGCAGAGCGAGATCGCGGTGGCGTCCATCACCTGCAGGCGTTCCTGGAGGACCTGCAGGTACGAGATCTTCTCGTAGCGAATCGCGTCCGGGTGCTTCACGGGATCCGCGTTGTAGATGCCGTCCACCTTGGTGGCCTTCAGGATGATCTGCGCCTTCATCTCCATGGCGCGTAGCGCCGCGGCAGTATCGGTGGTGAAGTAGGGATTGCCGGTCCCCGCGGCGAACACCACGACGCGGCCCTTTTCGAGGTGACGAACGGCGCGGCGGCGAATGAACGGCTCGGCGACGGCGCGCATCTCGATGGCCGTGAGCACGCGCGTCGGCACCCCGGCGTGTTCCAGCGCGTCCTGCATGGCCAGCGCGTTGATCACGGTGGCGAGCATGCCCATGTAGTCGCCGGTCGAGCGATCCATGCCGCGGGCACTGGCAGCCAGGCCGCGAAAAATGTTGCCGCCGCCAATCACGATGGCGGTTTGCACGCCGAGCGACTGAATCTCCGCGATGTCCTGGGCGATGCGGGTGGCCACCGCCGGATCGATCCCATAGGGCTGGTCGCCCATCAGGGCTTCGCCCGACAGCTTCAGGAGAATTCGAGCGTAGTGTGGGGAAGGCGGGGAAGACTCAGGCACAAAACCGAATTATATCGGTTCCAAAAGTTCCAGTGGTTCCAAATGTTCCAAGGGCAACGTTCTGTTCGGTGTCCGATTACTCGGAAGCCAACAGAACCAAGCCCTTGGAACTCCTGGAAGCATGGAACCCCTGGAACTATTGATCGGCCGTTTCGCCGAGTTTGAACCGAACGAATCGGGTGACCGTCACGTTCTCGCCGGTCTTGGCCGTGGCGGCGGCCACCATCTGCTTGATCGTCACGTTGGGGTCGCGCACCGAGGGTTGATCCATCAGGCAGACCTGCGAGTAGTAGCTCTCGAGCTTGCCCTCGACGATCTTGTCGATCACGTTCGCCGGCTTGTTCTGGCCCGCGAACTGCGCGCGATAGATCTCTTTTTCCTTCTCGAGCGTCTCCGAGGGCAGATCCTCGCGCTTCACCACCAGCGGGCTGGCCGCGGCGATGTGCATCGCAATCTCCTTGGCCAGCGTCTGGAACTCGGCCGTCCGCGCCACGAAGTCGGTCTCGCAGTTCACTTCCACGAGCACGCCGACCTTGCCGCCCATGTGGATGTAGTGCCCGATCACGCCGTCTTTCGCCACCCGTCCTGCCCGTTTGGCGGCCTGGGCGAGGCCCTTCTTGCGGAGAATCTCGATGGCCTTCTCGATATCGCCGCCGGACTCGTCGAGCGCCGCCTTGCAATCCATCATACCCGCGCCGGTTTTGTCGCGGAGTTCCTTTACCTGTGCTGCTGTCACTGCCATTTCACTTCTCCGGAATCTGTCTGTACACGAATCGCGCCGGCTGATTGCTATAGCCGGCGCGAGAGGGGAATCGCCGAACGGTTGTTACGCCGTTGGCGCTGGGGTCTCTGCCGGCCGCTGCGGCTTGCGGATGTCCGCCGGGCGCACGGTACGGCGCGCTTCGTCGGCCGCTTTCTCTTCCGCGTCGGCGGAGGCCTGTTCGGCCATCGCTGATTCGCGCTCGCCGCGACCCGAGATCACCGCGTCGGCAATGCGCGAGACAAACAGCTTCACCGAACGCAGCGCGTCGTCGTTGCCGGGAATGACGTAGTCCACCTGGTCGGGATCGCAGTTGGTATCGACGATGCCGATCACCGGAATCTTCAGCTTGCGGGCCTCGTCGACCGCGATCTGTTCCTTGCGCGTGTCGATCACGAAGAGGGCATCGGGCAGGCGTCCCATGTGGCGGATGCCTTCGAGGTTCTTCACCAGCTTGCGCTTCTCTTTTTCCGCCTTGGCGATTTCCTTCTTCGGCATCGATTCGTAGCGGCCATCGGTGGCCATCGCCTCGAGGTCGCGCAGGCGCGCAATACTGCGTTGAATCGTCGTGAAGTTGGTCAGCAATCCGCCCAGCCAGCGCTCGTTCACGTAGTACATGCCGCAGCGCGCCGCTTCGTCTGCGACCACGTCCTGCGCCTGGCGCTTGGTGCCCACGAAAAGGATCGTCTTGCCTTCGGATGCGAGCTGGCGGACGAAGTCTTCGGCCTCCCGGTAGTGCTTGACGGTCTTGGCGAGGTCGAGGATGTAGATGCCGCTTCTCTCCCCGAAAATGAACGGCTTCATCTTGGGGTTCCAGCGTTTGGTCTGGTGTCCGAAGTGCACGCCTGCTTCGAGCAGGTCCTTCATCGCGAGCGGGGTCAAATTGCCTCCATCCATGGGTGATTAACGCTTACTGAACTGGAACCGCTTACGGGCGCCGGCCATCCCGTACTTCTTACGCTCTTTCGCGCGAGCATCGCGCGTGAGCAGGCCGTCTTTCTTGAGGCGCGAGCGGAGCTCGATGTTGTACTCGCACAAGGCGCGGGCGATGCCGAGACGGATCGCGCCGGCCTGGCCGGACACGCCGCCACCGGCAACGGTGGCGAGCACATCGAACTGCTCCGCGGTTTCCGTGAGCAGAAGCGGGGTCTTCACCTGGATGCGAAGCGTTTCGATCGGGAAGTACTCGTTGAACTCGCGGTGGTTGACTTTGATGGCGCCGGTGCCCGGTCGCAAAAACACGCGGGCGGTGGATTCCTTACGGCGGCCGGTTGCGTAGTATTGCGTTGCTGCCAAGTTATGCGACCTCGAAGACGGATGGTGATTGCGCGGTATGCGGATGCTTGTCATTCGCATACACCTTCAACTTGCGGAACATCGCATCACCGAGTTTCGACTTCGGGAGCATGCCGCGGACGGCTTCTTCCATCAGGCGTGTGGGCTTGGACGCGCGCACGACCTTGGCGCGATCCTCGCGCAGGCCGCCGGGGTAGCCACTGTGGCGCTGATACACTTTCTGTTCTTCCTTGCGGCCGGTGAGCTTGACCTTGGCCACGTTGAGGATCACGACGTGATCGCCCGTGTCGAGGTAGGGCGTATAGATGGCCTTGTGCTTGCCCTGCAGTAACTTCGCTGCATCGGTGGCAACGCGGCCCAGCACTTTGCCATTGGCATCAATCACGTGCCACTTGGCGGGCAGCGTTTTCACGGGCGGTACGTACGTAGGCATTCAGCGTGTCCTAATTCAGCCTTTCCTAGGTTCCCAGGGTCCTCCATCGTGAGGACGGCAAACCCAAATCATACACAGGTTTCGGCCTAAGAACAAGGTGGCACAGGGGCGATAGGTGCCTTGCTGCCAATGGGTTGGTGACGCCCCCTCCTGTCAGTCTCGCACTGTAGCGCTCCGCGACAGACTCCGATAAGCCCACTTGGCAGTACACATGACCTTGACCCCCTTTCAAGCAGGTACAAGAATCGTCAGCGACTTGCAGTTTTGTAAGTGGACGAGGGGTTTGGCCGCCGGCCCGAATAGCCATTTCCGGCATTCACGGCCGATTTTGTTGGATCAGCAACGCCTGAACCGCTGGTATTCGATTTGCCCAGCTGGTTCGGGTCTGGAGACAACGTAACGTGCTGTTCCGCCGCGCAAAAAGTCTGGTCGGCCTCGACATCGGGTCGAGTTCGGTCAAGGCCATTGAACTGAAACCTGCGGGCAAGGGATTCCGCGTCTCGGCGATTGGCGTCGAGTCGGTCCCGCCCGACAGCATTGTCGACGGCGCCATCATCGATGGCGGTGCGGTCGCCGATGCCGTGCGGCGCTTGTTCGCTAACAAGCGCTTCAAAGCCAAGGACGTCGTCGCCTCGCTGTCGGGCAATTCCGTGATCGTCAAGAAGATCACGCTGCCCGCCATGACCGAGGCCGAGCTGTCGGAGTCGATCTATTGGGAGGCCGAGCAGTACATCCCGTTCGACATCCAGGACGTCAATCTGGATTACGAGATTCTCGACGCGGGCACCGAGGGCAGCATGGAAGTGCTGCTGGTCGCCGCGAAGAAGGACAAGATCGGCGACTACACCAACGTCATTTCGCAGGCCGGCAAGACGCCGGTGATCGTCGACGTCGACGTGTTCGCCCTGCAAAACGCCTTCGAGGCCAATTACGGGTTCGAGCCGACGGCGGTCGTGGCGCTGCTCAATGCCGGCGCCAGCGCGATCAACATCAACATCCTGTCGGGATCGCAGTCGGTGTTCACCCGCGACGTCTCGATGGGCGGCAATGCGTTTACCGAAGCCGTCCAGAAGGAACTGAATCTCCCCTATGAAAGCGCGGAGATGCTCAAGAAAGGGCAGGACGTCGACGGCGCTACCTACGAAGACGCGCGCGCGGTGCTGCGGGCAATGACCGACAACGTGCTGCTCGAAGTGGAGAAGACGTTTGACTTCTTCAAGGCGACGGCGTCCAACGATCGCATCGATCGCATCATGCTGTGCGGCGGCGCCTCGCGTGTCGAGGGCTTCGCCGAGTCGCTGCGCGAGCGGTTCAGTACCGAAGTGGAGCAGTTCGATCCGTTCCGCCAGGTGGCGCTCGACCTGAAGAAGACCGGCGTCGACAATGCCGATGATTTCGCGCCGGTTGCCGCCGTGGCGATGGGCCTCGCGTTGCGGAAGGTCGGCGACCGATGATTCGCATCAACCTCCTCGCAACCGAACGCCGCGCCGTCAAGGCGGTGTCGCGCGGCATGGAAGCCGGCCAGAAGATGATGGTCCTCGGCAGCCTGATCCTCGTGCTGACGCTGGCGGCCCTCGGCTGGCGGTATTGGGCGCTCGGCCAGCAGGCCGCGCAGCTGGAAGAAGACATCGCGGCGGCCCAGCGCGAAGAAGCGCGCCTCCAGGAAATCCTCCGCCAGGTCAACGACTTCGAAGCGCGCAAGGTGATGCTCGAAGCGCGCCTGGCGCTGATCGACGAGCTGCGGAAAGGCCAGAACGCGCCGGTCCACATGATCGACCAGCTGAGCCGCGCGCTGCCGGATATGACCTGGCTCACCAACGTGGCGCAGGCGGGCTACACGTTGACCATTCAGGGCCGGTGCCTCACCCTGACCTCGCTGTCGGACTACATCGGCAACCTCGAGGGGACGCGCTATTTCATGCGGCCGGTCGAAATTGTCGAGAGCGCGGTGGTGCCCGGTGATGGCAAGACGACGCCGGATCTGATCGCGTTCACCATTCGCGGCACCTTCCAGATGGCGGGCATCGACTCGGTGGCGCCGCCGGTGCAGACCAATGTGAAGAAGGGAGGCAAGCGTGGCTAACCCAGTCAGCACCGCGCTTAACAAGCTTCCCTGGTACGGCCAGGTCGGCGTCTTCGTGGTGGTCTCGCTGATCCTCGCCGGTGCCTTCTACTACCAATACGAGACGCCGTCGCAGGCCGCCATGACGGCGCGGCAGGCCGAGCTGACCGCGATTCAAGGGCGGATAACGGTGGGGCAGACCAAGGCCCGCCAGTTGCCGGAATTCCGCAAACAGATCGCCGAGCTCGAGGCGCGGCTTGAAGTGCTCAAGCCGATTCTGCCGAGCGAGCGCGATGCCGGTGACTTGCTCCGTCGCGTGCAGACGCTCGCGGTGCAGTCGAACCTGACCATCCTCGGCTTCCGGCCGCAGGCGATCACGCTGGCCGACATGCATGCGGAGTGGCCGATCCAACTGCAGCTCGAAGGCGACTTCCACAACTTCGGCCTGTTCCTCGATCGCGTGAGCAAGTTCCCCCGAATCATCAACATTGGCGCCATCACCATGGCGACCAACGCATCGACGACCTCCGCCGCGAGCATGCGCATCGGCGTCACGGCGACCACGTTTGTTCTCATGGAGCCCACGGCTCCACCGAAAGGCGCCGCACCTCCGGCGAAGAAATAATGACGACCCGAACTGTCAGCGTTCCCCTCGTCGCACTCATCGCCGCATTGGCTGCGTCGCCCGTGGTCCGCGCGCAAGCGCCCGCCCCGGGTCAGCAACCGCCGGCCAAGACCGCGCCCCCGGCCGTACCCAAGGTCGATCTCCCTTCGCCACCCGCGAACTACGAATACAGCGTGGACGGGCGGCGCGATCCGTTCGTGAACCTGTTGAACCGCGGCGCCGACCCGCGCGGTCCTGGCGCTGCGCCGGTGAAGCGCCTGGAAGGCGTGCCCGGATTGATGACCAGCGAGATCACGGTGCGCGGCATCGTGCAGACGCGCGGCGCCTGGGTGGCAATGGTGGCCGGCCTTGACGGCAAGGTCTACTCGATTCGCGCCGGCGACAAGCTGGCGGACGGCGTCGTGCGTGAGGTGAACGCGCAGGCGGTCGTGATCCTGCAAGAGGTCAACGACCCGCTGTCGCTGGCAAAACAACGTGAGGTGCGCAAATTACTGCGCGGTGGAGAAGAGGTCAAGTGATGCACCCTGGCATTCCTCGACTGGTATTGGTGGCGCCCATGGTGGCGGCACTGGCCGTCACGTTGACGGCCGGCGCACCGGCCTATACGGCCGGCACCGAAACTCCAGCACTTCGGTCGATTTCGTCACGCCTCGACGGCGCGCTCAGCACGGTGCTGATCGAAGCCAGCGAGCCGGTGGCCTATCTGACCAGCCAGCCCGATCCGCTGACGGTGTTGGTCGATCTCCGGAACGTGACCATGGGATCGCTGGCCAGCAATGCGGTCGCGAACCTCCTCGAGCCGATCGGCTCGGTGCGCGTCGAATCCGCGAACGCGCCGGACGGTGCCCCCGTCGCGCGCGTGCGCGTCGGTCTCGCGCGCGCGGCCAAACACCGGATCCGCAGCGCGCGCAACACGATCCTGATCGAAGTCGATCGCAGCAGCGCCAGCAATACTAAGGGCGCCGCGGCGTCGGTTCCGACGCTCGCTCCGAAAGCCCCGTCGATGATGCGCACGGAAGAACGGGTCACACCCGCGGCCGCAGCGCCGGCCCCGGCCCCGGCGCGCCAAAGCTCGCCTGAAGCGCGAGCGAAGGCGGGCGCCACGCAGCTCCGTTCCGTTCGCGTCGGCAAGGTTGACAACGGTTACTCGGTCACGCTCGCCGGCAACGGCCCGCTGCTTGCCGCGAAGGTCGACGCGACCACCGAAATGCCGCATCGCGTGTTCCTTGACTTCGCCGGCGTCGCCGCGGGCTCCGCGCCGGCCGTGACCGCCGTGAACAACGACGACATCGAACGCGTGCGCGTGGCGGTGAATAGCCGTCAGCCGCTGATTACGCGCGTCGTGATCGACCTGGCCCGCAAGATCCCGTACACCGTGGAAACAGTGGGCGAGGAACTGCGCATCCTCTTCAAGAAAGCCGTTGATAAGGCGGTCGAGACCGCCGCGGCGATCACCGAACCGGTGATCGCGCCGGCCGTGACTGAAACGCCCGCGGCCGAACCCGTGGCGGTGGCGGCTGACGTGGCCCCGGCTGCTGAACCCCAGTCGAACGTGGTCGCCAGCACGGTCACGGTTCCGCCGATGCCGCCGACCGCCGATGTGCCGTCGATGACCGCGGCCATCGTCTCCACACCCGCACCCGCACCAGCGGCACCCGTTTCACCGGCCATGCAGGACGTTCCGCCCGCCGCCCGCGCGTTGATGACTGCGGCGCAGCAGCAGAACAGTGATCAACCGCGCGTGTTCACGGGCGACCCAATCACCCTGGACTTCCAGGGCGCCGACCTGCGCGCCGTGCTGCGCACATTCGCCGAAATCAGCCAGGGCCTGAACATCATCATCGACCCGTCGATCCAGGGCACCGTGGATGTGTCGCTGCGCGACGTGCCGTGGGACCAGGCGCTCGACATCATCCTGCGCGCCAACAAGCTTGGCTACATGGTGGAAGGCAACATCGTCCGCATCGTGCCACTCAACGTGCTCGCGACCGAAAACGAGGAGCGCCGCAAGCTGCAGGAAGCCCAGTCGCTCGCCGGCGAGCTTCGCGTCCTGACCCGCGCGGTCAGCTACGCCAAGGCCGCCGACCTGGTGCCGGTCATCACGCGCAGCGCACTGTCGGCGCGCGGCGACGTGCAGGTGGACGCGCGCACCAACACCCTGATCATCCGCGACCTCGCCGATCGCCTCGTCGCGGCCGGCGACCTGATCACGACGCTCGACCGTCCGCAGCCGCAGGTCGAAATCGAAGCGCGCATCGTGCAGCTCAATCGCGACAAGACGCGCGACCTCGGCATCGAGTGGGGCTTCAACGGCCGGGTCGACCCCGCCCTCGGCACCAGCACCGGTCTCGCATTCCCGAACAGCGGCGCAGTGGCGGCCGGCACCGGTGCGGCGGCGGGCGTGATCAACAGGGGCACGAGCAGTGCCGTCGGCATCGTGCTCGGGTCGGTGAATGGCGCGCTGAATCTGAATGCGCAGCTGAACGCCCTCGAGCAGGACGGCAGCGTCAAGGTGCTGTCGACACCGCGAGTGACGACGCAGAACAACATCGCGGCGGAAATCACGCAGGGCGCGCAGATTCCGATTCAGGTGGTCTCGAACAACACCGTGACGGTGAGCTTCAAGGACGCGGCGTTGACGTTAAAAGTGACCCCGCAGATCACCGCCTCGAACACGGTGATCATGAACATCTTCCTCGAGAACGCGACGCCGAATTACAGCGAGACCAACGCGGCGCAGCCGATTCCGTCGATCGACACGCAGCGCGCGGTGACCTCAGTGCTGATGGCCGACGGCGACACCACCGTGATCGGCGGCATCTTCACCAAGCTCGAAAGCCAGTCCAATCTGAAGACGCCGGGGCTGCACCGCATCCCGCTGCTCGGCTGGTTGTTCAAGTCTGAAAACCGTATCGAAAATAACCAGGAACTGTTGATCTTCATCACGCCCCGGATTGCGAAGTAGGGACATCATGCATATACGACACATCTTGTCCAACGCGGTGCGGCTCATGGTAGCCGCCGCCTGTGTAGTGACCGCATCGGGGTGCGGCAGCGATCTGCTGCGCACAGGCCGGGGGCCGGCAATTCTTGCGATTAACTCGTTTACCATCACCAACGGCGCCACCGACATTGATGGTTCATTCTTGCTCTCGGATGTGCTGACGCTGGTCGAGCAACAGGTCAACGGCGTTTCGGTGAGGGTGCCGACGATCTTCAACGACACCGCGGTCGCCAGCATTTCCGTGTTGGCCAAGAATCCGGATGCGACGACCTCACCCATCAACTCGGTGACGATTACGCGCTATCGCATCACGTTCAGGCGCGCCGACGGCCGTAACACACCGGGCGTGGACGTTCCGTTCGGATGGGACGGCGGCGTGTCGGTCACGATTCCGATGGCCGGCGTCGCCAATGTCCCGTTCGAGATCGTCCGGCACAGCAGTAAGTCGGAGCCGCCGCTGCGCAATCTCGTCAACAACGGCGGATTGCAATTCATCTACACCATCGCCGAGATCACGTTCTTTGGCCGTGACCAGAATGGCAACGAGATCTCGGTCACGGGTCAGGTTGACGTCGCGTTCTCTGATTTTGGCGATCCACAATGAGAACTCAGCACCTCAGGATGCACATCATCATGCGTACCCTTAAGCTCTCACTCGTTGCCGCGATCGCAACGACCACTATTGCGGCGTGCACCGTCAGCGACGTGGATACTCCGGCATTGTCCGGGCCGTCGTCGCTGGCCCGCACGATTGTCATGGTCGCGGACCGCGACACGCTCCTTCAGGACGGCAGCCAGGAAGCCGCCATTCGCCTGACGGCGCAGGTCCAGCCCGGCCAGTCGGAAAACGTTCGCTTGCGCGCGCAGGTGTTCGTGGACGGCGTGGCCCAGGACTTCGGTATGCTGAGCAACAAGAGTCCGATCACGCCCACGACGATTTTCTACCGCGCGCCGGCGGCGCCGACCACGGTCGGCGGCCAGGTGCCGACCACCGTCACGATCGCCGTGACACCGGACGACTCCGGCGATTTCCGTGGCGAGACGACGCGCACAATTGATCTGCGGCTGATTCCGCCGGGTGTGATTCTTCCGACGAATCCGAACCTGGCGGCGAGCTTCACGTTCTCGCCGGCCGCGCCCAAGGTGATGGACATCGTCAGCTTCGATGCCAGTACCACGACCAACAACGGCGTGTCCTGTGCGACCGCGTGCACGTTCGCGTGGGACTTCGGCGACGGGACATCCGGGACGGGGCAGAACACCACGCACCAGTTCCGCACCATCAGCAGTTTCCAGGTCAGGCTGACCGTGACCGATGCCCGCGGTGCGACGGCCCTCGCGGTGCGGACGGTGCCGGTCGCGCCTGGCGCCCCGCCGACCAACGTCTCGTTCACGATGTCGCCGGCCAACCCGGGCGTGAATCAGGACATCTTCTTCGACGCCAGCGCTTCCGCGCCGGCCCCGGGCCGCACGTTCACGAGCTACGCGTGGAACTTCGGCGACGGGAGCACCGGCAGCGGTGTGGTCGCGACACATCGCTACGCGGCGGGGGGCAGCTACCAGGTGTCGCTCACGGTGACCGACGATGCCGGCACGACCGGCCGAGCGTCGGGGTCCTTGCAGATTGGTCCCACGCTTGCGGCAACGCCGACGGCGGCGTTGACCTGCAACCCGACGACCCCGAAGCCTGGCACCTCGGTGTCGTGCAACGCCAGCGGAAGCCTTCCGGGCACCGCCGCGAACATCGAGAGCTACACGTTTAACTGGGGTGACGGTTCGGCGGAAGAAGTGCATGCCAATCCGATCCAGTCGCACATCTACGTCGGCGGCGCCGCGATATACACGGCGACCATGACGGTAAAGGACACCCTGGGTCGCACGGCCTCGGCGCAGGTGACAATCACCGTCACGCCGTAGAATAGTGGTGAGCGGTGAGTGGGGAGTGGTGAGCGAACCTCAGCACTCATAACTCCCCACTCACGACTCGCCAATGGCCACCGACGATCCTCGACTCCTCGACCTCCGACGCCGGGTCCAAGCGGACCCGGCGTCGATGTCTTTTGCGCAGCTCGCGGAAGAGCTGCGCCGCGACGGCGCCAACGACGAAGCCGTCGAGGTCTGCCGCGCCGGCCTCGCGCACCATCCCAATTACCTCACCGCTCGCGTCACGCTGGGCCGTGCCCTGGTCGAGCTCGACCGCCTCGATGAGGCGTTCACCGAACTGACTGCTGTTCTCGATGCGGCGCCGGGCAACCTGCCGGCGATCCGCGCCCTCGCGGAGATCTATCAGCGCCGCGGCTTGATGAGCGAGGCTCTCGTGCACTATCGCCGCGCGCTGCAGCTCGCGCAGCACGACGTCGATCTCGAGCACACGGTCGGCCAGATTCAGCGGCAGGTGGAACCGGCCGCCGGCACGCCATCCGCGCCGGCCCAACCCCCGGTTGCCATCGAGGATATTTTTGATTTCGATTCGCTCGTCGCGCAACTCGGCTCGGCCTCGCCGCCGCCCGAGCCCATCGTGCCGCACGCGGCCCCGGTGCCGAGCGTCGTCGACGCGGTTGAGTTGCGGACCGACGATCAGGACTCCTTTGCGTTGATGGAGCGCCAGCTCCGCGAGCGCGAAGAGCAGCGCCTCGTCGAAGAGCGCCAGGCGAGAGAGGCCGAAGCCGAGGAGCGCCGCCTGCTCGCTCGTCATGGAGGAGCTCGAAAACTGGCTGAGGGCGATCGCTGAGGATCGCGACCCCGAACAGCCGCAGGCGTGATGCGGATCGCGCCGCCAGATCGACACCTCGCCCGACAGACGAGGCTGCGAGAAGACCTGCGCGCCGCGTCGCTCGACGCGCTCGTCGATCACCTCTCTCCCAAACATCGCGTACCTGACCGGATTGTTCGCGTCGACCGCCGCACTCGTGGCCTCGGCCGATCGGCTCGCACTCATCGTCGATGGCCGCTACCTCGCCACGGCGAAGTCACGCGCGCAAGAGCTCGGTGGGATCGACATTGTTCGCGTGCTCACCAGCGGCAGCCACGACGAATGCATTGCCGCAGAAGTGCGCACTTTTGCGAACCGCCGTGTTGGGTTTGAGGCGGCTCATATGACGGTGAAGCAACACCGAAATCTGGAGGCGCGAGTGGCCGCCGCCACTAGCAAAATTGAAATGGCGCCCACTGACGGCCTGGTGGAAGCTCGGCGCGTCAATCAAGGACGACTGGGAGATCGGCACGCTCCGGGACGCCGGCAACCGGATTTCGGAAGCCGCTAAGTGTATAATCCCTAAAGCCTTAGCGGGACAGCGCGAGCGTGAGGTGGCGTCCGGCATCGATGCCGAGCTCCGAAGCGTAGGGTTTGACAAGCCGGCGTTTGATACCATCGTCGCCGCCGGGCCGAACTCGGCCTTGCCCCATTACCGGGCGGGCGACCGCCAATTGGCGGCGGGCGACTTGGTTATTTTGGATTTTGGCGGCATGTTGAACGGCTATGCCGTGGACATGACGCGGACGATAGTGGTGGGTGGCGCCGGACCGCGTGAGCGGCGGCTGCTGGAGCAAGTGGCCGAGGCGCAACAGGCGGCGTTCGATGCGGTGGCCGCCGGACGTGCCGCCACGGACATCGATCGCGCGGCGCGCGAGGTGCTTGAACGTCACGGACTGGGCGAGGCGTTCAGTCATGGGACCGGGCACGGGCTCGGTCTCGAAGTGCACGAACGACCACGGCTCGCGAGACATCGGCCGGAGTTGCCGATCGAGCCGCTGCAAGCCGGCATGGTGTTTACGCTCGAACCCGGTGCGTACCTGGACGGGTGGGGCGGCGTTCGTATTGAAGATGATGTCGTGGTCACGGAACGGGGCGCCGAGTGGCTCACCGACGTGCCGCGATTATGAAAGTTCTGCCGACGAGTGACGATGACACTGGACGAGATCAAACAGCTCATTGAGTTCATCAAGGGGCATGAGCTCCATGAATTCGAGCTGGAACAGGACGGCGTCAAGATCCGCATCAAGAGCGGCGGCAACCACTACAACGTGGCGCCGCTGCCGCAGATGCCCGCGGCGTTGCCGATCCTGAGCGCAGCTCCCGTCGCGGCATCCGCACCCGCACCCGCGGCCACTGGCGCAGCTGCGGCCGCTGACGCAGACACCGAAGAGGGCAGCGAGGTCTGCATCGTGAAGTCGCCGATCGTCGGCACCTTCTATCGCGCCGCCGAGCCGGGTGCGAAAGACTTCGCGTCGGTGGGCGACACGGTCCGCAAGGGCCAGGTGCTCTGCATCATCGAAGCGATGAAGCTGATGAACGAGATCGACTCCGAGTACGACGGGGAAGTCACCAAGATTTACGTCGAAAACGGCCAGGCGGTGCAATACGGCGAGCGCCTGTTTGCGATCAAGCCTTCCAGCTAATTAGACCATGTTCAAAAAAATCCTTGTCGCCAATCGTGGGGAGATCGCGTTGCGAGTCATCTTCGCGTGCCGCGAGCTGGGCATCAAGACCGTGGCCGTGTATTCGGAGGCCGACGAGAATTCGCTGCACGTCCGGTTTGCGGATGAAGACATCTGCATCGGGCCGGCGCGCAGCAGCGACAGCTACCTGAACGTACCGGCGATTATCAGCGCGGCGGAAATCACCGGCGCCGATGCGCTGCATCCAGGGTACGGATTCCTGTCCGAAAGCGCGTATCTCGCCGAAGTGTGCGAGGCGTGTCACATCCGATTCATCGGGCCCGACCCGAGCGTGATCCGCCTGCTGGGTGACAAGGCCAAGGCGCGGCGGGCGATGAAGAAGGCCGGCGTGCCGATGCTGCCCGGCAGCGATGGCCCGGTAGAGAGCGAAGAGCGCGCGGGCAAGATCGCCCAGCAGATCGGCTATCCGGTGATCATCAAAGCCGTGGCGGGCGGCGGCGGCCGCGGCATGCGCATCGTGAAGACGCCCGCGGATCTGGGGCACGCGTTCAAGACGGCGCAGCGCGAAGCGGAATCGGCGTTCGGTGTCGGCGACGTCTATATCGAGAAGTATCTCGAGTCGCCGCGGCACATCGAGTTCCAGATTCTCGGCGATCACCACGGCAACGTGGTGCACCTCGGCGAGCGCGAATGTTCGATTCAGCGCCGTCACCAGAAACTGCTCGAGGAATCACCGTCGGTGGCGGTGTCGGAAAAGGTCCGCCGCAGGATGGGCGCGGTGGTGGTGGACGCGGCGCGCGCAGTGCAGTACACCAACGCGGGCACCTTCGAGTTCCTGATGGACGGGAAGGGCGCCTTCTACTTCATGGAAGTGAACACGCGTGTCCAGGTCGAACATCCCGTCACCGAAATGGTGACCGGCATCGACATCGTCAAGGAGCAGATCCGTGTGGCGGCCGGGGCGCGCCTCGGCTTCAAGCAGAGCGAGGTCACGTTCACGGGCCACGCGATGGAATGCCGCGTCAATGCCGAAGATCCGGAGACGTTCGTGCCGTCGCCGGGCATGATTCACGCGTTCAGCGTGCCGGGCGGGCCCGGCGTGCGCGTGGACACCGCCGCGCACTCGGAATGCCTGATTTCGCCGTACTACGATTCCATGGTCGCGAAGATCATCGTGCACGGCCGCGATCGGCAGGAGTCGATCGCCCGCATGCGGCGGACGTTGGAGATGTCGGTGGTCGAAGGGATCCGGACGACGATCCCGATGCATCTCAAGATCCTGAACGATCCAGATTTCGTGGCCGGGCGGCTCAGCACGCATTTCATGGAACGCTTTGCCCCCAAACCCAAGGCAACGGCCCTCGCTGAATCTGCCTAGCAGCGCCCGCCAAGCTCTACGCCATTGTCGATGTCGATGCGTGCGCGCGGGCCGGCCGCCTGCCGATCGACGTGGCGTGCGCCTTTCTCTCCGGCGGAGCGCGGTGGATCCAGTTGCGGGCCAAGACCATGGGCAGCGGCGCGTTTCTCGATCTCGCCTACATGGTTCTTCAAGAGACCGAGCGGGCAGGCGGCACCCTGATCATCAACGATCGCGCGGACATTGCGGCGCTGTCCGGCGCCCCAGGACTCCACATCGGCCAGGAAGATCTTGCGCCAGGCGACGCCCGCGCGGTAATTGGCACGCGAACAATTCTCGGGTTATCCACACACACGCAAGAGCAATGGGAGCGCGCGGTGAACGAACCGATCTCCTACCTGGCGATCGGTCCCGTCTTCGGCACCGGAACGAAGCACACCGGGTATCAGGCGATTGGTCTGGACACCGTGCGCCGCGCCGCTGACGCCGCCGCACGCAAAGGGCTGCCCACTGTCGCGATCGGCGGCATCACCGTCGACAACGCCGCTTCGGTTCTGGAGGCGGGAGCCGCATCGGTGGCGGTCATAAGCGATCTCTTGAACGGTGATCCAGAAGGCCGCTGCCGCGCTTTCTTGGGAATGCTCGAATAAAACGCACTTATAATTGCCGGGGTTTGCCAGCCACCCGGCCCTAGTCAGGGACGGGTCCGACCACGTCCACGGAGGCGGAATGGATTCGAATCTGTTCAAGACCAAGTCGATCGAGCAGCTCGTCGGCGACGTCGAACATGGAGGCAAGGCGCTCAGGCGCAGTCTGTCGGCGTTTGACCTGACGCTGCTGGGCATTGGCGCCATCATCGGAACGGGCATCTTCGTGCTGACGGGAACGGCCGCGGCCAACCAGGCCGGCCCGGCCATCACGATGTCGTATCTGGCCGCCGGCCTGGCCTGCGCCTTTGCCGCCCTCTGCTACGCCGAGTTCGCGTCGATGATCCCGATCGCCGGCAGCGCCTACACCTACGCGTATGCCACGCTCGGCGAGCTCGTGGCGTGGATGATCGGCTGGGACTTGATCCTCGAATACGCCGTCGGTTCGATGACCGTCGCGATCGGCTGGAGCGGCTACATGCAGCGCCTCATGGCGGGATTCGGCATCGAGTTGCCGCTGGCGATCGGCGCCGCGCCGCCGGTCGGTATCATCAACCTGCCGGCCGTGATCATCGTGTTGCTGATCATGATCCTGCTGGTGGTGGGCGTGCGCGAGTCGGCGCGCTTCAATGCGGTGATGGTGGCCATCAAGGTGGCCGCGGTGTTGTTCTTCCTGGCCGCCGGCATCACCTACGTCGAGCCCACGAACTGGCAGCCGTTCGCACCGTATGGCTGGCCGGGCATCATGGCCGCTGCCGCCGTCGTGTTCTTCGCTTACATCGGTTTCGATGCGGTGTCGACGACGGCGGAGGAAGCGAAGAACCCGCAACGTGATTTGCCGATCGGCATCATCGCGTCGCTCGTCATCTGCACGGTGCTCTACCTCGCGGTGGGCGCGGTGCTCACGGGGATCGTTCCGGTCGTCCAGTTCCGGGCCGCCGAGGCGGCGCTGCCAGGCATGCCGATGGTTCAGCAGGAGCAGTCGATCCAGTTCCTCAACGCGCCGGTGGCGTACGCCCTGGCCTTCATTGGCCAGGGCTGGGCGGCAGGTCTCGTCTCTGCCGGTGCCGTGGCCGGCATCACATCCGTGCTGCTGGTGATGCTGATGAGCCAGCCGCGCATCTTCTTCTCGATGAGCCGCGACCGGCTGCTGCCGCAGGGAGTGAGCAAGGTGCACCCGCGCTTCGGGACGCCTTACATCACGACGATCATCACATGTGTCATTGTGGCGCTGGTCGCGGGGCTGACGCAGATTCAAGTGGTCGGCGAGATGACCAGCATTGGCACGCTGTTCGCGTTCGTCGTGGTCTGCGCGGCCGTGCTCGTGTTGCGGGCAAAACGGCCCGATGCCGTTCGGCCGTTCCGCGTGCCGTTCGGACCGGTGTTCCCGGTCCTCGGCATCCTCTCGTGCTCGTACCTGATGTTGAGCCTGCCGGTGCTGACCTGGGTCCGGTTCCTGGTCTGGCTCGACCTCGGTATGATCATCTACTGGGCCTACGGCCGTACGCACAGCCCGCTGGTGAATCAGACCGAACGCAATGCGAGGACGCCGATGCAGTCGCTGGCGAACTTCATCACCACGTTTGGCCTGCTGTTGATCTTCAACGCCGGGTGCATCGCGCTCCTCGGCTTCATGACGATGCTCGGCATCACCAATGAGACGACGGCAAAATGGAGCGAGCTCGAGTCGCTCGGTCTCAGCGTGACGGCGGAAGAAGCCGACGCGTTCGGCCTGCGCTTCCTGGTAGTGGCAGTGGCGGTGTGGCTCGTTGGCTTCGGGTTGACCAAGGCTTCGGGAGAGAAGGGCTAACCATCGACGATTGCCGAATTGGTGATTGCGAGACTGTTGGGCGATTGTCGAATGGTGATTAACTGATTCAAATGGCGGCGAGACGTTTGGACGGTGTGGCCTGTGCCGCACGGATTCGTGAAGACGTCGCGCCGCGCATTCGCGCGTTCGCCGGGCGTCACGGCCGCCCTCCGGGACTGGGCGTGGTGCTGGCCGGCCGCGATCCCGCCTCGGAAGTCTACGTCCGTAACAAAATCAAGACCGTCGGCGACGCCGGCTGCCGGGCGGAACTGTTTCGTCTCGACGACACGGCGACCCTCGATGAGGCCCTGGCGCTCGTGCGCAGGCTGAACGGAGACGAGGGCATCGACGGCATCCTGGTGCAGTCGCCCTTACCGGCTGGCATGGGAGCCGATGCCGAACAGCGCATCTTCGACGCGATCGATCCGGACAAGGACGTCGACGGCTTCCATCCGCGCAACGTCGGCCTGCTGGTCCAGAATCGCCCGGCACTTGTGGCCTGCACGCCGCTCGGGTGCATCGAATTGCTCGAACGGGAGGGCATCCCGCTCAAGGGCAAGCAGGCCGTGGTCCTTGGCCGTAGCGACATCGTCGGGAAGCCGATGGCCATGCTCCTGCTCCATCGGGATGCGACCGTGACGGTCTGCCACTCGAAGACCACCGGTCTTGCCGGCCTGGCCAGGACAGCCGACGTGCTGGTGGCGGCCATTGGCCGGCCGGCCTTCGTGACGCGCGAATTTGTGAAGCCGGGGGCAACGGTGATCGACGTCGGCATCAATACGCTGACGACCCAAGCCGAGGTCTTACGGATCTTTCCCGAAGGGAGCCGTAAGCGCGTACAATTTTCCGAGAAAGGCAGCGTGCTGGTTGGAGATGTTCACCCCGAGGTCGAAGAGGTCGCCGGCGCATTCACTCCCGTGCCGGGTGGCGTCGGTCCGCTTACCGTGGCCATGGTTCTGCGCAACACCGTGACCGCAGCAGAGCTTCGGGCCACCGGAAAGGCGGCGATGTGATTCGGAGGATTGCGCTGACGGGCGGCATTGCCACCGGCAAGAGCTATGTCGCCACCAAGATCAAGGAAGCGGGCGTCCCGATCGTGGATGCGGACGTCCTGTCGAGGGAAGTGGTGGCGCCAGGGACGCCGGGACTGGCGGCCGTCCGCAAGCGCTTTGGTCCCGACGCCGTGCGTCGCGACGGCACCATGGACCGGGTCCGCATCGCGCAGATCGTCTTCAAGGACAAGCGTGCGCGCCTCGACCTCGAGGCGATCATTCACCCCGCCGTGCAGCGTGCCATCGACGATTTCTTTGCCCAGCTCCCCAAGCGTACGCCGTTTGCGGTGGCCGACATCCCGCTGCTGTTCGAGACCAAGCGCGAGGGGCAGTTCCAGTCCGTGGTGGTGGTGGCGTGCCCGCGAGAGCTGCAGCTGATGCGGCTCATGGAGCGCAGCAAGCTGTCGAAGGAAGACGCCGAACGCCGGCTAGGCGCGCAACTGCCGATCGATCAGAAGGTAAAGAAAGCCACGCACGTGATTCGCACGGACGGCACGTTCGAAGAGACGGACGCGCAGGTGGCCGATCTGATCAAGAAACTGTCGGCGAAATAATTACATCTCTGCGGTGCCTTCTTTCGCGGGGGCGATCCGTTCCTCCACAAACGTGTTCCACTCGTGGCAATGCGGGCATTGCCACAGCAGATCGGTGCTGCGGTAGTGGCACTTCACGCACACGTGCGGATCGAGGAAGAACACGGATGAACGCGCCGACTCGATGTAGCGCTGCATCAGCCCGCGATTGAGGTCGAGCTTCAGCAGCACATGCCAGACCGCCTGGTGCACCGTGAGTCCATGCGGGTTCTGCTCGAGGGCCGCCAGCAGGAATTCAAACGCCTCCGCATACCGATCCTTCTTGGCCAGATGCCGGCCGAGCGCGAGACGCGCGCGCCAATCCTGTGGACTGGCGGCGATCAGCCGCAGGCAGCGATCCTCGAACCGTTGCGGTTGGGCGTGCAGTTCGTAGAGCCGCTCGAGCCGATCGAAAGCCAGGTAGGCGCGATCAGGTGACCGCGCCACGAGGCTGTCCCAGGCAGCTTCGGCGCCAGCGGCATCGCCCTGCGCGAGGCGCACGTCGCCGAGATTCAGATAGGCGGGAATCGTGTCCGGATCCTGGTCGATCGCCGCCTGGAAATGGCGGGCGGCCCGGCCGCGATCGCCGACACCCATCGCCTCGCTGCCGAGCGCGTTCTCGAGGAACCCGAGGATCGCCTGGTTGCGCGGCTGCGTATCAGGCCCGCTCAACGCCACCAGCTGCTTGCGGATGCGGTGGGCGTCGGCCCACTGGTGCTGTTCCTCGTGCAGTTTCTGCAAGTACAGCAACGCGTACTGATTCACCGGGTCCATCTTCAGCACTTCGTTGAACGCTTCCAGCGCGCGATCGACGAAGCCGCCGCGTTTGAAGTCGAGGCCGAGGCACAGCAGGATGTAGGCGTGCTCGATCTTGGTGAGCTTCGGCTTCTGCAACAACGACTGGTGCACCTGGATCGCCCGCGCCACCTGGCCGCGCTCGCGGTGCACGTTGCCGAGAATCAGGTGAATCTCGAGCGCATCGCTATCGACGCGCGCCGCCTGGCTCAGCTCCTCGATCGCCAGATCGATCTGGTTCGACACCAGGAAGTTCAGGCCCAGCACGTAGTGATGCGAGTCGCGCGCGCGGCGGCGGTCGATCCACTTGCCGTCCCGCAGCTTGTAGCGTTCCCACGCCTTGCCGATCGCCAGCCCCAGGAGGAGCGCGACCAGCGCCGCGAGAAACGGTAGGGATTCGCCGAGATTCACGGCTTTAAACCATGCCGGTTTTCCAGAGGTCGTGCAGGTGCACGACGCCCTGGACCCGCCGCTCGGCATCGATGACGACGATTGACGTGATCTTGCGTTGTTCCATCAGCGCCAGCGCCTCGACGGCGAGCGTGGTCTGCGGAATCGCCACCGGATTGATCGTCATAACGTCGTGGGCGGTGAGATCCAGGATGTTCGGCGTGGTGCCCATCTTGCGGCGGAGGTCGCCGTCGGTGATGATGCCGGCGAGACGCCCATCCTTCTCGACGACGGCGGTCATGCCAAGCTTCTTGCGCGACATCTCGTAAATCACGTCGCGCATCGCGGTATGCAGCTGCACTACCGGCAGCGCGTCGCCGGCGTTCATCAGCTGCTCGACGCGCTTGAGTTTCTTGCCGAGCTTGCCGCCGGGGTGAAGGTTCGCAAAGTCTTCCGGTTTGAAGCCCTTTTCGACGAGCACCGACATGGCGAGCGCATCACCCATGGCCATCGCCGCCGTCGTGCTCGCGGTCGGCACCAGGTTCATCGGGCAGGCTTCCTCGGACACGCTGCAGTCGAGTGCGACGTTCGCCGCCTGGGCCAGGGTGGACTTGACCTCGCCCGTGAACGCGATGAGCGGAGCGCCGATCCGCTTCAAGGTTTCCAGCACGCGGGTCAGCTCTTCCGTCTCTCCGCTATACGACATCGCGATCACGACATCGTCCGCCTGGATGACTCCGAGATCACCGTGCACGGCTTCGGCGGGATGAAGGAAGAAGGCCGGTGTGCCGGTGCTCGCGAACGTTGCCACGAGCTTGCGGCAGACGATGCCGGACTTGCCCATGCCGGTCACGATGACGCGGCCCTTGCACTGGCAGATCAGAGTGACCGCTTGTGCGAAGCGGTGGTCGATGCGGTCGACCAGCGCGAGCACCGCGGCCGCTTCGGTCTGCAGGACCTTGCGGGCCAGCGTCAGATCAGGCATGTCGGACGATCTTATCAAGAGCGACGAGCCGCCGCAGGAGCGGTTCCAGGAGATCGAGCCGCAGCGCATTGGCGGCATCGCTCTTGGCGCGGCTGGGTTCCTCGTGCACCTCCATGAACACGCCATCGACGCCGGCGGCCACCCCGGCCTGCGCCATCGGCTCGATGTATTCGGCCAGACCCCCCGTGACGCCCTCGCCGGCGCCGGGCAGCTGCAGGCTATGGGTCACGTCGAAGATGACGGGGTAGCCGAGCGCCCGCAACATCGGAAACGCGCGCGGATCGACCACCAGGTTGTTGTAGCCAAATGACACGCCGCGCTCGGTGACGAGCACCTTTTGATTACCCGACTCGGTGACCTTCGCGATAACGTGCTTCATGTCCTTTGGCGCGAGGAACTGGCCCTTCTTGACGTTCACCGCGCGACCCGTCTTCGCCGCCGCCACGATCAAGTCCGTTTGCCGGGAAAGAAACGCCGGGATTTGCAGGACATCCGCCACTTCCGCGGCGGGCGCGGCCTGTGAGGCGTCATGGATGTCGGTGAGAATCGGCAGGCCGGTGCGGGCCTTGACCTTGGCGAGCACCCGCAATCCTTCGATGAGACCGGGTCCGCGATAGGAGCCGATTGACGTGCGATTGGCTTTATCGAATGAGGCCTTGAACACGAGCGGCACGCCGACTTCCTCGGCGATGTCCGCCAGCGCCACGGCGGTGTCGATGGCGTGCTGCGTGCCTTCGATCACGCACGGGCCAAGGATGAAGGCGAGCGGATGCCCCGTGCCAAAGGTAACCGAGCCCGCCGCAACGGGCGTCACTGCTGGCATTTGATCTGCGTCATCTGTGCCTTCTGTGGCCTAGGCGTCGCTCTTCGAGACGCGGACCGCGGCCTGTCCGTCCGCACCGGCCTTATTGCGCTTGGCCGCCTCGACGAAACTCGCGAACAGCGGATGCGGCTTGAGCGGACGCGACTGGAACTCCGGATGGAACTGCACGGCGAGATACCACGGGTGGCCCGGCAGTTCCGCGATCTCGACGAACTTGCCGTCCGGTGATCGGCCCGAGATGCGCATGCCTTTCTCCGCCAGCGACGGCTCGTAGAGGCAATTGAACTCGAAGCGATGGCGATGGCGCTCGTGAATCAGGTCGGTGCCGTAAACCTTGCGCGCCAGCGACCCTTGCGCCAGCTCGCAGGCGTAGCGGCCCAGGCGCATCGTGCCGCCGAGATCGTCCACGCCGAGCAGATCGCGCAGCTTGTAGATCACCTTGTGCGGCGCGGCCTCGTCTACTTCCGTGGAGTCCGCGCCATCCAGTCCACAGACATTCCGGGCGTACTCGACGGTGGCCCACTGGAACCCGTAGCAGATGCCGAAGAACGGAATGCCATGGGTACGCGCGTACTCCGAGGCCTTCATCATGCCGCGCGTGCCGCGCGAGCCGAATCCGCCCGGCACCAGGATGCCGACCGAGCCCTCGAGCAATCGCGAGCCGCCCTCCTGTTCGAGCGCCTCGGACTCCACCCACTGGATATTGATCCGCACGCGATTGGCAAAGCCGCCGTGATAGAGCGCTTCGTTGAGCGACTTATAGGAATCCTCGTAGCCGGTGTACTTGCCGACGACGTGAATCGTGATCTCGTCTTCGGGATTCTTGATGCGATGCACGAGCTCTTCCCACGGCTGCATGCGGGATTCGCTCGAAGGCAGATGCAGATACTTGAGAATCACCGCGTCGAGGCCTTCGTCTCGCAGCGAGAGCGGCACTTCGTAGATCGTCGACACGTCCTTGGCCGTGATCACCGCCTCTTCGCTCACGTCGCAGAACAACGCGATCTTCTGCTTGATGTCGCGGGCCAGGATGCGATCGGTTCGGCAGAGCAGGATGTCGGGCTGAATACCGATCGATCGCAGGTCGCGCACGCTGTGCTGCGTGGGCTTGGTCTTGAGTTCGCCGGCGGCGCCGATGTACGGCACCAGCGTGAGGTGCACATAGATCGTGTTGTCGCGCCCCACGTCCTGCCGGAACTGGCGGATGGCCTCGAGGAAAGGCAGGCTCTCGATGTCGCCGACCGTGCCGCCGATCTCCACCAGCACCACGTCGGTATCCCGCCCGGCCAGGCGGATGCAGTCCTTAATCTCGTTGGTGATGTGCGGAATTACTTGCACCGTGCGGCCCAGGTAGTCCCCGCGGCGCTCCTTGGTAATCACCGACATGTAGATCTTGCCGGTGGTCCAGTTGCTGTTGCGCGTCGCGGTCATGCTCGTAAAGCGCTCGTAGTGGCCCAGGTCCAGGTCGGTCTCCGCACCATCGTCGGTCACGTAGACCTCGCCGTGCTGATACGGGCTCATCGTGCCCGGATCGACGTTGATGTACGGATCGAACTTCTGCAGGCTCACGCGGTAGCCGTGGCCTTCGAGCAGGGCGCCGATCGAGGCCGCCGCCAGGCCCTTGCCGAGCGAGGACACGACGCCGCCGGTGACGAAGATGTACTTGGGCTGATGCGGGCGATTTTCCATGTTCATGTCTCGTGAGGTCCGCCTACGCTCCGGACCAAATTCGGCAGGATCTTCGGCGGATCGTGATCCGCCGCAGCTCGGCTCAGCTCTTCCCGAGCGAGGGCGGACATCAAGTTACGAACGCGTTCAAGGTCGGCCGGCGTATCGACGGCCGCGGTCAGATGGCGGGTTTCGACCACGCGGATGCGGATGCCGTGGGCCAAGGCGCGAAGTTGTTCGAGCGATTCGATGAGCTCCAGCGGCACGGCAGGGAGCGCGGCTAATTTCAGCAGCGTGTCGCGCCGATACACGTAAAGCCCCATGTGAGCTCGCGCCAGCGTTGGAACGCCGGCGGCGTTGTCACGGGGAAACGGGATGGGGGCGCGGGAGAAGTAGAGGGCGAGTCCGCGATCATCGGTGACGACCTTGACCACATTCGGACTGCGGAATTCATCGGCGTCGGCGAGCGGCCGGCAGGCCGTGCTCATCTCGAGGGTGGCATCCTCGAGGATGGGCGCGACGGCCGCGTCGATCGTGTCCGGCTCGATCAACGGCTCGTCGCCCTGCAGGTTGACCACGGCACGGCAGGGGTGGGCCGCCACTACCTCCGCAATGCGGTCGGTGCCGCTGACATGGTCGGCGCGCGTCAGCACCGCCGCGCCGCCAAACGCGCGCACGGCGGTCGCGATGCGTTCGTCATCGGTCGCGACGAGCACCGCGGTGACGAGGCGCGCCGCGGACGCGCGGCGAAACACGTGCTCGATCATCGAACGGCCGGCGATGTTGGCGAGAATTTTTCCGGGGAGACGGGTAGAGTGGAACCTCGCGGGGATTACGGCGAGGACCGACGATTCAGTCAGCGTAAATGGCAGACGCTCGACCGAATTGACGTGCACGACGAATCATACCATAGTGAAACTGCTAAAATGGTCGGCGATGGATAGAACATGAACACACGAACGAGCCTCGGACTCTTCGTCGTCACCGCGCTCGCCACGCGGTTGCTGGGTGGAGGAACCACCCAGGAAGTGGATGTGCCCGCGGCCTCTCCGGCGCGGCCGCCGGTGTCCGCGCCATCAACGCAATTCACGCAGCAGTTACGCGAGCGATTGAAGACGCCGGTGACGCCGGAGCGTGGCCGGAATCCTTTCGTGTACGGCGCGCGTCATTCTTCGGCGCCGTCAGCGCGGCGCGACGAGCCGGCAGAAGTTGAAGTGGCCCCTCCGCCCGAGCGGCCGGCCCCGATCTTCAAGTTGTCGGGCATTGCCGCCAGTCAGCAGGATGGCGTCGCGGTGCTGACCGCGATCGTGATTGATAACGGCGTGCTGGTATTAGCGAAGGCGGGTGACAAGTTGTCGAACGGCCACAGCGTGGTTCGCGTCGACGAGATGTCGGTGACCCTCATCGATGCGGCCGGCGTCACGCAGACACTGCGTTTGCCCTAATTACTCTTGACCGCACCTCCGGTGCGGTCGGCTTGACGGCACCTCCGGTGCGGTCGTTAAACACGCACCAACCACGCATTCTTCAACTGCTTCATCGCCCGAATTTCCGACAACAGGTGGTCGGGGATTGGCGTAGGTTCGTCGAGGTGCACGGCGCCCACCGCGCTTCCGCCTGCCACGCGGCCCAACGCAAAGTTAGCGATGTTGATGTTGTGTTTGCCCAGAGCCGTGCCCAGCTGGCCGACCACGCCTGGCTGGTCGGTGTTCTCGAATAGCAGGATCGTTCCGGTCAACGGCGCTTCGAGCGGCACGCCGTCAAGCAGGACCAATCGCGGTCCCTGGCCGGGCACGACGGTCCCTTCCACGTACCGTTCGCCGTTGCTCGTGATGAGTTTCAGCGAGATCAGGCTGCGATAGCTGCGCGGGCGCGTGCTGGACGACTCGATCAAGTCGATGCCGCGCGCCTTGGCCACCGCCTTCGCGTTCACTTCGGTCACCGTGTCCGACAGGATCGCTTGGAACAACCCCGCCAGCGCGGCGTTGAGAATCAGGGGATGCTGGCCGGTGGCGAGCTCGCCGTAATAGCGAACGCTCAGCGACTGAATCCGCGCTTCGCCCATTTGCCCTACTAGGCTGCCCAGTTGTTTTGCGAGCGTGGCGAACGGCTGCAGTTTCTGGAACTCTTCGGGCGGCACCGACGGGAAGTTGACGGCGTTCCTGATCACCCCGGTCTTCAGGAAGTCGCGCAGCGCCGACGCCGTCTCGACGCCGACCAGTTCCTGCCCTTCCTTCGTTGAGGCGGCGATGTGCGGGCTGGCCACCACTTGCGGCAGTTGCTGCAGCGTGTGATCGGTGGTCGGCTCGGAAGTAAAGACGTCGAGCGCCGCGCCGCCGAGGTGTCCGGACTTGATCGCTTCGGCCAGCGCCGCCTCGTCAACGAGCTCGCCGCGCGCGGTGTTAATCAGCTTCAGGCCTTTCTTGCATCTGGCCAAACGCTCGGCGTTGAACGTATGTTTGGTCTGCGGCGTCGCCGGCATGTGGAGCGACAGGTAATCCGCTCGTGCGCACAGATCGTCGAGCGACACCAGCTCAATGCTGAGTCCGTCTGCCACCTGCTTGGCGATGAACGGGTCATGCGCAATCACGGTCATCTCAAACGCCTGCGCCCGCCGCGCCACTTCCTGGCCGATGCGTCCGAGGCCGGCCAGCCCGAGCACCTTGCCGCGCACTTCCTCGCCGAGAAAACTCTTCTTGTCCCACTTGCCCTGTTTCATCGACGCGTCGGCGGCCGGGAGCTTCCGGGCGAGCGAGAGCAGCTGTGCCATCGCCAGTTCCGCCACGCTGATGCTGTTGGCACCGGGAGCATTCATCACCACGATGCCGCGCGCGCTGGCAGCGTCAACGTTGACATTGTCGACGCCCGTGCCGGCACGCGCGATGGCGCGGAGTTTCGGCGCCCCAGCGATGATCTCGGCGGTGACCTTGGTGGCGCTGCGCACCATGAGCGCCTCGGCGTTCGCGAGATCGACGATCAATTGTTCGGGGGTACGACCGGAACGCGCGTCAACCGACCAGCCTTCGGCCCGAAGAAGGTCGACGGCAGTTTGTGGAAGATCGTCAGCGATTACTATCAGCATCGAGGGGAACCTTCGTCCAAACGGACGTTGAACGTCTGGCGAGCGTACGTTGAGCGAATATAATAGTGCGTTTGTAAACACCGTGTCGCACCATGGATGGTGCAATTCGCTGATTTGTTCCTAAACACGGCCGTTACACGGTGTTCACCGGTGCTTTTCCACAAGGTTTTCCACAGAAACTGTGGAAGCACTGGCGTGTGACAAAGGGAATCTGACCTAACGGAGTGAATGATGAATCGGAAAGTGACGGTTGTCGGTGGTGCGGGAAACGTTGGCGCAACGGTGGCGCGTGCGATCGCGCAAAAAGAGCTCGCGGACGTTGTTGTGATTGACATAGCAGATTCGAAAGCCGCCGGCGTCGCGCTTGACATCTACGAATCGTGCCCCATCGAAGGTTCCGCGGCGCGCGTGATCGGCGTTGGCACGAAAGATTTCGCGGAAAGCGCCAACTCCGACGTCGTCGTCATCACCTCCGGCATGCCGCGCAAGCCCGGCATGAGCCGCGATGACCTGCTGAACGTGAATTACAAGATCATGCAGGACGTCACGTCCGAAATCGTCAAGCACTCGCCGAACTGCATCATTGTCCCGGTGGCCAATCCGCTCGACGCCATGTCGCAGGCCGTGTTCCGGTTAAGTAAATTCCCCCGGGAGCGCGTGATCGGCATGGCCGGCGTGCTGGATTCGGCGCGCATGAGCACGTTTATCGCCATGGAACTGAACGTGTCGGTGGAAAACGTGTCGTCGTTCGTCCTCGGCGGCCACGGCGACACCATGGTGCCGCTGCCGCGATACACCACTGTGGCTGGTATTCCGATTACCGAGTTATTGTCGGCCGACCGCATCAAGGCGATCTGCGACCGCACGGCCAACGGCGGCGCGGAGATCACCAAGCTGGTCGGCACCAGCGCCTGGTACGCCCCGGGCGCGTCTGCGGCGCTGATGGTGGAAGCCATCCTGAAGGATCAAAAGAAGATCATGCCGTGCTCCGTGTACCTCCAGGGTGAATACGGCGTGAACAACCTGTTTGTCGGCGTGCCCGTGAAGCTGGGCGCCATGGGCGTCGAGCAGATCATCCAGATCAAGCTGACTGCCGAAGAACAGGCCGCGTTCAACAAGTCCGCAGGTGCCGTGAAGGAACTCGTCGACGTTATCGGGGTGTAGTTCAGTCAATGAAAATTCACGAGTACCAAGCAAAGGCTGTCCTCTCCAAGTACGGCGTTCCGGTTCCGCGGGGTGAGGTGGCCTTCACCCCGCAGGAAGTTCCGGACATTGCAAGGCGGCTCGGCAGCAGCGTCACCGTGGTCAAAGCGCAGATCCATGCCGGCGGCCGCGGCAAGGCCGGCGGCGTCAAGTTGGCGAAGTCCTCCCATGAGGCCGAGCAGATTGCGCGCGAGCTGATTGGCAAGACGCTCGTAACGTATCAAACGGGTCCCGACGGCCAGAGGGTGTCGCGGCTGCTGGTCGAGGAAGGCCTCGCCATCGATCGCGAGCTGTATCTCGGCCTGGTCCTCGACCGTTCCACGCAGCGCATTGTCCTCATGGTGAGCCAGGAGGGCGGCGTCGAGATCGAGAAGATCGCGGAAGAGCATCCTGAGAAGATTCACAAGGTCTTCATCAATCCGGCCGTGGGCCTGCAGGCGTTCGAAGCGCAGCGGCTCGGGTTTGCCCTTGGCTTGAGCGGCGACTCGCTCAAGAAGGGCGTCCGGATGATGTTGTTGCTCTACAACACGTTCATCGCCACCGATGCGTCGATTGTCGAAATCAACCCGCTAATCGTCACCAAGGCCGGCGATCTCCTGGCGCTCGACGCCAAGATGAACTTCGACGATAACGCCTTGTATCGGCACGTCGACATTCGCGAGCTGCGTGACATCAGCGAAGAAGATCCGCTGGAAGTGGAAGCGTCGAAGTTCTCGCTCAACTACATCCGCCTCGACGGCACCATCGGCTGCATGGTAAACGGCGCCGGCCTCGCCATGGCGACGATGGACATCATCAAGCTGTCGGGAGGAGAGCCGGCCAACTTCCTCGATGTGGGCGGCGGTGCCACTGCCGAGCAGATCAAGAACGCCTTCCGCATCCTGATGATGGACAAGAACGTGAAGGCCGTGCTGATCAACATTTTTGGCGGCATCCTGCGCAACGACGTGCTCGCGGCCGGCGTGATTGCCGCGGTGAAAGAGCTGGGCGTGAAGGTACCCATCGTGATTCGCATGAAGGGCACCAACGTCGAAGAAGGAAAGAAAATGCTGGCCGAGAGCGGGCTCAACTTCACCACCGCCGACACGATGGGCGAGGCCGCCGACAAGGTGGTTGCGCTGTCGAGGGGCCGCTAATGGCGGTGCTGCTCGACAAGAACACGCGGTTGATCGTCCAGGGCATCACCGGACGCGAAGGCACCTTTCACGCGAAAGCGGCGCAGGCGTATCACACGAAGGTCGTTGGCGGGGTCACGCCCGGCAAGGGCGGCACGACGCACGAGGGCTGGCCGGTCTTCAATACCGTGGCAGACGCCGTGAAGGAAACCGGCGCCAATGCGTCGGTGATCTTCGTGCCGCCGCCGTTTGCGGCCGACGCGATCATGGAAGCGGCCGACGCGGGCATCGCGCTCGTGGTCTGCATCACCGAGGGCATTCCCGTGGTGGACATGATGAAGGCGATGACCTTCCTCAAGGATCAGCCGAACACGCGGCTGATCGGTCCGAACTGCCCGGGTGTCATCTCGCCTGGCAAGGGCAAGGCCGGCATCATTCCCTCGAACATCTGCAAGGAAGGCCGGATCGGCATTGTCTCGAAGAGCGGCACGCTCACGTATGAGGCCATCGATCAGTTGACGCGCCAGGGGCAGGGGCAGAGCACGTGCATCGGCATCGGCGGCGATCCGCTGATCGGCACCAGCCACATCGACGCGCTGGGGCTCTTTCAGAACGATCCGGAAACGGATGCGGTGATCATGATCGGCGAGATCGGCGGGTCCGCGGAGGAAGAGGCTGCGGTGTGGATCAAGCAGCACTTCAAGAAGCCGATCGTCGCCTTCATTGCCGGTCAGACGGCGCCGCCGGGGCGCCGCATGGGTCACGCGGGCGCCATCATCGCGGGCGGCAAGGGCACGGCGGCCGAAAAAATGGCGGCCTTGACGGCCGCCGGCGTTCGAGTGGTGAAGAGCCCGGCCGACATGGGCCAGGCTCTCGTTGAATCACTAAAGCGTTGACGAGCAGGTCGACGATGTCATCTTGATCTCGTCGATCTTCAGCTTGAGCAGCGTGATCGGAATGTCGCTCTTGTTCGGGCGGCTTTCCGCTGTCACGCCGGCATTGCCCGCAGGCGTTCTCACGTCCCGGCCCGGACCTTCAATCTCGACGTTGAAGCCGTTGCCGCTTTCGCCGGCTTTCAGCTCCATCTCCGACTTTTCCACGTCCGTGATCTTGCCGATCAGCTGAATCGTGTGACCAACGTGGTCCTTCATCTTGTCCGTCTTTTCGATCCAGTACATCCGCTTGCCGAACTTGCCCATGTCGGTCGCGGCGACCGGCCACTCCTGGACCTTGGTCAGGATGAAGGTGTCCTTTTTCTCCGCCATCACGACGCAGCCCTGCAGTGTCACGGTCGAGCCTTTTTCGAACTTCTTGCCGTCGACCTGGGCCTGAGCGGCAACCGGCGACACTCCGGCGGCACCGATCAGCCCCAAAATGAGAGTCGTCGCGGTCAATAACAGTTTCATTGGGAACCCCCGGAGGATCCACTGCACAAGCCCTGCCAATTGCCCCTTCGCGCTTCGCGCTAGGGGGGACAAACCGCCTTCGCGCTATACACTCATGAGCTATGACGACGCAGGATTTGGCGGCCCTACGGAAGAGTCTGGACGACATTGATGCGGTGCTGGTGTCAGCCCTGGGCGAGCGCGCCCGGCTGGCGCGGCAGATCGCTAAAGTGAAGGCCGAAGGCGACGGTCCCGTCCGCGATGCTGATCGCGAAACCGCGCTGCTGCAGCATCGCTCGGCGGTGGGGGAGCGGCTGGGGCTCGACCCGGCGTTTGTGCGGCGCATCTTCCGTGAAATTCTCGATGACTCGGTTCGCCGCCAGCACGATGCGCTCCAGACGAGCGAGGCCGACGCGCAGCAGGAAATGCGTGTCGCCTTCCAGGGCACGGAAGGCGCCTATGGCCACCAGGCCGCGCTGCAGCACTTCGCCGTGGCGCAACGCCCGATTGGGTTCAAGGCCTATCCGACCTTCAGGGCGATGCTCGAAGCCGTGATCGAGGGGCACGTCGATCGCGCGATGCTGCCGATTGAAAACACCACTGCGGGATCGGTCTACGAGTCGTACGATCTGCTGCTCCGGTTCAACCTCTCGCTTGTCGGCGAGGAGATTGTCGACGTGCGCCACTGTCTGCTCGGCGTCGCCGATGTGCCGCTCGAGTCGTTGCGGCGCATTCACTCGCATCCGCAGGCGTTGTCACAGTGCAGCGAGTTCCTGTCGGGCCTGCCTCAGTGCGAAGGCGTGAGCGCCGCGAACACGGCGCTGGCGGCGCAGCATGTCCGCGATTTGAACGATCCCACCGAAGCCGCCATTGCCAGCGAAGAAGCGGGGTCGCATTTCGGCCTGCACGTCCTCAGGCGCGACATCGCCAACCAGCCGGTGAACTACACGCGCTTTGTGGTGGTGTCGGCGGCGCCGGTGGAGTGCGATCCGCGCATCGCCGCCAAGGTCTCGATGGTGCTGTCGACGCGGCACGAACACGGCGCGCTGGTGCGCTGCTTGAACGTGATCGCCGACGAAGGCCTCAACGTCACCAAGCTCGAATCGCGCCCGCGGCCCGGCACGCCGTGGGAATACGTGTTCTACGTGGACGTGGAAGGCCACGAGTCGTCTCCGCGCATGCAGGCGGCCCTGACCGGCCTCGCGGAGCGCACGGTCTTTCTCAAGGTGTTGGGGTGCTATCCAGCTCGCGAGCTACCCAGGTAGCGAGCGAGCCCGCCCGGCCTGAGGCCGGGCAAGTATAATTGTTCGGATATATGGAACGAACCTTTGCAATCATCAAACCAGATGCGGTCAAGAAGCGGGTGGCCGGACAGATCCTCGCGCGCATCGAAGCCGCCGGCTTCATCGTCCGCGGCATGCGGATGCTTCACATGTCCAAGGCGGAAGCCGAGGGCTTCTATTACGTCCACCAGGCGCGGCCATTTTTCGGCGGCCTGACGGATTTCATGTCGTCGGGACCGTGCGTAGTGATGTGCCTCGAGGGCGAAGGCGCGATCAAGAAGTGGCGTGACCTGATGGGCGCGACCGACCCCGCCAAGGCCGACGCCGGCACGCTGCGCAAGGACTTCGGCGCCTCGATCGACAACAACGCCACCCACGGATCGGACGCTCCCGAAACCGCGGCCTTTGAGCTGGGCTACTTCTTCAGGGGCATGGAGCTGTAAGTGTCGATCAAGGCCGACCGGTGGATCCGCAAGATGGCGCTCGAGCACGGCATGATTGAGCCGTTCGAGGACCGCCAGGTGCGGCAGGGCGTGGTCTCGTACGGCGTCTCGTCGGTACGGCTACGACTGCCGTGTCGGCAACGAGTTCAAAGTGTTCACCAACGTCTACAACACCGTGGTCGATCCGAAGAACTTCGATCCCCAGTCGTTCGTGGATATCAAGGCCGACGTCTGTATCGTGCCGCCGAACTCGTTCGCCCTGGCGTCTACCGTCGAGTATTTCCGCATTCCGCGCGACGTGTTGACGGTGTGTCTGGGCAAGTCGACCTATGCGCGCTGCGGGATCATCGTCAACGTGACGCCGTTCGAGCCCGAGTGGGAAGGGCACGTCACGATCGAGATTTCGAACACCACGCCGCTGCCCGCGAAGATCTACGCCAACGAAGGCATCGCCCAGGTATTGTTTTTCCAGAGCGACGAGCAGTGCGAGATCTCCTACAAGGACAAGAAAGGCAAGTATCAGGCCCAACGCGGCGTGACACTTCCCAAGATCTGAATTGCCAATTGCGCGATTGGTGAATTAGTGACGGTTTGGTGATTCGCGAATTGGTGATTCCGTGATTCGAAAGTTCAAGAACATCCTGCCGGTGGTCGATCAGACGGCGTACGTCGACGAGAGCGCCCAGGTGATCGGCGACGTCGAGATCGGCGCCGAATCCTCGGTGTGGATGAACGTTGTTATCCGGGGCGACGTCAACGCGATTCGCATCGGCAAGCGCACCAACATCCAGGACCTGACGCTGCTGCATGGGATGCGGGGGACACATGCCACGGTGATCGGCGATGACGTGACGGTGGGCCACACCGCGATCATCCATGGTGCCACGGTCGAGGAGCGCGTGCTGGTGGGCATGGGCGCAGTGCTGTTGAACGGCGTCCATGTGGAGCACGATTGCGTGATCGCGGCGGGCACGCTGTTGACGGAAGGCACACGCATCCCGACGCGGTCGCTGGTGATGGGCCGTCCCGGTAAGGTGAAGAGGACCTTGACGGACGAGGAGGTTGCCGAGATTCGCTGGTACGCCGACGCCTACGTGAACTACCGTAAAGACTATTTTTAATTCTAAGTTTTGCATTTTCTAATTCTGTGAATACTGGACCAGCTCGCGGGATGCGCGACTTCCTGCCGGAAGACGTGCGGCGCCGACAGTACGTGATCGGCGTGATTGCCGACGTGTATCAGAAATACGCCTTCGAACCGCTCGAGACGCCCGCGGTCGAGAACCTCGAGACCCTGCAGGGGAAGTACGGCGAAGAAGGCGATCGTCTGATCTTCAAGATCCTCAAGCGCGGCGAGGGCGCCGAGACGGGTCAGGCCGACCTCGCCTTGCGTTACGACGTGACCGTACCGCTCGCCCGGGTGGTGGCCGAGTATCGGGCGAAGCTGCCGAAGTTCTTCAAGCGCTATCAGATTCAGCCGGTCTGGCGCGCCGACCGGCCACAGAAGGGCCGCTTCCGCGAGTTCTTTCAGTGCGACGTTGACGCGATCGGCTCGACGTCGATGACCGTCGAGGCAGAGATCCTGTCGGCGGCTGCCGATGTGTTGCTGAAGCTTGGCTTCAAGGATTTCCAGATCGTCGTCAATCATCGCAAGCTCCTGAATGCGGTGCTGGCGCAAGCCGGTGTGCCGGCAGAGCTGCACGGCGTGGCCCTGATCATCATGGACAAGGCCGACAAGATTGGCGTCGACGGCGTTCGCAGAGAGCTGGGTGAGAAAGGGCTCGCCGACAGCGTTGCGACGGCGTTGCTGGAACAGCTGGCTGGTGCGCCGCCGGAGAATCTTGCGCAGTGGATGAATCAACAGTCCACCGCTCTTAATGACGAAGGCAAGGCCGGGATTGAGGATCTGCGCCAGATCTTTGCCCTCTGCCAGAGCACGAGTGCGGGTCCGCACCTGGTGCTCGATCGCAGTCTCGCGCGCGGGCTGTCGTACTACACGGGGCCGATCTTCGAGATTCGGGTGGCCGATCTCGCCGGCAGCCTCGGTGGCGGCGGCCGCTACGACAACCTGATCGGGATGTTTTCAGGCGAGCAGATTCCCGCCACCGGCATCTCGCTTGGCCTCGAGCGCATCCTGGTGGTGATGGCCGAGCGGAACATGTTCCCCGAATCGGTCGTGTCGACGCCCGCCGACGTGATGGTGGTGCAGTGGTTTGCCAACCGCACCAATCTCTATCTGACGTTCGCCACCGAGTTGCGCGACGCCGGACTGCGTGTGGAGCTCTATCCTGAATCGCCGATTGAAGACGGCAAGAAGGTGGGCGACAAGCAGTTCAAGTATGCGTCCGCGCGCGGCATTCCATTCGTGGCCGTCATCGGTGCCGACGAACTGGCAAACGATACGGTGACGGTCAAGAATATGAAGACAGGCGAGCAGAAATCGGTGCCTCGTGCAGAAACGGTGAAATGGCTGAGCAATTAGGTTCCCTCGCGCGCACGCACACGTGTGGTGCGCTTCGTCCTGCCGATGTCGGCAAACAGGCGGTGCTGCTCGGGTGGGTGCATCGCGTCCGCGATCTCGGGTCGCTGTTGTTCCTCGACATCCGCGATCGCCACGGCCTCACCCAGGTGATTGTCGAAGGCGACGATGCGTTGCTGGAGCGGGTAAAGCGGGTGCGGTCGGAGTTTGTCGTCGCTGCGATCGGCGAGGTCGAGCGCCGGTCGGATGACACGGTGAACCTGTCGCTGCCGACGGGCGAGGTCGAGGTGCGCGCCAGGGAAGTGCGCGTACTCAACGAGGCGAAGACGCCGCCGTTCTCGATCGCGGAGGATCAGAACGTCTCCGAGGAGACGCGGCTGAAGTATCGCTACCTCGATCTCCGTCGGCCGCAGCTGCAGCACAACATCGGCTTGCGCCACCGCGTGACGATGGCGCTGCGGAAGTACTTCGACCAGGAAGGCTTTTACGAGATCGAAACGCCGATCCTGACCAAGTCCACGCCCGAAGGCGCTCGTGACTTCCTGGTACCGGCGCGCGTGCATCCGGGTGAGTTCTACGCGCTGCCGCAGTCCCCGCAGATCTTCAAGCAGATACTGATGATCGCCGGCTTCGATCGGTACGTGCAGATCGCGCGTTGTTTCCGAGACGAAGCCCTGCGCGCCGACCGCCAGCTCGAATTCACTCAGGTGGACCTCGAGATGTCGTTCGCCACGCCGCAAATGGTCTACGACATCGTCGAAGGCGCGCTGGCGGCATGCTTCCGCGAGATCGGCGTGGAGATTCCGCGGCCGTTCCGCCGCATGCCTTACAAGGACGCTATTGCAAAGTACGGATCGGACAAGCCCGACCTGCGGTTCGGCATGGAGATTTACGACTTCGGCACGCTGTTCGCGGAATCGCCGTTCGGGATCTTTCGCGAAGCTGTAGCGCACGGCGGTACCATCCGCGGGTTCGTGATTCCGGGAGCGGCAAAGTATTCGCGCCGCGAGGTCGACGAGCTGGTCGAGCAGGCCAAGCAGCTGGGTGCCGCGGGTCTGGTGTACACGCGCTACACCGCTGATGGTGTGCAGGTGTCCGCAAAACCGATCGGCGACGAGGGTGCGCGCAAGGTGCTCGAAGCATCCGGCGCGAAGAAGGAAGATCTGCTCGTGCTCGCGTCGGGCGCTCCGGACGCCGCGTCAAAGATGCTCGGCCAGCTTCGCCTGCACGTGGCAAAGAAGGAAAACCTGGTTCCAGAAGGCAAGTGGGAGCTGACATGGGTCACCGACTTCCCGCTGTTTGACTGGAACGCCGACGAGAAGCGGTGGGATTCGGTGAATCACCCGTTCACCGCGCCGCGCGAAGAAGACCTGCACATGCTCGAATCCGATCCGGGCAAGGTGATGGCTAAAGCCTACGACGTTATCCTGAACGGGTGGGAACTCGGCGGCGGCAGCATTCGTATCCACGACCGCGACACCCAGGCCAAGGTGTTCCGGCTGCTCGGCATGTCGGACGAGGACGCGAAGATCCGGTTTGGCTTCTTTCTGGAGTCTCTCGAGTACGGCACCCCGCCGCACGGCGGCCTGGCGCTCGGCCTCGATCGGATCTGCGCGTTGCTGGCGGGGGAGACGTCGATCCGTGAAGTGATCCCGTTCCCGAAGACCACGCAGGCCGTTGACCTGATGTGCGACGCACCGTCCACCGTCGACCCGCGCCAGCTGCGCGAGCTCCACATCAAGCCGATCTAGCAGGCGCCGGCGATCAAGGCGCCACATCGTCACCTGTCGCGCCCAAGCGGCGCGCTCGGATTCACCGCGCCAAGAGTCTGTGTCTAGTAAGCTGTCGCGAATGCGAACCGCCGCGTTGTTCGTCTGCTCGGTCTGGCTGATTGGCATCTGCTGCGCCTCTCCCCCTGCTCAGGCTCCGGCCGAGTCGCCGTACCTGCTGGCGTTTGCGGGCGATGAGGACATGGCGGAGAGCGACTTCCTGGCGGTGTTCGACCTTCAGCGCGCGAGCGCAACGCTGGGCAAGGTGATCGCGACGATGCCGATTGGGCTGAAGGCGTCGATGCCGCACCTGGCTACAGCCAGTGGGCCGGCTCCATGCCGTCGTGGTGCTCGACATCACCGATCCCGCGGCGCCGCGCGAGGTTAGTCGTCTCGCGACGCCCGCGACGTTCAATCCGCATTGGCTGGCCAGGGACCGCCAGTCGAATCGGCTGGTTCTTGGCGCCGAGCTCGGTGGCGAGGAAGGGTTCTTTCTCTTGCGCTTCGATGCCGCGCGCGGCGTCCTGTCATTCGATGATGCGCTCCACGGCGATGGCCAGCAGGGCTACCTGAGTCTCAAGAACCAGCCGTGGGCTCATGGGGCGAGTGGCGCGGCGTGGGCGCACGCGGCACTGTTTCTTCCCCAGTAGCGCCCGGCCGGCCAAAAAGTATTCTCCTGATCTCCTCATTTCCTGTTTAACTATCTCCTGTCATGCCACTGCTGTTTTCCTACGGAACTCTTCAGGCCGACGATATGCAGATCAAGACCTTCGGCCGCAAGCTTCAAGGTGAGAAAGACCTGCTGATCGGCTACGAGCCGGCGTTGGTGCACATCACGGATCCGCAGGTCGCGGCGCGCGTCGGCAGGACCCACCACGACAACGTGCTGGCGACCGGCGACGAGTGGAGCAACGTGCAGGGCACCGTTTTCGAAGTCACGGACGCGGAGCTCGAGGTCGCCGATCAATTCGAAGCGGCATTCGAGTACCAGCGTGTGGCCGGGGCACTGGCGTCCGGGAAAGAAGCGTGGTTTTACGTGCACGCACCGAAAGGCCAAGGTGCCTAGAGTGCGTACGGTGCGTAGGGTGCCTATGGGTGGGTGCCGCATGTGAGCGTCACCGAGCTTTTTTCCATCGAATTTCCAATCATTCAAGCGCCCATGGCCACCGTCCAGGGGAGTGCGATGGCAATTGCGGTGAGCAATGCCGGCGGTCTCGGCTCACTGCCGTGCGCGACGCTGTCGATCGATCAGATTCATAAGGAGCTTTCCGCGATCACCGCGGCGACGTCGAAGCCCTACAACGTCAACTTCTTCGTTCACCAGCAACCGCCACCGGACGAGGCGGGCGAAGCGGCGTGGCGCAAGGTGCTGGCGCCGGTACTACGCCGAACTCGGCATCGATCAAACGGCGATTCCGGCTGGACCGGGCCGGCTCCCGTTCAGCGACGAGGCGGCGGGCCTCCTCGAGACATTCAAGCCGCCGGTGGTCAGTTTTCATTTCGGCCTGCCGCCCGAGCCGCAGGTGGCGCGTGTGAAACGTTGGGGAGCGAAGATCCTCTCGTCGGCGACCACCGTTGAGGAAGCGCGCTGGCTCGAGGCGCGGGGTGTGGATGCAGTGATCGCCCAGGGGCTCGAAGCCGGCGGACACCGCGGCATCTTTCTCTCGGAGGATCTCGACACGCAAGTTGGTACGTTTGCCCTGGTGCAACAGATTGCCAAAGCCGTTCGCGTGCCGGTAATCGCGGCCGGCGGCATTGCGGATGCGAACGGCGTGAAGGCGGCGCTCCAACTCGGGGCGGCCGGCGTGCAGGTAGGCACCGCGTACATGTTGTGTCCCGAGGCTACGATCAGCGCGCTGCATCGCACAGCGCTGAAGAGCGAGGCCGCCGCGTCCACCGTACTGACGAACGTGTTCACAGGCCGCCCGGCGCGCGGGATTGTCAATCGGCTCATTCGCGAAGCCGGGCCGATTAGCAAAGTCACACCCGCGTTTCCGTTGGCGGCCGCAGCCGTGCTGCCGCTGCGAATGGCCGCCGAAGCTCGCGGCAGCAGTGATTTCTCATCGCTGTGGTCTGGTCAGAACGTATCTGGATGTCGTGAGATGCCGGCCGCGGAACTGACGCGGCTCCTGGCGGGCGGCCTGTGATGAACGACCACGCGATCCACGTGCGCGCCGACGAGCTCGAGTACCCCGTCTTGTTTCTGCAACAGGACTTTTTCACCGTGAGTCTTGCGCCGCCGGTAGGCATTGCGAGCCAGGGATTGCTCGTCGACAGGCGAGGACACGCTTGGAAGATCCTGGACTACGACGTCCGGACGCAGCAGTTCGCCTGTGACGGGCCGTCCGTGCAACTGACGGCGGAGCAAGTTCGACAGAAAGTGGTGTGGCTGGTCAGCGCGCGAGGCCATTTTGAGTCCGCCACCGGATTCGGGCTGTCGCCCGCGCTTAATTATGCCGAGACGGTCGAGCAAGTCATCCTGACGCTGACGGGAATGCATTGACGCATGAGCGATGAGACGCGCGCCCGCGTGGCAGCCTTAGCTACCAGCAAGGCGACCGAGTTGAATTGGCCGTGGGACCCCAACGCGCTGACGATCAAGCCCCCGCCGCTCGGGCTCGCCGGCGTGTGGCGCGTGTCGTCGTACTACGAGCCCGACAACGCCACCGCCACGCTGATCGTCAACGAGAAGACGGGAACGGTGCTGCCGCATGGCGTCGTGTACCGCAAACCCGGCGCTGCCAAAAAGGACTGGGCCTTCTTCGCGCGGCGAGTGGCGTTCGGGGTGGCGGGCGCGGCGCTCGCGTATGTGATCGCGACGCGCCTGGCCGGTGTGAGCGTGCTCATGTCGATGCCAATCGCGCTGGCCGCCGGCCTCGCGGCCGCCGTGGTGTCGATTCGGTTTGAGAAAATTCCGGGTACGTGAGCACTCGTGCGCCAAGTTCAACAGAAGAACAGAAGGTCAGTAAGGACCAGAAGTGTTGTCCTTCTTATCCTTCCAATCTTCTGGCCTTCTGTTAAATAGTCCGAGATCGCTGACCTTGATCTGACCGGCAGCAGAGTGTTAATGTGGCTGTTAGCTGTTAACTGTTTGTAACGTAAGGAGATACGAGAATAAGCACCGCGTCGATGCGCAAGGTGACGGTACCGGAAGCAGGCGTGACCACGCTTTTCGGGGCCTACGACGACAACCTGCGCCAACTCGAATCCCTCCTCAACGTCCGCATCCGCACCCAAGGGCATGAGCTCATGGTGGAAGGCGATGCCGGCAGCACGGCGCGCGTGGCGCGCCTCGTCGAACAACTGGGCGGCCTGATGCAAGAGGGCCACTCCATCTCGGACAAAGACGTGAAGACCGCCGCTCAACTGATCGCCGAAGACGCCGACGTCGATCTCCGCGATCATTTCCTCAAAGACGGACAGATCCGCACCGCCGGCAAACGCCGCATCGCGGCGAAGTCCGTGAACCAGCGCCGCTATCTCGACGCCATCGACCAGCACGACATCGTGTTTGGCATCGGGCCGGCCGGCACGGGCAAGACCTATCTCGCGATGGCGCAAGGGGTGAGCTACCTGCTCGCCAAGAAAGTCAGCCGCATCATCCTGGTGCGCCCGGCGGTCGAAGCGGGCGAGAAGCTCGGCTTCCTGCCAGGCGATCTCCAGGAGAAGGTGAATCCCTACCTGCGCCCGCTGTACGACGCGCTCTACGACATGCTCGACATCGAGAAGGCCGAAAAATATCTCGAGCGCGGCGCCATCGAAGTGGCGCCGCTCGCCTTCATGCGCGGCCGCACGCTGAACGACGCGTTCGTCATTCTCGATGAAGCGCAGAACACCACCACCGAGCAGATGAAGATGTTCCTCACGCGCCTCGGGTTCGGATCGAAAGCGGTGGTGACGGGCGACGTGACGCAAATCGATCTGCCGTTGGGGCGCACTTCAGGTTTAGTGCAGGCGATGGAAGTCGTCGGCAAAATTGATGGAATTTCGTTCGTCTATTTCGACGAGCGCGACGTGGTCCGTCATAAGCTCGTCCAAGCTATTGTGAAGGCCTACGACGCTTATGGCAGTGGCCCGTCTACACGTTAACGTCGCCAGTCCCGATGCGCGGACGGCGGGGCAGGCTCCCGCAACACGGGGGCTCGGGCCATGGCTCGTGAAAATTGCGCCGGCGTCGGCGCGGGGCGATCTGTGCGTCGCGATCGTGTCGGATCGCCGCATGCGCGCCCTCAATCGCCAGTTCCGCGGCAAGGACGCGGTTACCGACGTGCTGTCGTTCCCCGCAGAGAGCCGAGGATTTCTCGGCGATATCGTCATCGCCGACGGTGTGGCGAAACGCCAGGCGAAAGAGGCCGGGCACAAGATTCAGACCGAAATTCGCGTGCTCGCCCTGCACGGCTTGCTGCACCTGCTGGGCTACGATCACGACGCCGATGATGGCAAGATGGCGCGAGCGGAGGCCCGGCTGCGTAAGAAGGCGGGACTACCCGCAGGCTTGATCGAACGTCAGGGATGACCCCGCTTCTGTTGTTTCTCCTGGGCTGTGCCGTGACCTATATCGGCACCGTCTCAGCGGCATTCAATGCGCTGATGCGGTTGTCGCTGCGCATTCACGCCGAACGCACCGATCGCGGCGATCAACTGGGATGGTATCTCGAAGACCCGCGGCGATTCTTCATCCCCGCGCGCGTACTAATCAGCACCCTGACGATGGTTGCCGCGGCGCTACTGGCGCGGGTCACGGGACTGGATCGCGCCGGCTTTCCAGTGCTGGTCCTGGCCATCCTGGCGATCGTGGTGACGTGCGAGCACCTGATCCCGTTGCTCATCGTCCGCCGCGATCCCGAGGCCGTGCTCGACTTCCTGCTGCCGTCGTTCGACATTTTCGCGCGCGTGCTCAAGCCGCTTACCGCCGGCATGCTGCGGATGGGAACAAGCAGCCACCGCAAGGGCCATTCGGGCGTCAGAAAAAATCATTCTGGCGTGCGCAAAGCCAACGGCAAAGGCCAGCCGGCCGACGCCGTGGTGGAAGTGGTGGCGCCACCGCCACCACCCGAAGTGGAAGCCGTTCAGGAAGGGCAGGCGCGCGAGCTGTTGCGGAACCTCGCCGACTTCCGCGAGACCATGGTCCGCGAGGTCATGACGCCGCGGCCCGACATCATCTCCATCGACAGCAACGCCACCATCGAACAGCTCTATGCCTTGTTCCGCGAGCAGCAGTATTCACGCGTGCCCGTGTTCAAGGATTCCCTGGATAACGTGCAGGGCTTCGTGTTCGTCAAGGACCTGATCCAGCGCCTGCCGACAAGCGGCATGCGCGATCCGATTACGCCGCTGGTGCGGCCCGCGCACTTCGTGCCCGAGACCAAGCGCGTGCCCGATCTGCTCAAGGAGTTTCAGCGCCGGCGCGTGCAAATCGCGATCGTCGTCGACGAATACGGCGGCACCGCCGGCCTGGTGACCGTTGAAGATCTGCTCGAAGAGATCGTCGGCGAGATCCGCGACGAATACGACGTCGAAGTCGAACGCATCGTCGACGATGGGAATGGGAAATTCCTGATGAGCGGCAGCGTCCACGTTGACGAGATGGCGAAGCTGATGAAGGTCACGATCGACGGCCATGGCTTCGAGACCGTAGGCGGATTCCTGTTGTCGCGCCTGGGCCGGATGCCCGCCGTGGGCGAGCACATGGAAGTGGATGGCCTCGACGTGGAGATCGTCGATACGCAACGCCGGCGCATCACCCGCGTGCGGATGAGCCGCCTCGAGCCGGTTCCCGCGACGGAGGACGAAGCCACGGCATGAAGGCGGGGCTCGTGGCGCTGGTCGGCCGCCCCAATGCCGGCAAATCCACGCTCCTCAACCGACTCGTCCAACAGAAGCTCGCGATCGTTTCCGACAAGCCGCAAACCACCCGCAACCGCATTGTTGGGGTCCGGAACTACCCCAGGCCATCAGGCGATCAGGCCATCAGGCCATCAATCGAGGGACAGGTGGTTTTTGTGGACACGCCCGGCGTCCATAAGCCGTTGCACCGCCTGAATGTCCGCATGGTCGACGCGGCGCTGGACACGTTGAAAGAGGTCGATCTCATCGCGGTGGTGGTCGACGTCAGCGAGCCATCCGGCGGCGGCGATCGTTTCCTGATGGACGTAGTGAAGCGGTCGAAGACACCACGGATCCTGGTGCTCAACAAGGTCGATGCGATGGACAAGCCGGCCCTGTTACCGCGTCTTGTCGAATACGAGAAGGAAGGGTTCGAGGAGATGGTTCCGGTGTCGGCGCTCACCGGCGAGAACGTCGATCGCCTCGAGCAAGTCCTGCTCGCGCACCTTCCGGACGGCGATCCGATTTATCCCGAGGACTACCTGACCGATCAACCCGAGCGGTTTTTCGTGGCCGAACTGGTCCGCGAGCAGGTGCTGCAACAGACCCGCGACGAATTGCCGTTCTCGACGGCGGTGGTGGTCGACAAGTTCGACGAGCCGGATGCAAAAGGGCTGATGCGACTCTATTGCACCATCCTCGTCGAGCGGGAGTCGCAGAAGCCGATCCTGGTAGGGAAGGGCGGGTCGCGCATCAAGGCCATTGGGACGGCGGCACGCAAGGAGCTCCAGGCCTTCTTCGATACGAAGGTGTTCCTCGACCTGCACGTGAAGGTCAAGGAGGGATGGCGCGAGGACGAGCGGACGCTCGATTCGCTCGGATTGCCTTCTAGAAGAAAGAGATAAGCCACAGAAGGCGCAGAAAGCGCAGAGATCACGTGTAAAATTGCGTGATCATCATGGCTGCGCAGCGCAGAATTGACGTCGGTACTCGACTCCGTCAAGCGGCTTCTCCGCATCGGCGCCACCGCCAACCTGCTGAACCTCCTTCAGAAGCAGCACCCCGCGGACCTCGCGCAAGTGTTCGGCTCGCTCCTTGAAACCGAGCGCCACGCCGTGTTTTCGCTCCTCGTGGAGCGCAGCGCCCGGCTGGCCATGGAAACGGTCAGCGAAATGGGCCCCGAAGAGGGCGCCAAGCTGTTGACCGGGCGATCTGCTGAAGAAATTGCCAAGTTCTTGCAGGAATTGCCCTCGGATGACGCGGCTGCGCTGATCGACTACCTGCCGGAGGAATTGTCAACCGAGGTCCTGGAGTTGATGCGCCGCCGCGAGTCGGGCGAGGTCGAAAGCCTGCTCGAGTACGGCGAGCGGACGGCGGGCCGCATCATGAACCCGCAGGTGTTCGCGTTGAGCGAAGACCTGACGGTAGGCGAAGCGATCACGGCGTTGCAAAGCTCGCGCGACGTGGAAATGGTGTTCTACCTCTACGTTGTTGATGAGCGCCGGCACCTGGTTGGAGTGACTTCGCTGCGCCGGCTGCTGCTGGTGTCTCCCGAAACGCCGCTCAAGCGGATCATGACGCCCGAAGTGTCGAGCGTGCGCGTCGACACCGATCAGGAAGAAGTGGCGCGGATGGTGGCGTCGTACAACCTGCTGGCCGTTCCGGTCGTCGACGAGGAAAACAAGCTCGTCGGCATCGTCACGGTGGACGACGTGATCGACGTCATCAAGGACGAAGCGGCGGAAGATCTCTTGCGACTCGCCGGCGTCTCTGGCGACGAGCGCATCGCAACGAGCGCGAATGAGGCCCTCCGCAAGCGGTTACCGTGGCTTGGCATCAACCTGGTCACGGCGTTTCTCGCCGCTTCGGTGGTGGCGATGTTCGAGGGCACGATTCAGCAGGTGACGGCGCTCGCGATTTTCATGCCCATCGTGGCCGGCATGGGCGGCAACGCCGCCACGCAAACGCTGACGGTGATCGTGCGCGGCCTGGCATTAGGCGAATTGTCGTGGGCGACCGCACGCAAGGCGCTGGCGAAGGAATCGGCCATCGGCCTGGGCAACGGCGTTACGCTCGGCATCGTGGCTGCGGGTGTCGCCTGGGTCACGAAGGGCGATCCCATGCTCGGCCTCGTGCTCGGCATGGCGATGTTCATCAATCTGTTTGTGGCGGCCACCGCGGGAACGCTGGTGCCGCTTGGATTGAAGGCGCTCAAGGTCGATCCCGCGTTGGGCTCGTCAGTGTTTATCACCACGTTCACCGACGTGGTGGGGTTTGCGTCGTTCCTGGGGCTCGCCACGGTGTTCCTCAGGTACTTAGTACAGTAAATGCCGCTCTACACGGCCGAAGCCCTCGTTCTTCGCACCTACAAGCTGGGCGAAGCCGACCGCATTGTCGTGTTCCTGACGCGCGACCGCGGTAAGAAGCGCGGCGTCGCGCACAATGCCAGGAAGTCGCGCAAACGGTTTGGCGCGGCGCTCGAACCGCTCACCGAGGTGCGCGTGGCGTACTTCGAGAAGGAGCGGCGCGAACTGGTAGGGCTGAACTACGCCGAGCCCGTGCGGTCGCCGCTGTCGGCCGCGAGTCCAGAGGCGCTCGGTTACAGTCACTACTTTGCGGAGTTGATCGACGAGTGGGCGGCCGAGGCGGATGTCGACGAGCGGCTGTTTCGTCTCGGCACCGCGGCGCTCGAGGCGCTCGTGGGCGGCGCGCCGCCAGAGGCACTCGCGCGCTATTTCGAGTGCTGGCTGTTGCGCCTGCAGGGCGTATATCCGTCGGACCTCTCGTTTTCGAGCGGGGCGGCGGCGTTTGTGGAGGGCGTGCGAAAGGTCGGGCCGCGAGAGGTGGAGTCGCTCGGTGCCTCGAGCCGCGTGTTGCGGGAAATCGAACTGATCCATCGGAAACTGATTGCGATGCACCTCGAGAGGGAGCCCCGGTCCGTTCGCGTGCTGAACGAATTGCGGTGTACATAACGTGACACTGCAGGCTCTGATACTGAAGCTCCAGCATTTCTGGTCGGAGCAAGGCTGCCTGATTCAGCAGCCGCTCGACGTGGAAGTGGGCGCCGGCACCTCGCATCCCGAAACGCTGTTGCGGGTACTCGGTCCTACACCGTGGAACGTCGCCTACATCCAGCCGTCACGCCGCCCGGATGACGGACGGTTCGGCCAAAACCCGAATCGCCTGTTCAAGCACCATCAGCTGCAGGTGATCCTCAAGCCGTCGCCCGATGAAGTGCTGCAGGTTTATCTCGACAGCCTCGAGGCGGTGGGTATCAATCCGCGCCAGCACGACATCCGCTTCGAAGAAGACAACTGGGAGTCGCCGACGCTTGGCGCGTGGGGCATCGGTTGGCAGGTGATGCTCGACGGAACCGAGATCACGCAGTTCACCTATTTTCAGCAGGTGGGCGGCATGGATCTGTCGCCGATCTCGTGTGAGATTACCTATGGGATGGAACGCATCGCGATGTTCCTCCAGAAGGTCGACAACGTGTTCGACGTCGAGTGGGGTGGTGGCAAGACCTACGGCGACGTCCGCATGCGAGACGAGGTCGAGCAGTCGAAGTACGCGTTCAATCAGCAGACGGGGATCGATCGGGAGCGCTTCTCGACCTATCACCGGCACATGTTCGATGAAACCTACAAGTTTGGGGAGCAGCTGTTAAAGGGCGGCTTGATTCTGCCGTCGCTGGAGCATTGCTTGAAGTGCTCCCACCTGTTCAACCTGCTCGACTCGAGCGGCAGCGTGGGCGTGACGGAGCGAATGGCTTACATCCTGCGCGTGCGGCAGTTGGCCCTTGCGATTTGCAAGGAATACGTTGCGCAACAAGATCCGGGAGCCGTGAGCGGGGAACCCTTCGACTCCGCTCAGGGCAAGCCGGGAGCCGGGAACAATGGATAGAGAGCTGCTCCTTGAAATCGGCACGGAGGAGATTCCCGCCAGCTGGCTGCCGGGGCTGACCACGCAGATAGGTCAGGTGCTGGATGCCAAGCTGAAGGAAGCACGGCTGGCCATCGAAGAGCCGATTGAAACCTTCAGCACGCCGCGCCGGCTGACTGTGCGATCCGGGCGGATCGCCGAGCGCCAGACCGATCTCGAAGAGCTCGTCACCGGTCCGCCAGTGTCGGCGGCATTCGGCGCGGATGGCAAACTCACGCCCGCGGGCGCCGGCTTCGCGAAGAAGCAGGGCGTGCCCGAAGATCAGATCGAACGGATCAAGACGCCGAAGGGTGAATACATCGGCGTGCGCAAGCATCAGCGCGGGCGCGCCGCGGTTGATGTGCTGCCCGACGTGCTCACCGGTGTGCTTCGCGGCATGGCCTTCCCGAAACAGATGCGATGGGACGCCGCCCTGAACGACGGCCGCGGCGAGTTACCGTTTGGCCGCCCGATTCGGTGGATCCTGTATCTGTACGGTGGACGCGTCGTGCCTTTCACGATCGTGCGGTCGCCGCTGGCGCAGTCCACTCGCGTCCAGGAGATTAGCGCCGGGGCATCAACCTACGGACATCGCTTCCTGACCACCACCGGCCGGCCGGGCCGCGCCGTGAAGGTCAAGAACTTCGACGACTATCGCAAGCGGCTCTCCGAGCACTTCGTGGTCCTCGACCGTGCCGAACGCCGCGATCGTATTGGCCGTGAGCTCGAGGGCGAAGCGCGCCGCCGCGGCGGCCGCATTGCGCGCGCGCTGGTCGGGCAGGGCATGCTCGACGAGGTTCCGGATCTGGTCGAATATCCAGTGGTGATTTCGGGCGGGTTCGCGCAGGAGTTTCTCCAGCTGCCCGAAGAAGTGCTGACGACGACGATGATTCATCATCAGCATTTCTTTCCGATCCTGACCGACCAGGGCAAGCTGATGCCGGTGTTTCTCGCCGTGCTCAACATGCAGCCCGAACAGCCGGACGTGATTTCGCGAAACATGGAGCGCGTGTTGACCGCGCGGTTGCGCGATGCGCGGTTCTTCTTTGACTCGGATCGCGAGAAACCGCTCGCCGACTACGTCGAGCGGCTCGGGACCGTCTTGTTCCACAAGAAGCTGGGCACCTACCAGGAAAAGTCCGCGCGCGTGCAACAGCTCGCGCGTTGGCTCTGCGCCGACGTGTTCGGCCGATCGGAGCTCGCGGACTTCGCGGCCGAAGCGGGACGGCTGTGCAAAGCTGATCTAGCCACCGACATGGTGCGCGAGCTCACCGAGCTGCAAGGCACCATCGGTGGTATCTACGCGCGTGAGGACGGCCGCCCCGAGGAAGTATGGAAGGCGATCTACTTCCACTATCTGCCGGTCGGCGTTGAGCCCACCGCGCCGCCCAGCAAGGACCAACTCGGCAAGGCAGCGATCACGTGGGCGGCGGTGTCGCTGGCCGACAAGCTGGATACGGTGACGGGTATGTTCGCCGCCGGCGAGCGGCCGACCGGCTCGCGCGATCCGTACGGCTTGCGACGCGCGGCGCAGGGGATTGTGCGAATCCTCGTCGACCTGCCAGAGCTCACCGGACTCGATCTGCGCCTCACTTTGGGCCAATTGGTACAGGCGAACGTGGACGATGCGTTCTGGTCGTTCATGGCGGATCGCGTGCGCTTCGTCCTCGAGCAGCGTGGCTACGACACTCGCAACGTGCGGGCGGTCACGCATACCGGGATCGCCGAGCTGAGCCCGCTGACGGCTAAACGAAAGCTCGAGGTGCTTCCGGAGTTCACGGAGAGTGAGGAATTCAAGCAGCTGGCGGGCCTGTTCAAGCGAGTGAAGAACATCGCGAAGAATCTCGAAGCCTCCGCGCCGGACCTGGGTGGGAAGCTGACCGAGCCGGCCGAGAAAGCCCTGGCGGTGGAGGTGGACCGCCTGCAGCCGGTGATCGAGGCCGCGATGGCGTCCGGCACCGGTTATCGGCAGGCGTTTGCCGAGGCGGCGACGGCGGGGCCGGCGGTCGCGAAATTCTTCGATGATGTGATGGTGATGGCTGATGATCCGAAGCTGCGGGATGCGCGGCTGCGGCTGTTGAGGCGGCTCGAAGGGCTCATCCTTCAGCTGGCCGATGTGTCCGAGATTGTTCCAGAGGAGAAGTAGAGCGTGGCAAAGAAGAAGAGCGTGGCGAAGAAGAAGCGCGTCAAGAAGTTTGTTTACTTTTTCGGCAATGGCAAAGCCGACGGCAACCGGACCATGAAAGACACGCTCGGCGGAAAAGGCGCGGGCCTGGCCGAGATGACCAATGCCGGCCTGCCGGTGCCCGCTGGATTCACGATCTCTACTGACGCCTGCAATATTTATTACGCGAACAAGAGCAAGCTCCCGGCCAACATCGAGACCGAAATGGTGGCGCAGCTGCGGAAGCTCGAAAAGGCCGCCGGCGCCGAGCTCGGCTCGAAGAAGCAGCCGCTGCTGGTGTCGGTGCGATCGGGCGCGAAGTTTTCGATGCCCGGCATGATGGACACCATCCTGAACCTTGGCCTCAACGATGAAACCGTTGAGGGCCTCAAGGCGTGGACCGGCAACGGCCGGTTCGCATTCGACAGCTATCGCCGTTTCATCCAGATGTTCGGCAGCGTGGTGCTCGAGATTCCAAAGTCGGTGTTCGAACACGACTTCGAGGCCGTGAAGAAGGCGAAGAACGCGAAGCTCGATACCGACCTGGACGAAGGCGCGTTACGCGAGGTGGTGGCCGCCTACAAGAAAGTCGTCAAGGCCCACACCAAGAAGGACTTTCCGCAGGACCCGATGGAGCAGCTGCGCGGTGCCCGTAACGCCGTGTTCCGCTCCTGGAACAACGCGCGCGCGAAGGAATACCGCCGCATTTACGACATCCCGGATTCGATCGGCACCGCCGTCAACGTGCAGATGATGGTGTTTGGCAACACCGGCGATCGATCGGGCACGGGCGTCGGCTTTACGCGCAACCCCGCGACCGGCGCGAAGGAGTTCTTCGGCGAGTTCCTGATCAACGCGCAGGGCGAAGACGTGGTGGCCGGCATCCGCACGCCGCAGCCGATCGCCGAGCTCGAGCGCGTCATGCCGAAGGCCTACAAACAGCTGCGCGAGATCACCACGCGGCTGGAGCGCAATTACAAGGACATCCAGGACTTCGAGTTCACGATCCAGGACGAAACGCTCTACATGTTGCAGACGCGCAGCGGCAAGCGCACGGGCTATGCCGCCGTCGTGATTGCCACGGACCTGGTGAAAGAGAAGCTGGTCACGCCCAAGGAAGCGTTGCTGCTCATCGATCCTGAGGCGCTGTCGCAGTTGCTGGCCCCGGATTTCGATCGGAAAGAATGGAAGCAGCACGAGACGGTGACGCGCGGCTTGCCCGCGTCGCCGGGTGCCGCCTGCGGCAAGGCGGTGTTCTCATCCGAGACCGCGGTCGAGTGGTCGAATCGCGGCGAGCCGGTAATCCTCGTGAGACGCGAAACGGTTCCGGACGACATTCACGGCATGTGGGTGGCGCAAGGCATTCTGACCGCGACGGGCGGCATGACCTCGCACGCCGCGGTGGTGGGCCGGCAGATGGGCAAGCCCTCGATTGTCGGCGCCGGCGAGCTGCACATCGATGAGCACGGCAAGAGCTTCACCGTGAAGGGCAAGACCGTGAAAGAAGGCGACTACCTCGCGTTCGACGGCTTGACCGGCGAAGTCAAGCTCGCCAAGGTGGCGTCGCAGCCGAGCGAGATCCTGCAAGTGGTGGCGGGCAAGATGAAGCCATCCGCGTCGCCAATCTATCAGCGCTTCAACACAGTGCTCGGATGGACCGACAAATTCCGCCGTCTTGGCGTGCGCGCCAACGCGGATCAACCGGACCAGGCGGAGCTCGCCTACGCGTTTGGCGCCCGTGGCATCGGTCTGTGCCGGACCGAGCACATGTTCTTCGGCGAGGGCAGAATTCCGATCGTGCAGCGGATGATCCTTGCCGACAACGAGAAGGATCGGCGCGCGGCGCTCAACGAGCTGCTGCCAATGCAGCGCCAGGACTTCTATGGGGTGTTCAAGGGCATGCACGGAACCCCTGTGACGATCCGCACCATCGATCCGCCGCTGCACGAGTTCCTGCCCAAGCGCGAAGAGCTGATGGTGGAAATCGCCGTCATGGAGGTGAAGGGGCTGAAGGGGAAGGAACTGGCCGAGAAGAAGACGCTCCTGGCCCGCGTCGAGCAGCTGCACGAGTTCAACCCGATGCTCGGCCATCGCGGCGTCCGTCTCGGCATCACCTACCCGGAGATCACCGAGATGCAGGCGCGCGCCATCATGGAGGCCGCCTGCCAGTTGAACAAGGAAGGGCTGAAGGTCGTCCCCGAGATCATGATTCCGCTCGTCGGTGACGTGCGCGAGCTGCGCGATCAGAAGGTGATCGTAGAACGAGTGGCGGCGGAGGTGATGAAGGAGCAGGGCGTCAAGATCAAGTACCTCGTCGGGACGATGATCGAAGTGCCGAGAGGCGCGCTGCTGGCTGATGAAGTGGCGAAGGAAGCGGAGTTCTTCTCCTTTGGCACCAACGACCTGACGCAAATGGCGTTTGGATTCTCACGCGATGATGTCGGCAAGTTCCTGCGCGTCTACCAGGACCGCAAGATTCTCGAGAAGGATCCGTTTGCCACCTTCGATGCGCCCGGCACCGGTCAACTCGTGGACATGGCAGTGAAGAAAGGCCGCGCGGCTCGCCCCGACATCAAGCTCGGGATCTGCGGCGAGCACGGCGGCGATCCGGCATCGATTCACTTCTTCCACAAGGTCGGCCTCGATTACGTGAGTTGCTCGCCTTACCGCGTGCCGGTGGCGCGGCTTGCGGCGGCCCAGGCCGCATTGAGCGTGAAGGTCGGCGATTGATTCGCTACTTCGTCCATAGAGGCGGTCACACCGAATTGGTGGACCGCCTCGACCCGGCCTTGCTGTTGCTCGACAGCGGGGCCGCGGTGTGGGCGGATGTGGCGGAACCAAGCGAGGCGGATGCGGCCGTCCTGCGTGACGTGTTTGGCCTCCATGAGCTGCCGGTCGAAGCCGCCGTGCAGCGCGAAACGCACCCCAAGGTCGAAAGCTACGGCCGTTATCTCTACATCGTCCTCCACGGCATCAACTTCCAAGTCGCCGAACATACCTTCGAAACACACGAGACCGACTTTTTCATCGCGTCGAACTTCCTCGTCACCATTCACGACGGCCAGCGGCGTAGCATCGCGCACGTTGTGGAGCTCTGCTCCCGCACGTCTCACATCTTGTCGGAAGGGCCGGTGGCGCTGCTGCATCGCATCGTCGACACCATGGTCGACCATTACCGGCCGGAGGTCGACGAGCTCGAAGTGCGATTGGATCAAATCGAAAAGCAGGTGATCGAGGACCCCGGGGAAACGCTCACCGGCGACATCCTTGCCGTCAAGAACGACATCACCACGCTTCGCCGCATCGTCATTCCCCAGCGTGACGTCGTCGGGCGGCTGTCGCGGCGGGAGTTCGACCTGATTGGCCAGGAGATGGCGTACCGTTTCCGCGACGTTTACGATCAGTTCGTGCGAATGGCCGACGACTCCATCGTGTTCCAGGATCGTGTGACCGGCATCCTGGATGCGTATCTGGCGAGCGTGTCGAACCGGCTTTCCAACACGTCGCGCCTGCTGGCCGTGATCGCGGCGCTGTTCGGCCCCATGACGGTGATTACCGGACTGTTCGGCATGAACGTACCCCTGCCGACGCTCCTTGGCAGCCCAGAGCACCAGTTCTGGGAGATCGTCGGCATGATGGTGGTGTCGAGCGCCATCCTGTTTATCTGGTTCAAGAAATCGGGCTGGTGGTAATGGGGCGCATCACCCGCCTCCCCGACGACCTTGCCAATCAAATCGCCGCCGGCGAAGTGGTCGAGCGTCCCGCCTCGGTCGTCAAGGAGCTGATCGAAAACGCCATCGACGCGGGTGCCACCCGCATTGCCATCACGGTCGAGTACGGCGGCAAGAAACTGATTCGCGTGGAAGACGACGGCGTCGGCATGGATCCGGACGATGCGCGGCTGTGTCTCGAGCGGCACGCCACCAGCAAGATCAGCAAAGCCGATGACCTTGGCGCCATCGTCACGTTGGGGTTCCGAGGGGAAGCGCTGCCGTCCATGGCGTCGGTGTCGCATTTCAAACTGCGAACGCGCGCGCGTGGGAATGACAGCGGCACGGAAATTCGCGTCAACGCCGGCATCGTCGAGTCGGTGGTGGAGGCAGGCGGGCCGGAAGGCACGATGGTCGAAGTGGCCGACGTGTTCTACAACCTGCCGGCGCGGCGGAAGTTCCTGAAGTCCGATGGCGCGGAAGCTGCTCAGGTGTCGCGCGTCGTGACTCAGTTGGCGCTGTGCTATCCCGAGGTTGGATTCACGCTGACGAGCTCCGGCAAGAAGATCCTCGCGGTGCCGCCGGTCACCGGGCTGTCGGATCGCCTGTATCAGATCTATGGCGATCGCCAGGACCTGATTGCCGTCGAGCGCGAATTTGGTGGATTGCGGCTGCACGGCTTCATCGCCGCGCTGGCCGAGCAAGGACCGGTGCGCGGCCCGCAGCACGTGTTCGTGAATCGCCGCATCGTCAAGGACCGCACCATCGCGCACGCGATCATCGATTCCTACAGCGTCGCGACCAACAAGGAGCGCAGTCCGGAAGTGCACCTGTTCCTCGAGATTCCACCGGATCGCGTGGACGTGAATGTCCACCCGACGAAAGCCGAGGTGCGGTTCCGGGAGCAATCGCTGGTCCACGAAATGGTCCGGCGCGCGCTGGGCGACGCGCTCGGCAAAGGCCCGGCGCCGGAATTAACGCTACGTACCACGGACGTGATGCCCGGCAGGCCCATGCAACCGGCAATTCCTGGCTCATTGGCGGGAGGTAGCTTCCCAAGCCGCTGGGCGCCGCCCTCGTCTAACCCGCCTTCATCGTGGGCACCACCCGCAGACACCCTGCTGGCTGCCAGTGCCGCGGCCGTCGACGCGCCGGTCCCATCGAATGCGCCAGCGGTGCGGCCGATGATCGCGCTTGGCCAGTTCCGCGACACGTTCATCATCGCCATGGATGACGAAGGCCTCTGCATCATCGATCAACACGTGGCGCACGAGCGCGTGTTGTTCGAGCGGATCATGGAGAAGCTGACGAATGAATCGCTGGAGAGTCAGCGCTTGCTGATTCCTGCCATCCTCGAGCTGCCGGCCGCAGAACGAGCGGCGTTGTTGTCGAAGGCGGAAGCGCTCGCGCGATTTGGCTTCGAGGTGGAGGAGTTCGGCGGCGACAGCATCAAGGTCACCTCGATGCCGGCGTTGTTGCCCCCGAACGAATGCGATGCGGCCCTGCGCGCGCTCGCCGACGATCTCGAAGGTCTCGATCGCGGCCTGCGGATCGAGGATGCACTCAAGCAGATCGCGGCGACCACGGCGTGTCATGCGGCGGTGAAGGCGCATTACCCGCTGACGCTCGAGAAGATGCATCACATTCTCGAAGAGCTGCGCGCCACCGCGTATTCCACCGTGTGCCCGCATGGCCGGCCGGTGATGCTGCGCATTACGCGGCGGGAGATTGAGAAGAACTTTGATCGGATCTAGTCGCGCCTACTGCCGAGAGAAACTGCGAACCGCCAGCGCTTCGTCGTCAAAGTTCTCGAACACTGATATCAGCTTCATCATCGCCAGCAGGCGATGGCTGTGTCCCACGAGATGGAGCAGCTTAAGCGCGCCGCCTTTCGCGCGGACGATCTTGAGCTCGGCCGCCATCATGCCCACTCCGGCGCTGTCGATGTAGGTGACGCCGCCGAGATCGACCAGGATCTTGCGCCGGCCCTGTTTCAGCACCAGGTCGTCGACCCGCCGCCCAAACGCCAATTCTCCATCGTCGACCGTGATCTCGCCGGTCAGGATCAGCACGGTGACATCGTCCACCTGCCGCTCCGCGATCTGAAGCTTCGACGTCTTTTCGGCCATCCCTGCGCGGCTTCCGCGACTACTTCAGTCGCTTGAGGCGAGTCTCGGTTTATTGCAGCCCAGGGGCGTCCCGGACGCAACCGGACTATAACAGAGACGTCAAGTGCCCTTACACTTCCAATCGTGAGTGCTGCAACGGGTGAAGCGGGTGAGTCGCGGGACGATACTCCGATCGGATGAGCGATGGGATACGACGTCCATCTTGTGAAACCGCAGATCGGCGGGCAGCAGGCCGACGAGTTCAGCGATCGCGAGTGGCTGGCGTTCCAGCAGAAACATCCCGTGAAGCCTTGGGGCCGCTGGGCCAGAGAGGGTATCGCGGTGTTGTGCAGGACAACGAAGGAGGGACGCCACGAATCCCACCGGAGCGAGTGGCAATACCCATCGAATTCGTCCGGAGTGAAACTCAGTCCTGCGATGCCTTTCCAATTCGCCATGGTGCTATCTGCACAGTCGTAATGCTTGGGACGTTCGGAAACCGGGGCCCTAATTTCGCCATCATCAGCCGCCGATTCTGAGCCGAATTGCGCGCGGAATGCACATCAGGTGGGGAAGGCCAACGTTCGGAGACCATCTGGCCGGCGTTCGGTTATCGTTGACGTTCTGACTTTGAAACGTGCGATTCCCGCGGCGGTCCTGATCGTCTTCGCGCTTGTTGCGGCTTTCTGGTTGTGGCTGCAGACGGCGCCGCTCACCGCGATCGTTCGCGGTGGCGAGGGCCCGCCGACGGTGGTCCTTCTTCATGGCTATGGCGGCACGGCCGAGACCTGGCTGCAGTTTGTCGGCAAGATTCAACCACGGGGCAACGCGCGCCTGATCTTTCCGCAGGGCCCGCTCCGAGGGCCCGGCAGCGGGATGCGCGGCTGGTGGTGGCTCGACATTCACGGGCATATTCCGCCCGGGCAGCAGATGGCGGACTTCTCGATCGCAAATCCCGGCGGCATCAAGGTGGCCTCGCGGCTGGTTCGCAATTACCTCAAGGACATCGCAGGGCCGATCGTGCTCGGCGGATTCTCGCAAGGCGCGATGGTGAGCGGCGAGATCGCGTTTCAAACCGATCAGGAATTGGCCGCGCTCGTCTTACTGGGCGGCACCACCGTGAACGAGGCGGCGTGGATCGATCGTTTTCCCGGCCGCCGCCGCTTGCCCATCTTCATCACCCATGGGCGTTACGACACCGTGTTGCCATTCGCGATCGCCGAACGCTTTGCCGGCAAGCTGAAGGCCGCCGGGTTGAATGTCACCTGGTTTCCATTCGACGGCGGTCACGAGATTCCCGCAGTGGTAGTTCGCGAGCTGAATATTTTTCTCGCCCAGAACGCCGCTCAGTAACACTCGCCGGCCATGAGCACGCGCTCAAGGCCGCCCACCATCAGCTTCCGCGTTCGCTCCGCACAACTGTCTACTCGCAGCTCGGTCTGGCTGCGCCTCTCACGCTCGCTTGGCTCGCCTTTCCTGGCGGGCTCCACGCATCAACTTTTCTCGCCTCCTCCCGCTGGCTGCGCTCACGCTTCAGCTGATGGTGTGCGTCCCTGTCGCGCGTGCCGGGCGCGCCTAAGCGCGCCGCCCCCTGGGATCACTCCACGCCCAGGCGGCCGGCAGGTTACAATCATCGCCCTAGGAGAAGTCATGAGAATTCGACCGGCGGTCTGGTTGCTGGCGGGAGCGGTGTCGTGCGGAGCAGCGGTGGCGTCCCTTCAGGGACAGCAAGCCACGACGCGCAAGGTCGATGAGGCGACGCTGCTCAAGCCGGCCGACGGCGACTGGGTCAGCTACGGCCGCGACTATGCGGAGGCGCACCACAGCCCGCTGACGCAGATCAACCAAAGCAACGTCAGCCGGCTCGGCCTGGCGTTCTCGGTGGAAGTCGGCTCCGACGGCAAGCTCGAGACCACGCCGCTGGTGTTCAACGGTGTGTTGTATGGCACGTCGACGTGGAGCCAGGTCTATGCGATCGATCTGCGGACCAACAAGTTGAAGTGGCAGTGGGATCCGGCGCTGGTCCGCGGCGGATTCGAAGGCATGGGACCGCGCGCGTGCTGCGGGCCGGTGAATCGCGGCGCGGCGCTGTATGACGGCAAGGTCTACGTCGGCCTGCTCGACGGCCGCCTCGTGGCGCTCGATGCCGAGACCGGCAAAACCGTGTGGTCCGTGCAGACCACCCCACCAAATACGGATTACACAATCACCGGCGCGCCCCGCGTCGTGAAGGGCAAGGTGCTGATCGGCCAGGGCGGCGCGGAATACGGCGTGCGCGGCTTCCTTGGCGCGTATGACGCACAAACCGGCAAGCTGGCCTGGAAGTTCTACGTCGTGCCCGGCGATCCCAAGAAGGGGTTCGAGGATCCGGCGCTCGCTGCCGCGGCGAAAACCTGGAACGGCGAGTGGTGGAAGGCCGGCGGTGGCGGCACGCCGTGGGACGGCATTGCCTACGATCCCGAGTTGAACCTCGTCTACGTCGGCACCGGCAACGGCTCGCCCTGGAACGCGAACCATCGCAGCCCCGGTGGCGGCGACAATTTGTATCTCTCTTCCATCGTCGCCTTGAATGCGGATACCGGTAAGTACGTGTGGCATTACCAGACGACGCCCGGCGACAACTGGGATTACAACGCAGCGCAGCCGATGATCCTGACCGATCTGCCGATCGGCAACCAGACACGCAAAGTGATCATGCAGGCGCCGAAGAACGGCTTCTTCTACGTACTCGATCGCACGAATGGCAAGCTGATCTCCGGTCAGCCATATGCCTACACGTCGTGGGCCACGGCGATCGACATGGAAACGGGTCGGCCGCGCGAAACGGAGCAGGCGCGCTATCGCTTTACACCGGTGCGCCTCTCGCCGTCACCGGTCGGCGCGCATCACTGGCCGCCGATGGCGTTCAATCCGGTCACGAAACTTGTGTATTACCCCGGCCAGGAAACCGCGTTCGCGGTGGCAATGGAAGAGCGCTTCGAATACCAGGAAGGCCGTTGGAACCTCGGTCTCAAGTTTGGCAACCAGTTCAAGGAACCGCCGCCGCCCGATCCGAAGGCGCCGAAGCCGGGCGGATTTTTCGTGGCGTGGGATCCAGTTGCGAACAAGGAAGCGTGGCGCATTCCGTTTCAGTCGAGCGGTGGGGCGTTGTCTGTGGCCGGTCAGTTGATCTTCGTCGGCAACTCGGCGGGGAAATTCATGGCGCTTGATCCGGTAACGGGGAAGACGTTATGGGAGCACCAGCTCCAGCCCGGAGTTGCGACGCCAATCAGCTACGAGCTTGACGGCAAGCAGTACATCGCCGTGATGTCGGGCGTCAGCAAGGGGAAGGTCTTCGGCTTCGCACTCGATGCGAAGGAGACCATGCCGCAGTAACCGTACGTGGAGGCGGGTCTTTCGTAAGTCCGCCGTAGCTTTAGCGAAGGCGGAAGACCCCGCCTGCCGGGCCGGACTAAAGTCCCGCCCTACGTACCGGATGGCCGCCGTTTTGATTTCCACCAAGCCAGTCGTTTTGTAATTTCTTTCTCGAACCCGTAATCCGTGGGCTTGTAGAACTCGCGGCCTTTCAAGTTATCCGGCAGGCAATCCATGTTCGACACGGCGTCCGGCTCGTCGTGCGCGTACTGGTAGCCCTTGCCGTAATCCAGCTGCTTCATCAGCTTCGTCGGCGCGTTGCGGATGTGTAGCGGCACCGGCGCGGCGACGTCGGTCTTCGCAGCCTCGGCGGCGTCATTGTAGGCCATGTAGACCGCGTTGCTCTTTGGTGCGGTAGCGAGATACAGCACCGCCTGCGCAAGGGCGGTGTTGCCTTCGGGCATGCCGATGAAGTGCACCGCGTCCTTCGCGGCCACGCTGATCGCCAACGCCTGCGGATCGGCGTTGCCGATGTCCTCCGACGCGAACCGAATCAGCCGCCTCGCGACGTACTTCGGATCCTCGCCGGCCTCGAGCATGCGTGCCAGCCAGTAGATCGACGCATCGGCGTCGCTGTTGCGCATCGACTTGTGCAGCGCCGACATCAGGTTGTAATGCTCTTCGCCGCTCTTGTCGTAGAGCAGCATCTTGTTGGTGAGCGTCTTCTCGAGCAGCGCGCGATCGATGCGCGGCCGTCCGGCGGGTTGCAGCGCGGAGGCCACCGTCAGCTGCAGCAGATTCAACGCCGCCCGCGCATCGCCATTCGCAAACCGCGCCATCGCCCGCAGGGATTCATCATCCGCCTCGGGGTTCTCGCGCCCAAGGCCGTGTTCGACATCGGCGAGCGCACGCCGAAGAATCGAGACAATAGCGTCTTCGTCCAGCGGCTTCAGCACGAAGACCTTCGATCGCGACAGCAACGCGGCGATGACTTCGAACGAGGGATTCTCGGTGGTGGCGCCGATCAGGACGATGTCGCCGCTTTCGACGCGGGGGAGGAATGCATCCTGCTGCGCCTTGTTGAAGCGGTGGATTTCGTCGACGAAAACAATCGTGCGCTTGCCCGTCATGCGCCGCCGCTGTTCGGCCGTCGCCATCACATCCTTGACCTCCTTGATGCCCGACAGCACCGCACTGAAGGCGAGAAACTCCGCCTTGGTGAGATCGGCGATCAAGCGCGCCAGCGTGGTCTTGCCGGTGCCCGGCGGTCCCCACAGGATGATCGATGTCAACTGATCGCGATTGATCATCTCGCGCAGCGGACGTCCCGGCGCGACCAGCTCGTCCTGCCCGACAATCTCGTCGAGCGTGCGCGGCCGCATGCGCTCGGCAAGCGGCACCGTCTTCGGATCGACCGGTGCGGGCGGTTCGTCGAACAGGCTCACTTCTTGGATCCGCGCCTGGCTTGAAGGACGAGCATTCGCTGCCGCTGCGCCTCGTATAACAACACCGCGGCAGCGACGGCCGCGTTCAACGACTCGATGCCGGCGCGCATCGGAATGCTGACGCGGACGTCGGCGGACTTGACGAGTTCGTCCGGGAGGCCGGCGCCTTCGCCGCCAAGTAAGAGCACCATCGGCGGCGTGAAATCCACGTTGTGCATCGGCGTGCCGCCACGCGGCACCGTGGCGACAATGCGGAGGCCGGCGGCGCGCCATTCCTGGATCAGCGAGCCGATGCCCCGGCTCCGCAACACCGGCACGTGAAACGCGCTGCCCATCGAAGCGCGCAACGCCTTCCAGCTCCACGGATCCGCAGACGACTCGTCGAGCACGACGCCGCCGGCGCCCGCCGCGGCGGCGGAGCGAATGATGGCGCCGGCGTTGCCAGGATCCTGCAGTCCGGTCGCGGCCAGCACGAGCGCAGGCGCCGGCTGCAACATCGCGGCGCCATTCACCGATGGCCGCCGCGCGCTGGCGACGACACCGGTGGGTGCGTTGACCGGAGAGAGCGCGTTCAACACCGTGCCCGACACATCCACAATCTCTGCCCCCGAACGCCGCAGCCGATCGACCACGTCCTGTTCGTGAGCGGTCGGCGGTCCGCAGATCGCAATCTTCTCGACCGCAAGCTTCGCCGCAGCGGCCTCGCCGAGCAGGTGCCAACCGTCGAGCAGGATCAGTGGTCCACCGCCACGAGCGAGCTCACGAAACTCTTTGACGATGGGATGTTGGCGGCTGGTAATCACGGTCGGCTCAACCGCCCCGCCGGAGGCGGGGCAAATCATAACGATCACGAAGCCGCCCCGCCGGAGGCGGGGCAAGACCACAGCGAGGCGCAGCGATCACAGCTGTATGCCAAGAGCGGAGCCTCGCTCCCTATTGTGCTACACTCCGAAGTTTGAGCGATGAAGCAAAAGCTCCTCAAGCGATTTGAAGACGAGTTGAATGGACTCGAACGCGAGCTGCATATGGAGCTCCCGAAGGAGATTCAGCGCGCGCGCGAGCTGGGCGACTTGCGTGAGAACGCCGAGTACCAGGCCGCGAAAGAACGCCAGACCTACGTGAACGCGCGCATCGCCATGCTCAAGCGGCGGATGAGCGAAATCGCGCTGATGAACATGGATCGCATTCCGCACGGCAAGGCCGGGTTCGGATCCACGGTGACCATTCGCGAGAAGGACCACGAGATGGTCTATCAGCTCGTGATGCCGGAGGACGCCGAAGCGGAAAAGGGGCTGATCTCCACCTCATCCCCGATCGGCCGCGCCATCCTGAACAAGGAGGAAGGCGACACCATCACGGTCTCAACGCCGAACGGCACGCGCAAGTTCGAAATTCTGAAGCTCATCACCATCCACGACGAAGCGTAGGCCACAGAAGGCGCAGAAGGCGCAGATAGGCCGCGAACGCACAGAAAGCGCAGATAATGCGGAAGCGTGACTGAGCCGCGCGACTCCTATTCGCCTGAGCGCCGAACAGCCCTGCTGTTCACCGGCACGGGCGCCGACGGCGCCTACCACGCCGGCGCGATGCGCGCTCTCCAGGAAGCCGGCGTCAAAATCGACATCGTCGGCGGCCGTGGCATTGGCGCGGTGAGCGCGGTGCTCGCCGCCGTCGATGGCAGCGCGCAGCTCTGGGAAGACAGTGGCTTCTGGCGCTCCGAACACGTGGCGGAGCTCTATCGGTGGCGCTGGCCGTTTCGGGCGCTGCGGTTGCTCGGCATCGGCCTCATCGCCGTGCTCGCGGTGCCGGCGCTCGTGATCTCGGCCGCGTTATTCGTTTATCCGGCGGCGATGGTGCTGGGCATGGCGGGTCTCCAGTCGGGCGCGCGGCTCGTCGAAGGGTTCGTGGCGTTGTTGTCGGCCGCGTTTTCGCCGCAGGCATTGCCATCATGGCTGCCGCGCCTCGCGCTCTTGCTGTGCACCGCGGCGTTGATCGTGCTCGGCGTCGGCGCATGGATCGCCCGCTGGCGATCGCCGCTCTATCGGCGCTCGACCGGCAGTTGGCTCTGGACGTTACTTGGCGCGCCGCTCGATGCCGGCGTAGCGATCGAGCAGGCCACCGAAACGGTGTGGCGGCTCCTCAAGGGCAGCGCGACGATCAAGACACCGGAACCCGAGGATCTGAGCCGGCGGTATTCGGAGCTGCTCACCGAAAACCTCGGGCAGCCGGGCTTCCGCGAGTTGCTCCTCGTGGTCCACGACCTCGATGCCCATCGGGACCTGGTATTCGGCCTGGTCCGCGATCCCTATCGCCGCGCGCTGTTCCCGCCGCCAGGCGGCGTGTCGCTGCGCCGGGCCGAAGCGCACGATCTGTCGAGCGGCACGCAGTCGTTTGCCGCTGACGTGCTGGCGGCGTCGCTCAGCGTGCCGGGCATCAGCGATGCGCGGCTGGTGGAGTTTGCGCCCGATGCGTACTGGCGCGGTGAAACGCATCGCCTGATCGATCGACCGGCCTCGTTCGGACGATTGCTCGAAGAGGCCGCCGCCGCGGGCGCGGAGCAAGTGGTGATCGTGGCCGCCACCGCCGAGCCCCCCGGTCCGCACGAACTGCGTCCACCGCGACTCGATGGCCTGGGACGCGTCGGCGAACAGATTGCCTCCGCCGAGACCGCCGCCCTCACCGACGCCGTCCGCCATTTGCACCACCGGTTCCATGGCGTCTACTTGATCCGGCCGTCTCACAATCCGATTCGCCCATTCGACCTCACCGGGGCGTACGACGAGCGATCCGATCGGGTCCAGACGCTTGACGAGTTGATGGGCCGTGGCTTTGAGGATGCTTACCGGCAATTCATCGAGCCGGTGCTGGGGGCCTCGGGAGAGCGCATCTCTCAGGTGAGCCGTCCCGTCACCGACTAGCCGGCTTATTGGCTGCTCAAATACAGGACGTTCGGTGCGCCTGAGCGAGCCAGGGCGATATCTGGAAAACCATCGCGATTGATATCGCCGATGGCAAAACCATAAGCCGAGCCGGCCGGATCCCCGAACGGCACCTTCGTGAAGGCGCGCCCGGTGCCGTCGTTGAAGAACACCGCGTGCGGGCCTTCGGTGTAGCCAAACACGATGTCAGGACTGCCGTCGCCGTTGAGATCGCCGGCGGCGCCGGCATATGGGTTCTTCGTCTTGTCCTCGACGCGGAACGCTGCGCTCAACAAGCCGGCTCCGTCATTGAGATATACGGTCATGGTGGAGGCGATTTCATCGCCCACCATCAGATCGATCGTTCCGTTGCGATCGAAATCCGCCGGCGCGCCGACGCGGCCGTGATTGTCGGCCGGTCCGAATGACCGCGTGCGCGTGAACCCGGCCTTGCCGTCGTTGAAATAGATCTGGTTCGGTCCGCCATCCCTCGCTGGCACGGCGAGATCGACGAAGCCATCACGATCGAAGTCAGCCGGTACGATCGTCGTCGCCGATTTCGCCGGAATGGCAATGCAGTCCGTGGCGAATCGACCGCCGCCCAGGTTCAGGCACACGTAACTGGGTCCCGGGCGATTGGCGGCGATCACGTCGGGCCGGCCATCGCCGTTGAGATCGGCGACGGCGGCGTTCCTGGTTGACCATGCCGCCACGCCCCACGTGCCCGCCTCGGTAAACTGTCCCTTGCCGTTGTTCAGGAAGACCAGCTTGCGGTCGGGCGTGTCGTTGCTCGTGAGCACATCCAGGTCGCCATCACCATCGGCGTCGGTCAGGGCTGCGGTGTAGGTGCGGTCGGCCGCCGGGCCGAGATTGCTCGCTACGAAGCCGCCCTTGCCGTCATTCAGCAGCACCCGGTCGACCAGCGGATCGTGCCGCCCCTTGGCGAGGACGAGGTCCAGATCGCCATCGCCATCGAGGTCGCCCATACTGACGTTGGCCGACGTCTCTGAGGTCGTCTCCAGGAGGACGACCCTCGTGAAGCTGCGTGTCGGGCCGGCGAGGACGGCCATTCCGAATAGCGCCGCCAAGACGATGAGGATGGGCATGATGGCCTGGGCAGAGCGGACCGGTTACGCGTGTTTCCGAAACGGCCTCACCAGTGGTCCCGCTACCGATTCCCAATTGAAGCTCCGGACCACATTGATCAACTCGCGGGCGGCATCTGATTGCTGGCCCTGATCGCGATAAATCATGTAGGTCTGCCGGGGAATGCTGAGTTCGGGCAACTTCACGCGCACCAGGCGGCCCGCGGCGATTTCCTGCTTCACCGTGATGCTGGGCACAATCGCCATCCCGATGTTTTCCTCCACGAGACTCTTGATGTTCTCGAAGCTCCGCACTTCGGCGACGATCCGGCAGCGGACGTGGTGCTGCTCGAACAGCCGCAGAATCTTCTGTTCCGTCGTGCTGCACAGCCGGTGAAGGACGAAGGGTTCGCCGTCAAGATCCTTGATCGTCACGTCAACGCGCCGCGCAAACGGGTGGCCGGGGCTGGCCACCAGCACCATTTCGTCGGCATGCACGGGCACGCAGGTGAGTTCCTTGAACCGGGGGCTTTCCTTGACGAACCCGACGTGCATCTCGCGATCCATGACCTGCCTGGGGATGTCCTTGAGCCGGCTGCGGTAGATCCCGACCTTGATGTCCGGAAACGTCCGCAGGTAATGCCGGAGCGCGGCCGGCAGCAGGTAGACCGCCGCCGATTCGTGCGACGCAATGTTCAGCGTTCCCGTCGAGAGGTGCTTGAGCGATCCCAGCATGCGCATCGCATCGTCGCGCGCGCCCAGCATCTTGCGCGCGTAGAGGGTCAGGGCTCGCCCCGCTTCGGTCAGCGAGATGTCGTGGAGATCGCGGGCAAAGAGCGGCATCCCCAGCTCTTCCTCGAGCTTCTTGATGCTCTGACTGATCGCCGGTTGGGACCGGCCGACGCGTTCGGCCGCGCGGGTGAAGGTGCCTTCTTCCACGACGGCCATGAAGTGTTCGAGTTGGAGGAGCTCCATCGGTTGCCTCGGTCGAAATGCGATGAACGAACGGTCGGGATCGTGTGCCGGGAGATGATAGACGCAAACCTGCGAAGCGGGCGATTTATTGAGCACATGGACCGATAAGCCGGCGGTGCCCGCCGGCGGCCGTTGCGTGGTAGTGCCATAGCGCTGGCCGGGAATCTCGGCTGGAGAGGCGTCACGGTGTAATCTTGGTCAACTCCTATGAAAGACGCGACCAAGATCATCCACGCGGGCGAAACGGTCGACACCGGCGCCACGCCCTCTCTTACCACGCCGATCTACGAGACGAGCACGTTCGTGTTCGACTCGGTGGCCGACGTGATCAAATACCAGGAAGGGAAGCTGAACGGCTATCTCTATTCCCGGTACGAGAATCCGACCGTGGTGGCGGTGGAGCAGAAGCTCGCCGCCATCGACGGCGGGGAGATGGCGCTGCTGTTTAGCTCCGGCATGGCGGCGATCTCGACGGCGATGTTCACATTGCTCAAATCGGGCGACGAAATCGTCTGCAGCGCGGCGATCTACGGTGGCACGTTTCACATCATTGAGGATCTGCTCTCGAAGGTGGGCATCACGCACCGCTTCGTCTCGCTCGACGATCTCGCGAGTCCCGCCTCGGTAATCGGCCCCAAGACCAAGATCGTGTGGTTCGAATCGCCGATCAATCCCACGCTTCGCTGCGTGGATGTTCGCGCGGTAGCGGCGGCCTGCAAGAAGGCCGGCGTCATCTCGGCGATCGATAACACCTTCGCGAGCCCGATCAACCAGCCGGTGCTCTCGATGGGCATCGATCTCTCGATGCAGAGCTGCACGAAGTACCTGAACGGCCACAGCGACGTCACGGGTGGAGCGCTGTCTGGCTCACGCGCGCTGCTTGCGCCGATGGGAAAGATGCGGCGGCTGCTGGGCGGCGTCATGGATCCGCTGCCGGCGTTTGCCCTGGGCCGCGGCATGAAGACGATGCCGCTCCGCGTGGCGCAGCACAACAAGAATGCACTGATCGTGGCGCAGTTCCTCGAAGGGCATTCGAAGATCGAGCGGGTGTACTACCCGGGCCTCGCGTCACATCCTGACCACGCCATCGCCGGGCGCCAGATGAGCGGCTTTGGCGGCATGGTGACGATCGACGTCATGGGTGGGAAAGATGGCGCGTTCAGGACGTTCGACAACTTGAAGGTGATCAAGCGGGCCGCCAGTCTTGGCGGTGTCGAGAGTATTTGCAGTCTCCCGATCCTCACGTCGCAGTATGGCTTGACCGACGATGAGCTCGTGAAGGCGGGGGTGTCGAAGGGGATGATCCGGATCTCGGTCGGCCTAGAAGATTCGGCCGACCTCATCGACGATCTGGATCAGGCGCTGCAGAAATGACGAATGACAAATAACGAATGACAAAGCTTTTTCGTCATTCGTCGTTTGTTATTTGTCATTTATCTCTTGTCTCGTGGAGAAACTCGAGCACGAGATCCAGCATCCGCTGATTGATGCGGCTGCCTTCGTAAGTCCCGAATTTCTTCTGGAACGCTTCGACGGGGACCACCGCTTTCGCCATTGTGCGATGGCCGCCGGCGCTGCCGATGTCGTTGAACCACCGCTTCACGAAATCACCGGCGTTGCGTGAATACCCGAGGTTTCGGACCGACACCACGAACGTATCGTTCACGACGCCGCTGATCACCGTCCACTGCACGTTTTCGAGCTGCAGGTAGAAATCGGCCACATACGGAATGAAGTCCTCGCGCGGCGGCTCGCCGAGGAACGCGCAGAACACGTGTTCCATCATGCGGCCCTGCTGCCACGCCGTGATCAGATAGGCCAGGCGCTCGGCCGTGATTTCCGCGCCTTCCATCTTCCTGATCATTGTGGCGTCGCCGAGCGGGTAGAGGTACGAGAACGCGTCGAGGTCGGCGCGATTGGCGTGGCGATTGAAGAACAGGGTGTCGGACTTGATCGCGTAGAGCATGGCCGTGGCCGTGCGCTCGGAGATGTCCATATCCACGGCGCGCAGGTGTTCGGTGAGAATCGTCGACGTCGAGCCGTAGTCGGGGCGAATGTCCTTGAAGATCGCGTTGTAGCCGCTCTGCTCGGGATGGTGATCGATCACCAGATCCACGTGCGGCAGCAGGCCGGGGAAGTAATGCGGCTGCACGTCCACGAGCGCGATCCTGTCGAACTCCTTGACCTGCTCCGGCGTCAGCGTCTCGATCTTGATGTCGAGCAGCTTCACCATGCGCAGGTTTTCGGGCCGGGTCACGGGCTGGAGGCACCCGATCACCGCGGTCTGCCGGGTGCGGCGAAGGATGGTGCGCAGCGCGAGGCCGCTGGCCATCGCGTCCGGATCCGGGTCGTTGTGCGTGAGGATCAGTACGCGATCCGCGTCGACCAGGTAGCGCTGATATTGCTGCACGCGCTGCCGCGTCACCGAACGGCCCAGTTCGGTCAGCAGCGGCGGCCCCGCGATCTCGGCCAGCGTCAGCGTGGTCACTTCAGGAAAGTCGTCTCGTAACGCTTCGGCCTTGCGCACGTCGGCCAGGCTCGTGCCGAGCACGTAGATGAGGGTGCCCCCCGCGCCGCGCACGGCTTCGATCACCTTGCGCAGGTTGCGGCGGCCGTTGTCTTCGATGAAAACCGGGGTAACGGGGCTGATGCCGAGCTTGACGTAGCTGTCGAGGCGGCCGGCTTCGTCCACCGCCACCGCCAGCTGAGGATTTTCCACCTTCCGGGCCAGCGCCGGGCTCTCAACCAACACGTCAAGCTCCGCTGACGGAGCAAGGACTGCCTCAAGGAGCCGGATGACCAGCTCCGTATGGCAGACCGCCACACACCGCACGATCCTTAGATTATAGCCCCTGCTAGAATCGGCCGATGACTGCCGGTCGTGGGCTGATCGCTGCGATTCTGGTTGGATTCGCCGTCTATCCGGCTGTGGTGTCCGCCGTCAGGCGGATCGACCAGCAGTTCCGAGCCGGCGTCGATATCACGACCTTTGCCGTTACGGTCACCGACCGGAAAGGCAACATCGTCACGGACCTCGCGAAAGAGGACTTCGAGATCGTCGAGGACGGCAAGGCCCACCCCCTGCAGTATTTCGCGCACGGCGTTGGCGAGACGGCTCCCGCCATGCATCTCGGCCTCATGATGGACGCCAGCGGCAGCATGCAGGCCGACATGAAACTGGCGCAAAGCGCGGCGATCAAGTTCCTCAACATGCTGCCGTCGGCCGAGGACATCACGCTGGTGGACTTCGACACGCAGGTGCGCATCACGCGGTACCCGCAGCGCGACTTCGCGCGCCTGGTGGAGCGCATCCGCCAGCGCAAACCGGACGGATGGACGGCGCTGTACGACGCCCTGGGGACGTACCTGGATGGCGCGGGCCGGCAGGACGGCCGCAAGGTCCTCGTGATGTACACCGACGGCGGCGACACGCGGTCGGCATTGAGCTTTTCCGAAACGCTGACGCTCTTGAAGGCCTCCCCGGTCACCGTTTACGCCATTGGCCTCGTGGAGAACGCCGGATCGGCGCGCACGCAACTACAGATGACGCTGCGGCAGATTGCCGAGACCACCGGCGGGCAGGCGTTTTTCCCGACCGCGATGAAAGATGTCGAGAGCGCCTATGAAAAGGTGCTGGCCGAGATCAACGGCCAGTACCACTTGGGTTACGTCTCGTTGAACGCCGCCACTGACGGCGCATGGCGGAAGGTGGAGATCAAACTGAAGCGCGCCGACCTGCGCGTGCGTTCACGGAAGGGATACTTCGGACCATACAAGGCGTCCTCGTCCGCCATCGCCCGCCCCTAAGGAATACGCGGGCTTCGGCGGATCGAGTTACGATGGTGTGCTACGGCACCTGTCTTTATGCCCTCCGTCACCGATCGCTTCACCCTCGCATCTGATTTTGAGCTTGCCGGCGACCAGGTCCAGGCCGTACCCGAGCTGGTTGACGGGTTGAACCGCGGCGACAAGCACCAGGTACTGCTGGGCGTCACCGGCTCGGGCAAGACCTACAGCATGGCGCAGGTGATTGCCCGCGTGAACCGGCCCACGCTGGTGATGGCGCACAACAAGACGCTGGCCGCTCAGCTGTTTCAGGAATTCCGGCGGTTCTTTCCCGAGAACGCGGTCGAGTATTTCGTCAGCTACTACGATTATTACCAGCCCGAAGCCTACGTGCCGGCGAGCGACACCTACATCGAGAAGGAATCGACGATCAACGACGAGATCGATCGCATGCGGCTGTCGGCCACCAGGTCGCTCTTCGAGCGCCGCGACATCATCATCGTCGCCAGCGTGTCGTGCATCTACGGCCTGGGTTCGCCGGATGCGTATTACGGTCTCGTGCTGCCGCTCGAGAAAGGGCAGCGCATCGACCGCGATCAGATCCTGCGCAAGCTGGTGGAAATCCAGTACGAGCGCAACGACCACGACTTCGCGCGCGGCAACTTCCGTGTGCGCGGCGACATCATCGAGGTCTACCCGTCGTACGAAGAGCTTGCGCTTCGGATCGGACTGTTCGGCGACGAGGTCGACGAGCTGATCTCGTTCGACCCGATCACCGGCAAGGCGCTCAAGCGTCACGACCGCACCGCGGTGTATCCGAAGTCGCACTTCGTGACCGGCCGCGAGCGGCTGAAGGAAGCCGTCGTGACGATCAAGCAAGAGCTCGAGGTGCGCCGCGGCGACCTCGAGCGCGGCGGCAAGGTGCTCGAAGCGCAGCGCCTGCACCAGCGGACCATGTTCGATCTCGAGATGATCAAGGAGATCGGCTACTGCCACGGCATCGAGAATTACTCCCGGCACCTCACACAGCGCAGCGCCGGCCAGCCGCCGCCAACGCTGCTCGATTACCTGCCGTCGGACGCGCTCGTGGTGGTCGACGAGAGCCACCAGACCGTGCCGCAGATTCGCGGCATGTATCACGGCGATCGCTCCCGCAAGGAAGTGCTCGTCGAGTACGGTTTCCGGTTGCCGTCGGCGCTCGATAACCGCCCGCTGAATTTCGAGGAATGGGAATCGCGCGTCGGCCAGTTGGTCTACGTGTCGGCCACGCCGGGTCCCTACGAGCTGCACAAAGCCGGCGGCGTGGTGGTGGAGCAGGTGATTCGGCCGACCGGGCTGATGGATCCGCCGGTTGAAGTGCGTCCCGTGAAGGGCCAGGTCGACGACCTGCTCAAGGAGATTCGCGACCGTGCAGAACGCAAGGAACGCGTGCTGGTCACGACGCTCACTAAGCGGATGGCCGAGGACCTCACCACGTATTACCAGGAGTTGGGCGTCAAGGTCCGTTACCTGCACTCGGATATCGATACGCTCGAACGGGTCGAGATCCTGCGCGACCTGCGGCGCGGTGTGTTCGACGTGCTGGTCGGGATCAACCTGCTGCGTGAAGGCCTGGACCTGCCGGAAGTGTCGCTCGTGGCGATTCTCGATGCCGACAAGGAAGGCTTCCTGCGGTCAGGCGGGGCGTTGATCCAAACGTCGGGCCGCGCTGCCCGTAATGTGAACGGCCGCGTGATCATGTATGCCGACAAGGTCACGGACTCCATGCGCCACGCCATCAACGAAATGGAACGCCGCCGTACCCGCCAGGCGGCCTACAACGAAGAACACGGCATCACCCCGACCAGTATCGTCAAGAGCATCGACGACGTCTTATCCAGCGTGTACGACCGGGATTATTCGATGGTGGCGGATCCGCGGGACCTGCGTCCGGCGTTCCGCACCCACGCGGAGCTCGAGGCCCACATTGCCACCCTCGATCAGCAAATGAAGGCCGCGGCGGCGAACCTGGACTTTGAAAAGGCGGCGTCACTGCGTGACCAGATTCGCGCGCTGCGGACGCGCGATCTCGGCCTCGGGCCGGCCACGCCGCGATGAGCGAACCTCAGAAAACAGGCGGCGCGGTCGAGGCGATCAAGAAGGGCCTGCTGGAGGTCCAGGAGTACGTCAAGCTGTGCATCGCCACGGCGCGGGGCGCCTTCACCCGGCCGTTCTACTTCCGCGACCTCGTTGAGCAGATCGACGTCATCGGTCTCGGCTCGCTGACCGTGGTGCTGTTGACCGGATTCTTCACCGGCGCGGTGCTGGCCCTGCAGTCCGGGATGACGCTGGATCAGTTCGGCGCGCGACCGTTCGTGGGCCGGTTGATCAGCGCGTCCATGATCAAGGAACTGGGGCCGGTGCTGACGGCGCTGATGCTGGCCGGCCGTGTCGGATCGGGCATTGCGGCGGAGCTCGGCTCGATGGTGGTGACGGAACAGATCAGCGCGCTCCGCGCGCTTGGGACGGATCCGATCCGCAAGCTCGTCGTGCCCCGCGTGCTCGCGGGCTTCATCATGTGCCCAATCCTGACGGTGGTGGCCAACACGGTCGGCATGCTCGGCGGCTGGATCATCGCCGTCACGCAGCTGCGCGTGTCGTCCGGGGTGTACTGGAGCGCCGTCGTGGAGGGGCTCTTCATTCAGGATATCTGGATGGGTCTCATCAAGCCCTTCTTCCTCGGTCTCGTCATCGTCACCATTGGCTGCCACGTCGGCCTCCGCACAACCGGCGGCACCCAGGGTGTGGGCCGTTCGACGACCAATGCGGTGGTCGCGGCGTCTGTTGTTGTGCTCGTGGTGGATTTCTTCGTGACGCGGTTGCTGATTTCAATCCTGTTCTGATGGTCCGCCATATCCGTCACTCGATCGCCGACTTTGGACTGCCCATCGAGCTGGTCGAGCCGCACGCGCCGGTTGTGTTGTTCGACAAGGTGTGGCTGTCGTTCGACGAAAAGGTGATCCTGAAGGACGTGACGTTCGACGTGCGCGCGGGGCACACCAAGATCTTTCTCGGAGCCAGCGGCGCCGGAAAGTCGACCATCCTGAAATTGATGCTCGGCCTCCTCAGGCCCGATTCGGGCACCGTGTGGGTGCTCGGCCATCGCGTGGATACGATGACCGAAGAGCAGTTGATGGGCGTGCGCCATCACATGGGCATGGTGTTCCAGGAAGGCGCGTTGTTCGACTCGATCACCGTCGGCGAGAACGTCGGCTTCAAGGCGTACGAGGAGACCGACATGGCGCTCGACGATGTGCGGCGCCGGGTCGAGGAAGTGCTCGGGTTCGTCGGGCTGGCCGAACACATCGACAAGATGCCTTCGGACCTGTCCGGCGGCCAACGCCGCCGCGTCGCGATTGCGCGCGCCATGATTGCGAAACCAAAGTTGCTGCTCTACGACGAGCCGACCACGGGACTCGATCCGATGACGGCGATGACGGTCGACAACGAGATCATCAAGCTGCGCGACCTGGAGCAGGCGACCTCGGTCCTGGTGACGCACCAGCTGCGCGACGCGTTTTACGTGGCCTCGCAGCAGGCGCACAGCCCCCGGGAGGGCGTGGTTGAGCTGACCGCCGCGGGCCAGGACAAACTCGAACAGGCGGATTTCGTGATGATCCGCGAAGGGCGGGTCGCATTCGAGGGTACCGCCGAGGAACTGCGGCACTCGAAAGATTCGTATCTACAGACGTTCCTTTCGTAGAGGATTGAAGGGGTCATGCCACGCACACGTTCACTTGCCTGGGCCGAGCTCAAGTTCGGCCTGATTGCCGTCTTCGCGCTGGTGATGGCGGGGCTGCTGATCTTCGCCGTCGGTGGCGGCGGCGGGTTCTTCTGGCAGAATTATCCACTCAAGGTGCAGTTCCCCAACGTCGCGGGGCTGATGAGCGGATCGCCGGTGCGGGTTGCCGGCGTTGAAGTCGGCGCCGTAACCGACGTCACGCTGGTGCCGAACGGGGCCGAAGTGTCGTTCAACGTCAAGGACGACATGCGGTCGTTGATAACCGATCGATCGACCGCGAAGATTGGCTCGATCTCGCTGCTGGGCGAGGGCGCGGTGGATATCGAGGCCGCCCCCAGTGGCACGCCCCTCCCTGACTGGGGCTATGTGGCCACCGGCAAGCCGGCGCCGAGCATCGCGGAGCTGACGGCGCAAGCCGGCACGGGCGTCGCCGACGTCACCGCGGTGATCGCGGACTTGCGCGCCGGCAAGGGCACGATCGGCAAGTTGCTGACCGATGAAGGGGTGTACAACGAATTCAACAACCTGCTGTCGGCGGCCGATCGCGTGGCGCAGAATGTGGCCAACGGCAGGGGCACGATGGGCAAGTTCGCCAACGACCCGAAGGTCTACGACGAGCTCAACGCCTCGGTCACCAATTTGAATGCGATCACCGCCAAGCTGAGGAGGGGCGAAGGCAGCCTCGGTCAGCTGCTCAACGACCCGGCGCTTGCGAAGTCGTTGAACGCGACGGCGGCGAGTTTCGATAGCTTGGCCGGAAAACTGAATCGCGGAGAAGGCACCGCGGGCAAGCTGTTGAATGACGATGCGCTCTATAAGCGGATGGATTCTCTGACTGCCCGCCTCGACACGGTTCTGCAAAACCTCAACAACGGCGAAGGCACCGCGGGGCAATTGCTGCACGACAAACAGTTATATGAGAACATGAACAAAACCATCACGGAGATTCGCGCGCTGGTGGCGGAGATTGCGAAGGATCCGAAGAAGTATCTGAACGTCAAGGTCAGTATTTTCTGAGCTGAGAAGTACCGAGGACACGGAGTAGTACGGAGAACACGGAGGGTACGGTGGCGCAGGACAATTCCGGAAGCGTGATGGTGGCGTTCGTGATTGGCGCGTTGACGGGCGCCGCGGTTGCGTTGCTGTTTGCGCCGGCGACCGGCGAGGAAACGCGCGAGTTCCTGGGCGAGAAGGCGCGCGAAGGCAAGGCCAAGGTCAGGTCAGGACGCGAGCACCTCATGGCCGCCGTCGAGCGCGGTCGCGAGGCGTTCGAGCGGGAGCGCGGAGACCAGGTGTGACCCAAACGGGCGAGCTGTTCCTCGGGATTATCGCGTTTGCCGTCGTGGTGATGGCCGCCATTCAGGTGGCCGCCATCTTTGCCGGGCTCCGCCTCGCCAGGCGCGTCGATGCGCTCGCCACGCAGATCGATCAGGAAATCAAGCCGCTGATTGCCAACCTGACGGCGCTCTCGAGCGAAGCCGCGCGCGCCGCGTCGCTGGCCGCCCGGCAGGCCGAGCGCCTCGATCGCATGTTCGGAGAGATGGTGGAGCGCGTCGACAAGACGCTGGCCGCCGCCCACGAGTTCGTGATCGGTCCCGCGCGCCAGGGTATGGCCATCGTGGCCGGCGCCAAGGCGGTGTTTGATGCCTTCCGGAGTTTCCGCGAGACCTCGCGACGGCGCGCCGCGCCGCGTCCGGCCATGGACGAAGAGGAGTCGCTTTTCATCGGCTGATGTGTTAAATCGGGGGCATGAAATCTTTCGCCCCTAGCTCTCTGACCACGAAATTCCTGTTGCTGGCGTTTTGCGCCGTGTTTGCCCCGGCCGCGTGGGCGCAGGAACCCAAATCCGCCGCACCCGCCAAAGAGCTGTTGCAACTGCTTTCCAGCCTAAAACTCGACAGTATCGCCGCCCGCATGCCGGATTCACGCGAAGAATTCGTCGGCGCGCTCACGTTCCCTGGCCAGTTGATGGTGGTGTGGGCCAAGACCAGCGCGCCCGCGGTGGTGAACGAAAAGTTAATCAAAAAGGAATACCGCGAGGTCTACATCGACCTCAATAGCGCCTCGATTATGGAAAGCCGCCATTTCGTGACCGACCTGGGGCCAGACGGGTTGCGGCATAAGCCGGAGCAGCGGCAGGGCCCGGCCGACTCGCACGACCTCGGCGCGAAGAGCATGCGTTTTGACGGCAGCTGGCGCGAAGACAAGATGTCGGAAGCGGATTACATGAAGGCGCACGCCGAGGCCGACGCGGCGTATACGAAAGCCATCCAGGCGCTGATCGACGAGCTCAAGAAGTCGAGTTAGGCCGCAGATCGGGCAGATGACGCAGATTATTCGGCCAAGCTCGAGGGCGGCGGCTCGTTCAGCATCAGCCAATACATGCCGAGCTGTCGCACCGCGTTGACGAACTCGTTGAAATCGACCGGCTTCTGCACGTAGGAATTTGCTCCGCCCTGATACCCGCTGGCCCGGTCGCGGTCTTCCTTTGACGAGGTGAGGATCACGACCGGCACTAGCGCCGTCTTGTGATTGGCGCGGATCTGCCGCAGCACGTCGAGCCCGTCGACTTTAGGCAGCTTCAGATCCAGCAGGATCAACGCCGGCGTGTCGTGCACATCACGCCCCGCATGCGGGCCGGTCGCTTCCAGCCAGTCGATCGCTTCCTGGCCGTCGCGCACCACCACCACGTGATTGCCGATGTTGTGGCGCGTCAGCGCGCGCAACGTCAATTCCTCATCGTCCGGGTTGTCCTCAACCAGCAGAATCGTTCGATTGGCGATCGACATTGTGGGGACCAGTCTCAGTTGCGGGCGAGCCGCTCGCGCACCTTGGCCATCAGGGCATCGGCGCTGAACGGCTTCTGCAGGAAGGCGCCCGGCTCGGAGGTGATGTTCTCCGGCAGCGCCACATGACTAGCATAACCGGACAGGAACAGCGTGCGCATGGCTGGATGATAGCGCCTCAGCGCGCTGGCGACCTGCGGGCCCGACAAGCCGGGCATCACCACGTCGGTGATCAACAAATCGATCGGTGCGGCGGAGCGCTGGCCGACGGCCACCGCCTCCGGGCCCGACTGCGTCGCGATCACCTTATGACCGGCGCGAGTGAGCGCCATTTCCAGGAACGCGCGGACGCCCTGTTCGTCTTCCGCGAGGAGGATTGTGCTGGCTTGTGCGCGGGCCGGCGACAGGTGCGGCTCTCGCTCGACATCGGGCGAGGCCGCGGCGCTCAACGGGAAATAGACGCGGAACGTGGTGCCTTGCCCGACCGCGGACTCGACCTCGACTACGCCGCCACTCTGACGCACTATGCCGAACACCGTGGCGAGGCCCAGGCCCGTGCCTTCGCCCGGCGGCTTGGTGGTGAAGAACGGCTCGAAGATGTACTCGAGGGTATCCTCATCGATACCCTGGCCATTGTCGGTCACCGACAGCATGACGAAGGCGCCTGGCGCCACGCTGATTTCGGTAGCGCGCGCCGGCTCGATCCGTTCGCGGCTGATCGACACGCGCAGATGGCCGCCGGCCGGCATGGCGTCCCTCGCGTTGATCACCAGGTTCATCAGCACCTGTTCGAACTGTCCCGGATCGATCAGGACCAGTTGCGGCGGCGTAGCGAGGTTGAACTCGCAGCGCAGGTCCTCGCCAATCAGCCGCCGGATCATCGGCTGCATCTCGTTCACGGCAGCGACCAGATCGACGACCCGCCGCTCGAGCACCTGCTGGCGACTGAAGGCCAGCAACTGCTTGGTCAACCCGGTGGCGCGCTGCGCCGCGGTGCGGATTTCGCTGGCATCGCGGTGGGCTTCCTCGTCGGGCGGCAGCCGCCCGATCAGGAATTCAGAAAAGCCCAGGATCACCGTCAGCAGGTTGTTGAAGTCGTGAGCGATGCCGGCAGCGAGGCGGCCCACTGATTCCATGCGCTGGGCATGATGCAGGCGCTGCTCGGACGCCTGGAGCGCGGCGTGTGTGCTGCGCTGCACCTTGCGGTTGGCCGCTTCGCGCAGCTCGCGCTCAACCGCGGGCCCGAGCCGGCGCAGGTTCTGCTTGAGCACGTAGTCGTGTGCACCGGCCCGCATCGCGTCTACCGCGGAGTCCTCACCGATCGTGCCGGAGACGATGATGAACGGAATGTCTTTGGATTGCTCGTGGAGCAGCCGCAGCGCCTCGGTGGAGCTGAAGCTCTTCATCGAGTGATCGCTGAGGATGATGTCGAAGGTCCCAGTGGCGAGCGCGTCGAGGAAATCGCCGCGGGTTTCAACAGCCCGGGATTCGGTCTGGAACCCATGCCTGCGCAGCTCACGAGAAATCAACTCCACGTCGTCGGGGGAGTCCTCGACGAAGAGCACACGTAGTGCTGGAGGGGGGACTTGCGCCACCATCTGTTCGAACGCTGGCTGGAATGCACAGCCCAGCACCTGAATAGACGGCCGTAGGCGCCAAAACTCTCAAGATCCCTCGGAATTCCTCGATAAAACGGTAGGGTGCCGTTACTTTGGAGGTCCAGTCGAGTAGATTAATCCCGGCCCATCGACAAATTATGCGCGTAGGCTCCACGAGTCAACCTCGGCCGTTGCTGCTGCTGGTTGATGACGACCAGCAAATCCGGCAGCTATTGAGCGAGGTCGGGGCCCGAGAGGGCTTCGAGGTGCTCGAAGCCGCCGACGGCGCCGCCGCGATCGAGATGCTACAGCGGCGTCACATCGACCTCGTCCTGCTGGACCTCCACATGCCGCGCGCGAACGGGCTGGACGTGCTCCGGTCGGTGCGCAGTTCCGCCACCAGCTCTCAGATTGCGTTGATGAGCGGGCACGCCAGCGTGGAAGACGCCGTCCAGGCAGTCAAGCTCGGCGCCACCGAGTACTTCGCCAAGCCGCTCGACCTGCCGCGGATGCGCGCCCTGATGAAGTCGATGCGCCAACAGTTCATCGATCGCAACGCCGTGCTCGAGAGCGATGCCGCCCTCGCCGAGCGCCTCGAGGTGTGCGGCATGATCGGCCGTTCGCCGGCGATGCGCGAGCTGTTTAGCGTGATCAACCGCCTGGCTCGGCATGCGCGGACGGTGCTGATTAGCGGTGAGACGGGCACGGGCAAGGAGCTGGTGGCGCGCGCGCTCCACGAGCTGGGTCCCCGCAAGAACAAGAAGCTCGTCACGGTGAACTGCTCGGCGGTGGTCGAAACGCTGTTCGAGTCGGAATTGTTCGGTCACGTTCGCGGCGCGTTTACCGGCGCCACTGCCGACAAGGTGGGCGTCTTCGAGGCCGCCAACGGCGGCACGGTGTTCCTCGATGAGGTGGGGGAGCTGCCGCAGGGCGTGCAGCCAAAGTTGCTGCGCACCCTCGAGAACGGCGAACTGCAGCGCGTGGGCTCGGTCGAAATGAAGCGGGTGGACGTTCGCGTGATCGGCGCGACCAATCGCCGGCTCGATGCTGAAATTGCCACCGGTCGTTTTCGTAGTGATTTGTATTACCGCCTGAATGTCGTGGAGATCACGGTCCCACCGCTGCGTGAACGGTCGGAGGACGTCCCGTATTTGACGGCCGCCTTCGTCAGGAAATTTTCCAGGGATTTTGACAGGCAGATCACCGGCTTGACCTCTGGCGCCGAGGAGCGCCTGGTGCAATGGCCGTGGCCCGGCAACGTCCGCGAGCTTCGCAACGTCATCGAGCGCGCGTGCCTGTTGTGCGAGGGGCACTTGCTGACCGAAGCGGACCTGGCGCGGTCGTTGCACGAGCGGCCACTGCCGCCCATGGGTGTCGAGGATGAGGCCGCCGGCCCGCCGCCGTCGCGGGCGGCGATGCAGATGGCACTCGACGATACCGACGGGAACAAGTCGCTCGCCGCCAGGCGGCTGGGCATCAGCCGCCGCGCACTCTATCGCCTGATCGACAAGTACGGTGAGAAGCCTGTCTGATCGCATGATGACCCGCACCTCCACGGTGCTTGCGATCGTGCTGCTGGTCGTGACAGGCGGGCTGTTATACGCCACGCGGCTGGGCGACGTGCCAGTCTACGTGATGCACGACGAGGCGCAGGGCGCGCTGCAGGCGCAGTCGATTGCGACGACCGGGCGCGACCTGTCGGGCCGCCTGCTGCCGCTCTATTTCACCGAGCCCGAGTTTCCACCTGGCCGCGATCCGGCCTTGATCTACGTGACCGCGCTGGGACTGAAACTGCTGCCCTTCAGCGAAGCGGGTGTGCGCACGCCGACGGCGCTGGTCGCCGTGCTGAACGTTGTGCTCATGTTCTTCGTCGCGCGCCGGTTGTTTCAGAGCACGGCGATGGGGCTGGTGGCCGCGGGGATGCTGCTTCTCACCCCGATCCACTTCATTCGCGGCCGACTGCTGCTGAGCCCGCTTTATTCGATCCCGTTCATTCTCGCGTGGTTGTGGGCGCTGGCGCGTTTCGAGGCGGACCGGACGCCGCGGAAACTGGCGATAGCGGCAATCTGGCTCGGTCTCGGTGCGTATTCGTATCTCGCCGCCGTGGTGATGATGCCGATCTATCTCGCCGTCACGCTGGCGATCGGCTATCGGCGCCTTGGCCTCTCGGCGGCCGTCACGGCGGCGGCCGCGTTCGCGGCCACGCTGCTTCCCATGGTGCTGTGGTATGTGACGCACCCGGAGCGGAACGCGCAGATTGTCAGTGCCTATCAACTGGATGCGAATGCCGAATCGCCGTTGACGCGATGGATCGGGTTGTACTGGTCGTTCTTCGATCCGTCGTTCATGTTTGTGACGGGTGATGCGAGTCTCATCAACTCCACGCACGAGGCTGGGTTCTTTCCGATGGTGTTTGCGATCCTCCTGCCGATCGGGTTGTACGGCGTGGTGCGGTCGCGCCAGCCGGTGCCGCTGGCGATGGCGATCGGGTTCCTGAGCGCGCCGCTGGTGTCGATGATTTCCGGCGCCATCGAGATGAATCGCGTGATGTTCGCGATCCCGTTTGGTGTGCTGGTGGCCGCGTATGGTGTCCACGTGATGCTGCGCGCGGGTCCGGTCGCGATCCGAGCGGCTGCCGTCCTGCTCCTGCTCGCCATTGGGTGGCAGTTTGCCGGGTTCTATTCTGGTTACTTTGGCGGATACGGTCGAAGCGCGGCGCCGTGGCTGGCAGGCAACGTTCGCGAGGCGTTGCGCGCGCTCATGGCACAGGCCGACACCAACCGAGGCCCGATCTACATCAGCCAGGAGATCGGCTGGGTGCATCGCACGTGGCGGTTTTACGCGATCACCGACCACCGGATGGACCTGCTCGATCGGACGTCGTACTACCTGGAAACACCGCCAGCCGACGCGGCCGCGGGAGCAATGCTGATTTGCCCCGCCTCGTCGGCGCGTTGTCAGACCTTGAAGCAAAACGGATGGATGGAAACGGCGACCGTGACGTCGCTCGACGGCTCGCGCGCCTTTACTCTATTGACTCTTCCGGCGCGGGTTGCGGCCGGCCGACAATGAGCTCGCGGATCTCCTCGATGCCGTAGGCGGCGAGGAGTGCTGCAAACGGCAGCAGGCCCAGCGCGAGCGCGATGTAGTTGGGCTCTCCGAAACTTGATCCGGCCAGCGGTGCCACCAGTAGGCCCGCGAGGACGACCACGGCGGCGGTCTTGGGTGCCAGTCGCACACAGCGAATGATGCCCGCCACGATCAGTGGCGCCGACACCATTAGCAGCGGCGCGGTGCTGCGTGCGCTCGAGAAGAATAAGTACGACGGATCGATCAGGCTCCAGTACGCGGAGGCGCGTGTGCCCAGCGTGTTGGTGTTGACCAACGCCCGGAATCCATCCACCGGGTTGCGCAAATGCGCCGCAAAAATCGCCCAACGTCCGTAGGTGTCCAGGTAGGTCTGCGGGTGCACGTAAAACCAGATCACGAGCGGCACCAGCGTTGCCACGAACGTCCCGGCCGCAATCAGGAGCGTTGACAGCTTGCGGCGTCCCGCCACCCACAACGCCACCATCATCGTGATCCAGAGAAAAGTCATGGTTAGCGGCGCGGAGGGCGTGCTGTACACACCCGCGCCGAGGGCGGCGGCGGCAAGGGCCATCACCGCCGGCCGATCCTTGTCGATGAATTCGAGCAGGGCATACAGCCAGACCAGAATGAACGGAATCACGTAGATGGCATCGATCCCAATACGGCCGAACGCAAAATGCGCCGGCGTGAACATCAGGATGATCGCCGCGCCGAGGGCCGGCAAATAGCGCGCGAACAGGCGCCATGCCACGAGAAAGATCAGGGCAACGTTGAGCGAGGCCACGAAGATGCTAGCCCATCGTCCGGCGAAAAAGCCTGGCGCAATCGCGTGGCTGATTGTCGTGGCGTAAAGACCGAGCGGCTGTACCCAGCGATCGCCGCCGATGTTCACCAGCAGCGGCGGCATGCCCGTCGGCGCCTGCTGCGCGGCCGAGAGCACCCGCGCTTCCTCGGGCCCGATCGGCTCGCGGCGTAGTTCGAGGCTATAGAGGAGGAAGGTCGCCAGGGCGAGCAGGCAAGCTGTGGCGATTGGCCGCAGGTGGATGCTCAAGGGATTGAGGAATTGGTGCGCGCTGGTGGATTCGAACCACCGACCCCTCGCGTGTGAAGCGAGTGCTCTACCGCTGAGCCAAGCGCGCGCCCAGACCGATCATGATAGCACCAAACTCTACGGTGAAGTGGTGCCGAAGAGCCGATCACCGAAGTCCCCGAGACCGGGCACGATGAACTTGTGCGCGTTCAATTCGCGATCGACGACGGGCGAAAAAATCGGCACGGACGGATACGCCTTCTCGACGGCCGCGACGCCCTCGGGCGCGGCCACGATGCACACCAGCCGCAGATGGCGTGCCCCGGCTTTGGTGAGCATATCCAGCGCCGCCACCGCGCTACCACCGGTGGCGAGCATCGGATCGATTAACAGCACGTAGCTGTCCTGGATGTTCGGCGGCAGCTTGGCGTAGTACTGCGACGCGACGGCGGTACGCTCATCGCGCTGCAGCCCCAGGTGACCCACGCGGGCGTTCGGCACCAATTCCAGCATGCCCGGCAGCATCCCGAGACCGGCGCGAAGCACCGGCGCCATCACCACGTCGGCGGCGAGGCGGCGGGTCGGCGATGGACCGAGCGGCGTTTGCACCGTGCCGCCGATCGTCGGCACATCGCGAAGCGCTTCCGCGCCCAGTAGCACGCTGATGCGATTGGTGAGGGCGCGAAATCTTTCCGGTCCTGTTCGCGAGTCGCGCAATTCGGCGAGGCACTCGTGCACGAGTGGATGTTTAACGAGCTGCAGCACGGCGTAGAGAGCTTACACGCAACGGGGCCCCCATCGCGCGGACTTTGACACGATGGGGTTTAATTGCGGATTCACATACAATTCTGACCATGCGCACTCGCGTGCTGGTGGCGGGAATGGCGGCGATGATCGCCGCGCCCATCGCCTGGCAATCGCTCGCCGCCAGGCAAGTCACGGCGGTCTCACTCGTCATTCGCAACGGCATCGTCATCACCGTCGACGGCAACCGGCGCATTCTCAATCCCGGTTCGATTGCCGTCAACGGTACCGGCATCGTGGCCATCGACACGCCGGCCAACATCGCGGCGCGCTACCAGGCGGCCGACACCATCGACGCAACCGGGAAAGTGGTAATGCCCGGCCTGATCAACACCCACACCCATGCGGCCATGGTGATGTATCGCGGGCTCGGCAACGATCTCGCGCTCATGGACTGGCTGCAGAAGTACATCTTCCCGGCTGAAGCGAAGACGGTGTCGCCGGAGTTCGTGCGGGTCGGCACGCGTCTCGCGCTGCTCGAGATGATCCAGTCCGGCACCACCTTGTATGCGGACATGTATTACTTCGAAGAGGAGGTCGCGCGCGTGACGAAGGCCGCCGGGCTCCGCGGCGTCCTTGGACAGACGGTGATCGAATTTCCCGTTCCCGATGCCAAGACGCCGGTTGACGCGCTGAAGCGAACAGAGGCGTTTGCCAAGGAGTTCGCGAACGACGAGCTAATCACGCCGTCGGTGGCGCCGCATGCGGTGTACACGTTGGACGCGAAGACCCTGACGGCGGTGAGCGAGCTTGCCCGGCGATTGAATATTCCGATCCAGATTCACCTGGCTGAGACCTCTGCGGAGACGGGCATGTCGCAGGAGCGTCATAAGATGCGCCCCGTCGCGATTCTCGACAGCCTGAAGTTCTGGGCGCCGGTCACCATCGCCGCGCATGCGGTGTGGATCAATCCTGACGAGATCGCCCTCCTGAAGCAGCGTAACGTCGGCGTGTCGAACAATCCAGAAAGCAACATGAAGTTGTCGAGCGGCACCGCGCCGGTGATGGGCTATCGCAAGGCGGGGGTGCACGTCGGAATTGGCACCGACGGCGCGGCCAGCAACAACGACCTCGACATGTTCGAGGCGATGCGACAGGCCGCGTTTCAACAGAAACTGATCACGATGGATCCCACGGCGATCAGCGCGCCGGAGGCGCTCGAGATGGCCACCATCGGCGGCGCGCGCGTCCTCGGTCAGCACGCCAGGGTTGGCTCGCTCGAGCCCGGCAAGCGCGCGGACCTGATCATCGTCGGACTATCGAAGGCCAGGCAAGTGCCGCTGTTCGATCCCGTTGCGCAAATCGTGTACTCGTCGAGAGGCGACGATGTTGAGACGACCATCGTCAATGGCAAGGTATTGATGCGCGATCGGAAGGTGCTGACGCTGGACGAAGCGCGGGTGTTGAGCGACGCGCGAGCGGCCGCGGACCTGGTGCGGAAGGCGGTGCAGTAAGGATTATTCGAGCACGCCGATGTAGGGCAGGTTGCGGTATTGCTCCGAGTAGTCGAGACCGTAGCCGACCACAAACCTGTCTTCGATCGTGAAGCCGATGTAGTCCACCTTCACGTCGATCTTGCGGCGGCTCGGTTTGCTCAGCAGGCATGCGGTGCGCAACGAGCGGGGACCGCGAGCCAGCAGGATTTCCTGCAGGTAGTGCAAGGTCAGGCCGGTATCGACGATGTCTTCGACGATGATCACGTCGCGGCCTTCGATGCCGACGTCGAGATCCTTCGAGAGGCGCACCTCGCCTGACGAGCTCGTGCCGGAGCCGTAACTGGAACAGGCCATGAAGTCGATCGTGATGTGGCCCGGCATGGCGCGAATGAGATCGCCGAGAAAGAGGAACGCGCCCTTGAGGACGCAGATAAGATGGATTTGTCCAGCGGGCAAATCGTGGCGGATTTCCTGTCCGAGCGCCGCGATGCGCGCCGACAGTTCGTCCTGATCGATCAGGACGGTTGGCGACGTTGGGGGCATGACGGCAAAGCGTAGCATATGAAAACGTTCGACATCATCACTGAGGCCGACGCGCGGACGCTCGACATCGGTGCAACCGTGTCGCTGACGCCAGGCGGCCACGTCACACCGCTCGCGGCCGACACGCTCAAAGCCCGGCGCATCACCGTGCTGAGCGGCGTGGCCGAGGCGAGCCTTGATGGTCTCGCGCCGGTTGCCGACATCAAGTCGGTGGCGATCGGCAGCGATCATTCCGGCGTGGCGCTGAAGGCCGCACTGCGCGATCACCTGCGGCGGCGAGGGCTGAGCGTGCTCGATGTGGGCACCGAGGGATCCGATCCGGTGGACTATCCGGACATTGCCGCCCAGGTCGCGCGGCTGGTGGCGCGCAAAGAGGTGGATGCGGCCATCGTGATCGACGGCGCCGGCCTTGGCTCGGCGATCGCCGCGAACAAGATCGCCGGGGCGCGAGCCGCCATGTGCAACGACAAGACGCTGGCGCGCTATGCGCGCGAGCACAACGGCGCCAACGTGCTGGCGCTTGGCGCCACCTTGATTTCCGTGGACGATGCCAAGGCCATCGTCGAGACGTGGCTCGCCACGCCGATGGGTGAGGCCCGCTATATCCGACGGCTCGCGAAGATTCGCGCGTTGGAGAAGATGCCGTGACCGACTATCGGCGTGTGATCGAGTTGATCCTGGAGGAGCTCGCCAGGGCCGGCGCGGTGGCTCCGGCGCGGTGCGCCTGCCATGGCTTCACCTCCGAGTGCTGTCCGGATCGTGTGCAGCACGTCATCGACGCCGGCGCGACGCGCCTGGGCCTCCATGCCGCCGACGGCGGTGCGAGTGGCGTGTCCGGCTACATCGATCACACCCTTCTCAAGCCGGATGCCACGGCCGGGGAAATCGAACAACTGTGCCGCGAGGCCGCCGAATGGAAGTTCGCCACAGTGTGCATCAACCCGACCTGGGTAGCTTTGGCGGCGCGGCACCTTCGCGGCACCAGCGTCGGCGTGTGCTCCGTGATCGGCTTTCCGCTGGGCGCGACCACGCCGGACGTCAAGCAGTTCGAGACGAGGCGCTGCATCTTCGATGGCGCCACCGAGATCGACATGGTGATCAACGTCGGCGCACTCAAGTCCGGTGATGTGCGGCTGGTAACCGACGATATTCGCGGCGTCGTGTCGGCGTGTCATGCGGCCGGCGCCGGCAGCAAGGTGATCATCGAAACGGCGCTGCTGACGGACGAAGAGAAGATCACCGCCTGTACGCTAGCGAAGGCCGCGGGCGCGGATTTCGTGAAGACGTCCACCGGCTTTGGTCCGGGCGGCGCCACCGCGGCGGACGTGGCATTGATGCGTCGCGTGGTCGGCGACGAGATGGGCGTCAAGGCGTCGGGCGGCGTACGCGACCTCGAACAGATGAAAGCCATGGTGGCGGCCGGAGCGACGCGCATCGGCGCGAGTGCCGGCGTGCGGATTGTGAAGGAGTCTCGCGGGGAAACCGCGGCGACGGGAAAGGCCAGCGGCTACTAATGCCCGTTCGACTCGCGCCTGCGCGTTCAGCGCAGGCGCCTCGTCTCGCAGCCGCTCGCTCAGGGCTCGCGTTGCTCGCGTCATTTCTGGTGCTGCTTGCGGCCGTACCTGCCAGCGCCCAGGACGAGGAACGGCTGCCGTGGTTCGCCGTCGATCTGCACGGCGCCAGTGTGGGCATGCCCACCGCCGAGGGATGGATCCCCGTGCCGGTCATCGGCGACACACCCTTGCCCGGCCGCGGTTTTGGCATCGCCGGCGGCGCCACGGTGTATCCGCTGCGGCTCGGCATCATCACGTTTGGCGCCGGCGTGTCGATCTCGGCTGCGAAAGGGAAGGGCGAGTCGCTGACCATTACCACTGGTTCCGGCGCAACCGCCGTTACCGTTGTGACGCCGATCATGCGGACAGGGGTGTTCAACGTCCTACCGCAACTCTCGATCAACTTCGGGCACAAGTTTGGATGGAGTTACCTGAGCGCGGGTCTTGGCACCACGAGAGTCACCAGCAGCATGGACGCCGTGGGCACCACACCGCAGGTGATCGTGCCTGAGACGTGGAACCAGGCGATCAACTTCGGCGGCGGGGCGCGGTGGTTTATGAGGCCGCATCTTGGCGCCAGCTTCGACGTGCGATTCGTGAAGCTGGGTTCGCGCGCGGCGTCAGGTTCGATTCCAGCTGCGCGCCGAACGCAGATGATCACCTTCAGCGTGGGCATCTCCTTCCAGTGATCTAGCGGCCGCAGGTCTTGCGGTTCATTTGTGCTGGGACGAATCGTGTGTCGGAGAGCGATTCGCTGATGTCCGCCTCCGCCGATCTTCTTGTTCACGAACAGCACCCAAGCACACATGTCGCCGCAATGCCGAGCTGACGGCCGCCATTGCTGCGCTGGCGCGTCGCGCCACCGTGGTCGAGCTTTGTACGAGGACTATGATTGGGGACTGAGCCGGTATACTCCGCCTGCTAATCAGTCATTTAGCTCCGGGAGAATTCTCAATGTCACGTCACCTGGCACTCCTGCTTTGCACGCTCACCCTGGCCGCGGGATGTTCGCGCAATCCCGAACGGTCATCGGCGATGTCGCCGACGGCGCCGTCCGCGACCGCGCCCGCGCCCGGCTCACTGCTGGGTCCCACGTCCGTTGCGCCTGGCGGGATCTCTGGAAAGTTCGACGTCGCGTTTCCGCCACGCAACGAGTCGTTCGATTTCCGCAACCAGCTCGAAGTCAAGTACCAGACCAGCCTTGGCCGCAGTCCGGCGCCGACCTTCGTCGATCGTGAAGGCGAGGTGGTATGGACGCAGGAATACATGCGTTATCGCACCAACGGCTGCGACCACGCCACCGCGGTACAACGCGTGATGGCGCAGATTGACGGCAATCCGGCGGGGCAGGTGTGCGGCGCGCCGCCCGACGGCCTGATCGCGTTTCCGCCGCGCACCGACTCATTGAATTTCCGGCAGCAGCTCGAAACCAAATACCAGAGTTTTAACCGCGGCGCCAGTTCGTCGACCGTCGACGCTGAAGGCGGCGTGGTCTGGACGCAGGAATACCTGCGCTACCGGGTCAACTCGTGCGACCACCCCACCGCTGTTCAGAAGGTGTTCTCGCAAATCGATGGCGGCGGCGTGTCGCCGACGTGCTTTGTGCCGCCGTGCCTGTTCACGGTCACGCCGACGACACAAACGATCCCGGCTGCCGGGGGCACCTTCACGGCGATCGTCACCAAGACCTCAGGCGACTGCACCTTCGGGGCGGAAAGCCTCGGCTCGTTCGTGTCGCTCGTGAGCGGAACCAGCGGCACCGATGCGACAACGACATTGACCTACCGGGTCGATCCAAACACCGGGGGGGCGAGGAGCACGGCTATTCGCATCCGCTGGACCAACAACTCGACGCTGCTCGAGATCAACCAGGAGGCGTTCGCCGCCGCGTTCATCCTGACCGATCCGCAAAACAGCACGAGTCCGACGACCACCTGTCTGATCAGAACGGTGGCAACGCCGTGCGCGTTGACGGCGACGGGGCCCGTGACGGGGCCCGCAACGTACTCGTGGGTCGTTACCTACCAGTACGGCGCCCTGGTCTCACACAATCAGAGCGGCAGTAGTCCGAACTTCACGTTCTCGCAGACCTGCGGCGGGCCGGGCTCCACAGTCGGTGGCACCGAGACGGCATTGAACGTGACATTGACGGTGACCGATGCGAACGGCACCACCACCGTCACGTCGGGATCGGGCAGCCAACCGCCACTCATCATCAAGTTCTTCACCTGTTGATCCAACGCGGAGGTTCCTGGAAGGGCGGCCATCGGGCCGCCCTCTTCGGGGTGCGCGCGGCTAGCGTCGGCGTTTGCGATGCTCTCTTTGATAAACTAGAATTCGATTCGCTGAGCGGGAGTAACTCAGTGGTAGAGTCACAGCTTCCCAAGCTGTTGGTCGCGGGTTCGATCCCCGTCTCCCGCTCCAACCTTCGCTTCGGTGCCCAATCGGTGGCCTAGTCCGTCCTTAGCGCGGTGGCCGCACCAAGTACGAACGCGACAACCATCAGTGATCGCAGTTGGGCTAACCACGAATTATTTCTAATACCTCGTCGCGGCGCTTCTCCATGATTTCCGGCGTCAACCCTTCGAGGTTGAGCCGCAGGAGCGGCTCGGTATTCGACTGGCGGACGTTGAAGTGCCAGTCGTCGAATTCGGCAGACACACCATCGAGGTCGTAGGGATTGCCTTTCGCGTAGATCTTTTTCAGCTCGGCGATCTTCTTGCCGGCGATCTCCATGTTGGCGACCTTGGTGTTGATCTCGCCGGAGATGAAGTACCGCTCGCGCAGCGGCTTCAGCAGGTCGCGGAGCGACAGGCCCTTCTTCGACATCAGGTCGAGGATCATCAGTGCCGGGATGAAGCCGTTGTCGGCGTAGAAGTTGTCGCGGAAGTAGTAGTGCCCGGTCACCTCGCCGCCAAAGATGGCGTTCTCTTCGCGCATGCGCCGCTTGATGAAGGCGTGGCCAACGCGGTTCATGAGCGCCCGGCCGCGATACTTAGCCACCACGTCCTTCACCGCGTAGCTGGCGCGGACGTCGTAGATGATCGTTTCGCCGGGTGACTTGATCAGGAACGCCTCGGCGAGCAGGGCGGTAATGAAATCGCCGGCAATGAACTCGCCGCTGCCGTCGATGAAGAAGCAGCGATCGGCATCGCCGTCCCACGCCACGCCGACGTCCGCCTTCTCTCGAATCACCGCCTCGGTAATGTCGCGGCGGTTTTCTTCGATCAGCGGATTCGCTTCATGATTCGGGAACGTTCCGTCCACTTCGAAACAGAGCCGCGTGGTCTTGCAGGGCAGGCGATCGAACAACCGGGGCGCCACCAGGCCCGCCACGCCGCTGCCGGCGTCGAGCACCACGTTGAACGGCGTAATCGACTGCTCGTCCACGAACGACAGGACGTGCTCGATGTAACGATCCATGATCTGGTGCGGTTCGACGGAGCCGGGCCGCGCCGGCGGCGCCGGAATCGTGCCCGCCAGGATCATCTCCTTCATTTCCTTGATGCCGGCCTCGCCGCTCAAGGGGAACGCTTCCTCGCGCACCAGCTTGCAGCCGTTGTATTCGCCGGAATTGTGCGACGCGGTGACTTGCGCGCCGCCATTCAGCTTGTCGGCGGCCACCGCGTAATACATCTGGTCGGTGCCGAGCAGCCCGTAATCGAGCACGGTGCCGCCCTGCAGCACCACGCCATCGATGAAGGCTTTCGTCAGCGATGGCGACGACACGCGCATGTCTCGGGTCACCGCGTAGCGGCCGGGTCCCAGGTACGCCACGAAGGCGCGGCCTAGCAGGTGAAAGAGCTCTTCGGTGATCTCGGAAGGGTAGAGGCCCCGCACGTCGTAGGCCTTGAACACGGACGAATTGAACATGGTTACAGGCTCGTAAAGTCGGTCAACAGCGTCTTGTCGCCGAGCACGGCGCGGCTCTTCACGCTCGCGTTGCGCCCGATGTGGCAGTTGCGGCCAATGATTGGGCCCTGCACCACCGCGCCCTGGCCAATCCGCGCGTTGGGCCACACGATGGTGTCCTGGAGTTCAGCCGCCTCTTCCACGATCACACCACGGCCGAGCACGGTGTAGGGGCCGATCTTCGCGCCCGCTTTCACGTGCGCGCCGGCGTCGATGAAGCTGAGGCCCTCGAACGTCACGCCTTCTTCGATGCGCGCCTCGCCCGACACGATCGGCCTGGCGCGATCCGCGCCGGCAAAAATACCGCCGGCAAACTTGCCGTCGAACATGTCGTGGTGCACCTGCACGTACTTTTCAGGCGTCCCGATGTCGATCCAATAGCCACGATCGATGAACGCGACGAACGTTTCCTTCCGTTCGATCAACGACGGGAAGTAGGCGCGCTCGATCGAGTACGACACATCCTTCGGGATGCGATCGAACGTGTCCGGCTCGAGCACGTAAATGCCGGCATTGATCGTGTCGCAGGTGATCTCGTCGGGCTTGGGTTTTTCGAGGAACCGGCGCACGCGTCCATCGCGTTCGGTTTCGACCAGCCCGTACGCGGTCGGATTGTCCACCGGCGTCAGCACGATCGTCGCCTTGGCCTTCTGCTCACGGTGGAGCCGCACCACGGCGTTGACGTCCACGCTGGTCATGACGTCGCCGTTGAACACCACGAGCGTATCGTCGATGCCCTGCGCGGCGTAGCGAATCGCGCCGCCAGTGCCAAGCGGCGCGGGCTCGACGACGTAGCGGATCCGGACACCGGTGCCCGCCCCATCCCCAAACACTTCCTCGATGCGCCGCGGCTGATAGTTCAGGCTGAGGATGACCTCGTCGATCTCAGGGACTTGCCTGAGCAGATCGATCTGGTAGTGAAGGAATGCGCGATCGAAAATTGGCACGACCGGCTTGGGTGTATGCAGCGTCAGGGGGCGCAGCCGAGTGCCTTTGCCTCCGGCGAGCAGGATGGCCTTCATGACAAACTTCCATCTTACACGACCGAGCGGTAGAATGACGTGAGCGCACAATGAACCTGCCGAACAGCCTCAGCATCGCTCGCATCTTCCTGGTGCCGGTGCTGGTGGCTGTGTTGCTCACCGAGTTCGAGGGCCGCGCCGTCATGGGGTGGCCGGTTGAGCTTGTGGCAGGAGCCATCTTCGGCCTCGCGTCGCTCACCGACTGGCTCGACGGCTATCTCGCGCGCCGCCGCAAGCAGGTCACTACACTCGGACAAATCCTCGACCCGCTGGCCGACAAGCTCCTGATTTCCGCGACGCTGGTGTCGCTGGTGCAGATCGATCTCGCGCCGGCGTGGATGGTGGCGGTGATCATCGGCCGCGAGATCGCGGTCACCGGCCTGCGCAACCTCGCCTACTCGCGCGGCCTCACCATGCCCGCATCGGGCCTCGGTAAATTGAAGATGGCCTCGCAGGTGACCGCGATTCTCCTGTTGATCCTGGGTTGGGAGCGCGTGCCGGCGTTGCTGATGCTGGGGCAGGCCGCGTTGTGGGTGGTGCTGATCACGGCGCTGGTCTCCGCGGTGGATTACTACCAGGGATTCCAGCGCGCGATGAGCAAGCGCGACGAGAAGGTCGCCGACTTCGAAGCCGCGAAGTCGGCGAGAGAGAAGAAGATCAGTTAGCGCAGACGCCGGCGCGGAATCGCCACATCCGCGAGCGTGATCGCGTCCATGGTCTTCACCACGACCGCTTTCGACGTCAGCTCGCCGAGTTCCACCACGACGCAATCCCCGAGATGAAAGAGCGGCATGCCGTCGTGGCGGTCGCGATAGAAGGCATAGCGCGCACCAAGCGCCACACCGTGCACGGTGCCGCGGTTGATCGACAGCGTATCGCCGTCGGCGAAGATCGCCTTTCCGTCCGTGCCTTGGAGCACGTTGGCGCGTTCGTCGAAATCCGGCATCAGAAACTCGGCGGCAGTGGTGGGGAGCGGTGGCTCGGTATACACGTCGAGGTAATCGCCCGTGTTGATGGAGTCACAGGCGAGATCGACCGTCGCCCGGGCGTTCCACTCGTTCACGTAGGTGATGGTGATCCAGCCGGCAGTGCGCACCATGCCGAACCCTTCCCCTTCGCGTGGAAATGCCCTCGGATCGCCTTGCAGCCGGCGGACCGCGTAGCGCTGCCCAGGGGCCAACCCGTCGTCAGGGATGCGGCCGATCATCACTTCCTGGCCACCGCTGGCCATCCAGCGGACGTCAATGCTGTGCACGCCCTTGACGAACAGCCGCGGTTCGGGCTTGGCCGTCACGGGCACATCCGTGCACGCCACCATCCAGGGTGTGAGCGTGCGGGAACCGAGCACGTCCGTGGGTGCTTGTGCAGAAGCGGGAACTGCCACGAGCAGGACCGCTGTTGCAACCATACCGATGCGCATGTTCGAGCCTACTTTCCGGCGGGTATCCGCCTAAGGGAGCACGTCTGCTTTCTTATCGGATTGGCGGCGGCGTTTCACCAGATGTTTTCAATTCGGCTACACGTTTTTGCGCGGCTTCGAGATAGTCGGACTTTTCGAATTCTTTCAGCAAACGCTCGTAATAGGGGAGCGCCTCGGCGCCGCGGCTCGGCACGCTTCGATAGAGCGATTCGGCAAGGTGGTAGTAGACGGCGTCGCGATTGGTATAGGCCGGGTCGGTCTTGAGCACTTCTCTGAATCGATCGATCGCGCCGGGGTAGTACTTATTGCGATAGTAGAAGTACCCCACGCGGTAACCCGCTTCGCTCAGCCGGTCCCTCGCCTGGCGTTCCATCTTCCGCGCGTCATCAATCAGCTTGCTGTTCGGAAAACGCTGCAAAAAGATCTCGATCTCCTTGATCGCGTCCTTGGTGGCCGATTGATCGCGCTCCGGTCCGAGCATCTGCTCGGTAAACGAGCGCGCCAGCTGCAGCTGCGCGTAGTCGGCGCGTGGGTGGGTCGGGTAGAACGTCAGGAACTCGCGAAACTCGTTAGCGCCCAGCAGCATCGATTCGGTGGAGCCTTCGCTGATGTAGGTATCGCCGAGCGCCAGCTTCGCGTCGGGGCGATAGGGACTCTGCGGGTAGTTGTCCACGAGATTGCGGAAGTATTCGCGGGCGTCGAGCCACTTGCGTTCCTTGGCGGATGCGCTGCCGCGATCGAACAGGAACTTGTCCGCGTCGGCCGTGCCAGGCGCGAGCGCGTTGGTCTTCGAGGCACAGCTGCCTACGAGCGCGGCGACCAGCACCAATCCAGCAATCCGCAATCCGCAATCAATCCGCAATCCACTCGATCCGAAATCCGCAATCATTTATTGGCTTCCATCCACTGCCACATCGCGCGAAGACCCTCTTCGAGCGTCACCGACGGCGCAAACCCGAGGTCGGTCCGCGCGCGGGTGGTGTCCGCGTAGGTGTCGCGCATGTCGCCTTTTTGCGGGGGCTGGTGGTCGATCGTGACCTTGCGTCCCGATACGCGGGCAATCAGGTCGAACACCTCCCGCAACGAGACGCGCGCGCCCCCTCCAATATTGTAGACGCGCCCGGGGACTCCACGGACTGCAGCGTCGGCCGTGGCCTTTGCCGCGTCGGCCACAAACGTAAAGTCCCGGGTCTGGAGCCCGTCGCCAAACTGCACCAGCGGCTTGCCGTCGAGGAGGGCGCGAAAGAAGCGGTTGAACCCCATATCGGGCCGTTGGCGCGGCCCGTAGACGGTGAAATACCGCAGCGAAACCGTCGGTACCCGGTAATTGAAGTAATAGAGATAGCAAAGCTGCTCGGCGGCCAGTTTCGTCACTCCGTATGGCGATACCGGCTGCGGCAGAGCGGTCTCCACCATTGGAATCTTCACTTCGTCGCCGTACACCGACGAGCTCGACGCGTAGACGAGCCGTTCGATGGGTTTACCGATGCAGGCTTCGAGCAGGCGCTGCGTGGCATCGATGTTCAGCTCGGTGTAGATCTGGAACTTGGCGCCCCAACTGCGGCGCACGCCCGCTTGTGCCGCGAGATGAAAGACGTGGGTGACCCCGTCGAGGAGTTTCGGCAGATCGAGCTGGCGCAAATCGCCTTCGACGAACTCATAACCGTCGCGGCCGCGGAGGTTCTCGAGATTGCGTTCCTTCAAGGGTCGCGGATAGAAATCCGTAAAGGCGTCAATGGCCCTCACGCGCGCGCCCTGGCTCAGAAGGCGTTCGCTCAGGTGGGAGCCGATGAAGCCCGCGCCTCCCGTGATTAATGCCTTCATGCGAATAAGTCCTTCACTCGATCGGGCATCCGCACGGGCCGCCCGTTGCGATCGATGGTCGCGTGCACGGTATGGCCCGTGGCCAGCGCAGCGCCATCGGCGCGACGAATTACTTCGTAATCAAACTGGATCCGCACCGGCGACAGCTTCCGGGCCCGCGTGCGGATCTCAACTTCGTCATCGTACTTTGCGCCCTGGCGGTACTCGCACTGCACTTCGATGACGGGCAGCTGGACGCCTTCCTCTTCCATCGATCGGTAGGTCGAGCCAGTCTCGCGCAGCCAATCCGTGCGGCCGACCTCGAACCAGACGAGATAGTTGGCGTAATAGACCACGCCCATCTTGTCGGTTTCCGCATAACGCACGCGGACCGAGGACGTGGTGACGCGAGCCGGCTCCGTAGAGGCGGCCGCAGGCCGCCCTGAGCGAGGCAAGCGCGAGCGGTTGCCGAGTCGAAGGGTCATTTGCCGCGAGCCGCCGCGATCGCTTTGTCCTTGATCGCTGCCGCCGCCTGCTCGGCGTTGCCGCCGCCGAAAATCGCGTGGCCGGCCACCAGCCATTCAGCACCGGCTTCCACAACCGACGCGACCGTGGTGAGGTCAATGCCGCCATCCACTTCGATCGGCGCCTTGTTGCCGGCGCGATCGAGTAGTGCGCGGACGTTGCGGATCTTCTTCACGCTGGCGGGAATGAAAACCTGTCCGCCGAAACCGGGATTCACGGACATCACCAGCACGAAATCCACGTCGGGCGCGATTTCTTCCAGGGCGGAAACCGGCGTCGAGGGATTGAGGACGACACCCGCCTTCGCACCGAGCTTCTTGATTTGCGTCACCGTGCGATGCAGATGCGGCAGCACCTCGACGTGGACCGACACCAGGTTGGCGCCGGCGTCGATGAACGCCTCGAGGTAGCGATCCGGCTGCATGATCATCAGGTGCACGTCGAGCGGCAGCGGCGTGGCCTTGCGCAGCGATTTCACCACCGGAACGCCAATGGTGATGTTCGGCACGAAGTGCCCATCCATCACGTCGACGTGAATCTGATCGGCGCCGCCACGCGTCGCGGCCGCGATTTCGGCGCCGAGGTTCGCGAAGTCTGCGGCAAGGATCGAGGGCGCGAGCTGGATCGTCACCGGCTCACCTCGAGCCCGATGGCATCACCGGGGTGAACCTGATGACCGCCTTGCGGCGCCTGCCGGACGACCACGCCTGGCGGAATGGTCGACGCCACCGCTTGCGCCGTGATCGACACGCGAAAGCCGCGCGAGCGCATCACATCGGCGGCGCGCTCGCCGTTCAAGCCAATCAGATCGGGCATCACGTAGGTGGCACGATCTTCACCGCGATTCACCAGCAGGCGAATCTCCGAGGTGGGCGTCGACGGCGGCGGATCCTGCGCGACCACCACGTCGGGTGGATACAGCGCCGAGCGAATCTCCGACACCGGGCCGATGAACAAGCCGTCCTGCGCGACACGGATCTCCGCCGATCGCTGTGTCTCGCCGATGAGGCTCGGCGCCCGGGCGATGTGCGCGCCGGCGCTCAGCCACACGCGAATGCTGCGTTGACGCCGCGCGGACGAGCCGGGCGTGGGTTCCTGCCCCAGCACGTGGTCGGCCGGGACCTTCGGATCGGGCCGGCGGCCTTCGTCGACGCGGATCTCCAGGTCGAGACCGGCGCTTTCGGCCGTCGCATCGGCGATCGACTTGCCAATCAGATTCGGCACCGTGACCTGGCGCGCGCGAATGGCGACGCGCATCGCGATGCCCGCAAAGAGAAAAAAAGTGCCGGCCAGTGCGCCTGCGAGCAGCAGGACCTTGCCGTAGTTCCAGACGCGAGTACCAGAGCAGTGCCACCAACAGAGCAATGGTACTACACGGTTGCGCGGCGCAGGACCGCGCCAAAAAAGGCCTCGAGGCCGTCGCGGAACGGCAGCGTTTCGTGGACCCGTTCGAGTGAATAGTCCGATCGCTCGCCGAGGAAGGCGGCGACCACCGCGTGGTTCTCCTCAGGCTCGCTCGAGCAGGTGCTGTAAATCAGCCGGCCGCCCGGCCGGACGACCATCGCCGCGCGGCTCAGCAACAGCCGCTGCGCCGCCGCGAACCGCGGCAGGTCTTCGGGTGTGCGCCGCCAGCGGATGTCGGGATCGCGCCTGACGGTACCAAGGCCAGAGCAGGGAGCGTCGATCAGCACCACATCGAATGCGGCGTCGCGAAACGGCAGTGGACCGTTCTCGGGAATGTGCACGACCGCGGCGTTGGTAATACGGCAACGCGCCAACGTCCGTTGCAGGAGCCACACGCGATGTGGCCTCACATCGGAGGCCACAATCGACCCCCGCGCTCCTGTGGCTGCGCTGAGCGCCACGGTCTTGCCGCCCGGCGCCGCGCACAGGTCGAGCACGCGTTGGCCCGGTTGCGCCTGCACGAGTTCGGCGATGAGTTGCGATGCTTCGTCCTGCACCAGAAAGCGTCCACCGCTGAAGGCGTCGAGGCCGAGTGGATGCCCCTCGAGCACGCGGAGCCCGTGGGCCGCGTGGCTGGTCGGTTCCGTCCTGACGCCGGCCTTCGCGAGCTCCTCGGCCAATGCCTCACGCGTGGTGAGCGTGCGATTGACCGCCAGACAAAGAGCGGGCGCGCGATTATTGAACTGAAGCCAGTCAAGCGCGGCGGACTCGCCGTATCGAGCGATCCACCGATCCACGAGCCAGCGCGGATGCGAGTGGACGATCGCGATGTCGTCGGGCCAGGTGAGGTGCTCGCGATCCTTCGACAGCGCGCGCAACACCGCATTGGCGAGACCGGCAGCGCTCGTCTTGCCCGCGCGGCGCGTCAACTCCACGGCATCGTTGATGATCGCGGACGCCGGCAGGCGAGACAGGTAAATCAATTGAAAAGCGCTCAGGCGCAGCACGCGCAGGACGGCTTCATCCAGCTTGCCGAGCGGGCGATTCACCCGTGAGGCAAGCTGGTAGTCAATGGCGCGCTGCATCCGCAGCGTGCCGGCCACGAGCTCGAGCAGTAACCCGCGATCGCGTTCGTCGTGCAGCGGCTGCCGCGCCCTCGCCACCGCCTCGCCAAGATCCAGGTCGCCTGCGTCGATCTGGCCGAGCGCGTCCATGGCGGCGCGGCGCGCGGGCGCGATCATGGCGAGGAAAAACGCGCGCCCGGAATCAGCGTCTGCGCGGCCATCGCATCCCGGGCGTTCAGCACGCGCTTGCCTTCGAGTTGGAGATCGAGGAGCTCGATCGCGGTGGCGCCGCCGCAGGCCACGTGCAGACCGTCGCTCGCCGAAGCCTTGATGATCGTGCCGGGACGCGCCGTGCCGGCATCGGCGTTGGACAGTCGCGAGCGATGGAGGATAAACCGCGTTCGGTCGAGGAACGTATGCGCATGCGGCCATGGCCAGAGGCCGCGGATCAGATTGTGGACCTCCGGCGCCGGCTTCGTCCAGTCGACGGTGGCTTCGGCCTTCGAGAGCTTCGGGGCGTAGGTGGCCAGTGCGTCATCCTGGGGAGTTTCTGTCGCGTAACCGGCCTCGATGGCATCGAGGGTCTCGACGAGTACCTGCGCGCCACGAATCGCGAGTGTCGATTCGACGTTCGTGGTCGTGTCGTCGGGACCAATCGGTACTTTGCCGGAGGCAATCATCGGTCCGGCGTCGAGGGCCTTGACGACGCGCATGATGGTGACGCCGGTTTCGCGATCGCCGGCAATGACGGCACGGTGAATGGGCGAGGCGCCCCGATAGCGTGGCAACAAGGACGCGTGCACGTTGATCAAGCCGCGCGGCAGCGCGGCCAGCAGCCAGTCCGGCAGGATCTTGCCGTAGGCGGCCACCACGCCGATGTCGGCGTTCAACGACTTGAGGTCCTCCTCGAACGCCTCTCGCGACAGCCGCTCGGGCTGGAAGACCGGAACACCCGCGGAGAGCGCCAGCGCCTTCACCGGGCCGTCGGATGTCTTTCGCCCGCGCCCGCGCGGGCGATCGGGCTGCGTGATGACTCCCGCCACCGTGTGCCGCGAGTGGAGCAGGTGTTCAAGCGTGGGGACCGCGAAGCCGGGCGTACCAAAAAACGCAACGCGCAACGCCATCAGTCGATTACCACTTACCGGCTTTGGCGAGCTTCTTGATCTTCCGGACGATGAGATCGCGCGAGATGCCGCGAAGGCGATCGACGAACAGGCAACCGTTGAGGTGATCGACTTCGTGTTGGAGGGCGCGGGCCATCAGGCCGGTGCCTTCGATCGTGTGCTCATCGCCCGCGCGGTCGAGCCCCTTGATCACCACGCGCTTCGGACGCGCCACCGTGGCCACAAACCCCGGCACGCTCAAACAGCCTTCCTCTTCGAGCTGCATGCCATCCCGCTCGACGAACTCGGGGTTCATCATCACGTGCAGCGCGCTCGGATCGCGACCCATCGAGAGATCGATCACGAAGATGCGCAAGGCCATGCCGACTTGCGGGGCGGCGAGGCCGATGCCCGGCGCCGCATACATCGTCTCGATCATGTCGTTGATCAACGTTTCGATTTCCGGGGTGATCACGTCCACGCGGCGCGCCGGATCGGCCAGGAGGGAATCCCCGAGCCGCAGAATAGGACGAAGCACTAGCGAGGCTCCGCCTCAGAAAGGCAAGGCATGTTGGAGTGGCGCCGCCTCCCTCTACTCATTCGCATCGAATCTCGGGCCTTCAAGACGTCTGGTCAGGCCTGGGCTGCCGCGGGACGTCGCGACACGCGGCCCCGGATTCTCGATCCGGTGCCCGTCACGCGCGCGCGCAGATCGACCATCGAGTCGCCGCCGAAGCGCTCGAGCAGCGCATCGGCGAGCACCAGGCCGACCATCGCCTCGGCGACCACCGCGGCCGCAGGCACCGCGCAGGTATCGCTGCGTTCGATGGCCGCCGGCGCCTCATCCAGCGTGGTGAGGTCCACGGACCGCAAGGGCTTCATCAGCGTGGAGATCGGCTTCATGAACCCGGTGACCCGCAGTTCCTGGCCGTTGGTCACGCCGCCTTCGAGACCGCCGGCCCGATTGGTGGGCCGGCCAATCACCGGTTCTCCCGCGGCGGCCTGCACGGCGACGATTTCATCGTGCACTTGGGAGCCCGGACGCCTCGCGCCGTCGACGCCATCGCCTATCGAGACGGCCTTGATCGCCGGAATCGACATCAGGGCCTGGGCCAGCCGGCCATCGAGCTTGCGATCCCATTGCACGTAGCTCCCGAGGCCGACCGGAACATTGCGGGCGATCACTTCAAACGAACCACCGAGCGTATCGCCGGCTTCCTTGGCGGCGTCGATCGCGCCGATCATCTGCTGCTCGAGGATCGTATCCGCGCACCGCAACGGTGCTTCAGGCGCGAGGGCCTGGGCCTCCTCGAATGTCACGACGGAGCCGGGCGGCAACACCACATGGCCGATTCCGGTGATGTGGCTCGTGATCTCGCAGCCCACGGCCAGCAGCAGCTGCCGCGCAATGGCGCCGGCCGCCACGCGTGCCGCCGTCTCGCGCGCGCTCGCGCGCTCCAGCACGTCCCGGATGTCTTCGTGATCGTATTTGAGCGCGCCGGCAAGGTCCGCATGACCGGGCCGTGGCCGGACCACCGCCGCGCGGTTCGCGCCGGTCGAACCGGCGGGCGCCTGCGCTTCAACGTGCATCGTATTTTGCCAGTTCTCCCAATCCTTGTTGCGAACGAGGAGGGCTACCGGTGCACCGGTCGTCCGGCCGCGCCGGACGCCTGAGAGGATTTCTGCGCGATCCGACTCGATCGCCATGCGACGGCCGCGGCCATAGCCCCCCTGCCGGCGGCGCAACTCGAGCGTGATGGCGTCGAAATCGATCGTCAGCCCGGCCGGGAGGCCTTCGAGGATCGTGACCAGCGCCTGGCCGTGGGACTCACCGGATGTCAAAAACCGCAGCATTCGCCGAGCATTTTATCTTAAGAAACTGCGACGTCCCGAAGAAGCGGATCCAGAAACACTCGGCGATCGCTCGCTGGCGCGCGGGTCTTTCGTTTGCAGTGAGCACGGGCATGTTGATGCTCGATCGCTATCTCGTGGCCGGTGGACGCGCGTTGGATCTCGCCACCGGCGCCACCATTCGCTGGCGCCTGCGGCGCGCGCCCGCTGCCGCCATGCCACCACTCTTCACGGTGCGTGGCCGCTCGTGGCTCATCGATTTCGACATGCGCGGCAACTCGCGCATCGAGATGTGGGAGCGGCCGGCGTCAGGATCGTTTGCGGCGGGGAATGACGACATCATTCATGCGTTCCGGGCCGCGCTGGCCGACGCCAGGGACGGGCGCCCGCGCGCCCTCGATCTCGCGGAGGTCTCGAGCGATACCTGGGCACGCACCCAGCGCGTGCTGGCGCGCGAGGCGCGGCTCGCCGGCTTCGTGCCGCTGGCGGCAGACGCCTTTGGCGCCGTGTTGTCCCAGGCCCACTGGCGATGGCCGTCGTGGCTGAAGAACCGCGCCATCGTGATCTTTGCCACCGACACCCGGCTGACGCCCGATGCCACGCTGGCTCTGTTCAGGTTGGCCACCAAGGATGCGCGGCCGCACCTGATCGTCCGCGGCGTCACCGGCGAGCCGTGGCGTCCGCGTTTGATCGCCGCGGCGATGCAGGTGCATGAGAGCTCGATCGGTGAGTCGATGATCACGCCGGGGTCGCTCGTCGATCGCGCGGACGAGATGCGGACGGGCGGACAGCTCGTGGATGCGGAAGCGTCGGCCCGATGGAGCATGTTGCTCGCCGAGACCGAAGGCGAGCAAGTTTCGGCGCGATGCGAGCTGGCGCGCTGCCTGATCTCCCAGCGCCGATGGCTGGAGGCGCGGGCCATCCTGATGCAGGTCGAAGGGAGCGAAGCCGAGGCACTGCGGGAACATATTGGTCGGTTTTCGATCGAGGCGCGCACCGAACCGGCCATGGTCGAAGCGTTCCTCGAGATTCTCCGCATCTGCCAGGACGTGGAGGACGCCACCAACGCGTTGGCACGGGTGGCGTTTCGCCTCAACGAGACGCTCGCGGCCAGCCGCGTGGCATTCGTCATTCGCGAGCGCGATGAGCCGCACGCCGTGGCGCACGCGGGCGGCGCGGTGCCGTCCGCGGTTGACCTGGTACTGGCGGGCCAGGTCCTCGACACCGGCGTCACGCTGCCGCTGGTCGATCGCAACCACTCGGTGGAAACGGCGTGGCCCATCCGCTACGGCGCCACGATCGTCGGCGCGTTGTGGTGTCACTGGTCCATGGGTGTGCCGCTGATCGCTCAAGACGTGACCAACGTGCTCGGCCTCGCCGCCACGGCGGCCGCGCCTGCCGTGCACGACGTCGTTGAACGGCATCGCACGCCGCAGCTGACCGGCGCCCTGGTCCCCGATCTGGTCGGCGAAAGCAACGTGATGGAAACCGTCCGGCACGCGGTGTTGCGGGCCGCGGCCTCGCCCTTTCCGGTGCTGATCGAAGGGGAAAGCGGGTCCGGCAAGGAGCTCGTGGCCCGGGCCATCCATGCCACCAGCGCCCGCCGATCGCGGCGGTTCTGCGCGCTGAACTGCGCGGCGATTGCCGACGACCTGGTGGAGGCGGAGCTGTTCGGGCATACGCGCGGCGCATTTACTGGTGCGGTATCTGAAAGGCTCGGGATGTTCGAAGAGGCGCAGGGCGGCACTTTGTTCCTGGATGAGGTCGCGGAGCTGAGTGCCCGCGTGCAAGCCAAACTGTTGCGGACCCTTCAGGAAGGCGAGGTCCGGCGGGTAGGCGAATCATCAACGCGCAAAGTCGATGCGCGGATTGTCGCCGCCACCAATCGAGCGCTGGCGTCGGAAGCCGCGGCGGGCCGGTTCCGTACCGACCTCCGCTATCGCCTCGACGTGCTGCGCATCACCATTCCGCCGCTTCGCGAGCGTCTCGAGGACATTCCGCCGCTGGTGCGTCATAGCTGGTCGGTGCTTGCCAACCGCACCGGCAGCCGCGCCGTGCTGTCGCCCTCGGCGCTGTCGATGCTCGGCGCCTACGACTGGCCGGGCAATGTCAGGGAGCTCCAGAACGTGTTGGCCTCGGTCATGGTCGCCGGACCGCAACGCGGCGTGATTGGCCCGCAGAGCCTGCCGGCGCACATCACGCGTGCCACCGCCATGGTCTCGCGCGCCACGCTCGCGGAGGCCAGGCGCGATTTCGAGGCGCGCTACGTTCGCGCCGCGCTTGCGCGCGCCGGCGGTCGCGTCATGGTGGCGGCACGCGACCTTGGCGTGTCGCGCCAGGGCCTCAACAAGCTGACGGCCCGGCTGGGACTCTCGAGCCTCGAAAAACCCGGCCACCGATTAGACACCGATTGGACGCCGATTAAATCAGTGCCTAATCGGTGTTAATCGGTGGCTAGAATGAGCTCGCGTGCTGCGCTACCTGGTTCGCCGCATTCTGCTGACCATTCCGGTGCTGCTCGGCGTGGCCACGCTGGTGTTCTCGCTGATCCACCTGGTGCCGGGCGACCCCGCGCAAGCCATGCTCGGCGACGGCGCGTCGCCGCAAGACGTCGCCGAACTGCGCGTGAGTCTTGGGCTCGACCGGCCGCTCCTCGATCAGTACGTCACTTTCTTGCGGCAAGCCGTAACCGGGGATCTCGGGAATTCGTTTCGCACCGGGCAGCCGGTGACGACGATGATCATCGAGCGTCTTCCCGCGACGGCAGAGCTGGCGATGGCTGCCATGGTTGTGGCGATCTTGATTGCGATTCCCCTTGGCGTGGTCGCCGCGGTGTGGCGCGGTACCGTGGTGGATTATGGCGCCATGACGTTCGCCTTGGCGGGCGTTTCCATTCCAAACTTCTGGCTGGGGCCGCTCCTCGCGATAGTGTTCGCGGTGGAGCTTGGCTGGCTGCCTGTCTCAGGACGCGGCACGTTGGCGCACCTGGTGCTGCCGGCCGTGTCGTTAGGCCTCGCGCTTGCCGCCATCCTCGCGCGCATGACGCGCGCGAGCCTGCTCGACGAGCTGCGCGAGCTCTACGTCCGCGCCGCGCGGGCCCGCGGAGTGTCTCGCGCCTTCGCGATTGCCGGCCACGCCCTCAGGAACAGCATGGTGCCGCTGCTCACCATCATCGCGCTGCAGTTCGGCGCCGTGCTGACCGGCGCGGTGATCACCGAGACGATTTTCGCCTGGCCGGGCATCGGACGGTTATTGATTCAGTCGATTGGGTTCCGCGACTACCCGATGGTGCAGGGCTGCATCCTGCTGATCGCGGCGACCTATGTGACGGTGAACCTGGTGACTGATCTCATGTACGGCGTGCTCGACCCGAGGATTCGCCTCGAATGACCCTTCGACCTTTCGGCAAGCTCAAGGTCGCCCCGAGCGGAGTCGAGGGGCGACTGGGCTCAGGGCAGGCACGCGCCGGCTTCGGGATCGTCGCGCTCGTCTTTCTGGCGGCCCTCGGCGCGCCGTGGCTGCTGCCATGGGATGCCGCCACGCAGGATTTGCCAAATCGCCTGCAGGGTCCGACGTGGGAACACTGGTTTGGGCTCGACGAATTGGGGCGCGACATCCTGGCACGCGTGCTTCTTGGCGCGCGAGTCTCGTTGCTCGTCGGTTTGATAGTGGTCGGCGTGTCGTCGATCGTCGGCATGATCGTCGGCGCGATTTCCGGGTACTACGGCGGCCGCGTCGATCAGCTCATTGGCCGGGTCATGGACGTCTTGATGGCGTTTCCAGGCATGTTGCTCGCCATCGCACTGGTGGCGGTGCTCGGGCCAAGCCTCGTGAACGTGGTGCTCGCGCTCGCGGTGATCGGGTGGGTTGGGTCTGCGCGATTGGTGCGCGGGCAGGTGCTGCGCGCTCGTGAATTCGAGTACGTGACGGCGGCGCGAGCGCTCGGGGCGAGGACGGTGCGGATCCTCGCGCGTCACGTCCTACCGACGGCGATGCCGCCGTTGTTGGTGCAGGCCACGCTGGGCATGGCCGGCGCCATTCTGTCCGAAGCCGCCTTGAGTTTCCTGGGGCTCGGGGTACAGCCGCCGACGCCGAGTTGGGGCACGATGATCAATGGTGGGCGTGTGCACTTGCTCGATGCGCCGCACCTGACCGTGTTTCCGGGATTGTTTCTCGCAATCGTCGTGCTGGGGTTCAACTTCCTCGGCGACGGATTGCGGGACGTCATCGATCCGCGGGCGCAACGCTGACCCGCGCTTTAGGCGCGGGAATCAAACGGGCGGAAGCCTTCGCTTCAACTGTTGAAGCTGGCGATTCTCGGGCTCCGACGAGATCGCTTCGTCGATCACCTGGTGCGCTCGCGCCACATCGCCTGCCTTCCATGCGGCGTCCGCGAGTTTCAGCTGCAATGTCGTGCTCGGTCCGGCTTCATCCATGGCGCGACTGAACCACCGCACCGCGAGCGCCGGTTCGCCGAGCTTCACGGAGTAGTCGCCGATCCTGGTCGCGACCGTGGCCAGCGATCGTTCGTCGCCGACGAGCGTGGCGTACTTCAACAACGCATCACGAGCCACCCGGATGCGGCCATCACGCGCCGTGATATCGGCGAGCTGCAAGTAGGCGTCGGGGACCACCGGCAGCGTGGCCACGGCCTGCTGCAGCGCGCGTTCGGCGACCCTCACATCGCCGGCCAATGACCACGCGCGGCCAAGCTCCGCGAATGTCTCGCTGGTGGCATCCGTGCGGTTCGCCGCCTGTACCAGCGCTTCCACGGCCTTGTTCAGTGCCACGCGATCGCCGCGGCGCTGCGCGGTGGTCAGCCACACGTGTCCAAGCGCCGCATAGACTTGAGGTGCATCGGGGAAACGTTCCACCGCTCGTCCGAGCGTGACCACTGCGGCGTCCTCACGACCGGCGCGTGCTTGCGCGAGCCCGACCGCCACCACGCGATCCGGGCGCGACGAGTCGAGTGCGGCCAGCGCCTCCAACTGGTTGATCGCGCGACCGTGCTCGCCTTCGAGCGAATACACCTCCGCCAGCGCCTCGCGAGCCGACGTCTGACTGGCAGGGGAGCGGCGGGCCGCTTCTTCCAGCGATTTGCGCGCCGCCGGGAGTTGATCGAGGTCACGCTGTACCAGGCCGATCACGTAATAGGCCTCGCCGAGCGATGGATCGAGCGCGAGCGCCTGTTTCAAAGGTTCGATCGCCGTCTGGACCCGGCCACCCCGGTACCGCGCGAGTCCAAGCTTGTAGAGGACGCGCGCGTTGCGCTCGTCGAGCGAGATAAACGCCTCATACTGCTCGATGGCGCGGTCGCCGCGGCCGAGGCCGGCGTTGACATCGCCGAGCATCTCGATGGCGCGCAGCGCGCTGGGGTCGAGCTCGGTGGCCCGGCGCAGATCACGGAGCGCGGCATCGAGCTGGTTCTGGGAGTGGTAAACCGACCCGCGTTTGAGGTGCGCGAGCATGGAATCCGGGTTGCGGGCGATGGCGCCGCTATAGGCCTCGATGGCCTGGAACGGGCGTTCGTCGGCCACGGCCTGGTCGCCGTTGGCAATCAGCCGGTCGAATTCCCGCTCGTTGGTCAGGGCGGAAAAGCCCAGGGCGCCGGCGACGCCGGCCACGGCCACGAAGAGGAAGGCGATGATGGTGCCACGCACGGCGCTTCAAATAGTAGCAAACAAAGGGTCTAGCTACGGGCAGGGCAGGGAACTTTCCAACGGGAACGGGTTCTAATGTTGATACACTGGCCATGAGCGTTCGAACAGTCGCCGAATCCGTCATGAAAGACGCCGGGACACTCGGGTGGACAGAGGTCGGACACCGTGAGGCGGTGCTCATTGAGCGCTGCGCCGCGGGGGAGCCGGCGGCGTGCGCGGAGCTCGTTTCGGGCCACGAACGGATGGTCTACCAACTGGCGCTGCATCTTCTCGGTGATCGGGACGAAGCGCGCGACCTCTCCCAGGAGGTCTTTTTCAGCGTCTTCCGCACCATTCGGAACTTCCGCGGCCAATCCGCCCTCAAAACCTGGATCTACCGCATCTGCATCAACCAGGCGCGCAACAAGCAGCGCTGGTGGCGGCGGCGGCACAAGGCCGACCAGGTGTCGCTTGACCAGCACGTGGCGGCGCACGGCGATCTCCGGCAGCCCGGCGATCACACCGCGCCCGATCGTGCCTACGCCCGGAAAGAGCTGGCCGAACGCCTCTGGGCGGCGCTCGATCGCCTGCCGTTCGATCAACGCACGGTGATCGTGCTGCGTGAGATTGACGGTCTCAGTTACGAAGAAATCGCCTACTCCCTCGGCGTCGCGATCGGCACCGTCAAGTCGCGTCTTACACGGGCGCGGCAAACGCTGCGCTACGAGCTCCGAGAGGTTCGGCCATGATGCACCAACATCCTTGTATCGACGTGCGGGAACGTCTTGAGGCGTTCTACGACGGCGAGCTGGCCGTCGACGAACGCATTGCGATCCAGAACCATCTCGGCGAGTGCGTGGCCTGCACGCTGGCCGCGGAAGAGTTGGGCACGCTCGGCGCGTCGATGCGCGAGCTGGCCGCGCAAACGGCCGACCGTACGTCGGACGAGCCGCTGCGCATCAGCGCGCGGGTGCTCGAGCGCCTGCGCGTCGAAGAGCAGTTCTCGATGCGGTCGCAGGTCGTGGCCCTGTTCCAGGACATGCACCTGGTCTGGGCGGGCCTTGGCGCCACCGTGGCCACGATGATTTGCGTGATCGGATCCGCGAGCGTACTGCACGCCGCCAACCAGCAACAGCCCGGCTCGTTCGCCAACGCAATTTCGATTCTGGCGAGTCCCGGGTCGAACGAGAACCCGATGCGCCTCAACTACGAGATGCTGGTTGCGCCGAAAGACGATTTCCGCCCGCTCGGGGTGATGGGGTCGCCGATCGAGATGACAGAGGAAGAGGCGGAGTATGCGCTGTCGGCCGTGGTATCGCGCGAGGGCCGCGTGCAGGGTGTCGAGGTCATCAATCAGGCGCGATCGACGGACCGTTCGGTGAACGCGATGCTGAACGAGGCCTATCGCGTGCAGTTCGCGCCGGCGCAGGCGCGCGGTGACGCGGTGGCGGTGAGCATGGTGTGGCTGGTGGCGAGCACCACGGTGAAGGGCCGTCCCGACATCAACATGGAAGCGTTGCGCGGCATCCTGCGGGCGCGCACGGCGCCGCAGCCGATTGGCCCGCTGCCGGTTCCCGCCGAAGCGAGCGAGCCGAAGCCGGCGCCGGCACCCATGGTCAAGCCGGTTGTTCCTGAGACGATGCTGGCGGCACTCGCCGTTGGTGCGTAAGGAAATTGAAAATTAAGAATTCAAAATCAAAAAACGGAAAGCAACGAGTTCTTTGCTCTAAGTGTTTTTAATTTTGAATTTTTGATTTTTAATTCATTTGATTTGGACCTGTCCGGTCCCGATGTTTCCCAAGGCGTCAGTCGCGCGAATCACGAGAGTGCGGCCCGCCGCTTCTGATTCCAGCCGCAGCTCAAACGTTTCCTGGCGGGCATCGAGAATGCCGTCGCGGGGGAATGCCGTCTGCCACCGCTGCGCATCGAGTGAATATTCCACTTTCGTGACCGTGGAGTCGGTGTCACGCACCTCGGCCGGCACGACGAAGCGGGTCCCGTCGCGGCGGAGCGTGCCGATTTGCACGGTGGGAGCAACGTTGTCGATCTCGAAACTGCTGCTCTCGAGCTCACCGGCCAGCGCGGCATCAGCGGGATTCGACCGGCGGTCCGACGCCGACACTTTCAAGACGTAGGTGCCGTTGGGCACCGAGCTGGTGTCCCACACCAGCAACGTGTCGCGAAGGTCGGTCTTCAACCCCCGCCAGCTGGTATCGCCTTCGCGCCGATAGAAGACGTCGTAGCTCAGCTCGTCGTTGTTGTCGTCTTCCGCCTTCCACGCAAACGTCTGCAGGCTCTTCTGGAATATTCTGCGGCCAAGCGGGGGAGCACCCCCGCCGCCGGGCGAGTTCGACGCGGCGCGCCGATCCTGCGCCTCTTCGTCGAGGCCGGCAATTTCCGTTTCGCCGCTCGAGAACGGCTTCTGGAACACCACGCCGGGCGGGTGCACCGTAATCGAGACCACTTGCGGCCTGATGTTGCGCGGCAGATACGCTGAGGACAGCGACGTCAGCGTTGGTGCCGCCGTGCTCGTGCCGGTCAGCACGGCGCGCCACTGGAAATAGCGCGCTTTCGGACTCGTGATCGGCGATCCCTCGGCGTTCGCGTAAGGCGCCGACCATTCACTCCATGCATCGTCGGGCGTCTTGGTGTTGCCCGATCGGCTGAAGACTTCGACCTTCGAGCCCGCCGGCGCCGTGGCCCGCCAGGCGATAACACCCCACGTCGAGACGAGCCGCGCGTCCTTCACGTCCGATTCGTAAGTGCCGCGCGTCGCGCGAGCCGACGAGGTGGCCATCAACAATCCGGGATTCGCCGTGGTCACGTACGTGCGGTCGGCCCCGCGCACCAACACGGTCGCCTGCTGCGCCGGCACCCGCGTCACCAGGACCACATTCACGGGATCGCCGCTCAAACGAAACAGCTTGCCCTTCGTTCCCGTGGCGACCAACAACGCACCATCGGCTTCGATCGCGATGTCGTAGGCCGCATCTTCACGCGACGCCCACATCTCGTCCCACAATCCGTCCGGCTGCACGCGGAACACCGCGCCGGTTGGATTGCGCCGGTCCGCGGACAGTGCCGATGATCCTGACTGCGACGCCGAGCCGAGATCGACCACAGAAATCGAGGTGATTTCGGTGGAGACGTTAGGAATCGACGGTGTGACCGGCGGCGGGGGCGACAAGGCTTCGCTGAGGCTTTCGCCGCCACCCGGCACGCGTGGGCTGCTTTGCGCGGCGGCGTAGATCACGCCCTTGGGGTCAACGCGGAGTGCGCGAACCTCCTGATACGTGGTGTCGAGCAGCAGGAATCCTTTGCCCGAGCCGTCGACGCGAAACACGCGGCCCGGCGTGCCGGTGCCGACCAGCAACTGGCGGTTCTCATCGAAGGCGAGCGCCACGGCATGCGAGGCTTTCGTGGCGAAGAACTTCTGTCCCTTGCCGTCGGGCGTGATCTTGTAGACGGTGCCCTTGTCGCCGGTGCCCGCCAGAACATTGCCATCGCGATCGACGGCGAGTGCCCAGATGTACTTATCGTCGGGATCGAAGAACGGCGAGGCCTGCCCCTTCGCATCGAGCTTGTAGATGCGGCCATCGGGCGATGTTGCTACGAACAATCCACCACCCGGCGCGGCGGCGAGCGCGTGCACTTCCATTTCCGGGCTGTCGTAAAACACCGATGCCTGCCCGCTCTTGTCGACCTTGATCACCTTGCCGTCGTTGCCCGTGCCGAGGAACAGCGCGCCATCGGTGCCGGCCAATGCGGACCATACAAAGGGTGCGGCCGCATCGTGCACGCGCGTCAACTGAGGCCCGAGCGTCAAGCGGCCATGCTCATCGATCGACAGCTGCTCGACTTCGCCGCGCAGGAAGTCCGCCTGGGTCGCCGCCTGCCAGAATCCGGGACCCGCGGACAGAGAGATGGAGAAGACCGCCAGTAACAAGGCGACCCCAAGAAGAGGTCGCCGCCGCGCTGAATTTGCAATCATCAAGGTTGATCGAGGGTAAGGGTCAGCTGGCGCGAGCCGGTCACGGCGAAGTCGAGCGCCAGCTCCCATTCACCGCGCGTCATGCTGCGCAGCGATCCCACGCTGCCGCTGTTGCGATCGGCTTCCAGCACCGCCAGCACCGATGGCGGCAGTCCGGCCATCGGCTCGCCGTTGACCACTGCTCCGGCATCGGGAGTCGTCAGCCGGACATACAAGCGGTTATTGCGGCGCGCCCGATTGAACGTGCGCATCATCTGCGAGACGCGCTGCATATCGGCGCCGCGGGTGTCGCGGCGATCGTCGGCGGTGGTCCGCACCGCATCAGCGACGATCAGCTGCAGGGAGCCCGACAGGTTGGCGGGAATGGCAATCGGCACCTGGCGAACAATTTCTTCACCACGGGCGGACCGCATGGCGACGTGCACCACGGCATTCTGTCCCGAGCGAGGCCGCGTGGTGTCGAGCCACACGCGCTCGATGCGCGCGCTGCGCTGCTGTTCGGTGGCATCGATGGTCAGCGAGATCTTCTCGACGTCCACTTGCTCGCCGGAGTTCTTGAGCAGCGCCGTCAACGGACCCGCCACATACGCGGCGGCGCCGCCGGCCGGCTGATCGCCGGTAAAAATGTCTTCGAACGAGAGGTCGCCTTGCGAGCGAATCGATGCGCTGCCGCGAATGGCGTACGACGCCGGTCCCGCGCCACGCTCGTACGACACCAGCACGTTCGCCACCGAGAGATACGTGAGGAGCGGCGTGAAGGTGAAATCGCGAACGACGCCGAAGTTGAAGGTGCGTGACGGCGCGCGATCCGAATTCAACGTGATCGTCACCGGGATCAGCGACGGCCCGGGGCCGAGGCGGCCCGCAATCGCGGTGGCGCGGTCCTGTTGCACCGTACCGATCACCTCGCCAAAGCTGGCGAGCTTGCTCGACGACATCAGGCTCGGGAGCACCACCTGCACGACGGCGCGCGTCATCGGGAACTGCGTCGGGCCCAGGTTGTAGAGAGGATGGCCGAACGCATACACCTTGTCGCCGTCCACATGCGTCACGGTTCCCGTGGCGCCGAGCTCGAAGTCGCCGGTCAGCAGGCCCACGCCCACGGCATCACCGGGCCGAAGGGGACGATCGTTCGACGCCGTAATCCCCGCGCCTGGCGATTGTGAGCTCGACATCGGCACGAAGCCGGCTGCTGAGAGGGAAGGCGCGAACGGATCGATCACCGAGGCGTCGAAGCCGGACGTAATCATCGGCACGGTGATTGGGCGCAGCATGGCGCTGACGCGCGTGAGATCGGTAGACCCGCCCGACACGATCAAGGCTTGCGACGGATCGTCAACGAACGGACGCGCGCGGCCAAGGTCGCGGTTCCAGATTTCGAGCAGCTCGCGCGGCGTGGCCGGCCACGACAGCGACACCGGCCGCGTGCTTCGCGCCGGCGCGCTCATCATCGTGGCGTCCAGCATTTCCGCAATCGGCGTGATGCCTGCGATCGGTTCGGTCGAGAACTGGCCGAGCGCGTACGACACGGCGCCCATCAGGCGGCCGTCGACGTAAACCGGGCTCCCGCTCATGCCGGCAATCACGCCGGTCTTGGCCAGCGGACCGCCTTCGAGCCTGGCCAGAATCAGGCTGCGCTTCGGGCCGATGACGTTGCGCATCACACCGAGCACGTGGACCTTGAAGTCCTCGAGCTCGGTGCCGGCAAACACGGTGCGGCCCACGCCCACCATGCCGGGCCGGACCTCGTCCAGCGGCAGAGTGGTCGTTTGGGCATTTGGCGTCGCCAGCAGGACACCAATCGCCAGGAATGACGCAGCGAAGACTCTTAGATACATTGCAAGTGTCGGATAGGACCCGACTTACACCCATTATACGAGCCTTGGTCGGTTTGCGGGTTTGACGCCGGTCTCCTGGGTCTGTTAGCCTTTCGACGTTCAAATGCGCTCGCGAGCCGTCACCTCAGCCGGATTCACGCCCTTCGCGGTGGCGGGATCCGTGTCTTTTGCGGCGTGGTGGTATTGGTGCCCAATAGGAGAGGCTACCCGGTCCGTGTAATCACCACCACACACTCTGACGCTCGACCGAAGCGCCTCTTCCACAAAAGAAGAGGCGCTTTTTTATTTTGCGATGGTTGATTGACTGATTGGCGATTTGTTGACTGATTGACCCGAATGAAGCCTGCCAAGCTCTGCGTGACCGTGACGGCCGACACCATGGCCGAACTGCGTACACGGCGTGACCAGGTCAGCGACGCCGACCTGGTCGAGCTGCGGTTGGACACCGTCAAAGATCCCAGCGCGGCCGGGGCGCTCGCCGGCCGCCGTAAGCCGGTGATCGTCACCTGCCGGCCGCAATCGCACGGCGGACATTTTCAGGGCAGCGAGGAGGAACGCCGCGCCTTGCTGGCCGAAGCCCTCGCGCTCGGCGCCGAGTACGTCGACCTCGAATGGCAGGGGAGCTGTGCGGACCTCATGGGACGCACCGGCGGCCGACGCGTGGTGTTATCGCATCACGACTTCACCGGCATCCCTGCCAACCTGCGCGACATGGCGCAGGCGATGCTGGGGAGCGGCGCGGAAGTGGTCAAGATTGCGGTTGCCGCTTCGCGCCTCAGTGACTGCCTCATGCTGCGCGCGATCGGCCAGCAGACCCGAGTTCCGGTGTCGCTCATTGCGATGGGCGAAGCCGGCCTCCCGTCGCGGGTGCTCGCGAGCTGGATGGGATCCTGTTGGACCTACGCCGGCGAGGGCATCGCTCCGGGACAAATCAGTGAGCGGCGCATGCACGACGAGTTTCGTTTCCGCCGTATTGGCGCGCGCACGGCCCTCTACGGCATCCTGGGCAAGCCGGTCACCCATTCGGTATCTCCCGTCATGCACAACGCGGCGTTTCACGCCGCGCATGTCGATGCGGTCTACCTGCCGCTCGCCGCGGCGGACTTCGAAGACTTCATCACGTTTGCCGATGCCGCCGGCCTGGCCGGCGTGAGCGTGACGGCTCCCTTCAAGGTGAGCGCGTTCGAACGCGCCGATGAGTGCGACCCGGTGAGCCGGCGCATCCACGCGGTCAACACCTTGCGGCGTGACGGCGTGAAATGGCTCGGGTGCAACACCGACGTGACCGGATTTCTTGCGCCGCTCGAAACCGCGATGCGGGTGCGTGGCGCGCGCGCGGCGATTCTCGGCGCCGGTGGCGCGGCGCGATCGGTGTCGGTGGCGCTGGCCTCGGCCGGCATGCGCGTCACGATTGCCGCGCGGCGGCAGGACCAGGCACAGTCGGTGGCGACGCTGACCGGCGCCGCGGTGTCGGCGTGGCCGCCCGATCCCGCCGGCTGGGATCTGCTCGTGAATGCCACGCCCGTGGGCACCTCGCCAAACGCTGGCGCCTCCCCGTTGCCTGACGGGTATCTCTTTCACGGCGGCGGCCTCGTCTATGACCTGGTCTACAACCCGCCGCAGACGAAATTGCTTGCCGACGCCGCACGGGCCGGCTGCCGCACGATCGGCGGGCTCGACATGCTCGTGGCCCAGGCGCAGGCCCAGTTCGAATGGTGGACCGGCCAGCGGCCCGCGGATCGCGTGATGCGCGACGCGGCACTCGCACGATTGCAGCTCACGGAGACGAGATGAAGGCCACAGAAGGCGCAGATGGCGCAGAGGGCAAATCTTGAAGCAGACGACGTTTGAAGAGTTCGTGGATCTCGCCAAGCGGGCCACGTTTGTGCCGGTGGTGAAGGAACTGGTGGCGGACCTGCTGACGCCGGTGTCGGCGTTTCTTAAGGTGGCCGAGCATTCCGATTACGCGTTCCTCCTCGAGAGCGTTGAGGGCGGCGAGCACGTCGGACGCTATTCGTTTCTCGGCAAGGATCCGTTCCTGATTCTCCGCGGCCGCAACGGGCAAACGGTGATGGAGCGCGCCGGCGTGACCACCGACGCCGACAAGCCGTTCGTCGACACCTTGCGCGAGCTGATGAACAGCTTTCAGTCGCCGTTCGTGCCCGGGCTGCCGCGCTTCACGGGTGGCGCCGTCGGATATTTCGGCTACGAAACCGCGGCGTGGTTTGAGCCCACTGCCGCGCGAGCCGGCGCCGGTCCTTCGATCGGAGACGACGCCGGGTTCATGGTGTTCGATACCGTGCTGGCGTTCGATCACGTGCAGCATCGCATCCTGCTGATCTCGAACGCGCGCATCTCTCCGGATGAGGACTTGCGATCGCTCTACCAGTTTGCGTGCGCGAAGATCGAATTCCTCCAGAGCGAGCTGGAACGCGCGCTCTCGCTGAAGCGGCCGGCGGGCGGCGAGAACGTGACCCTCACGCCGAACATGTCGCAGGACGACTACGAATCGATCGTCAAGCGCGCGAAGGAATACATCGCCGCCGGCGACATCTACCAGGTGGTGTTATCGCGGCGCTTCGAAGCGGAGGTCAGCGTCGACGCGTTCACCGTGTATCGCGCGCTCCGGCACGTCAACCCTTCGCCGTACATGTTTTTCATTCGCATGGGCGAGCGGTCGATTGTCGGCGCGTCGCCCGAGATGCTGGTGCGGGTCGAAGGCCGTCACGCCGTCACGCATCCGATCGCCGGCACGCGCCGGCGCGGCGCGACCGACGAAGAGGACCAGCGGCTGGCCGAGGAGCTGAAACGAAACGAGAAGGAGCGGGCCGAGCACGTCATGCTCGTCGACCTCGGCCGGAACGATATCGGGCGCGTGTGCGACTACGGCACGGTGCGCGTGCCGACGTTCATGGCGCTCGAAAAGTATTCGCACGTCATGCACATGGTCTCGGTCGTTGAGGGCCAGCTGGCGGAAGGGCGCGACCGGCTTGACGCGCTGGTTTCGTGTTTCCCTGCCGGCACCGTGTCGGGCGCGCCGAAAGTGCGCGCCATGCAGATCATCAACGAGCTCGAACCAAGCGGGCGTGGCCTGTATGCCGGGGCCGTCGGCTACCTGGACTTCGCGGGCAACCTCGATTTCTGCATCGCGATCCGCTCGATCTTGCTGGAACACGGCAAGGCCTTCATCCAGTCCGGCGGTGGCATCGTCGCCGATTCGAACCCGACGGCGGAATTCGAAGAGACGCGTGACAAGGCGCGCGCGATGATCCGCGCCCTCGAACTCGCGCAGGCGGGCTTATAGCGGATGGTCCTCGTCATCGATAACTACGATTCGTTTACCTACAACCTGGTCCAGTACCTCGGGGAACTGGGCGCGACGGTCGTGGTGCGCCGCAACGACGAGGCGTCGATGGATCAACTGCGCGGGTTCACGCCCGCGCGCGTCGTGATCTCTCCGGGGCCGGGACGGCCGGAACAGGCCGGCGTGTCGCTCGAGGTGATCAAGGAATTCGGACCCCGCATGCCGTTGTTGGGGGTGTGCCTGGGACACCAGGCGATCGGACTCGCGTTTGGCGGCGACGTGGTGCGCGCGCCGCAGCCGATTCACGGCAAGACCTCAACCGTGGAACACAACGGCCACGGCGTGTTTGCCGGCTTGACCGCATCTTTTCAAGCGGGCCGCTATCACTCGCTGGTGGTTGATGAGAAGACCTTGCCCGACCATCTCGAAGTCACGGCCCGAACGAAAGAAGACGGCCTGGTGATGGGCCTCCGGCATCGAACGTTCCCCATTCACGGCGTGCAGTTTCACCCGGAATCCGTTCTCACCAACGAAGGCCGGCGAATCCTTCGCAACTTCCTCGAGATGTGATCATGTTTCCAGCGCTGATCGAAAAACTGCGACGCCATGAAGATCTGACGACCACCGAGGCCGCCGAGGCGATGGCGTCCATCATGCGCGGCGAGGCGGCGCCGGCACAGATTGCCGGACTGCTCGTCGGCCTCGGCATGAAAGGGGAGCGCCCCACCGAGCTCGTGGGCTTCGCCCAAACGATGCGCTCGAACGCAGTGCCGATCAAGGCGCCGCCGGGCGCCGTGTTTGATACGTGCGGCACGGGCGGCGATCGATCGGGCACCTTCAACATTTCCACGGCGGCGGCGATTGTGCTGGCGGCGTGCGGCATGCGCGTGGCGAAGCACGGCAATCGATCGGTGTCGAGCCAATGCGGCAGCGCCGATGTGCTCGAAGCGCTCGGCGTGAACATTCAGGCCACCGCCGACACCGCGGCCGCGTGCTTGAACGAAGGTGGGCATCGCGTTCCTGTTCGCGCCGACGTTCCATCCGGCGATGAAGCATGCCGCACAGGCTCGCAAGGATCTGGGCGTGCGGACCGCCTTCAACCTTCTCGGACCACTCACGAATCCGGCCCGCCCTGCGAGGCAGATCGTCGGGGTGCCGCGGCCCGAGCTCACGGAGCTGCTCGCGCGTTCGTTGTCGCTGTTGGGCTCCGAGCGCGCGTGGGTGGTGCACGGCGCCGACGGTCTCGATGAGCTCTCGACCACGGGGTATACGAAGGTGTCGGAGTGCAAGGGCGCATCGGTGCAGACGTTCTACGTGCATCCGGCCGACTTTGGTCTCGCGAAGGCCACCCCCGAATCGCTGAAGGGGGGCGATGCGGCGACCAACGCGAAGATCGTCACGGCGGTTCTGAGCGGCGAGCAAGGCCGCGCCCGCGACGTCGTTCTCTTGAACGCCGGTGCGGCGCTGTTCGTCGCCGGCCAGGTCGACACCGTGAAGGACGGCATTGCCAAGGCGGCCGCGGCGATTGACAACGGCTCCGCGCGGAAGGTGCTCGCGAAATTAATCGAAGTGTCGACTCGCGGAGCGCAGGCGTGAGCACGCCCCCCGACCTGCTCGAGGCCATCGTCGCCGCCACTCGGGCGCGGGTCGACCGCCGCCATCGAGCGCGAGCCGCGTCCGGCCCTCGAGCGCCGGGCCTCGCTTCGCACGCCCAGCGCCACCGGATTTGCCCAACGCCTGTCGCGCGAAGGATCGATCAACGTGATCGCCGAATGCAAGCGGCGCTCGCCGTCGCGCGGCGTGTTGCGCGTGGCCTACGATCCGGTGACTATCGCGGTGGGTTATGAGCGCGCCGGAGCGGCGGCGATCTCGGTATTGACCGAGCCAGGGTTCTTCGATGGATCGCTCGCCCACCTCGAGGCGGTGCGGGCCGCCGTGAAGATCCCGCTGCTGCGCAAGGACTTCATCGTCGATGAGTATCAGCTCCTCGAAGCGCGCGCGGCCGGCGCCGACGCCATCCTGTTGATCGTCGCAGCGCTGAGCGATCGCGATTTGGCGAGCCTGGCGAAAGCTGCGGCGGACCTCGGACTCGCGGCGCTGGTGGAAGTGCATGACGTGGCCGAGTGCGCGCGGGCGCTGGCGATGGGCGCGAAGGTCATCGGCGTCAACAATCGCAACCTGCGCACGCTGCAGGTGGACCTTGACGCGTCGCGCGCGGTGGCGGCAATGCTGCCCGCCGGCACGATCGGTATCAGCGAGAGCGGACTGAAGTCGAGCGCCGATCTTCAGGCGATGAAGGCGCTCGGGTATCGGGCGTTCCTGATGGGCGAGCGATTCATGATCGAGCCGGATCCCGGCGCCGCGCTCGCCGGGTTGATCGAAACGCTGGAAGGTGCTCCCAGATGACCGTCGTCAAGATCTGCGGCATTACGCGGCGGGAAGACGCGGACCAGGCGGCAGCCCTGGGCGCCTCGTTCCTGGGATTTGTGATGTGGAAGCACAGTCCCGCGCTACATCCCGCTCGATCGCGTGCGCCACATCGTCACGACGTTGCCCGCGTCGGTGACGCCCGTCGGTGTGTTCGTGAATCCGACGGCCGACGAAATCAATGCGGCAACCGATGCGGGCATTTCGGTGGCACAGATTCACGGCGAGTCGAACGGCTGGCACGGTGGTCTGCTGCCTGGCGTCGAAGTGATCCGCGCCGTGCACCTGGCCGATGGACGGCCCGATGCGATTGAGCCGGATGTGCCGGACCACAGGGTCCTGCTCGACGCGCACGATCCGGTGCAACACGGTGGCACGGGGAAGACCATCGACTGGGCACGCGCACGGCTGATCGCGCAGGCACGGGAGGTCATTTTGGCCGGCGGCCTGACGCCCGACAACGTACGACAGGCGATCGACGAAGTCCGCCCGTTTGCCGTCGACGTGTCTTCGGGCGTCGAGTTGCGACCTGGCGTGAAGGATCACGCGCTCGTGCGGGCATTTATCGCGGCAGCGAAAGGCATCGGCACATAACCTATGGCACCCAAGGCACCTACGGCACCACCAAGCGACATGCCCCCATGGTTTGGACGCCGCGATCCCGACGCGCGTGGTTACTACGGCGCGTACGGCGGACGTTTCGTCCCTGAGACGTTGGTCGCGCCGATCGAAGCGCTCGAGCGGGAGTATCTGGCGGCGCGGCAGGACGCGGCCTTCGCCACGGAGCTGATGCACCTGCTGACGCAATACGCCGGCCGGCCGACGCCGCTCTGGGAAGCGAAGCGGCTGAGTGAAGCCAGCGGCGGCGGGCGCATCTTTCTCAAGCGTGAAGACCTGATGCACACCGGCGCGCACAAGATCAACAACGCGCTTGGCCAGGCGCTACTCGCCAAGCGGATGGGGAAGACGCGCATTGTGGCGGAGACAGGAGCGGGTCAGCACGGCGTGGCCAGCGCCACTGCATGCGCGCTGCTCGGGCTCGAGTGCGTGGTGTACATGGGCACGGAGGACATGCGGCGGCAGGCGCTCAATGTCTTCCGCATGCGGCTGCTGGGCGCCACGGTGACCGGCGTCGATGCCGGCAGCCGCACGCTCAAGGACGCGATCAATGAAGCGATGCGCGACTGGGTCGCGCGGCCCGCCGATACGCATTACCTGCTCGGGTCCGCGCTTGGTCCGCATCCGTACCCGTTGATGGTTCGCGAGTTCCAATCGGTGATCGGCAAAGAGGCGCGCCGGCAGATCCTCGAGCAGACGGGACGGCTGCCGCATGCGGTGATCGCGTGTGTCGGCGGCGGCAGCAACGCCATCGGCATCTTCGATGCGTTTGTCGATGATCCCGAGGTGCGATTGATCGGCGTTGAAGCGGGTGGCGAAGCGATCAAGCCGGGGCGGCACGCGGCACGGTTTGCGGGCGGCGCCGCGGGCGTGTTGCAGGGGACCCGCACCTTTGTCCTGCAGGACGCCCACGGCAACATCGAACTGACGCACTCGGTGTCTGCCGGCCTTGATTACGCGGCGGTTGGCCCCGAACACGCGTGGCTCCACGAGACCGGCCGCGCGGAGTACGACTTTGCCACCGACGCGGACGCGCTCGGCGCGTTTCAGGACCTGGCGCGCCTGGAAGGCATCATTCCCGCGCTCGAGTCGTCTCACGCCATCGCCTACGTGCGCCGCGCCGCAAAGACCTTTGGCAAGGACGCGGTGCTGGTTGTGAATCTTTCGGGGCGTGGCGACAAGGACGTGCAGAGCGTCGCGCAGATTCTCGCGGAGGGCCACGCCACGGCCTCTCAGGGGAGCATCTAGTGTCGCGAATTGAGGCCCGCTTCACGGAACTGCGCAAGGCCGGCCGCACCGGCCTGGTGACGTATGTGACCGCCGGCGACCCGGATTTGCAGCGTTCCGCCGAGATCATCAAGCGCCTGGACAAGGCCGGAGCGGACGTCCTGGAGATCGGCGTGCCGTTCTCTGATCCCCTGGCGGACGGGCCTGTGATTCAGCGCGCTACCGAGCGGGCGCTCGCCGCGGGGGTCACCCTGCCGCAGGTGCTCGGAATGCTGAAAACGCTGCGCCCGGCCATCTCGGCGCCTATCGTCATCTTTAGCTACGCCAATCCGATACTCCGGATGGGCCTGGACACCTTTGTGAAGCAAGCAACCGCGGCCGGCGTCGATGGCGTGCTGACCTTGGATATGCCGCCCGAAGAAGGCGAGATGTTCCGTACGGCGTTCGGCGCGGCGGGGATTGATACAATTTTCCTGTTGAGCCCCACGACCACCGTCGAGCGTATTCGCCGCGCGGCGTCGCTCGGTAGCGGGTTCTTGTATGGCATCTCGCGGCTCGGCGTCACCGGCGTGCGCGACAGCGTCGACGCCTCGGCGCGCGAGCTGGCCACGCGGGTGAAAAAGGAAACGGCTATGCCCCTGGCGCTCGGCTTCGGGATTTCGCGACCCGAGCACGTGCGCTCGATCGGCGAGTTCGCCGATGCCGCGGTGGTGGGCAGCGCCCTAGTCAACGTCATCGCGGAGCACGGGCAGAAGCCGGGCCTGATGGACGAAGTCGAACGGTACGTGCGATGGCTGCGCAATTGAGCCTCGAAGCGCTGCGCGACGAGATCGACAAGATCGACGAGGTGATCGTCCGTCTGCTCGATAGCCGCGCCCGGTGTGCGTACTCGATCGGCCGCCTGAAGCATGAGCTTGGCCGGCCGGTCTACGAACCGCAACGCGAGAAGGACGTGATCGCCCACGTGCGCAAGGTGAACGAAGCGCTTGGCGGGCCGCTCGACGGCGACGCCGTGGCCCGGTTATACGAGCGCATCATGGATGAAGCGCGGCGCATTCAGCGCATCGAGGCTGAGCGTGACGCGAAGCAGAAGTTGGAAGCAGAAGAGAAAGCTGAGAGTTAAATCATGGTTGTCGTAATGAAAGAACGGGCCAGCGATGCCGAAGTGGAATCGGTGATTGCCAGCCTCGTCGAGATGGGCATGGACGTGCATCGATCCACCGGTGCCTCGCGCATCGTCCTCGGCGTGGTCGGCGGCGGCAAGGTCGATCCGCGGCTGATCGAATTGATGGCCGGCGTGCATGAAGTGCTGCGCATCACCCAGCCTTATAAGCTCGCCAGCCGCACCTTCAAGCCGGAAGACACCATCATCACCATCGGCGATCTCCGCATCGGCGGCGACGAAGTGATCGTCATCGCCGGTCCGTGCTCGGCCGAGAGCGAGAGCCAGGTGCACGCCACAGCGGCCGCGGTGAAGCGCGCCGGCGCCAAGATTCTTCGGGGCGGCGCGTTTAAACCGCGTTCGTCTCCCTACAGCTTCCAGGGCATGGGTGAGGCCGGCCTGCAGCTGCTGCGCGAGGGCTCCAATGCGCACGACCTCAAGCTCGTGACCGAGGTGATGGACGCGAACCAGATTGATGTCATCGGCAAGTACGCCGACATCTACCAGGTGGGCGCGCGCAACATGCAGAACTTCACCCTGCTCCGCGAGCTGGGCCGCACGCGCAAGCCAATCCTCCTCAAGCGAGGCATTGCCGCGACGATGGAGGAATGGTTGTTGTCGGCGGAGTACATCCTGGCCGGCGGCAACAAGGACGTGATTCTGTGCGAGCGTGGCATCCGCACGTTCGAGACGTTCACCCGCAACACGCTCGATCTCTCGGCGATTCCGATCGTCAAGGAGCTCTCGCACCTGCCGATCTTCGTTGACCCCAGCCATGGCATGGGACGACGCGACAAGGTGGCGCCGATGGCGCGCGCGGCGGTGGCGGCCGGCGCGGATGGCTTGATCATCGAGGTCCACAACGATCCCGATCACGCGCTGAGCGATGGCGCGCAATCGATGTTCCCCGCGCAGTTCGATCGGTTGATGGCGGAGTTGCGAATCATTGCGCCCGCGATCGGCCGCAGCATTTGTCTGGAGCCCGTGGCGCGAAGAGGCTGGGCCAGGTAGTAGGGTGCCTGAAGTGCGTACGGTGCGTAGAGTGGCTAAGAGCTAAATGCCCGATACTTCCCGCGGACTCGCCATCGTCGGACCGGGGTTGATCGGGACGTCGATTTCGCTCGCCGCGCAGCGGCGCTGGCCGACCACGCAGATTCGCACCATCGACGTCGGCGAGCCGCTGACCAAGGTCGGCGGCGCGCTGGTCGTGGTGCTGGCGGCGCCGGTCGACGCCATCCTCAAGATCATCCCGCAGTTGCCCGCGGCGATCGACCCCCAGGCGCTGGTGATGGATACCGGCAGCACCAAGCGCGCGATCATGATTGCGGCCGCGATGGCTGGCCTGCGGCAGTTCGTGGGCGGGCATCCCATGGCCGGCGGCACGGCCGGCGCCGGCGGCGCCCGCGCCGATCTGTTCGACGGCCGGGCATGGTTCCTGACCAATCCCGACGCACCCGACGCGGTTCGGCGTGCCGTGAAGTTCATCGAGGCCCTCGGCGCGAAGCCCGTGGTGCTGAACGATCACGGCGAAGAGCACGATCGACTGATGGCCGCGATCAGTCACCTGCCGCAAGTGGCGGTGAGCACGATGATGGCCGTCGTGGCCCGTGCCGTCGGTCCCCAGAACCTGCAATGGGCGGGCAACGGCTTGCGCGACACCACCCGCCTCGCCGCCAGCCGTCCGGAAATGTGGCAGAGCATCCTCGCCACCAATAGCGCGGAGCTGAAGCCCTTGTTGAAGTACTACGCTTCTGAGCTCTCGCTGATCGCCGATCGGCTCGACGATCCGGAGGCCATCAAGCAGTTGTTCGACGAAGCCGCCCGCGCCAAGGCCGCCTTCCCATAAGCCAATAGTCATCCGTGCCTTCTGCGGCCCTGGTCCCTCTTTCTGCGGCCTATATAATTCCTTCATGAACAAAGTGCTGGCGACTGCTGACGAAGCGGTCGCCGTGATTCCGGATGGCGCGACCATCATGATGGGCGGCTTCGGCCTGTGCGGAATCCCCGAACATCTCATCGCCGCGCTGCATCGCCGTGGCACGAAAGACCTCACTGTCATCAGCAACAACGCCGGCATCGACCAGTTCGGTTGCGGCCCACTGCTGCACTCGCGCCGGATCCGCAAGATGATCGCCACCTACGTGGGCGAGAACAAGGAATTCGAGCGTCAGTTTCTCGCGAAAGAGATCGAAGTGGAGCTCGTGCCGCAGGGGACCTTCTCCGAGCGGATGCGCGCCGCCGGGGCCGGCATCGGCGGCTTCTTCACACCGACTGGCGCGGGCACCTTGATCGCGGAAGGCAAGGAGAGCCGCGTGATCAACGGCCGCACCTACATCCTCGAGGCGCCGCTGTACGCCGACTTCGCGTTCGTGAAGGCCTGGAAGGGTGACCGCGTTGGTAACCTGGTCTATCGAAAAACGTCGCGGAACTTCAACCCGGTGATGGCCACCGCCGCGCGCCACACGATCGCGGAAGTCGAAGAGCTCGTCGATCCCGGCGGGCTCGATCCGGACGGCATCCACACGCCCGGGATTTTCGTGAAGCGCATCGTGCAAGGACCTGTCTATGAAAAGCGCATCGAGAAGAAGGTGACGCGTGGATAAGCGCGATCGGATCGTTCGCCGCATCGCGCGGGATCTCAAGGACGGCGATTACGTGAATCTGGGGATCGGCATGCCGACGCAGGTGGCCAACTGCATCCCGCCGGGCATCGAGATCACGCTCCACTCCGAGAATGGCATGCTGGGCGTCGGACCGTATCCGGCGAACGATGCCGAGATGGATCCCGATCTGATTAACGCGGGCAAGGAGACGGTCACCGAGCTGCCCGGGACGTCGTACTTCAGCAGCGCCGATTCGTTCGCGATGGTGCGGGGTGGTCATATCGACCTCACCGTGCTCGGCGCTCTCGAAGTGGATGAGGAAGGCAACCTCGCCAACTGGATGATTCCCGGAAAGATGGTCAAGGGGATGGGCGGCGCGATGGACCTGGTGGCCGGCGCCAAGCGCGTGGTGATTGCGATGGAGCACACCACGAAGGACGGGGGCCACAAGATCCTCACGAAGTGCACGCTGCCGCTGACCGGCATGAAGGTGGTGAATCGGATCGTGACCGAAATGGCGGTGATTGACGTGACGCCTGACGGCCTCGTGCTGAAGGAGATTGCGGGCGACACGACGCTGAATGCCGTGATCGCGGCCACCGGCGCCAGGTTGAAGGTGGCCGAGCCGTTAGGGCGTTTCTGAGGGCCTGCCCTGAGCGAGTCGAAGGGAACTTATCCGTCCCAGGCATCGTCCCGTTTGTTGAGGTGCCGATGAGGAATGCGCTGCTGGCGGTAGCCCTGGCCGTGGTTTGTGTTCAGGGCACGGCGTTGGCTCAGACCACGGACACGACCACGTATCGGCTCACGGGAACCCGCATCGCGTTTGGCCAGGACGTCCGCGTCGAGCGCGACGAAGAGGTCAGCGACGCCGCCATCGTCATCGGCGGCAACCTCACGATTGACGGCCGCGTCCGCGACGGCGTGGTCGTGGTTGGCGGCGACCTTCATCTCTCAGCCACCTCCGACGTCCGCGGTGAGATCGTCATCGTCGGAGGTCAGCTCACGCGCGATTCCGGCGCGCGGCAGGTCGGCAGAATCAATTACATTTCGTTTGGCGAGTGGTCACGACAGCGGTTTGGATGGCTGCCCTCGATTCGCTTTGGGGAAGTCGGCCGCTGGTTGAGTCTCGCCGGCACCGTGGCACGGGTGTCGGTACTCGGCATCCTGATGGCGGTCATTCTGATCGTGGCGCGGGCGCCCGTCGCGCGCGTTGGCCGCGCCGCGCTCGCCGAGCCGCTGCGCGCATTCCTTGTCGGCCTCGCCGCTGAAGTGTTCTTCGTTCCGTTCCTGATCGCGGCGTCGATTGGCCTGGCGATCACGATCATCGGCATCCCGTTCGTGGCGTTGCTCGTGCCGATCGCGATCGTCCTCGCCGTGTTTGCGTTCCTGCTTGGGTTCACCGCGCTGGCGTGCCGCGTCGGCGAGTGGGTCGAGGATCGCCTCGGGTGGCAACCCGGCAACGCGTTTGTCGCCACCGCCATTGGCTCGATGATCCTGCTGGGTCCGACATTGCTCGCGCGGTTCGTAGACATCGCCGCCTGGAGCGACGGTCCCGTCACGTTCCTGATTGTCGCGATTGGACTCACGGTCGAGTTCATCGCCTGGACAATTGGAGTCGGCGCCGCGATCATCACCGGCTTGGGCCGCTGGTACACGGTGCCGCCGCCGATTGTCTCAGAACCGCCTCAGCAGGCGAGTCCTAGTGCGGCGTATTGACTCTTAACTGCCGGTCTGTTGACTGAACTCTTAACTGCCGACTCTTGACTGCGGACTGTTACTGACCGAGCCCCGCCCGCACCTGGACCAGCGTGTTGGCCGTCGCGATGATCTTGTTGCCCTTCTTGAGGCGCAACACGATGCGGAACCCGCCCGGGTTCTTGTAGCGATGCTCGACCGTATAACGCCGCTTGATCTCACTCTTGCCGGCTGCGTACGGCTCGCAGTCCGCTTCGGCGGTTGACGTCGTCAGGTCCCCCCACTCCCACTCGACCGTCGGGCAGTAGAACTCTTCGAAGTCGTTCGCGCCGCCCTTCACTTCAGCGGCCACGACGACGCGTGCCGGTGCAAACGACACGGCGGGCGTGGCCTTGAGTGATAAACTAGGCTTTTTGTTGCCGCCTTGCACGGAGGCCTGCAGGGCGTTGGACGGGACGACAAGAGCAGCGCCGAACGCCAGGACAAAGACCTGAGCGACGCCTGATCGTAAATTCATGACAAGGTCCCCAAACAGGCGGGGCGCAAAGGAATTCTAACCTAGTATGCATGCGCCGCACGAAGTCCCGCGGATTTCCGTCAGTTCTGCGCCCCTCAACACGGCAGACACCGATCTCATCATCGTCCCCATCGCGCAGGACGCGCCGGCCGCTGCGCTGACGTCACTGGATCCGGCGATTGCCGATGACGTGCGTTCGGCGCTCGAACGTGGCGAGTTCTGCGGCAAGCCTTACGACACTTACGTGGTGCGGACGCCGGCGCAGGGTTGGCGCGCGTCGCGCGTGGTGTGTGTGGGTGGCGGGCCGCGCCGCGAAATGGCGGTCGAGCGGTTCCGGCGAATGGCCACCTCCGCGGCGCACGTGGCGCGTCAGCAGCGGCGCGCCAAAATCGCGTGGGCAGACGTGGAGCCGGGTTCGTTAGGGGCCAGCGCGCGCGTCGAAACGATCGCGGAAGGCATCGTCTTCGCGAATTTCGACAACGGCTCCCACAAGAGCCGTGACGATCACCGGTTCTTCATCAAGGAAGCCACGATCCTTACCAGCGAGGGCGCCGCTCAGGCCGCCGTCAACGGACAGCAAATGGGCGAGTCGATCAACGCGGCGCGCGTGTTGATCAACGAGCCTGGCAATTTTCTGACGCCGCGCGTGATGGCCGACAAGGCCGCGGCGCTCGGATCGGTCGATGGCGTCAGCGCGGAGATTCTCGACGAGAAGCAGATCGAGAAGCTCGGCATGGGATTGTTCCTCGGCGTCGCGCGCGGCAGCGTGGAGCCGCCGCGCTTACTGGTGTTGAAGTACGAGCCCAGGGGCGCGCCGGCGGGCCAGACCCTCGGCCTGATCGGCAAGGGCATCACCTTCGACACCGGCGGCATCTCGATCAAGCCCTCCGACGGCATGGAGCGCATGAAAGACGACATGGCCGGCGGGGCGTCGGTGGTGGCGGCGCTGCGTGCCATTGCTCTCCAGAAGCTGCCCATTCGCACGGTTGTCGTGGTGCCGATGACCGAGAACATGCCCGGCAGTAAGGCGACCAAGCCCGGCGACATACACAAGGGCGCGAGCGGGCTCACCGTTGAAATCAACAACACCGATGCAGAGGGCCGGCTGATTCTCGGCGACGCGCTGTGGTACGCGCGCACGCTCGGCGCCACGCATCTGGTGGACGTGGCCACGCTCACCGGCGCGGTGGTGGTGGCGCTCGGCAAGATCACGACGGGGCTGTACGGTACGCCGCAGCCGTGGGTCGATCACCTGCTCGGCGCAGCCGATCGCGCGGGTGAGAAAGTGTGGCAGATGCCGTTGTTCGACGAGTACCGCGAACAGCTGAAGAGCGAGATTGCGGACCTGTTGAACAGTCCGGGCCGGCCCGCCGGCTCGATCACCGCAGCCATGTTCCTGAAAGAATTTGCCGGCGACGGTGCGTGGGCACACCTGGATATTGCCGGCACTGCGTGGGCCGAAGAGGCCAAATCATGGCAGCCCAAGGGTGCCACCGGCGCCACGATTCGCACGATGATCGAGATCGCGCGCGCGCCGCTACCGTAAGAGCAACCGGCCGCCACGGCGCGAGCCTGTTAAGATGATCCCGTGATACAGGAACAGCCGGTCACACCGACCATCATCCAGATCGGCCCAGACCCACGGCCGCCAGGGTCCGACCTGAGCATGATCGACGTCGCCGTGGCCGCCTTTGGCTTGACGGGCGCGATCATGGTGGCGGCGATTGTCGCGGGCATTACCGCGGGTGCGCTGTTTATCTGGTACCGATCGCGCCATGCCATCACGCGAATCGAGGCGCAGGGCCACCAGCACAATCTCTTCAGGACTAGCGATCCGGCAACGCCGTCATCGCCTGGTTCTTCAACGAGCGGCGGTATTTCGTAACCGCCTGGTAGAGCGATTCCGCGATTCGCTGGCGGTAGGCCGGCGTCTTCAACAGCGACAACTCCTGGCGGTTGCTCACGAAGGAAATTTCCGCGAGCACGCTCGGCATCGCGGCCCCAATCAGCACCACGAACGGCGCCTTCTTCACACCACGGCTGCGCACTTCCTTGTTGGTCTTCCGCAGGTTGTTGACCAATGAGTCCTGCACCATGGTGGCGAGGTCGCGTGATTCGTCGATCTTGTTGTTCAAGGTGATCGCCTTGATCAGGTCCGGTAGCTGGTGCATCTCGCGCGCGGACGCGGAGTTTTCACGCGCCGCCACCGCCTCCGCCTCCGGAGACGATGCAAAGCTGAGGAAGAACGTCTCGATGCCCCTGGCATCCGGGCTGCGGCTGGCATTTGCGTGGATCGACAGGAACATGTCGGCGTTCTGCCGGTTGGCGATTTCGGTGCGCTCCTCGAGCGGCAGGTAAACGTTGGTGCGCCGGGTCAGGACCACGTCGACACCGGCTTCCTTTACCAGCAACTTCTCGAGTCGCAGCGCCACATCCAGCACCAGCGTCGCTTCATTGAGGCCCTTGCCGAGCACGCCGGGGTCGTGACCGCCATGCCCGGGATCGATCACGATGCGCGACACACTGAGCCCGAGTTGCCTCGCGATTGAGAAGCCGCCCGCGGTATTCGCCGACGGAGTCACCGGCATCGCTGTGGCCGGCAGTGGCGGAGGCGGGGGGGCTACGGCAAACGGTGCCGGCGCGGGCGCCGGGGGCGGTGGGGGTTCCACAGCCGCCGTCGCCAAGGCTTCGGCGCCTGTTGGAGGATTCGCTAACGCGATTGGCAGCTTCGGCGAATCCAGTAAAGCCGTCACCGCGGCGAGCCGCGACGACGGCAGCGGCGGAACCACGATAGTCGCCGCGCGCTCGGCCGTGCGCTCGGCATCGATGACGAGGCGGAACGGGTTGTACAACGCAAACACGCTGTACTTCGCGACGTCTTCGAGATCGAGAACGACGCGCACCACGTGATCGGGATGACGGCCGGTGCGGATCTTGCTGACCACGTCGCTGGGATACGTCAGCACGGTGTCGAGCAACGCCGGCGTCAGTTGCACGTTCCGTAAATCGAAATACACGCGTGCCGGCCCGGCGAGCCGCTGCTCGACATACGCGACCTCCCGATCGAGCGCGAGCGTCACCCTTACGGATCCGGCCATCACCGCGCGCTGAATGCCGGTGAGCGTTGCCCGTTCGGTGACCATCGGCGTCGGCACGACTTCGAGCTTCGTGTTCGCCTGCCTGATTAAGCTACTCCTCGGGTACTCCTGAACGAGCCAGCGATAGAACCTCGACGCGCGCTCGCGATCTTCGGCGCGGCCGAACTTCTCGTACGCCGCGTCGGCGAGCGAAGCGGCCTGGAAGAGCGCATTGTCTGCATAGCCGCTGGTCGGGAATCGACGGACGACCAACTCGAACGCGGTGATCGTCTGCCTGAGCTCGGCCAGCAGATCAGGTGAGGCCGTCTTGTCCGTGGTGCTGGTCAGGTGCGCGCGCACCTTGCCGTCGCGCTCGAGAGCCGACTCGTAGCGCTCGCGCGCGGTCTGAGCCGCGGCGGCGGTGCACACCGACAGCCAGATGGCGATCGTGGCCACCGCAACGCGCGCGCCTCTACCGGAGCTGAGCATCCACTTCCTCGAAGTACTCGCGGCCCACCAGCACTTCACGCGGCTTGCCGCCCGTGCCGGCCGAAACCAGTCCCTCGGCTTCCATCATGTCCACCAGGCGGGCCGCCCGGCTGAACCCGATGCGCATCTTGCGTTGCAGGTACGAAATCGAGGCCTGCCCGGTCTGCACGACGATGCGAGCGGCTTCGTCGTAGAGTTCGTCCTTCTCGAGTTCGAGCCCTTCCGGACCGCCTTTCTTGTCCTCTTCGGTGATGCTTTCGTCGTACACCGGCTTGCCTTGCTTGCGCAGAAAACTCGCGAGCCGCGCCGATTCCTGTTCCGAAATATACGGCCCGTGCAGGCGGATGTGGCGGGACGAGGCCGGCGGCAGGAACAACATGTCGCCCTTGCCGAGTAGTTGTTCCGCACCGTTGCTGTCGAGAATGGTGCGCGAATCGATCTTCGACGACACCCGGAACGAAATGCGCGACGGCAGGTTGGCCTTGATGAGACCGGTGATGACGTCCACCGACGGTCGCTGCGTCGCGAGAATCAAGTGGATGCCGACCGCGCGCGCCATCTGCGCCAGGCGGCAAATCGATTCTTCCACCTCGTTGCCGGCCACCATCATCAGGTCGGCCAGCTCGTCGACCACGACCACGATGAAGGGCAGCGGACGATTCGGCTCGCCTTCCTTGATCGGGTCGCCGGATTCCATCGCCGCGCGCACGTTGCGGTTGAACTGGTCGATGTTGCGGACGCCGTAGGCGGCGAGCGTCTTGTAGCGATCTTCCATTTCGCGCACCGCCCACCGCAGCGCGTTGGCGGCCTTCTTCGGATCGACGACCACCGGCGTCATCAAGTGCGGGATGTCTTCATACATCCCGAGCTCGAGGCGCTTCGGGTCAATCATGATCATCCGCACATCGTCGGGCGTCGATCGATACAGGATGCCGGTCAGCATCGCGTTGAGGCCCACCGATTTGCCCGTGCCGGTGGAGCCGGCAATGAGCAGGTGGGGCATGGTCGCGAGATCGGCCATGTACGGCTCGCCGTGAATGGTCTTGCCGAGCGCGAAGGTGAGCTTCGAGGTCGAGCGCGTGTAGGCGTCGGATTCGAGCAGCTCGCGCAGCGAGATGGCCTCGCGATTCGGGTTCGGAATCTGGATGCCCACGGTGGCCTTGCCGGGAATGCGATCGATGAGGACCGATTCCGCCTTCATCGCCAGGCACAAATCGTCGGCGAGGCCGGTGACTTTCGAGTACTTCACGCCCGCGTCGGGCTTGAGCTCGAACGTAGTGACCACGGGGCCGGGATGGATCTGGACCACCGACCCCTCGACCGAAAACTCGCGGCATTTTTCCTCGAGGTAGCGCGCCGATTCCATGAGTTCGCGCTCGTCGATCTTCAGCTCCGCCTTGGCGGCGTCGAGTAACGACACCGGCGGCAGCTGGTAGGTGCCAAGCCGCCGTTCGATGCGCTCGGGTTCCGGCAACGGTAACGTCGCGGCCGTCGGGGTCCTGGTGACCGGCTTCTTCTGGACGACCGGCGGGGCCGGTGCGAGCGGAATGTCTTCGTCGCGCGGCGCTACCTTCTCGCGCCCGGCCACGGGCTCGGGCCTGACCTGAGCGGAGTCAATGGCGCGTTCGATCTTTGCGGTCTTCCTCGTCTCGACCTTCGCCACTACCAGCGCGTCCTTCTTGCCGTACTTCACGAGCACGTCGTGGCGAGCCTTGGCCTTGCGGCGCTCTTCGCGCCACTGCCCAAACGCTTCGAGGCCCTGGGCGCCAACACGGCCAAGCCCGGCGAAGATCGCGCTGAAGAGACGACCGAACGAGAACTGCGTGGCGAGAATCACCGCGGCCACGATCAACGCGAGGATCACGATCACCGATCCGGTGCGGCTCAAATAGTCGGACATGAAGCCGCCCAGCCATTCGCCAAGGTACCCGCCGGCGCGGAACGGCCGCGGGCCGAAGTCAACCCGGCCAAGCGTCAGGCCGAGGAACGCGCTGCCGCACGCGAACAACATCACGGCTCCGGTCAACTTCGTGTAGACGGCGTCGATGGCGCGGCACCAGAAGTAATGCCACCCGGCCACGGCGATCACCGCGGGAACCAAGTACGACGCGTAGCCGAGAATCTGGTACGACAGCTCGCTGAGGAATGCGCCGACGCGCCCGGCAAAATTCGCCGGCTCGTCGTGCGTCCCGGTGCTAAAGAACCAGACCGGGTCGTTCGGGTCGTAGGTCGCCAGCGAGATCAGCCAGATCAGCGCCGCGGCAAACAGCGCCACGCCGACCACTTCGCTGAGGCGGCGCGACAGGGCAGAACCGGATGCAGCCACGTTAGAAAGATCCTCTCTGTGTCATCTGTGCCTTCTGTAGCTCAGATCTCCATCACGACCGGCAGCACCATGGGCCGCCGGCCTGTCCGCTTCTTGAGGAATTTGCGCAGCTCGATGCGAATCTTTTCCTTAATCAGTCCCGGATCGGTCCGCTCTTCGACACTGCACTCGTCGATCACGTTGGCCAGCACCCGCGCGCCCTCGGCGAGCAGATCGGCCGTGCCTTCGTCGCTGACAAACCCGCGCGCAACGAGTTCAGGCACGCCTTCGATGATCCCGGTCTGCGCGTTGATCGCCACGACCGGCACGATGAGGCCGTCCGTGGAAATGTGCCGGCGATCGCGCAGCACCTCGTCGTCGACTTCACCGACGCGCGTGCCGTCGATCAGCACGCGCCCGACCGGCGCCTTGCCGGCGAGCCGCCCGCCCTCGGCGTTGAAGCGGAGCACGTCGCCGTTTTCCGCGGTGAGCACTTCAACCGGAGAGGGCAGACCCCGGGTCACGAACTTCGCCACCTTTGCGTGCCGCGCCAATTGCCGGAACTCGCCGTGAACCGGCACGAAGTACTTCGGCCGCACCAGCGACAGCACGAGCTTCAGCTCCTCTTCGGATCCGTGTCCCGACACGTGCACGTGCTTGTTCGACTCGGTCACGACATCGACGCCGCGCCGCGCGATGTGATTCATCACCCGGCCGATCGCCTTCTCGTTGCCGGGAATCGCGCGGGCCGACAGGACCACGCAGTCGCCCTCCTTGAGCTCGACGTGGCGATGGTCGTTGATGGCGATCCGCGACAGCGCGGCATTAGCTTCCCCCTGCGAACCGGTGGCCAGGCACACCACGTCCTGGGCGGGGAAGATCGACACATCTGAGTCCTTGATGGCTATCCCGGTCGGCACGTGCAGGAACCCGAGCCGCTGCGCGATTTGCGAGTTTTCGATCATGCCGCGGCCGACAAACGCCACCCGACGATCGAATTGCGCCGCGAGGTCGACGATGATCTGCAGCCGATACAGGCTCGACGCAAACGTGGCGACGATGATCTTGCCTTGGGTGCTGGTGAAGATCTCCTCGAACGCGTCTTCGACCTCCGCTTCGGAGCCGGTGTAGCCGCGACGGTCGATGTTTGTGCTGTCGCAGAACATCGCCAGCACGCCTTCGGACCCGAGCTGGGCGAACCGATGCAGATCGAAGGCTTCGCCGTCGAGGGGCGTTTGATCGACCTTGAAGTCGCCGGTGTGCAGCAGCACGCCCTGGGGCGTGCGCACGACCACCGCCACGCAGTCGGGCATGCTGTGCGTCACGCGCACGAATTCGATGGTGAAGGGCCCAATCGAGATCACTGAGCCGGGCTTCACCTCCACGGTCTTCGGCTCGAGCTCGTGTTCTTCCAACTTGTTGGCCACGAACGCCAGCGTGAGCGCGGTGCCGTACACCGCGCCGTCCAGGTGCGGCAGCACGTAGGGCACGCCGCCAATGTGATCCTCGTGCGCGTGCGTCAGCACGAGGCCTTTGAGCTGGCCCTTGCGGCTGTCAAGGTACGCGAGGTCCGGCACGATCAGGTCGACGCCGAGCAAGTCCGACTCGGGAAACATCGAACCGGCGTCGATGACGATAGTCGTGTCCTCACACGAGATGGCCATCATGTTGAGGCCGAACTCGCCGAGGCCGCCAAGCGGCACGACATCGACTGAAGGCACGCCGCCGTGGGCTGCGTGCGCGGACACACTCATACGAAGTCCCAGCCAGACGCAGCGTCGCAAAGACCGCGCGTCGCGGAAAAACTTTCGGGCAGCCAAGGACTCTGGCGAGTCGGAAAGGCCACCGGTTCAGGCCGCTGGGAGCGCCTGTAAACGAGGCGGGTTTTCGTCGGAAACTATAGCACAGCTTCGGCTTACGGGCGCGAGAAGGCCTTGGCCAACGCCGCAAATTCGGCCAGCTCGAGCGTTTCGGGGCGCCGCTGGGGATCGATCCCGGCAGCGGCGATGGCCTCGCCGGCAGGTTTACCGATTTCCACGCCGAACGGCTTCAGCGCGTTGCCGAGCGTCTTCCGGCGTTGGGTAAAGGTGGTTCTGACCATGCGAACGAAGGCCTCGGGAGCCCCCACGTCCACCTTCGGCGGCCGGAAAGCGAGCCGGACGACGGCCGAATGCACCTTCGGGGGTGGCCGAAACGCGCCTGGGCGGGAGCGACAACACCCGCGTCACGTCCGCGGTGAGGCCCGTCAGCACGGTCAACACCCCGTAGTCGCCCGTGCCGACCTTCGCGATCAGGCGATCCGCCACTTCCTTCTGAAGCATCAGCAGCGCGTCCCGAACGCCGTTGGTGGTTGCCGCCAGATCGAGGAGGGTAAACAGGATGGGCGACGAGATGTTGTACGGAAGGTTGCCGACGATCCGAAATTGGTTCTCCGGACCCGGCGCCGCACCCAGCCAACTGGCGACGATCGGCGCGAGATCGACCGAGAGCACGTCGCCCGTGACCACCGTGACGTTGCCGGGCTTGTTGGCTTCGAGGTCGGCGGCGAGGTCTCGATCGACCTCAATCACGAGCAGCTTCCCGGCCTGCGCCGCAAGCGGTCGCGTAATGGCGCCCCGGCCCGGGCCAATCTCGAGAATCGCATCGTCCGAGGTCGCGGCAACCGCCGCAACCAACTTGTTGACCCAGGCTGGCTCGAGAAAGTGCTGCGCGAACCGCTTCCGCGGTCTCATGCCGGCTCGTCCGGCTTTTTGTCATTCGTTAATTGACCCTTGGCGTTTTCGTCTTCAGGATCCGGATCCCCGCGCCAATATCGTTCCTCAATCTCCATGATCTCTTCTTCGCTCATGCCGAAGTAGTGACCGAGCTCATGAATCAACGTTTCGCCGATCGCGATGACAATCTCGCCTTCGTCATCGTCGCAATCTTCTTCAATCGTCACCTGGAACAGCGTGATGCGGTCCGGCAGCTGGTTCCCATAACCCCAGCCGCGTTCGTTCATGGGCGTGCCTTGATAGAGGCCAAGCAGGATGTCGTCGGGCCCAATCTCCATTTCGTCGAGGAGCTCGTCGGAGGGTTCGTCCTCGATGACGATGGCGAGGTTGCGGACCTCGCGCGCGAACCTTCGCGGGATCGTGTCGATGGCCTCCTCGACGAGCTCGCGAAACTGTTCGCGTGTCACGGGCGCCGCCCTTTCTTGGCGCCCGCCCTGAGCGAGGAAGACTTCGCTCGCGAAGTCTTCCGAGTCGAAGGGTGTCCGATTTTCCGGACCGCTTTCTCGATAGTCTTCGCGGGTTTCGTCGTGAAACCAAGCCGATAGAAATCACAATGTGGCCGGACGTTACAGCGCTGGCACAACGGCTTCGGCTTGCAGATGCGGCGGCCGTGAAGGATTAATGCGTCCGACGCGCGCGTCCATCGTTCGGGCGGAAGCGCCGCGGTGAGTTGTGCCTCCACTTTCACCGGGTCGTCGTTCTTGACGAGCCCGATCCGATTCGCGACTCTCAGCACGTGCCGGTCCACGGGAAGGCCGGGCACACCGAGCGCGTGCCCGAGCACGACGTTCGCGGTCTTGCGGCCCACGCCGGGCAGCTTCACCAACGCGTCCATGTCTGCCGGCACCTGTCCGCCGTGCTCTTCGAGCAGCATCGCCGACATGCCGATCAAGGATTTTGATTTCTGCCTGAAAAAACCCGTTGAGAGGATCAACTTCTCGAGCTCGCCTTGATGCGCTCCCGCCATGGCGCGCGCGTCGGGAAACCTGGCGAACAGGGCAGGCGTTACCAGGTTCACCCTGGCGTCGGTCGATTGGGCCGAGAGGATGGTCGCCACCAGCAGCTCGTAAGCGTTGCGATGCACCAGCTCCGTATCGGCATTCGGGTGGTGCCGATCGAGCGCGTCGAAAACCTTGGTGACTGTAGCTGGGGGTTTCATAAGAAATAACGAATGACAAAGAACAAATAACAAAAGGTGTTTTTATTGTTATTCGTTCTTTGTTACTTCCTAGTGGACGGGGCCTTTGTCCGGCGGCGTCACCGGTTGCGGGTTCTGCGAATGCGACTCCGAATAGATCCGCATGTTCTCCTGCAACGCTGCGATCAGCGTCGGTATGAATTGGACGGGCAGGACGAGCCGGGCGCGAACTGGCGCGCGGACGATGTGTTCGGCCTCGGCGTCGCGGATTTCTTTTTCCGACAGGGGCTGGACCTCGCAGAAGGTCAGCGTGAAATCAAACGGCGTGTGGTTCACCGCGCAGAAGTTGGCGTAGGTGCGCGGGTCGTTGCCCCCTTCTTCGGGGAGGATGGTGAAGTTGATCTGTTTGCGTTCGGTCATGGTGGTGACCGATTGTAATGGGTCTTGGGTCTTGAGCCTTGGGGTCAATACTTTCGCATAACGCCGACCACCACACCCTGGATATGCAGGGCATCCGGCTCGACGTAGATCGGCTGCATCGCGGGATTCGCTGGCTGCAGGCGAATGCGGTTGGCTTCCTTGTAGAACTTCTTTAGCGTGGCATCCTGCCCGCCGACGAGCGCAATCACCATCTCGCCGTTGTCTGCGGTCTTGCGATCCTCGACGACTACCCAGTCCCCATCGCGGATCTGCTCGTCGATCATCGATTCGCCCTTCACGCGCAAGACGTAGGTGTCGCGCTTCCCGCTGACGAGCGAATCCGGCACGCTGATGGTTTCGTTGCCGGTCACCGCTTCGATCGGCATTCCCGCCGCGACGTAGCCGAGCATCGGGAGCTCGATGGCCCGGCCACCTGAGCGGCTGGGCAGCAGCTCGACCGATCGGCTGCGATTCCACGCCCGGCGGATGAAGCCCTTTTCCTGCAGATTCGTGAGGTGTTTGTGCACCGTGGCCAGCGACGACAAGCTGAAGCGTTCGCCGATCTCTTCGAGGCTCGGCGCATAGCCGTGCTGCTGGATGAACTCGTTGAGATAGTCGAGAATCTCGCGCTGGCGCTTGGTCAGTGGTTGCATTCCAGTTACCTCAACCGGCCTCCGGCCGGGGTTTACCTTCACCGGCCTCTGCGGCCGCTTGGGTTTTCCGTTTCTTCGCCCCGAAAGGGGAGCGTAAACAAACAAACGGCGAAAGTCAACAACGCTGTAAAATGAACCATGCGCAGGACCTCTTCGCTCGTTGTTGTGTGCGGACTGGCCGGCGCCCTGGTCTCGGCCGCTGACGTGTTGACGCCCCAACTTGGAAACGCGTTCGCGAAAAAAGTGGTCCTCGTGCAGGACCACGCAAACGCGGGCGTGAAGAAACCGCTCTCGACGACCTTTACCCAGGCCGAAACCAATTCCTATTTGAAGTACAACGCCGGCGATCTGTTGCCCACCGGCCTCACGCAACCCCTCGTCACGTTGATCGGCCAGGGCCGCCTTTCGGGCGAGGCGGTTGTCGATCTCGACATCGTCCGGCAGAAATCCGGGAGCGGCGGCTGGTTCGATCCCACGAGTTATCTCACCGGCAAACTGCCGGTCACCGCGTCGGGCCGCATCATCACCGGGGATGGCAAGGCGCGATTCGAGGTCGAACGCGCCGAAGTCAGCGGCATCACGGTTCCACGATCGCTACTCGCGCAGATGGTCAACTTCTTCACGCGCACCGCCGACAACCCGAAGGGTTCGTCGATCGACGACACCTTCGAAATGCCCGCGAATATCCGCAGCATCGACGTCGAGTCAGGCCGCTTCACCGTTCATCAATAAGGGCTTGAGGTCCTGAGGGCTTGAGGACTTGATGGCAGACGACGTGCTGCAGATGTCCTTGCAGTATCTGAAGGGCGTCGGTCCGCGCAAGGCTGCGGATCTCAAGAAGGCCGGCCTCAACACCGTCGAAGATCTGCTGTTCCGCTTTCCCCGCCGCTACGAAGACCGCAGCAAGATGCAGAAGATCATTTCGCTGCGTCCAGGGATGACGGCGGCCATTTCGGGCACGGTGCTCAATGCCGGCCTCGCGCACACCCGCCGTCCGGGGTTCAAGCTCTTCTCGGCCCTGGTTCAGGATGACAGCGGGCAGATCCAGGCGGTGTGGCCGAACCAGGCCTTCCTGAAAGACGTCATCCGGTCCCAGCAGCGGATTGTGTTGTTCGGGAAAGTAGAGATCTGGGGCTCACGCGGCTTGCAGATTACCGATCCCGAATTTGAAATCGTCGCAGATGCCCGGATCCCCGATCCCGGATCCCGGATCCCGGAAGAGGTGCAGTTACACACGGGAAGAATCGTTCCTGTGTACGAACGCACGGGCAGCGTGACCACGAACATGCAACGCCGCTTCGTCTGGCAGGCGCTCGAGCAATTGCCGCCCGACAGCTTCGATCCTGTGCCTGCCGAGATCCTCGAGCGGGAACGATGGCCCGCGCGGAACGATGCCTTGTGCACGGCGCACTTTCCGCCGTCGGATGCGCCGATCGACGACTTGAACAACTTCATGACTGCCGCGCAGCGCCGGCTGGTGTTCGAGGACTTCTTTGTCTTTCAAACCGGCCTCGCGCTGCGGCGAAAGGAAAACGCGCAGGTCCGCAAACTCCTGGTCTCGAAGGTGGACGACCGCATTCGCCAGCGCGCCCGCGACGTGTTGCCGTTCAAGCTGACGGCGGGCCAGCGTGACGCGCTCGCGGAGATTGTCGCCGACATGCAGCGCGCGTGGCCGATGCAGCGATTGCTCCAGGGTGAGGTGGGCGCCGGTAAGACCATTGTGGCGCTACTGTCCGCGGTGGTCGCGATGGAGAACGGGTTTCAAGTGGCGGTGATGGCGCCGACCGAGATCCTCGCCGAGCAGCATTACCGCACCATTATGAAAGTGCTGGACGGGAAGCCGTATCGGGTTGCGCTGCTCAGCGGCCGCGTGACGGCGGCCACGCGGCGCGATCTGCTGCCGGCCATCGAGCGCGGTGAGATCAACCTCGTGGTGGGAACACAGGCTCTGGTACAGGAGCACGTCAAGTTCAAGGCGCTCGCGCTGGTCGTGATCGACGAGCAGCATCGCTTTGGGGTGGTGCAGCGCGGCACGCTCGCGGCCAAGGGCGCGAATCCGGATGTGCTGGTCATGACGGCCACGCCGATTCCGCGCACGCTGGCGCTGACCGAATGCGGCGACATGGAGGTCTCGGTGATCCGCGGCCTGCCGCCGGGCCGCCAGCCGATCAAGACCATCATCAAGGCCGACTCGCGTCGCGATGAAGCCTACGCGATGATGCGCGACGAGATCCGCCGCGGCCGGCAGGTCTACGTGATCTACCCGCTGGTCGAGGAGTCGGAGAAGATCGATCTCAAGGCCGCCACCGAGATGTGCCATGAGATCACCCGAATCTTCCCAGAGTTCAGCGTCGCGCTGTTGCACGGCCGCATGAAGGGTGACGAGAAAGAGGCGGTGATGCGTCGCTTCCTCGCCGGGGAACTGCAGATTCTCGTCTCGACCACCGTCGTCGAGGTTGGCGTCGACGTGGCAAACGCCACGCTGATGGTCGTCGAGCACGCCGAGCGGTTCGGCCTGTCGCAGCTGCACCAGCTGCGCGGTCGCATCGGCCGCGGCGAGCACGCGTCCACCTGCGTGCTGTTGTACCAGGCACCGTGGTCCGACGATGCGCGGGAACGGCTGAAGGCGATGGCGGAAACCAGCGACGGCTTTGTGATCGCCGAACGCGATCTCCGGTTGCGCGGGCCCGGAGATTTCTTCGGCACCCGGCAGCACGGCCTGCCGTCCCTCCGCGCCGGCGATCTCATGCGCGACGCCGATCTGCTGGAGCGCGCCTTCGAAGAGGCGCGCACGCGCGTCGACAACGGCACGCTGACGGCGGCGCAACAGGACTACGTCCGCAGCGTCTGGCAGCGCCAGTTCGGTTTGATTACCGTAGGGTGATCCCCCCTAAAGGCGGGGGCCATCTGCAGTTGTCTCTACATGCGAATCATCGCTGGCACTAATAAAGGCAGGACCTTGAAGGCGCCGAAGTGGGATGGCCTGCGGCCGACCTCGGACAAGCTGCGGGAGACCTTGTTCAACATCCTCGCGCCGCGGGTGCAAGGGGCACGCGTGCTCGACGTGTTTGCGGGCACCGGCGCCGTGGCCCTGGAAGCGCTTAGCCGCGGGGCTGCTGCCGCGACGTGCGTCGAGAGCGATCGCCGCGCCGCGAAACTGATCGAAGAGAACGCCACGCTCTGCGGTGAGCAGAAACGCTGTGCTATCATCCGCGACGTTGTCGAGCGCGCGCTGCAACGTGCGTTGCCGGGCGGTCCGTTCGACATCATCGTCCTGGATCCGCCGTACCAGTACGCCGAGCTGGCAGAAGCCGTGACGCAGGCCGGCACCCAGAAGGCGCCGGACGGTATCGTGGTGCTCGAGCATGCGTCGCGCGTGACGCCGCCGGCACCCGCGGGCCTCGCGCTGACGCGGACGGTGAAGTCCGGCGACAGCGCGCTGAGCTTCTACGCATGACGAGTCATCCGCCCCGCATCGCGATCTACCCCGGATCATTCGATCCGTTGACCAGCGGCCACGTCGACATCATCGAGCGCGGCGCCAAGATCTTCGACTCGATCATCGTCGCCATCCTCGCCAACGTCGAAAAGACGCCGCTGTTCACCGAGAACGAGCGCATCGCGATCATTCGCGACGTGTTCAAAGGTCATGAGAACGTGCAGGTGGAGACCTTCAGCGGGTTGCTGGTGGACTACGCTCAGCTCAAGAACGCATCTGTGCTGGTGCGGGGCTTGCGCGCCGTCTCGGATTTCGAGTACGAATTCCAGATGGCGCTCATGAACCGCCATCTCGCGCCCGGCATCGAAACGGTGTTCATGATGCCGGACGAGAAATATACCTACATCAGCTCGCGGCTGATCAAAGAGGTGTTTACGCTCGGCGGCGAAATTACGGGCCTGGTGCCGCCGGTGGTGGAACAGAAGTTACGGGCCAAGCAGAAGGCGAAGAAGGGCAGCAAATGACCTACGCGTCGCGCATGAGCCGGGTGGTGGCGTCACCCACATTGCGGGTCGCCGCGGAAGCCGACCGACTGCGCCGTCAAGGCGTCGACGTGGTCGACCTGGGAGCGGGTGAGCCGGATTTCGGCACCCCGGAGCACGTGAAAGACGCGGCGCACGCGGCGATCACTGCCAATTTCACGAAGTACACACCGTCGGCCGGCGTGCTCGAGTTGCGAGACGCGGTGGCGCATCGGTATCAGCTCGATTACAGCGTCCAGTTCAAACCAGAAGAGGTGATCATCACCGCCGGCGCGAAGCAGGCGCTCTACAACACCGCGATGGTGCTGTTCGGGCCCGGCGATGAAGTGATTACGCACGGCCCGTTCTGGCCGAGCATCGTCGATCAGATCAAGCTGGCCGACGCCACGCCGGTGATCGTGCAGACGCACATGGAAGACGGCTTTGCAATCAAGGCCGACGCGATCATCGACGCCATCACGCCTCGCACCAAGGCGATCATCATCAACTCGCCTTGTAACCCGACCGGCGCGCTGATTTCCGAGGACGACCTGACGGCGATTGCCGACGCCGCGGCGGCCCGCGGCATCTGGATCGTCGCCGACACCACGTACGAAAAACTGATCTACGACGTCGCCTCGCACAACGTCATTGGCATCCTGTTCGAGAAAATGCGCGACCGCACCATCATCTGCAGCGCCGCGTCGAAGGCGTACGCGATGACGGGTTGGCGATGCGGCTGGGCGATCGGCCCGAAGGAAGTGATCGGGCAGTGCAACGTGATTCAGGGCCACTCGACGTCGAACATCAATTCGATTACGCAGAAGGCCGGCATCGCCGCGCTCACCGGGCCGCAAGACGGCGTCGCGATGATGCTCAACGAGTATCGGAAGCGGCGCGACTCGGTGCACGCCTGGCTGACCGCCGACCCGCGGTTCGTCTGCCTGAAGCCCGGTGGGGCCTTTTACCTGTTCCCGTACATCGCTGATCTGCTTTCGCCGAACGGCATCAAGAGCAGCGGGGAGTTCGCCGAGGCGTTGTTGAAAGAAGTGGCCGTCGCGGTCACACCCGGTGAAGGCTTTGACTCGCCAGGATTCTTCCGCTTGTCGTACGCGACGTCGATCGAGCGTTTGAAGGAAGGCGTCGACCGAATTCAGTCGTTCGTCAAGAAGCTGGAATCGTCGGGCAAGCTCGCGGCCACTCGCTAGACTGTCCAAGAGACCTCTCTTACAGAAGTTAAGAAGGTCGCAAGGATCAGAAGGCTTTTTTTTGGGCTGAGCAATGTAATCCCTTCTAACCCTTGCTACTTTCTGATCTTCTGTTAGATCGGCGCCACTCCCGCCAGCTCAGCAGTCATGTTAAGCTATCCACCGAGTGGCGGCCTCACGGTCGCCCAACCGGAGGTCAACGATGACGGCGTCGAGGCTGGGCATACTCGCCAGCGGGTTCTTGCTGATCGCAATCGCGGCATCTGCGCTCCGAGCAGACGCCGTGCTTCCTTCGAGTGAGATTGCCGAACCTGATTTGGCCGCGGTCCGCAAGGCGACCGAGCGCTTCCGCGACGTGAAGGTGGCGTTGGCGGAGGGCTTCATCCGCGACCCGTTCGATCTCTGTGACACCGCGGAGATGATGGGACGACCTGCCGCGTTGGGCGCCATGGGCGTGCACTACTTCCGGCCCGACCTGCTCGGCATCACGGCGCCGCCGAATCCGCGCGTGAACGGCATCGGTGTCCACACTGACTTCCTCACGCCAAGCATCCTGATTTACGAACCGCAGGCGAATGGCTCGCTGGAACTGGTGGCGGTGGAGAACCTCGCCTTCGCAGCCGCATGGAAAGCGGCCGGTCATAAGACGCCGCCGACGTTCCATGGTGTCCCGTACAACTTCATGGTGAACGATCCATCGACGCCTGCCGACGAGGCCCACATGTTCGAGCCTCATTACGATCGGCACGTGTGGATCTATCGGGAGAATCCCAACGGCGTGTTCGCGCCGTTCAACCCGAAAGTGAGCTGCGCGCATCATCGGGGCAACACGATGCCTCCGGGACAGCGGCACCATTAGGAAGGTCGTAAGGATCAGAAGGTTGTTGTTGGAGCTGAAAGAAGAGTCCTTCTAACTCTTGCTACCTTCTGATCTTCTGTTGAATCGAGGCTCCGCCTATCTGTTTGCTATCAGCACGACGCGCGTGAGGTCGCGGGCGGGATCGGGCCACAACAGCGTCCGCACTCTGATACCAGCTTCGTTGAAGTAGGGCAACTCGGCGATCCGATGAACCTTCAGGCCATGTTCGCGCTCGAGCCGATCGATCGACTCCGCCGTCGCTACCATCAACGCTCGTCGATCCTGCATCAGAAAATTCCGTGCCTGCTCATCGTCGATGATGTCGGTGGTCTTGACGCCGGTATAAAACACCAGGTTGCGAACGAACACTCCGTAGGTGCCGACCTCTCCCGAGGCGCTCCGATTTTGGGTCACGAGCCGCGCCATCTGTTGCACGGTGTCGTCGCCGCCGCTCGACAAGGCGCCGTACTGGATCGCCGGCAAGGTGAGTGCCGCGGCAATGGCGATCACCGCGGGGGCGGCGCGCCAGTTGCCTGACACGGCCATCAGGATCACCAGCGCGCCCATCACCACGATCACCGCCGACGCGATGGTCGTGAAAATCGGCTGCACGTTGATCAAGAGCGGCTGTGCGCGATAGAGCAGCACGCCCAGGGCCACGAGAAACGCGCCAGCGAGAAACGAACCAACCACCACCGGCAGCGCGCGGCGGGGCATCGAGCGGACCCCCTCGTAGCCGCGCCACTCCTGCGTCCGCTCCACAATGGCCGCAGCCAGCAACAAGGCCAGCGGCGGCAACACCGGCAGGACGTAACGCGGTTGCTTGCCGACCGAGAGCGTATAGAACACCAAGGGCAGGATGGCCCATATCATCAACCGCAAATCAACCGTGCCGACGTCGCGACGCCTCCGGAGGAATTGCGTGATCGGTCCAAGCCACACCAGCGCCAGCGACGTCCACGGCAAGAGGCCGCCGGCGACCACCGGGACGTAAAACCACCATGGCCGTGGATCGTTGAAGCGATCCGTGGCGAAGCGCTCGAAGTTGTCGCCGACGAAGAAACTTTGCAGATATTCGTTACCGTGCCGCCACCACATCAGCAAGTACCACGGCATCGACACCGCCAGCATCACCACGAACCCGAGGACGATGTCGATCGGGGTCAACGCGATCGAGCGGCGCTCGATCGCCAGCAGGGGAACGATGACGAGGATAGGAATAATCAGGCCGACCGGCCCCTTCATCAGGAACCCGAGGCCCAAGCCGAGCGCCGCGAGCAGCACGAACTTGCGCGGCGATCGCTCGGATTCCAGCGTCGACACCAGTGCCGCCCAGATCGCCATCGTGATACAGAAAGTGAGCGGCAGATCGGGCAACGCCATGCGCGCGATGGTGAAATAACCGAAATTGGTGGCGACGATGGCCCCCGCCAGGAACCCCGTGGGCTCGTCATACCATCGGCGGCCGCAGGCTGCTGTCACCATGACCAGTCCCAGGCCGGCCATCGCCGACCACAGGCGCGCCCCAAACTCGGTCGGGCCGAACACGAGATAGGTCGCCGCCGTGAGCCAGTAATAGAGCACCGGCTTCTGAAAACGTGGCTCGTAGTTGTAATGTGGGGTCAGCCAGTCGCCCGAGGCCACCATCTCACGAGCAGATTCGGCGTAGAAAGCCTCGTCGGAATCGGTGATGGCGCCTCGCCCCAGGCCGGTAAAAAAGGTCAGCGCCGCGAGCAGCAGCAGCGGCAGCGTGATGCGATGCACTTCTGCTATACTAGCGAGGCTCCGCATGAAAGGGCGAGCTTGTTTGTTGCGGCTCCGCCTCGCTAAGCCTCCGTTCTCTCTCGCGGACCTGCTCCGCAACTCACCTGAGCCTGACAACTAAAACCCCCCATTACTTTGGATAGCCCGCATGCCCAGTCATAAGCGTCACGGACCCCACCGCGGTCATCAGCCGCCGCCGCAGCCAGACGTCGCCGGCGAAGCCGCCGAACACGCCCTGCAAGAAGCCAAGCGCCCCGGCCTCAACATCACCGATCTGAAAGAGATGACCATCCAGAACCTGACGCAGGTCGCCAAGGATCTGGAGGTGGCCGGCGCCACCGGCATGCGCAAGCAGGAGCTGATTTTCCAGATCCTCAAGGCGCAGACCGAGCAGAGCGGCTTCATCTTCTCGGAAGGCGTCCTCGAAGTGCTGCCCGACGGCTTCGGGTTTCTCCGCGCGCCCGACTACAACTATCTGCCTGGTCCCGACGACATCTACGTGTCGCCGTCGCAGATTCGCAAGTTCGACTTGCAGACTGGCGACACGGTCTCCGGCCAAATCCGGCCGCCCAAGGAAGGGGAGCGGTACTTCGCGCTGATCAAGGTCGAAGCCGTCAACTTCGAAGCGCCCGACCAGGCCCGCGAGAAGCTGTTCTTCGAAAACCTCACGCCGCTCTATCCGCTCGAGCGCGTCAAGCTCGAAACCGACGCCGAGGGGCTGTCCGCGCGCGTGATGGACCTGATGACGCCCCTGGGCAAGGGCCAGCGTGGCTTGATCGTGGCGCCACCGCGCACCGGCAAGACGATGCTGTTGCAAGCCATCGCGCAGTCGGTGGCGAAAAACCACCCCGAGGTCTATCTCATCGTCCTGCTGATCGACGAGCGCCCGGAAGAAGTCACCGACATGCAGCGCTCGGTTGACGGCGAAGTGATCTCGTCGACCTTCGACGAGCCCGCGCAGCGCCACGTGCAGGTGGCCGAGATGGTAATCGAAAAGGCGAAGCGCCTCGTCGAACACAAGAAGGACGTGCTGATCCTGCTCGACTCGATCACGCGCCTGGCCCGCGCCTATAACACGGTGATTCCGGCCTCGGGCAAGGTGCTCTCAGGCGGTCTCGACAGCAATGCCTTGCAGAAGCCGAAGCGCTTTTTCGGCGCCGCCCGCAACATCGAAGAGGGTGGCTCGCTGACGATTGTCGCCACGGCGCTGATCGACACCGGCTCGCGCATGGACGATGTGATCTTCGAAGAGTTCAAGGGCACCGGCAACCAGGAAATCCATCTTGACCGGAAGCTGTCGGACAAGCGCACGTTCCCGGCGATCGACATCCTGAAAAGCGGCACCCGCAAGGAAGAGCTCCTCATTCCGAAAGAGGATCTCAATCGCATCTGGGTGCTGCGCAAGGTGTTGAATCCGCTCTCGCCCGTCGAAGCCATGGAGCTGCTGCTCGACAAAATGGCGAAGACGAAGAGCAACGCCGAATTCCTCAACGCGATGCAGAAGGGTTCGTAATGACCACGATTAAGGTTCGGCAGAACGGTTCGTTGCTGATCGAGGGCGATGATGTGAAGTTGGTCGATTGGACCGGGGCGGAGTACGTAGTGCCGAAACGTCCGTTCGCGCTCTGCCGCTGCGGCCAGTCGAAAGAGAAGCCGTTCTGCGACGGCTCACACAAACTGTGTAACTTCGAGGCCGGCGAAGCGGCGCCAGGACCGAAGAAGATGCCGACAGAGCCACCCCCTACAACGTAGGAATCATCCACGGCGCCACGTACTGCTGGAACATCGCAAGCAGGCCCATCAGGAACGTCAGGATGAGGCTGTGGACGATCACTTTGCTGAAGATTTCTCCTTCACGGCCCACGGCACCCACGCCGGCGGCGCCCACCGACAGATTCTGCGGGCTGATCATCTTGCCCATCACACCAGCGGAACTATTCGTCGCACCCATCAGGATCGGATCGAGCCCCGACACCCGTGCCGTGGTCGCCTGCAGCGGCCCGAACAAGGTATTCGATGACGTGTCGCTGCCGGTGAGGAATACGCCGAGCATCCCCAGCCACGCGGAGAAGAACGGGAACAGCCAGCCGGTGGCGGCCAGTGCGAGCGCCATCGACGAGGTCATGCCGGAATAATTCATTACCGTCGCAATCGAGAGAATGAACGCGATGGTGACGACCGGCAGCCGCAACTGCGTGAAAGTCTTTCGAACGGCGGCGCCCAGTATGCCGGGGCTCGCGCCGGCGGCGAGCATCGCCACGAACGCGATCAAGCTCGCGAACATCACGAGCGTGCCCGCCGTGGCCAGAAAATCGAGGCGGTAGGTCAGTGGATACGGCGAAGTCGTGGCGACCACCGGCGTCGTCCGCTGCACAATCGCCGTCGGCTTGCCGTCGACCATTTGATACGCGCCCGGCCAGTTGAATTCCCAGACGGGGAAGCGGAAGCCCTGCGGATTGGCCGCCGCTGTCTGTCCGATCCACGGTTCCGGACACAGCCGGTTGCCGATCTGGCCGCAGCGCAGGAACATCGTCACGTTCGCCGGCGGTTGCAGCTGCGACATGCCCGCGAAATTGCCGATCTGGCCGATCAGGACGGTCACGATCAGAATGCCGTAGGTCGCGTACGCGCGCCAGACACGAGACGAGGGGTCCCGGGTATCTTCGACCGGCGCCTGCACACCGTCGGTATAGCCGTCCCGCGGCTGCCAGAACTTCAGCAACAGCGCCACCGCGGCGAGAGAAAACAGCGCCGCCAGCGTATCTGTCAGCTCGGGACCGACAAAATTCGACACCGCGAACTGGCCGATCGCAAACGTGACGCCGGCCATCAGCACCGCGGGCAGCACCGCAATCATGCGGCCCCAGCCGGCGTACAGCACCACGAGATACGCGGGAATAATCAGCGAGAAGAACGGCAACTGCCGTCCGACCATCGCCGACAGCGCGCGGGTGGTGGTCTGAACATCCTCACCGAGCATCGGCGCCAGCAGGCCGCCGAGCGTGGTCACCGGAATGCCGAGCGATCCGAAAGCCACCGGCGCGGTGTTGGCGATGAGCGCGAGCACGGCCGCCATGATCGGCTCGAAGCCCAAGCCGGCGAGCATCGAGGCAGTGATCGCCACGGGCGCGCCGAATCCCGCGATACCTTCGATCAATGCACCGAAGCAGAAGGCGACGAGAAGCACTTGGATTCTTCGATCGGTTGTCAGCCGAGCCAGCGACCGGCGGATGACGTCGAAGTCGCCGCTTTCTACCGAGAGGTTGTAGAAGAGCACCGACATCACCACGATCCAGCTGATCGGCCACAGGCCGAAAGCCATGCCGTGCAGGGCCGCCGCCACCGTAAGACCGAACGGCATGCCCCATACCAGCCACGCGAGCAGCGCCGCGCTGGTGGCGCCGGCGATTGCTGACTTCCATGGCGCAAAGCGCCACCAGGCCAGCATCAATGCGAGCAGCAGCGGCGGAATGGAAGCGACGAGTGCGGAAAGAAAAATGCTGCCGGCGACGGGGCTATAGGTCTGAACGAACAGTTCGGCCAAGGGCAACCTCGGCCGAAACTATACGTCAGGACTCGCGCAATGCTGACATCGGATCGATGCGCGCGGCACGGCGGGCCGGCAGGTAAGCGGCCATCAGCGCCGCCATGGCCAGTACCAGCACCAAGCCTCCGAGGAGCGTGATGTTCATGGTCACCAGGCCGAACAGGAGCGATTGCATGACGCGGCCGATGCCGAACGCGAAGGCCGCGCCGACGACGGAACCGACCACGGTGATGGCGAGCGCGCGCGAGGTAATCGCGCGAATCACCTGCCACCGGCCGGCGCCGAGCGCCATGCGGACGCCGATCTCCTGGGTGCGTTGAGTGGTGAGGAACGCCATCAGGCTGTAAATGCCGAGCAGCGACAACACCAATGCAATCGCCGCGACCACGCCGAGCGCGCGGGCGATGAAGGTGAAGCCAGCGGCCCGTTCGGACACCATTGACTCGAGCGTCGACAGCGACGCGACCGGTTGATCGGCATCCATCGCCGCAACGGCGCGGCGCAAATCGCCGGCGAGCGCGGTTGGATCGCCTACCGTGCGAACCACAAAGTCGCCGCCGTAGGTCGGCGATTGGCTGATCGGCCGGTACACCGTTTCTTCGCGCCGCGTAAACCAGTTGTGCACCACATCGCCGGTCACGCCAACCACCGTCATCCACGGGCCATCGGCCGCGAGCTTGAAGCGCTTGCCGACAGCTTCCTGGTCCGGCCAGTACCGCCGCGCGAGCGACGCGCTGACCAGCGCGACCGGCACCGTGTCGGGGCGGTCGGTGCCTTCAAACCAGCGGCCCCGCACCAACGGAATCTTCAACGCGCTGAAATACCCGTTGGAGCTCAATCGCAGGTTGACGATGCGCGCCTCGGACGGCGCCAGCTCTTCGCCTTCAGGAAAGAAGGCCCGGCCGTTGTTGTTGAAGCCCGACGGGATGTTGTTCGTGACGCCGATATCGGTCGCGGCCGGAATGGCACGCATGCCGTCCATCACGCCGTTGATAAACAGCCGCCGCTTCTCGGGATCGGCATACGTGCGCTCGGGGAGATTCACCGTTGCGACCAGCACGTTGCGTTTGTCAAACCCCAGCGCGCCGTTCACGGTCCGATCCGCCGCCGTCAATGCCAGGTCGATCCAAATAACAGCGCCAGCGCCAACGCGACCTGGGTGGTGGCGAGCGTGCTGCGCAGCCACTGGCGCCGACGTCCAGGGGTGAGGGTACGTCCCGATTGCCGCAACGTATCTGAGACGTGCGCGCGCATCGCCTGCAAGGCTGGAATAACCGAGAACAGCAGCATCGCGACCGTTGCCAGACCGGCAGTGACGAGGAAGAGTTGCACGTCGAGGCGGATGAACGCCCAGCCGGGAATGAATCGCAGCACCGAGGCCGGAATCGACGCCCGCGACAGGCCGAGCCCGATCGCGGTTAGCGGCATGGCCAGCGCGACCGCGACCGCCGACAACATCAGGCCTTCCAGCAGCGTCTGCGTGAAGAGGCGGGTGCGGCTGGCACCGAGTGCGAGCCGCACCGCGTATTCCTGGCTGCGTTCCGATCCGCGCGCCATCAACAGGTTGGCGATATTCGCGCACGCGATCAGCAGGAGCAGCAGCGCGGCGGCCTGCCAGATGCCGATGAACGGGCCGGCGCCGGGGTCGGCCATCCCTTGCGTGAACGTCATCACGCGGGCCAACCGGTTTTTGTTGGTGTCTGGAAAGTCGCGGCGCTGTGTTTCGACGATCGAGGTAATCTCGGCCCGCGCCGATTCCGGGGTGTGGCCGTCGGCGAGCCGCGCGAAGACGCCGTGGGAATTCGACCGGCGATTGGCCCACTGCTCGTCGGTCAATGCCAGCGGCGCCCAGACCTCGGCGCCGTCCGGAATTCTGAAACCCTCAGGCGCGACGCCGACCACTTCGTACGGCTCGCCGTCGAAGCGCACCGACTTGCCGACGATCTGCGGGTCACCGGCGAATCGCCGCTGCCAGAGGGCGTGGCCAAGTACGACACGGCGATGCTTGCCGGGGCGCCCCTCCTCGTCGAGAAATTCGCGGCCCAGCGCCGGCGGCGAGCCCAGCAGCGTGAAGAATCCGGGGGACACGTAAAAGCCAGGCACGTCTTCGGGAATGTCCACACCCGACAGGTTCGCGTCCCACCACTGGTACATCGTCCATTGCGACACCGAGGCGGCGCGCTCCCGCCATTCGCGAAAATCAGCGGGCGAGGAGTTGTCACGATCGATGAAAGAATCGTCGGGCGCCGCGGTGGTCACCACCAGGAGCCTATCGACACCGGCGAATCGGTACGGACGCAGCACGAGTGCGTCCATGAGGCTGTAGGTGGTGCTGTTGGATGCCAATGCGACAGCGAGCGTGATGACCACTACCGACGCCAGGGCGGGGCGCTGTGCAACCGAACGCCACGCATAGAGAGCATCGCGCGTCAGGCCGGTCCACCAGCGGCCATCGGTGTCGTGTTCGGCAATGGCGATCCAGCGCACGGGCGGCTTGCGGCGGAGCACTCGTGCCAGTCCATATCGCATCGCGATGCCCGCGCTTTGTCGCAGGTGCCAGCGCGTGGCCCGAGCAGCGCCCAGTCGCCGCACCTGCCGCGTATATTCTTCGCGAAGGTCGCCCATGATCGACTCGCGGTGCTCGGGATCACGAACGACGACCGACACGAGTTGTTCGGCGAATCTCATGACTGCTCCAAGATGGACTCGAGGCCCCTGGCCATGTTGCTGAGGGATTCGTGCGTCGCGCGAATGGCCTTGAGGCCGGCCGCGGTGACCGTGAAATATCGACGCGCCTTGCCGCCGCGCTCCTCGGTGGCGTCGCCCATGCGCGAGCGCAGGCAGCCCTTGGCCTCGAGGCGATCGAGCCCGGTATACAGGGCGCCTCTCGCCACCGGCCGGCCGGTGCGTTCTTCGATCAGCTCACGGACGGGGACCGCGTAGGCGTCCGCGTCGAGGTGCAGCACCGCGAGCAGGACGGCGTATTCGAACTCTCCGAGGTAGATGGGTGCCATGTCTGCATTGCAGGCTATATGAGTGCCTGCAATGTAGTCAATACGGGTTCAAGGGTTCAAAAGTTCAAGGGGTTCAGAGGTTCAGCTGGTTCGGAGGTTCAGAGGTTCACTGCCCGGGGGGCCGCAAACATGGCGCGCAGCTCGTCGCCCTCCATCACTTCCTTCTCGAGCAGGAACCGGGTCACGCGCTCCAGGATGTCGCGGTTTTCGCGGAGCACTCGTCGGGCTTCGTTGAGGGCACCGGCAACGATGGCCTTCACCTCTTCGTCGATCACGCGGGCGGTCTCTTCGCTATAAAGGCCGCGATCGGCAGGCATGCCCACATCGAGGAACCGGCCGCGGCGCGAATTGTCGTAGTTGACGGTGCCAAGTTTCTCGCTCATGCCCCATTCGGTGACCATCGCCCGCGCTACGTCGGTCACGCGCTGCAGATCGTTCTGCGCGCCGGTGGAGATCTCGCCGACCGCAATTTCTTCCGCCGCGCGCCCGCCGAGCAGGATGGCGAGCTGGTTGAGCAGGTCGCCGCGCTGCATCAGGTAACGATCTTCGAGCGGCAACTGCATCGTGTAGCCGAGGGCGCCGAAGCCGCGCGCGACGATCGAGATCTTGTGCACCGGATCCATGTTGGGGAGCACGCTGGCCACAATGGCGTGACCCGACTCGTGATACGCCACAATCTCGCGCTCGCGCGTGCTCATCACGCGCTTCTTCTCGAGGCCCGCCACCAGGCGATCGATCGCTTCGTTGAAGTCGCGCATCTCGACGGCCGTGCCGTCGCGGCGGGCAGCGAGTAACGCCGCTTCGTTCACGAGGTTGGCAAGATCGGCACCGGCAAAGCCGGCGGTGCGCACGGCCACCTTGCGCAGGTCGATCGAGGGGTCGAGCTTCACGTTGCGCACGTGAATCTTGAGGACCTCGACACGTCCTTCCACATCTGGTTTGTCGACCAGGACCTGCCGATCGAAACGGCCCGGGCGCATCAGCGCAGCGTCGAGCACCTCGGGACGGTTGGTCGCCGCCATGATGATGATGGCCTTGCGCGCGTCGAAGCCGTCCATTTCCGCGAGCAGCTGGTTGAGCGTCTGTTCGCGTTCTTCGTGGCTGCCAATGGGGCTTTGCACGCGCGCCTTGCCCAGCGCGTCGAGCTCGTCGATGAAGACGATGCACGGCGCCTTGGCTTCGGCCTGGGAGAACAGATCGCGGACGCGCGCCGCGCCCACGCCGACGAACATCTCGACGAACTCCGATCCGCTCAGGCTGAAGAACGGCACCTTCGCTTCGCCGGCCACCGCGCGCGCGAGCAGCGTCTTGCCCGTGCCCGGCGGACCCACCAGCAACACGCCCTTCGGAATCTTGCCGCCGAGATTGGTGAACTTGCGCGGGTTCTTCAGGAACTCGACGATCTCGCGCAGCTCCTGCGCCGCTTCGTCAACGCCCGCCACATCCTGGAATGTCGTCTTGACGTCGTCTTCGGCGTAGATTTTCGCGCGGCTCCGCGCGAACGACATCACGCCGCCTTCCGCGCCGCCGATGCGGCGGAAGAAGAACGACCAGGCCGCAATCAGCAACAGGATCGTCACCCCCCAGCCAAGCACTTCGGGCAGCCACCGGCTGACCACTTCACCGGAATATTTCACGGTGGCCGCCTCGAGCTCTTCGACCAGCTTGGGATCCTCGATGCGCGTGGTGGTAAACGTCGTCGCGCCGCTCTCGGTCTTCTTCAGCGTGCCGTGGATGACCGAGTCGCCGACGGCGACCTCGGCGACCTGTCCGGATCGGACCAGGGTCTTGAACTCGCTGTAGGAGATCTGCCGTCCCGCGGGCGCCAGGAAATAGGCCTGGCCGATGGCCAGCAGCGTCAGCACGCCGAGCACCCACCAGAGCGCGGTGGGCTTGGGCGGCTGCTGCCGGCGTTCTTTCCCGCCAGGCGGCAAGCTGGGACTAGGCATGAACGGTCTGACCTTTCGTAAAGCTCAGTTCGTCTCCAGCCACGTCCACCACGACGGTGTCGCCCTCACGGAACGCGCCGTCGAGGACGCGCAGCGCGAGAGGATCCAGCAGTCGCCGCTGCAGGGCGCGCTTGAGCGGACGCGCCCCATACACCGGATCATAACCCTCACGGACGAGGAAGTCTTTCGCCCCCTCGCTCAGCTCAACCGTGATTTTCCGCTCGGCCAGGCGCTTGAGGAGCCCGCGCAGCTGAATTTCCACGATTTGCTTGATGTGTTCCTGATCGAGCGAGTGGAAAAACACAATCTCGTCGATCCGGTTGATGAATTCGGGGCGGAAATGCGAGCGGAGCGAATCCTGATCGCGAATGTTCGAGGTCATCACGACCACGGTGTTGCGGAAGTCCACCACGCGGCCCTTGCCGTCGGTGAGCCGGCCGTCATCGAGTAACTGGAGTAGCACGTTCAGGACTTCGGGATGGGCCTTCTCGATCTCGTCGAACAGCACCACCGCGTAGGGGCGCCGCCGGACGGCTTCCGTGAGCTGGCCGGCCTCGTCATAACCCACGTATCCGGGCGGCGCGCCGATCATGCGCGAGACGCTGTGCTTCTCCTGGTACTCGGACATGTCGATGCGAATCAGCGAATGCTCATCGTCGAACATGAACTCCGCGAGCGCGCGCGCCAGCTCGGTCTTGCCGACGCCCGTAGGACCCAGGAAGATGAAGCTGCCAAGTGGACGATTGGGATCCTGCAACCCAGCCCGCGCGCGGCGAATGGCGTTGGCTACCGCGCGAATGGCTTCCTCTTGTCCGACCACGCGTTGGTGCAGGCGCTCTTCCATCTTGAGCAGCTTCTGCACCTCGCCTTCCAGCAAGCGGCTTACCGGAATGCCGGTCCACTTGCCGACGATCCCGGCGATGTCTTCTTCGTCCACTTCCTCCTTGAGCATGCTCTTCGCCTTCTGCAGCTCCTGGAGGCGCTGTTCCTGTTGCTTGATTTCCGTTTCGAGCTGCGGCACCTGGCCGTACTGCAGCTCCGACGCTTTGCCGTAGTCACCGGCCCGCTGCGCGTGTTCGACCTCGACTTTCGCCTGTTCGAGCTTTTCCTTGAGCGCTCGACCGCGTTGGATCGCTTCCTTTTCCTGTTCCCAATGCGTTCGCAGCTCTGTCGCTTCTTCCTTCAAGTTCGCGAGATCGCGCTCGAGCCGCGTCAGCCGCTCCTTCGACGCGGCGTCTTTCTCTTTGCGCAGCGCCTCACGCTCGATTTCGAGCTGCATCATGCGCCGCTGGACCTCGTCTAACTCCACCGGCAGGGAATCGATCTCCATGCGCAGCTTCGAGGCGGCTTCATCCATCAGGTCGATGGCCTTGTCGGGCAGGAACCGATCGGAAATGTAGCGATGCGACAGCACCGCGGCCGCCACGAGCGCAGCGTCCTTGAACTTCACGCCGTGATGCACCTCGTAGCGTTCTCGCAGCCCGCGCAGAATGCTGATGGTGTCTTCGACGGTCGGCTCGCCAACGTTGACTGGCTGGAAGCGCCGTTCGAGCGCAGCATCCTTTTCGATGTACTTTTGATACTCGTTGAGCGTCGTAGCGCCAATGGTGTGCAGCTCGCCGCGCGCCAGCATGGGCTTGAGCATGTTCGATGCGTCCATCGAGCCTTCGGCTGCGCCGGCGCCCACCACCGTGTGGAGCTCGTCGATGAAGAGCACGATCTGACCGCTTGAGTCGACCACTTCCTTGAGCACGGCCTTCAGGCGATCCTCGAACTCGCCGCGGTACTTCGCGCCGGCAATGAGCGACCCCATGTCGAGTGTCACGATCTGCTTGTTCTTGAGGCCTTCCGGCACATCGCCGCGAACAATACGCTGGGCGAGGCCTTCGACGATGGCGGTCTTGCCGACGCCGGGTTCGCCGATCAGCACAGGGTTGTTCTTGGTGCGGCGCGACAGCACCTGGATAACGCGCCGGACCTCCTCGTCCCGTCCGATGACCGGATCGAGCTTGCCCTTGCGCGCCAGCTCGGTGAGATCGCGACCGTATTTCTGCAGCGCCTCGTACTTGCCTTCAGGATTCTGATCCGTCACGCGCTGGCTGCCGCGCACCTCGCTCAAGGCCTCGAGCACTTTGTCGCGCGTGATGCGGTGTGCCTTGAACAATTCCACGCCGGGCGACTTGCCGGGTTCTTCAAGCAGGCCGAGCAGCAGGTGCTCGGTGCTGACGAACTCGTCCTGCATGCGTTTGGCGTCGGCTTGCGCCGCGTCGGTCACCACGCGAAGGCGAGGGGAGAGGTGAGGTTCGGCGCCGCCATACGCGCTCGGCTGCTTTTTCAAATGCTCGCGCGCCGCCTTCGCAAGCCCGGCCGGGTCCGCGCCGAGCTTGCGCAGCACACTCGGCACCACGCCATCGGCTTGCTCGGCAAGCGTGACCAGCAGATGCTCCGGCTCGATCTGTGCGTGTTTGAGCTCCGAGGCCAGCGCCTGCGCGCCGACGACTGCTTCCTGTGCCTTCTCCGTGAACTTGTTGAGATTCATCGTTTTTAGTCTTTAATTTGGAACTTTTAATTGCTCGCGCAGCGCCTCATAGTGCCTGCGTTCCTCGTCCGACAGCTCCTTCGGGATTTCCACTTCTACGTTCGCGTACAGGTCGCCACGCTCGTCCGGTTTTCCCACCTGCGGCAGGCCGTGACCGCGCAGGCGGAATCGCTGGCCGCTCTGCGTGCCCGGTGGCAGCTTCAACCGCAGCTTTTTTGATTCGGGCGTGACCACGTCGACTTCGCCGCCGAGCACCGCCGTCGGCACCGGCACGCGCGAGCGCGTGTAGACGTCGCGGCCTTTCACGTCGAACACGGGGTGGGGCTTCAACTGCACGCGTAGGTACAGGTCGCCGCTCGGCCCGCTGCCGGCACCGCGTCCGCCTTCACCGGCCACGCGCACGCGCGATCCTTCGGTCACACCGGGCGGGATGCGCACTTCCACGGTGCGCGCGTGGCCGTCGTGCCGCAGCTGCAACCGCTGTACGCTGCCTTTGATCGCATCCTCGAGATCGAGCTCGAAGGGGTGCTCGACGTCCTGGCCCTTGCGGTTGCGGGCGCGGCTGTTGCGCGCGCGAGCGCCGGCGCCGCCCTGGGCCTCGTCGCCACCCATGCCGCCAAAGAACGTGTTGAAGAAGTCGGAGAAGGGGCTGTCACCCCCGGCGCCGCCGAACATGTCGGCCATTTCCTCTTCGCTCATGGTGCGAAAGCCGCCCGGGCCGCCGCGCGTTGTCCATTGCCCGCCGCCGAACGGCGAGCCGGCCGACGGCCGCGCGCCCGGAGGCGCGTTCTCGTAGGCGCGCCAGTTCGCTCCCAGCTCGTCGTATTTCTTTCGTTTGTCGGGATCGCTCAGCACTTCGTTGGCCTCGTTCACTTCCTTGAACTTGGCTTCCGCGGCCTTGTCGCCCGGGTTCACGTCAGGGTGATACTTCCGGGCCAGCTTCCGGAACGCCTGCTTGATCTCCTTAGCGGAGGCGGTCTTCGAGATCCCGAGCGTGGAGTAGTAGTCCCTGAAGTCCATGACTACGTCGCGCCCCGCCCTGAGCGAGGATCTCGTGTTCCACGGAACACGAGATCCGAGTCGAAGGGGTCCAAGCCCAGCAACGATGCCAACTGGTCCATTTCGCGTATGAGTCGCCGCCGGCTCGAGCCCCGCTGCAACGCCGCTGGCCGGACCAGCGGTCGCATGCGCTGCATGGCTTCGGCCACCGACAATAATTGCTGAACGCCTGCAAGATTGACTCCCGCGTCATCCACGAGCCGCTTGATGAAGCGGAGCTTCTCGATCTCCTCGCGCGAGTAGAGCCGCATGCTGCCCACCGTGCGCGCCGGCCGCACCAGCCCCAGGCGCTCGTACTTGCGCAGCGTCTGCGGGTGCATGTCGAGCAACCGCGCCGCCACCGAGATGAAAATCAGCTCATGAGTTGACACAGATCAAATATATGGGTTGATACAAGACGTGTCAACTTGAGCGTGCACGCTGTGCACAACGTGCACCTTGTGCACAAGCCGCGAAGGGAGGTTTTTAGAGTTTGCGAGCCGCGAGTACAGCTTTGACGAGATCTTCAGGAATGTTGGCAGGGAGTTCGTCGCTCAAATCGCCGCAGGCGATCTTGCCGGCCTTGATCGTCATCTGGTACTGCACGAGATACTGGTGGCAGTTGCCGCATTTACTGAGGTGGAATTCGAAGTGCTCGCGGCGCTCGACGGCCAGCTCGCCGCTGACGTATTCGAAGAGGAATTCCGCGAGCTCCCGGCACTTCATGAGCGGGCCCCTTCGAAATGCGGCGCCAGCATGGTGCGCAACGCCTGGCGGGCACGGTGTAGCCGGATCTTCGTGGCGTTGACGGATAACCCAAGCATCTTGGCGGTTTCCTCGGTATCTAGACCTTCGATGTCGCGCAGCACGAGAACGGTACGGTAGCTATCGGGCAGCGCGTCTATCTGCTGGCGCACCAACTCGCGATTCTCCGCCCGCTCCAGCGCCTTGTCGACCGGTTCCTCCCAGCTCTGGAACCGCTCCTCGAAATGTCCATCCTCCTGAAACCCCGGCAGAAGCGTGTCGATCGGCTGTTCGGGCTTGCGCTTACGTGTGCGCAACTTCATCAGCGCGGCGTTCACGGCAATCCGGTGCAGCCAGGTCGAAAGCTTCGCGTTGCCTTCAAACCGATCGAGGCTGCGGAACGCATTCAGGAAAGCGTCCTGCACCACGTCGCGCGCGTCTTCTTCGGTGCCGACAATGCGGCGTGCCACCGCGAGGAGACGGCCGCCGTATTGGCGCACCACCTGCTCGAACGCCGCTTCGTCACCCGCGCGGAGCTGAGCGATGAGTGCGGTCTCATCTTCTACAGGGGTCGCGCGGGCCATCTTTTGAGCCTATCATGGCGCCCCGGCAGTCCGCCTGCCCTGAGCGAGACGCGCCCATCCTAGTGGGCGCGTCGAGTCGAAGCGTGTGCCTCGCCAGGTTTGAAGGTTGGCAGACAAGTTGCACGACCGTAAAACCGGTTGAGCGTGGCCCGTCCCAGCCCGACAGGCCAGCTGATCCGATGAATGGATGATGCGAATGCTTGTCGACAACACCATGCCCGACCTTAACCGACCCGTCACCCCTGCAGCCGCGCCACGGCGGTTCAGAATTCTTGTGGTCGACGACAATCACGACTCCGCCCTGAGCATGGCCATGATGCTGCAGATCATGGGCCACGATACGCGCACCGCGCACGACGGAGAATCGGCCCTCTCCACTGCGGAAACCTTTCTTCCCGAGGTGGTGCTGCTCGACATCGGCTTGCCGAAACTGAATGGCTACGAGGTCGCCCAACGCATTCGGGAGAAGACCTGGGGCGAGTCGATGTACCTCATCGCCGTGACCGGCTGGGGCCAGGACGAGGACCGCCAGCGGTCCAGCGAAGTGGGGTTGAACCTCCACATGGTGAAGCCGGTAGAGCCCGCCGCACTCGAAAAGCTGCTCGCCACCCTCCCGGCGTAACTCGCCGTCGTTTCCGTTTTTAGGCGGACTTCAGCGCAGCCCCGCCAAAGTACGTAAAATGCTGACCTGTCATAGGCAGGTAGCTACCCATGTGTATTTTGGCCCGCTCGGCGCATTTGCTTCAGGTTTTCACGCTGTGCTTCATTGTTGGGATCGTCGCGCTTGACGGCGCGGCGCCGCCTGCCGGCCGACCTGTCCACCGAAGCGCGGAGCGCGAAGGTGGAAGCGCGCAGCGCGAAGGGGGGATGCCCCGCGCCACGCCTGAATCGGTGGGGATGTCGGGCGAGCGGCTGCAGGCCGCCACCGCCCTCCTGCGGCAGTTCGTCGCCGATCGCAAGATCGTCGGCGCCGTCGCCGCCGTGGCACGCCGCGGCAAGGTGATTTATCTCGAGCCAGTCGGCCTCCAGAGCCTCGAATCGAAAGCGCCGATGACGGAGGCGTCGCTGTTCCGCGTTTATTCGATGACCAAGGCGGTCACAGCCGTGGGCGTGATGATGCTGGTGGAGGAGGAGAAGCTCCGGCTGTCCGATCCCGCTTCGAAGTATTTGCCCGAATTCAAGAACGTGAAGGTGCAGGAGGGCGGCACCGGAGCACCGCGCTCGCCGTCGCGTGAGATCAACGTCCAGGATCTCCTGCTCCACACCTCCGGATTGAGCCACCGCACATCCGATCTCTATCGCCAACGCCAGGTGCGCTCCCGCAACATCGGCCTGCCGCAATTCGTGACCAACATTACCAGTGCGCCGCTACTGGAAGATCCCGGCACGAGGTTCCGCTACAGCGAGGCCACGACCGTGCTCGGCCGGGTGATCGAGGTCGTCTCCGGCAAGAGCTTCGATGTGTTCGTGACCGAACGCATCCTCAGGCCGCTCGGCATGAACGACACCACTTTCTGGGTGGAAGGCGACGCACGGCAGCGGCTCGCTACCGTGTATCAACGCGGCCAGGATGGTTCGATCGCGGCGTTCGAGATCGAAGAGGTGCCGTTCACGCAGAGGCCGGCGTTGATCGAAGGCGCGGTGGGCCTGGTGTCAACCGCCGGAGATTTCCTGCGTTTCAGCCAGATGCTGCTCAACAAGGGCCAGCTTGATGGCGTGCGATTGCTCTCTGCGGCCACCACGGATTCGATCACGAAGAACGGATTGTCCGAACCGATACTCCAGGCGCGTGGCGGCGCAGTGGGCTGGGCACTCGGCAACGTCGATGTGGTGGTGGGCCCGGGCTCGCGCGGCTACCTCACCACCGTCGGCGAGTACGGGTGGGATGGATCGGCCGGGACGTTTTTTGCCGTTGACCCCTCCAGGGAGCTGGTCGTCACCCTAATGACGCAAAACCTGCCGGCCAACCCCGATGGTTTGCGTCAGAAGTTCAAGGCGGCGGTTCTACAATCACTCCTCGATTGATTTAGCCCATGTTGAAAAAGGTGACCTGGTCACTTCTCACCATCGTCCTGGTCGCGACAGGCGCTGGGGCGCAGCGCGCGGCATGTCCGCCCGTCGGCTGGACGCTGACGCGCCTCGACGTGCTCAAGCGCGACGGGTTCAAGATGCCCGATACGTTTCAACGTCACGAGCTGGCCATCGCGCTCACTGGTTGTCTCGCCGACGAGAAGCCCGAAATTCGCGACGGCATCGCCTTCGAGGGGCTCTCAACCTGGATGCGCGGCGGCCAGCTCGATCTCGCCACGCTGCAGACCGTGCGTGGCGATCTGCTGAAGATGATGGCGCGTCCAGACGTCGAGGGCTTCGGCAGCGCGTTTGCGGCACTCGTGCTCTCGGAAGTGGCGCGCACCGATCGGCTGCGGGCGTGGCTGTCGACGGAAGAGCGCGACGAGCTGGTTCGCGTCGGCGCGTTGTACCTCGCGAGGGTCAGGGATTATCGCGCGTTCAGCGACGCCGAGGGGTTCCGTCACGCCGTTGCGCACGGTGCCGACCTGATGCTGCAGCTTGCGCTCAATCCGCTGACCACCAAGGCGCAGCTCGATCACATGATGCTCGCCGTGGCCACACAAGTCGCGCCCGAGGCGAGCGTCGCGTATTGGGCAGGGGAGCCGGATCGCCTGGCGCGGCCGATCGTGTTCATCGCGCAACGAAAGCTGCATGCCGAGTCCGAGTGGCAGGCGTTTTTCTCGGAAGTCACCGACTCGAAACCGCTCGTGTCGTGGAAAGTCGCCTTCACGTCGGAGCTTGGCATCAAGAAGCGCCATAACGTCCGCGCGTTTCTCTTAAGTGTGTATGCCAGCGCTACAAGTAGTGAAGATGCCGGCATCCGCCAGCTGATCGGTCCCGTAACCGCCGCACTTAAAGCCGTGCCTTAACGGCATGCAGCTTGCTCCATTCAGGGGCATGACTGTTCGGACCAATCCCCTACGATTTCTGCGCGTTTTATCGCTCACCTCGACCGTGTTGCTGGCTTCGGCGCCGTTGGCATTCGCCGAACAGAAACCCAAGCCGGCACCGAAGACCGTGGCGGCGGACATCCTGCCGATTCAAGTGCTCCTCGATCGTGCCGGCTTCTCCCCGGGTGAGATCGATGGACGAGGGGGACGCAATACCGAAAATGCGATCCGCGCATTCGAGAAGGCCAACAACACGACCATCGCTGAAGCGCTGGCGGCCGCCGAGCCGCCGACGATCACCTACACGATCAGCGCGCAGGATGTGAGTGTGCCGACTGTGGCCGCCATTCCCGAAGACATGATGGAAAAGGCCAAGCTCAAGAAACTGGAATACACCAGCGTGCTGGAAATGCTTGCCGAGCGTTTTCACGCCGCTCCGGCGTTGCTCAAGCGGCTGAACGCGTCGGCAAAGTTCGCGGAAGGCGAGCAGGTCACGGTGCCGAACGTGAACGTGATTTCTGAAGCGGAAGGGAAGCCAGTCCCGAATATCGTGGTACGTGTGTCGAAGCAGACTTCGGCGTTGACCGTCACTGACCCCGCCGGCAAGGTAATAATGCACGCACCGGTCACCAGCGGCAGCCAGCATGATCCGCTGCCGCTCGGCTCGTGGACGGTGACCACAGTGGTACGCAATCCGACCTTCAACTACAACCCGGATCTGTTCTGGGACGCAGATCCGAAACACGCGAAAGCGAAATTGCCTCCGGGACCGAACGGACCGGTGGGCCTGGTCTGGATTGACATCAACAAACCGCATTACGGGATTCACGGTACGCCCGAGCCTGGAACGGTGGGGCACACCTCATCTCATGGTTGCGTGCGTCTCACCAACTGGGATGCGTTGAAACTCGCGGCCATGGTTGGCAAGGGGACCAAGGTGGAGTTCATCGAATGAAATCCGGCGCGCGACGAACGCCTCACCCGGAGCGCCGCAATAGCGTGACGTCGTGGCTCGTGTTCGCCGCGGCGCTCGGCTTTCTTGCCGGCATGCTCGTGATGGCCGCCGTGGTGACGATCTTTCCATCCGGCGCGGCGATCGTGGCCGATGCGCCAGTTGAAGCCGCGGCCGTGAAGGTTGACGTGAGGCCAAGCAAGAAGGAAACACCGGCGGCCGTGTCGCCGCCACCGGCACAGACCGTCGCGGCGGCGCCGGCGCTCTCGGCCGACCCCTTCGAGGACCTCCGTCAGCGCCACCTGACGTTGCCCGTCGACGGCATCAAGACAGAGGACCTGCGCGACAACTTCAACGAAATGCGCGGCAGCAGGCGCCATGAGGCCATCGACGTGCTCGCGCCCCGGAACACGCCGGTGCTGGCCGTCGAAGACGGCAAGATCGCGAAGTTGTTCTATAGCGAAGCCGGCGGCATCACGATCTACCAGTTCGATCCGACCGAGAAGTACTGCTACTACTACGCCCACCTCGAGCGATACGCGGATGACGTGAGGGAAGGCCGCGCCGTCAAGCGCGGACACGTCATCGGCTATGTCGGTACCAGCGGCAACGCGCCGCGCGACACGCCGCACCTGCACTTCGCCATCTTCAAGATGGGCGGGGACAAGAAGTGGTGGCAGGGGACGCCGATCGATCCCTACTCGGTTCTCAGATAGGTGGCCCGGGTCTCTTCGAGGCTCTCGAGAATTCGCTTCGCAAACGCTTCCGGCGTGATCACCCGCGCGGCTGGACCAAATCCCATCACCCAGGCCTGAAGTTCCCAATCGATCACGACGTTCAGCGTGAGTCGGATGCGACCGTCGTGAAGCTCGTCGATCGTTTGCGAGGCATGCCACTCTCGTTCGCGGACGTAGGGGGCTTCGTCCGCGCTGAACTCGATCACGACCGGTTCGGGCGTCCCCGAAAACGCGCCGAGCGAGTGTGGAAACACGTCGGGGCCGTTCGCAACCGGACTGAACGTCTCTTCGAGCGTCACCGCCTGTTCGATTCGCTGGGTGGCAAACGTCCGGGTGTCGCTGTAATCCGGCACGAACGCCTGCAGATACAGCCCGCCCTGCGCGTAAGCCAGCCGATAGGGTTCGATGATGTAGTCCTTGACCTGCTGGCTGGAGAAGGAGTGATAGCGCATGCGGACGCGGCGGCGCGAGAGGATCGCCGACATCAATGTGTCGATGGCCTTCGCTGAGGACGCCGCGCGCGGCCGGGAGGCATGTTCCTTGGCGCCGAGCGCGTCGGGCAGGCTCTCGATGAACTTCCACATCGAGGGCGGCAGCGCGTCGTAGAGCTTGTCGAAGGCCGAGGCGAGGCTGTCACGGAAGGGATTCCCGGCCACCGCAGTCAGCACCGTGCGACTCAGGTGGAGCGCACACAACTCCGACAATGAGAAGCCGGTTGCCGCCACGCCTCGGAACACTTCACGGTTGAGCGTGTAGACGGTCTTATTGCCGCGCTTGATGGTATCGATGGGGAAGCCGGCCTGGCCCAGGGCGTCGAGGTCGCGCCGGATCGTGCGGTCGGTGACCCCATCCCCAGCAATTTCTTGGGCTTCGGAGAGGGTCAGCCCCCGCGAACGCCCTTCGAGGGCGAGCAGGATCCGCCACTGCCGCACGATTTCCGAATGTCTTTCCACCGGCTATCCACCCACCCTAAAACCCCTGGCTTAGGCCGGGGGAACCAATCCTGTCGGCACGACGTATGCATCAGTATGCAGTGGTGTGCAATATCGCGTAGGAATTGCGACCTCTGACCCGATCTGTCAAGGCCGCCGCATAAGGTGACGCTATGACGATTCGCATCCGATTCCGCCAACCCGCGCCCGTTGCTCGCAAGTCATGTAAGCACTGCGAAAATCGCCGTTCCTTGTTCCGCCAGGAGGGCATTCGCAAGTGGGATCCTTACTACGCGCTCTGCTATAAGTGCTACCAGCGCTACGTCAGCCACGCGCAGGGCGAACCGGCGCAGCCGGCAGCAGCGGCCAGCGCCGCGGATCGCCGTCGTAGAACACTCGCTCTAGAAACAGACCTGATGCCGGCGCGGTGAGTTCCGCTGGCGTACGTAGGGGCGGGACTTTCTTGTCCACCGAAGCGCGAAGGGCGGAGGTGGAAGTCCCGCCCGCCAGCAACCGGCCAACGTCGTCCGGCTCGATCTCTCCCTTGCCGACCTCGGCCAGCACGCCGACCATTCGCCGCACCATCTTCCAGATGAAGTGCGAACCGCCGACGCGGATCAGGATGAGATCGCCGTCCTCGGCGATCGTCACTTCCTCCACGAGCACGTCGGTGGATTTTTCCTCGGGATCATCATCGCTGAACGCCTGGAAGTCATGCATCCCGGTAAATCGCGCGGCTGCGGACGTCATTCGCTCCAGATCTAGCGCATCCTTCACCCACCACACAAACGGCTTCGCAAACGCGCTCCGGCGTCGCGAGATTTGATAGAGGTAGCTGCGCGCCACCGCGGCGTGCCTGGCGTGAAAACGATGCGGCACGCTGTCGACGGCGAGCACGTGAATGTCGGCCGGCAGGCCGTCGTTGATCCCGCGCCGCAACGTTTCCGCCGGCAAGGTCTTACGCAGATCGAGATGCGCCACCTGCCGGAGGGCGTGCACGCCGGCGTCGGTGCGTCCAGATCCCATGAACTCGAAGGTCTTCTCTCGCGTCAGCTCACCGATCGCGCGCTCGATCTCGCCCTGCACCGTGCGCGCGTTCTTCTGTTTCTGCCAGCCGCTGTACCGGGTTCCCGCGTATTCAATTGTCAGCTTGAATCGAGGCACTCATGGATATGATAGCCCGCCACGTACGTTAACCACGGAGAACACAGAGCCACGGAGAACTACTCTCAAAATGCAATACCGCTGCTGGGCGGCTAGATCGCATTTTGAAAGGCTGGCTCCGTGCTCCGTTGCTCCGTGGTTAGCGTACGTGAACAGGAGCGTATGCATGCATAAACCAGTTCACGCCGCGAATCTTCCAAAGCCCATTGGCCCGTACTCACCGGGCATGAATTTCGAGCGCCTGATTTTCGTGTCGGGCCAGGGCGGCACCGATCCCGCCACCGGCAAGCTGGCCGATGATGTGGAATCGCAAACCGAGCAGTGCTTGAAGAACGTGCAGGCGATCCTGCGGGCCGGCGGATCCGATCTGCAGCACGTGCTGCGGTGCGGCGTGTTCCTCATCGACATGAAGGAATTCCAGCGCATGAATGCCGTCTACTCACGCATGTTCGGAGATCACCGTCCGGCACGCACCACCATCCAGGCCGCGGGATTACCTGGGGACGGACTGCGGGTCGAAATCGACTGCATCGCGTATGTTCCTCGCTAAGTTCGGGGCAGGCCGCGATTCTTAGCGAATCGCTAAGTTGGGGCCAGGTCTCGTGACACCTTCGTTTGGAGAGACCTGGCCCCAACTTAGCGATACGCTAAGAATCGCGGCCTGCCCCCAACTTAGCGAGGCGCGGTAAAATCGGGGGATGAAATCTTTGCACCGGCGCTCAGCGGTTGTCCTGGCCCTTGTCGCTGTTCTACCGCTCGTTGGCCACGCCAACGAGGGCTTCTGGCCGTTCAATCGCATTCCCAAGGCCGCCATCAAGCAGCAGCTGGGCGTCGAGCTTTCCGATCAGTGGATCGAGCGCGTGCAGCAGGCCTCGGTCCGCTTCCCGAGCGGCTCGGGATCGTTCGTGTCGCCCGATGGCCTGGTGCTGACCAACCATCACGTGTCGCTCGATCTGCTGGCTAAGATGAGCACTCCCGAGCGCGACCTCGCGAGCAAGGGCTTCCTCGCCGCGAATCGCGACGGCGAGCTCAAAGGACCGTCGGACCTCGAGTTGATGTCGCTCCAGAAGATTGAGGACGTCACGGCCAAGGTCAACGAAGCGGTGAAAACCGGAATGTCACCGGCGGAAACGCTGGCCGCGCGCCGCGCCGCCATCGCCGCCATCGAAAAAGACTCGCAGGCATCAACCGGTCTCGAGACCGAAGTGGTGACGCTCTACCAGGGCGGGCAGTATCACCTCTATCTCTATAAGAAGTTCACCGACGTCCGCCTCGTGTTTGCGCCCGAGTTCGATGCCGCGTTTTACGGCGGCGATCCCGACAACTTCACCTTCCCGCGCTATTGCCTCGACATGACCATCTGGCGCGTCTACGAAAACGGCAAGCCCTTCACGACGAAGAGCTACCTGCCGTGGTCGACCACCGGCGTCAAAGACGGCGACGCCGTGTTTACGTCGGGTCATCCCGGCCAGACGCAGCGCCTCTACACGGTGGCGCACCTCGAGTTCCTGCGCGACCAGGCGCTGCCGCTGTCGATCAACACCTTCACCGTGATTCGTAACGCGCTCGAGGCCTACGGCAAGCAGGGTCCCGAACAGCAGCGCCAGGCCAACGACGACTTCTTCAGCATCGAGAACTCGTTGAAGTCGTGGCACGGCCAGATCGGGGGACTGAAGGAACCCTCGCTGCTCAACAAGAAGCGTGCGGATGAGAAAGCCTTGCGCGGCCGCGTGCAGGCCAATGCCGATCTCAAGGCGAAGTACGGCGACGCGTGGGACCAGGTCTCGAAGGCCCGTGCGGCGCTGCCGCCCTACAACCTCGAACGCGTGTTCTTCGAGAGCGGGCTCGGCTTCTTTACGAACTACTTCAACATGGCGCGCACTCTCGTACGGTGGGCGGATGAAAGCGCCAAGCCGAACGGCGAGCGCCTGCCGGAATACTCCGACGCCCGCAAGGCCGCGATCGAGCGGCAGCTGGCGTCCGAAGCGCCGATTCATGCCGGTGCGGAGCAGGCCAAGCTCGCGGCCACGCTGAGCGTGATGCAGCAGCAGCTGAGCGCCAACAACGCGCTCGTCAAGCAGATCATGGCGGGGAAGAGCGCCAACGACCGCGCCGCGGAGTTGATTGCCGGCACCAAGATGGGCGATGCCGCCACCCGCAAGGCGCTGTTCGCGGGCGGCAAGACCGCGATCGACGCCTCGACCGACTCGATGATTCAACTCGCCAGGCTGGTCGACGCGCGCGCGCGCGAGCTGCGCACCAAGTACGACAACGAGGTGCTCGCCGTTGAGCGCGACGCCTATGGCAAGATCGCGCAGTCGGTGTTTGCCACGCAGGGTGATGCAGCCTATCCGGACGGCACGTTCACGTTGCGCATGTCGTTCGGCCAGGTGAAGGGATACGCGGAGAACGGCAAGCAGGTCACGCCGTTCACCGAGATTCGCGGGTTGTTTGTCCGCGGCGACGAGCACAAGCACAAACCGCCCTACAAGATTGCCGACTCGTGGATGAAGGCGCGCGCCTCACTGAACCCGACGACGCCGTACAACTTCGTCAGCACCAACGACATCGTCGGCGGCAACAGCGGCTCGCCGGTGATCAACGTGAAGGGCGAGCTGGTGGGATTGATCTTCGACGGCAACATCCAGTCGCTGCCGGGCTATTTCGTGTACGACGCCGCCGTGAATCGCGCGGTATCGGTCGACTCGCGCGGCATGCTCGAAGCGTTGCGCAAGGTTTACAACGCGAATTGGATCGCGGCCGAGCTCACCGGCGCACCCGCCATTAAGACAGCGGCAGGCCGGTGAGCTCGGCCGCCCTGAGCGAAGATTGCGTGCTCTCGTGAGCACGCAATCTGAGTCGAAGGGCCTCCCTAAACCAGTCCGACTTCTTGGATGGGTCAGCCTCCTGACCGACGCGGCCACTGAGGCCGTCTATCCACTCCTTCCAGTTTTCATCACCCAGGTTCTCGGCGGTCCCCCGGTCGCCCTCGGCATTGTCGAAGGCGCCGCGGACGCGACGAGTAGCGTGTTGAAGGTCGTCTCGGGACGCTGGTCCGATCGCATCGGCGCTCGCAAGCCGATCGTCGTGCTGGGCTACACGGTGTCGTCACTGGTGCGCCCGTTCATTGCGATCAGCTCGACCTGGGCGCATGTCTTCCTGATTCGCGTGGTCGATCGAGTGGGGAAGGGCCTGCGCGGTGCGCCGCGCGACGCGATGTTGGCCGCGTTGGCCCCGCCCGGTGAACGCGGCCGCGTGTTCGGATACCACTGGGCCATGGATCATGCCGGGGCCGCGGTCGGGCCATTGCTGGCGACGATCTTCTTGTTCTTCTGGCCCGACAACTATCGAACGTTGTTCGCCCTGACAATCATCCCCGGCGCTCTGGCGGTGTTCACTCTGCTGAAGGTCCCAGAACAGGAACCCGTTCGCACCAGACCGCTGGAACCGTTGGAACGCCTGGGACCTTTGGAACCCTTGCCCGGCCCGCTAAAAAGGTATCTGCTGATTCTGAGTGTCTTTACGTTAGGTAACTCTTCAGACGCCTTTTTGTTACTGCAGTTGTCCGAATCCGGCGTCCCGTTGATGGGCCTGACGGCCCTGTGGAGCGCACAACACGCGATTAAGGCGCTGCTGACGATGCGCGGCGGCATCCTGTCCGATCGCCTGGGCCGGCGAGCGCTGATCGTCAGTGGCTGGATCATCTACGCCATCGTCTACGCCGGCTTCGCGTTTAGCGAAACCGTTTACGCACTCGTCGGGTGGTTCCTGCTCTACAGCGTCTATGCAGCGGCAGTGGAGGGCAGCGAGAAAGCGCTCGTCGCCGACCTGACCCCGGATGCCTTGCGCGCGACCGCGTTTGGATGGCACGCGGCGGTGCAGGGCTTCGGCGCCCTCGCCGCCGGCGTGTTCTTTGGATTGCTGTGGCAGTTCTTCGGCGCGCCAGTGGCGTTTCTCACCGGAGCGTCGCTGGCGCTTGTAGCCGCGTTACTTCTTGGTCTGGCCCACGACATTCATGGCCGTGGCGATCATTGACGCCACGTCGGAGAGGTTCGAAGGCAGGATGATCGTGTCGGCGTTGTTGATCACCTTGCCAAACTCCGCGATGTACTGCTCGGCCACCTTCAACTGAATCGCTTCGGCACCACCGGGCGCCCGCGTCGCCTCCGCCACCCGCTTGAGGCCTTCCGCGGTAGCGGTTGCCACCGCCAGGATCGCCGAGGCCTGGCCTTCGGCTTCGTTGATCTGCTGCTGCCGCCGGGCTTCCGACGCCTTGATGGTCTGCTGCTTTTCGCCCTCCGCGGAGTTGATCGCGGCATCGCGCTGGCCTTCGGACGTCAGGATCACCGCGCGCTTCTCGCGCTCGGCGCGCATCTGTTTCTCCATCGCCGCGAGGATGTCGGCCGGCGGCGTGATGCTCTTGACCTCGTAGCGCAACACCTTGACGCCCCACGGCTCGGTGGCCTTGTCGAGCTCGGCCACCACCGCGATGTTGATGTTGGTGCGCTCTTCGAAGGTGCGATCGAGATCGATCTTGCCGACCTCGCTGCGCAGTGTCGTCTGCGCGAGCTGCGAGATCGCGAAGATGTGATCGGAGATGCCGTACGACGTGCGCTCGGGGTTCATCACCTTGAGGTAGAGAACACCGTCCACCTGCACCTGCACGTTGTCGCGCGTAATACAGATCTGCGCCGGGATGTCGAGCGCCATTTCTTTCAACGTGTGCTTGTAGCGAATTACGTCGATGAACGGCACCAGGATGTGAAAGCCGGCGTCGAGCACGCCGGCAAACCGGCCCAACCGCTCCACCACGAACGCACTTTGCTGCGGCACGACAATCGCCGTCTTCCACAGCACGATCAGGACGCCCAACGCGAGCAGAACCGTGAGGATCAGTCCACCTTCCAAAATGTCGCTCCTTTTCTGTGAGACCGGGAGGGCGGCACTTCAGTGCCGCCGGTCATTCGGGCACAACCGCCAACGTGAGGCCATCGACCGACGCCACGCGAGCGCGCTGGCCGGCATCGAGCGTTGCGTCGCTGACGTTGCGCGCGCTCCACGACGAGCCGCGCACTTCGACCTTGCCCACCACGCCCGGCAGCAGGCGTTCCTGCACGACGGCCAGGCCGCCGACGAGAGAATCTACGTCGGGTGGCGGTGGCATCTCGAACCGGGCCTGGAAGCGGCCGCGGAAGACCACCAGATACACGACGGACAGGACGCTGAACACCAGCCACTGCACCCAGCCCGCCGTGAGGATCTCGAGCGTGGCCAGCACGCCGACGGTAAGCGCGGCCAGGCCGAAGAAGATGATGAAGAAACCGCTTGGGGTGACGAGTTCAGCCACCACCAGTGCGAGTCCGCCGGCGAGCCAAAGCCACCAATTCATATTCGGGATTATAGAAGTATACGGCTGGGGCCGCTGGGGGTTCGACAGATAAACCTGATGGATCAGTGCGGTAAGATCGAAGGATTCATGCCGCTCATTCTTGTCACCAATGACGATGGTGTTACGTCGGACGGAATTCACGCGCTGGCTGAGGCCGTCCGGCCACTCGGCGACGTGATTGTCGTGGCGCCGCTCCAGGAGGCGAGCGCCATTGGCCACGCCCTGACGCTGCGCCGTCCGTTGCGCATCGAGAACATCAGGGAAGGCGTGTACGGCGTCGACGGCACGCCCACCGACTGCGTGAACCTCGCGTGCGCGATCATTCTCAAGCGCGTGCCGGACCTGGTGGTGTCGGGCATCAACAAGGGGTGGAATCTCGGCGACGACATCACCTACTCAGGCACGGTGTCTGGCGCCCTTGAAGGCGCGCTACTTGGCACACCAGGGATTGGCGTCTCGCTGAAGCGCACGCCCACCTACGATTTTGGTCCCTCGGCCGCGGCCGCCACCAAGGTCGCGACGGCGGTGTTGAAGCATGGCCTTGCGCCGCGATGCTTTATCAACATCAACGTGCCCGCGGGCACGCCGAAGGGGATGCGCGTGACCACGCAGGCCAAGCGGAACCACGTCACGAAGATCGACGCGCGCATGGATCCGCGCGGCAACGCGTATTACTGGATCGAAGAAGCGCTCGACGAGTACCATCCCGACAGCGGCCGAACCGATTACGAGGCCGTGAAAGACGGCTATATTTCTGTCACACCATTGCAGCCCGACATGACCGCCTATGAATTGCTCGCGCCCATGGTGGAGCATCTCAAGTAGGGGCGGGACTTTGGTCCCGCCCGTCATCGTCGCGCTCGCCGTCGCGACGCTCGGCGCGCAGGCGCCGGCGACGCCCACCGCGCGGCTCGTCTCCGCGTCGCGTTTCGATCTGCCGGCCCGAATCGATTCAAGCAATCCCGCGGTCTGGTCGCTCGTAGACGGCGTGCTGCGCCTGTTTGTGATCAGCTCGTGGGGCGGCGTGCCGGTCCGCACGTCCGGATCGGCGCTCGAGTCGCTGCACAACGAGGGACCGGTGTTGTTCGCGTCGCATCCGGGCCATGGCGTGTGGATTGAAGCAATCATTCCTGCTGATGACGGCACCTGGTACGCGTACTACCATCACGAACGTTCCGCCGATTTGTGCGGGCGTCCCGATCGCCAGTTGCCGCGCATCGGCGCCTTGCGATCGACCGATCGCGGCCACACCTGGGATGACCTCGGCATCGTCATTGACGCACCGCCGGATTCCCTGGCGTGCGACTCAAGCAATCGCTTCGTGCTTGGCGGCGTCGGCGACGTGACCGCGGCGCTCGATGCCGCATCCCAGGACGTCTATCTCTACTTCAGCCAGTACGTGCGCGATCCGGCTGCGCAAGGTGTCGGGGTGGCACGGCTCGCCTGGGCCGATCGCGATGAGCCGATGGGGAAGGTCAGCATCTGGAACAACGGCGCGTGGCTGCCGGATGGTTCCGGCACGCCACTGAGGCCGGCGAGGCAACCCTTCCACGACCGATCGGGAACAAACGATGTCTTCTGGGGGCCGTCGATTCACTGGAACACGTATCTCGAGCAATACGTGATGCTCCTCAATCGCGCGAAGGACGATCAGTTCGGGCAGGACGGCATCTACGTGTCGTATTCGCCAACGCTGTCGGATCCCACGCGGTGGACGACGCCAACGAAGATTTTCAATGGCGGTGATTGGTATCCACAGGTAATTGGGACGGAAGTTGGGACGGGCACCGACCGCACGGCCGGCAAACGGGCGCGGTTCTTCATGACGGGCCGGTCCACGCGCTTCATCGAATTCGAGCGCTGAAGTCCTTCGACTCGGCGGCAGGCCAACCCATTCGACTCGCCGCTCGTCCATACCGAACGAGCGGCTCGCTCAGGGCAAGCCAAACTCCCATAGAAGGTGTCAAAACACGCATGCTGAGAGACATCAAGCACGCTTTGCGGATGTTCGTCCAAAGCCCGGCCTTTGCCCTCGCCGCGGTGGCGGCGCTGACGCTGGGAATTGCGGTCAATACGGCGATCTTTTCGGTGGTCAACGCCGTGTTGCTTCGGCCGCTGGCGTTTCCTCAGGCCGATCGCATCGTCTTTTACATGAGCACGGGGCAGGGCGGTGGTTTCCCCGGAGCGTCGCCGGCCAAATTCGCACACTTCCAGCGGCAGACCGAAGTTACCGAACTGGCGTCAGCGTTCAACACCTTCCTGGTCAACTACACCGACGGTAGTTTTCCTGAACAGCTCCGCGCCGGGCGCGTGTCAGCGGACTTCTTCCGTTTGTTCGGCGCGCAAACGATGCTCGGCCGCACCTTCTCCCCGGAGGAGGATCGCCCGCGCGGCGACAAGGTCGTGATCATCAGTAAGGCGTTATGGCAGGACCGCTTCAAGAGCGATCCACAGATCGTCGGTCAGGCGCTCTCGCTTGGCGGCACGCCACACACGGTGATCGGTGTGCTCAACGACTTCGAGATGGGCGATCTGTTCAATCAGTCCATGCAGGTGTGGGTCCCGTTCCAACTCGATCCCAACACGTCGGACCAGGGGCATTACTTTCAATCCGCCGGCCGGCTCAAAGAGGGCGTGTCGCTCGAGCAGGCCCAGGCGCGGTTGAAGGCCTCGGCTGCAGACTTTGCGGCGCGATTCAAAGACGCGCTCGGTCCGCAGGGTGGCTTCAGCGTGGAGCCGATCGGCGAAGTGCTGGTGCGCAACGTGCGGCAATCGTTGTTCGTGCTGATTGGCGCCGTCGGGTTCGTGTTGCTGATCGCATGCGCGAACGTGGCGAATCTCCTGCTCGTGCGCGCCACGGGACGCAAGCGCGAGATCGCGATTCGCGCGGCGCTCGGCGGATCGCGCGGACGCATCATCAGCCAGGTGCTCACCGAAAGCATGGTGCTGTCGGTCATCGGCGGAGCGCTCGGCCTGCTGTTCGGCGTCCTTGCCATCCGCGCGATGCTGTCGATCAACACCGCCGGCCTGCCGCGCATCGGCCAGGACGGCGTGCTGGTAGGCGTCGACTGGCGCGTGGTCGGATTCACCACGCTGCTGTCGCTCGGGACCGGCCTGATCTTCGGATTGATCCCGGCGATTCAAAGCGCGAGGACGGATCTTTCGTCGACGCTCAAGGAAACCGGCGGCCGCTCCGGCTCCGGCTTCCGGCAGAACAAGACGCGCTCGATTCTGGTGGTGACGGAAGTGGCGCTCGCCCTGACGCTGCTGGTCGGATCCGCGTTACTGATTCGGTCCGCGATCGCGTTGGGCCGCGTCGAGCCAGGTTTCGATGCAAACAACGTGTTGACGATGCGGATGTCGCTCACCGGGCCGCAATACGAATCGGCCCAGGCGGTGGACCTGATGATTCGTAATGCCTCCGAACGGCTGCGAGCCGTGCCGGGCGTCGTGAACGCGGCGGCCACGTGCTGCGTGCCGCTCCAGGGCGGTTTCGGATTGCCGTTCGTCATCGCCGGCCGGCCGCTGACCGACGGACCGTTCCATGGCGGCGCGGGGTGGATCAACATCACGCCTGGCTACTTCGACGTTTTCAAGATCCCGGTGAAGCGCGGGCGGGATTTCAGCGATCGCGACGACAGCGCTGGTCAGCCGGTGGTCATCGTCAACGAGGCGTTCGCTAATGAGTTCTTCAAGGATCAGGATCCTCTGAACAACCGCCTCACGATCGGCAAGGGCGTCATGCGCGAGTTCGCGACGGAGCAGGAGCGCCAAATCATCGGCGTCGTCGGCGATACGCGCGACGGCGGATTGCAGCAGCGGCCTCAGCCGGCGGTGTATGTCCCACAGGCGCAGGTGCCTGACGCGGCCAGCGCCCTCAATCTCGGCCTGGCGCCCATGGGCTGGGTCGTGCGCACGCAGAGCGATCCGTACGCGATGAGCGACGCGATCCAGGAATCGATTCGACAGTCCACGGGCCTGCCAGTGTCACAGGTGCGCTCGATGGCGGAGGTCGTGATTCGATCGACGTCGCGGCAGCGTTTCAACATGTGGCTGATGACCATGTTCGGCGCGTCGGCGCTGTTACTGGCGGCGATCGGCATCTACGGGTTGATGGCGTATTCGGTTGAGCAGCGCACGCAGGAGATCGGCATTCGCCTGTCGCTCGGCGCCGACGGCGGCGCGGTGCGGCGCATGGTGATCGTGCAGGGTATGCGCCTCGCGATTGTCGGCGTGTTCATCGGACTGGCCGCCTCATGGGGCCTCGCACAAACCATGAGCACGTTCCTGTTCGAAATTGAGCCTCGCGACCCTCTGGTGTTCGTCGGCGTGCCGTTATTGCTGACGGTGGTGGCCTTCGTCGCGGTGTTCCTGCCCGCCTGGCGCGCCAGCAAGGTCGATCCGATCGTGGCACTCAGATATGAGTAGTCCTAGGGGCGGGACTTCAGTCCCGCCCATGCATTAAGCTGCGCGCATGCAGCTCAAACACGTCTACCTGTTGCTGTGCATCGCCGGCACCGTGCTGCCGTTCTGGCAGTTCGTTCCATGGATGATGGAGCATGGTCTGAACGTGCCGTTGTTCGTTGAGCACATGTTCGCGAACGGCGTGGCTGGCGCATTCAGCATCGACGTCCTCGTGTCGTCGGTGGTGCTGTGGGTATTTGTGCTGACCGACGGCCGGCGCGCGGGAGTGCCACACCTCTGGGCACCGTTAATTGCGAATATCGTTGCGGGTGTCTCGTCCGGCTTACCGCTCTTCCTTTATCTGCGAACAAGAACCGGAACTCGTTAGAACCAACCCTTTTGGAACCCGTGGAACCCTTTGGAACCCCTGGAACCCTCGAATTAAGGTAGACTGTGGTTCTTCGGGGCGTGGCTCAGCCTGGTAGAGCGCTCGGTTCGGGACCGAGATGTCGGAGGTTCAAATCCTCTCGCCCCGACCAATATCCAACAAAGAGGCTCGGGAAAACCGGGCCTTTGTTCTGTACGGACTCACGGCCTGTTGGACGTTGCGCCGGTCTGCAGGTCGATCAGAACACCGACCATGTATTCCTGGCCTCGGCTCAGCCATTTTCGGATGCTAGGCGACGAAACCAAACATGACGACGAGTCGTCTCACTAGATAAGCGCCTCCAATTAGGAATCAGCTTATGCGTATCGCTATTTTTCCAAGGCGATCGGCTGCGATCGCCATCCTTATTCTCACGCTCGCGGCACCTGCCGTGGCACAGACCGTGGCTCCAGCTCCGGTCCCTCAGATTGACAACTTTGCCAAAGTGAACGACGGCTACTATCGCGGCAGCCAGCCGCTCGATGGTCACTACGACGACCTTGCGGCGCTTGGCGTCAAGACGGTCATCAACCTCATCGGCGGAGACGATGTCCTTGACGAGGAGAAGGCGATGGTCGAGAAGCACGGGATGACCTATCTGCACATCCCGATGAGCACGCGCAAGGCGCCGACCGATGAACAGATCGCGACGTTCATGTCGGCGGTTGATGCCGAAGGCGCCGTCTACGTGCACTGCGTCGGCGGGAAGCATCGCACCGGCGTCATGACCGCGATCTATCGCATGACGAAAGACGGCCTCACGGGCGAACAGGCGTTCAAGGAGATGAAGCAGTACAAGTACGGCCCGGACTTCCTGCACCCCGAGTTCAAGAAGTTCGTTTACCAGTACGAGCCGAAGGCAACTGCCGCGGCGGTTGCGACGTCTTCGTCTCAGCAGTAGATACGTTGGCGAGCCTCTTGCTTCGGCCCTCTATGCGCCGAAGGAGATGGCTATGCGAACGGTTCGTTTGTGGATTCGGTGCGCACTTACGGTCAGTCTCATCGGTAGCGTGGGGTGCGGCGCCCGCGCGAAGCTCAGCGTTCTTGAAGGCACCGGGGCCAACCCGGTGCTGCCGCCTCCAAACGGCTCCCTGATTCCGCTCGTCCATGTGGTCGACGCCAAAGGCTGGGCGCCAGACGAGGCGCCCGATGCCGCGCCGGGCTCCGCGGTGGTCGCCTTCGCGCGCAACCTCGACCATCCACGCTGGATCCATGTGCTGCCGAATGGCGACGTGCTCGTGGCCGAGACCAACGCGCCGCCGCGGCCCGATGATGCGAAGGGCATCAAGGGATGGTTCTTCAAGAAGTTTCAGAAGAAGGCCGGCGGCGCGGTGCCAAGCGCCGATCGCATCACGCTGCTGCGCGACGCCGATGGTGACGGCGTGGCCGAGATTCGAACGCCGTTTCTCGAGGGCTTGAGTTCGCCATTCGGCATGGCGCTGGTTCGCAACGACCTTTATATCGCCAACAGCGACGCGGTGGTCCGCGTAGCCTACAAGGAAGGCGAGACGCGCCTCACGCAAACGCCGGCGAAGGTCGTCGATCTGCCAGGCGGCACCATCAATCATCACTGGACCAAGAGCCTGATCGCCTCGCCGGACGGCTCGCGCCTCTATGTTGGCGTCGGCTCCAACAGCAACGTCGCCGAGCGTGGCATGGAGAACGAAGTCGAGCGCGCCTGCATCCTGGAGATCGATCCAAAAACCGGCACGCACCGTGTCTTCGCGTCGGGTCTTCGCAACCCGGTTGGCCTCGCGTGGGAACCGAATACCCGCATGCTCTGGACGTCGGTGAACGAGCGGGACGAGATCGGCAGCGACCTGGTGCCCGACTACATGACCAGTGTCAAAGAGGGTGGCTTCTATGGCTGGCCCTACAGCTATTACGGCGCGCACGTCGACAAGCGCGTCAAACCGCCACGGCCTGATCTCGTGGCGAAGGCGATCTCACCCGACTATGCGCTGGGTCCCCACACCGCCTCGCTCGGGCTCGCGTTCTCGCCGGGCACCAATCGTGCGCCGCAGGAAGGCGAGGGCATGTTCATCGGGCAGCATGGCTCGTGGAACCGCAAGCCGAGAAGCGGCTACAAAGTGATCTTCGTGCCGTTCGTCGAGGGCCGGCCATCAGGCATGCCTCGTGATGTGCTGACGGGGTTCATCCTGGAGAACGGCGACGCGCGGGGACGTCCCGTGGGTGTTGCCATCGCGAACGATGGCGCGCTCCTCGTCGCAGACGACGTGGGCAACGCCATCTGGCGAGTCTCTCGTGCGCCGGCTACGACGCGATGAAACAGATTCAGCGTTCCCCGACGGCCACGAGATGATTGCGGGTGCGGAAGAGCAGCGTGCCTTCCGAAATCGCGGGCGTGGCCATCGCCACTTCGCCGAGCGGGTTCGTCGCCAGCAATTCATAGACCGGGCCCGCTTTCACTACATAGACATCGCCATCTTCACTCGTGAAGTAAAGCCGGCCATTCGCGGCTACGGCGGACGCTGAGAACCCCGTCTTGCCATCGCCAAGTCGCGCCTGGTAGTGCTTGGTCCCGGTCTTCGCGTCGAAGGCATTGAGCACGCCGTTGTCGCGGCATACGTACAGAATGTCGCCATAGATAATCGGCGTTTGCATGTAGCCGCCATCGCGCATGTAGCTCCACGCAATGTGCTCGTTCGACGTCTGGCCTTCCTTGAGCGTGATGTCGCCGGTCGCCGTGGGTTTCACCGCGTAGATCGGCGCGAACTTGCCGTGCGCGTTGGTGATGAACACCAGGCCGTGTGCGGTGATCGGTGTCGGCACCGGAATGTCGCCGCCGCCCGTCATGCGCCACACTTCCTTGCCGGTCTCGAGGTCGTAGCCGCCGATGTGCTTCCAGCCGTTGACGATCACCTGGTCGCGGCCGTTCATGTTGACGACGGCCGGCGTGCTCCAGGTCGGCACGTCAGCACGCGGTGTGCGCCACAGTTCCTTGCCGGTGCGCACGTCGAAGGCGGCCACGAAGGATCCTTTCTGCACGTCAGCCTGCAGAATCACGCGGCCGTTGTGAATCACCGGCGAGCTGGCAAACCCCCACTGCGCGTCGGGGACCATGAAGAAGCCGGAATCGAGCGTGCCGAATTCCTTCTTCCACAGCAGATCGCCGTTCATGTTGTAGGCGAAGAGACCTTCGGAGCCAAACATCGCCACGATGTGACGGCCGTCCGTGGCCAGCGTCGAACTGGCGTGCGTGGACTTCGGATGCCGCTTGATGATCGGCACACCGCTCTTCGCCACGCGCTCCCACCGCGGCTTGCCGGTGTCCTTGTTGAAGCAGGCGACGATGAACTTGTGCTCCGTTTGATCGAGCACGGAACCGATATCGCCGTAGAGGCCGACCTTGAGCTGCGGATCCGGCGTGCCGCTGATGGCGCTCGCGGTGCAGACGTGATCGCCCCAGACCACCGGGCTTGAATGGCCAAGGCCCGACACTGGCACGCGCCACTTCACCAGTTTCTTATCGGGCACGCTCCACTGCAGGGGCAACGCCTTCGCATCGTCCACGCCACGCGCCGCGATGCCGCGGAAGCCCGGCCAGTCGACGCCGGCGCGTGGCGCCGACTGGGCCAGGGCGGAACCTGGCGTAAGAACGAACAAAATAGCTACTAAGACAAACCGACGCATATGTGAACCTCGCTGACACGGACGTTAACCACGGAGCTCACGGAGAACACGGAGTCATCTTTCAAAATGCATGCATCACGCTTAGCATCCAGAATGCAGTTCGAAAGGTATTCTCCGTGAGCTTTGTGTCCTCCGTGGTTAACGTACGTGGACATGTTACTGCGGGTACCAATTCGCGAGACGCACTTCGATCTTGAGCGGCGTCAACGCCTTCACGAGTTCCTGTAGTCCCCGCGTCGTCGGTGCTGGCCGCGTGCCGCCGGCCGGCACGGGACGCACCCAGACCTGGTCGTAATGATACGGATAGACGACCTTCGGGTTGATCGCCTTGATGCACTCGATCGCCGCGGCCGGCTCCATGCGCGCCGCCGGCAGGTTCATCGGGAAGAACGCCACATCGATGTTCTTCACCGCGCGAATATCGGGCACGCACTCGGTGACACCGACCACGTAGATGCGCCGGCCACCCAACGTCACGATGTAGCCGTTGGCCTCGCCTTTGGGATGGAACGACTCACCGGGCGTCACGTCATAGGAGGGCGTAGCCTCGATGCGAACGCCGGCCACCTCCCGCGTCTCGCCGTTTCCCATCACGATGCCGTCCGGGACGACCTTCGTGCCGTTGGCGGCGATCACCACCGGCGCGCCAGGTTTCCTCAGGCGCGCGATTGCTTTCGCATCAAGGTGATGCGCCACATCGTCCGTGATCAGAATCAGATCCGCCGGCTTGGCCTTGGAGAGATCGCTGACACTCCATGGATCGACATGGATCACCTTGCCGGTATGTTCCAGCTGAATATGCGAATGCGTGAACGCCGTGATGGTGATGTCGCCATAGGTGTCGGCCGACAGCGCGATCGCCATGAGGAGCATCGGCACGCCATAAAGGGGTGCCCTACGAATAACAGCTGTCATGGCAGTTTGTAGGCGATGAGTTCGCCGGGCTTGATCGAGCTGCTCGAGGCCACGACGATGTATTGCTTGCCGCCAAGCATGTAGGTCATCGGCGATCCGGTTTGGGCGCCGGGCATTGCCACCGCGCCGAGCTCGGCGCCGGTCTTCTTGTCATATGCGCGCAGCATGGCGCCACGCGACCCATCGGGCATTCTCACCGTGCCGCCTTCGCCAGAGATCACGAGCGTTTTCGTGACCAGCGTACCGATGCCGCCCGAGCTGCCGCCCGCGCCGCCCGGACGGCCGGTGCGGGGAATGTCGAGACCCTTCAACGCCGGATGGTTCTTGATGTTGTCGGGCGTCTCGCCGTGCGCAATCTGCCAGACGATCTCGCCCTTGTTGAGGTCGACGGCGCTGATGCGCCCATATGGCGGCTTGATCAGCGGCAGGCCCTGCACGCTGAGGCCGCCGCCGCCGCCCTCCGAGGCGCCGCCATCACTGATGTAGTTCATGTCCGACCGCTTCGGGTCGTTGACCATCGACAGGATGCGCACCAGCGTGTGCGAATAGATGTAGAGCATCCCGGTCTCGGGATCGAACGATCCGCCGGGCCAGTTCGGGCCATTGGGAATGAACAGCAACCCGTCCTTGCCGCCCTCACCCTTGACGATCGGCGGCGTATAGAGCGGACCGATCTTGTACTTGGCGATCAGCGCCAGCGCCTCGGCCTGCAACTCCGGCGTGAAATCGATCACATACTCCGGCAGGAATCCCTGGCGCTCCACCGACGGCGGCTTGGTGGGGAAGGGCTGCGTTGGCGAATACCACTCGCGCGGCACCGTGCCCTTCTCGACGGCCCGCTCTTCGATCGGCCACACTGGCTCGCCGGTCTTGCGATCGAACACGAAGATGAACCCCTGCTTGGTCGGCTGCGCCACCGCGGCGATCTTGCGGCCGTTGACCGTGATGTCGACGAGGATCGGCGCGCACGGCACGTCGTAATCCCAGATCGGATGATGCACGAACTGGTAGTGCCAGATGCGCTTGCCGGTCTGCAGATCGACGGCGACGAGGCTCTCGGAAAAGAGATTGTTGCCGGGGCGATGACCGCCGTAATAGTCGCCGGTGGGAATCTCCACGGGCAGGTAGGCAATGCCAAGCTGCTCGTCCACCGTCATCTGCGTCCACACGCCGGTGTTGCCGGTGTACTCCCACGACTTTTCGAGCCACGTGTCGTTCCCGAACTCACCTGGGATCGGAATGGTATGGAAGATCCACAACCGCTTGCCGGTTCGCGCGTCGTAGGCGCGGATGAAGCCCTTGGCGTTGTTGCGGCTTCTCGGCGTGGTGCCGGCGCGATGCGCGGCGCCGACGAGCACCACGTTCTTCGCCACCACCGGCGCGCCGTTCCAGGCAATCTCGCCTTCAACCGGATCGAGCACCTGGTCGGCGTCCTTCTTCAAATCGATCACGCCGTTGACGCCAAAATCCTTAAGTGGCTTGCCGGTTTTCGCGTCGAGGCCGACCAGCTGATAACCGATGGTGACGTAGAAGACGCGCTCGTCGGTCTTGCCGTCGGTCCAGTAGCCGACACCGCGACCCGACAGCCGGCGCGACGACCGCTGCGCGCGCAGGCCCTCCTCGAGGCGGTGCATCCACAACAGCTCGCCGGTGGCGCCATCGAGCGCCACCGCATTACGGTGCTCGCCCGCGGTTCCGTAGAGCACGCCGTTGATCATCAGCGGCGTGGTCTGCAGGTTGAAATCAGGGCGCGAACCAAGGTTGTCCGTCCGGAATCGCCACGCCACCTGCAGCGTGTTGAAGTTGGCGGCGGTGATTTGATCGAGCGGCGCGTAGCGGGTAGCGCCGAGATCACCGCCCCACGTGCGCCACTCGCCGTTGGTCGCGCCGTACTGCGCGGCGAGCGCGGTTGGTAACAGGACGAGCAGCAGAATCGCTAGTCGGCAAGCCATCGGGTCTATCCGCCTAAAGGCGGACACCACAGTGTCGGGGTGGTGTCCGCCTTCAGCCGGATTCTATTACTTGGCAAGAGGATCCGGGCGCAGCTGCACGTGGTAGACCTTGCTGGTCGTGCCCTTACCAGTCTCCATGTGGTACGGCGTGCGCGTGCTGATCGTCGCCCACAGGCCGCGGCCCTTCCAGCCGGCCTTCGGATCGTCGATGCGGCCGTCCATCCACTTGGTGTAGAAGCCGAGCGGGTAGGGCACGCGCAGCACCACCCACTTGCCGTCCTTGAGCGCGAGCAATCCTTCCGACGCATTGCCGGTGTTGATCGGCGTGTTCGCACCGAGACCCAGCGCGTCGAACTGATCGACCCACGTGTAGTAGCTGCCTTCGACGCTGCCGCCGTCCTTTACGCCGCGGAACTGAGGCGCCGGTTCCGTATAAAGCGTCCAGCCCTCCGGGCAGTGCTGGCCGGTGGCCTTCGGCCCATTCAGCGGACCTTTGCACTTGCGGCGGTCGAAACTCGCCAGGTGGCCGCTCGCCAGCGCGGCCCAGAACACGCCGTTCCGATCGACGTCGCCGCCGCGCGGCGAGAAGCCCGGGCGCACCTTGTCGTTGAAGGGCGGTTCATATACTTCGGCGAGCGCGGTTTCCGGTGGATTCGATCCCGGCACCAGCCGTACGACCTCGCCGGGATAGCCAAGCACCGTACCCCAGATCGATCCATCAGGCGCGGGAGCCACAGAGTAAAACGCCGCGCGGAACCGCTTGTCCTTGGTCGGATCGACCGGCTGGTCCGGCTCGACGTACGCGTCACGTCTGCCGTTGCCGTTGGTATCCATGATGAGCGCAGTCCAGCCCTGAGACTTCTCCTCGTCGCCGGTCTCGTCGAACATCTTGCGATTCAACCAGCCCACCACCTGGCCGCCGCCGCTCGTCCACAGCGTGTTGTTCGCGTCTTCCGCAAACATCAGGTGATGCGTGCCGAAGCAGGTGGAGATGTGCGTGAGCTTCTTGGTCGCGGGGTCGTACACTTGAAGATGACGCCCGGCCCGCGGCAGCGGAAACAGCTTCGCCGACGGATGCGTGGATCCTTCCTTGCAGAATGCCGGATTCTCGGCCGGCCGCACGGCGGACGTGAGCCACAGGCGGCCCCTCTCGTCGAGCATCGGGTTGTGCACGTTGTTCTTGCTGGTCCAGATCGCTTCTTCACCGTAGTACGGTGACGGCGCGGCCATCTTCGGCGAGGTCGGCGGCGTGTTCGGATCGCGCACGCTCAGCGGAATCTGACTGATGGTGTTGGTCTTCGGATCGAGCACCGGGATGTAGTCCGCGCTCAGCTCGAGCGCGCCATACAGCAGACCATTCGCGTTGAGCGTCGGCTTGCGGCGATCGGTCGACACCACGTCGTGCAGGTAGGCCTTCGGATCCGCCCAGTCCCACATCGTGATCACGACGTTGCGCTCGACGCCCTGCGGACGAGGCGGCGCCGGCGGCACTTCGCCGCGGTTGATGCGATCGGTCCAATCGGCGAACAGCAGCAGCGCGCGCTCTTTGCCGAGATTGTTGATGCCGTTCAGCATCTGCGCGCCGGCCTGACCGGACGCCAGCCGCCGCTCCCACGCATGCTGCAACGACGGGAACGTGCCGAGCTCCTTTGGAATCTCGCGCGTCCCTTTCGTGCCCAGTTGATGGCACGCCGTGCAGCCGCCGGACTTGATCATGCGGACCCAGTCCTGCTGGCTCTTCACGTTCGGGTTGATGCCGTTGCCCTGCGGCCCCGTCCCGGGGAATTCGCCGGCCTCTGGAATGCGCAGCAGCGAGAGCCAATGGCCCGCGGGGTAATACTGCGCGGCCGCGTGTTCGTTGGGCGCGATCACCGCCGTGAGATTGAGCGCCTTACCCGGCGTGGCCGAGACGCGATTCGAATCCACGAGTCCATAGCCGCGCACGAACACCGAGTAACTGGCCTTCGGCAAATCAGGCAGCAGGTAGCGGCCTTGATCGTCGGTCACGACGATCTTGACGAAGGGCGTCGGGAGATCTTTCGTCTCCGCGATCACCCAGACGCCGGCTTCGGCGCCCTTGCTGCTGCGCACGACGCCCCCAAGGTCGTCGCCGTCCACGGCAATTGCCGCCGGCTGCCGCGCGCTGATTGTCGTCAGGGAAATAGCGAAGAGCGCAACCACACCTGTGGCCGCCAAAGTCAAACGTGTCATGACGTACTCCGAATGTAGAGGCGGGACGTTAGTCCCGCCTTATTGGTAGTCCCGCCTATTGCTGTTGTCGCGAATCGGTGTTGCTTCTGCGCTGCGCCCTGCGCGCCGCGAGCTCTTCCTGATACTGCTCCTCGCTGAGGAACGCGATGTCGGTCCACCCATGTCCCATTTCATCCATCGTCCGGCTGCCCCAGCCAATCCACGCCGTCGGGTCGGGATTGTGACGGTTGTTCGCCGTGTTGTCGTGGATCGACACCGTGTGGAGGATCGTGCCGGCGGGGAAGAGGTGCGGCGTCTTGTACTTATAGGTGACCTGCCAGTTCTGCTCGTAGTGCGTCGCGCTGGTCAGGACCTCGCGGCGGCCGTCCGGATGAATCGCTTCGAGCAGCATCTTCGAGCCGCGGAAGTGCATGTGCGGCTGGAAGCTGATGACGAGCGCCGGTTTCGGCAGCGGCCAGTAGCGTTCGTGCGTGACCACGCTGTTGGGCGGGATGCTCAGTAACGCCGCCGCGTGGAGCGGGTTCTCCGCGATCAGCGCGCCGGTGGGCATGGCCGGTTCGTCGATCGCAATCTTGTGTCCCGCGCGGAGCAGGAGATCTTCGATGCGCTCGCGGTTGAGCGCCCAGTCGTTGCCGACGCCGGTGCGAATGCGGTGCGACGTCACCACGTGCTTCGGCACGTAGCCCTTCGGATAGAACTTGATGCCCACGCGCATCCGGTCGAACGTCTCTTCACCGTACGGGTGATAGTGGCCTTCGAAGCGGAAGATCGAACCCTTCTTGAGGATCTTGGAGGTGCCGTCAGGGAACACGTCGGCGTCGTTGCCGGCGCCGTATTCGATCAGGTCCATCGAGTTGCCGACGTTCGATCCCATATTGAGACCGAGGCCTTCACGATCGACGCCTTCCGGCAGATCGACATAGACGTGCGCATGATGCACGGCGCGCCACGCGTCCGGAATGATCTGCACCCACTTGACGTAGCGATCTTCGGTCAAGCCAGGATCGACGTGCTCTTCGGGAATGAAGTCGGGACCGCTGGCGGGGATCTTGAAGCCCTTAGCCATGCGGACGACGAGATCGGGTTCACCGTAGGTCCACTCGGTGCTCGGCGGGAACACCTTCGCCGGTGGCGCATCGGCGAGGTTGCCTTGCGGCGCTCCCCGGTCCACCCACGCCGCGATGGTCGCCACTTCCTGATCGCTAAGCGACACGTCGTTGGCGTATTCGCCGATGCTGCGATCGATATGCCACGGCGGCATCTCGCGATTGGTCACCTTGGTCTTCATGGAGCGGGCCCATGGCCGCACTTCCGCGTAGGTCAGGAGCGACATCGGCGCGGGCGTGCCGGGCCGGTGGCAGTTCTGACAGGAGCGCTGGAGGATCGGCAGCACGTCTTTGGTGAAGGTCGGCTCCGACGCGGCACGTAGGGGCGGGACTTTAGTCCCGCCCGCCAGCGTCTGCGCGATCGGCTGGGCGGAGAAGAGCAGGCTGGCGGCAAAACCCGCGCTGACGAAGCCGGCAAGACGCGGAACGGTGACCATGAGGCCTCCTTAGGGCATACTCTAGCACCCATGAGGGTGTGGTTAGCGCTGGTTTTGGTCCTCTCGGCACCGATAGCGACGGGCCTCTCGGCCCAGCAGAACCAGGCGGTTTATCCCGCCTACGACGGGTTTCTGAAGAACCCCGACGGTAGTTACACCCTGGCCTTTGCCTACTTCAGCAACAACGCGAGCGATGTGACCATTGCGCCCGGCCCGGACAACAGCTTCGCGCCCACGCCCGGCGATCGGCAGCAGCCGACCACCTTCAGGCCCGGCCACTGGCGCTTTCAGTGCGTGATGGTGGTGGGCCCGGAGTTCGACGGCAAGATGCGTTGGACGCTCACCTATGCCGGCATCACGACCGGCACCAGCGAGCGCATGCTGCAATCGAACTGGAACCTCGTCGAAGGCGCGCCTGCACTGTCGAAGATCGACTTCGCAAAGGTGCCGAAGGGCGTGTGCCTCAATCGCGCGCCCGCGGTGCGCGTGCTTGGCGTTACCGTGCGGCCGAACGCTCCGCCGCCCACGTTGAATGTTGCGCTCAACGAGGAACTGAATCTGTTTGGCAGCGTGCAGGACGAAGGCCTGCCGCGCGACAAGCCCCTTGTGATCGAATGGAAGCTATTGAAGGGACCGGGCACGGTGAACTTCACGATTCCCGGCGCGGCGCGGACGAAAGCGACATTCTCCGCGCCGGGACTCTACGAGCTTGAGCTCACGGCGAACGATTCCGAGTTCGTCGAACGAACCCGTGTAAACGTCAGCGTCAAGTAATAAGAGCGCGCTAGAGGTGCGCCTGCAGCGGCTCGTGCATGCGCCGGCCGTGCGTCAACGACATCAGCACGATATCGGCGCTCACGGGCGCGCGGCGGAACGCATCCACGCCGATGGCGTCGGCGATCGCATTCAGCACGGCGCCGAATCCTGCGCCCACCGGCGGCTCGCCAACACCCCGCGCGCCGACCGGCGTTTCCGGATCGGCAATGTCGAGCGCGACGGCCCGCATCTTGGCGGGTACATCGAGAATCGTGATCGGCTTGTTGTGGTGGAAGCGCCGCGCCAGCGACAGTCCGTAGTGCGGATCGTAGACCAGCTTCTGATGCAACGCGTGCGCGACGCCCAGGCAGATGCCGCCATTCAACTGGCCAATCAGGCTTCGCGGGTTCACCACCGTGCCGACATCGCCGACCGACAAGAAGTCCACCAGCCTGACTTCTCCGGTTTCAACGTCAACTTCGACTTCAGCAAACCCGGCGACGAAGGAATACGTGTCGCCGTCGCGCGGATAGTTGTCTTTCGCCACGCCCATCACGCCCTGGCCCACGTGCAGTGCCGCCGCTGTTTTGGTCACGGCGTGAATGTCGGCCGGCAGTTCGTGGCCGTCGAAGCGGCCACCGAGCGCGATCGCGCGCGTGGCCGCGCGGGCGTAGGTGAGCCCGCGCGACGGACTCGCGCTGTGGAATACCCGCTCGCCGCCGATCGTATAGTTGTCTGGCGATCCGCCGAGATCGCGCGCGGCGATCTCCTGCAGCTTGCGCTTCAAGTCCATCGCTCCCGCGTGGTTCGCGCGCGTCATGGCGTGCGTGGTCTGGCTGCCCACCGACAGGCAGGTCCACGGCAGGCCCTTGCTCGTGTCGCCCCAGTTGACAACGACCTTCTCCCACGGCAGATCGAGAACCTCCGCGGCCACGCGCGCGAGATCGATCACCGAATGCGTGCCGAGGTTGCCGACGCCGGACTGCACGTGGAGATAACCATCGGGGCGCAGTGTCATCAGGCCGTCGAAGCCAATCGACCCTGCAGGATGCGAGCCGACCGCCACGCCCACGCCATGCACCTTCGAGCCAACCCGCGTGCCTGAACGGCCGGCGCGCGCCGCCCAATCGAACTGCTGCAGGCCGCGGTCGAGCGCCTCCTTCACGAACGCGCTCGTGATGTGCCGCCGCTGGCCTTTCGCATCCGGCGCACCGTACTGCGCCTTGCCTTCCGGAGAATTGATTCGGCGGAGGGCTACCTGATCGATGCCGAGTTGCTTCGCGGCCTTGGTCATCACGCCTTCGCAGATCCCGTTGGCCTGCATCGGACCCGGCGAGCGCTGTTGCGTTCGCGGCGGCGTGTTGGTCAGGACGTTCACCGCGCGCCACCGCATCGCCGCCGGTTGATACAGCAGCGATGCGTTGTTTCCGGCCGATCGGTGATCGCCCATCGGACCGTACGGACCGTTGTCCTGGATAATGAACAGGTCGAGCGCGAGGATGCGGCCGTCTTTTGCGAAGCCTGCCTTGAGGCGCCCGGCCATGTTCGTGCGGGCACGCCCGAAGTAACTTTCCTCTTCGCGGCTCACGCGCATCATCACCGGCGCGTTGGCCTTCTTCGAGAGCAGCGCGGGGATGGCCATCGAGACGGCGCCGCCGCCCTTGCTGCCGAATCCGCCGCCCGTGTATTCGCACACCAGGATGACATCCGCCGGCGGAATCCCAACCCAGCGCGCCACGGCGTCCACGGTCCGCACGACGCTCTGGGTGGAGCAGTGCAGATGGAGCTTGCCGTTCTGCCAGAATGCCATTGCGCTGCGCGTTTCCATCGGATGATGCCCGGTCGACGGGACGATGAAGGTTTCGTCGAGCACGACCGCGGCAGCCTTGAAGCCCGCGTCGAGATCGCCGAACGACCATTCCTCCATCGCCTTGCCGATCGGCATGCGGCCCTCGTCCGCCTCGGCGAATTCGGCCTCGGTCCATTTCAGTCGTTCGATCACCGGACGTGGCGGCTGTCCCGGCGCGGCGGCTCGCGGAGCGGCCCATACGTTGCCGTCGGTACGCGCGTCCGGGCCATCCGGCCTGAGGCTTTCGATCGGATCCGTGACGAAGGGCAGCGGCTCGACGTCGAGATGAATCAGCTCGATCGCGTCGGCGGCGATCTCTTCGCTGACGGCGGCCACTGCAAGGATCGGCTCGCCCGCATACAGCGGTTCATTGGTGAGGCAGTGTTCGGTGGTACCGCCCAGTTGCGGTACATCCTCGGCGGTGAGGATCGCGCGAACGCCGGGCAGCGCCAGCGCGCGGCTGAGGTCCTTGCCGACCACGCGGGCGTGAGGCCGTTCGCTGAGCATCAGCTTGCAGAACAGCATGCCCTCAGCTCGAAAGTCTTCCGCGTAGCGGGCACGGCCGGTGACCTTCGCCACGATGTCGGGGGTGATGTAGTTCGTACCGACCAGTCGTGTCGCCATGTGCCAGATATAACACGGCTCACACCGTCAAATGAACTCTTCTCAGTGTCCTCGGAAGCATTGCGGAAGTAACATCTCAGCAGGTGTTTCGGTCGAAGCTCTCCCACATCATCGTCGCGATCATCGGCGCGGCGCTGCTGGTCTTCACGGTCCAACGTGTCGGCGGCTGGCCGGCGGTCGTCTCAGGAATCACCAGCGTCGGCTGGTGGTTCATCCTCGTCGTCATTCTCGGTGTGGCCCGCATGGCCGCGCGCGCGCGTGCCTGGGTCGTGTGCGCGAACCAGACGGGATCCGGGAGTCGCGAGCTGGGAGCCGGACGCCTCTCATTCACGCATGCCTTCGGCGCGATACTCGCCGGCGATGCAGCGGGGAACCTGACGCCGCTCGGCGTACTGGCCAGCGAGCCCACCAAGATCCTGATCTCGCGAACTCGGATCTCGACGGTGACTAGCATCGCCTCAGTCGCGATCGAGAACGCGTTTTACATCGGATCCGTTGGCATCGTGCTGCTTGCCGGCACGTGGATCTTCCTCCAACGAGCCGACGTTCCCCCGGCTCTCGAGCAGATCTCGGAAGCCATCCTGGTGGTGGTGGCGATCATCGCGATCGCCGGCGGCTGGGCCGCCCGCACGCGTCCAGCGGTGCTGTCGCGCCTTGCGCCGCTGGTCACGAAGCTCGCCGGACGATCGGACGCACCGGCGGACGCGATTCGCGAAGTGGAGTCGCGAATCTACGGCGTGCTCCAATGGCCTGCGACGCGCATCCTGCATGTCGCCGGCTGGGAGGCGATCTTTCATGTGCTTGCCGTCGCCGAAGTGTGGATGGTGTTGCGCCTGCTGCCAGGAGCCGAGCAGTTGACGTTGGTCGATGCGTTCCTGATGGAGAGCGCGGGGCGGTTCGTCACCATTGCCTTCAAGTTCGTGCCGTACCGACTAGGGATCGACGAAATGGGATCAGGTGCCGTCGCACAAGTGCTCGGGCTCCCTCCAGCCACCGGCGTCACGCTGGCCCTCATAAGACGTCTGCGAATCGTGGTATCGAACGCCTTCGGAGTGGTTCGACTAGTCAGATCCTGATGCCGAACGACCGCGGAGCGACGGCAGGTGTCTCCCGGCGTGAACGTTCGACCGAGCCGACGCAGGTTAGTGACAGACAAATCGAGCGAGCGCGAAGAGTCGCCGAGTCGGAGCTTCACTCATGCATAGGCCAAGAGCAAGATGCCGCCGAGCGAAGATTTGACCGGCGAGCGGAGAGTTCACGACGGGAGATACCTGCCGTCGCGGAAGCGGTCGCACACGCCGACGTGGTTAACGTTCGTGTCGGGCATCAGATAAGATGATGGGTCTGCTTACCTGGAGATTTACATGAAAGCATTGAGGAACTGCGTCCTGGCCGGCGTGGCAATTGCCGGCTTCCTGGCTTTCCAACCCACGCCGGCGGCACAGAGCAGCGCGACCGTTGATCCCAGCCTCTACAGCGGGATGCGGTGGCGCAGTGTCGGCCCCGCACGTGGCGGGCGCTCGCTGGCCGTGGGCGGCAGCGAGTCGCGGCCGCTCGAGTATTGGTTTGGCGCCACCGGCGGCGGCGCGTGGAAGACCACCGATGGTGGTTCCAACTGGGCGCCGATGACCGACGGCAAGATCAACACCTCGTCGATCGGTTCGCTCGCCGTCTGCCAGTCGAACCCCGACGTCGTTTACATCGGCGGCGGCGAGACGCAGCTGCGCGGCAACATCATCCAGGGCGACGGCGTCTATAAGACCAGCGATGGCGGCGTGAAGTGGGATCACCTCACCGACCTCCGCGACTCACAGGCCATTGCCCGGCTGCGCGTGCATCCCACCAATTGCGACATCGCCTATGCGGCGGTGCTCGGCCAGATCTACAACAACCATCCGCAGCGCGGCATCTTCAAGACCGCCGACGGCGGCAAGACCTGGCGCCGCACGCTGTTCCGCGACGAGAAGACCGGCGGCGTGGATCTGTCGATCGATCCGAAGAACCCCAACGTGATCTTCGCGTCGCTCTGGGAAGCGAATCGCACGCCGTGGAGCATGTCGAGCGGCGGCCCCGGCAGCGGCCTGTTCAAGTCCACCGACGGCGGCGACAACTGGACCGAAATTTCCAAGAACCCCGGGCTCCCAACTGGCTTGTGGGGCAAGGTCGGCGTGTCGGTGTCGGGCGCTGATGGCAATCGCGTCTACACGCTGATCGAGAACGAAGCTGCCGGCGGATTGTATGTGTCCGACGATGCCGGCGCGTCGTGGAAGTTAATCAACGACAACCGCAACATGCGTCAGCGCGCCTTTTATTACACGCGCGTCAACGCCGATCCGGTGGACAAGGACACCGTCTACGTCCTCAACGTGCAGTTCTTCCGCTCGACCGATGGCGGCAAGACGACCTCCAACATCCGCGTGCCGCACGGCGACAACCACGATTTGTGGATTTCCTCGACCAACAACAAGCGAATGGTTCAGGCCAACGACGGCAGCGCGAACGTGACCTGGAACGGCGGCACGACGTGGACCGGCCAGGACATTCCGACCGGCCAGTTCTACAACGTGTTCACGACCAGGCACGTGCCGTATCACATCTGCGGCGCGCAGCAGGACAACAGCACCGCGTGCGTCGGCAGCCAGGCCAACCCTGGAGCGGGCGAGGGCAGCCTGCCGCCGATTTTCTACGCCGTGGGCGGCGGCGAAAGCGGTTACATCGCCGCCGATCCGAGAGACAGCAACGTGTTCTTCGCCGGCAGCTACGGCGGCTATTTGAGCCGCCTCGATCGCGAGACCGGCCAGCAGCGCGCTATCAACATCTATCCGAACAACCCGATGGGCTATTCCTCGGTCGACATCAAGGAACGCTTCCAATGGACGTATCCGATCCTGTTCTCGCCCCTGGATCCAAAGACTCTGTACGCGACATCGCAGCACGTGTGGCGGACCATCAACGACGGCCAGAGCTGGGAACGCATCAGCCCCAACCTGGCGCGTTCGGACCCGAAAACGATGCAGGCCTCGGGCGGTCCGATCACTAAGGACCAGACCGGCGTTGAGACCTACGCCGTGGTGTTCACGCTCGCCCCGTCGCGGCAGGACATCAACACGATCTGGGCCGGTTCCGATGACGGCTGGGTGCACGTCACCCGCGACGGCGGCAAGAACTGGGAGCGCATCACGCCGCCCGACCTGCCCGAGTTCGCGCGCATCAGCCTGATCGACGCGTCGCCGCACCAGAACGGCGTGGCGTATCTCGCGGCCAATCGCTACCAGATGGGCGATCGCAAGCCGTACGTCTACAAGACCGCGGACTTCGGCAAGACGTGGCAGAAGATCGTCACCGGCATTCCCGACACCGATTTCCCGCGCGTGGTCCGCGAAGATACCAAGCGCCGCGGCCTCCTCTATGTCGGCACCGAGCACGGCATCTACGTGTCGTTCAACGACGGCGCGTCGTGGCAGTCGCTGAAGCTCGATCTTCCGACCACGCCGGTCCACGGCATCATCTCTGAGGAGCGCGACCTCGTGATCGGCACGCACGGGCGAGGCTTCTACGTGCTCGACAACATCGGCGTGCTGCGCCAGGCCACGACCGAGCTCACCAGCAACCCGCTGTTCCTGTTCGAGCCGTTCAACCCAATGCGCGGCCGCGATCGCAACGTCACCTTTGACTACTTTCTCAGCAAGGAGGCGCCGGAGGTGAAGATCGAGTTCCTGGACGCGAGCGGCACGGTGCTGCGCTCGTTCACGGGCACACCGAAGCAGGACAAGCCCGCGGCCGACGCCGACGCCAACCCATTCTTTGGCGGTGGCCCGCCTCGTGTGACCACGGCGCAAGGCATCAACCGGTTCACCTGGGACATGCGTTACGAGGGGGCAACCGTGTTCCCGGGGATGATCATGTGGGCGGCCCAGCCGCAACGCGGGCCCGCGGCGCCGACGGGGAAATACACCGTGCGCATCACCGCCAACGGCGAAACCAAGTCGCGCGATTTCAACGTGGCTATCGACCCGCGGCTCGTGGCGGAAGGCATCAGCGAAGCCGACCTGCTCGAGCAGTTCAAGCTGTCGCTGCGCGTCCGCGACAAGGTGAGCGAAGCCAACCAGGCCGTGATCGATATCCGCAGCCTGCGTGAGCAGATCAATCAGCGCCTGCAGAAGGTCTCGGCGCGGCGCAAGAACGAGATCCAGAAGCTCGCCGACGCGGTGCTGATGCCGCTGACCAAGGTGGAGGAAGAGGCCTACCAGGTCCGCAACCGCAGCGGCCAGGATCCGCTGAACTATCCGATCAAGTTGAACAACAAGATCGCCGCGCTGGCCGGCGTGATCGAAAGCGCCGACAACAAGCCGACCAACCAGAGCGTCGAGGTGTTCAACGAGCTGTCGGCCCAGCTCGATGCGCAGCTGGCGGCCATGAAGGACACGCTGTCGAAGCAGCTGCCGCTTCTCAACGGCGCGCTGAAGCGCGAGAAGCTCGAGCCGGTGGATCCGAAGGCGAAACCGGCTCCGCCTGCGCCGCCGGCGAAGCCATAGCGCAGCGTTTTTGCCCCCCGGCTTATAGCCCCCCCGCATTATGGCCCGCGCCTTTAGGCGCGGGTCTGCCGGGGTTGATAAGATTGACCGGATGCGTGTGGCTCGACGATTTGTGGTGAGCGGCCGCGTGCAGGGTGTGGGGTTTCGCTACTTCGCACTCGACGCGGCCCGCCGCGAGAATCTGCACGGCTACGTCACGAACAATGACGATGGCTCGGTGGAAGCCGTGGCCGAGGGCGAGCCGGCATCGATCGAGCGTTTTGAACTCGCGCTACGGCGAGGACCGGCGCAGTCGCGCGTCAAGCAGGTGTTGGTGGATGAGATCGAGCCTCGGATGATTGCCGACGGGTTCGAGATTCGATAGGGCTGATGGATCACCTAAAAGCAAAGATTCGCGAGATTCCCGACTTTCCGAAACCGGGAATCCTCTTTTACGACATCACCACGCTGTTGTGCGACGGCCAGGGCTTCCGCGACACCGTCGATGCATTGGCGGCGCCGTACATGGGTGAGGACATCGACCAGGTGATTGGCATCGAGAGCCGCGGCTTCATTCTCGGCGCCGCGGTGGCCAACACCCTGGGCTGCGGCTTCATTCCCGTGCGTAAGCCCGGCAAGCTGCCGGGCGCCACACACCGCGAGTCCTACAGCCTCGAATACGGCAACAACGCGCTCGAGATTCATCAGGACGCGTGCGCGAACAGCCAGCGGATCCTGGTGGTCGACGACGTGCTCGCCACGGGCGGTACGGCCAAGGCCACCGTTGATTTGGCCCGTAAAGCCGGCGGCAAAGTGATTGGCGTGGCCTTTCTCATCGAGCTGGATTTCCTCAACGGACGCTCGAAATTACCCGGCGAGCCGGTTTATTCTGTACCGCGGTACTAGCGCGCGTGTAGCTCAGTGGATAGAGCACCCGCCTCCTAAGCGGGGGGCCGCAGGTTCAACTCCTGCCACGCGCACCAATGAAGTCGATACTTCAAGAGTTTGCGGTTGACGGTTACGTTCGACATTTGAAGGTTGAAAGTCAAAGTTATGAAGACCACCGAAAGACATCGGCTGAAAGACAACGAGCTCGCGATTGCGTTGGGACAGGCGCAGACGTGGGCCGATCGCAATTCGCGCACCCTGTTCATGACCGTCCTGGTGATCGTCGTGATCGGCGGCGGCGTGCTGGCCTATTCCGCGTGGCGCAACAGCGCGGATTCGAACGGCCGGCGCATGCTGGCCGAAGCGATGGTGATCGAAGAGGCGCGCGTCATGCCGCCGGCGCCGCCGGCCGGCACCACCAACGATCCGAGCGCGCTCGGCGGGCAGCTGCCCGGGACCTATCCCACCGAGAAGGCCAAGCTCGAAGCGGCGCTGCCGAAGTTCCAGGCCGCCGCGGACGCGTATCCGGCGAGCGACGCCGGAGTCACAGCGCGGTTTCACGTGGCCAAGAACCTGGTGGCGCTCGGCCGGTTCGCCGAAGCGATTCCGCATTATGACCAGGTGATCGCCAGCGGCGTGCCGCTCTTCGCCAAGACCGCGCGCCTGGGCAAGGCCGAAGCACAGGTGCGGACGGCGAACTACGACGCCGCCATCGCGACGTTCAAGGATCTCGTCGACGCCAAGGATCCGACGCTCCCGGCCGAGGCGCTGCTGATGGAGCTGGCGCGCGCCTACAAGGCCGCCGGCAAGACCGAGGACGCGCGCAAGACGCTCAACCAGATCGTCGAGCAGCACGCCAATACGCCGTTTGCCGATGAGGCGAAGCAGGAGATCGAGAAGCTGAAGTCGTAGGATCAGTGCTTCGTTACGTTCCGTAGGAACGTGAACTCCGCCGAGGGCGTCAGCTTGACGCCCTCGATGTGTGTACCGGACACCGCGATGTTGGTCTTGTACCAGAGGCTGATATACGGCGCGTCTTCCGCCACCACCCGTTGCGCGTCGCCATATAACTTGCGCCGCTCGTCATCGCTTTCCGCCACCATCGCCGCATCGATCAAGCGGTCGACTTCGGGATTCTCGTAGTAGCCGCGATTGAAGCCGTTGGGCGGCATCTGCTTCGAATGGAACACGCGGCGCAGCATGTCGGGATCCGACACGCCGACCCATTGCAGCGTGAACAACTGGAAGTTGCCTTTCAGCACGTCCGCATACAACGTCGCGAATTCGTAGGAGCGGACGTCCAGTTCGATGCCGACGCGTTTCAGATCCTGCTGGATCACCGCGGCCTGCAGCCGGATGAACTCGTTGGTCGAGACCTTGAGCGACAACCGCAGCCGCGGCTCAGGGCCGTCGCCGTCCGGATCGCGATACCCGGCTTCCTCGAGCAGGGCGATGGCCTTCTGCGGATCGTGCGAGAACTGGAACACGCCTGCCTCGAAGGCCCATGAGGCCGGCGGCAGCACGCCCACCGCGGGGCGGGCGAGGCCGCGGCGCAGGTGGTCGACAATCGCCTGGCGATCGATGGCATGGCCGAGCGCATGACGGACGCGGCGGTCTTTCAGGACCGGATCGCGCATGTTCACGCCCACGTAGGCGTAGTCGGTGCCGGGCGCCTCGGCAATGGTGACGGCCCTTTCCGCGGCCAGTTGATGGACCACGTCCGGCGAGAGGTCGTTGACCACCATGTCCACGGTGCCCTTGCGCAGCTCGAGCGCGCGCATGATCTCGTCGGGCACCACCTTCAACACCACGCCGCTATTGGCTGGTGCGCCGCGGTAATACTCCCGAAACGATTCGAGCGTGACGTTGTCGTCGACGGCGAGGCTCACAAACTTGTACGGGCCGGTGCCAATCGGCCGGTCGCGAAGCTCGGCGCCGGCGCCCTTCGGCACTACCGGCATCACCAGCTGAATCGGAAACGAGCCGAACGGCTCCTTCAGCGTGAAGCGCGCCGTGTACGGATCGACCGCCTCGACGCGGTCGAGCATGCGGTACGCGCCCTTGCGTGGCGACACGAACGCCGGGTCGATGAAACTCCCAAACGTGTGCACCACATCGTCTGCCGTGAGCTCGTGCCCGTCATGAAAGCGGACACCTTTGCGGAGGTAGACGAGATAGGTGACCGGGTTTGGCTGTTCCCAATGCGTGGCCAGGCCGCCGGTGACGCGGAGCTTCTCGTCGAGCGCGAGCAGGTAGTCGAACACCAGCTGATGCACGCGCTGCGAGGTCTCATCGCTGCCGATGCGAGGGTCGAGGCTGTTAGGGGAGCTGAGGACGGCGACGGTGATGACGTTGTTCGGAGGCGGAGCCGAGGCACAGCCGCCGATCACGACAACGATCAACAGAAGAAAAGAAGAACGGAAGAACATGACTTACCCGTCGATGTCTTTCTTCAACTCTTCGATTATTCGTAATGCGTCGAGTGGTGTGGTGCGATTGACATCGATCTCGCGAATGCGGTGCCGCAACTTGTCGTCCGCTGGTGCCGCAGCCTGGAACAAGCCGAGCTGTTGCTGTGCCGTCGACGGCGCGCCGCTTAGCGAGGGCTTGCCGCCGCGGGTGAGCTCATCGTGCTCGAGCGAGCCAAGAATGTCCTTCGCCCGCGCAATCACCGAAGCGGGCAGGCCGGCCAGCCGCGCCACCTGGATGCCGTAGCTGCGATCGGAACGGCCAGGCAGAATCTTGTGGAGGAAGATGATGTCGTCTTTCCATTCGCGCGCCGCGACGTGGAAGTTGACGACCCCAGCGATTGCGTCTGCCAGGTCGGTCAGCTCGTGATAGTGCGTGGCGAACATCGTCTTCGGCCGCGACCGCGGGTTGGTGGCAATGTGTTCGGCCACCGCCCAGGCGATGCTCAAGCCGTCGAAGGTGGCGGTGCCGCGGCCGATCTCATCGAGCACGACCAGGGATTTCGAGGTGGCGCCGCTGAGGATGTGCGAGGTTTCCTGCATCTCTACCATGAAGGTGGATTGGCCGCGGGCGATGTTGTCGGACGCGCCGACCCGCGCGAACAGGCGATCAATTAATCCAATCTTGGCTTCGCGTGCCGGCACGAACGACCCGGTCTGCGCGAGCAGGCAGACGAGCGCGACCTGCCGCAGGTAAGTGGATTTACCACCCATGTTCGGGCCGGTCAGGATCACCAACTGGTGCGTGGTCGAATTCAGCAGGATATCGTTGGGCACGAACTTGCCACCCGCCAGGCGTTCGACCACGGGATGGCGCACGTCGGTTGCGGAAATCTCGTCGCCGTCGTGCACGTACGGCTTGGTGTAGTTGCACGCCGTCGCCGTTTCCGCGAGCCCACTGAGCACGTCGATGCCGGCCACGGCGCGCGCGGTATCGAGCACCCGCGGCGCCTCGGCCGCCACGCGCTGCCGCAAGGATTCGAAAATCTCGAGCTCGCGGCTAATGATGCGCTCGTCGGCGCCGAGGACTTTCTCTTCGTAGTCCTTCAGTGCGGGCGTGATGAAGCGCTCGCCGCCGGCGATGGTCTGCTTGCGGATGTAGTCCTGCGGCACCGCGTGCAGGTTCGATTTCGAGATCTCGATGTAGTAGCCGAACACGCGGTTGAACCGGACCTTCAGCGACGCAATGCCGGTGCGCTTCCGCTCGCCGTCTTCCATCTCGGCGATCACCTGCTTGCCGGATCGGCTGATGTGCCGCAGGTCGTCGATGTCCTGGTCGAACCCGTCGCGCACGAAACCGCCCTCGCGCGCGAGCGCCGGCGGCTCGTCGCCGATGGCGCGATCGATCCATTCACGCAAGTCCGGCAGATCGTCGAGCTGGCCGGAGAGGCTCCGCACCAGCGGCGCCTGGCACTCCGACAACAGCAGGGCGAGTCGTGGCACGGCCGCGAGCGATCGGGACAGCGCCATGAGATCGCGGGGCCCGGCCGTCGAGAGCGCGATGCGCGAGATCAGCCGCTCCAGATCTTGGATTGACTTCAGCGTCTCGCGGGCCTTGCCGCGATCGGTCGTCCTGACCGCGAGTTCTTCGACCGCATCGAGCCGATCGCGAATGCTTTCGAGCGAGGTCAGCGGACGGAGCAGCCAGTTGCGCAACAGGCGGCATCCCATCGGCGTCACGGTCCGATCGATCTCGTCGAGCAGCGATCCCGCGCGGCCGCCGGAGGTGGATTCCACCACCTCGAGGTGCTTCATCGTGATGGGATCGATGAGCAGGCCGTCGGCGAGCTGGCGTAACCGCACCGTGCGCACGTGCGCGAGCTCGGCCTTTTGCGTGTCGCGCAGGTGCCGCACCAGCGCGCCGGCCGCGCACACCGCGGTTTGACGACGTTCGAGCCCGAACCCTTCGAGGCTGCCGACGCGGAGTTGTTCAATGAGCGTCTGGCGCGCGGATTCCAGCTCGAAGTGCCAGCCGTCGATCTCGGTGATCGGCGCGCCAATCTGGCCGATCTCGGGAATCACGCTGGCCACGTCGTAGCCGGTCGCCACCACGATTTCGCGCGGCCGCAACACCGCAATTTCTTCGCGAAGTGAGGCCAGGCCCTCCGGACCGTTGTATTCCGCCACGTCAAACTCGCCAGTGGACAGATCCACCATCGCGACGCCGTAAAAAGTCGCACCTCGTGCACCCTGCGCACCCTGCGCACCTGCAAGAATTGCCATTAAGAACGCCGGCTCGCGCGCGTCCAGATACGACGCGTCGGTCAGGGTGCCGGGCGAGACCACCCGCACCACCTCTCGCTTGACCACGCCTTTGGCCTTCTTCGGATCCTCGATCTGTTCGCAGATGGCGACGCGATACCCCTTCCTCACCAAGCGCGTGATATAGCCATCAGCGGCATGAAAGGGCACGCCGCACATCGGCACGGCGGCGCCGGAGGAGTCCTTGGAGCGCGAGGTCAGCGTCAGGTCGAGCGCGCGCGACGCCACCAGCGCGTCCTCGTAAAACATCTCGTAAAAATCGCCCATCCGGAAGAACAGCAGCGCGTGGCGATACTGCCGCTTCGCCTCGAAGTACTGGCGCATGGCCGGCGTCACGTTTGCCGAGGCCGCCGCTGAAGTGGATGGGGTTGTCGATTGAGACACGTGCTTCACGAGTATACGATGGCCACAGTTGCTGATCCTTGCCTTAGACACGACGACTCGGGCCGGCAGTATTGCGGTGACAGACGAGGACCGCGTGCTGGCGCTCGTGCCGGGCGATGAGACGCGTACGCATGGTGAACGGTTGCCTGCGGAAATCGCCGCCGCATTGGATGGGGCAGGCGTGGCGCGCGAGCGACTCGATCTGCTTGCGGTGGCGACCGGCCCGGGAGGATTCACCGGCTTGCGAATTGGACTGGCCGTGATGCAAGGGCTGGCGATGACGTTGAATAAGCCCGTGGCGGGCGTGTCGGCGCTCGACGCGCTCGCGGAACAGATCAGCGACACGGCCGCGCGGATCATCGTGCCGTGGATGGACGCGCAGCGGGGCGATGTCTTTGCCACGATGATCGATGCCGGTTCGAAAGCGTCGCTGGCAGCCGCGGTCGCCGAGAGTCCCGCGGCGGTTCTCGATCGCTGGCAATCACACCTCGCGGGTCAGCCCGTGGTCTTCATCGGCGACGCCGTGACGCGCGACCAGGCGCTCCTCGAGGGCGCCGGCAGCGGGCAATGGCACATCAAGCGGCCGGAGCCGCTCGCGCCGCAGATCGCGGTGCTCGCAAGACGGCTGGCGGAGCAGGGCCAAGCCGGGCCGCCGCACGCGCTGGTCCCGATTTACGTGCGCCGTTCAGATGCTGAGATCGACCGCGAACGTAGAGGCGGGTCTTTGGACCCGCCTGTTCGGCACAAATGACTGCCGGCCCCATTGAGCGGATCCTGACCGCCGCGGACCTCGACGGCGTGCTGGAAATCGAGGCCGAATCGTTCAACAACCCGACGACCAGGGAATGGTACGAACGTGAGTTGGGGCGTCCGGAGGTTTGCTTTATCTACGTACTGCGCACGCCGGCCGTACGAGTGGCGGCATTTTGTGCGTTCTGGCGCGTGGCCGACCAGGCACATATCAACAATTTGGCCGTTCGCCCTGAACTCCGCGGCCGAGGCCTGGGTTCCCAGATGTTGGAGGCCATCGTTGTGGAGGCGCAACGGCTGGGTGCCGAAGGCCTGACACTCGAGGTCAGGCGATCAAATATCGCAGCTCAACGGCTCTATTTGCGCGCAGGCTTTCGGGAGGCTGGTGTTCGCAAGAACTACTACACCCAACCGGTCGAGGATGCGCTCATCCTCGCCAAGTCGCTCAAAATGTGACAACAAAATTCACAACAAAATACGTACACCGTTTGACAGGTATGTTACATTCCCGCGTATAGGGGCGGTGACATCTCGCACCGGCCCGGAAGGGAGGCGGAAACCGATGGCTGAGGACTTAAAACACCTCCTCATCGAGACCAACCAGGAATTCCGCGAGTTGGCCTCCAAGCACCACACGCTAGACGATCGCCTGCACGAGCTCGAAGCCAAGCATTACCTCTCAGACGCCGAGCAGTTCGAAGAAATCAATCTCAAGAAACGAAAGCTCTATATCAAGGACCAGATGGAAGTGATGATTCGGCAGCATCGCGCTGTCGCCATGAACGGCCGAGGCTTGTCAGCGTAGGTTCCACACTTTTGTAGGGCACCAGTTTCTTGGTGCCCTACGTGCCTTTCCGCCTCCGCCCGCCTTCGTCCGCCTCCGCCAAGGCTACGGCGAGGCAGGCTCTTCCAAGTCCCAAGCCCCAAGTCCCGCAAGTATCATCAGTAGATGTTGATCGACCGGGCTGGTCTGCCATTCATCGGCGGCGCCCTTCTCCTCGCGATCCTCGTGGGACTCTGGCTGGGACGGGCCTGGTCTGTGCCGTTTCTCATCCTTGCCGCGTTCTTCCTGTTCTTTTTCCGCGATCCCGATCGCACGACGCCGGCCGGGGACAAGCTGGTGGTGTCGCCGGCCGATGCGCGGATCATGGCGGTGGGCGAGTTCCCGGGAAAGAATGCGCCGCCCGGAAAGTGGCAGTGGATCAGCATGTTCCTGTCGCCGATGGACGTGCACGTCAACCGCACGTCCGTGACAGGTGTGGTGACGCGCGTGGAGTATCATCCGGGCAAGTTTCTGCCCGCATACAAGGCGGATGCCGGGGACCTCAATGAGTGGACCGAGGTGTGGTTTGACACTCCCTCCGGCCCGGTCGTACAGCGACAGATTGTCGGGATCCTGGCCCGGCGGATCGTCAACCGCCTGCAAGTCGGCGATCGGGTGGCGGCCGGTCAGCGGTATGGCGTGATGAAGTTCGGGTCGCGCATCGATATGTTCCTGCCGCTCAAGGCGACGATATATATCAAAGTGGGAGACAAGGTCGTAGGTGGTGAGACGAAGATCGCAACGCTGGAGCCGTAGCGTCGACTCGGGGTCGTCGCCCTTCCGGCTGCGTTCCGTGGCGCGCGGCTACGACCGCCGCGGGATCAGGCGTGGTGTCTCCATCCTGCCGAGCCTCTTCACGCTGGCCAACCTGTTCTGCGGCTGGGCCTGCGTCGTCTACGCCATGAAGGGCGATGTCGAGACCGCGGCGCCGTTCATCGGCTTTGCGGTGGTGCTCGACATGCTCGACGGCCGCATCGCGCGCATGACCGGCACGACCAGCGATTTCGGCGTGCAGCTTGATTCGCTCGCCGATCTGATCTCCTTCGGGATGGCGCCCGCCGTGCTCGCGTTTCAATGGGGTCTCGATCCGCTCGGCCGCATGGGATGGGCGGTCGGCTTCGTCTATCTCACCGCCGCGGCGCTGCGCCTGGCGCGTTTCAATATCCAGGTGGTGACCGACAAGCGGTACTTTGTCGGGCTGCCAAGCCCCGCTGCCGCGGGCCTCGTCGCCGCCACGGTGTTTTATTTTCCGAATGAGCTCACGACCTATCGCCTGGCGCTGCTCGGCGCGCTGATGTTGGTGGTGCCGGCGCTGCTGATGGTCAGCACCATAAAATTCCAGAGCTTCAAGACCTTCGATCTCGGCATGCGTCGCGGCTATCGCGGCCTGTTCCTCGTCGCCGCGTTCATTGCGCTGCTCGTCACCTATCCGCACGAAGTGCTGATCGTGATGGCGTATGCATACTTCGCGTCCGGCTTTGTTGGGACGCTGATGTCGAAGGGCCGCAAGTCGGAGCCGGCCGCAGAAGCCGGCGTAGTCACGACAGGCGTCACCCAGCCCGAACTGCCCGAGATCCGCGAGCCGCGCAAGCAAGACGCCAGCTAGAGACTCAAGGGTTCCAACGGTTCCATAAGTTCCAACGGTTTGGTTCTCAGTCGTTCCACGTTCTTATGCGACCGGCAGCGTCATGGTCACGCTGGTTCCGCGGCCGCGCTCTGATGTCACGCTGATTGTTCCACTGTTCGCCTCAACATTGCGTTTCGCGATCGTGAGGCCGAGGCCCGTGCCAATCGCCTTGGTCGAGAAGTACGGCTCGAAGATCCGCGAGATTGATTCGGTGTCCATCCCAACACCGGTATCGGTTACGCGTAGCTGAACCTGCTTGTTTGGCGCGAGCGCGGCATCGATCGTCAGCGTGCCGCCGCCGGGCATGGCGTGCAGCGCGTTTTCGATGATGTTGGTCAAGGCGCGGCCAATCAGCATGCGATCGATGCGTAGCGGCGGCAACTGCGGCGGGATGTGCACATCGATCATCACGCGGCCGGCAAGGCCCAGTCGATACGGCTCGACCACCTCGTTGACCAGCTCGGCCAGCGGCGTCTCGACCGGACGCGGCTCAGGCACCGACGCAAAGCTCGAGAACTCCGACGCGATCTGGCGCAGCAGCCGCACCTGGCCGAGGATGTTCGATACGCACTCGTCGATCACGCCACCGAGCGGCCGGCCCTGGTCGACGTGCACCCGTCGCAGGTGCTCGGCATTCAGTTGGATCGGCGTCAGCGGGTTCTTGATGTCGTGCGCAACCTGGCGCGCCATGTCGGCCCACGCGGCGAGACGATTGGTGCGCTCGAGCTCGCGGCGCTGGCGCTGGAGGTCGTCGGCCATCTGATTGAAGGCATCGACCAGCCGCCGCAGTTCGTCGGACGATGTGGCGAGCACGCGCGCGTCGAGATCGCCGCGGGCGATCCGGCGGGTGGCACGCATCAAACGATTCACCGGATCGGCAATGCGCTCGGCCATGTAATAGCCAATCGCCGCGCCCACCATCATGAACAGCACGGCCGCCAGCAACACCCGGCGATCGAGCTCGTCGATCTGGGCTTCGGTTTCCTGCTGACGCGACGCGAGCGGGATGGTGAGCACGGCTTCGCGGCCTTCGAGCCGCACCGGCGTGGCGGCAATCAGATATTCGAAATCGCCGGCCCGTTCGCGGCCGACGAATGACGGCCGGCCTTCGAGCAGGATGGTGCGATACACGTCGCCAGGAGTCCGCGTCGGCAACAGGCCCGACGCAAAGAGATTGCGCTCGCTCGACGCGAGCAGATCAGTGCCCTCGAAGATATTCACGTCCTGCGCCACCACCCGACTGAGCCAGACGATGATGTCGTCGTCCACGGTCTGCGGACCGACAAAGGCGCGCAGGTCCTGGAAGACGCGGCTCGCGGTGGTGGCGAGGCGAGTGGCCTCGCTTTCGATGTCCGCGAGAATCACGTTGGCCATGTACGCGCGAGCGACCAGTGCCAGCGCGAGCACGGGCACAATCGCCGCCGCCACGAACGCGAGGAACAACTTGCGATAGAAGCTGGCCCGCACCTCCGCCAGCAGCGTGCGCCCTGAGGCCGGCGCTCGCCCGACGAGGATGTTGAACAGCATCCCGCCCAGCACCGCGACCACGAACACCACGAACGTCAGCGCCGCGAGCTCGGCCTGCGTCACCAGGTGGCCGAACGCATTCTGGCGGGCGACGCCGAGCACGTAGATGGCACCGCGATCGCTCAACACGTAGGCATCGAGCGAGTCCCGGCCGCGCGTGATCGTGGTCCAGAACGGCGAGCGCGACGCGAAGGCCTGGCGGAACGCGCCCTCGCTGATCGGCGGCGGGTCTTCGACGGAGCTGTAGAGCACGCGGCGGCTCCAGCCGTAGACGTACAACTCGGCGGCGACCCTGGGACGCGGCTCAGGCAGCGCCTGGCCCGATCGCATCAGCGTGACATACGGATTCTGCGCGGAGATGAACGAGAGGTTGCCGTAGTCGAGCATCGAGTGGACGACGACCGAGCCGGAGCGGCGGCCGCCCGGTGAGCAGATCAGTTTGCCGGCATGCAGCAACCGCCGCTCTTCGGAAAACAGCGGCGAGACCTCCTCCAGAATCTTCCAGGCGCACTCGTCTTCGATCCACGGCTGCGGCTGCGCGAAGTCGGGCAGGTTCATCGCAAACCGGCTGACCATCGCGCCGGCGGCGTTGTGCAGCTCAACGCTCGACGTGAGGCGCTCGGTGGCCAGGCTGGTCCGCGACCACACCACGAAGGCGGCGTCAATCGGCGGCGCGCCGGCCACTGGCGGATCGCTGGCGCGCACGAGCGCGTCGAGGGCTTCGACCCGATCGATCTCCTTCAGTGCGGCCTGCAGCTTGGTCCGCACGTCTTGCCGCTGGTTCAACACCTCCGGCGCGTACCGGGTTTCGATCAGTTGCTGTCGCGATCGTAGCGAGGCATCGACGAGGGAAGGGTAGAGCACCAGCGACGGCAGCGCGACCGCCAGGAACGACAGCAGCAAGCTGGTGGCTTGCGAGCCATGCCTCACCATCGGCGAATAGCGGCTCACCACCCACGCGGCGGCGGCGGCAAACACAATCACCGCAACCGACGGCCACCGCGGAGCGCGATCGGCGATCAGCGTTGGAAAGAAGAGGATCGCCGCCGGCAAGAGCCACGCCACCACGCCGCGAACCCGCCACCATAACCGGTGTTCCGGAAAACTCCACGGCGACCACGCCATACGAAATAGCAGGATCGCGACGCCGACAATCGCCGCATTCGATGCCACGAGCCCGACGACCACGAGCAGCCGATTCGGATCCCATCGATCGATGGCGAAGCGAAGCAGGTCGACCGGGGTCTGCGAGACATGCGTGCGCAGAATCCATTCGTACCAGACGATCAGCGCGGCTACCGCCACGCCGGCGGCGAGCTGCGTGGCTAGGAACAGCGCGTGCAGCCATGGCCGATCGACGATCACGACGCCGATGCCGGGGCGATGCGCTGCTCGCCAGAGCGCGAAGCTCGACACCGCGAGCACCATGAGCGCCGCGGCGGTGAGGCCGTTCAGGAAGAAATCGAGCGGCGACGCGAGGCCGACGGCCGCCACCACTGACCATGGCGCTGACGCCAGCAGCGACGGCTCGGCGAGCCCGGCCTTGCGCGTCGCGATCCAGAGAATCGCCCGCGCGGCGAGTAGCAGCAGGACAATGCCGAGGGTCACCAGTACCGGCGGTGGGCACCGAGCGAGTCGACCCGCGCCAGTCAAGCAGGGCGCCGGTGAAGAGCAGTAGCAGCAGTGCCGCAAGGGTGAGCTCGGCGGCGAACAGGCGATCGCGGATCCGCTGCCGCGCCGCGACGAGGTCCGCGTCCGACACGGTGACCGCCACGAGGGGCTCGTCCGATGGCGAACGAATGATGAACCCGCCGGGAACCGATTCCGCGCCGCCTTCGAACTGCAGCCGCAGGGCCACCGGCACGATGCTGGTCTCGAGCGCAAACTCCGACCCGGCGAGTGCGGCACCCCTGGACCCGGGCAACGGCACCTCCGCGACGATCGCGCCGATGTGGCGCGTCGCATCGGATGGATCGAATACGGGCTGGACGCGGACCAGCTGCAGGCCTTGAGTGCTTTGCGCCAGGAACAGCGACGCGGGTCCGGTCAGGCGATCGTCGGTTTCGGATCGCCCGGTCCACGCCACCGGCTCGTTGGTGCCGCCATATACGGCGAGCGCTACGTTCGGGGATTCGGCTGCCGCCATCACCTGCTCGAACAGCCGCCGCCGCGCCGCTTGATCGCCCTGCTCGGCGAGGCGCAACACATCCGGGTCGAGCGACACCGCGCGCACCGCCGTATCGAGCCGATTGGTCAACGCGGCGAATTCACCTTCCACCTCGGCCTTCAGCCGGGCACGCGAGGTTTCCAGGTCCCCGCCCAACTGCGTGCGCTCGATGACCACCGCGGCGATGGCGATCGCGGCGGCGGCCACGAGGCCGCCGGCCGCGAGCCGGGCGACGGCGCGCGTCACGAAGGGAGGTAAGGTCATCCGCTTCGTCATTGTAGAATGTGAACTCTGCTGAAGCTCTCCCTCAAGCGCGGCGCCCTGGTGACGGCCGCGAATTGGCAGGTCGTACTGGTCCAGTTCGTCGCCGACACCCTATTCAAGACGCTGGTCGTCGTTCCGGTCATTGGCGGGCTCGTGCTGGTAGCGCTGGTCGCCGGCGGCAATCCGCTCGACCTGATTAACTTCGCCGATCTCACGCAGACGATCTCCGCCATGGTCGGCGTTCTCCTGGCGCAACCGGTGGCCCTCGCCGCGTTCCTTGGCGCGCTCGGCGTGGTGCTCGCCGGCGGATCGGTGCTGATGTTTGCCGTGAAGGCGGGCAGCGTGACCGTGCTCATCGCCGGCGATCGCGCGGCCGGCACCATCGAAGTGCCGCCGTTACGCATGACGGCGATGCAGCAGGCCAACCAGGCCACGCTCGAGCGATTCACCGATGGCGTGCGGAACCTGTTCGGCCGCTACTTGCGGCTCGGCATCGCGCTGACGACTGTCTACGCGATTATCGCCGGCGTGTATCTCGCGCTGCTGTTCGGGCCGCCGACGGCGGCCGTCCTCGACGGTCCGCTGAGCGTCACCCTCGGCTCGCTCACCGTGATCGTCGTCATCACGCTGGTGAACTTCCTCTATCTGTTGATGCAGATCATGATGGCGGCTGAGGACTGCGGCGTGCTCGCTGCGGTGCCGCACGCGGCGAGGTTGATTCGCCGCCGGTGGAAAGAGCTCGCGCAAGTGCTCGCAGCCATCCTGTCGCTGATGCTGATGGCCACGGCCGCATCGATTCTCGCCACCGCGGCGCTAGGACTCATCGCGTTCGTGCCGTTTGTGGGCCTCGCTGCGCTGCCGTTACAAGTGCTGGCATGGGTGGTTCGCGGCGTGGTGTTTCAGTTCGTCGGCCTCACCGGCGTCGCCACGTATGTCCGGCTCCATTACGCGCTGCAGCCATCCGGCGTGCGCGTGCCTGATGGCGTGCTGACACGCACCTAGCCACTTCAAAGACCAGATAGCCCCCGCCTTCAGGCGGGGGATCAGCGACGGGCTGACGTCCGCAATGATCCCCCGGCTAAAGCCGGGGGCTAGATGAATGAGTGTGGAACGCCCGTGACAGTTGACAGATCAGTTTCAATAACTACAATGTAGCTTTTAATGGCCTCGTTGCTGGGCGTGTTCGAACAGGCGGTACTGCTGGCCGTGGTGCGGCTCGGCGAGGATGCCTACGGCCGCGCGATTGTGAATGATGTGCAGGACCGGCTCGAGCGGCCGGTGTCGGTGGGCGCGGTGCAAGCCACGCTGTCGCGCCTCGAACAGAAGGGACTCCTCAAGTCCCGCCTGGGACCGGGCACGGAGATTCGCGCCGGCCGGCCACGCCGTTTCTATCGGCTTGGACCGGCGGGGGAGCGGGCGCTGAACGAGGCACGGGTGGCAGTCAGCACATTGTGGCGCGGCTTCCGGCCGCGGAAAGGGTACGCGTGATGGATCCCCAATCGATGGCCCCGCCGCGGTGGGCCGAAGCGTGGTTGCGCGCGTCGTTGCCCGTCCGCGATCGCGACACCGTTTCCGGAGACCTGCTCGAAGAGTATCTGGCGGCCATCCGGCCGAGCCGATCGCGACTGGCCGCTGACCTTTGGTACCTGCGCCAGGTCAGTGTGTTCGGGTGGTACACGGGGTTGTGGGCGCTGGTGCTGACGTCAATCTTCGTCGGCCGCACGGCGCTCGACTGGTTCGTCCCGGTCAACGAGTTTGCGCAACGCGCCGAGACCACGACGTTAATGACCGCAAGCATCCTGCTGGTCGTCGGCGCGTCACACACGCTGCGGACACAGTCGATGACGGCCGGCGTGGTCGGCACGGTCACTGTGGTGACGCTGACGGCGATCCTGTGCACGATCGCAAACGGGTTGATGTATACGCGATGGCACGACGCGCAAACGCTGGCAGCCATCGAACAGAGCGGTGGTCTGCTGGAAGTATTTCTGATTCCACTCGCGGTGGTTTTACCAGGGACCGCGATTGGTTCGTTTGGCGCGTGGCTCGCCTCACAGCGGCGGCCCGCAAAGACACTAGGGAAGAGCAGGGGAGCCTAATAACGGGCTCGGCAGCGCCTGCTGCGGCGGCTCGAATCGCCGTCCAAATCCTTGCAGCTGTCCTTCACGGCTCACGGTGATCAAGAGCGGCGCGGTGCGCCGCACGTCCGGGCGGAAAAAGGGCTGCACGCCAATCTCGCCGGCGGCGCGCACGGTCACCGCGGGTTTGCCGGTTTCCGGATCGAAGCCGAGGATCTCGCTCGACACCATCGGCATGAAGAGCACATCCGGCAACCGCAGCGGCCCGCCGGCCGGCCGCGACGGCAGGTTGGCTTTCCATCTCAGGTTGCCGCTACCGCGATCGACCGCGCGCAGCAGGTTATCGCGCGCGGCGAAGTAGATGCGCTTGTCGTCGGCGGTCGGCGCGCCCGAGACATCGCCGCCCAGCGGCCATTGCCAACGCTGGCGGCCGCTCGACAGGCTGATGCTCATCATGCTTTTTGACGCCGTCCCCACCACCAGCTGATCATCGAGCGCCAGCATCGTCGTCACGCGCGCGGGCAAGGTGCGTTCCCACACCGTTTCACCGTTGGTGAGCAATACCGACACGAGCCGGTTGTCGTCGAGTGCCAGATAGAGACGATCGAGCGCGGGCCCCGGGGGACCGGAGAGGGGCGAACCTAACTGCCGCCGCCACAGCAGCGAGCCATCCGATGCTCGCAGCGCCACGAGATCGCCCGACGTGGTCGACGCGAGCAGCCAGCCGGTGTCGTAAAACAGCGGCACCGCGGCGCCACCGGGCAGCGGCGTGCGCCAGCGTTGGGCGCCGGTCGGCGCGTCGCGCGCCTCGATCACCTGGTCGCTCACGGTAAACACGAGGCCTTCACCGGTGGACGGAGTCAAAACGGTGGCCGCGTCGAGGCGCCAGCGGATCGTGCCGCGATCGAGATTCACGGCCACGAGTTGTCCACTTTTCAGCGGAATGTACGCAGTAGTTGCGTCATAACCGGGCGACGCCACTGGCGGCGAGTCAAACGTCACCGCCCATCGCGGATCGAGCGGCGGCGCCGCGGGTGTATCGGCCTGAAACAGGGCGAGCAGTACCGCGAAGAAATGCGCCATCACGAGCTATAATAACGTCCTTACCATCGCTCGGTCCCGCGGAGCGGGGCCTAGAAATAAACATAGTGGCTCATCAAACCGTTCTCGTTCTTGATTTCGGGTCGCAGTTTACCCAGCTGATTGCGCGTCGCCTGCGCGAGCTCTCGGTCTACTGCGAGATCCTCCCGTTCAACACTCCGATCGCCGCCATCAAGGCCAAACAGCCCGTCGGCATCATCCTGTCGGGCGGTCCGAGCAGCGTCGACGAAGACGGCGCACCGCATTGCGATCGCGCGGTGCTCGACATCGGCGTCCCCACGCTCGGCGTTTGCTACGGGATGCAGTTGATGACGCACATGCTCGGCGGCACCCTCGGACGCTCCGGGCATCGGGAGTTCGGCCACGCACTCGTGAGGCGCGACACGGCGATTACGTCGCGGATGCTGAAGGGCATGCCCGACGAGATGAAGGTGTGGGCGAGCCACGGGGATTTCGTGGCCTCCGCGCCGCCCGGGTTTTCGGTGGCGGCGACGAGCAACAACGCGCCGGTGGCGGTGATGGAAGCGCCTGAGCGCGGCTATTACGCGCTGCTGTTCCACCCCGAAGTGGCGCACACCGATCGCGGGAAAGAGCTGCTTCGCAACTTTGCGTTTGACGTGTGCGGCTGCACGGGCGATTGGACCATCGCCTCGTTCATCGACGAAGCCACGTCGCGCATCAAGACGCAGGTGGGTGATGGCCGCGTCGTGTGCGGGCTCTCCGGCGGCGTCGATTCAACCGTGGCGGCCACGCTGATCCATCGCGCCATCGGCGATCGCCTTCAATGCATCTTCGTGGACAACGGCTTGCTGCGTCTGAATGAAGCGCAACAGGTGGTGGAGCGCTACAAGAAGCTCAAGCTGCCCGTGCACCACGTGGACGCGAGCTCGACGTTCCTCGACCGTCTGGCCGGCATCGTCGATCCCGAACAAAAGCGAAAGATCATCGGCAGGACCTTCATCGATATCTTCAACGACAAGGCCGCGGAGCTGGGCCAGTTCGATTACCTGGCGCAAGGCACGCTCTATCCGGACGTCATCGAGTCCGTGTCCGTTCGGGGACCTTCCGCCACCATCAAGAGCCATCACAACGTCGGCGGATTGCCCGAGGGCATGACGTTCAAGCTCGTCGAGCCGTTACGTGAGCTCTTTAAGGACGAAGTGCGCGCGGTGGGCCGCGACCTCGGCATCGACAAGGAGTTCCTGGTCCGGCAGCCGTTCCCGGGTCCGGGCCTGGCGGTCCGCATCCTGGGTGAGATCACGCGCGATCGCATCGCGCTGCTGCAAAAGGCCGACGCAATCGTGGTCGAAGAGGTGCGCAAGGCCGGCTGGTACGAGCGGATTTGGCAGAGCTTCGCCGTGTTGCTTCCGGTGCAGAGTGTTGGCGTAATGGGCGACGCGCGCACGTATGAGTTCACGGTGGCGGTGCGCGCCGTGGAAAGCCTCGACGGCATGACCGCCGACTGGGCACGCCTGCCGCACGACCTGCTCGCGACCATCTCGTCGCGCATCGTCAACGAGGTCCGCGGCATCAATCGCGTGGTCTACGACATCAGCTCGAAGCCCCCCTCAACAATTGAGTGGGAATAAGCAATGTCGGATTTCGTCCACCTTCACCTTCATACTGAGTTCTCCTTACTCGACGGCGCCTGCCGCATCGACGAGCTGCTCGATCAAGCCGAGCAGCTCAAGATGCCCGCGCTCGCCGTCACCGAGCACGGCAACATGTTCTCGGCCGTCGTCTTTCACGACGCGGCGCGAAAACGCGGCATCAATCCCATCCTCGGCTGCGAGGTCTACGTCGCTCCCGGCGATCGCCGCGACAAAAGCGGCACGCCCGGCGAAACTGCCAACCATCTCGTGCTCCTGGCGGAGAACGAGAAAGGCTTCAAGAACCTGATCAAGCTGGTCTCGTCGGGATATACCGAAGGCTTCTATTACAAGCCGCGCATCGACAAGCAGCTGCTGGCGCAGCACGCCGAGGGGCTGATCGGATTGAGCAGCTGCCTTAAAGGCGAAGTCGCGAGCGAGATTCGGTCCGAACAGGCGAAGAAGGCGGTGGCGGCCGCGGCCAGCTATCGCGACATTCTCGGCGCCGCTAATTTCTTCCTCGAGATGCAGTACCAGGGCATCGACGAGCAGCGCATCGTCAATAACGGACTGCTGCCGATCGCGCGCGATCTGAACATGCCGCTGGTGACCACCAACGACGTGCATTACCTGAGGCACGGCGACCATAAGCCGCACGACATCCTGTTGTGCATCGGCACCGGCAAGTCGGTGAACGACGAGAACCGGCTGAAGTATCACGGCGATCAGTTTTTCCTGAAGTCAGCGGCGGAGATGGCGCAGGTGTTCGGCGACTATCCAGAGGCCATGAAGAACACGCTGCTGATCGCCGAGCGCTGCAACGTGACCATCCCGTCCGGCCAGAACCACCTACCGAACTTCGCGGTACCCGAAGGCTTCACCGTCGACGATTACTTCGAGCACGTGACGCGCCAGGGCTATGCGCAGCGGCTCGAGCGGTTGCGTCAGCTGGAGGCCGAAGGAAAGCTGCGTCAGCCGCTCACCTCGTACGACGAACGCCTGTCGTACGAGATCGCGATGATCAAGAAGATGGGGTATCCCGGCTACTTCCTGATCGTCTGGGACTTCATCCGCTACGCGCGCGAGAAGGGCATTCCGGTGGGACCGGGCCGTGGCTCGGCGGCGGGCAGCCTGGCCGCGTGGGCGCTGCGCATCACCGACGTGGACCCGCTGCACTACGACCTGATTTTCGAGCGCTTCCTGAATCCGGAACGCGTGTCTCTACCTGATATCGACGTCGACTTCTGCGAACGCCGGCGCGTCGAGGTGATCGAATACGTCACGGCGAAGTACGGCCGCGAGAACGTCTCGCAGATCATCACGTTCGGCACCATGAAGGCGAAGGCCGTGATTCGCGACGTCGGCCGCGTGATGGACATGCCGTACGCCGACGTCGATCGCATCGCAAAACAGATTCCGCCGGCGCTCGACATGACGCTCGACAAGGCGCTTGCCGAAAACCCGGTGCTGCGCGACATGGCGAGGAACGATTCGCGCGTCAACGACGTGCTCGAGATGGGCAAGCGCCTCGAGGGCGTATCGCGCAATGCCGGCGTTCACGCCGCGGGCGTGGTCATCGCCCCCGGCCCCATCACCGACTACGCGCCGCTCTTCAAGAGCAACCGCGACGAAATCACCACGCAGTGGGCGATGAAGGAGGTCGAGCGTGTCGGTCTGCTGAAGATGGACTTCCTTGGCTTGAGCACCCTCACGCTCATCCAGGACGCGCTCGCGGAGATCAAGCGCACCGAGAACTTCGTCCTCGATATCGACAACGTCCCCCTGGACGATGCCAAGACGTATCAGTTGTTCGTGGACGGCCAGACCTACGGCATTTTCCAGTTCGAGAGCTCGGGGATGCGCGAGATCCTGCGCCGGGCGAAGCCGCAGCGTCTCGAAGACCTGATCGCCATGAACGCGCTCTACCGGCCCGGCCCGCTCAAGGGCGGCATGGTGGACGACTACATCAACCGCAAGGCCGGCCGCAGCCAAGTCAAGTACGAACTCGCGGCGCTCGAGCCGATTCTCGAAGAGACGTTCGGCGTCATCGCCTACCAGGAACAGGTGATGCGCATGGCGTCGGTGCTGGCCGGATTCACGATGGGCCAGTCCGACGTGCTCCGCAAGGCCATGGGCAAGAAGGATCCCAAGGTCATGGCGAAGCAGCGCGAGGCCTTCATGAGCGGCGCGCTGGCAAAAGGCATCAGCGAGAAGAAGGCCAGCAAGATCTTCGAGCTGATGGAGTTCTTCGCCGGGTACGGCTTCAACAAGTCGCACTCCACGGCCTACGCGTTTCTTGCCTATCAAACGGCGTATCTCAAGGCGAACTACCCGCGCCACTTTGCCGCTGCGCTGCTGACGATCGAAGCCGCGAACACCGCGAAGCTGGCCGTCTACATCAGCGAATCGCGCGAACGTGGGATCGCGGTGCTGCCGCCCGACATCAACGAGAGCCAGTTGCATTTCACGGTAGTGCCGGAAGGCGTACGGTTCGGCCTCACCGCGATCAAGGGGCTCGGCGACGGCGCCATCCACGCGATCATCGAGGTGCGCGAGCGCGTCGGTCCAATCACGTCGCTCCATCAGCTCTGCGAAGAACTCGATCTCCGCATCGTCAACAAGAAGGTCCTGGAAGCGTTGGTGAAATCCGGCGCCTGCGACAGCCTGATCCCGAAGGGCGTGACGCTGGCTGCCGGGCGGGCGAAGTTCTTTGGCGCGGTCGACAGCGCCATCGAACACGGCAACCGGACGCAGCGCGATCGCGAGCTGGGACAGTCGGATCTGTTCGGCGGTGGCGAGGAAGGCGGGCTGTCGATCATTCGACTGCCGGATTCTCCGCCGTGGACCGAGATGGAGCTGCTCGCGCACGAAAAGGATGCGCTCGGCCTCTACCTGAGCGGCCACCCGATCGATCGTCACGCCGAGAACCTCCGCGCGTTTGGCGCCAAGACGGTCGGCGATCTGACCATGACGGAGATCCCGCAGAGCACGGATGGCTCGCCGGGACGCCTGATCATCGAGGACGTCTACATGGGCGGCATCGTCTCCGGGTTCCGCGGCTTGAAAACGAAAAAGGGCGATCCGATGTGCGTGTTTACGCTCGAGGATCACCAGGGCGCCGTTGAAGTGGTGGTGTTCCCGGAAATGTTCGGCAAGCATCGCATGCTGATCGAGGGCGGCGCATTGCTGCTCGTGCGCGGCAAGTTCGAGCGCGACGAAGAGAACTCGCGCTTCCAGTGTGCCGACATCCTGCCGCTGTCGGCGTTGCGCGAGCGGCTGTCGCGCGGGGTGAGGATCCGGTTGAAGGCCACCTGCCCGCGTGAGACGATTGAGGCCCTGTGGGAGCTGATGACGCGGCACCGCGGTGACCGGCCGGTGGCGGTCGAGGTGGAAATGAACGGCGGCTCGCGCCACGTCATTGTCCGCGCCGAGGTCACGCAGTCGATCCGCGTCCGGACGTCCGAGCAGTTCGTGGCCGACGTCGAGCAGCTGTGCGGCCCCGGCTCGGTGACGATTCACTCATGAGCAGCATGCCTTTGGCACCTTCGCCGCCCTAGTCTTATGCCTGAACTTCTCGAATTCGAAGAACCGATCGGCGAGCTCTTGAAGGAGATCGAGGCCCTGGCGGCGCTCGACCCGAGCGAGGATCGCGATCGCGAGATTGCGCGCCTCGAATCGCGTGTCGGTACGATGCGCGGCGATCTGTATCGCAACCTCACGCCGTGGCAGCGCGTGCAGGTGGCGCGCCATCCCTCCCGGCCGACCACGCTCGATTACGTGGAACGGCTATTCACGGAATTCGTCGAGCTGCACGGCGATCGCCGCTTCGCGGACGACCACGCCATCGTCACCGGCACTGCGTTTTACAAGGGCGCGCCGATCCTGGTCGTCGGGCACCAGAAGGGCAGCGACACCAAGCAGAAGATCTATCGAAACTTCGGCTACGCGCGTCCGGATGGCTACCGCAAGGCGATGCGGACCATGGAAATGGCGCAGAAGTTCGGGCGGCCGATCATCTGTTTCGTGGACACGCCGGCGGCGTATCCGGGCATCGAATCCGAGGAACGCGGCGTGGCCGAGGCCATCGCGTGGAACCTGCGCGAGATGGCGATGCTCGAGGTGCCGGTGATCGTCCTGGTGCACGGCGAAGGCGGCAGCGGCGGCGCCCTCGGCATTGCGGTCGGCGACCGCATCCTGATGCACGAGTTCGCGATTTACAGCGTGATTCCGCCGGAAGGCTGCGCGGCAATCCTGTGGCGCGACTCCAGCAAGAAGGTTGAAGCGTCGGAAGCGCTGAAGATCACCGCACCGGATCTTCTGAGGCTGGAAGTCATCGACGAGATCGTCAATGAACCGGTGGGCGGCGCGCATACCAACCCCGAGCAGGCCGCTGCGCTCGTGGACATCGCGCTCTCGCGCGCGCTCGCCGAAGTCAGCGCGATGGACGTGCCGACGCGGCTCGAGACCCGGTATCAGAAGTTCAGAAAGATGGGCTCGGTTGGAATCATTGAGTCTTAACGTAGGGGCGGGCCTTTAGTCCCGCCCGCCAGCGCATGGCCGTACCTCCAATCTGGAATACTCGATCGCATGACCTGGCTGCAGCGACGATACTCGAGCGCGAGCTGCATCTGTCGCCGGTGACGGCGCGCCTGCTGGCGATCCGTGGCCTCACCGATCCCGGCGAAGCCTCCCGTTTCCTGAACCCGTCACTCGATCAGCTCTACGATCCGTTCAAGCTTGCCGGTCTCCAGGCCGCAGTCGATCGGCTCGAGAGAGCCATCGCCAACCGCGAGCGGATTTCGGTGCACGGCGACTACGACGTGGACGGCATCACCTCGACGGTGATTCTTCGTCGTGCCCTCGAGCTGCTTGGCGCCGACGTCACGCATTTCATTCCCGAACGGCTGACGGATGGCTACGGACTGCAGCCCGGCACCATCGATCGCCTGCACGCCGAAGGCGTCAAGCTGATCGTGTCAGTGGACTGCGGCATTCGCGGCGCCGAAGCGGCGCGGCGGGCCCGCGAGCTCGGCGTCGACCTGATCATTACCGACCATCACGAACCGGACAGCGAGCTGCCCGACTGTTGCGCGGTGGTGAATCCGAAACGGCACGATTGCAGCTATCCCGACAAGAACCTTGCCGGCGTGGGCGTTGCTCTCAAGCTGGTGCAGGCGTTGTGTCATCGGGCAGGGAAGTCGGCGTGGCTGCCGGCCTTCGTGAAGATCGCCTCAATTGGCACGCTCGCGGACGTAGTGCCGCTGGTCGGCGAAAACCGCATCATTGCCAAGCTCGGCTTGCAGATGCTGACGAAGGGGCCGCACAAGGTGGGCTTGCGCGCACTGTTCGAGGCAGCCGGCCTCTCCGGCAAAACTATCGACAGCTATCACATTGGTTTCATGGTGGCGCCACGCATCAACGCCGCCGGCCGGATGAGCACGCCCGACATTGCGACGCGGCTGTTGCTGGCCGTTGATGAAGGGATGGGCGATGAAGCCAAGGCGCTTGCGGAACAATTGGAAGCGGAGAACCTGAAGCGACGGCAGGAAGATCAGGACATTCTCGCCAAGGCGAAGAAGATCGTCGAGACGGATCCCGAGATCGGTGCTCGCAGTGTGCTCGTGGTGGCAGGTGAGGGCTGGCATCGTGGCGTGATCGGCATCGTCGCGTCGAAGCTCGTGGATGCGTTCTACCGGCCCGCGATCGTGTTGTCGGTTGACGGCGACATCGCGCACGGTTCCTGCCGGAGCATCGCCGGGTTCGACATGCTCGCGTGCCTCGAATCCTGCGCACCGCTGATGAAGCGGTTTGGCGGCCACAAAGCCGCGGCCGGCCTGCAGCTCGAGGCATCACGGATCAGGGAGTTCAGGCTCGCGGTCAATGCGCACGCCGATACCTGCCTCGGGCCCGATGATCTCCGCCCACGCCTGTGGCTCGACGGGCCGCTCGCGTTCAGCGACATCAACGAGCAGGTGATGTCGGAGTTCGCGCGCCTGGCGCCGTTTGGGCCTGGTAATCCACGTCCACGGTTCCACACCGGCCCCGTCTCGATCGTCGACGGTCCGCGGCTGCTGAAGGAACGCCATCTCAAGATGAGCATGAAACAGAACGGCCGCGTCCTGCGCGCGATTCAGTGGAACGCCGCCGAGCACAACGACCGGCTCACGGGACTCAAAGAGGGCGTTGAGATCGCGTATACCGTCGAAGAGAACGAGTATCAGGGGACGAAGTACGTTGAATTGAGGCTCGAAGACTTTCGCTGAGGCACACGACCAGGCCATTGACTCGCACCGCCCTGATTGTCGGCGCCGGCATCGGCGGGTTGTCTGCGGCGCTCGCGTTGCGCAACGCGGGCTGCAGCGTTCGCGTCTTCGAACAAGCAGAATCGCCACGTGAGCTCGGTTTTGGAGTCGCCATCGCACCGAATGCCGTCGCCGCGCTGAGCGAGCTGGGTGTCGGCGACACCGTCGTGGCTCGCGGCTTCCAGCCGCGGCGCGGCGAGCTGCGGCGAATGGACGGCTCGGTCTTGAAACGAGCCGAGTTGCCGCCGAATGCACTCGGCGGGCCGATGTTGGTCGCGCTGCGGCCGGCTCTGCACGGCGCACTGCTGGAAGCCGTTGGTGCCGAGACGATCGCACTCGGCCAGCGAGTCACACGGATCAGCCCCGACGGCCCTCGCGTGTCGCTGCAGTTGTCAAACGGCGAGAGCACGGCCGGCGATCTACTTGTCGGGGCCGACGGCATTGGCTCCGTCGTCCGGCAGCAGCTGCACCCGGACGAGCCGCCGCCACGTCACAGCGGCATCGTCGCCGTGCGCGGAGCCGTGCATGGTGCGCTTCAGCATCTGGGCAACCTGCACGCGGTCTACTATCTGGGACCCGGCGTCGAATCCATGTTTGTGCGGGCGAGCGATACCGGCATCTACTGGTTTCTTTCGCTGGCGAAGAGCGTCGCGCCGCCCGGCGTTGAGGATCCGGCCGCACTGGTCCGCAACATGGCGCCGAAATTCGATGACACGTTTCGCGCGATCACGTCGGCCACCGACGACATGCGGTACGACGAGCTGGTCGATCGCGATCCGCTCCGGTGGTGGGGCAGTGGCGTTGTGACCTTGCTCGGCGACGCGGCGCACCCGTTACTGCCGCATACCGGACAGGGCGCCGCCCAGGCCATTGTCGATGCCGTGACGCTTGGCAAAGCGGTTCGGAACCGCACGAACCTCGAAGAATCGTTGCGTGGGTACGAGCGCGCCCGCATTCCGAAGACGGCCGCATTGCTCGCGCAGGGCCGCCGCACCGCGCGAGTGATGGCCACGACCAATCCAGTTGTGTGCTATCTGCGCGAACTGTTTGCGCGCGCGATTCCGATGACCACCTTCGCGCGCATTTTTGTGCGGATCAACCGGCAGGCTGGGACCGATATCAGGTACCACTGACCGCATCGCGATGCTGCTCTTCTAAGGCCGTTTGCTGCTGAGCAGCGCTGGCGTTTTGATAAATGTCCTCCGTGGGCTCCGTGATCTCCGTGGTTAACGTACGTGACAGCCAACCAACGCTGGTATTGGTACAATCACACCAGTGACACCCTGGCAGAAACGCGCACGACTCCTGATGGCCCTGGTGGCCATCAGCGTCATCGCGGTGGTCGCGTACACTCTGCGGCCACGTGAAGCGGTGTCCCCGCAGAAGCCCATCGAGAATCTTGACCCAAAGGAGAAGATCGTCACCATCGCCGGCGACTTCATTCAGTTTGAAGGCGCGCGGCAGGACCTCAAGATTTTCTTCAAGCGGCAGTCGACCAATCAGGACGACCAGACCAAACTATCCGACGTCAAGGTGGAGGTCAGCAATCGCAGCGGGCGCGACTACACCATCACCGGCAGGGACATGCAGGTCGGCAAAGACGAGAGCTCGTTCGAGATCAAGGGCGAGGTGAAGCTCGAGACCAGCGACGGCCTCGTCGCGCACAGCGAGCAGGCCACCTACTCGGACAATGAAAAGATCGTGCGCGCGCCGGGGCCGGTCAAGTTCTCCCGCGGCCGCATGAGTGGCACCGGCATCGGGTTCAACTTCGACGAGCAGCGCGACATGCTGATGATCCTCGAGAAGGCGGATGTCCACTTCGCCCCGGAAGGGAAGGAAGGCCCGATGGATGTCACCGCCGGCGCGTTCACCTATGCGCGGCGGGACCGCTTCATGCGCTTCGAGCGGACCATGCACATGGATCGCGGCGGTCAGCTCATCGACGCGGACGAGAGCCTCGTGAAGCTGTATCCGGATCGCGATGAGACCGACCTGATCGAGTTGCGCGGCAACTCGCGCGTCACCGGCGGCGGCACCATGGGCGCGTTGCAGGCGATGTCGGCGAAAGACATGAACCTCAAATACGGCGAGGACGGCCGCACACTGCAGCACGCCACGCTCGCCGGCCACGCCGCGATGGATCTCGCCACCAAGAGTGGCACCGGCGGGCAGAAGTTGAGCGGCGAACTCATGAACATCGCCCTCGAGCCCGATGGCAGCGTGCGCACGCTCTCGGCACGCGAGGCGGTCGAGGTCACGCTGCCGGCCACCAAGGAGATGGGGCCGCGCACCATCCGCTCCACGTCGCTGACCGCCACCGGCAATGCGCAAGGTCTGCGCGAGATGAAGTTCGACGAGAAGATCGAGTATCGCGAGGCTGCCACCAAGACCCAGGGCGCGCGCGTGGTCCGCGCGCGTACCCTCGAGGCCGATCTCGAGTCCGCCACCGGCGCGTTGGCCGAAGCGCACTTCATCGGCGACGTCGACGTCACCGACGGTTCCATGCACGCGACGAGCGTCGACGCCGTCTACAAGGTCGCTGAAGGGACCATGGCGCTCACCGGCAAGGAGCGGCGCCCGCACATCGAGAACGACGCGCTGTCGATCGACGCCAATACGATCGACGTCACGCTCGACCCGCGCTCGCTGACCGCCTCTGGACGCGTCAGCAGCACCATGCTGCCGTCGAAGAAACCCGCTGGCAACACGCCGGCGGCCAATCGACCCGGCTTGCTCGCCGATCAGGAGACCGTCGGCATCGTGGCCGAGAAGCTCACCTACGACGAGACCACGCGCAAGGCCGACTACACCGGGCAGGCGCGGCTGATCCAGGGTGACACCAGCATTCAGGCCGACGCGCTGACGATCGACGAGACCAAAGGCGACCTTTCGGCGAACGGCAAGGTGGTGACGACGTTAGCGATCACCGAGAAAGACAGCGCCGCGACCACCAAGCCGAAGCCGATGGTCGGCCGCGCGGGCGTGTTTGCCTATTCAGATCAGACCCGGACTGCCACGTATACGACCAGCGCACAACTCGATGGCGATCAGGGCAACCTCCGCGGGGCGAAAATCGAGATGAAGCTGGCGAAGGACGAGAACACGCTCGATGGCCTCGAGGCGGATGGCGCGGTGACCGCACTCGTCGACAAGCGCACGGTTACCGGCACGCACTTGTCGTACGAGCCGTCCGACGACAAGTACATCGTGGTGGGCGCGCCGGTGAAGATGCTCGACGCCGACTGCCAGGAGACGAGCGGCAAGACGTTGACCTTCTGGAAGGCGTCCGATAGAGTCCAGGTCGACGGCAACAACGAAGTCCGCACGCAGACCAAGGGCGGCGGCAAGTGCCCCGCGACGCCCCCTCAGTGATGGCTTCGACCCTCCGCACACACGAACTCACCAAGTCCTACAGCGGCCGCACGGTGGTTCGGGGCGTCAGCCTCGACGTCAACGCCGGCGAGGTGGTGGGCCTGCTCGGCCCCAACGGCGCCGGCAAGACCACGACGTTCTACATGACCGTGGGATTGACCGCGCCCGACTCGGGACGCGTCACGCTCGACGGGGTCGATCTCACCGACGACCCGATGTATGTCCGCGCCCGCAAGGGCATCGGTTACCTGCCGCAGGAGCCGTCGATTTTCCGCGGCCTCACCGTTGAGCAGAACATCCTCGCCATTCTCGAGACACTCGACCTCGATGCCGCCGAGCGCAAGACGCGATTGCGCGAGCTGCTCGCCGAGCTGAACCTGACACCCCTCGCCAACGCCGCCGCGTACACGTTGTCGGGAGGCGAGCGGCGCCGCGCCGAGATCACGCGCGCGCTGGTGATGAACCCGCGGTTCATGCTGCTCGACGAGCCCTTCGCCGGCATCGATCCGATCGCGGTGACGGACCTTCAGAAAATCATCTTCCACCTGAAGGCGCGGGGCATCGGCATTCTCATCACCGACCACAACGTCCTGCAGACGCTGAAGATTACCGATCGTGCATATATCGTCACGGATGGGGCGATTTTTCGCAGCGGCACACCGGCGGCGCTGGCCGCCGACGAAGAGGTCCGGCGGATTTACCTCGGGACCGATTTCCGGCTGGACTAAGATTGTAGAGGCCGATGGCGATCCAGCAGAAGCTTCAGACGAAGCTTGCGCAGAAGCTGATCCTTACTCCGTCATTGCAGCAGGCGATAAAACTGCTGCCGATGTCGACGTTGGAATTAGCAGACCTGCTCAACCAGGAAGTCGTAGAGAATCCGCTCCTCGAAGAGGTGCCTACGGAAGAGCTGCAGGCCGCTGATCCCACGCCCGAGCCCAAGGACGGCGACGAGAAGCCCAAGGACAACACCAAGGACGCGTGGGACGACGCCGACTACGAATACTTCTTCGGCGATTATCTCGACGACGGCTACCGCCCGCGCGCGCCGCAGGAGGTGAAAGAGCTACCGCCGATCGAGAACACGCTCTCGACCAGCTCGTCGTTAACCGATCATCTCGAATGGCAGCTCTCGCTGCAGACCACCGAAGACGCCATCCGCGAGATCGGTGAGGCCATTGTCGGCAACCTCGATGACGATGGCTATCTCGTGGCGTCGGTGGATGAAATTGCCTCGATGGGACCGTGGCCCGTGGAGAAGGTGGAAGAAGGACTGCGCCTGATCCAGAGCTTCGATCCGGTCGGCGTCGCGGCACGCGATCTTCAGGAATGCCTCATGCTGCAGATCAAGCACCTGCAGCTCGAAGGCACGCCGACGGAGAAGATCGTCAGCGAGCACCTGCGCCTGCTGCACAACCACCAGATGCCCGAGCTCGCGCGCAAGCTCGGACTCACCATCGAAGAGCTGAAGCATCACGTCGAGATCATCCAGCACCTCGACCCGAAACCGGGCAGCCGCTTCAACCCGCAGCCGTCGCAATACGTCATCCCGGACGTCTACATCATCAAGGTCGAAGATCAGTACGTGGCGGTACTGAATGAAGACGGGCTGCCGCAGTTGCGCATCAGCCCAACCTACCGCCGCCTCCTCGACAAGGGCGCCGCCGAGAACAACGACGAGACGCGCGCCTACGTGAAAGACAAGTTTCGCTCCGCGCTGTGGCTGATCAAGTCGGTGGAGCAGCGGCAGAAGACCATCCATAAGGTGGCGACCAGCATCTGCCAGTTCCAGCGCGACTTCCTCGATCACGGCATCGAGCACCTGCGGCCGCTGGTGCTGCGCGATGTCGCCAACGACATCGGCATGCACGAATCCACCGTCAGCCGCGTGGTTACCAACAAGTACATGCACACGCCGCAAGGCGTGTTCGAGATGAAGTACTTCTTCCACAGCGGCATCAGCAGCTCGTACGGCGACGCCGTGTCGTCGGTGACGATCAAGAACCGCATCAAGAAGATCATCGAAGGCGAAGATCCGAAAAAGCCGCTCAGCGACTCGAAGATCGTGAATATCCTGCAGCGCGAAGGATTGATGCTGGCGCGCCGCACGATTGCCAAGTACCGGGAAGAGCTGAAGATTCCGACCTCGAACCAGCGAAAGGTTTTATTCTAGGTACATGATTCCGGCCGTGACCGTTCGCGGGCTGCTCGATGCACGACCCGAGTCGGCGGGCCTGTCGATCGAATTGCTGGCGGGCGCTAACGGTCTCGAGCGCCACATCACGAGCCCCTACATCCAGAAAACCGGTCTCGCCCTCGCCGGCTTCCACGAATATCTGCAGCCTGGGCGCATCCTGCTGTTCGGCGAGAGCGAAGTGCGTTTTCTCGAAAGCCTGGAGCCGGGAGCGCGGCACCAGGCGCTGGCTAAATGCTTCAGCGCCGACCTGCCGTGCCTGCTGGTGACCGGCGGCGCCGAGATTGTCCCGGAGATCGCGCTCGAAGGCGATAAAGCCGGCGTGCCGATCCTGCGCACCCCGGTGCCGACGGCGGCGGCCATCGGCAAGCTCACCGCGATGCTCGAGGATCGCCTCGCGCACCGCGAGATCATCCACGGCGTGTTGATCGACATTCTCGGTCTCGGCGTGTTGATCGTCGGCGAGAGCGGCATTGGCAAGAGCGAGTGCGCGCTTGACCTGGTGGTGCGCGGCCATCGTCTGGTGGCCGACGATACGGTGGAAGTGCGGCGGCGGTCCGAATCGATCGTGATCGGCTCGTGCCCGGACATCACGCGCCATCACATGGAAGTCCGCGGCCTCGGCTTGATCAACATCCGCGATCTGTTCGGCGTGGCCTCGACGCGCACCTCGAAACGCGTCGAGCTCGTGGTGCAGCTCGATCGCTGGGACCAGGGGCGCGAGTACGACCGTCTCGGCCTGGACGATGCGTCCTACGATCTGATTGGTCTCAAGGTGCCGTTGATCCGGATGCCGGTGGCCACCGGGCGCAACCTCGCCATCCTCGTCGAGGTGGCGGCGCGCAATCAGCTGCTGCGCATGCGCGGCATCAACGCGGCACGGGAACTGGTCGCGCGCCTCGATGCCAGCCTCGCAGCAAATGATGCCCACGGCGCGGTCGAGGCACCCGATCTGCCAGCAGAGGACGAGGAGCCGGCGTGAGCAAGCCGCGCCGTGCCTTGAGCGAGCCGCGCGCTCTCGCGCGGCGAGTCGAAAGGAGGGACACAACCTGGGCACGCTTCATCGTCCTGACGGGCCTATCGGGTTCGGGAAAGTCGCAGGCCATTCGCGCGCTCGAGGATCTCGGGTACTACTGTGTGGACAACCTGCCGGTGTCGCTCCTGCCGGTGATGAGCGAGCTCGCGGAACGCCAAACCGAGCACAACCGCGTGGCGGTGGTGATGGACATCCGCGAGCCGCGCTTCGTCAGCCATTTTCCGCGCGTCTACCGGAAGCTGAAGACCAACAAGCACCTGGCCACGCGGCTGATCTTCCTGGAAGCCGGGCACGCGGAGCTCGTTCGCCGGTTCAGCGAAACGCGGCGGCCACATCCGCTCGCGCCAGACCGGCCGATCACGGAAGCCCTCTCTGAAGAGCGCGACTCGCTGCGCCAGATCCGCGGCATGGCCGACAAGGTCATCGACACGTCGAAGCTCAACGTGCATGAGCTGCGGCAACAACTGCGCGAGCTGGTCAGCGGCCGCAAGCATGCCTCCAAGCTCGTCATTTCGATCGTCAGCTTCGGATTTCAGAGCGGCCCACCGGCGGAAGCCGACCTGATGTTCGACATGCGCTTTCTCAAGAATCCGCATTGGGTGCCGGCGCTGCGCCCAAAAACCGGTAAGGATCCGGCGGTGGCGGCGTATATTCGACGCCAGCCGATCGCGCGCGCCGCGATCAAGAAGCTGACGTCGCTGATGCGGTGGCTGGTGCCACTCTACGTGCAGGAAGGAAAGAGCTACCTAACCGTGGCGATCGGGTGCACCGGCGGCCGGCATCGTTCGGTGTATGTCGCGGAAGCGTTGAAGCGTGAACTGTCGGACCTCAAGGGCGTGTCGATCAAGCTGTCGCACCGCGACCTGGTGAAGAAACAATGATCGGTGTCGTCGTCGTCACACACGGACAGCTCGCAACCGAGCTCGTCAACGCGGCCGAAACCATCGTCGGCGATCTGCCGAATTTTGCTGCGGTCTCCATCGGCTGGCATGAGGACGTCCAGGACGCGCGCGACGCCATCGCCTCGGCCATCGAGCGGGTCAAGCAGCCGGGCGGGGTCCTGCTCGCCACCGACATGTTTGGGGGCACGCCTTCGAACCTCGGCATCACGTTCCTCCAACAGGACAAGATTGAGATCGTCACCGGTGTGAACCTGCCGATGCTGATCAAGGCGGCCAGCCTGAAAGAGGCCGCGTCGCTCACCGAGATTGCGCGCATGCTGCGCGAACACGGGCGCAATGCGATTTGGGTGGCGTCCGATCTGCTGACGGGCGCGTCGAGCGCGGCAGAGCCCGCGAAAGAATGATGGTTCGCGAGTGCGTGATTCGGAACCGGCTGGGTCTCCACGCGCGAGCCGCGGCGAAGTTTGTCCATACCGCCACGCGGTATGCGTCGCAGATTCGCGTCAGCCGCGACGGCCGGACGATGGACGGAAAGAGCATCATGGGCATCCTGCTGTTGGCGGCCGCTGCCGGCACGACGGTCGTCATTACGGCCGAGGGCGCGGACGAAGCCGACGCGGTGGATGCGTTGTGCCGCCTGGTCGAGGGCGGCTTCGGAGAAGAATTGTGGAGCGTCTGAACGGCATTGGCGTCTCGCCCGGGGTCGTGGTCGGGCGAGCGGTGATCCTGACGCAGCGGACGGAAGTGATGCGTTTCCCCATCCCGCCGGAGCGCGTGGACAGGGAAGTGCAGGCGCTTCAGCGTGCGCGCGACGAGTCGCGGCAACAGCTGCAGGACATTGGCGCGCGACTCGCGCAGGGCCGTGGCAGCGAACTGGCCGCGCTCTTCGATGCGCAGATCCTGATGCTCGAGGACCCGATGCTGGTCGGCCGGGCCGAGGAGATCGTCCGCAGCGAACGCGTCAACGCCGCGTGGGCGGTGCATCGCGCCTACGAAGAGCTTTATCAGCTTTTCAGTTCAATGGAAGATCCGTACCTGCGTGAGCGCGAGAACGACGTCGCCGATGTGGCGGGCCGCCTGCGGATGAACCTGCGGCACGGCGCGCGCGGACCGCGAGAGCTGCTCAGCCAGATCGACGGTCCGTCCGTCCTGATCGCCGATGAGCTCACCGCGTCAGTCGCTGCGCAATTGGACTGGACACGCGTGCAGGCCTTTGCCACCGACGCCGGCAGCCGCACGTATCACACGGCGATCCTCGCGCGCTCGCTCAAGGTGCCGGCCATCGTCGGCCTGCATGACGCCTCGCTGCGCATCGCCGCCGGCACCCCGGTGATCCTCGACGGCACCACCGGCGAGCTCGTGGCGGCGCCGTCGGCCGAGATGATCGACGACGCTCACCGGCGCGCCACGCGGCCGAGACGCCGCGGCGTGCACGCCGACGCTGGTCCCGTGTTGACGACCGATGGTGTGCGTGTCCGGCTCGAAGCGAACGTCGAGCTCCTCGAAGACCTCGAGTACCTCAACGAGCACGGCGCCGAAGGCGTGGGCCTCTATCGATCCGAGTTCATGCTGTCGGGCCGCCCGCTGCAAAGCGTGACCGAGGACGAGCAATACGCGTTGTATCGCAGCCTGATCGAGCGCGTGGCACCGCGGCCGGTCACCATCCGCACCTTTGACCTCGACGAGCGGCAGGTGGGGCACAACGTCCCCGGTCCCGAGCGCCGGCGCACGCGGCCTGGGCTGCGCGGCTTGCGCCTCAGCCTCGCCAACCCGGAGTTGTTGCGGACGCAGTTGCGCGCGCTGGTTCGCGCCTCGGCACATGGACCGCTGCGCGTGATGTTCCCGTTCGTCACGGCGGTGGAGGAGTTGCGCGAGGTGCGCGCGATGCTGCGTGAGATCGAGGCCGCCACCCCGAAGGGGCCGGGCGTGTTGATTGGCCGGATTCAGGTGGGCGCGATGATCGAAGTGCCGTCTGCCGCGGTCGCCGCTGATTTGCTCGCGCCCGAGGTCGACTTCTTCACGATTGGCACCAACGATCTGATCCAGTACTGCCTGGCCGTGGATCGCACCGACGATCGCGTCTCGGATCTCTACGAGCCGCTGCATCCCGCCGTGTTGAGGCTGATTCGGCTCGTGCGCCGTGCCGCGACGCGGCACCGCATTCCCGTGTCGCTGTGCGGCGAGATGGCGTCCGATCCGGCCCTGGTTGGCCTGCTCGTGGGCCTCGGCCTCACGGAGTTCAGCATGACGCCGGCCGCCATCCCGATCGTGCGCCAGGTGGTGCTGGAGTTGAACGCCGCCGAAGCGCGGCGCCTGGCCAGCCATGTGCTGCGGCTGCCGACCGCCGCCGAGATCGAGGAGTACCTCTTCGACGCGCTGGCCGCGTCTGCCATTCAAAGGAGCCCGTTGTCGTGAGCCAACCGTTGCACCGCGTCGAGAAGCCCTGGGGATATGAAGTGTGGTGGGCGCGCACTGACCGCTACGTCGGCAAGCAAATTCATATCAACAAGGGCCACGCCCTCAGCCTGCAGTACCACAACAAGAAGGACGAAACGATCTTCGTGTGGTCGGGGAAGATCCTGTTCGAGCAGGAAATCGACGGCAAGCTGGTCGAGAAAGAGATGGGACCCGGCGACGCTGTGCACGTGACTCCGCCGACGGTCCATCGCATGACCGCGATCGAAGACACCGATGTGTTTGAAGTGTCGACCCCCGAAACGGACGACGTGGTCCGTCTCGAGGATCGGTATGGTCGGAAGGGAACCTAGCTAGAACGGGATGTCATCGTCCGTGACAGGCGCCGCTTCGCGCATCGGATCCTGATAGCCGGCGCCGTCATTGCCGCGATCGACCTGGCGGTCGCCGCCGCCGCGGCCGCCGCCGAGCAGCACGATCTTGTCGGCCTTGACCTCGGTTGTGTAGTGCTTCTGGCCCTCTTTTTCCCACTGCCGCGTTTGCAGGCGGCCTTCCAGATAGATCTGCTTGCCCTTCACGAGATAGGGCTGGAGTGAATCCGCCGCCTTGCCCCACAGGACAATGCGGTGCCATTCAGTCTGTTCCTTCTTTTCGCCTTCTCTCGATGTCCAGTTTTCCGTGGTCGCGATGCTGAAGCTCGCCACCGATTGCCCGCCCGGTGTAACGCGCACTTCGGCATCCTTGCCGAGATTGCCCACCAGAATCACCTTGTTCACACTGCCCATGTCACGTCACCTTTCGTGCCTGATCGCTCTTCGATCGCTGTCGTTGTGTTGAGTTACGCCATTAGTTCTTGGGCTTGCCGCGTTTGAGCCTGTCCACCTGCTGCTTGGCCAGGCGCGCCATGTCATGGTCCGGAAACGTCTTCATCAACGCCTCCAGTGATTCCACGGCGCGATCCGTCTGACCCAACTGGCTGAACGCGATGCCGCGCTTGTAGTACGCGTCCGGCACACGGTCGCCCTTCGGATAGTTCGAGATCACGCGATTATACGCGTCGATGGCCTCGGTGAACTTGCCTTCCTGCTGATAACACTCACCGACATACCACTGCGCGTCGTCGGCATAGTCGGTCCGCGCGAAGCCCCGCAAATAGGTATTGAAACCTTCGATGCAAAGCGCCCACTGACCGGCGGTGAAATCGGCCATCGCGGTGTCGTACAGGCGCTGCGGGGACATTCCCGGCGCGAGGGTCACGGGCGGCCCGGCAGGCGTCGGCAGCACGGTCGGGGCGGTTCCGGGCGCCGGCGGCGGCGCGTTCGGATCGACAGGCACCACTGGACCGGGAGCGGGCGTTTGAAACTGCGGAATGGCCAGCCGCAGCGCTTCCACTTCCTGCGACAACCCGGTGATGCGAACGGTGTTCTCGTCAATGCGCTCACGAACGATGCGCAGGTCGGTGCCGAACTGATCGACGGCGAGCTTTTGGTCGGCGAACGACTTTCGCGACGCGGCGGCCTGTTCATCCACTTTCGAGTTGATGGCCTTCAGCGAGGTCGCCAGTTGCTCGATCGACGTTTGCAGTTGCTGCTGGAGCTGTTGCGTTTGCTCCTGCAACATGCGGATGTCGGCCATCATCTGCATCTCGCGGCGCGACTGCGCAGCGGCAGGGCTGGCCAGTGTGGCGAACGTAAGAATGAGAATGCCGGTTCGGCTCATAACTCCATCTTACTTTGCAGTAATCACGAAATGCGCCCGCCGGTTCTTCGACCACGCGCCATCGTCGTGACCAGGATCGAATGGGAACTCTTTGCCGTAACTCACCGTCTTCACCTTGTCCGCGGGAATGCCGAGCGAGACCAGATAGGTCTTCGCCGCCAGCGCGCGGCGTTCGCCGAGCGCGAGGTTGTACTCAGCCGTGCCGCGCTCGTCGCAATGGCCCTCTATCGTGACCGACCAGGTCGCGTACTTCTTCATGACCGCGGCGTTGTCCTGCAGCGTCTTCTGCCCCTCGGCGTCCACCTCGGAGCTGTCGAGCGCGAAGAACAGCGGTTTGAGCGGGGAGTCCCGATTCAGGTCGTCGAGCGTCTTGCCGGAGATCGAATCTGCCTCTGGCATCGGCGGCACGACGATGGTCGGCTCCTTGATTGGTTCAGGTGGGCCGGGCACCTTCGAACCGCCACCGGTCGGATCGACCGCGGGCGGCGGCGGCATCGGCCGCGCCACAGGCGCCGGCTTCTTCCCGCACGCGCCAACCACCACCGTCATCAGCACCACCAGGATCATCAACTTGTTGGCTTCTCGTCTCATAACCTGTCCTCAACCCTTGAACTCTTGAACTCTTTGAACTCTTGAACCTTCTGCGCCGCTACTGAGACCAATGCGGCGTAGTGTTATTGCCCTCGCGCGTAATCTGCCGCAGGTTCCGGCCATCTCCATCGACCGTGAACACCTGGCTGCGTCCACTGCGCGTGGACATGAAGGCCAGATGCCGCCCATTCGGCGACCATACCGGGCTTTCGTTGGTGCCTTCGCCAAAGGTGATCTGGCGCGTCGTGCCGTTGGCGATGTTCAGAATCTTGATGTCGAAGCCCGGCCCGGTGCGAGCGGTAAACGCGATCTCGTTGTACGGCGCCGGCGACCACGTCGCGCGATCGGCATAGGACTCGGACGATCGACGAACGACCCCCGAACCATCGACATTCATCGTGTAAATCTGCGGCGAGCCGGTCCGTTCGGAGGTAAACGCAATCTGCGTTCCGGTGGGTGACCACGTCGGCGACCCGTCGATGGCCGGATTGTTCGTCAATCGCCGTAAGTCCGATCCGTCGCGGTTCATTACGTAGATCTCGCTGTTGCCGTCGCGCATCGACAGGAACGCGATCCGCGTGCCGTCGGGCGAGAACACCGGCAGGAAGTTCTGTCCCACACCCTTGGTGGGGTTCTCCATCGTCCCGGCGTAGATGTTCGAGATCAGAATATCGGGAACGCCCGTGCGATACGAGCTGTAGGCGATGGACCGGCCGTCTGGCGACCAGTTCGGGTTGATGTTCAGATTACGGTTGATGGTGATTCGCCGCTGGTTGGCGCCGTCGTAGTCAGCGATGTAGATCTCCTTGACCTCGCGTTTTTCAACCGTCGCCGCAACCGGCTCACGATTGCGATCGGATACGAACGCGAGCTTGGTTCGCGCCACGCCGCGCAGATTGCGCTGCGACTGATGCAGCTCGTCAGACATGGTGTGCGCGTAGAGGCGCGGGTTCGCCGCGGAGCCCGAGTACTCTTTACCAAGGAGCAACTGCCGCGCCCGAACGTTATAGACACGCAACTCGACTCGAATACCGGTGGCGACCTTCTGCACGCTGCCAATCACCACGTTATCGGCACCCAGTTCCCGCCACTGATCGTACGGCACGGTGTCGAGCGAGCCCGCCGGCGGAATGCTTTTGTAGGTATCGCGCGGAATCATGTAGAACTCGCGCTCGTAGTTCAGGTCGTCCCACAGGACCTGCGCAACGGTCCGCGCCGCCTCCTGGGTTTCGCGGTCGTTCGATAGTGCGAGCAGGTCCGGAACCGCGTAGCGAGTCTGAGCACCGGGGTCACCGGAAATGGTGATGCCGACGGTGCTCGGCTGCTGAGGCGGCTGCGCCGGCGGCGTCGGTTGCTGTGCCGCAACCACCGCCGATGCGGTCACCAGCGCCACACCGATAAGCTTGTGTTGAATTGAGTAGTGGTTCATTTCGTGGTCTCAGCGCGTGTAGTCAAAGAACAGGTGCACGGCCAACGCGGGTTCGCTATAGCCGGCCGGTAGGGGCGGCAGCTTGGTCAGCATCAGCGCGCGGCGGGCAAACAGGTCCATCGTGTCGTTGCCGCTCGTCTTCTCGAGGGTGATGTCGACGATGCGGCCGTCCTTCTGGACCACGAACCGCAGGTGCGTGCGCCCAACCGCGCCCTGCTGGCTGTTCCAGTTGCTCCTGATGAGCGTGACCATCGTGTTGAGGTACTCGGGGCAGCAGAAATTGGAAACCTCGAGATGGCCCCCACTCCCGCCCCCTCCAGACGAGAGACCGAACCCCATGCCCTTGGCACCGGTTTCCGCGATGCTCGAACCCTTCTGAATCTCTTCACCCTTCGTCGGCCGGCTGCTCCTGGGATCCTTCGCCTCAACCTTGTTGGTTGTGGTCTTCTTCGGCGGCGCCTTGGTGGGCTCGATCATTTCGGGCGCCTTCGCAGAAGGCGGACGCACCGGCTCGATCGCCTTCTTCGTTTCCGTCAGTTGCTGAATGGTGCGGCCGCCGAGCGTGGCCACACCACCGTCGTTCGGGCCAAGCGGTCCGCCGAGGCTAATCTGCATGATCGTCTCGGGCTGCTCGAATTTCGCGCCAAACCACGCCGCCGGCAGGAACACGAACAACCCTACGAGGACAATGTGCGCGATTACCGACGCGCCCAGCATCGAACTGAGCCCGTCGATGCGGGCCGAGCGCGCGATGAGGACCTGGGTGACCGCATCCATGGTTATTTGTCGGCGCGACGCTCCTGCGCCACGACGCCCACCTTCTCGATGCCGGCTTCCTTCAACCGGCCGAACACGTCCATCACATCCTGAAACGTCACCGCGCCGTCACCGCGAAGGTAAACCCCCTTATCGTTGCGGGTGAGCATCGCTTGTCTCATCCGCTCTGCCAGCACGTCGATCGGCACCGCTTCCTTGTCGATGAACACGCGGCGATCGCTGCGGTACGAGAGCGGCACCGTCACATAGAGCGGCTCCGCGGTGGTGAGCTTGTCCGCGCGACGGGCCACCGGAAGATTGACCTCCACGCCTTTCTGCATCATCGGTGCCGCAACCATGAAAATGATCAGCAGCACGAGCATGACGTCGACCAACGGGACGACGTTAATCTCCGACAGCGACGTCGAGACCCGGCGGCCGCGACGCCGCCCGGTGTTCGCGTCGGGCTGGCCCTGGATCTTGGGCACTAGGTAAAGTTCCTTTCCGAGATGTTGAGGAACTCGAGCGCGAAGTCATCCATCTCGGACGCGTAGGTTTTCACCTTCGACGTGAAGTGGTTGTAGAAGTAGACGGCCGGGATCGCCGCGAACAGGCCCAGCGCCGTGGCGATCAAGGCCTCGGCAATTGGCTGGCTGACCACGGCGAGATCCGTCGAGCCTTGCAAGCCGATGTTCATGAAGGCCGTCATAATTCCCCACACCGTTCCAAACAACCCGATGAAAGGCGTAATGCTAGCAGTGGTCGCCAGGAACCCGACGCGCCTCTCGAGTTTGTTGACTTCGATGGACGATGCGCGCAGAAGTGCGCGATCGACCGCGGTAATGCTCTTCAAGGTTGGACGCGGGGCAGGGGTTCCGGGACTGGCCGCGGGCTGTTGTGAGAGCCGGAGCTGGGCCGTCAGCTCCGCATACCCGGCCTGGAACATCCCGACAAGCGGGCTGAGCGCGAGAGAAGGGCAGACGGCCGACACTTCCGAGAACTTCGCGCTCTTACGGAAAACCTCGAGGAATGTCGCGGTCTGCCGTTCGATCCCGCGATACGACCACCACTTATAGAGAATGATCCCCCACGAAATCACTGAGAAGATCATGAGGAGCCCCATCACGAACTTGACGACGGGGCTCGCGGAAAAAATTAGGTCGGTAAAATCCCCGGCAGCCGCTCCAGTAGGCACACGCTCTCCCTGGAGTTGCACTGCCAGGACAAACAATCCAGGCGTCGGCAACAAGCCCTCCGAATCAAGACCATGGGGTGTGCGCTGCTGGGAGAGCGCAAGTTCATGCAACCGTAGCACGCCATGGGAAATACTGTCAAAGCAATGATACGATGGCAGTTCCGCGTTCGGGAATGATTCCTCATGATCCGATTCCTGGCCATCCGCAACCTTGCGGTGATCGAGTCGGTCGCAGTCGACTTTGAACAGTCGTTCAATATCCTGACGGGCGAGACCGGCGCCGGAAAGTCCATCCTCGTTGAAGCCGTCGGCTTGTTGCTCGGCGGACGAGCCACCCAAGATCTGATTCGCACCGGCGAAGACGTCGCCACCGTTGAAGCGATCTTCGAAACCGAAGACGGCAGCGAATTGATTGTGCGCCGCGAGATCACGTCGCAGGGACGCAGCCGCGCGTTCATCAACGGCGCGCTGGCCACCGCCGCCGCGCTCAAGGATTTGTCGAATCGACTCGTCGAGCTCCACGGTCAGCACGAGCATCAACAGTTGCTCGATCCCACGCAGCACCTCGCGCTGCTTGATTCGTGGGCAGGTCTCGACGCCGCGCGCGCGCAGGTGTCGTCGGCATTCGCCACCGTGCGCCGGTTGCGCGAACAACTCGATCGGCTGCGGATGGACGATCGCGAACGGGCCGCGCGTCTCGATCTTGTCGAGTTCCAGTTGAACGAATTGCAGAAAGCCAGCCTGGTGGCGGGCGAGGACGAAACGCTCGCCGCCGATCGGCAGTTGCTGCGTAGCGCCGACACGATTCAACGGCTGTGTGGAGAAAGTTACGCCGAGCTGTACGACAACGAAGCCTCGGCGCTCACCGCGCTTGGTCATGTATGGAAACGCGTCGGCGAACTGGCCGCGATCGATCCACGGTTTGCGCCGTACCTCGACGCCCGCGACGGGATCAAGGCGCAGCTCGAGGACCTCGCGTTCACGCTGCGCGATTTCGCCGACGGGATCGACGCGTCGCCCGGACGCTTGCAGCAGGTCGAGGATCGGCTGGCCATGATCGAACGGCTGAAGCGTAAGCACGGTGGCTCGCTCGAAGAGGCCATCGTGCATCGCGATCGGCTGGCGGCGGAACATCAAGCGTTGACCGGCGGCCAATCATCGCTCGCCGAGGTCGAACAGCAACTCGGCGACGCTGGCCGCGCGTTCCTGGCCGCAGCAAAGAAGTTATCCGAGGCACGGCGCACGGCGGCATCGAAGTTCGCGCGCGCCATCGAAGGCGAGCTGGCAGAGCTCGCAATGGAACGCACCAGGTTCGAAGCCCGCCTCATGACCTCGGAGGTGGAAGAGCAGTGGACCGACGCCGGCATCGACGCCGGCGAATTCTTCCTGTCGCCCAACGTCGGTGAAGACCTGCGGCCGCTGGCTCGAATTGTTTCCGGCGGCGAGCTGTCGCGTGTCATGCTGGCCTTGAAGACGCTCTCGGCCAATGCGACCGCCGACGTTCGGAGGGCGGGGGTAGGCCCCGCCAAGACTCTCATCTTCGATGAGGTCGACGCGGGCATCGGCGGCAGGGTAGCTACGGTGGTAGGGCAGAAGCTGGCATCGTTAGGCGATCGTTTCCAGGTGCTCTGCATCACGCACCTTCCGCAAATCGCGGCGTGCGGCCGTACGCATTTTCTGATCGAAAAGCGCAGTAACGGCCGACGCACCATGACCAGCGTCAGCCAGCTGAAGGGCGACGAGCGCGCAGCAGAAATTGCGCGCATGATGGGTGGAGCAGCAGCCGGCGAGAAGGCCATGGAAAGCGCCCGCGAGCTGCTGGACGGGTCGGGGACGAAAGGCGAGTCCACGGATTACGCGGGTTACGCCGAACGGCGTACCGAGGCGAAAGGCGAAAGCGAAAGGCGAAAGTCCGGGGTTTCAGCCAAGACTCAACACCCAGGACCCAAGACGCGAAAGCAATGAAGTACTTCATCGAAACCTACGGCTGCCAGATGAACGTCCACGATGCCGAGCGCATGGCCGGCTTGCTGGAGCAGTCTGGCTACGACCGCGCCGAGTCCGACACGGACGCCGACCTCGTGGTGATCAACACCTGCAGCGTCCGCGAGCGCGCGGAGGAAAAGCTGTACACGCGCCTCGGCGAGATCAAGGAGATGGGCCGTGAGCTCGGGCGCGATCCGATCGTGGCCGTCACCGGATGCGTGGCGCAGCAGGAAGGCGAGAAGCTGATCAAGCGCTCGGCTGGCGTCGTCGATGTGGTGGTCGGCACGCAGCAAGTGAAGATGCTGCCGGTGCTCGCGACGAAGGCCCTGAGCGAGCAGTCGACGTTCAACGGACGCCGAGTGCGAGTCGAACGGGTCGCGATCGAAAACCCATACGAGGAACCGTCGTTTCCGTTGGGCGTGGTGCGGCGCGGCGATCCGGTGCGCGCCTACGTGACCATTATCGAAGGCTGCAACGACTTCTGCGCGTTCTGCGTGGTCCCGTATACGCGCGGTCACGAACGGATGCGCGCCAAGGCGGAGATTCTTGCCGACGTGCGCGAGGCCGCGGCGAGCGGCCGGCGCGAGGTGCAGCTCCTCGGCCAAATCGTGAATCACTACCAGGCGCCCGACGATCGATCATGCGATTTCCCGGCGTTGCTCGAAGCGGTGCACGAGGTTGCAGGAATTGATCGCATCCGGTTCGCGAGTCCGCATCCGCGTCATACCACCGACCGGCTCATCCATGCGGTCCGCGACCTGCCGAAGGTCTGTAAACATCTGCATCTGCCCGCGCAGTCCGGGTCGACGCGCGTGCTCGGATTGATGCGCCGGCGGCACACGCGCGACGCGTATCTGGATCTCGTTGCACGCATTCGCGCGGCTATCCCGAAGGTGCAGCTATCGACCGATATTATTGTTGGCTTTCCAGGAGAGACGGAGGCCGACTTCCAGGAGACGCTGTCACTGGCCGCGGCGGTGCGGTACCACAGCATGTTCTCCTTCAAGTACTCGGAACGGCCGAACACGCTGGCGTCGAAACGGATGCCGGACGATGTGACGGACCAAGAGAAGACGCGGCGCATCGTGGCGCTGCAGGGGCTACAACGGTCGATCCAATCGGACCTCTTCCAGCGTTCGATTGGCCAGACCCAGCAGGTGCTGGTCGACGCGACCAGCCGGCGGCGCGAGTGGGAGTTGACGGGGCGGACCAGCGGCAACACGGTGGTGAATTTCCCAGGACCACCGGCGTGGCTGGGGCGCTTAATGCAGGTGCGGATTGAACGCGCGGGCCCCAACTCGGTTTGGGGGGAGCCCGTCGGTGAACCAATCTAGGGGCGACGATCAATGATCGAGATGAACATCAAGGGGCTGATGGTTGATCCCATCACCAATATGCCGATCATCATCCTGCGTGATTCGGAGGGGCAGAAGGTGCTGCCCATCTGGGTCGGGGTGTTCGAAGCCAACGCCATCGCGCTGCAGATCGAAAACATCCAGACGCCGCGGCCGATGACGCACGACCTGTTGCGCAACATCATCCAGGACCTCCAGGCCACGGTCGACAAGATCGTCGTGTGCGATCTGAAGGAGAACACCTTCTACGCGTTGATCCATCTCAAGACCGCGGCCGGCCCGGTGGCGATCGACGCCCGGCCGAGCGATGCGATCGCGCTCGCGCTCCGCACCCGCGCGCCGATCATGGTCGACGAGAAAGTGATCGATCACGCGAAGACGGTGGACCTGTCGAACGAGAAGCAGGATAGCGATCGATTGCAACAGTGGTTGGAGCAACTGGATCCTGACGATATGGGCAAGTACAAGATGTAGCAGGTCAGATGCCTGCATTGAGCGAGACTCAGGCGACGTCAGTGGTCGTCTGAGTCGAGTCGAAATGTCGGCCGGCCGACATTTCCGCTAAGTGCTGCAGATTACGTGGTTTAGCGTAAACGAATACCTCGAACACAATTTCACAGTTTGACTCAGCGGGGGTGGACTCCTAGAATGCCTAGGACCGCACATCCTGCGAATGATTCTCGCCATCGCCAATCAGAAAGGCGGCGTCGGTAAAACCACGACCGCCATCAACCTCGCCGCGGCCATGGCGATGCGAGGCAAGCCGACGCTGCTCGTCGATCTCGACCCCCAGGGCAACAGCAGCATGTCGTACCTGGATATCCGTGACGCGTCGAAGAGCATGTACGACGTGTTCGTCGACAAGGACGTGCGGATCGCCGACATCATCATGCCCTCATCGCAACCGAACCTGTCGATCGCGCCGGCGCGCATCGCGCTGGCCAAGCTCGAGTCGCGATTGACGGGCGAGCTCGACGCGCCGTTCCGGTTGAAAGACGAGCTCGGGACGCTGAACGGGCAATTCCACAACGTGGTGATCGATTGCCCGCCGGCGCTCGGCTTGCTGACGGTCAATGCGCTGGTGGCGTCGACGCATTTGCTGATCCCAATCCAATCGTCGTACTTCGCGCTCGAGGGCACTGACGACCTGCTCGAAACCATCGAGAAGGTCCGGCAGCGGCCGAACCCCGGCCTCGAGATCCTCGGCGTCGTCATCACCATGCACGACAAGCGTACCGCGCTGGCCAAGGACATCCAGGAGCAGATCCGCAAGGTGTTCGGCGACAAGGTGTTTCGCACCGTGATCAGCAAGAGCGTGCGGCTGGAGGAAAGCCCGGCCTACCGCGAATCTATCTTTACCTTCGCGCCAGATTCCAGCGGCGCGGCCGAGTACTACAGTCTGTGCGAGGAGGTGATCGATCGTGCCTAAGCGGGGATTACCAGACACCCTCCGCATGCGCCACGACGCGCATTACGTGGAGACGCTGGCCGCCTCGGCCGGTGCGCCCGTCGGCCGGATGGTCCCGATCGACCAGATCGACCCGAACCCCGACCAGCCGCGCCAGGCCATGGGCGACCTGGCGGAGCTGATCGCCTCGGTGACCGAAAAAGGCATCATCGAGCCGCTCGTGGTCCGGCAGCGTGGCCCGCGCTACCAGATCATCGCCGGCGAGCGCCGGTATCACGCCGCATCCCAGGCCGGATTGCAGGAGCTGCCGGTCGTCATTCGCGACGTCGATGACCGCGAAATGCTGGAACTCGCCCTGGTCGAGAACATCCAGCGCAAGGACCTGACGCCGTTCGAAGAATCCGAGGCGATGCAGAGCCTGGCGCAGCGCTGTGGATACACGCACGAAGACCTGGCCAAGCGCCTGGGCAAGTCCCGGACGACCATCACGGAAGCCTTGTCGCTGACCGGCATCCCGCCGGAAGTACGCAAGGTTTGCCGGCTGGCAGGAATCAACAACCGGTCGCTGTTACTGCAGGTGGTCCGCCAGGGCGATCCGCAGAAGATGCTGGCCCTGGTGGAAAAGATTGCCAGCCAGGGCGCGACCCGCGAGCAACTCCGCAAGGAAGCCGAGAAACCGAAAGCCGGCCGGCCCAAGTCGTTCATCTTTGCCTTCCGGCCGCCAAGTAAAGCGTTCAACCTGCGACTGAGCTTCAACAAGAAGAACGCCAGCAAGGATGAAGTTATCGCGGCGTTAGAGAACATCATTCTCGAGCTGAAGAAGGCCAAGTAGGAGTCAGCAATCGGGAATCACAGGGGTCGTGATTCCTGATTGCTGATTCCTGTCTTGATCGCTATTTAAGTTAACATAACATGTATTATCAGACTCATCGGCGATAGGCAATAAAAGGTGCCTGTTGATGAATTGCGGACGTCTATTTGGTTAAAGGCCCCAAGCCCCTGCTAAGCCTGCCAGTCCGCCGGCGCTGAGGACGATTGTCGAATCGCGATCGTCCATGACCGGCCGTGAGGCACGGTTTCGAGCACGGCGCCCGAACGATCCTGAACCTGGATGGCGAACTCAAACTCGGACCCGCCGTTGACGCCGATCGCCTCGAACGGAATGGCCGCCTCGATAATGGTCCCGACCCCCATCCAGGAACGGTCGATCGGGATGACGCGGACCCCGGATCCCCCCACGATCAGCGCCAGGGTCGCGCCCTCCAAGACTGCCGAAATAAGGCCCGACCCCTTGATCCGGAGACACAGCGCCCCGTGCGACAGGCCGACGTGGGTTTCGGCGATGAGCGACGGGGCCGCGATTTCCTGCATCGCTCCGCCAGGCTTGGCCAGCGATGGCGACACTGCGCCCACCCACTCCAGATAAGAGGTGTCCCGGCCGTCCAGGGTCACGGTCAGGAAGCCCGATGGCGCGAGCCGATCCGGCCCCGAGCCGGTGCTGATGTTGCTGGCGAACAATTCCTCGGGTACCGGCGAGCCGAGCGCGGCGTACGCGTTTCGGAGGTGGCGGCGGAACAGCTCGTCGAACTCCGCGTCGTGGTCGGACGAATGGTCGTCGCCGTACCACCAGAACCAGTCACTGCCTTCGGCAATCAGGATTTCCTCCAAGGCCTGGTCCCGAGACGCCCTGTCGACCAGAGCCGCACGGGCGTCGAAGGCGACGCGCGCCGCCGACAGCTGATCCCACGCGCGGTGATCGTCGCGATGGCCGATCCAGATATAGAAGTCTCCGTTGATCCACGACCCCGGAAAGACGCCCGGCAACGGGTTCGCCGGTCCGGCTGCCGCCTCGGCCATGGTCACCGTCTGGATGTCGGTGGCGCGTTCGAGCGCGCCGTAGAGCGCGCGCAGGAACGGGCGGCCACCGCCGGGGTAGTGCTCCCACGCATTCTCGCCGTCGAGGATCACCGAGACGATGCCGGCTTCCCCGCCGGTGGCTGCGCTGTAGCGACGGCCGGCGTCGCGGACGCGGCCAAGAAAATCTGCCACCGCCGCCGTGGCGTCCCACGACTGGTACTGGAACCCGATCCGATCCGACAGCGCGTGATCGCGAAACAGCGCCGTGGGTCCGGAGGCGCCGATGCGATACGGCCGATATAACAGCTCCGGCCGCATCGGCTGGCCGAGCGAACGCGACAGGATGTCCTCGTCGGTGGCGATCCACGACAGGCCCGCCTCGGCAATCAGCTGCAGCGCGTGATCCGACACGGATCCTTCCGAGGGCCACATGCCGAGCGGCCGTTGCCCGAACGCCGCCTCGTGAAAGGCGATCGCGCGATCGATCTGCAGCCGCGCATCCTCGGGCCGGGCGAACCGCACCCGCGGCCGCGCCGCCTCTGGATGCGCCCGCAGGTGCGCGTCCGAATCGCACAACAACGGCAGGATCGGGTGATAGAACGGCGAGGTCGACAGCTCGACTTGGCCGCGGGCGCCGGCCTCGCGGTATTCGGGAACCACGCGCGCGAGCAACTCGAGCTCGACTGCGCGGAGCACCGCCTTGTCGTCTTCGGTGTAATCGCGGCCTTTGTGCACGAGCGCGATCAGGCGCCGATCGGTCAGCAGGAGATCCGGATCCATCCAGGCGAGCTTGTGCCACACCTGGAGATCGCGCAGATCGTGTTCACCGAACGCGCGCCGTGCCGTGCGAGCCGCGTGCAACTCGGCGTAGCGCGGATAGGGCCCGATCATCTGCGCATACGGCGCGTGAAACCCGTTGGCCACCATCCAGCGCGCCTCTTCGGGAGTCAGCTCGGCGGCGGGCTTGACGCCGAGCGCGAGATGGCGATCGCGGGCCCGGTCCTCGGCAAACGCCTGCACCTGCGCCAGCAAACACGGCACCAGGTTGAACGTGACGCGGACGCGCGGGAACTCGCGCAGCAGCGCCACCATGCCCCAGTAATCCTTGATGGCGTGCAGCCGCACCCACGGCAGGATGTGCTCGCCGGTGGCGAGATCCTCGTAATACGGCTGGTGCATATGCCACAGCAACGCGAGTTTCACCATGCGCGCACGGGCCCGCCGCGCCGTGGCCCGAAGGGCGAAGGCGGGTGATAATAAAGACTGATGCGGATCATCGACCGGTACGTCGTTCGGGAGATCATCCCGCCGTTCCTGATCGCCCTGCTCGTCTTCACCTTTGTCCTGATTATCCCCTTCATCATCGACCTGGCGGAGCAGATGATTGCGAAGGGTGTGCCGGGCGGCACCATCCTGCAGCTGACTATCACGCTACTGCCGCAGGCGCTGGCGCTGACCATTCCGATGGCCTTGCTCATCGGCCTGCTGGTCGGCCTCGGCCGGCTCTCGGCGGATCGCGAAGTGGTGGTCATGATGGCGTGCGGCATCAGCCCTTATCGCCTCCTCCACCCCGTCCTGGTGTTTGCTGTCGTGTGCTGGGGCCTCACCTCGTGGGTGATGTTGAAGGCGATGCCCGACGGCAACCAGAAGTACCGCGAGATGGTCCAGGAGATCGCCATGGACCGCGCCGAGGGCGAGGTGCGGTCGCGGGTGTTCTACGAGGACTTCCCAAACCTGGTGCTGTATGTCCACGAGGTGCCGCTCGACGGCAAGGGCTGGCTCGACGTCATGGCGGTCGACACCAAGAACAGCGGACAGCCGATTCTTTACCTCGCCAAGCGCGGCCGCATGCTGATCGATCGCGAGGCGCGCACCATTCGCATGGTGCTCGAAGACGGCACGCGGCACACGACCAAGGTTGAGGATCCGGCGGCCTACGAGGTGCTGAAGTTCGAGAGGACGATCATCGCGCTCGATCCAGAGACCGTCTTCCCACGAACCGGGCCGCAGCGCGGCCAACGTGAGATGGCGATCGAAGAACTCGCGGCGCTGGCGGGCGAGCTGAAAACAGGGGGCCAGTCGCCGCATGGCCCGATCATGGAGATTCACAAGAAGTTCTCCGTGCCGCTGGCGTGCGTCGTGTTCGCGCTGCTCGGCGTCGCGCTCGGCACCAGCAACCGCAAGGACGGCAAGCTCGCCGCGTTCGTGCTCGGCATCGGCGTGATCTTCACCTATTACGTCATCATGTTCATGGCGGAGTCCCTGACCAAGGGGTTCTGGATCCCGGCGTGGCTGGCCATGTGGATTCCCGATATCGTCCTCGGCGCCGCCGGCCTGTTCCTGCTGGTCAGACGCGCGCGATCCGCCGACCAGCCGATCCGCATTCCACTGCCGGCGTGGGTCAGACGCCGTCTCTCCGAAGACGACGGACCGGCACCCGCGGGTGCGCCTGCCGGGCCGCGTCCGGCGCTGGTGATCCGCATCCCGCATTTTTCATTGCCGCGACCAACGTTGCTCGACGGCTATATCGTGCGCCAGTACGGCCGCATCCTCGCGATGACCACGGTCGGCATGCTGGGGCTCTTCTATATCTCGTCGTTCATCGACAAGTCCGACAAGCTGTTCAAGGGACAGGTCTCGACCGGCATGGTGCTGGAATTCCTGTTCTGGTCGACACCGGAATGGCTGACCTACATCATCGCGATCGCGGTGCTGCTCTCCGGGCTCGTCACTGTCGGCCTGCTGACGAAGAACAGCGAGTTGATCGTGATGCGCGCGTGCGGCATCAGCCTGTATCGCACGGCGCTGCCGATGGTCGTCTTCGCGCTCGCGGCCGGTGCATTCCTGGTCGGCATCCAGGAAAACGTGCTGTCCACGGCCAATCGGCGCGCGGATCAACTCAATCACCACATCCGCACCGGGTCGCCCCAGACATTTGGCCTGCTCAATCGCAAGTGGATCGCCGGCCGCAACGGTGAGATCTATCACTACCAGTACTACGACCCGCGCCGGCGGGAGCTGCACCACATGGCGGTGTTCGAGTTCGATCCGAAGGACCACACCCTCAAGACGCGACGGTTTGTGCAGAAGGCCAGCTACACCGCGGATGCGCGACCCGACGCGGAACCGCAGTGGGCGATGAACCAGGGCTGGGTCCGCGAATTCGGACCCGACAACCAGGTCCGTTTCACGCCGTTCACCGATCAAGCGGCGCGCTTAGAGCCGGCAGACTACTTCGTGACCGAAGCCCGCGAACCCGACCTGATGAACTTCGCGCAACTGCGCGTCTACATCAACGAGCTGCGCGCCAGCGGCTACAACGTGCTCGAACACGAAGTGGGCCTGCACCGCAAGGTGGCGTTCCCGTTTGTGACGCTGGTGATGACGCTGATCGCCGTCCCCTTTGCGGTGACCACGGGCCGGCGCGGCGCGATGTACGGCATTGGCGTCGGCATCGTCCTCGCGATGATCTATTGGGTGATGATCAGCATCTTCGCGGCATTTGGCGCGAGCGGCGTGCTCGATCCGATGCTGGCCGCGTGGGCGCCGAACTTGGTGTTCGGAGCGGTGGCCGCGTATCTACTGCTCACCGTGCGGACATGAGCCACAGATGGCACAGCGCATGAAGGCCGGCTCGCAGCGCGGCTCCCCTATTCGCTCCATCGTTGGTTTGGTGTCGCTCGTCGGCGCCCTGGTGGCGCTGCCGGCCGGTGGCCTGCAGATGGTGCGCACGCTCGAACGTGGCGGATACGGCACGTCGAGCATCGATTACGCGGTGGCGTTGCTGGGTCTGGGCGGCGGGTTGTTGGGGCTCGGCATCGCGCTCTTGATCTGGGAAGTGAGCGTCCGACAGAACTGGCGACATTGATCCGCACGGACCCGCGGCTTTAGCCGCGTGTCACTTCACGAACGCGACCTCCGACAGAACCATTGACCCTGTCGCACCCGGCAGGAAGTTCATCGTATCGACCACGAATAGCAGCGTGTCGACGCGGTCGAGCGGCGGCTGCTCGCTTGACGTCACGCCGATTGGCAGGAACGCGCTGAGCAGCACATCGATCTGCCGCTCTTCCGCATCCGCATAGAACGTGGTCCCCCACCGGTCGGTGTTGCCGACCGGCGCGCGCAGTTGCACCCACGCGCGCACTGGCTTCGGCGACGACACCCTGAACCGCACGCGATCGAACGCCGCCAGGCCGCCGATAATCGGGATCTGGATTGCCGCAAACTGGCCGGCCGGAGTCCCCGGTGAAAGCGCGAACGACCAGGCCACAGGCGGCTGCCCGGCAAATCGCCGCTGCAACGGATCGAGCGGCGCCACACTCACCTCGCTCCGATCGGCGCCGCCGTGCGCCAAGGTTGCCTCCGTCACGCGCGCGGGAATTCGGGAGCTCGGCGCAATTTCGACGGGCGTTTGCGGCACAGGCCTGGTGAGGCCGGCATAGATGGAATTCGACAGGATCCACGGCACTGGTGGACCGCCCGGGCTGTCGCGGACGTACGCCTCGACGCGATACACCGCGGCATCCGTGCCGCCGTTCACCTCGAGGGCGCCATCGGTCACTTCGTGGATGCGCTCGCCGTTCTTCAGCAAGACGATCGTCGTCCCCGGCGGTGCGCTTACCGACGCGCGAAGTTGCACGTCACCCTCGATCGCCAGGTCATCACCCATCTGAGCGCTACCCGTTCCGCTCGTGGCCGTAAACGACAGGCCGCCCGGCGAGGCCAGGCCGTCGATCACCGAATACAGCCGGCCGTTCCTCAACGCCGCCAGTAGCCGCTCGGCATCTTCAGCCGCGCGTCCAGACAGCGGCGCATCGAGGACGACATGATTCGAGAGCGCGCGAAACATTGCGGTGTATCCCGGCACCGGCACGTGGATCGCCGACATGTCGGGATCGGTGCGCTGACTGAAGCCGAGCCGCGCGTGTGCGTCGCTGCCGGCAATGGCCAGCACGCGCCGCGACAGCGCAATGCGATCCCATTGCTCCAGCACGGCCGACGGCCGATCGAGCAGCGTGGCCATCGCCTCCGGGGAACGCAACAGATACGTCGCCAGCGCGCGCGCAATCGGCAGACGGGGCTCATCGCGCCATTCGCTGTCGCCGTTGATCCACTCGAGGCCGTCGAACGCCGCGTCCCAGTCGTTCCATCGCAGCGACGGTCGTGGCGAGCCGGGATGTGCCGCAATGCCAAAACCCCCGAGCCGTGCCACATCTTCGATCACGGCGCCTGGAGTCCCGGCGAACGGGTACGGCGCCGCGGGCATCCCAAGGGCCGCGTAGTGCCCGCCGGTGGTATTGAGCTCGACCGCATCGAGCGTCAGCACGCCGCTGCGATACGCCGGCGGATCGGGCGTGCGAGTGCCGTCGCCGTGATCGGTCAGGATGATGAACTGCAATCCGGCGCGTGCCGCCGCCTCCGCCACTTCATCCGGCGTGCCGCTGCCATCCGACCGATCGGTGTGAATGTGATACACGCCGCGCACCGTTGATGCGGGCGGAGCGGCCGTCTCGCTCGACCCAGGCGGCAAGATGAATAGGATCACCACCACCGCGCCCGCCGTGACCAACCCGAGCAGACGAAGGGCCCACCGCATCAGTTTCGAGGATGGAACTTGTCGTAGACGACGCGCAGCCGCGCTTCGAGCACGTGGGTGTAGATTTGCGTCGTGGACAGATCGCTATGACCGAGCATCATCTGGATCGCGCGCAGATCGGCGCCGCGCTCGAGCAAATGCGTCGCGAATGAATGCCGCAGCACGTGCGGGCTCAGCGAGGCGCTCACACCCGCCTGCTTGCCGTACGCCTTCAGGATCTTCCAAAACCCCACGCGTGTCAGCCCGGCGCCGCCGCGGGCGTTGACGAACAACCGCGGCGACGCGCGGCGCTTCAGCAACACCGGCCGCGCTTCCGTCACGTAACGCGTCAGCCAGGCGGCCGCTTCGTCGCCGACGGGCACCAATCGCTGCTTGCGGCCCTTGCCGGTGCACGTCAGATAACCGCTTTCGAGATTCACATCCTGCTGGCGAAGACCGACCATCTCGGACACCCGCAACCCCGTGGCGTAGAGCAGCTCGATCAGGGCGCGATCGCGCACTCCGCGAGGCTCGGTCGTGTCTGGTGATTGCAGCAGCCGATCGACCTCTTCCATCGACAGGAATTTCGGCAGCGTCTTCCACGCGCGCGGCGCCTGGAGATCGCCGGCCGGGTTGTCCTGGCGATGCCCGGAAAGGACGAGATAGCGATAGAAACCACGAATGCACGCCACCGACCGCGCCACCGATCGCGGCGAACGCCCCTCCCCCATCAACGCGCGCACGTTCTGTTCGAGCGCGCGGCGATCCAGCCCTTCGATAGGCCGTCCAAGTCCGGCGGCCATCTCAGAAAGCTGGGCCAGGTCGCGACCGTAACTCTCAACGGTATGCGACGAGAGCCGCCGCTCCACTGCCAGATGCGTCAAATACGCATCAACCAGATGGTGTCCCCGCCTTCGCTCAGTCGTTTCTTGCGAACTACGGCGCGGCAGGCCGCCTGGCGGATTAACGGGCATCGTTCAAAGTGTAGCTGATGCGCACGTTGACAGCCGCGAGCACGAGGACTAGCATCAGCATTTCCGAGTTCGAAAAGAGACACGATAGTGGCAGCACCCCGTTCGCGATGGCAGGCCCTCCCTACCGAAGCCATCAATCCCGCTTCACTTGCGATCGACAAGCTCGACGCCGGCGGCATCGTTGACTTGATGATGGCCGAAGACCGTCGCATGTTCGCGGCGGTCCAGAAGGAGCGCGACCGCATCGCGCTGGGCGCCGACATGTGCGCCAAGGCGCTCCGCAAGGGCGGACGGATCGTGTTCGTCGGCGCCGGCACCTCGGGACGCCTCGGCATTGTCGAATCGGCGGAGATGCCCCCGACCTTCGGCACCAATCCCGAGCTCGTGCAGGGCATCATGGCCGGCGGCAACAAGGCCATCATCCGCGCGAAAGAAGGAGCGGAAGACAATTACGAAGAGGGCGCGCGCGCGGTCACGCGGCTCGATCCCACGAAAAAGGACGTCGTCGTCGGCGTGTCGGCCAGCGGCATGACGCCGTTCGTGCGCGGCGCGTTGACCAGCGCCCGCAAGTCCGGCTCGCGGGTGGTGTTCGTGACCTGCGATCCGCGTAACGAGCTGCAGGCGTTCGTCGATCTGACCATCGCTCCCGCGGTCGGCCCCGAGATCATCGCCGGCTCGACGCGGCTCAAGGCCGGCACCGCCACGAAGCTCGTCCTGAACATGTTGACGACCTCGGCGATGATCCTGATCGGCAAGACCTACGGCAACCTGATGGTGGACGTGAACGCGCTGGGATCGGAAAAGCTGCGCGATCGGGCCCGCCGCATCGTCCACATCGTCACGGACATCGATTACGACGAGGCTGACAAGCTGCTGAAGCGGGCGCGCTGGAACGTGAAGATCGCCATCGTGATGCAGAAGACCGGCCTGACCTATGCGAAGGCCGTGGCGCGCTTGAAGAAATCAGACGACCTGATTCGCGAAGCGATCGGCGAGGACATCGAGGCGCGGCTCAGGAAGCTGATCAGCTCAATGTGACAGCTGGACAGACGCCGCATCATCCAGCATCACCGTCACGCGGGGATGCACCTGTAAGACCGACGCCGGCAATTTCGGGGTAATCAATCCCTCGATCATTCCGTACACGGCATCAGCCTTTTCCGCGCCGGTAGCCATCAAGACAATGTGCCGCGCGCCGAGGATTGTTGCCATGCCCATCGACAACGCGCGCTCCGGCACTGCGGTCCAGTCCCCACCGAATCGTTGCGCGTTGGACTCGCGACTCTCCTGCTCCAAATCCGCGATGTGGGTGTGCGCGCACAGGCCCTCGGCCGGCTCGTTGAAGCCGATGTGGCCGTTGGCGCCGATGCCGAGAATTTGCAGATCGATGCCACCGGCCGCGGCGATGGCGGCTTCGTAGCGCCGGCACTCCGCTTTCAGGTCGGGAGCGCGGCCGTTGAGCATGCCGATGTTGGCCGGATCGATCGCCACGTGATCGAACAACTCCGCCTGCATGAACGCGCGATAGCTGCCCGGGTGATCGGCGTCGAGGCCGGCGAACTCATCGAGGTTGAACGTGCGGACGCCCGACCAATCGATCCGAGTGCTGCGCTCGCGCAGTTCGCGATACAACCTCAACGGCGTACGGCCGGTCGGCAGGCCGAGCACCACCCTGGGATTGGCGACGATGGCGTCGAGCACACGAGTGGCCAGCGCCGCGGCCAGCGCGTCCAAATTCTCAAATCGTTGAATCGTCACTGAGGTGTGGCGCGAAAGGCATCGATGTATGGCGGCACACGCACGCCGCCCCTGGCTTCGGCGAGGGCCAGCCGGACGGCGCCGAGCGCGGGCTCGTGCGTAAGCAGACGCACTTCGCTCCTTGGCGCCACTTCGGCCATCCGGCGCTCGACTTCGGCCGCGAGCCACTCGCTGCGTTTCAGGATACCGCCGGCGAGCAGGATCGGAAACTGTTCGCCGCGCATCTCGAGGCGCGAGATTACCGACGCCGCCGCCGTGGCCAGCTCGTCGGCAGCTTCGATCATGATCTCGGCGGCCACCAAATCGCCATCGGCACGGGCGCCGTCGACGAGCGGCGCGAGCGCGGCGATCGCGCGGCGGCCCTGCGGCTGATGATAAATCTCCGACACCAGCGACTGCGGTCTCGGCAGCTGAAAATGATCGAGGACCAGCTGGGTCAGCTCGGTTCGCGGGCCGCGGCCATCGGCGTCGCGCGTCACCGCTTCCAACGCGCGTCGGCCGATCCAATACCCTGACCCCTCGTCGCCAAGCGTCGGCCCCCACCCGCCGGCGCGGGCCGCCAGCCCGCGATGGCTGACGCCAAACGCGATCGATCCCGTTCCGGAAATCACCACCAGCCCCGGGCTTGCGCCAGCGCCCGCAACCAGCGCGATCAACGCGTCGTTGACGATGAGCGTGTTCGAGCGATAGCCGAGCCGCCGCACGATCTCGCGAATGGTGCGGCCATCGGCCTCGCGATCCACCCCGGCCATGCCGAGGCACACTGCCGCGGGCGTGATGTTGCGGCCGCGCGTGACCTGCTCGATCACATCGTGCAGGACTTTCTCGACCTGGAGCTCACCTTCGGTCTGGAGGTTGGCGCCGCCGGCGCGGCCGTCGGCGATGATGCGACCGTCGGCGTCGGCGAGAAACGCCACCGTCTTCGTGCCGCCGGCATCGATGCCGAGAACGTGCATGCGGATTAGCTTATCCGCCTCCGCTCGCAAATGCTCTGCCGAGCTACGGCGAGACCTCGCCGTAGCGCCTTTCAGGCGCGAAAGCGGGCAGGCATGCTACATTTGTGTGCTCTTCATGCTTCGAAATCGCTATTCCCTGGCGATAGTCTGTGCCGTCGTGTGCACAACCGCTCTCACCGCGGCCTTCCAGCCCGCGTCCGAGCAGACCCGCGCGCTGTGGGTCACGCGCGCCACGCTCGCCTCGCCGGAATCGATCAAGCAGATGGTGGCCGCCGCGGACGCCGGGGGATTCAACACGTTGCTGGTGCAGGTCCGCGGCCGCGGCGACGCATATTACCTGGGCACGCTCGAACCGCGCGCATCTGAGCTGGCGTCGCGCCCGTCGTTCGATCCCCTCGCGACCGTCATCGAGCAGGCGCACGCCGCCGGGTTGCAAGTGCACGCGTGGGTCGCGGTCAACCTGGTATCGAGTTCCGTCAGCCTGCCGGCGTCCCGTGATCATGTGATCTATCGCGCCCCGGAATGGCTGATGGTGCCACGCGAGCTGGCGGCGGAGATGAGGAAGATCGATCTCCGAAGCCCCGCATATGTGGGGCGGCTGGCACGCTGGACGCGGGCCAATTCCTCGCAGGTCGAAGGCCTTTACACTTCGCCGCTGCATCCTGCCGCGCAGGATCACACTGCGGCGGTGATCGGCGGGATTGCCGCGAAGTACGCAATCGACGGCGTGCATCTCGATTACGTGCGCTTCCCCAACGAAGACTTCGACTACAGCCAGGCAGCGATCGAACAGTTCAAGAGCAACGTGCTGCCGGATCTCAACCAGGCCGAACGGCGCGATCTGGCCGCGAGAGAAGTGCTCGATGCGGCGGCCTACCCCAACCTGTTCCCCGAGCGTTGGAGTGACTTCCGCCGCTCGCGGCTGACCTCGCTGGTGATCAAGATCCGGACGGCCGTGAAGACCGCGCGGCCCCAGGTGATTTTCAGTGCCGCGGTAGTACCCGACGCGCAGCAGGCATTTGAGTCGCGGCTGCAGGATTGGCGCGGCTGGATCGATCAGTCGCTCCTCGACGTGATCTGCCCGATGGCCTACACCGCTGAGACCGACATCTTCCAGCGCCAGATCGCGGCGGCGCGCGCCTATGCGGGCTCGCGGCCGGTGTGGGCCGGCATCGGCGCCTACCAGTTGTCGCCGTCGCAGACACTCGGTCACATTGCCGCGGCGCGCAAGCTGGGGACCGCCGGCATCATCCTCTTCTCGTACGAAGCGCTGGCGGCGCCACCCAATACCTCCGGCTCGGTCAGCGAGCTTGGCCGCGCCGCGTTCGGTACGGCTCCGGCTCCAGAGTAAGCTTTCGGGGTGTCGCTCTCCGGGGTCGACTACCTCGTCATCGCCGTCTACCTCGTCGCCATCACGGCCTTCGGGTCGTGGTTCGGCCGCTTCCAGAAAACCACGCGTGATTATTTCCTCACCGATCGCAGCGTGCCATGGTGGGCGATCTGCTTCACGATTGTCGCCACCGAAACCAGCACGCTGACGTTCATCGGCGTGCCGGCACAGACCTACGTCGGCAACATGACGTTCCTGCAGCTGGCGCTCGGCTACATCATCGGGCGGATTCTCATCAGCCTGCTGTTCATCCCCGCCTACTTCCGCGGCGAGCTCTTCACCTCATATGAGCTCCTCCAGCGCCGTTTCGGCACGCGCGTGAAGACGTTGTCGGCGGTGATCTTCCTGCTGACCCGCTCGCTGGCAGACGGCATCCGGTTGTTCACCACCGCATTCGTGATCTCGATCGTGACGCAATTGCCGGTGACCTGGGTCGTGATTGTCCTGGGCGCGGCGATGATCGTCTACACGATGCGGGGTGGCGTCTCCGCGGTGATCTGGACCGACGTGGTCCAGATGTTCATCTACATTCTCGGCGCCGGCGCGGTGGCGATGGCCCTCCTCAATCGCATCGATGGCGGCTGGAATGAAGTGGTGCGCGTCGGCATGGAGACCGGGCGGTTTGTGTGGCTGGATACGAGGCTGGACGTCTCGGTTCCCTACACGATCTGGGCAGGGCTGCTCGGCGGTGTCGCGCTGACGCTATCCACCCACGGCACCGATCAATACCTTGTGCAGCGCTTGCTGTCGGCGAAGAACCAGCAAGCCGCGGCGCGCGGGCTCGTGCTGAGCGGTTTCATTGTGTTCGCGCAGTTCATCCTGTTCCTGCTGATCGGCGTGATGCTCTACACGTATTACCAGCAGGTGCCATTGCCGCAAGCGCTCAGTCGCACCGATCAGATCCTGCCGATCTTCGTGGTCAACGAGCTCACCAACGGTCTTGCCGGGTTCATCATCGCGGCGATTGTGGCCGCCGCCTTGTCGCCGTCACTCAACGCCATGGCGGCGACGACGGTCAGCGATTTTTATCTGCCGTACATCAACCCGACGGCCGATCAGGCCACGCAGATGCGCATCTCGAAGCAGGCCACGGTGCTCTGGGGGATCGTGCAACTAGGAGTGGCCATACTGGCGCAGTTCATGAACCGCAACGTCCTCGACGCTGGACTGGCCGTGCTGTCGTTCGCGTCGGGTTCAGTGCTCGGCGCGTTCCTTCTTGGCACGCTTGCCCCGTCCGTGCGCGAGCGCGACACGTTTGCCGGCATGATTGCGGGTCTGATTGTCATGACCGCGGTGTGGTGGGCCACGCCGGCGGCGTTCACCTGGTATGTGCTGATCGGCGCCACCACCACGTGCGTGGTCGCGTTCGTGTCTCGGGCGCTGTCACCGGCACGGGCACAACCCGCATGACCGGCGTCACGCCGCTGCCGGGCGTCGGTTCCATCCTCCAGCGCGCGATCGCCGATCGCGTGTTTCCCGGCGCGGTGGTCGAAGTCGGCCGCACCAACGGCGCGCTCGCAACGATCGCCGCCGGAACTCACACTTACGATCGTGCGTCGACGGCGGTCGACGCGCACACGATCTACGACCTCGCGTCGCTGACGAAGGTATTGGCGACGGCCGGCCTGATCGCCGATGAACTCGCGACCGGACGCATGCGGCTCAACGATCGCGTGCGGCATTGGATCGCGTCGTGGACCGGCGAGGATCGCCAGGCGGTGACGATTCAGGATCTGCTCGAGCACGCGTCGGGGCTTCCCGGTCACCGGCCGTACTACCAGTCCCGTCGCGGACGCGCGTCCTTCGAGCTGGCGATCTGTGAGGAACCACTCGCCTATGTTCCGCGCACGCAGTCGATCTACAGCGACCCCGGCTTCATGCTGCTCGGCTTCGCGCTCGAGCACGCGGCGAGCGCAGCGATCGATCGGCTATTCGATGCGTGGCGCGATCGCGAGCTCGGCGCCGACGTGGAGCTGCGCTATCGACCGGGCCGCGAGTGGCGTGAACGCACCGCCCCGACCGAGAACACCGCGCTGGGCGAGGAGCGTCGCGGCGAGGTGCACGATGAAAACACCGAAGCCCTTGGCGGCGTGGCCGCGCACGCGGGTTTATTCGGCACGGCCGCCGCGGTGGGCGCGTGCGCGCAGTGGTGGATGCGCTCACCCGCTCTGTCGCAGTTCGCCAGGAAGTCCACGGTGCCTCGCAGCTCGCGAGCGCTCGCGTGGGACACCATGCTGCCCACCTCGTCGTGCGGCACGAAGCTCTCGCCGAGCGCGATTGGTCACACCGGTTTCACCGGCACATCGCTGTGGATCGATGCGGCGAAAGATCTCTATGTGGTGATCCTGTCGAATCGCGTACACCCCACGCGACACCACGAGGGGATTCAGGACGTGCGCCGCGCCTTACACGACGCGATCGTTATTGACCTGGCGGCCGCTGCCCCGGCGGACGCTGGCCAGGGTTGATCGGCTGCGTCGGCGACCCAAACGGACTTTGCGGTGCGCCAAATGGTGCATTAACGCCCGGACCTGGCGGCCGGTTCGGTTGGCCGAACGGACTCTGCCCCGGCCCTTGCGGACCCTGGAACCCGCCCCGTCCTCCCGGCTGCATGCCAAACGGTGAATTCGGCTGCCCCGGCCCCTGCTGCCCCGGGCCCGGCCGCTGATTCGGCGCCCCCGGGAAACCAGGCGTTGCTCCCCCGGGTCCCGGCTGGCCCGGACGCTGGGACGTCTGAACATGAACGAACGCCCACTCGTTGTATTTCTGGCGGCCGTTGAGAATCTTGATCGACGCGTCCTTGCTCTTCGAAGTCACGCCGATGATGCCGCCGGCGGATGTAGCGCCGGTGCTGTTGAAGCCGGACTGAAGCAGTTGTCCACCCGGCGCGCCAGGCTTAGCGCCAGGCGTAGCTCGCTGGCCCGACTGCTGGGCGCTGCCAGGTCCGGGGGGAGGCCCGCCAGGCATCATGGCCTGATTGGCGTAGATTGGCTGGAAGTCCTCTTTCGTAATCGGGTCTTTGTATTTCTTGCGGAGAAAACGTTGTTCAACGAGCACGTCGATGGTCGGCGGGGGCGTATTCGCAAATTTGCGCTGGAACAGCCCGATTGCCCGGGCGTACTGATTCCCGCGGAAAATCAGCTCTGCCTCTTTTTCGCGGGTCGCCATGTGCGTCCACACCGGCAGCAACGCGCCCATCAGCACCGCCATGACGCTCATACCGACCAGCAGCGCGGCCATCGCATAGCCGCGGTTGCCTTGACCCGCTAAGTCCATGAGTCTATTATCGTTATCAGGCCTATTAGTGCAACCCTCAAGACCGGTCGACATATCTAGCGAGGCTTCGCCTCTTACTGCCGAGCATGTGCGACCCGGCTTCGCCTCGCTAGTCGCAGCGTTGCTTGGCCCCGCCCCCGGCGGGGCGAGACGTCTTAAAGGGCCGGGCGACAAACTTGGACTCATTTGGTGTGGGTTCCCGCCCTTCAAGACTTCTAGTACTGACGATCTGCGCGTTCAACAGGCCTTGTCATGAGTGAGAGACTTTTAATGGCCCGTTTGTTCGCCGTGGCGGCGCTGACCATCGCGGTAGTGGTGGCGTGCGACCAAATGCCGCTGACCTCCCCCACGGGCTCGGAGATCTCGCTGTCGATCGACAGGAGCATCCTGCCGTTGAATGGCCAGGCGACCGTTCGCGCGGTGGTCTCGGAATCCAGTGGCACTCCGGTGCATAACGGCACGACGGTGACGTTCCAGGCGTCGATCGGCCGCACCGATCCGGTCGAGGCGCAAACGATAAACGGCATCGCGACCGTCACCTATCTCGCCGGCACCGTTTCGGGCACCGGATTCATCAACGCCTTCTCCGGCGGTGCGCGCACTGGATCCGGCAATACCAGTTCCAGTGGTATCGAAGTCAAAATTGGCGCAGCTGCCGCAGGTGGCATGTCGGTGAGCGCCACGCCGTCAAGCATTTCGCAGAGCGGCGGCACGGTGACCATCTCCGCGCTGGTCATGGACCCCTCAAACAATCCGTTGCCCGGCGTATCGGTTCTCTTTACGGCCACCGCAGGTACGCTGAGTTCCACGACGGCACTCTCCGATCCCAATGGCGTTGCACGCGTTCTGTTGACGACGACCCAGACCACGACCGTTAGCGCGACCGCTGGCACCGCGAGGAGCGAAGTGCAAGTGGTGGCCTCGAGCGCGCCGACGATCACGATTACGGCACCTGATACTGGCACCGTTGGCACGCCCGTCTCAATCACCGTCGCCGTCACGGCCGGCGGAACTGGCGGCAACAGTACGCCGCGTCAGGTTCAGTCCCTGGTGGTCAACTTCGGTGATGGCGCGACCGACAGCAGATCAAACGTCACCGGCTCCGCAGGGTTCACGCACACCTATCAGCAGGCTGCCGGCTTCACGATTACCGCTAGCGCGACCGATGTGGCGGGTAACACCGGCGTCGCGTCGGACTCGATCGTCATCGCCCACGCGGCGTTGCCGACCGTGACCCTGACCGTCACGCCGAATCCAGTCGCGGTCAATGGTGTCGCGACATTCACCGTAACGGCCGCCCCCGCCGCCGGTGGCGCACCGCTGCGATCGGTGGTGGTGCGCAATTCAGACGGAACCGTCTTATTCTCGGGCACTGGCAGTGGCACCTTTGCCCAGCAATTCGGTAGCGCCGGCGCGAGAACCATCATTGCAACCGTAACCGATGCGGCCGGCCAAACGGCAACCACGTCCACGGTTCTCGTGGTGCAGTAGTCAGAATTTACTGAAAAAGAAAAGGGGCCAGAGTGCGAAAGCACCTGGCCCTTTTGTCTTTAATTTTTGATTTTGAATTCTGAACTACTGCTGTCCCCAGTCAGCGTAACGCGTTCCGTCCAGCGCGGTCCCTTCAGAACCGCTGAACACGTTGTCGATGCCGACCGATGACGCGGGGTTGTTCGCGTCGGGCTCCGCCTGTTCGGTGCGCCACGAGTCTTTCGACTGGGTGAACGGATCCTCCGGAATCTCGCGGATGTAACCCTCGGACACCAGCTCGCTGAGATCGCCCGGCCACTTGTTCTTGTCCGCGTAGAACTGATCCATCGCGTCGCGCATCCGGAACAGGTTCTCCTTCAGCACCGCTTCCTGCGCGCGCGTCACGCTGTTGCGGTACTGCACCATCCCCAGGCTGGCGAGGATCACCACCAGCGTCAGCACGATCAACAGCTCGATCATCGTGAAGCCGCCTGCCCTGAGCCAGCGCGACGCCACGCGTGGCGTCACGCTAGTCGAAGGGCGGGTCGAGGTCAGTCGCTTGATACGCATGTCAGTTCCAATCGCGGTATTTCGTGCCGTCGAGCCCGGTGCCAGGGCTCTTCGAGTAGACGTCGAAAATGTTCTGGCCGCCCCAAGTCGTGGAATCCGGTTTGTCCTGATACGCGCGCATGCCCCACTCGCTGTCACCGGTCATCGGGTCCACCGGAATGCGCCGCAGGAACTTGAGCTTCCGTCCCGTCGCGTCATTGGCCACCGACACGCCGTCGACCAGCGTCTCGAGGTCCGGCGGATACCCTTCGCTGTTCGCCTTGAGCTCGGTAGTGGGAATCATGCCGGCGTCGGCCGAGTCCTTGAACTTGTCGATCGCGGTCCGCATTTCGCGCAGCACGCGCCGCAGCTCCGCTTCGCGCGTGCGCTGGACGGTCACCTTCGCGAGCGGCTGGATGGCCGAGGCGAGAATCAACACGATCGTCGTGACGACGAGCAATTCAACGAACGAAAATCCGCGTTGCATCGTCCTCCGTGTGCTCCGTCTTTCTCCGGGTCCTCGGAACTATCGAACCGTAATCCCCGCCGGCAGGAACTGGAGCGCTGCGCTAGCCCCTCCCGGCACCGTTGCGGATCCTGTCAACCCCAGCGAGCCGGTGCCGGCGGTGAGCGGCTCCAACAGGATTGCGGCGAGCAACCCCGCCGTCGAGGCGCCCGTCTGATCGCCGGGCCGCGTCACCACGATGTCGATGCGCCCGCTCTTCTCGTCGATCTGGCTGCTGAACGCCGGCGTGATGCCGCCCTGCCGCATGAACGTGCCTTCCTGCACGTTACGCACGCGCACGAGCGCGGGGTTATACGTGATTGACAGCGTCAGCGTCGAGAGGCGCGTGGCGCCGGCGACCGAAATCGGCACCGTGTACGGTCCGCTGCCGACGCGCATTTCGCTCGGGGGACTCAGCGTGATGCGTGCGGGCGGCGCCTGAGGCGGTGTGGCCGGCGCGGGCGCGGGCACAGGCGTCGCAGCGGCGGGCGCGGTTGGCGGCGCGACCACCGGGGGCGGCTCGGTTGGCGGCACCACCGTTGGCGGCACCACCGTCACCGGCGGTACGGGCGCGGCCGTTGTACCAGGGATCGCCGAGCTTCCCGGAGGAATCACCGGCTTGGGCCCCGTGCCCAGCGGGAAGTACCGGCTCGGCGGGCGGCTTGATGGGTGGGCCAGTGTAAGGCGCGGCCGGGGCGGCCGCGGCGGCCGGCGGAGGGGGCTCGGGTTCGGGGGGCCCACCGATCGTCACCGGCGGTCCGGTCAGCGCCATGTTGCTCTGCGTGCCGATGTAGATCGGGCTCAGGTCGGACGCGCGCAGCTCGTGCGTGCGGATGATGCGCGGTGTCAGCAGCATCACGATGTCGGTTTGCTTGATGACGCTGTCGTTGTTTGAGAACAGCTGCTTGACGATCGGCAGCCGCAGGATTCCCGGAAACCCCGTCAGTGACTTGCGCTCGTCTTCACGCAGCAGGCCGGCCAGCAGGTTCGATTCGCCATCGCGCAGGCGCAACTTCGTGGACACTTTGCGCGAAAAGAACGACGGCAGGTTCTGGCCGGCGATATTCGAGTCCTGCCCGCGCGCGCTGTTCTCAACCGTGATTTCCAGGATGATGTCGCCGTCGTAGGTCACGCGCGGCGTCATGCTGACGATGATACCGATGGTGCGGTAGCCGTACGACGTGAGCGGATTGACGTTCGAGCCGCCGCCGGCGAGCGGCGTGAACGTCGTGCTAGGCACAGGAACGTCTTCACCGAGGTTCAACTCCAGCTTCTGGCCCTCGCTGCCGCGCAGGTTCGGCTTGGCGAGCACCTTCGTCTGCGAATCGCTTTCGAGGAAGCGCACCACCGCGGAGGGCACCGACAAGTAGAAGTCGGCCGTGCTGATGCCTCGCGAGATCGTATTGAGGTTGAACGGCTTGGCCGTGTCGCTCGGCGCCGATTCCGGCGAGAAGGCCAGCGCCGCAGAGTAGCTGCCCAGGTCAAGCCCATAGGCCTTGGTGCGCTCACGGCTCACTTCCAGGATCTGGACGTCGACCATCACCTCCGCGCGTGGCTTGTCATTGGCCTCAATGATTTTCTCGGCAATCTGCATCACCGGCGCGGTGGCGCGGATGGTGATGGTGTTGGTCGTCTTGTTGAACGAGATTTGCGGCTGGATCGCCATGCCCGCCACGCGGATCAGCGCGGTGAGCAGCTGGTTCAGCTCCGAGGCGTCCGCATGCGAGATGAAGAACGTGCGAATCACCTGCTCTTCGTACTGCTGCCGCTTCTGCGTCTGATCGGCCGCGACGATAATGGTGCGCTCGTTGAGGACGCGATAGAACAGGCCGTTCGACAGCATGATCTGCTGGAGCGCCTGCTCGAGCGAGACGCCTTCCATCCGCACCGTGACGGAGCGGTCCTGCAGATCGCGATCGAACGTCACGTTGATGCCCGTGTAGTTCCCAATGAACGTCAGGATGTCGCGCAGGCTGGTGTTGACGAAGTTGACGATCAGCGGCTCGGGATTGGTCGGACTCAGGATCGGCTCAACCGTGCGGCGTGCGGCTTGCTGGCGCAGCCGTTCGATGTCGGGCGGCGGCGTCGCCGCTTCGATCCGATCGCGCAGCGTGCGATCGATCGTTGCCGCCTTCGCGCCCAGCTGCCGGTTCGACGGCTCGAACTCCATCGCTTTCTGATAGGCGCGCAGCGCCTCTTCGAGCTGACCAGCTTCTTCGAACTGCCGGCCGCGCTCCGTAAACATGGCTGCTGCGGCCACCCTCGCCCGCTCGAGCGCGATCTTGTAGTCGGGTCGATCGGGATCGTCATCGAGCGCCTGCCGGTAGAAACCAACCGCGGCTTCCCAGTCGCCCGCGCGGCCGGCGGCTTCCCCGCGCGCGAACGCGCGGCCGGTGGCACAGCCCGCGGCCATCACGGCAGCCAGGGTGACCAACACGACGTAAGTCCCGACACGCCTGATCATCAATTACTGTCCTGTGAGGCGGACCACTTGCCGGCCTCGTCCATCAGCGTACGTGAGCTCGATCGATTCCGCGCCGATTTTCACGATCTTGTATCGGCCGTCCACGATATCGCCATCACGGCCGTGCATCGTCACCTTCCCGTCGCTCAGGACCGCCCACTTTTCGCCGTTGGCCCGCTCGAGAATACCAATGAACTTCAAGGGGATCGGCGGCGGTGGCGGCGGCCCGGTGCGGTCCGGCAGCTTGGGCGCTTCCACCTCTGGGGTCGGAGCCGCTACCGGCTTAGGCGGCGGCGGTTCCACCTTCGGCTGATACCGAAACGGGTTCCGTTGCTTTTCGCTCGGTCCCTGGCGCTCCGCCGTCAAGACGTCGAGCTTCACGGGCGCAACCGGAGCGATTGCCCCCGGCTTCGTCGTTTGCTGGGCGCCACGCACTGGCGCGACCGGCACCGCGGCCGACGGCGCCGGCGAGGCCGGCCACATCATCCACATCGCAAGCACGAGCGCTGTCACAATGCCGCCCCCCATTAAGAGTTTCCGCCGATCACTGAACATTTCCCGCCACCCGGTAGTACGTCGAAATCTCGAGCGCCAGCGCTAACGGCGCGGTCCCGCCCACTCCCTCGGAGAGCGCGACGTTGTCGATGACTATGAAATCCGGCCCCGTCTCGATCTCATAGATCAGCTGACGGATGTCCTCCCAGTCACCTTCGAGCGAACACTGCACCCCCAGCCGGTGCAGCGTGGAATCACGGATCTCCTCCGCGACCGAGCCGCCGCTCATGTAGCGCACATCCTGTGCCCGCGCCATCTGCGCGAGCTTCAACTGCGTCAGGCGGCGGGCCGAGGGAAAGTTCGCCGGCAGCACCTCGCCATAAAAGCGATCGAGATCCTTCGATGCGTCGACCTGCCCGTCGCGCGTCGCCTCGGCATCCTTGAGGTCGGCGATCGCGGCGCCGAGCGCCTGGGTTGACGCGTTGGCCTGTTCGGTTCCCGTCGCCACCGAACGGCGCATCGGCATGACCACGGCGAGCAACACGACGATGTTGATCACGAGGACCGCGCCGACCGGCAGCAGCCATCGTCGATGGTCGGCAATCACACGCGACCAGGGCACGTCCGTATTGAAAGCAAACAGCGCCTTCATCGCACGCCTCCCGCCGCCGTGGCTGCCGCGCTGACATTGGCCGGCGTCGCCGTCCCACCTTCAGACGACGGGGCAGGCGGGGTGGCCGCACCTGCCGCGGGCACGCCGTAATAGCCCACCAGCTCGGCGCGCCAGGTGCCGTCCTCTTCGACGGCTTGGGTGGTCGCGAGCACACCTGTGAAATGGCCGGTCGTTTCGAGCGCATCGATGAACTCGGTGAGATCTTCGACGCGGCGGGCGAACGCCGTGACCCGCACGCTCATCAGGCCGCCTCTGTCGACGGTCGGGCTCACGCTGGCGATCCGCACGTCAGGCGGCAGCGTCACCTGGAACTGGTTCAGCAGCGCCGTCCACGAAAACGCGCGGCGATCGATCAGCACGTTCGCTTCACGCGCCGCGGTCTGAATCGCCGCCAGCTGCGCTTGATTGATCGCCTGGCGAATATCGCGCGCTTTGTCGCGCATCTCGCGCGCCTGCGCGGCGTTTTGCGCGACCAGCTGCCGCGCCTCGCGGCCGGCGCTCTCGAGCCGGAGAATTTCGATCGCGTTGAAAATGGTGAGGCCAATCGCGATGAGCGCCAGCACCCCGAGGCCGACGCGCACGCTGCGGTCGTTGTAAAACGGCCGCGTCGCGAGGTTGGTGCGCAACATGGTTACGCCACCTTCCGTTCGCGCAGCAGCATACCGACCAGCGGCGCCAGCACGTCGAGCAGCTCCGGCGACGCGCCGATGCGATCCTGCAGCAGTGCCGCCGTCCGCGGATCAACCGCCTCCACGCCAATGCCCAGCCGTTCGACCAGGCCGCGCTGCACGCTGTCGGCCCCGCCCGGCAGCCGCGCCGCGCCGGCGATCAGCACGCGCGTGAAGCCGCCGCCGTGCAGGCGATCCTCGTAATACATCGCCGTCTGGTGAATCAGATCCGCGAGCGTCCCCTCGTCCTCTTCACCACGGTTGCGGAAAAACAACAGCGCGTTGTTGCGAATCACGGCGAGCGTCATGTAGCCGCTGGTCACATGGACGAGCAGCCAGTCGCCGGCGGGCGCCGACGTGCCGGCGAGGATGCTGTTGATGACGCTGAACGTCGAGAGATCGACCAGCCCCGGATGGACGCCGGCCATCACGCACGCCTGCTCGTACTGGTGAATGACGTCGGCACGCGACAGCGACACCACGAACTCGCTCGCGCCATCGGCGCTCAGCGCGCCCGGCGCCACGCTGACCACTGCGTGCTCCATCGGGAACGGCGACGTCTTCTTTACCTGCCACTTGACGATCTCCTGGAGATCGGCGGACCTGGGGGGCACTTTTTCCAGCCGGAGCAAGGAGACCTTCGCCACCGTGTCGGGCACGACCAGCGCCACGCTCAGCGGCTTGGAGCCGCCCAGCTCGGCGAGGACGCGGCTCACCGCCTGCGCCACCACCGGCACGTCAGGCATGTTGAGCGCGGCCAGGCCCGGCACCACCACACCCGGCGCCAGGGTCTCCGACGCGTGCGCCACGATCACGTGTTGACTGCCGCGCACCGCGATCCGCGCGGCAGCGACGTGGGTGTGATCGATCTCGACGGCGACATCCGGCGGCGGCGTGGTAAACAGGTCGAGGAGGCTCATTCGACGAACGTCACCTTGTTGATCTCGCGCAGCGTGGTGGTGCCCTCGAGCACGCGTTCGACCGCCGACTCGCGCAGCAGTCGCATGCCCTGCTCCTTCGCTGCGCGCTTGACCTCGGAAATCGGCCGCTTCTCCAGGATGATCTCGCGGATGTGATCGGTCAGGTCGAGCAGCTCGCAGATCGCCATGCGGCCTTTGAAGCCAGTGCCGCCGCACTCGATGCAGCCGGTCCCTTCATACAGCGTGTGGCCGGACAGCAGGCGCGGATCGATCGCCGATTCGGCGATCATCGTCGCATCGTAGGTAACCGGGTGCTTGCACGCCGCGCAAATCTTGCGGACCAGGCGCTGCGCCATCACGCAGTTCAACGCCGAGATGAATTGGTACGGCTCGACGCCCATGTTGAGGAAACGGCCCAGCACGTCGAACACGTTATTGGCGTGGACCGTGGTGAACACGAGGTGGCCGGTCAGCGCAGACTGAATCGCGATCTGCGCGGTCTCGGGGTCGCGAATTTCACCGACCATCACCTTATCGGGGTCGTGGCGCAGGATCGAACGCAGGCCGCGCGCGAACGTCAGGCCCTTCTTCTCGTTGATCGGGATCTGCGTGATCCCCTTCAACTGGTATTCGACCGGATCCTCAATGGTGATGATCTTGTCTTCGATCGTCCGGATCTCGGCGAGCGCCGCATACAACGTGGTGGTCTTGCCGCTGCCGGTGGGTCCGGTGACCAGCACCATGCCGTACGGCTCGCGGATGTATTTGCGGAAGCGCTTGAGCTCCTGCTCCGGAAAACCCAGGATGTCGAGGCGCAGCTCGGTGAACTGCTCGCTCATCGACTGCTTGTCGAGAATACGAATCACCGCGTCTTCGCCGTGCACGCTGGGCATCACCGACACACGGAAGTCGATGGTCTTGCCGGGCACCTTCAGCCGGAAGCGGCCGTCCTGCGGCACGCGCTTCTCGGCGATGTCGAGCTCCGCCATGACCTTGATGCGCGACAGGATCGAGCTGTGGAAGCGCTTCGCAATCGGCCGCATCGCCGGCTGCAGCACACCGTCGATGCGGTACTTTACGTGCACCGCGTCATCCTGCGTCTCGATGTGGATGTCGCTGGCACGCCGCTGGATCGCAGTGAAGATGGTCGAGTTCACCAGCCGGATGATCGGGCTGCTATCGGTGGTCAGGCGCTCGACGGTGAGGTTCTCGTCGCCGAACTCCTCTTCCTTGAGCACCTGAATCTGGAATTCCTCGGTGGCCTCGTCCAGGACGCGCTGCGAGCTTTCGCTCTTCTTCAGCATGCCCTCGATGGCCGACCGGCCCCCGACCATGACGCGCACCGGCGTGCCGAGAATCACCGACAATTCGTCGATCATCGGCAGGTCGGTGGGGTCCGACACGACGATCACCAGCGAACGGCCATCGCGGCGATACGGCACGAAGCCGTAGCGCAACATCAGATCGGCGGGAATCGATCGGAACAGCTCCTGATCGATCCGGAATTCGTGCATATCGAGGAAGTCGAGACGATACCGATCGGCGAGCCGGCGCGCCGCGGCTTCCTCGGCGCTCCGCTCTTCGGCGGAGACCAGGGGGGCGGCCGGTTCTTCGATCAGCGCTTCGGGGTCCAGCGTCTCCTCTGGATTCACGTCGTGGATCTCGTTGGCCATTATCTGTTTCCGATCACCGACGTCAGCTGGAAGAGCGGCAGATACAGCGACAGCACGATGCCGGCGATCACGACACCCATGAACACCAGCATGGCGGGTTCGATCAGTGTCACGAAGCGCGAGACCTCGGTCTCAATCTCCTCGTCGTAGAAATCGGCCAGGCTGTTCAGCATTTCCGTGAGCGCGCCGGTGGACTCGCCGACCTCGATCATCTTGATCGCCACGTCGGGCACGGTCTGCCGCTCGAGCAGCGTGCCGGAAAAGCTCTGGCCTTCGCGCACGCGGACGGCCACGATCTCCAGCTCCGCGCCCATGTGGCGATTGCCCGTCGAGCGGGCGGCAATCTCGAGCGAATTGACGAGCGGGATGCCACCGCCGAGCAGCGTGGCGAGCGTGCGCGCCAACTGCGACGTCGAAAACTTCTGGAAGCTGGCGCCGATGAACGGCAGCTTCAGCAGGAAGCGATCGAATTCCTTGCCGCGTCCCGGCTGCCGCAGCCACGTCATGAACCCGATCACGCTGCCGGCGACGGCGATCAGGATCAACCAGAACTGCGCGCGCAAGAAGTCCGAGATGCCGACGATGATGCGCGTCGACAACGGCAGTTCCGCATCGAAGCTGCTGTAGAACTCCGCAAACGTCGGCACCACCTTCACCACGATGATCCCGACCAGCAGGATCGCCAGCGCGACCAAAACAATCGGATACATCATCGCGGAGATGGTCTTGGTGCGAACCGCGTCGACCGTCTTCGAATACGCCACAAAGCGCCGCAGCACCGCGTCGAGATTGCCCGAGCGCTCGCCGGCCATCAACGACGCGGTGTAGACGTTCGGGAACAACTCGCCGTGCGCCCCGAACGCATCCGACAGCGCCGTGCCGCCACGCACCTTCTCGTGCACGTCGTCCAGCACCTGCTTGAAGACCGGATTCGTGAGTCGCGTGCGCAGGATGTCCAACGACTGCACGAGCGGCATACCTGCCTTTAACAGCGTGGCCAGCTCCTGGTTGAAGACCAGGAATTCATGGCGGGTAATCTTGTGGCTCTTCCCAAACGAGAAGCTGAACCCGAGCCGGGGCCTGAGTGACAGGACGTGCAGGCCCTTGTCCTCAAGCTCGCGCCTGAGGGCGGCTTCGCTTTGGGCCACGTAAATGCCCTCGATAATCTCACCCGATGTGGTGCCGAGGCGGCAGCGGTACTCCATCCCTAAAAGGTTGATTCACAGGGGATTATACGATTTTGGCCACCGATTCGGCCACCGATTAAACACTGACTGGACACAGACCTTAAGACGCTCGTGCCAGCCACCCGGACGTGCCGCCTAATCAGTAATCGCTGCCAATCAGTGGCCTAGTTCCCGACGCGGCGAAGGATGTTTCGAACGTAGCTCTGTGTTTCGGGGAACGGCGGAAGGCCGCCGTAACGGCGGATCGTCGCCTCGCCGGCGTTGTAGGCCGCGAGCGCGAGCGGCAATTCGAGGCGGCTCAGCAGATCCTTCAGGTGGCGGACGCCGGCTTCGAGGTTCGACTTGGGATCGTACGAGTTGGCCACGCCGTATTGGCGCGCCGTAGCCGGCATCAACTGCATCAACCCGCGGGCGCCCTTCTTCGATCGCGCACGTGCCTGGTAGTTGGACTCCTGCTCGATCACCGCGTGCACCAGCCGCGCATCAACGTTGTGCGATGCGGCCACGGTGGAAATCAGATCCGCGAACGGCCGCGCGGCCAGCACTTCGTCCGGCACAAGAGCCGAAAGCTGCGGCTTTACCACTTCGGGGGTGTTGGTCGCTGTTTCGACTGCTGGGGCCGGGCCCGGATACGGGACCTCGTCCGGATCAACTCGATCGACGATCGACGCGGGAAACATCACTTCCCCACCGTCGCGCAACGCGATGGTCGCCATGCCACCGTCGACTTTGTACGACTTCGCCGACATGCTGCGGCCGTTCTTGAACACAACGATATCCGCGCGGGCATCGCTCGCCATCAGCAACCCGAGCACGAGAAGCGGCAGGACCTTCGTCATTGTTACTGAACAAAAACGTGGAAGAATCTCGCACCGAGCTCGCGAGGATCGCCACTCTTCATGGATGCTTCCAACGCAGGCACAAACGTCTTATCGGCCGTGAACTTGATTTCGACCATGTCCGACGTGCCCAGCTGTGCAGCCGTTACAGGGTGCTTCAAGACCTGGGCGGGTGCACTACTGAGCGGAATTGTGGTGATCACCTGGTCGCCAATCTGGACGGCCACCTGCTGCGCCGCATTGGGGCCCGAGGCCGGGTTGTCCAGTTGCAGCACCAGCACCACGTCCCGCTTCGGGTTGCGAAACGCGATGGTGGCTTCCTTCTTCGTCCATTGCCACTCGGTGCGGCCGGCGCCTTCCGCCACCACCTCGGCGGGATGCCAGCCGTCCTTGAAGATCACGAAAATGTTCTCGGTCTGCGGCAGCAGCTCGAAATCCACGACTTTATACGAGCGATCGCCGCGGTCTTCGTTCGACAGCTTCAGCCGTTCGTTGTCGCCGGGCGAATACACGCCGGCGACGATTTTCGCGGCGCCCACGTAGGGATAACTCGGGATGAACATCGATCGCGTGTACTCGATGGTCTGCCCCGGCTTCCAATCGGCCGTCGGCGTCGGCGGATCGTGATCGTCGGTCCACATCAACTCTTCATCGGCATCGAGGAAGTGCGAGAACACGCGGCGCTGACCCAACGACGGCGCGTTGGCCGCCACCGTGAACTTGTAGGTCACCTCGACAGGGCTTCCCAGTGCGACCTTGGGCCGCGATAACGACACTTGGATGGCCCCGACGGGCGGCGCGGTGTCTTCCGCTTCTCCGCACCCAGCCAGCGTGACGGCCAGCGCCGCCAGCACACACGCCGTCCGTACTCGTCTCATCAGAGCTGCGACTTCTGCGCCTTGCGCGGCGACACTCCGTTGCATAGGGTTCCGAAGGAGAATATCATGCAGCCCATTCCCATGGACACTCGCAGCGACGCCCTCGGCATGGTGGAAACCAAAGGCTTCATTGGCTCGGTGGAAGCCGCAGACGCCATGGTGAAGGCCGCCAACGTCAACCTCGTCGGTACCGAATACATTGGCGCCGGCTACGTCACCGTGATGGTGCGCGGCGATGTCGGCGCCGTCAAGGCCTCCACTGATGCCGGCGCGGCGGCGGCGCGGCGGGTTGGCGAGCTGGTCTCGGTGCACGTGATTCCGCGGCCTCATGCAGAGGTCGAGCGGATCCTGCCAAAGACATAAGGGCCTGGGTCTTGGTCCTGGGTCTTGGGACTTGGGCCTGACCGCATCCTGAAAAATGGCCGCCGCTTCGCCATCACATAGTGACAAAGACCTGGCTTCGATGGCCGAAGCGCGCGCCCTCGCGCGCCGCGCGAAGGAAGCGCAAGCCGTTCTCGGCGAGTTTTCTCAGGCGCAAGTCGATGCCGTGATCGACGCCATGGCCGCGGCGGTGACGCCGCAGGCCGAATCGCTCGCGCGGCTCGCGGTCGAGGAAACCGGCTTCGGCGTCGTCGCCGATAAAGTCCAGAAGAACCTCTTTTCGTCGCAACGTGTTTACGAGTTCATCAAGCCGATGAAGACCGTCGGCGTGATCAATCGGTTCGAGGATCGCAAGGTCATCGAGATTGCCGAGCCGTTCGGCGTGGTCGCCGCGGTAGTTCCATCGACCAATCCCACCTCAACGGCGATCTACAAGATCCTGATCGCAATCAAGGCGCGCTGTGCCGTGGTGATGACGCCGCATCCTTCTGCCGCGCGCTGCATCACGTGCGCCGCCGACATCATGAACGAAGCCGGCCGCAGGGCCGGGCTGCCGGAGGGCGCCATCGGGTGGATGAAGACCGTCACCCTCGAAGGCACGCAGGAGCTCATGAAGGCGCGTGAGGTCTCGGTAATTCTCGCGACCGGCGGCATGGGATTGGTCCGCGCCGCTTACAGCGCGGGCAAGCCGGCTTACGGGGTGGGGCCAGGCAACGCGCCCTGCTACATCGAGTCGAGCGCCGACGTTCGCAAGGCCGCGAACGACATTCTGACCGGTAAGTCGTTCGACAACGGCGTGCTGTGCTCGTCGCCCAATTCAGTGGTCGTCGATCAGGCGATTGAAGCGGAAACGAAGCGGCAATTCATCGAGCAGGGTGGGTATTTCCTGTCGCCTGCAGAGGCGGATACGCTCGCCAAACAGTTAGTGACGCCGCAGCGGCTGCCCAACCCGGCGTTTGTCGGCAAGCCGGCCACGTTCATTGCCCAGAAGATCGGCATTACGGTGCCCGCCAACACGCGTGCGCTCATCGCCGAGTTGAAAGGCGTGGGCCGCGACCACCCGCTTTCGATCGAAAAGCTCTGCCCTGTCCTCTCCTATTACGTCGTCAAGGACTGGCGCGAAGGCTGCGAGCGTTGCAAGGAGATCCTCCGCTACGGAGGCATGGGTCACACCATGTCAATCCACTCGCAGAACGACGCCGTGATCCTCGAGTTCGGATTGCACAAGCCCGCTTATCGCATTTGCGTGAACACGCCCACGACGCACGGCTCGATCGGCCTGACCACCGGTCTCGATCCAGCCATGACGCTCGGCTGCGGAGGGTTCGGAGGCAACATCACCTCCGACAACATTTCTCCAAAGCACTTACTCAACATCAAGCGCGTTGCGTACGAACTGCGACCCGCTCAGGTACGACACGATCCGCCGAAGCTCGCGAGTAATGTCGCGAGCGAAGGCGGACCACAGGTGATGCTGCCAAAAGTCCGCGAGAAGTCAGCCCCTGATGCGATTTCTTCTGAGTCGCTGACGAACCGGATCGATCGCTTCCTCGCAACCCGTGGTCTCGCGCCAGCGAAGCCCGCCGAGCAACACGAAACTGCACAGACAGCAGACGCGTCCAGCTCCGTAAAACCAACTCAGCCGGAAGCGTTTGTTTGCGAAGCTGACGTGCAAGACGCGGTGAAAACCGGCCGGAAATTACTGATCGGAGAGCGCACGATCGTGACCCCCGCCGCCCGTGACGCCGGCGAGGCCGCTAAGGTGTTTCTCCACGTCGGATGGACCTTGTAAACAGCTGAGCCACAACAGTTTGACCGAAGCTGGCCTGCATGTTACTCTGCAAACGGTCGATAACACGGCTCGAATGCTCAGTAGGAGACTACTCCCCATCGTGCCGGTCATCGGCGTACTGATCTCAGGCTGCGCATCTGGGAAACAGAAACCATTGACGGTGGTGCCCCAGGCACCTGCACCTGTCGTCCAAGCGCCACCACCCACTCCGGCGCCTGATCCCGTCGCAATTTTGATCGCAGAGTCGGACCGGCACTTTGAAGCCGGCCGCAAAGAGCTCGCGCTCGGGCACCTCGAACGCGCCAAGGAGGAATTCAATCGCGCGCTCGACGTCGTGCTGGAGTCGCCTGACGGCGCCCGCGCTAATTCGCGCCTTCGTGAGCATGTGAACCGGCTGGTCGACCGTATCAGCGTGCTCGAGCAGGCGGCGTTGGCCACCGGCGACGGCTTCTCTGAAACTAAGACCGAGCCGGCCGCCATCGACGCGCTGCTCGCGGTCGAGACGTTTGAATCCACGCCGCCCAAGCCCGCAACGGCCGAAGCCGTGCAGGCCGACCTGGAGTCGACCACTCACGATATTCCCATCCCGACCAACGATAAGGTGCTGCGCTATGTGGAGCTCTTCCAGGGCCGGCTGCGCGAATTCCTGACCGAAGGCCTCTCGCGCGGCGTGCAATATCTCCCGATGATCCAGGCCACCTTCCGCGCGGAAGGGTTACCGCTCGATCTGGCCTACATCCCGCTGATTGAAAGCGCGTTCAAGCCGTCGGCGCTGTCGCGCGCCAAGGCCCGCGGCGTGTGGCAGTTCATGCATGGCACCGCGCTCGAAAACGGCCTCAAGGCCGACTGGTATCTCGACGAACGCGCCGACGCGGTGAAGGCTACGCAGGCGGCTGCCAAGTATCTCAAGACGCTGCACCGCATGTTCGAGGACTGGCATCTGGCGATGGCGTCCTATAACGGCGGTCCGGGCCGCGTGAAGCGGGCGCTGACCCGCAGCCGCAAGAACGACTTCTGGCAGCTGACGTCGACGACCCGCTATTTGCCGCGCGAGACCCGTGAATACGTGCCGATGATTCTGGCAGCCGTGATCATCGCCAAGAACCCCGGGAAGTACGGCTTCGACATCGTGCCGATGCCTTCGACGCCCACCGAAACAGTGATTGTTCCGCCGGCGCTGGATCTGCGCCGCGTGGCCGAGTGGGCTGGCGTGCCGATGGACGACATCCAGAAGCTGAACCCCGAGTTCCGCCGATGGACTACGCCGGTGAAGAACGGCGAATACACGATGAGGGTGCCCGAGGGGACCGCGGAGCGGGTAAAGGCCGGTCTCGACGCGGCGGCGCCCAACCAGCTTAACGCCTTGCAGTTCCACACCGTCAAGCGCGGTGAAACGCTGGCAACCATCGCCAAGAAGCTGCGGGTCAACCGGACCGATCTCGCGGAAGCAAACTACCTGCGCACGGCGTCGCGCGTGAAGGCCGGCGATCGCCTGGTCATCCCGCGGATGCCGTCAGCGTCGTTACTGGCGCGCGCGTCAATCGCGACCACCGACGCGGAAAAGACCGCGGAAGCGATTGTGGCGGATGTGCTCACGGAAACCGAGCCGGTGGCCGACGAGCGGGCCGCGGCGCGGACCTATCGCGTGCGCTCGGGCGACACGCTCTACGCCATCGCCAAGCGCACCGGCACCACCGTCACTCAGTTGAAAAGCTGGAACAAGCTGCGCGGGTCAAACCTGAAGATTGGTACGCGGCTCCTGATCCAGTCGCCGCGTACCGCCAACGCTCAATAGGCCGCACTGAACTGCCGCCATCCCGGTTTTAGGCGGTCGCGAGCTTTCCGCTGCTGCTGCGCTGCTGCTGCTGGCGCGGAGGGACTTGATTCCCTGTTCAATGCGCTCGGCCACTTCACGCTCGCGCTGCAACGCCCGCAACGTATTCTGGGCTTCCTGCACCATGAAGTCGAGCCGCGCCAGCTTCTCGCCGACGTGATCGATCACGGCGCGCTGCTCGCCCAGCATCTCGAGGTTCACGTTGATGTCGTCGAGGAGGTTCGTGATCGCGTTGGCGCGCGTCTGCACCTCTTCCACCATCTTGCGACGAGCGTCGATGGCGACGATCTTGACGTCGGTGTCTTCGACCCGGCTGAGCAGGTCTTCGACCTTCGAGCGCAGATCGGTGACCTCGACGCGGTGATCCGTCACGAACTGCAGGTCGGCCTTGCTGCGGCTGCTGATCTTGTGCACCGCGTCGACTTCGGCCTTCACCGCCTGCACGAGCACGTCGCGCTCGGTGATGGATTTGATCTTCTGCTCGACGGTCTCGGCGCCGCGGGCCAGCTCGGCCAGCCGCTGTTCGAAGGTGGCGATCTTCTTCTCTGAGAACGCCAGCTGCGTGCGGCGCTGCTCCAGCTGCTTCACCATGGTCTCGGCGCGCTTCAGCTGATCTTCGGCCGCGTCGGTCTGCGTCACCGCGTCGCGCTGCTTGCTCTGCACGCGCGCCAGTTCCGTGAGGAGTTCTTCCTTGATGGCGGCCGCGCGGCTCAGCTCGTCGCTGACCGTCTGCACCTGCTTCAGCCGCTCCGCCGTTTCGGAGGCCAGGCTGCGTCCCTGCTCCACCAGCTCGGTGAGCCGCGCCTTCTGATCGTGCACGACTGTTTCTTCTTGCTTGACCGACTGCGCCAGCCGCTGTGACTTCTCGAGCGACTTCTGCAGCGCCGACACTTCGTTGGTGATCGGGGCCAGCCGCTGCTGCATGGTGGCCACGCCGTCGAGCTTCTGCTGCACATCCACGACCTGCGTGCCCAGCGTGTCGCACAGGCTCTTCAGGCTTTCCACTTCGTTGCGGCGGCCAAGCTGTTCGGTCAGCTTGCGATCCACATCCGAAGTGACCACGTGGAGGTTGTTGATGCGGCCTTCGAGCTTCTCGATGAACTGCAGGCGCGCGCCCACGCGGGTCAGCTGCGCGTCGAGCTCGGCGGCGAGCTCGCCGAGACGCGTCGCGGCGTTGGTGCCGTCTTCGACCGTCTGCATCTTGCTGAGCACCGCGTCCATCTTCGACTCGAGCTCGGGGGTGCGGCTGAGGAGCGTGGTGGCGCGTTCGCCGAACGCTTCGAGCGACGCGCGATCGGCTCCCAGCTTGTCGCGCAGTTGCGCCGCGGCGGCATGCGACTTGTGGAACTCGGCGATATCAGCGCGCAGCGTTTCGAGATCCTGGCGCGATTGCTTCAATGCGTCGTGCTGGGCCTGCGTGCGGCGGCCCATCTCGTCCACCTCGGCGAGCCGTTCGCCGAGCGCTTCGAGCGCGCCCTGCTTGCGTCCCATTTCGTCGGCCTGCGCCATCAGCATCTGGAACGACTTGCTGAGCTCGTCGGCGCGCTGGTTCATCACCGCGAGCTGCTTGTCTTTCTGCAGCACGCCGTCCATGCGCGCTTCGGCTTCCGCAACGTTGCCCGACAACCCGCGCAAGCGGTGATCGAACTGATCGAATTCCTTCTTGTCAACGCCGAGGCGCTCGATTGTGGTCTTCAGGTAGTCTGCAAGCCCGCGGCTTTCCTTGTCGAGGCGCGCGAACTCACGGCTGAATTCCTCGCGCATCGTCGTGGCCGACGACAGCTGTGCGGTGGTCTCCTGCGCCAGTTTCTCCATCCGCGCCACGGTGTCTTCGGTGCGTGCCACGTTCTTGCTGCCTTCGTTGAGCTTGGCAATCTGCACGTCCATCGACCACACCATCTCGTTGAGGCGGTTGGCCTCGACCACGGCGCGTTCGACGGCGTGCTTCTGGGCCTCGAGGGCCTTGGCCTTCTGCGCGACGTGTTCGGCGAGGGCGTTCAACGACGCGAGGCGCTCCTCGGTGTTCTTGCTGAGCTCCTGCAGCTGCACCAGCGGTCCGAGCTTCTTCTCGATCTCCTTGACCGATTCCATCGCCGCCGCGGAATCGTCCTTCGCTTTTGCCGACGTCTCCCGAAGGCGCCCGAACTCCGAGCTCAACTGCGTGCCCGTGGAGCGGACGGCATCGAGCTCGCCCTTCAGCATGGCCACGCTTTCGACCGACTTTGCCACTTCGGTGGTCGACAACTTCAGCAGCGAGCGCAGATCTTCAAACGAGGTGCGTTCCTTGCGAAGGGTCTCGATGGTGGCCTGGTTTTCGAGCGCCTGTGACGCCAGTTGGTTCACGGCCAGGCGATGCTTCTGCAGCTCGCCGTCCGGCGCGGTGATTTTTTCGGAGACCCTCTGCGCTTCGTGCACCTGCTCGAGCAGGGCGGCGATGCGCTTTTCAATCTGCTCGAGACCCTTCGAGCGATCCTCGTAGCCGGTCACTTTGTGACCGAGATCGTCGAGGCGCTTTAGGGCAGCGTCGGCCTTCTGGCCCACCTGCTCGAGCGCTTTGCTGGTCTGCGCGAGCTTGGACGTGCCGCCGGCCATCTGCGTCAGCATGGCGCTGAGCATGGTCCGTTCTTCCCGGGCCTGAGCAATCAGGGCCTGGAGCTCGTCCTGTTGATTCCTGGTCTTCCCCTGGGTGCCGAAAAGTGCGTCAAGCATGGCGGTGTGTTTAGCGCCGGCCCAGCCGTATGGGCCGGCGGGTCGCGCAGAATTTGCCCTGTTTACGAATCCGTTCGTTGTTGTTTTCTGCGACGCGTGCGCGCAATTACGCCGTGTCTGACCAAATATCGGCGCGTTTTCTCTTTGCGGATAGGGGCAGTCCGCTTGCACCACCCCGGCCATGCTTGCCACTCTCGAGAGCGCGACGGTCGTGGGTGTCGATGCGTGCAGGGTGCACGTGGAAATCGACGTCAGCCGGGGAATTCCTCACTTCCAGCTCGTCGGTCTGCCGGATGCCAGCGTACGCGAGAGCCGCGATCGCGTCCGCGCGGCGATCCTTAACTCGGGGTTCGACTTCCCCGTCAATCGGATCACTATTAATCTCGCCCCCGGCGACGTCCGCAAGGCCGGCCCCGCGTTTGACCTGCCCATCGCCCTCGGCATGCTCGCCGCCACCGGCGTCGTCACCCGCACCGACTTCGCCGGCATCGTCCACGTCGGCGAGCTCTCGCTCGACGGCGCAATTCAGCCCGCGCGCGGCGTGCTGCCGATCGCCGCCCAAGCCCGCCGCTCGGGTGCGAGGGCCCTGCTCCTTCCCTACGACAACCTGGCCGAAGCGGAAGTCGTGTCGGGCCTGCGACTCTTACCGGTTCGAACCCTGACCGAAGCCGTGCAACGGCTGAATCAAACTGACAGCGATTGGCCCGTCGCACCCACCCCCAAAGCACCCACGGCACCTTCGGCACCCGAGGCACCATCGGCCCCGGCGGACCTATCTGAGCTACATGGTCAATTGTTCGCGCGCCGCGCATTGGAGGTCGCCGCCGCCGGCGGCCATAACCTGCTGATGATCGGTCCTCCCGGTGCCGGCAAGACGATGCTGGCGCGAAGACTGCCTGGCATTCTGCCGCCGCTGTCGTTCGAGGAATCGATCGAGGTCACAACTATTCACTCAGTGGCCGGGCAACTGCGGCCGGGGGTCGGACTGCTCAAAGAGCGGCCATTCCGCGCGCCGCACCACACCATCTCTGACGTGGCACTGGTCGGCGGCGGATCGACGCCGCGGCCCGGCGAAGTGAGCCTCGCCCATCGCGGCGTGTTGTTTCTCGACGAGATGCCGGAATTCGATCGGCGCGTGCTGGAAGCCTTGCGACAACCGATCGAGGAGGGCCGCATCACCGTCTCCCGCGCGCTGCGTTCGGTCGCCTTCCCTGCCCGTTTCGTTCTCGTGGCGGCGATGAACCCGTGTCCGTGCGGCTATCACGGCGATCCCAGACGCGCGTGCCGCTGCACGCCGCAGCAAACCGCGCGCTATCACAATCGATTGTCGGGACCGTTGCGCGATCGGCTCGATCTGATCGTGGAAGTTGAGGCGGTGCCGATTTCCCAGCTGACCGAAGGGCCGCCGGGTGAGCCGTCATCAGCCGTGCGGCTACGTGTGCTGGCCGCTCGCGAACGTCAGCTCGCCCGCCCTGCCCGCGCGCGTGTTAACGCGAACCTCACCGGCACCGAGCTCAAGAAGTTCGCGCCGCTCGATCTGGGTTGCCGGCGCCTGCTTGAACGATCAGCGGAACGCCTCCACCTGTCTGCCCGTGCATTTCATCGAGTGATTCGCGTCTCGAGAACGATCGCCGATCTCGCCGGAGTCGAATTGATCACGCTCGATCACCTCGGCGAGGCCCTCCAATATCGCTTCGTCGAAGACTCTGCACTTCCCAATCAAGGGAGACGATGAGGTTTTGGCAGCCATCCGGCAATGGCCGAGCTTCTGGGTGCCGGAACCATGTGTAGAAGGTCTACGTATCAACTCTAGACCGCCGACATTTATCTATGGCCAACTCGCACATGCGTCCCGACCAGCACGAGCTCGACGAAGAAATTCGGGGCCACCTCGCCATCAACATCAAGGAGCGGATCGACCGCGGTGAGGATCCCGAGGCCGCGCGCGTCGCGGCGCTGAGGGAGTTCGGCTGACGTACCGCACTTGCGCGAGGAGATGCGGCGCGTGTGGTACGGCCGCTGGTTCGACATGGCGGATGCGCTCGCGCAGGACATGCGGGTCGGCCTCCGTTCGTTGGTGCGCGCCAAGGGCCTGGCCGCTACCGTGGTGATCACCCTCGCGCTGGGCATCGGCGCCAACGCCGCAATCTTCAGCGTGGTCCGCGGCGTGCTGCTGCGTCCGCTCGTCAACCGCGGCGAAGATCGGCTGGTCTACGTCCGCCAGAGCGCGGGGGGACTCAGCTCATCGAACTTGACCTTCTCCGTTCCGGAGATCAAAGACATCAGGTCCCGCGCGACGACCGTCGAAAACTTCGGCGAGTTCTCCACCGTCGAATTCAACCTGATCGGCCTCGGTGAACCCCGCGTTGTGGACGCCGGCGTTGTGGACGGCAGGTATTTCGAGGTGGTGGGTCTTCGGCCGCTATTGGGCCGCCTCGTCGAACCTTCCGACGATGGCCTCAATGCGGCCGGAGTGGCGGTGCTCACGCATCGGTTCTGGCGCACATCCCTCAACAGCGATCCGTCGGTGGTTGGCAAGTCAATCCAACTCGGCGCCATCCCGGCAACGGTGATTGGCGTGCTCGAACCGTCGGTCCCTTATCCGGCGGATACCGAGATCATCGCGAACATGGTCACCAGCCCGCATCACATGGGCGCGATGATGATCACGATGCGCGTGCACCGGATGACGCAGCTGTTCGGGCGTCTCAAACCCGGCGTCACGGTGGAGGCCGCCCGTGCCGAGCTGATCGCCATCCACCAGGGCATGATGCGCGAGCATCCGGAGTCGTATCCGGCACGGGCCGACATGCGGCTGGGAATCACCGGCCTTCGCGATCAGATCGCGTCACCGGCACGGCCGATCCTGCTCATCCTCCTCGCCGCCGCCACAGTCGTGTTCATCATCGCCTGTTCCAATGTCGCAAACTTAATCCTCGCGCGCTCGGTGCGGCGTGAAGGCGAGCTCGCGGTCCGCGCCGCACTCGGTGCCAGCCGCGGCGCCCTGCGAAGAACGCTGCTGGCGGAAAGCCTCGTGCTCTGTGGTGCCGGCGCGGTGCTCGGTGTGCTGCTGGCGCGGCCGATGGTCTCGATCGTCGCGCGCTTCGCTGCCCGCTTTTCGATCCGCGCGCTCGAGGTGACCGTCGACTCCAGCTTGCTGTGGGTCGGGGTGGGACTCGCAATGGCCGCGGCCGTGCTGCTGGCGTATGTTCCGAAATTGCCATCGACTCAGGCACCGACTGGATTGGGTTTAGGAAGTGGCAGCCTCCGCATCACACCCGGAATTAATCGACGCTTGCGCGTGTTCGCCACCACGCAAGTCGCGTTTTCGTTCGTGCTGCTGGCCGGCGCCGCCACACTATTAGCCACACTGATCGCCTTGCAAACCGCGAACACCGGCTACGACATGCGGCAGGTGCTAGCGATCGATTTGCCGATGCAGACACTGGGCTCCGCCACCGCGGAGGACCTCGCCTTCTACGAGGAAGTGACGCGCCAGATCGGCCAGTTGCCAGGTGTGGCCGGCGTATCGATCGGCAACTTCGTGCCGTGGCGCGATGCCGGCAAGTTTGGTGGCCGCGCGGGCATTTCATTCGCGGCCGAGGGCTATACACCGGCCGACGGCGAAGAGAATCCGCGCGCCCGCTTACGCGTCGTCGCGCCCGATTTCTTCGACGTGATCGGTGTGCCATTACATGCCGGCCGCGACTTTACCGCTGAGGATCGTCGCCGCAGCGAGCCGGTGGTGATCGTGAGCCAGAGCGTCGCCCAGCGCCTGTTTCCGAATGGCGATGCGCTGAATCACAAGATCTGGTGGACCGATCCGTACTTCGGACCCAAGCCATTCCCGCGCCGTATTGTCGGCGTCGTCGGCGACGTCGACGACGAGAACATCGTACGCGGTGCGGCGATGACGGTCTATCACCCGCTGCCGCAGATGGGCGTGGCGGGCCGGTTGTTCGTGCGCGCCTCGGAAGATCCCTATGCGCTGGTACAGCCAGTCACGCGAATCATCCGGAACCTGGCCGCGAACCAGCCGGTTGAGCGCGCGGCGACGCTCGAAGATGTCCGCGCCGAGGTGTTGGCGCCCGAGCGCCTCAACGCGTTCGTGTTTACCGGATTCGCGGGCGTCGCCTTGCTGATTGCCGTGGTGGGCGTGGCCGGCGTGCTGGCGTTCGGCGTCAGCGCCCGCACCCGCGAGTTCGGCGTTCGCCTGGCCATCGGCTCGACGCCGTATCTGTTGTTGATGCGGGTACTCTCTGAAGGCGCGATGATCGTCAGCGTCGGCATCATCGCCGGCACGGCGTTCGGCTATGTGTTCGCCGGCGTGGCGTCGAGCTATTTCGAACAGCTGCGCATGCCGGGCCTGGCGACCTTGCTCGGCGCCGCTGCCGTCCTCATTGCCGCCGCGATCGCCGCGTCGCTGATGCCCGCCGCGCGCGCCTCCCGTGTCGATGTGCTGCAGGCGCTGCGATCGGAATAGACTCTCTTAAGGGAGGGCCACTCATGTCGCGCATCCTGAAGACGTCTCTCGCGTCCTGGCGGGCGGCGAATGGTTTCGGTATTCTCAACGTCATCGATCCCAGAGGCGAGCATTTCCTGGTTGAAATGCCAATCGTCGGCGATGCGACAGCTGCCAACCATGTCCCCTGGGTGGATATGTCGGAACCCCAACTTCGAACCTACCTTGGCGAGAAGGGTTTTCCGGATAACGCGATTGATGATGCGATCCGGCTCTCACGCGAGTGGGCGACCACAACGACGAGCTCACGGCTGTTCGCCCCACGCAAGGCAAGCTGACCTAGGGGCGCGCCAGCACCACCGACGTGTCGCGCTGGCGGTCCGGAATGCGCCAGTAGATGCCGAGCAGCCGGTTCTTTTCCTCCGTCGGCATCAGCTGAAAGCCATGACCCTGGTAGAAACGGATCGCCCACGCCGCGTCCGCCCACGTCCCAATCAGCAACTTGCCCTGCACCTCTCCTGTCAGCGCCTTCAAGAGCGCGCCGCCGATGCCGCGGCCCTGCTGCGCGTTCCGCACGTAGGCGTGACGGATCAACGTGGCATCATGCACGGTCTGCACGCCCATCACGCCCGTCAGTACGCCGACATCGTCCCACCCTGAAAACCTGACGCCCGCGGCGATCTCGGCTTCCAACTCGCGCCGCGACATGTACGGCTCGTGCCAGCAATCCGCCGGAATCACGCCGCGGTACTTCTCCGCCGCCTCATTGATGATGGCGTCGATCTCCGCAATGTCCGCGCTCGTGCAGGGCCGGATCATGCTCGTCTCTCCTTTGCTCGACAACCCGACAACACCTAGTCGACCAAATTGCTTGGTGAACTTTAGTGCTTGAGTTTGGTCGAATACCCTTTCTCCAGTAAGCGATCACACGGCGAAAATCCGTGCCGCGTAAGACTTTCGCTTCCCCGATCGGGGGTGCCGTGTTAGCCTTTCTTGCTTCGCGCCCCCGCGAGGGTATTTAAGGAAACTCCAACAGCTCAGGTAGTTAATGCTTTCGAAACGCTACACGATTGTTCTCGCCGACCGCACCTCAGGCGTGGTGCGCCGCTTCACGATTTCTCTGAAGCCGGCATTGATCATCGTGTTCTCGGTCGTCACGCTGCCGATGCTCATCGGCACGGGCGCGGCGCTGAAGGCGCGGTACGAGGTGGCGAACGTCTTCGCTACCAACACCACGCTCCTGTTTGAGAACGCCAATTATCGCGCCGCGACCGAGGCGCTCGCCGGCCAGATCATGGCGCTGCAAACGGCTATGTCGGAACTCGGCGCGAAAGCGGCGCTCGACCCGTCGCTGCAGAACTCCATGGACAAGCTGCCCGCGGTGATCAAGAGCCGCGCGATGGGCGGCCCCACCGCGGGATCGGCCCTCACTTCGATGACGCCGGGGCTCAACTCTCCAGAGAACACCTTCGCCCTGCTGAAAGATCTGCTCCAGGGCCTCGAGAGCCGGTTGCACACGCTCCGCACCGACGTCGACAAGCGCAACCAGCTGGCTGCCGCGACGCCTTCGATTTGGCCGACTCACGGCTGGCTCTCGTCGAGCATGGGCAACCGCTCGGATCCGTTCACGGGCGAACGCGATTTCCATCCCGGACTCGACATTTCGGCGGACAAGGGCGATCCGATCTATTCCACGGCTGACGGCAAGGTCACGCACGCCGCGTCTGCCGGCAACTACGGCAACCTGGTGATCGTCGATCACGGCTACGGCATCGAGACGCGCTACGGCCACATGTCGGCGTTCAAGGTGACGGTCGGCCAAGCGGTGAAGCGTGGCGATCTGCTGGGCCTAGTGGGCTCCACCGGCCGCGCCACCAGCTCGCACCTCCACTACGAAGTGCGCGCCAACGGACGGATTCTCAATCCGCTCCAGTTGTTGCTGAATCCTCGTCGCAGCGGCAACTAATCGCCCAGTCCAGACAGTACGCAGTCGCGAGCCGCGAGGCCGGAGGCCTCGCAAGATATAATAGGCAGATAGCCGCACGGCTTGATTCCTAACATGTTCGGTCAAATCCTCACTAAAATCGTCGGCACCCAGAACGACCGCGACTTGAAGCGGTTACGGCCGCGCGTCGCTGAAATCAACGCCTTCGAAGACCGCATCACGGCGCTCAGTGACGAGCAACTGCGCGGCAAGACTGTGGAATTCAGGACCCGGCTCGCCAACGGCGAGACGATCGACGAGCTGCTGCCAGAGGCGTTCGCCGTGGTCCGCGAAGCCGGCCGCCGCGTGGTACAGATGCGGCACTACGACGTGCAGCTGATCGGCGGCATGGTGCTGCACAACGGCACGCTCGCCGAGATGAAGACCGGCGAAGGCAAGACGCTGGTCGCCACGCTTCCCGCGTACCTCAACGCGCTCGGCGGCCAGGGCGTCCACATTGTCACGGTGAACGATTACCTCGCGCGCCGCGACTCGGAATGGATGGGCCGGGTTTACCGCCTCCTCGGCATGACGGTCGGCGTGATTCAGCACGACCTCAACGATCAACAACGGCAGGTCGCCTACGGCTGCGACATCACCTACGGCACCAACAACGAGTTCGGCTTCGACTACCTCCGCGACAACATGAAGTTCGACCTCAGCGCCATGGTGCAGCGGGGTCACCACTTCGCGATCGTCGACGAGGTGGACAGCATCCTGATCGACGAAGCGCGCACGCCGTTGATCATCTCCGGTCCGGCCGAGGAATCCACCGACCTCTATCACGAAGTCGATCGCATCATCCCGAAGTTGAAGCGCGGCGAGGTCCACCAGGGGCAGGTCAAAGGCGAAGACCGCGACCGTCTCGAGGCCTCGGGTGATTTCGTCGTCGACGAGAAGAACAAGACCGCCACGCTCACCGAGACCGGTATGGCCAAGGCCGAGCAGCTGCTCGCGCATCGGCTACAGCCGGGCGGCCTCTACGATCCCGCGAACATGCCGCTGCTCCACCACGTACAGCAGGCGCTTCGCGCGCACGTCCATTACCACCTCGACGTGCATTACATGATCAAGGACGGCGGGGTCGTGATCGTCGACGAATTCACCGGCCGCCTGATGCCCGGACGCCGCTGGAGCGACGGGTTGCACCAGGCCGTCGAGGCGAAGGAAGGCGTCAAGATCGAGCGCGAGAACCAGACCCTCGCGACCATCACCTTCCAGAACTACTTCCGCAAATACAAGAAGCTCTCCGGCATGACCGGCACGGCCGAGACCGAAGCCGCCGAGTTCGCCAAGATCTACAAACTCGACGTCATCGTGGTTCCGACCAACCGCCCGATGGTGCGCATCGAGGAACCGGATCTCGTGTACCGCACCGAAGCCGAAAAGTGGGCCGCCATCGTCGACGACATCATCAAGACCACCGAGCTGGGCCGCCCGGCGCTGGTCGGCACGGTGTCGATCGAGAAATCAGAGCGCGTCTCGACGATGCTGAAGCGGAAGGGTACGAAACACATCGTGCTCAACGCGAAGTACCACGCGCAGGAAGCGGAAATCGTGGCGCAGGCAGGGCGCAAGGGCGCCGTCACCATTGCCACCAACATGGCGGGCCGCGGCACCGACATCCTGCTCGGCGGCAATCCCGAATACATGGCGCGCCAGCAGAGCCTGAACGAAGGCGTCGCCGAGACGGTGCCCAAGGGCGAAGAGAAGTACGTCGACGACGACGAGTATGTGAACTTCTTCCACGTCGACGCGTTCTACCGCGTGAAGCGCGCTGACTGGGATCGCATCTTCACGCACTTCAAGCGGCAGTGCGAAGACGAGCACAAGGAAGTGGTCAACGTCGGCGGCCTGCATATCATCGGCACCGAGCGCCACGAAGCGCGGCGCATCGACAACCAGCTGCGCGGCCGCGCCGGACGCCAGGGCGACCCGGGCTCCTCGCGCTTTTTCCTGTCGCTCGAAGACGATCTGATGCGAATCTTCGGATCCGACCGCATCTCCGGCCTGATGCAGCGCCTCGGCATGGAAGAAGGCGTGCCGATTGAACACGGCATGGTCACGCGCGCTATCGAGCGCGCGCAGAAGCAGGTGGAAGCGCAGAACTTCGCGGTTCGCAAGCACCTGCTCGAATACGACGACGTGATGAACAAGCAGCGCGAGCGCATCTACACGCTGCGCCGCGAGATCCTCGACGGCAAGGTCCATCTCCCCGAAGGCGAAGAGGTGGACGTGCGCGGCTACCTGCTCGCCACCGCGGAGGATCTGTTCGACGATCGCATCGAGCAGTTCGTCGGCAAGGACGTCGAGGAAGAGGATTGGGACATTCCCGCGCTCGGCCGCGATCTGCAGCAGCTGTTCGGGCTTGATGACGATGACCTCAAGGGCATCGACGACATGAGCACCGAGGAGCTCGGCGATGCGCTGTGGGCCAAGGTGCGCGCGCAGTACGAGGACAAGGAAAAGATCGTTCCGCGCGACATCCTCACCCGCGTCGAACGCGACATCATGCTGCAGATCGTCGATCAGCAGTGGAAGGACCACCTCTACTCGCTCGATCACCTCAAGGAGGGCATCGGCCTGCGCGGCTACGGCCAGCGCGATCCGCTCGTCGAGTACAAGAAAGAAAGCTTCGCGCTCTTCCAGGCCATGCTGCGCCGCGTGGAAGAAGAGATGGTGCGCTACGTGTGGTGGCTGAAGCCGGTGGTCGAGCGCGAAGGCGGCGAGGCGAAGCTGGCCGCGCCGGCGCGTCCCGCGCCCCGCAAGCCGGCAGCGCTCAATTACAACAATCCGTCGGAGCAGGCCACCAAGGGGCTGTTTGGCGGACGCGCCGAAGCACCGGCGGCACCCGCTGGAGGCAACGACCTCATGCAGGATCGTGCGCCCGCGCGCGTCGGTGGCGACGACGTCATCAAGACGGTGAAGCGGGACGAACCCAAGATTGGCCGCAACGATCCGTGCTACTGCGGCAGTGGCAAGAAATACAAGAAATGCCACGGTGCCTGATCAGGCACCAGGCAAAAGGCAGAAGGCAAAACGCTCATGACTCCACTGACCGAGATCGAAAACAAGCTCAATAAGTCACTGGAGTCCGGGCTGCGCACCGCGCTCACCTTCGACGACATCCTGCTGGTGCCGCGGCACTCCACGGTGCTGCCGGCGCAAGTCGACGTCAGCACGCGTCTCACCAAGAACATCCGGCTCAACGTCCCGCTGCTCAGTGCCGCCATGGATACGGTCACCGAATCCGAGATGGCGATTGCCATGGCGCAGCAGGGCGGCATGGGCATCATCCACAAGAACCTGCCCATCGAAGACCAGGCGCTCGAGGTCGATCGCGTCAAGCGGTCGGAGAGCGGCATGATCGTCAACCCGATCACCGTCGCGCCGAACGCGCTGATCCGGCACGCGCTGGATCTGATGCAGAAGTACCGCATCTCCGGCGTGCCCATCACCGAAGACGGCAGCAAGGAAGGACGCCTCGTCGGCATTCTCACCAATCGCGATCTGCGGTTCGAGACCAACACGGCGCGGCCGGTCTCGGAGGTGATGACGAAGGAGGAGTTGATCACCGTTCCGGTCGGCACCACGCTCGATCAGGCGAAGGAGATCCTGCACAGCGCGAAGGTCGAAAAGCTGCTCGTCGTCGACAAGGACTTCAGGCTCAAGGGCCTGATCACCGTCAAGGACATCCAGAAGGCCATCAAGTATCCGAACGCGTGCAAGGATTCGCTCGGCCGCTTGCGCGTTGGCGCGGCGGTCGGCATCGCCCGCGACACCAGGGAGCGCGCCACCGCCCTGGTCAACGCGCACGTCGACGTGCTGGTGGTCGATACCGCCCACGGCCATTCGCAGGGCGTGATGGACATCGTCAAGCAGCTGCGCAAGGCGTTCCCCGAGGTGGATCTGATCGCCGGCAACGTGGCGACGGCTGAAGCCACCGAGGCGCTGATCGCCATCGGCGTGGATGCGGTGAAGGTCGGCATCGGCGCCGGATCAATCTGCACCACGCGCATCGTGGCGGGCATCGGCATGCCGATGATCTCGTCGATCGCCGAATGCGCGGTGGCGGCGGCGAAGCGCGGCATCCCGGTGATCGCCGACGGCGGCATCCGCACGTCAGGTGATGTCGTGAAGGCCCTCGCCGTTGGCGCCAGCGCGGTGATGGCCGGCAACCTGTTCGCGGGCACCGATGAGAGCCCAGGCGAGTTGATCCTGTATCAAGGCCGCACGTTCAAAGAGTATCGAGGCATGGGATCGATCGGCGCCATGCGACGCGGCAGCCGCGACCGGTATTTCCAGGACGACTTCGAGCTCGAAAGCGGCACCTCCCCTGCCGGCAAGCCGGTCGGGATGGAGAAGCTGGTGCCCGAGGGCATCGAGGGCCGCGTGCAGCACAAAGGCAGCATGTCGATGGTCGTGCATCAGTTGATGGGCGGCCTCCGCGCCGGCATGGGCTACTGCGGCGCCGCGACGATTACCGATCTGCAGCGCGACGCCGAGATCATCCGCATCACTAACGCCGGCTTCCGCGAAAGTCACGTGCACGACGTGACGATCACCAAAGAAGCGCCGAACTACCGCTCGGAGTAACACCCCGTACGTAGGGCGGGACTTTCTTGTCCGCTGAGGCGCGAAGGTGGAAGGCCCGGCCAGCGTGTTACCATCTCTTCCGCTACCCACAACCGAAAGCCATCTCGACAATGACTACCTTCAGGCGGGGTGTACTCCTCTGCTGCCTGCTCGCGGCTACCGCGGGGTGCGACCGCGTGACCAAGCATCTTGCTATCACGACGCTCGCCGGCTACCCCGACCATTCGTACTTCGGCGATACGGTCCGTTTGCAATATCACGAAAATCCGGGCGCCTTTCTCTCGGTTGGCGCCTCGTGGAGCCCGGAGACCCGGGCCGTGGTTTTTCAAATCGGCAACGGATTGTTCCTGATCGCCGTGGCCATTGCCGCCAGCCGGCGTCGCTGGTCTCGGGTCGAAACCTGCGGCCTGACCCTCTTTCTGGCTGGCGCCCTGTCGAATCAGATCGACCGCATCGCGGTGGGGAGCGTCATCGACTTCCTGAATGTCGGCATCGGCCCCCTCCGGACCGGCATCTTCAACCTCGCCGACGTCGCCATCACGGCTGGCGCCGGATGCCTCTTCTGGGAACTCATCCGGAGTTTTTACACCTCGGCCGTGTCAAGTCGACACGCCTAAGTGCCGATAAAGCCTCATGACACTCGCGACAAGACTCATCCGTCTTGGCAAGCGAAATGCAATCGAAGAGGAACATGGAGTTGCTCGGTAGGGTCTGCGCGGCACTTGGAATCTCGCTGGTACTAACCCTGTTATTGCTTGTCTTGTATCAAGACGACGCGCAACAGGGACAGTCGGCGACGATGACCCAGGCCACCGTCGCCATCGAGACCCGATAACCCCCGCCGTCAGCGTACGGCCGAGAACGCGACGGTTACGAACATCCGCACCTCGACCGGCTCGCAATTGAGCCGCGTTGGCGTAAATTCCCACTGACTGACCGCGCCGATGGCCTCTTCCTCGAGGTCGGCGTTCACCGGCGACACCACTTCTACTTCCCTGATTCGGCCGTCGACCCCTATCCGCGCCTGAAGGAGGATTCGGCCTTCGAGCCGGGCCTCGACCCAGGCCTGCCGGTAGCGGGGATTCACCTGCCTGATCTTCTTTGGAGGGATCAGGTGGCCGCCGGTTTCCTGCGGTGTGCACACGGATGCACTGAACTCCGATGCCCGTTTATCGGTGCGCGGCCCGTCGTCCCCTTCCTTGCCGCCCACCACGGTGACCGTCTCAGTCAACGTCCCAACCCGGAGGGCCAGAGGAATCGACTGGGTCCCACCGGTGATGCTGACGCGCTGGCGAACGGTGTTGAATCCTGGAGACTCCGCCGAGAGCATGTAGTCGCCTGAAGGCACTGCGGGGAACTGATACGCACCGGCGGCGTCGGATTCCGCGCCGACCACCACCTCTCCATCCACGGCCGTGAGCCGCACGGTGATGCCCGGCATAGGGCGTCCCGACGGATCGGTCACCGTGCCCGAGGGCGCGCCCGACCCCTGTGACGCCGAGGCGATCGGCAGCGCGAGCGCGGCCAACAACATTGCCACCGCCAGGCGACGGGCGGTCGACTGGGGACGCCGGTTGGTGTGTGGGTTCAACATGGCGCGAACTCTCCTCTCGAGCGTGGATGGACGTGCAATGGACGGTGCCGGCAACCAGGTGCGGCCATGGGAACTGAACGCGCGCGCGAGATCGACAAGGTGCGTCGCATACGACGTTCGGGCAAAACCGAGATCGAGCACGACATCGTCGGACGCGTGCTCGCTTTCCTGGCGCAAGCGCGCACACGCCATCCAGAACAGTGGATTGAACCAGTGGATCGCGCGCACGATCTCCGCGGCCAGTTGTGTGAGCCAGTCGCGGCGCGCGAGATGCGCCATCTCGTGGGCGAGCACAAGGCTCACGCGTTCAGCGGACCAGGAGTCCGCATCCGAGGGCAACAGAATCACGGGATTGATCGCGCCCCAGGTCACGAGTAGCGCCGGATGCCGGGTGATTCGAATGCGAACCGCGGATGGCAGTCCGAGCGCGCGGCGAACGCTGACCTCGGCGTCGATCCACACCGGGCCCGCGGGCGTCGAGCGACTGCTCAACCACAGGAGCCACACAATGCCCAACAGGAGTATGGCGAGGCTCACTGCCGCGCCGCCGATCCAGATCGTGAGCGCTACATTGGCAAAGCTGCGACGAGTCGGCTCGGTTGAGCGCGGTTGGTTGTTCAGGATCTCGAATTCGGTCGTGGTGGTGACCAGTGACGATGCCGGCACGACCTCTTCGAAGGAGGACAACGACGGCGAGATTGTCCACGACGGCAGCAGCCGGGTGATCGCCGGCTGGCCGGCCGCGAAAATGATCGATGCGGCGAGTACCCAGTGGCGAAGAGCGGCGGGCTGACGCCTCAAGCCGATCGCGATTGCGAAGCCAATCGTCAGCACGAGCGACGAGCGGAGAACGGTATCGAGCACCATGGTCACTTAGACTCCTCCGCCCGCGCTTTGGCAACCATCTCGGCAATGCGATCGAGCTCTTCGTCGCTCAAGCGCCCGCCGTCCGGTCCCAGTAGTGCGGCCACGACCTTCTCCGTTGAACCGTCGAAGAAGGTGTTGACGAGATGTTTCAGCGCCGATTTCCGCACCACGCGGCGCGGCACCACCGGCAAATAGACGTAGCGCAGGCCTTCCTCTTCATGACGGACATGGCCCTTGGCTTCGAGGACGCGCAGCTGGGTCCGCACGGTGGAATCGCTGGGCTCACCGGGGAGCGCCTTCATGAGCTCGCCGGCGGTAGCGCGGCCGAGCTGATAGAGCGTGTCCATGATCTGCCGCTCGCGGCGGGATAACACGGTGTGCAGGGGTTTTGGCACTGTTACTTTCCTAACGAGACGTTATAAAACTAACACCTCGTTGTCAAGCGCGCCCCGTGGATGGGCACCCCAGTGCGCCATCGGTGCCTTCTGTGGCCCTATTGACATCCGATAGGAACGTAGCCGACACTCCTATCGTATTTCGATAGGAGACGTCACTAAGGAGCACCTCACTAGGGAGCACTGTGGCTGAATCCAAGTCCAACGTCCTGCAAGGCACGCTCGACCTGCTCATCTTGAAGGCGCTCACCGCCGGTGAGCTGCACGGTCTCGGCGTGTCGCGGCGCATCGAGCAGATCACCCGCGGCACCTTTTCCGTACAGCCGGGTTCCCTCTTCCCTGCCCTGCATCGCCTCGAAGAGGCCGGCGCCCTGACCTCGTCCTGGCAGCCGTCCGAGAACAACCGCCGCGCCAAGTTTTACGCCTTGACCAAAACCGGCCGCCACCGGCTCGGCGATGAGACGGCGCAGTGGAACCGGATTGCCCTCGCGATTGGTCACGCCCTGGAGACGTAATCATCATGGCGTTGTCTCGACTGCGCAGCCTGTGGCGGAATCTCTCGCAGCGCGATCGTGTCGAGCGCGAGCTCGACGCCGAACTCCAGGCAACACTCGATCTGCTCATCGACGAAAAGGTTGCGGCGGGCATGGACCCGCGCGAAGCACGCCGCCGCTCGGTGATTGAATTGGGCGGTGTCGAACCCGTCAAGGAACGCATCCGTGACGTGCAGATGGGTGTGCTGATCGAGACGCTGGCGCAGGACATCAAGTATTCCCTCCGTCACTTCCGCCGCTCGCGCGGCTTTGCCATGTCCGCCATCCTCACACTCGCCATCGGCATCGGCGCCAACGCGGCCATGATCAGCATCGTGAACGGGCTCGTGTTCAGGCGCCTGCCCATTCCCGATCCTGACAGCCTGATCAGCTTCACCACCACCAACGATCTCGGACAGGAACGCTACGTACCGATTTCGTCGGTGCCGATGCTTGGCGAAGCCGGTCCCTTCAAAATGACTTGCGGCTACAACGGCGGCGGCGTGACCACGGCCGAGGTCAACACCACGCCGACCATGGCCCTCTTTGCGACCGTGACCGGCGGATGTTTCGAGACGTTCGGCGTGATGCCATTTCTCGGCAGGCCGATCACCGACGCCGACGCGCCGCTCGTGCGCCCGGGCAACAAGGTGACCGTGATTAGCCACCGGTTCTGGACACGCATGTTCAACGCCGATCCGGCCGTGCTCGGCCGGACCCTGAAGCTCGCCGAGGCCGAACTGACGGTGATTGGCGTGACGCCCGAAGGTTTCGCCGGCCTGCATGTCGATTCCGGCGTGGAGCTGTTCGTACCGCCCGGCTCTATCTACCCCTGGGTGGAGGGCCGCACGCCGGTGGCGAGCGAAGTCGTCGGCCGGTTACGCGATGGCGTCACGATCGAGCAAGCTGCCGCCCAGTTTGAGTTGCTGTGGCCCAGAGCCAGGTCCATGGCCGGGGATCTGTCGCGCGCGATTGAGGGCAACTTGTTCTTTGGCGACCTCGTCAGGGTCCAGTCGATCGGCACAGGCATTTCCGGACTACGGCGTCAGTACATGCAGGCCTTCGCCTTGATGACGGCCCTGACCGGCCTGCTGCTGATCTTGATGTGCGTCAACGTCGGCGGGCTGCTGCTCACCAGGCTCAGCGGGCGCAGCAACGAGCTCGCCGTGCGGCTCGCGCTCGGCGGCAGCCGCTATCGCGTCGCGCAGCAGATGCTGGTGGAAGGATTGCTGCTCTCGATCGCGGGCACCGCTCTAGCGGTGCCATTGGCGTTCGCGGTGGTGAATCCGATCACGTCGCTGATCCCGCAAAACCGCATCGTGCGCACGATCAGCTTCACGCCGGATGGAACGGTGCTCGCTGCCATGGCCGCCATCGGCATCTTCGCCGGCGTGATCATCACCGCCCTGCCGGTGTGGCTGGCGATTCGGCGGCAAGTCACGGCGCCGTTCACCTGGGATCGGACGATGGCGCCGGCTAGCAGCTGGTGGTCGCGCGCCCTGCTCGTCTCGCAGGTCGCCGTCTCGGTGGTCATCCTGATCGGCGCCGCGCTGCTGGTGCGATCGCTGCAGCTTCTCCAGCGCGTGGACACGGGCGTCACAGTGGAGAACGTCGTCGACGTGAACTTGTTCCCACTGTCGGGCGGCTATCGCAATATGGACACGACTGTGTATTACCGCGGATTGATCGAACGCGTCAGCGCGTTGCCTGGCGTGCAATCGGCCGGCCTCTCCCAACTCTTTCCACGGTCCCGCAACCTGCCATCAACGCCGGTCTCATTCGTCGGGGAACCTGAGACCGAAGTTCTCGCGCTCGGCGACACCGCAACGCCAGGATTCTTCGAGACGGTCGGCGTGCCGCTGCTCGCCGGCAGGCATCTTAATTGGAACGACATCGGAACCGCCCTCAGGGTGTGCGTGATCACCGAGAGCCTGGCAAAGGCGCTGCGGCCTGATGGCGACGTGCTGCAGCGGCGCATTCGCTATGGTGCTTTCCAGGATCGCCAGGACCTCACCATCGTCGGCATCGTCGGCAACATGACGCTGGGCAGCCGGCGCGCGCAGACACCGCCGATCGTGTTCGTGCCGCCGCTCAAGAACGGCGACAACTTCAACGCCGCGAACCTGTTGATCGCCACCACGCGCAGCATGAGCTCGACGGCCGCGGCAGTACGGCAGATTCTCGCCGAAGATGGACGCGAGTATGCGCTCGAGATCATCTGGGTCGAGGATGTGTTTGCGCGATTGCCGTCGACGGAGCGTTTGAGCGCAACACTGGCCGGCATCACGGGCGGCCTCGCCGTGTTACTGGCGGTGATCGGCATCCACGGCGTGCTGGCGTACTCCGTATCGCGGCGCACGCGCGAGATCGGCGTGCGGGTGGCGGTCGGCGCTGATCCGTTCATGGTGGCAGGCGCGGTGCTCAAGGAAGCGGCCACGCTGACGCTGATCGGACTCGCGATCGGCATCCCGGCCGCCTTGTTCGGCGCCGAGGTGCTGCGCTCGCTGCTCTACGGCATCTCCGAAACCGACACGCTGACCTTCGCGGGCGTCGCGGCGTTCTTCCTGCTTCTCGGCCTGTCCGCCGGGCTGCTGCCCGCGCGCCGGGCCGCGCGCATCGATCCCGTGATCGCGCTGCGGAGCGAGTGATGCTCTCGCGGCTCTCCAGCCTGCTCCGCAACCTGTGGCGCCGCGACCGCATGCAGCGCGATCTGGACGATGAACTGCGGGCGATGTTCGACCTGTTGGTCGAAGAACGGATCGCGCGCGGCGTGCAGCCGTGGGAGGCACGGCGCGCTGCCACGATCGAAATGGGCGGCGTGGAACCGCTGAAGGAAAAGGTAAGGGACGTGAAGATGGGTGTGTACGTCGACGCATTGCTTCAGGATGTCAAACACGCGTTCCGACACTTCCGGCATGCACCGGGATTCGCGCTCGCCGCGATTGCGACACTGGCAATGGGCATCGGCGCCAACACGGCGATGTTCAGCATGCTGAACGCGCTCGCCTTTCAGCGTCTGTCGATTGCGGATCCGGACGACCTATACAGCCTGTCGAGCTACAACGAGCGCGGCCAGAAGCGCTACGTGCCGATGCCGACGGTACTCGACCTCAATCGAGACAGCCCGTTCGTCGAAGCGTGTGGCTACAACGGCGGCGGCAACTTTCCCGTTGAAGCGAACGGCGTCCCCTCACACGCGATCACCGCGTTCATCACCGGACGCTGTATGAGCGTGTTCGGAGTCCAGCCGGTGCTCGGCCGCGGCATCGTCGATGCCGACGCGCCGATCATGACGAGCGGCGTGAAGGTCATCGTCATCAGCGATCGGTTGTGGCGGCGTTTGTTCAACGCCGATCCGGGCGCGATCGGCAAGACGATGAAGGTCGAGGGCACCGAGGCGACGGTGATCGGTGTAATGCCACCTGGATTCCGCGGCATTCATGCTGATGTCGGCGTCGACATCATGGCGCCGCCAGACAGCCTGGTTCCGGCGGTCCAGGGACGCCGGCCCGTGGCGCAGGAGGTGCTCGGTCGTCTCAAGCCCGGCATCTCCTTCGAACAAGCAGCGGGGCAGTTCGATACCATGTGGCCGGCGCTGCTCGAGCAAGCGAAGGCGATGAACCAGGGCGCCGCTGAAGGCCAGAGCATTCTCGGACCAATCGTCCGCCTCGACCCGATGGGCCGGGGCCTCTCACCCGCCCGCGAGCAATATTCTCAGGCCGTCACGATCATCCTCGGCCTCGCCGCGCTGCTGCTCCTGCTCGCCTGCGTCAACCTTGGCGGGTTGTTGCTGACACGGCTGAATGCACGCAGCACCGAGCTCGGCGTGCGCCTCGCCCTGGGCGGCGGACGCGCGCGCATCGCGCAGCAGATGCTCGTCGAGAGCCTGCTCCTCTCCGGTGCGGGCACGTTGGTGGCCATTCCCGTCGCGTTCGCGTTTCTCGCCCCGCTTCCAGCGCTCCTCGATCCGGGATTCGTGGGGTGGGAGATCTCGTTCACACCGGATCTCCGCGTGTTGGCCGCGACGGCCGGCATTGGTCTGGTCGCCGGTGTGATCCTGACGGCCCTGCCCGTCTGGTTCGCCATGCGGCCGCAAGCGACCGTGCGGTTCACGTGGGATCGCACGGTGACCGGCGCCGCGGGCCGCTGGACGCGTGGGCTCCTGGTGGTGCAGGTCGCGCTCTCGGTGGTGCTGGTAGTGGGCGCCGCGCTCCTCACCCGGTCGCTGTTCGCGGTCCTCGGCACCAATCCCGGTGTGCGAACGGACGGCATGCTCACGGCCCGGCTGATGGCCGTGCCAGGCGGCAATCGCGGCATGAACCCGGACGCGCACTACCCGCCGCTCATCGAGAAAGTTCGGGCGATTCCTGGAGTACGCCAGGTGGCTTACTCCATCGTCTTCCCGCGCCGGTTGACGCTAATCGGCAGCGACGTTGGCTTCGTTGGCGAAGAGTTCACGGGCGTGCGGACGTCCCTCGACAGCGTTTCGCCGAACTTCTTCGAGATGATGGGCATTCGTTTGGTGGCCGGCCGCGTGTTCACGGAAGGAGACACACGGACGTCGCGACGCGTGGTAATTCTCAGCGAGAACCTCGCCCGGGTGCTGGCGCCGGACGGCAACATCCTGGACCAGCGCCTCAAGTTCCAGACCAATCGCGCGATGCAAGACCTCCTCGTCGTCGGTGTCGTCGGCAACTCCACACAGGGCGACTTGAAGAACGCCAAGGCGCACGTGATGTTTTCGCCAGCGGCGCAGAGCGCCGGCTTCAACAGTCCGAACCTGTTGCTGAACATTGCGGGTGATCCAACGCCGATTGCCGAGTCGCTCCGGCGCATCGTCCTCGAGCACGGGCGCGAGTTCGTCTCCGACGTTGCCATGATTGACGATTTACTGGCGCGCGGTCCGCGGCGTGAGCGGATGAGCGCGATGCTGTCGGCGATGATCGGCGTCCTCGCGGTGCTGCTGGCGGTGATCGGTATTCACGGCGTGCTCGCCTACTCGGTTGCGCGCCGCACGCGGGAGATCGGTGTGCGGGTGGCGATCGGCGCCAACCCGGCGAGCGTGGCGCGGGCAGTGATGCGCGAAGGCGCGCTACTGACGCTGATGGGCGTTGCGGTCGGCGTGGTCGCCGCCTATTTCGGCGCCCGCCTGCTTCGCGCGCTGCTGTTCGGAATCAGCGAAACCGACGCCGTGACGTTCGCGGCCTGCGTGGTGTTCTTCACGGTGCTCGGCGCGATGGCCGGCATCCTGCCGGCTCGTCGAGCCGCATCGATCGACCCCGCGATTACGCTTCGGGCGGAGTGATCAGGAATCAGGAATCAGGAATCAGGAAAGTGATCTCAATTGAGCGGAGATCTTCTCCTTGGTCGAGAATTCTGACAACCACGGCATTGGGGATCGCGCGGGTGAGACGCTCTGCCCATTCGACGGCGGTGACGCCGGTCGCGGCGAGATCCTGATCCAGGCCGATCTCCTCGAGCTCCGCGCGATCGAGACGATAGAGATCGACGTGAATGAGCGGCAGGCGTCCACCGCGATACTCATGCACGAGCGTGAAGGTCGGACTGGTCACCTCATCCGGATCGATCGCCAGCCCCTCGGCAAGTCCGCGAACGAAGGCCGTCTTCCCCGCTCCAAGATCACCGGACAGCAGGACGATCGCGCCGGGCGGCAGCGTTGGCGCCAATGCCGCCGCGATGGCGCGCGTGTCGGCCTCCGAGTTGGATTGATGAATCACGGATCGGTGTTCAATCGGTATTACTCGGTGGCGGCCTTGCTGGCAGCCACGCGACGCCGGGCCGTCACTTCCAGGATGGCGTCGCCGATGTGCTCGACCAGATCGCCGGCGGTCATCGACACTTCGCCGTTGTCGGCATCGGCCAGCTCACCGGCCGAGCCATGCAAGTAGACGGCGAGCTTGCAGGCCGCTTCGGCGTCGAGTAGCTGCGCGAGCCACGCGCCAATCATCCCGGCCAGCACGTCACCGGTGCCGCCGGTCGCCATGCCGGGACATCCGGTGGGATTGACGAACACCTTTTCGTCCGGCGTGACGACAAGCGTGCGGTAGCCCTTTAACACCACGTAGAGCTTGTGGCGTTTCGCGAAATCGGTGGCGATGCCGATCCGATCAGCCTGCAGATCGTCCACCGTACATCCGACGAGCCGGGCCATTTCACCCGGATGCGGCGTGATGATCAGATCGCGGCCCTCACGGCCGACGAGCAGCGCCGGTTCATCCGCGAACGCGTTGAGCGCGTCGGCGTCGAGCACCAGCGGTCCTTCACACTTGTCGAGCAGCTCGCGAACGAAGGTCGTGACGCCTTCTCCGCGCCCAAGACCGGGGCCCGCCACGATCACGTCGGCGTCGATTCCCAGCACCGCGTCGACCGCGGAGTAATGCACCGTGCCTTCCGGCGTTTCGTCGAGGCCTTCGGTCATGTAATCAGGCGCGTGGGCGGCAATGGTCGGCTGACACGCGCGCGGCGATGCCACCGTCACGAGCCCCGCCCCCGAGCGCATGGCGCCTTGCGCGCACAAGACCGCAGCGCCGGCCTTCCCCACCGATCCGGCCACCACCACGACGCGGCCAAAGTCGCCCTTATGCGCGTCCGGCGCGCGCGGCTGGATCAACGGGCGCATCTGCTCGCGCGTCAGCAACTCGATCTGCGGGCCTTCGAGCTGATCGAACACGTCGCCGGGAATGCCGATGTCGGCAATTACCACCTCGCCGCACTTCATCTCCGCCGGCGGCAGCACGAGCGGCAGCTTGGGCGCGCCCAGCGTCACGGTAACCGTGGCCTCGATCGCATCGCCGATCAGGTCGCTGGTATCCGCCGACATGCCTGAAGGAATGTCGATCGACACAATCGGCACGCCCGCTTCGTTGAGGTCGGCGACCACGGTCTCGTAGAAACCTGTCAGCGGCGCCGACAAGCCGGTGCCGAACATCGCGTCGATGATCAGATCGTGGCCGGCGATTTCCGCGCCGTGCAGCTCCCAGGCGGTTTCGTCCGCCACTTCGACGAGGGTCTGGCCGATGCGGCCGAGGATCTCGAGGTTAATGCGCGCGTCGCCCTTGACTTCGTTGACGGTGCCGATCAGGAACACCGACACGTCGAACCCGCGCTGCTGCAGCGTCCGGGCCACCACGAAGCCATCGCCGCCGTTATTGCCCTTGCCGCAGACGATGGCGATTTGGCGCTCGGCGAGATCGGAATAGAGGGATTCGATGGCGGCGACGACCTGGCGGCCGGCGTTTTCCATCAGGACCAGGGAGGCGATGCCGATGTCCTGGATGGTGCGGCGATCGGCCTCGCGCATCTGGTCCGCGTTCAGGATGCGCATTGCCTCGAACTGTAGCATCATCTAGCGAGGCTTCGCCTTGGCTTCCCGAACACGTGCGGAACGGCTCCGCCTCGCTAGGACAGTGTCGTTTGGCCCGCCTCCGGCGGGCGAGACGTTTTGAAGGCCACGGCGTTATTCATGGCCTTCAAAACGTCTGGGGTGAAACACCTTGCGATCTACGGCGCGTGCGGCGGCGTGCTGATCGTCGCGATGCGATTCGTCGAATACCGCTTCCTCGTCGTCTCGCATTCGGTCGAGATCTATGCCGCGCTGGTGGCCGTACTCTTCGCGGCGGTCGGCATCTGGTTCGGCCTGACCATTACCGGCCGCAAAGTCGAAGTCCGGGAAGTGACCGTCGAAGTGCCGGTTCCGGCCGGACCGTTCGAGGCCGACCAGGCGCGGATTGATGCCCTCGGCATTACCCCGCGCGAGCTCGAGGTCCTTCAGCTGATAGCCGAGGGCCTGAGCAACAAGGAGATGGCAGAACGGCTGTTCGTGAGCGAGAACACGATCAAGACCCATACAAGCCGGGTGTTCGACAAACTGGGCGCCAGCCGTCGAACGCAGGCGGTCCAGCTCGCCAAGGGCCAGGGACTCATCGCCTGAATGGGTGATTTCACGTCCAAATCCGCGAAATCATTCAAAAGGATGACGACGACATCGCGCGCGACCGGTAGGTTCGGTTGCAAAGGAGTTCTCGTCCCATGAAAAAGATCGTTCTCACATTTGGCGTTCTCTCCGGTGCCCTGTCGGCGGCCATGATGGCGGCCACGATCCCGTTCGTCGAAGCGATCGGCTTCGACCGGATGCTCGTCGTCGGCTACACCGCGATCGTCATTTCGTTCCTGTTCGTGTACTTCGGGATTCGTTCCTACCGCGACAACGTGCTTGGCGGACACATCAGCTTCGGGAAGGGGTTCCAGGCCGGCATCCTGATCACGCTGATCTCGTGCTTCTTTTACGTCTCCGCGTGGCTGGTCCTCTACTACAACGTCATACCCGATTTCGCCGACAAGTATGCGGTGTACCTGGTCGAGGACCAGCGCGCCCAGGGTGCGAGCCAGGCCGAGATCGACGAAACGGTCGCGCAAGGCGAACGAATGAAAGAGATGCTCGCAAACCCGCTCATCAACGCAGCCTTTACGTTCACCGAGCCGTTTCCGGTCGGCCTGCTCATCACGCTGATTTCGGCAGCAGTGCTCAAGACAAAGGAGGCAGCACAATGATGCAACTCGGCGCATTTTCCATCAGCCTCGCAGTGAAGGACATCAAGGCCTCCAAGGCCTTCTACGAGAAGCTCGGGTTCACGAGCCTCGGCGGCAACATCGATCAGAACTGGCTCATCCTGAAGAACGGTCTGCATGTGATCGGATTGTTCCAGGGCATGTTCGAGAAGAACATGCTGACCTTCAATCCGGGATGGGATCAGGACGCCAAGGAGGTGACGCCGTTCACCGACGTGCGCGAACTGCAGAAACAGCTAAAGGCGGCGGGCGTGGCGTTCGTCAGCGAAGCCGACGAAAACACAACGGGGCCCGCCAGCTTTGTGGTGACGGACCCCGATGGCAACCCCGTGCTGGTCGATCAGCACCGATAGCTACGCATAAGCCTCCATCGGCGGGCAGATGCAAATCAAGTTGCGATCGCCATATGGATTATCGATGCGACCCACGCTTGGCCAGAACTTGTTCGCGCGGACCCATGGCAGCGGATAGGCCGCCTGCTCGCGCGAATACGGATGCGACCAGTCGTTGATGGTGACCGCGGCGGCGGTATGCGGCGCGTTTTTCAGGACGTTGTCCTTCGGATCGGCCTTGCCGGAGACAACGTCCTCGATCTCCCGGCGGATGGCGATTAGCGCCTCGCAGAATCGATCGAGCTCGCCTTTCGGCTCGCTTTCCGTCGGCTCGATCATCAGCGTGCCCGGCACCGGGAACGACACGGTCGGCGCGTGGAAACCAAAATCCATCAGCCGCTTCGCCACATCGCCTTCTTCGACGCCCTTCGCCTTGAACGCGCGCAGGTCGAAGATCATCTCGTGCGCCACGCGGCCGTTCTGGCGCGTGTAGAGCACCGGGTAGTGCTTTTCGAGCCGCGACTTGATGTAGTTGGCGTTGAGGATGGCGAACTTCGTGGCGTCGGTCACACCGCCGCCACCCAGCATGCGGATGTAGCCGTAGGAGATCAGCAGGATGCTGGCGCTGCCCCACGGCGCGGCTGATACGGGCGGGATTGCCTGGTCGGCCGGCGCTGAAGCGCCGGCCCTCCACACGTTGACCAAGGGATGTCCTGGCAGGAACGGCGCGAGATGTTTCGCCACCCCGATCGGGCCCATGCCGGGGCCGCCGCCGCCGTGCGGAATGGCAAACGTCTTGTGCAGGTTGAGGTGACACACGTCCGCGCCAATCGCGGCGGGGCTGGTCAGCCCGACCTGCGCGTTCATGTTGGCGCCGTCCATGTAGACCTGGCCGCCGTACTTGTGAATGGTGTCGCAGATGTCGCGGATCGCATCCTCGAACACGCCGTGCGTCGAGGGATACGTAATCATCAGGCCCGCGAGATCCTTCGCGTGCTCTTCCACCTTCTTCTTCAGATCCTCGACGTCGACGTTCCCGTTCGCGGCCGTGGCCACGACCACCACCTTGAAGCCGGCCATAATCGCGCTCGCCGGGTTGGTGCCGTGAGCGGAGGCGGGAATCAGGACGACGTCACGGGCGCCTTCGCCGCGCGACTGGTGATACGCCCGCATCACCGCCAGGCCGGCGAACTCACCCTGCGCGCCCGAATTCGGCTGCAACGACACCGCGGCAAAGCCCGTGATCTTGCACAGTGCGTCCTCTAGCTCGGCGCAGATCTGGCGGTAACCTTCGGTCTGGTCGGCCGGCGCGAACGGGTGCATGCGCGAGAACTCTTCCCACGACACCGGATACATCTCGCTCGCGGCGTTGAGCTTCATCGTGCAGGAACCGAGAGGGATCATCGAGGTATCGAGACCCACGTCCTTGCGCTCGAGGCTGCGGATGTAGCGCATCATCTCGCTTTCGGAGCGATGCGAGTTGAACACGGGGTGCGTGAGATACACGCTCTTCCGAATCAGCGCGGCCGGCCATTTCGGGCCACTCTCGTTGGTGTCGAGCGAGACGGGACCGTGCGGGGTCGTCGACGCCGCCGCGAAAATCTCGACGATCGCCAGCAGCTCCCCGAACGTGACGGTCTCGTCGAGCGCAATGCCGATCTCGTGATCGCCGGCGTAGCGGAAGTTGAAGTGCCGGGCCACGGCGGCGTCACGAATCTTCGTCACCCGGCCCTTATCGGTGTGGATGAGGAGGGTGTCGAAGTACTGAGGATTGCGCTGATCGAATCCCAGCGCTTTCAGGGCGCCTTCGAGCGCGCGCGCCATCGCGTGCACACGGGTAGCAATCGCCTTGATGCCATCGGGACCGTGATACACGGCGTACATCGCCGCCATGTTCGCGAGCAGCGCCTGCGCGGTGCAGATGTTCGAGGTCGCCTTCTCGCGGCGAATATGTTGCTCTCGCGTTTGCAGCGACATGCGATACGCGCGGTGGCCGTGTGAGTCGATCGACACGCCAATCACCCGGCCCGGCATGTGGCGCACAAATTCCTGGCTGGTGGCGAAGAACGCCGCGTGGGGTCCGCCGAATCCCATCGGCACGCCAAACCGCTGCGAGTTGCCGAACACGACATCGGCGCCCGCTTCACCGGGCGAGGTCGCCAGCGCCAGCGCCAGCAGGTCGGTGGCCACCGCCACTTTGACGTTGGCCGCATGCGCCTTGTCGACGAACGGCTTCAGGTCGTCGAGACGGCCGGCTTCATCCGGATACTGCACCAGCGCGCCGAATACGCCGGGCGCATCGAGCGGCATCTGATCGATCGGACCGATCTGGAGCTCGATCCCGAGCGGTTCCGCGCGGCTTTTCAGCACGCCGATGGTCTGCGGGAAGCAGCGATCCGACACCAGGAAGGTGCCGTGCGCGGCGCCGAGCTTCTTGCCTTGCACCCGGTGTAAGAGCGTCATCGCCTCGCCGGCGGCGGTGCCCTCGTCGAGCAGCGACGCGTTGGCCACCGCCATCCCCGTCAAGTCCGACACCACGGTCTGGAAATTGAGGAGCGACTCGAGGCGGCCCTGCGCAATCTCGGCCTGATACGGCGTGTACGGCGTGTACCAGCCAGGATTCTCGAACACCATCCGGCGAACGACGCTCGGCGTCAGCGTGTCGGAATACCCGAGGCCGATGAAGCTGCGAAACACCTTGTTCTTCTTCGCGATGGTCTTCAGCCGCGCCAGATACGCTGACTCGCTTTCCGCGGCCGGCAAGTCGAGCGGCGCCTTCAGGCGGATGCTGGCGGGAATGACCTCGTCGATGAGCTGGTCGAGCGAGGCCGCTCCCACCTGCTTGAGCATCGCGGTGACATCCGCGCCGCGCGGTCCGATGTGCCGGGGACCAAAAGTGTCGAGAGGGGAAAACGCGGGCTGCGTCATTTTTGAATGAGGGCTTCGTACACCCTGGCGTCCATCAACGACGCCACTTCGCCGGAGTTGGCCAGCTTCACCTTCACCATCCACGTCTCGTGGGGCTTGCTGTTCACCGCGTCGGGACGATCCTTGAGCGAGCCATTAGTCTCGGTTACTTCTCCGGTGACCGGCGCGAAGAGCTCGGAAACCGCTTTCACGGATTCAATGGTGCCGAACACCTGCCCGGCGGTGAGGGTTGAGCCCACCTCGGGCAGCTCCACATACACGACATCACCCAGCTGCTGCTGCGCGAAGTCGGTAATGCCGATCGTCCCGGTGTTGCCGTCAACGCGAATCCACTCGTGCTCTTTGGTGTACTTGAGGTCAGCTGGATAGCTCATAAGGGTCCTGGGACTTGGGGCTTGGGACTTGGTCTACTTCTTCGGCCTCTTGTAAAACGGCAAGGGCACCACCACCGCCTTCGCCTTGCGGCCGCGGACGTCGATCTCGAGCTCAGTGCCGGGCGCTTTCAACGCCGGTGGCACGTAGGCCATCGCGATCGCTTTCTTGAGAAACGGCGTTTGCGTACCGCTCGTGACCACGCCGACGGGTTCGCCGTTGTGGAACACCGGATGGCCATGCCGGGCAATGGCGCGATCGATCATCTCGAGGCCAACGATCACCTTCGTGACCCCGCTCGCCTTCTGCTTGTGCAGCACCTCCCGGCCCAGGAACTCCGGCTTGTTCCAGCCGACAATCCAGCCGAGGTCCGCTTCCATCACGGTGGTCGTATCGTCGATGTCGTTGCCATAGAGGCGCATCGCCGCTTCGAGTCGCAGGGTGTCGCGGGCGCCCAGGCCGGCGGGAATCAATCCATGCGGCTTGCCCGCCTGCAGCAGCGCATCCCACACGCGCGCGGCCAGCGCCGGCGGCACCATCACTTCGAAGCCGTCTTCACCGGTATATCCCGTCCGCGACACGGTGCCACGCACGCTGGCAATCTCGCCGTGGCCAAACCAGTAGTACTTCATCGCCGACAGATCGATGGCGGTCAGCGTTTGCAGGATCTCCTGCGCCTTCGGCCCCTGCACGGCGATCAGCGCATAGCGATCGCTCGAGTTGACGGTGGCGATGTCGGGCACAGCCTCTTTCGCGCGCGCCGTGATCCACGCGTAGTCCTTGTCGATGTTCCCCGCGTTGATGACCAATAAGAAGTGCGTCGGCCCGAATTTGTAGACGAGCAGGTCGTCTACGAACGTGCCCTCAGGCGTGGTCAGCCCGGAATACTGAATCTGCCCGACCTGGAGTTTTGACGCGTCGTTGGAGGTGATGTGCTGCAGCGCCTCCAGCGCGCCCTTCCCGGCAATCTCGACCTCGCCCATATGCGAGACGTCGAACAGACCCGCCGCGGTGCGCACGGCCAGGTGCTCGGCGGTGATGCCGGAATACTCGACCGGCATGTCCCAGCCGCCAAACGGAACCATGCGGGCCCCGAGAGCAACATGTGAAACGTGGAGTGGTGTTTTCTTGAGCGAACCGGGGACGGAATCAGCCATTAAACAGAGGAGTTCACCTCGCTGGAGGCAAACCACCGAAAGGTACTATGCGGATCCGTGAAGGGTCAAGAGACAGGGCTCAGTGTCCTGCAATAAGAGACACCATTGTTCCAATACAGATCAATTTATGCAGATAATGTCCGGCTTACATCAGCTAATATTTACTGTATGTCGTTGATAAATAATAACTTATCTACTCTAATATTCGAAAATATATTTGGCGGCCATATTGCACCACTAATAACGTTTGTTGCATATGGACCCTGGAATGGAACACGGCAACGCACAACCGAACCGCTCGTGGATCCTCGGCGCCCTAGTGATGCTATGGCTCGCCTGCGCCGTGGGCGGCTTGTTCGTGGTCTGGGCTTACGAAAACGGACCAGGCACACCTGCCACCGCCGAATCCGAGTGGCCGGCGCATACCTCTTTCGAGCGGGCCACCAATCGGCCCACGCTCGTGTTGCTCGCGCATCCGCAGTGCACCTGCACGCGCGCGACGCTCGGCGAGCTGGCTGAAGCCCTCGCCCGCGCCAAATCACTTCCCAAGACCTACGTCGTCTTTCTGAAGCCGTCGAGCATGCCCGACGGTTGGGAAAAGACCGACCTCTGGAAAACCGCCGCCGCGCTGCCCGACGCCACCGTCGTCCGTGATGACGATGGGCGCGAGGCCGAGCGATTTGGCGCCGCCACCTCAGGCCAGACCATGTTGTACGACGCGCGCGGATCGCTGCTCTTCAGCGGCGGCATCACTGGCGCGCGCGCACACGCCGGCGACAACGCCGGACGCGCGTCCATCGTCGCATTTCTCAATCGTCAACCCGGTGCTCACGCGTCCACCAACGTGTTTGGATGCTCGCTCTTCGCATCAGCCAAGTCATAGGCACTCTCATGCTGACTGTTCTGACACCGACGCCTGCCGAGTCCATCGCGCGACGCACCAGCGAGCTGTTCGCAGCGTATCGGCTTGACATTAACCGCCGCACCGATCGCCTGTTCGCCGGCCTGATGGCGTTCCAGTGGCTGCTCGGCATCGCGTTCGCGCTGTGGGTCTCACCGCTCACGTGGGAAGGCGACGTCAGCACCACGCATCTTCATGTGTGGGCCGCGATCTTCCTTGGCGGAGTGATCAGCCTCTTCCCCGCCCTGCTCGGCTGGTTCCGCGCCGGGCACACGTCAACGCGGCACATCATCGCCGTGGCGCAGATGCTGATGGGCGCGCTGCTCATCCACCTGACCGGCGGCCGCATTGAAACGCACTTCCACGTCTTCGGCTCGCTCGCCTTCCTCGCGTTCTATCGCGACTGGCGCGTGCTGGTTCCGGCTACCATCGTGGTCGCACTCGATCACTTGTTGCGCGGCATGTTCTGGCCGCAATCGGTCTACGGCGTAATGGTCGCCAGCCAGTGGCGCTGGCTCGAGCACGCGGCGTGGGTCATATTCGAAGACATCTTCCTCGTGATGGCGTGCGTGCGCAGCTTCGCCGAGATGCGCGAGACCGCCGAACGCACTGCCACGCTCGAACATGAAGTGCGCACCCGCCAGGAAGCGGAGACTCAGGCGCGCAACGCCACCGCCCGTAACGACGCCATTCTCGACGTGGCGCTCGACTGCGTGGTGGTGATCGATGCGGCCGGCAACGTCGTGCAGTTCAATCCGGCGGCTGAGTTGACGTTCGGGTATTCGTCAACGCAAGCCGTGGGGCGCAACGTGTCGGAATTGATGATTCCGGCCACGAAGCGCGAAGCCTATCGCGTGGCCTTCAACCATTACCTGGCGGCTGGCGACAGCAACATCCTGAACCGGCGCTTCGAGCTCACCGCCAGCCGCAACGGCGGCGCCGAATTCCCCGTGGAAGTGGCGGTGGCGCCGATTTCCACGGTGGGCACACCGCTGTATGCGTGCTACATGCGCGACATCACCGAGCGGAAGCGCGCCGAAGAAGCGTTGGCGCGGCGGACGCAGGACCTGCAGCATGCCAATGCCGCGGAGCGGCACAACGCCGCCCAGCTGGCGAGCCTGGTCGAAGAGCTGCGCGTGACGCAGCGCAAGGCGGAGATTGCCACGCGGGCGAAGAGCGAGTTCCTGGCGAGCATGAGCCACGAGCTGCGCACGCCGCTCAACGCAATCATTCTTTATAGCGAGTTGCTGCAAGAGGAAGCCAAGGACCGCCACGGCGATACGTCGGTTCCCGATCTGCAGCGCATTCAGTCCGCCGGCAAGCACCTGCTCGATCTGATCAACGGCATCCTCGATCTGTCGAAGATCGAAGCCGGCAAGATGGGGCTCGAGATCGACCGCTTCGACGTCAAGGCGATGATCGACGACCTGGCCGACACCGTTGGACCGCTGGTGCAGAAGAATCGCAACGTGCTCACCGTGCGTTGCGCCGCCGATGCCGGAGCGATCCATGGCGACCTCACCAAGACGCGCCAAATCTTACTCAACCTGCTGAGCAATGCCGGCAAGTTTACGTCCAAGGGCTCGGTGGCGATCGACGTGCGGCGGGGCGCCACCAACGGCACTCCTTGCGTCGAGTTCTGCGTCACCGATACCGGCGTCGGCATGACGGAGGACCAGTCGCGGAAGGTGTTCGAGCCCTTCACGCAAGCCGACGTCACGACCACGCGCAAGTACGGCGGTACCGGCCTCGGCCTGGCGATTGTCTCGAGATTCTGCGACTTGATGGGTGGCACGGTGTCGGTGGAGAGCCGTCCCGGCGTGGGCTCGCGCTTCACGGTGCGCCTGCCGGTCGAGATGGTGGATCAAACCGCGGAGCTGATGGCGGCGGGTGTGATTTAAAACGCAATTTCCCTGGATGCGAACATGTTGACGATTCTCCTGGTAGAAGACAACGAACCGAGCCGCGATGCACTCAGCCGGCGCCTTACGCGCCGCGGGTTTCACGTGCTCACCGCGGTGGATGGCCAGCAGGCGGTGACAGTGGCGCGCGAACAAGTGCCGCACTTGATCCTGATGGATCTCGGGTTGCCGGTGATCGACGGATGGGAAGCAACCCGTCAACTGAAGCAGGACGTGGCGACACGTCACATGCCGATCATCGTGTTGAGCGCGCACGCCATGACCGACGACCGCGAGAAGTCGCTGGCCGCCGGCGCGGACGACTTTGATTCCAAGCCCGTTCGATTCGAGCAGCTACTCGAGAAGATCGAGGGCCTGTTGCCCAAACCTGAGTTGACGGTCCGGTGAATCGCCCCGCTTCACTGCTTGTCGTCGACGATAACGAAGCCAACCGCGACGCCTTGTCCAGGCGCCTGCGCCAGCACGGCTATGGCGCGACCACGGCGGCCGACGGCCTCGAGGCGCTGGCGCTGCTCCCGCAATCGAACTTCGATCTGGTGCTGCTCGACGTCGAGATGCCTGGCCTGAGCGGCTTCGACGTGCTGAAGGAGCTGCGTGGCACTTACACCCGCACCAAGCTGCCGGTGATCATGGTCACGGCCCGTACCGCCGGAGAAGACGTGGTGGCGGCGCTCAACATCGGCGCCAACGATTACCTGACCAAGCCAATCGACTTCCAGGTGGCGCTCGCCCGTATCGAGACACACCTCGCGCACAAGCGCGCGGTCGAAGATCTGCGCGACAGCGAAGAGCGCTATTCGCTGGCGGTGCACGGCGCCAACGACGGTTTGTGGGATTGGAACCTGGTGACCGGGCAGGTCTACTGGTCGCCACGGTGGCGGTCGATCCTGGGTCTCGAATCCAGCGAGCTCAGCGCCGATCCCAATGAGTGGTTGATGCGCGTGCATCCCGAGGATGCCGCGCGGGTGCAATCCACGCTAAAGGATCATCTCTCGCACGGCTCGGGGCACTTCGAAAGCGAGCATCGCATCCGCCACACCGACGACACCTATCGCTGGGTGCTCTGCCGCGGCGCAGCGGTCAGAAATCCCGCCGGCGTGGCGACGCGCTTCGCCGGCTCGCTCACCGACATCACGGAAGTCAAGCTCGCCGATGCGCTCACGGGACTGCCCAACCGGTTCCTGTTCCTCGATGTGGTCGAACGCGCGATCGCCCGCGTCGAGCGCAAGGCCGATTACGGTTTCGCCATTCTCGTCCTCACGCTCGATCGCTTCCGCATCGTCCACGACAGCCTCGGTGCAGCGGCAGCGGATCGGTTGCTCGTGGCGGTGGCCCGGCGCCTGCAGGCGGGCCTGCGCGCCACCGACGTGGTGACGCGCGACGAGCCCGGCGTGACGCTGGCCCGGCTTGGCGGCGACGAGTTCAACCTGCTGGTGGACGACATCACCGATGCGTCGGACGCGGTGGCGGTGGCCGAACGGTTGCGGCGCGCGCTCGAGGCGCCGTTCGAGATCGACGGCCATCAGCTGTTCGCGTCCGCCCGGATCGGCATCGCGGTCAGCACCACCGGCTACGTGAAGGCGGAAGACATCCTCCGCGACGCCACCATCGCGCTCAACCGCGCCGTGGCCTCATCCACGGTGCCGTACGAAATTTTCGATCCGGAAATGCGGCAGAGGGCCATGACGCGGCTGACGGTGGAAACCGATCTGCGCCACGCGATCGACAACCAGAACTTCGAGGTGCACTACCAGCCGATCATCTCGCTCCAGAGCGGCCGCATCGCCGGGTTCGAGGCGCTGGTGCGGTGGCGCCACCCGGTGCGCGGGTTGGTGCAGCCGAACGACTTCATCGGCATTGCCGAGGACACCGGGATGATCGTCGACATCGACCGGCTGACGATGGCGGAATCGTGCCGGCAGATGGCGGCGTGGATGTCGGACTATGGCGCCGCGGCGCCGGATGTGATGTGCGCCAACGTGTCGAGCAAGCAGTTGGCAGACAAGGAGCTGATGAATCAGATCGCGTCGACGCTGCAGGCCACGGGTCTGCTGCCCGGCTGCCTGAAGCTCGAGATCACCGAAAACGCGTTCATCGGTGACGTGCCTGGCGCGCAGCATCTGCTCGACCGCGCGCGGTCGTTGGGCGTGGCGTGGAGCCTGGACGATTTCGGCACCGGCTATTCGTCGCTGAGCTTCCTGCACCGGCTGCAGGTGAACACCGTCAAAGTAGACCGATCGTTCGTTAGCGCGATCGGCGGACCGGACGGAACGGGCCTCGCGATGGTGCGAGCGATCGTCGGCCTCGCGCACGCGCTCGGGATGGACGTGGTGGCGGAAGGCGTGGAGACCGCCGAGCAGGCCGCCGAACTGCGCGCGTTAGGGTGTGAGTTCGCGCAAGGCTTCTACTTCTCACGCGCAGTGGACAATACGGCCGCCGGCCGCCTGATCGAGGCGCAGCCCTGGCAGCGCGAGCGGCACCAGCATTTGGTGCAGTGATCGCCGATCGGCAACTTCGATAGTGAGTTCGACGTACAGTGAAAGAGGCACTCCCGTCAAGAAGTGCCTCTCCGTCAAGAAGTGTCGCCCCCGTCGAGGAGTGCTGCCCCGGCACGCGTCAGTAAAAGACCGACTTCTCTCCCCGCTTGGCGACCATCTCGGTGATTGTCTTCGCCATTAGATCACGGCGCAGCAGGATCGCCTTCTTCTCGTTGTTCCCCACCCATTTGTCGAGGCCGCGATCGAGGTCTTCGATCGTGAGTGCGGCCATCTTGTTCCACAGCTCGCGATCGACGCGGGCGAGTGGCGCCAAGCCCTTGAGATCTTTCTTGCCGGTGAACGCGCGCGAGTGATCGATTAGGAACAGGTGCCAGTCGCTGTCGTAAATCAGGTTCCCCTGGTTGCGATCGATGTTGGCGATCAGCAGGTCGAACATCTTCATGCGCGTGAGCTGCAGGCTCCACTTCGGCTCGGGGCCCTGCGGCGGCTTCTCGACGCTCCAGCCGCGCGTGTGCTCCACCCACAACACCGCCGCGCCGTTGCTGCCGTTCATGTTGCGCTCGACAATCGGCGGCACCATGTTCAGGCCAAGCAGGCGATCGAACTTGTAGGCGGCAATCTCGGCCTTGTAGCTTTCCATGAAGCCCTTGCTGTAGCCGGGCCTCAGCGCTTTCCAGGCGAATCGCATGGCCGGCTCGCCCTCGAGCGTGGCGCGCTGCGGCTTGGTGACGCCGATCGGCACGTCCTCGAGTTTGAGGACCTTGCCTTCGGAGAGCATCTTCTCGATCTCAGGTTCGTGCCCGGCCCAGACGAGCGAGCACTTCCCCGCCTCGGGCGCGGGGATGACGGCTTGGCCTGAGAGCGAGGCGGTAGCAACAAGAAGGAGTGCGCCTAATGTGATTCGCCGCATTTTGGGGAATCCTTTCCGCGCCGATTGTAACCGGGGTTGCACCCGTGACAACACCCGTTGCCCATGCCTCCGCGAGGTTTTGGGCCGAATTCGCCGGATCACCATCCCGCCACGCAACCGGCGTTTCCCTTTTCTGAAGTTACGCAGACCCTCGTGATGTGGTTCCATGCCCGCAACCCTCGCGTCTGCTGTGAGTTGCGGGGATTCCGGCGCCGGGGCCGCGATTTTGCTCCAGGGTTCGGCACTGCGCGTGAGCTTTTCGGCGGGCTGCTCCTGACCAAGAAGAGTTCGCTCAATTCGCTCGCGCGCAGCCAACTGTCAACGTCAACCGTCAACTGTCAACTCCGTTGGAGGACCCATGCGTACACAGACATTTCTTGCCCTCGTACTGGTCGCGCTCATCGCGCCGGCGCTTACTCTGGCTTTGCCGCAAGGTCAGGAACCAGCCGCCGTGCAGAAGACCACCATCAATCTCAATACCGCGACGATCGATCAGCTGATGACGCTGCCGGGAATCGGACAGAAGACCGCCGAGCGCATCCTCGAGTACCGCACCAAGAGCGGCGGCTTCAAGAAAATCGAAGAGCTGATGAACGTGAAAGGAATCGGCGAGAAGAGCTTCCTCAAGATCAAGCCGCTCGTCTCCGCGCCGCCCAAACCCGACAAGGCCACCGGTGACTGACGCTCGAGGGGCCGCTCTTCTCGACATCCTCGTCGCGTCGGCGTTGTGCCTGACGATGACCGCGATTGCGGTGCCGGTGATCGGGGGATCTCTGGATCGCGAGCGGACGATCATCGGTGTGCAATACCTCGCCGGCCAACTGCAACGCGCGCGGCTCGAGTCGCTCAAACAGGCGCGGTCGGTGGCAGTACGGCTCGAGATCGTTGACGAGCGCGCGCGCCTTCAGCTGTTTGCCGACGGGAACGGCAATGGCGTGTTGCAGCGGGACATCGACCTGGCGATCGACCCGCCGCTGACACCACCCGAGTATCTGGACGACCGCTCACGCGACGTGTCGCTGCGGATCAACCAGCAGGTCGTGGACGTGAGCGGCGCCGGTCAGCTTGATCCTGGCGACGATCCGCTACGGATCGGCAATACCGGGCTGCTCGCGTTCAGTCCGTTGGGTGGCGCCACGAGCGGCACGTTATATGTGGCGGCTCACCGGGGACCGCAGATGGCGATTCGTGTATTCGGAGGGACCGGCCGTGTCCGCGTGTTGATGTTTGATGCGCAGGCACGGCAATGGCGGCACTGACCGATCCGTGCGGTGACCGTCGCACGGAGCAACGCGTGGCCGCGGAGCGGCTGCGGTGGCGCGCGAATGCGGTACTCGAGGCCCGGTCAGCCGGTGGTGCTCCTCAACATCAACAGCCGTGCGGCGCTGGTGGAATCCGATGCGCGGCTGCGGCCCGGCGCACATACCGAGTTGCAACTGCTTGGTGGCGGCGACCGAACGACCATCAGGGGACGTCTCGAGCGCTGCCAGGTGGCGGCGCTCGGGCCGCTTCGCTACCGTGGCGTGTTGATCTTCGACCATCGCCTCGCACTAGACGATGGCAGTGGCGGTCGTGGGTAGTAACTGCGCACTGTCAGGGGCGGTACGGGACTTCGTGGGCACTAACTACTCACAAAACAGGCGACCCAAAACCGATGAACGAAAATTCCGGCCCAAATCTGACGCCACCGTCGTGTGAGCCGCTGGCATCCCGTTTGTTAGCCGTCCCCGCACCCCCAAGGAGAAGCGGAATGGATGCCAGCGGCCAGACAATCTCTACGCAGCAACAAAGCCGACGTGCCGATCGGCGAACCGGCGTCGAATCGCTAGTCCGTCGCGTCGTTGCGGACCTGTTGAATACCAACAATCGCCGCAACCTCGCGATGTTCCTCACGCAGCGCCTCGCGCAACTGACGCGCGTGCGCAGCGTGCGGTTGAACGAAATCTCCGGGACGATGTCGACCCGGTCGTTGCAACCGATTCGTGCGCGGGATTATGTGGCCTTCACGGTGCCGGTGCGTGAGGAAGGTCGTCAGGTCATGCTCGAAGCCGCCTTTGATGCGCGGCATCGGCCAGACGACTGGACCTGCCAGCTGCTCGAGGCGGCCGCAAGTGTTGCCGGCCTCCTCCTCGAAACCGAGCGGCTCGCCACCACCCCTGCGCCGTTGACCACCGCAGAGCGCGATGGCGCCGCCCCACTGATCGGCTCCAGCGATGTGATGCGTCTGCTCCGGGACCGCGTCGAGCGAGTGGCAAACACCAACTTTACGGTGCTCATCGAAGGCGAAAGCGGCGTCGGTAAGGAGCTGGTGGCGCGCCAGATTCACGCCCTGGGACCACGCCGGCAGGGACCGTTCGTGGCGATCAATTGCGCCGCGCTGGTGGAAACGCTAATAGAGGCGGAGCTCTTTGGGATTGAAGAACGCACGGCCACCGGTGTGCGCGGACGTCGTGGCAAGTTCGAGTACGCCGACGGCGGCACGTTGTTCCTCGACGAGATCTCCGATCTGTCGATGGCCGCGCAAGCGAAACTGCTGCGGGTCATTCAGGATCTGACGGTGGAGCGCGTGGGCGGAACCGGCCCGCGCCAGATCGACGCACGTATCGTGGCGGCAACCAATCGCCCGCTCTCCGCTCTGGTCGATCGCGGCTTGTTTCGGACCGATCTGTTCTATCGGCTGAGCGGCGTCGAGATTCGGGTTCCGCCGTTGCGGCAGCGCAAGGCCGACATTCTCGAGCTCACACAGTATTTCCTGGCGCGTCACGACGGCCGCGGCCGCCTGACCATGACGCCGGCAGCCGTCGACGCCTTGATCGCATACGACTGGCCCGGTAACGTGCGCGAGCTGGAACGGATGATCGAGGGCGCGATCGCCACGGCCGAATCACGCCAGATCCGCGTCGACGACCTGCCCGTCAGCTTACGCGGCGACTATGCGGCGCTTCTGGTGCCCGCCTTTCAGCGCGGCGACAGCATGCGCGCCTGGGGTAGCCGGTATGCGCGGCTGGTCCTCGAAAAGAACGCCGGTAACAAGCGGCAGGCCTGCCGCGCGCTCGACATCAGTTATCACACGCTGAACGCGTACTTGAAATATCGGCCCACTTCGACGAGGCCTGCTGCGAATACCAGCGAGCCGGCCGCCGAGCTCGTGACGCAGGGCTGATCACTGGTCGCCGGAAGCCTCCGGCTTTTTCATCAAGTCGGAGGGAGCCATGGTTCGAACATTGGTGTGTGCCATTGTGCTTGGATTGCCCACGATCGTCTTTGGCCAGCCGCGCGTCGCCACACCCACGTTTAGCGTGGGCGGTGGTGAGTATACGACCGTCATCATCGTGGTAGTCCGTGTGAGCACGCCCGGCGCGACGATTCGCTTTACCCAGAATGGATCGGATCCGACCGAGTTCGATCCGGTGATCGTTTCCGGTTCCCGAATCGCCATCAACACCTCGCAAACGCTCAAGGCGCGGGCCTGGAAAACAGGCTCACGTCCGAGTGCCGTGCGCGCGGAGACGTACCAGATGGTGTCGGCTCCAGTTCTGTGGCTCGGTGTTCCAGTCGGAACCATCGCGGGAATGGTAGTCATCCACCGGCGATTGGCAGCGGACGCTGACATCATCGGACTCGCCTTCGTGCCGATCGTTGGCACCCTTCTTAGCTTCGCTGCGTTTCAGGTCTATTGGAGCGTCCTGGGCGACGTTCTCTAGCTAGTCGATTGCGGGGGCGGCGGTGCGTTACGATGACTCATGCGTCCCGTCGCCCTCGTTCTCGCTCTCGCCCTCCTCTGGGCGCCGGCTATTCCCCTCGTCGCACAGGGCGCAGCCCGCATCGTCGCCGTCGGCGATATTCACGGCGAAATCGAGGGTTTCAAGAACATCCTCAAGGCGGCCGGCCTCACCGACGCGAATGGGCGTTGGTCGGGCGGCCGGACGCAGTTGATCCAGACCGGCGACTACACCGACCGTGGCACCGGCACTCGCGCGGTGATGGACGTGCTAATGGCCCTCGAGCCGCAGGCCAGGAGCGCCGGCGGCCGCGTCTTCGCGCTCCTCGGGAATCACGAGGTCATGAACTTGATCGGCGACACCCGCGATGTGACGCGCGAGATTTTCGCCACCTTCGCCACGGCCGATTCCGAGAAGCGCCGCCTCGCCGCGTTTGAGGACTACACGAAGCTCGCCGCGGCCAAGACCGCGAAGGGCGAGCCAGTGCCCGCCGTCTACTCGCAGACCCGCGAGGCGTGGCTCACCACTCACCCGCCGGGCTACGTCGAATACCGCGAAGCGTTCGCGCCTCGCGGCAAGTACGGCGCCTGGCTCCGCGACAAGCCCATCGTCACCGAGCTCGGCGGCAACATCTTCATGCACGCCGGCATCTCGCCGGTGATGGCGCCCGAGAAGATCGACGAGCTCAACGTCCGCGTCCGAGACGAGATCCGCCGGCTCGATCGCTTCCTCGATCGCCTCGTCGGCTTAAAGCTCGCCACCCGCACGTTCGGCCTGATGGAGATTCTGCAGGTAGCCTCGAACGAAATCTCCGTGGCCAACGCGATGATTGCGGCCGCGAAGGCCGAAGGCCAGGAACCCGATCGCGACAAGCTGAACGTGCCGCTGCTGATGGAAGCGCAGGAGATCCTGAAGATCGATTCGTGGGTGGTGGTCAATCCTGAAGGCGCGCTGTGGTATCGCGGCCTGGCCACCGACGACGACGATCCGAAAGGCGGACCGTTTGCCGCGTTGCTGGCGAAGTACGGTGCGAAGCGGTTCGTCACCGGCCACACGCCGCAGCAGAATGCCCGCATCAACACCCGGTTCGGCGGGCGCGCCATCCTGATCGATACAGGAATGCTGGCGAGTTATTACATGGGCCGTCCCGCGGCACTCGAGATCCTGGGCGACAAGCTGACGGCGATCTACGAAGACGGCCGGATGGCGCTGCCGGTCGACACGCCTGCCGGCGCGCGTCAGTAGTTCACGTCCGCGCTACTGGTCCGACGCGCGCTGTAGCAACGGCAGGTGCTTGCGATACAACTCGACGAGCGATTCCTCGTTGCCCGCTACTTCGCTCATCACCGCCCACAGCACCTTCGTGGCCACCGCGCGCGCCGCCGGGTCGAACGACGCCGGCGTGTACAGGACGCTGGAGACGGTCCGATTGTGGTGCTCGTGCATCAGCGTCTGAACGGTGTAAATCTCCGACAAGGCTCCGCCCACTTCGAAGTTGAGCAGCCGCAACGAGCCCGACGACATCGCCATCTGCCAGGCGGCGCTGCTGAGCGGCACCACGATGGAGCCGGCCCCGTCTGGCCGCGAGTCGATCAGCGCCCGGAACCCCGCGGTGTCGGTGGCCGTCACGTCCGCGCGCCTGAGGGCCTGCTCCCATTCGCGATGCTTGCCGACCGCGGCGCTGAGAGCGCCCTCGTTTTGCCTGACTTCCTCCGTCATCGATCGCAGCACCGCCTGCGCCAATCCTCGCTCCTGTCGGTATTGACCAAATTCAGACGCGGCAAAGCCGAGCGCCACGCTGGCCATGATCACGACCGCTTCGCGAAGCCAGTGATTCGGTCCGCGAGGCGGTTCGTGGAGAATCACCGGAGTCGGTTCCGCGGACGGCGATGCGGGAGTCTCGGCCATGCGCGAGATTCTACCCGTTCTTTATTTTGATGATTGCCTGAACCAGTCCACCGTGTGACGCAGGCCTTCCTCGAGGCCGACCGTCGGACGGTAGCCGAGCATCTTCGTGGCCTTTGAAATGTCGGCCTGTGAATCGCGCACGTCGCCGGCGCGCGCTTCCTTGTAGATCGGCTCGACGTTCGATCCGACGATCTTCTTCAACACCGCCAGCAGCTCGTTGAGCGAGACGCGGCTGCTGGTGGCGACGTTGAACACGTGGCCGCCCACGCCCGGCGTTTCCGCGGACCGAATCACACCGTCGACGACGTTGGTGACGTAGGTGAAATCGCGCGTCTGCCCGCCGTCGCCGTAAATGAGCGGCCGCGTCCCCTCGCTGAGCGCCTTGATGAACAGCGAGATCACGCCCGAGTACGGGGAGCCCGGATCCTGCCGCGGTCCGAACACGTTGAAGTAGCGCGTGGTCACCGTCTCGAGCCCGTAGAGGCGCGTAAACATCTGCCCGTACATCTCGCTCATCAGTTTCTGCAGCGCGTACGGCGACAGCGGATTGGTCGGCATGGTCTCGCTCTTCGGCAGCACTTCCGTGTCGCCGTACACCGATGACGAGCCGGCAAAGACGACGCGCTTGACCTTCGCGTCGCGTGACGCGAGCAGGATCTGCAGCATGCCGTCGACGTTGGCGCGGTGTGATTCTTCGGGGTTGTCCACCGAGCGCGGCACCGACGGGATCGCCGCCTGGTGGATGACGTAGTCCATGCCGGCAACAATGTCGGCGGCCACGCGCGGGTCCGCCACGTCGCCTTCGACGAATTCCACGCCCGGCCGCAGGTTGCGCTGGTAGCCGGTCACGAAATTGTCGGCAACACGGACACGATGGCCGCGGGTGACGAGCGCTTCTGAAATGTGGGAGCCGATGAAGCCGGCGCCGCCGGTGACGAGATAATTAGCCAATCAGCAATCCGAGGTCCGCAATCCGCAATCGATAAGTGCCGCAGTGAGCCTGTAAGCCGAATTCTGTGCCACCTTGCGGTGGACAGCGATCATTCCTCTAGTCCCGGCATTGCTGACGGGATCGAGCAACCTACCCGGAAGCGCGGACGGGCCGTCCGAGATGCTTCCCTATTTGGTCTTGCTCCGTGCGGGGTTTGGCCTGCCACGCCTGTTGCCAGGCGCGCGGTGCGCTCTTACCGCACCATTTCACCCTTACCCTTCGACTCGCCTTCGACGCCTTACGGCGTCGAAAGCTCGCTCAGGGCGGTATATTTTCTGTGCCACTTTCCGTCGGGTCGCCCCGCCCGGGTGTTACCCGGCGCACTGCCCTGTGGAGTTCGGACTTTCCTCTCCCGCGGCCACTACGTCTCTTGCGAAACGGTTACCCGCGGCAGCGATCGCCCGGCTCACTGCGGCAAAATCTACAATCTACGATCTTAAATCTGAAATCTAATTCCCGTCTCGTTCCTGTGAAATCTGGTACTGCTCCAGCTTCTTATACAGATTACTCCGAGGCGTATCGATTACCTCAGCGGTCTTTGAGATATTCCAGCTGTTTTCGCGGAGCCGCGCCACCAGATACGCCCGCTCCGAGCCCGACTTGAACTCCTGCAACGTCGGCGCGTGCATCCACGACTGCTCGCTGGTGGTGGCCGACGGCACGGCCTGCTCGGCGCCGCCGGTCAGCATCGGCAGGTCGCCGCGGATGATGCCGCCCTCCGGAATGTCCCTGGCGTCGATGGCGTCGCCGCCCGACATGATCATCAGCCGCTCGACGAAGTTACGCAGCTCGCGGATGTTGCCGCGCCAGTGCTGCTGCTTCAGCTTGTCCATCCCTGTCGCGGTGAAGGTCTTGCGGCGGAAATTGTTGTCGCGCGCGAACAGGTCCGCGAAGTGCCGCACCAGCGCCGGGATGTCGTCGCGGCGCTCGCGCAGCGCCGGCACGTGAATCGGCACCACATTGAGCCGGTAGAACAGGTCTTCGCGGAACGTGTGCTTGTCGATCTCTTCTTCGAGGTTCTTGTTGGTGGCCGCAATCACGCGGACATCCACCTTGATCACGCGGTTGCTGCCGAGGCGCTCGAGCTCCTGCTCTTGAAGCACGCGCAACACCTTGGCCTGCGTCTTCAGGCTCATGTCGCCTACTTCGTCGAGGAAGATCGTGCCCTTGTCGGCCTGCTCGAACTTCCCGATCTGCCGGTCGGTCGCGCCAGTGAATGAGCCCTTTTCGTGGCCGAACAATTCGCTCTCGATCAGCTCGTCCGGGATCGCCGCGCAATTCACCTGCACGAACGGGCCGTCGCGACGCAGGCTGTCGCGATGGATGGCACGCGCCACCAGCTCCTTGCCCACGCCGCTCTCGCCCCAGATTAGCACCGTGGCGTTGGTGGGAGCCGCTTTTTGAATGGCGCTCCGCACCGCGGCCAGTGTCGGGGAGTCACCGACGATCTGATATTTCTTCTCGGCGTCCTTGCGGTAACTACGGTTCTCGGTCTTCAGCCGGCGGGTATCGACGGCGTTGCGCACCGTGACAAGCACGCGCTCGCTGGCCAGCGGCTTCTCGATGAAATCAAACGCGCCCAGCCGCGTAGCTTCCACCGCGGTGGAAATGTCGGCGTGGCCCGAGATGACGACGATCGGGACGGTCTCCACCATGTGCCGCAGCTTCTGTAGCACTTCGAGGCCATCCATGCCGGGCATCTTGATGTCGAGGAAGACGAGATCGGGCGCTTCGCGCTCGACCAGCTTGACGCCCTCTTCGCCGGTGGCGGCGAGCATCACCTCGCAGCCGTCGTACTCCAGCGTCATCTTCAGCGAGTCGCGAATCGCCGACTCGTCATCGATCACCAGGACGCGTGGCTTCAACGCGACTCCGTCCGGACCGGGCGGATGGCGCGCTGCTCGAGGTCGGGTTCGTAGAGATAGAACGCCAGCACGTCGCCCGGGCGGGCGGCGCCGACGATGCGGCGGAAGCCGACCACAGAGCTGACGGGCTGCCGGTTGATCTCGAGGATCATCGAGCGAGGCTCGATGCCGGCGTCGTACGCGACCGATAGCGGCTCCACGCGCTGCACCATCAGGCCGGTCATACCGGAAGGAAAATCGAACTGATGGGCATTGCTGTCGTCGACCTCGATCAGGCTGAGGCCAAGCTCACCCGGGCCGGTGCGCGAGAGGGACCGTTCGGCCGCGGGCGCGGTGGGCTCGACGCCTTGCTTGGGCCGTTCAGCCAGCCGCACCGTGACGCCCTGCGTGCGGCCGTCGCGCACGTATTCGAGACGGGCCGTGCCGCCAGGCCGGCGTTCCGCGATCTCGCGGCTCAGGCGATCCTGCGTGCGCACGGGCGTACCGTCGAACGAGACGATCACGTCATAGGGCCGCAAGCCGATGCGCGCCGCGGGCGAGCCGGCTTTCACGTCCTGCACGAGCGCGCCGTCGCCGCGCGCCAGTTTCAACGATGACTGGAGATCGGGATCAACGTCGCGAAGCGTGACGCCGATATAGCCGCGTTCGACGCGCCCAAGCTTCTTGAGTTGCGGCAGCACCGCTCGCGCCTGGTTGATCGGCACCGCGAAGCCGATGTTGCTGGCCTGCCGGCTGATCGCCGAGTTGATGCCAATGACCTGGCCGCGCGAGTTGATCAGCGGGCCGCCGCTGTTGCCGAAGCTGATCGCCGCGTCGGTCTGAATGTAGTTGTCGAGCGTCGGGTCGAACAGCTTGCGGCCGATGAAGCTGACCACGCCCACCGTGACGGTGTGCTCGTAGGCCAGCGGATTGCCGATGGCGCACACCCATTCGCCGACCCGCAGCCGCGCGGAATCGCCGAGGATCGCGTGCGGGAACGGGCCCGCGCCCTGGACCTTGATCAACGCGATGTCGGTATCCGGATCCGACCCGACCAGGTCGGCGCGCAGCGTGCGGCCGTCGGCCAGCTTTACCGTGAGCCGCTCGGCGCCCTCGATCACGTGGTGGTTGGTCAGAATGTGGCCCTCGGCGTCGATCAGGAAGCCGGTGCCCGTGCCGCGCCGCGGCGCGTCGCCACGACGGCCAAGGTCAAACGGATCCAGCGGGCCGCGCCGCGTGCCTTCTTCGACCAGGCGGCGCGCGCGCCGCGCGCGGGCGGTCGCGTCGATGTTCACCACCGCGGGGTTGAGACGCGCGGCGATGTCGGCAAAGTTGATCGACGCGGGTGCCGACGTCGGCACGACCGGCGATTCGGAAATCGCAGCGGGTGCGGCGGCCGCCGTGCGCAGCTCCACTTCGGATGGTGGTGCGGACGTCGGGCGCGGCATCGACAGCAGGATGCCGAGCAGCACGCCGATAATCCCGGTCAGCGTTGCCGTCGTCAGCACGAACAGCCGCGTCATGATTCCAATATTATAAGCTGCCGAAACGCGACCTCATCGAGCGTCTCGATGCCAAGTGCCTGCGCTTTTTCGGTCTTACTGGCGCCCGGCTCGGATCCAACGATCAACGCGGTCGTTTTCTTGCTGACCGAGTTTGTGACTTTCGCGCCGAGGGCCTGCAGTTTGGCCTGTGCTTCCTCACGCGACATGCCGCTGAGTTCACCCGTGATCACGTAGGTCTTGCCCGCCAGCGGCTGCGGTCCGGCCGGCGCAACCTTGCGCTCGCCCTTCAGCTTGAGTCCGGCCTTGCGGAATCCCTCGATCAGCTCGCGATTGGCGGGCTCGTCGAACCACGACCGCACCGATGCCGCCAGCACTGGGCCGATCTCGCGGACCTGCTGCAGCTCTTCGAGCGACGCGCGCTCGATGTCGTCGATCGATCCGAAGTAGTCGGCCAGCACCTGCGCGCCGCGTTCGCCGACGTGCCGGATGCCGAGCGCGTATAACAGCCGCCACACGTCGTTGGACTTCGACCTGTCGAGCTCGCTCAACACCTTGGCCGCAGACTTCTTGCCCATCCGCTCGAGGTTCTCGAGCGTCTCCTGGCTGAGGCTGTAGATGTCGGCGTAGCTCTTGATCAGGCCCTTCTCACACAGCTGCCCGACCAGCATTTCACCCATGCCCTCGATGTTCATCGCGCCCCGTGACGCAAAGTGCTCGAGGCCGCGCCTCAGCTTGGACGGGCACGAGCTGTTCTCGCAGCGCCACACCGCCTCGTCTTCTGCCTTCTTCAGTTCGCTGCCGCACACTGGACAGGTGGTCGGCATGATCCACCGAGGCGTCGCACGCTCCGGGTCGGTGTTTACCGGACCCACGACCCGCGGAATCACGTCGCCGGCCTTCTCGATAATCACCAGCTCGCCTGGCCGGATGTCCTTGCGGATGATGTCGTCAGGATTATGGAGCGTGGCCATCGAAATCGTCGACCCAGCCACCACGGTCGGCTTGAGCATGGCGAACGGCGTGGCGGCACCGGTGCGGCCGATGCTGATGTCAATGCTGTTGAGGAAGGCCTGTTTTCTCTCCGCGGGAAACTTGAACGCCGTCGCCCAGCGCGGGAACTTCGAGGTGTAGCCAAGCCGCTCGCGCAGCTGCGGATCGTCGAGCTTGATCACCACGCCGTCGGTTTCAAACGCCAGTTTGCCGCGCGTGTCGCGCCACGACTCGCAAAAGTCGATCACCGCGTCGATGCCGTCACACTTCTTCCAGTTCGGCTCGACCGGCAGTCCCCACTTCGTCATGTCGCTCAGCATGGCGGCGTGCGACTCAGTAAGTAGAGGCGGGTCTTCAGACCCGCCTTGAGTCACCAGCTGATACGTCCACGACGCGAGGCCGCGCTTCGCCACCAGGCTCGGATCGAGATTCCGCATCGTGCCCGCGGCCGTGTTGCGCGCGTTCGCATACAGCGGCTCGCCCGCTTCTTCCTGCTCCTTGTTGATCCGCTCGAAGTTCTTCTTCGGCAGATAGACCTCGCCGCGCACTTCGATGCGGCCCTTGGGCCCGCCCCGCAGCGACAACGGGATCGCCCGCACCGTGCGCACGTTTGGCGTCACCTCGTCACCCCACACGCCGTTGCCGCGCGTCGCGCCGCGCACCAGCCGGCCGTCTTGGTAGGTCAGCGCAATGCTGAGGCCGTCGATCTTGAGCTCGGCCACGTAGGTGGGTGAGGTCTGGAGCGCGAGGCCTTTGCGAACGCGCTCGTCGAACGCGCGCAGGTCCGCCTCGTCGTAGGCGTTGTCGAGGCTGAGCATGGGCTGAAGGTGCTCGACCGTCGCAAAGCCTTCCGTAGGCCGCCCGCCAACCCGTTGGGTGGGTGAATCAGGAGTGAGCAGGTCGGGATGTTTCGCTTCGAGCGTCCTGAGTTCGTTCATCAGCGCGTCGAATTGCGCGTCGCTGATTTCGGGCGCGGCCTGAACGTAGTACAGCTCTTCGTGCCGTCGGATCGTCTGGCGGAGCTCTTCGACTCGTTCGGCGGGAGTCACGACCGGCTCAGCGGTCGCGCAGGAGCACGTAGTCGGCGAGCGCCATCAGCGCTTCGCGCTCGCGGCTGGGTGCGAACAGCCGGAGACTGCGCTTCGCGCTTTCGCCGAACTCCACCGCGCGGCCGTAGGCGTATTCGATCGATTGATGTTCCGCAAGCAGCACCTTCAGGCGTGCCCACTGCTCCGGCGTAATGTCGCGATCGCGCACCGCGTTGCGGATCAGGTCGCCGGCCTCCGGGCCGCCGTGCTCGAGCAGATGGATGACTGGCAGCGTGATCTTACCTTCGCGCAAATCACCGCCGATCGGCTTGCCCAGCGCTTCGGCGGCGCCGGTAAAATCGAGCAGGTCGTCCACCAGCTGGAACATCACGCCAAGGCTGAAGCCGTATTCACGCAGGGCCTGTTCTTTCTCCGCCCCAACTTCGCCGAGCATGCCGCCAATCTGCGCGCAGCCGCCAAACAGATACGCCGTCTTGCGCCGAATGATCTCGAAGTGCTCCTCTTCGCCCAGATCGACGACGCCGTTCTTGGTGAGCTGATACAACTCGCCCTCGATCATCCGCAGCGTGACGTCGCACAGCAGGCGGACGATGTCGAGCGTGTCTTGCGTGAGGGCCATCGCCATCGACTTGATGTAGAGGAAGTCGCCGGCGAGCACCGTGACGTCGTTGCCCCACTGCGAGTGCACGGCCTTCCGTCCACGCCGCACATCCGCATCGTCGATGATGTCGTCGTGCACCAGCGTGGCGGTGTGAATGAACTCGACCACCGCCGCGTTCAGCACCGCACGCGGGCCGATGTAGCCGCACAGCCGCGCGCTCATCAGCAGCACCGCCGGGCGCACGCGCTTGCCGCCGCTCTTCAGCAGGTAGTTGCCGATCTCAGGAATGACGTGAACTTGCGATTGGACCTGGCGGGCGAACTCGCGCTCTACCGCTTCGAGATCGTCGCGGACAGGTTCGAAGAGCTGAATGAGATCCGCTTGAGTCCGGGGTGCGGCGTTGGACACGTCATTAGATCACACCACACGTGCGCGGCGGTGTCAACGAACCGGGATGCTCGTTAATGCTTGCAGCAGCGGATGTTATGGTCTGAACAGGCGGTCGAAGTTGCGATCGGTTTCTTCGCCAATCGCGGCAGCGCTCACGCCGCGCACCGCGGCCAACTGCTCGACCACCTTGACCACGTACGCCGGCTCGTTGCGTTTGCCGCGAAATGGCACCGGCGCGAGGTACGGGCTGTCGGTTTCCACGAGCAGGCGATCCGCGGGCGCTCCGGCCGCGGCCTGGCGCAGCGCGTCGGCTTTCGGAAAGGTCGCGACGCCCGGAATTGAGAGGAGAAACCCGGGAACGAGCGCGCGCGCCGCGGCTTCGGAGTCACCCGTGAAGCAGTGGAACACGCCTCGCAGGCGGTCGGCGCCTTCCTCGGTGAGGAGGCGCAGCGTGTCGTCTTCCGCTTCGCGCGTGTGAATCACGATCGGCAAATCGCGGCCGAGGGCCAGCCGAATCTGCGCCCGAAACACCGCGTGCTGCACGTCCTTGGGCGAAAAGTCGTAGTGATAGTCGAGGCCAATCTCGCCCACCGCGCGCGCCTCCGGCAAGGCGTCGAGACGCTCGGCCACTTTCTGTGCAGCGCCTTCCGGGTTTGAAGCGAACACTTTGGCGTGATGGGGATGGACGCCCACAGCAAACCGGCACTCCGGCCACGCCCGGAGCACCGTGGCCGCCCGCTCGATTTCCGCGTCATCTTCCGCGGCAAGAATCACCAGCGCGCGCGAGACGCCCGCCGCCTTCGCGCGCGCCACGACCTCAGGAAGATCGGCGACAAACTCCTCGCCGGCAATGTGACAATGCGAATCGGTCATTTTCGCTAACACGGGGTCAGACTTCGATTTTTAGCGAATCGCTAAGAAAGGGCCAGAGCTGATTTCAGTGTGACCCCAACTTAGCGATTCGCTAAAAATCGAAGTCTGACCCCAACTTAGCGAACTCGGGTGCCGGGCGGCGCCGGTTCCGAATTCAGCACCATGGCTTTGCCGTCATCCGGACTCGCGGCCAGCACCATGCCGTTCGACTCGAGACCCATCATCTTCCGCGGCGCCAGGTTGGCGACGATGACGATCGATTTGCCGATCAGCGCTTCGGGTTCGTACGATTCGGCGATGCCGGCCAGGATGGTGCGCGGCTCGGCTTCACCGGCATCGACCTTCAGCTTCAGCAGCCGCTGCGACTTGGGCATCCGCTCCGCTTCCAGCACTTTGGCCGTCCTTAACTCGATCTTCGCAAAATCGTCGATGGTGATCTGCGAAGGCTGCGCCGGAGCCGCCTGCGGCGAGGCCTGGGTCACCGGCTCCGCACTCTGTGCACTTTGTGCACCCTGATTCTCTTCGGTCACGTTCACTACTCCCTTATCTGCTTCAATGCGCGGCCACAGCGCACCCGCGTTCAATACCTGCTTCTCACCCGATGCACGCCACTGCGTGTCTTGATCCAAACGGCGATCCGTGAGCGGCCGGCCATCGCCCAATCTCCGCAGAATCTCGATTGACGATGACGGCATGATCGGGGCGAGCAAGATGGCGGCAATACGTACAGCCTCCGCCGTGTCGGCAAGCACACCGTTGAGACGAGCCGCCTGCGCGGGATCCTTCGCCAGCGCCCACGGCTGCGTTTCCGCAATGTAGTTGTTCGCGGCGCTCACCAGCTTGAACGCCGCCGCGGCGCCCTCATGCAGCGCGTGCACGTCCATCGACGCTCGATAGCCCGATACCGCCTCCGCGGCAATACCGGCGAGCGCCCCGCCGCCGGTGGCCTTGATGTGACCCTGTTGATACCGCTCCGTCATCGACGCCACGCGATTCACCAGGTTGCCAAGGTTGTTCGCGAGGTCGGCGTTGTACTTCTCCTCGAACCGCTCCCACGTGAAATCGCCGTCGCCGCCGTACGGAATCTCTTTCGCGAGATACAAGCGCAGCGGATCCGGACCGAAGCGATCCGCGGCATCCAGCGGATCGACAATGTTCCCCATCGTCTTGCTCATCCGCTCGCCCTTGAAGTACACCCAGCCATGACCGAACACCTGCTGCGGCAGCGCCACGCGCGCGCTCATCAGCATCGCCGGCCAGATCACGCAATGAAAGCGCGTGATGTCCTTGCCGACCACGTGAAGGTTCGCGGGCCACCACTGCTTCAACAAACCGTCGTCCCAGCCGTAGCCCACCGCCGCGGCATAGTTGATCAAGGCGTCGAACCACACGTAGACGACGCTGGTCGGATCGAACGGGACCGGAATACCCCACGACTGGCCGGCACGGCTCATCGAGATGTCTTCGAGGCCGCTCTCGACCAGGCGGAGGATCTCATTGCGGCGAATCTCGGGCTCGATGAAGCTCGGATGCTGGTTGTAGTGATCGAGCAGCGGCTGCTGGTACTTCGATAATTTGAAGAACCAGTTCTTCTCGCGTATCCACTCCGGCTTGGTGTTGTGGATCGGACAATTGCCGTCGACGAGGTCCTTCTCCGGCTTGAACGCCTCGCAGCCGACGCAGTACCAGCCTTCGTAGGCGCCCTCGTAGATGTCGCCGTTGTCGAAGCAGGCCTGCGCCATGGCCTGCACCGCCGGGAAGTGACGCTTCCGATCGGTCGTGCGGATAAAATCGTCGAACGAGAGGTCGAGCCGCTTCCACACGCCGCGGAACACCTGCTCCATCTCGTCGCAGTACGCGAGCGGATCTTTTCCCTGCTCGGCAGCCTTGCGAAACACGTTTTGCGAATGCTCGTCGTTGCCCATCAGGAAATGGGTCTCGAACCCCGCCAGTCGGCGGTATCTCGCAATGATGTCGGCGGTGATCTTTTCGTAGGCCGTGCCGAGATGCGGCCGGCTGTTCACGAAATCGATCGCCGTAGTCAGAAAATATTTCATCGGTCGAGCCACGCCTTGTGCGCGATTGCCTGCGCGTCCTTGATTGGGATGCCGCGCTCCTGTGACAGTTTCGCGAGATCGTCGAATTCCGGCTGGGCGTTTAGCACCCGCCCGTTGCGGCGTGCCACCTTGAATCGCACCGGACCAATCGGCGTCGACACCGTGACCATCTCGCGGTCGAGACACTCACGCACCAACTCCTGGTAGCGCACGCCGATGGTGGTCGATTCACGGAACACGATCTCTGTCATGGTGTCACGCTGCTCCGGCCTGGCCACAATGGTCATCAGCGTGCCTGGGCGGTTTTTCTTCATCTGCACGGCGGAATAGAACACCTCGAGTGCGCCCGCGGCATACAGCTTGTCCATCAGGACGCCGAAGATTTGCGGGTTCATGTCGTCGATCTCGCATTCGATGACAGTGACGGCGTGACTTGAGGGCTTGGGGGCTTGAGGGCCTGAGGGCTTGACTGATTCAGTCTCCCCCACCAGCACACGCACCACATTCGGCGTCTCTTTGAGCTCACGATCGCCGGCGCCGTACCCAACCCGATCGATCGTCATCGGCGGCACTGGGCCGAACTCGTGCGCGTATTCGGTCAAAATCAGCGCGCCGGTCGGCGTCAGCAGCTCCGACTGGATGCCGCTGGAGTACACGGGGGCATTTTTTAACAGCGCCAGCGTGGCCGGCGCGGGCACCGGAAACACGCCATGCGCCGACTTCACCAGGCCTCCGCCCACGTTCATCGGCGATACGACGATGCGATCGGCGTTGAACCATTCCAGCGCGAACACGGCGCCAACAATATCGATGATCGAGTCGAGCGCACCGACTTCATGCAGGTGGACCCTTGCCATCGTCGTTCCGTGAATCGCCGCCTCGGCCTCCGCCAGCCGTTGAAACATCTTGACCGCTTTCGCCTTGCCCGCCTCATTCAATGCGGACCGCTCGATCGCGGCGAAGATGTGTTTCAGGTGGTAATGCTTGTGGTGATGCCCGTCGCCGTCGCTGCCGTGCGCATGGACATGTTCGTGGACGCGAAACTTGGTCGCGGTCACCCCGGTCTTGATCACACGATCGACGGACACGTCCCAGCCCTCAACCGCCAGGCTGCCCAGCGCGCGTTTCAGCTCGTCGAACGGCAGACCGGCGTCCAGCAACGCGCCAAGGAGCATGTCCCCGGCCGCGCCCGCGAAGCAGTCAAAGTAGAGGATCTTCACCGTTTCGACTCTTCCTTGAAGCTGAAATACGTCTTGCTGCCAAGAATGATGTGGTCCATCACTTCAATCCCCATCACATCGCCGGCCTCCATCAGCCGCCGCGTGATGTAACGATCCGCGCCACTCGGCAGCGGATCGCCGGACGGATGGTTGTGAAACACCGCGACGCTCGTGGCCGACGCCAGCGCCGCGGCCCGAAACACATCGCGCGGATGCGACACGCTCGACTCGGCCGTCCCGGTCGACAGGATCAGGCTGCGAATGACTCGCTGCTTCTGATCCAGCAGCACCACACCAAAACGCTCAACCGCGAAGCCCCCGTAGCGCGGCCACAAGTAGTCTGCGAGGTCGGCCGTACTCAGCATCTGCGGCCGCTCCTCGTCTTTGCCGAACAACGTGCGCCGCCCCAGTTCCACCGCCGCCAGCAGGCGCGCCGCCCGCGAAGCGCCGACCCCGGGCACGCGATCGAGCTCGTCGAGATCGAGCTTGACGAGCCCGGGCACGCCGCCGGCCAGCGCGATCACGTCCTGCGCCACAACCAGGGCGCCTCGCTGGCGGGTGCCGGCACCGAGCACGAGCGCCACCAGCTCGTTATCGCCCAACGCCAGCGCGCCCACGCGCGCCAGCTTCTCGCGCGGCCGGTCCACCACTGGCACCTTTGCCATCGGGCCCGACCCTTCATGGTAGCTGATCATCGGCGACCGTGGCGCCCGCGCGCGCCGAACGCGCTCGGGCCGTGACGTATACTCGTGAGACATGCTCCGCGTGGGCCGCCGCCTGGCGCTCGTCATCCTCGTCCTCTCTGCCAGCTGCGCCGAACCTCCGAACAAGGAAATCAACCAGGCGCAAGGCGCGATCGATGCGGCCCGTGCCGCGGGCGCCGATCGGTTTGCCATCACGGAATTCGCCGCCGCCACCGATGCGCTCAAGCGAGCCGAAGAAGCCGTGGCCGCCCGCGACTACCGGTTGGCGCTGAACCACGCGATCGACAGCCGCGAACGCGCGCAAAGCGCCGCCAAGATGGCGGTCGAAGGCCGGGCCGACGCGCGGGGGCAGGCCGAGCGCGCCATTGCCGAAGTGGCCACGCTGATTTCGCGCGCGCAGGCGCAGCTCAAAGACCCAGACATCATTCGCTTGAACGGGCGCACCCTTCGCGAACCGCGGGCCACGGTGGCCGCCGCCGAAAAGATGCTGCAAGAAGCGCGCTCAGCGCTGGCCGGCGAGAACTACGCGGCGGTCACGAAGGCGCTGAACGGCACCGCCGCCAATCTTCAGGCCGCTTTGACCGAAATCGACGCGGTCGCGTCACCTTTATCGACTCGCCGCAAGCGCTAGGGCGTTCCACCGCGGATCGCGAAATCCGCCAGCCTCGCGCCCGTCGCGATGATCAAAAAAGGATCGGTCCGAGGATCATCACCGTCGTGACAATCACAACGAACGCCACGAGATCGAGGAACACGCCCTGGCGCATCATCTGCCCGATCGGGACGTAGCCGGAGCTGTAGACGATCGCGTTGGGCGCGGTTGAGACGGGCATCATGAATCCCATGCTCGCGCCCAGCGTGGCGCCGAGCACCGGTTCGATTGGCCGCACGCCCGCCGCCTGTGACACGGCGATGGCAATCGGAATGATCATGTTGGCCGAGGCGGTGTTCGACGCCGCTTCCGACACGATGATGGCCGCCGCGGTAAACAGCATGGTTAGCGCAAACGTCGACTGCGAGGGCAACCAGCTCGTCACGCCTTCGCCAATGGCCTGCGCCAGTCCCGTTGAAAAGGACATCTCGCCAAGCGCCAGCCCGCCGCCATACAGCAGCGTGATGCCCCAGTCGATTTTCACCGCCTCGTCCCAGGTCAGCGTGAAGCGGCGTTCGCGCCAGTCGACCGGCAACACGAACAACAGGCACGCCCCGATCATGGCCGCTACGCCTTCAGGCATGTGTGTGGCGTACGCCTGCGCAAATTGCGATTGATCGGCGCCGATAATGGCCAACACGCCGGGCAGGATCCACAACAGGATGGTGAAGGCAAACGCCAGCAGCACGTTGCGCTGGCCAACCGTCGTCTTGCCGAGCCGTTCGAGCTCACGATGCACGAGCTCGGTGCTGCCGGCAGCCACCTCGAATCCCCGCACCGACGTCCAGTAAAACTGGATCAGGAGATAGCCGAACAGCACGAGCACGATCGGGACGCCGAGCGCCATCCATGAGAAGAACGAGACCTGCTGGCCGACGATCTTCTCGAGCATGCCGATCCCGATCAGGTTCGGCGGCGTCCCCACCGGCGTGCCCATGCCGCCAATCGATGGACCGAACGACGTGATCAGCATCATCGCCAGCGCATACCGGCGCACCATCGCCTTGTCCGTCGATGTGCGCGACAGGTGCGCGATGATCGATAGGCCGATCGGAAACATCATCGCGGTGGTGGCGGTATTGCTGATCCACATCGACAGCGCGGTGCAGACCGCGCCGTAGACCATCAGGATGCGAAAGGCGCTCGTGCCAACGCCGGGCATGGCCAGCGCGCTATAGGCAATGCGCCGATCGACGCCGTGGACGAACATCGCCTGCGCCAGCATGAAGCCGCCGATGAAGAGAAAGATGATGGGATCCGCGAACGGCGCGAGAGCGGCGCGGCCGGTGGTGATGCCGAGCACCACCGCGAGACACGGACCAAGGATGGCCGTGATCGCCAGCGGCAGCGCCTCGGTAATCCACAGGACTACCACCATGCCCATGATCGCCGCCATACGATGCGCGAGCACGGGCAGATCGAACGGCGCGAACAAGAGGATGAGGAATACCGCCGGCGCGAGAAACAGGCCTGCGGTCCGCCGCCGCCGATTGAACTGCTCTTCGGCGGGCGAAAACGTTTCTACGGCGCCAACCGCCTCATGAAACGTCTGCAAGTGATGGTACCCAACGACCATCGAACACGATTTCCGCCCACCCGGTCAGAAAGATCCCATCGTCCCGCCACTCGACGCGTTGGGTGCCGCCCGGCGAGGTGACCTCGACGTCGTGGGCGGCGCCGCCGTGGGCGATGGCCGCGATCGCCGACGCACACGCGCCGGTGCCGGAGGCATGCGTGGGGCCCACGCCCCGCTCCCAGATCATGATGCGGACCCGATCCGTCGACTCGACGAGGGCGAACTCGACGTTGGTGCCTTCGGGAAACCGTTGGTGCGTGGCCAGCGCCGGGCCGAGACGATTGAAGCGCTCCTGATCCGGTAACGCTCTCACCAGCGCCACGCACTGCGGATTGCCAATCGCCAACGTCGTCACGGTCAAGGACTCACCCGCCGCCTCGATGGTCTCCTGGCGCACGCGTTCGGGCTGTCCCATCGCCGCCCGGAATGTGTAGCGCGAGCCCTGCCAGCCGATCAGCGTGAGCGTCTTCCAACCCGCATCGGTATCGACGCGCACTTCCGAGACGGTCGGAAGCTTGGCCGCTTCACGCTGATACAGGACCAACGCCGCCAAACAGCGCAGGCCGTTGCCAGACAGCTCCGATGGGCTGCCGTCGGTATTGATCAACTTCATGCGCGCGGTGGCATCGGCCGCGATCGTGTAATAGATCACCCCGTCGCCGCCCAGACCGGAGTGACGCTCGCACAATCGCCGCGACAGCTCGTCGAGACGCAGGCCCTCGACCTGCTCCATCGGCACGAACAGAAAATCGTTTCCGTACGCGTGAGCCTTCGCGATCTGCAACATCAAGGAATCGTGGCGGCCTGGAACACCCACGTGAAACCGGCGGTGAAGCCAATCTCGGGATCACGCGGCGTCAGCCCGAGCAGGATGCCGCCGTCGAGCCGCACGCCTGCGTGGGTATAGCGAGCGCCGAAGCGTAACAGGCCGCGGTCTTCCGCACCGGGCGTGGTCGTATTCGCGAAGTTGGCGCGGCCGACGAACTCGCCCACCACTTCGGCCGCCGCACTCACCGCGCGCGCGACCGACAGGTTGTAGAACAGCAGGTCGTCCTGCGCGGCCAGCCGCGTAGGATTGCCAAGCATCAGCAGACCGACGTTGCCGACCACCCGGACCGACCGGACGGTCTTGGCCAGCAGGATCGAGGTTTCGAAGTCCTGCACGTCCTTGCCGAGGCCCGACTCGTTGCCGGCGTTCGGCAAACGCGTGGAAAAGCGCGTGGCCAGCGACGGCCGGCTCGCGGTTTCGCTCACGAGCCGCACTTTGGCGCCCACGTGCATGTCCTCCAGATCATCGGTGGTGTCGCCGTCCAGCAGCAGGAAGCTGGCCAACGGCGCTGTCGACACCTGATCGGTGATTTTCAGTTGCTGATAGCCCCCGATGTGCATCTGAATCTCGGCAATCGAACTCACGCCCAAGCTCACTCCGAGTGCAGGGACCGTGAAAAGGTTGCCGCGCAGACCGGACACCGGGTAGTTCACGTCGCGGTTGTAGTCGACGCCGGCCTCGATCAGGATGCGGCCCGAGCCAATGGTCTCGGGATCTTCGGTTTGTAAGGGACGCTGCTGCGCGAATGAGGGAACGGCCGCCGCGACGAACGCCAGGACCACAATCAAAGTACGAATCATCAAAACGCTTTCCTGCTGTCGAGAAGAATCGTCACCGGGCCGTCGTTGACCAGCGCCACCTGCATCATCGCCTGGAACTCGCCAGTCTCGACGCGCAGCCCACTGGTCTTCAATTCTCGCACGACCTCTTCGTAGAGGGCGCGGGCAATCCCCGGCGGCGCCGCGGATGCAAAGGACGGGCGTCGCCCATTGCGGGCGTCGCCAGACAATGTGAACTGGGAGACGACGAGGGCCGCACCCTGTTGGTCGAGCAGCGATCGGTTCATCTTGCCGGCCTCGTCCGGGAAGATGCGCAAGTCGCGGATCTTTGCCGCGATGTAGTGAACATCCGGCGGGCCATCGCCTTGCTCGACCCCAAGAAGAACGAGCAGGCCGGCGGCAATCTCGCCGGTAACGCGGTCGCTGACCGTTACTCGCGCAGAGGTGACTCGCTGGACGACCGCTCGCATGTGGTCTTGGGTCTTGGGCTACTTCAGCATTAATGGAATCAACGGCACATCAGCCGGAACGTCGTCGAACTCCTCGAGCTTGCTCGACAGTGCCTTGCGAATCTCGCCGACAGGATTCAATCGGCGGTCGAGGAGGTGGCGCGGCATGACGTTTCCGAGCGCCTTGATCATCGACGCCTTGACGTTGGGATGCTCGCGTTCGAGCTCGACGATCAGCCGCTTGATCCGTTGCCGCTGCAAACTCAGGTCGCCGCACGCCGGGCAGCAGCAGCCGATAATTGGCAGCTCGCGTTCCTTGCAATACGCCCGCGCCTCGGCTTCGGTGACATAGACCAGCGGCCGAATCACCACGTGCTGGCCGTTGTCGGAGGTCAGACGCGCCGGCATCGCCTTCAGCGCTCCGGCAAAGAACAGGTTCAGCAGCACCGTCTCGACGAAATCATCCAGGTGATGCCCGAGCGCGATCTTGGTGGCGCCGGTCTGCTTCGCCAGCCGATACAGCACGCCGCGGCGCAGCCGCGCGCAGAGCGAGCAAGGCGTGTCGTCGCTGTCGAGCTTGTCGTCGATCACCGCGCCGATCGTGGTGTGCTCGCTGTGAAATTCCCAGCCGCGTTCCAGGCACGCCGCCGCGACCTGCGTGTGCTGATAGCCTTCGTAACCCGAATCGACGTTGACGGCGACGATTGAAAAGTCGATCGGCGCCCGCTTCTGGAGGACATCGAGAATCTGGATCAAAGCCCAGCTGTCTTTGCCGCCGGAGAGCCCGACCATGATCCGATCGCCGTCTTCAACCAGGTTGAAGTCGACAATGGCCTTGGTAGTTTTCTTCGCGAGGCGCGCCTCGAGGGGCGTCCGATATCCCACCCGACGATTATACTTGTCGCTGACCCAGTGCTTATCGGCGGCGAGGCGCGACGCCTCATCCTGGTCTCCGCGTTGTATGCGGCCCTCACGTTCGTGATGGCCTATCCCTTCTCTGCATCACCGGGATCGCTGGTGCTGGCGGATCTGCCAGACACACACCTCTTTATCTGGACGCTGGCGTGGGACACCCACGCCTTTCTGCACCAGCCGCTGCTGATCTTCGATGCGAACATTTACTACCCGTATGCCAACACACTCGCGTATTCGGAGAACCTGATCGGTAGCGCCTTCTTGGCGGCGCCCATCATCTGGCTGACCGGGGACCTCGTGTTCGCTATGAACCTGGTGGCGCTCGTCACGTGTGTGCTCTGCGGAGTGGGCGCGTATTTCCTAGCGCGGCGCTGGCAGCTGCATCCGTCCGCGGCGTTTCTCTGTGGATTGGTGTTTGCGTTTGCGCCGCCGCGCTTTTTCAAGATGGGCCAGCTGCACCTGACCGCACTGCAGTGGATCCCGTTCACGCTCGCGTTTGTTCACAGCTATCTCGAACGGGGCCGGCGGCGTGATTTGCTGTTCGCCCTCGGATGCTTCACCCTGCAAGTGCTCTCGAGCGGCCACGGCGCGGCATTTCTGGCGATCGCCATCGTCCTCCTGCTCGCATGGCGGATCGCCGTCGGACAGCCGATCGCCATTCGACAGTGGCTGAAGGATTGCGGCGCGACCGGCGCGTACCTACTGGCGCCTTCCGTCTGGGTCTTACTCCCCTATCGGACCGTACAGGTTGAGGCCGGCCTCAGGCGCGAATACCCGGAGGACTCGATGCCGCGGCTCGCGGAATTTCTCGCGTCGCCGTCGCGCGTCCATGAATATCTGCACAGCGTTGTGCTCGGGCGAACGGTCAACGATGAAGCCGTGGCATTCTTGTTTCCAGGCATCCTCGCAATCCTACTCGCGATGATCGCACTGATCACATGGCGCCCGATTCGTGGCCGATTGCGCGACGACCCAACCGGGTATTTCGGACTGCTGGCGCTGGTCTCCGCGCTGATGTTCGTGACGTGGCCGATCGACATCTGGCGGTACGTGCACCTACTGCCAGGGTTCAATTTCATCCGCGTGCCGTCGCGCTTCATCCTGCTCGTGATGTTGTGCCTAGCGGTGCTTGCCGCCGCCGCCTTCGATCGCCTTACCGTGCGGCTGTCGCCGCGAGCTCGAGCGATGGCCGCGGCCGCGCTCGCCACGTTACTGCTCGCCGAATACACCAGCTATCCGTTCGCCGGCGTACCGTACGCCCTCGAAATCCCGGCCATCGATCGATGGCTCAACACGCTTCCAAAGCCGTTCACGATTGCCGAAGTGCCCGTGCCGAGTCCGGGACACCTGGGCCAATACGAGCGGCATCACACCACCGCCATGCTCCACGCCACCGCGCATTGGCAGAAGACGGTGCACGGCTACAGCGGCATCCGCCGGCCGTTGCACGATGAGCTCTACATGAAGCTGACGGATTTTCCCGCGCCGGCCACCATCGACGCGCTGCGCGAGGTTGGCGTCACACACGTGGTGGTGCACACGGACCAGTACCCGGGCAACGAGTGGCAAGCGGCCGAATCGCAGTTGGCGCGCTCGCCGGACTTGGTGCTCATTCATTCGGAAGGCGCCGGCCGCGTCTACGCTGTCGTCGGTCCGCGTTAACCCTAGCGAGGCTCCGCCTCAGACCGGCAATTCATGTTGGCGTAGCCTCGCTAGGGCAGCGTCGTTTTGCCCCGCCTCCGGCGGGGCGAGACGTCTTGAAGGCCGGTCGAAAACTTGACTCATTCGCATCGGATTTCGCGCCTTCAAGACGCCTAGGGGTGTTTCTGCTTCCACTCATCGGAGCCCCGGATCGCGTCTTCGATCGCTTTGCGGGCTTCGGCATCCGAGGCGCCGCCGATGCGGGCCTGCAGGTAGACGTCGAGCACCCAGACGCCGATGGCTTCGGCGTCAGTTTTGTTGATGTCGGCGCGCCACAATCCGTTGGGGCGCTGCAACCCCTCGGGCGCGCGGTAGAAGTCATCGAGCCACTGGACGGCAGCCACCGTGTCCTCGCGGCGGGCCTTCAGCTTTTCGGCGGCAAGCCGTTCCACGCGGGTCTCGAGATCGCGCTCGGCCTGCTGGAGCTGCGCCTTCAGCGAGCTCGCGTTCATCGCCTGCCAGGCCGCCTGGCCAAGCAGCACGAGGACCGCGAGCGCGAGGATCGTGTTGGCGGTCTTGAGCCGGCGCAGGGCGCCGGCGTTCGCATCGGGAGTCGGTGTGGTGTCGGTAGCGGCCATTGGCTTGATTTTCGCCGACCGCGCCGGTCCTGCCAAGCGTTTTGAGCGACAATGATCTCTGTGTCGTCACTGTCGCTGACGATGGCGATCGGCTTCATCGCGCTCGCGATTTCGATCCGCCTTCGACTGTCCGATGCCGCGTTCCGCGCGTGGCGCAACCGCATCATCCTGCTCGGCGTCACCTGCACATTGGCGGCTCTCGCCGTGGAAGCCGCCACGCGGTTCGTCTTCAGGAACGTCACCATCAGCGCCGACAGCACCAGCTTCTTCTCGCGGCGCTGGATAAGCGATGTGTTCTTCAACGAGCACGGGGTGCGCGAGCGCAGCTTCAGCCTTCAGAAAGCGGCCAATACCTATCGCGTGGCCCTGATCGGCGACTCGTTCACGTTCGGCAATGGCCTGCCGGCGGAAGAGCGCTATTCCGACCTAATGGAGAAGTGGCTGCCGGACCGGATCGAAGTACTGAACTTCGCGATCGCCGGCAACAATACGCCGCACCACCTGGAGATGCTGCGATCGCGCGTGCTGGCCGCGCATCCGGATTTCGTGCTGCTCCAGTGGTTCGTCAACGATATCGAAGGCGACGATCTCGCCAGGCGGCCGCGGCAGGTCACGCTCGCACCGCACCCGGCCATGCACCGATTGTTGAACCGGCACTCCGCGCTCTATGTGATGGCGAACATGCGTTGGGCGGAGATGCAGATTGCGCTCGGCTGGTCGCCGTCTGTACGCCGATTACCTGAAGGCGTTGGCCGGCGATGCCGCCAGCGCCGATGCGCGGCGTGACGCCGGACAGCTTCGCGAGATCATCGACACGGCCCGCCGCCACAACATCGGCATCGGCATCGTCCTGTTTCCCGACACCGGCCCTGCGCTGGATGCGACTTACCCCTTCGAGTTCCTACACGAGCGCGTGCTCACGATTTGCCAGGAAGAGGGTATTCGCTGCCTTGATTTGCGACGCGACTTCGCCAATGTGAAAGATCGCCGCTCTCTCTGGGTGAGTCCGCTCGATCACCATCCGAGCGCGCGGGCCAACGAGATTGCGGCAGTGAAGATTCTCGAAGTGTTTCAAAGTCACTGGGTGAAATAAAAAGGTCCGGCCTCCATGTGGAGGTCGGACCTGAAGACTGCGAAAGTTGCGGCTTAGAAGCGGCCGACGCCGGTCCAGAAGCCGGGCTCTTCGCCCGTAAACACGCGCCACGTCAGCGTCGGGAAGTCTCCGCAGTGTCCGATCAGCATGTCGACAAGATGCACGTCGAATGAACCCTGGTCGGGTCCGCCACCGTAGTGATACGCCGCTTCGTCGCCGGCGGCGCTGACAGGGACGCCGCCGTTGTCGGCCGCACTGCGATTCGGCTTGCCGTTGTAGCCCCAACGCGAATCGATCTGGCGGAACGCGTCGATCACGCGGTCCTGCCATGGGTTGTTCACGTACTTGAGGCCGCGCGGGCAGGAATCGCGAGCATCCGAGAATCGCGCCAGCACGCCAATCATGTCGGGCAGCGGCAGCCGTGAGCCGGGAGGCGGATCGGCCGGCCGCGGACCCGCGCTCGGGCTTGGACCACCGCCGGGAACCACCGGGCTACCGCCGCCAGCAGTGGTGAACGCGCCTAGATTCGACCACGGGCCTGAGGCGTCCGACAGCTCCGCGCGCACGCGCCACACATACCGCTTGGCGGCGGTCAGGGCGGGAGCAACGGTGTAGCGAACGATTCCTGAGGCGTCAACCGCGCCCTGCCCGTTGGCGACGATGTTGTCGAACGAATCGCTATCGGCGACCTGGAAGCGGTACGACATGCCGGGGCTGGCCACGTTCGTTCCGATGCTGCCGATGGCGGCCAACGTCGGCGTCAGGGCGACGTTGGTGGATTCGAACAGCGGCACCAAGGCGACGGGCGCCGAGACTTTCAGGTTCGAACCGTCCGCGTTCAACGCGGAATGTGATTCCTTTACGGCGCTGGGCTCCACGGGCGAGCGCATTCCGCCCTCGCACGCCATGGCTACGGCGGCGCACATCACGATCGCAGCTTTCCTCAACTGAATTCGATACGGCATGTTTCCTGTTTCCTCTATCTATATGGGGCGATTCATATTAGCACGCGTCTCAGCGGTTGCCGCCTCATGAGTGAGTGTCGGCCATTCCTGCGTCTGCCATAAGGCACGGCCGTGATGGCCTAAAAACCCGAGGAGCAGAAAACCGTAATACCAGGTCACGTAGACACCGGTGCCGTGGATCTTCCACAACTGCGTTGCGATGCCGAGGGCGCCGGTCAAAAGCGCGAGTTGGACCTCGGTGTTCCCGCGCGCGAGGAAAAAACCGCCCACCACGAAGGCCGCAAACAACAGAAACGCCGGCGCCGTGTTCGGTTGTCCGGCCACGAGCGGGTCGCGGAGAATCGCGCGGATGCCGCCGCGCTGGCCCCAGAACCCGAACGGGCTCGATCCGTAGGCGTTGGGATCCTGCTGGTGGCCCTGGGTTTCGTGGAGCACCGGTACTAATCACGCCGCGTCCTTCAATCGGCTGCGATCGCAGCAACACCGGCACGCCGATCACCAGGCCGGCGATCGCAAAGCCGCCAACAAACGCGATCAACTGCGTCCTCGATCGCCAGTAATAGCCCGCCCACGCCGGGAAGAAAAACGCGGGATAGAACAGCGTCCACGTCGCGGTCGCGAGCAGCGCGCCCGACAACCAGGGCCGCGGCAAGGCCGCAAAGGCCAGCATGGTGACGGCCGCCGGCGCAATGTGAGACGCGAACGTCATCCCGTTGATCATTTCGCGATCGCCGCCGACGCCCATAACGTAGGCACTGCCGCAATACAGCGCCGTCACACCCCAGGCGCCGTCATTGCCAATCAACCGGCGGGCCGCAACAAACAACCCGATGACGCCAAGAATGTGGAAGGTGACGGTCGCCAGCTGACTCGCAAGAATCGGCGGCAACACATACACGCCGAACTCGGGGCGCGGGTCCGGCGCGTTTTGAACCGGCACGAGCATCACCTGGTACGCCAGATGAGAGAAATACAGGATCGGACTGTAAGTGGCGCCGGGCGTGTTGGTCAGCAGCGGATCACCGTACGGGAACATCGCGCGCTCGCGGAGCCGTTGGGCGCCGAGATTCGTGTAGAACCCCACATCGTCCGGTTCGCGCAGGAGCCCGGCCATGACGTTGAGGCTCAACAGCACCAGCGTCAGCACCATCAGCGCGCGCTTCGGCAGGTTCGGCCGCCACGGCTCCGCGTGCGGCCGCTTCATCCGCGTCAACGCGAAGGCGAGCAGCAAGACGCTGAAGAACATGATGCTGATGAATACCGCATCCATCAGCTGCCAATAGCTCGGATCCTGCAGCAGCGCGAAGAACCGCATCACCTCGAACAGGAGGAATCCGATCGGCAATAGCGCCAGCAGTTCGATGTTGCGTGACTGCCCCGGACGGTTCCAGTCAAACGCCACCAACAGCATGACGAGCAAGGCAATGAGCAAGGCCGCACCTTGCGAGGGGACGAACTTGGCGAGGAGCGAACGGCCTTCCGGACCCGCGAGATCGGTGCGCAGCTCGTGTAATGCGGTCCCGGTCGGTGGCGGCGGCGGATCGAATCGCGGGGTCTCTAACTGCCTTACGTTCAGAGTTTCTCGCTCCGTGGGCGCGCCGCATCCCACCGCGCTCATCACGAGCGCTGAGATGCCGAGGACACGGAGAAAGAAACGGAGGGAATCAGGCATCATCAACGCCCCGGCAGCAACAGCTTCTGGATCGCGTCGTGCCAGGTCATGGCTGCAGCCTGGCACGCACCTGTCTCCCCCATCCGCATCGTTTGGTTCCGATCGTCCATCAGGCGGCGCATCGCCGCGGCCAGCGCCTCAGGAGTGGGAGCGGTCACAAAGCCGTTCTCACCATCGCGCACGAGCTCCGATGGCCCGCCGCTATCGTGGCACGTGAGCACCGGCTTGCCGCACATGAAGGCTTCCACCGTCACGAAGCCGTAATCTTCATTCCACGGCGGGAAGACCACCGCCCGGCAGCGCGCCAGGTGTTCGATGAGCCCCGCCTCGTCGAGGCGGCCCACAAACTGCACACGATGATCGAGCTCGAGGTGACTGCGAAGTTTGACCAGTCGATCCAGCTCCGCCCCCTCGCCGGCGATCACGCACTTGATGCCGGCCGCGATCGGTTCAGCCAGCGCGCGCAGCACGAGGTCGAACCGCTTCAACGGCGATAACCGCGACACGCCGAACAGGTAATCGCCGTAATAATCGTGCCGGTAGTCGCGCTTGGGCGGCGGTGGATACAACACCTCGGACTGAATGCCGCCGAAGCGGCGAAGGCGCGCCTGCACGGTGCCTGAGATGACAAAGCGGCGTTGCATCTTCTCGAAGAGGTATTTGTCAACGCTGTGAACGATTGCGCGGCGCGTTCGCTCCTTGATCTTCCCTTTCCACGACAGGTGCGAGCTGAACTGGTCCCACAAATCGTAGTACTCGCGCATGCGATGGTTCAGCCAGAGCACGTGATTCGGATGTTGCACCGCATACCCCGGAAACCGCAGGCTGATCACCTGGTCGACCTTGCGTTCCTCGTGGGCCATCTGAACGTCGGTGCACCATGCGGCGAGGTAGGCCGTTCCCTGCCGTCCGAATCGATTCTGCGGCGTGACCACCAATCCGGTGTCGTGCCCTTCCTCGCGCAACGCGCGCACCAACTCGCGCGCCATCACCAGGTGGCCGCCCTCGGCAAACGGCGGGCTGGAGGTGACCACCGCAATCGCGGCCACTACTTCGGCTCCGCGTAGGTGGGCACAATGCGGACCATCACGCCGAGGAACCGGCTGTCGGGCGCGCCGTTCTCGAACATCGGCACGAAGCCGGTCGAGGACGAGATGTTGATTATGTAGACGTAGTTGGTCGGGAAGTCCGGATGGTACTTGTACGGCACGCCGTGCAGCATCTCGAGCTCGAAGGTCTGTAGCGAACTCGGCGCCATATCGATGACGCGCTCCTCATTACCGGTATCGATCGTCACGCGGTTCGGCTTGGGCCCCGTCTCGAACGTGACCGTCAGCTTTGCGATCTCAAGCGATCGCCGCGCCTGGGCGCCCAACACCGCCGCCTCCGGCTCGATCGGCGCGCGCAGCAGAATGTCCGCGCTCGATTCGCCTTTGACCCAAAAGGCATTGCCTTCGCGGTTGTACACGTTGTCGTCGATGAAGTACGCGAGTACCGGCGGCGTGCCGCCCAGCGGTTGCCGCGTGCGGTCGCGGCTGGTGTTCACCGGCAAGTCGTTGACCATCGTCAATTCGGTGGGCAGCCAACGATACAGACCGCTCTTGCTGTGGTCCGAAGGGTTGCGAACCGCAAAGAATGGATTCGAGACGATCGGCATCACAAACAGTCCGCTAATCGCCAGCGTCAGGATGCCCGCCACTGCCGTTTGCAGAGGCGGCACGAGAAACAGGAATACGCCGTACGTGCCAAGGAAATAGCGATTGCCTACGGGGCCGCCGCCACCCGACCAGGTGAACGGCATATAGAGCAACAACACGACCGCGGTACCGACACCCGCCACCAGCGTGAGCCATTGCCACATCGCGCGATCGCGCGTCGCAACCAGAAACAAAAGGATCGCCATCAGCCCTGGAAAGAAATAGATCGCAAATCCGTGATGCCGGCCGAACAGAAAGTAACCAAGGTTGTGGGGAAACACTTCGAGCAGTGCGTCACGGGTAAACAAGACGTCGAACGAACCGCCGCCGACCCGGCCGAGGCCGACGGTATCGAAGGTATCGGTTTCGTTCTGGTAAGGGAATCCGCCTTCGAAACCCACGCCGTCCGTGCTGTAGAACGTCTTGCGTTCGCCGCCCTGATAGTTCCATTCGCCCGTCACCGCGATGTTCAGCGCGAAGAGCGCCGCCACAACGACGCCGAAGATCGCGCCGATCTTGAACCCGCGCGTCCATTGCCGGCGCAGCGCCGCCGAAACCAGCAGCGGCAGGATCAACGCGATGTTGGTGGGCTTGGCGAACACGCTGATCCCGAGAAGCACGGCCGCCACCACGTCCGAGCGCGGCGACAGCAGCCAGCGCGTATACCACCAGGGCCGCGCCTCCTCGGGCGCCGGACCGACGGCCTCCTTGTAACACCAGAAGTAATAGCCAAACAGGACGATGGCAAAGATGAAGAAGTCAGGCCCGAGCTGCACCATGTAGATCGGCACGAGCGAGACGAACAGGAAGGCGAACGCGAAGATCAGCGCGCTGACCGGATGGCTGCGCGCGGCCAGGAAGGAGTACGCGCACAGGAAGCAGGCCGTCATTAACAACGCGTGCAGCACGAGGAAGCCGTTGGTGCCGAACAACCAGATGAAGGGCGCCGCAAGCAGCGGATAGATGTAGGCCTTCGCGAAGAACAGTTGCGAGTCGCGGCCCCGCTTGAGGAACAGACCCTCGGGACCCGTGGGGAACTCCTCCCACACGCGGACGAGATCATCGCGTTGATACGCGAAGTCGAAATCGCTCGCGAGGCTGTGGCCCAGCGTGTAATAGGTCGCGGCATCACCGAAGAAGCCGCCGCCCGAGGCCTTGACCACGTCAAGCGAGATCGCCCACGTGACCAGCAGCACGCCAATCGCTGCGGTCGTGCTGGCCCCCAGGCGCCAAGCGAGGCTGCGTCCCTGCAGGCGCGCCGCCACGCTGGTATCGATGGTGGTCATTTCGCAGTGGTCAAGAAGCTGAGGTCCGTCTTCAGGATACCCGCCCGCCCCTGCGCGCGCGAGGTTTCATGCAGTAGCTCGTACAACCGCTCCATTTTTCGGACGAAGGCGGCAATGTCGTAGCGTGCCCCGGTCTTTCTCGCCTCCGCCCCCAGGGCCGCGGCCAGCGGCTGCGATTCGAGCAGCGTCGTGATGGCGCCAGCCAGGGCCTCGGCGTTCGCCTTGGGCACCACCAGCGCGTCCCGGCGATCGGTCAAGACATCGACCAGACCGTCCGCGTCGGTGGCGACAATGGGCTTGCCCATGGCCAGCGCTTCGAACATGGTCAGCGGCGTGCCTTCAGCCAGCGATGGGAACACAAGCAGATCGAGCGCCGAGAGCGCGGCGCCCACGTCGCGCGTGAAGCCGGTGAAGACCATGCGGTCGCCAAGGTTGAGTGCGCGCGCCTGCGCCTCGAGCTCGGATTGCAGCTCGCCTTCGCCGACGATGAAAAAGCGCGCTTCGGGGTGGGCGGCCAGCACGCGCGGCGCGGCTTCGATCAGATACCGGTTTCCCTTCGCCGGCATCAAGCGCGTCACCGTTCCGATGGCCATCGTGCCGGGCGTAATCCCCATCGTCGATCGTGCCGCCGCGATTTCATCGGCGGTCCGCACCCGCGCAAATTCGTCGAGCGGCGCGCCGAGATACACCACCTTGGTGCGCTCGGCCGGCATCAGCCGCGCACGCGTGGTGAACTCGCCGGTCGATTCGGACACCGCAATCGCAATGTCGGTATGCGGCGCCAGTAACTTGTCCGCGATCTTCTGGAACCAAGGCGTGTCGCCGTGATTGGCGTGTTCATGGAGAATCGCCGGAATGCCCATGCGCCAGGCGCACAGGCGGCCGAACGTCGTGGCGCCGTAGCCGTGCATGTGCAGGATGTCGGCCTGCTTCTCGCGCAGCACTTTTAGGAGCGCCTGATAGGTGCCCGGATCGAACTTGTGACGCGCCAGGTAGGTCACGTCGATGCCGAATTCTTCGAGCGTATCGGCGGAGAGATCCTGCTTGCGCAGGCTGATCAGCGAGACGTGGTAGCGCTCCTTGTTGAAGCGCGGGATCATCCACGCAAACAGGCGCTTGACGCCGTGCATGCGCGACCCCTCCCAGCCGAGGTGATCGCAAATGTGGACCACGTTGAGGCGGCTCACAGCAGGCCCTCGCGTCGGTACCAGTCAGCCGTGAACTTGATCCCTTCCTCGAGATCCACTCGCGGCGCGAAGCCGAGCTCGGTTTGCGCGCGCGTCGTATCGAAGGCCCGGCTCTTCGTATAGAAGTCCACCCGCCGGCGAAAAATCGGCGGCTCGATCCCCAGCGGCACGCACACCATTTCGCACAGCAACCCGGCGGTCCAGAACGGCCAGACCGGCCAATGGACGCGCGGTGGCGGCACGTTCAACTCCTTCGCCACCATGGCCACCAGTTGTTCGAGCGTCGTGTAGCGAGGGCCCGCCAGGATGATAGGTGCGGCCCTTTGCCGCGGGCATGGTGCCGCAGAGTCGAAACCCTTCGACAAGATCGTCGATGAACGTCAGGTGATAGAACACCCGGCCGCTGCCGATCATCGGAAATCGCCGCCGCGCGAGGCCGCGGAACATTCTCAGAAACCTCGTGTCGCCGGGTCCGTAAATTCCAATCGGCCGCGCCACGACCACATCGAAACCGGTGCGCTTGCCAAACTCACGCGCCGCCTGCTCCGCCTCGAGCTTGGTTTCCTGGTAAACGTCGCCGGGATTGAACGGCGCATCTTCATTCGCGGGCGGATTGGCAACGTGCCCATGCACGCCGCCGGTGCTGCAGTGCACCAGTCGTCGCGCGCCGCCGGCTTTCGCCGCGTCCAACACGTTGCGCGTGCCATCGACGTTGATGGCGCGGTAGGCCGAATCGCGCTGGCCTGCTTCCCGATAGGTCGCGGCAATGTGATACACGACGTCGACGCCGTCTGCGGCGCGATGCACCGCGGCCGGATCGAGGAGGTCGCCCTCAACGGCGATCACGCCCTTGCGCGCCAGCTTCGAGGCGTCGAACCGGGCGCGGCTCTTAGGGCGCACCAGCGCCCGCACTTCATCGCCACGCGCCGCCAGCGTTAATGCCAGGTGTCCACCGGTGAAGCCGGTCGCTCCGGTCACCAGAACCCTCACTGCGACGCGATCTCCCGTGGCTCTGCACCCTGTGCACCGTGTGCACCCTGTGCACCCTGCGCACCCTTTGCCCCGAGACGCGCGTACGCCTGGGCGGTGCGGCGCAGATAGGAATCCCTCGAGTATTTTTCACTCGCGACTCGTCGAGCCGCATCGCCCAAACGCGCGCGTTCGAGTGGGTTTTCGATCAACGCCACCATCGCATCCGCCAACGGTTCCGGCGTCGGATCGACGAGCCGCGCGATTTCCGCCGTCAACACCTGCGTATGCGTCAACAGGTTCGTCGCCACGATCGGTTTTCCCGAACGCAGGTACGAATAGATTTTGAGCGGCGTGTTGGTGCCGCGAATGCGCGGCGACACGAGCAGGTCGGCGGCTTGCACAAATCCCGGAATCTCTTTGGCCGGCTGCTGGCCGGTGAAGATCATGACCGCGGAGGCGCCCGCGGCTGCTGCCTTCTCCTTCGCGCTCTCGACCTGGGCCGGCTCCCCGCCCACCACGAGCACGCGCGCATCGGGCCGCCGCTTCGCGACGATGGCCGATGCGGCAATCAACATGTCGACACCTTGATAGGCTTCGAACGTTCCGGTGTAGAGGGCCAGCGGCGCCTCGGGAGCAATGCCCCACGCGGCGCGGATCTCCCCCGCCGATCGCGAAGGCGGTTCGTCCACGTCGCCGCCCATCACGTTCTCGATCATGAGCGACCGCTCCCCCGCGCCCATCTCCGAGACGGTGTCCTGCAGCTCCTGGCAGATCGTGATCACGACCTGCGATTTGTGCACCATCTGGCCTTCCGCCCAGGTGAAGAAGCCTCGTAACGCCGACGACTGGCTGTATTTGAAGTTACTCAACTGCTGCGGCAGGCTCGAGTGCATGTCGTAGAGGTGCGGGATGCCGAGCCACTTCGCGAGCCACACACCGACGAGTCCCATTTCTTCGTGCGAGTGAATGGCGTCGTAGCGATCCGCGAGCACGCGGCGGAGGATCGTGAACACCATCAACGTATCGAGCACCACCTTCGTGAACGAAGGACCGATGCGCACCTTGCGCACGAAGGGCGGGCGGAGGCTGCGAAAGATGCGGAGATTAGGCAGCTCGACGTTACGGCCGATCGGATAGGTCACGAGATCGACGTGATGGCCGAGCTCACCGAGCGCCTTGATGCGGTGGTACTCGCTGAAGGGCGTGCCGCGGGGCTCGAAGAACGGCTCCGGCGCGAGCATCAGGATGCGCACGATTCATTATATCTAACTGAGCAGCAGGCAGTTACGTTACAATCCCATCTCACCCGCTTGCTGAAGATCTTCCTGCGTCTCGGCGTAAGCGCCGCGCTTCTGTACCTCGTGCTGCGCTCGATCGATCTCGCGGCGTTGTGGGAACGCGTGCGCGGAATGAACCCGGCGTGGATCGTACTCGCGCTGATCGCGTACGCCGCGCAGTTGATGCTCGGGGTGTGGCGCTGGAATCGTCTGCTCCGCGCGCAACACATCGAAGTCGATCGGCGAAAGCTGACCGAGTCGATCTGGGTCAGCGCGTTCTTCAACAACTTCCTGCCGAGCAACATCGGCGGTGATGTAGTGAGGATCGCGGACACCGCGCCGGCCGCGGGATCGAAAACGCTCGCCACCACCGTGGTGCTCGTTGATCGCGCGCTTGGGCTCACGGCATTGTTGCTGGTGGCCGCGGTAGGTGCGTTCGCGGCATGGCTTGGCGGGACCTACATCCCTGGTGCGCGCTGGGTCTGGCTCGCATCAGCCGTCGGAGTGGGCGTAGCGATTCTTGTAATCGCTATGCCAGATTTCGTGGGTCACCTGCTGGCGCCGGTTCGAGCCTTGAACCGGCCGTGGGTCACCGAGCGCGCGCAACGGCTCGAAGAAGCCGTCGTGCGCTTCGGAAAAGCGCCTTCGGCGGTGGCCGGAGCCTTCGGAGCGGCCATCGTCGTGCAAATTACGATTGTGGCCTTTTATTTGCTGACCGCCCAAGGGTTATCAGTTCCGCTTCCAACCCTGCTGGGCGCTGTGCTCATTCCGGTGAGCCTCGCGGTCCAGATGGCACCGATCTCGATTAACGGGTTCGGTGTCCGCGAAGCTGTCTTTGCGTTGTTTTTCCGTCGGTTCGGGCTCCCGACCGATGCTGCGGTGGCACTCTCCCTCGTGTCAACCGGCATGGTCATGGGCCTTTCGTTGGTCGGTGGGCTGTTGTTCGTAAAGCGCAGGTAGTTCTCCTGTAAGTGTCAGGGCGTAAAGACTTGAGAAGTTATACCGATAGTCTTATTTGAGGGATTCCTGTAATGGCGAGACTCTACCCCACGAGAGGGCTAACGGCCCTCGCTGCAATACTTTGCCTTGGCGCTTGCGAGGCCGCCAAGAGCGCAAACCCGACGGCGCCTTCGGTGGCCGGTCCTATTCCAGGCGTGTCGATCACCGCTCCGAGGCCGCTCGAGCCGTCCGCGGGTACGACCCTGACGTTCGACTCGGCACCGCCGGTTCTGTTGATCGAGAACGCCGGCACCAGCGGCGTCCGCGCCCTGTACTTGCAGCTCGAGGTTGGCACCGACCCCGGCTTCTCGCAAATCGTCCACCAGGCCGATCAGATCACCCCCGGTGGCGACGGCCGCACGCGTGTACCGGCTGCCCGAGCCGCTCGGCGCCGGTTTCACGTATTTCTGGCGCTCGCGCGCATCCGACGGCGCCAACACTGGCCCGTACTCGGCGGTCTCGAACTTCAACGTCGTGCCGCCCGTCGTGATCGACACGCCGCAACCAACGGAGCCGCAGGGCAACATCAACACCAACCGACCTGAATTCAAGATTCGGAACGGATCCATCTCCGGAACCACTGGCGTCGTGTATCGAATTCACGTGGCATTGTCGGCGGACTTCAACCAGACCGCCGCGCTGTTGACGGTGGTACCGAACGGCAACGGCACCACCACGGCGACGCTCGGCGAGCTGCCATACAACACCACGTTCTACTGGCGCGTGTGGGGCACAGACGGCTCGAAGGAATCTGCCCTGTCCAACACAATGACGTTCAAGACGCCCGCACCGCCCGCGCCGACGGCGCCGCCCGGCTTGCCATCGGTTGGCGTACCTTCTGGCCCTGGCGGCCGCACGCCGGATCCGCAAGGCGGCCGGCTGCCGCTGCCGGGTTATGGCGCCGGCGTCGTGCAGGCCGTGGCGCGCGCGAACCCCGGATTGCTCGCCAACTCGTGCCAGGAGCACGGCGGTTCATGGCAGTTCTTGGATCTCGTGGTCGACACACTGCGCACCTACGACACGCGGTGGGGCTATAACGGCAAGCGCGGCAATGCGAACGATCCGTCGATGGACGTGGTGACCTATCACCACTCCGCGGGTTCGTCGCAGGGCTCGACGCAGGTCTACATCATCGACGTCGTTGGTGGACACTGCGGACCGACGCCGTCGCCGTCCTGGAATGATGTGACCGACATCACGTACAGCTCCGGCACGGTCGGACGCTGGATCAGCCGGGGACGCTTCTAGATCCGAACCTCCGAGGATACGGAGAAGGCACGGAGGGCACGGAGGGGAACACGTTGACGACGGGCAACGCGCGTATGGCGCGTGTTTGGCGGCGTGTCTCCCTCCGTGTCCTCGGGCCCGCTGATTACTTAGTAGCGACAGCCGCGAAGTCCTGATAGGAGAACAGCCGTCCGTTCAATCGATCGACGTTACTGTTGAAGGACGACACGAGCTCCGTCAATGCATCCGGAGCCGTGTTGCCGAAATGTTCGGGCCGCGCGGCGACACGGCGCAGCTTCCCGCCTTCCGCAATCGGCGCCCGGTAGACAATCTCGACATTCGCAAAGCCGCTGGCCTGCAACATGTACTGCAGCGTCTCGGGATGGATCGGCTTCACGTGCGTGAGGTCGCGGATGAAGCTTTCAAAGAACGCCACCCAGCACGTGGGGTTGATCGTCTCGAGGACGATGCGAGCGCCAGGCCGCAGCTTGTCGTAAGCGAGCGATAACGTTTCCGCCAGGTATGGCGGCTCGAGGTGCTCGATCACCTGCACCGCGATCAGGCCGCCGAGGGCATCATCAGCAACACTCCTCAGATAACCGCGCGCGTCGGCGTTGGTCACGTCGAGTCCGCGGGCGCGGCACACTTCCACCATCTCTGGATTCAGATCGAGTCCACGTGCGCGAATACCCTGCTCGCGCAGCAGCTCCAGGAATTCTCCACGGCCGCAGCCGACGTCAAGCACGTCGGACTGGCCTGCGAAATACGCCACGTAGTCCTTCAACCGCTCGCGAATATGCTCTTCCGATCCGCGAAATCGATCCTCGAAGCCAACATAGGACAGCGCCTGCGCAGCCTGTGCACCTTGCGCACCTTGCTGCACCTTGTGCACTCTGCGCACCCTGTGCACCCTGTGCACCTTGCGCACCCTGTGCACCTTGCGCACCCGCGGCCCGTTGCGCAGCCATCGCCGAGCGTTGCGCGATGTTTGTCACCGTACGGAGTTGCTGAATGGCGTCGTCGATCTCGCGGTAGTGCGTGTCGGCCAGCGGCGTGATCTGCTGCAGGAACTGCACGGCGAGCGATTCGAAAGTGACGAGCGCCGAGAAGCTGTCGCGGAGCGCCGGGAGCGCCTGTGCGAGCGCGGCGTGGGCCTTGCGATGGGCCACCGCATTGCGATTGAGGTGATCCACGAGGAGCGCGCTGAATACCATCTGGCGCTCGAACACCGGCTTGATTGCGGGCCATACCGCATCGAACACCTTGCCGTTGAGTCCGCCTGGCCGCTCGGGGAATCCGTCTGCGAGAAGGAGCCACGATTCGTTGATGGCGGGCAGCTTCTGCTCGTCGTAGGCCGGCGGCGGATCGGGCCACTGCGCGGCCGCCTGGATCGCGCGATCGACCGCCGACAGCGCCTCGTTGTAGCGGCGATGGGCCTCCGTCCGCTCGGCGAGCAGGCGATTGAGTAACGCCGCGGGCGGCGTCGAGCTGTCTTGTTCAGACATTGGGCAGCACGAACGATATTACGGGATCTCGAACCACGCCGCGAGGGAACGCACGCCAGTATTGGACGCGGAGGCGCAAGGCGTTCGCGGCGATCACCGCCGCGAACATCGCCAGAAAAGGGCGAGAAACTGAGGGGAGCGCGGCGACGCGATCTGCGTCGCCGCACATTGGCGCCTCGGGATGCTAGAAGCGGAACCTGCCCCCGAAGCCAAACTGCACCCCGCCCACTTCAGTGTCTTGGGTGGTGGTCATCATCTGGATGTCGCCCGTGGCTTGCGTGAACCGAACGAACCCGCCCGCGCCGATGCGGATGTCGTCGTTGCTCCAGAGGATGTAGGTGCCATCAACGCCGAGGTTGTAGCCGGTCAGGCTCTTCTTTTGCGTGGTGACCGTCGCATCGACCACGACTTCGGTGAACGGGGACCCGCGCTCGCCGATGCGGACGGCGCTCACCACATCCTGTTCGAGGCGGAAGAACGAGGGGCCGCCGAACAGCATGAGGTCGAACTTCTCGTTGAGCGACACCACCCAGCCGAACACCAGGTGCGCGGCCTTCTCTTTGCGCTCGAGCACCACGTCCTGATCGAGCGTTCGGGGACGGTTGAAGAAGATAGGACTGGGAATCGATCCCGTCAGCTGCGAGTCGGTGTCGTTTTCTTCCTGGTGGTAGCTCATGCCCACGGTGAGGTTGCGCCACACCCGCACGCCGAAGCCGGCATCCAGGAGGCTGCCGGATGTCCACTCGGTGCTCGACGTGACCGTCGCTGCCTCTTCGTAGATGACCAAATTCGCCGTTTCGGTGAGCGCCGATGACCCAGACTCAATGCCGAACCCGAAGTTGACGTAGCCGCGATCGGCCCAGGTGGCACCCTGAGCATTCGCATTTTGCGACACGCCTGCACACACTCCGAACATCACAACCAAGACTAAGACGGACTGTTTCATTGATTCCTTGGCTCCAAAAGGCTCAGGTTAGCGGGTCTGGGAAAACCCTTTGAGGCACGATGGTAGCATGAGTCATCTGAGGCGCCCCTAATTCTTAGTGGAAATTGCAGTTTAGGTCGGTTGCTCCCTTAACTTCTGATACAATCCCTCCGGCGATGTGAGTGCCGGTGGTTCCCAGCCCCTGCCGCTCGCAGCATTCTGCCAGCCAACATCTTTGGAGAACGGTTGATGAAGCTTGATTTTCGTGTCGGTATTTGTCTGGCCGCTTTGACGATTTCGGCTGCATGCTCGAAGTCCCCTGAGGCTCCCACCGCTCCGTCTGCTGCAACCCAGGCCGCTCCGAGCGCGGCTGGCGCCGACGGATCAACCTTAAAGTTCAACGCACCGGCGCTCGTCACACCAGTCGAACGCGCTCGCGCCGAAGATCGACGGCCGACGCTCGTGTGGGCGAACGCGCAGTCGAAATACGCCGGCATCGGCGTGGCCTACGACATTGAAGTGAGCACGCCGGCGGCCGTCGTGTACACGCAGACGGTTGGCGAATCACCGGACTTCGGCGCGCACATCATCCCGTTCGATACCGAATTCGACACGGTGTATTCGTGGCGCGTTCGCGCCCGCGTCGGCAACGACCTCGGACCGTGGGCGAACTGGGCGGAGTTCCTGTCTCAGACGCGGCCGGTGGCGACCACCCCGAGCTTCTCCGGCGGTCCCTCGGCCTGCGCCGCGCCCTTGTCGCCGATGGAGCCCGGCCAGACCCGCAAGCCACGTCCGAATCACTCGTCCGTCGTGCGCGGTCTGGTGAACGCAAACCCCGCCTTGCTCGCCGGCTCCTGCCAGGAACACGGCGGGTCGTGGGCATTTATGGATCAAACGGTTGATGCCCTGCGCTCGATCGACGGCCGCTACGGCTACAACGCCAAGCGCGGCAACATGAACGACCCGTCGGTCGACGTCGTGAGCTATTTCTGGGGCAACCACACGGAGTTCCAGGGCTCGTCACAGGTCTACATCTTCGACATCATCGGCGGCCACTGCGGCCAGTTCCCGACCGTGTCGTGGAATGACGTGACCGACATCACTTACTCGTCGGGCACCGTGGGCCGCACGATGTATCCGCGTCCGGGCCGCAACGTGACCCCGACTACCTGCGGCACCGCCGGTCAGTAGCACGCACCTCGAGTTCGGGAGGCCGGGTCACAACCCCGGCCTCTCACTCACGCCTTTGGCCGACCAGACCTTCTACAAATCGTTCTCCGAAAAACAACTCACCACATTTGGGACCGGGCGCCGATCGCGGATCGAGCGTCATCGCCTTGCGCTGCTCCACCGCTTTGCCAATCCGCCCGGGGAGATGTTCGAGATCGGTCCGGGTCACGGCACCCTTGGCGAGCTCGCCGTGAAGGGGGGCTGGCACTACACAGCCGTTGAAACCAGCCCGCTCCTGATCGATGTGCTTCGCAAAAAAGGCCTCAACGTCATCGAGTCGTGGACCCCGCCGATGCCGATGGCGGACGCCTCCGCCGACGTCGTCTACGCCGATCAGATCCTCGAGCACATGCGCGGCATCGACGACGCGCGGCAGTTCACCGCGGAAGCGTTGCGGTCGCTGCGGCCCGGCGGCCACTTCTTCGTGGTGGTGCCAAACTACTTGAAGGAACGCGAATTTTTCTGGGACGTGGACTACACGCACAACTTCGTCACCACGCCGCGGCGAATGCAGCAACTCCTCTACGACGGCGGGTTCGAGATCCTGCATCTCGAGCGCAGCATCGGCGTGTCGACGGGACTCGCCCGTGACGTACTGGCGGCCGCGGCACTGTTCGTGAATTTCCCCGGCGTCAATACTCTGTCGCGTTATAGCGGCACCGAGGAACTGCTCTTCAAGATCCGTAAAAACCTCTTCGAAACACTGACGTTCGTCGCACGAAAGCCCGCCGCCGAGTAATGCTGCTTCGCCTCGCGATCACCGCGGCGATTCTCGCGTATCTCGCGACCACGATCGACATGGCCAACGCCGCGCGGGCGATTGCGGCCATCAGCCTTCCGCACCTCATCCTCGTGCTGATGATGGTCGCGATCGATCGCGCGGTGATGATCCTGCGGTGGGTCCTGCTGCTGCGGGCCAGCGGCAACCCGATCACCACGGTCGACGCCACGCGGCTGTTCCTGGTCAGCTCGTTCGTCGGCAGTTTCCTGCCGGCAGGCGTGGGCGCCGATGCGGCCCGCGCGTACGGACTCGCCCGCGAGAATACCGCCGGCAGCGAGGCCCTCGCTTCGGTGGCGGTCGATCGGCTGCTTGGGGTTGCCTCGCTAGTGCTGATGGCGATCATTGGTGTGATCGCGTGGGCGCCGCAGGGTCGCACCGATTGGCGCATCGCGGCCGCCATCATCGTCGCCCTCATCGCGTGCATCGCCGTATTCTGGGCCAACGAGTGGATGCGGTGGATCCTCCCAGCGCATCGGCAGGAAGGCTTCGTCACGCGCCGCGTGTTGCGTCTCACGGACGCGGTGGGCCGCTATCGCGATCGGCGTGGCATCCTCGTCCACGTCCTTGTCTGGTCCATCGTCGTGCAGGTGCTGCGCATTACCCAGGCCTACGTGCTGGCCCTGGGCCTCGGCATGACGGTGCCGTTCACCTATTTCCTGTTGTTCATGCCGCTGGGCTTGCTGATGCTGCTGTTGCCGATTTCCATCAGCGGGTTCGGCTTGCCCCAGGGCGTGATTGTGTGGCTGCTGAGGCCGATGGGCGTGCCCGACAGCCAGTCGTTTGCGCTGTCGATGCTGATCGTCCTGACGGGGTTGGCGGGAAACCTGCCAGGCATGTATCTTTGGCTGCGGAAATCCAGTAGAATCTCGTACTTAGTCCGCCTTCGCGCGTTGCGCTCCGGCGAGGCAAGCTCCTAAATGGCACAAGTTTACGCAGCAAAGTACCTCGCCAAGGCGGCGATGAGCGCCCCCCGCGATCTCGTCCGATCGGCCGTGGCGAAGTACACCCCGCTGCACCCGACGGTCTTCATTTTCCATTGCACGTTTGTCTGCGATGCCCGCTGCGAGATGTGCAGTAACTGGACGCGCGGCAACCGCAAGGAAGACATGACGCTGGCGCAAATCGAGAAAGCGTTCAGCTCGAACCTCTGGAAAGACATCGAAAACGCGTCGCTTTCGGGCGGCGAGCCGACCACCCGTAACGACATGGTCGACATCTGCCGGCTGATGATCGACAAGTTCCCTAAGCTCCGGAAGCTCACGCTTAACACCACCGGAATCACGCATCACCGCGCCATCCCGATGCTGACCAAGGTCGTCGAGCTCTGCAATGAGCGCAACGTGATCTTCTCGACGCGCGTGTCGATCGACGGCGTCGGCGACATGCACGGGTCGGTGCGCAACGTGCGCAATGCGTTCGAAAAGGCCGGCAAGACCATTGCCGCCATGCAGGAGCTGCAAAAGAAGCATCGCTTCAACTTCGGGATCTCGTCGACGATCTTCTCGAAGAACCTCGAGGACGCCGACAATATCCTCGCGTGGGCCAAGAAGGAAAAACTCGACATCGTCTTCAACATGGTCCGCTTTACCGACGCCATGCTCGGCAATGCGCAGCTGGAAGCCGGGATGAAGCCGATCGGCGCCGAAGAACAGAAGATGCGAAAGTTCTTCCTCGATCGCGTGCGGCAAGATCCGCTGCTCGACGGCCAGAACTACATCTACATGCACTACGCGGACATGATCGGCAACGGCTATCACCGCACGGCGCCGTGCCCCTTCATGACCCAGGGCATCATGTTGAATCCCAACGGCGACATGTTCTTCTGTGAGAACAGCGAAGTCGTCGGCAACGCGATCGTGGACGATCCCGAAGTGATCTACTTCCGCGAAGCCGCGCAGGCGCACCGCCGGACCATTCGCGATCAGAAGTGCCCAACGTGCCTGAGTCCCTGCCAGATGAACGTGGCGGCGATCAAGCAGGTGGTGCCGTACGCGCGGTTCCTGGTGCGCGCGTCGATCGAAAAACGCCGACCCACAGTCCTCGAGGCCGTTCAGGCGCCATCCGCGCCGGCATGACGATGCGGCCGAAGGCCGTTTCCGCCGGGCTCCTTTTCGTCGCTACGGCCTTTCTCGCTACTTTTGCCGCGGTCGCCGGTCCGGCCGCTCTCGCGTTTGGCCTCCTCTCCCAACTGATCTTTCTGCTTCCTGGCGTGCTGATCGTCCGCGCCATTGCGCCCGGCGGCGGCTGGCTGGCGCCGCTGGCCTTCGGACCCCTCGTGGGCCAGGCGCTCGGCAGCTTCGTACTGACGCTGCTGTGGGTGGGCGGGGGACGCGGTCCGTGGCTCATCATCGTCGCTCCGGTACTGGTTGCCCTCCTGGCCTGGCCGGCGCGCCGGCTGGCCGGCAGATGGCGCCTCCCGTTCACCGAGCCGGTCGACGCCCTAGCGCTGCTGCTTCTGCTCCTGCTGGTTCCGCTGGTCGTGGGCCTGCCCTTTTCGCACGTCGGCGAGATCTCCGCGGACGGCCAGGACTATCGGGCCTACTTCACCGCCGATTACGTGTGGCGGCGGGCGGTGGTGATCGAGCTCGCGAAAGGCGACGTCCTGCCGATCAACCCGTATTTCAAGGGCGACCCGCTGCATTACTACTGGATGCCGCACGTGCTGTCTGCCGTGCAGTACCGATTTGCAAATGCGTGGGCCACACTCGACGAGCTGTTGCTGATTCGCTCCGTGTCGATCGACGCGGTCCTGATCGCGTTCCTCTACGGCATGGTTCGCACGTTCGGCGTGCGCCCGTGGGCCGCCGCCGGAGGCGTGGCCTTCGTGGTGCTGGCGTCGAGCTTCGAGGGGCTGTGGGCCCTCTTCGACTATTCCCGCAACAACGCCCCGCTCGCCGCGGTGAAGAACCTCAACATCGACGCCGTCACGCGCTGGTATTTCCAGGGCATCCCGATCGACGGCCTGCAGCGGCTGCTGTTCTATCAGCCGCATCACGTGGTGGGCTATGGGATCGGCATGATTGGCTTGATCACGATCGCGCGACGAATCCGGCCGGTTGACGCCACGGCGTTCGCCATCGCGGGCCTGTGTCTGGGGCTCTCGGTCGCGATCAGCTCATTTGCCGGCTTGATGCTGACGGCCGGGGCCGCACTCTTCGAAGGCGTGGCGGTGCTGCGCCTGTTCGACTGGCGGCGCGCTTTCGTGCACGCCGGCGCCGCGGCGGTTCCCCTGGCGGCGGCCACCGGCGTCGTCCTGGCGCTTCGCTACGTCGACAACAGCGGGTCGGTGGTCGAGCTCACCGTGAACCGCATGGCGCTTCACGATTTCTGGTGGGTCACATTTCTCAGCTTTGGGCCGGTGATGATTCTATGCGCGGCCACGGCGCCGTTCCTGTGGCGACAGCCGCGCGGCCTCGGCATCTTCGCGGCGCTCGCCGTGTCGTGCGTGATCTTCTATTTCTTCATCAACGTCCGCGATCATCAGGACGTGTATGTGGGCTGGCGCGTGGGCCACTTCCTGTTCATGGCGGCCACGGTGGTCATCGGCGTGTTATTGGATCGGCTGCACAAGTTGGCGCCGGAGTTCCGCTCCTTCGCCTGGATCGGCGTGGTCGCGGTGCTGATGGCAGGCCTGCCAACCACGGCGATCGACATCTACAACACGCAGGACATCACCAATTTCAGCCAGGCGCCGGCGGGCCGCTGGACCCTGCGACTGACGCCAGATGACCTGCAGTTGTTCGACTGGCTGAAGCACAACACCGAGCCGTCGGCGATCGTGCAGATCGACCCCGCGCCGCGCGATCCGGAACATTGGGCGTATCTGCCGGCCTTCGGCGAGCGGCGCATGGCCGCGGGCCTGCCCATCTCGATGGTGCCATTGGGCAAGTATCAGCAGGCCTCGGCAGAGATTCGCACCATCTACGACGAGGAGCCGCTCTCCGCGTACGAACACGCCGTCCGGGCGGGCATCAACTACGTGATCGTCGGGCCACCGGAGCGTACGAGCCATGACGGCGTCGAGCAGCGATTTGATTCGATTCCCCAGTTGATGCCGCAGGTGTTTCGGAACAGCACCATCTCGATCTACGAAGTTAGGGATCAGGGATCGGGGATCAGGGATCGGTAGTTCCCGAATTTCCTGATCAATGACCCCTGATCCCTGATCCCTCTTTCTTGCAGAAGGCCATCAGGTGCCAGCCGAGCGGCCGAACCCACGACCTTGGCAGGGCGTTGAACGTGCCGACGAACATCGTGTTGAACGCCACGCCCTTCCAGCCTTTGTGCAATCGCGACTTGACGGGAAAACGCTCAGGCACAATCTGCGTGTCGGCAAACGGCTTCAGGAGCTCCCGAAACTCCCCGATCGAAAATTTCTTCAGCACCGGCGCGTCCTCGTGCTCGAGCGCCACTTTCATCACCTTCGATAACGCGTTCAGCCACGACACGCGGTTGTAGACCATGAAAATCGCGGCGCCACCGGGCTTCAGCACGCGATGGCACTCGCGAATCAGCTGCGCCGGATCGGCGGTGTACTGAATCACGCCGTGCGCGTACACGACATCGAATAGCTCGTTCGGGTAAGGCAACTGCTCGCCATTCGCGACGCGCAGCTCCTCGGCGGCAACGCCGTTCAGCGCGAAGTTTTTGCGTGCAAGATCGATTGCGGTCTCCGACAGGTCCACGCCGGTGACGCGCGCGCCTCCGCGTGCAAACCTGACCAGATCGGTACCGATGCCGCACCCGACTTCGAGCAGCCGCCGGCCGCGAAACGATGAAAAGTCGACCAGCTTCGGCAGGTAATGCAGTTTGTCGAAGCGATAGTCGTCGAGATCGTCGAAAAAGGCCTTGGTGCCGACCTCGGCGTCGGTCATCTCGAGATCGTGAATGCGTGCATTCCAATAGCGTTGAATCGCGTCGATCACAGACCAGTACCATACAATGACCGGTTGATGCAGCGCGACCTCCGCCACTTGGTGGATACTCGTTTCGACGTCCTGGTGGTCGGTGCCGGCTTCTACGGGGTCACGGCGGCGTGGGATGCGGCGCAGCGCGGGCTGTCGGTCGCGATCATCGACCGGGACGACTTTGGCGCCGCCACGTCGTTCAACAACCTGAAAACCCTGCACGGCGGCCTGCGCTCGCTGCAGTCGTTCAATTTCACACAGGCCCGCCTGTTCATCCGCGAGCGGCGGGCGCTGGCGCGGATCCTGCCCCACCTCGTGCGCCCCTTGCCGTTCGTGGTGCCGACCACGCACCATCCGAAGCGAAACAAGTTGGTGATGCGCATCGGACTCGCCTTGAGCGATGCCGTGGCCAGTGATCGCAACAAGGGCCTGCCCGATCCGGGCACGCACCTGCCCGAAAGCCGGATCGTGTCGCGCGAGGAGGCGTTGCGGCTCAACCCGCTGGTCTCGCCGAAGGGCGTCACCGGCGGCGCGGTCTGGTACGACTACCAGATGCAAAGCACCGATCGCGTGACCATGTCGTTCCTGCTGTCCGCGGTCGATGCGGGCGCCTGCGCCGCCAATTACGTCAGCGCGAAGGGGTTTCTCCAGGAGTACGGCCGCATCATTGGCGTCAAGGCGGAAGATTGCATCACCAATACGCCCTTCACCATTCGGGCGTCGGTGGTCCTCAATGCGGCCGGCCCATGGGCTGCCGCGCTGGTCTCCGACCTCCCCGCCGGGGCGCAGGGGGCTCCGCCGCCGAAACTGTCGCGCGCCATGAACGTGGTCACGAAGAAATTCGTCGAGGATCACGCCTGTGGCGGCATCGCCAACGGCCGTTACTTGCTCATGGTGCCCTGGCGGGACGTCTCGATGCTCGGCACCAGTCACGACGCGCACGAGGGGACCGCCGATCAGCTGAGGGTCACCCGCTGGGACCTCGAGGCGTTCCTGAAGGATGCGCGAGTGGCGTTTCCCCATGCGGCGCTGACCGCAAGCGACGTACGGCTGGTGCACCGCGGACTGCTGCCCATGGAGTCGGGCAAGGGCTCCCACGTCCACCTCGTCAAGGAAAGCCGCGTCGTCGATCACAGCCAGCACGGTCTACCCGGCCTGGTGTCGATGTTCGGCGTTCGCTATACGACGGCGCGACACACGGCGTGTGAAGCGGTGGACGCTGTATTCCGCTCGATGGGCCACGCCACTCCGCCGCCCTGCCGGACGGCCGAAACACCCCTGCTCGGCGGCAGCATCAACCACATGGATAACTTCCTCAAGGCGGTGCTGCTCAGGGACGTCGAGGGGATCCCGCCGACGACGTTGCGGCGGATTGCCACCACCTATGGGACCGGCTACGACCGTGTGCTGCAGATGGCCCGCGATCTGCCCGCCCTGGGCCGCCCGCTCGGGCGTTCCTGCGGGGTGATCGGCGCCGAAATCCTCTATGCCGCGCGGGCGGAAATGGCGTTGAAGCTTGGAGATGCGGTGATTCGCCGCACTGAGGCCGGCGCCGCCGGCCACCCCGGCGTAGACGCGCTCGAGCGCGCTGCTCTCATCATGTCGCGAGCGCTCGGCTGGGACGACATCCGTACGAGAAATGAGATCGACGAGGTCGAGAACTTCTACAAACTGCCGCTCGAATGAGTCAGGCCATCGGGCCATCAGGCCATCTCAGGGGGTCCCATCTCCTGATGGCCTGAGGGCCTGATAGCCTGATGGCCTAATTTCTCATAGGAGAAATGATCATTTTTCAGAGGGAAAAGGTGTGAATTTATAGTAATCTCGCTCTGCACCGCTGCCGTGCATCGGCAAGCGAATAGGAGATCAGATGGCCAAGACTGCGAAGAAGAAAGCCGCGAAGCCGCGCAAAGCGAACGCCGCGTTCATGAAGCCCGTCACCCCGAGCGCTCAGCTGGCGGAGGTTGTTGGCTCGAAGCCGATACCGCGTACCGAGGTCACCAAGAAGCTCTGGGCCTACATCAAGAAGAACGGCCTGCAGGACAAGACCAACAAGCGCATGATCAAGGCGGACGACAACCTGAAGGTGATCTTCAAGAAGCCGACCGTCAACATGTTCGAAATGACCAAGTTGGTCAGCAAGCACCTGTCGTAAGCGGCAGCTGAGGCGATCACGGGCGCACGGGATACCGTGCGCCTTTTCTTTTCCCGGAGAGCGATGGCTTTAGCCGTCGCTGTGCAGCGGGGGCTAAAGCCCCCGCTCTCCGATCGTCAAATGCTCTGAGGCCCAGCGCTCGAAGACCATCAGTGGAAAGAGCGTGTGCGCGTGGTTTTCGCGGCCCGCAGTGTGCGCGTCCATCAGATTGGTCACGGCCTGCGGATCGAATAGCCCTCGTCTCGCCACCCGACCCGGCGACAGCAGATCGCGCATCAGCGGCTGCAGCTCCCGGCGCAGCCAGTTCTTCATCGGGATGCTGAAGCCTTCCTTGCGCCGGTTGAGGATCGTTTCCGGCAACACATCGCGCATCGCCTGCTTCAAGATCCACTTCCGCTCGCCATTGCGAATCTTCAGATGGCCGGGCATCGAGAACGCGAGCTCCATCAGATCGCCGTCGAGGAACGGCGCGCGCGTTTCGAGCGAGGTCGCCATGCTCATGCGATCGACCTTCACGAGGATGTCGTCCGCAAGATACAAGCTCAAGTCCGCATACAGCTGCCGATTGAGCAGATCGTCCTGGCTGAAGCGGCCGAGCGCTTCGCGGACGGGCGCGTACACATCGCTGGCGCCGAGCGCGTCGCGCAATCCGCTTTGATACAAACGCGCCTTGTCGCGCGCGCTGAGGTAGACCATCCAGCGATAGTGGCCAAGATCAGCGGGCGCGGTGGCGGCGCCGGCACTGAAGCGCTTGACCTTATTGACGAGGCCCTTCTTCTTCTCAGTGGGGGGCAACGCCGACGCCACGCCGGCCAGCGCCGGCATGAGCGCATCGCCCATCCAACCAAGCTTGGCCGCCAGCGCCTGCGCCTGATAGGCATCGTAGCCGCCGAACAGCTCGTCGCCGCCGTCGCCCGACAACACCACCTTCACGTGCTCGCGCGCGAGTTCCGACACGCTGAAGGTGGGAAACAGCGACACGTCCGCAAACGGTTCGTCGAGATGGACCACTAGGCGCTCGAACATGTCGCCAAGGTCTGGCGATGCGGTCCGCTCACGATGATTGGTCTTGAACAGCGCCGCGACTTCACGCGCGTACGGCAGCTCGTTGTAGGTGCCGTCGGCAAAGCCAATGCTGAAGCTGTTCACGGGCTGCGAGGACGCCTCGCTCATCAACGCGACGATCGAGCTCGAGTCGATGCCGCCCGACAGAAACGCGCCAAGCGGCACATCGGCCATCAACTGCCTGACCACGGCCTTCCTCAGCGCCGCACGCAACGCGTCAGCGGCGTCCTCGTCTTTCCACTCCTTCAGCGGCACGTCGGCGGCATCCCAATAACGATGCACCGTGACTTCCCCACCGCGATACCGCAGGAAATGCGCGGGCGGCAGCTTCTGCACGCCCTTCAACATGGTCCGCGGCGCCAGCACGTATTCGTAGGTCAGGAATTGATCGAGCGCGATCGGATCGAGCTCGCGAGACACGTCCGGGCGAGTCAGCAACGCTTTGACTTCCGACGCCAGCAGCAGGCCGCGCGAGGTCTGTGTCCAGTACAGCGGTTTCTCCCCGGCGCGATCACGGGCAGCGATCAGCGTGCGCGTGCGGCCGTCCCACAGCGCGAGCGCGAACATGCCGCGCAGGCGGGCCAGGAAGTCCTCGCCCCATTGCTCGTAGGCGTGAACGAGCACTTCGATGTCTGAATGGCGCGATCGAAAACGGTGGCCGTGGCTTTCGAGCTCCCGCTGCAGCTCGTGGAAGTTGTAGATCTCGCCGTTGGCAACCACCTTGATGTCGCCGCTTTCGTTGAGGATGGGCTGCTGCCCGGAGGCGAGATCGACAATGGCGAGGCGGCGCATGCCGAGGCCGACGCCGGGAAGCGTGATGCTCCCTTCTTCGTCAGGACCGCGATGGTGCAGCATGCGCACCATGCGCTGGAGATCCTGCGGCGCGACCGGACGACTCAGGTCCTGCTCGACGATCCCAACGATTCCGCACATCTACGTGCCCGACTCCCGGCTGCCGGCTCCAGGATCCCGGCGATCACGAGTGACTTTCGCAGGTATTCCCGTGGCGATGGAAAACTCAGGAATGTCACCCACCACGACGGCGCCGGCGCCAATGATCGCATCGCGGCCGATCGTCGATCCATCGGTCACCACCACGTGCGTGCCGAGCCAGGTGCCATCGCCCACCTCGATGCCGCGGGCGGTGCGGCCCTGTTGCAGCACGGGAATATCGGTCCGATCGTACAGGTGATCGCCGCCAACGAGATAGGTGTAGGCGGCCATCAGGATGTCTTTCCCGACGCGGACCTTCGACGCCGAAAACACTTCACAATTAAATCCAATGTTGGCGCGGTCGTCGATCACGATGTCGCCGTTCTTGCAGCTGAGGATGGTGTTGCGACCGATAAAGACGCCGGTGCCGATCGTGATGCCAGTGTTGTTGGTCCCCTTGGCATCGAGGCAGCAAAGATCGTCGATCACGACGTTATCGCCGATGTGAATCTTGTGCGGATGCCTGAGCGTGACGTTCACGCCGAACACGACGTTGCGGCCGACCGATCCCAGAATCCATGGATACATCCGCGATCGCAGCACGAGGCCGAGCGCGCCCGGCACCCAGCTGGCGAGCATCATCGCCGCTTCGTACGCCAGCAGCGCCCCAAGACCCGGCTTGCCGACGAACAGCTCGCGGTACTTGTCGCCTTTCGAGCGGTTCTCGTCGAACAGCTCCTGCTGGATGACGGTGATCCGCGGATCGTGCTCGCGCGGCGGGCGTCCGCTCATCACCGCCCTATGATTCTTTGCGTCCGCTCCGCGGCCGCGGCCAACGCCTCGAGGTCCGCGGTTTCGCGGACTTCACGGATCACGTAGGTGGGCTTGTCCTGTGATTCGTAATAAGTGCGCGCCATCACCTCGGCCAGCAGGCCGAACGTCACCAGCTGCACGCCGATGAAGATCAGCATCGCACCGAGGAGCAGCAGCGGGCGGTCACCGATGCCCTGCGTGGTGGTGAGGCGGATGTAACCGAGATAACCCGTGATGAGGACGCCGAGGCCGCCGGTGAGGATGCCAATCAATCCGAAGATCTGTAAGGGCCGCGTCGAATAGCTCAACAGGAACTTGACGGTTGCGAGATCGAGGATCACCCGAATCGTTCGCGACAGACCATACTTGGTCGCGCCCGCCTGACGCGGACGATGGTTCACCACCATCTCCGCGATCTGCACCCCGTTCTGGCTCGCGATCGCCGGAATGAAGCGGTGCATCTCGCCATACAGCCGGAGCGGCTTCACCACTTCAGTGCGAAATACTTTCAACGAGCAGCCATAGTCGTGCAGCGGCACGCCGGTCGCCCACGAGATCAGTTTATTGGCCATCACGCTCGGGAACCGGCGCGTCACCAGCGTATCTTTCCGATCCTTGCGCCATCCGCACACGATGTCGTTGCCCTGATCGATCAGCCCGACCATGGCGGGGATGTCGCGCGGATCATTTTGCAAATCGGCGTCCGCCGTCACCACCAGCCGGCCGCGCGCGTGCACGAAGCCCGCCGCAAACGCCGCCGTCTGGCCGAAGTTTCTGCGGAAGCGGATCACCCGCAGCCGCGGATCGCGCGCCTGCAGCGCCGCGAGCTGCTCGAACGAATCATCCGTGCTGCCATCGTCGATGATGATCAGCTCGTAGCTGCGCCCGTACTGGCCCAGCGTCTGGGTCAGCTCGTCGTAGAGCGGTTTGAGGTTGGGAGACTCGTTATGGACCGGGATGACGATCGAAAGCTCTGGAGTCATCAATAAACGGGGCTTCAAGGCATTATAAGAGAAGACGGTGCCCCGCTTCGATCCCCTTTCGCGTCTCCTCGGTGGCCTCGCTGCCATTCTGGGCACCATCGCCGCCGCTGTGTATTGGCGTGCAGGCCTGTCGCTGAGTCACTACGACGCGAGGGCGCACCTCGTGGTGGCGCGAAGGATCTTCGACAGCCTCACGCCCGGCTGGGAGCAGATCGGCGCGGTGTGGCTGCCGTTGCCGCACCTGCTCAACGCGCTGCCGGTACAGATCGATTGGCTGTATCGCACCGGCGCGTCGGGCATCGCGATCTCGATCGCCTCGTTTGCGATCACGGTGGCGTGCATCTCTGCCATCGTCCGCTCCGTCTCCGGCTCGCGGACCGGCGCGATCCTCGCCGCGACGCTCTTCGCGTTCAATCCGAACGTGCTGTATCTGCAAAGCACGCCGATGACCGAACCGCTGCTGTTCGCGCTATCGGCGCTGGTGGTGCTGCACCTCGCCCAATGGGCCACATCGTCCACGAAATATGCGGATTCGAACGAAAGTATCCGCGTTCGCCCGGCGGCGTGCTGGACGATTGTGGCCGCGTGCCTGACGCGATATGAAGCCTGGCCGATCGTCGGCGCCGCCATCGTGCTGGCCGGGTGGGTGAAGTGGCGGCGCGGCACGGTGTTCACGGCGGTGCTGCACGAGAGCGCCAAGCTGGCGCTCTTTGCGGCGGGCACGGCCGTATTCTTCATGGGGGTCAGCTTCGCCACGACCGGGCAATGGTTCGTGACCGGTGGTTTCTATGTGCCCGATCCGAAACTGCAGGGACAGCCGATGGCGGTCTACGAAGCGATCCGCCAGGGCCTGGTCGCCCTGGCCGGCCCGCGCTTCGTGCAGTTCACCACGTGGTCGATGGCGATCATCGTCATCGCCGCGCTGCTGCGCCGGTCATGGAGCAGCCTGATTCTTCCCGTCGCGCTGGTCGCGGCCGCCGCCCTGCCCTTCTACGCCTACTTGTCCGGCCACCCGTTCAGAAGTCGCTATGAAGTGCCGCTGATTCTCGGCGGGGCGCTGTGCATTGGCACCGCCGTGTCGATGCTGCGGTTCGCCGCGCCGCTCGTGGCCATTCCGATGCTGGCGCTGGTCATGGTGCAGGCGCCGACCTTCGATGCCGAACTGGCGCCGATGTTGATCGAGGCGCAGCTCGATCGTGCCAACAGCTTCGGCCGGCGCACCGTGACCGCGTGCCTGCAGCAGCACTACGACCAGAGCACGATCATGGCCAGCATGGGATCGCTCGGGCATTACATGCAGGAGCTGTCACACGCGGGATTGGATCTCGCTGATTTCCTCCACGAAGGCAGCGGGCCGATGTGGGCGGTGGCACTGCATCAGGATCCGTCGCTGATCGTGGGCTGGATCCTGATCGAAGAGGTCGCCGAGGGCGGCGACAGGCTGCATCAACTCGCGAAGGAGCAGCCGGGATTCCTGAAGGGTTACGAGCGAGTGTGTGAAGGCGGAAACGTGGCGTTGTATCGGCGACGTTGAGGGCGGGACTGAAGTCCCGCCCCTACGTACTGATGATTCTCAACAGCTCGTCGTGAATGAGGCCGTTGGTGGCGAGGATGTGGCCGGCATCGGGATTCCAGATCTTCCCGTCCATCCCGGTCACGCGGCCGCCCGCTTCTTCGAGGATCAACGCCGCCGCCCGCGTGTCCCAGGGCTTCAGGCTCGCTTCCCAAAATCCCTCCATGCGCCCGGCGGCAACCCAGCACATATCGATGGCCGCCGAGCCCAGGCGTCGCACCGCGCGCGCCTGCCTGAGCACGCGCCCGAACACTTTCAGGAACTCGTCAGCCTCTTGATGCACGTTGTACGGAAAGCCGGTGACGAGCATCGATTCGAGGACCGTGGCATTCGACGAGACTCTCAACGGCTGGCCGTTCAGCCACGAGCCGACGCCGGCCTCTGCCGTGAACAGTTCCTTGCGATTCGGATCGTAGACCGCGGCGACCACCGCCTGGCCGTCGACCTCGAGGGCGAGCGAGGCGCAGAAGATCGGCACGCCGTGGGCGAAGTTGGTGGTCCCGTCGAGGGGATCGAAGACCCAGCGATACCGCGCGCCGCGCGCGCCGGCGTTCCCCTGCTCTTCGGCGAGCACATCGTGATCGGGAAAGCGCTCCGCGACCAACGCGCGGAACATGCGCTCGACTTCGACGTCCACTTCGGTGACGAGATCGATGGCGCCCTTCTTGTCGACACGCACGCCCGTGCCGAACTTCGCCATCTGCAGATCACCGGCCCGCACCACCGCTTCGACGGCGGTGGCGAGCAGGAGCGGGTCTGGACTCACGCGCCGGCTTTTTGGAGCTTCTTGACCATCCGGATCTCCATGCCGCCCTGGACTTTCTTCAGGATGGTTTCGTCCATGAAGTTGCGAATGAGGAAGATGCCGCGGCCGCTGGACTTGAGGATGTTCTCGGGGGCGAGCGGGTCGGCAACTTCTTCGGGCACGAAGCCCTCGCCCTGGTCTTCGATGCGAATCACGAGCTCGTCGGCGTCGGTCGGCGGCACCGGGCTGAACTCGACAATCACGCGCTTGGTCTTGTCGCCCTTGTTGCCATGCTTGATCGCGTTGACCACCGACTCGCGCACCGCGACGCTGACCCAGTGCAGTTGATCTTCGTCCAGGCCGGCCTGCTTGCCGACGTGGTCGGAGACGACCTGCACGAAATCGAGCATGTCGAAATTGCTGTGAAACTCGAGTCGAATCGTGCGCGGTGGGATCATCGGCTAGGCCTGTCTCGCCGCAGCGCCCGAAGGGCGCGAAGGCGGACGGCATGTGCCCGGTAAAGTACCATAGCGGCGCACAACGGTCTAGTGGAGCGTATCAACGGATTGGTGGAACGTCTCCGCATGTTCCTGAATTGTTATAGTGGAACGTTATGCGAGTAGCAGACCGTGTGGCCGTCTCCCCCGCGCTGCGTGTCGCGGGCGTGTTGCGCGTACCCGGCGACAAATCGATCTCGCATCGTTACGCTCTCCTGGCCGCCATTGCCGACGGCCGATCCATCATTGCCAACTACGCGCCGGGCGCCGATTGCGCCTCAACGCTCGCCAGCGTGGCCGGGCTGGGCGCCATGGTCTCACGAACCCCCGCGCGGGCCGGGGACGAACCGCCATTGGTCACCATCGACGGGCGCGGCCTCCGTGGCCTCCGCGCCGCGCCGGGACCGCTCGATTGCGGCAACTCGGGCAGCACCATGCGGATGCTCGCGGGCGTGGTGGCGGCCCACCCGTTCTTATCGACCCTGATCGGCGATGCTTCACTGTCTCGCCGGCCTATGCGCCGCATCATCGGTCCGCTCACCCAGATGGGCGCCGCGGTCACGGCCGGTCCCGGCGACCGCCCGCCGGTGATTATTCGCGGCGGCGACCTCGCCGGTATCCAGTTCTCGCCCGAAACGCCCAGCGCCCAAGTCAAAACCGCCGTGTTGCTTGCTGGATTACAGGCGAGCGGAGAGACCGTGGTCAACGAGCCTGCCTCTACTCGAGATCATACGGAACGTGCCCTTACGGCGTTCGGCGCCACGGTGCAGATCGCAGGCCTCCGCATCACCTTGAGGGGCGGCCAACGGCTCACGGGCCGTGAATTGACCGTCCCAGGCGATATTTCGTCCGCCGCCTTCATGGCGGTGGCCGCCGCGGTCCTCCCCGGGTCCGACGTGACCATCACGCACGTCGGCCTCAACCCCAGCCGCGCGGCGTTACTCAACGTGCTGAGACGCTTCGGGGCGGAGGTCGAGACCACCGTCGAAGCGCGATGGAATGGCGAGCCGGTGGGCCGCCTGCGGGTGCGTCACGGGGCGATGCGCGACCTCGTGATCGAACCGCATGAAGTGCCAGAGGTGATCGACGAACTGCCCGTGCTTGCGACGCTCGGGACTTTCGGCGGGAGCGTGACCGTGTCGGGCGCGGGCGAGCTGCGGGTCAAGGAGAGCGACCGGATCGCCGAGCTCGTGGCGGGGCTCCGCGCCATGGGCGCCGACGCGGATGAACGGCCCGATGGCTTCCAGGTGCGGCGCGGCGCGCCGCTCACGGGCGGCACCGTCCACGCGCGCCACGATCACCGCCTTGCCATGGCCTTCGCGATCGCGGCGCTGGGCGCCACCGGACCCACGCACATCGAAGGCGCCGACGCGGTGGCCGTGTCGTATCCCACGTTCTTCGAAGACCTCGATCGCCTCGCGGAACGCGGCGCGGAAAGCGTCCCGCGCGCGTGAGGGCCGACAAGATCTATCTGGTTGGCTTCATGGGCGCGGGAAAGTCCTCAGCGGCCCTGGCGCTGGGCCGGCGCCTCGACTGGAAGGTCGAAGACATCGACGCCCGAATTGAGCGTGCAGAACGCCGCGACATCCCGGCCATTTTCCGTGAAAAAGGTGAGCCTTATTTCCGGGCCCGCGAGCGCGAGGCGCTCATCGACCTGCTGCCCGAGCGCGGGGTGGTGGTGGCGTCTGGCGGCGGAACCTTCGAAGATCAGGCCAATCGCGAGCTAATGCTCCGCGACGGCGCCGTGGTGTGGCTCGACGCGCCATTTGCCACCGTCGTCAGCCGAGTGCCCTCCGACGGCCGGCGGCCACTGGCTACGGATCGGCTGGCGATGGAACAGCTTTATAATCAGCGCCTCGCGGCTTACCGCCTGGCGCACTTCAGGGTGGATGCGGGACGCGGCTCGGTGGAGGAGCTCGTCGATCACATCGTGGAGTGGCTTATGGAGCGAAGCGGCTAGCCGACATGCGTTATCTGGTAATCAGCGACATTCACGCCAATCTCGAGGCCTTCGAAACTGTGATGGCCGACGCGGCAGCCCTGAAGTACGACCGGCTGCTCGTGCTGGGCGATCTCGTGGGCTACGGCGCCGACCCCAACGCCGTCTGCGAGCGGGTGCGGGCGCTCGCGCCGCACGCCCTGATTCGCGGCAATCACGACAAGGTCGGCTCAGGGGTGGAAAGCCCTGAAGGCTTCAACGCGGTGGCCCGCAATGCCATCCGCTGGACCTTCGACAACCTGACCGAGGAGAACCGCGAATGGCTCGCGGCGCTGCCGGCCGGGCCGATGATCGTCGACGATCTGATCGAGATCTGCCACGGCACGCCGTTCGATGAGGACGCCTACGTGTTCGACGATCTCGACGCGCTGCGCGCGATGCATGCGGCGCGCCGGCCGCTCTGCCTGTTCGGCCACACGCACGTGCAGGTCGGCCACTACCTGTCGCGCGATCAGTTCGGCCTGTCGACGGCCGACGATCAGCGCCCGTTGATGATTCCGCTGGATGAAGCGAACCGGTATCTCGTGAATCCCGGATCCGTGGGACAGCCGCGCGACGGCGACCCGCGCGCCGGCTTCGGCCTGGTCGACACCGCGGCGCGCGAGATGACGATCTATCGTATTGAGTATCCGATTGCGAAGGCGCAGGCGCGCATCATGGAAGAGGGCCTGCCCGACGTGCTCGCGCAGCGGCTCGCGCTCGGCCGCTAGGTATCGTTCTACCGGGTCGTGTTGGCGCTGCGCGGTTTTTCCACTTCGAGCGTCATGGTTTCGTAGTTACTCCAGCGCGCGTTCACACTGACGACTCGCGCCTCAAGGTTGCGTAAGTACGGGTCATCGCTGATGTTCTCTTCAAACTCTCGCACGTTCTGAAATCCCGCCCGCGTCAACGCACCGCCGAGCGTTTCGACGTCGTACATGAACTTGTGACCCCATGACGACATCTGCAGATTAAGAATGATGGCCGCCGCGTTGGGTTCCTTGGGCCATTCGTGCCACTCCAGCTTGCCCGCAAGATACGCCTTCGCCTCAGCGCTTGGGTTCTTGGCGAATAGTTCGATGAACCTCGTCAGATTCGGTGTGGACATTCGCATCCTCCCGCCGGGAGCCAGCACGCGATACGCCTCGTCAAACATCCTCTTGCCTTCGTCGTAGGTGAGATGCTCAACGACGTGTTCGCTGAAGATGTAGTGGATCACCCCGTCCTCAAGGGGAAAGCGCTTCGTCGCGTCGAGATACGCGAGTCCCTCTCCCGGCTCGATGTCGGTATTGAGCCAGCCCTCCCGCCGGCTGGTCCCCGCGCCGATCTGGAGCCGCTTGACCGGATGATCTCGCAGGTAGGTATCAATGATCGCCTGGCTGCGTTCTTTGAACGAGGCGAGGGCTTCGTCCTCGGAACTGACCGCCGGCGTCACTTGCACGGCAGGATCGTTCGGCTGCGTGGAGGTGGCTTCGCGCCATTCCTCCGCAAACAGCAGCCCCAAAGCCACCAGCACGATTAACGGAAACACAGGACGCTGGTTTCGCATGGTCAATCCCTCGACTTCTTTTCGCCTTCATCGGTTTCTGCGGCGGTGCGGAGGGATCACCGGCTGGTCGTGTACAGCATACCGCGCTACTTAATTCTTGATCTTTAGTTTCTCTTCACGTTTCCGCAGTTCCGCGGCGTACGCATCCTGCGCGGCCCGCGATCCCAGCACCCACCCGATCACCACGCCGATCAGCAGCACCGACGGGATGAAGATGAAGTGCGAGGCGGTGGGTATTCCAAACTCCATTTACTTTCTCCGCGACTCGAGCTCGGTGAGCTCTCCTTCGACCTTCTGCAGCCGGCGGCCGATCGACCACACGTAGCCGAGCAGCACCACCCAGACGAAGCCGTAGGCGCCGGCAATGAGCGGCAGCGCGGGGATTTGCTCGCCTGGCTGCGTCTCGTCCACGGCCACGAAATCTTTCGGCGGTTGCGGCTGCTCCGCCTTCGCGATGGCCGGACCAAGCAGCAACACAGCCATTAACAACCCTATAGCCCCCGGCTTTAGCCGAGGGATCCACGCGACCAACAGCAACTTCATCACGATTCCTCGGCCAGATACAACGCTTCCACCCGCGCGCGCTGGTGCTCCAGGCGCGCGCGCATCCGCAACAGCACCATAAACAGCAGCGTGAACGCGGTCACGCAGTACCACAGCGGAATACCCATCTCCACCGGCAGCGTCGGCACCACCGACGTCGGCGGATGAATGGTGCGCCAGTAGTTCACCGACACATAGACGAAGATCACGTTGAACATCGAGAAGATCGCCATGCCCGCGGCGAGCTTGTCGGATCCGGGCCCGCCATAGCGGCGTAACAGCAGATACGCGACATACATGAGGAACAAGACCAGGCTCGAGGTGAGCCGCGGGTCCCACTGCCACCACACGCCCCACGCCTTTCGCGCCCACAGCGGCCCTGTTACGAGCGTGAAGGCCCCGAAGAGCACGGTGAGTTCGGCGGCGGCAAGCGCCCACCCGTCCGCGGTCGGTTTCTTGAAGAAGAGGAACCGCATGCTCGCGATGCCGGCCACCAGTGCCGCCACCAGGAACATCCACGCCGACGGCATGTGGAAGAAGTAGATCTTGTAGACGAGGCCCATCGTGGCCTCGTTCGGCGCCGCGTCGATGATCCAGGGCGCCATCGCGAACATTCCTACCGCCAGGGCGAGCATTACTACCGTGGATCGCGTCATCGTCAGTCCGTCATCACAGGATCAAAGGTCCACAGCGCGAGAATCAGGAACACCACATCAAACGCGCCGAGCAGGCCCAGCCAGAACTGCGCGATCGGAAGATCGGGCGTGGGCTGCAGCAGCGCCGCGGTGCCACGCACTCCAGCAATCATTACCGGAACGGTCATGGGATACAACATGATCGGCAACAGCACGTCGCGGCTCCGCGCGCGGACCAGCATCGCCGCGAACAGCGTGCCGACCGCGCAGAAGCCGAGGCTGCCGGCGAACAGGGTGATCGCCAGGCGCGCCGGCTGCGCGAAGATCGGCGCGTTGAAGAACAACCCCACGAGCGGCACGAGCACGATCTCGACCAGGAGGAGCAGCAGCAGAATGCCGACCAGCTTGCCGACGTAGATCGCCGGCCGATCCGCCGGGGCCAGCAGTAGCGCGCGCAGCGTGTCGTTCTGGCGCTCACGCTCGAACGTGCGGCCGAGCGCCAGCGTCCCCGAAAACGCGATCGCGACCCACAGGATCGCCGGCGCCACGTCCTGCACGGGCCGGCCTTCGACCACCAGGGCGAACGAGAACATCAGGACCACGGTGATCGCGAAAAAGACCGTCGTCGACAGCAGCTCGAAGCTGCGCACTTCCACCGTGACGTCCTTCTTCACCACGATCCAGACAATCCGGAAGAACGCGCTCACGCGGGCACCGACGCGATGGCCGCTTGATAGCGTTCTCTGAGCGGGCGGTTCCCGCCGGCATCGGCCACGGGCTTGCCGTCGATCAGGAAGACTGCCCTGGTCAGCAGCCGGTCGGCGATATCGAGGTCGTGGGTGGCCAGCACGATCAGGCAGCCCGCCTGCTGCCGGTCACGGAGCCTGGACACGAGCGCGGCGGCCGACGCCTGATCGAGACCGGTGAATGGCTCGTCCAGCAGAATCAATCGCGGATCGTGCAGCAACGCGCGCTCGAGGGCCACGCGCTGGCGCATGCCGCGCGAGAATCCCGACACGAAATCGTCCGCGCGCGCGGCGAGCCCCGACTGCTCGAGGGCGTGCCCGACCACGCGCGGCACGTCGGGCAGTCCATACAGCTGGGCGAAGAAGGTCAGGTTCTCACGCGCGGTCAGCTCCGGATACAGGAACAAATCGTGACCGAGCATGCCGATGCTGCCGCGAATCGCCGCGCCGCCGTCGCCGCCCTTGCGATCGCCGTAGGTGATGGTGCCCTTCGAGGGCGACAGCAGCGTGGCGAGAATGTTGAGGAGCGTGGACTTGCCGGCGCCGTTGGGCCCGAGCAGGCCGACGATCTCGCCGGACTCGCAGGTGAAGGTGACATTAGTGAGGGCCTTGCGGCGGCCAAAGTAGCGCGCAACGTCAACGACGCTGAGGCGATTCACGCAGCTTCGCCCGTCCTATCCAATTCGGCGATCACGCGCTCGAGCTCGCTCGTCGCGCGCTGCAGCTTCGCCTCTTCCGTTGCGGAGAGCGGCTTCTGGCGGCGCTTGCGTTCGAGCGCCACCACGTCGTTCATCAGCTTCTCGCGGCGCGCCCGCAGTTTCTCATCGAGGGCCGCGTGCGCCTTCGACGGCGAAAACGCAAACCAGCCGCCGAGACCGAAGATGATCGCCGCCAGCGCGAGCGCGGAGTTGCGAAGCGTCCGGCTGTGCGCGGGAATGCCGGTCAAGTTGATTACGAGCTCCTCGCCCGCATTGATGCGGCCGCCGGTCCCCATGATGAACACCGCGCCGCCCTGCGTGGGCATCTCCCGCGTGTCTTTCACTTGCGGCGACGACATCTGGATGTTGCCGATCTTTTCGACGCCGACGAACAACTGCGCCACTGCCGCCGGCCACCGCTGGCGGATCGTCGTCGCCGCGCCGGCCTGCGGCAGCGAGAAGCCCGCCTGCACCACCGTCTTGCCTGGCGCGAACGGTCCCGTGACGATCAGCCGGTCGCCCTGTGCGCTGGCGTTAGGCGACGAACCTTGCATGATCGAAGCGCCGGCAACGCCGGTGGGCAGCTCGATCTGCAAGGGTCCGCCAATGTCGATCGGCGTGCGTGCGTTGTTGACGACGTCGAGCAGGTAGAACACGGTGAGCACATCGTCCTGGATCTCGATCACGATGCGCGATTCCGGGCCGAACTCGACGATGCCAGGACGCGCCGGTTCTTTGGCCGAGGCCTCCGCCGCGGCTTTCTCACGCGCCGCTGCCGTGGCGATGCCCGCAATCAACGCTACCCGCACTCCGCCGGTGCCGGGCACGGAAAACTGTTGCGAGATTAGCTCTTCGCCATCGACGGTGGTCGTGGCCTGCACCACGGTTCCGGGCGGCAGGCCCTCGAATTGCGCGCGGCCCTGCTGATCGGTTTTGGCCGTGCGCCGCGACCCGCCCACGAGAAGGGCGACTTCCTGGCCGGCTACGTTGTTGCCCATCCGCTCACGCACCACCCGCACGCTCACGGCGGCATTCGGGAGCTCGGGCGCGGGCAACGGCTGCCCCGCGATGGCGCTCGGGTCTGGCATCGCCACCTGTGCGCTCAGTGCGCTCGCGCACAGGAATAACAAATTAAATATGAAAAATGACCAACGGCGATTCACAGCTTCGCTCCGCAGTTCTTGCAGAACTTCGCGTCGTCATCGTTCTCGGTGCCGCACTCTGGGCACTCGGTCTCACCCATCACAACTTGGACAGCATCCTGTGCACCTTGCGCACCCTGCGCACCTTGCGCACCCTGCGCACCCTGCGCACCCTGCGCACCCTGCGCACCCTGTGCACCCTGTGCGAGCCTTTGTTCTATTTCGCGAGCTATCTGTTCCTTATACCCGCCCCCCGCATCGAGCTGTTTCATCAAGCCGATCGCGCGGTTGCGCAGGCGCGTATGCATCTCATCGAAGTCCACCTTCGCCACCTTCCCCATCGCGTAATCGAACTCGAGCTCCTTGATCGATCGCAGCACGAGCGTCTTCTCGCGATCCATGGCAACGCGGGTGCGGCCGGCGATGGTCGGCGGTGCGATCACCTCCGGCATGACCAACGGCAGCAGGATGCGATACGCGCCAAGACCGACGAAGCTCACCGACACGACGGTGAGGCTCAGGATGATGATGTTGGCTGGGGATTGGCCGGTAGCCACGATGACGGTCGCCGTGGCGGCGAGCATGCCGCCGAGCAGGAAGAACTGCCACGGCTGGAGAAACGGTTCCTCCTTCGCGCTACCCTCTTCGCGGGATCGCGCTTCGGAGGACAGGTCCGCTGACTTTGATCCCACGATTAATCGAGATTACGCAGCTCGTCGTCCAGCCGGGCCGCCATCTCCGGATCTTCGGCGCCGGCAGGCATCCCCGCCAGCTGCGGACGGCGCGACCACCGCAGTGCGAAAAACGCCGCCGTCAGGAAGCCGCCGATGCCGACGACGATCGGCATCGCCCAAGCGATACGCCCAGATCGCTCGGCCGGCGGCTCGCCGAAGACGTGATTCCCGCCGTAGGTCGCAACGTAATGATCCAGGATCTGCGCTTCGGTCTTGCCTTCCTTGAGCATGCCCTCAATCTTCGATCGCTCGATCGCGCACATCGCGCACGAACACTGCCCCACCGGCAAATGCGAACAGCCACCACACCAGCACGCCAGCTTGTTGCCGATCTCGCGGGCCTGCGGCGAAGACAGTTGCAGCCGCGGGTCCTGTCCGGTCTCGACGTGCTGCGCGAACGCGGCGCCGCTCGATAGCAGGATGGACAGCAACACGATCGACGCCGTCACGGCTTCCGCAGGCATCTTGGCCAGTGCGAACGACATCGACGCTTCCGGCAGCAACGCGATGCCCGTGCCGATGGCGAGAATGCCGAAGCCGAACCACACCCAATTCACGAGCGGGTTGATGTGCACTTCAACGCTGACCGTCTGCTCTTCGATCGAGAACGCCGGCATCACGATGTAGAGGTCTTCCGCGAATCCACGGCGGATCGCCACTTCCGTGGTCGGCTCTGCCTCGTGCTTGCGGAAGTACCACCTCGCGGGCCGCATCTGGTCGATCACCGTGCCGTCGGCATCTTTCACCGTGATGTGCCCGGTGATCATCTGCTTCTGGCCGTCATCGGTGACGCGGATGGCATCGAGGTGAATCGTATAGTCGCCGACCACCGCTTCCTCGCCCGGCTTCAGCAGCAGCTGCTTGTCGCGGCTGAAGCCCTCGCCCGCGAAGCCGAGGAAGATCAGCACCACGCCGGCGTGGACGATGTAGCCACCGTAACGGCGCCTGTTGCGCGACACCAGGCCGATGATCGCGGTGATGATGTCGGTGCCGGTCATGCCGCGGCGCACGTTGCCGCCGCGCACGAACTCCTGCGTCAGCGTGCCGGCCACGAATCCCGCAAGCGCGAAGCAGATGCCGGAGCTCCACACGCGCACGCCAAGAGCAATCAGCACGCCGCCAGTGACGAGGCCCGAGATGACCGGCCACATGAACTGCTCTCTCAGGTTCTCGAACGTCGATTTCCGCCACGCCAGCAGCGGACCCACGCCGGTCAACAGCAGCAACATCAGACCGATGGGCACCATCCAGCGATTGAAGAACGGCGGGCCCACGGTGAGGCGCTCGCCGTTGATGGCCTCGGTGATGGTCGGGAAGAGCGTGGCAAACAGGATGAACATCGCCGAGAACAACAGGATCCAGTTGTTGGCGAGGAACGCCGCCTCTTTCGACACCCACGAATCGAGCTCGTGACGCGCCTTCAGCATCGGCAGGCGGTAGATCACCCAGCCGAAGCAGAACACCACCGTGGTGATCATGAACGCCACGAAATAGCGCGCCAGCTCGGGATCCTCACCGAACGCGTGAATCGACTGCACCACACCCGAGCGGGTCAGGAAGGTGCCGACGATGGTCAGCAGGAACGTGATGATGACGAGCGAGACGTTCCAGACGCGGAGCATGCCGCGCCGCTCCTGCACGTGCACCGAGTGCAGGAAGGCGGTGGCGGTGAACCACGGCAACATGCCCGCGTTCTCCACCGGATCCCATCCCCAGTAGCCGCCCCAGCCAAGCTCTTCGTACGCCCAGATCATGCCGAGCGTGAGGCCGAGCGAGAGGAAGAACCACGAGAACATCGTCCAGCGGCGAACAGCGCGCAGCCACGAATCATCGAGGTGGCCAGTGAAGAGCGCGGCCATGCCGAACGCGAACGGGATGGTCAGCCCCACGAAGCCGAGATACATCGTCGGCGGGTGGATGGCCATGTAGAAGTTCTGCAGCAGCGGATTCAAGCCGCGGCCGTCCACTGGCGACTCGGTGAGGTAGGTCGCGAAGGGATTGTTGTGGATGATCATCAGGAAGAGGAAGAACATCTCCACTGCGCCGATCACCGCCACAACATACGGAATCAATTCGCGGTTGCGCTCGCGGTTCACTTTGACCGCAAGCGATCCAAACATCGACAGCAGGAACACCCAGAACATCACCGAGCCGTCGAGACCACCCCAGTACCGAGGTGATCTTGTAGAACAGCGGCTGCACGGCGTCCGAGTAACGCTGCACGTAGCGAATCGAGTAATCGCCCGAGACGAAGGCGTAGATGATGACGCCGGAGGCCACGGTCATGATCGCGGCCACGGTATAGAAGGCGCCGATGCCGCTTTCGATTAAACGTGTATTGCGGCGACGCGCGCCGGCGACGGAGGCCGCCACCGCGTAAGCCGCGGTGACGAATGCGAGCAAAAGGAGAAACGCGCCGAGGGAGGCCATGCCGGCCTCCTCAGTAAGTACCGGAGGGCTTCGCGCCTCCCGGTTTGGCTTCGTACTTCGACGGGCATTTCGCCATCACGCCGTTGGGCGATACGGCAAAGCCCTCGGACGACAGCATGCCCTTCAGCACGACTTCAGAATCGCTCTTGAAGGTGTCGGGCACCACACCGGTGTAGGTCGCGCTGACGATCTTGCCGTTCTGCTGGACCTGGAACCAGTACTCGAGGCTGTTCGGCTTGCGCGCGATCGAGTTCGGTACGACGAAGCCATGCAACTGCAGCTTCTTGCCGTACCACTGATCGGGCTGCCCCATCACTTCGTCGACGTGCTTGTAGTACTCGGTGCCCTCGGCCATGGTCGTATACAACAACGCACCGAAGGTCATGGCGAGGACGACGCTCGTAAGGCCGATCTTGACCGCTTTGTTCTTCATGATGTGGCTTGCCCTGAGCTCTAAATTGAGCGCCGAAGGAGACTTAGCCCCTCATCAGGATACTAGAGACCATCGCCACGGGCAACCCCACGACGTTGCTGTACGAGCCCTCGATTCGAGGGATAAAACGCGACGCCAGCCCCTGGATGGCATAGGCGCCGGCGCGATCCACCGGCTCGCCTGTCCCCACGTACCACGAGATGTCTTCATCTGTCATCGGCGCGAACCATACGCGCGTGGTTTCGACATCCGACCGCACGCCAGCAGCGCTGACGACGGCCACACCAGTGTGCACGTCGTGCGGCCTGCCGCTCAGCTTGCGAAGCATGCGCGCCGCGTCGCCGGCGTCAACTGGTTTGCCGAGGATCTCGCCGTCGATCGTGACGGTGGTGTCCGCGCCAAGCACGCGCGCGCCGGGACGCAACGCGAGCACGGCGCGCGCTTTGTCGATGGCCAGCCGCTCGACATACGCGGCGGGCGTTTCGTTCGGGTGGGGTGTTTCGTCGATGTCGGCCGCGAGCACTTCAAAGGAAATGCCCGCGGCCGTCAGCAGTTCGGCTCGCCGCGGCGACCGGCTGGCCAGAATTATTTGGCCTGGTTCTCGTACCACTTCAAATTGGCCGTCGAAGAGCCAATGCAGGCGAGATCGATCCGCTTGTCGTTGTTCAGATGCGCGAGCACGCAACCGGCCGCGGCCATGCTCTTCTGCTCCGGCGCCGCGACGACCTGCTTGGTCCATTGGTTATCCGCGCCGAGGCGATAGATATTCACGCCGCCGCCACCGCCGCGATAGCCGGCGATGATTTCATCCACGCCGTCGCCATCGAGATCACCTTGCACCAGCGTATGGCCGTCGTTGAGGGTGTCGTCGATCACAGTCCGCTGATCCCACGTCTCCCCCTTGCCGCGATACACCACCACCTGGTTGCCATGCCACGGTTCGATCGACGCGATCTGCCGCCCGGCTTTCGTGCGCAGCACCACCACATCGCTCGCGCCGTTCTTCGGCCATGGATCGGCGTTGCCCGGAGTGAGCCGCGTGCGCACCCACTTGCCGTTGTTGTAGCGATGCAGGTGAATACCCATGAAGCTCGCGCTCAGCAGCGCGTCGCGGCCCTTGCCGTCCCAGTCGACCACTTGTATGCCGTGCAGCACACCTTCATCGTCTTCGGTGATAACTTCGCGCTTCAGATCGTTGCGCGGGTTGTAAGCGTAAATGCCGACTTTATCTTTGTAATCGGGCGGCGCGCCCTTCACGCCGCCGAGCGGTGCATTGACGATGATCTTGCGGCCGTTGCCTTCGGCGTCCATCCAGCGGGCGCGATGCACCGACGGCATCGCATCGAATTCCTTCGCCGTCCACGGCGCGTTCACATCGGCGCCCTTCGACAACATCGTCATCCGCCCATCGCCCTTGGCGGGCGTGGTGCTGAAGCCACTTTGCAGCGCAATCTCGGGATAGCCGTCGCCGTCGATGTCAAACGCGTCGGCGTTGATCATGCCGGGGAATCCCGACGCCATCACATGGCGCGTCCAGGTAGGATTTTCAAACCACACCAGATCCACTTTGGCGCCGGTGGCCACCGCGAGGAGATCCACTTTCGCGTCTTTGTTAATGTCGGCCGCCACCACGTGATAGCCGCCGCGCAAGTCGGTGGCAATCGTGTGTTCGACGAGGTTCCACGGCGGCGTGGACTGGCCGCTTGCCGTGACGGCCAACGCGACCACTACCGCACCAGCTGTAATCAGACGACGCATATGCCCTCTCCAGCGACGGCTAAAGCCATCGCTCTCCAAACGTTTGCTGCAGATGCTATCCTCGTTTTGTGATTCAGGCGAGCAAAGTGCTGCCGGCGATCGTGGCGGAGGTCATTCGCAAGGCGCCGCTCACGGATGAGAAAGTGGCGTTTGCCTGGCGTCTCTCCGTCGGTCCGGCCATGGCGCAAGGCGACGACGGTGCGGCTGGCTCCAACGGCACGTCTGTATGTAAAAGCGGATGTCGCCGGCCTGGAACGATGCGATCGGCAAGTCGCTGGGCCTCATCAGGTCGCGCCTCGCCCACTATCCTCGGCGAAACGCGATCAAACGGATCGATCTCGCCTAGGTTCCAGTCGTTCCAGAGTTCCATAGGCATTGTTCCACCGGTTCCAGAACGTTGACCTTGGAACCGTGGAACGATGGAACCCTTTGGAACGTTGCTACAATCGAATCGATCATGCGAAACGCCTTCATCGTCAGTGCTGTACGCCTCCCGACCGGAAAATTCCTCGGCACCCTCAAAGACTTCACGGCCCCTGAACTGGGCGCCATGGTGGTTCGCGAAGCAGTGACGCGCGCGGGAATCGAGCCCGCCATTGTCGACGAGTGCATCATGGGCAACGTCGTCTCGGGCGGCGTCGGGCAGGCGCCGGCGCGGCAGGCGGCGCTCAAGGGGGGCCTCGCCGACCACGTGGCCGCGCTCACCATCAATAAAGTCTGCGGCTCGGGCCTCAAAGCGGTAATGCTCGCGCACCAGGGCATCCAGACCGGCGACATCGACATCGCGGTGGCCGGCGGCATGGAGTCGATGAGCAATTGCCCCTACATCATTCCGAAGGTGCGCGAAGGCCTGCGCATGGGCAACGGCTCGGTGGTCGACTTGATGATTCACGACGGCCTGTGGTGTCCGTTTGAAAACTGGCACATGGGGAACGCCGGCGAATGCGTGGCGGACAGTTACAAGGTCACGCGCGAACAGCAAGATCAGTATTCGGTTGAAAGCCACAAGAAGGCGGCAGCCGCGCAGAGCGCCGGGAAGTTCAGCGCCGAGATCCTTCCGGTCACGATTCCGCAAAAGAAGGGCGACCCGCTCGTGTTTGCGAAGGATGAATCGGTGCGCGCCGACACCACCGCGGACGCGCTCCGGGCTTTGAAGCCGGCGTTCAAGAAAGACGGCTCGGTGACGGCCGGCAACGCACCGCCGGTGAATGACGGCGCCGCGGCGCTGGTGGTGATGGCGGAAGACAAGATGCGGGCCTTGAACGTCAGGCCGATAGCGCGCGTCGTGGCGCAGGCCACGAGCGGCCTCGCACCGAAAATGCTCTTGATGACGCCCGTCGAAGCCACGCGCAAGGTGCTCAAGAAGGCCGGCTGGTCGCTGAAGGACGTCGATCTCCTCGAGCTGAATGAAGCGTTCGCGGTGCAGGCGGTGGCGGTCGGCAACGAACTCGGCCTCGATATGTCGAAGGTCAACGTCAATGGCGGCGCCGTGGCGCTCGGTCACCCGATCGGCGCTTCAGGCGCGCGCATCCTCACCACGTTGATCTATGCGCTAAAGGATCGCGGGCTGAAGCGTGGCATCGCTACGTTGTGCCTGGGTGGCGGGAACGGCGTCGCGCTCGCCATCGAGATGCAATGAGCACGGCCAGCACCGGGCCGAGGATCAGGATCTCCCTCGCCACGGCCCACAGGTTGTGCGTGATGAAGTTGTCCAGCCAGTAGCGCCGCGAGATGGCTTCGAAGAAAAAGGCGTTCGAGAAGTAATACTCGGAATTGAACGGCCACAGCGCCATCACGCCAAGGGGCGGCGTGGTGTCGGATCCCAGCCAATCAAACAGCACGTGTGAGGTCCAGGCCGACGTGACAGCGATCGCAAGTCGCGCGTCCTTCTTCCACGCAAAGGCGAGGGCACCGGCGGCGATCGCGGCGAAAAGACTGTGAGTCTCTTGGTTGTGGCGCCCCCACAAGAAGTCCAAGTCGGGGGCGACTGCCGCCATGATGATCAGCATTCCATCGGGCCCAAGACCCAGGACCCAAGACCCAGAGCCCTGACGGATGGCGGCGAGGGCGACGATGGCGCCGCCAAGAGCATGACCGACCGGACTAGGCACCCCCCACCGTACGCAGTTTCCGAGGCGCCGGTCAAACGATTTGCCCTCAAAAATTGCGATCCGGGCCGGAAAGAGGCGAAAGTGGTCAATTCCCCTAAACTGTTGAAAATGGGCGTGAACTCACCTGTCACTGCACAGATTTACGCTTGACTTTCGCTTGGCGCGTTTCTAGGATCAATCGCGTCCCGAAAGGACCCAAACACATGCCACCAATTGAAGAACGGGAACGACAGGAACGGATGAAAGCGCTCGACGCCGCGGTTGGCCAAATCGAAAAGCAGTTTGGCAAGGGCTCGATCATGCGGCTTGGCGCGAACAACATCATCGCCCCGGTCGAGGTCATTTCGACCGGCGCCATCAGCATCGACTATGCCCTTGGTATCGGCGGCGTGCCCCGCGGCCGCGTCATTGAGATCTTCGGGCCGGAGTCATCCGGCAAAACCACGCTGGCGCTGCAGGTGATTGCCGAGGCGCAGCGGAAAGGCGGCATGGCCGCATTCGTGGACGCCGAGCACGCCCTCGACGCCGCCTACGCCAAGAAGCTCGGCGTCGATCTCGACAACCTCCTCGTCTCGCAGCCAGACAACGGCGAGCAGGCGCTCGAAATCGTCGAGGTGATCATCCGGTCCAATAGCGTCGACGTAGTGGTGGTCGACTCGGTGGCCGCGCTCGTGCCCCGCGCCGAAATCGAGGGCGAAATGGGCGAGGCGCAGATGGGCCTCCAGGCTCGCCTCATGTCGCAGGCGCTGCGCAAGCTCACCGGAGCGGTATCGAAGTCGAAGACGTCGTTGATATTCATCAACCAGCTGCGCGAAAAGATCGGCGTGATGTTCGGCAACCCCGAAACCACCACCGGCGGCCGGGCGCTGAAGTTCTATTCGTCGGTCCGCATTGACATCCGCCGCATCGGCGCCATCAAGGACGGCGACAACGTGGTCGGTGGCCGCACGCGCGTGAAAATCGTCAAGAACAAGATGGCCCCGCCGTTCCGTGAGGCCGAATTCGACATCATGTACGGTGAAGGCGTGTCCCGCGAGGGCGACCTGATCGACATTGCCGTCGAGCACAAGATCATCGAGAAGAGCGGGGCGTGGTTCGCCTATGGCGGGGAGCGCCTCGGCCAGGGCCGCGAGAACGTCAAGACTTACTTGAAGGAAAACCTCGATCTGCGCACGGCCATTGAGGAAAAGGTGCGCAAGGCGCTGGGCATGACAAAGGAAACGCCCGAGCCGGTAGGGGTCTAGGCCACCGATTAACACCGATTTACGCTGATTAGTCGGTGTCTAATCGGCGTCAATCAGTGGCGGCCCCGAATGACATAAAGTACGCTGTGCCCATGCGGATCCTGATCGCCGAGGACGACGCCACTTCCCGCATCGTCCTCGCGACCGTCCTGACCAAGGACGGCTACGACGTCACTGCGACCGACGACGGCGGCGCGGCGTGGGAGGTCTTGCAAAAGCCCGACTCGCCGCGGCTCGCCATTCTCGACTTGATGATGCCCGGCATCGACGGCCTGGAACTGGTGCGCCGTGTGCGCGCGATCCCCAGCGTGGCACCACCCTACCTAATCATTGTCAGTACCAAGAGCGAAAAGTCCGACGTGATCGCCGCCCTCGACGCCGGCGCCAACGATTACCTCACCAAGCCATTTGACCCGGGCGAACTGCGCGCGCGCATTGAAGTCGGCCACCGGATGATCGAAATGCGTTTCGAGCTCAACGAGATGGTCAAGGAGCTCAAGCAGGCGCTCGCGGAGGTCAGGACGCTCAAGGGGATTGTGCCGATTTGCGCGAATTGCAAGAACGTGCGAGACGACCAGGGCTACTGGAACCGCGTCGAGTCGTACCTGAACCAACACACGGAGGCGGATTTTACGCACGCCGTGTGTCCCGACTGCATGAAGCGCTTGTATCCGCAGTTCGAGGACGCCAGCGACGTCAAGGAAACCAAGAAACGCTGATTAGACTTTGGCGGGCGTGACGGGATCCGCGTACTTCTGTTGCACCGCGGCGATTGCGTCAAAGCATTCGAAGAACACCTCGACAATCCTCGGATCGAACTGCTTGCCACTTTCTTCACGCAGAATGCGCTGCGCGATGTCGTTCGAATACGCCGGCTTGTAGGATCGCTCGCTCGTCACCGCATCGAACGTATCGGCCACGGCGCAAATGCGTCCCCACAGCGGAATGTTTTCGCCCGACAGTCCCAACGGATAGCCCTTGCCGTCCCAACGCTCGTGATGGCTGAGCGCAATCACGCGCCCCGCCTGCAGGAGCTCCGAACTGGAGTTGGCGAGAATCGAGCCGCCGATCGTGGCGTGCTCGCGCATGACAATCCACTCTGGCGCATCGAGGCCTGAGGGCTTCCCAAGGATCACGTCCGGCACCGCGATTTTGCCAAGGTCATGCATGCGGCTCGCGTGCTGGATCAGCTCCACTTCACCCGGCGGCAGCTTGAGCCCCTGCGCGATCACCGCGCAGTAATGGCTCATCCGTTCGATGTGCCGCGCTGTGACGCGGTCCTTGTATTCCGCGACGATCGCGAGCCGTTCAACGGTATCGAGATGCGCGAGGTACGCCACGCGTTGCGCATCGGCCATCTGCTCGAGCGCGGCGCGCAGGCTCGCGGTGCGCTGCTTGACCAGCTCCTCGAGATGCGCCTGGTAGCTCTTCAACGCATCCTGCGTGTCTTTCAGCTTCAAGAGCGATGCGGAGCGAATCCGGAATTCGGTTTCGTCGACCGGCTTGGCAATGAAGTCGTTCGCGCCGGCTTCAACGGCGTTCAGCCGATCGTCAAGACTCGCCATCGAGGTCAACATGATCACCGGCACGTCGCGCCCCGCGGGATCTCTTCGAATCCGCCGGCACACTTCGAAGCCGTCGAGGCCCGGCATCACCACATCGAGCAGCACGAGGTCGATGCCCAGCCGGACTTTCGCCAGCCCCTCGATGCCGTCCGCGGCGAGCTCCGTTTCGTGTCCCTGCGCCGTCACCAGGGCCTGCGTAATAGCGCGGGTGACCTGGTCATCGTCGACGATCAGTATTCGTTTGGGACTCGTGGGCACGTAAATCATGGACGCCTCAGATCCGCAGGGACTCGGCGACGCGCCGAATCGACTCGAAATCCTGGTCGAGCTCGCCGAGCAGCCGATCGCAACCGTCGAACGCGCCGAGCCGCACTTCGCGGATGATCTCAGCGCACGCGTGCACCATGGTGGCGGCCCCGACCGTGGCGGCGCTCCCGTGCAGGGTGTGCGCCAGGCGATGGGCGGCCACGCCGTCGCGCTGCCTCACCGCTTCGCGGAGCGACTCGAGCCGCGTCGCGGTATCTCGCAGGAACACAGGCATCACTTGCGCCGCCAATCCGGGTGCGGCGCGCTCTTCAAGACGGCGAAGGTGCTCGATAACTTGGCGGCCAGCGGCGTCCGGCTCGCGAGGCGGTGGCACCACCTCGGGGGGTACCGGGCGGCTCGGGGCAACCCGCGCCGCACCGCTCCATGCATCGGAAGCCGACCCAGCGTGATGATTGCTGCCTTGGGCGGTCCCGTCGCGCTGGCGGAGCATGGCCACGATCAGGACAAGCAACGTGGCCGCAACCAGGACCATGAGAATTTCGGCGACCATGGGTTCGAAAGGACGAGCGGCCATCATACCTGAAGGACTAGACGCCACTGCCCCGGCCGGCGGAGACCGTCAATTCTCGCCGCGCCGAAGTCGATGTAACGCAAGGAGATGGCGGCGCAACTCGGGTGGCGACAGCACATGCTGTGCGGCGCCGAGTTCGATTGCGGCGCGCGGCATGCCGAAAACCACGCAGCTGGCTTCGTCCTGCACCAGCGTCGTGCCGCCCGCCAGCCGGATGGCCAGCAAGCCGGCGGCGCCATCGGTGCCCATGCCGGTCAGCAGCACGCCCGAAGCACGAGAGCCCCAGGTCCGCGCCAGCGACGTGAAGGTCACGTCAATGGAAGGCCGGAACCCCCGCACCGGCTCGCTGTCTTCGATCTGCACCCGCCCGTTCGTGAATACCGTCAAATGCGACGACGGCGGTGCGAACAAGATATGCCCCGACTCCAGGCGATCGCCGGTCTTCGCCACCTTGACGGTCAGCGCGCAGCGTTGGCGCATGGACTCGACCATGGCGGGAAGGAAACCGTCGGCCATGTGTTGGATAACGATAACCGCCGGGCCGTAGCCGGAGGGCAGCGACGACAGCAAGTCGTCGAGCACTTTGGGCCCCCCAGTCGACGCGCCAATTGCCACCACGTGCGTGGCGGCGCGGCGCGCCGCCGACGACGGGCGCCGTTCGTCGCGCGACACGCGATGCATGTGTGTGACGACGGTGACTTTCGCAAGCGCCTTGATCTTCTCGACGAGCGAGCCCGCTCCCGTTTGCCACTGCGGATCCGGCATCGTCGGCGGCTTCTCGACCACGTCGAGCGCGCCCGCGGCCAGCGCGTCGCTGCGCGAGTACGAGCCTTCGCGCCCGATGAACGCGCTCAAGAACAGGATCGGCGTCGGGTAACGCGCCATGATGTGATGCGTGGCTTCCATGCCGTCCATGCCCGGCATGACCAGGTCCATCGTCACGATGTCAGGTCTGAGCCGGCCGGTCAGCTCCACGGCCTCGTGGCCGGTGCCGGCCATGCCGATCACGCGAATCCCCGCGTCCGCCTCGAGGACGGCCTTCAACACTTCGCGTGCGACGGGCGAATCGTCGACGATCAGCACGCGCACGTCAGGTGGCGCCGTCACGGGGTCACGCCCTCCCGGCCGTAGGCAATGAATCGGCGCACCAACTCGAGGATCTGGTTCTGATCGAACTCACCCTTCGCGAGGTACGCATCCGCGCCGGCATCGAGACCGGTCCGGCGGTGATCGCCCGAGTCGCGCGACGAGACGATGATCACGGGCAGACGACGGAGGCGCGGATCGGCGCGCAGGTGCGCCGTGAGCTCGACGCCGTTCATGTTGGGCATGTCGACATCGGTGATGACGAGATCCCACTGGCGCCCGCGCAACATCTCCAGGGCTTCGACACCGTCTTGCGCGATCTCTACCTGATAACCGGCGCCGGCCAGGATGCCACGATGCATCTCGGCGGCCACGAGTGAGTCTTCGACGACGAGCACACCTGACGACTGGCGCGCCGGCGACGGCCGCGAGGTGACGGCGATCTCGGCGCCTGCGGATTGCGCCACACGCTGGTAGAGCGCCTGCATGTCGAGAATCGGCACGATCTCGCCGTTGCCCAGGAGCGCGGCGCCGGCAATGGTCAGCTGATCGCCGAGCGGTCCGCGCAACTCCTGGAAGACCAGCTCCTGTTCCTCGATCACCGCATCGACCGTCACACCCAGGCGGCCGTCGCGGGTCTCGACGATTAACACGGTCTCTCCGGCAGTCGCGGCGCCGCTGGCGGGCTGACCCAGCAACGCCGTGAGCGCGACGATGGGAATCGATTCGCCTTCGATCTCCGCCACCTGGCCATGCTTCATCGAGTCGGCCGCGCCATGCAAGATGCGCCGGATCGCCGAGGTAGGAATGGCGCTGATTTCATCATTCACCTCGACCAGCACGACGCGCAGCAGGGCGAGCGACAAGGGCAGGTCAAGCACCACCGTCGTGCCGCGACCGAGTTCTGAGTGCACGCGGACGGCGCCGCTCAGCGAATCGGTGACCACGCGCACCACGTCCATGCCCACACCACGGCCCGAGACGTCGGTAGTTTCGGTCCGCGTACTGAAACCGGGTTCGAAGATCAGGTTGAACAGCCGCTCGTTCGTCCACTGGTCGAGCTCAGACGCCGACGCGATGCCTTTGCGAATCGCCGCAGCGCGTAGCGCCGCTGGATCGATCCCACGGCCGTCGTCGCGAACGGTGATGTGACAGCGATTGCCGTGCTGCTCGGCGGCAATGAGCAGCGCGCCGGCCGGCGGTTTGCCGGCCCGCTTGCGATCGGCGGGCGGCTCGAGGCCGTGATCGATGGCATTTCGCACGAGGTGCACCAGCGGGTCGGCGATCTTCTCGATCACGCGCTTCTCGAGCTCGGTCTCGCGACCGGTCATGGTCAGCTCGACTTCCTTGTCGAACGATCGCGAGAGGTCGCGCACCGCGCGGGGGAACGTGTCGAACACCGTCCCCACCGGCAGCATCGTCAGGTCGATCACGTGTTGCCGCAGCTCCTCGGTAATCAATGTCAGGCGCGCCTGGTCGTCGCTGAAGTTCGTGACCAGCGATCGCATGCGGCGCACGATCGAGTCGAGCGTATCGGCATACTCGCCGAGTTCCGCGACCCGGCTGCGGGCGGGCGGCGCCAGCCGCGCTTCGCGGACCCGGTCGCGGAGCCGCGCGATCGAAAACTCGACCCGGCGCAATTCGGAGTGGCGCTCGGAGGCCTTCAAACTCTGAATGACCATCTCGGGCGCGAGGTGCGTGAGACTGTCCAGTTTCTCGATCGCGACACGCAGCGACTGTCCCGCGGCCCGGCGGCGGCGCGGCGAGGCCGCGGGCTTCTTGCTATCGGGCGCGACGTCCGGCGCGGCGTCGGGCACCGTCTTGCCGCGCGCCAGCTCCTCGACGCGCGCGGCGATCAGATCCAGGCTGCGAAACACCAGGTCGATGGCGCGCCCGTCAATCACGCGCACATCGCGTTTCGCCGCCACGAAGAGCTCCTCGAGCTGATGCGCGATGTGCGAGATGTCGACGAAGCCGAGCATCTGCGCGGAGCCTTTCAAGCTGTGCGCGTCACGAAAGATCTCGGCGATGATCTCGGCGGAGAGCGGCTCGGCCTCGAGACGCACGAGGGCGTTGCCGAGCGACTTCAGCCGGTCGCGGGCCTCCTCGACAAACTTGCCGGTGAAAGCGGAGGTATCCATACGCTCACCCGCACGATCGACGTGCCGGACCCGCCGCGATCATCGTTTCACCACGCGATCGATGTCGAGCAGGCCAATCTGCCCCGCTCGTACGTGGCTCATGCCAATCACGCACGCCGCACGCTCGGCGGACCAGCCCGCCGGCAGCGCGTCGATCGCCGCCGGATCGATCGGAAAGATGTCGGCAATCGAGTCGACAACGAGACCCACCGGATACTCGAAGTCGCGCAGCGCGACCAGGTAACCCACGTCAGGCGTCTTCGCCGGCGGCAGCCCGAGGATCACGCGCGCGTCGAGCGCGCAGATGATTTCGCCGCGCAGGTTGACGAGACCGGCCACGTGCGCCGCGGCGCCGGCCACGCGGCGCAGCTGCGTGAGCCGCGCCACTTCGCGCAGCCGATGGAGCGGCAGGCCGTACATTTCCGCGCCCAGGAAGAACCCGAGATAAGGCTCGCCTTCGCGCTTGTCGCTCTCTGCCGGGATCTCGTCGGGGGTCATGGCCGGTTACAACTTGAACTCTTTGATGCGCGTCTTGAACTGGTCGGCGAGCACATTGAGCTCGCCCACCGACGCCGCCGACTGTTTCATGCCTGCGGCCGCCTCGCTCGTCACCACGGCGACCTCGCGCATGGTCTGGACGATCTGCTCGCTCGCGCTCTGCTGTTGCTGTGTGGCGAGCGTGATCTGCCGGATCGCCGTGGTCGTGCGATCGACCATCTGGATGATCTGCTCGAGGCTGCCGCGCGCGCCGGTGGCCAGCGCCACCCCGCTTTCCACTTCCTTGACGCCCTGTTCGGTGGCCAGCACCGACGAATGTGTCGCCGACTGAATCTCGCCGACGATCGCCTTGATTTCCTCAGCGGAATCGCGCGTGCGCTCGGCCAGCCGGCGGACTTCGCTCGCCACCACCGCAAAGCGCTTGCCGTGCTCACCGGCCGCCGCCGATTCGATCGCGGCGTTGACCGCGAGCAGGTGGATTTCGCCGGCGATTTCCTTGATCAAATTGAGGACTTCGGAAATGCGGCGCGAACGCTCGCCGAGCAGCAGAGTCTTGCCCGAGATGTCGGCCACGCGACGGCGAATGTTTTCCATCGCCTCGAGGGCCTCGCCTACCGATGCATAGCCGGCATGCGCGGCGTCCGCGCTGTCGTCGGCAATCTTTTCGACCGAGCTCGCGCTCTGCGCGATCTGCTTCGCGGTATTGGTCAGCTCTTCCATCGTCGCCGTCACCTGTGCGATCGACGCCGCCTGTTGCACCGAGCCGGTGGCGTGATCTTCGGCGTTGGCCAGAACTTGTGTCGACGACTGGGTAATCTGTAAGCCGGCCTGCTGTAGTTCGGTGATCAGGCGGCGGAGCTGCGCGGACATGTCGTTGGCAGCCTTGGCGAGCATGCCGAGCTCATCGCCGCGCGTGGTTGAGAAGCTTCCCGAGAGATCGCCGGCGGCCACCGACCGAAGGAACGGCACCAGCGACTGAATCGGCCGCGAGAACTGGTTGGCCCAGTAGATGGCGGCGCCGGCCGCCACCGCGGCCAGTAACACCGACAGCAGCAAGATGGTCCACATCAGGCTGCTCAACGGCTCAAAGGCCTCATCGGTGTGCAACAACAGCGCCACGCGCCAGATGCCGGGCAATTGCGGCCGGGCCTCGCTCGACGCAAAGCCGAGCAAGTACGACGCGTCAGCGAGGTCGATGGTGGTGCTGCCGGTCGTCGCCTGCGCCGCGGCGGTGTTCACCACATCGAGGCCGATCGATGCTGAGATGCGTCTTGCCCGCCTCCCATCCCTTGAAGAACTGGGGCGCGCTCAGCACGTTGCCTTTCGCATCGCTCAGCAGCAGGTACCCGCGATCGGTCTGACCCTCGGGCAGGACCTTCACGCTCTGCAGCGTCTCGACCACCTTCGGCCAGTCGATCACCTCGACGAGGACGCCGACGACACGCGACTGATCGAAGCTGGCTTTGAGCGGCACGGCGATCGGCATGCCGACGCGTTTGGTGAACTCCTGCATTTCGGGCGCGCCGACCCACCCGTCACCTTTTCGCCCGGTTTGAAACCACAGCCGGTCGCCGACTTCACGGCCGTGCATGCCGGGAATCGTCGAGGCAATCACCTGGCCGGCGGCGTTGGCGACCCACAACTCCTGGAGCTCGAAATTCCGCTTGGCATCCTGGAGGAACTGCAGGATGCGGCCGTCGGCGTCTCCCGTCACAGTGTCGTCTTGAATCAGCCGCAGTTGCGACCAGCCGCGCAGGCTGACTTGTCGATCGAGCAGCAGGCGCTCGAGACGCTCTTCGGTCTGAACGGCGAGGCTCTCGAGGTTGAAACGGATGCTCTGGTCGAGCGCGCCGCGCGCGCTGCGATAGGCGGCCACGCCGGAGACGGCCATCGGCACGAGCGACAGCGTCACCAGGACCAGCACCAGTTGCCACCGGACACTCAACCGCATGGACTACATCTCCAGACGCTCGTGGTCGCCAGGGCGCGACTACGGCAGACCGGTTACTTTGACGACCGACACCGTGTCGTCAACGTCGCCGGGGGGAAGATAACCGATGGCGCCCGAAACGCTGGCAATGAATCGCAACAACGCGCGGGCGGAGCGCTGGGTCGACGGCGGCGCCAGGCCCTGCGTCACGCTCTGCTGCACCCAGTAATCTCCCATTTCGCGAACCGATCGTGCCAGCACCTGCCGCGAGAACTCCTCGCGGTGCGGGCTGGTGGCGTCCCAATCCACCGGCACGATCGAGTCGGCGTGGGGCCACATGCGCGTCTGCTTCATGAAAATGCGCCGCAGCTCCACGACGGTCATCGTCGTCACCGGGTTCGCCTTGTTGACAATCACGACGAACCCCGGCGCCTGCCTCGTCTGGAGTTCGGGCGCAGTGAACAGTACAACGGTCAGCGCCGCCACCCGTACTACTACACCGCGAATCGTCAGGCTACACCTCAGAAAAAGAACACCGCGGCGGCCGCGAAGCCGTTGAAAGACTTGCGCTCTTCCTCGGCGTGGATGAACTCCCGATTCAACGGCGTCGATCGATACCACTCACCCTTGAGCGCGACCTGCGCAAACGGCCGGTAGTTCAGCCCGAGCAGGTGGCGCCGCTCGGCGCGCTGCAACCGCGGGCTCTCGAGCTGTTCGACGCGATAGAACGACACCCAATCGGGGTGGAGTTGCACCGCCGGCTGCACATAATAGCCGCTCCGCTTCACGCCGTCCGACTCGCCGCGCGCGTATTCGGCGTTCAGCAGGAACCGGCTGATCTCGAGCTGGCCCTCGAAGCCCTGAACGTCATCGTCGACCAGCTCCTCACCCTCGAGGCCCGACTTGCCCCGATAGATGTCGGCCGCCACATCGAGGCGACGAAAGATGCCGGAGACGGGGAACCGTACCTGCACTCGCCCGCCCCACGCCTTGCCGTTTTGCAAATCGGCCTGGCTGTTGCCTTCAAAGTTGTTATTCGCCGCGTAGAGCGAATAGCCGACACCGAACTCCGACGAGCCGACCGGCCGCGTCACCTGGCCACGCACCATCACGCCAATCAATTCCGGGGGGAACAGTTCGCGCAGGTAAATCGGCAGGGTCGTCGAGTAGGTCAGATTCGGATAACGATGCTGCCACCGGTACTGCGGCGACAGCTGCTTGCCGAGGCGAACACTCAGGTATTGGTTGTGATTGTATTCCATCCACGCGTTCTCGACCGCCACCTGGCCTTCGCCGCTGATGTCGGCCTCCTCCGCATGTGCCTCCGCGCTTTCTTCACCTTCTTCGCCGCCTTCCTCCTCGGTCGCCACCTCCGCGTGGTGCGGCGCGTTCTGCAGCTCGAGCTCGGCGAGGAAATTGAAGCGTCCCAGTTGCTTTCCGAAAATCAGCCCGAGGTGGTCGAGCTGAAACGCGCTTGGCGTCTCGGGTTCCTCGTGCACGTAGCGGAAGTTGGAATAGCCACTGATGTTGACCTTGCCGGCCAGCGTCTCGCGAACCGAGTTGACCGAGTCCTGCTGGGTCTTGGCCTCGTCTTCGAGCTCTTCTTTGGTCGCCGTCTCCCCGAGCTTTTTCTCGAGGGCGTCGATGCGTGCGAGCAGCCCCGTCATGGCCGCCTGCTGCGCAGCTATCTCGGCGCGAAGCTTCGCGAGCTCGTCCTGCTGAGCCCACACAGGGTTTGCGAAGAGAAGTAACGCCGCCAGGGGAAATGCCCACTTTTTCATAACGGATCCTCGTTGGCAGCCGGCAAGCCTCCGGCTGACCTGGTCTGTGTTATCGGTTGCTGAGTGACTAAAGTGTAAGAACTTGGGAAGCCGACGCCCTCACGGCCACCGGGGGAGGTGTAGCCGTGAGGGCCAGGTCATCTCGTTGTTACCGGGCGGGACAGCCTTCGAACGTCAGTACCCGGCAGGCCGCTCGGCACCCGCGCGGGAATCAATCCGCACAGGTTTGATTTCTTCACCCGGTCGTCAAGCAATCCGGTCTTCACGAATTGCACGAGGTCGGCAAACTCGCGGTTGGTCAACACGACCGGCGTCTGCAAGCGCGGCTCGATCAGCGACGGGTTGATCATCGGGCCCAGCTGCTGCAATTCGCTCGGAACGCCTTGGTCGGCCGGGTCGTAGCCGCCCGCGTTCCCGATCGCATCGAGGTGGAACCGAATGGCATTCTCGAGCTTCGTGAAGGCGCCGTTGTGGAAGAAGCCGGCCTGCACGCCGATGTTGCGCAGCGGCGCGGTCCGGAACTCATAACGATCCGCGGGGTCCCCCGAGCGTTCTTCGCGGCCAAAGTCCTCATCACCGCCCGGGCCGGAGAACGGGAAGTTGCCGGTGGGCGAATCGAAGGTCGGAAAGACCTGCGGCACGCCGGCGACGTGTTCCTTGAAGTCGCTGAACATCTCGTTCGAGTTGCCGTCGACGCGATGGCACGAGGCGCAGTTCGCCTTGCCGAAGAACAGCACGCCGCCGCGCTTTTCCGATGCGGTCATGGCGTTGTCATGGCCGCGCGCGAAGCGGTCGATCGGCGCGTCGGCGAACACGAGCGTGAATTCAAACTCGGCGATCGCCTTGCCGAAATGGAAGAAGTCGATCGGCGCGCCCTTCTTCACTTCCTTGAAGACCTGACCGAACAACTTCCGATACTCCGCGTTGGCGTTGAGCGCCTCGAGCGCCAGCTGGCGGATTGGTTCGTTGCGGAACCCGCTGCTGTCTGGCGGTGGCAAGGGCAAGCCGGGGCCTTGATCGAAACCGGCCGCGCACCAAGCCGCGAGATCCGGGTAGCCACACGCGCCGACGAAGCCACCGACTTCGACCAATTCGGTCGGCGGAATCTGCGCCTGCGCCTGTAAGAGGTGACGCACGTCGCGGAGCGCGTTCTCAGCCGCCGAGAACCGCGTGTCGCCTTCCGGCGCCGGGAAGCTGAAGCCCTCAGAGCCATCAAACGGATCGCCCGAGACCGCTTCGAACCGGTTGTTCCACATCAGCCGTGGGAAGAGGGCGTTGTTCACCACGGTCGGCGCGCGACGCTGGTTACGCGGGCCGACACGGTGAGGGCCAACGATCAAATTGTTCTGGACACCAATCGCCATCGGCTGCGAATCGCCCATGCCGTTGGTCGGCGAGTGACAGCCGCCGCACGTGTTATCGCGGCCTCGCGAGTGAATGTTGTCGAACCAGAGCAGGCGTCCGAGCTCGGCGAGCTTGGGATCGATCGGCCGGCCGAGGCTCTGCTTCAGCCGTTTCTTGTAAGTGCGTTCGATATCGCCGGTGAATCCGGCCCGCGCGAGCTTGTTGCGCAACTGTCGATCCAAGCCGCCGTCGTGCCCCGCGGCAACAACAGTGGTGGACACACCCGGCAGCGTGGTGCCCTGCGAGGTGACGGCCATGGCAATTGCCCACGGCAGCGCACCGACGATCAGGACCTTTGCGAGCTGCTTCACGATCCGACTCCTTACCTCTATCCGTGGAACTTAGGCGAGGTATGCCCTTGGGGGAGCCTCAGAACGGATCCTCACCCACGCCTTGCGTAAGCATTAACTGGGCCATAAGCTCGGCCGTAGACCTCCCTGCTAACTAACTGAAAACAAGCTATTTAACAGAAACACCGAAACGGTCGAAAAGCGTAATTTGTTTAACTATGGAACACAACACGCGAATAGTACCAGACAATCCCTTTATCGTCAATATATTACGCCAAATCTAACCATATTGACCTATTTGTCGGAAAACTGAACAGTTCTGGCACATCAACCCGGGGATTTTGCGAGCAACGCTTTGACTTGATCCATCAGCGGCTCGATCTGCATCGACTTGGCGACCATCGCGTCGGGCTGGGGGACCCGGCTGCTGTACCAGGGTCGAGCGTGTCGACCGATGTCAGCATCACGACCGGGACGCTGGCCGTCTCGGGATGGTTTCTCAACCGCCGCACCAGCTCGAAGCCGTCGACGTCGGGCATCAGCCCATCGGTCACGATCAAATCGGGCACGTTGCGTAGCGCTTTGTCGAGACCCTCGACGCCGTTACTGGCGGTCTCGACTTCGTACTGCGCGCCGCGAAACACCGCATCGAGGAACGCGAGGGCGACCGGACTGTCGTCAACGATGAGCAGGCGCGGCGAGCGATTGGTATTCGTAGGACACTCCAGGGATGTGGCCGCGCAGTATATCTTGAAAGCGCATGACACTCGACGCGGCCGTGTTGGACTACGTGATTCAGCTGCGACGCCCGTGGCTTGATGATGTGATGCTGCTCGCCAGCGCGATGGGCGCCGGCGGTTTCATCTGGATCATCTTCGGCACCATCGCCGGAATTTTTCCGCGCAACACCGCGGCCATGTGGCGGCTCTGGCTCACGCTCGGCCTGTCGTTCATCCTGGTCGACGATGTGCTGAAGCCGATGTTCGATCGCGCGCGCCCATTCGACGTGCTCGAGATCCAACTCATCGACGCGCGTCCCAACACGCCGTCCTTTCCTTCTGGCCACGCAGCGATGGCGGCGGCCGGCGCGTTGGCCGGCACGCGGATCATTCCAGTCGCCGGCTGGGTGCTCTGGCCGTTTACCGCGCTGGTGATCATCTCGCGCGTGTATTTGGGCACGCACTGGCCGTCGGACGTCGCCGCGGGCGCCGTCATCGGGTTCGCGATTGCCTGGTTTGTCTTAGGAGGGCGCAGACAGTCCTAAAATAGGACAATGACCGTAATATTCATCCCTATAAAGGACATTGTATGACTCTTTAAGACATTTTACGGTCGCTATTGTCATACCGATGGGCTACTCTAGACTCTGCTCCCTTTACCCCGGAACCACGGAGTCTTAGTAATGGCCCGCTTCGCATCGAAATCGCTCGTCGCACTCTTCGTGCTCTTGACCGCGGCCGTCGCCGCCGCCCAGGGCGTTCAAACCGGATCCGTCCGCGGCGTCGTGCAGGACGCGACGGGACTGGTGGTGGCGCAAGCCACGATTCACGCCGAATCGCCGGCCCAGCAGGGCTCCCGCGTCACGGCGTCGGACGAGGTCGGCGCCTATCAATTCCAGGGACTCGCCCCCGGACTGTACACCCTCACCTTTGAATTCACGGGGTTCCAGACCGTGAAAAGCACGGTGCGGGTCTCGGTGGGCGCTATCGCGCGCCTCGACGTCGCGCTGCCGATGGCCAACGTCACCGAAGCGGTGACCGTGACCGCGGCGACGCCGTCTCTCTTGACGGCCAGGGGCGGCGGCTCCACGATGCGCATGGCCGATCTCGAACGGCTGCCCACCGGCCGCACGCCGTCGCTCGTTGCCGAGCTCGCGCCCGGCCTCACCAATAACACGCCCAACGTGAACCAGGTCACCATCTCCGGCGCCGTCGCCTACGACAACGTGTTCCTGCTCGACGGCGTGGATATTGGCGACAACCTGTTTGCGCGTCCCGATGACTTGTTCGTCGAGGAAGCGATCGAAGAGACGCAGGTCCTGACCTCGGCGGTATCCGCCGAATATGGCCGCTTCTCGGGCGGTGTCGTCAACGCCGTGACCAAGCGCGGCGGCGACCTGTTCTCGGGCAGCGTCCGCAGCAACCTGTCGAATGCGGCGTGGACCAATGAGACGCCGTTCGAAGAAGCCGCCGGCCAGAAGCGCCAGGACAAGATGGACCGCTACTACGAGGGCACGTTCGGCGGCCCGCTGAGCAGGAACCGCGCATGGTTCTTCTTTGCCGGACGCACGCAGTCGAGCGAGACCAGCCTCACGCTCGCGCAGACCGCCGCGGCGTTCCAGCAGACCGATGAACAGCAGCGTTGGGATCTGAAGGTCACGGCGACGCCGATGACGAATCAGACGGTGCAGGTCCAGTATCTGGATCGCCGCCAGCAGAAGTTTGCGCCGTCGTTGCCGATCACGATCGACCCGACGGCGGGCGATCAGACCAACACCCCCGGCAACCTCTTCGTCGCCAACTGGAACGGCGTGATGGCGAACCGCTTCTTCGCCACCGCGCAGTATTCGCGCAAGACCAACCATCCGCGATTCGGCAACACCAGCACGCCGCCTGCAGGATTCGCCGTTCCTCACGATTGGCCGCGTGTCGCCCGGCGGGCTGCACTTTGGCCCGGTGTACTTCGACCGCACCGATCCGGAAGATCGCGACAACGACCAGTTGACCGGCAGCGTCTCCTACTTCGGATCGAAGCCGGGATGGGGCACGCACGACGTGAAAGCCGGCGTCGAGATGTTCTCGCTCGTGTTGCGCGGCGGCAACTCGCAGTCGTCCACGGGCTATTTGTTCAACACCGACTTTGCGTCCGCCGCGGGCCGTCCGCTGACCGACGCCAGCGGCCGCGTGCTTCCCATGTGGATCCCGGGTGCAACCACCGTTGGCAATACGCTACCCACGCGCGGCGCTGAGCTCGACATCCGAACCACGTCGTTCTACCTGCAGGATCGCTGGACGCTCGCGCGTCTCACGCTCGACCTCGGCCTGCGCTACGAGCACGTCGCGAGTGAGGCTACCGGCGGCGCCCCCAGCATCGGCGCGCAGTCGTTCGTGCCGCGCCTCGCCGCGTCGTACGCGCTGCGTGAAGACGGCAACACGGTGGTTGGCGGATCCTACGCGCACTACTCCGGCCGTTATACCTCGAGCATCTTCGGTCGCAACACGCCGGTCGGGAATTCGGGCCGCGTGACGAGTGTCTACAACGGACCCGCGGGCCAGGGCTATGACTTTGCGCCGGCCTACGACCTTAGCAACTACTCCGTCGTCTCGGGATCGTTCCCGACGGCGAACATCTTTCTCGACGACGATCTGACCTCGCCCCTCACTCGCGAGTTCACGGCGTCGGCGGCGCAGGCGTTTGGCGACAAGGGCGCCGTCCGGGCGATGTATGTGTGGAGGCGTGCAACGGGGCTCGCTGAATCGTTCATCGACAATCCCACGGCGTCGGGCAAGACGGTGGTGACGCTGGACGGCACGACGTTTGGCACGTTCGACAACATCTACTACCGCAATTCGGACGATGCGACGCGCAACTACGAAGCGCTCGAACTGCTCGGCAACTATCAAGTGCGTTCGAACTGGACCGCCGCGGCCCAGTGGACGATGCAGTTGAAGAATGAGGGCAATTACGAGGGCGAGACGGCCAATGCGCCTGGTTCACCGTCGGTGCTGGGCGACTACCCCGAACTGCTGATCGAAGCGCGCAACTTCCCGATGGGCCGTCTGGACGACTACCAGCGCCACAAAGTGCGTGTGTGGTCGACCTACATGGTGGACATGGGCCGCTTCGGCTCGGTCGATGTGACGCCGATGTGGCGCTACAACTCGGCGCTTACCTATAGTCTTGCGGCCAACAGCGTGCCCCTCAGCACCGTGCAGCGCGCGCGTAACCCGGGTTACGCGCGCCTCCCCGGTTCGGGCACGAACGGATCGCAGACGCTGTTCTTCGGCGAGCGTGGCAGCGAAGAGTTCGCCGGCTACGGACTGGTGGATCTCGGCGTGACCTACCAGGTGCCCGTGTGGCGATCGCTCCGGCCGTGGCTGAAGCTCGAAGTGCTCAACGTGATGGACAACAACAAGCTCATCGCGTGGGACACGACGATCACGGTCGACCCCGCGAGCGCGCTCGATGCGGATGGTCTGCCCACTGGTTATCTCAAGGGCGCGCGCTTCGGCCAGGCCACGTCGACGGCGGCGTATCCGCGGCCGCGGCCCGGCCTCACCGGCGGCCGGACCTACTTCGGCGCTTTCGGTCTCCGCTTCTAACAGGAGTTCTGGCGACCCCCCGGCAGGAGGTCAGGTACAACCTGGCCTCCTGTTTCTTGTACGTTGCACGCGCAAAAATCCCCGCGCTATACTCAGAGGTCTCTCCTACCGGCCAGGTAGCTCAGTTGGTAGAGCATGCGAC
>CAWARO010000004.1:280000-1039348 GCA_963784445.1 uncultured Acidimicrobiia bacterium | reverse complement strand
AGCGGCGATGATTGCTGCCGCATCGCGGTAAGTGGACCGGGCAAAGGGCATGAACTTGTACAGGTTCCTGAAAGCCGGCAATCCATGTTCTCTGTTTGTCGATCTGGCTAAAGCCCGAAGGCCACGGTAATCCGCCGTTGAGCGGCCCGATCACAAAGGGGATGGGCCCGTTGCGCAGAAAGCGAGCGAAAGGACTTGGCACCACCGCTGACATCGGGTAAACGCGCAGAACGACATCGAACTCGCGCGCAGCGATCCGGCGCCGCAACTGTCGCCAGGCCTGCCATTCAAAGAGCCATGGCGAACGGATATCCGAAAGCGGTCTTAATCTGAGAGTCAGGTCTAACCCTGCGCAAAACTGCAGTCTTTGATGTGTTGAAGTCAGACTTGGCATTCGCACCACTTCGATGGCACGAAACGGCGCGTTTGCGCGCCGCAAATCATCCTCGACGTGCGCGCCCGCGACCAGGGTGACGTCATGGAGCTGGGCCAGCGCTGCGGCATGAGAATACGTAACGAACGGGATGCTGACTCTCGTCGGATGGCACTCCGGCCCTAACACCAGAATACGCAGACGGCTCATCGGCCCTGGCCTCTCGGACTGCGCAATGATCGCAGCTTTCGGTTACGAATCTCACGGTGTGCAGCTGCCGCGCCAACCAGGGTCGGAGATCCGCCGCTGAATTGGCGGTGCGGTTGGCGCTGCTGCCGAGCCATCCTCACGGCGACCGTCGCTTGTTCGCTTCCGTTTTTCCGCCATGGAGTGTTCATCGTCGCCAACAACACCGCGTACCAGAGGGGTCCCGGCATCATGAATTGTGACTCGGTCACGTTGTATAATCAGCAGAAGTGGCCAGAACACCACGGCCATCCTGCCAATCGGGTCTCCTCCGATAAGCTTGGCTGTCGCCTTGAGCCCCGTGAACCATAGGAAGACCGCCAACAAAGACAGGCCTACGACGCCACCGTTGAGATATGTTTCAATATAGCCGTTGTGCGCAGTGATCAACTCACCGGTGCCGAGTTCCTCCCAAGCCGCGATGCCCTGCACTGGTCTCCCAAAAACCACGAAATCCGGCATCCAAGCAGGTGGCTCGTGCTGTTTTCCAGGGTCACTCGCCAGATTTCGGATCGACCGGACATGCCTTCGCCGCGTCCGAAGGCCTCCGAGACTCCGCTGGAGATCTCAAAGCTTGCTCGAGCACTCAAGATACACACAGTAGCTAAGACGCCAAGCATGAAGACTCGCCTCGCATTTTTCATCGCAGCCAGACGCTTGCTCATCGATCAACAACATGAGACCGAGCAGCGAAACACACTCACGCTGTGGCACTAACGGAGACGACGAGCAAGTAGAGTCCGATTCCCAAATTCAACAGGCGAACCCAGGACTCGGGCCTCGGCGAAGTCGTCTTGCGGGTCTCCATCAAGTCCCATATCAGGACCAGGCAGAAAACCATACACAACTGGCCCAGGGAATTCTTGTGATCCGCCACGCCGGACAACATTTGGCTACCGTGAAACGAAAACTGGCGCCCTATGCTCGGGAAAGTACCGCATGAGGATCGGGGACGAGCGGGAACAGGATATAAGACACTCGCACGAACACCACCCGCATCGCCGCGGCTGGGTCTCGCTCGGTCAAAATAATGGGCGCGACCAACACCCAACCGAATTCTTGAACCAGGCGCTTGACGGTGGGCAACGGAAAAGGCGACCAAAGAGCGCTGCACAGAAAGAAAGCGAACATCGCAAAGAGCGCTTTGTTTGCGAAAGCTATATTGCGCCCAACTGAATCGCCTCTGGTACAGCACCAGAATTGCCAAAAGAAAGAGGCCGTTGTTGAAGATGAGATTGACCGAGCTGCCCTCGAGTCGGTCTGAGCCACCGCCCCCGAGTCCAAGCTATCAAACCAGAATGCCATTCCCCGGGAACTGCCCATGGCCAACCAGATTGCAGGAATCCACAAGGCATGGGACGGAAGCCGACGCCAGCGCATGTCCCTTGCTGAACATCCACAGGACGAACGCGAATCCGGCACAGCAATGCCAGTGTGCCGAACATCTAGCGTAGGAGAAGCAATTGCGACAACTCTGCGAGAATACTCAGTGCGCGATCTTATCCGTGGGTAGCGCCAAGCGCTTCGATGTGTCCAGGTTCTAGCCAAGGGCGCGCTGAGGATCGACGGCCGCGGCAAGCGGGAGTCTTGATTTTGCCTCGGGATGAGCTCGTCGATGGCGCGCGGCATGTGAAGCTGCGCGAGTTCTCTCAGTAACGATCTTCAGATTCTTCGGTGCTTCGGCGGCGTCGTCGTTGTCGCCGACGGTCCCCCGCCCACCGTTACCCACAGCGTCTTGCTCGCGTAGCGCGGATACACCCTCGCGGAGAACGTCCCGGCTGGAGCTGCGCACGTATAGGGACTGCTATTGTCGACGGCGTAGGGCACGCCCGAGCTGTAACAGACGACAAACCGCACGAGCGAGGCATCATTCGGCGTGACCGTCGCCGTTCCGCCGGCGATCGCGTACGTCGCGCTCAAGGTGTAGCCGCCGGCCTTGTAGGGATAGGCGCCGATGTCTGGCGTCGTGTCGTTGCCGTAATAGACCGGCTCGCCATGCGCCCATGTGAACGACGGCGTGACCGTGATCGCATCGCCTGGACACGCTGACGACGGTGACGGTATCGGTGCCAACCGTGATCACGTCACCTGCGGTCAGGTTGCCGCCATACTGAGCGATGTTCCTGTTCGGCCCGCGGAAGAATCCACCTCCGCCCGCCGCCACCTTGAACGTCGTGCCAGTGCCGCTCCCGCTCGTCGTGGTCAGCGGCCCCGCCGGTCCTCGGCGCCAGACCCCGCCTCGAGGTGAAGTTCCCCGCGCCAACGTTCACCAATTGCGGGTTGACGTTCGATTGCTCATTGGCCTGCGTGGTCCACGCGATCGCAAACGTAGCTCAGCGTCCCATCCGGGTGTAGGCGAGGTTGTAGCTTGCGCCGAGGTAGTTGCCCTGATGTCCGTAAAAAACGACCTGGACATTACGGGACCATCGTGCCCCACGCCTGTAATAGAAATCGTTCGAGGAAGTAGCCCGTACTGCCCTGCCTGAGAACGCAGCGCTGTAGCCGAGCAGTCCGGCGTCGTCCGCATCGTGTCAACGGTCGATTGTGATACGCCTCTCGCGTATAGGTAATGCACCATCAGCGGCCTGATCGTATCCCCAAGCGGTGCCTGAGCCGAGGTTGTGAAACACGTTACGACGGAAGATGTTTTCGGTCATCGGCCCGCAGATCCCAGCGAGCAGGAGTTGACGCTCTGACTGTTGGACTATCTGCTCGGCGTGTTCGTCGGTGACACGTCGCCCGCACCGATCCTGAAATGTCGCTTCAAACATGTTGTAGGCCAGTCCCATCGTGCTTGCCCCGCCTGAAAAATCTCCGGTGCCCACCGCTGGTCACCGTATTTGACGGATGTAGTTGTTCAGCCAATAACTGTAGCGTGTCATTGATCATGGAACCATCTGGATCGATGCAACGTGATGTTCGTTGTAGGCGAAGATATTATGGTTCACCGCGCACGCGACACCGGCCGATCCTGAGCCGAAGCCAATGTTCGTCGAATCATGTTGCCGATCAGCACCCAGTTGTGCATCCGCGTCGGCATACGAGCCACTGGTAATCCCGCCACTGATTCGCATCCCGGATCGTGTTGTTCCAAAACTCTATGCCAGTCGTCGTGCTGCCATTTGCCATACGCCACGGCTCGATGGCCTTCACGCAGCACCCCGCGTCCGTGTCAATCGTGAACCCGATAAAGCGCAGATAGTTGTTGCCGTTCGACAGCACCATGCTGCAAAACGTGACCGCACCGTCGGCGACGAAGGTGATCGGGCGACCCAGCGTGCCGCCGGCGACTCCGGGAGACCGACTTCCGCATACGTGCCTGCCTGCACGCGCACGGTGTCGCCAGCAGTCACACGATCGGCGGCATAATCAATGGTCCGCCAGGCACCAACCGAGTCGTTCGTTAAGCCGGTATTGCTGTTATTACCATCGAGACGGACATAAAAGGTTGCTCCACTCGCCGCTGCAGAAGAGAGCATGAGAACAAGGATTGTAAGAACGGCTTGTTGAAGAACCCGCTTTTCCATATAGGTCACAATCTGCAATCCGATTGCCCGTCTCTTTTTTGCACAGTAATGCCAGCCATCTTACACGAGTTCACAGGATCGGTGGCGTTGCCGCCCAACAAGGTATCGTCGCCTAATCACGGTTCTGTAGGCCAATAACGCTTATAAGTAGGAGCTTCGAGCCAAGATGCTCAAGACGGCCGGCCTCAGGCGGGACGCGCCGCACCGAACCGTAAAGTGTTCCACTGCTGCCTTATCTTCGCAGCCGCCCTGACGAACCACTCGGGCATCTGCTGTGCCAACCCCCGATGGAGTCCGGCCTTCAGTGACATCCTCCCCAGCCAGGTGAGTGGAACAAAATAGCGTGGCACGTCGACGCACTCGAAACCATTAGCAGTCTTGAACTCATCTAAACCTTGCGTGCCCCCGCCGCCCAACGCGCCGTAGACAAGGCACTTCAGTTTTCGTTCGGCACAGATCTCGACAGCCTTCGCGAGAATCGCGTTATTGACAGCCTTGTTGCGGTGGCTGACTTTCGAGAGAAAATTCATGAAGACGGCGTGTTCCTGACAGAACGTCACTTTCGCAAAGCCGATCATCTCGCCCTCAAAATACGCTGCTATGAACTGGCTCCTGTCCAGGAAGGTGCCGTGCTCTACTTTGAGGACATCCAAATCTTTCTTGTAGTGCCGGTTACGTTTGCCCTGGCGAACTGGTGATTCGTCGTATATCCCCTTAACTCCCTCGAGTAATGAATCGGTGAACTCCTCCAAACGAACCTCTATGCCGCTCTTCAGTGCCTTCCGGATCATGTTTCTCGGTTTGTTGTGGAGTCGCATCGTGAACCACTCGTCATATGTCGTGATTGGGAGCACCGCGACCTTTTCATTCTCGTGATAGAACGAGTGCCGTGCGACAGGATTGTTGACATCCCCTAACAGTGTGAAAATATCTGTGCGGGGACCTGATTTTCTGCAGCTCTTGAATAAAGGCCAACGAATCCTCGAGTTGGACGTAATTCTCACTCTTCAGGCGCGCGGTCTTCAGAACGGCTCCAGTGATCAGAACCGCCTTACCCGCAACACAACGTTCGATCGGACGTCTGGTGCTCATCATCATCTACCCTTGCAGAGTCTTGGTATTACTGCGGGCTCACGCGCGCCTTGCTCTGCAGCAGAAGGGAGAAAGCGTTATACATCGTCGCCTGCCCCCAATGGAGCATAGGAGCCTTGGCAGTCATGAGCGGATAGCGGCGGTAGTAGAAATACCCGGTAGCATCCTGCATGTTCTCGATCGTCCACTTGGCCACGCGCACTGCCAAGGGCAGAGCATGGGGATAGGCTGACGAGAAGTTCGTCAAAGTCTCGATCGACTGAGATGCGCACTGGATGTCGATTGGTTGCGCGCGATTATGGTAATAACGCGGTCGGCCGGATGTCTCGAAAAACGTCCTGGCGTAATACTCGAAGCCTCGCTTCAGGAGAGGTGAGTACTTCTCGTTCCCGGTGCTTTCTATGTAGCATTTCAGGCTGTCGAGGTTGTAGGCGGTATGAAAGTTGTCGATCCAGCGGTACTTGGGCTCCTTCGCCATACCACCACGCCCCGTCGGCGAGTTGGCGGGTGCAGGAGTACTCCATCGCGGCGTCCGACAGGGCAAGGTACTCAGGCCTCCTTGTGTGACGCCACGTGCGCGCCAGCAGCGCCGCGCCGAGCATGCTGGCATTGTGAATCGAGTCCTGATGAAGATTGTGATAGCTGATGCAGCAGCCTGTATCAGTCTGTTCGCGAGGCAGCGCCAGGATCCACCGGCACGCGCTGTCAGCGACGTCAAGGTAACTACGCTCGCCCAGCATTTCAAAAGCATCGAGGAACGCCTGACCGACCAGGGAAGTCCAGACGATGATCGATTCGTCCTTCGTGTAATGGCCGCCGCGACTGGTGTAGTCAAATTCGTTCGCCCAGGAATACTCCTTGAACTTCGGAGACTTGTGCTCGACGAGCCATCGGAGCATGCTCACCGCTTTATCTCGATAGTCGCTGTTGCCAGTGACGGCGAACATCTTCAAGTAGCCCGCGGCCATGTATCCGCGGCCTTTTGTTGACGGAAGCGGCTTGACGCCCACCAAGGGACGCAGGTTAATCGGGCTCTGTCGAACAGCCTGCTGCAGGAATCGCTCGAAGAGCTCGGACTCCGAGAGTCAAGGGTCGTCAGCGGCGAGGACAAGCCGTCGAACGGCTCGTAGGCTTCATAGTTGTGCCCTTCGATCCACGATTCGAGTCGTTTCAGGGCTTCATGGATCGCTCGGCCGTCGGTGCTGAGGTCAGTCACAGCGGGTCGATGTGTAGCTACCTGATTACCTAACAGCGCGCCGTTGTTCATCGCATCTCACTTTTGACCCACAGAGATCATCGCGGCACCAGGACCTTGTGCACGACCTCGTCTCGTATTTCGCACAGTAATCGCCGTGTGGCAATCGCCAACTGCGCGCGCAACGACAGGGAGCGAAGGCGCGCAGGGGCCGTAGGCTTGTAACGAAGCGACACCAGCGTGTCGCTAGTGGTCGAAATGTCGAGCTTGAATCGTACGTAACCCGACGCGTTGCTCCACGGAACAGTTCTCCCGTCGCTCAGAACGTCGGCAACGGCCGCCGGGTCGGTTTCTCTCTTGCACACGCGCACGCTACTCGGCGCGTTCGAAGATTTCGGTACAATCAGCTCTGCACCGTACATCTCGAATTCGGCGACGCCATCACTGGCTGTGCGCCATCGACAAGACCGTCGAATCACTTCAGCCGCCGAGCGCCAGTGTAAATCCTGGTTCAATCTCGACAAGCATGCGACCAGATGCAGAAGCCGCGCACCTTTGTCGCTGAAAAAGTCGTGATGCGCGACTATGAAGCACGGCTTGCCGAGCAGCAGATCAAACGCGAAGTTCTCGAGACCGTGATGTTCGTAACGCCGCGTGTACACCGCGAAGGATCCATACCTGAGGATTGCCACATCCCACACATCTCGCAGGAGGGTCTTCTCGCCGTCGACAGGTGACACTTCAGTATTGACGGCGGCGATGAACCCGTTGCGCTTGAGGATCCCTGGACAGATCGACGAGAACGCCCCCTGCGGAAACACCATGACCGGTTCGTGCCGGATGTTCGTCCGATCCTGGTGCTGCCGCATGCGCGTCTGCGCCAGCGACGCAGCACCTTCGATCGCTTCGGTCGACGACCTGCCGAATTCTGCCTTGACGTGATCGCAGCCGTGAATCGACACCGAAAAGATGTCCGAGTTGCGGCGGAAGAGCTCACCGCCAGATCGCGTAGTTCTGCGCCAGTTCCACGGAATGAACGCGATGTTCGTCGTGAAACCCTGCCGCCGCATGTCATCGCGGAGGCGCGTGAAGTCGCAGAAACCGTAACGTCTTTTCAGCAGCGGGTCATCGATAATGACACAGGCTCCGCGCTCCTGCGGACGCCACATGACATCGCGAAATGTCGCGGTGATGAACATGACCAGCGGCACCGCCTGCAGGAAGTGATCTTTGACGTCGAAAAAGCCTCGGCGCACAGGCTGATCGAGATCCACGACTTCTCCGCTCGCGCAGACGTAGATCGGCACGCCGTCGTTCGCGAAGCGGGCGAACGCTGGTCGCCCGTTCACCGACACGATCGCCTGCATGTCACCGGCGTTGAAGCCAGGCGGCACGCCATGCGAAGGCGCATCCGTCGACCTCACCAGCGTGGCTTCATGCGCCGACGTCCCTGCCTTCAGCGTTAGACCCGACATCGCCCCTGTCACCTCGGGTGCGGCGTTGGTCACTGTGAATGTGGCTGTCCCCTCAACGCCTGCATGCAGTGACCACTCGGGGCCTGCAATAGCCGTCAGCGCGCGGTTCGATGATTCGACATCTGCAGTGGTGTGCGTATAGACGGCGACTGCCGATCGGACGATCCTGGCAGATCGAGCGTCTGCCAGCGCGCCACTCAACACATCGACCGCGGCAAATACAGCATAGCGCTCGAGGCCGCGCGAACCTTGCGCGACGCGCGGCAGGTCAGCGGCGTTGACACGCTCACAGGGCACACCGAAGAACTCGAGGACGTGCTGCAGCCGCATCACATCGCGATCCGACGGCCCTTTTTCGATGATCAGTGCGAACTGCGACATACTTGCACGTGAACAGGCGACACTCAGACCGGTTTGCGCACGACTACCAATGACCGCATCGCCCGACTGCGGATCGTCGCATTCAACACCGGCGTCAACGCACGGCAAACGGCAGTCAACATCGGTCCCGCTGAGTGGGGAACCCAGCAGAAATGCTCCTTTCTGAGCATTTCAAAGCCCGCCCGCTCGAACGGCTGCGCGTACTCCTGCAGCGACGGCATATGGAGTTCCTCACTCGGTTTTGCGGGCCCAAAAAGATGACTGCGAAATGCGGGAAATCTTCCGTTCATATCGATCATGACGCAGGTGCCGCCGGGGCGCAGCAAACGGTAGATTTCGTTGGCGCATTCATCGGCATTGCCCAAACGGTTGCAGTAGCGAAAGGTGTTGACTCCGAAAACGAAATCGAAGCTCGCCGGCGAGCGCTTCAGCTTCGCGATGGGTTGCAGCTGCCAACTCGCGACAGAGAGACTCATTTCGTGCAACGTGAAAGACGACCCTCTCGCCAAGATCGGGGCCGAGGAGGCGGCGCGAGTCCTGCCTTGCTGTGTCGATGAGAGCGGCCGAGAAATCCGTGCCGTACCCGATCTCGACAGGAATGTCCTTTCGGGCACAACGCGAGAGCAGCGCCATCAGGTTCATTCCGGCACCGCAGCCGAACTCCAATATGCGAAGCGGTGCTGCGGATCCACGGCGGCTTATCGCTATGGCATCATCGTAGATGTGCCCATAGACGTGCTCGACCAGGTAATTGATGCCGTATCCGGCTGTTGTCGTTGAGTACTTCAGGATCGCGTCATGCGAGTTGTACTCGTCGAGGAAGCTCCGATTCATCTGTTCGAGATCATTCATAGGAGGTGTATTGTTGTTCATTGCTTTTCGCTTGGCCCGATGGTTTGATCAGCCGTCGCAAACGGCCTAGTTGCTCTCGCTGGTGGAACTGAACAAGGTCACGTGAAATGGGGCGGGGTTGGCGACGAAGATACGCCCAGCTGTAGCCCGCGAGAAGCAACATCCCCCCTAAGACATATGGCGGGCGGGCTGCTTGGTAGACGCTTCGAAATGCCTCCCAAAGGGGGTGCCCTCCGAGAAAATAGTCTTTTCGACCCTGGCGGAACGCTGCCCCCAACCGGCCTGTCGAGCCGGTACCGATGGGACGATGATGGCCACAGGTTTTCTCCGTGAAGGTCCTCGTCTGCCAACCCTTCATTCGGGCGGTGGTCACAGCGACCCAGTCGATGCCGCCGCCTTCGATCGGGACGTAGCCACCTATCTCGCTGAAGCACTCCCGACGAAACAGCTGGCAGGCGCCGGAAACATGCTCGATGTTCGTGAAACGATAGTCGTACGACTTGCCATCTTCTACGAACGGTGTGCCTGCAACCCCCAGGCGCGGAAACTCGCCGAAACACGACATCAAGTAGGCGAAGTAGTCAGGCTCAAACGAGATGTCCGCATCCACGTTACCGATAATGTCAAACTGCAGCCGCTCTACCGCCCGGAGGCCATCATTGAAGCAATCGACTTTGGCTGCGAAACTTCGTTCGACGACGCTGGCTCTTGCACACGAGTTGGATCCAGTGGTACCGTCGTTCGTAATCAGCAACTATCTGCGCCGTTCTGTCAGTGGATCCGTCGCTAACGATTACCCATCTCAAGGGTGGATGGGTTTGAGCGACCATCGAATCGAGAAGCCTCTGAATGTTCGCTTCTTCGTTTCGAGCGGGTGTGATCACCACGTACTGCAGCACGACTGGCTCTCCGCCTCAGGAATTCAAGTGTGCAGGCGGCACTATGACGACGTCCCGCCGCTGAATTGGCGCACCTCGGCGACGGGCGCGAGGGGCTTCTCAAGCAGACGCTCATAAGCGCGAAGCAGATTTCGCGACGTGACGTGCCAACCGAGTTCGTGTTGCACACGAGCTCTGCCGACTTCCGCCATCCGGGCTCTCCTCGCCGCATCATCCATCAGTGCGGCTATCGTCTTGGCGAACTCTGTTTCATTGTTGGGTTCGACATATGCCGCCGCGTCACCAGCGGACACACGAGTTTCCTTCAAATCGAAAGATACGACCGGTTTCCCCAATGCCATGTACTCCATCACCTTGATCCAGGTAGATACATCGTTCAACGGGCTCGATGGATTTGGATCGAGGCAGATGTCCACGGTTGAGAGGTATCGCACCATATCCCTATCCGGGATGAAGCCGGTGAACGTCACACAGTCGTCGAGTCGTAGTTCTTTGGCCAGATGTCTCAAGCTCTTCAAGAGAATCGCCGTCGCCGATGACGATGCAATGGAAGTCGGATCTATTCAATTTGTGCCGAAGACAATCGAGCGCCCTCAGAAGATAATCGACACCGTCCTGAGGATTCATGGCGCCCAGATACCCGAGTATCACCTTCGCTCGCCCCCGTAGTTCAGGGTCCGGGTCGGTCAGCCGCACACGCGACAAATCCGGGCCGTTTCTCACGATGAACACTCTATCTGGCGCAATCCCATTTCGCTCGATATCGATCGCGCGGTAACTTTCATTAGTGGCGATCACGACGTCGGCCACTGCGACTGACGCACGTTCGCAAAATGCCAGGCCGCGCGTGAGCAGCCCGTTCGGCGTCGCGTAGCGCGACCGATACAGTTCGGGACACAGGTCGTGATGGTCGAATACGAATTTCCTGCCGAATAACTTGTGGAAGGCTCCGACGAGAAACAGCGTGTCCGGAGGATTGTGGGCATGGATGACGTCGATGCCCTCCCTGATAGCAATACGGCAGCTGACAACGAGACACGCGGTCGTGAAATACACATACTCCGAGATGTACCCGACCAGAATTCTGACCCTGTTGACGAAAGCAGCAAGAGGCGACCGCTTCTGTTGCGGCAGTTTCTTGAAGATCGTGAGCCGGGGAATCCGGTGGACGGACACGCCGTCAAGCAACTCCCGTCGCTTTTCCCCTTTGCCTCGCAACGCGATCACACTCACATGCAGCCCGGCGGCAGCGAGCGTAAACGCTTCGTTGCGTACGCGAGTGTCCCGAGGGAACTCGTTCTCCACGAGCATCAGGACCCGACCAGTTGATGCCTTCATATCGCCCTCGTTCGTTCGTAGGCGTTCTCCAAAGATCCGCCCTGTGGGCTGGAGCCCGCGGGCCGCACGCCGACGAACCCTTTAATAGCGTCGGTGATTCGCTGCTGCAGGTCCCCAGTCAACCCCGGGAACATCGGCAGCGACAGGATCGCGGCGGCCGCGCGCTCGGTCACAGGCAGGCTACCCGCAGGATAAGCCCACTCGCGGTAACATTTCTGCAAATGGAGTGGGAGTGGATAGTGAAAACCGGTCGAGACGCCTTGAGATTTCAAGTGCTCTGCGAGAGCATCGCGGTTCTCGGTCCTAATGACATACAGGTGATAGACGGCTCTGCTGTACTCCGGCTCGAACGGAATTATTACGTCTGGCATCGCCGACAGATGCTCGGTATACCAGGCGGCGGCCGTGCGACGCTGCGCGGTCCAGCGATCGAGATGCCTCAGCTTGACGCGCAGGAAACCTGCTTGAATCGCATCAAGCCGGCCGTTGTAGCCCTCGAGGTCGTGGTAGTACTTCTTCGCTTGACCGTGTTCGCGCAGCATCTTGATCGTGGCCGCGATGGACGCATCGTTGGTCGTCACCGCGCCCGCCTCGCCACACGCGCCTAGATTCTTGCCGGGGTAGAAACTGAATGCCGCCGCCGCGCCGAAGGTGCCGGCGCGACGCCAGGTGCCATCCGCCGATCGGTACTCGGCCCCGTGGGCCTGGCAGGCATCTTCGATCACCAGCAGACCGTACTTCGACGCGATCGCCGAAATCGCGTCCATGTCCGCGACCTGACCATACAAATGCACCGGCACAATCGCCTTGATTGGCTTGCCCGTGCGCGACCCAAGCGGGCGGCCGGTCGCGGGGTCCGTGTCGCAGGCTGACAGGTAGGCGTCGAGCGCCTCCGGACTCATGCAGTAGGTGCGCGCATCGATGTCCACGAACTCGGTTTCCGCTCCGGCCTGGCTGATCGCTTCAACCGTGGCGATGAATGTGTGCGCCACGGTGACCACCGCGTCACCCCGCCCGACACCCGCCGCCATCAACGCGAATCGCACCGCATCTGTGCCATTGGCGACGCCAACGCAGTATTTCGCGCCGCAATAAGCGGCGAACTCGCGTTCGAACGCGTCCACCTGCTCGCCGCCGATAAACGCGGCCGAACGCAGAGCCTGGCGAAACACACTAACCAGCTCCTCCTCCAGCTCGCGGTGCGGCGTCACCAAGTCAAGAAACGGAATCGGCTCGTTCGACACGTCTACTCCTATTGATTGAGGGAATGCATCACGGCGCCGGCGGGAGCCGGCTAACCCAGGCGCTTGTAAATCAACTTGCCGGCCAGGTCCAACGCCACATCAGGCAGGTGGGAGAACGTCCCTCGGGCGGCGCGCGCGATCCACTGGCTGCGCGCCGTGTCGGGTTGCCTCGGGTGGCGGTAATACGTCAACGTCGATTGCGCGGCGCCGAGGTGGTCCTTGAAGGCGATCAGGCCCGCCTGGTCGATGTCGGAGCGTCCCAGATCGAGCACCTCGAACCCGCGGCGCTTTGCGTCCTTCATCACTCGCCAGAACAGGAATGGCATGCCGCCCAGCCGATGCTGCGCCGCATCCGAGCCGCCGTACTTGTAATACGTCGTCTTCTTGAATGACAGCGTCACCATGCCGGCGATCGGCTGACCATCATGGCTCGCCAGGTGAATCGACACCTGGTCGCCGAGATTCGCCAACAGATTGCGAAACCAGGCGAGCGGCTGCGGAGGCAAGCCGTGGCGCCGCCGCGTCATGCGCAGCAGCCGGTAGAAACTCGCCAGCAACCGATCCGATGTGCCAACCTCGTAGATCAGCCCTTCGCGCTCTGCTCGACGGATCGCCCGCCGCGTGCTGGAGTGATGGAAGCGCCTGAACAGCTCGGCCTCGTCTTCGCGCAGGTCGATGTGGTGAAAGCGAAACGTATTGGCCGGCTGAAGCATCCCGGCCCCGGGTTTGCAAAACTCCTCAGCGAAAGCCGGCGTGGGACGCATCTCCACCGCGCACGCGCCGCTACGCCGCGCGTGTTCGAACAGGGATGTCACACCTTCTGAGAATTCAGCGGCAGTGGCCACGAGCGGGTCGCAGTGATCCGAAAACGGCAATGACACCACACGGCCGGACGTCCACCCCTTGACGTGGCATGCGACCAACCCGTTCTCGAGCGTCGAACCGCCTGACGTGGTCACCACGAAGGGTTCGTAGCCATAGGTTTGGCGCAACGCGTTCAGCCAGCCCGGTGAATGAAAGATCGAGGCGGCTGGGTGATGTGCCAGCAGTTCACGGCCAGCGCGGATTGTCAATCGGGTCGTGCACGATCCGCGCTGCCATCGCTCACTGGTTGGCCGGTGCGCGTGAAACTGTAAACGAGACGGTCACCTTCGAGCGTGGCATATGCCACACGCGCGCGATGGTGCTCGGGACCTTCGATGCGCCATCCGTCACCCGCTGCAGTCAGCGTCATCTGTTGGCGGTTGCGCCACCAGCGGTTGATCTCGCCCGGCAGCGCCATCCACAAGCCGTTCCGCTCGCGCAGATCGGCGAGATGACGAAGCAAATCAACGTAGACCTCGCGCTCGCGGCTGCCAACCAGGTAGTCGGGATGCGTGATGACGCTGACCAGGCCATGGTGCCGCATGATCAATGCGAATCTGCTCTTTCCACAGCGTCGTCGAATAGTCGTTCGAGAATGTGGAACAGCGAGTAGTCCTGGATGGTGGTCAGCGGCAGCTCGAGGATGTTGCCGACGAAGTACGGCATCACCGTGCAACATCCGCCGCGCTGCGGTTCGAGGTGCGCCGCATTCGGCACCGACATGTCATACGAAAACTCAAACGCCCCGAACCAGCCCTGCTCGCGGTACATCGCGCCGGATCGGAAGCCGTCGCAGCCGAACTCGCGCGTGTAGTCGTTGATGCGCCTGGCGTGGCGCAGGAATGCGTCCTTGTTGGCGAACAGACGGCCGTCGTGGTTCAGGTCGTGCAGGTTGACCTCGAAGCCTCGTGCTCGCAGTTTCGCCGCCGTGCGACGCCAGGTCGTCTTCACGCCCTTCCGGAATGAGCTGAAACGCGGACTTGATGGCGTACGAATCGTCGATGTCCATCAGCTGGTCGCAGAAGTCGAGGCCGGCCTGGCCCTCGACGTCGTGCGTCATCATGCCGCACGCCGACGCCTCGTCCGGCCAGAACCAGATGAAGGGAATGCGCGATTCGGCCTTGCGCCTTCAGCGCGAGCGTCATCGCGCTCTCCATCAACGCATCAACCGATCATGTCGACCGGCCATCGCGGGAACGGAATCTTGTCCCACCCGCTCAAGCGCACCTTCTGAAGGTGCTTGCGCACGCCAACTCCCAGGAGCGGTCGCAACTGATAGTAGAGACGTTGGGCCGCCGCAGCCGTCAGTGCGTCTTCTGCAGGAAGTTGTAGCCGTTTTGCCGGTATCGTTCCTCGCGCAGATTGGTGGCGACTTCCGACAGGTCGAACGGCAGACACGCGATTCCGCCCGCCGTGGTCACGTCGTCTGAAACATCCCTGAGAGGATCCGTCGCATACGATGCCGGCCGGTCCGCCGACGACCCGGCCGAACGCGATCAGCATCGCCAAACTTGAAGAAACCATCGTGTGAAGAAAGCTCGCGCTGTGTCCCTATCGGCGCCAGGTCGGGCGGACAGCGGATAATAATCGAGGAAGGCGCTCATGACGGGCGTCGCCTAATACAGCGCGACGAGCCGGCCGCGAGCCTTCAGCGACTGCTCCGCCGCTTCCAGCAGGCGGACGACGCGAAGGCCGGCGGCGCCGTCGTTCGACGGCGTCTTGCCTTGAGAATGCAGTCGACGAAATACTCCAGCTCCACCTTCAGCGCCTCAGTCGAGTCGACCTTCGGGCCCCACACGTCGCCGGAGCGGTAGCTGACCAGCAGATCGTAAACGCCCTCGGCCGTTCGTGATCTCGACACCCTTGTCGTAGACCTTGATCTTCTCGTCGGGTTCGAGGTCGTTCCACACCAGCATCTTGTCGCGCCCGCCGATCAGCGTGTTCCGCACTTTGACCGGCGACAGCCAGTTGACGTTGAAGTGGGCGATGACGTTGCTGGGAAAGTACACCGTGATGAACGCCATGTCGGCGAGGTCGTTGAGGTGATTGCCTGCCGGTGGCCACCACCGCTTCCGGCTTCTCGACGATCAGGTGGTCCATGATCGACAGATCGTGCGGCGCCAGATCCCACAGCACGCTCACGTCGTGCTGGAACAATCCGAGGTTCACCCGGGTGGAGTCGTAGTAGTACAGCGGGCCGAGCGTGCCGTTGTCGACCAGCTCGCGGATCTTCCTCACCGCCCCGCTAAACAGGAAGGTGTGGTCCACCATGATGCGCAGGTTCTTCCGCTCCGCCAGCTCGATCAGCTGCTCGGCCTGCGCCGAGGTCGAGGTAAACGGCTTTTCGACGAACACGTGCTTGCCGTTCTCCAGCGCCGCCTTGGCCAGGTCGAAATGCGTCCAGACCGGCGTGATGATGGCCACCGCATCGACATCGGGCGACCGCAGCACCTCGGAAAAATCGGTCGTCAGGTGCACGCCGGGATAGCTGCGTTGCGCCCGCTTGAGCGCCGCCGGGCTCTTGTCGCACACCGACACCACCTCGCAATGCTCGAGGCTGTGAAGGTTCCTGACGATGTTCGGACCCCAGTAGCCGTAACCAATCACGCCAACGCGCACCGTGCCGGCACCGCGCGGTTTGGTGGCCATCGGTTCCGTCTCGGCTCGCAACCGAGACAGCAGCCATCGTCGACGCAAGACTATCGTTCTTCATCACGACCTCCTGTTGCGTCGCCGACGGCACGCAACGACTCTTGCAGGGTTGCCAGCGACAATGGTGTCGGGAGGCACGTCGCGAGTGACGACGCTCCCGGCACCGACGATGGCCCTCTCGCCGATCGTCACGTTACGAAAGGATCGGTGGCGCCCGATCCAATCGACGCGCCCTTCTTCACAATCGTGTGTTCGACTTTCCAGTCGGCGGCCGTCTGGAGCTCGCCGCTCGCCGTGGTGGCTCGCGGATACGAGTCGTTGATGAACATCACGCCGTGGCCGATGAACACGTGATCCTCGATGGTCACGCCTTCGCAGATGAAGGTGTGGCTCGAGATCTTGCAGCGGCGGCCGACGCGGGCGTTCTTCTGAATCTCGACGAACGCGCCGATCTTGGTTTCGTCGCCCACGTCGCAACCGTAGAGATTGATGAACTTCGCGAGCTTGACGTCTTTGCCAAGCTTGACGTCTGGAGCAATGCAGACGTAATCCATGAGGCGTCTGCGGATTAACGAGCGCCCTTGCGGGACAATCACGGCCTTCGGCGTTGCCAGCAGGATGTTCAGATCGGTCCACACCGACACGTTGCGCGCGTAACGAAGATCGAGCCGCACCATTTCGTCGAACGTCGTCCGGCTCCGTCCCGTCACCTGCCAGAGGCCGGTGATGCCGGGCTTCGCTTCGAGCACGCGGCGGCGGTGCCACTGTTTGTAGCGCGCGACTTCGTACTGCAGCGGCGGCCGCGGACCGACCAGGGACATCTCACCGCGCAGGACGTTCCAGAACTGCGGCAGTTCGTCCAGGCTGGATCGCCGCAGGAAATCTCCAACCGGCGTCACGCGCGGATCGTTCACCAGCTTGAAGACGGCCTCCTTGCCCGAGGTGGCCGGCTGGTTGGCTTGAATGAACTTCTCGACGTATTCCTGGTGGATGCGGGGGTCGGCATTCACCTGCATGGTGCGAAACTTGAACATCGTGAACGGCCGTCCGGCTTCGCCGACGCGCTGCTGGCGAAAGAACACCGGCCCCGTTGAGGTCAGCTTCACGGCCGCGGCCACGCAGAGAAAGACCGGCCCGAACGCCAGGAGACAGGCGGCGCTGCCGGCAATATCCAGCGTGCGCTTCGCGGCCACGTGCGCCAGCCGAAGCGGCGCCTGGCCGCGCGTGACGCCATCGATAACGACCGGGGCCACCGCCTGGCTCCGGGACGGGTAGGTTTCGCAGCGGATCGAGCAGGACGAGGCCAGATCCGCGGGGAGGCAGCGCACCATTGCCCGGCGAACGGCGTTGGTCAGCGTCGCGGCCCCAACCGCGGCATCACCCGCGGCGGTGGATCGGATCAGACCGAGCACGGAATCCTGCTCGAACCACCCGATGATGTCGGCGGCCGCCGGAGACTGGGAGAGCGAATCGGCCAGACGCATCACCGCGGCCGGCACCAGGCGGTCCCGGTCGAACGCAATCAACAGGAGCGTAAACGCCTCTTCGAAGCGATCCGCACGCTTGCGCTCGCGCACCAGCGCATCATGAAACAGCTGCTCGCCAATCAGGTGGTGGCCCATCGATGCCCGGCGTCGCAGGGAAACCCGGGGGCCGTGATGTCTCGTTCCGACCGACGATGTGGCAGTTTTGAAGAGAATCATTGTTGATCCTTTCCGCCGAGACGCACGACGCGCACGTGCAAATGCCGAGCCAGATCATCCGGCAGATGCTTCGCGAGCGACGTCAGGATCCGGTTGGCAATGACGTGACGGAGCTCGTCGGATGCGTCGGCCGCTTGCGGCAGAACGGCGCCGACGGCGCGGTCTTTCCGGTACCACCCGACGAAGTCGACTTCGCGAATGCAGGCACCCAGTCCGGCGAAGAGCGACGCCGCGACGGCATCGGTCAGCGGAGCGCTGCGGCCGGCGTCCGGCCGGATCGACACCAGCACGAGGACGATGGACCGCTCAGAACGTTGCGCACGCCTGCGATCGACGTCGAGAAAGTACTTGAAGGCGGCCTCGTTGTAGGCCTGGCCGAACGGACCGCCACGAAACCCTGAGTAAGCGGGCATTGAGGGAAGCGTCATGGGCTGCTCTCCGGGGGAAGGAGGGCTTGCTGGTTAACGAGCTACGGTGGCAGGGATTACGGCGTGCAAACTGCGTGCCGCGCGGCCGCAGAAAAGATGATGCGCGAATTTCGTATTACGTGGGAGGCGCCTTCTGATAGTGCCTGTAGTAGCTGGCGGAGGGTATTCGCCACTCGTCGATGCGATTGAGGACCACCCCGAAGATCGCGTCGGGGCCGCCCAACTCGGCGATGGCTCTCTCCACCGCCGCCGCGGGCGTGGAACCGGCGCCAATCACAAAGAGCACTGCGCCAGCCAATCTTGCCAGCACCTGGGCGTCCGGTAAGACGCCAACCGGCGGCGTGTCGATCAAGACCCAGTCGAACCTCGACGCGCACTGTTCGAGAATCTCTGCCATCCGGTCGGACGTCAGGCCAGCCAACGGCGTCGGTCCCGGCGTGCCTGCGGGAAGAACGTGGAGGGCGCTCGACACCTGCACGAAAGACAACGGCTGGTCACCCTTCAAGGCTTCGGAGAGTCCATGGTCGTTGGGAATGTTCAGCGCAGTGTGCAACGACGGACCTCGCAAATCGGCGTCAATGATCAGCACGCGACGTGCATAGGACTCGCTCAGCGTCAACGCGAGATTGACCGCGGTCAATGTTTTGCCTTCCCTAGGCAACGCACTGGTGACAATCACGGTCTTGAGCTGGCTCCTGACCTGTTCCTCGTGGAGCACGGCGGCCAGCTTGCGATACTGCTCGACCGAAACCCCGCTCGGGCTGCCAGTTATCAAACGAGCCGCTCGATCGCCGTCAATGGGCGACCTCTGGCGCAACGCCAGTGGCGCACCCTCGGGTGCGCGGCGTGGTTCCTTGACAACATGAACGCGTTCCTCGCGGTCGGTACTGCTGTAACGAGGAGGTATCGTCAGGCTGCCGAGCGTCGGCATCAGCCGGCACTGATCCCGTTCCGGCCTCTCGAATTCGTAGCGCTTGGTCGATTCGGCTCATTCAGTTATGGTTCGGCCCACGCGGGTGTAAAGCGGCGCTGCGGCCAACCGGCGGGGCTCGTGCCGGAGAACCGTTGGCTGGAGCTGCTCGCCTGGTTCTGCCTCTGGAATTGTGGCCGCGGTGCCGGCGATAGCTGTTGGTGGCGGAACCTGAGCGATGCCCGCGGGCGCCACGGACGTCTTCACAGGCGCCGCTGCTTGTGCCGATGTGAATCGGAGGTCACGGCAGACCTCTGCGACGATGGCACGGTCGATGAAATGCCGCCCAAGGGCCATGCCATTGACGAGCGCGTTGTCGCAGATCACGCTGATCGTTCGAGGGACGCCGCGGGACATCTCGTGGATGAGCGTGACCGCTTCGAGGCTGAACATGCGTCCGGGGACGCCGCCGGCGGTGACAATGCGGCTGGCAATGTACGCGGACGTGTCCTCGATTTCAAAGGGCTGCAGCACCGCCCGCAATGTGACCCGTTGCTTCAATTGCCGGAGGCTGGGCTCCTCCAGCCGCTCCGCCAACTCTGGTTGCCCGGACAGGATGACTGGAAGCAGCTTGGTCGAAACGGTTTCAATATTCGCGAGAAAGCGGATCTCTTCGAGCATTTCGAAACTGAGGCTTTGCGCTTCGTCGACGACGAGGGCGGTGGTGACACCGGCGGCGTGGCGCTCTCGCAATAGTGCTTCCAATTGGCCGAGTAACCGCGCCTTGGACTCACCCGTTTCGGGACTGAACTCGAACTTCCGCGCCAGCAGCCTGACGAAATCAACGGCCCCGATCGTGGGATTGTTGAGATACACGCACCGCACGTCACGGCATCTCTCCGACTGCAAGGCCGACTGGATCAGCGTGGTCTTGCCCGTGCCGGCATCCCCAACGAGCAGGGTCAGCGCTTTCGCCGACGACAGCCCGTATTGGAGGATGCTCAGCGCTTCGCGCTGTACCGCTGACAGATACAAATATTTCGGGTTCGCGGTCAGCTCAAACGGGAGCTCCGACAAGCCGAAGAAACTTTCGTACATCGCCAGGTTCTCTACGACTGCAAACGCCACATTACCAACACGACGGCCGCCGCCAGCAGGACCGCGGTACCGCCGGCGTCCATTACCCAACGCCGCCTTCGAGCCGCGCGATATTCGCGGTCAGAGAGCATCAAGGGGACCTGAGCGAGTACCGGGATCGCCAGCGCTTTTACCGCTTCCGTTTCGCTTCGCAAACTCGAATCGCGGATACTCGAGCCATCCGATTACGAGTAGGCCAATCACCAGTCCCGCGGCCGCCGCGGACATCATGATGCCAATACGCTGCGTCTGATTGTACGGCCTTTCCGGCATCGACGCCGTGTCGAGCAGCTTGAATTGCTCGCCGATCTGCCGCCGCTCGAGGTTGGCCGCGAGCATGGCGTCCTCGCGCTTGACGAGAAGGTTCGTGTAAGCGGCCTGCATCGTGCTGTAGTCGCGCGTTAGCTCGACCAGCTCGGATTCCCTTGTCGGCACCACATCGATTTTGGCCTGATACTCGGCGACCACCTTGTTCAGGCGCGCCGCCTCCGCACGATTCGCAGTGACTTGGTAGTCAATCACCGCCAACTCGGCCTGAAGGTCGAGAATCCGTTTTTGCTGCGTCGCCTCGGCGGGTGTCAATGGTTTTTTCTGCTCCGGCGCCGCTCCGAGCGGTGTTTCGCTTTCCAACCTGGTGACCAGGTCGGCGATCGTCCGCTCCAGGCTCGCGACCTCCGGATGACTAGGCGTGTAACGCTGCAGGATCGAGGCCAGACGTGCGCGTGCCATCTCGAGTTGTTGCGCAGTGCCCACCGGCGCAGCACCCTCCACCGTCGCGGGGACGGGTACTGAGAGGGCCTGTGTATCTGCAATCTGTCGTTCGACCAGGAGCCGTCGCTCCTGGGCGCGGTTGGTCGACTCATTGAGCGTCTGCAACTGCTGGCTGGCGGTCTGAATCGCCAGCAAGTTCCCTTGCAGTTGTGAGGGCATCTGTCCAGCGTGGCTCTTGCGATACTGCTCGAGTTTTTTCTCCTGCTCAATTAAGCCGGCTCTTGGCTTCTTCGAGCTGGGTGCTGAGAAACTGACTCGTGCTGTCGGCCTGGTTCTCTCGATCCTTCAGATTCTGCTCGATGTAAAGCGAGGCCAGCCGCTCGGTCACCTTTCGCGCCTTTTCGGCTTCATCACTGACGTAGCTGACGCGAAAAGAATTGAGGTCCTTTCCCACGGCGCTTGTGGATACATCCAGGCGCATTTTCTGAACGACATCCTCCATGACCTGGCGCGAACGCTCAGCGGGATACAACTCCAGCTGCTGGATGATCTGTTCCAGGCGCGAGCGGCTCAGGATCTGGTCGGTGATCGAGGGCAGCCGGTCCTCGATAGTCTGCGTCATTGTGGGAGTGACGTAATCCGTCGGCACTTGCTGCGGAATCACCAGGAGCAGAGCCTCTGAACGATACCGCTCCGGTGCGTAACGCGCGAGCACTGGTGCCGCGGCGAGTCCCACCGCAAACGGTATCAGGATGAACCATCGGCGCCGCACGAGTAACCTTCCGACGTCCTGGAGCGTGTGAGTTCTGACGGACACATCGTACCTTTCCGCTTATCGAACCAGTGCTTGCTTAAACATGACTACGCCAACGCGAAGGCCATGCTGCTCGAACATTCCGGGCAGGCCGGGGGCGAGCGCGGCCTGTCCGCGCATGTCGTAGTAGTAGTACAGATACTCTGCGCTGAGCGCCAATGAGCGCTTCAGCGCATACCTGATCGCGACCTGGCCGGTGTAACTTTCCAGCGGCTGAGGGGTCTGATGCATGGCCGACGCTGCCATGACATAACCGCCTGAAACCGCGAGATCGAGACGCCGGGTGAACAGCCCTGTTAATTCAACTCGGCCGCCGTCGGCGAGCACCGGCTGGCCGACTACCGACAAGTACTCCAGGCTGCGCCGATACCGCGCTGCCGTCTGCCAGTTCGGCCTGAAAGGATAGGTCACACTTATTTCGCCCGACAGGCGACGCAGCCGCGGGTCGACCGCCTCGGCGGTGGTGTCGCCCAACACCGACGCAGGGAGCTGTATTCTCGACGGCGATACCTCCAGTCGGAACGTCGCTCGGCGCGTTCTGGACAGGGCCGGCGAGTACTCAACGCCGATTGTCACCTGATGCTCTTCGGTGACGCCGCCCAAGCCAAATTCGCCGGTGCGGAAGCTGTAGCCGATGTCAGCGCTTGCGCTCGAGGCCAGCCGGCGAAACAGCTCCACGCCGGCCTCGTAGACTTCCAGATCTCCACGCGACAATGCCGGCTCCGAGAAGTCCGTGCGGGTGAAGTCGCCGGTAGCCGTCACCCGTGTTCCGCGCGCGGATCCGAACGCCAGCGCCGTGCTGGTCGTGTACGTAGTACGAGTCGGTCTCTGCGATTTGGTACTCGGCGTCCGCCGGAATCGATTCGCCCAATTCTGGCGAACCGTCGGTTGGGAACAACTGATACAAGTACGAGGGCGAATAATCCGCCGATTGCTCGAACCGCAGCGTTCCGCGGGGCAACCGGACGCTTGCTCCCAACGCGGCGCGATGATTCACCGCATCGAGACGATCCAGACTCCGGAAATACTTGAAGGCCGTGGAAGCGTCGCCCGTCAGCTGCAGGTGCCGCCCTTTGTGAGAGTAGTCGGATGACGCCTGAAATACCGTCGACAGCCCGCCACTGTTCAATTCCCGCGATACGCGCGAACTGACATCTGGGGGCACCGCGCTATCCAGGGCCTGTGCGAGTCCAAGCGTGAAGTTCAATCTGTGGCGCTCACTCACGTCCGACCGCGTGGCGCCGAACAGACCGCCTGAGGGCCGCTGAGGCGTGGCACGCTGAGGCGTGGCACGCTGCGCGGACGCCGGCAGCACGCCCACGACAACCAGGCAGGTGGCGACGATGACGAATTTGGTGAACTTCACAACGGAGTCGGTCACAGTTGTCGAGACGCTAGCGAACGATGATGGTGTCGCCGGGAAGCAGCCGGATGTTCTGCTCCGGGTTCTTGCCTTTGACGACGTCGTTGTAGTTGAACTTGAATCGGCGCTCCGTGCCGCCTTCGTTGCGGACAATCACAACGTCGCTCTTGTTGGCGCCTTCGATAAACCCGCCTGCCTCGCCGATCATCTGGAGGACGGTCATCTCGCTCCCGAGTTGGAACGTCCCGGGCCTGGACACCTCGCCGATGATGTAGACTTTGCGGCTGCGAATTTCCTTGACGATCACGGTTACGCCGGCGTCGCGAACGAACTTCGTGCCGGCCTTTGCCACGACCTCGGCCAACGCTTCAGGCGTCAGGCCCGCGGCGGCGACGTCGTTCAACATCGGCAGGGAAATCTTGCCGTCCGGCCGCACGATAACGTCGGCCGACATGTCTTTCTCGCGCCAGAACACCACGCTCAGGACATCCTCCACGCCAATGACGTAATCGCTTGGGAGTGAGGCGGCGGGCGTCGTGGTGCGTGCGGCTTCGCCCTGGGCTGCCTGCGGCGCTTGCGCAGCCGCGAGTCCGGCCGTCACGACGAGCGACGCTGCACTCAAGAAAATGCGTGACGCAAGGTTGTTATTCATGTTCGCCGATAACAATTGTCGCAAAATATGGGGCGCAGAAACAGAGCTTCGCCCTTTCACTTACAGGGGGGCTCCGCACACACACACGCAATATTCATTGTGCAGGGACTCGGAATTTTCGCAGAGTAACCCCAGGAGCGCAAGCCCCAAACGGGGGTATAGAGTGCGTAAAAGGAAGCAGAAGTGCGTTCCATTTACATATTGGCAACATAAATGTAGCACAAAACACATAACTGTCGGAAAACCTTTCTTAATGAAGACCTGGTTTCGAATTCAGAACGAATTCGACCGATCTGTCTATTGAGTGCAGCGCGGCGCAGACACGTTCACGCCCTGCATGATCAGGGCGCGGTAGTTGGCAATTTCTTCTTCGCAGCGTGACTTCTTGCTTTGTTGCCAGAACCATTGGGCGGCCGCCGCTGCCAGCGCCGAAATCGGCACCGCCGGCGTGCGGTAGATCTGCGGCGTGACGAACTGTAAGAATTCCTGGTGCGAGGGCGCGCTGCCGGGCACCGGGCCGCCGGACAGATCGACGCCCTTGAAGATCTCGACGCGTGGCGAGGTGCCGAATACCTGGATACTGATATCGAGCCGCAGGCCCTCGCCTAAGCTCTTTTCTTTCGATTCAGCCGTTCTCAGGGCCTTTTGAATACGCGACAACGAGACACCCAACTTCGTGGCGTCAATGGTGGTGGGGTCGACGGTCGGCGTGGGCGGGTCCTGCGCCCACGCGGGGCCAGAGAGCCCGGCGAACAGCGCGAGAAGAGCGACGGCCCTCATACAGGGATTATGACGCTTTAAGAGGTCTTGAGGTCTTGAGGTCTTGAGGTCTTTAGGGTCTTAAGGTCTTGGCCCTAAAGCATTCCCAGCTGTAATTTCGCGGCGTCCGACATGCGGTCTTTCGTCCACGGCGGATCCCAGACGACTTCGACCTTGGCATCGGTCACGCCCTCGACGCTGCGCGCCTTGTCGCGGACCTCGACGGGCAGCGACTGCGCGGCCGGGCATGCCGGGGCGGTCAGCGTCATCTTCACGCCCACCTGTCCTGACGCATCGACGAGCACGTCGTAGATGAGTCCCATCTCGAAGATGTTGACCGGGATCTCCGGGTCGTAGACGGTCTTCAGCGCCTCGATCACCTTCGGCGCAATGGTGTCCATCTTCGCGGGATCGGGTGTGATGTCCGCGGTGGACTCGCTGAGGGCATTGGCGGGGCTGTCTTCCGGCAGCCCCCCGCCCGACATGGTCGGCAAGTGATGCATCATTCTGTGGAGACCGGCTCTTTTAGGTCGCTTGCCCTGAGCGAAGTCGAAGGGTCTGACGTAGTCGACGCAGCCGCCTTCATGGTGTGCCACGCGAGGCTGGCGCACTTGATGCGCGTGGGAAATTCGCGAACGCCGGAGAACACCGACAGCTTGCCGAGCTCAGTCGGCGGCGTGTCGAGATCAGACGTCAGCATCGCGTGAAATTGATCGAACAACGCCCGCGCCTGTTCGACGGTCTTGCCTTTCAGGGCGTCGGTCATCAACGACGCCGAGGCCTTCGAGATCGCGCAGCCCGATCCCTGGAACGCCGCGTCCTTGATCATGTCGCCATCGAGCGTCAGGTACAAAGTCAGCCGATCGCCGCAGAGCGGGTTGTAGCCCTCCTGCGTGGCGGACGGCGACTCGATCACGCGGAAGTTATGCGGCCGCCGGTTGTGATCGAGAATCACTTCCTGATACAGGTCGGTCAGTTCTGACATTTTGCTTCGCCTGGCGGGCGGGACTAAAGTCCCGCCCCTACGTACTGAATCGGTACTGAAAGTTCTTCAAGACCCTAAGACCTTAAGACCCTAAGACCTCACGCAACAAATATCTCCCGCACTCGATGCAACCCGCGCACCAGCGCATCGATGTCGTCGCGCGTGTTGTAGATCGCCAGCGACGCGCGGATGGTGGCCGGGATGCAGTACCGATCCATCACCGGCTGCGCGCAGTGCTGCCCCGTGCGCACCGCAATCCCCTGCTGATCGAGGATCGTCCCGGCGTCGTGCGGATGGGCGCCGTCGAGCACGAACGACAGCACGCCGGTCTTCTCGCGCGCTTCGCCGATGATGCGCACGCCCGGGATGGCGCTCACCTGCGCGGTCGCGTAGGCGAGCACATCGTCTTCGTGCGCCAGCGCCGCGGCGCGATCGAGCGACGACAGGTAGTCGATCGCCGCGCCGAAGCCCGCCACGCCGGCAATGTTCGGCGTCCCGGCCTCGAACTTGTAGGGCACCTGGTTGTACTTGGTCTTTTCGAACGTCACCGACGCGATCATGTCGCCGCCGCCCTGGTACGGCGGCATCGACTCGAGCAGCCGCGTCCGCCCGTAGAGCACGCCGACGCCGGTGGGACCGAACATCTTGTGGCTCGACAGCACGTAGAAGTCGCAGTCGAGGTCCTGCACGTCGATCGCCAGGTGCGGCGCCGCCTGCGCGCCGTCGACCAGCACCACGGCCCCGCGCTCGTGCGCCTTCGCGATCATCGCCTTCACGGGATTAATCGTCCCGAGCGCGTTCGACACGTGCCCGACCGCGACGATCTTCGTGCGGTCCGAGAGCAGCCGTTGGTATTCGCCCTGGTCGACCTCGCCGCGATCGTTAATCGGCACCACCTTCAGGGTGGCGCCGGTCTGTTCGGCCACCATCTGCCACGGCACGATGTTCGAGTGGTGCTCGAGCCACGACAGCACGATTTCATCGCCGCGCTCGAGCATCGACCGCCCGTAACTCTGCGCCACGAGGTTGATGCCGTCGGTGGTGCCCTTGGTCAGGACAATGTTGTGAGGATGGCCGGCATTCAGGAATGCCGCCGCTTTCGCGCGCGCGCCCTCATAGAACGCCGTGGCGCGCTCGCTCAGCAAATGAGTAGCGCGATGAATGTTGCCGTTGGCGTGACGGTAGTAATCGTCGGTGGCCTTGATCACCGCCAGCGGCTTCTGGCTGGTGTTGGCGCTGTCGAGATACACGAGCGGCTTGCCGTGCACGATTTCCGACAAAATCGGAAAGTCGGCACGGACCTTCACCACGTCGAAGGCTTCTGCCTTTTGCCTGATACCTTCTGCCTTGACGGCGGTCGTGCTCATGATCGTCCTGCTTGCCCTGAGCCGGGTCGAAGGGCTTGCCCTGAGCCGGGTCGAAGGGCTTGCCCTGAGCCTGGTCGAAGGGCTTGCCCTGAGCCTGGTCGAAGGGCTATGTCGCGCGCCAGCGTTGCGAAGAAATTGGCTTCGATCTGCTCACGCAGCGCCGGAATCTTCACGCCCTCGATCACTTCACCGGCAAACGCATGCAGCAGCATGTCGCGCGCTTCGGGCCGCGACAGGCCGCGCGCCTGCAGGTAGAACATCGCCTCTTCATCCAGCTGGCCCACCGCCGCACCATGCGTGCATTTCACATCGTCGGCAAAAATCTCGAGCTGCGGATTCGAGTTGATCGTCGCGTCATCCGAGAGCAGCAGGGCGCGGTTGGTCTGCTTCGCGTTGGTCTTCTGCGCGTCGATGCGGACGATGATGCGGCCGTTGAACACGGCTTTCGACTTGCCGGCCAGGATGCCCTTGTACAGCTCGTGGCTGGTGCAATGCGGCATGGCATGGTCGAGCGAGGTGTGCGTATCGAGCAGCCGGTCGCCGTCGGCCAGGTAGACGCCATTCATCGTGCAGTCCGCGCCTTCACCCTTCAACCCGATGCCGATGTCGTGCCGCATGATCTTCGCGCCGGTGGCAAACGCGTGCGACGCGAACACCCCCTTGGCAGACACGTGCGCCTGCAGGTTGGCGATGTGGAACGCGCCATCCGATTCGCGCTGATCGGTGTAGTAGTCGACGATCGCACCCTGGCCGACCATCACCTCGGCCACCGAGTTATTGAAGTAGACGCTGTCGGGCGTGCCGATGAAGGTCTGCCCGATGCGTGCCTGGCTGTTCTCGCCGGCCACCACCAACACGCGCGGATGCGCGGTGACCGGGCCGCCGTCGCTGCCCGTCACCGTCACGATGTGGATCGGCGTCTCGATCGCCACGCCGGCAGCGATGAAGATGGCCACCCCGTCGTCGAGGAACGACGTGTTCAACGCCGCAAACGGATGCGTGTCGATGTTGAAGACCTTGCCGAGATGCTGCTCGAGCCCGTCGGAGCCGTCACGCGCACCGTCGCGCAGGCCGGCAATCCGAAGGCCCTTGGGCAATGTGCTCAGATCGGACAGCGCCGGCACGAACTCGCCATTCACGATCGCCAGCCGCACCGAACCGGCAACCTTCACCGAGTCGATGAGCGAGGCGGCCTGCTTGAAGATGCCCTGCGCGGGCGCAAACTTCGCCTCCGCGATCGGCGCGATGTTGGTAAAGCGCCAGTCCTCGTTCCTGGTCGTCGGGAAGCCGACCTCCGCGAACCGCCTCGAGGCATGCTCGCGTCGCTCCTTGACCCAGGCCGGGGCCTGCACGAGCGTCTCCATCACTTCCTCGCTCCTGCTTGCCCTGAGCCATGTCGAAGGGTGGGCTCGTAACTGGTGTAGCCCTTTTCTTCGAGCTCCAGCGCCAGCTCGCGGCCGCCCGAACGGACGATGCGGCCTTCGCTCAGCACGTGCACGAAGTCGGGCACGATGTAATTGAGCAGGCGCTGGTAGTGCGTGACGACGAGGAACGAGCGCTCGGGGCTGCGCATCGCGTTGACGCCATCCGCCACCACGCGCAGCGCGTCGATGTCCAGGCCGGAATCCGTTTCATCGAGCACGGCCAGCGTCGGTTCGAGCACGGCCATGTGGAAGATCTCGTTGCGCTTCTTCTCGCCGCCCGAGAACCCTTCGTTGACCGACCGCAGCAACATCGACTCGTCGACGTGCAGCACCTTCAGCTTTTCCTTGACCAGCGCCATGAAGTCCATGGCGTCGAGCTCGTCGAGGCCTTGCTGCTTGCGCTTCGCGTTGAGCGCCGCCTTGAGGAAGTAGGCGTTGTTCACGCCGGGGATCTCCACCGGGTACTGGAACGCCATGAACACGCCGTCGCGGGCACGCTCGTCGGGATCCATCTCGAGCAGGTCCTGCCCCTTGTAGAGGATCTGTCCTTCGGTGACCTCGTAGCCGGGATGGCCCGCAATGGCGCGCGCCAGGGTGCTCTTACCCGAGCCGTTCGGCCCCATGATCGCGTGCACCTCGCCGGTCTTCACCGTGAGGTTGATGCCGCGGAGGATTTCCTTGTCTTCGACGCGAACTTTCAGATTGCGGACTTCTAACATGAATGAATATCGGCGGCACTGAAGTGCCGCCCTCCCGGTGAATTAACCAACCGAACCTTCTAACGAAATGCCGAGCAGCTTCTGCGCTTCGACGGCGAACTCCATTGGCAATTCGCGGAAGACGTCCTTGCAGAAGCCGCTGACGATCATGTTGATCGCGTCTTCCTTGGAGATGCCGCGCGACTCGCAGTAAAACATCTGGTCTTCGCCGATCTTCGAGGTCGACGCTTCGTGCTCGACCTTGGCGGTGGTGTTCTTGATTTCGAGATACGGGAAGGTGTGCGCGCCGCACCGATCGCCGATCAGCAGCGAGTCGCATTGCGAGTAGTTGCGCGCGTTCGACGCGTTCTTGCCGATCTTCACCGCGCCGCGATACGTGTTCTGGCCGCGGCCCGCCGAGATGCCCTTCGAGACAATCGTGCTGCGCGTGTTCTTGCCCAGGTGGATCATCTTGGTGCCGGTATCGGCCTGCTGGAAGTTGTTGGTCACCGCCACCGAATAGAACTCGCCGATCGAGTCGTTGCCCTGCAGGATGCAGCTCGGGTACTTCCAGGTCACCGCGGAGCCGGTCTCCACCTGCGTCCAGGTGATCTTCGAGCGATCGCCCTTGCAGATGCCGCGCTTGGTGACGAAGTTGTAGATGCCGCCCTTGCCGTTCTTGTCGCCGGGGTACCAGTTCTGGACGGTCGAATACTTGATGGTCGCGTCCTTGTGAGCCACCAGTTCCACGACGGCAGCGTGCAGCTGATTCTCGTCGCGCTTGGGCGCCGTGCAGCCTTCGAGGTAGCTGACGGTCGAGCCCTCATCCGCAATGATCAGGGTCCGCTCGAACTGGCCGGTGTTCTGGGCGTTGATGCGGAAGTAGGTGGACAGCTCCATCGGGCAACGCACGCCCTTGGGGATGTAGACGAAGCTGCCGTCGCTGAACACCGCGGAGTTGAGCGCCGCAAAATAGTTGTCCGTGTGCGGCACCACCGACCCGATGTACTGCTTCACGAGGTCGGGGTGATCCTTCACCGCTTCCGAAAACGAACAGAAGATGATGCCGAGCTCGGCGAGCTTGCTGCGGAACGTGGTGGCCACCGACACCGAATCGAATACCGCGTCGACCGCCACGTTCGAGAGCAGCTTCTGCTCTTCGATCGGGATGCCCAGCTTGTCGAAGGTGGCGCGGATCTCCGGGTCGACCTCGTCGAGGCTGTTGAGCTTCTTCTTCTCGGACGGCGCGGCGTAGTAGCTCGTGCCCTGGTAGTCGATCGGCGCATAGGTGACGTTCTGCCAGTGCGGCTCAACCATCTTGAGCCACGCGCGGAACGCCTTGAGGCGCCACTCGAGCATCCACTCGGGCTCGCCCTTCTTGGACGAGATCAGGCGCACCACGTCCTCATTCAGGCCGACCGGAATGATGTCCTGCTCGGTATCGGTGACGAACCCGTACTTGTATTCGGTATTCGCCAGTTCTTCGATTTGTTTGGTTGCGGTGCTCATTTTTAGTTTCTAATTTTTAATTAGCGGTGAACGATTCGCCGCAACCGCACGTGCTCTTCGCGTGCGGATTCTTCAACGTGAAACTCGTGGCCAGCAGGTTGTTCTCGTCGAAATCGAGCACCGTGCCGTCCAGTAACTTCAGGCTGCGCGGATCGACGAACACCTTCGCGCCGTCCGAGCCTTCGAACACCAGATCGGTGTCGCGCGCCGCCGTATCCCAGGCGAACGTGTAGCTGTAGCCGGAGCAGCCGCCGGCCTTCACGGCAATGCGAAGGCCGCCGTCTGGCTTCTGGTTCTTCTCGAGCTGCTTGCGAATCACTCTCGCAGCACTCTCCGTGATCTCAATCATTGCTCCGTGTCCTCGAGAGCTTTCACGCCCGCCTCAACCGCCATTCGAGCCACATGATGGCGCTCGGCGGGCAAACCCAATACCTGCACGACACGTTCCGGCGTCAGCCGCGTCGCCTCGGCAATCGCGGCGCCTTCCAGCCACTCCGCCACGAGGCTTGCGCTCGCGATGGCGGCGCTGCAGCCAAACACCTTGAATCGCGCCTCCGCAATTCGATCGCCGCTCTTCCGTACCTGGATGCGCATCACCGTGCCTTCATCCAGGGTTCCAACTTCACCAGTGCCGACTTGTTCACCCTCGAGTGAGCCGGCACGCTGTGGATTACGCACCCGATCGAGAACTTCTTCCGAGTAACGCACGCTTCGCACCCACCCTTAGGCACCCTACGCACCCGTACGCACCGTACGCACCCTGGCTTTACACCGGCGACATTTGCCGAAGCCGCGCGACGACGTCCGAGACCTTCGTGACCGCGTATTCGACCTCGTCTCTCGTCGTCGAACGCCCAATCCCGAACCGCAACGATGCGAGCGCGCGATCCTTCGACAACCCCAGTGCCATCAGCACATGTGAGGGTTCCGCCTGGGTGCACGCGGCACCGGACGAAACCGCGATGTCGTCGAGACTGACGAGCAATGCCTCGCCGTCAATCCCCGCGAAGCTCACGTTCAGGTTGCCGGGCAAGCGCTCCGCTGTTTCTATCGGCGCGCCGTTCACCGTCATCCCGTCCGTCTTCGCCTGCAAGCCTGCGAGCAGCCGATCGCGCAGTTCGCCCACCCGCTTCGCTTCGCTCGCCATCTCCGCGCGCGCAATCTCGGCGGCGCGCCCGAATCCGACGATGCCGGGCACGTTCAACGTGCCCGATCGCATTCCGCGCTCGTGACCGCCGCCATCGATTTGCGCTTCGATGGTGACGCGCTTCCTCCGCACATACAGGGCGCCTACCCCTTTTGGTCCGTAGACCTTGTGCGCGCTCAACGATGCAAAGTCGACATCAAGCCCTTCAACGTCGAAGGGCACTTTGCCTGCCGCCTGCACGGCGTCGGTGTGCATCCACGCGCCCTTCGCGTGCGCGATGGCCGCCGCTGCCTTGATCGGCTGCAACACGCCGATCTCGTTGTTCGCCGCCATCACGCTCACGAGCGCCGTCTGCTCCGTGACCACGCTCTCGAGCACCGCGAGGTCGAGCAACCCTGACCCGCTCACCGGCACGACCGTGACGCGCCAGCCGTCCTCCGCGAGCCGTGACATCGGGTCGAGCACCGCTTTGTGCTCGGTGGTCACCGTCACCAGGTGATTGCGTTCCGCGCGCCGCGCCTTTGCCGCGCCCTTGATGGCGAGGTTGTTGGCCTCGGTGGCGCCGCTCGTGAACACGATCTCCTTGCTGCCCGCGCCAATGAGCGCCGCCACCTGCTTGCGGGCGCGCTCGACGGCGTCATTCGCTTCCCATCCGAATCGATGCTGCTTGCTGGCCGCGTTCCCAAACGTTTCGGTGAAGAACGGCAGCATGGTCTCGAGCACACGCGCATCAACCGGAGTCGTCGCGTGGTGATCGAGGTAGATCAACGTCGGTTCCTCACGAGGGTTCCTCACGACGGTTCCTGGCAACCGGTGCTTCGCCGATCGCCGGCACGAAAACCATTCGCGACACCGTGGGCGTTGTCGGCGACGGCGGAGCGGGCTCCGTATCCGCGGCCATCTCCGCTACGCTCACCCTGTTCAACGCGTCGAGAATGTGGTTCTTGATCTTCCAGAGCGGGTCGCGAATGCTGCACTTCGTGTACTGGTCGCAGTTGTGATCGTCTTCCGAGCACGCGGTCACGGTCACCGGACCGTCCACGGACTGGATCACATCGGCCACCGAGATGGCCGTCGCCTGTCGCGCGAGCCGATACCCGCCGCGCGTGCCCTGCACCGACACCAGCAGCCGCGCACGCACGAGCCGCTGCAGCACCTTCGCCAGCAGTTCGAGCGGAATGTCGTACGACTCGGAAATCTCGCGCGCGCTCGACGAAGCGCCGCCGTCCGGACGCATGGCCAGGTGCTTCATCGCAATCAGCGCGTAGTCGGATTTCTTGGAAAGTCTCAGCATTGTTCCTTTCGGCTGCTTGCCCTGAGCGAAGGGAAATACGACCGCCGTAGTCCTATATTAGTCCGCTATGTAGGACCCGGCAAGTCGGCAATCATCCTGAGACGCCGTCTCAGCTTCAATACTTGGGCTGGCTGGGGTCGACTTGGTCGATCCACCCGAGGACGCCGCCGGTCAGGTTGCGAACTCTCGTAAACCCTTTAGAACGAAGGAATTCCTGCGCTTTGGCGCTGCGCATGCCCGACTTGCACTGCGTCACCAGATTGGCGTTCGGGTCGAGCTCCACGTAGCGCTTCGGCAGGTCGCCGAGCGGGATCAGGACCGAGCCCGGAAGGCGATTGATCTGGTACTCCTGCGGTTCGCGCACGTCGATGATGGTGAGCACCTCGCCGCGATCGAGCTCGTCTTTCAACTCGCGGGACGTCAGCGCGTCGGCCGAGGTCGCCGGCTTCGCGGCTTCGGCAACCTGATGCGGCGCCACGCCGCAGAACTGCTCGTAATCGATCAGCTTCGTGACCGTCGGATGCGTGCCGCACACCGGGCAATCCGCATCCTTGCGCAGCGTCAATTCGCGGAAGCGCATGCGCAGCGCGTCGTAGATCAGGAAGCGGCCGATCAAGGGCTCACCGACGCCGAGCACCAGCTTGATCGTTTCGGTGGCCTGGATCACGCCGATGATGCCGGGCAGCACGCCGAACACGCCGCCCTCGGCGCAGCTCGGCACGAGCCCCGGTGGCGGCGGCTCCGGATAGAGGCAGCGATAGCACGGGCCTTCTTTCGTCCCGAACACCGACGCCTGTCCTTCGAAACGGAAGATGCTGCCGTACGCATTCGGCTTTCCCGTCAGCACGCACGCGTCGTTCACCAGATAGCGCGTCGGGAAATTGTCGGTGCCGTCGAGGATCACGTCGTACGGCTCGAACAGCCGCAGCGCGTTCGCCGAGGTCAACGCTTCCTCGTAGGTGTTGATCTGCACGTTCGGATTGAGGGCGTTGAGACGATCCTTCGCCGACGCCAGCTTCGACCGCCCCACATCCGGCGTGCCGTGCAGCAACTGGCGCTGCAGGTTGCTGAAGTCGACCACGTCGAAGTCGACAATGCCGATGGTGCCGATACCCGCCGCGGCGAGATACATCGCCGCCGGTGAGCCGAGCCCGCCCGCGCCGATGCACAGCACCTTCGCGGCCTTCAGCTTGCGCTGACCCTCGACGCCCACCTCCGGCATGATCAGATGCCGGCTGTAACGCTTGATCTCGTCGCCGGAAAGCTCGGGCAACGTCTCGGTCATCGACGGAGCGCCGCCGGCCACCGACGGAATGATGCTCACGGTGTCGCCCGCCTTCAACGGCGTCTGATCCTTCTGGAGGTAGCGAATGTCGTCATCGTTGACGTAGATGTTGACGAAGCTGCGAAGCTTGCCTTCCGGCGTGTAGAGATGCTGCTTGAGCCCGCCGTACTTCGTGGTCAGGTTCTGCAGCAGCTCGCCGATGGTGGTGCCGTCGATCTCGACGGCGTCCTGCTTTTCGACAAACGGCCGCAACGGTGTAGGAATGAGAATCTTGGTCGCCATTTTTTGTTATTCGTTATTCGTTATTCGTCATTTCAACAGCTTCTTCATCAAACGCTGACCGATCGTCCTTCAGCTGCCACGATGTCAGTGCTTTGTCTTCCCCCGCCATCACCGACACGATCACGTATGAGAACGACGGCCAGGCATGGTCGAGATCGAATTGCGACGGCTTCGCCGGATGATCCGGATGCGAATGATAGAAGCCGAGCAAATCGAGTCCCGTGTCGCGCGCGCGTTTCTCCGCCACGCGGTAATCCTCGGCCCGCACCAGGAACCGGCGCCGCGGGCCCTCCTCGGTGGTGTTCGGCAGCGCGAACGCTTCCTTCACCACGCGATCGCGGCCGAGCAGCGCGCCGCAGCACTCGTGAGGGAACGCTTCCCGCCCGTGCGCCCGAATCGCCGCATCAGCTGTGGGTGTCAACACCAGCGCCATCAATTCGTGCCGCCGATGAGCGCGCCTTCGGGCGGATTCTCCCAGAAGCGCTCCGACAGGTAGCGTTCGCCACCGTCGCACAACACCACCACCACGATCGCGTGCTCGCGGGCCACCTTCAGCGCACCGGCGAGGTTCGCACCGCTCGAGATCCCGACCAGCAGGCCCTCTTCCTGCGCGAGACGCCGCGTCATGTCGTACGCCTCTTCGGTGCCGACGCGAATGTCCTGGTCGGCGAGCGACGGATCGTAAATGCCCGGCACGATCGCCGACTCCATGTGCTTGAGGCCTTCGAGGCCGTGCAGCGGCGAATCGGGCTGCACCGACACCAGCACGATGCGCTCGTTCAATTCGCGCAAGCGGCGCCCCGCGCCGACGAAGGTGCCGCTCGTGCCGAGACCGGCCACGAAGTGCGTGAGTCGTCCGCCGGTCTGGCGGATGATCTCCGGGCCCGTCGTGTCGTAGTGCGATTGCCAGTTGAACGGGTTGTTGTACTGATCCGCGTAGAAGTACTTGCCGGGGCTCTCGTCGTGCATCCGCTGCGCTGTGCGAATAGCGCCGTCCGATCCTTCGAGGGGATTGGTGAACACCATCTCGGCGCCATAGGCGCGCAGGATGCGCTTGCGTTCCGGCGTGACGTTCTCGGGCACGCACAGCGTGACGCCGTAGCCCATGGCCGCACCCATCATCGCGTAGGCGATGCCGGTGTTTCCCGACGTGGCATCGAGAATCAGCTTGCCGGGCGTGAGCTGGCCGGAAGCAATGCCTTCCTGAATCATCCGCAGCGCCGGCCGATCTTTCACGGAACCACCGGGGTTTTTCCACTCGGCCTTCGCATACAGCTCGACACCCGGAATATCGCGCTCGATCTTGCGCAAGCGGATGAGCGGCGTGTCGCCGACGAGGTCGACGATTGAGGGGGTAACGCTGGCCGTGAACGTGGGAATCGCCATGTCCGACTACAAGGGTCTTACTTTAACTTATCCTGTTGCGCATGAAGGCCGATTACCGGGCGGCGCGCCGCCATCTGATGCGTACAGATCCCAAACTCGCGGCCATCATCAAGCGCGTCGGGCCCTGTGAGCTGCACGCCGTTGCACCCAAGGATCCGTTCGAGGCGCTGTGCATGTCGATTGCCTCACAGCAGCTCTCGACGAAAGCCGCCGACACCATCTTCCGGCGATTCTGCGACCTGTTCCCGCCCGACTGCAGACCGTCCCCAGAGCGTGTGATGACGCTGACCGACGACGAGATACGCGGCGTGGGTTTCAGCCGCCCGAAAGTGGGTTTCATCAAGGACCTGGCGTCGCACGTGCTCGATGGCCGCCTGGACCTTCCGGGCCTCACCAAGCACCCGGACGACGAAGTGATGCGGCAGCTGGTGGGGGTGAAAGGAATCGGCCGTTGGACGGCCGAAATCTTCCTGATGTTCAGGTTGGGCCGGCCCGACATTCTGCCGGCCGACGATCTCGGCTTGATGAACGCGGTGCACCGCGCCTACCGATTACGGAAACGCCCGGACGCCAAACGGCTGCGCCAGATGGGCGAAACGTGGCGGCCGTATCGATCGGTGGCGTCTTGGTACCTGTGGGCCAGTCTCACCAAATAATCATTTGATCGCCACCGTCAACCGCACCTGGGCGCGAATCTCGATCTCGCCCGCTTCGATCGGTGTGGGTGTGTCCGCCATCTTCATCATCACGGCCCGTTCCATCATCGGCCGCGGCCCGTCGCCGCCGGTGAAGGTCTCTTCGATCCGCAGGATTCGATCGACGCCGCGCTTGGCGCCGGCCGCAATCGCGTTGGCTTTCGTCATCGCACTGCCGACCGCGGTCTTCAACGCTTCCTGTTCGATCGCCTCTCTCGCCTTCACATCAAACCGCAGCCCATGGATCGTCGTGGCGCCGGATCCCACGGCCGCATCCACCACGTCGCCAACCTTCGCCAGATCGTCGACCCGCACTTCGATGGTGTTGCGCGCCACGTAACCGCGCGGCGTCTGTTTCCCGTTCTGGTAATCGAACTCGAGCTGCAGATCGACGCCGACGGTCTTGATTGCCTCTTTCGGGATCCCAAACGACGCGAGCTTCTGCTGCACGGCGGTCATCAACTCGGCGTTGCGCTGCTGCGCATCTTTTGAATTCTTCGATCGGCTCTCCGCTCCAATGCGCACCCAGGCCCGGTCGGGAGTGACTTTCACGATGCCTTCACCGGAGACCACGATCGACGGTGTTTCCGGAGCTGGCGCTTGCGCTGTGAGTAGCGCAAACATCATTGCGATCAACATGACTGAACCTCTTGTGTCTCAGACACCCTCAGCGGTCGGGGATCCATCATCCGAGTACACCACACGAAAGCCGATGCTGTATGCATAAGTGTCGGGCGGGACCTTGTGACGATGCGCGCAGCGAAGCTGATCCACGTCGTGCGTCACCCATGAGCCGCCGCGCACGATGCGCAGCGAGCCGCTGCTCGGGCCGCGAGGGTTGCGGCGCTCCTCGACGCGATACGCATCAGCTCGATACCAGTCGGCAACCCACTGCCACACGTTGCCGGCCATGTCGTAGAGCTGCAGGCCGTTGGGCGCAAAGCAGCCCACCGGCCGCGTGCCGCGATGACGTTTCAACGCCGGATCGGGGAGGAAGTTCGCGCGCGAGGCATCGACGTCATTGCCCCACGGATAGCGGGCCCGCTCCAGGCCGCCACGCGCGGCGCGTTCCCATTCGGCTTCCGTGGGCAGGCGAACCAGCCGGCCAATGCGGCCGCTCAGCCAGCGGCAATACGCGGTGGCGTCGCCGTGGGTGACGAGCGTGACCGGATGCTTCGCCCGATCGCGCGGCGGGTCGCCGCCGCGCCAGATGTACGGCGTGGCGAGATCGCGAAAAGACGACTCCTGCGTTGGGGTGACAACCAGCGGCAGATCGCGGACGCCGGGCACGCCGTGCCCGGTCTCTTTGGCGAACTCGGCGTACTGGTCGACGGTAATCGGGTGGACCGAGGCGTAATACGTGTCCACGTGCACCCGATGGCTCGGCCGTTCGTCTTCGGCGCCATCGTCCGACCCCATCGAGAATTCGCCGGCCGGCACGCGCACGAAGCGTGGGATAGGGTCCTCCCTCATCGCTAGCGAGGCTCCGCCTCGGACCGCCGAGAAGAACAACGCGACGACAGGCTCCGCCTCGCTAGTAACAGCATCGTTTTGCCCCGCCTCCGGCGGGGCGTCTATTGGAGCGTAATATAAACTGCCCGCATGAAACTCGAACGGTTCGAGATGGAACGGATGCAATCCACCTACGAAAACCTGGTGGAGTTCAATCTTTCGGAAAGCGGTGTGCAACCGCTGACGCCTCGCGAGCTGGTGGAAGATGCCCAGGGGCTCGAAGGCCTGCTGGATCAGCCGCTGGCCTACACGCAGTCCAACGGCACCATCGAGCTCCGCCGTGCGATCGCGGTGATGTATCCCGGCGCCGGCATCGACCACATTGAAGTCACCAACGGCGGGTCGGAAGCCAACTTCATCACCACGTTCAACCTGATCGAACAGGGCGACGAGGTGGTGATGCTGGTGCCGAACTACATGCAGACGTGGGGCCTGTCGCGCGCGTTTGGCGGCACGATCCGCGAATGGCGCCTCGTCGAGGATCGCGACGCCGGACGCTGGCGCGTTGACCTCGCGGCGCTCGAGGCCCTGGTCTCGGCGCGCACGAAGATGATCGTGATCTGCAACCCGAACAATCCCACCGGCGCGCGCCTGACCGCCGCCGAGCTCGACGCGATTGCGAAGGTGGCCGATCGGCACGGCGCCTGGATTCTCTCGGACGAGGTCTACCGCGGCGCGGAGCTCGATGGCCAGGAGACCGCCTCGATGTGGGGTCGCTCGCCCCGCGCCATCATCACGAGCGGCTTGTCGAAAGCCTACGGACTGCCTGGCCTGCGGATCGGCTGGATTGCCGGTCCGCCGGCGTTGATCGCGTCGCTGTGGTCGTACCACGACTACGTGACGATCGCGCCGGGCGCACTGAGCGATCGGCTCGCGCGCGTGGCGCTTGCGCCGGAGCGGCGGGCGCGCTTGTTCGAGCGCACGCGCGGCATCCTGCGCCGCAACCTGCCGCTGATGGAGGAGTGGCTGCGCGAAGCGGGCGGCTTCCACTGGATCAAGCCAGAAGCGGGCGCCATCGTCTACGTGCGCTACGACCATCCCATCAACTCGACCACGCTCGTGACCCGCTTACGCGAGGAGAAGAGCGTGTTGATCGTCCCCGGCGATCACTTCGGGATGGACGGTTACCTCCGTCTCGGTTTCGGCGAGCCTCCCGACTACAACCGCGCCGGCCTCGATCGTCTGCGCGATCTGCTGTCGTCTCTGCCATCAGGATCGAAAGCAGCCGCTTCGCTCGCATGAACCAGCCCGAGTTGTCGCTCGTCCTGATCGGGTTCGGCAACGTCGCGCGGCGCTTCATCACGCTCCTCGGCGAAACCGCGGATCGCCTCGACTTCACCTGGAAGGTCGTCGGCATCTCGACAAAGCATCACGGCAGCGTCGTCGATGTGGCCGGCATCGACACGCGCCGGGCGCTCGGCACGGTGGAAGCGAGCCAGTCGCTCGACCGGCTCGATCCCACCGCGCGCGAGCGCAGCGGCATCGACGTGATTCGCCAGGTGGCGGATCTGCTCGCCGACGATGCGGCGGAGGGCCGGCTGGTGATCATCGAGACAACCGTGCTCGACATCGATCGCGGCGAGCCGGCCTCGTCTCACGTCCGCGCCGCGCTCGAAGGTCAGGCGCACGTCGTCACCGCCAACAAGGGGCCGGTGGCGTTCTCGTACCACGAGCTCGAGGCGCTGGCGGAATCCGTGGATCGCATCTTCTTCTTCGAAGGCGTGGTGATGGACGGCGTGCCGGTATTCAACCTGGTTCGCGAAACCATGCCGGCGGTGGTGGTCGAAGGCTTTCGCGGCGTGATCAACACGACCAGCAACTTCATCCTGTCGGAGCTCGAGCGCGGCAAGGAGTTCGACCAGGCGCTGGCCGAGATGCAGGCGCGCGGCATTGCCGAAGCGGACCCCTCACTCGACGTCGACGGCTGGGATGCGGCGGCCAAGACCGCGGCGCTCGTCAACGTGCTGATGGGCAGCATCGTGACGCCGCACCACGTGAGCCGCGTCGGCATTCGCGATGTCACCGGTCCCGACGTGCGTGAAGCGGTCGGCCGCAACAAGCGCATTCGGCTGGTCGCATCGGCGACGCGCCAGGGCGGCAAGGTGAAGGCGCGCGTCGAACCGGAGGTGCTCAATCACGACGATCCGCTGGCCGGCGTCGGCGATCTGCAGAACGCGCTCTATCTTCAGACGGACCTGCTCGGCGAGATCGGCATCGTGCAGCGCTCCGGCAACCTCACCCAAACGGCGTACGCGCTGCTGACCGACCTCGCGCGCATTTCGCAAAGGCTCAAAGACATCTGATGAACGGACCGTTAGCCGGCTTTACCGTCCTCGATCTCACGCGGGTGCTGTCGGGTCCGTACTGCACGATGGTGCTCGGCGACCTGGGCGCGCGCATCGTGAAGGTGGAACAACCGGGCAAGGGCGACGACACGCGCCATTGGGGACCGCCGTTTGTCGGCGCCGAGAGCGCTTACTTCCTCAGCATCAATCGCAACAAGGAAAGCGTCACGCTCGATTTCAAGCCGGCCGAAGGCCGGCAGATTCTCGAGCGCTTGATCGCGAAGGCCGACGTGTTCGTCGAAAACTTTCGTCCGGGCACGCTCGACCGGGCGGGGTTTGGCTGGGAGGCGCTGCGCGACAGGTTCCCGCGCCTGGTCTACGCGTCGATCTCCGGGTACGGACAAACCGGCCCGCGGCGCAGTGAAGCCGGCTACGACGCGGTGATGCAGGCCGAAGGCGGGTTGATGAGCGTCACCGGTGATGCCGATCGGCCCGGCTATCGGCTCGGCGTGGCGATCACCGACATGGTGTCGGGACTCTATTGCGCGCAAGGCATCACGGCCGCGCTACTGGCCCGCGAACGATCCGGACACGGCCAGCATGTGGACATCGGCATGCTCGACACCACGGCCGCGCTCCTGACCTACCAGGCCGCGAACTGGTTCACCACCGGCGAGACGCCGAAGCGGCAAGGCAACCGCCACGCCACCATTGCGCCGTACGAAACGTTCACGACCAGGGATGGCGAGATCGTGATCGCGGTGGGCAACGACGAGATCTGGAAACGGTTCTGCACGGCGGCGGGCCTGCCCGAACTGGCGGATGATGCACGGTTCACGAGCAACAAGGACCGCATGGCCAACTACGAAGCGATGCGGCCGCCGATCGATCGCGTGTTCCGCACCGCGACGTGCGCCGAATGGATCGAACGGCTTAATGCCGCAGGGGTCGCAAACGGTGAAGTCCGCGACATCGGCCAGATGTTGAACGACCCGCAACTGGCCGCCCGCAACATGATCGAGACGCTCCTGCATCCGACCATCGGCGCCACGCGCGTGATCGGCGCGCCGATCAAGTTGTCGAAGGATCCCGCGAGTGTGAGGACACCACCGCCAGTGCTCGGCCAGCACACGGATGCGGTCTTGAAGGAGATCGGCTACGACGTTGAGACGATCGCGAAGCTACGATCCAAATCATGTGATTTGATTCCTGATTGCCTGATTGCCTGATTGGCCTGTTGGCCTGATTGGCCTGATCACCGCAACCACGGCCGCAGCTCTTCCAACAACATCTCGACGACGTCGTCCTCCGTCAACTGCACCAGGGGATTGCTGCCCTTGATGGTGCGGTCGTCCTGGATGACGCGGCTCCCGCGGGCGCGCGTGGTCGTCACGAGCGGCTGCGGCGGATCGGCAGTGGTATCCAGCTCCATCTCGATCGCGTCGTCACGGTTCCGTTCGGACTGCAGGCGCACGCCGCCTGACGGCGTCATCACCTCGAAGTTCAGCCCTTCGGCCTTCAGGATGTTGGCGAACATGCGAAAGACGGGAATCGCGGCGTTCTGCAGGAACTCTTCGTAGGCGGCGGTTGCCGCGGCTACACGCACGCGTCGATCGGCCTGATCGCGTCGCGCCTTGTCGATTTCCGCGCGGATGCGCTTGCGGACGAGTCCCACATCAGCCATCTCGGGATTGTATCTTGCCGGGAACCGGGATCCGGAAGAGCGTTACGCCAACCGCTCGACGAGACTGGTGTCGATGCCTTCGCGCTTGAGGCCGGAGAGCAAGCGGTCGCGGTCGGGCGCCTTGCGGAAGGCCTCGCGCACGTCCACCGTTCCCGATCGCACGTAATCGATCAGCGTTTCGGAGAACGACACCATGCCGTACTTGCGGCCGCTCTCGAGCGCGTGCGGCAACTGCGTGAGCTGGCCTTCACCGATCACGCGCGCCACGGGAGCGGTGGCCAGCAGCACTTCACGCGCGGCGACCAGGCCGCCGCCGGTCTTCTTGAGCAGCACCTGCGCCACCGCGCCGCGGAACGATTCGGCCATTGCGCTCTGGACGGCGTTGCGCATTTCGGGCGCGGTCAGCTCGACGAACCGCTGCACCGCGTCCGACGTGGACGGCGCCGCAATCGAGACGAACACCAGCCGCCCTTCCGACGCCGCCGTGAGGATCAGCGGCACCATGTGCGGTGAGATCAAATCGTCGACCACCAGCACGTCCGGTCCCTCGCGCAGCGCCGACCGGGCCGCCGCCAGCGCTTCGTCCGCACCGCCGCGAATTTCGCGCTGGCTGACGAGCGCCGCCTTGTTGTCGTGGACCAGGCGAATCTGGCGCTCCAGCGTGATCACGAACTCGGCGCGCTGCCGGTTGACGAGATCGACGAGCGCCGACATCAGCGTGGACTTGCCGCTCGCGCGCGGGCCGGCGACGAGCACCAGGCCCTGGGGTTCGGTGGCAAGCGCCTGCATTTCGCGCGACAAGCCCAGTTGCTCCGCCGTGGCGGCGCGAGTCGCGATCATCCGCAGCATCAGGCCGGGGCCGCGATGGTCGGTGAACGTGGTGCAGCGAATGCGGCCGAGCTCCGGATATTCCTTGAGCCACTCGGTGGCCTCGCCCATGGCGGTGGTCTGGCGCGCGGTCTCGGGAGCAATTTCGACAATCGCCGCTTCGACATCCGTGCGCGTGAGCACCGCCTCGTTTTCGAGCAGGCGGATGTCGCCCTCGACGCGCATGTGGGGACGCGACTCCGAGGTCAGGAACAACGCCGATGCGCCTCGCGCCGCCGCAGTGCGCAGCAGCCGCTCGATGTCGGACGACCGCGACGCCGGAATGCGCGGCGGCACTTCGATCCGCACCGTCCGCGTCATGGGCAACACGATGGAATGTGGCGCCGGTTCCGAGGATTCCAAACGTCCTACTGGCTCGGCCCACCGTAGTTCATCGGCATGCGGAGCTGAGGCGGCTTCCAAGGACTGGGGTCGAAGGGGTTCCGAATCCGCGTTCGTCAGAGGAACCTCAAACGACGCCGCTGCCGGTTCGACAGTGTGCTCCACTTCGTCGTCGATGAACTCGATCGTTGCGGAGGACATCTCGGATGCGCCCAGCTCGGGAACCGGGGCATCGCGCTCCACAGCCGCGCGCAGCGCTGCGGCTTCGGCGGCCCGCAGGCGTTCCTCAGCGGCCACGGCTTCCGTGCGACGCCGTTCTTCTTCGGCGGCGGCCTCTGCCGTGGCGCGGCGCTGTTGTTCTTCCGCCGCTGCTGCTTGAGCCGCGACACGGCGCTCTTCCGCCTCGGCGGCGAGACGGCGTTCTTCCGCTGCCGCGGCCTCAGCGGCGAGCCTGCGTTCTTCTATCGCAGCAGCCTCAGTGGCAAGGCGACGCTCTTCTGCGGCCGCGGCGAGACGGCGTTCTTCGATCGCGACAGCTTCAGCGGCCAGACGACGCTCCTCTGCCGCCGCAGCCTCCGCGGCGACACGGCGTTCGTTGATCGCGGCAGCCTCAGCGGCCAGACGACGCTCTTCTGCGGCCGCAGCCTCCGCGGCGAGACGGCGTTCTTCGACCGCCGCAGCCTCTGCGGCAAGACGGTGTTCTTCCGCCGCCGCAGCTTCCGCAGCGAGACGGCGTTCTTCTGCCGCTGCAGCCTCCGCCGCGCGACGGCGCTCTTCTTCCGCCGCAGTCTCCGCAACGCGACGGCGTTCTTCTTCCGCCGCAGCCTCGGCAGCGACACGGCGTTCTTCGATCGCGGCAGCCTCAGCGGCACGACGACGCTCTTCTTCCGCCGCAGCCTCCGCCGCACGACGGCGTTCTTCTTCCGCCGCAGCCTCCCCGCAACGCGACGGCGTTCTTCTGCTGCCGCAGCCTCGGCGGCGAGACGGCGTTCTTCGATCGCGGCAGCCTCGGCGGCAAGACGACGCTCTTCTTCCGCCGCAGCCTCCGCAACGCGACGGCGTTCTTCTTCCGCCGCGGCCTCGGCAGCGACACGGCGTTCTTCGATCGCGGCAGCCTCAGCGGCACGACGACGCTCTTCTTCCGCCGCAGCCTCCGCGGCACGACGGCGTTCTTCTTCCGCCGCAGCCTCCGCAACGCGACGGCGTTCTTCTTCCGCCGCGGCCTCGGCAGCGACACGGCGTTCTTCGATCGCGGCAGCCTCCGCGGCAAGACGGCGCTCTTCTTCCGCCGCAGCCTCCGCAGCGCGACGGCGTTCTTCTTCCGCAGCAGCCTCCGCGGCGCGACGGCGTTCTTCTTCGCGCAGCAGCCTCCGCGGCGAGACGGCGTTCTTCTTCCGCAGCAGCCTCCGCGGCGCGACGGCGTTCTTCTTCCGCAGCGGCCGCCGCGGCGAGACGGCGTTCTTCTTCCGCAGCGGCCTCCGCGGCGCGACGGCGGATTTCTTCCGCGGCAGCTTCGGCGGCGGCGACGTGGGCGAGAATCGGCTGGGCAACCGGTGGCGCTGCCGTCTCGAGAAGAGGGAGCGGCTCCGGCGGCGCCGCGGCGATGGCGGCGTCGGACTTGTTGCGGCGACGGCGGATCTCGATCCAGATGTCGTCACCACCGCGGGCCGCCACGCAGTTGAAGCGATCGCTGCCGATGTCGGGCAGCCGGTGTTCGACGGCGCCGAATTCCTCGAGCGAGACCTGGCCGTCGGCCGGCAGCAGCTGCGCCAGCATGCCGGTCATCATTTCGACCGTCAGCCCGTGCGTCGAGATGTTGATGGTGCCCGTGCCCACCACGACGTACGGCCGCTCACCGACGTGCATTACCAGCGCGTCGCCATCGGCGCGAACAATCGCAGAGAGGAGCGAATCAACTAGGGCCATACGTCACAACTGCACAAACCGGCACACGATTCCTGATGTTTACATCAAGATTCATCGGCTGGTGCGGGCTGAATCGTTAGGCGCGTTCGGCCACGTGGAGGGTCATCAAGCCGAACAACAAGGGCACGATCCGGACCCTGGTAAAACCGCGCGAATGCATTCTATCCGCAACACCGCCGGCGCCGGGATAGCGGCGGATCGAGGCCGGAATATAGCGATACGTGTCGGGGTCGCGGTGCAGGAGCCACCCCAGCGAAGCGCCAACCCCGGTCAAATAGGCCAGATAGGCGGCCCGAATCACCGCCGACTCGGGCCGGTTGAAGTCGAGCGACAACAGCCGCCCGCCCGGGCGCAGCACGCGCGCGATCTCGTCGATCGCCGCGTCGAGATCCGGAACGTTGCGCAGTCCATATCCCGTGGTCACGAGGTCGAATGAACTCGATCGAAACGGGAGACTGGTCATATCGCCGGAGATAAATTCGACCGGAGCCTGACTCGACGAACCGCCGGAGCCTTGGCGAAGGCGGGCTAGTTGGAGCATGCGATGCGTGATGTCGAGGCCAACCGCGCGCGCGCCGCGCGCCGCCACCGCGAACGCGATGTCTCCGGTGCCGCACGCGAGATCCAGCGCGCGTTCACCGGCTCGCACCTCCGCCATCGACACCAGCCTCGCCTTCCAGCGCGCATCCTGGCCGTACGACAGCACCCGCGTGATCAGATCGTAGCGATCAGCGATCGTCGCGAACAGCTGGCGGACATACCGCCGTTTGGATTGGGGCGTTTGAAACGCGTCGTCGAGGGACATTGACGAACCTTTAGGTTCGTCGATCTTAGAACAACAGCCGCCACACCGTGGCGGTGATGAAACAGACGATGAACGCGAGCGCGAGCGGCATCAAAGCGCCGATCGTCGCCCACTTGGCGCTGAGGGTTTCCTTGTAAATCGTGATGATCGTGGTGGCGCACGGATTGTGCAGCAGCGAGAACAACATCAGGTTCACCGCGGTGAGCATGGTCCAGCCGTGCTGATCGACGAGCAGCGCGCGCAGACCGTCCATCGAATCGAGCTCGGTCATCATGCCCTGCGCCATGTAGACCATCAGCATCGTCGGGACGACGATCTCGTTGGCCGGGATCGCGATGATGTACGCCAGCAGGATGACGCCGTCGAGCCCGATCGCCCAGCCCAGCGGATTGAGCGCATTCGCGATGCGCGTGGCCAGGCTCACGCCCTCGATGGAAATGTTGGCGAGCAGCCAGATCACCGCGCCGGCCGGGGCCGCGGTGAGGATCGCGCGCCACAGCACGAACAACGTGCGATCGATCAGCGAGGTGTAAGCGATGCGCAGGAAGCTGGGCCGGCGGTACGGCGGCAGCTCCAGCGTAAATGCGGAAGCCTCACCACGCAGAATCGTGCGCGTCAGCACCCACGACACCGCGAGCGTGAAAATCGCGCCCAGCACCACGATGGCCAGCACTGAGCCCGCCGCCACGAGCGAGGCCACTGCCGGCGGAAACGCCGCGGCCACGAACACCGTGGCCAGCATGATCAGCGTCGGGAACCGGCCGTTACACGGGACAAAGTTGTTGGTGAGAATCGCCACCAGCCGCTCGCGGGGCGAATCGATCACGCGGGTGGCAATGATGCCGGCGGCGTTGCAGCCGAAGCCCATCGCCATCGACAGCGCCTGCTTGCCATGCGCGCCGGCCTTCTTGAACAGGTAATCGAGATTGAAGGCCACGCGCGGCAGGTAGCCGAGGTCCTCGAGGATCGTGAACAGCGGAAAGAAAATCGCCATCGGCGGCAGCATCACGCTGATCACCCACGCGAGGCCGCGGAACACGCCGTGCCAGATGAACCCGGTCAGCCACCAGGGGGAGCCCCAGCTGGTGAATATCGCCGCGGCCCAGTCCTCGACCGCGAACAGCGCCGAGGCCAACATCGCCGACGGCACGTTGGCGCCGATGATGGTGAGCCAGAACACGGCCGCGAGGATCAGCAGCATCAACGGCAGGCCGAGCCAGCGCGACGTGACGATGCGATCGATTCGCTGATCGAGCTCGAGCGGGCGCGAGCCTTCATCGCGAACGGCACGCCGCGACACGCGCTCCACTTCGCCATAGAGCGAGGTGACGACTTCTTCGCGGAAACCGCTGGTGAGCGAGCGGCGCAGCGCCGTGGCTTCGCGGATGATGTCGGCCGGTGAGAGGGCGCGGGCGTCGCTCATTGCGCCCCCTGCAGCGCGATCTTGCGGCTGAACCGCTGATCGGGTGTTTGCTGTTTTGCCACGAGCTCGGCGAGATGTCCGGTGGTCAGCGCTTCTTCCACCGACGCATCGCCGTCGAGCAGGCGAATCGCGATCCAGCGCGCATTCGGGACGCCGGGCGCGGCGGCCTCGATCATCGGCACAAGTTTCGTCACCGCGCGCTCGAATTCGGGCGTGCCCTTGGAACGCAGGGGTTTGGTCACCGTTTCACCGGACGCCACGTTGGCGACTTCCTGCAACAACCCCATCACGTTCTCGCTGGTGCGCGCCACGATCGGCACCGCCGGCACGCCGAGATCGCGAGACAGGGAGCGCGCGTCCACCTCGATGCCGCGACGCTTTGCTTCATCGATCAGGTTCACGGCCACCACCACGCGATCCGTGATCTCGAGGACCTGCAGCACGAGATAGAGATTGCGCTCGAGCGCGCTCGCGTCGACGACCACTACCGTGCAGTCGGGACGGCCGAACAGCAGGAAGTTCCTCGCCACCTCTTCGTCCTCCGAGGCCGAGAGCAGCGAGTAGGTGCCCGGCAGGTCGACGAGCTTGTAGCGTTTGCCGCCGAACTGGAATGCGCCTTCGGCGCGCGTCACCGTCTTGCCGGGCCAGTTGCCGGTGTGTTGCTTAAGTCCCGTCAGCGCGTTGAACAACGTCGACTTGCCGGTGTTGGGATTACCGGCGAGCGCAATCACCGAATCAAAGCCGGCGACGGCGGCGCCCAGCTGCGCCATCTCGGTGTGCATGGGACAGGTTTCACATGCATGCGAGTCGGCAGCCATCAGTGTCCTCCTTCGACGGCCAGGCCTTCGACTCTGCTGTCGCTCGCTCAGGCCAAGCGCCTTCACGAGCACGCGATCGGATTGTTCGCGCCGAAGAGCAATGGTGGTGCCGCGCAGCCGGTAGGCGCGCGGATCCCCGGTAAATGTGGCGAGCTCGCTGCGAATGCGCGCACCAGGCGTGAATCCAAGATCCAGCAGACGGCGCCGCGCGAAGCCGCGGAACGCGGGATCGAGCGCGACGATGTCGGCGGCAACCCCCGACGGCAAATCCGTTAAGGGCATCACGCCCTCGAGCGCGGGCCGCGGTTCAGCGGTGGTTGCGGCCACGTGAACATTGGCGGCGAGCAAGGGTGCCAGCCGAAATTCGTTCTCGCCGTCGCTGAGCACGATCCGCGCGGGTGTGCGCTCGATCACGCGCACCACCTGGCCGAGGCGCAAACCTTCCGCGGTCAGCTGTGCGAAGGCCAGCGGCGGTTCATCTTCAAGATGAACAATGCGCGCCGGCGTCGAGATCGGCCAGGCGGTGAGGACCGTGCCCGGCGCTTCGGGAATCGGTCCTTCCGCCTCGGGAATGGGATCGCCGTGCGGATCGACATCCGGATGTCCCATCGATGCCGACAAGCGATCGAGCTGCTGCCGGTTGAGACGATGCTCCTGCCGCTCGGCTTCCGCGTGCACGCGATCGACGGGCATGCCGAGCTCTTCGGCGAGGTAGACCTCCCAAAGCCGATGCGCGCGCACGACGTGCAGCGCCACGCGTTCGCCTTCAGGGGTGAGTTTCAGGTGCGTGCCGTCGCTGTGAATGAACCCTTCGTCTTCGAGCCGCTCGGTCAGCGCCAGCAGGACGCGATCGCTCAGGCCCAGCTCACCTTTCAATGAACGGAACGAAGCGGAGTGTCCATCCGTCGCTTGTCGAAGGAGATGCTTGAGCGCGTTCTCGGTGCGCTCGCGAACCATCGCCGCGCGATAGACCCGCACTTGCGCGGCAATGCCGTACTTCGGCATCAACACCGCGAGGGCGAGAAGCGCTAGTAGAAGGACGGGCCACATGATTTTGAGCAATCAAAATCATAATAGATGTTGTGACGAAAAGTCAATGTCGGGCCGGCAAACAGTTTGGTAACATACTGAAAACTCAATGCTTCCGTCGAGCACGGTCGAAAACTACCTGAAGGCGATCTTCGTCGGCGAGACCCAACTGGTCGCGGGCCAGAAACTGGTTCCGATGGGTCAATTGGCCTCGGCGTTGGGCATCGCCCCGGGCACGGCCACCACGATGGTGAAGGCCTTGTCCGAGTCCGGCCTCGTGGTCTACGAGCCGTACAACGGCGTGCGCCTGACCAGCGCCGGCGAAAAGCTCGCCGCGCGCGTGCTGCGCCGCCATCGCCTGATCGAGCTGTTCCTGGTCCAGGTCATGGGCATGAAGTGGGACGAGGTCCACGACGATGCGGAGCAGATGGAACACGTGGTGTCGGATCGGCTGATCGAACGCATCGACGAGATGCTTGGCAGCCCGGAGTTCGATCCGCATGGCGATCCCATCCCGACCCCCGACGGACAACTCGCGCATCGCGCGCTCGAATCGCTCCTCACCTGTCCGCTCAATACGCCCGTCACCGTGGCGCGCGTCACCGATCAGGATGCGGCGTTCCTGCGCTTCATCGAGAGCCACAACCTGAAACCGGGACAGAAAATCGAAGTCGAAGGACGCGACGAAGTGTCGGATAGCGTGCGCCTGAAAGGCCGCAACGATCAGCGCATGACCATCGGCACCCGCGCCGCATCGAAGCTGCTTGTCACGGAGTGATGTTAGAAAGGGGTCAGACCCCCATTTCTAACCTTTGTCAGATCAGAAGAATGCGCCGAATGTTAGAAATGGGGGTCTGACCCCTTTCTAACATCGTCAAGCACCCGATCGAGCTCGCGGGCATGATCGATCACATAGGCCGTCTCCGGGGGCGCCTCGCCAAACTTCGCCGCGCCAAATCCAAACCGAGCAAATACGAACGGACAAGGCGCGTTGACCGCCACCTTGTAGTCCGCGGGCGAGTCGCCGATCATCACCAGCCGATCGCCGGGCGAGAGCGCCTGCAGCGACAGCAGTCCGGCGGGGTCGGGCTTGCGTCCGTACTCGCTGTCGCCGCCGATGATCCGCGAGAAAAATCCGCGCAGGCCCAGCGACTCGAGAATGCCGATGGTCGGTCCGAGGGGCTTGTTGGTCAGCACCGCCAACGGCCCACGGTGGAGCGCCACGCCAAGCGCCTCGACCACGCCGGGATAGGCCACGGTGTGGTTCATCAGCCGCCGGTCGTAGATGTGCATGAACTTCGCGAGCGCGTCATCCGGACCGGCGCCGAGGTCGGCGCGCGCCAGCGCGCGGCGCACCAGGATCGGCGCGCCCTCACCGACCATCGCGATGACTTCCGGGAGCGGCAGCGGGTCGGCCCCGTAGCCCTCGAGCAGCTCGCCAATCGATTCGGCAAGATCGCGAGCCGAATCGATCAACGTCCCATCGAGATCAAAGACTAAAATCACAGTCCAGAGTCTACAGTCGACGGTTGACAGTTTCAGTCAGCAGCCGGCAATTCAGTCACGAGTCATGAGTTCTCTCGTCCTACTCTCTGGCGGCCTCGACAGCGCGGTGCTGGCCGCGCACGAAGCGCAGACCTCGCGCGTGCTGCCGGTATATGTGAGCGTCGGTCTGGCGTGGGAGCCTGCAGAGATCGCGATGGTCGAACGGCTGCTGCGGTCGACGGTGTTCGCCGGGAAAGTCGATTCGCTGACGCGCGTCGAATTCACGATGCGCGATGTCTATCCGCCCACGCATTGGGCGATCCGCGGCGAGCCGCCGGCCTACGACACGCCCGATGAAGACGTGTATCTCACCGGCCGCAATCTGGTGCTGCTGACGAAAGCCGGCGTCGTGGCGGCGCGCCACGGCGCGCACCGCATCGCGCTCGGCCCGCTCGCGGGCAATCCGTTTCCGGATGCGCGGCCGGAATTTTTCTCATCGATGGCGACGGCCTGTCGTTAGGTCTCGATCACGCGATTGAGATCGCCACGCCGTTCCTCGATTGGGAGAAGCAAGATGTGATCACACGCGGCGTCGAACTCGGCGTGCCGCTCGAGCTGACGCTGTCGTGCATGAATCCTCAGGCGGGTGCATCAGGTGCATCGGGTGCATCGGGTGCGCCGATGCATTGCGGGCTGTGCAGCAAGTGTCGCGAGCGCCGCGACGCATTTGCCGAGGCCGGCGTGCCCGATCCGAGCACATACGCGAACACGTCACCGCGCTGAGTTACGCCGTCATAGGCTGGCGGCGGAACACCGCCAGCATCTGGTGCGGGTTGCGGATAATCGCCGCGCCGAGGAGGCAAATCGCGGCACCGATCAGCGAGATCGCGGTCACCCGTTCGTGACGAATCACCACGCCGAGAATCAACGCGACCACCGGAATCAGAAACGCGGTTGCCGACGCCTTCGTCGCGCCCATGCGGCCGGCTGCCGTCGCGGTGAGGATCGTCGCAATCGCGGTGCCGCCCGCACCCAGGCACAAAATGGCGAGCGCGGGACGCAGCGTCCAGTCGCCCTTCAACACTTCCGGCAACCCGAGTGGCGCAGTGAGGACGAGCGCCACGGCGAGCGCGCGCCACGAGCGAGAATACGGACGAGCAATCGCAGTGCGTCCGTGTCGCGATCGCGCGGGCGGTCGCGTTCGACGCGCCGCCGCCTCCGTCGAGCGTGTGCCTCTCGAGACCGCATCATAACGCCGCAACTCCTGCAACGAAAGAATCTCTTGTTGTCCCAGGTCTGACGTGTGCATTTCGTCCTGGGCCATCACGCAATTGCCGAAGTCACGGCGGACCGGAGGCCTTGTCAAGCCCGGAGCCCCGTACGGGACGGAGCGAAGCGACGTGGCTTGACTGGGCCGAGGCCCGCCGGACAATCCCGCGCAGTGATGGCCGCAATGCGTACCACCGTATCGCGCCTTCTGACCACTCGTAGGACGATTCGAGACGCGCTGGATGGAGAACAGGCAGGGGGCAACGGTTCAACGACCGCTGCAGGCGGTGATTCGGAGCGAGTGCGCGCTCTACCTATACGAACGCCGTTTCCCGGTGAAATCTGACACGCCTGTTCATTAATTTGTGAACTCAATGGTCCGGCTCGAAACACTATTCGGCGCTCGACGAATGATGACGACTGCACGCAGTTCGACTGGACAACTGCGACACCCAAGTGGGGCGTGAGCGCCCCCCTCGGCGCCGCACCCGGGGCGAAGAAGGGGGAAGCCAATTGGGGGGCGCTCACGCCTCGGTTGCTTCCCTACGCTGCAGCGGACGCTGCCGATGTTTGAGCGCGGGCGGCACAGAGCGCCGCCTATGATCAGCCCGCCGCCAAGCACTTCCGGCGCCGGCGACGCCATCGCAATTGATTAGGCGGCAGCGACCATCGGACTGAACTGGTTGACAGGGGGAACGGTGCTCCCGAGTTTCCGTTCCCCCACCCCGTTCCCCCTCTGGCGGTCGAGGGGTACGCGACCAGGGGGATGAGAGGCTGATCTGGGGATGCGGCCGGTGCTTTCGTTTTGGCGTTACGCGGACATGTCGAAAGGCGATCGGCTCGTCGGCTACGACCGTCGTGCTAGCCCGTTCTTCGGCAGGCATATCGACGAGGCCGTAAACGCGTGCTTGATAGGGCACGACTGGTTCTCAGCAGTACCTTGGTTTAGGCAAGCCTCGACATTCACGGCGATTTGATGTCTGATTACGCCACGGTCCCACCACCGCCGTCGGACTTGGAATAGCGGAGTAGTCAGCGATCAGGGTCGCTTTCGCGAGTGGCCCGATGATGTGTTGTAAACAGCGGATGGTTTCCCTACCCCGCTGTTGAATCGAAATTGATCTCGCGCGCTCAAACGAGCGGTACTGTGCAGAAGACATGAGAGTTGTGATAGTCACTGGAGAATCTCCGCGTCACAGCACCTGGCGCCGCCCTGTACGCGACCACAACGGCACCGGCATCCTCATCCGCACGGGCGGCGGGCGGGCGCGGGAAAGCATTGCAGCGCGTTTGGAAACGCTTTCGAGCGGAGGGTGCGATGCCGACGATGTTGACCTTGCTTTCCAAGTTTCCCACTGCCGTGTCGAGACTGGGATCGGAATGCCGAACACCGGAAGGCGGAAGCCGCGATGTTTCCGAACGCGGTTGCGGAGTATGCGAAGCTGGACCGCTCGCTCATTCACTCCGGCGTGGCCGTCAATTCGAAGGAAGGAATTGCGTTGCTCAAGGACATGCAACCCGACGTCGTGGTGTGTTTCGGCGGGCCGGTGTATCGGCAGGCGTTCATCGAAGCGTGCCCGATGGTCTTGAATTATCACAGCGGAGTGTCTCCGCTTTACAACGGAACAGCCTCCGCGCGATTTGCCTTCGCCAACGGCCATCCGCATTTGTGCGGCGGCACGTTGATGAAAATGAGCGCGGTCGTGGACGGCGGCGACCTGCTCGGACATTTCCTGCCGGCGATTGACGAGCGCGACACACCGGCCACCCTCTTTATGAAAACAGCCCATGGAGCAGCGACGATGTATCACGGTTGTCTCGCGCATTTAGAACGCGAAGGCTCGAACTGGGCTGGCCTGCCGCAAGGTCGTCCGCTGTTTTACTTTCGAAGCGCCGATTGGACGGTGCATCACGGCCAACGGGTGCGCGCCCATCTGCGCGCCGGGCGGGCAGGAAAGTTCCAACGGCCAGAACGCGTCCTGAATACTGGCGAGGACGAGACAAGGACTCGGCGCAACAAGTGTTTGAAGCAGCGCTCACGGGCCTGCTCCTTTCGAAATCGTGAAAGCGAAGCGTTTGTTGCAATCCGTCGCTGGAAGTGTGGCCGCGTGTCCCGTATTCCGACCGCTCATTCGCAAGCTCTCGCTGGGCCGCGTGAACGTGGTCTATTACCACTACGTTGGCCGTTCGTGTTCCTGGTACGCGGAGTTTTACAAATGCTGCATGCTGGAACGATTGCGCGCCGACCTTGCCGCACTGCGACGGTGTATCAATTCGCGCCGTTGCAGCGCGCCGTCGAATTCATCAACGCCGACGAAAGGCCAGCCCAGCCGTACCTCGCCGTGACCTTCGGCGGTTTCGATCAGAACCAGCCGGAGTTTCTTGCGCTATTCGACGAGTTCGGTGTGAAGGTGACGACGTTTGTGATCACATCCAAGCTCGACAATCAAAACCTGATGTGGCGAAACCCTCTCAGCGGCATCCGGCCGCAAGTGGATGAGCAAACCTACGTCAAGAAATTGACCGCGCCGCCGCCAAAGTTGGTGCCGGCCTCTCGCACGGTGGCGAAATGATGTTGCAACGCACCGTGGGACTGGCGCGCATCGACGAATGGGCGGACCAGTTGTGGCAGGACTGCGGCCTGCCGCCGCTGCGCGAGTATCTCGAAGAACATCGGCGCTATTTTTCCTGCGACGGCTTGCGCAGCTGGCTGGCGAGGGGCCATTCCGCGGCTGCCACACCAATACGCATCCGCGCGCTCACGTTTGAAACCAGGCGACGCGGATGGCGAAATCGGCGCGCCCGCGCGCGAGTTGATAGCGAAACTGGGTTTGAACTGGCTGCCCTTTTCCTATCCGTTCGGCGACCGCCTGCCCGTCGACCGAAGAGGAGCTTTTCAAGCAAGGCTCATTTGACTGTGCGTTTGACATCGCGGGATTTGCGAAACAGCACACGCCCAATCACCGGCTCGAACGGCAGGAAATGGAACTGACGGGTGCCGGCTGGTCCGTGTTTGGAAAAGCCATGTTGGGTTTGGTCCCGCACAGGACAGATTAGCAATTAACACTTCGCCGCTTGGCGACGGGTCTTCAATGTTTCGACAAGCAGTCAACGCAGACGGTTGTTGCGGGCGGCTCTGTGCCTGCATTCCGCAATCCAACCGACAAGGTCATCCGTATTTCTGCGAGTGGCTAACTCCCTGATTCAGTGGTTTGAGCCAACTGTCGGGCGAAGAGTGGATCGCGTGGCAACCGGGCACCATCTGTCACGACTTTCTGCTGCATACCTTGCGGAAAGAAGGGCACGAGCCGCGCATCACGCACACGGCCGGTGAATACGCAACGCAGCTGGCGCTGGTCGCGGCCGGATTGGGGGCGTGCATCCTGCCCAGGCTCGGGCGCGGTCCGGTGCCCGCGGGCGTCACAGTGGTGCCGTCGGAACCGGCGTTGCGCCGACACGTCTACGCCGCGTGGCGGACCCAGACAACGAGGAGGTCGGCGATTCGTGCCGCCGTGGAGGAACTTCAGTTCGCCGGTGAAACGATCGCGAACTCCCGAAACCTCAGCAACCCGAAGACGCGTCGGTGATCTTTACATTTTGATAAGCATGAGCTACGTGTTTGTCGAACCATTCGACGATAAACGTTTTAGATTCAATCATTTAGAAAGGAAGACTTAGAGGCCGAAAAATCGGTGCGTGAATTGCACTCGAAACGAGCTCAACCGTCCTTGCGCGCGAACCGCGTCATTGGATTTGGCCCGAACTCCCCCCGGAGCTAGAGCATGAAGAGTCTAAAGAATGTAGGGATGGCCGCCATCCTCCTTGTTGTTGTCGGTGTAGTGAACGCGCAGGCCGGAACAATCTCGCTGCAAGCGGTTAGCGGGAGTCTGCAGGCCTTTCAGACCCCTCCGCCACCCGGCACCGTAGCAGCCAACGATGTGATCCCAGGGCTCTGGGGTTACCTCAACGGCAATCTCGTCCTGAATGGGAATGCTGGGGCGCAATACCTCGTGGAGTTCACGCTGGTGGGGTCCGAATCGGGTTGGACGAACCAGTTGAAGGAGACGCAGGGCAACACGATCCTCGACGAGCCAGCGAACCAGGGTCAAACTATCAGCTACCTGCATACTGCGACCGGCGGCGCGAACGATTTCCTCAAATTCCAGTTCGCGACAATCGCAGGGTCGACGGAGCCCATCCTTGTGAATGGAGTTGATCCAGATGGACCAGGCGGCGCCATCACAAACGGTGGGTTTGGCGCGCCGCGCACGTTCTATGTCTCGTTCTGTATCGACACCACGCTGAGCGGTAACCTGCAGAAGAATCTTGCTTGCAACAGCCAGAATAACGCGATCACCGGCGACGTGGCATGGCTTGCGCTCGACGATTCGGGTGCCGGGCCGAACGACAACCACGACGACTGGGTGGGCTACGTTCGCGCCACGGCGGTCCCCGACGCTGGTGCGACGGCTGGCCTACTGGGTGCCGCGATGCTCGGCTTGGGCGTCTTGCGCCGGAGATTCAGCGCGTAGCGCTGTTCCCAGACAAGGGAAGTGAAGGGGCCGGAGCCATCCGGCCCCTTTTTGTTTTTGGATCGCCGTCAAATCACCGCTCGATCCTGATCGATCCGTCGCCGGTGCGGATTTTCAGGAGCTTGCCGCCCTCGCCCATCTTCGAGCGCAGCGTGCGGCGCCGTTCGCGGCGCTCGTCGCGGCCTTCCCCATCGCGCCGCTCTTCGCGGTCATCGCCGAGGAGCGGATGCGTGGTGCGGACCGAGCCGTCGCTGGTTTCGGCATCCACTTCCGCGTTGAAGAGTCCGGGCAGCGTGAGCACCACGGTGCCGTCGCTGGTCGTGAGATCCCAGTTGTCGGTCATCACCGTATCGGCTTCGATCCCCGCGCGGATCGAGCCGTCGCCGGTGCGCGCCTTCAACACCGAGGGCTTCGCGTCGTCAAGAACGATGGTGCCGTCAGTGGTCTCGAGATCCAGAGTACCGGTGCTGTTGTCGAGACGAATGCTGCCATCCCCGGTGCGAATCTTGACGTCGCCGCCGAGCCGCGAGCCGACCACGCTGCCGTCAACGGTGGTGAGGAGGAGCTTGCCATCGAGGGCTTCGGCGCGGATCGAGCCATCGCCGCTGGTCGCCTGGATGTTGCTGTTGCGAGGCACCGCCACGCGAAGACGGGCGGTCGGTGAAATGTGCACGCCCACGGTGACGCCGCGGAACTGCTGACGCGTCGGGCCCGTGACCTTGAGCGTAATCACGTCACCTTTCTGCTCGGAACTGATCTTGATTTCGTCGAGGAGCGTCTGCTCCATCGCGCGCTTCTCGATTTCGACCTCGACTTCCGGCCGATCCCATGAGTGCAGCTCGATGGCGCCATCGAAAGTGTCGATCACCAGCTGCGGCTGGCCGGTGACCTTGAAGGTCTTGGTTTCGCGAGCGGACAAGCCTTCCGTCTGAAGGTTGACTTCACAACCGGCGATTACCGTCGTCGCGACTAATACACAGGCAGTAACAGTCAGCCTCATCGAGACCTCACGGGGGTATAGACGGGTCCGAGGGTTCCAGATGTTCCAAAGGTTCCACGGTTCCAGGGGTTTAGTTCGGTTGGGTTCCAAGTTCGAGCTTTGGAACTATTGGGTCCGTTCGCCTGCCACATAGGTCTGACGGACTCGCAGATCCCGCCCCAAAACAACGAGATCCGCCGCTTTACCCGTTTCGATTGCGCCCAGGTCAGGCAGGCCAAGTTCGTCGGCGGGCGTCGTCGAGCACATGCGTGAGGCATCTGGAAGCGACAGCCTCACCTCGTTGACCAGCATGCGAAACGCGCCGTCCATGCTGAGGATGCTGCCGGCGAGCGTGCCGTCTTCGAGCAGCGCGCAGCGATCGGTCACGACAATCGGACGATCGCCGATCCGCGTGCGCGAGCCGGGCGGCAGGCCGGCGCCGGCCGTGCCGTCGGTGATCGCCATCATCCGCCGCGCGGTCTTCGCGCGGATGGCCATCGCCATCAGCGCGGGGTGAACGTGCACCCCGTCGCAGATCAGCTCGGCCGCCACCTCAGCGGATTCGAGCACTGCGCCGGTCACGCCCGGCGCGCGCGAGCTCATGAGCGACATGCGATTGAACAGGTGCGTGGCATGCCGCGCCCCCGCGTCGATGGCCGCGCGCGCTTCGTCGTAGGTGGCACCGGTATGACCCAGCGAGACGCGATGGCCATGCTTGACGAGATCACGCACGAGATCGATCCCGCCCGGCAACTCCGGCGCGAGCGTAACAATACCAACAGTCGCCCGCTGCTTCGCGATGACGGCAAGAATCTCATCGCCTGTAAATGCGCTCTCTACGGGTGCCCAGGGTGCACGATGTGCACCATGTGCACTTGGAATGCGCAAGCAAGCAACCGGTTGCGCGCCGTTGTATTCAGGATTAATGAAGTTGCTCTCGAGATGTGCCGGCAGCACGCGGGCTGATCCAGGCGCGCGCGTAGCGCGCGCGGCAGTCACGCCCGATAGCAACGCCGACAACTTCTCCGGCGTGCACGCGATCGATGTTGGACAAAATGCCGTCACGCCGTACTTCGGCAGGATGGCCGCGACCCGCGCCACCGCCTGCTCGTCGTCGAGCACATCGACGCCCTCAACGCCGTGGATGTGTACGTCGATGAAACCGGGAACGACCACGTGACCCGCGAGATCCAGATACGTGGCGCCGGCGGGTTTATCGATGGGGCGATCGTGAATGGATTCGATGCGGCCGTCGCTGACGACGATCGATCCGGCGTCGATGACGCGGTCCGGCAGGACGAGGATCGCGCCGGCGAGAACGATCATGCGCCGGCGCGCACGGCGGCCCGGGCGGCGCCGATGGCGAAGGCGTCGGTGCCGAGGGTCGACAACACGAGGCGCAGCAGCTCGGCCTGTTGCGGTTCCAGGCGCCGGGCGCATTCCATCTTGATGGCGTCCAGCATCTGGTCGCCCCAGTGCGCAATCACGCCGCCGAGTACCACAATTTCCGGATCGAGCATCGTCGCCAGGTTGCCCACCGCCATTGCGACGTACTTCGCGGTATCGCGCACCACCGAGATCGACACACCGTCTCCGTCGCGGCTCCCCTGGAAGATGTCGTCGGCAGCGATTTTCGTGAAGTCGCCCTTCACCCGATCGGCCACGTCAGATTGATCGCCCGACTTGATGCGCCACACGAACCGCCGGACGATACCAGCCGTCGCGATTTCGGCTTGGAGGCCGCCGTGGCGCCGATAGTCTTCGCGCTCGACCGGGTTCATGGCGAGCCACGCCACCGACGAGGCGAGCCCGTGCGCGCCGAGCCACGGTTCGCCGTTGATCAAGATGCCCGCGGTGACGTGTTCGGCGATCGCGATGGTGACCACCTGTTTCAACCCGCGCGCGGCGCCGCACCATTGCTCCGCCATGGCCGCGGCGGTGCCCGCCGCGATCGTGACGACGTCGGTCTCGCGAGAGCTGGCGTCGCGAAGTGCGGCGGTGATCTCGGGCGGCACCGCTTGGCCCGCGACGGGCATCGCCACGCCAATGCGGGCGACGGTCCCTTTCGCGCCCGCGATCGCGCGCTTGGCCGCGTCGCGGATGCCGTTGGCAGTGTGGCCGCCCGGCGGCACGTCGGCCCGCGACAGCACCTGCCCGTCGGCATCGACCACGACGAGCCGGGCGATCAGGTCGGAGAGGTCAACGCCGAGGGTCAGGTCACTCATGACGTGGATTGCCAATCAGAGTGCGCGTGCAGTTTGCGTCCGTCAAGGGGCAAAATGTCGGCGGCGAAAAGGTGCGCGTCGAGCCGCTTCAGCAGCGCCGCCAGCCCGCGCTCATCCGGAGCGCTGATCACCAGCACGCCGCAGCCCTCCGCCGGTGGGAACTGCTTGTCGTCGAGATAATCGCGGTCGAGGGTCACCAGCGTGCGGCGCAGCTGCCGCGCGAGCCGGAAGTGTTCGATGTCACGGGCCCGCCGCAGATCGGGCTGATCCATCACGAACAACACGTCCCACTTCAACTTCTCGCGCATGAACGAGATGATCCCCGCGGGGACGTTGGCGTCTGCATAAACGCGAGGCCGATCGGCGACGACCTCGACAACCGGCCCCAGTTCCGACGACAGAGTTCCCATTGAGTTTTTAACTCTTAATTTTTAACTTTTAATTTCTTGATTTGTTTACGAGCCTCGCGTTCGAGCTCGTCGACGAGCTCGGTGCGCCGCGACAACAATGCCTTGCGCGTGCGGCGGCCGTTCTTGTGGCCGACCACGTATTCGCAGAACAGCGGGAACGCGATGGTCGAATCGCAATACGCCACGGCCGTGTCGGGCAGCACGCTGGGATTGACCTTGCCCCAGCTCACCGCTTCAGCAGGAGTGGCGCCCGAGAGCCCGCCCCACACCACCGAGTCCGTGGTGATCTGGATGAAGTAATCGTTGCCGCCCTTCAGGATTCCGTAGACCTCCCACAGCGTCGGCTGGCCCTGCAGGTAGAAATTCTTCGGCGAGCCGCCGCCGAGGATCACGCAGCCGTTTTTTTCGGCGGCGCGGATGATCGCGCACACCTCGTTGACGTCCTTGTTGGGATCGACCTGCAGCGTGCTGCGATTGATCAGCTCGTGATAGGCGACGTTCATGCCGATCGAGCTGTCGCCGGGAGACGAGGTGTAGATCGGCACGCCGTACTTCGCGGCCGACGCCACCATCGAGTAGCCCGCGCACCCGGGCCGCACCTTGAGCAGGTGCTTGCCGAGCGCCTCGTGCAGTTCAGCGGACGACATCGGACCTTCGAGCTCGCTCTTCACCAGGAAGTCGCGGATGAAGCTGTCGGTGTCGAGCAGCACCTGCGCCGGGAAGAGCACGTCGTAGATGCGAATCACGCCTTCCTTGTAAAGCACGCGGTCGTCCACGAACGGCGAGCCGCGGCGCAGGGTGAAGTTCAGCGCGTAGTGGAGGTCGTGATAGAGGTTGGCGCCGGTGCTGATCACGAAATCGACGAGGCCCCGCTCCATCAGCGAGATGATGCAGCCACCGAGTCCGGCCGGCGTCATGGCGCCGGCAATGGTCAGCGCGATCGTCGTGTCGTGCTGTTTCGACAGCATCTTGTCGGTGAAGATGTGGCAGGCCTCGCCGATGCGGGCGGCGTTGAACGCCTGGAAGCCCTCGTCGATCAGCGTGCGCACGGCCGCGCTGCCCTTCGGCCGGTAGTATTTGATTGGTTTGCCTTTGAGGAATGACTTGGCGCCTTTGGGCGCGCCTGGTGAGCGGTAAGGCATCGCTTCTTAGCGTAACAGCTTTGCGTAGCGCTCGTCCTTGCGAAGTGGCGCGAACAGCGGATCGAACGCGAGGTTCGGCGGCAGGTTGTTCGCGGCGCGCAGCGTGGCGATCAGTTCGAACGCGCGGGTGAGGTCGCCGGTTGCCGCATGCCACTGCACGATGGCCGAGCGCGGCGTCATTCCCTCCAGCCGTTTGCGCAACGCCGGCGCCGTGACCGGCGCGTCGGCTGGCGGCGCTGCAGGCGAATTCTGATAGCGCTACAGAATGAAGATGCCCAACACCACGCTGGCGATGGCGCCGATGATCTGTGAGACGATGCGGCCGATGAACGAGATCCAGACGCTACGGACCTTGTCCTTCTTTTTGGGCTTGCCTGACGGGTCGGGCGCCCATCCCGGCCCTGCCCCTCATTCGCGTCGGCGCGGACGGAGTCGAGAGGGTCGAGCTCAGGCATGATGGTTGAGTTTAGGGTAGCATCATGGCGTGGCAGAGGGTGTCTGGATCCCGGCGGCGGGAGTGCTGGCCGCGGTCGGCATCGCCCTCGTCATGTTCTTCTGGTGGAAAGGCCAGCCGTTCGTCGATGGCGACGTGTTCCGCGCCAGCCGGTGGTCGCGCGGCAACCGGTTGTTTCCGACCCAGGTGTTAATCACGCCGACGTCGGTCGTCCACTACACCCCGGAAGTCGTCGGCCGAAAAGAACATTCGATCCATATTGCGCATGTGGCATCCGTGAGCATCGACACCAACCTGCTGTTCTCGAACGTGCTGATCGAGACAAGCGGCGGAACTACGCCCGTAACCTGCCACGGCCACCGCAAGGCCGACGCCGTGCGCATGAAGCAACTCATCGAGCAGTACCAGACGCAGTATTACCGGTCGCCTGGTGGCGCCGTGCGTCAAGCCGAGGTCGTCCGTGGATGATGTGACCTTCGCCGCGCGACGCGCCACCTCCAGCAGTCAGCGCAACGAACCGCCGGATCTCGAGACCCGCTTCAAGTCGCTCGTGCAGTCGCCGCTGCGCGCCGGCATCCTGCGCTTCCTGTACGCACGCCAGGACGAGACGTTCGAGAGCGAGGCCATCATGCAGACGTTCGGCCGCATGCGGCAGGACGTCGATAATTGCATCGCCGAGCTCGTCGACTTCGGCGTGGTCAAGAAGCACGCCGGCGACCCGCCGACCTACGGCCCCCTCAAGCCCGACAACGAGCCGGTCGCCAAGCTGCTCGACGTGTTCCTCGAAGGCCGCGCCAACCTCGGCATCGAGGAAGCGTCGCCGTCGGTGCAACGCTTCCGCGAAATGATCGGCCGCGACGAGAAGATGCTCGCCATCTTCGAGTGGATTCGCACCGCGGCGAAGTCCGACATCTCGGTGCTGATCCTCGGTCCGACTGGCTCCGGCAAGGAAGTCGTGGCGCGCATGATCCACGAGCTGTCGCGCCGCGGTCCGGAAAACTTCCAGGCCGTCAACTGCGCGGCGCTCCCCGACAGCCTGTTCGAGTCGGAAATCTTCGGCTACGAAAAAGGCGCGTTTACCGGCGCGCACGATCGCAAGCCCGGCCGCCTCGAGCTCGCCAACGGCGGCACCTTGTTTCTCGACGAGGTCGGCGACATGTCGCTGATGGCGCAGGCGAAACTGCTGCGCGTGCTCGAGGAACGGCGCTTCGAGCGCCTCGGCGGCAACAAATCGATTCACGTTGACTTCCGGCTGATCTCGGCGACCAATCGGCCACTGGACATGTTCGTCCGCGAGAGCCGCTTCCGCGAGGATCTCTACTACCGCATCAACGCGTTCGCGATCCGCCTGCCGTCGCTACGCGAGCGCGCCGTCGACATCCCGGTGCTCGCCAACCGGTTCCTCGCGCGCTATTGCGCCGCCAACGGCCTGCCGCTCGATGCCAAGCAGTTCTCACCAGAGTCGCAGGAGCTGCTGGCGTCGTATCACTGGCCCGGCAACATCCGCGAGCTCGAAAGCACCGTCTCGCGCGCCGCGTTGTCGGCGCCGGGCCGCTCGATCCGCGCCGCCGACATCGAGTTCCTGCACGGCCACGCCATGCCGCGCCCCGAAGAATCCTCGACCCGCCTGCCGTCGCTCCGCGACGCTGAGCGCGCCCACATCATTCGCGTGCTCGAAGCCACCGAGTGGAACAAGCTCGAAGCGGCGAAGGTGCTCGATATCAGCCGCGGCACGCTCTACCGGAAGATCGAGGAGTACGGGCTCGAACCTGCCGCCGGCTCCCCCCGCCGCCGGGGAAGAACGCCCTGATCGATGGCGACGGTATATAGTGTCAGTTAATGTCCTATCATTAGCTGAGCTGTTCGTCGTAGTTCTGCACCGATTATTTCGATGCAAATTGTGTAATAAGTGTTGCGAATAATGCAGTTATTGCCCTCGGCGACCTTGGTACTCATCGATGTGTTTACTTTCATGTTGCGATGTGACTCTTTGGTCATGTATTCTCCGGGCTTAACTAACTTGAATCCACGCGCCCCCCAGCGCGCCTGAACCAGCGCACATGCGCGCCTTGCCGCTCCCAGCCCGGCTATATGTCGGTGCCACCATCGCGTTAGGCGCCACTCTTGTGGTGTTGCTGGGGCCTCGTTCACATTTCGACAACATCCCGCTCTTCATCGTTCTTCTCTTAGCCTCCGCAATCACCTCCGCCTTCAAGGTCAGCCTGCCGCTGGCGAAAAGCGGCTCGACGATGTCGGTGTCCTACGCGGTGGACTTCGCGTCGCTGCTGCTGCTCGGCCCGAACGAAACCATGCTCGTCGCCGTGACGAGCGCCTGGAGCCAGTGCACGTTCCGGATGAAGACCAAGAACCCGGTCTACCGGACGCTGTTCAGCATGGCGTGCCTCGCCATCACCGTCCAGGCCTCCGGCTTCGCCTACGAATCGCTCGGCGGCGTGCCCGGCACGCTCGCGCACGATGTGTTCGGCCTCGCCAAGCCGCTCGTCGGCGCGGCGACGACGTATTTCATTTTCAACACCTGCCTGATCGCCATCGCGGTGTCGCTCGCCACCAAGCAATCATTCATCTCGGTGTGGAACCAGAACTTCCTGTGGAGCGCGCCGAGCTATTTCGTCGGCGCCGCCGCGGCGGCCATCTTCACCCTGGCGGTAATGACCTCGGGCGTGTATCTGGCACTGCTCGCCGCCGCGCCGCTCTACCTCACCTATCGCACCTACAAGGTCTATCTCGGACGCATCGATGACGAACGGCGCCACGTCGAGGAGATGGCTGATCTGCACCTCGCGACGATCGAGGCGCTCGCGCTGGCGATCGATGCCAAGGATCAGACCGCGCAGTCGCACATTCGCCGCGTGCAGGTGTATGCCACGAGCATCGCTCGCGGGCTCGGCATGTCCGACACCGAGATCCAGGGCGTGAAGACCGCGGCGCTGCTGCACGACATCGGCAAGCTCGCGGTGCCGGAACACATCCTCTCAAAGCCGGGACCGCTGACGCAGGAAGAATTCCAGAAAATCCGCGTGCATCCGCAGGTCGGCGCCGAAATCATCAGCGCCGTGCCGTTCCCGTATCCGGTGGCGCCGCTGATTCTGAGCCATCACGAACGCTGGGACGGCAAAGGCTATCCGCAGGGGCTGAAGGGTGAAGAGATCCCGCTGGGGGCGCGGATCCTGTCGGTGGTCGACTACTACGACGCGCTGACCTCCGATCGGCCGTACCACAAGGCGATGGTGCCGGAAGCCGCGATGGCGCTGCTCCAGCAGGAAGCGGGCCGCGCGCTCGACCCCGCGGTGGTGCTGATGTTCGTCAAGATGGCGGCGGAAATGGAAGCGGCGGCGGAAACGATCGAGACCGCGACCCCGCGCCGCCTGTCGCTCGAGCCGACCAACGAGCGCGGCCGTCCCGCCGTCGGCTTCTCGCCCGAGTCGACCAAAACCAGCACCGTGTTCGAGGACATCGCGCTCGCGCATCGCGAAATCTACGCGTTGTACGAAATCGCCCAGACCATGGGCACCAGCCTTGGCGTCGCCGACACCATGGCGCTGATCTCGTCGAAGCTCTCGAACCTCGTGCCGTTCTCCGCGTGCGCGTTGTTCCTGTTCGATGAAGAAGCCGACTCGCTGCGCTGCCGCTTTGCCACTGGCGTCGAGGCCGATTCGATCGGCACCATGACGGTGCGCGCCGGCCAGGGGCTCGCAGGATGGGTCGCTCGCAATCGCCGGCCGCTGGTCAACGCGCGGCCAAGCGCAGAATTCGAGGCCGCCGGCCTGGCCAAGTCCACGGCGTTGCAGTCGGCGCTGGTGGCGCCGCTGGTGTTCAGCGATCGCTTCATCGGCACGCTTGCGGTCTACTCGACGCAGCCGGATTTCTACACCGACGATCACCGCCGCCTGCTCGATCGCGTGAGCGAGCAGGCCTCCGCCGTGATCCACAACTCGATCGTGTTCGAGCAGACGCAGGAAGACTCGCTGACCGACCCGCTCACCGGCCTGCCGAACACGCGCTTCATGTTCATGCACCTGACGCGCGAGCTGGCCCGCGCCGAGCGCCTGAAGGCCGAGGTCGCGCTGCTGGTGATGGACCTCGACAACTTCAAGGAAATCAACGACAACCACGGCCACCACGTCGGCGACCGCGCGCTGCGCGAGGTGGCCACGGTGCTGCGCTCCGGCATCCGCCCCTACGACATCTGCGTCCGCTACGCCGGCGACGAATTCATCGTCGTGTTATCGGGATGCGGCGCGGACGAAGCGGAGCGCAAGCGCGTCGAGCTGCAGCGCACGGTGGATGACGTGCTGTTCGAGGCGCGGCCCGGCCGCCGCCTGCCGCTCGCGATCAGCGTCGGCGCGGCGATCTATCCGCAGGATGGCGATAGCTACGAAGCGTTGCTGGCGACTGCCGACAGCCGCATGTATCGCGACAAGACGCGCCGCAAGCAGCGCGTCCACGTCCAGCCCGCTGCCGCCGCCGCGACCGGCACCGACGGCCTGCCTGCCGTGGCCGTGCCGCTGCCACAGCCCGCGCAAGAGATCACCGAGATCGACATCCAGCGCGCCGGCTTCGGCGTCCTCTAAGGAACCTGGGGTCCTGGGACTTGGGTCTTGGGGCGTGACTAGTACTTCTCGATCAGAATTTGTTCCGCGCCGACGCCAAGCTGTTGGAGCAGCAAATGCGTGTCGTTCACAAGCTGTGGCGGGCCGCAGACGAGGCAAATGCTCTCGGTCGAAGGCAGCGCGTCTCTCAAGAGCACTTCACTGATCCGTCCCCTTCGGCCCTGCCAGTCGGAGCTCTCTTCGCGTGTCACCGTGAAGTAGGAAGCGATTCTTCCTGCCGACTCGAGAGCCGAAAGCTCGGGGCGAAACGCAAACTCATCGACCGAACGCGCACTATAGATTAACGCCGCGGTGTGCGCCGTCGGACGCGACAAATGTTCAATCAACATCGAACGCAGCGGCGCGATGCCGGTGCCGCCGGCGACGAATAACAACGGGCGCTCGACGCGCTCCGGCAATCCAAACGAGCCGAACGGCCCCTCGAGATCCAGCGGCGTTCCTGGCGACGCCAGCTCGAGATGCGGATCGAGTCCGCCGCTGTCCTCGACTTGGACGAGCACCTGCATGATCCCGGACTTCGCGACCTCCCACGGTGCGGAGGCAATCGAATACGGTTTGCGCAGGGGCGACCCACTGAGGCCAAGCATCACCGCCTGTCCTGCGGTGAAAGAGAAATCAACCGCACGCAGATCGAGATTAAGGATGCGGATTCGCGGGGTTGCGCGGGTGATCTGCCTGACGGGAACGATGATCATGCAGGCCCAAGACCCAAGACCCAGGACTCAACTACATTCCGAGGATATGGAAGCCCGCATCCACCATCAGCACTTCGCCGGTGATGCCGCGTCCAGCGTCGCTCAGCAGGAACGCCGCGGCGTCGCCGACTTCGGATGTTTCAATCGCCCTGCGGAGCGGCGCCTTCTCGCGCACCACGCCGAGGATTGACGAGAACCCGCCGATCCCCGCTGCGGCGAGCGTTTTCACCGGGCCCGCGGAGATGGCGTTGACGCGAATGTGCTCGGGACCGAGATCGGCAGCAAGATAGCGCACCGATGATTCCAGTGCGGCCTTGGCCACGCCCATCACGTTGTAATTGGGGAACACCCGATCGCTGCCGAGGAAGGTCAGCGTCAGCACGCTGCCACCGCCGCGCGCGACCATCAGCGGCTGCGCGCCGCGCGCCAGCGCGATCAGCGAGTATGCGCTGATGTCGAGCGCCTGCTTGAACCCGTCACGCGACGTATTCAGGAACCGCCCGGTAATCTCGTCGCGCGACGCGAACGCGACGGCGTGCACGACGAAATCGAGGCCGCCGTGCGCCTCCTTGATCTTCGCGTAGACGTTCGCGATTTCGTCATCATTCGTGATGTCGAGCGGCAACACCATCGCCTTCGGTGTCAGCGTCTCGGCGAGCTCGCTGACGTGCTCTTCGAAACGTCCCTGGTAGGTGAGGATGAGGTTCGCGCCGAGCTTCGAGGTGGCCTGCGCGATGGCCCACGCCAGCGAGCGATGGTTCGCAACGCCGACGATGAGTCCAATTTTTCCGGTGAAGTCGGCCATCAGCGGTTCTTCTTGCCGCCTCGCCGACGGCGTCCGCCGCCTTGTCCCTGGCCGCCGCCCTGGCCGTTGTTGTTGGTCTGGCTGCCATGATCGCGGAAGCGCATCGGGCCGAGATGATCCTGGCTGCCGCCGCCGGCGGGCCGCCGCCGGCCGCCGCGGAATTTATTCTGCGCGCCGGCATGGCGCTGGCCGCCGCCATTGCGTCGATTGTTGAGGGATTGAATCGTGAACTCAGGAGCCGAACGGGGTGGTGGCGCCGCCCCTTCCGGGCGCGGGAACGTGGCGCGTATCAGCGATCGCCGGAAGCCGCCTTCCTCTCGACTGTCGTCTTCTTCCGGCGGCGCCTCGCTCGGCGTGGCGTCGTCTCGCTGAAGCTCTAAAGGCTCAGGAGCGGAAGCGGACGGCGCGTCGGCCTTTGCAACCACGGCAGCTGGGACGATTGCCACGACGGCCGCTGCGTCGACGGCGGGCACGCCGGCTTCCTCGACCGCCTCCGCCGGGTGCGGCGGGGTCGGTCCATTGAGACCTTCGAGCACCTGGTTGAACAGGGCGGGAGGCTGCGTCTTGCGCCGCGGTGATGGCACCTTGGCTTCCTTGTATTCGTGCTCCGCGTCGCACGATGCGCAACGCGTCCGTCTGATTTCATCCTCGATCATCGCCACGATGGCGTGGTCGGTGATGCGGCGCTCGCGTGGACAATAGTCGTCCAGCACGTCGCCGGGCCGATACCGGCGGTCTTGCATGCAACTCCCCCGAAAATCCGGTCGGCCTCCCACCAAGCCATACCGGTACTAGTCTTTCTCTGCTACGAGCCGTGATCCACGGGCCGCGAATAGCGCGAACGGCCGAGCGTTTGTTTTGAGTGCGGGAAGCGCTTTCGGTCGATGGACCGTAGGGCGCAGGGCACTCGGAATATATCAGACGCCCGGGCCCCGGGCAAGCCAAGCCCGAGTTTCGGTAAGTGCCGCGCCCACCGCATCGGGATGGGTGGATTGAGGGGTCTTTCTGACCCTTACTGAGGCTGCGGCCGTAACGTGCTCCTTGACGTCATCCCCGAACAAATCGCTCGATTCCCGCCATTCGGCCAACGACAGCGCTTCGAAGTCTCTCTTTTCCTGTAGCAAACGGCGCACCATCGCGCCGACCACTTCGTGGGCCTGGCGGAAGGGCATGCCGCGCGACACGAGATAATCCGCCACGTCCGTGGCCAGCAACAGCCCCGACGCCGCACGCGCGGTGCGGTCCGGATGGAGCGTGAGCTTGCCGATCACCGCCGTCGTGGCATCGAGGGAGACCGCGAGCGTGTCTTCGGCGTCGAACAGCGGCTCTTTGTCTTCCTGCAGATCCTTGTTGTAGCCGGTGGGCAGGCCCTTCATGGTGACGAGGAATCCCGTCAGGTGTCCGATCGCGCGTCCCGCCTTGCCGCGCACGAGCTCGAGCGGATCGGGGTTCTTCTTCTGGGGCATCATGCTGCTCCCCGTCGCGGAGGAATCCGCGAGCTCGAAGAAGCCAAATTCCTCGCCGGTCATCAGGATGAAGTCTTCCGCAATGCGCGACAGGTGCACCATCGAGAGCGACACCGCGTAAAGGAAACTAGTGGCGAAGTCGCGATCGGACGAAGCGTCCATGCTGTTCGGCACCACGCGTGCAAAGCCCAGTTTCTCGGCGAGGAACGCGGTGTCGATCGGATAGCCCGTGCCGGCGATCGCGCCAGAGCCGAGCGTAAGGGCGTTCGCTTCCTCGCGCGCCGCGTCGAGACGCGCGTGATCGCGGCGCAGCGCCGCCGCGTGGCTCAGGAGAAAGTGCGAAACCAGCACCGGCATCGCGCGGCGCATGTGCGTGTACGAGGGCATCAACGCGTCGCCCGCCTTCTCGGCCTGGTCGGCAAACGCCGCGATGGTGGCGCGGAGCTTCTGCTGCAACAGTGGAATACGGCGGCGCAGGTACAGCCGCAGATCGACGGAGACCTGTTCGTTGCGCGAGCGGCCGGTATGCAGGCGCCGCCCCGCATCACCGACGCGCGCCACCAGCTGGCGCTCGACGAAGCTGTGCACGTCTTCATCGTCACCCGCGACCCACGACGGATCCGCGCGGCCCTGCTCGAGAATCGCGGTCAGGCCGCCGGCGATCGCCTTGGCATCCTTCGCATCGAGCACGCCGGCGCGCGCCAGGGCTTCGGCCCAGGCGAGGCTGCCGGTCACATCGTCTTCGAAGAGGCGCCGATCGAACGGGAACGAGACGCCGAAATCAAACGCGGCCGGATCCGGCGCCGAGTCAAACCGTCCCGACCATAAAGGCTTTGACATGTCAGATCTCGGATTTCTGATTGCGGGTTGAGCGGCCGACCACTTGCGCCGCGCCCTTGAACAGCCGCACGCGGATGGTGCCGGTCATCTGTTCGGAGGTGGCGTTGATGTAAGCGTCGATGCCGCTGCGCAGCGGATCGAACCATTCACCGCGATCGATGGCTTCAACGTACGCCAGCGACACCGCGGTGTCGAAACGCTGCTGTGATTCGGAGGAGACGTACCGCCACAACTCGGCGTGCGCGAGGTGCAGTACCACCGCCGCCGGCGCCTCATAAAACGCGCGCGAGCGTGTGCCGTCGGCGCGCACCTTGATGCGGTCGAGGCGGCCCACGCCGTGTTCGCCGGCAATGGTCTTCAGGCTTTCAATCAACTCCACGAACGGCAGCGTCACACCGTTGATGCCGGTGGCGGCGCCGCGTTCGAACGTGAGCTCGACGTGCGCCGGCATGTTCGGCGTGGCGTCAAGGCGGCGCGTGGTCTTGAACACCGACTCTTCCGGCTCGGCCGCGCCATCGTCGCCTCGGCGCCCGATAGGTACGGCCCCACAAGTTGTCGTCGACGCGATTAACGCGAGGCGTGCTCGCGGCGAGCTGTTCGAGAAAACCGGCTTCCTCGCCGCAGGCGATCTCGACCAGCGCCGGATTGAGCGTCGCGAGGGGCTGCGAGAGCCGGCGGCGATCGCGGCCGCTCGCCCCGTGAGAGACGTGGGTGGCTTTCTCAATCGCCGCGATCTCCGCGAGCGATTGCGCGATGAGCGGCCGGCTGAGCGCGGTCGCCATCGGATATCGCGAATCCGACAGGGCGCCCGCTTTGAGCGACGGCAGCACGATCTCGCGTGCGAACGCTTCGCGCTTGTCGAGCACGTGCGCGCGCGCGGCGCCATCGGTCATGGCATGGTCGCGGATCTCGGCGAGCTCCCCCGACTGGCCGAGGTCGAGCGTGACGGTGACCACGTCGGCGTCATGATGCTCGGCCAGCCACCTGGCGGCGGTCGACGAGCGGGCGCCGCCGGAATATGCCAGCACAACGGTCTTTTTCAATTGGCGAGGTCCCTAAGCTTCTTCACCACCTGCTGCGCGTCTTTCGCGTCGCGGGCGATGATCAAAATCGTGTCGTCGCCGGCGAGCGTGCCGGCCACTTCTGCTAACCGGGCGCGATCGATCGCAACCGCGAGCAGCTGCGCCTGTCCGGGCCCGGTCTTGAGCACCACGAGCTGCTGCACCGGCTCGAGGTTGACGAGGTACTCGGCCAGCGCTCTCGCGAGCGCGCCCATCGTGGTCGGCGCCGGTGCCGCCTCGGCGCCGGCCGGCTGGTAGGCGCCGTCCGAGGAGCGTTTCAACAGGCCGAGCTCCTTGACGTCGCGCGACAGCGTGGCCTGCGTCACGTCAAAGCCACGCGACGCCAGCCGCTGCCGCAGCTGTTCCTGGCTACGCACGGCTTCCTGCTCCACGACTTCGAGAATGGCGGATTGCCGCCGGTTCTTCATAGTTATACGCTCGAGTGAATCAGTATACACAAGAAGTCATGGTTTACATGCGTTTTTCTGTTGACGGCTGGATATTATGCATGTATAACTATTCCTCGGCCCGCATACTTTTGCGCTTCGCTAAGTCGGGGTCAGACTTCGATTCTTAGCGAATCGCTAAGGAGGGGTCAGGTCCTCCGCGCGGGCGTTTGGATGGTGGTTGTCGGGTCTGGCACCGAGTTAGCGAAACGCTAAGAATCGAAGCCTGACCCCAAATTAGCGAATCGATGAGCACACAGGTTGTGAACGAAACGGAAGGGGACCAGCGGGCCACGAAGCAGCAGATCCGTGTGGCCGTGGCGGGCGCGAGCGGCTTCGCGGGACAGGAACTGATCCGCCTCCTGGCGCGCCACCCCAACGTGACCATTACGGTCGCCACCGGTTCACAAGCCACGAGCACGCCGCGGCGCCTGCCGTCGCTCGCCAAGATTTGGGACGGCACGGTGGTGCCGCTCAACGCCGCGGCATTCGCGGCGGACGTGGTGTTCCTCGCGCTGCCGGAAGCGGCCTCCGCGGAGCTCGCGCCGGTCCTGCTGGCGTCGGGCCTGCGCGTGATCGATCTGTCGGGCGCGTTCAGGCTGCGTGAGGCCGCCGCGCGCGCGAAGTGGTATCCGGCGACCACGACCCTGCCCGACGGCGTGGCGTACGGGTTGACGGAATTCGAGCTCGCGGCGATTGCGCGCGCGAAGCTGGTCTCGAACCCGGGCTGCTATCCGACGGCGTCGTTGCTGGGGCTGTTGCCGCTGCAGCGCGCGGGGCTGCTGAAGCCCGGCGCCGACATCGTGATCGACGCCAAGTCCGGCATCTCCGGTGCGGGCAAGGCAGCGACCGATCGCACGCATTTTTCGGAGAATCACGGCAGCGTGGCCGCGTACAACGCGTTCGGCCATCGCCATACGCCGGAGATCGAACAGGCGCTGGGCCAGTCGGTGACCTTCGTACCGCACCTCGTTCCGCTCGACCGCGGCATCCTGTCGAGCCTGTACGCGCGGCTCGTGCCGGGCACGACGACGGCGGCGGTGACGGCGGCATTCGAGGCCGAGTACAAGGATGCGCCGTTCGTGCGAATCACCGGCGACACCCTGCCGGAGATCAAGCACGTGGCGCACACGAATTTCTGCGACATCGGCTGGAAGGTCGATGAAGCGACCGGCCGCGTGTTCGTGGTCAGCGTGCTCGACAACCTCGTGAAGGGCGCGGCGGGACAGGCGATCCAGAACTTCAACGTGATGTACGGCTTCGATCAGAAGGCGGGCCTCCTGTGAAACGCGTGGCGGTGTTGAAGCTGGGTGGAGAGCTGATCGAGACGAAGGACAAGTTGAAGGCGATTGGAAGGGCGATCGCCAGTGCTTCGAAGAAGAACCGGCTGGTCGTGGTGCACGGCGGCGGCCGCGAGATTGACGCGGCGCTCGCGCAGGTCGGCATCCCGAAGCGCCAGGTCGATGGCCTGCGGGTCACCGACGAAGACACGTTGAACATCGTTGTCTCGGTGCTGGCCGGATCGATTAACACCAGGTTCGTGGCGGCGATCAACGCGGCGGGCGGCAAGGCGATTGGCCTGACCGGCGCGGATGCGGGGGTGGCGCCGGTGAAGAAGGCGGCGGCCCACAAGGCCACGAGCGGCGAGACGGTGGACCTCGGCATGGTCGGCATGCCGATACCGGTGCCGGCGTCGACATCGCCGGAGGTGCTCGAGGTGATCTGCCGGGCCGGCTACGTGCCGGTAATCGCCTGCGTGAGCGCGTCGAAGGATGGACAGTTATTCAACGTCAACGCCGATACGTTGGCGGGGTACCTCGCGGCGCGGCTGAAGGCGAAACGCCTGGTGATTGCCGGGGCCACGGCGGGGGTGCTCGACAAGAAGAACGAGACGATTGCGCGGCTCGACAATGAGCGCATCGAAAAGCTGGTGAAGTCGGGCACGGCGAACGCGGGGATGGTGGCCAAGCTCGCGGCCTGCCAGGCAGCGCTCAAAGGCGGCGCGAAGAACGTGGCGATCGTCGATGGCCGCAGCCCGGCGAGGCTGTTGAAGGCGTTGAATGGTGAGAAGACGACGGCGACGACGAGAGTAGTGAACTGACGACTTGAGGGGCTTGAGGAGATGAGCAACGTCACCGAACTGGAAGCGCGACATGTGCTGCAGACCTACAAGCGGCAGCCAGTGGTGCTGGTCCGCGGGGAAGGCACGCGGCTGTTCGATGAGAACGGCAAGTCGTACCTCGACTTCCTTTCGGGCATCGGCGTGTGCGTGCTTGGGCATGCGCACCCGGGCCTCGCGGCGGTGATTGCGGACCAGGCGAAGACGCTGATTCACACGTCGAACCTGTATTACCACCCGCTGCAGGGGCAGCTGGCGGCGCGGCTCGCGAAGATGTCGGGATTGCAGCGGACGTTCTTCTGCAACAGCGGCACCGAAGCGGTGGAAGCGTGCCTGAAGTTCGCGCGCCGGTTCTGGTACTCGCAGGGCGTCAAGAACCGCACCGGCTACGTCGCGCTGCAACATGGTTTTTCCGGCCGCTCGATGGGCGCGTTGTCGGTGACGGCGAATCCGAACTACCGCGAACCGTTCGGCCCGCTGATCCCGGGCGTGACGTTCGTGGCGCCGGACGACATTGCCGGGCTCGAAGCGGCGGTCACGAACACGACCGCGGCGGTGATCGCGGAACCGATTCAAGGCGAAGGCGGGCTGCGCCCGCTGTCGAAGGAGTTCGCCGCCGCGATCGCGCGCGTGACGAAGAACACCGGCACGCTGCTGATCGCCGACGAGATTCAATGCGGCCTCGGTCGCACCGGCTACCCGTTCTATTACCAGGCGTTCGGCTGGACGCCGGACCTGGTGACGGTGGGCAAGGCGATCGGCTCGGGCATTCCGATCGGCGCGGCGCTGGTCGGCGAGCACGTGGCGGCGCAGATTTTCGCGGGCGACCACGGCACGACGTATGGCGGGAACCTGCTGTCGACGCGCGCTGCGCTCTACGTGCTCGACGAGCTCGACCAGCTCGCCCCGCAGATTCGCGCGACGGGCGCCCGGTTCGAGCAGAAGCTGCTCGACCTGCAGCGCAAGCACAAGGTGATTACCGCGGTTCGCGGCGCGGGCTTGATGCGCGGCCTGGAGCTGGCGGTGGACGCGGCGCCGGTGGTCGAGGCGGCGCTGAAGAGCGGATTGATCGTGAACCGCACCGCGGAACGCGTGGTGCGGATGTTGCCGCCGCTGATTGTCACGGCGGCAGAAATCGACGAAGCCATCGGCATTCTTGACGGTGCGCTGGCGTCGGTGTCGGTTGAAGAGGTGAAAGCGTAAAGATGTCGATGCGAGTTGTTGTTGATAACGGGCCGGCGCGCAAGCGCACCCGCCGTTCGAAGGCCGCCGCCACGATCGCGTTGCGCGCGGCGGTGTCTGCCGATGCGCCGGCGCTGCATGCGTTGATCGTCGCGCACCTCGAAGAGGGCAAGCTCCTGCCCCGGACGCTCGAAGAGCTGACGGTGCACGCGCCTCGCTTCGTCGTGGCGGTGGCGGCCTCGCCGGCCGGCGATCGCATCGTCGGCTGCGCGGAGCTCGCGCCGTTGTCGCAGACCGTGGCGGAAGTCCGCTCGCTCGTCGTCAGTCGTGAAGCGCGGCGAATCGGCCTCGGCGAGCAGATGGTCGATGCGCTGGCTACCCGGGCGCGCCGTGAGGGCTTCGTTCGCCTGTGCGCGTTCGCGCACGATCCGGCGTTCTTCGTGCGGCGTGGCTTTTCGATCGTGCCGCACACGTGGGTGCCCGAAAAGATCGCCCACGATTGCAACTCGTGCCCGTTGTTCCGCAACTGCGGTCAGTACGCGATCGTCCTGGATCTCGATCGTTCGACGGCCGTTCAGTCGAAGCTCCACGCGAACGTTCAGACGAAGGTTCGCGCTCCGCTCCATGTCTAGCATGCGGCCGGTTGATGGCGGCGTGACTGCCCCATCGGGTTTCCGCGCCAGCGGGCTGCACTGCGGAATCAAGGCCAGCGGCAAGCCGGACCTTTCGCTGATCGTCAGCGACGCGCTGGCCTCTGCCGCGGGCCTCTTCACGATCAATCTTGCCAAGGCCGCGCCGCTCTACCTCTGTGAGGATCACCTCGCGACGAGCGGCGGATACGTGCGGGCCATCGTGACCAACAGCGGCTGCGCGAATGCCTGCACGGGGCCACGGGGCGAGGCCGACGCGCGCGAGATGGCGCAGCTGACATCCGCCGCCGTGGGCTGCAACAAGGAGCACGTCCTGGTGGCGTCGACCGGGGTCATTGGCGTCAATCTCAAGATGGACGCCATTCGCGGCGGGATTCCGATGGCGGTGAAGGCGCTCGACGCCAAGGGCGGCGCCGCCGCCGCGCGGGCGATCATGACCACGGATCCATTCCCGAAGGACTATGCGGTCGAGGTGGCGACCGAGGTCGGCAGCTTCCGCGTGGGCGGCATGGCCAAGGGCTCCGGCATGATCGAGCCGCGCATGGCCACGATGCTGGGATATTTGACGACCGACGCGGCGGTGGATCCAGTGATGCTGGCGCGCGCGCTGACCGAGGCGAGCCGGTTCACGTTCAACGCGATTACCGTCGACGGCGAACCCTCGACCAACGACTGCGTGTTCGCGCTGGCCAATGGCGCCAGCGGCGTGCAGATCAACGAGAACCTCTACCCCGCGCTCGTCGAAGGGTTGCGCGCGGTCGCCCACGAGCTGGCGCTGGGCATCGTCCGCGGCGGCGAAGGCGCGACCAAGCTGATCGCGATCACGGTGACGGGCGCGGCAACGGATGCTGACGCCTGGATGGCGGCGCGAGCGATCGCGAACTCCCCGCTCGTGAAGACGGCCGTGCACGGCGGCGATCCGAACTGGGGACGCCTCGTGGCGGCGGCCGGCCGTTCGGGCGCGGCATTCGTGCTCGGCGGCGCGCGTGTGCAAATTGGATCGCTGGTGCTGTTCGAGAACGGCCGTCCGTTCGACGAGCTCGCTCCCAAGGCCGCCGATTACTTGACCGGCAAAGACCTTGCGATCGAAGTGAATCTGGGCACGGGCGGCACGCATCGAGCGACGGTCTGGACGTGTGACCTGTCTGCCGAGTACGTCAAGATCAACGCGGAATACCGAACATAACAGACGATGTCAGATTGCGGATCTCAGATTGCTGATCAATTGCAGAAGGCCGATGGGACGATTGCAATCCACAGATCTGCAATCTGCCATTGATCAGCGATCCGACATCTGAGATCTGAAATCGACAGCCATGCAGAATTTCTTATCCATCCTCGATCTCGATCCCGATCGGCTGACCAGGCTCCTCGAGTCTGCCGCGAAGCTGAAGCGCGAGCGCGTGAAAGGCATGAAGGCGCCGACCGCGCAGGCGCTCAACGGCAAACATGTCGGGCTGCTCTTCGAGAAACCCTCGCTGCGCACGCGCGTGACGTTCACCATCGGCGTCCGCGAGCTCGGCGGCGACATCGTCGAGATCCCCGCGGACGTGATGCACGCCGATCGCGAGCCGATCAACGACGTCGCCCGCAATCTCGATCGCTGGGTCGACGCGGTGGTGATCCGCACCTTCGGCCAGGAACGGCTGCATCACATCGCCGAGATCACGCCGAAGTTGCACGTCATCAACGCGCTCAGCAACGAAGAGCATCCGTGCCAGGCGCTGGCCGACATGGAGACGCTGAAGGAACGGTGGAGCTCGCTCGACAACCGGAGCATCGCGTTCGTCGGCGACGGCAACAACGTGTGCACGTCGCTGGTGCATGCCGCCATGATGCTCGGCATCCACGTGCACGTGGCCACGCCGAAGGGCTTCGAGCTGCCGGATGAGGTCGTGGACCAGGCGGCGGAGGTGTCGCAGAAGGGCGCTGGGTTGACGGAGTTCACCGATCCGAAAGCCGCGGTCCGCGACGTCGACGCGATCTACACCGATGTGTGGACGTCGATGGGCCAGGAACTCGAGTACGCGGAGCGCAAGAAAACGTTCAAGCGCTACCAGGTCAACGAAGCGATGATGGCGCTCGCCAAGCCCGGCGCGCTCTTCATGCACTGTCTCCCCGCCCATCGCGGTGAGGAGGTCAGCGATGAAGTGATCGAGTCGCCGATCTCAGTGGTCTTCGATCAGGCCGAGAATCGCCTGCACGCGCAGAAGGCCCTGCTCATCGAGATGCTGCGCTAGGCTCGTACGGCTGCAGCAGGGCGCCAAAATACGCCGGCTGCTCGGGCGCGCCGCCCTCGACCGGCATGTGTTCCCCCACCCAGAACTCCCGCACCAGGCGAAGGTTTGCGTCGCGGAAGGCGGACGTCAGGTCATCCCGGTTGATCACTCCGTAGTGCATCGTCGCGCCGGCATAGTGCTGGATGGCCACGTACGATGGCGCGCGTGCGACGACCGACAGGTCGGTGACATAGACGTAGCCGCGGCTGGCCCGCGAGGCACGGGCGAGCATTTCGCGCCAAGGCTGGAGGTAATGCAGGCTTCCGCTGAACATGACGAGGTCGTAGTTGTCGTCCAGGCACGCATCGTCGACATGCCAGGTGACGTCGGGGTGCAGCTCGCGGCCGGCGCGCACCATGGCGGGCAGCTCCTTGCAGTGATAGTCGAGTTGTACGTCCCATAGGAGGCCCTTGGCCAGCGATTGGAAGTAGCCCAGGTTGCCGCCGTAGTCGAGGATGCTCAAGCTCGATCCGTTGCGCGCAGCCAGAGCGGCCACGTAGCCGAACGTCATGTAGGCGTTATGGTCACGGCAGACCGTGGCAGGATCTGCGCCGGCGTCGGTGGACGCCAGCTGGAGGGAGCCGCGGAGCGCTCGGCCGATCAACGGCGCCCAACTCTCACGCTCTTCATTAATGACCTGCGCGGATTCGTACAGTAGCTCGGAGCGTGGCGGAAGCGGAGTGCTCCATCCCCGCGGCGCGTAGTAGAGGCGATAGCCTGGACGGGTCGTCCTCCGCCGGATCACGCGGATGGCGTCCAGAACGACAGGCGGCAGAAGGGACTTGATAAGCAGCTTGAGTTTCAACCTTGCTTATCGAGATGCTGACGTCGTCGTCGACGGCTTCGGCTTCAGATACTTGTCGTACCACGCGACAATCCGCTGCTCGAAGTCGATGCTCTCGGCCACGCTGTTCGGCGGCCGATGCCCGCCATTGACGTAGCGCACCCATTCCACTTCTTTTCCGAGACGCCGCAGCGCGTAATACAGCTCGCGCGACTGGTTGGCCGGCACGTTCGGATCCTGATCGCCGCTGATCGTCAGAAGCGGCGTCTTGACACGATCGAGACGGAAGATCGCCGAATGCTCGATGTAGCGCTCGGGGAATTCCCACAACGTGCCACCGATGCGGTCCTGGCTTTTCTCGGGCGCGTGCGTGTTGCGCACGCCGAGCCGCTCGCTGTCGGTATAGAAGCTGACCATGTTGACCTTGCCGGAGATGTTGATGGCCGCCTTGAAGCGATCCGTCTCGGTCAACAGCAACACCGTGGCATAGCCGCCATAGCTGGTCCCGTGCACGCCCAGCCGATCGGGATCGGCCACGCCCATGTCGATCAACTTGTTGGCGGCCGCGGTCACGCCCTTGGCCCACGATTCACCCGGCCGGCCAACAACGAGATTCACCGACGGATGGAACACGGCGTATCCCTGTCCGGCGAGCATCGCGGCGCGGCCGTTGAAGCCGTTGTCGAAGAACGTCTCGTAGATTTCGAACACGGTCGGATACTTGCGACCCTTCTCGTAGCCCACCGGATAACGCAGCACGCCATACAACACCTTGCCGTCGGCGTCGCGATACGAGACCAGCTCGGAAGCAGGCAACGCCTTCTTCGCGATCCACGGATTGAGATCGGTCAGCTTGCGGATGTTGGTGAAACCGCTGTCGGCCGTATAAAGCTCCGCCGGCCGCGTGCCGTCGGACTTCTGAAAGACGATCGTGCGGCCATCGCGCGCCACCCGGAAGCCTTGATACACGCCGTTGTCGCGCGCGAGCGACGTCAACGCGCGGGTCTTCAAGTCGAGCCGCGACAGCCCGCGATCCCAGCGATCGGGCTCGCCGTACTGGACGAGGATGGCGTCGCCCGACGGCGTCCATTCCACGGCGGTCAGCTTCGGGTTGCGCTCTTCGTTCTTGTCGTCGAGCGTGAGCACGCGGTCGCGGGTGCCGTCGGCCACCGACGCCACGTACCAACCTTTCTTGCTCGTCAATAACAGCTTCGATCCATCGCGTGAGAACGACACCACCGAGAACGACTCGGCTTCCTCCTCGCCCGCGGCCGGCGGCGGATCCGCGGGATCCTTCTTCGGCTTCGGCGTGATCGACCGCGGCTTGTCCTCATCAATCCGCTGCACGAAGACCTCGCCCTTCTCGGCGTACGCGAGCGTGCGCCGATCGTCGGACCAGCGCGGTGTGATGGTCTTGAGCGTCTTTGCGTCGAGGATGGTCTTCGGCTGTCCGCCGCGCGTCAGCGCTCTCGCGGCGTTGTCGGTACCGAAAATCACGTCGTAACTGGTCTTCTCGGTGCTGTCCTCGAGCCAGGTGACCAACGATCCGTCCCTCGCGAGCTGATAATTCGTGATCGCGGCCGCCGGCACGATGACGGTTGCCGAGCCAGTGGCCGGATCGATTTCCGCCAGCGCTCGCTTGCGATTCGCGCGGCTCATCGCGTCCCAATCCAGGAACGGCTTGGAGGACTGCACCACGATGGGTCCGGAGACCAGAGTCTTGAATGCGGCCTGCGCGGTTTTGTCCTCGTCCGGATTCCGAAGCGCCACAAACAACTTCGCGCCGTCCGGCGTCCAGGCCAGTTCCGAGTTCGCGGCCACGCTCGAGCCCGCCTGCCGCGGCACTTCAGCGAGCGTCTTGCGATCGGCGTCGTAGACCCACAACGTCGTCACCGGCAATCCAGCCGGCGTTTCCGCCGCGGTCAACACCGCGAGCCTGGCGCCGCTGGCATTCCACGCGGCCTGCCGCACGTTGAGTAATCCCTTGCCGATGCGATCGGCCGCTCCCGTCGCCGTGTCGATCACCATCAGCTCCACCATCGACGGCGCGAAGTAGGTCGGGTCGCCATAGCGGCGGTGATCGGTGGTCGCGTTGTCGGCGAGCCGGCGCACTCCAATCGCTACACGGCGTCCGTCATCGCTCAGATCCAGCACGTTGGCGGTCCGGACGTTGAGCGTGTCCTCGGCGGTAATCGGATCGAGCGGCTGCGCTGCCGGCGCGGTTAGCGTTGCGGCAATCAGGAGCGAGGTCGAAAGCCATTTTGTCATTACGATTCTCCTGGCAGGCGGGTCTAAAGACCCGCCCCTACGAGATCTTGCGCGCGCGAATCAATACCTGGATCTCGTCGTTACGATTGTTTTCGAACGAGAGGCGCTGCCGGCCATCGGGATCCTGCGTGATGCTACTCGGGATCGAGCTCGCCACCACGGTCCAGCCCGCTGGAAGCACGACCGTATTTCGCGGCCGGCCGAACGCGCGATCCCACACGAGCTCGTCACCGTCGACCAAATATCGGGCCGGATCGGTGTACGTCTCCGTGATTCGCAAACGGGCGGACTGGCCGTTCTTGATCGCCGGGAAGCTGATCACCACGACTTGCGTCGTGTCGTCGACCGGCTCTCCCGCGTCGAGGCCGCGCTTCTTCAACTCGGCGCCGCTGAGCGTCTCGACCTTGAGCGGCTCGCCGGTATCGAGCAACACGGCCGATGGATTCGACACGCTGCTGCCGGCACGGACGATGTTGAAGTAGTGACCGATGCCCGGACGCGACTCCGTGTAGTCGTGGTAGAGGTTGAAGGAGTGTGTCGACGGATCGTTCGGGAAGTAGACGATCTCGCGATCCTGGTGCGCGCGATCCGACAGGCGCGCGGTCTGCGACGCCAGCGTGACCGTGCCTTGCGCTCCACGCGCGGTTGACGCCTTCGGCGTGAACGGCGCCAGGCCCGGTTTGGCGCGAATCACGAGCGGCGCAGCGGCCGGTCCGGGGTTCATGAACGTGATCATCACGCGGCCATCGGCCGTGCTCATCACCTGCGACGGGACGTTGCACGAGATCAGGCGATAGCCCGCTGGCAGCACGACCGCATTGCGGCGAATGCCCAGCGATCGATCGAACACGATCGTGTCGCCGTCTCGGAAATAACTCTTCGGATCCTTGTAAGTCTTGTCGATGAGAACGCGCGCCTCTCCACCCTTCGGCACCGGCCGTGCGAGGTGCACCTTCAACCATTCAGTCTCGAGATCGGCGGTCGGGTGGCCTTCCTTCCGCGCCTGCGCGCCGCTGACGATCTCCCACTTCAGCGGTTGCCCCGTCATCATGTCGGCAACACGCTCGTCCGTGGCAATGCTGCCCTTACGGATGGCATTGAAGAAATAGGGCGCGCCGGCGGTGGTCGCCGTCACTTCATACAGAATTCGGAACTGCGCGGTGTCGGGCCCCAGCAGCTCGTAACGTGTGTAATCGTCTTCCTGGGTTTGACGCTGGGGCGTTTGCGCCCAGGATGGGGCAGCAAGAAAGAGAACCAGGGCGGAAAGCAGCAGACGCATGTGGCGCATCATAGCGCCTGGCCACCGATTGACACCGATTGGACACCGATTAATCAGCGGCCTAATCGGTGTAATCGGTGTTAATCGGTGGCCTAGTCGCCGCCGCCTCCGCCATCGCCACCGCCGCCGTCGCAACCACCATCGGATCCGCTGTCGCAGTCCGCGCCGTTGCCCGTCCAGCCAGCGCTGCCATCGGCCGTTGCCCGGCGCTTCCGCGACTGTCCGGTAAGAGCCCCCATCATGAAGACGAGGGCGGTGATCAGCGCAATGCTCATCAAGCCTGCAATCAACATGGCCTCATGCTATCGCTCCGACATTGCGGCCGGGTTAAGGCGCTAAACACCTGAAGAACCAGCGGTTAGGAATCAACCAGAACTGGCCACGCGGTTCGCTGCGGCGTCCGCCTGTTCGAGTAGCGCGGCCACGCCTATGCGCCCGAGGTAATTACCAGCCAGCCCCAGCCACGGCGGCAGCGAATTAAGCGCCGGCGTGACCTTGCGAATCGCCGCGTCATAGACCGGAATCGCCGCAGGCCAGCGCGTGATGTGCAAGGAGAGGGGCGTAGTGTCTCGACCAGTAAGACGCCGGCGATCGGCGCCGATCATTTGCACCAATCGAGCGTCATCCCAGTCCGTCATCCCGAGCTCGCGATTGCCGACGATCCAGGTTTCGGATCGAACGCCGCTTCGCCCGGGAAATATGTCGGCGTTATGAAGGACGCCCAGCGCGTGGATACCAATTCCCGATGGAAACAAAATCCCGAAGCCGTGGACATCATCGGGATGCGGTTCGAAAAACATGGTCATGGTCGTCAGCGCGGCCAGACGTACGCGATCGATCGCGGCGGCCGCCTCCGGCGCATGCGGCGCGACCAGGCGCGCGGCCGCAGGCGCCGGTGTGCTCACCACCGTCGGCACTCCAGCGTCGATCGTGCCGGCGTTCGTCGTGAATTGAAAACGCACGCCGCGATGGCACAGCCGTTCGTAGAGACGCGTGGTGAACTCACCCATGCCGCCGCGCGGCGCCACGAGGGTGCGGGAACCGCGGCGGCGGCCATCGAAAATCGCGCGGGCCGAAAGCGCACCCAGCGGCGATGCATAGATGCCCTGCATGGCCGGCTCGAGCAGCCACCGGGTGGCCGCTCCGCCGATTACCCGGCGGCCCCACCCTTCCATCGTTTCCTGCTCACCGGCCGATGTGGCGCGCGTCACGAACGCCGCGCCGAAGCGCGCCGCGAGACCGACCGATTCGGCAACCGTTAAGGGCCATCGCCGCGGACGGCCGTTGCGAAAAATGTAGCGCCGCTTGCTCGATGCCAGCGGAAACTCAGGGGTGAGCTCCAGCCGCTGAAACCACGCCGCCACGGTATCGCTCCACACGAACGCGTTCGCGCCGGTTTCAACCAGCCCGTGTTCAGTCTGATGTGTCTGAATGAGCCCGCCCGGCCGCGACGCCTGTTCGATGACCTCCACATCGAACCCGCGGTCGGCGAGGTGCCAGGCGGCGACGAGTCCCGATAGGCCGGCGCCGATCACGCGCCCCGGCTTCATATCGCCTTGGAATAGGTCGGGCCCTGCCTCGGAGTATCAGATACGTATCGAAGAACGCGGCCACGTTGCGAATGAATGGCTTCCCTTCGGCCGTGACGCGCAGCTCATTTGCATCGATCTTGACGATGCCGTCGTCGATCAAATCGGCGAGGGCGGTGTCAGCCAAGATGCGATCGTCCGCGGTCAGCGGCGCCCGGCCGGTGGTCATCAGGGCGCGAATCGCGTCGGCACGGCGGCGATCGTCGTCAGACAGCACGTGCCCGCGCAGCGTCGGTATCTCGGCAGCGCCGACGCGGCGATCGTAAACCGTGATCACCTTCTCGTTCTGGTGGAAACAGGTTGGCGTTTCCGAGATGGCACTGACACCGAGACCCAGCAGCGCTGTGGTGCGGCGATCGGTGTAGCCCATGAAGTTGCGATGTAGCGTACCCGCCGCCGCCGCAACGGCGAGCGAGTCGTGCGGCAACGCGAAATGATCGAGACCGATTTCCAGGTAGCCGGCGGCGAGCAGGCGCTCGCGCAAGATCTCGTAGAGCCTGCGCTTGGCTGCCCCGGCCGGCACTTGCTCGTCGGTGAACTTCCGCTGCGCGGGCTTGATCCAGGGCACGCGGGCAAAGCTGTAGACGGCAAGACGATCAGGCCGCAACCCGACCACGGCTTCGGCCAGCCGCAGCATGCTGTCGGGGGTCTGACCCGGCAGCCCGTAGATCAAGTCGAAGTTGATTGAATGCAAAGCCCGCTTCGCGCGCGATGGCGCACAGCCCTGCGGTGATCGCGAGCGGCTGCGGGCGGTTCACCAGGCGAAGCACTTCGTGATCGATGTCCTGCACGCCCAGCGAGATGCGCGACAGCCCGTGCTGCCGCAACGCCTGAAGATGTTCCGCAGTGGTCACGCGCGGATCGACCTCGACGGACCCTTCGTAGGCGTCTGCTCGCAACGGCAACCGCGCCGAGAGACCGTCGAGCAACGAGGAGAGCACCGCCGCCGGCAGGAACGTCGGCGTGCCGCCGCCAAGGTGAATCTGCGACACCGAACGGGTTTGGAGCGCGGGAACTTGTGACAGGTAGAGATCGAGCTCGGCCAGCACCGTGTCGACGTATGGCGAACTCCGCTCGTGATTGCGGGTGATGACCGTGTTACAGCCGCAGAACGTGCACAGCGTCTCGCAAAACGGCAGGTGCACGTAGATCGCCAACGAGGAGGAATCCGAAGTCAGCGACGCCTGCAACGCGTCGATCCATACATTCGGCGCAGGCGTCTCCTGCCAATTCGGTACGGCCGGATAGCTCGTGTAGCGAGGCACCGGCACGTCGTATTTTTCGAGCAGCTCAGTGAGCGAAGTGCGGCTCATGCCAACGTCTTTCTGACCGTGGTGACAAACGCTCTCACCGCCGACTCCGGCGTGCCCGGCAGCACGCCATGGCCCAGCCCGCAGATCCAGCCGCGACGCTGATGTTCGCCGAGCGCGGCGATCGGTTGAAGAAAGCCGGACAGCGCGGCCGCCAGATCACGTTCCGGCAGGAACAGCCAGGCGGGATCGAAATTGCCCTGCACAAAACCGCGGCGTGGCCCCGCGAGCAGCGACGCCAGGTCCCAGCGCGAATCCACGCCCATGCCCGCCCACCTCGCGGTGGCCATCGCGCCGGCAAAGTGCGCGGGGTGCGCGGCCTTCGCGTAATACCCGACCCGGCCCGCGAACGACTCCGCCAGGCTGGTGAGATCCGGCACCATCTCGCGATGAAAGAACGACGGCGGCAACTCGCCCGCCGCCGTGTCGAGCATCATCACCACATCCGCGCCGGCCGCGAGTTGCCCGGCAATGCAGGTTCGCAACACCGGCACCATGTGCTCGGCGAAGTCGCGATACAGCTGCCACGACGATTTCGCGATGCGCATCGCACCGGCATGCGAGCCTTCCATCGCGTAGACGAACAGCGTCCATGGCCCGCCGACAAATCCGATCAAGCCTTTTTCAGGCGCCAATCGACGGCGCGTGAGCGCCACCGCATCCGCCTGGAACTGCAGCCGCGACGCAGCTTCCTCGGCCGTTCGGAAACGGGCGATGCGATCGCGATCGAGCGGGCCATCGAGCTTCGGTGGCCCTTCGTCATAAGACAGCGACATCCCGAGCGCTTCGAGCGGGAACAGCAGGTCGCTGAACAGAATCGCCGCGTCGAAATCAAAATCGCTGATCGGACCCATCGCCACTTCGGCAGCGAGCTCGGGGACACGGCACAGCTCCTCGAAGCGGTGCTGCTTCCGCAGCTCCTGGTACGGACGATGGTAGCGGCCGGCCTGGCGCATCAGCCAGATCGGCGGCACGCGCTGCGACTCGCCGGCCAGCGCGCGCTGAAACGGATTTTTTACTTCGACTGTGCCGCCCATTGATACCCAACACCCCTGACGGTTCGAATGAGAAGACCGTCGTCATCGCCAAGCGCCTGGCGCAGCCGCACGATCGCGTTGTCCACGGTTCGCTGCGTTGGAAACTCGGTTTCGCCCCAGACGCGGTCGAGAATCTCCGAGCGGGAGACCGCGCGAGGCGCGGCCTCGACGATCATCCTGAACACCTGGTAATCACGCACCGGCAGGAACGTGCGCTCGCCCGACGGGCGTTCGATCGCCATCGCATCCCAGTCGACCACCGCGTTGCCCGCCTGCAGGAGACGCCGCGGCGGCTGCGTGATCAGCACGTGGTGCACGCGCAGCAGAAACTCCTTCAAGTGAAACGGCTTCGGCAGATACTCGTCGGCGCCAAGCTCGAATCCGGTCAACCGGCTTTCCGCGGAGTTGAGCGCGGTCATGAACATGATCGGAATGCGTGACCGCTGCCGGAGGACGGGAACCAGGTCAAAGCCGGATCCGTCGGGAAGCATCACGTCGAGGATCGCGAGGTCCCATGGTCCCTGTTCAGCGGCGTCGCGCGCCAACGCCTGTGTCATCACCCAGTGCACCTCGAGGCCTTCCTTCTCGAGTCGCTCGGCGAGCGTCCGGCCCAACGAGCGATCGTCTTCCACAAGCAGCACACGCGGCATCAGACGGCCTCGGGCAGCTCGATGCTGACGCTGAAGCCCGGGGAGCCGCCCATCACGCGGATGCGACCGTGCATTTGATTCAAGAGCCTGCCGCATACGTACAGGCCCACCCCCGAACCGCTGGTAGCGGTAGGACGGATGAACGGCCGATCGAGCGCGGTCGACAAATCCACGCTCGTCCCGCTGCCGTCATCGCTGACGACGATCTCCACGCCCGACGAACGGCGATGCAGTTCCAGCGAAACGCGCGTCGCCCGTCCGTGCACCACGGCGTTCTGCAGCACATTGCGCAGCACGCTCTCGAGCGCGCGGCGATCGGCGCGAACACGGCCGCCGCCGGAGAGATCGATCTGCAACTCGGGAAAATCCTCACGCAGGTACTCGACCAGCGCGGCGATGTCGATGGCCTCGATCAGCACGGCGCCGTCGGTGGTCGCGAGCGCGAGGGCATTCTCCAACTGCAGCTGGAGGCGGACCGAATCCTTCAACATGCGTTGCAAATTCGGGTTGCCGGCGGCCTCCGGTACGTCTTCGCGCAAGGCCTCGGCCTGCAGCCGCAGCGAAGTGAGCGAGGTTTTCAGATCGTGCGTGAAGGCCATGAAGAACGAGCGCAGGTCGCGGCGCCGGCGCTGTTCCTGGCGAATCGCGATCAGCAGCGCGCCGCCACCGGCCACCAGCATCCCCACCAGGATCACGCCTTCGAGCACGAGCATTCGGGTGACGCGGCCGATTTGCGCGCCGTCGGGTCCCTCGAGCGCTGCGAGGTGACGCGCCTGGCTCAGGCCGAAGATCAGCCACCACGACGCCAGCGCCACGGTGAAGACCATCCAGGCGATGGCGGCGGCGTACTGCCACGTGCTGCGGTTGGTGTTCACGCGGGATCCGCCTCGCGCGCCGCCGCGATCAGTGCCCACGCCGCGGTGGCGAGCGTGTCGGCATCGTGCGCGAGCGACAGGAAGCCGACTTCGTACGGCGACGGCGGCAGATAGACACCGCGCGCGATTGCCGCATGGAAGAAGGGCGCAAACCACTCCGCGTGACCCTGGGGAATCCGATCCGGACGACGGATCGGCGCCTCGGTGTGCGGGTGGATCCAGAAGATCGATCCATCGCGGACGACGTCGAGCGGCCGCCGCAGCGACTGGAAGCCGTCGGCCAGCTGCGCGCAGAACGCCGCCCCGCGCGCATCGAGATCGTCCCAGCCGCCCAGGCGTTCGAACTTCCTCAGCGACGCGAGGCCGGCCCGCATGCCGATGGGATTCGCGCTGAGCGTTCCGGCCTGGTAGACCTTGCCCGCCGGCGCGACGCGCTCCATCAACACTTTCCGGCCGGCGTAGGCGCCCACGGGAAAGCCGCCGCCGATCACCTTCCCGAAGGTGACGAGATCCGGCCGGATGCCGAGACGCCCCGCCATGCCGGTCTTGCCGGCGCGGAACCCGGAAATCACCTCGTCGAAAATCAGCAACGCGCCCGATCGCCGGCAACGCTCCGCCAGCCCGTGCAGCCAGGCTTCGCGCTGTGGCAGGAGTCCGTAATTTGCCGGCAGCGGTTCGATGATCGCCGCCGCGATCTCGCGGCCGTGCGCCTCGAAAATGCGATCGAGCTCGCGATCGTCGTCCAGCGGCGCCACCAGTGTCTCTGCCGCCACCGCCTCGGAGACGCCTTCGCTCGAGGCCACGGCCTGGCCGGCGAGGCCGCTCCCCGCGCAGACCAACATCGCATCGGCGTGGCCGTGATAGCAGCCGTCGAATTTCAACACGCGCGTGCGGCCGGTGGCGGCGCGCGCCACGCGCAACGCCGACATCACCGCTTCAGTTCCCGACGACACAAATCGTATTTGCTCCGCCCATGGCACCTGCGAGGTGATCCACTCCGCTAGCGCCAGCGAGTACGGCTCGCAGCACCCGTACGTCCAGCCGTCGTCCAGGGCTTCGGCAACGACGGCGCGGATTTCGGGATCGCAATGACCGAGCAACAGCGGACCGAAGCTCTGACAGAAATCGATGTAGGTCAGGCCGGTGACATCGGTCAGGGAGGCGCCGGATCCGCGCTCCATGAAAATCGGCAGGCCGCCGACCGAACGAAACGCGCGCACGGGACTCTGCACGCCGCCGGGTGCGACGACGAGCGCCCGCGCATACAACTCGGCGTGGTCGATCATTCCGCGACTCCCAGCGACCGCGCGTGGCGGGCACCGTAGGTAATGATGTACGCGGCCCCGGCGCGGCGGAACACGTGCCAGGTTTCGAGCAGCGCCGCATCGAAGTCCGCCAGCCCATCGCGCCCGAGCGCGCACAGGCCGGCGTACTCCCCGCTGACCTGATACGCGCCGACCAGGCGGCCGGTCGCTTCGCGAATCGGCGCAATCAAATCGATCGAGGTCATGCCGGGCTTCACCATCAGGAGATCGGCGCCTTCGTTCGCACAGCGCACGCTCGATTGAATCGCGTCGGTCCGCGATCGCACGTCGATCTGATAGTGCTCGCGCGTGCCATGCTTCGGCGCGGAGCCGGCCGCGGTGCGGAACGGGCCGTAGAACTTGCTCGCGAACTTGGTGCTGTAGCTCATGATCGGCAGCGCCGAGTGGCCACCGCCGTCGAGGACGCTCCGCAACCGCGCGGTGCGGCCATCCATCATGTCGCTCGGGCTCACGCCGTCCGCGCCGGCATCGCCGACCCGCAAGGTCATCTGTTCGAGCGCCCCGAGCGTCGCCTCGAGATCAATTTGTCCTCCGGCTCCCGAGATCGCGCAATGGCCATCGTCGGTGCTCGAGCATAAGCAGATGTCGACCCACAGATGAAGGTCCCCGCCGAACGCACGCTTGACCGCCGCCACCACGGTCGCGGCGAACGCGCCATAACCGGCCATTCCGCCACGCGACGGCACGGCAAACAACAGGAAGTGGCGCACGCCGGCGGCGACGTCGGCGGCAATTACATCAAGCGCGGCAGCGAGGCTCAGACGGGCATTGCCGTCGAGTCCGGGAATCGGCTCCGTCGCTGCGAGCCCCTCGACGACGAAGACCGGCTGCACGAAATGCGCGACCGTGAACGACGTTTCCGCGCAGAGATCGCGAAGATGCGCCGAGCGGCGCATCCGCAGTTGTGACCAGCGCGCCATCGACGCGGTCGCGGTACTTAGAGGCATACGTCTCGCTCCCAGGATTCACGGTCCAGCCAGATACCGGTGCGCTCGGTGGCGCCAATGGTGGCCTCAATCGCCTGCCGCGTGCGGCCCGGTCCCGACCCGTGCCACCCATATTTGATCGACGGCCAGCGATCGATCGCGCGCCGGAAGATCTCCCCGCTCGTCCAAAAAAAGTGTGACCGCGATGCGAGGTCGTCGGGCAGCGGCACCTCGACGTGATACGTCGCCACCGCGCCGGGGCGTGACGCGCCCTCGTGCGTCAGGCTGATCCACTCCAGGGTCCGTCCCGCGAGCAGATCGACGGCCGGATCCTCCTCGTCGCCCAAACCGTCCGCACATCCGTTGACCCACACACCGCGCCGGGCCAGCTTGCGCCATGTCGTGCTGCCGGCCGCCCATACGATCGCGTGCTCAGGCAACGACCACGCCGCCGGCAAGGCGTCGGCACGCGACACGCGAAACGCGTCGCCAACGGGTTGTTCCACAGCCGTTGACGTGCGAACGGCCGCTGCGCCTTCGCAGCGGCGAGGCCACACGGCCTCTTCGGCCGCACGCGGAAACGCCTGGCGGCCGCCTTCCAATTTCCAGGTCGACACACCGCGATCGCGCGAGCGAATACTCACCACGCGTCCGTATGGCTTCTCAATCGTAGCGGCGCCGAGCGCCTGATGACAGCCGCCGCCATGATCGTTCAGTATCTGTCGTTCGTAGTGCACCGAGGCGGTGGTCGACTCGCAGAGAATTGGCTTCAGAAGATCGTACAGATCGGTGCGGTGCTCGGGAATCTCCAGCGCGAGGGCGCCTTGCGCCGGCGCCCATGGAAACTCGCGCATCGGCAGCACCATCCATTGACATTGATCAAGGCGGGCGCGCACGACGGCAGCTTCCAGCACAAACGGCGGTCCGAATCCCAGCAGCCGATCGAGGGCGGCCTTCGCCACTACCAACCCGTGCTCCTCGCCTTGCACCAACTTCTTGAGCCGGGTCTCAATGTTGCCGCGGACGGGCTCAGCTTCAACGCTACGAACCTGCCACGGCAACAATGCAGGCAGCGTCTCGCCCAGTAACCAGGCGCGACGTGGCGATGACGACAGAATCCGCAGCGCCTCTGGCCGCGCCCTCACGGTGGTCTGGCGCGTCACAAACACATCGCGCGCATCGGCGCGCGGCAAGGCCCCGGCGATGCGGGTGCCGGCGGGCATCTCGGTTGGCAGATCCTTGAAGGAATGCACGGCGATGTCGGCGTCGCCGTCAATCAGTGCCCGCGAAATGTCCGCCGTGAACGCACCCTTGTCAGGCAGCTTCCACAAGGGCGAGGTTTGATCCTGATCGCCGGCGGAGGTTCGCGTCAGGCATTGCACGTCGAGCTGCGGATGGGCCGTACGCATCGCGCGCTCCACCAGCGCCGTCTGCAAGCGCGCGAGCGCGCTGGCGCGGCTCAGCAGCCTTACGCGCACAGGTCGTGCCACCCTGACGGATTCAGCTTGGCGAGCGTCGTGAAGGCGCGCGCGCACTGACGAATTTCTTCCTTCGCCGCCACGACACGCGTATCGGTCACGAGTGCCGCCTGCCGCAAATCGGAAAACACGTCAGCCAAACTGATCAGGGGAGCCATCGACGGCAACGGATCCTGCTCCCCTTCCGCGCGCAGATCGATCACGACCTCGAGACTCGCGTACCGGCCCGCAAGCTGCGCAACCTCGCCTGCGTCCATTGGTGCGGCGACAATAAGCGCCGACGGTTCCGCGATCGGTGCCAAGTGCGGAGATTGGAGCGAACGGTAGATGAGTCCAGGCGCGACGATTGAGCACTCAGCGCGCCGGCCCCACAAATCGAGAACACGATCCGGACGGACGAGAAACGGGACGATCTCCCGGGCCAGGACGCCGGTGCCGGCGATGGCCACGCGTTCGCGGTCGCGGACGTAGCGTCGCACGGCGCTGCCGTAAGAGCGCGAGCCAAGACCGATGAGGTGCCGCGCGCGAACGGTGCGCGCGTCGGCCAGCAGCCGCGTGCACAAGTCACGTAATGGCACAAGCTCGGTAGAGAGGCCATCGGCAAAGACCTTGAACTGATGGAGCACTTCGGTTTCGCCAACGATTGGCGAGTGCAGGCCGCACACCACTTCAAGCAGGTGGGCATAGGCCGCCTCGTCGTGCCAAGCCGGGACGCCCTGCGGAATGGCCGTGGGCTCGTCGACGAACGCGACCTGCCGCACGCACGTGCGCCAAATGACTGCATCCGCAGCGAGCGCAGGGGCGTTCGGCGGCTGCTGAACCACGCTGAGCCGAATCACAGCTGTGATCTTACGAAGCGGGGTCAGGGGATTGTCATGGTTTTGTCGCCGCCTGAGCCTTCACGAGGTCAGCCAGGGTCTGAATCCACCGGTCCTCGTCATTGAGGCAGGGACACAGGGCGTAGGCGGCGGGATCGCCTCCCCCGCTGGCAAATTGGTGCCGTCCCTCGTTCCCGAGTTCATCGAGGGTCTCGAGGCAATCGGTCGTGAAACCCGGGGCGCCGACGAGTGGTTTCCGGACCCCTCGCGCGTGCAGTCCCTTCAGGATGTCGGCGGTGCTGGGCTCGAGCCAGCGCTCCGGCCCGAACCGTGACTGAAAGGACACCGTGTAGAAGCTGTCGGGCCATTCCATGGCGCGGACCAGCGCCTGCACGGTTCGATCGCAGTGTTCGCGGTACGGGTCGCCGCTGGTGACGTAGCGTGCCGGCAGGCCGTGGAACGACACCACGACGTGGTCAGGCGCGTGCGCGGCGATCGCGGCGCGGAGCCGGCCGCACAAAGCGTCAATGTAGCCAGGATGATCGAAGTACGGCGGTACACAACTCACCGCCGGCACGAACACCCGCGCGCGGCCGCCGCGATCGGTGGCCGCGGTGAACGCCGCGTCATACACCGACGCCGTGGTCGCCGACGAATACTGCGGGAACATCGGCACCACGATCACGCTGGTGATGCCGTCAGCCATCAGATCATCGAAGGCCCGTTCGAATGACGGCCCGGCGTAGGCCATGCCAAGCACCACGCGATAGGGATCGCCAAGCGCCGTTTGCAGCTTCGCGCGTTGCTGTTCGGATTCGACGAGCAGCGGTGAGCCCTGCGGCGTCCAGATGCGCTGATACAACTTCGCCGATTTCCGCGATCGCAGCGGCAGGATCACGCCGCGCAGCAGCGGCTGCCACAGCCACGCTGGATAATCGACGACCCGGCGATCGGACAGGAACTTCGCCAGGTATCGCTTGACCGCCGCCGGCGTCGGCGCCTCAGGTGTGCCAACTTGCGCGAGAAGAACGCCCTTCAACCCTCTCTATCTTGCACTGGCCAGCACCCATTCGACGATCCGATCGTCCGGCATCAGGGCCTGGGCGGTCATTGTGTAGTCGAGCCCTTCGAGCCGCTTGCGGATGCCCTGCTCGATGCCACCGAACGACATCAGGTGCGGGACGATGAGAACGCGCCGGCCGGCAGCGCGCTGGGCCACCACTTTGTCGCGCAACTCTTGGGTGGCCGCCTCGCGAATCGTCGGGCCCGCGTCGTCGCGCACGGTCATGTAATCCACCGACGCGAACGCCGCAACCTGGCGAACCTGATCAGCCAACACACGCATATCGTCGAGCCATCGCCGATTGTCGTCCTCCGGAACGGGACCATGGGCGACCACGATCACGGCTTCGGACGCGGGCGCGGTGCTGATCGAGCGCGCGCGATCGGCAAGGATCGCGCCGATCAAGGCGTGGCGATTGAACGCGGGCGTCATGCGGATCGGCACCAGGCTCTTGATCGGTGACGCCGGATCGACGGCCGGCTCGTGCCCGGCATGCTCACCCGGGCCGCCGTGCGATCCATGACTCATCTTCGCGAACTTCGCGAGGTCGGCCGGCGCCTCGTGGCGCAGGCCGAGCAGGAACTCGGTGGACGTGATCACCGAGCTGTAGGACGAAATGAACAACGGCACAGCCACGATGCTGGTGACGCCGCGCGCCACGAGCTGCTCGATCGCGGTTTTGATGTTGGCGCGGGTCGCCATGCCGAAGGCAACTTCCGCCGGCATGTGCTGATTGACGCGGCGCGAGACATCCTGCACGCGTTCGTTCCACTGCGCCTGCCCACCGTGGGCCAGCAACAGGATGCCGGTCTTCGAGGGGGGCTGCCCGCCAAACGCCGGCGCGGCGGCGACGAGCACACACAAGATGGCGTGGTGCAGAGATTTCATCATTCGCTCCTCAGCTACTGGGACCAGATCATCTCGATGAGTGCCTAGACGTCAGCCCACTTCCGGAGCAGGTTGTGGTACACGCCGGTCAATGCGACGGCGGCCTGATGCCCGGGAGCGGACTGGTTGATGCTGCGAATGGCGGAATCAAGATCGAACAACAAGGTACGCTCACCATCGTCGCGGATCATGCTCTGCAGCCAGAAAAACGACGACACGCGCGCGCCGCGCGTGACCGGACGCACGTGATGGAGGCTCGTGGCCGGGTACAGAACCATCGAGCCGGCCGGCAGTTTGACGCTGTGCATGCCGTAGGTATCTTCGATCATCAGCTCGCCGCCGTCGTACTCGTCGGGCTGCGACAGGAACAGCGTCGCCGACAAGTCAGTGCGCATGCGGTGCGCGGTGCCGGGCACGGTGCGGATCGAATTATCGACGTGGCTGCCGAACGACTGGCCGCCGGAATACCGGTTGAACAGCGGCGGGAACACGTGAAGCGGCAACGCGGCAGTAATGAAGAGTGGGTTCTGCTGCAAGGCTTTGACAATCGTCTCACCGAGCTCGCGCGAGGCCGGATGACCCTCCGGAATCTGGACGTTGTGTTTCGCTTGCGCCGATTGATGACCAGCCGTCACGCGGCCGTCGATCCATTCCGCGGCATCGAGGAGGCGCCGTGCATGCGCCACCTGATCGGCGGTCAGAACGTCGGGAACCTGAATCAGCATGGCTACTTTTTGATCGTCGCGGTCACGAGCATCTGCCGGCCCGGGCCGGGAATGTAATGTCCACCGCCAATGCGATCGACATATTGCTCGTTCGCGAGGTTGGTGGAGTTGAAGCGCAGCGTCAGGTGCGAGTTGACGGCATACGACGCGGTCGCATTAAAGAGCCAATAACTGGGTACCTGCGCGGTGTTGGTGGCGTTGCGGAAGACGCTGTCCATGTACTGCGCACCGCCGCCGAGGCCGACGCCCCCTGGTAGCTCGAACGTGGACCACAGCGCCAGCGTGTGTTCGGGAGTTAGCGCGAGGTTCTGATCGATCTCCGCTGGGGTATTCGATTCCGCGATGGTGCTGCGCATATGCGCGTAATTGACGATGGCTGTCCACCAGCTGCGGACGCGGCCGGAGAGCCCGAACTCGATGCCCGACACGCGCTGTTCTCCCGCCAGCACCGTTGGTGGATCGCCCGGGTTCACACCTGGCGTACGGGCATTGGTCTTCTCGGTGCGGAAGAGCGCCGCCGTGGCCGAGAGCTGCTGCCGGAACAGGTCCCACTTCGTCCCGACTTCGAAGTTACGCGACTTCTCCGGCTCGAGATCGACGTTGGCCGCCGCGAGGGACAGGCCCTCAGCCGACGGGTTGAAGGACGTGCCGAACCCGGCGTAGATGCTGCCTTCCTGGCGCGGCTTGTAGATCACGCCGGCACGGCCGCTCGTCATCATGTCGGTGCGGTCGAACGAGGTCGCCTCACCAGTGACGGCGGTTGAGGTGTAGTCGACGGCGAACCGATCCCATCGCAAACCGCCGGTGAGTTCCAGGTGGTCGCCGATCGTGGCGGTGTCGAACAGATACGCGGCCATCGAATTCGCCGTGCCATCCGTTTTCGCGCCGCTGCGGACAATCGGACCCGGGTACGGGTCGTCCGGATTCGGACGGTACAAATCCGCCGTGGGCGCGGTTGGACCCGTGCGCGCGAAGTTCAGCGAATGCTCGGTAGAGAATTCCGCGCCGCCGACAATGGCGTGGCCGATGCGGCCGGTCGCGACGCGCGCCGTGAGGTTGGTCTGGTTGGCGACGATCGTGTCGGTCATGTCGCGCGACTGCAGCTGGCGATTGAGTGCGGTGCTGGTATTGACTGACGCAAAGCGCGGCGCGGTGATCACCGAGTCACGGACGTTCTTCCCCCACCGCGTCAGATTGCTGAGCGTGGTGGCCGCGCCCGCGTCGCGCTCGATCTCAATGGTGGCGAGATCCGTGTCGGTCCTTTCGTAGTCACGCGTCGTCAGCCCATAGAAGTTCGACTGCTCGACCGGCGGCATGCCGTTGGCGTAAGCCGCGAGTTCCGGATTGGTGTTGGCCGGCACCCATGGCAGGCCATATTCGGGCAGGTTGTCCTGCGTCAGCTTGAAGTAGCCGACGGTGGCGCGCGTCGCGGTACCGGCGCCGAAGCCAATCGAAGGCGCGATCCCCCAGCGGGACGACTCGACGCGATCGCGATTGGGCACCGCCGTCTCGGTCCACATCGCGTTGATACGGAATGACGACCCAGGAATGGCGAAGTCGGTCAGCGGCTGGTTGTAGTCCAGCGTCGTGCGACCGTAGCCGGCGTTGCCGGCGCCGATGGTCGCCTCGGCGATCGGCGCCAGGTCCGGCGCCTTGCTGACCTGATTGATCGCGCCACCCGTGACGCCGCGGCCGGCCAGCGACGAGGTCGGGCCTTTCGCGACTTCGACCTGCTCCATGTTGAACGAGTCGCGCGAGTAGCCGCCGAAGTCGCGCACGCCGTCGACGAACATGTCGGTGCGCGCGCTGAAGCCGCGAATGGAGAGTTGATCGCCGGCGGGCACTCCGCCCTCGCCGGCCTGGAAGGTGATGCCGGCGACGTTGCGCAGCACGTCGCGCAAGGTGGTGGCGCCCTGCTCGTCCATCACCGCGCGCGGGATCACGGTGATGGTCTGCGGAATGTCGCGCAGCGGTTCGGTCAGCTTCGGCGTCGAGATGACGCCGACACGGCCGGTGACTTCAACGGTCTCGGTCAGCTGCCGAACTTCAATGAGCACGGAGGCTCCCGAGCGCCGGAAATTGAGACTCGTGCCTTCGAGGACGCGCGTCAACGCGTCATCAATGCCGAGCGCACCCGACACGCCGGGTGAATACATCATCGCCACGGTGTCGGACGGAATCCTGAAGTCGTAGGTCAGGTGCGCGACGGCTGCCAGTTCCTTCAAAACGACATCAAGCTGCCCGGCGGGAATGTCGACGCTGATGGCGTCCGCGTTTCGCACCATCGGCGCCGGCGCCTGCTGCGCCGCCGACGGTCGCGCCGCCAGGGCTGTCGACATGACGAGCGCACTGGTGGCGAACAAGCGGTACTTGCCCTTCTTCCGTTTGCGAGGGGAGGCGAGACGCGGGCGAACGAACATGGTGCTGAAGACCTTTCGATGGGTAGCGTGAAGGAATCAAGCAGCGCGCTGACGATCGACGGCTGCGTCTGAGCCGCGCCTCCGCTGAATCCACGATGACAAGCGCCGCAGCGCCAGGGAGAGGCCGGTGAACACCAGGACCGCGCCGCCGGCTGACGCGATGCCGGCGACGGTCTGGCCCGTCAGCCCGTAGTACTCCCCGGTGTGCGCAAAGCGCAGCCACGAACGGGCGCGGCGCCCTGCGCTCAGGCGGTCGAAGCTCTCATCCTTGGCGAGCGATGCGGTGGCGCGATCGAACGTCAGGGTCCGTCGCTTCTGCGGTTGACCCGCGTAACCTTCATCGACGGTGATCACGATAGGCGCCTTCTCGCTGGTCGCGAGGCGCGTGGTGATGGTGCGCCACGCGGGCACTTCCGCGATCGCCGCCGCCCACGACGCATCAACGCGGTGTGAGTAATGCGTTGGTGGCTTCTGTTCCGCGGGACGCTGTTGCGCTGCGGCCGGAGCCGGCGGGGTCTCACCAGCGAAGCGATACACCAGGTTGTTGCCCCACCCGAATGAGATCGGCACGACGCCGGCAACGATGATCGCGAGGGGCACACAGGACCAGAAGCCGATGACGTTGTGCCAGTTGAAGTCGCGCGCCTTCGGCGCGAGGCCGGTGCGGAACGACAGCACGTTCTTGAATTGAATCCACGTCCACACGCGCGGGAACCAGAGATAAAGGCCGCTGACAACAATGAACAGGAACCCGAGGTTGGCGGCGCCCGTGATCAGCTTGCCGGTGGCGCGGCTCGTGCCTTCCATGGCGATGTAGCGGTGCCACGCTGTCATGGTGCGAAAGAACGACCGGAGAGCGGCCGGCGGGTCGCCGATGATCGCGCCCGTGTAAGGATCGACGAGCAGCGCCTGGTTGCCCTCGAGGGTCACCGTGGCCGGCGCGGCAGCATCGGCCCGCAGCGTGATCCCGATCGCCACCACCCCGGGCTTTGCTTCAGCGACTTTTGCGAGTAACGTCTCCGGCGCCAGGTGAGCGGCCGCGGTGGACGCCGGCGCGGTCCAGGCGTTGCGGTCCGCCCACTCAATCATCTGCTTCTCGTAGGTGAGCGCGACGCCGGTGACCGACATGATGAAGATGACGATGCCGGCGGTGACGCCGACGGCCAGGTGGATCCAGAAAATGACGGAACGAAAGCTCTTCATTGGGTCCATCTTGAGATTAGGTCTCAAGTTCCCAGTCAGCTTATTGCCGACTAAAATGGTCGGTCAAGCACAAAATGAGAATTGATCTCAATTCCGACCTGGGCGAGTCGTTCGGGCCGTGGCCGATGGGCCAGGACGCGGCGCTGATGGACAGCATTACCTCGGCGAACGTGGCCTGCGGCTTCCACGCCGGCGATCCCGGCGGGATGCGGCAAACCATTGCGCTGGCGAAAGATAGGGGGGTTGCAGTAGGCGCGCATCCGGGCTTCCCCGACCTGGTGGGCTTCGGCCGCCGCGAGATGAAAGCCTCGCCGTCGGAGGTCGAAGACTTCGTGCTCTACCAGGTGTCCGCCCTCGCCGGCATGGCGCAGGCGCAGGGCGTGAAGCTGCAGCACGTGAAGGCCCACGGTGCGCTCTACAACATGGCATGCAAGGACCGCGCGCTGGCCGATGCGATTGCGAAGGCGGTGGCCGCCTTCGATCGCTCGCTCATCCTGTTTGGCCTGCCGAACTCTGAATTACTGCGCGCGGGTGAAGCCGCGGGCCTACCGGTGGCCGCGGAAGTGTTCGCCGATCGCGCCTACGAGCGCGATGGCTCGCTCACCTCCCGCGCGAAACCCGGCAGCGTGATTCACGATAGGAAGGCGGTTGTCGACCGTGCCGTGCGGATGGTGAAGGACAAGCAGGTGGTGGCGGTCGATGGCTCGACGATCGCGCTCAAGGCAGACACGATTTGCCTGCACGGTGACACACCGGGCGCCGCCGACCTCGCTCGAGAAATCCGGCGCGGCCTGGAGTCCGCGGGCATTCAGATCGCCGCGCTGACAGATTAGTCGGCCAGCAGGCCAAGCCACCGTTCGGCCGCTTCTTTCGTGATCGGTCCCTTCGCCGTCGGCGTGGACATGTGAAACACCACTTGCGCGATGATCCCGTCCGAGCCGGGGCCGACGTACTCGATGAACTCGGCGCCTTCGAGCAGGTCGCCAATCTGCTCGAGTTCCTGCGCTGTCAACTGGTCTTCCATGTAGCGCGACACGAAACGCGAGATGGCGCGAGCGTCCGCCGTGTAGGTATCGCCGCTGTCGACCTTCGCCTGCAGCTCTGTGCGGCTTTCACTTCCTGTGATCGCGAGTTCGTTCGCCATGCTGATGCCCCAGATATTGTCAGGGTTCCGCAATTTCTACCAAATCGTCCCCTGGGGTGCGGCGTGCCCAGCACGTTGCCCGCGGTGAGCGTTCGGAGGTGAGCATGGCGCGAGACCGAAGTCCATCAGCTCGATGGTGCCGTCGGCCCTTTCAAGGCAGATCTAGCTGGGCAGATTCTGCCGGAGAGGCGAAGAAAAGACTAAGGGCGGCAGCCCATTTCTGGACCGCCGCCCAAAAGTTGCCGCCAACCTGGCTCCCCCCAGCTACTGCAGCACTAATGCCACAGTAAACAGACTGGCGACGCGGACCCTGAATCCAAAGTCCGTGCCGCGTAGTTTTGCGCCAAATTCAACGAATTTCGCTCAGCCGGGCTTCTTCCGGCCGACAAATTTGTCGGTCCGGATCACAATATCGTTTGGTCTCAGCCCGCGGCACCTTCCGGATACTGCAGTGCCAGTCGGAGTTCCTTCGTGAGGTTATCGACCGTGGTGCCCTGCCGCTTCCAGGCTCCGTCGGTCTCGAAGCGCAGGGCGCCAATCCGGCGGCCCCACGGCGAAATTACGCGGCCAATGGCTCGATAGTCGGTGCGGTCGGCGTGATGCTGATCGATCTTCTGGATCACATCGGGCGCCACGCGAATGAACGCGCGCAGCGCCGTGGCCGACTTGATGCTGTACTTGCGGCCGTTCCACGCCGACTCGAAGATGGTCGCGATCTGCTTGAAGTAGTTGACGAAGAACTTCTTCGACTCTTCGCGGAACTGTTCGCTCTTGCGCGCGCCGCCGAGCGCGGCCTCATCAGCGAACAGCTTCTTGAGCTCCTGCGCCAGCGGCGCCTGGCCGACACGACCCTTGCCAACGCCGAGCAGCTTGATCTCGCCGTAAAGCGGTGACTCGTCGCGATCGTTGATCGCGCGCACCACATCGTGAGCCGCGGCCAACGCTTCGTCACGATACAGCTGGCGTCCCGAGAGCGACACCAGGTGCGACGCGTTGAGGCGCGTGTGCTTGGCGTTGATGGTCACGAACATCTGGACGATGTGATCTTCAGGCACCCGGTCAAAAATAATCGCCGGCACAGTGAAGGGTTCGTCGCCGAACCGATCGATGTCGGCGTGCAGCGCGAGCAGCCGGTGCTGGCCGTCGATAGCGCGCAGGATGCCTTCGCGCTCAGGCACCTTCAGGCGGCCGACCCACGATCCACTCTCGGAGGGTTCGAAGCTCAATTTCTCGTCGCACGAAATGATCACCGCGCCGGGAATTGACGGCAGATCGCGTGCCTGGCGACACTGCTCGTAGTACTGCACGAGCTCGTCGATCTTCTTGCGGATGATTTGCCGCTGATACGCCTTTTCATTCGAGGCGATACGCCGCTCGAGTAAATCCCAGTTGATCTTGGAAACCGGGCCGCCCCTTTTCTTGCCGCGAACGCCCTGCGTCCCCTGATCCTGGTAACTCAGCACTTCGAATCGGACGAGCTTGTCGATATCACTGGCGGTAAGAGAGGCCTGATAGAATTGCACGCCGAACTGCTGCATCCGAATAGCGGCTACGCTGATCATAAGAGTCCAACCAAAGAGTCGGATTCTATCGTTTGCGCCCGCGCCCACTCAACGGTTTTTGCCCGGAAAAGGGTGGGTCGCGATACAAGCACGGTTGCGTGTAACTCCGTAAAGCACTGATTCTCAAGAGCTTATGACCATGAATACGAAATTGCGCTTCTCGGGCTTTTTTCTCGCGTTTGCCCTAATCGCTAGCTCAGCAATCCCGGAAGCGCAAAAGCCAGCCGGCGCGGCAACCCCCGACGATGCCGAGTTTGCCGAGTTCGTAAAGAAGGCGACCACCAAACCCGAGTTCCTATCGCCGCTCGTCGACCATCTGCCCAAGAAAGCCGGCGTGCCGACGCCGAAGGACGTCCTCGGATACCACATCGGCACCGAGAAAAAGCTCACCTACGTGGCCGATCAGCAGCGTTACTTCCGCGCGCTCGAGAAAGCGCTGCCCGCGCGCTTCAAGACCGAAGTGGTGGCCAAGACCGAAGAAGGCCGCGACATCATGGTGGTTTACATTTCATCCGAGGCGAACCTCAAGAACCTCGAGACCAACCGCCAGAACATGCGCAAGGTTGCCGACCCGCGCGGCCTGACCGATGCGCAGGTGCAGCAGCTGATTGCCAGTACCAAACCGCACTATCACATCACCGCCGGCCTCCACAGCGGCGAGACGAATCCGCCGGAAGCCGTCATCGAACTCGCCTATCGCCTCGCCGTGAGTGAAGAGCCCTACATCAAGGCCATTCGCGACAACGTCATCGTCAGCATCACCGGCGCCACCGATGTCGACGGCCGCGATCGTTACGTCGACTGGTATTACGCCTACAAGGTCGACGAGCAGTACGACGGCGGCGAGAATTACGGCGGCCCGCCGTATTGGGGCAAGTATGTGTTCCACGACAACAACCGCGACATCAACTACGGCGTGGACTCGCTGCGCGCGCACCTGAATTGGTATCTGAACTGGGTGCCGCCGATCTGGCACGACGTGCACGAAGCGCAGACGCTGCTCTACACGTTCAGCGGCCAGCCGCCGCAGAACGCCAACCTCGATCCGATTCTCTACACCGAGCTGCCGTTCTTCGCCTCCTACGAGGTGAACAAGCTGACCTCGTACGGCATGCCCGGCGTGTGGCACTTCGGTTTCGTCGACATGTGGTCGCCGGGATATCTCGGCTTCGCTGCCGCCAATCACAACGGCATGCTGCGCATGTATGAAGTGTTCAACCAGGGCGGCGCCAACACGAAAAAGGCGCGGCTGCAGGGCGGACAAACGACGCGGCAGTGGTATCGGCCGAATCCAGCGCCGGTTGGTGAGGTCGACTGGTCGATTCGCAACTCGATCAATTACGCGCAGACGGGCCTGCTGACCGCGCTCGAGCTGACGTCGAAGTTCCCGGCCATGGTGGTCGAGAACTTCTACAAGAAATCGGCGAACGCCGTGAAGCGCGGGCAGGACAAGGCGCCGCACGCGTTCGTGATCCCCGCGGGACAGAAAGATCAGACGCAGATCGATCGCGTGGCCAACCTGATTCGCCGCCAGGCCATCGAGGTGCACCGCGCCACCGCGGAAATCAACGTGAAGGACGGCACCTTCCCCGCCGGCTCGTACATCGTGAAGCTCAATCAGCCGTACGGACCGCTCGCCAAGACGCTGCTCGAAAAGCAAACGTATCCAGATGCATCCCTCAACACCTATGACGACAGCGCATGGACGATGGGGATGGCGAACAACATCGAGGTGAAGACCATTGAGGACAAGACGATTCTCGATGCGCCGGCGACGCTGCTGAAGGAGGACGTCACCACGCTGGGCGTGCTGCTCGACCCGAATGGATCGAGCGGCGCCACCAACGCCGTCTACCTGGTCCGGCATAACGGCTCGCTCAACCTGATCACGCTCCGTTATCGGCTGAAGGATGCGACGATCAAGGCGGCGCAGGCGCCGTTCAAGTCCGGTGACCATGAGTTCCCCACCGGCTCGCTGATCATCCCGGCCTCGGACCTCGCGCGCCGCGAGATCGAGGCGCTCGGCCTGTCGGGCCTCGCCGTGCAGTCGCTGCCCGCCGACGTGAAGACGTTCGACGTCGATCTGCCGCGCATCGCGATGTACACCACGTGGGCGAATACCGAAAAGGTCGGCTGGGTGCGACTGGCGTTCGATCGCTTCGGCATCCCGTTCGATCTGATTCACAAGGATCACGTGCAGACCGGCGCGAACCTGCGCGCGAAGTACAACGTGATCGTGATGCCGCACCAGACCAACAACGGCAAGTCGGTCGTTTACGAGCAGCCGAAACTGTCCAAGCCGTTGCCGTACAAGAAGAACGATAAGTACAAGTCGCTCGGCATGTATGCCGAGACCGATGACGTGCGCGGTGGCATGGGGCTGGCGGGCGCGGCGGAATTCCAGAAGTTCGTCGAGGACGGCGGCGTGCTGATGACCCTCGGTGTAGCGAGCGCGTTCCCGGCCGAGTTCGGCATCGCGAAAGGCGTCGAGTCGCAGAATCCCGCCACCGGCTTCTACGCGCCCGGCCCGTACGTGCAGAGCGAAATCCTGCTGGCGAACCACCCGGTCATGTACGGCTACGACCAGAAAACGCTGCCGGTGCGGTTCAACGGCGGTCCGCTGCTGCAGGCGGGTCCGCCGCCAGGTGCCGAGCAGTTTGCAGGATCTTCACCGGATCGTCCGCAGGTGATTGCGCGCTTCACGGGCGGCGAAGCCGGCGTGCTCAGCGGACTGATGAGGAATCCGGATCAGATCCGCAACCGGCCGATGGTGGTCGATGCGCCGTCGGGTAAGGGACGCGTGATTCTGTACGCGAACAACCCGATCTATCGCTGGCAGACGTTCGGTGAGCACGCGATGGTGTTCAACGCGTTGATGTTCTGGAACGACATGCCGGCTCCGGGCGCAGCCACGGCGAAGCCGACAACGACCGCCCGCCAACCGCAGTAACGGCGGCACATGATGCTCCGCGGATTCGTGCTCGCCGCGCTGGTCCTGGCGGCGTCGGCGCTGGTCCTCGGCCAGCCCACCGCCCAATTGACCACCGAGGCACTCCTCGCCGATCGCCTCGGTGTGCCGGCCGCGGAAGTGTCGCGCTTCACCGCCGGTGAGATTCTGGCGAGCAGCGTGCCGGCGTCGGCGCCGAACGAGATCGCCGCCGCGGGCGCGATGCGCACCACTGGCGATCTGCGCCGGCTGCTGGCCTGGTTGAAGGACATCGAGTCCTTCATGCGCGCCTCTGGCACGGTCAACATCGGCGCCATCAACGCGACGGCCACGGCCGCGGACTTCGCGCGCGTGAACTTGGATAACGTGGACTTCACCGACCTCCAGTCGTGCCGTCCGGGCCGCTGTGAGTTCCGCATGCCCCCGGCCTATCTCGATCGCTTCCAGAAGGAAGTGAATTGGAAGGCGCCCGATGCCCGGGCGCAAGCCGCAACGCTGGCGCGCTCGCTCGTCGCCGAGTACGCAGCGGCGTATCAGAAAGGCGGCGACTCGGCGCTCGGCGCGTTTCACGACCAGCGGCAGCCGAATCAAGCCACGCTGCAGTTCCAGGACATGCTGCGCCGCGCCACCAAGGTGTGGGATCTCGCCTATCCGTTCGTGAGTTACCTGGAAAGCTTTCCGGGCAAGCGGCCCGAGGGCACTGTGGATCGCTTCTACTGGACGCGGGACAATGTCGGCCGCAAACCCGCGTTCACGCTGCACCACGTTGCGATCCAGGAATTTCCGGACGGGGGCGTGTTGGTTGCCGACAAGCAGTTCTACGCCAGCCGTCAACTCGATGCGGCATTACTCATCGCGCTCGCGATTCCAACCGCGGACCAGAAAGCGTTCGACCTGATCGTGTCGGTGAAGGCGCGTGCCGACGCCGTCAACGGCGTCACCGGCCGCGTGCTGCGCGGACGGATCGAACAGGAAATGGCCGCCGGGCTGAAAATGTACTTCGAGTGGATTCGCGCCAGCCTCAAGCTCTAACTAGCGAGGCTCCGCCTCAGACCGGCAAGGCATGTGGCGCGGCTCCGCCTCGCTAGGGCAGCGTCGTTTTGCCCCGCCTCCGGCGGGGCGAGACGTCTTGAAGGCCGGTCGAGAACTTGACTCATTCGCATCGGATTTCGGGCCTTCAAGACGTCTAGACGTTCGGGCGAGAATTGAGGAACTCGCGCATCAGCGCCGCGTTCCGATCGTTGGCCTTGAACCAGATGTCGGCCAGCGGGCCGATCAAGGGAATACCTCCGACGATCACGTCGACGAGCACGTTCGACAGCATCTTCGACACCAGCGAAGGCGGCGGGCCGAATTGCAGCGTGCGCGCAATCAGCGTCAACGACACCGCCGCGCCGGCGAAGTTGCCGAAGACCGGAATCAGGTCAAGCACCGCGTCGAGGCCGACGCGCCCGATGATCGGCAGCGTGATCGCACTGTCCATAATCTTGGCGAGCCGATCGATGTGCACGCCGAAGAGCCGATGGGCCTCTTCGAGCGGGATGCCGCGCGCCGCCGCGAACCTCGCCAGCCGCGTGAACGCGTGCGCCGCGGCGCCGCCGACGCTGCGATCGACGATCGCCGCCATCTTCTCCGCGGTGCGCATGAACAGCCACCGCGTGACGAAGTACAGCACCACCCCGAGGACGATGGCGATGAGGAAGGCGACGAACAGCCACCACAGCAATAGCTCGAGCATGACGCTCGATTATCGCTGCATGACGCGTGCCTGCGCCGGTCGGAGAGCGATGGCTTTAGCCGTCGCTGGTCTAGCGGGGGCTAACGCCCCCGCCCTCCGAACGTCAGCTGCGTTTCCCAGTGACCATGACCTCCGGATCAGCAATGGTGAGCTGCGTCACTTTGTCGCCCACCCGCGCGAACGCGATCTTCACCGTCGGCACCCCAACCGGGAAGAACACGAAATTGCCGATATGGCCGAGGCCGCGCCGCCCCGGGCCAGACGGTCGATCGATGCCAAGTTGATCCCGATCGACATCGACCGTGAAATAGTCGCGTGGCCCCGGCCCATAGACATACTTGCCGACGAGCGCGTCCCGATCCGCGGGCGGCAGCGGTTGCGTGGCAGTGCGAGTGTCCGCGTCCCCGAGCTGCGTGAGGTATTGCACGACCGGCGCGGCGTCAGCGCCGCCGGCGCGCGCGTGGGCCATCAGCGTGATGCCGTGCGGCCCAAGGGTCTGTTGAATTCCTGGCCGGGCCGCCACAAACGCCTTCACCGCGTCGAGCTGCCCCATCATTGCCGCGGAAAAGATCGTCGGCCGCGCGCCGTGGCTCAACAACAAGTCGGCAATCGGCTTGTTGCCCACATGCGCGGCCGCGTCGATGCACGTCTCCCAGTCGCCGAATCCCCAGTCCATCGAGGCGCGCGCATAGGCCGGCTGCTTCTCGACAATCTCGCGCACGCGCGCGATGTTGCCGTGCGAGACGCCAACCACTTCTTTGACGAGCGCCGGATCCTGGCCGGGATAGACGTCGGCCGAAGACACCGCGGCCGGCGCCGCGGGCTGACCCCAGGCGCGAGTGACCGCAGCGGAAATGCCGAGGGTGGAAAGACCGGTGACCGAAAGGAACGAGCGACGCGAAAACGGCATGGACGTAACCTCCTTGCCCGCCGTTATCGCAAGGCGGCGGCGTTCAGGACAAGCCAGTTCGAGTTCAGGCTGTAAAGTTTTGCGACTCAGTTAGTTAGATGGCTGCGTCAGGACGCCCCTCGACTGCGCTCGGGGCAGCCCTGAGTATCATCGAAGGGCGTGCTCGCGCACCGCCCGCTCGAATTCTTCCACCACCGCGGCCTCGAGCCCGCCGAGTGTCTCGTCGCCCACAGGCAGTCGATTCGCTTTCAGATGCGCCTCGTCCCGTAGCCGGATGAAATGCGTGATGAATCGCAGTCCGGCTTCGCCGCGCTGAAGTTGTCCGAGCAGCACGTAGTCTGCCCGCACGCTTTGCGCGACGGCCTTGAGGTTGCGGATGTTGCGCGGCTGCCGCAGCACGGCCGCGTTTCCAATCACCGCGATACGATCGGGATCGATCTTGGTGAGACGCTCGACGACCAGGTCCGAGAGACCCGCGACCGGCCGATCGTATTCGGCCTGCCCGGTTTCGTTGTCGAACACCGACACCGCGACCACGACGCGCTCCTGAATGGGCGGCGCCGAAAATGTTTCATACACCATCCCAATCGTGGCCGCGAGCATGGCAATCGCCAACGGGATGGTCACCCAGTTGTTGAACGTCCGTGCGGGTGCAACGGCGGCATCGGGGGCGACGGACGCATCGGGTGCGACGGGGGCAATGAACTTGAACCCGCGCTTTGGAATCGTTTGCACGAAGCGTGGGTTGTCCCCGCTGTCGCCGAGCGCGGAACGAATCTGCGACAGGCAATAGGCAATGCCGCGGTCGAAGTCGACGTGCGTCTCCGATCCCCACACCGCGTCGCGCAGCTCCTCGCGGCTGACCACCTCTCCGGCTCTCGCCAGGAGCAACGCTAGCGCCTTCGCGGGCTGCGGTTCGAGCGCCACGGCGCGGCCGTTCTTCCGCAGCTCGCTGGTGTCGCTGTCGAACTCGAAGACCCCGAACTTATGCAGCACGACCCCTTATACTCCACCACCAGGGATACTGATGGGTGGGATCAACATCGCCGGCGTGATCAAGGGCGGGATGGCCGCAGCGCTGATCATGAACATCAGTCAATACCTGCTGCGAATGATGGTCGGCGCTAACACCGCCACACCGGTTGCCGCAATGGTGATCATGGCGTCGGCACTCGGCTTCGCTACGGTGTGGCTCTACGCTGCGATCCGGCCACGGTTCGGTCCGGGACCGAAGACGGCAATCTGCGCCGGGCTGACGGCGTGGGCACTGTCATATGTGTTTCCGGCCATCTTCGGCGGAGCATCGATCGGCACCGTCGTCGTGACCATCGCCTGGACCGGCGTGGAAATGCTCGTCGCCTCATCGGTCGGCGGCTACCTGTACCACGAGTCCTGAACCCTCCGTGTCCTACGTCCTTCTCCGTGTCCTCGGAATCTATTTGATCACCAACAACCGGTAGTTCGCCGGATGAAGGAATTGAATGCCCGCGTCCGTAAGTATCGCATCGTCCTCGATCGGAACCCTCAATTTCGCGCCACCCCACTCCGCGATCGGCGTATAGGCGAAGTATTCGAACGAGAACATGTGGTTGTCGTGCATCGTGAACGTGGTCTGTAACGGTTGCCACGTGGTGAGCGATGGGCCAATGTCGTGGCCGGTATTCCCCACCGGATGGAAGCCATAGACCACGTCAGTCTTATCATCCTTATTCGGACGATTGAACTCGATCACGCCGAAGCCGGCGGCGCGTAGCGCGGCGTCCATCGCCTTCATGGTGTCGTCGGCACGTACGCCAACCTTGATTGCTTTCTTCAAGACATCCCGCACCGACAACGCCCGGTCGAAGGCGTTTTGAATGCTTTTCGGCGCCGCGGTCTCACCAGGCTTGAGCACGTACGCCACGCGCTTGACGTCGGTGCCGAAGTTCATCAGCTGCACACCCCAGTCAATCATCATCACGTCGCCCGGCTGGATGATGCGCGAGTTGGACGTCGCGGCAATGCCGTTAGGGCCGGTGATGTAGACCGAGGGCATGTCGAACTCGGAGCCCAGCGCGCGATCGAGCAGGCGATCCTGCATCCACCACGCCACGTCTTCGAGCGTGGTCTTGCCCGGCGTGATCACCTCGTTCGAGAGCGCGCGTTCGGTGAGTTGAATCGCGATGTTCGCGGCTTCGCCAAACGCCACGATCTCCGCGGCGACGCGGTGCGAGCGAAAATCGGCGACCAGCTTCTCGGCAGACACGAAGCGGCTGGCGTAAGTGTCGCCTAGCGTTTTCTTCAAATGCGCGAGCATCGTCACGGACAGGCCATCGGCGGGTCCGATCTCGTCGGACATATTGAGCCCGATGCGCTTGGGGTCGCGCTGCTTGACGTGCGCGGCCAGCGTGGCAGCGGCGCCGATGATGTCGTAGGCGCCCGACTCATTGAGCAGGTAGCCGCTCGGTCCGAGCGCGGCCCGCTCGATGCGGTCGCCGCCGCGATCGGTGAACACGTAATAGCCGATGCCCGACACGTAGCCACGACCCATATCGTTCCACAGCGGGTCGTAGTGGTTTTCCTTCACCGCCACGATCCACATATCGATGTTGTTGTCGCGCATCGCGCGCGGTAGCACCTGCTCGAACTTGTCCAGGCGAATCTGCCGCTGGATTTCCCAGCGGCGGCGCGCTTCCTGTGCAAAAGCGGGCGCGGACATGCACACGGCCAGAACGACTGCGATCAGAGTTTTCATGGGCATCTGCGTTTACAAACGGTTACACGAAATCGAGCACTTTCGGCGACGATAGACGGCTGTCAATGTATACGCGATTCGCTTCCTTGGTGACGGCCGTGGCACTGCTCACACCGGTGGCCGCCGCCGCGCAAAGCCCGGACAACGGCAACGGCATTAACTACGACACGGCGCGACAGGACCGTCGGCTGGGCGCCGCCCAGGCGCAGGGTCGCATCGAGCTCGATGGGCGGCTGGACGAGCCATCATGGGCGGCGGCGCCCGTGGCCACCAACTTCCTCCAGAACGATCCCAACGAGGGACAGCCGGCGACCTACGACACCGAAGTGAAGCTGCTCTACGACGATCGCGCGCTCTACATCGGCGTGTTCGCGAAGGATCCGGAACCCGGCGAAATCATCATCAACGAGCTGCGCAAGGACTTCAATACCGGGTCGGCGGACGGCTTCCAGGTGGTGATCGACACGTTCCGCGACGAGCGCAACGGCTATCAGTTCGCGATCAACCCGGGCGGCGCGAAATGGGACTCGCAGATGTCCAACGAAGGCCGCGACCAGAACGCGAACTGGGACGGCATCTGGGATGTCGCCACGCGCATCGGCGAGGACGGGTGGTACGCCGAGATCGAGATTCCGTTCAAGACGCTGAAGTTCGGGCCCGAGGGTCTGCAGACCTGGGGGATCAACTTCCAGCGCCGCCTGCGCCGCAAGAACGAAAACAGTTATTGGTCGCCGCTGCGCCGCATCCACCAGCTGTCGCGCGTGTCGATGGCGGGCACCTATGAAGGATTGCAGGGCCTGCGGCCGGGTGCGAACATTCGCGTCAAGCCGTATGCGCTGGCGAACTTCAACCAGCTGCCTGACGTGAACCTCGATCGCGATTACGACGCGGGCTTCGACGTCAAGTACGGCGTAACGTCAGGGCTGACGTGGGATTTCACCGTCAACACCGACTTCTCGCAGGTGGAAGCCGACGAGCAACAGGTGAACCTGACGCGCTTCAACCTGTTCTTCCCCGAGAAGCGCGACTTCTTCCTCGAGAATTCCGGCGTCTTCCAGTTCGGCTCGGGCAACACCGGCGGTGGTGGTGGCGGCGGTGGCGGTGGCGGGCGGCAGAACGCGTCGCAGGACATGATCTTTTTCTTCAGCCGCCAGATCGGCCTGTCGCCGGCCGGCGATGCCATTCCGCTGCTGGCCGGTACCCGCCTCACCGGGCGCGTGGGCGACTGGTCGGTTGGCGCGCTGAACATCCAGCAGCGCGAGAAAGACATCAGCCCGTCCACCAACTTCACGGCGCTGCGGGCGCGCCGCGACATCCTCGCCAACTCCGACCTCGGCGTGATGTTCCTGAACAAGGATCCCAACGGCTCGGATCACAATCGCGCCTTCGGCGCCGACGCCAACTTCCGCTTCTTCGACGACCTCACCGCCAACGTCGCGATCGCCAAGAGCGATACACCGGTGGCGGATCTCCCTGGCGAAGGCGACGACTGGTACTCGAAGAGCAGCATCGCGTATCGCGACAACTTTTGGGAAGCCCGCGGCATGTACCAGACGATCGGCAGCCGCTTCAACGACGAGATGGGGTTCGTGCCGCGCACCGGCGTCGACAACTCGGAGTTCTACATCGGCACGCACATCCGGCCGAGGAAGTTCCGCAGCTGGATGCGCGAAACCTTTCCGCACATCCAGTTCGAGAACTTCACCAAACGCAATGGCGGCGGGCTCGAGTCTCGCTACATGGACTGGCATTGGCCGGTCACGTTCCAGAACAGCACGTTCGTCGAGATCGGCGTCAACCCCAACATCGAGGTCATCGACGAGGCCTTCACGATCAACAGCCGCCGCAACATCTTCGTCAGCCCGGGACGCTACGAGTTCAGTGAGAATTTCATTCTCGCCAATACCAATTCCGCGGCGCCATTCTCGATGAACCTGCGCTACGGCAACGGCGAGTTCTACGACGGCTACCGCCGCAACTACACGATTGGCGGCACCTATCGCATGAACCAGCACCTCAACGTGTCGTTGAGCGATCAGATCAACGACATCGAGCTGGAATCGGGATCGTTTGTCACGCACCTGGTGACCGGCCGCGTGAACTATTACTTCAGCACCAAGGTGTTCGTGAACGCGCTCGTCCAGTACAACACCGACACCAGCCAGTGGAGCTCGAACGTCCGCCTGGACATCATCCACCGGCCGCTGAGCGACATTTACCTGGTCTACAACGAGCGGCACGATTCGCGGAGCGGCGCGTTGATTTCGCGCGCGGTGATCGCGAAGATGACGTATCTGCTCGCCTTCTAACGCTGGGCGAGCCTGACGGGGGCAATTCTTGTCGGGGAAGCACCTCCCGACGGGAAGGCACTTCCCGACGGGAAACAGTTCCCGACTATTTCAGAATCGGGCTCAGGATTCTAAAGGGCCCGGTTAACCGCACTTCCCGCATCTTCGAATCTTTCCAACGCACGATCGCGTACAGCAGTGCGCACAACGAGAACGTGCCGAGCAGCGAGAGCTCGAGCGCCATCGAACGCCGCAGCGGCAGGGCGATGGCGCCGTACGCCATCTCCACGTGGATCCAATAGACGAACAGCGACGAGCGGCCGAGCGTGGTGATCACGCGGCCTGGCACATCGGGCGCGGTGAAGAGCGTCGGCCAATGCTGCCGCGCGAACACGTGGAAGCGATCGATCGCCCAGGCGGCCGGCAAGAGCGCCGTGTTCAGCCCTACCCGCATGAAGAAAAATGTCGGTGAGGTCGTCCAGAAATTCGCGTTCGCATAAATCGACGGTTGGAACGACAGCGCGTAGGCGATCGCGATGCCCGCGACACCCGCGATCAGGAAGCCACATTGCAGCCGGCGTTCCGCACGATCCGTCTGCGCCGCCTGAATCAGCTCGCCGGCAATGGCGCCGCCGAGCAGAAAGCCGGCCCACGGAAAGAGCGCGAAGTTGGTGCGGCCGGCCAGCGGGCGGACATAGGCTTCGATCGCATCCGGTAGCATCGCGAGCCATCCCGCCTCTCTCACCAGCGGCGTGCTCATCGCCAGTGCCGTGGTGACCGTCGCAAATAGCGCGATGCGAAGAGTGCGATGCGACGACAGGCTCCACAGGATCGCCGCCGCGAGCATCGCGAGGCCCATGACGTTGAGAATGTCGACCTTGAGGAGGTTGACGAGCGGTCCCCAGCCAAGCAGTTGCGCCTGCAGCCTGAAGAGGAACGCGAGCGCGAAGACCTGCAGCCCGCGCAAGCACGCCATGCGCGCGGCCGCACGATGGCCCACCGATGCCGCTCGCGCCGACGCGGCCATCGAGAGCGTCAGGCCGGCGAGGAACAGAAACAACGGCGCCGCGAGGCCCGCGATGAACACCGTGTAGCCGTACAGGTACGCTCGCGATCCTCAACGCGCGTCCACGCGTCGGTGACGTGCGCGGCCACCATCACAATGACGGCGATGCCACGCAGCCAGTCGAGATAGGGTTTACGTCCTGCCCTGAGCGAAGTCGAAGGGCTGGCCATTGGGCTAGCCCTGAGCGGAGTCGAAGGATGCCGGAGTGACCTCGAACGTGGTGTCGAGTGCGATGTCGGCGCGCAGCGAATGCCACACCGAGCAGTACTTGTCGCGCGAGAGCTGAATGGCGCGGTCCACTACATGGTTGGGCACGTCGCCGCTGACCTGGAAATGGAGCGTGAAATGCGTGAACCGGCGCGGCGGCTCCGCGGCGCGTTCGCCCGAGATCCGCGCTTCGAGCGCGGTGAGCCGGTGGCGGCCCTTGATGACGATGTCGGCAACATCGATCGCCATGCAGCCGGCCAGCGCCATCGCCACCGCTTGCGGCGGCGAGGGTCCGGCCTGGCTGTCACTGTCGAAGATGATGTGGTTCTGACCGGTGACGGCGCGAAAGCGGAGATCGCCTTCCCACGTCAGCGTGGACGTAATCGGGGGCCTGCTCACGGCCCCATGTTAATTTACGCCGCTTTACCTGGGGCGGCGGAGCGCACGGGCGCGCGGTTCGAGCCGGTCAGCATTGCGAACAGCAGCCACCCAAGGGGCACCGCGACGAGCATGTAGGTCAGGTATTGACCGTAGACCCCGTCCGGGCCGTACGGCTCGGTGGCCCAGTGCAACGCTTCGCTACCGGGGAACAGGTTGGCTTCGGTCAATTCGTGGAAGCCGTAGATCAGCAGCTGCACGACAAACACCATCAGGAAAATCGCGGTGACCTGGAAGAACAACGCGAGGTTAACGCGGTGGCCGTACCGCGACCACAGCATCGCTACGCCTGCAGCCGCGAGCGTGCCGCCAATGGCGCCGCCGAGAATCGACATCGCCTGCACCTGCGTCAGCAGCGTGCCCATCAGCAGCGCCGTCTCCATGCCCTCGCGCGAGATCATCAGCAATGTGAACAGGAACACGCCGAGCCAGGCCGCGCTGCCCGTCTTCTCCGTCGACTCGCGCAGGTGGCCTTCAATCTCGCTCTTGATTTTCTTCGCGGTGCGCCACATGTGCACGGTCAGCGTGGCCACCGACACCGCCGCGACGAGGGCGAGAATCCCTTCCCACAGCGCCTGGTTCGATGCCTGCTGGAACAGGTACGCGGCGCCGATGCTGAGGAGCACCGACAAGGCGATGCCCCAGTGCACGGCGGGAATCAATTCGCGCCGGCCGCTCTTGCGCAGATACGCGAGGCTGATGGCGATGATGAGGAACGCCTCGAGCCCTTCACGCAACGTGATCACGAATGCTTGCAACATGCGAGATGCCTGGATTTAGGAAATGAGAATCAGTCTCACTTCGGAAGCCCCAGCATATGCGACCAAATAAGTCCGGGGCAAGTAATTGCTTTGTCAGCGTCAAAGTGCTAAATATTTAGCGTGCTAAATTATTAGCAGTCACCTATGAAAACGCTCTGCCTCATGCTGCTGACGTTGTTCGCCGGCGGTCCCAGCCAGCCCGCACCGGACCGCAAAATCGCTGAGGTCGTGATCCGCAATATCTCCGTCCTGGACGTGACCGCGGGGGCCTGGCTGCCTCACCGCGACGTCATCATCCGCAACGGGAAGATAGCCGCGGTTCAACCGGCCGGCTCGCCGCTCCCGGCCTCGAAGTTCACCATCAACGGCGACGGCAAGTTCGCGATACCAGGACTCTTCGACAACCGCGTGCACCTCAAAGGTTTCGACAGAACCACCGCAGGGCAATTTGTCGCGTACGGCGTGACGTCTGTCTGGGATCGCGGCACTGACGCCACCAGGACCGAGGAGTGGCGGCGAGACATCAGTTACGGGAAGTTCATGGGGCCTCGCATCGTCCGCGCTGATGCCACAGGCGCGCCGCCGAAGGAACCGGCATTGCCGGGGAGCGGCGCGGGAGCGACGTCGGCAGTCGCCATCGGATTCCACGACGAGCTCGCCGCGCGCGTGCGCCGATCAAGCCTCACGGCCGCCGAGGTGTTGCGGAGCGCGACCATCGACTCCGCCACGTTTCATGGCCGCGGCCTCGACCTCGGCTCGATCGAGCTGGGCAAGATTGCCGATCTGATCGTGCTCAGCGGCGATCCGCTGGCCAACATCGCGCACACACGCATGATCGATGCGGTCGTGTTCCGCGGGGAAACCCTGACGCGCGCGCATCTCAACCAACTGTTGTCGCACGCGGGACTGCAGCCGATACCCCATGAACAATAGTGAAACGCTCTCGCGCCGGGAGCGCGAGATTCTCGACATCCTCTACCTGAAGGGATCGGCCACCGCGGCGGAGGTCCGCGAGGCGATGGCCGACGCGCCGAGCTATTCAGCCGTGCGCGCCCTGCTCCGCATCCTCGAAGAGAAGGGCCACGCGACACACCAGACCGAAGGCACGCGATACGTCTACGGGCCGTCGGTGCCGCGCGAGCGCGCCCGCAACTCGGCGCTGTCGCGCATCGTCAAAACGTTTTTCGACGGGTCGGCGGCGCAGGCGGCCGCGGCGCTGGTCGACACCGGATCCTTGTCGCCGGACGAGCTGGAGAGGCTGTCGGCCCTGATCGACCGCGCACGGAAAGAAGGACGGTAATGGAACTCGAATTACTGGCTCGCACGTCCGCCATCCTGCTCGCCGCGGCGGCACTCGCCGCGGCCCTTCGTGGCGCGGCACCTTCCACGCGCCATCTCGTTTGGCATCTCGCGGTCGTGATCGTCTTGCTCGCTCCGGTACTTGGACCGCTGGCACCCAACGTTCCAATTGTTCCAAACGTTCCAGAGGTTCCACAGGTTGAGTTCTCAAAAGCGGTTCCAACGGTTCAAACGTCGCTAGCGACAGAGAACCCGGAACAGCGTCAGAACAATGCCTTTGGAAGTCTTGGAACAATTGGAACGCTTGGAACCGGCGCGGTTCTGTTCTGGTTCCTGTTCTGCTGGTTACTTAGCGGCTTGTCTGTTTGGCGCGGATCGACAGCGGCACCGATGGAATGGAGTTCGGAAACGCTGAAGTTGTCCCGCCGCATGGGAATCCCGAGCACTGTCGAAGTTCGCCAATCGCGTCGCGACGGCAGCCCGCATGTCGCGGGATTCTTCACGTCGATCGTGATGCTGCCGCCATCGGCCGCCGACTGGAGCGCCGAGTCGCGGCAGGCCGCGCTCGTCCACGAATTGATGCACGTCCGCCGTGGCGATCGCCGTACGCAGGCTATCGCGCAGCTCGCGTGCGCGATCTACTGGTTCAACCCGCTCGTCTGGTACGCGGCGGCCGCTCTCGCGCGCGAGCGGGAACGTGCCTGTGACGATGAAGTGTTGAGACTTGGCGCGAAGCCGTCGGCGTACGCGAGCTTGCTGCTCGACCTCGCGCGATCGCAATCCGCATGGACGCCCGCCACCGCGCTGAGCATGGCGCGGCCGTCGGCCATCGAGGGCCGCCTGCTGGCGATCCTCGGCGACACGGCAAGAACGCCCCGCGGATCGACGCGCTGGATCGTGACGGCGATACTCGCCGTGGTGGCCACGGCGATTCTCGGCGCGCAACCCGCGGCGCGGCCACCACAGACGGTGTCCAAACCGAAAGCGCCCGAGCTGATGGAGGCGAGTGCGGACCAGCCATCGTCGCCGATCACCGGGGCGCTGGTGGAAGCGTTGAACGATACCAGCCGCCAGGTCCGCGAACAGGCCGCGATGGGCCTCGCGCTCATACCCGGCGGCGACGTAATCGATCCGTTGCTGAAGGCGTTGAAAGACGAGGACCCGCAGGTACGCGAGAAAGCCGCGATCGGACTCTCCTTCCGGCGCGATGCGCGCATCGTTTCGCCGCTGCTGACCGCTATCGAGGATCAGGATTCGCAGGTGCGTGAAAAAGCCGCGATCGCCCTCGGCGCTAGTGGTGACGCGAGGGCCATTGGCGCCCTGCAGAAAGCCATGCGCGATCCTGATTCGCAGGTGCGTGAGAAGGCAGTGGCCGGCCTCGTGCTGCTCGGACTGCGCAAATGATCTTCGCCGCCGCCGCGCTCGCGGCGCAGGTCGCACTCACGCCCTGCACGATCGAAGGCGTACCGGGCCAGACGCAATGCGGCACCTACAAAGTGTGGGAAAACCGCGAGACCAGGCAAGGTCGCCAGATCGATCTGTCGATCATCGTGCTGTCGGCGTTGGAACCGAACAAGAAAGCCGACCCATTCTTCATGCTCCAAGGCGGACCGGGTGACGCGCCGTCGTTCAACGCGCGCTTCTATAGCCACGCCTTTCACGACATTCGCAAGACTCGCGACCTCGTGCTCGTAGATTTGCGCGGTACTGGCAAATCCGCCGCGTTGACGTGCCCCGAGCTCGCGAGACCGGACGCCGACGGCAACTTCGATGCGGATCTCTTGAGCGTTCCGGCAGTCCGCGCGTGCCGCGCGCGGCTCGAGAAGACCGCCGATCTGCGTCTCTACACGACGGAAATCGCGGTGGACGATCTCGAAGAGGTGCGACAGGCACTCGGCTACGGACCGATCAACGTCTACGGCACGTCGTACGGTTCGCGCGTCGCGCAGGTCTACATGCGCAAGTATCCCAAGAGCCTGCGCGCCGTAGCGATGAAAGGGATTGTCACGGCGTTGATGGCCATGCCCGAGACACACGCGCCTGCCGGCGAGGCCGCATGGCAGGCCCTGGTCGCGCGTTGCCAGAACGACGCGAATTGCCGGCGCACCTTCCCGACGCTCGACGCCGACTTCCGCCGATTACTCACGCGGCTCGACAAGGACGCTCCGGTCCTGACCCAGTCAGCGTCGGGAAGCAGGCCTGCGGCGGCCATCCAGATCACTCGCGGTCTTTTTGCGGAAGCGTTCCGCAATGTCCTCTACACACCCGAAGGATCGGCGCGAGCGCCACAGCAGATTAAGCAATTACTGGCCGGCGACGATCGCCTCCTCGCGGAAACCGCGCTCGCCGGACGCACACTGTTGGGCGGTGAACGCCTGGCGGCGGGCTTCTTCCTGTCGGTCACCTGCACCGAGGACATTCCGTTTCTGTCGAAGGAGGCCGACGCGATGGCCGCCGGAACGTTCGGCGGCAACTATCGCCTGCAACAGCAGCGAGCGGCATGCAAGGAGTGGCCGCGTGGCGCCGTGGCGAGTGCACACCGACAGCCGACACAGTCGGCGGTGCCCTCCTTACTGATCTCCGGGGAGCTCGATCCGGTCACGCCGCCGTCGGGCGCCGACGAAGTGGTGCGGCACCTTTCGCGCGGTCGACACGTCGTGATTCGCAACAACGGTCATCCGATCGGCAACGCCGAGAAATGCATCGGCCAGATGATCGGCGAGTTTCTCGATCGCGCGTCCGTTGAAGGGCTGGCGATCAGTTGCGCCGCCAGCAACCCCGCGCCGCCGTTTCTTCTTTCCGGAAAAACCCCATGAACGCAATGCTGTCTGACCTGAAACACGGGCTTCGTGTGCTCGTCCGCACGCCGTTATTCACCATTTGCACGATCGCGGCGCTCGCCATCGGCGTCGGCTCGACCACGGCACTCTTCAGCGTGGTGCATGCGATGTTGTTGAAGCCCCTTCCCTACGCAGACGCGGATCGGCTCCTGGTGATCTGGGAACACAACCTGCCGCGCAATCGCCCCCGCAACGTCGTCAACATCGTGAACTTCATGGGCTGGCGCGATCGCACGAAATCGTTCGACGGCATGGCGGCGCTCCAGCAGAACCGGGTCACGCTGACCGGCAGCGGCGAGCCGATGGAGCTCTCCACGCTCATCGTCACCGCCAACATGTTCGACGTGCTCGGCGCATCGCCGATGATCGGCCGGACGTTTCTGACCGGCGAAGATCAGAGCACGTCGGAGCGCACGATGGTGCTTTCGCACGGGTTGTGGGTGCGGCACTTCGGCGGCACGGCAGGGGTTCTGGGCACGCGTGTCACCGTGAACGGCGAGCCCGTCGTCGTCATCGGCGTCATGCCGCCAGGGTTTGAGATTCTCGGCCAGCAGGCCGACGCGATCACCGCATTCCGCTTCAGTCCGCAAACGGGCACGGGCGGCCGCAGCCTTGTAGCGATCGGGCGGATGAAGCCTGGTGTCACTCGCGACCAGGCGCAGGCCGAGCTCGAAGGCGTGATGACCGGGTTGCGCAACGAGCGGCCCGATTTCAACACGGGATGGACGGTCAACGCGGTGCCGCTCCGAGAGCAGCTGGTCGGCGACATCAAGCCAGCCCTACTGGCGCTGTTCGGCGCCGTCGGCGCGGTGTTGCTGATCGCGTGCGGCAACATCGGCAGCCTGATGCTGACGCGCGCGTCCGGCCGCCGTCGCGAGCTGGCGATTCGAGCGGCGGTCGGCGCCGGCACTGGCCGACTGCTGACGCAGCTGGTGTGCGAAGCGTTCGTGCTCGCCTTCGCCGGCGGTGTGCTCGGTGTGATCCTGGCAAGGTGGCTGCTCGCCGGGCTGACATCGTGGGTGTCGACCCGTTTGCCGCTGCCGCTCCTCGGACAAGTGGCCATCGATCCCACCGTGTTGACCTTCGCGGCGGCGATCACGATCCTGACCACGATCGTGTGTGGATTGGCTCCGGCGATTGGCGCCACCGGCGGCTCGCTCGTGACGGCGCTGAGAGACGGCGCGCCCACCACGGCGGGCACCGTGCGTGGTCGGTTGATCAGGCAGGGCTTTGTGATCGCCGAGATCGCACTGGCCCTCACCGTGTTATGCGGCGCAGGCGTGCTCGGCCGCAGCCTGATGCAACTGCAAGGCGTGAATCCAGGGTTCCAACCGCAGTCCGCCCTGTCGCTACGAGTCACGCTGCCGCAGCGCAGCTATGCCGACTCGAACGCGCAACATACGTTTCACATGCGGACCATCGAAGGATTGAAGGCGCTGCCGGGCACTCGAGCCGTAGGCGGCACATCGTTCCTGCCGCTCGCCGGCGCTGGCCCGGCCACGTCATTCTGGCGGGCCGATCAGCCGCAACCGGCGCCAAACGATCGCCCGGTGGCCGACGCGCGGCCCGTGACCGCTGGCTATTTCACGGCCATGGGCATTCCGTTGCTCGCCGGCCGTGATGTGAACGAGAACGATACGTCCGATCGTCCACCCGTCGCCGTAATCAACGAATCCTTCGCGCGGCAGATCTACCCTGGCGACAATCCGATCGGCCGACGATTCATCCTGAATCTCGGCAACGAGCAGCCGCACGAGATCATCGGCGTGGTCGGTGATGTGAAACTGGTCAGCCTCGACGGCGAGATTCGCCCGACAGCGTACCTCTCCTCGCGCCAGTATGCATTCGGGATCATGACCTACGTGGTCCGCACCGACAGCGATCCGGCCACGATCGCGCCGGCCGCCGTGCGCGTGGTTCGCGAGATCGATCCACTGTTGCCGGTGTCGGCGGTGCGTCCACTCGACGAGGTGTTTGCCGAATCGATCGCGCGGGCGCGGCTGACCGCGTCGGCCATGAGCATCTTCGCGGGCGCGGCGCTGCTGCTCGCGGCACTCGGCGTCTACGGCATCGTGGCGTATTCAGTGGCGCAACGCTCGCGCGAGTTCGGCATTCGCGTCGCGCTCGGCGCCAAGCCGGTGCAGATCATCCGCATGGTCGTCGGCCAGAACCTACGCATCGTCATGATGGGCGTGATCCTCGGGATCGCCGTCGCGATTCCGGCCACGCGAATGCTGCGCGGGTTGCTGTTCAACGTCCAGCCCAACGATCCGGCCACCTTCATCGCGATCGGCGTGATGTTGTCGGTGGTGGCGATCGTGGCGTCGTATCTTCCCGCCAGACGCGGGACGCGGATCGATCCGGTCGTGACCCTGAAAGCCGAATAGGGCCACCGATTGACACCGATTAGGCACTGATTAAATCGGTGTCCAATCGGTGTTAATCGGTGGCCTAGCGGTCGGCTTGAACGACGGTGCGCACGCTGCGATGTCCGCGGGCAAGCTCCGCGGGCAGCAGCTTGCTGAAATACACCTTGGACTCGTCGTTGTTGGTGGGGTGCGGCTCGTGCTTCACGACGTTGAAGTGCAGCTGTGCCAGCACCGCGCGCATGTCGTAGTAGCGATTCTTCGTCTTCACCACGATTTCTTCGAACCCCGCCGACAGCGCCCACACTTCGGATTCTTCGGTGAGGGCGCGGAAGTGACCCTGACCGCGCCAATCGCGGCGCGTGCCGCCAATCCATTGATACAAGATCCGCCGGCCGTCGAACTTGACAGTGCCGTTGAGGCGGCCGACCAGGTCGCGCAGCTTGGTGATCGATTCGTTCGCGCGGATCTCGTGCACGACCTTGTAGGACACCGGCACGAGCGCGCCGCTGGGGTCGTCGGGCAGCGGCGCTTCCGCCATCAGGATCAGGGATTCGCGATCGCGCAACCGATCGATGATCTTGTACGCCATCTTGCGGCGCGGGAACTCGCCAAAGTATTCCTCGATGTATTGGATTTCCCACGCCCCGGGCTCGAGGGCGTACTGCTTGATCAGGTATTCCACCAGACCGTCGATTATACGAGAAGGGATAGACGCGAGGTGAGCCAGCGGTGTTCGGGCGACGAGCGCGCCAGCCCGAGGGCGGCGCGGTAGCACGCCGCGGCCCGTTCCAGATCGCCGGCTTCCCGCCAGAGCTCCGCCTGGATTGCGGGCAGCAGCGGATAGCGCTCCAGCGCGGATGCGTTCTCGATGGCGTCGAGCGCGGCGAGGCCAGCCAACGGGCCGTTGATGCGCGACACCGCGATGGCACGATTAACCGCCACGACGGGCGAGTGCGTCAGCGCGAGCAGCTCGTCGTAGAGCTCGAGGATCTGCGGCCAGTCGGTGGCATCCCAGGACGGGGCGGCCGCGTGGCAGGCGGCAATGCCCGCCTCGAGATGCAGCGCCGTGACCGTCTCCCCCGCCGCGGCGCGATCGAGCGCGTGCAGGCCTTCCGCAATCGCGGCGCGATCCCACTTGCCGCGATCCTGGTCGCGCAGCAGAAACAGCGTGCCTTCGGAATCGACGCGCGCCGGAAATCGGGCGGCGTGCAACTGCATCAGCGCCAGCAGCGCCCACACGCGGGGGCACACCGTGGCGGGATGCGCCGCAAGCATGCGCGCCAGCCTGATCGCCTCGAACGCCACCTCGTCGCGCACCAGCTGATCGCCGGCGGTGGCGGCGTAGCCTTCGTTGAACATCAAATAGAGCGCGTCGATCGCGGAGTCGAGCCGCTCACCGAGCTCATGCGGCGCGGGCATCCCGAAGCTGACGTTCTCGTCGCGCAACTGGCGCTTGGCACGCACCAGCCGTTGCGCGATGGTGCTGTCCTGCGAGAGAAATGCGCGCGCGATCTCGGCGACGCTGAAGCCGCCGGCCAGTTTCAATGCAAGCGCGACGCGGGCATCAGCAGGTAACGCGGGATGGCAGGTGAGAAACAACAAGCCGAGCTGGTCATCGTCAACCGCGGGCAATTCCTCTCGCAACAGTGGCGCTGCGGAAGGTAATTCAACGGTTGCCGACTCGCGCGCGAGGGCCGGCTCCTTGTCCGCCGCCATCTTGCCGTGACGCAATCGATCGAGCGCGCGGTTGCGCGCCACCTGGAAGAGCCACGCTTCAGGGTGGTCGGGAACGCCGCGAAACGGCCACTGCTGCATGGCCGTGAGCAGGGCATCCTGCACCGCGTCTTCGGCGATGGTCAGGTGGCGTGAGCCCAGGGTCCTGGTGAGCGTCGCGACCATCTGCCCCGCTTGGCGGCGGAACAGATGATCAACCAGCGCAAGTGCATCATCAGCCACATCGAACCTCAGGTGGGATCGACCTCGCGGATTTCGATCGAGCCGAAGTCGAGATGCGGGCAATCCTTGCTGAGCTCGACGACCTCGTCGTAGCTGTTGGCCTCGACGATGAACAGGCCGCCGATCACCTCGCGCGCTTCGGCGTAGGGGCCGTCGGTGACCTTCGTGCTGCCCGCCCCGCCGCGCATCACGCGGCCCTGGCCGTCGGTGAGCTTGTGGCCCTCAACCTTGCGGCCGTTCTGCTGAATCTTCTGCCGCCATTTGACGTAGCGCTGGATGATGGCCTGGATCTGATCGGGACTGATGTCGGCGGGGAAACCGGCGTCGTGCAAGAGCATGATGAACGTTTTCATCGAACTGTCCTCCTGCCCTACTGACGAACGGCGGCTTCTCGAATCGACATCACTGGGAAGCGCGTTATTTTAGTCTGCCTCGCTCCGCTTCGGCCCCTTCGGCGCACCGGACAACCTTTTTCAGGGTCTTCCCGTCTGATACTTCGAATGTCTAGGTATCCAGCGGATTTCCTCCACGGCACGCTCGACACTCTCATCCTGAAGACCCTCGCCGGCGGGCCCATGCACGGCTACGCCATTGGCAAGTGGATCGAGGACGCCACCGATTCCACCATCGAACTGGAGGAAGGGTCGCTGTACCCCGCGCTGTACCGGCTCGACAAACGCGGGCTGCTCGAGGCCGAGTGGGGCACGTCCGAGCTGGGACGCCGCGCCAAGTTCTACCGCCTCACCCGCGCCGGACGACAGCAACTTGCCAGCCACACCGCGGCCTGGACGGAGTTTTCCGCCGCGGTCAATCGCCTGCTTTTAAAGGGAGTGTAGCGATGGCTATTCGCCAGCGATTGCGATCTTTGTTGTGGCGCGTGCCGATCGATCGGGAGGTGCAGGAGGAGCTCGATCATCACGTCGAGCTGCGAACGCAGGAGTTGATCGAGAAGGGCGTCGATCCCATCGAGGCGCGCGCGCAGGCACGGCGCCGGATTGAGGAGGCGCGCGTTGGGGCAGAGCTCATTCGCCTGGGCCGCAAGCGCAACACGGCATGGGCGCGCCGCGATTGGCAAGACGAGCTGCGGCAGGACCTGAGGTTCGCGTTTCGACAGCTGCACGCGAAGCCGGGGTTCACGCTCGCCGCGGTGCTGACTCTCGCACTCGGCCTCGGCGCCACCACCGCGATCTTCAGCGTCGTGCACGCCGTGGTGCTCAAACCGTACGCCTACGCCGACCCGGATCGCGTGCTGCTCACGTTCTCACTCATCCGCGGCAACCGCGGCAGCTGGTCCGTCGGTAACTTCAATTATTTCGATCAGCGACTGACCACCACGTCGCACTTCGCTGCCGCCGCAGGAACCAGTCTCAACCTGGCCGACGCCGGCGAGCCCGAGCGCGTGGTCGGCAGGCGCGTCACCTACGATTTCTTCCCGCTCTTCGGCATCGGGCCCGCGCACGGCCGCACCTTCACCGCCGACGAGGATCAGCCCGGGCGCACCAACGTCGTGGTGCTCAGCCATCGCCTGTGGCAGCGGCGATTCCATTCCGATCGCAGCCTGGTCGGGCGGGCGATCCGCATCAACGGCGAGCAGTACGACGTGATCGGCGTGATGCCGCCGGACTTCGATCAGATCGGTGACGTTGCCGAAGCGTGGATTCCCACCGGCTTCACGCCTGCACAGCTCGCGATGTTCGACGAGTTCTATCTCGACGTGTATGCCCGGCACAAACCGGAATTCTCGCTCGCGCAGGTGAACGACGAGTTTGTACGGGTGGCCAAGAACCTGTCTGTCGACGAGCCGAACATGAACGGCGAGCGCAGCGCCGGAGTGGAACGTCTGAGCACGTTTTACATCGGCGACTACCGTCTGCGGCTGTTCATCCTGCTCGCCGCGGTGGCCCTCGTCCTGTTGATTGCGTGCGGCAACGTCGCCAACCTGCTGCTCGCGCGGCTCGCGGCGCGCTCGCGCGAGCTGGCCATTCGCGCGGCCATTGGCGCCGGGCGCGGCCGCATCGTCCGCCAGGTATTGACCGAGAGCCTGGTGCTCACCGGGCTCGGCGGCGCCGCGGGGCTCGTCGTGGCCTACTGGGCGTTGCCGGTGCTCATCGCCATGGCACCGGACGGCGTGCCGCGACTGACGACGGCGCGGCTCAACGGCAGCGTGCTCGCCGCCGCCGGCGCGCTGGTGCTGGCGAGCGCGATCATCGTCGGCCTGCTGCCGGCGTGGCAGGCGACGCGGCGCGCGTCGTTGACCGACGACCTCGGCGATGGCAAGGGCGCGTTGAGCGGGACACTCAAGCCATGGATGCGGCAGCTGTTGATCGGCGCGCAGGCGGCCATCGTGATGATCGTGCTATCGGGGGCGGCTTTGCTGGTGCGCAGCGCCATCAACCTTCAACAGGCGCCATTGGGCTTCGACACCAACGGCGTGCTGACCGCGCGTATCGCGTTGCCTGCGGCCCAGTACGGATCGCCCGAGGCATCGCGCGCGGCCTACCGTCAGGTACTCGAGCGGGTGGCGGCCTCACCGGGTGTTCGCTTCGCCGCTCTTGATACGCAGGCGCCGCTGGTGAACCGCGGCGGCTCGAATGGGCTGCTGCCCGAGGGTCGCGAGAAAGGCGGCGATCGCATCCAGTCGGACTCTCACTTCGTGTCGCCTGATTACTTCAAGGTGTTGAACATCACACTGAAGGCCGGGCGCACGTTCGCGGATTCCGACATTCGGCAGGCGCCGCTCGTGATGGTGATCAACGAAACGCTTGCGCGCGCGGCCTACGGCGATGCCGATCCGATCGGCAAACGGATGATCTGCTGCGAAGGCTCGGCCGACGATCCGATGTGGAAAACCGTGGTCGGCGTCGTCGGCGACGTGAAGGGCCGCGGGCCGAGCCAAGCGCCGCGGGCCGAGTTCTACGTGCCGCTGATGCAGGTGCCCGATGTGGCCTGGACGTGGTTCGGCCGCACGCTCACGATTCTCACGCGCGGCGACGATCCCGCATCGATGACCACGGCGATTCGACAGTCGGTGCGATCGCTCGACAGCAGCCTGCCGGTGTTCGCAATCCGCACGATGGATGAGGGCCTCGACCGCCTCATGGCGCAGGCGCGGTTCAACACCATGTTGATGACGCTATTGGCCGCCACGGGCCTGGTGCTCGCGGCTCTGGGAATCTACAGCGTGATCGCCTGGCTGGTCGCACAGCGCACGCGCGAAATCGGCGTCCGCATGGCGCTCGGGGCTTCAACGCAGGACGTGATCAGGATGATGAGCGTGCACGGGCTGAAACCGGTGATCGCCGGACTCGCGGTGGGCATTGGCGGCGCCTTGGCGACGACACGCTTGCTGCAGAACCAGTTGTTCGAGGTCGGCCCGCGCGATCCGCTCACGCTGCTCGCCACCGCAACGGTGTTGCTGATCGTCGGCGGCGCGGCCGCCGCGATTCCGGCGTGGCGCGCTACCGCGATCGATCCGTCGGCGGCGTTACGGGATTAGCACGGGACGCGCGGTCGATTCCCACTGCGCGTCCCAGCGTTGCGGTGGATGCTGCTGCAGCCACGCCCGCGACTTCGCCAGCGGCCCGTCGGGCACGATCGATCGCGTGGCGACGCTGACCAGGAGATTCGCGAGGTCACCGGGATCGCGGAACGTGACGCCTTCGCGTCCGGTCTCCATCACTTCCGCGAGGACCTGCGAGTAGTCGTAGGTAGCGACCGGCACGCCCGCGCCTCGCAGGTCGGCGAGCTTCATCGGTAGATCCAGGCCGGATGAGGACTGGTGCAGGCAGAGACCGAGGTCGGCCATGCCGATGAACGTCGGATAGTCGGCGGGGTCGAGCCACGCCGTTTTCACGGCGATCGCCTTGAAGTTCCGGCGTGCCGCGCGCTGCTCGAATGTTGCCCGCAGCGGACCGAGGCCGGTGAGGAACACCGCAAGGGCGGGGAGGTCCACCTTCGCGCCTGGTGGTAGGTCCGCGCTGGCGCCAGGCGCTTCGGCGGATCGGGCACGAGTCAGAGTCCGTTCCGTGCGCTCGAGGGCTTCGAGGAGCAGGTCGAAATCTTCGTCCGGCGTCCAGCTCGTCGGGCACACCACGATGGGCGGGCGCGTGGTGCCGAGCTGGTAGTCATTGGAGAGTTTGCTCCAGAGGGTCGCCGCGACGGCCGCCGACGGCGGTGCGAACGACGCCGCCGGCCGGTCGTACACGACCACCGGCTTCACGCGATATTCGCGCGCCAGCCAGTCCCCCATGGCCTGCGACACCGCCAGGTGTCCGTCGGCGCGTTTGGCCCAGCGCCGCTCGCCTCGCGCGAGCGATTTCACCGCGCGATGGCCCTCACCCACCTTCACCGCGGCAATGGTGTGCGAGAGGTTATGCCAGTCGATCACGAAGCGCGCGCCGCGCAGGCGCGCGGCGAGCCAGCCCATCGAGAGTGACGGCACCGCCGGCGGATTCTGGACGAGGATCACATCGGGCTTCGGAATGCGCATCAGCGTCCAGAAGAGACGGGCCGCCTGGCCCACAGCGCGCAGTGCCGATCCCCAGACGAACCGGCGGACACCGCCGGCCGCGCGACCCGCAAACGCCCGATCGGGCAAGCGATGACAGCGAATCCGCCCGTTCGCCGACACTGCCGGCACTGTCGGCGCTCCTTCGAGCCCGATGAGATCCACCTCGCTGCCCGCGGCCGCGAGCGACACCGCGTGATACTGCATGCGCGGGCTGCGGCCCAGATCTCCGATTACGATAACGGCGGTTCTCATTGAGCTTGTACCTGTTACTCGGCTTTAGCAGTGCCGCCCTGGCCCTGTTCCTGACCCCGCTGATTGGACGGGGTTCGACCGTGCTTGGACTGGTAGACGCCCCAGGGGGCAGGAAGGTTCATGCGCAGCCTGTGCCTCGCCTGGGCGGCGTAGCGGTAGTCGCGTCCACCGCGCTCGCGCTGGCGATCGTGCCCGCATTCCTGCCGCAGTCGCGCAATCTCGACACTTGGGCGGCGATGCAGCCCTTCATCGTCGGGGGCCTCCTGATCTTCCTGATCGGCCTCGTCGACGATGTCCGCGGACTCGGACCGGCGCCCAAGCTGCTCGTCGAGGTGCTGGCGGCAGCGATCATGATGGCTGCGGGATTGTTGATCGAACGCGTCACGGTTTTGGGCCAGACGTGGATGCTCGGATGGCTCGCCTACCCCGTAACGGCGGCCTGGCTGGTGGGGGTCACCAACGCGTTCAATCTGATTGACGGTGTCGACGGACTCGCGCCTGGCATCGCGGCGCTCGCCGGTGCGGCGTGCGGCGCGATCCTGATCGTGCGCGGCCATACGGCCGAGGCGATGCTCCTCGCCGCGTTCGTCGGCGCGATGCTCGGCTTCCTGGTCTACAACTTCGAGCCTGCGACGATCTTTCTCGGCGACAGCGGCAGCCTCGTCGCGGGGTTTTTGCTCGCGGCCACCGCCATTGCCGGATGGCAGAAGGGTGCCACCGCGCTCGCGTCGGCAGTGCCGCTGTTGATCTTCGCGCTGCCGCTTGCCGACGCCGCATCGACGCTGGTGCGGCGCGCGCTGGCGCAGCCAGGCAGCGGCCGATCGCTCACCGCCATCGTCCGCCAGTTGGTCGAGCCGGATCGCGAGCACATCCATCATCGGCTGCTCGGTCTTGGGTGGTCGGTCCGACGGACCGTGCTCATCCTCTACGGCGTGACCGCGGTGCTGTCGATCCTGGCGCTGGCCACCGCGCAAGTTGACGGCCCATGAAACGCGTGCTGCTGGTGCAGCCATCTCTCCAGCCGCCGGGTGGCAGCAACGGCCTCGCCTCCTGGATCCTGCAGGCGCTCGTGGCGGATCACCAGGTCACCGTACTGTCCTGGCAGCCAGTCGAGATCGATCCCATCAACCACTTTTTCGGTACGCACCTGAAACGTGGCGACTTCGAGAGCCTCGTCGTGCCATGGCACTGGCGCGTCATCCCCGATCATTTGCCCGTGCCGGCGGCGCTCGTCAGGCTGTCGTTGCTGATGCGCTACACCCGCCGGGTCAGCAGCGGATTCGACGTGGTGTTCGGCGTGTTCAATGAAACCGACTACGGGCGCAGGGGCATTCAGTACATTCACTACCCGACCTATCTGCGCCCGCGTCCCGCCGTGGACCTGCGCTGGTATCACGCCGCGCAATGGCCGCTGAGGCTCTATTACGCAGCCGCGGACCGGGTGGCGGATTTCTCGCTCGAGCGCCTGAAACAGAACGTGACCCTCGTGAACTCCGACTGGACGGGCGCGCGCGTGCAGCGATCGCTCGACGTGCCCACCATTACGGTCTATCCGCCGGTGACAGATCCGGCACCGGGCGCACCGTGGGCCGAGCGGCGCAACGGCTTTCTGGCGATCGGCCGCCTCTCTCCGGAAAAAGAGTTCGAGCGGGTGATGACGATCCTGGCGCGAGTCCGCGAGCGGGGGCCGGCCGTCACGCTGGCGATCGTCGGCACGTGGGACCGTCACGCGCGGCGGTATCGCGATCGGCTCGTCAACCAGGCGCGGTCGCTCGGATCGTGGATCGAGTTCCGGCACCATGTCAGCCGCGACGAGCTGCGCGCCCTGATGGCGACGCACCGCTACGGCATCCACGGCATGCGCGAGGAACACTTCGGCATGGCGCCCGCTGAGCTCGCGCGGGCCGGCTGCATCGTGTGGGTGCCGCGAGGCGGCGGGCAAATGGAAGCGGTCGGCCACGAGCCGGCGCTGATGTACGAGTCGGACGACGATGCGGTAGCAAAGATTGTGCGGACGCTGACCGATCCGGCCGAGCAGGAGCGGCTGCGCGAACGCCTCGCCGCCACCAGCGAACGTTTCGCGACCGCCAACTTCATGGCGCAGGTGCGCGCGATCGTCGACAACTTCAAAGGCTGACGTGCGCATCCTGATCGTCCAGCGCTCGCTCTCTCCTCCCGGCGGCGGCAACGCGGTGGCGGCGTGGATGGTCCACGCCCTCGCTCGCGATCATGAGGTGGGCACGATCACGGCGAGGCCGTGGTCACCCGCGGTCACCAACGCGTTCTATGGCACGTCGATTCCCGACCGCGGCATCACGCAGCACGGCGTCCCGGCACCGTGGTCATGGCTTGACTCGCTGCCGGAGAATCGCGCCATCACGCTGCGCATGTCCACGGTGTTGCGATACGCAAAGCCGCTCGCGCAGAACTACGACCTGTTAATCAGCGCCGACAACTACGCAGCGTTTTCGAAGCCGGGCATGCAGTACGTCTACTTCCCCTCTGCCATCCGCCCTCGGCCGGCGCGGCTGGCGCCGATCGTCAATCTCTACTTCGGATTCTGCGCTGCACTCGTCGGTATTCCCGGATCCGCCGCGGCGAACAACGTCACGCTCACCACCTCCGCATGGTCCGCTGACAGACTCGAACGTGAGTTCAACGTCAAGGCCCGAGTGCTGTATCCGCCCGTCGTCGATCTGGGCACGGGTCTGCCCTGGGAGCAACGCCGCAACACGTTCCTGTGCATCGGGCGGTTCACTGGATCGAAGCGGATCGAGAACGTGATGTCGATCGTGCGGCGACTGCGGGCACACGCGCTCCCCGGCGCGCGGCTGATCATTGTCGGCTCGCCCGTCGATCGCGATTACACCTCCCGGCTGCATCGCTTTGCGGCGCGCGATCGCGACTGGATTGAGTTTCGCGAGGATATTTCGCGGGATGAGACCAACCGCCTCATTGGCGAGTGCCGCTATGGCTTGCAGGCCATGGAGGACGAGCATTTCGGCATGGCCACCGCCGAGCTCGCGAAAGGCGGGTGTCTCGTCTTCGCCCATAACAGCGGCGGCACCCCCGAAGTGCTGGGCGACCCCGCACTGCTATGGACGACGGAAGACGAGGCGGTTTCGCGAATCAGCGCGCTGGCGCGCGACGGGGCGATGCGTGACTCGGTGATGTGGCGCATGCGCGCGCACGCGCGCGCGTTCACCACCCATCGCTTTAGCGAGGAATTACGTGAGCTGACGAAACCCTGGATCACGCAGTAGTTCTTCGAACGTTCCAATGCCCGCAAGTTTGCCGTCCCGCAAGTAAATCAGCTGGTCGCAGCCTTTCACCGTCGACAACCGGTGCGCGATCGCGATTACCGTGCGCGTACCGGGCACGTTGGCTTGCCCGCCGAAGCCCTGGCGAAGGTAGGCGATGGCCTCGGTCACTTCACGCTCGGTCTGGTTGTCGAGCGCCGCGGTGGCTTCGTCGAACACCAGCACCGGCGGATCGTGATACAGGGCCCGCGCGATGGCGACGCGCTGCCGCTGCCCACCTGAGAGCCGCACGCCGTTCTCGCCAATCACCGTCTCGAGCAGGTTCGGCAGGCCCATGACGACTTCGTCCAGGCGCGCCTGCATCACCGCGCTCGCGAGCCGGCGCTCATCGATCGCGCTATCGGGAATGCCGAACGCGATGTTGCGGCGAAGGGAGTCATCGAGCAGGTACACGTCCTGCGGGACGTAGCCGATCTGGCGCTGCCACGCGCGCTCGCGGCCCTCGAGCGGCTGGCCGTCGATCATCACGCGGCCGCTCGTCGGCGCGAGCAGGCCGAGCAACAGATCGACCAGCGTGCTCTTGCCGGCGCCGGTCGGACCGACAATGCCGATCGATTGTCCGCGCGCGATCGTGAAGGTGATGTGATCGAGCGCCAGGGCCGGGGCGTCCTCATAGCGAAACGACACGTCTTCGCAGGCCAGCGTGCTTTGCAGCATCGGTGGCACGTGTTCGTAGGGCCGGACCGGCGGCAGTTTCAACCGCCGCATGTCCTCGTCCATGCCGCGGATCCACGGGTGTGCCTCACGCATGTAGCCGATGTTGAGCATGATGCGGTTGGCCGACGGCACGACGCGGAATCCGGTATAGGCGAATAGCGCCAGCACCGACACGATGGACGCGCTCGGGATGGCGGCTCGCATCACCAGGAAGACCACGATCAACATGCTGAGGATGAGCGTGGCTTCCACGCCCAGTCGCGCCACGGTGGCCGCCGTGGCGCGGCGCTGTTTGGTAGCACTGAGCTCGCGCTTCACGTCTCTGAAGCGCTCCTCGAAGAACGGTTGCCGGCCGGTGACCTTCACGTCCTTGATGGCGCCCACGCTTTGCTGCAGCAGGTGAAGCTGCTGCTGAAACAGCGTCCGTTCGGCGGCGCCGATGCGCTCCCACGATCGGCGCGTCAGCACAATCGGCACGAGCACCACCCCGAGAACCACCGCCACGGTGATCACCGTGATCGGCGGGGCTGACACGACCAACACGATCGCGAGCGCGGCAATGGTGGCGACCTCGCCGAGGACGTTGACCGCGGAGCCGGCGCAGAGCTCGAACGCGATGTCGGACGTCCGCGTCATGGGTTCGATCAACGACGCCGAACGCCGCTTGACGTGGAATAAATAGTCGGCGGCGAGATACCTGGCGAACAGGCGTTCAGCGGCAATCGCCGACGATCCATAGACCGTCCCCATCCGAACCCATTCGACCCACGACAGGAACGCCGCGCGCAGGATGTAGAAGGCGGCGACGGCGAGCGCGAGGAGCGCGACCAGGGCGCGGGGCGGGTACCCGTCGGGCATCAGGCGAAAGAGCTCCGAGACCACGGGTGCGGTCTGCACCTGCTCGGGATCGACAACCAGCCGCAACAGCCCGAATACCGCCAACGCGCCCGCGGCTTCGATCAGCGCGGCAATCCCGGCGATCGGGACGAGCAGCAGCCACCGCCAGCGCCATCGCGCCGGCAACCATCCGATCACGGATCGTAAGTCACGCAACAAAAGGAACCTGCTTCCCTTTTACGCCATTCGTAAGAGCACTGCAGATTCTGCCACTTTGTGAAGTAATTGTTCAGCTACACTGCTGTATGCAAGACCTCACGACGGGTTCCCTCACAGGTCATCTCCTCAAAACCACGAGCTTCATGCTGGTCAGCATGATCTTCCAGACGTTGTACGTCCTCGTGGACCTGTTCTGGGTCGGACGCCTGGGGACCGACGCGATCGCCGCGGTTGGGCTCGCCGGCAACCTGTCGTTCATCGTCATCGCCATTACGCAAGTGCTGGCCGTTGGGGCGACCACTCTTGTGTCGCATGCGTCGGGCAGAAAGGATCAGGAGCGCGCGATTTTCCTGTTCAACCAGTCGCAGGTGCTGTCGATGGTGGTGGGGCTGCTGTTTCTCGCGGTCGCGATGGCGCTACGACACCAGTACGCGGCCAGTCAGAGCGCCACTGAGGGCATGCGCATCGCGACCGAAGAGTACTTACTCTGGTTCATTCCGGCGATGGCGCTCCAATTCGCGATGGTGGCGATGGGCGCGGCGCTGCGCGGCACCGGCAACTTCAAGCCGGGCATGTACGTGCAGACGGGCACGGTTGTCGTCAACATCATCCTCGCGCCGTTTCTGATTTTCGGCTGGGGGCCGTTTCCCGCGATGGGTGTGAGCGGCGCAGCCATTTCCACCCTGGTCGCGATCGTGGTTGGCGTGGTGTGGATCTCGTTTTACTTCATCGACGCCAAAGCGTACTTGCGCTTCCATTTCGGCAGCTCGAGGCCGCAATTGCGCGTGTGGTGGGAGATGCTGAAGATCGGATTGCCGGCCGGCGCCGAGTTCGCGTTGATGGGCATCTACATGGGCGTGGTTTACGCGATCACCAAGCCGTTCGGGGCCGCGGCGCAAGGCGGCTTCACGATCGGCCTGCGCATCGTGCAATCGGCGTTCCTGCCGGTGGTGGCGCTCGGGTTCGCCGTGGCGCCGGTGGCGGGACAGAACTTCGCGGCGCACAAGGGTGAGCGCGTGCGCGCCGCCTTCAAGGCCGCGGCCGGCATGGCAGCGGCCGCCATGCTGGTGGCCGGCATTGTGATCTTCTTCGCCGCGGCGCGGTTGATGCGCATCTTTACCAGCGATCCCGAAGTCATTTCGGTGGGCGTGGAATACCTGCGCATCGTGGTGCTGAATTTCGTGGCCTCGGGCATCACGTTCGTGTCGTCGAGCATGTTCCAGGCGCTGGGCAACACTATCCCGTCGCTGGCCACTTCGGCGCTGCGGCTGGTGGTCAGCATCCTCCCCGCGATCTTCCTGGCCCGCGTCGCGGGCTTCCACCTGACCTGGATCTGGTACTTGAGCGCGGTCTCGGTCTTCCTGCAGATGACGATGAACCTGATCCTTCTGCAGCGGGAGTTCCGGCTGAAGCTGCCGCAGCCGGACGCGACGCCGGTGCTGGCGGGAAATCCCGGCACCTGAGCGTTCGCTAGGTATAATCACCTCGCTGCATGAAGCTCGCCGTCCCGAGAGAATGCCGCCCTGGCGAACGCCGGGTCGCGGTAACCCCTGAAAACGTTTCGCGACTGATCAAGTTGGGCTTCTCGGTGGCCGTCGAGCACGACGCCGGCGCCGCCGCGTCGTTTACCGACGACGACTACGCGACTGCCGGGGCGGAGATCATCACCGGGCCGCGTGAGATCTGGCAGGCCGGCGACATCGTGCTGAAAGTGCAGCCGCCGGCTCTGCATCCGGCGCTCGGCGTGCACGAAGCAGATTTGATCCGCGAGCGCGGCACGTTGATTTCGTTCCTCTATCCCGGGAAGAACAAGGAGATCGTCGACCGGCTGGCGGCGCGCAAGGCCACGGCGATTGCCGTGGACCAGATTCCGCGCATCACCCGCGCACAGAAAATGGACGCGCTCTCGTCGATGGCCAACATCGCCGGTTATCGCGCGGTGGTCGAGGCGGCCAGTTTCTACGGACGTTTCTTCACCGGCCAGATGACGGCCGCCGGCAAGGTGCCAGCGGCGAAAGTGCTGGTGATCGGCGCAGGGGTGGCCGGGCTGTCGGCCATCGGCGCGGCGCGCGGCATGGGCGCCATCGTGCGCGCGTTCGACACGCGCCCGACGGTGAAGGAACAAGTCAAGAGCATGGGCGCGGAGTTCATCGAGCTCAATGTCAGCGAAGACGGTGAAGGCGCCGGTGGCTACGCAAAGGAGATGAGCCCGGCGTTCATCAAGGCGGAAATGGAGATGTTCGCCGCGCAAGCGAAGGACGTCGACATCATCATTACCACCGCGCTGATTCCCAACCGGCCGGCGCCGATCCTGATCACCGAAGAGATGGTCAAGTCGATGAAGAATGGCTCGGTGATCGTCGACCTGGCGGCCGAGAACGGCGGCAACTGCGCGCTGACCGAGCCCGGCCAGGTGGTCGAGAGGTACGGCGTGCACATTCTCGGCTACACCGACCTGCCCAGCCGGCTCGCGCCGACGGCGAGCCTGCTGTTTGGCAACAACCTGACGCATCTGCTCGCCGATCTCGGCGGCGCCAGCCATTTTCATCTCGATCTGGCGGACGAGGTGGTCCGCGGCGCCCTGGTGCTGCGCGAAGGCGAGCTGCTGTGGCCGCCACCGGCGAGGCCGCCGATCGTCCTGCCGCCGGCCCCGAAAGCGGTTGCGGCCAAGACACCTTCCGCCATTCGGCCGCCGGAACAGAAGCCGAGCATCGCCGGGCCAATCTTTGCCGTGGTGGCGGCCGCCGCGTTGGTGGGCCTGGGACTGGTGGCGCCGCCCGCCTTCCTGTCGCATCTCACTGTGTTCGCGCTCGCGTGCATCGTGGGGTGGCAGGTGGTGTGGAACGTCACGCCGGCGCTGCACACGCCGTTGATGAGCGTGACCAACGCGATCAGCGGCATCATCGTGATCGGCGGCATGCTGCAGGTGAGCGGCCCGCCATCATCCCCGATCGTCATACTCGGTGCCGCCGCGATTCTGCTCGCGACGATCAACATCGCCGGCGGCTTCCTTGTCACCCAACGCATGCTGCGGATGTTCAGGCGCTAGGCCGATGAAAGCACCAGGGCCACAGAAAGCGCAGATGTCACTTCTCAATCGCGAACGGGTGCCGAGTGCCTGAGACCCTGGTCACGATCGCGTACCTGGCTGCGGGCCTACTGTTCATTTTCAGCCTCGGCGGCCTGTCGAAGCAGGAATCGGCGCGCCGCGGCAACCTGTTCGGCATGGCCGGCATGCTGATCGCCGTGCTGGTCACGGCGCTTGGGCCACGCGTCGACAGCTACATGGTGATGACGGTGGCGCTGCTCGTGGGTGGCGCCATCGGCGCGCTGTTGGCGGCGCGCGTCGGCATGACGTCGATGCCGCAGATGGTGGCGATCCTCCACAGCTTCGTCGGCGCCGCGGCGGTGCTCGTCGGCCTGGCGACGACCCTCGATCATGACCAGTTGTTTACCGGCATCGAACGCCGCATCCACGACACCGAGATCTTCGTCGGCATCTTCGTCGGTGCCATTACCTTCACGGGCTCGGTAGTGGCCTTCGGCAAGCTGCAGGGCCTGATCGGCAGCAAGCCGCTCCTGCTGCCCGGCCGCCACGTGATGAACCTGGTGATGCTGCTGGCGTGCATCTATCTCGGATATACCTTCGTCACCTACGGCGACTACTTTCCGGTGCTCTGGCCGTTGCTGGTCGTGACGGCGATTGCCTCGCTGATGGGCATTCACCTCGTGATGGCCATCGGCGGCGCCGACATGCCGGTGGTGGTCTCGATGTTGAACAGCTACTCGGGGTGGGCCGCGGCGGCGGCGGGCTTCATGCTCGAGAACGACCTGCTGATCATTACCGGCGCGCTGGTCGGTTCGAGCGGCGCGATCCTGAGCTACATCATGTGTGCCGCGATGAACCGATCGTTCATCAGCGTGATTCTCGGCGGCTTCGGAGCCGCCGAAGGGACGGCGCCGGCGGGCGCGTCGGCGCAGGCGGCCCGGGAAGTGAAGTGGGTGACGCCTGAAGAAACGACGGAGTTGTTGCGCGACGCCAAGAGCGTGATCGTCGTGCCGGGCTACGGCATGGCAGTGGCGCAGGCGCAGTATCCGCTCTACGAGGTCACCAAGATCCTGCGCGACAAGGGCGCGAAGGTTCGCTTCGCCATTCACCCGGTGGCCGGCCGCCTGCCCGGGCACATGAACGTGCTGCTCGCCGAAGCCAAGGTGCCGTACGACATCGTGCTCGAGATGGAAGAGATCAACAGCGAGTTCCCCAGCACCGACGTCGTCCTGGTGATCGGCGCAAACGACATCGTCAACCCCGGCGCGCTCGACGATCCCTCGAGCCCGATTTACGGGATGCCGATCCTCGAAGTGTGGAAGGCGAAGACCTGCATCGTGATGAAGCGCGGCATGGCCAGCGGCTATGCCGGCGTGGACAATCCCCTCTTCTATAAAGAGAACACGCGCATGCTGTTCGGCGACGCCAAGACGATGATCGACGCGGTGCTGGCGGCGCTGAAATAACATACCGCGCGGAGGATCTTGTTCCCTCATGAGCCTGCAACGCTCGAGTCTGCGGCTGTGCTGCCTCACGATGTTATCCGCGGCTCCACTGAGGCTATACTGGCGTTCGATCACCAACCTGCCGCCTTGACGCGTGGCCTCGTGTTCTGAACACGTATCCTGCATCTACGCATCGATAGCATTCGACAGTGCGCCTCTGCATCGCGTCGGGCGAGGCGTCCCGTGCTCTAACCAGCTCAATACCGCAGATACGGATGGAAAGCGCCACCCGGCCGAAGTCGGGCCAGGACCTACTTTGATCGAGTCACCTCCCAGGCTGTTAACCATAGCAAAGCCGTGTTCGTCGGTCACGTCGTCGCCGATGAACACCGGTAGTTTGCCGCGAAACGGCGCCTCCCGCATGAACGCCCGTATCGCAAGTCCTTTATCTCTGCCGGCAGGCGCCAACTCGACGACTCGTTTCCCGCGATGCACACAGGTACCTGATCGCCAAGTGATTTTTGCATCCTGTGGACGACGCGATGGGCGAGACTCGCCAGGTGCGGCGCGCGACGATAGTGCAGCGCCAGGGTGAGCCCCTTGTCCTCGAGCAGCAACTGGGGATGTCGTTCGACGACGATGCGCAGCAAGTCTCGGCCCGCATCCAGTGCCCGCGGTGATACGCGATGCCGTGTGATCACGCCGTTCGCGGACCGGCGCTCGTGCCCGTGCTGACCGGCGACTGGCAAACGTCGCCTCGGAAAGAGCCGATCCGCATCGGCTATCGAACGCCCAGTGATGAGCGCGATAGCGCCCCCTGAAGACTGATAGAGCGCTTCTACCAATTCTGGTAGCGCTGGATGGAGCTTCACGGCCCGTGGCGTGTCGGCCAGGTCGACGAGCGTGCCGTCGATATCGAGGAAGTATGCGACACCTGTGACCGGCAGCGTCATGCGTTCTGATCGACCGTCGACACTGTCTCTGGCCGAGCATCTCTTGTCACCAGACGATCCAGCAGCCGTCGCCGTTTGCGCATCCCTGCCGCGTCGATCAACATGCGCCCGGCCCACCTGAAGACGTTGAATTCCGCGACCAAGCTCCGCATCAGCCGCATCCTGGCGCGCTGTTCCCGTTCAGGCATCTCGAGCGCGGCGTGCAACGCGCCCGCACATTCGTCGGTGTCGTAGGGATTGACGATAATCGCCTCCGCAAGCTCGCGCGCCGCGCCCGTGAACTGGCTGAGCACCAGCACCCCTCGTTCGTCGTCACGCGAGGCGACGAATTCCTTCGCCACGAGGTTCATGCCATCGTGCAGGCTACTGACCATACACAGCTCAGCCGCTCGGTAGTACTGGTGCACGGCATGAGGCTCGTGGTGCGCGGACAACAGGATGATGGCCGGAAGGCTGCTGGCGTCGGCGAATCGCGCGTTGATCCGCTCAACCAGCGCACGAACGCGAGTCTGATAGTGGTCGTACTCCTCGATGCCGCTGCGCGTCGGGGCGGCGATCTGAATGAAGGTAAACTGCCCGACCCACTCCGGCCATCGCTCCAGCAGGCGTTCGACCGCCCGTAACCGCTCCTCGATGCCCTTGGTGTAATCGAACCGGTCCACGCCAACGCCGATCGCCTGATTGTCCGGCAATCCGTGCCGCCGTCGCACCTCGGCCCGGCATTCTGCAACCGGACTCGCGGTCAAGTCAGGAGACAAGGGCCACTCGATCGAGATGGGATACCGCTTCACGGCCGTCAGCTCGCGGCGGTAGGAGACGCCAAACGTCTCGCGATCGACCCTCGCTTCAAGCTGCCGATCGACCGTGTCCACGAAGTTGTTGCAATGAAACTGCGTGTGGAACCCGAGAATGCTGCTGCCCAACAGCCCATCGAGCAGCTCCTCGCGCCACGGGCAAATCGCGAAGGCTTCGGGATTGGGCCACGGAATGTGCCAGAACGTGATGATGGTCGCGCCTGGCAACGCCTCGCGGACCATGCGCGGCAACAGTGCGAGGTGATAGTCCTGGATGAGCACGATCGGGTCCGGTGACGTGGCCTCTTTGACGACCGCGTCCGCGAAGATGCGATTGACGCACACGTACTGCGTCCAGTCCGACGTTCGGAACGTCGGGCGAACGTGCGCGATGTGACAGAGTGGCCACAAGCCCTCGTTCGCGAAGCCGTAGTAGTAGCCGGCTTCCTCGGCCTGCGTCAGCCAGACACGCCGCAGTCGGTAACCCGGTCGGTCCGGTGGAACCTCTATGCGATTGTGGCGGTCAACGACGTCTCGATCGGCGGAGCCGCTGCCGTGAGCGATCCACGTCCCCGAGCAGGTGCGCATGATCGGCTCGAGCGCCGTGACCAGGCCACTCGCCGGACGGCGGACCTCGATCGACTCACCCTTGCGCATGTGAATGTAGGGTTCGCGGTTCGATACCACGATCACTTCCTGTCCGCGCAACTCGTGGTGCAGCACGGCCCGCAGCGCATCCGGCGACCAGGCGAATCGATCTTCGTCGCGCGGCCGGCGCTCGGATTCGATGTCTCGGATCAACTCGCGGAGATCGCGCGCCAGTGGCCGGAATTCCGGCACGTCCGGTTGGTCCGCCGCTCGCAGCAGTCCCTCGCCGCGCAGCAGCGCGCGCATGCCTTGTTCCCAGCCGCGCCAGCTCAGTTGGGCGATGATCACCGTCAGCAGCGACACGATCACGCCGAGGCCGACGAACAACGCGAACACATAGCGCCGGGTTTCCTCGCTGCGGCGGGTCACGAAGCTCATGTCGTGGAGCAGCACGAGGTCGCCTGCCGGCCGCCCGCCGACGGCGAGTGCGCGCACCGACATCAAGAGGGGCCCCTGCGCGCTCGTCAGGATGTGGCCTGGCTGGCCGGTGAAGGCGGCGAGGTCGGCACACTGCATGTCGGGCGGAAGGGTGCCGGCCGAGAGCGGTGTCGCCAGCGGCGACTCACAGAAGGCCACGGCGTAGACGCGCTCGTCTTCGGTGATGCGCGTAAGCGCCTCGACGACCCGTGTGGTGTCGCCGGAACGAATGGCATTCGCAATCGGCTCGCGGACCGTGTTCGCAATCAGGGTGGCGCGAATGTCCAGATCGCGTATGAACCAGCGCACGGTGAGGCCGTCGACCAGCGGCAACACAGCGTAGGCGAATGCCGCCAGGACGACCAGCAGCGGGACGATGAACCGGAGGGAAAGACGCATGTTTGTCTGTGACCTATACGATCAGTCCCTTCCTGACTGCGTAGAGCACAATCTCCGCCGTGTTGTGAAGATTGAGCTTTTGCATCAGGTTGGCTCGATGCGTTTCCACAGTGGAGAGACCCAACGTCAGAAGCGTGGCGACTTCTTTATTGGAACGCCCTTCTGCCAGCAGCTGGAGAACCTCCTTCTCCCGATCCGTCAACAGGTGGTACGAATCGGTCAGTCCTCGCTGCTGCAGTTGACGAACGTAATCCTCGACGAGGACGGCAGCAACGGCTGGACTGAAGAATGGTTTTCCTGTTGCCACCGCGCGAACGGCGGGAATGAGATCCTCGTCTGTCGCACTCTTCAGGAGGTAGGCACGGGCGCCCACAGCCAATGCCCGCATAATGTACGACTCATCGCCATGAACGCTCAGGATGATGACCCCGGGCGCATGCTCCATTTTTTGTGCGCGCGCGGCGACCTCGATGCCGCTGAGTTTTGGCATTGAAATGTCCAGAATCAACATATCTGGATGCTGCTCCTCGCAGAGGCGGATGGCTTCCAGGCCGTCCGCTGCCTCTGCGACAACGGCGATGTCGGCGGCCTCGAGCAATCCCCGCAGTCCTCGGCGTACGATGGCGTGATCGTCAGCTAGCAGCACTCGCAAGGCGCGCCTCCGTGGCCACAGCCGGTAGCGGCAGTCGCACATCCACCGTCGTGCCGCGTGCACCATCGGGCGAGATCACCACGGTGCCGCGCAGTTCCTTGACGCGCTCGTCAATCCCAATCAGGCCAAGACCGCGCCCTCGATGCGCCGGGTTCAGGCCCACGCCGTCGTCTCGTACCAACAGGTGCAGTTCCCGATCCTTGGTCTTCACATTGACCGTGATGTGATGAGCGTCCGCATGGCGCACGCAATTGGTCAACGCCTCCTGCACCACGCGGTACACACACGTCCGGTGACTCTCGGGGAGCCGATCGAAGTCGCCGGCCATCTTGAGGTCGACCTTGATCGCATAACGCGACATGAAATCTCGAACATGCCATTCCAGCGCCGCTTGCAGGCCCAAGTCGTCGAGCATGCTGGGGCGCAAACCGAGGGCAAGACTGCGAACCGTGAGAAAGATCTCGTCGACCAGTCCCTTGCATTCGCTGACCACCGACGACACCGTAGGGCTCAGCCGTTCAATTCGCCCGAGTTCCATCCGCAATCCCGTCAGCACCTGAGCCACGTGATCGTGCAGCTCACGGGACAGATGCTTGCGCTCTTCCTCCTGTGCGTTGACGAGCCGTTGCGACAGCTCGCGCATCTGGTGCTCCGCCTGATCGGAACGTCTCTCTAGCACGCGCAGCCGAAACACCACGATGACAGCCACCAGGAGGCCGAGCGAAACTGTTTGCCACAGCCTGCTCCGCAATTCCTCGCGCACGGCGATCTGCCGCCTGACAACCTCCTGCTGTTGTGCCGCCAGGTTGTCATTGTTGAGTTGTTCGATCTCGCGTGCGATGGTTAGCGCCGCCTCCCGCCTGGGCACGACCTCGCGGCGAAGGAAGCTTGCACTGCGAACGATCTTCTCGGTCGTGGTCCAATCGAAGAGCGGCTCGAACGTTTGCCAGTACTCATCCAGCTTGGACTCCAGGCTGGCGATCTGATCGTCGTGCTCGATCAGCACTTTCAATTCGGCCAGCGTGGCCAGATTGGTGCGGCGGAACTCGGCGATCTGTTGTCGGTACTCAGGCGCCCGCTCACGCGCGACGTCGAGGAGGTAATCGCGGACGAAGATGCCGGACAGGTTCACGTCGGAACGGAGTCGGCGCAGGCTCTCTTCGACGCGTCGATGATGACGGTTGAGCTCGTCAAGTTGCACGTAAATGTCTTGCGTTGTCCGCGCGGATGCAAGCATCGACACGGCCATCAAGACAACGAGGCTGCCCAGGCCCAGTGCGGCGACCAGCCACGTTCTCAGCCGCATTTCCGCTCCATCATCCCAGCCTATGACATCCAACCCAACGGAGAGCATCCGGTAAAGACCGGAGACGGCGGAGCTCCCCCCAAAAGGCCTGACTTCTCCTACATCCACCTGATGGCCCGCCACAGCCAGCGGCGGAATACTCGGGACATGGGGTGCGCGTGTTGAGCCGTTGCTTGAACGCATTCCCCAACATGGGTGGCACACACCCCCGGGTCCGTCGATACAAATGTGGTCGACGCACTGGGCGGTTGCTGTGCCTCCCGCCATTACATCGGCGCTGGAGGATTCATGTCGACCCGGCTGGCCGAGCAGTGGGGTGTTCCCACCATCGCACTCGCCGCCTCGTTCCTCGCATTACTGGGGCTCACGCATCTGTTGCTGCGCTGGTGGGTCCGGCTTCACTCTCGCCGCTATGAAGCCGGTGCGCGCTGGGTCTCTGTCGACGAGGCGCGCTGGCGGCGATGGCTGACCCGCGCGTTGCACGAGATGCTTCCTCCGGCGGCGCTACTGGTTTGGATTCAGGGCGTCGCCTTTGCGCTCGATCTGGCCGTACGCGATTCGGCTCCGGTCACGGTGAGAGAAACGGCTCTGATCGGCCTGAACTGGGTCTATGGATTCAGTGTTGTTGGCGCTCTGTTCTGGCTGTTGTGGCGTCTCGGCGGAATCATCGAGCTCTTCCTCGCTTCGCTATCCGCTCAGGCGGACACATCGTGGGACGACGTTCTGCTGCCGCTCGCTGGCAAGACGGTTCGGCGGGCGCTTCCACTTCTGGCCGTGATTCTCGGCGCTCCCGCTCTATCAGTGTCTCCGGCGCTCGCCGAGGTCGTTCGCAACGCCACCAGCCTGATGCTTATTGGAGTGGTGGCGTTCATCCTCTATCAGGTCGTGGATGCGACCGCCGCGTTCGTGGTCAAGCAACACCGCACCGACGTCGCGGACAACCTGCAGGCCCGGGCCATCCATACCCAGGTTCTGGTGCTGAAGAAGGTGGCGCTGACCGTCATCGGCGTGTTCACGCTGGCGTCAATGCTGATGGTGTTCGAGTCGGTTCGGCAGTTCGGTGCCAGCATCCTCGCGTCAGCCGGCGTGGCCGGCATTGTCGTCGGACTGGCGGCCCAACGCAGTATTGCCACGTTGTTAGCAGGGTTCCAGATCGCACTGACGCAGCCGATTCGCGTCGACGACGTGGTCATCGTCGAGAACGAATGGGGCCGCATCGAGGACATCACGCTGACGTATGTCGTGGTGCGAATCTGGGACCAGCGACGCCTGATTGTGCCGATGACACATTTCATCGAGCGACCGTTCCAGAACTGGACGCGCTCATCCTCAGACATCCTTTGCACCGTCACGTTCCATTTGGATTACTCCGTGCCAGTGACAGCACTGCGCGCGGAACTCACGCGGATTTTGCAGCAGTCACGGCATTGGGACGGCCGCGTCAATGTCCTCCAAGTGACTGACGCGAAAGAACACACGGTAGAAGTCCGCGCACTGGCGAGTGCCGCCGATGCGTCGCTGGCCTGGGACCTTCGCTGTGAGGTACGAGAAAAGCTGGTCGGGTTCATTCAGCGTGAGCACCCTGACAGCCTCCCGCGCATTCGTGCATCGTTCGCCGCCGATCCGACAGAGCCTGCGTCGGTGAGCATGTCTTCGACGGCCGAAAGGAGCGCGTGACGTGGAAAAACTCCTGACGCCAGTCGATGCTGCAGGACTGCACCACGCCAATTGGAAACCCGGCAGCGCCGCACTTCGCATCCCAAAGCGGTGGCGACAGGGATGCTGGGCGGCGGCTGCGTTCGCTGCGTTGATGACGCTTGCGGCCGCTGCCGATCAGTGGCTCCGTACCACGACCTTCGAATCGATACCATCGTCACCGGCGCCTCTGACAGGCCTGTTCGCAAATCCGATCCCGATCGTGGTCACGGTGTCGGCCGCAGGACGACACGCGCCGTGGATCACCACCGAGCAGGAAGTGCGCGACAGCGTCGAGCTGTGGAAGCGCATGCATCTCGAGGACTGGAATGGCGTGCGGTCACCGCTGCGTGCGGCAAGTCTCGACAATATGCTGCGCCGCTACGCCGACATCCTTAACAACCCTGCTGCATGGGACAGGATGAACGCATTCGACTGGGATGCAGTGCCACAACCCATTCGCACCGTTGCCTATCGTCGCATGATCGCCTACTGGTCAGGCTTCTATCAGGTCGGATCCGCATTCAACCTGCCGGCAGCGACGATCTCCGAAACGCTGGCTGCGATCGTCATGTCGGAGTCGTGGTTCGACCATCGAGCGCGGTCCGTGAACCGTGACGGCACTTGGGATGTGGGTCTCGGGCAGGCGTCATTCTTCGCCCGCCAGCGGCTTCGCGAACTGCACGCCGGCGGGCGAGTCGACGCCGCACTCACTGAGGACGACTACGACAACCCGTGGATGGCCACGCGCTTTGTCGCACTGTGGATGAACATGATGCTCGAGGAAAGTGACGGCGACCTCGAGCGTGCGGTTCGTGCCTACAACCGAGGCATCGCCGATGCGCATGACAGTTTGGGAGCTACGTACTTCGCCACCGTCCAGCAACGGCTGTCTCGATACATCTGGAACGTCGATGCTCCGCCGTCGTGGGACTACGTCTGGCGCCACGCGCGCGAGATCGTTCGCACTGCGTCGACCGGAGCGCGCGAAGGGAGGACGCAATGATTCGAAGCCTGGAGCACCTGAAGAAGTTCGAGATCGTGGCGACCGACGGTCGGATTGGCGCCGTGGATGATATCTATTTTGACGATGAACGCTGGGCCATTCGCTACGTCGTCGTGGATACGGGTCGCTGGCTGCCGGGACGCCGGGTCCTGATCTCACCCCTATCGATCAGCCACTCCGAGTGGGGCGCCCAGCGGCTGTTGTTGTCGATCTCACGCGATCGCGTGAAGGACAGTCCCGGCATCGATACTCACCAGCCGGTCTCACGCCGACATGAGCGGGACTACTCCGACTACTACGGCTATCCGTATTACTGGGGCCACGCCGGCCTGTGGGGTTTACACGCCCTTCCCGTGCTGCCGACTCCAGAGCAGATCGCGTCCCGACGCGCGAGCGCTGCCGAAGCGGAACAGAAGGCCGCCGACCAGGGTGACACTCACCTGCGCAGCGGTTCGGAAGTGTCTGGCTATGTCATTCGTGCCCTCGACGGCGATCTCGGACATGTGGAGAACCTCTTGTTCGACGACGTGAGCTGGGCAATCCGCTACTTCGTGGTCGATACCAGCAACTGGTGGTTCGGCAAACAGGTCCTCGTCGCGCCGGAGTGGATTGCCGACATCTCGTGGCCGGATCGGTCAGTCGCAGTGAAGGTCACCCGCCAGGCCTTAAAGAGTGCGGCGCAGTATGACCGCGCACAGCACATCGATCGACAGTGGGAAGCTGACTATTACCAGCACCTCCGACAGCCTGGGTATTGGCTTACGGAAGAAGATGCCCGTGCCATCAAGAAAGCGCAGTCGTATCTGCGAGACGATACAGACCGGCACGAGGCATCGGTGGAAAGGAGGTCGCGGCCGCGATGATCGACGACAGCATCACCCTCGACATTGGCGGGCGCCTTCGACGTGCCCGTCAGCAACGCGGCCTGTCACTTCAGGATGCCGCGGGCCGAACCAAGCTCTCGATTGGTGTGCTCCAGGCAATCGAGCGAAATGACTTCGAGAGCCTGCCTGGCGGGATCTACCGCAAGGGTTATCTCCGTTCACTGGCTGGCGAAGTCGGCCTCGATCCAAAAGAGATTGCAGCCGACTATGACAAAGAGTTCGAACCAGTAACCAACCCAGCGGCCGTGGCAAACAGGAACGTCGTACTTGAGGACAAATGGGTCAGGCAGCTGACGCCTTCTCCACGACGTTCCATTGTGACGCTCATGTTCCCGATCGCGCTTGCGATTGGATGGTTCGCCTGGCCGGACGGTGTTGAACCGCCGCTGCCGGCCGCCACGTTCGCCGGTGAGCTAATTCCGGCGCGCGCGCGACTCGGTACCGCTGCTGCTTCCCCCGCCATTCACAGGGCGAGTGAGTTAGCGGCAGGGACCACCAGCACTCCTTCGCAGATGGACGTTCCGCTTCGGATCGAGATGGCGGCCACCGGTTGGTGCTGGGTCGCTGCTGAGAGTGATGGTGAGCGTGCGTTGTACAGGCTCGTCGAGCCTGGTGAGCGAGTGGTTTTCGAGGGTCAGCGCATGATCTCGCTGCGACTCGGCAACGCCGGTTCGGTGACGCTGTCGATCAACGATGGGCCGCGCCGATCGGCGGGCGGCGACGGTGAAGTCGTTGAAGTGAAGCTCACACCCGACAATGTCGAGGCGTTGCGGGATGGTGTGGTCGAAACAGTGTCAGGAGATTAGCGAGGCGATCTCCCGAATGAGGTGCGAACGATGAGAACCATCCTAGGTAAATGCGCCGTAGTTGTCGCAGTGCTATCTGCCTTCGGCATCGAGGCCGCGCAGAACGGCGCATCGATTACAGCAACCCAAAATCTCATTAGCGCCTTGAACGAGGCGGGCTTGGACTCGATCGCATCAATAGATCCAACGGAGCCGGGATCGTTCGTGGCGGCGCTACACATCAAGGGAGGCCAGTTGCTGGTGGTCCGCGCTCGACATCCGTCGGTCGATGCGCTATCCGCCCGCCTCGCCGCTCGCCAGTTTCGCGACATCTACATGGACCTGCAAGCGACACCGACGCCGCAGGGGAAGGTGTTCGTCATGGATTCAGGCGCAGATGGTCTTCCGAGCGACTCGGATCAACCCTCGGAAGTCGACGTCGTATACGAAGATGGCACGCGGCAGATCATGTTCAACGGTGCTCGAGCGCAAAAGCTGAGAGCCGATGACTACCGGCAACAGTTACGGGACGTAGACGCCAAGTACACGCGCCTGCTCAACGTGCTGATCACGGCGCTTGGCAGACATTCATCGGTGGTCAAACCAGTATCGACGATATGAACACCGCGCCGAAACCGTCTCTGATCGTGTGCCTCACCGCGCTGGCGGGGGTGGCAGTAATGGGCGCGGCATACCGACGAACTTGGCGAACTCCGGCGCGCACTCGTCGCATTCGGCCGATCGAGCCATTGAATCGGGATTTGTTGAGCGTACTTGCCCACGAGCTGCGCACGCCGCTCAACTCCATTGTGGGCTGGATCAACGTCCTTCAGTCGGGAAAGGCCGATGCTGTCCTAACGGCCACCGCGCTCAGGAGCATCGCGTCGAGCACACAAGCGCAGCGTCGTCTCATCGAAGACATCTTGGACGCGATGCGGACAGAGAGAAGCCAGATGCGGCTGCGCATGGAAGCTCTCGATCTCCGGATACCCATCGAAACCGCCATAGATGTCGTCAAGCCCGCCACACGATCCTCTGGACTCGCTCTCTCGGTCACGCTGCCTGGAACGTCCTGCATGGTGTGCGGCGACAGGGAACGGCTCCAGCAGGCGTTTGGCAACGTGCTGGCCAATGCCGTGAAGTTCACGGGCACCGGCGGCATCGATGTCGAACTGATGAAGAGCAATACGGAATTCGAGGTGCGTATTGTAGACACCGGGCAAGGCATCGACCGGGAGTTCCTTCCGTTAGTCTTCGAACGCTTTGAACAGGCTGCTCGATCCGGCCGACGCCATGACGGTCTCGGTCTGGGCTTGGCCATCTGCCGCGATGTGATCGAGGAACATCACGGTCGAATCAGCGTCGACAGCGACGGACCTGGGCAAGGGACGTCGGTGACCGTGACTTTGCCGGCGTTGACCGGCGGAGGAGAGCTGTGCGTCGTCGGCTAGGTTGCGCGCTGCGCCGCCGGTTTCGCGGCGTGCGCGAGGTTGTAGGCCGTGTTTATCAAGGCCACATGCGAGAAAGCCTGCGGGAAATTGCCGACCATGCGTCGCTGGCGCGGATCGTATTCCTCGGCCAGGAGACCGACATCGTTCGCGATCGCCAACACGTTCTCGAACAGGCGGCGCGCATCGTCCATACGGCCGAGCAGCACGTAGGCATCGGCGAGCCAGAAGGTACAGGCGAGAAACGCCCCTTCACCCGGAGGCAGGCCGTCCTCGGCGCGCGCACTGTTGTAGCGCAGAACGAAACCGTCGACGAGGAGGTGGCGTTCGATTGCTGCAATGGTGCCCTTGATGCGAGCGTCGGTCACCGGCAAGAAGCCCGTGGTGGGGAGCAGGAGCAGGCTGGCATCGAGTTCCGTCGAGCCAAAGGCCTGGACGAAGCTGCCGAGGTCCCGATCGAAACCGCGGGCGCATACCTCCTGGTGGATAGTCCGGCGCACGCCTTTCCATCGATCGAGCGGACCGATGAGGTCGAACTCCTCAGCGGTTCGGATGCCGCGGTCGAGCGCCACCCACGCCATCACCTTTGAAAAGGTGAAATGCTGTGACGGTCCGCGCGTTTCCCAAATGCCCTCATCGCAATTGGTCCAAACTTCTTCGACATGTTCGAGTAGCGTGCGCTGAAACGCCCAATCGCTGTCGCGAGGTGTCAGTCCGCCGCGGCGTGCCTGATACAGCGCGTCCATCAACTCTCCGTAAACGTCGAGTTGCAGCTGTCGCGATGCGACGTTGCCGACACGAACGGGAGGAGACGCCTCATATCCCGGCAGCCACGGCAACTCGTATTCGATCAGGCGCCTCTCACCGGCGACCCCGTAGAGCATCTGCATTTGCGCGGGTGCCCCCGCCGCGGCTCGCAGCAGCCAGTCACGCCACGCGCGCGCTTCTTCGAAATAGCCGGCATTCATCAGCGCGAGCAATGTGAGCGTCGCATCCCGTACCCAGCAGTAACGGTAGTCCCAGTTGCGGACGCCGCCGATCTTCTCCGGCAGCGAAGTCGTCGCCGCGGCGACAATGCCCCCTGTGGGCGCATAGGTGAGCGCCTTCAACGTCAGCGCCGAGCGGTTCTCGGCGTCGGCCCAGGGCCCGCGCGCCTCGCCGGGCGCGAGCCACTCAGCCCAGAATGCCTCGGTGGTCGCGAGCGATGATTCCGGATCGGCAAAAGCCGGCGGCGCGAGATGCGATGCGCCGTGGGTGAGGACGAAGGGCACTGTTTGCCCCGCGCTGACGTCGAACTCGCCGACCGTGCGCATCTGCCCGTCATGCAACGCGACCGGTGTGTGGAGTAGAACCATGTCGGGCCCGGCGATGGCACACCATGCGCCGTCGGACTGTTGGGTCACCCACGGCACCGTGCGGCCATAATCGAACCGCAGAATCAGTTCGGTGCGCATCCGCACCCTGCCGCGATCGCCGCGCACGATGCGGACCACGTCAGAATCCCTGCCCCGTGGCGGCATGAAGTCGATCAGCGTCACCGCGCCAGACGCCGTTTCGATGGTCGTTTCAAGGATCAGAGTGTTGCCGCGATACCGTCTCGATGTGCGAGCGTCCGGCGTGACCGCCTCGATAATCCAGCGGCCGTGCTCAGATGTTCCCAGCAGGGCCGCGAAGCATGCTGGCGAGTCGAATCGCGGCCAGCATAACCAGTCGATCGATCCGGCACGTGAGACCAGTGCGGCGGTCTCGCAGTCTCCGATGATGGCGTAGTCTTCGAGTGGGGTACTCATTGTGAGTCAGTGCTATCGAGTGCAAGGGCTGCGCCGCGCTCCACTGCGGCTATACTGGCGTCAGTCACGCAAGGGTGCAGCTCGTCCGTGGGCTGCAGGGAATTCCTGGATGGTCGGGCCGCCATCCTCACAGGTGTCGAACCTGGAGGACTGGTATGGCCGACCTAAGTCTCAACTTTCCATGAAATGAATTCGTCATCCGATCTCCCCGACTCTTCCACGGTTCCCGAATCGTTGCGGCTGTTGCCATTACTCTGGAGCCTCAATGCTGCTTTGGAGCGAACGTCCCTCGAGATGGAAACGAGGCTCGGTGTTACAGGGCCTCAACGTTCTATCTTAAGATTTGTAGGATTGGAGCCAGGAATCACTCGCGTTCGACTTGCGGGCGTCATTTCGCTTGACCCCTCCGATCTTCAGTCAGCTCTCGAGCAGCTTGTCCCTAAGAACTTGCTCACACAGCAAGGTGGATTGTCAGGCTACTACCTAACCGGCAGCGGAGCCAGCGTCACCGCAGTGATGACGGGAACCGTCGAACAAGCGATATCGAAGGCATTGGATGACGTCTCGCCTTATGAGCGGACGTCATTTCGTCGGATGCTGGAGCGAGTCATTCGTCGCCTCGGCTCGCCGCACTGATGGCACTACGCGTATACTGAACATCTTCGAAAAGGGTGCAGCTGCTTTCTGCTGCAGGTAACCGGGTGGTCGGGCCGCCATCCTCCAACGGGTCGTTGTGAGACTCATACCCGACTATCATTAACCGATGATCTCGGCGCCTGAGGTCGCGTCCCTGCCACGGGCCCTCTCGTCATATCCGGACCAGAGTGGATTGTCGATCGTTGAATTGTTGGTTGAGCGCGTACGGATGGAGCCGTTCAATGCGATAGCGACACTGATCTTCGCCCTTGCCATTGCCCACACTTTTGCTGCCGTGAGGTTCTCGAGACACGCATCAAAAGTCCAGCAAGCCCATGATAAGCGCTCGCGGGCCGCTGGCAAGCCGCCGACACCGAGCGTAGCAGCGGAGCTCCTGCACTTTCTCGGCGAGATTGAGGCGGTCTTCGGATTGTGGGCAGTGGTTCTTGTGGCGGCGATGGTGGCCTATGCGGGATGGGACACCGCTACTCATTACTTCAACGACATCACGTATACAGAGCCGCTGTTCGTCGTCGTGATTATGGCACTGGCATCAACGAGGCCGATTGTCACGTTCGCGGAGCAATCGTTGAGACTCGTTGCCAACTTCGGAGGGGCAACGCCGGCGGCGTGGTGGCTGACGATTCTTACAGTTGGCCCGCTCCTCGGTTCATTCATAACCGAGCCTGGAGCGATGACCATTTGCGCATTGCTGCTGGCGAGGCAATTCTATGACCTTGGGCCCAGCCTCAAGCTGAAGTACGCGACGCTCGGTTTGCTGTTTGTCAACGTGTCGATCGGTGGAACACTGACCCATTTCGCAGCTCCTCCTGTCCTGATGGTCGCCCGTCCGTGGGGTTGGGACTTGAGCTTCATGCTCGGTCATTTCGGCTGGCGAGCCGCCCTCGCGATCGGTGTTTCGACCGTCGCCTATTGGTTCATCTTCAGGAAGGAACTCTCGAGTCTGGCAGGCGAGGCTGCCGCGCCCGACGTGTTCGAGCCCGAGGAAACGGACGGCCTCTCGTCGAGCTCCGTACCTCCGTGGGTCACAGCGACCCACATCGGCTTCATGGCGTGGACGGTCCTTACGGCGCATTACCCGGGGCTCTTCGTCGGCGGTTTCATGATCTTCCTCGGGTTTGCCAACGCGACCGCTCCCTATCAGAGCCGCATAGATCTGAAACCGCCCCTCCTGGTCGGATTCTTCCTCGCGGGACTCGTGATTCACGGCGGCTTGCAGGGCTGGTGGATTGCGCCTGTTCTCGGCCGTCTTGCTGAAGCACCGCTGTTCATCGCCGCGACAGTACTCACCGCGTTCAACGACAACGCGATGATCACGTTGCTTGCGACACTGGTTCCGAATTTGAGCGAGTCGATGAAGATCGCGGTGGTGGAAGGGGCGGTGACTGGAGGCGGGCTAACTGTGATTGCAAATGCTCCGAATCCCGCTGGACAAGCCCTGCTCAGCCGGTTTTTCGGTGACGGCATCAGTCCTGTGAGCCTACTCCTTGGCGCACTGGGTCCGACTCTCGTGGCGGTTGCTGCATTTCGGCTGCTTTGATGTGAACACGTCGGCCTTGCTGGACGGCGCGCGCGCTACTATCATCGACTGGTGTCATCGCGATCGCCGATCGCCGAGGCCTTTGACCTCCAGCAATGGGCCGCTTGGTTCAACTCGCTGGATCCGTCATTCGTCTTTTTGCTGAGCCTGCCGTTTCTCGTTGCCGCTGCTGGCTTTCTCGCGGACGTTGTTCGGCGTCGACGTAGCGCGTAGCGCGCTTTCAACCACGTCAAGACCGTAAGCCAAGACGGCGCTCGAATGCGACCGCCACGACTATCAGGACCAGGCTAGCCCAGATAGTCCCGATTGACATGAACGGCAGCATCGTTTCTCCCTCGGCGGCGGCCCAAAGGGCGCGCATTGGCCAGAAGGCAGGCAGAATCCCAGCAATCAAATTGACAGGTGCGGGCACGAAGTAGGCGATCACGGGAAGCAGGTTGATCAGGTTCAAGACCTTCACCACCGCGAACCCTGCCACCTTGTTCGGAGCAGCGAGCGCAAGAAGGAGGGCGAGGCTCGGAGCCGATAGGCCGGCGACCAGCGCAAGGGGCACGAGAACGGAAAACGGCAGTGGCGTCATAGCGGCTACCGGGTACGCGATCAGAGTGGTTGCCGTCCCAACGATCAACGGCAGCGTCAGACGGTAGGCGAGATATTGCCGGATCGAAAGAGGCGTCACCCTCAGCGCCGACAACGTGCGCGCGTCTCGTTCGTCCAGCAGCATGAACCCGACGACCATGCCGACGATGCCAGGCGCCGTCAGCAGGTAGCCACTCATGATCAGAGGATGGAAATCGCGTAGGTCGAAACCCCCAGGAGGCAGCGCGCGTTCGATCGCCGGGATCAAGAGACGGAGCATCACCGCGACACCGAGGGGAAGAAGCAACACCCAACCCAACAACGGATCGCGCCACAGAATCTGTGAATCGGCGGCAGCCAACGCTCGCCAGGCCCTCGCGCTCATCGCCCACCCGACGCGCGTGTGTCTCGCATCAACCGCTCCGCACCACGAGTCGCAAGCTGGAATGCTCCCATTGCCCAGGCGATCGCGCCGCCGACTCCGAGAATCGACGCAGGCAACCCGATCGGTTCGTAGGCACCACGAATCAAGACGATGGCGGGCGCCATCGGATGCCATATCCAGACCATTGGCGGCGTCAAACCAAAGTGGCCGAGCAGCGGCAACAAGAGTAAGGTGACGATTACAGACGCAGGCAGCAGGAGTTCGTTCACCGACGCGTATCGCATCGCGAGTGCGGCTCCAAAGCCCGTATATGTAACGCCCATGGTGACGACTCCGGCCACCAGCCACCATGACGCCAGGAGTCCAAAGCCAAACCAGACGATTACGAGTGTCTCGGCAGCGGCAAGACCGGCCAGGGTCATCGTCCGTGCCGTCATGTAAATGCGTGGCGACGCTGGAGACGCGCCGAGCGCAGTCAAGGTGCCTTCCTCGCGTTCGAGAAGCACCAGGCCCGCAACGAAGAAGAACGTGGTGATTTGCAGATTGAAAGCCGCCAGCGCGGGAACGTAGAGCGATGGCGCCAACGCCACGGCTTCGGGAAGTGCAGCCAATAAGGCGCTTACGACCAGCACGACGAAACCGCTCGCCCAATAGAAGCCATTGCGGGCCTGAACAATCACATCGAAGCGGACCAGAGCCAGAAGTCGCGTCACGCGAGTCTCTTTCCAGTCACTTGCACGAACACGTCCTCGAGCGTCGTCTCGAGCGTGTGCATCGACTCGACGACGCCTGACTCAATCCAGGATAGGAACGCGGAGTTCTGGCCTAGCTTCTCGAGGTCGAACTCCTTCGATTGCCGGCCTTCCGCTGTTTGCAAGTCAACCCGAACGGCTCGTCGTCCGTGGGCGCGGCGCAATGCGCCAGGCGAGTCTATTGCGGCCATGCGCCCATCGATGAGGAACGCCACACGGTCGCACAATTCCTGAGCCGTGACCATGTCGTGGGTCGTCAGAAATACGGTGGCGCCGTTCGCTCGGGCCTCCTGAATGACGTGCCGCACCTGACGCGCCGTTGACGGATCCAGGCCCGCCGTCGGCTCATCCAGGAACAACAGTTCCGGCCGATGCTGTAACGCGCGCGCAAGCGTCAGCCGGCCGCGCATTCCCTTTGAGAATTCAGCTACGCGCTTGTCGGCGTCGAGGGCCAGGCCAACCCGTCCGAGGAGGTGCTCCGGATCTTCGGCTGGCTTGTCGTAGAGCGCGGCGAACAACCGGAGATTCTCACGCGCCGTCAGCTTCAGATAGTGATTAGGAGCTTCGAACGCCACGCCGATCCGCTGGTAGTAGTCACGATTCCAATGGCGAAGATCGCGGCCCATCACCGAGATCGAGCCCTGATATCCTGTCAGCAGACCGATCAGAGCGTTCTGCGTCGTGCTCTTGCCCGCGCCACTTGGGCCGAGAAAGCCGAAGATCTCACCACGATTCACGTTGAAGGTCAGCTCATCGACCGCCGGTCGGCTCGCGCCTTCATAGACGTAGCGAAACGATTGCATCGCGATGACCGCAGCCGCACTCGATTCGGAAGCGGCAGTAGTGGGTATCGCTATTGCGTCTGTTGTCATTTCTCGATCTGCTTCCGCAATCCTCGTCGCGTGCGTCGCCACAGAAAGGGCCCCATCGTCAACGCGAGCAACGGAACGGCAACGATGAAGTTCGAAACGCTTCGTGCCAACCGCTCGCCAAGGCCGAGGCCCTCTACAGCGTAGCTAGTGAGCGCCGTCACCGCTCCCAGACCCGTTGCCAGTCCGACGAGCTCGATGACGTCAAATGGCGTCTTCTTAGCGTCATCCAATGAACGCGAACGCTCGGATTCCGGCCCGGCCCGAAGCTCTGGGTAGAGAAGTTCATTGAGGCGCTGACGAGACGGCAACATGGTGGGCTCCCGGCTGCTGACTCAGGGCCGTCTGACCTGTGCCGCGAGACTCGCGACTTGCAGCTCCAGCCGCTTAACCTCGCGCATGATGGCGTTCTTTTGCATTTCCATCCAAAACCACACCTTCACCAGCCCGAGGCCGGCAAACGCGAGGGCCGCCCCTGCGCCCCATCGCAGCATGTCTTCGAGATTCGGTGCATGCACGAACCACCACGCCATCACGCATCCCCCGCCAAACAGAACGAAGCCGGCGATCCAGCCTGCGGCGTTCATCCAACGCAGCTGGCCTTCGAAGGTGGCAAGCACTTGCTGGCGGAGCGATTGATCGAGGCTGAGGCGATCGAAGAGTTCGGCGTCTTCTGCCGACAACGATTGACGAATGGCTCGATCGACGTCGTTCATGATGTCTCTCCCAAATTGCGCTTCAGGGCCTGGCGCGCTTGATGAAGGCGCGACTTGACCGTCCCGACGGGAATGCCCAGTGCCGAGGCGATCTCTTCCACCGTCAGGTCCTCTCCGTAAAAGAGATGGACTGTCGTTCGCTGCTTCGGCGGCAGTTGCCGGATCCCAGTAGCGATGTCGATCCGATGCTCCACACTCACAGGTGCCTCGCCCGAGTCTGCGCCGACCGCGACCGAATCGACGTTGAGCCGTCTCCGGCGCATATTGCTCCGAATGGCGTCGGCACACTTGCGCGTCGCGATCCCATAGATCCAGGCCGGAAACTGTGCTGGGTCGCGTAGACTGCTCAAACCGCGGATCGCTCCAACCCACGTTTCCTGCACTACGTCTCTGGCCGCTTCCGCCGACTCCATGGAGCCGCCGAGCATCCGCGCGGCGTACCGCAGCAACCGCGGGGTCCAGCGCCGCGCTAGACCATCCATGGCGTCAGTCGAGCCCGCCTGGCTTAGTAAAACCAGGTACTCGTCGAGGGGCCGCTCGGGTGTCTGGTCCACGTCGAGTCATGCTCCCACGACTCGAATACTAAGTCGTTCGAAGCCGCCCGGAGGTTCATTCCCCTAAATTGAACGCCTCGCGGACCCTCCCCGGGTTGCACATTTCGATGATCGGTGAAGGAGTCGCTTCTGGACCTCGGAGTTACTGTGGCTGTGAGCGACGATGCAGAGTCGTCACTCGGAACATGTCACGATAAGTCTGCTCTCCACCTCCTTCCAGCGGGTAGCGATGATGTTTGCAGCCTGACTTGCGACTAAGCTGACGATGGATGCCGCACTCCGCTGCTTTTGACCTGGTGAGTTTCTTGTGATGTCGGTATGGCTGGCAATCGGGCTTGGCGGTGCTGTAGGAGCGATGGCGCGCTATGCCGTCGGAAGGTTGGTGCACTATATGTGGCCCGCGCAACAGTTTCCTTTGGCCACGTTGATTGTCAACGTGATTGGATGCGCCGCGCTGGGTCTGGTCGTGGGCGCGGTGGACCCTGGACGACTGTCGGCGAGGCCGTCACTGGTAGCGTTCGTGACGGTAGGCGTACTCGGAGGCTTTACAACGTTTTCGGCATTCGGGCTCGACACGGTGGTCTTGCTACGCGCGGGCATGACGGGCCAGGCCGTTGCTAACGTGCTGGCTCAGGTTCTGTTTGGCGTTGCTGGCGTGTATCTTGGGATGCTGCTGACTCAAGCGCCGCGTTGAATAGACGACTGTCTTTCGAGGAATCACCGCAACACCGGAGACGCATTTCGCCGTGGCGCTGCGAGAAATTCCATGTGGCCCTGAACACGTCCACTGGGGGCTATGAAGATCCGGCGGCTGGTCTAACGGGCGACCTCGGCTCGGTTCCACGTTTGACTTTGTAATTCAAAGTTATTTGTATTATCGTCGGAGCCATGCATTACCTGCTCCGGAAGACGCGACGCGTCAAACTGATCCTCCCGGCGCTCACCGAAGCCACCAGCCCTTACTGGCGGCCCATCAAGTACCTCGCTGTTTCCGCCGCTTGGCCTGGCCACGCTCGCCGCGTACCTCGATCCCGACGCCGAGGTCACACTCCAGGACGAGCACGTCGAGCCGCTCTGCCTCGACGATGACCCGGACCTGGTGATCATCCAGGTCTACATCACGAACGCCTACCGCGCGTATCGCATCGCCGACCACTACCGCCGCAAAGGCGCGCACGTGGCGCTCGGCGGCCTGCACGTCACGTCCCTCCCCGAAGAGGCCGCGCCTCACGCCGACACGATCTTTCTCGGCCCGGGTGAAGACACCTTTCCCCAGTTCCTTCGTGACCTCGCCGACGGCGCACCAAGGAGCCGCTATGTGTCGACGCTGAGAACGCTCGATGGCCTGCCGCCAATGCGCCGCGATCTGATCCAGCGCCATCGTTACCTCGTGCCCAACTCCATCGTCGTGTCTCGCGGCTGTCCGCACCATTGCACGTTCTGCTACAAGGACGCGTTCTTCGAAGGGGGACGTTCGTTCTACACCCAGCGCGTGGACACCGCGCTCGCCGAGATCAGCCGGCTGCCCGGACGTCACCTGTACTTCCTCGACGACCACCTGCTGGGCAATCCCAGGTTCGCGCGCGAGTTGTTCACCGGCATGGCAGGCATGAACCGGATCTTCCAGGGCGCGGCCACCGTGGATTCGATCCTGCGCGGCAACACGATCGAGTACGCGGCGGCCGCGGGACTGCGCAGCCTGTTCGTGGGATTCGAAACGCTGTCGCCCCGCGGCCTGGCGGGCGCCGGCAAGCGGCAGAATCTCGGGCGTGATTATCTCGAGGTGGTTCGCAGGCTCGACGATCTCGGGATCATGATCAACGGCAGCTTCGTGTTCGGCCTCGACGGCGACGATCCCGACGTGTTCCGCCGCACAGTGGATTGGGCGGTATCAAGCGGCATTACCACGGCGACCTTTCACGTGCTTACACCGTATCCAGGCACCCAGCTGCATACCGAGATGGCCACGCAAGGGCGACTGCTGACCAACAACTGGGATCTCTACGACACGCGGCACGTCGTGTATCAGCCAGTCGGGCTCTCCGCGGAAGAGCTCAAACGCGGCTACGACTGGTCGTACCGGGCGTTCTATGAGTGGGGCGCGATTGTGAAAGCGGCGTCAGCGCATCGATCGCTGAAGCATTCGATCAAGCATTTTGCCTATAGCGCCGGGTGGAAGAAGTTCGAACCTGCGTGGGATTTCGTGATTCGGCTCAAGCAACTGGCTCAGATGCGGCCGTTGCTTGAGGCTATTCTCTCACCCGTTCGACACGCTCCGACGGAGGCGGCCCCGGTTGCGCTAGAATCCCGCACGTCCCCCCGTTGAGAGTGACGATCCATGAAGTCGCCGAACGGCCGCTACACAATCAGGAAGATCGACTACAACGAGACTCGCATGGGTGGCCCGCTGATCGGGCGCATCCGCATCGAGGGTAGCCGCGCCAAGACCGAGGAGCGCGAATTCGGCGAGGCGATGGCGTTCAGCCCCGACTCGCGGTACTTCGCGATCGGCGAGTTCGTCGGCGTGACGAAGGACAATGCCGGCCCGCACACCCAGGTGGTGGTCTTCGACCTCGAGCTGGCGAAGGAATACGTCGTCCATGACGAGTACGGCGGATTGATCCACGGTGTGTCGTGGGATGTGCAAGGCTCCCTATCGGTGACGGCGTGGCGTTACCCTCAAGGTGAATCGGAACATCGGGACATCTGGATGCCAAGACTGTAGTGATCGATCAGCTTGCGGCCGTAATCGTCAGTGAGAACAAATGGCTGCCGGTGGCCATGTCCGCTGCGGTGGTGTCGGTGGCGGTGTTGATGGCCGGACAGCGCGGAGCGGGCCTGCCCACGACTCGCCTCGTGATGGCGGCGATGAATCTCTTCGCCGGCGTCATGCTGGCGACGATGGGCGTCGGGCACGTGCTGGCGGTGACCACGAAGTTGTTCCTCGACACGCTGGAAGGATCGCCGCTGGTCCTCTATCCAATCGGCGTGGCGGTGCTCGTGCCGTCGTGCCTCGTCATCGCCCACACCCGGGCGATCCTCAGCAATAACGACGCCGGCAGGACAACTACGGGACTGAATGCGTGGCTGGCCCTGACGCTGATGGCGCTGGGGCTGCACAACTTGCCGCTCGCGGCGCCGTCGTTGTTAAATATCGGCTATCGCCTGCACTCGCGCCGGGCGATCGGCATGGCCATCGTCAGTGTTGCGGTGGTCTTCAATGTGGCGCTGTTCGTCGGCGCGTTGATTTTCATGGCCAGCGGCCAGAGCTTTGAACAGTTCAGCGGAATCGAATAGGTCTGATAGCCGTGACGACAGGAACACCTCCGTCGGTCCTCGTCGCGTTGTTCGCGGACTCGGCGCTACAGGTCTTCAAGCGCGCGCTCGCGGTCGAGCCGGATGCGAAGATTCGCCTGCACGCGCGGCTCGGTCTGGAGAAATATTCCGGGCGTGAGCCGCGGGTCGCGTGGCCGCAAGGTAACATGTCGCATTCATGATCGCCGTTTTCGCGGATGCGCCGCTGGCGCGGCGCCTCGAAACCACCGAGGGTCACGGCAACGCTGCGTTCGTCGACGCGCAGGCGCGGCGCGAGCCGTACTCCGGCGCGATCCGCACCGAGATCGCCGGCACGCAGGTGATGTTCGCCGGCGTCGGCTCGCCGATCACCCAGACATTTGGCCTCGGCATCCATCAGCGCCCAGAGGATCGCGACTTCGACGCCATCGAGCGTTTTTTTACCTCGCGAGGCTCCGCGGTGTTTCATGAAGTGAGTCCGCTCGCCGGTGTCGAGTTGCTGATCACGCTGGTGCACCGGGGTTACAAGCCGATTGAAGTTTCGAACGTCATGTTCCAGCCGATCGACGATTCAACCCGCCTCACCGTCAATCCGAAGCTGACGGTCCGCACGGTCGACCTGAGCGAAGCGGACTGGTACGGCGGCATCGCCGCGCGCGGCTGGAGCGAGATGCCCGAAGTGCTGCCCTTCATCACCGGGTTCGCGCGATCGAGCGTCGAATGCGCAACCTGCTTCGTGGCGGAGCGCGACGGGCAGGCCATTGCCACCGCCGCGTTGTTCATGCACGGCGGCGTGGCGTTACTCGCCGGTGCCAGCACGGTGCCCGAAGGCCGCCGCAACGGCGCGCAACTCGCGCTGCTCGACATTCGTCTACGTACCGCGGCATCACAGGGATGCAATCTGGCGATGATGGTGGCCGCGCCGGGCAGCGCGTCGCAACGCAACGCCGAGCGGAATGGTTTCCGCGTCGCCTATACACGCACCAAATGGCAACTTTGAAACGCCCGATCATATTCCTCGTCCTGATGTCGATGGTCAGTGCGCCCACCATGGCGCAGTCGACGCGCGTGGACGCCATCGCGGAAGAACAGGCCGAGAAGGCGAAGCAGCTCGGCCCCGAAGGGCCGAGCAAGGCCGAGCAGGTGATTCGCCGGGTCCTGCTTTCGCCGCTGCTGGCCGGCGGCGACGGCCCGTATCCGTGGTTCGGCAGCGTCTTCAGCGGCACGGGCATGGCCCTCGGCGTGGGCTATCTCAAGCGCCTGCAAAACGCCGCCATGATTAACCTGCAGAGCGGCATATCACTGAACAATTCGACGATGGTGCGCGGCGTCGCGGTGGCGCCCGCCCTATGGCGTGGCAAGTTGCAGGTCGATGGCGCCGGGGAATGGATGGACGCGCGCGGGGTGTCGTTCTACGGCCTCGGGCCGGAATCGTCGAAAGACACCCGGCAGCGCTACGACTACACACCGATGGAGTTTGCCGGCAATGCCACGATCAGGCCGATGCGATTCGTCTCGGTCACGGGGAGTTATTCCTTCATCAACATCCAGACCCATCGCGATCTGCAGTTCTTCACGCCGGAGGAAATGCCGGGCATCGATCAGGAGATGACCTTTCACGCCACGCGGGCCGCGGTCGCGATCGACTGGCGCCATTCGCCCAGTTACAGCACCCGTGGCGGGTACTATCGCGCGTCAATCGGGCGCCACCAGGAAGCCGATGGTGCGCCGTTCTCGTTCAAATCGCAGGAATACGAACTGGTGCAGCTTCTGCCGCTCGTGCGGGAACAGTTCGTGTTCGCGGCGCGGGCGCTCATGACCATCACGACCCCCGACAGTGGCCACGAGGTGCCGGTCATGCTGGCGCCCTATCTCGGCAGCGGCAGCACGCTGCGCGGGTTCGCGAATCGGCGGTTCTCGGATCGCAATCGCGTGTTGTTCAGCGGTGAGTATCGCTGGCGGCCGTCACGCTACCTCGATATGGCGCTGTTCATGGATGCCGGCCAGGTGGCCGCCGATCGCCGCGATTTTCGCGCCGCCGACTTCGAAACCGCCTGGGGCATCGGCGCGCGGTTCCACGGCGCCAACTTCAACGCGTTCCGCATCGAGGCGGCGCGTGGCCGCGAAGGGCTCCGGCTCATCTTCGGCGGATCGCAGGCCTTCTGATGACTCGCCATCGACGCACGCTGATCACCCTCACTCTCGTCGCCGCCTCGGCGCTGTCGCTCGGCGCGCAGGCACGGCGCTTCTATCCCGATGACCCGATCTGGCGCGAGCCGATGACGCAGGACGTCAAGTCGGCGGCGCGTTATGAGCCGGACCTCGCGTATCAAACGCTGGAAAACCTGTTCACGACGCCGGGCGATCCGGTACGCGGACAGCGCGCCAAGAACATCAACACCGTCGACGAAGTCCCCGACGGCCCGTACTTCGTCAATCGCGCGGGCCGCACGCCGCTCACGCCGGCGATGGTGGCGCGGGCCGCCAACACCAGCAACGGCCCCGCACCCGGCAAGTGGACGGTGGTGTCGGCGAAGAGCGACGGCGTCACGCCCGGCTTCACCATTCGCGACGCCGCGGACCAACTGTGGTTCGTCAAGTTCGATCCGTCCGGCTGGCGTGCCATGGCCACCGGCAGCGAGATTGTCGCGGCGAAACTGTTCTGGTCGGTCGGCTACCACACGGCCGAGTACCACATCGGCCAGCTGGTGCCGGCGAACCTGGTGATCGGCAAAGACACGCGCATCACGCCGCCGGGAGAAATGGCGCGGGCCATGCACCAGGGCGATATCTCGTGGTTGCTGTCGCGCGCCGACCGCGATCCCGACGGTTCGTATCGCGTGATTCTGAGCAAGGCCACGCCCGGCCGCCCGGTCGGACGCATCCGCTTTCACGGCACCCGTGCCGACGATCCCAACGACGTCATCCCGCACGAACACCGCCGCGAGCTGCGCGGGTATTTCGTATTCGCCGCGTGGCTCAATCACGTCGACGCGAAGGGCATCAACTCGCTGTCGTCGTTGATCACCGAGAACGGCCGGAGCTTCATCCGGAATTACCTCCTCGATTTCGGTTCGGCGCTGGGCAGTGCCGCCGTCGGTCCGCGCGAGGGATGGGAAGGCTACGAAGCGCTGGTCGAACAACCCGGTGAGATCGGCAAGCGCGTCCTCTCGTTCGGGTTCAAGGTGCCGGTGTGGCGCACGCAGGATTATTTCGAATCGCCGGCGATTGGCCGCCTGCCGCGCGATCACTCGAAGTGGGATCCCGAAACCTGGTGGCCGCACATCACCAACTCCGCGTTTCGCCACATGCGCCCGGACGACCAGTTCTGGGCGGCGATGAAGCTGGCGGCAATCACCGACGACATGATCCGGGCCGCCGTCGCGGAAGGAAAGTTCGGCGATGCCGAGTCGGAACAGTTTCTCGCGAAGGCGATCATCGATCGCCGGGTGCGCATCCTGCAGACGTTCTTGCCGAAGGTGAACCCGATTGTCGATGTAGCCATCGATGCCAAGGGCCGTCTGACCTTCCGCAATGCCGCGTCGGACGGCGCCGTGGCAGACCGTGCCCCGGGCTATCGGGCGCTTTGGTACACGTTCGATAACGCCACCGACCGGGCCACGCTGGTCGGGACTACCGAAGAAACCCAGAGCCCAATACTCATGCCGGCCATGCCATCGTCCGATTACATAAAGGTAGACCTCGCGGCGGTTGGCGGCCCCGAGGCCTGGGCGAAGCCGGTTTCCGCGTATTTTCGAAGGAATTCAGGAAATTGGACGTTGGTTGGGTTCGAACGTCAGCCGTGAGATACTGTTAGCCGCTTTTCTCGTATTTCAACTATTAGAGAGTTTCAATGCACGTTTTGCGTTTAACCGTGTGTTCCCTGGTTTTTTGCGCCCTGACGGTTCCGGCGTGGGCACAGGACCCATTGCCGACCGAAAATCCCGGGGATGCCACCACGGCCGCGACTGCAGACGGTGACCAGATTGTGGTGCCCCCAACGGCCAAGCCCCTCGAGCTGCCGATGGCGACGGCGGTGGAAACCACCAACGTCTTCAAGCTTTCGGCCGGGGACTTCAAGAATTTTTTCAGCTTCGACACCGCGAAGGTAATGAGCTACGTCTCGCTGGTCGCGATCGCCACGGCACCGTGGGATCGCGAAGGCGTCAACAACGGGTTCAACATTCCGACGACGGCGTTCGAGTCGGGCAACCTGCTGGGCCAATTCGCGTTTCAGGTCACGGCGGGATTCGCCACCTACGGCATCAGCAAGAGCGTGGGCAACAACAAGGCGGCGGACGTCGGACGCGATATCGTGCGCGCGCAAGTGCTGTCGCAGACACTCGTGCAGGCTCTGAAATACACCGTGCGCCGCGAGCGTCCCGATGGCAGCAACGATAAGTCCTTCCCTTCAGGCCATGCGGCGAGCTCCTTTGCGACGGCCACCGTCCTGCATCGCCACTACGGCTGGAAGATCGGCGTGCCGGCATATGCCCTCGGCGGCTATGTTTCCCTCGCGCGCATGGCATGGAACCGCCATCACGCAACTGACGTCGTTATGGGTGCAGGCTTCGGCATCGCGTCGGCACGCACCGTGACCATGTCGATGGCCAAGAGCAAGTTCAGTGTGGGCGTGCGGCCCGAAATCGGCGGCGCCTCAGTGAACTTCACGAAGATCGTCAAGTAAACGCAACAGCATTGCTTACCCGCCTCGGGCGGTGAAAGCGGAGGTCCCCCATGACCAGGATCGGCGGCGCCCTCGTCGTCCTGTTACTGACCTCGTTCGTTCAGGTCCCTGCCTACGCGCAGGCCGTAGCGGCCGCGCCCGCGCCCGCTCCACAACTCACCGTGGAGCAGATGAAAGACTTCCTCAAGAGCGCCAAGGTCATTCGCTCGCGCACCACCAATAAAGGCATCACCGCGCCCAAGCGCGTGACGCTGAGCGACGGCGTGATTACGCACGACGCGGTGTTTCAGGCAGTTGATGAACGCCAGACGGTGGCGAATCTGAGTGGCGCCGGGCGTCAGGCGAAAACCGAGCTCAACTTCGTCGACTCCTACCGATACAACCTGGGCGCGTATGCCCTCGCGGAGCTGCTCGGCCTCGGGTACATGATGCCCGTGCACGTCGAGCGGCGCTGGGCCGGCGCGACCGGATCGATGAGCTGGTTCGTCGACACGCTGATGGACGAGAGCGATCGGCTGAAAAAGAAGATCCAGCCGCCGAATCCGACTGACTGGAACAACCAGATGTACCGCATGCGCGTGTTCACCGCGCTGGTGCGGGATACCGATCGCAATCTCACCAACGTGCTCATCACGCCGGAATGGAAGGTCGTGATGATCGACTTCACGCGCGGGTTTCGCCTGCAGCCTGAGCTGATGTACAACAAGGACCTCGCGAAGATGGATCGCGCGCTGCTGCCGAAGCTCGAAGCGCTGACGAAAGAGAACGTGAAGAGCGCTGTCGACGACTGGCTGACCAACGCGGAGATCGAGGCCATGATGAAGCGGCGCGACATGCTGGTGGCGCACTTCAAGAAGCTGATCGCGGATCTCGGCGAGGAGAAAGTTCTCTACTGATCGTCTGATCGGCCGGACCCCGGCTAAAGCCGGGGACTATGCCGGGGGCTAACTGACGGTCGTATCCTGCATGTCCCAGAAGTGTCCGTCGCCCGACGCCACGCGTGTCACCGCATAAAGCATAAAGTTGTGCAATTGCCAGCGCAGCCGTAGTTCATGGCTGCCAGCACCCTCCACAAATTCGCTTGGGCCGAAATATACTCCGCGCATGAAGAGATCTCTGTACCTAGTCACGCTGTGCGTGTTGTGCTTGACGTCGCTCCACGGCCAGGAGCGGCAAGCCCAGGACGACACCGCCAAGCCCAGTGAAGGGTTCACGCTCAAGACCGCGGAGACCATCGCGTTCACCACCGACGAAGTGACGTGGATGCAGGTGGACGTCTCCCCCGATGGCCGGACGATCCTGTTCGACCTGCTCGGCGATCTCTACACGATGCCGATTACCGGTGGCGAGGCGAAGCGGATCATGGGCGGGCTGTCGTTCGAGAGCCAGCCGGCCTGGTCGCCGGATGGCAAGACCATCGCGTTCCTCACCGATCGCACCGGCGTTGAGAACCTGTGGATCGCCGACGCCGATGGCGCGAACCCGCGCGCGGTGAGCAAGGACGGCCGCACCAACGATCGGCCGCAGATCATGGTGTCGCCTTCGTGGACGCCGGACGGCAACTACATCGTGGTCTCGAAGTCGCGGCCGCCGGATCCGGGCACATTCTGGTTGTTCATGTATCACCGCGACGGCGGCACGGGTGTTCGGGTTGGTGCGCCGCCGCCGCCGCAGCCCGGCCCGGATGCGCAGGGACCGCCGCCGGCGCCGCCCATCAACAGGATGGGCGCGGTGGTGTCGCCCGACGGCCGCTTCATCTACTACACGCAGCGCACCGGCACGTTCACCTACAACGCGCGCTTCCCCCTATGGCAGATCCACCGTCACGATACCGAGACCGGCGACGTCACGCAGATCACCAATGCGCAAGGCAGCGCCATCCGCCCGGCGCTTTCGCCAGACGGCAAGTCGATCGTTTACGGCACTCGGCACAAATCGCAGACCGGCCTCCGCGTCCGCAATCTCGAGACCGGCGCCGAACGGTGGCTCGCCTATCCGGTGACGCGCGACGATCAGGAGTCGCGCGCCAGCCGCGACACGCTGCCGCGCTTCGACTTCATGCCCGACGGCAAGTCGCTGATCGTGCCGGTGAACGGCAAGCTGCAACGCATCGACTTTGCGACCGGCGAAGCCACGCCAATTCCCTTCACCGCAAAAGTGGAAGCTGAGATAGCGCCGCGCGTTTACACGCCGGTGCGCGTGGAAGACGGCGCCACGGTGCGGGCGCGGTTGATCCGCTGGCCCTCACTGTCGCCGGATGGACGAAAACTGGTGTTCTCAGCCATGAACCGGCTATACGTCCAGGACTATCCCAGCGGCACCCCTCGTCTGTTGACAGCTGCACAGGGTGCACAAGGTGCGCAGGGTGCTGTTGAAGGGGAATTCATGCCGGCGTGGTCGCCGGATGGCCAGTCGATCGTGTATGCCACGTGGACCACGACGGGCGGGCACATCAAGCGCGTGGCGGCAGCCGGTGGACAGGCGCAAACATTGTCGCGGAGTGAAGGCTACTATCTCGACCCCTGGTACTCCCCGGATGGCTCGCGCATCGTGTTCATGGCGGGCGCAGCGTCGGATCAGCTGTATTCGATCCTGATGGACACCCCACCCGAGGACGAGCGCGACGATGATCATGCGCCGCGTGAGATCGGCGGCGTGAACCCGCCGAACACGCTCGAGATCCGGTGGATGCCCGCCGCCGGCGGCGCCGGCACGCTGGTGGCGTCGGCACAGGGCGGACGCGGTCCGCACTTCGCGCGCAACGATGGCACGCGCATTTACTTCACCGGCAATCGCGGCCTGCAGTCGATCACTATCGATGGTTACGATCGCCGCACGCTGTTGCGGATCACCGGCGTGGGCCCGGGCAACAACCCACCGAGCGCCGACAACATCCGCGTCTCGCCCGATGGAGCGCGGGCGTTCGTCAGCCTGCAAGGCAAGCATTACCTCGTCACCACGCCGCGGGCCGGACGCGAAACCGTGGAAGTGCGAATCCAGGGCCGCGCGGAGAACACCGCCGTCCCCGTGAAGCCGATGTCGCTCGAAGGCGGCGATTACATCGACTGGACAGACGACGGAAAAGCCGTGACCTGGGCGTGGGGCGCACAGTTCTTCCGCCAAGAGATTGATGCCGCCGATCCACAGAAGACCGACGTCGTGATCGAGATGCCGCGATCGCGGCCGAAGGGATCGGTCCTGCTCACGGGCGCGCGCATCATCACCATGAAGGGCAACGAGGTGATCCCGCAAGGCGATGTGCTCGTAACCGACAATCGCATTGCCGCAATCGGCAAGCGCGGATCGCTCACGGTTCCCGCGGGCACGCGCACCATCAGCGTTGCTGGCAAGACCATCATGCCGGGCCTGGTGGACGCGCACTCGCACATGTGGGCGCCGCGCGGCCTCCATCAAACCGAGGTGTGGCAGTACCTCGCCAACCTCGCGTATGGCGTGACGACCACGCGCGATCCGCAGACCTCAACACCGGATGTGTTCGCATATGCCGATATGGTCGACAGCGGCATGATGCCGGGACCGCGGATCTACGCCACCGGACCGGGCGTCTTCTCCGGATCGGGCATCGATAGCCGCGAGGCCGCATTCCGATTCGTCAAGCGCTACAAAGAGGCGTATCGCACGAACACGCTGAAGCAATACGTGGCCGGCGATCGCATTGTCCGCCAGTGGATCATCGAGGCGTGCAAGGAGTACGGCATCACGGCGACCATTGAAGGCTCGCTCGACTTGAAGTTGAACCTGACGCAGATGGCCGACGGCTACTCAGGCCAGGAGCACAGCTTCCCGATCGCACCGCTCTATAAAGACGTGACGATGTTCGTGGCGAAGTCCAAGACCTTCTATACGCCGACGATCCTCGTGGCGTATGGCGCGCCGTGGAGCGAGAACTACTGGTTCGAGACGGAGTCGCCGGCGAACGATGCCAAGCTGCGTAAATGGGTGCCGTGGGAGCTGCTCGACGGCATGGTTCGTCGTCGTCCGCAATGGTTCCTGCCTGAAGAGTACGGTCACGCGGTGATCGCCAAGGGCGTCACGGACGTGGTGCGCGCCGGCGGCCGCGCCGGCCTGGGCAGCCATGGACAGCTGCAGGGCCTGGGAGCGCATTGGGAAACGTGGAACCTCGCCTCGGGCGGTCTCACGCCGCACGAAACGCTGCAGGTGATCACGATGCACAGCGCCGAAGCGATCGGCTTGCAGCAGGACGTGGGCTCGCTCGAGGCCGGCAAGATGGCCGACCTGCTCGTGCTGGATCGGAATCCGCTCGAGAACATCAAGAACACCAACTCGATCCGGTACGTGATGAAGAACGGCGAGCTCTACGAGGGCGACACGCTCAACATGGTGTGGCCGCAGGCTAGGCCGCTGCCGAAGCAGTTCTGGTGGGAGACCGAGCCCAAACCGCCTTCGGCGGCCGACGCAGACGGGGACAATGACGAATGACGAATGACGAATGACGAATGACGAGCTTTCGTCATTCGTCATCTGTTATTTGTCATTCGTCATTACAGAGATTCACGCACAACCGACGGGGTTTTACCAAAACTCCGTCGGAACGTGTCGGTGAAGTGGCTGTGGCTCGAGAACCCGAGGTCGAGCGCGATGTCGATCAGGTCGACGCCGGGCTCGGCCAGCCGCTCGAGCGCGGCGCGCAGCCGGAGCTGATTGCGATAGGCGTGCAGCGAAAAGCCGGTGCGCGCCTTGAACACCCTCGCGAGGTGGAACACCGACGATTCCACGTCGCGCGCGATGGTCGATAGCGACAGGTTGTCCTTGAACTGGCGCGCGATCACGTCGCGCGCGGCTTCCACCAGGTCCACGTCACGGCGCCGGCGGATGCGGCCGGCGGCCCTGGCGCCCTGCCGCGCGTAGGCGAGCCCGGTCACGTCGCCCAGGATCGACAGCACCGCCTCCTCCACGAACAGCTGATCGGCATTCCGCTCGCGCGACACATGCTCGAACACCATGCGCTGCCGCAGGTAGCTCTCTGGATCGCTCGGTCCGTGCGTGAAACGGAACGGCAGGTCGCGCCGATCGATCGCGGCGGGTTCATGCGCCGACAGCGTTTCGGCAATGGCGTCGGGCGCCACCGCGAACCACTCGCACTGATCGCCGCGGGCACTCAATTTGCCGCGCGTGTAGGACTGGCCCTTGTTGTAGTAAGTGACGGTATTCGCATCGGCGACGAACGGATCGCCGCCGTCATGCCTGATCCACACGCCCTCGCGCGGAAACACGAACAGCGCATCCGGCGTCGGGCCCGAATCAATGAACTGCGGATGATCGGCCGGGCAGCGCCAGCGGCCGACCCGCACCAGCGGCGATGCGAAGACCACGACGTCGAGATGATGACGCGGGCTGTCGGCCGTAATGGTCATGGCGTCTTCGCGCGGCGGGTGTAGATGAAATCGTACTGCGTGGTCCAGGTGCCGTCCGAATTCAACCCTTCGGCCATCTGGCGCATGCGATCGGGTCCCAGGGGAGTGAACGTCACGCGCATGGTGCGCTTGCCGGCAAATCGCACCGCCGGACCAACGGACACCTCGCCAACGTAGACCATGTTGCCATCTTTCAACCCGCCCCAGTATTCGTGCAGGCTGCCGCGGTTGTCGACCCACGTCTGCTGCCAGCGTTGCGAGACGCGATCGTAGAGGTTGAAACTCTGTCCCGTTCCGCCCTGCCCGTCGTTCCAATTCTCGATGATCACACACCCGTCGTGCGCCTTCTGAATGACGTTGATCGCGGGTTTCCGACCGGGAGATGGCGGAGGCGTGTTGGCAGGGCGCGTGTCGGGGTTGTAGACGACCTCCCACTCACCGACCCAGAAATCAAACTGGCGATGTTCCGGCGCGCTGCAATCGAACGGCTTCGGCGGCGCCGCAGCGGTTTGCGGCGCCTGTGTGGGGGCAGTGATCAACGACAGCAACAAGGCATACAGGGTCAGCATGCCTGTTGATACCCGCAGGGGATGGGTGGCGCTACCAGATTCGTGCCGCCGCCTTCGTCAAGACTTCGGCGAGGCAGGCTAGTACGGATAAGCTGTCGGTCGTGAACGTTCCCCTCGTTCTTTTACTTGTCTACACCGTTGGCATTACCGCGTTTGGTGTCTGGATTGGCCGGCGCGTCCGCGGACCGGCGGACTTCTTCGTTGCCGGCCGCAAGCTGACGTGGTCGCTGGTCGGCGGCACCGTGCTGGCGGCAAATATCGGCGCCGGCACCACGGTCGGCGCGGCGGGCGTTGCGTATCGGGACGGCATCAGCGCCTGGTGGTGGAACGGCGCGGCTGGACTCGGCACCCTGGTGCTCGCCCTCTGGGTGGGTCCGAAACTCTGGGCGCTCGCCTCGACGCGCGGTCACCTGACGATCGGCGACTTTCTCGAAGAACGTTACAGCGCGACGGTCCGCGCCGTGATCGCGGTGCTGATCGCCATCGGCACGCTGGCCATTCTTGCCGGGCAGCTGATCGCCGGCGCCGCGGTGCTCGACGTGGTCGCCGGTATGCCCCGGTGGCAGGGCGTCGCGATCGGTGGTGTCGCCATGACGCTGTACTTCACCGCCGGCGGTCTCCTCAGCTCCGCCTGGGTCAACGCCGTTCAGTTGGTCGTCCTCCTCGGCGGCTTCATCGTCGCGTTGCCCATGGTGCTTGCGAAAGTCGGCGGCGCAACGGCAATCAGCGCGGCATCGGGAGTGCCCGACACGTTTTGGGATCCGATGTATTCAGCTGGCGCGTTCTCGGGTTGGACGATGTTGATTCTGTTGGGACCGGGGTTTGTGATTTCTCCAGGACTGGTTGGCAAGGCCTACGGCGCCGAAAGCATCCGCGCGCTGAAGATCGGCCTGAGCGTGGCCGCCATCGCGCAGCTGATCTTCTCGTTCTTCCCGGTGCTGCTCGGTATGGCGGCGCGCGTCAATCATCCCGGGCATCGACAACCTGAACGTGGTGCTGCCCACGGTGATGCTCTACGAGCTTCCGGTCTTGTCGGCGCATTGGCGCTGGCGGCGGTGTTCTCGGCTGAAGTGAGCACCTGCGACGCCATCCTGTTCATGCTCGCCACGTCCTCGTCGAAGGATCTCTACCAGCGATTCGTCAATCCCGCCGCAACACCCGACCAGGTGCTGCGGGTGGCCAGGATCGCGGCGCTCATCGGCGGCGTGCTCGGAATGATCCTCGCGGTCCAACTCGCGACCATCGTCGACGCGTTGCGGATCTTCTATTCGTTGCTCGGGGCATCGCTGTTCGTGCCGGTGTTAGGGGCGCTGCTGTGGCCGCGCGCCGGCGCCAGGGAAGCGATGGGCGGCATCATCGGCGGCGTCGGCACGCTACTCGCTGTTTATTTCGGCACCGATCGCACCGGATGGTGGGACCCCGCCCTGTGGGGCTTGATCGGCTCCGCCGCCGGGTTTGCCATCGCCGCCGCGATGCCTCGCGCCGGGAGGGCGGCACTTTAGTGCCGCCGTTACCCGGCCCGTGCCGCCCTGCCGCCATGACCTAACCACCATCACGGGATCGCCGATTGCATCATCACCGATGCATGGCACGTCCACCACGGCACAGTGGCATTTCCTACATCGGCCGGGAGCGGTTTCTCATCACCGCGATCACTCGCAATCGCGTTAAGGCGTTTGCGAACATCGATTTCGGGCAGGCGGCGGCCGCGGAGTTATTGAGACACGCCGCAGAGCGCGAGTTCTCAATTCCTGCGTACACCTTCATGGAGGATCATGCCCATGTCGCGACAAAGGGTTTAACGGCGCAAGCTGACCTTTGTTCATTCATCGCGGAGTGGAAGAAGTCGACTGGATTCCTTTGGAGCAAACGCGGGTTCGGCCGATTGTGGCAACCAGGCTTCTGGGATCGCCGTGCTCGATTCGATGAGTCTCCATTGGTGATGCTGAAGTACGTTGTCGAAAACCCAGTACGCGCGAAGCTGGTCGACCATCCATCGCACTACGTCTTGACGGGTTCGACCGAATTCACGGTCGTCGAGATTTGCGAGGCAATTGCAGCCGCCGGCAGCGGCGGCAGCGGCGGCACTAAAGTGCCGCCCTCCCGGTGAATGCAGCCGGTGTCATTTCCGAAACAGCGTTAAGAACCCCGGCTGGATTTTGTCTCCGGGGGGCCACTTGTCGATCGTCCGCTCGTAGGTGAAACCTGCCGCTTTCATTTCCTCAATCACGACGGCCGTCGGGATGCCGTGGCCACCGCGGTTTGCCGGCACACCCTTAGGCAGAGGCGACCCTTTGTCCGGGACGAAGTCGATAATTGCCAGCCGGCCGCCGGGTTTCAACGAGGCGAGCAGGCTCTTGTTGAAGGCCTCGATCTCGGAGATGTGGTGATAGACGTGTCGCAGTAAGAGGGCATCGCAGCAGGCGTCGGGCAGGTTCGTGGCCGCGGCCGCCCCTTCGATCACGGTGACGTTACTCAATCCCTCCTTCTTCGCGTACTCGCGCGTCTGTCGCAGAGCGTGCTCGGTGATGTCGGTGGCAAAGACGTGGCCCGAGCCGATCCAGTGCCCCAGGACGACCGTCATGGCGCCCCCGCCTGACCCCACGTCGGCGACGGTCATGCCCGGCTTTAACTCGAGCACGTCCACGATCTTCGGAGCATCGAGTTCGGCCTGCTGGCGCTCCTGGGCGATCTGCCGCGCGTCTGGTTCCTGCGCGCGCAGGGTAACCACGAGAGCTACAGAGGCGAGGGCAACGAGGGTGGGGTGTGGTCGCATGGTCATCTGACGCATGGTGATGGCCACCGGTTGGAATTTCGAGACCTCATGGCTTGAGGGCTTCCGCGTAATTCTCCGCCAGGCGTTTGGCCATGTTGGTATGGATCAAGAGCGACCCGTGAAGCGTCATCAGGCGCTCACGAAACAGCTCAAGGTCCTTGGTGTTCGGCTTGTCAGGATCGAAACCGGGCGCGAGAATGGCCGTCGCAGCGGCCAGCTGATTAATTCTGCTTGTTGTCAGCGATCTCGCGCGCAATGGTCGCGCGCGCGTCGGCCACCAGCCGGCGGTTGTTGTTCAACTCGACCAGGCCGTTGATCAGCAGCGCAATCAACACGCCAGCCGTAATGGTGATGAACTGAAACAGGTAGTCGGCGAACGATACTTCTTCGCCGCCGGTGGTGGCGTGACGTCGACGGGCTCGGTCATGGCATCATGCGCCTGCCACTCTCGCATGCAGCTATTAACTTGTCCAGCCGGCGGAACTTCGTCTCCTCCGCCTTCGCCATGTTGAGCCAGCCGGTCATCAGCTTCCGGTAATACGGCGCCTGGCCCTGGAAATAGTCCCACGCCTTCTTGTTGGCCCTGAATCTCTTCTCGATCGCCTTATCCAGGTTGATGAGGTCTTGCTCGTATGTATAGACGCGCGACTTCGCCTCGGTACGCTTCGCGAACGCCGCCAGGCCGGCGGGCGCCATGCGCTTGAGTCTCTTTAGCTCCGCGACGCGCTTGATGTTGATGGCGCTCCAGTTGCTGCCGGAACGCCGCGGCGTGAAGCGGTTCGAGTACGCGTCTGGCGGATGGCTGTGCCGCACCCCGTCGATCCACCCGAAGCAGAGCGCTTCGTCCACCGACTCCTGCCAGGTGATGCTCGGCTTGCCCGAATCTTTCCTGTAGTAGCCGACGATGAGTTCGGCGGCCGTCTTGTGGTTCTTCTTGAGCCACGCCCTGAACGCGGCGGCCGTTGGAAAGAACGTAGGTGTCGTTGCCTTAGACATGTCCGCGCGAGCGCATCAGCTCCAGGTACTTGTCGTATGGTTCCGCGGTCCACCCGTTGATGCCGTGCTTCGGCAACCAGACCAGATGAACATAAGCCGCGGCAATCAGGAGAAGAGCGAGAGGACTGTACGCCCACTCGCGGCCCACCGTATTCGCAAGCGTCACCGTGACAGCCGTAACGATTACCACTTTGAGCAGGCGCTTCCATTTTGGCCGGTGCTGTTCAAAGTGTCCGAACAGGATCGTGCCGAATCCGAAGATGCTCATCACGACGGCAACGTCAAACCAGGGTGTGTTGATGTTCCACACAAGCGCCTCCTTCACGGCACCGTGATGGTCAGCTCGGCGCCGTAGATCGACGTGCGGTCGTTGTCGCGTGCAGCCCAGCGCAGCATGGCGTTCACATCCTTCTTCACCACGCCGCTGAACACCTGCTTGCCGTTGACGGTCACGACCACCGGCTTGCCGAAATCGATCGCATCCGGCGACAGCAGAATGGTGAACGACGCCACGTCGCGGACGATGGCGTCAAACGTGTTGCCACTGCGGCGGATGTCGACGCGGCCCGATCGCTTCGTATGCTGGAAGAACCCAAGGTCGGTCAGCTCGGTCCGCCGCGACGTGTCGGTGCGAATCTCGTCAACGATCAACCAGCGATTGCGATTGAAGCGATCGACACGTTCGGTCTCCCACGATAGCGCCGGCGGATGCGCCGGCCGCGGGTGATCGTGCACGAACTTCTCGAATGGCGCGCGCTCGGTGGGCCACCAGGCGGTGTTGTGGCCGGCACCCGCCTGTGGCCGGAACACGAGGTTCACGCCCATGCGCTTCAACCACGCCATATGGGGTTCGACCTGCGCCACCGGGTAGAGCTGATCGTTCTCGCCGTTCACCACATACAGCGGCCCGTTCACGAAGTTGTTGCCGTGCATCTCGCCGTCGGCGCCGGTCTGCGGATTGCGTAGCACCGCGAGGCTGCCGTTCAGTGGGAGATAGGACGACCACAGGTTCGGTTCCTTCAGCGCCAGGTAGTAGACGCCGGTGCCGCCGTCGGAAATACCGGTGACGTAAATCTGCGTCTCGTCGATGTTGTACTTCCGCTTCAGCGCATCGACGGCACGCAGGATGTTGTCGACCTGCTCTTCGTCCCACCATTGCGCCTGCATCCAGCCGCTCGGATGGAGATAGATCTGCTTCTCGCCTTCGATCCGGTTGGGCGCGCGGGCAGGCGCGGCACCCGGTGGCGCAGGCTGGCGGCCGGGCGTCACCGCATTCGGGGACGGGCGGCCGATACCGCCGTGCAACTGCACGCGCAGCGGCCACTTGCGTGACGGACTGTAGTCGGCGGGAACCTCGACGACGTTATTGAAGAACGGGCCGGTCTTCGATCGCCACCGCAGCGAATATTCGCCGCGCTTCTCGTCGAGATACGAGCGTCCATTCCGCAATCGCGCAAGCGCCGTCTCGAAGTCGAGACCGGCGGCGACAATTGCCTCAGCAGCAGCTGTGGCGGCAGCGGGATCCTCCGAGGCAAAGAACGTCGCGAAGAGCGCATCAATCGCCGGTGCCTGGCCGGCCACGATCGCGGGCACCGAGACCAGGCAAGCTATGGCGATAACGATGACGCGAATCTTCACGACGGGAGAATAGCGCAGAACAAACGATTACCGGGAGACGGACCGAATCAGCAGTCCGGTGGTGGAGACGCGGACCTCGAGCTCCGCCGGTTCCGTTACGCTCACGAAGGTGCCGGAGCCGTACTCCGCATCGAGAAGCGGCGACAGGAACGCAAACCGCTGCCGCATTTCGAAGAGATCGATGCGGCGTTCGGGCGCCAGTGAATATACGGTGCGCACCGCGGCGCGTTCGCGCTCGATGTCGTCGTAGCGCCCGGAGACGCGGTCAAGCTCGTAGGCGGTGTGCAAGCCGATCATGTTCGCCGCCGGCTTCCACTTCAGCACGTGCGCGTCCACATACAAGGCGTCGCCGGCGAGCTCGTAATGGATCGCCTCGGGACGCCCCGTAATGTGGAATGTCGCCGAGAAGCGCTGCGGCTCATTGAGCGGCTGGACGATCACGCGCGCCGCCACTTCCTCGCGGGTCAAGGCGCGATAGCCATTGAGTCCGATGCTGATCGCCCAGAGCAGCCCGCCCGTTACGAGCAGCAATATCCCCAGCATCGTTCGCAGGACGAAAAGAAACCGCCGCCGCCGGCGCAGTGCCACAAGCCCAGCCAGCACCAGCAATCCGCCGGGCACGGCAAGCACAACCGAAGCAATGGCGAGCGGCGACACGGTCCAGGTCGTCATACGACTAGCATGGCACCAAACTCCGCCAGCACCATCGCCGTGGCGCCCCACACCTTCTCCCCATCGATGTCGTAGAACGGCACGTCCACTTCAATCGACTGGCCGTTCACGTTCCGCGTGCGCATCTCTCGCTTAACCACGCGCGCGTCGCTCAGCACCGACACCGGCGCTTCGATGATCCGCGCCACTTCCCACTCTGCCCGCTGGAACGCCGGCCTCATGGTGGCGAAGCCAACCACCGGATGCAGGATGAAACCACTGACCGGAATGTGCAGCGGCGTCAGGCGGCCGAGCAATTCGACGGCTCGGGGGTCGACCCCGATTTCCTCCTCGGCTTCCCGTAGCGCCGCCGCCTCCACCGACTCGCCTTCGTCAACGCGTCCGCCTGGCAGCGACACCTGGCCGGTATGGTTGCGGAGGCCCGTGCCCCGCACGGTCAGCGTGAAATGCAGCGTCTCGTCGTGTGGATAGACCAGCAGCAACGCCGCGCCGTCGTGGGCGCCGTCGGGAAATTTCAGCGGATCCCAGCCGAGCCTCGGACTGGGCGCCATTTTGAGTTGCGCCGCCAATCCAGGCAAGGGGCCAGAGCAGGCCGCTCGGAGCTGGCTGATAATGGTCTTCATGAGACGGGAGGGGGGACACCCACTCGGCGCGGCGCTGGTCCTGGTTTCGATGGTGGTGTTCGCATTGGTCTTTCAGGTGGTCACCCGTCCGGCCGCACCTTTGGCTGCGCAGTTCAACCTGTCGCTCGCGGCCTTCAGTGTCGCGGTTCCCACGCCGCCGCCAGTCATCTCACGCGCGACAATATCGCCACAGCCGGCGGCGATCGCCGTGTCGCGTGTCTCATTCGCCGTAGCCGAAGGTTTCGTCGAGGAGGCGGAACGGGCTCAACCAGCGTCCGTGCCGATCCTCGACTCTGTAGTGTTGCAGGCCGCTCCCGTCATGATGCCGTCAACCGTGCACGCACTCTCGCCTGCCAAACCGACGCGCGAGGGCGGCGCCGTGACGCGCGCATTCGCCACAACCCGATCGGCGGTACGAAACGCGTTGAGCCGAGCCTTCTGACGCACGTGGCAGTTCGCACCTTACTTCTTGAGCGGCTGATCGCGCCGCACCGGCGACACGTACGAACTCACCAGGCTCTCGTTGCCGTCCGCGCCGATCGCCGACACGCCGAACGCAAAATCGTCGATCGACACGTTCTTCAACGTGAACTGCGTCACGTTGCCGATCGTCTGGCTGTGCTGCCAGTCGTTGGTCCACGTGTCTCGCCAGTAGACGCGGTAGGCCACGGCGCCCGGTGACGGGTTCCATCGCATCGTCGCGTCGTAACCTGACGGATCGCGCGACAGCAGGTTGCCGCCGCGATCGTTGGTGACTTTCGGTGCGGGAGGCGCCAGCGCCAGGGCCGCCATGCCGGCCACGTTTACCCGCGCGTTCTGCGCGAGGTAGCCGAAATCGACGCCGTCGATCTTGTCGTCCGGGCCGTGCTGTCTCGCGAAATTCTCGTTGGCCTCGCGGAACACGACGGCCGGATAGCCCTCAGCGGTGAACGACGACTGGTCGCTGCCGCGGCCGAATCGATCCTCTCGCGCCATCGGCCGCACGCGATGTGACGGCACGTAGATGCCCGCGGCCTTCACGATGTGCCGCGCCAGCGCGCGGGCCGGCGAGTCCTCCGGGCCGATCGCGTATACGCGCACGGACTCCGCATCGACAAAGCCGTTACCACCCCTGGAGTTGCCGACGATGTCGTTGTTGAAGACGGCTTCGACGGGAACCTTCTGGGCGGCGAGGTCCATGGTGTGCGCGCGCGAGCCGATCAAGCCCTGTTCCTCGCCCGCCCAACAAATAAACACGAGCGTGGCCTCGAACTGAATGCCGCTCTCCGCAAACACCCGCGCCAGCTCCATCGTCAACACCGTGCCGCTGCCGTCGTCGTTGGCACCGTTGGCCTCGACGTCGTGATCGTCCCGTGACGGGCGGTTTGCGGCGGGGGCCGGCGCCAGGCCCGGCACCGCCGCATTCGACACGTTCTGTCCGCCGACGTTCAGGGAGTCGTAATGGCCCGAGACGTAGATGCGGCGGGGTGAGCGCCCGGGCAGGATCGCCATCACGTTGCGCAGGTCCACCTGGCGGGTGATGCGTCCTTGAGGAGGAATGATGTGCGAATCGAACGTGACGCGCAGCTTCTCGCTGGAGCGTCGCATCTCTTCGAGGATCCAGTTGCGAGCCGCGCCAATGCCCTGCGTTGGCGAACCTTGATCCGAGAGTGTGTTCCTCGTGCCGAAGCTGACGAGTTTCGTCAGCAAGTCCTTGAGACGTTGCTCGGATACGGCGGCGACGATCTTCTCAATACGCGGGTCCGCGTCGGGCCGCGGCGCGGTTTGCGCGCCGGCAATCACGGGCATCGCCACGAACATCAGCATGAAGACTTGCTTCCGAGCGAACATCGTCATCTCCTTATTAGATAACACCGTGGTAATGGCGGAACTCGAAGCGACGGGGTTCCTGGCCTGGCGCGAGCACATCGAGGACATAGATCTCCGACAGATGTCCGGCGCAGCCTGGTGTGATGAACCGTGACAGGCGAATGCTCACATTCGAGTTGGCGACTTTCGCCGTCAGTATCACCTTCGCCGAGTCGAGGAATTGCGGGACCGTCGTGCATTCAAAGTTTTTCGGCAGCGATTTCTTGTCCGCGTCGAGCTCGCGGCGTTCGCTCGCGGTGGTGGGCCTGGGCTGTCCCTTTTCGCTGAAGCTGATGTCGGCCAGCGGGAGATCGGCGTCCCACCCGAACACCGCCACCGAACTCTCGACGCTGTCTTCGGCGCGGTAGCGCGCGAGATTGCGATCCTCCAACGCTGCCCGGTCGACGGTGGAAAAAAGGTCGGGTGCCGAGACGTCTCCGGCGTTCTCGCGGCCGGGGAAGTAGTACTGCTCTTCGGAATCCTGTGTCACGGTCCGGAAAAAATCGGCGGCCAACCGGCGCGGCGACGCTTCCTGAAGCGGCACGAGCGTCAGCCGCCGCGGCCACGCGCGTTTCTCGTCGGGGTCGAATCCGGCGATGTAGACGTTACCAGACACATACGCCTGGCCAATCACGATGCGGCGGGCGATGGCATCGGCGCTCTGACGTGCCTCACCTTGCATCACCCCGCCGAGTAGGCAGGCGAGCACGATGACGGCGCGGATAGCAGCGCGCTTCGCCGCCTTCCGGGCCGGCCGCTTTCGTTTTGCTTTGGAGTCCGTGTAGTGCCACGACATGCGCAGGAGGTCCCGCAGCGCATCCGGGTGAATACGCTTCAACCGCACCAGCAGGCACGGGTAGTTTACGTAGTGCTCCTTCAAGTAATAGGTGTCCGGTTCCGCCGCGAGCAGCTCATCGCGCGGCGCGAAGTCGAGCAGCACGACGAGCGAATCGGGTTCGGCCGACCGATTCGTCGCTTTGCAGGCGAACATCTTGCCGCGCAGCTTCCACGCCGGCGCGCCCCACGAAGTGCCTTCCTCGACATCGGGCAGCGTCCGGCAGAAACGTCTCACATCGGAGAACGTTGGCATTGACGATCGGCAATGCGCCGTTACTGGTGTTCGTTCGTCCCCGACGCCGCAGGCTTGCCCATCTGGGCGGCGGTCACCGGGGTGGACGGGCCATGGAACATCCCGTTGAAGATCAACTTGAACGTCGTGCGTGGCTGCGTGCGGAAATCGACCTGGCTGCCATAGGTCACGACGAAGCCCTTGTTGATCCGGAACGAGAGGATGTTCGCCTGGTCGCGCAGGTACTCCTCACCCAGCAGCCAGCCGCTCTGCAGGATGTTCGAGGTCGGATAGCGCGACACCACCTGCGTCTCGATGCCGAATCCCGGGCGCAGGCGGTACGCCTGATCGCCTTCGAAGAACACCGGCCACGACGCGGGCATGCCCCACGCCACGGGGTTATTGACGTCGAACTCGTTGGCGAGCAGCGACCCCGGGCAATAGAACAGCGATTGCGGATCGGCCACGCGATCGCGAAGCGTCTGCATCAATCGAGCGGGACTACTGAACGCGTCCCGAAGTACGGCATCCGCCGAACCCGATGCCGCTGTTTCGGTCGTTCCGGCCTGAGGGCCAAACCGCGGACGACCTTCTGGCAACGCCTTCTCGATCGGCAGGTCGAACAACTCCTGCGCGGTATCCACCGACGATCCGATCGCCAGCAGCGTGCCGCCGTTCTCGACAAACGCGCGCAGCTTCTTCCAGCCGTCTTCGCCGACGCCAAACGCCCAAGAGAATTCGGCGGGATCGTTGCGCTTCGGATCGAGGCCATTCACGATGCGCGCCTTCGAGGTGCCGGTCGGCAGCAGGATGACGTCGTACTTCGCATTGAGGTCGCCGGTGAAGTCCTGCGACTTCACGATCTCGTGATTGATGCCGTACTGCTCGAGCATCCACATCAGCCAGCCACCGGGCATGTTGTTCGCGCCCTTCCACAACCCGACCTTCGTGGCCGGCTTGAGGCGGAAGCCGTCTACCGCGGGCACCCGATCGACACCCGCCACGGCAATGCCAAGCGTCTTTGCCGAGCCCTCGACGATCTTCTGCGCGGCTGGCGTGGGCGGAATCACCCATGTGCCCGCCGCGTACTTCGCACCTTGTGCTTCAAAGGCTTTTCCAGCGCGATACACGGGCACGTTGGCCTTCTGTAGTTCCGCGACCGTCTTGAAGAACCCGTACGTGCCCGGGTCGACGAGATAGGCGCCTTTCGGCCGGGCGGCGGCAGTGGCCGCCACGGGCGCCACCGTCTTCAGGAGCTCGAGCGGCGCGTCGAACGGCTTGTCGGCCGCATCGACGGTGACGCCCATCAGCATCCACAGCGTGTGGCCCGTCACATCGTACGGCGGCTCGGGCGGCCCGCCGGGGAACACGCGCAGGTCCGGATAGATCTGCTTCTCGAGCATGGTCTTGGCGAATGCTCCGTACGGTTGCGCGGTCTTGATCACCCACGAGCCGGCCGGGTACTCCTTGCCGTTGGCGCTGAATGCGGCAGTGGACTTGTGAATCTCGACGTCGCCGAACTTCAGGATGTCGAGCATCTCGTAAGTCGCAAACGGATCGCGCTGCGTGGCAGGGACGATGAAGGCGAACGGCCCCTTGTTGTAGGTGGTCCAGTCGCGGTGCACGCGATAGAAGTTGTAGAGCCACTCGTTGCCGTACTTGGCGACGTGGGCCATGCCGGCGATCGCGGCGGTGATACCGTAATCCACCTGCTGGCCGAGCGTCCACGTGTCTTTCGAATACGGCACCGGGAAATTCCAGTGCGGCTCCTGCGGCCCGAGCGGACGGCCTTTCTGCGGGTTCACATACGGATCGGCGAGCTGCCCGCTCGCGATCTCGGTGAGGATGCGCGGCTGCCCGTGGTAAATCATGTACTGCCGCGCCGGCGACCACATGTCGTAGCTCTGGAGCCACGCCACGCCTTCCTTGCCTTCGCCGATCAACGCCGAGGCCATCGCCTGCCCCACCGTGGCCTGGCCGAGCGCGAGGATCGGGTGGATGTTCACGTCGAACGGATCGGTGAACGGCGGCACAAAGATGCGCGAGCCGCCCGCGCCCTGCTGGTGCATGTCGTGCGAGATGATCGGCTTGTACTTGTTCTGCACCAGCTCGATGTTCATGCGCGTTTCCTTCTGCGTGAACATGAACCAGTCGCGGTTGTCGTCGTGCCCGACGTACTTGTGATACAGGTCGGGATAGACGCGGTTATACGGCGTGCCCTTCGTCTTATACCAGTGGTCGATCACGAGGTGCTGGCCATCGGGATTCTGTGACGGCACCATCAGCACCACTGAGTTGTCGAGAATCTGCCGAATCTGTGGGCTGTTCTCCGTGGCCAGCCGATGGACGATGTTGATGATCGCCTGGCCGTTGGACACTTCCGTGGAGTGAATGGTCGCGTAGAGGAGATAAAACGGCTTGCCTTCCGCGGCGAGCTTCTGCGCTTCCGCATCTGACAACCCGCGCGGATCGGCGAGGCGGCGGTTGATCTCCACCAGCCGATCGAACCGCGCCAGGTTCTGCGGCGAGCTGATCCGCAGCAACGCATAGCTGTTGCCCATCGTCGTCTTGCCGATCTCCTCGGTACTTCACGCGATCGGTGATCTTGGCGATGGCCTGGAAGTATTCGAGGATTTTCGGATACCTGGCGAGCTCGCCGTCGCTACCGATCTTGAAACCGAAGTACTGGTCGGGGTGCGGAACAGCTTGCTGGGCCGTCATCCGTCCGGACGACAAGGTCAACAGGGCCAGGCCGACCGCAGCGGAACGAAGGATAGTGCGCATGCGGGCATTTTACTCCCGGCACTTCTTGTCTATCCGCCTAAAGGCGGACACCACAGTGTGCTCAGCAATGGTGCTGGTGGTGTCCGGTTTAGCCGGATAGACCGGCCAGCTCCGCCTCATGCATTTCGCGCAGCCGGAACTTCTGAATCTTGCCGGATGCCGTCAGGGGAAACGCATCGACGATGCGAATGAGGTGCGGGATCTTGAACCGCGCCAGGCGGTCGCGGCAGAAGGCCCGCACGTCCTTCAGATCCAGCGTCATCCCAGGGTGCAGTCGTAGCGCCGCCGCCACGTCCTCGCCGAAGAACTCGCTCTTCACGGCGTACACCGATGCGTCCGCAATCGCCGGATGCGTGCGCAGCACGTCTTCAACTTCCTTCGGCGCGATGTTCTCGCCACCGCGGATGATGATGTCCTTGATGCGGCCGGTGATCCGGATGCGGCCGTCCGTGTCGATCGACGCCTGATCGCCGCTCCTCAACCAGCCATCGGACGTGATCGCGGCATTCGTGGCGTCGGGCATCTTGTAGTAGCCCTGCATCACCACGTATCCCCTCGCCCACAACTCGCCGTCCGCGCCAGGGGCGACATCGGCTCCGGTGTTCGGATCGACGATGCGCACTTCGGTTTCGGGCATCACGCGTCCAACGGTCTGTGTCCGTTCCACCAGGTCGGCGTCACGCGGCGTCTGCGTAAGCCCGGGTGATGTCTCCGTGAGTCCATAGACGATAGTCAATTCCGGCAGGTGCATTGTGTCGATCACCCGCCGCATCAGCGGCTCCGGGCACAATGCGCCGGCCATGATCCCGGTCCTGAGCGAATCAGTACGGAACCGAGCGAACTCCGGATGCTCGAGCTCGGCAAGGAACATCGTGGGCACGCCGTAGAGCGACGTGCACTTTTCGCGATCGACCGTTTCGAGCACGCGTACCGGATCGAAGGCTTCGATCGGACAGAGGCACACACCGTGCGTATATGCGGCCAGCACTCCGAGCACGCAGCCGAAGCAGTGAAACAGGGGCACGCAGAGACATAGCCGATCCGACGGCGTGTAGCCGAGACCTTCGCCAATCCAATAGCCGTTGTTGACGATGTTGCGGCTCGAGAGCATCACTCCCTTTGGGAATCCGGTCGTGCCCGACGTGTATTGCATGTTGATGACGTCATCCACACCGACCGTCGACTCGCGCTGATCGAGTTCGCGCTCGGAGACGCGTTCGGCCATCGTGCGCAGCTGCTCGTACGGGGTCGCATCCGGCGGGCAGGCCTCGCCGACGAAGAACACCTGCTTCACCGTATCCGGGCGCGCCTCACGGAACTCGGCCATGTAGTCGACGCCCTTGAAGCCGGCGATGGTCACCAGGGTCGACGTTTCACTTTGGCGGAGGAGGTACTCGATCTCGCGCGACCGGAGCGACGTATTCACGGTCACGAGGACGGCGCCGGCCTTCGCGAGCGCAAATTGCAGGACGATCCACTCGGGAACGTTTGTGGCCCAGACTGCCACGCGATCGCCGCGCCCGACGCCGGCGGCGATCAGCCCGCGGGCAATCACGCGCGCTTCTTGTTCCAGCGCGCGGAATGTCCATCTCAGGTTGGGATCGGAATAGACGAGGGCTTCGTGGTCGGGCAGTAACTCGGCCATTCGGGTTAACAGCCGGCCGACAGGGACATCACGAATCGGGTGACCTGGTGGCTTGGTGATTTGGGGATTTTCCCTCAAATCCTGGATCTGCCGGAAACGGAAAGAGTTGACCAGGCCGCTGCACGAGCGTATCAAGTCACCAGCGGGGCTGCGCCTCTGACCAACAAGCATGTGGCTCCGCCTCACTGGTCACAGTGTTGTTTTGCCCCGCCTCCGGCGGGGCGAGACGTCTTGAAGGCCGTCGAGAACGTGACTCATTCGCGGTAACATTCGCACCGTCAAGACGTCTGGTGCAAAGGAGATTTATGACCCTCGCTACCGTGATTCGTTGCGTCGCGATCACCGGCCTGTGCATCGCACAGACCACCGTCGTTACCGAAGGGCAAGGTGCGCCAGTTGACTATCAACGCGCGGAGAGATTCCTCGGCGATGCCATCAAGCAACTCGTCTACGACGGCGTCGTCGCGCCTCGATGGATCGGCTCGAGTGGACGCTTTTGGTACGTCAAGGACGGCCCGTCGGGCAAGGAGTTCCTGATCGCCGATCCCGCGCAGAATGCGCGGACCGCGGCATTCGATCACGAGAAGCTCGCGGCGGCGGCCAGCCGCGTCGCCGGCCGCACGTATACAGCCCGCGCGCTGCCATTCGATCGCCTGCGCTTCCGCGACAACGAACGCACTCTCTATGCCGAGGGCGGCGGACTCGCGGTCAACTGCGATCTGACGGCGTATACCTGCGCACGCACCGCGGTGCTCGTCGACGACGAGGGGCAGGAGACCGGCCCGAACCGGCCGTTTGCGGAGGGCGATCCGCCGCCACGTGCCGACGTCCCGTCACCCGATGGGACGCACACCGCGTACATCGTCAACCACAATTTATGGGTCAGGAACCTCAAGACGGGTGAGACGATTCAATTGAGCCGCGACGGCGAGCATCACTACGACTACGCCACGCCGCTGCCGAACCCGACGCTGATGCTGCAGCAGGGCAAGGAAGATGTGGTTCAGACGCCGGCCGTGTTCTGGTCACCCGACTCGTCTAGGATCGCGACCTACGTCATGGACCAGCGCAACTTCCCGCGCCTGACCATGACGCTGTCGGCGCCGAAAGATCAGTTCCGGCCGAAATATTTCAGCTACGCCTACCCGCTGCCCGTGGATTTCGACCTGCCAACGTCGAAGCTGGTGATCTTCGACGTGCCGAAGCGCAAGCAGACGTTCGTGGCGGCACGGCCGCTCACACAGCTCTATTACGGTGGCCCGCGCGTGGACTGGGCGGCCGATAGCCGGCGCTTCATGTATCGGGAAATCGAGCGCGGTTACGCGCACGTGCGGCTGCGCGACGTCGACGCGATGACCGGCGCTAGCCGCGACATCATCGATGAGACCGGCGGGCCGCTGGTCAGCACGTCGGTGCTGGTGACCCGCCCGTTCAACAGCGGCCGTGAGGTGATCTGGTCCGCCGAGCGTGACGGGTGGAACCATTTCTATCTCTACGACGCCGAAAAAGGGGTGCTCAAGAATCAGATCACGAAGGGCGACTGGGTGATCCGCTCGATCGATCACGTCGACGAAGCCAATCGGATGCTGTATTTCAGCGGCGCCGGCCGCGAAACCGGGCGCGACCCGTATCTGCGACACACCTATCGCGTCAACCTCGATGGCACGGGACTGACGTTGCTGACGCCCGAAGATGCGGATCACACGGTGTCGTTCTCACCGGACGGGAAATATTTCGTCGATGCCTATTCGCGTCCCGACCTGCCGACCGTGTCGGTGGTAAGAAGCACGGCAACCGGCCAGGTGGTGCAGCCGCTCGAAAAGGCCGACGCCTCCAAACTGCTCGCGCTCGGCTGGCAGATGCCGGAACCGTTCAAGGCGAAAGCGGCCGATGGCAAGACCGATCTCTACGGCCTGATCTGGCGGCCGACCAACTTCGATCCGAAGAAAAAGTATCCGGTGGTCGAGAACATCTACACCGGGCCGCAGGGTGCGTTCGTACCGAAAACCTTCGCTGCGTTCCGGCACCAGCAGCAGGCGATCGCCGAACTGGGCTTCATCACGGTGTTTGTCGACGGCCGCGGCACGGCGCTACGGTCGCAGGCATTCCGTAATTTCTCGCACAAGAATCTCGGCCAGGGTTCAGGCGGGGACGATCACATCGCTGTGTTCAAGCAGATGGCGGCGAAGTACCCCTACATGGATCTCACGCGCGTCGGCGTGTGGGGACATTCAGCCGGCGGCTACGATTCCACGCACGCCATCCTGAGCCACCCGGAGTTCTATAAGGTGGCAGTGTCGTCGGCGGGTTGTCACGACAACCGCATGGACAAGGCCACCTGGAACGAACAGTGGATGGGATGGCCGGTCGACAAGCACTACGAAGAACAGTCGAACTACACGCTCGCGAAGAACCTGCGCGGCAAGCTGTTCCTTTCGCATGGCGACGTCGACGAGAACGTGCCGCTGCCAGCGACATTGAAGCTGGTCGACGCGCTGGTCACCGCCAACAAGGATTTCGATTTCCTGATCATGCCGGGCCGGACGCACGGTTACGGGAACGATCCGTATTACGTGCGGCGGCGCATGGACTACTTCGTGCGCCACCTGTTGGGGGTCGAGCCGACGCGGCAGGACACGCGTACGACTACGACGGCGGCGCAGCAGCAGCAGTAGTAAAGAGAAGGTACGTAGAGGCGGGACTCTCTTGTCCACCGTAGCGCGTCGCGCGAAGGTAAAAGACCCGCCTCTCGTCTCGCCTTCGCGCTGTGGCGGCGCGCGCTTACGCGCGAAACCGTTTCGCACGACGCGCACGTCGCGCGAGCGCGGGCCGGTGTCTCCCGCCGTAAACGTTCGACCGAGCCGACGCGCGGCTTTTGACCGACAAAGCGAACGGAGGCCAAGGCAGGCGCTGTTTGAGGGCCAAGCAGTGCCGCCCGAGTTCGCCGAGTGATTGGTGCGCCGAGTGAGCTTTGACCGGCGAGCGGAGAGTTTACGGAGGGAGATACCGGCACGCGCGGAAGCGCCCCGCGCAATCGAGATGCCCGATCTCGGGGCTCCGCGCTAGCGGCGTTTTCTCCAGCGCGGCCCGTGAATGGCCAGGTCGATGGCTTCGCCGGGCGTCTGCAGGGTCAGGCCGTCTTCACGCGCATGGCGCACGAACTGCGCGTCCACCTTGTGAATCCGCATCCGCACCAGCTGATCTTCCGACACGGCGGTGAAGCCCACCTCGCGCATCGAGCGGATGTATTCCGGGGTGACCTTGTGAATGCGGAACTTGACGAGCTGATCCACGCTCATGCCGCCAAAGCCCAGCGTCTTCAGCTGATCGATCTCCTCCGGCGAGACCTTGTGAATGCGCATCTTCACGAGATCCTCGTGATACACGCTCTTGTAGCCGCGCGACTCGAGCGCGCGCACGAACTCCGGCGTGACCTTGTGAATGCGGAACTTCACGAGGTCTTCGATGGTCATGTTCGTGAAGCCGGCGGCGCGCAGCTGGTCGACTTCTTCCGGCGTCACCTTGTGGATGCGCATTCTCACGAGGTCTTCGGCGGCCACGTTGCGATAGCCACGCTGCTCCATCGCGCGAATGAACTCGGGCGTCACCTTGTGGATGCGGAACTTGATCACGTCCTCCACCGACTGGCCGCGGATGCCGGCATCCTGCAGCGCCTTGATGTTGGCCGCGGTGGCGCCGTGAATGCTCATGCGCACCAGGTTCTCGATGTCGATGCCCTTGTAGCCGACGCCGGCCAGGTCGCTGATGAACTGTGCCGTCACGCGATGGATGCGCGTGCGGATGACGTCGTCCAACGACAGGTTCGGATAGCCGGCCTGCGCGAGACCGCGAACGTGCGCGACGGTCACGTCGATCATTGCCATCCGGACGATGTCGTCACTCGAGAGGTTGCGGTAGCCGGCATTGCCCATGTTGGTGACGAAGGCCTGGTCCGGCGTGAAGGCGTAGGTGCCGCTGCCGCGGCCCGAATCGAACGACCCGATGAACCGGAATGTGCCGGCCTCACGGGTCCAGCTGAACTGGACGTCGTTGGCCATGTTGGCCACGGCAGCGGGAGGCAGGCCGGCCAACTCGCGCAGACGGACGCCGAAGCCCCAGCGGCTGTCGCCCGCGGAGGTGCGCAGGTTGAACTGGACGCGCGGCTCGCCGTCGTTGTCCGTCCAGGTGTTGCGCGTATCAGCCGTCCACTCCCCGCGATAGGCGGCAGGCTGCGCGGCCTGCTCGCCTAAGGCCGCCCAACGTTCCGACCACAAGTGCCTGCCAACGCGGCCATTCGGGACCACTACCCCCACCGGGAGTACGGCAGCCCCGATGGCGGGTGCTGAGAGACAAATGAGGGCTAAAACGGCAGTCTTACGCATTTCCATGCCTCGAAGCCTTTGATGGACCGAGGCCGCCGGAGGGTTGGAAACGGCACGGCAAAATCCCGCATAGGCATCGGGACTTTCGCCATCGCGCGAGCGCGGGCCGGTGTCTCCCGCCGTAAACGTTCGAGCGAGCCGACGCGCGGCAATTACCGGCAAATGGAGCGGCGGCTAAGTCAGGCGTTGTTTGAGGCCAAGCAGTGCGCCGAGTTCGCGGAGTGCTTGGTGCGCCAAGCGACATTTGCCCGGCGAGGCGAGAGTTTACGGCGGGAGATACCGGCCCGTGCGGAAGCGCGAAGCGCAAAAGGAAAAGGGCGGGACTAAAGTCCCGCCCCTACGTACGCATGGCAATTACCGTCTTGTGAGAATTTCCTCGAAAAACTTGAGGGCGCGTGGGTCTCTTGATTGGCCGAGCCAGAACATCGCCTGCTTCCGCACGGCCGGGTTCTTGTTGTTGCGGGCCTGGTCGATCAGCAGCGGCACGCCGTCATCTTTCGGCAGCTGGCTCAATGCGAACACGGCCTTTTTCTTCACTTCCGTGTCCGGGTCGTTGTCGATCGCCGCGGTGATGGTGCCGATCGCTTTCTGCCCCGCCCGCTGCGCGAGCCAGAACAGTCCCTGGCCCTTCACGTTGGCGGTGGCGCCGTCACGCGCGATTGTGATCAATTCATTGAGCGGCTGCTGACCTTCGGTCAACGCGATGGCGGTCACGGCCGAATCCATCATGCGGCGCGTCGTGCTCGGGCCGATGAACGTCTTCAGGAAGGCCACGCTGTCATTGACGGCCACGTTATTGAACCAGTGCACGGCCTTGCCGCCAGCATCGAGCGGGCAGTTGGCGGAGAACGTGCGAATCCGGATGATGTCTTTGTTCTCCACGCGGAACAGCACGAAGAAGAAATCCGCGGGTTCGAGACGAATCGGATCCGTCGAGGACGAGAACCGCGTCCCGTCGTTCCAGTAGTCGCACATGTTGTGCTCGCCGTCGATCATCGGCTGCGTGTAGCCAATCCAGGTCGGCTCGGTCAGCGTCGCGGCCAGCGCGCGCAGGTCCTTCGCGATGTTCGTGGTCGCATGCGGTTCGATGCGACCGTTTGAGAGCCGCGGGGTCTGCCCTGCGGCCGGAAGCGCGATGGTCGCGAGCGCAACCACCGTGAGCGTCGCAACCATGGTCTTCATTTGTTCAAGATCTCCAGTAGATAATCCGTCGCCACCTTGTTCCGCATCGTCGACAGCTTCTGGACGAGATCCCTTCGCAGCGCCGGATCCGTCTCCTTGCGCGCGATGGCGACCAGCGACTCAGCGTTGTTCTGCACGAACAGCGCGTTAATCACCCGCCGCTTGATGTCGGTGTCCTTCTCCTTGGCGTAGATACCGACCAGCGCGTCGCCGGTCTTGGTGCGGCCCATCGTGCCGAGGTGTTGCACGGCACGCATGCGCAGCTCGGCGTTCGGCTCGGAGTTGGCAACCTCGATGAGGCGCTGCGCTTCGCCCGCCACAAACAACGCCTGAAGAATCTGGCGCTTCACCTCGACGGCCGATTCCTTCTGATACATCTGCCACAGCTCTTCACGCGCGCCCATGGCGCCCAGCTGGCGCACCGCGTCCTGCCGCAACTCCGGCACCTTCTCGGTGTTCGCCGCGGCGAGCAAGCGCGTCTTGTCGCCCGCCACCATGAACGAGCGGAGGATCTGCCGCTTGATGTCGACGTCGCTCGAGCCGGCGTAAATCTCCGCGAGGATGGCGCGATTCTCCGCCGAGCCGTGCACGCCGAGATACTGGATGGCGCGGCGCTGCACGTCGGGATTCGACGCGCCCTTCGCCGCCGACGTCAGCACCTGGCGGGCGCGCGGCGAATTGCTCTGCGCGAGCACGAACAACGCGCGCGCCTTCAACTGCGGCGATGCGGTTCCCTGCAGGAGCTTCTCGAGCATCGGCACCGCCTGCTCGGGATCGGAGTGCTGCAGACCCTGGATGGCGAGCAGCTTGAGCTCTTCATCCGACTCGTTCTCCGGACGGGGCGCCTGGCCCGCGTTCTGGCGCACTTGCAGCTCGAGCGCCCTGGCGTCGCCGATCCAGCGGCTCTGCGGGAACCGCTTGATCAGATCCTGCACCGCCACGAGCGCGTCGGCCTGCTGATTCAACTTGTCGAGCGCGTAGGCCTTCCAATACAACGCCGCATCGACCCGCGTCGAGTTCTCCGCGTCGATCACGCGGGTGAACGAATCAGCCGCGCGCGCCCACGCGCGACGCTCCAGGTTCTCCTGGCCGCGCTGATAGTTCTCGTCAATCCGCTGGCGGCGTTCCGCTTCGCGCTGCTTGGCTTCCTCGGCGCGCTGGCGGGCCTCGTCTTCACGATCGCGCGAGTTCTGCATGCCGACGCCCGCAAGCACGGCGTTCGCCACTTCGATGCCACGCGCGCCAGCCGCAATCGCGGCGCTGATGTCGGGCATTGGCGGGATCGCAGGCATCGGAGGGATCGCAGGCATCGGAGGAATTCCTCCTGGGCCAAAACCAATTGGGCCGGGGCCGATCGGGCCCGGACCCATCGGGCCAAAACCAATTCGGCCAATGTCTGCCAGTGCGCCGCTAATCAGCGGGCCGACGAACGAGAGGTCCGGCATCTCGGGCATCTCTGGCATCTCGGGCATCTCCGGGAAGTCAGGCATCTCCGGGATCTCCGGCATCTCGAAGTCCAACAGGTCGAGCAGCGGCGCCATGGGAGGCATCGGCGGGACCGGCGCAATCACCGGGGCGGGAGGCACCGGCGGGACCGGACGCGCCGGTTGTGCCGCCGATATCGCCGGCACGGTGAGGATGGCGCCTGCAATCAGTGCCATCCAAGTTCTGTTCATCACGCTCATCGTCTTTCTCCTGAATCCATCGTTCGCCTTCGGCGGCGGCGGCAGCGGCGGCACTGAAGTGCCGCCCTCCCGGTTCCCGGCTCGCGCCTCCCGGCGGTTATTCATTTCGTTGTTCCCGCCGCGCCGTTATGAAATCGGCATCTTCTTCGCCGGGACTCGATCGCCAGCCTCGCGATCGTTCAAGGTCCGTTGACGCATCTCCGAAGCGATCACGCGCACGCGGAACAACAGGTCCTCGGTGGTGATCCGTGATTGCAAGTCAGTTAATTCGTTAGACGTGGCATCGGCCGGAGCGTTAGCGATCTCCAGCAGCACGCGCTCGAGATCCTCGAGCACGTCGGCCACCGCCGCGTCGCCCGACTGCTCCACCGACTGCCGAATCAAGCGATTGACGGCCACCAGATCGGCGGCGCGATCCTGCTCCGCCGCGAACACGTCGGTGTGATCGCTGCCCGCGTTGGCGAGCTCGGCCAGCATCATCTGCGTGCGATCGAGGTGATCGCCGACCGCGGCCTGCAACACGAGCTCGGTCGAGTTCCCGGCCACCACGGTGGCTCCAGGCGTGACGCCGGACGGCTCTCCACCGGAGAACCGCCCGGCCACAAACGCGGCCAGCACCAGGGCGGCAATGCCACCGGCGAGGGCCCATTGGGGAAACCAGAAGAACTTCCGCATGCGCCTGCTGTTGCCATCGAGCTCCGGCTCGAGACGCGCCCATGCCGTGCGCTCGAACCCGAGCGGCGCCTCAACGGGCGCGGCGGTGTCGACGAGCGTCATCACGCGACGCAGTTGCTGGTTCGCAAACTGGCATTCCGGGCACGACGCGAGGTGCGACTCGAGGCGCGCCTCATCAGCGCGAGCGGTCTCGCCGTAGTAGTGCAGGATCAGTTCGTCTTCCGAAAGATGTGTATTCATGACTGGACAAACGGTTCTAGCGCGTTCCTCATCTTCTTCACCGCGCGAAAAATACTGTGCTTGGTCGCGCTGGTCTTCATGCCGAGCTTCTCGCCCACTTCTTCGATCGACATCCCTTCGACGTGCCGCAGCGTGAACGCGGCGCGCTCGAGGGCGGTCAGCAGCCCGAGCGCCTCGTTGACGCGATCCGAAATCTGCCCGCTCGCCGCCATCCGTTCCGGCGTCGCCTGCGCTTCCGATCCACGCTCGCTCAACGGGCCTTGTTCGAGGTCCATCGGGTCGTGAGCATCTTCACGATGCCGGCGCGCGCGAATCAAGTCGATCGAACAGTTCACGGTGATCCTGTGTAGCCAGGTCCGAAAGTCCGCCCTGGCCTCGAAACGGCTCAATTGCTTGTGCGCCTTGAGCCACGCCTCCTGCACCACGTCTTCCGCATCCTGCGCATTGCCGGTCATCCGGTGCGCCAACGAGTAGATGTAGCGGGAGTGCCGCTCAACGAGCGCTCGAAACGCGTCGCGGTCGCCATCGCGGGCCTTGGCGACAACCGACGGGTCTCGCTCGTCCATCCCTGCAACTTGGACGGACTTGGACGGATTCGGTTGGCCTTGGAAGGTCACAATTCAGAACCGCTGAATGGAAGGGTTAAGAGAAATTAAACCTTTAGAATCAACAGCTTACAGTATAATGCGGCGATGGATCCCCGCTACCCTACCGGCAAATTCGTCTTCAACGCGACCCCGACGGCCGAAATCCGCCAGGCCGCCATCGCGGCCATAGGCAGCTTCCCACAGGAGCTGAAGCCCGCGCTGGCCTCGGCACACCTCGACAAACCGTACCGCGACGGCGGCTGGACCGCCCGCCAGGTGGTGCACCACCTCGCCGACAGTCATATGAACGCGTTCATTCGTTTTCGGTTGGCACTGACCGAAGAACGGCCGACAGTGAAGCCGTACAACGAAGCCGAATGGTCGAAGCTCCCCGACTCGCAACTCGATCCGCAGGTGTCGGTGCAGATCCTCGACGGCCTGCATCAACGCTGGCACCGCATGATCGAGGTCCTGAGTGAGAAGGATTTCACCCGCGGGGCGGTGCACCCCGACGTCGGCCCGATCACCATCGACTGGCTGTTACAGCTCTACGCGTGGCACGGCCGTCACCACATCGGGCATATCAAGCTGACGCAGTAGGCGGCGGCGTTTGACGACGCAGGCGGTTGATCGCCTTTACCATCAGGAAGACGATCCACGCCAGGATGATGAACTGCACCACCTGCGTCACGAATGATCCGTAACCGATCACCGTCGCGCCGGCGGCTTTGGCTTCCGCGAGAGACGCATATGGCCCGGGGACTTTCAGGCCGTCGCGCAACACCGCAAACAAGTTGGTGAAGTCGGTGCCGCCAGTGGCGAGGCCGACCACCGGCATCACTACGTCGGTGACCAGTGAATCGACGATGCGCTGGAAGGCGGCGCCGATGATCACGCCGACGGCGAGATCGATGACGTTGCCCTTGGCGATGAATTCGCGGAACTCGCTCAGCATGCTCGGCCCCCGGCGGCGATTCTACTGCCGTACAATCGAGAAATGCCCGTTTCCTTGACGCCCCGCCAGCGCGCCGGACTGAAGGCCCGTGCGCACGCGCTCGAGCCTCGCGTGCAAGTGGGCCAAGCTGGGCTGTCCGACGCGGTGGTCAAGGAAATCGATCGCGCGCTGACCGCGCATGAGCTGATCAAGGTGAAGATCCTCGCCGACCGCGACGCCCGCGAGGAGATTGCCGCCGCGATTTGCGCACGCACGGATTCAGCACTGGCGCAGAGCGTCGGCAAGGTCGTGGTGTTGTGGCGGCCGAAGCCGGACGAGCCGGCGGACAAATAATCCGGCGGTATCGCTGCGCTACCGCGCCAGCGGCGGCGATTCAATCCCTTTGCCCAGCGTGAACGCCGAGCCCACGGCGCCCACCACCGCAGTAGAGCGGGCAAGACCCACCAACTGGCGCAGGCGGAATACCGCTTCGATGCCGGTGCAATGCGCGCCTAACAGGTGACGCACGCCGAGCGCGCGTAGCCGTTCGCCGGTCCATTGGAGCACGGCGTCGGTGGCGCCGAAGAGATGAAAGCCGCCAATTGCCGCTTCAACCGGCACATCGCGGATCGTTTTCCTCGCATACTCCAGCGTGTTGATGATGCCGGCATGTCCGCAGCCGCTAATCACGACCAGTCCGTTAAGCGTGTTGACAACGACCGCAGTGTCTTCCGGGACGTTGTCCTCGATTGGCCCGGCCGGCGTCTGAAGCAAACCACTGCCGCCGAGGCCGCCGAAATTCCGCTCAGGATTGACGCGCGGCACCGGTCCGAGCAGCCACACTCCCGGAGCCAAGGCGAACGGTGCGGCGTGCTCGACGAACTGCCCGCCCAATCCCTCGTACTCCGCTTTGATCGGCGTCAAGCCGTTCGTTTCAGCGCCATTCGGTGTGCGCCGGCTGAGAAAGATCCCCTGCGGCACGTGCACACGCGACAGCGCGCGCGGATTCTTCTTCATGAACTCGCGCCTGAGCGCAATCAGCCCACCGGTGTGATCACCGTGATTGTGCGTGAGCACCATGTCGGTGATGTCCGACAGATCGATCTTCATCTCGGTGACGTTCTTGAGCACCGTTTCGGCGCGCGCGCCGGTATCGATCAGGATGCGGCGTCCGTCGGCTTCGAGCACGGCCGCGAAGCCCCACTCGCCAATGCCGCTGGCGCCCGCGCCGCCAACCAGCATCGTCGACAGGACGGTCACTTTCACCGCCTTCACCTGCGTATCCGCAGGGGTTTGCGCCCAGGCCAACCCTGGCAGCATGGCCACCAGCACAACCACCAACGCTCGCTGCAATCGCATCATGATTCCCCGGAAAAGAGATCGATGCGGGCGAGTATAGCCCCGCCGCTTCCTGTTCAATTCAGCACAGTCGCTCGCTGCCAGTTGGCACAAACTCGACCGCATGCAGATTACTGAACGTACCGTCAGCGACGTTTCGATCCTCGACCTCGAAGGCCGGCTCACGATTGGCGACGGCGCCGAGCTCCTCCGCGACACCGTCAAGACCCTCGTCTCTCAAGGCAAAACCAAAGTGCTCATCAATCTTGCGAAGGTGCCCTATGTCGATAGCGGCGGCCTCGGCGAGCTGGTCCACTGCCTGGTGTCCGCGAAGAAGGCCTCGGGAACTGTGAAGTTGATGGGCTTGACCAGTAAGATCACCGACCTGCTCGCGATCACGAGGTTGGTGACGGTGTTCGACACGTTTGAGACCGAGCTCGACGCTCTGGTCAGCTTTGGTGAAATGCCGGTTCCGGTTATCAAAGCCTGAACAAGTCCCACGGCGGCCCGGCTATGCGGTAGAATTCGCGCGAGAACGCCCCCCCGCGGACTCACCGTTCACCCGGCCCGCCGCTTCCGGGCCCACCCTGGGAGTCCGCCATGGATATCAACAAACGCCGCGTTGGCGACATCGTAATCCTCGACCTGCAAGGCAAGCTGATGATGACCGACGGTGCTGAGCTGCTGCACGACACCGTCGCCAGCATCGTCTTTCAAGGCGAACGCAAGGTCGTGCTCAACCTCGGCGGCGTGCCGTACATGGACAGCGGCGGCCTGGGCGAGCTGGTGCGATGCCACTTGATTGTGCAGCGGGAGACTGGCGGCGCCATCAAGCTGGTGAACCTGACGGCGAAGATCACGGACTTGCTGACCATCACGAGACTGGTGACGATCTTCGATACCTTCGATTCGGAACAGGCGGCGCTCGCCAGTTTCGGAGACGTCAGCGCACGCGTCGGCAGTTAGCTACCGATAGACACAGATTAAACGCCGATCAATCGGTGTCAATCGGCGGCTTAGAGCCGGAACAGGTAGCTCAGTTTCAGGAAGAATCCATCCGCGGTCCGGCGCAGGCGCGCCGTCCGCGGATCCTCCTCGAGGTTCGCCAGGGTATTGCCGTACCCCGCGAACAGCACCGTTCCCGGCGTGGGCTGATACGAGAACAGCCAGTCGGCGCGGAAAGACTTGGTGTAAGTCTGCACCGCGCGTTCGTACACGCCGGTCGCCCGGTTGAGGATGTAGATCGGCAAGTTCGTGCGCGAATCGTCCCGCAGATCGTCCTGCCAGTCGCTGTTGTACTCACCCACCACGCGCACGAAGATCGGCCGCGCAATCTGGTACTCCGCCTTGACGCGCGGAATGCGGCGGATGCCGACCATCGACGCGTCGGTGCGCCGCCGGAACGACTGCATTTGATACCGGGCGTCGACGCGCAGCTTACCGGTGGGCTTCCACGCCGCGCCGATGTTCAGGAACACGATGTCGGCCGACGCCCACTCGTAGAAATTCTCGTCCTTGCCCCACAGCACGAACGCGTCGATTTCCACGCCGGCTCGCTGCGGCGTCACTGCCGACAGGATGTAATCGAGATTCGGCAGCCGCGGACCGTCGGGAAACGGGATGAACTCGAGCCCGCCCACGCCCTGCCGACCAAGGAAATAATCCGCGTACAGCTGCTGGTCGTAGCCGAACGTCTCGATCAGCACCGAGCCGCCGGCGCGCCACCCGCCGCGGAAAGTGAAGTTGTTGTTGAAGTGCAGCTTGCGATCCTGCGACGAGCGGCCCGCCATCAACTCGTCGTACTGCCATGTGCCGTCCAGCACCACGTCGCTCGCCCAGCGCTCGAGCATGCCGCCAGGTTTGCCGTACCAGATCACCTGATGATTGAAGTTGCCGGAGGCCACGCCGGTTCGCGAAATGAAACCGGCGGCGGCGCGGAAGTCGGGATCGACGCCGCGCACCGTGTAGCGAACCGCGAAGCGCCGGCCGGCGCGCGCGAACACGCCTTGCCAGAGCGGGGCCGAGGTGACCTGGTTCGCCAGTGCCGTGCGGCTCAGCGCGCCTTGCACCGTAAGGGTATAGATGTCCTTCCACAAGAACCGGGCATCCGAGGCGATCATGCGATTCGATTGGTTGCCCTCGATGCGATCGGTATAGACGAGCGCGGCGCGCGACCGGGCGCCCAGGTCCTGCTGCAGGCGCAGGATGTTGAACACAGGGTGATCGCTGCCGGTCGCGGATAACGACGCGTCATCTACCGCCGACAGGAATGCCAGGTTGGTGCGGCTGGTCACCTTGCCGGTGATCTTCGCGGCCGCGATCGGCGCCGCGACCCGACGCGTGTAGATCAGATTGTTCGGCGTCGAAAACTGTTCGATACCGTCGAGGAAAAACGGGCGCTTCTCCGGAAAGAACAGCGCCTGGCGCGGATCGAAGCTGAACTGGCCGGCGTCGGATTCGACCTGCGAGAAATCCGGGTTGACCGTGCCGTTCATGGTCAGGTTCGGCGTGATCCCCCAGCGCAGGTTCATGCCGAATTCGGGCCGCGAGGCGTCGTAGCCCCATCCGGAAGCGTCGGTTTGGCCGTCGAGTTTCGCGGTGGCAATCGGGTTCACATCGAGCACGAGCCCGCGGCGCAAGTCGGTGAGGTTCTTGAGGCGTCCCGATTGCGCGAGGAATGACGCCGCGTCACGCTTGGCTGGCGCCCAGCTGTCTTCGATGCCCTGCTGCGGGGCAACGCGGGTGACGTGGATGCCCCAGTCTTGCTGCGCCTGCGATTGATAGCGCAGGCTCTTGAACGGGATGCGCATCTCGACGTCGTAGCCGCGCTCGGTGAGGCGGCCCTTCGACTGGAAGACGAAGTCCTGGCTGTAATCCGGCGTCTCGCGGCCGCTGGTGGCCACGCCGCCGCGCGCGCCTTCCGCGAAGGCGCCATCGAGCTGAATGCCGAGGGGGTTCACGCCAAACACGAGCGCCTGGCGCGAGTCGTTATACGTGCTGAGGAAAACGATGACGTGATCGTCGGACTGGATGCGGTCGCGATCGGCGAGCGTGGCGCGAACGGTGCCGGCCGGCGCCGACGCGCGGATGCCGAAATGAATCGCCGTCGGCGAATACCACACGAGCACGTCGGTGGCATGATCGGCGGGCTCACCGTCGACCGGCGCATAGCGCGAAAACCCCGCGAGCACCGCAGCCTCGGACCAGACCGGTTCGTTCAGGTTGCCGTCGATCTCGATCGATTGATCGATGCGTGGTGGTTCAACATCGAGTGACCCGCTCCGTCCGTCATATGTTCGAGCCGCGGCAGTCGCCATCCCGGCTGAGGGCTGAGCGACCGCATTTGCGGTGCACAGGATTAGAAACGCGAAGAACAGGAGGTGCGGGCGCATGCGACGCTCGACGATAACATGCGGCCGCGGCCGGGGATGCGATAAGGGACGAGTGGCGACGGGAAGTGCCTCCCGTCGGGCACCATCATGACCACGCGCGGAACGATCCATGGCGCGCATCGAGGATCTCGCCGATGGTGATCGCCGCGTGAATCAACCCGACGTGCGTGTAGGCCTGCGGAAAATTGCCGAGCAGCGCGCCGGTCTTTGGATCGATGTCTTCGGAAAACAACCCGAGCGGGTTCGCGTACTTCTCGAGCTTGCGGAACAGCGCCACGGCTTCCTCGACCTCGCCCATCATCGCCAGCGCCTCGACCCACCAGAACGAGCAGATGGAAAAGGCGCTGGTCGTCTCGCCGAAGTCGTCGAGATGTTTGTAGCGCAACATGAATCCGTCCGGGGCGAGCAGCCGCTCGTAGGCGCGCACCGTCGATCGAAACCGCGGGTCGGTGGGATCGATCAGCCCCAGCGATGGCAGCAGCAGGTTGGAGGCGTCGGGATGGTGCCCCTCAAAGGATTGTGTAAAGAAACCGAGCTCCTTGTTGTAGGCCCGATCGAGGATGATGGGCAGTTTCTCTGCGGCCCACGCGTTCCACAGCGCCGCCTGGTCGGGCATGCCGAGAAATTCGGCGAGCTCGGCGCCCCGGTGCGCCGCCACCCAGCACATCGCCTTCGAGAAGGTGTAGTGCTTGGGCAGCGTCCGGTATTCCCACAGCCCGGTATCGACCACCTCGAACGACGCCATCGCTTCTTCGACGAGACGTTCGAGCAGCGGCGCGAGCGACGGATCCTCCCATACCACCCGCGGGTCCGTGAGGATGGTCTCGAGGCACAGCACCATCTCGCCATCCACATCGTGCTGCCGCTGGATGTATGCAGCGTTGCCGACGCGTACCGGGCCGACACCGTCATAGCCGCCGAGCGTCGGGATGATCTCTTCGAACAACTCGCGTTTGCCACTAATGCCGTAGATCGGCTGCAGCGGGCCGCTGTCGGCCATCTCGCGCAGAAACCGCACGAACGCTTCGCCCTCCGAGAGGTGACTCAACCGCCGCAACGCCTCGACCACGAACGCGGCATCGCGCAGCCAGCAGAAGCGGTAGTCCCATGTGCGGCCGGAGCCCAGGGCTTCCGGCAGGCTCGTGGTCGCGGCGGCAATGATCGCTCCGGTATCGTTATAGGCGTGCAGCTTCAGGCAGAGCGCCGATCGCAGTACCGAGTCGGGCGCGAATGACGGCAGCGCCGTGGCCTTGGCCCACATGCGCCAGCCGCGAATGGTCTGCTCGAGCGCGTTTTCGGCTTCGGGCGCCGACGTCACGGTCGGCGGCTTGCCGGCGCTGAACGAGAAGAACGTCGGGCGATCGATCCGAATCGCCGACCCGTCCTGCACATACGGCGGGGGCACGTTAGTGGCGAGATGAAAGCGCGTGGGCCCACCCACTACTTCGAGTCCGGCACCCGCCGCCACGATCTCGATCGGAGCGCGGCCGTAATCCGGACGCGGATCGAAGTGGACGCGCACCCGCGGTGTGCCCGAGAAGGGCCGCAGCAGCCGGCACAACTCGATCGGCGCGTCGACCTTCAGTCCCTGCATCAGCCGCGGCGCAAAGTCGTAGATCTCGAGCACGCCATCGGCCATGGCCACTTCGGTGCGCAACACGTTGGTGTTGCGCACGTATCCCGCGGTGGCACGCCAGTCTTCCACCGGCTTGAACGACCACGTCCCGCCACGCTCCTGATCCAGCAATCGCGCGAACACCGAGGGACTGTCAAACCGCGGCAAGCACAGCCAGTCGATGCTGGTATCGGGCCCGATCAGGGCGAGCACGCGACCGTTGCCGATGGCACCGTGATGAAGGGGGATTGGTGCCGGCGCCGTCATTCGACTCGCGGCGCGGCTAGCCGCGCCTCTCGCTCATGACAGGTCAACGCACCGGCTCCATCTGGTAGGCGGCCAGCAGCAGAGAGCTGGCCCAGTCGAACACCGTGTGCGAGTTCACGCGCTGGCGCAGCGCGCGCATGCGGCGGCGCTGATCCTCCGGCGGCATCAAGAGCGCCCGATGCAGTGCGTCGGCAAACGAATCGACGGCGTAAGGATTGATGTGCACGGCCTGGTCGAGCTCGCGCGCGGCGCCGGCGAACTCGGAGAGCACCAGCACGCCATACTCGTCGTTGCGCGACGCGACGAACTCCTTGGCCACCAGGTTCATGCCGTCATGGAGCGACGACACCACGCACACGTCCGCGGCCCGGTACATTTTTGCCACCTCCTCGTGCTGGTGATGCTGCGGGCGATACACCACCGGCAGCCAGCCATCGGAGCGGTATTTCGCATTGATGTCGTCGACGCAGTTCTGCACTTCGCTCATCAAGGCCTGATACGACCGCAAATGCTCGCGGCTGGGCGCGCCGATCTGGACCATCGTGACGCGGGTGCGCCATTCCGGATGTTGCTCGAGCAGGCGGGCGAACGCTTTCAGACGATCGGGGATACCTTTCGTGTAGTCCAGCCGATCGACGCCGAAGATCACCTTCTCGTCTCCCAGCCCGAGCGCCTTGCGAACCTGGCGCGACTCCGAGATCTGGTCGGCGGGCCTGGCCGGGCCCTTCCACAATGACGGATCGATGCTGATCGGAAACGGCCGCACGTAAGTCGGGCGGCCGCCGCGCCAGGCCGCAAAGTGCTCGTAGTCGACGCGCGATTCGAGCGCGCGATCCACCGTGTCGAGGAAGTTGTTGCAGTGATACTGCACGTGGAAACCGAGCAGATCGTTGCCGAGCAGGCCGTGCAGGATGTCTTCCTTCCACGGGCACACGCGGAACGCTTCACGGTTCGGCCACGGGATGTGCCAGAACTGGCACACCGTCACGTCAGGACGCGCTTCCTTGACAAACCGTGGCAACAGCGCGAAGTGATAGTCCTGCACGAACACCACGGCGCGGTCGTCGCCCACCTCTTCGATCACCGCGTCCGCGAAGCGGCGATTCACCCTCACGTATTGATGCCAATCCGCATCGTCGAACTGCGGGCGCGCGTACGCGATGTGACACAACGGCCACAACGCGTTATTTGCACAGCCGTAGTAGTAGCCCTGCTCCTCCTCTGGCGAGAGCCAGACGCGCTTCAGCGTGTACGACGGACGATCGGGCGGGACGCGGAGACGGCCGCGGGCGTCGGCGGTTTCGCGATCGGCGCTGCCGCTGCCGTGCGCGATCCAGGTGCCGCCGCTGGCGCGCATGACCGGATCGAGCGCGGTCACGAGACCGCTCGCCGGCCTCGTCCATGCAATCCGTTCCATTTCCTTGCGACCGCGGAACCAGTTCCACAGGCCACGAGCGGTGTGCCGGCGGCGGACGTGGATGTATGGCTCCCGGTTCGCCACCACGATGAGGCGGGTACCGCGCAAAGAGCCGGTGAGCGTCGATTCCAGCTGGGCAGCAGACTTCAAGACGATCAGACCTTACTATCTCGACGCCAGCCAGCTCAAGAAACGATCGACATCGGTGATACCGTCGAGCTTGTGTGTGGCTGAGGTAGGGCGGAGACCGACCAGCACGCCGATCCCCATGGTGATCGCACGAAACGCGTCTTCGTCTGTGATGTCGTCGCCGATGTATGCCACCCAGGCCGGGCGCTGCAATTTCGTTTCCACATCCGCGACGATCCACCTCGTGGCGTCGCCCTTGTGACCCTCGATGTTCGGCAGGAACTCGACCACAGCGTTGCCTTCCAGGCGGCGGACATAGTTCTTCGCAATCCACGGCACGGCGCACACGTCGGCGCGCGCGAACACGCGCGGTTGCATGTCTTTCGGTAAACGCCTCGCATGCACGGCCACGCTCGCGCCCTTGTCCTCGATGAAGGCGGCGGGAAACTCATCGAGCAACTTGCGAAGGCCTCCGGCCATCCCCTCCAAGCGTTCGATCGCGCAAGGCAGATCGGGATGCGTCGTGCGCGTGCCGTTAATTTCAATCTCCAGGCCGTGAAGGCCCGCGTGATACACGTGATCGGGAAGCCGCGTGCGGCGCCGCAGATCGTCGAGACGCCGGCCACTGACGATGCCGAGCGAGACGGCGGGATGCTCGGCGATTCGCAGCAGCCTGTCGTGGCGTTCAGGCGTCAGCTCGGGCGCAGCAGGGTCTGGATTGAATTCGGCCAGCGTGCCGTCGAAATCAAGCAGAAGAACAAACGCGGTGTCGGCCGGGCGGCGTTCAACCTCGGCTTGTACTTCCGCCAACATCTAGCGAGGCTCCTTCAAGACGTCTCGCTTCATTGTGAGGGGAAAATCACTCCGTTGGCGAGTGAGCCATTGGGATCAAGGCTGAGCTTGATGGCGCGCATCGCGTCGATGCCGGCGTTGCCATACAACTGCCGCAACAGCTGCTGTTTAATCGGGTTGCGACCCACGCCGTGCTCGGCCAGCGGACAACCACCCATCGAGATCACCGCCGCACCGAGCGCCAGAATCGCCTCCCGGCCCTTGCGAACATCATCGGCGTGTTTCGGAATCACGTTCGGGTGCACGTTGCCGTCCGAAATGTGCCCCCACACCGCCAGGTCGAGGCCGCGCTCGGCGAAGAGGCGGCGGCACACCGTCATCATCTCGTCGAAGCGATCGTACGGCACGATCATGTCAGCCGCGGTCTTGGAGATCGCCGGATCCGTTTGCTTTGCCAGCGCGACGCGGCGATTGACGCCGGCCGGCACCGCTTCCCGCAGGTCCGCGAACGCGGCGGCTCGCGAACGATCGCCCGGCAGTGTGATCTCCGCATCATCGAACACGCCATGTCGGTCGAGCAGCCTGCAGAACCTGGTCAATGGCGAATCCGCGGCGCCGGGTTCCAGGGACGAGGCGATCACTGGCCAGAGATCCGTGGCGGCATACGCTTCGGACATCTCGAGGTCGATCAGCAAGCGCCATCCCCGCGCCTTGCGGCAGGGTGATGTCGAGTTTTCGATCGACGCCGTCTTCACGCAGAATCTGGATCGAGCGCGCATCAAGATGCTCGATGGCCGACACATCGATGCCGTCGCCATCACGCGCGGCCCACGTCGCGATCGCGGCACCGCGAAGATCCGCGACGAGCGCAATGGCTTGTGCCTCGGTGGGCACGGGCACGAACGCTCGGCAGAGACCACCCGGCAGGAGTGCGGTCCGCAATTGCACTTCGGCGATCACGCCGAGCGTGCCCTCGGAGCCGATGAAGAGATCGACGAGATCCATTTCCGGCTCAACGAAATAGCCGGCGGATTTTTTCGGAACGTCGGGCATCCGCAATGGCGGAATCCGCACCGTTCTCAGTCCACCGGCAGTTTCAATCTCGAAGATGCCATCTGCCGACGCGCGGCATTCGCCGCGGGTCAACGAGAGGATGTCGCCGCCGGCGAGGACGACGGTAAGGCCGTCCACCCATTCGCGGACGGTGCCGTACTTGAACGTGGCCGCACCGGCCGCGCACGTCGCCACCGCGCCGCCAGTGAATGCACCGAGGTAGGTAGGCACCGGCGGAAACCATCGGCCGATCTTCAACAGCGAATCCTGCACTTGCTGGAGCGGGACTCCGGCGCCGACGTGAATGCGATTTCCGTCGACCGTCATCGAGCTCAGCCGTTCGGTCGAAAGCACGACATCACCGGCCGGGGTGGCGCCGCCGGTTAACGACGATTGCGCACCGACCGGCAGCACATGCTCGAAGTCGCGCAAGCATGCCGACACTTCGTCGGTCGAACGCGGGCGCACGACCCCGCTCGCGTCGCCGCCGGCAAAATGCGCCGCGTCCTCGCGGAACCGCGCGATCAGCGCAGGATCCCGATCAAGCTCGAGCGAAAGTGCGGTTGGGGGTCTTGCCTTGGCGCGCGATCGCACGCGCATATTGTTCCACTGTACCAATCTGAACAACGCGACGATGACAGTCGTGGCAAGCTATAGAGATGACGCCCACTAGCTCAACCGCCGACAGCGCGCTTCCAACACCCGCCGCCGCGCTCACCAGAACGTTCCCCTCGCCGCAGGTGAGCCAGGAGCTCACCGTGAAGGCGTTCGGCATCACCGACAAAGGCAAGGTGCGATCGACGAACGAGGATCAGTTCCTCACCGCCGAACTCACCAAGTCGATGCGTCTCTGGCAAACCAGCCTGCCCGCGCAGCCACGCGTCCAGGTGGGTGAGGAACAGGCGCATCTGTTCCTGGTGGCCGACGGCATGGGCGGACACAGCGCCGGCGAGCGCGCGAGCGCGCTGGCGGTGTCGGCGATCGAGCACTTCACGTTGAATTCGTTCAAGTGGTTTTTCGGCACCGACGGTATCGAGGCGAAGAAAGTGCTGGCGCAGTTCCAGACGGCCCTCACGCAAGCCGATGCCGCCATCGTGGAGGAAGCCGCGGAGAAGCCGGAGTTGCGCGGCATGGGCACCACCGTCACGATGGCGTTTCAGCTGGGTGCGCAACTGTGCGTCGTCCACGTCGGCGACAGCCGTGCCTACCTTTACCGGGAGGGCGAGCTGCATCAGCTCACCAAAGACCACACACTGGTGGCCGATCTCGTGCGCTCGGGCGTGATTCAACCTGATGAGGCCGCGGGCCACCGCATGCGCCACGTCATCACCAACGTTGTCGGCGGACCGGAGGCGGGTGTGAAAGTGGAGGCGCGCGCGCTCCAGATTCAGCCTGGCGATCGGGTGCTGCTCTGCTCGGATGGATTGTCTGAAGGGGTGACCGACGAGGTGATCGCCGCCACGCTCGATGCCGAGCGGGACGCGGAAGCCGCCGCGAAGAAGCTGCTCGCGGATGCCATGGCAGGCCCGGCGAAAGACAACATCACGCTGGTCGTCGCCAGTTTCGAGGCGGCCGCACCGTAGCGTCCGCTGCGACGCAGGCCGCCGCCACACTCTTCGTCCCAGCGCGAACTTTCACTGCACAATAGCGCCATGTTTCACGACATGGTTCGCGATGTGCGGTACGCGCTTCGCCAGTTTTCCACCGCGCCAACATTTACGCTCGTCGCCACGCTGACCCTCGCCCTCGGCGTGGGTGCCAACGCTGCGATCTTCAGCGTCGTGAATGGCCTGCTGTTGCGGCCGCTCCCCTACCCACAACCAGAGCAATTGCTGTTCGTCGATGGCGTGCTGTCGCGCCCCGAAGGCGAGGTGAGCTTCCAGTTGTCATATCCCGACGTGCAGGACATCCGCGCCGAATCGAAAACGCTGGCGCTCATCTCGCCGTGGGCCACCGCGTGGGGGTTGACGCTCGGGCGTGACGATGGCGCCCAAAGGCTGGACGCCAACTTCGTCGGGCGAGATTATTTCTCGATTCTCGGCGCCACACCGCTCCTCGGCCGGACCTTTATGCCGGAGGACCACGCCTTGGGCGCCGACGGGGCACTGCTCACCATTCTGAGCGAGGCGACGTGGCGCCAGCAGTTCGGCGCGGACCCGGCGATCATCGGCCGCGACATCCGGCTGCAAGATCGCGCCGTCACGGTGATCGGCGTCATGCCGGAATCATTCAGCGACCTGCCGGAAAGCACCGGCGATCGTGTTGAGGTGTGGGCGCCAATCGAGCGCGTGCCCGCGCTCATTGGTGCGCTGAACCTGCTCGACCGCAGCGGCCGCTTGATGTGGGGCGTTGCGCGTTTGGCCGAAGGAGCCACCATCGAGTCCGCGCGTGCCGAGCTCAGCGCCCTGGGCGCGCACATCGCGGAGGCGAACCCCGCCACCAATAGGAACTTCTCGCTGCGGCCGGCGCCGCTGTCGGGCCAGTACTTCGTGGAGGCGCGCCGCCCGCTGTGGTTCCTCCTCGGCGGATCAGTCTTCGTCCTGCTGATCGGCTGCGTCAACGTGGCCAACTTGTTGCTCGTCCGATCGGCCGATCGATCGCGTGAGTTCGCGGTACGGCTTGCAGTGGGCGCCTCCGCCTCACGCCTGGTTCGCCAGCTCTTGGTCGAAAGCCTCGCGCTGGCGGCAGCGGGCGGAGCGGGCGGATTGCTGCTGGCGTCGTGGATGACCCCGGTGCTGCTGCGCATGAGCGGCGTGTCACTGCCGGCCTTCACGCACGTGCGGATCGATGTGGTCGTGCTCGCAATGACGATGGCGACGGCACTACTGTGCGGGATCCTGTTTGGCTTTGCGCCGATGTGGCGCGCATCGCGGACCAGCGCGCGCGTCGTGATCGCCGCCGGCGCCGGACGGGTGGCACGTTCGTCGCGAACGGCGCGGTGGCTGGCGGGCGTCGAGGTCACCGCGGCCTTCGTGCTCGCGGCTGGTGCGCTCGTCATGCTGCAAAGCCTGTCGCACCTGACGAAGACCGATCTCGCTTTCCGATCCGAACGGCTGCTCACGGTTCGACTCGAGCTGCCGCAGGCCCGGTACGACACGCCCTCCGCGCGAGCCCGCGGCGGCGATCGCCTGCTCGAGCGCTTGCGGACGCTGCCGGGTGTTGAGCACGCCACGATCTGGGGCCCAAGCATGTTCGGTCGATCGACGTGGGTCGCATTTCTGTCGCCCGTCGACCGCGTCATCACAGACGACGAGCGATTGATGGCGTGGCGTCACAGCACCAATCCCGGAGCGTTGCGCGACATGGGGATTGCGCTGCTGGCCGGCCGCGACTTTACGGCGGCGGACACGTTGGAGACGCCGTTTGTGGCGATCATCAGTGAAGCGGCCGCGGCCAGGGTCTGGCCAGGGCAGGATCCGATCGGCCGCCAGCTGCGCACCGGCACTGCCGCGAATACGCCGGTGACGACCATCGTCGGCGTGGCGGCCGATGCGCGTCATCGCGGGCGGTTCCGATTCAGCCAGGGCGGGGCCGCCCACGCGCCCCAACTTGACATCTACCTTCCTTACGCCCAGCGACCCAACGCCCTCGTGACGCTTGGCATTCGCACTACCGGAGCACCGGATACGCAGATCAATGCGGTTCGCGCGGCGATTGCCGGCGTCGATCCGTCGATACCGATCTACGACGTCGCATCGCTCGACAACCGCATGCGGCTCGAGGAGGCGCCACTCGCCTTCACCACGTTGTTGATCAACCTGTATGGCGGGCTTGCGATTCTCCTTGCGGGCCTTGGTGTGTATGGCGTGCTCGCGGCCAGTGTCGCTGCGCAACTGCGCGAGATCGGCATTCGCTCGGCCCTCGGCGCCGATCCGCGCCGGCTGATTCGCAGCGTGATGTGGCAGGGGTTGTCGATCTCGCTCGTGTCGATCGCCGTCGGCGTCGTGGCGTCATGGGCGCTGCTGCGATCGTTCAGCGGGATGTTGTTCGGCGTTGCCGGGGGCAACACCGCGATGCTGTCGGCGGCGGCCGCAGTCCTGATCGTGACGGCGACTCTCGCCAGCGTGATTCCGGCGCGGCGCGCGGCGCGGGTTGCTCCGGTTGAAGTGCTCAGGAGTGAATGATCGAGGGTTCCAAGGGTTCCAGCGGTTCCACAGGTTCCAAGGGCAGGGTTCGAACGGGTTCCCGGTTCGAGAACTCGGAACCGCATTTCGAACCAAACCCTTGGAACCGGTTGGAACGGGTGGAACCTGTGGAACCCTTGGGTTAAAAGCCGACGCCCATCGCCAGCGCGAGGAGGGCGACGCCAGTGAGCGTCTGCAACGCGCGTCGTCTCCACGGCTCGACAAACCAGCGCCGCATTGCATCGAGGCTTGTCGCCCACATCGCGTGACAGACCACCGCCAGGCTGACATGCGTGGCCGCGAGGCCGGAGTAATACAAACGGGAAGCGCCGGCGGGGATGAACGACGGCACCACCGACAGGTAATAGCTGATGATGATCGGGCTCAGCAGGTTGATCGCGAGCCCGTCTCCGAAATACGCGCCTGCATGCGAGCGCGCGGGCAGCGCCAATGGGTCGAGCGAGAGTGTGATGCCGCCGTCAGGCCGGCTCCAGGCGCGCCACAAGCTGCTCATGCCCAGCCACGCGAGGAACAGCGCGCCGCCGATCCGGATCGCGTCGAGTGAGCCCGGCCAGACGGCCAGCAACACCGACAACCCGAGACCACACGCGATGGCGATCGTCGAATTCGCCACGGCGGCGCCGAGCGCCGTCACATAACCGGCGCGGCGGCCGCCTTCGAGCGTGTTGCGCACGACGACGGCCGTCGTCGATCCGGGCGTGACGACGAGGATGAACGTGTACGAGAGAAACGCGAAGTAGCTGGAGTCGATCGCGCCGCACTCACTTCCTGAGCACGGCGGCGTTCGACGTGGCTTCGGCGTGGTAGCGCTTCTCGCCCGCTTCGATCCGCACCTGCAGCCGGTTCGCCGACGGCGGCAGCGGGCACGTGGTCCACGGGTTGTACGCGCACGGCGGGTTCTGCGCGCGATTGAAATCGAGCGTGACCTTGCCGTCCGGCCCGGGCGCGTCGGTGTAGAGGAAGCGCGCGGACGGATACGTGGTGTCGGCGCTGGTCTGATCGCGGAACACGAACCACAGGCGCTCACCCGATCGCCACGCTTCCATGTTCGCGGCCTTGCCGCCGATGGTCACCGCCACAGTGCCGGGCACCGTAAATGGTTCGAGGTCGCCGAGGATCGTCGGCGCCTGCACCACCTTCGGCGCCGCGAGCGGCGTGAACTGACCAGTGACCTTCATCGCCGGATTCACTGGATACCACTTCAGGCTCGAGAAATTTTTCCGCAGCGGCGCGTTCTGATCGCGAACGCGGATCGCCAGGCGCGGACCGCTGAAGTGCAGAAAGAACGACGTCGACTTGTAGGTGATCAGATCGGCGGGCCGCTTGTTCTCGGAGAGCCGCAGCGGCGCTTCTTTCACCGGTTCCTTGTTATAGGTCAGCGTCTGTCCGTCGGCGGCCTTGATCGTCACGTTCCGGCCATCCATCGTGATCACGCCGGCGTACTTCGGCACGTCGGCGAACTCGAGGACGATGTCGTTCAGCGGATCGGAGCCGAACTTGTTCTCACCGGGATTCAGGAAGTGCAGCCCGGCCACGGTGAACCAGCCGTTGTCGGCCAGCAGGACCTTTTCGCGCTCGGCGCGAAACGCCTTGAGTGCCGCCTCATCGTAGGCGCCTTGCGCCGCGGCGGCGGTGGCGACCAGGGACAGCAGCAGAACGGTAATGCGTTTCATGTTTCCCCTCAATGCGCGGATCTTACCCCGATCCGCAGTAGCGCGCCGAAGGACGCGCGAAGGCGGACTACCGCCGCGCCCCGTACAGATCTTCGGTCAACGCGATGTCCGCGCCAGCCCAGGCTTTGTCGAAGGCGGCCTTGGTTTCGGCGGCCTCAGCCTTCTTCTGCCCTTCGAGACTCCGGTACAGGCCATAGAGCGAGCGTGGATTCCCGATGTTCTTGACTAAATCGGCGCGGAACACCTTTTCAGCCTCGGCGTGGCGGCCGGCACGCAGTAACAGCGCGCCCAGCCGTTCACGCTCGGGAACCAGCCAGTCGGGCGGCTCGTTGTAGCCGAGCCGATCCTCCGCGGCAATCGCCGCCGTGAAGGCTTTGATCGCACCGGCTGTGTTGCCCTTCGCCTCGGCGATTCGCGCGGTCAGGTCGGCAACGGCAACCACGAGCACATCCGCGGCCTGGTTCGATGCGCCGACCATCGCATCCTTGGGAACCTTGACCGACGCTGCCTTCAACGCCGCGAGCTCGGCTTCGGCGTCCGCAGGCTTACCGGTGGCCGCCAACGCGGCGCCGCGCGCGAAGTGATACAGCGAGGTTTGCATCGTTCGTGATGGCGCGGGCGCCTTCGCTTCGAGGATCGGGCCCCACTGTCCGAAGCGGACCAGCACCGCGAGCTCCTGCGCGACGAACGGCTCGATCATCAGCATCTGATCGGCGATCGGGTCGGCAAGCGCCACGGTCCGCTGCGCGGCCGCGCGCGCCTGCGAGAAGTTGCCCGCGAACATGGCCGCCGCCGACTCGAACTGCAAGTTATGCCCGTAGTACATCGTCCCGTAGAAAGTTCCGCCGGCATTGGCGGCCTTGAAGTACTTCTCGTCAACCGCCGCGGCGTCGGCGTTGCTCTTGGCCGACTTCGCATACTGGCCGGTGCGGATATAGATGTGGGCCGGCATGTGCACGAGGTGTCCCGCACCGGGAACAAGCGTCTCCAGCCGTCCGGCCTGCGGCACCGCGCGCTCGGGACTCTTCGACGCTTCGACCGCGTGAATGTAGTAATGATTCGCGCCAGGATGATTCGCGTTGCTCTTCATCACGCGCTCGAGCGAGGCCACAATCGCGTCGGTCCCGGGTTCCGGTGTGCCGTCCTTTTTGTAGAGCCGCCACGGCCGAAGGTTCATCAGGCTTTCCGCGTACAGGGTGGCGACGTCGAGATCATTGGGGAATCGTTTTGATAGCTCACCCATCGCATCCGAATACGCCTGTTCGCGCACGGCTTGATCGCCGGTCGGATCCGCGACGTAGCGTTTCGCCAGCGCGCCGATCAGGCCCTGTTCAACGTCGCTGCCGGCAGCCTGGCGCTTCTCTGCTTCGGCAAGATGCGCGTACGCCTGCTTCAGTCGTTCAACCGGCGCCACGTCGTTGATGTTGGTGCCCAGCGCCAGTGACATGCCCCAGTGCGGCATTGGCGAGGCGGCGTCACGATCCGCGGCGAGCACGAACGACTTGAACGATTCCTCGTGGTTGAAACCGTAGAGCAGCGTCAGTCCTTCATCGAAGAACTTCTGCGCGTCATCACTCGTGGTCTTGATGGTGCGGTGATAAGAACCGAGATTGCCGAGGAGTGCGGTGCGCGGCGCGCCCGGTGCCGCAGTGTGTCCGGAATGGGCCGACTGATTCGTCGGGGTGGGAACCGGCGCCGGCTCGGGCGCACAACCCGCCAGGGAACCCGCGATCATCACTATCCCAACGAGAACGCTTGCTCTCATACACTCTCCCTCCACGCCAGGAGCATCAACACGGTTTCCGCGCCTAATAACAGGCTTGCGGTGGTTAGATGCCCCACCTGGGCTGCGGGTAACAGTGAGCCATACGCCATCACCCCGCCCAGCAGCGACTTGGAGGACGGCGAGGGAAAGAATGACGAAAGACCATCGCAACACGGCCTGTGGCGCGCGCTTGTAAAGGAGCCAAATGGTCAGCGCGGCCGCGCCCGCGAGGACGGCGAACGCCAGGTCACGATGGAGGAAGTCGAGCCGCCCGACGGTTCCAAGCGCCAGATCGCGCGCCACGCCCGCGTCGAGAGCGGCATCGACCGCGCCACGGACCTGAGTGCCAAATCCGATTTGAACAAGGGTCAATACGATCAAAGCGATCGTGGCCCAACCGATCGCCTTCAGCTTTCGGTGTGCAGTGTTGCCAAAGGCTTCAACAGTCACGAACAACAACATCTGCACGATGAAGAGCGCGACGATCATATGAACGGTCACGATCCACGCCGCGAGCTCGTGGGCCACCACGCGTCCGCCCAGCCAGCCTTGAAATCCCGTCAGCAACAAGGCAGCGACGATCGTCCAGAGGATGCGTGGCTGGCTCCGGTGATGACGCCACGCGGAGATGGTGGTGGCGAGGATCAGGAAACCAACCGTGACGCCAAGCAGACGGTTCAAGTACTCCGTCCACATCAGCGCCGGGTTGAACTGTAAGACGTCGAATTGCGGTGGCAAATCGGCGGCGGAGGCGGGCGGAATCCAGGATCCGAAACAGCGCGGCCAGTCGGGACAGCCCAGCCCCGCACCCGATGCGCGCACGAGACCACCGACGAGAATCAGCAGATAGGTCGCGGCCGTCGTCCCGAGTGCGAGACGTTGGAATGACGTGAGGCGCACACGTCAATTATTGACCGCGCCTGCCCGAACGGCCGGCTGAAGCGATGACCCGGCCGGCGAGAGCGATGACCGGCCGGCTAATGCCGGCCTCTATACTTTGATCGTCTTCCAGAACCAATCTCCCGCGTGGTCGGCCACTTGCGCGAGCGCGCCGGGTTCTTCGAAAAGGTGCGTGGCGCGCGGCACGATCTTCAGATCCGCCTCGCCCGGCAAGCGGGCCTTCGCCTGTTCATTGAGCGCCAGCACCGCATCGTCATAACCGCCGACGATCAGCAACGTGGGCGCCTTCACGCGGGCGAGCGCCTCGCCGGCGAGATCCGGGCGGCCGCCTCGCGAGACGACGCTCTTGATGAGATCCGGACGCTCGGCCGCGCTGACCAGCGCCGCCGCGGCGCCGGTGCTCGCGCCAAAGAGTCCGATCGGCAGGTGCTTGTACGGCGGCTGTGACGAGACCCAGTCCACTGCCGCGGTCAGCCGTTTCGCGAGCAGGGCGATGTCGAACCGCAACTCCCGCGTTTGCAGGTCGAGCGCCTCTTCCTTTTCGGTGAGCAGATCCATCAACAGCGTGCCGAAATCCGATTGCTGTAGCACGCGGGCCACGAATTGATTGCGTGGGCTGTGACGGCTGCTGCCGCTGCCGTGCGCGAACACCACCATCCCGTGTGCTTCCACCGGGATGGCGATCTCGGCATTCAATATAACTGCTCCGTCAACAGGGACGCGCAGGGTCTGCGCCTGCAACAATGGTCTCGCGATCGCCATACGTTAACTTGTCAGAGACCGGTGGGGTACGTCTCTGGCACCTCCTCGTGGTACCAGTGCGGCGACGGCTCGAGGGGGACGAGGGCCGTCGTGCGGTCAATGTGAATCAGCGCGTCGAACTGCTCGGTGACCCGCGCGTGAAAATAATGACTTTGCCGCTCTGTTTGCGGTCTGTAGATTACACCAATCGCGCGCTCCAGCAACGGGGTGGCGAAACCGCCGAGCTGCTGATCGTCGAGGAACAACACGAACTGCGGCAGGCCAACGGCATGCAGCAGGTATTCGACCGATCCTTCGAGCGCCGGCCGCACGACCTTGCGCTCAGCCTCCTCGTCCCAATCAGACGATGCCGTCACGGTGCCTTCATAGGTGGTGAACCCGATCGAGCGAACGGCCGATCCGTGCCGCTGGCGTAGCAGCTGGCCCAGATTCACCTCGTTCCGCTCGCCCATTTCGGTAGCGCGCGCGTCGCCAAGGTGCGAGTTGTGGGCCCACACTGCCATCTTCGGCTGCGATCCGTCGCGCTCGAGGAATGCCATGAGCGCATCAAAGGTATCGGCCATGTGCGTGTCGCGGATGTTCCAGGACGAGTGCCGCCCGCGAAACATTGCGCGATAGTACTGTTCCGCACTGAGCGCCAGCCGCGCGTTCTGTTCGGCGAAAAAGAACTCGTCGCGGGCCACCTGCCCGTCGCGGTTCGCATACGCCGCCGCGCGCCGCCGGAGGTCGATCAACTGTTCCACCACTTTGCGTTCGCACGATTCGACGATGCCCGCCGACGCGGCATAGCCGTAGGCGTGCGTGTCGCCCGCGTAGTGATCGAAACACGCGTATCGGGCACGGGCACGCTCGGCGGCTTCGGGATCGACCTTGTCCAAATAGGCGATGACGGCCTGCACCGAGGTCCGCAGGCTGTAGAGATCGAGACCGTAGACGCCGACCTTGCGATCGGCATGCCGGTCGTTCCATTCACGCAGCCAGCGGACGAACGACAGGACTTCCGTGTTCCGCCACATCCACGACGGGAATCGTTCGAAGCCAGACAACGCGGCGTTGGCATCCGCGTCCGGGCCCTCGCCGCGGACGAATCGATTCACGCGATACGCATCCGGCCAGTCGGCTTCGAGCGCAACTGCGGTGACTCCCTGATGCTCGATGAGATGCTTGGTGATGCTGGCGCGCACGTTGTAGAAATCCTGCGTGCCGTGCGACGCCTCGCCGATCAGATACACGCTCGCCGGCCCGAGCCGGTTCACGATGCGTTCGACATCCTCGCGGGAGTTGCAGCATTGCACGGCCGCGCCGGTCGCCGCCGACACCAGATGCCGATACAAATTGCTGGACGGTCTCGTCACGGTTCGTTCCTGGCCAGCAGCGTACGGACCTCGTCGTCCGACGTCGGGGTGAAGTCGCGGTACCACAGTCCGACCGCCACAAAAGGATCGGGCGAGCGCAGGCAGATCACTTCGTCGGCCTCGTCGGCCAACTCCTGACAGGTCGAGGACGCGCCGACCGGGACGGCCACGATGAGGCGCGCCGGTTGCTGTTGTCGTACGGCGATCACCGCCGCACGCATGGTCGAACCCGTGGCGAGGCCGTCGTCCACCAGCACGACCGTCATGTTGGTGAGTGGAATCAGCGGCCGAGTGCCGCGATAGAGACGCTCGCGACGCTCAAGCTCGACGTGCTCCCGTTTGGCCACTTGGTCGATCACGTTCTGCGGAACGCCGAGGGAGTCCACGACGTCGTGATTTACCAGCCGAACCCCGCCGCTGGCGATGGCGCCCATCGCCAGTTCTTCGTGCCCCGGGAGACCGAGTTTGCGCACCACAAACACATCAAAGGCGACCCGCAGGGACCTGGCCACCTCGTAACCGACGGGCACTCCGCCCCGTGGCAGCGCCAGCACGACCACGTCATCCCGATCAGCTAGCCCCGACAACCGGGTCGCAAGGAGATCCCCGGCCTCAGCCCGGTCGCGGAACGGCTGAGAAGACACTTGCGGCACGTTTACCTCAGGTTTTCTGGTTGCTAGATCCCTGCCAAATGACAAATGTGAAACAAAAACCGGGGGGTTCCAGTCTAGTGACCCATGGCCTTGACCGCAGACCTCCGGCACGCCGTGCGCCTCCTGGGGCGCAGCCCCGTTTTTACGGTGACGTCCGTCGTTTCGCTCGCGCTCGGCATCGGCGCCGCGGCGGCGATATTTAGCCTCACGGACGCCTTGTTATTCGAGCCCACCCTGGGTGTGCGCCGCGCGTCGGAAGTAGTTGATATCGGACGTGCCAATGAGGGCAGCGGGTTCGACAACATGCCGCACCCGACCTACCGCTACCTTCGCGAACACAGCCGCACGATGGAGATCGCCGCGGTTGATTTCGGGGGCGGGCCGATGAGTCTGGGGACCGAGGGGACCAGCGAGCGCGTCATCGGAACCCTGGTGTCGGACAATTACTTTGCCGTGCTGGGCACTCGTGCGGCGCTCGGACGATTCTTCCGGCCGGACGAAGATCGAGTCCCCGGCGAGCGGCCAGTGGTCGTGCTCAGTCACGCCATGTGGGCGAAGCGCTTCAACAGCGACCCCGACATTCTTCAGAAGCCCTTGCGTCTGAACAACCGCGAGTTCTCGGTGGTGGGAGTCGCGGAGCCGGGCTTTCAGGGCTCGTCGATGATCGGCACGGAATTATGGGCGCCAATGGCGATGGTGCAGGTCGTCCGCGGCAGTGCCGACGCCAGCATCCTGACCGAACCTCGCTCGGTGTGGCACGTGGCGATCGGACGGCTGAAACCGGGCGTGCCGATCGAGCAGGGCAAGGCGGAGCTCAACACGCTGATCGAGGCCTACAAGAAGATTCAACCGAAAGCCAATCCGCGTCACACCGTGGCGATCGCGCCGATGGGCCGCATTCCCGGCCCCATGCGGACACCGTTTCTCGCGTTCATCGGGTTCCTGTTTGCGCTGACGGGTGCGCTCCTGGCCATCGCGTGCAGCAATGTGGCGGGCATGCAGCTGGCACGCGCCGCGACGCGGCGGCGGGAAATGGCGACGCGTCTCGCGGTTGGCGCCGGCCGGCAACGATTGATCGCACAACTGCTGACCGAGACGCTGGTGTTGTTCGCCGTCGCGGCCCTCGTGTCGGTGCCGTTGACGATCTCGCTGGTCGCGCTCCTCGAGGGCTCGCTGCCGGCAGTGCCCGTCTTGCTTAACCTCGACTTCGCCGTCAACGTTCGGGTGATGGCTTTCGCATTCGGGCTCGCGCTCGTCACGGGTCTGGTCTTCGGGCTGGCGCCGGCGCGGCATGCGCTGAGCGCCGACCTCGCGCCGATGTTGCACGGCGCGTACTCGACCGCGGATCGGAAGCGGTTCCGGTTGCGCAATTCGCTCGTCACCGCCCAGGTCGCGCTGTCGTTGATGTTGGTGGTCACGGCGTTCCTGTTCCTCCGATCGTTGGAGAAGGCCGCGCACACCGATCCCGGGTTCCGTACCGCGGACATCGAGATTGCCTCCGTTGACGTCTCGCTTGGCGGCTATCGCGAGCAACAGGCAGTGGAACTCGCGTCGCGTTTCAAAGATCGCTTGAAAGGGATTAGTGGCGTCGAGTCCGTGGCCCACGCGCGGATGATTCCGCTGCAGGGCAGCGGCTTCGGTCTTGGCAGCGTACGCGTGCCCGGCGTCACCGGAACACGAGAGGACGGCCGAATCGACGCCGACTGGGACGTCGTCTCGCCGGAGTATTTCGAGACCATCGAGATGGACATCGTCGATGGCCGCGCCTTTCGCGACTCGGATCGCGACGGGTCCCGTTACGTCGCGATCGTCAGCGAGACGTTCGTCCGGCGGGCGTGGCCCGGGCAGTCGGGCGTGGGCCGGACGTTCCTGCAGCAAACGGACGAGAAGGAAGAGCGCCCCGTCGAGATTGTCGGGGTGGCGAAGGACGCGAAGTACCGCTACATCAGCAGCGCCCCGGCGCCATTCATCTACGTGCCGATGGCGCAGCAACCGATCAGCCAGATGGAGTTCTACGTGCGGCACGTGCCCGGCCGCCAGGTCGGCCAGGAGATCCGCGCCGCGATGGCGCAAGTGGAACCCAACGTGCCGGTGCTAATGCTGCAGTCGTTCGACGATGCCGCGGCACTCGGGCTGCTGCCGCAGAAGCTCGCCGCATGGATCGCGGGAAGCGTGGGTACGATTGGCATCTTCCTCGCGGCGCTCGGCCTCTATGGCCTGATGGCATTTCTGGTCGCGCAGCGCACGCGCGAAATTGCGATTCGCATGGCGCTCGGCGCATCGGATCGGGATATGCGATCCATGGTGTTGAAACAGGCCGGCTTGCTCGCGGCCATCGGTGGGGTCATCGGTCTCGCGTTGGCCGGCGGTATCGGCACGCTCGCGCAGAGCCTGTTGGTGGGAGTACCGCCGATCGATGTCATCTCGTTCGGAGGGACCGCATTGCTGTTCGCCGTCGTGCTCGCTGTAGCGGCGTGGACGCCAGCTCGCAGGGCTGCCGCCACGGATCCTTCGGCGGCGTTGCGGGCTGAGTAGTAGGTAGTAGCCAGTAGCCAGTAGCCAGTAATCAGAAAGAGGCTAGTGCTGCTTAGACCTTAGGAGCCCGTTAATGACCCGACCGACTTCGTCGGTGACCGGGCGCAATACGCTTGCTTGTTTGTCTGACAGTAACTTCAGGCGTAACGCGAGTTCGAGCTGGGTCTCGAGCTCGCAGAGCGATCCGAGCGCGATCCGAAGAAAGCGCGCGAACTCTTCATCAGTCGAACGACGGCCTTGGCCTTCGGCGATGTTTGAGGGTATCGACACGGCTGCACGCCTTATCTGCGACGTCAGTCCATAACGTTCCTCTAAGGGAAACTCGCCAGTCTGACGGTAGACCGCTTCAGCGAGAGCCATCGACTTCTGCCACGCGACGAGATCTCGGTAGTCCATCGGCGGATTATTCCATCGTCGCAAGCACCCAGCATCTCTGGCCTCTGGCTACTGGCTACTGGCTACTGGCTACTTCAAAAATCCTGACCATCGGTGATTCACCCGCCTTCTGCCCTGCATCGCGGAAGTCGGCCACCTGGCGCAGCCCGTTGACGGCGGCAACTGGGAACGCGGGGAACCACGGTGTGAGCCCAACCACGTGGAATCCTCTGCCACGTTGCGTCGCCGCGGCCCTGGCCTCGTCTGCGTTCGCAAATTGCATGCGGCTGGCCACCTCGCAGAATTGGCGGCCGGTCGTGTCCGTGCGATCGCGGAGCTCGACGACATACGTGTTGTTGTCTGGCACGGCCGCGGCGCCACCAAGCACCATCAGCCGGTAAACCATGGTCTGGTAGTACGCTTCGCGAAAGATCCAGGTCGGCTGCCATGGACCGGCATCATTCGCGCGTGAGAAGCACAGCGAGTAAAAGCGCGAGGTTGCGATCCCCGCCCAGTCGGCGAGATTCTGGAAACGGCCGGAGAGCGAGCCGGGGTTACCTTCGCGAAACGGCAGCTCGAAGTCCACGATCACATAGCGCGCGCGCTGCGGCGTGAGCAGCGCGAGGGCTTCGCTCTCGTCGGTGGCTGTCAGGAAGCGCGCCGCGATCGGCGCCCCGCCTTGCGTGGGATTCGATAACGGCACCCGCCGCGCCGTTTGGATGATCCAGTAGCCCTGGTCCCACCAGTTCATCACGGAGTAGCTGGCCGGGGGACTGCTGCCGTCGTACCGCGCCAGATAAAAATCGGCTGAACCAAACGGCTCGGGCGTCGTCTTGCGCAGCCATTGCATGGCCTCGAACCAGTAGTCGGCCATGCCGCCCACGCGCGTGGTAGTGATCGCGGCCGGCACGATATTCGGCGCCACGATGGCGCCGGCTACGGCAATCACGGCGATCTCGCGTTGGAACGGCATCGGCCGGCGAATCTTTGGCGCCGGATTGTCGGCGTGCGGCACGCCACCCCAATCCAGCACTTTCGTCGCGAGCCATCCGCACATCACCGCCGTCGCCGGCACAAGGTAATAGCCGAAGCGGTTTTGTCCCAGCGTGGCCGCGTAGTTCGCAAGCGTGAAACAGACAATCAGCAAATGATCGGCGCGGCGCGATCGCCATAGCGAGACCGCCAGTCCAAGCACCGCGATCAGCCCCACATAGAAGCCGCTGCGGAAAAACACCCACGGCTGCGACCAGGTCCAATTGCCGGTGTAGAGAAACAGCGGCCGCGCTTCGAGTACCGCCATGCGGGTGGGATCGGGACGAAAGCGACTGAGATCGGCGAGCACCTGTTGCACGAGGGCGGGGGCAAACATCCAGGCGGCGCCGGCGATCACAATCGTCAACCCCGCCAGCACTGCCAGCGTCATCGCCATCCGGGACGCAAAGAACCTCACCGCCAGCGAAGCAGCCAGTAAGCCCATCACCGACGCGACCTGCGTGTTGTAGCGGAACAGCGCGGGGTCCTGGAACAACCACACGATAGCCAGTGCGGTTGCCGCCGTGATGGCCGTGCTGGTGGCCGTCACAATCGACGCCGCAGACGGCGCGACGATTGCGATCAGCACAATCCACACCGCCAGAATCGCCACGAAATACGCGCCGCTCGCCCACGCGAGAAGGTAGAGACCCAGGGAGATGCCGGCCAGGATCGAGAACCTGGTCGAGCCAGACCTGGCGGCGTACGCGAGCGCCGCGAGCGTCGCGAAAGACAGCAGCACTTCGAGCGCGTGGTGATCGACGAAACCCACCAGCGTGCGATCCAGGAAGTGTCCGGGAAGGATGGCGGCCAGCAAACCGGCGATCAGGCCGGCGCGCCGATCGAACGCAATCGTGGCGAGCGCCCACACCACCACCACAGCCAGCACGCCGACAATGGCCGGCACGAGGGCGGCGACGCGCTCGATGTAGGCCGTGGTGGCGTCGCGGCCCTGCGTGGCTACCACGGCGGTCGCGATGATCGTGTCGAGTAGGGGCGCCACCGCCACGTACTGCCCGTTAGGCGCTGCGTAAGGATCGAAGGTCACCCGGCGCGGAAAGTTGCGGACCTGGTTCTCGGCGAGCCGGACGTGATACCAGGAGTCGTTCTCGAGAAAATTGACGCGCGCACCGAACACATCGTCCCAGGGCGCCCACACCCGAAGGCCCGTAGCCACGCAGACAATGGCCAGGAGCCACAGCCAGTCGAATTTACGCACTTTGCGCTGGATCTTAGTTCAATGGCCAAGCCCATCGACTCGCCAGACTTCGCTCGCAAAGTCTGGCTCGCTCAGGGCGACGCGCTGTAATATTTGGCGCGTCGGAGGACACCATGCCAAGAAAGATCAGCCGCCGTGAATTCGTTCGGACCAGCACAGCAGCCGGAGTGGTTGTTGGCGCGTCAACGACAGCCTTCGGGAAGGCTCCAGCGATCCAGACCAGCAGCATCAAGCCGGTGGTCGTGGCGTCGAACAACGGCAACGTCTACAAGAACGGCGGCGCCGAGGTCGGCGTGCAAAAGGCATTCAACCTGATCACCAAGGGCGGCGACGTGCTCGACGCGCTGATCGCCGGCGTCAACAACTGCGAGCTGGATCCGGCAGACAGCAGCGTCGGCTACGGCGGGCTGCCGAATGCTGACGGCATCGTGCAGCTCGATTCGTGCTGCATGCATGGTCCGACCAAACGCGCCGGTGGCGTGGCAGCGCTCGAGGGTGTGCGCACGCCGTCGCTTGTTGCGAAGGCGGTGATGGAGGTGACCGACCATCATCTGCTGGTGGGCAAGGGCGCGCAGGACTTCGCGCGCAATATGGGCTTCAAGATCGAAGACGACCTGAATACTGAGAAGTCGCGTGCGCTATGGCTCGAATGGAAGCGGCGCATCGATCCACAGCACTACCTCGACCCGAAGAAGCGCGGCGATGCGATGCAAATGGCCGGCCTCAGCATGGTGCGCGACGGCTTGATTGATCCCGATCACTACTACGGCACCATCAACTGTGACGGCGTAAACAGCAAGGGCGAGGTCTGCGGCGTCACCACCACGAGCGGATTGTCGTGGAAGATCCCAGGCCGTGTCGGCGACTCGCCGATTCTCGGCGCGGGACTGTATGTCGACGGCGATGTCGGCGCCGCCGGCTCCACCGGCCGCGGTGAAGCCAACATTTACAACCTCTGCTCGTTCCTGATCGTCGAGCAAATGCGGATGGGCAAGTCGCCAAAAGATGCGGGCATGGAAGCGTTGCGGCGCATCCAGAAGAACACCGTCGAGAAGCGGCTGCTCAATCCGCGCGGACTCCCCAACTTCGGGATCAACTTCTACATCCTGAACAAGAAGGGTGAATACGCCGGCGTATCGATGTATGCGGCGAACTATGCCGTGTGCACCGAGAACGGCCCGCAGACACTGCCGTGCGAGGCGCTCCATCCAGGCCGCGCGTCTGAGTAGCCTGACGATTCGCAACTGACACCAGCACGCGAACCACTCATGCGAACCCCCCGGCCGTTCCTCGTCGGCATTCTCACGTGCGTCATTGGCTGCGGTGGCGGCGGATCGGCGCCGCCGCCGACCGCTGCCGACGCGGCTGCGTTCCTCAAGGACGTCGACGAACAACTCCTTCAGCTCGGCATCAGCCTTAGCCAGGCCGGCTGGGTGCAGCAGAACTTCATCACCGTCGATACCGAGGGGATTAACGCCAAGGCGAACAAGGCCTTTATCGAGGCGGTGGCAAAGTACGCGAAAGACGCCGTGAAGTTCCAGGGTCTCGAGCTGCCGGCCGACCAGCGCCGGCAACTGGACCTGCTGCGGCTGTCGCTGGTGATGGCGGCACCAAGCGATCAGAAGGAAGCAACGGAGCTCACCACCATCGCAGCGCGCATGGACGGCGTCTACGGCCGCGGCAAGTGGTGCCCCGACCAGAAAAACGCCGCCGGCTGTCTCGACGTCGAAGCCATCACAGAGATCATGGCGAACAGCCGCGACCCGAAGCGGCTGCGCGAAGTGTGGGAGGGCTGGCACAGCATCTCCATCCCGATACGGCAGGACTACCAGCGCTTTGCCGAGCTGTCCAATAAGGGGGCCGTCGAACTGGGCTTCCCCGACACCGGCGCCATGTGGCGATCGAAGTACAACATGCCGCCCGATGCGTTCGCCGCGGAGATGGATCGCCTGTGGGAACAAGTCCGGCCCCTCTACCTCTCGTTGCATGCCTACATGCGCATGAAGCTGCGCGAACGACACGGCGACCTGGTGCCGGAGAAAGGACCGATTCCGGCGTACCTGCTCGGTAACATCTGGGCGCAGAGTTGGGAGAACCTCTATCCGGATGTCGCGCCTAGCACCGGCGCGAAGGCCTACGACCTCACCAAGATCCTGGCAGCGCGCAAGACGTCGGCGGTGGACATGGTGAAATTCGGCGAGCGGTTTTTCGTGTCGCTCGGCCAGGCGCCGTTGCCGCCGACCTTCTACGAGCGGTCGCTGCTGGTGAAACCGCGCGACCGCGAAGTGGTGTGCCACGCCAGCGCATGGGCGCTCGATCTCGCCGACGATGTGCGGATCAAGATGTGCATCGACGCCACGGCCGAAGACTTCACGGTGATTCATCACGAGCTGGGCCACAACTTCTACCAGCGCGCCTACAAGCACCTGCCGGTCCTGTTCCGCGACAGCGCCAACGACGGCTTTCACGAAGCGCTCGGCGACACGATCGGGCTGTCGGTGACACCGGAATATCTGGTGAAAGTCGGCCTGATCGGGCAAGCGCCAGACGCATCGGGCGACACCGGATTGCTGCTGCAGCAAGCGCTGGCGAAAATCGCGTTCCTCCCGTTCGGCCTGCTCGTCGATCAATGGCGCTGGCAGGTCTTTTCTGGACAGGTGACGCCGGCGAACTACAACCAGGCCTGGTGGGCCTTGCGCCAGAAGTACCAGGGCGTGGCGCCGCCGGAGGGGCGCGGCGAATCGTTCTTCGATCCGGGCGCCAAATACCACGTGCCCGGCAACACGCCCTATGCGCGCTACTTCCTCGCGCACATCCTGCAGTTTCAGTTCCATCGCGCGCTGTCGCAGGCGGCCGGCTGCACCGCGCCGCTGCATCGCTGCTCGATCTACGAGAGCAAGGCCGCGGGCGAGCGGCTCAACAAGATGATGGCGATGGGGCTGTCACGTCCCTGGCCTGAGGCGCTCGAAGCGCTGACGGGATCGAAGCAGATGGATGCGACGGCGATCATCGATTACTTCGCGCCGCTGCAGACGTGGTTGGATCAGCAAGTCAAAGGAAAGCCTGTCGGCTGGTAGACGCTCGCGAGGGGGCAACATACAGCGATAGAGTCGCCCTCCTCGCGATCAACTGTGCATCAGCTTGCGTTCCCTGCGCGCCGCCGTATCATTGGCGCGCACTCCGCCGCATCCCCTTTGCGTGGAGTCTGGGGGTCAACATGCCGAAACACTCGAGAAAGAGTCGACACGCCGTCGCTCGTGTCGCCGCTCTTGCGCTGCTCGTCGCGACGCTGGCTGCGCGAGCCGTCGTTGCCACCACGTTTATGTCCGTCGAGCCGATTCCCGGTGGAGACGTGGTCGGCGAACCGACGCTGGCCGTGATCGAGAGCGCAGGGTACGAGAACCTCGAGTTGTGGAGCAATCGGCTGCTGAACGACTGCGGGTTCGTCCGGCGCACGATTGACGCGCTCACCGCTGATGGCGCCATCAGCACCGTCAACGGCGGCAACACGGATGTCGGGGTCGCCGCCGGCGGGTTCGAGGGGACGACGCATCCCTCCTTCGTGTTCACCATTCAGGATTCCGGGTTCGATCCGGTGAGCGCGTCGGATGTCGATGTGCTCGACAACGCGCTGGGCTACGTCCTGAATCAGGAAGGGACCGCGCATTTCAGCCCTGACAACTTTCAGGCGTATGCGTTTGCGCTCGATTACGCGGTCGTGACGTTTCCGAGCGCGTTGGACGGCGTGGACGCGAAGGCATTCTTCGAACACCTCGGTACCATTGACGCCGCACTCTTCAGCGGTCAATTCGCGGGCTTCACCCAGATCGCTTTTCAGGATTCGCCACTGAACAACTCGATGTTGTTCCTGAAGCCCGCGGCGTCGAAGAATCGATTGATTGCGGGGCTGTCGGCCGCGGTCAACACGACGCCGGGCGCCGTCTACTTTCCGCTCAAGAAGAATGCGGAACCAACGACCGCCAGGGCCGGTATCGCCTTTCCCGGGAACGACTGGATTGCGTTCCCTCATGGTGAGGAATATCTGTCACGGTTGGGTACTCCTTCGGCGGAGCTCCTGGCTGACCTGGCTGCCTTGCAACAGGAGCATCGCGATGCAGTCGCCGATCTGGTTCAGGCCATCCAGAGGGGCAGGCTGTCGCAGTATCTCGGCCCTCAATTCAGGTGTCCCACCGGGGAATGACCCGCCCGTAGTCGGGCGGCGATGTGACTTCTGGCGGGCTCACTCAACCGCGTATCGGCCAAGTCGAATGGTGGGCCCGGCAGGAATCGCTCTATTCGGCGCGTAAGGCGGAAGTGGGATCGACGCGAGCGGCGCGCCAGGCGGGAACGCTGGCCGCCGCGATCGCGACGATGGCAATCAACGACGCCACGGCAAGCACCGTGGTCGAGTCCATCGGCGCCACACCGTAGAGCAAGCCGCGCAGGCTGCCCGACACGGCGAGCGCGACAGCCATTCCGATCGACGCGCCAATCGCGGAGAGCAGCGCGCCTTCGCGCGCGACCAGACCCATCACCGAAGCCGCGGTTGCACCGAGCGCCATGCGAACGCCGAATTCCTGCGTGCGCTGGGAGATCAGGTACGCGAGCGTGCCATACATGCCGATGCCCGCCAGCAGCAACGACGCCGCGGCGAACGCGGTAAGCATCAGCATCATGAATCGCGTATCGCCGACCGACATGTCGACGTAGTCCTGCATCGGGCGGATGTCGACGACCGGACGGTTGGTGCCCAGCGCTTCGACGACGCGTCGAATCTCCGGACCGATCATCGCCGCCGTTTTCGGCGGTCCGGACGACGAGCCACGGCTCGACCTGCATGATGTTGTAGGAGAGGAACACGTGCGGCAGATCGGCATCGCTGACGCGCGACAGCACGAACCGGAGCGGTGATGCCGATGACCTCCGCCAGCGCCAGCTTGCGACCCATGGCTTCGAATGCAGGTTCTTGCCGAGCGCGCCTTCGGGCCAGAGCCGATCGGCGAGTCGCCGATCGATGACCGCGACCATGCCGCCCGGCGCGCAGGTCGTCTTCCGAGACGTCGCGGCCCTGTAATAATCGGCGTGCGCGTCATCGCCAGATAGCCCGGGAACATCGGCTGCTGGCTCGAGCCGCACTCCGCTGTCGGGCATCGCCCTCCCTCGCGAACGGACGTCTGTTGGGCTGCGGCCATCGGCAGCGGCGCCGCCGCGGTCACGGCTTCGACGCCCGGCAATTGGCTCACCTGATCGATGGCGCCGCGAATCAGCCCAGCCGGCTGTCGAGATCCGGGATAGGCGCGGAAGCTCATTTGAATGCGCGCGGTGACGAGACCCGACGGATCGAAGCCAATCGGCGCATGCGTCAGGTTCCAGAACGATCGCAGCATCAGGCCGCCGCCGATGAGCGGCACGATCGACATCGCGACCTCGGCAATCACGAGCCCGCGCTGCAGACGGCGAATGCCCGGCGCCGACGTGCCGCTGCGCCCGGATCGCAGCGGATCCATGTGCTCGCGCCGGGTGATCCGCAACGCCGGGATTGATCCGCACACCAGGCACACCACGATGCGACAAGCGCCATGGCGAACAGAGGCGACGGCGCATCGATGCCAAGCTGCGATTGCCGCGGCAGGTTCGTCGGGCCGCAGCCAGTCGAGCACGGCCGACGCCGCCGTAGGCGACGGCAGGCCCGCGGCACGGCCCACCGGCAGCGAGCAGCGCGCTTTCAGTCAGTAGCTGCGACGACGATGCGCGCGCGGCTGGCGCCGAGCGCGGTGCGAACGGCGACCTCACGCTCGCGCGTCTTGGCGCGCGCCAGCAGCAGGTTGGTGACGTTCACGCAGGCGATCAGCAGCACGAACGCCACGGCCACGCCGAGCGCGATGAGCGCCGGCTTGACGCGCGCCGTCAACAGCTCCTGTGCGGGCTCGACTAGCCGCGAGGCGTGCCGCTGTAGTTCTGCGGAAACTCCGTTCGTGATACGCCGCACCGATCGTCGCGAGTTCGGCGTTCGCCTGCGCCAGCGTGACCCCGGCCGCCAGCCGCGCGAGCGCCGCACTGCGCATGTCCAGTCCGATCGCTCATGCCGTTCGGGAAACCACACGTCCACGTCCTCGGCCGACATTGAGCTCGACGCGGGCAGGAACACGCTTGCAGCCCCGGCCGCAGCACGCCTACAATCTGCACCGGGATGTTGTTGACCTGATGCGGCGGCCGACCGCCGAGCCGGGTCGGCGCCGAAGTAACGGCGCCACAACGCATCGCTGATCACCACGGCGCTGACGAAGCCCGTCGGGCGCGAAGTCGGTCTTGCTCGTCGAACAGCCGGCCGAGCGCCGGCGGATCGGCGCCAAGCAGCGTCAAGGCTTCCGACGTTCGCGCTGACCGCAAACACGCGTTCGAGCTCGCCGCTGATGTTGAGGTTCGCGCTGACGCCGGAAAACGACCGCGATCGCATCGAGGGTCGCGGCGTTGCCTTGAGTTCGCGAATTTCGTAGCGGCTCCACGCCGCGGCGCCGGCTGCCCGTTCCATTCGGCGTTCGAGAAGCACCAGCCGCTCCGCGCTCGGATACGGGAGCGGCTTCCAGAACACGCCCTGCAGCACGGTAAAGGTCGTCACCGACGTGCCTATACCCAGCCCGAGCGTGAGCGTGACCACCAAAACGAAACCAGGTGTTCGCTTGAGTGATCGCAGGGCGTCTTTCAGCATCCTGTTCGCTTGGACGGTGCGGCCTCGGGCAAGGTTGGCCTCGGCCGCGGTTCAAGGGTTCAAGGGGTTCAAAAAGTTCAAGGGTTCAGTAGGTTCTTAGGGCAAACGAACGGTCGGCAGTTGGTGGCCTTCAAGGAAACGCGCACGGTCGCTGATCCGCCATAGCCGCGTGCGGTGCGACATGCCTGCATCGAGCATCGGCGGCCAGTCGAGCTGAACCTCAGGAATGGCGGCGAATTTCTTACGGAAGGGCTCCTCCTCCCACGCATCGAGCGCGATATAGGTGGAGTGTCCCGACCGTTCAATTGCCGTCATCGCCGCGCGCAGGGCTTCTGGCGTTGCGGCCTCCCAACGAACAATGGGCCGCGTGGTGTAGTAACGCATCGCGCCGCTTTGCTCGCCGGAAATGATCACTGGGTGCTCGGCGCTGTAGCCTCCGATGAACTCGGCAACTTGCTCGACTCGGCGGAACTGATCGGCGAGCCTGAACGTCTCGAACGAGCGCGCCACAAAGAGGCTATAGGCGGTGATGCCGAGCATCACCACGAGAAGCAGCGGCGACCGCCATGACACCGGCCACCGCTCGATCCATCCATGGAGTTCGATGGCGGCGAAGATCGCAAAGACAGCCAATGCTGGCAGCAGGAATCGCAAGTAGGACCACTGATCGAACACGCCGTAAATGAGATACGAGAAGATGACAAGTGCCGAGAAGATCGCGAGTGCGCGAGGAAGTGGTTGCTGTCTCAGGCGCGCGAAGCCGATTGGCGCCAGCAACAAGACGGGAGCCGTCGCGATCAGCCAGTTGAAATAACGCATCGCGTTCGGCGCGATGTTGGCGAGAGCAAATAAGTCTTCCGCCGATCCATATCCTGATTGCAGAAGAGAGCCGTACCAAAACGACTGCACGAACGCGAGAAAGATGCCGGCCACCGCGACCGGCACGGCAAACGAGATCCGATTCTTTGCGACAAACAGCGGCACAATTGCCAGTGGCGCCAGGTTAGGTCGAATAAGAATCGCAATGGCGCAGGCAATCCCCGCCCACGCTGACGACAAACCTAAGGGTTTGTCGCCACAAGCAAGTAAGAAAAAACACAGCATCCAAGCAGCTGTGACTGGCACATCGCTCATCGGTTGAAGCGATTGGTAGAGGAACACGGGGCTGAATGCGATCAGGAGCGACGCCATGATGCCGGCGGTGCCTCCGGCCAGCATTCCCGTCGCCCATGCAGCGATTGCGGCGGCCGCGATTACGACGGCACTGGCGCCGTTGATTCCCGCGACTGCGTGCGGAATGGCCATCAATAACGGCAACCCAGGCGGATACGTCGGGACTTGAATGCCTGCGCAGAGATTGTCGCAAGGTCCGGTGTCGGGACGCCAGCCAAGCGGCGTCGTGACCCACCCGTCAAGTTCCGGAAACTCCATTGCCAAGCGCTCGACGTAGATCGGTGGGCCAGCCCACAGTGCCGCCTGGCTGAGATACCCCGACGCATCTGCGCCCGCTGCCGATCGCGTCGCGAAGGTTGTGGCAACGATCGCGGCGATTAACGCAACCACGCCAATCAGTTGTGACGAGTGACGTTCGAGCACCTGCCACGCGCCTTCGAGATCGGCGGCGATTGATCGCTCGCGGCGTGCGAGATAGCACCACCACGCGCCCGCAGCCAACGCGGCGATCGACGTGGCGAGAGGAGATCGTGCAGAAAAACGAAAGCCGCCAACGGTGGTGCGAAAACCACCGCTGACGGCTAATACGACTGCCGTGGTGAGGAGCACCACGGCAAGAATCATCAGTATGAGTCGAGGGCGCTTCAGGCCCAAGCCCCTATCGCTTCGGAATCGTCCAGTAGTAAACCTTGCGGCCGTCGACGTCCAGCTCCTTCTCCGGCTTCCAGTCGCCCATGTCGAAAGCGTGCGAGACGATGCGCGTGCCGGGCTTCAGCTCTTTCATCAGCTTCGGCATCAGCTTCACGTTGAGCGACGGCAGCAGATAGAGCGTCACCACCGACGCGCCGCTCAGATCGGTCTCGAACAGATCGGCGTGCACCACGGTCACCAGGTTGCCGACGTTGTTCTTCGCCACGTTCTCGTTGGCTTCCTTGATGCGCTGCGGGTCGATGTCGTAGCAGAAGCCGCGGGCGCCGTACTTTTTCGCCGCGGTCACCGGAATACGGCCATCGCCGCAGCCGAGGTCATACACCACGTCACTCTTGGTGACGTTGGCGACCTGCAGCATCGCCTCCACCACCGCCTCCGGCGTAGGCACGAAGATCACGTCGGGCCGCCGGGTCGGCGCCGCAGTTTGCGCCGACGCCGTCGTGACACCAGCAAAACCGGCCATGGCCACGGTCACGGCGAGCGCGAGAAAACGATTACGCATGCGAAGCAACCTCCTTAAGATCCGAAGCGACAGTATGACACGACACTTACCGGCCGCTGTAGCGGTCCTCGTCGCGGCCGTGCTGGCGGTCCCGGCCATTCGTCACATGCGGGAGCGCCCGCCCGAACCTCCCCCGCCGCCCCAGCCGCTGCGCGCCACCTGGTCGCCAGGCGCGGAGGTTGAGCCCGGAGCCGGTTCCGACTATCTCTTTGGACTCGCCCTGGCCACGGACGGCCGTCGGCTCGTCTACCCCGCGGCCAAGGCTGGGGTGGTGACGCTCTGGCTGCAGGACCTGCGCACCGGCGAAACCCGCGCGCTGCCGGGCACCGATCAGGGCGTAGCGCCATTCTGGTCCGCGGACGGATCGCGGATTGGCTTCTTCGCCCGCGGGCAACTGCGCGTCCTCGATCTGAACGCAGGGACGGTGTCGACCCTGGCCGACGCGGCCACACCGCGCGGCGCCACCTGGAACGCCGCCGGCGACATCGTGTTCGCGCCCGGCGCCAACGGCGCGCTGATGAAACGGGCAGTCGATGGATCGATCGCGCCGTGGACGACGTTGTTCACCGCGGAAACCGCGCACGTATGGCCGTCGTTCCTGGACGATGGCCGGCACGTGGTGTTTCTGGTCACATCGAGCGACTCCTCACACGCGGGCATCTGGATCGCGTCGATCGATGCACCTGAATCGAGACGGCGGTTGATCGCCGGTGATGCGCAACCAATCGTGACGGGCCTCTCGCTGCTGTTCCTCAACGATCAGACGTTGCTGACGCAGCAACTCGATCGAGAAACCTTGACTCCATCCGGCCGCAGCACCCCTGTTGGCCTCACGGTGGGACGCGGCCCGCTCGGCCAAATCTTTGCCACCGCTTCGAACGACGTCCTGATCTACGGCGCCCCCGGCACCAACCTTCGCGAGCTGCGCTGGGTGTCACGCGACGGTGAAACGATTGGCCGCGCCAGCGAGCCGGTGGACGCCTGGGATCTCCGCATCGCGCCGGATGGGCGTCGCGTGGCGACGACCGAAGTCGATCCGCAACTGCGCACGCTCGATGTGTTCATTCGCGAGGGCTCGCAGCCGGTGGGCACCCGTCTGTCTCTCTCGACCGACAGCGATGAAAGCGGCGTGTGGTCGCCCGACGGCCTGCGCATCGCGTGGGCCGGCCGCCGCCGGCACGTGATGATCCGCGGCGCGGGCGCCGTGTTGCCTGAGCAGACCATTGCCAGTTTCGATTCGCCGGTGCAGGTCTGGGACTGGTCGCGCGATGGCCGCTCGCTGCTGATCGGCCGCACGCATGCAGATACGCGAGACGACTTGTGGATTCAGCCGCCCACCGAAGGCGCGGCGGCACAGCCATACGTGACGACGGCCTTCAATCAAACGTTCGGTGCGTTTTCGCCAGATCGGCGCTGGGTGGCCTACGCGTCGGATGAGTCAGGGAAATTCGATATCTACATCGATTCGTTTCCGAAGCCGGGCTCGCGCCTTCGTGTCACGACGGCCGGCGGCACCGAGCCGCGATGGCATCGTGACGGGAGCGAACTGTACTTCCGGCGCGGGCGGGAACTTCACTCGGTGGCGTTGACGCAGGCCGGCGGCGCGCTCGAGGTGGGCGCGATGAATCGGCTGTTCGACGCGGGCGCGGCCGTGCGATCCTACGATGTGAGCCCGGACGGCCGTCGTTTTCTGATCAACCTGCCCGCCAGTAGCGCCGCACGCGCGCCGATCACCATCGTGCATAACTGGAAATGAAAATTGCGACATGGAACGTGAATGGCATTCGTGCCCGGCAGGGACAGCTCGTCGACTGGCTCGCCGCCGAAAAACCCGACATCGTCTGCCTTCAGGAAATCAAGGCATCACTCGATCAGCTGCCGTTCGAGCTGCGCGACATGGAGCATTACTGGAGCTATTGGCACGGCGAAAAAGGCTACTCCGGGGTCGCGCTGCTGGTGTCGAAGTCGCTGGCCGGGGTGCTGCCGGTGTGCTCGCATCCCGGCTTTGATTTCGAACAGCGCATTGCTTGCGCCACCGTCGCATCACCCGCGGGGGATGTGATGGTCGCGTCCGTGTATGTGCCGAATGGCGGCAAGGACTTCGACGCCAAGATGCGATTTCTGCAGGCGCTGGAAACCTATGTGGCCGAGGCGTCGCGAGCGGGACAGCTGATGATCTTGTGCGGCGACCTCAACGTGGCAAGGACCGAACGCGATATCCATCCCAAGGAGCGCAAGCCGAACCAGATTGGCGCCACCGCCGAAGAGCGGGCGCTCATCGAGCGCATCATTGCCAACGGCGTCGTCGACGTCGGCCGCGCGCTCGATCCCGACAACGACAACCTGTTCACGTGGTGGGCGCCGTGGCGCAACCTGAAGCAGCGCAACATCGGCTGGCGGATCGACTACGTGCTCGCCTCCCAGGCGCTCGCCTCGCGCGCGAAGTCGGCTGTTGTGCAGCGTGAGATCGGGTCAAGCGATCATGGTCCGGTGGTGGTAGAGTTCGCCCTCTGAGGTTGCCATGCGAAGCATCGCCACACTGGCACTGATGGCAGGGACCGTCGCGATCGCGAGCGGTCAGAGTCAGCCTCGCTTCCGCGCCGACGTCGATCTGCTGGTCGTTTCGGCGATCGTCCGCGATGCCGGCAACGCGCTCGTGCGCGGCCTGACGCGCGATGACTTCGAGCTGCTCGAAGACGGCAAGCGGGTGGACATCGCCACGTTTGCCGAAGCGGGCACCGACGCGCGAGCCTCGCTCGACGATGGCCGGTTCCTGGTGCTACTGCTGGACGACTACAGCACGCATCCGCAATACACGCAGCGCATCAAGGATGTGGCCTACGGCTTTGTCAATCGCATGGGCCCCAAGGACGTGATGTCGGTTGTGATGCTGAATGGCGGCAGTAGCGTCACGACGCAGCGCCCCGCCGAGGTGCGCGCCGCGATCGACCGCTCGAAGGGGTACGGGAAGGCGTTCGTGTCGCCGACGAACCCGAGCCGTCACGCCATGGACAACATCAGCAGTCTTGCCGCGCAGCTGGCCCGGGTGCCGCACCGCCGCAAAGTGCTGGTGTGCATCGGTCCGGCGGCGACGTTCAATCCGGCCACGCACGTCAGCGGCAACCAGGGCGAGGCCGGCATCGCGATGCGCGACACCGCCCGCGCCAACGTGACCACCTACGTGATCGATCCGCTCGGGCTGACGGAGAAGCGTGCGCTGTCGACGCGCTCAATCGACGATGGCGTCGCCACGAACCCTGGCATCGAAGACAAAGGCCAGGGCTTTCGAATGTACCAGGACGGTTTCGCCTTCGAATCTGGCGGCCTCGCCTTCGCCAACACCAACGACTACAGGTCGGCGATCGATCAGGTGTGGGAAGAGAGTGGCAACTACTACCTGATCGGCTACGAGCCGGCACGGCGCGACAACCGGCGCCATTCGATCGAGGTTCGCATCAAGAAGCCGGACCTGAACGTGCGGGCGCGACGCACGCGCGGCTGAGATGAACGTAGAGGCGGGACTTTCTTGTCCGCCGTAGCGCGAAGCGCGAAGGCGGAAGTCCCGCCTACTTCGGCAGTTTTTCGATCGCGGCTTTAAGCGCCTCAGCTTTTTCCTTCATGCGCGGGTGCCCGATGGCGACATCCACCAGGTTCAGCGCCATGCCCTTGCCGCCCGTGCGCGCGTAACATTGCGCGGCGTTGAACGCCGCCTGCGCGGACTTCTCTTCGGCGTTGTCGGCGTCGCGCGTGAACCGCTCCATGACCCGCGTTTCGCGATCGGTGGCCGGCGTGCCGCGCGAGGCAATCTGTTGTTCGACTCGCGTCCGGTTCTGCCGCAACGCCGCTGCGGAGCTGATGAAGCAGCTCATCGCGCGCGTGAACTTCGGCGCCGCCGTGGCCAGCTCCTCCTGATCGATGCTGACGAGACCCGACATCCACGTCGCGTCGCAGGCGCTGCTGTCGATCTCGTAGGCGCGGTCGAAGCGCTGGACGGCCGTGGGCAGCTCCTTGCGTTCGTAAGCGATCAATCCCGCGAGCATGTAGACGCGCGCGTTGGCGAGGCCTTTGATCGCGTTCTCGACGTCGGCCCACGCCGTCTCGTATTCCTTCAAGTGGTAGCGATTCCAGGCGCGCCAGTAGTAGGCGTCGCCAAGATGCCAGGTGCCGAGATCGATGACGCGGGTTGCCGCCGCCACCGCGTCGGCATGCTGCATCTGGTAGCTGAGGGCCTGCGCGCGGCCCATCAGCGCATCACGGTGCTCACCGAACACCGACAGCACATCGTCAAAGCCGATCTGCGACTGCGCGAATTCTTCCGCAGACAGGTTGGCGTTCGCCCAGGCCATGGTCAGCGCGAGCGACTTCGGAAATGCGGCGCGGCCTTCGCCGTACAGCGCAATGACCTTCGACAGGTCGATGACGCCGCCAGGCGCGCCGGCAATGGCGCCGCGCGCTTCCCAGAACAGCACATCGTTCCAGCGCGGATCGTTCGCGCGCAGCGTGGCCAGGTGCTTGGCTTGAGCGGGACGTCCGCATCGCGACAGCCGGAACTCCATCAGCGGAGAACCCCTCGTATTGCTTCGTCAGACCGTCAATATCCACGGTCTCAATCAACTTCGGCGACTCGCAGTCGATGGAGAGAGCGATGTAGGTTGCGGGGATGTCCTTGCCGAACAGCGGATCGAGGGCGCGCCGTGCGGCGTCGTTTTGCTCGACTGGCTTGCGGCCGCGTTGTATCGCGGCGCGCTGGACGGGATCGAATCCGCTTAGCTCGCCAACCACAAGCTGCGCTCCCTCAAGAAGTGCCAGACGCCGCGCAGCGAAGTGGTTGCCCTGAGCGAGTGACGGAGCATCCGCAGGAAGCTCCGTCACGAGTCGAAGGGCGTCGTCTGCAGGAATGCCGAGCTCTTTCTCGCGAATCGCGATTAACAGCGCTGCGTCGAAGGCACCTTGCGGCACCTTGTTCTTTTGATAGATCGCCAGCGCTTCCTTGAGACAGTTGTAGCAGCCCGCGCGAAACAGCGCGTCGGCCTTGGCCACCTCGGCAACCATTTGCGGCGGCGGTCCCTTCGGAGCGCAGCTGGTCGCCAGAACAATCACCAGAACCGGGAATAAACGCGTCACCGTCTGGGTTTAGACACCGTTTTGCGGAAAAGAGACTTAGGGCAGCGCCAAGGAAATTAGCTCTGGAACGTCGGTCGAGGTGCGGCCCTGTACGGTGATGGCGATGTACTGCTTACCGTCGAGCAGGTAGGTCATCGGTGTACCGATGGCCGCGCCCGGCAGATCCGTCGACGCCAATTCCTTGCCCGACGTCTTGTCGTATGCCACCAGCCGTGGACCACCCTTCGATCCGCCGGTGGTCAACGCAAAGATCAGCAACGTTCTTGTGAGCAGCGGACCGCTGAAGGTGCTGTCGCCGCCGAGCGGCGGGAGATTCAGGCCCTTCAAGCGCGGGTTGTTGCGAATGCGCTCGCCGGTCCCCGTGGGCACCATCCACGCGTGATTGCCGGAGTTCATGTCGATGGCCGTCATGCGCGAGTACGGCGGCTTGAACAGCGGCAATCCCTCGGGCATCGTCGGATTGCGACCCGGGGTCTGCATGTAGAGGAGGTTGCTGTCGAGCGACGCCTCGGGCTTCGCGAGACGCAACACCGCGTGCGCGTTGCGCGACGGGATGTAGATCATCCCCGTCGCCGGATCGACGGCCGCCCCGCCCCAATTCGCTCCTCCCGTGGTACCTGGCCGCGAAATGGTGCCTTCTAGCGAAGGCGGCGTGAACAGCGGGCCGGTCCGAAACCCCTGAATCGCCTTTTCCGCCATCGCGCGGATGTCTGGCGTGAAGTCGGCGAGGTCGTTCGCGTTCGAGCCCTGGTATTCGAACGGCGCCGGCTTCGACGGAATCGGTTGCGTGGGCGAGGCCTTCTCGCCAGGCACATCCGATGGCGGCACTGGTTTCTCGTCGATCGGCCACACCGGTTTTCCGGTGACGCGATCGAACGTATAGACGTAGCCCTGCTTCGTGATCTGCGCGAGCGCCTTGATGCGCGCCCCATTCACGGTGATATCGAGCAGGTTCGGCGCCGCGGGGTTGTCGTAGTCCCACAAGCCGTGATGCACCGTCTGAAAGTGCCACACGCGCCTGCCCGTGTTCACATCGAGCGCCACTACGCTTTCGGCAAACAGGTTGTCGCCGAGACGATGAGCGCCGTAGAAATCGGGTGCGGTGGTGTTGGTCGGCAGGTAGACGTGGCCGAGCTCTTCGTCGGCGCTCATCATCGTCCAGACCGTCACCTTGCCGGCATACTCATTCGATCCATCGGCCCAGGTGTCGCTGCCGAACTCGCCTTTCGACGGAATGGTCTGGAATGTCCAGCGCACCTTGCCGGTTCGCACATCGAAGGCGCGAATCCACCCGGGGATTTGTTCCTTTGTCCTAATCAGCGAAGAGATCGCCGCCGGCGTGATCACGAGATCCTTGACCACGATGGGCGGTGACTGTACAGAGTAGGTCAGCGCGTTCAGGTAATCACGATGGCCGCGCTTCGCGCGCGGCAAACCTTCCATCAGATCGACCTTGCCGTTGGTGCCGAAACCTGGAATCGGCCGTCCGGTTTTCGCGTCGACCGCAACGAGATACCCGTCGCCAGTACCCCAATAGATACGTTCGTCGTTGCCGCCTGCCCTGAGCGAAGTCGAAGGGTCGCGCCAATACGCCACGCCGCGCTGATTCCAACGCAGGCTCATGGTCGTGGTGCCGGCTTCGTAGCTCTTGGGGTTGTAGATCCACTTCAGTGCGCCGGTGCGCGCATCGTAGGCGGCGCCGACGGATGAAGGTGTATTGACGTAGAGGGTGCCGCCGACCATCAACGGCGTGACCTTGTAGTTCTGCACGAACGGCGGCTGGCCGTCGCGCCACCGCTTCGGATCGATGCGATTGAGCTCGTCGAAGATCGCTTTCGAATCCGCCGACCACTCGGTGCCGTCGGGCAGCGTCATGCTCAGGAATCCGTCAGGCGACTTCATCCGCCACGCGATTTTCAGCGAACCGAAGTTTGCGGCGTTGATCTGATCGAGCGGGGAGTATTTCGAGTTGGCGAGGTCTCCCCCGTATGTTGGCCACTCACCGGCAGTGGATGCCGGTGGCGTCTGGGCGACGGTAACACTTAGTAGCGTGCTGACCACGATCGCCAGCCCGACAGAACACACCCGTCTCGCCATCTCAGGCCTTGATGTCCGCCACTGTCACCGCCCCGCCATTTGCTTGCGCGCGGGTTGCCGCAACTCCGACTCTCAACGCCTCCATCCCGTCGTCGATCGTGATCGGCGCTGGCCGTCCTTGCAGCACGTTCTGCGCGAAGTTCTGCAACTGGTTCGTGTAGGCGTCGCGGAACCGCTCCATGAAATACGGCACGGTGTCGTGCGACACGCCGTTGGCCTTGGTCATCACCACAATCGGGGTCTCGCGCAAGTAGCCGATGCGAATTGTTCCTTCGAGGCCGAGAATCTCCGTCGAGATGTCGTAGCCGTAGATGCCGCTGCGGGTCAGATCGACCACGCCGAGCTTGCCGCTCATGAAGGTAAGGCTGGCAATCGCATTGTCGATGTCGCCGACCGTGGCGAGCTCCGGATACGCAATGGTCGCGCCGATGGCCGACACGGTCTTGACGTCGCCCATGAACCAGCGCGCGAGATCGAAATCGTGAATGCCCATGTCGATCAGCATGCCGCCGCTGCTCGCCGGGTTGGCGTACTCGAGGCTTGGACGAAACGGATCGCGCGACGTCGCCTTGAACACGAGCGGCATGCCGATGCGGCCGCCGTCGATCGCCTTTTTCGCCGCCGCATACCCGGCGTCGAAGCGGCGCATGAATCCCATCTGGAAGAACATGCCGGACTTCTCGACCGCAGTTTTCATTGCCGCCACTTCCGCGAGCGACAGCGCCGGTGGCTTTTCGCAAAAGGTCGGCTTCTTGCTCTTCGCCGCGGCGATCACCTGCTCGCGGTGGATGTGCGTCGGCGTGACGATGACGATGGCCTCGACGTTCTGGTCGTCGATCATCGCCAGCGGATCGGTATAGGACTTCGGCACGTCGAACTCTTCGGCAATCTCCTTCGCGAGATTGCCCATCGGATCGGCGACCGCGACCAGCTTTGTTTCCGGAATGCGCCCTGCTAAATCACGCGCGTAGACGCGCCCGAGGCGCCCAAGACCAATCACTCCAACGTTCAATCGTTTCATCGCTGTTTTGTCACCATCTCGAGCTTCACCATGATGTCGGGCGGCAGTTTTTCACCGGCCATAACCTTGACCGCGCTCTCGACCGCGGCCTTCCCCATTTCGTACGGAAACTGCGCCACCGATGCGTCCATCGTGCCCGCCTCGATCGCTTTCTTCGCGTCATCGAGGGCATCGAAGCCGACCACGCGAATCTTGCCGGTCTTGCCCGCGGCGGCAATCGCTTCGATCGCGCCAAGCGCCATCAGATCGCTGGCGGCAAACACGGTGTCGATGTTGGCATGCGCCTGCAGCATGTTCTGGAACACGTTGAAGCCCTGATCGCGTTCCCAGTTCGCGGGTTGCGACGCCACCACGGTGATGCCCGGCGACTTGGCCACGGCGTCGCGGAAGCCGCGCAGCCGCGAATCGCCGGTCTCGTGACCGGGAATGCCTTCGAGAATGCCGACCCGTCGCCTTGCCGCCGGTAGCCTTCACGACGTGTTCGCCGGCGAGCTTGCCGCCTTCGTAGTTGTCGGAGCCGATGAACGTCTGCGGTCTGTGACGCCGGCGTCGGCCGCGGCCTTGGCGTCGAGGCGGGTGTCGACGATCACGATCGGCACATTCGCGTTCTTCGCCTTCACGAGCGCGGACACGATCTCGCGCGAGCCGCTCGGCGTGATCGCCAGCACGTCGATGCCGGTCTGCAGCAGGTTCTCGACGATCTGCATCTGCTTGTCGACGTCGATCTCGCGCTCCGCCGCCTGCACCTGCAACGTGACGCCAAGGCGGTCGGCGGCTTCTTGCGCGCCGCGTCTCATGTCCACGAAGAACGGGTGGTTCAGCGTCTTGAGCACCAGCGCCACGGTCTTCCTGTCGTCACCGGCGGGCGCTTCGCGGTTGCACGACATCGACACCACGAGGCACGCCAGCACGAGGAGAGTGGAGAGTTTTCGCATGATTATTCAGCTATCTGTCAGGCTCGATGTCGTTTCAGCATCGTGTCCACGAGGACGGCGCCCACAATCACCGCGCCAATCACGATCTGCTGGAGGAAAGAAGATACACCAAGCAGGTTGAGGCCGTTGCGGAGAACGCCCATGATCAGCGCGCCCACGAGCGTGCCGCCCAGTGAGCCCTCGCCGCCCATCAAGCTGGTGCCGCCGATTACCGTCGCCGCAATCGCGTCGAGCTCGTACATCATCCCGGCAATCGGCTGCGCGGAATTGAGACGCGCCGTCAGCACAATCGCCGCCACCGCGCTCATCAGGCCCGACACGCAGTAGATCGCGGTCTTGTGAAACCTGACGGCAACGCCCGACAACCGCGTCGCCTCTTCGTTACCCCCAATCGCATACACGTAGCGCCCGAACGTCGTCCGCGTCAGCACGATGTGAGCCAGCACGTAGACCAGCAGCATCACGATCACCGGCGCCGGAATGAACCCGACGTTGCCGGTGGCGAGCCAGCGGAAGCCCTCGTCAAATCCCGAGACGGGCCGCCCTTCGGTGAAGAGCAACGCGGCGCCGCGGGCAACGCTCATCATGCCGAGGGTCGCGATAAACGGCGGCAGGCCGCCAAAGCTGACGAGGGCGCCATTGAGCAGGCCGCAGCCAATGCCCACGGCGAGGGCCGCCGGCATCGCAATCACCAGCGGTTGGCCACCCTGCAGCAGCGAGCCGAGGACCACGCCCGACAGCGCGACGATCGACCCCACCGACAAATCAATGCCGCCGGAGATGATCACGAACGTCATGCCGGCGGCGACGATGGCGTTGATGCTGGTTTGCTGGACGATGTTCAGCAGGTTCGAGACCGTGAGGAAATGCGGCGTGAGCGCCCACAACACAGCGCAGAGGACAAGCAGGCCGATGACCGTGCCGAAGCGGCGCGCCCTCATCCTCAATCCCAAAGCGGCGCTCAGGATCTTTTCCTGCGTGGCGACGGTGGCGTCGAACTCGTCCTGGATGCGCCCGCCGCGCATCACGAGAATGCGATCGCTCATGCCGAGCAATTCGGGCAGTTCGGAGGAAATCATGATGATGCCGGCGCCCGACTCGGTCAGGCGGTTCATCAGGTTGTAGATTTCGACCTTGGAGCCGACGTCGACGCCGCGCGTGGGTTCGTCGAAGATGAACACGCGCGCATCGCCGGCCAGCCACTTGCCGAGCACGACTTTCTGCTGATTGCCGCCGCTCAATAACGTGACGGCTTGCGTCGGGGTGGCCTTGACGCGCAGATCGTTGACCACCGGTGCCGCCAGTCGCTCTTCACACTGGCTCGGAAGAAATCCCGCGCGCGCCAGTTTGCGGCCGTGAGGGAGCGCCATGTTGCGCGCCACCGTCAACGCGGCGACCAGCCCCTGGGCCTTGCGTTCTTCAGGGAGCAGTCCGATCCCTTTGCGAATGGCGTCGGCGGGTGTGTGAAACGTGACGGCCTCGCCGTCTCGGAAGATGCGCCCGGAATCACTGCGATCGGCGCCGGCCAGCACGCGAGCGAGCTCGGTCCTGCCCGCGCCGAGCAGCCCGGCAATCCCGACCACTTCACCGGCGCGCAAACAGAAACTGATGTCGTGCAGCGTGCCCTTGCGGCCGAGTCCCTCGACCTTCAACAGCTCCTTGCCGGGTGTCACGCGGCGCTTGGGAAAGTGCTCCTTGAGATCGCGATTGGCCATCAGCCGCACGAGCTCGTCGACCGTGACCTCCGATAACAGCTTGGTGGCGATGTGCTTGCCGTCCCGGAGAACGGTGACGCGACTCCCGATGCGATACACCTCGTCCAGGCGATGCGTGATGTAAACCACCGCCACGCCGCGCGCGACCAAGCGTGCGATCAACGCAAATAGCTGATCGACTTCACGTGAGGTCAGCGCAGAAGTCGGCTCGTCCATCACGAGGATCGACGCGTCTCCTGCCCTGAGCGAACGTGAGTCCGCGTGCGGACTCTCGTGAGTCGAAGGGTGACGCAGCGCCTTCGCAATTTCCACCATCTGGCGCTGCGCAAGGCTCAACCGGTAGAGCGGCGTAGCTGCCTCGATGTTCATCCCGAGATCGGTGAGCAGGCGCGATGTCGATTCCGACAGCTGCCGCCAGTCGATGAATCCCGGAAACCGGGTCGGCGCCGCGCCGAGAAACACGTTCTCCGCCACGGACAGATGCGAAATGAGATTCAGCTCCTGGTAGATGACGCGAATGCCGAGCTGAAGCGCGTGGCGAGGACTGCCGATCTCGACCGGCCGGCCCTGCACGTGGATCTCGCCGCTGTCTTTACGATAGGCGCCGCTGAGGATCTTCATCAGCGTGGACTTGCCGGCGCCGTTCTCGCCGAGCAGCATGTGGACTTCACCGGCATTGAGCGACAGATCGACGCCGTCGAGCGCCACCACGCCCGGAAACGCCTTCCGAATGCCTCGCATCTCGAGGACGCTGCTCATCGCACCGGAATCTCGTACGGTGGGCCGCCGGGTTGCAGCACGGCCTCCCCTTCCCAGCGGATGATGCGCGGCCCCGGCGCAAAGCGCTCGTTGAGCGAGAACACCGTGTTGAGACGGGTGAAACGCGACGGCGTGTTCGCGGGTTTGTCCTTCCGCGGAAATGCCTGCACCCGTACCGCGCGAACATCACGCGCGCTCGCCGTTCCCGGCAGCGGAATCGCCGCGCGGAAACATCCGTCGCGCACAATTCGGTACTCCGTGACGCCGCGATCGGACGACAACCACTGCTCGCCGACGTTCACGCTGACCGCAATGGCATTGTTCCCCGCCTCGCCACAGCCTTCGACCATGACGAATCGGCGCGGATCTGGAATGGCGCCCTGACCGGTCGGTGCATCAGCCACGATCTTCCCTTCGCGCACCAGCTCCTTGGTCATCACTTCGTAGGTCCAGGCGTTCGCATCCATCACCTGTTCACGCGACACATCCTTCAAGTTCGCGAGCGCCGGCGCGGGCGCGTAGCGAACGGCGGTGGTGCCGTGATCGAGCACCATGTTGTTTTCGGTACTGACCCACAACAACGGGTGGCGCCCTTCGCGCTTGCCTTTAAACGGCAGGATCTCGTGCTTGGGGCCCTGCATGTCTTCACTGAGAATGGCGCCGCTCGCGTCGACTTCAACGCTGTAGACGTACTCGATGTCGGTGGTGCGGCCCCACGTGGCCATCAGGCGATCGGCGGGCGTGCCACCGTCTTCGTTCGAGAAGATGACCGAATAGCGATAGCGAGTGCCACGGTCAGTGGGCTCGACCTCGTACCACATCAGCAGTGGAACGTCGTTGAACTTTCCTACCGTATCCGCGCGCGCGTACACAAAAGGCGCCAGCGAGATGGCTCGAGAGTCGGATGCGCTCACAGGCATCTGCACGATCTCGACCGGGTAACCTGACGGGCCGGTGCCGCGAAGGGACGTCGCCGTGAGATTCGGATCCTGTTGGACCGTTACCTTATGCTGGCCGCTCGCGACCGTCCCCAGCAACACGTGATACTCCGCCAGGCCGTTCCGCACCACCGGCAGATGAATCGGCGGACGAGCATCGAGCGTCAGCGCAACGACGCGGGCCTCGCTGCCGGGCCTGGCCCAGTCGCAGTCGTCGCAATCGACGATGACTTTCGCGATGACCTCGGCGTCCCCCGTCGCGGTAAAGGTGTGGTCAGCCGGCGCGGCATCGCCACCGCCTGCTCCGCCGCCGTGCCCGCCGCCGCATCCGGCGAGCAGCAACAGGGCAGGGAGAAGAACCGCCGGGATCCGGGATCGGGGATCCGGGATCCGGAGGCACTCGCCGCCGTGAACCCCGGTTCCCGGTTCCCGGTTCCCGGATCCCGTATCAGAAGCCAAACCTGATCGACAACTGCATCACGCGCGGATCGCCAGCCAGCGACGAAATCACACCGGCGTTGTTGGCGGCAATGTTCGCCGCCGGCAAGCCGAAGTTCGCGCGATTGAAGACGTTGAACACGTCGAGGCGGAACGTCGAATTGATGCGGTCGGTGAAGTTGATGCGGCGCTGCACGCTCATATCGAAGGTGATCCAGCCCGGTCCGCGCAGGATGTTGCGGCCGGCATTGCCGAACACCCCCGACGGGACTTGCGTGAACGCCGCGGGATTGAACCACTGCTGAACGGTTTCCGCACCCTTCGGATCGCCGGTGAGATTCGGCATGCCGGTTTGATCGGCGCCGACGTTGTTATTGCCCTGCGTCACCGTGAAAGCGCGGCCCGAGCGCGCGCTGTAGATGCCGCTCAACAACCAATTGCCGAAAATCTTTGCGCCAATGCCGTCGGTCAACATCGCCTTGCCCTCGCCGAACGGCAGCTCGACGATGAAGTTGGCGACGAAGCGATGACGGACGTCGAAGTCGCTCGGCCCTTCCCAGGATTCGAGGTCGCGCGTGTTCTGGGCGCGGCCCGATGACGCGTTGAGGTGTTCCGGCGCCTGATCGCGCGCTTCGCCGATCGTGTAGGAGGCGCGATAGCCGAGGCCGTCACTAAAACGCTTCTCGAACGACAGATCGACGCCCTTGTAATTAGCTTCGCCGTTCATCTCGCGCGCCTGGATGTTGCCGAAATCCGGGTATGGAATCGCGCCATTGGCATCGAGCGTCCCGCGCAGCGGCTGATTGAGATTACGCAGGACCGCGAGGTGACTCGTGAACGAGCCGACCGCGTCGGCCGACACCACCATGTTGCCGGTCAACTCGCGTTCAAAGCCGGCACCAAACTGCTGGACCATCGTCCGCGGCCCGTCAAAAGTCGCCGCGCGCAACTTCAGGTTGCGAATCACCAGGTTCGAAGGATCCAGATAATTTGCCGGGAATCCATCCTTCATCAGGAACACCGGGTTGGTGTTGCCGGTGGAGTTGACCTGGATATTGCTGAGTCCCGGCGGGTTCAGCGCAAGCTGATCCTCGGAGCCGATGCGATCGAACTGGTTGAAGAACACCCCGTATCCGCCGCGCAGCAGCGTCTTGTCATTGATCCGGTAGATCGCGCCGAGCCGCGGCGCGAAGTTGTTCTTGTCGGGGTTGACGAGCGCGCGATCGGCCAGCGAGCCGTCGCTGGCAAACACCAGCGCGCCACGGCCGCCGTTGCCGTTCGGATCGAAATTCGCCAGGCGATTGTCTTTCTCGGTGGCCGGCGGCATGAAGTCATAGCGCAGGCCGAGATTGAGGGTCAGCTTGTCGGTCGGCTTCCAGTCGTCCTGCACGTAGAACGAGCTCGACCACAGCTCCTGCGTGACCACGAACACGTTGGTCAGCTCGGCGCGATTCGGATAGCCGATCAGGAAGTCGGCGAAGGCGTTGCCAGTGAACGTGGCCTGGTAGCGCAGGTTGCCGCGCGTCGGCGCCACGTCGAAGTACTCGTTGCTCATCGGCATCATCAGGTCGATGCCGAACTTGAGCTGGTGCTTGCCGCGCATCCAGGTGGTGGTGTTCATCCACTGCACCTGGCTGGTGTGCTGGAACTTCGGCATGAAGTTCGGCGAGCCGAGGCGGATGTGGCCGTCGATGTCGATGCCGACAATGCCGCCGGCCACGCGGGGATCATCGGGCACGCCTTTGAAGCCGATTTGCTCCATGCCGCTCTGACCGAACGGATCCTGGTTGCCGTCGTTGGTGCCACGGGCGTACGACACCCGCGATTCATTGACGAGGCTCGAACCGAGCACCTTGTTCCAGCCGCCGACCACCGCGTGCGAGTCGAGGAAGTTCCGGCCCCAGGCCGAGGTCGAGGTGCCGTCGAGCACGCCGCCAAACCATCCGGGCACGAAGCGGACGCGGTTGCTGCCGATGTAGCGCACGAACACGTTGTTGGCGTTGCCGATCGGCATGTCGACGCGAACGAGATAACGGTCCGAGTTGTCTTCGACGTTGGGCTGCCGGATGAAATTATTGGCGCCGGTCGTGTTCGGCAGCGGCACCAGGTTCAGGATGTTGGCGGCCACCGGGTCGATGCGATTGGCCGGAATCGTGTTGTTCGGGAACGGCTGCCCGGTGAGCGGATCGCGAATGCTCGTCGTGAAGACGCCGCGCCGCTGGTCCGCGGTCATCACGTTCCCGGTGCGCAACACACCCTGCTCCAGCCGCGTGCCTTCGTAATCCGCGAAGAAGAACATGCGATTGCGCATCAACGGCCCGCCGAAGTTGCCGCCGAACTGGTTCTGCTTATTAGTGGCCTTCGGCTGGTTGGCGGCCTTGGCGAAGTAGTTGATGGTGTCCATGCTGTCGTCGCGGTAGAAGTCGTACGCCGTGCCGCGGAAGCGATTGGTGCCGGACTTGGTGCTGACGATGATGGCCGCGCCTGGCGACCAGCCGTATTCGGCGGCGTAAGGACTCGTCACGACCTTGAACTCGTCGATGGCGTCCACCGAGGGACGCGACAACTGCGTGGTGAGCTCCTGCACGTTGGTCGAGAAGCTGTTGTTGGCCACGCCGTCGAGCAGGAAGTTGTTCTGCAGGCTGCGATTGCCGTGCACGCTGATGCCGCCGGTGCGGCCCGCCGAGGTGCCGCCGGCCTGTTCCGTGTACCGGTCGCTCTGCACACCGGGCACCATCGCCAACAGGTCGTCCCAGTTGCGAATCGCCAGCGGCAGCTTGTCCATTTCGTTCGAGTCGACCACGGTGCCCAGCACCGCGGATTCGGTGCTGAGGAGCGGCGTGACGCCTTCGACCTTCACCGTCTCGCCGATCGACCCGACCGCGAGCGACATGTCGAGGCGCGAGCGGGCGCCCAGCTCGAGGCTGACGGTTTGCTCGAATCGTTGGAAGCCGGCGGCCTCGGCCTGGACCAGGTATTCGCCCGCCGCAAGGTTCAAAATGAGGTACGTGCCCGCATTCGACGTCGTCACGGTCGTTGCAATGCCTGTGTCCAGGCTCGTGATCGTGACCTGGGCCCCCCGCAGCACCGCATCGGAAGGATCGCGCACCACACCGGTCAGGGTGGCGCGGTCCACTTGCGCGTGGGCAGCGGCGGCAACGAGTACCAACGCGGCCGCCATCATGGTTACCCGCTGAACGAATCGAGACATGTGTTCCTCCTCCACCTTTACCGGCCACCTCAAGGCGGCCTCGATATCAATGCTGCCCTCCCGGCGGCGCCACGAGCGGCACCCGCGCGTCTGGCGCGGGCCACGATCGGAACGCGGCGTACCGGGGATCATCGCTGGCCGCCATCGATCGGCGAGTGCCGGCCAGCACATTCAAGTAGTACGCGTTATAGCCGTGTGCGGTAACAAACGGGTGATATCCGGATCTCACGAGCACGACGTCGCCGTGACCGACCGTGACCGTGCGATCCGTGCGGCGATCATAAAGCCGCTGGAAGCCAAAGGCATCCGAATGTTCGAACCGGTAGTAATAAATCTCTTCGAGCTTCACTTCGCCTGGCGGCCGATCGACATCGTGTTTGTGGGGCGGATAACTGGACCAGTTGCCCGCGGGGGTGTAGACCTCGCACACCAGCAGGCGATCGGCGGGAAAGTCGGGGCGGATGATGTCGACGATCTGGCGCGTGGCATTGCCGCCGCCGCGAATCTCGAACCCGCATTCCGCGGGCGTGATGACACGCACCTTCAGATCGCGCCGCCGCGATGGCGCCCGGCCATCGGCCAGTTCCGTCGCGACGTCGGCCTCGACGCGAAATGCGGTCCGGGGCGGCAGATAGATTGCGTGCGGATAATCGGCAAACACGCTCTTGCGTGGCCCGAGCGTTTCGACCCGGCCGTCGACGGTGATACGGCACTGGCCGGCGAGCAAGACGAGGCAGCACTCCTCGGTGCCGGTGTCGCCGGCCCATGGCTTGCCCTTCGCAACGTGCCGCACGGCGAAGTGCACGAACCGCCACCCCGCGCGCGCGCGGGTCACCTCGATGGCAGTGCCCGTGCGATGCGCGGGCGGCGGCGAAGATCGGTACAGCACGCGAGTCGCCAACGGGCGCGATACTATCACCGCCAATGATTCGTGTTGCGAACGCGCCCTGTTCGTGGGGCATCCTGGAATTTGCCGGGAGCGCGAAGCCGGCCGGCTACGCCACCGTGCTCGATGAGATTCACGCCACTGGATACGCCGGCACCGAGCTCGGGGACTGGGGGTTCATGCCCACCGATCCGCGGCGGCTTGCCGGCGAGCTCGCGGCGCGTCAGCTCCAATTGGTCGGCGCGTTCGTGCCGATCGCGTTTGCGGAGGAATCCGCCCATGACGCGGGCCTCGCCACGGCGCTCAAGACCGCGTCGTTGATGCGCGACGCCGGCGCCACGGGAGCCTTCATCGTGCTGTCCGACAACAACGGGTCTGTTCCGGAACGCGAGCAGCAGGCGGGGCGCATCCGCGCGGAGCACCACCTGCCGGAAGAGGCCTGGACCACATTTGCCGCCGGCGTCGATCGGGTCGCGCGGGCGGTGTGGGAGCAGACCGGCCTGCACAGTGTTTTTCATCCGCACTGCGGCGGTTACGTGGAAACACCGGACGAGATCGACGAGTTGATGCGCCAGACCGATCCCGCCCGGCTCGGCTTGGTGCTCGACACCGGCCACGTGCTCTACGCGGGTGGCGACCCGTTGGAGGTGTTCGAGGCCCACCGCGACCGCGTGCGGCATATCCACTTCAAGGACTGCGATCTAGAAGTCGCGAAGGCGGTGCGGGCGCAGGGGCTCGGCTACCTCGCCGCCGTCCGCTCGCAACTGTTCTGCGAGCTCGGAACGGGTGCCGTTGACTTCGCGGCGATCACACGCGCGCTCACGGAATCGGCGTATGACGGATGGATCGTGGTCGAACAGGATGTGTTCCCCGGCTACGGCACGCCGAAGCAAAGCGCACAGAAGAGCCGGGAGTATTTGCGCACATTGGGTCTCTGACACATGATGCCCAGCATGCCTACCCGAGCGGCGTGGAAAAGCCCGCTTCACGAAATGACCGAGACCACGCCAACGTGTCTCTGGAACGACTCCGCCGATCTAGACGAACTGCGCTGGAGCATCGATCAGGGCGGCGTGGGCGCGACGTGCAATCCGGTGATTGCGCACACGGTGTTGAAGTCGCGCATGGCGGAATGGCGGCCGCGCATCGCGGCCCTGATCCAGCAACAGCCGCTGGCAACCGAGGACGACATCGGCTGGGCCGCGGTCGAAGCCCTGTCGATCGACGCCGCCGCGTTGCTGATTCCCGCGTTCACCAAGCACCGCGGGCGCAACGGCCGCTTGTCGATCCAGACCGATCCACGCCTGTTCCGGAATGCGGGCGCCATCGTCGAACAGGCCATCCGCTTCGATGCGCTGGCGCCGAACATGATCGTCAAGATTCCCGCAACCCGTGCCGGGCTCGAAGCCATCGAACAGGTCACGGCGCTAGGCATCAGCATCAATGCCACCGTGTCGTTCACGGTGCCGCAGTGCTTGGCGGTTGCGGAAGCGGTTGAGCGCGGCCTGCAGCGCCGCGAAGCCGATGGCCACGACGTGTCGGGCATGGGGCCGGTGTGCACGATCATGGTTGGCCGCCTTGACGACTGGCTGAAGGCAGTGATGGAACGTGACGCGATCACCACCGACCCCGGCCATCTCGAATGGGCGGGTGTGGCGGTGTTCAAGAAGGCCTACGCGCTCTATCGCGAGCGCGGCTATCGCACTCGCCTGCTGTCCGCAGCGTTTCGCAATCACCTGCATTGGAGCGAGCTGATCGGCGGCGACGTGGTGATCTCACCACCGTCGGCGTGGCAGAAGCGGTTCGCGGCAAGCGACATCGAGGTCAAGCCACGCATCGAGACCCCGGTCGATCCACGGATCGTCGACGATCTCCATCGCCGCTTCGCCGATTTTCGACGGGCCTACGAGCCCGGCGGTCTTCGCATCGACGAGTTCGACGATTTTGCCCCGACACGCCGGACCCTGCGGCAATTCCTCGGCGCCTGTGACGATCTCCGCCACCTCGTGCGCGACGTGATGATCCCGAGCCCCGACACCAAATGAGCCGGCTCACGATGGCCCAGGCCCTGGTCCGCTTTCTGGGCGCGCAGCTCAGCGAGCGCGATGGGCGGCAACAGCGGTTCTTCGCCGGCATGTTTGGAATTTTTGGCCACGGCAACGTCGCCGGTGTTGGCCAGGCGCTCGATCAACTCGGCGACGAGGGACTGCGCTATTACCAATGCCGGAACGAACAGGCGATGGTCCATACCGCGGCCGCCTTCGCGAAGATGTCGAACCGCTTGCGGACGCTGGCGTGCACGACCTCGATCGGCCCAGGCGCCACCAACATGATCACCGGCGCGGCCGGCGCCACGATCAATCGCCTGCCGGTGCTGCTCCTGCCAGGCGACATCTTCGCCAATCGCGCGCCGGCGCCGGTGCTGCAACAGCTCGAGTCGGGCGACACCCAGGACGTGTCGGTCAACGACTGCTTTCGCCCGGTCTCGCGGTATTGGGATCGGATCGCTCGCGCTGAACAGCTCCTCACCGCGTTGCCCGAGGCGATGCGCGTGCTCACCTCGCCTGCCGACACTGGCGCCGTGGTGCTGTCGTTGCCGCAAGACACGCAGACGGAAGCGTTCGACTATCCCGATGCGTTCTTTACAGAGCGGGTATGGACCATTCCGCGCCAGCGCGGCGATTCCGAAGCCATCGCGCGCGCCGCGGACGCGGTGCGAGCGAGCCGATCGCCGTTGATCGTCGCCGGCGGCGGCGTGCTTTACAGCGAGGCCTCGGAGGCCTTGCGCAAGTTTGCCGAAGCCACTGGCATCGCGGTGGCCGAAACCCAGGCCGGCAAGAGCGCGATCGCCTGGGACCACCCGCAGGCGGTCGGTGCGATTGGCGTCACGGGCACGCTCGCGGCGAACCGGCTCGCCCGCGACGCCGATCTCGTGATCGCGATCGGCACGCGCCTCTCGGACTTCACGACGATGTCGAAGAGCGCGTTTGCACATCCGGACGTGCGCTTCGTCGGCATCAACGTGTGCGAGCTGGACGCCTTCAAGCACGCCGCGATTCCGGTGGTGGCCGACGCGCGCGTCGCCATCGACGAGATGGCCTTGCGCGTGAAGGGTTTCACCACTACCGCGAATTATCGCGAGACGGTCGATGCCTTGAGAGGTGAGTGGCATGCGGAAGTCGATCGCGTGACGGCCGCCGGCGCGTCTCGCGCCCCGTTCGCCCAAAGCGAGCTCGTGGGCGCGGTGAATGCGTTCGCCCGTCCCAACGATGTGGTGGTGGGCGCGGCCGGCAGCCTTCCGGGCGATCTCCACAAATTGTGGCGAGCTCGGCAGCCCAACACCTATCACCTCGAGTACGGCTACTCGTGCATGGGGTACGAGATCGCCGGCGGGCTGGGCGTGAAGATGGCCGATCCGCTGCGCGACGTGTTCGTGATGGTCGGCGACGGCTCGTACCTGATGATGGCGCAGGAGATCGTCACCTCGATCCAGGAAGGCTTCAAGCTGATCATCGTCTTGCTCGACAGCCACGGCTACGCGAGCATCGGCGGCTTGTCGCGATCGATCGGCTCTGGAGGATTCGGCACGCAGTTCAACCACAAGGTGCCGGTCGATCTGGCGGCCAACGCCGAGTCACTCGGCGCGGTGGTGTACCGCGCCAACGATCGCGCCGCCTTTGATGCCGCGCTGCACTCCGCGCGCGCCGCCGATCGCACGGCCGTCATCTACGCCGAAGTCGATCCGAATAAAGGTGTGCCCGGATACGAATCCTGGTGGGACGTGCCGGTGGCGGAAGTGTCAAGCCAGCCTGACGTGCGCGCCGCGCGGGTGCGGTGGCAGGACGGCAAGGCAAAGCAACGACGCTAGCGACCGATAGACACAGATTAAACGCCGATCAATCAGTGCCTAATCGGCGTCAATCGGTGACCTAACGGGCGATGCGGAAGGCCACCCACTGCTCCGCGGACTGATCGCCGCGGGTCGCCGCGACCTTGAGCACGTAGGTGCTGTTGGCAAGACTGCCGACTGGCAGGGGCATTCGGAGTTTGCCGTCGGTCAGCGGTGGCACGTCGAGGCCGCGCAGCACGTCGCCCTTCGCATTCAACAACTCCACCTTGATTTGCGGCGTCTCGCCAGGCGTCTGCACTTCAAGCTCGACCATCACGCGCTCGGTGGGGCCAAAGCGCATGGAGGCGGTCGGCGATGCGCTGGGGTTGCTTTCGATGGCGCGGAACTCGATCATGTTTCGCGCGCGCAGGAATCGCGGTGTGGAGAGCACGAGTGTCTGCTTGGTCAGATCGGGAATCGGCTGCGCCTGCACCCAGCGATCGATGATGTCGCCCGCGGCCGTCATCGACGTGAATCGGATGCGCTGGCGGCCTGGCGCCATCTGGAAATGTGCCATCAATGGCAGCTCGCCGGGAGCGCCGCCGATCACCTGCGCGGGCATCGTCTCCTTGCCGGTGTCATCTACTGGTTGAATCTCGAGTCGCGCGGGCTTGTCGGTCGATCCCGGGTTAGCTTCCCAGGTATAGGTGAGCCGCGTGCGGTCGCCCTCGCCCTTCGCGAATCCCGTCCAGATCGCCACCGCGCGCGTGTTCACCGAATCCGACAGCGCGCCGAGCGCCGTCGTCAATCCGACATTCACCGGCGTGGCCGCCGCTTCTGCCGCGGCCGTCATCTCCTTCTCGCTGGCGGACCAGTAGCCACGCCGCGCCGTCACGCGCACGCCACGTCGCTTCACGCGCACCTTGATCTCGTGAAACCGGCCGTCGTTGCCGCGACGCGTCGGTGTGTAGCCGATCAGGTAATACGCGCTGGCATCCGCCATCACGCCATTAAGCTGCTCGGTGGGATCGTTGGTGTTGACGATGGCGCGGCCGCCGGTGTCGGCGGCAATCCGCCTGAGCGTGTTGGCGCCGCCAAAGCCAACCGACCCGAGCGGGCGGGGATCGATCACGTGGATGGTGACGTTGCCGCGATTGGCCGCTTCGATGGCCTCGCGATACCGCGATTCGTTGGGACTGCTCGGCGGCAGCGGTGGCCCCTGGCTGAAGAACAGGATCGACTTGCGGCCTTCACGCAGGCCGCCCATCTGTGTGGCCAGCGCCTCGAGCGCCGAGAGCGTGACACCGGCGCGCAGCTCCAGCCAGTTGCGCTGCGTCAGTTGCGCCTCTTCGATGGCGCTCTTCACCGGGTAGGCCTGGCCACGCCGTCCTTCAAAGTTGCGAACCCGCTGCAGCAGGTCGTCTTTCGCACGCGTGTACTTCAGGTCGTACAGCGTCGTCAGGGGATCCATCAGCACCACGAGATCGTTGGGACCCAGCTGCTTGATGAACTTGGTGAGCGTTTCGCGCAGCGGCAGCGTGATGTCGGGCCGCTTGTCGATGTGGTAGTCATCCAGGAAGAGCGCGAACACCCGAACGTCTTCGCGCGCGGCCTCGAGAATGGCGTGCTGCTTCGAGCGAATCGCGAGCGGCTCGTCGAGGTTCGAGGTCCGGCTGCCGTCAACGCGCACGAACTTGATCGTCTCGACGGTCTGCGGTACGTCATCCTCGGTGACTTCGAAGTCGCTGGCCTGCAGATCGGTGACCGGCTCGTCGCCGTTGACCGTGGCGGTGACGTCCACGCGTACGAGATCGGTGCCCGCCCGGAAGATGGGCTGTTGAGGAGGCGGTGCCTGTTGCTCAGCGGCAACCGTCGCCGTGAGCAGCAGGACTAAGACAAGCCGCATACTCGCATCCTATACTGACCACAGATGTCAGAGCAGAAGCCCCTGGATGTCCTTGGTGTGGGGTGCAACTCCGTCGACTTCGTCTATCGCCTGCCCGCCGCCCCGCGCGCCGACAGCCCGACCGCGAAAATGCGCATCAGCAGCCATATGGTCATGTATGGCGGCCAGACCGCAACGACCATGGCCGCCTGCGCGTCGCTGGGTCTTCGCGCGGGCTACCTGGGCGCCATCGGCGGCGACGAGAACGGCCAGCGCGTGCGGGCGGAACTCGAGCGCCGCGGCGTTGACGTTTCACAAGTACTGACGCGCAGCAGCCCGAATCGGTTTGCGGTGATCGCCGTCGACAACCAGACCGGCGAGCGGATTGTGTTGTGGGACCGCGACGCTCGGCTCAACCTGGCGCCCGACGAGATTCGCCCGGAACTGATCGCCTCCGCTCGCGTCGTCCACGTGGACGATGAGGACGAGGAGGCGGCCATTCGCGCGGCGCAGATCGGCCGCGCGGCCAAGGTGCACGTGACCAGCGACATCGACCGCCTGACGAACCGGACCGGCGAACTCGTGGCCGCGGTCACCATCCCGATGTTCAACGAGCACACGCTGCCCAAGTTCACCGGCGAATCCAACATTCACCGGGCGCTGACCAAGCTGCGCCAGTCGCACAGCGGCATGCTCTGCGTCACGCTGGGCGCGAGTGGAGCGATGATGCTGGCGGGCAACGAGCTCGTCTACGAGCCCGGCTTCGAAGTGGAGGCGGTGGACACCACGGCCGCGGGCGACGTGTTTCGCGCCGCGTTCATCTACGCGCTGCTCGACGGCGCGCAGCCGCACGAGATGCTGCGCTTTGCGAATGCCGCGGCCGCGATCAGTTGCACGCGCGCCGGCGCGATGGCGAGCGTGCCGGGCCGGCAGGAAGTGGCCGACGCGCTTAGCGGGGCGGTGTCAGCGCTTCCGTCAGCACGCGGCCCATCGCATCCGGCAACGTGACGCCGGTCAGGAACGCCAGCGTCGGCGCGAGATCGATCGGCGCGGCCGGTTGCAGGTATTCCCCGCTCTTGATCCCGTAGCCAAACAGCAACACCGGCACGCGCGTGTCGTAGCGATGACCGGTGCCGTGTGTGGTCGTGCTGGTTGACGCAATCCAGTAGGCCCGCCCGAGGATCTTGATGTCGCCGCTACGGCCTTCGTAGTGGCTCAACGCCGTCGCGCGCGTCAGCACATCGACACCGGAGAGGTCTTCCTTCCGATATACCCGCCACACCCCTTCCGTCTTGCGCACGATGTCGAGCACCGCCTCCATCGCCGTGGGGTTCTGCAGCAGCCGCACGTAGACGCCTTCGTTGAAATAGATCTCCGTATAGATCACGCGGGTGCGATACGGACCGCCGCCCAGCTCGCGCGCGAGAACTTCATCGATCGCCCGCCCAATCGCGGCGGTGCTCACGCGGCCAGCATCGAAGCCTAGCGCCTTCACGCGCTCGGGGACCGGCGCCACGCCGTGATCGGACGACAACCCGACGACGTAATTGCCTTTGCCGACGTCGCGATCGAGCTTGTCGAGCAGCAGGCCGAGCTGCGTGTCGAGATGCACCAGGACGTCCTGGGTTTCATGAGAGTCGGGACCGAAGTCGTGGCCGACTTTGTCCAGTGCGGAAAAGCTGATGGCGAGGAAGTCGGTGGCAGCGCTGCGACCGAGTTTCAGTGCGTCGATCGCGACGTGGGCCAGGGATGCGAGGTATTGCATCCGAATACGGGCTCGATTCCCACGCGTCGGTGAACGCGCCGCCCACCTCGGCGCCGGTCCCCTTGACGGTGTGCGGGAACTCCTTCGTCACCAGGGCGATCGCGCTGGCGATCCTGCGTCGAGTAGTCATACACGTACTGATTGAGCGGCAACGATCGCTCCCAGCGGCGGCCCATCTCGCCACGCAGCGGATGGCGGACAATGTAGCTGGCGAAGAACGACGTCGGCGCATTCGCGAATGCCGTGGACGTGACCCATTCGCCATCGGCCTCGTCCAGCCAGATCACGGCGTCGGGCTTGTGACCGCCGAGCGTGATTGCCGAACGCGCCTTGAGCGAGATGCTCACCACGCGCGGCGCAGGCAATCCCTGCAGCCGCATCTCGTCGGCCAGCGTGTTGCGTCATCAGGTTGCGCGCGCTGTGACCGACGCCTTGCACGGGGATGCCGTAGGTGATCAGCTTCTGTTGCTCATCGTCCGTGCAGCTGACCTGCCGGCTGTTGTTGCGCTCCCACCATTGGTTGAGCACCATGCCGTGCACCGCCGGCACGGTGCCGGTGCTGATGCTGGCGTGCCCGGCGCAGGTCACGGTGTTGTAGTAGGGATAGTCCGCCTGCCGGAACCACGCCCCCTCCGTAACCAGCCGCTTGAGCCCCTTCGTCCACTGGTGCTGATAGCGATCGATGTAGTCGCCGCGCATCTGGTCGATGGAGAGCAGGACGACCAGCTTCGGCCCGCGTGGGCGCGTGGTTTGCTGCGCGGCCGGCGCTATGGGAACGTGCGTCAGGAGGAGCGTCAGGACGAGGGCGACGGCCAGCTTCATGTGGGCGGCCCGATCATACAATCACGCCATGCCGGGACGCTGGCCCATTGTGATCGCAGGCGTGGTCGTCGCCTTCTGGGCCGGCGCGCGCCCGTCCGGGCAGGCGCCGGCACTCAAGGACGTCCTCAAGCTCAGCGCGGCCTATGTCGAGCGCTTCCAGCAACAGCTGTCACAGATCGTCTCCGAAGAAACCTACGCCCAGACCGTCGTCAATACGTCGCGGCTCACCAATTCGATGCTCCTGCTGCCGTCGCGCACGCTGCAATCGGATCTGATCCTCGTCAGGTCGGCCGAGGAGGATCGCTTCGTCGAGCTGCGCGATGTCTTCGAGGTGGACGGCAAGCCGGTACGCGATCGGCAGGCGCGCCTCGAACGACTTCTGGGCGCGAACTCGACGGCCGCGGGCAGCCAGATCGCCGCGATCATCAAGGAGAGCGCGCGCTACAACGTCGGCACCATTCAGCGCAACGTCAACACACCACTGCTCGCCTTGATGTTCCTGAAGGACAACTACCAGGACCGCTTCACGTTCAAGCACGTGACCAAGGAGACGCCGGTCTTCAAAGAATCAGGCGACCGCGAATTCAACGAAGCAGCGGTGTTCCGCGTGTCCACCGAGATGTGGACGATCGAGTACCAGGAGCGCAAGAACGGCACGGTGATCCGCACGCCGTCGGGCAGCAACCTCCCGGCGCGAGGACGGTTCTGGATCGATCCGTCGACCGGTGCGGTGCTGATCAGCGAGATGATCGTCGACGGCGCCGGCGTGATCGCCACCGTCACGGTGAGCTACCAGTCGGAGCCGTTGATGGGATTTCTCGTGCCCGTCGAAATGCGCGAGTCGTATCTGCGTTACGGAGAACGCATTACCGGCCACGCGGTCTATGGGAAGTTCCGCCTGCTGAAACAGTGATAGGATTTCCTTCTCGCGTCACGCCTGCGCCCGGCGTTGCGCGTTTATCGAGGTTTCATGCGACGAATACTGCTTGGCTGCATGATGGTGGGCGCGCTCGCGACGCTCGGCGCGAGTGAGACGATTCCGCTCCCCGCGGATCTCCAGGCGATCACAATCACCGCGACCGGAACGCTGACACCGAAGTACGCGCTCGTGCATCTGTTTGCCGAGAAGGGCTACAAAGGCTACGCGCTCGTCGACTCGGCGGGCCGCATTGCGTGGCATTACCGCACGAAGGATTACCCGTTCGCCTCCGACCGCCGGAAGAACGGCAACTTCGTGTTCATGGACAAAGGGCACGGCCTGGTCGAAGTCGATCGCACCGGCGCCGTCGTCCACGAGTTGAAGCAGCGTGATCCCGAGCGAGAGATGCACCACGCGCTGGTCGTCACGTCGCAAGACACGGTGCTGTATCTCGCGTTCGATACCGAAACGTTCAACGGCAAGCCGCTCAAAGGCGAGGCGATCTGGGAGTGGAATCCCGATACCGGCGCGGACGTGAAGCGGTGGCGCTCGTGGGACTTCATGGATCCGGCGCTCGATCGATCGGCGCGAACCGCCGGCGAGTGGCTGCACGGCAACTCGTTGTCGGTCGGGCCCGGCGGCAACATCCTGTTGAGTTTTCATTACATCAACCAGGTGATCTCGATCGCGCCGGACTGGAAGTCGATCCAGTGGCGCCTGGGCGGTGTGCGGCCGACCATTGTCGTGCCGAAGGATCAGCAGACCTCGGCGCAGCACACCGCGGCGGAGCTCGCCCCGGGACGCATTCTGATGTTCGACAACCGGACGGCGCTGCAACCGCCGTACTCGCGCGCGGTGGAGTACCAGATCGAAGGCAGCACCGCGAAGCAGGTGTGGGAGTGGCGGCCGCCGAAGGACAACTATGCGTCGGCGGTCAGCTCCGCGCGGCGGCTGGCCAACGGCAATACGCTGATCGCGTTCGGCATGGTGAAGGGCCGCAACGGATCCAGCGGACCAACTGAAGCCTTCGAGGTGACGCCGGCCGGCGCCATTCGCTGGCACATGGTGGTCGACGGCGTGATGACGCTGTTCCGCGTCGAGCCGATTACTTCGTTCGAACCGTAATCGTCCGGCCGGGCGCCACGCCGCGCTGCCACGTCGCGGTGCGGGTACCCTGGCGCGGCACAATCACCTGCACATCAACCCGCGCGACGCCGGCCGGCACGCCGACGTGCACGGGCACATCGCTTTGCGCGTCGTAGCCCGATCCGCTGTCGACGAGCCGCGCGCCCACCAGGCGCGTCGTGCCGGCGGCAAACACCCGCACTTCGGATCCGGCGCGGGTCGATCGGCCCTGCGCATCCACCACCTTCACGTGCAGTCCGCGCGCGGCGTCGCCCGCGGCCAGCATGTTGCGCATCACGAGGTGCGTGCCGTCGGGGCGCGCGCCGGTGAGCGCCAGATCGAGATCGTGATCGCCGTCGGCGTCCACCCACTGCACACCGTGATCGGCCTGCAACCGGCGAATGGATGGCGGCGTGACATCGACGAAGGCCGAACCGGTGTTCTTGAACAGCGAGTCCTGCCAGCTCGCGCCGCCGGTCACCGTGCCGTTGACGTAGAGATCGAGGTTGCCGTCATGATCGAAATCAGCGAAGGCGCACGCGTCGTAGCGCGAGTCGATCCCGATGCCCCACGCCGCGGAGCGATCGTCGAACGTGCCCTTGCCGCGGTTGCTGAAGAATCCGAGGGGACCGTAGTTGGCGGCAAACAGATCGAAGCGGCCGTCGTTGTCGATGTCGGCCGCGCAGACGCGCACCGTTCCGTTGCCCGCGGCTTTCGGTGTGCGGCCGCCCCACGATACGCCCGCGGCGTCCGCCGCATCGGTGAACTTCGCGCCGTCGTTGCGGAACAGCCCGTTGGCATCGCCGTCCATGTTCGCGACCGCCACATCGAGGTCGCCGTCTTCGTCGAAGTCGAACCACACCGCGCCCACGGTGCGGCGCGTGTCCGCCAATCCCAGCGCCGGCGCCACGTCCGAGAACTTCCCGGCATCGTTTCGATACAGCGCGTTCGCGCGATCGCGATAGGCGATGAAGAGATCGAGATCGCCGTCGGCGTCGAAGTCGATCCACGCCGGCTGGCGCACCGCGCCGGTCGGCACCGTGAGGCCGACGTCGGTGGTAGTGTCGGTGAACTTGCCGGCGGTGTTGCGATAGAGCTTGAGCACCGACGTATTGGTTGACGGCGTGAAACCAAGCAGCAAATCGGGATCGCCGTCGCTGTCGAAATCCCCCCACGCCACCGCCCGCGTCGGCCGGGAATCCACGACGCCGGCTTCCGCCGCCACGTCGGCGAACGTGCCCTTGTCGTTGCGATACAGGCGATTCGGCTTGCCGTCAAAGCCAACGAACATGTCGGGGTCGCCGTCTCCGTCGAAATCGGCGACAGCGTTGGTGAAGGTCGATCCGGCGCCGAGCAGCTCCGGCTGCATCGGTTCGAAGACCGGGACAGCATTCTGGGCCGACGCTACCGAGGTGGCCAGCGCGAAGACGACTAGGGTTCGACGCATGCGCGATAGCCTATCAACGTCCGCGGTAAAATTGCTCGCTTTGTCTCGAATCACCTTTGCCATTTTTCTGTTGGTCGCTGCCACACCTGCGACGGCCCAGGACGCACCGCGACTCTCCTGCGTGATCATTCAGGAACTGAACGCCGAACAACCGCTCGTCGCCAAGGGCGATGCCTGCTCGACGCGGTTATCGCCGGCCTCGACGTTCAAGATTCCTCACGCGCTGGTGGCGCTTGAAACCGGCACTGTCACGCCGGATAGCATCGAGAAGTGGGACGGCACGAAGTACCCGCGTCAGCTGAAATGGAACCAGGATCACACCGTCATCTCGGCGCTCAAGCCGTCGGTGCTGTGGCTCTTCCAGCGGATTGCGCCAAGGATTGGCGCCGCCCGTATGCAAGAGTGGCTGGCGAAACTCAAATACGGCAATGGCGAGGTGTCGGGGCCCATCACCGAATACTGGATCAATGGGCGGCTGCAGGTTTCGGTGCCAGAGCAGGTCGCGTTCCTGCGCGAGTTCTATCGTCGCGCGCTGCCCGTGCAGCCGCGATACCAGGACCTCGTGCGAGCAGGTCTGGACCATGCCGCTGGCACCATCGAGAATTCGCTGGGCGCGCAACCGCTCAAAGGCGACTGGCGGCAGGCGCGCTTGAACGCCAAGACCGGCGCGACGACCACCGAGAAATACCGAGTGAGTTGGCTCGTAGGTGCGCTGCGAGCCAACGAACGTGATTACGTCTTCGCGAGTGCGGTGTGGCGCGCGAATGGCCAGGTAGATACGCTCGACGCCGCGCACCACGCGGTTGCGACATTCATCGACGCCGGCCTGCTGCCGCGCGGCCGCTAGACGTCTTGAAGGCCCGAAATCCGATGCGAATGAGTCAAGTTTTCTACGGGCCTTTAAGACGTCTCGCCCCGCCGGAGCCGGGGCCCCCACCACGCGTTTCTCAGCGTGGTGGGGTGGTGGAAGCGGGGCAAAACGATGCTGCCCTAGCGAGGCGGAGCCACTCCAACATGCTTTGCCGGTCTGAGGCGGAGCCTCGCTAGTTGGATATGATGCCGCGGGCGCCCGAACCAGAGAGGTGATGTCGTGAGAATGAGCCGGCGGGAGTTGCTTGCGGTCGGTGTCGGATTGAATCTCACCTCGGCGGTGGCGCTGGCGCGGCAGGCTACAACGGGCGCTCGCAGCCCCAGCGTGCCGGCACGGACGGCCAAGACCACCCGCATGTTCAAGTCGCCCGGGCTGTACCCCAACGCCCTGGCCGTGATGACGGATCCGCCGGGAGGCCTGTGGATCGGACAGCAGAAAGTCACACCCGCCAGCGCGAAAACCTACAACCTGCCGCTGGATAAGGAGCCCGAAGAGGCGGCGTGGCTGGTCGACTGGAACGGCAAGCTAATCAAGACGGTCACCACGAATTCCCGGAATACGTCCGGTTTGGCATACGGAGACGGCTGCGTCTGGATGGGCGCCAATGCCGAACCGTTCGGCATCTTCCAGGTCGACATGAACGGGAAGCAAGTCAGCCATCGTCAGATTCCGCTCAGCATCGACGGCAGGGGCGGCGGTACTCACGGTGTGAAGTGGCACAACGGCAAGCTCTGGATCGCCGCGCTGCGGCTGGGAGGCATTCTGCGCGTCGATCCGCAGTCGTGGGTGCCCGAAGTGCTGATTCGCGTCAGCTCTCAAGAACGGCCGCGCCTGCACGACATGGCGTTCGACAACGAGGGCAACATCTGGGTGGTCACCGGCAACAACAGCACCAGCTACTCGGAAGGAAACGCAGGCCTGAACAAGTACGACGCGAAAACAGGCCAGCTGCTAATGACCGTGGAGTTCGCGCCCGGATCGTGCGACCCGCACGGGCTCGTCTGGCACGAGGGGCGTCTGATCAGTTGCGACGCCGGAATCCACCCGGGATGGAGAGGTATGGAAAGCCCGCACAGCGGCTACATCTTCAGTATCGAGCTTGTGTAGGGCATGCGCGTGAAACGACTCTCGCTCGCGGTTCTTCTTCTTTCCGTTTCTGCGTGGCCGGCGGCCCAGGCGCCGCCGCCATTCGACGTCCACGAAGCATCGATCAGGCAAATCCACGACGCGATGAAGGCGGGACGCCTGACCTGTCGCGGTCTGGTTGAGCAATATCTCCGGCGCATCGACGCGTTCGACAAGAACGGGCCGGCGATCAATGCCATCGTGATCACGAATCCCGAAGCATTGAAGCAGGCCGACGCGATGGATCAGCGCTTCAAGCAGGCCGGTCTCTCAGGTCCGCTCCACTGCATCCCCACCATCGTCAAAGATAATTTCGAAACGATCGGTCTGCAGAGTGCCAACGGCTCGCTCGCACTCGCGGGGTTCGTCTCGAACAAGGATGCGTTCCAGGTCCGCAAGATCAAGGACGCCGGCGCGATCGTGATCGCCAAGTCGAACATGGCCGAGTGGGCGTTCACGCCGAACGAGACGCTCAGCTCGATCCTCCCCGGCTATACCAAGAATCCTTACGCGCTCGATCGCGTCACAGCGGGATCGAGCGGCGGCACGGCCGCTGCCGTTGCCGCGAGCTTCGGCACCGTCGGCCTCGGCAGCGACACCGGCAATTCGATCCGCGGGCCCTCGTCTCACCAGGCGCTCGCGGGCATTCGCTCGACCATGGGATTGACCAGCCGGGCCGGGGTGATGCCGCTCAGCCTCCTCGCCGACATCGCCGGACCGATGGCGCGGACCGTTGAAGACGCCGTCACCGTGTTTCAAGTGGTCGTCGGTAGCGATCCGGCCGATGCCGTGACCGCATCGGCGTCGGCGCATCTGCCGCAGAACTACGCCGCCGCGCTCGTCCGCGACGGCCTCAAGGGTGCGCGCCTCGGCGTGCTGCGATTCGCCTACGAACGCGACAGCACCGATCCGGAGATCGTGCAGGTGTTCATGCGGGCCGTTGACGATCTGCGCCACGCCGGCGCCATGATCATCGATCCCGGCGTGGTGGAGGGCATCGGCGAGATTCGGCGTCAGCAGGGCGTGGCGTCGTGCATGGGATTCAAGTACGACATCAATCGCTATCTCGCCTCGCATGGCGATCGCATTCCGATGAAGAGCCTGACTGAGATCGTCAAGTCCGGGCGCTTCCATCCCACCGTGCGGCTGCGGCTCGAGCAGGCCGAAGCCGGCGCCGAGAATGGTCCCGAGTCGGAGGCGTGCAAGGCGGAAATGACCTATCGCGAGCAGGTGCGCGCCGCCGTCAACAAGGCGATGGACGCGCAGAAGATCGACGCATGGGTGTATCCAACGTGGAGCAACCCGCCGCGGCTGATCGGCGACTTGAACACGCCCGGCGGCGACAACAGCCAGTTCTTCTCGCCGACCACGGGATTTCCGTCCATCCAGGTGCCGATGGGTTACACGAGAGGCGGACGGCTGCCCGCGGGAATCACCTTCTTCGGCCGCGCGTGGTCGGAACCCGCGCTGATCAAATACGCGTACGCCTACGAGCAGGCCACCCGACATCGTCGCGCACCGGAAAGTACGCCACCGCTCCGCTGACACACGAAGGTTCAGCACGAAGGTTCAACACGAGCGTTCACGAAGGTTCTTATGGCGATAAATGGATTGCACGGACTGCTATACACGTCGGAGCCGGAAAAGCTGCGCGCGATGTTGCGTGATGCGTTCGGCTTCAAATCCGTCGATGCGGGCGGCGGCTGGTTGATTTTCGCGATGCCACCGGCCGAGATCGGCGTGCATCCGGATGAAGGCCCGAACTACGAGTCCGGCATCCGCCACCAGCTCACGTTCATGTGCGACAACATCGGCAAGACCATCGCCGAGCTGCGCGCGAAGGGCGTCACCGTGGTGGGCGAACCAAAGGACGAAGGCTACGGCATCACGACGATGCTACAGTTGCCGGGCGGCTGCGACGTGATGTTGTACGAACCGCGCCATGCGATTGCCGCAGGCATGAACGCACCAGCGAAACGCCGGGCCGCCAAGACCACCGCGAAAAGGAAATCGAGCGCGAAAAAGAAGAGCCCAAAAAAAGGTGCTAGTCCGCGGCGTGGTCGGCGAGCAGCGAAAGCTGGTCGACGTCGGTAAATTTCAGCGACTCCGAGTTGACGCAGTGCCGCTGCCGCGTCGGCGCCGGGCCATCCGGAAAGACGTGACCGAGATGGCAGTCACAGCGCGCGCAGAGAATCTCGACTCGCACCATGCCGAAGCTGCGGTCGGAGTGCGTCGCGACGTTTTCCTCGGCGATCGGCTGGAAGAAGCTGGGCCAGCCGGTACCCGACTCGAATTTCGCATTGGAGGAAAACAGCGGCAGCCCGCAGCAGATGCACGAGTAGACGCCGGCGCGCTTGTTGTCGAGCAGCGTGCCGCAGAAGGGCCGCTCGGTGCCATGCGCCCGCGCAACTGCGAACTGCTCAGGCGTTAGCAATTCCTGCCATTCCGCATCAGTTTTTTCCACTCGCGGCAGCAATAACGGGCCGACCAGCTTGCCCTCGCGATTGAAGACGAACAACGAAACCTGTTTCATTTTCACTTTCGGTAAAAACGGGAACCTGCTTCACTATTATTCTTCATGCACGTAGTTAGGGCTTGCGAAGTTCCCTGACCGTGACGCCGAGGATCGGCTGTGCATCCCCGCTGATTAACAGCGATTTCCGGCCGAGGATTTCCTGGCCGAAGTACTCGCGCGCGATGAGACGCGTCAGCTCGGCCGCACGCTCCGGCGCGATCTTGCCGAACGCGCCGCGCTGGCGCAGCGGACCGCCCCACATGTTCATTTCCGAGAAGTCGATGTGCAGGGTGTCCGCGACGTCGACTCGGTAGTACTTGGATGCCGAGCGCCGATAGATAAGGTCACTCGCGCCGGCGCGACCCGGCCGGCCCGAATACACCATCAGGAACGACGCCGGCATCGGCGTATCGATCATCGTGCCGTATTGCGGAATGCCGTCGAAGTTGAGTCCCGCTTTGCAGCGCCGATCCTCCACACAAAACTGCCCCGCCATCACGCCGCCCATGGAATGGCCGGCCGCGCCGAGCCGCGACAGGTCGAGGCGCGACGACAGCGCCGAGCCCGGCCCGCTCTTCGGCAGGCGATCGAGCACGAGCTTTACGTCGAGCACCCACCGCTTCACAACCTGATCGGTATTCTTCAACGTGGCGAGATACCCGCGCAGCAACTTCTCTTTCTCTGCATCGTCGGTGGCCGCCACCACCTTGTCCATGGTCGCGCCTTCGGGGCCCCACTCGTTCAGCACGTCCATGATTCCCGGACGCATCGCGTTCTTCTCATCGGTGAAGGTGACGAAGGTGCCATCCGACAGCGTCGACGCAGCCTCATAGGGATGCACGACGTGCAACACGGCCCAGCCATGCGACGCGAGATCTTCGAACAAGGCGGTATGCGAGCTCGGCAGGCCGGTGTAGCCGTGCGAGAACACGATCACCGGGAAGGGTGCCGGCGTCTTCGCGGGGGCTGCGTCAAGAACCGAATGCGTTTTGACGCTCGCGAGACCGTTGTAGGCGTCGCCAAGTTTCGCGAGCCGCGCGAAGCTCAGGACCTCTTCCATGCCGTTGCGCAGGTAAGGTACCGTCGCAGCATTGCTCGTCGCGGCCGGATACCACGCCATCACCTCGACTTCGCGCGTCCTGCCGGGCGCGAAGGTTTCCGGTCTTGAAGGATCGGCAACGATCCAGCGTGTAGTGCCGACTGGTGACTTGCCGGTCGGCGCCGGTAATTCGAATGTTGCGGGCATCTGCGCGAACATGGGCGTGCTGAGCAGGCACGCGATGGCGAAAACGAAAGCGGGTCTCATGATCGTGATTTGCCCGCGTCCACGAATTGGTTTCACTCCGCGCGCAAGGTCGTCATCGGATCCACGCGCGACGCTTTGAACGCGGGCCCCATGCAACCGATCACCACTAATGCCGCCAGGAATCCCGTCACCGCCAGCAGCGTCACGGGATCGCGGCTGCTGGTCTGGAACAACATCGATTCAATGAAGCGTGTACCGCCGATGGCCAGCGCAAGTCCGGCCGCGGCGCCAACGATGGCCAACCGCAAACTCCGTCGCACGACGAGGCCCATGACGGTATGGCCCGACGCACCGAGCGCCATGCGAATCGCGAGCTCACGGCGCCGGCGCGCCACCCAGAAGGCGGACACACCGTAGACGCCGACGGCGGCGATCAGAACGGCGCAGACGGTGAACGCGCCACTCAGCGACAGCACAAAACGCTCACGGGCCATCGATTCGCCGATCGATTCGGAAACCGAGGCTGCGGAAAGAATCGGCACTCGCGGATCGACGTCCCACAGAATCTGTTTGATCCGCGGTAAGACGGTCTGCAGACCCCCTTCCACTGGCACCGTCAACGTCAGGTAGTTGGATCGTCCGGCGAGATCAAGCGGCCGGTAGAGCTCCATCCCTCCATCCATGGTGTCGGCTGGTCCACGCGCTTTGACGTCGCCGGCCACGCCGACCACGGTCGCCCACTGCATGTTGCGATCGAGCTTGAAGCGCCTGCCGATCGGCGACACCGTACCAAAATAACGGCGGGCCATCGTCTCGTTGATCACGACGGCATCGGCCCCGTCACTCGCCTCCAGGGTCCGGCCGGCGATGAGTGGAATCTCGAACACCTCGAAGAAATCAGGGGCGATGCGCGCGGTTCCGAAGACCGCGGCGCCCGGCGACGGGGTCAATCCCTCGGCCTCTGGGTGGGCGTCGAAGAAGATCCCGAACCACAGCGGCGTTGATGACGAGATCGTGGCGGTCACACCGAGTTGCTGTTCGACTCGGCTCTCGACCTCCTGCATGAAACGCACTGCGGCGCCGGGACTGGTATACCGCGGCGCGGTCAACTGCACGTTCATCAGCGCCAGGCCCTCGGATCGGAAGCCGAGCTCGACCTGTGTCAGCTTGATGAAGCTTCGCAGCAGCAAGCCCGCACCGGCGAGGAGCACGACGACGAGCGCGATCTGCGTCGAGACCAGGGCGCCCTGCCACCAGTCGTCGTAACGGCCGATGGTCGATCGTGATTGCTGTTTCAGCGCGTCAATGGGATCGACGCGAGACGCGCGCCATGCCGGGAGCATGCCGAATGCCACGCAGGTCGCCGCGGTCACGGCGACGGCGAAGCCGATTGCTCGCCAATCCAGATCGCCGGTGACGCGATTCAACAGCTGCATCTGTTCCGGCGTCACAGCCATGATGACATCGAGTAATCCTGTGGCCATCCACAAGCCGAGCGCGCAGCCAAGCAGCGCCAGCACCGCACTTTCGATCGCGGCGTCGCGCAGCAATCGCGCCCGGTCAGCGCCGATCGCTGCCATCAAGGCGAACTCGCCGGCCCGGCTGGACGCGCGCACGAGCATCAGATTGGTCACGTTGACACACGCCACGAGCAACAGGACGCTCACCGCCCCCAGGAGGAGATACAAGGATCTCGCGGAATCCCGGCCGACACGAACCTGCACGGGAACATCGCTGACCAGATATTGGCCCTTGGGAAGGGCGCCTGATTCCAGCAACCCGGCCGTCAGCACCTTGAGACGATCGTTGACCTGCGCGACGCTGACGTCCGGATGCCGCAGCACCACGAGCTGCACGCGTACGCGAGCATTCGCGCTGGTCACATCGACCGGCCGCCACGCATCAGCACCTTCGGGGAATCTGAAGCGTGCCGGCAGCACGCCGACGATTCGTTGCGGCGCATCGTCGATCATGATCATGCGATCGATGACACTGGGATCGCGGCCAAAGTGCTTCGCCCAGAGCGCGTCGCTGATCAGGATCACGGCATCGCCCGCCGTAGCGTCCGCGGCTGTGAACAAACGGCCAATGACCGGGGCGGTTGGAAACATTGCGAAGATGTCTGGCGACAGACTCGCGAACGACAGCATCTCCGGTTCGGGGGTGCCGGTCAGCGTGCCACTGCCGAATTGATAGGCGGCCACCGAGTCGAACAGATCGCGTTCCTGCCGGACCGTCGCGATCACCGAGCTGGTAGAGCCCGGCATGCGCGCCGCGCCCTCCTCGAAGTAAGTCCAGATCTCGCTGATCCTGTCGGCGTGCGGGAACGGCAACGGGCGAATCAGGATCGCGTCGACCACCGAAAACATCGCGGTCGTCGCGCCGACGCCCAGCGCCAAGGTGAGGACGACGAGCGCCGTGAATCCTGGCGCTCGCCGGAGGTTGTTCACTACGGGATGTAGACGTAGCGCCACAGTCGCTTCACTTCTTTGGCGTCGACGTACTTACCTATCTCTTTCTCGAACTGCGCCTGTGCCTTCCACGGCCGATACTCATCGAACTCGTGCGCCATGCGCTTGCCGACGCCAGGGATGGTCATGAAGTCGGCTTCGGTCGCGGTGTTGAGGTTCAGCGGAATGAACGTGTACTGCGCCAGGCGCGCGACTTCCTTCGCGTCAACGTACTTGCCGATCTCCTTGTCGAACTGCGCGTAAGAGCGCCATGGGCGGTACTCTTCGAACTCGTGCGCCATGCGCTTGCCGGCGCCGGGAACCAGCATGATCTCGGCGGCGGTGGCGGTGTTCAGGTTGATGTGAATGAACATGTTCCGGTAGAGCGCATTCGCCTGCTCCTGCGTCAGCTTCTGGCCGAGGAGGAACGCGTTGAGCGCAGTAATACTGTCAAACGGCCGCGCCGCCACCAGCGCCTTGGCGATTTCCGGCGTCACGGCCGGCATCTTGCTGAGATCCGCTTCCGAAACCGTGTTGGCATCGACGACGCCGAGTGACTTACCAACCTGCGCCGTCGCCGGAATCGCCAGCAATACGGCCAGGGTGAATGCAAAGAAACGAGTCATGCTGATGTCCTCCCAGGCGCAGTGTCGTCTTCGGCCCGCTACGCGGGGCGAGTGACCGGATGCCTGAAGGTATAGGCTAGTCCAATCAGCCCCAATTGGATCATCGCGCCCGGCGCCAGAGCTGGCGGCGACTTGGCGAGAATCGATTTCTGGAAAAGGGCCATTCCACTAAGCGCCGGATCCATCTCGAGCTGGAACTCCATGTTGACCTGGAAGTGCAGCACCATTCCGATCACACCGCTGAGCAGGAACAACACCATCACGGCCTGGAAGAGGCGGATGGTCCCGATCGACGGTCGAAGCGCCACCAGGGTGGCAGCCACAACCGCGATGCCCGCCAGCCACAACGGAATCAGCTGGTAGAAATCCTCGGTGTGCGCCATCAGCCACAGCTCGACCGAGATGCCGGCAATGCCGAGAATCAGGATCGTCAGCAGGATGCGGCGGGCGGCGTCGCTCATCGGCCGGTGACGGTAACGGCGGCCTGGGGCAACGAGCCACGCACCATCGGTGCGCCGTCGGCATTGATTGCGACCGTGGCGTCGCCGATGTTCAACGGATCGTGCAGATCGATCGTTACCGCAATCGCGCGCCGCGACGAATCGACGGTGGTGAAGCTCGCCCACCCGTTCGCGGTTTGCAGCAGGCCGAACCTCTTGATCGGTTCGAGCCCGTCGATGGTGACCATGCCCGTGGCTTCGCGCGCACCGGCGCGCTGCGTCAGGTTGATCGCGATACCACGTCCCGACACCGTGCCTTTCGCCGAAAGCGTCCGCATGCCCTCATTCGTGGCACGGCTCGGCATGTTGCTGGTCCGAAACAGCGGCACGCCTCTGGGTGCGCCGGTGGGGACCCCGTCCTTGAGCGCCACCGCGCCGTTGACGAGCACGAATCGCACGCCTTCCGAGGGCAGCGCCGGAGATTCATACGTGGCGCGATCGATCACGGTTTCCGGATCGAACACGGTGAGGTCGGCGACCATGCCGATTGCGAGCAGGCCGCGATCGGTCATCCCGATCGTCGCCGCAGGCAGCCAGCTCGATTTCCGGACCGCCTGCTCCCACGTCATGATCTTCTGTTCGCGCACGTAGCGGCCCAGTACGCGCGGATACGATCCGTAAAAACGCGGATGCACGCGGGTGGCGGTCGACGCGCCGCAGTCACACGCCATCGAGGTGATCGGGTCCTTCAGGATTTTGATCAGATCCTCTTCGATCCCAAAATGCAGGATCGCGCCTGGGTCGCCCTGCTCGAGAATCCGCAGCACGGTTTCGCCGGCGCCGGCATTCATCTCCTTCATCACCGCGGTCAGCTGCTGCTGCGTGCGCGGCAGGTAGACGCTTTGCGGGCCGCCGAAGCGCGCCGTCATCGCCCGCTCGGATTCCTCGATGATTTGCGCGCGCATCTTGGGATCGGCGAAGCGCTTGAGCATCTCCGCCCGGCCGCCGTCCTGCGCCCAGCCCGGGATGATCAGCGACCCGAGTCCCGACTGGCCGGCCAGGTACGGATACGCATCGGCGGCGGTGTAGTGGCCGCGCTTGGTGGCCTGCGCCATCGACGCGAGGATCGCGCCGGCGGTGCCCTGCTCGCGGCCGGTCGCTTTCATGTGCGTGACCACTGGAACGAGACCGCTCTTCATGCCGATTGCGACCGTCTCGTCGATCCCAGCTTTCGAGCTGAAGTTTGATTCAGGCGTCACGCGATCGTGGCTGGTGAAATTGGTTCGCGACGGGCGGGCCACTCCGACGACCTGGATGACTTCTTCGGTGTTCGCAAAATACGCCGGCTTGTAGTCGAGACCGGCGGACACGCCCCATGCACCCTGGCTCAGTCCGTTCGCAATCAGCGCGCGCATGCGCGCGATCTCATCGGGTGTCGCGCGACGATCGGCGTTGCCGACCACGCTGGTCCACACCGCGTTGAAGCCGATGTAGCCGCCGACGTTGAGGGCGAGACCGGGCACCGCCAGGCCACCCAGCTGCTGCGCGATGTTCAGCGGCCCGCTGCCGTCGGCGTTGAAGATCTCGGTGGTCACACCCTGTGTGAGCATGTTGACGGCGGTCGGCAGGGCGTCGGCCGACGCGTGGCTATGAATGTTGATGAAGCCAGGCGTCACGAACAGCCCGCGCGCATCAATGTTCGTGGTCGCGGTGGCGTCGTCCAGGTCGCCAATCGCCGCGATGAAGCCATTCCGAATGCCGACATCGGCGTCGTAGCGCGGATTGCCGCTGCCGTCGATCACGGTGCCGTTGTTAATGATGATGTCGAACGACTGGGCCTGGCCATGAGCAACGGTGCCCAACAACGCGAGAAATAACAACCTCTTCATAAGACTCCGCTATATTACGCTCGCTCGTTACGAATGAGGTCCTAGGAGGCCCCATGCGCAGATTGCCACTGCTCGTCGTCTCCATCGTCATCGTCGCGTCGTGTGCCCCGGCGGTCAACGTCGAACAGGAGAAGGCCGCGCTCATGGCTGCTGACGCCGAGTGGGCGAAGTCGACCAAGAGCATCGATACGTTCGTGTCGTTCCTGGCGCCTGACGGAACGATCGCCATTGCGGGTGCACCCGGGTTCAAGGGCCCGGCGGCGGTCCGCGCTGCGTTCGAGCCGATGATGAAAGCGCCGGGCTTCGGGCTGACGTGGCAGGCCACTCGCGCCGACGTCAGCGCCTCGGGCGATCTCGGTTACACCGCCGGGAACTACACCCTCAACACGAGTACGCCGTCAGGGATTCCGGCTATAGAGAAGGGTAAGTTTCAGACGGTTTGGAAAAAGATCGATGGCGCCTGGAAAGTACTGGAAGACTCGGTGACCTCCGACACGCCGCCGGCGCTGGTGTCGAAGCCCGTCGTGGTGCCGGCTGCCACCGTGAAATGGATGGATGCGCCCGCGCACCTGCCGGCGGGCGCGAAGCTGGCGCTCATCTCTGGCGATCCGGGCTCACCAGAACCGTTCACGGTTCGCCTGCAGTTCCCGAATGGCTACCGGGTCGCGCCCCATACGCACCCCACTGACGAGCACGTGACTGTGCTGTCGGGCACGCTCGCCGCCGGAATGGGGGACGCCTTCGACGAGAAAGCGCTGAGCGATCTCGCACCCGGCAGTTACGCCGTGATGTCGGCGACGATGCCGCACTACGTCATGGCCAGGGGCACGACGGTGGTGCAAGTGAGCGGCCTGGGCCCGTTTGTGGTGAATTACGTCAACCCGGCGGACGATCCACGGAAGAAGTAACCGCGTGCACGAGGCGCAGGTCGGCCTGTCGAATGGCGTGCTTGAGCATGGCGGCATCGATCGACCGTCCTGCGTCTCTTGCGGCGTGCGCCATTTCTTCCAGTAGCACGGCGTGAGCGGCGCGGACCGACTGCCGCACGGCCGTGGTGCCGTCACCGAGGTACACGGCCCACGACGCAAATAGTTTCGCTGCGAGGAACCGCTCGATGACAGGGGCGAACTCGGACTCACCTGCCATCGACTTCAGCGTTCGCAGCTCGCCGCGCTCCCAGTTCGAAAACTCCTCGAACGACATCAGGCGATTCGGCTCGCGAAGAGGCGGCAATGATTCGCGCGCATCGAGACCTTCCGGAATATCGAGCGCAGGTACGGGAGACGGCCCCTCGACGATCTCGATCGGGCCCTCGTGTTCGAACAGCAGCGATGCGGCCGTCGGACAGTAGTGCGACAGCGTGACATGAACTCCGCGCGCATCAATCAGGCAAACGTAAGGAAAGTGCACGCACGACGGCGGACGATGTTCGTAGACGGTGCACCGGCCGTTGTGGAAGACGCAGGCGCCGTGTTCGTCGCGTGGCAGAACGCTGCCCTCTTCCAGCCAGTCGCCTTTGTTGATCAACACCGCGCGCTCCGGTTCGATTGGAATGGGCCAGCCGGCCTTGCAGCACGCACCGCTATGACGGCAGGCGTAGGGCAAGTGGAAGTTCAGCCAGTAGAACCGCATGGGGTTAGTTGAAACTTCAAGAGTTTACAGTTGAAAGTTTAGTAGCCAGTTTTCAGTTGGGAAGTTTCGGTTTCAGTTTCTTCACTGTCCCTTTCAACAATACGATTCAAGAATTGCGAACTCGCTGAGCGTGACTTCAAAATCGCGCCTGAAACCGACGGCAGTTCGTTTGCACCACTCCTCAACATGAAGACACCTTCGGAAGCGCGCCAGCGGACGCTTGCACTGCAGGCTCGCGCCCTGAAATTCAGCACCGGCGTGTTGTCCGCCTGTCCCCTGCGATTCACGAACATCGCCAGCGAAACTGTCTGGAGACAGCTGGTGCGCGCCGCGGACTCCGTCTCGAACAACTTGGGCGAGGCTGATGACGCCTCGAGCACGGCGGATTTCCTGCACAAGATCAGGCTGACGCTCCGAGAGACCAAGGAATCCCGCCAATGCCTGGCCAAGGTCCGGCTGGCGTCGCTCGATGGATCCGACCGTATCGTGGATTTGGAACGTGAAGCCGGCGAACTGTGCGCAATCTTCGCCACAATCGCGATGAAGGTGGCGACTCGGCTCAATCAAGAAACACCGCCGAAAAAGGTGCGGAAATAGCTGAAACTGCCACTTTCAACTTCCCAACTGGTCACTTACCTCGCAACTGTAAACTCTTGAACTTTCAACTAACCCGCTTCAGAATCCCTCCCACTATGAAACGAACCTTTGGGATTCTCGTCGCGGTGTTGGTAGTCGCGTCCAGTGCGTTCGCGCAGACGCAGGTGAAATACGTGAAGTACCAGGCGGGCAACCGCACCGCGTGGGGCACGCTCGAGAACGACACGACCATCCGCGAGATCTCCGCAGCGCCGTGGGACGGCGCGAAGCCGACCGGCCGCACCGTGAAGCTGGCCGAAGTGAAGCTGATGGCGCCCGCGGAAGCGAAGAAGGTGATCGCCGCCGGCCTCAACTATAAGAGCCACATCGGCCAGGCCTCGCCCGCGAAGTACGTCGGCCTGTTCGCGAAGTTCCCGACCTCGCTGATCGGGCATGACGGCGACATCATCTACCCCGCCGATGCCACCGACGTGCACTACGAATCGGAGATCTGCGTGGTGATCGGCAAGAAGGCGCAGAACATCACCGAGGCGCAGGTCAAGGACCACATCTTCGGTGTCACGGCGTGCAACGACGTCAGCGAGCGCGCGTGGCAGAAACAGGACCTGCAGTGGTTCCGCGCCAAGGCGGCAGACACCTTCGGTCCAATGGGCCCGCACCTCGTGACCAACGTCGACTACAACAACCTGAAACTGATCGGCCGCCACAACGGCAAGGTCGTGCAGGAAACCACCACCGACCTGCTGATCTTCAACATCAACAACATCGTCAGCTACACCAGCCGCTACATCACGCTCGAGCCCGGCGATGTGATCTTCACCGGCACACCGGGCACGACGCAGGCGATGAAGCCTGGCGACACGTTCGAAGTGGAAGTGGTCGGCGTCACGACGCTGCGCAACAAGGTCGTGGCCGCGAAGGGCACCGGCACGTCCTCGGGACAGCAGTGATGGTGTCAGACACCACGGCAAAATCTGCGTACTCATTGTTGCGCCGACGAAGTACGCAGATTTTGCTGTGGTGTCTGACACCTCTGCTGCTATCGGCCCAACAGCGGGCGCCGATGATCGAGTCGATCACGCAGGCCGACCTGCGCGCCGACCTGTTCTTCCTCGCCGGCGACGCGATGCGCGGCCGGCTGACCGACACCAACGAGAACCGCGTCACCGCTGATTACATCCGGTCGCGGTTCGAGCGCGCCGGCCTCAAGCCGGTGGCCAACGGCGGATACTTCCACAACTACAACCTGATGTCGGCCACGCTCGGCGAGGGCAACCGCTTCGAGCTCGTGCTCGGTCCTGAGGCAGGGCGCGAATTCAAGGCCGGCCAGGATTTCTACCCGCAGCGATTCAGCGGCACCGGTCAGGTGAGCGCGCCAGTGGCATTCGCGGGCTTCGGCATCACGTCGCCGAAGATCAATCACGACGACTACAAGGGCGACGTCAAAGGCAAAGTGGTGCTGGTGCTCGATCACGAGCCCGGCGAGCGCGATCCGAACAGCCCGTTCGAAGGCGTGGTCACCGCCGAAGCGGCCGCGCAGTGGCGCAAGGCGCTCGCGGCGCAGCAGAAAGGCGCCGCCGGCATCCTCTTCGTCAGCGATATCCACAATCACCCGGATCCGGCGAACTTCGAACAATCGGCGCGTAACTTCTGGCCGGCAGCGCCCTTCGACATGGCTCAGGGCAGCCCCGAGCAGCGTCGAGGGGCGCCGGCGCGCATTCCCAACTACACGCTGGCGGCATGGACGGATCGCATCCGGATCCCCGCGGCACAAATCTCGCCGGCAGTAGCGGCGTCGCTCATCGCCGGCACCGGCAAGACACTCGACGACTTGGGCAAGCAGGCGGAAGCCGCCGGTGGCACCACAGCCATCGAGCTGCCGAATTCGCGGGTTGAGCTGCGCACGGCGGTCGATCGGCACACCGTGCAGGATCGGAACGTGCTCGGCCTACTCGAAGGCAGCGATCCGAAATTGAAGGACGAGTGGGTGCTCGTGACCGCGCATTTCGATCACGACGGCGTGAACGGCGCGCAGATCCTCAACGGCGCCGACGACAACGGTTCCGGCACGGTCGCACTCATGGAGATTGCCGACGCCTACGCACTCGCAGCGCAGCAAGGCCAGCGGCCGCGGCGCAGCGTGTTGTTCGCGGCCTGGAATTCAGAAGAGCGCGGTCTGCTCGGCGCGTGGGCCTACACCGAACATCCGCCCGCGCCGATCACGAACATCGCCGGCGTGTTGAACATGGACATGATCGGCAGGAACGAGGAAGTAGAGGTCGGCGGCGGCGGACGTTTCAACGGTCTCGAGGTGCAGACCGCCGAGTCCAACGCCAACGCGGTGAACATGATGGGCTTCGCGCGCGCACCGGAGCTGGCCGCGGTGGTGGATGCCGCCAACGGCAGCATCGGCCTCGAGATCAAGAAGCGTTACGACAACAACACTTCGAATCTCGTGCGTCGGAGCGATCAATGGCCGTTCCTGCAGCGCGGCGTGGCGGCACTCGGGTTCATGACCGGCCTGCACCCGGATTACCACACCGTCTACGACCGGCCCGAGAAGATCAACTACGTGAAGATGGAAAAGATCGCGCGGCTGATCTACCAGGCAAGCTGGAACCTGGCCAATTCAACCGCGCGGCCGAAACCCTCGACTGCCGGCGCCCCATAAAGGGGCGCCCTACGCACGACCGTAGGGCACCCCTTTCAGGGTGCCTATGACTTCGGTCGACTAATCGGCGGCACGATGCCGTTGACGCGGTAAGCCGTCACCAGCTTGCCGTAGTGCTCGCCTTGGTGATCGAGCCAGCCAATCAACTGCGGAATCGGCTTGCCGCCTTCGACGACCGGATAGGACGCGGCAATCGCGGCTTCCATTTCCGCCACCATGCTGGCGCGCGTCTTCGGCTTGCTCGCGTCCATCTTCTCGCGGGCCATGAAGTCAAACTTCTCGCCCTTCGCAACCGCCGTCGTCATCTCGAGACCAATCGTCACGTGCCGGAATTCCTCGAGGATGCTGCGCGAATCCGGATGCGGCTTCCATCCGAGCTTGTCGTCGGGAAACTGCGTGTCCTTCGCCATCGTGAGGATCTTGTTATGCAGGTTCTTCCAGGTATTCACGATCACCTGCTCGTAAGTCGGCGGTGGTTTCGGGGTCGTCGTTTGCGCCGACGCCACAGAACCACACACCAGCACGACGAGTGCGATCGTTGCGAACAGTGAGAGTCGCTTCATCACCAAAGCCTCCAGGGTTGCCGTGTTAGCTAATTGGCCGATCCTCTCCGAAAGTGTCAGGGTGGGACGAAAAAAGTGACCGCCCTGGAGGCTGTTGGATTCTTGCGAAAACAAGCCCCTTGATCCTGTCTTCCGACGATGGCATCGTCGTCGTCAGGTTCCATCACGATCACGAGATCACCAGGTCGGGAGGCTGCCATGAAGCTCAAGATGACTACCGAAGAGTACCTGTCAGGGCCGGAGGCGATGGTTCGCCGCGAGCTCGTGTGGGGCGTGGTGCGGGAGCCGCCGTCGCCGTTTCGCAAGCACCAGGGAGTGGTGACTCAAGCCACGATGTTGCTGGCCGAGCATGTCCTTGACCACAAGCTTGGCCGCGTCTACGTGTCGCCCCTCGATGTGGTGTTCGATCGAGAAAAGGCACTGGTGCTGCAGCCCGATGTCATGTTCGTCTCGCACGAGCGGCGGGGGATTCTGAATAACTTTGTCGAAGGGCCGCCCGACCTGGTGGTCGAGGTCATTTCGGAAGGCAGCGAGCGCTACGACCGCGTCGCCAAGCTGGAGTGGTATCGGGAGTATGGCGTCCGCGAGTACTGGGTGATCGATCCCGAGGCGCAGGCAATCGAAGTGATTCAACTAGACGGCGAAGCCCTCGAGCGCCAGACCTTCCGAGGCGGTGACGCCATCGGCTCCAAGGTGCTTCCCACCTTCACGGAGACGGCCGACGCGTTCTTTCTTCTGGGTTAGGCGCGGACGCCACACCTATCGGATCGCATATTCGCTGAGCACGAACCTGGCCGTGCCGCCGCGAATCCTGATGCCGTGGCCAAATGAGCATCCGCCGCCAAACGTCAGCCCCAGCCGCGTCACGTTCAGCAGGGCCTTCTCGAAGTTGAATAGCGTCTCACCGTCGGCATTGCCGAAGCGGCCGTTGACGCTGGACCAGTGTTCGGCCTGCAGCGGCACCGAAATGGTGGCGCTGCCCTGCCCAAGCGCGTAGGCACGCGGATTGGACCACCAGCGATCGTAGGCGCCATTGCCATTGTCGTTCGACCAGAAGAACGGCCGCACCGACGTTGGAATGGAGCACGTGCTGGACTGCGGGTCGAGGGATTCGAACAGCACCGGCCCATTCGTCGACACCTGCAGCGTCACCGCCAGCGTGCCGCGCAACATGCTTAGCGTGCTCGGCGTGAACAGGTAATGCATCGAGCCGGTGGTTGGGAAATCAAACACCAGGTTTGCGCCGTCGTTCGCGATGCGGAAACGGCTGCGGGTCGCTGATCGTCTCCCACGCGGCGCTGCCGAGCGCCACGCTCAACACCGTGGGCGGACCGGAGGGCGCGGTCGGGCCCCTTGCACACGCGGTGGACAAGGCGCCAAATCCACCAATCACGCCGAAAATCACGACGATGGCCGTCGCTTCACGCATCCGCATCAATCCTGAACCGAGCTTGTGAGTATACGCTCGGCGCCGGCGTCTCTTGGATATGATCCCGTCTGTCATGGCCAGCTGGCCTCGCGTCAAAGAGGTCCTCTCGCTCGTTCTCGAAGCGGCGCCCGACCAACGCGCCGCCGTGCTCGATGCGCACTGCGCCGGGGATGCGGAGCTGCGCGCGGAGGTCGAGTCGCTACTCGCCGCCGAGGCGGATGCGGGTCTGTTCATCGCGACGCCGGCCGTCGACGCGTCGACAGAAGACGACGAGCACGACCCGCATGTCGGCAGCACGATCGGCGCGTATGTGATCGACCGCTGCCTCGGACGCGGCGGCATGGGCGCGGTCTACCTTGGGCACCATACCGGCGATTTCTCGCATTCGGTCGCCATCAAGATGATCCGCCGCGGCATGGACTCGGACCTCGTCGTCCGCCGCTTCCGTCACGAGCGGCAGATGCTCGCGTCCCTGAACCATCCGCATATTGCGCGCCTCTTCGATGGCGGAACCACCGCGGAGGGATTGCCGTACTTCGTGATGGAGTACATCGCCGGCGCGCCAATCGATCGCTATGCCGACGATCGCCGATTGAACGTCGGGGACCGCATGCGGCTGTGCCTCGACGTGTTCGACGCCGTGCAGCATGCGCACGATCGTCAGATCATTCATCGCGATCTGAAACCCGGGAACGTGCTGGTGACCGCGGACGGCGAGGTCAAGCTGCTCGACTTCGGCATCTCCAAGTGGCTGGGCGCTGGCACCGATGGCGATTCGACGATGACCTCGCTCGCCCGTCCGATGACGCCGGAGTACGCCAGCCCCGAGCAGATTCGCGGCGGCACGATCACACCCGCCACCGACGTCTACGCGCTCGGCCTGTTGATGTATGAACTGCTGACCGGACATCGGCCGTTTCGGTTCCACGAGCGCACGCCTGAAGAGATTTCAAACGTCGTCTGCGAGCAGGAGCCGGAGCGCCCCAGCACTGCGATCCGTCGCGTCGAGACCACGACCCACGCCGACGGCACCACCGCATCGAAGACACCGATCACCGTCAGCGAAACGCGCGAAGGATCGCCGGAGGCCCTGCGCAGCCGCTTGAGCGGGCCGCTCGACGACATCGTCATGAAGGCGCTGCGCAAGGTGCCCGAGGCACGGTATCCGACCGTGGCCGCGCTGGCCGACGATGTGCGGCGCTGGCTGGACGCGCTGCCGGTGTCGGCGGGTCGCGATGCGTGGCGCTATCAGGCGTCGCAGCTGCTGCGCCGGCATGGCTCAGCGATTGGCATTGCGGCGGCGGTGATATTGGCAATCGCCATCACGGCAGTGATCGCGAGCCGCTCCGGCTCGCCGGCCCTGGATACGGTGACGCTGACGCAGCAATCAGCGATACGGCCGTCGGTTGCCGTCGCGGGCTTCACCAATCTCTCGCAACGCCAGGAAGATGCATGGTTGTCCACCGCGATGGTCGAAATGTTGACCACCGACCTTGCCGGCGACGGACAACTGCGGGTGGTGCCGGCCGAGCGGACTTCGCGCGCGCTCCGCGAGCTTGGCGCCGGGACCGCCTTCACTGACGACCACATCGATCGCCTGCGGAATGCGCTGTCGACGCAGTACGTGGTGATCGGATCGTTCGCCACGAGCGGCGAGCCAACGGCCCGCCGCGTGCGCATCGACGTGCGGGTGATGCGACCGGACGGCGATCCTCTGGCCGTGTCGGGTTCGGGCAGCGACGCGGAACTCTTCACGCTGATGGCGTCAGCCGGTCGCGACCTTCGTGAGCGGCTGGGCCTGGAACGCACCACCGAGGCCGCGACCCAGGCGTCCCGCGCGGCCTTCCCGGCGAATATCGACGCCGCGCGGCTCTATGCCGAAGGCCTGGCGCGGCTGCGTGAGCTGGACGCGGTTCGCGCGCAGGAGCTGCTCGAGAAAGCCGCGAGCCGTGAGCCGTCGAACCCGATGATCCACATGGCGCTGGCGTCGGCCTGGACCGCGCTTGGCTACGATCGCCGCGCGACGGAGTCCGCGCAACGCGCCTTCGACGCCTCGAAGGGCCTCGGCCGTGAAGTCAAGCTCAATGTCGAAGGCAACTTGTATAGCGCGCTGCGCGACTGGCCGAAAGCCATCGAGGTGTATCGCACGTTGTCGGGGTTCTTCGCCGACAACGTCGAGTACGGATTGCGCCTGGCGGAAGCGCAAACGGCCGGCGGCAAGCATAAGGACGCGTTGGCCACGGTCGAGACCGTGCGCGCATCGATGCCGCAACCCGATCCGCGACTCGACATCGTCGAGTCCATGGCGGCGTCAGCGCTGTCGGACTATCCGCGGGAGCTGGCGTCGATCCAACGCGCTCGCCAGCACGCCGACGCACACGGCATGCGCCTGTTGAGCGCGCGCGCCTATTTATTCGAAGGCCGGGGTTACTGGAACCAGGGCAAGACCGAAGAGGCGGAACCGGCGCTCGAAAAAGCGCGCGAGCTGTTCGCTGCCGGCGGTGATAAATCCGGCGAAGCGGCGGCCCTCAACAGCCTGGCCACCGTGGTGTCGGATCGCGACGACGCCACGCTGGGGCAGAAAATGTATGAGGAGTCGCTGGCGGCCAGCACCTCGATCGGGGATCGCCGCGGCATGTCGTCCGCGCTCAATAACCTGGGCATCCTGCTCAAGGATTCCGGCAAGTACGACGAGGCCCGCAAGGCGCACGAACGATCGCTGGCGCTGCGGCGCGAGATTGCCGATCGCAACTGGATCGCGATCTCGTTGAACAATATCGGCGTGGTCCTGTTCGAACAGGATCAGTTCCGCGAAGCGTCGAAATACTACAAGGAGTCGCTCGATCTGGCGCGCGAGCTCGGCGACAAGCGCAGCCAGGTCCGCGCCCTGCACAACCTCGCGATTGTCGAGCGCGAAGCCGGTAATCTCGCGGCGGCGCGCAAAGAGATCGAGGAATCACTCGCGATGCGAGTGGAGATTGGCGACAAACGCGGGCAGATCGCAGCCCGCGTCGAGCTCGGCATGAACCTGCTGGCACTAGGCGAACTGGCCCGCGCCCGGCAGAACCAGGAAGAGGCAATCAAACTCTCGGTCGAGACCAAGCTGGTGTCCGGCGAGGCGCAAGGGCACTATCAGCTCGGGGACATTGCGCTGGTGGCCGGCGACTTTGCGGAAGCACGCAAGCAGCACGAACACGCGCTGCGGTTGCGCACGACGTTGAAGGAACCGCGCACCATCGTCGAGAGCGAAGTGGCGCTGGCGAACATCGCACTGGAGGAGGGCCGCCTGGACGATGCCGAACGCATGGTCGCGCGCGTCGAGCAAACCTTGGGCGGCGACAAGACGCCGATGCTGGCGGCGGCAAAATTGATCGCCGCCCGCGTCAGCCTGGCTCGCAACGACGCCGACGGCGCCGAACGGCAGCTCGCCGGCGTCCGGGCCCAGGCCAAACAGACCGAGCGCATCAGCCTGCGCAGCCAGTTCACGCTGGTCGAGTCGCAGCTCAATATCCTGCGCGGCCAAGCGGAAGCGGCCCGCGTGCAGCTCGATGGCCTGCGCGAGGAATTTCGTCGCACCGGCATGCTGATCGCCGACTTCGAACGCCGGCTGGTGCGATTGCGGATCGATCGCGGCGACGCGGCGGCCCTCGAAAGGGAGGCGCGTGCCAAGGGCGCGGGGCTGATCGCCAACCGCGCCAAGGCACTCTACGCCGATGAGCGGTTCTGATTCCGGCGAGCGCATCACCCAGCTCCTGCAGTCGTGGCAGCAGGGCGACGCGCGATCCGGCGAGGAGGTGGTGCCGCTCGTCTACGCCGAATTACGCCGCATCGCGCGCATCAGGTTGAGCGCCGAGCGGACGGGCCACACGCTGCAGCCCACTGCACTCGTGCACGAAGCGTGGCTGCGGCTGATGCAGCAGCACGGCGCCAACTGGCAGAACCGCGCGCAATTCTTCGCGATTGCCGCGCAGGCGATGCGCCGCATCCTCGTCGATCACGCGCGGCGGCGGCATTCGGGCAAGCGCTATTCCGGTGAGACACCGATCGCGCTCGATCACGTCGAGGAAATGGTCGCTAGTCCGGTTCCCGATGAGGAGATGCTGGCGCTCGACGCAGCTCTTGAGCAACTGTCCGGACTCGACCCGCGGCAGGCGCGTGTGGTTGAGCTGCGGTTCTTCGGAGGGCTGTCGATCGAGGAGACCGCCAGCGTTTTGTCACTGTCCCCCACCACGGTGAAGCGCGAATGGACCACTGCCCGGGCGTGGCTATTCCGCGAAATTCAGCGACAAAACCAGTAATGGTCCGTTTCGGCCACCGTTTGCGCGTAATGATGCAGCAACCCTGGAGGCTTCCCCATGCTGCGTAGTATCGTGCTCCTCGCCGTAGCGGTCTCGCTGTCGTCGCCTGTTGCCATCGCCGCCGCATCCCAGGCCAAGCCGGCCCAACGGCCTGCCACTAAAAAGCCCGCTACGGCCGCGCCCGCAAAACCGGCGCCCCCGGCGGCCGCGCCAGCGCCGAAGCCTGAACCGCCACCGCCGCCAGGCGTGAAGATGACCACGGCATACACACAGGGCGCGCAGGTCTCGCAGAACATCACCTATCTTCAAGGCGCCCGGCAGCGCGTCGAGTTCCCCGGCGTCATCACGCTCGATCAATGCGATCTCAAGCGTTCGGTATTGCTCAACACCGAGGTGAAGCGCTATCGCGTGCAGCCTTACCCGGAATCAAAGCCCGCCGCGGCGGCGCCCGCCGAAGCGGCTGACCCCATGGCCGCGCAGCTAGCACAGATGCAGGCGATGGGACTGGGACAGCCACCGGGACAGAAACCTCGCGGCGGCGTGGTGACCATGACGACCACGTTGAGCGACACGCTCGAACGTCAGACGCTGTTCGGGCTCGAAGCGCGGCGGATCAAGACGATCGTGATCAAGCAGTCCAGCCCGAGCGCGTGCGACAAGTCGCCGCTCAAAGTTGAAATGGATGCGTGGTACGTCGATTTGCCCCCGCAGACCGCATGCGCGCGTCCAAGCCAGGCGGCAGCACCGCCGGCAGCCGTCGATCCGGCGGCGTGCAACGACACGATGGAAACGCGGGTAGTCGGTGACGTCAAGCTCGGGTTCCCGATCAAGGTCACCACGACCACCACGACTGGCGAGGGCAACAAAATCGAGAGCGTGACCACCAGCCAGGAAGTGACCGCGCTCGAAATCGCGCGGCTCGAGCAGGCGCTGTTCGAGGTGCCGGCCGATTTCGTCGAGGCCAGCAGCACCGCGGAGATTGTTCCGGCGATTGCCACCGGCAGCTCGTTGAATGAGGCGTTGTTCGGATCAACCGCGAACGGCACGAGCATGGCCGCACCGAAAAAGCCTGGCACCATCCGCATCGGCATTCTGCAACCGGTCAACAAGACGACGCGCGACCTGCCCAACGCGGCGAGTCTCCGCGAAGAGCTGGCGGCGAAGTTCAACAAGTCCGGCTACGACGCGATTCCCCTAGCGGGCAGTTCGGCAAGCGCGGTCGAGCAGGATGCCGCGCGGCAGCAGTGCGATTTCGTCATGTTGATCGAGGTGGTCGAAGCCAAGACGTCGAAGCCCGGCAAGATGGGTGGCGTGATGAAGATGACGGGCAGCACGCCCAAGGACTCGCACGACGTGAAGATTGATTACAAGCTGTACGCGGTCGGGGCCACGCAAACCCCGAAAGCCACCGGCAACGTAAAAGCGTCGAACGGTGGCTTTGGCATCGGTTCGGCGCTGCGCCTCGCGGCATTCGCCGGCCAGATGTACATGGGCATGATGGTGGGCGGCATGGGCATGGGCATGATGAACCCGATGATGGCGATGTCGGGCATGAGCGGCATGGGCGGCACGGGCATGGGCGGCTTGTTCGATCCGCGCGCGTCGGCCATGGGCTCGATGATGTCCAGCTTCGGCAGCATGAACATGGCGGGCATGGGAGGCCTGGGCGGCGCTGCGGTCGCGGACCCCTCCGAGGCCGGCATGCGCGACACCCTGTCGGAAGCGATGACCAACAGTGCCAAGGCGGCGATGGAGCAACTCGGCAAGAAGAAGTAGGCCACCGATTAACACTGATTGGACACCGATAAATCAGTGCCTAATCCGCGTCTCGAACGACCGTGGTGTCTCTAGAGTTTTCGTCCGAAGTGTGCCTCGACCCGCGCCCGATAGGTGCGGCTGAGTGCCAGTTCGGCGCCGTTTTTCAAGCGGATACGAAAGTCGCCATGCAAGTCGGGCACGAGCTCGGCGATACGATCGATGCGGACGATCGTCGATCGATGCACGCGAAGGAACTGCGCCGGATCCAGCTGCCGTTCGACCGCGGCGATGGTGTCGCGCACCAGGTACTCGCGGGCGCCGGCGTGAATGGTGACGTAGTTGTCGGCGGCGCCCAGCCAGTCCACCTCCGCGAGATCGATCACCTTGACCCGGCCTTCGCTCCGCACGGGCATGCGCGTCAGATAGGCCCGTTCGCGGGCCAGGTCGCGTAGTAATCCGGCAATGGCATCCCGCTGCTCGCTGCGATGCTGTCGCGCCCGCACCAACGCCTGATCGAAGCGGTCCTGTTCGACGGGTTTCACCACGTAATCCAATGCGTGGACCTCAAAGGCGCGGACCGCATATTTGTCGAAGGCCGTGACGAAAATCACGTCGGGCATCTTCGGCACGTCGAGCGTCCGCAATACCTCAAAGCCGTCCAGCTCCGGCATCTGGACGTCGAGCAGGACGAGGTCAGGTAATTCCGCCTCGATGACCTGCACGGCGGTGGCGCCGTCGCCACACTCGGCGACAATCGCCACGTCGTCATGAGCCTTGAGCAGGCGGCGGAGCCGCGCCCGCGCCGGCGGCTCGTCATCCACGATCACGATGCGCAGCGTCATGCGGTCTGCCACGGCAGCGCGACGGTCACGATTGCGCCGCCGGTGGCTCGGTTTGCGATGGATAACGCGAACGCATTCACGCCGTACAAAGTCTGAAGCCGCGAGCGGCAGTTTTCGAGGCCGATGCCGCCGGGCAGCGATCCGGACGGCAGGCCGCGGCCATCATCGGCGATCGCGATCTGCAACTGCTCACCCTTTCTCGTGGCGGTGATCTCGATGTGGCCGGCGCCGGCCTTGGCCCCGATACCATGCTTGATCGCGTTCTCCACCAGCGGCTGCAGCAGCAACGTCGGCACCAGCGCGTGATTGGCCCCGTCTGGGACCGTCACGGTGACTTTCAGGCGATCGCCGAATCGCGCGCGCTGAATTTCGATGTAGCGATCGAGCAGCGCCAGTTCCTGCGACAGCGGCACGCGCTCGACGAGCCCGGCGTGCAGCGTCTCACGCAGCAGATGACTCAGGCCGCCGATCATCCGCTCAGCGGCGGCCGGCTGCTGATGCACCAGCTCCGCGATGGTATTGAGCGTGTTGAACAGGAAATGTGGCTGCAGCTGCATGCTCAACATCTGCAATCGGGTCTGCGCGAGCAGGGCTTCGAGTTGCGAGGTGCGCAGCTCCCGTTCGCGCGATTCTCGATAGTACAGCCAGGCGTGCGTGACGATGACGATGGTCCAGAAGACCAGATATTGGGAAACGAGATTCGTGATTTGAAAGTACTCCTCGCCGCCAATCGCGCCTCGCATCACCCGCGTCAGCGTGACCTTGAAGAACGCGAAGACGAGGCCCACGGCGCCGATGATCAGCACGCGCCACCACCGGGCGCGAGTGATGCGAAACCGCCGCGACAGCCACGCGACGAGGGGCGTGAACGCCGCCCACACGTACCACTCCGTCGCCGCCATCGTCAGCGTGTATCGCCAGCGCGGCGGCTGGTAGTTCAAGGCATAGGTGAGCGAGCTGCTCACCGCGAACACCACGACAAGAACCGACCAGCCTGCGAAGACCGCAAGCCAGAACGGCCAACGGCCGCGCATCGCGGGTTTCTATCACACTCGGCGCATCATGCGGCCGGCGCGGTGGCCGGTGCCTGCCGTGTGAGACGGAGCCGGTCGCGCCATCGCAACGCGGCAACGACCAGCAGCAGGGACATGAACACGAGCTCGCCGATGCCGTTTCTGTCGCCGTGAATGATGTGCGTGGCCGCCGCGCCTGCCATCACGATGGCGAGCGTGATGGCGCTCGCGCTCGCGACCCGCGGAATCAGCAAGCCAATCCCAGCCACCACTTCGACCGCGCCGATTACGAGATAGAAGCCGTCGGGATATCCCCAGGTGCGAAACATACGTTCCCACGTCGGGCTGGTGAACTTCTGGCTTCCCGGCCCCACCATGACGATCGCCAGCAGGACTTGCAGCAGCCACTTGCCTCCGGTCTTCAAATACTTCATTGCGCCCTCCTCGCTGATGCCCTTCGACCTTTCGACAAGCTCAAGGTCGTCCCGAGCAAGGTCGAGGGACGACAAGCTCAGGGCTATCCCGAGCAACGTCGAGGGATGACGAGCATCCTCGCGAAGGCGTCATGCGGCCGCAAGGCGAATGGGGCGGAGCGGACATGCGAGGGGTAGAATGCCGGGAAACTCATGACCCTCATGCGCGCCATCGTCAGCGGCGGACTCGTGATCGGCGTGCTCGATCTGCTCGATGCGTTCGTCTTCTTCGGGCTGCGGAGCGGGGCGAGGCCGATGGGCATCCTGCACAGCATCGCCGCGGGTGCCATCGGCCGCGATGCGGCTCGGGCAGGCGGGGTGCAAACCGCGGCGCTCGGCGTGGTCCTCCACTTCGCAATCGCACTCATCATCGCGTCGATCTACATCGTGACGAGCCGCTTCCTTCCGGTGCTCAGGCAGCGATGGGTCATTTGTGGGATCGCTTACGGCGTGGTGGCCTATTTCGTGATGACGTTCGTCGTGGTGCCACTGTCGAATGCGGGACCGGGCCGGATCGCGTTTGCGCTGCCGGTTACGCCGGTGTTGCTCAACGGTCTCGCGATTCACGCCCTGGGCGTGGGCCTCCCGGCCGCGTACTTTGCGTCTCGGCCACGGATTGACACCGATTAGACACCGATTCATCGGCGCCTAATCGGCGTCAATCGGTGGCCTAAAACGTCACCAACGTATTCAATGGCGATCCCGTGCCACCCGTCACCGGCATCGGGTTGATCGTGATCATGAACTCCCACCGCTTCAGCTTCGCGGCCGTCTCGGCGAGCCGTTCCAGATCCTGGTTGTCGAGAATGTTGATGCCCATCGCCGTGATGAACAGCGTGTGCACGGGAAGGTTCACGCCCTCGACCAGCGTCGGTGTGACTTCAGACGCCGCGTCACTGCCGACAATCGCCACGCCGCGCGCCTTGATCCATGGCGCGATCGAGGCGTGGAAGCCCGCGGCACTGCGTCCCACCGGCCACGGCCCGAGCGCCGCGCGACGCGCCCATCGGCCGGTGCGCAGCAGAATCGCGTCGCCGCTCATCACCTTCACGCCCGACATTTTCTCCCACGCTTCGATGTCTTCCTGGAAGATCGCCGTGCCGGGCTCGAGGTACGGCACGCCTTTCAGCCGCGGAATGTCGAGCAGCACACCGCGCGTGATCAGCCCCTGCTTGAGATTGTCGATGCCCAGCTTCGTGCAGCCCTTGGCCGTATTCACCACCTCGCGCGCGTAGCCGTTGTAGGTCTGGTTCTTGTAGAGGATGTGGCACAGCGCATCGAGGTGGCTGTGCGAATAGCCGTGATACGACACGCGATAGGTATCCGTCGTGAAGCCGGTATTCATCGTGTGCTCGAACGGCAAGGCGTTGTCTTCCGCTTTGTCGAGCAGCGGATTGTGCGCGAGCGACACGGTAAGGCCCGTGCGGGCGAGCTTCAACGCCTGCTTGCGCTTGGCGTCGGTGATCAGGTTGACGGTGCCGAGCTGATCCTCGGCGCCCCAGCGGCCCCAGTTCTTCACCTGCTGAAACAGCTGATCGAACTGCTCCGCGTTGGCCGGCGACCGGGCCACAGAAGGCGCAGGTGGCTGACTGCTGGCTGGCGCCTGCCCGGATGATGTGAAGCCGGACGCAATGCTGAACGCCGCCACGATCACCGGGACGATGAGGTTGCGCATGGGCAGGCATCATACAATGCCGCGATGGCAACACTCGCAGCCACCGACCTTCGACCACGGCGGCTGGTCATCGAACACCTCTCCATCGAGATCGAAGGCCGCAAGCTCGACGATGTGCAGCTTGGCGGCTGGGTTTATGGACCCGAGCTCGGCACGGCGCCGGTGGTCCTGATCGTCGGTGGCATTACCGCTTCCCCGTTTCCGTTCGGCGATGGCCAGAGCGACGGTGAGGATCCGCGGGCGGCGTGGTGGCCGGCGCTCTGTGCACCGGATCTGATCGATCCCGCCAGGCACACCGTGCTGTGCCCATCGTGGCCGGGCAACGGCTCGACGTGGCGGGGCTTTGACGATCCCAACTCGAGCGACTCCATTTCGGTCACGGGCCTCGCCGACCTCGTGGCGGCATGGCTCGACGGCTGCGGGTGCAAGCTGCCGGTCACGTGGGTCGGTGCGAGCCTCGGCGGCATGGTCGGCGTGGTGTTCGCGGCCCGTCATGCGGATCGCTGCGCGAAGTTGATCACCGTCTCGGCCGGGTTACGCCCCGACGGCTGGGGCACGGCCACGCGTCATTTGCAGCGTGAGCTGGTGCGTGATGGCCTGCGAAACGGCGACGTCACCACCGGCATGATGCGGGCGCGCCAGTTGGGCATGCTCACCTATCGCGGCCGCGACGAGCTGGACACGCGCTTCGGAAAACTGCTGCCGGGACTCGATCGGCCGCCGGTGGCCGAATATCTCGACCATCATGGCCGGCGCTTCGCCGAACGCTTTCCGGTCAAGACGTTCCTGCTGCTGAGCGAAGCGATCGATCGCGGATCGATGGCCGATGCGCAGGCGGTGCGTGACGCGTTCGCGCGCGTCAGCGCCGAGACCATCGTGGTCGGCGTGCCCGGCGACATGTTGTTCCCCTGGGCGCTGCAGGTCGAGCTGCATCGGGCGCTGCAGGCCGCCGGCGCCGACTCGTCGCTCTGGAAGCTCGAATCGGTCTACGGCCACGATGCGTTCCTGGCCGATCAGGAGAAGCTGGCGGATCTGCTGCGCGGCGCGGGCGCGTTCGGCCGGCCGCTGAAGACGGCGCTCCGCCCTCGCTTCGAGGGCGTGGGCATCGAGCCGGTCCGCGAGATTCGCATCGGCCTCGTCGGCTGCGGCACGGTGGGCCGCGGCGTGCTCGAGATGATCGATCGGCAAAGCGACGCGGTGGCGGATCGCTATGGCGTGCGGTTCCGCGTGTCACGCATCGCGGTGCTGGATGTGAAGAAGGATCGCGGGCCCCGCGCCTTCGGCATTCCGATCACCGATCGCGCGCTCGAGCTCGTCAGCGATCCGGAAGTCGACGTCGTCGTCGAGGTCGCGGGCGGCACGGCGGTGGAGCCGGTCCTGTCGGCAGCGTTGGCGGCAGGCAAGCCCGTGGTCACCGCCAACAAGGCGCTGCTCGCGTCGAAGCTGGCGGAGCTCGGCGTGCTCGCGCAGCGAACGGCCACGCCACTCTATTGCGAAGCCGCGGCCGCGGCGGCCATTCCAATCATCCGCCACCTCAGTCATCGCGCCGATGAAGTCGACAGCCTCTGGGGCATCGTCAATGCCACCAGCAACTTCGTGATGACGCGTCTCGAGCAGGGCGACCTGACCCTCGAGGAAGCCATCGCCGACGCGCAGCGGCTTGGCTTTGCGGAGCTCGATCCAAGTGCCGACATCGACGGCCACGACGCGGCTGCCAAGCTGTCGATCCTGGCGTATCGCGCGTTCGGCGCGTGGGTCCGCCCTGACGGGTTCCTGGTCCGCGGCATTCGCGACATCAATCCGGCGGATTGCGATCTCGCCGAATCCATGGGCTTCCGCATTCGCCAGATCGCACGGGCGGTGAGAAACAACGGCGCGCTCGACATGGCCGTCGAGCCGCTGCTGCTGCCCTCGTGGCACCTGCTCGCCTCGGTCGAGGAGGAATACAACGCGGTGTATCTGCGTTGCGTATCGTCGGGCGACCTCAGCTTGTTCGGCAAGGGCGCGGGGTCGTTGCCAACGGCCACCGCGATCCTCGGCGACCTGATCGATCTCGCGCAGGACAACTCGGTCCGCTGGCCGGTGCCGCACGAGTTGCCGATCGCCCGCGAAGGATCCGCCGTGGCGCCGGCGCCGCGGCGCCATTACCTGCGCATCACCGGCCAGCCGCATCCGGGGCTCGAGCGAAAGTTCGAGGGGCTGGTGCGCCGGCATGGTCTCGCAGTCCAGAACCGCGCCACGCGCGGTGAAGCGGATCGCGTGCACATCGCCTTCATGATCTCTGCGAGCTCGGATACGCAGATCGCCGAGGTGACGTCTTCCGTTGAACGGCTGGCACGAGTCGAGCAACGGCTCTGTCTTGGGGTCTTGGATTGATCCCGGCTCCCGGATCCCGGATCCCGGCAGTGGCCGACTGGCTGGATCCAGGTTCATGTCCAGCGGAGCGGCCTCCTCTTGATGCGATGTCGCCGTCGACGCGCGGGCTTCACGACAGCATCGACGCGCACATCCGCCGCACCGGCATCCCCTACCTGCACCCGGATGAACCGACCGTGCAGCTCGACCTGCTCGGTTCAGCGCGCGTGATCGAGTGGCAGGAAGGCAAGGCCGCATTCCTGTTCGCGAGCGAAGGCTGCTGGTCGGAGCTGCCGCATCTCTACGCGCGCTACGGCACTACCGCCACCGCCGAGCTGATCGCGAAGCTGAAGGTGATGGAGCACGCCACCTCCGCCCTGGTCTGTGACTCTGGCATGCAGGCCACGGCGCTGGCCTTCGACGTGTTGCTCGAGCCTGGGACCCATGCCGTGCTGATGCGTCAGGTCTACAACAAGACCCGCACCTATCTCGAATGGATGGCGGCACGCATCGGCGCCTCGGTCACCATCGTTGACGATGGCGATCGGACGGCGCTCGCCGAAGCGATCCGGCCGAACACGCGCTTTGTCTTCGCGGAGACGTTCACCAATCCACTGGTGCGCGCGCAGGACTTCGACCTGTTGCGCGAGGTGATCGAGGGCGCGCGCGCCACGGCGCCGGCACTGAAGCTGGTGCTCGACACCACTATCGCGTCGCCGTGGGCATTCAGGCAGCCTCCCCTCGCCAACGGCGTGGACATCATCGTCGCCAGCGGCACCAAGTCTCTGGGCGGAAACGATCGCGACCTGTGGGGCTACCTGGCGACCAACGACACGCAGTTCGCCAATGCGGTGATGGACCTCATGGCCATGCGCGGCGGCATTCTCGACTGGCGGCGGGCCGGCGCAATTGTGGCGGGCTTCGATGTGGCCAGTGAGTCGCACGCGCGCCGTTCGGCGTCGGCGGCGAAGATTGCCGCATTCCTCGCGTCGCATCCCAGGGTCAGCGAGGTCTTCCATCCGTCGCTGCCCGGGCATCCGGACGCGGCTGCCATCCGCAAACACTACGTTCGTCATGGCTCATTGCTCTCGTTCCGCATCAAGGACGCGGATGAGGAGCGCACCCGCCATTTCGCCGATGTGCTGGCCACGACGGTGATCGTCCGCTACGCCTTGTCGTTCGACGGGTTGTCGACCAAGGTCAACCATCACCGCACCGTGTCGGAATACTTCACCGCACTCGATCAGCTGAAGCGAAACGGCTTCGATCGGTTAGTGCGGCTCGCCGTCGGGCTCGAGGATGCGGACGACGTCATCGCCGCATTGAACTGGACTCTGCATCATGGCGCCGCGATCACCCCGCGGGACATCGACGACTGGCAGCGGCAGCGCACCGCTTCATTGGGGATCGCATAAATGGGCGCTACGGCACACCTGGGAATCAAGTTCGGCGAGTACGACGCCACGATCGCCGCGCTGATTCCCCATTACAAAGCCCTGATTGAGGAAGCGGCCGAGGCGGTGAAGACGTTGGCGCCGACGTCACCGGCAGTGGTCGACCTCGGCACCGGCTCGGGCGCACTCGCGGCAGCGATTCTGAAGGCGCGTCCGAAGGCGCGGCTCATCGGCATCGATGCCGACGCGTCGATGCTGAGCGCGGCGGTCCGGCGGCTGCGAGGCAAGATCGACACCATCCACGACAACTTCGAGCTGGCGCGCATTCCGCGCTGCGACGTGGTCTCGGCCTCGTTCTCGCTCCATCACGTCGATACCGGCCGCAAGAAGGCGGCGCTCTACAAACGTTGCTTCGCTGCCCTGCGCGACGGCGGCATGTTGGTCAGCGCCGACTGCTTCCTGGCATCTAGCGCCCGGCTGCAGAAGCGCAACCGCGACGCGTGGCTCGAGCATCTTCAGCAGAAATACACGCGCAAGAAAGCAGAATCCTTCCTGCGTACCTGGGCGAAAGAGGACGTCTACTTCACGCTCGACCGTGAGCTGGAGCTGCTGAAAGAGGCGGGCTTCACCAACGAAGTCACGTGGCGAAAGGACAGCTTCGCCGTCGTCGTCGGTCTGAAGTGACGTTTGGAGAGCCGGGGCTTTAGCCCCGGCTTACGAGAACTGGACGATCACGATGTCGAGGTGGCGCTCCTGCTTTTCCGCAGGTTGCCACTGGACGAGAATCGGGCTCTGGTAAGTGCCGCGCAGCAACACCGGCACATTGGTCTCGCGATTCGATCCCGCCAGAAAGCTGACGCGCCGTGAGCGCAGGAACCGCCGCGCCGGCAGCGACATGACCTTCGCCATCAACCGCTCGAACGAGCCCTGGTCGAGCCGCAGCGCTTCCATCAGCGAATTGAGCACCTGCACCACGTCTGTACTTGGCGTAGTTCAGCGTCTTGCCGGGGATCGATAACGGATCGTTCATCATGTTGCGGCCCTTGATCTTCGCGAAGCGAAGCGGGTCGCGCAGCACATCCACCAGGTCGTTCTGCATCAACAGCGTTTCGTATTCGTTCACCGTCAGGCCGACGTTGCGCTCCGACGGGTCGACCACCAGATCGACGCGCGCCCGTTCGACGCCGGCGCGGGCGAGGATCTCGTTGACGCGCTCGAGCAGCCCGAGCCGCGGGTCGGCGAGGTTCACCGAATCGATCGGATGCTTCGACATCGGAATGGTGATCGACGTCCGCGCCACGATCTCGTCGTGATCGTAGGCCACCACGGTGGTCTTGCGCTGGCGCTGCATCGCGTCGGTCTTGCCGTCGAGCTCGATGAAATAGACGGGCGCATCCGGTCGCGAGCGATAGGTCACGCAGTTGCGCATGCCCGCGCCGATGAAGGTCAGATGCGAATCGCCGTTCCTCGGCTCGACCACCTTCTGCTCGTCGGTGAGCTCGCTGCGCAGGTGCATTTGGTCGTGCCGGTATTCGCCGCCTTGCGGGAACAGCGCATGGAAGGCGCGGAAGAACTGCGACACCAGGTCGTGGCGATGATGCAGCCGCACCGACAGGCTCTGATCGAGATAACCGGCCGTGGTGTGAAACGACGCGTAGAGCGCGCGGCGGTGGCGGCGCAGGATGTCGCCGGCCTCTTCGGCAATGCGACGGTTCACGTCGATCGCCTCGAAGCGGCGCTGCGGCGCCAGGGTCAGTGTGAGTTCGGTCGGACGGCTCCGAATCATGCGTAGCTCTGCTTGTCCGCCGTAGCCTTGGCGGAGGTGGACGAACCTTGTGCGATCTCGGCCGGCGGCGTCAAATCACCGACCACTTGTCCCCGCAGTGAGAGCATGCGCTCGATCACTTCGCCGACCACGCTGTCGGGCGTCGAGGCGCCGGCGGTAATGCCGATCCGCACCTCGCCGTCAGCCAGCCAGCCGGGGGTTTGGGTTTCGTCGTGCGATCCGATCGCGCGGTGCCGGATCCCCGCCGGGTCGACGCATCCCGGGCTGTCGATGTGGTAGGTCTGCAGCCGCGGCGCGCACATCTTGGCCAGCGCCTGCGTGTTGCTGCTGTTGTAGCCGCCGATCACGATCATCAGATCGAGGCCGCCGGCGCCCAGCATGTCGAGGACGGCGTCCTGGCGCTCCTGGGTCGCCGAGCAAATCGTGTCGAAGGCGCGGAAGCGCGAGGCCAGGTCCGCCTCACCGTAGCGATCGACCATCGCGCGGCGCAGCAGCTCCTGCACCCGCAACGTCTCGCTCATCAACATCGTGGTCTGGTTGGCGAGACCGATGCGCTGCAAATCGCGTTCGGGCGTGAAATCGCTGCTCGCGGCTTCGCCGAAGCGCGACATCAGCTCGCCGGCGCCGATGCCACCGCGTAGGTAGCTGCACACCAGCTCGGTCTCCGCGAGATCGCGTACGCAGAGATACCGGCCGCCGGCATGCGTCAGCGCCTGTGACGCGGTGGCGCGTGTTTCCTCGTGATAGTGCTTGCCGTGAATGATCACGGTGTAGCCGTCACGCGCGTAGTAATTCACTTTCTTCCAGACGTTCAACACGCTGCCGCAGGTGGTGTCGACGAGCACGCAGTTCTTCGACTTGAGGTGCTCGAGTTCGGGCACACTGACGCCGAACGCAGGCAGGATCACCACGTCGCCGGACGACACGTCGTGGAAGCGCTCAACCGGATCGCGCGAATCCGCGAGGATCTGGATGCCCATCGCCTCGATGCGCTGGTTGACGTCGGGGTTATGAATGATTTCGCCGGAGAGAAAAACGCGGCGATCGGGAAACTTGCGGCGCGTTTGGTACGCGTAATCGACGGCGCGATCGACGCCGTAACAAAAGCCGAACTCTTTCGCCAGCTTGAAGTGGAGACCGCCGGCCGCCGCTTCGTAGCCAAGGGCCTTGAGGCGTTCAACGACGGCGCTTTGATAGGTACGCGCCAGAACAGGCCCGACCTCGGATTTCAGGCCGAAACCCTTCTGGAAATACATTTCGTTCAACGTAACAGCAGTATAACCTTTTTGCCCACCCGCGCGGACAACTCCTTTATGTAGCGGGAGTTACCGGCGGCGGGGTGCGACCGCCGGCGTGCCGGACGCCCCAGTCCACCATGGCCCGCAAGATGGGGCGGAGCTCCTCGCCCTTCGGCGTGAGCATGTATTCCAGGCGGGGCGGGTGCTGGCTGTAACGACGCGACGAGATCACGCCGATTTTGGTGAGGCGTTTGAGCCGATCCGCGAGGATGTTGGTGGGAATGCCTTCCGGCGAGTCGAGAAACTCCGCATAGCGACGCTTGCCGCGCACCACGTCGCGGACCACCAGCAGCGACCACTTGTCGCCGAGCACATCGAGGGTGCACGCCACAGGGCAACGCGAACGCCGCGCACGGGAACGCATGCGGCGAGTGTAAGGCCAGTCACTTGCAAATTGCAAGTCACTCAGGATAGCATCCGCGGATGCATTCGCGAGGGGTGTCCGCCTTGAGGCGGATGATGGTCGGCATCATCGTGTTGATCGCCGCCGGTGCATCTGCTCAGCCCTCTCCGAAACCGGCTCCGACCGTGCGCGCGCATCGAGCCGACCAACCGATCCGCATCGACGGCAAGCTGGACGAAGAGATTTATGGCCGCACGCCCGCGATCACCGATTTCGTTCAGCAGGAACCTGACGAGTACGCACCCGCCACTGAAAAGACCGAAGCGTGGATCTTGTTTGACGAAGACCACGTCTACGTGTCGGCGCGCAATTGGGAATCGCAACCGGAGCGCCGGGTGGCCAACGAAATGCGGCGCGACACCGCGCAACTGCGTCAGAACGACACCTTTGCCGTGTTGTTCGACACGTTCCACGACAAGCGCAACGGCTACATCTTCTACGCCAACGCCATCGGCGGCATGGCCGACAGCCAGGTCACCGACGAAGGCCCACCCAACGCCGACTGGAACACGGTATGGGACGTCCGCACCGGTGAGTTCGACGGCGGCTGGATCATCGAGATGGCGATCCCGTTCAAGTCGCTCCGGTATCAACCGGGCCGCGACCAGACGTGGGGCGTGAACCTGCGCCGCGTCGTGCGCTGGAAGAATGAATGGTCGTACCTCGCGCAGGTGCCGCGCGCGCTCACGACCTTCCGCGGCCTCCTGAAGATCTCCTCCGCCGGCACGCTCGAAGGCTTGCAGGTGCCATCGGGCAGCCGCAATCTCGAGCTCAAGCCGTTTGCGTTGGCCGGCGTGTCGACCGACAACACGGTGACGCCGCCAACATCGAACGAGCGCAACGCCCGCATTGGCGGCGACCTCAAGTACGGGATCACGCAGAACATCACCGCCGACCTGACCGTGAATACCGATTTCGCCCAGGTGGAGGTGGACGAGCAACAGGTAAACCTGACGCGCTTCAACCTGTTTTTCCCTGAAAAACGCGATTTCTTTCTCGAAGGCCTTGGCACCTTCGCGTTCGCCGGTCGCGCCAGCGCCGGCCTGGCGGCCGGGACCGGCGACACGCCGTACCTATTTTTCAGCCGGCGCATCGGCCTCGATCAATCGCGCGTGATTCCCCTGCGCGCCGGCGGCCGCGTCACCGGCAAAGCCGGCAACGTCACGTTTGGCGCGCTCAACGTGCAAACCGGAGACGACGACAACGCGCAGATCGAGGAGGCGAACTTCACCGTGATGCGGGCCAAGGCCGACGTGCTGCGCCGCAGCAGCATCGGCGGCATGTTGACGCATCGCACGGCCACGCCGGGGCGGGTGGGATCGAATGACGGCTTCGGGCTCGACGCGGCGTTCTCCTTCTTTCAAAACGTGCGATTTGACACCTACCTCGCCGGCACGCGCACGGAAGGCCGCGAGAACGACAACCTGAGTTATCGCGGCTTCTTCGATTACAACGCTGACAAATACGGACTGCAGGCAGAGCGCCTTGTGGTGGAGCCGAACTTTCTTCCGGAGATTGGCTTCGTGAGGCGCACCGACATGCGCCGCAACTTTGCTTCGGCCCGCTATAGCCCGCGGCCGAGGGGCGTGCCGAATCTGCGCCGCCTGACGACGACGGCGAGCCTCAACTACGTGACCAACAACGAGGATCGCCTCGATACGCGTGAAGCGATCGCGCGCGCCGAGACCGAATTCACCAATAGCGATCTGCTGAGCGTGTCGTACACCGATAATTTCGAACGTCTCGTCCGGCCGTTTGTGATCGCCACTGGTGTGGCGATACCGGTCGGCAGCTACGACTTTCACACCACTCGTGTCGGATACATCGCGGGACAGCAGCGGCGAATCTCGGGCGAGCTCGTCTTCGAGACCGGCGCGTTCTACAGCGGCGATCGCACCTCGCTGGCCGTCAACATGGGCCGCGTGCAAGTGACGCCGCAGGTGTCGCTCGAGCCGAGCATGTCGATCAACTGGATCGATCTCGCGCAGGGTTCGTTCACGCTGAAGGTGGCCCGCACGCGCGCCACCTACACCATCACGCCGCGCATGTTCGTGAGCGGCATCGTGCAGTACAACTCCGCGGGCACGTCATTCGGCAGCAACGTCCGGTTCCGGTGGGAGTATCGTCCCGGCAGCGAGCTGTTCGTCGTCTATACCGATGATTTCGACACCGCGGCGAGGCCCGATGTCACCGCGCTTCGCAACCGCGCGTTCGTGATCAAGTTCAACCGCCTGTTCAGGCTATAACTGTTGGGGGCCGGCGCACGCCGGATCAACAGTGACCGTCATCTTTGCCACGTGCCACGACCAGCCGCTCATCGCCCCGGACGATGCGCCGCTGGCCGCTGCGTTGCGCGCCCGGGGCGTGACCGTAACGCCAATTCCGTGGACCAGCATCGATCACGACACCCTCGTGGGCGCGCCACCGGTCTTGCTGCGATCGACCTGGGACTATCACCGCTCGCCGCTGGTGTTTGGGTCGTGGCTGACCGCGGTGGGCGACTCGGGACGAACGGTGTGGAACACGCCATCCATCGCGCGCGGCAACATCGACAAGGTCTATCTCGAACACCTCGAGACGCGGGGCATCGCCATCCCGAAAACGCGCTGGCTCGATCGCCCCAATCAAGCCGCGGTGCGGCAAACGCTCGCAGACGAGGGGTGGGATCGCGCCGTGCTCAAGCCGCGCATTGCGGCCACCGCGTACGGCACCTTCCTGGTCACCCGCGAGAGCGAATTGTCCGACCACGATCTTGCGCCCACACGATCGTCCGGCGCGCTGTTGCAGGAATTCGTGCCGGAGATCGAGAGCCGCGGCGAGATCTCGATGGTCTACTGCGACGGCGTCTTCAGTCACGCCGTGTCGAAACGAGCCAAGGCCGGCGATTATCGCGTCCAGCAAGACTTTGGCGGCACCGTGGAGCCCATGACGCCGTCACCTGCGTTTCTGTCATTCGCCGATCGAGTGATGTCGACCGTGAAAGGCGACACGCTCTACGCGCGCGTCGACGTGGTGGAGACAGGCGGCGGTCTACTACTGATGGAGCTCGAACTCATCGAGCCCGAGTTGTATTTTCTGTACGTCCCAGCCGCAGCCTTGACGTTTGCGCGCGCGATTGTGCGCCGACTCGAAGCGCTCGCCTGAGCGCTCAAGGACACACACCATCAGCTTCCGCGTTCGCTCCGCACGGCTGTCAACTCGCAGCTCGGTCTGGCTTCGCCCGAACGCTCGCTGCGAGGTTGTCTGTAAACAACGTTCTCGTCGGCTCGCTTTTCCTGGCGGCTCCACGCACTAACTTTTCTCGCCTCCTCCCGCCGGGCTGCGCTCACGCTCCAGCTGATGGTGTGCGTCCTGTCGCGCGTCTGCGCTCGCGCGTTGCGCGGGCAGGTGTCTCCCGCAGTAAACGTTCGAGCGAGCCGACGTAGATCACTTACCGACAAAGCGAACGGAGGCCAGAGTCGGCCCTGTTTGAGGCCAAGTAGTGCCGCCGAGTTGGCCCAAGAGCACAATGCGCCGAGTGAGCTTTGACCGGCGAGACGAGAGTTTACGGAGGGAGATACCTGCCCGCGCATAAGCGCGCGATCGAGTGCGGCCTTGAGCGCTCAGGCGACAGTAGACGTCGCAGCCGCCTTTCGTGTTTACAATCGGCTGCAGTGAAGCTGGTCGGAGCTGTCGTCACGCTCTTATTGATGTCCGCCGATACCGGTGCGGACGAACGCACCATTCTGCGGCTGCGCGGCTGGATCGATGCCGTCGACATGCACGCGGCGGGTCAAACCGATCAGGCGTTGGCGGTCGTCACAGCGTGGACCTACGACGATCTGGAGCTGATGCGGCCGTACGTCGAAGCACTAGTGCTCGCGCCACCAGACAGAAACATCGACCGCGTCCGAAGGCGTCGACGTCTTGGCCGGGACGAATCAGCGATCCTCGAGCTGACGAGGTCGCTGCAGGTGCGTGGCGACTTCGACGTCTTCCGGAGACGAGCCGCGCTACTGCACACGGATGCCGCAATCCTGGGATCGGGGGCGGAACGCGTCGCACCGCCCCCGCCGATTCCGCTGCGCACACGCCAGGCGAATGAGCGGCGGGTAATCGTCAAGAGTTTCGACGGACAGGTCGAACACTTCGAGCTCCAGAACCTGCACTGGGAGCTGGCGATGGACGTGCTCGATTCGCTGCCGGCCAAGCCGGTGCGCGATCCCATCATCGGCGACTGGTATCGCACGATCGGCGCGTACTTCGCTCGCGAGCGGCGGTTTGCCGACGCCATGGTCCATTTCGATCGGGCCCGCAGGCTCGTGCCCGACCATCCGGGCGTTCTCTACGGCGAAGCCTGCTTGCAGGAAACGCTCGGCGCACCGCGCATCCAGAACTACGTTCGCATCACGACCCTGCCAAACGGCATGTTCATCGAGGGCGTGTCGTCGCCGCCAACCCATTACCGGCGCGCGGAGTCGCTGCTGCGAAAGGCGCTGGCGGCAGACCCGGAGCTCGTCGAAGCCAACCTGCGGCTCGGCCGCGTGCTGACGCAGCTGCAGCGGCACGACGAGGCGCTGCCGCATCTTCGCAAGGTCATCGCGAGCGCGACCGATGCCGCCATTACGTATTACGCGCACCTGTTTATGGGCGATGCCACGCAGGCGCTGGGACAGCTCGATGAGGCCCGACGCCAGTACCGAGAACGCAGTCGCGATCTTTCAGGATTCTCAAGCAGCGCGGCTGTCGCTTGGCTTCGTCCTGAGATCACTCGGCGACCGAGCCGCGGCGCGGACGGCGATCGACCCAGCGCTGGCCCCCGAGGCGCGCGGCCCGGATGACGATCCATGGTGGGAGTACTACGACGGCGATGCCGGACAGGTGGAACGCCTGCTCGCAGAGCTGCGCGCGCCCTTCACGAAGCCGCGATGAAGATCCTCACCACGCTCCTGGCGGCCGCCGTCGCCCTTCAACCGACGTTCTCGACTCGTGTCGAAGGCGTCCGCGTTGACGTCCTGGTTACGGACAGCTCGCGACGCCCGCTGCGAGGGTTGACGGCCGCGGACTTCATGATTCGCGACAACGGCGTCGCACAGGAAGTCGACGTGGTCAGCTTCGGCGAGATCGCGCTGAACGTTGGCTTCGCCTTCGATCTCAGCGAAAGCGTGGTCGGCCCTCGGCTTGCGCAACTAAAGGCTGCGAGCCAGGCGCTGATGACAGGATTGGAGCCGGCCGATCAGTCGGCGCTTGTCACCTTCGATGAGAAGGTATCGCTCCCGTGCCCGCTGTCGACGAACCGGTCGTGCGTGAGTGATGCCTTGACCACCGCAACGCCCGATGGGGAAACCGCGCTCGTCGACGGCGTCTTCGCCGGAATGATGGTGGGCGAATCGGAGGTAGGCCGCTCGCTGCTGATGGTGTTCAGCGACGGCCTGGATACGGCGAGCTTCCTGAATGCAGAGCGCGTACTGGAGTTGGGACGGCGATCGGATGTGGTGGTCTATCCCGTGACATCGAAGGGCGCACGGCCCGACTTTCTCGAAGATCTGGCCTCGCTCACCGGCGGCAGGCTGCACGAAGTCGACGCGCAATCAGATCTGTCGGCGACGTTCCGATCGATCCTCGAAGAGTTCCGTTACCGCTACCTCGTGACCTACACGCCGCGCGGCGTGCCTCGCGGCGGCTGGCACAAACTGGACGTTAGGGTGAATCGTCCCGGCGCGTCGGTAAAAGCCAGGCCCGGCTATCAGGGCCTATGACGCGGCATCCGATGCCGATCGATCCAGTACGCCCAAATCACAAACAGCCACAGGAGATGACCGGCGATCGCGATTGCCGCGGTGTTCGGCGGCGGCGGACCGTAGAGGTTGGCGAAGTAGATCGCGGCGAGCGTGGCGATGAGCGCCCATAAGCCGATCCGGCCCGTGCGATCGCGCTCTCGGGTGACGGCCGCGTAGATCGTGGCGCCGATGATGAACATCGCCGATTCGATGGCGAGCGTAGTGCCGGGATAGTTCCACAGTCCCAACCCCAGGCGCTGCGGACCGCCGATCGTGACGGGCATGTCCGGACGATGGGTGATCACGTCGAGGAGATAGTGGCTGAACACCAACGCGCCGACAGTGATGACGGCGAAGCGTGGCCCGCGACGCAGCGCGAGATACAGCAGCGCCAGGAGCAACGACCACACCAGGAGCATCACGAGGCTGTGGGAGTAGGGATAACTCACGAAATTGAGCGGCGTGACCACGGTGTTGCCTGGATCGATCTCCACACGCTCGAGCCGCAGCAACAGGAAGGTCGGCCACAGCAGATCGGCGAACTGGCACGCGAGGAACAGCGTGCCGAGCGACACCTCGGGCGCCAGTCGTTTCGCACCGAACGCCAGGGCGTAATGTCCAAGGAACATCGTTAAGGCTTCGTGTGTTCGAGGACGAGGCCCACGGCCGTGCCGCGCTTGAAGCCTTTCCAGTAGGTGTGCGTCGCTAAGGGTTTGCCGTCGCGATCCATCGCATACACCGCATCTTTTCCGTTCGGCACGACGTCCAGGTAAGCCTGCTTGTCTGACTCACCTTTCAGATACACGCCGAAATACGCGGTCGCGAAGTGGTGGAAGATGTTGTTCATGCGCACGGTGTCCCACACCGCGTCGGCGTAGTGGGAAAACGAGCGTTGCGGCTCCGCCGTATAGCTTTCAGCCGGAGCGGGGTACGGCGCCGCGGCGTTGTGATTGGCGTTGATGAACGTCAGCAGGTAGCGATCGGCATTCACCGCGCCCTGGTAGATCGCACGCGTGCCTTTCTCGTAGCCCGACACATCGTCGACGCTTCCGGCCACGAACATCACGGGTGTGCGAATGCCGGCGAGGCCCTCGGCATCCCAGAAGCCGCCCTGCATGCCCCACGGACCGATCGCGATCGCCGCCTTGATGCGCGGGTCGCGCGATTTCTGATACGCGGCGCTCGCGGCGCCGCGCTCAGCCAGCAACTTGTTGGGCGGCGCATTCTGGAACGTGGCGCTGGCCGCACTGTAGCCGCCGCCGATCACGTTGACCACGCCATAGCCTCCCATCGAGTAGCCGATGATGCCGGTGCGACTGGTGTCCACCATCGCGGTCAGGAAACTGCCGGAGCCCAATCGATTCAGGCGCTCGATTGCATTCAGGACGAACAGCTGATCGAACGGGCGGTTGTAGAGCGTGCTGCCAAACGCCTTCTGGTCGTCGTAGGTGCTGTCCTTGTGATCGATCGACACCACCACGAACCCCTTGCTCGCGAGGTTCTCGCCCATGTGACTCATCAGGAAGCGGTTGCCCGGATAGCCGTGCGAGATGATGACAAGCGGATACCCGCCCGGAGCCGGCACACCGGTCCCCTGGCGAGGGCGCGGTGAAGCGTCACGGACGGCCTGGCCATAGAGCGTCGCGGTCGTGGCAGGGTCGCGTGTGATCACCTTGTACTCAGCGCCGGGCTTCTGCCCCGCCGCAAGCATCGCCGGATACCAGACCTCCAACGTTAACGTGCGGTCGTAGCGGGCCGTCGGGGCGCCTTCCTTCGTATTGACGATGTCGGGACGATTCGTGTCGGTGACCTGGATGGTCCGCACGCCAATCGTCATCGGACCATAGGCGGCAAGCTCGGGCGCCGACGGCGCCACCGTATCGATCCGGTTGTTCTGCGCGTAAATCGCAGCACCAGAGCAGACGAGGGCAATCACGAACACGAGGGCGCCGCGCATCAATCCTCCAGGAAGGCCTGATTGTGGATCAACTTCACCGTAGTAGGATGCGCGCATGCTGAACCAACTCGCGGCCTATGGCACGGTCCTGATCATCGCCGGCGCGGCTGTGCCCGCAATGGCGCAGGCACAGGTTTCCGAGAAATCGGTGGACGCCATTTTCTCGAAGTGGAACAACACCACGCCAGGCTGCGCGGTCGGAGTGGCCGTGCGAGGCAAGCCGGTGCTGGTGAAAGCCTACGGCATGGCCGACCTCGAGCACGACGTGCCGAACACGCCCGACACGATCTTCGAATCCGGCTCGCTCTCGAAGCAGTTCACCGCGATGGCGATCATGCTGCTTGCCCAGGACGGCAGGCTCTCGCTCGACGACCAGGTCCGGAAGCACATTCCCGAGCTGCCGGATTACGGCGTGCCGCTGACGATTCGCCACATGCTCACGCACACCAGCGGCCTGCGCGACTGGGGCAGCGTTGCGAGCATCGCCGGCGCGCCGCGCACGACGCGCGAGTACACGCACGCGCACGTGCTGGACATCGTGTCGCGGCAGAAGGCATTGAACTTCACACCAGGCACCGAGTGGTCGTACAGCAACACCGGCTTCAACCTGGCCGCGATCATCGTCGACCGCGTGAGCGGAATGTCGTTCGCGGAATTCTCGAAGCGCCGCATCTTCGACCCGCTGGGCCTGACGCGCACCTCCTGGCGCGACGATCACCAGCGCATCGTGAAGGGACGGGCGATCGCCTACTCGACAACGTCCGGCGGCTACCAGATCGAGATGCCGTTCGAGAACGTGCACGGCAATGGCGGCCTGCTGACGACGGTCGGTGATCTGTTGAAGTGGAATGAAAACTACGTGCAGCCACAAGTCGGTGACGCGGCACTCGTGGCCGAACAGCAGAAGCCAGGCAAATACAGCGATGGACGCGCTCTCGAGTACGGGCTCGGACTCTACGTGCGCCCGCTCGACGGCGTTCACAACGTCTATCACAGCGGCTCAACAGCCGGCTATCGCGCGCACCTCAACCGCTTTCCGCAGTCGCACACGTCGGTTGCGGTCTTATGCAACGGCAGTGATGGTGAAGCAACAAGAGCAGCGAATGACGTGTCTCGTCTGTACCTCGGCAAAGCGCCGCCCTCGTCGATCATCGGCGGAGTAACAGGAGGCGTGTCCGGCGGGGGTTCCAAGCCGGCGCCGCCGCAGAAGGCGCCGTTGAGCGATTTCGTAGGTGAGTACTGGAGCGATGAGGCCGAAACGAAATTCACGGCCATGGTCGACAAGGGACGGCTGGTCTTACGACGCCGGCCGGGCGTGCTGATCGAGCTGGAGCAGGCCGGCAAAGACGCCTTCCGCGGGCCGCAGCTGGGCACGGTGACATTCCGGCGCAACTCGTCAGGCGCGGTCGAAGGCCTCAGCATCAAGCAGGACCGCGTCTGGGATCTCAGGTTCGTGCGGCAAAACTAGAATGGAGGTATGGGTCGAGCCCTCACGCTGACGCTCGTTCTTGCCTCGGGTGTGCTCCTGGCCAACGGCCAGGGTACCGGCGAGCGCCCCCCGGCGCTGCCGGGCGCCTCTCTGATCGAGACCAGGCACATCGCGAAACCGCTCGAGCTAAAGCCCGCCACCGCAGACGAAGAAGCCGTGATCGCGGGACAGAAGTATGTGCAATACGCCTACCAGCAGCCCACCACCCTCACGGCAATCGTCTTCGTCCAGTCGATCCAGGACAAGTTGTTCGCGTCGGGATGGAAGCTTGTCGACGTCACGAAGCTCGAAGAAATTCCACTGCAGCCCGAAACCGTCAACGTGGCCGCGCACTATCGCATCAACGCCCACAACGTCTACGTGCGGTTTACGCAGGAGCCCGGCCGGCCCTACACGGTGAATGTCGCTGACATTGACGCCGAAGACTGGGCCGCACAGCTCGCGGCGGACTGCCGCGTTCGCATCTACAGCATTCACTTCGCATACGAGCGCCCGATCATCGATGAGGTCGCATCCGAGCCCACCTTGCGGAAGCTCGCGACGCTGTTAAAGTCGGCGAAGACGCCCGCGGTCCGCATCGAAGGCCACATGGACAACATCGGCGAGGCCGGCGTGGCGGCGCGTGACACACTGGCACTCGGCCGCGCAAGGATGGTTGCGTCGTGGCTGACCACCACCGGCGGCGTGCCGGCGAACAAGGCGAGCGCCGAAGGTCGAGGCCGGTCGCGGCCGATTGCCGACAACGATACCGATCTGGGCCGCGCATTGAACCGCCGCATCGAGGTCGCGCGACCGGACTGCGAACGATAGGCCACCGATTAACACCGATTAGGCACCGATTTAATCGGCGTTTTAATCTGTGTCTATCTGTGGCTAGAATCCCCGCGTGACGCGGGTGCGGATGGTCTTCATCGCGATGGCGCTGGCGGCCGCAGGATGCGAGCCACGTCCGGCTCCCGCTTCAGGGCCGCGCGTGCGGCTCGGATACACCCCGGAAGCTTCGACACGCCAGGCCGACCTGGAGCAGCGATTCCAGTCTGGCGTGACCGCGCAATCGATCTCGGACTTGCATCGCCCGCTGAGTGAACGCCCACATCCCGCGGGCAGCGAAGCGACTGCCGCACTCGTCAAGCATCTGCAGTCCACCCTGAGCAGCTTCGGTCTCGATGTCTCGGTGCACGAGTATCAGGCGCTGCTCTCCCATCCGCGCTCGGTGAGCATCACGCTTACCGCACCAACTCGCCGCGAGATTCGCATCACCGAGCCGGCAATCGCCGAGGATCCGACGTCGAAGCACCCGGAGCTTGGCGGCGGTTGGATCGCGTACTCGGCATCTGGCAACGTCTCGGGACAAGTGGTATTCGTCGAGTACGGATTGCCGGCCGATTACGTGAAGCTTCGCGGAGAAGGCACTTCGGTGAAGGACCGCATCGCGCTCGCTCGCTATGGGCGCAGCCACCGCGCGGTGAAGGTTCACACCGCGCAAGAGGCCGGCGCGCGCGCGTTAATCCTCTATAGCGATCCCGCGGACGATGGGGAATTGAAGGGAGCGGTGTGGCCGAAGGGTTACTGGCGCGGCGGCGATATGCTGCAACGCGGCAACGCGAAACTGAGCTGGTTCTGGCACGGCGATCCGCTGACTCCTGGCGTGGCCGCGACACCCGATGCCGAGCGCCTCGATGCGAAGAGCGCACCCACACTCCCAAAGATTCCCGTCGTCGTGATCTCCGCGAACGAGGCGGTCGCCTTGAAATCAGCGATGAAGGGATCTGGTCCGGGGCCGGCGACCGTGCGGATTGCGGTGGACATGGATCAGCGTCTCCGTCCCATCTACAACGTGGTCGCGTCGCTCAAAGGCCGCGACCAACCCGATCGACGCATCATGCTCGGTACCCATCACGACGCGTGGACGTTTGGCGGCGTCGACCCAGGAACCGGTGCGGCGGCGCTGCTGGAAGTGGCGAAAGGCCTCGGCGCGCTCGCAAAATCGGGATGGCGGCCGGCGCGCACGATCGACATCGCGTTCTGGGATGCGGAGGAGTTCGGCCTGGTCGGGTCAACCGAGTACGCGGAGCAATTCCGGACGACCTTGCAGGAGCAGTTGATTGCCTACGTGAACACGGACATGTATATGAAAGGCCGGTTCGATGCCGGAGGCGTGCCGTCGTTGCGCGAGTTCGTCACCGAAGTCGCCCGCGATCTGCCAGGAACCATCACGCAAACTCCCGATGAGCAATCGCTGCCATGGAAATCGCTCGGCAGCGGCGCCGACTTCGTCCCCTTCCAGGACCATCTTGGCGTGCCGTCACTGTCCATCGAATTCATCGGGGCCAATGGCTACGGCTTTGGCACCTACCATTCGAACTACGATTCGCGCGCCTACGTCGAGCAGGTCGCCGATCCCGGGTTCGAGCAGGGCGTAGCGATGGTGCGCGTGCTCGGTACGCTCGCGCTGCGCATGAGCAACGCCGACGTTCTGCCGTTTCGATTCGCTGATTATGCGGAGCGGCTAAGACAGGCAGTGGGCACGGTCGGCGGCTCGATCAGCGAGGCCAGGATACCCGTGGATACCGGCGCCTGGTTCTCACGCGTCAAGGAGATCCAGACCGCCGCCGTCGCTCTTGAAGCCGCCATCGATCACCGCCTGGCGTCTGGCAACGCCGCGTCGTTCGCAGCTCTCAACGATCGACTGGCGCGCCTCGAACAGCGGCTCGCCGATGACGATGGTGCGCCGCAATCGAAGTGGTATCGCCATGTGTTTTACGGCTGGAATATTTATTCGCTGTACGATGGGCAGCTCTTTCCCGGCCTGACAGACGCGCTCAGGCTCCGCGATGCGGAGCGGGTGAAACACGAAAGCGCGCGAATTACGCGCGCCTTCGATCGCATGCACGCCGAGCTCACCGCGGCCCTAGCCGACCTGCGCTGATCTGTGGTGTCCGCCTTTAGGCGGATTAGGAGCGTTAGGCCACCGAGGCGGCGTACTCTTCGTACGCGCCCTTGAAGTCTTCGATCTTCCCGTGATCGAAATGCCACACGCGGGTGCCGACTTCTTCCATCAGGTCCTGGTCGTGCGTCACGAGCAGCACGGTGCCCTCGAACTTCTGCAGCGCCACGTTCAAGGCATTGATGGCTTCGAGATCGAGGTGGTTCGTCGGTTCGTCGAGGATCAGCACGTTCGGCTTCTGCAGCATGATGCGGCAGAACAGCAGCCGCGCCGTCTCACCGCCCGACAAGGCCTCGGTCGGCTTCAGGCCCTCTTCGCCGCTGAACAGCATCTGTCCGAGCAAACCATGAATGTCCTGGCGCGACGCATCGGGATCGAATTGATGCAGCCACTCCGCGGCGGTCATCCCCTTCCGGATCAGCCCGGTGTGGTCCTGAGGGAAGTAGCCGATCGACACTTCGTGTCCCCACCGTAGCTTGCCGGTGTCGAGATCCGCCGGCAACGCGGCAAAGCCCGGCGCATCCGACAGCAATGCCCTGAGCATGGTCGTCTTGCCGGCACCGTTCCTGCCGACCAGGACGATTTTTTCGCCGCGGTTGATGATCCCGGAGAACTTCGAGAACACCTGGTGAGCGCCGAACGCTTTCGCGACGCCCTCGAACTCGAGCGCGGTGCGCCCCGACGGACGGTTCATCGCGAACTTGATGTACGGACGTTGAATGTTCGAACGCGCCAGCTCGGTGGTCTGCAGGCGCTCGACTTCCTTGCGCCGCGACTGCACCTGGCTGGAACGCGTGCCGGCGGAAAAGCGCTGGATGAAGTCGTTCAGTTGCGCGATCTTTTTCTCGCGCTGTTCGTTCTGGGATTCGAGCCGCGATCGGATCTGCGTCTTGGCCACCACCATGTCGTCGTAGCCGCCGGTGTAGGTGATGATGGTCTGGTAGTCGATATCGGCAATGTGCGTGCACACCGCGTTCAGGAAGTGGCGGTCGTGCGAGATCACGATCAGCGTGCCATCGTAGCGGACGAGAAAGTCGCGCAGCCAGTGGATCGAATCGAGGTCGAGGTGGTTGGTCGGCTCGTCGAGGAGCAGCGCCTCGGGATGGCCGAACAATGCCTGCGCCAGCAGCACGCGCACCTTCTGGCCGCCTTGCAGCTCACCCATCAAGCGATGATGGAGCTCGTCGGGAATATCGAGGCCCTGTAGCAAGACCGCCGCATTGCTCTCAGCCTCGTAGCCGTCTTCTTCGCCGACGACGCCTTCGAGCTCGCCGAGACGCATGCCATCGGCATCGGTCATCTCGCCCTTGGCGTAGAGCACATCGCGCTCTTCAAGCGCGCTCCATAGGCGATGGTTACCCATGATCACGGTATCGATCACGCGGAACTTGTCGAAGGCGAACTGGTCCTGTTTCAAGACGCCGAGCTTCTTCGGACGCGCGACGTTCCCCTTCTGCGGCGGCTGCTCGCCCGTGAGCAGCTTCATGAAGGTGGACTTGCCCGAGCCATTGGGGCCGGTCAGGCCATAACGACGGCCGGCCAGAAAACTGGTGGTTACTTCGTCGAAGAGGACCTTCGAACCGAAGCGCATGGAGACATTTTCGACGCTAATCACAACCCATCATTGTAGCATCCCTGCGCCGAATCACCGCCGCCCTGCCATATTGCGCAATCACGTCGACGCGCGAGCGCACCTCATCGGGCAGTAGACGTAAGTCAGCGATCGCGTAACTGCGGCCTTCGGATGTGATCCACGGTCCGGCCGCGGCTCGTGGATCGTAGCGATCGATCTCGAGCATCCGTTCGGAGGCGCGCGGGTTGCCGAGCACCGCAAGATGCAACCAATACGCGGTTTCCGCGTCGGCAACCAGGTAATCCACACAGGTCCGACCGACATTCGCGCGCGTCCATTTGCCGGCTTCGTAGAAATCGAGATCGACGACCGGGACCGCGCGTGGTGCGGTGAGAGCGGGACGCGCCACGAGGATGAGCAGCAGTGACGCGAGGATCCACCCAATTGTGCCCTTCGACTCGCTTGGCTCACCCTTCGACTCGCTTGGCTCGCGCCGGCGCGCGAGCCAGGCTCGCTCAGGGCTGGCCATGGCAACTGCGGCCAGCACCGCCATCGGGTAGATCGCCAGATACGCCATCTTGAATGCCATGTACGGCGTGCTTGCGCCCTGCGTTTTCGCCGCCACGAACAACGTCAGCCCCTGCAACAGGATCACCAGCAAGAAGACCAGGGTGACGCGCGCGCGTCGATCGGCGATCGCGATCGGGATTCCAACGAGCGCCAGCAACGGGAGCGCCCAACCGAAGCTCAGCAGGCCGGGCTCGAGCACGGCACCGCTCGTTCGAACGATCGTCAGCCATCCCCAACGTCCGATCACGTGGATCGACGCAACGACGAACAACGGCGCCAACCCAATAGCGAGATCCCTCAGACGGTCACGCGCGGCCCGGTCCGGACGCAGTGCGAGCGCCACAAACACGAGCACCGGCGGTCCAATCAGGATCGGCCACGTGAGAAAGATGGCGGCCAAGAGCAGCCCGATGAACACGGCGCCGCTTGCGGACGGTTGCTCGTCCCAGCTCGTGAGCGCCCACAAACAGGCCACCGCGAAGAACGTCGCCAATGCTTGCGCAAGGAACCCGTCGTGCGTGAAGGCACCGTAGAAATACTGTGAGGGCTGGAACAGCAGGATCGCCGCGCCGATCGCATACGGAATGGGCAGGCGGAGGCGCCGCGCTATCAGAAAGACAAAGCCCGCGGTCAAGGCGGTGGTAAGCGCCAACAGCGGAAAGAACACCCGCAGGCCATCGCTGCCGATGAGCGCTCCGATCGACACGGCGAGTAGATGCGCGCCCGGCGTGTAGTGCGCCATCTCCCCCATCGACCCGCCGAGGGATCGATCGTGAACCAGGTGACGCTGCTGTTCGATGTAATCGACGAGTAAGAGGTGGTGCGTAAGGTCGGGACCGCGGCCGGGGGGCAGCAGCGCTGGCCACGCCAGCCGAACAATCGCAGCGAGGACAAACAACACGATGCCGGTCCACACCAGCACATAGGCCATGGCCGGGTGCGCCGCCGGCCGCCAACGCCAGGCGAGTATCCCTGCGGCCACGGCCGCAAGCGCTAGCGCCGGCAGCGGCGCCAGCCCGAGACCGGCCGCATCAATCACGTAGCCGAACGCGGCGGTACACGCCAGCGCGCTGGTAACGACGACCGACAGTTGTTCAGCGCGCGTCACGTGACGCGAACGATTCTATCGTCGCGCGCCGCGTCAGTCGTGCGAGGCGTCTTTCATGCGGGTCTTCGAGACGCCCATGACGATGCCGATGCCGGCAAGCACCACGGCACACACCGCGATCCACTGCGGCGGCAAGCCCGCGAGGTTGGCGCCATATGCCAATCCCGCAATCACGATGATGAACCCGACGATGAAGATCGATAGTGACGACACGCGTCCTCCCCGCGGCATGCATCCCGGGCCCATTCCAGCCGGGCGCCTCGGCCGTACCGCCTCGTTATGCCTTGCAACATCCCGGCCAGTGGCCGGGCAGCTGGAGGGTTGTCGCGATTCGCAAACGGGTCGCATCTCAGCTGTTTTTCGGCGTTCTGCTACACTGGCGGCAGGACATGTTTGCCGTCTGGGAAGCCCCCGCGAAACTGATGCTCGACAAGCGCGATCGGTTTACGCGGCCGGCCATCGAGGAAGAGTTCGAGCGCTATCTTGCGGAGAAACCGCTGCTCCTCGAACGCTCGATCGAATTCGATCCCGATAATGCGGGATACCTCACACCGGTGTTCGATGACCGGTTCAGCGTCATCTGGTATATCGAGGACGAGCTGCCCATCGTGCGGGCAGTGGTGCCGACGGCGCGATTCACTCGCGGATCCACTGGCTTGAAGTCGCGGGTCGAAGAGATCGTCCGGCAAGCGTCGGACGACCGGGTCAAGTTGCCTTAGGCGTGAACGGCGACGCACCATTCGCGCCGCGCGATTCCACCACTACCCCACCTCCACCGGTACCAACGCGCCAGGTGCATCTCCTGATGGTGCACGGCGTCGGCCGCCACGATCGGCTGTCGTCGCTGCTCGAGGTATACCAGGCCATCCGATCGAACTTGCGAACTCCCGAAGCCCCCGCGCTGATCGAGGACCGCATTGCCGACTGGCGGCTGGAACGTTTCGACGAGGGCGCCAACCCGCCGTATCTCAAGCTCCGATTTGCGTATCCTCCCGAACCTGGCGACGCCACGGTGGTCTACATTTACGAGGTCAACTATTCCCATCTCGCCGGCGTGATCCGCGCCAATCATCGCCTTGACCTGACGACGTTGTTCGTGGGGCTCGACGTCGCGATCTGCTCGGCGCGCCAGAAGCAGCACGGCGCACTGGCCACCATGTTTCCCGGCCAGCCGGCGGCAGTCGCGCGATCGCTGCAACGCGTGTCGGGCGTGATGGCGGCGGCCACGGGACCGTTACTCGGGGCGCCGTCGCTGCTCCTCAGCCGCTACGGCCGGAACTTCCTCTCGGCGTTCACGCGCTTCTTCGAAGACGTCGCGACCTATGCGCTCGACAAGAACGGTGAAGAGTTGATTAGCGAACACCTCGATCGCGTCGTCCAGAACATCCGCAACTCCGACCAGTTCGCGGCGGCCGGCGCCGGCGTGCAGAACGACTTCGTGATGGCCGGGCATTCGCTCGGCAGTGTCGTGACGCACAGCTATCTCGTGAGGCACTGGCAGGACGCGATGCTGCCAGGAACGGTCGTGACGTTCGGATCACCCATCGGCCTGATCACATGGCTGTGGCTGTTCCTCGACTTCACGGACTTCGACTTCGGGCAGTGGCGCGAGGTGAACACGTATTTCTGCTGGAGTCCAGAGGTCAACACGGCCGGACCACTCACGCCCGTCAAATGGATCAACGTGATCAACTGCCTCGATCCGATCGCGAGCGGCTTTCCGGACCAGGCCGCGGACTTTTCGCGAAGCCCTGCAGAGTTGCAGCGCGACTTACGGGGCGGTGGCGTCATTCACCGCTACTGCGGTCCCGCCAAGTTCAGCGCCACGGGACGCGCCCACACCGAGTACCTTCACGATCGTGAAGGCTTTCTCGAAATCCTCCAGCGCGCGGCCGGTCTGCAGCGGGGGCCGGCGGAAGAGGTCGTGGGCCACGACCGGGCGCAGCATTGGCTCGGCACGGCACGCGTGCTCGGACGCGTCCGAGTGGTCGCGTGGCTGACGGCATTCGCATTCGCGGTGGGCTATTGCGCCATCGTCGCGTGGCACTACCGCGATTGGCGCGTCCTCGCCGCGGCAGGTGTTTACGTGGTGCCCGCGATCACCGTGGGCGGCCTGGCGTTCGTGCAACGCCTGTGTTTCGGCGGCCGCACCAAGCGGATCACGCGCGACACCATCACCTCGCTGCGCTGGGACTCCGTCTCACTTCCCTATCGCCTCAGGCAGTTTGCTGGCGACGCGCGGCGATGGATTCTCGGGAGACCGGTGAACGATGGCAAACCGCCACGACATCGGCCGTGGCGGCATCTGATCACCAAGTTCATCGCCTTCGCGCCGACGATTGCGGTGATGCTGTTTCCCGGGGTCGTCGGTTTCCTGATCACCGGACACGGCCCCGTGAGGCGCATGGCCTGGAGCGCATACCTGATCCCGTTGATCGTGTTCGTGATCTACGTCATGGCCTGCGCCCTGTTCGAACTGGTGTCGGCGTGGCGGTCGGTCCTGACCGATCTCGATCTCCTGGCGGACCCGCCTCCGCCAACTCAAAACTGACTTAAGATCGGGCGCATGCTCAAGGCGCGCGTACTGGCGGTGGCCGTAACGGCGGCAGCTCTCGGGACCTCGCTGCACGCCGCCGAAAACTGGGCGCGATTCCGCGGCCCGAATGGCACCGGCGTCTCGTCCGCGAAAGACCTGCCCGTCGAATTCGGCCCGGCGAATCACGTGAAGTGGAAAACGCCCCTGCCGCCGGGGCACTCGTCGCCGGTGTTCACCAACTCGCACATCTTCCTCACCGCGCACTCGGCGGAGAAAGACGCCTACAAGCTGTTCGTGCTCGCGCTCGATCGCAAGACCGGCAAGCAGCTCTGGCAACACGAAGTCCCGCGCCGGCAGGTTGGCCGTCGTGAAAACGTCAACGGGCCCGCATCGCCGAGCCCGGTCACTGACGGCGCCAACGTCTATTTCTTTTTCCAGGACTTCGGCCTGATCAGTTACACCGCCGACGGCAAGGAGCGCTGGCGCATGCCGCTTGGGCCGTTCAACATGTTCTACGGCTTCGGCGCCTCGCCGATTCTCGAAGACGGCAAGCTGATCCTCGCCGTCGATCAAGACAACGAGGCGTACCTGCTCGCCGTCGATGCGAAGTCCGGCAAGCAGTTGTGGCGCGTGTCGCGGCCGCACGTCATCTCGGGTTATTCCACGCCCACGATCTGGCGGCCGAAGACCGGACCCGCGCAGATCCTGATCCCGGAATCGTTCCAGCTCACCTCATATTCGATCGCCGACGGTAAGCAACTGTGGTGGGTGCGAGGCCTGGCATGTGAGATGAAGTCGGTCGCCAGCATCGATGACGACACGTTGTATGTGAACGGTTGGGGCTTTGGTCAGAACCAGGCCGGCACGCAGATCCCCACGGTGGATTTTGCCGAGGGTCTCAAGCGTTTCGATACCAACGGCGATGGATTCGTCGGCCGCGACGAGACCGCGCGCGACAGCAAGGAGCGCATGGACCGCATGCTGCGTCCTGAGGCCGGCTTCGATGCGTTCGACGGCAACCGCGACGGCAAGCTCGATGCGAAAGACTGGCAGGTGTTCCGCGCCATGCTCGCCGCCGAAAACGGCCTGATGGCGATCAAGCTTGGCGGATCCGGGGACATGACCAGCACCGCGGTGAAGTGGAAATACCTGCGGCCGGTTCCGCAGGTGCCGTCGACGGTGCTGTATCAGGGCGTGCTTTACATGGTGAACGACAGCGGCATCCTGATCTCGTTCAACCCCGCCACCGGCGACGTGATCAAGCAGGGCCGCCTTAAGGGCGCCATCGACAAGTATTTCGCGTCGCCGATTGGCGCCGACGGGAAAGTGTGGCTCGTCAGCCAGGACGGCACCGTCTCAGTTGTCACTGCCAAAGGCGACTGGGAAGTGCTACAAGTGAATACCCTGGACGATGAAGTGTTCGCCACGCCGGTGCCGGCGGACGGCGAGTTGTTCATTCGGACCCGAAGCGCACTTTACAATTTTGCGAAATAGTCTCCTGACGCTGATCGTTCTGCCACTGCTCGCCACGCCGCAACCGGCGCGTCAGTCGGTGGACGCCCGCTCGAAAACCTTTCGATCCGCCTCCGAGCTCGTGACCACCGCCGTCACCGTGCGCGACGCCGAAGGGCGCCTCGTCACCTCGCTCGAACAGAAAGACTTCATCGTCGAAGAAGACGGCGTGCCGCAGCCGATCACGCAGTTCACGAAAGAGCGTGTGCCGGTGAGCCTGTCGCTGACGCTCGACATCAGCGACAGCATGCGCGGGGTGCGCATGGTGGACGCGCGGACGGCGCTGTCACACTTCCTCGACAAGCTGCTCGCCACCGAAGACGAGGCCGCGCTGGTGGGGTTCAATCACGAAGCGCGGCTCTATGGCGCGTGGACCATCGAGCGGGCCGGCATGCGTGGCCGGCTCGACGGCATCAAGCCGTCGGGCGGCACAGCCATGTATGACGCCATCGACGTATCGCTGCCGCTCTTCGACTCGCGCCAGCACCCGCGCGCGGCGATCCTGCTGGTCTCGGATGGCGCCGACACCGCGAGCGACACCACGCCAACCATCCTCAAACAGAAGCTGAATCGCAGCGACGTCTTTCTGTATGCGATCGGTATTGACTCGCTGGACGCGCGCAATTCGACGCGCATCAATCCGTATACGTTGCAAGAGCTCACCGGCCAGGGCGGCGGCTACACCGAAATCATCCGCTCGACCGCCGAGCTTGGGCCAGCGACGGAACGGATTGCCGAAGAGCTGAACAATCAATATGTGATCGGCTACACGCCCGCGAAGCGCGGCGACGGGAAGTACCACACCATCCGCGTCAAAACCACGAACGACACGTACCGCGTTCGTGCGCGGCGCGGCGTCGTAAGGTAGGCTAATCGCCATGAGAAAAGCTGCCCTGCTCCTCGTTGCAGTCACGATGTCGGCGTCTCTCGGCGCGCAGAACGCGCAGCCCGATTGGGCGAAGGTCGACGAAGAGACGATGCGCCACTTCCAGGCGATCTTGAAGGTCGATTCGACCGACCCACCCGGCCGTGAACAGGGCGTCGTCGACTATGTCAAGCAGGTCCTCGAGAAGGATGGCATCCCGGTCCAGGTCTTCGCGAAGGAAGCCCATCGGCCGAATCTGGTGGCTCGCATCAAGGGTACCGGCAAGCAGCGGCCGTTGCTAATCATGGGTCACAGCGACACGGTGAATGTCGATCCGAAGAAGTGGACGCATCCGCCGTTCGGCGCCGTGCGTGACGGTGGCTACGTATATGGCCGCGGCACGGTCGACGACAAGGACAACGTCGTCAGCTCACTCATGGTGATGCTGATGCTCAAGCGCCTGAACGTCGCCCTCGATCGCGACGTCATCTTCCTGATGGAAGCAGGCGAGGAAGGTAGCTCGAGCCTGGGCATCCAGTTCATGGCGAACGAGCACTTCGACGCCATCGATTCGGAGTTCTGCTACGCCGAAGGCGGCAGCGTGACGCGCGTCGGCGGCGTCGTGAAGTACGCATCCGTGCAGACCGTAGAGAAGATTCCACGTGCAATTAGCGTGACCTCGCGCGGCGTGGCCGGCCATGGCTCGGTGCCGCTCGAGAACAATGCCCTCGCTCACCTTGGTGAAGCCGTCGGCAAGATCGCGATGTGGACCCCACCGATGCGCCTCAACGAAACCACGGCGGCCTATTTCAAGCGGCTGGCCACGGTGTCGTCGCCTGAAGAGGCAGAACGCTACCGCGCGCTGCTCAGCCCCGATCCGAAGATCTCGGGACCGGCGGATGCCTACATGCGCAAGAACGAGCCGCGGCACTGGTCGATGCTGCGCACCTCGCTGTCGCCGACGGTGATCGGCGGCGGGTATCGCACCAACGTGATCCCCTCCGAAGGCACCGCGACGATCGACACACGCCTGGCGCCAGACGAGGACGCGATGAAGTTCTTGGACATGGTCAAGCAGGTCGTGAACGACCCGCAGGTCGAGGTCAGCTACGGCCCGCGCGACACGCGGCCACCGGGGCCGCCAATGAAGCTCGACTCCGATGCGTTCAAAGCGCTCGAGTCGAACATCACCAAGCATTACAAAGCCGTGACGCTGCCGACGATGAGCACGGGCGCCACCGACATGGCGTTCCTGCGCCGCAAGGGCATTCAGTGCTACGGCATCGGGCCCGCCACCGACATTGAAGACGGCCCAAAGGGCTACGGCGCGCACAGCGACCAGGAACGCATCCTCGAGAGCGAATTGTTCCGGTTCGTTCGTTTCAATTGGGACGCGGTCGTCGATCTCGCACGCGCCAGGTAATTGCGATATCCGGAGTCGCGCAAGGGCGACGTTGTCGATCAGTACGGATCCGTGCGCGTGCCGGATCCGTACCGCTGGCTTGAAGACCTCGATTCGCCGGAAGTGGCACGGTGGGTGGCCCAACAGAATGCGGTCACCCATGCCTACCTTGAAACGCTGCCCCTCAGAGATCACTTTCGCCGCCGGCTGACGGCATTGTGGGACTACCCGCGCACCAGTTTGCCGGACGTCGAAAACGGCCGCTTGTTTTATGCGAAGAACTCCGGGCTCGAACGGCAGGCGCCGATCTACGTCCGCTCCGGCGTGTTCGATCCGCCGGAGGTCGTGCTTGATCCCAATCAACTATCACCCGATGGATCGACATCGGTCTCGCAATTCGTGCCGTCGCCCGATGCCAAATGGCTGGCATATGCCGTCGCGAAAGGAGGCGCCGATTGGGAAACGGTTCGCGTGCGCAACGTCGCCACTCACGAGGATCTCGGCGACGAAGTTGCGTGGGTGCGTTTCTCGGAGCTGTCGTGGACACACGACTCTCACGGTTTCTTCTACTCGCGATACCCCGAACCGCCGACGCACAAGGTGCACGAAGCCGCACTCTCGGGCCAGGCCGTTTACTACCACCGCCTCGGTACGCCGCAGTCAGACGATCGGCTGATCTATCAGCGGACCGATCATCCGTCGTGGATCGTCAACGCGACGGTCAGCGACGACGGCCGTTACGTCTTTCTCACGACCAATCGCGGCTCCGACAACAACAACCAGCTGCACTTCATCGACCTGGTATTCCCGGGCACGCCGAGGATTTCGTCGACGATTCAGCCGATTGTCGAAACGCTTGATGCGGAGTTCACGCCGATTGGCAACTACCAGTCGCGGCTCTACGTGCGCAGCGACAAGGACGCGCCGAATCGCCGCGTGATTGCCATCGACTTGGAGGATCCGAGTCCGGCGTCGTGGAAAGTCGTGGTCCCAGAGCACCCCCATCCCATTGAGCACGCACGCGTGATTGGCGGCCGCGTGGTGGTGCACCACTTGGTGGATGTGCGGAGCCAGCTGCAGGTGTTTAGCCTCGACGGCCGCGTCGACGGTGAGATCGCACTACCCGGTGTGGGTTCGATTCCCGACATCTATGGCCGGAGCGATCTCTTCGAGGTGTGGTTCGTCTTCAGCTCGCCACTGTTGCCGGCCACGGTGTATCGCTACGACCTCGAAACACGCGGTCGCATCGCATTCGATCCACCATCGCCACCGATCAATCCGGCGCAGTTTGAAACACACGCGATGTTCGCGACCTCCAAAGACGGAACGCGCGTGCCGTTTTTCCTGACCGCCAAGAAGGGGCTGACGCGTGACGGCGGCAACCCCGCGATGATGTACGGCTATGGCGGCTTCTCGATCAGCCTGCTGCCCGGTTATCGATCGGACGTGCCGGCATGGTTGGAGCTTGGCGGCATCTTCGTCACGGTCAACCTGCGCGGTGGTGCCGAATACGGCGAGGCGTGGCACAAGGCCGGACACCTCGATCGCAAGCAGAACGTGTTCGACGACTTCATCGCGGTGGCGGAACACCTGGTGCGGGAGAAGTTCACTACACCCAAACGGCTCGGCATGATGGGGGGCTCCAACGGCGGACTGCTCGTCGGCGCGGTGATGGAACAGCGCCCGGAACTGTTCGCTGCAGCGATGCCGGCCGTCGGCGTCATGGACATGCTCCGTTACGATCAATTCACTGGCGGAAAACTTTGGGCCACGGAATACGGATCGTCATCCGACCCGCGTTACTTCCCTCTCTTGTTCGGATATTCGCCGCTGCACAACGTGAAACCGGGCACGTGTTACCCGGCTACGCTCGTGACCACGGCCGATCACGACGATCGCGTGGTGCCAAGCCACTCGTTCAAGTTCACGGCAGCGCTACAGGCTGCGCAGGGATGCGATCGGCCGAGCCTGATTCGCGTCGAAATCGATGGCTCGCACGGCTACCGGCCCACGGATCGATTGATCGCGGAGCGCGCCGATCAGTGGGCCTTCGCGGCGGCACACTTAGGGCTGGAACCCTCGTGAGGAACCTCCGTCAAGAACCTTCGTCCGGAACCTTCGTCTGGAACCCTCGTGAGGAACCTACGTCCGCGCCGTCGTGCGCATCGAGTTGAACAAATCGATGTGGGTCTCGACGATGCGTTGACGCTCTTTCTCGTTCACTTCGAGCGACCAGTCGTCGCGAATCGACGTGCCGCCGAGCACGATGCCGTCGCTGCGCGGCATCATGTGAATGAACCCGGCATCCGGGGTCACCGGCGCGCGGGCGCCGCCGCTGGTGGCATAGGTGATCTCCGACTGCGGCATCAACACCGTCAACTGACCCTTCAGCGGCATGAGCTCCGGATCGTTGAACAGCGCCTTCGAGCCGAGCCCGGTGCAGTTGATGATCACGTTCTCGTTCAGTGCGGCGACGTCCGCCGGGGTTTCGAACTTCCGAATCACCACCTTGCCGCCCCACAACAGGAAGTCGTCCATCAAGGCGTCGAGATAGATCGACGGTTCGATGCGCATCTCGGTGCGCTCGATCGCGAATTTCGTCGGGAACGGATGCTCGCCGGGTTGCAGGAGGAGGCGCGGGTTGGTGATGCTTTCCGGCATCAGCGGAGTACCCGTGGCACCGCCGAAGCCGCCGCGGCCTCCACCTTCGTTGTCGGTCGGCGCGTAATTCATGATCCAGCTGATGCCGTATTTCGGACCCGCGAGCAGCTGGAGCCGCCGATACGCGATGAGCACTGCCTGGCGAAACTGCGCGTCCCATTCGGGTGTGCGCTTGGACTGGTCGAGCAGACCCGACGTCGGCGTGAAGCCCGCCAGCGACATGTTCGACGTGGTATCCGGAGGAACGGTGGCGGCGTAAATCGTGACGTCGAAGCCGCGGCGCTGGAGCTCGCGAGCGGAGGTGAGGCCGACGACGCCCGATCCCATCACCGCGGCGCGACGCTCGGTGTGCGCGAGCGCCATATCCGCGGCCATCGAGCCGGTGCCCCACGACAGCGACATGCCCGAGCCGCCATGACCGAAGTTATGAATCAACGTTTTCGCGCCGAATCGGTCGGCCTTGAGGACGAAGCCGGACGGGCGATGCGGGCGGAGACCGATGGTGGTGCGAATCACGCGATCCCACGACGCACTCACCACTGGGAGCCGCACCGGCGGACGCCGCGGCGCGACGTTGCGGTTTTGCGGTAGCCTTCGGCGCGCAGCCCTCGAGGGCAAATCCGATCGCCGCCATGCCGCCTAGATGCAAAACGCTTCGACGATTCATCGGCGGGATGATACCTCACGAGGTCTTAGTGGGTCTTAGGGTCCTGAGGCAAGAGCTCTTGCCCTAAGACCTTAGGACCCCAAGACCCTAGGACCACGTTAGTCATCCCTTAGCACCACGTTCGGGTCGACCCGCGACGCGCGCCAGGCCGGCAGCCAGCAGGCTACCGCCGCCACTAACGTGATCGTCCCCACTACCGCGACCATCGTCGTGGGATCGGTTGGCTGCACGCCGAACAGCAGCGAGGAGATCAGGCGGTTCATCGCGAACGCGCCGGCAAGGCCCACAATGATGCCGACCGTGGTGAGCACGAGGCCCTGCTTCATCACCTGGGCCAGCACGTTGCCTTGATCGGCGCCGAGCGCCATGCGGATGCCGATCTCGCGACGCCGTTCGGCGACCATGTACGACAACACGCCATAAGTGCCGATGGCGGCCAGCAGCAACGCGAGGCCGGCGAACCCGCCGAGCAATTGCGCGAGCAGCCGCGGCCGCGTGATCGACTGCTCGAACACGCCGTTCATGTCGCGCAGCCGGACGATCGGCACGGACGGATCGGCTTCGCGCACGATCCCTTCGATGTTGGTCCGCAGCGTGGCCGGCGGCAAGGTCGTGCGCAGGACGACATTGATCGTGTTCGGCGCGTTGGTGATCGGCGCCGGCATGAGCGCGGTTTGATCGATCAAGACATAGAGCTCCGTGCCGGTCCGCTTGTCGACGCCGCCCTGCTTGACGTCTTTGGCCACGCCGATCACCGTGAAGTCCGGCACCCGCGCGAAGTTGGTGAAGCCGGGCTTCAGCGTCTGACCAATCGGGTTCACATCCTTCCAGAACGTGTTGACCAGCGCTTCGTTGACGATGACCACCGGACCCGACACCGCGTCGCTTGGCAGAAACGATCGCCCCTGCACGATCGGAATACCCATTGTTTCGAAGTAATTGGTCATCACCGACTGGTAGTAGTCCACGTTCTCGAACGGCCCTTCGGGCGGCGCGGTGTAGTTGCCAATGTCGGTGTCGTTGGCATTGAGCGGGCGGTTCGGCGGCAGGCCCGACATGGCGCTAGCCCCCTGCACACCGGCCACGCCGCGTAGTTTGTCGAGCAGCCGCTGGTACATCTGCGCGCGCGGCGCGGGCTGCGGATAATTCGCCGCCGGCAATGACATCTGGAATGTGACGAGGCGCGATCGATCGAACCCGGCATCCACCATCGACAGGTTGTAGACGGTGCGAATCAGTAACCCGGCGCCGATGACGAGCATCACGGCCAGCGCGACTTCGGCCATGACGAGGCCGCGGCGGATGTGATGGCGCGCCGCGCCAGTGGCGCCCTTCGCGCCACCTTCCTTCAAAGCGAGCGCGAGGCCCTTGACGCGCGTGTGCATCAACGGCGCGAGACCGAACACCAGACCCGTCAACACCGACACGCCGAGCGTGAACACCAGCACGATCGGATCGACGGTCACTTCGGCCGTCCGCGGCAGGCTGGTGGGATACACGCTAATCAAGGCCTGGACGCCGACGCGGGCGAGCACCAGTCCGAGCGCGCCGCCGACGATCGAGAGCAGCACGCCTTCGGTCATGAACTGCCGCACCAGCCGGCCGCGTCCGGCGCCAAGCGCGGTTCTCACGGCAAACTCGCGATGACGTGTTTCAGCGCGGGCGAGCATCAGGTTCGCGAGGTTCGCGCACGCGATGAGCAGCACAAATCCCACCGCGGCCTGCAACACCCAGATCGCGCGGCTGGCGCCGCCGATCATCTGCTGCTGCACCGGGTGCATCTGCAGCACGTGGCCCGCGCCGGCGTTGGCAGCCGTCTTCGGGGCATCGGGTGGCGGCGGCGGCGCAAACACGTGGTTTTTCACGCCGGTGCGGTCGCTCCAGCTCTGAATCAACGTCTTCAACTCCGACTGCGCGGATTCGGTGGTCACGCCATCCTTGAGACGGCCGATCAGATAGAGAAAGTGACTGCCACGCTGGAGACGATTGTTTGGATTCAGACCAATCGGCATCCAGATCTCGGTGCGGTTGTCCATCACGTCGGCACCCGGCGGCATGATGCCGATCACTTCGCGACGCAGCCCGTTGATCTCCACCGTCTCGCCGATCACGTTCCGGCCGCCGAACGCGGTCTGCCACAGCTCGTGCGACAAGATGCAGATCGGAGGCAGCGGCACGGGACCCGTGGGATTGGGCGGAGGGACCACGTCGGTCTCGCCCGCCGAGAACAGGCGTCCCGCAATCGGCTGCACGCCGAGGGTGGTGAGCAGGCGATCGTCGACCGACGCCGATCGTACGCGCAACGGGCGATCGCCGGCCGTCAGGTTGACTTCACCGGTGGTGTAGGCGCCCACCGAGGCGAACGACTGGTTCAACTCGAGGAACTCGAAATACTCCGGTGGCGAGACCCAGAACTGGTCGAAGCCGAACGCCGGGAACTGCGTCGTCAGATACATCAACTGTTCGGGCTTGGGATAGCTGAGTGGGCGCAGGATCACACCGTTGACGATCGAGAAAATTGCGGTATTGGCGCCAATTCCGAGCGCCAGGGTAAGGATCGTGACGGCCGCGAACGCGGGCGCACGCAGCAGGCTCCTGATAGCGAGACGCAAGTCCTGGCGCAGGTTGTCGAAGGTCATAGGAGCTTTGACGGGAGAGAACCGTGCAGGGTTTGAAGTATAAGTGTGGCCTTGGGACGATTTCTTTGGGTCGCGCTGGTGATCCTCATCACCGCCGACGACCGCACGCCTGTTCCCGGCTTTTTCGATCTACCCGTGACCGGCGGCACGGCGACGTTCGACATGCTCGGCCTGCGCCCGGAAGAGCGCGGATCGGCGATTGCGTTGCTGGCGCGCAGCATGTTCAGCCAGGGCGGCAGCGCCGCGGAGCGCGCGGCGAGCGCGCGGCGGTTCATCGCGACACTCTCCGTCCCTGGCAATACGGCGGTCACGGACGCCGGCGTGCAACCCATCACGATTGCGGTACCCCTCACGGCAGATCACTGGCGCGACCTGCTGGCACTGCAAGGCCGCGCCGATCTGTTTGCGGCGTTGATCGCCAATCGATCGGTGCTGCTCGTGTGCGCCGGCGCGATGAACACCGACGCCTCGGTGCGATCGCTGCTGGAACGCGATCGCGGGCTGTTGCGATACATCGCGAAGTCGGCTCCCGCGGCGTTCTGGGTCGCGGCGCGCAGCCTCAAGCTGGAAAAAGGTGCACAGGGTGCACAGGGTGCGCAGGGTGCTGAACGGCTTGCTGTCCCCGGGGGATCGGCGGCGGATCCGATCTGGGAAGCGCTGGCCGGCGAGAAGGTCACGCGGCCCGCGGAGTTTCTCCGCCTGCTGCTCACGCGCGACTCAGGGCGCCTGGCGTGGTTCTACGATGCCATTGCCATGATGCCGGCCGATCGCCGCGCCCTCGTCTATGGACCGGGGCCGATCGAGATGCAAATCGAGCAGGCGCGCCTGCTGTATTCCACCTTCAGATCGGCGGATTCCAATTGGCGGCTCGAAGACCATCCCTTCCTGCGCGGCGTGAGCGATCCATGGATGGTGACGTCGCAGATCAGCCTGACCAACGGTTCGGTGGCTTCGCCCAATTCCCAGCGGTTCTGGGAAGAGTTGTTCGAGCGCGGCGATCTGACGAGGCGCACCGTGGACGCCTTCCTCGCGGACTCGGCAACGCCGGTCAGCCTCGCGTGGCTCGCACAGAGAATTGCGAGCGTGGCGGCCAAGGAGCGGCGCGATCGCTACGAGATGGTGCGATTCGCGCAAGCCGTGTTTCCGAAGGTGAGCGCCGCGGAGTCGCTCGACGTGATGGTGGCGCTTGGCGGGTATCGCCGGTATCGCGCCATGCTGCTCGCGCTCGATCGCATGGAGATCACGACGCCGCGTGTCTACAGCCGCGCGGTTGAAGCCGCCCGCCGCCTTGACGGCCTGTCGGGGCGCGCGCGCAAGCAGAGCATCATCGCCTTTCAAGTGGCACTCGCGATTCTCGAACGCGCGCGGGCGACGCGCGCGATCGACGTGCCTGCTGCCGAGCGGATGGTGCTCGCGCTGGCGGACACAGTGGAAGCCGACAACCGGCAGATGCAAGCCATCACGCAATGGATGGTCAAGAGCCTGCTCGACGCGCTGCCGCCCCTCGTGCAGCCCGATCAATGGACGGCGACCACCGCGTATGAGTCGCGGTTGCTGCAGGCGCTTGCCGGGCCACCGCTCGGCACGAATGCGCCGACGCTCAAGTGGGAGGGTCTCGATTATCGCGTCGACTATTTCGCTTCGGAGCACGCCCGCATCAAGCGCATTCGCGAGCAACTGACCTCGCCCGGCCTGGATGCGGCCCTCGCCGCCAACAACGACACGCAGGTTACGGAAGCGTTACTGGTCCTGATCTACTCGCCGGCCCTCGGCGATCCTGAAGGCCCCGCGCTATTGGGTGGCGACATCGCCCTGCGCCACGACTTCGGTCTCGAAGGCGCGGCCGGGTTGCGCCGCGACACGCTGGCGTGGAGCATGCCGCGCGAACAGGTCGGCGACGGCAGTCCCTGGCACATCGAGGGCTCGCTGCTCGGCCTCGACATCGCGCTCGCGCGTCTCGCGTTGCGCCGTTTAAGCACCGACGATATGCCGGTGGCGCCGACGATCAACCTGAACGATCAACTGACGCTGGCCCGGACCGCGCGCGCGCTCAATCCAAACGATCTGCGCGACAGCGATCGCGATCGCATCGTCGAGGCCATCGCGCGAGGACGACAGCGCGTGGCCGGCGCGGGGGCGAACCTTGCTGAAGTGCGCGCGCTCGCCGAGGAGGCGGCGCTGTCGGCGGCCGTGAAGCAGACGCTCCCGTGGACGATCACCCGCACGCCGGAGCTGGTGCCCGCGTTGTTCGGGCTGCGTGACTTCATGTGGCTCGGCCGTCCGGACCTCCCGATTGAAACGCTGCATCGTTGGGGGGTCTACGCGGAGGCGCTGCACAACCGGCTGAAGACGGCGATGCCCACGCCAACACCGTGGGAAAATTTCGCCGGCCGCGCCGATGGCGGATTGATCGCCACGCAGTTCCCCGATCTCACGTTACGAATGGCCGAGGAAACGGTCCGGCTCAAGCTGCCGGCCCAGCTGATTCCGGGCCTCCTGACCTACGCGACCCAGGATTTCTGGCACGACGTGGATTCCCGCTTCCCGGACGACTGGCCGGCGCTGGCGCGGCAGGCACTGGCGCTTTCGCCGTCGCGGGTAGAAGATTACGTGGCGGCGCTCGCCGGCGACGGGCCCTTACGGCCCCGGTAAAAGGGAACCTGCTTCCCTTTTACGAATCGCGTAAGCGAGGCGATTTGGAGGGGTCAGACCCCTGTGCAATTTATGCGAATCATCGGCGGACTTCTCGTACTCACGGTCGCGCTTTCAGCGCAGGAACCGAAGCCCGAGCTGGCGATCCGTATCGTCGTGCCCGAATCGGACACCTATGTCAGCGGGGTCACCACGCTGAAGGCCGAGATCCTCCCGAAGATGCTGGCCACGCGCGTGGCGCAGATCCTGTTCTTCGCCGACGGCAAGCAGGTGTGCAACGTGCTCGATCCGATCGCGGCCGAGTGCACGTGGGACGCCGGCGCCGAAGTGCGCGCGCACACCTTCCGCGTGGTCGCCAACCTGATCGGCGGCGGCAGAATCGTGGCGAGCTCGCGGACCAAGGGCCTCGACCAGGTGGAGAAGGTGAACGTCGAGGTCGTGCAGATCACGACGGTCGTCACCGAGCGCGGGCGGTTTGTCGGCGGCCTGCCGAAGGCGTCGTTCCGTCTCACCGAAGACGGCGTGCCGCAAACCATCGGCCACTTCTCCGCCGAAGGATCGCCGCTCGAGATCGTCGTAGCCATCGACGTCAGCGAGAGCATGACCCAGGCGATGCCGCAGCTGAAAAACGCGGCGAAGAAATTCCTGGCGGCGCTCGGGCCCAAGGACCAGGTGACGGTGGCGGCGTTCAACGATCACATGTTCACGCTGACCAAGCGCGAGACCAGCGTGGCGCAGCGCACGCGCGCCATCGATCGGCTGACGGCGTGGGGCGGCACCGCGTTATATGACGTGATCATCCGCGGCGTGCAGCAGTTGTCGCGCCAGCCGGGCCGCCGCGTGCTCGTGGTGTTCAGCGACGGCGACGATCGCACCAGCCACGCCACCATTCACGCGGTCGAACAGGCCGTGCGCGCCAACGACGCCACCTTGTTCATGGTCGCGCTCGGCCGCGGCGTCAAGGAAGCGCAGCTCAAATCCGGCATCGAGCGCCTGGTCGACCTGAGCGGCGGCCGCGCGCTGTTCGTCGAGCGCAGCGATCAACTCGACGAACCGTTCGCCGAAATTCTCGAAGAGCTCTCGAATCAGTACATCCTCGGCTACGAGTCGAACAATCCAAAGCGCAACGGCTCGTGGCGCGAGGTGAAGGTTGAGATCCCCGGCGCGAATTACACCGTACGGTCGCGCCAGGGTTATCGCGCACCGGGTTCGTGACATGCGTTCCCTGTTTTTAATTCTTAATTTTTCATTTTTGATTGTTGCTGCGCTTCAAGCGCAGCAGCCGCAGCAACCGCGGCCAGTCTTTGAAACCAAGGCGGAGCTGGTGCTCGTCGACGTCAACGTCGTCGATCGCGAGTCGAAACCCGTCACCACGCTGACGCCGGCCGACTTTCAGCTCGAGGTCAACGGCCAGCCGCGACCGATCAGCTCGATCCAGTTCATCTCGACCACGCCGACCAACGCCACACCGTCCACGCCGCGCGAGACCGCATCAACCTCGAACGAAACCGAAACCACCGGCCGGCTGCTGTTGTTCGTGGTCGACGAGGGCAGCCTCCGCGTCGGCGCTTCGCGCAGCCTGCTGCGCACCGCGCAAACGTTGTTCGATCGACTGGCGCCGGGCGACATGGTCGGCCTCGCGCGGATTCCCACTGGCGTGGGCGGCGTCGAGTTCACCGCGGATCGCAAGCGCATCACCGACGCCCTGATGCGCGTCACCGGAGCGGCGAGCAGCCGCACCGGCATGTCGCGCGTCAACATCAGCGAGGCCTGGGCGCTCGAAAACAACGACCCGGGAACGTTCCAGCAAGCCATCGATCGCGAATGCCAGGGTGAAACCGGTGCGGGGCTCGAGGCCTGCCAGAACCAGGTCGAAGCCGACGCACGCCAGCTTGTCCTCGAAGCGAGCGCTCGCGCACGCTCGACGCTGCAATCGATGGAAGCGCTGCTGCGCAACATGGTGCAGCTCAAGACGCCGGTCAACATCGTGATGATCTCGGAAGGCATGTTCGTGGCGCGCGATCGGTCGAGCATGGCGGAGATCGGACGCCGCGCCGCGGAAGCGCGCGCCACCATTCACATCATTCGGCCGGGACAGTCCTTCTTCGACATCGAAGACCGCGGGCTGCCGAGCGCCAACTCGCGCTTCTTCGACGATGCGTTGATGAGCGAGGGACTCGAACAGGTGGCTGCGCAAACGCGCGGATCGATGACCACCGTGATCGGCAACGGCAACGCCGCGTTCGATCGGCTTGGCCGCGAACTGTCCGGCTATTACCTGATCGGCTTCGAGCCCACCGACGCGGATCGCACCGGCAAGGAACGCCGCATCAAGGTCGAGGTGCGGCCGCGCGGCCTCACCGTGCGCGCGCGGCCAACGTTCGTCATTCGAGACACTGCAGACGAAACGACGGTCAACCGTGCCCTGACGCCGCAGCAACAGGTCGGCGAGGTGCTCAAGAGCCCGCTGCCGGTTCGCGGGTTACCGATGCGCGTCGCCACCTACACCGCCGTCGACACCGCCACCGCGAAGGTTCGCGTCGTGATTACCGCGGAGGTCGGCGATCCCGCCACGACGCCGGCCGAGTGGCCGATCGGCGTCATCATCCTCGACAAGAATGACAAGATCGTCGTGAATCGGGGCGGCGTGTCCACACTCTTGCCGGCCAGCGCGAAAGATGAATCACCGCGGCTGGTCCTGACGTCCGTGTCGCTCGACCCTGGCGAATACACGCTGCGTCTGGCGGCGGTGGACGAATCGGGCCGTAGCGGCAGCGTGCATCATTCCATCAACGCGCGGCTCACGCGCATGAGCGGCGGCGTGAGCGTGTCGGATCTGGTGCTCGTGCCTCAGCCGCCCACCGCAGGTGAATTACCGCGGCCGCGCCCGTCGACGGTGATCGACAACGAAACGGTGTCGGCCATGCTGGAGTTGACCGGCGGCGACCAGTCGCTGCTGGGCCGCGCCAAAGTGACCTTGCAGATCGCCGATGCGGAAAACGGCAACGCGCTGGTGAACGTGGAAGCGCGCAATGTGGCGCGCGGCAACGTGCGCGCGTTTGCGGCCACGATGCGGCTCGGCGTGCTGCCGGCCGGTGAATACATTGCCCGCGCGCTCATCAACGTTCCCGGGCAGCCCGAGCTGCGGTTGACGCGCCCGTTCATGTTGTCGCCCACAGCGATGGCTGCCGCGGAACCGCCGCCAGATCTCGGCGTTCCGAGAGATCCGGATGCACCGCCTGCGCCCGTGGCGCCGTCGCGCATCGTCGCACCGGTGCCGCAGTTCTCCGCGCAGACCGTCCTCACGCCCGGCGTGGTTCAGCCATTCCTCGATGGGCTCGCCGACATGCATCCTCCATCGGCTGACGTCGAGGCAGTGATCGAGAAGGCGCGCTCGGGCAATTACGACGCGCCGGCAAGCGCTGGAGGGTCGCCCGACGATGAATTGAATCTGGCGTTCGTGCGGGGCCTCAACGCGCTGAGCAAGGGCGAAGTGGCGCAGGCCGCGGCGTGGTTCCAGCAAACGCTGAAGGGGGCGTCTGACTTTCTCGGTGCAGCCTTTTATCTCGGCGCCACCCACGCCTTGAGCGGCCGCGATCGCGAAGCGATCGGCTCGTGGCAAATGGCGCTGCTCAGCGAGAACCCGGCGGCCGTCTACCCCGTCCTGGTCGATGCGCTGTTACGGATCGGCGATGGACGGCAGGCACTCGAAGTGCTCGAGGAAGCGCCGGCGGCCTGGGAAGACGACAACGCGCGGCTGCGGCGCGAAGCCGTCGCGCTCGCGATGGTGGGAGACTTCAGCGGCGCGCTGCCGAAGCTGAAAGATCAATTGGACAACACGAGGGTCGACGATCAGCCGCTGTTGTTTGTGGCGATCCAGGTGCTGTTCAAGATGCACCAGCAGGACAAGAGCCTCAGTCCTGACAACCTCGCCCGGTTCCGGACCTACGTCGAGCGCCACCAGAAGCTCGGCGGACCCAATCGCGCGCTCGTCGAAACGTGGCGGCGGTCGGTGCTCGGCCGTTAAGTCTGTCGTAACACCTGCACCGGATCCGTCTGCGCCACTCTTCGCGCAGGCACGATGCAGGCGAGCGCGCCGGCCACGATCAACACCAGCGGTGCAACACCGAAACTGAGCCAGTCGAGCGTGGACACGCCGTAGATGAACGGCGTCAGGTTGTTCGATAAGACTGCCGACGCGGTAAGCCCGATCACCAACCCGGCGATCGTCGCGATCGCCATCTGCTTCAACGCGACACCAATCACCGCGCCGCGGCTGGCGCCGAGCGCCGTCCGCACCGCCAGCTCGCGCGAGCGCTGCGACACGGACTGCGACAGCACTCCGAACAGCCCGGCGCACGCGATGACGAGCGCGAAGATCGCGAAGCCGAGAAACAGTACCGCGTACAACCGCGGGCGCGACAGTGACGCGCCGACCCGCTGATCCATCGTCATCACTGCATCCAGGGCAAGGGTGGGATCCTCCTCACGAATCGTCGTCCGTAGCGCCTCGATGTAGCGCGTCGGATCGTCGTTGGTGCGGGCGACGACATAGAACTGGGCCCCCGCATTGGTGCCCGCCACTTGCGTGAACGACACAAACATCTCGGCCTGTGGTGGATCGCCCGGCCGGTCCTGCTTGAGGTCGTCGACCACGCCGACGATGAACGCTTCAACCTTACGGTCGATGACCCGAACCGCAGCCGTGCCGAGTGAAACGCCAATGGCCTTTTCGATCGGTACGTTCTCGAGATACTTCGCGACGAACGATCGATTGACGACGACGGAAGGCGGTGACAGCGCGGTGTCGGAGTCCTCGATGGGCCGGCCGGCACGAAGGCGCATCCCCAGGGCATCGAAATAGCCGGGCGTGACCACGCGCCGGATCACTTCGGCATCGACGATCGTGCCCTCGCGGAACGGCGATGGAAAATTGAATCCGGAAAAGCCGCCGGCTGACGCGAGCGGCAGCCCGCCGCTGATCGCGGCGCGCGTGATACCCGGGCGCTGCTGCAGGCGGTCGAGGATGTGCGTGAGGGTCTGCTCTTTCCGCTCAACCGAATAGCTGGTTGGGAATGGAATCGACGCCGTCAAGAGATTCGCCGGCTCGTAGCCGCGGTCGGCGTTGATCTGGGCCGTGAAACTCCGGGCCAGGAGCACACCGCCGACCACGAGCACGCACGTGACGGCCACCTGGCTGGCGACAATCAAGGCGCGCACACCGGCCACGCGGCCGCGGCCGGCGCCGGCCGAGCCGGCGCTGCCATCGCCGAGCGATCGCGCGATCTCGAGTCGGCGCACGTGCAAGAGCGGCAGGATGCCGCACGCGATCGTGGTGATCGCGGAGAGCAGCAGCGTGAATGCGAGCACCCGCCCATCGATTTCGATCGCATCCACGCGAGGGAATCCAGCCGGGAGCAGGGTGGGCAACGCGCGATGCAGGGAGACCGTCAGCGCCAGGCCGGCCATGCTGCCAAGCACACCGACGATGGCGTTCTCGATCAGGAGTTGGCGCGCCAACTGTCCGGTCGAGGCGCCCAGCGCGGCTCGAATGGTCAGCTCGCGATGACGAATAGTGGCCCGCGCCAGCTGCATGTTGGCGACATTCGCAATCGCGGTGGCAAACAGCAACAGCGACGCGATCAGCAAGATCACAATAGCGGGCCGCACATCGGCCGCCGCCGCTTCCATGGCATCGGTCACGGTGATCTGAATAGGCTCGCGCGCGCCGAAGAGCGCCATCGCGACCGGACCTGCGTCCGGCGCCGCGATCGCTCGTGCGGTCCCCTCTGCCGCGGCTTGCGCCGTGGTCACCCCTGGTTTGAGCCGGCCGATCGCGCGCATGATGGTGCCGGTTTTCGTGCCGCCAGGGTTATCGACCGGAGGGGCCTGCCACGCAATCCACGCTCGCGTTTCGGCGCTCGGGAACCTGAACTCCCGCGGCATTACACCCACGACCGTGTGTGGCACGCCGTCGAGCACGAGCGGTTGGCCAACGATGTCGTCGCGTAACCCGAGGCGTTGTTCCCACAGGTTGTACGACACAAGGACCACAGACGGTTGATCGTTACGGCTTCTGCCATCCGTGGCTTCGAAGATTCGTCCGCGAACCGGACTGACGCCCAGCAACGCGATCGTCGAGGGTGTCACGCGCGACACCGGAACTCTGGTCGCGTCGCCTGCCCCAGTCAGGGTCGCCGGGTTGTCGCCGGCGTAGTACCCGATGGCATCGAGTGTCTGCGGCGCATCGGCCCAGGCGATGTAGCTGCCGTTCATCATGGTGCCCGGCACGCGTCCCTGCCGGCCGCCGCGAGTCTCGCTGAGACGAACGAGGCGCTCGGTATGGCCCCACGGGAGCGGGCGCAGCAGCACGCCGAAGGCGACACTAAATAACGTCGTCGCAGCGCCCACGCCGAGCGCGATGGTGAGAATGGTGACGGTCGCGTAGCCAGGCTTCGATCGCAGCAGCCGGAAACCGTAGATCGCATCCGCGACGACGCCTGACGCGAATGATCCCGACTCGGATGACGGCACCTTAACGACCGCGCGCTTGACCATGCGGCGTAGTGCGGCCGGATCGGTCCGCCAACCCTCGATCAACGCGTCGATCCGCGCGGTGGCCTGTTCGGCATCCAGTCCATCGGCGCGATGCGCGTCATAAGTCGCTTCCGCGTGTTGCGCGAGCTCTTCGAGAATGTCGCGATCGATGCCGGTGTTCGCGAACGCCGCCTCAATGCGCTGATGCCAGTCACCCCTCGACTCCGCTCGGGGTGACCATGAGCTCGTCGAATGGTCACGCATGTTTAATCCCCGCCACACGATTGACCGCGTTCGCGAAGTTCTGCCAGATCGATCGCTGCCGCACCAGCACGCCGCGACCGCCCGGTGTCAGCCGGTAGTATCGCCGCCGCCGCTGCCCGGCTTTCTCAACCCAACGGCCTTCGATCATGCCCTTCGATTCGAGGCGATACAGCGTCGGATAGAGAGAAGTGATATGAAACACGATCGTGCCGTCGGATCGCTCGTCGATCTGCTTGCCGATGTCGTAGCCATGGCGCTCGCGCTCTTCGAGCAGCGCCAGGATCAGACAGCTCCGCACTGCCCCGCTTCATTTCCCGCTCGAGCATCGATGTCCCCATATATTGGCTGGAACAATATCACGGGTGCGGAAGCGTGCAAAATCAGGCACTTAGCGAGGCGACAGAAGTATTACAGAAGCGCTTCCCAGCTCTTGATACTGTCGTTGCCGACATGATTCCAGTTACCGAGATCTATGGCCGCAAGGCCTCCAACGGCGAGCTCAACACGATCACCGTCGTGGCCATGACCATCTTCCACATCCTCGGCGTCGCCGCCTTCTTTTTCATCGACTGGGGCGCCATCGCAATGATGGTCTTCCTGTGGTGGGTGGCCGGGTCCCTGGGCATCGGCATGGGCTACCACCGGCTGCTGACGCATCGCGGCTACAAGACGCCGAAGTGGGTTGAATATTTCCTCACCACGTGCGGCACGCTCGCGCTGGAAGGCGGACCCATTTTCTGGGTCGCCACGCACCGCATTCATCACCAGCATTCCGATCACGATGGCGATCCGCACACCCCGCGTGAAGGCACGTACTGGGCGCACATGGGCTGGATCATGACCGGCAAGGCGATGCATCACGATACTGAGATCCTCGCCCGCTACACGCCCGATCTGAGCAAGGACAAATTCCACGTGGCGTTGACCACCTGGCACTGGATACCGCAAGTGGTGCTCGGCCTCGTCCTGCTCGCATTCGGCGGCATTCCTTACGTGCTGTGGGGCATCTTCCTCCGCACCACGTTATGCCTGCACGCGACCTGGCTCGTGAACTCGGCCACGCACCTATGGGGCTCGCGCCGCTTCCAGACCCGAGACGACTCGCGCAACAGCTGGTGGGTGGCGGCGTTGACGTTCGGCGAAGGCTGGCACAACAACCATCACGCGCATCCGGTGTCGGCGCGCCACGGCCTCGCCTGGTATGAAATCGACATGAACTGGATCGGCATCAAGACCCTCGAGATGCTCGGGCTCGCCTGGGACATCAAGGTCGCGAAGATCCGGTCGGAACCGCAAGAAGAAGCGGCATAGACAGGCCAACAAGGCCAACGGGCCAACAAGGCCAACAGGCCAACAAGGCCAACAAGCCAGACCGACGGGGTAGCCTGTTGGCCTGTTGGCCTGTTAGCCTGTTGGCCTGATGACCCGACGCCAGACCGCTTCGATCGTCTTCGTCGTCCTCTGCGTCGTTCTCGTCGCCGCCGCGGTGACGCTCAACATCGGCTGGATCATCGTCAACGGGCGGCGCGTCGCGCCGCTCGTGCTCGGCGTCATCACCTTCTCGCTGATCATCGCCGGCCTCATCGTGTACACGGTGTTCCTGGTCCGCGAGATGGGCATCACCGAGCAGCAAGACAGCTTCCTCAACTCCGTCACCCACGAGCTCAAGACGCCGATCGCTTCGATCCGGCTGTACCTCGAAACGCTGCAAGCGCGCGACGTCGGCGACGCGCAGCGGAAGGAGTTCTATCGCGTGATGCTGCAGGACGCCGACCGCCTGCAGCACACCGTCGAACAGGTGCTGCGCGCCGGCGCCGCGCGGCAGAAACGCAAGCTCGACCACCGCGCGCCGGTGGATTTGTCGTGGCTGGTGCAGGAATGCGTGGACACAGCACGCACCCGCCATCACCTCTCCGAGAACGCGATCACTATCGCTGACGCGGATGTAGCCATGCCAATCGTCGTGAACGGTGATGTCGACGAGCTGCGCACGGCGATCGCCAACCTCCTCGATAACGCCGTGAAGTACTCGCCCGGCACGCCGCAGATCACCGTGCGTGCCGCGGGCGTCACGCCCGACACCGCGTGGGTGCGCGTCAAGGACGCCGGCAGCGGCATTCCCCGCGTCCAGCTCGGACGCATTTTCAATCGCTTCTACCGCTTCCAGCCGCGCGGCACGAAAGTGAAAGGCACCGGCCTCGGGCTCTACATCGTCCGCTCGATTGCAAAACGCCACGGCGGCCGCGTGTTCGCGGAGAGCGCAGGTGAAGACAAGGGCGCCACGTTCACGCTCGAACTTCCGCGAGTCGAAGGACCTGTCCTGAGCGACCAACCGGCCGCGCGCGAAGCGCGCGGTCGGATGGGAGTCGAAGGATGAGTCGCATCCTCGTGGTCGAAGACGAAGCGCACCTCGCCGACGGCCTGCGCTTCAACCTCGAAGCTGAGGGGCACTCGGTAGACGTGGACGGCGATGGCGCCCACGCGCTGGCACGGCTGCTCGATGAACGCACGCGATACGACGCCGTGATCCTCGACGTGATGCTGCCGGGCAAGGACGGCTTCTCGGTGGTGAAGGAGCTGCGCAGCGCCGGGCATTTCGTTCCGGTGCTGATGCTCACCGCGCGTGGACGCCCGGCCGACGTGCTGCAGGGATTCGAGGCGGGCGCGGATGATTACCTGCCCAAGCCGTTCGAGCTGCAAATCCTGCTGGCGCGGTTGCGCGGATTGTTGCGCCGGCTCGAATGGCTTACGCAGGATCAGCACGAGCATGAGGAGCTCAAGTTCGCGGGCAAGCGACTCGATCTCGAGGCACTCGAATTGCACGTCGGCGACAAGAAATATCAGCTAACGCAGATGGAATGCGACCTGCTGCAATATCTCGTGAAGAACGCCGGCAAGGCGGTGTCGCGCAAGGCGATCCTCGAGGACGTCTGGGACCTGCACGAAGATACGGATACGCGCGCGATCGACAACTTCGTGGTGCGTTTGCGGCGCTACCTGGAGGTCGACCCCACCAAGCCCAAGCATCTCGTCACAGTAAGGGGCGTAGGTTACAAATTTCTGTCAGAATCCTAGGCTCGGCTTGCAGCATCCAACACCGAACATATAGCCCCCGCCGTTAGGCGGGGGACCTGGAGGATCCCAATGACACGCACCATCCTGGCCGCGGCTGTTGCCGCCGCGCTGTTCGTCCCAACGTCCGCGTACGCACAGAATCCTTTCACCGACACGGTGAAGGCGCAGCTCGCGCAAATCAAGAACCCCGTCATCCGCACCGCCGAAAAGGTGCCCGAAGACCTCTATGCGTTCAAGCCGGTCCCCGAGGTGCGCAGCCTGGGCCAGCTAATCGGACACATTGCCGACGGCAACTTCGGCATCTGCGGCGCCGCCAGCGGGATGAAGCCGCCGATGAGCGGCATCGAGAAGGGCACCACCGGCAAGGCCGAATTGCAGAAGGCCCTGGCCGCCTCGTTCGAGTTCTGTGAGGCCGGCCTGGCCGCCATGGACGACAAGAAGGGCGGCGAGATTATCAAGATGTTCCTGGGCATGCAGCCGCGCCTGGGCGTGTTTGCGTTCAACAACTCGCACGTCAACGAGCACTACGGTAACCTCGTCACCTACATGCGCTTGAAGGGCATCGTCCCACCCTCATCCGAGCCAACGAAGTAAGCCGACGCGGCCCTCGGGTTCGCCTTCTCAGCCGTTTTTTTTCGAAGGGCCGAAACTTTTGTTTCGGCCCTTCGTATTTGCCAAGGAGCATCAAAACATTGTGCAAATGGTCAGGTTGGCATACAGTAAGTCGTCTGGAATTCACTTGTAGGCCTTCCTGAGCAGTCCTGGCCACAAATACGGTTCAGTTTGGAGGACGTGATGCGGCCCCCCTCGCCGAGTCTTCTGTTGTCGTTTGCACGTCTGACGCTCGGTGCGCTGTTCTGCATCGGCGCGGTAAGTCCGGCTATCGCCCAAGTCGTGGTTGGACCGAACGTCAATATGGGCGGCGGCCCAGCTACGTTTACCCCCCCGTCGACGATCGTCGGTGACCCCTTCCTGCAACGACAGAACGAGCCCTCGATCGCGGTCTCGTCGCGCAATCCGTGCCACCTGCTGGCGGGCGCCAACGATTACCGCGCGGTGGACGTGGAAGAAGCCGCCGGTGAAGTCGGCGACGCATGGCTCGGCGTCTTCAAGTCGTTTGACTGCGGCGCGACGTGGCGGTCGACGTTGCTGCCGGGCCACAAGCTCGATGCTTCAAACGAAGGCTTCACCTCTCCGATCAAGGGGCTGGCCGCCGCTGCCGACGCCACGGTGCGTGCCGGCACCAGCGGACTGTTCTATTACTCCGGCATTGCCTTCAATCGTGGCGAGGGCGAAGTCGGCAAGGTGTTCGTGGCCCGGTTCATCGACAACAACAACAAGGACGGCGGCGATCCCATCCAGTATCTCGGCACGGTGCCGATCGACGTCGGCACCGCTGGCCAGTTTCTCGATAAGCCCTGGATCGTCGCCGACGTGCCACGCGGCGGGTTGACCTGCACCATCAACGGACGCGCAGTGCCGGCAGGTCCGGTTTACCTTGTTTACACGTCTTTCCTCGGCAACGACACCAACGAGCCGCAGGACAAACAGCTCAATGTCCGCTCCAAGATCTTGTTCACGCGCTCGAACGATTGCGGCGTGACCTGGTCGAACCCGTCGAAGCTGAGCGAGCGCGTGGCCAGGAACCAGGGCACGACCATCGCCATCGATCCGGGGACTGGCGCGATCCACATTGCGTGGCGCGAGTTTGCGATTCCCGGCGACGCCAACAGCCGCAACGCGATTCTGGTCGCGCGATCGACCGACGGCGGACAGTCGTTCACGAAGGCCGCGGCCATCACGCCCGGCGGGTACCAGTTTCAGCCATTCGATCAGGCCTCGACGGTGCTGACGTTCCGCACCAACGCCTATCCAACGATTGCGATTGTGCCGGCGGAAGCGGAGGGACGCCCCGCCGGTCAGCCAGGCCGCGTGTATGTGGCCTGGTCGGCTCGCGGATTCGGTGGCGCTCGGCCGAACGATGCGCGCATCGTGCTGTCGAACGGCATCGACGGCACCAATTGGACCGCGCCGCAGGTGGCCGACGCATTTACCGGCGCGGGGCACCAGATCATGCCGGCGCTCGCCTTCGCCGGCGGCAAGGTCGCGCTCGCCTATTACGACCTGCGCGACGATGCCTCGGGTGGGTTCGAAGACCTCGTCTTCGAGTATGGATTCAAGGCATTCACGGATTGCCAGGCCGCGGGCGGTGGCACGCTTACGTTCTCGGCGGTGTTCGCGTGCATGCTGACCCATCCGGACGGCCTGAGCCGGCGCCATACGCTCGATATGCGCGCGGCCATGGTGGACTCGCACTGTCTGGCGTCGGGTAGTTGCAGCCTGGAGAGCACTTCAGGTACTCGGCGAGAGTGACCGGGTATCGGCGTACCGCGAAGGCCGCGGCACGGTCAATGGTCCGCGCGTTCAGCTGCAGTACAACCGGCCGAACCTGCCGATCTTCTCGAAGGGCAGCTTCCCGTTTATCGGCGACTACATCGACATCGCCAGTCAGAGCTTCGTTGCCAATGTGGATGGCACCTGGTCGTGGAACACCGGGCAGACCGGCAACCGACCTGCTCCGGTCTTTCACGTCAGCTGGGCCGACAATCGCAACGTTGGCTCGCCTCGCGACACGAAGTGGGACAACTTCACTCCGGCAGTCCTTGGGCCGAACCAGGTGATGTGCACGCCGGGCCAGACCGGGATTCGCAACCAGGACGTCTATACCGCGCAGCTGCGGCCCGGATTGGTGGTGTCGGCGCCGCAGAACTCGAAGCGCATCGCCGGTCTGCAGCGATCGTTTGTGGTCATCGCCCACAACACCACGGCGCAGGAACATGATTACGTGCTGCAGGCGGCTCCGCCGGCGGGCGTGATCGCGTCGTTCGATCAATTCAGCGGCTTCGGCGCGCTCGACGGTAACGGCGCTCCGACCCTGCCAGCGACACAGATCGTGGTACGCATTCCGCGGGGTTCGAGCGTGTCTCGGACGGTCTTCGTCGGCCTCGTGAATCCGCCGGCCAATCCCGATGCGGCGCCCGATGTGCTGGTGCCGGTCACCGTCGAGCAGCTGCCGGATCAATCGACGCTGACCGCGTTCGACATCGTCTATCTCAATCCCGATTTCGAGAATCCCGACTTCGAGAATCCCGACTTCGAAAATACCGAGCTCCATAACCCCGACTTCGAGAACCCGGATTTCGAGAATCCCGACTTCGAGAACCCTGACTTCGAGAACTTTACGCTGTCGGCCTCCTCCTCGATTCGCAATCCCGATTTCGAGAATCCGGATTTCGAAAACCCGGACTTCGAGAACCCCGATTTCGAGAACCCCGATTTCGAGAACCCCGATTTCGAAAATCCCGATTTCGAAAATCCCGATTTCGAAAACCCGGATTTTGAGAATCCCGATTTCGAGAACCCTGACTTCGAGAACCCCGATTTCGAGAACGGCAGCTTCCAGGTGTCCGACAGTACCTGGCCCGTGCGCAACAACGGCAACACAACCTCCGCCTACAAGGCCAACATCTACGTCGACGACCCGCCCGCCGGCGTTCGCTATCAGCTCGCCGTGCGCAAGATCTTCACGGGCCCAGCGGCCGTCTGCGCCGTGCCCGGCAGCAACGCCGCGCCGCAGACGGCGCAAAGCGTGCCGCTGGTGAACATCGTGTCGCCGAACGTGCAGGCCAATCCGTTCGACCGCAGCTTCAACGACCCGAGCCGCGACAACGCGACGTTCGCGCTCGCGCCTGGCGAGCGGGGCCTGATTACGCTGCGCGCCTACTGTGAAGAGTCGGCCCTCAACTGCACGCGCGATGTGATCGCCTCGCTGAACGGCCGCATTGCCCTCGGCGTGGTGGCGCAAGGCGCCAACTGCGCGACGTGCACCGGCGCCGCCTGCACGGTCGGTGACTTCGTCACCGGCTTCACCGAATGCAGCATCGCGACGGGGCCGCCGAAGGACATCTACGATCCGATCGCACCGGAGATCGCGGTGCTGAACCCGACGCTGATCGTGCCCGAGACGACGTTCGTGGCCGACGATCTGGACAACACCGGCAACGAGCAGGTGGGGTTCTCGATTGAGGTCACCGACAACGTGGCGGTCGGCAACGTGACGTGCATGTCGGGCGCGGCGCCTGTTTCTCTGATCGGCGGCAGCGGCAACGTTTACGCGTTCTCCGGTGTGTTCCCGATCGGTACTGCCGGCGTGACGTGCTCGGCAGCGGATGTGCGCTCGAATCCGGCGCCGAATGTTGCCGAGGCAAGCTTTCTGGTGGTGGTGCGGGACGTGACGCCGCCGGCATTTGACCTGAGCGGCGGAACGCCCGGCGCGCCTTTCTCACCGTCCAACCCTGCCGAGGCGACGAGCCCTGAAGGCGCCGTCGTCTTTTACACGACGCCGGCAGCCAGCGACAGCAGCGGCGCGGTGGACGTGGTGTGCGAGTCCGCGAACGGACTGCGTTCCGGCGATCAATTCCCAGTCGGCACGACGAAGGTGAACTGCGTCGCCACCGACACGTCCGGCAATTCGACGCCGCCGACGAACCTGTTCGACCTCGATGTGCGGGATACCACTGCGCCGGTGATCACCCTGGCCGGCGCCGCGGTGATGAACGTCGAGTTGAAATCGGCATTTACCGATCCCGGCGCGACCGCAGTCGATGTCGTATCGGCTGTGGTCACAGTGACGCGCACCGGCACGGTGAATACGAACGTGGCCGGGAGCTATACGCTCAGCTACGTGGCCACGGACGCCGCCGGCAACACCACCACCGCGACGCGCACCGTGATCGTGGCCGACACTCAGCCGCCGGTGATCGATACGTCGGCCACGCCGAACGTGCTGCTGTGGTCGCCCAATAAGACCATGACGCCGGTGACGGTGAGCGGCACCGCCATCGATGCGAATCTGGTGAGCGTGACCTTCGCGGTCGTTGACGAATACAAGAAGGTGCAACCTTCTGGCACGGTGAGCGTCAACGCCAATGGCACCTATGCGTTTGTCATCAAGCTGGAAGCGTATCGGAACGGCAACGACTCCAACGGTCGCGTCTACACCATCACGGTGACGGCGAGAGACGCGTCCGGCCGCACCGCAGCCACTTCAACGGTGGTGCTGGTGCCGCACAACCAATAAATGCCACTCAGCGGGAGGTTCGCTTGCGCGCGTCAGCCGCAAGCGCATCTCCCGCGACGTGGTCCCGCAGCGCAAGGTACGCCTGGTAGTTCTTCATGGCGCTCTCCTTCTGCCCGACGCCATCCTGCGCGCGTGCCAGCCAGTACTTCACCGGCACGGTGTAGCGGAACGTCGGCCAGTCGTCGAGAAACACGTCGGCCGCCTCGCCAATCCGCTTCTCACACGCTTCGAGCTCGACCACCGCTTCGGCATAGCGCTGGCTCTGAACATAGGCGCGGCCCAACATGAAACGCACCAGCCAGAGATCGGCCAACGACCGCGCCGCCAGTAGTTGATCGATCGCCTCGACCGGCCGGCCCGCCGCCAGCGAGGCTTCGGCGCCGATGACGGCCGCCATCGCACGCCCGCGTTTTCGGAGCTGCTTTTCCATGAGCGCCGCCTGCGTGGAAGCGTCGCGGCCCGTCGCGGCCAGCAGGCGTCCGGCCGGCACGACGACAGCTTCGACCGACGAGATCGCGAGCGCCTGCGAGGCGAGCGTCGCGGCGCCGGCGTGATTGCCAGCGACACCCGCAATCTCGGCCAGCGCGGTGAGCTTCAGCGCCCGCGGCGCCAGCAGCTTGCCCGCATCGTCTGAAGCCGCACCTGCCTCGAGTTCCTTGCGGGCTTCGTCATAGCGGCCAAGATACATCTCGAGATCGGCGCGCCCCATGCTCGCAATCGACGCCCCGCGTGCACTGGCCTTGGCCATCTCCGCATAGGCGGCGCGGGCGTCGTCGAATCGCCCCGCGACCAGCGCCGCCATCGCGATCGGCAGGTAGGCCTTATCGAACGGGCTGATCGCGATGGCCTTCTTCGCCTCCAAAACCGCCGTCTCGAAGTCGCTCGCGTACATCGCGTAGAGCGCGACGTTGGTGCGGTAGTTCAGGCTGTTCGGATAGATCGCCGCGGCCTTCCGGCCGTGTTCGGCGGCGCCTTTGAAATCGAGCACGCGAAAAAACGCGACCGCGAGATTGTTGAGACCCGGGCCGTCGGATGGATGGCTGGCGACCAGCCGGCGATAGTTCTCCACCGCCACCTCGTCGTTGTTGCCGGGGCCGAGGAAATAGGTCCCCAGCGTGCGGAACTTCTCGCGCTCCGTCATACGGTCCATCAACGTCAACGACTTCTTCCACATCTGCTCGGCTTCGTCTGGCCGTCCCGCGAAAAACGCTGCCGTAGCCAAGCCGGAGTAGGCACGGCCGAAATTCGGATCATGCTGGACCGCCTCCTGGTACTGCGCGATGGCCTCGTTGAATCGGCCGGCCCTGGCCAGATCCTGTCCAAGCACGTAGGCGTGCGCCGCATCGAGCGATGCGGTGGTAAACGTCTCGCGTCCGGCCTCGCCGTCTTCGGCGGTCGTGTCGCCCAGCTCACGGCGCAGCTTCGTGGCGATCGTTCCGACTGCGGCGAGCACCGCGCTCTTGTCGGCCATGTGCTCGCTCAAGGTGGCGATACCGGCGTTTCGCGGCACGTCGATCGCGCGCACGTGAATGTCATAGCCGCCCCGGGCCGCCTCGATCGATCCGGCCAGCACCACCTGAATGCCGTCGCGCACCGCCACCAGGCGCGCGGTGGCCTCGTCGAGCCGGCTGCCCGCCTTGATCGCCGCCGCCGAGCGCAGCGCGTCGCGCTGCGGATAGGCGGTGACGAAGCTCGCGCCTTCGAGGCCGAGGCCCAACGCCTGTTCCAGCACGCCGTCGAAGACCGCCTCACCGGTGCGATTATCGAACTGTGCGACGAGCACCGAGACAGGTTCGCGTGGCGCAGCATCGGCCGCGGAGCGAGTCCGGTTCGACGCCAGCCAGCCCCCGGCCGTGGCGACGACAATCACGATGCCTGCCGCCGCGAATTGCCACCACGAACGCTTGGCGGGTGCGGCGGCCGTGAGACCGGTGCGCGCGATACGCGAGTGGCCGTCGGGGGTCAACGCCTGCAGTGCCGTCAGCAGTTCGCCCGTCGTCTGGAATCGCATCGCCGGATTCGGATCGAGTGCGCGCCCCACGATGAGGTCGACCGCCTCCGGAATGGCGGGGTCGATCTCCCGCAGCGGCCGCGGTGACTGCGCGAAGCGGCCGATCAACTCCGTCATCGGGTTGTCGGTCAGCGTCAGCCGCTGGCGGCCCACGAGACAGTCGTAAACGATCAGGCCGAGCGCGTAGATGTCGGTGCGGCCATCCACCTTCTTGCCTTGCGCCTGTTCGGGGGCCATGTAGGCGACGGTGCCAATCACCGCACCGGCCGCGGTTTGCGTGCTGCCCGACACCATCGACCGCGCGATCCCGAAATCCATGATCAGCGCATCGCCGCTGCCCTGTTCGATCATGATGTTCTCAGGCTTCAAATCACGGTGGACCACGCCCTTGTCGTGGGCGGCGGCCAGTCCGGCGGCGACCTGTGTGGCCATCGCCAGCACGCGCGAGACCGGCAGGCGCCCCTCGCGCCGAAGCAGGTCGGCCAGCGTGTCGCCGTCGATGAAGGGCATCGTCAGGTACTTCACGCCGTCGATCTCGCCGATGTCGTGGATGCGGACGACGTACTTGTGCGTGATCTGGCGTGCCAGCATGAGCTCGCGCTTGAAGCGCTGCTCGAGATCTCGCGCCGTGGTAGCGTCGGACTGCGCCGCCGATTGAATCACCTTGATCGCCACGCCGACGCCGAGGTCGTGATCGAACGCCTGATAGACGGCCCCCATGCCGCCTACGCCGAGCAGCCGGATAATCGTGTAGCGCGGCCCCACCTGATCGCCGGCTTGGAAGGGACCCTCTCCTATGCGCCGTGGCGAGCCTGTCGCCGGGGGGAGTGTCACCGCATCGTTGGCCAGGTCGGCGCGCGTCAGGGATCCCTCAGCGGAGGAGCCCAACGCCGCACCGCACGACGGGCAGAACTGCGCTTCCGGGGCCGCGGATCGGCCACACTTCGCACAAGGCGGTGGAAAGACAATCATTGCGAAGACCGACGAATATCATGCAATGGCCAAAAACCTCAATTCCCGCGAATTTGACGGGCCGAAACTTTGGTTTCGGTCCCTGCGTCTAGTCCGAGTACTACCCGCCGGCCTGAAGCCACGACCGACGAGTACCCGCCAAACAAAAGGGGCGTTAGCCCTGAGTCGAAGGGGGGTGTTCGATGGCAGGTCCACCTGGTTAGGCCAATGGCCCGAATGGGGCTTTCCTAGAGTTGCACACATCGAACGAAGCTCATGTACTCGTTGTGCAAAACGCTGGACTGACCTAAACTTGGCCACTCTGTAACAACCTCGTAAGTCCTTTGAAGTCAGTCCTGGAAATTCTTGGACTGCTGCGTACGTGCCTTTTGACTGTTTGGAGAGTGTTATGCGCCGGTTTGCTCCCCCAGCACCGAGCCGTTCGGCCCTCATTCGTCTGTTGTCCGCAGTGGCATTAGCCGTCGGTCTTGCACTGACGACCATCAGCGCGCAAATTCCCGGACGCAACGTCAACATGGTCTCCGGCACCACGTTTCCAGAGGGCGATCCGTTCCTGCAACGGCAGAACGAGCCGTCGCTGGCGGCGTCGACGCGCAATCCGCTGCATCTGCTCGGCGGATCGAATGACTACCGCACCGTCGACATTCCGGGCCTCTGCACCATCGACCCGGAAACCGGCAAGTGCATCGAGCCGGAAACGGGCGACGCGTGGCTGGGCCTCTTCAAGTCGAAGGACGGCGGCCAGCGTTGGACGAGCACGCTGCTGCCCGGGTATCCGCAGGATCAGTCACCGGCAGGACTCGCATCGCCACTGAAGACTTACCAGGCGGGCGCCGACCCGGTGGTCCGCGCCGGCTCGCACGGTCTCATCTATTACAACGGTCTCGTCTTCGATCGCGGCGAGGGCGGCAAGTCGGCTGTCTTCATGTCTCGCTTCATCGATAACAACAACCAGGAAGCTGGTGATCCCTTTGCCTACCTCGGTACGTCGCTGGTGGTGGCATCGCGAGGGGACGCGCACGGCGAGCCCTTCCTCGATAAGCCGTGGATGGCGGTCGACGTTCCGCGCAGTAGCGCGGCAATCTGCACGATCACCGAAGCCGGCATCATCCCCACCAGCACCAAGGGCAACGGCAAGTCGAACGGCAAAGGCAACGGGAAGAAGAAGAAGCCCTCGCCGCCGCAGGCCGGCCAGAAGATTCCGGCCGGCGCGATCTACGTGACCTACACCGAGTTCGAGGGGGAAGGTTCGACGCTGCGCTCCCAGGTGATGCTCAAACGATCGACGGATTGCGGCGTCACCTGGAGCTCCGCGATTCGCGTCAGCAACTCGCAGGACCGCATCAACCAGGGCACCTCGATCGCGATCGATCCGCGAACCGGCGCGGTGTTCGTCGCCTATCGCCGCTTCGATCCCGATCTCACCGACGACAACGATCTCGACGCGATGATGGTGGCCAGGCTGCCGGTCGGCGGCGGCCGCTTCGACCCGCCGGGCCACGCCCACAAGTTCGCGAAGCTGGCCAAGCACGTCAAGCGCAATCTCGACAAGCTATTCGAGCACCGCGGCAAGTCAGAAGAGGAGGAGTTCGGCCGTCCTGGCTCGAACCCGCAGGAGATCGAAGAGCAGGTCGATCAGTTCGATCTCGGCACCAGCGGCTTCAACTTCCGCACCAACGCCTATCCGACGATGGCCGCCGACGGCACCGGCCGCATCTACATCGCCTGGACGCAGCGAGGCTTCGGCGCCGACACTGACGGCAACGACGGCGCGCGCATCGTCATCACGACGACGCGCGATGGAAAAACGTTTGCGCCAATCCGTCCCGTCGAGGATCACACTGAGCCCGGACGCGGCCACCAGTTGATGCCGTCGATGACGTTTGCCGGCGGCAAGCTGATGCTCGTCTTCTACGACGTGCGCGAGACGAAGGCGCTCGCGGCGGCCGGGTCCGTCCACGACCGGACCGTGAGCGATGCCAACAAGGCGATCCGGCACACCATCGACATCCGCTCCGCGATGGCGTCGCCGGCCGACCTGCCCGACTTCGCCGATTCGGTCCAGGTGTCCGAATACCAGATGGGCTTCAACCCCCGCTCCGGCCAGATCGAGGAGCTGCAGGCGAATCCGCCGAACCTGCCGATGTTCCAGAAGGGCACCGTGCCGTTCATGGGCGACTACATCGATGTGGCGGCGGCGCCGGCGTTCATTCCGGATGCGAATGGAAAGTGGATCTACAACACCGAACCCAACGGCGTGCCGCCGGTGTTCCACGCCACCTGGACCGACAACCGCGACGTCAGGCCACCGACGACGCGCGATCCAGTGACCGGCAAACTCGACTGGACCAAGTACACGCCCGCGAAGATGAGTCCCGACCAGGCGCCGCGGACCAGCATCTTCATGCCCGGCGAGCCGGTGACCGAGTGCACCGTCAGCAACAACAACGCCGGCTCCCGTAACCAGAACGTCTACTCGGCGCGCATCACCGGCACCGGCCTCATCGCCGGATCGCCGGGCAACACCAAGCCGCTGTCGACGGAGCTGCAGCGCGGTTTCGTCGTGTTCGCGACCAACACCGGCGACGGCCTGCCGCGCAGCTTCCGCATGACGATCCTCAACCAGCCGCCCGGCGGCCGCGCCTCGTTCGAGCAGTTCCCGCTGCCGCCCTATACCGGCGCGTCACCCGCGCCGGAGACCGCGATCGAGTTGATCGTGCCGGCTCGCTCGACGGCCTCGCGAACGATCTACATCACCTCGAGCAATCCCAACGCGCGCGTGACCGTCGAGGTTGTTGAACTGGTGGACCTCACCAAGCTGCCGCCGTCGCAGTATCCGAGCGCAGCCGAGCTCCCCGGCGGCGCCGAAGCGATCGTGATGCTCAATCCGGATATCGAGAATCCCGACATCGAGAACCCCGACATCGAGAACCCGGATATCGAGAATCCAGACATCGAGAACGCCGAGGTCTACAACCCCGACATCGAAAATCCGGATATCGAGAATCCGGACATCGAGAATCCGGACATCGAAAACCCGGATATCGAGAATCCCGACATTGAGAATCCGGATATCGAGAACCCGGACATCGAGAACGTCCGGGTCAGCAACCCCGACATTGAAAACCCGGACATTGAAAACCCGGACATCGAAAATCCGGATATCGAAAATCCGGATATCGAGAACCCCGACATCGAGAACCCCGACATCGAGAATGGCGCGATCGCCGACGTGACGTGGACGGTGACCAACACCGGCAACACCACCGCGGCGTTCAACGTCAACCTGTTCCTCTCGCAGCAGCAATTGCCCGCGAGCATCGCCACGCAATTGGTGCTGTTGAAGACCTACCGGACGCCGGTCACGGTGCCCAACGGCTGTCAGCTCGCGTTCCAGACGCGCAACGTGCTGGTCACGAACATCGCCAACCCAATCCTGGTGCCGCCCAGCGGCCAACCGTCGAATCCAAACGATCCGGATTACCGCAATGCCACGCTATGGCTCTCACCCGGCGAGGAAGGCCGCATCGTCCTCCGCGTGTTCGACAACGACACCTCCGACAACGTGCTGGTGCCGAAGCTCGACCAGGACGGCAACCCGATTCTCGACGAGAACGGCAACCCGAAGATGGTGTCGATCGATCCCACCGTGTTGCCGACCGAAGACGTCACGCCCGTAGTGCAGCAACAGAGCGTGAACACGGAAGACGCGGAAGCGGGCGTGACCGATCCCCCGATCGTAACGCCGTCCGGATCGAACCTGTTCTTCCTGCAGCAGCCCACCACGACCGCGGTCAACGCGACGATGGCCCCGCCGGTGCGCGTCCGCGTGATCGACAATGCCGGCGCGGCCGCGCCGGGCGTCGCGGTGACGTTATCGTTGAATGTTCCTGGCGTTGTCATCAGCGGCAATGTTGCGGTCACTGATGAAACCGGCGTCGCAACGTTCGGGGCGCTGCAGATCAACACCCCAGGTGCCGGCTACATCCTGACCGCAGTCGCCGGCGGTGCCACGCCGGCCTCGGCGCAATCCAACGCATTCAGCGTGCTGGAGCTGGTGCTCGATACCGACCTTGCGGTGACGCAGACCTCGACACCGCCGATCCTGAACACCAACACCACGATTACGCTCACGGTGACGAACCATGGCGCGGTGGCGGCGACCGACGTCGTCCTGACCGATACCTTGCCGGCGGCGGCAACGTTCATCACCGTCACTGATGACAACTGTTCGTACAACCCTGACTCGCACACGGTGACGTGTCCGGTCGGTTCACTTGCGCCAGGCGCATCACGTGAGTATGGAATCGTCATCCGGCCGACGGCGGCACAAGGACTCACGAATACCGCATCGGTTTCGGGGGCGCAGCCGGAGGAGAACGGGGCCAACAACAGCAGCTCCGAGATTCTGTTCGTGTCGAGCTACGCGCCATGCTCGTCGCCGACATTCCGCGGACCCTACGTCACGCCGCTCAATTCCACCACCACGGGTATTGTGACGACGGCCGATTTCAACGAAGACACGTTCCCCGATCTGTTCTTCGCCAAGTCCGACGGCAATTTCGTCCTGATCCTGAGCGACGGAGAGGGCGGCTTCCAGGAACCGCAATACATCGAAGAGAACAATCCAGTTGGCGCTACCACCGCCGACTTCAACAATGACGGTCACGCCGACCTGGCGGCAATCAGCCAGAACAACGCGGCGTTCCAGCAACCCGCCGAGTTCGGCGTCGGCCTCGGCGACGGCACCGGCAACTTCCCCGACAGCGGTCAGGACGATCTGTTCCTGCCGCTGGCGGGAACGTTCTCGATCGAGACCGGCGATTTCAATCACGACGGCAATGCCGATGTCGTCGTCAGCAGCGCCAACAGTGCCGACACCACCGTGGTGGTGTTGCTGGGTGCGGGCGATGGGACGTTCGCCGCGCCCATTTCGGTGCCGGCCGGCGCGCAACCGGGCAACATCGTCCTGGGTGACTTCAATGTCGATGGCCACCTCGACATCGCCGTCAACAACATCGGCGTGCCGATGGTCAGCGTCCTGCGCGGGGATGGCGAGGGCGGCTTCAGCGCGCCGCAGGCCATCACCTTGCCGGTGAATTCGCAGCGGCTGCGGCAGGTCAACGACGTCAACGGTGACGGCGCACCGGATCTCGCGGTCACGACCTCGCCGGGCGGCGGCGTGCTCCAGAACCTGCTGCTGCTCGTGAACGACGGCGCCGGGAACTTCCCGACGGCCACCGAGATCATCGGACCGCGCGGCGTCGGATTCGCCACCACCGGCGACATGAATGGCGACGGCCGTCTCGACGTCGTGGCGATTGTGTTCCCGGAGAACCGCGTGGTCATCCTGGAGGGCAACGGCGCGGGCCAGTTCACCGAGACCGCCTCGTACCTCACCGGCCCTAATCAGAACCACTTCGCGATCGTGGATCTGAATGTCGACGGACGGCCTGACATCGTCGGCGGTCTGCGCGGCGCCTATTACCTGCTGTTCAACACGTGCGCCGGCGATCAGGGCGCGTCCGCCGATCTCGACAGCACGGTGATCGGACCTGAATCCGGCGTGGTGGGCGACCAGTTCACCTACACCGCGTTCGTGGCCAACAACGGTCCGGATCCGGCGACCAACGTCGTCGCCACGTTCGTGGTACCGGCCGGCATGAATTTCATCAGCAGTAGCATCGACTGCGTCGTTTCCTACGGAACGCTGCAGTGCAACCTGCCGACAATCGCGCCGGATGCCAACGCGTCATTCACCGTCACCGTGCAGGCGTTTGCGGCGGGCACGCGCGTCAATCAGTTGATTGCAACGGCGACGGAAGCCGATCCCGACTCGAGCAACAACGTCGGCGGCGCCAATACCACCATCGCACCGGGGGTCTTCACGTTCGTCGTGACCAACACGGCTGATTCGGGCCTCGGCACGTTGCGACAGGCGATCAGCGACTCGAACCTGAATGTCGGCTCGACGAATCAGATTCACTTCAATATCAGCGGCGAAGCGCCGTTCGTGATCACGCCACAATCGGGACTGCCGACCATCAACATCCCGGTGATCATCGACGGAACGACGCAGCCGGGATATGCGGATGCGCCGCTGATCGAACTGACCGGCATCAATGCGCCCGGCAACGGCCTCAACATCAGCGCCGGCAACACCACGGTCCGCGGGCTCTCCCTGACTCGCTGGGGCGGGAACGCGATCAATGTCACCACCAACGGCAACAACGTCTTCGAGGGCAATTACCTCGGCCTCACGCCCGCGGGCGTGGTGTCGGGTAACGGGACAGGCGTCAACCTCACAGCGCCAAATAACCGTGTCGGGGGAACGACGTCAGCCGCTCGAAACGTGATCTCCGGTAACAACAACAACGGCGTGAACATCGGCGGCCAGGTCACCAACGGCGTTCTGGTGAATAGCGGCGCCGGCAGCGTCGTTCTCGGCAACTACATCGGCACCAACCCCGCGGGCACAGCGGCCGCTGCGGGTATCGCTGGCGCAAGTGGCGTGCGAGTGTCGGTGCCCAACGTCACAATCGGCAGCCCGATGGCGCCAAACGTCATCTCGGGCAACGGCGCGTCCGGAAACGGCAGGGGGATTGACACCGGTGCGGTCACACAAGCGACCGGAAGCACCGTCGTGCTCGCCACGCCAACCAACCTGGTCGTGCAATCGAACTTCATTGGCACCGATGCAACGGGTACGGCGGCGATTCCAAACGTCGTCGGCGTGCAACTCAACGCCGGCAGTGGCCGTATCGGTGGCGCCAACGCCGGCGAGGGCAACCTGATTTCCGGCAATAGCAACAACGGATTGAACCTGGCCTTCGTGAGCACCGGAAACCCAGCGGTGTTCGTCGCCGCGTCGTCGAACTACTTCGTCGAAGGCAACGTCATCGGCTTGAACGCCAGCGGTACCGCCGCATTACCAAACCTGAACGCCGGTATCTTGGTGCTTACCTCGAACAACACCATCGGCGGATTGGCGGCCGGTGCAGGCAACGTCATCGCGGGTAATGCCACAACGGGCATCAACCTGAGCGCCAATACGAGCGTGACGCCGGCCGTCGTGGCCACCGGCAACACCGTTGTGGGCAATCGAATCGGCACCAACCCGGCAGGAACCGCCGCGATTGCGAATGGTGCTTCCGGTATCAATCTCAACAACAACTCCAACAACAACGTCATCGGCGGCATCGCGCCGGGTGCGCGCAACCTGATCTCCGGCAACGGCTTGAACGGAGCGTTCGCCGTAGGCGTGAACATGTTCGGCTCGCACAACAACATCGTGCAAGGGAACCTGATTGGTACCAACGCGGACGGAACGGCGGCGTTGCCCAACGCCAACGGTGGCATCGAGATCAACAACTCGAATAACAACCTGATTGGCGGCACCACCGCTGCCGCGCGCAACATCATCTCGGGCAACGGTTCCAACACTGGACAGCCCGGTAATGCGGCTGACGGGGTTGGGATGTTCGGGACGAGCGCCAACAATCAAGTGCAGGGCAATTTCATCGGCACTGACATCACGGGAACGGCGGCGCTCGCGAATACCTCCGACGGCGTCTTGATCAATGCCACCGGCGCGGGCAATGTGATCGGCAGCGCCTTGTCGGGCTCGCCGGATGCCGCCGCAGCCAATGTCATCGCGTTCAACGCCTTGAACGGCGTCGGTCTCTCAGGCAGCGCCGGCGGTGTCGCGATCCGCGGCAACAGCATCTTCAGCAACGGGTCGCTCGGCATCGACCTTGGGCGAGGTGGTGTCACCGCGAATGATGGACTCGATGCTGACACCGGTCCGAACGGATTCCAGAACTTCCCGGTGTTTACCGACGTTCGTTCCGATGGCACCGTCTCCGGCACGTTGCACAGTACGCCGTCCACCACGTTCGCACTGGACGTCTATGCGAACCTGGCATGCGAGCCGAACGGATTTGGCGAAGGCCGCCGTTATCTCGGATCTGGTTCGGCGGCCACCGATGCCGCCGGCAATGCGACGTTCGAATTTTCGATTGCACCGCCGGCCGGCTCCGAAGTCATAACCGCGACCGCGACCGCTGCGGACGGAACCTCCGAGTTCTCGGCCTGCGCGACGCCCAGTGTCACCGGGCAGTTCGTCGTCACCAATACCGACGACTCGGGTCCAGGGTCATTGCGACAGGCGATCCTCGACGCCAACTCCGGCAGCAGTCTCAGCACGATTACGTTCAATATTCCGAACGGGCCGGCGACGATCTCACCGGTCTCGCCACTGCCCGTGATCATGGAGCCGGTGATCATCGACGGCTACACGCAGCCGGGCTCGTCGCCTAACACATTAGCGGCCGGCACCAACGCCGTGATCAACGTCGAGCTGCGAGGGCCGGGCACTCAGGGATTCTTCCCGGGCCTCAACGTGGCACGCGGCGCGGCCACGATCAAGGGACTGGCCATCGGCGGGTTCACGAACGGCATCCACATCACCGAGGACAGCACCGGCTCCAGCATTCAGGGCAACTTCATCGGCACTAACGCGCAAGGCACGGCCGCCATTCCGAACGGTGACGGCATCCAGGTGCGCTCGCCCAACAATTTGATAGGCGGCGCTACTCTCGCCGCTCGAAACCTGATTTCGGGCAATACCAACTACGGGGTCCGCGTGACCGACGCGTTTTTCGACACGGTCGTCTCCCGCGGCACCGGCACGGTGGTCGTCAACAACCTGATCGGGACGACGAAGGACGGCCTGGGCGCGATGGCGAATCGGGGAGGTGTGGCCGTGTCGGTCCCGAACGTCACGATCGGCGGCACGTCGGCCCTCGAGCGTAACGTGATCTCGGGCAATCGGGACCACGGCATCGACACATTCGCCACCTCGTCCGACCCGCTGTTGAACAGCCTGCCGTCGCAATTGGTAGTACAGGGGAACTACATCGGCGTCGGCGCGGACGGTAGCGTCGCGGTGCCGAACGGGCGTAACGGTGTCAACGTCAACGGGGTCTCGATGATCGGTGGCACGGCAGGCGCCACGGCGGGCTCGTGCACCGGCGCCTGCAATGTCATCGCCGGCAACGCCGGCGACGGCATCGGTCTCTACGTGCACCACAGCAACGGCACGGTGGTCACCTCCGCGGCCACTTCCCAGGTGATCGGCAACTACATCGGGATCAACACCGCCGGCAACGCGGTGCCGAACGGTCCGGCGCCGCCGAACTTCAGCGCCGGGATCAACGTCGGCGTCGAGAACGTGCTCATTGGCGGCACCGTTCCGCAGTCGCGCAACGTGATCTCGGGGAACAACGGCGTCGGCATCAACCTCGCCTACAGCTTCCACAGCGTCAACGGCGTCAGCAGCTCCATCGCCACCGCGGCTGGCGCGGTGGTCGCCGGCAATTACATCGGGGTGGGTCCCGACGGTGCCACCGCACGCGGCAACGCCGGCCTCGGCGTCCTGGTGACGGCGCCAAACGTCACCATCGGCGGCGCCCTGGTCGCCGCGCGCAACATCATTTCCGGCAACCTCTCGTCGGCGATGTTCGTCGGAGCGTCACAGGCGGATCCGGATGGCAATGGTCCGATACCGCTCGGCCCGTTGACGCCGCCGGTCATCGGCGCCGACATCGTGATCAGGAACAATTACGTCGGCACTGATGTCACGGGGACCGTTGCGGTTCCCAACGCCCAGGGCGGACTGAATGTGTCGGCGCCGCGCGCCACCGTCGACAACAATCTCATCTCCGGCAACGCGCAGAATGCAGTGTCCTTCAACAATCATTACGACGCCGCGACCGGCCAGCTGTATGCCAGCGGCGACCACGGTGTCGCGCTCGGCAATCGCATCGGCGTGGCTGCCAACGGCAACGATCCGCTGCCGAACACCGGCAACGGCATCAGCATCAGCGCACCGGACGTCGCCATTGGCGGCAACCTGGCCTCTCACCGCAACATCATCGCGGGCAACGGCTCGAACGGCATCACGATCAACACCAACACCACCAACGCCAACGCCGTGGTGGCCAGCGGCGAGCGCGCGTCGATCCGCGGCAATTCGATCGGCCTGACGGAAAACGGCTCGACGATGTTGACCAACGGTTCTGCCGGCGTGAGCTCGCAGGCGCCGAACGTCACGATCGGCGGCCCGAACCCGAACGATGGCAACCATGTCGTCGGTGCGCTGAACCGTCAGGCGATCCTGCTCGGCCGCCAGACGGCGGGCGCGACGGTCATCAATGCCGGCGGCTCAACCACCGTGCAGAACAACGTCCTGGGTCTCGACCGGACCGGCGCGCGGCTCGGCGCACGCGGCACTCCTTTGCTCGTTCAGACGTCGAACAACCAAGTTCTTCAGAACGTCATCGCCGGCAACGGCACGGGCGCCGTCCCAACCACCTCCGCGATCGGCGTGAACGTGCTCAACGGCGCCGCGAACACCGCGGACAACAACGTGATCAAGGGCAACTTCATCGGCACCAACGCCGCCGGAGCCCTCGGCCTGCACAATTTTGGCGCCGGCATCACCCTCTTCAGCGTGTCGAACACCGTCGTCGGCGGCCCGACGGCCGCCGATCGCAACGTTATCGTGCACGGCAATGACATCGCGATCTTCGTCAGCGCCGGCAACGGCCTGAATAGCGACAACAACAGCATCAAGGGCAACTACATTGGCGTGCTGCCCGACGGCTCGTCGCCGCAGGATCCGGCGCGGAGCAGCACCAACGGTATCCAGGTCTTCTCCGCCGGCACCGGCACAATCACCAACACGATCATCGGCGGGCCGCTCGCCGGTGAGCGCAACGTGCTCTCTGGTAATAGCGTGTATGGCGTGACGTTGAACAACGCCGGCGTCAGCGGCACCAAGGTGCAGGGCAATTACATCGGCGTCGCGGCCGACGGCACCACGCCGCGCGGCAACGGGCTGTCCGGCGTCTGGATCAGCGACACGTCGAACAACACCATCGGCGGCGAGCTGGCGGCGGAAGGCAACCTGATTGCATTCAATGCGCAGGGTCTCGGGATGACCGACGACAACGCCCCGGCGCTCCGCAATCGCATCCTGAGCAACCGCTTCCATAGCAACGGCGCCCTGGCGATCGAGATTGCTCCGAGCGGCGCCAACGCCAACGACGCCGGCGACGGCGATGGCGGGCCCAACAGCCGGCAGAACTTCCCGGTATTGTCGGCGGCGACGAACTCGCAGGGCGCCACCACGCGCGTGGATGTGAACCTCACGAGCTTCGCGAACGGGACCTATACGATCCAGTTCTTCGCCAGCACCACCTGCGATCCGTCCGGCCATGGCGAGGGCGAGCGCTTGATCGGCCACGTCACCGGCCACGGGGCGCCGGCCACATCGCAGCTGTTCCTGAACGAGGCGGTGCCGGCGGGCCAGTTCGTCACCGCCACGGCGACCGATGCCAACGGCAACACGTCGGAATTCTCGGCATGCACGCAAGTCGATCCGGCGAGTCCGATCGTCACCAATACCAGCGACAGCGGCGCCGGCTCGCTCCGGCAGGCGATCACCGACGCCAACGCGACACCCGGCACCGAGGCCATCACGTTCAACATTCCCGGCGTCACGCCCGCCACGCCGGCTGTGATCAACGTCGCATCTCCACTGCCGACGATCAGCGAGTCCGTGGTCATCGACGCGACCACGCAACCGGGCTACGACGGCACGCCGGTGGTCGAACTGCGCAGCCCCAGCACGGCCACCGGCTGGACCGGCCTCAACCTCAACGCGCCGAACATCGCCGTTCGCGGCTTGAGCATCACGCAGTTCGGCGACGGCATCCTTGCGATGCAGCCGCACGGCGGCCACGTGATTGAGCTCAACCTCATCGGCACGAACCGATCCTTTGCCGCCGGGCTCGGCAACACCCGCGGTGTGCAGTGGCGCGGCACGGGCAGCACCATCCAGCAGAACGTGATCTCGGGCAACGGCGAAGGGATGAATTTCCTCGTCGGCGCCGCGGGCAACCAGATCGCTGAGAACCACATCGGCCTGCTGTCCAACGGCACGTCGTTGGGCAACAGCGGCACGGGCGTGACGATGTTCGACGGCGCGTCGGGCAATACGTTCACGAGCAACCTGATTGGCGGCAACGGCGGCTGGGGCGTCGATCTGCAGTTTTCAGGCGCACCGGTGAGCAACACCGTGTTCCGGTCGAACATCGTCGGCCTCAATGCGAACGGCAATGACGCCGGCAACTTCCTCGGCGGCATCCGTCTCGATCACGCGCCGGGCACGCAGATCGGCGCGCCGGGATTCCGAAACGTCATCTCCGGCAATGGCGGCAACCTGCCGCAGCAGATCGGCGTCGGCATCCAGGTGCTTGGCACCGTCAACCCGGCGCCGGTGATCCAGTCCAACTACATCGGTCTCGATCCAACCGGCCTGGTCGCCCGCTCGAATAACAACAAGGGCATCGTCCTCGATGGTCTCGCGCAGATCGGTGGTAATCAGCCGCAGCAAGGGAACTACATTTCGGGCAACGGCGACGCTGCCGGCGGCGCGGGCATCATTGCCAACCTCGCCGCGGAAGGGTCAGTGATCTACGGCAACGTCATCGGCCTCAATGTCAACGACGACGCGGTCGGTAACGGTTACAGCGGGGTCACGATTCGCACCGGGGGAAAGGTCACTGTCGGCAGCGGGCTGGCGGACAGCGGCAACGTCATCGCCGGCAACGGTTCCTACGGGATCAGCATCATCAAGATCGTTCCCAGCGATCCCGATCCAGCAAACAGCGCCATCGCGCGCAACTGGATCGGCACCAATGCCGGCGGCACCCTCGCGCGCGGCAACGGTCTTGCCGGCATTCGCGTCGAGGGCGCCCGTCACGAGATTGGCCACCTGATCGCCGGCGTTTTCGGGATCGGCAATGTGATTGCCCACAACGGTAACGAAGGCGGCGTGCGCGTGATCGGAACCGCGTCCACGGTACAGATCACGGAGAACCTGATCCGCGACAATGGCGGGCTCGGTATCGATCTGGGCGGCGATGGCCCAACGCCGAACGATCCCGGCGACGCCGACGTCGGTCCCAACTTGTTGCTGAACTACCCCGTCATTGTCGGCGCCACGAATAACGGCGGCGCAACCACCGTGTTTGTCGACACCAGCAGCCTCGCCGACGGCCGCTATGAGGTCGAGTTGTTCTCGGCGGCGGCGTGCAATCCGGCTGGCTTCGCGCAGGCGGCGCAGTTCCTGTTGCCGCGCGGTCAAGGCGTATTCGGTAACAGCGGCGTACAGGCGCTGGTACTGCAGGACCTCGTTCCCGCGGGTCATTACATCACCGCCGCTGCGTTGGGCACGACGCCGGACGGATGGCTGGGCACATCGGAATTGTCCCCCTGCATCCAGGTGAACCCATCCGTCGCGCTGACGCCGAATCCGTTCGCGATCGTGACGAACATGAGCGCGCCGATGATGGTGACGCTCAGTCATCCGGCCGGCGTCGGCGGCCAGACCGTCACCCTCGTCAGCAACGATCCGGTCGCCGCCGTCCAGCCGTCGATCGTCATCGCCGAAGGCGCGTCCACAGGAGCGGCAACGATCACGACCGGCTCCGCCGCGGGCTCCGCGATCATCACGGCGACCGCCGCCGGATTCCAGGACGGCACGGCCAACGTGAACGTCAGCCTGCGGAGCATGACGCTGAGCGCCCCGAGCACGCTCATCGGCGTCGGACGGAGTCTCACCGGAACGATCACGCTCGGACAACCAGCGCCGTCCGGCGGGCTCGTCGTCAACCTGGTGAGCGGCAACACGAATTTCGTAACGGTTTCGCCGGCGAACGTCACCATCGCGCAAGGCAGCACGACCGGCTCATTCACGATCAACGGCGTCGCGGCCGGCTCGTCGACGATTACGGCGACCGCGACCGGCGCGAGCCCGGCCACGTTGAACATGACCACGACGACGTCGAGTCTGATCAGCATGGGAGCGGCACCGGCTATCGCACCGGGTCAAAGCTCGGGATTGGCGGTCAGCCTCGGCATCGACGCACCTCCCGGCGGCGTGACGATTTCGTTCGTGAGCAGCGACACCAACGTCGCAACGATTACTCCGAGCGTGTTCATTCCCGAGGGGCTGCGAATCCCGGCGGCGAATCCACAAATCACCGGCGTCAGTCCAGGGACGTCGTCCATCACGGCCAGCGCGGCTGGATTCGCGCCCGACACGAAAGTCGTCACCGTCACGCTGACATTGAGCTTCACGCCGGCGACGAACTTCGCCGTCATCGCGGGCCGGACGTCGAATATCACGCTCAACCTGTCGGCGCCCGCGCCGGCTGGCGGGCTGACGTTGAACACGTCAATTGACAACACGGCGTTTGCGACGGTGCCGTCGACGGTCTTCGTCGGCGCGGGCCTGACGTCGGTTGCGGTACCCGTGACCGGCGTTGCCGTCGGCAACACGACGATCCGCGCGAGCGGAACCGGCATCGCTCAGACGACTGCAACCGTCCGAGTCGATCCGACGCCGCCGATCAACATCGGGAATGAGACGATCGGCAAGGATCTCCAGGCGGCAGCGTCCGGTTCGATCGGCCTGGCCGCGCCGGCGGGCGGCGTGGTGGTTACGATCACCAGCCTTGACCCATCGCGCGTGCTGCTGGCCACCGCTGATAACGTCCCGGGCAGTTCGAGCATCACGCGAACCGTGAGCGCCGGGTCGACCTCTATTCCATCGTTCTGGGTCCACGCCCTGGCGGGAACCGGCACGTCCGACATACAGGCAAGCGCCAGCGGCTACGCCAACGACACGAGCACCATCACGATGCAGCCGTCCGGGTTCATCCTCAACGCGGGCAACCTCACCACCAACACGTTCGCCGCGAATACGACGCTCAGGATCGATGCCGCCCTGCTGAATGCGACGACCTTGAACTACCAGCAGTCGCAGCCGCTGCGGGGCGGGCTGACGGTGAACGTTGCGGTGACGAGCTCCGATACCAACGTCGGCACGATCGTCGGCAGTCCTGCGGTGTTCAACGCCGGCGACACGGTGAATTTCGGCACCGCCTTCAATCCGGCGACCGCTGGCACGACCACGATCAGCGTCACGCCGCCGGCGGGCTTCCAGACGCCAAACAACCTCCAGTCGATCACCGCGACGGTGACCGCGCCGAACATCACGATCAGCAACGCGACCATCGGGCGGGATCTGCAGGAGGGCGTGTCGATTTTCCTGGGCGCGACGCCGCCCAGCCCGGTGACGGTGACCGTGACGAGCAACAACGGCACCATCGCGACGATCACGAAGGACGGCACCGTGGCCGGCGGGACGAGCCTGACGTTCACGAACGTGACCACGACAACCGTGGGGACGATCTTCGTCCAGGGCCGCGCGCTCGGCTCGACCACGCTCACGGCGCAGGCGGCCGGCTACAACGACGGCACGAGCAACATCACCGTCGGCCCGTCCGGGTTCATCCTCAACGCGAGCAACCTCACCACCAACACGTTCGCCGCGAATACGACGCTCAGGGTCGATGCCGCCCTGCTCAATGCGACGACCCTGAACTACCAGCAGTCGCAGCCGCTGCGGGGCGGGCTGACGGTGAACGTTGCGGTGACGAGCTCCGATACCAACGTCGGCACGATCGTCGGCAGTCCTGCGGTGTTCAACGCCGGCGACACGGTGAATTTCGGCACCGCCTTCAATCCGGCGACCGCTGGCACGACCACGATCAGCGTCACGCCGCCGGCGGGCTTCCACACGCCGAATAACCTCCAGTCGATCACCGCGACGGTGACCGCGCCGAACATCACGATCAGTAACGCGACCATCGGGCGGGATCTGCAGGAGGGCGTGTCGATTTTCCTGGGCGCCACGCCGCCGAGCCCGGTGACGGTGACCGTGACGAGCAACAACGGCACCATCGCGACGATCACGAAGGACGGCACCGTGGCCGGCGGGACGAGCCTGACGTTCACGAACGTGACCTCGGCAACCGTGGGGACGATCTTCGTGCAGGGCCGCGCGCTCGGCTCGACCACGCTCACGGCGCAGGCGGCCGGCTACAACGACGGCACGAGCAACATCACCGTCGGCCCGTCCGGGTTCATCCTCAACGCGAGCAACCTCACCACCAACACGTTCGCCGGGAACACGACGCTCAGGGTCGATGCCGCCCTGCTGAATGCGACGACCCTGAACTACCAGCAGTCGCAGCCGCTGCGGGGCGGGCTGACGGTGAACGTTGCGGTGACGAGCTCCGATACCAACGTCGGCACGATCGTCGGCAGTCCCGCGGTGTTCAACGCCGGCGACACGGTGAATTTCGGCACCGCCTTCAATCCGGCGACCGCTGGCACGACCACGATCAGCGTCACGCCGCCGGCGGGCTTCCACACGCCGAATAACCTCCAGTCGATCACCGCGACGGTGACCGCGCCGAACATCACGATCAGTAACGCGACCATCGGGCGGGATCTGCAGGAGGGCGTGTCGATTTTCCTGGGCGCCACGCCGCCCAGCCCGGTGACGGTGACCGTGACGAGCAACAACGGCACCATCGCGACGATCACGAAGGACGGCACCGTGGCCGGCGGGACGAGCCTGACGTTCACGAACGTGACCACGACAACCGTGGGGACGATCTTCGTCCAGGGCCGCGCGCTCGGCTCGACCACGCTCACGGTGCAGGCGGCCGGCTACAACGACGGTACGAGCAACATCACCGTCGGCCCGTCCGGATTCATCCTCAACGCGAGCAACCTCACCACCAACACGTTCGCTGCGAACACGACGCTCAGGGTCGATGCCGCCCTGCTCAATGCGACGACCCTGAACTACCAGCAGTCGCAGCCGCTGCGGGGCGGGCTGACGGTGAACGTTGCGGTGACGAGCTCCGATACCAACGTCGGCACGATCGTCGGCAGTCCTGCGGTGTTCAACGCCGGCGACACGGTGAATTTCGGCACCGCCTTCGATCCGGTGGCCCTGGGCACGACCACGATCAGCGTCACGCCGCCGGCGGGCTTCCACACGCCGAGCAACCTCCAGTCGATCACCGCGACGGTCAGCTCGGCGACCATCACGATTGCGAGCGCGACCATCGGGCGGGATCTGCAGGAGGCCGTGTCGATTTTCCTGCAATCGGCGCCGCCGAGCCCGGTGACGGTGACGGTGACGAGCAACAACGGCGCCATCTCGACGATCACGAAGGACGGCAACGTGGCCGGCGGAACAAGCCTGACCTTCACGAACGTGACCACGACAACCGTGGGGACGATCTTTGTGCAGGGCCGCGGACTCGGCAACACGACGATTACGGTGACGGCGCCGGGTTACGTCAACGGCGTCAGCAACGTGACGGTCGATCCGTCCGGGTTCATCCTCAACGCGGGCAACATCACGACGACCGCAGGCGCCGCGAACACGACGCTTCGAGTCGACGCGGCGCGGCTCACTCCGGGGACGCTGACCTACGCGACGTCGCAGCCGTTGCGCGGCGGGATTACGGTCAACGTGCCGGTGTCGAGCTCCAACACGGCGGCCGGGACAATTGTCGGCAGCCCGGCGGTGTTCAACCCCGGCGACACGGTGAATTTCGGAACCGCCTTCGATCCGGCGGCGCAAGGCTCGACGACCATCAGTGTGACGACGCCCGCAGGGTTCGCGACGCCGAGCAACATGCAATCGATTACGGCGACGGTGAATCCATGAAAGGCCGACTGACTACTGCGCCAGCCTCTTTCGGGCATCGGCGACGAGCCCGCCTTGCTCGTCGCCGCCGTCCTTGAAGGCCACGAAGGTCCGGAACGCGTCGGCCGCACCCGCGGTGCTGCGCAGCCCCGCGCGCGCCACGCCCTGGTAGTAGTAGACCGGCGCGATCATCCGCCACGTCGGCACATCATCGAGATAGATTGCCGCCGCCTCGCCCTGGCGCGTCAGGCACGCGTCGAATTCGGACGTCGCTTCCGGAAACGCTCCGGCGGCCAGATAGGCGCGGCCGAGCAGGTAGCGCGTGTACCACGCGTCGGCAAGTTTCAACGACTGTTGGAACGAGTCGATCGCGGCGCGCTCGTCGCCGGCCACCAGGTGAATCTCTCCGGTGAGCGCCAGCGCCTGCGCTTGCGTCTCCGGCGAGAGCGACTTGTCGAGCCCTGCCGCCAGTTCCTTGGCGCGCGCGGTACGTCCGGCGGCCAGCAGGATGCGGCCGGCTTCGAATCGCATCACGCCGTCGCTGTTCAACTTCAGCGCGCGCTCGGCGAGCGTAATCGCATCTGCCGAGCGGCCCTGGGCAAGGCGCACGGCCGCCAGCGTCGTGTGCACGCGCGCCTGCTGGTTCGCGGGGATCGTTTCGGTGAGCATCGGCTCGAGCGCTGCCGCGGCCGCCGACAATCGGCCGCGAAGCATCGCCAGGTCGGCAACGCCCTGGGCGCTCAGAGCTTTGAACCCGGCCAGCGTCCCGAGAGTGGTGTAGCTCGCTGACGCCTCGTCGTATTTGCCGAGCGCGGCAGCCGACAACGCCTGCGTCAGCCACGCCGGCCCATAGCTCTTTTGCAGGTCGCTCGCCTTCTTGCCGCCGGCCATCGCGTCTTCGAACTTGCCCGCGTAGAGCGCGTACAGCGCCGCGTTGTTGAGACGCGGCACGTTCCCAGGCTGCAGCTGCACGGCGCGGGCCACGAACGCCGCCGCCTCGTCGAACTGGCGCGTCTGGAAATACGCCAATCCGAGATTGGCGAGGCCCACGCCATCAGATGGATAGCGCTTGATCAGCGCCTCGTGCTCTTCGATCGCCTTTGCCGAGTTGCCCGTGAACAGGTAGTACTGACCGCGCGTCCGCAGCTTCTCGCGATCGGTCATGCGGTCGATCTTGGCGAGGGCTTCTTCGTAATACTTCTTCGCCTCGTCAGGGCGATTCATATTGCGCGCGGCGGTCGCCGCGCCTGACCACGCGCGGCCGAAATCCGGATCGAGCTTCGCGGCTTCCAGGTACACGGGAATCGCCGCATCGGCCTTGCCGGCCGCAAGCAGCTCCTGGGCGCGCGCGTACTCGCGCGCGGCCTCGAGGGTGGCCGCCGTGAAGGTGTCGGTGGGCGCCGGCGCCACGGTATCGCCCAGGGCCACGCGGACCTGGCCCGCCAGCGCGCCGACGGTGGCCAGCACTGCCGCCTTACTGGCCGCATCGTCTTCGAGCGTGAACTTCACCGCCGCGTCGTTGCCGGGACCGACGCCCTTCACGGTGATGTGATACCCGGATCCTTTCGGCTCGATGGCGCCGATCAGCACCAAGCCGAGGTTCTCGCGCAGCGCCACGAGGCGCGCGGTCGGCTCGTCGAGCTTCGCGCCGGCCTTGATCGCCGTGGCGGCGCGGAGCGCATCACGCCGCGGGAACGAGCTGACGAACGATGCGCCTTCGATGCCGAAGCTCAGGGCCTGCTCGACCACGCCGTCGAACACGGGATCGTTGGTCTTGTTGTCGAAGTCGCCAATCAACACGGAGATCGGATCGAGCCCCAGCTCCGAGCGTGTCGGCATGTCGTTGTTACTGGTGCGATTCGACACGAACCAGCCCGCGGAGCCGGCCAGCGCGACAATCGCCAGCCCCGCCGCCGCCACTTGCCACAGCGGACGACGCTTGGTGACGATCACCTCGTGCACATCCGACCTGACGTGGCCGTCGGGCGTCAGGTGGTCGAGCGCGTGGACCAGGTCCAGCGTGGTTGGATACCGGTCGTCGGGCTTCGGCTGCAGGCAACGCATCACGATGTCGTTGACCGCCTGTGGAATCTCCGGTTTGATCGTCCGCGGCGCGGGCGGCGCGACGGAAATCCGCTGCAGCAGCTCCGCCATCGGCCCCTCGCCCGACGAGAGCCGCTGCCGCCCGACCAGCATGTCGTACACGATCAGGCCGAACGCATATTGATCGGCGCGTTGATCGACCTTCTTGCCTTGCGCCTGCTCCGGCGCCATGTATTCGAGCGTGCCGATCACCGAGCCCGCCGCGGTCTGGGTGGTGCCGCCCTCCATCGAACGCGCGATGCCGAAGTCCATGATCAGCGCATCGCCGCTGAGCGGCACCGGTTCGTCGGCCTCGCTCTCGATCATGATGTTCTCGGGCTTGAGGTCGCGATGGACGACGCCTTTTTCGTGCGCGGCCGCAAGACCCTGCGCCACTTGCTGGGCGATCCTGATCGCGTTCGCCAGCGGCAGCGTGCCGCTGCGGCGGATGATTTGCGCCAGCGTGTCGCCTTCCACAAACGGCATCGTCAGGTACTTGATGCCGCCAATCTCGCCGAGGTCGTGGATGCGGACGACGTACTTGTGGGTGACCTGGCGCGCCAGCACGAGCTCGCGCTTGAAGCGCTGCTCGAGCTCCTTCGCCGCGGTTGCGTCCGATTGCGCGGACGGACGGATCACCTTGATCGCTACCGCGACGCCGAGCTCGTGGTCGAATGCCTGATAGACGGCGCCCATCCCGCCGGTGCCAAGCAGCTTCAGGATCGTGTAGCGCGGGTTGATCTGCTGCCCCGCCTGGAACGGTCCATCACCGGCGCGAACGGGAGGGCGCGGCGACGGACTGTCGAGCGAGGTCGCGGCGCCGGTGGGGCTGATCGTCGCCGCGTGTCCGATGCCGGAAGCCGCCGGTGCAATCGTCCTCGCAGAGTCGCCGCCGGCGTTGGCGGTCGACGGCGCCGGAAGCATGGTTTCTGGAGTCGGCGGCTCCGAGGAGTAGAACGAGGAGTCGTGAACCTGGGTACCGCAGTTAGGGCAGAACCCCGCATCCTGCGGCACGGAGTGGCCACACTTCACGCACGATGGGTCTGGTGTTCGACCAATCATCTGGGGGGACGGAGGGTGTAATTATCGCGCACTTCGTATGTCGTAGGCGTATACCGAGTCCTGGTCTCGAATGATCATCAAACCGCCCGCGATCATCGGGTGGCTCCACGTGGGCTGCCCCGATTGTTGCGGAATTGTGAACCGGCCGTGCTCCCGATAACCCATCGGCGACGCCTCGGCGAGCCCCACCACGCCGTCCTCGCTATATAAGTAGAGACGGCCGTCTGCGAAAATCAGTGAACCTTTGCCAACACTGCGATCCCGCCACGCCGGCTTGCCGGTGTCGAAGACCAGCGCGGTCAGGATGCTGCTGGAAAACCCGTAGAGGTGCTCCCCGACGAGCACCGAGCTCGCGTGGTGATTGCGCATGTCGCGTGTGAAGTAGATCTCGTTGGCCGTGGCGATGTTGCCGGCCGCCCGCACCTCGAGCAGCGCGCCGCCGGTGCCGTAATCCGACGACACGAACACGCGCGTGCCCTTGACGATTGGCGTGGCCACGTTCGCGGTGCCGTTGTTGGCCTTGTTGTAGGACCACAACAGCCGGCCATCCCGCGGATCCACCGCCAGCGTTCGCGAGTCGGTGAAGAAGATCACCTGGTTGAGGCTGCCGGTACGCATCAGCATCGGCGACGAATAGCCCGCGCCGTCGTTGTGTTGCTGCCACAACGTCGAGCCGTCGGCTTTCGAGATCGCCACGATCGACGCGCGGCTCCCGCCTGCGTTCACAAGGATGCGGTCGCCGACGATCAGCGGTGATTCGCTGTAGCCCCAATACGGATTGTTGCCGCCGAATTTCTGGACGAGGTTCACCGTCCAGATGCGCTTGCCGGTGGCGAGGTCGAGACAGGTCAGGTCGCCGCTGCCGCCGAGCACGAACAGGCGATCGCCGTCGATGGTTGGCGTGCTGCGCGGTCCGTCGCCACGATCGTTTTCGTAACGGCGGCCGTTCTGGTATTCCCACACCTTCTTGCCCGTGGCGCGATCGAGCGCCACCACGTATTCAGTGCCGGCGCGCGCGCCGAGCGTATAGAGGCGTCCGCCGGACGTCGAGAATGAGGAGTAGCCGTTCCCAATCCCCGCCGCGCGCCACACCTGCGGCGGCCCCGCCTTCGGCCACGCCAGCAGCAGGCCGGTCTCCGCCGAATGCCCGTCGCGATTCGGCCCGCGCCACTGGAACCACTCGGCTGGCGCCGCTTGTCGCGCAGCAAGATCGGCCGCGCCAATCGAGGCGATCACGATGAGACACAACAGGCGCGAGTTCATCCTCGTATTTCCCGTCAAGCAGTGCCCTCCCGTCAAGGAGTGCCTCCCCGTCAAGCATTGCCCTTCCCGTCAAGAAGTGCCCACCCCGACAAGCAGTGCTAGCATTCCTCTGTTATGAATCGTGCCGTCATCGTCGGCGGGGCGCTTACCGTCATCGTTGCCGTCTGCGTCGTGGTCTTGATGCGCGAGAACGAACCCGAGCCGGTCGCGGAAGCCCCTGCCACATCACCATCCGCCCCTCGCATTGTCCCGAAGAAACTCGATTCGGACCCGCCCGTAACGCCGAAGAAGGCCGCGCCGAAGAAGGCTGAGTCCAAGCCCGTGGCGCCGGCGGCAACCGCCGCGCCGACGCTTGCCTCGCTCACGCTCGAGTCCGACGTGCCCGGCGCCTCGGTGTTCCTCGACCGCGCGTTTGTCGGCAACACGCCGCTCACGCTCGACAAACTCGAGCCCGGCACCAAGCGCGTGCAGTTGACCGCCACTGGTTTCGACAGCGTCCAGAAAACCATTGAGCTCGTCCCCGGTCCGAACAACATCAACATCCGCATCAAGGAGGTCAGCCTCAGTGCGAAAACGCCGGTGGTGCACAAGCACGGCATAGGGTCGTGCGAGGGCACGCTGACGGCGTCGCTCGACGGTCTACAGTACGTGACGGCAAACAAGGGCGACGCGTTCACCCTGCCGTATGCCCAGGTCGAAACCTTCACCATGGACTACCTGGAAAAGAACCTGCGCGTGAAACAGCGCGGCGGCAAGACCTGGAACTTCACGAATAAGGCCGAAAATGCCGACCCGCTGTTCGTTTTCCACCGGGACGTGGAGGCCGCCCGTAAGAAGCTTGCGGCAGGCTACGCGAAAGCGCAATAACCCGAAAGGAGACCTCGGAAATCCCGATGGGTTCCTTGCAAATTACGTATATTTCACAAGGTTTCGCACTTTGCTATCCTTGAAGCCATGAAACGCATTCTCCTGTTCGTGGGCACCAACCTCGCGATCATGGTCACGCTGATGATCGTGCTGTCGCTGTTGGGTGTGACCGGCTACATCACGCCAGACGGGCTGAATTACTCGGCCCTGATGGTCTTTTCGCTCGTTTGGGGCTTCGGCGGCGCGTTCATCTCGCTCGCCATGTCCCGCTGGATGGCCAAGATGGCGATGGGCGTCCAGCTCGTCGATGGCCGCACCGGCCAGACCGAGCTCGACTGGCTCTACCAGACTGTCGAGCAGCTCTCGCGTAAGGCCGGCCTGCCGATGCCAGAGGTCGGCGTCTACGACTCACCTGAAGTGAACGCCTTCGCCACCGGCCCGAGCAAGAGCCGCAGCCTTGTCGCGGTCTCGAGCGGCCTGCTGCGCTCGATGCGGCATGAAGAAGTGGAAGGCGTGCTCGCCCATGAGGTGTCGCACATCCAGAACGGCGACATGGTCACCATGACGCTGATCCAGGGCGTGGTCAACGCGTTCTCGATCTTCTTCTCACGCGTGATCGCCAACATCGTCCGGCAAATGGTGGACGAACGCATTTCGCACCTCGTGTTCTTCGTGACCACGATCGTGTTCGACATCGTGTTCAGCATCCTCGGCATGATGGTGGTGGCCTGGTTCTCGCGCGCGCGCGAATTCCGCGCCGACGCCGGCGCCGCCGCGCTCTCGAGCCGTGGCAACATGATCGCCGCGCTGCAGCGGCTGATGGCCAACAAGGCGTTGGTCGACAATTCGCAGCCGCAGCTGGCCACCATGAAGATCCACGGCACCAAGGGCCGGGGCTTCCTGTCGCTCGTCTCGACGCATCCGCCGCTCGAAGCGCGCATCGACGCTCTTCAGCGCCTCTCGTAAAAAGGAACCTGCTTCCCTTTTACGGATTGCGTAAATTGGGGGTCTGGCTTTCGGGCCAGGCCCCTATAATCTTCCGTGGTTTCAGAAACCGTCGAGGCCGAAGGCCACCTCATCGATTCCGGCAACTTCCAGTCGATCCTCACGACGATCGTTGAGCACGGCTCCGAGTACGAAATTCTTCGATTCGACATCGGCCGCAAGAACGAAGAAGGTTCGCACCTCACGCTAAAACTGCAATCGGATACCGACGCGCGGTTGCAGGATCTGCTCGCGAAGCTCTCCGTCTTCGGCTGTTACGTCAAAGGCTCGCCGAACGCGGTGATGCGGACCGCCGACATGGACGGCGCGGCGCCCGACGATTTCTACTCCACCACCAATCACCGCACGGCGGTGTTCCTCAACGGCAAGTGGGTGGCCGCGGCCGATCAGCGCATGGATGCCGTACTGGTGGTCGACAACGGCAGCGTCTCATGCCGCAAACTTCGCGACGTCCGCAAAGGCGATCTCGTGGTGTGCGGCATGCAGGGCGTGCGCGTGTCGCCTGATGTGCAGTCGCGCGACAAGCCGACGTTCGGCTTTATGAGCAACGAGGTCTCCTCGGAACGGCGCGTGGAAACCGCCGTGACGCGCGTGGCCGACATGATGCGCCGCGTGAAAGCCGCCGGCGGCCGGATCGCGTTCGTGGCCGGACCAGTCGTGGTGCATACCGGCGGCTCACAGTATTTCTGCGACTTGATCCGTCTCGGCTACGTGGACGTGTTGCTCTCGGGTAACGCCTTGGCCGTGCACGACATCGAGGTCGCCTTATCGGGCACGTCGCTCGGCATCGATCTCAGCAGCGGTCATCCCGTCGAGCATGGCCATCGCAACCACATGCGCGCCATCAACGCCATCTGCCGCGCCGGCGGCATTGGCAAGGCGGTGAAGACGGGCGTGCTCACGTCGGGGATCATGCATGCGTGTCACGCGAACGGCGTGAAATACATCCTCGCCGGATCGATTCGTGATGATGGCCCGCTGCCGGAGACGATCATGGATCTCGTGGCCGCGCAGGACGCGTATACCAAGGCCCTCGCCGGTGTTGAGGTGGTGGTGATGTTATCGTCGATGCTGCACAGCATCGGCGTTGGGAATATGCTGCCGTCGTGGGTGAAAGTGATCTGCGTGGACATCAATCCCGCGGTCGTAACCAAACTGTCGGATCGCGGCTCGACGCAAACGATTGGTGTGGTGACTGACGTCGGTCTGTTTCTCCATCAACTTGCTGAAAGATTGAATCGCAATGTTTAAAACATTGATCGACCCTTCGACGCTCGCGCGACACCTCCACGATTCGAACTGGATCGTCGTCGATTGCCGGTTCGATCTCACCGATCCGGAGAAGGGCGAGGTGCTGTATCGCGGGGCCCACATCCCGGGCGCGCGGTATGCGCATCTCGATCGGCATTTGTCGGGCCCGAAGACCGGCCGGAACGGACGTCATCCGCTGCCCGACTCCGAAGTGCTGTGCCGCACGTTCAGCGATCTCGGCATCAGCACGGGCACGCAAGTGGTGGCCTACGACGCCGATAGCGGCATGTATGCGGGCCGCTTGTGGTGGATGTTGCGATGGATGGGACACGATGCGGCCGCGGTGCTCGACGGCGGGCTCGCGCGGTGGCAGCGCGAAGGGCACCCCGTGCGCGGCGGCGTCGAGTCATCGACGTCGGGACACTTCAAAGGCGCGCCGCGTCCGGGATGGAAATTGTCGGTGGAGGAGGTGGCCGACATCGTCGGCGACCCCACCCGCCTGCTCGTCGATTCGCGCACGTCGGATCGGTATCGCGGCATCGGCGAAACCCTGGACAAGGTCGGCGGCCACATTCCGGGCGCCGCGAATTACTTTTTCCAGCAGAACCTGACCGCGGAGAAGACGTTCAAATCGCCCGACGACCTGAAGACCCAGTGGGCGGCAGTGATCAAGGGCCGCGACCCGAAAGATGTTGTGGTGTATTGCGGGTCGGGCGTCACCGCCTGCCATAACCTCCTGGCGCTGGAACATGCTGGCATTCAAGGAGTTAAGTTGTTTCCGGGGTCCTGGAGCGAGTGGTCCTCCGACCCCGAGCGACCCGTGGCAACCGAGCCCGAAGACCCCTAATACCTGCCAACTTTCGCGAAGCTGTTCTCGTCCAACCAGCCATGAAGACGATGACCCTTCGCATCCTGTTCACCATGGCCATCCTGGCCGGCCTGGCCGCTGCGCCGGACGCGCAGACCTTCCGTTGGGAGCCCAACCGGAGCTTCGACACCATCGGCCAGCGCGTCGAGCGCGCCCTCGACCAGGCGCAGCGAAACATCGACCGCCAGTGGCGGACCATCGAGCGCCAGTGGGAATTGCGCGCGCGCGCCGCTGAGCGCGCGGCCGCACAGGCGCAACGCCAGGCCGATCTGCGCGCCGCCACCATCGAGCGCCAGGTTCGCGCCCGCGTGCAGCGCCAGATCAACAGCGAGATTCGCGCCTACCGCGCTTACTCGGGCCGCACCAGCCGCGCCGACCGCTACGCCGACATGCAGGTGGGCACCGACGCCGATCCCTGCCGCAACTACAACGATCGAGACGATGACTATTACCAGCACTGCGAAGTGCGCGACTCGAATCTTCCCGCGGGACCGTTGAACGTGGATGCCGGCCAGAACGGCGGCGTGTCGGTGGAAGCGTGGGACCGCAATGAAATTCGCGTCCGCGCCATCGTCCGCGGCTCGGCGCGTTCGGATGCGCGTGCGCGTGAGATTGCGAATCAGGTGCAGGTTCAGGCCGGCGGCGGCCGCGTCTATGCCACCGGTCCGGATCTCGACCGCCGCGAGTGGTGGTCGGTCAGCTACCGCATCAACGTGCCGCGCAAGAACGACCTCGATCTCTCGGCCACCAACGGCGGCATCACCATCGTCGGCGTCACCGGCACCCTGCGCTTCGACACCACCAACGGCGGCGTGAGGCTGCAGGACGTGGGCGGCCGCGTGAATGGCGATACGCGCAACGGCGGCCTCACCGTGCTCCTGAGCGGCTCGCGATGGGACGGCGATGGGCTTGATGTGGAAACCAGCAACGGCGGCGTGACGCTATCGATTCCCGACGGCTACAACGCCGAGCTCGAGACCCGCACCGTGAACGGCGGACTGAACATCGACTTCCCGATTACGATTCAGGGCGAGCTGTCGTCCCGCCGCGGCATCACGACCACGCTCGGCTCGGGCGGCCCGATGGTCCGCGTCAGAACGACCAACGGCGGCGTGAAGATTAATAGGCGATAAGAGCAGTAGTCAGGAATCAGCAATCAGCAATCAGGACTCAGAAGAACTCTTGTCTTTTCTGGCTCCTGATTCCTGATTCCTGATTCCTGATTCCTAGCCCTGCAACTCCACCGAATCCCCGACCGCAATTTCCCCATCGTCCAGCACTTCGCCGAAGGCGCCACCACCCCACGGCACGCGCATCGCCTCCTGGAGACCGGGCACGGCGGCTTCCATCTGTTCGCAGGGCCGGGTCTCGCCGTAAATGCGCACGCGGACGCCACCGATCGTCAGGATCTTGCCGTGTGCGTCACTGAAGTCGATATTCGACACCAGCAGGTTGGCCCTTCTTAGTCGCGGGTCCGGCGTCTGTCCGAGCGGCGCGGTGACATCCGCCCAATGTTTGTTGGAAACGATCGTGACCTGTCGCTTGCCGCCCTGGTTGGCGTTGCCGACAATGCCTTTGCCGGCCACGACGCGGGCCCGCTCGGCGGGATCCATCGGTCCCCGGTGCATCCGCTTAATCCAGATCTGTTCCAGCTTGCTGGGCATAGAACATTTATAACCCGTCCGAACGCAGCCGTCGCTAAGTTGGGGGCAGGCCGCGAAAATTAGCGAAACGCTAAGTTGGGGTCAGATCTGGTTCGAACGAGACCTGACCCCAACTTAGCGTTTCGCTAATTTTCGCGGCCTGCCCCCAACTTAGCGTCAGATCTGTTTGAGATGGGTTGCGATACTTATTGTCGTCACGAGCGGCGGCTCCTGCTCGTCATACACAAACGCGCTGATCTTTCTCACCCGCAGCATGTGCCACACGCGCAACACCGTCCAGATCGCGATCAGGAACACCGCCAGCTGAATCGTGCGCGTGCGATCGCCGAGCGCCCATAGGCTCCAGTCGGTCAGCCTGAAGCAGAAGTTCAGCCAGAGGAAAAAGTAGAACGGCCAGAACAGGCGAAGCCGCAACTGGCCCGGCAGGTAGGTGCAGGTGAATGGCACCGTCTTCATCGTGATCGTCAACATCTCGATCAGGCACAGCCCCGCGAGCATCACGATCAGGAATACGGTTCCCGCGAGCGTCTCTTCGCCAAGCATCAGCAGCGCGCCGGCAAAAACAGTTGCGACTGGAATGCAGGTCACAAACGTCATCACCGTCACCACGGTCGAAAGCACGCGGCGCTTGTCCACCGGTTCGGTGAGCCTGAATACCCAGTTCGCGATCGGCTCCACCGGCATCATCAGCGCCACCCGCACGCCGCACACCAGCCAGAAGACGAAACCGAGCGGCACCGCAAACCACGCGTAGCGCCTGAACTCTGTGGTGGGCAGCAGGAACAACCGGCTGGCGATCGGCAACGCGATCAGGAACGCGATGCCGGCGTACATCCCGATCAGAAACCGATGCGTATGACTGCGGCCGAGTGTGGCCAGCATGAACGCCGCGAGCCCGCGCTGGAGCGGCGAGCGCAGCAGCGGCCGTAACAGTTTCGCGGCCAACGTCGCCCAGCCGCGCTGCAGCGCGCCAGTGGTTCGTCCTTCACTCGCGATCACGTTCCGCAAGCAGCGCTCGTAGGCGAGCGGATACATCACGAGCGCGAACAGGATGATGCCCACGCCGCTCAGCGCGCCTCGGGACGCGAGGGTCGCAAAGATCTCGCGTTCCTCGCCGGCGATCCACCGGTAGACGCCGAGGAACCAGGCGGCTGGATTCCACGTCACACCCGCACCGGCGTTGGCGCCGTCCGCCAGCATCGCGCCCGCGAAGCCTTCGGATGAGGCAAGCGCCGCGATGATGCCGACGAGCGCCGCGATTTGCAGCGGCAGCGTCACGAAACGGATCGCTCGGGGGCCGAACATCGCCGCAAGCACCAGCTGAATGTTGAGCAACAGAAAGAACACCGAGCCGCCGGCGAGCACCGCGGCCACGATGTGCCCGACCACGCGCGCCGGGAGCTCGGTGATGTTTTCGGCACCCACCGACACGAAGTTCAAGGCGATCGCCGCCGGCACCGAGACGGCGACGATGAACATGACGAAGAACTTCAACAACCCGAGCAGGCGGCCGAGCGCCTGCTCGCGCGAGGTGACCGGCAGCGGTCCAAGCACCAGCGCGTCGCGCCGATCCGGTGTCAGCGATCCCCACACGATCATCGTCACGAGACCGGCTACCGCCATCACGAAGTCGATATGGAACGCCTGGGACTGCAGCAGCGCGCGGTCCAGGATCAGCGGATCGCCCAGCCTTCTTCCCGTCTCGCGGATGTGCGCCCAGTAAAAGATCTGCGAGGCGCTGGACATGATGCCTGGGACGGCGGCGAGGGCCAGCAGCCACATCACGCTCGCGGACGCCGCCGCAGACGACGAGAACATGTCGTTCTCGAAGAGGCGTCCGAAGAACAGCCTGGCCAGCGCCTGGATATTGCGCCTGGATCCCGGATCCCGCATTCCGGATCCCGTCTTCATAACTTCACGGTGTCCAGAATCGCCTTCGCCGCGTCGTCCACGCTTTCATGTACGGCCAGCCTGACGAACACGTGCTCGAGCGATGAATCGTTCTGCAGCCGGCGCAGCCGATCGACGCGATCATGCGCCACCACTTTACCGTCCGAGAGAATCACCACGTCCGTGCACATCTGCTCGACCACTTCGATCACGTGCGAGCTCATCAGGATCGTGCGGCCCTCATCCGCGAGCGTCTTGATCACCGAGCGCAGCATCAGGCCGGCCGACACGTCGAGACCTGAGAACGGTTCGTCGAGCACGATCAGCTCGGGGTTGTGCAGCAGCGCCGACGCCAGCTGCACCTTCTGCCGCATGCCCTTCGAGAAGGCGGCGAGCGTGGAATATTGATCGTCCTCGAGGCCGAACAGCTTCATGAAGCGCTCGATCTTCGTGTTGAGCACGGCATCTTCCAGGCCGCGAAGACCGCCGACGAGTCGCAGATATTCGGGCGCGGTGAGGTGGGTGTAGAGGAACGGCTCTTCAGGAACGTAGCCGAGGCTGCGGCGATACGCCGGCAGATCGTCGAAGATCGACTTGCCCTTCCACAGCACTTCGCCCGAGGTCGGCTCCATCAAGCCGACCAGCATGCGAACGGTCGTCGATTTGCCGGAACCGTTGGGACCGAGGTAGCCGAGGATCTGCCCAGGCCGGGCGATGAACGACGCGTCGCGAAGGGCCGGCAGCGCGCCGTAATACTTGGTCAGCGAGCGGACTTCGAGCATGCAGCATTAGAACCCGGATCCCGGATCCCGGTTCCCCGATCCCGGCGCTTTTTTAGAGGCCCAAGAAGGCCATCGGCACCCACTCTTTGACTTTGGCGAGGTGCGGCTTGACGAGCCTGATGTTCGCTTCGGGAACGTTCGACTTCGGCATGTCCGGCAGCTTGACGTTGGACCTCATCGCGCCTTCGCGCGCGAGCTCTTCGATCTTCGACATATCGATGCCGCCGGCGATCTCCATGCCGGCGGCTTCGTAGACGCGCCTTCGCACCCACGTGTATTCGCCGTCGGAAAACCGCTGCACGTTGAGGGCATTGACCTGTGCGCGGCGGGCTTCCGTGTAGATGCCGGCGAGGTCGGAGAACACGCTCGTGAATTCCGCAAACGTCAGGTCGCGTTGATTCTCGCGGGTCTTGTCCCGAATCTGCGCCGACTTCGTTTCAATCTCGGTCCAGCGCGTGCCCAGCTCGTCTCGCACCCGGGTCTGCACGGCCACAAAACGCTCGACCTGCGACGCCGTCAACTCGCCCTTCCCGGGCGGCACGTATGGAGACTTGTTGGTGATGCGGTCGGCGAGCCGCGACAGCTCTCGGGCGCGGTCGAGATAGCTGGCCGTGTTCTCGATCATCGGGCGCGCCCAGCGATACGCGTAGAAGCCGGCGACGCCGAGGCCGGCGAGCGCGATCACAAACACAATGAGGCAGCCGATGAGAATCTTCTTCATCCGGCGACTACTTTACCGCACGCAGCCTCGTCATCTGCTCGCCGGCGCGGCGCTTCAACTGGCCGCACATGATGTCGCACAGCTGGAACACGCTGTGATCGGCGAGCTGGTAGATCACGTACAGCCCATCACGACGCCGCGACACGAAGCCGTGCGCGTGCAGGAGCTGCAGGTGCTTCGACAGGTTGGCCTGGCTGAGTCCCGTTCCCTCGATCAGTTCGCTGACGTTGCGCGGTCCGGAGCGCAGCTCGTTGAGCACGCTCAGCCGCGCGGCTTCGGCGAGCACCTTGAGCCGTTCCGCCACGGCGCCAATCGTCTCAGGCGCGAGTCGCTTGCCGCCCATGTGCGCCCTCCTCGACCGGCAGCGCGGCGGCCACCCAGGCCGACATGCCACCCGACAGGTTCATCACGTTGGTCACGCCAAGGCGCTCGAGCACCGAGGCGGCAATCGACGAGCGCGCGCCCGACTGGCACTGCAACACGATCGGCCGCTCGTGCGGCAGCTCGGCGGCGCGGTCGGCGAGGTACCCCAGCGGCACGTGCACCGCACCTCGAATGTGACCCAACGCCCATTCGTTCTCGCTTCGCACGTCCACCACCGTGACCTCCTTCAGTCGTTCGCCCAGCTCTCGCGAATCGATCTGGCGGACGATCGCTGTTCCGGTTACGTTCGATGCTTCGAAATAACCGGAGATGCGATCGAGGCCGATCATCGCCAGCGACCGCGCCAGCTCGCCAAGCCTCGCTTCAGCAGTGGCGGCGTCAATGATCAAATAGAACTCCTCTGCCGGCACCAGCCATCCCGCCCATGTCACAAACGACGAATTCAGGGGAATGTTGATTGTGCCCGGCAGATGCCCGGATGCGTACTCGGCTGCGGGCCGCGTGTCGATCACCAGCGCCTGGCGGGCCAGCAGCTCGGGGAGTTTCGCGGCGTCGAGCATTGACGGAACGTGGAACTGCCCAAGAATCGCGGGGCCCTCCTTATTGATTCGCTTCATCTTCGCGAAATACTTCGGCGGTTCCGGCTGACCGGTCAGCACCGCCGTCACGAAGTCGTCTTCCGACTTCACGTTGAAGGCCCAGTTGAAGCGTTTCTCGTAACCGAGCGTGGACGAGGGAATGGCGCTGATGCCCTTCCCGCACGCCGACCCCGCCCCGTGGCCGGGCCAGATCTGCAGCCAGTCCTCCTGCGCGGCGAAGGCGCGCAGGCTCTTCCACAACGTCCGCGCCCCGGCCTCCATCGTCCCCTTGATGTTCGCGGCGCGCTCGAGGAGATCGGGCCGGCCGACGTCGCCGACAAAGACGAAGTCGCCGGTCACGGCCGCGATCGGGCGATCGGCGGCGGCACCATCGGTGACCAGGAAGGTGATGTGCTCGGGCGTGTGGCCGGGCGTGTGCAGCACGTCGAACCTGATGTTGCCGATCGTGATGCGATCGCCGTGCTTCAACTTGCGCGCGTGCGGAAACTGGTACTTCCAGTCGCGGTCGCCCTCATCCGAGAGCTCCAGCGACGCGCCGGTGCGATGCGCCAGCTCGCGCGATCCCGACACGTAATCGGCGTGAATGTGGGTTTCGGTGACGTGCGTGATTCGCAGACCTTCGTCGGCCGCCACCGAAATGTATTGCTCGCTGTCGCGGTTGGCGTCGATGACGATCGCTTCGCCCGCGGCCTGGCACCCGATCAGGTAGCTCGCCTGCGCGATCGAGGGCTCGAAGAAACGTTTGACGAACATGATGGCTCCTTGACCTACAACTGCACGAGAACGTATGAACCGAGCAGCACCAGCGATACGGCGAACGCTTGTTGCAAGCGTCGCTGCGGCAGACGTAACGCGATGGTCGCACCGGCCAGCGTGCCTGCGGCCGCAATCGCGGCGAACGGCACGATGAATCCCCACGCCAGCGTGACGTGACCCAGGTAACCGGCCATGCCGGAGAATGCGGCAAGCGCAATCACGAACAGCGACACCGCCGCCGCTTGCTGCATCGGCAACCCGGCGCCGATCACCAGCGCCGGGACGATCAGGAATCCGCCGCCCACGCCCACCAGGCCCGTCAGCACGCCAATCGATAACCCCAGCCCCGCCAGCAGACCTTGCGAGGCGTGTGCGACGCGCGCCACGGTGCCGCCCTGCTCGCGCCATAGGGCAATCGCCGCCACGAACATCACCGCGACGAGGATCGCCAACTGGACGTGATCGCTGATGCGCGCTCCCACGATCGCGCCGAGGTAGGCGCCGAGCGTGGCCGGCAGGCCGACGGTCAGCGCCACCGCGATCGGCACCACGCCGCGAAGCAAGCCGCCGATGGCCCCCGCCGTTGCGGCCAGACCGACCACCGCGAGGCTGGTGACAACGGCGTCTTTCGGAGGCAAGTGCAGCACGAAGGTGAATGCCGGCACCGCGATGATCGAGCCGCCGCCGCCAAGGATGCCCATGGCCGTGCCGATGGCAAGCGCCAGCGCGACGGCGGTGAACGTCATCCCTTTACGCCACCCTCGTCGGCCAGGAACTGGCGGACGATCGATTCGGTATCGCAGCTCGCCGCGGCGCGGTTGTACGGTAGGCGTGCGAGCAGCATGCCCATCGCGCAGGTGTCGGTGGCGCCGGCAAACAGCAGGCCGCTGCCGACGAAGGCGGGCAGCAGCGCCCACAGCGGCGACACCGTTAGCGCAGCGATCGACCCGGCCGCCACCATCGCGCCGGCGGCCATCCGCACCTGACGTTCGAGCGACACGCGGGCGCGGATGCGGCGCACCGGGTAGCCGGCCGCCAGCCACGACTTGATGCCGCCGTCGAGCACATGCATGTTCGCCATGCCCGACGACCGCAGCAATGCCTCCGCTTTCTGCGCCCGCTGACCCGACTGGCAGATCAGCACCACGGCGCCCCGCGCCGCGCGCACCTCGTGCGCATGCTCGTGCAGCTGATCGAGCGGCACGTTGTAGGCGCCGGCAATGTGGCCGTTGTCGAATTCCGACGGCGTCCGCACGTCGAGCAGGCGCGCCGGCTGGTCGCAGCCGAGGAGGGTGGCGAGTTCGAGGGCGTTCATACCACTATATAACTATATAGTCATACAGTTCGTCAAGTGGGCATCGCGAAGACATCCCGGTAGAACGCCAGTTCTTCCTCCAGTGAGCGGATGATGTTCTCGGCCTTTCTAAACCCGTGCTGCTCGCCCTCGAACGTGACGTACTTCACCTTCAACCCCTTCTTGCGCACTGCCTCCGCCATCATCTCGCTCTGATTCGGCGGCACCACCTTGTCCTCGAGTCCCTGGAACAGGATGATCGGGCACGACAGGCGATCGGTGAAGTGAATCGGTGACCGCGCTCGATACACGTCGCGCGCGGCCGGCCACGGTCCGATCAGCGAATCGTTGTAGCGCGCCTCGAACTTGTGCGTGTCGCTCTGCAGCACCTCGAGATCGCTGATGCCGTAGTAGCTCGCGCCGGCCTTGAAGGTGTGATGGAAGGTCAGCGCTGCCAGCGTGGTGTAACCGCCGGCGCTCCCGCCCCGAATGATCAACCGCCCTGGATCCGCCTTCCCCGCCGCCACCATCGCTTCGGCGCCGCCCACGGCGTCTTCAACATCGACGATGCCCCACTGCCCTTTCAATCGATCGCGATACGGCCGGCCATATCCCGTGCTGCCGCTGTAATTCACATCGAGCACCGCAAACCCGCGGCTGGTCCAGAACTGGATCTTCGGATCGAGCACATCCAACGTCGCGCCGGTGGGTCCGCCATGGGTGATGACAAGCAGCGGCGGTTTGTCGCCTGGCGGCGGCTCCACATCAGGATTGGTGGGGGGGTAGTAAAAAGCGTGAACGTCGCGCTCCTTCACCTTGAACGTGATTGCTTCCGGAACGGAGATCCACTCTCTAGGAATATGTTCGGTGGTGGATTTCCTGAGCACGTCGAGTTGGCCGCCCCGAAGCCGCATGATCGCGGGCGAATCAGTAGACGATCCGCCAACGAAATAGATATCTGTGCCTTCTGTGGCCCTGGGTTCGGCGGCCTTGATCGATTCGATCGGCTGCACGGGCAAGTCAACGGGCTGGAATCTCTTCGTGTACACGTCGATCATCGCCAGCTTCCAGCGGCCGTTCTGCACATACGTGGCCGCCATCCGCGTCGGCGACACGAACGCGTAGCTGACCATGCTGAACGTCCACTGCGGCTTGCCGAACTCCGCCGGCATGGGATGAATCGCTTCGACGTCCTTGCCCAGCCAGCGATAGAGGTTCCACCATCCCGTACGATCCGACACGAAATACAACGCGCCGTCCGGCGCCCACTCCGGTTGGAAGATCGATTCGGAACCGCCGCCCGCGATCTTTTCACGCACGCCGATCAACCCGCTGGCGTTGAACGCGCCGACCCATAACTCGGTGCCGTCCCACGGCATGTTGGGATGGTCCCACTGCAGCCACGCGAGGAACTTGCCGTCGGGACTGACGATCGGATCCGAATAGAAATCCGCGCCGTGCACGAGCACGCGATCGGGAATCGCGGCGATCACGTTCACGCCATCCTCCTCGCGCACGCCGATCAGGCGATGCCGGGCGGAGTCGACGCGATAGTCCGCCCACATCGCGCCGGGATCGGTCATCGCCACCGGCGCTTCACCGGGCGCCTGCCGATACACCTGCTGATCTGAAAAGTTCGTGAAATAGGTCGCGCCCTTGTGGACCGTGTAGGCACCGCCGCCATACTCGTGCACCCGCGAGCGCACGTTGAAGCCCGCGGGCGTGATGTCGATGGCGCCGTCAGCCGACCACTTCACGATCACATTCCGCCCGCCCTCCGACGCCCGGCCCTCGAGCCAGTAGACGTCTTCGCCATCCAGTTGAATCTGATCGAGACGCAGCGCGCCGGCGGTGACGCGCGCGGCGGTCAGGGGCGAAGGCCAGGAGCCGTAGGGTGTCATCCGGTCCTATTGTCCTTTATGATTCGTGAGCGCATGAATCGGCGTGAAGCAATCGCGGCCCTGTTTGCCCTGCCTGCCCTGAGCGAGACCAAGGCGGCGCGACGCCTTGGCCGAGTCCAAGGAGCACAGACAGCAGATCTCACGGCGCTCACGATCGCGCAAGCGTCCGCGCGGCTGCTGACGCGCGAGATTCGGCCCGTGCAGCTTGCCGAGGCGTATCTTTCGCGCATCGCCAAACTCAACAAGGATCTCAACGCCTTCGTCACGGTGACGCGCGATCTCGCGCTCCGCGAAGCGCGCACGCTCCCGGAGGCGGGCAGCGCGAAGGCGGACGCTTTGGCGATGTACGGCATTCCCATCGCGCACAAGGATCTGTTTGAAACCCTTGGCGTCCGGACCACGGCCGGCTCGCTGCTGTTCGAGGACTACGTTCCGGAGAACAACGCCGCCATCGTCCAGCAGCTCGAAAGCGCCGGCGCCGTGCTGCTCGGCAAGACCAACACCCACGAGCTCGGCGGCGGCGTGACGACCATCAATCCGTTCTTCGGCACCACGCGCAATCCCGTCGACCGCACGCGCGTTCCCGGAGGATCGAGCGGCGGCTCCGCTGCGGCGGTAGCCGCGCGCATGTGTCTGGCCGCCACCGGTAGCGATACCGGCGGCAGCGTCCGCATCCCGGCTGCGTTCTGCGGCTGCGTCGGTTTCAAGCCGACCTTCGGCCGCATCTCGACGCAGGGGTTGATCGCCGCTTCGCCGTCATTTGATCACGTGGGTTTCTTGACAAGAACAGTCGAGGACGCCCGGATCATTTTTTCAGCGTCAAGTAGTGCCGCCCCGTCAAGCAGTGCCTTCCCGTCAAGCGTGCGTGTCGGAGTAGCGCGCGGGTATTTCTTCGAGGACCTCGAGCCTGCTGTGGCTGATGCGGTTAATTTCGCGATCGAAGGAATGAAAAAGCGCGGCGCCACGATCTCGGACGTCAGCCTCCCCGTCACCTCGAAAACCATGGCGCAGGTTTTCGACCCCGTCTTTCTATTCGAGCTGTGGGGCCGTTTCGGCGCCGACTGGCGTACGAATCCGGGCTCGTTTTCGAAACAGTTTTCCGATGTCTTCTCGATCGAACGTCCCAGCGTGATCGAATACGAGTCTGGTCTCGCAGCGCTGAAGGAGTACCAGGCGTCCGTCGACAAGCTCTTCGATTCGGTCGATGTGATCGTGACGCCAACCGTCCCGGTCACCGCGCCGCTTATTGCCGATCGCATCGACGGCATGAAGATCCTGCGGAATACCTGGCCATTCAACGCCGCCGGAACACCCGCAATCTCGATTCCCGTGCGATCCGCCGTAGCGCAACCTGTCTCGCCGAAGCCCCAAGGCGAAGGCGGAGGCGCGAAGGCGGGCCTCCCGGTCGGGCTTCAGTTAATCGCTCGCCGCGGTGAAGACGACAAACTTTTACGAATAGTACGCAGTTTCTTCTAACTCTCATCACGAGCTTACGTTCGCCGTAAAAGGGAACCTGCTTCCCTTTTGCTTCCGTCTTACGCAAACCGTAAAACGGAAGCAGGTTCACTTATACTCGGCGGATGCACCTGAAGCTCCGCCGTTTCACCGTTATCGTCCTGGCATTGACCGTTGCGCTCGCCGCGCCGTCTGCGCAGGCGCCCGCTCCAAAGGTCACCACTCCGCAACAGTTCTTCGGTCACGAGATCGGCGCCGATTACGTGCTGCCGAATTACACGAAGTTCACCGAGTTCGTGAAGAAGCTCGACGCCGAATCCGATCGTATGACCACCCAGTCGATCGGCAAGACCGCCGAGGGCCGCGATCAGCTGATGGCGATCATCACCTCGCCCGAGAACCACAAGAACCTGCAGAAGTACAAGGACATCTCACGCCGCCTCGCGCTGGCTGAGGGCCTCACCGAAGACCAGGCGCGCGCCCTCGCCCGCGACGGCAAGGCCGTGGTCTGGATCGACGGCGGCCTGCACGCCACCGAAGTGCTCGGCGCGCAGCAGCTCACCGAGACCATCTATCAGCTGGTGAGCAAGACCGATCCCGAAACGATGCGGTTCCTCCGCGATGTGATCATCCTCGCCGTGCACGTCAACCCGGATGGCATGGAGCTGGTGTCGAACTGGTACATGCGTCACGAGGATCGGCTGAAGCGCGAGACCTCGAATCTGCCGCGGCTCTATCAGAAGTACATCGGCCACGACAACAACCGCGACTTCTACATGTCCGCGCAGGCCGAGTCGATCAACATCAACCAGCAGCTCTATCACGAGTGGTTCCCGCAGATTATTTACAACCATCACCAGACCGGACCCACGGGCACGATCCTCTTCGCGCCGCCCTTCCGCGATCCGGCCAACTACGTCTATCACCCGCTGATCATCACCGGCCTCGACGTGGTGGGCTCGGCGATGCACAACCGATTCGTCGCCGAGAACAAGCCCGGGGCCACGATGCGCCGCGGCGCGAATTACTCGACGTGGTGGAACGGCGGACTGCGCACGTCGCCGTACTTCCACAACATGATCGGCCTGCTCACCGAATCGATCGGCCATCCGACGCCCATGGAAGTGGCCTTCGTTCCGGATCGCCAGATGGCGAGCGCCGATCTGCCGTTCCCGATCGAGCCGCAGAAGTGGCACTTCCGCCAGTCCATCGAGTACTCGATCACCGCGAACTGGGCGGTGCTCGACGTGGCGTCGCGCAACCGCGAGATCTTCCTCTACAACATCTACAAGATGGGCAAGGACAGCATCGACAGGGGCTCGAAAGACACCTGGACGATGTATCCGCGGCGTCTGCAGGCTATCAAGGACGAGATCGCGAAGAGCCAGAAGGTGGATGCGGGCGATCCGCGGATGATCGCCGGCGGCCGCGCCCAGAACACCGTGCCGCTGGCGCAGTACGAGAAGCTCGCGAAGAAGCCCGAGTGGCGCGATCCGCGCGGCTACATCATTCCGGCGAATCAGGCGGACTTCCTGACCGCCACGAAGTTCGTCAACGCGCTGATCAAGAACGGGGTCACGATTCACCGCGCCACCGCGGCGTTCAGCGCCGGCGGCAAGCAGTATCCCGCCGGTTCGTGGGTGGTGAAGACGGCGCAGGCGTTCCGCCCGCAGGTGCTCGACATGTTCGAGCCGCAGGATCACCCGAACGACTTCCAGTTCCCCGGTGGCCCGCCGATTCCGCCGTACGACAACGCCGGCTGGACGCTCGCGTACCAGATGGGCGTGAAGTTCGATCGCGTGCTCGACGGCTTCGATGGTCCGTTCGAGAAGGTCGCCGGCTTGCAGAAGCCGGCGCCAGGCAAGGTCACCGAAGCCGCCGGCGCCGTCGGCTACGTCGTCCCGCACAACCAGAACGACGCGTTCATTGCCGTCAACCGGTTGCTGAAGGCGAACGAGGAAGTGTTCTTCGTGGCCGATCGCAGCTATCAGAGCACCGACGGCACGGGCGTGATCTTCATCACCGCCAAGCCGAGCACGAGCGCGGTGCTCACCAAGGCCGCTGCTGATCTCGGCTTGAACTTCACCGCCGTCACGCAGCGTCCCTCAGGCGCCACGCAGCGCCTCACCAAGCCGCGCATTGGCCTGTGGGACATGTATGGCGGCTCGATGCCGTCAGGGTGGACGCGCTGGCTGCTCGAGCAGTACCAGTTCGACTTCGAGCGCGTGTTCCCGCAGACGCTCGATGCCGGCAACCTCAAGGCGAAGTTCGACGTGCTGATCTTTCCCGACGGCGGCATTCCCGAAACTGCGGGCGGTGGCGGCGGCTTCGGCGGCGGCGGTCGCCCGCCGAATCCGGAAGATCTCCCGGCTGAATTCCGCGGTCATCTCGGCCGCGTCACCATCGACAAGACCGTGCCCCAGCTGAAGAAATTCGCTGAAGAAGGCGGTGCCATCGTCGCTTACGGCGGCTCCGCGGTGCTCGGTCATCACCTTGGATTGCCGATCGGTGATCACCTCGTCGAGATGACGAGCGCCGGCGCCGAGCGCGCGCTCCCGCGCGACAAGTACTACATCCCGGGATCGCTCTTGAAGGTGGCGGTCGACAACACCAGTCCGCTGGCCTACGGCTTCGAGAAGCAGGTCGACGTGATGTTCGACAACAGCCCGGTGATGCACCTCTCGCCGAGCGCGGCGATGAACGGCGTGCGGCCGGTCGCCTGGTTTGCCGGCAAGGATAGCCTGCGCTCCGGATGGGCGTGGGGCCAGCATTACCTCGAAGATGGCGTTGCGGTAGCAGAAGCCAAGATCGGCAAGGGCAAGGTCTTCCTGCTCGGACCCGAGATCACCTTCCGCGCGCAACCGCACGGCACGTTCAAGTTCCTGTTCAACGGGATCTACTACGGAACCGCGGCTCCCGCCGGAACGGGCATGACGACCACGACAAGCGCGCAACGGTAATCGGGGATCAGGGATCAGTAAGAGCTTTTCCGATTCCCGGCTCCCGGCTCCCGGCTCCCGTTACACTTCCCGCCATGGATATAGAGCAACTCTTTTCCATGGCGGGGTTGCTCGCCATGGCGGGCTGGCTGCTGCTCGTGATTCTTCCTCGCCACAACATCGCCAGGCTCGTCTCCGGCGTCGTCATTCCGCTGCTGCTCTCCGCCGGTTATCTCATTCTTATCGCGCTGCACCTGCAAGGCGCCGAAGGCGGCTTTGGCTCACTGGCTGATGTCGCCAAGCTGTTCCAGAAACCGGAGCTGCTGCTGGCCGGCTGGATCCATTACCTCGCGTTCGATCTGTTCATCGGCGGCTGGGAGATCCGTGATTCCCAGCGGCACGGCATCGCGCACCTTCTGATGATTCCATCCCTGCTGATGACCTTCATGCTCGGCCCGATTGGCCTGCTGTTCTACTTCGCGATCCGCACCGCCAAGACCCGCGCGCTCATCGTGGAGGGAGCGTGATTTCGGAGCTTCGTCACCGCGACGCGCTGCTGTTCTGGGCGGGAGCCGCGATGCTCCTCATGCTGCTGGTCGTGACCTTGATCTCAATCGGCGACACGCGCCAGATTCTCGGCATCAACCCGTGGATCAAGCCGATGAAGTTCATGACCTCGATCGCCGTCTTCCTCTGGACCGTGGCGTGGTTCATGCCCGACACCGCGCCAAAACCTCTCGCCCGCGCTGTCGTGCGATGGACGATCGCCACGGCGATGATGGTCGAGATCGTCTGCATCATCATGCAATCCGCGCGCGGCGTCACCTCGCACTTCAACCACGACACCGCCTTCGACGATATGGTGTTCGGCATCATGGGGATGGGCGTGGTGTTCAACACCCTGGCCATGACGCTGTTCCTCTTCATCATCCGCCGCGACACGCCGCCCAGCCGGGCCGGTTACTTATGGGGTGTTCGTTTCGGCGTGGCGATGTTCGTGCTGGCCAGCCTGCAAGGGACGCTGATCGTCGGCAACGACGCGCACACGGTTCCCGGTCCCGACGGCGGCCCGGGTTTGCCGTTCGTCAACTGGTCCACCGATCGGGGCGATTTGCGCGTGGCGCACTTCTTCGGATTGCACGCCATGCAGGCCCTTCCTCTGCTAGGCTTCATGCTCGACCGCACGCGGGTCGCCGCCGCCCGAAACGTGGTCGTCGCGGTCGGCATCCTATGGCTGGCCCTGACTGGCGGCCTGTTGGTGATGGCCCTCAACGGCCGGCCATTGCTAGCCTTATAAAAGGAACTGAAACCGAAACTTCCAACTCGAAACTAAGCAACTTAACTTTCAACTGTAAACTCTTGAAGTTTCAACTAACGAGGTTTTTCATGAATTACTACGGCGCCAAGGAACTCGCTGAAAGCTTTCGGACTGTAAGAAAGAACACGATTCAAGTGGCCGAAGACATCCCTGAGGAAAAGTATTCCTTCCGCGCTGCGCCCGACACCATGAGCGTCGGCGAGATGCTCGCGCACCTGGCGTGTTCGCCGCACTGGGCGGAGCAGTGTCACTTCGTGGAGAAGAAGACAGAGGTCGGGATGGACGACTTCGGCAAGTGGATGGGTGAGATTGATGCCAAGTCCAAGACGCTGACCTCAAAGGCCGCCATCGTCGACACCTTGAAGAAGGACGGCGACAACTTCGCCAGGCAGCTCGACGCCATGACCGACGCCCAACTTGGCGAAATGTGCACCGCGCCGAACGCGTCGAAGTCGCGGTTCGAGATGTTGCAGGGCGTGAAGGAACACGAGATGCACCATCGCGCGCAGCTCTTCCTGATCGAGCGCATGATCGGCATCGTCCCGCACCTGACCCGCGCCCGCCAGCAGCGGATGGCCGCTGCGCCCGCGCGGTAATGGATGTGCGTGGCTGGTGGGCCAAAGGGCTCATCTTCGAGAACTGCATGTGCACCCTGGTCTGCCCGGGGCACATGCACTTCAGCCAGCTCTGCACGCACGAGCGCTGTAAGGGCTACTGGGCGCTGCGATTCGATGACGGCGCATTTGGCGCCGTCTCGCTTCGCGGGCTGCGCGCCTTCATCGTCTTTGATTCCCCGCAGCGGATGATCGACGGCAACTGGACTCAGCGGCTGATCGTCGACCCTATGGCCGACGCCGGCCAGCGGACCGCGCTCGAGACCATCCTGCTCGGCCGCGCCGGCGGTCCGTGGGAAAAGCTGCACGGCTTCGTCTCGACGGACCTACCCACCGAGTATCGAACCATCGAGATGACCGATGACGGCGCAACCAAGCGCGCGTCGATCGCCGATCGGTTGAAAACGGTCGTCGCGCAGATCCGCGGTCGCGACAAATCGAAGCCGGTGTTGTTCGAAAACATCTTCAATCAGATTCACGCCACGTCGCAGGTAATCGCGCTCGGCGACACTGAATACCAGGACGAAGCGATCGTGATCAACACCACACAAACGCACGGCCTCTTCTCGAACTTCGAGTGGCGCGTAAACTGAGGCACTTCCCGATCCCTGATCCCCGATCCCTACATGACTCACGCCTTTCTTCCCCTGGCAGGAATGTGGTTCGTCATGATGACGGCGATGATGGTGCCGACCGTGTGGCCATGGGTGACAGCGTTCAATCGGCTGGGCGGAAACACTGCCCTGTTTTCCGGCGGCTATGCCGCCGCCTGGCTGTTCTACTCACTCGCCGCGGCAAGCATTCAGGTATTGCTGCCGCACGAGCTCTCGAGAGGTGCGACCGCAGCGATCCTTCTCGCCGCCGGCGCGTTCCAGTTCGCGCCGCTCAAGCGTGCCTGCCTGATGCACTGCCGGAATCCGCTCACCTACTTCCTGGTGCACTGGCGCAACGGCGCCGCGGGCAGTTTCGGCATGGGCCTGCACCACGGCTTGTTCTGCGTCGCCTGCTGCTGGGCGCTGATGGCCACCACGCTGGCGGTGGGCGTGATGAGCCTCTGGTGGATGGCGGCGCTGGCGGCCGCGACGTTCGCCGAGCAAGTGACGCCGTGGGGCGAACGCGTGCGAATCGGAATCGGCATCGCGTTACTGAGTGGTGCCGCACTTAGAATAAGCACGTGAGTGTGGCCTGGGCATCGTGAAGCTCGTCTGCGCCGGCGAAGCCTTTGAAGACCTGATCTTCGTCGGCCTCGAGCGGCTGCCGGAGCTCGGCGAGGAGGTGCGGACCGATCGCTTCACCTCGACGATCGGCGGCGGCTCGGTGATCACCGCCGTCAAGGCCGCGCGCCTCGGCATGAAGACCACGCTTGTCAGCGCGCTCAGCGATGCCGCCTGCGCGCGATTGAAGCGGGAGCGCGTTGCGGTGACCAATCTCAAACGCCCGCGCGAACCCCACGCGATCACCGCCGCCTTGTCGACCGGCGCCGACCGCGCATTTGTGACCTACAACGGCGTCAACTCGCAGCTCGACGGCCGATTGGCGCGAGTGATCCCGAAAGCAACCGCCACTCACATTCATCTCTGTTTTTATCCGCATGACTGCGGCCAATGGACGCGAATTGTGACGAAGTTGCGCTCCAGAGGGATCACAACCTCCTGGGACTTTGGCTGGAACGAGCCGCTCTCCAACGACCGCGGGCTCTACGAGCTCATCGACGCCCTTGATTTCGTCTTCGTCAACGAATCCGAAGCGCGCCTCTACACGCGCGAGCAGACGCTCGAGGCCACCCTTCCCCACTGGCGGACGCGCCGCGCCATCACCATCATCAAGATCGGCGAAGCCGGTGCAGTGTGGGTGGCCCCGGACCGCGACATCCACGTCGAGGCGCCGAAGGTAAGGGCCGTGGACACCACCGGCGCTGGTGATTCGTTCAACGCCGGCTTCCTGGTGGCCTGGATGAAAGGCAAGTCCCCAGAGGAATGCCTCAAGGCCGGCAATCGCGCCGGTGCCGACTCGACCCGCAAAGCAGGTGGCATCTGAAGGTCGCCATCATCGGCGGGGCCGGCGTGAGAGTGCCACTATTGGTGGGCGGTCTCGCCCGGTCTGACCTGCGCATCACCGATGTTGCCCTGTTCGACCTTGATCGCGACCGGCAACGCGTGATCGCCGGCCTGGCGCAACAAATGGCGCCGGGCGTTCGCGTCTCGAGTGAATTGACGGCGGAGTCGGCGATCGCCGGCGCCGATTTCGTCATCACCAGCATTCGGGTGGGCGGCGCGGCCCAGCGCGCGAAGGATGAAGCCGCGGCGATCGCGCTCGACGTGGTCGGACAGGAGACGGTCGGGCCCGCCGGCTTTGCCATGGCGGTGCGCACCATCCCGGCCATGGTCGAATACGGCCGCATGGTGGCGCGCCTCGCCCCTCGCGCCTGGCTGATCAACTTCTCCAATCCAGTCAGCATCATCACGCAGGCCGTGCACCAAGAGACCGACGCGCGTCTGATTGGCATTTGCGATACGCCGATGGAGATGTTCGAGGACGCCGCCCACGCCCTCGGCCTGCCAGCACAGCGTGTGCTCGTACGATTACTTCGGCCTCAATCATCTCGGCTGGCTGCGCGACGTGCTGTTCGAAGGCAAGGGCGAGCTGCATCGCATCTGGAACGACGATGCGAAGTTGCTGTCGGCGTATCGGTCGCCGCTATTCGAACCCGAGCGCCTGCGAGCGCTCAAGCTGCTGCCGACCGAGTATCTCTATTACTACTACCGTCCCGACGTCGCCCTCGCGAACATGAAACGCGCCGGCTCCAGCCGCGGCCAGCACGTCGCGCAATTGACGGAGAAATTTTTTGCCGATTTGTTTGCGCACCCTGCGCACGATGTGCACCCTGTGCACCGGTACGAGCAGTATCTGTCGGCTCGTGATGGCAGTTACATGTCTTTAGAAACCGGCACCAACGAGCCGAGAACCAAGCCCCAATGGGCTGAATTGTCCGGCTACGATCGCATCGCGCTGATGACCATGCGCGCCATCGTCCACAACCAGGGCGCCATCATCCCGCTCGATGTTGCCAACTACGGCACACTCCCCTTCCTCGACAACGACGACATCGTCGAGGTGCCGTGCCGCGTCGACAAAGACGGGCCCCGCCCGCAGATCGTCGGCCCGATTCCCGCTGGTCCCCGTGAACTGATCGAACGCGTCAAGATCTACGAGCGCGCCACGGTGACCGCCGCGCTGTCGGGCGATCGCAACGACGCCATCGAGGCACTCGCGTTGAACCCACTCGTCCCATCTCGCGATAAAGCCGCTCAACTCGTGGGTGCCTTGTTGTGACCGAGCTGAAACGGGCGATGGGCCTGTTGGAGGCCACGGCGACGAACGTGATCTCCATGGTGGGAGTGGGTCCCTTTCTGACCATTCCGTTCATGGTCGCTGCCATGAACGGACCTCACGTGATCTACGCCTGGATCGCCGGCCTCGTGCTCGCGCTCGCCGACGGCCTCGTGTATGCGCAACTCGGTGCGGCGCTGCCCGGCAGTGGCGGCGGTTATCTCTATCTGCGCGAAGCGTTCAAGCCGTTTGGCCTGGGCGGACTGATGGCCTTCCTCTTCATCTTCCAGACGATCCTGATCGCGCCGCTCTCCGTGGCCGGCGGCGCCGTTGGGTTTGCGGATTACCTGCAGTTTGTCTGGACCATGCCGCCGCTGACGCATCACCTGATTGCCGCCGCGGTGTGCGTGGTGTCCACGGCACTGCTCTGGCGCAACATCGAGGAGATTGGCCGTCTCGCCGTGGTCATGCTGGTGGTGGTCCTGATCACCGTCGGCTGGGTGATCGTCGCCGGCCTCTTTCGCTTCTCTCCGGCACAAGCGTTCGACTTTCCTCCGGAGGCCTACGACTTCGGCAGCGGCGGCCTGTGGCTCAGTGTCGGCGCCGCCTCGGTGCTGGCGATGTACAGCTATGGCGGCTACAACCAGGTCTGCAACATTGGCGGGGAGATTACGGATCCGGGCAAGACCATCCCTCGCTCGATCTTTTTTTCCATCTTCCTGGTCGCCGCCCTCTACATGCTGATGACCATCGTGATTCTCGGCATGATCCCGTGGCAGGAGGTGAGGGAATCCCGGACCATCGCGTCGGAGTTCATCGCGCGGACGTTCTCGGATCCGGCCACCGGCCGCATCGCCGGCATCGTGATGACCGCCCTGATCCTGTTCGTGGCCGCCGCATCGCTCTACGCCACCATTCTCGGCTACTCCCGCATTCCTTACGCCGCGGCGAAGGATGGCGATTTTTTCAAGGCCTTCGCGCACGTCCATCCCACGAAACAGTTTCCAGACGTCTCGCTCATCACCATTGCCGTGGTCTCGATCCCGTTTTGCTTCTTTACGCTCGGCCAGCTGGTGAGCTGGCTGATCCAGGTGCAGGTCCTGTTGCGCTTCATCTGGCAGTGCGCGGCGGTGGTGTTGCTGCGCCGCTACCGTCCCGACATCGCGCAGCCGTTCACGATGTGGCTCTATCCGTGGCCGGCCATCCTGTCGGGCGCGCTGTGGCTCTTTATCTTCTTCACCGGGCCCTGGGAAGGCATCGTCTTTTCTTTCGCGTTTCTACTGGCGGGGGTTGTTGCCTACCGGCTGTTTGTTCAGCGCAAGCAGGTTGGCGGTAATGCGGTAGGCGCCTGACACGCCATACGGCAGCTGCCGATGTAGCGCGTAAGCAAAGTAGGTCCACGTTCCTTTACCGACTCGCGCGGTCAACCATCCGCCGCTTTGCGGCGCCTGTCCTTTGTCGAACGTCGCGATCATCGGCGTATACGACGCGTCCCACTTGGTGAAGAACTTCGATCCGCGCTGCTCGACCCAGCCGTCGAAATCGGCGCTCGTGATCCGGTTCGGCCAGGTGAACGATTGATGGGTGGGCGCGAGGATGGTCACCGGCGAATCTTCTTCCGACACTTCCTCGGCGCTGCGCGGCAACTCGCCCGGCAAACGGCGCAAACGTGTTCGGCACCAGCTCCTGCGTGTTGTAGAGCACCACCATGTTGCCGCCGTTGCGCACGTACTCGAGCAAGCGGGCATTGTAGGTCTTGAGATCGTCACGCACTGCATAGGCGCGCGTGCCGGTCATGATCGTGTCGTACTGGGACAAATCAGCCGACGCCAGCTCGCGCTCGGCAAGCAGCGTTACCTGGGCGCCGAGTTGCTGCAATCCCTGCGGCACCTGGTCGCCGACGCCCATCACGTAGCCCACCTTCAATCCCGCCACCGTGGTCACATTCACGCCCCGCACCGTCGTGGTCGCGTCACGATAGAGATAACGGACTTCGAGGTCGCGGTGATCGATCAGCTCGTAGCCTTCGCGATATTCGCCGAGCCCGTCGATCGCCAACGCACTGATTTCGTAGGCCTGCGCGCTCATCGTGCCGGGACGGACGGCGAACCGGAAGGACGTCCGCTCTCCCGATCGCACGAACGAGAACGCCTGCGACGCAGGTTTCGCGGTCCATCCGTCAGGAACACGCAAGGTGACCTGGCCGTTGGAAGGTTCCTCCGCGTTGTGAAGAAGGGTCACCTCCACGTCAACCGTATGCAGGGTGCTGGCTTTAGTCCCGCCCGCCAGTGGCACGATGGCATTCGCGGGCGTTACCGTCACTGCGATCCTCGGAACGCTCCGCACGTCGCGCAGCACGTCGCCGTACGGCAACTTCGCTTCGCGCCGCTTCACCGTTTGTCGAATCTCGATTGGCACGCCGTCAATCAGGTAGCGGCCCACCGCCCGTAACGGCGCTGCCGACACCGGCTTACCGAACTGCGTCGGATCGTTCAGTGTGTAGCGACTCTCCTGCAGCCCGTTGCGGAAAAAATACGGCCGCGTGCTCATCGGCGCGTCGGCGGCCAGCCCGACGCTGGCGCGCAGCGTGGCCTGCTGGTGACGATCCAGGTTCGGGCCGCCTGTGATTGGTGCCGGACTCACGTTCCATCCGCGATCGCCCTCAATCGTGATCGCCGCGCTCGCTGCGGTCACGCCGCCGCGATTCGCCAGCCGCGCCCGCACTTCGAACGTCTGTCCCGGCACTGGCGCCGCCATCAACGCCGGCGGCGCGAACGCGGCCCCGGGGCCGGTTGGCTCGGGTATGCCGGCCGGCTGCGCCATCGCGGTCAGCTCCATGCCCATCGCCGCGTTGATCGCGTCCTGGAATTGCTGTTCCTTGATCTGGAGCAGGTGCCGCACCTGTGGGTCGACGGCCGCGGCCATCACGTCGCGCGTCAGTTTGAGGCCCAGCACCAGGGCGGGCACGCTGGCGGATGGATCGTTGGCACGAAACTCCGCGAAGGCCCTCGTCACTGCCTCGTCCAGCGGTTTGCCGGAGCTGCCGATGGCGCCCTCGATGTTTTGCGGCAGCGAATCCAGGAGCGACTGTTCCTTCACGCCGCGGCCCGCCTTCACCGAGGCGCCGCTCGCGGCGGCGGCAAGTTTGTAGTAGCCGTAATTCGGCCCGGTGGTCGGCGTGAAGCGGCCGCTCGTCTGCGAGCGCTGGAAGCTCAGCCCACGCCGCGCGAAGTTGTCGTACGAGTCTCCCAGGATGGCGTTGTACTCGCCAGCATCAACGCGCACGGTCCAGTCCTCGTCCGCGCGAACGCCGCCGACATACACCTTCGCCGGCGACCACGGCCTCAGGCCCTCACGAATCTGCTCGGGATATCGAGATGGATCGCCGGCGGCCAGGAACGCCTCCTGCGCCATGAGTCCTGCCGCCTGGTGATTGCCGTGACCGTCGCGATCGCTCCCCTGGAACCGCGACAAGATGATCGTTGGCCGCTCCATCCGGACGATGCGAACGACATCACGAAGCACGGTCTCCCTGCCCCACTTGCCGAGGGCTTCTTCGAGCAGCTTCGAGAACCCGTAGTCCACCACAGTGGTGAAGTACTGCTGATCGACGCCGTAATAACGATTCGACACGAGCAGTTCCTCGGTGCGAATCAGCCCGAGTGCGTCGAACAATTGCGGCCCGATGGCGTTGTCGCCCGATTCGCCGCGATTGAGCGTCAGCAGCGTCACCCGCGCCCCATCGCCGCGGCTTAACTTCGTCAGCACGCCGCCATGCTCGTCATCGGGATGCGCGGTGATGTGCATCACGCTCACGGTGGTCCGCAGCTTCAGCATCTTCTGCCACACCTCAGCGGCCCCTTCGTAACGCGGGACAGATTGCTGTACGTGGCAACGCGACGGTGGCAAGCAAGATAGTGGCGATTAATAGGATCTTTGCCATAAGGAAGTTGCTGTCACGGACGTGATCAGAAATAAAACTTAACTGCCAACTGGACTTCACGCTGATCACCGATGCTGCTGGTAATGCGTCCGAAGGTGCCCAGGTTCGAAATGTTGGACGCCGGGAATCCATAGTTCACCCAGTTGAACAGGTTGAACGTCTCGACGCGGAGCTCGGCGCGCCGCTCGGCACCGAGACGGAACGAGCGGAACAGCGACAGGTTCATCGACTTCGATCCCGGACCGCGTACGGTGTTGTTCGCGCAGTTGCCGTAGGTCCGCACGGTGGTGGTGGCGAAGGCCGCCGGGTCCATCCATGAATCGATCGTCTGGTCGAAGCCGTCCGGCACCGCATCTCCCACGCAGTTGGCCCGGGCCAGGCGTCCCGGTCCGGTTTGCGCCTGGTCGGTGGTCGTGACCGTGAACGGCCGTCCGCCGCTCAGCGTCAAAATGCCGTTCACCGACCAGTCTCGTGCAATCGCGCCGAGCGCGCCGCCTGGATCGAAGGCGCGTCCGGGACCGAACGGCAGCTCGTAGATGAAGCTCGTCACGAGACGATGCTTGATGTCGAAGGCGAGCAGGCCGTAGTCCTGCTCCATGGCGTATGCGGAGCTGGGATTGTTGCCAACCGCGCCGCCGCCCGCGCTCAAGTGATCGAGGAAATCGCCGAGCGCCTTGCTCCAGGTGTAGGCCACCGTGTACGCAAGGCCGCCGCTCATGCGCCGCTGCATGCGCATCTGCAGCGCATCGTAATCGGCGCGGCCGTTGGTGACGATCTGTTCGAGGTAGGCGTTGCCGTACCCGTACTGCGCGTACGGGAACGTCACGGTGTTGCCGCTGATGATGCCTTCGTTGAGGTTGCGCAGCCGGCGCCCGTTGCGCGTGCGGTTGCCGACGTATTCCACCGCGGCCACCATGCTCTCCGCGAACTGGAACTCGGGACCGAAACTGAATTGCTGAACGATCGGCGTGTCCTGCTCGGGATCCTGGATGCGCCACTGCACGATCGCGGGATTCACCGTGGCGGGATTGAGCGGCGTGAAGCCCTGCGTGAACGTGAAGGCCGGCACATCAGTGCCGCTGTTGGCGGTGATCGACGCGTCCACCAGCTGCGGCAGGTTCAGTCCAAGCTGGCTCTCGCTGCCGTAGCGGTCGAACTGCTGGTAGAAGATGCCGTAGCCGCCGCGGATCACGACGCGGTCGGTCGCACTCCAGGTCACGCCGAAGCGCGGTGCGATGTCGTCGCGATCGGGATGGATCAGCGCACGGTCGAAAATGCTGCCGTCTTTCGCCGTGAAGGTGCGCCCGGTGGCCGGATCGATGTTGGTCAGCAGGTTGTTGCGATCGAGCAGCGGCGTGAACATCTCGTAGCGGATGCCGGCCGTGATGGTCAGGTTCGAGCGCGCCCGCCAGCTGTCTTGCGCGTAGAACTGCCAGCCGTTCGCGTAGAGATCGGGCTCGTGGAACAGCGTCAGCCGCTGTGCGCTCGCCAGGCCCAGCAGGAAATCGCCGAAGCCGAAACCGGTGTAGCGGCCGTCGGTGAAGCTCAACTCGCCGTTGAGCGATCGCAGGTCGATGTAGTTCAGGTTGTCGCGGCGGAACTCGGCGCCGAACTTCATGGCGTGGCTGCCCTTCTGCCACGTCAGGTTGTTGGCGAGCTGGAACACCTGCGAATCCTGGAACTGCGGACGGAAGAACGGTCCGCCGATGCGCTGCACGCGGGCGACGGCGATGTGGGGCAGGCCGCCATAGAAGCGCGGATCGGTTGGCACACCTTTGATCCCGTACTGGGGGTTCGCATCGATGCCGAACGCCGGGTGAATCACGTCGGATCGCACTTTGTTGAACGACCCGCGCAGCTCGTTATAAACGTTGGCGCCGAAGATGCGTGACCAGCCCGCCACTCCGCTCTGCCCACGATTCAGGATGTCGCTCGAAAAGTCCCCGGACGCCACCGCATCCTCCAACACCGGCGGCTCGAGGCGATCGGTGTTCTGGAAGCTGTAGCGCGCAAACAGCGAGTCGCTGCCGGCGCCCATGCGATGATCGACGCGCACGTCAAATTGATCGACGGTGTTGTTCAGGATGCCGTTCGAGATGAAGTTGTTGTTGAAGAAGCCCGTGCCCGGCACGTTCGGCGCCGGGAAAAGGTCGAGCAGCCGCGCCGCCGACGAATCGAAACATGAGCGGTTGACGGTCTTGTTCACCGCGTCGACACATCCCGCCGGCACAAACGGGTTGCTGGCCACCATGTTGCCGGTCAATTCAGACAGATCGCCGGCCTTCATGCGGGCCGTCGGCACGGTCGCCGTTTGCGACAGCGAGCGCTCAGTCCGCGAGGACTGGTAATCGCCGAAGAAAAACGTCCGGCCGCGGACAATCGGTCCGCCAAACGTGCCGCCGGCGATCAGCTGATTGAAAGGACCTTTGGGACGTCCGGCGCGGTTGTTGTCCCACGTATTCGCATTCAGCGCCTCGTCTCGGAAAAACGCGAACAGCGACCCGCTGTACTTGTTCGTGCCCTGCTTCACAGACGCGTTGATCACCGCACCCGCGGCTTTGCCGAACTCCGCGGAATAGGTGCGCGTCTGCACCTTGAATTCCTGCAGCGCATCAACTGGCGGCGCCACCACTTGCGGGCTGCGCTCCTGCAGGTTGGTCGAGAACGAGTTGTTGTCCGCGCCGTCGAGCGTGTAGTTGTTCCACGTCGCGTAGTTGCCGTTGGCGTTGAAGAACGTATCTTCGCCGCGGCTCGAGATGCCCGCCGGCGCCGCCACCACACCTGGAGTCAGGAAGGCGAGCTCCGAATATCGGCGGCCGAGCAGCGGCAGATCCTGCACCTGCCTCTGATCGACGATGGTGCCGATGTCGGCGGTTTGGGTTTGGAGCAGCTCGCTGCGTCCCGTCACCGTCACCACTTCCGTCACCGCGCCAACGCTCAACTGCAGATCCACCTGCGCGCGCGTCTGCACGTTGAGCTGCACGTTCTCCCGGACGGTGCGCCGGAAGCCTTGCAGCTCCGCGGCCACGTCGTAGGTTCCGACGCGCAAACCCGGAAAGATGAATTCGCCGCTGGCGTTGGTGACCGAGGTGGCGGCGATGCCGGATCCCTGCTGCGTGGCCGTCACCGTGACGCCCGGCAGCACCCCGCCACTCGCGTCAACGACGCGACCGACGATGGTCGCAGTGTCGATTTGTGCGAAAGCGGTAGAGCTAAGGGCGAGGATGGAGAGAAGGAGAAGACTAACCAGGGCAAGGCGGCGTGGCATATTGACCCCCGAAACGTGTGCCACGAAGTATACGCACTAACCCATAGGCACCGTACGCACTGTACGCACCCGTACGCACCGACGCGCGAAGGTCATTTCCTGAGCGCGTCTACGCTCCATCGACCCGATCCAACCGCTGCGAAGTACAGGAAGATGAAACAGTACAGGGCCGCCAATTCGCCGCCGTTCATGATGGGCCAGAACCCTCTTGGCGCGTGGGCCTGAAAATAGGCGAACGCCATCTCACCGCTGGCGATGAACGCCACCGGGCTGGTAAAGAGCCCGATCGCAATCAGGGCGCCGCCGACCAGCTCGATGATGCCCGCGAGGCCCATTTGCGACATCAATTCGACCGGCGCCTTCGCCCCAAGCTCGCCAAAGAGCTTCTGCACACCGTGCTGCATGAAGAGCAAACCGGCAACAATTCGGAGGAGTGCGTAAAGGTAAGGGGAATAACGACCTAGCAACCGTTCCATATCAGCTGCATACGGCTCTGGTGGTCGCCCTGCTTACAGCCGAAAAGAAATATACCGGCCCCCCCAGGCGAGGGCATGCACATGGAGACGTCGCGGTCGTTACGCACACGCGCGGTGATGGCGCTGTTCCTGATGGTCGGCTTTTATGTCTTTTCGCTGGCCATTGCCTTCGGCCTGCTCTGGATTCCATACGCCGAATACGTCCATCTCGATCGGGTCCATGTCCGCCTCGCCATCTTCTGCGTCATTGGCGCCGGCACCATTTTCTGGGCGCTCGTGCCGCGCATCGATAAGTTCGAGGCGCCCGGCCCGCGCCTGACGCCGGCCAACGCGCCATACGTGTTCACCATCATCGAGGAGGTGGCGAAGGCCACCTCGCAGCCGCGTCCCGAAGAGGTCTACCTGCTTGGCGAGGTCAACGCCTTCGTCACCCATCGCGGCGGGTTCATGGGCTTCGGCAGCCGCCGCGTGATGGGCGTCGGTCTGCCGCTGCTCAAGGCGCTGTCCCCCGCGGAGCTGCGCTCGGTCATCGCGCACGAGTTCGGCCACTTCGTGGCCGGCGACGTGGCGCTTGGTCCGTGGATTTACAAGACACGCGCCGCGATCTTCCGCGCGCTCGAGGGTCTGAGCGGCAACATCCTGCAATGGCTGTTCAACTGGTACGGCCGGATGTTCATGCGCATGACGATGCAGGTGTCGCGTGAGCAGGAGTTTGCCGCGGATGCCACGGCCGCACGCGTGGCGGGCGTGGCGCCGGCGATTAGCGCCTTGCAGCGCGTCGAGCTGATCGCGCCGGCGTACGGCAGTTACCTGAATAACGAAGTGATGCCCGTGATGCGCGCCGGCTTCCTGCCGCCGGTGGGCGACGGTTTCGATCGCTACCTCGCCGATCCCGACATGGCGAAGGTATTCCAGGATTACGTCAAGCAATCGTCGCTCGGCGTCGACACCGGCGAGTACCGATTCACATCCTCCGACTGCGGAGCGCGTCGCGGCGCTGCAGCGCATCAAGCAGAAGCCATCGGAGAATCCCAGAGACGCCAAGGCCGTGATGCTCAAGGAGCCTGAACGCCACATCCGCGCGTTGATGGAGTACATGTACGGCAAAGAGCAGGTGGTGAAGCTGAAGCCGATCAAGTGGGAGGAGGTTGGCGTCAAGGTCTACGCCAGCATGTGGACGTCGATGGTCCAGGAGCACGCCAAGTGGCTCGGCACGCTGACCGCGGATCAGATTCCGTCGGACAAGAAGTGGTTCATCAAGAAGGGCGCCGAGCTCGCGAAGATGCACAACAGCCCGGACGCCGGCGCGGAACAACAGATTGAATACACCAAGCACGTGCTGCTGTGCGCCATCGGCGCGGCAGCGTTGCGAGCAGGTTGGACCATCGACACCGCTCCGGGCCGTCCGCTCACGGTGTGCAGGGGCGACGCCCGCTTCGAGCCGCATGTGCCGCTCAACCAGCTCGCTGATGGCTCGATGAAGGTCGATGAGTGGAAGGCGAAGTGTGAGTCGCTCGGCATCAGCGGCGTCCCGTTGACTGCCGCTGCTGAAGCAGACAAGACTCAGTCGCGGATAGCGTAAGCGCGCTTAAGCGCGATCAGGTGTCTCGCTCCGCGAGCGTCTCCTCTCGCCGGTCAAAGCTCACTCGGCACACCAAGCACTCGGCGAACTCGCGCACTGCCGCGCTCAAACAGCGCCTGTCTTGGCCTCCGTTCGCTTTGTCGGTCAAAAGACGTGTGTCGGCTCGGTCGAAAGCTCGCTGCGCGAGACACCTGCTCGCGTTACGCGCGCTTACTGTTCACGTAACGCGACTACCGGATCAACGCGTGTCGTGCGCAGCGCCGGCAGCAGGCTCGCGAGCACTCCTGCAATCAACAGTGTGACCGCCGCCATCGTGAATGACGGGACGTCGAACGGCTCCACGCCGAACAGGATGCCTTCCATCGACCGCGCCAGCAGCGTCGCGGCAATGAGACCGATGACACCGCCAATGGCGACCATGATCACGCTGTTCCGCACGATCATCGCGATGGTGTTGCCGCCCGATGCGCCGAGCGCCATGCGCAGACCTATCTCCCTGGTCCGCTGCGACACCGAATACGACAGCACTCCGTAGATGCCAAGCGCGGCCAGCAGCAGCGCCGCCAGCGCAAACGTCGCGAGCAACGTCGTCGATAGCCGCGGCAGGAACACCGCCCGCGCCAGAATCTGATCCATCGTCGACAGCTCGTAGATCGGCTGACCCGGATCGACTTCCCAGATCACCCGCTGGAGCGTGTTGGCCATCGCCGCTGGGTCCTGATTCGTGCGCGCCACCACGGCCATTCCGGCGGTCGGGCTCTGACGAAGCGGCAGGTAAACCTGCTTCCTCGGCTCCCTATCCAAGCCCTGGTTATGAACGTCGGCAACGATGCCCACCACCTCGGCCTTGCCGTGCGGGTTCTGGATGATCTGTCCCAGCGGGCTCCGATCCGGGAAGTACCGCCGCGCCATCGTCTGGTTGATCAGCGCGGTTCTCGGCGCCGGCATGTCGTCGCGTTCGTCGAGGAAGCGTCCCTCGAGCAGCTCGATCTTCATCGTCTCGAAGTAGCCCGGCGCCACCATGCGGACGTCGGCCATCGGGTCTTCGGTCTTGGGCGGCTGTTGTCCTTCGACGTTGAACGGCAAAGAGCCGGCGACGCCCACGTCGTGCAACGGCATCGCCGACACGGCCGAGGCGTTCACCACGCCCGGGGCGCGGCGCAGGCGTTCGATCACATCCTCATAGAAGCGCACGATCGTCGGTCGCTGATACTTCGTGGACGGCAACAGCACGCGCGCGGCGATGAGGTTCGACGAGTCGAAGCCGGGATTCACCTGCAGCAGCTTGGTGAAGCTGCGCGTCATCAGTCCCGCGCCCACGAGCAGCACGAGCGCGAGCGCGACTTCGATCACCACGAGTCCGCTCAAGAGCCTCCGCGCATACGGGCTAGCGGTCGATCCCGATGACTCCTGCATGTTGTCGCGCAGGTCCTGTCGCGATGCGTGCAGTGCCGGCAGCAACCCAAACGCGAGCGCAACGCCGATTGAGATGACGCTCGTGAACAGCAGCACGCCGCCATCGAGCTGCATGGCCTCGATGCGTGGCAGTCGCGCTTCCGGAAGGCTCGCGATCAATCGCAGCACGCCAAACGCGGCCACGAGTCCGAGCACGCCACCGGCGGCCGAAAGGATCAAGCTCTCCGCGACGATCGGCCGCGCCACTTCCCAACGGCTCGCACCCAACGCCGCGCGCACGGCCATCTCGCGCCGCCGGCTCGCCAGCCGCGCCAGCAGCAGGTTGGCCATGTTGGCGCAGACAATCAGCAGCAGGAATCCCACTGCCCCCATCAAGCACCATCAGCGCCGGCCGCGACGCGCCCACCAGCTGCTCGTGCGCTGGAATCACGCGCGCCGTCCAGCCGGCGTTGCTGTCTTTGTATTCGCTTGCGATGCGGGCCGCGAGCACAGCTATCTCTTGCTGCGCCTCCGGCGCAGCGGCGCCCTGCGCAATCCGGCCCACCACGGTATTCATCCGCGCCCGCCGCGATGCACCGTGCATGTCTTTCGGATTGAACGCCAGTGGCGTCCACACTTCCACCTTGGTGCTGGTGGGAAATTCGAAGTTTGACGGCATCACGCCGACCACCGTGTACGGCACCGAGTCGAGTTGAATGGTGCGGCCAACTACCGACGCATCCGCCCCCAGCGCGCGGGACCAGAAGCCGTGGCTGAGCACGACCACGCGATCGGCGCCGAACACCATCTCGTCGCGCGTAAACGTGCGCCCGAGCGCGGCGTTGCTCTTGAGCACGGTGAAGAGATCCGGCGTGGCGCGCAGCCCAGGCACGTTCTGCGGATCGCCCGTCCCCTTGAACGAGAAGTCCACGTGCCGATACGCGGCCATCGATTCGAAGGTCTTCGCGTCGCGCTTCCAGTCGTCGAACGTCGGGGTCGACACCGGCCCCTGGTTGCCTTCGGGATTGACCTCCCACAGGATGGCAATCTTCTCGGGGTCCTCGTAGGGCAGGGGGTTCAGGATCACGGTCTTGATGACGCTGAAGATCGCGGTATTCGCGCCAATGCCCAGCGCCAGAGTCAGCACAGCGACGATTACGAAGGTCGGCTGCCGGCGGAGCGAGCGGAACGCGTAGGTGAAGGCGGCGGTCCAATCGGACATGTGCGTGATTCTACTCGACGGCCGCTAGTTCGGGCTCTGGCGCGGGGATCCGCGGAATCTCGACCAGTCCACTGAGATACTCCCGCGTTTCGGCCAGTGTCGACGCTACCAGCGTGGCGCCGGCGTCCCGCAACGCCTGCGTGCTCTCATCCGCGAGCGCCGGTGGCGCCCACCGCCCCACCAGGATGCGCACGTCAGGCAACGCGGCGTGCAAGCGCATGACGAGATACCGCGTCTTGGACGGGGGGCTCGGCGGCAGGTCGGCGAGGCAGACAATCGAAACGCCTTGCTCGCGCACGATCGACACCAACTCGGAAGCGAGCACGCGCGTCTTGGTCATCTCAATGCTGATCGGCAGATCCTCCACCGAATGCGCGAGCATCGTCAGCGCGAGCTCGTCGGCGGCGCCATTGGCCGCATAGCCGAGCACACGTAACGGCTCGCGGGGCCCGGCCAGCGTGGCCGGCTCGATCGGCTCGGCGGATGGCGATTGTTGGCGGCGGATCGAGTCCGCCGCATCGGTCAACAATTCGCGCGTCGCCTCGATCACGGCGTTCTCTTCATCCACCGAGAGTCTCTGTTCCAGGCGATCGCGCTCGGCGTAGTTGAGGGCCGGCAGCAACAGCGCGTCGTAGACGGTTCCCCATGGTTCGTTCTTGACATGCCGATCGATCAAATCGGCCGCCTCGCCCGGATCGCGGGCCAGCAGGCGCTGGTAATAACCGTACTCGGGCGCAAGCGCCGGCGTGTCGGCCATCAGCGTCCCCACAAAGGAGAGTCCAGGCACGTGCTTGCCGAGCACCACGAAGCACACGGTCAGCGGTGTCGCCATCAACAGGCCAAGTGGTCCCCACAACCATGTCCAAAAGGCCACCGACATGAGCAGCGCCACTTGCGAGATGCCGGCTGCCCCCGCGTAGAGCCAGGTCTCGAGCACCATGTTCGTGAACACCTCGAGGACGGCGAACATGGCGATGACCCAGAACGAATCGACCCACCCTGGCAGGGCGGCGAGGCTGACGATGATTGGCGCGCCGGCGCCGAGGACGGGACCGAGGTATGGGATGAAGCGAAGTGCCGCGCCGAGCACGCCCCACACCAGCGGGTACGGCACCCCGAGATAGTACAGCCCGAGTCCGGCGATGGTGCCATACACGGCATTGACGAGCGATTGCATCAACAGCTGGCGGCTGACGCGGCTGCTCGCTTCATCGAACGCCTTCGTCGTGACGGTCAGGCGGCCGTGCCCCACCAGCCCGATCAGTCGATCGCGCAAGTCGCGGCGTTCGAGCAGCATGAAGATCACGAGCGCCAACACGAGGGCCGCGGTTCCCAGCGGTCCCATCAGCGGACCCAGCCACGTAAAACCAGGGATGCCGGACGCGGACTCGGGGGCGACGATCACCTCCTGTGGCGTTTTCCCCTGCACCGCACCGGTCTTCTCGAGGTCCGTCTTGATCTCGTCGATCGTCTCTTGCAGCTTCTCGACGGTGCCGCCCTTGCCGGCGCCGCGGACGTCGGCAATCTTCGCCCGGATGTTGACGCGGTAGCGGGGCAAGTCGTCGGCAAGGTGGTTCATCTGCCGCGCCAGGCCCCAGCCGCCGAGACCGAGCACGACGAACACCAGCGTGACCACGATGAGCACGGCCGGGACGCGGCCCAGCCACCGTTCGAGCCAGCTGACCGGCGTCGACAACACGAACGACAGCAGCGCCGCGAGCGCAATGGGCACGAACACCGCCTGCGCCCAATACAACACGACGATCACCAGGACTGCGCCGGCGAACGCCACCCAGTGCTTTAAGTGATTGGACGAGTCATCCATTCATACACACCCCTCGACTGTAGTGCCCGCGACCGGGGCGCAGGTGTGCACAAGTGCACAGTCTGCGGCGAGACGCGTTCGCCATAGTTGGAGTGATGCGCACGCCGGTGATCCTGCGAATGCTCGGGTCCGCGGGGCGTGCCTGGTGGGACGATGACTGCACGCGAATGGGCGCGTCGCTCTCCTACTACACGCTATTCGCGATCGCGCCGATCCTGCTGGTGGCGACCGCGATCGCCGGGCTGGTGTTCGGCGCGGAGGCCGTGCGCGGCGAGATCGTCGGCCAGCTCGAGCGCCTCGTCGGACGCGAGGGCGCGCTCGCCGTGCAAAGCCTTCTCGAAGGCGCCAGCCAGCGTCGAGCCGGGATCTTGGCTACCCTCATCGGCGGCATCGCCTTTCTGATCGCGGCCACCGGCGCCTTCCTCGAGTTGCAAGTCGCGCTCAACACTATCTGGCGGGTGAAGCCGAATCCGAAGGGTCACTTCTACGCCTTCGTGATGGATCGCGTCCGCTCGTTTGGCCTGGTGGTGGCGATTGGCTTTCTGCTGCTGGTCTCACTCACGGTCACCGCCGCACTGGCCGCACTCAACACCTGGCTCTTCAACTTGTCCCCCGCCAACGCGCTCCTGTGGAGCATCTTCAACACGCTGGTCTCAATCGTTGTGACGACGGGCCTGTTCGCGTTGTTGTTTCGTTTCCTGCCCGACGTGCGGCTGCGGTGGCGCGACGTGACGATGGGCGCGGTGGTGACGGCGGTGCTGTTCACCATTGGCCAGCAGGTGATTGGCTTGTATCTCGGCCAGAGCGCCATTGCCTCGAGTTACGGCGCGGCGGGGTCGATGATGATCCTGCTGCTATGGGTCTATTACTCGTGCCAGATCCTGCTCTTTGGCGCCGAGTTCACGCGCGTGTGGGCAGCGCGGCACGGCGCCAGGCCGAAGCCGGAGTCGTTTGCAGTGAAGGATCCGGACGCGATCAACCCGAAGTCAGCGCTAGGCGTGTAGCGACTCCTTTAGGTGATGCTTTCCCTGTTTCGTACCCATATGCTGCTTCCACCATGCGACCACATCACGCGGTTCTATTGCTGATCCTTGGCGCATTCGGGAGCGCCGCCTGTAATGACGCCGCGAACGGCAATCTCAATCCCACGGCACCAACACCCACCACCGTGGTCGCGCCCGTGGTTGCGCCCGTGGGCATTGCCGTCAGCGGCAAGGTCTACGACACGGGAAACCGTCCCCTCGCCGGAGCTACGGTTGAAGTGATGAGCGGTCCAAGCGCGGGGCTGAAGGTCACGACGGTGGCTGACGGGCAATACAACATCTTCGGACAGTTCGACTCCTCCACACAGTTTCGTGCGACGAAGGATGGGCACCACGCGGAGGTGAAGACCCTGACGCCGTACTGCGAGCGGTGCAACCCGCACCATTGGGTCTACTTCGCTCTGGGATCGCCGGTGCCGCCCGCAAACATTGCCGGCGACTACATGTTCACGATTACCGCGGCCGCATCGTGCACGATGTTGCCCGAGCATGCGCGCCGGCGGACTTACTCGGCGAGGATCGAGGCGCTACCGAACCAGCCAACGCCGGCCACCACAAGTTTCCTCGGTACCGCCAGTGGCGCAAATCTCGTGAGCGAGGTCTCGTGGAAGGGGATGTGGTTCAACGTCGCCGGAGACTACATGGAGATGGTGACCGGCGACCTGCATGGCCAGCCGGGTTTCGTCGAGCAAACGGATGCGAATGCCTATTTGGCGATCGGCGGTCTCGGGACTGCCACTCTGGGACCGAGCGGTGTGTCGACAATCACAATGGCATTTGAAGCGGAGATCGTGCATTGCGAGCTCAAGCCGGGCCTGGCGCCGCTCGACGCGAATGGCCGATTTGAGTGCCCAGCGAGCCGCGCGGTCTCGAGCGCCATCTGTTCGTGGCGCAAACACGAACTCGTATTGACGCGCCGGTGATGTTTCGAATGGAGCTGCCATGTTGAAGAAAGCCGCGCTGATACTCGTAGCGAGTGTGTGTTTGAGCGTGCTGGCGGCGGGTTGCTCGGGAACCTCGCCCTCGATGTCGCCCACAGCCCCCACGGGCCCATCCGTCATCACCGCGCCAACGCCCGGGAGTAATCAGACGACGTCCGTGACAGGGATCTGGGGATTCGTGACAGACACGGCATACCGTCCTCTCGTTGATGCCCGCGTCGAGGTGCTCGATGGCGCTTCCGCCGGTGCCTCCGCCGTCGTGGATAGCGACGGCGCTGTGAACCTCACTGGATTTTTCGACAGCGCGACGCGCTTTCGCGTAACGAAAGATGGTTACGAGACGCTGACGCAGACGTGGACCTGCAGTGTGGCACAGTGCCAGAACAACGCGCGGCCGTGGTTGGGGTTCTACGTGCGTCCGCTGGCGCCGGCGCTCGAGCTCGCCGGCGACTACACGCTGACCATCACCGCGGCCGCGACGTGTTCCGCGTTGCCGGTGGAATCGCGCTCGCGCAGTTATGCCGTGACGCTGACGGCGCGGACACGCGAGGGCACCAGTGACGTGGTTGGGTTCAACGGGCGGCTGCACAGCCCTGACGTCCCGGAATTGTTCCGCAGTTTCGGAGTGGGCGTGGCGGGCGACTATGCGAGCATCAGCCTGCGAACTGGCCATGGCGACGAGCCCGGTCTCGTCGAGTATCCTGGAAAGCGATCGGTCGGTGCGGTTCATCGGATCTGCGGCGGGAACCGTCAGTCGAGTGAGTACGAGCAGTATCACGCTCGCATTTGACGGATCGATTGAGCACGTCGGCCAGACGATGCCGTCCTCGCAGTGCGAGTCACGCGATCATCGGCTGGTGTTGGCGCGACGGTTCTAAAACATCGAATTGAGGCGGTTTCAGCTCTCGGCCATCAGTGCCAAATCTGCCACATCGCTCGACTGGCGCGTACGCATGATTAGCCAATCGCAAAGCAGTCGCCGTCCGGATCGCTCGGGATTCTGCCCTATTTCACATGGCGCGTCGTTCGCAGGATCTGGCCTCGGAGGACGATGCTACCCTTCGACTATCGCTCAGGGCAGGCGATGGCGAATCCGAAGACTGAGATGATCGAAGAGCGATTGCACGGGCTGGAACAGAAAGTTGCCGGCCTGGACCAGAGAGTCAGTGGGCTGGACCAGAGAGTCAGTGGGTTGGACCAGAGAGTCAGCGGGCTTGAACAGAAGGTCAGCGCGCTTGATGAAACTGTGGGTCGCCTGTCGGACCGGGTTTACGGCGTAGAGGATCGCATTGATACCCTTACGACGCGGGTCGACGTGGGCTTCGATGCCGTTCGCAACGATATCAAGCTGACACTGGAACGTGTCGATGGCCTGCGCGAGCACATCGACCGTTCGCACGACGATGACCGTCGCGAGCGGGCTGCCGACAAGGCCATGCTGTTCGCCCTGGTGCGGGATCACAATCGCCGGCTTCGCGCGATTGAGCGCCTCGAAAGCCGGCGGGAACGTGAACGGCGGATCTAGCCGGTTGAGCGTAGAATTCACGCCGTGAGCGATGCCGCGCCCGTGGCCGAGGCTGTCCTGACGGTTCCCGTGGCGGACGGCCTGGATCACCCGCTCGATCCGCGTGTGATTCCTCTCCAGCAAATCGGCGGCAGTCTGTTCGTCAGCGTCTTCGCCTTCGGCTCGCTGATCTTCCTCGCCATCCGCATCATCTCCGAGCGCACACCCTTCTGGCTGTTCGCCCTGCAGCTGGGGGTCTGGCTGGTGCTCGTGCTGCTTGGCTTGTGGCACGCGGTTCGTTGGCCGGTGCGCGCGTATAAACACACCTCCTATCGCGTTGACGACCAGGGCATCGAGATTCGCAAGGGCGTGTACTGGCGCGTGGTGATCAACGTGCCGCGATCGCGCGTGCAGCACATCGACGTCTCGCAGGGGCCGATCGAGCGCCGCTACGAACTGGGCACGCTCGTGATCTACACCGCGGGCACCGACCATGCGAAGGTCGAGCTCGAGGGTCTCGAGCATGGCCGGGCGCTTCGCATCCGCGAGCATCTGCTGCCTTCTGGAGCCGGCGATGCCGTCTGAGCTGCGGCTGCATCCCACGACGCTGCTGTTCGAGCTGGCGAAGCACGCCAAGCGGTTCGCGCTGCCGGCGCTGCTCGTGCTCGTGGGGATGTCGCGATCGACGGGCGGGGCCGGCGGCAATTTCGGGCGCCTGCCGAGCGGCTGGGAAGTGTGGCTGCTCGTGCCGTTCGTTCCCGCGGTGGTCCTCTCCATCACGCGCTACCTGTCGTTCCGTCTTCGCTACGAGGACAAGGAGCTGGTGATCCGGTCAGGCATCCTCTTTCGCAACGAGCGCCATATTCCGTATTCGCGGATTCAGAACGTCGACGCCGTCCAGAACCTGTTCCATCGTTTCTTCGGGGTCGTCGAAGTGCGCGTGGAAACCGGCGGGGGCAAAGAGGAAGAAGCGCGGTTGAGCGTGCTGCCGAAGGCGGCGTTCGAGGAGATGCGCCAGCGCGTCTTCGCACGTAGAGGCGGGACTTCAGTCCGCCTTCAGTCGCGCCAGGAGCGGAGGTGGAAGTCCCGCCTTCGGACGATGAGTCCGTACGTAGAGGCGGGACTTTAGTCCCGCCTTCGGACGTGACGGAAGAGACCCCGCGCGGCGAGACACTCGTCCATCTGTCGCTTCGCGAGCTGCTGCTCTGTGGCCTTCTCGAAAACAAAGGGATGGTCCTGATCGGCGCCGGGATGGGCCTGGCGTGGGAGTCGGGCCTGATGAACAGGTTGTCGGGGATCCTGTTCGAGCGTGCCGGAGTGACGTCGGGACGCGGATTCTTTCGCAACCTGTTTCGAAGCTTCTTCGAAGACGGTCAGTTCCCGTGGGAACGCCTCGGTATCGGCCTGGCGGGGTTCATTGCGTTCCTGCTCCTGGTGCGCGTCATCTCGATGATCTGGGCGTTCGTGCGCCTCTATGATTTCCGCCTGACGCGCGTGGGCGAGGACCTGCGCAGCGAGTACGGCCTCTTCACGAAGGTGGCCGCCACCGTCCCGATCAGGCGCGTGCAGACTATTACGTTTAGCGCCGGTCCTTTCCACCGCTGGCTCGATCGCGCCACGGTCCGCGTGGCCACCGCGGGCGGCGGGGGGAAGGGCAAACAGTCGTCATCCGCACGGGGGCGCGAATGGCTCGCGCCGTTGATCCGGCGGGAGGCTCTGCCCCACCTGCTTCAGCAGGTCGTGCCTGGCTTCGAGCTCGACGCCGTCAACTGGCAACCGCTGCACCCCCGCGCCTTCGCGCGCGCGGTGAAGCCGATGCTGGTGTTCAGCGGGTTCGTCACGCTGATCGCGGCGCTGCTTATCGGCTGGGGCGCCATCGGCGTGGCGATGATCACGCTGCTCTGGTCCATCATCAACGCCCGGCAGTACGTGGCGCATCTCGGCTGGGCGGAGGGCGATGAGGTGGTGATGATGCGCAGCGGCTGGATCTGGCAGCAGACCACCCTCGCGCGCGTGAACAAGATCCAGGCGGTGACGATGCACGAGTCGCCCTTCGATCGCCGCGCGGCGATGTCCGGCGTGCGGGTCGACACGGCCGGCGCGGGCGAACTCTCGCACCGGGTTGATATTCCGTATCTGGATCAAGAGGTCGCCAGCGGGCTCGCCGGGCGTTTGGCGGCGTCGGCAGCGAATACTGCGTTCCGATGGTGAGCTGCTCCTAAGCCCGGCGACGCTTAGTCAACGTGCGATTACCCAAATCCTTTGAGCGTCGTCGTCTCGCAGGCCCAATTTCTAAGTCGGTACGTGACATCCGCCGCGTCGAACAGAGCGAGCGACTGTTCGACCACTTCCGCCAATTCGCGTTCGATAACTCTTGTTTCCGTTTTCGGAACTCGGCCTTGAACCCGTCTGCGATGGTCTTCTGCATATACTCGCGTAGGCGACCAGTTGCTTATTTCGATCGCGCTGCGGTTGGACAACGGATGCGAGTTCGCGTTCATCAAACTTCGCCTTTAATGGACTACCGTCCGCTTGATTGCGTCGTCAACTGACTTGATCGACTGCCATCGTGGTGGCAGCCCCGCTGTCTGCCGTGCGTGGACAGACGTGGGTCTCGATCTGCGAGGTGATCGACAGAATTCCGAGCTTGTCGTTGCAAGCCTTGCATACAAATCGGACGATGAAGCCGACGGCTCCGAATGGCGCGCCGAAGACGTGTTCGTCACTTCGTCGCGTTGGTTCCTGCAAACCAGACAGATCTGGCTGCGTCCTAGATTACAGACCGATTCGCCGATGGAACGTGAAATTCGACAAGAATTACAGCATGAAGGGGTCGTCCCCGGGTCATCGGCAACCCCGGTACGACAATCGCGAGCCTACTTCCTCTTATGGGGCGCTGCGTCAGGACGCTGCCGGCCCGTTTTTTCGCCGTTGGTGTCGACCGCGTGTCGCGGAGCACACTTCGGCGCCAGCTGACCGATTTTGACTGACGTATGTTCGTCTTTTGCCATTGTTCACCTCAGGCATCTGGCACGATATCTCCGCTCCATTCGGTCCTTTCCTGACGACATGTGCATGAGCAGCTTCAACGACTGGTGCGCAGAAATTGGTCTGTTCGGCAGCCCGATCCCTGAACGAACTGCGGAAGCCTTGAGCGGGATGTCGTCGCAATCGAGGCAACGAAGAGCCATCAGAAAGGCCATGTTGGAAAGGCCTAAACCAGCCGAACGGCTAGCAACACATGCTCGCCATTTGATAGATTTTCGGCGCGCTTCAAGAAATCTCTAAGCTGGTCATCCTCAGCGCGCTACTCAGTTGCCCGCACTCCCTTTCTAGCCGGCCACGACGTCGTAGTAGAGATATCGCTTCGCGCTCGTCTTCGCGAGCTCGCGGCGCAGGTCGAGATGATTGGTCGGCTTGCCGTCCAGCAGCTCGCCCATGTGCACGACAAAGCCGAGCACATCCTGCAAGGGATTGCCCAGATCGAGATCGAACTCGGCGTAGGTGTAGGGCAGACCGACGGGAGGCACCGCAATCACCATCTGCAGCGACGGGCCTCCTTCACCGCGAAAACTCAGCAGGCCCTTGGTGAACTTCGCCTTCACATCGGTCGGCTCGGGCAGGTCGCGGAGCAGGCGCTGGTGAATGTCCGCCGTCGGGGCGCCCTCGGCGTAAAAGCTGCGCTTCGGATCTTTCACGAGGGCCTCAATCGCCGGCAGCAGCTCGAGACCAACCCGCATGAACGCGCGATCGTTGAAGACGGCGAATGCTTTATCGACGTGTTTGATCAGGCCGTCTGAAACGAGCGGCCGGGTCCGCAGGCTTGCGAGCAGGTTCAGGAAACAGGCTTTTCGCGTGGGACGCTTGTGGGCGCCAAGCCAGTCCGTTCCGGGCAATCCATCGATCTGCGAGGCCTCAATCACGGCACGAATCGATTCGTCTGCTTCGGCCAGGTCGACGCTGACCTCGCGATCGTCCTGGTCGAGATCGAACGCCGCGTGCGCGCTGCCGTCCTGCTCGATCTCGAGGGCAACCTTGCGCTGCCGGCACCGCGCATCTTCAATTTCGATCGTCAGCGCATAGAGACCTTCGGGCAGTGAATCGGCGTCGACGCCGCGAAGCACCAGGCTGCCGTCTTCAACCGAGACGGTCAGCTTGAACTCACCAGGCGCCCACCCCTTCACCTGTCCGATCCGCCGCATCCGCTGACGCGTCGCTTCACCCCTCGCGGCGAGCTGGATCCCGACCGTGCGCTCGACCGGGTCTGTTTCGTCGAACTCGACGCCGCCCGGCACCTGGCGCTTGATCCGGAGCCGCCGGTCCTTCCGGCGGAAAGTGACCTCGATGAATTCGTCCATGGGGAGACTTTAATGGATACTTGCCGGGATCGGGGATCGGGGATCGGGCTAGACTACGGGAATGACGAAGACGGAGCTTGATGATTGGCCTCGCGCACCGTCGCAGCTCTTGAGCTGGCGGTGTAGATGACGACGCCGTCGACGCTCGATGAGACGTAGACCGCTGGTGTTTCGGCTGCGTCGAGGAGCCCCACGATGACCAGCATCGGCCTTCGGCTCGTCCTGCTCATTGCGATCGGCGCCACGATCGGCTGCGACCGCGTGACCAAGCATGTGGCCGCTACCACGCTCTCCGAAGCATCGAGCCGGTCATTCCTGGCGGACACCTTTCGGCTCGAGTACGTTGAGAATACGGGCGCGTTCCTGGGTCTCGGTGCAGATTGGCCGCTCCCGGTCCGAACAGCGGTCTTCGGCGTCGGAAATGGGTTGCTCTTACTTGGCGTGGCCGTCGTTGCCATGCGGAGTCGCTGGCCCAGACGGTCTCTCGTCGGCGTCGCGTTCTTCGTAGCCGGTGGTGCGTCCAACCTCCTGGATCGGATCACGTATGGGATGGTCATCGACTTCATGAATGTTGGGATCGGCCCACTACGGACCGGCATTTTCAATGTTGCGGACATGGCCATCATGCTCGGCGCCGGCATCTTTGTGCTCGAAGGCTATCGTTCCGCCAGGCATGCACCGCCAACGGGCTCGCGTTAAGCAACTCGCCGCCTCTGACCGTGCCGGGGCTTCGCGCACTTCGGCCGGGGCTTCGCGCACTTGGCGCCGGGGTCTGATCATCGCTCCAGTGCATCTGCGATCGCGATGCCCACCTGACCGGCTGCCGGCGGGTCGAGATTCGCCAGCACGATCACCGTCCACTCGCCGCGGGCTTCGATGATGGCATTGATGCCCGGTGCGCCGCCGCCAATGCCCATCTCGGGATTGGCGTTGGGGAACCGGCCGGCTTTCACCGCCTTCACGTAGGTCAGCAAGTCGAGCGCGGTGGAATAGCCGCCGCCGGCGGCGCTGCCGCTGACGCCGTGCATGGCAAGGTTGTTCTGCCACGAGCCATCTGCCGCCGCGGCGAGTGTAGCCCTGCGCGATGTCGGGCTCCGGGCGATCGCTGCGCGGATACCCGGTGCTCGTCATCTCGGCGCGCGCGAACACCTGCTCGGCGACGTATTTCTCATACGGCATCCCCGAAACGCGTTCGACGATGGCGCCGAGGGCGATGTAGCAGCCGTTGCAATACTGCTCCCGCGCGCCTGGCGCGAACGCCGGCGGCTGACTGCCGACGAACCGGAAGTAATCGGCGTTTGAAGCGAACTGCGACTTGGGCGCGCGGTTGAACTCAGGACCGAAGAAATCCGACAACCCGGCGCGATGAGCGAGCAACTGCTCCACCGTGGCCGCACGGCTGGCCGCCTGCGGATAGTCGGGGAAGAATTTCCCGAGCGAGTCTGAGTACGACAGCTTGCCCGCGGCCACCAGCTGGTGAATCGCCACCTGCGTGAATGCCTTGTTGATCGAGCCGAGATTGAAGCGGGTGCGGATGGTGTTGGCGATCTTCTTCTCGCGGTCGGCGAGGCCGTAGCCCTTGAAGAACACCGGCACGCCGTTTCTCGCCACCAGCGCCACACCCGAAAACACATCGTCTGCCACGAGCTTGGTGAAATAGCCGTCGAGACGACGATCGATTTCGGCGGAGGTCATCGAGCGATCGATTGGCGGCGCCGAAACGCCGCCGGCGACGGCGTCACTTGGCGGCGCGTCCGATCCCAATCGCAGGTCGTCGATGCGCGGCGGCGAGCCGGCATCGAGCGACAGCAGAATCACACCGGCGGCCTTCGAGCCCTTGATGTTCATCTGCAGCGGCGCGTCCGGTCCCTCGCGTCTGACCCCTTCGATGGCGACGGTGCCGAACTTGGTGACCAGCTGCTGGTAGAGTTGCGCGCGCTCGGCGCGCGACTGCTTCTGCAGGAACGACGGCGAGAACCGCGCCTGCGCAAACGTCTCCCAGGCGTCTTCGCTGCCGCCGTTCAACGCCTCGAGCAGCGCATCGAACACGGCGCGGACCTCGGGCGGCGGCCCACCACGCCGCACCTCTTGCGCCGCCGGCGCGGCGACGGTGACTGAAAAACACGATCACGAGAGTCCATTGAATCTTTGAGAGGAAGTTCATCTCACAGTTCTACATCCGGAGCGATGCGGCGAGATGCTAAGAAATTGTCAAGTTCTCGTTAACTGACCCTGCGATGGATCGCGCGCTTTCGCGCGATCGGGTATCTCGTTCCGCTCGCGTCTCCTCTCGCCGGTCAAACGTCGCTCGGCACACCAAGCGCCCGGCGAACTCGCGCACTCCTTGGCTCAAACAGCGCCTGACTTGGCCTACGCTCCGTTTGTCGGTCAAAAGACGCGCATCGGCTCGGTCGAAAGCGAGCTTCACGAGATACCCGCTCGCGCTACGCGCGCTCGCTCACGCTCCAGCTGATGGTGTGCGTCCTGTCCGCGCGGGTGTCGCGCATGCGGCCGCCGGGACGAGACGATGCCTCCCGAAGTAAACGTTCGAGCGAGCCGACGTAGATCACTTACCGACAAAGCGAACGTAGGCCAGAGTCGGCCCTGTTTGAGCCCAAGGAGTGCCGGCGAGTTGGCCCAAGAGCACAATGCGCCGAGTGAGCTTTGACCGGCGAGACGAGAGTTTACGGAGGGAGACATCGTCTCGGCCCAAGGCGCAATGTGACGAACCGGATCCTCTATAAGCAAGTAGAATACGCGGATGGTTTTGACCCCGAATGATGTCGGTGTGCTCGTTGAGCACACCGTTTGGAAGCGCGGCAAGGTAATCGAGATCGCCTCCCCCTACGCCATCATCCACTTCCCTGCGCTGAGCAATTCACCCCAGGGCCCGCAGCGCAAGCTGCGCGAAGACGCGGCGCAGCTGACCAAGTCGAGCGTGCAGAGCGATCCCGAGCTGGATGCGGTTGAGACCGGGCCCGCGAAGCCGCGCAAGGTCTCGAAGCGGAAGGTGAAGGACATCCAACATCCGCTCGAGGAAACCATCGCGTGGTTCCAGGAAACCTATCCCGCGAAGTTCGCCGACGAGAAGTTCGTCGACAACGATCTGCGCAACAAGCGCGCCGCGCAGGAAGTGTTCAGCGCCAACTTCGGCGAAGGCCGCGGCGCCGCGATGGTGGATGAAGGCAAGCACGCCGAGATCGCCAGCGCGCTCGACGGCATCTATCGCGCCACCAACATCCTGTCGCCGTTCGAAGTGAAGGCCGTGCACAAGGCGTTCGTGAAGGGCGACGAGTCGGCCACCCAGGTGCTCGGCTACACGCTGGCGTTCATCGCCAACCCGGGCCTGCCGACGTTCAAGGCAATGGCAGAAGCCGTGGGCAAACTGCCGGCCGATGGCGGCAAAGTGTTCACGTGGCCGATCGTGACGCTGCTGCCCTTCATCGCCGACCCGAAGCGGTACATAGCACTTAAGCCCACGAATACCGAATTGATGGCGGCGCGGATGTCGTACGACTTGAAATATGACTCGGCGCCGAACTGGGAAACCTACGACCAGACGATACGAATGGGTGCCCAGTTGTTGGAAAAGCTTGCACCGCTGGGGGCAAAAGACATGATCGATGTGCAAGCTTTCATGTGGGCCACTAGGGATCTCACATAAGAACGGCACCGGTGCCAAGGTGCGTACGGTGCGTACGGGTGCGTAGGGGTGCCTAAGGGTGGGTGCCGGGTGCCGGTGCCAAAGGAGCGGTCATGAATCGTCGCGAATTTCTCATCGGTGCCGGGTCTCTCGCGATTGCGGCCAAGCCTCTGTTTGCTGCTGCCCAAACGAGCGCTCGTCCCGGCATATTCCCAGCATCTGTGCGAGCGGACTTTCCTTCCGTCTCGCGTGAGACGTACCTGAATTCAGCGGCGATGCATCCGATTGGCACGTTCGCGGCCAATGCGATGAAGGGCGTCATCGACAATCGGCTGCTCGGGCCGGGTGAGGGCCGCGCGGACTTCAATGCCCGCCAGCAGGACGCGCTGAAGGCGAAGTTCGGCGCGATGATCAACGCCAAGGCCACCGAGATCGCCTACACCGCCAACACCTCCGACGGCGAAAACATCGTCGTCTTGGGCCTCGATCTCGCGAGACAAAAGGGCTCTAACATTGTCATCGACGAGCTCCACTTCACGACCTCCCTCTACATGTACAAGGAGATCGAGAAGAAAGGCGTCGAGCTTCGCATCGTCAAGCACAAGAACTGGAAGATCGATCCGGAAGACATGGCGAAGGCGATCGACAAGAACACCAAGCTGGTGTCGATCGCGCTGGTGTCGAACGTCAACGGCTTCATGCACGACGCCAAGTCGGTGAGCGCAATCGCGCACGCGCGCGGCGCGCTGGTGTTTGCCGACATCATCCAGGCGGTGGGCGCGGTGCCGGTGGACGTCAAGGCGCTCGGGATCGACTTCGCCTCGTCTGGCACCTACAAGTGGCTGATGGGCGAACGCGGCATCGGCTTCCTTTACGTGCGTGAAGATCTGCAGGGCACGGTGTTGCCGACCACGCGCTACGGACATCGCCAGGTGTCGAACTTCAACCGCGCGCAGTTGTCGTGGGAGCCGATGCCCGGCGCGGCGCGATACGAGACCGGCGGCATCCCGGTGGTGCTCGCCGCCTGCGTGAACGCCGGCATCGACTACGTCAACAAGTGCGGCCTCACCAACATTCGCACGCACGCCAAGCAGCTGACCGATCGCCTGCAGAACGAATTGCCGCCGCTCGGCTACAAGTCGCTCACGCCTCGCGAGACGGAGACGCCGATCGTGGCGTTCGAACTGAAAGACGCGCCGGCGACGTCGAAGATGCTGCAGGCGGGCAAGGTTGCAGGAACGGTGATCGGCAACGAGAATCGCATTCGTCTTGCGGTGTCGGTGTTCAATACGCATGAAGACATCGATCGCGTGATTGCCGTGTTAGGCGGCAAGACCAGCTCGATTTAGCCCATCCGTACGTTAGCCACGGAGGTCACAGAACGCGCCCGACGCGGCCGCCGGGACGAGACGATATCTCCCGTAGTAAACGTTCGAGCGAGCCGACGCGGATCACTTACCGAGAAATGGAGCGGAGGCTGGGACAGGCCCTGTTTGAGGCCCAAGACTTGCCGGCCGAGTTGGCCGGGTGATTGGTGCGCCAAGCGACATTTCTCCGGCGAGACGAGAGTTTACGGAGGGAGATATCGTCTCGGCCCAAGGCCACACAAGGCGCGTTCCGTGACCTCTGGTTAACGTTTATGACCTGCAAGTACGCAACTTTTGCTGTCTTGCGTAGACGTTCGGACGATGCGAGGATCGTCGTCCAGTCATGGATCCGCAATTCGAGGAACTCGCCCAACTCCTGAAGAGGGAACTCGCCGAGCAGTTCGCCGCGGCGGAAAGCCGCCTTGTCGGCGAGTACAAGATCCACGCGGAGGAAATGAAGGCTGAATTGAAGCTCGCCGCCGAGGGTCATGCGAGAACGGTGGCGTCGATTCACCAAACGCTCGATCGTTTGGAGAAGATAGTCGATTGAAGTTCAACTGACATGCGGATCGCGGCCATTAGCGATCAACACGGTTTCCTTCCTGACATCCCGCAGTGCGATCTCCTGATCATCGCGGGCGATGTGTGCCCTGATGGATTCGGGCGGCACGTCGCGGCGGAGACGCCGACGCTTCAGCAGGACTGGTTCGACCGCTTAGTGCGGCCGTGGCTGGCGCGGTCGCCCGCCACGCACAAGGTGCTGACCTGGGGCAATCACGACTGGTGCGGCGAAGCCTGCGACTTCTCGGCGGACGAGCCTCCGGCCGGGCGCACCACCGCGCTGCAGATCGTGATCGATCAGACAACCGATGTGTCAGTAGGCGATCAGAAGATCACGCTCTGGGCGAGCCCGTGGTCGAACCAGTTCGGCTACTGGTCGTTCATGCGCCAGCCCGAAGCGCTCGCCGAGGTCTACCGCGAGATTCCGGAAGGCATCGACATCCTGGTGTCGCACCAGCCCGCGTTCGGCTACGGCGACGAAGTTCCGGACTTTCGGAGTGGCCGGGCGAATCATCTGGGAAGCCGTGAGTTGCTGGCGGCCATCGATCGCGTCAGGCCGAAGGTGCTGATCTGCGGGCACATTCACGAAGGCCATGGGCAGTTCGAGCACAATGGCACCAGAATCTTCAACGTCAGCGTCGTCGACGAACACTATCAGCTCGTTCACAAGGCGACACTGTTTGACGTCTGACGCATCATGAAGGGCGCTTTTTCCCCCGACGCGGCGGCACAGCGGCTGTGCGCCGAGTTGTCTTCGATGGCGCCGATTTCGATCGCGATCCGGGACCGGCACTAATACGCTTCCAAGCCAGGGTCACCGCTTCGCCGACCATTTCCTCGTCGGCCTTCGCCAGGATGATCATGGTCGCACCCTGACGACCCCACGCGCCGGCGGCCGGCACGAACACCTCGGGCGCGCTCTTCATGAACTCGAACTGCTCGTCCGGCGTGAGCGACGCCATGCCGCGCGTTTCGTCTTCATTGAGCGTGGCGAAGATCTTTCCGTTGGCGGCACGGAAGTCGGGATGGCTCATGTGGCTGCCTTCGACGGCGCCTGGCATGCCGAGCACGATGCGGCGAAACCCCTTCGGTGTCATCGGCGAAGTGTCGCACAAACTGAGCCGTTCCCGCGCGGAGTCGTACGCAACATCTGCGATGCGTGCCACCCGCTCACGCCAGATCGTTCGTGAATCGCCCTATTTCGCAGCGGCATCGCATTCGCAGGATCACTGCGCAAAAGGACGATGCTACGATGACCGACACCGTGGAGAAAGTGGCTGAACGCCTGGCGCAATTGGAAAAGACAGTGGCCGAGGGCTTCCACGGCAACACCAAAGAACACCGCGGACTCTTCGCGCAACTCGAGGCACTCGACAACAAGATCAATGTCAGTGTCGAGTCGTTGCGCGGCGACTTGAAGACCGTCGTCGAGATCCTCACGGCACACATCGACGAAATGCGGCGCACGACGGATTCAATCCGAAAGGAGGGCGCCGCCGATCGCGAGATCCTGAAGCTGGCGCTTCTCAATCACGAGCGCCGAATTCAGTCGCTGGAGGATCGCGCTACTTCTTCTTCCGCGCAATAACCACGAGCTCGCTGCCGCCGAGCGCGGTCTGGCCCACCGTCATCCCCAGCGCCGAGAAACCATCGCGGGAGAGGTCGTTCAGCTCCTTCTGGAGCGTTGATGTCTTGGACGTTGCCACCAGCCGATAGACATATTGGGATCCGGTCGCCGCGGCGCGCTCGACGATCGACACCACTTCGTCGCCGCCAAACGCGCTCGCGAACACGGTCTGGCCGACGTAGTCGTAGCCCGCCAGCGCCGCGTCGGACATCTCCTGCTGCATGGTGCTGGTCTTCGAAGTGGCGAGCAGCTTGTAGCGGTAGTTCCCCTCCGGCGTGGTGCCGCCCTTCTGCATCAACACCACCACTTCACTGCCGCCGGCGGTCTCGCCGCCCATCACCGACGCGAACTTGAAGCCGAGCGCGCCAAAGTCATTCATTTCTCTTTCCATCGTCGAGGTCTTCGACGTGGCGAGCACCCTGTAGTCGATGGCTTGCGCGAAGGCCGGCGCGGATGCGAACAAACAAACAGCGAGGGCGAGAGCACGTCTCGTCATGGGAGTCTCCGATCGAATGGCGGGCTGGCTCAGTTATTCTAACCCCGCCACACCGAGGAGAGCACGCGCAGCAGGCCGGCGCCGCTGACAATCCACACGACACCCCAGACAATCGCCTGCGCCGTGTGGCCGTACAGCGCACTCCCGAAACCGAAGAGCGTGGCGTACACAAAAGTGCAGCCGAGCACCCAGCCGAGAAGCTGCATGGAGATACTGTCAGGTGAGGGGCCTACCCCTGCTTTGGTGGCAATCGAGCCCCAGCCCGGTCCGGCGGGACGAATCAGGCGATAGAAACTGACGAGCGTTTCGTCGCTTTCGGGACGCGTCATCAGTGTCACCGTAATCCACGCGAACGTGGTCGCGAACACCGTCACCAACAGCGCCGTGTTCGGCGGAAACACGCTGCCCATCCTGCCGGCCACGAAGAAGCCGATCGCCACGACGAACGAAACCGCCATCGCCGCAATCTCACTCCACGCGTTGATGCGCCACCAATACCAGCGCAGCAGGTAGAGCAAACCCGATCCCGCGCCGATCGACAGCAGCAACTCGAAGCCGGTGCGCGCGGTCTCCAGCAGGAACGTCATGCCAGCCGCAAACACCATCAAGAGCGCCGTCACCACGCGCCCCATCATCACGTAGTGCTTCTCGGAGGCATCCGATCGAATGAAGCGGCGATACAAGTCGTGGACGAGATACGACGTGCCCCAATTGAGATGCGTCGAGATCGTCGAGACGTAAGCGGCGAGCAGGCCCGCCACCATCAGGCCGAGCATGCCCGACGGCAGGAACACCAGCATCGCGGGGTACGCCATGTCGTGGCCGATCAGCGCTCGATCGACATACGGAAACGCGCGCGCGATGTCGTCGAGCTGCGGATAAACGAGCATCGACGCCAGCGCCACCAGGATCCAGGGCCACGGGCGCAGTGCGTAATGCGCCACGTTGAAGAACAGCGTGCCGCCGAGCGCGTCTTTCTCGCTCTTTGCGGCAAGAATACGCTGCGCGATGTAGCTGCCGCCGCCGGGTTCAGACCCCGGATACCAGACCGACCACCACGAGATAGTGAGCGGCAGAATCAACACCGACATCGTCAACGGCCAATTGCTGAAATCCGGCAGCAATTGCAGCGTGCCCGGCGGGATCTGCGACATCAACCCGGACAGTCCACCAACCTGCGGCTGCTGCAGCGCGTAGTAGGCGGCCGCGATCGATGCCGTCATCGCGATCACGAACTGGAAGACGTCCGTGATCAGCACGCCCCACAAGCCGGCGATGGACGCAAACGCCACGTTGATCACCGCGCACACCGCCAGCGTTTGCCACATCGGCCAGCCAAGCAGCACGTTGGCAATCTTGGCGGCGGCGAGATTCACCGTGGCCATGATCACGATGTTGAAGAACAGCCCGAGATAGACGGCGCGAAACGCGCGCACGGTGGCGGCGGGCGTGCCCGAATAGCGAATCTCGTAGAACTCGAGATCGGTGAGGACGCCCGAGCGTCGCCACATCCGGGCATAGAAGAAAACTGTACTCATGCCGGTGAGCAGGAACGCCCACCACACCCAGTTGTTGGCCACGCCGTTCTCGCGAACGAGATTGGTGACAAGATTCGGGGTGTCGGTACTGAACGTGGTGGCTACCATGGAGCCACCGATCAGCCACCACGGCGCCGCGCGGCCCGAGGTGAAGAACTCGGTGGTGCTCGATCCGGCGCGCCGCATCAAGTAGATTGCTGGAACAAACGAAAGCGTGAGGGAGACGATGACAATGAACCAGTCGAGCGTCGTCAGTTGCACGCGCGAATCTTACTAGCGTTCCAGAGTTCCACGGTTCCAATGTTCCAGGGTTGAGATTTCGCCAATGACACCACCAGCTCCGGTCGACTCAGTGCTCAAAACCATCGGTTCGACGCCCGTCGTCCGTCTTAAGCGCCTTGTTCAACCAGGCTCGGCCGACGTCGTCGTCAAGCTCGAATACTTCAACCCAACCGGGTCGTACAAAGACCGCATGGCGCTCGCGATGATCGAGGGAGCGGAACGGCGCGGCACGCTGAAGCCGGGCATGCGGGTGATCGAGTACACCGGCGGCAGCACCGGATCGTCGCTGGCCATGGTGTGCGCCATGAAAGGCTACGATTTTCATCCGCTGTCGTCCGACGCGTTCTCCGAGGAGAAGCTGAATACGATGCGGGCCTTCGGCGCTGACCTCGAACTGATTCCCAGTGACGGCGGCAAGGTCACGCCGGCGTTGTTCGACAAGTTCAAGGCGCGCATCGCGGAGCTGATGAAAGAGCCGAACACGTTCTGGACCGATCAGTTCAACAACGCCGACGCGCTCGACGGCTACGCCAATATCGGCCACGAGCTCGCGCAGCAGGTCGATCGCGTCGACGCCTTCGTCGGGGCCGTCGGTTCGGCGGGCATGCTCACCGGCGTGTCGCGCGCCCTGAAGGCGGCGGGCAGCCGCGCCCGCATTATCGCGCTCGAGCCGGCCACGTCGCCGCTGCTCACCACCGGGAAGGGCGGCGCGCATCGCGTCGAGGGCACGGCACCTGGATTCTGGCCGCCGCACTTAACCAAGGACATGTACGACGAAGCGCGCGCGATCGATGAGAACGAAGGCCGCGCCGTCGCGCGCCGCGCTGCCAGGGAAGAGGGGATCTTCGCGGGTACATCGAGCGGATTGAACATCAAGGCCGCCCTGGACGTGGCGCGCGAGCTGGGGCCCGGAAAAACGGTCGCCACCGTTGCGGTCGACACCGGCCTCAAGTATCTGGCCGGCGATCTCTACAAGGAGTGACGGGACTTTTGTCTATCGAGTGAGCGCCTGATAGACCAGCGGCCTGAATGCAGCGGCAACCGTTGACCCCGGGTACCGCTGCACCAGCATGATCGCCACCAGCTTCTCCTTCGGATCGACCCAGAACGTGGTGCCGTAGATGCCGCTCCAGCCGTAACTGCCGGCCGAGCCGAGGGCCGCCGTGGTGGCGAGATCCGTGAGCACGCTGAAGCCGAGACCGAAGCCATACCCGGGACCGGCGATCGGAATGCTCGGCAGGTCGGCGGTATGGCTCATGCTCATCAACTCAATCGTCTTCGGACTGAGAATCTGCACGCCGTCCAACGTTCCACCGTTCAGCAGCATCTGCCCGAAACGCGCATAGTCCGCCGCCGTTGACACGAGCCCCGCGCCTCCGGAGAAATACGTCTTCGACTTGTAGTACGCCACCGGCGACATGTGCGTGTTGGCAAAACTTTCGGGATCTTTCATCGGCCTGATCCCGGACGATCCATCCGGCGAATAGACCGTGGCCATTCGCGACCACTTCGCTTCCGGAACCACGAAATCGGTGTCGGTCATCTTCAACGGCTTGAAGATCCGCTCTCGCAAGAACACTTCGAACGGCTGGCCTGACGCCACTTCCACGACGCGGCCGAGCACGTCGGTGGACAGCGAGTAGTTGAAAGCCGTTCCCGGGTGCGCCACCAGCGGTTCCGCCGCCAGCTTGTCGATCGCTTCCGCCAGCGTCATCGTGGTCGTCGTGAGTCCGTCGGTCACGCCGTTCTTGCGATAGCTGTTGCCGACAGGTCCGCCATTGAAGAAACCATAGGTAATGCCGGAGCGATGCGTCAGCAGATCGCGAAGGTTCGTCTGCCGGCGGGCGGGCACGGGCTTGTCTGCACCCTGCTCGAGCACCTGCTGCCCCTTGAATGCCGGAATGAATTTCGACACGGGATCCGTGAGGAACAACTTGCCTTCCTCGTACAGCATCATCACCGCCACGCTGGTGATCGGCTTGGTCATCGACGCGATACGGAACATGGTGGTGGTCCGCATCGGCGTCTTGCTGTCCTTGTCCTGGAAGCCGGTGGCGTGGATGTCCACCATTTTCCCCTCGCGCATGATCAGCGTGACGATGCCGGCGGCTTCGTTGCGATCGATGAAGCCTTTCATCCCGTCGTGCAGCCGTTGCAACCGCTGCGCGGAAACGCCAACCGCGGACGGCGCGAGGGATGGCTGCGATGTGGCGGCTCTCTGCGGCGCGGAGCCCTGCTGCGCGGTAGACGGTGAAGCCGGTCAGGAGAATGAGCGCGAGGGAGCGGTAAAGCGGCTGGAGCATGGGCGTTGTAACACATTCGATGGGACTTTCGCTATCGAGCTATCGCCACGGCGCGCGAATCAACAACTTCGGATCGGCGCCCTTCTTCGGCACGAACTTCTGCGTGCGGCCGTATTGATTGTCGCCGCCGTACAAATTGCCCGCCGAGTCCACCGAGAAGGTGTGCACCTCGAGGTAGCCATCTGGCAGATCGGGCGGCACGTGCCACGTGTACTGCCGCTCGCCCTTGAAGTTCAGCTTCACGAATCGCAGCGGCTTCAAGTCGGTCATCCACACCCCATCGTCATTGACGATGAGATCCAGCGGCAACGAGAAGCCCGGCCAGGCATCGACGAATTCCATCTTCTTCGGATCGGTGGTGGTCTTGAACACGTTGATGCGGCCGCCCGATCGATCGAGCGCGAAGATGCGGCCCTCGGGTCCCACCGCCACCGCGTGCACGCCGCTGAACTGGCCGGGTCCCTTGCCCGAGCCGCCGAATTCACCGAGATAGTTGATGTCGCGGTCGAAGATCATGACGCGATGGTTGTCGAGGCCGTCGGCGATCAGGATGCGCCCGTCAGGAAGGAAGGCCACATCCTGCGGCCGCGCGAAATGCGTGGCGTCCGCGCCGGGGACGTTCTTCTCGCCGAGCGTCTTCAGCAGGCGCTTGCCGTCGTTCGAGAACACATAGATCTGGTGGAAGGTCTCGTTGATCACCCACACGCGGCGATCGCGATCGTACGGGCTGATGCGAATGCGATGCGGGCCCGGTCCGCTCGAGCCCTCGCAGAGATGATCCCATTGGGTCCAGAGCTCTTTCACCTTGCCGTTGCGATCGAGCGTGTAGAGGCAGTTTTTCCAGACCCGCCGATCCGCGAGCGTGAGCACGTTCATGCCGATGGAGCCGGCGAAGCCGGTAAAGGCGGGCGGAATCGGATCGGGCAGGCGGAACTCACCGCGCTGCGCCACGAAGATGCGATCGGGCGATTCGGCGAACACGCCGGAGTTGCCGCCGAAGGCAAAGCCAGGCTCGGCAAACGGCTTGTGCCAGCCGCGGACCACATCGTACGGCGACGGGCCGACGGGACCTTCCGGCACGCCCTGCGCGCGAATGAAAGGTGACGAGAGCCACAGCAGCAGTGCGGCGGCCACGAATGCGGATCTGCTCTTCATGTTCATGTCGCCTTCACTCTAGCAGCGTGTCCGTGTATCGGCGTCTAATCGGTGTCAATCGGTGGCCCGCATGCCCGCAACAAGTTTCGGGTCGAGCCGCCAGGTGAGCTGCGGTCCGGCGGCGAGCCAGAGCGACCCATGAGCGACGAGCACCGCGCCGCCGCCATCGCCGCTGAATCGTTGCGCCACTTTGTTGGTTCTTGGATCGATCCGCACCAGCGGCACGCCCGGCGCGCTGATCCACACCGAGCCTTCGCCCGCGGCGATCTCGCCCTCCGCCACGTTCTTGCCGACGTCAATCGTGGCCACGACCTTGTTCGTGGCGGCATCGACGCGAGTCACCGAGCCATTGGCCTCGGTTGAGCGTCCACACCGCCCCGTCGGCGGCAGCCACTCTGCCGGGGTTCGGCCCGACCTCGATGGTTTCCACGATCTCGTTGTTGTGCGGGTTGATGCGCGTCAAGTGATTGCGGCCGCCGCTCGTCACCCAGAGTGCGTCACTTGCAAACACCACGGACGCTGCGCCGCTCGCGACGTGGATCTCGGCCACGGCGGCGTTGGTGTCGGGATCAAGACGGGACACGATGCCTTTGCGGTCGGTGATCACCCAGATACTACCGACGCCGGCGGCGATGCGCCCATCCGGATCGGCCACTCCAATCGCGGCTTTCGCCGACACCTTCAAATCGGACGTGGTGACGCGGGCAATGACGCGATCACCACACGACGGTACCCAGACGCTCGTGAAGGCCACCACGAGCGACGCACAGGGTGTGGCGCCGACCGCGATTGGCGCGCTGATGCGGTTGTCTTTCGCCTCGACCCTGACGACCGTGCCGGCGTTCCGATCGGGGATCCAGATGGCGTCGTCCGAGGCGGCCGCGCCTGGCGCCAGCGCGATGGCCAGGATGGCGTCGGTTTTCAGAGTGGAAATGGGAATTGGGCGGGACTGAAGTCCCGCCCCTACGACAGGTGTGAAGGCCTGCGCCAATCCGAACACCACGAAAACTCCTTGCCGAATCATGCGATGGCATCATACTTAATCGCCGATGGGGTCATGGCAGCGCGCCGCGCGCATTCCACATCTTCTCTTGGTGTTGTCCGCTCTCCTGCTGGCCGGCACGGGCCTGCGCGCGGGCCAGGCACCGCCTCAAGCCGCACGCCCGGCAACACCACAAGAGGCCGCGACGTTCTTCGAAACCCGGATCAGACCGCTGCTCGCCGCCAATTGCCAGGCCTGTCATGGTGAAACGGCGACGGCCGGCCTTCGCGTGGATTCTCGGGAGGGATTGCTCCGCGGCGGTGAAACGGGACCGGCGATCGTTCCAGGCGATCCCGAGAAAAGCACGCTGCTGAAGGTCGTGCAGCACGCGGAAGGCTTTCCGCGAATGCCGCGCGGCCGCGGGAAGTTGTCGGCGGCCGACATCGACGCGCTGGCCGAGTGGATCAAGGGTGGCGCGGTCTGGCCTTCGGCGAACACCGCCGAACCGGCGCCGGCCGTGTCGCATGAGCGCGTGATCACCGCTGAGGAGCGCGCGTTCTGGGCGTTCCGTCCGCTCGCTAAGCCCGCGCCGCCTGCTGTACGGCGTGGCGACTGGCCGCGAACCGACATCGATCGATTTATCCTCGCGCGGCTGGAACAGGACGGGCTGTCGCCAGTCGGTCAGGCCGACAAGCTCACACTGCTGCGCCGCGCCACGTTCGATCTCACCGGCCTGCCGCCTTCTTCGGATGACGTCGATGCGTTTCTGAAAGACGAATCGCCCGACGCGTATGCAAAGGCAATCGACCGCCTGCTCGCATCACCGCAGTACGGCGAAGCGTGGGGTCGCATCTGGCTGGACGTGGCACGGTATGGAGAAGACGATTACCGCAGCCTCGATCCGATGGGCCGCGGGTTCAATCCTTACCCCAACGCGCATCTTTATCGTGATTGGGTGATCCGCGCGTTCAACGACGATCTCCCCTACGACCAGTTCGTCACCGCGCAGCTCGCGGCGGATCTGCTCGACGAGCCGGCGCGCCTTCGCCACCTGCCGGCACTGGGGTTCCTCGGCCTCGGCCCGTGGTACTACGACAACGGCGCGGTGGAAATCATGCGCGCCGACGAGCGGCACGACCGCGTGGATGCCGTCACGCGCGGCATGCTCGGCCTCACGGTGGGTTGCGCGCGTTGCCACGATCACAAGTACGACCCGATTCCAACCAAGGACTATTACTCGCTGGCGGGCGTGTTCCTCAACACCGAGTACCACGAATACCCGCTCGCGCCCAAGGCCATCGTCGAGGATCACAAGGCCCGCGAGGAGGCGCTCACCCAGAAGCGCCAGATGCTGGGCGAATACACCAACACCGAAGGGCAGCAACTTGCGGGCACGCTCGCATTCCAGGCGGCGAAGTACATGCAGGCCGCGTGGCAGGTGACGGGCGAGCCGAAGAAGGACAAGGCCGAGGTGATCGAGAAGGACAAGCTCGACTACGAGCTGTTCGATCGCTGGCTCGCGTTTCTCCAGCGCAAGCCCACCTACTATCCGTACTTGAAGGATTGGCAGGCAATGATCGCGACGGGCGGCACGGCGAAGGAAGCCGAGAAGCTCGCCACCGCGTTCCAGCAGCTGATTGTGAGTGTGCTGCTCGAAGAACGCGAGCTCAAGAAAGAGAACGACATCATCAGGGCGCAGGCCCTGCCGTCGACCAAGCCGAAGAAGCCGGCCAACAAGCCCAACGAGTTCAAGACCAACGACGACTTCTGCCCTGGCTGCGGCCTCGAGCTGCGCAGCATGACGAAGGATCGCGTGGCGCTCTATCGCGATGTCTTCATCGTGAACCTCGAAGACGACACGTTCGTGCCCGGCCGGGAGCCGAAGCCGGGCCTGCTCCGCTTCCGCGGCTGGGGCCTCGAACAGCGGCTGGGTGCCGATCGCCGCACCCTGATCGAGAACCTGCGCAAGGACATCGAGTCGGCAGCGAAGGCACTCGAACCTAAGTACGCCTACGTGCACGGCGTGCGTGACCTCGAGAAGCCGGTCGATCTCCAGGTCCACCTGCGCGGCAACCCGCTGAGGCTTGGCGACACGGTGCCGCGCGGTTTTCCCTCGGTGCTCAGCCCCGCCGACCGTGTGACGTTCTCGAAAGGGAGCGGCCGTCTCGACCTGGCGCGGAACATCGCCGCGCATCCGCTAGCCCTGCGCGTGATCGTCAATCGCGTGTGGAAGGGTCACTTCGGCACCGGCCTGGTCAACACGCCGAGCAACTTCGGTATCAACGGCGAGCGGCCGACGCATCCCGAGCTGCTCGATCATCTCGCCAACGTCTTTGCCGCCAATGGCATGTCGATCAAAGCCCTGCACCGCGAGATCATGCGCAGCGCGGTGTACCAGTTGAGCGGCGATCAACAGCCGGCCGCCTTCGCGAAAGATGCCGGCAACCGTTTGTACTGGCGCGCCACGCGGCGGCGCCTCAGCGCCGAGCAGATTCGTGATTCGGTGCTGATGGTCTCGGGCGCACTCGATTCGCGCCTCGGCGGACCGTCGGTGCCGCTGACGCCGCTGGCGAATCGGCGAACCATCTACGGCAAGGTGAGCCGCTACAAGCTGGATGAGTTCCTGCAGCTGTTCGACTTTCCCAGTCCAAGCCAGTCCGCCGAACAACGCTTCGCCACCACCGTGCCGTTGCAGCGCCTGTTCTTCATGAACAGCGACTTCATCCAGCAGCACGCCGAGCGCCTGGCGGAAAAGGTGGCCGACTTACCGGACGATACGGCACGAATCGAAAAGGTGTATCGCCTGCTCTTCGGGCGCGCACCAACCGCAGATGAATTGAAGGCCGCCAATGCGTTCCTGCAGGCCGAGGCATTGAAGCAGTACGACGATCGCAAGGCCGAAGCCAAGACCGCGCCGGCGATGACCAAGCCCGAGGCGGCACCGAAGCAAGAGCCGGGCACGACCGCAGCGGACGAACAGGCGCCTCCCGCGGACGGCATGATGGCCGGCGTCTCACCCGGCGTGAAGACCGCCGAGGACGAGAAGAAGAAGATGTTGCCGGTGACGACGTTCGGCCGCTACATCAAAGTGTTGCTGAGCTCAAACGAGTTCCTGTTTGTGAGCTGACATGTCGCATCGATCCCGCCCGCCCGTGACACGCCGCGAAGCGCTCTGCCGTATGGGCAGCGGCTTCGGCATGATGGCGTTTGCCGGCCTGATGTCGCAATCGCTCTCGGCGGCAGCGGAGCAGCGTCCGAAAGCCGTGACCCAATCGGGCGGGCTGCACCATCCCGCGCGCGCCAAGCACGTCATCTTCCTGTTCATGAACGGCGGGCTGTCGCAAGTTGACAGCTTCGACCCGAAACCGATGCTGACCAAGTATCACGGCCAGCCGCTACCGGGCGGCACGGTCGCCACCGAGCGTAAGACGGGCACCTTGATGAGGTCGCCGTTCGAGTTCACCCGCTACGGCAAGAGTGGCCTCGAAGTGAGCGAGCTGTTCCCGCATGTCGGCGCGTGCGCCGACGACATCTGCGTGATCCGCTCGATGACCACCGACATTCCGAACCACGAACCCTCGATGCTGATGATGAATACCGGCCACATCCAGGTCGGACGTCCATCGCTCGGGTCATGGCTCACTTACGGGCTCGGCTCGGAGAACAGGAACCTGCCCGGCTACGTCGTGCTGTGCCCGGATGTACCGACCACGGTGGGGCCGCCGCTCTGGAACAGTTCCTTCCTGCCCGCCGTGCACCAGGGCACCTTCATTCCCAGCAAGACGGAGCATCCCGAGCAAATTGTCGGCAAGGACTTCGATCCGAAGAAACTCGTCTCCTTCATTCACAACCAGTCGTTCACGCTGCCCGAGCAGCGGCGCGAGATCGACCTGCTGACCGCGCTCGATCGGATCCAGCGCGGGTCAGCGCCGGCCGATTCGCAACTCGAAGCCGCGATCGGATCGATGGAAACCGCTTACCGCATGCAGACGGAAGCGCCGGACGTGTTCGACATCCGCAAGGAGAGCAAGGCGACGCTGGAGTTGTACGGGCCCGGCAGCACCGCGCGCGGCTGCCTGATGGCGGTGCGCCTGGTCGAGCGCGGCGTGCGCATGGTGCAGGTTTACTATGCCAAGGGCGATCCGTGGGACGCGCACTCGGACATCCAACAGCACCGCAAGAACGCGAAGGACTCCGACAAACCATTCGCGGCAGTCATCAAGGATCTGAAATCACGCGGGCTCTTCGACGACACCTTGGTGGTGTGCGGTTCGGAATTCGGTCGCACGCCAGTGGTGGAAGTCGGCGGCATGGCCACCGCCCAGAGTGGACGCGATCACAACCCGTTCGGCTTCAGCATGTGGCTCGCCGGCGCAGGCGTGAAAGGCGGGATCACTTACGGCGCGACGGACGACTTCGGGTTCAAGGCGATCGAAAAGCCGGTACATGTGCACGATCTGCACGCCACCATCCTGCACCTGATGGGCATCGACCACACGAAGCTCACCTACAACTTCAGTGGACGAGATTTCCGTTTAACGGACGTTTCGGGCACCGTCCTCCACGACATCCTGTCTTAGGTCGTCCACGGATTACACTGATTACACGGATGGTCCGCGCCGGGTCTCGTGCGCCCGGCTCCGCCGGGCGCGACGCGCGGCCGGAAGCGGACCAAAAAATGAGTCGGACATCACGGCCTGCGGACTCATTTTTGGGTCCGCTTTCGTCCGCGCTTGCGGCCAAAGGCCGCATGAAGACCCGGCGCTCACCGACTCAATCCGTGAAATCCGCGTAATCCGTGGATGATCAAGGCGCGGCGCACGCGTTGTTGCCGGCGGCATCCGTAGCACACACGCGGAAGGCCGCGGCGGCCGGAACATCAGCGGGCCAGTCGGCACGCCACAAGTACTCGCCATACCAACGCATCGGAACAACGCGCGATCCCGCGCCAGGCCACTCCACGACCACGCGCTTCCATTCGAAAGGCAGCGTTCGGGCTCTTGCGATCGTGGACGCGGGCCACCACGATGCGCCGGCCTGCGCCAGCGTCACGCGCGCTAACCATCGTGATCGACGGTGGGGCCGTGTCTGGCGCGACGCCGCGGCCGAAAAACACACGTTCGTCAATGGCCTTGGGGTGCTCGCCTTGCCCCTGCACCACGTCCATGCGGCCGTCCGCATCAAGGTCGGCGAGCGCCAGGCCGAGCGTGCCTGGCGTGGGCGCGCCGTCGAACACATCGAGGCGGACCTGCAGCCGTCCCTTCCCATCGTTGACGAGCAGTCGATCGGGCCCACTGAGCGAGCCAACAACGAAATCGGCATCCCCGTCGGAATCAACGTCGAGAAACGCCGCCATGTTGTCGTCTTCACCGACGTTGGCGGCCTCGGGCCACCACGCCGCCGTGGCATCGCGAAAGCGGCCCTTGGCGTCGTTGCGGAACACGTGCTCGCGCCGGCTCGAGGAGTTTTCCGCAACAATCTCGCCGTCGTTCAACGTGACGAGGTCGAGAAAGCCGTCGCCGTCGAGATCCATCGCCTCGTACTCGTAGTTGTTGGTGTATTGCGGCAGCGCCCGCGGATCGTCGGTGAATTGGCCGGTGCCGTCGTTGCGAAACAGCGAACCGCCCGGGCATCGTTTGCACGACACCAGCACGTCGAGGTCGGCATCGTTGTCGACATCGGCCAGCTCGAGGTCCCACGAAAAACGGATCGTCACGGCGGGCAGCCGCGTGGCCGTGGCGTCGGTGAAGCGGCCGGTGCCGTCGTTGAGCCACAGGCGGGTCAGGCCGCCATCGTTGGTCATGTTGTTGCCAGCACCCCAGTCGGCCAGCACGAGGTCAAGGTCGCCGTCGCCATCCACGTCGCCGGCTTCGAGATCGCCGACGCTCAGCGGCAGCTGCGGCAAGTGCGTGCGCGTGACTTCTGTGAACGAGCCCTTTCCAGTACCCAGGTACAAGCGGCTCTGCCTCTGGTAGGTCGTGCCCACGACGATGTCAGTGAGTCCGTCGCCGTTCAGATCGCGCGCCTTGATGACGCGCGCAAGATCGGGCGTGGGACCGAGGACTCGTTCGGTGACTTCCGCAAAGCGCGCGCCCGCGCCGCCGTTGAAAAACACCTGGCTCGGCTCCGGCGCGCCGGGCGCCGAGTAGTCGCCGCCGTTGGCAAACAGCAGATCGGGCCGGCCATCTTCGTTGAGGTCGGCGATCTCGACCTTGTTGGTCCAATGCTTCGTGGCGCCGATGGCGCCGGCGGTGGCGTCAACCCATAAGGACTGCGGCGCCTGTTGCCCGCGTGTCAGGACCGGCGACACGACGCCGATCGCGAGCAGGACCGTCACGGCGACGACTGCCGCGGCCCGTCCGTGCCCAGCCAGCGTCACAGCGTCCAGATCTCTTTGAACACGCGATGGAAGTTTCCGCCAATCACTTTTTCAATCACGTCCGTCGAGTACTTGCGCTGGCGCAAGCCACGCACCACGCCTTCGAGGCGTCGTGGGTGATTGAGCTCGGGGATGAAGAGCGGCCGTGATTCTTCGGGTGCGGAAATACCTCGCTTCGCCCGGATGTCGACGAACGACTTGGCCTCGCGCAGGTACTCGGGCGTCTCCTCGATGGGCGTGGTGCTCAAGTCGCTGCCGATCCCCACGTGATCGGCGCCGCACACCTTGACGGCGTGATCGATCTGGCGCATCAGCATCTCGATGGTCGGCGCACCAGGACCGGGGCCGATGAACGGCATGAAGTAGATGCCAACCACGCCGCCCTTGTCGGCCATGGCCTTGAGCTCGCGGTCTTCCTTGCTTCTTGGGTGGCGAAACACTTCACGGCAGCCGCTGTGCGTAATCAGCGGCGGTTTCGTCGAGGCCGCGATACCGTCAGCGGTGGTTTGCGTGCCGCAGTGGCTCAGGTCCACGGCGATGCCAAGCGTGTTCATCCGCTCGACCACCTGCCGTCCGAACGCGCTCAATCCGGCATTACCCGCTTCAAGACAACCGTCGCCGACCAGGTTGCGATCGTTATAGGTCAGCTGAATGATGCGGATGCCGAGGCGATGGAACAGATCGACCCGCGTGATGTCGCGGTCGATCATGTCGGTGTTCTGGAACCCGAGCATCAAGCCAAGCGTCTTGTCCTGCTTCGCTTTCGCGATATCAGAGTGGCGCCGGACGATGGAGAGAAGCGTCGGATAGCGATCTACTTCCCCTTGCCAGAGTGCGATGTTGCGAACCGATCCTTCGAAGTCGGAGCTGACGGTGACGTTGATCGCGGTGATCCCCGACGCCGCAATTGCGTCCCGCTGTTTCGGCGACAGCGGGCCGCGCGGCGGCCACGACACGTTCATCGAGCCCGGATTGGCGAGGGCATCGATCACGATCGATCGGCTATACAAACTCGCCACATCGTCCTGCTGGGCAGCGGTGCGTCCTGAGGTCGCGGCCAGTACCGGCACCGCGCCCAGCGTGGCGGCAAACTTTCGCCGTGTGATGGTGGTTCGTCGAGGGCTCATCGCGCCTCCTCTACTTCGCGCCGGCCAGCCGCAGATCGATCGTCGCCACCGTCTTCTCCCACGCCATGATCAGCCTGGCGCTGTTCGCGGTCACGTTCGAGAAGGCGATGGTGAACTGCTCGAGCGAGTCGGCGCGCGAGCCGACGGTCATGGGCACGCGCAGTATGTCGAACTTCGAATCGTAGTTGGTGGCGCCCGACAGGCGGACCTTGTCGTTGGGATCGAACTTCGGCTGCACCGGCTGCGTGTTCAGTACCAGGGTCCACTGACCCGCCTTGAGATCGACGAACACGTTGTAGACGCCCGGCGCGATGGTCTTGTCGCCAATCTGCAGCGGCGCCTGCGTAGTGAGCCGCGTGGTGTCGTTCGCGCCCGCGCGCCAGATGGCCGCATCGCCGGTCACCATCTTGCCGTAGTCGGCGCCGGTGCCGAAGATCGGGGTTCGGCCGCGCAGCAGCGGGCGGCTGTAGTCAACGACCACCCACTTGCCGTCGACATACCGCTGGCCGCCTTCGGCGGTTTTCTCCCAGCGGCCACCCAACTGGGCTGCGGCCTGGCCGGGCGGCGACGGCACCAGCTTCACGTCGGGAACAGCCTGGGCCGACAGTACCGCGGTGGCCGCAGACAGCGCGACCACGGAAAGGATTGAGCGGACATTCATTCAGGTTCTCCTCGAAAGCAAAGCCCTATTATGCGCGAGCGCGATCATTCATCGACGCTTCACCACCAGTTGCGCAGGTGGGTTCTCCTCAACATCAGGATCCCAGCTGATGTTGGCCGGGTTGGCGCCCTTCCCGGGCGGCGTATAGACGGCGTTCACCGTGTATTCGAAATTCTGTGACGGGCCGCCGTGCTGAAGGTTGTTGTCGAGCGACGTGTTCCAGTTATTGCTGTTGCCGGTGACCGGGTCGCCCGGCCAGGGGTCCGTGAAGTCGATTCCAGGGGCGCTCGTCGAGGTGCTGAAGTTGATGGTGCCGGACTGATCCGATGCCAAGCCAATGCCCCATCGAATCGGGTTCTCGCCCTGATCGTTGACCTCGACGGTGCTGCCGTTCACGGTGGTGCCCGTGGCGGTAAGGGACCACTGGCTGCCGGTAGCAGCCGACGGGTTATAGGAAATCGTAATGTTGATGTTGGCCACAGGGAGGCTCCTCTGTCTGACGGGGTGGACGGACGGGCAAAGGCCGCAAGCCTACGGGGTCGGACCGGGCGACGTCAAGGCTGAGTTGGCGCCGTGCCGGTCACCTCTCGCCACACGCGCAGGTAGCTCGTGTCGCGGTAACCGATCGAAAGGAGTTTCTCGTGGCCGCGACGGGCCGCGTCGACGCGGCCCAGGTAGAGATGCGCCCTTACCCATGCGTCGAGCAGGTTGCGGTCGGTGGAGTCTCGTACCAGCGCGTCGAGTAGTTCCACGCTGTGCTCCCAGGCGGTAGTCGCACGCGCCGGATCCTTGCGCGCCGTCCAGACCAGGCCCGACACATTCTCTGCCAATGCGAGGTCCCGGCGGGTGTCGGCATCCTTGGGCTGCGCGTCGGCCAATGCCTGGAGCGAGGCACGCGTTGCATCAGCCTGCCGCGCTGCCGATTGGACATCGCCGAGTGCGAGCAACGCCTCGGCCATGCCGACGTGTACTTTGGCCACGTCACGCTGCGCCTCGGGTAGGGTCGGACTTTTCCGCGCGAGGGGTTCAAGGACCTCGATCGAGGCGCGGAATTGATCCAGCGCCTGGCGGCTGCGCCCGCGCTCGAGATCGATGCGAGCGGCCGCCAGGCGCGCCACTCCCAGGTCCCGTTGCCAGTTGGCGTTGGTCGGATCCAGCGCCACCAGCGACTGGGCTTCGCGGACCGCATTGCTGTAATGCATCGCGGCCTCGTTAGTGCGACCCAGGGCGCGCAGGACGTGGCCGCTGAAGATGTGGCCGACTTCCATACGACGGCGGACACGCGTGTCGCGCGGGTTCTTCGCCAGGATCTTTGCGTAGAGGTCGAGTTCGCTTGCAAAACTCGCCGCGGCGCCCGACAGATCGCCGAGTCCTTCCTGGACGATGCCGAGACGATTGTGGATGTTGGCGCGGCTGCTTTGCAGCGTCAGGTCGTCCGGCTTCTGCGCGGCCAACTCGTGCTGCAGTGCCATGGTCCGTTGCAGTTGGTCGCGAGCGGCGGCGAGGTTGCCCTTACGCGAGTGGATGGCGGCCACATTGCTGTGCCCGTATGACTGTTCGAGTTTCCACTCGAAACGCGATGGGTCGCGGGCCACCAGCCGTTCGGCGATGTCCTTGTACGCCTCGAAATGTTTTAACGCGTCGTCCAGTTCACCGCGACGCATTTTGAGCTCGCCGACGTAGAAGTGGCTGGTGCCGAGGCCCAGCTGCCAGTCGGCGTTGTCGGGATTGCGCCGGACCACTTCCTGCGCCTGTGCCAGGGAATCTTCGTAGGCCTTCAGCGCGCCGGCGAGATCCGCCCGTGCCTGACGGACCTGGCCGAGCTGGTGCAACGCTTGCGAGCGCCGGTACAGTTCCTCGTCGCTCAAGGCGTCGGCCGGTACCGAGGCGAAGTACGCCAACGCTTGCTTGCCGACATCGTCGAGAATCTCGAGACGTCCAACCGCTGCCAGCTTCGTGCGCAGGTCGCCGACCATGAAGCCGATCAGGCTCTCGGCCTGGCCGCGACGCTGGTCGGCCTCATCGCGTGCCGCCAGTGCGGCATTGCGCTCGCGCGACAGGTCGATGGTGTAGCGAACGGCTCCGCCAAGCGCGGCAACGATGAGGGCCGCCACGAGGAGATTGCGCCGCACGCGGCGCGGTCGATCGGCGATCCATAGCAGGCGTTCGCGCGTATCGAGGGCGGTCGGACGCTGACTCGGCGCCAGCGACTTGAGCCGCTCGATCAGCGATCGAATCGGGGCGGGCATACCGGTGGGCGGAAGCGATTCGCCGCGCTGCGCCCTGGCCAGCACCTCCAGGTGATCCTTCGTGTCGCCGTACGGCGCCCGCCCGCTGAAGAGCTCCTGGATCAGGAGCCCATACGAGTACATGTCGCTGGCCGATGTCACTGCTTCGCCCCGTGCCTGTTCGGGGCTCATGTAGGCAACGGTTCCTTTGACCGATCCGACTTCGCTGGAGTACTGCGACACGTTCACCACGCGCGGGGACGGCTGTGAGTTGGTGACCGCTCGCGTTTCGTCAAGGGCCGCCGCCTCGAACAACCCAGCCGGTGGCGTGGGGTGGTCGGCAGGACCGGCCGGGGTTTCTCCAGCACGGGGCAACGTGGCCGACAATCCGAAATCGAGCACCTTGATGTCGCCTGATGGGGTGACCATCACGTTCCCTGGCTTGAGATCACGATGGACGACGCCGGCGGCGTGCGTGGCCACTAACACATCGGCAATCTGCTGCGCGATCGCCAGCCGCTGCGGCGCGGAGAGGTTTCGGCGCATGACATCGCGCAGCGACTGGCCCTCGATGAGCTCGAGGACGATCCAATCGTTCTCGGGTGTTTCGAGGTAATCGAAGACGCGGCAGATGTGCGGATGATCCAGCTGCGACAGCACGCGCGCTTCCCGGACGAACCGCGCCCTGGCGTCGGGGTCGAGGCGCTGGTCGGCACGAATCGCCTTGAGCGCCACCTGTCGCTTGAGCGTTTCGTCGAGCGCCAGGTAGACCTGACCCATGCCGCCTTCGCCGATGGCGTCGATCACGCGGTATCGCGAGGCCACGAGGCCCTGGATCGGTGGTGCGGCTGTCACTTGTGGCTGGATGATAGCGCCAACTCGACCGCGGCTATAATTCGGCGCGTTTCAGGCTCGCTCCTGTGCCGCGACGCCGGCCATCAATTGTGGCGACGTCAGGCGCCGGCGGCACGATCACGCTTCGACACTGACGACGCTCATCACGTCTTCGACCGTCGCGAGCCCATTGGTCAGCAGCAACGCTGCATAACGTTTCAGGTCGATCATCCCCTGTTCGACTGCCACGGCGTGGATCTCCTCCGCCCGGGCGCCGGAACCGACCATCGCCCGCAGTCGTGCGTTCATGCGCATCACTTCGTAGATGCCCACTCTCCCCTTCACGCCCTTGCCGCCGCACATCGCGCATCCCACCGCGCGGAACAGAGTGCTGCCTGGCGGGAGATCGAAGTAGCGAGTGGCGTTGGCGTCGGCGGGCATGGGCGCCTTGCACTGCTGACACAAACGCCGGGCGAGCCGCTGTGCGATCACGCCAATGGTTGACGAGGACACGAGGAAGGGCTCGATCCCCATCTCCTGCAGCCGGGTGAACGCCACCGCCGCACTGTTGGTATGGAGGGTGGTGAACACGAGATGCCCGGTCAGCGCGGCTTCCACGGCGGTGTGCGCCGTTTCCTTGTCGCGCGTCTCGCCGACCAGGAGCACGTCAGGGTCCTGGCGCAGAAACGCGCGCAGCACTTTTGCGAACGTCAAGCCGATGTCCGACGCCACCTGGATCTGCGTGACCCCTGGCAGGTCTGTACTCCACCGGATCTTCGGCCGTGCAGATGTTGACCCCGGGATCGTTGATCTCCGCCAGCGCCGAATACAGTGTTGTCGTCTTGCCGGATCCGGTCGGCCCGGTGACGTAGATGATGCCGTACGGCTGCTGGATCATCTCTCGCACCATCGCCAGCACCGGGGCGTGGGTGATCAAGGTGTCGAGGCCGAGAGCGGTGTTCGACTTGTCGAGGAGGCGCATGCAGACCTTCTCGCCCCACTTGCCCGGCACCGTCGACACGCGGAAGTCGATCGGCTTGCCCTCCATGGTCACGCTGATGCGGCCGTCCTGGGGCAGGCGCTTTTCGGCGATGTCGAGCCGGCTGAGGATCTTGAACCGCGAGATGACGCCAAGCTGCACACGCTTCGGCAGCTTCTGCACCACCTGCAGGACACCGTCGACGCGGAAACGGACGGTGACGTCGCCTTCCATCGGCTCGACGTGAATGTCGCTGCTGCCCTGCTTGATGGCCAGGCCCAGGATCGAATTCACCACCCGGACGATCGGCGCGTCTTCCGAAGCGCTCATCAGATCCTGCTTGGTGTCGGCGGCCACCGCGTCGGAATCCGCCGCCAGTTGCAACTCGCGGATTAGATCCGCCTGTAACAAATCGACCACCGGTTCCGCCGCCGGCTTTGCGTCTTTTGGCGGCCGTGGCGGCGGCGCGGCGGTCTTCGCCACCAGTTGTGGATACGTGCCGGACATGAATCGCTTGAAGTCGTCTTCGGTGACGATCGCCGGCTCGATCATCACGCCCTTGATCGCCCGCCGAACATCGTCAAACGCCACGAGGTTGGCGGGGTTGGTCATGGCGAGCGTCAGCCGGTTGTTGGCGAACGAAATCGGCACCACATGGTGGGCGTTAATCAGCGCCTGCGGGAGAAGCGTCACCACACGCGGGTCGATCTGGACCTTGGCAAGGTTGACGAAATCAATGCCGGTAGAGCGGTTGGCCTCGACCAGGCGTTCGGCGAGCATGCGCAGCATCGCGGTAGCCAGCTCGGGATGGGCCACAAGCGTCCGCTCGAAGTCCGCGTGCTCGAGCACGGCGCAGGAGGTGTCCTCGAGCGCCAGCACCGAAGCGGTACGCGGCTGGCCGGTCAGCATCGCCATCTCGCCGAACATCTGTCCTGCCCCAAGCTCGGCGAGGACGAAGTCCACGCCGGTGTCAGGGTCCCGGCGCCGCACGGCGACGCGGCCCGACAGGATGAAGTACGCCGCGCCGTCGCTGCTGCCCTCACGAACAATGACCGACTGCGGCACAAAGTCGCGGCGTCGTGTGCGGCGCTCGAGGTGCACGAGCGCTTCAGCGGGAATGGCGCGAAAGAACGGAATCTGATGGAGGAATGACGGCGTGGCTGGGTTCATCGAGGTGGAGCGATCATAGCCCGGCAAGTCGCCGATCTATTGGAGCAAGAGCTTCTGCACGCGGCGGCCGGTGCCGACTTCGCTCACGTAGAGATTGCCTCGCGAGTCGGTGGCGAGATTGTGCATGAAGATGAACTGGCCCGCATAGCGGCCGATCCGGCCGTAGGCGCCCACTTCCTTCAAACTCTTGCGATCGACGATGTGCACGCGGCCGTTGCCGGCGTTTGCGACGTAGAGCCAGCGCTGCTCCCGGTCCGGCGAGAACGCGGTGTTGAACGACGTTCCCAGCAAGCGCGTCTTGCGCTCGATGAAGATCTCGCTCTGGAACTTCCCATCGACGGTGAAGATCTGGATGCGGTTGTTCAATCGATCGTTCACGTAAACGAGACCGTCGTTCGACACCTTGATGCCGTGCACGGTGCGGAACTGCTGCGGGCCAGGTCCCTCACCAACGAAGACCTGTGGCGCTTGATCGTCCGGCGCATTGCCGTAGGCGCCCCACATCCGCTTGAACGCGCCGGTGTCGGCGTCGAACACGATCACGCGGCGGTTCAGATAGCCGTCGGCGACAAACACTTCGTTGGTCGGCGGATGCACCCACATGTCGGCGGCGTTGTTGACGTTGCGCGTGTCGAGGCTGCCCTTGCTCATGCCGCGACGGCCGATCTGCAGCAGGAACTTTCCTTCAGCCGTGAGCTTCAGCAGGAAGTTTTCCTTGCCCTCGTCCATGCGCGGGCCCCCTGCCGACGACACCCAGACGTTGCCCTTGTAGTCCACATGGATGCCGTGTTCGTCCATCGGCCACTCGTAGCTGTTGTCTGCGGGCTGGCCGCCCCACCCACGAACGTAGTTGCCGGCGGAATCGAACTCCATCACGGGCGGCGCCGCCTCGCAGCATTCCGCTTCCGGGTTGCGCGACTTCTCGTCGCTGTTGAGCGACCACGGGCGCTGCAGCACCCAAACGTGATCGCGCGCATCCACCGCCACCCCTGACACCTGCCCGAGAATCCACTGCTTCGGCACCTTCGGCCAAAGGGGATCGACCTGAAACACGGGAACGGCCGCCGCTCCGACCTGGGATGTGCGTTCAAGTGCGCGGGCGCCCGCAGAGATGAGGATCACTGTGGCAACGAGCATCATCGATGCACGAAGGGGTCTCATGGAGCAGCCAGTATAAGTCCGCTACTCAACATGCCGCTGGCTCCAGTGGGATCATGAACTGACCCGCTACTGTCGCACGATAGATCCGATTACTATGGCGTCCATGGTCAGACGCCTGCTGTCACTCGTTGTCATCGCATTCACTCTCACCGTCTCGATCGAATCGTCCACCTCCGCGCAAAGCGCTACGGCGGACAAGCAGGCCATCGCCCTCCGAGCGTCGGATCTCGCCGGCTTGCGCTTGCGCGGCATCGGGCCCGCCACGATGTCGGGCCGCTTCGTCGACATGGACGTCGTCGAATCGAACCCGTACACGATGTATGTGGCATCGGCGACGGGCGGGATGTATCGCACCACCGACAACGGCGTGACGTGGGCGCCGGTGTTCGAGCGCGAAGCGGTGCACTCGATCGGCGACGTCGCCATCTATCAGCCCGATCCCAACATCATCTGGGTCGGCACCGGCGAGCGCGCCAACCGGCAGAGCGTGAGCTGGGGCGACGGCATCTACAAGTCCACCGATGCCGGCAAGACGTGGACCAACGTCGGCCTCAAAACCTCGATGCACATCGGCCGCATCGTCACGCATCCATCGAACCCCGCCATCGTATATGTGGCCGCGCAGGGATCGGTGTGGGGACCCGGGGGTGAACGCGGTCTCTATCGCACGATGGACGGCGGCAAGACGTGGCAACGCACGCTGCACGTGGACGACGATACCGGCGCGACCGATGTGGCGATGGATACGCTCGATCCGAACGTGCTCTATGCCGCAACCTATCAGCGCCGGCGAACCGCCTTCGGCTTCAACGGCGGCGGCCCCGGGAGCGCGATCTGGAAGAGCACCGATGCCGGCGCCACGTGGACGAAGTTGACCGGCAACGGCTTGCCGGAGGGCGAGTACGGGCGTATCGGTATCGCCGTGTATCGCAAGGATCCGCGCGTCGTGATCGTGAGCATCGAGCAGGGCTTCCGATACAACGCGTCGACCGCATACACCGAGCGCCGCGGCGGGCTGTATCGGACCAACGACGCCGGCAAGACCTGGCGCTTCATGTCGAACTGGAATCCGCGCCCGATGTATGCGAGCCAGCCGACCATCGATCCGCAGGACGATCGCCGCGTCTACATGATGAACTCGTACTCGTTCTCCGACAACGGCGGCGAAACCTTCACGACGCCGAATACGACGACGCACGGCGACGATCGGTTCGTGTGGATCAATCCGAAGGACTCCCGCCACGTCATCAAGCTTGATGACGGCGGCATCGGCATCTCATTCGATCGCGGCTTGAAGTTCCTCTACGTGCAGAACATCCCGGTCTCGCAGTACTACCGCGTGGCCGTGGACAACGAGCGGCCATACAACATCTACGGCGGCTTGCAGGACAACGGCTGCTGGAAGGGACCGAGCGCGAGCTGGACGACGAATGGCATTCTCAACGAGCACTGGTCGCGACTGTGCGGCGGCGATGGATTCTTCTCGGTGCCCGATCCGACGAATGCGCGTCACGTGTTCTCGGCCAGCCAGTTCCTTGGACTGACGCGCAACGACACGCGGACGTGGACCAGCCAGGACATCCGGCCCGGCGATCCGCAGGGTGCGATTGGCGATCGGCGCAACTGGAACACGTGGGGCAAGAACGTGCCGCAGCAGGTGCTCGGCAACGAATGGCACTACGCCAACTGGGACGCGCCGGTGGTGCTCTCGCCGTTCGATCCGGCCACGATCTACGCCGGCGGCAAGCACCTGTTCCGCTCGCGCGATCGCGGCAACACCTGGGAAGATCTCGGAGACATGACCACCGGCGTTGATCGATCGAAGCTGCCGGTGATGGGGAGAATTCCGGACGAGAACGTGCTGTCCGTCGATGACGGCGTGCCGTTCTACCCTGGCCTCGTGGCGATTGCGCCGTCACCGCTGCAGAAGGGTCTCATCTACGTCGGCACCGATGATGGCCGGTTGCGGATGTCGGTGGATGATGGCAAGACGTGGACGGATCTCCAGGATCGCCTTCCCGGCGCGCCGAAGTCGTCGTGGTTTGGCGGCATCGAGGCGTCGCGTCACAACGCCGGCACCGTGTATGTGGCGATGGACAACCATCGCAGCAACGACCTCGGCAACTGGATCTACAAGTCGAGCGACGGTGGCAAGACGTTCACCGCGATCGCGGGCGACATGCCGGCCGGGCGCGTGGTTCGCACGATCCGCGAGGACGTCAAGAACCCGAACCTGTTGTTTGCCGCCACCGAAATCGGGTTGTTCTTCTCGCCGAACGGCGGCACCAACTGGATCGAGTTGAAGAACAACATGCCGACGCTGCCCTTCAACGACCTCGTGATCCACCCGCGCGACAACGACCTCGTGCTGGCGTCGCATGGCCGCGGCATCTGGATTCTCGACCGGATTAACGCGCTGCAGGAGCTGACGCCGCAGGTGATTGGCTCAGCGGCGCATCTATTCACCGTGGCGCCGGCGTACCAGATCCGGCAAGCCAATCTGAAGGCGCACACCGGCGATATGTGGTTCCGGGGCGACAACCCCGCGAATGGCGCGCTGGTCGATTACTGGATTGGCACGCCTGGAGTGGCGCCGGCAATCACGGTGCACACCTCGAACGGCCAACTGGTGAACACGCTTGCGCGCCACCGGCAACCGCGGCGTCAATCGCATCGTCTGGAATCTACGTGAAACGGATTTGCCGATTCGCGCCGGCGGCGGTGGTGACGACGATGACGACGACGCCCCACGAGGTGGCGTGCCTGGACCGCTCGTTGCGCCCGGCACGTACGTGATTCGCCTTGTGGCCGGCGGCCGCACGCTCGAGCAGAAAGTGGAAGTGCGCGAGGACCCGCGCATCGACGTCTCACCTGCCGAACGCAAGCAGTGGACGGATGCCGTGCAGCAGGCCGCGGCCCTCGCGCGGGAGTTTGGTCCGGTCAACGATCGCATTCAGAAGATGCCAGGCACGGGCGCGGATGTGACGGACCTCAAACGCCAGTCGCGCGAGCTGATCTCGCGAATCAGCGGGTTGTATGGCGCGGTCGGCAGATGGACCGGCGCACCGACGAAGGATCAACTCAGTCGATTGGCTTTTTACCAGACGATGGTGAAACAGCTAACTGCGAAAGCGCCTTAGACGTTTGGAGGGCGGGGGCTTTAGCCCCCGCCGAACAGCGACGGTTAAAGCCGTCGCTCTCCAAACGCATTTCCCTAGAAGATCAACCTGAATCCAAGGCGCGTCGTGAACGGGGCCAGGATCGCGGTCGGCTTGCGGAACGCCGTGCCGGTGGCGCGGCCGATCGTTTCCGACGCGTGCGAGTTCGACAGGTTGAACGCATCGAGCGCCACGCGCGCGCGGATGCGGCCGCTCAGGTTGAACGTCTTCTCGGCGCGAACATCGAAGACCCAGATGTTGTCTTCACGGTTCGCATTCGCCGCGTCGGCATAGGCCAGGCCGCTCGCGATCAGGCCCGAGCCCGTGGGCACCGACACGGTCAGCGTGCGCGCGAAGTTGACGCCCGACTGATGGCGCACGACCGGGTTGATGCGGATGCCCCAGCCCGCGTCGTAGCTGCCGGTGGCCTTGAAGTTCCACGTGGTCCGATCCTCCACGCCGGGCAGGTTCGGATTCTGCGGGTAGCTGCCGGTCGGGAAGTTGGTCAGCAAGGTGTAGCTGCCGCCGGCCTGCATCGACCACTTGTTGCTGAACCGCTTCGTCGTCGCCACTTCGAACGTCTTGAAGCGTCCGTATTGCGGTGTGGTCATCACAACGGTGTTCACCGGGAACTGCGCAGATGCCGACGTCGGCATCCCGAGGTAGGTCAGGTTGCGATCGTCGCCAGTGCCGCGAACGCCGTCGACGCCGATGTCGACGAACGTGAACGGCACGGTGAACGCGTCGGCAAACGGCGCCACGCCGCGCCCCGGCTGGTACTGCTCGAACAGGTCGTCCTCTGTCTTGTAGACGAAGCCGGCCCGCGCGCCCATCGTGTCGGTGATCTGGCGCTCGATCCACGCGCTCACTTCGTGCGTGTACGGCGCCTTGATGTTGGGATCCACCGTCAGCGCGCCCTCGAGCGACGCCGTCTGCAGCGCGCCTTCTTCACCCGACTGCCAGCGCTTGTCGCCGTTGGCGTCGTTCCACGCGTAGGTCGCGCTCTTGTTGGCGATGTTGGGGTTGCCCGTGCCACCGATGCCGACGCCCGGGTTGTGCCAGTAGAGGCCGTAGTTGCCCTTGACCACCGTGCGGCCGTCGCCGCCAAGGTCGAACACCACGCCGATGCGCGGGGCAAACACATTCCAGGTGAACAGGTCGTTCTCCGCGAAGGTCTTGGCCTGCACGGAGATTGGACCCACTGCCGCGCCGAGCTGCTGCTGTTCAGGCAACCAGCCAAGGTAGCGGTCGTAACGGACGCCGGCGTTCACCGTCAAGCGGCCTCTCGACCAGGTGTCGTTCAGGAACGCACCGACCTGATCGAGATTGGCACGCGCCGTGAGGCAGTCGTGAGCGTCCAGCGATCCGGTGTCGCACGACGCCGTCGGCAGGCCGAAGATCACCTGCGTGGAGACGCCGTTGTTGTAAATGGTCTCGACGTTGCCGCCGCGGCGCTGATAGAACCCGTCCCACGACTGTTCCTTCAACAGCTCGGCGCCCAACTTGAACGTGTGGCTGCCGCCGCGGCCGTCGACGAACTTGGTGGCGGCCACGGTGTACTGCTTGCGATCGCGATCGAGCTGCTGCCGCTGGTGCGCGCCTTCCGAGATCAGCCGGCCAGTGTCGCGCCAGAAGAAGTTGTCGGCGCTGTTGGTGGTCAGCGGGAAGTAGTAGCCGAAGTCGCCGTAACGCGCTTCGAGATACAGCGTGTCGCTGACGGTGCCGTTCCACTCGCCCTTGTAGACCCAGCTGCCCGAGTTCTGATTCAAGGTCTGCTCTGGCGAGAGATAGGTGTAATCGCCGAACGGCAGGCGGTTGGGCTGTTCCTTCTGCCCCCACTGGTAATAGCCGACCAGCTTGTTCTTCTGGTTCACTTGGTAGGTGGTCTTGCCGACCGCGTTCCACAGCTTGGTGTCGAAGGTCTGGTCGAACTGGAAGTTGGGCTGCGCCACCGCGTTGAACTGCGTGCGGTAGGTGCCGAAGAACCACAGCTTGTCTTTCGCGATCGGGCCGCCGACGTTGATGTCGGTGTCGTAGTAGCGATCGATCTCGTTGCTGTGCTCGCGAATCGGCGCATTGTTGAATGCCGTTGGCGCGGTATAGGACTCAGGGATGTTCGAACCCTGCATCGCGTTGTTGTACCAGTCGACGTGGTACTCGCCCTGGAGCTGGTTGCTGCCCGAGCGCGCGATGAACTGCGACTGCACACCGGGGTTCGGCATCTCGGCGCCCTGGCCGCTGGTACCGAGGAATGCTTCATCGAGCGACGCGAAGTCGAAATAGAAGCCGGCGCCGCCAGTGCCTTCCGTGGTGTTGATGCCTTCGATCAGCACGCGCACCTGGCCCTGTTGTCCATACGCGACGTATGCGGTCTGCGTGCCGGCGCGGTTGCCGCCCACGTCGATGCGGCCCATCTGGATCGACGGCGTCACCGCGAGCAGCGCCCACATGTCGCGGCCGTTCGGGATCGACTGGAGCTGTTCCAGCTTGAAGTTCTGCTGGATGCGCGTGGTGCTGGTGTCGATGATCGGCGAGGCGCCGCTCACCGTGACGGTCTCCTGCAACGTGGCGAGCGCGAGTTCCACGTTGATGTTGGCGGTGAAGCCCAGCGAAATCTGGATGCCCTCCCGCCGCAGCGTGTTGAAGCCACCGAGCTCGAAGCTCAGCGCATACACACCCGGAGGAACAGCAGGAAATCGATAGTTGCCCGTCTCCGAGGTGACCGCCGTTTGCACGCCGAGCGCCGACGGCGACGACGCGGTCACGGTTACCCCAGGAAGCACCGCACCTTGCGAGTCCGTTACCTTGCCCTGAATGGTTCCTGTACTACTTGCGCCTCCGCCCTGCGCGAACGTGGGGGCGGCTACCGAAAGCGCGAGCAGCAACAGCACTGCGCAACGGGGTCCCCGCGACGCGGACTTTGCGTCGTGGGGTGTTCGTGTGAGCCAAGTCATAATTCACAGTCCTCCGGCCCCGGATTGGCAGTTCTCGTACCGTCGGAGGTGGTGCGGCTGGTGAGAGCGTGGTGAAGACGACCCCCAAGGAATGCCGTTATTCCCGCGGCATCTTCAATTGGATGGAGTGAGATCCAAACCATCCGTTGGGACGAGCGGCACCAAGACGTGATGAAGACGATGACGAGTGCTTGACCTGTCTTCGGATGTCACCGATAGTGCGTGCATGTCGCCCCTCGACGTGGCTCGTCCCTCGACTTCGCTCGGGACGACCTTGAGCTTGTCGAAAGGTCGGGGCGTCCTGAGCGATCGTCGAAGGACGCGCGAGCCACGCGCCCTCTGGCTGATCCTGATCGCGATTTGCGCGGCGTATGCCGTGTTCGCGTCAACGGTGTCGGTGGGCTACACCGCCATCTTCAGCCTCTCGCGCTGGTCGCAGCGGCCTGATACGACGGCGATCTTTCCGTACCTGGTGCTGATCAATCTCGTCACCTGGGTTGGCTACGCGCTGTGGATTCCCGTCATCTTCTGGCTCGGCCGCCGTTTCCGTTTCGGCCGCGACGGATGGAAAGAAGCGCTCGCGGTGCATGCGCCCGCGTCGCTCGTCATCACCACGCTGCACCTGATGATGGTGGGCGTGTGCCGGTATTACTTACAGGGCGTTCGTGGCGGCAACCCCGAATTGATCACGACACTCCTCGACGCTTTCTTCCGGACCGTCGATCAGACGCTGCCGTTGTATTGGGCGATCATCGGCCTGCAGCATGCGGTGGACTACTCGCGCCAGGCACGCGCCCGCGAACTGCGGGCGGCGCGGCTGGAGACGCGCCTGATCGAATCCCAGATGCAGGCGTTACATCAACAACTTCATCCACACTTTCTGTTCAACACCCTGCACGCCATCTCGTCGCTCGTGCATCGCGACCCGGACAAGGCCGATCTGATGATCGAGCGGCTCAGCGATCTGCTGCGGATCACCTTGCGGAAAGTCGGCGCGCAGGAAGTGGAGATGGCCGAGGAGCTGGAATACCTGCGGGCCTACCTCGACATCGAGCAAATCCACTTCGGCCCGCGGTTGAGAATCGAATACCGCATCGACGCGGCCGCCCTCGACGTGATGGTGCCGACGCTGATCCTGCAGCCGCTGGTCGAGAACTCGATCCGCCATGGGCTCGAACCACTCGTGCGCGGCGGCACGCTGACGATCGAGGCCCAGGCCGACGGCGACACCTTGTGGTTGCGCGTTCGTGACGATGGCGCCGGGTTCGCGAAGGATCGGCCGCGGCGCGACGGCGTCGGACTCACAAATACGAAGTCGCGTCTCGATCGCCTGTATGGCGAACAGGCGGCCCTGACCATCCGCGAGAATCCCGGCGGCGGCGTGGTCGTGGACATCTACATTCCGCTTCGCCGGAGCGTTCTGAAGGTCGATTCCTCAACGCCTTCGGCGGCGGTGGCGTGATGATTCGCGTCCTGGTGGCCGACGACCAGCCGATGGCCCGCGACCGCCTCGTGTCGCTGCTTGCTGCCGAACCGGGCGTGGAAGTCTCCGGCACCGCGTCAACCGGCGAAGAAGCCGTCGATCATATTCGCCAGTCGTCTCCCGACCTGGTGTTTCTCGATCTGCAGATGCCGGGCATGGACGGCTTCAAGGTGATCGAGACGATCGGCGTCGATCGGATGCCGCCGACCGTATTCGTCACCGCCTATGACGAGTACGCGGTTCGCGCCTTTGACGTTCAGGCCCTCGACTACCTGCTGAAGCCGTTCGGCCGGCAGCGTTTTCAATCCGCCCTCGAGCGGGCCCGCAAGCATCTCGAGCGCGAGCGGAAGGGCGCGATGGCCGAGCGATTGGCGCAATTGCTGCGCACCGGGCGGCCGCCGCAGAGCACCGAGAGCACGCGGCTGTTGATCAAATCGGGTGGGCGGGTGTCGTTCGTCGACGTCGATCAGATCGACTGGGTCGAGGCGGAGGGCAATTACGTGCGGCTGCACGTCGGCGAGCAGATTCACATGCTGCGCGAAACGATGAACCGGTTGATCGAGCGGATTGGCCCGCAGCGTTTCTTCCGCATTCATCGCTCGCGCATCGTCAACATCACGCGCGTGAAGGAACTGCTGATCGCGGGCGGCGGCGAATACCACGTGGTGCTGTGGAACGGCACGAAGATCGGGCTGAGCCGGCTGTATCGCGATGCCCTGCAGGAACAGCTGACCCGTCGCTAAAATTCGATCAGCAAGCCGGCCACCGGCAGCAACGGAAACGTCGTTTCCATCGGCTCGAAGACCCGGCGCGTGTTGAGATTCACGCCCGCGCTGTTCGGGCGGAAGTTGTCGCGATTCATCACGTTCACCACTTCCAGGAACAGGGTCAGTCGGCTCCTGCCATAGGTGAACGCTCGCTCGGCGCGCACGTCCAGCCGCGAGTACGCGGGCAGACGGAGAACGTTGCGTTGGGCGCTGAGCGTGTATCCCACGGCGTTGGCGTCGATGTAGCCGCGGATCGGAAAATTCGAACCGTATCGCCATCGCGCCGAGATGCTCGTGCGTCCCGACCATCGATACGCCACATACGTATTCACGGTGTGGCGCTGGTCGTAATCGGAGAAGAAGTGTTCGGCCGGCTGTCCAGCGCCGCGGGGATCCTCGAGCTCGGATTTGTTCCACGCGTACGACAGCCATCCGTTGAGGCCGTTCGCCGATCGCCGTTCTAGCTTGAGCTCGACGCCGTTGCTTTCGCCGTTCAAGGCGTTCTGCCAGTTCGACGCCTGCGGCAAGACGACGCGGTTGTTCTCGAGGCGAATCTCCCCGTCTTCGAGACGCAGCAGGTCGGTGTCGCGACGGTGGTACACCGATCCCGACACGCGCAACGCCGGGCCGATCTGCTGCTCGAGGCCTACTTCGATGCTCGCCGTCCGCTCGGGCACCAGCTGCGTGCCTGCCAAGACAGACAGCGTGTGATCGATGGCCGGCGCCTGGTGCTGCACGCCGGCGCCAAATCGTGCCCGCAAGCCGGAACGGACTTCGTACTCGGCGAGGAGCCAGGGCGAGGCCTTGCTTTGTTCGATCAGATCCCAGCGTTCGAATCGCACTCCAGGCGTGATCGAGAAGCGCGCGCTGGGCGTCCATCGATACTGGGCCCAACCGGCAGCCGACCAGGCGCTCTCATCGGCATTGAGGAGCGTGGCGCTGGCAGTAGTGTTCGGGGCAAAGAAGCGATTGATTCGGGTGGCACTCAGCGATTGCGCTTGCGCGCCGAACTCGATGACGTGCGCGGTCGACGGACGCCATTCGGCCCCGCCTCGCCACGTGACATCGAGATCGCTGCCCTCGTCTCGAACGCGGCCATCGGTAACGCTGTTGCCGTAGTCGGCCTTCAGAGCGTAGGCCTGTTGCGTGACGGCGAATTGGGTCGACGGCGTGAAACGCCATTGCAGGTTGCCGATGAGGATCGAACTCTTGCCGTAGGTCAGCGAGTTCGCTCCGGGGTTTTCCTCCAGATCCTGCAACGATGAACGGCCGGCGATGATCGACGCGCGGAGCGTCTGGCGAGGCGAGAGGTCAATGGTGAGCTTGCCCTGGCCGTCGAGGTAGCCGAACGTCGCACCGGTAGTGGTGTCAATCTGGCGCAGCAACCAGTCGAGGTAACTCTGGCGCATCGCCACCATCCAGCTCGCCTTCTTGCTCCCGCCCAGCGGTCCTTCCCACACCGTGCTCGCCGCCGACGCGCTGATCAGTCCGCGCACAGTGAGCCGATCGCGCGAGCCGTCGCGGGTGGTGAAATCAAGACGCGATCCCAGGTGCGAGTTCAATCGTTGAGGATGCGCGCCGGAGAGCAGCGTGGCCGATTCGAGAATGTCGCTGTTGACGAGACCGAGCGAACCGGTGTCGTCCACGCCGCGGACCGTGTGGAACAGCAGCGGGCTGTCGACGCCGTCGATCGCGATGCCGATGTGCGAAGGTCCGAGACCGCGAACGGCGAACTCGGCGCGGAAATCATCGGTGGCGGCAACGCCCGACAGCATTTGTGCGGCGCGATAGGGATCGTCGGCAATCAGGCCGCGCAGGCCAAGCAGTTCGCGGCTGCCGAGCACCGACTGCGACGCCACGCCGGGTTCTGTTTCTCGATAGGCGCTTCCTGACACCGCGACGTCTTCGACGTAGGTGCTCGCGCCTTCAGCAACCGGAATCGAGATGTCGACGGCTTCGCCTGCCACGACCACCAGCTCCCGGCGCACGAGACCGTATCCGACTACGGAGATGACGAGGGTTTGTGGACCAGCGGGGACATCAGCGATTTCGAAGCGGCCTTCCGCGTTCGAGAACGCCTGCTGTCCGGTGGCTTGCACTTTGACGAGGACCGCCACGAGCGGAGCACCGGTGCGCGCTTCGACAATCACGCCCGTCACACGGCCCGTCACAGGTTGCGTTGCCAGGGCTTCGGGGGCAACGCCCTGAGCGAGCCGGTCGATCTGAAAGATCGGCCGGCGAGTCGAAGGGGATGAATCCAGTGGAAGGGACAAAACGACCGCAAGACACAGGGGAATCATCAAGGTTGTGACCACGATTCAGGGCAGTTGGGCATCGCGGTCAACTGCAGAGCACGAAACTTGCCAGTGACGTTAGTGGGACATGGACATGATGTTCGAGTCGCGGCGGTCCCAGTGCGCATAGAGCACGCGGGTGCCGTCGGGTGTGACCGCGAATCCCGGCCAGGAGTAATTGCCGATCCACGCTACATCCACGCCCGCGCCGCCCGAGAGCGGCGCGCGCCGCACCACCGGCTGTTGGCCGGTGGCGCCGAGGTAATAGATGCCGGTGGGCGTCACCCGCCAGTTCATCGTTTCAGCGGCGCGCACGCCGGGGACGAGCAAGCGAGCCGCGCCGCCGCCGGCGGGGATCGTCCACACGCCGGTGCTTTCAAGGCGCGTAAAGAGAATGGTGTTGCCGTCGGGAGACGATTGCGGCGCATAGCCGCCATCGGTGGTGAGCTGCGTGCGCGATTTATCGGCGATCGTCATTCGCATCAACTGCCACGTGCCCGATCGCCGCGCGCCGAACAACACCGCCGCGCCATCGTGCGACCACGCCGGCGCAATCTCATCCTCCCCATCGTCGGTGAGCCTGGTGAGGGCGCCCCCGGCAACGTCGACAAGATAGAGATCGAGCTGGCCATTGACGGCCGCGCTGATCAGAATCCTGGCGCCATCGGGTGACCATCGCGGTTGTCGAATCGCCGCGCGTCCGAAGGTCGTGAGCTGCTGCGCATTCGCGCCGTCGCGATCGGCCAACCACAATTCGGCGCCGCCCGATCGAGTCGAGACAAACGCGATGCGTTTGGCATCAGGAGAAAACTCTGGCGAGTGGTTCCATTGATCGGACGTGCGTACGGCCGGACGCAGTGTCGGCGTGAGATCGGCTTCAAGATCGAGACGCTCGGTGATGGGCGCTTCCCACAGGTTGATTTCGTAGGACCAGCTCTCGTAGGCGATGCGGCCGCTCGTGCGAGCCACCGCCGGGTGTTTCAGTTTCGCGGCGCCGCCGATCACGAGCTCCGGCGTGCCGCCCTCCGCCGGCACACGCCACACGGTGTACCCGCCGGCGCGATCGGTGGCGTAGAAGAGCGCTCGACCATCGGCGCTCCAGTCGACGCCAATCACGTCCTGGTTGTCCCAGGTCACGCGCGCGGGCGGTCCGCCGCCGAACGGGATCACGTGAAGATCGGCGGTGGCGCCGTTGAGACCACGCACGAAGGCGATGCGAGTGCCGTCCGGAGAGACCGACGGAGAGTGATCGCCGAGCGTGCCTGGACTAGGCAGCGTCAATTCTTCGCGCACGCCGGTTCGCGTCGAGATGCGCGCGATTTGCCAGCCGCGAATCGGATCGGGACCGGGCGCGAACGATTCCACGAGCCATTCGCCGTCGGCCGACCAGCTGACGCGCGGCTCCTCGAAATTGCCGCAGGCCGCGACGCGGCGTTCGCGGCGATCGCTGAAGGTGAACAGCATCACGTCGCAGGTGGCGCCGTCGATGCGGATGAACGCCAGCGCGGAGGCATCAAACGACCACGCGGGATAGCGATCGTCAGCCGGATGCGCGATTACGCGCTGCGGTGTGCGGCCGGCGCCTTCGGTGATGTAGATGTCAGCAGCCGCACCTTCGCGGTAATCCGCTGGATCGGGCCGCATGGCGAAGGCGAGCCGGGCGCCGTCTGGGCTCAGAGCCGGATCGGTTTCGTTGGCGGGCCCGGAGGTCAGCGCCACGAATCGCACCGCCGCCGGTGTGGGATCGGTTTCCGCGGACCGCGACGCGAGTGCATACACCACGGCGCCGAGCGCAGCGGCGAGAGCGATCGACGCGGCGGCGATGAAAAAGCTCGAGCGGCGCGGCGCTGGTGCGGGCTGCGGGTGCGGGTGTTTTGGTTTCAGCCGTGCGGACCGGCGCAATCAATCGATAACCGCGCTTGCGGATGGTTTCGACGTAGGTGGGATTGTTGGTGTCGTCGCCGAAGATGCGGCGCAGCTCGCGAATCGCGCGATGCAGCACGTCTTCAGAGACAAAGACTCCTGGCCACACCCGCGCCACCAGAACTTCGCGCGTGACCACTTCGCCCGGGGTTTCGGCGAGCACTTCGAGCACCTGCATCACCTTCGGCTCGACGCGCACCTCTTCCCCATTGCGCGACAACCGATTCAGCGTGGGATGCACGCTCCACTCCCCGACCTGAAATCGCTCCACCGCCATCAAGTATAGAGAATCGCTAAGTCGGGGGCAGGCCGCGAAAATTAGCGATTCGCTAAGTTGGGGCCAGGCCGGCGACTGTTCGTCATACGGTTGGTCCCAGAAGGGGTCTGCCCCCGACTTAGCGAATCGCTAAAAATCGCGGCCTGCCCCCAACTTAGCGACCATCGGCAAAACATCGGGGAGGGATCGGCGCCTAAATGGCAGTCGGCGGCGTATACACCCGCATGGCCTGATTTCTCTCACCGTAAACAACCGCGCCGTCCAACTCGACATAGATCCAGAGACTCCGCTGCTCTGGGTGTTGCGCGATCACCTCAATCTGGTCGGCACCAAGTTCGGCTGCGGCGGCAGCTTCTGCGGCGCCTGCACCGTTCACCTCGATGGCGTCGCGACCCGTTCGTGCTCGATGCCGGCCGGCAAGGTGGGCAACCGGCGGGTCACGACGATCGAAGGACTGTCGGCGAACGGCGATCACCCCGCACAGCGCGCGTGGGAAGAAATCGACGTCCCGCAGTGCGGCTACTGCCAGGCAGGACAGATCATGAGCTGCGCGGCGCTGCTCGCGCGCACGCCCAACCCTTCAGACGATGAGATCGTGGCGGCGATGAACGGCAACATCTGCCGTTGCGGGACCTATGTGCGAGTCAAAGAGGCGGTCCGCCGGGCCACCACCCTGACCTCGACGGCGAACCAGGAGGAGTGAGTAGTCATGCGATCGAGACAGGATGTTCTGCGCGACGCGAAGGTCGGGGTGGTCGAGGATCCGTTGTCCCGAGGACACCCTTCGGCTCGTATCGCGAAGCTCCGCTTCGCCCAGTCTCGCTCAGGGCAGGCGGAGGAGGACGGAGGACACGGCGGGAGTTCATCACCGTCAGCGTCGCTGCAACTGGCGGATTACTCGTGGCCATGCGCACTGATCGCCTTGGCGCGCAGATGCAGATGCCGGCGCAGACCGGACCGTTGGGCTTCCCCACCGATTACATCCAGATCGATCCCGACGATCGCGTGCTGATCTGGTCGGCGCAGCCGGAGATGGGTGAAGGCACCAAGACCTCGTTACCGATGATCGTCGCCGACGAGCTCGACGCCGACTGGATGCTCGTTCGCGTCAACGACGCGTCGCTGGATCCGAAATATGGCGGCCAGGGCGTGGGCGGCAGCGATGCGATTCGATCGGATTGGGATCGGCTCCGCCGCGTCGGCGCCACGGCGCGGGCGTTGCTGGTGGCCTCGGCCGCGGCGGAATGGGGCGTGCCGGTAGCCGAATGCGACACCGGCGTGCACACCGTGCGACATGCGGCGAGCAAACGCGAAGCACGGTTTGGGACGCTGGTGGCGAGAGCCGCCACCCTCAAGGTTCCGCGCGACGTGCCGCTCAAAGATCCGTCGCGCTATCGGTTGATTGGCACGCGCGTCAACGGCGCCGACAACCGCAAGGTGGTGACCGGACAGCCGCTGTTCGGCATCGACGTGCGGCTGCCGAACATGAAGTTCGCGGCGGTGGCCAAGTGCCCGGTCTTCAACGGACGACCCGTGAAGTTCGACGCCACGAAGGCCCGGCAAATCCCCGGCGTCCGCGACGTGATCGAAATCACAGGCCTCGACAATCCCACCTTCCTGATGCCGGGCGTGGCGGTGGTGGCTGATTCGACATGGGCGGCGTTCAAAGGCCGCGAAGCGCTCGTCGTGCAATGGGAGGAGGGCCCCTACGCGAACGAGAGCAACGCGACGCTCAACGAGCAGTTCCAAAAGCTGCTGGCCGCGCCGCCCGCCACGCTGCACAACTCGGGCCGGGTGGAAGAGGCGTTGGCCTCCGCGGCGATCGTGGTGGACAACACGTTCTCGTATCCGTTCGTCTCGCACGCCACGCTCGAGCCCCACAACTGCAGCGCCGACTTTCGCGATGGTGAGATGTGGGTCCGCGGTCCGATCCAGATGCCGATGAGCGCGCAATCGATCGTCGCGCGCGCCACCGGGTTGCCGATGAACAAGGTGCACGTGCACTCGACCCGGATCGGCGGCGGGTTCGGGCGCCGGCTGATGTCCGACTACGCGGCCGAAGCCGCGTTCGTGGCCAAGGCAATGAACGGCGCCGTGATGGTGATCGACAGCCGCGAAGGTGATCTCCAACACGATTACTACCGCCCGGCGTCGATGCAGCGCTTGCGCGCCGGCACCGACGCGCAAGGAAAAATCGTGGCGTGGGATCACGTCATCACCAGCTGTTCGAGGAACGTCTACCGCAAGGATCCGCGCGGCGAGCATTCGACGGAGAGCTACGGGAGTTATGTCGGACGGGTGCAGAACCTCCAGCAGCTCGACGCGGACCTGCAGCCCACGCGCATTCCGAACGCGCGTCTCCGGTACGGCGCGCCGCTCACCGGCGTTGCCACCGGCGCCTGGCGCGCGCCCGCACACGTGGTCAACGCCTTCACGATCGAAACAACGATCGACGAACTGGCGACGCGCGCGAAGCGCAGCCCGGTCGACCTGCGGCTGGAGATTCTCGGCGAGGCCGCCGACGTGCCGAAGGAGGCCAACGACGAGAGTCCGTACGATCCGACCCGGATGCGCGAGGTGCTGCTGCAGGCCGTCGAGCGCGGCGGATTCGGACGTCCGGTGCCCGAGGGCCGCGCGCGCGGCCTGGCGATGCATTACACCTTCGGCTCCTACTGCGCGCACGTCGTGGACGTGTCGGTAGCGCCGGGCAACAACGGCCAGAAGCGCGTGACCATCCACAAGGTGGTCTCGGTCGGCGACGTCGGTCAGCCGGTGAACCTGTCGATGCTCGAAGCGCAGATGCAGGGCGGCATCATCGACGGTCTCGGCGCCGCGTTTTACGGCGAGGTGCCGATCGAAAAGGGCCGCGCCACGTCGAGGAACTTCGGCGATTACCGGATGATCCGGATGCGCGAAGCGCCGCTGGCCATCGAGTCGCACTTCATCCCGAGCCGCCGAAGGCCGACTGGATTCGGCGAACCGCCCCTGCCGCCGATTGCGCCGGCAGTGGCCAACGCCATTGCGGCGCTGACGGGTGAGCGGATTCGCATGATGCCGTTCGTCAAGGCGGGCTACGTGCTTTAGACGTTTGGAGGGCGACGGCTTTAGCCGTCGCCCCAGTAACGGCGGTCACAGTAGAATCGCCGGCATGCGACGACTCCTACTGGCATTGACCGTTCTCGCCACGATTTCAGCGACGGCTAAAGCCGTCGCTCTCCAAACGCCAACCTATCCCGATCCCACGCAGCGCGTGCTGACGCATCGCGAGCAGAACGCGATCGTCACGCCGTGGATCAAGAAGCGGTTCGACACCGTGCTCGCGCCGCTGATGGCGCGCGAGGGGATCGACATGTGGATCATGCCGACCCGCGAATACAACGAGGACCCGGTGTTCGCATCGATGTCGCCGCTCACCTACTACGCATCGCGGCGGCGGACCATCCTGGTGTTCTACAACCCCGGCGGCGGCAAGCCGGTCGAGCGCTATTCGGTGGGCCGCTTCGATTACGACGGCATCTACACCCTGGTGCCGACGCACAACGACGCGCAGTACGAAGGACTGCGCAAGCTCGTCGACCAGAAGAACCCGAAGGTGATCGGCATCAACGAGTCCGACGCGTGGCAGCACGCCGACGGCATCACCGCCAACGAAAAGCGTCGTCTCGTCGAAGCGCTCGGCCCGCACGCGGCGAAGATCAAATCAGCCGAGATGCTCGCGGTCGGCTGGCTCGAAGTGAAGATCCCCGAGGAGCTCGAGGCGTATCGCCACGCCATGAAGGTGGCGCACATGGTGATTCGCGAGGCGTTCTCGAACAAGGTGATCACGCCCGGCAAGACGACCAACGAAGACGTGGCGTGGTGGATGCGGCAGCGCGTCGAAGAACTGGGACTTGGTAAATGGTTCCAGCCCTCGGTGACCATCTGGCGGCAGGGCGAAAAGACCAACCCGCGCGGCGCGATTCAGCCGGGCGACATGCTCCACACGGACTTCGGGATCGTGTACCTGGGTTTGTCCACCGATACGCAGCACAACGCCTACGTGTTGAAGCCGGGTGAAACGGATGCACCCGCGGGCCTCAAGGCGGGACTCAAGGCCGGCAATCGCCTTCAGGACCTAACGATGCAGTACGCGAGGCTCGAGCAGACGGGCAACCAGGCGCTCGCGAATGCGCTCGCCCACGCGAAGAAGGAAGGCATCGTGCCGTCGATCTACTGCCATCCCGTTGGCTATCACGGCCACGGCGCCGGTCCGCCGATTGGCATGACCGACTACCAGCAGGGCGTGCCCGTTCGCGGCGACTACGTGTTCCGTCCGAACACCTGGCACTCGATCGAATTGAACGTCACGCACAACGTGCCCGAGTGGGGCGGCCAGGCGGTGCGCTTCGCGCTCGAAGAAGACGCGGCGATCATGCCCGGTGGGAAGTGGGACTGGATCGACGGCCGCCAGGAAACGTTCTACTTGATCAAGCCGTAGCGAGAGTCCCGAAAACCGTGGCTTCTAGGGTCGGACCGGGGCGGCAGCGCCGCTGAACTGCTTCCAGTCGCCGCCCATCCACTCAATCAACGTGGCTGGCACCTGTGAGGCGGTGAGCGGCGTGTGGCTACGCCACTCGCCGCGGCGCGACCATTGCGGCGAGACGAAGGCCATCCAGGTCTCGGCGGCGCCGGCGATAAACTCGTGATGGTCGTGCCAGTCTTTGGGAGTGCGCCCGCGACCGTGGTCGGTCGTGATCAACAGGCTGGTGCGGTCGCGATAGTCCGGCTGCGACTGCAGCCATACCCACAACTCCTGCAGGAGCCGATCGGTGCGGCCGTACGCCTCGAGGACGCGATCGTAGCGGGAGTCGTGCGCCCAGCCGTCCGTTTCGTCGAAGGCCAGATGCAAGACGCGCGGGCGATGGCGGGCCAGGTGATCCATCGCGAACCGGGCGGTGTAGACGTCATAACGGATGTTGCCCCATCGCGTCGGCGTCGGCGTCGCGAACTGCAGTTCGCTATCGCGGCGAACGCCGGGATCCGGCGAATCAAATTTCTCGGCTCCGGCATTGACCGTCAAGGCGCCTTCCTTGTGCTCGACGATCACGCGAAGCACCGGCCATGACGCGAACGCCGCCACCTGCTGTCTCGACAACCGGTGCGACGTTTGCAGGAATTCCAGCACCGTACGATTTGGATTCTGCGTCGGCGCGTTGCTCTTGATCACATCGTCAAGGGCGCGGCCGATCAGAAGCTCCGAATAGCCTGGATACGAGAACAGGTGGCGATTGGTGACATGGACGCGGCTGCGCAGGGCCGGATTGCCCGCGATGGAGCCATGCTGGCGCATCAGCGTGCCCCAGAAGAACGGCAACAGCTTCTCGCGTCGGGCCTGCGGCGTCGGCGCCCAATAACGTTTGTACAGGTCGTGGTCCTCGAGCCGCTGCTCCGGCTTCAGCTGCGCTCGCAGGATGGCAACGTCGACGCCAAAAAACATCTCCTCGATGCGCGCGCCATCGAGCGTGACCAGCACAACAGCGGGCGGCGACTGGGCAAGCACAGACGCCGCCAGCCACGCTGCGACACCGGCGACCGACAGGGCAAGCCGTATGATCACGTGGCGATTCTAGCCTGCCGCCGATCATCCCGCCGCGCAACGGAAGTAAACTGTGTGCTTAGGTATGGTGGGCGTATGAAGCCCGTGATCGCGAGTGTGCTGATGGCAATCCTGGCGTGTGCCCCAGCGTCGGTAGCTCAACGCAAGCCGGCGCCGGTGCAGGGCTACAAGATCGTCGCCACGTTTCCGCACGACACCACGTCGTTCACGCAAGGCCTGGTGTTCGCGGATGGCGAGCTGTACGAAAGCACCGGCCTGGAGGGCGAATCCACGCTGAGACGCGTCGACATCACCACGGGCAAGACGCTGCAGCGCCTCGATGTGCCGGCCCAGTACTTTGCCGAAGGGCTCGCGCTGGTCGGCGATGAGCTGCTGCAACTGACCTGGCAGCATCGTCTCGGCTTCGTCTACGACCGCAAGACCTTCAAACAGAAGCGGACGTTCCCATACAAAACGGAGGGCTGGGGCATCGCCTACGACGGCGCATCGCGTCTCGTGATGAGCGACGGCAGCGACACCCTGTTCTTTCTCGATCCCAAGACGCTGTCGGTCACGAAATCGCTGCGGGTGCAGGACGCCGGGCGGCCGATCGGCAATCTCAACGAACTGGAATGGATCGAAGGCGAAATCTGGGCCAACGTGTGGATGACCGATCGCATCGCGCGGATCTCACCGAACACCGGCGAGGTGAATGCGTGGATCGATCTGGCCTCGCTTTGGCCGGTCGCCGGGCGGCCGTCGCCAAGCGAGCAGGTGCTGAACGGAATCGCGTACGACAAGGCCACCCGCCGGATTTTCATCACCGGCAAGAAGTGGCCGCGCTTGTATCAGATTTCTGTAGGGGCGGGACTTTAGTCTTTCTGTAGGGGCGGGACTTTGTCCCGCCCGCCAGGACTAGTCTTGATCCTGGTCGCGTCGGTCACGCGATAGATCGGATACGTCTTCCCCGACTCCAGGCCGTCCTCGATGATGTTCCACGTCACGAGCCCGTCATCGCTTTCAGGCTCGAGCAAATAGAACGCCAGCCGCGCCAGCGGTTGAGCGGCCGGAACGAAGAGCGATCCCGCGGACACGGTCAGTTGCGCCCGGTCAAAGCTGCCGCGCAGCCGCGCTTCCTGGTGACCCTGGAACGCCTTCGGCGCCTTGGTCATCTCGCTGATGGAGAAGCGCTCGACGGCCAGTTGCATGTCATCTGTGATCTCCTGCGTCTGGATGCCGTGCCAGCGCAGGCGATCGAGAGCGGCGGCGAAACGCGGCGACTCCGCCATCGCCTTTGGAATCAACCAGCCTTTGGGCATCGGCAGCGTGCGCGTGGCGGCGAAGACGCCGTAATCCTTCATCAGCACCGGCGTCGCCAGCGGCGCCATCACGAGCATGTCGCGTCCCGAGCGCGGGTTCGGCACCTTGGTTACATCGCCGACCATGATCTCGACGCGCTCGGGTAGCGCGCGGATCTCGATGTCGACGCCCAGCTCCACCGGCTTACCGTTCAGAGGCGCAGTGAACACACGGTCGGCCTGCGCGGTGAGGGTCATGATTTGTTTGGCGTGCGCCGCGGCGCTCTTCCAGATCTCCGCCACGAAATCTTCCGTGACCTCGACGCGACCCTTGAAATCGAGATAGCTGTAGGCTTCGGACAGGATCGCGATGCGATTGCGGAGCCCGGCGTAGTTGTTGCCGTAACGCGGCCGATGATCGAATGTCCGCCAGGTGACGTTGCCGGGATTTGCGGGATCCACGCGCGAGCTTTCCCGCCCGCCGCCATCCTCGGGAGCAAAGTTGCCGTAGTAATAGGTGCGCCAGTGGTGCGTCTTGAGCATGTCCTGGCGGATCGGCGCGAGCATCCGCTCGCGGGTGAACTCGATCAGCCGCGCGTCGGCGTTGGGATTCAGGATCGGCGAATACGTCAGGTGATTGGCGTGATACGACCCGTTGGTGGTGTGCAGATCGACGATCACGTGCGGGTCCCATTTGTTGAACAGGCCCACCAGCGACCGCGCCTCGGCCGAGTCCAGCTTCATGTAGTCGCGATTGAGATCGAGGCCCTTGCCGTTCTCGCGCGTGCCGACGCCGGCTACCGGCCCGTTCTGCGCGGTACGGTTCATGACGTTGAACTTCTCGTTGCCGTCGGCGTTATAGTCGGGCGCGATCAGGATCACGAGCTGGCGCGTCAACGGCTTGAGATCGCCAGAAACGAGCCGGCGGGCCAGCATCAGGACGGCTTCCTTGCCTTCCACTTCGCCGGCGTGGATGTTGGCCTGCACGAACACGAGCGGCCGGCCCAGCTTGCGCGCCGCCGCGGGCGTGGTCACGATGGGATCCGAGATCACCATCAGCGGGAGATCGCGGCCTTCCTCGGTTTTCCCGAAGCTTTCGGTGTGGACGATCTTGCCCGTCGCCACCAGCCCGTCGATCACGCGCGTCACATCGGCGTAGGTGCTGGTCTCTTCGTAGTTGGTGATCTCGGCCCGCGTCCGCATGTCGGAGGTTTGGGCAGCCATAGCAGCAACCGAAAGCGTACAAAGAACGAGGGCGATTCGAAGTCGCATGCTGATCCTCTGGCGGGCGGGAGGTCCGCCTTCACCGCTGACGGGCGGGACTTCCGCCTCCGCTAAAGCTACGGCGGACAAGAAAGTCCCGCCCCTACGTACATGGATGCTTACTTAGACGCTGTCGTGGTGCTCGTTGGCTGCAGAGTACTTGTTGAACCAGTTCAGGTACCGCTGAATCCGGTCGCGCTCGTAGCTTGGAATGGTCAGGCCGTGGAACTGGCCCGGGTAGATCACCAGCTGCGTGTCGACGCCGAGGCTCCTCAGCGCTTGGTACATCTGCTCGCCACCGGCGATCGGCACGTTGAAGTCCTTCTCACCGCCCATGTACAGCGTCGGCGTCTTGATCTTGTCGGCGTTGAAGAAGCCGTGCGACATCTTCGTCCACGCTTCCTTGTTCTTCCACGGCGGACCCAGTTCCTGATCGTACTGAATGATGTATTGATCGACACCGTAGAGGGACATATAGAGCGCCACGCCGGCGCCGCTGACCGCCGCCTTGAACCGGGTGTCGGTGGCGATCGCCGCGTCGGTGGAAATGCCGCCGTAGCTCCACCCGCCGATGCCAAGGCGCTCCGGATCGGCAATGCCCTGCCGCACCGCTTCGTCCACCGCGCCAAGCAAGTCCATCACTTCGAGATTGCCCCAATCGCCAAGGATCGCTTTCTGGAACGCGTTGCCACGGCCGGCGCTGCCGCGATAGTTGATGGCGAGCACGACGTAGCCGTTCGCGGCGAAGAACTCGCGATCGAACGAGAAGGAGTGCTGATCCTGACCGTTCGGACCGCCGTGCACGATCAGCAGCGTCGGATACTTCGTGCCAGCCTTGTAGGCCGCGGGCTTCACGATCAATCCGCGCACGTCCGTGCCGTCCTTGCTCTTCGACTGGAAGTTCTCGGTCGTCGCCAGCTGCAGCTCACTCAGCAACTTGTCGTTGTGCTTCGTGAGCTGGCGGAGGCTCGAGCCTTCGAGGGCATAGACCTCGCTCATGCGCGCCGGCTCGGCGACGAGCGCCGCGAAGTTGCCGTCCTTGCCGGGGCTCGGCGAGCTGATCACGCGGTTGCCATTGGTCCGACGCTGCGGCGTGCCGTTCGCGTTTTCCGCGGGTACGGTGGCCAGGTGATTGGTGCGATCGTCCTGTAGGAGGAACGAGAGGTGCTGCCCGTCCGCCGACCATGCCACGCTGGACACGGCCCGGTCGAGCGACGGCATATAGATCGGCGGCTTGGTCGCCGGCCCCGCCGAGGCGGGTGGATTCGACGGCACGACGATCAACTTGTTCATCGAGTACTGCGCGAATCGATCGGTGTCGCCAATCACCGCGGCCAGCCGGCTGCCATCCGGGCTCCACGCTGGGCGGCCGCCTTCGCCTTCGGGAGTCTTGGTGATCTGCCGCGGCTCCGCGCCCTCCCGCGCTTCGACCACCCACAGGTCCTCGTTCGACGTACGATCCGGATCGGCGTGACCGCGCTTGCTCAGGAACGCGATCTGCGTGCCGTCCGGCGACCACGACGGGCTTTGATCGTCGGTGTTGCCCTTGGTGATCATCTTCGCTTCCTTCGTCGCCACGGTGAAGATGCCGATGTGGCTGTAGAGCTGCTTCAGATAGCCGGCGCGATCCCGCTTGAATTGATAGCGATCGATCACGATCGGCGGCGCGGTCTTGCGTTTCCAGCCTTCCAGCTTCTCGGGCTCCTCCGCCGGATCCTGATCGTCGGCCGTGAACGCGATGCGCGTGCTGTCGGGCGACCACTGAATGTCCGAGACGCCGCCCTTGAAATCGCTGACGCGCTGCGCTTCGCCGCCGGCGCGATTGAGCAGCCAGATCTGTCCCCCGCGTTTGCGTTCTTCTTCAGTGCCGCGCGACGACACGAACGCGAGGTACTTGTTGTCGGGGCTCCAGCGCGGTGAGCTTTCGCTGTCCGGTGACGAGGTCAGCTGCAACTGCTCGCTGCCGTCCCACTTCACCATCCACACATCGGTGTTGCGCCGATCCTTCTCGGCGTCGATGGTGCTCACCGTATACGCCACCCACTGGCCGTCGGGCGAACGCTGCGGATCGCCGACGCTCACAATGCGCGAGTGATCGTCGAGGGTGAGGGCGCGTTTGGTCTGTGCAGAGGGCGTGACCGGGACCAGCAGGGCCACGGCAAGGGCGGCAGCCGAGAATCTGTTGAACATGCCGCAAATGATATATCCTCTGCGGCACTCTGGCTGGCCTGTGGCGTGGGACTGCGGCCCGCGTCACTCGCGTCCCCCGCCAAAAACGGGGGCCATATGAATCAGCCCTAATTCGTCCCGGGAGGACACATGCGCGTTTCTCGTCTCTTTATGGCGGCCGGTTTGGCCCTGATCGTCGCCATCAGCTCGGCGGCCATCCTGTCGGCACAGGCCAAGACCGACGAAGACTACGACAAGTTAATGAAGGGCGTAGGCGCCGCGAACGCCACCATTGCCAAGGCCACCGACGGCGCCACCATCGCCGCCGAAGCCAAGAAGCTCCAGGCGTTCTTCAAGGATGCGCAGCAGTTCTGGACGGCGCGCAAGAACACGGAAGCCGCGGCCATGGCGGCGTCAGCCATGACGCATGCCGCCGAAATCGAGAAGGCCGCGACCGCGAACAACATGGACGCCGTGGCGGGGCACCGGAAGGAACTCGGCGGCGTGTGCCAGGGGTGCCACAAGGCCAATCGCGAGAAGACGGAAACGGGCTTCCAGATTCGCAAGCCCGCGTAACTAATAGGCGGGACTAAAGTCCCGCCTCTACGTACGGCCCGATCTATTTGACAATGGCGGCGATCGCGATCGCGACGCCGCCATCTGTTTCTACGGTCACGTTCAGCTGATCGCCCGCTTTCAATTCACGCTTCAACTCTGACAACCGCACGAACGCTGCTCCGGGCTTGAGCTCCGCCGATCCGTACGCCGGCACGGTGATGCTCACCACCGGCTTGTCGGCGTTGATCAACTCAACTTTTCCAGCTGACTCAGACTTTCCCGACACCAGATACACGTCATACATCGTCGGGTTGTTGATCGTGGCGTAGACGGCGACGGAGCCGTTGGCGGGCGCTGCCGCCCACGCGTCGGACGCAGTTGGATCTTTTTGCGCATAAACGATCACATTCAGCAACATCAAGACGACGGTAGTTCGCAGAAACATCATCGAAAACCCATGTTAAGGGGCCAGGCCCTTTTACAATTCATTTCGGCAAACTCTGCGGCATATCCGCGATCACGTACACCATCGCCGCGATCGAGGCTGCCGCCTTCGACACTTCCTGCGGCTCGATGCGATCGACGGTATCGGCGGGCGTGTGATGGATGGTGAAGTACTTCGTTGGGTCGCCGGAGTAAGCCATCATCGGCACCTTGCCGAGCGTGGAGATCGGCCCGATGTCGGCGCCACCGCCGCCGGGAACCACGTCCTGCATGCCGAGCGGCGACAGCAGCGTGGCGATCTCCGAAACGATCTTTCTTGCGGCATCAGATCCGGTGAAGCCGAGGCGCGCCGGCGCGAACACGCCAGAGTCGGACTCGAGCGAGAACACGTGATTCGCTGCTTCGTTGGCGTGCGCGTCCCGATACCCGTTGCCGCCACGCAGGCCGTTCTCCTCGTTGGTAAACAGCACCACACGCACCGTGCGCTTCGGCCGGATATTGAGCTTCTTCATCAGCCGCGCGGCTTCCCACGTCACGATGCAGCCAACCGCATCGTCCGACGCGCCCGTGCCGGGGTCCCAGGAATCAAAGTGACAGCCCACGAGCACGATCTCCTCGGGCTTCTCGCTGCCACGGATCTCGCCGACGACGTTGAAGGATTCGACGTCGGGATCGAATCGCGCTTCCATCTTCAAGCGGACGCGAACGGCAACGCCGCGATTGACGAGGCGTTGGATGCGCAGCGTGTCTTCCACCGGGATGGCAGCGGCGGGAATCTTCGTGACATCAGCGGCGTACGACATGCCGCCGGTGTGCGGCGTGCGCAGCCCGATTGGCCCGACCGCGCGCACCAGCATGCCCACCGCGCCATGCCGCGCCGCCATCGAGGCGCCGCCGGATCGATAGGCCACCGTTTCGCCGTAATTGGTGTACGGCACGTTGAAGAGGACGATCTTGCCCCTGGCCTGCGGCGCTCGCTTCGCGAGATCGTCGCCACTCGACACGACCATCACCTCCGCCTCGATCCCGGCGGGCGGCGTGGCCACGCTGCCGCCGAGGCCGAGCATCGGGACCACGTGATGCGGCGGATTGGTGATTTCGAGACTCTCGGTGCCGCGCACCCACTTCGGAATCATCACGCGCTCGGTGTGCACGTTCTCGAGGCCATCCTTCTTCATGGTCTCGACGGCCCACGCGATGGCGCGATTCAGATTCTCAGAACCGCTCAATCGCTGGCCGTAGGTGTCGGTCAGCTCGGCAAGGCGATCCCAGCCGAATTGATCGGCGACGGCGGCGGCAACGAGCTTGCCGGCATTGGCGCGAAAGGGATCCAGCCACGAGGTGTGGTTCTGCGCGGACGGGATGACGACGAAGATCGAGGCGATAAGAACGGCGGTGGCCCAACGAAGCATTGCGGAAGTATATCTGGGGGGATCGGGGATCAGGGGATCAGGGATCAGGGGCCGGAAAAACCCATGATCCCGATCCCCGATCCCCGATCCCCAAGCCTTACACGATCGGCGGATCCGATTCCCGCTCGTAGTGACGATGCTTCGCGATCGCTTTGATGAATGCCTCGGTCGCATCACCGCCCTTGGCCACGATGAGTCCAGGATCGGGTTTGCCGTTCGGCAACGCGGTGGGCACACCTGCCGCGTCGAGGACTTCAGTCGACGCACCGAGCACAAGGATCGGTTTGCAATGCCGATACTGATCCTTCAGGAACTCGAGCACGCGCCCGTTCTTCGCCAGTGCTGCTGCGGCTGCCTCGCCATCCGGCAACACCATCGCGTCGAACACCACTGCCGGCGCGGCGTCGATCGGGGCGCCGATTTCGATCGGCTTGCCACGATCGGGCTTCACGCGCCCGAGCCGCGCGCCCAGCGTAATCGGGACGGCGCCTTCGGACGCCAGCCGCTCGATCAGCGCTTCGACTTCCGCGCCCACTACCCCGTCGGCGACGATGATGGCCACGCGACGCGTACGGATGCTGCCGTCGCCGGGACGCGCGAACAGCGATAACGCCTTCGACTGCGCCACTTCCGGCTTGATCTTCTTCGTCAGCACTTTTGGCATCGGATCCGGCATCTCGTCGATGCCGAGCCCGATCGCAATCTCGCGCGCCATGCGCTCGTCAACATTCATCAGGCCCGAGACCATACGCTCGCGAATCGCCGGCACCTGCACCTTCGACAACTCAAAGCGGAACGCGTTGATGATGTGCTGCTGCTCGGTGGGCGTCTGGCTGTTGAAGAAGAGTGCCGCCTGCGTGTAGTGATCCGCGAACCGTTCCGGCTTGCCGCGCACCTTATCAGCCGCGCGCGCCATCGGTTCGGGGAACGACACGAACCCCATCTTGCCGGCCTGGAACGGGCAGCCGCCGCCAAGCGAGTTTGGCTCGTAGGCTACGCGGCCGCGATTGATCGTCTGCCGGTGCATGCCGTCGCGTTGGTTGTTGTGGACCTGCGCGAGCGGCGCGTTGATTGGCAGTTCGTGGAAGTTTGGCCCGCCGAGACGCGAGATCTGCGTGTCGAAATACGAATGAATACGTCCGGCGAGCAGTGGATCGTTCGAGAAGTCGACGCCCGGCACCACCTGCGCGGTGCAGAAGGCCACCTGCTCGGTTTCCGCGAAGAAGTTGTCGGGATTGCGGTTGAGAATCATGCGGCCCACCGGCATCACCGGCACCAACTCTTCGGGGACGATCTTGGTGGCATCGAGCACGTCGAACGTGAACTTCTCCGCCTGCTCCTCGGTGATCACCTGGATGCCGAGCTCCCATTCAGGGAACGCGCCCGCTTCGATGGCTTCCCACAGATCGCGGCGATGGAAATCCGAATCGGCGCCGGAGATCTTCACGGCCTCGTCCCAGACCAGCGAATGCGTGCCGGCGGTCGGGTTCCAATGGAACTTCACGAACACCGATTCGTTGTTGGCATTCACAAAGCGGTAGGTGTTGACGCCGAAGCCTTGCATGGTGCGGTAGCTGCGCGGGATCGCGCGATCCGACATCACCCACATCAACATGTGCGTGATTTCCGGCATCAACGACGCGAAATCCCAGAACGTATCGTGCGCGCTCGCGGCCTGTGGCATCGCGTGATGGGGCTCAGGCTTGACCGAGTGCACCAGGTCTGGGAACTTCATCGCGTCCTGGATAAAGAAGACCGGGATGTTGTTGCCGACCAGGTCCCAGTTGCCCTCGTCGGTGTAGAACTTGACGGCGAACCCGCGCACATCGCGAGCCGTATCGGTTGAGCCGCGCTCGCCAGCGACTGTCGAGAACCGCACGAACACCGGCGTCTGCTTGCCGGCCTCGGCGAAGATCGATGCGCGCGTCAGCTTCGAGAGCGATTTGTAACACTCAAAGACGCCATGGGCGGCCGATCCCCGCGCATGCACGATGCGCTCGGGGATGCGCTCGTGGTCGAAGTGGGTGATCTTCTCGCGAAGGATGAAGTCTTCCCACAGCACCGGCCCGCGAAGGCCCGCCTTTAGCGAGTTCTGGTTGTCGCCGACGGGCACGCCCTGATTGGTGGTGAGCGGCCGCGCGGACGAATCGGCGCGCACGCGATCGAGCGGCGCGATCGTCATGTTGTTACCCATAGGTGGTGCGCCGCTGCCTACCTTGTCCGACGCGTTCGTTTCAGTCACCGTGCTGGCGCCCACCAGAGGATCGGCCGGCTCGAACGCCTCGCCCTCGCCGGGGGATTTGTGAGCTGCGGGATCGAACTCCAACGCCTTGAGCGCGTTGAATGACATGCTGCGAGCGAGATCGTCGGTCGCCGCCATTTTTGATTCGAGCTTGTCGAGCGCTCTAACATCCACCGACGGCCGTGCTGGTCCGCTTGCGGACGGCTTGGCTTCGGCCTTTCTCGACGCGGATTTCTTCTGTGTCTTGGGAGGAGCTTTCTGTTTGGTCTTGGACATGCGCATGGGCCACTGCAAAATCGCCGCCGCGACCTGTAGAATCCGCCCTCATGGGATACACGCGACGACAGGTCCTGGAACTCATCGCCTCGGCCGCGCTGCTCACGCGAACCGGAGAGGCGCGCGCCCAAAACCCCGCAAACGCCGGCGTCGTCTACGGCGCCTCAACGATTCCCATCGGCATTCGATCGCGACTGATCCCGAACATCAACGGCATCACGATGCACGCGCTCGAAGCGGGCTACGAGGGCGCGAATCGACCGGCGGTGCTGCTGGTGCACGGCTTCCCTGAGCTCGCCTACAGCTGGCGGCACGTGATGCTGCCGCTGGCGAAAGCGGGCTATCACGTGATCGCGCCCGATCTACGCGGCTATGGCAGGACCGGCGGCACCGACGTGACGTTCGACGCCGACCTCGCGCCGTTTTCAACACTCAATCGCGTGCGCGACATGATCGCGCTCGTGGCTTCACTCGGCCACGGTAACGTGGCGCTCGTCGCGGGACACGATTTCGGATCGCCGATGGCCGCCTGGTGCGCGCTCGCCCGGCCCGACGTGTTTCGCTCACTTGTTATGATGAGCGCCCCCTCCGGGGGCGCTCCCGCTTGGCAAAGTGCACAGGGTGCGCAGGGTGCGCAGGGTGCGCCGAGTCTCGACGAGCAGCTGGCAAAATTACCGGAGCCGCGCAAGCACTATCAAACGTATTACACGACGCGCGAAGCGAACGAGAACATGTGGCACCCGCCGCAGGGCGTGCACAATTTCATGCGTGCTTACTACCACATGAAGAGCGCCGACTGGGCGCCGAACAAGCCGTTTCCATTGGCGAACAACTCCGCAACGGAAATGGCGAAGCTGCCGCGCTACTACGTGATGGATCTGAATAAAGGCATGGCGGAAAGCGTGGCGGGCGAAATGCCGTCTGCCGCCGCGATCGCGAAGTGCGCGTGGCTCACCGAAGATGAGCTGCGCGTGTACAGCGGCGAGTACGCGCGCACGGGTTTCCAGGGTGGGTTGCAGTCGTATCGAGTCGGTCGTGTGCCGCGACTGTCGGCCGAGTTGCAGCTGTTTGCCGGGCGCACGATCGATGTGCCGAGCCTGTTCTTGTCGGGCAAGAGCGATTGGGGCGTCTATCAGCGCGCGGGCAGCCTCGACGGGATGAAGCGCGCGTGCACGAAGTTCGAAGGCGTTGAGCTGCTGGACGGCGCCGGTCACTGGGTGCAGCAGGAACAGGCGGCGCTGGTGGCCGAGCGTCTGATCCGCTTCCTCCGTCGGTGAGTTTTGTGGCCAGGCGTGCCGGGTTTCTACTAGGTCGTCGATCACGCGAGTCTTGCCGCGCTCTATCGGGAAATCGGACACGAATCCGGCGGCGATCTGCATGCCAACTGCTTCGAGACGCCCGAGGCCGTCAGCGTCGGGGAGCGTGTGCTCGCGGAATTCCGTGCCGCTGCGAGCAGCGCGCGGCGCGAAGCCCGGGCGATTGTCTCGGCAGGAGGAGGAAAATAGAGGCGGAGGCCGCCATGCCGGGTCTGGAGCTGTTCGAATTCCTGAGTTACGTCGTCACCGTCGTCGGCCTGCCGCTGGCCATCCTCACTTACTGGCTTGAGCAAAGGAAAGAACGCGAAAACGAGGACGAGGAAACCTACCAGCTCCTCTCGGTGGCCTACGCCGACTTCCTCAAGCTGGTGATGGAGAACCCCGACCTGCAGCTCCGCTCGCGGCGCGCCGCTCCGCACCTCACCGCCGAACAACAAGAACGGCGGCAAGTGGTGTTCGAGATGCTGGTCTCACTGTTCGAACGCGCGTACCTGCTGGCGTTCGATGATGACATGACCGAGAAGCAGCGACGGCGCTGGCATTCGTGGGACGACTACATGCGCGAGTGGTGCCGCCGGCCGGACTTCTGTGCGATGTTGCCGCAACTGCTCGAAGGTGAAGACCCCGACTTCGTGGAGTGCATTCAGCGCATCGCAACGGAGGAACGAAGCTGCGCCGAAGCAGGGTAAATCGATCACCAGGTCAGGTGCGGTCGGAGAGCAACGCCGACCACACCGCTTCCGACTTGGCGTCCGCTGGAAAGAACGTCTCGATCCTCAACTCCTGCAGCGTAATGTCGCGCGGTGTGCCGAGCGTCATGATGGTGCTGAACAGCTTCAGCTCCACGTCACCGACCTTGAGATGAATCGGTAACAGCAGATCGCCGGCTGTCACGGTGGCGGCCGCGTGTGATCGCTCCGTTCCCATGTAGCCGCGCAGCTCCTCGAGCAGCGCCGTTGCCGTTTGATCATCGGCGGCGCCGGCGAACTCGGCTTCGGCGCGGTCGAACAGATGCCGTGACACTTCTTCCCAGTTGACGATGCAGCGGCGCGCGCCGAGCGGATGAAACACCATGCGCAAGTGATTTGCATGCTCGGTGATCAACGACGGATCGACGACTGCGGCGAGCATGCGATCCGACACGCCGTTTCCCATCAGGCAATTCGAATACCGATCGAGCACCACCGCGGCATAGGGCTTATGGCGATCGAGGATGAACTGCAGCACGCCGCGGATGTGGCGCATCTCGTCCGCCTCGAGCGGGGTGCTGCGATAGACATGCGCGAACCCGCCCGCTTCGAGCAGCCGGTTGCGGTCCCGCAATGGCACTTCCAGCGTTTCGGCCAGGACCAGCAGCGCCTGTCGGCTTGGCTGCGCGCGGCCCGTTTCGATGAAGCTCACATGGCGCGCGGAAAACCCGGAATGCATGGCCAGATCGAGCTGGCTCATGCCGCGTGCCGTTCTCCAGGAGCGAACCAGAGTCCCGACTTCCATACCGCTGATCCTACGCGCTCTTGGTCATCGCGCCCATTACCTGGCAGGTAATTGCGGCGCTTCCCGGCGTCTGCGAATCTCGCGTGGAAAGGATTTGGAGGGAGATCAACATGACATCGAATCGAATTTTGCAGCTCAACGCCATCGCCACTGCCGGTTGTGGACTCGGGATGCTACTTACGCGCGGCATCCTGTTCCAGTTCTTCGGCGCCACGGGACCAGCGCTCTTCGACGTGATCGCGGTTGGCCTGCTCGGCTACGCCGCGGCGCTGTGGATGTCGGCGCGGCAGGCGCGCGTCAATCGCGGCACGCTGCTGGCGTTCACGGTTGCCGACGGATTATGGGTGGCCGGCAGCGCGGTCGTGCTGCTGCTGTTCTGGAATCAGCTCGCGCCCATCGCGCGCCTGCTCGTCATTGCGGTCGCCATCGTCGTCGACGTCTTCGCGATGCTGCAGTTTCGTGCGGCCGGCCGCGTGACACAGGAGGCTGTGAGAGGATAGGTCGCATGTTTGGACTAATCGGCAAGATGGTGACGACGCCGGGTAAGAGAGACGAGTTTGCGGCGATTCTCCTTGGCGGCACCGGCGGCATGCCCGGCTGCCTCAGCTACATCGTCGCGAAAGATCCGCGCGACGCCGACGCACTGTGGATCACCGAGGTGTGGGATTCCTCGGAGAGCCACAAGGCCTCGCTGAAGCTGCCGGGCGTGCAGGCCGCGATCGCGAAGGGCCGGCCGCTGATCGCCAGCTTCGGCGACCAGGTGCAGACCGAGCCGATCGGCGGCGTCGGCCTTAGCGTCAAACCCTGAGTGCACGATCGTCAGTGAACGATCAGGTTTGCCGTCACAATGCGCTGATCGAACGCGAACACGTTCGGGTTGGTCGGATCGACGGTGACGTGCAGCCAGTGATTGTCGTTCTCACCAAAGGTCTCCACCCGGGTGAAATTTTCGAGGCGGCGCCGGCTCGTGGACCCGAGGAACGGTTTGTCGATGCGAAAATAATGTGAATCGCCATGCACGAGCACCACCGGGCGTCTGAAGGCGATCACCTCGGCTTCGAGGTCGCGCAAGAAGTCGTTGAATCCCGGTACGTTGGACCGCCGGAGCCTCGAACAGCGGATTCGCCTGGATAATCAACATCACCGCCCTGAGCTCGTCCTGCCGCGCCCGTTCGAACACGTCATGGAGCCAGACCAGGTTTGCCGCGTTGCGTGCGGCGTATTCCTGGTCGGCGGCGGGCGTGCGGCCAAGGTTGTTGTTGCTGCCGACGATGTGAAGGCCGGCGAACATCACTCCGTTCTCGACCCACTGCACGTTCTCGGGGTATGACGCAAACGCCGGATCGTCGCTCTGCCGTTGGAGCGTCAACGTTTGGATGCCCAGGCTTTGATCGCCCGGGTAGAACATCGCGCGCAGGAACGCGAGCCGTTCCAGGGGATCGTAGGCGCCATTGTTGGCGCGATGGCAATCGGTCCACTCGTTGTCACCGGGGACGAAAATCACCGGCCGCCTGAATTGATTGAACAAGTCGAGCCGGTCGGCGAACATCTCGTCGGTGCAGAGCGAGCTGCCGTTCTTGATGTCGCCGTCGTGCGCGACGAACGAGAGGCGGCGGTCGGCATTGATGTCGGCAATGACGTTGGGGAACTTCAAGTCACCCTCGGGGCCATAAGGCATATCGCCAATCAGCGCGAACGTGAAGGCGCCGTTGCCCGCGCCCAACACGGCCTCGAGATGAGACGAGAAAATAACGGCGAGCGCGACCAGGAGCGCGCCGGCGGCGGCCGTGGTGTGGTTGCGAAACATGAGTCCCTCCTTGCCGCGATGGCGGCTCGGAGAGACTACGGGGCTGGTGTAAGAGCCTGATGGCGAGCCTGTAACTTCGGTAAATCGACCCGCACCTGCCTTCCACCGCTGCCGGCGGTTGCGGCGCCGGCAGCGGGTGCGCCAGCTGGAAGCCGACCGTGTAGACGAGCTTGAAGGAGCGGCCCGCTTCGGGCAATCACCACCAACGCGCCAGATAGCGGCAGCCTGTTTTCCGCCTGGGTGACCCGGCCACTCAGCGTGGTGCCGCCCTGAGCGAACGCCACTGCAGAATGCAAAAAGCAAAAGGCAGCAAGACAAAGGACGAGGTTTCCACGGCCCGTCACCCACCAACTTACTTGCGTCTGATACTGCACGCCGCGCGGATCCAATGAGTGGTTGTTTTGGGCCAATGAATGGACACCACCTGACGAGATTCGGGGCGCCGTTACATGGGTGAGATACGATGTCGCGCCGAAGTGCCAACTCGATGACGAAGATCGCTGACGACGTCACCCGCACCTACGCTGAGTACTTCGAGGCGTTCCAGACCCTGAACCCGGCAGCCGTGCTGCCATATTTTCACTTCCCGTTCACGATCATCACCCCGGTGTCGGTCACCGCGGTGGCCTCCGTCACCGAAGGCCGCGCGCTCCTCGCGACGATGATGCACGGGTTGAAAGCCAGCGGGTATGAAAGCAGCGAGTGGTCGAACCTGCTGGTCAAGCCCCTCAGCGACGAAACGGCCTTGCTCTCCGCCCGGGTCGTTCGCTTCAAGGCCGACGGCGAAGAGTTGCAACAGTTCGGCGCCACGTACCTCCTTCGCCTGGCGGGCGGCGCCTGGCGAATCGCGGTGCTGGTCATGCACGATCCCGACTGACAGGCGACGCGAAGCCGAGGCCTGCCCCTTTCTTAGCGAATCGCTAAAAAGCGCGGCCTGCCCCCAACTTAGCGAAGCACAATATTTTCGTTAAGGTGGAAGAAATTGTCCGGGTCGTACTTCGCCTTCACCGCAATATCTCACTGCTGCGCTTGACACGGACCGGCCACCCGGCGTATAAAACCAATTAGTTAATTAACCGATTGGTTTATTACACATGTCGACCGATCAACTCAGCAGGACATTCGCCGCACTCGCCGATCCCACCCGCCGGGCCATCCTCGCCCGGCTCAGCCAGGGCAAGCTGTCGGTCAGCGAGCTGGCGGAGCCGTTTGACATGAGCCTGCCTGCTGTGTCGAAACACTTAAGAGTCCTGGAGCAGGCCGGGCTCATCGGCCGCGAGCGGGAAGCGCAGTGGCGGCGGTGCCGCATCGACGCCGCGCCGCTGAAGCAGGTCGCCAACTGGACTGAGCACTACCGGCACCTGTGGGAAGGGCGCCTCGATCGGTTGGACGGTTATTTGAAGGAACTCACCGGCAAGAAGGAGGCAAAGAGTCATGGTCGCAAGCAGCAGCGCAGTCAACAGCGGTAGCTTCGAGGTCACCACGCCGTCGGATCAGGAGATCCGCCTGACGCGGGTATTCAACGCGCCCCGGCGTCTCGTGTTCGAGGCGATGACGAAACCCGAGCACGTGCGCCGGTGGTGGGGGTGTCTCGGCGACGGCTACTCGGTGCCGGTGTGCGAGATCGATCTCCGCCGGGGCGGCAAGTGGCGCTTCGTGAACCGGCATCCCAAGGGGGAAGCGGCGTTTCACGGCGAGTACCAGGAAATTGCTCCGCCGGATCGGTTGGTTTTCACCGAAATCTTCGAGGACTTTCCCGATAGCCCATCGCTGGTGACCGCCGAATTCACGGAGGAGCATGGCCAGACGCGGATGACTGTGACGGCCCGCTACCAGTCGCTGGAAGTGCGCGATATGGTGATCGCGTCCGGAATGGCCAGGGGCGCAGCGATCAGTTACGACCGTCTCGAAGAGGTGGTGGCGGACCTGCAGCGAGCCTAGGCTGAGGAACGGTAATGCTCAACATCACATTGTGGGTGCTCCAGGGCCTGCTGGCCCTGGCGTTCCTCGCGCACGGGTGGCTGTATCTCCGGCCACCCGCGGAAATGGTCGAGCAGATGAACGCGGCGATCAATCCGTCATTCCGTATCTTCATCGGCGCCGCCGAAGTGCTCGCCGCAATCGGCTTGATCGTGCCCGGCATCACTCGCGTGATGCCGTGGCTGGTGCCGGCAGCAGCCGCCGGGTTGATGGTGGTGATGATCAGCGCGACGATCTTTCACGCCTCGCGCTCAGAATTCGGCCCCGCGGCGACGACGGCAGTGCTCCTGGCTCTCGTGTCGTTCGTGGCTTACGCGCGGTGGCGGGTGCGGCCGATCGTTCCACGGACGGCCTGACGCGATGACGGCGTGGAGCTCATGACCTCATGATGGCGAGGGTGAGCAGGCCGGCGGCAAGCAGACCAGAAACCGTGCGAAGGTGGTTCCACGCCGTCCACTGTCGAACATACTTGGCCCAGAACAATGGCGCGTCGCTGCTCTTCGGATCGAGACCTGCCAGCGCGTTGTTCAACGGGACGTTGCAGGCGATCGTCACCACGATGGTGCCGATCACGTACGACAGACTACCGGCGAGCAGGTACGCGCTCCTGACGCCTTGCCAATCGGTGACGGCGTCGACCCCGACGACCACGCACGCGGCCGCGGTTCCGAACAGAGCGGTCATGAAGACCGGGGTGACGGCGACGACGTCGATCGACTGCATCGCCGCGATGCCCTGCGCGGGCGGCATCCGCGCCAGCGCCCGCATCACGAACGATGAGAACGCGAAGAACACGCCGCCCATCGCGGCGCAGGCGATCGCGGCGCAGACGATCAGAATCTCCATCAGTGCAACAGGCCCGGCGCGAGCAGGGCCTCGAGCATGTTCACCAGCCGGCGGGCGCACGAGCGATCCGGATCCAGGCCGGATCATACATCGTGAGTGACAGGCCCAGCGCGCGCGGATGCTGCACGAGCGGCGTCAGCACACGCAAGAGCTCGCGCGGCGTTGGCCCGCCCGGCTCAGGCGAGTCGACGGCCGCCATCGTCGATCGGATCGAGCACGTCGGCGTCCACCTGAATCCAGAATCCGCGCACGTCCGGCGGCGCCACGCTGATCGAGCACGGTCGCGCGCCACCTCCAGCCAGTCGTCGGCCTGAAGTTGCGCGCTCGGCACATCGAGGATCGACGACTTCGCGAACGCCGCATGACCGTGCCAATCGCTGGCGTCGTCGCGGCGGCCGAGCAGCGCCACGTGGTGGTCGCCGACGAGGGGCATCGGCGCCAGCGAGCCGCGACAACGGGGAGTTGCCGCGGCCGGTCGCCAGCGCCAATGCCATACTCGCTCGCCGATCCCGTCCGCGATTCCTCCGGTGAGGCAAAATCGGCGTGGGCATCAACGTAGACCAGGCCGACCGCGTCGCCGGCTTTCTTTCTCGCGGCCATCAGACACGCCAACACCACGCTACAGTCGCCACCGAGAACGAGCGCAAACCGGCCCTGTGCGATGGCCGCTCGAGACCCGTTGCGCGAGCAATCGCGAATAGGCCGCGACCTGGCCTTCATTGCGCGCGCGATTGAGCGGCCGCACAAAATCCTGATACAAGGGCGGCGCCACATCGCCGAGATCCGCGGCGTCGAGCCGCGCGATCAAACCACGCTCGCGTAACACCTGCGGCGCCCGGTTGAGATGCCGCACAGCGCCATCGTCGTACGGCCGAATCCCGATACTCGACGGCGCTCCCACCACTGCAATCGCGCGAGTCATGATGCTAGAACCCCGCGCCGGGACGGAAGAGGCCGCGCGGCGCCGGCGTGGGCACCAGCACCACGCTCGCGCCCCTGACAGCCAAGGGTCGTGCCGGCCGCAAGCGGCGGCGCCTGCTGCACGGCTTCGAAGTTCACCAGCGCCGACTCGAAATCGAGCGAGGTCTGGAGCAGGTTGACCTGCGCCTCGAGCAGATCGCGCTGCGCCTGCGTCACCAGGAACGTCGTCGACAGCCCGACGCCGAATCGCTGTCTGTTCGGCATCCAGCCGCTCCTGGGCCAGCGAGGCGCCGGCCCGCGCCGCCTCGATGCGTTCAGCGGTGCTGCGGACTTGCCGTCCTGCCCGGCGGACGGTTTCAGCGGCCTCGATGCGCAGGCTCGCGATCCGGTGTGTGGTCTGCCGCCGTTCGACGCGCGCGCGCGCGAGGTTGGCCTCCTCGAAGCTGCGGCCGATTGGATAGCTGACCGTGACGCCGAGGCTCCACGTCGGATAGTCGTCCGAGAACACCTGGCCGAGCGCGTCGCCAAAACCGCGATTGCGGGTGCCGATGATCGATCCCGGAAAACCGCCGCCGCGCAGGAACTGCGTGCCGGCCAGGCCGTTGCCGCGATACGAGGTTTCAAGCCGCACATCAGGCAGACGCTGATTGTCGAGGAACTCAATCGTGGTCTGCGTGTTCTCGAGGTCGCGACCCGCACGCGCGATGTCGTAGCGCTGATCGAGCGCGGTCGCCACCGCCGCGTCGATATCGGGCAGCGCGGCGATCACCGACAGATCCTCAACCGGCTCCAGCCGCACCTTCCAGAACTCGCGATCGTCGGCGTTGACGATCAGCCGGCGCAGCGCGTCTTCCGCGTCATCCGCGAGGGTATGCGCGCGAATCAGGTTCTCGCGCCGCTGGGCCACTTCCGCCTCGGCCTGCACCAGATCGATCGGCGGAATGTGACCGGCATCGACGCGGACCTTGTTCTCACGCGCGAGCTCGCGCGCCAGATCCAGCGATTGCTGCTGGACGTTGACGTTGGCCCGCGTCGCCTTCAATGTCCAGTACGCCTGCTTCACGGCGGCCACGGTCTGGACGACGGCCTCGCGAAACAACAGATCCGAGCTGCCCTGGTTGCGCCTGGCGATGGCGTATTGATACCGCGCCGAGTCGACCTTGCGATCCCTGCAGCAGCGGCTGTGAGAACGCCAGCTCGAATCCCGATTGCAGCGTCGGATCGAAGCTGGTCAGCGGGTTGTTGGTCGTGGTTCTCGACGTGTCCCACGAGATGCTCCACGTTCCTGATCCCCACGGCAATCGTTGCCGCACGCCCGTCGACGAGAACACATCGTTCACATCGACGCCGCGCTCGCCGAGGAGAAAGTTCGCCGGCGGCGTCACGGCGCTCGATCGTCCCAGCACGGTGGAAAACACCGGCGTGAAGGCCGTGCGGGTTTCGTCGACGCGCGCGGTTTCGACGTCGGTTTCGAGCCGGACGATGGCGAGGTCCGGGTTGTTGTCGACGGCGCGGCGCACCGCGTCCTCGAGGGTGAGAGCAAGCGGCGCGGTCTGCGCCGCCGACGGCGTCGCCCACCACAGAGCGATGACCAATGCACTGACAAAAGTCCTCTTGAACAATGGCGCGCTCATGCCGCCGCTCCTTCCGGCGAGGCGTGCCCGGTGATCACATCACGAGCGGGCGCCTCCGCCACTACGGCGACGCGATTGGCCGCCACCAACATGTAAATCGAGGGGAGGACGAACAGCGTGAACAGCGTGCCGATGACCATGCCGCTGACGAGCATGATGCCGATGCTGTTGCGCGCGCCGGCGCCGGGTCCCGTGGCGGTGACCAGCGGGAAGTGGCCGACCACGGTTGCCGCCGTCGTCATCAGGATCGGCCGCAGGCGCGTGCCCGACGGCTTCGATGATCGCCGCCAGCTTGCCGGCTCCCGTTTCGCGCAGGTGATTCGCGAACTGCACGATCAGGATGCCGTTCTTGGCGACCAGGCCGACCAGCGTGATCGAGACCGACCTGGCTGTAGATGTTCAGCGTGGTGAACCCAAGGAACGAGAACAACAGCGCCCCCGCCACCGCGAGCGGCACCGAGCCGAGGAGGATGATGAACGGATCGCGGAAGCTCTCGAACTGGGCCGCGAGCACCAGGTAGATCAGCACGGCCGACAGCAGGAACGTGAACAGGAAGTTGCCGCCCTCCGTCCTGAGCTGTCGCGATTCGCCCGCGTAATCCATCGTGAAGCCGGGCGGCAGAATCGCGCGCGCCTCGGTTTCGAGGAATCCGAGCGCGGTATCCAGCGGCACCGGCGGCGGAATCACGCCCTGGATTCGCACCGCGTTGAGCTGCTGGAACTTCTTCAGCTCGCGCGGTTCCGCGGTGGTCTTCAGCGTCGCGAAGGTCGAGAGCGGCACCAGCTTGTCGCCGGATCCCGTGATGTAGATCTGCGACAGCTGATCGGGCGTCAGCCGCTCGGCCCGTTCGATCTGCGGGATGACCTTGTAGCTGCGGCCCTGGATGCTGAAGCGGTTGACGTAGTCGCCGCCAAGCAGAATCGACAGATCGCGTCCGGCCTGGCTGAGATCGACGCCCTGCGATCGCAGCTTGTCGCGATCGAACACCACTTCGGCCTGCGGCTGATCGAACTTCAAATCGGCGTCGGCGAACATGAACAGTCCGCTGGCGAACGCCTTCCCGACCAGCTGGTTGGCGATCTCGACCAGCTGCTGCGGCTCGCCCGGTGAGGCGATGACGAGGTCCACCGGGAAGTCGCCGCCACCAGGCAGCGCCGGCGGCGTGGTGGGAAACGCGCGCACGCCGGGAATCTGCGACAGCGGACCGGCGATCTCCATCTGCAGTTGCTGCGCGGTCTTGGTGCGCTCGCTCCACGGCTTGGTGACCATGCCGCCGAAGCCACCGTTCGGGAACGTGAGCTCGAACGTCCCGGCGGCCTCGGGCCGCGCCTTGAAGACGTCGTTGATCTGCCGGGCAAACAGCTTGGTCTGCTCGATGGTCGCATTCGGCGCGGCCTGGATGATCGAGAACACCACGCCTTGATCCTCGGCGGGCGCCAGTTCCTGCTGCGAGAACATGTAGAACGGGACGATCAGCGCGGCGACGATCAGCCACAGCGCCAGCACCACCGGCCGGTAAGCGAGCGAGCCGGCGAGCACACGGGTGTAGCCGTGGCGCAGGCTGTCGAATCGCCGGTTGATCCAGCCCGCGAAGCCGCGTTCCGTATCGCCGGCGCGCAGCAGCCGCGACCCCATCATCGGCGACAGCGTCAGCGCGACGACGCCGGACACGATCACCGCGCCGGCGAGCGTGAACGCGAACTCGCGGAACAGCGCGCCGGTGAGGCCGCCCTGGATGCCGATCGGCGCATACACGGCCGCCAGCGTGATGGTCATGGCGATGATCGGGCCGACCAGCTCGCGCGCCGCCTCGCGCGCGGCCTGCATCGGCCGTTTGCCTTCGTGCAGGTGGCGTTCGATGTTCTCGACCATCACGATCGCATCGTCGACGACGAGGCCCACCGACAGCACGATGGCCAGCAGCGTCAGCAGGTTCACGGTGAAGCCGGCGGCCAGCATCAGGAACACGGCGCCGACCAGCGAGATCGGAATCGCGACCACCGGGATGATCACGGCGCGCAGCGATCCCAGGAACAGGAAGATCACCGCGATCACGATCAGCAGCGTTTCCGTCAGCGTCGTGAGCACCTCGTTGATCGCGTCCTGGATGTATGCGGTGGAGTCGTACGGAATGCCCGCCTTCATGCCGGCCGGCAGCTCCGCCTGGATGCCGGGAATCGCCTCGCGCACCTGCTTGATGACATCCAGCGAGTTGGCGGTCGGCAATACCCACACGCCCATGAACACGGCGGTTTCGCCGTTGAATCGCACGTCTTCGTCGTAGTTCTCCGCGCCGAGCACGACGTCGGCGACATCGCCGAGGCGGACCATCGACGCCGTCCTTCTCCTTCACGACCAGCTGGCGGAATTCCTCGGGCGTGCGCAGATCGGTATTGGCGATCAGGTTCACCGACACCATCGATCCCTTGGTGCGGCCCAGCGCCGAGAGGTAGTTGTTGCGGGCCAGCGCGTCGCGCAGCGCCGACGGCGAAATGCCGTGCGCCGCCATCTGATCGGGTTTCAGCCACACGCGCATGGCGAAGGTGCGGTCGCCGAGGATGTCGGCGCGCTGCACGCCGCTGATCGCGCTCAACTTTGGCTGCACGACGCGGGTGAGGTAATCGGTGATCTGCGTCTGATCCAGATCGGGCGACGAGAAGCCGAGATACATCGCGGCGAACTGCGTGTCCGCGGTCTCGAGCTGAATGGTCGGCGCCTCGGCCTCGGGCGGCAGGTCGTTTCTCACCTGAGCGACCTTGGCCTGGATCTGCGTCAGCGCGTCGTTGGTGTCGTAGTTCAGCTTCAGGTGCACGGTGATCGTGCTGAGGCTCTGCGCGCTGGACGACTCCATGTAGTCGATGCCGTCGGCGCTGGCGATCACGCGCTCGAGCGGCGTGGTGATGAAGCCGCGAACCAGGTCGGCGTTCGCGCCCACGTAGACCGTGGCGACGCGCACCACCGAGATGTCGCTGCGCGGATACTGCCGCACGCTCAGCGCGCGGATCGATTGCAGCCCCGCGATCAGGATCACGAGATTGACCACGATCGCGAGCACCGGCCGCTTGACGAACAGATCGGTGAACTTCATTAGCTGTTTCCCGGCTTGGGCGCGGCGTTGTTGTCGGGCCGCACGGCGTTATTGATCTGCACCGCGGCGCCGTTACGGAGCTTGAACAGCCCCGACGTCACCACTTCTTCACCCGGCTTGAGGCCGGTGATGCACCGACACCTGATCGCCGCGGGCCGGACCGACCGTGACCAGCTGCTGGCGGACACCGCGATACGCCTTGCCGTCTTCACCCTTGAGATCCGCGACGACGAACACCGAGTCGCCGTACGGCGCGTAGCTGATCGCCGACGCCGGCAGGACGATCACGGACTTGGCTGGGACCGATCGGCACGACGGCCTGCACGAACATGCCGGGCCTCAGCTTGCCGTCAGGATTCGGCAGCGTCGCCTGCACCTGGATATTGCGGGTCGCTTCGTCGACCATCGAGTCGAGGGCAGTGACGCGTCCGCTCCACTCGCTGCCGCCGGCGTCCGTCGACGTGATCTTCACGACCCGCCCAACCGGGATCTGCACCCGCGGACTGTTGCGGCACGCCGAAGTTCACGTAAATCGGGTTGAGCGACTGCAGCGTCACCAGCGCATCGCCGCCGGCGAGGTACTGGCCGAGGTTCACCTGGCGAATGCCGAGCACGCCCGAGAAGGGCGCGCGGATCGTCTTGCGCTGGATCACCGCCTTGATTTCGCCCAGCTGCGCTTCGCTCTGGTGAAACTCCGCGGTCGCGCGATCGAATTCCGCCTTCGAGATCACCTTCTGATTCAGCAGCTCCTGCACCCGTTCGTAGGTGAGCCGCGCCAACTCGCGGCGCGCCTCGATCGCCGCGAGTTGGGCCTGCTCCTGCCGGGAATCGAGAACGGCGAGCACGTCGCCGGCGCGCACCGCGCGGCCGGAATCGAAATGAATCCGTTCGACCATCCCCGGAAGATCGGCGCTGACTGTCACGCCCTGGACTGCCGCCATCGTGCCGATCGCGCTCAACGTGACGGGCCACTCTTCCTGTTGCGCCACCACGGTGGTAACGGCCTCCGGGGGAGGCTGGAAGGCCGCACCCTCCGCGATGGCCGTCTGGATTTGCTGGAACTTCACGAAGCCCAGGCCCGCGACGATCGACCATCGTCACGGTCAGCATGCCGATCATTCGCTTCCACATTTCTCCCTCATTCGTTCCGTTCCACGGTTCCATCGTTCCAGCGTTCCAAGGCACTAACCTTGGAACGCTGGAACTCTGGCACTCTGGAACCGCAGAAATTACTGACCCAAATTAAGCAGCACGCCCGCATAAACGCGATGCCCGTAGCGCTCTTCACGGCCGAAGAAGGCCGGCGCATCGTCTTTGGATTGCACGGCGATGAAGCGGTAGTCGCCGCGAAGACCCCAGCGGCCGGCATACCAGGCGATGCCGCCGCCGACGTTGCCGGTGAGGAAGGTCTCGGTATCGTCAACGACCAGGACCCGGCGCTCGAACATCGTCAGGCCGCCCACACCACCGGTGAGGTACGGCACGACCGATGAACGATTCGGCGCCGAGATGACCAGGTTGCCGCTGTAGTTGAGCAGGTTCGGCGAGCGGCCATCGACCGTGAAGGTGCCGACCTGCATCGTCTGCGACACGCCGAGCCCGCCGCTGACTTCGCCTTCGAGGCCGACGTAGCGGTTGAAGTTCACCGCCACGCTGCCGCCGAGCTCGTAGTTGCCGAAGCTCGGACCACTTGGGTTGTCCTCCGCTTCGGTGAAGAAGGTGGCGCCACCGGGGATGATGGTGATCACGACCTTGCCAGGACCTGGCGCCGCGTCCTGAGCGAAGACCGGTGTGGCAACGCCAATCGCCGCCACGGTAAGAAGAGTTGCAATGAAACGTTTCATAAAGCCCTCCTGTGGGTTCCCCTACTTTGGCGTTCGCGAAGGCGCCAAACAATCCGACAGGAGCGTGATCAAAGGCTCACGCTTGCGAATGACGCGCAGGTAACGGCGGGTGACCGATAGGCATCTAAGCCTTTTGGACGATGCCGCGATCGGCCATGAGGACATTCGCCGTTTCGGGCGACGCGTGCCTGATAATTGGGACAAGGAAGTAGACGTTATGCCGCCAACAGAACAGCTCGATCAGGACCGCGTTACCGAAACGTCGTGCGAGTACGCCTACCATCCTCCGAAGGAGCTGGCCTCGAACGATCCCGAGGTGTTACGCGCGGCGTTGAGGCGTGAATCGATCGAACGCCGTCGCGCGGAATGCAGCGCGGGCATGCAAACGGAAGTGGTCAAGCTCGCGCTGGATCTCCTGGTCCGCGAGCCGGACATCGAAGGTTTCTTCGGCGGCCTGGCCAAAACCGTTGTCGAGGAGAGCGAGAGCAATACCTGCGCGGTGTGGCTGCTCGACGAATCGAATCAGCAATGCGAGTTATGGCTCGCCTACGTGAAGGACCGATTGTTCACGCCGCCGAAAGGCGCGGTGCCGAAATGCGCCGAGGATGGCTCCGGCCGGATGGCGTTCCCCTGCGAGAGCATGGCGACGCACCTCTTCGAGTACGCACCAGGCTGGTTGCAGACGGTCGAATACTCGTCATCGGACGAGCGATTTCCGGATCCCATTCGAGCCTTCGCGACCGAGATGGACTGGCAATCGACGGTGGCCACGCCGTTGCGGCTCGGGACGCGCACGCTGGGCTGGATGACGGTGTGCAGCGATCGCCGCTCCGATCCGGAGAGCAACTGGGGCCGCGTCGTGCTGATCGAAGCGATCGCGCGGCAGGCTGCCCTCGCGCTTCATCACAGCCGGCTGGTCGAGCACAATCGCGTCGAAGAGCGGCGCAAAGCAATACTCGAGGAACGGAACCGGCTCGCCCGGGACATTCACGACAACCTCGCGCAGGGCTTCGCGGCCATCCTGATGCAGTTGCAGGCGGCCCAGCGGGAAGCGGGGACGCTCTCGCCGGCTGTGGCCACGAGCATCACCACCGCCGTCGATCTCGCGCGCACGCATCTCACGGAAGCCCGGCGCTCGGTAGGCACGTTGCGCCCGAATGTCGGCAGCGGTGAGGACATGGCCACCGCGCTCAAGCGATTGACGGAGCTCAATCGGCGAACCACGACGGTGCCGATCGACCTGGTGGTCGACGAACTCCCGCGTTTCGGCGACGGCGTCGAGCGCGAGATTGTCGCCATCGCGCAAGAAGCGTTGACCAATGCCGTGCGCCATTCGCGCGCGGGCAAGATTACGATTCGCGCCGCCACCGTGCAGTCCGTGGGGTTGCGCCTCTCGGTGGCCGATGATGGACGCGGCATCGCCCGCGAGCCGGCGACGACCGGGTTTGGCATGACCAGCATGCAGGAACGCGCCGAGCGCATCGGCGCCTCGCTGACCATCGTCACGGCGCCACGCAACGGTACCGAAGTGGTGCTGGCGTGGGATCCGACATCACTGCCGACGCAGGTGCATGGCAACGCCTGAAGCGTTCTCGGCGGCGGTAAAGGCGCGGGTCCTCCTCGTGGACGATCACGCGCTCCTGCGGACCGGGGTCGCGAACATCATCAACCAGGAACCCGATCTGCACGTCGTGGCTGAGGCCGAGAACGGCGTCGAGGCCATCAGCGCGTACGAACGCCATCAGCCTGACGTGACGCTGCTCGATCTGCGCATGCCGGTGATGGAGGGGGTCGAAGTTGTCCGTCAGATCCGCGAACGCGATCCGCGCGCGCGGGTGATCATCCTCACCACCTACGACACGGACGACGAGATCTCGCAGGCCCTCAAGGCCGGCGCCAAGGCCTACGTGTTGAAGGACATTTCAGCCGACGGCCTGATCGGCTGCATTCGCGATGTGCTGGCCGGCAAGAGCTACCTGGCTCCCGCCGCCGCCGCCAAGCTTGCCGAGGGCGTCACGCGCGTGCAACTGACGCCGCGCGAGATGGCAACATTACGCCTGCTCGCCGACGGGAAAGCCAACAAAGAGATCGCCAACGAGCTCGACATCAGCGAGCGCACGGTCAAGACCCACTTGGCGCATCTCTTTGAAAAGCTGGGGGTGACGAGCCGGACCGAAGCCATCAAAGTGGCAACGCGTCGCGGGTTGGTGCGGCTGGAATAAGTCCGCGGCGTGACGCTACCGTCAACGCATCGCTGCAGCACGAGGCACCCAGCCTCGAATAGAGCGCCGCGAGCCGCTGCTCGATCTCAAGCTCGGAAAGTTGAAGTCCGCTAGCCAGCTCGGCTGGCGACGTCCCGTTGGCCAGCGACTCGAGCGCCGAACGTTCCCAAGGCGTAATGTGAAGCACAAGTTTCCCCCTTACCTATTAGTCGATCAGGACGGCTCAGAATCGACAATGTTCCCAAGCTCTTGCGACACCCGCCTCCGCCTTGCGGGCTACGGCGGGGCAGATCGTGCGAACTCGTCTCAACTTTGGCGATTCGTCGCCTCTTCTTACATAGTCTGAGCAGTGAACGCGTTCCTGTTGGCGGCAGCGCTGGCCGCTCAACCCTCTACCATTCCAGAAATGTGGGGCGCGTGGTGCGCGCGCTGCCATGCCGACGATGGGTCGGGCAAGGTCAACGAGCCGACAATCACCGTCGAGCCGATGGACTTCACCGACTGCAAGGTGACATCCGCGGAGCCGGACGCCGATTGGGAGCGGGCGATTGCGAAAGGCGGCCCTGGTGTCGGGCTGTCGCCGGAGATGCCCGGGTTCGAGGATTCGCTTACGCCCGAGCAGATCACCCTGTTCGTCGGTCACATCCGGGGCTATTGCAAGGAACCGGGTTGGCCGAGCGGCAACACCAACTTTCCGCGGCCGATCCTCACCGAAAAGGCGTTTCCGGAAAATGAGCTGGTGATCCTGCCCGCGATCTCTCACTTTTCCGAAGACGCTGCGCCGAGCGTTACCGAGGGGATGTTCAAGGTGGTGTACGAGCGGCGCTTCGGCAAGCGCTCGATGTTCGAGATCGGCGTGCCGCTGGTGACCACCAACGCGTTCCTCACTCGCACCGGTGGGCTTGGCGACATTGAAGTCGCGATCAAGCATGCGCTGTACGCCGTCGGCACGCGAATCGTGTCGCTCGGCATGGAAGTGGCGCTGCCGACCGGCGATCGATTCAAAGAGCATGGCACCGGCGCCACGCTGTTCGAGCCGTACATCAGCGCCGGTACGATGTTGCGCGACTGGTATCTGCAAACGCAGTTCAAGGTTGAGCTCTCGACGAATACGCTGCGGGAGCGGCCGCATGTGGTTTACAACACCTACCTCGGGCGCGACACCAGCGCCGCGCCGAACACGTGGACGATCGGCGTGGAATTGAACGGCGAAGACGAGCTCGTGGCGCTGACGCCGCAGGTGAGAAAAGGCCTGACCGGCACCGGCGCGCTGGCGGCGTCGATCGGTATGATGGTGCCATTGAACAAACGCGAAGAACAGGGAGTGCGATGGGTCGGCTACTTGCTCTGGGAATACTTGGAACCCTGGCGTGCGCGCCGGTAGTTGAGGCACAGGGGATCATTACCGGAACGATCACGACGAGCGCGAAGGGGGCGGCGCCCATTCGCGTGACAATCGATCAGAACGTGTGCGGCGACCAGCTGCCCGATGAGGCCATCGTGGTCGACGCGCAGGGCCGCCTGGCGAACGCCGTCGTGATCCTTACCGGCGTCAAGCGCCAGCACTCGGCCGAAGCGATCGTGATGAACGAGAATTGCCGCTTTGGTCCGCGCGTTCAGCTGATCGCGCCGAAGGCGAACGTGAAAACCTCAAGCAAGGATCCGGTGCTGCACACCACCAACGCGCAACAGGAGAACGGGCGGTCGCTCTTCAACGTGGCGTTGCCGAGGCCTGGCCTCACCATCACCAAGGCAATCAGCAGCAACGGCAACGTGCGCTTGAGCTGCAACACCCATCCGTGGATGCGCGGCTGGATGGTGGTGACGAGCGAAGCGGCGGCGCTAAGCGGCGCCGACGGCCGCTTCACGATCGACAACGTGCCGCCGGGCACCTACGAATTACGGGTGTGGCACGAAGGGCTCAAGGGCGCGCCGCAGAAGGTCACGGTGTCGGCCGGCAAGCCGGCCGACGTTTCCATCGTATTGAAGTAGGGGCGGGACTTTAGTCCCGCCCGCCGGCAGGCGGGTCTCCGCCTTCGCTAAAGCTACGGCGGACAAGAAAGACCCGCCTCCTCGTACGAGCTGGTCAGCGGATGGCGCGAAGGGTTGATGCCGTTCTCCAATACCACGTGCCGTCGACGAGCGCCGGCGACGCGAGCGTGCGTTCGCCAAGCTCGTTCACGTGCAGCAGCTTGAACGTCCGCCCCGCCTCCACCACAAACGTCTGGCCATCGTCATTGGTGAAGTAGACCTTGCCGTTCACGTGGACCGGCGACGCCGAGAACCCTTCGCGAATCGCCACGCCCAGCCGATCCTGATACACAAGCTTTCCCGTGGCGGCTTCATACACGGTCAGGATGCTCTGCATGTCGTTGATCAAATAGAGCAAGTCGCCCACGACCAGACCTGACGGCACGAATGGCGATCCGCGAGGCGAGCTCCACGCCACGTGCGAGGAGGTGACGTCGCCGCTGCCGCCCGGGCGAATGGCCATGGTCGGACCCGCGCGGCCGGACGAGGCGAACACGAGGCCGTGACCGACCACCGGCGTGGGAATCACTTCATACGTCATCCCGCGCACGGTCCACAGTTCCTTGCCGCTTGCGGGATCGTACGCCGTGACGCGCCGCTGGCTGCTGACGATCAACTCATCGCGCTCGCCGGTGTTGATCACCACGGCGGTGCCCCAGCCCACGGTTTCGGAACGCGGCGTCATCCAGAGCGGTTTCCCGGTTTTCTTGTCGAAGGCGCCCACGAAGGCAGACTGCCCCGGCGCGGGGTTGGCATCCTGAAAAATGAAGACGCGATCTTTGTAGAGCACCGGCGAACCGGCGGGCCCGTGATAGTTGTCGATGACGCCGAACTTGTGTTGCCAGGCGATTTTTCCAGTGAAGTCGAACGCGAACAGGCCGTGACGCCCGAACGAGGCGTAGACCAGTTCCCCGTCCGTGGTGGCGGTTGCTGATGCGTACCCGTTCTTCGCGTGGTTATATTCGACGCCGTTCTGCGGGATGAACGTCTCCCACAGCTTCTTGCCGTCGGCCCTCGAGAAGGCCAGCATCGACAGGCGCTCGCCGTTGCCGTAACCGGTGGTAAGGAAGATGCGATCGCCCCACACGATCGGCGACGAATTGCCGTTGCCCGGCACGGTCACCTTCCAGACGCCGGTGGTGGCCGACCATTTATCCGTGTATTGGCCGGCGGGCACGTTGCCCTGGCCTGACGGTCCGCGCCAGCGAGGCCAGTATTTCGCGCCCTCGCCAGCCACTTCGATCATCCGCACGTCTTCCCCTGCCGCCAGCAGCACTGTGGATACCGCCAAAATACACAGGCTCAACCATGCCAACCGCTTCATACCGCCCATCCTACATGGACGGCGCCGGCTTGCACTCAATAGGCGGCGACCAACTACAATTGGGGCTTGCTTTCTCATGGGACGAGGCGTGTGACCAGAACAACCTTTGCGTTCTCTGTGCTTTCTGTGGCCTTGGTTTCGGCACTTGCTGCGGCCCCCTTCGACTCGGCCGACTCCGCGAGCGGAGACGGTCTCGCTCAGGGCGGGCAGCCAGCGTCGCCTGAGCGTAATTTCTTGAGCCGAACCCGCCGCCTGACCGTCGAGGGCAAACGCGCCGGCGAAGGCTATTGGGCGCCCGACGGCAAGCGCCTCGTGTTCCAGAGCGAGCGCGAGCCGGGCAATCCCTTTTACCAAATCTACGTGCTCGACCTCTCGAGCGGCGACACCAAACGCATCTCGCCCGGCATGGGCAAGACCACCTGCGCATTCTTCCGTCCCGGCGGCAGCGAGATCATGTTCGCATCCACGCATCTCGATCCGAAGTCGAAGCAATACCAGGATGAGGAGCTGGCGTTCCGCGCGTCGGGCAAGGAGCGCCGCTACGCGTGGGACTACGACGCGGAGATGGACATCTTCACGTTCGATGAAAAGACCGGCGCCACGAAGCGGCTGACGACGGCGAAAGGATATGACGCCGAAGGCGGCTACTCGCCCGATGGCCAGTGGATTGTGTTTTCCTCGATGCGCGATGCGTACATCGGCACGCTGTCGGCGGCCGACCAGAAACAATTGCAAGTAGATCCGTCTGTACTTCGCCGAGGTCTACATCATGAAGGCGGACGGATCGGATCAGAAGCGGCTCACCACCTTACCGGGATACGACGGCGGCACCTTCTTCACCAAGGACGGCCGCATTGTGTGGCGCCACTTCGAAGAGAACGGACTGATCGCCAACGTGTGGACGATGAAGCCGGACGGCACGGACAAGAAGCAGATCACCGACTTCGGATCGATGAGCTGGGCGCCGTACGAGCATCCCTCTGGCGAGTACTTCCTGTTCGCCTCGAACAAGCTCGGCTTCGAGAATTTCGAAGTGTTCATGGTGGACAAGGCCGGATTGAAAGAACCGGTGCGCATCACTTATTCCGACGGATTCGATGGCCTGCCCGTGCCGTCTCCGGACGGCACGCAGATCGCGTTCACGTCGAGCCGCGCCGGTGGCACGGGAGCCGCCGGACAGATTTATCTTGCGCAGTGGAATCACGAGGCGGCGATGGCGGCGCTTAAGGCGGCCGGCCCGCGACAATCGCCGGCCAAGAAATAACGAATTACAAATAACGAATTACAAAAGCCCGACACGTACGTTAACCACGGAGCTCACGGAGAACACGGAGCTCCTTTTGGAAATACATATGCGTTCCACACAGACACTTTCTCTCGCGATAGTTGCAGGTTGCTTGCTCGCGGGTGCCCCCGCATATTCCCAGACCGCAACATCGTCTCGCACGCGAGCGCATGTTGAAACACTGGCGTCGCCGAAGATGGAGGGCCGTCTCACGGGATCGCCCGGTGAGAAGCTCGCGGCGGATTATCTGATTGCCGAGTTGAAGAAAATGGGCGCGCGGCCGTTGCCTGGGACGACCGACTTCCGCATGCCGTTCATCTTCACCGCCGGATCCAAAGATGGCGGCTCGAAGATGACCGTGGCAAAGGCGGGCGCCGACGGCTGGAATTTTGGCGGTTCGGCAAACATCCTGGCGCTGTCGTTCTCCGACACGGGCGAAGCCAGCGGCGCGGTGGTGTTCGCTGGTTACGGTCTCGTGGTTCCGGACACGCAGAATTTCGGCTACGACAGCTACGCCGGCCTCGACGTGAAAGACAAGATCGTCGTGGTGCTGCGTTACTTCCCGGAGGATGCCGATCAGAAGACGCGCGGCATTCTTGCACGATACGCGGACCTTCGCTACAAGGCGCAAGCGGCGCGGCAGCGGGGAGCGAAAGGGATGGTCGTCGTCGCAGGACCGCGATCGCCAAATGCCGGGGCGGTGGTGCCGATGACGTTCGACACCGCCATTGCCGGATCCGGACTGGTCGCGGCCAGCATCAGCGGCGACGCCGCCGCGCCGATTTTCGCCGCGGCCGGCAAGCAACTCGAAGCCGTCCAGAAAGAGCTCGATAGCGGCAATCCGCACGTCGCCGGATTCGCGATTCCCGGATTGACCATCACTCTCAACGCGAACGTGATCCGCCAGCAGCAGACGGGCCACAACGTCGTCGGGTACTTACCCGCGACAACGGCCACCACCGGCGTGAACAAGCCGTGGATCAGCGTAGGTGCGCATTACGATCACCTGGGCCGCGGCGGCGCGGGCAACTCGCTCGCCGACAAGCAGGAGGCCAACGCGATTCATCACGGCGCGGACGACAATGCATCCGGCACTGCCACCGTGCTCGCGATCGGCGAAGCGCTCAGCAAGCAGCCACGCAAGCGGAACCTGCTGCTCGCGTTCTGGTCGGGCGAAGAGCTCGGGCTGATCGGGTCGAACCATTTCGTCACCAAGCCGCCGGTCCCGATCGATCAAATCGCCGCGTACCTGAACTTCGACATGGTCGGCCGCGTCAGCGACAACAAGCTCACCGTGCAGGCCACCGGCACGAGCGGGACCTGGCCGAAGCTCCTCGAGCAGGCAAACGTCGCGGCCGGCTTCGATCTCACGTTGAACCAGGATCCCTATCAACCCACCGACGTCAGCAGCTTCAACGGTGTGAGCGTCCCCTCGCTGGCATTCTTCACCGGAGCGCACCAGGAGTACCACAAGCCGAGTGACACCGCCGACAAGATCAACTACGAGGATCTCGATCGCGTCGGCGAGCTCGCGGTGAACATCGTCAAGCGCCTGATGGACACGCCGGACGCGCCGCTGTTCACGAAGGTCGAGCAGAAGATGGACACCGGCGGGCGCACTGGGCTGCGTCTCTTCACGGGCACCATTCCCGATTACGCCACCGACGTGAAGGGCCTGCTGCTTGGTGGGGTCATTGGCGGCGGACCGGCGGAACAAGCCGGCCTCGCGAAGGGCGATGTGATCATCGAGATCGCCGGTCAGTCGATCACGAACATCTATGACTACACCTACGCGCTCGAGCTGCTGAAGATTGGGCAACCGGCGAAGGTCGTCTACATGCGTGGCGGCGAGAAGCGGGAAACCACGCTGACGCCGGCGGCTCGAAAGTAAGGTGTCTGACACCTTTACTCTGGTCGGTCGCATCGACGATTTCGCACCCGGCGGCGGAAAGATGGTGGACGTCAGCGGACGGCACGTCGCCATCTTCCGGCTCGGCGACGACTTTTACGCCATCGACAATCTGTGCCTGCACCGCGGCGGACCCTTGTGCGAAGGCACCATCGACGACAATCACGTCGTGACGTGCCCGTGGCATGGCTGGTCGTATGAGATCAAGACGGGGACGATGGTCCAAGACCCGCGCGTTGGCGTGTCGAAGCACGAGGTCAGAATCGACGGGGAGCTCGTCCACGTTCGATTGACCGAATAACCCGCAAAAAAAGGAGCGATCAGCCGTCCAGAATCCATAACTAGGCGAGGAAATACACAGCACCTGTACGAACTGTGCCCAGCCCAGCTCTCGGTGACGAAGCCGTCAAGCGAGGCCCTGACCTGGCATCTGGGAAGACTCAGCCATGGTATCTTCAGATGTCTTCTGGAGGAAAACCCTGATGTCAAAATTGTTATCGATGGTTTTTGTGTTCGCATTGCTGCTCGGCACTAGCATTTCCGCGCAGAGCGTTGCCGGCGACTGGGACTTGAGCATCAACGGGCCTGAAGGCGTGATCACCGCTTCGGCCACGCTGAAACAGGACGGCGAGAAAGTCACCGGCTCCATCACCAGCCCGCAAGGCACTGTCGAACTGAGCGGCACCGTCAAGGGCAAGACGCTGAATCTCGCCTTCCAGATCGCGGGCCCGCAAGGCGCGCTGGACATCAAGGTGAACGGCGAAGTCGAGGGCAGCGACATGAAAGGCATCATCGACTTCGGCATGGGCATGGCGGACTTCACCGCCAAGAAGAAATAGGCCACCGATTGACACCGATTAGGCACAGATTGATCGGCGTCTAATCTGTGTCAATCGGTGGCTAGAATGCGACGAGGTTCTTCGCGGCGGCGAGTGTCTCAGCCTCGCTGACCAGGAAGAACTCCTCGAGCGGCGGCGAGTACGGCACCGGCGTATCCAAGGCGGCAAGCACGCGCACTGGAGCGTCGAGCGCCTCGAACGCCTCTTCCTGGATGATGGCGGCCAGGCTCTCGCCGATGCCGCCCGTCTTCGAATCCTCGTGAACAATCAGCACGCGATTGCAGTGGCGCGTGACCGCGAGGATGGCGTCCTTGTCGAGCGGCGAGAGGCTGCGCAGGTCGAGCACCGCGGCTTCAATGCCTTCCGCCGACAACTTCTCCGCCACGCGCATGCAGTGATGCACGTACGCCCCATAAGAAATCATCGCGAGGTCTGATCCGGCGCGGCGGAGCGCGGCTTTGCCGATGGGCGTTGGCGCTGGTGCGTCCGTGGGCAGGAGCTGCTTCACGCGGGGATCGCGGTAGAGCGCGATGTGCTCGTAAAACAGCACGGGATCGGGATCAGCCACGGCGGCGGCCATCAGCGACCGCGCATCCTCGGGTGTCGAGGGCACCACGATCTTCAGGCCGGGCGTGCGGTAGAACCACGGCTCGGTGTTCTGGCTGTGATACGGGCCGGCGTAACGCAGGCCGCCCCACGGCATGCGCACCACCATCGGCACTTCCCCACCCCAGCGATACCGGATCTTCGCGGCGTTGTTCACCAGCTGATTGAACCCGGTCGCCACGAAGTCGTTGAACTGCATCTCGCCGATCGGCCGCAGCCCCGCGAGCGCGGCGCCGACACAGACGCCGAGCACAGCGCCCTCGGCGAGCGTCGAGTTACGAATGCGATCGCCGTAGTCCTTCAAGAGCGGGCGCAGCAGCAGGAACGCGTTGCCGTATTGCCCGCCGACGTCTTCGCCGTAGACGAACACCCGCGGATCGGCTTTGAGAGCGTCGCCGACGCCAAGCATCACGCCTTCGAGCAGCGTGTTGCCCTTCTTGTCGAATGGCAGCCCCGGTTCGAGCGGCGGCAGCTCCGCCTCGGCCGGCTGCATCAGGCGGCGTGACGGCTCGAGCAGCTCGACACGCGTGCGGGGCGCTTCGTCCTTGAACACGCTCCCGGCGGCGCTCTCGGCTTTCGGCCACGCTTCCTGGATCACCAGCTGCGCCTGGCGATCGACGAGCTCGTCCGCCCACTTCTTCAACTCGTCGAGATGTCCCGAGGGAATCACGCCATCATCTTCAAGACGGCGCGCGTACATCGGGATCGGATCGCGCTTGGCCCAGAACTCGTAGAGCTCGCGGTCCGCATAGCCGCTCTCGTGCAGCTGGTGATAGTCCCACGACGGCGGTTGATCCTTACCGAGATACAGCATGTCGTCGTGGTGCGCATGTCCGCACATGCGCATGGCGATCACTTCGATTAGCGCCGGCCCCTCGCCGGCGCGGGCGCGTTCCGCGGCCCACGTAAAGGCGGCGGCCACTTCATCGGGATCGGTGCCGTCGATGGTGAGTCCGGGAATGCCGTAGCCGGCGGCCTTGTCGGCAAACACGCGCGCGGCGGAGTTGTCTCGCACCGGCGTGGAGAGCGCGGTCTGGTTGTTCTGCAGGCAGAAGATCGCCGGAAGCTTGCCAGCCGCGCAGGTGTTGATCGCCTCGTGCCACTCGCCGAGCGAAGAGCCGCCTTCGCCGATGAAGGACAACGCCACGCGCTGGCTGCCCTGGATCGAAAACGCCATGGCCATGCCGGCCATCGACAGCGATCCCACGGCCAGCGGCGCCGCGGCGGGCAACACGCCCCAGCCCCAGTCGCCGGTATGGAGGTCCTTGCCGAACATCGGCGGACCGGCCTTGCCCATCTGCGCGCGGAGGATCATCGCCACCGCTTCCTCGTCGTGGCGCATCGCGAGCGTCATGCCGAGGTCGCGAATCACCGGCGCCATCACGTCGCCGCTCCACTCGCCATCGGGCTTGCGATACGCGGCGCCACGCTTCAAGCGAATCGCGCCGGCATAGATGGCTTCCTGTCCCAGCGATCGAAAGCCCTTGCCCTGGAAGGCCTTGTCGCCCCAATGAACTTCGCCGCCCATGAAGAACTGCTTCAGGCGATTGTCGACGCTCCGGGTGAGGCACATGCCTTTGAGGATCTCGCGTCGCTCGTCTTTGGTGAGCGAGGCTTCGATCGCCGCCCGGCGGAGGAAGCCGTCGCAGGCTTCCACAAGCTCGGCTCGCGCCTGCTCGAGTCGTTTGCTCGCCGACACACCAGGAGTGGTTTCGGCAATCCCTTCCGGCGCCGCAATGTGCTCATAGAGCGACTTCGCCAGCGCGCGACGCAAGACGGGCCGCGCGGCATCGAGCTTCACCGCATCTCGTCCTTTGATGGCGCCGATCCCCGCGCTTTCGAAGGCGTCCAACGCATGCTGCACGGCAAAGGGGTAACGCTCGGCGATGTAGGCGGCGAAACGGCTGGCGAGGCCGGACAATTTGGTAGCGTCGTGCGTGCGTGGAGGCATTGGCTCGTCAATTATAGGGGCGTCCATCGGGGGGCTTGCGGCATCTAATAACTGTGCGATTTCTCCGTTTACTCATCGCCATCGCGGCTGTAGCCGGAGGTGCGGCGAGCGCGGTGGCGCTCGAACGGCCCCTTGCGGCTACCCCAACCACGACTGCGGAATGCGCGTCTCGCGACACCCCGTCACGCGTCAGCTGGCATGCGGCTGAGCCGACCGATGCGGTTGAGCTCGCGCGCTGGTGCCGCGCCGTAGGTGCGCCGCTGTTCGTCAATGCGACGCCGAACGTAGGCACTCCTCCGGCGCTGGATGCGTTCGTCACGTTGTCGTGGAATGCTCATCTGGCGGAAGGCCAGTTGTCCGCTCTCATCGAGGATCTCCGCGCCGGCAAATTCACCAACGGGCGGCCGGTGCAGCACTTCGCGCTGCTCGTCCAGGAACTCTATCGTCGCGGCGACGGCGTGCCGGCGTTCGACGATCGCGATCGCTCGGCGTTCGCGATCGTGCCGCGCGATCCCGCTGCCGCGGATGTCGAGGACTACGCGCAGTCGCTCGGCCTCTCGTTGCTCTACGTTCCGTCAATGCGCAACGGCGCCGAACTCCGCGAGGATCGCGGCAACGCGATTATTTCGACCGAGCCACTGCTCGATCCGATGGCGATCGAGCTGCCGCTCGCGCGCCAGCGGCGCGTGGCGCTTAATGCCGGCGTCATGGTCAGCACGCCGGCCGGCGTTCGCCGCCTGGAACTGGTCAACGCCCATCTCGAGCCGCTCAGCTCGCCGCGCACGCTGTGGATTTTCAAGAACCCTCGCGGCCGCCAGGTCCGCTCCCTCCTCGACTTGCTCGCCACGCCGCGATTCACATCCGACCAGGTGGCCGGCATCGTCCTCGGTGGCGACTTCAACACGGTGATCGGCGGCGATGGCGAAGAAGGGTATCGGCACGCCCGGACGTGGTCGAGAAGCCTGCGTGGTGAAGATCGGCGCCGCACCCACATGATGGGGCGCCTCGACTACTTGTTCTTTCGCCTTTCGGATGGCTGGCATGGCTCGACCACCCGCCTCGACGAACGATTCGGCTCCGACCACCACCCGGTAATCGGCACCTTTTCACGCTGACAACCTAACAACCCGACGCCTTGGCGACCTGATGGCCTGATGGCCTGATGACCCGATGGCCTGACGACCCGATGGCCTGATGGCCTGACGAGCCGACCGGCTGGGCCGGGACTTGTCTCCGGCGCCCGGCTCGGTTACGGTGGTACGTACGTTGGGGTTTCGCTCGAAGCCGCTGGTCGCACTTTCGATCGTCCTCGTCCTGGCGGGGTCGCTGGGTGGCTGGCACGCGCCCGACGACCGCGACGAACATGCCGCGCGGGCGGTGCACCATCACGCCGACCACAACGCGCGTTTCACAACCCCGACACAGCCGAGCGGTCCCGAACACTGCGTGTTCTGTCACTGGCTTCGCGCGCTCGGCAACGGCGCTCCCGTCGCGACGCAGTTGTTCGCGGAGGAGCCGGTTCAACTCACTCGCGTCGGCGAACTCGACGGCTTCATCCGAACGGCATCCCGGCTCGCTCTTCCCTCTCGCGCACCTCCGCTCGTCTGATCGACTCCAGTTCACCGGAAGGGCGGCACTTAAGTGCCGCCTTTCCTGAATAAGTCCCGGTGTAGCCGGGGTGAATCGCGCGTGGCCTGACACGGGCACACGTGCTTTTGGGAGATCAGCATGAGAGCAATCCCTTCGGTGTGCCTGGCGGCCGTGGCCGCTGGACTGTTGCTGCTTCCGCAGAGCGCCGCTGCACAATCGCAGCCGGACGCGAACGCGCTGCAGCAGCAGATCGATCAGTTGAAGAAAGAATTCGGAGAGCGCATCGCCGCACTCGAGGCGAAGCTCGCCGCGGCGCACGCGGCGCCGCAGCCGGTGCCCGTTCCGGCGATTCCCGCGGCACCGGATGCCGCCACGTCAGCGGCGCCGTTGGCGAACGCGAAAGTATTCAATCCCGACATATCCGTGATCGGTAACTTCGTCGGCGTCGCCGGGGAGAACGACCACAGCGACGAACCGCCATTTGCCCTGAGTGAGGTCGAAATGGCGTTTCAGGCCATCGTCGATCCGTATGCCCGCGCGGATTTCTTCCTGGCAGCGAGTCCAGAGGGATTGGAAGTCGAAGAAGGCTTTATCACCCTCAACACCCTGCCGGCCGGACTGTTGCTGAAAGCCGGCAAGATGCGCGCGGAATTCGGCAAGGTCAACCGGCTCCACACGCACCGATTACCCTGGGCGGACCGGCCGCTCGTCACGCAGAACCTGGTCGGTGGCGAAGAAGGTATTTCACTGCCGGGCGTGTCGTTGTCCAAGTTGATCCAGAACTCGGCATTGTTTCTCGAAGCGACCGGCGAAACCTACTACGGCTCGTCCGAAGTCTTCGAATCGAGACAGAAGTCCAAGCTGACCTACGCCGGCCGGCTGCGTGGCTACCGCGACATCACCGAGGGCAGCAACATCGACATTGGCGGTTCCTATGCCTTCGGCCCGTCCGCGCAAGCGCCGGAAACCATCACGCTCGAAGACAGCAACACCGAGTTGTTTGGGTTCGACGCGACGTTCAGGTATCGCCCGCTGCGCCGCGCCATCTACCGGCGCTTCCAGGCGAGGACCGAACTGGTCTGGAGCCGTCCGCGATCGAGTGACCTCACCGGCGAGCGCGCGTTTGGCTTTTACGGCAGCGGCGAATATCAATTCGCGCGCCGATGGTATGCCGGCGCCCGTTACGACCGCTCCGAACAGGCGCTTGACCCGTCGCTGGTCGATACCGGCGGCTCGTTCTTCATCACGTTCTGGCCGAGCGAGTTCAACCAGATTCGCGGTCAATACCGGCGCACCAACTATGGCGACGGCGTCAAGGCCAACGAATTCCTGTTCCAGCTGAATTTCTCGATTGGCGCACATGGCGCGCACGTTTTCTAGCGAGAGAAGGACACCATGATTCGAAACATCGCACTGCTCCTCAGCCTCGCGCTGGCGGCGCCCGTGATGGCGCAGCCCAAGGTGATTACCACCACCGAGGATCTCGCGGCCCTCGTCCGGGAAGTCGGCGGAGACAAAGTGTCGGTCGAATCCCTGGCCAAGGGTTACCAGGATCCGCACTTCGTCGAAGCCAAACCCAGTTTTATCGTCAAGCTGCACAACGCCGATCTCCTGGTGGTGATCGGCCGCGAGCTCGAACTCGGCTGGCTGCCTCCGCTCCTCACACAAAGCCGCAACGGGAAGATCCAGGTTGGGAGCCCGGGCTATCTCGACGCCTCGACGGGTGTGCGGATCCTCGACATCCCGACGGGCCAGATTACCCGCGCGATGGGCGACGTGCATCCGACCGGCAACCCGCATTACTGGCTCGATCCGGATAACGGCCGCATCATCGCGAAGTCGATCGCGGCGGCCTTGACGCGCGTCTCACCCAACGACAAGGCGTACTTCGATCAACGATTCGCGGATTTCGATCGGCGGTTGACCGATGCGCAACAGCGTTGGGCGGCGGCGATGGCGCCGTTCAAGGGCACCAAGGTGGTCACCTACCATCGATCGTGGCCGAACTTCACCGAGCGGTTTGGTCTCGATGTGATTGGCTACGTCGAGCCGAAGCCGGGCATCCCGCCGTCGCCGTCGCATACCATCCAACTAATCGCGGAGATGAAACGGCAGAACGTCAAACTGATCCTCGTCGAGCCCTACTTCGACACCAAGACGCCTGAGTCGATCGCGAGAGGTGTCGGTGGCAAGGTGCTCGTGCTGACACCGTCAGTGGGTGGTGTGAAAGAAGCGAGCAATTACATCGCGCTGTTCGACCACAACATCAATCTGCTGACCAGCACGCTGAAACCATTGACGGGCCGGTGACCTGATGCATTTCGACCCGACCATCCTGCAGTTCCTCGCGGCGCCGTTTGTCGCGAGTCTGATCCTGACCGGCATTCACACCTACCTCGGTGTGCACGTCGTCGAGCGCGGCGTGATCTTCGTCGACCTGTCGCTGGCGCAGATCGCCGCGCTCGGCGCGACGATGGCCATGCTCCTGCCATTCTCCGGTGGCGATCCCCACGCCCCCGGGGTCTACTGGTTCAGCCTCGGCTTCACCTTCATCGGCGCGGCGGTGTTCTCCTTGATTCATCACGGCCAGAAAAGCCGCATCCCGCAGGAAGCGGTGATTGGAATTGCCTACGCGGTCTCGTCCGCGGCATCCATCCTCGCGATGAGCCAGTCCACGGCGCAGGGTGAGCACCTCAAGGACATGCTGGTCGGCAACATCCTCGCCGTCTCGTGGGATGAGGTCTTCAAGACGGCCGCGCTCTACATCGCGGTCGGGGTGTTTCACTTCATCAACCGCAAGCGATTCCTGCTGATCTCGATGGATCCGGATCGAGCACAGGCGGAAGGCATCTCAATCCGATTTTGGGATTTCCTGTTCTATGCCTCATTCGGATTTGTCGTGACATCGTCGGTAACCATCGCCGGCGTGCTGCTGGTGTTCTGCTACCTGATCGTGCCGTCGGTCGCCGCAATGCTGTATGCGGAAGGCATCGGCACTCGACTGGCGATTGGCTGGAGCATGGGAACGGTGGTGTCGGTGCTCGGCATGTATTTTTCCGTGGCGCTCGACTTACCAACGGGCGCCACCATCGTCTGTACGTTTGGCGCGGTGCTCATCGCGATGGCGGCAGTGCGGCCGCTGGTCAGGAAGGTCACCTAGTCCAGTGCGGGAGCGCAAGCTTTGAGGAAAACGCTGCTGCGCCTCTGATAATCTCTCCACATGCGAATCTCATTAGCCGCTGTGGTTGGCCTGGCGATGTTCGTGTGCGTCGGCGAGGCGCAGGACTTCAAGGCGCGCGCGATCGCGATTCACAGGCAGACGCCGCTCATCGACGGGCACAACGACTATCCCTGGGCGTTGCGCGAGCTCGATCCGGGCCGCGATTTCGGCACGGCCGACATTTCGAAACCCGTGCCGAAATTGATGACCGACGTTCCACGCCTGCGCCAGGGCGGGGTCGGCGGCCAGTTCTGGTCGGTCTACACCCCCTCCTCCATGATGGGCAAGGAAGCCACGCGCGTGACGATGGACCAGATCGACACGGTCCATCGCATGACGAAACAATGGGGCGAGACGTTTCAGATGGCCTCTACGGCCGACGATGTCGATCGCGCGTTCAAGAACGGCAAGATCGCGTCGCTGATCGGCATGGAGGGCGGCCACTCGATCGACAACTCGCTCGCGACGCTGCGCATGTTCTACGCTCTCGGCGCGCGCTACATGACGCTGACGCACTCAACGAATCTGGCGTGGGCCGACGCCAGCCCGGGGCCGGCCGTGCTGGGCGGCCTGTCGAAATTCGGCGAGGAAGTCGTCCGTGAGATGAACCGCCTCGGCATGCTGGTTGATCTCAGTCACGTCTCGCCCGACACGATGGAGGATGCGATTCGAGTGTCGGAGGCGCCGGTGATCTTCTCGCACTCGTCGGCGAGGGCGATCTGTAACGTGAACCGCAACGTTCCCGACAACATCCTGCAGCTCGTCGCCAAGAACGGCGGCGTGGTGATGGTGACGTTCGTCCCGGGATTCATTTCGCAGGCGGTCGCCGACTTCAATGCGAAGCCTGAGGCCGAGCGAAAGGGCCTGACGTCGCCGAGGGCGACGCTGGCACAGGTGGCCGATCACATCGATCACATTCGCAAGGTCGCGGGCATCGATCACATCGGGCTTGGCGGCGATTTCGACGGCATCACCGAGGTCGTGGCCGGACTTGAAGACGTGTCGAAATATCCGGACCTAACCGCGGAACTGTTGAAGCGAGGCTACAAGGATGACGACGTCAAAAAGATCCTTGGGTTGAACGTGCTGCGGGTGATGCGGCAGGCGGAGAAAGTGGCGGCGGGTCTACAGAAGACCCGCCAACCCTCAACGGCGACGATCGAAATACTCGATAAATTAAGAATGCAAAATTAAAAATTAAAAACCGGTTTTTAATTCTTACCTTTTAATTTTAATTTCCCTCTACTCCGCCCGTAGTGCAATCAGCGGGTCCACGGTCGTGGCGCGACGCGCGGGAATCAGGCACGCGATCACTCCCGCGACCACGAACACCAGCGCGACGCCCACGAAGATGATCGGATCGCTCGGCGTGGTCTGGTAGAGATACGACGACAGCACCCGGCCGGCCGCGAGCGCACCCACCACGCCGATCGCAAGTCCGATCAGGACCAGCGTCAATCCCTGGCGCACGACCATCACCAGCACGCTATCGCGGCGCGCACCGAGCGCCATGCGCAAGCCAAATTCTTTAGTGCGCTGCTGCACGGAGGTCGCGATCACGCCGCCGATGCCGGCGAGGGTGACCAGCAACGCGAGGGCGGCAAACACGCCAAGGAGTGTCGCGGTGAGCCTCGGCGCGGCGAGTGCTTCCGATCGCAGGTCGTCCAGCGTTTGCACGTTCTCGACCGGCTGATTCGGATCCACCGCATGCACGGTATTCCGCAGCACGGTGCCGAACGCGGCCGGATCGCCCGCGGTCCTCACGACGATCTGCCCGGCAATGCCACCCGGCGTTTGCGTCAACGGCAGATACACCTGCCCGACCGTGTCCTGGGCCAAGCCAAACTGTTTGACGTCGCCGACCACGCCGACCACGGTAAACCAGGGCAAGGGCGGCACATTCGGCGGGCCAACCGGCCTGACGTGAGATCCGATCGGATCGGCGCCGTCCCAATGCTTCGTCATCGCCTTATTGATCACGACCACGCGCATGGACTCTTCCGTGTCGAGGTCGTTGAACACCCGTCCGCTCATCACCGGAATGCCGATGGTGGCGAAGTATTGCGGGCTCGCCACGCGGACGTCGGTCGTTGGCCGGCGCTCCGGGTCATCCACGACGCGGCCCTCGATCTCGAACCGCGTCGTGCCCGGCACGGCGCCGCCGAGCGGCACGGCGTTGGTGATCGCCGCGGCGCTCACACCCGGCAGGGCCTGCAACCGCTCGAGCACCGGCAAGTACAGCTTGCGCTGCGCAGTGATATTTGGATAGCGCGAGAAGTTGCCGTAGATCTGCGCGGACAGGACGCCATCCGATCGGTAGCCGGTCTCGACACGCTGCAACCGGTAGAAGCTCGCGAGCAACAATCCGGCGCCCACCAGCAGCATCACCGACACCGCCACCTGCGCCACGATCAACGCGCCCTGCACCTTCCTTCGGCTGCCGGCGTCGCCGGCCTGGCCGCCACCCTGCTTGAGCGCCGACACGAGGTCCACGCGGCTGCCGAGCGCCGGCAGCGTGCCGAACAGCAGTCCGGTAAAGATCGAGATGCCGAGCGTGAAGATCAGCACGATCGGATCCAGCGTGATCTCACCGGTGCGGGAGGTAAAGCGGCCCACGAACGTGGTCAGCATGTCGATGGTCAGCCACGCGACGCCGATGCCGATCGAACCGCCGACCACCGCCAGCAACGTGCTCTCGGTCAGCAGCTGCCGCACCAGGCGTCCGCGCCCGGCGCCGAGCGCCGCTCGCATCGCCAGCTCGCGATCGCGGCCCAGCATCCGCGCCAGCGTAAGGTTGGCCACGTTCGCGCATGCGATCAACAACACCAGCCCCGTGATGCCGAGCAGGATTAGCAACAGCTGTCGCGCACCAGTGGTGAGGGCGTCGCGCACGGGAATCGTCGTGGCACGGAAGCCGGACGTCTCTGGCCGGTAGACCTGCTTGAAGGCGCTGTCCTGCGTGAAGTTATGGCAGATCGCGCCCACGGTGCTGGCCGCCTGCTCGGGCGTAGCGCCCTCCTTCAACCGGCCGAACACGTTCAACCCGCCGAACGCGCGGCGGTTCTGCGCCATCTGCCGCTCGCCGGCGGCGCGGAATGGGCACGCGAGCACCGGCATGTAGACGTCGTTCTCCTGCGGATAGTGCGGCACGTTCGGCAACACGCCGATCACGCGATGCGGGCGATCGTTCATCTCGAACACCTGGCCGACGATGTTCGGATCACCGCCGAACTTGGTGCGCCAGTAAGTGTGGCTCAGGATCAGTACCGCCTCCGCATCACGCACATCGTCCGAGGCCATGAAGGTGCGGCCGAGGATGGGCTTGATGCCAAGCAGGTCGAAGAAGTTGTGCGAGACCACGCCGGTGTCGACGCGATCCGGCTCACCGCGATTGATCAGGTCGAAGTTCATCTGGTGGTACTCGACCAGCCCGTCGAATACGTCCTTGCCGCGTTCGCGATAGTCGAAGTATTCGGCGATCGCCACGCCGACCTGCGGTTGACCTGAGAGCGGCCGCGACTGCTGCACAATCACCAGGCGGTCGCCGTGCTCGTACGGCAGCGGCTTCAGCAGCACACCGTTGATGACGCTGAAGATCGCGGTGTTGGCGCCGATGCCCAAGCCGAGCGTCAGCACGGCGAGCAGCGCATAGCCCGGGTGCTTGAACAACGCCCGCGCTCCATAACGCAGATCGGCCGCCAGCGTTTCCACCCAGCTCACCCCGCGTGCTTCGCGCGTTTCTTCCTTGTGCTTTTCCATCGGACCGAAACTCCTCAACGCCTTCAACCGGGCGTCTTCCGGGCTCATGCCCAGCTTGATGTTCTTCTCGGTTTCCATCTCGACGTGAAAGCGCACCTCGGCATTGAGGCCGCGGTCAAGATCGCCATGGCGAAGCAACGCGTACAGTCGTTTCCACATCGTGGGTCCTATTCGCCTCGTAACGCGGTCACCGGATCGATCCGTGCTGCACGTCCGGCCGGAATCGCGCAGGCGGCGCCGGCGACGAGCGCCAGCGTCAACACGCTACCGGTCAGCATCAGCGGATCGAGCGGCGACACTTCGAACAACAGGTTTTCGACGAAGCGGCCAAGTCCAACGGCTCCCACCAGTCCCAACATCAGGCCCGCACCGACCGGCACGAGGCTCTGACCAAGCACAATCCCGATCACTTGCACGCGGCCGGCGCCGAGCGCCATGCGCACGCCGATCTCCGCGGTGCGCTGCCCCACGAACGACGCCATCACGCCGTAGATGCCAACTGACGACAGCACCACGGCGAGCAGCGCGAACACGCCCAGCAGCACGAACAACAAGCGCTGTTGCGCGAGCGACGCTGCCACCATCGTCGAATGAGTGGTGACGCCGGTCAGCGGCAACGTGGCATCCAGTCCAGCGAGGATGCGGCGCGCGGTGGCTTCAAAGGCCGCCGGATCGCCCACCGTTTTCACCATCATCTGCATGAAGGGCCGGCCACGCTGCTGCACCGGGCGATAGAACTCGACTTCCGAGGTTGCCGCCAGGGATTGCGTGCGCACGTCCTCGACGATGCCGATCACTTCCATGACCTGGCCGCCGCCCTGCGAGCCCATGATGATGCGGCGTCCGAGCAGTCCCTCGTCGCCGCCAAGTTTTCTCGAAGTGGCCTTCGACACGATCGCCACGAGCGGCGCTTCAGCGCTGTCGCGCTCGGTGAAATCCCGTCCCGCGAGCATCGGAATCTTCAGGGTCGCGAAGTATCCGGGCGTCACCGACATCGTCAAGCCGAGCGGCCGTTCATTGAGGGTCGGCACCGCCCCCTCAGACAGCGCGTAAGGCGCGCGCGTGAACCCACCGTTCAACGGCGGCGTCGAGCTCAGCGTGGCGCGTTCGACACCCGGTGTGTTGGAGAGCTCGTCCGAGAGCCGCAGCCAGAAGCGGCTCTGCGAATCGAGATCGGGATAGCGGGCGGATGGGATGCCGACACCGGCCACGAAGATGCGGCTGTGATCGTAACCGGTGGGCTGGCTGCGCAGCTTCGCAAAACTGGTGACGAGCAAACCCGCGCCGATCAGCAACACCAGCGAGACCGCCACTTGCGCCATCACGATTGCGCGCCGCGCGCGGTGGCTGCCAAGCGCGCCGGCAATGGTGCGTCCGCCATCTCGCAGCACCGAGACAATGTCGGACCGCGATCCCTGCACGGCCGGATAGAGACCCATTACCACGCCGGCGCCAAGCGCCAGCAACGCGGTTGCCGCCAGCACCGGAACGCTGATGCGGATGTCATTGGCAAACGCGAGATTGTTCTGCGCGAGCACCAACAGGCCCGGCAGTGCCCAATACGCGAACACGGCCCCGAGCGCCGCCGCAATGGCGCTCAGCAACAAGCTCTCGACCAGAAACTGCCGCACGATGCGGGCGCGCGAGGCGCCGAGAGCGGCGCGCAAGCCGATTTCCTGCCGGCGGCCGGTGAACCGAACGAGTAGGAGGTTCGCCACGTTGGCACACGCGACCACCAGCAAGAGTCCAACCGCGGCGAGCAGCGTTAGCAGCGACGAGCGCGCGGCGCCGACAATGTCGTCGCGGAGCGGAATAGCCGTGAGCGTCCACGCGGCGTCGGCATTGCCCGGATGGGCCGCGGCAAACCGCGAGGCCAACACTTCCAACTCGCGCCGAGCCTGCTCATGGCTCACGTCCGGCTTCAAGCGGCCGACCGGTTGCAGATAACTGAAGCCACGGCGAATGGTGTCTTCGGGGACGCCGGGATACTGAAACGGATTCGTGGTCCAGACATCCGCATCCCAGAACGCAGGCAGGCGCGCGGTGACGCCGATCACGGTGTAGAGCCCGCCATCGAGCGTGATGGCGCGGCCGACAACCGCTGGATCCGCAGCGAAGCGCGCGCGCCACACTTCCTCACCGAGCACCGCCACGTTGGCGCCCCGCTCTTCATCCGCGCGGAAAAACCGGCCGGCGATTGGCGTCGCGCCAAACGTCTCGAGGAACGTGCTGGTCGAGAATGCCCCGTTCACCTGCACGGGCTCGGCGCCGACGATTAGCGTCTGCGCGAGGTTGGTCATGGCGCCGAGTGATTCAAACGACGTCTGCTGATCGCGCACCAGCTCGTATTTCGGTACCGAGAAGCTCAACTGCGTAATGTTGCGCTTCAGATCCTGTCCCCATAGGCGCACCAGCTGCTCGGGCGCCGTCACGCCATAAGGCGCGAAGAACGCCGCGTTGATCACGCTGAAGATCGCGGTGTTGGCGCCGATGCCGAGCGCGAGGGTCAAGATGGCGATGACGGCGAAGCCCGGGTTCTTGACGAAGGTGCGCACCGAATAACGCACGTCCTGGGCCAGTTCGTCGACCCACATCGTGCCGCGCGCCTCGCGCGTTTCCGCCTTGTGCTTTTCCATCGGTCCGAAGTTCCTGCCGGCCCTGACGCGCGCCTCGGCGGGCGTCATGCCCTGCCGCACGTATTTCTCGGTCTCCATGTCGATGTGGAAGCGGACTTCGGCGTTGAGCTCGCGGTCGAGCTCGCCGCCCCGCCACCACGTTCGCAGGCGATTGATCACACTTCGGTTTCCAGGATCCGCTGGACCGCCAACGTCATCCGTGCCCACTGCGCTGTTTCTTCCTTCAGCTGGCGCTCACCTTTTTTCGTGAGGCGGTAGAACTTCGCCTGCCGGTTGTTCTCGGAGGCGCCCCACTCGGATTCGAGCCAGCCCGCGGTGTCGAGCCGCTGCAACGCCGGATAGAGCGAGCCCTGGTTCACGCGCAGGACGTTCTCGGAAATCTGCTGGATGCGCTGCGAGATGCCCCACCCGTGTTGCGGCCCGAGCGCCAGCGTCTTGAGGATCAGCAGATCGAGTGTGCCTTGAAGCAAGTCCAGTTTTGCCATGTTACCGTCCCATCACCGCGGGCAACTTGCGCCGCGTCCAGTCCACAATCGAGCCGTCGTACATCCGCGCGTCGTAGCCCAGGTGGCGGGCCACGAAATACGTGACCGAGGCGCGCATGCCCACCATGCAATAGCTCACGAGCGGCGTGCCCTTGGTGGCGCCAATCGCGTCGTACTTTTTCTTGAGCTCGGCGTCGGGCAGGAAACGGCCGGACGAATCGAGCAGCGTGTTCCATACGAGTTGCTGCGCGTCGGGCAGGTGTCCTTTCACGTGCATGCCGTTCATGCCGCCGTCTGAGCCGGTGAACTCCGCATCGGGACGCGCGTCGAGCAATGTCATCTTCGCCCCTCGACTCCGCTCGGGGCGACCCTGAGCTTGTTGAAGGGTCGGCGACGACAATCGTTCCGTGATCCAGTCCGCGGACACGACGCGATCGGGTTGCGGCCTGGGCGTCAACGACGCGACATCTGTGTCAAATCGGCGCTTAATCTGTGGCCCGGTTTCAATCGCACCGCCCGACTCCTTCCACGCGCTCAATCCGCCGTTCAGCAGGCGCGCGCCCGGGTGGCCGAAGTAATCGAGCGTGAAGAACATCCGCGTCGCGGCGATCGTCGAGCCATAGAGGATCACCTTGGACCGGTCGTTGATGCCGGCAGCGGCGAGCACGCGGCGCAGCTGATCGATCGGCGGCAGCTCGGATTGCAGGCCGTCGGTATCAATGGCGATGTCGCCGTAGAGGACGAAGCGCGCGCCCGGCACGTGGCCCAGTTCGAAATCCGCCGGGTTGGTGCCGACGGCCACCACCACCACCGCGGGATCCTTGAGCATGGCGGCCAGTTCGGATGGCGAGACGAGCAGCCCCGACGAAGCCGCTACAACAGCTAGAGCGGAGAGTATTGTCGACATTCGACAAGAGGATGCCGTGGCTCTTGTCGAATGTCAACAAGAAGGAGGTTCAAGGGTTCAAGGGGTTCAATAGTTCAAGGGTTGAATGGTGGGACGGTATGAAGGGAATCGAGAGAACGGCGCGAAGCGCGGGGAGCAGCCAGTTTTCACGTTTATGCACGCTTTCATCCAGCCACAATGTCCTTTCTAGTCATCTGTTGTCTTATAATGATGTGACTTACTCGGCAGCCGAAACCTTCAAAGGAGGCCGGACGAAAATGCGCAGGTTGATGTTGTTCGTGCGGACGTTCCGGAATGCTCGCGCGCTGGGATTCACCTTCGTGGACGCAATGCGTGCCGCGCGCGTGAATTCTTACACGGCCTAAATCCGCCTTCGCTAAGGCCGTCCGCCGCCGAGCCTATCGAGAAATCGAACCCATCCGCGCCCGCAGCTGATCGAAGCGAGGATCCCTGCGCATCGCGTCTGCCCTGGCGTCGACTGCCAGCCACACCACATTGGTCATGCGCCGCGTGATCGCCTCGTCGACCAGGCGGAAAGCCTCGTCCATGCGTCCTTGGTATGAGGCAATGTAGCCGTAATTGTCGATACTCACAAAGGTCCCCGCCGATTCAAAGGCACGAAGCGTTGCCATGACCTCATTCAACTCCGTCGACCGGCCCGCTTGCGCATAAACCAATCCGAGCAGCGCGAAATACGCCGGATTTGGAGAAATCGCGATCGCCTGTCGCACATTCTCTGCGGCGGCGTCGTACCTGCCGAGAGCAGCAAGAATTCGGCCCTTGCCGATGAATGCCAAGCCGAAGTTCGGTGCGAGTTTGAGTGCCTGCTCCATGTCGGCGAGACCGCGCTGGAAGTCGCGCGCGTAGTATCGGACCATGCCAAGATTGACATGCCGCTCCGGCGCGAGCGGCTCGCCGTCTCTCGAACGCTCAGCTTCACGGATCGCTTCCTCAAGGCTTCCGGCGGCAGCCAGAAGCAGCGCTAGCTGGCCGCGAACGAAGCCGTCTGCGGGCAACGCAGTCAGGCCCTGCTTGAGCGTGGCCTCGGCCCTCTGAAAATCCCAATCGTGGTAGGCCTGCACGGCCGCGAGCGCCGTGTAACTCATCGGCACACGGGGATCCAATTGAATCGCGCGCAGTGCGTTCGCTCTCACGACCTCCGCGCGTTCGTCGCGCAACGCTGGATCGCCGAACTCTGAAGTGTACTGTTGCGCGTAGGCAAGATAGGCAAGAGGTTCGGCCCAGGCCGGCTCGAGCGTCACAGCCCTTTCGAACAGCCGCACGCCTTCGAGCATCCTGGCATTCGACACGGTTGCAACTTCCACAAGCCCGCGCATGAACGCTTCTTGCGCTTCGGCTGTGAGTTGACGCGAATCGGCCGCTGTCGATTGGGGAACCTCGAGAGAAAGGCGCGACGCAATCAGGCTCGCGATCTCGAATCGCGCATCAAGAACGTTCGAGGGCAGGCGCTCCAACTGGCTGCCCCAGATCACGCGGCCGCTGTGTGGATCGGTCAGCTTGACGCTGAGCACGATGCGGTCGTTGGCCTGCAGCACGGATCCGGAAAGCAGCAGTCTGATGCCGAGTTTTTCGGCGATCGCTCTTTCATTCTCCATGCCGCGCACGCTTGTCATCGTCGCGGACGATGCGACCTGCAGGCCGGGCAGGCGAGCCAGATGAGCGACGAGGACTTCAGTGAGACCATCGGCGACGTACTGCTTCGACGAATCGCCGGTGAAATTGGTGATGGGTAGCACCGCCAACGTATTCGCTACTGGACGGACCGGCGCTCGTACCGCCCAGAGAACCGCGGCAATGACCAACACCGCGAGCGTCGGGATCGCGGCCCACCACAAAGAACGAGTCCTGGGTGCTTTGACCGGGACACTCGCGAGCGCTGTGAGTGCGGCTTGCACGTCGCCTGCCGATTCGGGCCGCAATGCCGGATCGCGGTTGATGGTCTTTGAAACCAGCTCGATGAAACCTTCCGGTAACCCACGGCACACTTCGCCGAGCGAGCGCGGTTTGCTCTCCTGATGGGCCTTGCGCAATTCGCCGAGCGTCTTGCCGTCGACGGGGAATCTGCCAGACACCAGGAAGTACAACAACACGCCAAGACTGTAGATGTCGGCGGCCTTGGTCGCGGTGGCGCCCGCTTCGAAGAGCTCGGGCGCCATGTAGCGCGGTGTGCCGGCGACGTCGGACATGTCATCGGTGTCCCGCGCTTCCGGAACAAGGCGGCCGGCGCCGAAATCCGTCAGCACCACGCGCCCGCCGCTTTCGCACACCACGTTCTGCGCTTTCACATCGCAGTGCAGCAATCCCGCGGCGTGTACGGCTCCCAGCGCGCGCGCGATGTCGGCGCCCACCGCCGCCGCTTCGCGGCCCGGCATCGGCCCCTGACCTTTGACGAGATTGTCGACGGTGCGGCCGTGCACCAGCTCCATCCAGATGCCGGCCACGCCGTCGATCACGTCCGCGCCGTAGACCGTCACCACGTTCTCGTGACGGATGCGCGCCAGCATGCGCCCTTCCTGCATCACCGCGTCCGGATTCCGCGCGCCGTGAAACAGTTTGAGCGCGATCAGCCGCTCGAGCCGCGTGTCCCACGCGCGATACACGGTGCCGTACGAACCGCGTCCGACGATGTTGAGCAGGTCGAGGTGGCCCCACCGCGCGCGGTCGGGCACCAGGTTGGTTGGCGTGCTGGGGTTGGCCGGGAGCAGTTGATGCAGCTCCCGATGCCCGGCCGCGATCTGCGCGACCACGGCGAGCTCTTCAGCGATGGCGCGATCTTCCTCCGACGGCAGCGTCGAGGTGATCGAGGCCCAGTCGATGTGCTCGCCGTCGGCGATGCGGCCCGCCGCGCTCAGGAGGTTATCGTCAGCCACGCCGCATCTCCTCCGCGAGGCGCACCAGCGCGCGGCTTACCGTCATGCGCGCCGCGTCGGCGCTCGGTTTGCCCATCAGCTCGGCGACCTCCGCGTACGAGCAGCCCATCTCGATGCGCGCGATCACCGCTTCGCGCGTTTCGGGATCGAGACGCTCGAGCGCGCGATCGTACTTGGCCAGCGTCTCGGCGCCGATCGCGGTCTCGAGCGGCGATCGGATCTTCGCCGGAATGGAGGAATCGAGCGGATCGACGGCCGGCGTGCGTTGCTTGCGGCGAATCTCGTCGCGGATGCGGTTCATGACCGCGCCGCGCAGGTAGGCCTGCAACGCACCGTCCCCCCTTGCCTCGAAATGGTCGAGGTTGGCCACGCTACGGATGAGCGTGTCCTGCACGAGGTCGTCGGTGTCGGAGACGTCGCGGGCCCACTGCGGCAGGCGCCCCGAGGCCCAGCGGCTCAACCTCGGTAAGTACCTGTCCATCAAGCGGTTAAGCGCACTAGTATCCCCGGCACGCATGCGCTCCAGAAGGAACTGCGTACCCGTCAACGACGAGTCGGTCTTAGGGGGTGTTCGGTTTTCCAGTGTGCCTCGTTTGAGGGAGTGCGGGGGTAATTGTGCCCCCGAATGGAGCATAAAGCCATGATCCTCAACGATCACTTGCAGGTGGAGTCTCTGACCGAGCGCGAGCGCCAGATGGCACAGGCGGTCTCTCGCGGCCTCCGCAATCGTCAGATTGCGCGGGAATTCGACATCAGCGAAGAGACAGTGAAGAAGCATCTGGCTACCATTTACGGCAAGCTCGCGATTAGCGGGCGGGTCGCGCTTGCCGTACATGTATTGCGAAGTGGTATTGAAAATGACATGCGGGCGGCATAGCCCGCATCACTCGGTGGGGTAGTCCGAGATCTGAGATTGCGGATCTCAGATCTCGGATTGCAGATTTACATCGTGCCGGGCTTGATTGCCGCGACGACGCGCCTGGCGAATTCCCCGGCGCTGCCCTGGTGCCAGCGCCACACCACGACGAGGTCGTGGTCGGGCGACACCGTGATGGTGTTGCTGCCGGCGCCGTTGGCCGAATAGGCGTTGGTCGGCAGCCCCGCGAGTGCCTTGCCCGTCGTGTTGAGCCACCACAGGTAGCCGTAGCCGTTGCCGGGAGAGTTGGCCGCGCCGCCCTGAGTCAACGCCTCCTTCACATACGCCGGCGGCAGAATCTGCTTGTCGCCCCACTTGCCGCCCCGCAGCCACAAGTAGCCGAAGCGCGCCATATCGTATGAGTTGATCCACATGCCGCCGCCCCAGCGGGTGCCGCCGCTGACCGACGCCATCTTCTTGCCGTTCACCTCGACGAAGCTGTTGTGATACGGGATCCATCGCCAGGTGTTCGAGGCGCCGATCGGATCCATGATCCGCTCGCGGAACACTTCCGGCACCGGCTTGTTGAACGTGCGCAGGAGCGACAGCGCGAAGCGATTGATGCGGACGTCGTTGTATTCGTAGTGCGAGCCAGGCTTCATCTGCTCGCGCGGCTTCATCTCGCCGTTGCCGAACGCTTCCTTGCCGATGAAGTTGTCCTGCTTGCCCCACATGGTGCCTTCCCACTCGCTGGTCTGCTGCAAGTGGTGCTTCCACGTGACCTGGGCGTTGCGCGGGGAGTCGTAGCCGCCGTCTTTCACCGTCGTGCCGACCGGGGCATCGAGGTTCGTGATTAACCCGTCAGCCACGGCGAGGCCGGCCACGGTGGCCAGCATGCTCTTCGCCACCGAGTAGGTCGGATCGGCCCACGTCGTGTCGCCGAATTCAGCGACGACGTAGCCCTTGTAGATGACCACACCGTTGGTCTTGGCGCGAATGGTTGGCACCGAGCCGAGCAGCGAGCCGAAGATCGTCTCCTGATCGGAAAAGTCCATCGCGCGATTCGACTCGCGCGTTTGGGCGTACGCGACGGCTTCCTGCAACTTCACCGGATCGAGGCCCAGCTCCGCGGGAGCCTTCTTGGCCCAGGCGCCCGGCGGCGGGAAATACGTGCCGTTCTGCGCCGCTGGAACGGCGAGGGTGGCAGCATACAAGGCGACGACGCCAGCGACGCACGGAATCAACTTCTTCATCGTCTGTTTCATTGGTTAAGACTCCTTAGTACCCCGGGCCGAGCACCACGGCATTCATGAACAGCAACATCGTCGCCTCGGTGAAAGCACGATAGTTCGGCTCCTCAGCGAATGCAATCACATGTCCCTGGCCGAAGGGCTGGTGCATGAGGAACGCCTTCTGCACGAGGATATCCTGCGCATCGGGCCAAATCAGGCCGGAGGCAATCAATTTGTCCTTGGGAGCGTAGACGCCGACGTTGCGGCCGCTGTTCAGCTTGAGCGGCGCGAACACGCGATTGCCTTCGATCATCACCTGCGCGTCGGCGTCGTGGCCGGCGGTCAGCCAGTGATTGGTGTCGAGCGTGACGCGCAGGATCGCGCCGGGTTGCGACGCGGGCCGCTCGCGATCGGGCTGAATCGCCTTGTCGTAATCGAACGCTTCACCCGGCTTCGCACCTGATGCACTCGATGCACCTGATGCACTCGATGCACCTGATGCACCCGATGCACCTGCCGGAGGCGGCACATCAGGACGCCCGTCCTTCAGGAGGGTGGTGGTGTCCAACAGCCCGACACCGGATCCCGTGGCCCAACGCGAGGCCTCAGCGACGGTGACGAGCGTGCCGCCGGCACGGAGCCAATCCTTGATCCGGTTCAACAGGGCTTCGTTGATCGATCCGCCGTAGGCGCCCGACGGCAGCACGATCACGTCGTAGTCGTTGAAGTTGGCGCGGCCCAGCGAGCTGGCGCGCACGGTGGTCGGCGACACACCGAAGCGCCGCTCCAGCGCGTAGCGCATCCATCCCGCAGAGAGCGACAGCGTCGGCGTATCCCACACCTGCAGCACCTTCGGCACCTTTAACGGCGCCACGTCATTGCTGCCGAGCGATGTGCCATCGTCGACCCACGTGGAATCGATCGGCACCAGCTCGGCGCCGTGCTTGACGATCAACGCCGCGAGCCTGGTGTTGAGATCAGCGGGGTTCTCGCTATTGCGGATGAACGCGGTGCCGATCGGGTAGCGCCGGCCGTTGTGCGTGAACGCGCCGCCAACGCTGCGAACGCGAATGCCCTGCCGCATGGCATCGGCCGACAATGCGATCGCCGCCGATCCCCACGGCATCAGGTATCCCACTTTCGACGCCGCCAACGGCCGCGCCGGGAACGGCGCGTCGTATTGCGACGGCACCATCGTTGTCTTCACGCTGATGGCGGCCGGACTCGTCACCGTTTCCACGTCGAACAGCATCGGCAGGTTCCACGCGGTGATGTCGTAGATCTGATCGTTGAGCCGCATCTTGCGGCGCTCTTCCTGCCGTTTGATGAATTCCGCCGACTGCTCCGTTTTCGGATCGAGCAGGTTGCGAATCATGCGCGCGGTCGGCTGCGCGTTCGAGACGATGAAGGCGCCGGCCGGAACGGTCCGCGACGCGAGCTTGATCGGTTCCTCGGCGCGGCGGACTTCGATGCCTTGGGTCGCGAGATTACGCGCCAGCAGCTCGGCCCGTGAGATGTCCTGGCCGGGGACGATCACGTATTCGCGAATCGGTCCCTTCTCGCCTTCGGCGACCGCGGTGCGCCGATACTCGAGGTAGTCGCGCATGAACCGTTCGCGGTTGCGGGCGGCGGTCACCGCCGTCACGATCGCGGCGTTGAAGTGGTGCATCACGCCGTCGCGATACGTCAGTGTGTCGCCGTCGCTGCGCGCGAAGGCGAGGCCGCGCGCCGACGCCTGTTCGTAGGTGTTGCCGATCGATCCCTGGAACGTCGGCCAGGAGTCTCCGTAGCCCGGATAGAAGGCGTCGTAGACCTCGCGGATGTAGTACGCCCAGCCGCGCTCGTCGAAGCGTGCGGCGTTGGCCCGGCCGATTAGCTCCCACGCGGCAATCTGGCTCTTCGTGACGTGCGGGTTGATCGCTTCCGCGGGCGGCGAGAAGTAATACGCGTTGTCGCCGCCCTGCTCGTGGAGGTCGACGGTGATCTGCGGCAGGAACTCGAGGCCGATCTTGATGCGGCCGCGGGTTTCCGGCTGCGACTGTGCGAACCAGTCGCGGTTCATGTCGAAGAGATAGTGATTGCTGCGCCCGCCTGGCCACGGCTCGTCGTGCTCGGCCGAGTATGGAGCCGGGTCTGCGGTGGCGGCGCGGCCCTGCAGGTTGGTGGACACGAAGCGCGCGCGGCCGTCGGGGTTCTGCATCGGATCGATCAGCACGAGCGCATCGCGAAATACGGCGTCGACGCCGGCATCGCCTTGTGAGGCCAGCAGGTGATAGGCCTCGGCCAGCGCCGCATCCGCGGAGGAAATCTCGTTGCCGTGGACGCCGTGAATCAACCAGACCACGACGGGGAGCTCTTTGAGCAGCCGATCGGCGTCGGCCCCGGAGATGCGGCGCGGATCCCCAAATCGCTGCAAGTCCGTTTTCACCTGTTCGAGTTTCGCGATGCGATCGGGGCTGCCAATCACGAACAGCCACAGCGGCCGGCCTTCCCACGAGCGCGCGTACTCGATCAGCCGCGACCGGGTGGGCGCGGCCTTCTGCAGCGCCTGCAGGTACTGCGCCACGCCCTCGGGCGGCGTGATCACTTCACCGTGATCGTGTCCGAGCACCGACTTGATGGTGGGAATCGCGGGGTCGTATTTGGCGCCAGGCCACAGGGCTGGCTCTTGTGCGCTCGCTACGCTCGCCAGAAATAACGAATAACAAATGACGAATAATGAAAGCGCCAACACCGATCCCCGATCCCTGATCCCCGATCCCAGTGAGTTCATTTATCCAGTAGCTCCACGAGTTGTTGCGCGAAACGGCCGATGCGATCTTCGGCCTCGCCGTAATTGCCGGTGATGGCGTTGCCGAGGTACGACACGACGATCGGTCCCGAGCGCGCGTAGATGATGCCGACGTCATTGGCCAGCACCGGAGGAAAGTCGCCCGTCTTGTGGGCGACGGGCACCGAGAGATAGTGATTGAGCCGCCGCTGGCCGGCCTGCTGGGCGCGCAGCATTCGCAGCATCGCTTCGCAGCTCGCCGCCGAGGCGATGGTCTTCTTCTCGATCGCCTCGAGCATCAGGCCGACGCTGCGCGGCGTGATCTCGCCGAGCCAGTAGGATCGATCGGCGTTGGTCTTGGCGTTGCGATCGTCCGCCGGACCCAGCGCGTTGTACTTCGCAAACAGCTCGCCGGTGGTTTGCGTGAGCCTCATACCGTCGCCCCTCGACTCCGCTCGGGGCGACCCTGAGCTTGTCGAAGGGTCGGCGTACCCCGCCTGCTTGAGCCACGCGTTCACGCGCGCCACGCCGCCGACCTTCGCGATCGACAAATCGGTGGCGGTGTTGTCGCTGGTGACGATCATCTGCAGCAGCACGTCGCGGAACGTGGGCTGCAGGCCCTCGTCGTGATAGCGGAAAATCCCGGATCCGCCACGAATGTCTGCCTTGCTGATGGTGATGCGTTCGTCCAGCTTGAGCTCGCCGCGCTCGGCCATCTGGAACGCCTGCACCATCACCGGAATCTTGATCACGCTGGCGCTGTTGAAGATCTCGCTGTCACGGACACCGGCGGTTTCGCCAGTGGTGAGGTGCTTGACCCAGATGCCGGCCTTACCCGGGAAATCCGACGAGGATCGCGTCAGGAGGCCGTGAAGCGGCGTGGGTTGTTGCGCGACGAATGCGGTCGCAGCAATCAGAGTGAGGAGGGCTTTCACGCCCGTTAGCTTACAACCAACCTCGCTGGCGGGCGAGACGCGCGGCCTCGATGCGGTTCGAGACGCCCAGTTTGGCGATGGACTCGGACAGGTAGTTCCTGACGGTGCCTTCCGACAGGTTCAGCCGTCTCGCAATGTCGGCGCTTGCAAGCCCCTCTTCGGCGGCACGGAGCACCTGCCGTTCGCGATCGGTCAGCGGGTCGGCCTCGCCCCAGGCGTCCTGCGCCAGTTGCGGATCGACGACGCGAAGGCCCTGGTGCACGCCGCGGATGGCGTCGGCCAGCTTCTCGGCGGGCGCGTCCTTCAACAGGTAACCGGAGGCGCCGGCCTCCAGCGCGCGCCGCAGGTAGCCGGGCCGCGCGAAGGTGGTGAGGATGATCACGCGCGGGCGCTGGCCCTTGCGGGTGCGGTTCAACTCGGCGGCCATCTCGAGGCCGGTCATGTTCGGCATCTCGATGTCGGTGAGCACCACATCGGGATCGGTGCGCTGCGAGAGCATCAGCGCTTCGCGGCCGTCGTGCGCACGCGCCACCACCTCGATGTCGGATTCGATTTCGAGAAGGGCGGCAAGGGCGCCGAGGACCATGCTCTGGTCTTCGGCGATCAGAACGCGGATCGGCATCAGCCCTCAATCTTCAGCGGCAGGCGAATCAACAGGCGCGTCCCGCGATCGGTCTCGCGCATCAGCGCGCCGCCAAGCGCGTGAATCCGCTCGCGCATGCCGCTGAGGCCGTTCCCAAACGGCGCATCCCCGCCGCGGCCATCGTCCTGCACTTCCATCAGCGCCGAGCCGTCCTGCGCGTAGAACTTGATGTGGCAACGCGTGGCCGCCGCGTGGCGAATCACATTGGTCGCCGCTTCGCGCAGCGCCAGCGACAGCGCAGTTTCCTGCGCAGGCGCGAGCGCCACCGGCCGCGCTTCGATCGTCGCGTCGATTCCTGCCGCGGTCAGGGTTTCACGAACGTGTTCGATCTCCGCAGCGAGCCCCGACGATCGATACCCGGTGATCGCTTCGCGCACTTCGGCGAGCCCCTGGCGCGAGATGCGTTCGACCTCCGCCATCTCCTGCAGCGCGCGCGACGGGTCGCGGGTCATGAGTTTCTGCGCCAGCTCGCTCTTGAGGACGACCACCGACAGGGTGTGTCCCAGCACGTCGTGCAGATCGCGCGCGATCCGCTCGCGTTCGGCGAGCTTCGCAATCCGCTCGATCTCTTCGTGCGCCATCCGCAACCTGGCGTCGCCGGCGGCCTTGGCGGCGGCCTGGATCGTCACCGCGCCAATCAGCGCCGAGATCACCACCGACGCCATGTAGAACCACCACTCCATGTTGAGCGCCGCCGATGCGGCGGTGCCGACGAGCACCTGGGCCGCGAGCACCATGCGCGCCTGTCGCGGTGCGAACCCGTTGGCGATCAGCGCCGAGCCATAGATGAAGAAACACGCCGCCGACGGATTGCGGATGCTGCCGAGAAATGCGATGGCGTCGAGGCCCGCGATGATCCAGAGGATGCGCGGGTTGCGCACGAAGTGCCCGGCGAAGTAGAGCACCAGGAAGGCGACGTAAGACGCGACATACCAAGGCCGCTGGCCTTCGAACACCGGCGATACCAGCGACGAAAACAGGTACGGCAGCGAGTAGATCAGCCAGGCAAAGGGCTCCCAGCCCAGCTGCTTCAGGGGTGACCTGCTCGTCGGCATTGGCGTCTCAGCGTACAACTGTATCGACCTTTCGGCCGCCCAGATACACCGCCTGGACGCGGCGATACGCGCGAACATCCTCGGTGGGATCGGCTTCGAGGACCACGAGATCCGCGACGGCGTTGGCGGAGATGCGGCCGAGCGTGGATTGTCCGAGACGATCCGCCGCGCGGGACGTGGCGGCCTTCAACACATCGGTCAACGGCATGCCCGCTTGCGCCAGCAATTCCAGCTCGCGAATCAGCGCGATGCCGTGGAACGTGGCGGGGTTGCCGCCGTCGGATCCCGCAAGGATCGGAACGCCGGCCTTGATCGCGCGGCCGACCTGCTGCAGCGATCCTTCGAAGGCGCGTGCCATGCCGTCGGCCATTGCGCCTTCGCCAAGCATCGGCGCCAGCGGTGAGCTCGGCTCGAGCAGCGCCTGCATGATCGCCGGCATCGCCAGGCGTCTCACATCGGCATCCTCGCCGCGGATGGCGCCCCGCTTCCAGGCCCAGTCGAGCACCACAAGCGTCGGCGTGAACGTCACCTTCTTCGCGGCCATCATCGCGATCGTGTCGTCGGTCAATCCACGCGCGCTGTGCTCCAACCCGTTCGTGCCCGCCTCGATCGCCAGGCGCGCATCCGCGTCGGTGCCGACGTGCACCGTCGTGCGCATCCGGCGCTTCTTCGCTTCGGCCATGGCCGCGAGAAACACCTCATCCTTCAGCTTCGGCAGGTGTCGTCCGGGAAAGCCCGGCTCCAGCACGAGCTTCACGAGATCGACACGACGACGGTCGAGGTCGGCGATAGCCGCTCGAGCCTCGTCAGGCGTTTCCACCTGCCGCGTCAGCAGGTCCGCAAGGCCCGGCATGAAGCCAAACATCGCAGCCGGGTGTCCGCCGCGAGCGGTAACCGACGGACCGGAGTAGAACGTCCGCGGCGCGTTCCGCTTGGTCGACGCCACATCCACCGCGAGCTTTTCCATCGCCGCCACATCGTCGGTGAGCGAGATCACTGACGTCACGCCGGAGGCCAGCGTCGCCGCGTAGTCGTGCGACAGCCGATCCTCGGTCTGCTCGATCGGTGAGCTGCCGACGCCGCCCGATCCGCCCCAGTGCACGTGCGAATCGAACAGGCCGGGAATCATGAAGCGGCCGCGCACATCTTCAACCGTCGCCCCTTCAGGCACCGCCACGCGGTCGTCGTCCAGCGACACTTCCGCAACGCGGTGATCACGAATCACCACGCGGGCGTTGGCGATGCGGCCGCCGAGTCCATCGAGCACGGTGGCCCCGCGCAGCACGAGCACCTCCCCGCTCGCAGCGCCTGCGTCGATGCGGCGCGTGCCGGGCATTTCGGCGATGCGGAAGGCCGGCGCCGCGAGCGCGGCGATGCCGAGCGTCACGGCGAACGCGGCGGCGATCATCGCGAGCGATCGCCGCGGAATCGGATCCGTGCCCTCCCACCGAAACAGCATCGAGGTCAGGATGATGCCGATGACGCCGGTGGCGATGAGCACGGCGAGCGTGCCAGCCATCGGCCAGATGCTTTGGCCGGCGACGATCACCCCCGAGTACGATTCGTTGAGGTAGGTCGTCGGCAGCACGCGCGCGAACGTCTTCACGCCGTCGGGGAGCATCGCGAATGGGAACGCCGAGCCCGACAGGAACATCAACGGGAAGAACAGCAGGTTGGCAATCGCCGGCGCGGTCCTGATGTCGCGTGCCGTGGCGCCGACGAGGAGGCCCATCGGCACCAGCGCGCACGCGCCGCATAAGTAGACGACGATCAGCGACGGCCAGGAGCCGGCCATCTGCATGCCGAAGATCAGCCGCGCCAGGATCATCAGGATGATCAACGACAGCAACCCGATCGCAACCGAGGTCACACCGTGCGCAACCGCCACGGCCGCGGCCGGCACCGGTGTGACGCGCAGCCGGCGGAGCAATCCGGTCTCACGTTGTTGCACCAAAGGAAATGCAACGCCGAACAGTGACCCGGACATCAACGTCGTGGTGAGGAGGCCCGGCATCATGAACGCCATGACCCGCGCGTCACTCCGCGCCATCACGAATCCGAACAGGAGCAGAAATCCCAGCGGGAACGCGGTCATCCAGAACAATGCCGTCTTCGATCGGCGGATCTCGATGAACTGGGCGCGGATCGAGCGCCAGGGTCGCACGCATCATGATCGGCCTCCCTCAATCAATTCGAGATACACGTCTTCGAGCGAGGGCCGCTTGAGGCGAAGGTCGGTGAGCGTGGCGCCGGAGGCACGCAACGAGTCCGCCAGGGTGACAATCGCCGCGGTTGGATCGGAGGTGCGGAAACGAAACAGCGCGCCGTCACGACCTTCAAAGGTCGCCTGGGGCAGCAGCCGCGACGGATCGTTCACGCCGTTCACCTCGAGCCACAGCGTCGACGCACCCGCCGAGCGCGCGAGGAGCTCGAGCGGCGTGCCGTCGGCGACGATCTGTCCAGCCGACAGGATGATCACCCGATCGGCCAGCGCTTCGATCTCGTCGAGATAGTGCGACGACAGCAGAATGGTCTTGCCCTCGCGTTTCAGCGCGAGCAGGATGTCGTGAATCTGCCGGCGCGCGATCGGATCGAGACCGGATGTCGGCTCGTCGAGGATATAGAGCTCGGGCTCGTGCAGCATGGCCATGGCCAAAGCGAGGCGCTGCTTCTGTCCACCGGACAGCGTGCGCACCAGCGCCTTGGCCTTGTCTTTCAGATCGACGCGATCGAGCACGTCGGGTATCGCCCGCGATCGGGGATACAGCGCCGCGTAGAGGCGCAGCGTCTCGACGACCGTGAGCTCGGTCATGAAGGCGGTGGTCTGCAGCTGCACGCCGAGCCGCACGCGCAGCGCACCGGGTGCATGGGCGGGATCGAGCCCGAGCACTGTCACTGCACCCGACGAGGCCGTCCGCAGCCCTTCGAGGATCTCGACCAGCGTGGTCTTGCCGGCCCCGTTCGGGCCAAGCAGGCCGATGATTTGCCCCGTGCCGTCGATGGTGAGATCGATGCCGCGTAACGCGTGCACATCACCGTAGGATTTCTTCAGCGCCCGGACATCTACCGCAATCATGGGACCGATACTGTCGCCCGGCGGCGAGGTATGTTAGTGGCTGTCGTCAGCGGTGGGAGGTGACAAGTGTCAGGTGACGTTCAGGCGGTAAATCACGGGAAATCGCACCAATACCCCATTCGCATGCGTTGGACGGGCAATACCGGCCAGGGCACGCGGGACTACCGCGGTTACGAGCGCGCGCACGAATACTCGGTGGCGGGCAAACCGGCGATTCCCGGATCATCCGATCCGGCGTTCCGCGGCGACCGCACCCGCTACAACCCCGAAGAACTGCTCGTGATGTCCCTCTCGTCGTGCCACATGCTGTGGTACTTGCACCTCTGCGCCACGCACAAGGTCGTCGTCGTCGACTACGAGGACGATGCGGTTGGGACGATGGCCGAGACCGAGGATACGGGCGGGCACTTCACGGAGGTGATCCTGCGGCCAGCGGTGACGTTGGAAAAAGGCAGTGACCTGAAATTCGCGGAGTCGCTGCACGACCGCGCGCATCACCTCTGCTTCGTCGCCAACTCGGTGAACTTCCCGGTCCGCTGCGAGCCACGAACACACTTTCAAACCCCGTAAAAAGGAACCTGCTTCCCTTTCGCTTACTCGCTTACGTCTAACGTAATTTCCAACCTTGGGCGCGTTTTCACCATCAAAGGCGGACATGGACCGCCTTTCGCAGGACATCCGCCACTCTTTTGCCCGACTGATTCGCGACCGCGGGTTCGCCGCTATCACCATCGTCACGCTGGCGCTCGGGATCGGGGCCAATACGGCGGTGTTCAGCCTCGTCAAGGCGGCGCTACTGAGCCCGCTGCCTTACGGCGATGCCGATCGCTTGACCGTCATCTGGGGGCAGGACCGCGCGGAAGCTACGCACCTGTCCTTAATCGAGGTGTTCACATATCCGCGCGAAGCGCAGAGCTTCGTCGACATCGCGGGCTACCAGGAGTACGACGCGAGCTTCACCGGTGGGCAGGAGCCTGAGCTGGTGCGCGCCGGGTCCGCGACGCCGAATCTGTTCGAGGTCACTCGCACGCCGGCGATGATCGGCCGCACCTTCACGCCCGCAGACACCGCCGGTGGAACGAGCGACGTCATCGTCATCAGCCACGGCTTGTGGCAGCGGCGCTTCGGCGGAAACGCGAGCATCGTGGGCCAGAGCGTCCAGGTGAACGGCCGCGCGCGAACAATCATTGGCGTGATGCCCGCGTCGTTCAAACTGCCAAACGACTTCGCGTCGCTGCGGCCCACGGAGGCGTGGGTCCCCGAGGTGGTGAATCCATCCAGCCTCGGCGCGTGGGGCAATCGTTCGTACTCCGGGCTGGCCCGGCTCAAAGACGATGTGAGCGCCACGAGCGCGTCCAGTGAGCTGCCGATCATCGCCGAGCGGTGGGTGAAGGCCGGTTACGTCCGCTCGCGCCCGGATGGCAGCCTCGGCGGGCTGGCGCGCCGCGTGATTCCGGCGCAGGAGTTCATCACCGGCGGCATGCGCAACGCGCTGCTGATTCTGTTCGGGTCGGTCGGCTTCGTCCTGTTGATCGCCTGCGCGAATGTGGCGAACCTCCAACTCGCGCGCGCGGACATCCGGCGCCGCGAAGTCGCGGTGCGCGCCGCGCTCGGCGCCGATCGCGCGCACATCATCCGACAACTGCTGACCGAGAGCGTGATGCTGGCGGTGGCCGGCGCCGCGGCCGGTCTTGGCCGTGGCCTGGGCCGGCCTGCAGATCGTGATCACGTTGAGGCCGGCCAACCTGCCGCGAATCGACGAGACGACGCTCGATGGCAGCGTGCTGGGATTCACGGCGGTGCTCGCCGTCGTCACCGGCATTCTGTTTGGCTTGCTGCCCGCGCTGCAGCTGTCGCGGCCGGACGTGACCGGCGTGTTGAAGGATGGCGGCCGCAGCGGAACCGCGGGTCGCTCGCGGCAACTGGCGCGGCGCGTGCTGGTGGTGCTGCAGCTGGCGTCATCCGTTGTGCTCGCCCTCGCGGCGGGACTGCTGATTCGAAGCTTGATCGAATTGAACCGCATCGATCTCGGCTTCAATCCGGGGAATGTGCTGACCGCGCAGGTCCAGGTGCCGGCCACCGATTATCCGCAACCAGCGGACGTGGTGCGCTTCCACCGGCAGGTCACCGAACGAATCGCGCAGATCCCTGGTGTGCGTGCAGCCGGGTCGGCGCGCGTGTTGCCGTTGGCGCGATCGATCGGCGACTGGTCGATCAAGATCGAAGGCCGGCCATACGTACCCGAAGAGAATCCGAACGGCGACTACCAGGCGGTGACGCCGGGATACTTCGAAGCCATGTCGCTGAAGTTGATTCGTGGCCGGTTCCTCACCGGCGCCGACCGTGAAGGCACGCAACCAGTGGTCGTGATCAACGAAACCATGGCGTCGCGTTACTGGCCGGGCGAGGACGCCATCGGCCGCCAGTTCCACATGGGCACTGACGACAAGCCCTGGCTCACGATTGTGGGCATCGTCGGCAACGTGCGCCACAACGCCGTGGTCGAGGAAGGCCGCGCCGAGATGTACCTCGCGCATTCGCAACTGCCCGAGCACATCGGCGGCGCGCCGAGAGGCATGACGCTGGTGGCAAAAACGGACGGCAATCCGCTGGCGATTGCCGGTTCTCTTCGCGACGCCATTCGCGCGATCGACCGCAACCTGCCCGTCTCGGATATCCGGACGATGGATGATGTGGCGGCGTCGGCATTGGCGCAGCCGCAATTCGTGACGTTCCTGCTGGCGCTGTTTGCGGGCACCGCGTTGACGCTCGCAGCGATTGGCATCTACGGCACCATTTCGCTGCTCGTGTCCGAGCGCACGCAGGAGATGGGCATTCGTCTCGCGCTGGGCGCCGACCGGGCGACCATTCTCAAGCTGGTACTTGGCCAGGGCCTGATCCTCACGGCGATCGGCCTCTCGGCCGGCCTCGCCGGAGCAGTAATTCTCACTCGCACGCTTTCGGGCCTGGTCTACGGCGTTGGTACGCTGGATCCGTTCACCTTCATCGCGGTTCCAGTGATGCTTGCGGTAGTCGCGCTGCTCGCCTGCATGATTCCCGCCCGCCGGGCCGCCTCGGTGGACCCGATCACAACGCTGCGTCAGTCGTGATACGGTAGCCAGACTCGAGTCCGGAGGCGCCCCGGTATCCCTTCGACTTGTCATCGAGCAGAATTGCCTGCTCGATGACTCGCTCAGGGCAAGCGACTGAGGATGCTGATGCGCCTTTGCCTTTTTCTCGCACTGATGACGACGGGAGTCGCGTGCTCCAGCGGCGCCTCGCCCGCGTCGCCAACACCGGTGCCGCCGCCGACGGCCACTCCGGCTCCGGCGCCTGCGCCGGCCGGGCCACCAACGATCACCATCACCGCCGCGGGCATGTCGCCGCTCGAGATCACGATCGCGGTTGGCCAGCGCGTGACGTTTTTCAACAACGACAATCGCCCCCACGATGTGGTCGGCGGCATCGACCCGAACAATCCCGACTGCCCTGAGATCGTCCAGGCGGGCTTTCTCGCACCCGGCCAGCGCGGCGACACTGGCATCTTCACCACGGCGCGCACGTGCGAGTACCACGACCACACCATGCTGAGCGTGCCGGCGTTCCAGGGGCGCATTATCATCCGGTGATGCGTCGTTGCCTGGCGGCGGCCTGCACCGCCATGTGCCTGTCGGCGACGACGGCGTTCGCGCAGGAACCCGCGCATCAACACAGCGTGACGTCGGAGGCGTGGCAGTGGGGCGTCGAGGCCAATGTGTTCGCCGGTTACAACTATCAGTACCGCAAGTTCACCGACTTCGACGAAGTCGAATCACAGAACTGGCTGATGACGACGCTGGCCAGGTCCTTCAGCAGCGCTTCGCATCTCCGCATCGACGCGATGTTTTCGTTCGAGCCGTTCACGCTACGCGACATCGGTTCGCCGCAGGTGTTCCAGACCGGTGAAACGTTCAACGGTGCGCCGCTCGTCGACTATCAACATCCGCATGACCTGATCATGAATCTCGGTGCGGAGTTCTCGCGATCGATTGGCGCGTCAACACTCTTGCTCCAGGCGTATGCAGTGGGGCCTGCGCCGATCGGACCACCGGTGTTCATGCACCGGCCTTCGGCGGCGGAGAACCCGCAGGCGCCGCTGTCGCATCACTATCTCGATGCGACGCACATCACGCCAGGAGTGGTGGCGATCGGCATTGAGCGCGCGGGATTCAAGTTCGAGGCCGGTGCGTTTCACGGCCAGGAGCCCGACGAAGATCGGCTCGATCTCGACACGGCCGCACTGGATTCGTATGGTGCGCGCCTTTCCTGGGCAGACGGTCCGTGGGCCATTCAGCTGTCGGGAGCGGATCTCAAGACGCCCGAGCGCAAGTCTCCGTATGACGCGACCCGCGTGACGGCATCAGCGTCGTATTTCAAGGGGACGCGAATCGATCGATCGCGTGGCTGGCGGCGTTCGGCCAGAATCGCGAGGTGTTCGGCAACCTCGAGGCCTACCTGATCGAGGCGTCGCAGCGGGTCAGGAAGCACGCCTTCTTCATGCGCGCCGAGTGGGTAGAGAAGGACATTCTCGATGCCGGTTTTCATCCCATCGGCACGGCCCACACGCACCGGCAATCGCCGATTGGCGCCTTGACGCTCGGCTACGTGCGGGACGTGTCGTCGCGAGCGTGGGGAACACTCGGCTTTGGCGGCGACGTGACCGGCTATATGGTGCCCGACAACCTCTCCGAGTCATACGGATCGCCGCTGTCGTTCCATGCATTTGTGCGCTATCGCGGGAAGGCGGGCGCCACGCACATCCATCGATCTGCTCCATAGAACCTGATAAGTTACGGCCGTGCTAGTCGCCGCCCCCCAGGCTGTGCACAGGATACGTCTGCCGATCGAGGTCCGCATTGCGCTCGCCGCGATCGGCTTTCGCATAATCGGCGCATTCGTCGGGTTCATCGCCAACCTGACCATTCCCGACTACCAGGATCAAGGTTTCACCGTCCTGGACGGACCGAATCCCTTTTGGGATCGTTTTGCGCGTTACGACGCCGGCTGGTACCAGGGCATCGCCGCCAACGGCTACGCCTTCACCGAGGGCGGACGCAGCAACCTGGCATTCTTTCCGCTCTACCCGACGTTGATGGGGATCGGCGGTCGGCTGCTCGGAGGGGATAAGCACGATTTCTATTTCGCGGGCATCCTCGTGTCGTGGATCGCGTTTGCGGTTGCGATGCCGCTGTTGTATCGACTCGCCACCCTTGATTTGCCGCGCGAGTCAGCGATCAGGGCTACCATCTACGCGGCCGTCTTTCCGTCGGCGTATTTCTTCGGCATCGTCTACAGCGAGAGCCTCTTCTTCCTGACGCTGATCGGCGCGGTCCTGGCGCTGCGACAGCGAATGTGGCTGGTGGCCGCGATCGCGGGCGCCGCCATGACCGCCACGCGCGTTAACGGCGTGATGTTCGTGCCGGCACTGGCCTGGATCGCGTGGCACGCCAGCGACGGCACGACGCGGGAACGCATCCGCGCGATGCTGGCGGTCGCAGGCAGCCTGCTCGGCTTCGGCGCCTATTGCTATTTCAACTATCGGCTCAGCGGCAATCCCTTCACGTGGTACGACAGCATCACGCGCTGGGGCACGTCAGGCTACCTGCCGGGTGGCAACCCGCTGGGCGGCATCGTTGCGGTCGCGGAGGAACTGATCACGCGGCCGATGCCGTATTTGATCGGCGAGCGAATGGCGCCGTACGATACGCTCAACACCATCTCCGCCGTACTCGCGTTGGCCATGGTGCCGTTTGTGTGGAAGCGATTTGGGTTTGGTTACGCGGCGATCATCTTCCTCGGACTGATCCTGCCGCTCTCCTCAGGACAACTCGAGGGCCTCGGCCGGTATTGTGCGGTGCTGTTCCCGATTCCGCTGCTGCTGGCCAGTCTCCGCGGCGAAGCCCGCCATTCCTGGTTCGTGGCGTGCTTCGTCATGTTCTACGCGCTGGGCCTGGTGCTCTTCGGAAACGTCCACCCGTTGTTCTGACACACCCGGTGCACCTTGTGCACCCTTTTATTCCGCGATGTACAACCACCGATCTTTAAGCGTGTCGCGTTTCCAAATCGTGAAGAACGGCTGACCCGGCGGAATTTTTCCATCGGCGCCGGGCTTGTTCTGCACGATGTAGCCGATGTTGACGCCGAAATCGCCACTCGCCGCGACGATCGCTTTCTCAGATCCCCAGTTCACCGGGCTGGTATTCGGTGGGGCATTGCCGCCGACGGCACCGGCGATTTGATCGTTGCGGAGCAGGAATACCGACACGTCAGGTCCACCGAGGTTGATCGCATCGGGATGACCGTAGTGCTTGAACGCCGGTCCAATACCCATCGTCTGCGCATCGCGCGAAAACGAACGCTCGGCTTCGGCAAGGCTGTCGCGATAGCGCTCGATGGTCGCCGCGTCAGTGGCACCGGTCGTCAATTGCTTCGGTAACACGAACGACACTTGTGTCTCCGGCGCCGGCACTTTCGATACGCCACGCTTGTAGGCCAGCACGCGCCAGCCGTCGGTTTGCTTTCCCCAATAGGCGAGGTACTTCATCGGCGTGGTCGCGCCGTCGGGCCGATGCAGCGTCATGACGCCGGCAGTGAAGCCATGACGGCCATCGCCCGAGACGCTGACCCTGACCGGCGTCCACTCAATCCGTCCTTCGTTGATCGGATTCGCTTTGAGGGCGTCGACCGACTTTGGCAATCCATACGCGATGCCGCCTGAGTGCGTCAGCACCACGTCCGGCGCAAACATCGCGCTGAGCGCGGTGACGACGTCGGTCTTCGCGCCAGACGCGGCGAATGCGCGGTCGGCCGCGAGCAAGTCGTCCGCGGCCGCCTGGGGAGTGGGTTGCGCGGATCCGGTGACGAACGTAGTGATGAGCAGAGCGGCGACATAGATGACGTGCTTCATGCCAACCTATTTGCCGATCGCCCGCCGTTGGTGACACGCCCGTGAAGGATCATCCACGGATTACACGGATTACACGGATGAACCGCCCGCGGGGCGGCCGAAGGCCGCCCGGCACGGAGAGCGGCCGCCGATTTGAGAGACCTGACACTTTCACTCCGAGGTCTCTCAAAGTCGGCGGCCGCTCTCCGTGCACGCGCCGGGCTACGCCCGGCGCCGCGGGCTCGTTATCCGAGAACTCGGCGTTTGTGCTGCAGGCTTGTCGCGCCAAAGTTGATCAACAGGCCGCGTCGCATCTTCGACGCCTTCAAGTAATTCAGCAACTGAGCCTCGTCACGAGTCGTAAGTGCGCCCGCCGCTTTGACTTCGACGATCACGTCGTTGAAGCAGATGAAGTCGACGTGATAGTCGAGAAGCAGTTGCTCCCCGCCGTAGTAGATCGGCAAGTAGACCTCTCGTCTGAACGGAATACCTGAACGAGCGAACTCAATCGGCAGCGCGGTCTTATAGACCTTCTCCAAGAAGCCGCAACCCAGCTCGGTGTGAACCCGCATCGCGGCACCGATGATTTTGAACGTATCCGGATCGGGGAAAGGCTGGAGAGGCATGCCGCAGAAGCTGCAGGCGGCATGCCGTGGCGATTCAGGCGTAAATCACGAATCGCGGGCTGACGGGTACGTGAAATCTGCGACCGGCCGATCGATGGGGCATCGCAGTTTCTTCCAGCCGCCCTTTCTTATCCGTGTAATCCGTGTAATCCGTGGACTGATGTATCGCAATCGTCAGTGCGTCGGAGGTGTCACGGCTGAGATTCAATTCGAGCTGGCTCTGCTATCCTGCAGACGAGGAGGCCGTATGCACCTGGTCCTCGTTCTCGTCGCCGCCGTACTCGTCACGCAACCGGCAGTTGAGCGCGCCAACTTTACGGGCTCCTGGCAGATGGTCGCCGCGCGCAGCGGATCTCCAACCCAAAATACGCCGGTGACCGAGATGACGTTCGTCATCGATCACACCGCCGATCAAATTCGACTCGACATGACCACCGCCGGCAGGACTCTCTCAGACACCTATCCGATTGTCGCAGCGCCGAAGGCGCCGGCGGACCCGCTCAGCGGGGACGAACGACGCGCCTACTGGGACGGCACTCGCCTCGTCGTCGAGAGGGGCGGCACCATCAGCGGGCAGACGGTCTCGTCACGCCAGTCGCTCACGCTCAATGCGGATGGATCGGAAATGACCGTCGAGCGCCTCGTGATCGTGCAGCACGGCTACTCGCTCAGGGGCGCGAAGAACTATGCCTCGGTCAAGGACGTGTTCACGCGCGTGCCGCGCTAGGCCACCGATTAACACCGATTAGGCACTGATAATCGGTGACCAATCGGTGTCAATCGGTGGCCCTAGACGCCGTACTTGTCCGGATCCCACAGCAGGCCAAGCTCGGTGGGCGGCGCCATGTAGCCCGCAAGCGCGGACGCGGCTACCACCGAGGGCGAGGCGAGATAGCCCTCGCCGCCGAGGCCCATGCGGTTCTGCCAGTTGCGATTGAACGACGTGATGGCGCGCTGCCCCTTGGTCAACGCGTCGCTGCCCTGGCCGAAGCACGGCCCGCACCAGGACGCGCGGATCTCCCCGCCAACGCCGCGGAACACATCGGCAATCGATTCACCGTTGAGCCTCGGGTCCGGACGCTCGATCGCGATCTTCACGCCACCCGATCCCGGGAACACGACCAATTCCTTCTGAACCTTCGTGATGCCTTTTTGCCGCGCGGCCATCATGACCAGTGCCGCGGACAAGCAGATCGTCGTAGCTGCCGTTGGTGCACGATCCGATCATCGCCTTGTCGAACTCGATCCGTTCGCGCGCCACTTCCTCGGCGGGGAACGCGTTGCCGGGACTGAACGGCTTGGCGATCATCGGCGTGATGTCGTTCAACACCAGCTCTTCGTCGATCTCGAAGCGGGCGTCCGGACCGCATGCGAAATGCGGATACGGCAGCGTCTCCATCCCCTTCGCCCGATACCACGCGTAGGTGATGTCGTCGGGGGCGAAAATGCCGTTGAGCGCCTCGGCCTCCGCCATCATGTTGGCAATCGTGTTGCGAAACGCGATCGGCAGCTGCTGGTCGGCATCCACCAGCTCCACCGACATCGCCTGCGACTGCTTCGCGCCCCAGCGGCGCAGCAACTCGAGGACGATGTCCTTGCCGGTGACCCAGGGGCTCAACCTGCCGCGGAAGGTGACGCGGCGCTCCTTCGCCATCGTGAAGTAGATGTAGCCGGTCGACCATCCGAAGCCGAGCGTAGTCGAACCGACGCCCATGCCGACCGCGCCGTACGCGCCATACGCGCGACTATGCGAGTCGGCGCCGGGAATGAACTGGCCGGGCAGCACCAGTCCCTGCTCGGGAAAATAGAAGTGGAAGATGCCGTCGCCGGGCGTCGCATAGTACGGCTTCTCGATGCCGTGGAAGGTCGCGAACTGCTTCCCGATGGCGGTCTGCTTGTCGTCGTCTTTTTTTCCGGTGAAGACGAAGTGATCGTTCGCCACGGCCGCCTGCCGCGGAAAAATCGTGTTGCCGCCGGTGATCTGGTTAAACGTGTGGATCGAAAAAGGCGCCGTCCCGTCGGACGCCGGCAGCAGGTCGGCATAGACGCGCAGCGTCGCGCCCGGCTCCACCTCGGCGTCCTTGTCGACGCGATGCGCCCACACAATCTGCGCGGTCGTCGACATGGTCCGCGCGCGATCGCGATCCGGAAACACCACCTCTGGTCTGCGAAGCACCGACGCCTTGAACTCACGCCGGCCCACGGCGAAGATGCCGCCGCTCTGGCGAATCTCGTCTTCTTTCGCGCTCAGCGGCACGGGCGAGTAGGTCTTGCCCTGCGTCACGTTGGTGATTTCGCGAGACACCGGCTCGAACGTGAACTCGTCGCCGTCTTTCGCATCGGCCACGGCCTCGGGACTCTGCACCACGTGCAAGCCGAGGTTGAACGAATTGCGGCGGAAGATGTCGCCCATGTTGTGGCCGCAGATGATCACCATCTCGAGGCCCACTTCATCGGCGATGGCCTTGAGGCCGGCCGGCGACATCTCGCGCGAGCTGCCGATGGCGAATCGATCGCCCGCGATCACGAAGGTTTCGCCGCGATGGACGCGGGCGCGAAAGTCAGGCATCAGGTAGCGAAACGATCCAACTTTCCAACGCTCGTCGAGCGTGTCGAGGCTTTCCGACACGCAGTCGGCGGCCGGGGTGATCTGATCGGTATCAATCGCGTCGCGCTTTTTGGACGGATCCTTCGGGTCCCAGAAGATCAACGCTCGCCCACGAATCAGCCGGGATGCCGCCGGGCCGGCGAGATCGGCGGGCCGCGGCCCAGGTAGAGATTCCACCGTCATCCCGGGCTTCAAGACCGCGGGCTTGGCGACTTGCATATCTTTTTGATTGTAGCTTGCCGGCGCGGAACTTCTTGCCGGGGACGATCGGTGTCTAATCGGTGTTAATCGGTGGCCTACTTCACGGTGACTCTGATATACCCGTTCGTCCAGCAGCATTGGTTGCCGGCCGAGGTGTCGACGCGGCCAAAGTTGTCGGCACGGACGCGCAACATGTAAGTGCCGGGCTGCGCGAACGTGATTGTAGACACGGCCGTGCCGGTCAGCTCTTTCAGGTTCGCCTTCGGCGGGTCGAACGTGACCGGCCCTGGTCCCGTGTGTTTGAACCAATTGACGTTGATTGCGTTGCGCGCGGGCCCGCGCTCCTTGATCTCGATCTCGTCGGTGCGCTTGCTGTCGTCGTTCAACCAGATGGTCACCGACAACGGCGTCCCGACCGTGGCCTGCAACGGCGGACTCTCGATGCCCACCGGTCCGCGGCCTGATGGGCCGTCGGTCTTGAAACGCAACTGGGGCGGGATCGATCCCATCGCCATCGGCCACTTGAGTCCGTAGGCGCCGGTTTTCGCGCGACCAGGGACTTTGTGCGTCTGTCCGCCATGGCGCAACGTCCAGACCACGTCGCCTTTGAACCCGGCCGGCACGGTGATCGTGAACACGCCGCGTTCGCGATCGCGCCGGCCGGAGGCGGCGGCCTGGGCGTCGCCGCTCGCCGGGCTCACCGGGAACGACGTCGGCTGGCGGCCGTCGTACTCTTTCGGTTCGATGAAGTTGTTCGGGCCGAGCGGAATCTCGATCGTCTGTTCGCGATTGAGGTTGGAATACCCGAATGACAGCGTGATGGTGCCGTCTTCGTTCTCGTAAAAGCCGTCGAAGAACGGAGCGACGCGCTGGCCGTCAGGGGGCAGCGGCGCCAGCGGCCACTGCCGCGGCGCCTGAGCGGAGACGGCGCCGATCGCCAACGTCATCAAGACGAGGCTTGCGATAAACGAACGTCTCCGCACGCCGCCGCCTACTGCTGCCGGTTCTGTTGCACGTCGTTGGTGGTCGCCTTGCGCTTGGCTTCGCGTTCCGCTTTCAGCCGCGCGTATCCGTCATCGTCGAGATGCGTGACGGCGATCCATGCGTGCGACATCTCGTCCGCGGTACGGCTGCCAGGACCGACCCACTGATCGGGATCGGGGTTGCCCTTGTTGGCGGAGGTGTTGTCGTAGTAGCCGGTGATCACCAGCATCGCGCCCTTCGGCACGAGCGGTGCGGCGTCATCTTCGTAGATGTGGCTGGTGTGCCAGTTGTTCGTCCAATTCGAGACTGAGCTCACCATCTCGAGCTTCCCGGTTTCGGGGTAGAAAATCTCGAGCGTCTTGGCGACGAGCCGGAAGTGGCCGTGCGGCTGGAAGCTGTCGATCCGCACCGGCGTCTTGAACGAGTGGAAGCCCTGCGTCACGGTGGTCCCGTGCGGCGGGATCTCGAGCTCGCCGCCCTTCATCAGCAGCGAATACAGCTTCAGATCCTGCTTGTACTTGCCCTGGTGATCTTCGGGATAGAGCCAGATACCCATCTCGATCACGTCGTCTTTGATTTCTTCGCCGGTCGGATAGTAGTGGACGTCCCAACGCACGAGGGCGTTGGCGGGCAGCGTGCGGCAGCCGTCAACGGGAACGATCTCGCCGACCTTGCCCAGCGCGTATTCGGACACGCGCTCGGTCTCGACGTAATTGCCGGTCTTCTCGTCGAACTGGACGAACTCGGTATTGGCGTGGTGCGCCGCGGCGCGGCCTTTCGAAGACGGCTTCACCGCGACGGCCCTGATGCAGCGATCCTTGGTCACGCCGGTCGGAACGATCGGCCGCCACCACACGTCCTGGCCGCGCGCGGGCAACGTGTAGGGCTTCGTCTTGACGATCACGTCGGGCGCACCGAACTGTTTCTCGAACCCCCACTCGTTGGCATTGGGGAACGTCTTCGCCGGCGGCATGTCAGCCACGTTGCCCTGCGGCGCGCCACCATCGACCCAGCGAACGATGGTCTGGATGTCCTTCTCGCTCAGGCGCAGGTCGTGCTTCAGCTGCTGAATACCGACATTGCGGTCGTATCGGTAGGGCGGCATCTCACCCGCCATCACCTTCTGCTTGATCGAACGCGCCCACGGGCGCGTTTCCTGGTAGGTCGTCAGCGACATCGGCCCGATCGAATCGGGCTGATGGCATTGCTGACAATTTTTCTGGAAGATCGGCGCAATGTCTTTGGCAAACGTCACCGTGGCCGGGGCGGAACCTTGCTCAGCCGCAGGTTGGGCCGAAAGGAGGATTGCACCGCCGAGAACGAGAAACGCTGCCCGAAGGAGTTGGGCACTCTTCTGAGACATCTCACACCTCTCAACGCAGATTCTACGGCCGCGGCCGCCAATTGGGAAGGAGGGGTAGAATCGCGGCCATGAAGCACCATCCCATTCTTATCGTGACCCTAAGTGCTGTGTTTGCCGCCACTACCGCGCCGGTTGCGCAGGAAAAGGTGGACGCGGAGACCCAGTGGAAGATTCGACGCGAGGCGACGGAGCACTCGCAAATCCTCCGCACGCTGCACTTTCTGACCGACGTTTACGGCCCGCGTCTCACCGGATCGCCGAATCTGAAGGCGGCTCAGGACTGGGTCGTGCAGGAGACCACGCGGTGGGGATTGAAGAACGCCCACCTCGAACCGTGGAACTTCGGGCATCCCGGCTGGGTGAACGAGAAGCTGTCGGTGCACGTGATCTCGCCGATCAAGGATTCGCTCGTCACCGAAGCGCTCGCCTGGACACCGGGCACCAACGGGCCGGTCACCGCGCAGACGGTGCAACTGATCGTGCCCTCGCAGCCCACGAAGGAGACGCTGGCGAAGTTCTTCGATGACAACCGCGCGAAGGTGAAAGGCAAGATCGTGATGATCGGCGCGCCCGCCGTGGTACCGGTCACGATTCTTCCGTCCTCCAAGCGGCGCGAAGACAACGACGTGCGCGCACAGTACGACCCGGTCAATCCGTCGGGCGGCGGCGGCTGGCGGCGGCGGGCCGCAGGCCCGGCCGGATCCCAATGTCATTCCGGCGAACCGCGTCGCCGAGCAGCTCGATCAGTTCCTGGTGTCGGCCGGCGCGGCGGCACGCGTCAACGACGGCGGCCGCGAGCACGGACAGATTCGCGCGTTCAACAACCGCACCTTTGACGTCACGAAGGCGGTGCCCACCGTGATCCTGCGCAATGAGGACTACGGCCGCCTCTCGCGAGTGATGGCGGACGGCTCCACCGTGGAGCTCGAAATTAACGTCGTCAATCGCACCTATCCGGAAGGCGCCACCGCCTACAACGTCGTCGCCGAGATCCCCGGCAGCGACCAGGCCCAGGAGGTGGTGATGCTGGGCGGGCACATCGATTCATGGCACGCCGCAACCGGCGCCACCGACAACGCCATCGGCTGCGCGGTGATGATGGAGGCGATCCGCATTCTCCAGGCGGTTGGCGTGAAGCCGCGCCGCACGATCCGGCTCGCGCTATGGAGCGGTGAGGAACAGGGCCTGCTCGGATCGCAGGCGTATGTGAAAGAACACTTCGGGATGGTCGAGAATCCGAAGCCGGCGCACGCCAACTTCGCCGGGTATTTCAACATCGACTCCGGCACCGGCCGCGCCCGCGGCATGTCGGTGTTCGGCCCAACGGAAGCGGCGCGCATTCTTCGCGAAGCCACGAAGGGGTTCGAAGACAACGGCTTCTTCGGCGTGAACGCCACGCAGAGCCGGCGCCGCGGCGGCACGGACTCGACGTCGTTCAACGAAGCGGGACTGCCCGGGATCGGCATCCAACAGGATCCGATCGAATACGGCAGCCACACGTGGCACACCAATCTTGATACCTACGAGCGGATCATCGAGGAAGATGTGAAGAAGTCGGCGATGGTGATCGCCACGGCCGTGTATCACCTGGCGATGCGGGATCAGATGCTGCCGCGGCTACCGAAAGACAAGATGCCGGCGTTGCCAACGACGACGCAGTGACGTTCGGAGGGAAGAACCCTTCGCGTCGACGCCATAAACACCGATTAGACGCCGATGGTAAGTCAGGCGCGCACAGCGGACTGATTCGGTCGCTTCTGCTGCACGGACCGGTGGCGCAAATAGCCGCCGATCATCGCCGCCGGAACGGAGACGAAAATCGTCGACACGAGTGACCACAGGGAGGCGCCGGGCGCCTGGATGAGATACGACCCGGTGGCCGCACCGAGGAGCAGGCCTGCCACCGCAGCCGCGTGAACAATCGGTACGCGCGGCGCTAGCCGCGCCGCAATAAAGCCGGCGAGTCCCGCGAACACTCCTCCGTAAATGATTGCGAACGTGGCGAAGGCCGCACCGGGCCAGACTTCCGGCGGCCGGCCGGAGATATTAAACAGCAGCACCGCGCTTAGCGAGAAAATCAGGAACCCGCCGAGCACCGCCGCGATGCTTCGCATCGTGCTGCTCCTGTGATGGTTATTTTCCGACGGCGAACAACCGATCGTCGGCGCGCAAGAACACCTTCCCGCCGCCCGCGGCCGGCGAAGCTACAAAATGGCCGTTCAGCTTGTTGCGCGCGATCACTTCGAACGTGCGGCCCGCCTTGATGACGATCGTTTCGCCACCCTCGCTCACGAAGTAGACCTTGCCATCGCCGGCGATTGGTGACGCGCTGAAGGTGCCGCCGACGCGCTCCTGCCAGAGACGATCACCGTTCTTCGCATCCACGGCCGACACGATGCCGTTGTCGGTGCTCATGTAGATGATTCCCTGGTAGTGCACCAGCGACGACACATACGGACCGCCTGTCGGCACGCGCCACACGACGTGCGAGTTGGTGATGTCGCCGCGCCCGCCGAGTCTGATCGCCATGTACGGGCTGCTGCGATAGCCGCGGCTCAAATACAGGATGCCGCCGTCGACCATCCCCACGGGAATCGGGAACCGATTGACCTCAGGGTAAGTCCACAACGACTTGCCGGTGGCCGGATCGAACGACTCGACGCCGACGCTCGAATTGACGATTAACTCGTGGCCGGTTGGCGCTTGCACGACGATCGGCGAGCTGTAGGATTCAACGCCTGCGGTCTTGTCGACCTTCCACTTCGCAGCACCTGTCCGCTTGTCGAGCGCGAGCAGGTACGACGCGCCCGAGTGATAGCTCAACAGAATGAGGCTGTCCTGATACAACACCGGTGAGCTCGCATGACCCCACTGGATGTCGAAGGCGCCGTACTCTTTCGCGAGGTTCTTCGACCACGCCGGCTTGCCGGTCATGTCGAGCGCAACGAGCTGCCCGGTGCCGTACCACGCGTAGACACGCTCGCCGTCGGTGACGGGGCTGGCGCTCGACAGGTTGTGCTTGTCGTGCACCGGCGGCAATGCGCCCTCGGCCGCCATCTCATGAATCCACAACCGCTTGCCCGACGATCGATCGAAGGCTTCGACGATGAAGCCGACGTCGGCGCGGGAGCGGCGCTTCAGCGTCGCCTCGCCGGCGGTCGAGGGATCGGCGCCTTGCGTCAAGGTCGGGTGCCGGCCGTCACGGCGCCGGCCATCGCCGATCTGCGAGCTGACGAACACCCGGTTGCCAAACACGATCGGCGACGACACACCAGCCCCCGCGAGCGCGACTTCCCACGCGACGTTGTCTGTCGCACTCCACGCCGCCGGCAGGGGCGACGGCGCGGCCACGCCCGATGTCGCCGGCCCACGCCAATGCGGCCAGTCGTTGGCACTTAACGAGACGGTGATGCTAACCGCGAGAACAAGAACCCAACCGAACCAGACCCTTGGAACACGTGGAACCATTGGAACCCTTTGGAACTACCGCTCCAGATCGCTGCGGCGGTATTTGCGGACGTTCGTGTACGTCGCGGTGGCGAGGATGTCGTCCACGGCAAGCGCGGCCTTGTAGTACTCCTCCATCTTGTCGGGCACCCACATCTCGACGCCGTCGTCTTTGCGGAACGTCACGGTCACCTGGCAGCGCACCGCGGGATCGGCGGCGTTCATTTCGGTCTTCACCACCGTGCCGGAAAACGGATCGATCCAGATCGTTCCGGTCAGGGCCAGGTCGCGCCCGCGCGTGGTCCTGATCAACGTGGGCCGGGCCGCCTCGCGATACAACGTCTTGCGCAGCACGCGGCCGGCGATGGTTTCTTCACCGCCGTCGGTGAATTCAAAGCGCTCGTTGACCCGCGGATGCAGCAGCATCATGCCGAGCGTCGGGATGTTGATGGTGCGCGTCACGTTGCCGAGGTGCAGCTTGCTGGTGGACTCGTTGAAGCGCGCCGCTTTCTCGAACGCGTTCTTGTCGTTCTCGAGGAACAGCTTCAGCAATCGGTCGTCGCGGTTGCGGAGCTTCTTGCCCTTCAGTTCAAACGCATCGCGAAACGGCATCCAGCCTTCGCCGTCCATGCCGAGCTGCACCAAGCACGAAGTCGGACTTGATGTTCTGGATGTTCAACGCGCCGCCGGCGCGCATGCCGCCGCCGGGGTTGCTGCGGCTCAAGTTGTCGCCGGGATTGGGCGGCCGCTGCAGCTCCTGCACGTAATGCTCTTCCGACACGAGCAGCGCGAACTGTTGCTCGTAGTTCATCACGTAGCGCATGGCGCTCGACAGGATGGTGTGGAATCCAGACCCGGGCTGGTTGCCGATCTGGCCATGAGGAAGCGCAACGCCAAGCGAGAGCGCAAGTGCGGCGGTCGTCACGACAACCACCGCGCCGGAGGCGCGGTACGACAATGAAGTGCGCATAAGTGGCTCCGGCCCGTAATGCTACTAGAATGGAAGTTTTCCTGCCCAGTCATGTTTCCAGCCATTCGCCGCGAATTCTGGCCCATGTTGCGCCTCGCCATCCCGGTAGTGATGGCGGAGCTCGGCTGGATGAGCATGGGCGTGGTCGATACCATCATGGTCGGCCCCTTGGGCCCGCAGGCGATCAGCGCCGCCGGCGTCGGCAACGCCATGCACATCGCGTTTGCGATTTTCGGCATGTCGGTGATGCTGGGACTCGACACGCTGGTGTCGCAGGCGTTTGGCGCGCGCGACATTCGCGACTGTCATCGCCTGTTCTTCGACGGCCTCGCGCTCGCCGCGCTGCTGACCGTGCCGATCATGCTGCTGCTGGCGCTGGTCTGGTTCGCCATTCCCTATCTTGGGTTTCACGAGGCGGTGAGGCCGCTCCTCGAGTCGTACTTCGGCATCATGATCCTCAGCACGCCATTTCTCATGGCATACGCGACGTGCCGGCGTTACCTGCAAGGCATGCATGCCGCCCTGCCGGTGATGATCGCGCTGGTCACGGCGAACGTGATCAACGCCATTGTGAACTGGACTCTCATCTACGGCCACTTTGGGTTTCCCGCCCTCGGCGTCTCGGGCGCGGCATGGGCCACGGTGACATCGCGGATCTACATGGTGGTCATCGTGCTGATCGGCATTCGCTATTACGACAAGAAACGCACGCGCGAACTCGAAGCGGCTGAAGGCCTGGCGCCGGGAACCCTCGAGAAGGCGGGATTGTGGCATGTGGACTGGCGGTTCGACCCGTCGAGGATGCGGCGGTTGCTGGGTCTCGGCTTGCCCGCCGCGTCGCAGGTGGGCGCGGAGGTCGGCGCGTTTGCGCTCGCCACCGCACTAACCGGCACGCTCGATCCCATCTCGAGCGCGTCGCACCAAATCGCGCTGAACATGGCCGGTGTCGCCTTCATGATTCCGCTCGGCGTGGGATCGGCCGGTGCGGTACGAGTCGGCCATGCCATCGGCGCGCGCGATCCCGCACGGGCGTCGGCCGCCGGCTGGACCGCGATCATGCTCGGCACCGCGTTCATGATGGCGTCGGGCCTGCTCTTCGTGCTGATGCCGGAAGATATGATCCGGCTCTTCAGCGACGATCCGGAGGTGTTGCGCGTGGGCACCTCGTTGTTGCTGCTCGCCGCCGTATTCCAGTTGTTCGACGGTATTCAAGGTGTGATCACCGGAACGCTGCGCGGCATCGGCGACACGCGCACGCCGATGATCGCCAACCTGGCGGCGCATTGGCTGCTGGGCCTACCGACGGGCTACACGCTGTGCTTCCTGCTCGGCTGGGGCGTGTACGGACTCTGGGTCGGCTTATCGATGGGCTTGATCGTGGTCGGCGTGATTTTGTTGTGGGTGTGGACCGTGAAGATCCGGCACTATCGTGCAGTCGCCGTAAAGCCTTAAGACCCTGGGACCCTACCCTAAGACCTCATGCTCAACGACGCCCACATCCATTTCTTCTCGCCAGGTTTTTTCGCCGGACTCGGAGCAGACCAGAAGACCATCACCGCCCTCGGCTGGGAGCATCCAGATTCGGTGGAAGCGCTTGCCGCGCGCTGGGTCACAGCGCTCGACACGCACGGCGTCGAGAGAGCCGCGTTGATCGCGAGCCTGCCCGGCGACGTGGACTCGGTCGCCAAAGCCGTGGCCTTGAATGCCTCGCGCTTCGTCGGCTTCTTCATGCTCGATCCGACGCGCGAGGACGCCATCGCGCATGCCCAGCGCGCGCTCGACGAAGGGATGCGAACCATCTGCCTGTTCCCGGCGATGCATCGCTATGCGCTTCACGATGAGCGCGTGGCACGCGTGTTCGAGCTGGCCGCGGGCCGGCGCGGCGGCACCGTCGAACCGATCGCCGTGTTCGTGCATTGCGGCGTGTTGTCGGTCGGCGTGCGCAAGAAACTGAAGCTGCCGAGCGCCTTCGAAATGCGGTTCGGTAATCCGCTCGATCTCCATGGGCACGCGCTCAAGTACCCAAACGTGTCGATCGTGATCCCGCATTTCGGCGCGGGGATGTTGCGCGAAGCTTTGATGTTGGCCGACTGCTGCCCGAACGTCTATCTCGACACGTCGAGCTCTAACTCGTGGATCAAGTACATCCCCGGGTTGACGCTCGAGCAGGTCTTCAAGACCGCCCTGGATGTGGTGGGGCCCGATCGTTTGCTGTTCGGGACCGACTCGTCGTTTTTCCCGCGCGGGTGGAACGGCGAGGTCTACGAGCGGCAGACGGCCGCGCTCAAGTCAATTGGCGTCGGCGACGACGCACAGAAGGCGATCTTCCACGGCAACTTCGCGCGGCTGTTCTCCTGACAAATCGCGAACGGCGGCCGCCGACCAGGAGGTGGCCGCCCTTTTTTTCTTTTCGTTCGCCGCCCTTTATCAGGGTCAGCGAGCTGGCGCCAGTGCTTCGTAGACGACCTTGCGTGACAGATCTTCGTGATTCGCGGCGCCCGGCATGCCACCGCGGCGCTGAATGATGCCGATGCCGATCAGATCGTTGGTCGGATCGATCCAGAACCAGGTGCCGGCAATACCCCACCACCAGTAGCTGTTCTTGCCGACCTGTCGCTTTGCCGCATCGGGATCGAGCACGACGGCGAAGTCGTATCCAAAACCCTGCGCCGTGGAGAACTGCGCCTGGCCGATGCCCGACTTCGAATTGAGCACCTGCTCGCTCAACACGTTGGTCCGCATCATGTCGACGGTGGCTTTCTTCAGGATCCGCCGTCCGTCGTACTCGCCTCCGTTGAGCAGCATCTGGGCGAACCGGAAATAGTCGGCGGCCGTGGAGTAAAGGCCGCCGCCGCCGGACGCAAGTCCGGGCAGGCTCGTGACCGTCGTCTCGCCTGGAGCCGGCGCGAGTCCTCCCTTCGCCTTGTCGTAGGCATAGATCGTGGCCACACGCGACAGCTTCTCGGCCGGGACGTAGAACGCGGTGTCCACCATTCCGAGCGGCTCGAAGAGTCGGGTGCGCAGGAATTCCGGAAACGTTTTGCCCGACAGCTTCTCGACGAGGTACCCCTGGATATCCACCGACACGCTGTAGACCCAGCGCGTGCCCGGCTGGTAGAGCAACGGCATTGTCGACAGCCGGTCGATCATCGCCTGCAGCGATGGCGCCTCCAGCGGGTTGTTCTTCCGATAAATCATGTCCACCGGAGTGATGCCGAATGCGCCGTATGTGAACCCCGCGGTATGCGACATCAGTTCGCCCATCGTCGGCGGATGCGCGGGCGCCTCGAGGATCGGCGTGCCGTCTTTTTCGCCGGCAAACACTTTCAGGTTTGCGAACTCGGGAATGTGCTTCGCAATCGGATCGGACGGTTTCCACTTGCCTTCCTCGTACAGCATCATCATCGCGACGCCGGCGACCGGCTTGGTCATCGAGTAGATGCGCGCGATGGTGTCGGTCTTCATCGGCAGCTGTTTCTCGATGTCCTGCATGCCGTAGGCCTTGTGTTGCACGACCTTTCCTTTACGCGCGACGAGCGTGACGATGCCAGCGAGGTGCTTCTGATCGATGAGGCCCTGCATCGCCTCATCCATCTTGTTGAGCGCGCCGGGCGCGAAGCCAACAGATTCGGGTGCCGCCTGCGGAAGCGGCGCCAGCGTTGCGGTTTGCGTCCGCCGCTGCGCATACAAGGCCGGCGGCGCCATTGCCGCAACCACCAACGCCACGCCGACGAGCCGGGATACAAGACGAGTGCGTAACATGCTGATCTCCTGAATAGGACCGGACTACTTGGTGCCCGCCGACCACTTCGAGGTGAAACCGTTCGTACCCTTGTGGTTCCACGTGTGCGCCGCGGTTGAATGAGTATGTGAGACCGATCGGAACTGGGTGTAGTCCTGGAAGACGGCCGACGGCAGGTTGTGCACCTTGATCGCCTGGCCGTTGAAGCCCTTGATCACTTCCATGTCGACGGTCGACTCCGGTCCTGAGAAGCGCACGCGCGATTCGGTCGCCTCCATCGTGATTGGCGCCTTCGTGAACGACAGCATGCCCTTGTGGAAGCCGGCGAACGCCAGCGGCAACATCGCTTCCACGGCCTTCATCTGCCGCTCAGTGACCTTGTCGCTGACGTAGATCTTCGACCAGTTGCGCATGTTGAACGTGACCAGGAGCTGCACGCCCGCAAGGTCGACGTCCTGATAATGGCCCTTGTCGATGGTGATGAAGCGGTTGCCCTCGCAAGGCATGCGCGAGGGCTCGCCGCCGAAATTACAGGGGCAGGAGACCGTGCAGCTGCAGCTTTCCGCAACCGTTGCCGTGAGCTGCCAGTTCGTCACTTGCGCGCGTGATGGAACGACTAGCACCAGCGACACCATGGCGAGGGCGAGCGTGAACCGCATGCGGACCTCCTCGACGGGGCCCCCATCGCGCGGACTTTGCGCGATGGGGTGTCTCGATGGAGGCTTAGCTTACGCTACTTGCCCGCCGATTGTGAGTCCGGCTGGACGCGGCGCATGCAGCCAGATCACAATGACTCGCCCGATGGCAGACGGCAGCGCGCGTGAACTGAATCCGGGAGACCATATCGGCCGCTACGTGGTGGTGCGGCCGCTGGGCCGCGGCGGCATGGGCGTGGTCTACGTGGCCCGCGACGAGCGGCTGGTCCGCGATGTCGCTCTGAAGATGATCGCCGGCCTGGCGGACGAGACGGCGCGCTCGCGATTCTGGCGCGAAGCCCGCACCGCGGCGAGCGTCAGCCATCCGAATATTTGCCAGGTCTTCGAAGTGGACGAATCGCCGGAGGGGATCTTCCTGACGATGGAGCTCCTCGAAGGCGAAGCTCTGGATCGCCGGCTCGCCCGGGGCGCCTTGACGCCGCAGGAAGCCGTGCCCATCGCACTGGGCATGCTTGGCGCCCTGTCCGCGCTGCACGCACGGGGCCTGGTGCATCGCGACGTCAAACCATCGAACGTTTTCCTTACGCCACATGGGCCCAAGCTGCTCGACTTCGGCCTCGCCCGGCCGGCGCTGTCGGGCTCCCTGCAGACTCAGTCCGTCGGCACAGAGCCGGTGACCGACGCCGGCATGATTGTCGGCACGCCGCAATACATGGCGCCCGAGCAGGTGACTGGAGCCGCACTCGATGGGCGCACCGACCTGTATGCGTCGGGGGCGGTGCTGTTTCACATGCTCGCGGGCCGGCCGCCGTTTACGGGCACCGGCGCCGATGTGCTGTTTGCGGCGCTGAAGGAGAATGCGCCGGCGCTGCAGGGGCCGCCGGCGGTGGTCGCGATCGATCGCGTCATTCGTCGCGCCATGCGCAAGGACGCCGGCGAGCGCTACTCCACCGCGGAACAGATGGCGGCGGATCTCGAAACTGTCTCGTTATCAGGAGCTCACGGCATCGCCACGGTTCCGGTACGCGCACTCACCCGCATCATCGTGCCGCCGCTACGCATTGCCAAGACCGATCCGGATGTGGCGTTCCTCTCGTTCGGCCTCGCCGAAGCCGTGTCGGGAACCTTGGCCACCATCGGCGATGTGGTGGTCCGATCGCCCGCGCTCGCGGCGCGGTGGAGCGACGAGCTCACCGACCCACGCCAGCTCGCGGCCCAGGCCGATGTGGATCTGGTCGCATCGAGCACGCTGTTGCGGTCCGGACCGCAACTTCGGATCGCCACGCAACTGCTCGACGCTTCGAGCAGCACGCTGATCGGCGCGACCACCATCAAGGGAACGATGGACGACATCTTCGCACTCGAGGATGGATTCACGAATGCGGTCGTGACGATGTTGTCGAACTACCTGGCGAAGAATTCCGCGCGCACGCCGGCGGCGCCGGTGCGGCGTGACGTGCCCGCCAGCCCCAAGGCGTTCGAACTGTTCCTGCGCGGCATGGAACATGCCCGGCAACTCACAGAAACTGCGGTGGCGCGCGATTTGTTCCAGCGGGCGGTTGACGAGGATCCGCGGTTTGCGCCGGCGTGGGCCGCGCTCGGCCGCTGCCATCGCGTCTACGGCAAGTACTACGAGGACCGCGACACCAACGATCGGCTCGCAGCAACCGCGTTCGAGCGGGCGTTGGAGCTCTCCCCCGATCTCCCGCTCGCACATCGCTACCTGACGCACTTCGAGTCGGAGGGTGGCCGCGCCGGCGATGCGACAGTGAGATTGTTGCGGCACGCCGCCACCAATCGCCACGACGCGCAGCTGTTCGCCGGCCTGGTGCACGCGTGCCGCTACGCCGGACTGCTCGACGCGTCGATGGCGGCCCACGACGAAGCCGTGCGGTTGGATCCCAACGTCGCGACCGGCGTGGAATACACCCTCGCGCACCGGCCCGAGGGCATCCAGAAGGCGGCGCTGATGACGTCGCCGCGAGCGGGATTTCTGGACGGCATCTTCCCGGCGATTGCGCTCGGCGACCCCCCGAATGCACGCGCGGTGCTGAACAGCGTCAGTATCGAGCTGGTGCCGCCGGCGTTCCTGCGCAGCTTCGACGCCATTTCCGCGTTTATCAATCGCCCGGCGGCCGGCGCGATCCCGGTGATCGAGGAGGCGATCGCTGCGCACGTCGATCCCGAGGCGCTGTTCCTGTTTGGAGTCATGCTCACGCGCCTCGGCGACGCCGAGCGAGGCCTGGGGGTGGTACGTGATGCGGTACAGGCCGGTTACACGCCGGCGTCCACGCTCACTGGGAACAGCGCGTTCGACGCCGTCCGCCGGCAAGCGGCCTTCAAGGCAATTGAAGAAGATTCCTGGCGCCGCCTGCGGATGAACCAGGACATGTTCGAAGCAGCAGGCGGGCCCGAGATGCTGGGCCTGCCCGCCCCCACGCGGTTGGCGTAATTCGCTAAGTTGGGGGCAGGCCGCGAAAATTAGCGTTTCGCTAAGTTGGGGTCAGGTCGGATTTGTAACGAGACCTGACCCTCCCTTAGCGTTTCGCTAATTTTCGCGGCCTGCCCCCAACTTAGCGAAAAACCTATCCCTTCGGAACGGGCTTGATGGCCGGGAACAACGTGCCGCTGCCGACCATGTCTTTCACGAGACCAGGAACTTTCGCGACCACTGCATTCGCCGAATCGATCAGGCCTGGCAGCTGACCGCGCACGTCGCGGACCTGCATCATCTGCGTGTTGGTCGGGATGGCCGTCGACTGCATGACCTGGCCTTTCAACTGCCCGATCCGCCCGCGCAGGTTCTCGGGGTTGCCGCCGAAGCCGCCACCGCCACCCTGCTGACCCAATCCCAGGCGCCGGCGCACCGCTTCGAATTCCTTCACCACGCTTTCGAGCTGCTGCTTCACGTTCGGCGTCAGCGTTTGATTGCGCGTCTGCTCCTGCAGCAGTTGCACCTGCGCGAATGCGTTCTGCACCATCTCGGCCACGTCGTTGGCCTTTAGTTGCAGCGCGTGGAGATCTCGCGCCGTTTCGTGCCACGTGCGCCGATCGGCATCCGTGATCTGGATAAGCGAATCGCCCTTGACGGCAACGTCGATGGTCTGCGCGTCGCGGCCGTTCACGTTCAGCGTGGCCCGGTAGGTGCCGGGCAACACGTACGGTCCGTTGTTGCCGCCGCCGCCAAAGCCGCCAGCGCCGCCGCCAGCGCCGCCACCACCCGCCGGCGCGCCCGGGGCAGGCGGCAGCGGACGGAGCGGCTGCACGCGCAGATCCCACTTGGCGAGGTTGAGGCCCGCCTTGTTGCGATCGCGAAGGTCATCGCCGCTCAACTCGCGAACGGTCTCCCCGCTCGCGTCCTTGATCGTGAGCTTGACCTCCTTGGCATCGCTCCCGAGCCGGTACGCCAGCGTCGCACCTGGCGCCGGGTTCTGGCCGAGGAACAGCCGATTGCCTTCGAAGCCCTTCATCTGATCGTTGGCGGCGTTCATGATCGTGCCGCCCTCGGACTCGAACAGGAACGCGTCCGCACTCTCGGACTTCGGCCACTGCTGGATCGGCGTCAGGTCGTCGAGAATCCAGATGCCGCGCGAGTGACTCGAGAGAATCAGGTCGTTGTCGCGCGGATGCTGCTTGATCTCATAGATCGGCATGGTCGGCAGGTTGGCCTTGATGCGCGCCCATTGCCCGCCACGATTCCAGCTGATAAACAGACCGGTCTCGGTGCCGGCATAGAGAATGTCGGCGTTGCGGCGATCCTCCGCGAGGCCGCGCACCACTTCCCCCTTGGGCAGGTTGCCGGCGATCGATCGCCACGTGGCGCCGTAGTCGGTGGTGGCGAACACGTAGGTGTTGAAGTCGCCACCGCGATGGCCGTCGAAGGCCACGTATGCGGTGCCCGCCTGCGCACGCGAGGGTAAGACGTCCGAAACATATGTCCACTTGGGCACGCCGGAGATCTTCGAGGTGACGTTGGTCCACGTCTTGCCGGAATCCTGCGTCACGCTGACCACGCCGTCGTCGCTGCCCACCCACACCACGCCCTGCCGCGCGGCCGATTCTTCGAGCGTGACAATGTTGCCGAAGGAGCCCACGCCATCGTTCTTCGCAAGGCGAACTTCCTTGCCGACGACGCCCATGATCGACAGCGCCTCGCGATCGGTGTTGGTGGTGAGATCGGGACTGATCGGCTGATACGAACGACCGCGATCCGAAGACTTCAACACCAGGTTGGCGCCGATATAGATCGTGGCCGGGTCGAACGGCGACAACTGCATCGCGGTATCCCAATTGAAGCGATACGGCGGCGGTTCACCGGGCTTCATTTCCGCGGGCTCCGGGCGAATCGTCGTGCGCTCGTTGGTGGAGCGATCCGTACGGCTCATGCGGCCATCCTGCGATTCCGCGTAGACGATGCGCGCGTCGGTGGGATCCATCAGCGGCTGGAAACCGTCGCCGCCACTGATGACGTACCAGTTGTCGTTGTGGATGCCGCTGTTGGTGCGCACCGCGCTGGGACCGCACCAGGTGTTGTTGTCCTGCAGGCCGGCGCACACGTGATACGGCGTCTGCATGTCGAACTCGACGTGATACGCCTGCGCGCCGAGGAGATTCGGCATCCACGCCCAGGTCTGCGATCGATCGTGCGAGATGCTGACGCCGCCGTCGTTGCCGATCACGATGTGACGGGGATCGCGCGGGTTAATCCACATGGCGTGATGATCCACATGGATGCGCTCGGCGCCATCACCGCGGAACGTGCGGCCGCCGTCGTCCGACACGTGCAACGACACGCCAAGCACGTAGATGCGTGAGTCGGTCTGCGGGTCGATGCGAATCTGGCTGAAGTACATCGGCCGCGGATTGGTCTCGCTCAACTTGCGCCAGCTCGCACCGGCGTTGTCGGTGCGATACACGCCGCTCTCGGCGGGATGCTCGACCGTGGCATAGAGCACGTTGGGATTGGCGCGGTAAATCGCGAGGCCGATTCGCCCCTTCGGACCCGCGGGCAGCCCGGCCTCGATCTTGGCCCACGTCTGGCCGGCATCGGTGGACTTCCAGATGCCGCTGCCTGGACCGCCGCCGTTCATGCCCCACTGCTGCCGGCGGCGCTGATACGTCGCGGCGTAGAGCGTCTTGTTGTTGAGCGGATCCATGACCAGATCGGTCGCGCCCGTGTCGTCGTCCACATGCAACGCGCGAGTCCAGGTCAACCCGCCATCGGCGGTCTTGTAGACGCCACGCTCACCGCCAGGCCCCCAGAGATTGCCTGGTGATGCGACATAGACGACGTTGAAATCCACCGGGTCGACAATGATGCGTGCCACCTGGCGGGTGTCGCGCAGGCCCATGTTCTTCCAGCTGCGTCCACCGTCGGCTGATTTGTAGACGCCGTCGCCCCACGACGAGCTCTGGCGGTTGTTGGCCTCACCGGTGCCGACCCACACGAGGTTGGCATCCGTCGGCGCAATCGCGATCGCGCCGACCGAGCTGCTGCCTTCGTTGTCGAATACGGAGGTGAACGTCGTCCCCGCGTTGGTCGTTTTGTAGACGCCCGCCGTCGCCATGCCGACGTAGAACGTCGTCGGATCGCTCTCGAGTACCGCGAGATCGTCGACGCGGCCCGACGGCGTGGCCGGGCCAATCGATCGGAACCACAACCGATCGAGCGGCCCGGTGCCCGCCGATCGCTCGGTCATGACCGGCGTCGGCGGCGCCGGCGCCTGCGCAGCCAGCGTGACGGCCGCGAGTGCGATAGCAAGTGTCGTAACAGCGATCCGATTGCGTGTCATGTCGAGCTCTTTCCAGGCGGGACTGAAGTCCCGCCTCTACGTCTGCTGTTATGGCTTCACGTTCGTAAGTTCGTCGTACGCAATGCCGAGCACGAAGGCCATCGTCAGCCGCGCATTCGGCGAGACGTTGTCTTCGAAGCCTTTCAGCGCAGGCAGCTTCTGGATTTCTTCTTTCGACTGTCCCGCCTTGATGCCAGCGCGGGCGTGATCGAGCGCCGCGGTCAGGTAGTTGCGGAAGTGCATCAGCTCGGCGCGGGTGTTTTTCACCGCGTTGTCCTTCGCATGGCCGGCGATGAAGATGGTGTCGTTGGATCCGCGCTTCGACACCGTCTCGAGAATCGTGATCCAGTTGTCGATGCGTGCGCCCTGCGCGCGGTCGATGTTGGGATGAGCGCGATTGAACAGCAGATCGCCCATGTGCATGACGTTCGCCTGCTGGAAGTGATACACGATGTCGCCGCCGGTATGGCCGGGCCCGAAATAGCGGCCCTCGATGGTTTCGTTGCCGAATTTCTCGGTCCACGTGTCCGTGAACGTCTGCGTGGCATACGCCTGTTGATCCGCAGTCTTCTCGGTCACCGCCCGGTGCGACTTCAGGCAGTTTTCATGCGCGACGATCTTGCTCACGCCGAAGGCCTTGTTGCCGCCGGTGTGATCGCCGTGATGGTGGGTGTTGAGCAGCATGGCGATGCCCTTCGGCGCGCGCTGCTTCAAGCCGGCTACGCAGATCTCGGCGGTGTTCATGAACTGGCTGTCGACGCCGATGGCGCCATCCGCGTTCACGAGGTAGCCGATCGTGCCGCCAGTGCCGATGAACATGCCGACGCCACGCCGCAGCTCCTCGAATCGCGTGACCGGCGGCGCCGCTGGCTGCGCAGGCGCTTGGGCAAACGAGACATTTCGTGACAAAGCCACGCCGGCAAGGCCCGCGGTGGAAGAAGATAGAAACTGTCTGCGATTCATGGAGTCCTCCCGGACGCGGAATTCTATCCTCGATTGGCTATTGGCCGCGACACTGGCCATCGCCGTCATCAGCGGCCTGGCCGGCATCGATTTTGAGATTGGCGGCGTGTCGTTCCGCTCGCACAGCGCGTGGCGTGTGCTCGTGCTGTCGGCGATCATCGTCGTCATTCGCCGCGGGATGGGCATCGACTCGTGGCCTCGGTGGCTGACACGCGTGGCGTTGCTCGCGGCCATTGGTGGTAGCGCCGGGACGTGGCTGCGTTTTCTTCTGACGACGATCGGCGGCGCAGACTCGTACGGGTACGTCAGTGCCAGCCAGCTCCTCGCGCAAGGATCATTGGTCGCCGGGGCGCCGATTGCCGACTGGTTGTCGGCGGCGAATCGACTGGCATTGGCGTCACCGCTCGGGTGGACGCCTGCGGTGGACGGCACCGGTATCGCGCCGGTGTATCCGCTCGGCGTGCCTGCCCTGATGGCGATCTTCACGCTGATCGGCGGTACGTCGGCAGTCTTCCTGGTGGCCCCTGTCACGGCCGCCATCACGTTGCTGCTGGTCTATCGCCTGACGCGGCAATGGTACGACGCGGAAACGGCGCTGTTGGCAACGGCGCTCGTGGCGTGGAACCCCTTGTTCATCACGTATGCCAAACAGCCGATGAGCGACGTGCCCGCCACGATGTGGATCGTGCTCGCACTGATGCTCACGATTCGCTCATCGACCAGGAGTGGCTTTGGCGCCGGACTCGCCGCCGGTGCGGCTGTGATCACGCGACCCGCGCTTGTGCTCGCTGCCGCGATCATGCCGCTGGCCGCACACCGCGGCGAGACGCCACGCCGCCGCGCGGCGATGAGCGCAGTCGGATTCGCAATTGGGCTCGTCATACAGATGGCGATTCAGAACCACTTGTTCGGATCGCCCTTTTCGACCGGTTACGGCGCGGCGTCGGGGTTGTTTGCGACCGCGCACGTCACGACGAACCTCGCCATTTTTGCGAAGCAGGGCTTCACGGCCCTTGGGCCGTTATGGATCCTCGGGCTCATCGTCGGCGTGATCGCGGCGCGGCCCGAACCACGATCGAGACCCGTGCTCGTGTTTGGCGGCGTCCTGATTCCATACCTGTTCTACATCCCCTTCGATCACTGGGAGACACTGCGGTATCTGTTGCCTGGGATCGTTCCGCTCACGGTGTTGAGCGCCGACGGCTTGATTCATTTCGCAAGGATGCCACGCAAACCTGGAGTCGCCGCCGCCGTCCTGGTCGGGTTCATCGCCGTTGCTGTCCTGCAGTCCGAGCTTTTGTTGCGACGGTCGAGCGTGTGGAAGGTGTCTTCACTTGAGGCGCGCTATCCACTTGCCGGCGAGTGGGTCAACATCAATACCCCAGGCAACTCCGTCGTCCTGGCGAATCAACATAGTGGCTCGCTGCGGTGGTACGGAAAGCGTCAGACGCTGCGGTGGGATTTCATCGCGCCGGCAGACCTCGCAAAAACGGTCCGCGAACTCGAATCACGCAGCGCAACGGTTTACGTCGCGCTTGAGGGAGCTGAAGTGGAGATGTTCGACTCGCGGTTCGCGGAGGTGATTGGCGAACTGAACGTCGATCACGTCGGGCGCCTGCGGAATGTCACCTTCCGCCGTTTGTCCGCAGGCGAGGTTCCATAGTTCCAAGGTTCCAGACGCTCCAGGGTTCTACCCTGGAACCTTGGAACGCTGGAACCGTGGAACCGGTTTACTTCCCGTGAAGGTAATCCAGCGCCAGGTTGGTCATCAGCCTCACGCCCACCGGCAACGCCGACTCGTCGGCGAAGAACAGCGGTGAGTGGTTCGCCGGCGCCTTGGTGTGATCCTGATCGCGCGGGGTAACGCCGAGGAAGAAGAACAACCCCGGCACTTTCTGCTGGAAGTACGAAAAATCTTCTGCCGTTCCCGTCAGCGGACCGACGCGAACATTGGCCGCGCCTGCCACGCGTTGCAGCGTCGGCGCCATCCGCTCGGTCAGCGCCGGGTCGTTGCGCGTCACCGGGTAGCCGAGGCCGAACTCCACGGTGGCCGTTGCGCCGGCGCTTTCGGCAATATTCGTAGCAATGCTTCGGAGGCGGTCGTGAATCAGCTTGCGCACGCTTTCGTCGAACGCGCGGACTGTGCCTTCGAGCTCGATCTCGTCAGGAACGATGTTCGATCGATTGCCGCCGGTGAAGCGGCCCACCGTGACCACCGCGGGCGCCTGGGTAATGTCGACCGAGCGGCTGATGATCGTCTGCAACGCCAGCACGATCTGCGATCCCACGACGATCGGATCGATGCCGCCCCACGGAACGGCGCCATGCGTCTGGCGCCCTTTGACCTTGATCACGAACGAGTCCGCGCTCGCCATCAACGGTCCCGATCGATACGTGACGCTGCCGGCCGGAAACGGGAACACGTGCAGGCCAAAGATCGCGTCGACCTTCGGATTCTCGAGCACGTTGTCCTTGATCATCGGCTCGGCGCCACCGGGACCCTCTTCAGCGGGTTGAAAGATCAATTTCACCGTGCCAGGCAGGCGGTCCCGCATTTTCGCAAGCACGGTAGCCGCGCCAAGTTGGATAGCCATGTGATTGTCGTGGCCGCACGCGTGCATCACGCCCACTTCCTGGCCGTTCCACTGCGCTTTCGCCGTCGACTTGAATGGGACGTCCACCTGCTCGGTGACCGGCAATCCGTCCATGTCTGCGCGCAGCGCCACCACTGGCCCCGGGCGCGACCCCTTCAGCACGCCAACCACGCCAGTTCCACCAACGCCGGTCGTCACTTCATAGCCCAGCTTGCGGAGCTCGTCGGCGATCACCTTAGCGGTGCGTGTTTCAAAGGTCCCCAGCTCGGGGTTCTTGTGAAAATCACGCCGCCACGCCACCACCTGCGGATTGATCTCGGTGGCGATCCGGTCCACTTCCGCTGCTAACGGATTGGTCGCAGGGGTCGTCTGAGAGGCATAGAGGCTGGAACTGCTTCCACCCCACGACGCAAAGTCCGCGTCGTGGGGGCCCCGGCTGCCCGCCGGTGGCGTGAGCAGGACCAACGACAGCAACAGAAGTTTTCGCATAGTTCACGGATTCTACATGACCGATCTTCGTCTTGCCCTGCGCTTGTGCCTGCGGCACCCGTTGCTCTCGCTCGCCGCGATTGGCTCGCTCGCGCTCGGCATCGGCGCCAACACCGCGATTTTCACGGTGTTGAACGGCAGCGTGCTGCAGCCGCTGCCCTATCCCGATCCCGGCAAGTTGATGGTGGTGTGGGAAACGCGCGCGGACAACCCGCGCCGAGCGGTAGCGCCTGCTAACTTCCTTGACTGGCGGCAATCCGCGCCGGCTTTCAGCGGCCTGGCAGCGTTTGATGACTTTTCGGCCACGCTCACGGGTTACGGCGAGGCGCAGCGCGTGCGCGCGGTGTCGACATCGGCCAACTTCTTCGAAGTGCTCGGCGCACAGGCGCGGCTGGGCCGCGTGATGGTGGCTGACGATGATCGTCCCGGCGCGGCGCGCGTGGCGGTGCTCACCGACGGCTTGTGGCACCGGCTGTTCGGCGGGTCGCACGATGCCATCGGCAAGCCGATCATCCTCAACAGCATCCCGCACACCATCGTCGGCGTGCTGCCTCCGGATTTCTCGATGGCGATGATCAACGGTCCGGAAGTGTGGATGACCGGCGACCGCGGCATCCCGCGCAGCTTTCCGTTTCCTGGCGACATCACGTCGGTTCGCGATTCACACATCATCGCGGTGATCGGCCGCCTGGCGCCGGGCGCAACGCGTGATCAGGCGCAGGCCCAGCTCACGAGCGTGATGGCGGAGCTGTCGAAACGCCATCCGGATACGAACGCGGGTCTCGGCGCCAACGTCAGGCCGTTGCACGAGGAAATCGTCGGCGACATTCGGCCGGTCATTCTGCTGATCCAGATCGCAGTGGCGGTGCTGCTGCTGATCGCGTGCGCGAACGTTGCGCATCTGCTCCTCGGCCAGGCCGCGGGGCGGCAGGCGGAGATCTCGATGCGCGTCGCGATGGGCGCCGATCGATCCCGCATCATCAAACAGCTGCTGGTCGAGACCTTGACCATTGCCGTGCCCGGCGGCATCGCGGGCCTGCTCCTCGCAATCGCCGGCGTCCGCGCCTTGATCGCCGTGGCGCCGGCCAACCTGCCGCGGCTCTCGGAGATTCAAATCGACGGCGCCGCACTCGGGTTCACGTTCGCCATGACGCTCCTCACGTCGCTGGTGTTCGGTCTCGGCCCGGCGATGCAGACGGCGCGCACGTCGGCCAACGACCTCGCGCAGATCGGTTTGCGCGTGGCCGGCAATCGCCGGGTGCGCCGCGGACAACAAGCCCTCGTCATCGGCGAGCTGGCGCTCGCGCAGATGCTGCTGGTCGGTGCCGGCCTGCTGCTCATGAGCTTCGTGCACGCGACCAACACCGATCTCGGGTTCGCCACGCGCCACCGTGTGCTCGCCGAGCTCAACCTGGTGCCGGAGTATCTCCGGGTGGTTGGCGACACCGGCTTGATCGATCCGTCGCGGAAGATTCGATTCATCAACACGGTGCTCGACAACGTTCGCGGTGCACAGGGTGTGCGCGCCGTGGCGGCGTCATTCACCGCCCCGTTGACCGGCGCGCCGAACCGCGGCATTCGCATCGAAGGCGATCCGCCGTTCCCGCCCGACAACCAGCCCAACGCAGACTTCCAGGTGATCTCCCAGGATTACTTCCGCGCGCTGGGCATCACCGTGATCGCCGGGCGCGGTTTCAGCGACGCCGATCGCGCGAACACCCCCGCGGTGGTGATCGTCAACCAGGCGCTGGTGGACAAGTATTTCTCCGGCCGCGACCCGATAGGGCGCGTCCTGTTGTTTGGAGGCAGTAAGCGTCACGAAATTGTCGGCGTGGTCGCGGATTCGCGGTATCGGTCCGCAGAACTGGAACCAGACCCCACGTTCTACCTGCCGCTGGAGCAGAACGACGAGCGATGGCCGTTCCTCGCGTTCACCGTCTGGACCGACCCTTCGACAAGCTCAGGGTCGCCCCGAGCGGAGTCGAGGGGCGACGGGGGCGCGGCCGCGAACACGGCTGCGGCCGCCCTGCTCCGAACCGCCGTCCGGGAAGCCGACCCGCAACAGCCGCTCTCGCGCGTGCGATCGATCGAGGAAATCCTCGGCGATTCGATGGCGGCGCGCCGCTTCAATACGTGGATTGTTGGGCTGTTCGCCGCCACCGCGCTGCTGCTCGCGGCCATCGGCACTTACGGCGTAATGGCGTTTGCGGTCACCAGCCGCACGCGGGAGCTGGGCGTCCGCGCCGCGCTGGGCGCCACGCCAGGGGATCTGATCCGCATGGTCCTGGGTCAGGGCCTGCTGCTGACGCTCCTCGCGAGCACCATCGGGCTCGCTGCCGCGGTGGCGCTGACCCGGTTCATGGCGTCGATGCTGTTCAATGTCGCGCCAACCGATCCGCTGACGTTTGTCGTGGTCGGCGGCGTGTTAGGACTCGTCGCCATGGCTGCGACACTAGGGCCGGCTCGGCGCGCGATGCGGGTGAATCCAGTCATCGCGCTGCGTGAAGGGTGACGGGGAGGCACTACTTGACGGGTTAGATCTTCTTCCCTAGCCACGTGAACGGGCCGCCGGTGGGCTTGTTCGCCAGCTCGGGGCCCGCGTGCCTGCGGCTGACTTTGCTGACGAAATCCATCTCTGTGATGATCGCGCTGAGCGCCATCCGCGATTCGACGATCAGCAGCATCGATCCGTAGAGCATGAAGAGCGATCCAAGCAAGCCGAGGACGACGGCGATCCACGTGAAGTTGCGTGCCGCCACCGAGACGATCGCAATCGCGACGCTCGATAGGACGAATGCGCCGAGCGCCGTGTAAAAGGCCGCCATGGCACGCTGAATCAGCCGGGCGCGCGCCATCTGGCGATCCAGCTGCGTAAAGATCAGCGAGCGGCGCTCCTCAAACATCTCGTCTTTCTCGGGATGTGCCGCGATCTCCTGGAACCGATCGGACAACACACGCACGCGATCGATGACCCGTCCAAGGCGAGAGCTGGTCGAAAAGATCAAGGCGCCGCATGCCGAGATGAGGACGGCAGGCGTGATCATCGCCGTCAGAATCGCCAGCGCATTCTGTGGCGCCTCGAGCCGAGTCAGCCAATCCACCTCGGAAGTGTACCTGACGGGACGGCACTTCTTGACGGGGAGGCACTCCTTGACGGGGAGGCAATGCTTGACGGGGATCTGATCCTTGACGGGGAGGCACTACTTGACGGGAAAATGCATAGATGCAGGCGATTCTTGCGCGCGAATTTGGCGGACCGGAAGTTCTGAAACTCGAGGACGTGGCGGAGCCGAGTGCCGGACCCGGACAGGTGCGTGTCCGAGTGCACGCGATTGGTGTGAATCCTTATGACACCTACATGCGCACGGGAGCCTACGCGATAAAACCCGAGCTGCCTTACACGCCTGGCGCGGACGCCGCCGGCGTGGTCGATCAGGTCGGGAAGTCGGTGACGGCCGTCAAGAGCGGTGACCGTGTGTATGTGAGCGGCACGGCGATCGGCAAAGCCCATGGCGCCTACGCGCAGTTTGTCGTCTGCGAGCCTCACCAGGTGCACCGACTGCCGGATCGCATTTCGTTCACGCAAGGCGCGGGGCTCTTCGTCCCTTATGTCACGGCCTGGCGCGCATTATTTGGCCGGGCAAATACACGCGCGGGCGACGTGGTGCTCATCCATGGCGCAAGCGGCGGCGTTGGCGTTGCCGCAACGCAATTCGCGCTCGCCGCGGGGGCTACTGTCATCGGTACTGCAGGCACTGACGAGGGGGTCGCTCTCGTGAAGGCACAAGGTGCTCAGCATGCGGTCAACCATCGGTCGCCCGGTTACCTTGACGAAATCACGAGGTTGACGAGCGGACGGGGCCCCGATGTGATCCTGGAAATGCTGGCGAACGTAAATCTCGATCACGATCTGACCGTGATTGCGCCGCGCGGACGGATCGCGGTGATTGGCAATCGCGGCCGCGTCGAGATCGACGCGCGCAAGATTATGACGAAGGACGTTTCAGTATTCGGCCTTGCCCTGTGGGGAATTCCGGCGGAGGAAGTCGGTCGCGCCCATGCCGCGATCATCGCCGGACTCGAATCAGGTGCGTTGAACCCGGTGGTTGGAACGGAGTTGCCGCTGAAGGACGCGGCGCTTGCGCATCAACGAGTGATGGAACCCGGCGCCCGCGGGAAAATCGTCTTAATCCCCTGACGTCAAGGAGTGCCTCCCGGCAAGGAGTGCCCTCCCCCGGCAAGCGGTGCCGTCCCCGGCAAGAAGTGCCGTTCCCGGCAGATCACTTACTGCGCGCGAGTTCTTCGTCGATGATCAGCTTGAACTGTTCGAACGGCTGCGCGCCAACCAGCGGTCGGCCGTTGATGTAGATCGTCGGCGTCGAGTTGACGCCCATCTTTTCACCAAGCTCGTAATCGGCGCGGACGTTCGCAGTGTGCTTGCCCGAATCCAGGCACTCGTCGAACTTCGCGCCGTCGATCCCGAGCGCCCGCGCCGCCTGCTTGAGCGCCGGCACCTGCAACGCGCGCTGGTTGTTGAACATCGCGTCGTGCATCTCCCAGTACTTGCCCTGCTCGCCCGCGCAGTGCGCGGCTTCAGACGCCTTGAAGGCTTCGGCGTGATTCGGCAGCGGAAAATCCTTGAACACAAGCCGGACCTTGTTGCCGTAGGTTTGCTGCACGCGTGTGAGAGTCGGACCGACTCTCTGGCAGAACGGTCATTGATAGTCGGAGAATTCCACCAGCGTCACCGGCGCCGTGGCTTCTCCGCGGATCGGGTCGTGGTCCTCGACCGCCACCGCATAACGCGGCGGGTCGAGCAGCACCTTGACGTCGTTGCCCTTGGCCTTCAACTCGGCGATGAGCTGCGCCCGCGCCTGCAGCTTGCGCTGAGATTCGAGGAAGTCCTTGATCTGGCCGCGCAGCTGCTCGAGCGTGCGGCCTTGCGTGCGATCCTTGTTCTGCTCGTAAAACTGCGCGATCTCCGCGTCGCCCACCGGCTGCGCCCGCTTCACGGCATCCTGCGCCATGAACGCGTCCACCGGCTGGCCCGCGGCGTTGGCGGCGTTTTCGATCAGGATATCGCCCACCAGCTGCTCGAGCATGTTGCGGCGGTTCTGGTAGAGCAGCTGCGTGACGCGCGCGCGCTCGGCGGAGTCGAACTCTTCCCACTTCGCGTCGAGCTCTTTGAGGGTGACCTTGCGTCCGCCGATTTCGGCAACCACCTGGTCGGGATTCGACGCCGGCGCGGGAGCTTGCGCGGCGACTTGGGCATCGTCTCCGCACGCGGCCAGCCCGGCGGCGCCCGCCGCGAGACACCCGGCGAAGGCGAGATGGCTCAATCTCATTCGGTCAGCTTATCATCCGGCGTTTTGGCCAGCGTCTTTTAGCCCAGTGTCTTTTTGCCCGGCCCTGCGTCGCCATGGCCCTCGTCGCGCGAGGCGGGCGTGGCACGGGGCTCATGCCCGGGGCATGCCACTACGGGCAGTCGTGGGTACTTCGGATATTCGGGATCTGTAAACGATCGCTCGCACATGTAAAACGTCGAGCGCCCGCCCGGCACGAGACGGTTATGACAGCAGTCCGAACACAGGCCTACGGCTGGGTCTCGCATTTGCGTCAACACACGGTAACCTCCCCAGTGGGAGGCGGGCCACGACCATTTCCGCCCTGGCCGGCCAAAAGAGTGCCACGGCGCAGCCTCGTCAGGGCACAACCTTTGCTAAAGTGAGAGTGTCATGCTCAAGATGTCCTCGCTCTTGTCCGTCACGGTTATGCTTGCCGGCTCGCTCGTCCTAGCCCAGCAGCGTCAACCGGAACAGCCCGTGTTCCGGTCCTCCGTGCGAACGGTGCCGATCTACGCCACCGTGGTGGACGCCAGCGGCCGTCTCGTTCCGGACCTCGAAAAAACCGACTTCAGCGTGCTGGACAACGGCAAGCCGGCCGACGTGGCGCTCTTCTCGTCCGACTCGCAGCCGTTCACCGCGGTGGTGATGCTGGACACGAGCGCGAGCATGACCGCGAATCTCAAGCTGCTCAACCGCGCCGCGGAACAGTTCCTGCTGCGCCTGCTGCCCGTCGACCGCGCGCAGGTTGGCGCCTTCAACGACAAGATCCAGTTGAGCGGCACGTTCACCAACAACCGCGATGAGCTGATCGGCGCGTTGAACGATCTGTATTTCGGAAACCCGACGCGCTTGAACGACGGCATTGCCGCCGGCCTCGACGCGCTGAAGGGCATCGAAGGGCGCCGCGTTGTGCTGGTGTTTACAGACGGCGAAGATACGTCGAGCCGCATCGGCTTCAAAACCGTGCTCGAACAGGCGCGCGACGAGGAAGTGATGGTCTACTCGATTGGCCTCGAGTCCGAATACTTCAACGGCATGCGCGTGGTGCGCTCGCGGCCGTCGCGCGACCTGCGCAAGATTTCAGACGAGACCGGTGGCGGGTACTTCGAGCTCACCAAGACCGTGGACCTCTCGCCCACGTTCACACGCGTGGCGCAAGAGCTCCGCAGTCAGTACCTGATTGGGTTCGCACCTGTCGCCCTGGACAACAAGGTGCACAAGCTCGAAGTGAGAGTGACGAAGCCGGGGATGACGGTGCGGGCGCGTAAGAGCTATCTTGCGGCGCCGGACAAGAGCAGCAACTAGATCGAGAAGGTGACAGCCAGAATGGTCAACACCAGCAATGCGGCAGTGACCAGCTCGATCGTGCTAGAGAAGTTGTATTCGTAGATCCTGAACATTTGAAGCCTCCATAAGGTAGGACGGCGAGGCTACTTCAGAAGTTCCAGCAAAACGCCCCAATTCCCCTTTCGGAGTATCTCTGCCATCAACGTGTCATTGCCTCTCAAACGAATGACGATGGCCGCCAGCGGCTTTCCATTATCGGACGGTGTAGCGCCAGCGGTCACTTCGTAGCGCTCGTCCACGCGACGCCGCACGTCTGGCAATGCCACGTGTCCCAGATAGACCTGGAATTCAGCCTCGCAAAACCGCTCCAGATCCTTTTCGCCGCGAAACACATTCGAGGGCACGCCGAGCACGCTAACCGCTCCCGGGATTGACAGCTGACGCGCCGGCGCGGGCTCAACCGAAGACGCGATCTCGAAGCGATACGACGGCTGGTTGAACAACACGTCGATCGTGACGTGCGACTCGGCGTCGATGCGCGCGCCGGCCAGGCCTTCGTCCGACAACGAGACGCCGTCCACGTCTTGCGAACGTCCCGTGCGCTTGGCTTCCGCCAGTGCGCGCTCGTACTGCGCGTCGGCGCGGCGTTGCGCGGAGTTGATCGCCTGTTCGATCTGCGCCATGGCGCGCGTAGCCCGCGCCTGGTGAACTTCATTCAGGGGATTCGCAAGGACCTCGATTACGCGATCGCCGGCCTGCAGCGGCCGCACCATCCACAGCGACGTGGTGTTGCCGCCAACCGGCAACGATCCCAGTTCGTCGCTGTCGGGAAACGGCAACGCGGGCGCGAGCGCGGTGCGAACAGCGTTCATCACGCGCGTCGCCAGCGCCTCATCCTGTGCCCACGCGGGCGCGGGCGCAACCACCATCGCCGCGAGTACCGCCAACCGGACGTACTTCATTCAGTCGCACTCCAGAATTCGGCGAGCAGGTTGGCCGCCACCTGTGCGCGATACTCCCGCGTCGATCGCACATCGTCGATCGGCGTGAGCTCCCTGGCCAGCGCCGCCTGCGCATCGGCGAGCGTGCCGCCGCCGTGAAGAAACGCCGCCGCCTCCCTGGCGAGCACTACGGTCGGCGCCACCGAACCGAACGCGATTCGCACTTCACGCCCGCGCACGCCGGCCATCATGATCTTCGAGATCGCCTGCGCGCGCCTGGTTCCCACTTTACGCCACCATTGGCGGCCGTCGACCGCCGGAAATTCGACGGCCACGATCAGCTCATCCTTCTGCCGGACGCTGGCGCGGTAGCCCGTATAGAAGGATTCGAACGGCACCGTTCGCTCCCCGCGCGTGCTCCGCAGGATCACCCCGGCGCCGGCCGCCGCGAGGACCGGCAAGGTGTCGCCCGCCGGCGAGGCGTTGGCAATGTTGCCGCCGAGCGTGCCGCGATTCTGAATCTGCGCGCCACCCACCTCGCGTGAGGCCGCGACCAGCATCGGCAACCGGCGCGTCACCAGTTTCGACCCGATGATCTCCGAATACGTCGTCAGGGCGCCGATCCGAAGCCGGCCACCGTCGAGACCAATGCCTCGCAGCTCGTCGAGGTTCCAGAGATCGATGAAGCGCTGCTCCTTCACCGTGCCGAAATGGAGCCCGACGTAGACGTCGGTGCAACCGGCGATCGGCGTCAACCGCGGATCGCCGGCCAGCAGCGACAGCGCGGCCTTGAGCGAGCGCGGCCGCTCGAGCGTGAGCCCTTCGACTCGGGACGCGGAAGCGCGTCCCTCGCTCAGGACAGGCCGATCAACGCGCGCCGGCACGCTTCCCCTTCTTCTTCTTGAGCCCGCCTCGCCGAAGCGTCTTCGCGGAGGCGGGATTGAGCGCCGCATCAACCGAGCGGAAGATCGCCGGGTAACCCGTGCAGCGGCACAAGTTCCCGGCCAGCGCGGTCTTGACCTCCTGCAACGTCGCGCCCCGCTTCAACGGCGCCGCGGCGAGAATCATTCCCGGCGTGCAAATGCCGCACTGCGCCCCGCCGTGTTCGACAAACGCGTTCTGCAGGGCCTTCCCCGTCCGCGTCTTGTCCGCGCCTTCAATGGTGATCACGCGGCATCCTTCGGCATGTGCCGCTGGAACGATGCAGGAATCCACGGCCACGCCATCGATCAACACGGTGCAGGCGCCGCATTCGCCTTCGCCGCAGCCTTCCTTCGTGCCGGTGAGGCCGCAGTCCTCGCGCAAGAGATCGAGCAGCCGCTTCATCGGATGCGCCTTCACGGTCCGCGACCGGCCATTGAGCGTGAATCTCATGACCGAAGGCGCATGATGCGCTCTGGAGTGGCCGGGATGGCGCGCACATCAAAGCCGCAATGCCTCAGCGCATTGATCACCGCGGGCGCGGGGCCGTCGATCGGCATCTCGCCCACGCCCTTCGCACCGAAGGGACCGTGCGCGTACGGCCGTTCGAGGAGCACGACATCCATCGGCACCGCATCCATCGGCGTGGGAATGATGTAGTTGGTGAGCTGCGCATTCGCCATGCGCCCGTCGCGCATCACCACTTCCTCGATCAACGCGTAACCAATCCCCTGCGCGGTGCCGCCTTCGATCTGGCCGATGGCCATCATCGGATGAATCGCCTTGCCGATCTCGGCGACCGCCGTCACCCTGGTTGGGGTCACTTCGTAGGTGACCGGATCCACTTCGATCTCGACCACGTTGCACGACCAGGCGTAGCTGCCATACGCGTCGCCCGCATACGTCTCGTCGTTCCACAACAACCCGGGGGGCGGTTCGTACTGCGAGGTCACGGTGAACGCGCCGTGCTGGCGGAAGTACTGCGCCGGCGTGAGCGCGCCGAGGCGTTTCCTCATGTCGCGCGCGCAGCGCTCGAGCAACTTGCCGACGATCATGCAGGTGCGCGACGCCACGGTGGGCCCACTATCGGGCACGAACGCGGTATCGACGTCGTGCACGTCAATCGCGTCGAACGGCACCCCGAGCGCATCCGCCACGATCTGCGCATGCATCGTCCGCGTGCCCTGGCCGATCTCGGTGCTGCCGACGAGGATGCGCGCGCCGGTGGCGGTGAGCTCGAGCGACGCTTTCGACGCCAGCTTCACTTCACCGCCGCCGGTGAACCCCGAGCCGTGGAAGAACAACGACAAGCCGATGCCTTTGCTGGTGCCCTGCCACTGGCGCCGCTTGTTCTTGAACTGCGATCGCTTCACCGCTTCGCGGAGCACGGGCAGGGCGCTGGCGTCCTTGCCGAGTTTCTGTCCGGTCGCGGTCGTGTCGCCGGGCTTCAGCGCATTGATTTCGCGCAGGCGCACGGGATCCAGGCCCAGTGTCTCGGCGATGCGATCCATGTGTGCTTCAACGGCGAACTGCGTTTGCGGCGCGCCGAACCCGCGGAACGCGCCGTTGGGCGGCGTATGCGTCATCATCGCGCGCCCGCGGATGCGGACGTGATCGCAGCGGTACGGGCCGGTGGCGTGAATCACGCCGCGCGACAGCACTACGGCGCTCAACGTGGCGTAGGCCCCGCCATCCATGATCACGTCGATGTCCATCGCGGTCAGGCGGCCGTCGCGCGTGAGGCCGGTGCGATGCCGCACGATGGACGGGTGCCGCTTCGTGGTGGCCAGCAAATCCTCGACGCGGTCGTAGATCATCTTCACGGGCCGGCCGGCCTTGCGCGCGAGGATCGCGGCGTGGCACGCCAGCATCGACGGGTATTCTTCCTTGCCGCCGAAGCCGCCGCCGGTTTCGGTCTGGATCACGCGCACCTTGTCGGGCGGCAGGTTCAACAGCACGACCAGCGCCTTATGCACGTAGTACGGGCACTGGAGCGATCCGTAGACGGTCATCTGGCCGTCGCCCGGGACGGCGATCACACCGTTGGTCTCGATATACAGCTGTTCCTGGTGGCCAGTACGGTACTCGCCTTCAATCACTGAATCCGCACTCCGCAATCCGCGATCGAGATCGCCCTTGTCGATCGCGATCCGCTTGAAGCACAGGTCCGCGGCTTCGGGATCGTAGTTGGGGGCCTCCGCCACGCACTCGATGGTCACGCGCTTGTCGACGTCGATGAGCGCGTGCTTGTCGGCATGGGCCACGAGCAGGATGGGCTCGGCGACGTGCCGAATCTCGTCGACGGCGAGGCATGGCTGATCGGGCTCGATCAGCGCGACGTAGTTCTTGCCGGGAATGTCGCGATGGTCGGCAACGATGAAATCTGATGGCAGCGAAGCATGGCGCGCCGCAATTCGCCCGCGCGGAATGGCAGAGCGAATGGTTGCCCCATAGAGCATGCCGGGGAAGCTCAAGTCGTCGATGTACTTCGCGGCGCCGATGACCTTCGCGTCACCGTCCTTGCGCCGAACGTTCGTGCCGACTGCGCGAGCCACCCTCGGATTCTATCCACGGATTACGCGGATTACACGGATTGGGGCGGCGCAGAAAGACGCGCGCCGGTCGTCAGCGCCCGGCTTCGCCGGGCGTTGGCACGAACATAACGACCGTCAGAAATGAGTCCGAAGACGATGATAGAAGACTCATTTCTGACGGTCGTCATGTTCGTGCCGCGGCCGAAGGCCGCTCACGACCGGCGCTCGCATCCGTGAAATCTCTGAAATCCGTGGAGAAAGACCTACCAGCCGACGGCCTGGCCGTCCTTGCGGTGGTCCGACCCCGCGCGGTAGACGCCGTTCACCGGCAGGTCGTCACGCACCGCGCGCGGGTCGAACACCGGCTCCGGCATGCGCGCGTCGCGCGTGAACAGGATCCCCTGATAGCCGCCGACGGAGCCGCCGGTCACCGCGCGCACTTCGTGCCCTTTCCCCTTGAGCGCCGCCCCCACCAGGTTGAAGAGCGCAGTCTCGAGAGACAGCACGTTCGAATTCTGGTTGTGGGTGAAACGGGCGGCGTCGGTCGTCATCTGTACGTTCATCCCGTGGTCGACCATGTTCACAATGTGCTGCGCGTGCGTTTCCGGCTGCACGCTGCCGCCCATGTTGCCGAAGGCCATCAATGGCGCACCATCCTTCATCACGAAGCCGGCGATGATCGTGTGGAACGGCCGCTTGTGCGGCGCCACGATGTTCGGACTCTTGGGGTCGAGCGAGAACGCCGAGCCGCGGTTATGCAGCACGAAGCCATACGGCGGAACCGTGGCGCGGCTGCCGTAGACGCCGAACACGCTATGCACGAGCGACACCATGTTGCCCCAGCGATCGGCCGCCGCCATGTAGATCGTGCCACCTTCGGTGCCACCGGAGATGCCCGGCTTCGAAGCCATATTGGGGTTGATCTTGCTGCACAGCGTCGCCGCGTGCGCTTTCGAGATGAGCTGCTCCACAGGGACCTTCGCGAATTTGGGGTCGGCGTTCTTCGCCAGCAGGTCCGAGTAGGCAAGCTTCTTCGCCTCAACCAGCAGGTGCCAGTTCATCGGATCGGACGGCCCGAGATCGGTGAGCTTGATTCCCAGCTTGGGCGCGCACACCTCCGCGATGTTCAGCATCGCGAGCGTGGCAAAGCCCTGCCCGGGCGGCGGCAGCTGGAAGACGTCGTAGCCGTGATAGTTGGTCGAGATCGGCTCCACCCATTCGGACTGGAACTCGGCGAGGTCGTTGAGCTCCATCACGCCGCCGCCGGCTTTCACTTTGGCGACGATGGCTTTCGCGATGTCGCCCTTGTAGAACGCGTCGCGTCCCTGCGCCTGGATCAGGCGGAGTGCCTTCGCGAGCCCGGGGTTGTTGATGATGCTGTAGAGCGCGGGCGCCTGGCCGTTCTCGAGAAAGGTCGTCGCGGAATCGGCATCGGCCTGTAGTCCTTTGATCGAGTTCCGAAGGTCCGCGTGCCGCCGCTCGGCCAGCCCCCAACCCTCTTCGGCGATCCGTGCCGCGCGCTCGAAAGCTTCCTTGAATGTCACACTGCCGAAACGCTTCAGCATCGCATCGTAGCCGGAGATGGCCCCGGGCACGGTGGCCGCGTTGACGCCGTTACCGGGCACGCGCGTCGCCTTCAGACGGTTGGCGAAGAAGTCCGGCGTCCACCCGGCGGGCGCCCAGCCTGCGGAGTTGAGCGCATAGAGCTTCTTGTCCTTCGCCGACCAGATGATGGCGAAGAGATCGCCGCCGATACCGGTGTCGTTTTGCGAGGTCACGTCGAGCACGGCGGCGGCGGCCACAGCCGCGTCGATGGCGTTGCCGCCGTTTCTCAGGATCTCGAGGCCGGCCTGCGACGCGAGCGGATCACTCGTGGCCACGATGCCATGGCGCGCCAACACCTCCGAGCGCCCTTGCGTGAGCCAGCCCTGGGCCCGCGATCCCGGCACGGCGGCGATGCCCGCGCCGGGCTGCGGCTTGTCGGCCGACGGGCGGCCGAACGGATTCGGAGACTGCGCGATGCCGACCGCCGACGCGACCAGCAATGCCGCGCCGACCACAATGGTTCGCACCTGATGCCTATTGCGAGTGATCATGATTCCTCTCCGTTTCCGTCCTTCACCACGAACTCCGGGCGCCATTCTAGCCACAGATTGACACCGATTAGACACCGATTAGACGCGCAGCACGTCAAGCAATCGACGTTTAATTGGCGTCAATCGGTGGCCGAACTATCGGAGTTTAATCGGTAATAATCGGTGGCCTGACCACCTCAGCCGCTCAACAGATTCAGCCGGGTGATCGGCCCTCAGGCAACATCCGTGGCACGCGCTCGCCCGCGGTTGGCCGGCAGGGCATGATCGCCACGAGCCAGTCGCTCGCGTCGGCGGCCGGCCTGAAAGTGCTCCAGGACGGCGGCAACGCCATCGATGCCGCGGTCACCGCCGCCGCAGTCCTCGCCGTCGTCGAGCCGAACATGAACGGTATCGGCGGCGACCTGCTCGCGATTGTCTACGACCCGAAAACCAGGAACGCCTACGGTCTCGACTCGACGGGCCGATCGGCATACGCCGCCACCCCCGAGGAGTACGCAAAGCGCGGATTAAAGGAGATGCCCGGCCGCGGCGTGCTCACCGTGGACGTGCCGGGCGTGATCGAAGGCTGGCACCAGTTGCTGGCGCGCTTCGGCACGATCAGCCTCGCCATGGCGATGGCGCCGGCGATCACGATGGCGCGCAACGGATTCCCGGTTGCGGAGTTGATGGCCAACGAATGGCAGAACAACCTCGAGACGTTGTCGGCCGATCCCGCCACCGCGGCCACGTTCCTCCCCGACGGCAAACCGCCGAAGCAGGGCGACATCTTCGGGAATCCGCGGCTGGCTCGAACCATGGACGTGATCGCGAAGGAGGGGCCCGACGCCTTCTACAAGGGATCGATCGCGCGCGCGATTGTGGCCGACATCAAGTCACGCAACGGCCTGCTCGACCTGCGCGACTTTGCGGATCACAAGGCAGAGTGGGTCGACCCGATCAATAGCAATTACCGCGGCTACGACGTGCTCGAGATGCCGCCAAGCACGCAAGGGTTCGTGGCGCTCGAGATGTTGAACATCATGGAAGGGTTCGACATCAAGAAGCTGGGCCACAACACCGCCGATTACCTGCACGTGGTCACCGAGGCCAAGCGCATTGCGTTCGCCGATCGCGGTGCCTTCCTGGCCGATCGCGATCACATGCAGAAGGATGTGTTGAAGCGGCTGCTCTCAAAGGACTATGCGGCCGAACGCCGCAAGGAAATCGACATGGCGAAGGCCGCGAAAACGTACGGCCCGACGCGGGACTTCTCCGGCCAGGACCTCGGCGACACCATCTACTTGACCGCCGCCGACGGCCAGGGCAACGTCGTCTCATTCATCCAGTCGCTGTTCGGCAGCTTCGGCGCGGGTTTCGTTGCCGGCGAGACCGGTGTCACCCTGCATAACCGTGGCTCCGGTTTCAATCTGACGCCGAAGCATCCGAATCAGATCGGCCCACACAAACGCCCGCTGCATACGTTGGTGCCGGCAATGATCATGAAAGACGGCAAGCCATGGGCTTCGTTCGGCGTGATGGGCGGCGACAACCAGGCGCAGGCGCACGCGCAGGTCGTGGCTAATTTCGTCGATTTCGGCATGCACGTGCAGGAAACGGGTGATGCGGCACGCATGCGTCATTCGGATAATGGGCTCGCACTCGAGAGCGGCATCGGTGCCGAGGTACGGAAGGCGCTCGAAGCCAGGGGTCATGTCATTCTCGACGGCCGCGGGCAGATGGGGGGCTACCAGGCGATCTTCATCGATCCGAAGACTGGCGTACTACTCGGTGGATCTGACTTACGGAAAGACGGATTGGCCATTGGGTGGTGACGCGAAAGTTGACAGTTGAAGGTTGACGGTTGGCAGTTGAGTGGCAAGCTCGGGGTTGAAAGTTGAGAGGATGATTTATGAGACGACTGGTTAGCGCCATCGTGATTGCCGGATTGTTCGCGAGCGCGTGCGGGAAGTCGGCGGAGCACAAAGCTGTCGAGCAGGCAGCCGAAGATCTGAAAAAGGCTACCGAAGCGATGGCTGAAGCGGCGGCAAAGCAAGGCACTGCCGCAGCGGCGCAGGGCACGGCGGACATGGCGAAGGCCATGCAGGGAATGGCGGCGGCATTTTCGGGCGCCGGCGCGGACGGCAAGCCCGTGAACCCGGTGTCATTCCAGACGCTGCAGACGCAGTTACCAAAGGTGTCAGGCTGGGACATGCGCGATCCTCGCGGCGAGCGCATGACGATGCCGATGCCGTACTCGCAGAGCGAGGCTCGCTACAGGAAAGGTGACTCGAGCGTCGACGTCAAGATCATGGACACCGGCGCGGCGCCGATGCTGGTGGCGCCGTGGTCGATGATGCTCGCCACCGGCTACAGCAAGGAGAGCACCGACGGCTACGAGAAAGCGACCACCATCGGCGGCAATCCCGCGGTGGAAAAGTGGGATTCGCGCAACAAGCGTGGAGAGCTGAATATCCTGCTGGGTAAGCGGTTCATGATCGTCGTTGAAGGTCACCGTTTGTCCGACATTAAGGACCTGGAGGCCTTTACGTCGGCAATGGACTTCGGTGCAATCGCGGCGCTGAAATAAGCAGGCGGTCCTGTCTATCCGCCTAAAGGCGGACACCACCATGACACTTGTACTGTGGTGTCCGGCTTTAGCCGGATTGACAAGACCCGCCCTACAAGCGGAATCCAGCTTTCAACGGATCGTCCCCGTCGATCAGGAACGTATGCTCGCCGGTAATCCAGGCCGAGCCTTCGATCTCGGGGATGATCGCCGCTCGTTCACCCACCTCGACGCGATCGACGACGCGGCCCCGGAACGTGGTGCCGACAATGCTCTCGTGAACGAACGGCACATCGTCCAGGAGCAGGCCCATGTCGTTCAGCACGGCCATGACCGCAGCCGTGCCGGTTCCGCACGGTGATCGATCGACCTCGGCATCCGCGAAGATGGTGACGTTGCGCAAATGCGCATCCGGCAGGTGCGCCGGCGCGGTGAAGACGGTGCCGTAGATGCCTTCGAGGCCCGGGTCGGACGGGTGGACCACGCGGCGCAGCTTCTCGACTTCACGCGCAATCGTCATCCCGAGCCGGCGCAGCTCCGGAAGATGCGCAGCATCGATCGGTACGCCCGCCGCCTCCGCGTCGACAATCGCATAGAAGGCGCCGCCAAACGCCACGTCGACGGGGATTTTCCTGCCAGCGACCGTCACCAGCAGCGACGGCTCGAAGACGAACGACGCCACGTTCCGGAACGCTACGGAGTCGACGCGCACCGATTCGCCGTAGTGCGCAAGATGCGCACGCGCCTGGACGAGACCGGCGGGCGTGTCGTAGCGAATGTCCACTTCTGTGGGTTTGCCCGAGGGCGTACCGCCATTGCCCGCTTTCGCGGCGCTCCCGGACCAGATCAACCCGCGCTCGATGGCGATTGTCGTCACGGCGATGATGCCGTGGCCGCACATCGTGCTCCAGCCCTCGTTGTGCATGAACAGGATGCCGGCATGCGCGTCGCGGCTCACCGGTTCGGTGAGTAGCGCTCCGTACATGTCGGTGTGGCCGCGCGGCTCGAGGATGATTCCCTTGCGCAGGTGATCCAGGCGCTTCATGGCCCAGGCCCGCTTCTCGAGCATCGTGCGGCCTTCCGGACTCGGCAGGCCGTCGATGACGAGCCGCAGCGGCTCGCCGGCCGCGTGCGCGTCGATGGTTTTGATGCGATGGATCACTCGGGCCACAGATTAAACACAGATTGGACACGGATGAAAGCTGAGTTTCGCGATCCGCGTCTAATCGGTGTCTAATCGGTGGCGGTGCGGGCCTTCTATTCAGATCATTTCGTGCTGCCGCTTCCCGAGGGGCACAAGTTCCCGATGGCAAAGTACTCGGGGCTGCGCGAGCGCATTCTTGCCGAGGGCATTGTCGGACCGCAGGACCTCTACGAGGCGCCTGCCGCCGCGTGGGATGAGCTTCGCCTTGCGCACGACCCGGCCTACGTTGATGCCGTCGCAAACGGCACGCTGTCGCGCGAAGCCCAACGGCGCATCGGGTTTCCGTGGTCGCCGCAAATGGTGGAGCGCTCGCGCCGGTCGGTGGGCGCGACCATTGCCGCGGCGCGGGTCGCGCTCGAGGACCGCGTGGCGGCTAACCTGGCCGGCGGCACGCACCATGGCTTTGCGGATCGCGGTGAAGGCTTCTGCGTGTTCAACGATGTGGCGGTGGCGGCGCGTGTGCTCCAGCGCGATCGCCAGGCACGCCGGATCGCCGTGGTCGACCTCGATGTCCACCAGGGCAACGGCACCGCCGCCATTTTCGCGGGCGACGAGACCGTGTTCACCTTCTCGATGCACGGCGAGAAGAACTTTCCGTTCAGGAAAGAGACCAGCGATCTCGACGTCGCCCTGCCGGACGGCACTGGCGACGATGAATACCTCGAGTTGCTGCGGTCGCATCTCCCTGGCGTTCTGAACAGGCATCAACCGGACTTCGTCTTCTATCTTGCCGGCGCCGATCCGTACGAGGGCGACCGGCTGGGCCGGCTCAAGCTCACGATCGCGGGGTTGAGAACCCGAGACGAGATGGTGTTCGATGAATGTCGGCGGAAAAGCGTTCCCGTGGCCGTTACCATGAGCGGCGGCTATGCGAACGACATCAGTGCTATCGTCACCATTCATGCAAACACGATTCGCGCCGCGTCGAATCGGTGTCTAATCGGTGTTTAATCTGTGGCCTTTCGCCTCCTGACGGAACAACAAGTACACTCGCTGCTGCCGATGAGCGACCTCATCGCGGCCATGGAATCCGCGCTGGCGAAATTCTCGTCCGGCGAAGTGCTGCAGCCGATTCGCTCGGTGCTGATGGTCGGGCCGACGAAGGCCTACTTCGGACTGATGCCGGCGTACGTGCCGTCACCGGCGAGCCTGGGCGCAAAGCTGGTCACCGTCTTTGGTGAGAACCACAAGAAGCAGCTGCCGTCGCACCTGGCCACGATCCTCCTGCTCGATCCGGAGACGGGATCGCTGATCGCGTTGATGGACGGCCGCTACATCACCGAGGCCCGCACCGCCGCGGTCTCGGCCGTCTCGGCAAGATTCCTGGCGCGCGCCAACGCCGGCCGGCTGGCGATTATCGGCAGCGGCGTTCAGGCGCGCAGCCACCTCGAAGCGCTGCAGCATGTGCGCCAGCTGAAAGACGTGCGCATCTGGTCGCCGCGCCCGCAGAGCCGCCAGCAGTTTGTGGACGACATGAGCCCCCACGTCCCCGTGCCCATCATGGCCACCGAGTCTGCAGAGGCCGCGGTGCGCGACGCCGATCTGATCGTGCTCGCCACCTCGTCTAAGACTCCAGTGGTCGAGAGTGCCTGGGTCAGCCGCGGTGCCCACGTCATGTGCGTCGGCGCGTGCCGGCCCGATCAGCGCGAGATGGCGCCAGAGCTCGTGCAACGGAGCAGGCTGTATGTCGATTCCAGGGCTGCCGCGCTTATGGAATCGGGTGACGTGGTCATGAATATCGCCGAAGGGTTTTTCGACGCCTCCCATGTGCGCGGCGAGATCGGCGAGCTGGTGCTTGGCCGGGTTGCCGGCCGGAAGGCCGATGGGGACGTGACGATCTTCAAGTCGCTCGGCATGGCCGTGGAAGACGTCGTGGCGGCCGACCTCGTGTTTCGACGCGCGTCGGAGACCGGCGCAGGAACGGAGCTCACGTTATGAACGAGGCGCAACCGGCCAAAAGGCGCAGATGGATCCCGATCGTCCTCGGCATCCTCTTCTTATTCGTCGTCCTCGCCGTCGGCGGGGTTATTTTCATGGTCTCGTTCGTCCAGAACAACATGAGCATCGCGGAGATGAGCGCGGATTCGGCCGACGCTGAGTTCGAAAAGGTGCGGGCGCGCTTTGCCGGAAAGCAACCGATGATCCAACTGGTCGACGGCCGGCCGCAGTACGTTGGCGAGCGGGCCACGCCCTCATCGCCATCCGCCACGCCGCTCAAGACGATGCATGTGATTGCCTGGGACGATGACGAGCGGAAGCTCGTCACGTTTTCGCTCCCGTTCTGGCTGTTGCGAATGAAGTCGGGGCCGATTCAGCTCAGCGCCTACTCGCAGGGCTGGGACGATCGCGGCGTCAGCTTCCGCGTGGAAGATCTCGAGAAGCACGGACCTGGACTGCTGATGGATCACAGCGAGCGCAACGAAGGGCGCGTGATTATCTGGGTCGAGTAGTGAAATTAAAAAAGTAGTACCGGGAGGGCGGCACTTCAGTGCCGCCGGTGCGCCTACGAATGCAGGGTCAGGAACTTGCGCATGCGCGCGAGGAAGTTCTGTTTCGCTTCGGGGGCCACGATCGCCGCGGCGCTGGCGCGCGCTTCTTCAAGACCCGTTCGGCGCGTGCCGACGATGGTCGACACGTGATCGAGCAATGCCGGATTCGCTTCTGCGAGCGCGCGGAAGTCGGCGGCTGAAATCTCCAGGATCACCGCGTCTTCGATCGCTTTCACCGTGGCCGTGCGCGCATCGCCGGTCAGCATCGACATCTCACCAAAGAACCCTCCGGCAGGAAGCACCGCAACTTCCTGGCCCGCCGGATCGATCAACACCCGCACCCGGCCGCTGAGGACCACGAACATGGAGTCGCCGGCGGCGCCCTGGCGCACGATCGTCTCGCCCGCGGCAAACAAATGTTCGTCGCCTGACAGCGCTAATCGGTGCCGGGCTTCCTGGCTGAGCGACGCGAACAGGTCGACGGCGGCCAACCGGACGGCAGCGGCATCCACCTGCTGGTCTGTCCTGAGAGGCTGCTCGTCACGCTCGTACTGGACCTGAATCGGATACGGCATCTCGATGTTGTGCCGGCGGAACGTGTACCAGAGGTTGGTTCGCACCTGGTCGCGCGCTTCCCGTTCCATGCCGTAGTCGTTGACCCAGAAATATGCTGTGTAATCGATCGCGGAACCCCCGAAACCCTTGACTAGCACCTTTGGCTCCGGAGCGCGGATGGCGAGGGGGGCGTCGCCGATCGCCTCGAGGATCGCCGCCTTAACCTCGTTCGGCGGCGTCAGGTAGCTGGCGCTGACCTCGACGCTAACGCTGTTCGCGATCGTCGGCTCCGAGTAGTTCAGCACCGGCTCTTTCGACACCAGGCTGTTGGGGACCACCAAGAACTCCCCGTCCTTGGTGCGCAGCTTGGTCGCGCGCCAGGTGATCTCCTGGACTTGGCCTTCGCCCTCCGACCCGACCTGCACCCACTGGCCAACGCGAAACGGCTTCTCGATCTGGATGGCGAGGCCGGCAAACAGGTTGCCGAGCGTGTCTTGCAACGCGAAGCCGACCACCACCGCGCCGACGGCGGAGGTGGTGAGCAGCTGCTCGCGCAACAGCACCGTGGCAATCACCATGAAGATGGCGATCACCGTAACGTCCTGCACGATGCCGGGGAAACGTTCGGAAGGCCGATCGTCGCGCCACGGGTTGACCAGCAGCGTGACCGCGAGGTTGACGATCGCCAGGACCAGCACGAGCCTGGCGATCGCCGAGAGCAGCACCGTGTCGCCCAGGCCCTGCCGGACGGCAACGGCGAGTAAGACGTAGCCGAGTAACAGCCAGCCGGAGAAGATCAGCCGGCCGCGGATGAACCGACCTACGGCAGACCTCCATGTTTCTTGAACGCAGCAACGTCAGCGGCCGTGATCTTCACCGGTACGATCTTCGGGTTCGATCCGCCCTTCGAGTCCTTCTCAGGGTCCACTCCTCGAGCACCGCCCGATGCCGTGACCTGGGCCTGCTTCTTCTCGCCCCCGCCCGCCGGCAACATTTTGCTCAAGCCGAACTTGCTCTTCTTGGGTTCCTCGGCCTTTTTCTCTTCCGCTTTCTTTTCCTCGGCCTTGGCGTCGCCACCGGTCAGGCCCGCGGCACCCGGATCGACGGTCGCGATCGCGGTGACGGGCACCGGCTTATACGTCACGATCTTCGTGTATCGCGTCTCGACGGTGGCCGTAGCGGTCAGCTTGTTCGACGCGATCTGTTTCTTGATGCGATCGAGCCGCTCCTGCATCTCCGGATGCGACGCGAACAGGCCGCGCTTCTCTTTCGATTCCTTGTTGCGATCCTTGAGGGTGGTCAGGAACATCACGAGGCCGTTGGGCGCATACCCGGCCTTGTTCGCAAGCGCCACGCCCTGTTCGTCTGATTCGTTCTCTTCGCCGCGGCCAAACCCTTTCTCGACGATGTTTTCGTACACCGCCGCGACCACGCGGTCCATGAGCGCCGCGCTGCCCGACAGGGTCTCCGCCGCGCCCATCTGCACTGCCTGATTCTTTTGAATCGCTCGAACCGTGTGCTTCTCGCTGACGTGGATGATCTCGTGACCGAGCACACCGGCGAGCTCCGCCTCGTTCTTGATCAGCGCCAGCGCACCGCGGGTGATGTGCACGTAGCCGCCGGGAGCGGCGAAGGCATTGACGCCATCGGTGTCGAGCACGATGAACGTCCACGGCAACGCCGGCCGCGTGCTGGCCTTCGCGAGCACCGTCCCCACCAGTCCGACGTAGAGATGCACGCCGGGATCCTGCACCACGCCGTAGCGGGTACGAATCCGCTCGCTGACATTCGCGCCGAGCGCCTGTTCTTCAGCGTCGGTCATCCGGAGCTCGTACGCATCATTCGCCTTCTTGGCGATCCCGAGCCCCTTGCTGATGCCGCCAATCTGACCCTCTGCCTGCGAGGCAACAAAAGCTATTGCGATAACTGTGAGCGCGACACGCTTCATGCTGGTTTGACCTCAAAAATCGCGACCGGTTTGGTCTTGCCTTTCACGACGACGTCGCCGAGGGGATGAATATCATACTGCCCCTTCAGTTCGGCCCGTGTCGACTCGCTGATGATGATCCGCGTACCGTAGTCCTTGTTCAGCGACTCTAACCGCGCCCCCAGGTTCACCGCATCCCCTATTACGGTGTAGCTCATGATCGTATCGGACCCAATGTTGCCGGCCACCATAGCCCCGGTGTTGATGCCAATGCCGATGTCGAGCGTCGGCTTCCCCTGGCTCTGCCATTCCTGGTTCATCTCGTTGAGCGCGCGGATCATGGCCAGAGCGGTTTGCACCGCGTGATCGGCGTGCTCGGCGTCGTCCAGGGGCGCGCTGTAGAGGGCCATCACCATGTCACCGACGAATTTGTCGACCGTGCCGCGATGATCGAAGACCACACCCACCATACGCGTGAAAAGCTGGTTCAACTGGCTCACGACGTCTTCCGGTGTGCCCTTCTCCGACATCGTCGTGAAGCCGCGGATGTCTGAGAAGAGCACGGTCATGTGACGCCGCGCGCCGCCCAATGCGGCAAGCGACGGGTTCGCGACGAGTTGATCGAAGACGTCCTTCGAGACGTAGCGGGAGAAGAGTTTCTTGACCTTGCGCTTCTCGCGACCCTCGACAACGTACTTCCACGCGAGATCGCCGACGAAGGCGAAGATGATGGCCAGCGCTGGAGTGGTGACCGGGATCCAGAAGCCGCGCGCAAACCAGACTACCGACTGCCACACCAGAATCGCCATGGCGGCTACCGCCACCGCAGCGGTGGGCCACGCGTTGAGGAACAACCCGGCAACGCCGACCACGCCGGCGCCGGTGAGAGTCAGTGCCACCAAGACCCAGGCGGGCGATCGCGCGATCGATCGGCTCGCCAGCAGCGCGTCGGCCACGTTCGCATGTACTTCCGGGCCGTTGATCTCGCCTTCGGGGAACGGCGTGGTGAACACCTCGTGCAACCCGTCCGCATTCACGCCGACGATCACGATGCGATCCTTGAACAGCGACGGATCGACAACGGGTTTCTGCCCTTCGAGAATCTCCTGTTGCGCGCGGAAGAGATCGTAGAAAGAGTACGAGGTAAACGTCGGCTGGCCGTTCGGGTTTTCGGCGGGGCCACGCCATGCCACCAGCGCCGCGCATTGACCTTCATCGAGGCCGACCGCGGGAGTGACCGTCGCGCCCGCCGCCATAGTGGCCGCGAGCGAGAGCGAGGGAATGGTGCGTTCACCCACCTGCACCACCGGCGCGAGGCGTCGAACCGGACCATCCGAATCAAGAATCAGCAGCGAGTGGCCAATCGCCCGCGAGGCCATGGCCAGCGACGGAAACGGCGGGGTCACGCGCGGCCGGGTTTGCACACACACCGGCGTGGCCAGCTTGACGTTGAGCGCCGGCGCGCTGAGGTCTTGAGCGATCTCCTTCGACGGATCGATCAGCTCCGCACTCGCCGCTTCCGCAACGTGGACGACATTGCCGGCCTTGCGCGTGGAATCCACCAGCGCCGCATCCGACTCCTCGCCGGTCCACTCGGTGTCCCCGACCATGAACTTGCGAATGTCGCGTTCGGGAAAGAGCACGTCGTAAGCGATGACCGTTGCGCCCGCGGCGGCGAGGTAATCGATCACGGTGGCGTGCACCAGGCGCGGCCACGGCCAGCGGCCGACCAGCGGTTCCATACGTCGCAGGCTGTCGTTGTCGATGAAGACGAGGGAGATGCGATCGGCGGGTGCGACCGGGCGCGCGGTGGCCACGACGCGGCGGTCGTAGGTCTTGAGCTCGATGTCGGAAACGAACGAGAGCAAACCCAGCCCGCCGGCCAGCAGCGCGGCGGCGACCGGAATGAGTTTGTTCACAATCCCTGATTATCGACTGACGGTTGCCTGGGCTTCACCCCCTCTTTCGCTTGGGCGAGCAAGTCGAGGCTCGGTAACAGGAGAGGCTGCCGTTAGTGATCGAGCCGTTCCCAGGCTGTGGTCTGTTTGAACGTACGCAACTGCGCATCGACGCCGGACGTTGTTGCGGTGAGAGCGCGGCCTGAAGGAAGGATGTAAGTGAAGGGCACTCGACGACGATGCCATCGTCTTCATTGATGAGCGAACCTTCGGTTCGCCGCCAGGCGAGTCGAAGGTGAGTCGAATGGAACATTCATTGCGTACAGAGTGATCGCTCGACCCCTACGAGCGAAGTCGCAATCGGCAAACGCCGTTTAGTTACAACGGCTTGGCGTCGATCGAGTTCGATGTAACAGCGAAAAAGACTGCTGGCCAGCCACGGAATACTGTGACTTTTGACGGCCCGCAGTAGGTGATCGGGTGATTCATCCATGTACGAGCGCCGTCGTCGGCTACTGCTGTTTGGCGAGAGAGCCTGCTGGGCAATTGGCGTTGCCGGCCTGATATGGCTGGGCGCGTACCACATTGAGGTTGCCACCTCGGCGCGGCAGAATCTGGAGCGTTTCGCGGCACTTCGGGTTGTCGCGCCGCCTGTCGGCACACCGGATCAGTCCCTCTGGTCGCCGATCCGCATCAGTGCGTGGCGTGACGCGCTGCGCGAGCCGGCCGCCGTGCCGCTCGCGGTGCTGCTGATCCCGAAGATTCGACTCGAAGTCGCGGTGTTGCCTGGCACCGATGACCGAACGCTCGACCGCGGCGTGGGTCACATCGAAGACACGGCACTACCGGGAGCGGACGGGAACTCGGGCCTCGCCGGGCACCGCGATGGGTTCTTTCGTGGACTGAAGGACATCGCCCTCGGTGATGCCATCGTGCTCGAGACGCTTCAGGGGACCGAGGTCTATCTTGTCGAGCGCACCTGGATCGTCAACCCGGACGACGTCTCGGTGTTGGATCCGACGCCGACCCAGTCACTGACCCTGGTCACTTGCTATCCCTTCTATTTCGTCGGCTCTGCCCCGCAGCGATTCATCGTCCGCGCCGTCCGTGTCGACGATCCCGTCTTCTCGGACTTCCGTTAGTGATCCCGAAGAGCAAATGAGACAGAAATGGAGAATCTTATGTCACGTGCAATGAGCAAGGCGGTCCTGGCCGCAGCCGTCGTTGGTTTGACGTCGGTGGCAGCGCTGGCCCAGCAATCGACAACTTCGGAGACCAAGACGTTCGAAGTTATCGCGGTGCAGGGCAATCAACTCGTCGTCAGTCTGCCCGAAGGTACTCGGGAGCTGACCGTCGCCGACGATTTCCGCTTCACCGTCAACGGGCAGCAGCTGTCGGTGCGCGAATTGAGGCCGGGCATGAAAGGCACGGCCACGATCACCACGCGGACCACGGTCACGCCGGTCACCGTGACCCAGGTGAAGAACGGCACCGTGGCGTACGCGGCTGGTTCGACAATCATCGTCCGGACCGACGAGGGAGTCCGGTCGTTCACGCAAGGCGAGATAGACAAGCGCGGTGTGAAGATCATGCGCGAGGGCAAACCTGCGCAAGTCTCGGACTTCCGTCAAGGTGATCGGCTGAGCGCGACCATCATTACGTCGATGCCGCCGAAGGTCGTGACCGAGCAGGAAGTGCAGGCGACCCTGGCTGCGGCCCCCACCAGCTCGCCGGCCCGCGCAGCCTCGCCGGCAGCAACCGGTAGTGCCGGTTCCGCGGGCGCTGGAACCGCACTGGCCAGCAGTGCTCCGGCGAGAACGCTGCCGAAGACCGCCAGCCCACGGCCGTTGTTCGAGCTCGCCACCGTTCTGGCTCTAGCGATGGGACTCGCCCTGACAATCCGGCGTCGCTTCGTGCAGTAGGCGAACTGTTAGCCGCGCTCGCGGGGCGACCCCGAGCGCGGCCGACTCGCTTGTGTTTCGAAAGGAGGCGATCGATACTGTTCTCAGCGTGAACAGTTGCTGAAACGCGCACTCACGGCGCGGACAAACGTTGGACCAGAGGGACGTTCCGCCGGGGCATCGCTGCGAACGGTGGGCTACGTCCTGGCGAGCACGGTCTGCTATTACGTCGCCACGCAGATCGCCTGGTCGCTTACTTTCCCCGACAGCAAAGTCTCACTCTTTTTTCCCCCGCACGCGGTTCTGCTTTGCGTCCTGCTGCTCGTCCCGACTCGCCACTGGTGGGCCTACGTACTCGCTGCCGTCAGCGCTCATTTCCTGGCGACCCAGCAGGCGGACTGGCCGCCGTTGTACGCATTAACCTGCGAGGCGTTCGACGCTTTGAAGTGCGTCTCGGCAGCCGCGGGGATTCGCTTTCTAATCAAGTCTCCGCTCAAGGCGATCACACTTCGTGACGCGATTCTCTTCGTGTTGATCGTCGTGGTGCTCGTTCCTTTCGGGACCGCCTTCTGGGGTGCTGCCTTTACGGTCTCCTGGGGTTTCGGCACCCGCTATTGGGTCGAATGGCGCAATCTGGGCATCTCGAATGCGGTCACGGCCGTCGTCCTGGTGCCGGCATTTCTGCTGGGTGCGCACCATCTGTCTGCCGGACGCCGGAGAGCCCTGTTCCCCCGACGCGTGCTGGAAGGGGCTGTGGTCGGCGCGTGTACGGTGGCGCTGGGAATCTTCGTGTTCGATCAAACGCCTGCGGGTCCGAACGCGTCGCCCGCTCTCTTATATGCGCCGATTCCTCTACTCATCTGGTCGGCGCTCCGCTTCGGCCTTGGTGGCATCAGCGTCTCGATGTTGATCATTACGTTCCAGGCGATCTGGGGAACCATGCGCGGGCGCGGTCCGTTCCTGGACCAAACGCCAATTGAGAATGCGCTGGCCCTACAGCTATTCCTCCTGGTGACGGCCACTCCGCTGATGTTGCTGGCGGTTGTGATCGAAGACGAAAGACGCTCGAAAGAAGCGCTCCGCGAGAGCGCGAACCTGATGGGTCTCGCTGCGGAAGCGGGAGCCCTGGCCATGTGGGTGTGGGATGTCTCCGGCAACGATGTGTGGATGACCGAGCGGGGCCGCTCGCTGTTTGGGCTCAAGCCAGACGCGCGACTCGATTTTGCGGCAACCTTCGATCGCGTGCACCCAGAGGATCGCACCGCGCGTGAGAGGGCGATCACACAGGCGCTCCGGACGCGAGGCGAATACGAAATGGAGTATCGCGTGCAGCAGTCGGATGGCGTCACCCGCTGGATTCATGGGCGCGGCCGTTGCGTGGGGCCTGACGACGGCACCGGCCCAAAGCTGTTCGGCGTTTCGATGGATGTTACTGCTCGCAAACAGGCGGAGGCGTTTGCCGTGCAAAAGCGGACGGAACTGGAGCACCTCGCGCGGGTGGCCACAGTCGGCGAGCTCACGGCAACTCTGACGCACGAATTAGGGCAGCCCCTCGCCGCGGTCCTCATCAACTCCGCCGCCGTCCTGCGTTCGCTCGAATTGCCCGAGCCCGATCTCCAGCACGTGCGCCGCGCGCTGGGTGCCATCCGCGAGGTCGCCGCGCGCGCCGTCGAAGTCCTTCGCGGGACGCGCGCCATGCTCAAGCGGGACGGTGCGGCGGAGGGCTTGACCATCGTTGACGTCGCCAATGTCATCCGCATCGTGGAGCGCATCGCGCACGGGGACGCGAATCTGCACAACGTCACGGTCCACCTCGATCTGTCGTCCGACGTCCGCCCGGTCAAGGGCAACAGCGTCCAGCTTCAGCAGGTCATCTTGAACCTGATGCTCAATGCGTTCAGCGCCATGAGCGGACTCGACGGCTCGCGCCTGGTCGTGCGCACACGTTCGGTTGATGAATCGAACGTGCTGATCGAAGTCGAGGACAGCGGCACCGGCATCGCCGCGGAAAAGCTCGAATCGATCTTCGAGCCCTTCGTCACCAGCAAGCGGGAAGGACTGGGAATGGGCCTGTCGATCTGCCGCTCCATCATCGAACGCCACGGCGGCAAGATCTCGGCTGCGAACAATCCCGGCCGCGGGGCGAAGTTCTCGATCACCCTGCCGGTCAGTCGCGATTGAGTGTGGCAAGCGGAAGCGCGTATACTGAAGGTCCGATTCCGCTTTCCTGAGCACTGTGGCCGTTTCGGCCCCCAGCCCTCACCAAGGCAATTCCTCGAGGGCGTGTGAACATGTCAATTCCTCTTGTCGCCTTCGCTTTGGTGGGTGCGGCGTTCGTGCTAGTTGTCGTCTGGTCACTGGAACGAGACCAACAACAAAGATCTCGGGACGATGAGCCGTCAGTGGCTCGCGGAATACAACGCCTCACATCCGTGATTCGTTCGGATCCCTTCGCAAGCTGTCACCTCTTCTTTCCCTTGCGCTTCGCACGCGCCTTGATCCAAGACGCATAGTCCTTGGGGACGTCGAACTCCTTGAGCTCAGCCCACGCAGCGATTGCCTCCGTACGCGTCGCCCCCCTCTCGGCTGCGAGGAACTCGGCGACGAAGTTGACGTAGCGACCGTGCGGGACCTTCTCGAAGCGCTCCACCTTGTTCAGGGTGACGTACTGCCGGACGAGGTCGCCGTACGTTGGGTGCTTGCCGCTCGTGATCTGTTCTTCTCGCCAGCGATTCAGGCGATACCAGACTCCGGACTTCTCACGAACCTCCGGCGCGATCAGATGGGCCTGTTCGACGATGAAGTCCTTCGTTTCACTGTTGCACGTGTAGTTCTCAATTCGGAGCTTCAGGTTGAGGCCACGTTCCACGTCCTTCACGCCCGTTTTGCCCAGTGACCGCTGTGTGGGCAATGCGGCCTTACCCGTGCGCAGAAAGGCTACGATGGCCTTTTCGAGTTCGTCCTTTCGCAGCTTCTTCGCGGCGGGGATACCGATGCGATCGGCGAAGTGCTTCAATTGATCGAGATACCAATACCCGTTCTCGAACTCGCGCAACGTCATCGTCGGCGAGAGGGCGTCCACCATGTCCGTGACAGCCTACTCCTTCGCCAACGACGTCTGTGGAAGCCTTCGGCTGGCCGTCGGCTTACTCAGGACATTCGATTCGACTTGATGGCCTGCCATGAGGGAGACTTTCGCCTGCTGAAAGCAGGCGGAAGTCGAATCGAATGGCTTGCCATGAGCGAACCTTCGGCTTGCCGGAGGCAAGCTGAAGGTGAGGTCAAATGGTACCGCTACGGGGATTCGAACCCCGGTATCCTGACTGAGAATCAGGTGTCCTGACCCCTAGACGATAGCGGCACTCGGGTCTACGAACCTTTGATGTTATCCGACGAGGACACGGAGATCAACCGACGGAGGACACGGAGAGTTATCTGGTGGCGGATGACATAATAGTGAGATGCGCTGCGTTAGTCCGGCGGTTTCCTTCTTGTTTCTCATCATTTCCATCGCGTGCGGCGGAAGCGCCACGCCGCCGCCGGCAGCGCCGGCGGGGCCCGCGGTTGACCCGGCCACGGCCGGCGCCGTGACCGCCGTGGTGAAGTTCGATGGCGCGGCGCCCGCACCAAGAATGATGCGGCTCGATGGCGATCCGAAATGCGTGTCGGAAAGCGGCAGCTCGGAACGTGCCGACGAATCGCTCGTCGTCGGCGAGAACCAGGCGCTGCAGAACGTGTTCGTGTATGTGAAAGACGGGCTCGGCGCGTTTGGCTTTCCGGTTCCCACCGAGCCGGTGGTGCTCGATCAGGACAAGTGCCGCTACACGCCGCGCGTGCTTGGCGTGCGTGTGGGGCAGCCGCTGTCGATCCGTAACAGCGATCCGCTGTTGCACAACGTGCGCGCCAACGGCACCATCAATCAGCCGTTCAACATGTCGACGCCGCTTGAAGGTGTGAGCTTCACCCGCACGTTTGCGACGCGGGAAGTGATGGTGCCGTTCAAGTGCGACGTGCATGCATGGATGACGGCGTATGTCGGCGTGCTCGACCACCCCTATTTCGGCACCACGACGCCGGATGGCAAGGTCGTGCTCAGCAACCTGCCGCCCGGCACCTACACCATCGAAGCGTGGCACGAGGAGCTCGGAGCGAAGACACAGCAAGTCACCATCGCGGCGAAGGAATCGAAAGATGTCAATTTCACCTTCGCACGCTGAGACGGCGGACGCGAAAGTAGCGTCGCCCTTCAGTGCGACCGGAGCGAAGACGCACTCGCGCTTCGGCGACTACGTCACGCTGACCAAGCCGCGCCTGAATTTCCTGGTCCTGCTGACGGTGGCCGCGGCCTACTCGCTCGGCGCGCCTCCGGATGCGGCGCTGATCGATCTCGTGCACACGCTGCTCGGCACATTCCTCGTCGCCGGCGGCGCCGCGGCGTTGAACCAGGTGTGGGAGCGCGCGACCGATCGCCTGATGCGGCGCACCGAGCAACGCCCGATGGCCGATCGGCGGATGTCGGTCGCCCAGGGCGCCACCTTCGGCGTTGTGCTGACGGCGATCGGCGCGGCGGAGCTGGCGTATTTCGTGAATCCGTTGTCGGCCGCCGTGGCGCTGCTGACCACGGCCAGCTACCTGCTCTTCTATACGCCGCTGAAGCTGCGGACCTCGCTCTCGACGATCGCCGGTGCGGTGCCCGGCGCGCTGCCTGCGGTGATCGGCTGGGCCGCCGCCACCAACACGTTGTCGATCGAAGCGTGGGTGCTGTTCGGGATTGTGTTCACGTGGCAGATGCCGCACTTCCTCGCGATCGCGTGGATGTATCGCGACGAATACGCGCGCGCCGGCATGCCGCTGCTGCCGGTGATCGAACCCGACGGCCGATCGACCGGCCGCCAGGCGGTGCTCTACACGGCCGTGCTCATCCCAATCAGCATGCTGCCGACCGTCGTTGGCCTCGCCACGGCGTGGTACCTCGTGGGCGCGATCACGCTCGGCGCGATCCTGATGGTGCTGAGCCTGGAATTCTCGGTCAAGCGAACGGTCCAAACCGCGAGACGGTTGTTCTTCGGCTCGATCCTATATCTCCCGATTTTGTGGGCACTCCTCGTCTTCGATCACCGCGCACGGTGATAGCCTGTCGCGCCCGCTTGTCCGCCGTAGCCTTGGCGAAGGCGGACGCCCGATGACCGTCACTGATCTCCCCGCTCTCAATGCGACGCTAAACGCGATTTCGTTTGTCTTCCTCCTCACCGGCTACCTCTTCATCCGCCGCGGCCAGCGGGACAAGCACCGCCTCTGCATGATTGCCGCGCTGGTGATGTCTGCTCTGTTCTTGACCTCCTATGTGATTTACCATCTCAACGTCGGTTCGGTGCCGTTCAGGCGCACGGGCTGGATCCGGACGGTGTACTTCGCAGTCCTGATCCCCCACGTGATCCTGGCGGCGGCGATCGTGCCCCTGGTCGTAATCACGGTGTCGCGTGCCTTATCGAAGCGGTTCGATCGGCACCGCGTCATCGCGCGTTGGACGTTGCCGTTGTGGATGTATGTGTCGATCACCGGTGTGATCGTGTATGTGATGCTCTATCAGATGTGACCTGATGATCCGAGTGGCGAAAGCGATCCCCTTCGTCTTGATCGCCGTTCTGGTTGGTGCCGCTCCACTCTTCGCCCAATCCGACTGGTCCGCCGTACGTCCCACGCCCATGGTGACGCTGCAGATCAGGAAGCTCGTCGGGCTCCTGATGCTCATCCCGACGGTCACGCTGTTCCTGCTTTACCTGTTCCGCCCGCGGCCGTACGTGCTGGCCGGCGCCATGTCGTGGCTCGCCGGCAGCGTGATGATGCTGGTGCTCAGTTTCGACTCGGGCACCCCGAGTCCCACCGACGGTCCTGAGTTCGTGTCGGTAGGCCGCCTCGCCGTGGGGACGTGGGCCATCGCGGCGCTCCTGTTCGGCGCCGCCATTCAGCTCGCAGGGGCGTGGTTCCGCGCGCCTGCCGTGATTCCGACAGCACTGCGCTGGAGTTTTTCGCTCGCCGTACTCTGGACGCTGGCGGCGGCAACGTTCTTTCGCCCCGCCGCCGTGATGTTGCCGGCCTTCCTGATGATGAGCGTGTGGCAGGCGCGCGGCGCCATCTCATACCTGTCGCTGGCGAGCTCACAGCGCATGGTCGGCCCGCTGCTGACGGGGCTGGGCGTCACCGGCCTGGTAGTGGTGAACACTGTCGCCCTCGGCGTGGCCGCCGCCACCGGCGGCATCGGCCAAGCGTCCACGAGGGTGGCGTACTTCAATTTCGTCTCGGCCGCGCTGCTGCTGCTCGGCATGCACCTGCAGATCTTCGAGGACGTGATCCGCGAGCTGCGCACCGCCGCCGCGGAGCTCGCCACCAGCCGCGACGAAATGAAGACGATGGCGGTCACCGATCCGCTGACGCGCTGCTACAACCGCCGCTTGTTGTACGAAATCGCCGAGCACGAGCTCGAACACCATCGGCGCTACAAGCTGCCGCTGTCGCTGCTCTATATCGACATCGACCACTTCAAGGCGATTAACGATCAGCGCGGCCACCACACCGGCGACGAAGTGCTCAAGACCATGGGCGCGATCCTGAGAGAGCTCACCCGCCAGGCGGACTACGTGTTCCGCTGGGGCGGGGACGAATTCCTCGTGCTGCTCTCGGCGGCCGAACCCGAAGCGCGTAACAAGGCGGTGCAGATTCGCCGCGCGTTCCTGGAGTCGGCGATCGTGAACAGCCTTCCTGATGGCGTGGATGTGAGCATCGGCACCGTGCCAGTGCCGGCCGATACGAAGGACTTCGATCCGCTGATCGATCAGGCGGATCGCGAGATGTATCGTCGCAAGCGCGCGCTCGCCGCCTCCTAGCGATACAATAAATATTTCGCGCGGAGACGACGCCAGCGCGCTTCGTCGGCGCTCCAGGCACTCGCGACGACTGCGGGATCCTGACCCTGGCGCACACGCGTGAGGATGTCCTGCGAGCCCACCAGCCGCCAGGCGTTCTGCAGGTCGTACGTCTCGCCAAACAGCGACGACAGCGCGCCGACCATCTCGAGGCCGACCCGCGCGGGCTGCAGTGCCGCGCGGTTGGTGATCACCATGAACACGCCGCGGCACTCCTCGTTCTGCGTACTTGCTCGATTTCGGCGTGAATGCGATCGGATAGAAGCGGATGCCCGCGAGACGCCGCGCATTCAACGCCGCCGCCAGCCGCGGTCCGTCGATCCACGGCGCGCCGATTTGTTCGAACGGCTGATCGGTGCCGCGCCCGACGGAGATGTTCGAGTACTCGATGGCGCCGATGCCGGGATATAGCGTCGCCTGGTTGAGGTTGCGCATGTTCGGCGACGGATTGATCCACGTCAGACCCGTGTCGTCGTACCAGTAATCGCGCTTCCACCCGTCCATCGCAATCACCGTGAGGTCGGTGCCGATCTTCCGCTCCTCGTTATAAAGACGCGCCAGCTCCCCCATCGTCATACCGTGGCGAATCGGCATCGGCATGTAGGCAATGAACGTGTTGGGAGTTTGACCGGCGCCAGGCTCGGGCGACAGCGGGCCTTCGATCTGCCAGCCGTTGATGGGATTCGGGCGATCCAGCACCACGACGGGAATCTTCTTCCTCGCGGCCTCCTCCATCACGTAGCCCATCGCGAGTTGATACGTGTAGAAGCGGACGCCGACGTCCTGCAGATCGACGACGATGGTCTCGAGGCCGGTGAGGGTTCCTTCGATCGGCCGCCCAGTGCCGCCCTTATAGAACAAGGAGTGAATCGGCAAACCGGTCTTCTCATCCTTCGTCGCCGGCACATCGTCATCGAGCACGCCGCGGATGCCGTGCTCGGGACTGAAGAGCGCGACCAGCTTTACTTCGGGAGCGGCATGGAGAAGATCGATCGTCGCCTTCCCGTCGCGCGATCGGCCGGTGTGATTGGTCACGAGGCCGACGCGTTTGCCGCGAAGCTGCTTGAACCCGTCGCGGACGAGAACGTCGATGCCGGTCAGGACCGGTTCAACACGGGGGTTCCGCTCGGCGGTTCCGGACGAAGGTTCCGCACGGCGGTTCACGGGAGTTCGCGCCGACGATCCAGAAATAGCAGCCGCCGCAACTGTCGCGACCCTGCCGCGTAACGGTGTGACATCTCCAGTGCCGTCGGGATGGAGACGGCTGGAAAGAAAAATGACATAGCCGCCTGATGACGGATCGATCCAGATGCTCGTGCCCGTGAACCCGGTGTGACCGAATGACCCGATCGGAAAGAGATCGCCACGATTGCTGGAAAACTGCGAGTCGATGTCCCAGCCGAGTCCACGCACCGCAGTGATGCCGGTGGGCGTCGCCGGCGAGGTCATCGCTCTCACCGTGGCCGCCGACAACACGCGCACGCCGCCAAGTTGTCCGCCGTTGATCAACATCCGCACGAATCGCTGCAGATCGCGCGCCGTGCTGAAGAGGCCGGCGTGGCCGGCAATGCCGCCCATGCGGCGCGCCGTGGGATCGTGCACCACGCCGCGCAGCGGCGCAGCGTCGGGACGTTTGCACGGCCAGGCGTCCTGGTCGGCGCAACGCTCGGTCGGCGCAATGCGCGGCAACAGCGTCTTCGGCGGGTTGAACCCGGTCTCGGTCATCCCCAGCGGCTCGAACACGGTGCTCTTCAAATAGGCATCGAGCGACTGGCCCGTGATCCTGGTGACGATGTCGCCGAGCAGAAAGAAATTGATGTCGCTGTAGACGAAGGTCGCGCCAGGAGCGGCCGTCGGCACTTCATCCTTCGCGAGCTCAATCGCCGCGTCGTATCCGCTCCACGGGTGAAGATCCACATCCGGCCGGAGGCCCGACACGTGGGTCATCAAGTGACGGATGGTGATGTTGCCCTTGCCGTATCGCTCGAAGCCGGGGATGTGCGACGCCACCGGGTCGTTAAGCCGGAGGCGCCCGTCCTCGACAAGTGTCATCACGGCCGTGGTCCCGGCCACCACCTTGGTCAACGAAGCGAGATCGAAGACCGTATCAAGAGTCATAGGCTCTTCCGCCGGTACGGTTGCGCGGAAGCCAAACGCTTTTTCATACAAGGTCTGATCGCCCTGGCCGACGACGACGACGGCGCCCGGGGTGAGTTTCGCGGCCATGGCCTCGGCGACGAGAGCGTCGATCCGGGACCATTCGACTCGGTTTTGACTGGCCGGCTGGCCAGGCAAAACCTCGCTCATGGCGGCCAGCCAAACGCCGAGCGCCGCCACGGCCAGTAGCGTTCGTTTCATCGGCCTAATATACTGATTCGGCTAGGCTTCTATTGGAGGGAGATACAGGAAATGCGTGATTCGAAGACGTTCCTTTCGGCGGCCGCCCTGGTGGCGGCGCTCGTGGTGGCGGCAGCGCCCGCGGCGGCCCAGACCGGCCGCATCGGCGGCACCGTCAAGGACCAGCAAAACCAGCCCCTGAAGGGCGCGACGGTCACCGCGGAGAACCCGAACGCGTCGCCCTCGTCATTCACGGCGACCACCGACGACCGGGGCCGTTATTCCATCATCGGTCTGCGCACAGGCGCGTGGAAAATCACCGCGTCGGCGCCGGGCTTCTCACCCTCGTCGGGCAGCGTGCCGGTGCGCACCATCGGCGCACCGATGCCCCCTGTGGACTTCGTGCTCGCGCCCGGCGCGGCCGGCCCGGCGGGCGCGCTCGCGGGCGTGAACACCAAGGAGCTCCAGGCCGAACTGCAGAAGGCCATGGACCTCGCCAACGCTGGCCAGCACGACGCGGCGATCGCAGCCTACAACGCGATTCTCGCAAAGACGCCGGCCCTCACCCTGATCAACGGCCAGATCGCTGTCGTCCAGCGGCTGAAGAAGGATTATGACGGCGCCATCGCGTCCTACCAGAAGGTGATCGCCGGTGACCCGAACAACGATCGCGCCAAGATCGACATCGGCATGACTTACCTCGAAAAGGGCGATTTCGCGAACGCCGAGAAGTCCCTGCTCGAAGTGGCCAGCTCGGTGAACGCGAACCGCGAAGTGTTCTACAACCTCGGCGAGGTGAAGTTCGCGAAGGGCGAAACGGATGAAGCGGTGAAGTACTACCAGCGCGCCGTCGACATGGACGCCAACTGGGGCAAGCCGCTCTTCAAGATCGGCCTGGCGAAGCTGCAGAAGGCCGACACCGCGGGCGCGATCGAGATCATGAACAAGGTGATTGCGGTCGATCCGAATTCGGGCGAGGCCGCGCAGGCCAAGGCGCTGATCGAACAGTTGAAGAAGGGCTAATTGCCCTTTCGCTTTTCAGCTTCGGCAATGAGCTGATCGATGTTGGGGTAAGAAGGCTCGATGGATCGGGCCTTCTTCCACATCTCCACCGCTTCCGCGAACTTTCCTTCGCGCGCCAGCAGCACGCCCTTCACCACCCACGGAAACGCGTAGTTCGGCTCGACGGCGGTCGCCTTGTTCAGTGCGTCGCGCGCGACCATGACATTGCCGCGCTCCGCTTCGAGCCAGCCCTTGGACGCGTGGTTCGACGCCACATCAGGGAACATATCCAGGCTCAGCACATACTCTTCTTGCGCCTTCTTGAGAACTTCTCCCGCAGGTCCCGGCAGCTCGACGATGCCGAACGAGACGAGCACTTCGGCGGCCTTGGCGCGCACCACCCGAGTGCGATCGACCAGGCGCGCCAGCACGGGCCCCAGGGCGCGCTCGCGATCACCGATAGTGCCGAGCGCTTTTAGCGCAGAGGCGCGCACGATGGGCTCGGGATCGTCCGCGGCGCCAATCAAGGAATTCACGATCGCAGGCGTCACTTCAGCGGAGGCTCGGCGATCATTCAGACGGGGGTTCGGCGGCCGTTCCGAACGTACGTTCGAACCGCCGTAGGAGCCTCCGCCAGAACGCACGTCGAACGACGTTTGCGTTTGAAGCGTGCCGCTGCGCGATGCGCCGTCGGACCGTCCCTCTGAAACCAGGCGCCCGATGAACTCCGCCGCGCTCGCGCGCACCAGCAGTCCCTGCGACCGATCGACCGCCAGCCGCGCCAGTGCCGGCAACGTCGTGGCGTCGCCCGATCCGGCCCGATACATCGTGTCGGCCAGGGAAGACGCCTTCGCGCGACGCTCGCCATCGCCCCACCATTCGCTCATCTGCTTCGCGGCCCATTCGGGCGAGCGATTGTCGTGGCACGTCGTGCACGCGTTCGGGACGCCGAACTGCGCGGTGTTCTCCGGCACGGGGGCCTGGAACGTGTGATCGCGGCGGCGGATCAGGAGCCGCCAGTTCACATCGCTCATGTGGCAATTGATGCACCGCGAGCCCGCCGACTCGGGCAGCATGGAACGTGTGCTGTTCCCAGTAACGTGGCCGCGCCGGCTATGACTCATGTTTTCGGTTGCGTGTGACACTGAGTGCATAACGCATCGCCGTTGCGGCCCTGGTAGATGTTCACCTTCAACGAGTGCTCGTTACGCGAGCCATGGGCCACGTGGCAACTCGTGCACGTGACGGCGCCGGCCTTGAAACAGCCGCTCAGCGTCAGCGCTTGCGGGCGGTTGAAGCGGTTCGGACGCCCGTCGGGCCAGAACTCACCCTGCGAATCGTTCGCCGGAATCGGCTCGCTGATCAGGAACGGCAGCGCGTGGTCCGCAAAGTTGTCGCCGCCCTTGAAGCCGACGAAGACGTTGTTCTTGTTGCCGTGACAGTAGGCGCAGGTGTCGTAGATCCGCCGCGGCTCGGAGCTGCGCGTCGAAAAGATCTTCAGCGTGTCGCTCAGCTGACGGTTCTTCGAGCTGCTGTCGTACTTCGGCTTCGAGGCGGGATCTTTCTCCCACGCCTCCATCAAGGTGACGTGCTCCCGGCCCGGCCCGTGACACGCCTCGCAGCCGATGCCCATCTCGGTCCAGGTCGATCGGTATTTTTTCTCGTCGAGGTCGTAACCCTGGACGATGTTGGTGCCGTGACAGTTGAAACAGTTGGCATTCCAGATCTGGCGGAGGTCGTGAGCGCCATCGGGGATCGGCGTGATCTCCTGCCAGTCCAACCACCGCTTGCTCGCGATGTGCCAGAACACCGGCAGCACGTAGATGCGGCCCTCGGGCAGCATCGAGAGATACCCCTGATACCGTTTCGCGCCGAGCGTGTAATCGACGGCGAACGTCTCGGCGGGGCGGCCGCCGAACGACACGCTGACCTGCGGCTTGCCGTCCTTCATGCCGAAGGTGTAGGAGCGATCGTGATCGGCGAACTTCGTGCCCTCGCGGAAGTCGCCGACGATAGTGGCTTCGGCGACCGGCTTGGTCATCTTGATGTGCAGTGAGTTTTTCCACTGCGTGTGTTCCACGTCGTGGCAGCGTGGCGCACGCGCCGGATCCTAGATACTCGCTCGCTGCTTGTGCGGGGAGGGCTTGAGGTCCTGCTTGTCCGCCGAAGCCTTGGCGAAGGTGGAAGGGCTTGAGGGCTTGAGGTGCAGGAGCTCCCTCGTTCGCGCGCAACACGACCGTAAGCGCTAGCAGCACGAATGCCGCGGCCACGAGTCGCGTCCCGGTCATCACGGGAATATTACCCTCGTGTCCTCCGTACTCCTCCGTGTCCTCGGGGCTGTGCGTACAAAAAATAAGGGACCCTAAACAGGGCCCCTTGCGAGCCAGTGGCCTAGTCAGCCTGGCTCAAAAATCGAGAAGTAAGTGACTCCTGTGGGGGAAGAAACGAACTTCTCGCCCTTTCATAGAGCAAGCGACGTGCCGCCGGTACCGGCCCGAGGAAGCGATGAATCAGGCCTGAAATTGACCCCCCTGTGACGAACACCACCGGGGAATCCAAGCGATTGAAAAATTGTGCTTCGGGATGATGGATTCGTGGAGTGTGGGCAGGGACGCTAGTTGCAGCGGCAATCAGTTAGTTGACACTTCAAAAGTTGACGGTTGACAGTTGAGTTGACTAGTTGGCAAGTTCCAGTGGCAAGCTCCAGTAACTAGGAAACTTGAACTGCGAAACTTAGCAACTCAACTGTCAACTGTGAACTCTTGAACTGTCAACTAACGACATTCAGCTCCCTAGAATCCGATGCGGCCGCCGAGCCGCAGCAGGCGTCCCATCACGATGGCCGACGGCCGGCCGAGTGAGCTGCCAATCGTCTGCACCGCATTGGTCACCGCGTTGTTGTTGAACACGTTATAGAGGTCGATAGTCGGTTCGAGTGTCGTGGCACCAATCCGGAACGTCCGTGCCGCGCGAAAATCCAGCAAATTCACCCAGGGATAGCGGTATTCGCCGCGTTCGGCGACCTGCACGTTCTGGGTGACTTGTGTGAGTCCGGGCACCTGCGCCGTGGTCACGACGTAGGTGCGTGTTTGCGGCAGGCCCGACGCGGCCCGCAACGAACCGGAGAACCGCCACTCGGCCGGCGCTCGGTAGCTGAAACCGCCGCGGATTTGATACGGCGCGTCGAAGCCGATGTCTCCTTGATTGAAGACGCGATTGTTGGGATTGTTCAGATCGCCGCTGTCCTGATCACCGTAGTTATTGCCGATCGTCAGGCCGCCGAAGATCGTCGCCCGGCTTAACCGCGTGTTGAACTGCATTTCGACGCCGTGATAGCGCTGCGACAATTCCGGAATGGTCTTCAACACATTGCGCACCTGGCCACGCGTGGCCGGATCCTGGTTGTAGACGACCAGCGGGGCATTGGTCAGCGGGTTGGTGATCGTCACCGGCGTATAGGCGCTCGGCGGCACCGCGTCGTTGACGGTCGTATAGAGATTCCAGAATTTCCTGCCGTAGTAGCCCACCATCACCGAGGTACGGCTGCCGATCTGCCGCTGCACGGTCGCCGTATATTCCCACTGGTGCGGCCGCTTCAAGTTGTCATCGACGAAACCGAGGCTCGGCTGCAGGGAGCCCGTGCAGCGCGCCATCGCGATCTCGTCGGTTTGTGCGCGCAGATCGCCATTGGTGTCGCCCCACGGACAGGTCTGGAACGCAATGTTCTTCTGGTTCAGCGGCTGGACGATGGTGATGCCGGCGAGACGGTCGTAGCGGCTCAGGCCGGCCTTCACGGCGGTACTTCCGTTCCCAAACAGATCCCACGACAACCCAAACCTTGGCGACAGCGAATTCCAGTTGACGATGTTGTCCTGGGCCGCGAAGTCGCGCGCCGGCACCCAGCGGCCCGCGGCGGCACCTTGCGCGGGGATCGACATCGTGAAGCGCTCGTAGCGCAGGCCGGGGTTAATCGTGACGCGGCCAAATGTCCACGAATCCTGGATGTAGACGCCGGTGTTGACGCCCGATTCCTTGTGCCCGCTCGGGTTGTTGACGAGCCGGACCGACTGCGGCGCACCGTTGGAGACGATCTGGACGATGTCCTCGCGCGTCTCGAACAGTTCCTGTGACCACCCGCTGCGAATCTGCGTTCCAAGTCTCAGGTTGTGCGAGCCGGTCACGTAGGACACGAAGCCCGCGTAGGTGTACATCCGCGCCGTATTGATGTCCTGGCGCGGCGACACGCCGGTGACGATGGAGCGAATCTGATCGAACGTGGCGATCGCGTTCGGATCCGCTTCCTCCTGGAACTCGAGGTTGTAATTGACCGGCAGGGTGAACACCGACGCTTCGGCGAGCAGCCGGCTGGAAAGCGGCGCGCTCCATTTCAATTGGCCGATGTAGTTGAGGCCGGTGGTCTGCTCGACCGATGACAGCGGCTCGTTGATGCTCGCGCCAATCCAGTTGTTGGGGCGATGGCCGCGCCACTTGGCGCTGCGATCGTAGAGGAGCGACAGCTTGTGCGAGCGGGCCGCCTGCCACGTCAGCCGCAGGGTGCCGTCGGAAATCCGCTGGTCGTCGACGGCCTGCGCGCCGTTGGCGTCGAACGTGTTGCCGAGATAATTGTTGGCGGACCAGCGCCGATAGGTACTGAAGAACCACAGCCGGTTGCGCACCATTGGACCGCCAAAGGTCGCGTTGAAGTCGTAGACGCTCTCCACGCGGTTCTGGGCGGTAAAGCCGAGGGCGATCAGGTCGTCATCGAGGTTGTTGCTCTGAAACCGGGTATTGCCGGCGGTGGCGAACAGCGTGCCGTGGAACTGGTTGCCGCCGTCGCGCGGGATCATGTTGATCTGGACGCCGCCGACGGGAGCCTCGGCGGGCAACGAGCTGGTCTGATAGCTGATCTCCTCCATCAAGCCGTCGTTGAAGTAGAAGCCGGTTTGATTGCCGCCGAAGCCGATGTGTTGAATCTGCACGTTGTCGACCATGAACACGTTGTCGTTGTTTGATGACCCGTGGACCTGAAGCGTCGGCTGCTGCATGATTTGCGTGCCGCCGACGTCGGGTGTATTGGTCGTCACGCCGGGGATCAGCTGGCCGACCGCGAACGGATCCCTACCGGTGGGAATGGTGTCAAGCGCCTCCCGATTCATCACGGACTGCGACACGGTGCTGCGCACGTCGACCAGCGGCGACTCGCCGGTGACGGTGATTGACTCCTCGATCTGGCCGACCGCAAGCTCGGCGGTGATGGTCGCGGTGAACGCGGCGGTCAGGCGGATGCCTTCCCGCCTCACGGTTCTGAATCCCGGTAGCGTAAAGGTGACGACGTACTCCCCGGGCCTGAGGTCGATGATCTGGAACTGTCCATTGGCATCGGTGACCGTCGAGCGTGAGCCCTCGATGAGTACCTGGGCTCGATGCCGTCACGGTAACGCCGGGGAGCATGGCGCCCGATGCGTCGCGCGCCGCGCCTGAGATGCCGCTGCCAATCTGAGCGTTGGCGGTGGGCACCGCCACTAGCATCATCAGCACCCCGATCGCCGCACGCATCACCCGTCTCGTCGTCAGAGTCATGACTCCTCCTTGCGTCGTGCATCATGCGGGTCGATGGCGCGGAAGTCAACGGACCCTTGTAAGCTGTGGTGATGAACGACCGTTCTGTCACCTATGGATCGTATCTGGCGGTCGATGAGCTGCTAGCGCTGCAACGTCCACGCTCGGAGGGACCCGAACACGATGAAATGCTCTTCATCGTCATTCACCAGGTCTACGAGCTGTGGTTCAAGCAGGTGCTCCATGAAGTCGATCACGTGATCGATCTGCTCGAGGCCCGCGAGGCGCATCGGGTCCAGCACACATTCAAGCGCATTCTCACCATCCTGAAAGTGCTGGTCGCGCAGCTCGACATCCTGGAGACGATGACGCCGCTGGAATTCCAGTCGTTTCGCACGCGGCTGGAAGCTGCGAGCGGATTTCAATCCGATCAGTTTCGACAGCTTGAATTTGTTTTGGGGAATAAATCGAAGGCCGCGATCGATCGCTTCGCCGCAAACACGCGTGCGCGTTCGGCACTCGAAGAACGATTTGGCAAGGCGACCTTATGGGACGCGTTCCTGCTGTACTTGTCGCGCGAAGGCTACGCCGTGCCACTCACCGTGTTGTCGCGCGACGTGACCTCGAGGATCGAACCGTCACCTGAACTACAGGCGACGCTGATCGATTTATATCGCAAGGATGCCAAGAACGCCGAGATGTGCGAGCGGCTCGTCGATCTCGATGAAGGCCTGCAGGAGTGGCGCTATCGCCACGTCAAGATGGTGCAACGAACGATCGGCGCGAAGATGGGCACCGGCGGCTCGAGCGGCGCGCAGTACTTGGCGACGACACTCATGACCCCGATCTTTCCGGATCTCTGGGAGATTCGCTCACGTCTCTAGAGACGCTCGTGCGTAGAGGCGGGACTCTAGTCCGGCCTTCTGGCGGGCGGGACTAAAGTCCCGCCCCTACGTACATTAAAAAAGGGCGGGAAGCGCCGGCGTTAGCGCCTCCCACCCTACTGACTCCCCCACAGGAGTCTTACGAGCTCAAACTACCACAAGAATCGGAACCCGAGCCTGGCAGTAACGGGCGCCAGGATCGCCGATGGCTTCAGATAGCCCGGGCCCGTGGCCCGGCTGATCGTTTCCGACGCGTGGCTGTTGGTGATGTTGAAGATGTCGAGGAACAGCCTGAAGCGCGCGCGATCGGTGACGTTCACCGTCTTCTCGGCGCGCACGTCGAACACCGTGACGTTGTCTTCACGGTTGGAATTCGACGGTTCGAGATAGATGGCCGTGCCGGTGGCGGTCACGCCGGCCGGGAACGTCAGCGTCCCGGTGCGCGCGAAGTTCACGCCCGACTGATGGCGCAGCACGGGCGAGATACGAATGCCGAACGCCGCGTCGTAGGAGCCGCTCGCCTTGAAGTTCCACACGGTGCGATCCTCGGCGCCGGGTTGATTCGGGTTCTGCGGATAGCCGTTCGGGAAATCGTTCATCAAGGTATAGGCGCCGCCGAGCGAGGCCGACCAGCGGTTGCCGTAGCGCTTGTTGATCGAGGTCTCGAGCGTCTTGTAGCGCGAGTACTGCGGCAGGTTCATCTCAACCTGCGTCGTCGGGTACAGTGTCGCCGCGTTGGCCGACGGCAAGCCGATCATCGGGAGCGTGCGATCGTCGGCCGTGCCGCGGAAACCGTCGACGCCGATGTCGACGAAGGTGAATGGCACACCCACCTGCTCGAAGACGTCGAGACCGCGCGTCGGGATGTAGAGCGAGAGCAGGTCGTCCTCGGTTTTGTAGACGAACCCGGCGCGGATGCCGAGCGTGTCGGTCAGCTGCTGCTCGAACCAGGCCGCCGCTTCATGCGAGTACGGCGCCGTGATGTTCGGGTCGAGCTGCGTTGCACCCTCGAGGGTCGCCGACTGCTGCGTGGTCTCTTCACCAAGCTGATAGCGTCGATCGCGGTTGGCGTCGTTCCACAAGTAGGTCGCCGACTTGGTGCCGGTGTTCGGGTTGACGTCGCTCGGCACGCCGACACCCGGGTTGTGGAAATACAGACCGTAGTTACCTTTCAGGACGGTCTTGCCGTCGCCCCGCAGGTCATAGACCACGCCAATGCGCGGCGCCACGACGTTCCACGTGAAGAGGTCCTGCTGCGGGAAGGTCTTGGCCTGCACGGAGATCGGGCCGACCGTGGCCGCGAGCTGATTCTGCTCCGGCAGCCAGCCGTCGTAGCGATCCCACCGCACGCCGCCGTTCACCGTGAAGCGCTTGAACGACCACGTATCATTGAGGAACACCGAGAACTGATCGAGCGCGTTTTCGGTGGTCAGGTGACCGTTGTCGTTGTCCTTCAGCCCACCGACTTGCGTGGCCGTCGGGATGCGGAAGATGACCTGGTTGGACACGCCGTTGTTGTAGACGTGCTCGATGTGGCCGCCCACACCCTGGAGCACGCCGAACCACTGGTACTCCTTCAACATCTCGGCGCCCATCTTGAACGTGTGGCTGCCCTTGGAGCTATCGAGGAAGTAGGTGCTGGCGAAGTTCCACTGTTTGCGATCGCGATCGTTCTGGTTCTTCTGGTGCGATCCGGTAATTTCCAGCGTCCCCGAATCGCGGAAGTAATACGGCTCGGTGCCGTTGGTGATCTGCGGGAAGTAGTAGCCGAAGTCGCCGTAGCGGGCTTCGAGAAACAGCTTGTCGCTGACCGTGCCGTTCCATTCGGCCTTATAAACCCAGCTGCCCGAGTCCTGGCGGTTGGTCGGTCCCTCATCGAGATACGTGTAGGTGGCTTGGGGCAACCGGTTCGCCTGAATCTTCTGGCCCCACTGGTAGTAGCCGACGATCTTGTGCTTCTGGTTCACCTGGTAGGTGCCCTTGCCGACCGCGTTCCACAGCTTGGTGTCGAACGTCTTGTCGAACTGGAAGTTCGGTTGCTGGATCGCGTTGAACTGCGTGCGGTAGGTGCCGAACCACCAGATCTTGTCTTTCTTGATCGGACCGCCGACGTTGATCGCCGTGTCGTAGTAGCGATCGATCTCGTTGCTGTGCTCGCGGATCGGCGAGTTGTTGAACGCCGTCGGCACCGTGTACGACTCGGGAATGTTCGCTCCCTGCAGGGCGTTGTTGTACCAATCGAGGTAGTACTCGCCGTTGAACTGGTTGCCACCCGACTTGGCGATGAACTGGCTCTGCACGCCGGGGTTCGGCATCTCGGCCGACTGCCCGGTGGTACCAAGGAACACTTCTTCCAGCGACGAATAATCGAAGTAGAACCCTGCGCCGCCGGTCCCTTCCGTGGTGTTGATGCCTTCAATCAGCACCCGCACCTGGCCGTTCATGCCGTACGCGGTGTAACCAGTCTGCGTGCCGGCGCGGTTGCCGCCCACGTCGATGCGGCCCATCATCACGGCGGGCGTCACAGCGAGCAGCGCCCACATGTCGCGGCCGTTCGGGATCGACTGCAACTGTTCGAGCTTGAAATTCTGCACCGTGCGCGTGGCGGTGGTGTCGATGATCGGCGAGGCGCCGCTGACCGTGACCGTTTCCTGCAACGTCGCGAGCGCGAGCTCGACGTTCACGTTGGCCGTGAAACCCAGCGAGATGGAGATGCCCGATCGCTTGAGCGAGTTGAAGCCCGCGAGCTCGAAGGTCAGTTCGTACTCGCCTGGAGGAATCGCCGGAAAGCGGTAGTTACCGGTTTCAGACGTGACTGCCGTCTGCGCGCCAAGCGCCGACGGACTGGTGGCCGTGACCGTGACGCCAGGCAACACCGCGCCCTGCGAATCCGAAACCCGACCTTGAATAGTGCCCGTACTGCTTGCGCCGCCGCCCTGTGCGAACGCCGATGTGCTCAGGGAAACCACGGCGAGCAACGCCAAAACGGCCGATGCTAAACGCCTCATGCTGAATCCTCCTTGTGGGAGATCACTCAAACGTGACCACGAACGAAGACAAATAGAAACGGGGACACATTACAGCCATGAGGGACGATTAGCAACTGTGCGGTATGAAGCGCTATCCAGCGGGGCCGTGCCCGTCCAGCCGTTCGTCCCAGTACGTAAAAAAGGGTGGGGGCGCCGGCGTAGCGCCACCCACCCTAACGACTCCCCCACAGGAGTCGAGACCGAATCCCCATGGGAAGTATTTCCCGACGGGAAGTGCTTCCCGACGGGAGGTGTCTCCCGTCGGGAATGCTTTAGAAGATGAAGCGGAAGCCGACCCGGCCCGTGATCGGGGCGAGGATGGCGGCCGGCTTCTGGTAGCTCAGACCAGTCGAGCGCGTGATCGTTTCCGACGCGTGGCTGTTGGTGATGTTGAACAGATCGAAATACACACGCAGGCGCAGCCGATCCGTAAAGCTGAGGCTCTTCTCCGCGCGGATGTCGAACACCCAGATGTTGTCTTCGCGGTTGGCGTTCATCGGCTCGGCATACGCCGTGGTGCCGTTGCCAGAAGAGGTGGCGGTCAGCGCGAGCGCGGCCGGCGCCGTGATGGTCAGCGTGCGGGCGTAGTTGGCGCCCGACTGGTGGCGCAGTACCGGCGAGATGCGGATGCCATACGCCGCGTCGTAGCTCGCCGTGGCCTTGAAGTTCCACAGCGTCCGGTCCTCAAGACCCGGGTTGTTCGGGTTGCGAACCGGACCGTTCGGGAAGTCCGACATCATCGTGTAGCCGTAGCCCATCGAGCCCGACCACTTGTTGCCGTAGCGCTTGTTCATCGAGACCTCGAAGGTCTTGTAGCGCGAGTACTGGTCGACGTTCATGACGACCTGGTTGTTCGGGAACTGCGCCGCGTTGGCGTTCGGCATGCCCATGAACGTCAGCGTGCGATCGTCGGCGGTGCCGGCGCGTCCGTCCACGCCGTTGTCCACGTACGGATAGGACACCGTAAACGCTTCCGGCCCACGGTTGGGCTGGTAGGTCGCGATCAGGTCCTCTTCGGTCTTGTAGACGAAGCCTCCACGCAGGCCCATGGTGTCGGTCAACTGTCGCTCGACCCACACGCTCGCTTCGTGCGTGTAGGGCGCCTTGATGTTCGGGTCGACGCCAATGGCGCCTTCGAGCGACGCGGATACCTGCCCGCCCTGCTCGCCCTGCTGCCAGCGGCGATCGCCATTGATGTCGTTCCAGCTGTAGGTCGCGGACTTGCCGGCGGTGTTCTTGTTGCCGTTGCCGCCCACACCGACGCCCGGATTGTGCCAGTAGAGGCCGTAGTTGCCCTTCAGCACCGTCCTGCCGTCACCGGACAAGTCGAACGTCATGCCGATGCGCGGCGCGGCCACGTTCCACGTGTAGACGTCCTCCTGCGGGAACGTCTTGGCCACCACCTGGCTGGCCAGCGACGGGAACTGCGGCGCCCATTCGGCGATCGAGCCCGGTAGCTGCTCCTGCTCCGGGAGCCAGCCGCGGTAGCGGTCGTAGCGGAAGCCGGCGTTGATCGTGGCGCGGCCCAATGACCACGTGTCGTTCAGGAAGAAGCCCAGCGCATCGAGGTTGGCCAGCGCCAACAGACTGTCGTGCGCGCTCAGCTTGCCGGCGTCGGTCGCCGTCGGGAACGCGAACACCACCTGGCTCGACACGCCGTTGTTGTAGATGTGGTCGATGTTGCCGCCCCACTGCTGCTTGTAGCCTTCCCACGACGCTTCCTTGAGGAGCTCGCCGCCGAACTTGAACGTGTGGCTGCCCTTGCTGGTGTCGAGGAAGTAGGTCGCCGCGCCGGTGTACTGCTTGCGATCGCGATCGAGCTGCCAGATCTGGTTGGCGCCCTCGACGACGGCCCGGCCGGTGTCACGCCACTCGTAGTTGGCGCTGCTGTTGGCAATCAGCGGGAAGTAATAGCCGAAGTCGCCGTAGCGCGCTTCGACATACAGCTTGTCGCTGATCGTGCCGTTCCATTCACCCTTGTAGACCCAGCTGCCCGAGTCCTGCGCGAAAGTCTGCGACGGGTCGGTGTAGGTATACGCCGCGAACGGCAGGCGGTTCGGCTGCTCCTTCTGGCCCCACTGGAAGTACCCGATCAGCTTGTTCTTCTGGTTCACCTGATAGGTGCCCTTTACGACCGGGTTCCACAACTTGGTGTTGAAGGTGCTGTCGAAGGTGAACTGCGGCTGCGCCACGGCGTTGAACTGCTCGCGGTAGGTGCCGAAGATCCACGCCTTGTCCTTGACGATCGGGCCGCCGACGTTGATGTCGTGGTCGTAGTAGCGATCGATCTCGTTGCTGTGCTCGCGAATCGGCGAGTTGTTGAACGCCGTCGGCACAATGTAGGAGTCGGGGATGTTCGATCCCTGCAGCGCGTTGTTATACCAATCGAGGTGGTACTCGCCCTGGAACTGGTTCGAGCCGCTGCGCGCGATGAACTGCGACTGCACGCCGGGGTTCGGCATCTCCGCCGACTGGCCGCTGGTACCGATGAACGCCTCTTCGAGCGACGCGTAGTCGAAGTAGAATCCGGCGCCGCCGGTGCCTTCCGTGGTGTTGATGCCCTCGATGAGCACACGCACCTGGCCGCTCATGCCGTACGCGGTGTAGCCGGTCTGCGTGCCGGCGCGATTGCCGCCCACGTCGATACGGCCCATTTGCACCGACGGCGTGACGGCGAGCAGCGCCCACATGTCGCGCCCGTTCGGGATCGACTGCAGCTGCTCCATCTTGAAGTTCTGCTGCACGCGCGTCGTACTGGTGTCGATGACCGGTGATTCGCCACTCACCGTCACCGTCTCCTGCAACGTCGCGAGCGCGAGCTCGACGTTCACGTTGGCGGTGAAGCCCAGCGTGATCGAGATGCCCGAGCGCTTCAACGTGTTGAAGCCTGCGAGCTCATACGACAGCTCGAAGTTGCCCGGAGGCACCGCCGGGAAGCGGTAGTTGCCCGTTTCCGACGTCACCGTGGTCTGCGGCTGAATCAACGCGGGGCTGGTGGCTGTCACCGTGACGCCGGGCAATACTGCGCCCTGCGCATCGGTCACACGGCCCTGAATGGTACCCGTGCTGCTTGCGCCGCCGCCCTGGGCGAATGCGGACGCACTAAAAGACAGCGCCACCAACAAGGCCAGAAGGCCCGTAGTCCAACGCCTCATGCTCTCCTCCTCAGTTTCATGTGGGGGCTGACCCGAGCGGCCAGGTCCCAACAAACACAACAACAACGCCGAATTTCGGAACAACGAACGACCGACGCAGAACGACAAATGCGCGCCGAGAAGTACTCGAGATGTCACCCGAAGTAACGCAAACAATACGGGATGGCGGGGGTCAATTGCAAGAAATCAGGGTTGAACGGTAGGTCAATTGGGGCGAGATTTTCAGTTCGTCACAAACGGGGCAAATCGGGCCGGAAAACGCGTGCAAAAAGAGGCACCCACTTCCAAGAAAAAAGGGGGGTGCCACAGGGCACCCCCCTCCAACTCCCCCACAGGAGTCGAACTTAGAAGATGAAACGGAAGCCGACGCGCGCCGTTCGTGGCGCCAGGATCGCGCTCGGCTTGAAGTAGCTGGTACCAGTCGTGCGAGTGATCGTCTCGGACGCATGGCTGTTGGCCAGGTTGAACGCGTCGAACATCAGGCGCAGGCGGACGCGCGAACCGAACGTGAGTTGCTTCTCGGCGCGGACGTCGAAGACCCAGATGTTGTCTTCGCGGTTGTCGGCGGCCTTGTCGGCATAGATGGTCACGCCGGAAATGCTCACGCCCGGTGCCGGCGCAGCCGGCAGCACGATCTCTCGAGCGAAGTTCACGCCCGACTGATGACGCACCACCGGCGAAATGCGGATGCCCCATGCCGCGTCGTAGGAGCCCGACGCCTTGAAGTTCCACACGGTGCGCTCTTCGGCGCCCGGCTGGTTCGGGTTCTGCGGGAAGCCGTTCAGGTTATTCAGGTTGTTCGGGAAGTTGTTCATCAACGTGTAACCGAAGCCCGCCTGTCCTGACCACCTGTTGGCGTAGCGGCGGTTCATGGAAATCTCCAGCGTCTTATAGCGACCGAACTGATCGAGGTTGGTCACGTACTGGGTCGTCGGGAAATTGGCGTTCTGCGACGTCGGGAAGCCGAGGAGGTTGAGCGTGCGATCGTCGGCGGTGTTGAGCAGGCCGTCGACGCCGCGATCCACGAACGTGAATGGGGCGGTGTAGGTGCTCGGCCCACGCTCGAGCTGATATTGATTCGTGATCAGGTCGTCCTCGGTCTTGTAGACGAAGCCGGCACGCACGCCCATCGTCTCCGTGAACTGGCGCTCGACCCACGCGCTGGCTTCGTGCGAGATCGGGGCCTTGATGTCCGGGTTGAGCCGGATGGCGCCTTGCAGTGTCTGCGCCGTCGGGGCCGCCGACTCTTCACCTGGCTGCCAGCGACGATCGCCATTGATGCAGCCGGCACAGGCCGCCAGATCATTCCAGCTGTGAGTCTGCGACTTGCTGGCGATGTTCGGGTTGGCGTTCTGCGAGATGCCGACGCCGGGGTTGTGCCAGTAGAGGCCGTAGTTGGCCTTGAGCACGGTCTTGCCGTCGCCGGCGAGATCGAACACCACGCCCGCGCGCGGCGCGAACAGGTTCCAGGTGTAGAGATTCGTTTCTTCGAAGTGCTGGGCCGTCACCGACGCGGGCCCAACGGTGGCCGCGATCTGATCCTGCTCGGGGTTCCAGCCGTTGTAGCGATCCCAGCGCACGCCGAGGTTCAGCGTCGTGCGGCCGGCGGACCACGTGTCGTTGAGGAACGCGCTCATGTGACCGAGCGCCGACTTCGAGGTCAGGCAATCATGCGCGTCGAGGCTGCCCACCACACACGTCGCGGTCGGCAGGCCGAAGATCACCTGGCTCGACACGCCGTTGGCATAGACGTGCTCGATGTTGCTCGTGCCGCCGCGGCGTGAATAGAGACCCTCCCACGACCGCTCGCCGAGCATTTCACCGCCGATCTTGAGGGTGTGGCTACCCGCGCCGGTGTCAAGGAAGTAGGTGGCCGCGAGGTTGTACTGCTTGCGATCGCGATCGAGCTGCTGCACCTGGTGCGCGCCGACCACGACCGCCGCCCCGGTGTCGTGCCAGAAGTAGTCTTGCGGGCTGTTGGTCACCAGCGGGAAGTAGTAGCCGAAGTCGCCATAACGCGCTTCGAGATACAGCTTGTCGTTGATCGTCCCGTTCCATTCACCCTTGTAAACCCAGCTGCCCGAATCCTGGCTGAACGTCTCTTCGGGCGAGGTGTAGGTGTAGGCCGCAAACGGCAGGCGGTTCGGCTGCTCCTTCTGGCCCCACTGGTAGTAGCCGATCAACTTGTTCTTCTGGTTGATCTGGTAGGTGGCCTTGCCCACCGCGTTCCACAGCTTGGTGTTGAAGGTGCTGTCGAACTGGAAGTTGGGTTGCGCCACCGCGTTGAACTGCTCGCGGTAAGTGCCGAACATCCACAGCTTGTCCCTCTTGATCGGGCCGCCGGCATTGATGTCGTGATCGTAGTAACGATCGATCTCGTTGCTGTGCTCGCGGATCGGCGAGTTGTTGAACGCCGTCGGCACGGTGTACTCGTCGGGAATATTCGAGCCCTGCAGCGCGTTGTTGTACCAGTCGAGGTGATACTCACCCTGGAACACGTTCGAGCCGCTGCGGGCGATGAACTGCGACTGCACGCCGGGGTTCGGCATTTCGGCCGACTGGCCCGAGGTGCCGAGGAACGCTTCTTCGAGTGATGCGTAGTCGAAATAGAAACCGGCGCCGCCGGTGCCTTCGGTGGTGTTGATGCCTTCGATCAGCACGCGCACCTGGCCGTTCATGCCGTACGCGGTGTAGCCGGTCTGCGTGCCGGCGCGGTTGCCGCCCACGTCGATGCGGCCCATCTGCACCGACGGCGTGACCGCGAGTAGCGCCCACATGTCGCGCCCGTTCGGGATCGACTGCAGCTGCTCCATCTTGAAGTTCTGCTGCACGCGCGTCGTGCTGGTGTCGATCACCGGCGACGCGCCGCTCACCGTCACCGTCTCCTGCAGCGTCGCCAGCGCGAGCTCCACGTTCACCTGCGCCGTGAAGCCCAGGGTGATCGAGATGCCCGAACGCTTTAGGGTGTTGAAGCCGGCCAGCTCGAAGCTCAGCTCGTAGGTGCCGGGAGGCACCGCCGGAAAACGGTAGTTGCCAGTCTCCGACGTCACCGTGGTTTGCGGCGTGATCAATGCCGGACTGGTGGCCGTCACCGTGACGCCGGGTAGAACGGCGGCCTGCGCGTCCGCGACCCGACCCTGGATGGTACCAGTGCTACTCGCACCACCGCCCTGCGCAAACGCCGGCGCGCTGAACGACAGCACGACGAGCAGGGCCGAAAGGACCTGTGTCCAACGACTCATAACTAACCTCCTGTGGGGACGAACGACAAAGTTGACAGTTCAAGAGTTCACAGTTGACGGTTAAGTTGCGAAGTGATCAGTGACCAGTTTCAGTGCACCAATCTGTCAACCGTAAACCCATGAACTGTTAACTGTTTCGGGTGTGGTGATCAATCACACTGGGACAGTTTGCTGGGGCGAAGTGCGGGTGGGGAGGGATGAAGTTTGGTACGAACGGAAAATCGGGTTAGGCAGGGGTGAAACGTGTGATGAGCAACCCGGCGAAGATGGCCGCCGCGCCGGCGATTTGGTTGCCGGCGATCGGTTCGCCGATCCAGATCGCGGCCACGATCATCGCCACGATCGGCGTGAGGTAGCTATACACCGACGTGCGCGAGCCGCCGAGTCTCTTGAGGCCCGTATACCAAATCCAATACGACACGTTCAGCGCGAGGAGCGCCGAAGCCACCATCAGGAACCAGCTGAATCCGGAGACCCCTCCCCAATTCACATCCATCAGCGTCGGCACCATCATCAACACGTAACACGCGGCGCCGATCGAAAAGGTGAGGCCGATCACGATTAATGGCGAGTGGCGTTTGAGGATCGGTTGCGACGCCACCGAGTAGATGGCCCAGCAGAACACGCCGCCGAGCATCAATAAATCGCCGCGCAGCGTCTGCGCGGAAAACTCAACGCCCTTGCCGACCACGAAATACAGGCCAAGCAGCGCCATGAAGACGCCCGCCCATCGCAGCAGGCTGATGCGTTCGTGACCGGCCATCGCCGACATCAGCGCAATCACGATCGGCGAGATGCCGACGATCAGCGAGCCGTTGCCGACGCTGGTGCGGCGCACGCCGGCGACAAAACACAGTTGATAGAGGAACGTGCCGACGAGGCCGAGAAACAGCAGCTGGATCCAGTCCGTGCGCGTCAGCGGCGCGCGCGGCCGCGCCTCATCACGCGTCCAGCGAATGGCGGCAAGAAACACGGCGGTGGCAACGGCCAGCCGTGTCGCGTTGAAGGGGATCTCCGGGAAGTCGCGCAGCGCGACCTTGACGACCGAAAAGTTGGTGCCCCAGATGAGGATCATCAGGAGCAGAAGGAGGTCGAGCCGGGTCAGCAAAATGAAAACGGGGGCGAGGCCGCATGGCCCGCCCCCGCGATCTTAGTCCGTGAATCCGTTCTTAGACGAACGGATTGAGGAAGAACAGAATCAGCGAGATGAGCAGCACGTAAATAACGAGCGATTCGATGAGCACGAGACCCAGAATCAGCGCGCCGCGGATTTCACCGGCGGCGCCGGGATTGCGGGCAATGGCTTCGGCGGCCGAGGCCACCGCTCTGCCCTGTCCGAGCGCGGCGCCCAGCGCGGCCAGCGCGAGTGCGAAACCCGCCGTGATAATCGACCACTGCGCGACGCTGGTCGCACTAGCAGCAGCCTCCTGGGCGTAAACCGGGGACGCCAGACCGAGGACTACGAAACCAAACACCAACGACTGCACCAACCGACTTGTTCTCACGGGAAACGCCTCCATCTCAGATCTCTGAGCACTTCGACCGCGACGGCCACAGCGAGGGACGAGACACCCGCTAGCAGCCCCACCGGGTCGAGGTGCAAACGCACCATCATAACGTAGGCTGCGAGAGCCAGCATACCATGCCTTGTGAAAAACTTCACTAGCTGGAAACGTGCTCGTTTTTCAGCGGTTTCGCCGCCCGATCGAACCGCAATCAGCGCGTCCACCGTGCCCCGGATTGCCCAGTAGGAAAGCCCGATCAGCAGGCCGCCGCCGAGCACGCCCAACGGCGCGCGAAAGCCGCGTGTCCACGCCGCGGTCATGGCGGCGATCACCACGCAACTGACGGCGGTGTTACGGACGATGCGATCGAGCACTCTCGTTCGAGAGCTTCAGGACGCGATACACGTTCAGCACGCCCGCGGCCAGCCCGAGGAAGAAGCCGATAAACGAGAGCCAGGGCTTGGTATCCAGCACGCCGTCGAGCCAGTATCCCGCCCCAAAGCCGATGACCAGGGCAAACACGAACGACATGCCAATCGTGCTCATTTGGCCGATGAGCTGCCATGTGGTGGGCGAGGTCGGGGCCACGAGCTCAGTCTACCCTCTGCGCCTCATCGGTGTAATCGGCGGCATACCCTCTGCGCCTAATCGGTGTTAATCGGTGGCATACCCTCTGCGCCTAATCGGTGTTAATCGGTGGCATACTGGCCCCTAGCGCCCGCCGCGGTGAAAGACGCGGAGTAGATAGACTTATGAGTGGATTCCTTGCTCGTTTCGCGGCCGGGAGTGTGGCTGCCCTTTTGTTTTCGGGCGCGTTACTGGCACAAGCCAATGAACGCGTCGTGTACGTCAGCGCGTTTGACGAAAAGACCCGCGCGCCCGTCACCGGCCTCGGCGTCAGCGATTTCGTGATTCGCGAAGACGACGCCGCGCGCGAGGTGCTGCGGGTCACGCCGGCCACCTCACCCATGGCGGTGGCCATCCTCGTCGACAACACCCAGGCCGCCACCAACAACATCGCCGACATCCGCCGCGGGTTGCAGTCGTTCATCAAGGCGCTCGACGGCGTCGGCCCGGTATCGATTATCGGCGTCGCCGATCGGCCAACCATCCTGCGCGACTACACCACCGATCAAAAGCAGCTGCGCGACGGCGCCGACCGCGTGTTCGCGATGCCCGGTTCGGGCGCGACGCTGCTCGATGCCGTGTGGGAGATCAGCCGCGGCCTGCAGAAGCGCGAGGAAGATCGCGCCGCGATGGTGATCGTGACGACAGAGAATGTCGAGTTCAGCCCGCGGCATTACAACGAAGTGCTCGAAGCGCTCGCCCGCGGCGGCGCGCAGTTGCACGCGGTGGTCATGAACACGCCGGCCGGAACCGGATTGGATGATCCGGCGCGCAATCGCGCGCACGTGCTCGACGTGGGGCCCAAGGTCAGCGGCGGCACGCGCACCGACATCCTCAGCAGCCAGGCGTTTGAAGTAAAGCTCCAGGAGCTGGCCGCGATCCTCAAGAGTCAGCACCGCCTGGTCTACGCACGACCCCAGACGTTGATTCCACCCGAGAAGATTGAAGTGTCCGCCACGAAGCCCGGGATTGTCGCCGCCGGCGGACCCGCTCGAGGACAGGCGCTGAGGTAACACATGCGTCTCGCGCTCTGTCTCGCTATCGTCGCGATTGCCGTTTTATCGACCGATCGATCCTCCGTAGCCCTGGCGAAGGTGGACCGCCCGCAGACCGCAGCCGCCCCTCAAGCTCCGGCCCCGAAGCCGCAGGTGTTTCGCGCCGGCGTCGAGCTGGTGTCGCTGAACGTGACCGTGCTCGACAGCCAGGGCCGTTACGTGACGGACCTCGAACAGCCGGACTTCTCCGTATTCGAAGACGGCGCCAAGCAGGAGCTCACCTTTTTCAATCGCACCAACCTGCCAATTGCGTTGTCACTGCTGATCGACTCGAGCGCGAGCATGGAACAGCGGATGGAACACGCGCAAGAAGCGGCGATCGGGTTCGCGAAACGGATCCGCGGCCAGGACCTCGCGCAAGTGGTGGATTTCGACAGCCGCGTGGAGATCAAGCAGTCGTTCACCAACAAAGTCGAGGAGCTCGAGACCGCGATTCGCTCCACCTCGCCGGGCGGATCGACGGCCCTGCATAACGCCGTCTACATTTCGTTGAAGGAGCTCGCCAAGGTGCGGGCCAAAAACCCCGACGAGATTCGCCGCCAGGCCATCGTGGTGCTGTCGGACGGCGAGGACACGTCGAGCCTGGTCAGCTTCGAGGAAGTGCTCGAGCTGGCGAAGCGATCCGAAACGGCGATTTACACCATCGGCCTGCAGCCGCGCGAAACCAGCGCGCTACGGGGCTTCCGCGAAGCGGAGTTCGTCCTGCGCCAGCTGGCGCAGGAGACCGGCGGCCGCGCGTTCTTTGCACAGAAGATCGAAGACCTGAAAGACGTCTACGCCCAGATCGCCGACGAGCTGTCGAGCCAGTACTCGATGGGCTACGCCTCGAAGAACCCCCGGCGCGACGGCGCCTTCCGCCGCCTGGTCGTACAGGTGGCACGTCCGAACACGACGGCGCGGACAAAGCGCGGATATTACGGCCCAGTGTCGTAGTATTCCGACGTGCGATCTACTGTTTACCTGATCGGTGCGGGGCCCGGCGCGCCGGATTTGATTACGCTGCGCGGCTACCGCTGCCTGCAGCAGGCCGACGTGGTGATCTTCGATCACCTCGTGCATCCCGACCTCCTCGACGTGGCGCCGAAAGATGCCGAACGCATCGACGTCGGCAGCGCGGCGCCCGAACAACACGATCAGGAGGCGATCTGTTACCTGCTGGCCGAGAAGGCGCGCGAAGGCAAGATCGTGGCACGTCTCAAATGGGGCGACCCGTTCCTGTTCGATCGCGGCGGTGAGGAAGCGCTGTTCCTGCACGAGCAGGGCGTGAACTTCGAGGTCGTGCCCGGGGTGCCGGCGGCGGTTGGCGCCACCGCGTATGCGGGCATTCCGATCACGTATCACGGCGGCGGCGATACGGTGACGTTCGTGCGCGGCCATGAAGACGAAGGGCGCGAGAAGGCGCGCGTGCGCTGGGACAGCCTGGCCCAGCTCGATGGCACGATTGCCTGTTACGCGGGACCGAAGGCGCTGCCGAAAATGCTGCAGTCGCTGATCGAACATGGCCGGTCGCCGGACGAAGCGGCGGCCATCATCATCCATGGCACGTTATCGTCGCAGCGCACCATCACCGGAGGGTTGCAGGAGCTCGCCGAACGGTTGGAGGAACAGCCGATCAGCGAGGCGGCGTTGTTGATCGTCGGCAAGGTGGTCAACTTCCGCGAGCACCTGCGCTGGTTCGATTCGCGCGCGCTGTTCGGACGCCGCGCGCTCGTGATGGACTCCAGCGACGAGCCGGGCGATATCGCCGACCTGCTCCGCGCGCAGGGCGCCGAGGTGGTCAGCGACACCGACGCGGACGTCGATGTCTATCGCCAGCTGCTCGATCGGAAGATCGACCTCGTCACGTTCACCAGCGCATCAGCGGTGTTGAATTTTGCCGCAACGTTCGGCGCAGATCAGGCGTCGGATCTGCTCAGTCATACCGTGGTCGCCACACTGGGCGCCTCGGCCGCCGACGCCGCCAACCGGGCGCACATCTCGCCCGCCGTTCAACTGCAGGAAGGTTCGCTGAGCTCGTTCGCAGAGGCGATCGCGTCGAGCTTCAGCGCCAGGGCATTAGATTCTCAATCCACGCAATCCGGGTGAGATCGTTGTAGATCACCGTCACCATCAGCGTCATCAGCAGCACGAAGCCGACAAACAGCATCTTCTCTTTCATCTGGAGGCTGAAGTCGCGGCGCGAAATGGTCTCGATGGCCATGATGAAAATGTGGCCGCCGTCGAGCACGGGAATCGGCATCAGGTTCAGCAGACCGAGGTTCAGGCTGATCGCAGCCATCAGCCCAAGCAGTGCAATCCAGCCCTGCTGCGCTGAATCGCCCGAGAGCTGCGCGATGCCGACCGGTCCCATCAACTGCTTGGGTGATGCTTCGCCGGTGAAGAGATCCTTCAGCGTATTGAGGATCAGCCCCGACATCTCGATGTTGCGCTGGATGCTCATGCCGATCGCTGCGATCGGCGTCGGCTTGAACGACACCCTCGCATCGTTCATGTACATGCCAACCAGCGTTCGCTCGCCTTCCCGGTACGGCGTCACCGAAATATTTTGATCGACCCCGTCGCGGCGGACGTGGAACACGATCGGTTTGTCCCCGGGCTTCTGCGAGATCGCCTGGATGGCTTGCGAGACGAACACCATACGCTCGCCATCAATGGCCAGAATCACGTCGCCAACCTTGAGGCCCGATGATTCCGCAGGCTTGCCCGCGACGAACGAGAGGACGCTTGGATTGACATCCGGCAACACGCCAATGGTGCCCACTTCAAATGTGGCGTTGTTGCGCGTTGTCAGCTCGGTGAGATCCGCACGAATCTTCATCCGCTGCTCGCTGCCGTTGCGGATCACGACCACGTCGACTTCGCGTTCCGGCCGACCTGCCACCGCGATGTCGAGGTGTTCCCACGTGCGTACGTCGGCGGTGCCGAACTTCGTGATCACGTCGCCAGGTTGGATGCCCGCGCGTTCGGCGGGCGACCCGGGTTGCACTTTGCCAATCGTCGCGGGCCGGTCCAGATACGCGAGCACGTCGGCGCCCTGCATCAACACCACCGCCAGCAGCACCACCGCCAGCACGATGTTCATCACCGGCCCGGCGATCAGGATCTGAAAGCGCTGCCACTTCGTCTTGGCCAGGAATTCATCGTCCCTGCCGGTCGGTGCGTCTTCGGGGTTCTCGCCGGCCATCTTCACGTAGCCGCCGAGCGGGATGATGCTGATGCAGTACTCCGTGTCGCCGCGCTGGACCTTGAGGATCTTCGGTCCGAACCCGAGCGAGAACGTGATCACGCGCACGCCGTTCCAGCGCGCGAGCAGGAAGTGGCCGAGCTCGTGGATGAAGACGAGCACGCCGAGAACGAAAAGGAACGCCAGTAACGTGGTCAAATTCTTAACCCTTAACTCTTGATTCTAACTCTCTCGCCAGCTCGGCCGCGTGCGTCCGGGCCCAGGCGTCGACCCGCCGGACCTCGGCCAAGGTCGTCGCCGCCTCGGGCGTGTGGGCCGCCATCGCCTGTTCAATCACCTGTGGAATTTGCGTGAAGCCGAGCCGGCCCTCTAGAAAAGACGATACGGCAACCTCGTTGGCCGCGTTCAACACGATCGGCAGGCTGCGTTCCGCTTCGAGGGCGCGGTAAGCCAGCTTCAGGCACGGAAAGTCATCCCACGCCGGCTGAAGAAATTCCAGCGGCTTGACCTGCGTGAGATCGAGGAACGGCACCGGCGCGTCCCAGCGATCGGGATACGCAAAAGCGTATTGAATCGGCAGCCGCATATCGGTGATGCCCATCTGCGCGATGATCGATCCGTCTTTCAGCTCGACCATCGAGTGCACGATCGACTGCGGATGCACCAGCACCTCGATGCAGGACGAGGGCACGCCGAACAGCCAGTGCGCCTCGATCACTTCCAGGCCCTTGTTCATCAGCGTGGCCGAGTCGATGGTGATCTTCGGCCCCATCTGCCACGTCGGATGTTTCAGGGCGTCCTCCGCCGTGACCGTTTCGAGCGCCGCGAGCGATCGGCCGCGGAACGGGCCGCCCGATGCGGTGAGAATCAACCGCCGCAGCTCGCCTTCCTTACGGCCGTGCAGGCACTGGTGAATGGCGTTGTGCTCGCTGTCGACGGGCAGCACCGCTACGCCTTTGCGGCGCGCCGCGTCCATCACGATGCCGCCGGCCATGACCAGCACTTCCTTGTTGGCGAGGGCAATCGTCTTGCCGGCCTCGATCGCCGCCAGCACCGCATCGAGTGCCGCCGTTCCAGAGGAGGCGCACAGCACGACGTCCACATCCGGATGGGTCGCGATCTCGCACAGGCCTTCATTGCCGATGCCCGAGATCTCCGCCGGCGAGCCGCCGAGGACGGCGCGCAGCTTGTCCATCGCCTCGCCGTTGGCCATGGCCACCGCGCGCGGACGGAACTCGAGAATCTGCTTCACCATCGCGCCGACGTTGGTGGCCGCGGCGAGCGCAACCACTTCCACGCGATCCGCGTGCGTCCGCGCCACATCCAGCGCGCTCGTGCCGATCGATCCCGTTGAGCCGAGGATGGCAATGCGCGTCATGGGTCAGACGGTGCGCAGGAAGAAATAGAACACTGGCGCGGCAAATAGCAGCGCGTCGATGCGATCGAGTACGCCGCCGTGACCGGGAATCAGCGTGCCGCTGTCTTTCATCTCCGCGGCCCGCTTGAGCATCGACTCGAACAAATCGCCGATGATGCCGGCCACGACGATGCCGAGCCCAAGGCTGGCGTGCCACCACCACGGATAAATGGGCAGCCAATACGAGCCGGCGATCGCGAGGAAGGCCGGCGCAACGATGAATCCACCCACCGCGCCCTCGCGTGTTTTCTTCGGGCTCCTCAGCGGTGCCAACGGCGTGCGGCCGAAGGTCTTGCCGGTGTAGAACTGCGCGGTGTCACTCACTGCCACCGTCGCAATCAACAGCAACACGGCTTCCCGGCCCGCGATCGCGTGCACGCCAACCAGGCTGCCTAACGGTAGGCCGATGTAAACCGGTGCGAGCATGGCCGCCGCCGTATCGGCGAGCAAGGGCCGCCCCGTCCGATCGGACGCCAGCACGTTGAGGGCCACGAGCAGCAGCGACGCGGCGAGCACGGATTCGATGTCGATCCACTGGAACGGCACCATCGCGCACGCAAACAGCGTCGTCAAGAGCGCCGTGAGGTACGGCACGCGCGCGCCGATCTGTTCGACAATGCGTTCGTATTCGTGGAAGGCGAGCGCCGACACCGCGAGCGCCACGCCAAGCAGCGCCGTCGAGTCTAGGAACCAGATCAGCGCGAGCGCGACGGCGCCGAGGACGACGCCGCTCAGGACTCGTGTCATCTGTGTCTAATCGGTGTCAATCGGTGGCTTGCTCACCGGACTCCCGCGGGCAGGGGCGGTGTGATGCCGCCAAACCGCCGATCGCGCTTCTGGTAGGCGACGACCCCTTCGAGCAGGTGGCGGCAGCGGAAGTCGGGCCACATCGTGTCGGTGACCCAGATCTCGGCGTAGGCGATCTGCCACAGCAGGAAGTTGCTCACGCGCATCTCGCCGCTCGTGCGGATCAGCAGATCCGGATCCGGCTGGCCCGCCGTGTAGAGGAACTGCGCGAAGCGATCTTCGTCCAGGTCTTGCGGCGCAAGACCAGATGACAAGATGCGGCGCGCCGCATCGACGATTTCCGTCCGTCCGCCGTAGTTCAACGCAATGTTGAACAGCATACCGGTGTTCTTCGCGGTCTTGTGCTCGGCTTCGAGCAGCTCGGTGCGGATGTCGGGCGGAAGCGCCTCGACGCGGCCAATCACGTTGAAGCGGATGTTGTTGCGCAGCAGTGTCGCGAGCTCGAGGCCGAGGTACCGCTTGAGCAGCATCATCAGGGTGCTGACTTCAGCCGCGGGCCGCTTCCAGTTTTCGACGGAGAACGCGTAGAGCGTGAGGACTTCGAGGCCGAGGCGCGCGGACGTTTCCACCACGTCGCGCACCGCTTCCACGCCGGCACGGTGCCCTTCCACGCGAGGCAGATGACGCTCGGCGGCCCACCGCCCGTTGCCGTCCATGATGACGGCCACGTGGCGAGGCAGCCGATCGAATTCGACCTGGCGCGCCAACACTTCTTCGGGACCGCCGGCGGGAATCCACTCCAGCAATTGATCGAGGCTCATGGAGTCGGTCTTGGGATAGTACAACGAAAAGGCCGGCCTGGTTTCCCCGGCCGGCCGTTGGTTTCGTGCCGGGAAGGCGGCACTTAAGTGCCGCCCTCCCGGTAACTCTTCCTTATTTGCTCGTCGTCGGCCACGGCACCTGGCCGCTCTTCGGCACCGCGCCCATGCCCTTGGCCAGGAAACGCTGCAGGCGTTTGCCGGTGTAGGTTTCGGTCGTGTAGATGTTGCCACGCGAGTCCACGGCAATGCTGTGCACGCCGAGGAACATGCCCGGCTGGCGGCCGCCGTAGCCGAAGTTGTAAACCTCCTCCATCGTCTGGCGGTTGAACACGCGCACGTGCTCGTTCACGCCATCGGCCATGTAGAGCCAGGCCTGCTGCGGGTCCTTCGAGAACGCGATGTCCCACACCGAACCGTCGGCGCGCGTCTCTTTGGCCACGAACACTTCCTTCACGAACTTGCCTTCGCGCGTGAAGATCTGCACGCGATCGTTCGGACGGTCGCACACATAGACCATGCCGTCGTTGGCCATCTCGGCGCAGTGCACCGGGGTGCGGAACTGCTTCGCGGGCGGCTGCGTTGGATCGTACGGGCCGATCGGGGTGTCGTCGGGCGGCGCGCCGTAGGCGCCCCAGAAGCGCTTGATCTTGCCGCTGTCGAGGTCGATCACCGCAACGCGCTTGTTGAAGTAGCCATCAGCCACGTAACCTTCGTTCGCCTTCGGATCGATGAAGATCTTCGCGACGCGTCCGAAGTTGTTCATGTCCATGCTGTTCGCGACGAAGTTGGGCTTGGCGCCCGCCGCGCCGCCTTCTTTCAACCGCGCGTTCTTCTTGCCGTACTGCGCCACGAACTTGCCATCGCGCGTGAACTTCAGGATGTGCGCATCGGGACCGCCGTTGCCGCCGATCCACACGAAGCCCTTGTGATCCACGACGATGCCGTGGTTGCTCTCGGGCCAGTCGTACGAATTGTCCTTCGGCTGGCCGCCCCAGCTGCCGACGAGATTGCCGGCCTGGTCGAACTCGAGCACCGGCGGCGCCGGGTTGCAGCACTCGCCAACCGGTGGCGCGCCTTCCTTGACGACGGCGAGCTCGGTGCGATCGAGGTTGCCCGGATCGTTGCCGCGGTGGATCACCCACACGTGATCGTCGGAGGAAATACCGATGCCGATGGTCATGCCGTGAACCCAGTTGTTGGGCAGCGGCTTTGGCCAAAACGGATCTACTTCAAACCTCGGAACCTGCTTCGCTTGCGCCGCCGTCTGATCGAGCAGCGCCTGGCCTGCGCCGAGTGCAAGCAGGATCGCGACAAACGCCGCGCCCGCGTACAGTTTGCGATTCTTCATTACCCGGTCCATCTTGGCTCCCCTCGCCCGGCCGGAGGCCGGGCCAAAGCATCGTCGCTCCGAGGCGCAGCCTCGCGAGCGCTAAAGCGGCGCCAGTATACTTGGGACCAATTACCGTGTCGAGCGTTGCAACGCCAAAAACAATCCCCGTCAACCTATTGAGCCGATTGGCCGTGGTGGCGGCGCTCCTGGTCGCGCTGGCACCGGGATTGGGCGCTCATGAAGTGCCCAACGAAGTCACGGTTTTTGGCTTCGTCCGGCCCGAGGGCCAGACGCTGACCCTGCTGCTCCGGGCCCCCCTCAAGTCGATGCGCGACGTCGAGGTGCCGACCTACCAGAACGGCTTCCTCGACTTTACGCGCGTCGATCGGGCGCTGAACGATGCGGCGACGCTGTGGATCGTCGATTTCGTGGAGTTGTACGAGAACGGCCAGCGGATCGGACGCCCGCGCGTGGCCGGCGTCCGCGTGTCGTTGCCGGCCGATCGATCGTTCGACTCCTACGACGAGGCGCGCGCCAACATTCTCACCGGCCCCAGGCTCGACCAGAGCACGCAGATTTACTGGGAGCAGGGGATGATGGACATCGCGTTCGAATACCCGATCAGCTCGGACCAGTCGGACTTTGCCATCCGTCCCGGCCTGACCCGGCTCGGACTGCAGGTCAACGTCGTATTGCGCTTCCAGCAGCCCGGCAAGAGCGAGCGCGCCTTCGACGTGCACGCCGACACCGGTATCGTCCACCTGGATCCGCGCTGGCACCAGGCCTTTTTCCTGTTCGCGCGCGAGGGGTTCTTTCACATTCTCGAAGGCACGGATCACCTGCTGTTCTTGTTATGCCTCGTCATTCCCTTCCGCAAGTTCCGCCCGCTGGTGGTGGTCGTCACGGCATTCACCGTGGCACATTCGGTGACGCTGATTGCCTCGGCCTACGGCATGGCGCCCGACAGCTTATGGTTCCCGCCGTTGATCGAAACGCTGATTGCGATCTCGATCCTCTACATGGCCTTCGAGAACATCGCCGGCGCGAATCTCCAGCGTCGATGGGCGGTGACGTTCGGCTTCGGGTTGATCCACGGGTTCGGCTTTTCGTTTCTCCTGCGCGAGCGCCTGCAGTTCGCCGGCGAACACCTCGTGGCGTCGCTGCTGGCGTTCAATGTGGGCGTCGAGATCGGCCAGCTGCTGGTGCTGGTGATCATGATTCCCGCGCTCGGTCTGCTGTTTCGCTTCGTGGTGGCGGAACGGATGGGAACCATCCTGCTCTCGGCGCTCGTCGCGCACACGGCGTGGCACTGGACCACCGAGCGCGGCAGCGTGTTGATGCGTTACCGCTGGCCCGACTTCACGCTCGCCGACGCCGCGTCGTTCCTGCGCCTGCTGATGGTAATCGTCGCCGCGGCGGGAGCGGTGTGGCTGCTGAACCTGTGGCTGGGTAAGCAATCCCACGCTGAGATTCCCTTGGCACCCGGCACCCCCGGCACCAAGGACTAGCCACCGCTCCTTCAACGGAAATTGTCGAGCCGCATCAGATCCGAATCCGACCGCACCATCTTCGTCGCCAACACCCACCGCCCATCGCGCGACGCCGACATGTGCGTGTAACTGCCCGGCAGGCGAAAACCGAGCCGGCCCACGCGCGCGACGCGCTGATCGCTGAAGCGATACCGATCGATCGCGTCGAAGTCCGCTTCGCGCGTGACGAAGACGATGCCACCGTCGGTGACCGACCAGAGAAACGGCCGCACGCGCTCGAGCACCACCTGCTCTGGTCCACCCGCGACAGGCATGCGCATCAGCTTGGCCGTTGGGTCCGTTCCCAGGCCGTGTGGAGGACCACCAGCGAGATAGAACAGATATTGGCCGTCGGGCGATTCTTTCGCTTCGAACCCGCCGTTGTGCGTGATGCGCTGGGCCTCCCCGCCGTCGGCAGACACGCGCCACGCGTCCGGAGTCACACCCGCGCGGGTCGAGGAGAAATAGATCCAGCGCCCATCATGCGACCACGACGGCACACCTTCGATCGACGCTTCGGACGTCACTCGACGCAGCTGCCCGCCATCGGCGCCGATCATGTAGACATCGCTATTGCCGTCGATCGCGGCATCGAACAGGATCCGCGTGCCATCTGGAGACCATCCAGCCACCACCAGCTGCGGGGCGTTCATCGAAGTGATTTGCCGAATTCCGCTGCCATCGCGTTCGGCGATCCACACCTCCTCGCCCCCTGAACGAAACGACGCAAATGCAATCCGGCGCCCGTCGGGCGAGAATCGCGCCGAGGCCTCGACGCGCGTGGAATTCGCAAACGGCTTCGCAGCGATGGTGTCATTCACCAGGCCGGCCTCGAGATCCATCATCTGCAGGTCGACATCGCGGGAGATCGTTTGAAACGCGAGACGGGCAGGTCGCCCCGGCTGTGGCCGCGAGATCGACGGATACGTGGCCGCGACCGAAATGTCGGCAAGCGGCGATCCGCGACCGATTTTCGTGCCGTTCGCATCGATCCGCCACAAGCGACTCGCGGCCGGCTCCTCGACCGAGTAGACAATCTCTCGACCATCGGGCGTCCACACCAGTCCGGTGAGCGAGTCGTTCCAGTCCGAGAGCCGCCGCGGTTCGCCGCCGCCGAGCGGCATCACGTACAGATCCGCGATGCCCGGACGCTCATAGCGGATGAACGCCAGCGTGGTGCCGTCAGGCGAGACCTGAAACCTCCAATCGCCGGCGCCGACGGGAGCCTGCGTCACGCGGCGACGCGCCAGCGTCTCGATCACGACCTCGTCGATGCCAAAGGGGCCAGTGGTTCCCTCTCGATCGCGAATCAGAACCGACTTCGAGTCGGCCCAGGTCACCCAGGTTCCCGACGCCGACACGCGGCGTTCGGCGCCGCCCAGTTGCGACATCGTGAACACACCTTCCCCCACTCGAATGAACGCGATGGTGTGTCCGTCTGGCGACCAAGCCGGGCTCAGTTCATCACTCGGCGTTTCTGTCAGACGTCGAAGCGCTTCGCTCCCGACCGCCTTGATGTAGATGTCTGACGGCCCGGTCGCGACGTCGCCCGCCCAGGCAAAAGCAACAACCTCGCCGTCTGGCGACAACGCCGGCTCTCCTTCCACACCCGGGAGCGAGGCCAGGGGAAGCAGCTGAACTGGAGCGTCCGCCGGTCCGCGGAATGCATTCCAAGTGATCGCAACGACCACCACGATCGCGATGAGCGCGAGTGCACCGATCCAGATCCCGGTGCGCCCGATACGAGCGGCCGGCCGGCTCTCTTGCGAATGTGTGAGGACGATCGGTTGAGCCGCATCGATCTCGGGCCCGGAACCGCGTTCGAACACGGGCACGTAGCTGCCTTTGGGCAAAGAAATGACGACGGGATCCGAGCGTGTTTCGTAATACTCGCGAAGCTTGTCGCGCAGCCGCCTCGCGTCTACGCGAACGACCGGATCGGTGCCGCCATCAAAGTCTGTCCCCTTGCCGTAGAGCTCGTGCGCGAGGACCGACTCTTTGAGCGCATGTCCCTGCCCGGCCAGGCGTTGATCGACGATGAACGTGAGGAAGCGGCGCAGCTGTTGCGCTCGAGAGAAGACCTCGCTGGCGAGAATCATATCGAGCTGAGCGCGGATGGCGGCCTCCGACAGGCCATCCCGCGCCTGCGCGCCTGTGCCGGTGACGGAAGGCATCGAGCATTCCTTGCGAGGGCGACCGCAGTGTACATCAGCGCGCCGGAGCCAAATAACGGCCCGTTTTGGAGGTAGAACACCGTAAAGATCTGCCGCCTCCCACGGATCTGCATCAGATTTCGCCGCGTCGACGAGCCACGACCCCCGCTGCGCTCGCCGCCTCTATCGGAAGGAGGCCTCAATGGCTCGAAATGTACGGCGACTGGTCGCGTTGGGCGCCAGTATTTCGATTTCTTTGGCTCTCGCGGGCGGTGTTCTATCGTTCTCGAACAGGCTCGATCAGGCTGAGCTTGGCGAGAAGCTCAATGGCAAGAAGCTCTTCGAGCAGGAAACGTTCGGCGGCAACGGGCGCACCTGCGAAACCTGCCACAGCAAGGAAACCGGCACCCTCACCCTTGCCGACGTGCAGCGCGTCATCGATAAGGCGGACCCGGACGATCCCCTATTGATCCACGACGCGCTCGACGATGACGGCGTCGGGACGTCGCGGATCCAGGCGCATGGGACCTTCCGCACGACTATCCCGCTGCCTCCGTGGGTGTCGCTCGCGGACGATCCGGGCGCAACACACGTCACAGTGTTCCGCGGCAGTCCATCGACGCTGAACACGCCGGCGCTCGATCCCGTTCTGCTTCACGACGGACGCGCGCCCACGCTCCCGGAGCAAGCGCGGATGGCGGTTTCCGATCACTACCAGGCCACCGTCGAACCGACGCCGGAGCAGCTCGACGCGATCGCGGAATTCCAGCGAACCGAGCCGCAATTCTTCTCCACGCCTGCGCTGAGGAGGTTCGCCGCGACCGGAGCACCACCTGAACTGCCGCCCGGAATCACTCCGGCCGAGCAGAGAGGACGCGAGTTCCTGGTCGACGCGCCTTTCACGCCGCCAAGTAAGAAAGGCATCTGCGCGCTCTGTCACGGTGGCCCGATGCTGAACGCCGTCAGTCAAGCGCACTCGACGTTTGTCGGCGGCAGCGTGCCGGTGGGGGCCCGCTTCTTCAACACGGGCGTGACGATCGTCAACGAACCCAACAATCCGATCCGGACCTGGGTGGTCAACGACGGAATCAATCCGGTCGTGACGGTCCGCTCGCCCGATGTCGGACTGCTCCTCGACCCGACGCCTGCGACGCCGCCACCGACGATCGTTCCGCGCGCCTTCTTTGCGGGGCTATTCAAGATCCCCACGCTGTGGGGCGTTGCCGACACCGCACCGTACTTTCACAACAACGGCGCCAAAACATTGCGCGACGTTGTTGCGCACTACCAGCGGTTCTTCAATTTCACCGAGGCGGAGGATCCGGTTGGTTCGCGGTCCCTCGGCGGTCTCATCCAACTGACAGACAACGACGTCGACGACATCGTCGAGTACCCTGAAGCTTCTGGGTTCGAACCGGAGTGACAAGTGATTCTGAGTCGCCCTTAGTACGTCACTTTCCAGAGCATCAACCCGTGTGGTGGTGCGGTTTGACCTGCAAGCGAACGATCACGCACGGCCATGGCCGCCGCCAGGTCCGCCACCTCCATCTGACCGCGGCCGATGTCGACGAGAGTGCCGACGATGATGCGCACCATGTGGCGCAGGAAACCCGTGCCGGTGATTTCGAATCGCAGCAGACGGCCGTCCGCGTGCGGCGCGCCGTCATCCAACGGCGATAGCGCGATCGGCTGATCGGTGTGGATGTTCATCTCCGCGAGCTCCGCCGAAAGTACCGTGCGCACGGTGGTCAATACGTCGCTGCTGCGTCCCTGAAAAGCGGCGAAGTCGTGCTCGCCGACCAGCGCTGTCGTTGCCTCGATCATCCGATCGAGATCGAGCTGAAACGGGACGTGCCACATCACGTGGCGAAGGAACGGGCTTGGCGTGGCGCCGTTCCAGATCGCGTATCGATACGTCTTGGTCTTCGCATAGATGCGCGCGTCGAACCGATCGAACATCTCCTCGATCTGCCGGATGCGGATGTCGCCGGCCTTGAGACGCCCGTTGAGCGCGCGCAACAGCTCGTCGCACGCAATGGGATGATCGATCGTGATGCTCGCCACTTGCGCGGCCGCGTGCACGCCGGCATCGGTGCGGCCGGCGGCGTTGAGCGGCTGGTGCGCGCCGGTGATGGCGGTGATTTCATCTTCGATGACGGCCTGAATGGATTGCGCATTCGCCTGCCGCTGCCATCCGGCGTAGGCGGTGCCGTCGTACGCGATCGTCAGCTTGAGTGTGCGGCGCGCCACTGGGTCATTTCGGCGCGCGTGATCCAGGTTTCACGACGGGAACACCTTGCTGGCAGAGCGGACACGCATCAGGTTGATACGTCTTCACGTCCATTGGTAGCAGCGCGTGGAAGGGAACGTCGAGGCCTTGCTTGCCGCCGCTGCGATCGACCACCGCGCACGCGCCCACCACGACCCCGCCCGCCGCGCGCGCCACGTCCATCGTTTCGCGCGTGGAGCCGCCGGTGGTCACCACGTCTTCGACGACCAGCACTTTCTCCCCGGGGTCAAGTGCGAAGCCGCGGCGCAGCGTCAACGACCCGTCCTGCCGCTCCGCGAAGATGGCGCGGATCCCGAGGGCCCGTCCCACCTCCTGCCCAATCACGATTCCGCCGAGGGCCGGCGACAACACCGTGACGGCGCCGAGCGGTCGCACGAGATTGCCGAGCGCCGCGCCCAGCGCCTCCGCATGTTTCGGATGCTGAAGCACCAGCGCGCACTGCAGATACCCGGGGCTGTGCAATCCTGACGTGAGTCGAAAGTGACCTTCGAGGAGCGCTCCGGATTGCCGGAACATGGTCAAAACGTCCGATTGGGTCATCGAACGGTAAGTATAACGATGGTCCGAAGATACAGCCGTTTACGCCGCCGAAGCCCGACAGGCAGCCGCTCGCACGAAGGCGCGAACCGTCTTTCTTCCTATCACGTCTATGATGGAGGGCTGTGGTCACCGCCTGCGGCACCGCTTTTGCTGTTGCCACGGTTTGCAGACCTTCGATTTCCTCCGATTTGAATGGAGTAGTAGTGTGATGCGTTTAGACAAGCGTTTTTGCGCCCGGACGGCCGTCGCCGCCGGCCTGGTGGCGTCCGCGGTGTCCGTTTTCGGACTGTCGCCTGTTCACGCCCAGACAAATCCGACGATGCCGCCCGCCTCACAGCAGGGCACGGTGGTGCGCCGGATGAGTATCGACGACGCGGTGGCGACGGCCCTCGAACAGAACCTCGACCTCCAGGTCCAGCGCATCAACCCGCAACTGCGCGATCTGGACTACGCCGGCTTTCAGGCGAACTACACGCCGAACTTCACCACCACGATGAACCTCGTGGACCAGACGCAGCCGCCTTCGAGCCTGCTGTCCGGCAACACCAGCCAGCTGACCACTGGCCGGTCCACGCTCGACTTCGGTGTCAACCAGCTCACGCCGTGGTACGGCGGCTCGTACAACGTTCAGTGGACCAACGGCCGTACCACCACGAACAACATCTTCACGAGCTTCGATCCGCAGCTCACGGCGAACTTCGCCGCCAGCTACACGCAGCCGCTGCTGCGCAACTTCAAGATCGACGGTGTGCGCCAGCAGCTGCTGGTGAGCCAGACGAACCGCGAGATTGCCGACACGCAGCTGCAGCAGTCGATCGCCAACACGGTACGAAGCGTGCGCAACGCCTTCTACGACCTGATGGGCGCAATTGCAAGTCTCGGCGTGCAGCGGCAGTCGCTCGACCTCGCGCGCCAGTCGCTGAAGGATAATCGCGCGCGCGTCGAGATCGGCACCATGGCGCCCCTAGACATCGTGCAGGCGGAAGCCGAAGTCGCGACCCGTGAAGAAGCGGTGATTCTCGCGGAAGCGGCCATCGAGCGGCAGCAGGACCAGGTGCGCGTGCTCGTGTTCAATCCCTCGTCTCCGGACTTCTGGACGGCGCGCATCGAGCCCATCGATACACCGGCGTTCACGCCGGTCGCAGTCGACATCGACAGCGCCGTGCAAAACGCGCTCGGGAAGCGCACCGATCTGGTCGTGGCCAAGAAGAACGTCGACGTCAACGACGTCAACATCAGGTACTTCGACAACCAGTCGATGCCGGACCTGAACGCGTCGGTCAACTACAACGCGCAGGCGATCGGCGGCGTCGGGCTGCTCCGCGGGCCGTCTAACGGCCTCCAACCGGGTCCAATCACCGGAACGCTGGAGCGCAGCTATTGGAATACGCTCGGCGTGCTGTTCGGCGGCGACTTCCCCGGGTGGACGTTCACCCTCGATATGAGCTATCCGATCGGCCGCTCGTCCAACGAAGCGAGCCTGGCGCGCGCCCGGCTGCAGCAGACGCAGTCGCAACGGCAGATCGCCAGTCTCGAGCTGCGGGTGGCCACCGAGGTCCGCGAGGCAGGACGTAACGTGCAGACCAACGCCAAGCGCGTCGACGCAACGCGTTCGTCGCGGGCCCTCGCCGAGAAGCGCCTCGAAGCGGAAGAGAAGAAATACCAGGCCGGCATGACCAGCAGCTTCTTCGTGCTCCAGGCGCAGCGCGATCTCAACGTCGCGCGCAACAGCGAGCTGCTCGCCCTTGTCGAGTATGCGAAGTCGGTGGTGAACTTCACCGCGGTCCAGCAGTCGCCGCTCTTCGGGCAATAACTCCGATACACTGTGGCCGTGCCTGTGACGGCCACAGTCATCACTCTTAACGAAGCCGCCAACATCAAGGCCGCACTCGAGTCGCTCTCGTGGGCGGATGAGATCGTTGTCGTCGACAGCGAGAGCACCGACGACACAGTGGCGATTGCGCGTAAGTTCACCGATCGCGTGATCGTCCGGCCGTGGCCCGGCTATGTCGAGCAGAAGAACTTCGCGGCCGCGCAAGCGAGTCACGACTGGATCTTTTCGCTGGACGCCGACGAGCGCGTCACGCCGGCGCTGGCCGGCGAGCTCACCGCGTTGCTCAAACGTGGTCCCGCGGTCGCCGGCTACCGGCTGCCGCGCGTGACGTTTCATCTCGGGCGCTGGATTCGATCGACGGATTGGTATCCCGACTATCAGCTGCGGCTCTACGATCGGCGCCGGGGCCGGTGGGATGGCCGCTATGTACATGAATCGGTGAAAGTCGAGGGTCAGGTCGAAGATCTGCAGAATGAGCTGCAGCATTACGCGTATCGCGACCTCGCCCACCATTTCCAGACGATGGATCGCTACACCACGCTGGCGGCGAAACAGATGTTCGCCGAGGGCCGGCGGGCCGGCTGGCTCGACCTCGTGATGCATCCGCCGGCGGCGTTTTTCCGCAATTACGTCCTGCGCGGCGGCTTTCGCGACGGTGTGCCCGGGTTAATCGTGTCGGCGATGAATGCGCGCTATGTAGGCCTGAAGTTTGCCAAACTCTGGGAGCTGTGTTCGCCCTCCACATCGACACCGCGCGCACCTGGCGCGGGGGACAGCAACAAGTCCTTCTGACCGTGCTGGGCCTGCGGGCCCGGGGCCACCGCGCCGTGCTGGTGGCGCATCCTGAGGGCGAGCTGTTCCGGCGCGCCTCGGAGGGCGCCGACCTGTTCCCGCTTGCGCCGGTCAACGAGATCGATCTCGCCACCGCGTGGAAGCTGTCGAAAATCGTCCGCCGCTGGCAGCCGCAGATCGTCCACGCGCACGATCCGCATGCGGTGACGATGGCGGCGCTCGGCTTGTCGTTCGGGGCGCCGGATCCGCGCCCGAAGATCATCGCCTCGCGGCGCGTCGACTTCCATCTCCAGTCGCATGCCTTCTCGCAATGGAAATACCGCCAGGTCGACGGCTTCATCGCCGCATCGCGCGCGATCAAGGACATCCTCGTGCAGGATCGCATCCCCGCCGGGCGCATCGAGGTCGTGCACGACGGGATCGACGTCGAGAAGATTCAGAATCGGCCGGCACTCGATCTACACGCGGAGTACTGGTTGCCGCACGGAGTGCCGGTGATCGTGAATGTTGGCGCCCTGGTCGGCCACAAGGGACAGAAGTATCTGATCGACGCGATGCCGTTGATACTCCGCGAAGTGCCGGACGCGCACCTGGTGATCCTCGGCGAGGGCGAGCTGCGGCCGCAGCTGGAGCGGCAGATCAAACAGTTGTCACTGTCCAAGCGCGTGTTGTTGCCCGGTTTCCGCGAGGACGTGTTGTCGTTGATGAAATCCGCCGATCTGATCGTGATGAGCTCGGTCACCGAAGGCCTCGGCTCGGCCGTCCTTGACGCGATGGCGATGGGGCACGCGGTGGTGGGCACCATCGCCGGTGGCATTCCCGAAGCGGTGGTGCCCGGCGAGACCGGCGAGCTGGTGGAGCCCGGCGATGCGAAAGCGCTCGCGGCGGCCATCGTGAAGCTGTTAAAGAATCCCGACCTCCGCCGCGCGTATGGCGAAGCCGGCCGCCAGCGCGTGGCGGAGCACTTCGGTGTCGATCGATTAGTGGAAGGTACGCTCGGGTGTTACCGGCGGTTTGCAAGCCAGTCCGCAAGTTCCGCGTGACCCTTCTCGCGCGCGATATCGATCGCGTTCTTGCCGTTGTCGCCTTTCAACGTCGGATCTGCGCCGAATTTCAGGAGTAGTTCCGCCAGCTCACGGCTGCCGCTCGACCCGGCTTCGTGGATCGGACGGAATCCCTGTTGCTGTGCCGCGTTGGGATCAGCGCCGGCTTCGAGGACCGCGCGCACGATATCGAGGTTCTTCGATGCGACTGCCGCGTGGATCGCCTGCACCTTGAAGGAATTCCTGGCGGCGGCGTGAACATTCGCGCCGGCGGCGAGCAACGTCGTCACCGCATCCAGATGTCCGAAAAAGGCCGCCAGGCCAACCGCGGGAAACCCATCGGGCGCGTGCGCCGAGGCCAGGGACGGATGGTCGCGCAACAATTGCTTGATGCGATCGACGCGCCCTAGTGCAGCGGCTTCGAACATGTCGAGCGTTCCGGCCGCATCGGCGAGCGCCTTCGCGACGTCGTGTTTCTGGTGGTACACCGCGACAAGAATCGGCGACGCCCCATTGGCATCGCGCGCCTTCAAGAGCGCCGGATTCTCGCGAACTAGCCGCGATGCCTCGTCCGCGTTCCCCACCTTGATCGCGTCGAATAGTTCGCTGGCCATGCCGACGCTTAGTTCACTCCAAACCCCAACGCTTTGCAAATCGCCCGTTCTCGCTAAGTTGGGGTCAGACTTGGGTTTTTAGCGATTCGCTAAGAAAGGGACAGACTGCCATATGCGGTCGTTGGCAAAATTCGCACGGGCGGCTGCGCGCGATGTTGTCAAGGATTGCGCGCCCACGGGAGCCCTCAGAGCGATTCGCGCCTGATTTCGCGTGTCCGTTGCGGGATCGCGGTTTGAAGGTTTGCGGGTCATGGCCCGCAGGAATCGCATTCGTTTTCCAGGAGCGACGTACCACGTGATGTCGCGCGGCAATCGAAAGAGCTTCGTGTTTGTCGACGACGTCGATCGTCGTCGCTTCTTGAAGATCCTCGCAATTGCATTAGAACGCTACGGCGCCATCTGTTACGCGTACTGCCTCATGGGAAATCACGTTCACCTGGTCATCCACACGCCCCGGCCCAACATCTCTCGAGTGATGCAATACCTCTCCGGCGAGTACGCGAAGTACTGCAATTGGCGGCACAACTGGACTGGGCACTTGTACGAAGGACGCTTCAAAGGACTTGTGATCGAGGACACGATTTATCTCGGAAACGCGATTGCCTACGTGGCGAGAAATCCAATCGAAGCACAGCTGGTGACAGACGCGGCAGACTGGAAATGGAGCAGCTACCGCGCGAGCATGGGCCGCTGCGCGTGTCCCAACTACTTGTGCCTCGACTGGCTGCCGCGCCTGTTCACGGCGTCTACAGTGGCGGAATCACGTCGCCTGTTCTCGGTAGTCGTGCACAAGGCACCGGACCCCGACTACGATTTCGGCCGTGCAATAGTCGTAGGCAGCAAAGAATTCCAACGCAAAGTGCGAAAAGTTATCGGCGCCACTCTGTATCGCGCCGCACTGCCACGACAGTTCCGCGCAGTCGGGCAACCCCCTTTGGGCGAGTTGTTTGATGGCGTGACGAAAGCCAACAGGCGCGCAGCGATCATGCGCGCGCACGTCGTGCACGGCTACTTGCTCTCGGAGATCGCCCGCTATCTCGACTTACATCCAACTACGATCAGTCGAATTGTAAATCGTAGCGGGAGCTATCGACAGCGACACAACTGAACCAGTTTCAGGACGCCCTGATGCAGTCTGGCCCCGACTTAGCGAATCGCTAAAAATCGAAGTCTGACCCCAACTTAGCGAAAAAGCGCGTTATCGCGCAGAGTCGAGAGCCAGGATGGCGGAGAGGATGGTTTCCGCGACGTCGACGAAAAAGCCGCGGTTGATCTTGTCGGCGGTATCCGTCGGCTTGTGGTAATCGGCATGATCCTCGACGCCGAAATACACAAACGGGATCTTCGCCGCATGGAACGAGCCGTGGTCCGATTGGCTGGTCCAATCGTCAACGCCCCCGGCAAGGGCCTTCGGCCGGTCGTGACCAAACAGCACGGTGATCGGCGCGCGACGGGCCACCTCTTCGAGCGGCGCCTTCAAGGCCGGCGTGTGATAGGTGCCGGCAATGAAAATCTCGCGCTTGTCGCTGCGGCTCACCATGTCGAGGTTGACGTTGAGCGCGATGCGCTCCTTCGGCACCGGCGGCGTCGTGACGAACGCGCGCGAACCGCTCAACCCACCTTCCTCGGCATCAAACGCCGCAAACACGATCGAGCGGCGGAACGGATTCTTCTGACAGTATGCCGCCACTTCGAGAATCACCGCCACACCGGACGCATTGTCGTCGGCGCCCGGATAGACGACGTCGTCTCGAACACCGACATGATCGTAATGCGCGGAGACCACGAAAAACGGCAGCTTGGGATCCTTGCCCACACACATGCCCAACACGTTGGCGCCCTCGCCGTCGAGGCCGGTCATCGACTTGCGCGCGAACTTGAACGGAAACACGTAACTGCCCGATACCGGATGCAGGCCAACGGCCTTGTAGCGCTCGAGAATCCACGCGCGCGCGGCCACGCCACCCGGCGAACCCGCGGTCCTGCCCTCGAACTTTGGATCGGCCAGCGTCGTGACCGTCGACATCAACCGCTCGCTGTCGACACGCAGGCTCGCCGCCTGAGTGCGGGCAGCCAGGCGCGCGTCGCGCTGGGCGTCGATGCGGCTGGCCTCGAAGCGGCCGGCCACCTGGAACCAGATCGCGGCGGTCGCGACGAGACTCAAGCCGATGATTCTGCGTGTGGTCATAGCGCCAGGGTCATGACCCGATCCGTCTGTGGATCGGTGCCGAACAAGAATATGTGTTCGCCCGCGTCGGCGAAACCACATTTCGCATAGAACGCCCGGGCGCGGTCGTTGCGCTCCCACACTCCCAGCCATAACGTTTTGGCGCCACGCAACCGCGATTCCGCCTTCACACGCTCCATTAACGCCGGCGCAATGCCCCGGCCATGCCATTCGCGATCGACATAGAACCGCCACAGCTCAATTGGCGCCGGTCCAGACACGCAGTCGGGAACATGGTTGTCGCGAATCTGTGCATAGGCGATGGCCGAGCTGTCTTGCTCGACCAGCAGCGTCGTGATCCGCGAATCCTGGATTTCGGCGCCCTGCTGCGGCACGCCGTAGGCACGTTTCAGGTGAAGGGCCATGTCGGCGGGGTCGTTGGTGGCCGCAAACGCGTCATGGAACGTCGTGCGCGCCAGATCCGCCAGCGCCGCCGCGTCCCCCGCCACGGCCGTTCGGATATTCATCACTGAAATCGTAACTCACGGAACCAATACAACTTTCCATCCGTAAGGGTGTCTGAGGCATACATGGGTCTGTGGGAAGATGTGCGGTTCGCCGGCCGGCTACTTTTGAAGGACAAGTGGTTCACGCTGGTGGCGGCCGTAGCCCTGGCCCTTGGCATCGGTGTGAACGCCACGGTGTTCACGTTCGTCAACGCCGTGCTGATCCGCGGCCTGCCCATCCCTGAATCCGATCGCGCCATGGCGATCCAATCGTTCGACCGCGTCCGCAACCGCACCCTGGGCGTCTCGTTTCTGGATTTCCGGGATTTTCGCGATGCGAGCCGCACGTTCGAAATGCTCGGCGCGTTCAACGGCGCGCTGGCCAACGTCAGCGATGAAGGTCAGCCGCCGGAGCGCTTCAACGGTTCGCACATGTCCGCAATCAGCTTTCAGCTGGTCGGACAGCAACCGGTACTCGGACGCGTCTTTACCGCGGAGGACGACCGGCCCGGCACGCCCGCCGTGGTGATCATCGGGCATGGCATGTGGATGAACCGCTACGGCAGCAACCCGTCGGTCATCGGCCGCACCATCCGCGTCAACGACATCCCGACCACGGTAATCGGCGTGATGCCGGACGGCTTCAAGTTTCCGTTCAACACCGATCTCTGGTTGCCGCTCGGCATGCTGCCCGGCCTCGAGGACGCAAAGCGCAACGCTCGCCCCTTGCAGGTGTTCGGCCGCCTGGCGCCCGGCGTGAGCCGCGAACAGGCGCAGAGCGAGCTGATCAACATCTCCCAGAAACTCGAATCCGAAAATCCTGAAACCAACAAGGACATCCAGGCGCGGGTGCTCACCTTCAACGAAAGCCAGAACGGCGGCCCCATCCGCGCCGTGTTCCTCTCGTTGATGGGCGCCGTGGCATTCGTGCTGCTGATCGCGTGCGCGAACGTGGCCAACTTGCTGCTGGCGCGCTCGACCAATCGCGCGCGAGAGATCTCCGTCCGCGTCGCGCTTGGCGCGTCGCGCTGGCGAGTGGTACGGCAGCTGTTGATCGAGAGCGTCATGCTCGCGGTCTTCAGCGGCCTGGCCGGCCTCGGGGTGGCCGCCATCGGCATCCGCCTGTTCGATCGCGCCACGCAGGACGTCGGCCGCCCCTATTGGATCCAGTTCACGATGGATGGATCGGTGCTGTCGTTCTTCGCGCTGATCTGCCTCGGCACCGGCATCATCTTCGGCCTCGCGCCCGCCCTGCACGTCTCCAAGACCGACGTCAACGAAGTGCTCAAGGAAGGCGGCCGCACCGGATCCGCCGGTGTGCGCGCGCGCCGCTGGACCGGCGCGCTGATGGTGGCAGAGCTCGCGCTGACGGTTGTGCTCCTCGCCGGCGCCGGCTTCATGATCCGTAACTTCCTGAACATGTACAGCCTCGACCTCGGCATCGACACGTCGAAGCTGGTGACGATGAACCTAGCGCTGCCGGAGCGGAAGTATCCCGCGGTCGAGCAGCGGCTGGCGTTCTACGAACGCCTCGAAGAACGGCTGAAATCCAATCCCCGCATCGAGAACGTGGCGGTGACCAGCAACATTCCGCTGCAAGGCGGCTTCTTGCGCCGCCTCGAAATCGACGGCAAACCTCTCGATCAGGGGCAGCAGGCGCCGAACGTCACGATGCTGACGATCGATCCCCGCTACTTCGAGACCATCGGCCTGCCACTGCAGCGGGGCCGGAACATCACCGACGAAGACGGCATGACCGGCCGGGAGAGCACGATCATCAACCAGCGGTTCGCCGCGTTGCATTTCCCAAACGAGGATCCAATCGGCAGGCGCATCACGCTCACGATTGATCTCCAGGGTGGCGCACTGCCCGCGGGCGGCATCCCAATGTCGCTGACGGCGACCATCGTCGGGATCGTGCCCAACGTGCGCCAGCGCGATTTCCAGTTACCAGATCCCGATCCGATCGCGTACCTGCCCTTCCGTACCGATCCGCGCGGCTTCATGTCGCTGATCGTCCGCAGCCAGGGTGACCCAACGCTGATGACGCCGCTCCTGCGAGAGGAAGTGCGCGCGATCGATGCGGACCTGCCGCTGTTCGGCATTCGTACTATGGATGAGACCCTGGCGCAGGCGCGCTGGCCTTTCAGGATCTTCGGCAGCATGTTTGCGATCTTCGCGCTGATCGCGCTGACCTTGTCAGCAGTGGGTCTCTATGCGGTGACTGCCTACGCGGTGTCGCAGCGAACGCAGGAAATCGGCATTCGCATGGCCCTCGGCGCGCAAGGCAACGAGGTGTCGTGGCTGTTCCTGCGCCGCTCGTTCGTGCAGCTGGCGATCGGGCTCACGCTGGGCGTCGCGGGAGCATTTGGCGTCGGCCAGCTGTTTTCGACCACCAACCTGCTGATTCAAACCAGCTCGCGCGATCCGGTCACGATCGGCGGCATCGCGGTGCTGCTCGCCGTCGTGGCGATTGCGGCCAGCGTGTTGCCGGCAAAGCGGGCAACGAAGCTCGATCCGCTACACGCCCTGCGGAGGGATTAGCATCGCGGCGGCCACCAGCCCAGTGACGTTCGCCACCGCGAAGCTCAATCCCTTCAGGTTCTTTTCCGGCGGCACGCCGGGAATGGGTCGCGGAAACCCGGACGCGTAAAACACCGGCTCGCTCCCCGACCGCAGCGTCACGCGACATTGCTCGCGCGGCACCGACCAATCGAGGAGCACCGGCCACACGCCGTTGAGAGCGCCGGGGAGCCAGCGCACGCCGTCCTGCTCGCCAGCGGCCACCACAATCGCGCCCGCAGCCCTGGCTTCGCGCACGACGCTCGCCAGCGACGCTTCGTGATCGGCGTTCTGCGTGCCCAGGCTCAAGTTGATGAGATGAGCACCCTGCTCGATCGCCTGCTCGAACGCGGCGACCAGCGCCACTCCAGTAGCGGCGAGCTCCCGATCGAAAACCTTGATTACGAAGATTTCTGCGGCCGGCGCTTTCTCTCGAATGGCGGCGGTGACCGCTGTTCCGTGGCCGAGACGATCCACGTAGTCGTCATGAGTACGCCCGGCATCGTCGATACCGATACCGCCTGCCACGCCGCCGATGTGCGGATGGGTGGCGTGCACGCCGCTGTCGATGACGGCGACCCGCACCGCGCGTCGGGTCATGCCTCGACGCCGGCGCCGCGATCGATCTCGAACAGGCGCGCGAACGCCTCAGAGCGTTCGGCCAGCTCGCGGGGCGGGCCTGCATCAGCCACGCGCGCACCTTCGAGCACCACCACGTGGTCGGCGGCCATGGCCACTTCACGACGATGGGTGATCAGGATGGTGGTTTGGCCGCGCATCACGGCCTGGTAGCCTTCGATCACCTGACGCTGCGCGATGGAATCAAGCGCCGCGGTTGGTTCGTCCAGGACCAGCACCGCGGGATCGGCGAGAAACGCGCGCGCGAGCGCCACGCGCTGGCGCTCGCCGGCCGACAACGCGAGTCCGCGCTCGCCAACGATGGTGCCGTAGGCCTGGGGCAACCGTTCGATAAAGGCGGCGATGCCCGCCGCTTCTGCCGCATGTCTCACCTGATCGGCGGTTGCGTCGGGCCGCACATATCGAATGTTCTCTTCGATCGTGGCATGTAGCAGGGTCGGCTCCTGTTCGACCAGCACCACATGGCGCCGCACGCTTTCCAACGTCAGCTCGCGAAGATCGGTGCCGTCGAGCCGAACGATCCCGGTGTCCGGATCGAGCAGGCGCGTAGCCAGGTACGCGATCGTCGACTTGCCGACGCCGCTCCCGCCAACGAGCGCCACGCTCGTGCCCGGCCGCGCCGTGAACGACACCTGATCGAGCACGCGGGATTGCCGATCGGTGCCCAGAGTCACCGACTCGAACGTCAGCTCGCCACGAGCTGAAGCAATCGCCCGGGCGTTCGCCGCCTCGACGACATCGATCGGGGCGTCGAGAATTTCGCGCACGCGCGACCACGACACCCTCGCCGTGGCGAGGCTGGCATACAAGCCCATCAAGGCTTGCGCAGGCGCGAATACGCGCATCTGATACGCCAGGAAGGCGCCCATCGTGCCCAGCGTGAGCGTTCCGTCGATGACGCGAAGACCGCCATAGAAAAACGCAATCGCGGAGCCGATGGACAAAACGCTCCCAGGCAGCCCGCCGGCGAAGTACGTGACGCGCTGCATGCGCATCAACGCGTCGATGAATTCGGTATTCAGGCCGCGGAAGCGCTGCTGCTCACGTTGTTGCGCGTTTGAGGCGACGATCAATGACGAGGCCTGCAGCGTTTCAATGAGGAAGCTGCCGATGTCGGCGCTCTTCTGCCGGAGCTCGGCGACGCGGCTCTCGAGGCGCCGCCGGTAAAACCCCAGCGCGATCAGGCTGATCGGCAGCGGTGCCAGCGCGATCAACGCCAGCCGCCAGTCGAGCCAGATCATCATCACCAGGCTGCCGGCGAGGAACAGCACGTTACCGACCCATGCCAGCGCCGCCTCCGCGGCGACGCGCTGAATCTCACTGATGTCGTTGTTGAGCCGCGAGACGATGTCGCCGAGCCGAGTGCGGGCGTAATAGCGAGGCGAGAGCCGCTGCAAGTGCGCGTACAGCGACAGGCGCATGTCGAACAGGATCTCCGCCGACACGCGCGTGTAGCGGAGGCCGCTGGTCACGTTGAGGATGAATCCGAACACGCCGAGCGCGATGAACCAGCCGACGATCCGGCGCAAGGCGTCGAGATCGCGGCCAATCAGCGCCTGGTCGATCAGATCCTTCGATAAGTACGGGATGAACAGCGTCGTCGTCGTGCTAATCAGGCTGATGACCAGAACGAGGACCAGCCGGCGCCAGTACGGAACGAGGTACGCAAAGGCGCGGCGGTCCATCGGACTGATTACTTACGCGGCAGGATGAACAGGCTCGTCGTCTGATCCGCGTTCATTTCGATCGTCCGCAGGTGCTTATACGTGGCCGCCTCGTAGACGTCGATGGTGGCGCCCGCGACGTAGATATAGAGCAGGCGGCCGTTCGACGAGACGCGCAGGCCCATTCGTGGCCGGCCTTCGAACGGCGTGCGGTTCAACAGCCGGCGCTGCTCGACGTCGAACGCCCAGAACTCGTAGCGGCCAATCTGCTGCATCAGACCGTAGCCGCGTTTGCGATCCGGCGACATCGCGAAGCTCACGCCTTCGGCCGGGCCAATGGGCGTGAAGTCGATGCTCTTGGCCACCAGGTTGACGCGGCCGAGGCCCATGATGCGGCGGCCATGGACCGGATCCTGAATGGTGAACAGGCCCGTGAAGAACCCGGGATCTTCATTGAAGTCGTCGACGGAACCAAAATTCACGCGGCCGAGGCCGGGCTCGAGCGGCCGGCTCAACGCCCACGTGTCGACCTCGGTGAAGTTCGTGGTCTCGAGGATCAGCACGTCCTCGCCGAAGAAATATAGCAGCTTGCCGTCGGGAGAGAACCGGATGTTGATGAACTCGCGCTCTTCGCCGCGCGGCCAGGGAATGGTGCGCGTCACCTTGTTCTGCGCGAGATCGTAGAGCTGAATGGTGATGTCGCCGATTTCCCAGCGATCGATCTGCTTGGTGGCCGACCGGGTCAACAGGATCAGAAAGCGATCGAGCGGGTCGACCTGCATGCCGCGAATCCTGACCTTCTTGTTGCCTTCGGAGAGCGTGAAGTTCGAAAGTGACGCGCGCGTCGTAATGTCGACAATCTCGATCTTTTCGAGAGTCGAGTCCAACACGTAGAACTTCTTCCGCGACTGCGACAACGTCAGCGAGCGCGGAATGCCCGTCTTCAGCTTGATGTCGCCGACCATGGTTTCCGACGTCTCGTCGAAAATCTGGATGTGGCCGGAGTAGGTGCCGATGTACATCAGGTGATCGCCGCCCGGCATGGCGATCTTGGCCGCGGGCTTCTGCGCTCCAATGCTGACGGCGCCGGCTACGATCAGTGTGATGGTAAAAAGCGCGCGTCTCATTTCTTCTTCTCGTCGGGGAAGATGAGGTCGATCTTGCGCCAGTCTTTCTGCGCGGCCGCGCATTTGGCCGTCCAATCAGGCGCGTGATTCAGCTGATCGGGCACCTGCGCGGGCCAGAAGCAGCCCATGTGGCAGTCAAACAGATCGCGCTCGACGGGCTGGCAGAGGCCAGCGGTGCCGCCGTTACGATCGGCTTCCCACCCTGGGGAGAAGACGAGCGAACACCCATGAGGGATGTGGGGCTCGGGCTGTTGGGGCGGGCCGCCTTGCTGAAGTGCGACGACATCCTTCGCGGGCGTTTCTCTTGTGGCCGCTTCCATGCGATCCGCTTTGCGGTTGATCGGTGTGAGATGCTTCATGAGACCTTCTCCGGAACGTCTGCATCATCGAACTGGCGCAGGAACCCTGGATTGCGTTCCGCCAGCTCGCCGTAAATCTCCAGGCAGGTGTGCGTCCACCCGCGAATCCACTCGCAATAGTGCAGGTTGGGACGGTTCGTCGATCCGTAGCGCGTGTGCGCTTCGTGATAACAGCCGCCCGCGCAAATCGGCCGAGCCCAGCAGGTCTGGCAATCGGTCTTGTTCGACACGTGATGTGAGTCGAGAAACTGTTGCTGCTTTTCCCACGACACGCCGTCGCGCACCGTGCCGAAGCCGTGATCGTCGGACCCCGCGAAGCGGTGACAAAGCGCCACGCGGCCGTCGGTCGACACGCCCATCAAGCCCAGGCCGGCGCCGCACGGATAGGCCTTGGCGTGGCCGTGATGAATTTCCTGCAACGTTTCGCGCACGTTCGAGAAGCCGTGGTGCCGGTTCTGCAGCGAGGCTTCGAGATAGTCGGCGGCCAGCGCGCGGAACTGATCGAGGAGGTGATCGAACCCGCCATCGGAGATGGCATAGTCGCGGCCCGGCGCGGTGGTCACCGGCGCGAACCCGACTTCCCAGAAACCAAGCTCCTCAAAGAGGTGCTGGTAGATCCGGCGCACGTCCAGCGTCTGGCGGGTCAGCGTCACGCGCGCGCCGATCGGCCGCGAGCGATGGCGGGCCAACAACGCCTTGATCTTCGGCGCCGCAATCGCGTAACTGCCCGCGCCATTGTTGAAGACGCGGAATTTGTCCTGCAACTCCTCAGGACCGTCGATCGAGATCGTCACGCCGACACGTTCATTCGCGAGGAACTCGATTACGTCTGGCCGGAGCAGCGTCGCGTTGGTGGTCAGGCTGAAGTCGATGTCCTTGCCGGCCTCCGCCGCCCGGCGACGCGCATACCCGATGGTGGCCTTCAATACCGGGAAGTTCATCAGCGTTTCGCCGCCGAAGAACGTGATGTGCGCGTGCGGGTTGTCGCGCGACTCGCGCAACGCAAACTCGACGGCCTCGCGCGCGGTCTCTTCGCTCATGAACTTCGGCTGCTGGCCGTTCTCGGTATCGACGATCTTGTCTTCACCGTACTCGTAGCAATAGGTGCAGGCCAGGTTGCATTGGTTGGTGACGTTGACCACCAGCGTCTGCAGCGGCACCGGACGCAGCGGCACGATCTTCGGCATCGACGCCGGCTTGGCGCCCATTTCACCAAGCGCGCGCACCCGTTGAAGCTCCGCGATGGTGTCGGCGACTTCAACCTGATCGAACCTGGCCGAGAGGTCGCGCGTCAGCTCGTCGACGCCGCGCGGCCCCTCACCGAGCGAATCCACAACGGCTGCCGAGCAGTCGTCCAGCGCGAACACCGCGGCGCTCGGCACCAAATACAGATACCGCCGCCCGGCGGCTTCGAACGAATGAAATTCCCGCAGGCCAACAAGGCTCATTGGCCGGTCCCCGGACGGCGCGGCGGCTCAGGCGGGCCGGCCGACGGATCGAAACGCATATACAGCGGCACGGTGACGAGCAGGTGCGCGCGGGCACGATGGGTCACCGCCGGTTTGTCGCCGGCGGCTTCCGCGGCGTATCGCGCCACCACCCACACGTCGCCGATGTTGTTGCGCGATCCGGCGCGCGCCGGATTCGGACCGTCGACGTTCGGCGTGAACCGTCCCGTCTTCGGATCGATGGCGCCGACGTACTTGATGTCGTCGTCACCGTAGATCGCCGTGAATTCCTCCATGCTCCACTGCGCGTCGACCAGACCGAGCTCTACGTCGTCGGGCGTGTCGGCGCGGCCGTCGGCACCATTGCTGAACGCCCACGTTTCAAACTGGGCGAGCGCCTTCGGGAACGTGACACCACCGACGCGCGCCATCGCCCAGTCGGGTTTCACCTTGATGCTGTCGACGCGATCGAACACCGCAAGCGCGCGCTGACGCGACGAGCCCGCGATGAAGACGTCGCGCATGCCGAGCGAGGCCTTGGCCGCGGTATCCACGGTCACGGTGGCGATGTCAGGCGTCACGTTCACGATTCGCGTGACGGTGAGGCCCGGTCCGAGATCGATATCCGAGGGCCGCAGCGACGAGGCGAAGTTAGCCCCGTAGATCTTGAGCTCCTGTCCGGCGCCGCCCTGCTTCAATGCGGTGCGATCCGTACCGAGCACGCGTGTCTCCGTGCCGATCCGATCCAGCTTGATGTCGAGGCCGAGCTCGTCGTAACCGCCCGTGAACCAGCGCCCTTCCATGTGGCGCCAGTCGCGATCGATGGTCATCACTTCACGCAGCGATGAATCCTCGGCTTGCGTGCTGGATCGCCCGCGCCACTGGAACCCGGTGTAGACGATGGAGCGGCCCGTGCGGGTGATGGTCTCGCCCGTTCGCGCCACGCGGTAGGTCGCGGAGGTGGTGAACTCATCGGGCGTGGCGGGATCGGTCGTGATCGTGACGCGTCCATAAATCGCGCCCTTGCCCAGCTCCCACCCGCTCAGCGTCCACGTGCCGTCGAGGCGCGCCGGCCGCATCGTGGCGGACCACGCCGTCCATTCCGGCGTCTTTAACGGGAATGTGTTGGCGAGGTGATCGAGCGCCTTCTCTACTGGGTGGCGGGTGTCGGGCGGACGGCCGTCAGCCGATCGACCGGTCGGCGCCGGTCCCCCGCGGCGGAACGCCTGGTTGTCGGTGAGCGGATACCAGCCGCGGTGCATTGCGACGAGCAAATCCCACTCCCCACGCGTCCGGCGCTGCGAAATCACGCGGCCGAGCGAATGGCACTTGTTGCAGGTGCTCTCCGCATCGGCGTTGGCGGTGTACTTGAAATCAATCCACCGCTTCTCCACTTCCCACGCCGCCGGCTTGGCTTCTTCAGGCGCCAGCCCAAGGTTGTTCGAAAGGTACTTCACGACGTGACGCGCGGTGGCCGCATCGATGTTGAGCCCGTTGAGCGCCGCCATCCGCTGGATGGTGTTCTGCCAGCCCTCCGGCGTGTTGCGCTGAAACGAGATGCGCGACATCTGGCTCTTGTCGTCGGGCCGATGGCACGAACCGCACGCCTTCAGCACGGTCTGGTCGGTGATCGGAATGCCCTCTTCTGGTTTGGCTGTCGGCGCCGCCGACGATTGATTGCCGGGCGCCTGGGGAGGCGCCTGCGTCGCGTTGGCGAGGACGCCGGTGAGAACGAGGGCTGCGGCTAACAGGATCTGTTTCTGCATTTTGGCTTCTGCCTTCTGCATTTCCAGCGGGCTCATTCTGACACAAGCCACCCTCGCGCAACCGCGGTCGAGAGGGCGAGGAGAAAGTCGTGCAAGTCGGTCTTCCCGCGCTTCTGCTCGTAGGCCTCGAACAGCTGCGGCACCCCGCGTGGAGCCGGCGCAAGTTCGAGGAGCGCCGGCACGTCGATGTTGTAGAGGTAGCGCACGCCGCCATCGTCATCGCTGGTCACCACGTGGGGCCCCAGCATGATTTCGTGACCGGTGACATACGGGCGGGGGCCGATCCTGACGTGATCGGCGGTGCGCGCCTTGAACGTGTCGTGGCTCCTGATTCGTTCGTATTCGGCCCGCACACGCTCGGCATCTTCGGCAGGGGCGGCCGTCTCGATATGCCGCTCCGCCCAGAACGGCTGACGATGTTCCCTGGCAGCCTCGGTCAGGAAAAGACGGGTTGCTGCGTTATAGCGCTGCTCAATCTCCCGCTCGCGGGCCGAAAAGAATGCGAGCGCGCAGGACCGCAGCGATGGCTTATTGAGACAGGTGTTCGCCACCACCGCCGCGAGCCAGGCGGAGGCCAGTGCCTTCTGGACACCTGCCGACGACAGCGGATCGATGAATGATCCGGCGTCGCCGACGAGCAGCCAGCCTTCACCGGCATACTCGCGCGATCGATACGTCGACGCATCGTGGCCCCACGGTCCGCCGCCGAACGTTGCGTCGGCCAGCAATCGCACGAACTGCCGCGTCTTGGCGATCTCGGCACGGTACACATCACGCGATGGCACACCGCGCGCGAGATCGGAGCGCTGCGGATCGACCATCGCGCTCACGTGCCGCACGCCGGGCGCGACGGGCACCGACCACATCCATCCGTCGCCGTATGACTCGACGATCGTGTGCGTGTCGTCGGGCACCTGCCACGCGGGGCCGGTGTGCCATTCGCCGACCAGCGCGATGGTGCGCGGCCCTTCGTCATATTCCCGAACGCCTTTCTCCTTCGCAATCACGCCGGCTCGTCCTGTGCAATCGAGCACGAACGGTGTGTCCCCGTTCGAACGCGTCCCGCGGAACTGGGTCTCCGACCGCGTGACCATGGGGCTATCAGCCGCGCGAGCCAGCATCACCTCGGACAGACGCTGCAGATCAACCTGCCAACCGCGCGCGCCCGCTTGAAACATCTCCACGCGCGGCGCATCGCTGCCCCACCATACGGTGTTGCCAGTGGAGCGAATAAACGACGCGCGATCGATCGCGCTCGTCATGCCGACGGCGTCAAACAGCTTGAGGCAACGTGGCGGAAGAGAAACAGCGAGACTAGGGCCACTGGCAGGTTTGGTGACGTGTTGAACGCGATGATTCCAATGCGCGAGAAGCCGGGCCGCCGCGGCGCCGGCAGGACCGCTGCCGAGCACGATCACGGCCGGCGGCGGCGGCGAGTCGTCGAGGCTCATTTCACGTCGGCGTCGAACGCCTCGGTGATGACCCGGCCGGCGCTTTTCACCTGCACGAAAATCCGATACGCGCCCGGCTCGGGAAATCCGTAGGGGAACGACACCGTCGAGGGCGACGGTGTCTCGTGTTGCGCGTGTTCAGTGCCAGAGGGCATCGCGATGTTCATCGCCGCCATCGGCGCTGAACCCGAGGGATGCACGTGCGCAAACACGCGCCGATCGCGGCGGAAGAACACCGCGTGACCGGGCATTCCCATGTAGAGCTCGAGATCTTGCACGGGCCGTCCGCTGCCATCCTCGACTCGAAACGTAAACAAGGTCAGGCGCTTCGCCACGAGCGCGCTGTTGTCGCGGACCCACACGATGCGACCGGCATCGGGCTTCGCGTCCGCGGCCCACGCGCTGTCGTCGCCCGACAGTGGCGCGCCCCGCAGTCCGGCAGTCTCAATCGTTGCGAGCACCGTCTCGGATACGCCAGTAGCGTGGACCAGATCTCCAAACAGCTCATACTGCCCGGCCGGCAGATCCGGCAGCCGGTGCTCGAACTGGGCCGTCGTGATCTCGCGCGGGTGAAGATGCCAGAAGCGATCGAGCGCCGGCGACACCACGAACAGATGCATCGGGTGACCGTGATCGGGAACAAAGTCGTCGAGCCTCCGGCTCCCGATCCATCCGGGATCCCGCAAACTCAGTCGCAAGTTCGCGTCCGGGGCGACGACCGCGGTGACCGTGAGCGGTTTGTAAACATACCGATCGTACGCGGAGGCTTCGACCGACCACCACATGTTGCCGAGATAGATGACGCCGCCGACAAAGACCGTCGCAATCGCGGCGACGATCCGGCCGCGCCGGCGCGAACGATGATCGAGAGACTCTCCCGCGCCGAGCCTGGCTTCACGCGCCATGGCCGACGCGATCGCGATAAAACCTGCCGCAAGCAGAAACATCAGGATGAACAGCACCACGCGGAGGGCCGGCGTCATCGCAAGTGTCGACTGCGGCAAGGTCGGGACAGGCACAGACAGTGTGCCTTCGCCGCGATCACCGGACACAATCACGCGCACCTGCCAGGCGCCGGCACCCATCATCCACAAGTGACCTGTGAAGAGTCGTTTATCTTCTGTGGACTGCTGCGCGCGATCCGGCACGGGCGCAAATTTCGCGGCAGGACCGGTCAGCGGCAGCGGCACGATCCGCACCTCCCTGACCTCGTCTTGGGTCGCCAAGACCTCCACGTCGGCAACGCCGGGAATCGCCAGCGGCGGCCGCACCGTCACGAATAACCGGTACGGTCCTGCGTTGGCCTCGACGAACACATCGGGGCTGCCGATGTGCGCGCGCGCCGGCGTCTGCATGACACACGCTGCGAGCGCCAGTGCCACCGCAAACCGCGCCGCTCGGTTCACCGCCGGACCTTTTGCATGGCGCGGCCGACATGAATGCCGAGCCACGACATGCCGCACGACATCAGCAAAGCCAGGCCCATGCCGCGCCAGAACTGCGCGGTGTCGGGCTCACGAACGAAGAATTCATAGCGCGCCAACGGCGACCGCGCGGGCGTGGCGAAATCGAGGTAGCCGGAACCAAAGAACCAGTTACGGGCTTCGGGCGTCTGCATGAAATCGGCGAACGGCCACTGCACCGCAATGAAGGCGGCGAGGAATGCCACGCCGACCACTACGCCGCGCGCCAACGGGCGCCAGCCGCCGGTGCGCTGCAGGATCAGATCCATCACGAACGCCGGCACGACGATCAGCAGCGGAAATTCCCACGGAATGAAGTGCGTGACTTCGCGGTGCACGGGACCCAGCTTCGGTTCGGCCGGGAAGAGCGGCAGCAGCCACAAAAAGGCCACGCCAAACGCCATATAGACGCTTGCGATCATCGTGCTCGCCCACTTCCGTTCGGAGGCAATAGCGAGCGCGGCCAGAATGGCGGGCGTGCCGATCATCACGACGATGTAGAAGTGGGCGTTGTGTTGATCGGCGCGGCTGATCTCCTCCATCTTGATTAGGAGCGATTCGCAGAGCACCGTGCCGCCGACGTAGAGGAACATGCGCTCGAGCGCGGGACGCGCCGCAGCGTGGGCGCGGTTCATGAACGCGAGCATCAGTAACACCGTCCCGAATTCGATGCCGAAGAACCCGGCGGCCAGCACCATGTGCGGCGGGCTGATGATGCGCACGTCGAGCCCATATGCGTTGTGCCACCAGTCGTCGAAGGGCGCAGAGGCGAGCATCGCTACCCCGCCCCATGCGCACACGAACGCGCCAAGCGGCCCGTAGAGTCCCCAAATGCGGACGCTGACGCGCTTCAGCGTCTCGGCCAAGCCAAAGGTGGTGGCGAGAATCAGGTAGCCGGCGGTGACGCCGGCAAGAATGCCGCACGCGTACATCGCCAGGTGCGGCGCGGACAGGAGACTGTCGCGCCCGATGGAGCGGTGCCAGGCGATGTCCCAGTAGCCGCCGACATAGGCAGAGGTCACCGCCAGGGCGGCGCACCATAAGTACCAAGGCACACCCGCAATGAGCGTCTCGGTGATCGCTATCGAGGGCGCTGGTGCGGCGTCAGCGTCCGCTATGCGAGGAGCGGCGAGCATGCGGCAAGCCTACCACTGGCTCAGCCTTTATCCGTATAGCTGACGCCCAGCTTCTTCAGCGCGGCTTCAGGGCAACCGTTCCACCGCGCGACCGATCGATTGCCCAGGTACTGCAGGTCGTCGATCCCCATGCGCGTGGTCCAGAAACCGGCGGCGGTCAAATCGCGGAAGCTGGTGAAGAACGCTACGCCGTGCGCAAACTCCGGCTTCGCCTTCGCCGGCCACGCGATGTCGTCGAGCACGGTGCCGCGCTCGGCATCCGAGCAATCGAGGAAGATCTTGTCGAAGCGCAGCTGGCATTCGCGATCCAACCACGCGAGGCCGCCGCGCATTGCGACCTGGCGCGCCGGTTGTTCGATCATCATGAAATCCATGAACTCCGGCACGCCGGCATCACTCGCGCTGCCGGAGCGTTCGTCTTTCGGAATGACGATGTCCGCGAGTACGTGGACGAACCTGAATTCATTCGCCGTGAAGAACTTCGGCACAAAGGGCGTCGCGCCCGCGCGCGCGGTCTGCGCCGCGGACGCGGCCTGCATGGCCTCGGCGTCGCTCCACGAGAACGTCGCGGCTGGAGCCGCCAACAGGATCTTGAGGACGTCTCGGCGCTTCATAAGCTGCCTGCCTTCCGTTGAGCCGCGATGTACTCGCTCGTGCGCATCGCCAGCGCCAGGATGGTCCACGTCACGTTCTTGTCAGGGTTGGTCACGAACGGGCCGCCGTCGGTGACGAACAGGTTGCGGCAATCGTGCGCCTGGCAATTGCTGTTCAGCACGGACGTCTTCTGATCGTTGCCCATGCGCACGCAACCGACCTCGTGGATGATGCGGCCTCCCGGCTCAATCCCGTAGCTCTGCTCGGCCGTCGGCATCGGCGACATCGGTGTCCCGCCCATTTCGTGGATGATGGCGCGGAAGGTCTCCTGCATGTGCTTGACCTGTTTGAGCTCGTGGTCCGTCCACTTCCAGTGGAAGCGCAGCACGGGAATGCCCCAGCGATCTACCACCGTGGGATCGATCTCGCAGTACGAGTTTTCATTGGGGATCATTTCGCCGCGCCCGGCAAAGCCCACCGTCGCCCCGTAGAAGCGGCGGTAGTCATCCTTCAATTGCTTGCCGTACCCGCCGCTCGACACCGGGCGCCCGTCCGCGCCCATTCCGTTGTAGAGATGCACTCCGCCAAGAGTGCCGAAGCCGGGCATCCGCCTGCCGCCGCCGAGCTCGATGTGATAGCCGCGCGGAAAATCGAGTTTCTTGTTGTCGCCCCACCACGGCATAAACAGGTGCGACCCGCTGGCGCCGTCTTCGTTGTGCGGCACGCCGTTCATCATTTTCGGGATGAAGCCGCGGACGCTGGTGCCAGTCGTGTCGGTGAGGTACTTCCCGACGACGCCGCTCGAGTTGCCAAGGCCGTGCGGAAAGCGCGCCGACTTCGAGTTGAGCAGCAGCCGCGCGGTCTCACAGGCGCTCGCGGCCATCACGACGATCCGTCCGCGCGCATGGTTCTCGCGGCCAGTGTTCTTGTCGACGTAGGTCACACCGGTCGCCAGGCCATCGTCGCCCACCGTGACCTCGCGGGCCATGGCGTTTGTGACAATCGTGAGGCGCTTGGTGGCGAGCGCCGGCGGCAGCAACACCGAGGGCGACGAAAAATTGGCGTGTGCAGCGCACGCGCGCCCGCACTGGCCGCAGTAATGACACGCCGGCCGGCCGTTGAGCGGCTGCGTCAGGATCGAGAGCCGGATCGGAATGCACCGGATGCTCAGGCGCTCCGACGCTTGCTTGATCAGCAACTCGTAGCAGCGCGGCTTCGGTGGCGGCTGGAAGATGCCGTCCGGATCGTTGGGCAGCCCTTCATTCGATCCGAAGAGTCCGATGTATCGGTCGATGCTGTCGTAGTAGGGCTTGAGGTCTTCGTAAGTAATCGGCCAGTCGTCGCCGAGCCCGTCAAGGCTCTTGCGACGGAAATCATCGGGACCGAACCGGAGCGAGATGCGGCCCCAGTGATTCGTCCGTCCACCAAGCATCCGCGTGCGAAACCAGTCGAACCGATCGCCGGGCGCGCTCGTGTAGGGCTCACCTTCGAGCGTCCACCCGCCCCAACCGGCGTCGAACTCGCCGAATTGGCGTTCGGGAATTGGCAGACCTCGCCGCGGCGACTGGTAGGGCCACGCCATCATCTTCGAATCGCGGCGCGTGTCGAACGTCGGCCCCGCTTCGAGCATCAGCACGTTCGCGCCGGCTTCGGTGAGCACTTTTGCGGCCATACCGCCGCCCGCGCCTGAGCCAATAATGACGACGTCGTGAAGGGTTCTGCCGCGAATGATCTGCATTGGCGTTGGACGCGATTGTAGTAGAAACTAGCTGCCGGGCACGAGGCACGGGAACCGGGCCATCAGGCAATCAGGCCATCAGGGACGAGGCAGCTTATGATCTCCAGACGCGATTTCGTGAAGAACGCAGCCGCGACCACCGCGGCGGTCACGATTGTTCCGCGGCACGTGCTTGGCCGCGGTCAGACGCCGCCAAGCGATCGGCTCAACATCGCGGGCGTCGGCGTCGGCGGCATGGGCCGGACCAACCTCCTCAACCTCGGCCTCGACAACAACATCGTCGCGCTCTGCGACGTGGACTGGGGCTATGCTGGCCGCGGCTGGTCGGCACCCGGGCTGGAGGCGGATCTCAAGCGCGAACAAGACCGGCTGTTGAAAACTGACCTCACACCCGAATCGCGCAAGAACAGCGAGCACCGGGTGGGCTCACTGAAGCGAATCATCGCGGAAGACCTCCCGAAGCAGAAGCGCTATCGCGACTATCGCGTGATGCTCGAGCAACAGAAAGACATCGATGCGGTTGTGGTCGCCACACCCGATCACATGCACGCCGCCATTGCGATGGCGGCGATGGATCTCAAGAAGCACGTCTACGTGCAGAAACCGCTCACCTGGTCGGTGGATGAAGCGCGCAGGCTTAGCCGGAAGGCGCGCGAGACCAAGGTCATCACGCAAATGGGCAACCAGGGCCACTCGTGGGATGACGGCCGCAAGGCCGTGGAGTGGGTGCAGTCGGGTGCGATCGGTGATGTCACCGAAGTGCACGTGTGGACGAATCGTCCACTCTCCTATTGGCCGCAGGGCATTCCGCGGCCGGAGCCGCGGCGCATTTCCGCGGACCTGCGCTGGAACATGAATGGCGTAATGGCGCGTCTCGCCAATTCGATGGGCATCTATTCGGTGCCGGAGGATCTTGAGTGGGATCTGTTCCTCGGACCGGCGCCGGCGGTGGAGTATCACCCGGTGTATCACCCGTTCAACTGGCGCGGCTGGGTGGATTGGGGCTGCGGCGCGCTCGGCGACATGGGCGCGCACCTGATCGATCACGCGTACTGGGCGCTCGATCTTGGGTATCCAACATCGGTGGAAACCGTCTCGACGCCGTGGGAAAAAGCCTGCTTCCCGATGGCCACGAACACGTACTACGAATTTGCCGCGCGCGGCTCGAAGCCGCCGGTGAAGCTCACGTGGTACGACGGCGGCATGTTCCCGCCGACCCCGCCCGAGTTCGCTGAGGGCGAAAAGCTGAATGGCGAAGGCGGTGCGATCATGGTCGGCACCAAAGGCAAGGTGATCTACGACACCTACGGGTTGAAATCGCGACTGCTACCGGATTCGCTGCACAAGTCGGTGGGCGATCCGCCGAAGACGCTGCCGCGCATCACCACGAGCCACGAAACGAACTGGTCGAACGCGTGCAAAGGGATCGGCCAGGCATCGACGCCGTTTGAATACGCGGCGAAGCTGACCGAAGTGATGTTGCTGGGTGTAGTGGCGCTACGAGCCGGCGTCAAGATCCACTACGACGGCGCTGAAATGCGCGTCACGAACTCGCGCGAGGGCAACGACCTGCTCAAGCGCGAGTATCGACGGGGATGGTCGCTGTAAGGGTCTTAGGGGCCTAGGGTCTTAGGGGCCGGCAACGCGCGGATCTTGAGGTTGCGATAGCTCACGACGTTGCCGTGATCCTGCAACGCGATGTAGCCGCGCTTCGTGCGACCGTATGGCGGGATTTTGCCAAACTTGCTGGCCTTGACGCGGGCTTCCCAGTCGGGGCTGCCGATCTCGTATTCAACGACTTTCACGCCGTTCAGCCAGTGCTCGACGTGATTGCCCGTTGCGATCAGGCGGCTCTCGTTCCACTCTCCAACCGGCTTGGTGACGTCTTTGACGGGCTCGTTCACTGCATAGTTTGATCCGGCTGACGTGATCGGATTGGCGCCGTCCTTGTGCCCGGCATTGTGCAGGACCTGATACTCGGGGCCGGTGTGCCAGGGAAAGGGCTCGGTCGTGGCGATGCGATAGATCACTCCGCTATTGCCGCTCTCGGTGATCTTCCAATCGAATCGCATCTCGAAATCGCCATACTGGTCGGCGGTCATCAGATCGCCGCCTTCGCCGTCGCGAATCAGCACGCCGTTTTCGGCGCGCCACCCGGTCGGCGGCGTTTCGGTCTTGTAGCCGCGCCAGCCGGCCAGCGACTTGCCGTCGAACAGCAACTTCCATCCGGCGGCTTTCTCTGCGGCAGTCAGCATCGGGGCCTGCGCATGTCAAGGTCACGCCCAGGGCGAGCACAGCGGCAATAGCGAATCGCATCATGCGTGGATTATATGCCCAAGGCCTTTCGGCAATAGTCGAGGCACTTGCCCACCTCGTCCACCGAATCGCCGCCCTTGTATTCGTATTCGATGTTGGCGGGGATCGGCCAGCCGTTGTCCTGCAGCAATTTGAGGACGGCGGTGATCGGTGAATCGCCCTGGCCAAACGGGACATTCTCGCCCTGATCGCGTTTGCGATCCTTGAGGTGCAGCGTCACGATGCGGGCGTGATGTTGCTTAAGGAACGCGACGGCGTCCTCGTTCGCCGCGGTGAAGTGCCCGATATCGAGGTTCACCGCGATGAAGGGATTCGCCTGCAGGGCGTCGGTCAGGCTTTTCGCGGTGGCGAACTCGTTCGGATCGATCCGTGAATGATTGTGCACGCCAACCAGCATCTTGCGCCGCGCCGCCACCGGCGCCACTCTCGCCACCGTCTTGATGTTCGAGGACGACGTGATCAGCGGTGCGCCGAGCGCCGCGGCCATCTCGAAACCGCGCTCGATCTCAGCGTCCGAAAAATCATCGCGAAAGCTGATGTTGTACGCCGAGAGCGCGATCGACGCCTTGGCGAACTGTTCGCGAACGCGATGGAAGTAGTCGAGACCGACGGTCTCGCGCCACTTTCGCCTCTCCTCGCGCGACCCGCCTTTCGGCTCGACGTGGTCCTGCCACAGCTCGCAGCTTTTGAGGCCGACCTTCTGCATGCCGGCAATCGCAAGTTCCAGCGGTCGATCGCGGAAGCTGTAGCTCTGCACGCCGAGCGTCACCGGGTGGCGGCGCTGCAGGGCCAGCAGACCGACGGCCGACGCCGCCATGAACTCTCGCCGGTTTAATCGGTGTCCCATCGGTGTTAATCGGTGGCTTAGCGGCGTGCCGGCGGCGGAATGTAGTTCAGCAGGTTTGGTGGTTTCCATTCGATCACTCGCTCTTCTTCCGCGCTCATGTAACACGCCATCAGCAGTTCGGTTACGTCGCGGCCGGCATAGAAGTTCAGCTCGGGCTGCACCCCTTCGAGAAACCAACGCGTGAAGGCGCGGTTCTCGTTTTCGTAGCCGTACTCGCCTGCCTCGTTGCCGACAATCGGCATCAGGCCCTGTTCAGCGTTTTGCTTCTCGATCAGATCTTCGCCGGCCTCTTGCTCCTGCAGCCGCCGCGAGAAGAACACCTTGGTGCCGCCCTCGAGCGTGCTCATCGACATCGAGTACCAGGGCCGAGCAGCTCCATCGACAGCCGCAGCCCGGCGCCCACGTAACTCCAGGACGTCGTCGCTTCGACGATCATCGGCGTGCCCGCGTCATCCACGTAGTTCACCGTCGCACGCGCGAAATCCTCGGCCGGGTTCTTCAGGTAGTCCACCTTGTCGGTCATGTTGCCGCGGAGCAGCGATGCGTATTCGGGACGCGACCATTTCAGGAACCCGATCTGCGCCGACACCTTGACCGGCCTGATGCTGTTGCGCGGTGCCCCCGGCTTGGTCAGCAGGTAACGGCCGACTTCGAGGCTGTGGCACATCATGTCGTTGAGGACGCCGCCGCCTTGCAGATCGCCCTGCCAGAACCACGGCATGTGCGGACCGCCGTGCTCCTCGGCCGCGCGCGCGAGATACGGCCGCCCCGACGCCGCGGCGCCGCGCAGCCACACGATGTGCTTGCCGCGTTCGAGATTCGGTTGAAACAGCTGGTTTTCGAGATAGCCGTGGAGGACGCCGGCTTCTTCGACGAGCTCCACCATGCGCTTGGCCTCGGCGGCGTTACGGCCGAGCGGCTTCTCGCAGGCGATGGCGCGCAGCTTCGCGCCCTTCTTGATGGCGGCGACGATGCTTTCCATGTTCTGGACGCGCGCGAAATTGGGCCCGCACAGCCAGATGCAATCGATCGCCTCGTCGGCCACCATCGCTTCGATGGAGCCGAAGGCCTTCGCGTCGCCGACGTGAAGGGAGCGGGCGAGCACCGCGGCGCTTTCAGCGTTGGCGCGGGTGGGACTGTAAATGCCGCGAATGTCGGCGTCCCGCACCGCCTCCCACGACCGGATGTGAAAGCGGGTCATGAACCCGCTGCCGATGAACCCGACGCCCAACCTGCCTGCCATTCACACTCCTCGCTGGTTTTCGTTCCGTCCCTCGACTTCGCTCGGGACGGCACTGAGCTGGTCGAAGTGCCGCAGCACACACTATAGTTCAGCACGACATGCCACCGATTGACACCGATTCCACACCGATGAAGGGCAGCAACGTCCGCCTCGGCGTGATGATGTTCCTCGAGTACCTGATCTGGGGATCCTGGCTGCCCCTGCTCGCGCTTTACCTGGGAGGCGTTTTGGGCTTCTCCGGCGGGCAGATCGGCTGGATCTTCGCCACGCAGGCGATCGCATGTGTGGCTGGGCTGTACTTCGGCGGCCAAATCGCCGATCGCATGCTGTCCACCGAAAAGCTGCTGTCGGTGCTGCATCTCATCGGCGGCATCGCGATGTTCGCGCTCGCCTACCAGACGACGTTCTGGTCGTTCTTCTTCGTCATGCTCGCGTATCAGCTGGCCTACATGCCGACCATGTCGCTGACCAACGCCGTGGTGTTCCATCATGTGCCCGACCCGCAGCACGACTTCGGCAAGATCCGGTTGTGGGGCACCATCGGGTGGATCGCGGCGAGCTGGCCGTTCGTCTTCATTCTCGCCGGCAAGACGGGCCCCGATCTGAATGCCGCGCTTTCCAGCATCTTCACCGTGGCGGGAATTGCATCAATCGCCCTGGCGGCGTTCTCACTGACGCTCCCGCATACGCCTCCCGCGAAATCCGAGGGTGCGATCAGCGCGCCGATGCAGGCGCTCAAGCTGCTGCGCGATCCGGCGATGTTCGTGCTGTTCGTGGCAACGCTGATGGATGCGCTGGTGCACCAGTGCTATTTCCAGTGGACCAGCCCGTTCCTGCAGCAGGCGGGGCTCGCGGAAAACTGGATCATGCCGGCGATGAGCGTGGGCCAGATCGCGGAGATCGCCTCGATGGCCGCGCTCGGCTGGGCGCTCTCGCGCCTGGGATGGCGCTGGACGATGACGGTCGGCATCCTCGCTCATGCCGCGCGCTTCTTCGTGTTCGCCATTGGCGATCCACTGTGGTTGATGGTGGCTATCAACGTCGTCCACGGCATGTGCTACGCGTTCTTCTTCGCGGCGGTTTACATCTATGTAGACGAGCGGTGTCCGCGAGATGCGCGCGCCAGCGCGCAGGGCCTGTTCAATCTCGTGATTCTCGGCATCGGCCCGTTCGCCGGCAGCCTGTTGTGGGGATGGCTCGGCGATGTCTTCCGCAACGCCGACGGCAGCGTGGATTTCTCACGCTTGTTCCTCGCACCGGCGGCGCTCGCGTTAGCGGCGGCGATCCTGATGGCGGTGGCGTTCCACCCCGGGCCGCAGAGGGCGAGTACGTAGGGGCGGGACTTTCTTGTCCGCCGTAGCATTAGAAGGCGGAAGTCCCGCCCGGCGTTATTTTTTCTGTTCAATCTCGGCGATGAACGCGCGGGCTTCTTTGATCACGTCGTCGGTGATGCCCATGTGTCCTTTGTCCGTGTAATGCACGTACCGCGTCTGCACGCCAATGGCCTTGAGCTTGGCGGCCATGTCGTTCGCCTGTTGGACCGGCACCGACTTGTCGTCATCTGAATGGATGACCAACAGCGGTTTCGTGGTCGCGCTCACATGAGTGATTGGTGACGCGTGCCGGCGCGCGTCTTCCACGTTGCCCGACACGGGCGTCCACAAGTTGCCCCACGACAAGGTGTTCAACTCGTAGGTGGCCGCGACGCTGATCACCGCGCGAACGTCAGTACGTGCCTTCTCCCACCCACCCGTCCTCGGAAAACCGGCCTCGCCGGCGGTGGCGAACAACGACACCATCTGACCACCGGCTGATTGACCGATCAGGTAGACGCGCTCGGGATCGATCCGGTACTCGTCGGCGTGCGCGTGCACCCAACGAATCGCGGTGAGCATGTCGAGGTATGGAGCGGGCGCCGGCGATCCACCGACCAGCCGATAGTCGATCGACATCGCGAAGAACCCAAACTCCGCCCACTGCGTGACTTTGATGCTGCTGGCGTCGGCGCGGTTGCCGGCACGCCACCGGCCACCATGCACGGAAATGATCGCGGGTTTGAGCGAGGGGCCATCTGGATACGCGAGGTTGGCGAGCAGTGCCGAGCCCTCAACGCGGCCGTAAATCACATCGGTCTTCGTAACGACCGGCGCGCTCGGCTGTGCGCCTCCAGCGGCGGGAAGTAGCACCGAAACAACCACGGCAATAAGAGCGATTCGCATGCGGCCTCCACAATCGATCCGGACAAGAGGTGACTCGATAGCCCGCGGTGGATTATAGGTCCGCCGACGTGAGAATCCGCGCCGATGCGACCGTCCATCTTAATGAGTGCTGCACTACTTTCCGCCGTCGGTCGACGCGCGCATTCGCCAGGCGATAGCAGGGAAGAACCTTGTCGAAGTCCGTTACAAGCACCAGTCGCGCATCGTCGAACCCCATGACTACGGCGTCCAACGCGGGATTGATCGGCTGCTGGTCTACCAGCTCAGGGTCACGGACGCCGCCGGCACCAAGGCCATCGGTTGGCGGCTCTTGGATGTGTCAAAGATCGAATCGCTGGTTGTGCTGGAAACAACGTTCAAAGGCAGCCGCGGCGCGTCACACCAGGCACATCACGCGTGGGACGTGCTCTACGCCCGAGTCGAGTAGCGATTCACCACGGCAAGATCTGTCCACGGATTACGCGGATTACGCGGATTGGGATTCGCGAGAACGTCGGACCCGCGACGCGGCCGAAGGCCGCGCGCCGCGGTCAAGACGATCGGAAACGAGAGAGCTGGTTCCCTTTTGCCGGTGCTCTCTCGTTTCCGATCGTCTTGGCCGCGCCCGACGCCGGGCTTTGCCCGGCGTCCGCGGGTCCTCGCATCCGTGAAATCCGTGAAATCCGTGGACAACTAGTCAGCGCTCAGCGCCTCGGAAGGGCGAATCGCGAGAGCGCGGCGGGCGGGCAGCCAGCACGCTATGCCGCCGGCGAGCGCCAGAGTCAGGAAGATCGTCGCCGGCATCCACACACCGGGCGCGGGAATGCTGATCAAGATCACAGAGCGCATCTGCGCGAAGATGATCCCGAGAATGCTGCCGAGGATTCCACCGATCGCCAGATACACAAGGGCGCCGCCCGTGATCGCGCGCAACACCTGGCGGCTCGTGGCGCCGAGGGCGACGCGAATCCCGATCTCACGCGTGCGCCTGGTCACCATGAACGACAACAACGCGTAGATGCCGACGATCGACAACATCAGCGCCATGCTGCCCATCGCGGTCAGCGCCAGCGCCACCCCCGACAGGAACACGCGCTCTTCGCGGCCAGCGTCTTCGAGCGTGCGAATTTCCTCGATCTGCAGATCCGGATCGACGTTCGCCACGGCCGCACGCAACGGCGCGACCAGCGTCAGCGGGTCCGCGGTCGTGCGAATGGCGAGGTAATACAGCGTCTCGTCTCGCACGGGGAAATAGAAGCCGCCGGCGAGCGCCGGATCGCCCACGCTCATCCCGAGGTCGGGCACCACGCCGACGATCTCGCGCCATGGCTCTTCGGGACGATCGGCACGCCTCTCGTCGATGCGAATGCGCCGGCCGATCGCGTTACGGCCGCCGAGGAACCGGCGCGCGAACGGCTCGTTGACGACCGCGACCGGCGCCGCGCCCGCAACGAAGTCGTTGGCCGTCAACAGGCGTCCCGCAATCGGGCGAGCCCCGATCGCCTCGAGATAGCCGTTGGCCACGGCATGCGAAGGTGCGGGTTGGGCCGCGTGGCGTTCTTCATCGCCAAGAGGTTCAACAGCCGTGGGCCGCGGCGGCGGATACAGGCGCGGCAGCTGCTGGCCGGCGCCGGCCGCCTCAACGCCGGGAAGCTCCGCTGCGGCGATCGCGATCTTCTGGCGCAGTTCGTTCGACGGCACACGGCCCAGATGCGCGGTCAACACCTGGCGCTTCGGCAGCGCCGGCACCTCGTCGATGTACGACTCGAACGCGCGAGCCATGGTGACCGCGCCATTCAACAGCGCCACTGAGAGTGCGATCTCGACGACCAGCAGCACGGCTCCGGCGCGGCCGAAGCCGCCGGCCGCAAAACCGCGGCCCGCTTGCAGCGTCTGACGGAGATCGTGCCGCGTCACGCGCAACGCGGGCCACAAGCCGCTCACCACGCCCACGAGCAGCGTGAGGAACACCACGAACGCCACGATGCGCGGGTTCGGCTCGAGCGTGATCCAGAACGGCCAGCCCTCGAGCGAATTCCTGATGTAGCTGAGCGATGAGGATGCGGCCACGAGCCCGATCACCGCGGCGATCGAGCCGAGCACCAGCGTTTCGAAAAACAGCTGACCGACCACGCGCCGTCTCGCAGCGCCGAGGGCGGTCCTCACGGCCAATTCCGGCGCGCGCGACCACGTGCGCGCAAACACCAGCGTGGCGACGTTGCTCGCGACCACAAGCAGCAGCATCACCACGACGAACACCAGCGCCGACATGACCAGCGTGGTGTCGTCCGAGTCTCCCGTGAAACGGACGACGAGCAGCCGCGCGATCTGATCGGCGTCCTCTGCCGATCCGGTTGATGGCACCTGGCTCGAGAGCTGATTCAACTCCGCGGTCGCCGCCTCGAACGTGGCGCCGTGGCGAAGCACCCCAAACACGCGCAGCCCGGGCGCGCCTCCGAGCGTCGCCTCATCGAGCGGCAGCCACAATTCGCCCGAGCCTGGGAATTCAAACGTGTCGGGCATGATGCCCACCACGGTTTTCGGCTGCCCGCCGATGGTGAGCTGCCGGCCAATCATTCCGGAATCGGCGCTGTAGCGGCGCCGCCACAAACTCTCCCTGATCAGCACGACACGCTCGGCGCCCTGGTCGCCGTCAGCGGCGATCAACGTCCGGCCGGCGACTGGAAGCGCATCGAGCCAGCGCATCGATCGCGGCGTGATCAAGGCACCGCGAATGGATTCGACTTCGCCAGGACCGTGCGTCACGGTGAACGGGCGCACACCAACCGCACCAACGTGTTCGAGTGTCGTGGCCCGGTCCCGGAACGCGTGGTAACGCTCGAGGTCGAGATCGACCCGGCCGCCATCGCGATTGAGCACGTAGAGCCGCGCGAACCGCTCGCCAGCCTGATATGGGAGGGCGCTATTGACGAGCTCGTCCCAGAAGGTGAATCCCATCGTGGCGAAGCAAATGCCGGTGGCCAGCGCCAGGATGATGGTGGCAGAGAGGATCGGCTGTTTGACGATCAGGCGGAATGCCAGGCGGATCTCACCGATGGAGATGAGGCGGTTCATCCCTGCTTTCTACGTAATGCTCGCCTTCCGCGTTCCGATTCGCTTGCCTGGATGGCAGGCACCTTTGAGCGGGCACCGCATATCGCCCGTGCCCTTCCCGAATCCGCACGCGTTCATCATGCCGAGATGGCAAATCGAAAAGTCGAACTTGACGGGGTCGGCCGGGTCGATGGCGCGCAGCGAGGCCGTGATGTCCGCCGCCATCCTCCATCCGGGACTCTTGAGGGTGGTCAAGCGCAGGCACTGACCGACGCGAATCACATGCGTGTCCAGCGGCACGATCAACTGTCCAGGCCGGACCTTCGACCACACGCCGAGATCGACCTTATCGTGGCGGACCATCCACCGCAGAAACAGGTTCAGCCGCTTGCAAGCGCCGCCGGATGACGGGCGCGAGAAGAAATACGCCACGCCCGGCTTCGGCTTCGAACGGCCATAGATCGGTTTCAGATCCATTGCGAGCGCGCGGGTCGAGAAGGACTGGAGGCCCGCCGAGATATCAACGGCGTCTTCAGGCAAGCCTTCGGCAAAGAAATTCTCGATGGAGCCGCTCTGCTCGATCATCTGATGAAGGATCCACACCAGGGCCGCGAAATCCGGACCATTGGTCCAGCGATGTACGAGGTGATCGAAGCGCTTGCGGTCGCGCGAAGGGTCGAAGGCGCGCACGAACGCCGCCGGCGAAGCGCCCATCACCGCGAGCATGCCGGCGATGGAATTCAGCACGCTCTGCACGCGGCCAAACGCCAGCGCCGCCGCGATGAACGCCACCACTTCGCGATCGTCGCCGGCCGAAAACCGGTGCGCGAACCACACCGGATCGGCGACGGTGTGCGCGGAGTTGAATTCGTCGTAAAGTGTGTCCAGCCCCGACCGCAGAATGAAACGCGACTTATTCCTAATCAGCCTGCTCACGCTCTTCCTCGAGCTTACCTGCATCCGCTGGTTCCCGGCGCACGTTCTGTTCCTGACGTTCTTCACCAACACGGTGTTGCTGGCGTCCATCCTCGGCATCGCGGTCGGCTGCCTCGCGGCGAGACGGACGTCGAATCTGCTGGCGTGGACGCCGTTGATGCTCATCATCGGCCTGGGCAGCGCGCATCTCGTGGAGCAGCAGCGGCGGACGTCGAACAGCGTCATCGACGTCGGCAGCCAGGCGTCGCCGCAAGTCGTGTTCTTTGGCGTGGAGTATCAGGCGAGCGATCTGTCGACCTTCGTGATCCCAATCGAGCTGCTCTGCGGCTTTTTCTTCCTGGTGATTGCGTTGACGATGGTCGGGCCCGGCCAGCAGCTGGGCCGCGCGCTCGCAAAACTGCCCAACCGCCTCGAGGCCTACACCATCGACATCCTCGGCAGCATCGCGGGCATCGTCCTCTTCGCGGCGTGCTCGTTCATGCAGCTCTCGCCGGCATGGTGGTTCGCCTTCGTGGTGGCGGGTCTGGCGTACTTTCTGTATCCGCTGGACGCCGAGCGTGGCACCGCGCTGGCCACGACGAGCGCTGTCATCATCCTGCTCGCGGTGGCGCCGTCGTTGATCGGTGGGCGCGAGCTGTGGTCGCCCTATTACCGCGTCGGCTATGTGCCGGAACATTCGCTGATCAACGTCAACCTGATCGGCCACCAGCAGATGCAGCCGCTGAGCGCGCGATTTCCCGCGTATGCGTTGCCGCACTTGCTGAACCGCGACTCCGGCGGCAACCCCTTCAGCGACGTCCTGATCATCGGCGCCGGCTCCGGCAACGACGTCAGCCGCGCGCTGGCGTGGGGCGCCGAGCACGTCGATGCTGTCGAGATCGATCCGGTCATCCAGCGCATCGGGAAGGAGGACCATCCGGATCGCCCGTACAGTAATCCACGGGTCACGGTTCACCTGAACGACGGCCGCAATTTCCTGAAAAAGACCGCGAAGCAATACGACCTGATCATCTACGCGCTGGTGGACTCGCTGGTGCTGCACAGCAGCTACAGCAACATCCGCCTCGAAAGTTACCTGTTCACCAAGCAGGCGATGGATGACGTGCACCGAAGATTGAAGCCCGGCGGCGTGTTCATCATGTACAACTTCTTTCGACAAGGCTGGATCGTGTCGCGCCTGCAGAACTCGGTACGGGCGGCCTTTGGCTCGGATGCGTTGGTGCTGAACCTCCCGAGCCGCGACACCCTCGCTCCCGACGAGAACCTCGGCGGCGCGTTCACCATGTTCATTGCGGGCGCGAACCAGCGGATCCGCGACGCGTTCGCGCGCGACACCGAGTACTGGATCCACCCCGAGGCGCCGCTCGACTGGAGCGCGCCGAACGGCTTCACCGCCAATCCATCGGCGCGCGAAGCGGCGAACGGTTGGCAGCAGTTCCGGTTGACGCGCGTCAACGAGGGCAGCGAGCCACTTCGCCTCGCGACCGACGATTGGCCGATGCTCTACCTGCGTGAGCCGACAATTCCGGTGGTCAGCCTTCGCGGCGCGGCCATCATGGCCACCATCGCCGCGCTCCTTTTGGCGCCGTTTCTGCGGCGCGCGGGTCGAGCGGCGGGCGACGGCACCGGCGCGCTGGTGCAGATGTTCTTCCTCGGCGCCGGGTTCATGCTCGTCGAAACGAAGGCCGTGGTGCACATGGCGCTACTGTTCGGCGGGACGTGGATCGTGAACTCGGTGGTGATCTTCGCCGTGCTCGTGATGATCGTGCTCGCGAACTGGTTCGTCGCGGTCGCGAAACCCTCTCGGCTGGCGCCGTACTACGCCGGCCTGCTGATCTCGCTCACCATCAGCGCGCTGATACCGATGGAGTCGTTCCTGGGGATGGATCGCGCCGCGCAGATCCTGGCGGCGTCAGTCCTCGCGTTCACGCCAATCCTCTTTGCCGGTGTGGTGTTTGCGGTGTCGTTCTCGCGGGTCGTCGAACCCGATCGCGCGTTCGGCTTCAACATCGCCGGCGCGATGTTCGGCGGGCTGGCGGAATACGGCTCGATGATCCTCGGCTTTCAGTACCTGCTGTTCATCGCGGTGGGTCTCTATGTGCTGTCGGTGCTCGGCTATCAGAAAGCCGTCACCGGCACACTGGCTGCGCACATCGGGCACGACCCCGCCGGATAATTCGGCGGGGCCTTGTATTCCACGAGCGACACGTTCGGCACATCGAGGCTCACGCACGCCTCGCATCGATCGATGATCTGCATCGTGCCAATCACCGTGCCGCCCGCGCGCGCCACCAGATCCGCGCATTGCTTGAAGGTGGTGCCGGTATTGCGGACGTCATCGACGATCAGCACGCGCTTGCCCTTCATGCGCGCCGCATAGAACGGGCTCAGCACCGCGCGGCCATCGTGATCGCCGAACGGCGCGAACGAGTACGACGGATGCGTCATGGGCCGGCGGCTGTCGAGCAGTCCTGCCAGCGTGTGCGCCAGCAGCGCACCGCCGGTGGCCGGCCCGGCCACGATCTCCGCTTTCTCCGCCAGGTCGGCGGGCATGACATCGATCAGATCCTGCGCCACGCGCCAGATCGTCGACGGCCACTGGAACAGCTGGTGTGGATTCAGGTACAGGTTGCCGTGAAAGCCGTTGCCGTAATCGAAGTGGCCTTCCATCACCACTTCAAACCGGCGCATGTCCTCGAGCGCACGGGCGCGGACCTGATCGTGACGTGCATTGGTGACTGTACCTGACATTGTTCGTTCCCCCCGGAGCGCCCGCCTTCGCCAAGGCTACGGCGCGGCCACCGCGGCCGTCAAAAACCAGTTCCCGCGGCGGGATTTGAATACACGACTTTCCCGCCGACGATCGTCGCGGCCACGCCGCCCTTGAACGACCAGCCGTGATACGGCGTGTTTTTTGACTTGCTGATCAATTTCGTGCGATCGATCGTGACCGGAAGATCCGGCGCCAGGATCGTGATGTCCGCGGGCGCGCCCGGCGCCAGCGATCCACCCGGTACGTGAAGAATCTTCGCCGGGTTCACCGACATCAGCTCCACCATCCGCGCAAAGCCGATCAGGCCGGTGTGCACCAGCTTGTCCAGCGTGATCGACACGGCGGTCTCGAGGCCGACGATGCCGAACGGCGCGCGGTCGAACTCGACGTTCTTCTCATCGTAGTGGTGCGGTGCGTGGTCGGTGGCAATCACGTCGATGGTGCCATCGACGAGGCCGGCGATCATCGCATCGCGATCCCGCGCTTCGCGCAGCGGCGGGTTCATCTTCACGTTGGTGTCGTAGGCGATCGGCGCCGCCAGCAGGTCGTCGGTCAGGGTGAAGTGATGCGGACACACCTCGCACGTCACCTTCACGCCTCGATTCTTGCCCTGTCGCACCGCCTCAATCGTCGTCCAGGCGCTCATGTGCGCGATGTGAACGTGACCGCCGGTCATCTCGGCGAGCAGGATGTCGCGTCCCGCAGTAATCGCTTCCGCGACGCCGGGAATGCCGGCCAGCCCCAGGGAAGCCGCCACCGGGCCTTCGTGCGCGCAGCCGTCGCCTTTCAGCGTCTGATCTTCGCAGTGCTCGATCATCGGCATGTCGAACATGCTCGTGTACTCGAGCGCGCGGCGGGCGAGGATCGCCGTCGCGACCGGCAGTCCGTCATCGGTGACCGCAACGCAGCCGGCCTCTTTCAATTCGGCGATATCGGCGAGCTCTTCGCCCTTCTGTCCCCGCGACACCGCGCCAATCGGATATACCCGCGCGAGGCCGGCTTCAGCGGCTTTCTGCAGAATCAATTTCGTCACGCCTGCGTTGTCGTTGACGGGCTTGGTGTTCGGCATGCACGCCACCGCGGTGAAGCCGCCCGCCACCGCCGCCGCGGCCCCGGTCGCCACCGTTTCCTTGTGCTCCTGCCCTGGCTCGCGCAGGTGCACGTGCATGTCGATGAATCCGGGGCACACCACAAAGCTTGACGGAAGATTCATGACCGTCGCGCCATTTGCGTTCAGGTCCTTGCCGACCTCGGCTATCCGATCGCCATCGATCAACACGTCGAACACGCCGACGCATCCATTGGCCGGGTCGACGACCCGTCCGCCTTTAAGTAACCGCTTCATGCTCTGCCCCACCCGCCAATAGATAAAGGACGGCCATGCGCACCGCCACGCCGTTCGCCACTTGATCGAGAATCACCGACGCCTTGCCGTCCGCCACTTCCGACGCGATCTCCACGCCACGATTGATCGGCCCCGGGTGCATGATGATCACGTCCGGTTTCGCGCGCTTTACCCGCGCTTCGGTCATGCCGAACGTCGTGAAGTACTCGCGCAACGACGGAAAGTAACCGCCCTGCATCCGCTCGAGTTGGATGCGCAGCATCATGATTACGTCGGCGCCTTCGACCGCTTCTTCAACCCGCGTGGTGACGTGGACACCCATTTTGGCCATGCCGGCTGGGATCAGCGTGGCCGGCGCACAAACCCACACTTCGGCGCCCAGCTTCGTGAGCAGCAGCACGTTCGAGCGCAGCACGCGGCTGTGCAGCAAATCGCCGACGATGGCGACCTTCAGGCCCTTGAGGCGGCCCTTCCGCTCGCGGATCGTGAACGCGTCGAGCAGCGCCTGGGTTGGGTGTTCGTGCGTGCCGTCGCCGGCGTTGACGATTGCCGCCTTGCAGATCCGCGACAACAGGTGACACGCACCGGACGACGAGTGCCGCAGGACGATCATGCTCGGCGCCATCGCCTCGAGGTTCATCGCGGTGTCGACAAGCGTCTCCCCTTTGACGACGCTCGACGACGCAATCGCGACGTTGAGCGTGTCGGCACTGAGGCGCTTCTCGGCAATCTCGAACGACGTGCGCGTGCGCGTGCTCGGTTCGAAGAACAGGTTGATCACCGTCCGGCCGCGCAGCGTCGGCACCTTCTTGATGGTGCGCTGGCCGACTTCCTTCATGGCCTCGGCGGTATCGAGCACGAGCACGATCTCTTCGGCGCTGAGGTCAGCGATGCCGAGCAGGTGCTTCTGTCGTAAAGCCGTGAGTGGCGGCGCGGCGACATTATTAGGCGACGCTGCGGTCTGTGCGACGTCCATCGCTCTACTCCTTCCCCTGCAACAGCACTTCGTCCACGCCGTCGAGTTCGCGCAGGTGCACCTGCACGCTCTCCTGGCGGGACGTCGGCACGTTCTTGCCGACGTAGTCCGCTTTGATCGGCAGCTCGCGATGGCCGCGGTCCACGAGGACCACCAGTTGAATCGACTTGGGACGGCCGAAATCGGTCAGTGCATCCAGTGCGGCGCGTGTCGTGCGCCCCGTGTAGAGCACATCGTCGACGAGGACGATGGTGCGGCCGTCGATCGAAAACGGGATCTCGGTCTTGCGGACCATCGGCGCGATGCCGACGGAGGCGCCCATCAGATCATCGCGATACAGCGTGATGTCGAGGGCGCCAACGGCCACGTCCTCGCCGGTGATTTTCTTGATGTCGTCGGCGATGCGCTGCGCGATTGGCACACCACGGCTACGGACGCCAACCAGCGCCAAATCAGCAAGACCACGATTGTGTTCGAGGATTTCGTGCGAGATTCGCGTGAGCGCGCGACTGATGCGCTCCGCATCCATCACTACCGGCATGTTTTCCCTCTTTGCGGACTCTCGGGTCCGCGTTTAAAGAGACTGCCCGGATTATATCAGGATCGCCGTGTCGACTGCTTGAGCAGGACTTTCCGCTTCGCTTTGGGATCGAGCGGCGGTTCGGCGCATTTTCGTGCCTCGGCCATGAGAGCCTTCACCGCCGGCCGGTCGAGCTCGGCGGCATCGGTCACTCGAATGCTTCGCACCATGCTGCCGGCGCCCTGCAACAGGCCCTCCGGGTCGGGCAGCGTGTCGCCTTCGAAGAAGTACAGGTTGATCCACTTCGAGTAGACCGCGATCGAATTGATCACATTCGACGCGCGCTCGGCCGAGCAGAAGCCAATCACGAGCGAATTCTTCTTGTCGTACACCATCTCGATGGAACCGGGCATCCGCTCGCGGACCTTGGCGAGCACGGCCTTGGTCAGCTTCGCCATGGCCGGCGGGCGGGAATCGATAATCGCCGTCAGCTGCGCGGTGGTGAGTGTTGGCGCCGCCTGCTTCGCCACGTCATGCCTCCGGCGGACGGCGCGCGCCGACATTCGTGGCTTGTTCGAAGGCGTACGCCATCCGCAGGACGTTGAGGTCGTCGCGATAGCGGCCGACGAGCTGCACACCGACCGGCAGCCCTTCATCGGTGAAGCCCGCCGGCACGGAGATCGCCGGACGGCACGTCGTGGAAATCCAGTACGCGGTCTTCATCCACGAGATGTAGTTCTCCATCGGCACGCCCTCGATCGAGCGCGGCCACGTCTCTGCGGCGTCGAAGGGCGGCACCTGGTTGACCGCGCACACCAGGAACTCATATCGCTCCTCGAACTTTCGCATGCGCTCGAGCAGCTGTCCCTGCTGCATCAGCGCGCGCGCCACATCCTCGCCCGACAACGCCGCGCCCTTCTCGATGTCCCAAATCGCATCGGGCTTGATCCGCGCGCGATGCTGCGCGAGCAACGGACCGTGGGTGTGCCAATGCGCCCACGTGCGCAGCGTGACGAAAATCTCGTCGACGTTGCCAAAATCCGGGCAGGCCTCTTCGACGACGCAGCCGAGACTTTCGAACGTCTTGCGTTGGGAGTCGAGCACGCTGCGAACCCGTCGATCGAGCGGCAGGCCACCGAGGTCCGGGCACCACGCGACGCGCGTCCCCTTGACGGAGCGCTCCAGCGGTGCCGCGAACGCTTCCGGGGCGGACGAAAACGACAGCTGATCGCGCGCATCGGCGCCGGCCACAATGCTCAGCAAGAAGGCGACGTCCGAGACGGAGCGCGCCATCATCCCCTTGACCGTCATATGGACGAACGGGATCGGGACCGGCGCATTCGGCACGAGACCGAGCGTTGGCCGCAGCGCGACGATGTTGTTGAAGTTGGCCGGATTCCTCAGCGAGCCGCCGAGATCACCGCCGTCGGCGAACGGCAACATGCCGCTGGCCAGCGCAGCACCCGCGCCGCCCGACGATCCGCCGGCGGTCTTGCTGCGATCGTACGGATTCCGCGTGATCCCGTAGACGTCGTTGTAGGTCTGCGACCCCATACCGAACTCGGGCACGTTGGTCTTCCCGATCGGAATGGCGCCGGCGCGCCGGATCCGCTCGACGAGCACCGTGTCCTCGGTCGCGACCACGTCCTGGTAGATCGGTGATCCCTTGGTGAACCGAAAACCGATCGCGGATTCGAGGTCCTTGAACGCGGTGGGCAAGCCATGCAATGGACCCACCGCCTCGCCGCGTGCCAGCGCGCGATCGGCAGCATCGGCCAGCGCGAGGCAGGCCTCGTCATCGAGCTTCGCGACGATCGCGTTGAGTTGCGGATTGAGGCGATTGATCTGCGACAGATACGCCGTCATGACTTCGCGAGCGGATGCCCGCCTGCTGCGAATCTGCCCGGCCAGCTCGCGCGCGCTCGCGAAACACAGCGCGTCTGCGCTGGTCAGCGCAGGGGGAATTACATCCATTTCGCCTTCTTGAAGCGATAGACGAGATACACGTCGATCAACACCATCGACGCCACGGCGGCCGGATACCCAAACCGCCACTGCAGCTCGGGCATGTTCGCGAAATTCATTCCGTACACGCCGGCGACCATGGTGGGCACGGCGACGAGCGCCGCGTAGGCCGCCAGGCGCTTGGTGACCTCGTTCTCCTGGATGGTGATCAGCGACAGGTTCACCGAGATCGCGGTGGCGACCATGTCGCGGAGATTGTCGATGGATTGCTTCAACCGCAGGAGGTGGTCGTAGACGTCTCGGAAGTAATCGTGCAGGCCCGAACAAATCGGCGGCACCCGGCCGCCGTGCAACTTGCCGGCCACCTCCAGCAGCGGCTGGGTCGCGTGATCGAGCGTCATCAGCTTGCGCTTCAACAAATACAGCGCCTCGATCTGTGCCCGCGTCGTCTGGCCGGCAAAGATCCGCTCTTCGACTTCTTCAATTTCGGCGGTGAGCCCGTCGAGCACGGGGAAGTACCGATCGACGACGTTGTCCATCAGCGCGTAGAGCACGTAGGCGGGCCCGTGTTGCAACAATTCTGGTTCCTGCTCGCAGCGGCGACGCACTTCGGTGAACCCCACCTGCGCATCGCGACGCACCGACACGATGTATTGCGGCCCGACAAAGATCGACACCTCGCCGGTGTGCAGGTCCTGGCCGGTGTTTTCAATCAGGTGCATCACCACGAACAGCGCGGACCCGTATTCCTCGATCTTCGGGCGCTGGTGGCCCTTCTGGGCATCTTCAATGGAGAGCTCGTGCAGGTTGAACTCCTCCTGCAGCGCGGCCAGCTCGCCAGGTTGCGGATCTTTCACCGCGACCCAGACAAAGCAGTCGCGGCGATTGAGGTGCGCGCGCACCTCGCTTAGCGGGATGTCGCTGAGCCTTTCGCCGCGCTGATAGGCTACGCAATTAACGAGCATGCGTGATTATGCAATCACCTGGTGCTTCGCCTTGTACATTTGCGCATCGGCGGCTTCGAGCGCGGCTTCCGGCTGGCCGCCCGGTTCCAGGACGGCCATGCCGACGGAGAAGTTGCAGATCAACTCGCCCCCCACCGTTCGCAGCATGCGCTTCCTGACTTCGTCCACGCGCGCTTGCGCCGCGGGCGTGTCGAGGCCGGTGGCCACCACGAGGAACTCGTCGCCACCGTAGCGGATCACGTGATCGTCGGGCCTGAACGAGTCGCGCAACGCCGAGGCAAACACCTTCAGGCAGGAGTCGCCGGCAGCATGGCCGTGTTCGTCGTTGATTTTCTTGAATCCGTCGAGATCGAAGAACAGCATCAACGCGCCGTTCGGCTGCACCGCCCTGAAAATCTCCGGCAGCGATCGCCGATTGACCAGCGCCGTCAGCGGATCGCGATCGGCAAGACGGCGCAGGTCCTCGTGGGCGGCCATCAAATCGCGGTTGGCATCCTGTAACTCGCGACGGCTGCGATCCGATACCGCGAGCACGCAGCCGAGCAAGATCAGCCATTCGGCCGCGGTATCGAAGGAGGAGCTTGCCGACAGGAACATGCCGGCCGGCACTACCAGTCCGGCCAGTGGGCCGGCGCCGGGCTGCGCCGCCTGCAGCACATACGCCAACGATTCGCCGAGCGAGAGCAACCCGCGAACACCAATGCCCGCGGTCAACCATTGGATGCCCTGTTGCTGCGATCGCCACGTCGCGATCGCAAACCCGACCAACGTGAGGCCCAGCACGGTATGCTGCAAAATCCCGAGCGACACCACGTCGCGAGAGAGTGCCGCGCCAATCACCGCATAGATCACTACGACGGTGGCGATCTGCCTGGTGGAATACCAGCGCTCGACGCGGTGCATCATCAGCCACACGCCCTGCATCAGCAATGCCACGAAGACCGCCTTCGCCGCGAGGTACAGCACGCTGAAGAGTGGAAACAGCGCCGCCGGCTGCAGGACCCAGTAGGCCGACGTGACGGAAAGCGCGAGGAAGTTGGCGAGCCAGGCGCGCATCCAGCTGCGCAACTCAGGGCGGCGGCCGGCGCGCGCCAGCAATGCGAAAAACGCCGTGGCCATAGCCAGCGAGATCAGCTGGACGATCGTGCTCCAGCGCCACAGCAGCAGTTGTTGAGCGTCGTCCATTCGCTAGCGCCCGTACCGAGGGGATGTACGTGACTGGTTTATCGCTCGTGAAAGCCGGTTTGAACAAGTCAATTCGTGCGAACCCATCCATGTCGCGGCCAACGGGTAGCCCGAGGAAATACAGAATAGTCGGGGCGAGATCGACCAGTGACGCGCGTGGTTTCCGACCCGGCGCTACCGACGAGCCGAACGCAAGAATGAAACCATCCGGCGCCGGTTCGTGGGTGCCGCTAATCTGCGGGTTGCCGGCAATGAGCTCGAGCACGCGCTTGCCAGGCGACATCGGCTCCATGCCGAAGCCCGACACGATGAGCAACAGATCGTTCGGCCCGAGGCGCTCTATTTCGCGGGCGACGAGCGTGTCGAGAAAGCCGTAATACTGTTGCAGCACGCGGCCAAACCGCTGGGTTTCCTCCGCAGACACGTCACCGAACGCCGATGGATCCGCATAGCGCAGGAAGCGATGCCCGACCGCATCGATGCCGGGAAATCGCGCGGCCACGAACCGCGGCGTGTTGACGTCCAGTGCGGTCAGCAATTGCAGGTGCACGCGATCGGCCACCACCGGCGCGCGATCGGACCGCACGTCGTAGTCGTTCACCGGCTGCGGTGCGCCCATCGTCGACACGAGCGCCACCGGATCCGGCGTGGCGGGCGTTTGCAGCGCGACGCGCGCCTCGGCGAGCAACTCCGGCGGCCAGACCGATGGCGTGGCGTCGAGGTTCAATTCAGGCTCCGAGAGCCGATGAAATTCATCGCTGATGACGAAGCCATCCACCATCGGCGCGGGCTGCGTCAGCGGCCAGCCGATCACACCGACGCGCGCGCCGCGATCGCTCAGGATGTCCCAGATCGGGCGCGCTAGCAGGTTCCGCGCGGTTTGCGCTTCCTCGGTGAAAAAGCCGAATGTGACGAGCGCCTGCGAGAAGCAGTAATCGGGCAGCAACTGGATCGGCGTGCCGCCAAAGGCGCGATACATCGCCGCGGAGCGAATGCCATTGTAGATCGGATACCGTCCGGTGGCGATCGCGCTCCACACGGGCTCGGCTTGCGTGGGCCGCAGCGTGGCGAGGTGCAACACCGCGCCCTGATCGAAAATCCTGCCGACGTTCGGCAGGCGGCCAGCGGCGACGTCGGGCGTCATGAAGTCGAGCGACGCGCCGTCGAACATCAGCATCGTCACGCGCCGGTCGAACGAGGCGGGCTCAAGGTCGTTCGCCGCCGTGGCCGGCCCCGCCGGCACGGGCGGTTGACGCGCCGGACCGCGCGCAATCACCGGCGCCGCCACCGACAGCACCATCGTCACGACGAGGATCGTTGCGCTAACGCGCCCGCCGCGCCGGCCGAGATGAGCCAGGCCGATAATCAGGAACCCGAAGCCGGCGGCGGTGACGAGCGTGGCGCCAATGAACATGCGATCGAGCGTCTCGCGATCGAGCACGTCGCCAAAGCCGAGCAGGTTCAGCCACATCAATGCGGCGCCGGCCGCGGCGGCGATCGTGCATAACCACGACAGAAGACGCACGCTGAGCCATCCGGGCGACAGCACTTCAACGGCCAGGATCTGCCGCAGCACGATCAGCGCATAGAACAGCACCGTGAGGTTGACGCCGTACGCCACCGCGAGCACGGTGGCCAGCGGCAACAATGTCGACGGCTCGATCGACACGGCGGGATTGAGCTGCAGGACGAGCGTGGTGAGATATCCGGAGGCAACACCCGCGGCGATCACCGAATTGGAAAGCATCCGCAGGTAACGCACTACCGGATTGTACCTAGCTTGCTATACTGAAACGATGCCGCCAGTTGATGTCGACGCGGCCGTGATTGCCAACACACGGTTGTCGCGCGAATACTCCGTCCTCAGCCTCGCGGCGCCTGAGGTGGGCCGGCAAACGCAGCCCGGCCAGTTCGTGATGGTCAAGCCCGTAGGTGTGACCGATCCCTTGTTGCGGCGACCATTCTCGGTGTTCGAAGTGCTGCGGAACGTCAACGGCGATGTGACCGGCGTCAGCATTCTCAACAAACGCGCAGGCCGCAGCACCAGGAACCTTTACGAGCTCGAAGTCGGTGACCTGGTGTCGTGCCTGGGACCCCTTGGGGTGCCATTCACCCCGGTGGCGGCGCCCACGGAAGGCTGGATGGTGGCCGGCGGTGTCGGCCTCGCGCCGTTTGCCACGCTTGCCGAATCATTGGCCGCGTCGCGCACGCCCGCCACGCTCTTCTACGGCGCGCGCACCGCTGACGAACTGTTCTATCTCGATTTCTTCGAGGGCCTTGGCATCACGCTGGTGCTGTCGACCGAAGATGGCGGCCACTCATTAAGCAGACACTGCGTCAAAGGCCGCGTCACCGCACCGCTCGAAGCGGCACTGAAATCGGTCGGACCTGCCGGGGCCATGGTCTATGCCTGCGGACCGGAGCCGATGCTCGAAGCGGTGGCCAAACTCGCCGCCCGTTACCATCAGCCGTCGCAAGTGTCGGTGGAGCGCGTGATGGGCTGCGGCCTCGGCGGTTGTTACAGCTGCGTCGTGCCGGTGAAACATGGCGATGAACACGCGAACCTCGTTCGTTCATGTATCAGCGGCCCGGTATTCGACGGCGCCGAACTGGTGTGGGAGTGATGACTCCTGATCTGTCGGTCAAGCTTGGCGCCTTGACGCTGCCCAACCCGCTCATCGCGGCCAGCGGCTGCTTCGGTTACGGCGTCGAATACGAACAGGTGGTCGATCTGTCGTCGCTGGGCGGCGTGGTATCGAAGGGCCTCTTCATGAAGGAGCGGCAGGGGCATCCCCCGCCGCGCATTGTCGAAACGCCGGCCGGGATGATTAACGCCATCGGCCTGCAGGGCATCGGTGTGCACCGGTTCGTGAAAGAGAAGCTGCCGCTGCTGCGCAAGGCCGGCGCGCGGACGTTCGTGAACGTGTGCGGCACCACGCTCGACGAATACGTCGAGGTCACGAAAGTGCTGTCGCAGGCGGAAGGCGTGGCGGCGATCGAACTGAACATCTCCTGCCCGAACATCAAGGAAGGCGGTATCCAATTCGGGTGCAGCCTGAACGGCACCTACGATGTGGTGAGCGCCGTCAAGAAAGCCACCCACCTGCCGGTGATACCGAAACTGACGCCGAACGTCACCGATGTGGCCTCGTTCGCGCGCGCCGCCGAAGACGCCGGCGCCGATGCCGTTTCCCTGGTGAACACCTTCCTCGCAATGGCGATCGACGTGGAGACCCGGCGCCCGAAGATCAGCAACGTCATGGGCGGCCTCAGCGGTCCGGCCATTCGTCCGATCGCGGTCCGGATGGTGTGGGAGTGTTACCAGCTGGTGAAGATCCCGATCATCGGCATGGGCGGCATCACCGATGCGCGCGATGCGATTGAGTACATGCTCGCGGGCGCAACGGCAGTACAGATCGGCACGCAGAACTTCGTCGATCCGTTCGTCTGGTCGAAAGTGCTGGACGGACTCACCGACTATCTCATTCGGCACAAGATCGAGAAGCTGAGCGAACTCATTGGCGCGTTCGATCCCACTCCGGCCAAGACCGTTCACGCATGAACCCGATTCTCGTTGCCCTGGATGTTGAGTCCGCGGCCAAGGCGATCGAACTCGCCGAGCAACTGCGTGGAGCGGTCGGCGGCTACAAGATCGGCAAGCAGCTGTTCACGGCCGCCGGTCCCGCGATGGTGCGCGAATTGACGAGCCGCGGCGACCGCGTGTTCCTCGATCTGAAGTTCCACGACATTCCGAACACGGTGGCCGGCGCTGTACAGGCCGCGGTGGCTACCGGCGCATGGATGGTGAACGTGCACGCGTCGGGCGGCACGGCGATGATGACCGCTGCTGCGGAAGCGGCACGAAAGTCAGCCGATGCACTTGGCCGTCCGCGGCCGCTCGTGATCGGCGTCACCGTGCTGACGAGCATGACCGACGCGATGCTGGCCGAGGTCGGCGTGGCGAGGAGCGTCATCAACCATGTCGTCCACCTCGCGCAGCTCGCCAAAGCCGCGGGACTCGACGGCGTCGTCGCATCACCGCAGGAAACGCGCGCGATTCGCGACGCCTGCGGACCGGATTTTCAGATTGTGACGCCGGGCATCAGGCCGGCAGACCAACAGGGGAAGGACGATCAGGCGAGAACGTTGACGCCGGCGGAAGCCATTGCCGCCGGCGCAACCTATCTGGTGATCGGACGCCCCATAACTGGAGCGCCCAATCCGCGCGAAGCTGCCGAACGAATCGCGGCTACTTTGCCGTGATGATGAAGTTACCGCGACGGTTCTGCTGCCAGCAGGCCTCGTTTGATTCCGTGCAGAAGGGCGTTTCTTTGCCCTTGCTGACGACCACGATCCGATCGCCCGGCACGCCGAGCTGCACGAGATACGACTTCACCGCGTTGGCGCGGCGCTCGCCGAGGCCCAGGTTGTATTCCGCCGTACCGCGCTCGTCGCAGTGACCCTCGATGGTGATGCGGGTAGCGGTCCAGCGCTTGAGCCAGTCGGCATTCGTGCTGAGTGGCCCGCGTGCATCATCGCGAATCGACGACGAATCGAGATCGAAGAAGACGTTGGCGAGCGGACGCTCCTTGTTCAACTGATCGAGGGACTTCTGCGCCATGATCTCTTCGTCGGTCAAGGCACGCGGAGTCGGAGCGGAAGTCGGCGCCGTGGGCGGCGCTGGCGGTGCCGGCGGTTTGGCCGGCGCAGTCGGCTCCGGAGGTGGCGGCGACATGGCAACCGCTGGATTCTTCTTGCACGCCGTGGCACCAAGACCCAACACCAGGCAAACTGCGGCAGTGGCTGCCATCTTCTGATACACGGTCATCTGAGTCGCTCCTAAGTCCGCTGGGGTTCGAATGGCTCCTAGCTTCGATCTACCCACCAAAACAGGGCTAAATCGTTGATACGTTCCATTGAATTGGTATCGGCAGATTAACGGGACACTTCAGAGGGTGTCAACGATTTAGACGCGATGTGTATAGAAAACACGCGCAATCCCAGCCGTCGCTGGTCGGCGCCCCCGGCGGCTTCGGCCGGGACAAACGTGCGATTGGTTTCAATAGTGACGATGCCGCCCGATGCGGCCAGGGCGTCGGCGGGAACGTCAAAGGCCCAATCCCGCGAGGCCGAGATGGTCGTGACCGCCAATTCCCTGCTGCCCGCTGTGGCCCGCACCAACGGGGCCTCGTCGAAATAGCGCAGGGGCGATTCGATCGACAGCGTGATGTGAACCGCCTGGACCGGACCGACGATGCGCAACGATGCTCGATCGTTCGTCCACCGCCACACGCCAAGCGCGGGCGAGTACTCGGACTCCTGCCAGCCGGCGTCGTGCGCCCACATCAACGCGTGATCGTCCTGAAGGTCGAATTGTTCGATCGCTGTCGGAATCGGCGCGGGTCCCGAGGCGGCGGTTGACTGCACGGTCAGCCGGGCCAGCGGCCCCTCCCCCGCCAACCGTCCCGCTGGAATCTCGAACACCTGCAGAAAAAATCCCGGCGCGGAGTCCCATTGCTGAAACGGAGTGCCGTCGATCGCGATCGTGAAACGCGCGGCCGGATCGTTGGGGCCCGCGAGGTTGCGGCCGCCGATCATTAATCGCGCTGCCCCGGGACGCCGGCGCACCATCGCGACAATGGGCTCGAGATGCGGGCTGCGCCCCATCAGCCGCGACATGCCGGCCGCTTCGGGCGTCAGCGACCACCCTTCTTCGGCAAACCAGCCTGGCGCGGGCATCCTGTACCAACGCACCGCGGACGGACGCATCCCGCCGAACGCCGGACGCGCGACCAGCGGCCATCGCAGCTCCGTCGAGTCTTGGCGGCTCATCGGATCGATCAGAGCGAGATCACTCCGCACCGGGTCGGCGAGAAACCAGATCGGCTCAACCCGTCCGGACTTCCAATACTTCGCCAGCTCGAGCCATTCGAGGCGAGGCGGCGCGGGCAGACGCGGCTCGATGCCGACCTCTTCCGCTTCGAGGGGGCGCACGAAGGTCTGGTGCATCGCCAGCGCGCCCGGTAGCGCGCTCCTCGCGTCCGCCTTCAGCAGACTCAAGACGCGAACCGTGGGACTCGGCGCCGAACTGTACGCCACCAGCACCGGGCTCGCGATGGCCACCGCGGCAATCGAGACGACGGCCGCAACCGCGGGAACCGCGGCGGCCGACACGAGCGCCACACCGCGGACGGCGAGAAACGCCACCACCGGCACGAGCGGCAATGCGTAGCGAACGAACGAGGTGTCCTGAAAGAGCAGATGGAAGATCAAATACGGGACCGAGATCGCCGCTACGGCCACAAACGATCGTCGATCCCGCACGAGGAGATACGCGATCCCAAGCGCCGCAAGAACGAGGACGATCGCGGCAAGCGCAGGGGCATCCCAGGGATCGACGAACGTGCGCACCACCGCGAAAGCGGCCGCCCGCGCATTGCGCGTGAGATACAGCATTTCGCCTGCCGTGAAGTCTTCGCCGGCCTGCGTGCCAAGCGCGGCGAGATAGGCATTGGGGCCGCCGCTCGCGACGAGGAGCGGAATGCCCCAGGCGAGACCGCCGGCCACGAACATCGTGCCGGCCCCAAGCAACGCTCCGGCCACACCCCGGCCGATGCGATCGAACAGCACGAGGACGAGGAGCGGCACCGTCAACCACACCGTCTGCGATCGCACGCCGATGCTGATCGCCGAGAGGAAGGCCCCGATCACGATCATCCGTCCCGACGTCGCCGTCGCCGCTGCGGTCAACCGCGAATCGCCATCCGTCCCGGGGCGCTGTCGCCACCACGCCAGCATCAGGCAGGCTTGCGCCATTAGCGCGATCGCCAGGCCGGGAAGATCGCTCATCGGCCGCACCGCGAGATACCAGAACAACGGACAGGAGGCGGCCACGGCCGTGGCGGCGATCGCAGACACGTCGAGCGAACGCCACGGCGCGCGGTCGCTCTCGCGATCGCCCTCGGCGAGGCACGCGAACACTCCATAGAGGCAGACGATGGCGAGTAAGCCCGCCAACAGAGACAGGACGGCCAACGCCTTCGCCTCGATCACCGATGGCGATGCATCCACGCCGAAGCCGGCGATTGTCGTCGCGACCTTGCCGAGCGCGATGTAGACAGGATAGCCGGGTGGATGTGGCCGGTGCGCGGCGACATCGAAGTCGCGCACGCCGAGCGCGAAGTTGACTGAGTCGATGTCCTCGAGAGAGGTAGCGAGAAACGGCACGTGCGCCAGCGCGAAGATCAGCGCAAGCGCCGCCAGCACTCTCTGAACGGTCACCCCTCGACTACGCTCGGGGTGACCCTGAGCTTGTCGAAGGGTCACGAGACCGGTCGCAGGCGGAGCGCTTCGTTCAGGCTCCCCAAGCGGTAGCCCTGAAGATCGAGGCTCACGTACTGATAGCCGAGCCCTTTGAGGGCCGACACCAGCCGGGCGTTCACGTCCGGATCCAGGGCGCGCGGCATCTCCGCTTTCGCAATCTCGAGGCGGGCGGTGTCGTCGTGGTGGCGCACGCGGAAAATGCGGAAGCCAAGGTCGCGGAGCACGGCTTCGGCCCGTTCGATCTGCCGCAGCCGCGCGTCGGTGACTTCGTGGCCGTAGGGAATGCGCGACGACAAACACGCCGACGCCGGCTCATCCCAACTCGCCAGTCCCGCCGCGCGGGCCAGCTCGCGAATGTCATCCTTGGTCAGCTCGGCTTCATCCAGCGGGCTCTTCACCCCATGCTCGCGCGCCGCCTGCCGGCCGGGCCGATAGTCGCCGCGATCGTCGGCGTTGTTGCCGTCGACGACCACCGCCATGCCGCGCTCGCGCGCGATGGCCGCGAGGCGGCCGTATAACTCGTCTTTGCAGTAGTAACAGCGGTTGGCCGGATTGGCGCGGTACTCCGGCCGATCGAGCTCCGCGGTGTGAATCACTTCGTGCGGGAACCCGAAGTCACGCGCAATGGTCAGCGCGAGCTGGCGGTGGGTATCGGGGTAACTCGGGCTATCGGCGGTGACGGCCAGCGCGCGATCGCCGAGCGCGGCAGCGGCGGCGATCGCCAGATAGGCGGAGTCGACCCCGCCGCTAAAGGCGATCAGGACAGATTGATAGCCGGAGAGGATTTCCCGAAGACGGCCGGCCTTGACGGCCAGTGCCTCAATCGTCGTCGTCGATTTTCTCGTCGTCGTCCTCGTCGTCATCGTCGTCGTCGTCTTCCACCTCGTCTTCATCGGCGACCTTTACTTCTTCCTCTTCTTCATCGAGGTCGTCGTCTTCGTCGGCGATTTCGAATTCGAGCGGAGCGTCGCTGGAAACGCGCAGGAGGGAGCCACATTCCGAGCACGTCAGCTCGTCGCCGATATCGACGTCATATGCATCGACGTCAATGGGCGAATCGCACTCGGGACAAATCGCGGACATGCAGGCAGCTCCTTGGGCGGCGAACGGCGAACGGTCGTCCAAATTATAACGAGAACCTGATAAAGTCTGCAACGAAACGAGCGAGTGTCGCTCGTGTTATGACGTCTCCATCTGCTACGCGCAAGACAGTTCTCGTGGCCGCCGATACGCCATTCGTGCGTGATCGGTTCCTTGCTGCACTCGATGCGGCAGGACACCGCGCCATGATCGTCAAGAGCGTGGCGCAGTTGTTCGCGCACGTACGCGCCGACCTCGCCGAGCTCGATTTGATCGTACTCGATCTGCGGATGCCACATGCCTCCGGCGTCGAGCTGGTGCGACGGATCCGTAAACTCGATCAAGGGCATCTCCCTATCCTGGTCTTCAGCGGCACGGTGTCGAGCGTCGACGAAGTGCGGGAGTTGGCGGCGCTCGGCGTGTCCGGTTACCTGAACGAGTACAGCGCGGTGGAGCACATCCTGCCGTCGATTGCGCCGCACCTCTTTCCCGACACCTACAACCGCCGCGACAGCCCGCGCGTGGTGCTCGGGCTGGCGGTGTCGTACCGCATCGGCAAGGAGATCAAGGCGGCCTTGTCGCTCAACTTGAGCAAGAGCGGCATCGCGATCCGGACCAGCGGGCCGCCACCGCGCGACACCGTGCTGAAAATGAGGTTCGCGCTGCCCGGATCGAAGAAGGAAATGGAGACCGAAGGCATCGTGTGCTGGGCCGTACCGAAGTCGGGCATGGGCATCCGGTTTACGAACGTGAAGCAGGACGATCAGGCGGCAATCGATACGTTCGTCGACGCGCACTTCTTCCGATCGGTGAAAACCGGATCTTAGGCGGTTCTGCGTTCTCTCGAGCCGTAGGCCGCAAGTCCCACGCCCCAAGTCCCAAGCCCCAAGCCCCGCTTGACATGCGCCGGCCATCGGCTAATATATGAACACTTGCTCATATGAACACAGATGAAGTGTGTGACCTCGTCCAAATTGACCTCGCCCGGGTCCGGAAGATCCGCGCTGCGCTCGTGGCGCCAGAGGCCGTGCAAGGCCTCGCCGAAACGTTCAGCGCGCTTGGCGATCCGACGCGCGTGCGCATTCTGGATGCGCTGTCACATGGCGAGTTGTGCGTGTGCGACCTTGCCGCGGTGCTCGCCTTGAGCCAGTCCGCCGTGTCGCACCAGCTGCGGCTCCTCCGCAACATCCGGCTCGTGAAACCGCGCCGCGACGGCCGCATCGTCTTCTATTCGCTGGACGACCAGCACATCATGGCGATCTTCAAGCAGACCCTGCAGCACGTGGAAGAAGAGCAGCGGCTGCCGGCGGTGGCGAGGCCCCGCCGCGCGAGGGTGCGATGACCAACAACAGCGCGGCCGCGCATTCCCAGGCGCACGTCGGCTGCAATCACTGCGAAACCGACACACCTGCGCCGACCGGCGCGCGTGTGCGCGGATGGTTTACCGCGGTCGCGGCGGTCCTGGCGATCACCGGCTGTGCCATCGGCATGGTCATGGCTGCGCCCTGGTGGGTTGACGGGTTGCTGGTCGCCGCCACCATTGTTGGCTCGGTCTTCCCCGCGCAGCGCGCCTGGCAGTCGATCAAGCGATTCGCTCTCGACATCAACGTGCTGATGGTCATCGCCGTGATGGGCGCGATGGCGATCGGCGAGTACGAAGAAGCGGCGATGGTGGTGACGCTCTTTGCAGCGGCGCAGTGGCTCGAAGCGCAGAGCCTCGATCGCGCCCGCCAGGCGATTGGCCGCCTCCTGAATCTCGCGCCCAGCGACGTGCTCGTGCGCGACGATGCCGGCGAACGGCTGATCGACATCGAGCTCGTGACTCCGGGCGCGTTGATGATTGTCCGACCCGGTGAGAAGTTCGCGCTCGACGGCATTGTCCGCAACGGGCACTCGGACGTGAACCAGGCGCCGATTACCGGTGAGTCGTTGCCGGTGGAGAAAACTGAAGGCGACGAAGTGTTCGCGGGCACAATCAACGGCCATGGTGCGCTCACAGTTGCCGTCACGCGCCGTCGGCACGACAGCACGCTCGCGCGCATCGTCAACCTCGTGGAATCGGCGCAAGCCAAACGCGCGCCGCTGCAGCAATTCATCGATCGCTTTGCGGCGTGGTACACGCCGTCCATCGTCGTGCTGGCCGCGCTCGTGGCGGCAGTGCCGCTCCTGGTGGCGAACCAGTCGTTCGACCTCTGGTTGTATCGGGCGCTGGTGCTGCTGGTGGTGTCGTGTCCCTGCGCGCTCGTGATTTCGACGCCGGTGTCGATCGTGTCGGCCCTCGCAGGCGCCGCCAGGCAAGGTGTGCTCGTGAAGGGCGGTATTCATCTCGAGCGCCTCGCTACCGTTCGCGTGGTTGCATTCGATAAAACCGGGACGGTGACCACGGGCAATCTGACGCTCGACGCGGTTCGCCCGCTCGCCGGGCATAGCGAAAACGAGCTGCTCGCCGCGGCCGCATCGGTCGAATCGCAATCCGAGCATCCCATTGCTGCAGCAATCCTTGCGGAAGCACGGCACCGTGGCGTGGCGCTGCAAACGCCGAACGACGTGCGGGCCTTGCCCGGCCTCGGTGTGGAAGGGCGCGTCGGCAATGCCGAGATCGTGTGCGGCACGCCGCGGTTGTTTGCGTCGCGCGACCTGCTGACAGCCGACGCCGCCGCGCTTGCGCAAGACATCGCCGTCCGCGGCATGTCGCCGGTGATCGTCTCTCGCGGTGGACGCCCGATTGGCGTGCTTGGCGTGACCGACCGGCCGAAGATCGGCGCCGCCCAGGTCATGTCCGATCTTCGCGCAGGGGGTGTGTCGCGCGTGGCGATGTTGACCGGCGATCACGACGCTGCTGCGCAGGCCACCGGTTCACAGGTCGGCATGGACGATGTGCGCTCGGCGCAGATGCCGCACGACAAGGTAGCGGCCATCGAGCAATTGCGCGATGCGCACGGTGCGATTGCCATGGTTGGCGACGGCGTGAACGACGCGCCGGCGCTGGCCGCGGCCGATGTGGGCATCGTGATGGGTGCCATGGGCAGCGATGCGGCGCTGGAAACGGCCGACATCGCGCTGATGACCGACGAGTTACCGAAAGTGCCTTACACGATTCGCTTGAGCCACGCCACCCTCGCGAACATTCGCACCAACGTGGCGATCGCAATCGGACTGAAGGCGGCGTTCGTAATCCTGGCGGTGGCCGGCGTGGCCACATTGTGGATGGCGGTGTTGGCGGATACCGGCGCGTCGGCGCTCGTGGTCGCGAACGCCGTTCGCCTGCGGAAATTCGTCTGATAGCCTGACACCCAACGTCACCATATGGCCCGCGGCTTTAGCCGCAGGATCGTCGTCGTATGGCCCGCGGCTTTAGCCGCGGGATCGTCGTGCGATGGACCCGCGCCTAAAGGCGCGGGCCATGTGGTCACGATCCTCCCAAGCCCCTTAGGGCACCAACAACAGCCGATGTCTCGCCGCGGCGGCGACCGCCTCTCGGGAGAACGGCTGGCGGCGGTATTGGCCCTGGCGCCACAGATCGTTTTGGCTGAAGTAGAACGGGCTCATCGGGTGACCCGACTGGCCGGAGGAGAGAATCACTCGTGACTCGTCCCATTCGCCGACGTCGAACAGCTGCCGCCACGACGGGTATTCCCAGGCCTTGAAACGCTCCGGGCGGTTCCAACTCATGCGCATCACCGTGTTGCCATCGCCTTCGACCGGAATCGGTCCGCGATTGAACAGGTATCGAAACAGGAACACGTTGCCAATTGGATGCTCGAAGCTCGCCGCGTGGAGGCGATCCCAATTGCGGCTCGACTCACCGCCCCACACGTCCTGAAGATACAGCTCGGCGTCCTGCGCCGCGGTCAGGAAGATCTCGTCGCGCGTTTCCTTGATCTCCACGGTGAGGATGTCGTCCCACCACTTCGACTGCGGATCGTCGAGCAGCGAATAAATGCCGGCCCATTTTTCCGCGCCTGCCCACTCGTAGAACTTGAAGAACAGCTCTTCTTCCATCTCGTCGATGAAGGTGCGCCGCCACACCGCGTCCTCGAACGCCTGGTAATACGAGACGATCGGCCGGCTGTCGACGACGCGATCCCACTTGGCCAGCTCTTCGAGACGATCGGCCCAGCGCCCCTCGTTCTCCATGCTGCGGCCCTTCTTGATCGCCGAGCCGAGTCCCGCAAGCAGGATGTCGGCCGCGGCGCTCCGGCGATCGTTCTGGAGATTCGCCATGGCATCGAGATCGACGCCTTCAGCCTTGGACAACTGATCGCGCAGGCGCGCGGCGCGGAACGGCGCGGCCCAGTCATTCGTGATCAGCGGCTGGTAGCTGCGATCGACGAGGTTGTTGGACGATGAGATGAATCCCGCGTCCGGATTGAGCACGCGCGGCAGCGTTGACGGATCGATGGAGCCGGTCCAAGCGGAGCCGGCGCTGCCGTCCACGGGCATCCGGCCATCGCCGCTCGAGCGGATCGGCAACCGTCCCGACATCGCATAGCCGATGTTCCCGTCTACGTCGGCATAAACGAGGTTCGATGACGGAACCGAAAACGCGTTCACCGCCGCCGTAAACGACGCCCAATCGGTGGCGCGGTTGATGGCGTCGAACGCGGTTGCAAGATCGCCGGTCACATCCCAGCGCAGCGAATAGGCACGCCGCTCCTCCGCCGGCCGATCGTCGGGCGACAGCCACGAGGGCGGCGCTTCCCAGTGCAGTCCGACGTCGGCGACGATGGGACCGTTGCGCGTCTTCCACACTTCGAACGGCAGCGGCTGGCTGCGCCCGCGCACGGGAATGTCGGCTTTGATGATGTCGATCGGCACCCATTCGCCGCGGTAGAAGGACCGTTTGGTGCCCACGTTAATGCGCTCGATCGCGAGGTCCTGCACGTCGGCGTTGGTGTTCGTGATGCCCCAGGCGATGCGCGCGTTGTGACCCAGCACCACCACCGGCACGCCCGGGATGGTCACGCCGACGACATCGAGATCGGCGGCGACGAGATGCATCTCGAACCACACCGACGGGAACTCAATCTGCAGATGCGGATCGTTGGCGAGAATCGGCCGTACCGGCTTTGGTGCGGCGATTCGCCAGGACCCAGTTGTTGCTGTTCGCTCGACGCGCCGACGCCGACAGCCATTCCAATCCGGCCGGCAGCTTGCGCGCCGGCGGCGACAGCGGCAGTTGCGCCGCAATCGCGATTGGCGGCGGGCCCGCCATCGAGGTGGTCGTGGGAATCGCCGGCGGCCGCGGGCCGCTGAGAATCGCCGGTGCATTAGCCGGATAGCGGCCACTCAATAACATCGCGGCCTCCGCGCCAAACTTCGCGGCGACGGCGGCGCGGACCAGTTCTGCCTGGTGATTCTCGGCGAGCCGCCACGCGAGCAAGCGACCGACGGCGAGCGAGTCTAGCGGCTCCCACGGCGCCGGCATGAACCCGAGAATCTGAAACTCGAGCGGACGTTTCCGGCGTTCCTGGATGCTGGCGATATAGGCGTTCACGCCCGCGGCGTAACGTTCGAGCGAGGTGCGCACTTGCGTCGGCGCGCGTTCCCACTCGGCTCTCGCGGCGTCACGAAGGCCGAGGGTGAGAAAGCGCTTGTCCACGTCGACGGTGTCGTCGCCGAGCACTTCGGAAAGGCGGCCGAGCGTGACGCGCCGATAGAGCTCCATCTGCCACAAGCGGTCCCGCGCGTGCAGCACGCCAACGGCGAAAAACACGTCCTCCTCGTCGCGCGCATACACGGCCGGGACGCCATGCTCGTCGACCAGCACCTCGACCGGTGCTCTCAGACCCGGGTATGTGAACTGGCCGTCAAGCAGGGGCAGCGACCCCCGCGCCCACCACCACGCCCCCGCGGCCCCGGCCGGAATCAGCAGGATGAGCGTCAGAACCAACAGGCGCTTGAGTAGTCGTTTGAGCGTTCGCTTCATAAAATAGGTTCGAGCCTGGCCCGCCTTCGCAACGCAGTTGCGTAGGCGGACCGATCTTGCCTAGGATGGAGGGCTGGGCGGGCCTAATTCATGTATTCAATAGGCTTACGCTTGCTAGAGCTTACACCCTTTTCATTTTCGGAGACCTCCTTGTGATCGAGGTTCAGAACCTGTCCAAACATTACGGCACCGTCAGAGCCGTCGATGATGTGAGTTTTCGTGCAGAGGCGGGCGAAATCCTCGGATTTCTAGGCCCCAACGGCGCCGGTAAGACCACGACGATGCGGATCATCACTGGCTACATGCCCGCGACTGAGGGCAAGGCCAGCGTGGCCGGTTTCGACGTGTTCGATCAGCCGCTCGAAGCCAAGCGGCGCACCGGCTACCTGCCGGAGACGCCGCCGCTCTATCCGGACATGACCGTTCGCGAGTACCTGACCTTCGTCGCCAAGATCAAAGGCGTTCGGAAAGATGTCAGGGGCGCCGTGGACACCGTCATGAAGAAGACGTGGGTGTCGGACATGGCCAACCGGCACACCGCGAAATTGTCGAAGGGGTACAAGCAGCGCGTCGGCCTCGCGCAGGCGCTGATTCACAACCCCGAGGTGCTGGTGCTCGACGAGCCAACCGCAGGTCTCGACCCCAAACAGATCATCGAAACCCGCCAGCTCATTCGCGAGCTCCGCGGCAATCACACCATCGTCCTGAGCACGCACATCCTTCCGGAAGTGGCGCAGACCTGCCAGAAAGTGGTGATTATCAACAAGGGCAAGATCGTGGCGATCGATACCCCCGATGCGCTCACCGATCGCCTGCACGGCGCGCAGACGGTGTTCGTCGAAGCGCAAGGCCCGGCCGAAGCCATCCAGAGCTCATTGCGAAGCCTGCCCGGCGTGGTCAACGTGAGCGTGTCGGAAGCCCGCGACCTCACCAACAGTTTCCAGGTCGAGAGCGCGAAAGGCCTCGACGTTCGCCGCGAGGTAGCCGCCGCGATCGTGCAGGGCGGCTGGGGCCTGCTGGAATTGCGGCCCATGCGCCTGAGCCTGGAAGACATCTTCCTGAGCCTGACGACCGAGGAACGCACCGAGCCGGTCGAACCGGCCGAACCTGTCGAGCCGGCCGCACCTGGATCGGAGGCCACCAATGCGTAACATCCTGACCATCGCCCAGCGCGAGCTAAACGCCTATTTCAGGAGCCCAATCGCCTACGTGATGATGGGGTTCTTTGCGATTCTGTTCGGCTATTTCTACGCCGTGCCGCTCTACTACTTCGTGCAGCAGAGCCAGGGAATGGGCATGAATCCGAATCAGCCGATGAACATGAACCAGCTGCTCATCGGACCGGCGCTGATGAACACGACCGTCATCATGCTGTTCTTCTTCCCGCTGATCACGATGCGCTCATATTCGGAGGAAAAGCGGTCCGGCACCATAGAGCTGCTGCTAACGTCGCCCATCAAAGACATCGAGATCATCTTTGGTAAATTCTTCGGCGCGCTCCTTCTGTACATCGCGATGCTGGCATTGACGTTGATTCACATGGTCATCTTGTTTTATTTCAGCGACCCGGAGTGGAAGCCGATCGCCACGGCATATGTGGGGTTGATTCTTATGGCCGGCTGTTTCCTGTCGTTGGGAATGTTCATTTCGAGTTTGACGAGTAATCAGATCGTCGCCGCGATGGCGACCTTTTCTGTATTTCTCATGTTGTGGGTAATTACCTGGATTGGAACGTTTTTCGGACCGACGACCCAAGCCGTACTTTCCTACTTATCACTCACCGAGCACTTCGACGATTTCAGCAAGGGCATCATCGATACCAAGCACGTCATCTATTACCTGAGCTTGATGGCCTTCGGCCTGTTCCTCACCGCCAAGTCGGTGGATAGCGAAAGGTGGCGAGGCTAATCATGCAGAAGCTGTTGGGCATCATCGGCTGGATCGGCACCGCGCTGGTGTTTGGCGCGGTCGCGATCCGCGTGTTCTATCCGGACTGGAATCAATACGCGACCTACATGGCGTGGGCCGGTCTCGCGACCGTGCTCATTTACATGGCCGGTCAGTGGCGCGACGTCGCCGATTTCTACAAAGGCCGCAGCGCGAGATACGGCACCCTGTCGATCATCAGCATCCTGGTATTCCTCGGCATCCTCGTGGCCGTGAACTACCTCGGCACGCGTCAGAACAAGCGCTGGGATTTCACCGCCAACCAGGTTTTCAGCCTCTCCGATCAAACCGTCAAGATCCTGCGCGAGCTACAGGAGCCCGCGACGTTCACCGTTTACGAACGGAAGGATCGACAGCCAATCCATCGCGATCGACTGGAAGAGTTCACCTACCACTCGTCGCAGGTGAAAACGGAATTTGTCGATCCGGATAGCGAGCCGGGGCGCGCCAGCGACGCGAAGATCGAGGCGCTGCCAACGATCGTGATCCAGCACAAGGGCCGCACCGAGCGGGTGAACTCCTCGAACGAGCAGGACCTGACCAACGCCCTCATCAAGGCGGTCACTGGACAGGCACGTAAGGTCTATTTCACGCAGGGCCACGGGGAGAAAGCCCTCGCGTCGAGCGAACGCAGCGGTTACAGCACCCTCGCGGAGGCGATGAAGCGCGACAACTACACCTTTGAATCGCTGGCGTTGATCACGCAACAGGCGGTACCAGACGATGCGACGATGCTGGTGATTGCCGGACCGGTGACGGATTTCTTCCCGCCGGAGATCGAGCTGCTCAACGCGTACGTCGCCAAGGGCGGCAAGGTGATGGTGCTGCTCGATCCCCCTGCCAAAGCCGGCGCGACCCAACCGCTGCTCTCGCAGTTCCTGATGGACTGGGGGATCCGCGCCGGTGAAGACGTCGTCCTTGACGCGAGTGGCACGGGGCGGATGCTTGGCGCCGACGCGTCGGTGCCCATCGTTTTGGAGTACCCCAATCACCCGATCACCGAGAGCCTGACTGGGGCGATGTCGGGGTACCCGATGGCCCGTTCAATGACCCCGGTTGAGGGCGGCTCGAACGGTCATACCGCGCAACCCGTGCTGACGACGACGCCGCAAAGCTGGGCCGAAGCCGATATCGCATCGGTGTCGTCGAAGAGCGGGCAGGTCGAATTCAATGCCGACAAGGGCGACAAGCAAGGCCCAATCACGCTGGCCGCCGCGGCCTCGGCACCCGCAACCGTGACGCCTCCGAAGCCCGCCAACGCCAGCCCCGATTCACCGGATGCGCCGAGCACGCCGGAAACGCGCGTGCTGGCGGTGGGCGATTCCGACTTCGCATCGAACTACGCGATTGGTATCCCGGGCAATTCAGATTTCTTCATGAACTCGCTCAGCTGGCTTGCGCAGCAGGAGAACCTGATCGCCGTCCGGCCGCGCCAGCCGCTAGATCACCGGCTGACGCTCACCGCCGATCAACAGAACCGGATCATGATCCTCAGCCTGTTCATCATTCCGGGTCTCGTGTTCGCGTCGGGCGTTTATTCGTGGTGGCGGAGAAGGTAAAATGCGCGGTCTTTGGTCAACACTCGCGTTGGTAGTCGTGCTGGCGGGCCTCGGCGGGTATATCTATTTCGTCGATTCGAAACGGCCGGCCAGCACCGGCGTCGAGGGCGAGCCGGCACGAACGAAGGTCTTCACCGTCGAGGCCGACAAGGTCAACGAGATCCGCCTGACCGCCAAAGGTCAGACGACACTGCTGCAGAAGACGGACGCGGGCTGGCAGATGATCGAGCCCATCAAGGTGGAGGCCGATCCGCCCGAGGCGATCGGTCTCGCGCAAGCCATCGCCAACTTCGAATCGGTCCGCGAGGTCGTGGACAACCCTTCGGACCTCAAGCAGTTCGGCCTGGCCGAGCCGCCGATCACCGTCGAGTTCAAGGCCGAGGGCGGCGCGTCCGGATCGTTCAGGCTGGGCAACAAGAACGCAACGCAAGGCGAGATCTACGCGTTGAAGGGCGGCGACGACACGGTGTTCCTGGTGTCGTCGTTCCAGGAATCCAGCTTCAACCGCGAGCCGTTCGCGCTGCGCGACAAGAAGATACTGAAGTTCGATCGCGAGAAGGCCGACACGCTGACGCTGGTCAAGGGCGCCAACGCCATCGAGCTGTCGCGCTCCGGCAGCGACTGGCGCGTCGTCAAGCCCGTGGCGTCGCGCAGTGACTACAGCGCCGTGGAAGGCTTCATCACGCGGCTGTCATCCGCGAACATGTCGCGGCTGGTGGAAGATGATGCCAAAGATCTCGCCAAGTACGGCCTCGACAAGCCGGCGATGACGGTGACCATCGGCGCCGGCAGCGCGAAGACGGTTCTCGAGGTCGGCAAGACCGAGAACGATCAGACCTACGCGAAGGACGCCTCGCGGCCAATCGTGTTCACGGTGGACAGCACGCTGCAGGCCGATCTGAACAAGAACTTCGACGACTACCGCAAGAAAGAGCTGTTCGAGTTCCGGCCGTTCTACGTCGCGAAGATGCGCGCCGTGCTGGATGCGCCCGCCGGCCCGAAGACCTACGAGCTCGAAAAGGTTGCGCCGGCCAAGCCTGGCGAGGCGGACACCTGGAAGGTCACTCGCGTCGGCGGAGCGAGTCATACGGCCGACGCGGCGGCGATGGACGATCTGCTCAACAAGCTCGTGGCCCTCAGGGCCGAATCGTTCGTGAGCTCCACCACGCGAACCGGTCTCGACAAACCCGCTCTGGTGGTCAGCGCCAGCTTCGACGATGGCAAGTTCGAGCGCGTGCGGTTTGGCGCCGTCGGCGACAACGCCTATGCCGTGCGCGATGGCGAAGCCGGCGTGGCGAAGGTCGAGACCATGGCGATGCGCGCGGCCATGCAGGCCTTCGACCTCGTCACGATCCCACCGTCAACGGATCCGAAGGCGGAGGACGCAAAGAAGCCGGAAGAGAAGAAATGAAGCCGCGGACAACGATTGCGGCGCTCCTCCTGATTGTCGGATGCGCGCAGCAATCGTTGATGCCGCTAGCGTTCGCCCAGGCCGTCGCCGACATCTCTCCTCACGAGCAGTTACGCCGCGACCTGCTGACGATCTTCAGCGAGCGCACCATCGATCATGGCGTGTGGTCTGCGTCGGTCCAGTCGCTGCGCCACGGCGAGACGCTTTACAGCCTCAATTCATTCCGTCTGCTGACGCCGGCGTCTACACAGAAGCTGCTGACCTCGGCCGCCGCTGCCGAGCGATTGGGGTGGGACTACCGTTACACCACCCGGATCTATTCCACTGGAACGATCGACAGTAACGGCGCACTCAACGGCGATCTCGTGCTGGTGGCTGACGGTGACCCCACGATCAACCCGAGACATCCAGAGCGGTGGGCGATCTTCGAAGAGTGGGGCAAGCAGCTTGCTGCGAAGGGTATCCGCCAGGTCAACGGTTATCTGATCGGCGACGACAACGCGTTCGATGAGCCCGGCTGGGGCCTGGGCTGGGCGTGGGACGATCTCGCGTTCGGCTATGGCGCAGCGGCCAGCGCGTTGCAATACAACGAGAACCAGGTCGAGCTGCTGGTGGGCCCTGGCCTGACAGCGGGTTCGCGGGCAATCATCAGCGTTTCGCCTCCCGGAAGCGGGCTCACGATCGATCACCAGGTCACCACGGCCGCGGCCGGTGAGCCGAGCCGCATCACGCTGCTGCGTCCTCCCGGCTCGGACCTGCTGACGGTGAGCGGCCAGGTGGCGCTCGGTGCGGCGGCGATCACCGAGTACGCTGCCGTCGGCAATCCCACGCAGGTTTACCTCAACGCCATGCGCGTCGCGTTTGGCCGTCACGGCGTCAGGATCGAACGGACGCCGCTTGATATCGACGCGGTGCTCAAAGCACCGGACATGAGCCAGGCCACGCTGCTGGTCGAAGACAAGTCGCCGCCGCTCGCCGAGATCATCGACGTGACGCTGAAGTGGAGCCGCAACATCTACGCGGAAACGATGTTGCGATCGATGGCGCCGGCCGGCGCGCCGAAAGCCGCGGCCGACGGCCTCACAGCACTCGAGGAGACGCTCAACGACTGGGGGATCTTCCGCGAATACTTCCTGGCGAAAGACGGCTCTGGGCTGTCTCGGTACGACTACCTGACGTCAGATGCGTTGACGTGGTTGCTGACCTACCTGTGGAGGGATCCGAAGCACGCCGATCTGTTCCGGTCCACGTTGCCGGTATTCGGGGTCAACGGCAGCGTCGCACATCGCTTGAAGGACACGCCCGCCAGCGGCCGCGTGTGGGCGAAGACCGGGTCGATGTCACAGGTGAGATCGCTCGCCGGCTACATTGTTACCGTCGAGGGAGAACCGCTGGTGTTTGCGTTTATGGTGAATGGCTTCCGAGTGCCAACCAGAGAGATTGATGCGGCGATGGATCGAGCGCTGCTTCGCTTAGTCGAGTTCAGACACGCGAGCCATTTGCCGTAGTCACACACTCGTTCGGAGAGCGAGGGCGCCCTCCGACTAGAGGTGAACGAATCGCCCTAGCAGCACTGCCATCCCCATGCCAACGGCGCCGACGACCAGCGCTCCGGCCATGCCCACGGCGAACGGCTTCAAGCCAACGCCTTTAAACACCGCGAAGTTCGTATTCAATCCCACTGCGGCCATTGCGGTTCCAAGCAGGACCTGTGATGCCCAGAAGTCTCCGAGCTCCTTGGTGATCGAGGCCCAACTCTCGGCGCTGAGCACACCAAAGGCCGCGCCGAATGAGCCGAGCGTCGCGTCGCCAATCGATCGCACCAGCGCCATCCCGAGGAAACCCACCACGAAGCCGGGCACGAACGTCGCCACGCCACCGATGCCGCCCGATCCGATGGCGGCATTCGAACGCATGTGCATCCACGTCAGGATGGGGATAACCACCGCCAGGAAAATGTTGCGTGTGAGCTTTGTGACTGTTGCCACTCGCAAGACGACGTCGTCTCCGTAGACCTGCTTATAGGTCAGCGCGGCGCCCATCACTTGAGATGTGTCGTGCACCGCGGTGCCGAGGAATAACCCAATTTGCTCTGACGTGCTCAGCAGCGAGTGCGCGAGATACGGATACACCAGCATCCCGATCAGTCCGAACGCCACCACGTTTGCGACCGCGTACGCCACTTCCCTTTCGTCGGCGTCGATCGCCGGCGCGGTAGAAACAATCGCCGTGACGCCGCAAATGCTGGTGCCGGCCGCGATTAACGTGCCCAGCCGTGGCGGCAGACCGAGTCTCTTGTTGAACCAGGTGACAAACAGCACGCCCGTCGTGATTGCGGCGAGCACCACCGGCAAGCCCGCGATGCCGAGCTTCAGCACATCGAACACGCTCAAGCGAATGCCTACCAGCACGATGCCGGCGCGAAGAATGTTCGTGGTCGCAAACTTCAGACCAGGCGCCAGCGATGCGGGCAGCGGCAGCGTGTTGCGCAGCAACAAGCCGAGGACGATGGCCACCGGCACGCCCGACACCGGGCTGCTGCCGGTCAGGCCCTGCGCGGCAAGAATCTGTTGTCCGATGAGGTCGGCGAGCCAGAAGCCCGCGAGCATCACGGCGAACGCCGCGGCCACGCCGGGGACGTGTGTCACCGGCCCACGAGCCAGAAGCCGCCAATCACGAGCGCGGCGGCCGAAGAGGCATAGAGAAAACCGCTGGAATGACGCCGGCTGAATTTCGTGGTCAGCAGCCCCATCACGGCGGCGAACGCCGACATGGCAACCACCGCGCCGGCGCCAAAGCCGGCGAGATACAAGGCTGATTCAGTGCGCGTGGAGAAGGCCAGTGCCGGCAACACGCCGAATAGATGCGAGCTGCCCGCCAGGCCATGCAGGGCGCCCATCGCAAATGACGCGCCCGAATGCGAATGCCCGTGCGGCTTGAACCCGGTGCGGCTGGCGCGCCAGATTCCCCAACCGCCGACAAGGATCAGCGCGACTCCGACGATGCGTTCGCTGTGCGCAGAGATAGTGTCGAGCGGCAGCTGTTCGCGCAGCAACAGCAGCAGGCACGCGATCACCAGCACGCCGGTCGTGTGGCCGATGCCCCACTGCAGACCGGTGCGCCACCCTTCGACTCGAATGCGTCGCATTTCTTGCGACGCATTCTCGCCCAGGGCAGGCTGCCGCCCACCGTCGGCGACGAGCGGCGCGACGGCCGCGAGATGATCCGGCCCTGAGAAGACGTGAAGCAGGCCTGCTGCCAGGCCCGCAAGCAATGCAAACATTGAAGGCAATCTATCTCTGAATGGATTTCAGCTGGAAGAACTCTTCGATGGCGAGCGGCCCGATCTCGCGGCCGATGCCCGACTTCTTGTAGCCGCCAAACGGCGCGAGCGCGTTGAAGCGGCCACCGTTGACGTCGACCTGCCCGGTCCGCAGCTGCCGGGCCACATCCAGGGCGCGTTCCTGCGTGCCGGCCCACACGCCGCCGGCCAATCCGTAGGGCGAATCATTGGCAATCGAGATGGCCTGGTCGTCCGAATCGTACGGAATGATCGATAGCACCGGTCCGAAAATCTCTTCCTGGGCCACCGTCATCCTGTTATCGACGTTGGCGAAGATGGTCGGCTCCACGTAGAAACCCTTAGGGAACTGCGTCGGCTTGCCGCCGCCCGCGACGAGCTGCGCGCCTTCCTTCTTTCCCTTTTCGATGTACTCGATCACGCTGTCGCGCTGGCCGGCCGACGCGAGCGGCCCCAAGCGGGTGTTCTTGTCGAACGGATCGCCGAGCGTCAACTTGGCGAGCTGCGCCTTCGCCATTTCCACCGCTTCGTCGTGACGCGAGCGTGGCACGATCATCCGTGTCCACGCCGAGCAGGTTTGACCAGAGTTCTGCATGCAGTTGTTCACGCCCGCGGGGATGGCTTTGTCGAATGGGGCGTCATCGAGCACAACGAACGCGGACTTGCCACCGAGCTCGAGGGTTACTTTCTTGATGCCCTCGCCGGCGACCGATGCAATGCGGCGGCCCGCCTGCAGCGATCCCGTGAAGCTCACCATGTCCACATCGGGATGCGCGACGATTGCTTCACCAACCACGCGGCCCGAACCGGACACCACGTTGAAGACGCCCTTCGGCAGGCCAATCTCGTGCGCGGCTTCGGCGAGGAAGAAGGCGCTCAACGGCGCCATTTCCGCGGGCTTCAACACCACGGTGCAACCGGCAGCAAACGCCGGCGCGATCTTGCAGACGATCTGGTGCAGCGGGTAGTTCCACGGCGTCACGCAGCCCACCACGCCGATCGGTTCCTTCACGACGATCGAATTGCCGAGCTCTTCCTCGAGCTTGGCTTCGCGGATGAACTTCGCATTCATCCCCATCATCATGATCGGGAACTCGGCCTGCACCTTCGTTGCGTAGCCGAGCGCCGTGCCCACTTCATGGGCGATCGCTTCCGCAATCTGCGGCACGCGTGTCTTCAGCGCGGCAGCGAGTTTCTCGAGCCACTGCGCGCGGTGCTCGACACTAAGCCGACGCCACGATTCGAATCCGCGCCGCGCTGCCTTCACCGCGCGATCGACATCCTCGGCCGTGCCGCGCGGGACGCGCGCGATCTCCTGTTCGGTGGCCGACGAAATCACCGCAATCGTCTCGGTGCCGGTTGACGCCTGCCACGCGCCGTCGTAGTAGTGCTTGTCGTAGGAAGCCATGAACATTCAATTGTAATCCCGACCCGCATCTCTTCCCGACCCGCCTTCGCACTTCGTGCTTCGGCGCGGCAGGCTCTGAACTTCCCGACAAGCGTTTCTTCCCGATAGAATCAGATCCTTATGCAGGTGAGCGGAAAGACTTTCATTGTGACCGGTGGCGCCTCTGGATTGGGCCGCGCCTCCGCTGAAGCCATCATTAACGCCGGCGGCAACGCCGTCATCCTCGACGTCAACACCGACACCGGCAAGGCCACCGAGCAGGCGCTGGGCGCCAAGGCGCGCTTCGCGCTGGCCGACGTGACGAGCGAGGACCAGGTTAAGGCCGCGGTCGATCTCGCCGTGTCGGCATTCGGCGGGTTACATGGCGCCGTCAACGCCGCGGGCATTGGACCCGCGGCAAAAGTGCTGGGAAGAAACGGCCCGCACCCCCTGGATCTCTTCGAGAAGACCATTCGCGTCAACCTCGTCGGCACATTCAACGTGATCAGGCTGGCGGCGGCGGTGATTTCGCAGAACCAACCGATGGACACCGGCGAGCGCGGCGTCATCGTCAACACCGCGTCGATCGCGGCGTTCGATGGACAGATCGGGCAGCCGGCATACGCGGCCTCAAAGGGCGGAATTATCGGGATGACGCTGCCCATCGCCCGCGAGTTCGCGTCGATCGGCATTCGCGTAGTCACAATTGCGCCAGGAATCTTCGATACGCCGTTGCTGGCGGGACTGCCCGAACCCGCGCGCGTGTCACTGGGACAACAGGTGCCATTTCCCTCACGCCTCGGCCGGCCCGCCGAATACGGAGCGCTGGTGCGTCACATCTTCGAGAACGAGATGTTGAACGGCGAGGTGATCAGGCTCGACGGCGCGTTAAGGATGGCGCCTCGCTGACGCAGGTAGGGGCGGGATTTTAGTCCCCTCTTCTGGCGGGCGGGACTAAAGTCCCGCCCCTACGATCGTGCCCCTACGATCGTGCGAGTTGCTTCGATCAGCTGCGCAGTACTTGCGTTCAACCCACCACCCTGCGCTAGATCGGCCTTCCCGCCACCCTTCCCGCCAAACTTCGCCGTCAGCTGCTTCAACACGGCACCGGCATCAACGTTTGCGTTGGGGCCTCGAGCCACCACCACCAACGCGGGCGTGGTGGTGGTGAACAAAGCGACCACCGCTGACGGCTGCGCCGCCGTCGCCGCAGCGGCGATCCCTTTCAGCCCCTGCGCGTCCCAGCCCTCGAGCGCTTCGACGATGGTTGTCGAACCTTTCGCCAGCAAGGCCGCGGCCTCGTGAGCGGAGAGCTTTTCCTGGAATCCGCGGATCGTGCGTTGCCCGGCCTTCGCGTCGTCTTGCATCCGCTCGATCGACGCGACCATTTCGACCGGCGGCACCGACAGGTGCTTCTGCATGGCGGCCAGGGAATCCCGCCACAACCGAAACCGCTGCAAGGCCCGAGTGCCGCACAAGAACTCGACGCGCGATCCGCCACGGAACTTCTCCCAACCGCCGATGGCGATCACCCCGATCGCGCCGGTGCGTTCGACGTGCGTGCCCCCGCACGCCGACAGGTCGTAGTCCTTTACGTCGATGAGTCGTAACGACCCGGAGCGCCCCGATTCCTTCCGCAGCGGCATGGCCGCGGCTTCTTCCGCCGTCGCGAACCGGACCAATACCGGCCGGTCCTCCCAGACCACGCGATTCGCGTCGTCTTCGGCCTTCGCGACTTCGGCGGCGGTCACCTCGCGCGCGAGATCGATCGTCGCCGACAGCGGCCCCATGTGGAAGCTCTCGGTGCGAACGCCGAATAACCGATCGAACGCCGCCGACAGCACATGCTGGCCGGTGTGCTGTTGCATGTGATCGAAGCGCCTCGCCCAGTCGACCTCGCCGGTCACGACTTCGCCGGCCTTCAAGGCGCCCCTTACGACGTGCGCGATCGTGCCGTCTTCGCGATCGATGACGTCGCTGACGGCAGCGCCGCCGAGCGTACCGGTGTCGAACGGCTGGCCGCCCGACGTGGGGTAAAACGCCGTCTGGTCGAGCATGACGTGCCAGGCGCCCGCCACGTTTTCGACGTTCACGACCGTGGCATCAAACGTCTTTCGATAGGGCTCGGTGTAGTACAACCGTTCGGTCATAGGTCAAGCTGGCTGGGCGTAACGATGGGGAGCTCGAAGAAGAAGATCGCGCCCCCTGATGCGGCACGGCGATACCCAATGCGGCCGTTGTGCGACCGGATGATGTCGTAGCTCACCGACAACCCGAGGCCGGTGCCCTCGCCGACCGGTTTCGTCGTATAGAACGGCTGGAACAGTTTCACTTCGTGCTCCGGCAGGACGCCTGGGCCGGAGTCTTCGAGCTCGATCCACGCCCAGCCGTCGCGATCGCCGGTGCGGATTTCGATCTGTCGTCGCGGCGGGTCGGCGTGGACGATCGACTGCTCGGCGTTAATGGCAAAATTCAGCAGCACCTGCTGCAACTCGGTGAAGATCGCCATCATCAGTCCCAGCGACTGTTCGTGAACTTCGACTCTGATGTTCAACTCGTCGAGCTTGCGCTGTCGCAGCTCCATGACGGATGCCACGACCTCGCGCAGCCTCACCGGCGACGGCTCGAGCACTTGCCGGCCGAATCGCGACAGGTTCCGGATGATGGCACTAGCGCGCGAGCTTTCCTTCTGGATCAGTGCCAGGTCGTTGCGCGCTTGCGCGGGCATGTCTTTTTGCATCTGCAAGAGCTCGGCGAATCCGAGAATCGACTGCAAAGGATTGTTCAGCTCGTGCGCAACGCCCGACACCAGCACGCCAATGGCGGCGAGTCGTTCCTGCCGGATCACCTGCTGCTGTAGCAACTCCACTTCCTGCCGCATCCGCCGTTCATCGTCTATTTGCGCAGCAATCGAGACGCGTGCGCTCTGCAGGTTCGTGATCATGCTGCTGACGGTCTGCTGCAGCCGGGCCATCTCGGCAGTCGGCATCGGCTGCGTTTCGAGCGGCGACAAATCACCCTGGCTGACGCGCTTCGCGGTGGCGTCGAGATGATCGAACGCCTTCAGCCACCGGCGGCCGAAGCCCCAGGTCATTAACATGATCAAGACGGTCGACGCGATGGCAATGGCGAAGTTGCGCTGATGGATCGGCACGGTTCGCGACCACGCAACCGACGTCGGAATGCCGACGCTCGCGAGCCACGGACCGCGCTCGACCACCGCGTTTCCGAACACGCGTTCCACGCCATCGGCGGCGGTGAGAATCACCGATGCCGGCACGTCGTACGGGTTCCTCGCCGTGCCGCTTGGAGCGACTGAACGCCCGACATATTGCGACGCCTCGAGGCTGCGTGCTACGACCACGCTCTGAGCGTCGGTGAGCGTTACCACCGATCCGGGTGGCAGCGGAATCGACGCCAGGACCTTCTCCAGCGCTTCGAGGTGCACCGACAGACCGAGCACACCTACGAGCTCGTTCTTTTCGGACACGATTGGATAGGCCAAAACGATCGCGTGTACCTCATCACCGGCTTTGCCGAGCATCGGGCTGACGAGGATCTTCCCGGTGCGCGCCACCTGCGCCAGCCATTGGTGATCGATGGAGCCCTCGACCGCCGGATTCGGTGGCCGGGCCCACGCCACCGGCGTGCCGTTGGCATCCGCCATCAAGGCGTTATTCAGCAGCTCGTCGGGCCCGCCGACCAGGGGCAGCAGCACTTCGTGGGCGGCGCGCGGATCGAGCTGCCGCATGCTCGGATGCCGTGACGCGGTATCGGCCACCGCGTCTGCGGTCTCGAGGTTGCGGTTCACATACACGACCACCGTCGCCGCCATGGTGGTGGTCTGCGCGGCAAGCTGGCGCACGTGTTCGTCGTAGGTCAGCCGCGCGCCGTAGCCAATCGCGGCATAGACCACGATTGTGAGGATGACCACAACGAAAAGGACTTGGCGTCGAAGGGGCTGGGCCAATGCAGCTACGCGCGAATGGTATCAGCCCCGCGGGCCAATCAGGGGGTCCGTTGCACCGGCTTCTGCAAATCCCGACGCGCGGAGCCGGCAACTGTCGCACCGGCCGCACGGCCGGCCGTCGTCTCGCGGGTCGTAGCAGCTGTGCGTCAGTCCATAGTCGAGGCCGAGCGACACGCCCAGCCGGATGATCTCGGCCTTGGACAGGTGAATGAGCGGCGTGTGGACCGTGAGCCGCCGGCCCTCGACGCCGGCCCTGGTGGCCAGCCGCGCGAGCTGTTCGAAGACGCGAATGAACTCGGGCCGGCAATCGGGATAGCCGGAATAATCCAGCGCGTTGACGCCGATGAAGATGTCAGCGACGCCGAGCACTTCCGCCCACCCCAGGGCGAGCGAGAGGAAGATCGTGTTTCGCGCCGGGACGTACGTACTGGGGATCACCGCCGGATCGATCGGCTGATCTTTGGGCACGTCGATCGCCGCCGAGGTCAGCGACGACCCGCCGATCTTCGTCAGGTCGAGGTCAAGTTGGAGATGCCGGGCGGCGCCAAGGGCCTGCGCCACGGCCCTTGCCGCGTCGAGCTCGCGCACGTGCCGCTGGCCGTAGTTGATGCTGAGGGCCGAGATCGAGAACCCGTCGCGAATCGCCACGGCCGCGGCGGTGTAGGAATCGAGGCCACCGCTCAGCAGGACAACCGCGTTAGACGCCACGCGTGGTGGGACTCCAGATGTACTTGTGCATCTGCAGCTGCACACGGACCGGCAGGCGATCCGCGATCACCCAGGCCGAGAGCTCTTTCGGATCGAGCTCGCCGTGCACTGGCGAAAACAGCACCGCGTTCACGCGATCGACCAATCGCTCCCGCTGCGTCACGTCACGCGCAAAGTCGTAATCCGCGCGATCGGCGATGACGAATTTCACCTCATCTTTGGCGCCGAGGTGAGCGAGGTTGGTCCAGTCGTTCTTCGCCGACTCACCCGAACCCGGGCACTTCACGTCCATGATCTTGATGACGCCCTCCGGCACCTCGACAATGCTGCGATGCCCGCCGGTCTCAATCAGGACGGTCTTTCCGGAATCGAGCAGCCGCTGCATCAGCGGGTAGACGTCGGGTTGCAGCAGCGGCTCGCCGCCGGTCACTTCAACGACGTCGCAGCCGCGGGCCTCGACGTCGGCCACCACCTCGTCCACGCTCATCTTGCGCCCTTCGTGAAACGCATAGGGCGTGTCGCACCACCGGCACCGCAAATCGCACGCGGTCAGGCGCACGAAGACACACGGCCGCCCGGCGTGCGTGGACTCGCCCTGGATCGAATGGAATATCTCGTTAACGGTTAACATCCCGAACCTACTATTTTAGTCGTATGGCACTGCGGATCGGGACCTCCGGCTGGAACTACCCGACCGGCAAGGGTTCGTGGAACGGCATCTTCTATCCGCTCCCGGAGGACCGCGAACGGGGCTTTGACGAGCTGCGCTTCTACGCCGAGCGGTTCAACGCCGTCGAGGTGAACAGCACCTTCTACGGTCAACCGCGCGCCAATGCCGCTCTCGGATGGGTCAAGCGGACGCCGAAGGACTTCGAGTTCGCGGTGAAGATGTACCAGAAGTTCACCCACCCGAACATGGCCGTCGATCCCGGTCCAGTGACCCATGCTGACGTTGACGCGTTCAAGGGCGGCATCGATCCGCTGGCCGCCGCCGGCAAGCTCGGACCACTCCTGGTGCAATTCCCTTTCAGCTTTCAGCGTACGGACGAGGCGGTTGATTACCTTCGCTGGCTCTTGAGGGCGTTTTCGGAATACCAGCTGGCGGTCGAGCTGCGGCATCGTTCGTGGAGCGATGCCGCAGCGGAGACCCGTGCGCTCTTCATCGAACACCGGGCGTCGTGGGTGCAGATCGATGAGCCGAAGTTCGAGTCGTCCATCCACCAGGATCTGTCGGCCGGTGACTCCGGCATTTATTACCTTCGCCTGCACGGCCGCAATGCGAAGGAATGGTGGGACCACGCCGAAGCGGAGGATCGCTATAACTACTTCTATTCCGAAGCGGAGCTCGCGCCGATCGCCGACAAAGCGCGCCAGGCCCGCGAGCTGAAGAAGAAGATCTACCTGTTCATGAACAATCACTTCTCCGCGCAGTCGATTGCCAATGCCACCACGCTGAAGAAGATGCTGGACGAGCCGATCACGGCGAGGATGCCCGCCGAGCTCGTCGAGCGCTTTCCCGATCTCGCCGGAATCGTGTCTACTTTGCCCCGCGCACGGTTACTCTGACGATCCGGTCGGCGTATTGGAGCTTCTGGACGACCTCCATTCCGGAGATCACTTTCCCGAACACCACGTAGTCGGTATCGAGCCGGTGCGCCGCGGCAAGGGTGATATAGAACTGCGTGTCGGCCTTGGCGGCGTCGCCGTTATGCGCCATGGCGACGGCGCCGCGAACATGCGTGCGCAGCTTTGAAAATTCCGCGACGCCGATCTGCGGGCCCACCGCGCGTCCCCACATATCCTCCTTGGTCATGTCGCGCGTTTGCTGGTCGCCCATCTGGACGACGAAGCCGGGCACCACGCGATGGACGCGCTGCCCGTTGAAGAAACGCTTGTTGACCAGGCCGATGATGTGGGCCACCGTCTTCGGCGCTTCGTTCGGATAGGTCTCGAACTCGAACGTGCCCTTCTCTGTTTCGACGACGATCACCGCCCCCGCGCCTGGCGACGTCTTCGCGGGTGTCTGCGTGCCCTCCGTCTTGTCCGCCGTAGCCTTGGCGAAGGTGGAAGCTTCAGCGAAGGAGGTGGCGAACGCCGTGCTAGCGCAGAAGACGAAACTGGCAACCGCGAGCAATCGCACACTCATGACATCGAGGATACACCGGCCGGCAGACGTTCTGTCCCCAGGTGACGAAGTACAGATTGATCAGCGGCCACCAGCGTCTTGGAATGGTCTGGTACAGCGCCTGTTCGGTTTCTTCAGGGGTCCGCGTCCGCACCCAGCCGAGGCGATTCGAGATGCGGTGAACATGGATGTCAACGCAGATGTTGCGCTTGCTGCGGAAGGCGAGAATCAGCACGAGGTTGGCGGTCTTGCGGCCCACACCGGGCAGCGTGATCAGCTCTTCGAGCGTGGACGGCACGCGGCCGCCAAATTTCTGGACGAGCATCTTGCTCGTCTCCTTCACGAACTCGGCTTTGTTTCGGTAGAAGCCAACCGGGTAGATCAGCTTCTCGATCTGCCTGACGCTCAGCCTCGCCATGGCCTCGGGCGTGTCCGCCTTTGCAAACAGCCGCGTCGAGGCCGCCAGCGTCGTGGCATCCTGCGTGCGCGCCGAGAGCAGCGTCGAAATCAGGATCTGAAACGGATCGTCCTGCTGGCTCTCGGAGATTTTTTCGACGGCCGGCAGCTCGAGCCCGTCGATCTTCTTCGCGAGCGTTCCGAGGACTCTGTTGACGACCGGGTGCGGCGGCTTACGGTACGGGGGTAATTGGAGCCTGGCCATTCAGTACCGCGATGGCGTTGGACACCGCGAGATCGGCCATCGCAGTCCGGGTTTCGGTGGTCGCGCTCGCCAGGTGAGGGATCAAGAGGACGTTCTCGACGGCCATGAGCCCCGGGTGAATCTCGGGCTCCTTTTCGTACACATCGAGCGCGGCGCCGGCTATCAGCCGCTCCTTCAGCGCCCAGGCGAGGGCGTCTTCATCGACCACCGGTCCCCGCGAGGTGTTGATCAAGTAGGCCGTCCGCTTCATGCGCGCGAGCGACTTCTTGTCGATCAGGTGCTTCGTCTCCGGCGTCATCGGCACATGCAGCGAGACCACGTCCGACGTCGACAGCAGCCGATCGAGCGCCATCTGCACGGCGCCGGGGATATCCGCGGGAACCTGATCCGCGTAGGCGATGGTCATACCGAACGCCGGCGCCTTGGCGGCCACCGCGCGTCCGATGCGGCCAACACCGACGAGACCGAGCTGCTTCCCTCGCAGCTCCATGCCAAGCATGTAGTCGAGTGCCCAGCCGCCCCAGGCGCCTGCGCGCACCACCCGCTCGCCCTCACCGAGCCGCCTGGTGATCGCCAGGATCAACCCCCAGGTGAAATCGGCGCACGCATTGGTGAGCACGTCAGGCGTGTTGGTCACGACCACGCCACGCGATCGGCAGGCCACAAGATCGATGTTGTTGTAGCCGACAGCCACGTTGGACACGACCTTCAACTGAGGCCCGGCGGCGTCCAGCACGGTCGCATCAATCGGTTCGGTGAGCAGGCACACGACGGCGTGCTTGCCGGCCACCCGCTGCAGCAGCTCTTCCCGCGAGATCGCGGCGGCGCCGACGTACAGGTCAACATCGCAAACCTGTTCGAGTTTTGCGAGGACGGATGACGGCAGCCGGCGCGTGACGAGAACTAGTGGCCGTGACATTTGCAGAAGCCACAGTGATTGCAGCGCACCGCGGGTTCGATCAAACACATTGTGTCGTCGTTCGCTCGCTCGAGGTTGTATTGGGCAAAACTCATCGAAACTGGTACGAGCCTGTCTCGACGTAGCTCGGTGGGCATTTCGCGAGCGAAGTCCGACTCAGGGGGCGCTGTCCCGAGATGACGCTGAATAGCCGCACGGACTAACAATCGCAGTTCGTCTTCGTTCACTCCACGCACTCCAGCTGATCGACGATACCAACAATGGCTGCGTCCACGGGAGAGAGTTTTTTTCCAAGGGCTTCACCGGCCGCGCGGCCTTCAAGCACAACAATCACCAGTTCTCCCACGCCCGCGCCCACCGAATCTATGGTCAGAAGCGCGGCGCCCTTCGCTTCACCTTGCGGCGTCTCCGGCTGCACGAGCAACAGCTTCGCGCCCTCGAACTGGGGGCGCTTCTGAGTTGCCACGACCGTGCCGACAACGCGAGCCAGGATCATCAGTGTCTAATCGGTGGAATCGGTGGCATCGGTGGCCTCGGTGGCCCAATGATCGACGATGCCGACGACACCGGCATCGGTGGGGACCTCGGTGGGATGAAACGGAAAGCTCGCTTCTTTTCCTCGCACGAAGAACACCGTCTCCCCGACTCCAGCGCCGACGGAATCCACCGCTACCAGTGGTCGCCCCACGTCTTTGCCATCGCTGCCGATTGGTTGGAGAAGCAGCAACGTGGTGCTTTCAAGTGCCGGATCTTTTCTGGTCGCGACGACGTCGCCGATCACTCGGGCGAGTTGCATGGCAGTGTGTTTATTCCGGGACGTCGATGGTGTCGATGATGCCGACCACGCAGGCATCAACCGGCGTGTCTTTCATGCCCGCCGCCATGCGCGCCGAGCTGCCGCTGACAATCAGCACCGTCTCGCCGACACCGGCGTCGACGGTATCGATCGCGACGAGATAGTTGCCTTCGGCTTTGCCTTTGGGATCGATGGGCCGGGCCAGCAACAACTTGTTGCTGACCAACCGGGGATCTTTTCTCGTCGCGACGACGGTCCCGACGATACGCGCGAGTAGCATGGCGCCCTGATCGGCCGAAGGCTAGTCCGCGCGTTCTGCGCTTTCTGTGCCTTCTGTGGCCCTTCTGTGGCCTAGCCCTTTGTAGTGGCCTTGCCGATGGGCAGGACGTCTTCGAGATTGGCGTGCGGGCGCGGAATCACATGCACCGACACGAGCTCGCCGACGCGGCGCGCCGCGGCAGCGCCCGCATCGGTGGCCGCCTTGACGGCCGCCACATCACCGCGAACCACCGCGGTCACGTAGCCGGCGCCAATCTTTTCCCACCCGACCAGCGTCACTTTGGCGGCCTTCACCATGGCATCGGCCGCTTCGATCATCGCGACCAGACCCTTGGTTTCGACCATGCCGAGTGCTTCACCCATTACTGCTCCTTTAGGTCTTAGGGTCCTGGGGTCTTAGGTCCTGAAAAACTCCTAACACTCGAAGGCCCGACCAACGTCTGTGTTCTTCAAGACCCTAGGAGCTTACGACCCTAGGACCTCTCTACTTCAGCGCACGAAGTGCGTCTTCTATGAGAGCTGTTAACTCGCGGTATGTTAGCCGAATTTCACCGTCTATGCCGCCTGGAGGCAGGTTCAAATTATTTGGAACGAGCCGCTCTTCAGACTGCGGCGCCTGCACCACCTGGCATTCCAATTGACCACTGCTTGCCTGAATCTCATCGTCCGCGCAGATCGGCGCCGGTGACGCGATGCCGTACATCCCGCGAAGGCCCTGCAGCCGCTCGACTTCGTCACGCGACAGCAAGTGTTCCCGTCCGAGCGTGCGCGCCACCAGGCTGATCCTGGCGAAGTGCTCGATGGTTTCCATGCGGTAGTACGCCGACATCACGTCGGGCCCGATCGCCAGCGCGCCATGATTGGCGAGCAACAGGCCATCGTGCGCCTTGACGTACTTGCGCACCGCCGCCGGCAGTTCCTCGGTGGATGGCGTTGCATACGCGGCGATCGGAATGCTGCCGAGCGTGGTGATCACTTCCGCAAGCACCGGTCGATCCAGGGGAATGCCCGCCACGGCAAATCCCGTAGCCGTGGGCGGATGCGCGTGCACGACCGCCCGCGCGTCCGGCCGGTTGCGATACACCTCGAGGTGCATCTTCAATTCGGAGGAAGGGTCGCGCTCGCCGGAGATCTTCTTGCCGTCGAGATCGGTGATCACCATCATGTCGGGCGTCATGAAGCCCTTCGACACGCTCTTCGGTGTGGTGATCAGGCGATGCTCGTCGAGCCGGACGCTGATGTTGCCGTCGTTCGACGCCACGTAACCGCGTTCCCACAAGCGGCGTCCTACTTCGACGATGTCGGCGCGGGCCTGTTCTTCGGCTTTCATCGCGGTCGATACTCAGCGCGGCACTTCTCGCTGCAGAAATACACTGGGCCGCCTCCGCTCACGACGCTGATGGCCTTTCCCGGGACCACGTACGTGCCGCACACCGGACACGGCAGCATCTTCACCGACGCCGGCGGACCGCCGCCGCGCGCGCCGGGCGACGCCGGGCCTGACGCCGCGCGCATGACGCTCTCGAGCAGGCGCCAGATGAATCTTGCTATCGCAAGAGTCAGGAACAGCAGCAGGATGACGCGAGTCATCGCGGGTTACCGGCTCCCGGCGGAATCCGGATGCGCGGCCTTGATTCCTTCAAGTCCCTTCTTCGCGGCCTGGCCTTCAGGCGAATCGGGCGAGAGGTCCACGACCTGCTGCCACGCCTTCGCCGCGCCCGGCAGATCCTGTTTGCCGAACGCTCGGACAATGCCCACGTTGAGCAGCGTCTTGATGTGTTTCGGATCGACCTTCAAGGAGTGATCGAACTGCGACAGCGCGCGATCGGGCTGGTTCACGTAGTAATACGCCACGCCGAGATCGGTGGACACATTCGCGTCCTTCGGGTTGATCGCCATGGCCTGTTCGTACCACGTGATGGCGTCCTTGAACTGCTCCGCGTCGAAGTAGATGTTGCCCAGCTGCACCCGCGGCTGCGGATCCTTGCTGTTTTTCGCCGCTACCGCTTCGAGCGCTTTCACCCGCTCGGGATCAACCGGCACCGGCGGCGGCGCCGCGTTGGGTTGGGACGCGGGTGCGGCCTGCTGCGCCACCGGCGCGGCGACGGGTCCGCTGCGGCCGCCCTGCTGGCTGCCGAGGACCCACCCGACGATGAGGCCGAAAAGAATGCCGGCAATGCCGAAGACAATCGCGTCCGCTCGCATATGGGAGTGTTCAGGATACTAGCGACCGGCGGAGCCAGTCCACCAGCGCGCGCGACACGTCGCCGTCGCGCTCGAGAAGGACGGTGCCGTGCGCCGCGGTGCTGGACACCAGTTGCTCGCGTGGCCCGGAGTTTTCGGCGGCGATGTCCCGCAACGTCCGAAGCGCGAGCGGATCCTCGCTGCTGGCAGCCAGCCAAATCGAGCGCGAGCCGAGGCGCTTGATGAGGGCCGTATCGGTGCGGAGCCCCCGGTAATCGAGCGACGGCGACAACAAGCCGATGACGCGCACCTGCGGCAGCTGGACCGCCGCCAGTAGCGCCAGGCTCGCGCCGAGCGACGCGCCCACCACGCCAATGGCATCGGGCCGCACGTTCTGACGGGTGGCCAGCCACTGCGCCGCGGCCCGCACATCCTGGACCATGGCGGCGAGATCACCGGCGGACCCCGATGAAGCGCCGTGGCCGCGCAGATCGATCGCCAGCGCGGTGATGCCCGCGTCTCGAATGCGGTCGGGCAGCCCGTGCCAATCGTTCTTGTTGCGCGTCAGCATGTGCACCAGCACCACACCGGGTGAGGGACGATTGGACGATTCGTAAAACTCACCCGCGAGCGAGGTGCCATCGAGCGATTGGAATACCACCGGACGTCCAGCCGCTTCCACCGGCGGCGTGCTCAACAACACCGCGAGCAGCAGTGCCGACAACACAGCCAGATATTCCTTCACCACCTTGCCGAGGCCGACGAAGATCGCGCGGCTGATCAGGGCGTGGCCGATCGAGACTTCATCGAGATGCGGCAGCGTGCGAAATAGCGGGAGGTTTTTCAGATCAAGATCGTGGCCGGCATTGACGCCCACGCCGAGATCGAATGCAAGCTGTGAGGCCTTCGAATACTTCTCGACACTCTCCGCTGCCGCTTGTGGTCCGCGTTCGAACGCGCGCGCAAACGGCTCGGTGTACAACTCCACGCGATCGGCGCCCATTTTCTTTGCCCACTCGATCGCCTTGGGCTCAGGATCGACGAACAGGCTGACGCGCACGTTGGCGGCCTGGAGGGCACCGATCATTCCGGACAACACATCGGCCGGCGTGTCCGCGGGCCAGCCGGCTTCGCTCGTGATCTCGCCCGGCTTCACCGGCACGAGGGTGCATTGATCGGGTTTCACCGCGAGCACGAGCTCGAGGAACCCGGGCCGTGGATCGCCCTCGATGTTGTATTCGACGCGCCCGCGAAGCGGCGCCAGTTCCTTCGCGATCTCGTGAACGTCGGCAATCGTAATGTGACGCTCGTCGGCGCGAGGGTGCACGGTGATGCCTGGTGCACCGGCATCGATGCACACCCTCACGGCTTCGATGACGGAAGGAATGCGCCCGCCGCGCGAATTGCGCACGGTCGCCACCTTGTTGACGTTGACCGACAGCTTAGGCAAGGTGTTCCTTCACGACGCCGGCGATCTCGTTCGCCCACTCCTTGATTTCCGCGTCGTCTTTGCCCTCGAGCATGATGCGTAGCAGCGGCTCGGTCCCTGAATACCGCACGAGCAGACGGCCGTTGCCGGCCAGACCTTGTTCCACACGCTTCACGGTGTCGGCGATCGCCGGCACCTGCATGTAGTCCGCTTTCTCACGCACCCGCACGTTGACGAGCACCTGCGGATACGTGACGAGCGCGCCCGCCAGCTCCTCCAGTTCCTTGCCGGTATCCGCCATGATCCGCAGCACGCTGAGCGCGGTGGCGAGACCGTCGCCGGTGAACAGATGTTCCGAGAAGATGATGTGCCCCGACTGCTCGCCGCCGAGCGCCAGGCCGCGCTTGATCATCTCCTCCATCACGTACTTGTCGCCCACCGCGGTGCGGACCATGTCGATGCCGCGGTTGCGGAGTGCAATCTCGAGGCCGATGTTGCTCATCACCGTGGCGACGATGGCGTTGCCGGGCAGGCGGCCCTGGTCCTTCAAATAGATCGCCGCCATCAGCAGGATGGCGTCGCCGTCAACAACGCGGCCGTCGTGATCGACGAACAGTGCGCGGTCGCCGTCACCGTCGAACGCCACGCCGAGCCTGGCCTTCGCGGCCACGACCGTGGCCGACAGCTTGTCGAGGTGCGTCGAACCACAATTGAGGTTGATGTTGCGGCCGTCGGGCGAGATGCCGATGGCCTGCACCTCGAAGCCGAGTGCCTTGAAGAGCGGCGGCGCAATCCCCGCCGTCGCGCCATTGGCGCAATCGATCACGATGCGCGATCCGGCGAGCGGTCCCGCGGATTTCTGTATCAGCTCGAGGTGCTCGACGTAATGAGCCGAAAGATCCCGGCGTTCGATGCGGCCCGGCGTATCAGGCACGGACCAACCCGAATCGGCGACCAGCCGTTCGACCGAGGCTTCGAGCTGCTCGGTGAGCTTGGTGCCCGACCCACCGAAGACCTTGATGCCGTTGTCCTCGTACGGATTGTGCGACGCCGAGATCACGATGCCGGCCTCGAACCCTTCGGTGCGCGCAAGATACGCCACCGCCGGCGTCGGCACGATCCCGGCGCTCACCACCGACGCGCCTTGACTCGTCAACCCGCGCGCGAGCTCGTCCTCAATCCACGTCCCGGATTCGCGCGTATCGCGCCCGATGACAAAAGTGCGGATACGCCCGGACCCAGGCTGTGTCGATGATACGAGGCGCATCGCCTTTACAATCGCCGCGCCCACCCGCGCGACCGTCTTCGGTTCGAGCGGCGCCGTGCCCGCCTTGCCGCGAATGCCATCCGTACCGAATAACTTCATGGTTGTCTCGGAGCAATGGTCACGGTGACCACCGCGGTTTGGGGTGAACGTAGCCGCAAGCTCGAATCGGGGACGCCAATCGTCACCACTTCCCGCACCGATCGCGTCTGATCCTGCACCGACACCGGCTCGGTGATTGCCGCCTGCAGCCGTTTCAGCGCCGTCTCCGGTCCCGCCACTTCCACGCTCATGGGATCGCTCGTCACCTTGGTCACTTCATACCCGGGCGCCGGCCGCCCCTCCACATCCGGCTCCACCGGAACCGTCCGCACGCCCGACATCTCGAACTCCATCGTCAGCGTCGACGGCCCGACCTGCACGATCTCCATGCCGTACGGCACGTTGACGTTGCTCTGCGTCAGGTGAAACAGGCGACGTCCGGGCCGTGCCGTCCGCAAATCGATTACCGCCGCCATGTCGCCGGCGGCCATGCGGCTCAAGGCGCCTGATGGGCCTCGCAGACGCACCTCAACGGTGTCTGGCGGGTTGCCTACCAGCTCGAGGCCCTCAGGCAGGTTCTGCATTTCCACCGGCGCGCGCATCACGCGTTCTACCACGCGCTCTCCGGCCACCACCAGCCACAGCAGCGCGGCGATGCAGATCGACAGAAACTTCAGCCCGAGGTTGCGGAAAGGATGGTACGCCATCAGCTGAAGGAGTACCCGGCCTGGTCCGACTTGCGGCGAGCGCGCCGCACCGTCACCACCGACGCGAGCCGCGCGCGCAGCCGCTCGCTATCGATGTCGTGCTCGAGGTCGCCGTCGTCAACCACCGAGATCTTCCCGGATTCTTCCGACACGACGATCGCGACCGCATCATTCTCTTCGGTCACGCCGATGGCGGCGCGATGCCGCGAGCCCAGCTCGGTATTGAGCCGGGGGTTAATCGTCAACGGCAGGAAGCACGCCGCGGCGGCCACGCGATCGCCTTGCACAATCACCGCGCCGTCGTGGAGCGGCGAGGTCGGCTGGAAGATGCTGACGAGCAAATCGTAGGTGAGCGTGGCATCCAGGGGAATGCCGCTCTCGATGTAGTTGCGCAATCCGATCGAGCGCTCGATGACGATGATCGCGCCGATTTTCTTCGCCGATAACGTCGTCGAGGCCACCACGAGCTCCTCCACGGTGGCGTCATCGGCGATCTTGCGATCGAAGCGCCGAAACAGCCGGCCGCGTCCAAGATGCACGAGCGCGCGGCGAATGTCGGCCTGCAGCAGCACGATGGCCGCGAACACGACATACCCGATGATGTTGCGGATCAGCCAGTTGAGGGTCTCGAGCTGGAGGCCCGCGGACAGGTAGAAGAGCCCGACGATCGACGCAATGCCCACCGCCATCTGCACGGCGCGGGTGCCGCGGATCAACTTCAACAGCTCGTACACCAGGACCGAGACGATCAGGATGTCGAGGACGTCCCACCAGGTGATGGGCGGACGCTGAAGGAGTTCGGTCAGGAAATTCATGCGCTGGCGAGACGATCCTATCGTAGGAAGAGCCTGCGAGCCGAAGGCTCGCCCTGAGCGAGCGGCGGATGCCCATTGGGCGTCCGCTGCGAGTCGAAGGGAGCGAGCGACGGGCGCCTACGAGGCGCCCGTTGCGAGTCGAACGGCGTCGGCCACCCTGACGACGTGAATCATCTTCTCGACGGCGTGGACGCGGATGATGTGCGCGCCGCCGAGCACGGCCGCGGTCACGGCGGCCGCCGTGGCCCAGTCGCGATGCTCGGGCTGCATCGGGCCGGTCGCCGCGGCGAGGAACGACTTGCGCGACGGACCGATCAGGATCGGCAACCCCAGCTCAGCCAGTCGATCGAGGCCGACTAACGCAGCCATGCTTTGTGGCGCGCGCTTGGCAAAGCCGAGACCCGGGTCGACGATCAGCCGGTTGTGCCGCACCCCGTAATCCTGGGCGCGGGCCACACACCGCTGAAGATCGGCCACGATCTCACCCACCACGTCGGCGTAATCGGCGTGGGTGTACATGTCGTCCGGTTTGCCGCGGGTGTGCATCAGCACGGCCGGCACGCCGCGCGACGCCACGAGCGGGCCCAGGGCGGCGTCATACTCAAAACCGCTGATGTCGTTGACGATCGACGCGCCCTCGTCCAACGCCGCGGCAGCCACTGCCGCCTTGTAGGTGTCGATCGAGATGGGCACCTTGATGCGCGGCGCCAGGGCACGCAGCACCGGTAGCGCGCGGGCCAGCTCCTCGCCCGCCGCCACCGGTTTGGCGCCAGGCCGCGTCGACTCGGCGCCGAGATCGATGAGGTCGGCGCCGGCGGCTTCCATGGCGAGCGCCACATCCAGCGCATGCGCCGGATCGAAGGCCTTGCCGCCGTCTGAAAAGGAATCGGGCGTGACGTTGATCACGCCCATCACTAACGTGCGCGGGCCGAGCACCAGCGGCGCCCGGCCCGGAATGGCAACGGAAAACGATCGTCGCGGAGCGGCGATCACTCCTGCGTGAGTGGCTTTCGGATCGGCTCCATCGGCGGAACGATCGACGGACGTTCCTTCTCTTTCGCCGGAGTGGTCTCGTCGGTCGGCGCGTCCGGTGTTGGCGCGTCATCCAGCGGATGACCGTACGCCAGCCGACGGACCTGGTCGGCATCGAGGACTTCGCGCGCCAGCAGGGCGTCGGCGATATCGATCAAGCGCTGCTTGTGCTCCCTGAGCAGCGCCGTGCAGTGCTTGTACTGGTCGCCGATGATGCGCTTGACCTCGGCGTCGATCTTGAGCGCCGTGTCTTCGCTGTAATCCGAGTGCTGCGCGATCTCGCGGCCAAGGAAGATCTGCTCTTCCTTCTTGCCGAAGGTCAGCGGGCCCATGGTCTCGCTCATGCCCCACTCGCACACCATGCGGCGGGCGAGATCGGTGGCGCGCTCGAGGTCGTTGCCGGCGCCGGTGGTGATGTTGCCGGTGGTGAGCTCTTCAGCGATGCGGCCGCCGAGCAGGATGCCGATCTGATCGACCAGGTAGTTCTTCGAGTAGTTGTGCTTCTCGTCGGTCGGCAGCGACATGGTGAGGCCCAGCGCCATGCCGCGCGGGACGATCGTCACCTTGTGCAGCGGATCGGCGTGCGGCAACAGGATGCCGAGCAGCGCGTGACCGGCCTCGTGAATGGCCGTCACCTTCTTCTCGTCTTCGGTGACGATCATCGAGCGCCGTTCGGCGCCCATCATCACTTTGTCCTTCGCGAACTCGAAGTGGTACATCCCCACGAGCTTCTTGTTCTCGCGCGCTGCGTTGAGCGCGGCCTCGTTGACGAGGTTGGCGAGATCGGCGCCTGTGAAGCCCACCGTGCCGCGCGCCAGGATCTTGATGTCGACGTCGTCGGCCATCGGGATCTTGCGGGTGTGCACGGCGAGGATGCCCTCGCGGCCGCGCACGTCGGGACGATTCACAATGACGCGGCGGTCGAAACGGCCCGGGCGCAGCAGCGCCGGGTCGAGCACGTCGGGCCGGTTGGTGGCGGCCATCAGGATGACGCCTTCGTTTGATTCGAAGCCGTCCATCTCGACGAGCAGCTGGTTCAACGTCTGTTCGCGTTCGTCGTGGCCGCCGCCGAGGCCCGCGCCGCGATGACGGCCGACGGCGTCGATTTCGTCGATGAAGATGATGCAGGGCGCGTTCTTCTTGCCCTGTTCGAACAGGTCGCGGACGCGCGAGGCGCCGACGCCGACGAACATCTCCACGAAGTCGGAACCGCTAATCGAGAAGAACGGCACGTTGGCTTCGCCGGCCACCGCGCGGGCCAGCAGCGTCTTGCCGGTTCCCGGCGGGCCCATCAGCAACACGCCCTTCGGAATGCGGCCGCCCAGCTTCTGGAACTTCTGCGGTTCCTTGAGGAACTCGATGATCTCCTGCAGCTCGCTCTTGGCTTCTTCAGCACCGGCGACGTCGCGGAACGTGACTTTCTTCTGCGCGGAGGACGAGAGCTTGGCTTTGCTCTTGCCGAACGACAACGCCTTGTTGCCGCCGCTCTGCACCTGGCGCATGAAGAAGATCCAGAACCCGATCAGCAGCAGGATTGGCGCCCACGACAGCAACAGCGCGGCCCACGGCGATGCGGTCGGCTCCTTTGCCTGGACGATCACCTTTTTCTCGATCAGCTTATTGACGAGGCCTTCGTACTGTGGGGGCACGTACGTGCGGAAATTTTCCTTGGCCTGAGTCATGCCGGTCAGTTCGTTGCCGGTGATGGTGACGCGGGCCACCTGGCCCGAATCCACCCACACCATGAACTCGCTGAAGTTCACGGGCAGCTCGTTGCGCTGGAATTTCGCGGAGAAATTCCAGACCAGGCCAACCAGAACGATCATCGCCACCCAGAAAACGACGCTCTTTACTGTCGTGCTCAAAACGGTGCCTCCAGGCGTCAAAAACGCCTTAGGGTCAAGACTACCACGGTCGTTGTGAGGGAAGTGACCCGAAAGGGCTCGGCCAAAACCTCGCCCGCGACCCACACAATTTTGCCCTGTTCATTTGTGACGATCGGCACGCGATCTCGGTCGTCTTTCGGGACCTTGCGATCGACGAGCACGTCTTGCACTTTCTTGCGTCCCGGTGCACCGAGCGGCTGTAGCCGATCGCCAGGACGCCGCGGCCGCACGATCAAGTGCGCACCTAGCTCCCGCGCATCGACGACAACAGTACCGGCACCGTGATCAACGGACGCCAGCGTCGGCATGGGACCTTCGGCGGTAACCGCCCACATGCCATGCGGCGCCTCGACCGTGCCAGGGACTTCGAGCTTCAGTTCAAAGGAATCTACGGAGGGCGGCACTCTGTGCACCCCGTGCACTCCGTGCACCCCTGTATTTACTAAGACAACTTTGGCGCCCAAACGTTCCATCGCGAGGCCCACAAGGTTGCCGCCGGCGCCACCCGCGGCAAACGCACACAATGCATGAGCCTCTTCTAAGCCATACGAGCGGGACGGGTTCGCGGTTTCGAGCGCATACCGCGCCACGCGTGTCGCCAGCGCCGCCGGAAGCCTGGTCAGCTCCGCGGCACTCACAATCACCTTTTCCTGCTCGGTATCTGTTTCGACGATCTGGAGATACTTCGCGTTGGCAAGCGTCTCGAGAAAGTCGGCGTCCACGCGCAGCATGTCGGCCGCCCTCGCAAGCGCGTTATCGGCTTGGGCGTTGATCGTCCGTAGGCGTGGCAGCACCTCGTGGCGAACAAAATTACGGGGGATCGTGCGGTCGAGATTGGTCGCGTCCTCGCGCCACGTTTCGCCGCGGTCACGCAGGTACTGCTGGAGCTCGCGGCGGGTCGCGTCGAGCACGGGGCGCACGACCGGGCCACGACGCGGCGCCATGCCGGCGAGACCCGCCGTGCCGGCTCCCCGCGTCAACCGCAGCAGCACGGTCTCCGCCTGGTCGTCGCGCGTGTGCGCCACCGCGACGCGCGCCGCGCCGGCAGTGGTGATGGCCTCGGCGTAGAAACGCTGCCGCGCCTCGCGGCCCGCGACCTCGATCGACACCCCATCGCGTTTCGCCGCGGAGGGCACATCGGCATCGCCGACCAACGCGGCAATCTCGAGACGCGCCGCAAGCTCGCGGCAGAACGCCGCGTCGGCATCGGCGTCGGCGCCGCGAATGTGGTGATGGAGGTGCGCGAGACCGGCGAGCACCAGCTCGCCCTGCGCCGCTAAGTCGCGCAGCAGGAACAACATCGCGACGGAGTCCGAACCGCCGGACACTGCCGCAATCACGCGAGCGTCGGGTGACCACAGACGATGCCGTGCCGCGTACTGCCGGACGCGATCGATGATTTCCAACTGTTGACTGGTTAACTGCCGACTGAACTCTTAACTGCCGACTGTTGACCGCTGACTGTCCTTGAGGATGCCGGAGGGCGGACTCGAACCGCCGACCCTGCGCTTATGAGACGCATGCTCTAACCAGCTGAGCTACTCCGGCAGAATCCTCAATGATAGCCCGACACTAGCTTTTTACGATCTGGACCCTGACGGGCCCCGACACGCGGGCCATGCACGCGAGCCGGTATGGCCCGGGCTCGAGCGAGCACAAGTCTTCGAGCGTCGACCGTTCCGTGCCGCCAATGGCCGTCAGGCATTCGCCGCCGGCGATCACCCTTCACCGGAACCAGTCAGAGGAAGGTCGTTGAGACGTTCGAACGAATCGCTGGATCACAGGTCGGCTTCCACCAAGGCGGCCGCCAGCAGCGGGATCAACAGCTCGTGATGCCCGGTGAGCGCGTACCCCTTGCCCGATCCCGCGGTAGGCCGTACCACCACGTTGGTGAGCGGCCGGTATTGCCGCAGGAAATCGAGGTTCACCGTCGTCAGCCCCTCGAGCGATCGCCCGTCGTTGCGCGCGATCGCCACCGCCTTGAGAAACACCTCTGGGAGCACCACGGCGGATCCGCAATTCAAGTACACGCCGTGCTCCAACCTCGACACCGCCGACACGAAATACTTGAAATCGCGAAGGCTGCCCTCGCCGATGGCGGCGCCCGACGCCTGCGGGTGCATGTGAATGATGTCGGTGCCGACGGCGACATGAACGGTGACCGGAATTTTCAGGCGCCACGCCGTGGCGACCACGCTGATCTGCGCGAATGACGGCTTCTTCGCGTCGAGGAACTTCCCTACCGATTGTCCAAGGCCGAGCCCCTGCGCCACACCCTCGTTGATCGCGCGATTGAGCTCGGTGCCGGTCTCCTCCGCCATGCCGAACGTGCCGAGCCCGAGCGTCGCATCCACGTCCTCGGAGGTGCCGCCAGACAGCCCGATCTCGAAATCGTGAATGATGCCGGCGCCATTGGTGGCGATCGCCGACACGAAACCGCGTCCCATCAAATCAACCAGCACGGGTGACAGACCGGTCTTCAGCACATGCGCGCCAAGGCCCCAGACGATGGCTTTGCCGTCACGCTTCGCGGCGACGATTGCCGCCACCACGTCCTTGAAGTCCTGCGCTGCCAGTAGTCCCGGCAGCGACTTCAACAATCCACCGACGCCGGTCCCCTTCTTGTACGGCGTCGCAAACTGCGCCAGGGACACCTTGCTTGGCCTCGATCGGAGGGGATATGTCTTGACGCCTGAAAGATCGAATTCTTCGTATGGAAGTTTCATCCCGTCCTCGGCAAGCTTCTGTCGCCCCGGCCCGCAGTGCCGACCCCGGCACGAGTTGCCAAACCCGGCAAGTGTTACACGATTAGCATCGCATCACCGTAACTGTAGAAGCGATACCGGTGTGCCACTGCCTCGCGATACGCGTCCAACACCTGACTCGTGCCCGCGAACGCGGCAACGAGCATCAGCAGTGAAGACTTCGGCAAGTGAAAGTTCGTAATCAACCCGGAGACCACCTTGAACGGAAAGCCAGGGTAGATGAACAGCGTGGTCTCGCCGCTTCCCGGCAGCACTCCGGCGTTCTCATTGACAGCGAGCGACTCGAGCGTGCGCGTGGTGGTGGTGCCGACCGCGATCACGCGCCGCCCTTCACGCCTGGCACGGTTCACCGCGTCGGCGCTTTCGGGCGACACCTCGTAGTGTTCCGCCTCGACGCGATGATCTTCCACGCGATCGACGCGAACGGGCTGGAACGTTCCGTAGCCGACATGCAGCGTCACGGTGGCACGCTCGACGCCGCGTGCCGTCAACGCGTCGAGCAGCTGCGGCGTAAAGTGCAGGCCGGCGGTGGGCGCCGCAATCGAGCCTCGCGCTCTCGCGTAGACGGTCTGATACCGATCGCGATCCGCGGGCACATCCGCGCGCTTGATGTATGGCGGCAACGGAATGTGACCGATCGCATCGATGGTCTCCCTCACCGGCGATCCATCGTCGGTCCACAAACGGACCGTACGCCGGCCGTGGAAATGCCGACCCAGCACTTCCGCATGCAATCGGCGCTCGCCGGATCTAAATTCCATGCGCGAGCCTTCGCGGAGCCGCTGGCCGGGATGCACCAATGCGATCCACGTGTCAGGGGGATCCGCCGGACGAACGAGAAAGCATTCGGCGGCGCCGCCGCCGGGCAGCCGGACGCCGATCAAGCGTGCCGGGAACACGCGCGTGTCGTTGACTACCAGCAGATCGCCGGCGCGCAGCAGCGATGGGAGATCGGAAAAGTGGTGATGGGAAACGGCGCCGGTGGCCCGCTGCATCGCCAACAGGCGGCTGCCGCCGCGTTCGGCCGTCGGGTCCTGCGCGATCAGCTCATCGGGCAGGGCGAAATCGAAGTCGGAAACGTCCAGGGTCAGTGAATCACGGGGTGTTCCCCCGTGCGTTGTAGTTGCCAGTCCACCGCCAGGATCGACCACAACACCTGATCGTAATAGTGTCCGCGGCGCAGGAACGAGCGCCGCAGCACGCCTTCTTGCACGGCGCCGAGCTTTCTCAGCGCGGCGTTGCCGCGCCCGTTGACCACCACGGCGCGGGCCTCGAGGCGCTGCACACCCAGCACGTCGACGGCGAAATTGATCACTTGGGTGGCGGCATCGACGAACAACCCGGTGCCCCAGAACGCCGAGCCCATGGCAAAGCCCCACTCAGCGGTGCCAAAGCCCGGTTGGAGCGAATGCACCTGGAAGAGCCCGATGGCCGCACCGAGGCCCTCGGGCACGATGCCGAAACACACGTAGTTGCCCGCGAGTCGCTCGCGGTGCGTCCACGCAATGAAGCGCTCGAAACCCTCGATGGTGGTTGGCGGCGGCGAAATGAAGCGCGACACTTCCTCGGTGGACACCAGCGCCAGGAGCACGGGAGCGTCTTCCGCGCGTAGCTCGCGAAGCGTGAGCCTGGCGCCGGTCAGCGACGGCAGTGCCGAACGCCAGTCGGTAATGGTGGCTGTTGACGGCGCGGCGAACTCAACGGCGGTCATCGTTACCCCAGACGATGTTGTCATCGTTACCCCAAACAATGTTGTCAGCCTGATTGCCCCACACGATGTTGTCGATATTCTGGCGCGTGACGTTGCCCCAGTCGATGTTGCCGTCCCAGAAACCCGACACCACGTTAGCCGCCCAGACACCGCGCACCACGCCATTTCCCCAGACGATGTTGTCGTCGGCGGTGTTGCCCCACACGATGTTACCGGCGTAGCCCCAGGCAATGTTGTCGTCGATGCCCCAGACCACGTTGTCGCTCTCGCCGGTGCCCCACACGGTTTGTTCAGCAGCGAAGTTGCCCCAGACGATGTTGTCCTCGTTGCCCCACACGATGTTGTCGTCGTCGCTGTTCCCCCAGACGATGTTTTCGGCAATCGCGTCGTACGCCCACACGATGGCGTCGTTCCAGCGCAGCAGGTGCACCTGGGCGTAGCGCGGCCGCATGAAGCGGTTGCCGTAGATGATCCGCTGGCCCCAGGCGATGAACTGTTCGTTGGCGTCGACGTTGGCCGCGGTGATGCGGTGGCGAATCCAATTCGTGCCGGGCCGCGCGTCGGGATTGATCGCATCGACCAGCGTCAGCGCACCGGCGATGTTCAGCGCTCCCGCACCCTGAGTGAGCACGTCGGTCAGCGGCACGAGACGCGCGGTGAACTGCAGCACGAGCTTCAGCGTGTTGGCCGACAGGTCATGATTCTCCTGGAGCAACAACGCCGCCGCCGCCGCCACCGTGGGCGCGGCCATGCTGCTGCCCGACAACATGAAGTAACGCGGCGAGCCCCTCGCGTCGGGAATCTGCAGGTGTTCGAGCTCGTTGAACAGCCGGCTTCCCGGCGCGGCGAGCGACACGATGTTCACCCCTGGCGCCACGAGATCCGGCTTCGCCAGCAGATCGAACCGCGTCGGACCTCGCGAGCTCGAGTCCGACACGCGGTCGTCGTTCAATTCTAGCGAGCCCAGCGTGTCGAGGGAGCCGACGCAAATGGACGACGGCGCGTTGCAGGGCACGCCGACGCCGCCATAGCCGGGTAGCGCAGTCGCAGCGTTGATGCCTTTGTTTCCGGCGGCGGTCACCACCGCCACGCCCTTGCGCGACAAGCGCTCCACGGCCTGGACCAGGGGATCCGTGAAGATCGACTCGAGCACCGCGTGGCCGAGCGAGAGGTTCACCACCTTGATGCGATAGGTTTCGTGATTGCGGCCGACCCATTCGAGCGCGTCGATCACGTCGCTGGTGTTGCCTGAACAATCGTCGCCGAGCACTCGCAGCGCCACGATGTCGATACCGGGCGCGATGCCCGCATACAGCCCGTTGGAGCTGCGGCCGTTGCCGGCCACGACGCCCGCGACGTGGGTGCCATGGCCGCAGTTGTCCACCGGCATGGCGCTGCCGGCCACGAAATCCTTGAACGCGCGAATGCGGCCCATGGGCAGATCGGCGTGCGGCCGAATTCCAGAATCGATAATCGCCACGGCGATACCGCGGCGTGAAGGATTGACCGCAGGCGCCTCTGCCGAGCGTGGCCGCCAGGTGGAGCGCGCCGGCTGCCTGATCGCCGACACCGAGACCCCGGCGTCGAGGGAGATCTGGCGCGCATGAGGAAATTCGCTGCTGAACAGGGCGGCGCTGCCGAAGACTACGAGGGCGGGTCCCGCCTCGGTATCCGCGGTTCGCACGGCGGCGCCGCGATCGAGCAGGCGACTGAACGCGGCATCCCGTTCCGCGGTCGACGCGAACTGCATGATCACGCGCGCGGTGTGGCCGGCCGCGATCACGTTGCGCACGGCCTCGTCGGCGTGGCTGGCGGCAGACGGAACCGCAGCCAGCGCGCTCACGACGAGCGACACGACCGTCGTCCATCTCCACCGGGGAGTCGGTTTCATCAAGAATCCAGGACCGCGGTCAACGTCACCGGGTTGCAAAAAACCGTTCGGACAAAACAAAGAACCGTACAGACGTACAAGAACTGAGCCGGGGTATCTTACCCCGGCTCAAGAGCCACGTTTTACACTACTGCACAGGTTCGGGTCCTTGGCCGCCAGGCCTCTGGCGAAGGCGGACTAGTGAATGACCCTGTTCCCCCATACCGCTTTTGCCTGACGCCATTCCTCGTTGAGGATCGACCACAGCATCTGATCCAGATACACGCCGTTCTTGAGGAATGACCTGCGGAGCACGCCTTCCTGCTGGGCGCCGAGCTTGCGCAGCGCGCCGTTGCCGCGGCCATTGGCCACCGACGCGCGCGCTTCGAGCCGGCGCACGCCGAGCGTTTCAACCGAGAAGTCCACCACCATCCGGGCGGCGTCCATGAACATTCCGTTTCCCCAAAACTCCGAACCGAGCGCGAAGCCCCATTCAGCGGTCGCGAAGCCCGGTTCGAGCTGGCGGACCTGGAACAATCCAATCGCCGTGGTCATGCCGTGCGGCACCACCGCGAAGCACGTGAAACGGCCCGCCGCGCGTTCGGCGCAGGCCCACGTGATGAAGCGCTCGAAACCGTCGACCGTGGTCGGCGGCGGCGAAATGAAGCGCGACACTTCTTCGGGCGTCAGCATGGCGAAGAGCGACGGCGCGTCTGAAATCTCGAGCTCGCGCAACGTCACCCGTGCCCCCTTCATCACCGGCAGCCCTTCACGCCAGTCACTGGTGACGGCCGATCCGGTGCTGGCAACGGTCATGGCGCGATCCAGGTCAGGCTGGTAAGGCATCTTCTCCATTACTTGCCGCCCTTCCCGTTGCCGTTGCCTTTGCCCGACCGATCGCCCCAGACGATGTTGTCGCCTTCAGACGATTTGTCGCCCCAGACGATGTTGTCGCCGGCGGAGCGATTGCCCCACACGATGTTGTCGTCACTGTTGCCCCACACAACACTGTCGTTGCCCCACACGATGTTGTTGCCCCACACGATGTTGTCGCCCCACACGATGTTGTCGCCCCACACAACGTTGTTGCCCCACACAACGTTGTTGCCCCAGACAATGTTGTCGCCCCACACGATGTTGTTGCCCCACACGATGCGGTCGGCGTCATCGCCCCAGACGATGTTGTCGCCCCAGACAATGTTGTCGCCCCACACGATGTTGTCGCCCCACACGATGTTGAGGCCAAAAATCGGCAGGTTGTAAAAGACCGAGTCGCCCCAGACGATGTTGTCGCCCCAGACGATGTTGCCGGCCCACGCGTAAGTCTGGGTATCGATCGTCGTCGCCTTGACGACGGGACCCGACAGCCACGATTCAGACAACGACGTCACGGTGGCGTCGATGTGGTTGACGAGATTCAACGCGCCCTTTGCGTTCACCTCGCCCCTGCCCTGGCGGAGCGGATTCACCAGCGCGCCGTTTTGCTGCAACGGGATGGCCGTGAACTGCAGGACGGCCTTCGCGAGGTTCGGCGTCATCGCGCCGCGCGTGTTCTGTTCGAGCAGTGCCACGACGCCAGTGACCACCGCGGCGGCCATGCTCGTGCCCGACAGATGCATGAATTCCCGACCCTTGTCCTTGGTTCGCAGCGACGGATACTCCTTATACAAGGAGCTGCGCGGCGCGGACTCGGAGGTGAGGAAATGGCCGGGCGCCACGAAATCGGGCTTCGCCAGGCCGTCGTACCACGTCGGGCCGCTCGAGCTGTAGGCGGCGACGCTATCGTCGTCACGCGTGATCGTGCCGTTGTGATCGGCTGCGCCAACCGTCAGCGCCGACGCCGCATTACCAGGAGAGGTGATGCCGCCGAAGCCCAGCTCGCCGTCCTCATCAACGCCGTGATTGCCCGCCGAGACAACAACGATGATGCCGGCCTGCGTCGCCTTCTCGACCGCGCGCACGAGCGGGTCGCTGGCGGCCGGTTCGAAAATCGGATGGCCGAGCGAGAGGTTGATGATGTCGATGCCGTAAGTTTCGCGATTCGCGATCGCGAACTCGATCGCGCGAATCACGTCGCTGGTTTTGCCGGCGCCCCGCGAGTCCAGCACCTTCAGGCCGACGAACCGGACACTGGGCGCGACGCCCTGGTACTGCAGTTCGGACAGTTCAAGCGCGCCAATCAGGCCCGCGACGTGCGTGCCATGGCCGTAGTCGTCGAACGGCTGCGTCGCGCGGAGGCCACCGCCAGTGAAGTCGTAGAACGCCTTGATGCGAGTGCCAAACGCGGCCGCAGGATAGATACCCGAGTCGATCACGGCGACGGTCACGCCCAAGCCGCCGAAGGGATTCGTCGAGAGACCCAGCGTGCCCAGAAGCGTATTCACCTGCGGCGCGGAAAACACGGTGCGAAAACCCGCGCGCTGGCCGCTCGACGTGACGATGGCATCTGCCGAACAGCCGTCCGAAACGGTGCTGTTGCAGACGAGGTTCATTTCGTCGGCGGTCAGTTCGACTGCGAAAGAGCCGACGCTCGGCAGTTCAGCGTCGATGGCCTTGCCCTTCTGCGTGAGGAGCTTCCTCGCCCACGCTTCGTAGCCGGCTTTGGACTTGAAAATGACGCGCTGCGACTGGCCGGACCGGCTCGCCTCGCGCAGCGCGCGATCAAGTTTGTCTTGGGCCGACGCCGTGTCCGCGAGGCCGGTCACGGCCATGATCGCGGTGAGCGCGATGAGAATTCGAGCTGGGGGGAGCTTGAGCATTCGGTCCGACTAGAGCAAACCCTGAGCCAAACACGTCAATAACAAACTTGAAATACGTTAATAGGACTTTATAGGACTTAATATTCAAGGGAAAGTCTAATTAGGCTTCAAATTGCACTGGATGACAAACCGTTATGTGTCGTTAAGACGCAAAACGTGTGTCGTATGTGCCGTCTCAACACATATGACGCCAAATAACAGTGGATGGGTCGGTTACGATGAGGTTAAAAGCCTATGAAGACTCAATATGGAACAGTCAAGGGTATGGTCAGATGCCCCAACGGACGAGTACCGAGCCGACGGTGAACCCCGCACCCACCGAGGTCAGCAGGATCAGGTGCCCCTTCTTCAGGCGCCCCGATTCCATCGCATCGTTGAGCGCCAGGGGAATCGTCGCCGCCGTGGTGTTGCCGTATTTATCGATGTTGATGATCACCTTCTCCTCGGGCATCCCAATCTTCTCGGCGGCCGACATGATGATGCGCTTGTTGGCCTGGTGCGATACGAAGAGGTCGATATCGTCGCCGGTCAGGTTGTGTCTCTTCAGCAACCGCTCGCAGATCTCGCCGGTGTTGCGCACCGCGAACTTGAACACCGCCTGGCCTTCCTGCTTCACGTAATGCAGCCGCTCATCCACCGTCTTATGTGAGGCCGGCAGCCGGCTGCCGCCTGCTGGCATGCACAACGCCCCTCCGCCGCTGCCATCGATCATGTGGTCGTAGTCGAGGATGCCGATGTTCTCGTCAGCGGACGGACCGAGCACCACCGCGCCCGCGCCGTCGCCGAACAACACGCACGTGGCGCGATCGGTGTAGTCGATGATGCTCGACATCACGTCGGCGCCGATCACCAACGCGTGCTTCGCACCGCCGGTCGCCACCAGCTGGCTGCCCACCGTCAGTGAATAGGTGAATGCCGAACACGCCGCCGAGAGATCGAACCCCCACGCCTTGCTCGCGCCGATCTTGTGCTGCACCAGGCACGCCGTGCTGGGAAACAACATGTCCGGCGTCACGGTGCCGACCACGATCACGTCGATGTCGTCGGGCGTCAGGCCGGCGCGCTTGATGGCCTCGCGCGCGGCTTCGGCCGCGAGATCGCTGGTGGCGACGCCGGGCTCCGCGATGTGCCGCTGGCGAATGCCGGTCCGCTGCAGAATCCACTCGTCGGTCGTGTCGACCAACTTCTCGAGATCCGCATTGGTCAGCAGTTTCGGCGGCACGTAGGTGGCCAGGCTCTTGATCTCAACGCGGCGGACGTTCAAAACAACCCTCCTCCGGGCTTCTTGCGCCCGAAATACTCATACGCGCGCGCCGTCGCCATGCGCCCGCGCGGCGTGCGCTCCAGGAAGCCGATCTGGATCAGGTACGGCTCGTACATGTCTTCGATGGCATCGGCTTCTTCGTGAAGCGCCGCCGCGAGGCTGCCGAGCCCGACGGGGCCGCCGCTGAACTTATCGATCACGGTGAGCATCAGGCGGCGATCGCTGTCGTCGAACCCGAACTTGTCGACGTCGAGCAGTTCCAATGCGGCGCGCGCCACCTCGCCGTTGATCTTTCCGTCGGCACGCACCTGCGCATAATCACGAACGCGTCGCAGCAGGCGGTTCACGATGCGCGGCGTCCCTCTCGAGCGGCTGGCCATGTCCACCGCCGCGGCGTCGTCCATCGGCACGTTGAGTATCCGCGCCGACCGCCGCACGATCTCTTCGATGTCGGCGGCCGAATAGAAATCCAGCCGCTGCACGATGCCGAACCGCGCCCGCAGCGGCGAGGTCAGTAGTCCCGCGCGCGTGGTGGCGCCCACCAGCGTGAACGGCTCGACCGGCACCTTCACCGATCGCGCCCCGGGCCCTTGCCCAATCACGATGTCCAGCTCGAAGTCCTCCATGGCCGGATAGAGGATCTCTTCAATCGATGGCGACAGGCGGTGGATCTCGTCGATGAACAGCACTTCGCGCGGCTGCAGGTTCGACAGGATGCCGGCCAGGTCGCCGGGCTTCTCAATCACCGGGCCTGACGTGGTGCGAATCGGCACGCCCAGCTCGTTCGCAATCACATACGCCAGCGTGGTCTTGCCGAGGCCCGGCGGGCCATAGAGCAACGTGTGATCGAGCGCCTCGCCGCGCTGGCGCGCGGCGGTCATCGCCACCTCGAGTTGTTCACGAATGCGGTCCTGGCCGATGTAATCGTCCAGCCGACGCGGCCGAAGGCCTTCGTCCTGCGCGTCTTCGTCCACGCGCGACGGTGTCAACAGTCGCTCATCGCTCACGCGCGTGATAGATCCTTGAGTGCCGACCGCAGCACATCCTCGAAACGGGACTCGCTCTTGCTCGACAACAGCTTGTCGAGCGACTTGTCGATCGCCTGACGATGGTAGCCGAGATTCACGAGGGCGGAGACCAGATCTTCGCGCAGCGAATCGGCCGGCGACGCCGGCGACGCCTCGATCCCCTTGGGCAGGCGATCGCGCAGCTCGACGCACATCCGCTCGGCCGTTTTCTTGCCGACGCCGGGAATGGCGGTCAGGCGCGCGAGGTCGTTGCGCTGGATCGCGCCGGCCAGGTCGCGCGGCTCGATCCCCGACAACACCGACAGCGCGAGCTTCGGACCAATGCCGCTCACCGCGATCAATCGCTCGAACATCAACAGCTCGAGCTCGGTGGCAAACCCGTAGAGCGCCAGCTGATCCTCGCGCACGTGCGTGTGGATCCGCAGCGCCATCTCCGAGCCCACGTCGGCCGACACGTAGAAGGTCGAGAGCGGCACCAGAACGTCATAGCCCACGCCGGATACGTCAACGATCAATCGATTCGGATGCTTGTCGGCGACGCGGCCGAAGAGTCTTGCGATCATCGGCCGCGCCCTGAGCGAGCGTGCGGCCGGCGGCGCCGGTCGGACGCGAGTCGAAGGGTCATGGCTTGTATTGGCGCCAGGACTTGAGGCCCGCTTGCGACTTCTTCACGGTCACGCCGCAGCCGTTATGCAGATGACAGATCGCCACCGCGAGCGCATCGGTTGCGTCGTGCGGTTTCGGAATCGCGTCGAGGCCGAGCAGCAGCTTCACCATCTGCGCCACTTGCGGCTTCTCGGCGCGGCCGTAGCCCACGACCGAGCGCTTGATTTCGGCGGGCGTGTATTCGACCACCGTCACCCCCGCCTCAATGGCCGCGAGCATGGCCACGCCGCGCGCGTGCCCGAGCTTCAAGGCGCTCCGCGCGTTCACGGCGTGAAAGATGTTTTCGATCGCCACGCACTCCGGACGGCATTCCGCCAGGAGCGCGGTGAGCTCGCGGTAGATGATCGACAGTTGATCGGGAAACGTGGCGCCGGCGCCGGCTCGAACGGCCCCGCACTGCACGAGCTGATGGGTGCGGCCGTCGCTGTCGACGCAGCCGTAACCGGTGCGGTCGGAGCCGGGGTCGATGCCGAAGACCCTCACGCCAGTGAGGCCTCGATCTCCTTCTCCTCGATGTCGAAGTTCGACCAGACCTGCTTGACGTCTTCGTGATCGTCGAGCGCGTCCATCAGGCGAATCATCTGATTGGCCGGAGCACCCGTGAGCTTGACGTAGTTCTGCGGCAGCATGGCTACCTGCGCGCTGGCAGGTTCCACGCCTGAGGCTTTCACCGCGTCGCGCACCGCTTCAAATGCGCCCGGATCGCTCAGCACTTCCCAGTTGTCGCCCTCATCGGCCATGTCGTCGGCGCCGGCGTCGAGCGCGATGCTCAACAGCTTCTCTTCGTCGGCCTTGGCTTTCTCGACGACGATCAGGCCCTTCTTGGAGAACATCCACGCCACCGCGTTGGTGGAGGCAAGATTGCCGGCATGCTTCTCGAGCATGTGGCGCAGCTCGCCGACCGTGCGGTTCTTGTTGTCGGTCATCGTCTCGATGATGAGCGCCGATCCGCCGGGGCCGTACGCCTCGTAGGTGATCTCTTCGTAGACGATGCCGGGCAGCTCGCCCGTGCCGCGCTGGATCGCCTTCTTGATGTTGTCGGCGGGCATGTTCACTTCTTTGGCCGCCGCGATGATGGTGCGCAGGCGCGGGTTCATACCCGGATCGCCACCGCCGCTGCGGGCCGCGACCGTCAATTCCTTGATCAGGCGCGTGAAAACCTTGCCGCGCTTGGCGTCGGCGGCGCCCTTCTTGTGCTTAATCGTGTGCCATTTGGAATGGCCGGACATCAGGAAACTCCTAGGAAAGACTTGGGAAAACAGGTCATTTTACCCCCGCCGGGCCAGGATTATCCAGACCTCGGCGCGAAGGTCCCACGGACCGCCCTGATAATCGCCGAGAAGCGCCGAGACCTCCAGCCCTGCTTTTTCGAGCCGCTGGACCATTTGCGGCACGTTCAGGGTCCGGAAGGCGAGGCTGAATTTCTTTCGGGTGGCGCTCTTGCCGCGGCCTTCGACGAACTCCTGCTCGAACCTGGTGATGTGCTTTCGACGATCCTGCTTCACGCTTTCGACCAGCTGGATCGGCTTGCCGTGTGGTCCCCGCTTACTGCGGAACGTGACGCGGTTTGAATACTCATCCCACGCCGGCAGGTCCGCAACCAGTTCGACGCCGAACGTCCCGTTGCGCGCGAGGACGCGCTGCACGTCCTTCAAGGTGGCCGACAGCAACCGCTCATCGAGCAGCGATTGCAGGATGCCGTACGGCGCCATCACGAGCGGAAATGATTTGTCGGGAAACGGCAGGTGACGGATGTCGCCGCGGATCAACTTGATACGCGAGCCAAGCCGCGCGCGGCGTACGCGCATTCGTGCGCGGGCCAGCATGGATTCCGACCGATCGATGCCAATCACGGTGGCGCCGTCCCGCGCTACCGGGAGCGCGACCCGGCCTGTGCCGCACCCTAATTCGAGGATGGCGCCGTCGACCGCGGCGGCCATCCGCTGCCAGAAAGCGATGTCGCGACGGCCCACCGTTTGCCGGTTTTCCCAGTCGTAATAGGCCGCGTAGTCATCCCATCCTTCGTGTCCTTTCATCGTTAACTGAATTTATACTGATTCCGGTGAGTGAACTGCCTTGGACGTGAAGGTCAATACCGATTCCCTGCGCATCGAATTCGACACGCAGCGGAAGATTCGGACTCGAAACAAGCTGTATTACCGCTTCAATCACTGGCCGATCTGGATCTTCGTGTTCTTCATCGCGCCCGGGCCGCTCACTTTCGACTTGTTCGAGCGCGGCTTCGATCAGCGGTTGCTCATGTGGCTTGGGATCGTGCTCGTCGGTACCGGGATTGCCGGCCTGTCCGGCAAGCTTCCGGGCTGCGAGCCGGCGCCGTACATCATTCGCTTCACGGAGGATCGACCGAACCCGCTTTATCGCCGCATCTGCTACACCATCGCGTGGGGCGAGGTCGTTGCGTTTGCCGTGCTGAACGCCGGCGGACTCCTCTACGCGATCTTCACCGGCGAATGGCGCTTGAAGCAGATGTACGAATGGTTCTACTTTCCGATCGCCGGCACCATGTGGGTGCTCGGCGCGCTCGGCAAATTACCGCGCGTCAAACCCTCCACCGCCGGAGAAGGCCACGAGCGCCGCTATTTCTACGGCTCGGTATGGGCCGTGACCATCGCCCAGCCCATTCTCTGGTTCATGTGGAAAGCCCTGCCCCGCAGCACGACCTTCGACATAGTCAAGCTCCTGGTGTTCGTCGGCATTCTCGCGTTTGTGGGCAACCTGGCGAGACTGGGCCTGCTGCCGCGGACTCGGCCCATCGTCCCTGGCGAACTGGCGGTTTCCGATTGAACTGCTACTACTATTCCGCATGCGATTGATTGTGGCGCTGGCGCTGCTTGCGTCAGCGTGCTCCGCCGCGACGGCTCAACAGTCCGCCGACGATCCGCATCCGAAGACGGTCGACGAATTCAAGGCCGCCGTGCAGAAGGTGCTCGACGACACCGGTGTGCCGGGCGCCGGGATCGCGCTAGTGCGGTTGGGCGGCGTCGAGTGGGCCGGCGGCGTCGGCTTTGCCGATCGCGATGCCAAGACACCGGTGACCGCGGAGACGCACTTCCGCGCCGGATCGATCAGCAAGACCTTCATCGCCGGGGCCCTGGTGCAGTTGTACGAGGACGGTGAGATCGATCTCAACGCGCCGATCGTCGAGCTTGCGCCCGACGTCCAGGTCGACAACGCCTGGATGGTCGACAATCCGATTCGGGTGATCCATCTTCTGCAGCACACAGCCGGCTTCGACGACATGCACTTCAACGAGATGTACAACGTGTCGCATCCGGCCGACATACCGCTCGCGGAGGTGCTGCGTCTCAACTCGGCGTCGCGGGTGGTCCGCTGGAAGCCGGGCACCCGCATGTCGTATTCGAACCCCGGTTACGGCATCGCGGCCTACATCATCGAGAAGGTCACCGCCGAGAAGTACGAAGACCGCATCGCCGAGCACATCTTCAGACCCGTCGGCATGACGGAGAGCAGCTTTCACCTGACCGAAGCCGATTATCCGAAGCTCGCCAAGGGCTACAAAGACCGCACTGGCGCGCCGGTGCCGTACACACAGATCTACCTGAGGCCGTCCGGCAATCTGCACACGACCGCTGCTGACCTCGGCAAGTTCGTCCACGTGTTGTTGAACTGGGGGGAGATCGGCGAAGACCTCGTGATTGACCCTGAGTACCTGAGCAACATGGAGCACCCGACCACATCCCTGGCATCGAAGGCAGGACTCCATTCGGGATACGGCACAGGCCTGTTCAACTCCTTCGTGGACGGGTTTCCGATGCTCGGCCACAACGGCGGCATCGACGGCTTCATCTCGTCGTTCGCGTACTCGACGTCACGGGACGTTGGCTATGTGGTGTTGCTCAATTCCACGCACTCGGGCGAGGCCATTCGCCGCATCTCGCAGCTCGCCATCAGGTACTTGAAAGCCGAGGTCGAACCGCCGCCAAAGTTGGCAGCGGAGGTCCCCGACGCAATTCTTCGCGAGTACGAGGGGTATTACCACCAAGCCAACCCACGCAACCAGGCGTTCGCATTCATCGAATGGCTGCTCAGCGGCCAGACGATTTCCGTGGACGGCAAGCGGCTTCAGGCCACGCCGGTATTCGGACGGCCGGCGCCGCTCGTGCCTGTCGCCAACAACCTGTTTCGTCTCGACGCCGATCCGGAACCGACACGCGTCTTTGCCAGCGATGACGCTGGCACAATGGTGCTCACCGGTGGAAGTCTGTACGCCGAGCGAAGGCCGCGATGGCGCATCGAGAGCGTGCGCTGGCCGGTGCTCGCATCGACGGGGCTCGCGTTCACACCCCTGCTGATGATGATTCCCTGGATCGTCCACGCGCGTCGCGCCGAGCCAAAGGGGTTCTGGTGGCTGAAGCTCTGGCTGCTGTTGTGCAGTGTCGGTCTCCTGCTGCCGGTGATGGCCGTGATGAACGCCGGTCTGGCGCAACTGGGAACGCGCAACATCTGGACCGCGGCCATCTTCGCGGGATCGATCCTGTTTCCCGCCGCCGCGATCCTGTCGTTCCTGTTCACCGTGGACGCCTTCATGAGCGGCGCCGGCAAATGGCTGCGTGCCTATGCGCTCATGGTGTCGCTGGCCGCGCTGATCGTCTCGGGCTACCTGTCGGCGTGGGGCATGCTCGCGTTCAGGCCGTGGAGCTATTGAAATTGAGAATCAAAAAATTAAAATTGAAAACTAAGTGCTCCTCACCGTTTGTGGTCCGCGGTACTTAGCGGTGGCAAAGCCGACGACCAGGCCAACGATGGAGCCAGGCAAGATGATCTCCCAAAAATATGGGCCTCCAATCGTCACCAGATAGGCGAACAACGCGCCGACGATCAGTCCGACGGCAACGATTACGGCGAGCGATTGGGTCCTCTGTGCCACCAATCCCACAATCAAGCCCGCGATCACGCCTTTGAAGGTCGATCCCGCTACGATAGTTCCGATCATGGCCGGGATCTCCGGGCCCCCGGTGATCAATGCCGTCAGCCCGTCGAACACGCCGAGAACTCCGCCAAGCAGCATCGCGAACACCGGTTTCTTCATTCGTTCCTCCTGAGAACATCTTCAACGTCGCCCTGGCGGACGTGTACCGTCCTAGATTCCTCGGAATACCAGCAACGCGAACCGCATCACGATATACGCCAGCAACAGCAGCACGGGCAGTTCGTATCGCCGGTACAGCCGGACGGCCCGCTCGCCGATGGACTCGCGATACGCATCCACGGGATCCTGGTTCCGGAATCTCGCTAGGTCGGCTGCCAGCGACGCCACGTCCTGATAACGCCGGTTGGCATCAGGGGCGCGCGCTTTCTCGGCAATGGCCTGGAGCGCTCGCGGCGCCGCCTCGCCGGCGAGGTGCAGGAGCAGCGCGCCAAGCGCGAAGATGTCGGCGCGGGCATCCACGCGAACCCGGCCGAGCTCCTGCTCAGGTGGCATAAAGCCCGGCGTGCCCACGACGGTGGCCTCGGCATCGCCGACGCTATCTTGCGCAACGCCCCAATCCATCACATACACCTCGCCGAAGCCCCCGACCATCACGTTCTCGGGCTTGAGGTCGCGATGCACCACACCGTGCGCGTGGGCGAACGCCACGGCATCGAGCACGCGGCCGAACGCGTTCAGGCGATCGGCGAGGCTGGCCTGCTCTGAGACGAGGTCGTCGAGGCGCCGGCCCTTCACCAGCTTCATCACGTAGAAGGTGCGGCCGTCGGGCAACTCCCCGGCATCGTGAACGGGCACGATGCCCGGATGATCGAGGCGGGCAAGGATGTGGGCCTCCCGCTGGAGGCGGGCCGCGCGCGAACCTTTCTGATCGGCGACATCGAGCACTTTCACCGCGATGTCGCGATCGAGCACGTGGTCTCGCGCTACGTAGACGGTACCCATGCCGCCGCTGCCGGCCACACCGGTGATTTCGTAGCGGGCGTCGAGTTCCGGCCACGCCGCCGCGTCACGCAGTCGATCGATCGCGCGGTTGGAGATCAGCGCTTACCCCCTAGCAGTTTGGCCGCTTCGGCTTCCCACTCTTCTTCGCTGGAGGTCAGCTCACGCAGCCGCTCGAGCACGATGGCGCGAAACTGCCGCCGCATTGCAGCCAGGTGGTTGGTGACCGTCGCCGGGGTGAGGCCCAGCGCGCGCGCGATCTCGGCATACGTTGGACGCGCGTCGGTGTCGCCGAGCAGGTCGTATCGCGCGAAGACCTCGAACACCACGGGACGCCCGGACGACTGCGCCGCCTGTTTGAGATCCGCCACCGATCGCTCGAGGAGCGCCCGCACCCATTCGCGGTAGAACAGCTCGTCGACGTCGGCGTCGACCGCGGCCTCGTGGTGGGCAATCTCGCCTTCGGCGGTCTCGAAGTCGAGCGGCACAATGGTCACGCCGCCGCCTCGCTTCAAGCGTCGCTCGGCCTTGCGGGCGTTGCCGGCGAAGCCGTCGAGGCACATGCGCAGGTAGGTGCGGAACCTCGCGCGCCCGGGCTCGTACTTCTCGATCACCTCTTTCTCGAGCGTGGTGGTGAAAAATTCCTGCGTCAGGTCGGCGGCTTGATCGGGCGTGAGCGACCATTTCATCGCGCAGGTATTTGTAGGCCGGTTTCCAGTACGCCTCGATGATCGTGGCGAGGGCGAGGCGGCGGGTTTCCTCATCACCGCTGCGCGTCCGCTCGACCACCGACAGGCGCGTGGCAGGAAAAGTCATTGTCGTGGGAACAGCATCTTCGCGAGGGTATCAAGCAACTGTCAACCGTCAACTGTCAACTTCCTGCGGGCTACACTAGACCGCGTGACCGAGTGGAACGCAACCGCCTATCACAAGGTGTCGGGCCCCCAGACCAGCTGGGGCGAGAAGGTTCTGTCTCGGCTGGCAGTTCTCGGCGACGAGCTCGCGATTGATGCCGGGTGTGGCAGTGGCCGCCTCACCGGCGCGCTGATGGAGCGGCTGCCACAGGGACGCGCTGATCGCGATCGATCGCTCGTGGAACATGCTGTTGACCGCGCGGACCAACCTGCGGCCCACCTACGGCCCACGCGTCAAGTTCGTGCACGTCTCGCTGCCCGATCTGCCATTCGCCAACGCCGTCGATCTCGTCTTCAGCACGGCCACGTTCCACTGGATCAAGGATCATCCGGCGCTCTTTGCCGGCCTCTTCCGGGCGTTGCGATCCGGCGGGCGCCTGCACGCGCAGTGCGGTGGCGGGCCAAACCTGGTCCGCGCCCACCAGCTCGCCGAGAGGGTGATGCGCGCGGGACGCTTCGCGAAATATTTCACCGACTGGCCTGGCCCCTGGGAATTCGCGAATGCTGACGTGACCGCAACCCGGTTACGCGCGGCCGGCTTCGTCGACATCGACACCAACCTCGAAGAGGCGCCGACGATGCTGGCCACCGAGGCCGACTATCGGGAATTCGTCACTACGGTGATCTACCATCCGCACTTGGAACGATTGCCGTCGGCGGAGTTGAAGCGGGAGTTCATCGATCGGGTGACCGAGCTGTCATCCAGGGAAGATCCGCCATTCACGCTGGACTACTGGCGCCTCAATATGGCGGCGCGAAGGCCCTGAACTCTTAACTGCCGACTGCTGACTGCTCACTGTTATGACTCATCCCATCGTCATTCGTCCGCGCGACCAGGCCGTCTACTCGCCGCAGAAAATGGGCAAGACGACGATCTTTGAATCGCCGCGCGTGCTCGTCGGCCTCAATGCGTTCGAGCCCGGCCAGGAACACGCGCTGCACGCGCATGCCGGGCAGGACAAGGTCTATGTCGTCATCGAAGGGAGCGGGGTATTCCTGCTCGCCGGGAACGAATTGCCAATGACGGCAGGCGATCTTCTGGTCGCACCCGAAGGGGTCGCGCACGGCGTGCGCAATACGGGAGCGGGACGCCTGCTGGTACTCGCGGTTCTCGCTCCGGCGCCGCACCACTAACGATGGCCCGCAATCTCGAGGACGAGGCGCTCGGCGGCGTCACCAGGTGGACGCGCATCGCGTTGCTCGTCGGGCTCGCAATCTGGACGTGGCAGTTCGCCTTGACGCCGACGAGCCCCGATGCGATGGACTCGTGGCTCCACCTGCCCGACCTGATCTTCCATGAGGCCGGCCATTTCATCTTCGCGATGTTCGGCCAGTTCATGACCGGTACTCGGCGGCAGCCTCCTGCAGTTCTTGATCCCGGTGATTGCGGCGGTCGCCTTCCTCCGCCAGGATCCGCCGGAGCTTTTCGGCGCGGCCGTCTGCACCTGGTGGGCCGGCCAGAACCTCGTCGACCTGGCACCCTACATCGCCGACTCGCGATCGCTGCAACTGGTGCTGCTCGGCGGGAAAACCGGCGCCGAGGTCGAAGGCCACGACTGGGAGTTCATCCTCACGCAATTAGGCATCCTCCACCTCGATCAGGCGCTCGGCCGCTGGACCCATGCCATCGGGATCGTCATCATGATCGGGTCGCTGGCCTTTGCGGTGCGGACAGTTCTGAAGAAGTCGGAGTAGGATCTGCCGTCATGACCATCCCATCGCCGGCCGACCTGGCCGGGCGTTATCGCATCACCAACGGCTCGCGTTTCCACCTCAAAGACATCAGCCCGTCGGACCCGTGGGGCAAGCGCCTCAAGCCGATCGCCGGCGAGATGTTGAAGCAGGGCTGCAAGAAGATGGGCGAGCTACAGGAACGGCTCTACGCCCAGGATCAGTGGTCCGTGCTGTTGATCTTCCAGGCGATGGATGCCGCCGGCAAGGACGGCACTATCAAGCACGTGATGAGCGGCGTCAACCCGCAGGGCTGCGAGGTCCACTCGTTCAAGGGGCCGTCACCGGAGGAGCTCGATCACGATTTTCTCTGGCGCGCGTCGCGGGCGCTGCCGCGCCGCGGCCACATCGGCATCTTCAATCGCTCGTACTACGAGGAGACGCTGGTCGTCCGCGTGCATTCGAACATCCTCGCCCGCCAGCAATTGCCGCGGGACATGGTGACCAAGAACATCTGGCGCGAACGCTTTGAAGACATCAACGCCTACGAGCGATACCTGTCGCGCCAGGGCGTGGTCGTCCGCAAGATCTTTCTGCATGTGTCGAAGGAGGAACAGCGCGAGCGGTTCCTGGAGCGGCTCGCTGAACCCGAGAAGCACTGGAAGTTCTCGCCCGCCGACGTCGGCGAGCGGGCCCATTTCACCGAGTACATGAACGCTTACGAGGACACCATTCGACACACCGCCACCGAGACGGCGCCCTGGTTCGTGGTGCCCGCCGATCGGAAGTGGTTTACGCGGCTGGTGGTCTCGGCGGTGATTATCGACGCCATTCAATCGCTCGATCCGCGCTACCCAGTCGTCGATGCCAAGGTGAAAGCTGAGTTTGGGAAGTTGAAAGCCGCGCTCGAAGCCGAGGCCAAGGCCTCGCCGAAGAAGTCCGCGAAGGTCAAGAAGAAGTGAAGCGGCCTGTCGCGCCGAAGCCGTCAGGCAAAGGCGGATGCACGTGGCCCGGCTCTGACGAGCTGTACCTCCATTACCACGATCATGAATGGGGCCGGCCGGTCACCGACGACCGGCGGCTGTTCGAAAAGATCTGCCTCGAAGGCTTTCAATCGGGCCTGAGCTGGATCACGATCCTCCGCAAGCGCGACAACTTCCGCCGCGCCTTCAAGGATTTCGAGCCCGCGGTAGTGGCGCGTTTTGGCGCGCGCGATGTGCAGCGCCTGCTCAAGGACGCCGGCATCGTCCGGCATCGCGGCAAGATTGAATCGACGATCAATAACGCGAAGCGCGCGCTCGAGCTTATCGGCGAGAAGGGCTCGCTGGCGGCGTACTTCTGGTCGTGGGAGCCGGAGGCAAGCGCGCGGCCCGAAGCGCCTCACGCGCGCGCAGCTCATGAAGATGAGCACGACGCCGCAATCGATCGCGTTGTCGAAGGATCTGAAAGCGAGGGGGTGGACGTTTGTGGGACCTACCACCTGCTATGCGTTCATGCAGGCAATGGGTCTGGTCAACGATCACCTCGAAGGCTGCGACGTGCGCGCCGACATCGAAAGACTCCGCGCCCGTTTTACTCGGCCCGCTAAGTTGGGGGCAGGCCGCGAAATTTAGCGAATCGCTAAGTCTGGGCCAGCCCTCGGCCTCGGAATTAATCGTCGTCAACTCAAGTTTCAAAAAATGCGTCATCTGCAGCGCACGATCGACGCAGAAATTTCGCTGAGCTTTGCCGTTATCGGGCAATTTGCGTTGATTTTCGAGCGTTGGCGCCAGGCCTTCAGTTTGTATCGACCGGGGCATGGCCAGAAGACATCGAATCGTATTCTGTGGCGCGATCTATCACGTCATGGCGCGCGGTAACCGAAAGCAGCCAATCTTCGTCGACGACGTCGATCGAAGGCGATTCTTGAAGATTCTCGCGATCGCTCTCGTGAAGTTTGGCGCTGAGTGCTTCGCCTATTGCTTAATGGGCAACCACTTTCACCTGGTCTTGCACACGCCGCGCGCCAATATCGCGGACGTGATGCACCACATTGATGGTCTCTATGCCCAGTACGTGAATTGGCGTCACCATACCACGGGGCATCTATGGGACGGCCCGTATACGGGAATCGTCATAGACGATACCGACTACCTCCGAAACGCAATCGCATATGTATTGCGCAATCCTGTCGCAGCAGGACTCGTCACAGACGCCGGCCAATGGCAGTGGAGTAGCTATAACGCAACGATCGGCAAAGCGTCACCGAAGTTCCTCACGCTAACGTGGCTCGAATCGCTTTTCGGGGCGTCAACCCTTGAAGAATCACGCGAGCTACTGATCGAACAAGTAAGGAAGGAGCCGGAGGCATACTCAGACCTGGTCCGTGCCGCCGCCGAAGGCCCACATGAATTCAAAAAGCGCGTACGTCGAGTAATTGGCGCGACGTTATACCGAGCGAGGTTGCCAAGATCTTATCGCGCACTTGGAAGGCCGCCCTTGTCGGATCTGTTCGCAGATTGCAGGCGTTCCGAACGCCGTGCAGCTATTCTTCGCGCTCATGTAGTCCACGGGTATCTGTTGATAGAAATCGCAAACTACCTGGAACTTCATCCCACGACCGTTAGCCGTATCGTCAACGAAACAGGAAGCTATCGCCTGCCTCGCCAATAGGGACATAGGGACAGCACCGGCGGCCTATTCGCAACTTAGCGAAACGCTAACTTTCGCGGCCTGCCCCCAGCTTAGCGAACCGCTAATTTTCGCGGCCTGCCCCCAACTTAGCGAAAATTACTCGTCCCGCAGGGCGACGGTAGGCTCGACGCGCGCGGCGCGGCGGGCCGGCAGCCACGTGGCGGCAAGGATGGCGAACGCCAGCGGCAACGCCATCGAGACAAACAGCCACGCGTCGAACGAGACGCCATACAGCGTGCCGACGAGGGCGCGCGCGATCATCAACGCGAGCAGTAAGCCCACCAGCAACCCGGTGCCGCCAACTACGGCGGTTTCGCGCAACAGCATCTGAATCACGTCGGCCGACCGCGCACCGAGGGCCAGGCGCACGCCGATCTCATGCGACCGCCGCCCAACCGAGTAGGCAATGAGCGCGTAAATGCCAAGGCAGGCCAGCATCAACGCCGCTGCCGCAAACGCCGCCATCAGGTTGCCAAACAGCTGTTCCTGCCAGGTCGTCAGCCGCCGCAATTCCTGCATCGCCATCACGCGGGAGATGGCAAACGTCGGCCCAGCTTTTTGCAGCGCGTCACGCATCGGCACGACCAGCGACTCGGCTGCGCCGTCGGCGCGGACGAGCATTGCCATCGATCGGTTGCCTTCCATGGCGTAGGGCAGGTACACCGTCAGCCGCGACTGCTCGGTGTCGCGGCCGATTTCCCGATAGTGGATATCAGGAGCAACCCCGATCACACGCAACCAGCGAACACCCTGATCTCCCCGAAAGCCGATGCGCCGATCGACAACGCTGCTGCCCGCCCAGAGCCGTCGCGCCAGCCGTTCATTGAGGATCGCGACCTCGGCATCCGGATTCTCCGTTTCCTGTTCGGTGAATGGTCGGCCCGCGAGCAACGTCACGCCAATCACATCAAAGAGCGACGGCCCAATGGCGACCGATTCGGCCATGATCTCGTCGCCCTCCCCCATTCTTTCGTCGGTCACGAGCTGCCGACCCGAGCCGCCGTCGTCTCCGGGGATTGCCGAGATAATCGACGCGGCGGAGGCGCCCGGCAACGCCTCCAGCGTTGTGGTGACGTTGCGGAAAAATGCCGCCCGCGTTCTCATATCGTCGAACGCATCGCCGGCGAGATATCCTCCCGCGGAAACAATTGGGCGATGGTCGAAACCAAGATCGGCACGCCGCATCTCGAGAAAGCTGCGCACCATGAGATTCGCCCCCACCAGCAGCCCAAAACACAGGGCGACCTGTACGACGGCGAGCGCCGACTGCACGCGATGCGCCGTGCGTCCCAGGGATGTGCCGCGACTGCCCTGTTTCAAGTCGCTGACCAGGTCCGTGCGGATGGCGCGCAGCGAAGGCAGAATGCCCACAGCCAGCGTCGTGAACAGCGTCGCGCCAACCGCGAATAGCACCACGCGCGCGTCGATGCCGATTTCCACCCAATACGGCAGCGCCATCGGGAGCGCGGCAACCACGCCGTCGATGGCCCATTGCGACAGCAGCAAGCCCAGTGCAGCACCCGGCACGGCGATGACGACGCTTTCGCTGAACGCACTCCACATCAACCGGCGACGGCTGGCGCCCATCGCCGAGCGCACCGCAATCTCGCGTTGGCGCGCCACGCCGCGGACCAGCAGCAGGTTGGCGAGGTTGGCGCACGTGATCAGTAGCACGAACCCCACTGCCGCCATCAGGACGAGCGGGATGCGCGTGCTGTCAGGCCCCACAAAGGAGCGGCGGAGGGGCAAGACCTGGACCCCAAATCCACGGTTCGTGTCGGGATAGGCCGCCTCAAGGCCAGCGGCGATGGTGTCCATCTCCGCCCGCGCCTGTTCGATCGTGACCCCCCTTCGCAGCAGCGCGACGGCGTTGACGTTACGAGCGGAGCGTGGCGTTTGGTCGAAACCCAACGGCGCATAGATCTCGTCCCTTTCCGGGAACCTGACTCCCGGCGGAAGTACGCCGATCACCACGCGGGGACGATCGTTGACGACAATCGACTTGCCGACGATCGCGGGGTCGGCGCTGTAGCGCCGCTGCCACAAGCCGTGCGTCAGCATGACGACGGATTCGAGGCCGGCGGGCGCCGCGTCATCCGCCCTGAAATGGCGCCCCAGAAACGGATCGATGCCGAGTAACGGGAACAGGTCGGGCGTCACCGAGCCACCGCGCACGCGTTCGGCGGTCGCCGCGTCGCCGCTCAGGACGTAGGTGCGGGTGAGATATGCACCGACCCCCTCGACGGTGGTCGCCGTTCGAAAGTCGAGCAGATCGCGAAACGAGACTTCGGAATGTCCCCAACCGGGTCCGCGATTGATCAGGCGATGCGTGGGGTGCATCGTGACCAGGCGCTCGGTGCGATCGCCGAATGGCATCGGCCGGAGCGCGATGCCGTTGATGAGCGAGAAGATCGTGACGTTAGCGGCGATGCCGATGGCCAGCGTCAGGAGCGATGCCACGAGAAACCCCGGCCGTCCGGTGAGGCCGCGCCACGCGTGGATCAGATCGCGAAGGGCGCCTTCCATGGCTTATTCGTCCCGGAGGGCGACAGTAGGCTCCACGCGCGCCGCGCGACGAGCCGGCAGCCAGGTTGCCGCGAGGATTGCCAAAGCCAATGGCGCCGCCATTGACGCGAACAGCCACGCGTCGACCGTCACGCCGTACAACGATCCGACGAGCGCGCGGGCGATCATGAGCGCGAGCGTCAACCCGACAATCAGCCCGGCGCCGCCGACCTTGACGCTTTCGCGCAACAGCATGCCGATGACGTCCGCCGGACGGGCGCCAAGCGCGAGCCTCACCCCAATCTCGCGCGCGCGCCGGCCGACCGAGTAGGAAATCAGCGCGTAAATGCCGAGGCACGCCAGCAGCAGCGCGAAGGCCGCGAACAACGCCATCAGGTTGCCGAAGAATTCCTGCTCCCACGTCGTATAGCGGCGAAGCTCACGCATCGGCATCAACCGGAAAATCGGGAAGGCCGGGCCAATGCGCTTCAGTGCGTCCCTCACCGGCGCAATCAACGCATCTGGCGAGCCTTGCACGCGTGCCAGCATCGCGAGCGACCGTGAGCCGTCCATGGCATAGGGAACATAGACATTGAGCCGCGACTGTTCCGTGTCCTCGCCGATTTCCTCGTAGTGCACGTCCGGCGCCACGCCAATCACGCGCAGCCACTGAAACTCGTCGCCGAAGCGGAAGCCGATGCGGCGATCGATCGGGCTGCTGTTGGGCCACAAACGCTGCGCGAGCCGTTGATTGATCAACGCCACGTTGGCATCGGGATCCCCTGTTTCCTGTTCGGTAAACGTGCGACCCGCAACCAGCGGAAGACCGATGGTCTCGAACAGCGCCGGTGAAATGCCGATGGACTGGACGTTGACCTCATCCGCCTCCGCCGTCCGCCCGTCAATCACGAGCCGGCGCTCCGATCCGCCGTCGTCTCCGGGAATGCTGGTGGTGACCGCGGCCGCCGACACACCCGGCAACGCGGACAGCGTCGTGACGACCTGGCGATAGAACGCGGCCCGTGCCGCCACTTCGTCGTAGGCATCGCCCGCCAGATAGCCGCGTGCGGTGAGGATCGGCCGATGATCGAATCCCAGGTCGGCACGCTGCAAGGCAATGAAGCTGCGCACCATCAAGTTGGCGCCGACGAGCAGTCCGAAGCACAGCGCGACCTGCGAAATGGCGAGCGCCGTCTGCAGCCGCTGCCCGCCGCGGCCGAGCGACAGGCCACGGCCCGCTTCCTTCAAGTCGTTGACGAGATCCGGGCTCGCGGCGCGAAGTGACGGCAGCAATCCGACGGCAAGCGTGGTGAACGCCGCGGTGCCAATCGCAAAGGCCACCACGGTGCCGTCCACGCCGAACTTGAACCAGAACGGCAGCTCCTCTGGGAACGATGCGATGATCGCGTCGACCGCCCACTGCGACGCCAGCAGTCCCATGGCCGCTCCCGGCACGGCCAGCAACACGCTTTCCGCGAGCGACACCCACAGGAGGCGCCCGCGCCGTGCACCCATCGCGGCACGGATTGCCAGCTCGCGCTGGCGCGATGCACCACGGACCAGCATCAGGTTGGCCAGGTTCGCGCACATGATCAGCAGCACGAATCCGACGCCGGTCATTAACACCACGCTGGTGCGATCGGTATCGCTGTCGACGTAGGAGCGGCGAATTGGCACCGCCTGCACACCGAACCCGCGATTCATGAGTGGATACGTCTGCTCGAGCCGTTCGGCAATGCCGCTCAGCTCCCCCTGTGCCTGGGCCACCGTCACGCCCGGCTTCAACAAGCCGACGGCGTTGACATTGCGGTTGCCGCGCGGCGATTCATCCCACCGCAGCGGCATGTAAAGCTGATCGATCAGCGGGAACTTGAACCCCGGCGGCAGCACGCCGATCACCGTGCGCGCGCGGTCGTTGACGATGATCGGTTTGCCGATGATGGCGGGATCCGAACCGTAGCGGCGCTGCCACAACCCGTGCGTGATCATCACCACCGATTCAAGGCCTGGCGCCGCACCTTCTTCCGGCAGGAAGTGACGGCCCATGATCGGATCGACGCCAAGGATCGGGAACAGATCGGGCGTGACCGAGCCGCCCTGCACGCGCTCGGCGCTCGAGGCGTCGCCGCTCAAGACGAAATTGCGGAACGCGTACGCGCCGATGCCCTCAACGGAAGACGCGCCGCGGAAGTCGATCATGTCGGGAAGCGAAATCTCCGACTCGCCCCAGCTCGGCTCCTCTTGCGGTTGCGTCGGATGGGTCGGATGCAGCGTGATGAGACGATCGGTGCGCTCCCCGAACGGCATCGGCCGCAGGCTGAGGCCGTTCACGATGCTGAAGATCGTGATGTTGGCGCCGATCCCGATGGTCAGCGTCAGCAGCGCGGCGATTAGGAACCCCGGCTTCTGCCGGAGGCCGCGCCAGGCGTGGAGGAGGTCGCGAAGCAGTCCGCTCATAACGGCGGATCTATCAAGCCATATGCCACGAAAACCGGGGATTCAGGCGCGATTTCACGGGTGATGAATGGCCGGCGTTCAGACGTGAAACCGGGTGTCCGGGTACGAACAACCCGGCTATTGCTGAGAGACCTTGTAACCCTTTTTCGCGAGCAAGACCGGCAGCCCGTCTTTCCCGAGCAGGTGCGCCGCACCGACGACCACGAAACAGCCGGCGTTCTCGGTGAGGCACCGTTCGACATGCGGCATCCAGTTCTGGTTCCGCTCCGAGAGCAGTCGCTGATACAACTCCGGCGACTCGAGAAATGCCGTCAGCGTCAACTTCTCCATCGTCGCCACGTCGCCATTCGTCCAGGCCAGCACCATCTCTTTGACGCCGCCGACTTGCGTATCGAGATCTTCGATGGTCGCCTTCAGCATGTCTTCCTGCAGCTTCGGCGGCATTTGATCGAACCGATCGATCTGGTAGGCCAGCGTCTCGAGCGCCTGGCGCTTCAGCCCTTTCTCTTTCGCGCGATCGAAAAAGTGCTTGTCGATGCCGAGCTCCGGCTTGAACCCGGCGGATTGCAGCGTCGGCGCCATCAGTGTGATGGCGACCAGCCATGGCTTCATGCGCTGAATGGCGGCCATCGGCATGCCGTAACCCTCGGCGCGCTTCTTGACTTCCGCGAACGTCGGCGCCGACACGAGCTGATCGAGCGTCTGGCCGCCGGTCAGCATCGCCTTGGCGAGCGCGGCCATCATCTGCATGGGATCGTTCATCTCGTCGAGATCGACCTCTTCGACAAGCGTCTTGGACTCCGCGAACGCCTTCTCGATCGGCGCCGCGAGCGGATACGCATCGGCCGTGAGGACGTGCAGCGAGCCGAGCAAGTACGCCGCCTGGCCGTTGCCGTCTTCGACCTTCCAGAGAAAGTGTTTTCCCGGGCTTTGAGCGGACGTGCCCGCCGTGAGCAGGGCCAGGAAAACAACAATGAAGCGCATGCGCCAAGTTAGCATGGCCACAGAAGGACAGATAGCACAGAGAATATGGTGATGGATCTCCGTGAAACCCTCACCGGCGCCCTGGTGATGGCGCCGATGACGAAAGGTTCGAACCTTCCCTACCGCCGTTTGTGCGTCGAGCTCGGCGCCCGCGTCACGCTCAGCGAGATGACCGTGGCGCGCCGTCTCAAACAGCGCCGCATGGGTGAGTTCGCGCTGATCCGGAAGTTCGAGGGCGAGCCATTCTTCGGCGTGCAGCTGGCGGGCACCAATCCCGAGGAGCTCGGCTGGGCTGCCGCGCTGGTCGAGTCGCGCGGCGTCGATCTCGTCGATCTGAATTGCGGCTGCCCGATCGATCACTTCACGCGCAAGGGCATCGGCGCCGCCCTCGGGCGCCAGCCCGCCCGCATCCGCCGCATTGTCGAGTCAATGAAGCGGGGTGTCGGGCACATTCCCGTGACCGTCAAGCTGCGTCTTGGCTGGAACGAAGAGATGCGCAATGTCCTCGACCAGGCGCGAGCCGCGGTGGACGGCGGCGCCGATGCGCTCTTCGTGCACGGCCGCACGCGCAATGCGCGTTATCGCTTCGCCGCCGACTGGGAAGCGATTGGCTCGGTGGTGAGCGCCGTGCCGGTGCCCGTGGTGGGCAATGGCGACATCCTGTTTCCGCAGGACGTCGACAACGCGCGCCAGCGATCCGGCTGCGCGGGTGTGATGAGCGCGCGCGGCGTGCTGATCAAGCCCTGGCTATTTCGCGAGGTGGCCGAAGGCTATCGCGACCTGGACGCGGGCGAGCGCGTCGGGATCTATCGGCGCTACGTGACGCTCGCGAAGGAACATTGGGGCGGTGATGCCCACGGCCTCGAGCGCGTGCGCCAGTTCACGCGATGGCACATCGACTTCTGGCATCGCTACCTGCCGCGACGCGCCGACGGGACGTTTCCGAACATCCAGATCCGCGAGCGCGAGTGGCAGCATCCGACGCCGCTCGATGCCTTTCTCGCGCGCACCGACGAAGCGGCGCACGAATACCTCGCCGACTGTTTGACGTTCGAGCGCGAGATCCATCCTTCGGCCGCGCCGCTGAAACAAGAAGTCAAGGAACCCGAGTTCGTCGAGGCGGAAGGCTAACGACGCCACACGCGCGTTCAGAAACTGCTACGCATCGGCGCGCGTTCGATCGCAATAACAGCGACATCAAATCGCTCGATCATCGGAAAGTCGTGGAAATACCGCGCGCCTGCCGCTGGTCCGTGCGTTGCTTCATGAAGTTGTCTCAGGAGGATTCCATGATTGAAGGCTTGAGACTCGATGTGACCGCAGATGAAATCGTGAAGTTGATTGACCGGCGGATTACCGAGCACACAGAGAACGCCGAGACCGACGAAGCCGATGCGAAGAAATTCGACGTAACGGCGCGGACTGACGAGGATGACGAGTACGCGGATGAGATGAGCGTTGGCGCAAGACTGCGGCGACGCGCCCAGCGCGAACGCGAACGCGCGGACGCACTCGGTTTCATGCGTAGTCACGTCGTAAGAGGTGAGACCTACCGCCTCACGAACGACGATCTGCGAACACTTGAAATTCTGCCGACACGCTATTGCTGACGCTCGGGCCCGAGGCCGCTGGCCTCGGGCCTCATTTGCTTCAGCGTCGCGCCCTGATCGCCTTCATGCGTTCGAGTTCTTCAAGCGACTTGGGCCAGTCGCCCTTGAGCAAGCGGGAGAGGCCACGATCGGCGAGCAGCTTCCCTCCGGTCTGGCAGGCGGGACAGTAGTTGGCCTCGTTGTCGGCATACTGAATGCGCTGGATAGGCGTGGCGCACACCGGGCACGGCTTGCCGTAGCGTCCGTGGGCAGCCATCCCCTCGCGAAACGCCGTGACCTTCTCCGGGAACTTCTCGCCGGTTTCAGCGATCAGATCGTCGCGCCACTTCGTCAGCACGGCGATGGTGTGCGCATGCAGGCTGGCGATCTGTTCGGGGGTGAGCTTGCTGGTCAACAACATCGGCGACATCTTCGCCGCGTGGAGGACCTCGTCCGAGTAGGCGTTGCCGATGCCGCTCAACAGGTGCGGATCGGTCAACGCGCGTTTGAGCGTGTGGTTCTCGCGTGTTAACGCCGCGCCGAACTCGGCCGCCGTGGCGGTCAACACTTCGAGTCCACCCGGATCATGTCCCGCCAGTTCCTGTTCGCCCCGCACCAGATACAGGGACGCACGCCGCTTGGAACCGGCCTCGGTCAGAATCAACGACAGGTCGGGGAAGTCGAACGAGGCGAGGCCCACCTTGCCGGGGATCTTGGCGCCTCGAGCGAGGACCTTGAACCGTCCCGCGATCATCAAGTGAATGACGAGGAACAGATCGCCCTCGAACTGCCAGACCAGGCGTTTGCCGAGACGCCGCAGGCCAATCACGGTCTTGCCGTACGCCTGATCGATCGGCGGATCGACGGAGCGAACGAGAAACGGACTCGCCAGGCGAATCCGTTCGAGGCGTTGATTGAGGATACGCGACCGGAGCGCGTGAAGGTACAGCTCGATATCCGGCAGTTCCGGCACGAGCTATTGAGCGTTGATCAGCGCGGCAAATCCTGTCAGTCGCGGAGCAACGACGCGGCCGAATCGCAGCGTGCGGGCGGCGCCTTCGGCCCGCGCGCTGCAGGCGCCGGTTCGGATGACCGTCAGCGCTTCGGCATACGAGGCTTCCGCGGGATCGCCGAGCTGGTGCGTGATGTCGTCCGGCGCCGCGCAATCCACGGGGATGCCGTTGAAGAAATCACCCTCGTCGTTCGCGTTCTTCAACGAGAACGCCACCGGCACCAGCACCTTCTCACAGAAGTTGAAGCCGTATTGCCCAACCGGCTTCCCGTAGGTCGTGTCGCCGACCACGGTGACGGGCATGTACGGGCGCAGCGAATTGATGATCAGCTCGCTCGCCGACGCCGATGAGCGCGTCGTGATCACGACCAGCCGCTGCAGGTTGAGCGTCTGTTCCTGCGTCTCCAAGAAACGGGTGACCTTGTTGAGAACGGGTCCCACCTTGTCGTTGTGGACCCAGTTGATCATCACCTGGCCGCTGACACGGGCGCCGCCGATCAAGCTCGCGAGCTGAACGGCGATGTCGACGAGTCCGCCGCCGTTATAGCGCAGGTCGAGCACGAGTTCGGTCGCGCCCGCCGTTTTCAGCGCCGCGAATGCGTCGTTGAGGGCGGCCGCCGATGGGCGCACGAAATTGCGGAAGAACAGATGCCCGACCTTCCGGCCGTCGACATCAACCACCTGCGTGAGCGACACGGTCGGAATTGTGACCAGCCGCTTCACCATCTGCGCGCGCTTCTCTTCGCCGGATGGCTTGACGAACGTAATCTCGGAGGCGACGCCGATTTCCGTGACGCCAAACGCGCTGCTAATGGTGCCATTCGCCACCATCGCCGCCACGGTCTGCCCATTCACGTGCGTGATGCGATCGCCGCGCTGCAGGCCGGCTTCGAGCGCCGGGCTCTCTTCATACACCTGAAGCACCCGGATCTCTGACGTGGTGGTTTGTTGACCGAAGCCGTAACCAATGAACTGGCTGTCGCTGTAGAAGGCTTCGTTGGCGGCAGCCGACGTGATGTAGCTATAGGTGGTGTCGATCGGACGGAAGCGAACGGCTTCCAGATACGCTTCTGGCGTCGTGAATGATGCCGGGTTCACGTTCGCCGGCAAGTGTTCGTACCAGTAGTAATAGGTCGTCAGCTGATCGCGAACCCACGAATTCTGTGAGGTGGTCGAACAATTCGCCGGCGGCGAGATCTGCGCGAGCGCGGTCCAGGGGCACAGGAGTGCCAGGGTGAAACAAATTCCGGACAGAACTCGCTGCATGCACTTCCTATTTTGCAATGTTTACGCCGTCGGCCGCCACTAAGGGAAGCGTGACCACGAACCGTCCGCCGTTCTCACCCCAACGTGCTGCAAGACCTGTAGTTAAGCGAAACCGCTGGGCTAAGTTTTCCAAGCCGACTCCGGTCGACGATACCACCGCCAGCCGAGGACGCTTGTCATGCGATATGGTCAGTCGATCCCCCTCCAGGCGGACCTCGATCTCTAAAGGGTTATCGGCCGTGAACTCGTTATGCTTCACGGCATTTTCAAGCAATTCCGGCAATACCACCGGCGGCATGAGCCATCGCCCGGCGGCGTGTGCATCGACGTGCACTACCACGGTCAGGCTGTCGGCATACCGGATGGTCACGAGCGAGAGAAACTGCTCCAGCAGCTCGAGCTCGTCCGCAAGCGGAACCAGCCGCTTGGAGCCAGTACGCAATAGGTAGCGGTAGCTCCCAGCTAACGCCGCCACAAATGCCGACGCGCGCGGGTGACGCTGATCGACGAGGTGACTAAGGGCGTTGAGATTGTTGAAGAGCGTGTGCGGGTTGACCTCGCTGCGAAGGGCTACGAGCTCCGCCTCTACGTTCAGCCGCTGCAGGTGCTCGCCGCGCTGGCGATCGCTCTCCCACTCGCGGACCAGAAACAGCGTCTCGTAAACATGCGTGATGAACGTCACCGCGGCCACGATCGTGATCACCGCCATCGCGATCGATCGCCAGGTCGCACTCGGATCGCCGGTCAGCACTGCCCATCCCCATAGCGCCAGTCCGGTGAACGGAATCGTAAACAGCAGGATGAGGCCCACCAGGAGGCGCACCCGATGCCACGGCTGGGTCAGCCACGCGGTCCGATCCTGAAACCGCAGGTAGAGCCGCAGGTTTCCTTCCCACGTCAGCACGGCAATGGCGATGAACCAGGCGTAGCTGGCAAGAAGGCCGGCGCCGGAATGCGCGCCGTGGTCGATGATCCCGGCGAGGTTTGGGACGGCAATGCCGACCAGCGGCGTGACCAGCAGTCGCGCCGCAATGTCATCTACCCCCGAGGTCCCAACCCCCATCAAGCCAGAATAGACGTTGGCCAAAGCTGCCGGTCGCGAGCCATCGCAATTTGCTGGGACGAACGGCTATCCTGTCGCGGTGATTCGCATTGCCTGGGTCTCGCTGGCGTCGCTCACAGCAGCGGGGCTGCTGTCTCAAGGTCCGCTGCCCCGCCCGCCGGCCCCCGATCTGGTGTTGATCAACGGGAAAGTGATCACCGTCGATCGCAACTTCTCGATTGCCGAAGGCGTTGCCATCACGGGAAACCGCATCCTCACCACCGGCAACGAAGATCAGTTGCGGGCCCTCGCCGGTCCCGCGACCCGCATCGTCGACCTGAAAGGCCACGCCGTGATTCCGGGTCTCATGGATAACCACCTGCATGGAGCGGGCGGTGGGACCGGTGTCGACTTGTCGAGGGCCCGCACCCTCGCTGACGTCTACGCGGCCATCGACGCCCGCGTGAAGCAATCGAAGCCAGGTGATGTGATTCTTTCCAACAGCGATTGGCACGAAGCGCAGCTGAAGGAACAGCGGCTGCCGCTGCGCGACGATCTCGACGAGGTGGCGCCACAAAATCCCATCGTGCTGGTCCGGGGCGGACACGAATACATCCTGAATTCCGCCGGGCTCACGCGGTGGGGGATTACTCCCGAGACACCGCAACCGGATGGCGGGCGCATCACACGGTATCCGGATGGCCGCTTGAACGGTGAGTTGGTCGATACCGCGAAGTCATTGGTGCGGCTGCCTCCAGCGGCGCCCCGAACGCCGAACCAGCAGCTTGCCGACCGGGTCGCCAGCTACAAGAAGCTGAACGAAGCGGGCCTCACGTCGATTCGCCATCCCGGGATTTCGATCAACGAGTACCGCATGCTGCAGGAGATGCAGAAGCGCGGCGAGCTCACCATTCGCATCAACGCGTTGCTGCGTCCTTCCGTGGGTCCATCCGCCGTCGAGCCGCTAATCGGCGATTCGGGCATCACGCCAGGCGAGGGCGACGAATGGCTGCGCATCGGCGGCGTGAAACTCGGCGTGGACGGTGGCTTTGAGGGCGGCCTGATGCGCGAGCCCTACGAGAAGCCGTGGGATGAAAACGGCACGTTCCGTGGCCTGCAGACCATCGACACCGAACGCTTCTTTAGCGTGGTGCGCGACTTGAACCGCCTCGATTGGCGCGTTGCCACTCATGCGGTCGGCGATGCCGCGATCGATCTGGTCCTCAACGCGTATGAGAAGGCCAACGCGGAGCGTTCGATCATCGGCCGACGTTGGAGCATCGAGCATGCCTTCATCGGCCGGCCCGATCATTTGCCACGCATGAAGGCGCTCGGCGTGGCGATCGCCGGGCAGAATCACCTCTACCTGGCGGGGCCGAGCCTCGTGAAATATTGGGGCGCCGCGCGAGCGGGCATCACCACGCCGGTGAAGATGTATCTCGACGCCGGGTTGCCCGTGTCATCGGGCACTGACGCGCCGGTGGTGCCCTATCCCCCGCTCTGGACGCTGTATCACTTCATCACGCGCGACACGATCACCGGCGGCGTGCTTGGCGCCGATCAGCGCGTCACGCGGCAGCAGGCGCTGCGCATGGCGACAATCAACAACGCGTGGCTGAACATGGACGAGCGGACGAAGGGCTCGATCGAGCCGAACAAGTTTGCCGACCTCGTGATCCTCAATGAAGATCCGCTCACCTGCCCCGAGCCGAGACTTCGCGACGCGAAAGTCCTCGCGACCATCATCGGTGGCAAGGTGGTGGCGGGAGATCTACGAATGCCGTAGCGCGTCGACCGGATTGCGCCGCAGCACCAGGTACGCCGGCCATAGCGCCGCCAGCGCGCCGGCACCGACAAACACGGCCAGCGCCGACGCGAACGCAATCGGATCGCCGTTCTCGAGGTAGAACGGCTCGCCTCGCAAGGCGATGCCCGCCGGAATGGCGAGGACCAATCCAATAACTGCCCCGATGACGACCGGCGTCAGCACCTGACGCACGATCGACCGCAGGAGCGCCGCTTGCCGCGCGCCCAGCGCCACCCTGATGCCAATCTCCTTGGTCCGCAGTGCCACGCCATACGACACCACGCCGAAGATGCCGAGACACGCCAGCGCCAGCGTCAGCACGCCGATGGCGGTGGCAATCATGCTCGCCAGGCGCGGGCCCAACATGCGCTGGTCGAAATCCTCGTGCATCGCCTTCGCGGTCGGAATGACCCGCGGGTCGAGGCTCGCCGCCTCACGCAGCACGGGCGGCAGCCGATCCGCGTCCGTCCTCGCCCGCGCCACCAGGTAGACGAACGAGAAATCCTCCAGCTTCAGTGGCAGGTACAGTTCCGCGACGTCGTTGGCCTCGACCTTGATCGAATGCGCGTCGCCGGCCACGCCGATGATGGTGGCCTCCGAGGCCCCCTTCGGGAACTCGCGGCCGAGCACGTCGAGCGTGCCGTACATCTCGAGCGCCAGGCGCCGGCTGACAATCGCGGTCTTCGCATCGGCGGGACCGAACAGGCGGCCGGAGAGGAGCGGGATCCGCATCACGGCGAAGTATTCGGGATCGACGCTTTGCACCAGCGTCTTTGTGCCGGGTGTGGCGTTGTACGATCGTCTCGTTCACGCGCCCGCCGAGTGGCGCCGCGGTGACGATAGCGGCGTCTTCCACCTCGGGGTGGGCGCGCACGCGTTCTTTGACCGCGTACCAGTACCGACCGCGCCGCATCGACGGTCACGCCATGGCGGTCGAGCGGCATCGACAGGACAGCCGCGCGTTGGTAGTCGAAGCCCAGGCTCGACTGCATCGCGCGCTGGACGCTTCTGACCATCATGCCGGCGACGATCAGCAGCAGGCAGCTCCCGGCTACTTGCGCCGCCACCATAACGCGCCGCATCAGCGCGCGATCGAGCATCCGCGACACGTGCTGGCCGCCGTCCTTGATCGCGTCGATCAGGTGCTGTTGCGCCACCTTCCAGGCTGGCAGCACACCCACTACGAGCAGCGACAACCCGCCGAGCGCAACGGCGATGGCAACGGTGCGCCACTCGATACTGAAATCGAAGTACGGGGGAAGTTCCGCGAACGCGGCGATCAGCGTAGCCGCCGCCGATGCAAACCCCAGGCTGCCCGCCACTCCCATTGCCACCAGCGGCACCGACTCGATCACCAGTTGCCGGACAATGCGCGATCGTCGCGCACCGAGCGCCATGCGCACACCAAGCTCGCGCACGCGGCCCGTGGCGCGCGACATCACCAGGTTGCCGAGATTCGCCGCCGCCACAATCAGGACCAGGCCGGTGAGGCTGCCAATCAAGGAGATGACGGCGAGGACGGCGTATCTCTCGCTTGGCCGCATGAAGTTGTGGCGTGCGAGCAGCGGCTCCAACCATTCATCGCTCTTGACCTCCGGGCGTTCGGCGGCCATCGCCTGCATCGTCGAGCGCAGCGCCTCTCGTGCCGCGGCCGGCGACACGCCGGCGCGCAGCCGGCCGTACATGTCGACGCCGTTGCCGTCGCCGTCCCAGGCCCGCAGGAGCGCGCTCTGCGGATAGAAATACTCGCGCTGCTCGATCGGAATGAAGATATCGGGCACGTTGTAATCGAGACCGGGCAACGCTGCCGGGGCCACGCCGGCAATCGTCACGGGATTGCGGTCGACGTAGGCGGTGGTGCCGACCACGTTGGGGTCCGCGCCGAGCCGGGTGTTCCAGAATGTATAGCTGATTACGACCGCCGGTACGTCGGCGCGCGTGTCGAGCGCGTCGCTCAACAGGCGTCCGTGCAAGGGACCGTAACCGAGCTCGTCGAACCAGTTCGCCGACACGAACGACGCATTGATCTGTTCTGCGGCGTCGCGGCCCCAGGCGACGCTCGTCGCGCTGGTTTCCACCGTGACGGCCGCCAGCACGCTGTTGTTTTCCTTCACGAACTGCGCCAGCGGATAGGGCACGGTCGACGTCGTGTGGTCGGGGGCCGCGCGGAGAAAGCGGACCCAAGAGTCAGCGTCTTTCACCGCTGGCGGACGCAACAGCCCGACCTGGATCATCTGATACAACGTCACGTTGAGGCCGATGCCGAACGTCAGGATCAGCGTCGCCGTAATTGCAAACGACGGCGATTTCATCAGCGTGCGGACGCCGATCGCAAGGTCCTGCATCGCATCGTCGAGCCAGTTCCATCCCCACGCATCGCGCGACCGTTCGAGCAGCCGGTGGGTGTCGCCGAACTTCGACGGATCGTGCATCGACTCGCGATGCTCGCTCATCTCGCGCACGAGCTCGCGCTCGTGTCGCGATCGGTTCACCAAATGCCAGAGACGGCGGAGGAGTGTCATTACGAGTGCCGCAGCGATTGGATCGGATCGGACTTCAAGACGCGGATCGCCGGCAGCATTGCCGCCGCCAGCGCCGCAACCACGAACAACACCAGCGCGCCGGCATACGCGGCAGGGTCTACCGCATCGAGCTGGATTGGCCCGCTGGTGAGCGCCACGCCGATCGGACCGGCGGCCGACACACCCAACATCATGCCGATCACGACCGGCCAGATGACGTTCCGCACCACCAGCCTCATGATCGACCGGCGTTCAGCGCCGAGGGCAAGGTGAATGCCGAATTCCTTGATGCGAAGCGTGGCCCCGTACGAGACGACGCCAAAGATGCCGAGGCACGCGATGATCAACGTCAGCAACCCGGTGCCGGCGGCAATGCCGCTCGCCACGCGGGTGCCGGCCACTCGACGCTCGAACGAATCACGCAGCAATCCCACACCAGGCAGGATGCGAGAGTCCATCGCGGACGCTTCTCTCAAGATGGGGGCGAGGGTAGCGGCATCGCCACGCGCCCTCGCGATCAGGACCGCTTGCACGTACTCTTCCGCCGCCAGCGGCCGGTACAGTTCGGACGTGTCGACCGCCTCCACTTTGATCGCATGGGCATCGCCGGCGACACCCACAATCGTGGCCACCGGCTTCGATTGCGGGAACCCGCGCCCGAGCACGTCCAGCGATCCATACATGGCCAACGCCAGCGCACGGCTGATGATCACGGTGGTGGCCGGATCGTCGCCATTTTGAAACGTTCGCCCGAGCATGAGCGGGATCTCCATGACCTCGAAGAACGCGGGGTCGATGCTGTTCGACACCACTTCCAGCCCCGGCGCATCCTCGTAGCTGTTGCCGCGGACCCGGTTCCCGAGCGGCGGCGCCAGCGCGAGAGCAAGCGCTGCGGTCTCGGGGTGTTGTTCGACGCGCGCCTTCACCGCACTCCAGTAAGCGATGGCACGAGGGCTGTCGTACCCGTAGCGGCTCAGCGCAGGTTGGAGCACGGCGGCCTGCTCGTACTTGAATCCCAGATCGTTTGACAGCACGCGTTGCAGGGTGCGCGTCATCATCGCGGCAAGCACGAGGATTAAGCAGCTGCCGCACACTTGCGCCGCCATCATGAAACGGCGCAAGCGCGCCTTGTCGAGGCTGAGTGACATCTGCTGGCCGCCGTCCTTGATCGCGGCCATCAACTCCTGGCGAGCCACCTTCCACGCCGGGATGGCGCCAATCACCAGCAGCGCGATCACGCTCAGGAGGAGGCTGACGCTGATCGTGCGCCAGTCCGGCGCGAAACTGACGTTGTCTGGCATCCCGCCAATCGCTGCGATCGCGCCGGCGGCCCAATTGGCGAGGGTGATGCCGCCGGCAGCACCAAGGATTGCCAGCGGCAGCGTTTCGACCACCAACTGACGTACGATCCGGCTCCGTTTCGCCCCCAGCGCCACGCGGACGCCCAGCTCCCGTGACCGTCCCGTCGCGCGCGACAGCACCAGATTGCCAACATTCGCCGCCGCCACCACCAGGACCATCGTGGTCAACAGGCCGAGAATCGACAGCGCGCCCACGATGCCGAGGCGCTCACCCTGATCCATGAAGTTCGCGGTGCCCATCGCGGGATCGAGCCACTCCTGCTCGACGATGTAGTTCGGTTGTTGTTCGCGCAGCGCCGCCATCAGAGCGCGCAAGCTCTCACGCGCGGCCTCGGGTGTGACGCCTTCTTTGAGTCGGCCATACAGGCCGGTGGTCTCGGTTTCCCATGAGCGAAGGAACGCGCTGTCGGGAAACACGTGCTCGCGCTGGTCGAGCACGAGATAGACCGAGGGCTGATCGTTATCGGTGCCGACGAATTCGCGGGCCGTGATGCCGATCACGGTGACGGGGATGCGGTTGACGTCGACCGTGCTGCCAATGATGTTCGGATCCGAGCCGAGCCTGGCGCGCCAGAATTGGTGAGTGATCACCGCGACCGGAGCCGATGAAGAGGTGTCGATACCTTCAGCGAAGAGGCGCCCCTGCGCCGGCGTGCCGCCGAGTTGGGAAAACCAGTTCGGCGAGACAAAGGAGGCGGTGACACCCCATAACTCTTTGCCCCACGCGACTGCGCTGTTGTTCTCGAGCAGCACCGCCGACAGCACGGTGTTCTCGCTCGCGACGAGCTGCGCCAGCGGATAAGGGACGCCCGATATGCCGGTTCCCGGCGACCGGCGTTTGAACCGCGCCAGCGTTTCCGGCGACTTGATGTCAGGCGGGCGCAGGAGACCGACGTTCGCCATTTGATACAACGTGAGATTCGAGTCCGATGCCGAACGTCAGGATCAGCACGGCGGTGATGGCGAACGCCGGGGCGCGCATCAGGCCGCGAAGACCCAGCTTGAGATCCTGCGCCGCATCGTCAAGCCAGTTCCATCCCCAGGCATCGCGCGATTGCTCGAGCATCCGGTGGGTATCGCCGAACTTCGCAGGGTCGTGCATGAGCCCGCGATGCTCGTGCATCTCCGCCATGAGCTCGCGTTCGTGACGCCGGCGGTTGACCAGATACCAGACGCGCCTGAGAAAGGTGCCCATCACGTGGACTCCAGGATTGCGGTGATGGCGTCCGCCATCCGTTGATAATCGTCCTGCTCCGACTCGAGCTGTTTCAAGCCTTTGGCCGTGATGCGATAGCTGCGGACCTGCCGGCCGGTTTCAGAAGTGATCCACTCGGCCTTCACCCAGCCGTTGGCGAGCAGCTTCTGCAACGCAGGATAAAGCGAGCCTTCCTCAACGCTGAGCTGATCGCTCGACAGGTGGCGGATCTTCTGCGCAATGGCGTAACCGTGCAGCGGCTCCTGCCGCAACACGCGAAGAATCAGCATCACGAGCGTTCCGGGAGGCAAGCCGGCGGCCTTAGGCATAGTTTAACTATGCCTATAGACACGATGGATGGCAAGAGGGTTCCATGGCGGGGCGCCGACTGCCCTGAAGTAGACTGCGCCGATGATGCGATCCTTCTTCGCCGTGTTTGCGCTGGCCGCGGCCGTGGCGTGCGCGCAGGCGCCGGCGCCGCCGCCGGCCGCCGAGCCCCGTCCAGACCCGTTGCCCGGCACCAAGCTGTCGGTCGACGAGCTCAAGGCGCAGATGTTTCACGTCAGCGCCGGCAAGCGGCTGAAGAGCCCATGGCCCAACGGCGCTCGCGTGGCGGTGGGCCTGTCGTTCGACGTCGACAATGCCACTGCGACGCTTTCGACCGGCAATCTCGACTACGAGATCCTCTCGCGCGGCGAGTACGGCGCGGTCGATGGCCTGCCGCGGATCCTGCGGATGCTCGATCGCCAGCAGGTGCCCTCGTCTTTCTTCATTCCGGCCGCCAGCGCCGTTCTGCATCCGGCGATGATCAAGGAGATTCAGGCGAGCAAGCTGTCGCACGAGATTGGGATCCACGGCTGGATCCATGAGCGCCTGCCGCTGCTCAACGACGAGAAAGAGGAGCAGCGCCTGCTCAATCTCTCGCTCGAAACGTTGACGAAGATGATCGGCAAACGTCCGGTCGGCTATCGCGCGCCGTCGTGGAAATTCAGCAAGTGGACCATGGGCCAGGTGAAAGCCGCGGGTTTTCTCTATGACAGCAGCCTGATGGCCAGCGACGATCCCTACGAATTACTCCTCGACGGCAAGCCAACCGGCGTCGTCGAATTGCCAATCGAACGCATCCTCGATGATGCGCCGTACTTCGGCGGCAACGCGGACGGCTCGATGCCGTCGGTGAGCCAGGTGTACGAGGTGTTTCAATCGGAATTTGATGTCGCGTATGAAGAGGGCGGCCTGTATCTGCTCACCATGCATCCGCATTTCATCGGCCATCGTTCGCGCGTGGCACTGCTCGAGCGGCTGGTGCAATACATGAAGCGCAAGCCGGGCGTGTGGTTTGCCACACACGAACAGATTGCGCTTCACGTCAAGCCGCTGATCGAGAAGGAGTAGGCCTAGGATCCGGCGATCGAGTAGTAGATCCCGTTGAAGAGGAACTTGAACGTGCCGTGAGGCTGGGCCCGTTTGATGATCTCGGGCCCGAACAGCAGCACGCGCCCCTTCCCGAGCGGCGCGTCGATCACCGCGACGCCGTTCTGCAGGTACTGCTGGCCCCACGCCCATCCACTCTTCAGCGGTGTGGCGCTGTCGAACCAGGCGACTGCCTTGATGCCCCGGCCTGCCGCGGCGGCGTCGAGCTTGAACACCGGGCTGGTGTCGAAGAAGATGTCGGTCCGCTCGTTCATGCCGTGCGCGATGGGATGCGTGGCGTCGACCCTGGCTGTCATCACCGATCCGGGCGCGTAGAACTTCGCCGGCGGTAGCGGCTTGCCGTTTTCGACGAGGTGATCGGCGATCGGCAGCTCGAAATGCCGCGCGAGGTTCGTCGACGAAGCCCCGATCGTGATCACGGTGCCGCCGTTCTCGACGAAGCGCTTCAATTCCGGAATCGTTCGCTCGGCGGTGACGCGACCCAGCATTGGACGGTACTCCGCTGGAATGTCGGCGGCAGCCGGCTGGGCGCCACCGGGGCCTGCGCCCAACGCGGGGATGCCGCCTTCGACGAACACCAGCACGTCGTACTTCGCGTTGAGGTTCCCGGCGTCGAGCATGCCCGCAAACACCTTCTCGAATGGGAACTGGTACTGCTCGAGAATCCATCTCGCCCAGCCCGAATCCATCGAGCCTCCGTACTGATCCCAGAGCCCGACGCGGGGGCTTCGCAGTTTCCGCGCCCCGGCCGCCGGCTTCTCCGCGGTTGCGGTCGCGCCCACGCCGAGATCGATGGCGATCTTGTCGAGCGCGGCTCGCGTCGATGGGCGCGCCACCACGTACCAGGTGCCATCTGGCAGCCAGTACACTTCCTCGTTCGCCTTGAGCAGTTGGTTGAGCGCGACAAACGAGTCGACCATCCGGTGGCTCAGCAGGTACCCGGCCGCACCGTTGACCGAGGTGACCTTGCCGGCGGTCGGCTTGAGGTTCCAGTCGGTCACCGGCTCGAACGGTCCGGTGAAGCCGTCGAGGATGCGATCGAACTCCACACCCATCTGGAAGGCCAGCGTCCAGCCGGCATGGTCGTACGGAGGTGTCGGCGCCGCGCCGGCGAACGGAATATTGTCTGGATGGTCCTGCGGCTCGAACATGTCGACCACGTGCGGCCGGAACGATTGCGCGCCCATCACGACGAATGATCCCGCCGGGTACTTCTTGCCCTGCACCTCGAAATCGCGCGTCGCGCGCTGCACCTTGATACCGACCTCACGCAGCGCGTTAATGAACTTCACGGCCGTGGGAAAATCCGGCTGGCTCGACGGGATGATGTACCCGCGCGGATCGCGGAACTGCGGATCGCGAATGGCGGCCATCATGGCCGCGTCGCGCTCCGGGTTCGCCGCGCCACCGCCGCCACCACCGCCGCCGGTTGCGACCGGCACACCCAGCTTGCTGGCGAGTGCCGTGTACCGATGGGGCGCCGGCGTCCACGTGTCGGTGCTGCCGCGGGCGATCGAGTTGCGGCCCATTTGGTAGACGTTGAAGAGCACCGTCTCCCGCCAGCGCGAGGCGAAATCGAGCACGGCGCGGTTGGCGGTGATCGAGTACTCGATCGACTGGCGGAAGTGCCACACCTGCGGCGCGATCGGGTAGGTGAGGTCGCTGGTCGGCAACTGGCGCGGCAGCACGAACGGGATGCGCATCGGCGTCGGGCTGCCGATCATTTCGGTCAGGATCGCCAGCACGTTGTGGAACGCCGCGGTGTTGCGGATGCCGCCGTTCCACCAGCCGTCATAGGCGCCGGCCGCGCGCGACGCCGCGCCAGGCTTGCCCTCGGCCGCCATGCGCGCATGGATCGTGATGCCCAACTGCTGCAGGCCAAGCACCAGCATCGGATCGTAGTTGTAGTTGAACGGATCGCGGAACGGCGGCGACCAGAACACGGTGCCGGCGGGCCCGCTCTGGTGATGGTTGTAGAGAATCTGCGGCGACCATTCGTGGTACAGCACCCGGTTGATGTTCTCGGTCTCCTTCTGCGTCGAGGCGAAGAAGTCGCGGTTGTTGTCGTGGCCGATGTAGTGGTGATAGAGCAGCGGCAGGCCGGCGCTGCTGCGTTTCTCCGGCACGGCATTGCGCATGTACCAGCCGGCCACCAGGTCGTGACCGTCGGGATTCGCGTGCACGAACAGGATCACCGTGTCGTTGAGGAACCGCATCGTCTCTTCGTCGGTGCGGCTGACCATCTGGTAGACCATCTCGCCCAGCTGCTGGGCGCCGAGCACTTCGCTGGCATGCAGCCCGCCATCGATCCAGACCACCGTCTTGCCGTCGCGCGCGAGCGCGCGCGCCTGATCGTCGGTGAGGTTCTCGGCCAGCGCGAGCCGTCGCGACGTGTCCTTGATCCGCGCGAGGTTCTTGTGATTCTCGGGCGAGGTGACGATGGCCATCAGGTGCGGGCGACCTTCGGAGGTCCTGCCGATCTCCTGGAGGACCATCCGATCCGACTCGCGATCGAGCTTCTGCCAGTAAGCGGCAAGCTGCTGATAGGTCGCCAGCTGATAGTCGTCGCCGAAGTTGAACCCGAATTCCGCCTTCGGCGTGGTGATACGCGGCGCTTGTGCCGCGGGCGCCGCCACGAAGACGACGAGCATCAGGAGAGCAAGGCGAAGGATCGGTGCCATGGCCGCATGATAGCGCCACTTCCCGGCCAATTCGCTGATGCCGGGAGCTGACTGCCCTGAGCCTGTGGCACAATCCGGGACCTATGCGAATCACCGCCATCGTCTTCACCGTTCTCCTCTCCGCGACCCTCGCTGCACAGGCGCCGACGGCGCCGCGAGCGGCGTCGGGCACGTTCGATCCCGCGCGAGCCGCGGTCATCGATCGCGGACTCCAGCGCTACATCGATGCCGAACGCGTGCCCGGCATCGTCGCGCTCGTGTTGCAAGACGGGCAGGTCGTGTACGAGAAGGCGTTCGGCTGGGCCGACAAGGAAGCCGGCCGCCGCATGACCACCGACACGATCTTCCGCATCGCGTCGCAAACCAAGGCGCTCACCAGCGTCGCGATCATGCAGCTGGTCGAAGAAGGCTCGCTCACGCTTACGACACGCGCCGGGACGTTCATTCCCTCCTTCGCGAAGACGACGGTGGCCGCGGCGAGCGAAGGCGCGGTCACGCAGGTACCGGCCCGGCGCCCGATCACCGTTCGTGATCTGCTGACGCACACCGCGGGCATTTCGTACGGCACCGAACCGTCGGTGGCCACAATGTATGAAGCGAAGGGGTTGGGACCCGCCGCGGGGTTTGGCTGGTATACCGCCGACAAGAGCGAGCCCGTCTGCGACACGATGGAGCGGCTCGGAACGTTGCCGTTCGTATCGCAGCCTGGCGAGGCGTGGGTCTACGGCTACAACACCGACATCCTCGGCTGCATCGTCGAAAAGGCGGCGGGCACTCCGCTTGACGCGTACATCCGCGATCGCGTCACCGCGCCGCTAGGGATGAAAGACACGCAATTCTTCCTGCCCGCGGCGCAGAAGGATCGCCTCGCCGCCGTGTATTCCAGCGGACCTGAGGGCAAGTTCGTGCGGGCGCCCGAAGGTGCAAAGGGACAAGGTCACTATGTCGAGGGGCCCCGCCGCAATTTCGCCGGCGGCGCCGGATTGCTTTCCACCGCGCGGGACTACGCGCGCTTCCTCGAGGCGTTGCGCCGCGGCGGGTCGATAGAAGGCACGCGCATCCTGTCGCCGTTGTCGGTGCGCCTGATGTCCACGAATCAGGTGGGAACGCTGCATTCGTCGACGGGTTTGGGTTTTGGTCTCGGCTTCCAGACCGTCGATCGTTTCGGCGCCAACGGTATGAGTGATGAAGGGACCTTCGGGTGGGGCGGCGCGTACGGATCATCGTATCGCGTCGATCCGGAGTCGCGGCTGGTGATGGTGCTGATGATTCAGTTGATTCCGAACGCCACCGATCTGGGGACCGTGTTTCCATCGCTCGTGTATCAAGCATTGCGCTGACCATCAACGACCATGCACTTCCGAACTCTCGCCCTCGCCCTGCTTTGCATTGCTGTGTGTTCCGGCTCGGTGCCCTCGGCGCAATCCGCGCCGAACGACGCGCTGGCTCGAGACATCTATCGGGAGCTCATCGAGATCAACACGACCGACACACCGGCGGGCAATGTCACCAAAGCTGCGGAAGCGATGGCGGCCCGCCTGAAGGCGGCCGGCTTTGCGGATGGCGACGTGCGGATCCTCGCGCCAGATCCTCGCAAGGGCAACCTGATTGCGCGCCTGAAGGGCAACGGGAAGAAGCGGCCCATCCTCCTGCTCGCCCACCTCGACGTGGTCGAGGCGAAGCGCGAAGACTGGTCGGTCGATCCGTTCACATTCCTCGAAAGGGACGGCTACTTCTACGGCCGGGGCACGTCCGACGACAAGGCGATGGCCGCGCATTTCGTCGCGAATCTCATCCGGCTCAAACGAGAAGGCATCACGCTGGATCGCGACCTGATCCTGGCGCTGACGGCGGATGAAGAGGGTGGCTCGTTCAACGGTGTTGACTGGCTCGTCAAGAACCATCGCGCGCTCATCGACGCGGAGTTTGCCATCAACGAGGGGGGCGGCGGCAGAATGCGCAAAGGCAAGTACCTCACCAACGAGGTGCAGGCGAGCGAGAAGGTGTACCAGGACTTCCGTCTCGAGGTGAAGAATGCCGGCGGTCACAGTTCGTTGCCGGTCAAGGACAACGCCATCTATCATCTGGCCGCGGGGCTCGCGCGCCTGCAGGCCTTCGAGTTCCCGGTGGCCATGAACGAAGTCACGCGAACATATTTCGAGCGATCGGCTGCCGTCGAGAGTGATCCCAAAATTGCCGCCGACATGCGCGCGGTGGCAAAGCCGGAAACCGACCTGGCGGCGGCCGCGCGGCTCTCCGCGCTGCTGCCCTATTACAACTCCTTGATGCGCACCACCTGCGTGGCAACGCTCCTCGAGGGCGGGCACGCCACCAACGCGCTGCCGCAACTGGCGCGCGCCAACGTCAACTGCCGCATTCTGCCCGGCGCGCTCCCCTCGACGGTGAAAGACACGCTGATCAAAGTGTTGGCGGACCCGGCGATCACCGTGTCGTTCGTCGACGAAGCCCGGCCGAGCAAGCCGTCCCCGCTCCGCCCGGACGTGATGGGCGTGGTCGAGGCGCTGACCAAAGAGTTGTATCCCGGCGCCGTCGTCGTCCCCGTCATGAGCACCGGCGCCACCGATAGCCTGTATTTGAGAAACGGCGAAATTCCCACCTATGGCATCGCCGGCACGTTCGGAGACATGGAAGACGTCCGCGCGCACGGCCGCGACGAGCGGATGGGCGTGAAGCAGTTCTATGAAGGGCTGGAGTTTCAGTACCGCCTGATCACCGCGCTCGCGCGGTAAGGAAGCTGGCCGAATGGTTTCGAAGTGGAGCATCACCGTGCTGCTCGCCGGTGCAGCACTATCAGGCGCCGTCGCGGCGCCGCGGTGGACGGCGCAAACGAGCGGCGTGGCGGCGACGCTGCGCGGCGTGAGTGCGGTGAGTGACACGGTGGCTTGGGCCAGCGGGAGCGGAAGCACGGTATTGCGAACCACGGACGGTGGTCAGAAGTGGCAGGCGCTGACGGTGACCACTGAACGCCTCGACTTCCGCGATGTGGACGCGATCGACGCGCGCACGGCATATCTGCTCAGCATCGGCACCGGCCCGGCCTCGCGGATCTACAAGACGACAAATGCGGGCGCGACGTGGACGCTGCAGTACACCAACCAGGACCCGCAAGGCTTCCTCGACGCCATGGCTTTCTGGGACGCCACGCACGGCATCGTCGTGGGCGACTCGGTCAACGGCGCGTTCTCGATTCTCCTCACCTCGGATGGCGGCAAGACGTGGACGCCGGCGCCCCCGGCCGGGCTGCCGGCGGCCTTGCCCGGCGAGGGAGCGTTCGCGGCGAGCGGAACGAACGTGGCGGTGCATGGCGCCAACGATGCGTGGTTCGCGACCGGCGCGGCGTCGCAGGCACGCGTGCTCCACACGCGCGATCGCGGTCGCTCGTGGACGATCGCCGACACGCCGCTCATCGCGGGCAAGTCCGCGGGCGCGTTCTCGGTGGCGTTCCGCGACGCCAGTCACGGTGTGGTTGTCGGCGGCGATTACCAGAAGGAGGGGGAGGCCATCGACAACCTCGCTGTCACCAGCGACGGCGGCCGCACGTGGACACTCGTCAAGGAACGCGGCCTCTCCGGCTTCCGCTCCGTCGTCGCGTACGTGCCAGGCACGAAGATGTCCGTGATCGCCGTCGGTCCTCAGGGCGCGGATTGGTCGGACGACGATGGACGGACGTGGACACCGATCGAGGGCATGGGCTTCCACACGTTCAGCCTCTCGACGTCAGGGCGAGTGGGCTTCGGGGCCGGAAGCAAAGGGAGTATCGGGACGCTCGAGACTGGCCCTCTGCGCTAGAGCCGCTATCGCGTTAGTGCAGCATTGCGCGCTTCGCCGACGAGCGGAGCTCGTGGTTCAAGTGGTGGTGCTGCCGGCGCAGGCGACGCAGCGTCTCGTAGTCGCGAGCCGCGCGTGCCTTCTCGCACGCGGCCTTGATCTCGCGCATCTGCGCCTTGATCATGCCCTTCTCGGCAGCGACCGCCGCATGATGTTCGTGGGCCTCGATGCCGAGCGCCTTGCACAGCGCGGGTAGCAGATGGTCTTTGTTCAGCTGGGTGTAGCCTTGGACCGCCTCGTGCTGCAGGCCACTCGCGATCTCGCGTAGTTCGGCGACCGTTTTCTTCTTCAGCTCCTCGTAGGTGTGCGCCACGGTGAACCTCCTGAAAGGGCGCCATCCTACCCGATCGCGGGCCGATTCGTCGATGGTGTCGCAACCACCTCGAGAGTTGTAGGGCTATCGTGGCGCCAAAGTGATGGTGCCGCGAATCGAGTTGAGCATCAGGGTGTTGCTGGTGGCCACGATCTCGTGTGAGCCGCCAAGGATTCCGTCATCGCCATCACCTATTCACCCGGCGTCAATTCGGGCAGCTGGCAGTCGTGGGTGGCGATGGGCGCCGCCAAGTCCGCGCTCGAGGTCCTCTGCCGCTACTTCGCAGTGGCGTTTGCGCCGCGTGGCATCACCGTCAATGCGATCAGCCCCGGGTGGATCGACGACAGCGTCCTGACGACCCTGCCCGGCCCGGTGCAGCAGATGATCCGCGAACACCAGGAGATCGGCTGGACGCCGATGCGCCGGCTCGGCACGCCCGCGGACATCGGCAATGCGGTGGCGTTGTTGTGCTCGAAGGAGGCCGGCTGGATCACCGGTCAAGTGGTGGCCGCCGACGGTGGCGCGTCGCTGATGAGCCCGGCGCTGCCGCTCGCGATTCAGCAACCGGAGCTGGCGACGGCGTGAGGATAGCGTCCAAAGGAAAAGGCCTCAGTGATTTCTCACTGAGGCCTTCGATCTGATTCCCGGCATTTTCTGTTGCCGTGACGTGCCACGGATTGAGCGCTCGACCCGAAACGCGAAACGCTCATCGTTCGAAGCGCACGACTCCGCGATCGGATTGCAAGGTGAGCGAGCGGCCGTCAATGACCGCCGAGTGTTCGCCCGAGAGCAGCGACACATACACTGATTCAAATTCCATCGTCGGGCAGGCGGCACGAGTGCAAGCCAGTACCGGACCGATCGATACCGCGCCGGAGGAAACCGTGGCAAGGCCCGAACACACGTTGCAATCGGCGCGGGCGGATATGCGGCCGTTCTCAAAGGTCGCGGAATAGTCTGCCGTTGCGGGCTTGAACTGCAGAGCGGCACCCGACGGCTGGGCGGAGACGAGAGTCCAGGCGCCGGCGAGGTCCGACGACAGTGCGAAGGCGCCCGAAGTTGATGACGATGGTGCAGTGGGTGATGCTGAGGATTCCGAACACGCGACGCCAGCGAGCGCCGTGATGATGACCAGACAGATAACGCCGAAACCAACTTTCTTCATATGGGCAGCTCTAGTGCAACCGACGTGCCGCGAGTGATCACCTGGATTGCGCCCAAATCCATGGCGGATGTCCTCGCGCGAGTTCGACCGTGTAGCTTTCTCCGTACAAAGAAAAAGCCCGAGTGATTTCTCACTCGGGCCCGAGCCTTTTTGTCGCGGCGTCAGCCGCGACCCGTGGGTCCGGAGGACCCACAAGACTGAATTAATCCCCGGCAACGACCTACTCTCCCACCCACCTGCGCGGGCAGTACCATCGGCGGTAGCAGGCTTAACTTCCGTGTTCGGAATGGGAACGGGTGTGACCCTGCTCCTATGGCCACCGGGAAACTTGTTCGCCTTCGCGCGATCTCATTTAGAGCGGCGCGCTACGGCGGAACTTGGTGTCTGGGGTCCCTCCCGAGCGCCTCTTATGCGGCGCTCAAGGAAGGTCGTCCCAGAGCATTTCAATGAGCCTTGCCCGCCATCACTCCGAAGGAGCGACGGCGGGTCTGAATATTCTGCAATGCGATAGTTGTTTGACCACACACTCGCGTTGAATCAAGCGAAGTGAATAAATGGTCAAGCCTCACGGCTGATTAGTATCGGTTAGCTGAACGTATCGCTACGCTTCCACACCCGACCTATCGACGACGTAGTCTGCGTCGAGCCTTTAGGGACTTGCGTCCAGGGAGAACTCATCTCGAGGTGGGTTTCACGCTTAGATGCATTCAGCGTTTCTCCCTTCCGGACTTAGCTACCCAACGATGCCACTGGCGTGACAATTGGTACACTAGCGGTCCGTCCAACCCGGTCCTCTCGGTACTAAGGTCAGATCCTCTCAATTCTCCTGCGCCCACCATAGATAGAGACCGAACTGTCTCGCGACGTTCTAAACCCAGCTCACGTACCGCTTTAACCGGCGAACAGCCGGACCCTTGGAACCTGCTACAGCTCCAGGATGCGATGAGCCGACATCGAGGTGCCAAACCTGGGCGTCGATGTGAACTCTTGGCCCAGATCAGCCTGTTATCCCCGGCGTACCTTTTATCCGTTGAGCGATGGCCCTTCCATGCGGGACCACCGGATCACTAAGACCTGCTTTCGCATCTGCTCGACTTGTAGGTCTCGCAGTTAAGCTCGCTTATGCCTTTGCACTCTAAGGCTGGTTTCCAAACAGCCTGAGCGAACCTTCGTGCGCCTCCGTTACAGTTTAGGAGGCGACCGCCCCAGTCAAACTACCCGCCTAGCAGTGTCCTGAACCCAGATAATGGGTTTCAGTTAGAACGTCGAAGTCGTAAGGGTGGTATCTCACTGGTGACTCCCCCAAGCCCGAGAGCCTGGGATCAACGTCTCCCACCTATGCTGCGCATACGGCGTCAACACTCACTACTAAGGTGCAGTAAAGGTGCACGGGGTCTTTTCGTCTTATGGCGGGCAACCGGCGTCTTCACCGGTACCACAAATTCGCAGCGTTCATCGTTGAGACAGCGGTCAAATCGTTACGCCATTCGTGCAGGTCGGAACTTACCCGACAAGGAATTTCGCTACCTTAGGACCGTTATAGTTACGGCCGCCGTTTACCGGGGCTTCAATTCAAGGCTTCACCTTGCGGCTGACCTCTCCTTTTAACCTTCCGGCACCGGGCAGGCGTCAGACCCTATACGTCGTTTTCGACTTAGCAGAGCCCTGTGTTTTTAGTAAACAGTCGCTTGACCCTCTTTATTGCAACTCATGTGGCGCTTCGTGACGCGTGGTCACTAACGCTGTTGAGCACCCCTTATCCCGAAGTTACGGGGTCATTTTGCCTAGTTCCTAAACGATGATTCTCACTTGCGCCTGAGGATTTTCTCCTCACCTACCTGTGTCGGTTTGCGGTACGGGTACTTACAGATCTCCTTAGAGGCTTTTCTCGGCAGCGTAGCGTCTGCGGCTTTACGGGCCTTGCGGCCCTCGCTATAACACCTCAGGGTTTATGAACAAACGGATTTGCCTGCCTGTTCCCCCTACATGTCTAAACCTGGACATCCAATGCCAGGCCCGCATAGCTTCCTGCGTCCCCCCATCGTGATAACGATCTGTCAGTAGTTCCGGAATATTAACCGGATGTGCATCCGCTACGCCTTTCGGCCTCGCGTTAGCTCCCGACTAACCCTGAGCGGACGAACCTACCTCAGGAATCCTTAGGTTTACGGCGGGGAAGATTCTCACTTCCCTTCTCGCTACTTATGCCGGCAGGGTCACTTCTCTCAGCTCCACCAGTCCTTGTCGGTCTGACTTCACTGCAGAGAGAACGCTCCTCTACCAAAGATGGACCTCGCAAGATCCACCTGTCATGATCTTCGGTTCAATGCTTGAGCCCCGTTACATTGTCGGCCCAAAGCCGCTTGACCAGTGAGCTATTACGCTTTCTTTAAAGGATGGCTGCTTCTAAGCCAACCTCCTGGTTGTCTGAGCGTCTTCAGATCCTTTCCCACTTAGCATTGAATTAGGGACCTTAGATGCATGTCTGGGCTGTTTCCCTTTCGACAATGGAGCTTAGCCCCCACTGTCTCACTCCCGGATTACGTGTCGATGGCATTCGAAGTTTGGTTGGATTCAGTAACCTGGTAAGGCCCCTAGTCCATCCAGTGCTCTACCACCATCGCCGACCATCCGAGGCTGCCCCTAAAGGCATTTCGAGGAGAACGGGCAATCACGAAATTTGATTAGCCTTTCACCCCTACCCTCAGCTCATCCGAGCTATTTTCAACTAACACCGGTTCGGACCTCCACGCGGTGTTACCCGCGCTTCATCCTGGCCAAGGGTAGATCATCTCGCTTCGCGTCTAATCCCAGCGACTCTAACGCCCATTTCGGACTCGCTTTCGCTACGGCTCGCTTGTGCTTAACCTTGCCACTGAGATTAACTAGCCGGCTCATTATGCAAAAGGCACGTCGTCAGGCATCGAGGATTGCTCCTCTATAGCCCTCCGACTGCTTGTAGGCATACGGTTTCAGGTACTTTTTCACTCCCCTCACAGGGGTGCTTTTCACCTTTCCCTCACGGTACTGGTTCACTATCGGTCGCTAGAGAGTATTTAGCCTTGCAAGATGGTCCTCGCAGATTCCCACGGGATTTCTCGTGTCCCGCGGTACTCAGGAACCCATCCATCGAGCCAGATTGATTTCGTCTACAGGTCTGTCACCTTCTATGGATCCACTTTCCAGAGGATTCGACTATCGATCTGGTTGATCACTCGACGGCCTTGCGGCCTGATGGGCCCTACAACCCCAGAGAGCATGCCCCCTGGTTTGGGCTGGTCCGCGTTCGCTCGCCGCTACTAGCGGAATCACTGACTTGTTTTCTCTTCCTGGAGGTACTGAGATGGTTCACTTCCCTCCGTTGCCTTCGCCCGCCTATGTATTCAGCGGGAGATACTCCGGTATGAGCCAGAGTGGGTTTCCCCATTCGGAAATCCCCGGATCAAAGCCTGCTTGCGGCTCCCCGAGGCTTATCGCAGCTTGCCACGTCCTTCATCGACTTCTAGCGCCAAGGCATTCACCGTACGCCCTTAGTAGCTTGACCAAGTGTTCACTTCACTTGACTTTCCACGAATATGTGGTCAAAAAACTACCGATTGCAGAATATTCAGTTGTCAAAAAATCTTCCGAGCTGGCTTTCGCCTTCTCGGCAGCTTGTGTGCGCCGCGTTAGCGGCGCCATCGAGCGGAGGCTCGATAAAACTAATGGTGGAGAATACCGGGATCGAACCGGTGACCTCCTGGTTGCAAACCAGGCGCTCTCCCAGCTGAGCTAATTCC
>CAWARO010000004.1:0-277500 GCA_963784445.1 uncultured Acidimicrobiia bacterium | reverse complement strand
TCGACGCCGCCAGCGTCACCGCTGGTTACCAGCTCCGCCGTCGTCAGTTGCTCCAGATCCGCCTTCAGCCACGGTCGACGGACTGAACGTCGTCGAACACCATCAGGATGTCTTCAACCGAGGCGTCGGACAGCGAGCCGCCGAACAACACCTTCGATGCGCGCTCGGCGCGTTCCAGCTCGCCGACGCCGTGCACCATCGTGGTCACTTCGCGCGCGAGCGTGCGCTGCGCTTCGCGCTTCTCCGGCGCCTCGGCCATCGGTCTTCTCGAGCGCGTCGATCATCGGGCGATCGAGCCACGTGAACGCCTTGAGATAGCCGATCACGTCGCGATCGTCGGTGTTCAGGAAGAACTGGTAGAACTTGAAGGGCGACGTGCGCTGCGGATCCAGCCATACGGTGCCCGTCTCGGTCTTGCCGAACTTGGTGCCGGCAGCCGTCTTCATCAGCGGCCATACCAGTCCGTGCGCCTTCTTGCCGCGGACCTTTCGAATCAACTCGATGCCGGCGGTGATGTTGCCCCACTGATCGGTGCCGCCCATTTGCAACGTGCACTGGTGGCGATCGAACAGCTGCAGGAAATCGTACGCCTGCAGGATCAGGTAGCTGAACTCGGTGTAGGAAATGCCGTCGGTGCTCTCAATCCGGCGACTCACCGACTCCTTCTGCAGCATGTAGTTGACGGTGAAATGCTTGCCCACATCACGCAGGTACGAGAGCAGGTCGATGGCGCCAAGCCACTCGGTGTTGTTGATGATCTTCGCAGGATTGGTCGCGGCGTTGAAATCGAGGAACCGCTCGAGCTGCGCGCGCACGCCTTTGACATTGACCTCCATCTGTTCGGCGGAGAGCAGATTGCGCTCCTGCGACTTGCCGCTCGGATCGCCAATCATGCCCGTGCCGCCGCCGACGATGGCGATCGGCGTGTGGCCGAACTTCTGCAGCCGGGCGAGCCCCATGGCCGTGAGCATGTTGCCGACGTGCAGGCTCGACGCCGTCGGGTCGAAGCCGATGTACGCAGTGACGTGTTCTTTGGCGAGCGCTTCGGCCACCCCATCGGTCACCTCGGCAACCATTCCGCGCCACTGAAATTCCTCAAACAGATTCATCTGATTCCTGCTGGCCCGAGGGCCTGATGGCCCGATGGCCGGCTGGCCTGATGGCCTGACCCCAACTATATATACTGACCCCGATGGGCGTGACGCGCCGGGAGTTTCTTCGGTCGGCCACCGCGATTTCCGTCGGCGCCCTCGCCGGGGCTGCCGCCTACGGCGTCGCGTACGAACGCCATCAGTTGCGCCGCATTCAACGCGACCTGGCCGTGCGCGGCCTGCCGCCCGCGCTCGACGGCCTCCGCATCGGCATGATCACCGACGTGCACCACAGCGCCGTGGTCGCCGCCGACGATGTGACCCACGCGGTGAACCAGCTCAAAGAAGCGAACCCTGACATCGTGGTGCTTGGCGGCGATTACATCTCGTTCTTCGATCGCGGCTACATCGGCCCGGTCGCCGAGCTGCTGACGCCGCTCGCCCACGCGCCGCATGGTTCATTCGCCGTGCTCGGCAATCACGACGACGAGCGCGAAATGCCCGCGGCGCTGACCTCGCGCGGCTTCACCGTGTTGAAGGATCAGCGCACCGCCTTGACCATCAAGGGCGAGCGCCTCGATATCGCCGGCATCCGGTTCTGGACCAGAACGCCCGGCGAAATTGCCGGAGTGCTCAAGGGAACCGGCGGCACAACCATCCTGCTCGCGCACGACCCGCGCCGCCTCGAGGAAGCCGCGGCGCTGGACGTGCAGCTGGTGCTGTCGGGGCACACCCATGGCGGGCAGGTGCTGGTCCCCGCGGTGGGTCCCATCGCCGGCCGCAAGTTCCCCGTGCTCGCCGGGTACGCCACCCAGCAGAACACCGCCATCTTCGTAAGCCGCGGAGTCGGCACGGTGTACGTGCCGGTACGCATCAATTGCCCGCCCGACGTCGCGGTGCTGACCTTGCGCACCGCCGCAAGCTAGCCCTTCTTCTTGATGATCGCGGCAATGCTGCGCGTGGCCGGCCGGTACGACAGATTCAAAGACTCGATGTGCGCGTCAAGGTAAGCCGTCTCGTCAGACCGCATGTACTTGCTGGCGATCGACGGCGCGGGTGACCGCACAAAGCTCTCCAGCATTCGCAACGTGGTATTGCGCCCGCTTTGCTCGACACCATACCCCTTCCACAATGCCGGCAGTGACGTGTGAACGTCTTCGATCACGTAATAGCCACCAGGCCGCACGTGTTTGAACAGAAAACCCAGGCTGACCTGCTGCTGCTCCATGGTGTGGCCGCCGTCATCGATCAGCACGTGAATGTCGCTGCCGGCAACCGCAATCGCCGCGCGCAGCTGGTCACGATTCGCCTGATCGGCGATGAGCGTCTTGACCCGTTCGTTGTCGAACTGCGTCTTCGGCAGGATGTCCACGGCGAAGATGCGCGCCTTCGGGAAGTAGGCCTGCCACATCGCGAGCGACCCACCGTCGGCGATCCCGATCTCGAAGATCGTGATGGGCTCGTCCTGCCACGGAAAGAACAACCGCTCGTAGAGCTCGGTGTAGTTGTGACCGCCAGGCCCCTTGTCCGTTGACGTTGCCGCAGCGGAGAGCAATCCAATCGACGGGCGCGGCGGAGGGGCCGGCGCCTGGGGCGCCGGAGCGGGCGGAGCGGGCGCGCACCCCGCCGCGGCGGTAATCAGGACGACCACTATCAGCGCTCGAGTGTGTGTCATTCAAGTCGAGTGTATCGAGCAGATGGCGTCTGCGAGAAGCCTCGCTAGTGCTAATATCGCCGCCCGATGCCGGTCTCCGCGTCCAATTCCCAGGTCGTCTTCGACGCGCTCAAAGCCAGCGGCGTGCGGCTGATGTCGGCGCTGCCCGAGACCTGGCTCGTTCACCTGATCCGCCTCGCCGACGATGACCCGGACGTCACGCTGGTCCGGCTGGCGAAAGAGGAGGAAGGCGTCGGCATCTCGATGGGCGCGCATCTGGCCGGGGTCAAGTCGGCGATGCTGATGCAGAACCACGGGTTCCTTGCCTCGATCAACGGCATTGTCTCGGGCGCGCAGTTGTATCGCGTGCCGTTGTTGATGCTGATCAGCGATCGCGGCGGGTTTGGCGAGCGCGATCCCTGGCAAACCGAAGGCGGCGCGGTCACCGAAGCCGTCCTGGCGGCGCTGCGCATTCCGATCATGCGTCTCGACGATGCCGGTCCGGGTGCCGCATCAGATTCGGCAGGCGCAGGCGCTCGCCTACTCGTCGAATAAGCCGGTGGCGCTGCTGTTGACGCGCGATCTCATGTGGGAAGAATCGTGACGAGGATCGATGCCCTGCGTGCGGTCTACGATCGGCTCGACGGGTGCGCCGTGGTGACCATCATGGGCGCGGTCGCCGCCGAGCTGCAGTCCATCGGGCATCGCCCGAACTTTTTCTATCTGCAGCACGCCATGGGCCTGGCCTCGTCGGTCGGGCTCGGGATCGCCTTGAGCAAGCCGTCGTTGCCGGTGGTGGTCTTCGATGGCGACGGATCGGTGCTGATGAATCTCGGCGGACTGAGCACGCTGGCGCGCTATCGGCCATCGAACCTGCTTCACGTCGTCTTCGACAACGAGTCGCTGCTCTCGGTCGGCGGATTCCCGACCGCCACCGGCACGTGCACGCGCCTCGCCGAAGTCGCCGCGGCCGCGGGTGTGCCGCGCACGGCGTGCGCGACGACGATTGAGGAATTCGTGAAGGAATTTTCCGCCGCGCAGGACGCGCGACGAGCTGACCACACTCGTGGCAAAGGTGGATGCCATCGGGCCGGCGGCGTTTGTCACCGACCTCGGCCTGCTCGAGAATCGTTTTCAGTTTCAACGCTACCTGCAAACTCGCTAGGTGCCACAGGGGGCGCAGATGACACAGATCGAATCGTCATGACGTCATCACTTACGACGCTCGTCGCCGATCTTGCCGCGGGCCGGATTACCGTGGTCGATCTCACGCACCCGCTCGGACCGGACACGCCGGTGATCGGCGCTGCCGCCGATGTTTGCGGCGTCGCCCGGCGTGTCGATCGACGTGATTTCGAAGCTACGACGACAAGGGACCCGCGTGGTACTGGAACACCATCCGCATGGGCGAGCACACCGGCACGCACTTCGACGCGCCCGTGCACTGGATCACCGGACGCGACTTGCCGAACAACACCACCGACACGATTCCCGCCCGCCAGTTCGTCGGCCCAGCGTGCGTGATCGACATCACCGCGGAGGTGGCCAGCGAACGACGACTATCTCCTCGACGTCGCCGCTCTCGAGAGGTGGGAGGCCGCGCACGGCCGCATCCCACGCGGCGCCTGGGTGCTGCTGAGAACGGGCTGGAGCCGCCGGACCGGTGCGGCGTTCCTCAATGTTCGCGAAGATGGGCCGCATGGGCCGGGGTTCGATCAGGCAACCTCGAAGGTGCTCGCCGCCGAGCGCGACGTGCTCGGCGTCGGCGTGGAAACGATCGGGACCGATGCGGGCCAGGCGGGACGCTTCGATCCGCCGTTTCCGAATCACAACATCATGCACGGCCACGGCAAGTTTGGCCTGGCCAGCCTCTGCAATCTGGATCGATTGCCGCCGACCGGTGCCGTCGTGATCGCTGCACCGTTGAAGTTGGTTGGCGGCAGCGGCAGTCCCGTGCGCGCGATTGCGCTCGTTCCCTCGTGAGGCAACCATGAACAGAATCCTCGCAAGCGTCGCTGCGATGGCGCTGGCCGGCGCGCTCGCCATGGCGCAATCGTTTCCGCCAGGCTACGTCGATCCAGCGCCGCTGCTGGCCGCGGCGTCGAAAGAAATCGGCGAAGCGAACCTGCGCTGCATCACCTTTTCCGGCGCCGGCTACGACGGCGCCGTCGGGCAGACATTTGAGTACACGGTCAACATCGATTGGCCGCGCACCGATGCGATGGCCAACTACACGCGGACCATCAACTGGGAGACCGGGCACGAGCAAAGAGACCTTCGACCGCAAGCCCGGGCTCAATCCGGCGGCGTGGAAATACGGACTCGGCTGGCGTGGCGGTACGCCTACTTCAGAAACAGACTCGCCAGACGCATATCGTGAACGGTTCGCACGCGTGGCACATCGACGGTGAAGGTGGCCAGCCGGTCGCCGCGTCGCCGGAAGATGCCGAGCGGTATCAACTCGACCTGTGGCTCAATCCTCCTGGCTTCCTGAAGGCGGCGCGCCTGCCCGGCGCGAACCCGAAAGCGATCTGGCGGTGGGAGCAGATCGAGATGGGCCGCGACGGCAACGTCGTCGCGCCCGAGAAGATGCACGTCGTGTCGATCACGATGCTCGGCAAATATCGCGTCGAAGCCACCATCAACCCGCAGAATCAGATTCAACGGATCAAGACCACGGTGAGTGAGCCCGCGCATCGGCGACTTCAACATCGAGCAGGAGTCCACCGAGCAGACGTCGTTCGGCAACATCAAGTGGCCGATCGTGTGGCACTCGCACCAGGGCTGGGACGACAACTGGCAATTCGACAATGCCAGCACCGGTCACAACGCCTACGGCGGGAAGTTTCCGAAAGTGCAGCCGAATGTCTGCGACGATCCGGTCCCGGTGCCCGAGTCTGTTCGCAACGCGGCGCCGGCGCCGACATCCGTCACCGTCGAGAAGATGGCCGCCGGCGTGTATCGGCTCGGTGGAACCACGCACAACAGCTACATGGTGGAGTTCAGAGACTTCGTCGCGGTGTTCGAAGCGCCGCTGAACGAAACGCGGAGCCTCGCGGTGATCGAGGAGGTCGTCAAGCTGGCACCGGGCAAGCCGATCCGTTGGCTGATCAGCTCGCATCCGCATTTCGATCACATCGGCGGCCTGCGCACCTACCTGCACATCGGCGCGACGATCGTGACGCATCGCAAGGCAATCGACTTCCTGAATCGCGACGTCCTTAACTATCGGGCGCGCACGATCGCGCCCGACATCGTCGCGCTGTGGCCGCCGACCGAGTTGTCCGAGGGCTATAACTTCGAGGCCATCAACGAGAACTATGTGATCAGCGACAACAGCCGCATCCTGCGCGTGTATTACGTGCAGCCGCTGGGGCACGTCGCGGGGATGCTGATGGCCTACCTGCCGGCCGAGCGAATTGCTTTCGAGGCGGACCTGTTCGACACGCACGAAGCGCCGCCCGCCGCGCCGACGCCGGCGATGCGCAGTTTCTTTAACCAGGTTCGCCGGATGAAATTGGACGTGGTCACGATCGCACCGGTGCACGGTGCGCCCGTGCCGTGGGCCGCGTTTTCGAAAGCGATGGGCCAATAGCGCCTCGCCAGCTCGCTAATCCGAACGTGATCAGCGGGTCGCGCGCGTCTTCAAATTGGCGAGAAACGCCTCGACGATGGGCTTGACGGTCGCCTGGTCGTAGACGAAGAAGAGCTCGTTCGAACGCGGTGCGCGCCGGAAATAGCTGACGTCTCCTGCTGACGATGGACCCAGCAGCTCTACTTCCGTCGAACGGTCGCCGCCAATCGCGAGTTGATAGATGCGCGAGGGCGACGGGCGCAGGTCGTGCATCGATTCGAGCGCGAACAACTTCTGGCGTTGCAGATCCGGCGAGACCGGGTGCGAGTACACCCGATCGACTAGTACTTCCTCCGCTACGGGCGGTGGCAACGACATGACGGTCCCGGCCGGACCATATGGATAGCGGTTGCGATCGGCGTGGTTGGTGTAAAGAAGCAAGGTCACTCGCTGACGGCGGCGGGCCAGCGCCTCGACGAGGGCCACCGTCGTGAACTGATGGTCCGCATGGGAATCGAGGTGCGGGTGCGGTGCCACGATGACTGCAGGGTTGACCTTCTTCACCACCGCTGCGAGGTCGTCCACCAGGTTGGTCCACGTTGAGGCCCGGGGCCGTTTCGGTAGGAGCGAGCCGATGTTGTACTTCAGGTATGCGCCGATGTCCGTGTTCGGACTATACATTTCGGGGATCACGGCGGCCGGCTTTCCGTACATCTCTGCCAGGCGCGCGTCGAAGTAGCCCATGTTGAAGGCGCGGTCGGGCGGGATGCCGCCCAGCCATGGCACGGTGATGCTGTCGATCAGCCGGATGCGTCCCTTGAAGTGGTACATCTCAGGGACGTCGTCGAAGACCGCCTCATAATTTCGCGGACCCGCGTTCCCCGTCGTGATCGTAACGACCGTGGACTTCCGATAGGCGTACACGCCGAAGGCCGCAATCTCGGCGTCATCAGGGTGTGGTGCCAGTACCAGCAACGAGCGCGACCAGTCGAGACCGTTCGCGAACAGCCGTAGTGGCGCAGCGCCGGTGGCGACGCGCATCCCCTCGGTGCGGAAGCTGACGCGCGTGCCTGCGGAAATCGCGCCGCGCAGAAAACTGAGGTTGAGCCAGCGTGGGCCGCTCTCGCCCGGACGAAAGTACTGCCGGTCCGATGTCCCGCCCGATGCCATCTCGATGAACGGCGCTGCTCCTTCGAAGCCAACGGTGACGCTGACGCCCAGTAATGCAGTGTCCCACCCGGGGCCGGTCTCGGGCCAGGTCATCGCGATTGTGTCGCTCACATCCTCGAGCGTCACGCTGAGGAAAGGTCCCGCGCCGTCGCGGAACTTGAAGGTGTCGGTGCCAGGCGCCTGTGCATGAAGAGTGGCCGCGCTGACAATGACGAGCAGAAGCGCGCGGCACATCATGACGGAGTTTTCAGAAGATGTTTCGCGAGTGCGTGATAGGCCGGCAGCGACGTGGGATCGAGATGAACGTTGGCTCCCTGCGGATGTGAGGCGAAGCGTGCCACCACCATCTCGGCGGCCGGATCGACATAGACAGCTTGTCCATGAATGCCGCGCGCCGCAAACGCGCCGTGGTCGTTGTGCGACACCCACCACATGCGTCGATAACTCCACCCTGGCAGCTGCGTGTAGCCCGCGCCGGCGAATTGTTCGCGATTGCCGCCGGCGCGGATGTCGTCGATGACCACCGTCGGAACAATCTGCTGGCCGTTGTAGCTGCCTCCCAGACGCATCATCTCGCCGAAGCGCGCCAGGTCGCGCAGCGTCAGGTTCAGTCCCGCCCCGGCAAACTCGACGCCCGTGGTGTCGATGGTGAAGTACGCGTCCTGTTCGACGCCGAGCTTCGACCAGAGATAGTCGGACATCAGGGTACTGATCGTTTTGCCGGTCGCGCGCCGCAGCACCCACGCCAACACGTCGGTGTTCGCTGTCTTATACGCGAACCGCTGCCCGTGCCCGTAGTCCTTCTGCACCGTCTGGAGGTATTCGTAGAAGGAGCCAGGGCCGTGATAGTCCGCGGGCCGCGGGCGGAAGTTGCCGGCGCGTGCGAGTGCCCAGATGCCGGCCTTATCGTCAACGTAGTCTTCCGTGTACTTCACGCCGGTGGTCATGTCGAGCAATTGCGCGATCGTCGCGTCGGCGAAGCCGGCGTCTTTCAGCTCCGGCAGGTAGCTGGCGACGGTCGCGCGATCGTCGAGCGCGCCTTCGACGGCCAGAATTCCTGCAATGGTGGCGACAAACGACTTCGTTACCGAGAAGGCGAGGTGCTGCGTGGCGGCGTCGAGCACGCCGAAGTAACGCTCGTAAACAACCTGGCCGCGATGAAGGACGAGGATGCCGTCGGTGAAGTTGGCGGCGAGCGATTGCTCCCACGTCATCAGATCGTTTCCGCCGGTTGGCTGGAACGTGACGGCGTCCAGATCGGTACGCTCGGCCCTGGGGAGCGTAGACGCCGCTTCATGGCCGCGCGGGACAACGCTCGTCGGGACGAGGCGGCGAATGTTCGAGTACGACCATCGCGTGCGTGGGAATCGGAAGGCGCTGCCGTCTGCGAACTGGATCAGTTTGTCAGCCGGTGGCGGCGAGCCAACCATCCACTGCAGAGTGGCGGGATCGCTGGAGGCTGCGTCGAGCCACTGCGTCATGGTTCGGCCCGATCGAGCACGGCGGCGATCGCGTCTGGATAAAGCGCGTGCTCGACCTGCAGGATGCGATCGGCCAGCGTGCGCTCGGTATCTCCGGGTAGGACCGGGACCTCGCGTTGGAGGACGATCGGGCCGGCGTCCAAGTCCTTGTTCACGAAATGAACAGTGGCGCCGCTCACCGTGGCACCGTCGTCCAGCGCCTGTTGCTGCGGGTGAAGGCCCGCGTATTTCGGCAGCAGCGATGGGTGAATGTTGAGGATGCGGTTGGGAAAGGCCTCCACCATCACCGGGCTGACAATACGCATGAATCCCGCGAGGCACACCAGCGCCACGCTGCGATCCTTCAGCTCTTTCACAAGCAGGCGATCGTAGTCTTCGCGCGATTTGAATGGCTTGTGATCGATCACGAGCGTTTCGATGCCAGCGCGGCGCGCGTGCCCGAGGCCGGGCGCGTCAGCACGGTTCGAGATCACGATCGCGATCGACGCGTCGAGCCGCCGTTGCTCGATCGCGTCGATGATGGCCTTGAGATTTGATCCCCGTCCGGAGATTAAGACGCCGAGCCTGCGCGGCTCGAGGCGGCGAGATGTCATGCGTGTCGCTCACTCATGATGAAGCCTCGAGCCCCCGCCCCGCCGGAGGCGGGGCAAGAAGACGCTGTCGCAGCGAGGCGCAGCCTCGCTGCCTCACATCACCTCGGCGATGCGGTTCGCCGATCGCAGCGACACGGCGACGAACGTGAGCGTGCCGTTGGTGACGCCGCCCGTCGGCAACGTCGGTGCGCCAATCACGAACAGGTTCTCGTGATCGTGCGTCCGTCCGAAGGAATCACACACGCTCGATGACGCGTTGATGCCCATCCGGCAGCCGCCGGCCGGATGGTCCCAGTAGGCCGAGTTGGTGGGCTTGCTGACGAGGCGGCCGTTGCTGGCCCTGGCCATGCGCTCGAACACTTCGGTGACGTGGGCCATCGTCGTGCCCTCGCGCGACTGCGACGCGGCGTCGAGCTGGCGTTCGATCTTCGGCATCGGATCACCGTAGCGGTTCTTCGATGACGGATCGAGCGTCAGCCGGCTGTCGGCCGATGGATGCGAGTCGTAATAGGCGCGCAGGCGCACCGAGCTACCCTTGAGCGCGCGCGATCGCCACTCATCGAGGAGCTCGTCGCCGAGCAGGAGGCGTCCGTCGGTGCCGCGCAACCGCGGTTCCTTGCCGGCGGAGCTTTCCCACACGCGCGTGTCGTGACGAACGAACGGCTGGTTGGTGGCGCAGCGGAAGTGCTCGCGCGAAATCAGGCTGTGCGTCATGTTCTGGCCGGGGAACGTCTGCGCGTCGATCGTCGCCTGGGCGGAGATGAACTTGTGGCCGTTCATGTAGCGCGCCTACCAGCCCGGAGCGATTGGCCAGTCCGTTTGGGAACCTCGAGTTCGCGGAGAGCAGCAGCAGATGCGGGCTCCAGCACTGGCCGGAGGCGAGCACGAACATCCGCGCGCGATACTCCGTGATCTCGTTCGGTCGATCCTGGTGATACCCCTGTGCCGAGGCGATGGTGTCGCGGCCTTCCGAGAGCACGAGCTTTCGCACCAGCATCCGATCGTGCAGCGTCACTTTCTTCGACGCGATCAGTTGCTGATAGGTGTAGTCGGGCGAATACCTCGCGCCCGTCGGGCACACGTCGCCGCAGGTGTCGTAGAGGCCGCACGCGCCCCGGCCGCCGAACGGTTTGTCGATGTTGCGCGACAGCGGCAGCGGCGAGAATTTCAGTCCGCTCTGCTCCGCCCACTGCTTCAGGACCTGCAGGTTGTACGACAGCGGCATGGCTGGCTGCGGATAGGGCCCGGAACGGCGATCTTCCGGATACGGACTCGGATCGCCCGCGACGTTCAAGCGGCGTTCGGCTTCGACATAAAAGCGCTCGAGCTCGTTCCACTCGAGGGGCCAGTCATCTGAGAGTCCGTACATCGACTTGAGGCGGAGATCCTCCTCTGAGAATCGATTGCACGCGCCACCCCAATGCAGCGCCTGCCCGCCCACCGCCATCGTCATCGAGATCATGCCCTTGGCTTGCTGGTCCTCGATGTAGTCGCCGTGCCACGGGTGTTCGCCGTACTCGAGCGCGCGCCGATGATAGGTGCCGCGGTTTTCGCGATCGAAGATCGAGCGGCCCGCTTCAGTGACGGTGATGCGCAGGCCCGGCTTCAGCTCGGCGAGCCGCTCGACTAGCATTGCCGCGGTGATGCCGCCGCCGATGACGCACACGTCCGATTCGTGGACAGGCATGGCTTATTGGCTCAACGGCTGCGGACGCACCGTGGTGACGCGGATGGCGCGATAGGTGTTGCGTCCGATGCGCGCGTTGTAACAGAGATCGTTAGCGCCGCTGCTGCGGAAGTAGTGCGCCATGAGATCGGCCACCACGTGTTTGCCATCCGGCCGGCCGGGAAGGTTCCGGACATCGGCGGTCTTGAAGGCCTCGTCCAGGAGAGCGCGCCGATCCACGGGCGACAGCGCGCCGAACCGGCCGCCCTTCGCCTTCGCCGCGGCTTGCAGCGCGGCGATCTGCTTCGCGTAGCCCGGCGCCGGCGACGGTCCCGACTTCACGAGGCGGGGTTCACCGTAACCGTGCGACAGCGGCACGCCTTCCTTGTAATCACGAATCCAGCGGAGGAAGTTGTCGACGGCCTCGTCTTGCCCTTTGCGACCGATTGCTGAAGGGAGGACCGTCCCCGCGACGTCGCGGAGCACGAAGGCCTGGTCGGCGGTGAGCTCGTCGGCTTCGAGCGGGACCCGTAAGAGCGGCAACGCCGCCGCGGCGGTCGCGAGCGTCTGAATCGCGCGTCGTCTCTGCATGGCCAGATGCTACGCCAAAAAAGGGGTCGGGGAACTACACGTAAATCACGTCGTTCTCGCCCTTGACGATCTCGCCGATCACGAGGCTGTTGGCCTCACCGGCTTCGAGGAGGTTCTTGCGCAGGGCATCGGCGTCTTTCGCGGCCACGACGAGGATCATGCCGATGCCCATGTTGAAGGCGCGGCGCAGGTCGATTTCAGGGACGCGGCCGGATTCGCCGATCCATCTGAAGATCGCCGGCACGCGCCACGAGGTGCGGTTGACGCGGGCGGCGGTGCCGGGCGGCAGCACGCGCGGCAGGTTGTCGGTGATGCCGCCGCCGGTGATGTGCGCCATGCCCTTGATCAAACCGCGGCTGAGCTGCGGCTTGATCACCGGCAGGTACGATCGGTGCGGCCGCAGGAACGCCTCGGCGACCGTTTCGCCGAGATCGGGGACGTGGCTGTCGACCGTCAGCTTCAACTCCTCGAACGCCACCTTCCTCGCCAGCGAATAGCCATTCGTATGCAGGCCGTTCGACGGCAACCCGATCAGCACGTCGCCGGGCACGATCGATCGGCCATCGATGATCCGCGAGCGATCGACAGCGCCGACGATGAAGCCGGCCACGTCGTATTCGCCGTCGGTGTAGAAGCCGGGCATCTCGGCGGTCTCGCCACCGAGCAGCGCGCAGCCGTTGTCCTGGCATGCCTTCGCGAGACCTTCGACGACTTGCTCCGCAACATCCGGCGACAGGCGGCCGGTGGCGAGGTAATCGAGAAAGAACAGCGGCGTGGCGCCCTGCACGAGGATGTCGTTGACGCAGTGGTTCACGAGGTCGACACCGATGGTGCGGTGATGATTGGCCATGAACGCGACCTTGAGCTTGGTGCCGACGCCGTCGGCGCTCGACACGAGCACCGGCTCTTTCCACGCCGCGGTGTCGAGCTTGAACAGGCCGCCGAACGAGCCGATTTCCGACAGCACGCCGGGCGTAAAGGTGGACTTCGCCAGCTTCTTGATGCGGCGAACGGTCTCGTTTCCCGCATCGATGTCAACGCCGGCGGACTTGTAATCCAGGGGCTTGGGATTTGGGTCTTGGATCTTGGACAAGGTTAGAAGTCTAGCTTTGTGATCAGCTGCTCGCACAATTTTCTGGTGGGAGACTGATCGGCCGCGGACCAGTACCTCACGCCTGACCGCCACGAAGAAGCGCTCTTCCTCGAGGTCCTCTTCGAGCATGTCGAAGGCCTCGGCGAGGATGCCGATGGCGGCGGCCTGATCCGGCCGGGCCTGCAGCGTCTTTAGCATCAGGGGTGTATTGCGCAGCGCAACGAGGCCGATGGCGAGCGTCACCGGAGCGCGCACGGGATCCTGTGACGGGATACCGATGTCGAAGAGGATTCGGAGCGCGTTGTCGTTGCCCTGGCGGGCGATGTTGCCGAGACCCGCCGCGGCGCCCCTCAGCAGATCCTGGTACCGGGATAGGTTTCAGCATACGCGAGCGTTTTCTCGAGATAGCCGGTGTGCGCGGAGCAATTCGTGCCCATCAGGCAGATCGCCGCCGCCACCGCCGGCTGCGTTTCCTTCGGCGCCGACTGTTGCATCGCGGCCAGCGCGCCGAGCGCGTTCTTGTCGCCGATCTTGCCGAGCGCGATCGCCGCATCGTCCTGCAATGGGCCTTCGAGCTTGGAGATCTCGACGAGCGTGGGCACAGCGGCGGCGATGCGGTAGTCGCCGATCGCCTCGATCACCGTGCTGCGGAAAAAGTCGACGCCGCGGCGCGCGTCGCGGACCAGCACGTCGGTGACGCCGGGCTCCTTGTGAATGGCCGCCAGCGCGCGCACCAGCGCCGGCCGCACGAACTCGCCTTCTTCCTTTTCGAGAGCGGCGACCATTTTTGGCGCCATCGCCGGCCGCGGGTTCTGCTCGAAATACGCGAAGGCCACCTCGCGGAGGCGATCGTTCGGCGAGATCATGGCCGCTTCCATCACGTCCAGCGTCCGCGGATCGCTGAATCCGGTCAGCAAGGCCAGCGCCCGGAAGCGGATGAAACCGTCGGCGTGCTCGTTGACGGCCTGAAGCAGCGCCGGCACCGCTTGCGCCGCGGGCGCGCGGCGAACCGTGCGGCCGGCCGCCATGCGCGTCGCGTAATCGAAGTCGCCGAGCTTGTCGATCGCCTGGCGGATCTGTTCCGGTGAAGTCGGCGTTGGGCCGCGTTCTTGCCCGGCGGCCAATAACGAAGAACCAATGACGAATAACGAAACGATTGCAACGCGTCGCATCAGCCCACCGTTTCGGGTTCTTCTTCTGGCAGTGGTTCCGGTTTGCCGTCGATCTTCAGCGACAACTGCAGGTAACTGGTCTGGTCGCGCGGGAACGCCACCGGATACTGACCGGTGTAGCACGACGTGCAATACGACGCGCTCTTGCCTTTCACCGATGACAACAAGCCGCCCATGCTGAGGTAGCCGATGGTATCGGCCGCGACGTACTTGCGGATCTCTTCGAGCGAATGCGTGGCGGCGATCAGCTCCTGGCGGCGCGGCGTGTCGACGCCGTAGAAACATGGCGACACCGTGGGCGGACAACTGATGCGCAGGTGGACTTCAGCCGCGCCGGCGGCGCGAACCATCTTGACGATCTTCCGGCTGGTGGTGCCGCGAACCAGCGAATCGTCAACCAGGATCACGCGCCTGCCTTTGAGGATGCTCTTGACGGGATTGAGCTTGACCTTCACGCCGAAATGCCGGATCGACTGCGCCGGCTCGATGAAGGTGCGCCCCACGTAATGATTCCTGATCAGCCCGAAGCGCAGCGGAATCTTCGATTCTTCCGAATAGCCGATCGCCGCGCACACGCCCGAGTCGGGGATCGGCACCACGACGTCCGCGTCGATGCCGGTCTCCTGCGCCAGCGCGCGTCCGAGCTGGGTCCGCACTTCGTTCACGCTCTCGCCGAACACCTCGCTGTCGGGCCGCGCGAAGTAGACATGTTCGAAGATGCAGTGCGAGAGCGGCGCTTTTGGAAACGGCTTGATTGATCGCTGCCCATGCGGGCCGATGATCAGGATCTCGCCCGGCTCGATCTCGCGCACGTAGGTGGCGCCGATGAGGTCGAGCGCGCAGGTCTCTGAGGTCACGGCCCAGGAGTTTTCGCCAAGGCGGCCCAGCGCCAGCGGACGGAAGCCGTGCGGATCGCGCGCGGCGATCAGGCAGTCCTTCGTGATGAGGGCAAACGAGAACGCGCCGGTCAACTGCGTGATCGCTTCGACCAGCGCGTCTTCCATCGATCCGGCCTGCGATCGCGCATACAGGTGCAGCACCACCTCGGTGTCGCTGTTGGTCTGGAAGATCGAGCCGGCGCGGACCAGCCGATCGCGGACTTCGTTCGCATTGACGATGTTGCCGTTGTGACAGATGCCCACCTGGCCGTGCACGCAATCGATCAGGATGGGCTGCGCATTCGATAGCTTGCTTTCGCCGGCGGTGGAGTAGCGGGTGTGGCCGATGGCAACGTTGCCAGTGAGCGTTTTTAGCGTGGCCTCGTCGAAGATCTCGTTGACGTAGCCCATCGAGCGCACCAGGCGCACGCGCTGGCCGTCCGCCGACGCGATGCCGGCGCTCTCCTGGCCGCGGTGCTGCAACGCATACAGCCCGAGATACGTCAGCTTCGACGCTTCGGCATGACCGTAAACGCCGAAGACCCCGCACTCGTCCTTGAACTTATCGAACATAATGAGCCTTCAGCTACGCGCGCGCGAGTTTCCTCGTTCTGTCTTCGACATTCTGCATCTTCTGTTCGATCGCCGTCGCCCACGCCTGCTCAGCAACGCCGACCGGGCTGTCGATGGCCACTATGCCGTTGACGCTCAACCGGACATGATCGCCGCCAACCCGGCCGATCTCTCTCGCCGACACCCCCGCCTCCGCAGCCGCCGACATCACAGCATCCAGGTGATGGCTCGCTGCTGAAACCACGATACGCGACGCGGATTCGCCAAACAACGTGGCATTGACCGAGTAGGCCGGCTCGTCGCCGACCGCCGTCACATCGGCGCTGACACCGATGCCGCCGCTGTCGAACGTGCACTCCGCCAGCGCAATGGCCAGGCCGCCTTCGGAACAATCGTGCGCCGATTCAATGCAGCCCTCACGAATCAGCGTGACCACCAGCGCCTGCAGCCCAGCCTCGCGCTTGAGATCCAGCGCCGGCGGCCGGCCGCCGACTAGCTCGTGCATGGTCGCGAGATATTCACTGCCGCCAAGCTCGCCGAGATTATCGCCGAGCAGCACCACCGCCGAACCAGCCGTCTTGAAGACTCGGGTCGTGGTCTTGGACGCGTCATCGAGCAACCCGACGACACCAAGGACGGGTGTGGGAAAGATCGCGCGCCCTTCGGTTTCGTTGTAGAGGCTGACGTTGCCGCCCGTAATCGGAACCGACAACGCGCGACAGGCGTCGCCGATGCCGCGAACGGCCTCCGCAATCTGCCACATGATCTCGGGCCGCTCGGGATTGCCGAAGTTCAGATTGTTGGTGGCGCCAATGGGTTCGCCGCCCGCACACGCGACGTTACGCGACGCTTCGGCCACGGCGAGCCGGGCACCTTGATAGGGATCGAGATAACAGAATCGGCCATTCCCGTCGACGGAGATGGCGAGCGCCTTGCTGGTTTCCTTGACCCGCACCACCGCCGCCGACATCCCCGGTTGCGCGATGGTGTTGGTGCCAACCGTGTGATCGTACTGGCGGTAGGCCCAGCGCTTGCTGGCAATCGTCGGCTCGACGATCAATCGATCGAAGGCTTCTTGTGCTGGTGGCGGCGCGCCCAGGTCCGACAGCACCAGTTGCTGAACGCGCTTCTGCCATTGCGGCTCTTCCATCGGACGCTGATACACCGGCGCTTCATCGGTGAGGGCGCGATTCGGCACGTCGGCCACCAGCGTGCCCCGCTCATGAATCTTCAGGCGCGTGCCTTCGGTGACCTCGCCGACCTGCACTGCGTGCAGGTCCCATTTCTCGAACACCGCTTCGACTTCGTGCTCGCGGCCCCGCTCGACCACCAGCAACATGCGCTCCTGCGATTCGGAGAGCATGATCTCGTAGGGAATCATGCCCGTCTCCCGCTGTGGGACGTGCATGACATCCACATTCATGCCGACCCCGCCGCGCGATCCCATCTCCGAAGTCGAACAGGTAAAGCCCGCGGCGCCCATGTCCTGGATGCCGACGACGGCGCCCGTCTTCATCACCTCGAGACAGGCTTCCATCAACAGCTTTTCCATGAACGGATCGCCGACCTGCACCGCCGGCCTCTTCTCCGCGGACTTCTCGTCGAACTCCGCCGATGCCATGGTTGCGCCGTGGATACCGTCGCGGCCCGTCTTCGCGCCGACGTAGAAGACCGGATTCCCGGTCCCCTTCGCGGCGCCTTTAACGATGTCGTCGATGCGCGCGATGCCGAGGCATAGCACGTTCACGAGCGGGTTGCCGGAGTACATCTCGTCAAACACGATCTCGCCGCCGACGGTCGGAATGCCAATGCTGTTGCCGTAGCCGCCGATGCCGGCCACCACGCCTGCGAAGACGCGGCGTGCCAGCGGAGTGTCGAGCGAGCCGAAGCGCAGGGCGTTGAGGAGCGCGATCGGCCGCGCGCCCATCGTGAAGATGTCGCGAATGATGCCGCCCACACCGGTCGCCGCGCCCTGGTACGGCTCAATGAACGACGGGTGATTGTGCGACTCGATCTTGAAGACCGCGCACAGGCCGTCGCCAATGTCGACGGCGCCGGCGTTCTCGCCAGGCCCCTGCACCACTCGCGGGCCAGCGGTTGGCAGGGTCTTGAGATGCACGCGCGAGCTCTTGTAGCTGCAGTGCTCGGACCACATGACGGAAAACAACCCGAGCTCGAGCAGGTTGGGCTCGCGGCCCATCAGCTGAAGGATGCGCTCGTATTCGTCCGGCTTGATGCCGTGCCGCTCGAGCACGGTGGAATCGATCACGGTCATGACGTTTGACCCTTGCGAAAGAACCAGATGGCCGCCACGAAGTCGGCGAACGCGGCCAGGCCAACGACCAGCGCGCCGATGCCCCGGGTTTCATCCGGCAACGGCACCGCTCCCATGTAAATCAGGGCAGCCACCACGGCCAGTGAAACCGCGCTGACAATCATGACCATCGCGATCACCGCCCGGCTTCCGGCTGGGGTCGGCTCAGGCATGACGCAGCATCCCCTCTCCAAAGGCGCGAACCGCGGAGGCCAGCACGACGCGGCCGTCGGCACTCCCCAGCATCGCTTCCGACGCGCGTTCCGGATGCGGCATCAGCCCAACGACATTGCGCTGCCGGTTGCAGATTCCCGCGATGCTGTTCAGCGATCCGTTCGGGTTGTGCTCGGCCGACACCTGGCCCGAGTCGTTTGTGTAGCGGAAGATCACCTGGCGATGCGCCTCGAGCTCGTCGAGCACGTCGGGCGGCGCGTAATAGTTGCCTTCGCCGTGCGCGATCGGCAAATGCAGCACCTGCTTCGACGCGCACGATCCGGTGAACGGCGTGTCGGTCTGCTCCACGCGGACGGGCACCATTCGCGACACGAACTTGATGCGATCGTTGCGCACCATGGCGCCGGGCAGCAGGCCGGCCTCCAGCAACACCTGGAACCCGTTGCAGATGCCGAGCACCGGTCCGCCGCGCTCGGCAAAGGCCTTCACCGCGCCCATGATCGGCGAGAAGCGGGCAATCGCGCCGGTGCGCAAATAGTCGCCGTGCGCGAATCCGCCCGGCAGGATCACGGCGTCCGCTCCCTTGAGGTCGGTGTCCTTGTGCCACACGAGCTCGGCGTCGGCGCCGATCACCCGGGACACCGCATAGAAGGCGTCGTAGTCGGAATTCGATCCCGGAAAGACGACGACCGAGAACTTCATTGCAGCACCTCGACGCGGTAACTTTCGATCACCGGGTTGGCAAGCAGCTTGTCGGCCATCTCGGTGACCCTGGCCTTGGCGGTTGCGGGATCGGCGTCCGTGAGCTCGACCTCGAAGAACTTGCCCTGGCGGACGTCCTTCACATCCTGATAGCCGAGCGTCACCAGCGCGTCGGCGACGACGCGGCCTTGAGGATCGAACACGGACGGCTTCAACGTTACGTATACACGGGCTTTCATCTACGCTCTCCTGGCGGCGCTAAAGCGCCGCCCTCCCGGCATCGAAGATTTACGCACTCAAATAAAAGACACGTTTGAACACGGCATCGACGTTACGCAGTTGCTCCTTCAAATCGAATGCCTTTTCGATCTCGGCGGCCGGCAGGACCTTGGTCACGTCCGCGTCTGCCAGCAGCAGCGCCTTGAAATCCTTTTGCTCGTGAAACGAACGCATGGCGTTCCGCTGCACCCATTCGTAGGCCTGCTCCCGCGAGATGCCGCGACGGGCGAGCTCCAGCAGGATCTGGCCCGAGAACACGACCCCGCGCGAGCGATTGAGATTCTCGAGCATGCGCTCGGGATATACGACCATGCCCGACACGATGCGCGTGAAGCGGCGGATCATATGGTCGAGCGCGATGAAGCTGTCGGGGAGAATCACGCGCTCCACCGATGAATGCGAGATGTCGCGCTCGTGCCAGAGCGCCACGTTCTCGAGCGCCGCCATCGCGTTGCCGCGCAGCAAGCGAGCCAGGCCGACAATCTGCTCGCAGCCGATCGGGTTGCGCTTGTGCGGCATGGCCGAGGAGCCCTTCTGGCCCTTCCCGAACGGCTCTTCGACCTCGCCGATCTCGGTCTTCTGCAGGCCGCGGATTTCCAGCGCGAACTTTTCGAGCGAAGCCGCGGCGATGGCCAGCGTCGTCATCAGTTCGGCATGACGATCGCGCTGGATCACCTGCGAGGAGATCGGCGCCGGCTGGAGGCCGAGCGACCGGCACACCGCCGACTCGATCGCCGGATCGAGGTGCGCGAACGTGCCGACCGCCCCGGAGATTTTGCCGACCCGCACGGTTTCACGCGCGCGGCGGACCCGTTCGATGTCGCGCAGCCACTCCGCGTACCACAACGCCAGCTTGAGGCCGAAGGTCATCACTTCGGCGTGCACGCCGTGCGTGCGGCCGATCATCGGCGTGTGCTTGTGCTCGTCGGCGCGGGTCTTGATGGCCTCGCCGAGCGCGGTCATGTTCTTCAGGATGTGGTCGCACGACTCGACCATTTGCAGCGCCTGCGCCGTGTCGACGACATCAGACGAGGTCAGGCCGAAGTGCAGCCAGCGCGCCGACGGCCCGACAATCTCGGCCACCGAGGTCGTGAAGGCAATTACGTCGTGCTGCGTGGTCTTTTCGATTTCGTCGATGCGGGCGATGCTGAAATCACCCCTGGATTTCAAATCGCGCGCGGCTTCTACCGGCACGATGCCGGCCGCGGCCATGGCTTCGGCGGCGGCTACTTCCACCTGGAGCCAGGTCTCGTACCTGTGCTGCTCGCTCCAGATGCGACCCATTTCAGGGTGCGTGTAACGGCTGATCATCGCCGCGAGCCGGCCCGCCTTCGCTCGCAATGCGAGCTTCGGCGAGGTCGCGCCGAGGCGGCCTTTCGGCCGCGGAGGCGGAGAGCCGGGAGCTGGGAGCCGGTAGAACTCTTACAGCGCAAGCTGCTCCTTGGTTACCAAGAGTCCATTCACGTTGCCGAGCACCGTGACGGCCAGTGAGCCGTCGGTGAAAAACCGATCCGCCAACCGCAGCACGTCTTCGGCGGTCACGCGTTCGATGGCCGCCAGCATCTCGTCCAGGCCGTAGGTCTGATCGCGATACATCTCCTGGCGCGCGAGGTGCGACATCCGGCTGGAGGTGCTTTCCAGGCCGAGCATCAACGAGCCCTTCAGGTGATCCTTGGCGCGGCGCAGCTCGATGGGATCGAGACCGCCGGCTTTCATCTGCCGGATCTCCGCGACCACCACATCGATGAGCTCCGCGACGGCTTCGTTTGCGCATCCGGCATAAATGCTGAGCGCGCCGGCGTCCTGATACGCCGACAGACCTGAAAACACCGAGTACGCCAGGCCGCGTTTCTCGCGAACGTTCTGGAACAGTCGCGAGCTCATCGAGCCACCGAGCGTGGTGTTGAGCGCGTAGCCGGCGTAACGCTCCGGATGGTGCTGGGGCAGCGCCTCAGTGCCGAACACGATGTGGCTTTGCTCGAGCTCCTTCTTGCGCACCTGCACGACGGTGGCCACCTTCGGCGGCGACTGATGTGCCGGGGAGCCGTTATGCGGCGAGTTGGCGAGCGCGCGCTCGAGAAGGTTCTGCACGTTCGAATGCTCGAGATTGCCGACCGCCACGACAACGAAATTCGACGCGACGTAGGTGTCGATAAAATAGGCCTGCAACGTGGCGCGATCGAGGGCGCTGACGCTCGCCGGTGTCCCGAGGATCGGCCGGCCAAGTGGATGGTTGCTCCAGAAGCCTTCCGCGAAGAGCTCGTGGACGAGATCGTCGGGCGTGTCCTCGACCATCTTGATCTCTTCGAGGATCACCTTCTTTTCGCGCTCGATATCCTCTTCGGCAAACAGCGGATTGCAGATCAGATCGGCGAGGATGTCGACGGCCAGCGGCAGGTGCTCATCGAGCACCTTGAGGTAATAACCGGCGTACTCCTTCGACGTGAAGGCGTCGATCTGCCCGCCGATCGAGTCCACTTGCTGCGCGATGGCTTCGGCGGAACGCGTCGGGGTGCCCTTGAACAGCATGTGCTCTACAAAATGGGCGATGCCGGAATGTTCCTTGGGTTCGTGACGCGAGCCGCGCGTCAGCCAGATGCCCACGGCGACTGAGCGAACGTGTGGCATCCGCTCGGTGGCGAGACGGACACCGTTGGCAAGCACGGCGCGACGAATGTTTGATTCAGACACGTGGGGACTGCCGCGCCTAAGTAGTTACGGCAGAGAGAATTACCTCCAAAATCATATCAGATTCCTGCAGGAGACTTGTTTTCCCTGGAGGCGGACCTGTCTCGCCAAAGCCCATCGAGCGAAGGCGGATGAGCCACTGGCGGGGACTTTCGCACATTACGGGACAAAGGAGCTCTCATGTCCACCGCCACACACGTTCGCCAGCACAACAGCATCCTCGCCGCCTCCGAAAAGCGGGCGCTTATCTGGATGGCCACGCGACTGCCGCGCTGGGTGAATTCCGACCACCTGTCGGGACTGGGGTTGGCGTCGATGGCCGGCGCCGGCCTCTCGTTTGTGCTTGCGGCAAGCGATCCTGTTGCAGGCGCGTCACTTGTGGTGATGTGCCTGCTGTTGAACTGGTTCGGCGACAGCCTCGACGGCACGCTCGCACGCGTCCGCGATCAGCAGCGGCCGCGCTACGGCTACTACGTCGATCACGTTATTGATCTCGCCGGCACGGCCATGCTGTTTGGGGGGCTCGCGGCCTCCGGATACATGTCCCCGGCCATTGCCGCCCTCGTCGTCGCGGCCTTTTTCATGGTTTCGGCTGAGACGTACCTGGCCACGCACTCCCGAGGTGTTTTCAAGATGGCGATGCTTGGCGTGGGCCCGACCGAGCTGCGCATCCTGCTGGCGGCCGGCGCCCTGGCGCTCATCAATACGCCGATGGTGAGCCCGTTCGGCCTGGGCCCCATCGCGTTGTGGGACCTCGGCGGCGTGATCGGCTCAATCGGGATGATCGGCGCGTTTATCGTGTCGTCTGTCCGCAACACCAAGGCGTTGTACATCGAAGAGACGCGCCGATGACTGGGAGGCAACTCTTGACGGAAAGATTCTTGCGATTTTCCGTTGCCGGCCTGATCGGATTTGTCGTTCAGGTTGCCGCTTTGTGGCTGCTGGTCACGTTGACGCCCATTCACTACGTTGTCGCGACCGCGGTTGCGGTCGAGCTCGCAATCCTTATGAATTTTGTGTGGCACGAACAGTGGACGTGGCAGGATCGGCCGAGTGCGAACCTGTGTGACCGGTATTCCAGGCTGGTGCGGTACAACGCCATGACAGCGCTCACGTCGATTGCCGGGAGCCTCATCATTACCGCTCTGCTCGTCGAGTCGCTCGCGATGTCGCCGGTGGTTGCCAACATCATCAGCGTGGTGGCGCTCGGTGCGCTCAACTTCGCGGGTGCGGAGACGCTGGTCTTCAGGGCGGGCATCGGGGTGATGGCGCTTGCGCTGGCCGCGCCGGCGCTGGCGTCGGACGAGGCGAAGCTCCAGCCGAAAACGGTGGCCGGGTTCGCGAAGTACGCCGCCGCCGTTGAAGCGCGACGGGACAAGGCGATCGCCAGTAACGAGCCGTTTCTCGACTTCGAGCGCCACTCGGCGTCCGAGCAGGCGCGGATCATGACCACGCTGCGGAGCGGCGAGGTCTATGTAGAACGCGCCGCGGTGGCGCGCGACCACCGCTCGAATGAGATTCCCGTCGACGGCGGCCTCATCAATCATTGGCGCGGCACGGCGTTCGTGCCCAACGTCACGCTCGATAACCTGCTCAAGGTGCTGCAGGAACCGCAGAGCGACAAGCACAAACAGGAAGATGTGATCTCGTCGCGCGTCGTGTCGCGGGACGGCGATTCACAGAAGGTGTTCCTGCGGCTGCGGCGGACCAAGTTCGTGACGGTGGTGTACGACACCGAGTACGACGTCGATTACCGGCGTCTCGCGCCGGACCGCGCGCTGAGCAACAGCATCTCGACGAAGATCGTCGAGATCGAGAACGCCGGCACGCCGAGCGAGCGCGCGCTGCCCGAAGGCGACGATCACGGCTACATGTGGCGGCTCAACTGGTACTGGCGCTACAAGCAGGTCGACGGCGGCGTGCTGGTGGAAATCGAGTCGCTGACGCTTAGCCGCAGTCTCCCCGCCATCATCGGATCGCTGATTCGGCCGATCATCACCAGTACGGCCAGGGAATCCATGACCCGGACGCTGGCATCCGTCCGCTCGCGCTTCAGCTAATAATAAATGAGTGCCGAAGGTTGATCTCGCCGGCCTGGAGCTGAAAGAGCTCGAGGAGTTCGTTCAGTCCCTCGGCCACAAGAAATTTCACGCGAAGCAGATCTACCACTGGATCTGGAAGCGGGGCGTCACCGACTTCAACGAGATGACGAACCTGGGTCTCGAGCTACGCCAGGCGCTCGCCGACTCGGCCACCGTGTCGTTCCCCGACGTCGTCAAGCACGACGTCTCGAGCGATGGCACGCAGAAGTTCGTGCTGCGCCTCGCCGACGGGCGGCAGATCGAATCGGTCTTCATTCCTGACACCCCCAAGCAGACGTTTTGCGTCTCGACGCAGGTCGGCTGCGCCATGGGCTGCGCGTTCTGCCTGACCGGCAAGATGGGGCTGATTCGTAATCTGAGTGCCGCGGAGATTTCGGGCCAGGTGCGCCTGCTCGCACGGACGCTGGGCCTGCTCGACAAGTCCTTCAACATCGTGCTGATGGGCATGGGCGAGCCGCTGCACAACTACGACGCGACAATGAAGGCGCTCAGGATGCTCAATGAGAAGGAAGGGCTCGACATGCATCCCAAGCGCGTCACACTCTCCACGGTCGGCCTGGTGCCGATGATGGACAAGCTCGCGCAGGAAGATCTGATGCCCAACCTCGCGGTGTCGTTGCACGCCGCCACCGAGGAGCAGCGCCAGGCGATTGTGCCGCCGACCAAGAAATACTCGCTGAACGACATCATCGAGGCCTGCAAACGCTTCCCGCTCTCGAAGCGGCGGCGGATCATGTTCGAGTACGTGATGCTTGCCGGCGTGAACGATTCACCCGAGGATGCGCGCCGGCTCGTCAAGGTGCTCGCCGGTGTCAAAGCCAAGGTGAACTTGTTGCCGCTCAATGCCGCCGCCGGCATCCCCTTCGATCGCCCGCCGGACGAGCGGGTCAATGCCTTTGCGAAGATCCTCGCCGATCGTGGGTTAATGGTTTCGGTCCGCAAGAGCCGCGGCCGGGACATCCGGGCCGCGTGCGGTCAATTAATCGTTGAAGGTCAGGGCAACAAGAAGTCCGCCGGGCAGAAACTCGCCTCCGCGCTGCTGGTGTTGCTGATGCTGAGCGGTTGCGCGAGGGAGCCAGAGTCGTGGCGCGACTTGCGGCAGCACCTCCAGAGCGGCTCTGCTGAGCAACGCGAAGCCGCCATCGAGAAGTTCATTGCGACCAGGGGTGGCACGCCGATCATCGAAAACCAGACGCGCCTGGTGTTCTTCGCGAAAGACAAGGACGGCCAGGCGCCGCGGATTGTGGGCGACTTCAACGCGTGGGCGGCTACGCCGCAGGGCTACGACGTGTCGATTGGCAAGACGACACGCATCGAGGGGACGCCGTGGTCGTACCTCGAGAGCACGTCGTACACGAACGCGCGGCTGGAGTACGTGTTCTTCTACGACCAGGAAGCGGTGCCGGATCCGATGAACGCGCGCACGGTGCAGGCCTACGCGGGCCCGCGATCCGAAGTGCGCATGCCCTTCTGGGTGGCACAGCCGGAGGTGGACGAGCTCGGCTCGGCGCCACCGGGCGAGATGATCGCCGAGACGATGCCGTCGCGTTTTCTCGGCGGGCCGCGGCGCGTCTGGTTCTACCTGCCGCCCGGTTACGCGGGAAACACGGTGTCGCTCTATCCGGTGATCTATGTGCTCGACGGGTCGAACTACGTCGAGAAGATGGATGTGCCGCGCGTGCTCGATCACCTGATCGCCAACAAGTCGATCCCGCCGGTGATCGCCGTGTTTTCGGAGCCCGCCGATCGGAATGAGGAGTATTCGCGCAACCCGGCCTGGCGCGCGTTCGTGGCCAACGAGCTGGTGCCGATGGTCGACAAGCGGTTCCGCACCTTTTCGGCGCCGGATCAACGCGTCATCCTTGGCAGCTCGCTGGCGGCCTACGGCGCCGTCGATCTTGCCGTGGAGTATCCGTCGCTGTTCGGCTTATGCGCGGCGATTGCCCCGCCCGCGCAAGCCGCGTCGCTCATCGCCAATCAGCCCAAGGCGCGCAAGTCGGTGGTCTCGATCAAGTTCTTCATCATGGGCGGCGTCTACGATTCGATGATCGACGGCGCTCGCAACCTGCGCACGACGCTCGATAACTATTCAGCGCCGGTGACCTACATGGAAGTTTCCGAAGGCCACAACACCAACACCTTTCGGGCGCACCTGGACGACGCACTCAAGGCGCTGTTGGTGACGGCCCAATAGCCATCGGGCGATCAGCGGATCGGTACGGACCGCTTCAACTCGTTGAACCAGTTCAAGACGACGTTGATCTCTGACGGCGGCGGGGTCGGGCGACCGGCCATGCCCTCGGGCAGGATGACGAGGAGTCGTTTCCCGTCCGGCATCAAATCAAAGTCCCGAATCACGGCCTGGCTTTCCAAGATGTCGGGCAGGGACAACTCGACAGGCTGACTGCTTGAAAACGTGGGCGCGAAGCGCAGGTCGGCACCAAACACCTGTTTGTTGTACGCCATCAGCATCCGCCTTCCGTCGGGAAACCAGACCGGCGTGGAAGCGGTGATGGGGCTGACCTGATACTTGGCGCCGGTCGATGGAAACGGTTGCACGAACACCTGATAGCCGCGGCCGTTGATCTCGTTAGTGCCATATGCCAGCCATCGCCCGTCTGGTGAAAAGGCGCTCGACGCGTACGACCGTTCGCCCGACAGCAGGCGCACCGGCGTCCGATCGCCGTCACTCGACAGCGTCCACACGCTGCTGACGAACTTGGCCGTCACACGAAAAGACAGGATCTTTCCTTCGGGACTCCATGAGTCAGGAAAATGGTCCTCACCCGGTTCGGCCTTGGTCAATTGCTCGGCCGCACCGCTGCCGTCCGCGCGTTGGTGAAACAGGCCGCGAGCGCCGTCGCGATCCGACTGAAACGTGATGAAGCGTCCGTCCGGCGTCCAGATCGGCGCCATGTTCCGGCCCTCGAAGGTGAGACGACGCGGCGGCCCAGCGTTGGCAAGGTCGATGATCCAGATCGCGGCCTCTTTCGCATCGACAGTGGCCACGGCCACCTGGCGTCCATCAGGCGAGGCTCTCGGGTGGAAATACGACTGGGGTGGCACGGGCAACGACACCGAGACCTTGCCCGCCAGGTCGACGAGCGCCAGCGTCCGGCGGGAGAAGAGAACGTCAACGCCGGGCCGATAGGCCAGTGATCCGGAGTTGGACACGGCAAAATGCGAGGCCCACGCCTGCGTCGTGCCGCGCGCCACGGCATTGACAACCGGCGTCGGTCCGCCCACCGCGCGTAAGGTTGCGATATCAAACGGGACTGCCAGCAGCGTGGCGCCGGCCGCATAAACGAGGTGGCCGGACGTCAGAAGCCGCGCATTAGTACCACCCGAAACGACGACATGGCGCGTGCCGTCCGGGGCCTGCACCATCACATTCGCCTGCTCCCAACTGGGATCGGAGGAGAGACCAAAGAGGATCGACCCTCGCCGATCGATGAGTTGCGGACTCGAGATGCGCTCGCCTTGCTTCAGGGGCACGACGATCTGAGAGTCACCGCCGTTCTCCGACACCCGGTGTATTCCGTCTGGTTGACCGAAGAAAATGGCACCGTCACTCCAGCTGAGTCCGCTGACGGGCGTGACCGCCTTACACAGCGTCACTGCCGAGCCGCCAGAAATCGCGATCCTCTTGACCATTTGATCGACATTGGAGAAGAACGCGACCGACTGACCGTCGGGAGAGAAGTCCACGTTGTTCAGCAACCCATCGCCGCCGCCGATCGGCCGCGCCTCCGCTTCGGCCATGGTGCGGAGCATCAGTTGGCGGCTCCCCGGCCCCACATTCGTGACATACACCAATCGCGAGCCGTCCGGCGACCACGACAGACCCTGGAACGCGGTCACGTAGTTCGGGCTCGCGATGGCGAATCGGACGATGTCGCGCTCTGACGCCGGCGTCAGCGATCTCGTGATCAGCGTGACGGCGATGGCAGTGATCGCAACCGCAAGGACGATCGGGCGGGTCCGTTTCCACAGCGGTTTCACCGCGAGGCCCACTCCCAAGTCGGACGGCGCGGTTTGCAGAGGCGCCTTCGCCAACGTCTCCAGCTCCGCGCGCAGATCGCCCATCGACTGCCAGCGCTTCTTCGGATTCTTTTCAAGGCAACGCCGGATGACCTCGGTGATGCGCGGATTCAATCCGGCTGGCAGCGACGTGAGATCGGCGTCGCGGATCATGACCGACGCCATCACCTCGGCAGCAGTGTCACCGCGAAACGGCTGACGGCCCGACAGCAATTCGTAAAGCACCACGCCGAACGCGAACACATCGCTGCGTCGATCGGTGGCCGCCCCCTTGGCCTGCTCTGGCGACATATAAGCAGCCGTGCCCATGATGAGGCCGGCCTGCGTGGCCAGCACGCTCAACGTCGGCGAGTTGGCCGGCGACGATGCCGCCGGCGAACTGTCCATCGCCTTGGCCAGACCGAAGTCGAGAACCTTGACCTTGTCATCTGGCGTGAGCTTGATGTTGGCGGGTTTCAAGTCGCGATGGACCACACCCTGTTCGTGCGCTGCTTCAAGCGCGTCGGCGATCTGAATGGCGATCGCGAGGGCGTCATTGATCGGGACAGGGCCGCGTTGCAGGCGTTCGCACAGCGTCTCGCCTTCAACCAGCTCCATGATCAGGAAGTGCGCCGGCCCCGGTGAGGGCCCCTGCTCCATGCCGTACAACGCGGCGATGTGCGGATGGTTGAGCGATGCCAGCACTTTCGCTTCGCGCTCGAAGCGAGCGACGCGGTCGGCATCGGCGGCAAACGCCTCCGGCAGGATCTTGATCGCGACGCTTCGTCCGAGCCTGGTATCACGCGCGCGGTAGACCTCGCCCATGCCGCCGGCACCGAGCGAGCCGATGATTTCGTACGCGCCCAGCCGCACGCCGGAAGCCAGACTCATGCGGCGGATGATAGCGCAGGACTCACGAACCCCGCTGATTAGTCAGCGCTTCATCGGGCGCAACTGATTCCACCGTTCGATGAACTTGACGGCCGCCTGGACGAAATTCTCCGTTTCGCGCCGGCCCTGTTCGGCGGTGGCCTCTCTCGGATCGCGCTGTCCCCACGTGCCCGTGTCGGTGATCTCACGCGTCGAGGTACCCTTGCCGGTGCTTTTCGCCTTCAAACCTTCGGCGAGGAACACGAGCGTGGCGGTCGGATCGCCGGCCACGACCTCGGGCAGCATCTTGGTGAGATGGTCCGGCATCGTCAACGTTGCGCGCTTCGACGCCTCGAGGTTCACGAGGTTCGGCATCATGTACAGCGCCGTCGACGTTTCTCCGACGCCGCCATGCCGATCGAACACCCGCGCGGTCGGGTTCGCGGGCGCCGCGGTCCGCGTCAGGAATGGCGCCGCGGCGTCGCCGAGCTCCACCGCGATGCCTTCGGTCTCCTGGTTGATCCGATCGGCAATGTAGCGGGTGATGATCTGATTGCCGCCGTGACTATTGAGCAGCAGAAAGCGCGTGAAGCCGTGCTTGATCAAGCTCTGCGCAGCCTCGAAATAGACCTGTTGAATGGTCTGCGATGAGAGCGTGATCGTCCCCGGAAATTCCATGTGATACGGCGAGTTGCCCGGCAGCAGGATCGGCGCCACGAGGACCGGCGCCTTCTGCGCAATCAGCTTCGCGCGCTCGAGCCCGTTCAGATAATCGGTGCCGATCGGCAGATGCAGGCTGTGCTGCTCCAGGGCCGCGATCGGGATGATCACCATGTCGGTGCGCGTGCGGAGCTGCTCCACCTCGGGCCAGGACATGTGCGGCAGGTAATTCGTGATCTTTTCCTCGTGCCAAAGCGGATTGGCGGCCTGTGCCGAGGCGGCGACAGGAACGAAGGTGAACGCCAGCAACAGGAGCAGCTTTTTCATCGTGTCCTCACAGCGGTCATGGTCAGCTCGAGACGGGCTCCGCGCGCGAGCCCGCTCACTGCAACGGTGGACCGCGTTGGCAGCGGGGTTGACGAGAAGTATTCCCGATAGATGTCATTGAAGCGCGGGAAGTCGGCCATGTCGGCGAGATACGCGGTGACCGACACGACGTCGGTTAGCGTCATGCCGGCTTCCTTCAACACGGTTTGCACGTTCGACATGATTTGCCGCAGCTCGGGCTCGAAGCCGCCTTTTACCAGCTGGCCCGTGACCGGATCACCACCGGTACTGCCCGACAGATACAACGTGTCGCCGATCAGAATTGCAGGCGTCAGCGGCGACGGCGTCGGCTTGTAGTTCGGTGGCTGAATCGGCCGCCTGGTGCGCGTCGCCACCGGCGCGCCCTGCGCCTGGTCGAAATGATTGACGATGAGTTCTGCGAGGCGCCCGATGCGATCTTCGGCTTCGCCGAGTGAGCCTTTGATGCCGGTGACCATCACCGCGACCACGATTGGCCCCGAGCGCGAGTAGATGATGCCGACGTCGTTGGCAATATTGCCGGCATCGCCGGTCTTGTGCGCCACGGGGACGTCGATGAAGTGCGGCAGGCGGCGCGACCCGGCGAGCTGACGCCGCATGAACGTGCGGATCACCGCGGCGCTGGCCGGAGACACGATCGTTTCGCGCTCGATCGCCTCGAGCATGCGGCCGATGTCGCGCGCCGTCATGTCGCCGAGCCAGATGTTGCGGTCCTCCACCATCAGCCGCGCCGTATCCTCGGCGCGGCGGCGGCGATTGGCAGGGTCCCGCACCACGTCGAGCCACTTCGCGCGCTCACCCGTGAAGAGCGAGCGGTAATGAGCGAACAACGGATTGTCTGATGCGGCGTACTGAAGGCCGGTGGTCTCCTCGGCGGTGATGTCGCGGAACCTGTGATCGAGGCGCGCCAACAGCTTGCGCCGATATTCCCACCCGCGGTTGATCTTCCGCATCTTGTAACCCGACTCCGCAAGCCAGGCGTTAAGCGTGTCGACGCCGCCGACCTTCGTGGCCATCACGTCGGTGGCGGTGTTATCGCTCGTGATGACCATCTGCTGGATGAGATCGCGCAGGGTCGGCGCGAGGCCGAGATCGTTAAACTGGAACACCCCGGATCCGTCTCGCAGCTCCGCGCGCCCGATGGTCACGCGCTCGTCCAGGTTGAGCTTGCCCTGCTCGGCGAGCTGGAAGGCGCGCACCATGATCGGGATCTTGATCACGCTCTGGCTGTTGAACGAGACGTCGGCACGAACCGCGACTTCCTCACCGGTCTTCAAATGCTTGAGATAGAACCCGGTGTTCGCGGGGATCTGGCTCAGCTCGGCCTCAATGGCGGCGGCCAGCTGGCCCGGCGCCGGATTCGACTGGGCCGCGAGCGCGGCCGGGACGATCAGTGTGACGAGCACGATGAGTATCCGCATCGGCAACCTCGTTGCCGCGGATGATAGCAGCCTCCCCCAACCCTTGAACTCTTGAACCCCTTGAACCCTTGAACCCTTGAACCCCTTGAACCCTTTGCGATATATGTGAGTCCCATATATGGGAGATCCCATCATCGAAGCGGCGGCGCGCAAGGGCAGCGCCGAACTCCTCATCCTTTCGGCGCTCGAAGACGGCCAGCTGCACGGCTACGACATCGCCCGTGAGATCAGCCGGCGCTCGGACGGGTTGCTGACGTTCCACGTCGCCTCGCTCTACCCGCTCCTCTACAAACTCGAGGATCGCGCGTGGATTGCGGGACGCTGGGTCGAGAAAACCGGGCAACGCCGCCGGCGCTATTACCGTCTCACTCCCGAGGGCAAGAGAGTGCTCGCGAAACAGCGCAGCCGCTGGGAAGCGTTCGTCGGCGCGTTGACGAAGGCCGCAGGGTTGAAACATGCCTGAGCCACAGAAGACACACCTGAATTGGCGTGGCCGCCTGCGCGAACGGCTGGCCGCCGAGGGCATCATTCCCTCCGCGCACGCGGAGGCGATCGACGAGATCGCCGAACACCTCAACGATTTGCATCGCACGGCGATTGCCGAAGGCAAATCCTCTGAGCAGGCCGACGCCGTGGTTGAGTCCGAGCTGGCGCGCATGGGTCCGCTCGCGGTGGCCGTCGCCGAGCGCGCGAAGCGGCGCGGACGCAGTCATCCGCAGACCGAGGACTGGCGCACCGGTTTCGCGGCCGATTTCCGTCACGCCGCGCGGGCGATGCGCCTCGATCGCGGATTCTCGACGGTGGTGGTCCTGACACTCGCCATCGGCATCGGCGCGTGCACCGCCGTCTTCAGCATCATCAATGCGCTCCTCTGGGGATCGCTGCCCTACCCGAATCCCGAGGAGCTTGCGCTGGTGTGGGAGAGCGACAAGGACAATCGCGCGCAGACCTTCATCGTCGCGCATCCCAACTATGAAGACTGGAAACGGGAAGCGAAGAGCTTTTCGTCGATGGGCATCTGGGAGTACCGGACCTTCAACGTGGCGTCGGACGCCGAGCCCGAACAGGTGCAGGGCATTCGTGCCTCCGCCAGCCTGTTCACGGTGCTGGGCGTGCCGCCGGCCATGGGCCGCATCTTCACCGAGGCGGAAGAGGCGCCTGGACACCGGCTCGTGGTGATCAGCGACGGCGTCTGGCGAACGCACCTGGGCGGCCGGTCTTCGGCGATTGGATCCTCGTTGCGCCTCAACGGCGAGGCGTACGAGGTGATTGGCATCATGCCGAGGGGATTCCAGTTCCCGTGGCGCAACAACGGCGTATGGGTGCCGTTTGCGTTGGTTGAGCAGGATCGCCAGCGCGGTTCGCATTCGTTCTGGGTCGCCGCGCGAGTGAAGCCGGACGTGACGTTCGAATCGGCGCGGGCCGAGATCGAGCAGATCGGCCGCGCGCTCCAGCAGCGCCATGAGGAGAACGAAGACGAGGGCGCCACCATTACCCTCATGGCCGACCAGGGACTGGGAACGCTGAGAACCATGCTAACGGCGCTGATGGGCGCGGTCTCGCTGGTCTTCCTCATCGCCTGTGTCAATGTCGCCAACCTGCAGCTCGGGCGCGCACTGTCGCGGCGGCGCGAATTTGCGATGCGCATCTCGCTCGGCGCCGGTCTCGGCCGCCTGGCGCGACAGCTATTCGTGGAGTCGGTTGTGCTCGCCGTGGCCGGCGGCATCGGCGCGGTGGCGCTCACGTGGTTCGCCGGACGGGCCGCGGATCTCGTGCTGACACCGGGGTTCCGTGCCTTACCGTTCCGCGGCGAGGTGCCGATCGAGATTGACGGGCGCGTGCTGCTCTTCGCCGCGGCGGCGGCGCTGACGTCAGCCGTGATCTTTGGTTTCGCGCCGCTCTTGAGCCTGCGCCATCGCAACCCGCAAGCACTGCTTCGCGAGGGCGACCGCGGCTCCACCTCGGTGGCCAACGTTGCGCGGCGGTCGCTCGTGACCGTGGAAGTGGCGCTCGCGATTGTTGTCCTCTGCGGCGCCGGCCTGCTTGTGAAGAGCCTGGCTGGGCTGCTCCAGGTAAGCCCCGGGCTCGATCCCCGCGAGGTATTGACGCTCCAGGTGTCCCTGCCGCAGGAAGATACGTATGGCGCGCCGGTGCGGGAGGCGTTCTGTGCCGATCTCTCGGCAGGCGCGGAAGGGCTACCGGGGATCCAGCGTATTGGGGCGATCAGTCATCTGCCGCTGAGCGGCGCCAATGCCAGCCGCGCCCTGACGGTGGAGGGTTTCACACCCAGCCCGGATCAGAGCGTCGGGGCGTCGTATCGTCTGACCTGCCCCGGTTACTTCTCCACGCTCGGCATTGCCCTCAGCGAAGGCCGCGATTTCGATCATCGCGACGTTACCAAAGGGCCACGCGTGGTGATCATCAACCGCGCCATGGCCGACGCGTACTGGAAGAAGGGTGAAAGTCCGATTGGCCGCAGGCTCAAGCTGGGCGGTCCGGAAAGCGAGAATCCGTGGGCCACCGTCGTCGGCATCACCGAGAACGTGCGCCACTTCGGGCTGGACTCCGAAGCACGACGGGAGATCTTCATGCCCTACGCGCAGGCGGTGTGGCCGGTGATGACCGTCGTCGCCAAAACCGTCGGCGAACCTATGCTGTGGCAATCGTCGCTGCGCGATGTGGTCAAGCGCGCCGATCCCAATCTCCCGGTAGCGCGCGTTCAATCGATGGAGGCGGTGGTCAGCTCATCGGTGACCTTGCGTGAAACGCCGATGCGCTTGCTGACCGGGTTCGCGGTGATCGGCCTGCTGCTCGCGTCGATTGGTGTATACGGCGTGCTGGCCTATTACGTGTCGCAGCGCACTCGCGAGATCGGCGTGCGCGCGGCCCTTGGGGCGTCACGTCAGCAGCTGGCCGGCCTGGTGGTGCGCCAATCGATGCTGCCCATCGTTGCCGGCGTGGTCCTTGGTGTGGCCGGCTCGTTTGCTTCGGGACGGCTGCTGCAGGAACTGCTCTACCAGGTGCAGCCAGGCGATCCGCAAGTGGTCATCACGATTGTCGCGCTGCTACTCGGTGTGGGATTGCTTGCGAGCTGGCTGCCGGCACGCCGAGCGGCGTCGATCGATCCAATGGTGGCGTTACGAGATGACTAACGCCTTGCGACCAATATCGCGGCGATATTGCATCCCGTCGAAACTGATCTTGCTCGTGGCTTCGTAGGCACGCGCGATCGCAATCTCGAATGACGGCGCGGTGGAGACTACCGTTAGAACCCGTCCGCCCGCGGTGACGAGTTGACCGCCCTGCTCCTTGACGCCCGCATAACGAAGCTGGACATCGGGGCAATCACGGGCGACATCATCCAATCCGGAGATCACATCTCCGGTTCGAACATCTCCCGGATAACCATCTGCGGCGAGAACGACGCCGACAGCGACCCGCGACGTTTGGAGAGCGGACGCTTTAGCGTCCGCTGAATCGAACTGACGATCGTCACGACGACGGCTAAAGCCGTCGCCCTCCAAACGAAGGAGATCGGACAACGGCGTTTCCAGCAACGGGAAAACTACCTGCGCTTCTGGATCGCCGAATCTGACGTTGAATTCGATCACCTTCGGGCCGTCGGGCGTCAGCATCAATCCGCAGTAGAGAAAGCCGCGAAACGGATTCCCTTCCGCGGCCATGCCGCGCAACACCGGCCGGACGATGTGATGTTCGATGTGTGACTCCAACTCGTCATTCATCAACGGGCTCGGTGAGAACGCGCCCATCCCGCCAGTATTCGGCCCGCGGTCATCGTCAAAGATGCGCTTGTGGTCCTGCGCGGACAGCAGCGGCACGTACTCCTCGCCGTTGGCGACGACAAAGAACGACACTTCGGGCCCGGCGAGCAGCTCTTCGAGCACCACGCTGGCGCCGGCGTCGCCGAAACTCCTGTCGACCATGGCGGCATTCACCGCCTGCTCGGCCGTCGCGCGATCGTTGGCCACCACCACGCCCTTGCCGGCAGCCAGGCCATCGGCCTTGACGACGAGGGCGTCGCCGAATTCACCCGATCGAATCGATCGCACCGCGGCTGAAACGGACGTGCAGACGCGGTAGCGCGCGGTCGGCACCGCGTGGCGCCGCATGAAATCCTTCGCGAAGGCTTTGCTGGTTTCAAGCCGCGCCGCTGCCTGCGTTGGACCAAACACGCGGCGGCCGGCGGCGGTGAAACGATCGGCAAGCCCGGCGGCGAGAGGGCCTTCGGGACCCACCACGGTCAAATCGATCCGTTCGCGATCGACGAGCCGAATCACCGCGGCGGTGTCCAATACGTCGACCGGGGTGGTGGCGATGGTTCGAGCGATGCCGGCGTTGCCGGGGGCGCACACGACGTGAGTGACCTGGGGGTCGGAAGCGAGTGCGGCCGAGAGCGCATGTTCACGCGCGCCGGAGCCGAGAACGAGAATGCGCAAGGCTCTAACTTATAGCAACCAAAGGGGTTATTTGCGACACTGCAGCGTTTGGGGTTGTGATAGCCTAGCATACTTGGCCTGTTCGACTTTGGTCGGGACAGGACGAAATCCATCGGAAGGAGGTGACTACGAGATGGCCGAGGTGAAATTGCAGGAAGGTGAGTCGATCGAAAGCGCGTTGCGGCGGTTCAAGCGCAAAGTGCAGCAGGAAGACATCATCAAGGACATCAAGAAGCACTCCTTTTACCTGAAGCCGGGCGACAAGCGACGCGCGAAACAAGCGCTCGCCCGGAAGCGCAATCGCAAGAAGATGCGCCGGGAAACAGAGTAGGGCATCGGATATCCTCGGCGCGGAGCGCCGAGCAAGCAACGCTGTTGGTTGGGCGCCTGTGTGGTAGATTACGGGCGCCTAACTTTTCGTTTTTGTAAGGAATTATCGACGCAGGGGACCTAGCGAATGGAAATCGTCGAACGCACCGTAAACGATGTAACCGTGCTTGATCTCAAGGGTAAGATGACGCTCGGCGAAGGCGACGAGCTGCTCAAGGACAAGATCAACAGCCTGCTCGCGGCCGGGAAGAAGAAGCTGTTGCTCAACCTCGAATCCGTTCCGTACATCGACAGCGCGGGCCTCGGCGAAGTCGTTCGCACGTATACGACGGTCAGCCGGCAGGGCGGCAGCCTGAAGCTGCTGAACTTGACCAAGCGCATCGAAGACCTGCTGTCGATCACCAAGCTGCTGACGGTGTTCGACACGTTCGACTCCGAGGCGGAAGCGATCAAGAGCTACAAGTAAGGCGACTCCAAGAGACAGTGGAGACTCGGTCTACGGTCGCGAACCTGCTTGTTTCGCTGCGACCGGATCAATGGACCAAGAACCTGTTTGTATTTGCGGCACTGATTTTTGCCGTTAAATTGTTCGACCCGGCCGCCTTGGCGCTTGCTACGGCGGCCTTTTTGATTTTTTGCGCGTTGTCCGGCGCCGTCTACTTGATCAACGACGTGTCGGACCGCGATGCGGACCAGCTCCACCCGTTGAAGCGGCTGCGGCCAATCGCCTCGGGGGCGCTGGCGCCCGGCACGGCAATGACGGTGGCGGTGGTGATGTTCGCCGCGGCGCTCGGCGCCGCGTTCGCGCTCGGATTTTGGTTCGGAGTGGTGGCGGCGTCCTACGTGGCGCTGTTCATCCTGTACACGCACGCGCTTAAGCACGTGGTGATCCTCGACGTGATGTCGATCGCGATCGGCTTCGTGCTCCGCGCGGTGGCGGGTGGTCTCGTAATCGGCGTGCCGATCAGCGACTGGTTGCTGGTCAGCATCGTTTTACTGGCGTTGTTCCTCGGTCTTTCCAAGCGGCGGCACGAACTGACCATGCTCGCCGACGGCGCGACCGGGCATCGACGAATTTTGGAGGAGTACGATCCGTACTTGCTCGATCAGATGATCGCAATCGTGGCGGCGGCGACGCTCGTCGTCTACATCATCTATTGCGCAAGCCCTGAAACCGCGGAGAAGTTCGGCACCCGCTGGCTGGTGCTGACCACTCCGTTCCCGATCTACGGCATTTTCCGGTACCTGTACCTCGTGCATCGCAAGCACGGGGGCGGAAGTCCATCGGACATGCTGTTGCGGGACCGCCCGTTGCTCGGGTGCGTGGCGCTGTGGGGCCTGGCAGTAATCCTGATCATCTATCGGCCGTACGCATCGTGATACACACGTGCCTCGGTCAACAGTTGCGCTCGTAAAGACCTCGCCGGCGACGGTCCGCAAGGACACGCACGCGGTGATGAACCTGGCCGGCTATCAGGACGTCCTGGCCAAGGACGCCGACACCGCGCTCAAGGTCAACATCTCCTGGCATTTCTTCTTTCCGGGCTCATCGACCACGCCCTGGCAGCTGGACGGCGTGATCACGGCGATGAAGCGGGACGGCTACGATCCGTCGCTGATCCACGCCTGCCACAACCGCACCGTCGTCATCGACGCGCACCTGGGCGAGACCGAAAACAAGCAGCTGCCGGTAGTGCAGGCGCATGGCATCCGCAACATCCATCTCTATGAAGGCGATGAACCGTGGATCCATATCCGCGACGCGGTCGGCGATCTGGCCGACCAGTTCATCTGCCTGAACGACGTCTATCCGGACGGGTTCATGATCCCGCGCCGGTTCATCGGCGAGAACATCCTGCACCTGCCGACGGTGAAGACGCACGTGTTCACGACCACCACCGGGGCGATGAAGAACGCGTTCGGCGGGCTGCTCAACGAGCGCCGGCACTGGACCCACCCGGTGATTCACGAGACGCTCGTGGATCTGCTGATGATCCAGAAGAAGATTCACCGCGGCGTGTTCGCGGTGATGGACGGGACCTTTGCCGGCGACGGCCCGGGGCCGCGCTGCATGGTGCCGCACGTCAAGAACGTGATGCTCGCCAGCGCCGACCAGGTGGCGATCGACGCCGTTGCGGCGAAGCTGATGGGCATGGATCCGCTGTCGATTAAGTACATCCGCATGGCCCACGATCGCGGGCTTGGCTGCGGCGATCCACGCGACATCGAGATTGTCGGCGACGTCGCGGCCGCGAAAGAGAACTGGCAGTTCACCGGGCCGTTCAAGAAGATGACCTTCGCGGCACGCATGCAGCACAAGATCTACTGGGGCGGCATGCGCAAACCGATCGAGTGGTCGCTCAAGACCGTGCTGGCGCCGTGGGCGTACATCGCCAGCGTGATCTACCACGACAGTTTTTGGTATCCGATGCACGGCGAGCGCCAGATCCGGCAGGTGCTCGACAGTCCATGGGGCCGGTTGTTCGAGAACTGGGAGCAGCTGACGCCCGACGCCAACGGTTTTCCACACGTCGGAGAGACGCCCGCCGAAGTCACGCGCGCGGGCATGCACGCGTTCAAACAGTCTTTGGGCATTCTCGGCACGTGCATCAAGGAAGCCCCCGAGTTTGCGGCGCGCAAGCGCGCCAAAGCGCCACAGAAAGCACAGATGGCACAGAAATGAGCCAACCATGAGTGAGTTCACCATTCGTTCCGAATCGGTTGACGTCGAGCAGATCATGAAGCAGATCCGCACGCGCATTCTCGAGAAGCGCGGCGCCGACTACACCGAAGATCAGATCCGCGAGCTGGCCACCGTGCGGCTCGAGAAGTTCCTCGATTCGAAGAACCTCCGATCGGATCTGCTCGAGCAGTTCCGCAAGAGCCGTCCCGCGGTCCACACCGAGCCGCCAAAGATCGAAGCGCCGTACGCGTTCGACGATCAGACGTTGTTCGCGTCGCATCGCGCGCCGCTGCGCATGATGCGCAAACTGCTGATGCCGATCCTGAAGCTGTTCTTCAATCCGAACGTCCTCAACCAGATCCTGCACACGCAGGCACAATTCAACGTCGACCTGCTGAAGCGCGAGTCGCGCCGTAAGATCGAGTTCGATCGATCGCGGGCGGAGTGGAATTCGCTCTATTACGAGGTGCTCCACAACCTGGTGCTGGAAACCACGCGCATGGGCATTGAAGTCCAGAACCTGCGCATGAAGCTCGAGTCGCTCTCCAGCCGGCTCGACTTCAGCGAGCGCCGCGTCCGGGCGCTCGAAGGCGTGGTCCAGTACCGGCCCGAGGTGATCCGCACTGCCGAACGGCGCGACATTGACGATAGCGAGCTGGCGCCGGTCCCACAGACCGCCGGCGGCGGATCGGTCGAAGGATTCGTGCCCGGCGGCGGCCAACCAGGACCAGGACAAGGACAAGGTGACGGCAGCGCCCGGCGCCGCCGCAGACGGCGACGCGGACGGCGGGGTCAGGGGGAACAAGGTGCACAGGATGCGCAGGGTGCGCAGGGTGCGCAGGGTGCACAGGGTGCACAGGGTGCGCAGGGTGCGCAGGGTGCACAGGGTGCACAAGGTGCGCAGGGTCCACAAGGTGCGCAGGGTGCTTTCGATCAAGAGGATCAGCGCGCGGAAGGATTCGACGACGACGGCGATGATGACGGTCCGGAGGAATTCGAAGCTGCCGGCGGCTTCGAAGTGCCGGAGCCGGTCGAGACCGTTGATGAGCTCGATTCGCCGTCGACGCTCGATGAGAACAAGGTTCCGGAGCCGCCGGCCGGCTCTTCAGACGACGACCTGCAGTGAAAGTCGCGATCGTCGTCCAGCGATACGGCGCCGACATCAACGGCGGCGCGGAGCAGCATGCGCGCTACATTGCCGAGCACCTGGCCCCGCACGTCCAGGTCGAGGTGCTGACCACCTGCGCGCACCGCGATTACATCTCGTGGAAGAACGAGCTTCCTGAGGGCACGGAGATGGTGCACGGCATTCCCGTGCATCGTTTCAAGGTGGCCGCCGAGCGCAATCCGATCGAGTTCGCGAAATGGTCGGAGAAAGTGTTCCGGCAGAAGCACTCGCTGCGCGACGAGCTCGCCTGGCTCGATGCCCAGGGGCCGACCAGCCCGGCGCTCGTCGAGTACATCCGCGCGCACGAAGCCGACTACGACTTCTTCATCTTCTTCAGCTTCCGCTATCACCACTCGTTCCATGGCGCCCGCGCGGTTGCGTCGAAGGCGATCCTGGTGCCGACCGCCGAGCGCGACGGCGCGCTCGGATTAGGTTTGTATCCGCCGGTGTTCCGCGGCATTCGCGCGTTCATGTACAACTCGTACGAAGAGCGCGCGCTCATTCAGGGCATCGCCAAGAACGAATCGGTGCCGGGGGTGGTGGTCGGCGTGGGATCGGAGATTCCCGAACGCTCGAACCCCGGGCGGTTCCGCCAGAAGTACGACATCCGCGATCGCTTCGCCATCTACGTCGGCCGCATCGACGAGAACAAGGGCTGCGTCGAGCTGTTCGATTTCTTCGAGCACTACAGCGCGTCGCTGGTGGACGGCATGCACCTGGTGCTGATCGGCACCGCGCACGTGCCGATCCCGAAGCATCCGCGCATCCACCATGTCGGGTTCGTGGAAGACGAGGACAAGTACGACGCCATGGCCGCCGCCGAAGTGCTGATCATGCCGTCGTATCTCGAGAGCCTGTCGATGGTCGCTCTCGAAGCCTGGGCGATGGGTAAGCCCGTGCTGGCCAATGCGAAGTGCGACGTCCTCCAGGGCCAGTGCCTGCGCAGCAACGCCGGGTTGTTCTATGCGAACTACCCGGAGTTCGTGGAAACGCTGCGGGCGATCGACACCACGCCGAGCCTGCAGGCGGCGCTCGGCCGCAACGGCCGGACGTTCTTCGAGCGCCATTACGCGTGGCCGGTCATCGTCAAGAAGTACGTCGACATGCTGCAGCAGCTTTCGAAGACGCCGGCGAAGAACACCATGGAGCCGATGGCCGGCTGGTTTACACGCCGGCGGGCGAACCTGCCGGCCGCGGATTCGATCGTCAAGCAGTTGCCGATCGGTCCGTATCGAGGCACGCCACCCGTGAGCGCCCCGCGGCCGCCTTCGACCTCGCCACGGCCCACGAGTGGACGGCCGCAACAGCAGCAGCAGTCAGCGCGGCCGTCGCAACGGCCCGCTTTTCAACAGCAGCGGCCGGCACAAGGACCCGCTTCCCATCAGCAGCGGCCGGCGCAAGGGCCCGCTTCCCAACAGCAGCGGCCGGCACAAGGGCCCGCTTCGCAGCAGCAGCGGCCGGCGCAAGGGCCGGCCTCTCAGCAGCCACGACAGGAGCGCGGCGATAAGGGCAGACAAGATCGCGGCCGCGATCCGCGGCGGCGGCCTCATCGCCGTGGCCGGCGGCCCGGCGGGCCCGGCGGCCGCTGATCATGCCGGTTGCGATCCACCAGGTCCTGGCGACGCTCGGCTACGGCGACGCCATCGGCCACGAAGTGCTCGGGATTCAACGCGTGCTGCGCGCCGCGGGATATGAGTCCGAGATCTTCGTGCAAACCGCGGATCCGCGGCTCGAGGATCAGACCCTCGAGTACCTGGACCTGCCGGATGCGAGTCATCCCGACAACATCCTGATCCACCACTTCTCGATCGGCTCGCGAGCGTCGCGGCTGGCGTACGCGCTCCCGGATCGCATGGTGCTCGTCTATCACAACATCACGCCGCCCGAGTTTTTCGTCGGCGTCAATAAGATGCTCGCCAAGCTGTGCTATCTCGGACGCCGCGAGCTCCGCTTTTATCGGGAGCGTTGCGATCTGGCGCTCGGCGATTCCGAATACAACCGTCAGGAGCTCGACGCGATCGGCTTCCCGGCCACCGGGGTCCTTCCCGTTATCCCGGACTTCGCGCATCTCGCCGGTCCGGCGAACTACCTGCAAGCCGGCCAGCTGGATGATGACTGGGTGAACGTGCTGTTTGTCGGGCGTATCATCCCCAACAAGCGCATCGAGGACGTCATCCGCTGTTTCCATGCCTACAAGCAGTGGTTCAATCCGCGGTCGCGCCTGCTACTCGTCGGCTCGCACGTCGGTTTCGAGAAATACGTCTCGATGGTGCAGCGCTTCGCCGTCGACATCGGCGCCCAGGATGTGCACTTCCTGGGTCACGTCGCCAACGAGGAATTGGCCGCGTACTACGAGATCGCCGACGTGTTCCTCTGCTGCAGCGAGCACGAAGGGTTCTGCGTGCCGCTGGTCGAGTCGTTCCATATGGGCGTGCCGGTGCTGGCGTATGCCGCCACGGCGGTGCCGGCCACGATGGACGGTGCCGGCGTGCTCTTCACCAACAAGCACCCCTTGCACGTAGCCGCCCTGATCGACGCCGTCGTCGGGGATCGCGGCCTGCAGGACCGGATCATCGACGGCCAGTACGCCGCGCTCGACCGTCTCGAAGCCAGGAATTTCGGTAGCGTGCTCCTGTCGTTCGTGGACCAGGTGCTCGCCTCCCCACGCCGGCCTCATCCCTCCGTCGCGTTTGATTTCTGGGATCAGCTGAAGTTGCGCGAAGAGCTCGAGGAGCTGTGGGAACACCGGCCGGCGGCGTTCAAGGCCCTTCCACCGGAGCCGCGAGCCACTGAGGCTTTTCCGGATCCTGGATCCCGGATCCCGGATCCCGCCAGCAAGCCATGATCGTCAATCAATGGGTTCCGGCCGCCCATCGCGGCGACGCCATCGGCGATTCGGCTCGCCGCGTGCGGGGACTGCTGCGCGAGCTCGGGCACGACTCCGACATCTACGCCATGACGATCGACGACGATCTGCGCGGCGACGTGATTCCGTGGACCGATGCGGGCGCGACCCGCGGCGACCTGACGATCTTCCACTTCGCGCTGGTCTCGCCGATGACGCCGGAGTTTGCGCGGCTGCCCCATGGCCGCGTGCTGCAATATCACAACGTCACACCGGCGCATTTCTTTGCCGGCTACGACGCGGCGATTTACCGCCTGGCCAAGCTCGGACGCGAAGACCTGAAGTCGCTCGTCGGCCATACCGACCTGGCTTTCGGTGACTCGGAATACAACCGGCAGGAACTGGACGCGCTGGGCTTCAGCAACACGGGGGTGTTTCCGATCGCGGTGGATACCGGCCGCATCACCAGCGCGCCGCGACGGCCGGCGTTGGAGAGCGTGCTGCAGGACGAAGGCTGGCTGAATTTCCTGTTCGTCGGGCGCATCGTCCCGAACAAGAAGATCGAGGATCACATCAAGCTGGCCGAGCACTACAAACGGTATGTGAACGAGCAGTACCGGTTCATCTTCGTCGGCAAGACGGACGCGACGCCCAGGTATTTCGCCGCGATTCAGGCGCTGATCGAGCGCTTTCGGATGCCGCCCGGCCGCTTCATCTTTACCGGTGCGGTGCCCGACGAGGATCTGGCGACCTACTACCGCATGGCCAGTGTCTACATTTCCCTGTCGGAACACGAAGGGTTCTGCGTGCCGCTGCTCGAGGCGATGGCCGCCGACGTGCCGGTGCTCGCCTACTCGACGACGGCGGTGCCGGATACGCTTGGCGGCGCGGGCGTGCAGTTTGCGCCGAAGGATCTGGAATATGCGGCGGAGCTCCTGGGCGAGCTCGCCTTTAACGACACGTTACGGACTCAGGTCATTGCAGGACAGCGGACGCGCCTGACCGACTTCGGCGACGACCGCATTCGCAAAGAGCTTGAAAGGCTGACATCGTGAAGATTGCGTTCATCGTCCAGCGCTACGGCGCGGAGATCCTCGGCGGGTCGGAATATCACTGCCGGCTGATCGCGGAGCGGCTCGCCCAGAAGCACGACGTCGAAGTGCTGACGACCTGCGCGCGAGACTACATCACGTGGGAGAACGACTATCCCGAAGGCAACGATCGCATTCGCGGCGTCACGGTGCGGCGGTTCAAGAACGCCCGGACACGCGACATCACGTCGTTCAACCAGTATTCGGATTGGATCTTCAACCATCCGCATACGCGAGAGGACGAGATGTCGTGGCTCGAGCAGCAGGGCCCGTGGTGCCCGGCGCTCATCGAGTACCTCAACCGCAATCACCGCCAGTACGAGGCGCTGATCTTCTTTACCTATCTGTACGCGCCGACCGTGCTCGGGCTCGACGTCGATCCGGCGCGCAGCATTCTCGTGCCGACGGCGCACAACGAGCCGGCGATTCGCCTGGCGATCTTCCGCGAGATGTTCGCGAAGCCGGCGGCGGTGGCCTACAACACCGAGGTCGAGAAGAACTTTCTCAAGACGACGTTCGAGTTCCGGTCGGTCGCTGAAGAAACGGTGGGATGCGGCGTCGACCTCATGAACGACCAGCAGCAGCCGGACGATCCGGAACCCGAGGACGACGAGGAGCTGCACAAGCGGCTGGCGCCGCATTTGCGCGCCCGCGGAGCGCAGTTCCGCCGCCGGCACCGGTTGCAGGGACAGTTCCTGCTCTACGGCGGGCGGATTGACGCCGGCAAGGGCTGCGAGGAGCTGATCGAATACTTCACGAGCTACAAGGAACAGGGCGGCGAGGCGATGCTGACGCTGATGGGCGTCAAGCTGATGCAGCTGCCGGAAGTGCCGTGGGTCCGGTTTGCCGGGCTGCTCTCAGAGCGCGAGCGCCTTCAGGCCCTCGAGGCCGCCACCATCGTGGTGGTGCCGTCGCCATACGAGAGCCTGTCGCTGCTGGCGCTCGAGGCCATGGCCGTGGGCACGCCGGTGCTCTGCAATGCCCGCGCGGAGGTGCTCGTCGACCACTGTATGAAGAGCAACGCCGGCTTGTTCTACTCCGACCGTGATGAATTCGTCGAGTGCGCGAAACTGCTGCTGGTCGATGAGCGCATGCGCGACCGCATGGGGCGCAACGGCAAGGAGTACGTCAAGCGCAACTATCGCTGGGATGTGATCCTGTCGAAGTACGACAGGCTGATTGGATCCTTGCGGCGTTAGTTGACGGTTGACAGTTAAGTTGCACAGTCGAGAATTGGTAAATTGACGAGACTTCTGATCCTTGCCCTCGTGTTGCAATTCGGCCAACGACCGGCATTGACACCGGCGGAGACGCTGCTCGAGCCCACGCTACTGCGGACCATCGAGCGGGGCTCTGTAGAGGGCAAGCCGATGGCCCTCATCAACGGTTCCAACGCGAAGGCGGGTGAGGTTGTGCTGGCGTGCCGGCCGTCCCAATGCGAAGCGGCCGAATGGGCGATGAAGCGAATCGCGAACTCGGAGATCCCACCACCGGAGCGAACGATTCGACTCGTCTCCACCAACACCGCTCCGGCGGATACCAGGGCAGCCATTTTCATAGCCGAATCGAAGGGAAGGGAATTCCAGATCCTCCGCGGTTTGTGGTCGACCGCCGGAATCGCTGATGAAGTCGTCGAAATATTCGGGCGTCACGCGGTAGCGGCGCTCGATCTTCGCGGATACGACGGCGTGGGTCAGCCCCGATGGGAGGACCGCGGCATCTCCATCACGACGATTGTGCCGCCTGCGGACGCGAGCGGTCTCGATCGCGCGTCGTTCATCGCGGCGGCGTCGGCGTACTTTCTTGCGACGCTGCCGAATGCCGGAGCTGAAGCCTTGCTCTCGCACCTGACGGTCGGCGCGCACGCGCGCCTGGCGGAAGACGGCCGACGCGCGGTGGCACAGATGGGCAACCAGCAGCGCGCCAGCGCCGATGTGCTCGTCATGTTTGGCCAGGCGATCGAGCGCGAACAGCGGCGCATGCGATCGTTCGAGCGGTTCATGCCAGAGCCGGTCGACCCGATGCTGCGTAGCCGAATTGCCGACATGGAAAAGGGCATCACGAGGGTGTGGACGAGCATCGGTATCACCAGCTCGCCCTTCGTGCCGCCTGCCGAACGCCTGCGCGGGCGCGCCGGCGACGATCGACGGATTCCCGCGCGGACGACGACGGCAGCGATACCTTCTGTGGAGACGCCACCCACGATGGCGAAGCTTCCCAACGTCCGCGACGTTGCGTACGAGATCACCAACTTCATCGACGGCAAGCGCTCGATCAGCGACATCCGCGATGCCGTATCCGCCGAGTTCAGCAGCGTCCCGCTCCCTGCTGTCGTCGACTACTTCGAGCGCCTTGCCAAGGCCGGCGTCGTCACATTGCGCTGACCGACGTTAGGCAACATGAGCAGTCTCGGCCTTAAACTATTGCAACAGTAGAGTTTATTGAGGTTTTCCCTTGAACCCGGTAAGCCGTTCGTAGGATAACTGGAATGCAATGTCCGCTGCCGAACGGATCCCCCACGAGTCGGACCTACCCGCGTGCCCCGTCTGCTCAGGCCGCCTCGACCTTGTCTACGATCGCTTCAACCAAAAAGTATACGTTTGCGTGGACTGCCACGTAGGCTTGACCGTCCCCGAGTCCGCCTGGGACGTGCTCCGCCAAAAACGCGAGAAAAACTGGCCGCCGAAAGACTGAATCGTAGGCAAGACTTTTGCTATCTTGATGGCTCAGTGAACGGATGACCTCGTTGTCGAGAGGGCTCGCCTTCGAGTGATTCCATAGAGGATGGCAGAGGCGTAGCTATGGTGCTCCGTGCGATCAATCGCAAAGACCCCCAGAATCCCGATCCGTGCGAGGTGCTCGACACGTGCCCGGTGTGCGGCGGAAAGATGGAAGAGGTCTACAACCGGCCGCATCAGAAAGTTTGCGCCTGCGCGGACTGCCAGACGACCATCACGGTTCCCGTGATGGCCTGGGACATCGCGCGCGTCAAGAAAAAGACGCAAGTCCCACTCAGGAAATAACACCGACGATCAATCGGGTTCGCCGACCGTCTCCAACTCGTCACCGTTCTCGGTGCCGTTATTCTCCGGCTCGCTCGCTCCGGACGACGCTTTCTTCCGTCGCGGCCGGATGTTGTACCGCTTGATCATTTCATTGAGCGTCGTCGGCTTGATGCGCAGCAGCTCCGCCGCGCGCTTCTGGACGCCGCCGGCGGCCTCGAGCGCGGATTCAATCCACTGCCGCTCGTAAGCGACCGTGACGTCCTTCAGTGAGATGCCGTCAGCCGGCATCACCACGTGCGGGATCTGGAACGCCGGGTTCTTGCGGACGTGCTCGGGGATCAGGTCGGGACCGATGCCTGAACCGGTGCTGAGCACCACGGCGCGCTCGATCACATTCTCCAGCTCGCGCACGTTGCCTGGCCAGTCGTACTCCATCAGCAGGTCGAGCGCCTCCGGCGCCACCTCGATATTTTTCCGATCGTTCTCCTCGCCGTACTTCTCGAGGAAGTGCTGCACCAGCAACGGGATGTCGTCGCGACGCTCGCGCAGGGCGGGCAAGTGGATGCTGATGACGTGCAGCCGATAGTAGAGGTCTTCGCGGAAGCGTCCCTCTTCCATCTCGTGCTTCAGGTCGACGTTGGTCGCGGCAATGATCCGGACGTCAACCTTGATCGTCTCCATCCCGCCGAGGCGCATGAACTCGCGCTCCTGCATCACGCGCAGCAGCTTGGCCTGCGTTTCGATCGGCACGTTGCCGATCTCGTCGAAGAAAATGCTGCCCTTGTCGGCGAGGTCGAACATCCCCTTCTTGGGATAGACCGCGCCGGTAAAGGCACCCTTTACGTGGCCGAACAGCGTTGATTCCAGGAGATCCGGCGGCAGGTTCCCAGAGTTCACCGCCACAAACGATTTCTCGCTGCGCGCCGAGTTGCTGTGAATGGCGCGGGCCACCAGCTCCTTACCGGTGCCGCTCTCCCCGGTAATCAGGATCGTCGAGCGGCTCGGCGCGGCCTGGATGATCAGGTCGAACACCTGCTTCATGCGGCTGCTCTTGCCGATGATGCCGGCGAACTTGTGGTACCGCGCCTGCAGGTTCTGCCGCAGCGACACGTTCTCGGCCACCAGCTGGCGCCGCTCGATGGCGTTCTGCAGCACCACGAGCACTTCGTCGTTCTTGAACGGCTTGGTGATGTAGTCGAACGCGCCCTTCTTCATCGCTGAGATGGCGCTCTCCATCGAGGCGTAGGCGGTGATCATCAGCACCGGCAGCTCTTCGTCGTGCTTCTTGAGCTCCTCGAGCACCTGCAGGCCGTCGAGGCCCGGCATCATCACGTCGACGATGACGGCATCAAACGGCAACGACTTCGCCAGGTCGAGACCCTCCTGGCCGTTCGCGGCCAGGCGCACGCTGTAGCCCTCGCGCTCCAGTAGCGTGCCCAGGATGTCCCGCATGATCTCTTCATCGTCGATGACGAGTACTGAGGCATTTCGTCGCATGGTTAGCTTCCTGCGCTCTGCGTGCGTTGGGGGACGACCGCGCTGGAAACGGGCGCGGCCGCAAATCGCATTTCAAAACGCGTGCCCTTGCCCGGCGTGCTATCGCACTGAATGGTGGCGTCGTGCTCGCGAACGATGCCGTAGGTGATTGAGAGGCCGAGGCCGGTGCCCTGGCCCATCGGTTTGGTGGTGAAAAACGGATCGTAGATGCGCGCCAGGTGCTCTGCCGCAATGCCGTTGCCGGTATCGGCGACCTCGGCCACCACTTCGCCGCTGTCGACCCGCGTGGCAATGGCCAGCCACCCGCCGCTCGGCATCGCGTCTCGCGCGTTGAGGAACAGATTCAGGAATACCTGCTGCAGCTTGAATTCGTAGCCGACCACGTGTGCCGGCCCGTCGTGAAGCCCGCGGCGCACCTTGATGCTGCCCTTCTCGAACTGATGTTCGAGCAGCGACAACACGTCGGCGATCACCTCGTTGAGGTCCACCACCGAGCGCTCGGCGGCATCCGCCGGGCTTGGCCTCGACAGATTCAGCAGGCCGTTGACGATCCTGGCGGCGCGGAACGTCTGCTTCTCGATTTTTTCGAGCAACGGCGTGCGCGGGTCCGCGGGATCGGCGCCCTCGAGCAGCATCTGCGTGTAGCTCGAAATCCCCGTCAGCGGCGTGTTCACTTCGTGCGCAACGCCCGCCGCGAGCAGACCGAGCGACGCCATCTTCTCGGAGATGCGCAGCTGCTCTTCCATCTGTGAGCGCTCGGTGATGTCTTCGATGATGACGATGGTGCCTGCCGCGGAGCCGCCGGCAATGGTCTGCAGCGGCACGGTGGTGAGGTTGACGAGCAGTGTGTGGCCTTCGCGCGTGCCGCGGCCGGCGAGCGGGACCCGGAACGCGGTCTTGCCGTCGGGATGATCCTTGCGGACCGCATTCAACAACTCGACGAGGTGCGCGTCGAACAACCGATCGACCGTCTTGCCGACGACCGCCGAGCGCTTCAGGCCATACAGGTTCTCGAGCGACGCGTTCCAGCGAATCACGTTGTCGCCAGGCCCAATCACCAGCAACCCATCGTCGAGGGACTCGAGGATGTTCTCGTTGAAGGCGTGGAGGCGATCGAGCTCCGAGGCTTTCAGATGCAGTTGCCGATAGAGGCGGCCGTTCTCGATGGCGGTCGCCGCTTGCGCGGCCACCGCGGTGACGAGCGCGGTGTCTTCGGTGCTGAGCGGCTCGCCGCTGTTGCGCCGGCCGAGGGCCAGCACGGCAATCGCGGCATCCTTCGCCACGCACGGAACGAAATAGAACAGGCCGTTGTCGCGCCAGAACTCGATCTCTTCCGCGGTGAACCTGGTGGCCGCCATCGGATCGTCGAGGCGAACGGTGTGGGCGCTATGCAGGCGCGAGCCGATGCCGGAGATGCCCGACAACTTGGGCGGCGCGTTCTCCAGCCCTTCGTGGCTGATCGATTCAAAATCGCCCTCATCGGTGGCCAGCAGGAACGCCATGCGATCGAGCTCGATGGTCTCGCGCACGCGCGTCACCATGCGATCGGCGAGGCGATTGAGATCGAGGTCGCTGTTCAACTCGCGCGCGAAGCTCACCAGCGCGCGGCGATAGTCATAGCGATCCCGGTAGAAGGCGCGATCGATCGCGTTCTGCAAGCCGTCCTTGACCGGCTTGGCCAGCAGAATCACGACCACGGTGGCGAGGAACGCGATGATCCAGCGATGCTGGTTTTCACCTTCGACGAGATACCCGCCCGACGCCTGCAGAATCAGCACGTAGATCGCGACGATGGCCGCCACGGCGGACGTGTAGATCAGCAGGCGCTTGAGGATGACCTCAACGTCCATCAGGCGATAGCGAATGATGGCCGACGCGAACGCCAGCGGGACGAAGCCCAGCGGCACGGCGGACAGGCCCATGGGGAGCGACGGGTCGACGCCGAGCGCGAAGGGAATCGCGTAACCGATCGCGAACGGCAAGGCGCCAAGCGTGGTGCCCCACACAATCCAGCGCAGCTGGCGCTTGACGGTCACCGAGCGCGCGCGCGACAGCGCGCGCACCAGCACCGCCAGGCCCGCGCCGAAATAGGCCGTCAGGTAGATGTACTCGAGACGATCGAGCAGGGAGATCACGCGCACGAAGTACTCGGGATCGAATCCGGAACGCAGCACGGCGAGGGCACGCGTCGAACCCAGCACCGCGCCGGGCAGATAGATCGCCGGGAGCCACCGCGCCAGGGTCGCGGAGTAGCCTGCCATGTGCGGACGCTCCGGAAACACCAGCGCGAAATGCAGGAAGAGCGGCGGCAGCACGATCACCGCAATGGCGTCGCCCCAATAGAAGACCCAGTCGACGCGATCGAGCCGGCCGCTGAACGAGAACGTGAAGAGGCCGAAGAACGCCACCGAGAGCCAGAAGAAGTGCAGCGTGGCCTGGTCGGTCGGCCGGCGCGCGCGCACCGCGGCGCCGACCAGCAGCGTGAAGATACCGACAGCCGCCAGCACGTAATAAAACAGGCCGGCGCCGCTTGGCATCGGCAACAGCGACACGTTGGCCACTTCCTGTGAGCCAAGCCGCAGCAGCGTGTAGGTGTGCCGATCGCCGGGCCGGCCCTGGTGCTGCAGGTTGATCACGTCGAGCCGCGCGTCAACCGGCTGGTTGTCGATGGCAATCAGGATGTCGCCCGGCCTCACGCCGGCGCGGCTGGCGGCCGACGGCGACGCCACTTCGGCGGCCACCACGCCCACCGCGCGCTCGACCCAGAGCACGCCGTCTTCGACTTCGTTGGACGTGGCGCGCGACACGACGTTCGCCAGACCGAGGGCGAGCAAGGCGAGCGTCACCGCGACGGGCAAGGCCGTCTGCCGCCATTCACGCCACCACGACTCGCGGTCGTACACGGTCATATCTCTAGGCGACGGTTTGTCGAATTCGCTGAGCAAGACAGATCTATCCGTGCCGATTAGAGCAAACGGTATACCGCGCTTCCCGCCAGCGCGTTCGACCTAACTTACTGAATTAAAAGGACTTTCTATGTCTACGATTGTCTCCAAGACCGTTCGATCCAAAGGCCCGGGTGACCGATCCAATTTCTAGTATGGGCCACAGAAGGCACAGATGCCATCAGAGAAAGTGGCGACCGGCGGGACGAGCTCTCAGAATTTGACGGTGAGGCCGCCAACGAGGCGCTTGGGCGGACGGACGACGAGGAGTTCGTCGTAAACCGAGGCGTGGGCCAGCGATTCGTGGAACAGGTTGCGGACGCCGACCAGCATCTCCCACTGCGACGTGCGGAAGTTCATGAACGGCAATGCCTGCGTGACCCTGACGTCGAACCGGGCGCCGAACCCTGGCGGATCGACGCTATCGGCAGCGGCAAACGCATCGTTCAACTTGTAGAGCACCACCACGCGAGTGGCCGAGTACGGAATCTCGGCCTCGAGCGACGTCGTTACGTCGTGAATGTGCTCTTTCGATCGCACGGCTGACGGCACCCAGCGGCTCAGCACCGCGTACTCGACCGGCGCCGAGGCCGCGGTCCAATCCGCGGACGCAAACGAATAATCCACCGAGCCGCGCACGTTGGCCGCCAGCGCATGTGTGAACGTGACGCCGACGCCGCGCACCGCGGCATTGCCGGCGGCGCCGACGTAGTAGTGACCGAGCGCCGACGCCGTCTCGCGGCGCAAGCCGAACACCGTCACGGTTTGATCGTTGATGTGCTGATCGAACACCCGCACGCCCAGCGCCGCGCCATTCATCACGCGCTCGATGCCGAACTCGTAGTTTTGCAGCGCCTGCGTCCGGATGCCCGCGTTCGAGATGGCCGAGAACGTTCGCTGAGGCGGGAGGTACTCGGCGCTGGTCGGCGGGATGAATTCTTCGGCGCCGGGTGCACTGACCTCGCGTGCCACCGCCGCGCGCACGCGCCATGCTTTCGACGGCGATAAGGTCACGGCGAAGCGCGGGCTGAACAGCTCGGGGCCGCGCAGGTAATCGTAGTGCGCGTAGTTGGCGCCATAGCCGATCGAAACATAGCGTGAGATCTGCCAGTCGTCGTAGGCGAACACGGAGCCGACGTTGCGCGCCGTGTCGGCCACCGCCATCAAGGCCGCGGTGTTACCGCCTTCGTAGCGCTGCAGGCTGTAGGACATCCCGAACTGATAGCGATGCGGTACCTGCGCCTTGACGGCGTAGCTGCCGGCCAGCATCCACGAGCTCAGGTCGCTCTGGTTCATCGCCGCGCGCACGTTCCAGTCGCCGTGCGTGCCGACCGGCGCGCCCACCGAGAAGAACGCGACGCTGCTCGTGCGATCGAGCTGGAGCAGCTGCAGCGGATTGTCGAACGCGCCGGTGGTCAGCAGGTTCACCTGGCCGCCGAGCGACAGGTCGGAGAACAGCGCCGTGGCGGCCTTGGCCGACGAGCCGACGGCGCGGCCGAGGAACTCGAACGAATCGGTGATGAACCAATCCTTCTCTGGAATGCTGGCGAGCGTGGTGGCGCTGCGCAGCACGCCGCGCTTCAAATGCCGCAGGCGCCAACCGAGCTCGGTCTCGTTGCGATCGTCGGTCTTCGGCGTGTCCGCGGGCGCGGCGCCAATGGCGGCCACCGCCGCTTCTGAAATGCGCGGCGCGTTGGCCTCACCCTCGCGCCGCATCGTGAAAGACGAAGCGCTGCGCGCCGCGGGCCGCACGTTCACCATAGTGCTGCGTCCCGCGAGGAAACCGGTCAGGTGCACGCGAACCAGATACGGGCCCGGCGGCAACTGCTTCAGCGTGTAATTCCCTGTTTTATCCGAGACCGCGAACGCCGTGGTGCCGCCAAGGGCCGACACGACCGCGCCATCGAGCGGCTTGCCACGTTCATCGGTGACCTTGCCTTCGATCAGCCCGGTTTCGGCAGAGGCAATGGTGGTGACTGGCAGAATCCTGAAACCTTGCGCCTCGGCGTAGGTCGAGTGCAGTGCCAAGAGGCACACCAGAACGATCGGGGCGATCAGCCGACGGGGGGTCCCCATCCTAGTGTCTTAGCCGCCCGTCCCCGGAAAAGGGGACAGGCGGCTCGTATCAGTCTACGCCTAAATCCGGCAGCCGGGAACCGGCCCTTCGACAGGCTCAGGCCCCGGAACCAGGGGGTTTCTAGCCTTTAACCGTGAACTTGACGTCGCGGGTGATGGTTTTGCCGGCCGCTTTGTCGGTAATCTTCACCGCCAGGCGATACTCGCCTTCTCCGAACGACGCGAGCGGGACGGTGATGCCGCCCGGCACGGGGAACTTGGCCGGGTCGAACTGCGGCGGCAGGGTGCTCGCGGTCACAACCTGCGGGTTGGTCTTGTTGAAGAACTTCTCCGCCCCGCCTTCGGTCTTATGGAATTCGTACTCGAGCGTCAGGTTCGGCTTACCGGCCGGGTCGAGCCCGGAGTTGTAGACCTGGAAGAAGATCGAGAGCTCTTCGGCCTTCTTGAATTCCATGTCCACCGCAGGCAACAGTTCCTGGCTGCCGAACGCGAACGGCCGCTCGCGCGCCTCTTCCATCGAGATCGGCGCGGTCAACATGTTGACCTTCTCGGCGACGAGCACGGTACTGGTATTGAGCTCGCCATTGTAATAGTCGGGCACGGTGACCTGCGTCTTCAGCACGCCCATTTTCGGCTTGAAGTCGCGCGGCGCGTTCTTCTCCGGCGTGCGCTCTTTGTAGGCAATGTACACGTCATACGTCCCGGCCGGCGCCATGAACACGCGGTGCAGCGTCGGCGCGACTTTCTCGACCGGAATGAAATGGATGTCGTCCCAGGGGTACTCAATCTTTTTCGCCTTTGGGTCGGGCTGCGCCGCGGGATTGACGACGCGGATGTAGAGCGCCGCCGGAGCGGCGGGCGCGTTGTTGACGGTCAGGACGAACGGCACGAAGGTGCGTGCTTCCTGAGACTTCATGAAGAAGGGCTCGAGCGACATGGTGATGTCGGTCGGCGCCGGCTGGCCGGCCATCACGCCGTCCACGATCTTCACTACCTGCTCGATTTCCTGCTGTTCCTGCTTGTTGCGCTTGCGATCGTCCTTCTTCGTCGGAGCCTGCTGAGCCACGGCAAAGGATGCCGAAACCACCAGCGCGACCACCATGGCCAATGCACGCCGAATTGCCATCATCACGTCCCCTTGAAAAGCGCCTGTTGGCATCAACTTTTCAGCCGTCAGCTCGTAGCCTTCAGCCACTCCCGATCAATCGATCATAGGTGCGCGGCCCAGCCAAGTCAAACAACTCTAAATGTCATCACCGTAGAGGTTTACAAGCAATCCCGACCCTTCGAGGTGGTATGTTTCCTAGACCCCAATGCTGGGCGACAACGTCCTGGTTATCGTGCTCGCCGGTGGCGCGGGTGAAAGGCTCGCACCGCTGACAAGGGATCGCGCCAAACCCGCGGTCTATTTCGGCGGGCCCTACCGCATCATCGACTTCGTCCTGAGCAACTGCATCAACTCGGGGCTGCGGCACATCTTCATCGCCACGCAATACAAATCGCTGTCGCTCAGCCGCCATATCCGCCAGGGCTGGACGGTGGTGTCGGAAGAGCTGGGCGAGTTCATCGAGATCCTGCCGCCGCAAAAACGGGTCGGCGAACACTGGTATCAGGGCACCGCCGACGCGGTCTATCAGAACCTGTATTCCATCATTCGGGAGAGCCCGCGCTACGTGGTGGTGCTCGCCGGCGACCACGTCTACAAGATGGACTACCAGAAGATGTTGAAGTTCCACATCGACACGTCGGCCCAAGTCACGCTGGCCGCCATCGAGGTGCCGGTCGAGGACGGCCACCGATTCGGCATCGTCGCCGTGGACGAAACCGATCGGGTCACCGGCTTCCTCGAAAAACCGCAGCAGCCACCGAGCATGCCCGGCAATCCGGGGCTGGCGCTTGCGTCGATGGGCATCTATGTGTTCGACAGCGAGGTGCTGATTCGCGCGCTCGAAGAGGATGCGGCGAAGGTCGACAGTCATCACGACTTCGGCAAGAACATCATCCCGTCGCTCATCGGCCAGGGCCGCACCTACGCCTACGCGTTCTACGACGAGAACAAGAAGGCGGCAAAGTACTGGCGCGACGTCGGCACCATCGACGCGTATTACGAAGCGCAGATGGACCTCTGCCAGGTGAATCCCGAGTTCAACATGTATGACCCCGAGTGGCCGCTGCGCACCTACATGCCGCAGGCGCCGCCGGCGAAGTTCGTGTTCGCGGAAGACTGGCGGCGCGGCGAGGCGCATGACTCGCTGATCTCGCACGGTTGCATCGTGTCGGGCAGCGGGATCCACGGCAGCATCCTGTGCCCGAACGTGCGCGTGCACAGCTTCTGCCACATCGAGCAGTCGATCCTGATGCCGGGCGTGCGCGTGGGCCGCCACGCGCGGATTCGCAAAGCGATCATCGATCGCGATGTCGACATTCCCCGCGGCGCGATGATCGGTTTCAATCCGGAAGAGGATCGCCGGCGCCACCTGGTGTCGGAGGAGGGCGTGGTGGTGGTGGCTCCGGGAGACGAGCCGTTCGTGACCGACGTGGCGATTGATGCATTGCAGCTGGAAGCCGAAGCGGATCGGCGCGGATAGATTAGGGGTCAGGGATCTGATGAAAATCATTGATGTCCGAGGGCGCGAGATTCTCGACTCACGGGGCAATCCCACCGTTGAAGTCGACATGACGTTAGAAGGTGGCGCGCGCGGCCGGGCCGGTGTGCCGTCCGGAGCGTCAACCGGCGAGCGCGAGGCCCTCGAGCTGCGCGACGGCGACAAAGCGCGCTATCTCGGCAAGGGCGTGAAGAAGGCCGTGGCCAACATCAACGGCGAGATCGCGGGGGCGATCAAGGGCAAGGAATTCACGCAACGCTCGCTCGATGAAACGATGATTGCGCTCGATGGCACGCCCACCAAGAGCCGGCTTGGCGCCAACGCATTGCTCGGTGTGTCGATGGCGGCGCTGCGTGCCGACGCGGCGCGCGCGGGCAAGCCGATCTACGTGCAGGTTGCCGCGCTTGCCGGTAACACGAGCGGCTACGTGCTGCCGGTGCCGATGATGAACATCCTCAACGGCGGCGCGCATGCGGATTCGAACGTCGATTTCCAGGAATTCATGGTGATGCCGATCGGCTTTCCCTCGTTCAGCGAGGGCCTGCGCGCGGGCACCGAGATCTTTCACGCGCTCCGGTCGATCCTGAAAGGACGCCAGCTGTCCACGGGCGTCGGCGACGAGGGCGGGTTTGCGCCAAGCCTCAAGTCCAATCGCGAAGCGCTCGACGTTGTGATGGAAGCCATCGGCAAGGCCGGCGCCAAGGCCGGCGACAACGTGTTCATCGCCATGGACGTGGCCGCCAGCGAATTCTGGGCCGCGGAGTCCGGCGCGGGACGCTATGAGTTCAAGAAATCCGGCGAGCCGGCGCGTGATTCCAAGGGCATGGTCGAGCTCTACGTCGACTGGTGCCGGCAGTATCCCATCATCTCCATCGAAGACGGCTGCGCGGAACAGGATTGGAAAGGCTGGAAGCTGCTGACCGATGCGCTCGGCGAGAAAGTGCAGCTGGTTGGAGACGATGTCTTCGTGACCAATCCAACCATCCTGAAGGAAGGCATCAGCGCGGGGATCGCGAATGCGGTGCTCGTGAAGGTCAACCAGATCGGCACGGTCACCGAAACGCTGGACGCGATGGCGATCGCCAACAAGGCCGGCTATCGCTGCGTGGTGTCGCATCGCTCGGGTGAAACCGAGGATTCGACGATCGCCGATCTCGCGGTCGGCACCGCGGCGGGTCAGATCAAGACCGGATCGGCGTCACGCAGCGACCGTGTGGCCAAGTACAACCAGTTGCTGAGAATCGAAGAAGAACTTGGCAGCGCCGCGAAGTACGCCGGGCGCTCGGCGATCAAGCAACGCGCATAGAGCCATGCACACACTCGTTCTGCTCCGTCACGGTGAATCGACGTGGAACAAGGAGAACCGTTTCACGGGCTGGACCGACGTCGACCTGACCGACAAGGGCCGTGAGGAAGCGAAGATCGCGGGCCAGCTGCTCAGGGACGGCAGCTTTGGTTTCGATTTCGTGTACACGTCGGTGCTGAAGCGCGCCATCCGCACGAGCGTCATTGCGCAAGACGTGCTCGATCAACTGTGGCTGCCAGTGGAGCGCAGCTGGCGCCTGAACGAGCGTCATTACGGCGCACTGCAAGGGTTGAACAAGACGGAAACCGCCGCGAAGCACGGCGAAGAGCAGGTCAAGATCTGGCGGCGCGCGTATGCCATTGCGCCACCGCCGCTGACACCCGACGATCCGCGGCACGCTGCCCGCGATCCGCGCTACCAGGATGTGCCGCCGTCGCTGCTGCCGCTGACCGAATCCCTGAAGGACACCGTCGAGCGGTTCCTCCCCTATTGGCAGGAATCGATCGCGCCGCGCATCCAGTCGGGCAAACGCGTCCTGATTGTCGCCCACGGGAATTCCCTGAGGGCGCTCGTAAAATATCTTGACGGCATCTCGGACCAGGAAATTGTCGAGCTGAACATCCCGACGGGAATTCCCCTGGTCTATGAGCTGGATGAGTCGCTAAAACCCCTCCGCCACTACTACTTGGGGGATCCGGACGCCGCCCGGAAGGCCGCCGAGGCGGTGGCCAGGCAGGGAACCCGACAGTAGATTGTCTCTGTCATCCGCCCAAGTTGCAGAAAAAGCACAACTTATAGGGTTCCCTACTTGACAGCACCCCAAGGGAACCTTAGAATTACGGCGAATTTCCCAAAAGAAACGCCCGCCTTATGACGACTTGCGCCGATGCTTGCCAGCCGCCCGGTCGGCCCAGCTTCGGCAGCTGCCGAGGGTCCCAGCCGCTTGGCGCAAAACGGGCACGCTGCGAGGTTTGCCCCAACGGGAGGGAGCCGTCCTATGGATGACGTCGTAAACCGGTTCGCAAGAGAGCTGGCCGACTCCATTGCTGCCGCTGTTTCGGAGAGTGCTGAAGTTGAAGCGTGTCGTGAACGCGCGCGTGCAGCCGGTTACGAGATGAAAGTGAATCTTGAAGCCGTCGTCGGGTTCGTCAACCGTGGTCAGGCTCAGGGCGACAGCACCGATGCCGCGTCCAAGGGCGTGCCGCAGTCGAAGGCGCTGGTGCCACGAAAACCGTTCGACATGACGGTGAACGATCGGCGGTTCCTGCGCTCCCTCCGCATCGCGGCGGAAGAAGCCAAAGTCGAAGAGACGAATTAGCTATCGCGGCGCAGGGGCGGGACTGAAGTCCCGCCCCTGACGTCTCTCGCTCCTACGTACCACTACAATCCCCTCATGAAGCCTTTCGCAGGGCCAGGGGACCTCGCGGCCTTCGATCCCGAACGCGACCTTTCCTTTCCCGGTGAATTTCCCTTTACGCGCGGCATCCAGCCGACCATGTATCGTGGCCGCCTCTGGACGATGCGGCAGTATGCGGGCTTCGGGACGGCGGCCGAGTCGAACCGCCGCTACCGGTACCTGCTGTCGCAAGGGGTGGACGGGCTGAGCGTAGCCTTCGACCTGCCGACGCAGATCGGCTACGACTCGGATCACACGCTCGCCTCGGGCGAGGTCGGGCGCGTCGGCGTGGCGATCGACTCGATCGAAGACATGGCGGTGCTGTTCGACGGCATTCCGCTCGACCGCGTGTCGACGTCGATGACCATCAACGCCACCGCGATCATCCTGCTCGCGTTATACGTGGCGGTGGCCCGGCGGCAGAACGTGGCGCCCCGCCAGCTATCCGGGACGATCCAGAACGACATCCTGAAGGAGTACATCGCCCGCGGCACCTACATCTATCCGCCGGCGGCGTCGTTGCGGATCGTCACCGACATCTTTGCGTACTGCGAGCGCGAGGTGCCGCAGTGGAACACGATCTCGATCAGCGGGTACCACATCCGCGAAGCGGGATCGACCGCGATCCAGGAGGTGGCGTTCACGTTCGCGAATGCGATCGCGTATGTGCAGGCGGCGCGCGACGCCGGCCTCGACGTCAACTCATTCGGCCAGCGGTTGTCGTTCTTCTTCAACGCGCACAACGATTTCCTGGAAGAGGTCGCGAAGTTCCGCGCGGCGCGCCGGCTATGGGCGCGGATCATGAAGGATCGCTTTGGCGTGACCAACCCGCGCGCGCAGCACTTGCGTTTTCACACGCAGACGGCCGGCAGCACGCTCACGGCGCAGCAACCCGACAACAACATCGTGCGCGTGGCGGTGCAGGCGATGGCCGCGGTGCTCGGCGGCACGCAGTCGCTGCACACCAACGGCCGCGATGAGGCCCTGGCGCTCCCCACCGAAGGCGCGGCACGCATTGCGCTGCGGACGCAGCAGATCATCGGCTTCGAATCGGGGGTCGCCAACACGATCGATCCGTTTGCCGGGTCGTATCACATCGAGAAGCTGACCACCGAGATCGAAGAAGGCGCGCGCGAGCTGCTCACTCGCATCGAGTCGGTGGGTGGAACGCTGGCGGCAATCGAGGCGGGCTACATCCAGCGCCAGGTGCAGGAGTCGGCCTACAAGGCGCAACTGGCGATCGACTCGGGCGAAGCCGTGGTCGTCGCGGTCAATCGTTACGTGACTGACGAGACGTCGGCCATCGAGGTCTTCCAGGTCGATCCCGAGCTCGAGGCGCAGCAGCAGGCCCGGGTGCAGGCCGTGCGGGCGGCGCGTGACCAGGGCCGGTGGCAGGCCACGCTGGACGAGATCGCGCGCGCGGCGAAGACCACCGATAACCTCGTGCCGCCGATCATCGCCGCCGTGGAATCGCAGGCCACCGTCGGCGAGATCGCTGATACGCTGCGCGGCGTGTTCGGCGAATACCGAGAGGTGAGCCTCGACTGATGGAAGCGTTGCTGAAGGTCGAAAATCTTCGAACGGTCTTTGGCTCGCTCGTCGCCGTGAACGACGTGTCGTTCGAGGTACGCAAGGGCGAAACGCTTGGCCTGGTCGGCGAATCCGGAAGCGGCAAATCGGTGACGGCGTTTTCGATCATCCGGCTGGTGCAGGAGCCGGGCACCATCACCGCCGGCCGCATTCTCTTCCAGGGCCGCGACCTGCTGACGCTGCCCGAAAGCGACATGCGGCACGTCCGCGGCGCGGGCATCGGGTTCGTGTTCCAGGAACCGATGGCGGCGCTCAATCCGGTGATGCGCGTCGGTGCGCACATTGCGGAAGCGCTGACGGTGCATGGCCTCGCATCGCGATCGGCGGCGCGCCAGCGCGCGATTGAGCTGCTGCGCGCGGTGAAGATCACCGATCCCGACAAGCGCATCGACGACTACCCGCACCAGCTCTCCGGCGGCATGCGGCAGCGCGTGATGATGGCGATCGCACTCGCCTGCAAGCCGCCGCTGGTGATCGCCGACGAGCCGACCACCGCCCTGGACGTGACCGTGCAGGCGCAGATTCTCGAGCTGCTGCGCGACATGAAGCGCGAGTTCGATCTCTCGCTGCTGCTGATCACGCACGACCTCGGCGTGATCGCCGAAACCGCGGATCGCGTGGCGGTGATGTACGCGGGACGGATCGTGGAACAAGGACCGGTGCGGCAGATTTTCCGCAATCCGCAGCATCCCTATACGCGCGGGTTGCTGGCGTCGATTCCCGGCGGCGCCGTGGGGTCACGGCTGACAGCCATCGAAGGCACGGTGCCGAACCTCGCGCACCTGCCGAACGGGTGCGCGTTCGAGCCGCGATGCAGTGAGCGGATTGGGGTGTGCGCGGAATCAGTTCCCGCGGAGTTCATGCTGGACCCCGGTCACGGCGCTCGTTGCCACTTGCTCACGCCTGAGAAGCAGGAACGCTGATGGCGCTCGTCGAGGTTCGCAATCTCGTTAAGCACTTCGAGCGCGGCGGCGGGCTCTTCCGGGCGAAGACCGTCGTCAAGGCGGTGGACGACGTGAGCTTCTCGGTGAACGAGGGCGAGACCTTCGCGCTGGTGGGCGAATCCGGCAGCGGCAAGAGCACGACGGGCCGGTGCATGCTGCGGTTGATCGAGCCCACTTCGGGAGAGGTCACCTTCCGGGGCGAGAACGTGCTCGGGTTCTCGAGCGCGCGCCTGCGGGCGGCGCGGCGCGACATGCAGATGGTGTTTCAGGATCCGTACTCGTCGCTCAATCCGCGCATGCGGGCGGCGACGATCGTCGAAGAGCCGCTGATCATTCACCGCATCGGGTCGAAGGGCGAACGCCGCGAACGCGTCGCCGAGCTGTTCCGGCTGGTCGGCCTCGATCCCGCGCACCTCGATCGTTATCCGCACGAGTTCAGCGGCGGTCAGCGGCAGCGCATCGGCCTGGCACGGGCCCTGGCACTGAAGCCGTCGTTCATCATCGCGGACGAACCGGTCTCGGCGCTCGACGTGTCCATTCAGGCGCAGGTGATCAACCTGCTGATGGATTTGCAGGAGCAGCTAAAACTCACGTATCTGTTCATTGCCCACGACCTGCGGCTGGTCCGTCACATTTCGAGCCGCACCGCCGTAATGTATCTGGGCCGGATCGTCGAGATGGGTCACACTGCGGAAATCTTCGGCAATGCGCAACACGCCTACACGCGCGCGCTCCTGTCGGCAGTGCCGGCCACCGATCCGGACGCGCCACGAGCGCGGATTGAGCTCGACCCGACGCTGGTGAACCGCGAGGCGCCGCTTCGCCAAGTCTCTGAAGGACATTTCGCCGCGGTCTAGCCATGCGCCGAACAGCAGTCGTGGTACTCGTCACTGCGGCCTATGTGATCCAGCCGGCGATCTCTGCCCAATCGAAGCCGTCGCTAGAGCAGCTGCTCGATCGGATGGGCGCCTACCTCACCGAATACGAAACGCACTTGAGCAGCGTGGTGGCCGAGGAGCGGTTCGAACAGAGCATCTACGGCGGCAGGGGCCGGAGCAGCGCGCTGCTCGAATCAGAAGTCGCGTTCTATCGCCTCCCCGGCGGCGCGGAGTGGCTCGGGTTTCGCGACGTCAAGCGCGTGAACTGGAAGCCGGTGAGAACGAGCGGGCCGTCGATTGGCGAGGTCCTCACCTCGGCGGCCGGTGACATGACCAAGGCGCAGGCGATTGCGCAAGCGAGCGCGAGGCACAACCTCGGGTTGGCGCGCACCATCAACGTACCGACCGCGCCGCTCGACATCATTCATCCGATGCACCGCCAGGCTCATCGCTACGAGCTGCAGGGAGAAGAGACGGTCCGCGGCACCAGGACCGCGCGAATCGCGTTCACGGAGACCGCACGCCCGACGCGCGTGCGCGAGCCATCCGGCCAGAACCTGGTCAGCAGCGGGCGCGTGTGGGTGGAACCGCTTTCGGGAACGGTGTGGCGCGTGGACTGGATCTATCAGGCGGAGAATCGGTCAACCAACGCCCCACCGGCACCGCGGCTTCGCGTGGACTTTCAACGGCACGAGGAGTTGGGCATCATGGTGCCCAGGCTCATGACCGAAGTATTCTCCGTAGTGGTGGGGCGCGGCGAGGGCCGCGCGTCATATACCAAGTTCCGCCGCTTCGGCACAAGCGCGCGGATCGTGCCGCAATTGCCATGAAGGCCGGCGTCGCATTCCTCGCGGCGTGCTGCTGGCTCGCGACGCAGCCGGCGGCGCCATCGAAGCCCTGCGCTCGAGCAGCTGCTCGATCGGATGGCTGCCTACCTCACGGACTACGAGACACAACTCAGCAGCGTTGTCGCCGACGAGCGGTTCACCCAGCGTGTCGTCTACACGCGCGCCTACACCGACGGCGTGCCGGAGACCAACGACGAACAGCGCCGCCTGGAATCCGAGATCGGCTTCATCCGCCTGCCAGGCGGCTTGGTCTGGCTTGGCTTTCGCGATGTGCGGAGAATCAACGGCCGCGAGGTGGCGCGCCGGGCGCAGTCGGTGAGCGACGTGCTCGCATCAGGCACCGACGTGATGACCAAGGCCAGGGCGATCGCCGAGGCCAGCGCCGCGCACAACCTCGGCACCCCGCGAACGACCAATGTCCCGACCGCGGCGCTCGAGATCATCCATCCGCGAAATTTCGCCGCGCATCAGTTCGAGATGCGGGGTGAAGACGCGGTGCGGCGCACGCGGGTCGCGGTCATCGGCTTCACGGAAGTGCGCCGGCCGCCCCTGGTCACGAATCTCGCGGGAAAGGAGCTCGTCAGCCGCGGACGCATCTGGGTCGATCCGTCGACCGGCGCCGTCTGGCGCGTCGAGTGGATCTACGCGCCGGCCGTCGGTGTGCCGTCGAGCCTGCGCGTGGAGTTCGACACGCACGACAAGCTCGGCATGCTGGTGCCGCTGGAGATGCGGGAGGAGTTCCGCTCGTTCGGCGGCCTCGAGGCGCGCGGCAACGGCGTGGCGCAGTACAGCAACTTCCGCCGCTTCGGCACGAGCGCGCGGATCGTTCCGCAACCACAATGAAGCTCTTCCTCGTTGTCATCGCCATCGTCACGGTGGCGCAGCCCGCCGACCTCGACGCGGTGCTCGAGAAGCTCGACTCCTATCTCGAGAAATACGAGTCGGAGTTGAGCGCCGTGGTCGCGGACGAGGAGCTGGTTCAGGAGACCGACGGCCGGCTGGCGCGACGGATGACCCGGCGGCTGCATTCCGAGATCGCGTTTGTGCGCCTGCCCGCCGGCCTCGAGTGGATGGGATTTCGGAACGTGCAGCGCCTCGACGGCAAGCCATTGATCGGAGTAAAGCCGCTGACGGAGCTGCTGGCGACGACCAGCGCCGACGGCCTGAAACAGGCCAGCATCCTCGTGAACGAGAGCGCCAAGTACAACCTTGGCAACCCGCGCACCACCAACATGCCGAACCTGCCGCTCGAGCTCTTGAGCCGGAAGTACCGGCATCGTTACGACACGAGTCACAAAGGACGAGCAAAACTTCGCGGGCGCGCCACCGATGAAGTGGAGCTCGTGGAGATCGGCGAGACCCCGATTGTCTACAACGAAGGCCGTCAGATGAAGACCCGGGTGCACGCGTGGATTGACTCGAACTCGGGCGCGTTGTGGCGCGCCGAAGTCGAAATGCGAGTGCCGGGCGACTACCGCAATCCAACATCGTTGCGCGTGGACTTCGCGCAGGATAAGGGTCTGCAGATCATGGTGCCGGTAACCATGCGGGAACGCTTCAACTGGGTTTCGGACACCGGCACGTCCGTGGCGACCTACACGAACTTCCGCCGGTTCCAGACGTCGGCCAGAATCGTGCCGCAGCCATGAGGACCCTCGCCTGCTTACTCGCGCTCGCGATCGGGCTGTATGCTCAAACCGACGACGCCGGCGCCATCCGCGATCGGCTCGATAAATACCTCCTCGACTACGAGCCGCAGCTGAGCGCCCTCGTGGCCGAGGAACTGCTGATCCAGCGCGACGCGCCAGGCCCCGGTGCGGCGGTCAACGCGGCGCCCGACACCAAGCACCGCCGCCTCACTTCGGAAGTGGCATTCATAGGCTTGCCGGGTGACGCCGGCTGGCTTGGCTTCCGCCGCGTGGTGATGGTGAACGGCAAGCGGATTTCCGACGCCGGGCCGCCGCTCGCCACGCTGCTCACGGACGGAGCGTCGGACGACTACGACCAGGCCAGGCTGCTGCTGCAGGAGAGCGCGCGCCACAACCTGGGATCGCCGCGCACCACCAACCTGCCCAACCTGCCGCTGGAGTTCCTGCACCCGCGCAACCGGCACCGCCTGCACCAGCGCATCGATGCGGTCGAGAAAGTTCGCGGCATTGAGACGACGCTGTTGGTGCTGCAAGAGCACTCCTCGCCGACGATCATCCAGCGGCCCGAGGGCGGCGACATGCAGAGCCTGGTGCGCGCCTGGGTGGAGACCAAGACCGGCCGCCTCATTCGCGGCGAGGTCAGGACGCGTGACGCGCGCCTCGGCGTGCTCGCCGCGTTCGACAATGTGATCCGGGTCGACTTCCGTCCCGACGCGAAGCTGGGCATCCTCGTGCCCTACGAGATGGAAGAAATATTTTTTGCCGGCCGCTTCCGCGACGGCACCAGCACGGCGCGGTATTCGAACTACCGCCAGTTCCGCACCGACGGCCGCGTGGTGCCGCCGCCACCATGAAGCTCGCTGCCGCGGCGCTGGCGATCACGATGCTCGCGCAGGCGCCGACGGCCAACGACCTGCGCGCCCGCCTCAACGTCTACCTCGCCGACTACGAGCCGAAGCTGAGCGAGCTCATCGCCGACGAACTCATGATCCAGCAGAACCGGCGAGGCGAGCGCACCGCCGGTGGCGGCATTGGTCCGCCGGAGTTCCGCACCATTCGATCCGAAGTCGCGTTCATCGCGTTGCCTGGCGATGCCGGATGGATGGGATTCCGCCGGATCATCAAGGTCGGCAGCGATCTCGTGGAGGATCAACTCGGCGCCCTGACGACCGGATTGGCCGGCGGATCGCAAGACGACTACGCCCGAGCGCGAGCCATGCTGGCCGAGAGCGCGCGGTTCAACCTGGGTTCACCACGCACGATTAATCTCCCTAACTTGCCGCTGGAACTGCTCCATGCCCGCCATGCGTCTCGCTTTTCGGTCCGTATCGCGGGCCAGGAACACGTCCGAGGGAAGAAGACCACCAAGCTGGTCTTCGTGGAAGACGTCGCCCCCACGATCATTCGCTCTCACGACGGCAGCCAGATGCGGAGCATCGTCAGCGCCTTCATCGAGCCCGACACGGGACGGCTGTGGCGGGCGGACGTGATCACGCGCGATCCGAGCCAGGGCGGCTTCGCGTTCGATCATGTGATCTCGGTGGCGTTCGAGAACAACCGGAAACTGGAGATGCTGGTGCCGGCGCAGATGCACGAGGAGTTTTTTGCCGGCGCCAATCGTCGCGGGTGGGGCGACGCCACCTATTCGAACTACCGGCGCTTCCAGACGGCGGCGAGGATCGTGCCGCAGTAGAGACAGTCTGCAGTCAACAGTCGGCAGTTCAGAGTTTTCAGTCAACAGTCACCAGTTCAGACCACAGTCCGCAACCCGAGACTGACGACGGAAGACTGAACTGCAGATTGTTGATTGAGAACTCTGAACTGTCGACTGCTGACTGATTCATCGATCATGCCGAGGCGTGCGCGTGCGGTGGCTGCCGGACATCGCGTTCGACCTCGCCGTCACGGATCGCGATCACGCGATGCGCGTAGGCGGCAATCTCGGCTTCGTGGGTGACCACGATGATGGTGTTGCCGCCCTGGTGCAGGCGCGCAAACAACGCCATGATCTCGACGCCGGTCTTGGAATCCAGGTTGCCGGTCGGCTCGTCGGCGAGCAGAATCGACGGATTATTGACGAGCGCGCGCGCAATCGCCACGCGCTGGCGCTGGCCGCCCGACAGCTCGTTGGGCTTGTGGGTCATGCGATGCGTGAGCTCGACCTTCTCGATCGCCGCCTTGGCCTGCTCGATGCGAGCCTTCTTCGACATGCCGGCATACACCAGCGGCAGCTCCACGTTATGGAGCGCGGTGGCGCGCGGCAGCAGGTTGAAGGTCTGGAACACGAACCCGATCTCCTCGTTGCGGATGCGGGCCAGCTCGTTGTCGTTCATCAGGCTGACCTCCTTTTCGTTGAGGAGGTAGGTGCCCTTGCTCGGCGTATCGAGGCAGCCGATCAGGTTCATCAAGGTCGACTTGCCGGATCCTGAAGGTCCCATGATGGCGACGTACTCGCCGCGTTCAATGGAGATCGACACGCCCTTGAGCGCGTGAATCTCTTCATCGCCCATGACGTAGGTTTTCCACAGGTCCCTGGTTTCTATCAGCGCCATGTCCTGATCCTACGGCATTCCCGACTGTCTGTTCCCGGCTCCCGGAACTCAGGCACAGATCTGGCCGGCCGGTTTACGGGCGGCGGCCGACGGGTTCGACGGCAGCCGGCACGACCAGTCGGCGACGTCCACGACTATCACCCTGAGCTCTTCGGGCGAGTCGGGCGCCTTGCGTTGCCGCCCGGCGCGCTCGACCGGTCAACACCGGCCGCTACGTTCGGCTCGAACGAGCGGCGGTCGAAGCGCTGGTGCGCCGGACCGAATAGTGCTACGCTCCTATCGATTTCGATAGGAGCGGCCGGTGGCGATTGAAAAACTCGATCTTCTGATCCTCAAAGCCCTGGCCCTGGCGCCGCTGCACGGCTACGGCGTGGGCCAGCGGATCGAGCAAATGTCCGACGGAGTGTTCCGCATGACGTTGGGCGCGCTGTATCCCGCGCTGCAGCGCCTCGAGCGCTCCGGACTCGTAAAAGGCTCCTGGAGTGTTTCCGAGAACAACCGCCGCGCCCGCTACTACGCGCTCACCGCGGCCGGCCGGCGCCGGTTGACGGTCCAACAGAAAGCATGGGAACGGACGGCGGCCGCGATGCTGCGAGTCCTGCACGGAGAGGGCCACTGATGGGGCGCGCTCTCTGGCGGCGTCTGCGTGAGCTGTTGACCCCGCACCAGCTCGATCGCGACTCGGTCGACGAGATGACACATCACCTCGAGTTGGTGGTGGCGCGCAAGATCGCCGCCGGTCTCGACGAGGGCGAAGCGCGACGCCAGGCCCGGCTCGAGGTCGGAAGCGTCGAATCTTCCCGCGAAGACGTGGCCGAGGAGCGAACCGGTTTCGCGCTCGATCAACGCCTGCGCGAATTGCTCTACGCTGTGCGCGTGCTGCGCCGATCGCCCGGGTTGACGCTGCTCTCAATCGTGACGATGGCCGTCGGCATCGGGGTCAGCGGCCTGCTGTTCGCGCTGGTGAACGGCATCGTGCTCCAACCGCTGCCCTACCCGGAGTCCGATCGACTGGTCCGGATTTTCGACCTCAATCGCGAAGCGGGCATCGCGCGCCGGGGCGCCGCGAGCGGCAACATCGCCGAATGGCGGCAGCGGACCTCGGCCTTCGAGGGCATCACCGGCTACTCCTCGACGGGAAGGACCGTCAGTTTCGGCGACGGGGCGGAAGCGTTGATCACGGCGCAAGTCAGCGCCGATTTCTTCGCGGTCTTGCGGGTCGCGCCGCTCCTCGGCCGCGCTTTCACGCCGGAGGAATCGGCGCGTGCCGTGTTCAATACCTCATCGGCCCCGGTCGGTGCCGACCCGGTTGTCATCCTCTCGCATGGTTTCTGGCTGCGCCGCTTTGGCGGCGACGCCAACGCGGTTGGACAGACGCTGATCCTCGAACGGCGGCCGTTCAAGGTGGTGGGGGTGATGGCTCCGGGATTCGCCATGCCCGACCGCCGGGTCGAGTTGTGGATTCCCTGGCACATCTCGACCGAGTCGCAACGCGATCAGCACTACCTCGGCGCAATTGCCCGCCTGAAGGACGGCATCTCGCTCGGGCAAGCTGAAGAACAACTCAACGCCGTCGCGCAGGATCTCGGCGCCCAATATCCGGCGACCAACGCCGGTTGGAGCGTTGAGTTATCGCCGCTGGCGGTTGAAACGGTGGGCGGTGCGGCGACCGTGCTGTGGGTGCTGCTGGCCGCCGTCGGTCTCGTGCTGCTGGTGGCCTGCGCGAACGTGGCGCTTCTCACGCTGATGCGCGGCCTCGATCGACAGGACGAGGTCGCCGTGCGCATCGCGTTGGGCGCTTCCTCCGGCCGGTTGATCCGCGAGTTCCTGATCGAGTCGGCGCTGCTCGCGCTGGTGGGCGGCGTGTTCGGCGCGGCGATCGCGGTGGCGGGCCTGCGGTGGCTGCCCACGATCCTCACCGATCTACCCCGCATCGACGAAGTGGCGTTTGATGTCCGGTCGGTAGCGTTCATCGCGGCCGTGACGATCATGAGCGCCGTCCTGTCGGGCCTTCCTCAAGCCTGGCGGCGTACGCGCGTCACCGCCATTGCCGGCCTCAGCTCCACAACGAGGGGTTCGACGCGGGGCCGCGACAGCCACCGGCTGCGCGATGCGATCGTCATCGCGCAGGTGGCGCTGGCGGTGATCCTGATGGCGGGTTCCGGCCTGCTGGTCCGCAGCTTTCAGCAACTCCGCTCCACCGCGCCGGGCTTCGATCCGCGCGGCGTGCTCGTGGTGCCAGTCTTTCTCGATAATGTTCAGTACAACGCAAGCGACCGAACCCGGACGTACTATCGGACGTTGTTTGAGCGATTGGCCGCGATCCCGGGCGTGGTGTCGGTGGGCGCCGCCACGCAGGTGCCGACCAGCCCGCTGGGCCCAGGCGGCGAGCGGCCGGTGTGGCGCAGCGATCGCGGCAGCGTCGGTGCCGCGAATGTGCAGGCGATCGTTCGCGTGATCACGCCGGGCTACCTCCAGACGCTCGGTATGCAGCTGCTGGACGGCCGCGCCATCGACGATCGCGATACGCCGCAGAGCCCGCGCGTGATCATGATTAGCCGGACGTTGGCGGCCACATTGTGGCCGGGTGAATCAGCGGTCGGCAAGCAACTCGTGATCGACTACAGTGCCGGCACCTATCCATACGAGATCGTCGGCGTGCTCGGCGACGTGCGGTTCCGCGGCCCGCGCAGTCAACCCTTACCCGAGTTCTACCTTCCGCATGCCCAGCGCTCGTACTTGATCATGAATGTCGTGATGAAGACCGCGGGAGATCCTCGCCAGCTCATGCCCGCCGTGCGAGAGGCGATGAGGAGCGTCGATGCCCAAGTGCCGGCACAGGGCATGTATGCGCTGACGGATCTGCTCGGCGCGACCTATGCGCGCGATCGACAGGCGATGATCACGCTGCTGATCTTTGCCACGGCGGCGATTGCGCTTGCGGTGTTGAGCATCTACGGCGTGCTATCGCAACGCGTCCGCGAGCGGTCGCGCGAGATTGCGGTGCGCATGGCCTTGGGCGCCGATACCTCCACGGTGATCGGCTGGGTGGCGCGATCGGGTTTGCGGTTGATCGTCGCAGGCATGACAGCCGGCCTGGCCATCGCCTGGGCCGCGAGCGGTGCGCTCGAAGTGATGCTGTTCGGCGTCACGCCGACCGACCCGCTCACCGTGATCGCGGTGCTCGTGGGCGTGGCGGTGATTGGCGTGATCGCCACGCTGGCGCCGACGTGGCGGGCCACGCGCATCAACCCAGTGGACATCCTCCGGCAATAGCCGGTTCGTTACTCCTGGCTTTCGTATTGATCCTTCAATTTCGCGACGACCGTCGGGTCGGCCAGCGTGGTGGTGTCGCCGAGCGTCTTGCCCTCGGCGATGTCGCGCAATAACCGACGCATGATCTTGCCCGAACGGGTCTTCGGAAGGTCGGCGGCAAAGATAATGTCATCGGGTTTGGCGATGGCGCCGATCTTCTGCGCGACGTGCTTCTTCAACTCGTCGGCCAGGCCTTCCGAAGTCGTCACGCCATGCTTCACCGTGACGAATGCCGCCAGCGCCTGGCCCTTGATGTCGTGGGGCCGGCCCACGACAGCTGCTTCGGCGACCTTCGGATGATCGACCAGCGCGCTCTCCACTTCCATGGTGCCGATCCGATGCCCCGCCACATTCAGCACATCGTCGACGCGCCCGAGCAACCAGTAATAGCCTTCGTCGTCTTTCTTGGCGCCGTCGCCGGTGAAATAGATCTCGCGGCCCCAGCGGCTCCAGTACCTGCTTCACGTAGCGATCGTGATCGCCGTAAATGCTGCGCAGCATCGACGGCCACGGTTTGGTGAGCGCGAGCAAGCCGCCGCCCACCGGAATGCGCTCGCCTTTGTCGTTGAGAATTTCAGCACTGATGCCGGGAAAGGCGTGGGTCGCGGAGCCGGGCTTGGTGCGTGTGATGCCCGGCAGCGGCGTAATCATGATCGCGCCGGTCTCGGTCTGCCACCACGTATCGACGATCGGGCAGCGGCTGCCGCCGATGTGCAAGTGATACCAGACCCAGGCTTCGGGATTGATCGGCTCACCGACCGATCCCAGTAACCGCAGCGTGTTCAAGTTGTGTTTGGCGGGCCACTCGGTGCCCCACTTCATGAAGGCACGGATCGCCGTCGGTGCGGTGTAGAACACGGTGACGCCGTGACGCTCGACCAGCTCCCAGAGGCGATCCTTCTCCGGCCAGTCGGGCGCGCCCTCGTACATCACCACCGTGGCGCCGTTGGCGAGCGGTCCGTACACCACATAGCTGTGTCCAGTCACCCAGCCAATATCGGCGGTGCACCAATACACATCGTCTTCCTTCAGATCGAACACCCACTTCGTGGTGGCATACACGCCGGTGAGATATCCGGCGGTCGTGTGGACGATGCCTTTGGGTTTACCGGTGGTGCCCGAGGTGTAGAGGATGTAGAGCATGTCCTCTGCAGCCATCGCCTCGGGCTCGCATTCGTACGGCGCGTCCTGCATCAGCCGGTGATACCAACGGTCGCGGCCTTCTTTGATGTGCACGGGCGCGGCCTGGTGCTGCAGCCGCTGGACGACGATCACGTGCTCGATCGACGGCGTGCCGGTCAGTGCCTCGTCCGCCATCTGCTTGAGCGGGACGATCTGGCCGCGGCGCCAGCCGCCGTCCGCAGTGACGAGGAGCTTGCACTTCGAATCATTGATGCGATCGCGAAGCGATTCGGCGCTGAAGCCGCCGAAGACCACCGAATGGATGGCGCCAATGCGCGCGCATGCGAGCATCGCGATGGCCAGCTCGGGTATCAGCGGCAGATACAGCGCGACGCGATCGCCTTTCTCGATGCCGAGGGACTTGAGGACGTTCGCGAACTGGCAGACCTGCCGGTAGAGATCGAAATAGGTGAGCGTGCGCCGGTCGCCTGGCTCGCCTTCCCAGATGAAGGCCGCCTTATTGCGGCGCCATGTGCGCACGTGCCGATCGAGGCAGTTCGCGGCGACGTTGATCTTGCCGTCGGCGAACCATTTCGCATCGGGCGGGTTCCACTCGAGCACCTTCGAGAACGGCTTGATCCACTCGAGCTCGCGCGCGAAACCGGCCCAGAATGCTTCGGGGTCCTTCGCCGCTCGCGCATAGATGCCGGGATCGTTGATGAGGGCCTTGGCGCGGAACTCTTCAGAGGGAGCGAAGCTGCGGTCTTCTTTCAGGAGGGCTTCAATTTCGGCAGACACCGGCTCGGGCATGAGCCGAAGTATATGTTTCTTGCTTGTCCGGCTAAAGCCGGACACCACATCTTGCTGTGGTGGGTCTGCCCTTGTTGTGGTGTCCGCCTTAAGGCGGATAGACAAGGATCAGCGGGTGCCGTACCAGCGGAACCGCTTCGGGCGAACCCGCAACAGGTCCAGCGCCGCGGCGGCCAAGTCGATCATCGCCGGCTCGATGCGGTTCGAGTTCGCCGACGCGGCTTCCTGGAGCGCGCGCTCGCAGAGCAGGTTGACGAGCCTCGGCACGCCACCCGACAACGCGTAGAGTACTTCGATCGACGGTGCGGTGAACTTCACCGCGGCGCCGCCGGCAATGGTGAGCCGGTGGTGCACGTAGCGCTCGCATTCATCGCGCTCGAGCGGCAACAGCCGCGCACGCACGGCGAGGCGGTCGTCCACCAGACGCGGTAGCGCGGCGCCGCCGCCCACCGCTGGCTGCCCCGCCAGCAGGAACTGCAGCACCTTATGGCGATTCGATTCGAGGCTCGCGATCTCGACGATCTGTTCCATCGTCGCCTGCGGCAGGCTGTGGGCTTCGTCGATGATCATCACCGCGCCGTCGTTCGCCTGCTGCAGCTCGCCGAGGAACTGGTCGAACTGGTGCAGGAGGTCAATGAGCTTTGCCTGGCCGAGCCGGACCTGCCGCGCGTCGCCCTTCGGGATGGCGCCGAGGTCCTGTAGCATCAGCCGCAGCAGATCTTCCGGCGACAGTAAGGCGTTCCCTACTAGCGCCGACCTCGACTTCCGCTCCTGCGACTCCATCAGCGTGCGGCAGAGCGTGGTCTTGCCCACTCCGAGATCGCCGATCACGAGAATCAGGCTGTCGCGCCGCGCGATGGCGGCCGCAAGCGCATCGAACGCACGGCCGTGCGATCGGCTGCGGAAATAGAACTTGGGATCCGACGTCAGGCTGAACGGGCGCTGCGAAAAGCGGAAGAACACCTCGTAGTCCGGAGGGGTCATTGCAGGGGATATCGGATCAAGGGTGCACAGGGTGCACTGGGTGCACGTTGTGCACAGTGTGCACGATGTGCACGATGTGCACTTTTGAGAAAACTATTCCGGGATAGGAGGAGGTATGACTGGAGGCAGCGTTTTCTTGAACAGTAGCGCGCCGAAGATGCCGCCGAGCATTCCAGTGGTCGTCATCAGCACCAGCATCACGAAAAACCCGAAGACCAGACCGACACCGATTCCGGAATTGGTGGGTGAAGCTTCGAGCGCGGCGCGGAGCCAGGGCGACAGGTCCGTCGAGTCTCGCAGCACTTGCTGGACGAGCTCCGAGTTGATCGGCGCCATCGCCGTGTTGATGGGAATGGAAACGATCAGCCAGACGAAGGCGCCGATTACGCCCGCAAGGAGCCCGACGATTGCGCCGTCGCCGACCTCGATGGGTTCGGGGTGGTTCTGCTGCATCAAGTACGACGCCAGCGCGCCGCCGAACAGAATCCACGCACAACAGCAGCAATTCACGACCGGGAGTGCCGACAGCACCCCGATTGTCACACCGCCAAGAAGCGCAGGCTGGACCTTGGCTGGCGTCATGGCTCAGTCGTAATACTCGCGGCCAAGGTGGGTGATCATCTCCTCGCCCATCATGTAGCGAAGCGTGTTCTTCAGCTTCATCAGCTGGATGAACAGATCGTGCTCAGGATAGAGATCCTTCGCGTGCATGGGCGCCTTGAAGTAGAACGACAGCCACTCCTGGATGCCCGACATGCCGGCGCGCTTGGCGAGATCGAGGAACAGCGCCGAGTCGAGCACGATCGGCGCCGCCAGGATGGAATCGCGGCACAGGAAATTGATCTTCAGCTGCATCGGGTAACCGAGCCAGCCGACGATGTCGATGTTGTCCCAGCCTTCTTTGTTGTCGCCGCGCGGCGGGTAGTAATTGATGCGAACGACGTGCGAAATATCCTTGTAGAGCTCCGGGTAGAGGTGCGGCTGGAAGATGTAATCCAGCGCGGACTTCTTGCTCTCCTCCTTCGTCTTGAAGGATTCCGGATCGTCGAGCACCTCGCCGTCGCGGTTGCCGAGAATGTTGGTCGAGTACCAGCCCTTGACGCCGATCATGCGGGCCTTGAGGCCGGGCGCGATCACCGTCTTGATCAGCGTCTGCCCCGTCTTCATGTCGTTACCGGCCAGCGGCGCCTTGGTTTGCGCGGCGAGCTCGAGCATCGCCGGAATGTCGGCGGTGAGGTTCGGCGCCGCGTTCGCAAACGGGAGGCCTTCCTTCAGCGCGGCGTAGGCGTAGACCATGCTCGACGGGATTGCGTCGTCCGACAACTCGAGGCCCTTCTCGAACGCGGCCAGCGACTGGTGCACCGGCCCTTCCTTCATGTAGACCTCGGTGCTGCCGCACCACACCATCACCAGCCGCGAGCAGTTGTGCTTCTGCTTGAAGTTGCGGATGTCGGCGATCAACTGATCGGCCAGGTCTTTCTTGTTCTTGCCTTTCTTCACGTTCGGGCCCGAGAGGCGTTTCACGTAGCGCTGATCGAACACCGCGGGCATCGGCTTGATGGCTTCGAGCTCCGGACGGATCGTATCGAGCAGCGAACGTTCCAGCACGCCGGCGGTGCACGCTGCGGCGTAGCAGTCCTCTTCGAAGATGTCCCAGCCGCCGAACACGATGTCGTTCAGGCCGGCCAGCGGCACGAAGTCCTTGATCTTCGGGTTGCGGTTATCGGTGCGCTTGCCGAGACGGATCGTCGCCATTTGCGTGAGCGACCCAATCGGTTGCGAGAGACCCTTGCGGATGGCAATCACGCCGGCGATGGTGGTGGTGCTGACCGCGCCGAGCCCGACCAGGAGGATGCCGAGCTTGCCTTGTACAGGGGCGATTGCCACGCCTTGTTTCACCTTGGAAATATATCACGCTGGTTCAGCTAGGATGGTCGGATGATGTCCCTGTTGCGCATGCTGCTGCGCGCGCGCACCCGCGCGATGGATCCGCTGCAGGTGTCGATGACCGGCGTGCGCATGGGCGAGCGCTTCCTGCAGATCGGCTGTCACGATCGCGCGTTGCTCTCGGGACTCGCGGCCAAGGTCGGCTTGAGCGGCACCGCCGCGCTGGCGGCGTTCGACGACGCGGAAGCAAAACGCGCCGGCAGCGTCGGCGCGAAAGTCGGCGCGTTGATCGAGACACACAAGATCGAAGGCCGCGCGTTGCCGTTCGACAGCGATCAGTTCGACATGGTGGTGGTCGACGACACCAACGGCCGCTTCGCGGCGATCGCGGATGACGTGCGCGCGGATTACTTGCGCGAAGCCAGGCGCACCGTGCGGCGCGGCGGACGAATCGAGATCATCGAAGGCGTCGAGGCCACGCGACCGCCGTCGTATGACGTGTTGCGCGATCTCGAGGCGGCGGGGTTCAAACCAGTGCGGCTGCTCGCCCAGCGCGACGGGTTCCGATTTATCGAAGGATTGCGCCCGCAGCTATAAGTGCGTGGTGGTGGGCGGCTCATCGCCGGCTTCGACGATGTACCAGCCCTTCACGTGACCGAACTCGACCTCGTCGCCGTCCTTGAGAATCGTGGCCGCCTTGATGATCTGGCCCATGACCTGCGTGCCGTTCTTGCTGTTCAGATCCTCGAGGGTCACCCGGCCGTCCTCCACAACGATGCGCGCGTGGCCGCGCGAGACGCTCGGGTCGTTGATACACACCGCACAGGTCGGCTCGCGGCCGATCGTGTTCACGCCGTTGGACAGAACGAATCGGCGATGGCCGATTCGGAGCGAGCGAACCATCGCCGGAATCCTACCAAAGGCGGAATGCAGTCTGGAGGCTACAGCCCGTCCTTAAACCACCACACCTAGGCGGGACCATCCGTTCAAAGAATTCGCGAATTCCGGCCGAAAAGGCGGATGATGAGGCCATCGCCCTGCGGCGCACCCACGGCAAGGCTTTTGCGAAAGAGTCGGCAGACAACCATGCTTGGCGCCCTTCCTCCCGACGTTTACAGTGCCCGCGACATCGCGGCAGCCGCTGGGGTCCCTGAATCCCGCGTGCTGGCGTTGCTCGCGCGAGGGGAAATTCGCTCGATCGCCACGCAATTGCCGCTGGCCGGCGACCCCAGCCTTGGCGAGTTCGTGAGCCAGGCCGAAGCGGTGCGCGCGGTGAAGGCGCTCAAGAAAGGTACGACCGTCGCGGTGCCTGGTGCGCTGGGCCTCGGCCGCGAGCTGTTCGCGCAAGGCCATCAGGCCAGCCGATCGACCACCATGCCCCTGATTGTTTCGACGAGCCTGCACGGCCTCGCGGTGGCGACGGTGCTGTTCGTGGCGAGCCTTGGTTTCGCCGTGGCCGACGAACGCACGGAAATTTTGAAGGACCCGGAACCGATCCGGATGGTGTTCCTCGTGCAGCCCGGACCTGGCGGTGGTGGCGGTGGCGGCGGCTTGAAGATGAAGACGCCTCCGCCGAAGGCCGCGCGCAAAGGGATCGAGAAAATCAGCAGTCCGCTGCCGGCGCGAAAACTTCCGCCGCCGATGCGGCCGCAACCGAAACCGCCGGAACCGCCGAAGCCGTTGGAGGCGAAGCAACTGCCCCCGGTGATGGCGCCGATTCCGACCAAGCAAGCCGAGCCGTTGGAGCGCGAAGGCGTGCTCGCGAAAGTGCCGGAGACGCCACCGAGCCAGGGTCCGGGAACCGGCGGCGGGGTGGGCTCGGGTCAAGGCACGGGTCTTGGCAAGGGCGACGGCTCCGGTGTGGGCGAAGGATCAGGCGGCGGCTTCGGCGGCGGCCCGTTCCGTCCCGGCAGCGGTGTTGAACCGCCGCGGCTGCTGCGCGAAGTGCGCGCCGATTACACGGACGAAGCGCGCCGCGCCAACATCGAAGGCGAAGTGGAGCTCGAGATCGTCGTCCGCCGCGACGGCACCGTCGGGGAGGTGAAGATCATTCGCGGGCTGCGCGGCGGACTGAACGAGCGCGCGGTGAACGCGGTGCGTCAATGGCGCTTCTCACCCGGCCGCATGAAGGGTGTGCCCGTCGACGTTGTCGTTGAAGTCGGCGTGGAATTTAGATTGAGATAAACATGGACACTCTCCTCCTCGGAATCACCGTTGTCTCACTCATCGTCGCGCTCGTGATGAGCGTCACGGCGTGGCGATTGATGCGCGATGAAAAGCAACGATCGGCCGCTCGCATTGCCGCCCTCTCGGCGGCGGCGTCAGACGATGTGATCGAAGAGCCGTTTCCGGAAATTCCAATGGCGCCCGTGCGAACGAGAGCTCCCTGGGCTCCGGCTTCGGTGCCGCGTGAAGAACCGGACACGACTGTTGTTTCTCACTCTGCAGGATTTCTCGGTGCCGTAACGGAAGACCGGACCAGCGGCGGCGGTCAGCGATCACTCGCGGTCGCAGCGGCCGCGTTGTTCGTGGTCCTCTCCGGCGGGCTGGTGTGGATGATGTCGGGGCCGGAAGGCACGACCCCGGTCGCGGTGGGTCCCAACTCACCCCTCGAGCTCGTGTCGCTCAGTCACGCGCGGCAGAACGACAAGCTCGCGGTGTCGGGCCTGGTCAGGAACCCGGCGTCGGGCAAACCGGTTGAGAAGCTGTCGGCGGTGGTGTTCCTGTTCGATCGCGTGGGCACCTTCGTGACCAGCTCGCGCGCGCATGTGGATTTCCTGAAGCTCGGCGCCGGCGATGAATCGCCGTTCGTGGTGTCGATTGATGCGCCGGCCACGGTGTCGAGATACCGGGTCAGTTTCCGGACGGATGACGGCGTGGTGCCGCACATCGATCGCCGCGGTGAGTCACCCGCGCCGATGGAAGGTGAACGACCGATCGCCGTGATCGCAAGATGAGGACCGTCATGAAGAAACAATCTCTGCGTCTGGCTGTGGGCGCGGCGATGCTCGCGCTGGCGGGCACGTCGCCACTGGCACAGCAGAAGGACGGCTTCCGCTTCAAGAGCGGCGTCGAGCTGATCAACGTGACGGCCACCGTCACGGATCGCGCCGGCCGCTTCTATGGCCGGCTGCGCCAGGAAGACTTCATCGTCTACGAAGACAACAAGCAGGTGGAAGTCACGCACTTCAGTGCCGAACGCACGCCAGTCAGCCTCGGCATTGTCGTCGACACCAGCGGCAGCATGGTTGGTGAGAAGTGGTCGGCCGCGGTGAATTCGATCGACCGGTTCTTCCGGATGATGAACGACGAGCTCGACGAGTTCTTCCTCTATCGCTTCAGCGCCAACGCGGATCTCGTGGCGGACTGGACGACCGATCGCGATCGCCTGGCCAATGTGCTGGGCCGCATTCATCCCAATGGCGGCACGGCGATGTATGACGCCGCCGCCGAAGCCGTGCCGATGGCCCACAGCGGACAGAACCGCAAGAAGGCCGTGGTGATCATTTCCGACGGCAACGACACCAGCAGCCGCGTGGGCGTTTCGGAAGTGAAGCAGGTAGTGCGCGAGACCGAAGTGCTCGTGTATGCGGTGGGTATCGATGGCCAGGGACAATCGACGTTCCAACGCCCGACGCCGCCGATTCAACAGCCGCAACCGCGGATGCCGATTCCGTTCCCGTTCCCTGGCGGACGCGGCGGCACCGGCCGCATTCCCATGCCCGGCGGCTATCCGCCGAGCGGACGCGGCGGCGGCACGTATTCGGTTGGCGGCGGCGCCGACGATCGCGTCAACGTGATGGCGCTGCGTGAAATCACCGATGACAGCGGCGGCCGCACTGAAATCGTGCGCGACGCCCGCGATCTCGATCCGGCCGTGGCCAGCATCGCCGATGAATTGAGCCAGCAGTATTACCTCGGTTATCCGAGCCCCGGCCTCAAGGACGGGCGCTGGCACACTATCCGTGTCGAAGTGCGCGACCCGTCGCTGAAAGTGCGCGCGCGCAAGGGCTACGTCGCGACACCGTAACGACGTGGGTTCAGAGGTGGTTCCGGACGAAGGTTCCACACGAAGGTTCAATACGAGCGTTCGTAATCGAGGACAGATTCCGCTGGCACAATCTTGGCAGTGACTTCAGGCGTGGGGAGGTTCCACATGAAGTCAGTGTTCGCAACTGTCGTCGCGGCTCTATTCGTCCTGAGCGCGTCACCCGCGTTCTCGCAACCGGCGGAACGCAAGGATCTGCAGGTATTCAACGACATCGCCGATCAGGTCAATCGCTACACGCAGCTCACCATTTTCGACAGCATCTCTGCGTCGGTCGAGGACGGCCGCGTCGTGCTCAGCGGCTGGGTGACGATGCCGTACAAGCGCGACGACCTCGAGCGGCGCGTGCGCAAGGTTGAAAGCGTGCGGGTGGTCGAGAACAAGATCGGTGTGCTGCCGGTCTCGCAATTCGACGACGACCTGCGCTTCCGCATCTCACGCGCGATCTACGGCCACTCGCTGTTCTGGAATTACGCCAACATGGCCAACCCGCCGATCCGCATCGTCGTCAATCGCGGGCGGGTCTCGCTGGAAGGCGTGGTGCAGAGCAACGTCGAGCGCATGCTGGCGCGGTCGCTGGCGTCGGGCTTCAACGCCTTCGAGATCAAGAACGCGCTGAAGACGGATGCGGAAGTGCGCGAGGAGATGGAGCGGAAGTCTAACTAGCTGGCGGGCAGGACTAAAGTCCCGCCCCTACGCTTTCCGGGTCTTCACAAACCAGATAAAGCCAACAAAGGTGGCGGCCGCAAGAACCGCCATCGCACCAAACAGGGCGAGCGTGCGAAACAGGATCGATTCCTTTTCCATGCTCGCCTGAATTTCGAGCGGTGTCCCCTTGAGCCGCTCGGCCAGCGGCTGCTCCCACACGACAATGTTGCCGCGCTCGACTTTGCGCGACGGCGAGTTTTGGTCGGTCACAACGCTCGGCAAATGGACCCGCACCGCGATCAGTTCGTCGCCGTTCCAGCCAACATTGCCGACGTCCTGGCCGGCGGCCGCCTTAATGTCCTGGCCGAACTCAAAGCTCGCATCACCCTCCAGATAGCGGTAGGTTGACCACGCAAACGGCACGGCCTCATTGAGCCGCCGGATGTCGGGCACGTCGAGGCGCAGGTGCACGTAGCGACGTCCTTCCTTGCGTGACAGGGTCACGCTCTCCACATTGGAGACCGGCGTGTTGTAGAGGTCGCGCACGATCATGCGATCCAGCCGCGCGCTCGGATCGAGTGGCAGCTTGAAGCCGCGCAACGCGACCAGCGCCGGCACCGACGCGTTCACGTAGACCGCAGCCGAGCCATCGAGCGCGAGAAATACTTCCTCTTCGTATTCGTACTTTCTGGTGATCACGTTCTCGCAGGCCAGCGACGCGAGTACGGTGAGCAGGAGGAGCGCGAGCGAGAGACGCACTATCGAATATTATAAGAAGCTTGTCTCTTCCCACGCTCTTCCTGATCGACGGCAGCAACCAGATGTATCGCGCCTATCACGCGATTCGCGGGCTGACCCGATCGGACGGCAAATCCACCAACGCGACCTACGGCTTCATCACGATGCTCCGCAAACTGCTGGCGGATCATCAGCCGCAGTACATCGCCGCGTCATTCGACCTGCGCGGTGAAACGTTCCGCTCAAAGGTAGCCGCCGATTACAAGGCCAATCGGGCGCCAATGCCGGGCGATCTGGCCGAACAGGTGCCGTGGGTCCATGAGGCGTGCGAAGCCCTCGGCGTGCCGATCTACACGCTGGAGGGTTTTGAGGCCGACGATGTGATCGGCACTCTGGCAACCAGGGCAGGCGCCCACGGGTTTCAGGCGGCGATCGTCACCGGCGACAAGGATTTCTTTCAGCTCGTTCGCGACGGCATTCGCGTCTACAACCCGCGCGACGAAGGCGTCTGGTACGACGCCGACGGCGTGCTGCAGAAGTTTGGCGTCGCCCCGTCGCAAGTGTGCGACGTGCTGGCATTGATGGGTGACTCGATCGACAACGTCAAAGGCGTGCCCGGCATTGGCGAGAAGGGCGCGCGCGATTTGATCGCCACCTATGGTTCGCTCGAGTCGCTGCTGCAACACGCCGGCGAGATCAAACAGAAAAAATATCGCGAAGGCCTCCTCGCCTACGCCGACCAGGCCCGGCAGAGCCGCGAGCTGGTGACGATCGACACCAATGTCGACGTGCCGTTCGAAATCGAGCGCTTCAAGTTCAGGGGCGCCGATCGCGAACGCTGCTATGCGCTGTTCTCGAAGATGGAATTCCGCACGCTAGTGCCGGAGTACGCGCCAACGGCGTCTTCGGTCAGCAAAGACTACGCGGTGATCGAATCCACGGACGAGCTCGCGGCCCTGGTGGCGGAACTGAAGGCCGCCGGCCGCTTCAGCCTGAAAGTGATTACCGATGGCACGGCGCCAGTGCGTGCCACGCTGATCGGGATCGCGGTGTCGACGGCGCCCTCGAAAGCGCGCTACATCCCGCTCGGTCACGAGGGGTTCGGCGGCGGGTTCTCGCTGGCCAAGTCCGAAGCGCTCGCCATGCTGAAGCCGGTGTTGACCGATCCGTCGGTCCAGAAGATCGGCCACGACCTCAAGGAGACGCTGATCGTCTTCGGCCGGCACGGCATCGACATCCAGAACCCGAATGGCTTCGACACCATGCTCGGCAGCTACCTGGTGGATGCGAACCGCTCGAGCCAGGCGCTCGAGCCGATTGCGCTCGAACAACTCGGTTACAAGGCGCTCACCGAAGAAGAGATCGTCGGCAAGGGCGTCAAGGCGGTGGCCTTTGCGCACGTGCCGGTGGACAGCGTGCTCATCTACGCCGGCGAACGGAGCGACTTGGCACTGCAGCTGGCCGCGCGAGTGGAGCCGGCGCTGGAGAAAGACGAGCTGCTATCGGTGTATCGCGATCTCGAATGGCCGCTCGTGCCGATCCTCGCGCAGATCGAACGCATCGGCGTGCGCGTGGATGTGAAGTCGCTGGCGTCGCAGTCGGTGACGCTCGATCGCGAGTTGAGCGATTTGAGCCGGCAGATCTTCGCGCTCGCCGGCGGCGAATTCAACATCGCCTCGCCGAAGCAGCTGGCCGAGATCCTGTTCGAGAAGATGCAGCTGCCGGTGCTCAAGCGCACCGGCACGGCCCGCACCGCCTCAACCGCGGTGGAAGTGCTCGAAGAGCTCGCCGCACAGCACGATATCTGCCGGTTGATCCTCGACTGGCGCGGCCTGGCAAAGTTGAAAGGCACCTATATCGACGCGCTGCCGTCGCTCGTCAATCCCGAAACCGGACGCGTCCACACGCAGATCAGCCAGGCGGTGGCCGCGACGGGGCGGTTGAGCAGCAGCGATCCCAACCTGCAGAACATTCCGATCCGCACGGAGATCGGCCGCCAGATTCGCAGTGCCTTCATCGCCGATCCGGGCCACGTGCTGATCTCGGCGGACTACTCGCAGATCGAGTTGCGCGTGCTGGCGCACCTGTCAGGTGATGAAACGCTCACCGCCGCCTTCGCGCGCGGCGACGACATTCACGATCAAACCGCGACCAAGGTGTTCGGTCCCGACAGCACGCTCGATCCCCACGAGCTGCGACGGCGCGCGAAAATCATCAACTATGCGTTGTTGTACGGCAAGACCGCGTTCACGCTGGCGAAAGACATCGGTGTGTCGCAGCAGGCGGCGCAACAGTTCATCGACGCCTACTTCGCCGGGTTCCCGCGCGTGCGCGCGTTCATCGACAAGACGCTCGAGGACGCGCAGGCCAGCGGCGTGGTGAAGACCATGTTCGGCCGGCGCCGGCCGGTGCCGGAGCTGACCAGCCGGAACTTCCAGATTCGTGCCGGCGCCGAGCGGATCGCGGTGAACATGCCGATCCAGGGCACGGCCGCCGACATCCTGAAGCGCGCGATGATCGACGTTCACGCGGCGCTGGCCGGTGCCAACCCGCGCGCGCGGATGATTCTCACCGTGCACGACGAATTGCTCTTCGAGGCGCCGAAGGAGGAAGTGGATGACGTCTCGGCGCTGGTCAGAGAGAAGATGTCGAACGCGGTGAAGCTCAGCGTGCCGTTGGATGTCGATGTCGGTGTTGGAGAAGACTGGCGCGAAGCCAAAGGCTGAAAAACATTACAGAAGAACAGAAGATCGCACGCGTTAGAAGAACTTCTGTTAATTCCTATTTCCAGCGTTCCTTCACCACCGCCCATTCGGTTCGGAAGTCCGACTCGGCTTGCCCGCGTCTTTCAGCCGGGAGTGTTCTCACGCGATCGGGAATGATGCCTTCCAACACCAACTTGTCGAGATCGGCGCGCAACGTGGCCGATCGGCTGCCGGCCAATCTGGCCCGGACCCAGCCGGCAATGGCGGCATCCCAAGCGGCCTGCGGGTCTCCCGCGCCGCGCGTGCCGACGACCACCCAGTAAGCGGCGGCGGCGGAGCCGGGATGCCGGGCCAGCTCGCGGGCCATGCGGTCGCGCAGGCGGACGAAGACCGGGGCCTGTTGCTCGCGCTCGAGCGCGTCGGCCTGGCGCTCGATGGCGCTGCCCCACCAGTCCAGCATCGCTTCGCCGGTGCCGGGACCCTGCGCGATGGCGCTGTCGATGCTGCTTTCGAACAGGGCAGCCGCGGCGCCGAATTCGTCTTCGAAGAACAGCGCTTCGCCGAGCGCCATCAGGTAATCGACGTGGTCGCGGGAATCGAGGTTGGAGACGCGCACGGTGCCGAGGGAGACGCGGGCGGCAGCCAGATCTCCCGGGTTGGCGCGCTGCCGGTAGCGTTCGAGATACGCGCGGGCGAGCACCACCGTGGCGGCATCGGATGTGGCGGGAAACTTTCGCGCGACCTGGGCCGCATCAATCGCCTCATCGAACTGCTGCTGGTTATAGGCGGCCCGGGCCTTGGCGAGATCCTCCCGCTGCGCAGCCGCGGAACCGCAGAAGACCAGCACGAGGGCCACAGACAGCCCAGAGGCTTTCACTCTCATCGACGCCACAGATAGACACAGATAACACAGAAACGGGGTTAAATTGGCACCCGATCATGAGCAAGCTGGTGCGCTACCAGGTCGCCGTCAGCCTTGACGGCTTCATCGCTGGATCCAGCGGCGAATATGACTGGATCGTGATGGATCCGGCCATCGACTTTGACGCGCTGTACAAAGAGTTCGACACGGTGATCATGGGCCGCAAGACCTATGAGTTGACCATCGCACAGGGCGGCCACGGCGCCATGCCCGGCATGGAGGTGGTGGTCTTCTCGCGGACGCTTCGTCCAGCCACCTATCCGGGTGTGCGCATCGTGAACGACGATCCACGTGACGTCGTGAAGGCACTCAAGGCCAGGCCGGGGCGCGACATCTGGCTGTTCGGCGGCGGCGAGCTATTCCGCTCGCTCCTCACCGCGGGTGTCGTCGACACGGTGGAAGTGGCCGTCATGCCCGTACTCCTCGGCAGCGGGATCCCGCTCCTGCCGGCGGGCGCGACGACGAAACTCAAGCTCGCCGACCAGAAGACGCTTCCGGCCAGCGGCATCGTTGTGCTCTGGTACTCGATAGTCGGTGGTGCGGGACCGGCGCCCCGCGTTCGATTCGTCAAGCCCGCGAGGGCCCGGTCGAAAAAGAAAGCGGCGGCACGGCTAAAGAAGAAGAAGAAGGCGCGTTGAGCCGTGTCCGGCAGCTTACAATCTAGTATTGGATGACAGAACCGGTCATTGTCCCGCGGGCTGAACACCCGATCTCGAGACGGGACATCGATGCCGACGCACTGAAGGTGCTCTATCGCCTGCACGAGTCGGGCTACGAGGCGTACCTGGTCGGCGGCAGCGTGCGCGACCTGCTGCTGAGCCGCCGGCCCAAAGATTTCGACATCGGCACGTCGGCCCATCCCTACCAGATCAAAAAGCTGTTCCGGAACTGCTGGATCATCGGCCGCCGTTTCCGCCTGGCCCACGTCCGTTTTGGAACCAAGACCATCGAGGTCGCGACATTTCGAAAGAACGTGCCGGCAGGAACAGAGGCTGAGCCCAGCGAGTCCGCCTACGCACGCGAATCATCTAGCGACCTACGGCGGGACAAGCCGGCGTTGGGCCCGCCCGCCGGAGCTGATCCGGACTCTCAGATCCGGCACGACAACACGTTCGGCACGCCGGAAGAGGATGCCTTCCGGCGCGACTTCACCATCAACGCGCTGTTCTATAACATCGCCGACTACTCGATCATCGACTACGTCGGCGGGCTACAGGATCTCAAGGACGGCCTGATTCGCTGCATCGGCGATCCGAACGAGCGCTTCCAGGAAGATCCGGTCCGGATGCTGCGCGCCATCGTGATGGCCTCGCGCCTCAACTTCCGTCTCGACCCGCCGATCGCGGATGCCATCAAACGCCATCGATCGCTGCTCGGCACCTCGGCGCCGCCGCGGTTGATCGAGGAGTACTACAAGATCCTTCGCTCCGGTGCGGCCGAGCAGACGTTCAGGACCCTGGCGGAGCACCGCTTGCTCGATCCGGTGACACCGGAAATCCAGCGCGGCGCCAAGAACCAGGCGTTGTGGGACGGCCTTGCGTCACTGGATGCCTATCGACGGAAATTCGAGGCGGCGCCTGCCAGTCTACGCAATCCAGTGCTGCTCGGGACACTGCTGATCCCGCTCGGACTGATGCCGAAATCGGAAAAGGTCTACCGGGACCACGGAGAAGAAGACGGAGAACACGGAGAGAGCCCCGAGCCCGGCAACGCGTTGATGCCGCGAGCGAAACCGAAGTTCCGGCGGCCGCCTAAGGAACCCATCCTCAAGATCGGCCTGTTGCCGATTGCCCGCGGTGATACCGAGCGGCTGCGCCAGATCCTGTCGCTGCAATCGCGCATCGCCGATCTCGAGATGTCGCCGCGCGCCAAGCGCGCCCTGATGCATCGCGGTCCGTTCGAGGACGCGCTGACCTGGTTCGAGATTCACGGACAGGCGCCGGCGGTGCTCGAACATTGGAAGGGCTTCATTGAAGCGCTCGGACCGGAGGCGCTTCATGCACCTCCTGCTGAAGGAGAAGGCGGCCCCGCCGCGCCAGGCGATCACCCACGCCGCCGCCGGCGGCGCGGTCGCCGCCGCGGTCGAGGGCGCGGGTATAACCGTCCTCCGGAATCCTGATTCCCGATCCTGATTCCTGATTCCTGATTCCTGATTCCTGATTCCTGATTCCTGCTCTACCCGTTCTTCTTCTCGAACTCCTGCATAAAGGAAACCAGCGCGTCGACCCCGTCCTCCGGGAACGCGTTGTAGATCGACGCGCGCATGCCGCCCACCGAGCGATGGCCCTTGAGGCCGTCGAGCCCGGCGGCGGTCGACTGCTTCACAAACAGCGCCTCCAACTCCTCGCTCGGCAACCGGAAGGTGATGTTCATCCGCGAGCGGCTGCCCTTCTCCGCGGTGCCGCGATAGAAGCCGCTGCGATCGATCTCGGCGTAGAGCTTCGCGGCCTTGCGCTCGTTGTGCTTGCCGATCGCGTCGAGGCCGCCTTCGGCCAGCGCCCACTTCATCACCAGGCCCATCAGGTAGATGCCAAAGCACGGCGGCGTGTTGTACATCGAGCCGTTTTCCGCGTGCACGGCGTAGTTCAGCATCGTGTGCAGCGACTTGGACGAACGCGCCAGGAGATCCTCGCGGATGATCACTAACGTCACTCCGGACGGGCCGAGATTCTTCTGCGCGCCCGCGTAGATCAACCCGTACTTCGAGATGTCGATCGGCCGGCTGAACATGTCGGACGAGGTGTCGGCCACGAGCGGCACGTCACCCACCGCCGGCTCCTTCGCCCACTCCGTGCCGAACAGGGTGTTGTTCGTTGTCATGTGGACGTAGGCGGCATTAGGAGTGAGCGAGATCTCGTCCTGCCTTGGGATGCGCGAGAAATTCTCGCTTTCCGTCGACGCGGCGATGTTCACTGTGCCCACGCGCTGGGCTTCCTTCACGGCTTTCTGCGCCCACCCACCGGTGACGAGGTAGTCCGCGGTGGCGCCGGGCGTCAGCAGGTTGAGCGGCACCATCGAGAACTGCATGGATGCGCCGCCCTGAAGAAACAGGACCTTGTAATTCGACGGTACCTTGCCAAGCGCGCGCAGATCCTGCTCGGTCTTCGCGAGAACGGCCTCGAACGTTTTCGATCGGTGGCTGATCTCCAGCACCGACATGCCGACGCCGGGCAGCGAAACGAGATCGCGCTGCGCCTCTTCGAGGACAGGCAGCGGCAACACGGCGGGACCGGCGGAGAAGTTATGAACGCGATGAGCGGTAGTGGCCATTAGGATTATCCAAGCTTCACGAGTTGTAGATCGAGAATATCAGCGTTGGCCGCTTGCATGGCATCGAGCGCGCGCACCGACGGCGCACCGTCGAGGTTAATGCGAGCGACCGCCGCATGAGCGCCGGCGAAAATGACGTTTTCGGTTTCCTGCACGTTGAGCTGGGCCACGCGCAGGTACTCAAACACGTGCGCGAGCACGCCGGGCTTGTCGCGATGCCGCACGACGAGCATGTGCGTGGCCGGCGTCAGCTTCGCGAGGTTCACCACATTCGGGACCTTGCCGGTCTCCTTGAACGTGCGAATGATGCGGACCGTTTCATCCGCGATCGCTTCCTGCGCCTGCTCGGTTGACGCGCCGATGTGGTGCGTGCCGTAGACCCCTGGTTGCGACACGAGTGGATCCGCGAAGGCGCCGGTGGACGCGGACGGCTCATTGGCAAACACGTCCAGGCCAAGCCGGAGCCCTTTATCTTTCAGCGCCTTCGCCAGCGCGTCGTGATCGACCACCTCGGCGCGAGCGGTGTTGATGAAACTGGCGCCTTGCTTGACGTGGCTCAGCAACGCGCCGTTGACGAAACCGCGCGTGTCTTTCGTCAACGCCAGGTGCACGCTGATCACATCCGCCTGCTCGACCAGGTCTTCGGCGGACGGCACGATCTCGATGTCGAAACTCTCGGCCGCCTTGTCGCGGGCCGTCGGGCTCTCGTCGAAGCGGCGGCTCCACACCAGCACGGGCATCCCAAAGGCACGGGCCAGGCGCGCCACCTCCTGGCCGATGTGCCCGAAGCCGAGGAGGCCGAGCGTCTGCCCCATCAGGCCTTTCGCTGAGGCGTACTCCTTCTTGTTCCACTTGCCGGCGCGCAAATCGGCCACGTTGTCTGGAATCCGCCGATCGATCGCCAGGATCAACCCCATGGTGAGCTCGGCCACTGCCACGGCGTTCTTGCCCGGGCAGTTCGACACGTAGATGCCCCGCTCGGAGGCGCCCGCGACGTCGATGGTGTTGACGCCGGCGCCGGCGCGAACAATCAACGACAGCGCGCCCGCGTCCAGCATGGCGGCGGTCACTTGCGTCGATCGGACGACCAGGACCGAGGCCTGTGACTCCCGAATGGCGGCCACCAGCGCGTCGCCGTTGGCGTCGGGCTGGAACAGCACCTCGCAGCCGGCGGCCTTCAACGCCTCGAGACCCGACTGCTCGAATTTGTCCGCGACCAATACCTTCATTTTTTAGATCACGTGTGAGAGAAGCCCATCGCGAAGCTTGGGCTCGAACCAGGTGGACTTCGGCGGCATGATGCCGCCGGCATCGGCGATGCGCATGAGGTCGCCGACCGAGACGGGATAGAGCGAAAACGCGACCGCGAATTTTCCGGAGTTCACCAGCTGCTCGAGCTCCGCGGTGCCACGGATGCCGCCGACGAAATCAATGCGCTTATCGGTGCGCACATCGGCGATACCCAGCAAGGGCTCGAGGATGGCGGTCTGTAGAAGATCGACGTCGAGCGCGTCGCTGGCCGGCATCGCGATCGTGTGCCACGCGCCGTCGAGATACAGCGCGATGCTGCCTTTGCCGGAGGGCGTGGCGGGTCCGCCGGCACGCACCGTGAGTGTCTTCTTGAGAGCGTCGAGAAATGCCGCGGGCGTAAGGCCCCGCAGATCGCTGACCACGCGGTTGTACGGCAGCACCTGCATCTGGTTGTCAGGGAACGCCACCGCCATCACGCGGTCATGTTCACCCGCTCCTCTGGCGGTGAGCGATCGGCGAGTGCGGGCCGCGGAGGCGGCGCGATGATGGCCATCGGCGATGTAGAGGCTGTCGATCTTCCCGAACGCATCGACGATCGCCTGGTTCTCCGCGGCCGGCACCTGCCACACCTGGTGACGCACAGCGTCAACGGCGGTGAAATCAAACAGGGGCGCCTGCTGGACCACGCGCGTCGCGATCGAATCGACCGCTTTCGAGGCGCGATAGGTCAGGAACACCGGTCCCGTTTGCGCGCCGATCGCGAGCATGTGCTTCGTGCGATCGTCCTCCTTGTCGGGTCGCGTCTTTTCGTGCTTTTTGATCAAACCGCGATCGTACTCGTCGATCGAATAACAGGCGGCCATGCCGGTCTGCACGTGTGAGCCCATGTGCAGCCGGTAGAGATAAAAGCTCGGCGCCTCCTCGACAACCAGCGGCGCATCGCGTTTGAGATCGGTGAGGTTCTTCTTCGCCATCTCATACACCGCATCCGCGTACGGATTCGCGCCCTGAGGAAGATCGATCTCAGGCCGTGACACGTGCAGAAAGCTGAGGGAATTTCCCGCGGCCAGCGCGCGGGCTTCCTGAGTGTTTACGACGTCATACGGAACTGCAGCGACGGCCGCAGCGGCTTTCGGAACGGGCCGTAATGCGGCAAACGGAAAAATGGCAGACATGAACCTTTAATTATAGGTCCCGCTTGCGAATCGAAGCTTGGTCGGCAAGGCTCTTGCATTTTATTGCCGTGGTGGAGGAATACATGAGGCAGGTTGTGACGCGATTCGTATCAGGTCTGTCATTTTTGCTTGGGGTGGTGGTGCTTTCATCCGCTCCCGCTGCGGCGCAGGACGCGGGTCTGCGCGGCGGTTTGTCCGTTGACCCCGATCAGTTCTACTTTGGCGGCCATCTCGAAACATCGCCGCTGGTCGATCGGCTGTACTTCCGTCCTAACGTCGAAGTGGGCATTGGCGATGACCTGACACTGATCGCCGCGAACATGGAGTTCGTCTATAAGTTCACGACGCGGCGGGCCTGGAATGTCTATGCGGGCGCCGGACCGGCGTTGAACATCTACATGTTCGACGACGATGGCCAGGGTGACAACGACGCCGAGACAGAAGCCGGCTTCAACATCCTGATCGGCGTCGAACAAGCGCGCGGGTTGTTCTTCGAATTCAAGATCGGCTTGATCGACTCGCCGGAACTCAAGTTCGGAGTCGGCTACACCTGGCGCTGATCACCGACCTCTGATCACGGACGTACACACGGAGCCACGGAGACACGAAGTTGTTTTTTTAGATGCCAGTGCCGCTTAGCAGTACCGGCCTTTAGAAAAACTATTCTCCGTGGCTCCTTGCCTTCGTGTGTACGTCCGTGTCAGTTATTGACGGCGAGCGTGCGGGCGGGACGGTAGAGCAACGTAAAAAAGTGATCGCGTTCTGACGCGAACAGGTTCACATATGCGGCCGGCACGGGCTCGCCGGGCGGCATGTTGCGGTGCTCGACGATCGGATTCACATAGCGGCCGTTCTTCTTGAGGCCGTAGTGGAGATGGGGCCCCGTGGCGAGGCCGGTCTTGCCCACGCGCCCGACGAGATCGCCCTGCGATATCCGCGCGCCGGCGCGGACCGCGATCGACGAGAGGTGCAGGTACTCCGTTTCGTAACCATTCGGGTGCCGCACCTTCACCGTCCGCCCGCCACCCGCCGTCCATCCCGCCATCATCACCACGCCCGGCGCCACGGATCCTACCGGCGCGCCCGTCGCCGCGTGATAATCAACGCCGTTGTGGGCGCGGGCGTAACCGAGGATCGGGTGTTTCCTCGAGCTCGAGAAGCGCGAGGTGATCCGCGGCTCGAACTTCAACGGTGATTTCAGGAAGAACCGTTTTAGCGATCGTCCGTGCTCGTCGTAATAAGCCGGTGAGCCGCCTTCCGGCGTGAACCGAATGGCCTTCAGCGTGCGGCCGTCGTTGAGGAACTCGGCCGCGAGGATCGGCCCGTAACCCGAGAGGCGTCCTTCGCGCGTCTGCCGATCGACGAGGATCCGGAATCGATCGCCGGGCTGCAAATCGGAATTGAAATCGATCTCGCCGGAGAACACGTCGGCCAGGCCCAGCGCGAGCTCGATGCGCTCGCCGGCCTTGTCGAGCGCCGCCGCCAGCGAGTTGGTGTCGCGATTGATCTCACCTTCGATGGCGACGACGTCGCTCTGTTTGGGAATCCGCTCGACGGTGGCAGTGAATCGCGGCGCGCCCTCATACGAGGCGCGCGCGACGATCAGCCGGCGATCGCCGTCGATCTCGTATTCGAACCTGCGGACGCGGCCATCCAGCAGCCGATCGATCGTGTACGGCTGGCCGGCGCGAAGGCGGCGCACGTCGATGGCCGACGCGATCGACGACACCAGCACCGCGCCCTCGGCATGTTCGATCATGTGGTTCTCGAACAGATGGGCGATGGTGGTGCGCGCGGGAAGGAAACCGGTGAGCAGGTCCGAGTCCTTGGCGAGCGTGACGTCCTGGGCCAGGCGGACCGTGGCCGACGAGTCGGCGGCGGTCACCAGCCAGAATGCTGATGACGCGGCGACCACGAGCAGGCCGACGGACGAAATCAGAACGCGTTTACGCATGAGAATCGTCAATCCTACCGCTAACGGACTCGTGCAATCGTGGGAAAAACGATGTCATCGACGCGGCATCGGCACCACCAGCTGGGCCGTGTCGCCTGCTTGAATCTTTACTGCTTGCTGCACTTTTCGGCCGCCCGCCTCCAGCACAACAGTGTGATCACCGGGCGTGAGATCCCGCACGGTGACCGGCGTGGTGCCGCGCGGCCGGCCGTCAATCGTGACGCGCGCGCCCGCCGGCTCGCTCCTGATCTCGAGAGCGCCGGTCTTGGCCACGCCCTGCAGCTCCACGTACTGCGACGTCTGAACGCCGGCCTGAATCATGAGCGGAATGACTCGGGGCTCGGACTTGCCGCTTTGCACTTCGAGCACGTGCGCGCCGGAATTGAGCTTCACCGTCAGCGGTGTGTTGCCTTTGATTTCGCCGTCGATCTTCACTTGCGCGCCTTCCGGCCGCGACTGGACGACGAGCTCGCCTTCGCCCGCTCGCATGCCGCCGCCACCACCGGTGTCGCGAGTCAACAGCCACCCCATGACGCCGAGCAGGACGATCACGACGGCGCCAAGCCCTAACACCATCGGACTCAGTCGCCTCGCGGGGGCTTCGCCAGCTTCATCGTATGCAACAGGTGCAGCGGGTGCGTATGCAGGTGACGCAGCGAAGGACCCTTCGACGGGCTCTTCGACGGGCTCTTCGAGCGGCTCGTACGCCGGAGACTCCGCCGGCTCTTCGGAGCTCGGTGTTTCTTCCCGCGGCGGCGGAATCATCGTCGGCGGCGAATACATCCTTGGCTTCTGCGCGCTCGCTGCTTCCGCATGCGCCGGCACCTCGGCTTGCGCAGGCGCCTCGGATTGCGCGGGCGCTTCGTCGACCTGTGGAGCCTCGTACTCCTCGACCTCCTCGACCTCCTCGACGACTTCTTCTTGTTCTTCTTGCGGCGGGGGCGGAGGCGGCGTATAGAGCCTGGGCTTCGGCTGGGGCTCCGGTTCCGGCTCTGGTTCTGGTGCGGGCGCTGGTTCGGGCTCCGGCTCGGGCTCGGGCTCTGGCTCTGGTTCGCGCACGGGCCCGCCTTCGCGGCCCGAGGCCGCTTCGGCGCCGTCGCGCCGTAGCTCGCCAGATTCCTCGCGAGCGGAGGCGGATTGAGGAGACTCGACGAAGTCCTTGGGTTTGTAGGTCAGTAGCTGCAGCGCTATCGGATCATCTTCGATGCGTGGCTGCGGATCCTTCTGCTCAGGAACCGGCCCGCCTTCGCGGCCGGAGGCCGCTTCGGCGCGGTCCCGCCGTAGCTCGCCGGACGTTTCGGGAGCGTAGGCGGATTCGGGCTCGGCAACCGGTTCCGGCTCGGGCTCGGGTTCAGGTGCGGGCTCCGCAACGGTTTGCGGTTGGGCAACCGCCTGCGGGTCGGCGTCGATCTGCTCGAGAAGATTTACTTCTTCAACAGGCTCGGGTTTGGGCTCGACAACCTCCACTGGTTCGGGTACTGGCACTGGCTCGGGCTCAGGTTCGGGCTCCACCACTTGGTGCAGCGGCGCGCCGGACGACCCAACCAGCAGATTTTCCGGCTCGGCTTCGCGGAGGAAGGCCGCTTCGGCGGGGTCTCGCCGTAGCTCGCGGGACGTTTCGCGAGCTGAGGCGGATTCGGGTGCTGGTGCTGGTGCCGGGGGTGGTGATGGTGGCGGCGCGGCTTTCGCGGGCTTCGGGGGCCGCTTATTCTCAATCGTGATGCCGATGCGCGATACCCATTCGATGAACGTTGGCGACGTCGTCACGTACGAGCGATCGCTCGCCAGTACCGACTCGAATGCGACCTGCGCTTCCGAAGGCGTTTGAAATGCGTTGGTGACGTCGAACTGCAGCGCGCGCTTCAGCCAGTTCGAAAGCGCCGAAGACAGCGGCGACCCCTGCCCGTCGCGTGATTCCTGCGCGCCGTCCACGAGCGACTGCAACTGACCGGGGAACTCTTCGGTCTCGAGCGAGCGCCCGATCAGCAGCGTGAGTGCCACAACGCCGACCGCCATGGCATCGGCGCGCTGGTTCGCGCGCGGCAGGCCAGCCGATGGCGGCATGGCGATACGGTAGTCGCGCCACAATTTGTCGCGGCCGAGATTCAGCTTCTCAATCGCCGGACCGAACGCATGCTCAGCGATCACCAGGCGCGATTGCGGGGTCACGATCAGGCGAAGCGGCGAGATGGTGCCGATCGCCGCGTCGCGATTGTGCCGGCCAAACAACGCCACGGCCGGCAGCAGCTGGCGCAGCAGCGCGATGACGACGGAGATGTCGATCGGAATGTTGACGGCTGCAGATTCCTCGAGCATCTCCGACAACCGCCAGCCCTGCGTCAGATCGGAGACGAGCTGCAGTCGATCGGCCGATGGCCGATCGAGACGGCGCACGTGAACGTACGAGGCGTGGCGGACGGAAGAAAAGCGTGCTACGCGCTCGCCTAACGCGCTAACGAAGCTATTGTGTTCGACCAGTTCCGGTGCAAATTCGAGCAGCTCGACTTCGTCGCCGGCTTCGGAGTCGATGCCGTTTGTTCGGCGGCCAAACCCGTCGGTAACCGTCGCCGGGGGTGTGACAGTTGGGAGCACTCGATCCATTAATGCAACGGCCCTTCCAGAAATGTACGGCTGTGCCGCCGATATGCTAACCCGAAGGGCGCCAGTTAGTTACGTAAAACGTATGCGGTTCCGAAGGGCTGCGCTAAACTTCAAAAATTGGAATTCACTATCAGTGTTGTGATCGCCCTGGCGGCCGGCTTCGCCGCCGGCTGGCTGCTAGCCTCCCGGAGCCGCACTTCGAACGAAGCGCAACTGCGTGAAGCCTTTCAGGCGCTCGCCGCGACCACGCTGAAGATCACCACGGATGAGTTTCTGAAGCTCGCGGATCAGAAGATCGGCAACGTCCACCGCGAAGCCACCCTCGACCTGACAAGGCGGCAGCAGGAGCTCGGCACGCTGGTGACGCCGATCAAAGACACACTGCAGCAGGTGGACGCGAAGCTGAAAGAAGTCGAAAAGACGCGGATCGACGACAGCGCGAGCATGCGCTCGATGCTGAATGTTGTCGGGCATACGCAGCAACAGTTGCAGCAGGAAACCCAGAACCTGGTGCGCGCGCTGCGCTCGCCCGGCGTGCGCGGGCAATGGGGTGAAGTGCAGCTGCGCAAGGTCGTGGAGCTCTCGGGCATGCTCGAGTACTGCGACTTCGACCAGCAGCCGACGATCTTCTCCGAGAGCGGACGGCTCCGCCCCGACATGACCATCAACCTCCCCGGCGGCCGCACCATCGTCGTGGATGCGAAGGCGCCGCTCGAGGCGTTTCTGGATGCGCAGGCGGCGACCGAAGACGGCGTGCGCAGCGGCAAGCTGGCCGACCACGTGCGCCAGGTGAGAGATCACGTGACGAAGCTCGGCGCCAAGGCGTATTGGGATGCGCTGCCCTCGTCACCGGAGGTGGTCGTGTTGTTCCTGCCTGCTGAGGCGATCTACATGGCCGCGCTCGAGCGGGATTCGGCGCTGATCGATTTCAGCGTCAAGCAGAAGGTGCTGATTGCCAGCCCGCTGACGTTGATCGCGTTGCTCCGCGCCGCGGCGTTCGGATGGAACCAGGAGCGTTTGACGATCAACGCCGAGGAGATCAGCCGGCTCGGCCGCGCGCTTCACGAGAGCGTGGCCACGATGGCGGAACATCTCGAGGATCTGCGGCGGCGCCTGGACGGCATGTTCTCGACGTTCAACAAGGTGATTGGCTCGTTCGAAAACAACGTGCTGGTGAAGGCGCGCCGCTTCCGTGAGCTCGGCGCCGGCAGCGTCAAAGAGATTCCGCTGATCGATCCGCTCGAAACCGTGGCCCGCAAACTCGACGCGCCGACGCAGCAGGGGCTGCTGGACAGCGAAGAGAGCAACGCCACCTCAGGAGACCGTTCATGACCCGACTTGCATTGGTGATCGCCGCAGTAATGACCGCATTGACTGTCACCACGGGGGCACAGACCGGGAAGCCGGAGGCGACCTCACTCAGCGGCAAGCCGTTGTTCATACCGGCGACGATTCCGAACCAGCAGAAGCTCGACGCCGATCTTGCACAGGCGGAGAAAGTGCTTGCGGCGAATCCGAAAGACGCCGAGGCCATCATCTGGGTGGGCCGGCGTCTCGGCTACCTGTGGCGCTACAACGATGCCATCGCGATGTTCACGAAGGGCATCGCGCTCCACCCCGACAACCCGAAGTTCTACCGGCATCGCGGCCACCGCTATATCAGCATTCGGCAGTTTGCGAAGGCGCAGGCGGACTTCGAGAAGGCCGCGCAGTTGATCAAGGGCAAGCCCGACGAGATCGAGCCGGACGGCGCGCCGAACCCCGCCGGCAAGCCGCGCAGCACGCTGCAGTTCAACATCTGGTACCACCTCGCGCTGACGCCATTACCTGCAGGGCAACTACGCCAGGGCATACGACGCGTGGGTCGAGTGCATGAAGGTATCGAACAACGACGACTCGATCACCGCGACGAGCGACTGGATGTGGATGACGCTAATGCGGCTCAATCGCAAGGCCGATGCCGCGAAGGTCCTCGAGCGCATCACGCCGAAGATGGACATCCTCGAGAACACGGCCTATCACCGCCGGCTGCTGATGTACAAGGGCCTGGAGAAACCCGAAGCGCTCCTCGATACCACGACCCCGGACCCCACGCAGATTGCGACGCAGGGCTACGGCGTGGCCAACTACTACTTCGTGACCGGCAACACTGCGAAGGCCCGGGAGGTGTTCGAGAAGATCGTCGCCGGTGCCGGCTGGAACGCGTTCGGGTTTATCGCCGCCGAAGCGGACTTGTTGCGCATCAAATAGGCAGGACTTCCGCCTTCGCTAAAGCTACGGCGGACAAGAGAGTCCCGCCTCTATGTTGTCCTGAGCAAGACGGTCGGGTTGATCTTCAAGGCCCGACGCATGGGAATCAGCGTGGCGATCGTGCCGATGGCGAGAATGAGGACCATCGGGACGACGAATGCCTGCCAGCCGGGCGAATCGAAGACGCCGCCGCGGCCCTGTGCGACTCTCGTCAATGCAAACGTGAGCGCAATGCCAATCGCGCTCCCCAAGCCGAGCATTCGCAAGCTCTGCGCCACCACTAGGCGTAAGAGATCCCGACTGGTCGCGCCGATCGCCATCCGGACGGCAAGCTCGGTGGCCCGCCGCGAGACCGCGAACGCAAGCACGCCGTAGATCCCCGCCGCGGTCAGCAGCATGCCGGTCGCGATCAACGGGAACAACGGGAATGTGCCGACGATGATCTCCTGGCCGATGATTTGTTTGATCTGATCGATGGTAGTCACGCCCATCACGGTTATGCCGCCGCCCATTTCGGCGAGCTCGCGCCGGATCGTCTGCGTAAGCGGCGCTGGATCGGCGGCCGCCCGAACCATGAAAAGCGCGTGGTCAGGTGGCGAGGGTAACTGCGCGAATGGCGTGAACACCGCCGCGCGCGGCGGCTGTATTGCGGTCATCGAATAACCGCCGACCACCCCGACCACCATGGCGGGTGCGCCCTCGATCCAGACCTGACGACCCAGCGCCGACTGCGGCGCAGCCGCCGCACCAGGCCACAACTGCCCTGCCAGCACGTCGTTGACGATCGCGACGTGCTCACTGGACGCGGTATCTGCCTCAGAGAACACCCGGCCCGCGCGCATAGCTACGCCAAGCGTCGAAAAGTATGCGGGGCCAACGGCGCCGCCGCGAGAGGCAATCGTGATGCCGGTCGGTTCACCTGATACTTGACGCGCGCGTCCTATCGCGAGGAACGGTACCGTTGTCGCAACCTCCGCTGCCGCGACACCCAGCACGCTGCGAATCCGATCGAGCACCAGACGCGGTTTGATGCCGGTGGGATCGTCGACGAACGCACTGAAGATCGGACGCGTCTCGAAGCCCGGACTGTCATTGAGGCTTTTCGAGTACGAAGCCAGCATCGCCGCGGTAGAGACGAGCAGCGCCACGGTGGTCGCAACTTCGAAAACGACCAGCGCGTGGCGCCACTTCTGCCGCACACGATCGGAGCCACGGATCGCGTTCAGCGGATTGACATGCAGCCGCCGTGTTTCATAGAGCGCGGGCGCGACACCAGTTAGCAGTCCCGCGGCGATGGTCACGATCGCGGATTGAACGAGGATTGCCCAGTCGATCGTCAGGTCGAACATCGCGGCGGTGGGCACGCGGTGCACGGCAAGACCCCGCAATGCGAACGTCAATGCGACGCCCAGCACGCCGCCGGCCGCAGCGATCAGGGTGGACTCCATCAACAGGGATCGCACGATGCGGCCGCGCGAGCCACCAAGCGACGCGCGAATCGCAATTTCGTGCTCGCGCGACGTCCATTGCGCCATCATCAGCACCGCGACGTTGGTGCTGGCGATCAACAGAGTGAGAAGGACGGCGCTGGTGAGCAGGACGACGACAAAGGGGCCGACGCCGTTGCCGACCGGCGTCCCGCGCAGCGGAGCCGCAGTGACCCGCACCTGCCGCTGATCCGCGGGTAGTTGAGCGGCAATGCGGTCGGCGCCGGCGCGTAACCGATCGACCATCGCTCCCTCCGACAAGACGCCCGGCTTGCGAATCACGACATCCAACGGCGTGTCGTCCGGCGTAGTGGCGAGATCGAGCCGCGTCCATACGGGTCCGTCCATCGACCCAAACCAGAACCGCCGCGGCATCACCCCGATAACGGTGTGCGGTCTGTCGTCGATCAGGATTGACGTGCCCACGACATCGTCGCGCATCTGGAACAGGTTGAACCAAACGCCCGCACTCAGGAGTGCAGGCGGGTCGCCGCCGTTCGGCCACTCTTGAAACGGCGTACCAAGCTCCGGCCGCACGCCGAGGCGGTCGAATAATTCCGGGGTGACGGCGCGAACGGGCCGCGACAGCACTTGATCGCCGGCCCGGACATCGTGCTGTCTTGGCATCGACGACGCGCCGAGGCTGCCGTCCAGCGCCGGGTCGTCCACCCAGGTCTTCAACAACCCGGCCGGCACCAGGCGCCTCGCACTGTCCGGCGTCGGGGAGCGCAAGGAATACAGCGCCGCCGGATCCTGGTAGAGCGGCGGCGGCGCGAGGAAGATAGCGTTGCGCAGGAGCAGCGTGATGGTGGTGGCGCCGATGCCGCCACCAAGCGAGATCACGGCGATCGCGCACGCGATCGGATAGCGCTTGATCCCGCGCAGCGCCGTGCGGACATCCTGCTTCAGCTGATCGAGCCAGAGCGAACGGCTCGAGTAGTAGAACCGCTCGCGCGCGAGGGCGGTGTTGCCGAAACGTTTGCGCGCCTCGCGCGCGGCGGCCTCGGGACTCAGGCCTTCGGCGACCAGGCGGTCCGTCTCGAGCTGCACGTGCGCGTCGACTTCACGCGCGAAGTCTTCGTCCCGACGCTGTTGCCTGCCCCACATCCTCGCCTCCCTGAGTTGACCACCGACAGGTTGACATTCGACCCAAGTGTAGGCATGCTTGGGTCGAATGTCTATACGAAAGCGATCGGACCGTGAATATAGTGCTCATCTGCAAGGCACGCTCGACCTGCTGATCCTACGCACGCTGCTGCACGGTCCGCAGCACGGCCAGGGGATTGCGCGCGCGATCCAGGCGCAATCAGATGATGTGCTGATCGTCGAGCATGGCTCGCTGTATCCGGCGCTGCAACGGCTCGAAGAGCGGCGCTTCGTCGGTGCCGAATGGGGCACTTCCGAGAACAACCGCAAAGCGCGTTTTTACACCCTCACGAAAAAAGGTCGCGCCGAACTTGCACGTGAACACAGCGAGTGGAAAAAGGTCGCCGCGGCGATCATGCGAGTGCTCGAAACAAAACAGGCCTGATTCCCCGTTCACGGTAACGAAATTTGTCACCCGGCGATTCAGAAATGTAATCCCTTCACGCCGTTGCGATTGCGCAATCCACGACAACGCGTGGTTTTTCTCGTGGCAGCGCGATTGCAGCCCTACACGGGCATGTCTGCCAACATCGTCCGGATCGGAGTGGCGTGCCCCAAGACGGGCGAGCGTGCCGCGTTTCTCGAGTGGTTGCAGGCGGCCGGGTATGAGCCGGTCCCGATGATCACCGTCGATGCGCTCGCGACCGACATGGTGACCAAACCCATCGAAGCCCTGATCGCCGATGTGTCGCTCGTCTCGGCCGCGGACCTCCCGCGCATCGTCAAGATTCTCGGGTACAACCGCCCGCTGATCCTGGTCGGTGCGCCCGGGTCCCAAATCGAAGATGTGCCGCGTGACGCGACCTGGATGCAACGCCCGGTGACGAAGGATACGTTGATGTTGTCGGTGGCATTAGGGCTTGCCGAAGGGCGGCCGGCACGACGCTCCCCACGGAAGCTGGTACCGCGGTTACAGGCGTCGGTCGACGGTGTGGCATCGAAAATCGTCGACGTAAGCACGGAGGGCGTGCGCCTGGAGATCGCTGGCGCATCACCAGCCGCGCTGCCGCCCTATTTCATTCTCAAGGTGCCGTCCTTTGGCGTGGCGACGAGGGTGAAGCGGGTGTGGGTCGCGATGCCGGGTCCAGGGAACCTGTGGTGCGGCGGCATCATCGAAAAGCCGGCGGCGAAAGCCGCCGCCAAGGCCACGGCGTGGCAGTCGTTCGTGCAAACGGCGCCCACTGGCGATCAGCGGCTGTCCACCGGCGGCCTGGTGATGCTCAAGCAACTCGACTAAGCGGCTTCTTTCGCTTTCGAGCTCTTGCCTGAGTCGGCCCAGTCCGATTCGAACACCTGTAGCAGCTTCCGCGCGACGGTCGGGTTGGTGACGATCAATCCGACTTCGCGACGGTTCTCGAGCTCGTCTTTCCGCAAGCTCTGGCTGCCCACGAACGCGCGCGTGCCGTCACGCACGATGGCGCGGACGTGCATACGCATCGTGGCGAGCTTGCGCGTCTCGATGGCGCCGTCCTTGCCCTTGATGCTGCCCAGCACGCGGACGTTCACGCCTTTCGCCGCACGCTCCTTCAACAACTTGATCATCGCGGGGTCGTAGACCTTCGCGTCGTAGATCACCAGCTCCCGCCGTGCGCCCTTGATGAAGGCGCTCAACATCGCCCGCGCGTTGTCGGGACTGACCACCAGGTTGGACTTGCCCGGCGTGTAGGCCTGGCGCGTGACGTCCGACTCGAACAGCCGGCTGGCTTCCTGCACAGCCTTGGTGTCGCGTGTCGAAATGGCGAAGCTGCGGCTCTTGTCGATGTCGAGCGTGGTGAAGTTGAAGCCGAAGAGGTACAGCGTGGAGTCCGCCACCATGTACTTGGCGTGATAGCGGGTCAGATCGTCCGCCGTCCGCGACACCAGCACGCCGGCGGCCAACAACCGCTGCTCGAGCTTGCGCAGGCGGGCTTCGCCGCCGCGGTTGGTGTGCGCGATCAGCGCGCGCACGGCGACGCCGCGCTGCACGGCCGCCGCCAGCGCCTTTTCAATCTCCTCGCGATCGATGCGGAAGATGAAGATGTCGATATTCTTGCGCGCGGTCTTGATCGCCCTGACGATCGGCACGGCGCCCGCTTCGGGCTGGACGATCAGTTTCACTACTTGGGGACCTTGTCCTTGGATTTCTCGGTCCACTCGACGGAGCCCTTGCCTTCAGGCTCGAGCTCCACGATGGCAGTGGACACGCGATCGGTCCGCATCAAGCGCGGGGTGGTCACCATGTAGACCAGCGCGTCTTCCGCGGCTGTGCGCATCTCGTACCGCGCCTTGTAACGCCTGAGTACTTCCTCGATCTTCGGGCGCATGTCGAGGGTCTTGTCCCCCATCTTCACGGTCAGCTCGAAGAGCCGCGTCTGAGGCTCGAAGCCCTCGATGACCCACAGGCACAGCGTGATGAACACGGTGCCGATGATCGCGAGGCCGTAGAGGCCCACCCCTGCGGCCAGGCCGGCAGACAGCGCGCACAACATCACGACCGCGTCCTTGGGGTCTTCGATCTTCGACCGATAGCGAATCAGGTTGGCGGCGCCGACAATGCCGAACGCGCGCGCCAGGCTGGCGCCGACCACCAGCATGATCAGCGAGCCGACCACGGCGAGGATGATTTGGGTCTGCACCACCGCGGGCTGGCGCTCCGGTGTGCCCCGGCGCCGCGGCCGGAGAGCCAGCACGGTGCCGAGCAACGCCGCCAGCGGCAGCCTGATGAGGGAGGCCAGCACCTCCTCCTGAAAATTGTCCATCACTCCCGGAAGATCGACTGTCGGATCCATTCAGCGGGTCGCTCCCTGCGACTGAAGTGCCAGGCCTTCCTGGATCTTCGACTTGATCTTGCGTGCGTAGCGAACGCCGACCTCTTGCGGTATCGCGGCACCGCGGAACAGATCGGCCCACTGCGCGTCGGTGATGCGGTTGAACATCCGGCAGATCCAGACCACGTCCGCCGGCGTGATGTTCTCGAGCAATTCCTTGTGGCGCGCGTGATAGTCGAACTGCACGCGCCCGCCCTCGACGCCGAGCACCAGCCGCTGCGTCTCGAAATCGTCGATGTTGTTGCGATTGCCGGTCGGCCACGCCGTCTTGCCGAACGACGCGCCGATGTCCTGCACCACGAACCAGCGCGCCGGATTCCGGCCGACCTCGGTGTAGATGCGGTTCTGGCTCGGCTTGAGGTCCCAGTTGTTGAGGATCAAGTTCGCAACGACCAGGCCTTTCAACTGGCGCGTGCCGAGAAACGGGTTCTCGGTCCACGACCATTCGCCGTCGGCGTCGTGATCCGAAGCGAGGCGAAAGCGGCCCGACAGCGGGCGCGAGATCGGACCGTCTTTCATTTTCCATTCAGGCACGAAGTAGACAACCGGCTGGTGATACCCGACCGCCCACAGCAACCGGCTCGCCATCACTTCGGGCTGCCCTTCGTCGCCGGTCTTCACGTCCCACTTGCGCCCCTTGGGATCGACCACGTCGTAGCCGGGGCTGTAACCGGTGGTGTCGGTGGCCTTGAACTGGTGCTCAGCTTCCGCCGATGGGGCGAGCGACTGGCCGCCGCGGCCCCACCGCAAATCCTTCGCGGCGATGTTGCCGGGATCGCGCCACAGCTCCGCAATCGTCGCCTTCTGGGCTTTCGGATTGGCCGGCTGGCTCGCCGTCAGCACTGCCGCCACGGTGGCGGCCAGCAGAATGCCGGCGGCCACGCGAAACGGGCGCCGCCACTGCTTCAAAAAGTGCCTCCGGTTGTTCCTCCGGTTGTTTGACGCGTGATCGTCCCGAGTCCACGAGCCGGCCGCGACGCGAGATCGTCTGGAAGTGCAGCGTATCGCCATCGATCTCGATCATCATGAAGCTCTGATCGGAATCGAACCCTTTGGCGGTCATCGCGCCGACGACGATGTCGCCCGCGCGCAGCTTCGCGGAACCGCCGGCGGTGAAGTAGTGAATGCCCTTCTGTGGCTTCAGCCGCTCGTAGAAGTGCTCGTGCCCGGCGATCACCACGTTGAGGTTGTACTTGATGAACAGCGGCTCGATGATCGAGCGCAGGTCCACTTCTGATCCGTGGCGGCCGCCCGACGAGTAGATCGGGTGATGGAAGTAGGCGATCTTCCATTTGGACTTGGACTGCTCGAGCTCCTGCTCGAGCCAGCGCTGCTGGTCCTTGTCCATGTAGTTGCTGTCGAGCGCGAAGAAGCGGACGTCCTTCTTCTGATAGGTGTAGAACCGCTTGCCGCCCATGCCGAAGGGCTTGTAATACATCTGGTTCGGGTCGTCGTGATTGCCGAGCGCGGCGTGGAAATCGATTTTGGCGTCGAGCAGCGGCTTGAATGGCTGCTCGAACTTGCGCGCGTAGTCCTGCGGCCGCTCAGAGCCGTACATGTTGTCGCCGAGCATGATGGCGAACTCGTACGGGAACACGCTGTGCGACTTCCACATTTGCTGCGCGGTCTCGATCTGGGCCCGGTCGCCGGTGCCACTGTCGCCGATGACGAGGAACTTGACCGAGTCTTTGCCCACCGGCGGCAGCGCCGAAGGCGCGGCCGACTATTTGCGCCGCCGGCTGGCGCTGTTGCAGATCCAGCGCGTCGACCGCCACCACGACGGCGAGCAGGGCCAATAGAGCTGAGAACAGTCGAACGGGAAGCTTGGTCATGATCATCGCCTGCGTCGGTTAGGTGGTCGGAATCGCGTCGCGGAGCACGTCCACGATCAGATTCGCCTTTACATCCCTCAGTATCAGGTGGCGACCGACAATACGGTATTCGAGCTCGGGAGGCAGATCCGGCAGCTTCTGCAGCAACGCCGCCGGGAACGTGAGCAGCGGAATCGTGGTCGGGTAAATCGTGTTGACCGACACCTTCGCGCCCCTCGGCAGCTCGTGCTCGAGGGCGCGGCGATCGGTGCCGCTGCGCTTGGCGAAATCTTCCTGAATGATGGTCCGGAAGTGCTTCTCCACGTCGGGCGCGAAGACGACACCCTCTTGCGCACCGGCGCGCAACGTCATGATCATCTCGGCCAGCGCCTTCTCGCGGCCCGAGATCTCCACCGGATCGTCGGTTCGCTTGAGGTTCGGCACCTTGCCCTCGGCCTCGTTATGCACCTTCATGTAGGCCTCGAGGTGCTTGTGGAACGCGAGAATCGCCGCGCCCATCGCGTTGACGGGCTGGCCGTCAGATGCAACGCTGGCGGTGGTCGCCGGCAACGGTGCCGGCGCACTCTGGTTGACGGCCCGCGTCGCGTCGGCGGTGTCCACCGCCGCCTTGGATTCCGCGGAGCCCCGGTTGCAGGCCACCGCAACGGTGGCCAGGAGCACGAGCGACGCCGAACGCAATATCGTCATGGCAGACTCCCTTACTTCAAGTGCTGTGCCACGGCAACTTGTGACTAAGGCATGGGGTTACCGCTACGGGTGGGCGACTTCGGCAGTCTTCAGACGAGCTGGCTCGCGCCACGAGGCGCACGCTCTTCCCAATCTGGGCCATGGACTACCCAGCCGCGCTGGTGTACATCCTGCACGGGGAACCATTATGACCAGTCGAGTTCTAATGCTGTGCTGGGTCCTGTTTGCCACGGCCTGTGGCAACAGCTGGATCGGCCAGACCTCCGAGGCGCGTGAGCAGTCGCGGCTCGAAGCGATCGACGTCTCGACCGTCCCGCGCGACACGCTTACCCTGCCCGAACGAGGACCGGTCGATCAAATTCGCGGTGATCGGCGATAGCGGCCGCGGCTGGCCGCCCCAGCATGAAGTGGCCGCGCAAATGGTCGCGTATCGCCAGCGCTTCGACTTCAAGTTCGTGTTGATGGCGGGCGACAACATCTACGAGGGGCCCGCCACGCCGGAGGACTACCGGCTGAAGTTCGAGGAGCCGTACAAGCTGCTGCTCGACGCCGGCGTCAAGTTCTACGCGGTGCTCGGCAATCACGACGATCCGAAGCAGGTGTTCTACGAGCCGTTCAACATGGATGGCGATCGCTATTACACCTTTACGCCGCCGGTCGATCCGATCACGCGATGGGACACGCGCGTGCGGTTTTTCGCCCTGGACAGCACGAATCTCGATGGGCCGCAGATGCAATGGTTCGAGCATGAAGCGGCGGAGTCGCGTGCGGAATGGAAGATCGCGCTGCTGCATCACCCGCTCTATACGCCGGGCCGCTATACGCTGTCGTCGCGCGGCCATCGCTTCGCGCTCGAATCATCGTTCGTCAACGGCGGCATCGACGTGGTGTTCTCCGGCCACGAGCATCTCTACGCGCGCTCCGAGATGCAGAAGGGCGTGCTGTATTTCATCAGCGGCGGCGCGGGTTCCTTGCGCGAAGGTGATTCGTCGCCGTCGCGGCTCATCGCCAAGAGCTACGACAGCGACTTTCACTTCATGCTCGTCGAGATCGCCGACAGCGGCTTCTTCTTTCAGGCGATCAACAGGAAGGGCGAGACGGTCGACGCGGGCTCGTTGCGGACCGTTACTGCGGACACGCTGGACCGTCGGTGATCTGACCGACCTTCTGCTTGAACACGCGGACCCACTCGGGTATCGGCGTGGTCTTGAAGCCGATCATCCCCTTGGACTGGTCGAAGCGCGCGCCGCTGAAGAGCGCCGTCAGTTGTTCATCCGAGAGCTGCTTGAGCAGCGCGGCAAGATGCTGGCGGCCCGCTTCGGTGATCTTCACCGGCTTGAACGTCGCTCCGTGATACGGCAGGTGGTCCATCGTCGCCGTGCAGGTGGCGCGGTCGCCCCAAATGGGTGCTTTCTCCCATTCCTCGAGGTCGACCTTGCGCGGGCCAAACGCGCCGCCCACGTCCTGCAGCATCGCCAGCGGCCGCGAGCACTGGCCGCCGTCCGGCCAGTCCGCTTCAGAGAGGCACACCAGCCGCTGGTTTTCGCTCTTGTTGTCCCAGTGCGCGAGGAGCACCGCGAGCAGCCGCAGCGCATCGACGTGGGCCTTCGGCGCGCCGCCCTTGCTCTCATCGACCAGGTCGAGCTCGAAAAACGCCCAGCCTTCAACCGCTTCGGTTTCAATCGCGCGGCCCCAGTGCCGACGCTCGACCGCGACCCACTCGAAGTCCTTGTATGAGTCCTTGTTCATCACCTTGCCATACAGCTCGTGCGCGCCGGCGAGGCCAAGCGTGCGCATGGTGATGAAGGGTTCGGCCGGACAGCCGTAACAGCGAAGCTTTTCGACCATCATCACGTCGTCCGCGCCAAAGCCCAGCGCGTGCAGCAGGCGGGCGGTCGCGACTTCCGATGGAATTTCCGGCGAGCGGCCGTACTTCACGCGAAGACGCTCGCCGCTCTCGAGCTGGCAATCAAACTTCGGCGCGGTGCCGCCGACCTCGTTCACCAGGAAGGTGCAGTTGATGGATTGCGGCTGCTGCGGATCCGAATCGAGCCGCGCGTGCGACACCAGTTTGCGCGGCGCCTGCCACACCGTGGCGCGCGACAGCGCGTCGAGCCGCTCGGCGTCAGAGACTTTTCTTGATTTCGCGGGCTTCTTCGTCGGATCCGCCTTCGCTGGTTCGGCGGTAGTCGACTGGCACGCCGTGGTGGCGCAAAACGCGGCGATAACGAACCAAACGAATGCACCCCGTTGCATGCGAATGGTTCCGTTGCAAGAACCGTGACCTCATCCGTTCCGCTGTAAATAAGGCTTCAGAACTGAGTTGAGATCGTCGCGCATCCACTTTGAGGAAGTGCCTTCCTGGTAGAAGGCCCAGCTCAGCATCGAGCCGCCGATCACCGCTTCAATCGTGCGCGCGAGCTGTTTGGGATTGGTGGACGGCGTCAACTCTTCCGCATCGATCGCCTCGCGAATCAGCTTCTGCAGTTCCTCGCGCGTGGCCTTCGCGCTCTTCGCGAAGTGCGTGCGGAAGTCGGGGTCGGTGAGGTCGATCTGCAGGTACGACAGGTTGCGCATGAATGCCGCCGGGGTGTCGGCCATGCCCGCCATGCACTCCGCGTACGCGCGCAGCACCGCGAGCGGCGAGCGGTGCCCTTGGCGCAATTGCGCGAACATCTCGACGGTGCCCGACGAGAACCGCTCCGACAGCTTCAGCATCAGATCGCGCTTCGAGCCGAAGCGCTGCACGAGCAGGCCCGCCGTCACGCCAGCTTCCGCGGCGATGTGGCCGAGCGTCAATTTGCTCGGACCGACGCGCGACATCACCCGATGGGCGGCCATGAACACGTCGTCATCGGTGACTTTGCGAGGGCGTGCACACATGGAGTTGACAGTTTCTAAATGATGGTTTAGATTATTTCTAAACCGACGTTTAGTATACCCGCCTTCGCTTCCGTTGGGAAGCTACGGCGAGACAGGCTCGGAGGGGTTATGGCACAGCGCAAAGTGATTTACGGCGGGGCGTGCAGCCTTGACGGATATTTCGCGGGGAAGGACGGCGCCATCGACTGGCTGCACTTCAGCAAGGACGTCGAGGCGATCATGCAAAAGTCCTGGTCGACGGCCGACACCATCCTGATGGGCCGGAAAACGTGGGACTTCACGATGGCCGCGGGGGACGGCGGCGAGATGCCAGGCGTTTCGATCAACAAGACCTACGTGTTCTCCCGCACATTGAAGAGCGTGCCGGGCAAGGGCACGGAGCTGGTGACGACTGACGCTGGTGAGTTCGTGCGCAAACTCAAGGCGCAGCCAGGCAAGGACATCATCGTGATGAGCGGCGGCAACTTCGCCACCTCGCTCCTGCAAGCCGGCGTGATCGACGAGATCGGCCTCAACGTCCATCCGGTGCTGCTCGGCGCGGGCGTGCCGGCTTTTCTGGATCCGGGCGCTCGTGTGAAGCTCGAGCTGACTGAATGCCGCCAGCTGGATGGCGGGTGCGTCCTCGTAATTTATCGTGTGAAGAAATAAGCGACATCCCCTATCGCGGCCTTAGATGGCCCGAAATCGAACACTGGCATTTCACTTGCACAGCAGGGGTATGGGAGGGCTGTGCGTGTGATGGTTCAGAATCCGATTACCGGACGTTCGTTACGGTGGACTTTTCTTGACGGACCGATGGCGGGCAAGTCGTTCGATCACGAGTTCAATCGCAACGGGGCCGTCATCTTTCGCGAAGTCGGTGGCGATCCGAATGCGAAACCGGGCTCTGCTGATCAGTATCAAGTCGCTTCGCTTGGGCAAGATATTCACACCGTCGCCTATCTCTCTCCGTCGGGCTACACGCTGACCGTCGTGCTTGATTACAAATCGCGGAAGCTGGTGGCGTTTGCATCAAATGAAAAGTCGCTGACGATGCAGCACGGGACGTTTGAACCGCTGTCATGACAGGAGACGAGGAGAACAAACAGGAGAAGAGGAGTCATGCTTTCCTGTTCATTACGTTCCCCCCGTATTTTTCCACCCACAGGCTGCCAATTAACGCGAGAGCGGCGCTGCCCATCATCAAGTAAGCGGGCGACGTCGGAGAGCCGCTGTCGCGAATCAACGACGTGGCCACGAGCGGCGCGGTGCCGCTGAAGATCGTGAAGCTGACGTTGAACACCAGCGCGACACCGGTGAAACGAATGCGGGTCGGGAAAAGATCCGTCAACAGCACGGCGAATGATCCGTTGGTCAGGCCCGCACTGAGTCCCGCCAGCACGCACAGCATCGTCAGATCGATCGAACGGCTCTCGAGCGCGCCGTAAAACGGCATCGCGAACACGAGCAGCAGCGCCACGCCCGTTCTCAGCAGATATCTCGGCGGAATGCGATCGCCCAGCCAACCCGTCACCAGGATGCCGATCGCCGACGCGATCACGCCGATGGTTTGCGCGAACACGGCCTGGCGAGGATCGTACTTAAGGACGGCCGTGAGATACGCCGGCAGGTGCGAGAAGAACAGGCCGTTGAAGGTGCCCGTGCCGGCGAGAATCGCGCAACCGACTAGCACGTGCACGAGATTGGTCCGCAACAGCTCGAGAAACGGCTGGCGCACCGCAAAGCTCTTCATCCGCGCAAACTCGGGCGACTCTTCCAGCGACCGCCGCAGCACGAAACTCAACACGCCGCCGAGACCGCCAAGAATGAACGCGATGCGCCAGCCATACTCAGGCACCAGCGCGGGATCGAGGAAGGTGCGTACCGAAAGGCTGACGCCGGTAGCGAGCGCCACGCCCATGGTGACGCACGCGAACACCACGCCGCACACAAACGGCGCAATTCGCGGCGCCGTCTCCACCACGTAGGTCAGCGCGCCTGGCAACTCGCCGCCGAGACAGAAGCCCTGGATCAATCGCAGTGTCACCATCAGCGCGCTCGCCATCACGCCCCACTGCGCGTACGACGGCACGAGGCCCATGCCCAGTGTGGCGCCCGACATGATGAACACCGACCACAGGAACACGGTGCGGCGGCCGTGGCGATCGCCGTAGTGGCTGAGGACGATGCCGCCGATTGGCCTGGCGAGATAACCCGCCGCGAAGGCGGCAAACGATGCCATCAACGAGACGATCGGGTCGCCGGTGGGAAACACCGCCGCGGCGATGTCACGGGCGAACACGCCGAAGATGACGAAGTCGTAGAACTCGAGCGTACCGCCAAGGCTGGCCAGTAGCACGATCCGCCAGCCGGCGGCGTCGATCCGATCCGCGGTCGAGGTCATGAGCTAACGGAGCATATCGCGGGTCACCGCGGGATCGCCGTCGTTCTTCGCGGGCGTGAGGCCCATCACCGCGCACATGAAATCGTAGACGTGAATGTTCTCGAATGGTTTGACGATCAACCCGCCCTTGATCCGCGGACCCGAAGCCACAAAGAGGCCGTGCATCGATCTGGCGCGGCCGTCGTAGCCATGCGTGCCAGCGGGCGGGCGCCGGTCCGACTGCCCCCAACTGTCGACCTCGCGCTGCGACGTGATGTACCACCCTTCATCGGCAATCCCGACGACCGGAGGCAATCGCGGGTGCCCGGCGAGGCCGTACTCAGGAGGAATCTCGTTCTTCCGATACACGGCGAGTTTTGGATGCTTGTCCTTCAGCGCGGCGTAAAGCTTTGCCACGTTCCCGTCTTTTGGAGAGAGCCCAAGCACCGGCGCCCAGTCGACCACGTTCATCGCCGCCACATCGATGTAGTTGTCGAGCACGATCATGCGGTCGGGGCTGAGTGCAGCCATGCCGTGATCGCTGACCACGATGTAGTGCACGCGATCGGCGAGTCCCAAGTTGTTGACGCCGGCCACCAGCTCGCCGAGCGAGCGGTCGACGTTTCTCACCGCATCCTTCACCGCTTCGGATTCGGGTCCGTCGTCGTGCCCGGCGTTGTCGACTTCGCTGTAATACAAGGTGAGGAACGACGGCCGCTTGCCCTCCGGCAGTTTCAGCCACGACAGGACCTGACCAACACGTTCGGGGTGCGGCAGGTCATCGTCGAACGGCTTCCAGAACGTGGCCTGCCGGCCGCCAATCACGGTTTCCGATCCGGGCCAGAACATCGCCGCCGCAATCCTGCCCTGCTGCTCCGCAGTATTCCAGATTGGCTCGCCGCTCCACCATCGCGGGTCGGCGAGCACGTCGCGGTTCGACAACCCGAACTCCCCCGGGATGTCGGCGGCGCGCATGTTGTTCGAGATGATGCCGTGGTTCGCGAGCCGGAGACCGGTGACGATCGTGTAGTGATTGGGGAACGTCTTTGATGGAAATTGGGGGATCAGTCCTTCAGAGCGCACGCCTTCCGCCGCGAGGCGAGCCAGGTTGGGCGCCTCGTGACGATCGAGGTAATCCCACCTGAAACCGTCGATCGACACCAGGATGACGATGGCTCTCTCGGCGGGCAACGGCGCCGGGCGGCAGGCCGCCAGCACGCACGCGAGCGCGACCAGGAGAATTCTGAGCATCTGCGTCATTTGCGTCATCTGCGGCTCATCTGCGGGTCATCGCTGGCGAAGGTAGCTCCATGCGGCGGGCGGCGCAAGCCCCTCAAGGGTCAATGTCGCGACCGTGGACGCGTGCAGATCGATCGTGCGAATGGCGTGATTATTGGTGTCGGCAATGTACGCGATGTGGCCGGCCACTGAAATGCCGCCGGGCTCGTAAAACTGCGCGCGCGCGGCGGCACCGTCGACGTGTCCTGGCTGCCCGGTGCCCGCAATCGTCGTGACCTTCCCTGCAGCGGGATCCAGCATCTTGATCTTGTGGTTGTAAGTATCGGCGATGAGGACGCGGCCTTCGTGCAGGGCGATGCCGAGCGGATGCTGCAGCCGCACTCCATCGCCGGTGCCGTCCTGATCACCGAAGTCAAACAGGTTGCCACCGGCCACGGTGGTGACGAGATTCGAGGGCGGCAGCGCGACCGAACGAATGGTGTTCGACTCGGCGTCCGCGACGAAGAGTGTGTGGCCATCGATGGCGAGCCCTGACGGCTGCGCGAACGCGGCTCCGCCAACAGGGCCATCACGCCGCTCTTCCTCGCCGGTGCCGGCATAGGGATAGGCCTGGTCGTGCAGCAGATCGATCACCCAGATCTGATGCGGGCCCGCCATCGCGACAATCAGGATGCCGGTGCGCAACGCGAGATCCCACGGCGAATTCAAGCGCGGGACGTCGATGGTGTGCACGGCGCGCGCCTGGAAATCGATCACGCGAATCTGATGATTCTCAGTGTCGGCTACATAGAGCAGGTCGTCGCCTGCCCCGAGCGAAGTCGAGGGGTCAAGGGCCAGACCTTGAGGTCGGTAAAACCGCGCCTGCGGGAAGATCCCGTCTCCATCGCCTTGAAATCCCGAGCCCACTGTCTCGATCAGACGCCCATCAAGTGACGTGACGACGATCCGGTTGTGGTTGGAGTCGGCGATGAAAAGGCGATTTCTTGCCCCATCGGCCAGTACCTTGCCCGGGTAGAGCAACGGTCGATCGGCGTGACGATAACGCTCGAGATCCAATGGTAACCGCGCGCGATTGATGCGTCCTGCCCTGAGCGACGTTGCCGGCGATCCGTCCGGCAACGGAGTCGAAGGGTCATCAAAAACGCGAATCACGGTGCGAATGGCGTTGACGAACCCTTCGAGGTTGCCCTCGCCCAACGCCGTGCCGACCAGGTTGCCGGCCGGATCGATGATGACTCGCGTCGGCCAGAACTGAACACCATATCGCCGCCAGATCTGATGGTCCGCATCGTTCGCGACCGGATGCTCGATTTCATACCGAATCAGGATGCGCTTGAGGTTTTCGGAGCTGCGCTCGTTGGTGAACTTCGGCGAGTGCACGCTGATGACGACGAGCTCGTCGGCGAAACGCTCCTCGAGCGTCCTCAGGTCGCGAAGGATGTGCATGCAGTTGATGCAGCCGTAGGTCCAGAAGTCGATCAGCACTACCTTGCCGCGCAACTGCGACAGCGCGATCGGCGACGCGACATTGAGCCAGTCGGTAGCGCCGTCGAGACTGGGCGCGGGAATTGGTCCCTGCGGTTCCTGCGGTTCCTGTTCTGGTTGCTCGTCGGTCATCGCCCGTTGCTGCGGGTCCAGGCCTTGAGCTCGTCGGCGTGCGCCACGGTCTCGGTTCGATCGAGCCACGAGTCAACGAACCACGGCAGGCGCCACGTCCAGTTGATGCCGTCCACCACGGCCGGGGTATTGATGCGATCGGTCCAGCCGAATACGTCCTGGATGGGGATCAGGGTCAACGCCGAGCCGGCAGACAACAACGACTGCAACACGGCCTTCCGCTGCTCTTCGCTGGCACCCTCCGGCGTGGCCGCGATCGGCTCGATGTCGTGGGTGCCGGTCGTGGCCACCGACAGCTCAGAGAAGGTCGCGGGATCAATGGATGGCTGACCCTCCCGATCCCAAAACTTCTCCCAGCGCAGCACCTTCAGTCCGGGCAACTGTAGTCGGATCATCGACTCGCGCACGAAGGCGGGAACCGATCCCAGATCTTCGGCGAACACTTCAACCTGGCCGGCGGTCCCACGCAGGAGGTTCACGAGCGTTTCGCCCAGGCGAGTCTGGGCCGCTTCATTCGCGGGCTCGAAAAATGACGGCCGGCTCTTGTCGATCGGGCGCACATACATCCGGTAAAGACCGACGAGGTGATCGATGCGATAGCCGTCGTAGAGATTGGCGTAGCGGCGAGCCCTGATCTTCATCCAGCGGAACTCGCCCTCGCGCATCACGTGTGCGCGCCAGGGCGGCAGGCCCCAATCCTGTCCGGTCTCGCTGAACGCGTCGGGCGGCACGCCGATGCTGGCGTCGAAGCGAAACTCGCGCTGGCGCGCCCACACGTCGGGGCTGTCCGCGGAAATCATGAACGGCAGATCGCCGAACACGCGCACCGGCCAGGCGCGGCGCCGCGCCTCGGCCCACTGCTCGTGCGAGAGCCATTGCAGATACGAGCGATAGGTGATCTCGTGGTGAAGCGCGCCGCGCGCCTCTTCAACCGCGTCCGCGTCGGCGCTGGCCAGCGCCGGCGGCCACTCGGTCCATGCCCGCTCGTCGTGCCGGGCATGCAGCGCGCGGAACAGCGCGTACTCGTCAAGCCACCACGACTGCGCGCCGATGAATTGATCGAATCGTGTCGCTCGTGGTGAGCCGCGCGCCACCTCCAACTTGAGGAAGCGATCGAACGCGCGCCGCAGCCAGCGATCCTTCAAGCGGCGCACGGCGGCATACTCGATGCGCGGCGACTGCCGGAGGCGGGCGATCTCCGAGCGATCGGCCTCGTCCAGCGCTTCGTCGCCGCCAAGACCGTTGAAATCCGGCACGTCGGGCACCGACAGATAGATCGGATCGAGGGCCATCGCCGTCATCGCCGAGTACGGCGACGACTCGATCGGTGGCATCTCGTGAATCGGCAGCAGCTGCACGGCCGATTGGCCGGCTTCCGTGACCCACCGGGAAAACTCGGCGAGGTCGATGAACTCGCCGATGCCCCAGCCACGCGTCGACACCAGGGAAAACAGCGGCACCGCAACGCCGCTCTGCCGGCGCATCATGCCCGCCCTGCAACGCGCGGCAACACGCGCGCGATCGCCTGGTCGAATAGCGCCGGCTCGACCAGCAGGCTGACCACGATGAAGGCTTCGCGGGGGAAGTCGAAAAAGTAGCCCGGATGCACGAGGATGTCGTCGTTGTCGAGCAAGTCGAGCACCAGCGCCTCCTCAGAGCCCACCGACGGAACCTGCAGCACCGCCGACCAGCCGCCTTCAACCGGCAGAACTGCGACGGCCGGAAACGATGTGGCGTGCGTGCGCAGCGATTCGAGGTTGCGCTTCACGCGGGCGAGGATCTGCCCGCGAATGGCGGCGCCGCGCTCGATCAGCTCCGCGGCCGCGGCCTGCACGGGTGTTGATACGGACAAATACGTGTCGGCGATAATCTCATAGGCGGCAATCGCTTCGTCCACCTTCGCGGATGGCCCGCCGAATCCAATCCAGCCCAGCTTCAATTGCGGCAACCCCGCCGACTTGGATAATCCGCCAAGGCTGAATGTGAGGACCTCGCTTGCGGCGAGCACGTGCGTCGACGCCGGCGACGGATCGAGCCGGTAGTCGGCAAACACTTCATCGCCGATCAGCGGAAGATTCCTTGCCGTCGCCAGCTCGGCGAGCTCCGCGAGATCATCGCGGTGCAGGAACGACCCCGTCGGGTTGTTGGGCGACACGATCAGGATCGCGCGCACGCGATCGCCGGCCGCGGCGCGAACCGAATCCAGATCGATGCGCCACGCGCCGTGATACTCGAGCGAGTACGGCACGGCGACCACCGATTCCATTTGCGTCAGGTGCTCGAAGAGCGGATAGCTGGGATGCGGCACGAGCACTTGATCGCCGGCGTCACACAGGAGCTTGAACAACATGGCGTAGGCTTCGCTCGTGCTCGACGTCAGCGCCACGCGATCCGCCGACAGGACGATGCCGCGGCGGCGAAAGTCGGCGGCGACGGCCGCCCGCCCCGGCCAGAGGCCGAGCGGCTGCGGATCGTACTCGAGCGCGCGCGCATCGGCGAGCGGCGCCAGCAGATCGCCTGGATATGAGAACCCCGCGCGCGTCGGGTTTGATTCGGTGAGATCCACGATCGACGCGCCGGCGCGGCGCTTGGCCTGGACGAGGCGGGCCAGCGCGTTTGGCGCGAGGTCCTGGGGCAGACGGGATGATCTCATTCAGCGATCGAGGATTGACTGATTTAGCGATTGACCAGTTCGACGCGCTCGATCACATCCCCTTCGAGAATGCCGTCCACCACCGCCATGCCGTCGATCACGGTGCCGAACACGGTATAGGTGTGATCGAGCCGCGGCGAGTCGATCAGGTTAACGAAGATCTGCGCGTCGCCGGTGTCGCGGCCGCGGGTCGAGATGCCGACGGTGCCGCGATAGTGGAGGCCGACTTCATCACGCATGTAGTGCGGCTCGCCGCTGTACTCGTTCGCGCCCGGGCTGCCGCCCTGGATCACGAAGTTCGGCGCTACGCGATGGAAGGTCAGGCCGTTGTAATACCGCTCGCCGGCGCGCCTCGCGATTCGGATTGCCGTGAGCGGTGCGGCGTCGACCTCGAGACCGATGTCGAAGTGGCCGAGCCCGGCCATGTGAAAGCGCAGGACCTTGCCGCGCAGGGCCGCCACCATCGCCGAGGTGACGCCGGGCGGCGTTAACGGTTGCGGCGCCGCGGTGCGAGGCTTGCCGGTCCACGCGGTCAGGATCTCGGCGGCCTTTGCGGCGATCGCTGGATCGAAATCCTTCAAATAGCCTTCAAGATGAATCGCTTGCGATGCATCACCATACGCGTGCAGCCGGTTGAGAATCGCCATCCGCGGATCGCGAGACGTGTCTTTGCGCTCCTTGGTGATGCGGCCAAGCGATGTCAGCAGCGGCGCGGTGGCCTTGGCCGCCAGCGCCTTGTCTTCGAGCGCCCGCGCGGCGGTCAGGATCAGCTGATAGTCGATGCGGGTCAGCGAATCGATCGCGACGGCCGCCGCTTCGGGCCGCTTGAGATCGACGAGCGACGAGAGCGCCGCTTCACGAACGTTGTCGTGCCGATCGGCGGCGAGCGCTGTGAGGTCGTCGACGTTGCTGAGAATGCCGGCGGCTCGCGCGGCATACATGCGGACTTGCCAGGTGGGATGCTGGACGAAGCGCGGCAGCGCTTTGCGCGCCGCTTCCGGATCGCGGCGCGCCAGCGACACCAGGGCGTGGGCGGGCACATGCCAGGTGCGCGGCCTGGTATCGAGGGTGGCGATGAGAGTGGACAGCTCCGCATCCGCGCTCTCATTCGCCGGGCACGGCTGGCCGAGCTGATCGATCGCCTGCAGCTTGACGTGCGCATTGAGGTCACCGGCGGCGGCCCGGATTGGCGCACACGACGTCTTCTGAAGCAGCCGGCCCCACGAGCGCAGCGCCTCGAGGCGGACCCGCGGTTCCTTGTCGGCGAGCGCAATCGTCAAGATGCGATCGCGATCGTCAACGCGCGCGTCGGTGCCGGCCGCAGCCGCCGCAAAGCGGCGCACCTCCGCATCGCTGTCGTTCAGTCCCCGCTCGATCACCGAGGCGGTGGCCTGGTTGCCGGTCACGAGCGCCGCCATCGCGAGCCGGCGGATGATCGCCGACCGTGGATCGGCGGGGGGACGCTGAGCGGTAGCCGCCCAACGCAGCAAATCCCAGCTCCGCTCGCCGAGCGGCGGCAGTTTTTTCGCCCGAACCGTGCGGGCCAGCGACTCGAAACCACGGACCGATCCGGCAATCGCCGCCGTTTCGATGTCGTTCATCGAGTCCGGCGCCGGAAGGCCGGTCAAGAGCACGGCCTCGGTCTCCGCCACTTGCGCGCCCGTGTCGTACGAGAGCCGGCCAAGCGCCACCGCGATCTCGCCCCAGGATTCCCACGTATTCAGCTTCGCGTCCGTGGCCGCGCGGGCCAGCAGCAGCTTCTGTACTTCGGCCACCGCCGCCGGCGTGCGCGCCATCTGTGCCAGCGCATTCGCCGCCTCCGCCCGGATGCCGACGCCGTCATCCAGGGCCGACGCAATCAGCGAAATCATCTCGGGCCGTTCCAGCCGGCCGATCGCTCGAATCGCCGTGCGGCGGCCGCCGCCTTTGAGGCCTTCGTGAATTGCGGCAAGACCAGCATCGGTGGTTGGCCTGGCATCTTCGGCCTGCAGCATCCGCTCCTGCAGCGTCTGCGCGCTCGCCGAAGACGTCAGAAACAGCAGCACTGTGAGAAGTTTTCGCATGGTGCCACGTTCACGGCAAGCATTTACCTTGGAACGATGAAACTTTGGAAGCAGGTTCCTTTTTACGTAGGCATCCGGGAAAACTCGAGCATTTGCGACAACAGGTCGCAGGGGTACGAAATCTTCACGTCGGTGATCTTGCCGCGGGCGTCGGTCACGGGCTCGAGCTTCGGCATCACGAAGCCGGTGTACGACGACAGCTTCAGATGCTCGACGCGCGCCACCACCTCGTCGCGCATGTCGGGATCGAAGTGCACACCGTAGGTCTCGAACAATTCCCGAGCGGCCGGATAGTCGCCTTCGGATTTGATGCGCTGCACTTCGCCGAGCAGCTTGGCCACTCCAGCACGAAAGGCATCGGTGTCGGCGACCACGAAGTAGGTCTTCTTTTCGCGATGCCGCACGGCAACGGAGCGCGTGTTGCCGAGCAGCCAGTGCACAATCGCCTGGCGATTGCGCATGTGGTCTTCTTCGAGCTGCGCGCCTTCGCGGACGCGCCGCAACTGCACCAGCGCATTCCTGGCGTAGGCTTCGTACGCGGTCTGCACCACCGCCTGCTGCTCGTCCGCAGACACCAGGCCGATCGTCGCCAGGTACGGATCGGCGATGTAATAGAGCGCCACGAGATCCGCGCGCGTCTCTTCGAGCGCTGAGTATTGCTCCTTCAACAGATCCTGGGGCGTCACCTCGATCTGATCCGCCATGCGGCCGGAGCCATGACCCAGCACCTCGTGGATCTCGGTGGTCAGCTCGCTCGCAAACGCGCCCCACCGCCTGGCCCGCTCCAACTCCCCATCGTCCCAGGCAAACTCCTGGCGATACTTGTCGGGCAGCGCGCGCTCGTAGGCGTCGAGCACGTTCGACAACGACACGGACTTGCTGCCGTACTTCTCGCGGATGCGCTGATCGTTCGGCAGGTTGACGCCGATCGGCGTGATGGGACCCGAATCCCCCGCTTCGAGCACCACCTCGATAGCCTGCGCCGACACGCCCTCCACCTTCGGCTTGAGATACTTGGGATCCACCGGCATGTGATCCTCGAACCACTGCGCGTGCTCGGCCAGCGCGCGAATCTTCGAGGTCTTCTCGTGGTTCGTGTAATACACGAGGCCTTCCCACGAACCTTTCATGCCCCGCGCGTCCATGTAGACCTCGATGAAGCCGTTCATCGTGTCGACCGCGGAATCGCGATTCTGCACCCAGGCAATGTCGAAGGCTTCGCGGTCTTGGTCGAGCCCGGTTTCATAGAATTTGATCAACGCCTTGAGCGCCTTGGCGAACGGTTTTGGCGCGAATGGAATGGCGTTGCGCAGGTGCAACACCACCTTCGTCAGCTGGCGGTCGTAGAGGCCGCCGACCTTGTAGACCTCCTCAACGAGCTTGCCGTCCTTTTTCACCAGCCGGGAATTCAGCTGATGCTGTTCGTCGAAGCCCTCGAGGTCGGCCATCGTGACGTCGACATAGAGGTTGTTGGCGCTTGACTCGAGGATGTCCTCGCCTTCACCGGGGGTCTTGAACGTCACCATCGGCTCGAAGTCGGGATCGAAAAACATCCGCGCGTATTTCTCAACGCGCTTGGCAATGGTCTCATTCGGTTCGAGCTGGAACGCGGCGCCATTGGCCGTCGCAGTCTCCATCGCTTCGATCACCCGCTTGCGATCGAGGTTGAGTAGAAACTTGCGGGCCGTGAGGTTGTTATACGGACCGGTATTGATCCAGAACAGCTTCAGGTAACGCGTGATCTCGGCAAGCGTGTCTGGCGGCACGCCCTGGGGGTGCCTGATGATCTGCTCGAGCAGATGACGAATGCCGAGGTTATGGCGATGCCGCTGGTCGTAATAGATATCGCGGCCGGCAATGCCCGCTTGATACAGATGCCAGACCAACGTCTTCTCTTTCAGCGGCAGCTTCTCGAAGCCGTCCGCGTACAGCTGCACGACGGCCGCATCGTCGATCTGCTCGAGCAGATACGGCCGCGTTGTCGGTGGCGCACTATCCACCGGGGTCACTTCGGATCTCATACAGCGACGTCTACCCTCTCCCCGTGCGCCGGCACATGGACCGGCCAGCCAAGCTCCTTGGCGATGCGCAGCCGCAGTGCGTCCTGGGCGACGATTTCGCCATGAACGAGATAAGTCATCTTCGGCGCGCGGGGGAACGTGCGCAGCCACCGGATGATCTCCCCGGCATCGGCATGGGCTGACATGCCGTCGATCTTCTCTATTCTGGCGTGAACCGGCACGTGTTGCCCGTACATCTTCACATGTTGTGCACCGTCGACCAACTGCCGGCCGCGGGTGCCGGCGGCCTGAAAGCCCACGAAGAGCACGGTGTTGCGCGGATCGGCAAGACCGGCGAACAGGTGGTGCACGACGCGGCCGCCGGTGGCCATGCCGCTCGACGCAATAATGATGCTCGGACGATCGTTTTCGACGAGCGCCTTTGATTCCTGTGCCGAGTTGACCGGCGTGAACCGCGGCAGGTTGCGCCGCACCGCCGCGATCGCCTTATCAAGCTCGTCGGTGCGGGCCTGGTAATACGCGATGCCCTTGATGGCCATCGGGCTATCGACGTAGATCGGCATCTCGGGCAGGCGGCGCTCGTCTTCGAGCTTGAACAGCCAATAGAGCAGTTCCTCGACGCGGCCGATCGCAAACGCGGGAATGATCACCTTGCCGCGCCGCGCATGCGTCTCGGTGATGATTCGCGCGAGCACGGCGCCATCGTCCTCGTTTGGGTGAATTCGATCGCCGTAGGTGGATTCAAGGAGCAGCACGTCCGCTTCGACGCCCGGTGAGGGATCCGGAAGGATCGGCCGGCTGTAGCGGCCGAGATCACCGCCGAACAGCAGCCGGGCGCCACTGCGATCGGCACGTGTGAAGAGTACATACGATGAACCGAGCAAGTGCCCGGCATTGATGAACTCGACCTCGAAACCGTTGCCGATCGCGATCTTCTTTCCGAATGGCGACGGCTTCAGCCGCGACAGCGCTTCAGCGGCATCTGCTTCCGTATACAGCGGCAACGCCGGCTGATGCTTCGAAAATCCGCGCTGGTTGGCGAACTTGGCGTCCTCTTCCTGCAGATGTGCGGCGTCCGGAAGAACCAGCTGGCACAAGTCCGCGGTGCCGCCAGTGCAGTACACCGGCCCGGCGAATCCCTGAGAGACGAGACGCGGCAACCACCCCGAGTGATCGATGTGAGCGTGCGTCAGGACGACGCAATCGATGGTTTCGGGGGCCACTGGCAGCGGCGACCAGTTCCGGAGGCGCAGGTCCTTGAGGCCCTGGAACAATCCGCAGTCGATCAGGATGCGATGTCCGTCCACGTCCAGCAGGTGTTTGGAGCCGGTTACGGTCCTGGCGGCCCCGAGAAACGTCAGCGTCGGCATGCTCGTATAGTAGAGGGCTACGATCTTATGAAAAAACTTATTGCGGCACTCATCCTTTCGCCTGCGCTCGCCTTCGGCCCCGGCACGGCCCGATAATCCGTGCTCTCGGTCGCGCTCCTATTCGTCTTATTGGCGTGGGCGGCAGAATCCGCGGCGCAATCCGCGCGGCCGGAAGTCCGCGCGTATCGGCTCGCCGACGGCGAGGCGATCGTCATCGACGGCGCGCCGGATGAAGCGACGTGGCAGAAGGCGATCCCGGCCACCAGCTTCCTGCAGCGTGATCCGGATAACGGCGCGCCGGCCACGGAGAAGACCGAGGTTCGGGTCGTCTTCGATCGCGATCGCATCATTCTGGGTGTGATCTGTTTCGATTCCGAACCCACGCGGCTGCTCGGCAACCAGATGCAGCGCGATCAGTCGTTCGAAGCGGACGATCGCTTCCTGGTCGCCATCGATCCGTTCTTCGACCGCCGCACCGGTTACTTCTTCGAGATCAATCCCTCCGGCGCGATGGGCGATGGCCTGATCACCGGCCCCTTGGGGGGCGGCGACGACTTCGGCGGCGAGATGAACAAGTCGTGGGACGGGATCTGGATTGCGCGCGTGCGCCGCACCGCGATCGGCTGGACGGCCGAGATCGAGATTCCGTTCAAGACCGTAAACTTCAATCCCGACACCGACACCTGGGGCGCGAACTTCCAGCGCACGGTGAAGCGCAAGAACGAGGAAAGCCTGTGGACCGGGTGGCTGCGCGATGAGGGCCTGACGCGAATGTCGAACGCGGGCCGCATTGCCGGCATCGACGGCATCTCGCAGGGCCTTGGCCTTGACCTCAAACCGTACGCGCTCGGTTCCGCCGGCGCGGCGCCGGGAAGAGGCGTGCCGGCCACGACCGGCGACTTCGACATCGGCCTCGATGCGTTCTACAACCTGACGCCGGCGCTCAAGGCCAACTTTTCGGTCAACACCGATTTTGCGGAGACCGAAGTGGATGAGCGGCGAACGAACCTGACGCGGTTCCCGCTGTTCTTCGAAGAAAAGCGCGAGTTCTTTCTCGACGGCGCGAACTTCTTCGCATTTCCCTTCGGCGAAGAAAGTCCGTTTTTCAGCCGGCGCATCGGCCTCAACGCCGGCGAGCCGCAGCCGATCGTCTACGGCGCCAAGTTGACCGGCCAGGCGGGCCGCTACGACATCGGCTTCCTGCAGGTCCGCACGCGCGAGGATAACCTGATCATCGACGCCACGCCGCTGCAGCTCAAGGGCGAGGATTTCACGGTGGCGCGCGTGAAGCGCCGCTTCGGCTCGCAGTCGAGCGTCGGCGCGATCTATACGCGCCGCGCCACGCACGAATCGATCGTCGACCCGCGGCACACCGCCGGCGCCGACGTGACCATCGCCACTCCGGATTTTGTTGGCGGCGCAACGCTCGACTCGGGCGCGTGGTACATCCACACCTCCAAGCCGGACTTCATCAACGACGACGGCGATCGTCCTGATGAAGGACACAGCGATTCGCACGGCTGGTATGTCTTCGTGGCAAAGGATCCGTATGAGGCCCAGTTCTTCTTCAATGAAGTACAGCCCGCCTACGACCCCGCGGTTGGTTTCACGCCGCGCCGGAACTTCCGCAACTGGACACCGGAGTTCAACTGGGCGCCGCGGTTCGCGAATCATCGCTGGTTCCGTGGCGTGCAGCTGAGCGCGGAGGCCGACATCAACACCACCCTCGATAACCACGTCGTCGACCGCAACATCCAGCTGACGCCGATGGAGCTGGAGTTCCATAGCGGCGACAGCGTGGAGTTCCAGTTGTTCAAGCAGACTGAGAACCTCGACGAGGACTTCGAGATCAGCGACGGGGTGATCCTGCCAATCGGCAGCAGTTACGACTGGCTCCGGTATCAGATTGTGTACGACGGCGCCGAGCACCGCATGCTCTCCGGGCGTGTGGAATACTCGTTCGGCGACTTCTGGAACGGAGCACGCAAGGAATTGAATCTCGATCTGACAATCCGCCCGCGCCCGGGGATCTCAGTGCATCTCGCGAGCGAGTTCAACGATGTGACGCTGCCGCAGGGCTCGTTCACGACGAAGCTCTATCGCCTCGACGCGCGCACGCAGTTCAGCCCGTGGCTGTCGCTGTCGAACAACGTGCAATACGACTCCGAGAGCGGCGAGGTCGGCTGGCAGCTGCGCTTCCGGTGGATTCAGAAGCCGGGCAACGACGTGTTCTTCATCTGGACGCAGAACTGGCAGGATGAAATCGGGAACGGCTTCAGCGCACTCGATCGGCGCGGTGTGGCGAAGATCGTCCGGACGATCAGATTCTGACGACGGACGTTTCACACGGAGGCGCCCGTGATCAGAGCATTGCCATCATCGCGGCGAAAGCCTTGCCGATGATCTTGGCGAGCGCGCTTAAGACGGGCAGCAAGTCGCCCCGCTCCATCACCGCCGCGGCGGTCTCGGCGTCGCTGATCAGCAACCACAACGTCAGCGCGCAGATGGGTGCCATGGTGATGGCGCCCACGCTCACGAAGCTGAACAGTCGGGGCCAGAAACGGCTCTTGGGGGCCTGTCTGGGGCGGTCGGTGGCGGATTTCAGTGTTGCCATGGTCTTGCTCGTCGGGTTCACGTATAGCGAGGACCGTACCAGTCTGGCCGATTCCTGTAACTACATGAATAACAGACGGTTACGACCGTGAAAGGGTTGGCGGGGCCTCCAAAAGTGTCCGTTCGTGGGACTCAGACGTCTTGAAGGCTGGACGCTTTGAGGGGGCCTTCAAGACGTCTCCGCCCGGCCGGAGGCCGGGCATTGGCTACGCTGCCCTAGCGAGGCGGAGCCTCAAGGACACGTCCTGCGGTGGTTTGAGGCGAAGCCTCGCTAGTATCCTCTAGCGAATGTATGCCCTATGCCTCGTCCGATATCGACGGCCCCTCGAAGAGGTCGTCCTCCACCAGGAAGCCCATCGCGCCTTCCAGCGGAAGCTGAAGGATGAGGGCACGTTGATCGCCGCCGGCCCCCACGACCCGCGGTTTAGCGGCATGTTCCTGGTCCGGGTGCCGGACGAGAACCCGCAGAAGGCGCTCGACGCGATCCGCGACGCGGACCCCTATTACCAGGCCGGCGTCGTTCAGTACCAGTCGCTGGTGTGGAATGTGGTCATCGGTAAGGAAGGCCTCGACAAGCTGTAGCTGGCGGGCGGGACTTCCACCTTCGCGGCTTCGCGCTTCGGCGGACAAGAAAGTCCCGCCCCTACGTACCCCTCTACTTGTCTTTCCGCTGACGCAAGAACTCCCCGATCGTCCACGACACCACCATCAGTAGCAGCACACCAACCAACGCAAGCAGGAGCGGACGTCCCACGGCTACCTAACGGTTTGCTGCAGGGGGTTGTCGCTGGATCCGGTGGGCTTCGTGTTCGGGCCGGTGATCTCGCTGACAATCATGCCGACGCCGAACACCACGACGGCGCCGATCAGGTTGTGCCAGAGGAAAGCGATGGAGGTGTTCAGCGCAACGTAGCCGACCACGCGACATGCCGGCGATCAGCCCGATGAACGCGCCGGTGGAATTGCAACGCCGCCACCCGATCGCGAGCAGGAAGACGCCGAGGATCGATCCGTAGAAGAACGACCCGAACCGGTTCACCACTTCGATCAGCGATCCCAGTTCCACCGCCCAAATCGCCACCACCGACGCGAACACCGCCCAGAATGCCATCGCAAACTTCGACACCCTCAACAGGTGCGCCTCGTCGCCGTCGTCGCGCACCCAGCGCTTGTAGAAGTCCATCACCGTGGACGTGGACAGCGCGGCGAGCTCGCCGGCAATGGTCGACATCGCGGCGGCGAAGATCGCCGCCATCAGCAGTCCGATCAGTCCCACCGGCATCTGCGTGACGATGTAGGTCGGGAAAGACGTAGTTGATGTCGTTGTAGGTGTTGTCGCCCGACACCTGCTTGACGAGTGCAATCGCGTCGGCGCGGATCGCCTTGACGCGCTGCTCGGCGTCGCGGAACGCCGCGGCGCGATCGGCCGTCGCGTCTCGGCATCGGCCAGCTGCTGCGCGGCGGCACGGCGCACGGCCACGGTCTCGTTGAAGCGCTGCTCGAGCGCCAGGTACTCGCCGGCGCGCTCGCTGACGCGGATGCGCTCGTCGTGGACGCGGTTGAAGAGCATCGGCGGCGGCGTGAACAGGTAGAACACGAACATGAACACGCCGATGATCATCACCAGCGCCTGCAGCGGGATCTTCCAGTAGGCGCTCATGAAGAGCGACGTGCGCGCTTCGTCCACGGATTTCGCCGTCAGGTAGCGCTGCACCTGGCTCTGGTCGGTGCCGAAGTACGACAGGAACAGGAACAGCGCGCCGATCGTGCCGGTCCAGAAGGTGAACCGCACCGAGGGGTCAGTTGAAAAATTGAACGCCTGCAGCTTGCCGGCGCTGCCGGCCACGTGCAACGCTTCGTTGATGCTCACGGTGTCCGGCAGACCGACAATCAGCGCTACGCGCCGCAGCGCCGAGGCCGAACACGATCAGGTACATCTGCTTGACGTCGGTCCAGGCCACGGCCTGCACGCCGCCGTACATCGTGTAGATGGCGGTCGGCACGGCCAGCAGCAGGCACAGGATGGCTGACGTCGACGCCCATCAGCACCGACAGCACCACCGCCGGAGCCGAAATCACCACGCTGGTGGACATGCCGCGCGAGAGCAGGAACAGCAGCGCCGTGAACGAGCGCGTCTTCGCGTCGAAGCGGCCCTCGAGATACTCGTAGGCGGTGTAGACGTTCGCGTTCCGGAAGAACGGCACGAACGTGACCGCGATGATGATCATCGCGATCGGCAGCGCGTAGTACTGCTGCAGCAGGCCCATGCCGTCGACGTAACCCTGGCCGGTGCTGCTGACCATGGTGATCGCCGACAGCTGCGTGGCCATCACCGACAGGCCGACCGCCCACCACGGCAGGCTCTTGCTGGCGAGGAAATAGCCCTCGAGCTTACCGGTGTCGCGGCTCAGCCTGATGCCGTCCCACACAATCCAGACGAGGTAGAGCGCGATGATCCCCCAGTCGATGGCCGACATCTAGCGCGTGTAAAACCACTGGAAGGTGTAGAGGGCGGCCAGCGTGACGACCCACACAATCACGACGCGCACGTAGGTGCGTTGCATTGGGGTCATAACGCTTGTGCTCTCATGGCGAGGAGCTTTTCGGCGCGCACGAGGTGTTCGCGACGGGTCTTCCACTCGCCGCGATCCGCCTGCAACAGGCGCTTCGACTCGACGATGGCGCGGCTCGTTTCCGACGGCGCCGGCCCGCCGTGCGTGGTGCGGACATTCACGAAGTGTGCGGGGCTCATGATGCGCTGCAGGTCGGCGTCGCTGTAGTCGAGCGAGCGGCCCAGGATCGCCTTCGAGGCCTTCGACAGCGCGGTCGACAGCGCAACGCCCGGATCCTCGGTGCGCGCCTTCAGCAAGAGCGCGGCGATGGCATGCGCGGACCGGAACGGCAGCCCATGGTCGCGGACGAGCGTGTCTGCCAGCTCGGTGAGCGTGGTGCCGCCCACGCCGGCCCGGGCCGCGAGACGCTCCACATCGAACTCGGCGAGGCGCATCGCGGCGGCAACCAGCGTCACCGTACGCGTCGCATCACGAAACATCGCGGCCACCAACGGTTGCAGATCGTCTTCGGTGTCGACGATGTCGCCGAACGGTGTATTGTGGACGGCGGTGGTGATCGCGTGTGCCTGGCCAACTGCCTTGCTGCCAATCGCGCGCGCGTGTTCCAGCGCCACCGGGTTGCGCTTCTGCGGCATGATGCTACTGCCCTGCACGAAGCCCTCGCTCAGCCGAAGGTAGCCGAACTCCATCGTGCACCACAGCAGAAAATCCTGGAGGACGCGGCCGAGGCCGACGAGCAGCACGCTGGTCGCCGCCGCGCTCTCTAAGACATAGTCCACGGTGGCAATGCTGCCGTAGGTGTTACCGGTGGGACCGCTGAAGCCGAGCAGCTCGCTCGTGCGATTGCGATCGATCGGAAACCCCGTGCCGGTGATCGCGCACGCGCCGAGCGGATTCTGGTTCGTCGAGTCGTACGAAGCACGGAGCCGCTTACCGTCGCGTTCGAGCTGTTCGATCACGGCCAGCAGGTAGTGCGCGATGGTCGACGGTTGCGCGGGCTGCGTGTGAGTGTGCGCCCCGTACACGGTGGCGGTGTGCCGCTCCGCAAGCGCGAGGAGCGCGTCACGCAGTTCGAGTGTAGCGGCGGCGAGCCCGGCAATGAACTCCCGGTGCCGCATCCGGTACATCGTCATGTCGATGTCGTTGCGGCTGCGCGCCGTGTGCAGGCGGCCGGCCACCTCTTCGTTGCAGGCCTGCTTGATCAGCCGCTCGATATAGAAGAACAGGTCTTCATAGGTGCCGTCGTAGAGGACTTCGCGGACACTCTCGAGGGAAATGCCGTCGAGCGCGTTACGGAGAGCCCGGGCATCAGCGCCCGAAACGATGCCCCGCTCCGCCAACATCACCAGGTGGGCGTAGTTGATCGCCATCAACGGCGACAGGAGCAGCTCCTTGGCGTCCTCGAAGTTCTCGTTGAGGACGTTGGTGACATATTCGGGGGCGAACTTCATCCAATAGCAGTATATTTCGCCGAGGCCCGTCCCCGACGGGCCGAAGCCCGCCGAAGCGCGTCGCTGAACAAACCGCGCGAAGGCAGGAGGAGGTCGGTATGGCTCGCTTCCTCGTTCTTGGTGTTGTCCTCGCGGCAACTCTCGCCTCTGGCGCCGCGCAAACGCCGGCGACATCAGTTCAGATGCCGGGGCTCTCGCAGCCGGTCGAGATCCTCCGCGACCGGTGGGGCATCAACCACATCTACGCGCTGAACGAGACGGATCTGTTTTTCGCGCAAGGCTACGCCGCCGCGAAGGATCGCACCTTCCAGTTCGAGGTCTGGCGCCGGCAGGCCACCGGCACGGTGGCGGAGATTCTCGGCCGCCGCGAGCTGCTGCGCGATCGTGGCGCGCGCCTGCACATGTTCCGCGGCGACATGGACGACGAGCTGAATCGCTATCACCCGCGCGGCAAGGCGATCATTGAAGCCTACGTGCGCGGCGTGAACGCGTACGTCGCCGAAACCGAGCGCAACCCGGCGCTGCTGCCGATGGAATTCAGGATGCTCGGCATCAAGCCCGGACTCTGGACACCCGCGGTCGTGATCTCCCGTCACCAGGCACTCGCGGGCAATGTTGGCGAAGAAGTGCGGTCGCTCCGCGCCATCAAGGCGACGAACATCGATCAAGTGCGCGACCTGATGAACTTCCAGGGCGGCAACCCTCGCTTCGAGCTCGATCCGGCGATCGATCCGCGAACCTTCCCCGATGATGTGCTGGCGATGTATTCGGCGTTCCGCGAGAGCGTGCAGTTCAGGCCGGAGGATGTCGCAGCGGAGTGGAGAGCGACGGCTTCAGCCGTCGCTGAACAGCGAGGGCTAAAGGGTGCACAGGGTGCGGAACAGCCCAAGCCATCGCTCTCTGATCGCGCCGGATCCCGCGGGACCTGCCGATCTCGACGCCGAGCCGCGCGACATCGGATCGAACAACTGGGTGGTGGCCGGCTCGCGGACGTTCAGCACATTTCCGATCATGGCCAACGATCCGCATCGCGTGATCGCCGCGCCGTCGTTGCGCTATTGGGTGCACCTCGTGGCGCCCGGGTGGAACGTGATCGGCGGCGGCGAGCCGGTCCTGCCGGGCATCTCGATTGGCCACAACGAGCATGGCGCGTGGGGCCTGACGATCTTTGGCCAGGACGCCGAAGATCTTTACGTTTACGACACCAACCCCGCCAATCCGAACGAGTACCGCTATCGTGGCGCGTGGGAAGCCATGCGCGTCATCACCGATACCATTCCGGTGAAAGGCGACAAGCCCGAAGCGGTGGAGTTGAAATTCACGCGGCATGGACCCGTGCTCCATGAAGATCGCGCGAACCGCAAGGCGTACGCGCTGCGCGCCGGTTGGCTCGAGCCTGGCGGCGCGCCGTACCTCTCCAGCCTGCGCATGGACCAGGCGAAAACGTGGGAGGAGTTCAAGGCGGCCACCAGCTTCAACAACATGCCGTCGGAAAACATGGTGTGGGTCGATCGCCAGGGCACCATCGGTTGGCAAGCCGCGGGCATCCAGCCGATTCGCCGCAACTGGAGCGGCGTGCTGCCGGTGCCAGGCGACGGCCGTTACGAGTGGGACGGCTTCCTGCCGATCACTTCGCTCCCATCGGAAGTGAATCCCGGCCGCGGTTTCATCGCCACGGCCAACAACTTCCTGATGCCGAAGGACTATCCCTATAAAGATCTTCTGCAGGTGACATGGTCGGACGCATTTCGCGCTTCGCGCATCGAGGAGGTGCTCGGATCGGGCCGCAAGTTCAGCGTCTCCGAGATGGTCCGGCTGCAGAACGACGACTTATCGGTGGCCGCTCGCGCGCTCACGCCGCTCCTGAGAAACGTCACGCTCCCGAATCCCGCCAGCGCACGCGCCAGAGATCTGCTGACGACGTGGGATTTCGTGCTCGACAAGGATTCGGTGCCGGCCGGCGTGTATGCGATGTGGCAGCGCCGCATCCTCGCCAACACGCGCGAGGTGGTGGTCCCCGCCGCACTGCGAAAGGTCGGCGGGAATTTTGGATCGACGAAGAAGATGATCGACTGGCTGCAGTCACCGGACGGCCGCTTTGGCGCTCATCCAATCGCCGGCCGCGATGCGCTGGTGATCAAGAGCATGGACGAAGCCGTGGCCGAACTGACAAAACGGTTTGGGCCCGACATGCAGGCGTGGAAGTACGGGCAGGAGAAATATCACCACGCGATGCTCAGGCATCCTTTATCGGACGCGGTGAACGCCGCCACGCGGGCGAAGTTGATGGTCGGGCCGCTGCCGCGCGGCGGCGACGGCATGACGGTGAGCGCCACCGGCAATGCCGACAACCAGGGCTCGGGCGGCTCTCTCAAGATCATCGCCGACACCGAGGACTGGGATAACTCGGTCGGCTTGAACACGCCGGGCCAGTCGGGCGATCCGGACAACCCGCACTACCGCGACCTGTTCCAGCTTTGGGCGCAGGGACAGTATTTCCCGGTTGCCTACTCGCGCAAGAAGGTGGACTCGGTCACCGAGAGCGTGACGCGGCTCGCGCCGCCGGCTACGACGACGCAGCAGCAGCGATGACGACCCGCGGGCGATGTGGCCCGCGGCTTTAGCCGCGGGTCCTAAACGGCGACACCGTAACGCTCGCGCAGGATGTCGAGATGATGCTGCGCGTGCCCTGGCAGGATCCAGACCAGGGCGCGCGCGCTAATCGGATAGTTGTTGGCGACGCCGCTGCGCGTGAGCGCCGCATCATCGAGCGATTCGATCAGCTTCACCGTGGCACGGCGGACGGCGATCATTTCGTCCGCGATCTCCGAGATGCGGCGATGGTCGTGCGGTGCCACGGCGCTCCACGCTTTTTCATCCATGCCCGCCAGCGCGGCACGGTCGCCGCGAGCAATGTGCAGCAGCCGGTAGGAAAACAACCGCTCGGTATCGGACATATGGCCGAGCAGCTCTTTCACGCTCCATTTGCCTGGAGCGTAACGATGATCCGCCTCCGCGTCCGACAGCCGCTTCAATCGCTCAAAGCGCGCGATCTGATCTTTGAGTTGATCAAACGGGCCCTCGGCGGTCACCTTGCCCAGATACCCTTCGTAAAACGGATTGAACTCGGATGTTTGCGGTCGATCGATCGTCATGATGAAAGGGCTTTCTCCGTAGTCAGCACGCCCGCGAGGTGTTCGAGCGTTTTCACTCCGTGCACGTCCGACGCCAGCTGCGGCACGCGGACTTTCAGGTGCGACGTGAATCGACGATCGATCTCGTCGAGATAGATTTGCTCCTGCTCGTGCCGCGCACGCAAGAACGGATCTGGGCTGGTAGCCGGCAGGATGCGGTTCACGACCAGGCCGCCGATGGTGACGCCGGCGTCCTGCAGTTGTTCGATCGCCCGCGCTGTTTCTTCGATCGGCAGCCGTTCGGCCACCATCACGAGCACGAACGCGCACACGCGCGGGCTGAGCAGCCGCGCGCGAAACTCACGCAAGTGCTCCAGTCGTTCCGACAGCGAAATCATGACCGGATCCGTCGCATCGTCCTGTTCGATGCCGAGCATGGCGCGGCGGGATCTTGACAGGGCGCGAATCCAGGCTTCCATCAGCTCGGGCATGCGGATCAGCCGCAGGGTGTGGCCGGTCGGCGCGGTGTCGAAGATGAGCAGGTCGAAGCGATTGTCTTCATTTCGGATCAATGTGCCGATGCGATCGAAGAGCGCCATCTCCTCGGCGCCAGGCATGCTCGCCGCCAGATCGATCTGCCGGTACGATTCCTTGAGAATGTGCGGGCCGAACAGGCCCTTGATGTGCTCCTTGACGTTGGCGACATAACGCTGCGACTCGAATGCGCCGTCGATCTCGAGACCCTGGAGGTTCGGGAGGAGCTGCACCGGCTCGGGACCGATCGGCCGCTCGAAGATGTCGGAGGTCGAGTGCGCTGGGTCGGTGGAGACCAGCAGGACGCGTTTGCCGGCGTGGCTCGCCGCGAGCGCCATGGCGGAGGCGCACGTGGTTTTGCCGACACCGCCCTTACCGCCGAAGAAGAGGACGCGCTTGTCGATTAACTGCCGTAGCGTCGCCATGAAGCTAGCAGCAAGGCAGGTTGCCGAGCGGCGATCGATCCATGCCCATGCGTCGGTGCCACTGGTGGAACTGTTCGAGCAGGTAGGGATAGACGTCGAGGAGATACAAGGTGGCCGGATTCGGCAACCCGACGATCTCCATGTAGCAGAGCAGCAGAAAGAGGTCGTTCAGCTCAGCGGCCTGCAGGCGCAGCTCGCGTTCGTACGCGCCATACGCCGCGCCGTGAAAGAAATCACGGATGTTCTTGCCGATCGACACCCGCCGATCATATCCCGATGGCCCGATGGCCCGATGGCCTGATGGCCTGATGGCCTGATGGCCTACATATTCAGCCAGTAGCTGAATTTCACCAGGAACACGTTGTGGCTGGGGGCCGAGAACACGCCGCTGAAGTCCCTTCCGAAGCGGAAGTCGCCGAATTCCTGGTCGTCCGACTTGCCCTGCTGCCACACCAGGAACAGGGTCGAACCGGGTTTGTACTCCCACCGCACCACGTTGGTCGTGCGGAAGGAACGGATGTTGAAGTTCGCGTTCCCGGAATACGCATACGGCCGATAGCGGTCCTCGTAGTTCTTGGCGCGGCCGTCGACCAGCTCCTTGTAGTTCGAGTAATCACCAGCCGACACGAAGGGTTCCGCGTACACCTGCAGCGACAGGTTCGGCGTCATCGTGTAGTTGAACCGCGTGTTGAACGACATGGTGGTCTGGTCGATGCGGCCAAACACGTAACGCTGAGAGCCGTTCTCGAGATCCTCGTTCTCGACCCACTGGGAATCATCGTGGTTGATAAAGTAGCGAATCCCGAGATTCAAGGACATCGACGACGTGGCGCGCCAGTTGATGTAGGGCATGATGTCGTGGCGTGAGCTGTTCTTGGTATCCAACCAGTGGTTACCGTTGTAACCAACCGACAATGCTTTGCGGTTGTCGGTGTTCGCGTAGTACCAGAGGTTGAACTTGCTGGGGTTGCCGAGCACGCCTGGACCGCCGCGCGTGACGCGATCGCGGAACGGCGCTGCATCGAGGTTATAGCCGCCGCCGACGCTGTAGTAGTTCGTGAACGTCCAGTGCGAGTTGATGTTGGCGCCGGAGTACAGCCGATCGCCGCCGAAGTTCCAGCCCTGATACTGGTTGATGTTGAAGTTGCGCGTGCGGACGTACTTGCCGGGCTTGAAGTTGCGCCACTGGAACCAGTTGCTCTGGTTGCGCTCGTCGGCGCGGCGCATGAAGCCGAGATCGTTGGTGTCGAAGCCGGGTGACTTGTAGCCGACGTACGAACTGAACCGCGTGCTCTCACCCGCGATCTTGCCGACTGAGATCGAGCCGGCGTGACCGCTCAACGTCGTGCTGTCGAAGTCCACGTCCACGTAATCCGCATCCGGCCGCTGGAACCCGTGAACGTTGTTCTCCTGGAGGCGGGTGATGGACTCGGTGCTGCCCTTCAGATAGGTGGTCGCAGCGTAACCGCTGATGCTGTACATCGGCGAGAGACGCCAGTCGTAGTCGATGCCGCCCGCTAATGCGTTGTCCGTGAGGAACGCAGTGGCGGCATCATTCTGACGAATCGTCGAGGTGGTCATGACGCCCAGCGACGACTGATTGCTGTACTCCTTGCGCGCCCGCAACACCGTGTAGCTGGTCATCGGCTCCACGGTGTAGTCGCGGTCCCCGATCTCTCCGGTGGCAGCAATCTCGGCGTCTTCGCGCGCCGTCACCGCGGTGAGCGCGCCGAGCGAGAAGCCGCCGATGCGGCCGGTCAGCTTGCCGGCGCCGATGATCGTCGCGGCATCCGGCTGCTTCGAATACTCGTCCTCCGCCAGCTCGGGCGAGCCCTGCGGTGCGCGGCCGATGCGGCGCGAGTAGAACATGCCGGTGCAGTTGCCGTCGTTGCAGTCCATGTTGAAGCGGAAGGTGCCCGACCCTTCAACGAAGAACGGCCGCCGCTCGGGGAAGAACGTCTCGAAGGCATCGAGGTTCACCACGGCGGGATCGGCTTCCACCTGGCCGAAGTCCGGATTCGCGGTGGCGGTGAGTGTGAGGCCCGGCGTCACCGAATACTTCATGTCGAGGCCAAGGGCCGCCCCGGGATCGGTGGGGTTGCTGAGCGGATTGCCGGCCTCGTCCGGTTGCGTGCGCAGGTCCGCGACGGTGTACGGCAGCAGCTCGAACTTCTTCGGCGCCCCGGCCATCTTCAAGCCCCGCATCTCACCGAACTGCGAGACGAAGCCGTTGGCGTTGCGCGACAGCAGCGGCCAGCTCACCGTCTCGGCCAGGCGGCCCACTTCACGAATCACCGCGAACCCCACCGGGCCACCGGCGAGCGTGTTGAAACGCAGCTGCGAGAAAGGAATCTTGAACTCAGCGCGCCAGCCGTCCTGGTCACGCTCGATTTGAACGTCCCACACCGCATCCCAGCTGTCGTCGCTCTGCCCGTCATTGAAGTAATAGCGGTCCGTCTTGACACCCACCGGATTGACGCCGAACTCGTATGCCGACCGCTTGTCGAAGTACGAATCAACGACGATGCGGATCCAGTCTGACGGGGAGCGCTGATCGCGGCGGGTGAGGATGCCGACGAGTTTGTCGGGATCGGTGTCGTAGGCGCGCACCGCCACATACAACGCTACGTCGTCGTAGGCCATACGCGCTTCTGTGCGCATGGTCGGCGGCTGGCCTTCGTCAGGTTCACGTTGCTGGAAGTCGATAACCGCCGGCGCCTGCTGCCAGATCTCTTCGTTGAATCGTCCGTCGAGCACGATGGGGCCGTTGACCGGCACCGCCACCGCCTCAATCACTTCTACTCGCGAGGCTCCTGCTGCGCGGGCGCCTCGTTCGCTCAGGGCCTGCGGTGGTTCGCTAGCATCAATCGCGGCTGGGGGAATCGTTAGTGCAAGAGCAGCGATCAGGCCACTCATGTAGAGAAACTTCATAAGCATTTGGATAGACGGGAAAGCTTTCTCAAAGGTTGGGCATTCCGACATCTGAAGAGTTGCCGTAACTAGGATATTTTTGATTTAATATTCAAATTACGACAACGGCACTTCGCGGCGCAGATCGCTCATATTCCGGCCACAAAACCGCCGAATTCGCCCACGACGCGCATCAGCTGACGCTGGCGAACTTGGGCACCTTCTCCGTTTCAAACAATTTCGGCGTCTGGACGGTTCCAGAAGGTCGCGGTGCGTGGATTCCCGCAGGTATGCGGCACTCGATCGAGCCGCTGCCGCGCGCGCAAACGCGCACGTTGTACGTCTCGATCCGCCGACCTGTCCGCCGTAGCTTCAGCGAAGGCGGAAGCCGCGAAGCGGCGAAGGCGGACCGCATCGTGGTCCTTCACGTCACGCCACTCATGCGTGCGATCGTCGATCATGTGTGCGATCCGAAAGCGGATCGCACCACCACCGGATCCAAACATCTCCTGGCTGTCTTCCTCGATCAGTTTCCTCACCAACGTGAGCTGCCGCTGTTTGTTCCGTCCTTGAAGTCGCCGCTCGCGCTGCGTGCGGCGAAGGCCTTGGAGTCTGACCCTGCCGATACGCCACGCATCCGCGATCTCGCGGTCGAGTTGGGCGTCAGCGATCGCACGCTCGAACGCGCGTTTACGGCCGATGCTTCGATGAGCCTGGGAGAATGGCGGCAACGCGCGCGCATCTGCCGCGCGATTCGGTTGCTGTCAGCGGGCGGGGCTGTTCAGGACGTCGCGCTCGAGGTCGGCTACGCAACCGCGAGTGCGTTCGTTGGTGCGTTCAAACGGTACACCGGGGCCACTCCCGGCAAGTTCAGTCTTTAATTCCTAATCTTTAATTCCTAATCTTTAATTTCTAATTCTCGATTATTTCCCGTTCATCAATGACTCGAACCTGGCCTTCTGTTCATCCGTCGCGTTCGGCGCAGTCTCGAGCCGCCAGGGCCGGCCAGGATCAGCACCGAGCGTGACGTCGATCTTCGTCAATCGATCGCGTCGCGCGACCAGCATCGAGACCTTGTCACCAGGACGATACTGCGCGAGCCGCGCCGCCAGACCATCCGCCCTCACCCGCACATCGTCGATGGCGAGGATCTCGTCGTCCACGTTCAACCCGGCATCGAGGCCCGGCGTGCCGCGTCGCACTGAGGTAACGATCAACCGACCCGCGTCGTTGCGCGTGCCGCCGCCGATGTACGGGGCCGCGGTCTTCATATCGACCGGACGGAACCGGAGGCCGTAGTAATCGAGCGTCTCGGTGTAATCGAGCTCGTCGGTCGACTCCGCCGTCTTCGCGAACCAACTCTTGAGATCGGTGCCGGCGGCTTCGCTCATCACCGTGTAGAACTGTTCGGTCGTGTAGCCCTTATCTCCCGAGTACCGCTGCATCGCCCACTGCATGCCGGTGTCGAGCGAACGCGCGCCGTTGGTGGCCTTACGAATCTTCGCGTCGAGCAGGAACCCGATGACCGCGCCCTTCGGATAGTAGTTGATGCTCATGTTGGCCGTGTTTTCGTCGGGCCGGTACTGCTTGATCCAGGTATCGAACGACGCCATGTTGACCGGCGTTACCAGGCGGCCGGGAATGGTCTGCACCTGTTCGATCTGGTTCGACATGCCGTTGAGATACTCGTCGCCGGTGAGAATGCCGGCGCGCCGCAGCAACACTGTCGCGTAATAGTCGGTGAAGCCCTCGGCGACCCAGAGGTCCTTGACGTAATTTTCGTTTTCGTAGTCGAACGGGCCGAGAGCGATGGGGCGCAGCCGCTTCACGTTCCAGGCGTGGAAATACTCGTGGGCCAGCGTGCTGAGGAACTGCAAGTAGGCAACCTGCGTCCGCGTGGCAAACCGGTTGGTCATCCCGAGATAGCTGTTCTTGTGCTCCAGCGCGCCGCTCGACTCGGTGACCATCGTCATGAAGTGGTAGTGCGGATACGGCAGGGAGCCCATCACGCGCTTGGCGGCATCGACGATTTTCTGCACATCGGCCGCGACCTTGTCGGCGTCGATCATCGCGTGATCGCCCTCGAACACCACGACGTGACGCTTGCCGTCGACGGTGAAGTCACGCGTCACGGGATTGCCGATGATGATCGGGCTGTCGACGATGGTGTCGAAATCAGGGGCACGATACGTGTTCGCTGATCCGCTGACCGGTTCGAGTGCGGTCTCGACTTTCTTCCACGCCGCCGGGAGCTCGATGCGCACTTCGTGCGGCCGCGCGGCGCGCTCGACGAGGGTGAGGAAGGTGGGCGCGCCGTTGATCATCGCGAAGCCGGCCTCAACCCAGTTGTTGCGAACGGTCATTTCGCGGCTGTAGACCTTGTAACGCAGCATGACGCTCGGTGCGCCGCCGGTGGCAATACGCCAGCGATTCTTGGTGGACTTCTCGACGTTGAGCGCGCGTCCAGCCACATTGGCGGTAACCGCTTCGACGTGGCGCTCGTACTCACGGATCAAGTACGACCCGGGCGTCCAGGTGGCCATGTAGACCTCGACCTGCGGCCGGCCTGCGCTCGGAATCGCGGCTTCGACTTCGACGTAGTGGGTGTGGGGCGCCGGGAAGCGGAGCGTGTAACGAATGGGCTCGAGCGCCTGAGCGCGGAGCGGGACGCCAGAGACAAGCGTACACAAGCACGCGAGTGCAAGAAGAAACCGGTGTTTCATAGGGGCCATTCTAGAATCAATCGGTGCGCTGGACCGATCGCAAATATTTCCGGCTCTTTCTTGCATGCGACGCAATGCTGTTCGCCTCACTCTTCGCCGGCTACGTGGTGCTGCGCTTCGGGGCGGCGACGTGGCCGGATCGATTCCACGGGTTCCCGTGGCTCGAAACAGTGCTGCTGGTCGGCGCCACCGCCGCGTTCGACGCGTCACGAATCCGCTTGATCGCAAGCCACGCGCTTGGCTTGACGTTCGTGGTGATCAAGTTGGCCACCGATGTCTCGATGATCGGCAACGGCGCCACACCCACCGCCAATGTGATGCTTGCGAGCTGGTCCACGCTCTCGTGGGTGCACGCGTTTCACGTGTTCGCCGGCGCGCTCTTTACCGGCTGGCTGGCCGGTCCATCGTTCAGAATGTCGGTCGAGGATCGCGATCGCTGGCTGGCGCGCCTCGAAGCCACCAGGAAATACTGGCTCTTCGTCGCCCTGGTCTGGTTGTTCATCGTGGCCGGCTTCTATGTTTGGCCTTGAGACCCTAAGGGCTCTCGATCTTTTCCCCCCGCTGAACCCACTCATCCCAGCCGCCGACGAGGGCCTTCGCTCCCGGAATACCCTTCTCCGCAAGATCAACAGCCGCGCGCGCCGACGTCATCTCCCGGGCACATGCGCAGTAGGTGACGATGGTCCGCATTTCGCCCTTGAAGCGATCAGCCTGCTGCAGAACCTGCGTGTAATCGACGTTGACGGCGCCGGGGATGCGGCCTTTCTTGAACGAATCCGCATCGCGCACGTCGATCACCAGCACGGCGTTCTTCTCCATCAGCGCCTTGAGCTCGTCGATCGAGATCCGCGGCACATTGCGAATGGCCTGCGCCGAGAGGACCGTACGTAGGGGCGGGACTTCAGTCCCGCCCGCCAATGCGCCGAGGACGAAGGCAATCTTTAGCGCTTTTGCAGCGAACCGAGCCATGACTCCCTGAATCTCCTTTGCTCGTCGGTGAGCGTGCCGCCGGTCTTTTCCACCAGCACGACGTCCATTCTCGGATCTTCCTCGACCGTCAGCGTGGCATTCACCGTTTCGCCGCTGCGTCGAACGAATCGCAACGGCACGCGCGCACCGGGCTTGTGGCGCGAGAGCGCCTCGTCCCACTTGTCGGTGGATGTCAGATCGACACCGTCGAGATTCACCAGCTGATCATCCTGAGCGACCCCGGCCTTATAGAGCGGCGACTCCCACGGAACGAGTCCGGACACTCGCAACGCGCTGCCGCCGGGTTGCAACTGCACCTGGCCGCCAAATGCCCGTCCTGCCTCGCGCTTGCGAAGGATCAAGCCCGCGCGCGCCAGCAGCCGCGTGTAATCAACCAGCTCGCGGCCTTCGACAAACTTGTTGAAGAAATCGTTCGTGAATCCGCGATCGTTCGTGACCTTGGCCAATGTCTCCTTCACGCCATCGATCGTGTACGGCGCAGCCACCTTGCCCGGCTCCTTTTGCCCCGGCCGGCCGAACTGGGTCCACAGGGCATTCATGTATTGATCGCCGGTCACTGTGCCGTTTGAGCGATCTCTCAACGACAGATCGAGGCCAAGGCCAAGCGCCTGGCCGTAGGTGTAATACGAGATGAAGAGGTTTGGCCACGCGGTGCGATCGATCGAGGCAGCGGCATCCACAAACGGCGCCAGCCGGCTCATGTCAACGGCGCTCCGGAACATCCTGCCGGGGCTCAGCGTCACCGCGTTGATGACGTTCGCCAGCTCAGAGGCGAAACCGTCGAGCGAGGTGAGGCCCGCGCGTACCTGGACCAGGCTGTCGAAGTAGTTGGTGAAGCCCTCACCGAGCCACAGGTCGTCGCTCATGTCGGCTTCTTCGAAATCGAACGGCTCGACGCCCGCCGAGCGGATGCGTTCCATATTCCAGGCGTGAAAGAACTCGTGAGCAACGGTGCCGAGAATGCCCTGGCGCTGGTTGGGACTGCGCAGCGCGCCGGAGCTGGTCAGCGAGGTGCTGTTGCGGTGCTCCATGCCGTCACCGCTCGCCCACGGCAGGTAGGTGCTGAGGAACGTATAGGTGTTGGTCTCGAAGTCGGGCAGCTCGCCGAAGATCGGAATGGTCTCGCGCACGATCCGCTCGACGTCTTTGGCGAACGCGTCGGCCTCGGCTTCCGTGCCGTCATGCGTGAGCGCGATGCGAATGGTCGGCGGCGGCCCATTCCTCTTCCGGCCATCGTCGACGATGAACTCCCGCAGCGTGAAGTTGCTGAAATCCGTCGGGCTGTCCATCAGGTAATGGATGTTCGGCGCGGTGAACACCAGCGGATCGGCGGTCGGAAACAACTGCGTGGCAACTTTCCATTTCTTTCCGGGCGGCTGCACGAACGTTACGCGAGCCGGGCGCTCGAACCAGCCGCGCGCGAACATCAACGCGGCGGGAATATTGATGTGCGCGTGCACCTCGTTGATGCCGAGATACGTGCCGTCGGTACGGTCGCCGAAGATCTTGTAGGTGATCACGACGGTGCCGTCGTGATTCGCAACGTCCCATTGGTGCGGATCGGGACGCGTGACGGTGAGCGGCTGACCCTTACTATTGACGGCCGCGACGTCAAACACGTTCTTCGCAAACTCGTGCAGCGCATAGCGGCCGGGAGAGGTGCGCGCCATTCGCACTTCGAGCGTGCCCGACGGAACATTGGGAAAGCGCACTTCCACTTGCATCCAGCGATGTTCGGGCGCGGGGAACGACAGCTTGTACTCGATCGCCTGTGCCCATGCCGACGAGCTGAAATGGCAAAAAAAGACGAGGACGAGAAGGAGGCGCTTAGCCATTGGGTTTAGCATACACACCATGAAGAAGCTTCTCGTACTGATCACGGCACTCCTCGCCGGCAGTGAGCCGGCCGGTCAGTCCGATCCCAAGGCGGCGGCGCTTGGCTGGATCGACGGCAACGCCGCGACGCTCAGCCGCGTGAACCGGAATATCTGGGGATGGGCGGAGACCGGCCTCGAGGAAGTGAAGTCCTCGAAGGAGTTGCAGGACCTTCTCAGCGCGAACGGATTCACGGTCCAGACAGGCGTGGCCGGGATGCCGACCGCGTTTGTGGCGACCTATGGATCCGGACGGCCCGTGATCGGGATTCTCGCCGAGTACGACGCGCTGCCCGGGCTGTCGCAGGATGCTTCACCCGAGCGCACCGGCCGCGCCGGCGTCATGGCAGGCCACGGTTGCGGCCATTCGGTGTTCGGCACCGGCAGCACGGCCGCGGCGATTGGCGTCAAGCAGGCGATGGCCGCGGGAACCATCAAGGGCACGGTGAAATTATTCGGCACGCCTGCGGAGGAAACCGGCATCGGCAAGACCTATATGCTGCGCGAAGGTCTCTTCAAGGACGTCGACACGATTCTCTCGTGGCATGCCGGCGACTCCACCGCGGCGAGCTGGGATTACTCGAAGGCCGTGGTCTCGGTGAAGTTCCGCTTCGAAGGCCTGCCTGCTCACGCATCGACGTCGCCGCACCAGGGAAAGAGCGCGCTCGACGCGGTGGAACTGATGAACGTCGCGGTCAATTACATGCGCGAGCACGTCAAGGAAGACACCCGCATTCATTACGTGATCACCAACGGCGGCGGCCAACCGAACGTGGTGCCGCCCTCGGCCGAGGTCTGGTACTACCTGCGCGCCAACAAGCACACGGACGTCGAGGAGTACTACGTGTGGATGCTCGAGATTGCGCGCGCGGCGGCGGCGATGAGCCGGACGAAGTTGATCGAATCGCGCGTCGATTCCGACATGCACGAAGTGCTGCCCAATCGCGCGCTGTCGGAAGTGATTCAGAAAAACCTCGAGCTCGTCGGGGCGCCGAAGTTCGACGATCGCGAGAAGGCCTTTGCGCGCGCCACGCAGAAGGATCTCAAGCCGCTGCCGGAAATCGCGTTATCCGAAAGAGTTGAGCCGCTTCCCTCGGGACCGCCGCACCAGGGTCTCCACTCCACCGACGTCGGCGATCTCACGTGGTTCTTCCCGGTCGGGCAGTTGACGGCCGCCACCTACAGCTACGGCGCGCCAGGACACAGCTGGCAGATTGTCGCGTGCACGGGCACGAGCATCGGCGAGAAGGGCATGATGGTCGCGGCCAAAGCCCTCGCCGCGTCGGCGATCGACATCTATCGATCGCCGGAGATCCTCCAGCGGGCACGTGAGGATCACAAGAAGATGCTGGCGGGTCAGAAATACGTGACGTTGATTCCCGAAGGACAGAAGGCGCCGGCGAAGATTCGGTGATGCTGGCGGGCGGGACTAAAGCCGCCCCTACGAGCCGGTGAGTCTGGCGAATTCCTCTCGGGCCTTGACGAGCAGCGGCAGATCGGGATCGGCGTCCTTCCAGATCTCGAACAGCTTCTCGTAGTTGCGCCGCGCTTCGTCTTTCTGTCCGAGTTGTGCCTGCACGCGCGCGAGTGTGGCGTAGGCAAAGGCGGTCGTGGGGGTCATGCCGGCACGGGCATCCTTCGAGATCATGAACGTCAAGCCTTTCGCCGCCGCGGGCAGATCGCCCGTCTAGCAGCTTCGCGGTGGCCCACATGTTCACGACGTCGCTATGTCCGGCATCGAAGGTGACGGGTTCGAGAAGTGCAACGGCGTCCCTTGGCCGCCGCTCGGCCAGCGCGACCAGCGCCTGTAGGGCGCGCGCGATTTCGGCGGCCTGCTGCTCGGAACCAGCGGTCTTCTTGTTCCCCTCGAGCGCCATCGGCAGCAAGGCCCGCGCGGCCGGCCCGTCTTCGGTGATCGCGGCCACCACCATGCGTTCGTCCACCGACGCGTCGCCGAGCACGCCGTCATTCTCGGCCCCATCGATGCGCGCGTTCGCCTGGTCGCGCAGCCCGACGAGTGCTTCGCTGATCGCCACAGTCATCAGCAACTGGCCGGCCTGGGGTCCCCGGCTGAGCGCCAGCATGCGCGCTTGGAACTCGGTGGCCAACTCCGCCGCCTCTCTCATCCGCCCGCGATACGTCGCGGCAAACATGCGGGCCCCGGTCATGTCCACTTCATCACGGCGGCCATGGACGGCAGCCACCTGCTGTTCGGCCAGCGCCAGATCGCCCATCAAGATCGCAGCCTGATACAGACCGACGCGGGCGCCGGTCGAATCGCGTAACTTGATCGCCGTCTCCATCACGCGGCGCGCCTCGGCATACTGCTGGCCCTCGAAGTAGGTCTGGCCAAGGTTGGTCCAGCCGAGCGGCTCGTTGGGCGCCACCTGCGTGGCAAGTTCCAGCTTGCGAATGGCTTCGGCGCGCTCGCCTTGCTGCTTGTGGAGCAGCGCCGAGTTGGTCAGTGCGGTGTAATCGTTCGGATAGGTCCCCAGCCACACGCGATACGCATCAAGCGCCTTCTGCACGTCGGGCTCGACGATCGTGTAGTGCCTGGCCTCGATATACAGCCGTTCGGCCTCGCTGACTTTCTGGCGAAGCTCGTAGGCGCGCGCGGTCATTTTTCGCGCTTCCTCGGCCTGGCCGAGGTTGTTGTAGACCGTACCGAGCCGCGCGTAGGCCAGCGCGAATTCCGGATCGAGCTCGATCGCGCGACGGAAGAACGGCACGGAATCGAAATCGCCGGACATGCGCCGCGTGCGAATGCCCTGGCTGTAAGCCTTCAACGCTTCAAGCGACCTGGTCGAGGCCTCTTCAATCTTGGCGTCGTAGCGCTGCACCGAGGCCAGCGACTCGCCGAGCTTCTCGCGGAACTTCGACACCGCGGCGCCCATCTCCACGAGCACGGTCTCCTTCGACGCCGCCTGCGTCTGCTCCTCGGCAAGCACCTTGCCCTCGACGCAATCCTGCGCGTTCAGCGTAATGACATACGCGGTGCCGAGCATCGCAATGGTCCCGCCGAGCAGCGCCTTCGCGCCGGCGCGCTGGCACACTTCCCTGCCGACGTCCGCGGTAATCGGCGTCATCGGCTCGCGGCCCATCAGCCGCAGCGTGGCTTGCACCTGTTGATCCGGCACGACGTTCAGGAACGGCGACTGGCGCAGCTGCAGGCCCAGCGCTTCGCCGAGCGTGTCGTCGAACATGGTGTCGCCGGTACGATTCACGACCGACGACAGCACCACCGTGTCTTTCGCCGTCAGGGCCGGCGTGGAAATCGATCGGTAGAAGAAGAAACCGCCAACCAGAACCACCGTCAGCAATGGCGCCCCGACAAACAACGGTTTGCGCCATGCGGGAGAGGGACGCGGCAGCGACGGCACCGCCTTGGCCGCTGTCGGCATCGCGGCAGTGGACGCCGAGGTGACCTGCCCGGTATCACGCACGCGCTTCAGCCGTTTCAGATCGGCGCGCAGCTCGGCGGCGCCCTGATAGCGCGTTTCGCGATCCTTCTCGAGCGCCTTGAAGATGATGTGATCGAGCTCGGACGGCACGCCGTCTTTGATCTGCGACGGCGCGGCCGGCTGCCTGGTCAGCAACCCTTCGAAGATCGTCGCCACCGTGGCACCCTGAAAGGGCAACTGACCGGTGGCCATCTCATACAGCACAACGCCGGCGGAAAAGACGTCGCTCCTCGCGTCGATCTCCTGCCCGCGCGCCTGTTCGGGCGACATGTACGACACGGTCCCGATGGTCGTGCCCATCGAAGTCAGCTGATCGGTGGCCCCCAGCGAGGTGGCATCGCCGAGCGTCGACTGACCGAGCTTGGCGACGCCGAAGTCGAGCACCTTGAGCGCGCCGCGGCGGGTGACGAACAGATTGGCCGGCTTGATGTCGCGATGGACGATGCCCTGGGCATGTGCGGCCTCGAGCGCTTCGGCGAGCTGGGCGCCGAGCTCCAGCACTTCGTCCACGGTGAGGGCACTGCGGGCGATGCGATCCTTCAGCGACTGGCCATCGAGCAGCTCCATCACCATGAACTGCTTGCCGATAGGCCCTGAGCGAGCGTCCGTTTGAGCCCCGCTCGAACGGTCGCGAGTCGAAGGGTCGTACGTGCCGATGTCGTAGAGCGTGCAGATGTGCGGATGATTCAGGGTCGAGACGAGGCGTGCCTCACGCATGAAGCGCTGCACCGCCTCGGAATCGGCACTGGCCTCGTCGGGCAGGAACTTGATCGCCACCTTGCGGCCGAGGCGGGTGTCTTCGGCTTCGTAGACCACGCCCATGCCGCCGGCGCCCAAGCGCGACAGGATCTTGTAATGAGAGATCGTTTCGCCGATCACAGCGTTGCCGTCTCAGGTTCGTCGAGCACTTCGCGGATCTTCTTCGAAAGCTGCATCGGTGTGAAGGGCTTCTGCAGGAACGGCTTTCCTTCCTCGAGCACGCCGGTTCGGACGATGGCTTCGTCGGGATAGCCGGACATGTACAGGACGCGAATAGCGGGACGAAGCGCGCGCAGCGCTTCGGCCACCGCTGGGCCGCTCATGTCGCCAAGGATGACATCACAGAGCGCGAGATCGAAATGCCGGCTGTCGTCGGTGCCGAGCGCCAGGCCGGCGCGGCCCGACGCCGCTTCGGTGACCGAATAGCCGAGCCGCACCAGCAGCTCCTTCGAGAGGCGGCGCACGGATGAGTCGTCTTCGACGAGCAGGATGTACTCGGTGCCTTCCGGCATGCGCTCGCCGCCGGCATCGACGGCCACCGGCGGCGGCGCCTCCGATCGCGGCAGAAAGATCCGGAACGTGGTGCCTGAGCCAAGCTCGCTCGACACCGCGATATGGCCGTCACTCTGGCGCACGATGCCGTACGCGGTGGACAGGCCGAGACCGGTCCCCTTGCCAACGTCCTTGGTGGTGAAGTACGGCTCGAAGATCCGCGCAATCACTTCGGGCGGCATGCCAACGCCGGTATCCGACACCGACAGCACCACGTAGTCGCCCGGCCGCGCGTCGGGCATGTCGGCCACCGCCGCGTCGTCCAGCAGCGCGTCGCCGGTTTCGACATTGAGGCGTCCGCCCTGCTGCATCGCGTCGCGCGCGTTGACCACGAGGTTCGTCACGACCTGCTCAACCTGGCCGGGATCGACCCGCACGAACGCGTTGGCGCTGCGACCGTTGACGGTCATCACGATGTCTTCGCCGATCATGCGGCGCAGCATCGGCTCGACCTTCGTCAACGCCTTGTTGAGGTCGATGATCTTCGGCTGCAGCACCTGCCGGCGGCTGAACGCCAGCATCTGCCGCGTCAGGTCGGCGGCGCGCATCGCGGCACGGCCGATCTCTTCAGCGTCGGCGCGGCGTTCGTCTTTGGGATCGAGACCGTGCAGCACGATCTCGGTGTAGCCGATGATCGCGGTCAGCAGGTTGTTGAAGTCGTGCGCGATGCCGCCGGCAAGGCGGCCCACCGCCTCCATCTTCTGCGAGTGACGCAGCTGCTCTTCGAGCAGCAGCCGCTTGGTCATCGCATCCTCGCGTTCGGCCATGATCGCGGCCAGCAACAGGCCGCTCAGCGAGCCGAGAGACAGAAACCCAAAAAACAGCGTGTGGACGAATTCAATCGGGAACTCGGAGAAGGGACCGATGCGCATCCCCGCGATGGCGATGGCAAAGCCGGAAATCAACGCCACCACGGTGGCCGCGCCGCGTGGGCCGAAACGCAGGCCCGCCCAGCCGACAATCGGGAAGAACACGAACGCCACCGGCACGTTACGGGTTGCGAACACGCCCCACAATCCGAACATCACCTGCGAGCTCAGGAACAACGCGAAAAACAGCGCGAGGCCTTCACCCACGCGCCGCCAGGTCCACTTGATCTCCCGCCCGTACGTCCAGGCAAACACGAACGGCGCCACCACCATCACGCCGAGCCAGTCGCGCATCCACCACAGCACGAACTCGTAGGCCAGGCGCTCCTCGTACATGCGACCCGCGACGAAGTACACGCCGATCGCCAGCACCGCGGCGAGGAAAGCGCCAGCGGGTCCGGCCACCAGCGCGAGAATCACGGGATCGCGAACGCGCTCGAGCCGCGGATCGAACTTCAGCGCGCGCAGGATGCGGACGTCGACGATCGGCTGGATGATCTGCAGGCTCGCCACGAGCAACGCGAGCGGCCACGGATTGCGAAAGATGCCGACGAGAAACGAGCCGAGCACGATACCCGGCAGCAACCGGTACCCGCCGATGTAGGTCAGCGCGACGGCAAGCCCCACCGGGGGCCAGATCGGTGTGACGGTTCGACCACCGGACGTCGGCGCCACCACCAACTCGGCGAGCCCCCACGCAATCACCGCCACGAGCGCGTTGGCCACGACCGTGCCGGCGAGTTCGTTCCTGGTATACCAGGAGCGCACTGCGGCGGTCCGATCAGGAAGTTGGGGCAATGTCGAAAAGACTATAGCGCCCGGCCGATATAATCGGGAGCGTTATGCGAATCGCAGTTGTGATCGTCAGTCTGGCGCTATTTGGCGTCCTCGCCGCTGCACAACAAGCGGTGAACCCACGCCAGCAACCCGGGGCGCAGGTGCATATCTTCGCGCCGGATCAACACGACCTCTACGACGGCCATTTCGTGATGTCGGCCAACCGGATCTACATGGCCGGCGGCGTCAACGATCCCGAAGGCTGGGACCACCTTGATAACGAGGCGAAGACCGTTCATGCGGTGGCCGGTAGCGCCGAGATCGACGTCAACGAGATCCAGAACACGGGGACGTTCGTCGCCAAACTCAAGATTCGCGAAGGCGATCTGGTGCTGACGATGGATCGATGGCACGAATTCAACCCGTGCCAGAACGGCGGCATCGTGGCGTACATCCACGAGCACGGCACGGATTCAGGATGCGGCGACAACAACTGGCCGAAGACGGTCGGCTTTCTCGCGGGGTGGGGTTACGGTCATGCCACGTTGAATGGCAAGCCGCTCTACCAGGATTACGAGATGCACTTCATGGTCACGCAGGGCTTGCGCGATCGAAAGACGCTGCGCGTCAACTATCCGATGGCGAACAAGAAACTGCCGGGCGGCGAAACCAATCCGGCCACGCAGCAGATCGACTTCTACATCCGCAGCCCGCAGCCGAATCCAAAGAACCGTCCGGCGCGCCAGGTGTTCATGCACTTCTTCGGCATGGAGATCACCTGGAAGTAACCATCATCGGCGCGTCCGGTTGGTCTGGTGCGGCTGCGTTTGCGGCGAGTCGGCGAAGAGACGGAAGACCACCGCCGCTGGGACCAGGGCCAGCCCGATCACGGCAACCCATGCGGCGCCGCTGCTAACTGACACGATTGCGCCGCAAAGCAGCACCGTGACCACCCACGCCAGCACCATGGCGAGCTTCTTCTGGTCGAATGTCATGGTCCTACCCTAGCCAGAGGCTCCGGGGGACGCTGTTCAAGATTGAACAGGGGCCAAAGTGCCCCTGAGAGCACCTGGGAATCAGTCGTGCAGGACGACGCTGAGGAGGGAGTTGTTGATCTTGACGCCGCCGTTGTATTCGATGAATCCGAGCTTGCGGAACTTGTTCATGAAGTAGTTCACCCGCGAGCGCGTGGTGCCGACCATTTCCGCCAGCGTCTCCTGCGACAGCTTGGGCAGCGTCCGCTGGGCAGTGTCGTGTTTCCCGTAGCGGGCCAGCAGCAGCAGCGTGCGCGCGAGGCGCTTCTCGCTCGAGTTGAACAGTTGATCGACGAGATCCTCCTCGATGCGGATGTTGCGCGCCAGCACATGCGCGATGAAGAAATCTGACAGCTCGTGCTGCTCGTGCAGCGTGCGCATCATCTCGCGCTTGGCAATGCGCAGCACGGTGGTGTCGGTAATCGCCGTTGCCGATCCCATGCGCCTCGTCTGGCCGGCAAGACAACCTTCGCCGAAGAATTCCCCCGGGCCGAGCATGGCCACGACGGCTTCTTTGCCGGCCGAGGACAGGACCGACAACTTGACGGTGCCGTCCTGGATATAAAAGACGGTGTGCGCGGCCGCGCCCTGGGCGAAGACCACGCTCCCCGCCGCCAGCTGCGTGACGCGACGCGACAGCCCGGCGGACGCGAGAAACGCGTTCACGTCAAACCGTTGCGGCGCCTTCGTCCCGCGTTTGGCAGCCATTCCGCCGCGATCATGCCACGATTCGGCACCGCACCATGGGAAAACCCTTATGGCCGAAGGGCTACTCCTTGACGACCTGAGACTCCTCGGAAACGACGATTTCCTGTGCCGCCGAAATCCGGATTCTCGGCAGGTCAATCGTAAACACGCAGCCCTTGTCGGGCACGTTGCGCGCATAAACCCGGCCGTGATTGGCCTCAACCGCCCATCGGCTGTAGGCGAGACCCAGCCCCAGCCCCGTCCGATCGGCGGCGCGCTGTTCGCCCGAGCGGAACAGACCGTCGGCGTTCCCGCCGGGCAAGCCACCGCATTCATCATGAATTTCGATCAGCACACGGTCCGGACTGGCGGTGACCTGGAGTGTCACGACGGTGGCCATGCGCGTGAACTTGAACGCGTTCTGAAGAAGATTCATCACTACCGCGGAAAGGACCTGCCGGTCGGCCTCGATTTCCAACCCGGCGGGAATCGGCAACACGCAGAACTTGATGCCCGAGACGCTGCCCTCCAACGTTGCGGCCGGCGTGAGCTCCTCGATGAACTCAGCGATGAGGAACCGCTCCGGATACTGGAGGCCCTGGCTGAGCCTGACCTCGGCCAGCGAGCGGCGAATCAGATCGCCGGCCCGCCGCAGGTTCCGCTGCAACACCGCCCCCATGGCGCCGCCGACGCCGACATTCCCCGTCTTGAGGACTTCGAACGCGATGATCGCGGTATTGAGCAGGTTGCGCATTTCATGCGCCAAAAACCCGGCGCGCTCGGTGCCGCGTGCCGCCTCGCCATCGAGCGTGGATTGATTCTGCGCGCGGCCGAATTCGGTGACCGCCCCCGCGATAGCGTTATCAAGACTCTCATTGAGCAGGCGAAATTCGTCGGTGCGAATCGGCGCCGAGGTTTCTACCGCCAGTTCGGTGATCGCCTGGCACACATCGCCGTAGTCGTGAACGACCTGCGAAACCGTGAAGCCTTTGAGCAGGAGCTCATGCCCGTGACGCACCGCCGTCCTGGCGATGTCGCCAGACGCGGTGCCGCCGCCACGCAGCGCATCGGTGAGCTGGTCGAGGAACACCGGGACGCCATGCGCGATCTCCTCCGATGTTGGCGTGGGGAACGTGCGCTTGGCGACCTTCGCGCGGCAGCGGCGGATGATCTCGTCGCGGTTAAGCGTGATGAATTCATCAAGCATGGGATATTTCTAGCTGTATGCATCGTAGGTGAAGATTCCCGCATCACCTGTGCAAAACAGCACACACCGGTGGTCGATACGAATCTGTCTTGAATTGCACAAGACGCAGCGTGTTCGCGCTTGTCACACCTGATGGTGGGCCGGCCGCCCCACCCTACGCGTCCGGCGACGTGGCACGGAAAGTGCCTCTCCCCGGCAGAGCAGACTGGCTGCCTATCAAATTCCGGAGGAACTTACGTATGCGCTCTCAACATTTGGTGACCGCTCTCCTAAGCATGGTGATGCTGACGCCGGCGGTTGCATCCGCCCAGGCCCGCGTGGAGGTGAGCGGCTTCGGAGGATGGACCATTTCGGACGGTGTCGCAGGGGACGGCATCCGCGCCCTGGATGGCAACATCTACAATGCGATCGACATCAAGGACTCGTTTTCGTGGGGCTTCGGCGTCGGCTTCAACGTCAGCGAAACGGCCGAAGTCGGCTTCCTGTTCAACCAGCAGATGAGCACGCTGGGGGTGGAGGGCACCAATACGGTCGACATCGGTGACCTGAACGTGACGAGCTACCACCCGTACTTCGCCTACAACTTCGGCGAGGCGGACGCGGCGCTGCGGCCGTTCATCCTGCTTGGCCTCGGCGCCACCAATTACCCGTCGGTGCCGTTCTCCCGGCCCGGGTTCAGCGGCGAGACCGGCGGCGACACGCAGTTCTCGACCACGTGGGCGGCCGGCCTGAAGTACTTCGCTTCGCCGAACGTCGGCGTGCGCCTTTCGGCGACGTGGACGCCGACCTACATCACCTCCGAAGCCGGCGGATGGTGGTGCGATCCGTATTGGGGCTGCTACGTGGTCGGCGACTCCAAGTACGCACACCAGTTCCACTTGAACGGCGGCATCACGTTCCGGTTCTGATATGGAAGGCGGACGACTCCGTGAAGGTGAGGCGGAAGGAGGGCAGCAAATAACCGCCCTCGTTCCGCAACCTTGATCACTGTCCGCCCAGCGGCGGTCCCGGAGGCAACGGGAATCGCGAGCGCGGCCGGCCGCCCCACGAGGCTGACGCCGATCGCGGGGCATTTGCTTTCGGGTTCTCGAGATACCGCGTGATGTCGCGCGCGGATTGCCGGTAATGCGCGGCGGTGACCGGATCCTCGTCGCTCCTCTTCGCGAGATCTGCGCCGAGGAAGGTCAGCTGATCGAGAATATAGGCGCGTGATTCCGGCGACGCGTCATCGCTGCCGCCGAGGATCATCATCGAATCGAGGGCCACGCGTTGCGTGACGCGGCGCAGCGAGCGATGGCGCGCGTCGGCATCACGCGGCGCCTTCCATGTAGCCGTGAGCATCGCCTGCACCATTTCGTGAAGCGTGAGCGCGCTGGTCTGCCGATCGGTGAACATGACCAGTCGTGCCGCGCGGTCGGCCTCGAGCAACGGTTCGAGCACCAACGCCGACAGGATGCGCGCAGCCTTCAGGTGATCGAACGCGGCGTCGCTCGATAGATCCTCGAGGTTGTTTCCGGGCGTCGGCGTGAGCTGCACGAGCAGCGGCTCCGCGAGGACGAGATTCGCCGGTTCCACCGCCGACAACAGCAGGCCCAGGACTTCGCGCTGCATCGCCGCCGGCACGATCTCGGTGGGCCGTGTCTCTTCACCTTTGACGACGATGTTCTGGTACTGGCCGCCGATGTAGCGGATGCCGGCTTCGATTGCCCAGCGATGGTGCAGGTAGGTCATCCACAACCGCATGTCGCGCAGATCGCCGATCGGATCGCCGGTCTTGAGGATGCCCGGGCCGAAGCGATCGAGCATGATCTTTCTCGCCGCCATGGTTTCGCGCAGGTATTCAGTGGGCGTGGCGCGATCGTCGTACCACGACCAGCGCGGGTCGGTGCTCGGCAGGTACAGGATGCCCTTGGTTCGCATCTCCTTGATGATCGCTTCGAGCCCTTCCTTCTCCTTCTCCGGCGGGAACTCCGTGTAGGCGTAGCGCGCCATGAAGGCGTCGTATTCGCCGGTGGCGCCATTGAAGGTCTCGGTCAGATCGAGTTGAGTGCCGACCACCTTCACCCGCGGCGTCGGATACTCCATCACCGAGGCGCGATTGTTCACGCTCGACGCGAAGTTATGGCCGAAGCCGAACACGTGGCCGAGCTCATGCGCGGTGAGGAGCTTCTGCCGCAGCAACACCATGTCGCGCTCCGCCGCCGGCATCGCACTCGGCTGCGTGGTCATGCTGAGGAGATAGTCCGGCACCGGCAGGAACATCGCGCAGTCGTCGCCGGTGGTGGTGGGCGAATAGCTTTCCCAGTAGTTGCCGATGGTGCGGATGCGGTGCGAATCCATTCGCGTCTTCGATCCGAGAATCTCGCCGGTGCGCGGATCGCGATACGTGCCGCCGCTCGAGAAACCGCGCTCATCGCGGTTGATCCAGAGGATCCACGCGTAGCGGATGTCCATCGGATCCATGTCGGGCGTCGGATCCCTCACCTGCACGGCGTTGCGGAAGCCGGCGGCCTCGAACGCCTTGTTCCACAGTAGCGCGCCTTCGCGCATCGCGGTGCGAACCGGCTCGGTAATGCCGGCGTCGAGATAGAAGACGATCGGCGTCTTCGGCTCGCTCATCGCGGAGCCGGGAGTTGCTTTTTCGAGACGCCAGCGGCTGGCCCACGACACTTCGGTGCTCTCGTTGAAGGGCCGCGCGTAATCTCGGAAGTTCACGCCGCCGACGCCGATACGGTGATCGGCGGGCCGCGGCCGATAGCCTTCCGGCGCCTTCAGGAACGAGTGATGGATGCGCAGCGTGAACGCGCGCCCATCGGGCGTGACGTTGTTCACGAGGAGGCCCGGATTGTCGGACGCGAACGTGACCACCGTTTCGATCTCGGTGTTCTGCGGGAACGCCCGCATGCGCGGCGGGTAGAAGGCGCTACGCGCCGCATCAAATCGGAACGCGCCCTGGTTCAGCGTTCGGAGCCGGCCTTCGACGTTGGCCGCATCGCGCATGAAGAGCGGCGTGGCATCGGCGAGCACGCGGCCACCTTCTTCGGCTTCGACTGGCAGCGCCGCCAGCACGGACGAGGCAAACGAGTCGCGGACATTCTCAACCTGCGCCGCACTTCCACCCACGGCGCGGTAGTCGAGATTCTGCGACACCACCAGCACGCGCGGTCCGGATCGCTCGAAGCGAATCACCCCGTTCGAGAGAATGCCGCGATCGAACGGCATCTCCACCGAGCCGGCGCCGGAAGCGGCCGACACGTAATAGAGAACGTCCTCGCTGAACGCAGGAATCTCGATCAGCACGCGACCGCGCGCCGCATCCCAATAAAAAGGAATGAACCCGTCGGTGCGCTGGGCGCCGCCGGTGCGGTCGGCAATCCTCGTGGCGGGTGCTTGCTGGGCATCGATAGCCGGCGTAAAGAGCGCGGCAACGATCAGAACCCAAAGGGTGACGCGGCGCATGGTGGGCCTCCGTTTACTGAAAACGGGTGGATTCTACGCCAGATGGTCCGTTTCGCGGCGTGCTCGATCGCAGGCCTGTTCCGCCGTACCCTCCTCGGTTAAACTACGTCGTCCTTTTCCAGAACGCACCCAGGAGATCGAGCATGCCTACCGATGCCGCCATCGCCGCGTTCAAGTCCAGTCTGCGCGGCGAACTGATCCAGCCGTCCGACGCCGGTTACCAGGAAGCCCGCAAGGTCTACAACGCGATGATCGACAAGAAGCCGCGCCTCATCGCGCGCGTGGCTGATGTCGCCGACGTCATCACCGCCGTGAACTTCGCACGCGAGCAGAAGATGCTGCTCGCCGTCCAGAGCGGCGGTCACAACGCCGGCGGCCTCGGCAGCGTCGACGACGGCCTGGTGATCCAGTTGTCGCGGATGAAGGGTATTCGCGTCGACCCGGTGGCGAAGACCGTGCGCGTCGAAGGCGGCTGCACATGGGGCGATGTCGATCACGCCACGCACGCGTTCGGCTATGCCGTGCCGACCGGCATCATCTCGACCACCGGCGTCGGCGGCCTGGCGCTCGGCGGCGGGCTCGGCCATCTCACCCGCGGCTGCGGCCTGACCATCGACAACATCCTCGAGGTCGACGTCGTGCTGGCCGACGGCCGGTTCGTGACCGCCAATGCCAAGAAGAACGCCGATCTGTTCTGGGCGATTCGCGGCGGCGGCGGCAACTTCGGCGTCGTCACCTCGTTCCTGTTCCGGATGCACCCGGTGCACACCGATTATGCCGGGCCGATCATCTACGAGCTCAGCGAGGCGACCGAAGTCATGAAGTGGTACCGCGACTTCATCAAGAAGGCGCCGAACCAGTTAGGCGGTTTTTTCCTGTTCCTCGTCGTGCCGCCGGGCCCGCCGTTCCCCGAGCATCTGCACATGAAGAAGATGTGCGGCGTGGCGTGGTGCTACTCGGGACCGCTCAAGTCGGCGGAGAAGGTGTTTAAGCCGATTCGCGCCTTCAAGAAGCCGGCGCTCGACCTGGCCGGGACCGATACCCCACCCGGCCTGGAACAGCATGTTCGACGCGCTCTACCCGCCGGGGCATCTCTGGTACTGGAAGGCCGACTTCGTGAAAGAGCTGAGCGACGAGGCCATCGCCAGGCACGTGGAGCATGGATCGCAGTTGCCAACGATGCAGTCGTCGATGCACCTCTATCCGATCGACGGCGCGCCGTCGAAGGTGAAGGCTGGCGCCACGGCGTGGGGCAACCGCGACGCCAGGTTTGCCGAGGTGATCGTCGGCGTCGATCCCGATCCGAAAAACAAGGAGAAGATCACGCAGTGGGCGCGCGACTACTGGGCGGCGACCCATCCCTACAACATGCCCGGCGCGTATGTGAACTTCATGATGGCCGACGAGGGCGCCGAGCGGGTCCAGGCGACCTATCGAGACAATTACAAGAAACTGGTCTCGATCAAGCGGAAGTACGACAGGCACAACCTGTTCAGGGTCAACCAGAACATCAAGCCATAGGCTCGCGCCTCACCGTCGCGGCCGCGCGAACACGGCGAGGTTACTCGCCACCGCGCGGCCGGCCGGATTGTCGGACGATCGATTCACGATCGATCGTTCGTGCGTGATCGGATCCTCCATCGCGAGGGTCGTCGAGCCGCCGCCATCAAGATTCAGGGCCTGCTCGACGCGGTAGTCGCGGATCAACAGGTCGGCCACTTCTCCTAGCGACATGCCCAGGCTGCCCGCCGCGCGATCGACGGTGAACAGGATCAACGTGCGCTGGCGGTTCGCGAGCCCAATCACCGTGCGCGCGTTGGGCACGTCGTACCACGAGCGGGCGTTGGAATAATCCGTCGGCCCACCAGGCGTCAGCAACGCCCGCGGATGCTGAGCGTCCTGGTAACTCGGAATCGTCTTCACGCCGTTGGTGATGATCTGGGCCGAGCCGGCCACCGCGTTCCAGGGCCTCACGCGTTCGAGAACGTTCGTGCCCGCACCACCTGGGCGGAGGTGGACGATGCCGGCACGATTGTGGGCATCGATGTTGATGGCCGGCGCGTTGGTAACAATCGCGAACGACTGCTCAGGCGCTTCAAAGGCCGAATAGACCACGCCATCCGACGCCGCGAATCCGATCAGTGAGGCGAATGGATTGGCGGAGGGAAACGGCAGAAAGAAGTGAGCGTTGACCGCCACTTGTGCGCGCTCCTCCTCGAGAAACTGCAGCGTCGTTTGCCGAATCGTTTCCCGTGGACCTCCCGGCGGCGTGACCTTGAAGCGAATGCCGGGCGCGGTGAGGTCGATCGAGACAATGTGCATGCGCACATCGCGGGGTGAGGTCTCGCTGCGCGTAATGTGCGTCACACCGAGAAACGGCCGCCGCACCGTTTCCTGCGCCTCGACGCCTGCGAGGCAGAAACACACGGCGAGCACCGCGATGCATCGGCGCTGCAGCCAATGCGATCCGCCCGTGCCATGCTGAATGCGCATCTTGTGACGCACTCTAACGCAACTGCTTGCGCCGCGGCGGGAATGCGGGAATACTTCGCCGCGACCGCTCCGTCGAAAGGCTCCAGATGTATTACGAGACCGCGAACAACGATCACGGCCTGCGTTACAACCCCCTGAAGGCCTGTGTGGTGCCACGCCCGATCGGATGGATCACGACGATCGACGAGGCGGGCATCGTCAACCTCGCGCCCTTCAGCTTCTTCAACATGCTCAGCTACGATCCGCCGTTCGTGATGTTCTCTGCCGGCGTGCACGAAGCCGACGGCGGCAAGAAAGACACGGTGGCGAACGTCGAGGCCACCGGTGAGTTCGTCTACAACATGGCGACGTGGGCGCAGAAGGATCAGATGAACGAGACGGCGCGAATCATGGAGCGCAGCGTCGATGAAATGATCGCGGCGGGACTGGAGCCACTGCCCTCGCGCCTGGTGCGTCCGCCAAGAGTCAAGGGCTCACCAGTGCACTTCGAGTGCCAACTGCATCAGATTGTGACGCTGCCGGGCCGCAAGCCGACCTCTGCGCACCACGTCGTGATTGGGCAGGTCGTGGCCGTGCACATCGACGATGCGGCAATCACCGCGGACGGGCGCGTTGACGTTGCGAAGATCCGTCCGATTGCGCGCCTTGGCTACAAGGATTACATCTCGGTCGAGCAGACGTTCCAGATGGAAAAGCGGTCACCGGAAGACATGTTGAAAGGCACTCCCTGATGCTGCCGGCACTCCTGCACGTCATGAGCAAGGATCGGGCAGCATCGGCGAAGCGGCCAGCTTCGTGTGCAAGTGAGCATACAATTCACGCAAGGAGCCTTCATGAATCGTGTGACTTCCGTTCGCCTATCGGCACAGCTGATCGTTGGTCTGTTTTTCGCAGCCACAGTCGCGGCCCAGCAACCCGCCGCACCGGCCCCGCAGGCGTTGACCTATGAGATGGCCGTGCAGGTGATCGACGCGGCCGAAGCCGAGGCGCGCAAGAACAAGTGGAACGTCACCATCGTCGTGACCGACGCCGCCGGCGTGCCGGTGGTGCTGCGGCGGCTGAGCGGCGCGAGCCCGCGCTCGTACGACATCGCCACGCGCAAGGCGGCCACCGTGGTGGCAACCAAGCTGGCCACATCCACCTACGGCGAGCAGCTCAAGGCCGGCAGCGTCAAGGAAGTGCCTAACGGCATCACCTTCGCGGGCGGTGTCCCGATCATACGCGGTACGGAGTTCATCGGCGCGGTCGGCACAAGCGGCGTGCGCGCCATCGAGGATGAGCAGATCTCGAAGGCCGGCGCCAGCGCGATCAAGTAAATCCTACTTTCGGTTGCCGCGCCTGTCCCCTGGCCACCTGTCCCAGTCATCCTCGTCTTTGCTCTGATCATCATCGCGACCTCGATCGTGATCTTGGTCGTCATCATGAACCTTCCCGAGGGGCGGGACGGTCGTGGCCGGGACATGGCCTCGGCCCGCCGCATTCGCGAGACGCTCGAACGCATAGGCAAAGCCAACCAGCCGGGCGTCGTCCCACGCACGTCCCATCAGCTGAATGTTGACCGGCTGCCCGTGATCGTTCGCACCCGCCGGTATGGCAATCGTTGGCACTCCATTTCCTGCGCTCGGCGTGTCGCGCCGGCCGAACGCGTTCTTGCCCATGCCGCCGCCCCCGCCGTCGTTGAGGCTGATGTCGCTGAGGAGTCCTGGGTAGACAACCGCGTCGACGTTCGCGTTATCCATCCACTGCTTCACGCCGGCCGCGCGAGTGATCTGACGGTAATCCCGATGCTGCTGGATTTCAGCCGGCGTTAACCGGGGCTGCGCCGCCACCAGGCAGGTCTCCGGAGCGGCGCGCACATAAAGGACCTTCTTCTGCGAACAGTCCACGTCGACCTCGGTGAAGATCGAGAAGCCCTGCGTGACGAGCTCGGGATGGCCGTCGATGTACTGCCGCCACCCTTCGGCGGTGATTCTGTTGCCCGGAATAGGCTGCGGTGGCGCCGGCGGTGCGTCGGGCGTCGGAGGACTCGCAAGCTGGCCCATTTGAACGATGGTCGCGCCCGCATCCTCCAAGAACTGGAGCGCATCCTTCATCGCCTCGATCGTGCCGTTGGTCCCGAATGGCGGCGTCGCCGGCCCGAATACATCGGCCCACGCTGAGTCGACGTAGCCGATGCGTTTGCCCTGCAGGGCATTGGGGTCGAGCACGGAGCGCCAGTTGGCCGGCACGGCGCCCGCCGGCCGGGCCAATGTCGCGGGATCCTCGGGGTCGATGCCCGTCACGATGTTCAGCATGTCCGCGAGATCTGAGACGGAGCGAGTGATCGCTCCCCCGAAGTCCGTCATCCAGACCAGCGGCTGAATGCCGCTCCCGCTTTCGAGGCCATCGGTGCCGCGCAGCGTCACCAGGCTGGCCCCGCTCGCCGGAGCGTAGAGGGAGTCGCCGGTCTGCGATCCCATGGCGGCTGCCGCGAAGCTTCCCGCCACCGCAGAGGCCGAACCGCCGCTCGACGCCAGCGGCGACTTCGATGGGAGGTGCACGTTCCACACCTGGCCCCACGCGTCATTGGACCAGTGGCCGAATGTCGCGTACTCCTCCAACCCCGTCTTGCCGATGATGACGGCACCCGCTTCGCGCAGCCGTGCCACCTGGAACGCGTCGCGAGCCGGGAGGAATCCCGCGAACGTGAAGCTGCCGTTGGTGGTCGCCATGTCGAACGTGTCGTAGTTGTTTTTGATCGCGATCGGGATGCCGAGGAGCGGGCCGCTCGCGCCACGGTCGCGCGCACGATCGGCGGCTCTGGCCTGCTTCATGGCGTCGGCGGCGACGATCTCGAACGCGTTGAATCCGAACTGGCCTTTGTCGTAGTAGGCGATCCGGTCCAGGTACGCCCGGGTAATTTCCTGCGAGGTCGTGCGGCCACTTTCCAAGTCGCTGCGGAGCTGACCCACGGTCTTCTCGACCACGTCGTAGTCCGAGCGCCCGGCTTTCGCCGGTTTGGGCACCTTGGCCTGCGCAACCACGTCCACCTTCGGGCCCCGCCCTCGTCTGCATCTGTCGTAGTCGAAGCCGGCTGCCGACAGCGCATCGACGTCGAAGTTGCGGATCGTGCAAATCTCCGCGGTCGTCAGGCCGCTGATGTCGGGCGCGGCTACGAGATTGTTCGCGGTGGCCTCGATCTCTGCGCGCTCGGCGGCGGATGTCGTCGCATCGACGCGCGGACCTAGCACGATGAAGTGCAGCAGCGACCGGCTCTTGCCGGGGGGAATGGTGAGCGTGTTCACGTACGCCTGGAAGTTCGCTTCATGGCCGGTGTAGACCAGCGGGTCGTTGAAGCTGTCCAGGAGCCAGTTGCCGGCAAAGGTCATCGCCCCGCTGAAGGGATCGGCAGGAGTGCTCGGAGTTCCAAGCACCGTGATTTGCGGGCCACCGACCGGTGTCGCGCCCGCCAACGGCGTGGCGACCTCGACCCACGAGTCCGCGGGCGTGACCAGCGTATCGCCGCTGGAGGTGTTGACCACCGCCGTTGACACTGCGGCCGTGCCGATGCCCGACTGGCCCCCGAAGGCGACTTTGATCGTCAGCGTCTTGTCGCTCGTGTTGGTGAAACTATCGATCCAGCGCCCATAGTTGGCGCTGCGGTTGATGAACACCGTGCGCGACATCGTCACGCCGCCGAGGCCCACCGAGGTCGTGGTCGCGAAGCGATCGATGCCATCGAACGTCAGGCCAAAGCCGCGCATCAGCTCGCCGTTGAAGCGAGGAGGCCGTTTCGCCTGCACGAGGACCTTGATGCCGCCAAAGCCGTTGATCTGCGTGCTGAACGCCACGTTGTTCCCGCCTGGCGCGATCTGCGTGGCCCGGATGCTGCCGGTATCGACGCGCGGCGAGGCGGCGTCCTGGATGCCCCAGTAGGTGCCGTTGGCATCGACCACGTAGTTGAACGCCAGCAGCGTTCTTTCGAAGTTGAGTCCCAACAGCGACACGGCAACAGCGAAGCTGCCGATCCTTGTGAATGCTTTCAAGTGGCATCGGCGGGTCTTCATTGCGTCCTCCATGCGAAGGCGAGACGGTCCGATTGGAAATGAAACGACGACACGTGCTGAGCGTCGGAGGGCCAGGCGCAGCGCGGATTATTGGTCTGCGTTAGAGGCGTGTCAACCACGACAGTGCCGACAGCGCCGGGATTCGACCAAGGCCGAGCTAAAGCGGTTAGAATGCGCGTTCATGGCCGAGAAATACAGCCTGCCGGTGGCATCCTGGTTCACCGGCCATCTCACCCAGATGCAACCCGGCAAGCTCGCCTTCATGGAACGGTGCGAGCGCGAGTTTCCGATCGCGCGTCTTCGTATCTATTACATGCCGCTCTTCGTGGTGTCGGACCCCGATCTGATCGGCGAGGTGCTCGTTCATCGCAACGAGGACTTCATCAAAACCTGGGTCTTGCGCAGCGCGGCCCGTCCGTTGTTTGGTGACGGGCTCGTCACCTCCTCCGGCGAAACCTGGAAGCGCAATGCCGCGCGCGTGCGGCCGCGCTTCACGCCGCGCCAGGTCGACCACTACGTTCCGGCGATCCACCAACACACCGAAGCGCTGCTCCACGAGTGGAAGGCCGGCGATTCGCGCGACATCCCGCTCGACATGTCGCACCTCACGCTGCGAATCGCATGCGACACGCTGTTTGGCGTCGGCGAGCTGGAGGTGCGTGATGCGCTGCTCTGCGCCTGCGACGCCTCGCAGGCGTTCTACGCGAAGTGGGAGCGCACCTACTGGCCGGTACCGGTGATGATGCCGACGCGGGCGAACGTTCGTTACCGGAGCGCGATCCGCGCGCTCGACCGGTGCATCTACGATTTGATTGCGCGCCGCCGCCGCAACGGCGGCGCAAGCGACGGGAACATCATCGCGCAATTGATCGACCATCGCGATCCCGACGGCAGTCCGATGCCCGACCTGGCGATCCGCGATGAGCTGGTGACGTTGTTTCTCGCCGCCTACGAGACCACTGCCGCGGTACTCGCCTGGACGCTCCATTTGATCAGCACGCACCGCGAGGTCGAAGCCCGCGTGAAAGCCGAGCTCGCGACCGTGCTGGCCGGAGGGCTCGCCAGCACCGAAGCGGCAAAGCAGTTGCCGTATCTCTATAACGTCTTGCGCGAAGCGTTACGACTCTACCCGTCGATTCCAATCCTCGGTCGTGCCGCCGTTCGCGACACACAGATCGGCGACACGAAGGTCCCGAAAGGATCGGAGATCTTAATCTCGCCCTGGGCGGTCCACCGCTCGCCTCGTCACTACGAAGATCCGCTTGCCTTCAAACCCGAGCGGTGGACATCGGAATTCGAGCGCCGTCTTCCGCGATATGCCTTCATCCCGTTCAGCAGCGGAGCACGCGGGTGCATGGGGCAGCACATGGCAGTGCAGGAGTCGATGCAGATTCTGGCGACGTTGCTGCAGTTCGCCGAGATGCGCTCGATCGAGGGACCGCCGCCCATACTCGACGCCGGGATGACCGCCGTGCCGCGGCATGGCACGCTCGCGTTGAAGATTCACGCGGTGCGCCCGCGCACCACCCACGTGCCACAACCATCCGCGACCTGATCGGTGACCCACGTCGTTGCAAACGTCGTCACCATCAATGGCGTGCAAACGCTGGTCCGCCAGGCTGGTTCGCCCCGCTCGTCGGAAGCAGTGGTCTTCGTGCACGGCAACCCGGGATCGAGCGAAGACTTCGACGAGCTCGTCCCCCACATTGGTGATTTTGCGCGCGTGCTCGCGCCCGACATGCCCGGCTTCGGCAAGTCGGAGCGCGCGGCGGGCTTTACCTACACGGTCGATGGCTTCGCGCGCCACCTCGACGCCATCCTCGAGCACTTCGGCGTGACTCGCGCGCACCTGGTGCTCCACGACTTTGGCGGACCGTGGGGCCTGGCGTGGGCCGCGGCCCACGCCGATCGCGTTCGCAGCCTCGTCTTGATCAACGTCGGGGTGTTGCCCGGCTATCGCTACCACAAGTACGCGCACTTATGGCGCACACCGCTGCTTGGCGAGCTGGCGATCTTCGCGACGACGCGATGGCTGTTCAAGCGAAGCCTGAACCGAGACAATCCGAAGCCCTTGCCCGATGCGACTCTCAATCGGATGTTCGATCAGTGGGATCGCGGCACACGGCGGGCGGTGCTAGCGTTGTATCGCGCAACGTCGGCATCAGCGGTGGCGTCGGTGAGGCAAGGCGAGATGCTGGCGCCGCACGCGGTGCCGGCATTGGTGGTGTGGGGCGCCGGCGATCCGAACATTCCGGTGCGTTACGCCGACGCACAAGCGCAGTATTTCGACGCCGACGTTCAGAAAATTGACGGCGCCGGTCATTGGCCGATGATCGACGAGCCCGAACGCACAAGAGCGCTGGTGTTGCCGTTTCTGCGGCGCCGATATGCCTCAGGTTAGGAAACGCCGAAGGCTCCTGTTCGGATGTGCTAGTATCCGCGCCTCCCCCTCTCGTGCCCCCCGAATTCGGCGGTTGCTCGCCACACCGGCGCGTCTTCCGCACACGGAGGAGCTATGGACGAATTCAGAACCGTCGCCACCCAGAAAATCAAACGGTTGATCAGAGGAGCGGCCCTTGTCGGGCTAATGTCGTCATTGGTAGCCGGTGTATCCGCGCGGTATGTGGCTGCTGAAGGTGAACGGGCCTTCGCTGCGGGCGACGATCCCGTCATTCTCTGGAACGAAAATGCGGGTGCGGCTGCCACCGCGGCGTGTCTCGCCCCTCTCGCCAACCCACTTCACGAATCGCGCATTTACGCGATGATGCACGTCGCGATCCACGATGCGCTCAATGCCATCGATCGTCGCTCTCGCCCGTACGCCTTCGACGCGCAGGCGGACGCGGGCGCTTCTCCTGATGCCGCGGTTGCTGCGGCAGCGCGGTATGTGCTGGTCCCGCTCATCTCGCAACTGCCTCTCGAGCTCCACGCTCAATCGTGCATCGATGCAGGCGTAGCAAGCGTCCTCGCCGCTTTTACAACGGCGATCGACGCGATCCCCGATGGCGAGGCCAAGACCCAGGGTGTTGCGGTTGGCCGGGCCGCGGCCGCCGCCATCCTCGCCCTTAGGGCCGCAGACGGTGCGGTTGGACCATTTCTCAACTTCGACTGCCCGCAGGACACCGAGCCGGGGGAGTATCAATGCACACCGGGTACCCCGTTCATCGCCTTTCAGAGTTGGGCAAACGTGACGCCGTTCGTCTTGCACCACAGCTCGCAGTTCCGCCCGGGGCCGCCTTATGCGGTGGACAGCAAGAAGTACACCGATGACTTCAACGAGGTGAAATCTCTCGGCAGCGATCACCAGCACCGAACGCACCGACGAAGAGACCGAAATCGCCCTCTTCTGGTAGGAGAGCTCCCCGCTGAAGTGGAACCGGATTGCGAGAACCGTTTCGAGTAACCGGGGATTCGGACCTTGGGAGAACTCCCGCCTGTTCGGGCTGCTCAACATGGCGCTTGCGGACGGGTACATCGCCATGTCCAGCACCAAGAACCATTACAACTACTGGCGACCGGTCACCGCTATTCAGACAGCAGACACGGACGGCAATCCAGATACGGTCGGTGACCCGGCATGGACACCTCTTCGCGGGACTCCTCCGAACCAGGACTACGCCTCTGGTCACTCGATTGAAGGCGGAGCAGGTGCTGAAGTGTTGAAGCAAGTGTTCGGCACCGACGAGATCAGCTTCCGGGATTGCGGCGCGACGCTGCCTGATGGCAGTACCTGCAGCGATGCGACACCTGTATTCCGCTCGTTTACCAGCTTCTCCCAGGCGGCGGCCGAGAACGCGTACTCGCGCATCCTGATCGGGTTTCACTTCCGCAAGTCGGTCGAAGAAGGGACCTGGTACGGTCGACAAATCGGCAAGCGTGCCGCGAATCTCTACCTGCGTCCTGTGCACTGACTGAATCGATCTCGCCGGGCCTGACATCGATGATTTCAGGCCCGGCGTTACTGCAGCTGCCGGCTCTCCAGTGAGAGCCTTTCGACATCGTGGCCTCGCCAGGGTCGCGGTATCATTTCGTAATCTGTACCGAACTGGTCTGGAGCTGAGACCATGCCCCACGACGTGTTCATCAGCTACTCATCGGACGACAAACCAACGGCCGATGCCGTTTGCGCGACGCTCGAAAACAAAGGGATCCGCTGCTGGATTACTCCCCGGGACATCCTGCCTGGTGTGGACTGGGGCGGCGCCATCGTCGATGCCATAAACGCCAGTCGCGTGATGGTGCTCGTGTACTCAGCAAAGGCGAACGATTCCCCGCAGATCAAGCGTGAAGTCGAGCGGGCGGTGCACCGGGGGCTGCCAGTCATTCCATTCCGCATCGAAGATGTGCCGATGTCGAAGACGCTCGAGTACTTCATAAGCATGCCGCACTGGCTGGACGCGCTGACCCCGCCGCTCCAGAATCATCTCGACCGGCTCTCGGAAACGACGCGATTGATTCTCGAGCGCGCCGGCGCCGTTCTGGCGACGCCTCCAAGCGGACACGCGACGATCCCGTCGTCGCAGGCCCCGCCGTTCACGACATCGCATGACATCGCCAAAGGCATTGGCCGGTGGATGACCGGCGGCACCGAGTCTCCCACGCTGGCCGCGATGTTCGTCCCGCGCTCCGACAGACTCGCGACGGCTGCCCTCGTGACGGCGTCCGCCATCGCCATCTCCGTGCTTGCGCAGGTGCGGATGGGTCCGATCTGGTTTCAGCCCCTGGCCGTGCTTCTGACAGGAGCGGTTCTGGGCAGTCGAGCGGGCGCTCTGGCCGTGACGATCCATATCGCCCTCGCGATCCTCGGTCTGCCGGTTTTCGGGCCCGGGATCAGTGCCTGGACGAGAGTGGGCTACGGCGGCACACCTTATGTCCGCTATGGGCTTGGATATGTGGTGGGGTTGATCGCGGCAGCGTTCGCGGTTGGTTGGCTGAGCGAGCGCCGCTCGTGGGACCGCCATCGCGCGAGTGCGGCCCGTCTGGCGCTCATCGGCATCGCGCTCATGTATGTGCCAGGGTTCGTCTGGCTCGAGGTTGCGGCCCTGCTCATGCGGCAAGCGCAGGCGCCGTCGGGCGTATTGCCGTCGATCCTGATGCTCGTGATCTCCGTGGCCGTTCTGGCGTTCGGTTTGCCGCGTGCATGGGTTGCGGCGGCGTCGATGCAGCGTCAGGCATCGGAGTCCACACCAGTGATGGTCCCGCCGCACGCGACGCCGAGCGAGACGACCGACACAACTGGCCGCAGCGAGCGCATCGACTCCTGAGGCGGCGTCGGGACAGGAATGAGGCAGAGGAGTTCGAGCCAGTCGACGTGTTCGTTACTTTCTTCAGGCCCGGCCCCCGCCACTGCTCAGTCGCCAAACTTTTCAACGGTTGACGCGCGAGCTTTACGCCGCCGAAAAGTCAATGTCATGCGGCTTCTGCAGACTCGTTGGCGCGTACCGGGAGCTTCTCCGGGCGCCATCCTGGAGGAGTTTCATGCAGCGTCGATCATTTCTCAAACACGCCGCCGCGGCCGCGGCCGCCGCATCCGTTCCACTGTCAGCTTTCGCCACTCGCGTTGACGCGAAGCCACGATCACAAGGCACTGGCTATGGGCCGCTCGTGTCTGCCATCGATGAAACAACCGGGCTGCCGTTGCTGATGCTGCCGGAAGGTTTCCGCTACCTCAGCCTCGGCTGGTGGGGCGACGAGATGGAGAACGGCGCTCCGACGCCGGGCGCGCACGACGGTATGGCGGCGATGCACTGGCGGGGTCACCGCATCCGGATCGTGCGGAATCACGAGCAAGGCACCGGGACGCCATTCGGCGACGTAGCGTACGACCCGGACGCCAGCGGCGGCACGACGACAATTGAGTTCGATCAAAAGTCCGGGCAGTACATCACCACGAGGCCGAGCCTGAGCGGTACGGTCAGGAACTGCGCGGGCGGCCCGACGGTTTGGGGCTCGTGGCTCACGTGCGAGGAAACCACGCTCTTCAACACCACGACGGGCATGCCGCACGGCTACGTCTTTGATGTGCCTGCCGACGGCGATGGCAACCCCGAGCCGATTCGCGACATGGGCCGCTTCTCGCACGAGGCGGTCGCCATGGATCCGGTGACCGGGTTCGTCTACGAAACGGAGGACGCCGGCGGCTCGTCGGGGTTCTATCGTTACGTCCCCAACAAGCGCAACCGTTTGCACGAAGGCGGCCGCCTGTTCATGCTGAAGGTCCCGACATCTCCGCTGGCCAACCTCGGTGCGAGCTACCCGAATGGCGTCACCTTCCCCGTTGACTGGGTGGAGATCGGACAGCCCGACAGCATCTCGCCCACCATGCCCGGTAACTTCGTCTGGGCGCAGGGTCGCACGCAGGGCGCGGCCACGTTCGGCCGTCTCGAAGGCTGCTGGTACGGCAACGATCGCAAGATCTATATCGCGTCAACCAGCGGCGGCGTCGGCCAGGGCCAGATCTGGGTCTACGATCCGCGCGAGGAAACGATCACGTTGCTGTTCCAGTCGCCGTCGGCGGCCGTGCTCAACGCGCCAGACAACATCACGGTCAGCCCGCGCGGCGGACTGGTGCTCTGCGAAGACGGCAGCGGCGAAGAATTCGTCCACGGCCTGACGGTGACCGGCGAGATTTTCCCGTTCGCGAAGAACACCGTGGTGCTGAACGGGGAGCGGAACGGCCTGACCGGATCGTTTACGGGCTCTGAGTTTGCCGGAGCGTGCTACAGCCCGAACGGCGAGTGGCTGTTCGTCAACCTGCAGGGGCCCGGTATCACGTTCGCCATCACGGGGCCGTGGGCTAACGGCGCGCTATAAGGGCGGGTTCGCCCCACAACAGACTGAAGGGACTCTGCGCCCCGCGCGAACGTTCGAGCCGGGGCGCGGAGTTCGTGGCCCCGACCTGCGCATCCTTGCGCACGAACCGCAAATTCGGATACCTCGCTTGAGGAATGTGCGGCGATTCCGCGTTGCCGTATACTCTCGCGACGGTTCAATTGTCGAGCTCCCGCGTTCGCCTGTTCCGCCGCACGTTCTTCCCTGACGCCTCCGCTCGCGAGTGGAACGACTGGCGATGGCAGCTCCGTCATTCCATTCGTGGGCTCGAGGCGCTCGAGCGAGTGCTCCACCTCTCTGAGGACGAGCGCAGCGCCCTGGAGCGCAGCCGCAACAGCCTGCCGAACCGCATCACGCCGTACTACGCGAGCCTCCTCGACCGGGATGACCCCACGCAGCCGCTCCGCCGCACGATGGTGATGGTGAACCAGGAGTTCGTGCGAACGCCCGACGAGAAGATCGACCCGCTGAGCGAAGACGCCGACAGCCCGGTTCCTGGATTGGTGCACCGCTATCCCGACCGCGTGCTGTTCCTCGTCACGGGCACGTGTCCCGTGTACTGCCGGGTACTGTACGCGCTCGCGGATCGTCGGCAACCAGGACGGCGATTACGAGTTCAGCACCACGCAGTGGGAACGCGCGATCGACTACATCGCGCGCACGCCGGTGATCCGCGATGTGCTGCTCTCCGGCGGCGATCCCCTGCTCCTGTCGGACGATCGCCTCGAGTGGGTGCTGTCGCGCCTGCGCCAAATCCCGCACGTCGAGTTCCTCCGCATCGGCACCAAAGTGCCCACCGTGCTGCCGCAACGCATCACGCCGGCGCTCGTGCGGATGCTGCGCCGCTACCACCCGCTCTGGATGAGCCTGCACTTCATCCACCCGGACGAGCTGACGCCGGAGGTGGAGCGCGCCTGCGGCCGGCTCGCCGATGCCGGCATCCCGCTCGGCAGCCAAACGCCGCTGCTGCTAGGCGTGAACGACAGCGTGGACGTGTGCCGCCGGCTCTTTCACGGATTGCTCCGCTGCCGCGTGAAGCCGTACTACCTGTACCAAGCCGATCTCGTCGTCGGTACGTCACACTTCCGCACGCGCGTGAGCAAGTCACTTGAGATCGTCGAGGGCTTGCGCGGACACACGAGCGGGTACGCGGTCCCCACTTTCGCAATTGACGTCCCGGGCGGTGGAGGGAAGATCCCGGTCCTGCCGACCTCGCAGCTCACGCGTGAGGGTGACGATCTGCTGCTCAGGAATTACGAAGGCCAGGTGTTTCGCTTCCCCGATCCGCAGTTGTAACCGTGCGCATCGGGTTCACCTACGACCTCCGCGACGACTATCTCCGGCAAGGGTATAGCGAAGAAGACACTGCCGAGTTCGATGCGGCCGAAACGATCGACGCCATCGAGTCGGCGCTGAGGTCACTCGGACATGAGGTCGATCGCATCGGTGGCATCAAGCCGCTCACCGGCAGGCTGGCCGCCGGCGATCGATGGGACCTGGTCTTCAACTACGCCGAGGGCCTGTTCGGCTTCGCGCGCGAGGCGCAGGTGCCCGCATTGCTCGACGCGTTCCAGGTCCCGTACACCTTCTCCGACGGGCTCGTCTTCGCGCTGACGCTACACAAGGGGGTCACCAAGCACGTCGTGCGCGACCTCGGGCTGCCGACGCCCGACTTCGCCGTGGTGTCATCGCCCGACGAGGCCGCGCGCGTCCAGCTGCCGTACCCGTTGTTTGTGAAGCCCGTCGCGTCCGGATCGAGCGTCGGCATCTCTGCGGCGTCGCACGTCGCCGAGCCGGGGGCCCTGGCAGCGGTCTGCGCGCAAATGATCGCGAAATACCGCCAGCCGGCGCTCGTCGAGACATACCTGCCCGGCCGCGAGCTCACGGTCGGCATCAGCGGTACGGGACCGCGCGCCAGAGTGCTGGGCGTGCTGGAGGTGGTCTTCACCGCTGACGCCGAAGCGCACGGCTACTCGTACGCGAACAAGAAGCTCGTGCACGCGCAGTACCGGATCGCCGACGACGCGGCAGCGGCTGGGGCGGCCGACATCGCGCTGCGCGCGTGGACCGGCCTCGGCTGCCGCGACCTCGGACGCGTGGACTGCCGCTGCGATGCGACGGGGCGTCCGCAGTTCCTCGAAGTGAATCCGCTCGCCGGTCTCCACCCGGTGCTGGGTGATCTCGTCATCCTGGCCGGGCTTGTCGGCGTCGGATATGAGGCGCTGATCGGGTCGATCGTGTCTTCGGCGAACGATCGGCTGGGAATCAGCCGCGACCCTGCGGCTGCGCCTGCCAGAGCTGCGAGTACACCCCCGACCGGGCGATGAGCTCATCGTGGCTGCCGTCTTCGACAAGACGGCCGCCGCTCAACACGAGGATCCGGCCCGCCATCGACGTCGTCAGCCGGTGCGTGATCGAAATGACCGTGCGCCCTTCGGACAGCTTCTGCAAGGTGCGGTGGAAGGCGGCCGCTGCCTGAGGGTCAAGCGCGGACGTCGCCTCATCGAGAATCAGAATCGCCGGACGCCGGACGAGCGCGCGCGCCAGCGCGACGCGCTGCCGTTCGCCTCCCGACAGCCCGCCGCCGCCCTGACCGATGCGCGTGTCGTAGCCGCGCGGGAGTGACGCGATGAAATCGTGAATGCCGGCGTCGCGTGCGGCGGCTTCGATCTCGCCGTCGCTCGCCTCCGGGTTTCCCAGCCGGATGTTCTCGCGGATCGTCATCTCGAACAGATAGCTCTCTTGAAAGACGACGCCGATCTGGGTCCGCAGCGACGTCTGCGTCACGGTGCGGAGATCGTGGCCGTCGATGACAATGGCCCCGAGCGAGGGATCGTGCAGTCGCAGCAACAGGCCGAGCATCGTGCTCTTGCCCGATCCGCTCGGCCCGACGATGGCGATCGACTCGCCGGCGCGAATCGTGACGCTGACTTTATAGAGCGCCGGCGCCGAGGCGCCGTACGCGAAGCTGGCGTCCCGCAGTTGAATGGCGCCGGAAAAGCGCGGGAGCGGATGCGCGCCCGGCCGGTCGGGTACTTCTTCGGGCGCGTCCAGCACTTCCTGAATGCGAGCCATGCCGGCGGCGGACCGCTGCAGCTGAGGGACGACACCGGCCAGCGCCTGCAGGTTCCCAATCATGAACCAGAGCAGGTCGATCACGCCGACCAGTCCCCCGACGGATAGCTCGCCCCGCACGGCAAGCCACGCGCCGGCGGTGATCGCGATGACGAGCAAGATCGATCCGCTGCCGCTGATGGAGGCCGCCTGTAGCCCGCTCAGCCAGTTCGCATGTACCGTGCTCCGATACAGCTCCGCGAGCCGACGGCCGTAGCCGGCCAGCATCGTGCCCTGGAGATCGAATGCCTTGATCACCGCGTGCGCGGCCAGGCTCTCCTCGGTTGCGCTCATCACGGCCGCGGCGTCGCGCTGGCGCTGGTAGCTCGCGCGGCTTGCTCGCGTGGCGAGCCAGCGCGGGCCGATGATCACGACCGGCATCAGCGCACAAAGGCCGATCGCCAGCCGCCAATCGACCGTGAACAGCAGGCCCACGCCGATGACGATGGCCAGCAGGCAGGCCCACACGAACGGGAACTCTGAGGCGACCGCACGCTCGACGGCATCGAGATCGGAGCTGAACCGCGACAGCAGGTCGCCGCGAGTACTGCCGCGGTGATAGCCCACGGAAAGCGCCTGCAGCCGCCAGAAGGCGGCAATGCGGAGATCGTTGGAGACAGACGCGGCGACGCGCGCCGCCATGTACTCGCCGACGAAGTTGCCGGCCACGTAGATCGGAATCAGTGCCACGAGGCCCAGCGAGGCGCCCCAGACGAGCGCCATGTCCCGCCCGACGATCCCGTCGATGAGCACCATCAGGAGCATGGGCTGGGCGGTCTCGAGCGCGACCTGCGGCACACCGGCAAGCGCGACGACGGCCGTCCCCGTCCAGTAAGGCCGCACGTGGCGCGCGGCCGCGGCGAAGAAATGCGAGAGGCCGAGGCGCGACGCGTCGACTGGCCCTTCGTGTGATCCCCGGCCATCGTCCTCGAGCGGCTCGAAGCGGATGCGGGAGTGGCTTTGTGTGGGTGACAAGCAGCGGTTAGCATACCCGCAGCGCGGCGCGGCGCGACCCGGGCCGCTCGTCCCATGCGAATCCGCGACATGACAGGCGTCGATCGGGCCGCGCTCCAGACGCTGCTGCAGGGCGGGATGTTCGAACCGCGTGAAATGCAGGTGGCGGAAGAGTTGATCGACGAGCATCTCGCCGGCAGCACCGACTATCGGATCCATCTTGCCGAGGGCGCGGCCGGCACGGCCGATCCCTCGCCGCGGGTCATCGGCTTCGTGTGCTACGGGCACAACCCCATCACCGACGCCGTCCACGACATCTACTGGATCGTCGTCGCGCCCGACGCACGGCGGCGCGGAACCGGACGGGCGCTGCTGGAACACGCGGAGCGGAGCGTCCGCGGGATGGCCGGGCGAGCGATCATGATCGAGACGTCCGGCCGGCCGGACTATCGTGCCGCCCGCGCGCTGTACGAATCGTGCGGCTACGCGCGCGTCGCGGAGATCGCCAACTATTACAATCCGGGCGACGCCATGCACATCTACATGAAGACCCTCTGAGTGCCGTCCCTGATGTCAGGACGTTCTCTCTCGGTCGTCGTCATCTACAACACGGTGGAGCCCGGAGGAGACGCCGTCGTCCAGGGCGTCGATGGCGCAACGGAAGCGCACGACGCCATCATCGCGCTCGGCCATCGCGCCAGCCTCCTGCGAGTGGACGAAGGCGTACGCCCGTTCGTCGAGGCGCTCGAGCGTCTGCAGCCGGATGTCGTCTTCAACCTGTGCGAGGCGTTTGGCGAATCGAGCGCGGGCGAGTTCGGCATTGCCGCGGTGCTAGACCTGCTTGGAGTCCCGTACACCGGCTCTGGAGCGCTCGCGCTCGCCATCGCGCTCAACAAGCCGCTGGCCAAGGCGCTGTTCGTCGCGCGCGGGATTCCGACGCCGGGATTCACCGTCTGCGAATCGATGCCGGAGCAGATGCCGACGCTCGAGTTTCCCTGGATGCTGAAGCTCGCGGCCGAGGACGCCTCGCTCGGCATCACCGCCGACAACGTCGTCGCAGACCACGCCTCGGCGGTGCGGCGGCTGCAACAGCTCTTCGAGGAGTATCGCGCGCCGGTCCTCGTTGAAGAGTTCGTGGACGGCCGGGAGTTCACGGTGCCGCTCCTCGACGGGCGCCCGCTGCTCGTCGAGGAAATCGAGTTCGACGTCGAGCCGCGCATTGTCAGCTTTCGCGCGAAGTGGGACGCAGGGTCGGCGGAGTACGCAGGGACGAGGGCGGTGTTCGCTCCGCGGATCGACGCCGGCCCGCGCGAGCAGATGCTGCGCCTTGCTGTCGATGCCGCGGAGGTGATCGGCCTCCGCGACTACGCGCGCGTCGACTTCCGGATGGATGGCGCAGGGAGGCTGTTCGTGCTCGAGGCGAATCCGAATCCCGACATCAGTGTCGGATCCGGTTATCGCGGGGCGCTCGATGCGCTCGGGATTTCCTATACGCAGTTCATCGCCACGCTGCTCGACAAGGCCGCCAGCCGCGCGCCGCGCCCAGGTCGCTGACGCGCGGCCCGGTCGTGATCTGCTTGTTTCGGTAAGTGAGGGATTCGCACTCGATCAACATTGGGTTTGGTGCGGCTGCGGCTAATCGTCCCCCGACAGCGATTTTTGGAGGCCGGCGATTAATCGGTCCATATCTCTGTGGAAGTCTGGGTCCGTTCGGACTGCTATCCCATTCCGAAACGCGAGTTGAGCGAGGTTGCCAGGGAGCTGGTCCTCGCGGGGGAGAACAGCGCCGCGAACGAGTACCTGGAATCACGGGGATTTTCCTGTTGAATGCCGCTTCGATTTCAATCCGCACGTAGTCGCGATCGTCGTCAAGGCGCCGAGCGCCGCGATGATCAACAACGTCCGTCCATGCAGGACCAATTACCGCGATCAACACCTCGCATTCCCCGACTGCGGTTTGCAGATGCTCTCGAAAGTCTACGCCGAGCCGGATCGAGTCGACGTCCTTGAAGACGTTTGAATCGCCGAACTGTTGTACCAGCCGATCGTAGATCCGACCCACAACGTCAGCACTGTCGTCGCGTCGGTACGACAAGAACATGGTGGCGCTCTTTGGCGGCACGATTGTGGTAACTGGATGAGCAGGACGGAAGTCACTCGGGTTAGGAGTTGCCTTCTGCGAATCACTCGATGCATTGGCGAGCTCATGGGCGTTACCCAACACGCGGTTCCGTGTCGCACGCGCCGCAATTGCGAACGCGGCAGACATGAGTAGGAACACATGAATGACACCGCCCAGCGTGTAGCTGCTGATCATTCCCAGCAACCAGAGAACCAACAGCGTAAGGGACAGCGCCCACAACATTTGTCGCACGGCAGACGCTCAGTCACTCAACCGGACAGCAAACCTGGTAATGGAATCTGGCGCAGCAGACTGCCCAGCGCAGCACTGGCAAGGATGTCTCGGTTGTGCAGGCGGCACGCACGCGGATTTTAGCAGCACTGTGAGCTGTCGCTATTGCGATTAACCTGCCGAGCGAGGCCGAAGGCCCGAGCGACGGCGCAGTGATGAGGCAGGGATTCGCACTGTGGACGCCGCGAAGCGGCGGCCATTGATCCCGAAGACCTGCCGAACCGCCGAGTGAGGCCGCAGCCTGAACAACCTGACCTGAGGGTAACACTCTATTCCGGACACATAGGTGACACTTTGCCCTCCTTCAAGGGGGGCCGGGCTATGCCGTGGAAGGAGTGTCACGTGGAAGATGAGCGTATGCGATTCGTCATCCGGCTGAAGGATGGCGAGCAGATGGCCGCCCTGTGCAAGGAATTCGGCATCTCACGGAAGACCGGCTACAAGATCTTCGCGCGGTTACGAAAATCACGGGCTGGAGGGACTGACCGATCGGAGTCGCCGTCCCTATCGCCAGGCCCAGCAGCTCCCGGAAGCGCTTGAGGCGGAGATTGTGCGTCTCAAGCGTGAGTATCCGCACTGGGGCGCGCCCAAGATCCGCGAGCGGTTACGGCGACGCTTCCCCGACTTGCTGCGCTGTCCCGCCGATCAGCACGGTCCATGCCGTCTTGGATCGGCGCGGGCTCGTCGAGCGGCGGCGCCGCCGTCGCTATCGACGCGACCGGCACGCCGCTGTCGCGACCGCTGCAACCGAATGCGCTGTGGTGCGCGGACTTCAAAGGGGAATTTCAGCTCACCGATCGGCGCTATTGCTTTCCGCTGACCGATCACGGATTTCGCGAGCCGGTATCTGATTCGCTGTGAAGCCCTCGCCTCGACCAAAGCCCCGCAGGTCTTTACCGTCTTCGAACGCGCCTTCCAGGAATTCGGGCTGCCGCATCGCCATTCGCACCGACAACGGGCTCCCCTTTGGCTGCGGCAACGCGCTCTATGGCCTCACGCGCTTATCGGTGTGGTGGCTGCGCCTCGGCATCGGCATCGAACGGATCAAGCCTGGCCATCCCGAGCAGAACGGCCGACACGAGCGGATGCATCTGACGCTGAAACGCGAGGCCACGAAACCGGCGTCGCCGAATTTCCTGCAGCAGCAAGCGCGCTTTGATGCCTTCGTCGCGCGCTACAACGAGGAGCGACCGCACGAAGCGCTGGACATGCGCGTGCCCGCCGACGATTACATCCGGTCACCGCGGCCCTATCGCGGCATCGGCGAACTCGAGTATCCGTTTCATGATTGGACCGCGATCGTCACCACCTGCGGGCGCATCTGCTACGAGAAGCGCAAGGTCAATCTCAGTACGGTGTTTGCCGGCCAGAAGGTCGGCGTCTCGCAAGTCAGCGAGCACATCTGGCTCGTCAGCTTTATGGACTATGACTTGGGTTACTTTGATGACGAGACGTGCCGCCTGGAACCGATCGAGAATCCCTTTTGGCCGAAAGTGTTACCCATGTGCCCGGAATGAAATGTCACCTATGTGACCGGAATGGACCGCTGAACGATGGCGGTGAGGCAGGGATTCGAACCCTGGGTACAGGTTTAAGCCCGTACAACGGTTTAGCAAACCGCCGCCTTAAGCCTCTCGGCCACCTCACCGCATGGAGCTAACTATTGTCGCACAAGGACTTGCGAATTTCAGACTTTGGACCCTGATCGCCGATTTTGCTCGATCGTCCCTGAAACTGTCCCTGTCGCGCCGTCGAGACGCTTGGCGGCCTCGCGAAGGTCGCCCGCGCTCACGATATTGTATCGCTCGAACACGCTCCGAGTCTTGTGCCCCGTCATCTGCATCGCGACACGCTCAGCGTGCAGGTTACGGGACTCCCGATCTCGTCCTGATTGTCTCTGAAATTGTCCCTGTCGGCGACGCGATCGGCGGCGTCGGCAGGGGTCGCACCTTCTCGCGGCCCCACCGAAGGTAGCGGGTTTTCCGTGAACCAGACTTCCGCCGAACTAGCTGCATAGCCGAAGGTTGCGCGGCTGGGTCGGCGTCCACTCCCGAGGAAGTCGATGGCGTGCAGGGATTCGTTTGCTGCCGCTGTTCTCTGAGCCGCGATCTGCGCGCACCGGTTCTCAGAACCGCCACCTTCGCGGCGTATTGATTTTCACGCTCGCGTCGGTCTGAGGCGGCCGACCAGATCCAAGGGCGCCCCAGCGTGCCCGTCACTCGCAAGTGTCGACGCTTCGCTTGGCGCCGCGAATCGCAATCTTGTAATTCCACCGCGCTTCTTGGCGGGTCGCGCAGCTCGTCCGGAACGCCAAATTATGAAAGCGCGAGCACTCTCACGCTTGTTCGCAGGCGGAATGCTGCGTGCAGAGCTCCTCAACGGCCATCCATCGTCCCTGCGGTGGCGCGAACGCGAGGAGATGATAGATGTTGCGACCGGAGAACGTCCGTCGGCAGAGCCGACGTGCCGCAGTGCTGGCGATCACCATAGCTGGATTGTTCGGGCTCGGTGCGGCGCAAGCAGCCGCTCAGGGACCACCGAGTGACCTGCCCGGCCGCGGCCCGGTGGTTCTCGAGGGCGAGCTCGATGTGATCTACGAGGACGACGAAGAGCGGGGCGAGGCGCGTCTCGTTCACTTCCTCCACACCGACAACAGGCGCGTTCCGCTGCGCTTTCAGGGAGACGTGCTGCCGGATCTTCAGACCGGCGCGCGCGTGCGCGTCACCGGCAATCTCGCTGACGGGGTGGTGACAACGACGAGCACGAACGTGACGACGCTGGCCACGTCCACGTCACGCACGTTGGGTCCGCAGAATGTGCTCGTGATTCTGTTCAATTTCTCGAGCAATCCTACCCAGCCCTGGACAACGACGACCACCGCAAGCGTCAACACACAGGTGCGCAACTACTACCTGGAGAACACCTACGGCCAGACGATACTCTCGTTCACCGTGGCCGGCTGGTACACCATTGCCGCGCCGATTACCACCTGCGATGCCTACACCTGGGCGACGCAAGCGGAGGCGGCCGCCACCAACGCGGGATTCAACATCAACGCGTATGACCGTCGCGTTTATGCTTTTCCGAGGGTCAGTGCGTGCAGCTGGAACGGCATGGGCAACGTCGGCGGGCCACGCTCGTGGTCGAACGGCAGCTACACCTTGCGGACCATCGCGCACGAACAGGGACACAATTTCGGCAACAACCATTCGAAGGCGATGAGATGCGATTCATCCGCCGCATGCACGACCGTCGAATACGGCGACGATCGCGACGTGCTGGGCGTCTCGGGCGTCGTCGGTCACATGAACGCCTTCCAGAAGGAGCGGCTGGGGTGGTTGAACTACGGGACGGCGCCGGGCATTCGCACCGTAACGAGCACCGGTGACTACTGGATCGACAACTACGAAATGCTCGGTGGCTACACCAAAGCGCTGAAGATTGCGAACCCCGCGACGGGTGGCTACTACTACATCGAATCGCGCGCCAAGACCGGCTTCGACGCGAACATCAACGCCGGAGTTACGTTACATTCCGTATCGGGCAGTGTCGGATATCAGGTCGACCTCGCGCCCACCACGACTACTTACGATTCGACGCTCGATGTGGACCAGGTGTTCACCGATAGCGCACTGGGCGTGAGCTTCCAGACGCTGTCGTCCAACGTCGATGGCGCGCTGATTCGGATCGGCACCACGACGACGACCACGCCCACGCCTACGCCTTGCGCGACTCAGGCGCCAACCGTCTCGATGGCCGCCGCGAGCCAGATGAAGTACACAGTGACCGTCAAGAACAACAACGGCTCGACCTGCGCGGCCTCGGCGTTCAACGTTGCAGCCACGGTTCCGAGTGGATGGTCCGCGTCATTCTCACCCGGGACCTCGGTGTCGCTGGCGCCGGGCGCAAGCGCATCGACGACGCTGACCCTCGCTGCCCCGTCCGGGACCTCCGGCACCTACGCGTTCAGCGTCAGCGCAGTGGATTCGAGCAGCGGTAAGTCCGCCACCTCGAGCGCCACGCAGTCGGTGACCGTGAGCGGCGCGACAGCGATCAGCCTCAGCGCCAGCGGGTACAAGGTGAAGGGTTCGCAGAAGGCCGATCTCACCTGGAGCGGCGCCTCCGGCACATCCGTGGACGTGTACCGCAACAATGTCAAGATCATCACCACCGACAACGACGGCGCGCATACCGACAACATCAACAACAAAGGCGGCGGCTCATACACCTACCGGGTTTGCAACGCCGGGACCGCGACATGCTCCAACTCGGTGACGGTTACGTTCTGAGTCCTCGAAATCCCCATACCGCCGGGCCTTTCGCATTTGGCCCGGCGGCTTCGCCGCTTCGGCGCGACAGCCCTCGCGTGGTACCCAAGCAAGATGTATCGATCCGATTTGGGCGACGGTCACTGCCCTTTTGTTTGGGAGTAGTCGATGCAGGCATCCTGTTCCTCGTCGAGACGCTAGTTCGCGATCTGCGACATGCCGTGCGAACAATGCGGCGTGACGCCGGCACGCGCGAGCATGAGCCTTGGGAGCGGCTATTGCTTCTCGCTCGACCGGGAGTATCGAGCGCGCTCCCGCTCTCGAACGCGCCGACGCGGGCTCCCGAGGCGAACCTCATGATGGCGTCGGCTGGCCGTAACGATTCAATGACGGAGGACCGCACCGGCGTCAGGCGTTTGTGTCCCCACGATTGTCCCCGCGGCCCGTCAAAACGACGTTCCTAGAGCCAACGCCAGCCAACGCGCTCGACCCGGAAGTAGAAAACAGTGAAGGATTTGCGAGGAAAAACGACGATGGCCGAGAGGCTGATCGGCGTTTAGCAAACCGCCGCCTTAAGCCTCTCGGCCACCTCACCGCAGATGCTAAGTGTACGTGAACTCGACACGTAGCCGATCCACATTTTAGATTCGGCAAGGCGGATTGTCGGGGCTGACTCGCACCAGGGCGAACACCGCAGGGTGCCAACCCTTCGGCCACGATGCCGGCCGCCAGGAAGATCACGGGATGGCCGCATCGGGCGACCATCGCATTCATGATCGGGCGGCGGTGGAGGTGCTGATAGCTCGATGCCCGGCGTCGAGCCCTGACCGTCTCCAGAATGTCTCCACCACTCGGGTAAAATGCGGCGGACTGGCCCGGACTACCGCGGACGACGGGAGCGAATCCTGCTCTATGAACATTCTTTCGTCTTTGCCGACGCTTCGTGCGTTGACGCTTTCTGGTCTCGAGCACAAGCGACCGGCGCTCACCGAGCGTCAACGGCAGCGGCTCGCCTCGGTCGCGACGCGCCTGCAGGTAAAGCCGCGGACCATCATTTACCGCGATGGCGACGCCGCGGACTCGATTTTCATCATCAGCGACGGCGTCGTAATTGCTTTCAAGGAAATGCCGAGCGGTAAGCGTCGCGTCGCTGGCTTCCGGTTTCCCGGGGACATCTTCGGACTGGCGGAGCGCGGCGTCTATCTCAACACCACCCGCGCCATTACCGCCGTCACGCTCTATCGGCTTCCGCTGGACACGCTGACGACGATGCTGCGGCAGGATCGGGAGCTCGAGCTCCAGTTCCTCTGCAAGGTCGTGGACGAGCTGCGGCAGACTCAACGCAAGTCCATCATCGTCGCGCGCCGCGATGCGCCCGGACGCGTGGCGATGTTCATCGACATGCTGCGCCAGACGCGCGGTGGCCGTGGACGAGCCCAGGACATCGTCGAGATCCCGATGACGCGATCGGACATCGGTGATTTCCTGAATCTGACACTCGAGAGCGTCAGCCGCGCCTGCCGCCGCTTGAGCTACTCCGGGCTCGTCGAGTTCAGCGCAGGCCGCGTGCGCATCGTCGACCCCTACGGTTTCGCGAAACTGGTGTCACGAACGTGAGCTGAATCAGGCTTGATCCAAATCAATACGGCGGGCAAGTCATGGCCGTTACGATACAGGTTTGCCGAAATGCACCTGATCCACGACGTTCGACTTGTTCTCATGTCCATCACCGCCTGCCTCAGCGCATTGCGCCGGCGGTCGGCGCAGGCGTCGCTGCCGCCCGAACTCGATCAGGTCAATCGCCTTCTGGAAACCGCCCGCGCGCTCATCGACGAGCGTCTGGTCAGCCGCTCGCTGACGCCTCTGGCGCCGTACGTGGACGTCAACGCGTTGCTGCACGACCTCGATGCGGTACTGGCCACGATTGTCGGTCCCGGTATTAACGTCCGCACGAAGCTTGGCACCGGCGACACTCGCATTTACGCGCAGCGCGCCGACATCGAACGCATCCTGTTGAATGTGGCGTTGAACGCCGCCGCTGCCATGCCCGCCGGTGGTTCGCTGTTGATCGACACCGAAGTGATCGAGAAGGTCACGGGCGCGGCGGATTCGCCGCATGGCCATCTGCGGCTGACAATCCGCGACACTGGGCGCGGAATGTCAGAGGCCGAGTGGAAGCGCGTGATCGATCCGTTGGCGCGACCCAAGCTGGATGGCACTGGCCTGGGCCTGGCCTGTGTTTCCCTGATCCTGACGCGGCTCGGCGGCCAGCTCGCGATCGAGAGCAGACACAGCCACGGCACGGTCGTCAGCATCCTGTTGCCGCTCGCTGACGACCAGGTTCACTGAACTGCGGCTTCAGCGCGGTGATCGCTCAACCCGACACACGCTCAAATCGCCTTCGGTCAGCCATGGGACAATCCTCGCATTCGATCCGATGAGGCGGTCGACGGCGGCCAGCTGATTCGCATTCATCATGCCGCGATGGATAGCGATGAAACGGACGTCGATTAGATCGATGACGTTGTCGAAATCCGTTGCGATCTCCCGGTCGGTAGCCGTGGTCTGCTCACCGGCCAGCACCAACAGCGACGGATGCCGCCGATAGAACGCGAACATCTCGCCCGGCAGGCGCGCGACCATCGCGTTCATGATCGGGCGGCCGTGGAGGTGCTGATAGAGCTGCAGGGCCTCGCCGCCGTTGCCGATGCGATCGAGACCGGAGCGGACGCCGAACGGCACTTCGACGACTGATCCCGCCTCACCCGCTTCCGCAATCTGGCGATACGCATCGAACACGGGATACGCCTGCGTGGCCAAGGGATGCTGGATGCTCGCCAACGCTACGCGCAAGACGAGCGCAATGCCGGCACACCATGCGACATTTCGTGCCGGCCAGCGGCTGAACACGCGATCGGCGACGAGCGCCATCACCGCGGCCAAACCAATCGCGGCGGGAATGGTCAATCGGGACGGTGTACGGAACTGCTGGAGTGGTTCCCACCACGAGAACATCGCAAACGGCATCGGCATGCCGGTGAATTTCAACTCCGGCCCGAGCGCAAGCACGAACAGCACCAGCGCGCCCGCGAGCCAGAAACGGATTTGCGCATCGTGACGAAGCAGGAGGACGCCCGCGACCGCCGCGACTGCCAGCTCGTAACCGCCGATCGCATGCGGAAGAACGGACGGCACGAAGTAATCCCACCAGCGATATGAGTAAAGTACGGCTTCCTTGTAGCCGGGCGTGGCGAGAGGTAAGGCGTCCGCGGAGAATGCTGGATAGAGAACCATGAGAAACGGCACCGCCGCGATCGCCGCAGCCGTCCCAAGTGCAAGCAGCCGGCCCGCATCGAGATCGCGCTCGCGCGCGACGAACCACAGCGCCAGGGCGATCAGCCACAGCACCGTAAAGAGCAGCATTTGCAGATCGGTGAACGCCGCGGCGATTAGTGCGAGGGCAAGGATGAGCGTCCACGGAAGAGTCGGGCGAGCCAGCACGCGCAACGTCGCGATGAGCGCCAGGCACGTGATCCAGATCGCCGCGAAGATCGGACGGCCGACGCGAATCTGATCGAGACTCGGCCCGCTCAACATCAACGCGCCCGCGGCCACCATCGATGCCGCGCTGCCGGCGCCAATCTGCCGGAACAGCGCGTAGCCGAGCCAGCCATTCAGGACCAGCGTAACCAGCAACATCACGTTGAATGCGACGAGCGCGTCGAACACGCGCGCGATCGGGTAGACCAGCAAGGCGGGCAGGATGCCGTATGTGTGGGCGCGCAGATCGGCGCCAAACGGAATCAGGACGGCGTCGCTATACAGGAGCGCCCGGTCTGTCTCGATGGCGCGCTGCACCCAGCCGACGTTCCACACCATGGTGGCCACGTCGATGTCGGCACTGGTGCCGGGCAAATGCGTGTGCAGTCGAGACAGCAGCGGAGCCGCCCACGCCAGCGCGGCCGTCAGCAACACGGCGTATGGCGCCCATTTGCGGTCAAACTGAGGGGTCACGTCGGCACAACCCTAGCACCCCCTTCGAGCGTCCAACATCCATGCTGCTCCAGGACCTGCGCTTCGCCCTCCGCTCCTTTCTTCGCGCGCCACGATTCACCGTTCCGGCGTTGGTCGCGCTGGCGCTCGGGATCGGCGCCACGTCCGCGATCTTCAGCATCGTTCGCGGGGTGATCCTGAAGCCGCTGCCCTATCGCGACCCCGAGCGGATCGTGGCGATCTGGGAGCACCGTGTCGACCGCAATCGGCCGCGCAATGTGATCGCCCCCGGGAACTTCGTGGCGTGGCGGGAACGCAACAAGTCGTTCGATCTGCTCGGCATGGTGACACCGTCGACGCAGAACATCGTCCTCAACGGCCAGCCGGAGGAAGTTGCCGGGCACCGCGCCTCGGCTGATGCGATGGCCGCGTTCGGCACACAACCTCAACTGGGCCGTCTCTACACAGCCGACGAAGATCTCGCGGGTAACGATCTCGTGATGCTGATCAGCCACGAGTTCTGGCAGGCACGGTTCGGTGGGCGGAGCGACGTGCTCGGCATGACCCTGACCGTCAACCAGCAGCCGCGGACCGTGATCGGGATCATGCCGCCGGACTTCACCATTGAAGGGTTGCCCGGCAACTACATGATTCCGTACGGCTGGACCATCGAACAGCTGCGCAATGCTCAAGGGCGAGGGTCGTCGCACGGCATCGCGCGCCTGCGCGAGGGCGTGTCGTTCGAGCAGGCCTACAGCGAGATGCGGGCCATCATGTCGCAACTCGAAAAGGAGGTGCCGCAGCGCAACACCAACTGGTCGATCACGCTGGTGCCGATTCACGAGCAGACCGTCGATCAGATTCGTCCCGCCCTGTACGTCCTCGGTGGCGCCGCGCTGCTGGTCTTGCTGATCGCCTGCGTCAATGTCGCCAACCTGCTGCTCGCGAGGAGCACGGTACGGCAACGCGAGCTGGGCCTTCGTACGGCGCTCGGCGCCGCGCGCGGGCGATTACTGCGCCAGATGCTGACCGAAAGCGTGTTGCTGTCTCTTGCCGGCGGCATGGCCGGGCTGTTGCTGGCCGTCGCGTTCCATCGCGGTCTGCTCACGCTCGTGGCCAATCGCATTCCGGTGCCGCGGCTCGATCAAGTGGCGCTCGATACGCCGGTGGTGCTCTTCACGCTGGCGCTCTCACTCGTCACTGGATTGATCTTCGGCGTAGTACCCGCGCTGTTTGCCACCGGCAACGCGAACGACGTGTTGCGGGAAGGCGGACGTCACGGTAGCGGCCCGCGCGCGCGTCGGGCGCTCGGCACGCTGGTGGTGGCGGAAGTCGCCTTGTCGCTGGTGCTGCTCGCCGGCGCCGGCTTGTTGATTCGCAGCTTCATCGCCTTGCAGAACGTCAATCCCGGCATGCGCACCGAGGGCGTGCTGACCGGGCGCGTGGCGTTGTCGGGCCAGCGCTACGACACCGACCAGAAGCTGGGCGGCTTCTTCACCGACGTGCTCGCGCGCATCGCCGCCATCCCCGGTGTGGAGAACGCCGCGGCCGTCAGCTTCCTGCCGCTGCAAGGCCTCGGCATCGGCACGGGCTTCCATCGGCTGGACCGGCCGGTTCCCGAACTGGCACAGAGGCCGGGCACCGCTGTGAAGCCGGTGACGCCAAACTTCTTCAAGACCATGGGGATACCGCAGAAGGCGGGACGCGACTTCAACGCCGCGGATACCGTCGACTCGCCGAAGGTCGCGATCGTCAGCGAGGCCCTGGCGCGGCAGCAATACCCGAACGAGGATCCGATCGGCAAGCGGATCGCCATCGCCATCGGCCGCCAGCCCGGTCCCTTCGAAGCGGAGATCGTCGGCGTGGTCGGCGACATCACGATGGTCAGTCTCGACGGCAGCATCGACAACGCGGTCTACCTTCCGCACACCCAGTTGCCGATCGGCGTCATGACGTTCGTGGTGCGGACGAGTCTCGAGCCGACGTCATTGACACCGAGCGTGGCCGCCGCGGTGCGGGCGGTGGACGCGAACCTGCCGCTCGCGGACGTGGCGTCAATGGACGACGTGGTGGCCAAGACGCTGGCGCGTCCGCGCACCGTCTCGGCGCTGCTGACGGTGTTCGCGTTCATCGCGCTGGTGCTGGCCGGCGTGGGCGTTTACGGCGTGATGGCCTATGCGGTGTCGCAACGCACGCAGGAGATCGGCGTGCGGATGGCGCTTGGCGCCACCACGCAGTCGGTGTTTCGCATGATGATTGGCGACGCGTTGCGCCTGGTGACGATCGGCATCGTCGCCGGTGTGATCGCGGCCGCCTGGTTGTCGCAGTTCCTCACCACGATGCTGTTTCAAACGCAGCGCTTCGACGTGCTGACGTTTGCCGTTACGGCGCTGGTGCTCGGCCTCGTGGCGACGTTTGCGTCGTATGTGCCGGCAAGACGCGGCATGCGGGTGACGCCGGTGGAGGCGCTGCGCGCCGAGTAATATCGCTTTGCCCCGCCTCCGGCGGGGCGAGAAAACTTGACTCTGGTTGGAGTTCTGCAGCTTCAAGTTTTCTAGGGCGCGACACGCGTGTAGGTGAACAGCTCCTCGCGCACCGCGCCCGTCTTCTTGTCGCCGATCTTCAGCAGGACGCTGAAGGCGTCCTTCGCTGGATGCTTGAAAAGCATGCCGTCGAAGTGCGCCTCGGTCGGCGTGATTTTCACGAGCGGGAATTCGAGCACGGTCGCTTTCTCTTCCCAGCCGGTGAGATCGGCATTGAAGTGCTTCAGTCGGAGCACGACGCTGGCGTTCTTCTCGGTGAGCGTCAGCAACTCGTAGAACACCACCTTGCCGTCCTTGACGAGGCGATACATCCCCTGCATCGAGCCGCCGTCCGGACGCGTCCACATCTCTTCAGAGCGTCCCGCCAATGCGGGACCAGTCCACTGCCCGGCCAGCCAGGTGAAGTCGGCGAGCGTGGCGCTGGCGGGTTGGGCCTGCGCGGCCCCGGCGGATGTCATCAGCATCAGGAAACAGGCCAGAAAACGTCGGGCGGTCATGGTGTCATCTCCTCATTGGGATGACGATCGAGGCCCCGTGTTTTCGACAAGGTTTTTGACCATGCTGAAGAGGGGCGTGCCGTGCAGGTCAAGAGGTCCGGGCAGCGGTGTGAAACCGGCGCGCTCGTAGAGGCGGATCGCGTCGTTCAGGAACGGCGTGGTCGACAGGCGCATTCGGCGCGCTCCGGTGTCGACAGCGAATCGCGTCACCGCGTCGAGCAGCGCTCCCGCTACACCGGCACCACGGGCGCCAGGCGTTACCGCCATGCTGCGAACGTAGACTTCGTCGCCGCGATCGACCGCGGCCACTGTGCCCACCTTCTTCCCGTCGAGCGTGGCAATCCACGACGGGCCTTCCGCCCAGCGTGCGCGGATCTCAGCGGCCGTTGGCGTGGTGGCGCGGAACCCGCCGGGCGTGTAAAGCGGCTCGAATTCACGGAACGCATCCAGCAGGATGGCCGCGATCGTTTCCGCATCGCCGCTCGAGGCGACGCCGATCACGACGTGCTTCGCCACCGCTTACATGCTCTTGGAAGTGAGGAGCGCATCCACCGCTTCGATCTCCGCCGCGATGATGGTGTGCGCCATCCCCGGGTAGATGCGCTTATCGACGCGCGCGCCCATGCGCGCGAACACGTCGGCTGATTCGTGCACGCGCTCAACCGGTATGTGCTGATCGACATCGCTACAGCCGAGGAACACCGGCGTACCATCGAACGTTCCGGAGTAGTCGCGCGGCGTGCCCGGCGGCCCGATCACACCGCCGCTGAAACCGGCGATCACCGCGTACCGCTGAGCGTGCCGTGCGGCGAACTCGAGCGTGAGGCACGCGCCTTGTGAGAACCCCATCAAGGCAATCCGATCGGCCGGGATTTGCTGCTGTTGGAGCGTCTGCACCAGCCGTTCGATCGTGCGAAGCGCCGAGCTGAGCCCAGGCTCGTTCTGCGGCATCGGCGCAAGAAACGAATAGGGGTACCACGTGCTCCCCGCCGCCTGCGGCGCGAGGTACGCGATGTCGCGCGGGGAAAACTCACCGGCTAAACCGAGAATGTCCTCCGCGGAGGCGCCGCGGCCGTGCAGCATGATGGCCACGATGCGGGCTTCGGCGATCGGAGGCCCGGCGTGCAGAACGGGCTGGCCGGCGTGGGGATCCTGTGACGTCATGCGCTCAATCGATCGGCTTGAGGTTCGCGGCGATCTCGGTGCGGTGATGCTCGAGGAACGGCGGCAGCACGAGGTGTTCCCCGAGCGTTGCTGGATCCTCGTCCACCGCGAAGCCCGGACCGTCGCTGGCGATCTCGAACAGGACGCCGTTGGGCTCGCGGACGTACAAACTCCGGAACCAGAAGCGATCGACCTTGCCGCTGTTGGGAATGTCGAACTCGTTCAAGCGATCCGCCCACGCGTCGTAGTCGGCGTCGGGCGTGCGAAACGCCACGTGATGAACGCCGCCGGCGCCCAGCCTCGAGACCTGCAGATCCGGCTGCACCGCCACGTGCAGCTCCGCATGCGCGCCGCCGCCGCTCATCTCGAATACGTGCACCCGCGTGGCCGGATTGTCGGGATGTGGATAATCGCGCGCCTGCGTCATGTTGAATACGCGTGTCAGCAGGTCGTCGGTGGGATTGAGCATCGGCACGCTCATTACGATTGGCCCAAGCCCGCGCACCTGCATCTCGGCGGGCACTGGACTGCGCTCCCACACCACCGGCGGATCGCCTTTGCCGGCATCGTCCACGAGCGCGAGCCGTTGGCCTTCCGGATCTTCAAACCCCAGCGAGTAACGACCGTCGCGCTCGACGATCTCGCCATGCTCGACGCCACGCTCGTTGAACCGCTGCAGCCACCAGGCGAGTGCCTCCCGCCGCACTCGCAGGGAGGTGCGGACGATGCTGCGCGTGCCGCGGCGCTCGCGGGGCGCCGGCCAATCGAAGAAGGTGAGGTCGGTGCCGGGACTGCCCTTCGCGTCCGCATAGAAGAGGTGATACGCGCTGACATCGTCCTGGTTGACGGATCGCTTCACCAGCCGCATTCCGAGGGTTTCGGTGTAGAAGCGGCGGTTGTCGCGGATTTTCGCGGACACCGCGGTCAGGTGGTGGATGCCAAGCAACTGCACGACCTTTCGACTGTAATTCCCCCACCGGGCGCGGTCAACGCGAGATCGCCCCTAGACGCCCCGCCGGAGGCCGGGGCAAAATGACGCTGCGCTGGTAGACTCAGCGCAGGCCCGTGGACCTGCTGCTCTTCCAACTGAACATCTCGGGTCTCACCGTCACCACGGTGATGATCACGCTGTTCTTCGCCGTCCTGCGCCGGTCGATCCGCCGCTCGGAGATGCGGTGGTGGATGTACGGCTGGCTGGCAAACGTGGCCGCGCTGGTAATCACGAGCGCCTTCTGGTATTTCCAGCCGCCGGCGCAATTCTTCGGCGCCATTTTCGCGGTGTATCTCGCCGCCAAGCTCGTCTACGTCTGGCTGCTCAGCCGTGGTGCGCTCGACTTTTGCGGACGCCGGCCGGGGGCGATGCGCGCCGCCACGATGGTGCCGGTGATTATTGCGGTGTGCGTGCCATGCGTGATCCTGCTCACCACGCGGGATCGGCTGGGCCTGGTCGCACAAGCGGCGATCGCGCTGGGGTTCGGCGCCGGCGCCACTGCCATCTGGCGAACCGGCGCCCATTCCGCGTCGTGGCTGGCGATCGCATTCGCCTCGCGTGCGCTGCTCTCGGGCGCTGAAGCGGCGGCCTACGCCGTGAACGTCGCCGGCGAAAGCAGCTTCGTCGAGGCCACGTTCTCGGTCCCGGCCAACCGCATCCTGGCCGCGCACTATGCGCTTGGGATTGGTGCGGAGTGGCTGGTGGCGATGGGCATGGTGATCGCCGTGTCCGCGCGCGCGCAACGCGACCTGCAGACCGCGAACGCGCAGATGGTGTCGGCGCAAACGGATCTGCGCCGCCTGGTCGATCGCGATCCGCTCACCGGACTCGCCAATCGCCGCGCACTCCCGGAAGTGTTCCGATCGGTTCAGCCCGATGGCGCGCTGTTGATCTTTTTCGATCTGAACGACTTCAAGCGGATCAACGACGAACGCGGCCACCAGGCCGGCGATGAATGCCTCAAGCGCTTTGCGACGGCACTGACGCATTGCTTCCGGCCCAGCGACGCCGTGATTCGCTACGGCGGCGATGAGTTCCTCGTCGTGGCGGCCGGGGTTTCGGAAACAGCCGCTGTCGAGCGCACGGATGCGGTGCGATCCCGTGTTGGTGTCGGCTCCGGTGGCGGGTTGCCGATCCGTTTCTCGGTTGGCATGAGCCGCCTCGCTGCGGGCGGCAATCCCGAGGACGCGCTGCGGGAAGCGGACGAGGCGATGTATCGCGCCAAGCGGCGGCGACCGGCACGCGCGCGGGTGGCGACCGAAGTTGCCCCTCAACTTCCCTTGAGCTGAAAGCTCGACCGCGCGTTCATTCCCCGTTTATCTCGGGTCTCTATCCTTCAAGGCAGGAGGCCCTGAATGTTTGTGAGTCTGCTAGGGATCATCGTCGCAACCGCTCAAGCGACAAGCGCATCGGTCTGCACGCCGGCAAGCGGCCCGGTCGCTCTTGCCGGCCTTTCCGAAGCCAGCGGCATCGCGATCGGTGAAGCGCCCGCCAATCGTCTGTGGATGCACAACGATTCCGGTCAACCGGTACTGTTCGCCGTCGATGCCAATGGCAAAGCCGCGGGCCGGATCACATTGAGCGGCGCCGCCGTGGAGGATTGGGAGGCGATTGCCGCTGGTCCGTGCGGCAAGGCATCGTGCCTGTTCGTCGGCGATATTGGCGACAACAGCGCCAAGCGGCCGCGCGTCACGATCTATCGCGTGGCGGAGCCGTCGCAGGTGAATGGTTCGGTGAAGGCCGAGGCTTTTCATGCGAGTTATCCCGACGGCCCGCACGATGCCGAAGCGCTGCTCGTGGCGCCCGACGGGACGCTGTTCATCGTCACCAAGGGCGACACCGGTCCGGTGGCGGTCTACAAGTTCCCGCGTGAGCTTCAGGCGGACTCAACCATGAAGCTTGAGCGTGTCGGCAAGCCGCTTGCCGAGAAGGCGACGGGCAACACGCGCGTGACTGACGGCGCGTTCTCGGCTGACGGACGCTGGGTGGTGTTGCGAACGAACAACACGCTCGCCTTCTATCCCGGTGAGGACTTCATAAAAGGCAACTTTCGCGAGTCGCATCGCATGAGCCTGTCGGCACTCAAGGAACCGCAGGGTGAAGCGGTGGCGTTCGGCCGTGGCAACACTGTGTATCTCGGCAGCGAAGGCGGCGGCAAAGGCCAACCCGGCACGCTGGCGGCACTATCATGCAAGCCATGACTCTTCGTCTCATCACCACGCTCGCTCTCGCGATCAGTATCGGTGTGGTCGCGTGCGCGCGCACAGTGCGGAACGTGCAGGTCACGAACGATCAGCCGGCCGCGATCGCAGAACTGTGGCAGGAACCCGCCAACGGATCGACGCGCGATCTATTCCACGGACCTGGCGGCTCGGAGCTTCTGCCGCGGCAGACGGAATTCACCTTCGTGGCGGAGGACGTCACCGGCCACAGCCCGGGGTTCGATGTCGCGGACGACCAGAAGATCGAGTGGAGCGTGAAGACCGGGCCCGAGGCGCAAACCGAAGTGGTGGTCTCACGCATTCTTTGGGCGCTGGGCTTTCACCAACCGCCGACGTATTACATCGAAAAATGGTCACTCAAGGGCGCGCGCACCGGGCCGCAGGAGCCGGGGCGATTCCGGCCCGATTTGCCCGGCCGCGAGGTCGTCGGCGATTGGCCGTGGCATGAAAATCCGTTTGTCGGCTCGCGCGAGTTTGGCGGCTTGATCGTCGCGAACCTGATCCTGACCCAATGGGATTGGAAGACGTCGAACAACAAGATTTATCAGCTCAAGGAGCCGATCAATGGCGTGCACCGGTGGTTCGTGGTGCGCGACATCGGGGGCTCGCTCGGAAAGTTCAAGTATCCGACGATCCTGAAGTGGTTCCGCTTGCGCGGCTTCGGCCAGGGCAGCCGCAACGATCTCCCTGGGTTCGAGCAACAAGGCTTCATCGAGAGTATCGACGCAGACCGCGGCCGGGTCGACTTCGACTACCGCGGTATCTATCGGGACGTCGTCGGTACTGCGACCGCGGCTGATGTGCGATGGACCTGCGAACGGCTGTCGCGGCTGACCGACGCGCAGTGGCGCGACGCGTTCCGGGCGGGTGGATATACGCCGGAACAGACCAAGCGCTACGTGGATAAGATCAAGGAGAAAGTCGCGCAAGGGTTGCAACTGGCGGCGGCGGACTGATGAGCTGATGCGCATACTGGTCGTTGAAGACGAGCCCGCCGCGGCGGCCGTGCTCGCGAAGGGCCTTCGCGAACATTCGTACGCGGTGGATATCGCGGCCGACGGCGCGGCGGCCCTCGAGCAGGTGGGCGGCGCCGACTACGACCTGGTGATTCTCGACGTGCTGCTGCCGCGCATCAACGGCCTCGAGTTGTGCCGCCGCCTGCGTGATTTCGGCTCGACGGTGCCGATCCTGATGCTCACGGCACGCGGCGGACTGGAACAACGCGTCGAGGGACTGGACGCAGGCGCGGACGACTATCTCTCCAAGCCCTATCACTTCCCCGAGCTGCTGGCGCGCGTCCGCGCACTGTTGAGACGTGGGCCGGCGTTGGCGAACGCGGAGCTGTCGATCGCCGATCTGGCGGTCGACACGCGCTCGCAGATCGTCAAGCGGCATGGCCGCCCCGTTCAGCTCACCACCAAAGAGTTCGCGTTGCTCGAATACCTGGTGCGGCGCCAGGGACACGTCGTCAGCCGCAGCGACATTGCCGAGCATGTGTGGGACGACAGCTTCGATCCGGAATCCAACCTGATCGAGGTCTATATCCAGCGCCTACGCCGGAAGGTTGACGATGGGCACGAGGTCAAGCTGATCCAGACGCGCCGCGGCGCGGGGTATACACTCGCGGCGGAACAAATCGGTGATGACGATCTTTGAATCGGTCCGCGCGCGGCTGACGCTCTGGTACGTCAGCCTGCTCGCGGCGATTCTGATTGTCTCGATTGCGCTGATCTATTTCCTGCTGGCGCGAGCGCTCTACGTTCGCATCGACGATACGCTGCACGCCGTCGTCCAGATTGCTCACACGTCGCTGGTCAACGATCTCAGCGAAGGCCAGGACACGGCCGATGCCGCGCGAAGCACCGCCGAGGAGCTCGCGTCGCGCCAGACCATGATTGCGATCTACGACGGCCGCGGCCGCCTGCTGGCGGAAGCCGGCCGTGAAGACGACATCGTCATTCCACTGCCGCCGGTCGACGAGATTCCCGCCGCCGAAGATTTGCTGCGGACGATCGTCGAGGCCGACGATCTCGATGACCGCCATCGGCTCGCCATCCGGCGCATCGCCATTCCCGCGTTCAACCTCGAGTACATCGTCGTCGTCGGCACCACGCTCGAGCCGACCGATGAGGAGCTCGAATCGCTGCGCGCGATTCTCGTGTATCTGGTGCCGCTCTCGTTGGTGGTGGCCGGCATTGGCGGCTGGTTTCTCGCAGGGCGGAGCCTGTCGCCGGTGGTGGGCATGGCCGATCGCGCACGGCAGATCGGCGTCGAGAACCTCAGCGAGCGGCTGCCAGTGGCCAACCCGCGTGACGAGCTGGGCTTGCTGGCCGAGACGTTCAACGGACTGTTGTCGCGTCTCGAATTCTCGCTGATTCAGCAGCGGCAGTTCATGGCCGACGCCTCGCACGAGCTGCGCACGCCGGTGACCACCGCGCGCACCGCCGCGAGCGTGGCCTTGCAGCAGCCGACGCGCGCCGAAGGCGATTATCGCGAGACGCTTGCCATCATCGAGCAGGAAATGACGCGGCTCTCGCGCATTGTCGATGACATGTTCACGCTGGCGCGCGCCGATGCCGGCAGCTATCCAGTGCGGCCGACGCCGATGTATCTCGACGAGGTTCTGGACGAAGTCGTACGCGGGTTGCGGGTCGTGGCCTCAACGCGGCGGGTGGCGATCTCGGAGAGCACGCTGCGTCCGGCGCCGTTTACAGGTGATGAAGATCTGATTCGCAGGCTGATCGTCAACGTGCTCGACAATGCCGTGCGCTATGCGCCGTCCGACAGCGTGGTGCGAGTGGCGCTCGACCTCGCCGGCGCGAACTACGCGATTTCCGTGGGCGACGACGGTCCGGGCATTCCCGCGGAGATCCAGCCGCGCATCTTCGAGCGGTTTTATCGTGTCGACGCGGCGAGGACGCACGCCAGCCACGGCGGGGCCGGACTCGGGCTCGCGCTCTCGCGCTGGATCGCGCTCGTACACGGCGGCGAAGTCACGCTTGCCGCCTCGTCGAGGTTGGGATCGACATTTGTGATCACGTTGCCCGCGCCGGCCCAAGCGGGTCCGTAGCATTTATTCGCCGTTCATACCCGCCTCGTATGCTCTGAACAGGAGGCAGTTGTGAACAAGAAACTTCAAATCGCCGCTATCGCCGGTCTGCTCGCGGTGATCATCATCGCGACGGCAGCCGTGGTGCAGCTCCGCGGCGAACCGGCGGCACAGATCACCGGAGATTTCAGGAATGCCGCGGTGGCCGAGGTGCACGATGCGCAAGGCCAGGTGCTATTGCGCGGCGACTTCGCCGTGGTGGATGCCGATGACGCAGGTGAAGTCGAGCGGCACGCAAAGCTGACTTCGTCCGCGCAGGACGTGCGGGCCACCGGTGAAGCGGAAGTCGAATATCAGTCGGACAAACCCACCGAACAGGAAGTCGAGCTGACGGTGCGTGGGCTGACCGCGGGCACGGCGATCGCCTTCGTGATTGATGGCCAACGCGTGGCCACCGCGGCTGCCGATCGCCGCGGCAGCGTAGAGATCGAGCTCGCGGTCAAGGGCACGCCATAGCTGACGACAGCGTCACACGGGTTTGGCGGTTTCTCTCCGGGAGACGCGAAGAAGCGCGGCTTCGAGCGTCTCCGTTTTAGCGGCTTGCTGACGTAATCGTCCATACCGGCGGCGAGGCCGGCCTCGCGATCTTCATCGTAGGCCTTGGCGGTCAGCGCAGGTTCCCTCGGTCCATGAGCCGGTGGCTGCACGGGGTAAGATCGAATATTCCGTGGCCCCGCGTCTTCGTTTCGCACCCTCCCCCACCGGTTACCTGCACGTCGGCGGCGCTCGTACGGCCCTCTTCAACTGGCTTTACGCGCGCCGGCACGGCGGCACCTTCATCCTGCGGATCGAAGACACCGACGTCGAGCGCTCGCAGCCGGAAATGGTCACCGGCATTCTCGATGGGCTGCGCTGGCTCGGCATCGACTGGGATGAAGGACCGGAAGTGGGCGGGATGCATGCCCCGTACTTCCAGTCCGAGCGGCTCGAACGTTATCGCGGCGCCGCAAAACAGTTGCTCGACAGCGGTCAGGCGTTTCTGGACGAGGGCGCGATCCGTTTCAAAGTGCCCGCCGGGAAGACGTCCTTCACCGACACCGTGCATGGGCCGATCGAGTTCGACAACGAGCACATCGAGAGTTTTGTGATCCTGCGATCCGACACGCACCCGACGTACCACCTGTCGGTGGTCGTCGATGACATCGACATGGCCATCACGCACGTGATTCGCGGCGACGATCACATCTCGAACACGCCGAAGCAAGTGCTGCTCTACAACGCGTTCGGCAAGACGGCGCCGTCATTCGCGCACGTGCCGCTGATCATGGGTCCCGACAAGCAGCGGCTCAGCAAGCGTCATGGCGCCACGTCGGTGATGGAGTACGAGAAACAGGGCTACCTCCCCGAAGCCATGTTCAACTTCCTCGCCTTGCTCGGCTGGGGCACCGGCAGCAACGACGAACTGTTCACGCGGCAGGAGCTGATTCAACGCTTCAATCTCGAGGGGATCAGCGGCGGCAACGCGGTGTTCAACACCGAGAAACTGGATTGGTTCAATCACCAGCATCTGCTGCGCCTCGACGACGCCGAGCTCATCGCGCGATTGATGCCGCTTTTGGAATCCGCCGGATTTCTCACAAACGACATCGGGTGGCTCTCGAAGGTGCTCGCGCTGCTACGGCCACGGTGCAAGAAGCTGACGGAGTTTGTCGACCAGATCCGGCCGTTCTTCGTCGAACCGAGCGAGTATGATCCCGAAGGCGTCAGGAAACACCTCTCGACGACCGGGACGAAGGACCATATTCAGGCGCTGAGAGGGGCGTTGGCCGGGGCCGAATGGTCGCAGGCGCCGCTGGAGAAGGCCTTACGCGACGTCGCGGACGCTCGGACGGTCAAGGCGGGAATGCTGATTCACGGTACACGACTGGCGGTCACCGGTCGTATGGTCAGTCCAGGGCTGTTCGAGATGCTGGTCCTGCTGGGCCGCGAGCAGGTCCTGGCGAGACTCGATCGGCTGATTACTAGCTTATGAAACGTAGGGACTTCATCAAGACTGTCGGCATGACGGCGGCGGGAACCGCCGTGATGAACCGCCGTGCGAATGCAACCCTCGTGGGGAACCCCCGTGCGGAACCTTCGTCGCAAACCATCGTGCAGAACACTTTCGACTACATCATTGTCGGCGCCGGTTCCTCCGGCTGCGTGCTGGCGAACCGGTTGAGCGCTGATGCGGCCGTGCGCGTGTTGTTGCTCGAGGCCGGCGGCCCAGACAACGGCGATCCGGCAATCACCACACCCGGCCGCTGGACCTCGTTGATCGGATCGAAATTCGATTGGGGGTACTCCACGGAGGCCGAACCCGGCCTGCAGAACCGCCGCATCCTCTTTCCGCGCGGCAAGGTGCACGGCGGGTCGAGCGCGATCAACGCGATGGTCTTCATTCGCGGCCATCGCCTCTGCTTCGATCGATGGAAAGAATTGGGCAACGACGGCTGGGGCTACGACGACGTGCTGCCGCTGTTCCGGCGGGTTGAGCGCAACGAGAGCGGCGAAAGCGAATTTCGCGGCGGCGATGGTCCGCTCGCGGTGTCGTATTGCACCGATCCCCACGCAGGCCACCGGGCCTTCCTGGCCGCATCCTGGCAGAACGGCTTCAAAGCCGACGCGCGGTTCGATTTCAACGAACCGGCGCCCAACAACATCGCCGGCTATTACCAGAGGAACATCCTCGACGGAAAGCGTCACAGCGTGGCGATGGCATTCCTCACGCCGGTGTTGGGGCGCCCGAACCTCGAGGTGCGATCGCACGCGCACGCCGCGAAGCTGCTGTTCGAAGGCAGGAAGGCGGTGGGCATCGAATATCTCCGCGACGGCAAACCCGAGCAGGCCCGCGCGTCGCGGGAGATCGTGATCTGCAGCGGCGTGATCGATTCCCCGAAGCTGTTGATGCTGTCGGGGATTGGCCCCGCGGATCACCTGAAGACGCTCGGCATCCCGGTGGTCGCGGACGTGGCCGGCGTCGGCCAACATTTCCAGGATCACCTCAAGCTGTCGATCCGCTGGAATGGCAAGACCGAGCTGCCGGGTTCAACCGTGACCGCGGGCATGTTCACGCGGTCGTCGCAGTCGGCGTTCGGCACGCCGCCGGACTTGCAGTTTTACGTGGGCCGTGGGCTCGAGACGCCGGATAAGTTCGTCACCATCACCGTCTCGCTGGTGCAGCCGAAGTCGCGTGGCGAGATTCGGTTGCGGTCGGCCGATCCACTGGCGCCGCCGATGATCCTCGGCAACTATTTGCGGGAACAGGCAGACGTCGACGCGCTGGTGCGCGGCGTGAAACTCGCCCGCTGGTTCGGCGAGGCGGAAGCCTACACGCCGTTACGGGCCGACGAGATCGCGCCGGGGGCGGCGATGAAAAGCGATGCCGAGCTCGCCACGTTCGTACGCAAAGACACCGACACCATCTTCCACGGCGCCGGCACGTGCAAGATGGGACCCGCCAAAGACGAGGCGGCGGTAGTCGATGCCACCCTGCGCGTGCGCGGCGTCGAAGGACTGCGCGTCGCCGACGCGTCGATCATGCCGGAGGTGGTGAATGCCACCACCAATGCGGCGTGCGTGATGATCGGCGAGAAAGCGGCCGAGCTAATCCGTCGCGGTTAGTGAAGCGACGAGTCGCGCGAGACCTCGCGCACCATCTCGCCGACTTCGCTCTCTTTGGCCACCATGGCCACATCGGCCTGCGCGATGATTCCGCAGCAGCAGCCCACCGCGTCGACGACCGGAACTCGGCGGATCTGGTTCTCTTCCATCACCGCAACCACCTCAGCCAAGGTCGTGTCGGCGAGCACCGCCACCACCGGTTGGGTCATCGCATCCTGCGCAGAGCAGGAACTTGGATCCTTTCCTTTGGCAACGATGCGGCACACGATGTCGCGATCAGTAACCACACCGATGAGGCGGTTTGAGCCGTCAACCACCGGGATCTCACCGCAGTCGGCCGAAACCATGAGGTTGGCGACTTCGTTGAGAGGCGTTTCCGGAGAGCAGCACTGCGGCTCAGGGGTCATCACGTCTTTTGCGAGTTGTTTCGACATAAGGCGATCAAATGCAAGTTTCCGGCCTATGCCACCGATTGACGCCGATGAGGCACCGAGTGATCGGCGTTTAATCTGTGTCTGTCGGTGGCCTACGCCAGAACTGGTAGTGCTCCTGGCTCGACGTGTATCTGAACCGTGCCGCCGTCGGCCTCACGGACCTCATCATCGACGTGATAGTCATGCCAGCCGCGAACCTCGACGCGCGTGGCACGCCACGTCTTCAGCTGCGCATGACGCCGGTCATCGTCCCACCGGCCGCGCAGATGATCGGCGATCAGTTCGCGGTCGGCAGCGCCGGCAACCACCACCGACAGCAGGCCATCGGCGGGGTTCGCTTCATCCGACAGGCGGATGCGAGGGCCGACCGACGGAATATTGAGAATCTCGACCAGCAGTGATTCCTCCTCGAACGACGTGCCCTCAATGCTGAGCCCGTAACGACGTGGCTCGAGAGTCCGTAACGTCTCGAGAAATACCTGGCGCGCCTTCGTGACATTCACGGCCGCATCGCCGTCGTTCTTCGGCACGGCTCTTTGTCCGGCAGCAATCCCCGCGGGAAGAAGTCCAACGCCGACGCCCTCGATGAACAGGCAACGGCCCTTCGCGTCCTCGACTACGCCGACATCAACACGCACCACTTGCTGCTCTTTCCACGCGTCGATGGCACGTTCAGGATCGGGATTAATACCAAGACTGGCGGCAATGTTGTTGGCGGTGCCCAACGGCACGATGGCAAGTGGCATTCGGCCGTGCGCGAGCGCGCGTCCGGCCAGTGCCACTGTGCCGTCGCCGCCCGCGGCCACCAGGCAATCGTGTGGCTCGAGACACGCCTGCGCGAGCTCCTCGCCGTGTTCCACGACGCGGGCGATGGTATGGCCGGCTTTTTCGATCAGACGGCTGAGCTCGTCGAGAGAGATTCCCTCTCCAGCCTGTTCGTTCCAATAAAGACAGACGCGCACTCACTGCTTCCGCATGCACGGGGCTGGCCATCGCCTTGCACGTTTTTCCGCATGCGAATCCTCGTGTGCAATGACGACGGCATTTACAGCCCGGGTATTGCGGCGTTGGCCGAAGTAGCGTCGAGCTACGGTACGGTCCGGATTGTGGCACCCAACGTCGAGCAATCGTCGATGGGCCACGCCATCACCGCAGGCCGCCCGCTCTCGTACCGCCGCACACGCATCGGCGAGTACGACGCCTATCGCGTCAACGGTACGCCCGCGGATTGCGTGGCGCTCGGGGCGTATCAATGGGACAAGGTCGACGTCGTGCTGTCGGGGTGCAACCTGGGATTCAACCTCGGCAGCGCGATCTGGCATTCGGGCACGCTCGCCGCCGCGAAGCAAGCCGTGCTGCTTGGCCTGCGCGGGATTGCGTTCAGCGCCCCAGCCGGGGTCGAGCAGTTCGACGAGCTGAAGCCGTGGATGCACCGCGTGCTTGATGCCCTGCTGCCATTACAAGAACTGCGGCTGGTGAGCGTGAATCTGCCGCGCGAGCCGCGCGGCCTGATCTGGACTCGCGTGTCGGTGCGCCAGTACGACGGTGTGATCGTGCCGACCAAGGATCCGCTCGGGCGCGAGATGTATTGGTTTAGCGTCACGCCGCTCTCGGGAGCCGAGGAAGGCACCGATCGATGGGCCGTGGAGCAGCGCTGGATCTCGATGACGCCGCTCAATCTCGATATGACCGACAAGAGCTGTCTCGCGCGCTACCGCCAGGAGTATCCGCTGGACGAAGCGCTCGCGGCCGCCACCTCGCCGCCGCAATCGTCACCAGAAGCGGCCAAGGCGGTGGAAGCTGAGGAAGCGTCAGTAGCCACCGGCACACAAACGCCCTAGGCCACCGATTGACACCGATTAGGCGCCGATTACTCGGTGCCGAATCGGTGTGATTCGGTGGCCGCATTGCGCGGCGGGTGATTCCGGCGCACAATGGGGTTACGTCCGGTCCGCCAGCCACCAGACGAGCAGGTAACGTTTTATGCGCAACCTCTGCTTCGTCCTGTGCCTGTTCGCCTTCCCGGCATCAGCCGCAGCGCAACACAGTTTTTCGCTGCCGCCCATTGGCGGGCCCCTGCCATCCATAGGCCTGCGTACGCACTGGCAACAAACCAGCCCGCCGCCGTGGGAACGCCGGCAGGTACCGGCGTGGGAAAAGAATCGCATCCCACCGTGGGAGAAAGGCTACGTGGCGCCGCGCCCTGATCCCGGCGACCACCAGCGACGCGGCGACCACCAGCGACGCGGTGACCACCAGGGACGCGGCGATCACCAGCGATCGTGGCAGCGCGGGCCGCAAGTCGTCTACGTGATGCAGGCGTATCCGTACGAAATGCAACCGCAGATCGTGATCGTGGAGCGGCCGGTGACGCGCATCGTGGAAGTTGAAGTGCCAGTCCGGGAAGCGCCGATCGAACCTCCGCCACCACCGAAGGAGCCGGAGCCGCCATTCGTCCCGACCGGCGACCGAACGTTGTACGTGATTCCCGGGTGTTACGTCGGAAACGTTCCGCCGAAGGACGTGAAACTTCCGGCCGATTGCGACCTGGCGAAGGTCACGACGTTTACGCCACAAGACATGTGATCGCCATGCGATACCTGATTGTTCTTCTTGTCGTGCTGCTCCCCGTCACCGCTGGAGCCGAACAGCGCTCGCGATCACAGCGTCCTGCACACGCGCCATCACAGCTTCCTAGACAAACGCCTCGAGCGACGGCGGCGAGGCCGGTGATTCCATCATCGGTCGCGCCGCAGAAATGGCAGCAGCCGCTCCACATGCGCGGGGATAGGTGGCAGTCGTCGTGGGGGCGCGGGCATCATCGAGGGGATAGGTCGAGGTGGTGGTTTTATCCAGGGCAGCTACCGCCGTACTACGGTGGCAGCTATTACGCGCTGCCCTATTCCGGTTATTACCCGGGCGAAGACGCGGGATATTCAACAGCGCCTCCGGCAGACGCCGAAGCCGCGTCGATGCGGACCACGGGTGTGCTGCGGCTCGACATCACGCCTGCCACCGGACTGGAGTACTGACGTGGACGGCATGTTCATCGGGTCGTCTTCGGATCTGGGAACGGAGTTCGAAGTGAACGCAGGTGCGCGACGGATTGAGGTTCGGGCGCCAGGCTATAAGCCGCTGATGTTCGACGCGCGTTTCGTTCCTGGCGGCATGGTGACCCGTCGCGGCGCGCTCGAACGTCTCCAGGATTCGGCGACGTTGCCGAGAGCCACCGGCAACACGACGATGTTCGTGATCCCGGGTTGCTTCATGGGCAACGCGCGGCCGGACCCAGGCTCGCTGCCGAAAGGCTGCGACATCGGACGATTGATCACGCGCTAGCCACCGATTGACGCCGATTAGACACAGATTAAATGTCGATCAATCGGTGCCTAATCGGTGTGAATCGGTGGCCCGCCTGAGCGCGCGAAACGCGGCGAGCATCTCCGCGTAAGTGAAATTAGCGTTGCGCCCGCTCGGATTCGGCAACACGAACACGGCGGTATCGCCGATCTTCTCCGGCTGCAGTCCGAGCTTCACCGCACCTTTCCGTTCTGGAAACATCGCGCGAAATACGGTGACGCCCACCATCGCCACCACCTGCGGCTTGTAGCGCAAGATCTTGCGCCGCAACTTCAAGCGGCCCACCACATACTCCTCGGGCAGCAACGTATCGATCCCCGGCGTTGCTCGCGCGCAGATGTTCGTGATGCCGAACCCAAACTCCGGCAATCGGTCGTCGTCTTCGTAAATGATTGGCGTGGGCACGAGACCCGCGGCGAACAACAGCTTCCAAAAACGATTGGAATAGCCGGCGAAGTGATGACCGGTTTCCGCCGAGCGCACGCCGGGATTGATCCCGACAAACAGGACGCGGACGCCCGGCTTGATGCGATCGCGGAGTGGCGGCAGTGCGGTAAGCTGTGCGCGAGGAAGCATCGATGCGAATTGTCCTGATCATCATCCTATTCGCAGTTGCATCGCCGATCGCGCATGCGCAGAACACCGATCGCGACGCGGTTCTGAAGACGGTGCAGGCGTTTTTCGACACCATGGCCGCGAAGGATGTCGATGGGGCACGCAAGATCCTGATGCCGCAGGGACGCTTTCACGCGATGCGAATGCGCGACGGCAAGCCCGATCCGCGCGCATTCTCGAACGAGGAGTACTTCGCGGATTTACAGGCAAGCAAGCAGACGATGCGCGAGCGGATGTGGAATCCGGAAGTACGGGTGCACGGCCTCATTGCCACGGTATGGACGCCGTATGACTTCTGGATCGACGGCAAGTTCAGCCACTGCGGCATCGACGCGTTCGATCTGGTCAAGACAGAAGAAGGCTGGAAGCTCGCCGGCGGGACTTACACAGTGGAATCGAAGTGCGAGCCGAGTCCGCTTGGTCCGCTGAAGCCCCAGTTCTAAGGCTTCGCCTCCATACCGTACCGGCGTAACGCGGCGCGGTATGCAGTCTGCGCCATAATTCCCCCGGCCCCTTCCTCCGGAGCACAGCTTGATGAAAACGTTGACCTCGAAGTCCTTGGTACTGCTCGCGCTGTTCGCGCTGTTGTCGCTACCCGCGTACGCTCAAAACGGTGTACTCAGAGTCAATTCCTTCCCCTCAGGCGCCGCTGTCATGGTCGATGGTGTAGCAACCGGAAGGTTTACGCCAGCGACTATCAATCTGCCGGTTGGTCCACATTCCGTCACGGTGGCCGCGCCGGGACCGGGATGGACGTCGGACACGCGCACGATCACGATCGCGCCCGGTAGCAACGAACTGAACGTGACGCTGGTGCCGGAGGTGTCCGCCGGTCCGCAAGGACCGAAAGGCGACAAGGGCGATCCAGGCCCGCAAGGCATTCCGGGTCCGCAAGGACCGAAGGGCGATCCGGGTGCGCAGGGTGCACCGGGTGCGCAAGGTGCGCAGGGTGCACAGGGTGCACAGGGCCCTCCGGGCATCGCGGTGCTGCTTGCCGCACCGCCACCGCCCTACGCCGGTAATTTTTACTTGTCGATTGACGGTGGCGAAGTAATTCCACTGAGCGAGTTCGCCGGCTGCTTCGACAAGGAACTCGGCGTCGAATACGAGGACTGCCACTTCACGACACCGCGATTCCATGATGACGTCCTCGAGTGGTTTGATGATTCGGTGAACGGCACGAATCTGGTACGGACGCTGGTCGTGTATCAGTTGGACTTCAACTTCGACGCGGTTGCGGCGATCACGCTGTCGGGCTTCATGCGGGAGTTCAGCGTTTCGCCTTTTGAGGGAGGGAACAAGCTCCCGGTGACGGCCACGTTCGTCGTGGTGCCATCGTCGATTACCTTCGACGATAACCCGTCGGACCCGTCGGTCACCATCGGGTCCCCGACCACGGCGCTGCGCTCCAACTTCCGCCTGAGAGTGGAAGGCACCACACTGTCGGGCGCGACTGCCGTGACCGGCATTCGCGCCACCTGGCAGAAGGTGTCGCTCGCACAGGCCGGGACGCGACGTCTGTTTCAACCCGGCGCGCAAGCCTATGACGACATCACGGTGACCGTCGGCGGGAACTCCATCTCGTACCTTACGTCATGGTTCGCCGCGGTCACAGCGGGCGGCGAGCCGCCGCGGACGGCGACCGTTGAAATGCTCACGCCAAATCTGGCCACGACGATCCGGACGATCACGCTGCATCAGCTGATGCCGAAACAGTTCCTGCTCTTCGCGACGGGATCCGACGAAGCGGTGATCCGGCGCTCGATGACGCTACAGACCACGAGATTCGAGATTCAGTAGATCAGAATTGAATCTTCTCGCCCGCCAGCGGCGGCGTTGACTTCGGCGGCACACGATGGCGGCTCGCCTGCTCGTAAGAATGGGCGAGCTGCAGCAGTGTGGTTTCGCTGAACGGGCGGCCGAGGATCTCGATTGCCAGTGGCAAACCTTCCGCGTCAAGGCCCGCCGGCACGACGATCGCGGGCAGGCCGGCCACGGCGCTGATGCTGTTGTCGCGCGGGCCGTCATCCGCGGAACCGGCTTTCGGCGCCCCAAGCGGCTTCATCGGATACAGCAACGCATCCACGCCGGCCCGGTCCATGGCCGCGATCAGGAGATCGCGCACCATCCGCTGATTGGCCAGCCGCGACTGGTAGTCGACGTTGGTCTCGAGGTTGCCCGCCTTCATCGTTTCGTGAAAGCGCGTTTCGAGAATACCGCCCTTCAACCATTTGCCGCTGTTATAGAGCTCGGCAAAGGTCTTCACCGGGCTCGCCGCGCCGCGGCGGCGCAGGTACGAATCAACGGCCGGCTGCAGTTCGTAACTGTTGACGCGCAGCGTCGGCATGAAGCCGAGCAGGTCGATGCCGGTCGTCAGCCCGTCGACCACCAGCGCACCCTGCGTGCGCATCAATTCGAGTTGCTTCTCGATCAAGGCGTTACCGGCCTGCACCGCATCGCCCTTGCGGAACATGTCGCGCAGCACGCCGACGCGCTTGCCGCGCAGACCCGTCGCCGACCACGTGGTGTAGGTGGGGACCGGCCGCGCGTAATTCTCGGTGGTGGTCAGGTCGTCCGCGTCGAAGCCGCGCATGTGCGTCAGCAGGCTCGCGGCATCGGCCACCGTCTTCGCCAATGGACCAATGCGATCCTGCGTGAAGGAGATCGGAATCACGCCGGCGCGGCTCACCAGGCCCCGCGACGGGACGATGCCAACGAGCATGTTGTTGCTGGCGGGGCTGCGGACCGACACGCCGGTTTCGGTGCCGAGGCCCACGGTCGCGAAGCCGGCGGCGACTGCCACACCCGTGCCGCCGCTCGATCCACCGGGACCCTTGGTCAGATCGTACGGGTTGAGAATCTGCCCGCCGACCGTGCTGAGACCAACCGTGGCCTGGGCCATTTCATCCATGTTGGTCTTGATGAAGATGATCGCGCCGGCCTCGCGCAACCGTTGAATCACCGTCGCATCGCTTGAAGAGTGACTGTTCGCAAACACCGCATTGCCGCCGGTGGTCGGCATGCCGACGACGTCGATGTTGTCTTTGACGGCGATCGGGATGCCGTGCAGCAGGCTGCGGCGGCCCTTCGTCTTGCGCTCCTCGTCGAGCGCGCGCGCAATCTCGGCCGCGCGCGGGTTGATGGCGAGCACCGCCCGCAACGACGGTCCTTGCTTGTCGTAGGCCTCGATGCGTTTCAGATACAGGCCGACCAAGCGCTCGTAGGTCAGCGCACCTGCATCCACGGCAGCGTGAATGTCGGCGATGCCGGCGGTGAGGAGATCGAACGAGCGCGCCTGCGCACGAGGCTCCTCACTGGCGAGGAGAATTGTGGCGATCAGGAAAACACAGAGGGCGAGGTGTCGGCGAATCACCGCGACATGTTATCTCGTCGTGAGGCCCCCGAGAAACGCAGTGAGACAATCGCCGAGGACCTCCACTGCGTAACCGCCTTCCTGGACGACGACCGTGGGCAGCGTAAGATCCCGCACGCGAGTGCCGATTCCCCCGAAGTCGTGCGACTCGAGTTTCAGCACGCCGATCGGATCGCGGGCGTGCGCGTCGTAACCGAGTGCCACCACCAGCGCGTCCGCGCCAAAGGTGCGGATTTGTTCCGTGGCGCGATCAACAGCGGTCATCATCGCGGCACCAGTCGAGCCATGCACCAGCGGCAGATTGAGATTGAATCGTGCGCCGTCGCCGATCCCAATCTCGTTCGCATAACCGGTGAAGAACGGATAGTAGTTGCGCGGGTCGGCGTGAATCGAGATGGTCAGCACATCCGGCCGGGAGTAGAAGATCTGCTGTGTGCCATCGCCATGATGCGCGTCGACATCGAGGATGGCCACGCGATTGAACGTGCCACGCAATCGCTGCGCCGCCACGGCGGTGTTGTTGACGTAGCAGAACCCGGAAGCCCGATCCGATCGCGTGTGATGGCCGGATGGACGGCAGAGCGCATACGCCAGCCGCTCGCCGTTCCGCACTGCATCGGCAGCGGTGACCGCGCTGTTGCACGATTCGCGGACCGACAGCCAGGTATTCGGTCCCATCGGTACCGACAGATCGCCGAGATACCACCCCGCCTGCGCGATGATGTGCTCGGCCGGACAATCCGGCCGCGCCGCATCTTCAGGGCGCCCGCTCCAATAGGGAAAGGTATTCGGCCACACTTCGGGGCCGCGCTCCGACAACTGCTGCCATCGATCCCAGGCGGTTTCCAGGAAGTGAAGAAAGCCCTTCGTGTGAACGGCGGCGCGCGCGTCCGGATAATCGGCGGTGGGTGTTTGCGGCGAGATGCCCAGTGATTGGAGAGCGCCGAGCAGCGCCTCGATGCGCGCCGGCACGTCCTTCGGCGCGATCACGCGCCCAACCCGCATGTATTGCAGCGGATCGTGCGCCGCTTGCGATGGATGATAGAAAGCCCGCACGGTCAGGCCTTCAACATCGCGGTGGCATCCACGCGCAGCGCTCGACGTACCGGCAGCCAGGCCGCCGCAACCGCCGCGAGCCCTAAGAGCAGCACGGCACCGATCAGCGTGACGGGATCGAAACTGCCAACCTCATACAGCAGACCGCGCAACAGCCGGCTGACGGCCGCGGCGCCGATCAGTCCGATGACGGCGCCAATGGCCGCGAGTCGCAGCGCTTCGGCAAGCACCAGCCAACGGACATTCGCCGGTGAGGCACCCAGCGCCACGCGCAGTGCGATCTCACGCTCGCGTTGGCGGACGTACGCCGCAATCACCGCGTACTGGCCGATGCCCGCCAGGAACAGGGCTGCCACGCCAAACAGATTCAGGAGGAAGGCGTTGAACCGCGGCCGCGCGAGCGGTGCGTCGAGGGCGCGGGCAAACGACACCACGCTCATGACGTGCACGTTCGCATCGACGGCGCGAATGCGCTCGCGGACAAGGCTCGCCACCAGCGCCGGCGCGGCCGTCGTGCGCACGGCGAGCGTCTGGGCCACGTCGAGCATCTGGGCCGCGGGCAAGTACAAGGTGGCGGATGGGGCCGCGAGATCGCGATACCGCGTCGATGCGGCGATACCTACGACGGTGAGCCATCGGCCCGAGGAGTTGGGCACGCCCATCTTGATCCGCCGGCCGACCGGATCGCCGCTCTCTCGCATCCGGGCGGCTACCTCCTCACTCACAATGGCCACCTCAACGCTGCCGGCGCGGTCACCCTCGCTAAACGCACGGCCACTGACGATCCGCATGCCCATCGTCTCGAAGAAACCGGCGCGCACTGCTTCGAGGCTGAGCGGCGGGTTGGCCGCGGCCAGCGACTCGTTCTGACCCTCGACGGTGAAGCGCGGTACGCTCCAGCCGCCGGAGAACGGCGCCGCGTTCACCGTGGTCACCGACGAAATCTGCGGTACAGCTTCAAGTGAAGCCGTCACGTCCGACAGGAACTGCGCATGACTCGAGCGGCCGGCGTACTGCGAGGCCGGCATCGCGAGCTTGACGAACCACAGGTGCTCGGTTGCCACTCCGGTGTCCACCGCCTGTAGCCGCAGCAGGCTCCGCGTCATCAAGCCGGCCGCCGCCGTCACCGCCACGGCCAGGGCCACTTGCGCCACCACCAGCACGCGCCGGCCCTGGCGTGCGCCATCAGTGGCGCCGCGGCCATTGGTCCGCAGCTGCGACAGCAGATCGAGACGCGCCGACACCAAGGCCGGCGCGAGGGCCGACAACACCGAGATCGGCAATGTGATGACAAAGAGCAACGCGATCACGACACCGTCCACGCGGACGGATTCAGTTCGCGGCAAAGCATCCGGGATCAACGCGATCAGGGTCTGCAGGCTCCCAATCGCGGCGACGAGACCCACGAGCGTGGCGAGTCCACTAAGTACCGAGCCCTTCGGCAAGCAGTTGCTGGATGATGCGCCGGCGCGCGGCGCCGAGCGCTTCGCGCAGGGCCAGCTCGGAGCGTCGGCCCTCGCCGCGCATCAACAACAGGTTCGCGACGTTCGCGCACGCGGTCAGGAGCACGAGACCAACCGCGGCGAACAGCGCGATCAGGACCGGGCGGGTGTCGCCGACCACCACGTCTTCGAACGAGCGCACCACGAGAGTCATGCCGCGCGGGCGGTTTGGCGGAAGACCTTCTTCATACCGGCGCGTCAACGCGGTCAGCTCGGTCGTGGCCTGCTCGATGCTGACACCGGGGCGCATGCGCGCAATCAGGTTCACTTCCTGCCGGGCCCCAAAGGTGAACGCGCCCTTCTCAGGCACCGACGCCGTCGATCGCCACGCCTCGACCCCGCGGGGGTAGTCGCTGTCGGCGGGCATCACGCCGGCGATCGTGAATGGCAGTTCATCGATCGTGACGCGGCGGCCGATGATCGATGCCGACGCACCGTATCGTCGTCTCCACAGCCCCTCGCTGATGACGATGGCCCGTTCGCTTCCTGGCTCATCGTCCGCGGCTGATAAGGCGCGGCCGATCACCGGGCGGGTGCCCAGCACGTCGAAGAAGCTGCCGGTGACGAGCGCGCCGTTGACGTAGCCGGAGGTGTCTGCATCGATCACCGGCCATTGCTGGACGGCATGCATGCTGACACCGCCGACGGCCTCCAGCAGGCGGCTCGCTTCACCTGCCACCTTGATGGCATCGCCGACAAATGGGAGCCGCGAGTCGCTGAATGAGGGCAGCTGCTTCCAGGCCACGATGACGCGGTCCTGATCGCGGATCGGCATCGGCCGCAGCAGCACGCCCTGGATGAAGGCGAGGAGCACCGCCACACCGGCAATCCCGAGTCCCAGCGTGAGTATCGCCGCTGTCGCGAACGGCTTGGCGCGCCACAGCGCTCGCCAGGCGACGACCAGGTCCTGGCCGAATGACTTCATCTCCCGATTCCCCAGACGTGGCCGAGCGTGCGAACGATCAACACGCTGTTCGAGATCGCGGGCGATGCCATCAGCACTTCGTTCATCGAATACTTGCCGAGCTCAGCGTATTCGCGTCCCGTCTGCACCACGAACACGTCGCCGTCTTCGCTCGCGATATAGAGCTTGCCGTCTCCGGCGATCGGCGATGCGGTGAACGCTCCCCCACCGCCCACCCGCGCGCGATAGAGCCGCGCGCCGCTCTCGACGTCATACGCCGTCAGGATGCCGTTGTTGTTTAACGTATAGAGCTGATCGCGATACACGATTGGCGACGAGATATAGGTGCCGTCTCGGTCGTGGCTCCAGGCAATGGCGTCGCTCGCGGACTTCCCTTCCGGCAGCGAGATGTCGCCGCGGGCGCCGGCTCGCACCGCGTACACCGGCCGCACCGGCGGATAACCGGCGGTGATGATCGCGAGGTTGCGGTGCACGACGGGAGTGCCGATCGCGATCTCCGAGTTCGGCGCCAGCGTCCACAACAGCGCGCCCGTGGCCGGATCGTAGCCGCGCACCTTGGTGCCGTTGGTGACGAGCTCGTCGCCCTTGGGTCCGCTGATAACGGTCGGCGTAGCCCATGTCGACACTTCGTCACCGCGATGGGTGCGCCAAAGCTCACGGCCAGTGGCGAGATCGAAGGCGGCGATGAACGACCCGCGTGATTGATCGGCTTGCACGATCACCGACGACTTGTAGATGATCGGCGAGCTCGAATGGCCCCACTGGTAGCTTGGGTCGAGGAACCAGCCGCTGTCGAGCGCGCCGATCTCCTTTTTCCACACCAGCGTACCGTTCATGTCGTAACAGACCATCAGGCCGATCGAGCCGAAGACCGCCACGATGTGCTGTCCGTCGGTCGCGGGAGTGGCATTGGCCTGGCTCGACTTGAAGTGCCGCTTGGTGATCGGCTTGCCAACGAATGCGTCGCGTTGCCACGCGACTTTGCCCGTCGCGAGATCGAGTGAATACACGCTGAACGTGTGTGTGGGCAGCGTCTCGATCGGCTTGACGTCGCCAGTGAGGCCGGTGCGAAACGTCTTGTCTTCCTCGCTCGCGGCCGCGGCGACTATCACGCGGTTGCCCCAGACAATCGGGCTGGAGGTGCCAAGGCCCGGGATCGCCGTTTTCCACTTGATGTTCCTCCCGGTCACCACATCCCAGTCGGACACAGCGCCTTGTCCATCGGCAACGCCGGAGGCATTGGGACCGCGGAATGACGGCCAGTTGATCGGGGCGGAGCGCGGCACTTCGGGATCGGTGCGAGCGGCTGCGCGTGTGGCTGACTTGCCGCTGCCTGGATCGGGCGCCGCCGATGTGGCGTCACCGAATCCTTCGCGCTCGTAGCGCACTGACGACGACCCGCGCACGATCGACAGCCGCTCGATGATGCCGCCACGGCCGCCGAGCACGACATTGATCTCCGACCCATCCTCGGTGATGAACCGGCGTTCCTCGATTGGCTGCAGTCGCAGAGGCGGCTGGCCTTCCGCGGTCAGCGTGAGTCTCGAGCCATCGAACCCAACTTTCACGACGGCGCCAGTCGACGCACTCTGGTAGTTGCCTTCGTAGGAACGGAGCATCGCTGCGCTGAGCGAGATGATCTTCGGCGCAATCGCGGGCGTGGCGTCGGCAGCCTCTTTCACCATGGCCGCAATGGCGGCGTCGCCAGCCTGCGCGGCCACCGCGCTCGCGTTCGCCAGCGCTGCCGCATCGGCTTGCCTGGTGGCCAGCGCCACCTTCACGGCCGCCGCATCGCGCCGGCGAATCGCCGTGTTCAATACGCTGACCGCGCCCTGCGCCTTGTGCTCGAGCAGGTAGACGGCGATGTTGAGGTGGCCGCCGCGCAGCGCGAACTCGACCGGCCGGGATCCATAGAACGAATCGACGATGTTCACGTCCGCGCCGCGCTCGACGAGCAGCCGGACGATATCGAAGTGGCCGCGTTCGGCAGCGAACCCCAGCGCGCTAACGCCGTATCTGTTAGCAGTGTTGACGCTGACGCCCGCATCCAGCAGCGCGACCACCTTCGCCCGATCGCCGGCCCGGGCGGCTTCGAGCAAAGCGTCGGCCGGCAACGGCTGAGCCTGCAACGTTGCTGCGAGCAGGGTGCATGACAGTGCAAAACGCATGGGCTGAGTCTAACCGCCGGTCCCGCAAAACCGTGTACGCTTTTCGACTGAGGATGATTCGATTTCTCGTGGCGTGTGCCATTGCTCTCCTCTTCTGCGCCAGCGCGCAGGCGCAGGAGGCGGCCGGCTTCCGCGTGGTGAGGGCGCCGGAGCCGCCGAAGATCGACGGTGTGCTCGACGATGCGGCGTGGGCGCAGGTGGCGCCGATGCCGACCGGTGAGTGGGTGTCATACAACCCGAACCGCGGCGACAAAATGCCGGCGGAGTATCGTACTGAAGCGCGCGTCGCGTACGACGATCGCAACATCTACTTCGCGTTTCATTGTTTCGACAACGAGCCCGCCAAGATCCGCACGAACGTCACGAAGCGCGACTCCGCGTTCAACGACGACTGGTTCGCGCTGAGTCTCGACTCGGCCGGCACCGGGCAGGCCGCGTATCACCTGTTCACCAATCCAAGCGGCAGCCAGATGGACGCGCTCAACACGTCGGCATCCGGCGAGCAGTTCGATGCCGACATGGTGTGGTACAGCGCCGCCAAGACGACCAGCGACGGGTACGTCATCGAAGTGCAGATCCCACTCCAGACGCTTCGCTTCAGCGGCGCCGACGAAGTGCGGATGGGTCTCGTGTTCTTCCGCAAGGTGAGCCGCATCGGGATGTCCTACGCGTGGCCGGAGATGGCGCCCGGCCAGTGGGTGTTCGATCGTCCGGGGCATTTGATCTTCAACAACCTGCGGCCGCGGCGTCTCGTCGAGGCGCTGCCGAGCATCACCTACGGCGTCAGCCAGGACCGCCGCAGCGCCACGAGTTGGAACGGCGCCGAAGACAAATGGAACCTCGGCATCAGCGGCAAGCTCGGCATCACGTCCGGCATCACGCTCGACGGCACGATCAATCCCGACTTCAGCCAGGTGGAGAGCGACGCATTCCAGGTGCAGGTGAATCAGCGCTTCCCGGTGTTCTTCTCCGAGAAGCGGCCATTCTTCATGGAGGGCATGGGCCTGTTCAACATTGCCGGCACCGGCGGCGACGGCAATATGCGAACGGCGGTGCACACGCGGAAGATCGTCGATCCGATTTTTGGCAGCAAGGTCACCGGCACGTTAGGCAAGACGACGTTCGGGGTGTTGAACGCGCTCGATGACAAGCCCGCGACGGTGATCGCGATCGGGCCAAACGGTGAAGATCTGCCGGTGCCGAATCGATCGTTCACGATCGGCCGCGGCACCTACGCGCTGCGGCGGTCGGACTACGTCGGCGGCATCTTCACGCACACCTATCTCGACGGCCGGCACAACACCGTGGCGGGCGGCGACATGGCCCTCCGTCCATCGTCCGCACAATCGTTCAACGCGTCGTTCCTTGCTTCGCAAACCCTTGACCGCTCGGTCGACACGAACGGCAATGCGATGCAGGCGAGTTACGGCTACGAGACGCGGCGGTGGGCGTTCGGCACACAGGTGGAGCACTTCGACGAAGCGTTCCAGATGGATACCGCGTTCTACAACCGCACCGGATTCACCGGCGGCTGGATGTACGCGGGCATCAACTTCTATCCGAAGTCAGGACAGAACTTCTGGCTGCAGCGCATCAACCCGTTCATCTGGTCGAAGGCCGCGCGCGATCGCGTGCAGGACGGCGACGAATACTTCATCAACACCGGGTTGCGCATGAGCCTGACGCGGCAAGGCTTCGTGAACATCTGGCGCAGCCAGGGCCGCGAACCATGGCGTGGGCAGCGCTTCGAGACAGGCTCGTACTTCGGTGTCTACGCACAGCAGCAGGTGCTGCGATGGCTGAATCTGTATGGCGAGATCAACAGGAGCCAGGCCATCTTCTACGATTTCACCAATCCCTTCCAAGGCGACGAGCGCTTCATCAGCCTCGGGTTCACGCTGCAGCCTAACCAGAACCTGTCGCAAAGCATCGACTTCCGCAACCCTCGCTTCGAGCGCCAGTCCACGGGCGAGCTGGTCTACGACGTGAAGGTTGTCAACTCACGGACGACGTACCAGTTCAACAAGCATTTCCTGATGCGGTTGCTGGCGCAATATGACAGCTCCGCCCAGAGGGTGCTGACCGACTTCCTGGCGTCGTACGAGTTGATCGCCGGCACGGTGTTCCATGCCGGTTATGGGTCGCTGTATGAGAAGGATCGCGAGTTCCCTGGCGCGCCGCCGCAGCTGCAAAATAACAACTACCTGATGGTCAACCGCGGCCTGTTCCTAAAAGCGTCCTACCTCCGCCGCTTCTAAGCGGTCGATCGCTGCGTCCGCATGACCGGGACTCGGCGGATGCGTTCGCCGGTGGCGTCGAAGACCGCGTTCGCCACGGCGGCAAGCATCGGTTTGCACACGGTCTCTCCTGCTCCGTAATGCGGCAGGTCCGGACGATTCGGATTCGGATCGCCGTTCACCAACAGCACATCGATCTGTGCCGGCACGTCGGCCATCGTCATGGTCGGCGAGGTGATCCAGTCGACGCTGGTCACCTTTTCGGTATCGAACTTCACCTGCTCGTAGAGCGCGCGGCTGAGCGAGTGCAACGTGCCGTTCTCGAGCACGCGCGTCAGCGCGGCGGGGTTGATCACCAGGCCGCAGTCGTGGGCGATGACGATCCGCTTGACCCAGATGTGGCCGGTCTTGCGGTTGACCTCGACCTCGCAGATCTGCGCGACCACGGTCTGGCTGCGATACGCGTAGGCGATGCCACGGCCGGTGAGGATGTCGCCGGTGCCGCGGCGCGGGTTCGGCGATGGGCGCGGATCCCAGCCGAACTTGTCCGCCGCCGCCTTGATGCAGGCGATCGAGCGAGCGCGTTTGAAGCCGCTGTCGTCCTGCGTGCTGCCCTGAATCAGCTTCAATCTGAACTCGACCGGATCCGCCTTCGCGGCAGCGGCGAGCTCGTCGATGAAGCTCTCAGATGCAAACGTCACCTGCGGACCATCGGGGTCGCGCAGGTTGCCGGTGCGAAGCGGCGTCTCGAACGGCATCGGCAGCGGCACCACGCGCGTGGTCTGGAGCCGGTTCGGAATCGCATACATGTCCGACGGCAACGACGCGCGGCCGGAGGAGGGGTTGGCACGGCGCGTACCCATCAGCTGCGAGATCAGGACGGTGTCGTGCTCGTTGTAGCCGAGATGATTGTGATCGGCGGCGCACGCGTCGTAGTGCAGCGCCACGAGATTCCCCTGCGCGTCGAGGCCGCCGCGAAGCTTCACCGCATACGCCGGACCCTTGGTGTCCCACGCGGTTTCTTCCTGGCGCGCCCACTGCATGCGCACCGGCCGGCCGATCTCCTTCGCCAGATACGCCGCCTCGAACCCGGCATCGTCTGCCGCGGTGCGGCCGTAGGCCTGCGGGCCTTCCATCCAGATCACACGCACGCGGTCGCGCGGCATGTTGAGGAACTGCGCCACGCTGTTCCTCATGCCGTACGACTTCATGTCGTTCGAATAGATCGTCAGCTGATCGTTTGACGGATCGGCGAGCGCATGCGCGGGGCCGATCGAGGTGTGGCCCTGGAACGGCACGTCGTACTCGGCTTCGATCACAGTGGCCGCACCGGAGAATCCCGCCTCAGGATTGCCGATGGTGACCGGCTTACCGGTCGATGATGGAGAGGCCGATCGCATGTACTTGAACAGATCTTCAGACGCCGGGAACGGCGCCGTTGCCGGCTTCTGCCACTGCACCTTCAATTGGCGCGCCGCGCGGATGGCGTTCTCTTCGCGCTCGCATACCACGGCGACGTAGTTACCCTTACTCACCACCTTGATGAGGCCGGGAATATTCTTCACAGACGACTCGTCGATGCTCACGAGCGTGGCGCCGGCAAATGGCGGGCGCACATTGCGCGCATGGACCATCCCCGGCACCTTCATGTCGACGGCCCACTTCAGCGATCCGTCAACCTTCGGTGGAACATCGTAACGCTGTGGCGACTTGCCGACATTCTTCATCCGCTGCACCGACTTCAGCGGCGCGGTGCCGGTGGTGGTGTCGGTGTTCTTGCCGGTAAGAGTGACGTTGAACTTCTTGCCGCCAATCAGCTCGCCGTAGGTGATGCTTTGGTCGGCGGTATCACCGTTTCTCGGTACTGACGACGCCGTCACTGACGGCGAGCGCCGTGGCCGGCACACCGAAATGTGCCGACGCCATCTCGAGCAGCACACGGCGCGCTTCCGCGGCGACGCGGCGCATCGGATAGCCGTCCGTCTGCAGCGCATCGGATCCGCCCGAGCCGCCCTGATCGACGGTGACGTCAGTGCGCCCCATCACACAGGTGGTGTTCTCGAACGCGATGTCGAGCTCGTCGCTCATGATCTGGCGGAACGCGGTGCCGGTGCCCTGGCCGAGATCGGTCTTGCCGACGAAGAAGGTCGCGGTGTTGTCGGCGCGAATGACGATCCAGGAATCGAGCTGGCGGAAGTCCGGATCCGGATATGGACCCGCACCCTGCGCACCGATCCCGACCAGCGCGCCCAGGTCTTCGACCGAAAGCGCACTTCCCGACGCGATGAGAAATCCCGACGCGCGAAGAAATTCCCGGCGGGTCGCCATTAGACCATCCTCTTCGCCGCGAGTTTCACAGCGGCATTGATGCGGTAATAAGTCATGCAGCGGCAGAGCGCGCCTTTCATGCCGTCGCGGATCTGCGCGTCGGTGGGATTCGGCGTCTTGTCGAGGAGCGCCTTCGCGGTGAGGATCTGGCCGTTCTGGCAGAACCCGCACGCCGGCACCTGCTCCTCGATCCATGCCTGCTGAATCGGGTGGAGCCTCCCGTCTTGAGCGAGGCCTTCGAGCGTGGTGATCTCGGCGCCTTGCACCTGTGAGACGGGCCGGATGCACGACCGCACCGCTTCGCCTTTGATCAGCACGGTGCACGCCCCGCATTGACCGAGGCCGCAGCCGAAGCGCGGTCCGCTCAGGTCGAGGTCGTTCCTGAGCACATAGAGAAGAGGAGTGGATGGCTCGACGTCAACCGTGTGCGCCTTGCCGTTGACCCGCAAATTGATGACAGCCATGGGTGCATCTTACCCATCCGGACGCCGCTCTGGAACAAGTCCTGCATCGTGACCGCCTGGAGAAGGCACATGATTTCCGATACTGAGCTGTTGGCCCTCGAAAGGAACTTCTGGACCGGCGATGCGCCGTTCTACGCCCAACATTTGTCGGACGACGCGACCATGGTGTTTCCGGCGCCGACTGGAGTGTTGAGGCGCGAGCAGATCGTCGCCAAAGTTGCACAAACGCCGCGCTGGCGAGCGGTTAGCTTGCACGATCCGTTCATCGCGAGGCCGTCGGCGTCCGTCGCCGTGCTGACCTATCAAGCAGAAGCGATGCGCGGTGACCGGCCGCCGTACTCGGCCCAGGTCACCAGCGTCTACACGCTCGCCGCCGATGGCTGGCGGCTGGCGTTTCATCAGCAGTCCGCGCGAACCGGGGCACTTGCCAGGACACGCCCCACGCGATCCGTCGCCCGCATTGGCAGAACCGCGATTGGCGCAACCGCCATGGGCGCGCTGGCCACCGGCGCGTTCGCCATCGGCGCCCTGGCCGTGGGCCGGCTGGCCATCGGCGCACTCAGGATCGGCCGCACTCACCTCAGCTCGCTGACCATCGACGAGCTAAGCGTTCGCCGCGTCCGCTTGCCTGAGCCGCGCTGATATCTGACGCGAGACGGCACGCGCTCGAGCAGCCGCGGCGATCGGGTTCAGCGCAACGCACGCCGAATCGCGAGCTCGACAGGCGAGGACACACCCTCTTCGCGATCGAGCCGCAACGGCTCCTTTGGCAGGAGCGGCGGTTGCGCGAGGAACCGCGGCCGAGTGCCGTGGTGCGGCTGCGCCGCGTGGACGAGGAACGGGTGACACAGATACACCGTGCCGGCCTCGCCGGTGGCGACCGCCTCGTCCCGGCCTTCACTTTCGCGAAACCCGTTTGCGGCGAGCTCCTTCAACGAGACGCCCGCGTCGCCGGCCGGCGCGAGCCGCTTCGCCATGTCGCAATGCGACCCGACGCGCAGCCGCGTTGGCGCATCGTCGGTGCCGACGTCGGAAAACAGGAACAGCATCAGCAATGCGCGGCCCTTGGAGGTCACGTTGACGCGCCAGTCGAAGTAGTCGGTCGCGTCGTCTGCTCCCGGGAAGCTCGTGTCGACGTGCCAGCCGGTATCACCGGGATCGTGGACGGATGGAAAGCGAATGGGAAACGTGCCAACATCGACGCGCGGTAGCCATCGGCCGCAGCCCACCAGCGCGTCGAAGGCGTCGTGAAGCATCGGCGTGTTCACGGCGTCGCGGAACGGCGCGTCGGCGTAGTAGCCGAGGCGCACCACCGGGTTCGTCCAGGTCGACGGATTGTCGGGATCGCACCCGGTATCGCGCCACAGGATGGCGCGCGCTTCATCCGCGGTGTCGCGCGAGAACGCGCGCGGGAGCTTCACGAATCCATCGCGGATGAAGGCGGTGGTGTCGACGACGTCCATCTCTCAGCGTGTTCCCGAGGACGGCAACGAATCAAGCTGTGCCATTCAGGGGCACAACGAGTACGCTCTCCCTGATGGCACTCACCGCCACCATCTATAACTTCGACGTCGAGCTTGCGGATTCCGACCGTGGCGTCTACGAGTCGCTCGCGTTGCGCGTGGCGCAGCATCCGTCAGAGTCCGAGGAATACCTGATCGCGCGGGTGCTGGCGTATCTCGTCGAATACCGCGAGGGCATCGAGTTTTCGCGCGGCGTATCGGATCCCGACGAACCGATGATCTCGATCCGCGATCTGACCGGCAAAATCACGACCTGGATTGAGATCGGGACGCCCGATGCCGCGCGGCTGCACAAGGCGTCGAAGGCCGCGGCGCGCGTGGTGGTGTACTGCCACAAGGAAGGGATGCAATGGCTGAAGGGGCTCGCCGCCGCCGGCATCCATCGCGCGGGCGAGCTCGAGCTTTATGCCATCGATCGCAACTTCATCGCCGAGATGGTCGCGCGCCTGGATCGCCGCATGGCATTCAGCGTATCCATCAACGATCGCGAGCTCTATCTTTCAATCAGTGCGGACAACCTCACGGGCCGCATCGAGCGCCTCTCGCTCTAGGCCACCGATTGACGCCGATTAGGCACCGATTGATCGGCGTTAATCTGTGTCTATCGGTGGCTAGCGGGCGCCGGCGAGAAATTCCCGAAGCGCCGACATGAATTCCAGCCGCCGCATCACGCCCTCCGGCCCGCCATGCTGCGCGCCCGGCACGACCAGCGTCTTAATTTGCGGATGCAGCCTTGTTCAGCTCGGGCACCCCGGCAGCGGTGATGTCTTCGCTGCCGGTGATCAAGAGCGACGGCGCGCGCACTGCCGCCAGCTGCCGTCATCGACCTTGAGCGTGGCGTAGCCGCGCCACAGCGCCGCCAGCGCCTTCACATCGTTGGCCGCCACCAGCGGCGCCATCGCCTTTGCGGATTTCATCGTCGGTTGGCGGCTTTGCGCCCGCGCGGCTGCAGCGCCACCACCAGCGACTTGAACGGCAGGTCGCTTTCAAGATCCTTTACGGACTCCTGCCGCAAAGTCATCCATGAAGGTCGATGTCGCCGCGAAGCGGCAGGCTCTGCGATGTAGATCACGCTGGTCAACCGTTCGGGCTGCATCGTCGCCAGGCGGCCGGCAATCATCGCACCGAGCGAATAGCCAGCACGTGCGCGCGCTGAATCTTCAGGTGATCCAGCAGGCGCACGACATCGCGCGCGAACTCTTCGCCGTAAGCCTTTGGGTCGTGCGGCTTGCCGCTCTTGCCGTGACCGCGCAGATCGATCGCGATCGCGCGATGGTCTTTCGCCAGGTTCGCGAACACGCCGTTGGCGATGAAGTGCCGATCGAGCGTGCCGGTGTAGCCGTGCATCAGCACAATCGCGGGCCCCTGCCCCTGCTCGACGTACCTGATGCGGACACCGTTGGAATCGAAGAATTGATCCGGAGGGGCCGCCGCCGGTTGCGCGGCAGCGGTGGTGGCAATCAAGGCGAGAAGTAGGGCGGCCCTCATGACTGTCCTCTTGTGTATCGCGGCCAGACCAGAAAAGCGGCCCGGCCGTCCCCTGTCATCATGCCGTACGTCGCGCTTACGCGCGATCAGGTATCTCGTTCCGCGAGCGGCGCTGCGGAGCCCTTACGGATTGCGTTAGGGATCTACCATTAGCCATCCTCCGCACCTTGACAGGGTCCTGGCGCCGTGGCATTTTATTGCCTCGGCGGTGGCCTACCGCCTCACTCCGACTCGGCCTCCCCTCGCGAGGCTGTCATCGGAGCAAAGGGGTCCACAACCTCGGGCTACGTAACGTGGTTCTTCACGGTCGCGCGACCAGCAGGCGGGGGCTGGGGGTCGTGTGGCCAGAGGAGAACCGTCATGACCCGCGCAAGAGCTCTCAAGCAAGTCATTCGCGACCGCGCCGCTAAAACCGGAGAACGGTATACCACCGCTCGCCGGCACATTCTCAAAGAACTGCAGATCGATAAAGGTGCGCAGGGTGCACGAGGTGCTCAGAGTGCACAGCGGGCGACGAAGACGAAGAGCGTGATGTCGGATGCCGCGTTCCTGAAGAAGACCGGCCACGGTCTCGATCATTGGTTCGCGGTGCTCGATCGCTTCGGCGCCGTCGAGAAAGGCCACACCGCGTCCGCCCGTCACCTCTGCGAGGATCACGGCGTCGACGGCTGGTACGCGCAAGGCATCACCGTCTCGTACGAGCGCGAGCGCGGCGTGCGCGCTGTGAACCAGCGCTGCGACGGCGCGTTCGAAGTGTCGGCATCAAAAACGCTGAACGCCACGACCAAGCAGGTGGTCAAGGCATTCACCGACGCGCGCGGCCGGGCGCGCTGGGTTGCGGAAGCCGACGCGAAGCTGGCCGGCGCACTGGGCAAGGGCGTCGCCGACAAGAAATCGAAGGGCTTCGTGATTCGTCCCGATGGTCTGGCGAGGTTCCGTTACAAGTGGGACGACACCACCGTGCAGCTTTACATCGTGCCGAAGCCGGGAAATAAGGTCGCCCTCACCGTGCAACACACCAAGCTACCCTCGGGCGACTCGGTGGAGCTGTATCGCGGTCAATGGAAAACGGCGCTCGGCCTGCTCGCCGACCACTTCACCGCATGACGTGACAGGACGCGCCGGCGCGTTCCCGGCAGTCCGTAAAAAAGGCGTGCGTCGTCTGCACGAATGACAACCCGTCCGCGGCGGTGCCCCAGCCGGTCACCGTCGCGAACGTTTTCGGATCATCGTCTTCGCGCTTGTAGCGATTGAAGAAATCCGCCATCCCCTTGAGATCCGCGTCGGTCAACTGGTGCGTGGGCTTGCCGTCGGCGCCGACCCTGGAAATCACGACCTTCGAATCGAGGCCGGTCTCGTCCTCCATGTGCATGATGCCGACGATCGCGCCCTTCACCAATTGACCCCTCGGAATCGCGGGACCGAGCACGAGCACGTCGAACGGATCGCCGTCGTATGAAATCGTCTGCGGGACGATGCCGTAGTTCACGGGATAGCCGCCAATCTTCTCGGGGATCGTGCGATCGAGGGCGGGCGCGTTCTTCGCCATGTTGAACTCGAACTTCTGGCGACTGCCGAGAGGGATCTCGATGTAGGCGTTGAGCAATGCGCCATCCACCTCCGCCGGCGAGCGACGGCGGGACAAGTCGAACGGTGGGGTATCGCGCCACACGTGCTTCGGGTGGGCATCCGCCGCCTTCAAGCTCTCGCGGAGCTTGACGGTTGCCGCCGCAGGCAGCATGTCCGGCGCGGCGCTGCCGAGTTGCAGCGCCACCACCAGCAGCGCAAGCAATTCACGCATGCTACTTCGGCCCGAGTTCGACGATGGTGATGGCGTTCCAGTCGTTCATCGGGATGACGAGACGATTGCGTTTGGAGTCGTAAGTCATCGACGCCGCGGTGGGAATGCCTTCGGCGATCCGCTCCGCCTTCAGTCCAGGACGAATGCGGGCGATGGTGCCCTGGCGCACACTGCTCACGTACTTGGTGCCGTCGGGCAGCACCACGATGCCGTCGTTGCCCGCGTCGGTCGATTCTTCAGTGGTCAGCAGTTTGCCGTCAGGGGAGAACGTCAGCACGGCATTGGAGCCGATATTGACCACCACGAGGTTGCCCTGCGGATCGAACGCGATGCCGTTCGGCGAATTCAGCGGCGCGCCGGTGACCAACACGGTGGCCTCGCCTTTCGGCGTGATCTTGTAGACGCGCCACGAAGTCGAATCCATCGTCCCGGTCTGCGTCGCGTAGATCGTTCCATCCGCCGTAACTTCGAGATCGTTGAACCGCGTGACGCCGGCCACCGGGATATTGCCGCGGGGCTCGCCGGTCTTCATGTCGAACCAGCGCACGGTGTCGATATCGACGACGTACAACATGCCGTTGATGATGTCGCTGCCGAGCGGATGGTTCAGCGTGAGGCCATTGCGGTTGACGCCGATCCACTTGAGCGTGTGGGCCGTACCGTCGGGATTGACGAGGGAGATATAGCCGTCGTTGGGGATCACGTCCTGGGCGATGCCGGCATTCACGGCCACGTAGAGATCGCGCTCGGCGTCGTAGGACATACTCTCAGCAAAACGAAACCCGCCATACGTTTTGACGTTCGGTTGTTGCTTCAGAGGAGTGCCGGCCACAAATGGCTGAGATGATGCGCTACTTGGCGCAGGCGCCTGCGCGCGCAAGTCCCAAGCCCCAAGTCCCAAGCCCGCTGCGAGGAGCGTCCCGAATGCAACGCGACGAGAAAGCTTATCCATCCGCCTAGAATATCAGCGATGAAAGCGCGCGAGTGTTTCCACGCGCAGCGTCGCGAAGCTGCGGAGGAGCCGACCTGATGCAATGGCTAGTGATGTGCTTGACGTTGTCGGCTGCTGCACTCGTCTCAGGGCAGACCACGACGGCAGAATGGCCACAGTGGCGAGGGCCTTACAACACCGGTATGGCGGAAGGGGACGCGCCGCTCAAGTGGGACGACCAGACCAACGTGCGCTGGAAAGTGGAGATCTCCGGGCGCGGCCATTCGACACCGGTCATCGCCGGCGACCGCCTCTTTCTGACCACCGCCGTGCCGACCGGCAAAGGGACGCCGCCGCGAGCGGGCGGCCGTGCCGGTGGGGGTGCCGATGCGGGCCTGGAGCATCGATTCGAGGTGCTTGCCATCGATCGCGGAACCGGAAGGATTGCCTGGCAGCGGACCGCCACCGTCGCCACGCCGCACGAGGGTTACCACCGCGTCTACGGCAGTTTCGCGTCCAACTCGCCGGTTACCGACGGCGTGCGCGTCTTCGCGTTCTTCGGCTCGCGCGGTCTCTATGCCTACAGCCTTGATGGCGCATTGCTCTGGCAGAAAGACTTCGGGCTAAAGATGCGGATGGACTTGGCCTTCGGCGAAGGCACTCCGCTGACCCTCCACGACAACCGTTTGCTGCTGCATTTTGATCATCTCGATACCGGTTTCCTGGTGATGCTCGATCCGGCCACCGGACGTGAGATCTGGCGCACGAAGCGGACCGAGCCATACAACTGGGCCGGGCCCTACGTGGCGCGGCACGACGGGCGCCGTCAGATCATCGTCAGCGGGTTGAGGGTTCGAAGCTACGACTTCGACACCGGCGCGCTGCTCTGGGAAGCCGGCGGTCTGGGCGAGAACACCATCCCGCAGCCGGTGCAGCACGGCGGCCTGATCTTCGCCATGAGCGGCCACACCGTGAAGATGCTCATGGCCATTCGATTGGGGCGCAAAGGCGATCTCACGGGCACAGACGCCATCGCCTGGTCGACCGCGCGCGGCGCCTCATACACGCCGTCGCCGCTGCTGCACGAGACGCGGCTGTATGTTCTGACCGACAGCGGCCAGCTGAGCGCCTTCGACGCATCGACCGGTACACCTCTCTATCAGCAGACCCGGCTCCCCAAGCCGTACAACTTCAAGGCGTCACCCGTCGGCGCTGGCGGCAGGCTCTACCTCGCAACCGAGGACGAGGATGTGGTGGTCGTCAAGATGGGCGATCGCTTCGAGGTGCTGGCCACCAACACACTGAAGGGACAGTCCTTCATTGCGTCGCCGGTCATTGTCGATGGGGACATCTATCTGCGGAGCCGCACGCACCTGTTCAGGATTGGCGACTGAGGTACCGGACATGGCCGGACGAGAGTGTTATCACTGCAAGCAGTGGGTCGAGGAAGGCGAAGCGCACGATTGCTGGACCACCACTGAGGCCGCGTTAACCAAGGATCTGTCCGAAGACCTCCAGGACGCTTATGCGCGCCTGCGCGAAGCCGCGGTCGAGCTTGGCGAGCAGCGCATCTATGCCACTCACCACTCGATCATGTTTTCGCGCAAAGCGTGTCACTTCTTCGTCAGGCCAAAGCGCAACTTCCTGGAGCTCGTCATCTTCCTTGGCCGCGCCATCAAGGCGCCGCAGATCAAGAAGGTCGTGGAGTCGTCCAAGGTCAAGCGTGCGCACCTGATCCACATTCGTCATCGTGATGAGGTCGAAGCGCCGCTCACGGATTGGATGCAGGAGGCGTACGAACTGCAAGATCAAACAAAAAATTCAAAATCAAAAACGACAAGCGCGAAGAATCGCAAGAAGCCGATTAAGAAGGCTGCAACGAAGGCGAAAAAGAAGCGATAAGGCTTGGCGCCACGTCTGACGTAAGCTCTATGCCATGAAATATCTCTGCCTCGTGTACCTCGCGGACGACAAGCTCCACGCGGTGCCCGATCGTGAATGCTTGAATAGCGGTGACGAGTTGCGGAAGAAGGGCCTGCTGCTGGCAGCGGAGCCCCTCTTCCCCGTGCAGACGGCCAAGACGGTTCGCGTGCGCGAGGGGCACGTGTCGATCACCGACGGACCGTTTGCGGAGACCAAGGAACAACTCGCCGGCTTCTATCTCATCGACGCCGCCAGCCACGACGAAGCCGTTCAGATCGCCGCCAAGATTCCGCCTGCCCGCGCCGGCAGCATCGAAGTGCGGCCCGTCCGAGAACTTCAACCGTAGCGGCGATGAGTCTCATCGCCGTCGGGTTGTTGGTGGCCGCCCAGGCGACCAACGCCTCGCCGCCCGCACCCACCCAAGAGCAACCTCCGGAGATCGAGGTCGCGATCACCGTCAGCGCCACGCGCACCGGCGGCCGGCTCGAGGACCAGCCGCTGCGCGTGGAGGTGCTCGAGCGCGAAGAGATCGAAGAAAAGATGCTCATGACGCCCGGCGACATCGTCATGATGCTGAACGAGATGGGCGGCATGCGCGTGCAGGCCACCTCGCCGTCGCTTGGCGCGGCCAGCGTGCGCGTGCAGGGCATGCGCGGCCGCTACACACGCTTCCTGTCGGACGGCCTGCCGCTCTTCGGCGAGGTGGGCGGGCTCGGCCTGCTGCAGATCCCGCCGATGGATCTCTCGCAAGTCGAGGTGATCAAAGGCGTGGCGTCATCGTTGTACGGTGCCGGCGCGATGGGCGGCGTCGTGAACCTGATCTCGCGGCAACCCGACGCGGATTCACCGGCTGAATTTCTGCTCAACCGCTCGACGCGCGGCGCCACCGACGCAGTGTTTTTCGGCGGCACGCCGGTGTCGACTGGCTGGGGCCTGACCTTTCTCGGCGGCGGACACTGGCAGGAACGTTTCGACGCCGACGAGGATGACTGGTCGGACCTGCCCGAGTACACACGCGGCATCGGCCGGCCGCGGGTGTTCTGGAACGACGACAAGGGCAACCGCTTCTTCGCCACCGCGGGCGTCACGGTTGAGAATCGCGAGGGTGGCTCGCCCTCGTCTCACGTCGAAGCGATCGACACGCGTGCCTACGATGCCGGCGTGCTCGATCAACGCATCCTGGGCGGCCAATACCTCATCATCACGCGCGCGGCGTGGTCGCTCAAGAATCACGACCATCAATTCGGCGATGTGCTCGAGCGCGATCGTCACACCACTGCATTCGGCGAGGTGACGGTGCGCGGCACGGCCGGGCCGCACACCTGGGTCGCGGGCGCGGCGGTTGAAGCCGATCGGTACACCGCCACCGACGTACCGCAATTCAGCTATGCCTTCACGACGCCGGGCGTGTTCGTGCAGGACGATGTGGCGGTGAAGCCGTGGCTGTCGCTGAGCGGCAGCGCGCGCCTCGATCACCACAGCGAGTACGGCACGTTCGTGAGCCCGCGCGTGTCGGCACTGCTGCGATCCGGTTCGTGGAACAGCCGCGCATCGTTCGGGACCGGGTTCTTCGGTCCGTCGGCGCTCACCGAAGAAACCGAAGCCGCGGGCCTGACGCGATTGTCCATGCCATTGCCGCTGCTCGCGGAAGAAGGCACAAGCGGGTCGTTCGACATCACGCGCTCGACTGGTCCCCTCTCCGCCACGCTGACGCTGTTTGGCTCGCGCGTGCGCAATTCGATCACAGTCGATCGCGACACGGTGTTTGCGATCCGGAATGCCGAGCGCACCAGCAACACCGGCGTCGAAATGCTGATGACGCTCCGCCAGGAGCCGTTTGCGCTGACGGGAACCTACACCTACGTGCGATCGCGCGAGCGGGACGATGGGGACGAAACCGCGGTGGCCCTCACTCCGGCACACAGCGCCGGCATGGTCGGCATGTGGGAGAAAGAAGATGTCGGCCGGATTGGCGTCGAGCTCTATTACACCGGGACGCAACGGCTCGAGGTGAATCCGTATGCGGATGAAAGCGAGCCGTACGTGCTTCTCGGCCTCCTCGGCGAACGGCAGTTCGGCCGGCTGCGCGTGTTCATCAACGGCGAAAACCTTACCGGCGTCAGGCAATCGAAGTGGAACCCGCTGGTGAAGCCGTCGCCTGGCGTGGACGGCCGCTGGACCGTGGATGCGTGGGCGCCGCTCGAAGGGCGCAACATCAACGGTGGCGTGAGGTTTCAGTTCTAGTCATGGAGCGCCATCGCTGAGGTGTCTCATTTAGACCCCAAAAAGGCATGGTCCGTTTCTTGCCCTGATGTGCTGCGGAGGCAACAATGCGTACCGCAGCAGCAACACTTATCGTCTTCGCGCTCGCCGCCGGATCCGTCGACGCGCAGGGGCGCGGACGTCGCGCCAACTCGCAGGGCATTCCGCCTGGGCACCTGCCGACCGCCGGCGAATGCCGCGTCTGGTACGACGGTGTGCCGCCCGGACGCCAGCCGCAGCCAACCAGCTGTCGAGAGGCTGAACGCGTCGCCGCGCGCGATCGCAACGCGCGGGTGATCTACGGCGACGATCGCTACAACGATCGCTACGGCACCGGCCGCGTCTACGAGGACGGGCGTTACGAGGATCGCTCGCGCGGCAGCAACGGCGTTACCGACGCCGTGCGCGACCGGATTCTTCGCAACCGCATTCCGAACCAGGCTCCGAGATCGGGCGCCGGCAGCGTGTCCAACAGCGCCGCGTACGACAACGGCTTTCGGGATGGGCTCGAGAAGGGCCGCGAAGATGTGCAAGACAACGATTCGTTCGACCCGGTTCGGCACAGCCGCTATCGCGCGGCCGACCGTGGTTACGACGAACGCTACGGCACGAAGGAGCAGTACAAGCTGACCTATCGTGACGGGTTCGAAGCCGGCTACCAGCAGGGCTACGGACGCCCGCGGGGCTTCTGAAATGACAAAGAACGAATGACGAATAACAAATGAGATTCCGTCATCTGTTTGTCATTTGTTTTTTGTCATTTGTTTTTTGTCATTTGTCATTTCTCTAGCGTAGCGTTCGGAACGTGATCGAGTAGCGAAGCGAGTCCGCCGGCGGGATGCTGTGCTCGTAAGCCTGCCGCGACTCGCCCGACAGCAGATACGCCGATCGCGGCTGCAGCTCGATCTCGTGAGTGGTCTTACGTGGCCCCGGGAAATTCGGAATATCCTTCGGCGCCACGTAAGGCCGCAATTTCATCCATGCCGACGATAGTAGCGAGAGACCCGCGACGATGTCGTACTGCGGCGCGTCGCGGTGCCATCCGATCGGCGCGCCAGGACGGTACTCGTTGATCAACGCCATGGCGAACGCCTGCGGATCGACGTTTGCCCACGCCGCGAAGCGCTCGCGCAAGGGAAAAAGAAATTCTGGAATCGGCCGTTCGGGGCCGCCCGCCGCGTCGTATGAACGGCCGAAGAACGCCACGCGACGTTTGGCCACGACGCCGCGCATTTCGAACGTCCCGAGCTTGATCCCAGCAATCGCATCGGCGAGGCGCGATTCTTCCTCGGTGGTGACGAACTCGTCTCGATGATGAAAGCCCGGTAGTAAATCCGGGCGGCTCAGCAACACTCCTACATTCTTATTTCACTGTGCCCGAATTGGAGCTCGTGCGTGCGGCGCCGTCGAGCGACAGGCGGAAGGCCGCCATCTCTTCGCCGTTACGCACGAGCAGCATGCTACCGACGAGCACCGGGTGGTTCCAGCTCTTCCCGTCGAGCGCGGTGAACCTGGCGATCTCGCGGTAGCCATCGGTCGTGGCGCTGACCAGCGCGAGCTCGCCGTCTTCGGACAACACCAGCAGCAGATCCTGCTCAGCCAGCAGGATCATCTGGCCGTTGCCGTAGCGTCCGCCCTTCCAGTTGCGCTTGCCGTCCTGCAGGTTGATCGACGACAAAATGGCGCCGTCGAATCCGAACGCGTGACCCTTGTGCACGACGAAGTCGTTGAAATACGGCTTCAGCCCATTCGTGGTCCAGCGCTCCTCGAGATTCCACCCCTCGGCTCCGCGCGTCACGTGGAGCCGGCGCGTGCCGATGCCGCCGGTGGCTGCGATCGCGTTCACCAGGAGGTCGCCGTCTTCGGTCAAGGCCGGCTGCACGATGGGACCCGGAACCCATTCATGAATCCAGAGCACCTTACCGTCGGCAGGCGCCACGCTGATCGCGCCCGGTCCGCCCAGCAACACGATCTGCTCGACACCGTCGAGCGTGACGCGATGCGGCGAGCTGTAGCTGCCACCGTACGACGGGCCCTTCCAGCGAAGATCGCCGGTGATCTTGTCGTACGCGGCGAGCGTGCCCGACGCCGCGACCACGACCAGGTCGTCGACGATCAGTGGCGAGCTCGCAAAACCCCAAATGGGCAGCGCCCGGCTCGTGTCCTTGGCGACCTGGCGTGACCACAGCAGCTTGCCGGTGGCGGCATCGAGCGCATTGAGAATAGCGGTGGCGCCATGCGAGTAAATGCGATCGCCGTCGATGGTCGGCGTGGCGCGCGGGCCGGCGCCGCCGTTCGACTCATAAAAGCGCACGGTGTCGCGATGACGCCACACCGGTTCGCCCGTGGACAGCCGGTAGCACGAGACTATCTCTTCCTCGCCGCGTTGCTCCTGCGTGTAGAACAGGTCGCCGCGGACGGAAAACGACGACCATCCGGGACCAACGGGCCGCCGCCACACTTCGGAGGGTGGCGAGGCTGACCAGTCGGTCTCGATGCGCACATTGCGAATCACGCTGTCGCGCGCAGGTCCGCGGAAGCCAGGCCACTCGGCGCGGGGCGCGGGTGCCAGCAGGTGCATCGAGTGCATCAGGTGCAGCGGGTGCTACTTTCGGCTTTTCCGGCGCCGGCGTTGCGGCGATCGGCTTCTCCTCCGTTTTAGCCGGGGGAGTTTCCTTCGGCGTTTCAACAGGAGCGGTAGCGGGCGGCAACGGCCTGGGCTCATCCTCCGCCTGCGCGAGCAGGATTTCTTCAGGCGTTGGAGTCCAGCGCCAGTGGAACTGGGATACCAGGGTGCTGACACCGTCGGTTCGGATGATCAGAAAGGGCACGCACGCGAGGGCAATCGCCACCACGAGCGTCGCGCGACGCACGCGGTGGCTGAAGTTCCGAGTCGTGGCTGCCCACATCAACAACGCGAGCATGAGGACCGGCACTGGCAGGATGTAGATGAGCATGCCCTGCCCCGCGCCCGAGATTGACGGATGCACGAGAGACCGCGTCACGAACACCGCGACGATCATCAGAAGGACGGCGCCGACCCGCTCCACCCACGGTGCGCGGCTGAAGAACATCCACCAGAAGAAGATGCCGATCGCACCGATCATCACGCCCATGAGGCCGACGGGGAGTTCAACATCCGGCAGGGCCATCGGCGCCACGACATAAAGCACCACCATGGCGATGGCGCACATCACGCCGGGCCACAGACGCAGAGGTTTCTGATCGGTCATGACGCTTGCCCCTTCATGTTGAGAGTCAGACGGGTGTCGAAGTTGTCGCGCACCAATTCCCTTGCGACCGGCACCTCGCGGCGTTTCTTGCGCAGGCGGCGCAGCCAATAAATCATCACGACGATCGGCAGTAGCACCGCAACGGCTTGAAGAACGGGAATGCGAATCAATTCAGGCACGCGGTTCTGCGGGCCCCAGAAAAACGACGCGGCCGCCACCCACATCCCGAAACACATGCGCCAGAGATGACGCGCAATGCGGCGAGGGCCCTCGAGGCCGCCGGCACGCATCATGCGGATGTCGCCCGACGCGGCGAGCGCGCCAACGATGCCGAAGACGAACAGCGGATACGCTTCCGGACGGCCGCGGCCGGCGGCCTGCACGCCGACGATGAAGCACCCGGCGGCCACTAACATCGCAAACAGCGTGGCGCCGCGATCGATCCAACTCGCTGACGGCGTCTGCTGCTGCACGGTGCGCATGCCGGTGGCCACCATGTAGAACGTCATCAAACCCGCGACGATCGAAATGGCATTGTCGTGAATGGCAGCGATGAAGGCGCCGGTCAACGACATCGTCACCATCGCGTAGGCGAACAGCGTGCCGCTCCTGCGGTGGACGTTGGCGCCTTTCGCGGCGTAGAGGGCGACGTAACCGGAAAGCAGCGCAAGGCCGCCTGCCAGGATGTGGACCGGCAAGATCATCTGCATGGCGATTTCTATTGATGGCGAAGATGCCTGACGCTTACTCCGCCGGCTTCATGACGCGGCCGATCGCGTGGACGAGCTGCGACCAACGATCCTGCTCGCGAGAGAGCTGGGCCTTGCCAGTGGCCGTGAGGCGGTAAAACTTCGCCTTATGGTTGGCTTCGCTGATGCCCCATTCGGATTTCAACCAGCCCTTTTTCTCCAACCGGTGCAAGGCCGGATAGAGCGAACCGGTTTCGACTTTCAGCAATTCATCGGATTGCTGGCTGATGGTCTGGCCGATGCCGTGGCCGTGCCGGGGTCCCCACTGAAGGGTCCGAAGAATGAGCATGTCGAGCGTGCCCTGAAGTAGCTCGAGGCGCTCGGGATCAGGCGTTTTTGGTGACATATCTATGTATATGTAGAGGGTCTACGGGTAGATACGTAGACGGTCTATGGATGTTCCCGTCTGCGCCCGCCTTCGCCCGCTTCGCGGGCTACGGCGAGGCAGGCTCTTGGACCTGTAAGTCCGCCATCACGGGAAAGTGATCCGAGGCGCCCACGGCTGCGGGATGCCTGACCACGTCGCACGCGACCACGCGAGACGCGTGTGGCTGCGGCACGAACACGTAGTCGAGCCTGACCTGGGGATTTCTGGTGGGCAATGTGAAGCCGGGATCCTCCGGGTGCAGCATCCGGAACGTGTCGGCGTACCCGGCGTCGAGTACCGTCTGAATCGCGCGCCAGCGCACGCGGCCGCCGCTTAACCAGATCAGTTGCCGCAGGTAGAGCGGCAAGGTCTTGATCTCCAGCGTGTCGGTTGGCGCAATGGTGTTGAAGTCGCCGGCGAGGACGTGAAACCGATCTTCGTGATACGCCACGCTGCGCATCAGGGCGCGGAATTCGAGCGTCCGGCGCTGCTCGGTCCACGCCGCGAGCACCGCGCTCAAGTGCACGCCAAACACGATCAACTGCTCGCCCTCGGGAACAATCTCGATGAAGGCGTGACGCGAAATGCGCGGGCGAATCCATTGGCAGAACACCACCGGCCGCCTGCTCATGAAACCGAGCGACTGCTTCTTGAAGGTGCGCCAGTCGGCCATGCCGGTCGCCTCCGCGAGGCGCTCGACGGTTGAGGGGACGGTGGCTTCCTGCAGCAGCACGAGGTCGGGCGCGCAGGCGTTGATCACGGTGGCGATCGCGTCGGTGCGTCCAATACCGCCGTTGAGAATGTTGTAGGTGAGCAGCCGGAACGTCATTCGGGCAGCGCGGGTTCGCTGAGCGACAAGCCTTCCGGTTTGTTGAAGAGCGTCAAGTACGGCTGGCCAAGCAGATCGCCGCGGAAACTCAAGACGATGTCGCGAGACGCTTGCAGATTTACCGGACGCTTTACCATGTCCATCAATTGCCGGCGCAGCGGCACGAGGTCAGGCGCGATGTCCGGGTCTTCATCGCTCAGCGGTCGTGAGTGTACGCCGGGAACGAAAAATCCGCTGGCGTTGAAATACTGCAGGCAGCCGCTGCCCACGAATGTCACATCCAGATCGCTCGTTCCGGCACCGTCGGCATCAAACGGCGCGTCGTCCTTCCACCGGTGGCCGGTGGCGGCACTGCCACGCAGGATGCCCGTGGTGCCGGGTGGCGCAAAGTCGGCGAGGATGCGGCAGAACGCTTCAAATTGTTCGGGGTCGCCGCCAAACGCGAGACGGATGACGTTTTCGCGCATCTCCGCCTCGGAAGGTGCGTCCTGAGTTTCAGGGTTTTCCGTGTTATCCGCCACATCCTTGACGCAATCAAGAATCGGGCCGGGAGCGGCGGCCGACCATTCATGAGCTGGGCTGTTTTTCGATGGCATTACGCGTACGGGTCATGTGGCGGTGTGCAACGCGGTGCTATAAGTAGCCCCCTTTGTCCCCCACCGCCAAGGAGAGGCGGGTCTTTAAAGACCCGCCCCTACGTACAACAAGCACGTTCGGTCACCGTGGGAATTAACGGCCTTTCAGGGCATTCCGCAGCTGATCGGCGAGCGATCCCAACGAGGCCTCGGGCGCGGCATCGGCTCTCGCCGCGTAGTCGCGGAGTTCCGCCTGCTCCTGCTGCTCCGCAACCGCCTTCTTGCTGAGGCGAATGCGGCGGCCCGCAGGATCGACCTCGAGGACCACCACTTCCACTTCGCTGCCGATCGGAAAGGCTTTCAACATGTCCATGTCGCGATCGACGCCGGTTTCCGAGAACGGCATCAAGCCGGTGCGCCCTGGCGCCAGGAACACGAACACGCCGAATTTCTCGTGACGCTCGACCTTGCCCTTCACGATCGCGCCGGGCGCGAACGCGTCCTGTGGTGAGGTGGCGCCCGCGGCCCGCGAGGTTCCCTCTTCCACGAGTGCGAGCCCGATGCGCTTCTGCGCGGTGTCGATCGTCAGGATTTCGAATGCGCCGGTGAAGCCCACGGCCACCGATTTCGCCCATCCTCCGGCGCGACCCGTTGGTGCAAACGTGGAGGCGTGCGCCAGGCCTTCGATGCCTGGGGCGAGCTCCACGAACGCGCCGAACTCCGCCATGCGCGTCACGCGGCCGTTCCGCACCTGGCCCACCTCGAACGTCGCGGCCAGGGCCGTCCACGGATCGTCGAGCAGCTGCTTCAACCCGAGCGAGATCTTCTGTGTGGCTTCGTCCACACGCAGCACCTTCACGGTGATTTGATCGCCGGGTGTCACGATCTCGGCCGGCTTGGTGCCGCGGGACCAGCTCATTTCGGAAACGTGAAGCAGACCCTGGATGCCGCCGCCAAGATCCACGAAGGCGCCAAATTCGGGGACCGAGACAACGCGTCCGGCGAGCACGGCGCCGGGCACGATCGACTTGCGCACATCCGCGGCACTCGCGCGCTGCTCCTCCTCGAGGTGCTTCCGGCGTGAGAGGACCACGTCTTTGCCGCCGTTCTTATACTCGATCACGCGGAATGCATAGGTCCGCCCGACATGCGCCTCGGGATCGTCGGTGCGGACGATGTCGATCTGTGAGAGCGGACAGAATGCGCGCTCGCGTGCGATGCGAACCTCGTAGCCGCCCTTCACGCTCTGCGCCACCTTGCCTTCCACGGCGAGCCCGGCCTGGAACGCGTCCTCGAGCTCCCGCTGCGTGGCGGCGTTGCGCACGCCCTTGCGCGAGAGCACGATGCCGCCACTGGTCGAGACCACTATCGCCTGGATGCGATCGCCCACCGACACGTCGATGTCGCCGTCGGCGTCTTTCAGCTCCGCGACGTCGATCTCGGCTTCGCCCTTGCCGCCGATGTTGACGAAGGCCACCTTCGGCCCAATCGCGACCACGGTGCCCTCGACGGCCTGGCCGCGGCTAAACTGCCGCGCCTTGACCGACGCCTCGAACATGGCCGCGAAATCTTCTTCTTGATCGCTCACTGCATAATCCCTCTGATGGCCGAAGCGGGCCAGGAATGTCCGCAGGTCTCATCGACGCGTCCGCAAAGCGTCGAATGCTTCGTGCCGCCTATTTTCTGCCTGTTGCAGACTGGCGCGCCGATCGGCGAGCCATTTCCTGTCGTTCGCGAGCCGGGTGCGCTCGTCGGCCAGCATCCGCGCCACCTCAGGGGACTGCGGACCACCGAGACCTCGCGCCGACTGCACCATATTCTCGGGGGTCAACGATTGACGGAGCTCCGCCTCGCTCAGTGGCAGCTCGCTCATCCGCTGGTCGAAGTGGCGCGCCGACTGGCCGTAAATCCGCCGCGCCGCGTCGAAGGGAATCTCTGACGGGCGGAGATTGCGTGCGCGGCCGAAGTTGACGAGCTCGGAGGCGAAATGATGACCGACGCGGAACGGCACATTCGCAACCCGCTGCAGAGTGTCGGCCAGCTCGGTCGTCGTCGAATACTCGGCGTTCACCTCGTCGAGTGCGCGCTTCTCGTCGAAGGTGAGCGCCCTCATCATCGCGACCAGCGATTCGTACATCCGCGCCGCAGCGTTGAGCGCCCGGGTTGGCGTCTCCATCTTGTAGTCTTCCATCCCCTGCGCCACGTTGTGAGACTGCACCGTGTACACCATGACCTCGCCGACGACCGTGCTGGCCTGTTGTCGCAGTTCTACAAGAGCTGTTGGATTCCGCTTTTGCGGCATGATGCTGCTGGTCCCGGTGACGTTGGCACCGGACAGGGTGAGCCATGGCCTCACATGCGTGTACTGCGCGGCGATATCCTGGGCCAGCATGCCGATCGTCAAGGCGCTCGTCGCCGCGAGACTGGCCGCTTCGACACCGTTGTCGAGCGGTGCGATCTGGTTCGCATCGAGCGAGTTCACGACGTTCGCGTCAAAGCCGAGTAGCTCCGCCAGACGCGGACGATCAATCGGGAAGCTGGACGTTCCAAGCGCGGCGCTGCCGAGTGACGACTGGTTGATTCGTCTCCACGCTTCCCGGTGGCGCTCGGCGTTTCGCCGCAGCGCTTCGGCGTACGCACCCAGATAGTGTCCAAACGTCGTTGGCTGCGCTTGCACGCCGTAGGTATAGGCGGGAAGAATCGCGTCGCGGTGCGCCTCGGCCGCGTTCAACAGGCTCTCTCGGGCGTCGTTGAGCTTGTCGAACGCGCGAAGAAGCGCCTCGCGCATGAAGAAACGGCGAACGGTTCCCTTGATGTCCTGTCGGCTGCGACCCGTATGCACTCGGGTAACGTCCGGGCCCCCGACCGTAATTAGGAGTTGTTCGAACTCGAGATAGTCTCCCGGGCGGGCGGCGCCCGGCTTGTTGCCGCTGGCCATGACGGCCGCGAGAGCGTCGGCGATATTGGCGGACAGATCCTTCGGTACGATGCCTTGCTCAAGCAACATCACGGCTGACGCTCGATTGATTTCGCCCAACCAGTAGAATTCGTCGCGCGCTTGCGCCCGGAGGCCGACCGTCGTTAGTCCGAGACAACACAACGTGAGATACACGATGCGAAGCTGGGGTTTCGCTCGATTCATCGTTCCCTCCCTCACCCGAGTGGCGATCATGGTGGCGTTTTTCAGTCGGCGGTGGCGAAGCCGTACAGCGCGGCCGGATTCTTGACTAGATACCGCGTCGCGGGTACGTTCATCCGACGTCCACTCCAGCAACAGGTCAAACAACAGCGCATCGTTTGGCTTGCGATCCGCTGGAGCGGTCGGGTGCGGCCAGTCACTGCCCCAGACCATCCGCTCGGGCGCGGCTCTGACAAGCGACCGCGCAATCTTCGTGGCTTCTGGATAGGGCGGTCCGGCGGGCATTTTTAGTACGGGCCAGAAAGTTTGACCCAGGTCCGGCCTCAATCTATCAGATCTCTTACCACGCCATGGGACGGATGCGCCGTGCCGGCCGGCAGCGGCGGATTGCCCATATGGTCGAACACCATCGCGGCGGGTAGACGCCGCAGCATCGCTGCCGATTCGACAATCTGATCGCCTTCGAGATTGAACTGCACGTGCCAACCGAGATCGGCCACTCGCGCCGAGAGCGGTTCCACCATGTCGAACCTGACGGCGGCCGTCGCGGGATCGTTCAGGCTGAAGCGAATGCCCCGTACACCGCCGCGATTCAAGCGGATCAGTTCGGCATCCGTCACCGAAGGGTGAACCACGGCGACGCCGCGGGCCCCGGGACCGAGCTGCGCGATCGCATCGAGTGTCACGTCGTTCTGCGTTGCGTAATTGCGTGGCGTCACCACGACGACTCGCGACGTGCCGATGCGCCGTTGCAACAATTTGTACTGCGGGACGGCAGCATCGAGCGGTGGCACTCGGGCGCTCGGCACCATCGGAAAGCGTCCGTCGTAGATGTGAATGTGGGAGTCGCAAGCGAGGGCGGGGGCCTTGAGCGTCGGCGGCTCCGTGCCTGTGGAGTTGGGTACGGCCACTTGGGTGGCCGCGGCGCGAGACTCGAGCGCCAGGTGGCCCGGCCATGCCACGAGCGCTGCCCCTCTTAGAAAGGTCCGCCGCCCGACGCGAATCATGGCCCGGAGTCTACTGCACTACGATCGATCGGCCATCCTCTCGCTCCGTCGGCTCACTCGTCGTTGTCTCGCCGGCGTCCCCGGGTCGCCTTGACGCTGCCGCGCAGCTTCTTGGCGCTGATCCGTCGTTCACGCGCACCCTTTGTTGGCTTCGTCTTCCGCCGCTGTCGGGGCTTCACCAATGCCTGCTGAATCAGCGCAACCAGTCGCGCCCTGGCGGCGACACGGTTTTCCGATTGCGTGCGGTATTCGCGACTGTCGATGGTCAGGATGCTGTCGCTCATCCGCTTCGGACCCGCCAGCGCGATCAACCGCTGTTTGACGTCCTCGGGCAACGCCGATGACGAGATGTTAAATCGCAACTCGACGGCCGTCGCAACCTTGTTGACGTTCTGGCCGCCCGGTCCCGAGGCGCGGACGAAGCGTTCGTCGATGTCCCGTTCGTCGAGGGCGATCGCATCGGTGATTTGAATCATTGAAAGCCTGAAACTTCCACGCACAGACGAGCTTTATTCTCTACCGTTTGCGCATTATCATCTGGCACTCTCGTGAAACTGTTTCGCTATTCCCTCGCGCTGGGCGCGGTGTGTCTGTGCGCCTGTGCCGTTGCGCCTTCGCCGACGGCGCCCACGGCGATCGCCACGGCTGACGCGTTGGTGATGGATAGCGGTTTCGATCCAGTGTTCTTTCGCGCCTTCCTCCAAAACGCCTACGAAACGCCGGACCGCCTCGAACCGATACGGATTCTTCGAGGACCATTGCGCCTGTACTTGCGGACGCAGGACGACATGGGCCGCGCCATCGATCAGGCCACGCTTGATACGACGGAACTGACGCTGGTCGACAGCGCCCGAATCTGGTCTGGCGAGATGTTTGGCGTCGTCGAAGTTGCAGCGCGGGATGCGGACGCGCGAGAACGTGCCCGGCTGGATCACGGTGAAGTGGTCGAGCGCCTTTGCCCGTGGTCAGTGCGGCCGGTCAACCGTTGGCGTCGACGGCGGCTTCATCGAGTTCGATGCGTCCGGCGCATGCAGTTGCGGAATGCGCACCGCGGTTTATCCGCGATTGATCCGCCACGAACTGGGCCATGCGATGGGCTACTACCACACCGACCACGCCGCTGACGTCATGTACGGTCATCCGATTGCGTCCGGCGCGTGCGATCTGCTCCCAAGTGCTCGCGAGCGGCGTCATGCCAGGTTTGCGCACGCTGAAATGCGGTGAACGGATCGTGCTAGGATGCGCGCCCGCGCCAATCGTGGCGCGGTGACTGCTTCAGGAGGTTTCGATGCGCGTCCCCCGGCCTCGTCCTTTCCCTACTCGTCCTGAAAATCGAAACAGTTCCACCCTTCGACGATGCGTCCGTTGCGAACCCTGCAAATCGTGATGCCGCTGAACTCGACCGGATTGTCAGTAGGCGATCAGTTTGACGGCGTCAGATCTGCTGATGCCATTCCATCGAAGAAGTCTCGTAACGGCCAATTGGCGGCGGCCACTCGAGCGCCACCGAGGATGAACGACTCGCGCTGGAGCACGCCGCGAAAGGCGTCCAGCATCTGATCCACGCCCGGCGGAGGACTGCTCAACATCTCCTCGGTGATGCCGAACGCCGAGCGGTGGGCCGCAAGCGCCGACAGCTTGCGGTCCAGCAGGTGCGTGGCATCGAACGACACGGCGAGCATGCCGGCGGCGGTGCCGAAGACGTCGGGATCGAGCCCGTCCATCAGGCCTCTGCCTCGACTCTTCTCAGCAAAGACCCGGAACACCTCGCGCTCGATGGTGCAGTAGAACAAACGCTCGGGCGCCGTCGGCCCCATCGCCCCACTGGAGAAGAACGCTGCGGAGGTGGCCCGCTGAATCGCCACGTGGTCGGGATGGTAGTAGCCGCCATGCGGATCGAAGGTCACGATCACGTGCGGCGTCTTCTCGCGAATCACGCCGCGGATAGTGGCTTCCACTTCGAGCATGTCGACGTTGGCCAGTGCCCGTGGATCGTCATGCCGTTGCCGTTCCTTGCGGGCGGAATCGTGGAACCCGAGGAGCACGGGTTCCTCGATGCCGAGCCTGGCGCAAGACATGCGCAATTCCTCGATGCGCAAGGCGCCGAGATCGTCGACCGCGCCGATGGACGGATGCGGCTTACCGGCCTCACCGTTGGTGGCGCACGCGAGCGTGACGCGAACACCGCGCTCGCTCAGGTGCGCCAGGATGCCGCCGTGAAAAATCTCGTCATCGGGATGTGCCATCACCACCAGCAGTGAGGCGCGTCGTATCGACGTCATGATCGTCTCCTCCATCCCTACCCGCGTCACTCGACGCGGGCCAGCTTGATGGTGATCGCCGGACTCGGGCCTGCGTGCGTGCGCACCTGCGTCAGCATCAGGACGTTGCCGTCGCGCCGATAGGTGTAGACACTCACTGCGCCTTTCGTCATGGCTGCAGGATTCTTGGCGACCATCGCCTGCATGGTGATCGTGTTGTTGTCGCCCAGCTCGAAGGTCCCGGCCTCGCCGACGAACGGCCCCCAGATGGCGCGCAGTTGATCAGCCGACGCCGTTGTCGGATCCGCGAGGACTGGGCGCGGCTGCTCGGTGTGCTCCTCGATGCGGCTGTAGTACCGGCCGTGGAAAATGGCGATCGCCGCATCGGGTTTGAACGTGCGGCTCGTCGCGCCCGGCACGACGACCTCGACGGTTCGCCACGCGCCGTCGAACGACGCCTGCTGTGCCTGGGCGGCGGGCGTCAAGGTGATGCTGGTCGCCAGAGCCAGGAACAAAATCGAGCCGGATATCAAAAGTCTCAAGCGCGTAATCATGGAAGCCTCCTTGTGCGTCGGTTGCGTTTCGCGAGTCACCATGAGCTCGCAATCGCAGTGTCCAACGGGGTTGCTCGAGGCTCAAGCGCAACGAGACGCCGAATCGGCGTTGGCGCGTAATGGCGCACTGTGGGCTATTCTTCGGCCGTTATGAGCAAGGTTCCGGAGCCCACCCCGCCAGGCTCCGAGCGTGCGGGCCGGCGACTGGACTCATGGAAGGAGATCGCCTCGTTTCTCGGGCGCGGGATACGCACCGTGCAGCGGTGGGAACGCGAGGAGGGCCTCCCCGTGCACCGCCTGCCGCACGCCGAGCGCGGCAGTGTCTTCGCCGACCCGAAGGAGCTGTCGGCGTGGTGGGACAGCCGGCAGATCAAGCCCCATCCCAAGCCGGACGCACGGCCAGCCACCGACAGCACGGCGCGCCTGCAACGCGTCACCAACACCACCGCGGCCACGTTTTGGCCCGCGCTGTCTTCGGACGCGCGCATGATCGTCTACGTCTCAGATGCCGGGAAGGATGGCGCGACGCCGCAGATCTGGCTGCAGCAGGTCGGTGGTGCGGCGGTTCAACTGACGACCGGCCTGCGCGATTGCGCCGAGCCGGCGTTTTCGGCCGATGACACGCGCGTCATCTTCAGCGCCGCCGGCGAATCAGCCGGAAACGTCTACGAGATGCCCGCGCTCGGTGGGACACCGCGCGTATTGAAGCGCGCGGCCCGCAACGCGCGCTACTCGCCGGACGGGAAGTGGTTGTCGTACATCGCGCTCGATCCACACGACCACCTGCGGCTCGTGCCGGTCGTTGGCGGCGAAGAGCGTTCACCGGCGTCCAGCCTCGTCGACGTCGCGTACGCCACGTGGTCCGAAGACAGCCGTTACATGCTGGTCCTGGCGCATCCGAATCCTTCAGTTGACCTCGATTATTGGGTCGTGCCGGTCGATGGCGGGGCGCCAATCGGCACCGGCGTTCTAGGGCGAGCGCGGCAGCAGGGCTTCGTGGTGATCACGATGCCGCCGGCCTGGACCGGTGATGCAATTTTCTTCTCCGCGGCGGGGCGGCAGGGCCTGCATCTGTGGCGGCAGCGAATCTCGCCGACGACGTTCGAGCCGATCGGTGCTCCGGAGCTCATGACGCCTGGCGCGGAGCACTCGTTCTACCCGGCGGCCGCGCGCAACAAACTGAGTTTCCTCAGCACGCACGCCGACGTCAATGTCTGGTCGGTCGCTATCGACGCCGCGAGTGGGAAAGCCTACGGCCCGCTGCGGCGTCTCACGCGGGGCCCGGGCATCGTCAGCTATTTCACACTCTCGCAGGATGGCCGCACGCTCGCGTATTTTGCGGCGCCGACGATCCGCGGCGAGCTGCATGTGAGAGAGCTGCAGAGTGGTGCCGACACGATCGCCGCGGGAGATCCCGGCGCCAGTCGCGGGTTTCCGGCGATCTCTCCCAACGGCGAGCAGATCGCGTATGGGACGATGGTGCCGGGACCGCCAGTAAAGCGTCCTGTGTTTCTCACGAGGCTCGCCGATGGGGAGACGCGATTGGTCCGCGACGATTGTGGCGGTCGCCCGCGACAATGGCTCGATGAGCGGATGCTGCTGGTCGAAACGTTCGGTGCAGGACTGAATTCCTTGATCGTGCTTGATACGCAGGACGGAGCGCAGCATCCGCTGCTCTCGTCGACGAAGCGCAGGCTTTCGAATCCGCGCGTATCCCCTGACGGCCGCTGGCTGGCGTTCGACGCGATGCCGCCGGGCGGATCACCGGTAGTGGCAATCGCGCGTGTTGACGGCACCACCGCCTCGAATGAACAAGAGTGGATCACGGTTGAAGCGTCAGCCAGTCATCCGTTCTGGTCGCGCGATGGCCGGCTGCTTTATTTCCTTCCGACCATCCCGAGCGTAGACATTCGGAACCGGGTCGCGGCACGGCGATTCGATCCGTCCACTGGAAAGGTCGACGGGCGACGCCTTCGACGTGCTGACCCTGAGCGAAATGATCGTGCCCGCGATGATCAGTTCCGTCGCGCCCATCGCCGCTCCCGATCAGATCATCTTCGTGCTGGGTGACTATCGCGGTGATGTCTGGCTCATGGATCTCTGAGAGGGTCGGGGGCGGGCGTGTAACAAGTTGACCGCCCCCATTCAGTTCACCGAACCAGCCTCAGGAGATCACGATGATCGTGCCGGGCTCCGACTCGTTGTCGGCGGTATCGACGGCAACGATCGTGATGATGTTCTCTTCCCCAAAATACGTTTCCACTTCCGCGGTGGTGATGCCAACCACGACCGCACGCAACTCACCGTTGACATACACGTCGTACCGGATGAACGCCTGTTGCGCGAAATCATCGGTTGCGGGATCCCACGTTAAGAGTTGGACTCCACCAGTATCCTGCGCGGAGATATTCGCCGGCTGTGTCGGGGGCGTGTGGTCGTCGGGGTTCGCGGACTCGGTGGTGACGAACACCGGGTCGCTCAAAGGCGACAGATTGCCGTCAACGTCCCGCGCGCGAACGGTGAAGGTGTAGGTCGTGGCCTGATTGATCGGGACACAGTATGTGGGCACCATCACGGCGGCGCAGGTAAATGTACTGGCCTTCGAATTCAACGTGGAAACCTGCTGACCGTCGATGAAGATCGTGTACCAGATCGTCCCGTCGTCTGTTGACGACCACCCGAGCGTGGCGTGCGTCGGGCCGACATCCGACAGGGTGACCACAGGCTTTGTTGGCGCGGCGATTTGCCCTGGCAAAGTGACGGTCACGGCATTGCTCGGTTTGGATTGGTTCCCGGCAGCATCCTTGGCGTACACGCGAAGTGTATAGGTCGTGCCCGGCTTCAATCCCTGGATCGTGTGGCTGGTAACTGCCTGACTTACGGTCACCGTCCCATTCGCGCAGCAGATGACGTAGCTGAAGCGGCCCGAATTGTCCGTGGACGCGCCCCACGCCAGCGACACGCTGTGCTCTGTTGTCGCCGTGACAATGAGATTTGTTGGCGCTGTGGGTGGCGTGCGATCACGCCCGGAGCTCTGGGCCGAAAGCAGGGACGAACTGCACACGATCGTGAGCAACAACAGATGAACCGCGGTGAACGACGACGGGGACGTTCTCGCCATAGGTGCCTCGCTGTGAAGTGAAGTCAATGCAGGGACTCGTCGGAGCATCGTGACGGGATGCAACGGTCAGCAAGCGCCGTACCCAGTTCGGTTGTTGATGATCGTGGCGAGAATCGTCGGGTTCACATGTGCCACAACGCAGGAGTTTGCGCGGCTCACGTACATCCTTACTCCCGCCGTAAAACGCGCTTCGCCTCTACGTGCGGTTCATCCCGTCCGCGTGCTGTTCACATCACACAGTTCGCGGCTCACTACCCAACTCGCGGGACGCGTCGACGTTCACCCAGAGCGCGGCGCCGATGAGCAGCAGCACCGTCATCGGGATGAAGGGCGCGTTGTAGCTACCAGTGCGATCGACGATGTAGCCATAGAGCACCGAGCCCACGAGTCCTCCGACCTGGGCGATCATGTTCATCAAACCAACCATCGCTCCAGCACGCTTTCCGCCGATGTCCAGGCACACCCCGAACACCCCGGACTGTTGGAAGGTGATTGCGCCGTAGGTCAGCGCGAGAAAAACCACCGTCAGGAGCTGATGGGGCGTGAGCATGGCCGCAACGGTGAACGCCGCCGCGGCCGTCAGCGCAGCGGCGCCAATCACTCGCCGGCCGCGCTTCGCACCGAGCCGGCGCACCAGGGCGTCGCTCGCGGCGCCCCCAGCAAGGTTTGAGAAGGTGGCGACCACGTACGGGAGCGCCGAGAGCAGCAGGTTGGCTTCGCTGAATCCCCGGCCCCGGACGAGGAACGTGTGAAACCAGGTCTGGAAGAAGTTGTAGACGTAGACGTAACAAAACGCGATCCCCAGCAGCGACAACACTGTGGTGGACCGAACAGCCACGCGCCATGGAAACGCATGGCCCGCCGAAGAGGGCGAGCCAGCCGCGGTGGAAGGCGGCGTCAGCCCTTGCTTCTCTTCGGGCGAATCGCGGAACCATGCGTACCAGACCGCCGCCCAGACCATCCCGGCCGCGCCGAATACGTAGAACGACATCCGCCAGCCATATCGCATCTGGATCGGCAGTATCAGCAGCGGCGCGATGGCGCCGCCCACCTGGCTGGCCATCAGGATCACCCCGGACATCGTCGCGCGTTGCCGCGGCGGGAACCAACGCGACACCACCACTGCCGCATTCGGAAAGGCGCCGGCTTCACCTGCGCCGAAGAGGAACCTCGTGATCAGCAGCGGATAAAAGCTCGTCATCGCGCCGGTCAGGGCGGTGAACGCCGACCACCACACGACGATGCGCGTGAGGACGCGCCGAGGGCCGATGCGGTCGCCCATCATGCCCGTCGGAATTTCGAAGAGACAATAGGCGAGGGTGAACATCCCCGTCACCCATCCCCACCCGATCGGGTCGATCTGCAGGTCCTCCTGCATGCGCGGCCCTGCTACCGAGATGCAGACCCGATCGAGATAGGTGATGGCGAACAGCAGGATGAGCAGACCGACAACACCGCGACGGTCGCGCGAAGTTGATGAATGCGCGACCGCCGCCTCTGCACGAAGCCGCATCCAGCCGCTATTTCTTTACCGCGTTGGCGGTGTCGCCCGTCGGCGGCCCTCCGGGACGCTGGTAATTCGGAAACGCCGGCCGTTTGGGTGGCGTGCGGGGCGCTTTAGCCAGTTCGGCCATCACGATCTCGACCGCCTTCTCCAGTTGCGGATCCTTCCCCTGCCGTACCGCTTCCGGATCGTGCTCGATCTCGACGTCGGGCTCGACGCCCACGTTTTCGGCGATCCATTTCGACTGTGACGGATCCCAGACCGCGGAGCTGGGCGAGGAAACGAACCCGCCGTCCATCAGCGCCGGCGCGCCGGCGCGCCCCACGAGTCCGCCCCACGTGCGCTTGCCGACGAGCGGCCCCACGCCGGCCCGGCGGAAATACCAAGGCATGGCGTCGCCACCGGACCCGGCGAATTCGTTGATGATCATCACCTTGGGACCGAAGATCGCGCCCTGAGGCTGCACTTCGTCTTCGCCATCGCGCGTGGCGACCCGGCTCAACGGCTTGCGCGAGAGCGTCTCGACAATGTCGGTGGCCAGATTGCCGCCGGCGTTGAACCGCTCGTCGATGATCGCCGCGCTCTTGTTCACCTGCGCGTAGAAGTACCGGTTGAAGTTGGTGTATCCACCGAAGGCCGTGTCGGGCATGTAGATATAGGCCACGCGGCCACCGGTCATCTGAGTCACCTTCCGGCGGTTGTCCTCTACCCATGCGAGCGTACGCAGGCTCGACTCTGATGGCACGGGCACCACGACGACGTCACGCGCGCCGTCGCCATTTGCGTTTGGTCCGACCCGCAGTGCCACCTGCTTGCCGGCCCTGGCTTCGAAGAAGCGGTAAACGTTGTCGGTGGCGCTGACGTCTCGACCGTCAACCGCGAGCAGGTACTCACCTGCCGTGACGTTGACGCCTGGCTCGGTCAGCGGAGCTCTGAGCGTCGGGTTCCAGTTCTCGCCGCTGAAGATCCGCCGGAAGCGATACCGGTTGCCGGCCACTTCGTAGTCCGCGCCGAGCAGACCTGTCTGGACGGTCCGGACCTCGGGTTGTTCGCCGCCGCCGGCGCCGAGGTGTCCGACCGTCAGTTCGCCCATCATCTCCTGGAACAAGTAGTTCAGATCGCTTCTCGACGAGAGCCTGGCCACAAAGCGCTCGTACTTTCCCATCACATCCGACGGGTTCACGCCGTGCAAACCGGGGTCGTAGAACATCTCACGCTGAATGCGCCACGCCTCGCGGAACATCTGCGGCCACTCAAGGCGCGGGTTGATCTTGACTTCGAGGTCGGCGGTCTGCAGTGTCTTCGCGCCGCCGTCGCCCTGCGGCGGCACTGGCGGCCCGCCCGCACCCGGCGGCGGGAGCGGCCGGAGCGTTCCGATCATCCAGCGCAGCGACTCGCCTTGTCCCTGGCTGTAGAGCATCTTCTCGCCGTTGTACGCGAGCTGGAAGAAACGCACGGCGGTCAACGGCGTGTCGGCGCGCCGCTGTTGCAGGTCGAATCGGTGCACGGTCAAGCCGGGCCCCGGCGTGCCGAACGCAGTCAACGGCGCTTCAAGCGCCAGCAGCGTGCCCGCCTTTCCCGCCTGCAAAGAAGTGTACTGGCGCGGTGGCATCGGCAACACGAGCACGCGCTGCAGGATGTTGTCGAAGTCGATCGTCACCGCCGGCGCCGCTGCGACGGGTGTCGGCGCTTCCGGCCCCTTCACCGGGCCAGCACCAGGCGCGGACTTCGCGCCGTCGCTCTTGCTCGGATCGGGCGCCTTTTCCTCGTCGCTCTGCGGCGACAGCGGCGAGGGATCGTCCTTGTCGAGCACGATCAGGTAAATGCTCGCCGTCGGCGTGCGCGCCATTGACTGGATGTCAGGCTGCAGCGCCGATCCGGAATCCGTCGACGCGGTGAAGAACAGGTACTTGCCGCTCCGGTCCCAGACCGGATCGGTGGCATCGCTCATCCCGTCGGTCACCTGGGTGGCCTTGCCGTCCGCGAGCGAATACACATGCACCGCGCCCATGTAGTTGTCCAGTCGCGAGGCGTAGGCCAGCCATTTCGAATCCGGCGACCACGACGGGGCAAGGTCGGCGAGCCCGTAGATGCGGTCCTTGGCCACCCTCACCGGCTTGCCCGAGTCCAGGTCCACATACCAGAGCGAGAGGTGCGTGTCGACGAACGCGATCTTGCGACTGTCGGGCGACCATCGGGGCGAACGGTAGATGCTCGACTCACCACTGCCCAGGGCGATCTTGCGCGGTGCGCTCCTGCCATCCTGAGGCGCGATGTGCAGCGCGTACTCCCCCGACTCGTCTGAGAAATACGCCACGCTGGCGCCGTCGGGCGACCACGTCGGGTTGCGCTCCATCACGCCGGGCGTGTTCGTCAGATTCCGCGCGTCGCCTTTTTCCTCCGGCACCGTGATGATCTCGCCCCGCCCCTCGAACACCGCGCGGACTCCGCTTGGCGAAATCGAGGCGTTGGTCAGGCGCGTGGCAACCTTGACGAAGCGCTCGCGCACCTCTTCGAGATCGCCCGATACGCTGATGCTCAGCGCCTCGAGCCGGCCAGACTTGAGATCGTAGATGTGCAGACCGCCAAACTGTTCGATCACGATGGCGTCGCTTGCGGCCGACGCCGACTTGAAGTCCATCCCGCGGTTCTCGACTGCGCGCGCCACCCTCTTGGTGCCGGGGTCGTAGTTGAAGAGCGTGACCGGACCTTCGCGGTCTGAGAGAAACCAGACCTTGCCGGCGGCCCACATGGGCCGGTAGTCGTTCGAGTTGTCTCGCGGCACTCGCTCGATCCGCGAGGTCGCCAGATCAGCCAGCCAGATCGGCGTCGTCCGGCCGCCGCGGTATCGCTTCCACATCGTGAACGCCCGCTGCAGGGGCACGTAGGCGATGCGCGCGCCGTCGGGCGAGAATGCGCCTTCGTAACCGATGGGCAGCGGCAGCCGCTGCTCGGTGCCGCCGTCGAGCCCGATCGTGAACAGTTGCTGGTAGCCGGCCGGCGCGGCCGACCGCCCCGAGCTGAAGAGCACGCGCTTGCCGTCCGGCGTCCAGCCTTGCAACGCATCGGGACCCGGGTGCCACGTCAGTCTCTTGGGCACACCGCCCGAGGACGACACGACGAACACGTCGACGTTGCCGTCGTAGCGCCCCGAGAACGCCACCATCGAACCGTCAGGAGAAAAGACCGGGTTGGTTTCTTCTCCCGGTCCGGTGGTCAGCCGCGCCGCCTGCCCACCGCTCCGAGGCACCGTCCAAAGGTCTCCGCCATACTCGAAGACGATGGTGGTCGCGCTGAGGGCCGGGTTACGAAAGAACGTCGTGCCTTCGTCGGCGACCAAGGTGCCAGCCGCGATAAGGGACAACACCGTGAGCACGCTAAACAGTGGGCGCACCTTCATTGCTGGTACCTCCAAGGCTGATACGAACTGCGCGAAGAGGGCTGAGTCTAGCAAAGAATGGTTCGAGTTCGAGGCTATACTCTTCGTTCCCCAGGACGCCGCACCGCAGAGCGCTGAGACGCTCTCACGCATAGAGGAGCCGACCGTGGTTTCTAGGTCCCTTCGCCACGCTCTGATCGTTCTGGCAACCGGTATCGGCGCTGCCATTGGTTGGCCCGATTCCCTTGCAGCACAGACACAGCAGACTCGACAAATCAGTGTCGTGCAAGACATGGCGCCGGTCGGCCTCGCGCCGGGCCAGACACTGCGTTACACCTGGGCGAATTTCACGACGCCTGACACGCGGGAATACTTCGAACCGTTGCGCGTCGTCGTGCGTCTGCTCGCTGACGATGGGACCGTGATCGCGCAGGACGCGGCAGCGGCGGTCGGCGCCGGTCGATTTCAGGTGTTTGATTTCAGTCGCGGTGCGATTGGCCGCGCCGGCGATGCGACGACGGCGGCGCTCACGGTCCGGGTCGAAACTACGGTTGTCGGGCACAGCAAGTACAACGACATCGTGCTGAAACGTGGAGTCGCCGATTTCGACGACGGTGTGGAGATCATCGACGAGGCGACAGGGGCAACGACGGTCGCCTTCGGTCGCGGGTTCAATGAAATGAGCCTTGACGACACGGCCGGCAAGGAGAAGGCGGTCAGCCAGGGGTTCCAGATCCTCTCCGCCGGCAAAGACAGTTTGGTCGGCATCGTCCCGGGTCAGAGCTTGAGAATTACAGCGGTGAATCCAATGCCGCGATCTGGGGCTGACCGGAAGGTCAAGCCGCTCTTTGCCTTTACCGTCTACGACCTGGACGGCAAGCCCATCGTGGAAGGTGACGAAGTCGCACTCGAACCCGGCCAGTCTCGTTCATTCGAGATCCCGTACTCGGCGCTCGGCGCGTCGGCTGGGCGCGTGCAGGTGCGGGTCGAAACGCGCCGCTATTTCAATGGCTTCGTCTCTCGCTTCTCTGCGGGAGGAAGGGCACCTGGCCCTGTCGTGTTGGAAATCGTCGATGCCGCCAGTGGCAGGACGACGGTTCATCTCTTACAGAAGCCGAAAGAGATCGTCGTCGTTGGATCGAAGGTCGATCCGTAGCGGATGAACGCCGAGGTCGTCCCCAAGTCACTGGTCACCAACTTCCTGCTGCGCTGCGGTGTAGTGGCGGGACCGTTCTACCTCGCGGTCGGGCTGATGCAGGCGTTTGTCCGCGACGGCTTCGACTTCGCGCGCCATCCGCTCAGCGTGCTCGCCAACGGTCCGGGCGGGTGGATCCAGACGGCGAACTTCGCGCTCACCGGGTTGATGGTGATCGCGGCGGCGGTGGGCATCAAGCACGCGCTGGGGCCCAGGTCAAAAGCGTTGGCAGTGTTTCTCGGTGTGTACGGCGCGGCGATCATGGTGGCGGCCATTTTTCCGGCGGATCCCGTCGACGGATTTCCACCGGGCACGCCGGAAGGATTCCCCACGTCGATCTCGGCGGCTGGCTTACTTCACTTCGCCGCGGGAGGACTGGGGTTTGCCTGCCTCACCATCAGTGGCTTCGTCGCAGCGTGGACACTGCTGCGCCGGAAGATGCTCCTGCTCGCGGCGCTCTCGCTCGTGAGCGGCCTGACCGTCGCGGTGGGATTCTTCGGCGGCATCATGCTGCCGATCGGCATCATCGGAATCTGGATTGCCGTGGTCGTCGGATGGATCTGGCTCAGCGTGGTGTCGCTTCGATTGCTTCACGGCCCGTCGTAGACAAGTTCACCGCTGCCGTTGCCACGGGTGCAGCGCCGTCGGCGGATTCGCGTAGCGTCGCATGGTGAGACGCACCTGCTCGCCCGCGCCGGGCTCTAGGTGGACGGTCAGTACTGGCGCATTGACCGCAATCGTGGTCTCGCCGCGTGTCACGCTTACCAACTGATGCTCGCCGTACGCCCCGCCCTGAACGATCACGGTGCGGGCCTCGGTCGCGTTGAGGTTGACGAGCGTGAGCGACGTCTCCGTATCGGAAAGCCCGGATACCAATGCGGCCACGTCCTCTGGCACTCCGGCCCGCCGCGCAACCGGATCGAAGTATCGCAGCCGCGCGTTCGGCAGGCCGCCGTTCCGGCCGGGCATCAGCCCGCCCCACATCAGCTGCACCAGCGACTCGACGGCCACCGGGTTGTAGTCGAGCATGTTGTCGGCGAGGCGGCGATCCGCCGGCGTCGTATCCGCGCGCATCGTCGTCAGCCGCTTGCCAATGAGATCGCGATCCCATTGCAGCGCCTGCTCCGGATACTGCGGGTTGCCGCCGCGCAGGAACTCGATCCACCCAGCAGTCCCCAGCGACACGTATGTCCCGGATCCTGTCGGAAGCGGTCGTCTCGCATTGATCCGCGGCAGGTCCTCATCGCGCTGCGACCAATACCAGACGTCGACGGCGCCGACATCCCACGGTGAGTCGCGCCACCCGTACCAGCCGCTGGCGCCATGCATCGACGGATACTGGGTGCGTCCGGACTCGGTGCGCGCCTGTGCGTTTACCGCGGCCGTCATCGTCCGCCATGCGTCAACGTATTTCCGATCGCCGGTCAGCAGGAGCGCGTTACCGAAACCAGCGAGCGGCCACCCGATACGGTTGCGGTCTTCGCGTAAGCCGGTCACGGGATTGACCGGGCTGAATCCCCATCCGTACGCGCTGCCCCACCACTTGCCGTCCGCGCCGCCCACCTTGCCGTCGAGGCCGACGTGGCTGGGAATGATGCCGCCGTTTTCCTTCATGCGGCCGAGCCACGCGTCCATATAGTCCACGACCCAGCGCTTGTACTTCTCGTCACCGGTCAGCAGGTACGCGTTGGTCGGCAGCGTTGTCGCGGCCACGTTCAGGAAGTGATCGCCGACGACGTCCGTGTATTCCTCGTAATGAGCGAGAAACTGTTTGAACGTGGATTCGCCATGCTCGGCGTCGAACGACTTCACGTCGAACGGATCACCGACCCAATCGATCGACGTCGCCTTGCGCAGCATCGGCCCGCGGCTGCCGTTCTGCATGCTGCGGATGATCTTGAATTGCGGATCGTAGTTCGGCGCGTCGGGATCCTCGCCCATGTAGAAGCCGGCGAACCGGCGCGCGCGCTCCTGGTAGGTGGCATCGGCCGGCGCCGACAGGCCCATTCGGTTGAACAGCTGCAGGCCCTCGCCGTGGTGCATCCAGTCCGACTGAGCCACGTATTCCTTGTAGTACATGCCGCCGCGGCCAATCGGCACTTCGGTGGTGCGGGCCTCGGTGTACTGGCGCAACAGGCCTTCATGTCCCCGTTCGAACAACTGCCGGATCTCGTCGCTCGCACCCAGCGCGTGCAGTTCCGGCCAGCGATTGAACTGCTCGAACGCATCGTCTGGCCCGTCGTTAGCGCCCCAGCGGACAAAGCACTGAAGGTAGCCGCGCGTGTCGAAGTACTTGGCGAAAAACTCCCGGGCCGCCGGCACGTTCTCGGCGATCAGTTGGCGCTCGAGGATCGCCCAGCGTGGCGGCTCCATCCGCGCATTGATCGTGATCGCACCGTCGGCAGACGCCGGATTTCCCCGCAGCCCCAACCAGAGGCTGGCGACCAGGACCAGGCCCAGGCCGGCAACGGCAGCAAGTCTCATCGACGAGCCCTCCCTCGACGAATGGTCATCCGGGGATTGTAAGCCCGCAAGCCTGTCGCGCTCGCCGGGCGGCTACCGCCTGTTCCGAAGCAGGGTGTACGCGGCGTAAATTACCACTACCACGACGAGCCAGCGCACGGTCTCGAGCGACAGCGACTGGACCACGATCGCAGCGACCAACACACCCGGCACGCCGCCAAGCGTAAGCCCCAAGGCGGCGCGTTGATCGAATCGGCCGGCACGGATGAAACGCACGCCGGCAACGGTGGCTACGAAGGCTCCCGAACCCATCATGATCGGAAATGCAGCGCGCGGATCGACGCCCAGGAGGCTGAAGACGATCAGGCTCGGCGCGTAGTTGCCGATTCCAATCGTGAGCAGCGCGCCGAACAACAGGCTGGCCGCAATGGCGGCGGCGAACGCGGCCGGCGCAAATGCCCGGGCCGTCCCGCCCGAGGGCATCACGCCGATCATGCTGCTGATCATTAGCAGCGCCGCCACCAGCAGCGCGCTCCCCATCGCCAGTTGGACGGCGCGGCGGGAGAGCGACGCCACCACCCCGGCGCCCACCCACCCGCCGACGATGCATGCGGCGATCAACGCGATCATCTGCCAGGGATCTACCTCGACGACGCTGATGAAGAACAGTGCCTGCGCGAGGACCGGCAACGCATGGCCGACGATCATCGTGCCGGGAATCTTCTCGTCATCAACGAGGCGCCACAGGCGAAACACCGCCGTCGTGGGTGCGAACGAACCGATGCCGAGCGTGTCGAAGAAGTTGGTGGCGAATCCGATCAGCAGGTGGAGCGGACCCGGCCAATGGCGCGACGTCGGGGAAGCCGTGCGGGTCCGCCACCACTGGACGACGAGGAGCGCGCCGCAGGCCAGAAGCGCTCCGAGCAGCGCGTGCACGAGGGTCATGTTCGGGACGCTATAGTACGCACGATATGACCGTACCCACCACATCGGATCGCGACGATGCCTTTGAGCTCTATGACTTGCGGGTCGAAGTGGTGGCAACCGACCGGCCGATGGTCTGCAGCCACCGGGCCGGCGACTGGTTCATCGTGCAAGGCGAGAACCTGGTGTTCAGCCGAGCCCAGTCGTTCTCGATGTATGCCCTTGCCGCGTTGCTGCCCTTGTTACCGGCAAAGCAGCGCATGACTCATGCGCACGACTGGATGACCACCGACAGCGACATCGCCTGCCCCGATCCCAATTGCGGCGCGCGGTTCCGCATCTCGCGCATCGGCCGGCGCACGTTCCGCCACCGCGACGTGACCGTCGTGCCGTTGCCACCGGAGTGAACCATGGTGACACGCGTCGAACTGACGCCCGGGTATTCGATCTCCCGCCTGATCAAGGGCGGATGGCAGCTGGCCGGCGGCCACGGACCGATCGAGACCGGTGACGCGATTGCGGACATGGACCGCTTTGCGGACGCCGGCATCACTACGTTTGATTGCGCCGACATCTACACCGGCGTCGAGGCGCTCATCGGCCGCTGGCGGCGAATGCGACGCGGCGCCGGTGCGATGCAGGTACATACGAAGTACGTGCCCGACCTGGATCGGCTGTCGACACACTCGCGAGCTGACGTCATCGGCGGCATCGATCGCTCGCTATCGCGTCTCGGCGTCGAGATGTTGGATCTGGTGCAGTTGCATTGGTGGGACTACGAGGTGCAGGGCTATGTGGACGCGACGCTCTGGCTCGGCGAGCTGCAACGCGCGGGAAAGATCCGCCACATCGGCCTGACCAATTTCGATCATGCCCGCGTCGCTGAGATCGCCGCTGCCGGCGTGACGGTGATCTCGCACCAGGTGCAGTACTCGGTGATCGATCGGCGGCCCGCAGCGGCCATGACGTCAACGTGCGCGCAACTTGGCGTGGGAATGCTGTGTTACGGCGCACTGGCCGGCGGATTTCTCTCGGAGCGGTGGTTGGGCGTCCCCGCGCCGGTCGAGCCCCTCGAGAACCGTTCGCTCGTCAAGTACCGGCTGATCGTCGAAGAGTTCGGCGGCTGGGCGCGGTTCCAGGAGCTGCTCGCGGGGTTGCACGTCATCGCCGCGCGCCACGGTGTGGGCATCGGCGCCGTGGCGATTCGTTGGGTGCTCGATCAGCCTGGAGTTGCCGGCGTGATCGTGGGCGCACGACACGCGCGGCATCTGGATCAACTACTCGCCGCCGACTCGCTGACGCTGGATCAGGCTGACCGCGCGAGCATTCAGGTGCTGCAAGCACGCGGCGCTGGTCCGGCCGGCGATGTCTACTCGCTCGAGCGGATGAAGGGCGGGCGCCACGCATCAATCATGCGATACACGTTGAACCGGCCGGCGTGAGTGTCCGATTCGGCTGCTGAAGGTTTGCCGGCCAGCCAGGGAGGCGAGATGGCTGGCCGACAGTGATGATCGTCAGTCCACGACCGGCACGCGCAGCATCAGTGCACCGACCCATTGGCTCGTGTTGACGGGGCCGAAATTCGCGTGGCACATGCCGCACGCGGGGTCGAAGTTGCTGAGCGGAACCGACCGCCGGTAGGCCCACTTGCCGTTGACCTTTTCCACCGCCGTGTAGGCCTGCCCCTGCATCGCCTGTTCGAGCGCGGTGACCTCAAAGGGATCCTGCGGAACATCGTTCTCTCTCAGCGGCTCGAGTTCACCGACGAGACGCATGCTGTCGTTGCGGTCGTCGAAGATGAGCGAGATCGAATGTTTCCCTTCTTCGACGTTGGCCGGCGTGGTTTCGGCGAACTCCTGCAACAGCGCCGCGACGATCGTCGCCAGCATGAGGTCGCTGCTCCGCTGCGCAAACTCGACTTGTTGCTGGGTTGGTGGCGCGTCGGCGCGGACGGTGGTCACCGACCACGCGAAGGTGATGCAATACCCCAGAACGACCGCTACGAACGCACGTGTCGCTGATCGAATCATGATGGTCCTCCCTGGCGTTGACTTGGGGGCAGCGGAGTCTACTCCACGGGTGCCGGAGAACCGAGGCTTGTCTGGAAAGAGGGGGCTTACCTATAATGGGAGGTTCCAACCCTACTGGGAGGTCGTTCAACGGTAGGACAGCGGACTCTGACTCCGCTTATCGGGGTTCGAATCCCTGCCTCCCAGCCACACAATTTTGCCCTGTATTTTCAATGACTTACAGCGCAGGGTGTTTTTCAGTTTCGAACTTAGGCCGTCCGCGTCGCGGCAATTCCTGCGCACTGACAACCATCAAGGTCGCGCCGGTTGATAACCCCGCGACAATATCTCGGGCGCGTGTCCCGCGCGCGCATCCGCGGACCGATGGAGGTCGACGAGTCGTTTGGCCTGGTCGATCGTTCCTCCGATCAACCCGGCATCATCGGTAGCCCGAGGCGAATCGCGCAGTCATGTGACCGGCCTGATGAGCACGCCGCGCCGCCAGTTCTCTCCGAGCCAAGGGATCAGAAGGAACAGAACAGCGTTCGCCAATTGGGTCCCTACCAGCGCCGCGCTACCGAGGTTGCCATTGATGAAGAGCATCAATGGCCCCGTCAGGATGATGTGGAAGATCACGCCATTGACGAAGATGAGCGCCAGAGCCTTGTAGGTCAACCGACCGGTGCCGAAGCAGGCGTGGATGATCCAAGCCGATATCGGTACGAACAGAATGAGCGCGGTAAGCGTACCGGGGCCAAAGCCAGCTCCTGCCAAGAGCGGCATGATGTGGAAGAAAAGGTTAACGAAAATCACGCCGTAAAACGCGAGGCCAATGAGCGGATGTCGGCGGCTCAGCAACGCGGCTATCGGCGCGACAACCCAGATCAGCGGAATGTTGACTGACAAGAAATACGCTGCAGGGATCGGGCAGTCCGGGGGGCCGGGCAAGTTCAAAACGGAGCAAATCTCAGCGGGGAATTGCGTCATACGACCGAACACGTCGATGCCGTATTCCTCGACGTTGTGTAGCAAGTAAATCGCCACCGCCAGCCACGATAACCAAACACGGTCATGCCATCTGGATGAACTCGGTTCGCTCTGCAGGAGACGAGTGCCGAACAGCAAGAATAGAAACACAATCGCGGCTCCCCCTCCGATCCACGGGAAGAGGACAATAGCAACGTCGGTCCAATTTTTATCCATTGAGGCACCGCTCAGGGGCAACGACTACTACGCGGTCGCCTTCCGGACCGCCACTGGCCGCAGCAACTCAGGCTTGAAGAACCGGCTGGCAAGGGCCGCCAAGATGATCGGCGTGAAACCGACCACGGCGCCATAGACCACCAGGCCCACACTGCCGATCACCCCGGCCTTGAACATGCCGTAGCCGGCAAAAAGAACGGCATGAGTAACGGCCCCGGAGACGATTGCCGCGCCCACGACTTTGCCGCTGTACGGTCCACGAATCGCGCAAGCGTAAATGACCCAGAGTGACAACGGAATAAACAAGACAGCGGCGGTCCAAAGTCCGGTGTTATAGGCACCTGCCGTAATGCCACCAAAGCTATGGACAAATCCGTTCGCCATGATCAATCCCCAGGAACTGAGGCCAATGAGGACGTTGCGTCTACAGATGTAGGCTGCGAGTGGCGCTCCAAACCACATGAGTGAGATGTTCACCACCGGGTAGAACGTCATGGGTATCGGGCATTCGGGATACGGCGCAAAACCGAATTGCCCGCAAACCATGTCGGGGAGTGAGTACGGTAGGCCCATCACCGGCAGGCTGTATTCCTCAAGTTGATGCACCCAGTAAAGCGGCGCGGCGAGCCACGCCAGCCACACGACATCACGCCAGCGCGATACCGTGAGATTGCTACGGAATGTGTCGGTCGTCATCATGATGGCGACCATCACGATTGCCCCACCCGCGCCAATGAAAGCCCAAACGTCGTAGAACCAGTGCTGTTGCATCGTTGACCTCTGTGCTGGATAGAAGAAACGTTAGAGCGTCCTTTTCAGTAACGCAGGAAGTTCGGTTCGACGGCGTTTCATGAAGTCGCGAAGCCCCTTGGGCGTGAGACCCAGGGCCTCCGCGATCATCGGCTGTGCCACGAACGGCCACAGGCAACTGCCGACGAGGGTCACCAGAAACTGATCAGCCGAGACAGGCTTGATCTTTTTTCGCCTGGCGCGTTCGTTGATCTGCTGTTCCACGCGCTCAAGCGACCGTCGTGCGGCCTTCCGTCGCTCCGCCGAGTAGAAGTCATCGGTGAAATCAGGATGTCGCGCCGCTTCGCTAATGACATAGCCGAGTAGATAGGGGTGCTTGGCGAGCCGGGTGTGATAGGCATCGACGAATCGGTCAATCTTCTCGTCGAGCGAAATGTCGGACCCCAACATCTGGAAGATGCCGGGAACAAAGGACGAGGCAATACGAAGCCAGACGGCCCGAGCGAGGTCCGCCTTCGATCGGAAGTGGTAGTGCAGGAGGGCCTTATTTACGCCTGCCTGATCGGCGATCTCCTGCATGCGCGCGCCGTCGATGCCGCGCCGAACGAAGATCTCGTCGGCGGCGTCGAGGATGCGGGTCTTGGTGTCCGCTCCGGTTTGTCCAGATGGTTTAACCACCTGGTCAACGATGGCAATCTCAGTGCCCTTCCAGTTCTTGATTTTTCGGCCGTTTTGGGGTGAATTGACGATTTCCACCTCCGTCGCGCCACGGCCAACTGTCGGGGCCACGGTATTTCGGAGGCGAGCCGGGGCGAACCCATGGATGGAAGACGCCAGGAACCGAAGGTGCTTCGGCGCTAAGCGACGCCTTCGCTGCTTGCAATTGTTGAATTAGGAACGGCTGCCGGCGCCGCGCAGTTGATGATGAACCGGGGGGAAGTCGTGCTCTTTCGTTATCGAGCAGCACTTCAGAAGTGTCCGAAATTTGTATACAAACTTCGGACAGCCGCCTGATGCCGAGCCACCAGTAACCTTCTGAGGGACGCAGCCTTGAGGGGTGCCACGTCTCACGCCGCCGTCAGCAGCCAGTTGCGAATTCCGTCCCTAACACCCAGCCAATCACTCCGAAGCATCCCAAGTCTTTCCATCGCAGCGAGTTGCCCGGTTCGATTCCTGCGGCTCTCTTGGTGTGCCTGTCGGAGCAGCCGTTAGGACTCGCAGCCAACCTCCATGACTTCAGTAGCTTGGCCCGAACCCGGCGAGTTCGAATCCCAGACAGGTGTCGCGCGACGAATCGTCGCAGTGGGTCGGCTCCGGCCCGCCCTCGCGTGAGTCGTCCGGCTCCGGCCGTTCCATATTGTTATCGTATGAGATAATTAAGGACGGATCGTAGACGGTGGACGTCCGAGAATACCTGACCGCTGACGGCAGGAATCCGTACCGTGACTGGCTGGACACGCTGGACGTCACGCCTCGCGCGCGGATTCAGGCGAGAGTGTTCCGCTTCTCGACCGGGAATCTTGGCGACCACAAGAGTGTGGGCGACGGCGTCTTGGAAGCGCGGGTCATGTTTGGGCCCGGTACCGGGTCTACTTCGCCAAGGATGGTGCGCAACTCGTGCTCCTGTTGCTCGGTGGCGACAAGTCCACCCAGAGGGCAGACGTGGCCCGGGCGCAGGAATTATGGAAGGCGTATCAGGAGGACAAACGCCGTGGCAAGACGAAGTGAAGATTGGAACATCGGGCTTTCGAAGGACCTGCGCGAGGCGGCCTTCGCCCGCGAGTTTCTGCTGGCGTCCATCGACGAGGGCGTGGACCTGCAGCTTGCGCTCGGGAAGGTCATCCGCGCCATGGGTGTCAAGGAGTTCGCGGCCAAAGTACACATGGCCAGCCCGAACGTGCTGCGGGCGATCAACCCTCGCCACAATCCAACGCAGGACACGCTCAATCGTCTCCTGAAGCCGTTCAAGCTTCGCCTGAGCCTGGCGCCGCTGACCGGCAGGCCGCGCCGGACCGCGGCGTGACCCGTGAGCGTGACAACCGCGGTTTGTGACGGCTGGAGGACCTTGTGGCCGCCGCACCGATTCAGCTGCGGCGGGCCAAACGCACGCCTCGACCGAAACGGTGCACCAGTTGCTGGTCGCCCGTCGGAGACGAACCCGCTCGTGTGGCGCGGCATTCAGATGCCTGAGCGGTACTCCTGGTCTTGCGGAGATCGAACCTACAACGGCTTTCAGACCGCAACACCCTCAAAGATTCGGCTGAAAACGCGAAAGGATTACCGACCCGCCTGCACATGCGCGAGAAGGTTCTCCATCATCCAGACTTCCGCCTTCGGTTCCATCGTTTCGATGGCGATCTCGGCGTCCGCCAGGATGAATCCGAATCGACTTGTTGAGGTCTGCGTCGTTACCGGGAATCGCAGGAACCCGGCCGCCGAGATCAATCTTGTGCGGTGTCCCGCCCTCGACCGGAATGCTCCAGACTTCGACAGTGCCATTCGGGTCCCGTGTATCGAGCTTGAAGTAGCATCAGGAACCTGCCGTCCGGAGACCAAGTCGGCGCTCGCAGGTCGTCAGGAGCGCTGACCCGAATCAGTTCGCGCGGTTTCGCGCCTCCGACCGGCATCACCTGTAAAGTGACGAGGCTGCCCCTACTCTGAGCGTTACCGTCCACAGGCCCAGCAGGCAGCGTGTCGTGCACGGGTGCCGGCCCATCGATCCACGCCCATGCACGGGCATCCGGAGACAAGGCGAACATCCCGGTGACTCCATCGACGACGCGTTCTTGACCGGTTTGCGTGTCGAGAATACTCACCTCGGCCTGCCGCCGGAAGTACAGGCTGCGGCCGTCGGCCGACCAACCTAACGGGCGCACCGGACGCACGGGCACGCTCCGTACTCTCGCCCACTAGGAGCGTCGTTCTTCCAGTTCGCGCATCGATACGATGCAGGCCTCCCCGTCCATCTTTTTCCCGGCCGACGACCACCAGAGACGTGCTGTCACGTGACCACAGAGGGCGGTGAGCCCACACCCACGCAAGATCGGGACGGAGTTCGCGGACGGCCCCGGTCGCGATCGATTGAATCGCCACGACCGATGCGTCGTCCCTGCGCGGGAGGTACGCCAGCGACTCGCCATCCGCCGACCACTCGGCGCCGAGATTGAAACCAGACGTCTGCCCTGCGATTCGGGCCGGAGGCACAAGCAGCTTGCCGGTGGCAAGATCCACGGACGCGACGTAGATATCCTGCGCGGAAAGCGTGGTGCTGAAGCACAGCGCTCCGGATCGCGTCAGCCCGCGCGGCCGCACACTGATGTCGCCCTTGATCAGCCGCGGTTCGCCGTCAGCTTTCCCGTCTGTCATCGGCACGGCCCAGACGCCACCCGACCCATTTCGGTCCCTGGCGAACAGCAAGTCTTTCCCGTCGGGAGTCCACCCGATCACGACGTCATCGGCCGGATTGACGACCACGGCGGTCTCGCGGCTTCCGTCGGTCGCAATGACGAACACGTCGCGCTGATTTGCCTCGAGCGTCGGGCCAAGGTCATACGCGAGATACCTGCCGTCCGGGGAGAACGCCATCTCCTCTGGCCGGCGCCACTCCGAGGAAGACTTGAGCACGCGCATGGTTCCGTCAGCGGTTGAGACCACCGCAATCTGCCCGGTGCGGTCGGCGCGGCTGCTCTGTACGGCGATCCATTTGCCGTCGGGACTCCAGTCATACGGAAATATCAAGGGCGCCGCAACATGGTTGGAGAACAAGACCCGCGGCTGCGCGCTCGTCCTGTTCAAGTCGAGGACCCGCACCTCGAAGCCGTCATTGACAAACCATGCGTAGGCGACCCGCGTGCCGTCGCGTGAAATGACCGAATCCTCGGAGTATTCCTTGGGTTCCCGCTTCGCCGTGCTCGTGAGCTGGCGATTGTCGCCGGTCTGAAAATCATGCAGCATCAGGTTGCCAGTCGCCACATCCATGAAGGAGAAATAGCGGCCGTCAGGTGACACGGAGCCCATGCCGGCCTCGGGAAACTTGCGGTTGAACGCGTCCGGCAGAACCGTCCACAGTTGCCGCGTCACGATGCCGGGACCCGTGGCTTGCGCGGCCAGGCCGCTCAAGGTCATCGCACGCGTGACCACTCCGGCGGCTACCACGACGACGGCTATGCAGATCCTGGTGCAATGCGAACGGATGCTCATGCCGCGAAATCCTATACCGAGCGTCGCGAACAGGCGTTCCATCGTTCTTCATCTGCCCCATCGCACGATCTGATGTCCGAAACTTGTCTACATTTTTCGGACAACGCGACCGCCAAATAGGCCGTGATGCGGGCCCTACTACCATTCGAAGGAACGGGTTGCGGGCACATCTCCTTCAGGCAGCAGTCAGCAGCCAGTTGCGAATTCCGTCCCTAACACCCAGCCAAGTTCTTCGAGAACAAGGACTTACCTCCGACGAGTTTCCTTCGCAAATCCCTGCCTCTCATCGCATTATCTGGCTCTCTGACTGCGACTTACGCTGGCGACCCTTTCGGCGTCTCCAGAATCACTCGACATCCAGGCAGGTTAATCCCCGTTCCTAACGCTGTTATCCGTTTGGCTGACGCCGCGTGTTGCTCGGTCGGGACACTCGATCGAGGCGGCAGCGACTCACCTTTCCCTGCGAGCCTCCGTCTATACTACGCGTCGCTACATATAGGGAGGCGCTGTGTTCAGTCCGGAACTGAAGAAGGGGAGCACGGAGATGCTGATCCTGTCCCTGCTGGAGGCGCGGCCGCGGCATGGCTACGAAATCGGGAAGCTCATCGAAGCCCGATCGGGCGGACGTCTGACGTTTGCGCTGCCGACGCTCTACCCCACCCTCCTGCGGCTCGAAGACCGCGGCCTGATCAGGGGCCGCTGGGTCGAAAAGGCCGGCGAGCGCCACCGGTGCTTCTACCGCCTCACCGCGCAGGGCCGCCGCGCGCTGGCCACGCATCGCGATACCTGGACAGCCTACGTGCAGGCTGTCAACCAGGTCCTGGAGGGCAGCGATGCGTGACTGGACCGCCTACGTCCACGCCCACTTGGAGCTTCCCGCGTTGACGCCCGATCGTGAAGCGCACATCATCCGCGAGCTGGCGGCGCAGCTCGAAGACTTCTACCGCGAGGCGCTTGCGCGCGGCGCCAGCGAGACCGAGGCCGATGCCCACGCGCGCGCGCAGATTTCAGACTGGGACGGCATGGCCCGCGACGTCGCCGATGCCGATCGCCGCCACGTCCGCCGCCGCGCCGAACGGATTGCCGCCTCCATCGAGCACCTGCCACAGCCGCAACGAGGAGTTCTGCTGATGCTTGCCCACATCCTGAATGACGTGCGCTATGCGTGCCGCCAGATGGCGAAGGCCCCCGGGTTCACGCTGGTTACGGTCCTGACGCTGGCGTTCGGGATCGGCGCGTCGAGCTCGGTGTTCAGTATCGTCAATGCGGCGATGCTGCGGCCACTGCCGTTCCCGGAGTACGAACGGCTGGTGATGGTCTACGAGGTGCTGCCGCGGTTCGGCCTGTTCGCGGTCGCGCCGGCAAACTTCCTCGACTGGCGCGCGCAGAATACGTCGTTCAAGGGCATCGCGGCGTATCGCACAGGCTACGAGACCCTGGTCGGCGCCGATTCCGCCGAGCGCATTTCCCGCGCTACCGTGTCGTGGGACTTCTTCGACGTGCTCGGCGTACAGCCGGCGCTCGGCCGGACGTTTCGCGCCGAGGAGGACCTTCCGCAACGGACCGACGTCGTCGTCCTCAGTCATGGCATGTGGCAGCGGCGGTTCGGCGGAGATCCGCAGATCCTCGGCCGCTCGATCACCTTCAGCGGCGTGCCCGCGACGGTCATCGGCGTCATGCCGCCGGACGTCGTCTTTCCAAGTCGAACGATCGAGTTCTGGCAGCCGCTCGGCCTGAACCCGGTGGATGCGACGCGCGGCGGTCACTTTCTCGCGACGATCGCGCGGCTGAAGGACGGCGTGTCGCTCGAACAGGCCAGAGCGGAGATGCACGGCATCGCGGCGCGCCTCGCGCAGCAGCATCCGGACAGCAACCGCGATGAGTCGGTTGATGTCTCTACGCTTCGCGACCGCATCGTCGGCTCCGCGCGGCCGATGCTCTACACCCTGCTCGCCGCCGTCGGCATCGTCCTCCTGATCGCGTGCGCGAACGTCGCCAACCTGCTGCTGGTGCGAGCGTCGGTGCGCGCGAAGGAGATTGCAATCCGCGCGGCGATGGGCGCCGGCAGGCGCCGCATCATCGGGCAGATGATGTCGGAGGGGATCGTGCTGGGGGTCGCGGGCGGCTTGCTGGGCGTCGTGCTCGCGTACCTCGCGATAGCGCCGCTGCGCATGCTGGGCACGGGGAACATCCCGCGCGCAACCGAGATCGCGCTCGACTGGCGCGTGCTCGCGTTCGCCGTCGCCATGACCGTGATCACCGCGATCCTCTTCAGCCTCGCGCCCGCGTGGCATGCGGCGCGCAGCGGCCTCAGCGCCGTGGTGAAGGAAGGGAGCCGCTCGTCGACTGGCGCGGGCGGGCGGCGCGTCCGCAACGCGCTGCTCGTTGTCGAAATCGCATTGTCGATTGTTCTCCTTGTCGGCGCCACGCTGTTGCTGCGCAGCTTCGCGCGTCTCACCAGTGTCGATCCGGGCTTCCGCGCGGAACAGGTACTCACCTTCTCCGTCGATCTGCCGCAGGTCGGTACCCCGAGGGTCAGCATCGGATCGCGTTCTTCGATCGCCTGCACGAGCGGCTACGCAGCTTGCCCGGCGTGCGCGGGGTCGGCATGGTACAGACGATCCCGATCAGGTCGGATTACCTGCTCGCCTTCGCGATCGAGGGGAAACCGTCCGAACCGGGCAGGGCGCCTTCTGCGAACTATCGCGCGGTCTCGCCCGGCTATTTCGAGGCGCTGACGATCCCGCTCGTGCGTGGCCGCCTGTTCACGGACCAGGACCTCCCGCCGCGGCTGGTGGCCGTGATCGACGAGGCGTTTGCGAAGCAGCACTTTGACGGTGAAGACCCGATCGGCCGCCGTATCGATATCGGGAACGGTAACGAGCGCTTTTGGGAGATCGTCGGAGTGGTCGGCAGCGTGAACTACGAGGGACTCCACGCGACCCCGCGGCCCACGATGTACGCTCCGTTCAGCACCGAACCGTTCCGAACGATGTGGATGATGGTGAAAACGGCCGGCGACCCGAATGACTTCGCACCGACCGCGCGCCAGGTGCTGCGCGACCTGGATCCCGCGATTCCGGCGGCAGCGCTGCAGCGGCTCGACGCGGTCATTACCGAATCGGTCGCGCAGCGCCGCTTCTCGATGCTGTTGCTCGCGGCCTTCGCGTTGGTCGCAGTGTTCCTTGCGGCCGTGGGTCTTTATGGCGTCGTCGCATATGCCGTGAGCCAGCGCACGCAGGAGATCGGCTTGCGGATGGCGATCGGCGCGCAGCACGGCGACGTCCTGCGCATGGTGCTCGGCGGAGGCATGAAGCTCGCGGCGGCCGGCATCGGCATCGGACTCGTTGCCGCGCTATGGCTCACCCGCTACGTCGCGACGATGCTGTTCGGCGTAACGCCGTTCGACGCGGTGAGCTACAGCGCCACCGTCGCCATCCTCCTCATCGTCACCGCGCTCGCGTGTTACGTTCCCGCCCGCCGCGCAACCAACGTCGATCCACTTGTTGCGCTGAGAGCTGAGTAGCATCGTAGTTCAGTAGGCGGTAGGGCTGGCTGAGCACTATATGCAGCTTGAATGAGCCAGGGCCGGAAATCGTCCCTGACACCCAGCCAATCTTCCAAGCCACTATCGCTCAATGGGTTAGGCTCTGTTTCGAGCTCGCGATCGGTCGTGTCTACACCTGCTTCGACCACCTCGATCTTGACGAAATCTTGACGCTTTGACTGTGCGATCGATTGATCATCGTCGCGATCGAACGCAAGGGGAACGCCCCTCTCCACGAGCCGTGATGCGTACCCGTGTCGGAGGTCGTGCCAACGGAGGTCAATTGCGCTTGAACTCTGCCAGGCATTCCGGGGTCAAGGCCGTCCAGCCGTAGGACTTCCATCGCGGCTTTATGCCGTGCGCCTTGAGGACGGCAGTCACCCATGCGGTTCTGAACCGCCCTACAGGCTCTCCAGCTTCGTCGCTGAACACGAACGCGTCGGGAGGCTTCTTCTCATCACCCTCAGCGTCGAGTTGCTGCCACTCAAGGACCGCACGAAGCCTTGTCGTGGCGATCGGCACAGCGCGTGGTCTTGCGGCTTTTCGTCGTCTCGCCGCGTAGCACGATGATTCCACGGGCGATGTCCTTGAAGCGCAGCGCGAGCATCTCGCCGCGGCGCATGCCCGTGTCGAGCGCAGTGACGATCAGCGAGCGCAGTTGGGCCGGAGCGGACAGGAGTAAGCGTTTTCCTCACCTTCGGAAATGCGCCGGCGTCGCTGATTGTCCTCGCGCAGCTTGTGAATGAGTGTCAGAGTGCCCCGACGGAAAGGTGTGCGTTCGAGGTACTCGCGGCCAACCGCCCAGTTGAACATGTGACGCAGGAGCTCAATCGACCGGTTCACCGAAGCAGGTCAGAGTGTAACGGCTGCCTGCCTCGGCCGGCGGTGCGCGGCTTGCGAGGTTCGGCGATGAAATCCTCGACGTCTGCTGTCTTGATGTTCGCTAGTATCCGGTCGCCGAAGTAGGCCAGGAGAGGTTTGAAGCTGTAGTCGACTGTCGCGGCCCGCGAGAGCCTTTTCGCGATCACATGCCGCGTTTTGTAGATCGCCACGAACTGCCGGAGGGTCAGCGGAGTCGAGGCTGGGGGCCGCTCCAAGCCTCGATGATCGAAGGTGCCGTCTCGAACCGCGTTCTTCAGCTCATCGAACGCTTCATCCGCCTGGGTCTTGTTCTCGATTTCACGGTTGGCCCACTTCGAAAGACTGACGCGTACGTAGCGAAATCTCGCCCACCACGCATGGTGGCAGCGGTCACGTGCGCGGCCCTTGTGCTCACAGAGCTTATACAGCCCCACGCTTCACCTTTCGAACTCAGATGGCCGAGTCGCCGTTGCGACGTTCGTCGCGGCCGCGTCCTCGATGAGCGCGATCAGGCGCAGGCGGCCGCGGCACCGCGGATACGTCAGCGCGTCGAACCCGAACGTCCGGCGCATCAAGTCCGCCCAGTGTGGTGCCGCGCCGCTGGCTGATGCGGCTGCCGGCGCCGGCGTCGCGTTCAGCCTCTCGTCGCGCCTCGCGTGCGTCGCCTGCCGGGATCGCGCGCATCCGCAATCGGACGGGCATGGTTCACCGCGCTTGCGTCGGGCGGGAGCGCCGCCACGAACGCTCGAGCAGCACGGTCGCCAGCACGCCCGCCGCGTACGCGAGCAGATCGCGCCGGTCGAATCCGCTGCCGAGGACGAGATGCCCGATTCGGGTGCGGCGCGATGAAGCTCGCCCAACTTCGTTTGGAAACACGCAAAGCGTCCAGATTAAGACGATCACCCGGACTCCCTCCGAACGTAAACCCACGAATTTGGTGCCTTCGGCCCCCGGCAGGCGCCTTGCCCGCTGTCATCCCGTAGGTCGGTTGGGCAACGCGGTCCACCCCACCAACTGCAGGGCGAGACCCGATCATGACCACATTCGTTCCCCCGCGAAGAATCGACGCGACAGCAGCAAGCGCATCCTCGCGGAACTCAGGAGAACCGGGCTCTTGCGATCGTGAGGTCCCATCATGACTTTCGGGCCGCTCGCGTGGTCTGCCGTGGTCATGATTCTGATGGGAGCGCCATCCGCCGGAGGTCCAGTTAGGGAAGCGGGGACGGACCCATCCGGCCCACCGCCACCCCGAGTGTGCCGACAACTCCCGCGTACACCGGCCGTCGCAACACCTGCAGAAGGAGCTGACGATGGCGAGGGGACGAACCGCGTCTCGCTGCCCGTGACGTCTTCGGCGCGAGATGCCGCCGCGCCCTTGTCGATGCCCCTCATCTCGCGGGGACTCATGGACGACCTGGTGACAGACGCGGCCGGCGGGTCGGCAGTCGCCGCGCGCGAGCCCGCAAGCGAGGCGCACACCACGATCGCACTACGGTGGGAGAATGACGTCGTCGGCGGGACGGATGAGGGATACTCGAACGGGGTCTCGTTGACGGTCTCGCGCGACGGCCGAGGCCCCCTCGGCTGGATCTGGAAGTGGACTAACGCGAAACACCGCCGCTGGGTCTCGAACTACGAAGTGAGCCAACTCATTTTTACGCCGCGAGACCTGTCGCGAGTCGTACCCGACCCGACGGACGTTCCCTATTCCGGGATCCTCCTCGGCAGTGTGGCCACGGAGTTGGCCGCCGATGACAACTTATATGGACTGAAGGTGACCGGCGGCGTGAGGGGACCCGCGTCATTTGGCGAGCACGTACAGAAGGCGTTCCATCGGCTGATCGGAAGCCGGCCCCCACAAGGTTGGAGTCAGCAGTCGCAGAATGAACTGATCCTCAACGTGACCTACGAACAGCGCAGACGGTTTGCCGTGCTGCGCTCGGACAGCGGCTGGGAACTCCAGGCGATTCCGCTTGTTGCGGGCAGCCTGGGGAATGCAGTGGTCGAAGGGCAGTTAGACGGCCAGGTCCGGGTAGGCTTCAATCTCCCGGATGACTTCGGCGTCACCGGAACACGAGGCATGGGTAGCGTGTCCTTCCCCCGCCCGCATGCTCCCGAGTCGGCGCCAGGGCACGGTCTCTACGTCTTCGTGGGTGGCGCGGGGCACGCTGTGTCGCGAAACATCGCACTGGATGCCACATCGTCGACCGAGAGTCCTCATCTGAAGAAGAACCCGGCTTTTGGGTCTTTCCAAGCGGGCGTTGTGCTCTGGACGCGGCGCGTCGAGGCGGCGTTCGCCTACGTTGTTCGCGGGCGAGAGTACGACACCCAGGTGCACCCGTCTCGCTTCGGGTTCGCGAGTCTGGCGTTTTCGTTCTAGCGAAGCTCCCCAGGTCGACCAAGAACCGCGAGGGGCCTCGTCTTCGCGAGCGTGGCCAATGCCCGGCCTCTCTGCGAGCTTTCGGATAGCTTCGTCGATTGCATCTCTCACAAGAATCGCAGCGGATTCGCTTTCGTCGGCGAGATAGTCGAGGATCTCGAGGAGCTGCGTCTCGGTTTCCTCGGTGAAGACGAACGGAGCGGTCATCGCCTGCGTTTTCGGCGCTCCTGTTTGATGCGTGCGTCGGCCTTGCGAAAGACTTCGTCGCCGTCCACCACTCGGCCCGCCTGCGCCTGAAGCCAACCGCGCTCAATCTGCTCACGCCATTTCATGCGGATCTCATCGTGTTCTTTCAATAGTCGAAGGCTCTCGCGAATGACCTCGCTGGCGTTGTTGTAGAGGCCGGTCTCGAAGACCTTGACAAAATCTTGACGAACTGTCCACGAAACCGCCCGATTCCACCTGACACCGCCCAAACGATCGCGCGGTTTTTCTAAGAAAAACGTCAGGGCCCGAGATTACCGACGAGTCTTCTTCCGACTCTGGACCAGGTTATCGGGGTTCGAATCCCTGCCTCCCAGCCACTTCACTCGCTCCGCTCGCTCATGGCTGCTCGGCACGTTTTCAGGCGCATTTGACTCGCCTTCGGCTTCGTCAAATGGGCACGAATCCCTGCCTCCCAGCCACAAGTCGTTCCACCACGAGAACTTACCGTGCCGGCATCCTCGCGTCTCCAGAATGTCTCCAAGCCGCGCGTTGTCTGCGTGAAGTCCAGCAGGCCGCGTTCCTCGCGATCTGCCATAAACACTGAGGCGGCGCGTTCGGACGTTCACTCGCGGCGCAGCGGCGAGTTGGATATTTGTCCCTGACACTACTCTGCGGCAGCCGGTACTGTCGCCGAGCACCGTCGCACGTGGCGCTGGGTCGAACTGACAACGTCTTGAGGAAAGCGATCAGCGCGCGACGCTCGGCGTCTGAACCAGTCGAGGCCGAACCGGTGCGCCTTCACCGGATACGTCCGCGCGTCAAACGGTTTCCAGCGACGGGCGCGGCCAAACACGAACGCTGGAACCTCCGCGATATCGTGCTCGTCTCATCGCCTGCAGGCTTGGTGTTGGCAGCCGACACCAACAGTTTATAATGTCGACGGTCTACACCATGACGCGAACGCCCGATTTGCTGCCCGGCACGCTCGATCTGCTGATCCTGCGCACGCTGCAGAAGGATGCCCTGCACGGCTGGGCCATCTCCGAGCGCATCCAGCAGATTTCGCGAGACGTCCTGCAGATCAACCAGGGCTCGCTCTATCCGGCCCTCCATCGTCTCGAGCACCAGGGCTGGATCGAGGCCGAGTGGAAAGTCTCGGAGCTGGGCCGCCGCGCCAAGTATTACCACCTCACCGCGTCGGGCCGCCGTCAACTCGCGGTCGAAGCGCGGGAATGGGAGCGCATGGCAAACGCCATCGGCCGCGTGATGAAATTCGCATGACACTCAACGACCTGAAACTGAGGGCACGTGCGTTGCTCAGGCCCAACCGCGTCGAGCAGGAGCTCGAGGAGGAGCTCGCCTTCCACATCGAGCGCGAAGCCAGAAAGCTGATCGATGAAGGCATGACGCCGGCAGAGGCACGCGAACGCGCGCAGGCGCGCTTCGGATCGACGGCGCTGGCGGCCGATCGGTGTCGCGACGAACGCGGTACCGCGGTCATCGACAACACCATTCGCGACGTTCAGTACGCGTTGCGGGCCTTCGCCAAGGCGCCGCTCGCCGCATTCACGATCGTCGTGACAGTGGCCATAGGACTTGGCGTGGTGGCGGTGCTGTTCACCGTTCTCAATACACTCATCTTCCGCGTCGACCAGGTGCCCGACATCGGCGAGATGTACGCGGTCGAGCGGACCCAGCTGGCCAACGGCGATGGCTCGCTGCTGACGCGTCCGATGTTCGAGGCGATGCGAGCCGACACGCATGTCTTCACAGACGCCTACGCCACCGTGCCAGGCATCGTTCTTTATGTCGACGGACGGAGGATGGCGGTCACGCTCGTCACCGGGAATTTCTTCCAGGTCGTTCGGGTCAATCCTGTCATGGGACGCGCCTTCATGCCGGCCGATGACGCGCGTTCGGGCGGCAACGCGGTGATCGTCCTGAGCCACAAGGGGTGGGATCGACATTTCAATCGTGACCCGAACGTGCTCGGCCGGACAGTGCTCGTCAACGGTGCGCCGTTCGAGATCATCGGCGTCACCGCCGCTGGCTTCCGGGGTCTGGAGGTGGGCGGCCCCGATCGTATGGGCGCCGTTGTCGCAGCTGGGGCAATTCCGTCCGGCCGATCGCGGCCGCGAGGACGCCGCCGCCGTGGAGATCGTTGGCCGGCTGAGACCCGGCGTGTCGAAGGACAACGCTCGCGCGCAATTAGCCGCCTGGGATTCCAACCGATCGGCGGACACCCGCGACCGCCGCTCCACGACCTCGACCTGCTGCCGCGACGCGGTACCGTCCCGCAGCCGCTGGAAGCTATTGCGGTCTTCGCGCCGCTCTTCGTCGCCTTCGGATTGATCCTGATGATCGGGTGCGCCAACGTCGCCAACCTGTTGCTGGCGCGGGGAGTGGCGCGGCAGCGGGAGATCGGCATTCGACTCTCGCTTGGCGCATCGCGGCGGCGCATTGTCCGCCAGCTGATGACCGAGAGCGTGCTGCTGGCGCTGGCCGCGGCTGCGGGCGGTTACCTCATCTCGCGCCTGGCGCTGGAGGGCGCGGTGTACTGGGCGCTGCGGACGATGCCGGTCGATATCGGCGACGTCAACCTCAACGTGCCGGCGGCCGATTGGCGAGTCGCGGTGTTTCTCGTGGTCGGCGCGGTGGCGGCGACCGGGTTCTTCGCGCTGATGCCCGCACTGCACGCGACGGCGATCGACCCAATGCGGACGCTGCGCGGGGAGTTGGTAAAAGACGCGCGGCCGGGTCGGGCGCGCAACGCGCTGATCGGCGTACAGGTGTTCGCGTCGGCGCTGCTGCTGATCTGCGCGGCCGTCTTTCTCCGCAGCGCAATCGCCTCTGCTCGATTCGATCCGGGTTTACGCACCGCCGATACGGTGTTGATCGACATCAACAGCGAGGAGAAGCGCGCAGCGATGATCCAGGCAGTGACGAGCGACGCGACGATCACCGCATCCGCTGCCGTCAGGCCGCAGTTGCTCGCCCCGTTGCGCGTTGCCTTTGCCGACACGGCGCCGGCGCCGGCAAGACGCGGGTGGCGTTTAAAGCCGTTTCGGGATCGTACTTCGATGTGCTCGACATTCCCATCGTGCGCGGGCGCGCGTTCATGCCCTCGGAACGCGACCATCATCCGGTGGCGATCGTCTCCGAATCCGTGGCGCGCGCGTTGTGGCCCGATGGTAGGGGGGTGGGCGAGAGCTTCAGGCTCGAACCCGATGCCGGCGTCCAGGCGCCCAGCGGGCTCCTGAGGATCAATCCCGGTGCGGCCGCCGATAACGGGCTGGTGCAGGCGCGGATGGTCACGGTGGTTGGGGTGGCTCGAGATGTGCCCGGATTGCGCTTTACTGGCATCAAGGAGGCCGGCGTGTTTCTTCCCACAGGCCTCGATGTAGAGAAAACCTCCATGGTGGCCCGCGTGCAGGGCGAGCCGAACCTGGCGCGGCAAGCGCTGCTCGACCGCCTGACAAAGATCGATCCGAACATGGGGACGATCATCACCATGCGCTCGGTCGCGAGGACCGAAACGTTCTTCCTGCAGACCGCCTTCTGGGTGTCGCTCATGCTCGGCGGGCTCGCCTTGTTGCTGACTGTATCGGGGTTGTTCAGCGTGCTGTCGTATCTGGTCGAGCAGCGAACCCGGGAGATCGGCCTACGAATGGCGCTCGGCGCCTCGCCGCGCACGGTGACGCAATTGGTGCTCGGCCAGACGACGCGGCCGGTGATGGCCGGCCTGATCGCGGGCGCAGCGCTTGCCGCAGCGCTCGCGACGGCGGTGTTAGCGACGCCGTTCGGCGCGCTGATCTCGCAAATCGTGCACGTCACCGATCCGGTGGCCTACCTCGCGAGCCTCGGCCTGATCGTGGCGGTGTGCCTGCTGGCGGCGTGGATTCCCGCCGCGCGCGCCGCGAAGGTCGATCCCATGCGCACGTTGCGACAGGCATAAGCCGCTTCAGGCCGCCAGCGTCTCCGCCATCAGCAGCTTGCGATCGACGCCGCTGCCGCCACCAGATCGCCGTTAGCACCGTCTCCAAAATGCCTCCACGACAGGGGCAGAATGGAGAGGATTCAGGTGGACGGCAGTGTACGAAACGGAGCTGGGTAACCACGTGTGACTCAAGCGCTTAGAACCAGAAGTCGCGCGCCATCACCAACTTAGAAACAGGTTCCTCCGAGTTCGAATCCCTGCCTCCCAGCCATAACGCGTTCAAAAACAACGAGTTACAGCCAAGAAGCGTCTATTCAGAATCCCTGACACTCACTCCGGCTATCTCGTTCTGCCTCAAGTTCCGCGCGTCCAATCCCAACCGGCTCGCGGACGAACCGCCAGATTCGCGCATGGCAAGCCGCAAGTTACTCTGTTCGTAACGCGATCGTCGGTTCAATGTTGAGCGCGCGGCGTGTCGGCACCACGCAACCCAGCATGCAGACGCCCAGCATGACAATCCCGTAGCCAATGATCATGGCCATTCCCTGGAGGGTGAGGTCGCTCTCCGAACCCGGGAGCTCGGTGTATTTGATCATCGTGGCAACGGTAAAAATGATCGCGGTGCCGACGACGATGCCAAGCGCTACTTGCAACAGGGGCCGGCGGAAGGTGGCGGCGACGACGCGCTGGCGGCTGGCGCCGAGGGCCACGCGCACGCCAATCTCACGCGTTCGCCGGGCGACGGTAAACGACAACACGGCGTAGATCCCGGCCAGCGACAATACGAGGGCGACGGCGGACAACACGACCGTGATGCGCAGCCACAACCCCATCACCCACAGGACGTCGTTGTTGGCCTCGTTGGCGCGCTGCACGCCGACGAGCCGCAAGGATGGATCGACGGCCCTGGCAGCGTCGCGCACCTGCGGCGCGAGCGTCATCGGATCGCCGCCGCGCACGTGCACCATCATGTGAATCTGATCGAACAGATCCGGCGTGCCTGGAATGTAGAACCCTGCGGCGCGCCCGGGCTGGGTCGGCGCTCCGACGCCGAGCTCGCGCACGACGCCGATCACTTCGTACCAGTCACCCAGTCCCGCGGGATCGTCCGGGTTCCCCGGCCCCCAGCGCCGTACGGACGGCCCAGGGTAGCGGAAGCGCACCTGCTGACCAACCGCATTGCGGCCCTGCAGGATCTGATCGACGAAGCCTTGATCGACGATCGCCACGCGCGTACCGGGGACGGCATCTGCGGTGGTGAACCCGCGGCCGGCAAGAAGCGGCGCGTCCAGTACCTCGAAGTACGACGGATCGACGGCCGCAACGGTCGCCTCGCGCAAAGGAGGCTCCGCGTTCGAGCCGCCCGCTGACGCCGATGCGCCGCCATCCGACTTCGCTGAAGCTACGTCGGACAAGTCGACGTCGTAGCCCATCTCGATGATTTTCTGCGGGTGATTCGTCGTCGGTAGGTTCTCCGTGAACGTCACGCCAGCAACGCCCGGCTGCGCGGCCACCCTCCGGCGAACCTCTTCGAGCGTGGCGGCCAGCCGCGCGTTGCGCTCGAGCGTGGCGGCGTCGGCGTTCAAGCCGCCATCGACCGGGTAATCCCGTTCGATTTGCACGGCGAGGTATTGCCCGGTTGCGAATCCGGGATCGAAGTCCTCGACGTTACGCAATAAAAACTGTTCCATGTAAACGACCGCAGGGAACATCACCGTGGCCGCGACCTGCGCCACGATCACCACGGTCCATACGCCGCCGAACTGCAGGCCGCCGCTGCCGGCCGTGGTCTGCTTGAGCCGATGGCCCATGCCGCGCGTGATTTTCAGCGCCGGCATGATGCCGGCGATGGCGGCACCCGCCACCGTCAGCACGATCGCGACGGCGAACGTACGCGGGGAAAGGCTGAGATCGAACCAGAAGGGAAGGCGGCCCAGGTTGGTCTCGAGAAACACCGTGCCCCAGGTGCGAAGCGCAAAGTCTGCAGCGGTGACGCCCACGATCGCCGCGACACTGCCAAGGACCAGCGCTTCAGCGAACATCTGCGCCACGATGCGCCCGCGGCTCGCACCAAGCGCCGTCCGGACCACCAGATCGGCTTCACGCGTTGCCGCGCGCGCGAATAGCAGCAGGCCGACGTTGCCGCAGATCAGAATCAGCAGCACGGCCATGAAGAAGTAGATCGAGTACATGATCGGCTGGTCCCCTGGCTCACCAGGCGCGGCCATCATCGCGTAGGGCCTCACGCGAGGTTCGAGATGCTGATGCGTGGCCGGTAACTCCGTGGCGGCGCGCCGGCCGGCCGTCGTCAACTCCGCTTGCGCTGTTTGGATGGTTTCGCCGGGGGCGAGCAGGGCAAAGACGGTAATTGCGGGGCCGGAACGCGGCTTTTGATCGAGGACAGAGGTTTTGAGCGGCAGCCACACGTCGTGCGAGACCGGAAACTCGAAGCCCTCACGCATGACCCCAACTACCGTGGCGTGCTCGCTTCCGAGCTGCACCTCGCGTCCGAGCACGTTTGGATCGCTGCCGAACCGCGTGCGCCACACGTCGTAGCCAATCACCGCCACGGCGGGCGCTGCGGGTTGTTCGTCGGCTTCGACCAGTACCCTGCCCATGAGCGGCTCGCCATCGGAAACACGGAATCCCGAGACGCTCATCTCCGCAACGTTGACGGGCCGCGAATCGCCGGCGACGACGATCAGGTTTCTGCTCGAGTCACGCCATGCGCCGATCTCGGTGAGGGATCGCAGCGACTGCCGCCACTCGAGGAAGTCGTGGAGGACCTTTTCCTCTTGAACGTTCTCCGCCACGTCCATGCTGCGAATTTCGACCAGGCGCGCGCCCTCCGGAAGCGGCAGGGTGGGATGGACGAACAGGCCGACGACCTGGAAAATGACGATGCCAACCCAGATCGCGAAGGCCATCGCCAGGCCGCCCACAATCGTGAGGCCCGGATACTTCACGAGCATGCGTCCGCCGATCTTCAGGTCGAAAACGAGGGCCTCGAGGCCGGGCAGGCCGCGGCGATCGCGATGCGCTTCCCTGGCGCCGGCCACACTGCCGATCCGGACGAGCGCCTGGCGGCGCGCTTCGTCTGGTGTCATGCCGGCGCGGATATTGTCGTCCGTGTGCAGATCGATGTGGCTTTGCAGCTCGTCGGCGAAGTCCCCCTCGCCGGCACCGGGCCGAACGAAGCCGGCGATTCTCGACCACCACGCGCGCAGCGTTCTCATGGCAGCATTCCTTCCCTATTCTTCGCTCGCCGCCTGCCACACGGAGTTCTTTTCGAGTTGAGTCATACCTATGGCCTTCCCATACGAATGAGACGGTTCGTCCTATGGGATTGCAATAGGAATATACGGGGCTCCCCCGGCAAAGGTTGCCGCCGGTTCCGGGCTGCACAATCCGGGGCCGATCCCTTGAGCTAAGGGTCCGACGATCGTCAGCTCGAGGCCGATCCGGATGCGCGGAGCACGTCCTGCACAACAGCGCTTCCCTCGATGGCATCAGGGCGCCTGGCGCCGGCGCGAATCAATGTCGCGACGGTGACGCCGTAGTCGCCCGTCCGGCAGTACCACCCGTGCTCGGATCCGTGGATTGCCCATCCGACTGGCGTGCCATTGAAATCAGCGTCGGTTGCCTCGAGTGGCGGATTGAAACGGAGAATCGTCGCCGCCATTTCGGCGTTGCCGTGAAACGCGGCCCAATGCAGCGGCGTCGCTTGATGCTGACCTCTCGCGTCAACGGGCCAGCCGCATTCCAACATGAGCTGCACAACGGCGCTCTGGTTGTTCCGAGCGGCGTGCGCCACCTGACAGCGGTCACCTTCTGACAGGGTCTCGACGATGCCGGGGTGCTCGCGCCGAATCGCCCGAACCGTCGGCTCGTCAGCCATCCAGCACGCGTCGATGAGTTTCGCGTCCACGGGTGTGCGCTCGAGGAGTAGTGTCAACACGTCCTGGTGGCCGAACTTCCTGGCGACTTGATGTGGGGACACATGGAAGCCCAAGGTCCACTGGTAAATGGTTCCACCAGCTCGTTCATTGACCATCGGAAAGAATTCGTCGTTGACGCGCATCCGGATACAGCCAGGATCGACGTCGAGATGCCGGCGTGCGAGATCGAGATCGCCGAGCGCGGTCGCCATGAGGAGATCCGTGCGGCAGCCCCGCGTGATCAAATAGCGAGCTACGTCCTGCCGCTCTTTCACCATGTATTGAGCCGGCGTGGATTCATGGTCAACGTCACGCGCGTCGATGTCAGCCCCGCAATCGAGCAGATACCGGGCCGCCTCAGTCGTGCGGGCAAAGTGGAGCGGCGTCTGACCGTCTCCGCCTGGGGCATGCACGACAGATGGATCCTTGGAAACCAGCTCACGCAGGCGGTCGAGCATGCCGAGGCGAGCCGCTGCATGGGCGTCGACAGTCGCGCCCCGGTCGATGGCATAGGCCGCGAGTTCTGGTTCCGCCGAGTCCAGCAACCCGAAGCCACCCGCCCACCAGCGACTCCTGGCGTTGATGTCCGCGCCCGCATCCAGCAAGACGTCCAGCATCTCCCGGCTACAGACGTTGACGATGGCAGGAGAATCGAAGGGACCGACTGGCTGGTTGATCAGCGCCTTCAGCGGCGGATGACGATTCAGGATCGCGCGGACTCGGTCGGCGTCATTCGCTGCAAACGCTGTCTTCACTTCGTCAAGAAGTTTGCGTGTTTCTGGTTCCATCGCGAGTGTCGTCGCTGTTAAGCGCCGCTGCGAACAACGCTCTTCAGTCGCTCCTGGATAGTTGCTGAGGACGGAACTCCGTCCGGATAGACCCGTCAGGTGGGCTCGGGCCACGGCGGCCTTGGTTCGGGCAGCCCGAAGACGTCTCTGTTTTCGTACAGCAGCGTTGGCGTCGGGTACCCTCGTCGAGCATCGGTTTCGGCCAGCGTGTCGAGATCAACGACGGCATACGTGAGTGTCGAGCTCATCGATTTCAGGGCGTCATCTAGACGCTCCCGCATCGTGTCGGTGTTAACGCACCCGCCGCGAGTCACAAACACGAGCGGCGAAGCATTCGCATCAGCAGTGGAAGTCTGGCGCGCGGTCTGCTGTGTTGTGCAGGCCCACGTGACCAGAAGCAGGCTCGAAAGTAACGCGCGTCCAAACATGTTTGACCTCAGCTCGCCAGCTCACCGAGCGGCAGCCGTCGCGAGATTCCGATCACTTCGAGGCCGTGGCCAACGCCACCAGGCCGAACGTGTTGGGTCGATTCTTCATGGATGTCAGGGCAACCAGTCCGCGAGCATGCCGGCAATGACCTGTGGAAATAGCGCGACGAGGAGCACGATGACAGCGGAGACACCGAACACAATGAACGATGCGTAGGGCCGTCGGCTGCAGCTTCTCTGCACTTGATTGAGTTGCACGAGACCAACGGCGAGCAACACGACAGACGCCCCGAGGAACCACGACTGGTACGCGGCGACAACAGTGCTCAGCCCCGCGGTCACGGCGGCGGCCGCAAACCCCACCGGTAAGCAGCACGCCAGCGTTGCCAGTCCCGTCAGCGCCGCAGCGACAGGCGCGATCTTTTCACCGTGCTTCATCGACCTTACTCGCATGCGTCGGACGGTCGAGCGCTTCGATCGTCGGGCACTCCGGCTCCGTCGCCGCTGCCAACGCCTGTTCACACGCCACGAGGTGCTCGTGCAGAGTACGCCGGAAGCTTCGAAGTTCCTTGATACGGCTATCGATGTCGTGGATCCGTCGTGTCAGCAGGTCGCGAACCCTGCGGCAAGATGGCGCATGGCTTCGACGCTGCTGGCCCGTGACCAGCTGCTGGATATCATCAAGCGTCAGGCCAAGCGACTGCGCCTGCTTGATGAATCGGACCTGGTGCACCACGTCGTCCGAGTAGCGCCGGAACCCGCCGTCCGAACGTGGCGGGACCTTCAGGAGTCGCCGCTTCTCGTAGAACCTGAGCGTCTCGACTGAAACGCCGGTGTGATGCGCAATCTCACCGATGCGATAACTTCGTGCTGGCTCCATCAGTCTTCCTTCCCGCCAAGTAGCGACCGCTCGATACGCTTCACCGCGGCGATCACGTCCCCCAAACAACAGGCGCCTCTCGGATTGCGCAGATCGCACGCGCATCGCTGCGCGGCGATGTGTTCGCGAATGCGATCAACCACCTGGGTCCGTCCGTGCTCGAGCAGGTCGGAGCGAATGACGGATTCGGTTTCCCCGAAGCAATAGCAGAGGAGACGTCCGCCTTCGGGCTCCTTGTGCCAGACCGGCACACGGAGATCACTCGTAGCGAAATGATCGCCGGCGTCGCCGAAGTACACGATCTCGCAGGCCGGATCACCGCAGAATCGATAGTGCGTCAGCTGAATGCGTCGAAGCGCGACCCCTGTCAGCAGTGCCTTGACGGTCTGAAGTTGAACGGCGGCACCACGCTCGCCGCAGGCGGCGCACGCACGGGCGCCGGGCTCGACGGCAGGAAGATCGCAGCAGTCGCCCATCGCTTCACCAGTATCAACCCTGAAGTGCACTTCAGAGTCAAGTGGCGTTGGAGCACGGTCGTCTGGACCGGCTGTCCGCCATTCGATCGCAAACGCCAGTGCCACTCCGAGTAGCACGATGCCCCAGACAACCCGGAGGTCAAACGCCCATTTGCCTGCCTCGATGAAGGCTGCCGCTACCGCGCCGACGACGAAGATCGGCCCCGTGATCCCACAGTGCAACGTACGGTTGCGACTGAAGTTGATGAGGCATGCGGCTCCAAGCGCCACCAGGATGATCGTGTCACCGTATGGACCTAGCCCAGGCCAGACCGATGAGAGCAGCAGGGCGGCGCCGTAGAGCAGCACGAATGCCGCCGCCCAAAAACCCATGGCGGAAGGCGTCGTGCAGCACGTTGCCGCGAACAATCGTCGTGTCATATGTGGCCTCCAAGTCTTTTGAAGCCCGACCGCAGGATGCTCATCTCTCACCGGTGAGCAACGCGATCAGTTTCCATTTGGATCCTGAAGGGCACTTCAGAGTCAAGCCGACTGTTCGTTTCGCCCGATGCTTGCGTGGTCATAGGGTTTTCGATCTGATAAGGTCCGGTCCACAGGATGTCCCGCATCTGCCTTGGCCAGCGACAGACAGGGAGAACATACGATGCCACGAGTACGAATCCCAACGACTGGACGGGCCGTGTCGGCGCTGCCCATCGTCGCCCTCGTTACGCTTCTTCTCGCGGTACCTCATGATGCCGTTCAGTCAGCCCCACCATCTCCCAGAACGATCTCCATTGCCGAGGCGCGCAGCCTGCCACTGGGAACCGTCGTCACGATTGACGGCTCCGTTACTGTGCCTTCAGGCGCATGCGCCTCGAGCTTCGCCCCGCTCGATCAGGGGTTTGCGATCCAAGATCGCACCGGTGGCATCTTTGTGAGCATTGAAGAGGATCTGGGATTTGCGCCAAGGCAACAAGTCCGCGTGACCGGCGAGCTTGCCGACGATGGCTTCGGGTTGCTCATACTCATCGACGTGACGGACATCAAACCTCACGGACGCGGGCCGAATGTGCGGCCGCTCCCGGTCGCCACAGGCGCTTTGGGGGAGGCGACTGAAGGGATTCTTGTGACGATCACGGGAACGATCACGGAGCCCATAGTCAATACGCCGCCGTTCGGATTCACCATCACCCTCGATGACGGATCCGGCGACGTTCATGCCTTCGTCTGCGCCTCGACTGGTATAGATGTCAGCGGCTTGAGCGAAGGTCAGACCATCGAAGTGACAGGATTCAGCGGCCAGTTCGATGACCACGAAGTCAATCCGCGCTTTCAGAGCGACATCAAGGTCCTGGACTGAATTGGGATAGCAGCACGTTAGCCGATGCGCAGATTCAAATTGAGCCAGACGAGCGGTTCACCACCCTCAAGCGGCATTCTGGCCGAAGCAAGCGACCCATCACCTCTGGCGGCGCCGTCGAAGCCATCTCGCCTTGGAAGACGCCTTTCGACCTTGGAGAACTTCCAGCCCGCAATGGTGTCTATCGTCTGCGAGAAGTCTTACAGTCTGACGCCAGGTGACGCCGATGTCGAGCCTCAACGCCAGAGCGTGGATCAGCCTTGTCGTGCTCGAGGTCATCCTAGCCATCGTGCTCTTCGTCTGTGCGGGGACAACCCGGTACTGGCAAGGCTGGGTCTACCTGCTGCTGTTCTTCCTCATGGCAGCGGGCATCACCGTCGATCTGATGCGGCGCGACCCGGCTCTGCTCGAGCGGCGCATGAAAGGCGGGCCCGTCGCGGAGCCGCGTCCGCTGCAGCGATTCCTCATGCTCGGCGCGTCGGTCGGCTTCTTCGGACTCATCGTCATTCCCGCCCTGGACTTCCGGTACAAATGGTCCATCGTGCCTCTCGCCGCCGTCGTCACTGGCGACGTGCTCTTCGTCGTCGGCTTCCTGCTGATCGCACGCGTCTATCGAGAGAACACGTTCACGTCGGCCACGATTGGCATTACCGAAGGGCAGCGCGTCATCTCGAGCGGACCGTACGCCATCGTGCGCCACCCGATGTATGCGAGCGCGCTCGTCTATCTTGCAGGCACCCCCCTCGCGCTCGGGTCGTACTGGGGGTTGCTGGCGCTCGTGTTCATGCTCCCATTTCTGGTGTGGAGACTCGTAGACGAAGAGCATCTCCTCGTTCGAGAACTGCCAGGGTACGCGGACTACCGTCGGCAGGTTCGCTACCGGCTCGTGCCATTTGTCTGGTAGCGCAGCAAGTCGAGTTCGAATCCCTGCCTCCCAGCCAAACCTAACCGATTCGCGAAAACCGACTTAACTCAATAGCGGGCCATGAGTTGCGAGTTCGAAATTCGGCGACCATTCAACCGTCGACTCAGGACGTGGGTCATCTCGAAAACAGCTAGCGATCACTCTGCCAGCTGCCCGGTTAGCTACTGTCGTGACGTTCCGATCGAGGCGTTGATCGGCCGCCGCCATCAGGACCGTCCGATCAGCTAGCGATGCGAGATCGAGGCATCGTCGAGACCCACGCGCCGGACGAGCGGCCAGTAGCGCGCGTCGGATCGAATCGGATCCAGTCGAGGATGCACGCGCAGGAGGATGAGTCCCGACGCCTTCTCCTGCACGGCCAGCTCTAGCCAGCGATACGCCTCGTCGATGCCACCAAGGCTCGCGTGCACGGCGCCGATTCCCCAAGCCGACACGACACGCTGCACTCGCGCCGTCGTGAGGTCGTCCAACATGCGCCGCGCTTCTGCCACGTTACCGGCTGCCGCCTCGAGATGTGCAAGGCCGAACGACGGGCCGGCAATGCCGCCCGACAACCGCCGTCCCGTCTCGTATGCCGCGCGCGCCTCGTCGAAGCGACCAAGCGCTTCGAGCGCGCGCGCAAGGTCGGTATGCGCGCTGGCGAAACGGGGGTCGAGCTCGATCGCCATGCGATACGACAGCACCGCCTTCTCGTATTGGCGCGCGAAGTAATACACATCGGCGAGGATGGTGTGCAGCATGACCGCGAGCGGATCCAGGCTGACAGACCTCTGCGCGGCGGCCAGTGCCTCCTCGTGTCGCTCGAATGCGGAAAGCACGC
>CAWARO010000003.1:0-1253044 GCA_963784445.1 uncultured Acidimicrobiia bacterium | reverse complement strand
CGCAGAAGCGATATGGCGGACGCGGGCGAGGGTTCGGAAACCTACCTTCTGCGGGTGGCGGTGATCGTCGGACCTATCTCACACTTTCGCGCTTTAGATTCGGAGACGTCAAGGTTACCGTCCACTGTCTTGAACTGACGGGCATGCGCCACCGTTCCTCTCAGAGGTTCGAGAGTGTTCGTTGCAGCCCCGGAAGTCGCTCCCCGAGAGCCACGCGGCGGGCGCTTGACGGGGGACGGAGAAGCAGATCGCACTCGACCGCTTTCAGAGCGGCGAATTTTCTGCTCGAATCTGTATGTCGATCGCTCGCCCGTTGCTGCTTCAAAGCACCCGCTCCGCGAGCATGTCAATGATCTTGAACGTTGTAACGAAAAGAAGCGGAGCGCCAGCTTTCAACGCGGATCGCCAATCACCGATGACAATATTCCCCGCGTCCGATCAGGCAATGAGCTGCGGATCGCCACCGACAGGAGGGTAGATTAGCTCGTCAGCCCACTCCGGAAAGAGGGAAGTTTTCGACGATCTACGATCAGGCCGCCTCAAGGAGCCAGCATTCAGTCCTCCGTCCGCATTCTTCGGAATCGAACAGATGGGATTCTCGATGATTATATCGCCATGATGAAGTTTTCCCACGCACCGTTCCCAGAGGTTCTCCGCTCCCAATGAGTCGACTTCTCGTCGGCTGTACAATGTTTCGGTCTCTTTGCTACTTTACTCCTCAGCAGTCAGCGCAGATATTTTTTCCGAAAAGCGCTCCGTACGATCAGGAAGTCGCTCCGGCGTTCTTCGATCGCGACTAACGTCGTGCCACTCAGCCCCGAGTAGCGAGCGATGGGCTCACTCCATGCGGCAATTGGTCGCCGTTCGTCGGTTGAAGCGGCTTGCTACCGTGACGGCAGTAGGCCGTGTGATCCGTCACACGCGCCACTGGTGTGTATCGGACAGGCATCTATCGCCTAACTTGTTCCAGCACCTTCGCGTCGACCCAATAGACGTCGCCTGCAGTCGCCTCCTTCCAGGAGGCGCCTCGACGTCGCGAGAAGAACAGATACTTGCCGTCGGGTGTGACCATCGGACAGAAATCGGTGTCTTCGGTGTTGATCGTCTCGCCCAGAGGTGGGCGGGCTCGCTCCATCCGCCACCATCCCGCCGGAAGGAGGACGAAGAGGTCACCACTTCCGAGACTCAGCAGGCGCGACGACCCAAAAACCATATAGCTCTCGTCAGGTGGAACATAGGTGTCGCCGATTCCGAATTCGCTGTTGATCGGCGCCGGCACCAGAACAGGGGTGGCGAAGCTCCCATCACTGCCGAGGCGCTGCGCTCTGCCCAAGCTGCTGCGCGGTCCGATACCGTCCGCCCGACTCGATGTGAAGTACAAGCTGCCATCGCCGACCACAACCGGGTAGACCTCGCCGGCGTCGGTATTGATCGGCGGCGGTAGCACCTCCGCTGTCGACCACTTGCCTTCGACGCGCCTGCTGCGCCAGATGTCAGCTGCCCCGACGCCGCCTGGGTGACTGCCGAGGAAGATGGCAGCCGCGTCCATCCGGCGAGAGGGCCATGTCGTCGGCCACCGCCCGAGTCTGCCCGGGGAACAACAGCAGCTCACGCGGGACAGTCCACACGCCGTCGACGAGCTCCGAATGGAACAGCGTCTGAACCCCAGCAATCAGCCGAGCGAAGAAGAACTCCTTCAGGTCGGGTGCAAACGCACCATTGCGACTCGATCGCGTCGTCGGTGCTCCCCACCCCCGGCGCGAACCGCTCCGGCGTAAGAGTCGGTAACGGCTGACCGAAATACGGCGACGGCATTGCTCCTTGAGACGCCGGCATCAGGATGTCATTTCGCGAAACGAGGGACGCACCAAGGAGGGCGTTCACCATCACCCAGGCCGGCAGTATCAGTCGATTGACGCTCATTCAAACGGGACCCTTCCAGCTTCTTCGACTGCACTGTGAACAGCGAAGACTCCGACGTCTGTCGGCGTAACTACTCCTGGAATCGACCGGAGCGCGGCAGCGCAGCCGATGGCGCTGCTCTGTCGCAGTATCGCCTGTGGCAACTCGAAAACTGGTGGGATGATAGCACCGTGCGCGCTTAATAGTCCTCCGCCGGTTGACTGCGATGGCGTGGTTGGCTACGGCCGGCTGCGGCCAACCTCTCGACCTCGAGCTTTGTTCTCTGACCCTAACCGCCAGGCGATCAGGTCGTTACGGCTCGCGACTGCGGAAGCGAAGGGCCGTCACTAGCTGAGAGTCCTTGCAGCTAATCGCGTCTTCACGAGCGCAACCGCTGACGCTTACTAACGGAAAGTCGCCTACTGGCGACGTAATCCGCCGCCGCACTTGTCTTTTCACTGCGGCGTTTGTTCGGGACCTAACTCCCTCGCGACGAGCGGCGTCCCGGGACGCCGACAAGATCCCGCTCGTGGCCTTATCGCGCTGTTGACGGCGCGTCGGGGGCTTTGCGGAAGGGCGCCAGAATGTCCGCCTGCTGCCGGAACACTTCTGATCGGATAGCGACGTATCGGTCTCCTGATCCGGATGGCTGATCACAATCTCATGGATTTGTTCAGCGGCGCCCCTCCGAAGGTCTTCCGCGAGGAATGCGTTACGTGGCCACATCAAGTCCCTTACCTTGATGAATTTCGCTCTACCCAAGCCTGGATGGCTGCCATCGACGCCGCAGTCATCAGAAGCTCGTAACCCTGAGAACGCAGAACGCGGCGGTCTGGAACGAGTTGAACATCGAACTCCTGCTTCATGCTCCTCCAACCGTCATCATGGCGAAGAAGTTCTGCGAACATCAACGTACCGGCCTGGAGTGGTATTTTGCGAAACTCCACGTGATTGTCGTAGTTTGGTGGATGCACGGCAACATCGAGGTCGCCATCCGGCAGGAACAGCGACTGTGCGATGAAGCTTAGCTGCTCGCCGAAAGCTTCCAATCGATCGGCCTCGGCCGGCGATCTCAAATCTCGGAAAGGCAAGATCGAGCGCGACTGCGCTAAGACTAGCTCCAATTCACTGAGGCTTCGCAGCATCGGAAGATACTTGCGCTCGGCCCTATCTCGAGTCTCAAGCATCTGTCGAGATTCTTCTGCTCGACTCTGTAGCAACCAACCGACGGTACCCAACACAGCGAGGGCTATCGCTGAAAGGACCTTCGCGAGGAGATCGACCCAGGCATAGACGCGGGTCTTGGTGTAGTCGCTCTTCGTCTCCGGGCGCATGTCTTGAAACGTATCACCCATGTTCTCTTCACGCATGGATCAGTATAGGTCCTGAGAAGTCGCCTTGTGGCTACCGACTGACTCGCTATCCATCCACAGTACGGCGTCAGTGACGACCTAAGCGGCGCGGTCGTTGGGCACCGCACCAAACGCCCTCCACACCAAAGCCGGTACCGTTCACTTCGGCGGTCCAGCTGCTCAGTGATTTGCCGATCACGCTCCCCTATCTGGCGACGAATCCGATCATTCTATCGCTTCAGCCGCTCCTCTCCTCCCCGCTGCCCCGTCGCCCTCTTACCCCGGGACACTCATCACACGGCCTGCCGAGCGCGTCCCGAGGTATCACTGGCGGCAGGCCCACGCCAGCGAGCGAGGCCTCGTGGGACGGCGAGCATCCCGATCAAGCTGTGCGTAAGGCAGTGAGCGCCGCCGGGCAGGTCAATCCGATTCGTCCATCGTGGTCGACACGAAGCTGGTTGCGCGAACGTCACGATTTCTTCGCTGACCGCCTTCGACGCTGACCGGTTTGCTTCAACGCTCCCGATGCCGTGCTGCCACGCGTGTGGCCAGGGAACGCGATCTGCACCAGCGATGCTTCTCCAGGAGCGTCGATGCTAACGCGATCGATTCCGCGGCCGAGCAGGCGCAACAATTCGGCCCGCCGCGGGCGATCGTCTGCGACCATCGTGACCACCAGCTTGTCCGATCCGCGCGCTTTGAGCGTCGGCGCCTGACCGAAATGCGCGATCAGGATATCGACCTGGTCCACCTGGTTTGGCAGTCGCAATCGTACCTGCCGTTCAGAGCCAGACCACGAATGCCGTGTTGTTCCGAGATGTGCGCGACGAAATCTTGGTCGTCGGCGGAGGTGACTCGAATGCCCACTGCCTGAAGTGGATCGTCGCATTCGCCGACGGCGTGCGTTGAGAGATCAACCACCGTTTCCCGCTGGGCAACGAGCTCGCGTTGGTGCTGCCACCAATGCGGACGGTCGATAGCCGCCTGCAGGACACGCGGATCTATGACATGCACATGGTCCAGGACGCCGCGGCGGCGCTTGAAGTAGGTCATCGACGGGCCTGGTCGACCGACGAAACACATTTCGTTGAAACGGTATTTACGGATGAAATGCAAGGCTGCCACGGCGTTCCCGTGGCCGGGGCCGAAGTCGAGCAACCAATGAGCACCCTCGGCGATCTTCCACCGGCCCCCGACCTCGATCACCGCGAGCTTGGTCGAGTCGAAGGTGAGGCAGTCTTCGCCGGCGAGAGTCCCGCTCGGCGCCGCACCGGCATCGGTGAGCCATACATCATCGGTGCCACGTCGCCACAGGTCGGGCGGCCAACGAAGCACATCGAACCGAGTTTATAGTGCTTGATGATTTCGACGATGCGGTCAGCTTCTGCCTTGCTGTTGCCGGTATCGATCATCCAATGGTTGCCTTCGACCACTTTCCACCGGCCGCCGAATTGCGCCACCGACAGATTTGCGCGGTTGAAGGCAATGCGGTCCTCCGGAATCCACGGCGGAACGATTTCGCTGACGCCGTTCCGGCGATCCGCAGGCCGGTCCACTCGGTGTTGTCGCCAAGACAGTCTTCTCCGACGACATGCTTGGCGTTGGTCGTCGACTGCAAGGTGTAATCGCCGTTGGACACGTTGTCGATGACGATGTACTGGCACGGTAGCCCGCTGTTGTACACATCGGCCCAACCCGACGAGATGCCCTGGTCGGTGTTGCAGTTCGCAAAGCGCGGGTTGGCGCTCGCGTTCGGCCCGATGCGCTCGATGTCGATCGCGCAGAAGGCTTGCTTGTAGCCGATCGTGGCCAGTCCACCGTTCGCGTTGAAAAGCAGGAACTCATTGAAGTCGCGCAGATGGTAGTGGCCATGTCCTGCCGACCACACAAACAGGTCGGGGCGCGACGCGGGGCTGCCGATCACCAGGTCGGAGTTGCCGGCGTTGTAGGACAGGAAGTCGAATCGCATGATCTTGTGCGAGCCCGGCGTCACGCAGCCATCCTGCACGTCATGGTCGTTCGCCGTGAAGGTCTGCGTGCTGATCGCGAAGCTGCGAACCCTTGTTACGAGATTGACGCCCATCAATGTCTCCTTGCGTTGGCAATCGCGAGCAGGACTGCGGAGTTGTTCGCGTGACTGTATCGCCGGCTCCGCGAGCAGTCAATCGCGCGGGTGCTCGTGAAAATCGCGGAGTGTGGCACCAGCGCCAAACGACTGGAATGAACGCGGCGAGAGCAGAGGGCGCCAATTGCAGGTCCCGGGCGCTGTTGAGGTTGATGCGGTTGCCGCCGGATCACTCCTTGTGTAGCGAAGGGTAGATCCGTCAGCTTCGCCTTGAAATCCGTTGTCGTGCGCGGCGAGCGGTGGACCTGGATGAGAAGGCGGGCCCGCTCGGCGTTCTCGGCACTGCTCGCAAGACGACATCCGCGACGGCCGACCGTCCGACTCACCGTCCCTCAGGCGACGGACGGGGTTGGCACCCATGGCTGGCCGTCGGCCCAGTGCGCCCACAACGGCAGCAGCCACGATAGCAGTCCGACGACGCCGATGGCCTGTGAACTGGGCCGTGGCGGCGAGAACGGTCCGCTCGCCCAGATGACGGCGATCAGGACAAGCGGCGACCAGAGCGCCAGCGACCCTCCGCCTGGCTTCGACGCCGTCCGGCGCAGGTAGATCGCGATGCCGGCGGCGAACGGCCCTTCCTATTCAGCAGCGTTCCGGAAATCGAGTTCCACAAGCCGAGACCGAGTCGCGGCGCAGCCCCGGGTGCCAGCGGCAGGTCCGGGCGATGCGTGAAGGAGTCGAGGAGCCAGTCGCGCACGACGAGGACGGTCAGCCAGAGGAAGTCGCGCGCCGGTTGCAGACGTCCGCGCAGCGCGACAATCGCGAAGCAGAAACCCCACATCATCGCGGTCAGCAGGCTGTGCGTCCACGGATAGTGCACGAAGGTCAATGGGGCGAATGCCGTGTTCCGGGGTAGACCTCGACGCGTTCGAGACCGACGAGTAGCAGCAGTGGCCAGAGGAGGTCGATGAAGTACATCGCCGCGAAACAGCACGCCGAGAGAGTAGGTCGGCAGCGTCGAACGAGCCGCGAGCGCGATAGCGGCGTGCCCCGCGAACATGGCCTTACTCCTCCTGCGCGGCGGCGGTCGCTACGGCGATGCGAACCGATGCGGCTGAGGTAAAACTCCCCACTGGTCGCCAAGGGTATTCGATCGATGGGCCCGGGATGAAAGTCACTACGGCGTCACTCAGGACCTTTTAGTGGACCAGAGTAGCGCCAGTTGGCACCAGTTGACACGTTGGTTGCGACTGGTCGAGCGGTTCAGCTCTGCGACGTAGTTCGAATCCCAAGCAGCCGGCCCGTAGCTCAGCGGTAAATCGCACGCGGGCGCCTTGGTGATCGGCACTGCCCCGTGCCGGAGGCGCCCGGCCCTCAGTTACACAAGGGTAGCCTTCTCACTGGATTCGCGGGTCGAGGCGAGACGAGCAGGAACACGTCCGACCGTCGATGACCGCGTCCGCAGCCGCGAGTTCGGTAACCTGTTTGTTGCCCATATCGGTGTCTCTCATCGCTACGTCTCCCCACACGGCGAACCGCCGGCGACGGGCTAGCGCTCCTTGCTGTCGACGAGGCATGTGCGCGGCTGTCCCGTCGGTCCGGTCGTCTCGACTTCCGGCTTGGGTCCAGCAGGCGGTCTTGCGTTGGTCCTCGAGTCCGTAGCTCTCGCCCTTAATATTCACGGGTTGCATGGTGGAGGAGACGATCGCGGATGGCCGTAGCGATGCATGTCGTCGTTAGCCAGCTGGCGCGGCTTAGCGACGGCGACGTCATGTAACTCAGCTACGCTTGCGCGATCCCCTGACGCAAGAGTAGGCTTTTGATGTCTCGGAGGATGCCGAGCGTCCTGGCCGCGAGCTCTACGCCGATCATCGGACTTCGGGAGTCTACTTGACCCGCGCGTCTGCTCGGTAGCAACGGCAGAGCTGTGCCTCTGCCGGTGCGACGGCTGGGGTGCCGCGTGGGGCGCGATCGCGCGCGGCTAGCGAAGGGAGGCGCAATGGGAGAGGTTTCCCAGAAATGGCCCGGAACATGGTCGCTTCCGGCGGGTTCGACCGCCTTCCATACCCCCGCTGCCGGTCTGTGGCGCCGCACAAGCAGGGCCCGCAACGTTTCCGCCCCTGCGCACGGCAGGTCTATCGGCGCATCGATCCGGGACGGCCAACATGGAAACCCCGTTGGATAGCCTTGGCGGCGTCGTAGTCGGTGTATCCAGGCTCCTCTCGATTGCGACAGGCCTGCTCCTTGTCTACGCTTCCCTATTTCTCTACGAAGACGAGCAGGGCAAGTTGCAAAACACTCTAGAGGTGTCTGATCAGAATCGACGACCGCAGGCAGGCACTAACGGGCCGCCACTCGCACTTTGTCCGCAGTGCCTTCGCGGCGGCAGGGCGCGTTTTCGATCGTATGTTCGGTCCGGCACTTTTTTCCCTTCGCGCAGTCACCACATACGCCTGTCTCTCAGATCGTCTCTATATGTGTGGTCCTCGCGTATCGAGTCATTACCCATGACGCTCGAGTGCTCATCTGGCGGGACGATGCCGCCGCGCGTGGAGGAATTCTCCTCGGCGGCGTTCGCTACGCGGACACGTATGGTCCCAGCTTGGGTGTAGTTCTGATCACAATGGGGATCGTTTTGCTGACACTTGCGGCGGTGCCAGCTCTACGCAGAGGAGCGGTGACTCGCCGCTGGGCAACGCTGAGCTGGATCGTGATCCTCTTTGTTGGCTGCGTGCTCTTCAGTTACGAGCGTTACGCATGGCACTCGATGCTGCGCGCGAGGGCGGAGCACGCGGCATCCTTTGGCTATATTTCTCTCCTATGGGAGAACGCCGGTCTCGTGGGTTCTGGAGCTGGGGTCAATGACGCGTTGGCGATCGCGCTGTTTGGAGGATTCTTCCTTGGTGTAGGCATCGGCATCCTCACCGATGCTCTCTTCTTGGCCGCTACCCGCAAAGCAACCCGTTGGGCGAGCAGCCTTGAGTCGATAGTCAAACTGGCCACCGTCGTTGCTCTGAACCTCGTCTTCGCCATCGCGTTTGTACTTGTGCCCTGCTATTCTGACCGAAATCGGCAAACACTCTGGCAGAGGCAGGGCCCGCGGAGCTTTGGCATCTATTGAGGCTTCTCTTCGGGAGATTTGTTACGTCGGATCGCTCGCAAACGTGATCCCCGCTCTCACCGCATGCACGTTCTTCCTCCTGGCGGTCACGCTGCTCGTCCATCGCGTCGCCTGGCCTGTTATTCAGAGACCCATGTATGCCTTTCAGGGATTCGGTGTTGCCCGCAGAAGCAAGCTCTTCGGAAGTCTGGGTTTCCTGCTTGTCGGCGGCGGGGCGCTCGGCGCGACTCCGCTTCAGGTTGTTAAAATTCTGTTAGCCGGATAGAGGCTTTGGGCGTCTCTCGTCGGGACCAGCGTGCGCCGCGGATCTTGCCAAGCTCTGCAAGGCGAACCTTATCGCAACGGTAAGCCCTGCTAACTTCATTGAGGATGATTTGCAGCTCCACCCAAGCAGAGCACCGCATGGCCAAAATCTGCCAGCGCGTGCCGCTGCGATCTGCCTTCCTACTTATTGCCTTCCGGAACTGTTTTGAGGCGGGAGGCAACCGCTTCTCCGAGTTGCCGCTCCAACCCCGACTGGGAGCTACTTAAGCTTTCCAGCTGAGTCACCATCAACGGAATCACCACCACTTCTCGTGCCTTGCCGCTTTTGGCCTCCAACTTCGCGACGCACCGAGGTGTCCATGTAGACGGATTTAGCGCCCAGCAACCCACGTACTGCCTCTCGAACAAGCGTAGCTTCGGCACCAGCATCATCGCGATGATAGCTAATGAACACATCTGGCACGACAGCTCCCCGGTATCAGAGGATATGCGAGAGACGGAACGAGGCTGAAACGATCAGATAGGGGACTCAGTCTGCCGATGGGGACGATCGAGCGCCCAGAGAGGGCCATTCGCTGTGACTGTCCCCGAATTGTCCCTATGACGGCCAAAGACTAGCGTATTTCAGCCAACTGCGAGCCAACATCGACGAGCTGACGATCGCCAGAACGTGCAGAGAACGCGCCTACTTTTTCGATTTCTTCGTTTTCGGGTTCGACGTCTGAAAATCGCAGTGTCGGCGGTTCAATTCCGTCCCTGGCCACCATTCGACTCGCCTTCGTCCCGCCTAGGGCGAGCCGAAGGCTCGCTCATGGCGGGCACCCTCACAGTCGAATGTCCTGAGTGAAGAAGCGGCAGGCCGCAGGCCTGTCGGTTCGTAATCGAAGGACTTCCACGCGACCTTTTACCCGATCGGGTGACGAAATCCGCGGTCGCTTGCCCAATAATGAGGTGCACCCCCGCCTGTAGAGGTCATCGTGAAACGTATTGTGATCTGCTCCGATGGCACGTGGAATGTCCGCGATCAGATCGATGAGGAATCGCAGAAGCGGCGCCCAAGCAACGTCACCAAGATTGCGCGGGCGGTACTGCCGCGCGCGTCAAACGGCGTCGATCAGATCGTCTATTACGACGAAGGTCTCGGCACTGCTAACGCCGTCGATAGGTTCAGCGGTGGCGCCTTTGGCAAAGGCATCGAGGAGAACATTCGGCAGCTGTATCGGTTCATCGTCTACAACTATGAAGCCGGCGACGAGCTGTATTTCTTCGGTTTCAGCAGAGGCGCATTCACGGTGCGAACCCTTGCCGGTTTCATGAACCTGGTTGGGCTCGTGCAAAAAGACGATGACTTCTACGTGCCGGACATTTACGGCTGCTACGAAAGCAGCAAGCGGCCAGGCTCGCCGGAGTGGGCCAAGGCGTTCCGGAAGGTGAAGGACACGCGGCCGTGTCCGCCCATTCGAATGATCGGGGTCTTTGATACCGTCGGCGCGCTCGGAGCGCCCGGCGTGCTCGGCCAGGTCTTCAACGCCGACAAATACGAGTATCACGATGTCGCACTCAACCCGAATATCCAGAATGCGTACCACGCACTGGCGATCGACGAGCGGCGGAAGCCGTTTGCGCCGAACATCTGGAAGCGAATCGCGAACTGGAACGGTACCCTGCAGCAGGCGTGGTTTGCCGGCTCTCATATCAACGTCGGCGGCGGTGCTGCTCCCGACGGGTTGGCCAACGAGGCGCTCCACTGGATTGTCGAGAAAGCCGAGAACCTCGGACTGGAATTCGATAAGGCCTTCCTGACCTTCTATCGCGCCTGCTTCAATTCCGTGCTTCGCGATTCGATGAGCGGGAAGTACCGCCTGTTCGGGGAGCTCCGGCGGCCGATTGGCCAACAGGTGGCCGACGGCGAAGCCATTCATCAATCAGCCATCGATCGCGTGGGGCATGCGGATTCACGGTACGGGCCGGAGAATCTCGCCGCCGCACGCGCTGCCGCCGCCGGCGTACCGGTCGTGACGACGACGCGGTGCCCACGTGGGACACCGTGCTAGGCCACCGATTGACACCGATTAGGCACCGATTGGGCGCCTAGGGGTTGAGGGATTCAAACACCGCCAGCAGCGCAGTGCCCTTCTTGACCGGGCTCAGCGTCACGTTCTTCGCCGCCGGCGACACGATCACCAGCATCTCCCGGCCAATCGCGCGTTGACTCGTGCCTTCGGCGATCGATGCCTGCCCATCGATCACGAACACGAATCGTTCGACCGCGGGACCTGAGTGGAGATTGACAGGCGCCGATGCCGCCGAAAGGTCCCACAGGGTCAGGCGCATGGTGTCGCCGCTCAAGGATTTCGTGCGCGCGCCCCCACTCTCTGCGCGCCAGCCAGCGGCCGCCGAGAAATCCTCCGTGACCTTGCGCCCTTCAGGAATGGCCACTGGCGCAGGCGCGCCTTCGCGGGCACGGCGCGGATGGGGCGGGAACCAGTCCGGGCGAAGCACCGGCTGAAATTCGATGCAGGTCGCCTGCGCGGACGTCTCGTTGATGTTGCCGTGCTCGACATTCGGCAACGCGACGGCGGCCGTCAACCGCCCGAGCGGATACGGCTTGCCGGCCATCTGATAGTGCATGCCGCCGGCGAGCCCAAGCATCATCTGTTCCTGATGATGATGATGGGGCGTCGTCTTCAGGCCAGGTGGCAGTTCGGTGACCATGATCGACCCGGTCTGCCCCATCGCGCCGCGCGCCTGCATCCGGCCAAGTGGGTGCCGCGTCATCGTCGACAGGTCGTGGAAGGTCAGTGAGGTGGTGGGTGCCTGCACGGCAGACAGCACCGCTGCGAACACGACCAGGACGAGCACCGTCGCGAAGCGAATACGTCTCATCGGTGGGTCTCCAGAGTTCGGCGTAGAGACTAGCAGATTCGATTGCGGCGACAGGAGTTCCGGCGGGCATTTTGCAACGGCTTCCGCATGGCCGTCGACCCGAAAGAATCACTGACCGGCGCGGAGGCCCTCGCAAAACTCCGCGAACTGCTGGCCAACTTCCCGATTGCGACCATGGTCACCGTCGAAACCAGCGGCGCCATCACAGCTCGGCCGATCGGTGTCGTGGGCGATCATGCCGCCTTTGACGGTCAGCTGTGGTTCATCACCGATCGGCGCAGCCGCAAGGTGCACGCCATCAACACTGGTGCGGTGACGTTCCTTATTTTTGAGGACCACGACAAAGGTGCGTACCTCCACTTGACAGGACGAGCACACGTGATCGAGGACCGCACACGGCTCGAGGAGTTGTACACGCCGGTGCAACGCACGTGGTTCCCTGACGGGCTCGACGATCCTCACATGACTTTGATTCGCTTCGAAGCCGATCGCGGAGAGTTCTGGGACAGGCACAACGGCATGGTCCGGCTGCTCGCTGCCTTTGCGAAGGCCATGGTGACGGGCTCGCCGGGATCGAGCGGCAATACGGGAACCGCGACGCTGTAGGCTGGCGGGCGGGACCTCCACCTTCGCGCTTCGCGCTACGGCGGACAAGAAAGTCCCGCCCCTACGGACTCATTGCGCAGCCGTGGTCGTCATGTAGCGGCTCGCGTTCTCCGCCACGTGCTTCACGCTGGCAATCAGGTGATCGACCTCCGACGGCATGTTGTAGATGTGCGTGGCCGCCCGGACCGCGTTCAGGTTGCCGGTGGTCATCGTCCGGATGTAGATCCGATCGTTCTTGAGGATGGCCTGCTGCACGTTGGCCATCGGAAGATCGCGGACGCTGAAGAGCGTCAGGCCGGCGGCGAACTTTGGATCCTCCGACGTCCACATCTTCACGCCGGGAATCTGCTTCAACCCGGCGCGCAGGCGCGTGCTGAGGTAGCGCACGCGATCCTCAATGTTCTTCTTGCCGATCGCGTTCTGCATCTCCACGGCGGCCGTCATGCCCAGCACCGAAGGCACATCACGCTGGCCGAAGGCTTCGTACTTCTTCGCGCCGTCCTTCGGATCTCCCGGAGGCCCCATCAGCGGCCAAATGCGATCCTGCACGTCGCGCCGGACGTAGCACACGCCGGTGCCGGTGCCGCACATCATCCATTTCTGTCCCGCGGCAGCGTAGTGATGGATGTTCATCGCCTTGAGGTCAAGGTCCATCATGCCGAGCGGATGGGCGCCGTCCACCGAGATGAGAATGCCGCGCCGTTGCGCGAGATCGGCCAGCTCTTTCACCGGTGTGACCAGGCCAGTGACGTAGGTCATGTGGCTCACCATGATCACCTTGGTGCGCGGCGTGATCGCCTTGTCATAGAGACCGACGATCTCATCGACGCTCGTGGGCGGCGACGGAATCTTGATAATCACCGGCTTGACGCCGACGCGCTTGGCCAGGGTCGTATACGGTCCGATGCCGCCGCCATGCTCGTGGTCGCAATACACCACTTCGTCGCCGGCTTTCCATTCCAGGCCGTGCGTGAAGAGGTTCATGCCCTCGGTGGTGCTGCGTGTCAGCGCAATCTCTCCGGGATCGGCATTGACGAACTTCGCCACCACGCCACGCACCACGTCCACTTCTTCCCGGCGATAGTTGTTGGACGGGTTCTCGGCGATCTCGCGGAAGAACTTCTCGTTGGCTTCCACCACCACGCGCGGCACTGGGCCCTCGGTGCCGTTGTTCATGAAGGTCATGCCATCAAGGATGTTGAACTGGCTGCGGACCTTCCACCAAAAAGACTCGTCGAGCGGCCCAGTGGGTTTCAGGTCGCTCGTGCTGAGAGTCGGGGCAATGACCTGCCCGCGGCCCTCTGCCCCGAGTCGCGCGCTCGTTGTGAGCGCGGCTCCGCCCGCAAGAACTCCGCCCGAGACCCCACGAATGAATCCGCGACGTGACAGCATGGGCCGCTCCTTGTTAGGGTGCACGATGTGCACATGGTGCACATTGTGCACGTTGTGCACTTCTAGAAGTCGATCAACCGCGTGTACTTCACCACAAACGATCGCCCTAACGTTTCCAGCGCGGTTGAACTCAAAACGTCCCGGCGGTCGTTGTAAACCACGAACAACCCCGTGCCGCTGCGGTTCAGCCAGGCAAAGCGGACGTTCGACGAGAACAGCCCGGTCTGGCCGTTGTACTGCAGCAGCGCCGAGAGGTTGATCAACGTCGTGAACGAGTAGTTGCCCTTGATCGGCACCAGGTTGTTGACGAAGCTGCCGTACGGCAGCCTGATGTCCTGGCGTGTCCAGCCGGCGCTCACAGTGGCGTTCGGCGTGATGCGGTAGTCGCTTGTCAACTCGAAGCCGTTGAAGTCGCCGTCGTAGTAGTGCCCAAACCGGTAACGGATGGTACCGGTGACACGCGCGCTCGGGTTGTGGAGATATTCCAGCACACTCTGGCCCCAGGCATACTGCCCCGCCGGAATGGTGACCCGGTTGCCGTCGCGGTTGAACACTGTGAACGGTAGCGTCGGGTTGTCTTTCGCGTAATCAAAGATGTAGCCGAAGCGGCCACCCTGCCGTGGCTGAATCTCGAACGGGTGAATGTGCCAGTTCTCGGTCTGCAACTCGTCCGTCTTGATGTCGTAGAACGAGGTGTAGGTCATGTGCGGCGCGATGCGGCGGATCCATGGCCAGCGCTTCGGCTGCGGCTGGAAGAACGCGCGGAACTCCGGCCGGCGGTAGCCGCGCCGCGGCAGGAAGCCCACCTCGGGATTGAAATTCTCGCCGACCTGGGAATACCCGCCGGAGATCTGCCAGAGGTTGTTGGTGAAGTTGTAGAACCCGCGGCCGGAGTAGTCGCTGCCCTTCGGACCGGCGAGCCGACTCTCCGGCGTATCGGTGCGCGAGAGGAATGCCGACACGCGCTGGTTCTGCGTCACCTGGATGTTCGCGTCGACACCGTAGGCGCGGTTCCAGTCCTCGTCGATCGCCTGTGCGCCAAACCCCTGGCGGTTGACGAAGATGGCGCCATAACTCGAACGGCCCACTTCACGCTGCATGCGAAGGACGCTGAAATTGTTCGCGGGCCCGATGTTGTTGCCGTCGAAATCCTCGACATCGTCGGCCTGGATGTTCAGCACGCCGACGTTCCAGCCGCCCAACTTGCCGCTGAGGCGGCCACCGCCGCGGATGTCGATCGGGAGCGCAGAGGCCGACAGGCCAATGCGCCGCGAGAAGAACAGATCGATCTGCTGCGGGTTGCCGAACTGGAACGTCGAGGCGTTCTCCAGGAAGAACGGGCGCTTCTCCGGGAAGAACAGATCGAAGCGCGTCAGGTTGACCTGCTCTTCGTCTGCCTCGACCTGCGCAAAGTCGGTGTTGTAGGTCGCATCGAGCGTGAGGTTGGGACGGATGCCCCATTTCAGGTCGGCACCGAAATCGTAGTTGTCGTCGACCGGCTCGCCGCCGCGGGTGTAGTCCTTGTTCACGGAACCAAGGCCATACGGAATCAGCTTGACGTCGCGGCGGGCCGGCAGGGTGAGGCCGTTCATCTTCGCGGCCAGCGACACTCGGTAAATATCGAACCCGCGCGGAATCGGTGCGAGATAGACCTGTTCGTTCTTGTGCCGGATGTTGCGCAGCACGTTGAAGCCCCACGTCTGGTTGTCGCCCTGCTGGTAGCGCAGCGTCTTGAGTGGAATCGCGAGCTCGGCTTCCCAGCCGCGCTCGGTTATCTGGCTCTTGACGGTCCAGTCGCCGTCCCAGTTCGGATTGAACGCGCTGATGCCGCCGCGCTGCGTGCCGCCGGCGCCGCCGCCGCCGGTCGAAACGCCGCTGCTCTGCCCCTCGCGCGCCACCTGCCCGTCGTATTCGATGCCAAGCGGGTTGGTGCCGAACACGAACGCGTTCTGGTTGTCGTTGAAGGTGTCGAACACCATCACGACCGAGTCCGTTTCAGTGAGCGACGCATCGCGCCGCGACTGCGACACGATGATCTTCGACGGGTCTTTGTCGAACGCGATGATGCCAACGTAGACGTTGCCCTTGCCAACAATGACGCGCACTTCGGTGCGCTCGCTGGCCGGGGCGCCTTCGATGGGATCCTGCTGCGTGAAGGTGGTGTATGGCGCAACGCCTTGCCATACCGCGTCGTTCACGCGGCCATCGATCGTCGGGCTTTCGGCTGCTGCATCAAGCTTTCCGGCCGTAATCGTTGGCGTTGTCGGGGATTGCGCAAATACAAAGGAAGGAAGGACGAGCGCCGTACAGAGGCAAGCGAGGATGTTATTGCGACACATAATATGGATGAAATTCCATCGCAGTGTACTTGAGGTAACGACGTCCAAACAAGCGTCCGCCTTCGCTCGCTTCGCGAGCTACGGCAGATAAACGAAGAAGGAAAGAGCCAAAATGACGATCACGACGGCTCAACTCGCGGCGTTGATTGTCTGCATATGTCTCTGCGTGAGCGACGCGCACGCGCAGTCTGCCTCGAACCCCAATCGCGAACAGCGCGAGTTGCTGCATGCGGTAGTGCTTGCCGTTGACGCCGCCACTTCACAATCCGAAACACTGGATGCCGCGTGGCAGACGCACCTGTCATGCGCGCCTCGGACGGTTCTCATTACCTCGCCTTCACCGCGCAACCGTCGGCCGTGATGCCGCTGCCGGCTGGGCCGGCGCTGCTATATGTGCGGCTGGCAAACGCGACCCCGGCGCGCCTCGGCGAGCGATCGCAGATTCGCGAGTGGCTGGCCGGCACCCGTACCGCCCCGCCACCGATCGCTCGCAGCGGCATCGCGATCGGCGAGATGCCGATCTTCGGCCCGACCGGCAACCTGGCCAGCACCACGCGGCAGCCGACCAGCTCCGGAATGACGGACCTGGCGCTTCTCGATCTCGAGAGACGACGGGAGCGCGCAAAGGAAGAGGAACGGGAACGCCAGCGGCGCGCCGAGCTCGAAGGAAAGGCCGCGGCCGTGGCCGAGGTCGTCCCGTTCGAAGACTTCGATCTCGCGTCGCGCTCGATCGGCGCCAGCGGCGCGCGCGTGATCTCGCGCGCGCTCACAACCGGACCTGGCGACTACGTGCTGTACCTGGCCTGGGCCGATCCGTCCGCACCCAAGCCCACCTCGACGATTCAGGTGATGAAGAAATCGATTCGCCTGCCGCCGGCATCCAGCGACGCCCTGACCATCAGCAGCGTCATCCTCGCCGACGGCGTGCAGGTGCGCGACACGCCCTACCCCGCCAGCGAGCAGGCCTCGCATCCGTATTCGATTGGCGTAACCGAAATCGCGCCGGCGGCCGACGCCGTGTTCACCAGCGACGAGAACATCAACATCGTCTTCCAGGTCATCAACCCGCAGCCGTCAGAGCGAGGCAAGCCTGACGTCGAAATTGCGTCGCGCATTGTCCGGTTGACCGGAATCAAAGCCGAGCCGATCGCCTCGCTGAAGCCGCTCACCTACTCCGCGGAGACGATGCCCGCCCCGTTCGATCTGCGTCTTGGCCATCCGGTGTTCGTCGCGTTGACCGCGCCGCTCGAGACGCTCGGTCGCGGCAGCTATCGGCTCGAGATCATCGTCAACGATCGCAACGCCGGCCGCTCGGCAACATCCGACGTGGAGTTCACGGTGGCCGCCACGGCGAAGTCGCTCCTCGGCGAAGCCCCGGCGCTCGACGTCCCCGTTCACGAAGGAGTCGGTCCTGCACGCAGGTGCGCGGACTTACGTGGTGAAGTCGTTGACGCCGTCATCGCCCTCGCCGGCGCTGCGGCGCGCGCTGGAGAATGCCGGCGCGGGCAAGTTCGTCGATTTGATGGTCGAGGAACCGGTCGCGAAAGGCGAAGAGGCGGTCCGTGCCGCGCTGACGGGTCTTGCCTACCTCGCGTTAGGCGACGCGTCATCGGCAGTGCAGTTCCAGCGCGCCGTCCTGCTCGGCGCCCCCATCGCACCCGCCCGCCTGCTGTCGGGCGCGGCGAGAGCGCTGCAAGGGCGCGATAGCGATGCGATTGCCGCCTGGCGGGAGGCGTTGACTGCGGGTGCGCCCCGCGACGTGGTGGCTCCCCTTCTGCTTGATGCGTATGTGCGACGGCGTGATTATCCGGCCGCGTCCGCGCTGATTGCTGAAACGAAGCAGACGCCCACCGACCCGAGCTGGGCCCGCGGCGTGGCCGCCACCTTGATCGCGACTCGGAAAGAAGGCGAGGCGATCAAGATCCTTGATGCTCATCTCGCCACCCACCCAGACGATCCCGAGGCGCGATGGCTACTGGTTCGCGCGTTGTATGCAGAGGTCGTCGCGGGCCGCAGCCGCGATCGCTTCGCGGCCGAGGCGCGGCGCTACATCGATGGCAAGGGTGCGCACGCGCCGCTCGCTGCAGACTGGCTCGCGGCAATAACGAAGAACAAATAACGAAGAACAAACACTTTCGTCATTCGTTATTTGTCATTCGTTATTTCTTCAGAGGCGGCGGAGCCGCAGGCTTCCCTTCCGTCTTGAGCGAATAGGCACTGCGCGACGCCACCGATATTCCCTGCCGATCGACGGTGACGTCGAGCAGCCGGATCCGCTTCGTCGGGTCCGGATTCGATGAATAGAAGCCCAGCACGTAGTAGTCGCTGGTCTCGGCATCGATGCGCTTGAGCTCTCCAGCGAGATCGTTGGTGTTGACCACCGCGAAGCCACCCGTTTCCTCGGCGAGGTAGCGCAGCGAACTCGTGGTCTTCTGCAGGTGCGTTCGCCACTCGCTTTGGTCAACGTAGGTGCCCGCGTCGACGACCCCGGCCAGCCCGCGCGGATCGACGGTGTAGATCGTGGCGTTGGCGCGGTTGGCCGACAACACCAACTCGCGCATCAGCCGGTGCAGGTCAAGGTCGGCCGTGACCGTGCCGGACCTGAAGTACGGATTCTCCTGATCGATCAGAAAGCGCGACGGCTCCGAAAATCGGCCGCCCTGGATGCGATCGCGGCTGAAGCGGCCCTCGGTGAACGGATCGAGATCGTAGCCGTTGCTCACGTAAATGACGGCCTTACGGCGATTGGACACCTGTTCGAGCTCGGCGAGGATGCGGTACGCCGTGTAGAACGCCATCTGCGCGCGATGCCGGATGTCGCCGGGTCCCTGGGAGGACTCGAGCATCTTGAAAATTTCGGATGGGATGGGGGCCGAGCCGCGAATCTTGCCGACCGCTTCCATCACGGTCTTCTTGTCATACGTGGGACCAATTTCGATGTACGACGGCCCGCTCGAGAGCACCGTGACCAGATCGCCGTCGTGCAGCAGCGTGCTGCCGATGGTCTGCATCACGCGACGGACGTGCGGCGACAACTCCGGCTCGAAATGCAGATCGTCGATGAAGACCAGCACTACCCGGCCTTCGGCCTGGATGGCGCGCGGTTTCGACGGGGGCAACACGATGCCTTCGGGCGCCGCGGCCTGAGCGGGCGGCGGCGCGAGGAGATTGTAGGTGCGACCGCCCTGCACCAGCGCGAAAGACACGATCGACTGCGGCTGCCCATCCTCGAGCACCGTGAAGTTGTCCTTCGTGAGGTCGGCGACGAAACGGCCGTCGCCGTCGCGCGGAATCACGTCGGTCGACACCAGCGTCACACCGGCGCGAAAGGTCGGCTGCTGCGCAACCACAGCCACGCCGGCTGCCAGTGGCAGCAGACAGAGGGCGAACAATCTCGAGTGCATTCCCCCCAGTATAATGTCGGGAATGAATCCCTTCGACTCGGGCGAATTCCCGGGCAAACTCGCCCTCGCTCAGGGCAGGCCGACACGCCGGCAGATGCTCGGCACGCTTGCCGCCGCAGGCACCGCCACATTGGTGGAGCCTTGCGAGGTGTTGGCGCGTCTGGCTGCGAATGCTCCTTGCGTCGCCTCCGGTGGCGCGGGTGAATTGCTGGGCACGCTGCCGCTCTTCCGCAACCGGCCGCAGCCCGGGCAGTTCGGCGTCAAGTACGACGGCGTCGGACTTGATGCGCGCCTGGACACCGACCTGTCGCTGCTCGAGCCCAACAAGCTGATCACGCCCAACGACCTCGCGTATATCCGCACCGAGATTCCCGCCGCGGCCGCGAATCACCAGGGCCCGTGGACCCTCGAGACGAGCGGTCTGCTCGCCAAGCCGGCCATGTTGCGCCTCGATGATCTCACGCCTCAGTCGAAGAAGATGGGCCCGCACCTGTTCGAGTGCTCGGGCAACGGCAGCAACCGGCACTTCGGGTTGATGAGCGTGGCCGAATGGGAAGGCATCCCGCTTGCGGAGGTGGTGGCGCGGCTCCAGCCGTCGAAGGACGCCACCGGCGTGCTCGTCAGCGGCTACGATCACATCGGCCAGGTGTCGCCGCGGTCGATCGTCGGCGCCAGCTGGGTGTTCCCGCTCTCGTCCCTCGATCAGCTCGGTGCGTTTCTCGCCATCAAGATGAACGGAGAGCCGGTGCCCGCCGATCACGGCAAGCCGGTCCGGCTCGCCGTGCCGGGATGGTACGGCTGCTCATGGATCAAGTGGGTCAACGAAATCCGTCTTGTTGGTCCTGACGAACCGGCGACGTCGCAGATGGTGGAGTTCGCCGCCCGAACGCACCAGAGCTCACCGCATAAATACGCCCGCGACTACGCGCCGGCCGACATCCACACCGCGGCCACACCGGTGCGGGTCGAGAAACGCAAAGGCCCCAACGGCCTGGAATATCGCATCGTCGGCATCGTGTGGGGCGGTACCAAGCCGGTCGATCGGCTGGCGATTCGTTTCGCCAACGACCAGCCGTTCACACCGTTCGAGATTTGCCCCGCACCAAAGACGCACACGATGTGGTCGCTCTGGGAATACCGCTGGAAGCCGGCGGCGCCCGGCACCTACACCATCGCGCTCGAGGTCCCCGATCAGTCCGTGCCGCAACGGCGCCTCACGTCGGGCTATTACATGCGGCAGGTTACGATTTTAGATCTCTGATTTCAGATTGCTGATTGAGTTCTATTGCACAGGGGCGAAGTAGCCCTGGCGCGAGCGCACTCGATAGTTCGTTCCCGGTATTTCGACCGACACCTTTCTCCACGAGCCATCGGGTTTTGCGTTGGTCGATTCGTACCCAACCAGGTACTGTTGCGCGAGCTCGGTGCGCAGTTCGGCGAACACCTTGTCTAACTCCGCCGGCCGTTCGGCAAACAACGCGCGGCCGCCGCTTGGCTCGGCGAGCGCTTCGAGTGTTTCACGCAGGTTCGCCTGTTCACGGCCACGCCCAAGTCCAACCGCGAACAACGCGGCATCGCTGGCCTTCAGGGCGCGCTCCACATGAGCGAAGGTGGCCTGGCTGGATTGGTCCTCGCCGTCGCTGAACACGATCAGGCTGCGCCGGCCGGGCCGGCGCGACAGCAACTCGAGCGAGTGAATGATCACGTCGTAGAGCGTGGTGCCACCCCAGGCCGACAACCGATCGAGGGCCTGGGCGCGCACCGACGGATCGGTCTCGCGCTGCGTCAGCACGAACGGCTCGTCGTTGAACGCCACGAGCGTGACCTGGTCCTCCGGCCGGAGCTGCGCCAGGAAATGGCGCACGGCCATTCGCAGGTCGTCGAGGGCGTGGCCCATGCTGGCGCTGATGTCCATGGCGACGACGATTTCCAGCGGGGCTTTCTCGTCTGCGAAATACGCGATCACCTGCGGCGTACCGTCTTCAGTAATCCGAAATTGATCCTTGCGCAGGCCGCCCACGAACCGGCCACTGCGGTCGGCTACTGACGCGTTGATCTGGACGACCCGCACGTCGACGCCTTCCTTGAAATCCACTTCACGCGTGGTCGTGGTGGCGACCAGCCGCTCCCCCGACACGGTGTTCGCGACGACGCGAATGGTGTGGGACTTGATGAGCGCACCCGCATCCCAACTACATTTCGGCGCGTCGACGTCGGTCGAGCGGCACACCTGCCTGCCGTCGGCGAAGAACGTCACATCGACCACGTCGCGGCGGCGCTCGCGCGGCAGGATCCGCGCTTCGAGGGTGAGGCGATCGCTTACGTAGGCATCCGCGGGCGGCGACACGATCTGCAGCTGCAGCGGCGACTGGGCAGACCCAAGGGCACCACTCGCGAGGCCGATCAGCGCGATCGCAGCAATCCGCATCATGGCCGCGCCGGCACCAGACGCAGTGGACCAATCGCCGCAACCGCACCAACGTAATCCTCGAACTGGCTGCGCGTCAGCGTGCGCGCCTGCCGCGCGAACGCGCCGGCATCCGCGGCATGAAAGGGCCTGACCCGGTCGAGGTGATCGCGCATGGCAAACGACAGCACCGGCGCTGCCAGGGACGCCGGCAGCTTCAGCTCCGATAGATAGGCCGCGACGCGCAGCAGCAGATCAATGCTCCGGCCGCCGACAATACCATCAGCGGTCCGTCCGGCGTACAGCTCGTGAAAGCGGGCGGTCGGAATGCGAAGGAGCAGGGATCCCGACGGCATCCAGACGCTGCCCCAGTCCGCAAGCTCGTGCTGCCTCAGGCCGCCGATCCTCGCGCGCTCGGTCGGCGAAAACTGCTCGTCCACCCTCTCCGGCTCTTCACTCATGATCCACGGCAAGACCGCGCGCGACCAGGGACTGAGCGCGGCCGTCGCGGCGAGCTCATCGAGTCGAGCCGGATCGTGACGCGCTTGCGCGACGGCCTCGCTTCCTTTCGCATGCGCCGCAACAAGGTGAGCCAGGCTGGCGTCGTTGAGACGGCGCGGATTGATCATCGCGGCAGTAAGCATGAGCGGAATCGAATCGTTGCTGTCGATCGCCGGCGCCGCCGGCACCGCATCGCTCGACAACCGGCGCAGCGACCAACTGGCCAGCGCGGCCTGCACGCCCAGGATTGATCCGCCAATTGTTCCGCGCGCGGCCGGGGAGATGGCCAGCTGCCACGGCTGCTCGGTGCGGCCGCGACCCAACTGCCGCACACCCAGCCGATGGCGGAGCGACCCATCGCCGCCGACCAACGCGCCGCTCCCCGCGCTCCCGAGATGTGGCGCGTAGGCCCATGACGGCAGCACGTGCGCCAGGAGAAAATCCACAACCGGCAATAGCGTGGCACCGACACCGGCCGGGCGCCCGAGCTTCAACTCGGCAATCGCGCCGGCCAGCACGGTTGGCACAGCAACGCCATCGTTCTCGTATTCGGCGGCCACCTCCGGCAATGCCAGGTGCGGCGCGAGAGCCGCCAGTTCCGATGCGAGCGTCACCGCCCGTCCGGGCCCTAACCGTGCATCGATTAGCGCAACTGCGATGGAATGCAGCGCGATGACGCGATCAAGCGACACACCGCCTTGCCGCTTGCGAATCTCCAGTAGTCTCTGACGAGCCGCGCCCGCGATATCCACCACGTACCCGCGGCCTTCCCACTGGACCGCCTGCAGCGGCATGGCCGCGGGTCCGGCAAGAGCGCCCGCCACCTCGCGCTCCGCAGGTCGCCATTCGCGCGCGAGCCAGTCCGCAAGGCGGCCGTCGTATCGCTGATTGTCGAATGGCACGGCCGCTAACGACGCGATCAGCGACTCAGTCTTGCTCACACTCAACGTGCCGGCATGCGTCGCGTTGAGGGTCAACATCAACGCCCCCTGGAATTGCCGCAAGGCCGTGATGCTGCGCTCCGCGTCGACCACCTGAGACAACAGAGCGGCGTGCCTCGCAGCCGCGGCATAGGCGGCGCCATTTCGCACGCCGGCGTGTTCGAGCGCCATAAACAACGCCGGATACGTTCGCCGCGCGCGAAGCGCCGCGACGAGGTCGGGCCATTCCGCTTTGGAGACCTCACGAAACGTGCGATGCCCAGCGAGCAAGGTGGCGAACACCAGCGCCCGATGCTCGGCGAGCGCACCGCACAAGGCATTCACCATCCACGCGGCGTCGATCCGGGGCTCATCGGCATCGGCTCCGCCGCGCAGGACATCTCCGAAGACCTCCTCCCAAAACCGCCGATCGGATGGTCCGGCCAGGGCACCGTCGGTCGCCAAGTCGACCTCGAGCAGCAACAAGGCCGCGTCATACGACCGCACCACAAAGGGATAGGCCGTTGAACGCGGCGGGTAACACGACGCAAAACCGGAGACGAGGCGTTGAAAGCGCGGCTGCCGCCGCGCGGCCGGCATCGCGCCGCCCATGAGAAAGGCGCGTCGTGAATCATCCACGGCGGCAAACACGAAATAGAGACCGGCGGTCCTCCCGGCCTGGTGCGAAAAGAGCCGCCGCGCGAACGTCTCCGGGTGCGACACGTCGGTGCCGAGGATCGCCGACCATTGCCGTACTGCGTCTGGTCCGCCGGGCACGTGAACGCGGCCCTGGACGACCCTCAGCGCCGGCGCAAACATGGAAAAGGACCGCACCGCATCCTGCTCCTGATACAGCCAGCGCAACAGCTCCGGTTGGGTGTGAAACCATTGCCGGGTCTCGCGATCCAGTCCGGCGAGACCGTGGTACAGCAAACGTGCGCGCTCGTCGTTCAGGATCTCGATGAACAACCGCCGCGGCGCGATGTCGCGCGCCAGCACCTCGGACCACAGTCGCGACGGAAGCGGCGACGGCAGCGCGACGGTCGCCGTAGCCGCCTCTGGCGGCCGTAACGACAACTCGCGAAGCGACGACACGAGCGCGGCCGACCCGGTCGACGAGAAATGCAATCGGCGGATGAGGTCGATCATCACCATCGCGCGCTCGCGATCGCCGGGCACGCCGAGTCGCGTCAACGTGGCGCCACCGCCTGGCACGTCGAGCGTCTGCCAGTCTCCCTGTTCTGCGCGCGCAGGAACCACCGCGAGGATCGCCCACACGACGGCCACGCCGGTCTTCGAGATCACTTCAGCGCGTCCCTGGCTTCGGCCACTTCTCGAAGACCCGCGTCGGCCTGGCGGTAGTTGGTCAAGAACCTCTTATACGCCGCTCGAGCGTTCCCGACATCACCTGCGTTTCGATACGCGCGCGCCAGACCAAGGAGGGCCCGGCTGCGATTCGGCGTGCGCGCGAGGACGCGGTCGAATCGCGCGATCGCCTCAGTTGGCCGATTCACCTGCAGCAACAGCTCCCCGTATACCTCGTTCACGTCCTTGACGGGAAACGGCCGCCCGATCGGCTTGGGCATCCGCGCCTGCAGCGAGGCGGCGCGATCCATCTGCGCCAGCCCATCGGCGTGCCGCCCTTGCGCAAAGAGATCGAGCGCCTCCATCTCGCGCAGCATGACCTCCGCCTGCTCGCGCAGGTCGGCGGCCTGCCCTGGCGCGGCGGCTTTGCGGAACTCCTCGATCACCGACCGCACCCGCGCGCCGTCGGCGAGGTTGACCGCGCTCAAGCCAAGGGCAAACAGCTCCTCGATGTTGTCGAAGGTGGTCTGCCCTTTCATCTCCTGCCAGCGCTCGCTCTCGATGATGTAGCGCGCGCGCATGGAGCCGCGATCGTTGCGAAGCGCGGCCTCGCCGCTTCCTCGCCCGATTTCACTCTCACCATAGCCGTGACCTCCCGCATGCAGCGGCGAGACGGCTTTCCCGGATCCCGGATCCCGGCTCCCCGATCCCGACTTGATCGCGGCTTCCACTAAGGCAATCGCTTCCTTAGTCTTGGAAAATCGTCCCTGCTGCGTCCACTGGTACTGGAGCCAGGCGAGGCTGTGATAATCCCGGCTCGCAATCGAGAGGCCGCGCCGCTTCGCCCAGGCGACCGACGCGTTCCACGATGCTTCGTCGCTCGCCGCTGCCTCATCCCAGAAGCCGGCCTGGAGGAAGGCGTGCGCGGGCATATGGAGCGCGTGGCTCGCCGCCGGCGCGATCTTCGCGAAGGCGCGGGCCGCCGTCAGCGATCGCGCCGCCAGCGCGCTGTGATCGTAGGCGTGCAGAAGGTAGTGCGCGGCGCCCGGATGATTGGGACTCCTCGCGAATACCTTCTCAGCGATTTCTCCCGCCCGCCGCCGAATCGGCAGCGCATCGTCGCCGCGCGGAAGCGTCGCCAGCAGGGCCAGCGCATAGAACGTCTGCGCCTCATCGTCGGCGGGATGGTCGAGGGCGAGTTTCGACATGACCTCGGCGTGCGCCGCAGCGCGCGCGGCGGTGTTGCCATCGCCGAAGAGCGCCTCAACGGCGCGCATGAACGCCTGCTCACGAGGCGTCTTCGCCCTGGCAATACGTGCGTCGCGTGTCGGCCCCAGCTTCGCCAGGGCGGCGCGGCCCTGCGGCACTTCTTCGTAGAACCACAGCGGCTGGCTGAAACTCATCGCCTCGCCCCAGTAGGCAAGCGCGAATGACGGATCGATCTTCTGCGCGGCTCGAAACGCGTCGATCGCATCTTCGTAACCGAAGCTATGCAACCAGGCGACGCCACGCAGGAAATCCGCTTGCGCCGCCGCGCTGCCCGAGTTCGGAAATACGACACTGCCCAACGCGGGACGCGATTGTGCGCGCGGGATGATGGGCGCAATGCAGACCAGCACCAGCGCAAGAGCGAAACGAATCATGATTCGAAAATGAGCGTACAACACAAGGGCGGCCCGTGAAGGCCGCCCTTGGCATTTCGTCGTGCCCTAAGACCCTAAGACCTTAGGACCCTAAGACCCTAGAAGGACATCCGGAACGTCAGCTGCGTCAGGCGCATGAAGCCCGACTGCGTGCGGATCTGACCGAACGTCGCGCTGCCAAGCGTGGTCGTCGGGCCCGTGGTCTTGACGGTGTTGGTGATGTTCAGCATTTCGATCTTGATTTCACCGCGCCTATTGCCGCCCAACCGGACCTGCTTGGCAGCCGAGAAGTCCCAGTTGTTGCGATGCGGTGTGCGCACCGAGTCAATCGTGCGAGGCAGCGTGCCCAGCGTGAAATTAGCCGGCTGCGAAAACGCGGCCGAGTTCAACCAGATGCCGATGCCGCACTCTTGGCCGGTGACACAACCAGAACCAGGCGGCGGCGCGATGCGCTCGTTGCGCGTACCGTCGGTCGCAATCTCACCCGTTCCTGGGTTTACATACTGCGCGCGAGTGAAGATGTTCGTGTTCTGGCTGTTGCTCCGGACCTGCAACGGGAACCCGCTCTCGATGCCGATGATCGACGAGAGCGTCCAATCGCCGAGCACCGCCGCGCCAACGCCGCTTTGCAGCCAACGCTTGCCCTCGCCGAACGGCAGTTCGATGATCGGCGCGATCGAAATCTTGTGCGGCACGTCCAGCAGGCCGATTGAGTATTCGGCATCCAGGTTGTACGCGTCCTGCATTTCGGTCGACGCGCTCGAGAAGAAGTTGCCCTCGCCGAACTGGTTGTCCATCAACCGGCTATAGGTGTAGTTGATGCGTCCGCCCCAGCCGTTGCTGATGCGCTTTTCGAGCTTCAACACGCCGGCGTGGTACTGGCTTTTCCCGAGCGTCGACTGGCGCATCAGGATGTCGTTGAACTGCGGGAACGGACGGAGCAGTTCGCGGCGCTGAATCGTTGCGCTGGTCACGCTCTTGCCCTGGCCCTGCGGCAGGCCGAAGAACGGGTTGGGCACCTGTTCGAGGAGCGCCGGGCCCAGTGCCAGGTATTGGGGGTGCACCTGGTTAATGTTGATCACGCCGTCGTTCGAACCGCCGAGGTTCAGGTCGCGGCCGGTGGCGCCGACGTATTCGAAACCGATCGCAATGTTGCCGGCCAACTCGCGGGCGATGTCGATCGAGTACTGGTGAATCTGCGGCGCGGTCTTGTCCTGATCGATGAACTCGATGGCGCTGCCTACACCAGTCAACGGGCCGCCGGTGTTGCCCGTTGGCGTCAACACGCCATTCGGGAATGGGTTGGTCAGGGACACGGTCGGCGTGAACTGCGGCTGCGGCGACTGGGTCACCTGCGTGTAGCCGATGTTGCCGTAGTTCTGCGCGCCCACCGCCTGGTAGTTCCACGGCGCCCAGTAGATGCCATAACCGGCGCGGACGACGGTCTTGGGATTCATCGAGTAGACCATGCCGACGCGCGGCGAGATCTTGATGCCCGGGGGGTTGCCCTGGAACTCGTTGGCGCCGTTCTGGCCGGCGTAGACCAGGCCGCCAACAATCCGCTGGCCCGTCAGCGGGTTGACGACGTTGCCGAGCGCGCCGCCGGGATTGAGCGTCCGGTCGAAGCCAACCGTAAAGCCGTTGTTCTCCTCGCGCAGGCCGTCTTCATGTTCGAGGCGGAGGCCGTAGTTCAGGGTGAACTTGGAGCTGACGCGCCAGTCGTCCTGGGCGTAGGCGCCGTAATAGTTGGTCCAGGCCAGGAACGGGCTCGAGACCGTCACCGTGCTGGCTGAATCGACGTTGGCAGCCGGGTAGCCAAGCAGCATGCTCGCGACGGCATTGCCCGACGTGGCGTTGGTCGCCAGCGGATTGGACGACGTGAACAGGCGCGTGAACGCGAACCGTCCGGCGCCACCCGCAAACGACTGCGTGTCGACGCTGATGTTGCGGTAATCGGCGCCGACCTTGAAGGTATGGCTGCCGACCAGCTTCGACATGGTGCCGTTGGCGCTCCACGAATTCCAGAACAGCCGGTTCGGATCGATGGCGCCGAGGGCGCGGTAGTCGGTCAGCGTGGTGATCTGCGGGAACTTCTTGACCTGCAGCGGGCTCAAGAACGACTGGTCGAACCCGAGCTGGGCCGGGTCGTACTCCACGGACAGCGTGTTCTGGTCCTGGAACTTCGTCCAGCCGTAGCGCAGGGTGAACACCGTGTTGTTGCCGGGCAGCCAGGTGTTGTTCAGCGCGAGCACGTGGACGCGCCGGCGCAGCACGTAGTCGTTGGAGTCGATGAACGCGTTCGGCTCACCCTGGGGAACGAGCGAGTTCGCGCACGGCTCGTCGGTCTTGTTGTAGAGATAGAACCCCATCAACGACACCTTGTCGGAGAAGCGGTGATCCATCTTGCCGGTATACATGACGGCGCGGTCGTTGATCTCGCCGATGGCGTCGTGGTTGGGCGAGCCGTCACTGATGTCGCGCGACGGGTTCGGCACATAGCTCAGGATCTTCACCGCCACCGGGTTCAGCCGGTTGGTGGGAATCACGTTGTTCGCGAATGGCTGGCGGTTGTTGCCCTGCGCATCGCCGGTGAGCGGATCGAAGATCTGCACCAGCTGCCCCGCCGAGTTACGGCTCTGCGAGAAATCGCCCTGCTTCTCACGCGTGGTCGGCAGCCGCTGCGGCGCATTACGCGTGGTGTTGGAGCCGTAGCCTTCCACGGAGAAGAAGAAGAACGTGCGGTTCCTGGCGACCGGGCCGCCGAAGCCGCCGCCGCCCTGGTGGAAGTAGGTATTCGGCAGCGGAACGCCAGACAGCTCGGAGAAGAAGTTGTTGGTCGCGCCCCACTTCGGGCGGGCCTGGTAGAAGCCGCTGCCGTTCCAGGAGTTGCCGCCGGACTTGGTGGCAACGTTGAACGTGCCGCCGCCGGTGCGGCCGGTTTCGGCGTCGTACTGGTGCACCTGGACGTTCACGCCTTCAATCGCTTCCATGTTCGGGTTCGCGGTGGCGCGGTTACGCAGGTCGGTGATCGGCACGCCGTCCACGAGGTAGTTGTTGGCACGGCGCGCGCCGCCGCCCAGCGACAGGAGCGACGCGTTGGTCTGATCCTGCTGGCGGTTGAACTGCGCGTCGCCCGAGGCCACCACGGTGGGCACGGTGACGGCAAAGAGGAAGGCGGAACGGCCCGCGCTCGGCAACGACTCGAGCTGGCGCGAATCGATCACGCTGCCCGTCGAGGCGTTCGAGGTATCGATCAGCGGCGCTTCACCGGTGACGGTGATGGTCTCCTGCAGCTGGCCGACATCGAGCTTGATGTCCATCGTCACGAACTGCTGCGTCGCGACGCGGATGCCTTTGTTCTCAAAGGTCTTGAAGCCGGTCAACTCGGCCTTGACGGTGTAGATACCCGGCGCCACCGCGGCGAAGTTGTAGAGGCCCTGTTCGTTCGAAACCTCATTGCGCACCGCGCCGTTGGCTTCGTTAGTCAGCGTGACCGTGACGCCGGGCACGACGCCGCCGGAGTCTTGCACGACTCCGCGAACGCCACCGGTAAACGTCTGCGCCCACGCCGTACTGGTGGTTAGTGGAACAAGCAGCAGTGCCATCGCGCACCACCGAGCAACAAGGTTCCTCATACTCGCTGTCCTCCAAATCTAAAGAATCTGTGGCCACCGCATCGGGCACAGACACAACGCCGACCAGGGATCAACTCCAGCAAAAACACAAAGCAGCAAAAACACAAAGCGCGAGCTGTTTCGGTTCTGTTACGTAGGTTGCCGGAGTTTACGCGGTTCCGAGACGGGTTTGCAAGCTTACGTACTTATGGATCGATCGCCTACGAATTTTTGGATTCCGGCGAGCATGCTCGCTTTCCATCGGCGGCATGCACGTTTCCGCGCTGGTATAATCCGCCGATGCCGCAGAGGCCGCTGCGCAACGCGGTTGCTCCGCGTCTCCTCTGCGCAGCACTCGTCGTGTGGCTTTCCCCGATCGCAGCGGCGCAGGACCCGCAAGCCGAGTTTCGCCGCGGCGTCGTCGCCCTCCACCACTTCGAATACGAAGACGCCAATGAGATATTCCGGCGGATCCAAGGTGTGAATCCTGGGTTCGCGATGGCCTACTGGGGCGAGGCGATGACTTACCACCAGACGCTGTGGCGGAACGAGAACATCGGCGCCGCGCGCGCCGTTTTGAATCGTCTGGGGCCGACGCCGGCCGCGCGCACGGCGCGAGCTGCCACGCCTACGGACAAAGCACTCATCGAGGCCATCGATACGCTGTTCGGCGAAGGTGATTCTGCGAGCCGCCGCCGCGGCTACGCCGATGCGATGGGCGCGCTCTATGCGCGGAATCCAGAGGACCCCGACGTCGCGTCTTTCTACGCACTCGCGCTGCTTGGCACCATGGCGCGCAGCCTCATCGGCCACGTGGACAGCCACGAAGGACATAGTGATTCCCTTGCGGGCAGCGAGACGCAGCGGCGCGTGGCGGAGGTCATCGAACGGGTGCTCAGCGCACACCCGCAACACCCTGGCGCGCTCCATTACCTCCTGCACAACTACGACGACCCTGCGCACGCGAGGCTGGCGCTGCCGGCCGCGCGCACATACGCGACCGTCGCGCCCGAGTCGAGCCATGCCCGGCATATGCCGGCTCACATCTTCGTCCAACTCGGCATGTGGACTGAGGCGGCCGCGGCGGACCGCGCGGCGTTCGCGGCCTCCGACGCCTGGATCAAGGCCAAGGGCCTGGGAGCGGCCCTGCGCAGTTACCACGCGCTGTCGTGGCTTCAATACGAGTTGCTGCAGCAGGGACGATACCGCGAGGCGTGGGCGACCCTCGATGAGATCGCGCCCACGGTCAAGGCGACCGGCGACCTGGGCCTGCTGAGCGAGCTGTCGTCGATGCGGGCTCGCTATGTCGTCGAGACGCGCCGCTGGGATGTGCTCGCGCAGCGAACGCAACTTCGGCAACGTCAACGAGCTGTACGCCATTGGCGTCAGTGCCGCGCGCTCGGGCAACACTCCGCTCGCCGAACTTGCGCGCCAGGCGGCTCGCGACCCGGTCCCAGTCGCCGCAGGAAGGCGACCTGCGCCCGGCCATCGCAATCATGGAGCGGCAGGTCGCGGCCATGATCGAATTCGCGGCCGGCCGCGGCGAGCAGGCGGTCGAGATTCTCGAGGCCGCCACCGACGCCGAGCTGACAGCTGCCGCCGCCGCTGGGCCTGCCCGCGCCGATCAAGCCGGCGCCGGAGCTGCTCGGGGAATTGCTGCTCGAGCTCGGACGTCCGGCTGAGGCGATCGAGCCTTTTCGACAGGCCCTCGAGCGCAACGCCAACCGCTCCCTCTCGGTACTCGGGTTGGCGCGCGCCGCCGCGGCGGCGGGTTCACCAGACGTGGCGCGTGACCGTTACCGCGAGCTCCTCGAAAATTATTCGCAGGCCGATGCCGACGTGCCGGAACTCACGGCGGCGAGGGCCGCCATCGCACGCGCGGGGTTCTTGCCGTCCTACGCAGCATCCGTCATCGGCGTCACCGCCGGCCTCATCGCGCTGGTCGCTGTGGGAATTGCGCTTCGACGACGAGGGATGAGGGGAGACAGCACCGCCGCGGGCCCAGCCGCGAAGCGTGCGTCCCGTGAGGGCAAGCGGCGGCGCAACCGCCCGCGCTAGGGCCACCGGTGAAACACCGATTAGGCACCGATCAAACCGATCAATCAGTGCCTAATCGGCGTCAATCTGTGGCTAGAAAGTATACCGGAAACTCAACTGCCAGATCCGCATGAAGCCGGCCTGTTGCGTGATACGCCCGAAGCTCTGATCGGTGATCGCGTTCGAATCGATGCCCCGGAACTTCGCCGTGTTGGTCAGGTTGAGAATCTCGAACCGCACCTGCGCGATCGTGGCTGCCGCCAATCCGCGTGTCTTTCGCGATGACGAGGTCGATGTTCTGCCGGAACTGGTAGCGCGCGTCACCGATCGCGCGCGGCGCGTTGCCGAAGGTGCCCGGCCCGGGATTCGCGAACGCGCCGGCGTTGAAGTAGCGAGCGTCCTCCTGCCCTTCGAATACGACGCGGTCGTTGTCGCTGCCCGACGGTATTCGGATCGCCGGTCAGGTTCGGCCGCTGCCGGCCGCCAAAGAGCCCGAGGTTCGCGGTCGGACGCGCCAGCGCTCAACACGGCATTCAACGGCGCGCCGCTGACGAGCTCGACCACCGCCGAGGCATTCCAGCCCTGCGTGAGCATCGTTGCCACCGTCCGGGAATCGGAAAATCGGGGCGAGGATGATGCGATGCGGCGAGTCGAAGTAGCTGACGCCGTACTCGGCGTCGAGATCGTAGTTGTTCTGGGGAATGGCCGTCCGGGTCAGATATGTGTTGTCCTGGCCAAACTGGTTGTCTTTGGTGCTGCTCCACGTATAGCTCATTCGCCCGCCCCACCGGCCCACCAGGCGCTTGTCGAGGACCAAGGTCGCGGCGTGATACTGCCGCTTGCCGCCGGCGGTACGCTCGAACTCGAAGACGTCGCCGAACTGCGGGTACGGCCGCAGCAGTTGGCCCGCCTGAATGGTCGCACGCGCTCCGAACTCGCCGGTGCCGGCGATGCCAAAGAACGGGTTCGGCACTTCCGCGGTCAGCGCGGCAGGATTCCACGTGCCATTCGGACCTGGGAACACCCGGCGCGCCACCTCGGGATCCATCTGATTGATGTTGATGCCTATCGGGTTACTGCCGCCGAAGCCCAGATCGCGCCCCGTGGCGCCCACATAGCCGACGGTCACGGCCATATTGCCGCCGAGCTCGCGCTGCATGTCGATCGAGTATTGATGCACTTTGGGGTCGCCCTTGTTCTGGTCGACGAAGTTAACCGTCCCGCCGGTGGCCGTCAGCAGCCCAAGCGAGCTGCCGATTGGCTGCTGCAGTCCATTCGGGAACGGGTTTTCGAGAGACGTGATCGGCACAGCGCGAGTGCTATCCGACTGATTCAGCGACGTCGTTCGGCTGAAGCCGGTCTGGCCATGCTGCGTCGTGCTGTAGTTCCACGGCGCAAAGAACAGTCCGTAGCCGCCGCGGATGACCGTGGCGCGGTTCAGCGCAAAGCTAAACCCGGCGCGCGGCGCCACCTTCAAGGCCGCGAGATCCCCCTGTTCAGTGGGGGCGCCGTTGACACCGGCGAAAATCAGGCCGCCGTTCAAGGTCCGGCCCGCGAGCAATCCCGTCTTGGGAACGAGCGCGTTTAGCGGACTGACCGCCGCTTTGTCGAATCCCACGGTCTGGCGGTTGTCGACTTCCTGTAAGCCGTCTTCATGTTCGAGTCGGACGCCGAAATTGACCGACAGCCGCTGACTCACTCGCCAGTCGTCCTGAAGGTACGCGCCGTAGTAGGTGGTAAACCAGTCACCCTCGCCACGGTTGAAGGGTACGGATCCCGATGCCGGCACGCCGAGCAGGACGCTCGCCAGTTCATGTCCGCCGACGCCGGCGTTGCTCGTGAACAAGCGATCGAAGAAGAACTCTCCGCCCATTTCACTTTCCGTCGCCAGCTTCACGCCCAGCTTCCGCAAGTCGCCGCCGATCTTGAGGCTATGGCTGCCGATCAGTTTGGACAGCGTGCCGTTGACCGAGTAGGGGCTGTACCAGCGGACCGGTCCGCCGCCCCATCCGCCAACGTCCTGAACGTCGTCGAAATTCAAGTTCGGAAACACGTCCGCCTCGGCTACGGAGTTGACATAGTTGGGACTGAATCCGAGCGAACCGATGCCGGCGGAGAACGCCTGCTTGTCGCACGAGTCCTGCCACGTGGAGAAGCCGTAGCGGACGGTGAGGACCGTGGAGTCGTTGATGATGTTGGTGTTGTTGATCACCGCAACGTGCGGCCGGCGCCGCAGCGGACCGAAGAAATTGTCCTGGCTGGCGATGTACCACTCTTCAGGCCGCATGATGGTGCTGCCGGGCTCGTCGGTCTTGTTGTAGATGTACAAGCCGCTCATGCTCCAGGTGTCGGTAAACTTGTGTTCCGCCTTGAACGTGAACATGTCGGCTGAATCGACAATCGGCCCCGTGGCGCTCGCGTTCGGCTCATTGTTCTCGTTGCCCGCTATCGCGCCGGCGATCGTCTGCGTGGGCCAGGCGCCAAGCAACCCGAAGCCGGCGGCGTTTGCCGCCGGGTGCGTCCGCGGAATGATGGCGCCCGTAAATTCGCCACCGGTCGCTAGGGAGCCAGTACCGGTCGCCGGACACTTGGCGTTGGCCGCACCGCCTCGACAGTACGGGATTGAAAATGCGCACGGGGACGCCGCTGAGCGTGGACGTCGAAAAATCGCCGGTGCGCTGCTTCGCGCTGGGCCAGACCTGCTGCTCGTTGCGCGTCGTGTTGGATCGATAGCCTTCCGTCGCGGTCCAGAAAAACGTCCGATTCTTCCAGATGGGTCCGCCCAACGCCGCCGCCGTACAGGCGGTAGTAGGTCTCGGACAACCCGCTTTCTTCCTTCGATTGGCCGGTCTTCTCCACGAAGAAGTTTTCGGTCACACCCCAGACCGGCCGCGTCTGGTAGAAGCCGCTGCCGTGAAACGCGTTGGTGCCTGACTTGGCAGTGACGTTGAACACCCCACCTCCGGTGCGGCCCATTTCCGCATCATAGGTGTGCACCTGCACTTTCACTTCCTCGAGCGCTTCAATCGTTGGATTGAGCACGGCGCGGCCGCGGAGCTCGGTGATCGGTACGCCGTCGAGCAGGTAGTTGTTCGCGCGCACGCCGCCACCGCCCATCGAAATGCGAGAGGCGTTGGTCTGATCCTGCTGGCGATTGAATTGCGGGTCGCCGGTCGGAGCAACCGTCGGCACAGTGACGCTGATCATGAAGGCGTTGCGGCCGGGGGCGGGGAGCGCCTCCAGGACCTGGCGATCGAGCGTGCCACCCGTCGACGCGTTGGACGTCTCGATCAGCGGAGCGTCTGCGGTGACGGTGATGGTCTCCTGCACCTGGCCCACTTCGAGCGTGATGTCGAGCGTGAGAAACTGCTGCGTCGCAACGCGGAAGCCCTTGCGCTCGTAGGTCTTGAAGCCGGTCAGACCGGCCCGAATCGTGTAGGTCGCCGGCGGGACCGCGGAGAAACTGTATTCCCCGGAGGCATTCGTGGTCGTCTCGCGCTCGACCTGCGTGCCTTCGTTGATGATGGTGACGGAAACGCCGGGGAGGATTCCGCCGGCATCGCTCACCGAACCTCGCAGGCCGCCCGTGAATGTCTGGGCCGAGGCCGTAGGCGAGGCCAGCATGCTGATACAAACCGCGAGAAACGCGCGCTGCAACAGAGAATTTCGCATGGTCGAGCCCTCCACCGATTGGTCCGCGCCAGGTTCGCTTACATTGGGTTACAAATGGTTGCAGGAGTGTAAGCCCCGTCGGTTCGCGGATGCAATAGCAGTTGCACGCCTCGCCACGAGAAGGTTTCAACGCCCTAGTCCGTAACCGCCCCCGTACTGGCCGTGGAAACTTGCCGTGCATATTTCGCGAGCACGCCCCGCGCGTAGCGTGGCTTTCGCGGTCGCCACTTCCGGCGTCGCGACGCGAGCTCCTTCGCGCTGACGTCGAGCGTGAGCGTGCGAGACTGCGCATCAATCGTGATCCCGTCGCCGTTTTTCACGAGCGCGAGCGGGCCGCCGGTGAACGCTTCCGGCGTGATGTGCCCAACCACGAAGCCGTGCGTGCCGCCACTGAAGCGGCCGTCGGTGATGAGCGCCACCTCCGCTCCGAGGCCGCGGCCCATGATCGCGCTCGTCGGCGACAGCATCTCCCGCATGCCCGGTCCGCCCTGTGGCCCTTCGTAGCGAATCACAATGACGTCGGCTTTCTTGATGCGGCCGGCGAGAATCGCCGTGAGGGCGTCTTCTTCCTTGTCGAACACCCGCGCCCTGCCGCTGAAGCGCTCGCCTTCCTTGCCGCTGATCTTCGCGACCGCGCCGTCCGGCGCGAGGTTGCCACGCATCACCACCAGGTGACTGTCTTTCTTGATCGGATTGTCGACGGCGCGAACCACGTCCTGGCCGGCGGGATAATCCTTCACGCCACTCAGATTCTCGGCGAGCGTGCGGCCCGTGACCGTCATGGCGTCGCCGTGCAGCAGGCCGCGATCGAGGAGACGCTTCATTAACGGCGTGAGACCGCCGATCTTGACGAGCTCCGCCATCACGTATTTGCCGCTCGGCTTCAGATCGGCCAGGACCGGCGCGCGGCGGCCGATGCGCGTGAAGTCGTCAATCGAGAGCTTCACGCCGGCGGCGTGCGCGATCGCCAGTAGGTGCAGCACGGCATTGGTCGATCCGCCAAGCGCGATGATCGTGGTGATCGCGTTTTCGAACGCCTTGCGCGTCAGGATGTCGCGCGGACGGATGTTGCGCTCGATCAATGACACCACCGCGCTGCCGGCGCGGATGCAGTCGTCTCGCTTATCGTTCGAGACGGCGGCCTGCGCCGAACTATTTGGCAGGCTGAGGCCGAGCGCCTCGATGGCCGACGCCATGGTGTTCGCCGTATACATGCCGCCGCACGATCCCGCGCCGGGACACGCGTGCTGTTCGAGATCGGCGAGCGCCGCGTCCGACAACTTCCCCGCCGCGTGTTGTCCCACGGCTTCGAACACCGAAATGATGTCGACCGGGCGGCCCTGGAAATTGCCGGGCAGAATCGTGCCGCCATAGACGAACACCGCCGGGCGATTGAGCCGCGCCATGGCGATCACGCAGGCCGGCATGTTCTTGTCGCAGCCGCCGATCGCCACAAGGCCGTCGAATCCTTCGGCGCCCATTACAGTCTCGATCGAATCGGCAATCACTTCGCGCGACACGAGCGAGTACTTCATGCCCTCGGTGCCCATCGAGATCGCGTCGGACACGGTGATGGTGTTGAAGATGATTGGCTTGGCGCCGGCGGTGGTCACGCCTTCCGCGGTGTGGCGCGCGAGCGCGTCGATGTGGACGTTGCACGGGGTGACCTGGCTCCACGTCGAGCAGACGCCGACCTGGGATTTCTTGAAGTCGTCGCGCGTGAACCCGACGGCGTGAAGCATGGCGCGGCCGGGGGCCCGCTCGGGGCCGTCGAGGACTAAGGAAGAGTGAGGGCGTTTACTCATCGGCCGCGATTCTACCGGTTCCAAGGTTCCACGGTTCCAACGTTCCATGGTTTTGAACGTTGCCTTGGAACGCTGGAACTGTGGAACCATGGAACCGATGGTCGTTCGTCTCGATACCTGGCTCGACGTCGCGTGCCTTTTCAAGACCCGCTCCGAAGCGACGAAAGCGTGCCGGCTGAACAAAATCATCGTCAACGGCCAGCCGGCCAAGGCGCATCGGCCGGTCAAAGAAGACGATGAGATCGAGATTCATCGTCCGTTCGGCAGAAAGCAGCTCATCACCGTGCTGGGTGTCACGGACGAGAACCTCCCCAAGGCCCAGGCGCGGACGCTGTATGAGGACCACACTCCCAAGCCGACGCCGGAAGAAGTGGCAATCCGCCGCATGGAGCGCGTCTATCGCGCCGCGGCCACGCCGCCGACCCGGCCCGATCGCGACGTGCGACGAACCCTGCGCCGCTTAAAGCGGGGGGAGTAAACTTCCCCCGTGCCACTGCGTGTCATCGTGTTCGGCCTCGTCGCGGCCGCGTTCTTCGTCGTGCCGGCGGGCATCGATTTCCTGGCCGACTGGTTGTGGTTCGGCGAGGTGGGCTATCGGCAGGTCTACTCCACTGAGATCTCGGTCCGCGCCCTGGCTGGCGCGGCCTCATTCGTGATCACGGTCGCCTGGCTGTCCTTCCAGGTTCGCCAGGCCCTTGCGGCGATCTCGCCGGCGCCGATGACCTTTACGACGCGCGAGGGGTTTACCGTCGCGCTGCCGACGCGCGACCAAGTGCGGCCCCTCGTCATGGTGCTGGTGGCGGTAGCGGCATTTCTCCTGGCGTCGTTCGTCTCCACGCAGTGGATGACGCTGCTCAACTGGTGGCACCAGGTGCCCTTTGGCGCCAACGATCCCGTGCTCGGCTACGACGCCGGCTTCTACGTCTTCACGCTGCCGCTGCTGGAGTTGCTGCGCGGCTTCCTGCTCGGCCTGATCGTGCTCGCGGTGATCGGGTCGGCGGCGCTGTACTTCGTCGCCGGCCAGGTGGCGCTGACGCCCTTCGGCCTGCGCGTCGAAAATCGCGCGCGCACGCATCTCACGTGGCTGGCGGCGGGGTTCTTCCTGGTGCTGGCGCTGGGCGCATGGCTCAGCCGCGTCCAGGAAATCGTGATGCCGTCGGGCATCATCCAGGGCGCCAGCTATGCCGACGCGCACGCGCGGATGCCGGCCGCGCTCGCACTGACAGCGGCGGCACTGGTCGCCGCCGGCCTCGCCATCGCGGCGGCGCTGACCGGCCGGGTGCGTCTCCTGATTGTGGCCGCCGGCATTTACGGGGTCACGATGCTCGGCGGCCAGGGTTACGCCGCGGCGCTGCAGCGCTTTGCCGTCACGCCGAACGAGCAGCAGCGCGAAACGCCGTTCATGGAATACAACATCGCCGCCACGCGCCGGGCATTCGCCCTCGATCAGGTCGAAGAGCGCGAGCTCCCCGGCGAAGCGACGCTGTCGCGGCAAAGCATCGAGACCAATCGCTCGACGCTCGAGAACGTGCGGCTCTGGGATCACCAGCCGCTGCTCGAAACGTTCGGCCAGCTCCAGGAGATTCGTACCGTATTACGACTTCGTCTCGGTCGACAACGATCGCTACACCATCAACGGTCAGAGCCGCCAGGTGATGCTTTCGGTGCGCGAGTTGAATCCCGCGGCGCTGCCCAACCGCACGTGGATCAACGAACGCCTCGTCTTCACGCACGGCCACGGCCTGACGCTGGGGCCGGTCAACGAGGTGACGTCCGACGGACTGCCGGTGCTGTTCGTGCGCGACCTGCCGCCGGTGACCACGCGTCGACATCGACATCTCCGAGCCGAGCATCTACTTCGGCGAGCTCGCCAACGATTACGTGATCGTGCGGACCACGGCGCAGGAGTTCGACTATCCGAAGGGCGAAGACAACGTCTACTCGCAGTACGCGGGCACCGGCGGCATCCCGATCGGCTCGCTCTGGAACAAGTTGCTGTTCGCGATTCGCTTCCGGTCCTACCAAATCCTGCTCAGCGACGACATCACCAATGAAAGCCGGCTGATGTTCGAGCGCCAGATTCGCCGCCGCGTGGCGAAGATCGCGCCGTTCCTGGTGCTCGATGAGGATCCGTATCCGGTGGTCAGCGAGGGCCGCATTTTCTGGATCCAGGACGCCTACACGGTGAGCGATCGGTATCCGTACGCGTCAGCCGCCGGCGGCGTCAACTACATCCGCAACTCGGTGAAGATCACCATCGACGCCTATCACGGCACCGTCACCTTCTACGCCGCCGACACCACGGATCCGATCGCGCAGACGCTCGCGAAGATTTTCCCGAACCTGATGCGGCCGCTCGCCGACATGCCGGCCGGACCTGCGCAGCCACGTTCGCTATCCCGAAGGCATCTTCCAGATCCAGGCGTCGGTGTACGCGACGTATCACATGACCAATCCGGCGGTGTTCTACAACAAGGAAGATCAGTGGGAAGCGCCGGCCGTGGACAGCGGCGGCGAGAGCCGGCGCATGGAGCCGTACTACGCGATGATGAAGCTGCCCGGCGAGAGCAACGCGGAGTTCATCCAGATGCTGCCGTTCACGCCGCGGCGCCGCGACAACCTGGCCTCGTGGATGGTGGCGAGAAGCGACGGTGAACACTACGGCAAGCTGCATGGTGTTCCAGTTCCCGAAGCAGACGCTGGTGTTCGGGCCGGCGCAGGTCGTGGCGCGCATCAACCAGGACCAGGTGATTGCGCCGCAGATCACGTTGTGGAACCAGCAGGGCTCGCAGGTCATCCAGGGCACGTTGATGGTGATTCCGATCGAGGAGTCGCTGATCTACGTGCGGCCGCTCTACCTGCGCGCGCAGGCCGGGCGCATCCCCGAGCTCACGCGCGTGATCGTCGCGTATCAAAACCGCATCGTGATGGAGCCGACGTTCGAACAGGCGATCGCCCGCCTGTTCGGCCAGGCGGATCGTACCGCTGCGCCGCCGCGGCCCGCCAGCACGCCGGCACCTCCGGCACCCCGGGCACCTTAACGACCCCGCCGGCTCCCGGCACCGGCGCACCGGCCGGTGTCGATTCAGCGGCGTGGAATCGCATGGCCGATGAAGCGCGCGACACCTATCGCCGCGCGCTTGAGGCGCAGAAGGCCGGCGACTGGGCCAAGTACGGAGAAGAGATACGGCGCCTGGGGGAACTGCTTGACAGGATGAGGGTGCCGCGATGAGTCAGTCAGCAGTTGACAGTCCGCAGTTGAGAGTTTCAGTTTGCAGTCGGCAGTTCAGTCGGCAGTCGGCAGTTGTCAGTCCCGACGGCGGCGCCTTTCGCGTTCCCTCGCGAGGCGTCGCTCCATATTCGTAATGCAAATCGAGACATCCCCACGGCTGGCATTCGGCGTTTTCTGCGATCCCGACGGTATGATGGGTAGACGTGCCAGTTCTAGACGCTCATAACCGGCCGCTCGCGAACCTGAGGCTGTCGGTCACCGACCGGTGCAATCTTCGCTGCCAGGTACTGCATGCCGGAGGAGGATTACCTTTGGCTGCCGCGTGAAGACATTCTGCAGTTCGAGGAAATCGAGCGCCTCGTCGATCAATTCCTGTTGCTCGGCGTCGACAAAGTGCGGCTGACCGGCGGGGAGCCGCTACTGCGGCGTGATTTGCCCGCGCTCATCGAACCTTTGGCCCGCAAGAGTGCCATTCGCGATCTCGCAATGACCACCAACGCAGTGCTGTTGAAGCCTGCCGTCAACGATTTGAAAGCCGCCGGCCTGCACCGTCTGACGATCTCCCTCGATACTCTGAAACGCGATCGCTTCATCAAGCTGGCTCGTTTCGACGAGCTACCGCGCGTGCTGGCGGGGATCGACGCGGCGGTCGATCCGTTTCCTGGTTTCAAGATCGACACGGTCGTCATCCGCGGCGTCAATGACGATGAAATCGTCCAGTTGCTCGATTTCGCGAAAGCGCGCGGTGCGGAGATTCGCTTCATCGAATACATGGACGTTGGCGGAGCCACGACGTGGTCGATGTCGCAGGTCGTTTCGCGCCAGGACATGCTCGCGACGATCGAGGCGCACTATGGGCCGGTCGAGCCACTGCGTGAATCTTCCTCGGCGCCCGCCGATCGTTATCGACTGCCAGACGGCACCGTTTTCGGCATCATCGCATCGACGACCGAACCATTCTGCAAATCGTGCGATCGCAGCCGGCTGACCGCCGACGGCGTCTGGTACCTGTGTTTATACGCGAGCCGCGGGATTGATTTGCGTGGACCGCTTCGCGGCGGCGTGAGTGATGAAGCCTTGCGCGAGTTGATTACCAGCGTCTGGCACGCGCGAACCGATCGCGGCGCCGAACAGCGGCTCTCGGTCCGCGAGCGATCGCCGTTAATTCCTTTGAACGCATTGCGACGAGACCCCCACCTAGAAATGCACACGCGTGGCGGTTAGCCTCTGGACTGCTCCCTGCCGACTGAACTGCCGACTGTTAACTGAAACTCTCAACTGCAGGCTGTCGACTGCTGACTGAATCACCAGCATCCGCGGCTAGGAAGCGGGCGGGACTAAAGTCCCGCCCCTACGTACTTAACAGTGGGTATCGAACGCGTTGCGCAGTTCCGCCGCGATCATGTCGGCCGTTCGCCCTTCGATGTCGCGGCGCTCCATCATGTAAACGACCTTGCCGTCCTTCATCAACGCGATTGATGGCGACGACGGCGGGTAGGGAGTGAAGAAGGCGCGCGCGGTTTCGGTGGCTTCCACGTCGGCACCCGCGAACACGGTGGCCAGGCGATCGGGCCGCTTGCCGGTGGCGAGCGCGAGCGCGATACCGGGGCGCGCTTTGCCGGCGGCGCACCCGCACACAGAATTGACGACGATCATCGTGGTGCCGGGCTGCTTGACCGCGGTGTCGACCGCATCGGGTGTGCGCAGGTCTTCGAAGCCCAGACGTGAGAGCTCGGCGCGCATCGGCGCGATGAACGGTTCCGGATAGCGTTGCACAATCATGCTTCGATCTTACCCGAGAAGGCGGCGGATCTCCGCCTCGACTCTCAGGTATTCCTCGTCGAGCGAATCCATCAGATGACGCGCGCCGTTGAAGTCGCCGGCCTTGCCGCGTTCGTCGAGCTGCTTGCAGATCTCGTACATGTGGCGCGCGCCGATGTTGCCGGAACTGCCCTTCAGGGAATGCGCCGCGCGCTGCAGCTCAACGGCGTTGTTTTCGCGCCAGGCCGCCTTGAGGCGTGCCACGCGGCGCGGCACCTCATCGAGAAACAAGCGCAGCACCTCGCTCAGCACGTCGGGCTCGTCGGGCGGAGTCAGCTGCCGCAGGCGCTCGACGACCGCCGGGTCGAGCACATCCGGGTTGGTCATTCCTTGCTGCGCTGGCGATCCTGTATGGCGCGGTTGGTCTCGAGCGCTTCGAGTTCAGGGCGCACGAAGCGGTCGTAACAGCTCGGACAATAACTGTGCGTGAACGACACGCCCGAGTGTTGGGTGAAGTAGGTCTCGACCTTCTCCCAGTAGTTCTGGTCGTTGCGGATCGACTTGCAGTACGCACACATCGGCAGCAACGTCTGCAACGCCTTGACGTTGGCGAGGGCCTCTTCGAGGCTGCGCACCCGCTCGGCCAGCGCCTGCTGCAGTTGCACGACGCGGGCGCCGACGTTGACGCGCGCGATCAGCTCGTCTTCGTTCGCCGGCTTGGTGACGTAATCGTCCGCGCCGGCGCGTAGGCCCCGCACGATGTCGGCCACGGTGTCGCGCGAGGTCAGCAGGATCACGTAGGTCGGCGTTTGCGCGAGCTTCCCGCGGATCCGCTCCACCACCTCGGGCCCCTGCAGGCCCGGCATTTCCCAGTCGAGCAAGGCGAGCGCGGGCGGCTGCGGGCCATTCAGGAGCGCCCACGCCTGCTCGCCGTCGGGCGCGTAGCTCACCGCGTACCCGGCCTTTTTCAGCATCGCGCCAACCACCGTCCGCGAGACCGGCTCATCGTCGGCAACGAGCACCTGCAAGGCGACCATCTGAGGATGGTAGCTCAGGCTGGGTCTGTCGCGAGTCGAATGGGGTTAAGCTACGCGGCATGCGCATTATCGGAATCCTGTCGCTCCTCCTGCTCGCCGCGGCCGGTGCGCAGGCCCAAACCACGGCCTTTGTTGGCGGCCGCGTCATCGATGGCACCGGCAAGGTGATCGAAAACGGCACGGTCGTGATCACCGGCAACAAGATCACGACGGTCGGTCCGGCCTCGACGCCGGTGCCGGCCGGCGCGACGCGCATTGATGTGAAGGGCAAAACGCTATTGCCCGGCCTGATCAACGCGCACGGGCACGTCGGCAACACGGTGGGACTACGCGCCGACGCGGCGGCGGGCTACACACGTGAGAACCTGACACGCCAGTTGAAGACCTACGCGCAGTACGGCGTCACCACCGTGTTCAGCCTCGGCGACGACCAGGCCGCCGGCTTCGAGCTTCGCAACGAGCCGGCCACCGATCGGGCGCGCCTGTTCGTGTCGGGTCCGGTCATCGGCGGCGACACCGCCGACGCGGCGCGCGCCATGACGATCAAGGTCGCCGAGATGAAACCCGATGTGATCAAAATCCGGGTGGACGACAACCTCGGGACGACGCGCAAGATGCCCGAAGCGGCGTGGCGCGCGGTGATCGAAGAGGCGCACGCACGCAAGTTGCCGGTGGCGGTGCACATCTATTGGCTCGCCGATGCAAAGGCCACGCTGTTGGCCGGTGCCGACATGATCGCGCACAGCGTGCGCGATACCGCCGTGGACGAGGAGTTCATCAACGCCTTGAAGTCGCGCGACATCTGCTACTCGCCGACACTGACCCGCGAAATCTCGACGTTCATCTACGACGCGGCGCCGGCGTGGGTCGACGATCCATTCTTCGTCAAAGGCGTCGACAAGGACATCCCGGCCCAGCTCAAGGACCCGAAGCGCCACGAGCAGATCCGCAACAGCAACGGCTGGAAAGCGGGACAGCAATACAAGGCCAGCCTCCAGGTGGCGAACCGCAACTTGAAGACGCTCGTCGACAAAGGCGTCCGCATCGCGTTCGGCACCGATACGGGGCCGCCGGCGCGCTTCCAGGGATTCTTCGAACATCTCGAGCTCGAGATGATGGTCGAGGCCGGGCTGACGCCGATGCAGGCGATTGTGTCAGCGACTGGCGATGCGGCGCGGTGTCATCGGAAGGCCGGCGAGTTCGGCACGCTGGCGCCGGGGGGCGCCGCCGATCTGTTGATTCTCGGTGCGAATCCGTTGCAGAACATCCGCAACACGCGGAGCATCGAGCAGGTGTGGATTGCGGGGCGGAAGGCGTTTTGATGGCTGGCGGGCGGGACTTCCACCTTCGCGCGTTGCGCTTCGGTGGACTTCGAAAGTCCCGCCCCTACATCGTCCCTACATTAGTTTCTTCGCGAAGACGACCGACGCGAGAAACTGATCATCCCAAAAACCGACCACGTAGCCTTTGCGCGTCATGTAGCTGCCGCGCAACGTGACGTCGGGTGAAACGCGGAATCCGACGGCCGCCTCCACGCGGCGATACGGCTCCTCGCGTTCGGTCAGGTCGGGCGTGCTCGTCCATCGGGTCCATTGCTCGTCATAGCGCACGGCCGCGAACACCCGCGGGCTGAGCGTTTGCGTGCCTTCGATCCACCCACCGGTGACGTGCGCATCTCCCTGTGCTAACTCGCGTTCGGTCCATAGCCATTCACCGGCGAGGCGCGTGTAGCCGAACGACCATTCACCTTCCACCTGGTACAGCGACGCCGCGCGATCACCGCGGCGTTGATCGCGGACCTCTTCCTGCGCGGCATAGGGACCAAATGCCATCGCTCCGCCAAATCGCAGCCCGATGTGCGGCGTGAATCCCGCCCCGGCCATGACGTTCGCCATGCGCGGCGGTTTGTCATCACCGAAGAACGGCCGGCCGCGAATCGCGGAACTATCCGTCACGGCCGCGCGCGCATCCCATCTGGCCCCCGAGACGGTCACCTTCGCGCCAAGCGGGTATGACGCCGCGAGCAAGAAGGTCGTCGGCGTGCCGTTCTCGTAACGAGGGATGGGCAGATACAACGTCGAGTGCGGCGAGACCACCGGATTGCGATCGGGACGATTCTCCAGGATGCTCAGGCCGACCGGTGACGTGAACTGGCCCACGTCGACGCGAAGACCGACCGCGCCGGGCCGTTCGTACCGCAAGGCGAGCTCGTAGAACTGTGTCTGCCACGTGCCGTCGAACGATCGGCGGAAGACCACCGGACGCACGCGGAAATCCAGACCCTCCACAATCCGCACCGCGCCGAACAGATCGAACCATGCAGTGGGCTTGCGGCTGACCTCGGAGCCCGCGTCGCCATCGACGGCGCCGACGACATCCAGCGCCACGCGCGAGGGCTGGGCGAGGAGCGTTCGCGGTATCAGCGCGAGCGCAAGCATCGCCGCCGTAACGATGCGGCTTACGCTGATCGCGCGCGATGCGCTGCCCATTGGAAGACCGTGGGATCGACCGGCTCGCCTGCCGCGACCAGTCGCGGCAAAGCCGCGACCAGGGCCTCGACCGACGGACCATCGAAATCTGTGCCGATGCACTTGCGCAGCTCGCTGATCGGCCTCGACCGGAATGCGACCCGAGCGATAGGCGCGGGCGCTGGTCATGGCGTCGAACGCGTCGGCCACGTGCACGATGCGCGCGAGCATGGGAACCTCGTCGCCGCGCAAGCCGTACGGATACCCCAGCCCGTCCGGGCGTTCATGGTGCAGCTCGACGATCGGAATGTGCGGCGCGAGGAACGGAATGCTCCGCAGGATGCGCGCGCCGGCGGAGGGATGCATCTTGATCAATTCGAACTCGGCGGCGCTCAACACGCCGGGCTTTCGCAGCACCTCGTCGGGCACGCCGATCTTGCCGATGTCGTGCAGCAGCGCGCCGAGGCGCAGCGTTTCCATGGCGTCGGCGTCGAGCTTGAGCTCCTCGCCCATCGCCACCGCGAACCGGCTCACCCGTTCGGAATGGCCCGCGGTATACGGGTCGCGGGCGTCGAGCGCCGCGGCCAGCGCCCGGACCGCGCCAAGATAGGTCGCTTCCGCGTCGGCTTCCGCCGACGACAGCGAGGCCATCAACGCGTTGAAGGTAAACGTCAGTTGATCGAGCTCGCGGCTCGATCCGCTCAGCTCGACCGGTTTGTGGGCGCGCCCGGCGATGGTCATCAGCGATAACGATCGCGACAGTTGATCGATCGGGTTGGTCAACGTGCGCGCCAGCCAGATGCTGCCGATCCCGGCCAGCACGATCGCGCCGAGGCCAACCCACGCCAGGCTCCGCAGCGCGGCCGCCGTCTGCACCGCCGCCGCAGCGTCGATCGACGCCAGCGCCAGGAAGGTCACGTCGCCGAGCCGCAACAGCGGCTGTGCCGCCCACGACTCGCCCGCCAGCGTGAGCGTGCTGGCCAGGCGTGACCGCATCACTGAGGTAGGTGGCCAGATCGCGTGCCTCGGGACCCGACAGCGTGCTGGCGAGAACTATCGATCCCCTCGACGATCGCGGCATGGCCCCGTGACAGGTCCGCGAGGTCGCGCGCGTACGTGCCGTCGAGCGCGGTGCCAAGCTCGAGCGACCCGATCGTCGCCTCACCCAGCTGCAGCGGCACGCTGATCACGTGATACACGCTGCTGCCCACACTCGCCGAACGATCGGTCGCGGACGCCGCGTTGATGCGCTCCTCGATAATCACGCCGCGCGGCCACGACGCGGCGAGCCGTCCGCTGCTGGCCACGATGCGGCCTTCGGCATCCGTGACGGCCAGCACATCGGCGGCGACGCGTTCCGCCATCTTGTCGCACTCGCGCTGCACCGTGGCTAACAGCTCGCCGCTGGTGCGCTCGTTTGCCGAGGCACGCTCGCTCAGCCAGATGTCGAGCGCCGCCTTGAGCGTGGGATTCTCCGCCAGCGTGGCCACCGCGGCCCGCACGTCCTGCTGGCGCCGTGCTTCCACGCGCTGTGAACACCTGCTGGGCCGACGCGAGGTTGTCGGCCACCGACTGCCGCACCTGCTCGCGGACGCGGATGCTCAACATCGCGAAGACCGCGCCAAGCACGAGCGCCACTGTCAGAAACGACGACACCAGCGTGCGCGTAACGAGCCGGGGCGCTCTCACTTGGCCGCCTCCAGCACCGGCAAAGTGAAGCTGACCTCGGTATTCTGGCCCGGGCGAATGGTGACCCGATCGCGCCGCTCGCCGATCCGTTCGTGCCACGCCACCAGCGTGTGCTCACCCTGCGGCACGCCATCGATCGTAAACGCCCCTTGATCATCGGGAATCACAAACCACCGGTGATCGAACACGCGCACCACCGCGCTCATCTGCGAATGGATGTGGCAGAACACCTTGACGATGCCAGCGTGCGTGAACACCTTCGCTCGCGACGCGCCGGGCGGGAACCGCCCGAGATCGAAGTTCGCGCCGCGCGACAGCGAGAACACGTTGTGGAAAAAGGGATCGTCGTTGGGAAACGACACGGACGATCCGGTGGTCACCGCCACCACGTGCGGCACGAATTGCTCATCCTTCTGCGCGACCGACGCTTTCATGGCCGCCACATCGGCCGAGGCCGGGAGGTCGGCGAAAAAGATCACCACGTTTCGCGATTCAGGCAGCGCCTTCGCGCGCGGGCTCACCGCGCGCCGATCGTAGGCGGTGGCCGGCGATCGTGACGAGTTCGCCGACGTCAGCTTGACCGTGCCCGACACTCGACCAGTCGTTGATTGTTCCGCCGACCTGTCCGCCAATTTGTCCGCCGTAGCCTTGGCGGAGGCGGAAGCTGCCAAAGGCAGCGAAGGCGAATACACGCAGAGCGCGGCGACCATCGCACACGCAATCAGCAGAGGAAACTTCATCCCTCGACTGCGCTCGGGATGACCATGAGCCTCTCGAATGGTCATGGCTGCTTGGCGGGCCCATACAAGGGCCGGCCGGGCCGCGCGCCCGAGAGTCCCTTTGGATCGAGCACCACCACACCATTCACCACCACGTACTCGATGCCGGTCGGATACTGGTGCGGCCGTTCATAGGTGGCGTTGTCCTGTACCGTGGCCGGATTGAACACTACGAGGTCGGCCAGGTGGCGATCGCGAATCAACCCGCGATCGCGCAGGCCCATCTGCGTGGCAGCCGCGCCGGTCATGCGCTGCACCGCTTCCTGGAGAGACATCAGCTTTTCGTCACGCACATACTTGCCGAGCACCCGCGGGAACGTTCCGTACGACCGCGGGTGTGGGGACCCGCGCGACAGAATCCCTTCGGCACGCAGCGCCGACGAATCCGTGCCGATCGTGACGAGCGACGATCTCAATCCGGTGGCGACGTCCTGCTCGCTCATCATGTGATACAGCGCGCCGATGCGGCCGCCACTGTCGATGAGCAACGAAAAATACGTCTGCCAGGGATCGGCCTTGCGTTCCTTCGCGATCTCCGCGATGCGCTTGCCGACGATCGACTGATCGAAGTCGCGGGGCACGCCGGCCACCTGGATGCCGTCAAACGTCGCCGCCATCAGCAGGTTTTCCCAGCCGTCCATCTTGGTTTCGATCTCGGTGCGGGCGCGGGCCCGGATCGCCGGATCCTTCAGCCGCTCGAGCATCTTCTCGCGGCCACCCTCCTGCACCCACAACGGCAATGTGGCGGCCAGCCCGGTTCCGCCCGCGGCATAGGGATACATCGTCGCGGTCACCCGCGATCCCGCGGCATTGGCTTTCTCGATCTTGGCCACTGCCTCGTTCATCCGCCCCCAGTTGGCCTTCGCGCCCACCTTGAGGTGAAAGATCACGACCGGGAGCCCGGCGTCGCGGCCGATGCTGATGGCCTCGTCGAGCGCGTTGAATAGGTTGAAGCTCTCGCCGCGAATGTGCGTGATGTAGATGCCCTTGTGCTTCGCCGCGACGCGCGCGAGCGCGACGAGCTCCTCGGTCTTCGCAAACGATCCTGGCACATAGATCAATGCGCTGGACAGCCCAAACGCGCCGTCGCGCATCGCCTGATCGACCATGGCTTCCATGCGCGTCAGCTCTTCGGGCGTGGGCGGACGATTGTCCATGCCGACGATCGCGCGCCGCACCATGGTGGCCGGGACGAACGTGCCGACGTTCACCGTCGTGCCGGTCTGTCTCAGCTTATTGAAGTAGCCGTCAAATCCGGTCCAATCCACCGTGATGCCAAACGGCGCGAGCGAATCCGAGTCCGCGGTGTCGGGCGTCCAGAATGCGGGCGAGCCGCCCTCGCCGATGATCTCGCTGGTAATGCCCTGGCGAAGGTGACTCTCGGCGTTGCCGTCGGCCAGCAGGGTCGTGCCCGACTGGCCCTGCACGTCGATGAAGCCGGGCGCCACGGCCAGGCCACTGGCGTCGATGACGCGGCCAGCCTGCTCGGAGGCGAGGTCCCCGATCGCCGTGATGCGATCGCCGACCACGCCCACATCGGCGCGCCGCGGCGGCTGGCCGGTGCCGTCGATCACGTCGCCGCCACGCACAATCAGGTCGAACCGGGGTGACGGCTGTGTGCAAGCCGCGCAAAGCACGGCCATGACCACGCAGAGGGACGCCCGCCATGAGCGAGCCAATGGAGGGGCTGGCGCGCGCCTATTGGCGAGTCGAAGGGTCATATGCGCGCCACTATAATCGGTTGCACTATTGCCACTGCCACCGCCTTCCTGCCGTCCCAATCGACACGTACGACCGGTATGTTCTCGGCCGCCGAATATGCGCAGATGCGTGCATTTTTTGCCGGCCGGCCCGAGCTTGCGCCCTCGCCGCTCCGGGAGCTGCCCGCTCTGGCCCGCGACCTAGGTATCGGACGTCTCTTTGCCAAAGACGAGACCGGCCGCTTCGGCCTCAATGCCTTTAAGCTGCTCGGCGCCAGGTTCGCCGTCGAAACGCTCCTGATGGAGGGCGCAATCCGGCCGGGCGCGACGCTCGTCTGCGCCAGCGAAGGCAATCACGGCCGCGCCGTAGCGCGGGCGGCCCGCGACGCCGGGTGCGCGGCACGGGTCTATATGGCCCACGATGCCTCCCCGTCGCGCGTCAACGCCATCGCGGGCGAGGGCGCCGAGGTGATCAAGGTCGATGGCTCCTACGACGACGCCGTGCGAATCATGCAGGCGGAGGCGGACAGGAACCGTTGGACGATCGTGTCGGACACGGCCTGGGAAGGCTATGAACGGATCCCGCGGCTGATCATGCTCGGCTACACGCGCATGCTCGATGAAATCCATGACCCGCTTGCCCTGAGCGAGCGGCGGACTCGATCGCGCCGCGAGTCGAAGGGGAATTCGATTTCCTCTTCGTCCAGGGTGGCGTCGGCGGATTGTTGTGCGCCATGGCGAGCTGGTGCGCCTTTCATCGGCCGTTCGACAGGCTCAGGCCTGCCCCGAGCGAAGTCGAGGGGCGCAGCGAACCGCATCCGCGCGTTGTGGCCGTCGAACCGACATCGGCAGCATGCCTGCAAGCCTCCGCGCGCGCGGGAACACCGGTGGCCGTGACGGGCCCACTCACCACCACGATGGCCGGCTTGCGCAACCGCGAAGTGTCGCCGCCGGCGTTTATCTCGCTTCTCCCGAACGTCTATGCCTTCATGGCCATCGACGACGCGTGGTCGGACGAGGCAACGCGGGCGCTGGGCCGGCCTCGCGGTGAGGATCCGGCAATTGCTGCGGGTTCGTCCGGTGCAGCGGCGCTCGGCGGACTCCTCGCCTTGTGCCGCGACGTCTCACTCGCCGAAGCGCGCGCCCGCCTGGGGCTCTCCTCCTCGTCCCGGGTCCTGGTCATCGTGAGCGAAGGCGTCACCGATCCAGAAGTGTGGCGCACGGCGATCGCGGGAGGGTAAAAGCGCATGGCGCGCAAGTTTGCAGCGTTCCTCCTCTTCCTGGGGCTGACGCTGGCGATGACATGGCCGCAGGCGCAGCATCTGTCGTCCCGCGTCCACGACTCCGACGACTCGTTGCTGAGCATCTGGCGCCTCTCGTGGGTGGCGCACATTCTTCCGCTCAGCCCGCTCGATCTGCTGAACGGCAACATCTTCCATCCTGAAAGACGCACGCTCGCCTATACGGATGCCGTCCTCCTCCAGGGCTTCACCGCGGCGCCACTGATCTGGTCGGGTCTGTCTCCGATCGCTGCTTATAACGGGCTGCTGTTGCTCTCGATCGCGCTTTCGGGTTGGGCCATGTGGCTATACGCCACTCGTGTCACCGGGAATGCGTGGGCCGGCGTGCCCGCCGGAATCGCCTTTGCCTTCGTGCCGTTTCGTTTCGATCACTTCATGCATCTCGAGATGCATGCGACATTCTTTCTGCCGCTGACGCTGCTCGGATTGGAACGGACGCTCGAGACGCGATCGCGCCGCGCGGCGGCGCTCACCGCGGCAGCGTTTGCCGGGCAAGTGTTCTCCGGCATCTACTACGCGATTTTCCTCGCCACCGCGCTCCTCGTGATCGTGCCAGTGAGGCTGCGGGCGCTCGATCGGGATGCGCGCATGCAATTCGCGCAGGCCATGGTGCCCGCCTTTTCGATTGCGATGATCGTGATGACGCCGTATTTGCTGGCGTATATCTCGAATCGAAACAGCCTCGGCGAGCGGCAGGACACCGACATCGCCATGTATTCCGCGACGCTGGAAAATTATCTGTCGGCCACCCCTGAGAACGTCGTGCACGGCGAATGGAGTGCGGGATTCGGGCGCAACGAACGGCGTCTGTTTCCTGGCGTGATCGCGCTGGTGCTCGCCCTCATTGGCGTGGTTGGCCGCGATCGACGCCTCGTGACGATCATCATCGTGGGAGCCGTCGGCCTGATCGTGTCGCTCGGTTTCAACACCCCGATGTACGAGCCGCTGCGAACCATTCTCTTTCCCTACCGCGGCCTGCGGGCGTGGGCCCGCGCCTCGATTCTCGTATTTCTCGCCGTCGCGGGGCTCGCCGCCTACGGATTTGCGCGGCTGACGCGCGCACGGTCTCGCGCGGTGACCGCACTTGCGGCCACGGCGCTGTCGGCGGCGATGCTGATCGAGTACCGCAATCCGCTGCGAGCCTGGCTCACGCTCCCTGCCGAAGCGCCGCAAGTCTATCGATGGCTCGCGACGCAGCCGCGATCGGTCGTCGCCGAAATACCGTTCGCCACGCCCTACCGCCTCGATAGCATTTTCGACGGCCTTTACATGTTCAACAGCACGTACCACTGGCAGCCAATCGTGAACGGCTACAGCGGCTTCTTTCCGCGGACCTTCCTTGAGTTGGCGGCAGAGACCGTGGGCTTCCCGGACGATCGATCAATCGAATACCTGAAAAGGCGGGGGGTGGATTTCGTCGTCGTGCACGGCGGCCTGCTCGGGCCGGATCGCTATGGCGAGGTCACGGCGGCCCTCCTTCGGCGACCGGACGTCGAGGCTACGGTCCAGTTTGATGAACCCAACGGGTCCGACATGGTATTTCGACTGCGCCGGTAGTCCCACCGCTGGCTCTGGGAGTCCCACGACCGAACACCTCAGCGGCGACCGGGTGGAACCTTTGGCCACTAACTCTCGTTTATGCAATAGGTTGGATACGGTGCACTCAGTGGCACAACCCTTGATATTAGCCATAGCAAATGGCCAGATGCTGGCTATAAATAGATGCCATCGTTTTTGGTGGTAATCACCGTCTAATTAGGGCAACTCGAACAATGGACATTCAGCGTCCCGCATCCGTCGCGCAAGCCAAAAAGCGTAAGCAGATCATGCTTGGCGCCGTCGCAGTGATCGTCATCGCCGCCGTGTCGGTGGTGCTGGCCCGGTTGAAGCCGGCCGCGCCCACGGTTGAACGCGCCACCGTCTGGGTCGACATCGTGAAGCGCGGGCCGATGGTCCGCCAAGTCCGCGGTCTCGGCACGCTCGTCCCGGTGGACGAAGCCCGCCGGTGGGTCCCCGCGTCCACGCAGGGCCGCGTCGAACGAATCATCATGCGTCCCGGCGTGCAGGTCACGCCCGACACCGTCGTCCTCGAACTGAGCGACCCGAACGTGCAGCAGGCTTTGAACGACGCCGATCAGCTGTTGCGTGGGGCGGAAGCCGACTACAACAGCTTGAAGGCACGGCTCGATGCCGAGACGCTCAACCAGCGAGCGCAGGCCGCGATTGTCCGCGCCGATTTCGAGAATGCGTGCACGGAAAAGGAAATGAACGAAGCCCTGGCCAAAGACGGCCTGGTGTCAGCTCAGATCCTGAAACAGTCGGTAGTCCGCTGCTCATCGTTGGCCACGCGCAATGCCATTGAAACCGATCGGCTGAAGGTCACCGAAGCGAGCGCCCGCGCGCAAATGCAGTCGGCGCAGGCGACCATCGATCAGCGGCGTTCGAACTACAACTTGCGGCGCTCGCAGGTCGATCAACTGCGGGTGCGCGCCGGCATGACCGGCGTTCTCGAGCAGGTCCCGGTTGAAGTCGGCCAGCAGGTGCAGCCCGGCACGAACCTGGTTCGCGTCGCCGATCCCACGCGCCTCAAGGCGGAACTGCGCATCGCGGAAACGCAGGCGCGCGACCTGACGATTGGACAGATCGCCTCGGTTGATACGCGCAACGGCTTCATCCCCGGCAAGGTCATTCGTATCGATCCGGCGGCGGTGAACGGCACCGTCACGGTTGACGTGCAGCTCGAAGGCGAGCTGCCGCGCGGTGCGCGGCCCGACCTGAGCGTCGACGGCACGATCGAACTCGAGCGGCTGGAAAACGTCCTGTTCGTCGGGCGTCCGGCCTTCGGCCAGGAACAAAGCACCGTCGGCCTCTTCAAGCTTGACGCCACCGGTGAAGCCACGCGCTCGCAAGTGCAGCTTGGCCGCAGCTCGGTGAACACGATTGAAGTGCTCGGAGGACTGGCGGAGGGCGATCAGGTCGTGCTCTCCGACATGTCCGCGTGGGATCAGTTCGAACGCATTCGGTTGAGGTAAGGTGATGTCGTTGTACTCCAATGGATCGTATCCGCGGCGTAGCCGCAATGAACATCGTCGCTCAACCAACGATTACGAGCCGTTCCTACGGAACGGCTCCAAAGCCGTCGCCCGCAGATACCATTAAAGGAGTTATTCGATGAACGCTTCCGCGCAGCCTCTGATTAAGCTGGATGGGATCAAGAAGGTGTTCTACACGGACGAAGTAGAAACCCACGCGCTTGCCGGCATCCACCTGGAAATCGCGCAAGGCGAGTACGTCGCGATTGCCGGCCCGTCGGGCTGCGGCAAGTCGACGCTGCTCGCGATTCTCGGTCTGCTCGACACGCCGACCGAAGGCAACTACCTGTTGAACGGCAACCAGGTGGCCAACCTGTCGCTGTCGGAGCGCGCCCGCGTCCGCAACCGCGAGATCGGGTTCATCTTCCAGAGCTTCAACCTGATTGGCGATCTCACGGTGTTCGAGAACGTCGAGCTGCCGCTGATCTATCGCGGCATGAAGGCGGCCGAGCGCCGCGAGCGGGCCAACGCCGCGCTTGAGCGCGTGGGCATGGCGCACCGCGCCAAGCACCTGCCGTCGCAGCTCTCAGGCGGTCAGCAGCAGCGCGTGGCCGTGGCCCGCGCCGTCGGCGGACAGCCGTCCATCTTGCTGGCGGACGAACCGACCGGTAACCTCGACTCGAAGAACGGCGAGGCGGTGATGGAGCTGCTGCGCGAACTGCATCGCGGCGGCGCCACCATCTGCATGGTGACCCACGATCCGCGCTATGCGGCGCACGCCGACCGCGGCGTCCACCTGTTCGACGGCCGCGTCGTCGAAGAGAACGTCGGCGCCACGGCTTAACAAGGAGACCGCGAGGTAGGGCGTGCTGGTTCAGGATATTCGGTACGCCCTACGCTCGTTCCTGCGCGCGCCAGGCTTCACGCTGGTTGCGCTGATCACCCTCGCGCTTGGCATCGGCGGCACCACGGCGATCTTCAGCATCGTCGATGGCGTGGTGCTGCGCCCGCTTCCCTACAACGACCCCGGACGCATCGTCCGCATGGTGCGCACCAACACCCAGGGCGACGATGCGTCGTTTTCGGCGCCGGACTATCTCGATTTCAAAAAGGGCGCGACGTATTTGTCGGCCGTGGCGGGTTATCGCTCCGACGTCATCGATCTGACCGGGCGCGGAGAACCGGTGCGGGTCAGAGGCATGGAGACGACGGCGGCGTTCTTCGATATCTTCGACGCGCCGCCGCTATTTGGCCGCACCTATCATGAAGCCAGTGACAAGCCTGGCGCGGCCATCGCGGTGATCGGTGAATCGATCTGGCGCCAGCAATTTGGCAGCGACCCGAAGGTGGTCGGATCGGTCGTGCGCCTCAATGGCCGGCCGACGGAGATCATCGGCGTGGTGCCGGAGCGGCTCCGCCATCCGGGCAAGACCGACGTCTGGATCCTGGCACCGGCCGATGTGCCGACCAATCCCATTGGGACGCCGGGCGAGATCGGCTCGCGCCAAGTGCAGTATTTCACGGCGGTGGCGCGGATTGCCGGCGACCGCTCACTGACCGACGCACGCGGACAAATTCGCTCCGTGGGTAGTCAAATCGCCTCGGCGAACTCGCCTGACGATGCCGGCACCTCGCTCGACCTGCAACCACTGGCGGCCAGCATGGTCGCCGATGTGCGCACGGCACTGCTCGTCGTGCTGGGCGCGGTGGCATTCGTCCTGTTGATTGCGTGCGCGAACGTTGCCGGACTGCTGGTGGCCCGCGGTGCATCGCGGCGGCGCGAGATTGCCGTGCGTACCGCGCTCGGTGCGGGACGCGGGCGGCTGATCCGGCAACTGCTCACCGAAAGCCTGGTGCTTGCGATGGCGGGCGGTGCGGCGGGACTGGTCGTGGCGTATTGGGCGCTGCAATTGCTGATCGGCGCCGCGCCGGAGAATCTGCCCCGGCTGGATGACGTGACGCTCGACTGGCGCATCGCGCTCGTGGCATTCGCCGCCACGCTGGCAGTCGGTGTGTTGTTCGGCCTGGCGCCGTCGCTGAGCGCGTCGAAGCCCGAGCTCAACGCCGACCTGAAGGACGGCGGCCGCAGCGGGACGGCGCGCACCGGCTTGCGCAATGTGATGGTGGTCGCGCAGGTGGCGCTCGCGCTCGTGCTGTTGATCGGCGCGGGCCTGATGTTGACCAGTTTCTCCAGGCTTCGTGCCGTCGATCCCGGCTTCCGAACCACCGACCTCGTGACGGTCGAATTGATGTTGCCCCTCGCCCGCTACGACGAGCAGGCGCAGGTCCGTTTCTATTCGAGCGTGCTCGAGCAGCTGCAGGCCAATCCGCTCACGGCGCAATCGGCGATCATGTTCCCGTTTCCGTTCGGCGGAGGCAATGCGCAGGCCAGCTTGCGGGTTGTCGGCCAGCCGCAGAAGCCGGCCGCGGACCGCGTGACCGCCGAACTGAATGCGATCTCGCCGGGTTACCTGCAGACGGCCGGTCTGCGGTTGATCGCGGGCCGCGACTTTGCCACCACCGATGGCCCGAACTCACCGCTGGTGGCCCTCATCAGCGAAGCGGCGGTCAAAGAATTTGGCGGCAAGAATCCTATTGGTGAGCAAATCGATCTCGGCAATCCCGCGACCGTGGTCGGCATCGTCTCGGATGCACGGCGGCGCTCGCTCGACCAGCCGCCGCGGCCGGCGGTATTTCTCCCCTACACGCGGTTCATGCTTCCGTACATGGGCGCGATGATTCGCACCAACCAGGGTGCCGCCGCGATCACTCCCGCGGTGAAGGCCGTCGTCGCACAACTCGATCCGGACCTGCCGATCGGCGAGGTCAACACGATCCAGCAGATCATCGAGAACTCCACCGGCGAGCCGCGGTTTCGTTCGTACCTGATCGCCGGGTTTGCCGGCCTGGCCCTCCTGCTGGCCGCGGTCGGGGTCTACGGCCTGATTAGCTTCATGGTCACGCAGCGGGTGCCGGAGATCGGCGTTCGCCTCGCGCTCGGCGCGAGTCCGGGCCAGGTGTTCCGGCAGGTGATCGGCCAGGGCCTGCGCCTGGCGGTGATTGGCGTGGTCGTCGGGTTGGTCGCCGCCGCCGCGGCCACCCGGCTCGTGCAGGGCCTGCTGTTCAACACCAGCGCCACCGAGCCGGTCATTTATCTCTCACTCTCGGCGTTGCTGCTGGCGATGGCCGTATTAGCATGTTATGTTCCGGCTCGCCGCGCGATGCGCGTCGATCCGATGACGGCCCTGAGGAGCGAGTACGTACCCGGCACCACCGATCCCTGATCCCCGATCCCCGATCCCTAATTCAAATGATCAAACTCAACAACATCGAAAAATCCTACCGGCACGGCCTGACTCAAACCTTCGTCCTGCGCCGCGTCAACGCGGAGATCAAGCAGGGCGATTTCGTGTCCATCATGGGACCGTCGGGCGCCGGCAAGAGCACGCTGCTCCACATCCTCGGGATGCACGACAGCGCCTGGACGGGCGAATACTGGCTGTTCGAGGATCCGATCCACCAGCTCTCGGCGAAGGATCGCATGCGGGTGCAGAAGCAGCACATCGGCTTCGTGTTCCAGAGCTATCACCTGCTCGACAACCTGACCGTGTACGAGAACATCGACCTGCCGCTCTCGTACCGCGACGTGAAGAAGGCCGAGCGAGAAGGCATGGTCGCCGACATCCTCGATCGCTTCAACATCGTCGGCAAGAAAGATCTGTTTCCGAACCAGCTGTCGGGCGGCCAACAGCAGCTGGTGGCGATCGCGCGCGCCGTGGTGGCGAAGCCGACGCTGATCCTCGCCGACGAACCGACCGGCAACCTCCACTCCGATCAGGGCAAGGAGATCATGGAGCTGTTCCGCCGCCTGAACGACAACGGCACGACCATCGTGCAGGTGACGCACTCGAAGGAGAACGCGTCGTACGGCAAGCGCGTGATCAATCTAAAGGACGGCTGGATCGTCGATGCGAACTAGCGAGGCTTCGCCTCGAAACCGCAATCGTGTCAGGAGCGGCTTCGCCTCGCTAGCGGCAGCATCTCTTGGCCCCGCCTCCGGCGGGGCGGGCCGGGTTGAGAGGCGGCGGGTTTGACTCTCAACCCGGCGATCCGCATCCTCGTCGCGGACGATCAGGCCGACGTCATCGAAGCGCTGCGGTTATTGCTGAAGCCCGAGGGCTTCCTGATCGACACCGCGGCGTCGCCACAGCAGTTGATGCGCGCGCTCGAGCTCAAGGACTTCGACGTGGTCCTGATGGATCTCAATTACACGCGCGACACCACGTCCGGCGCCGAGGGCCTGGATCTCCTGCAACGCATTCACACCGCGGACGAGTCGCTGCCGGTGGTGGTGCTCACCGCGTGGGGATCGGTGAATGTCGCCGTGGAAGCGATGCGGCGCGGCGCCCGCGATTTCGTCCAGAAGCCATGGGAGAACGAGCGGCTCCTGTCGATCGTCCGCACGCAAGCGGAGCTGGGCCGCGCCATTCGTCGCGGCCGGCAGCTCGAGGCCGCGAACCAGGCGCTGCAGGCCGATGGCCGCTCGCCCATTCTCGCCGAGTCGGCGGCCATGCGGCCAGTGCTCGAGATGATCGCGCGCGTCGGCCCGGCCGATGCCAACGTGTTGATCACCGGCGAGAACGGCACCGGCAAGAGCCTGGTGGCGCAGGCGCTGCACAACGTGTCGCCGCGCGCGGCCCGGCCGATGGTCACGGTCAACGCCGGCGGCATGGCCGAGGGGGTGTTCGAGTCGGAGCTGTTCGGCCATCTCAAGGGCGCGTTCACCGATGCCAAGACGGATCGTGTGGGACGCTTCGAGCTGGCCGATGGCAGCACGCTGTTCCTCGACGAGATCGCCAACGTGCCGATGACCCAGCAGCAGAAGCTGCTGCGCGTGATTGAGACCGGCGAATTCGAGCGGCTCGGATCGTCAAAGACGCGCAAGGTCAGCGTCCGGTTGATCTCCGCGACCAACGCCGATCTCAACGCGGAAGTGGAAGCCGGCCGATTCCGGCAGGACCTGTATTTCCGTCTCAACACCATCGAGATTCACCTGCCGCCATTGCGCGATCGTCGCGAGGACATTCCCCTGCTGGCGAAGCACTTCCTCCGCCAGCACGCGCAGCGGTATCGCAAGCCGCTGTCGGGATTCGATCCGGCCGCCATGCAGGTCCTGATGGATCACCGCTGGCCCGGCAACGTGCGCGAGTTGGATCACTCGGTGGAGCGGGCGGTGCTGATGTCGCAAGGTCCCACCCTGCGCGCCAGCGACCTCGGGTTGCGCGTCGAAGGCGGCTCGACCGCACGGCTCGAAGACATGAGCCTCGAAGAAGTCGAAGCGTTCCTCATCAAGAAGGCCATGGCCCGCTACGGCAACGTGAGCCACGCCGCCCGGGCGCTTGGCTTGTCTCGCAGTGCGCTGTATCGTCGACTGGAACGTTACAAGCTTTAGCTCAAGAGCCAGGACCCAAGACCCAGGACCCAATCCGTGTGGCGCCGCCTTCGGCTCGACCAGCAGGTTTTCGCCCTCGCGCTAGGTGCCGGGGTGCCAGGCGCGATCACGGCGATGTGGATCCTGTGGACCGAGCCGTATACGCCCAAAGTCCAGTGGACGCTGAGCGTCATCATTCTCGCGACGCTGTTCGGCCTGGCCGCGTCGGTGCGCACGCGTGTGGTGGTGCCGCTGCAGACGCTCGCGAACCTGCTCGCCGCCCTTCGTGAAGACGACTTCTCGATTCGCGGCCGCACCGCCAATCCCGACGATCCGCTCGGCGCGGCGCTGATCGAGATCAACGCGCTGGCGGAAACGCTGCACGAGCAGCGACTCGGCGCCGTCGAAGCCAGCTCCCTCCTGCGAACGGTGATGGAACAAATCGACGTCGCGGTGTTCGCGTTCGATCCCCAGAAGCGGCTGCGCATCGTCAACCGCACCGGCGAACGGCTGATGGGCAAGAGCATGGAACACATGCTCGGTCGAACCGCTGAGGAGCTGGCGCTCGCCGAATGGTTTGGTGAAGCGCCGCGGGTGGTCGACATCTCGCCGCCCGGCGCCGGTCCGGGCCGGTGGGAAGTGCGACGAACGACTTTCCGATTGGGAGGACTGCCTCACGATTTGCTGGTGCTGTCGGACGTCAGCCGCCCGTTGCGCGAACAGGAGCGCCAGGCGTGGCAGCGCCTGATTCGCGTCATCGGTCACGAGTTGGGCAACTCGCTGGGACCGATCAAGTCGATCGCCGGCTCGCTCGAGAACCTGCTGCAGCGCAACCCGCCGCCGGAAGACTGGCGCGATGACATGACGAGAGGCCTGCAGGTAATCGCCTCGCGAACGGACTCGCTGAGCCGCTTCACCGGTGCCTCGGCGAGGCTGGCGCGGCTGCCGGCGCCGAAGCTGGCGCCGGTCGTGTTGAAGCCGCTCATTCAGCGTGTCACGTCGTTCGACACTCGTGTGCCGGTCGTGGTCAAGACCGGCCCCGACGTCACCATCGAGGCCGACGCCGATCAGCTCGAGCAGTTGTTGATCAACTTGCTGCGCAACGCCGCCGACGCCTGCCTCGAGGTCGGCGGCACCACCGTCACCGTGAGTTGGCGGCGGACGAAAGGCAATCTCGATATCTCCGTCGAGGACGAAGGCCCCGGCCTGGCCAACACCTCCAACCTGTTCGTGCCGTTCTTCACCACCAAGCCAGGCGGGTCAGGCATTGGCCTGGTCTTGTGCCGTCAGATCGCTGAAGGCCACGGCGGATCCCTGACGCTCGACAATCGCAAGGACGTCCGCGGCTGCCGCGCCCGGCTGACACTGCCGACATAGAACCTGCTCGCGCCACGCACTCGAGAGTGCGCAATTATTTGCGCGCGCGAACGCCTCGGACAGCCCCGGCGATCATCCTATTAAGAGCTGCGATCGAAAGGCCTCCTTCATCGGTCGGTGGAATCGTCGCGAATCCGATCGCGGATGCCTTCGGATACCGCTTGAAGATTTCCTCGAACAGCCGCTCGAGTTGCTCGCTCGATGGACCATTTGGAACCTTATTGCCATGGGCCATAACCTCACGAGGGTCGAGCACATCCATGTCGATGTGGATGTAGAGCTTGTCGCTGATGCGATTGAGGCGATCCATCTGCTGCCAGACCGCGGGTGTCATGTTACGCAGGTCGTCTACGGACAGTTGCTCGATTCGAGAATCGTCAAGCAACCGCTGTTCGAGCGGATCGGTAAGCCGGACGCCGGCCATCACGATGTTCTGATCCGACATCGGCGGATCGAGCTTCGCGTCTCGCCGCATCACGTGCAAGCCGCGCCCGGTCGCGACGGCGACTGGCATACCGCCGAGCGAACCGCTACGCGTCGTCTCCGGAGTGTTGAAATCGGGATGGGCGTCGAGCCATAGCATGCCAACGCGAATGGGTTCGATGGTCGACCCGGATCGCTGTAATCCCGCGACGAGTCCAGGCATCGACGGACACGTCGCGAGTAGTCCGACTGTGAAGTAACCGTCGCGCTCGTTCTTCGTGACAATGTCAGCGAAGTGACCGAGACTCATTCCCAGCTTCTTCCAACCGCCATATTCGGTGTCTTCGAACGGGGTCAGCTGCGCTCGCTCGACGCGGACAGTGGCACCAAGGTCGGCGAGAATCTTCTGGATACCGCCTGTAGCCATGGTGTCGGGACCCTTCGATGGCCCGTTGGGTCCCAGCGGCTGCTGCGCCAGCGCGACGCGAAGTTTGCCGTCGGCCGCTATGTAGCGATCCTGCGCCACGATCGGCGAACACAGCATCAAGGAGAAGGCGATCAGAGAAACCCCGCGCATGGTTGGGTAGCTTACAACGGTTGGCTGAACCGCACACCTTGCCCGAAGGTTTCGCGCGTAAGCGCGAAAGGGCAAAAGCTAGCGCTTCGCCGCTACTTTCTTCAGCACGGTCGGACGCATCAGGTCCCTGAGCGCGTCTTTGCCGACCCACCGTTCGGTGCGGTCGGACGACTTCGACAGACGCGTGGCAGTCTTGATCACGGCGGCGTGAAGCTTCTTGCTGCGATGACCGATGTGACGCAGCGCCCAACTCACGCCCTTCTTCACGAAGTTCCGCTCGTCGCTCGCACCCTTCTCGATGAGCGGCAGGAACGGTAGAAAGTCCGCGTCCGCCGCCTTCTTGTCATGCGCGGCGAGGCAGGCCATCAGCACGAAGCCGGCGCGCTTCTCGAACTCAGGCTTGCGCGTCACCCACTGTTTCGCCTTCGGCCACGCATGCGGCGACCGGTCCCACAGCGTAAAACAGACGGTGTCGACAATGCCCCAGCTGTCGAAGTCTCGGCACCAGGCATCCATTTCGCGCGGGGTCACCTTGTCCGGCTCGCCGACCAGCGCCGCCAGCATCCGCGCGTCGGTCCAGCCGGTCTTCCACAGCGCCACGGCCAGATCGTGGTCGCGGCCGAGTGTTTTCGCGTAGCTCTTAATCGTCGCCACGGACAGCCCGAACGCCTTTTCCGTAGGGAGTCCATAACGGGCGAGGCCCGCTTTGAAGGCCGGGTCGCCCTGGGCCTTGAGCCAGGCGACGGCGGTGGCGGCATCGGTCGGTCGAGGGTTCTTTGCCATGTACGTTATATTGGTACCAAGTTACCTATGTCACAAACAGTGATCGTCGAACGCGTCCAGACCGGGGTCCGCCTGGAAAAGCGGCTGCTCAAAGTGCTGAAGGCGCTGGCGGACAGCCTGGATATTACCCTCGGCGACCTCCTCGAGGGCATCGCCTTGCACGCCTTCGAGGGCAAGGCGCCGTTCTCGGCGCCCACGCGCAAGAAGGTGGCGGAGTTGAAAAAGGTCTTCGGGCTGACGCTGACCGCGGAGGATGCCCACAAGTTGAAGGAGAAGAGTCGTGCTGCTCGAACAGTTCGTTGATACGACCCTGCCAGCCGACCAGTTTCACCACGCGCAGCACGTGCACGTGGCATGGCTGTTCGTGCGCCGCTACGGAATGCCGGCCGCGCTCGGCGAATTCACCGCCGCCATCAAGCGCTTCGCCGACGCCAAGGGCGCAACCGGGCTGTATCACGAAACAATCACCTGGGCGTTCCTGCTGCTCATCGCCGAGCGGCAGGCCCGGACCTCGGCCGACACGTGGGAAACATTTGCCGACGCCAACGCCGATTTGCTGACTTGGAAACCGTCCATCCTTAACCGGTATTATTCGAAGGAGCTGTTGGCGTCTGACCTCGCACGGCGGACGTTCGTGATGCCTGACTTGTGATGAACTTTCCTGCGCTCGTAATCTTCGACATGGCAGGTACTACTGTTGAAGATCGCGGACAGGTTTCGGCCGCGTTTGCCGGCGCGCTGTCGGCCAACGGCATCGCCCTCAGCGCCGACGACATCACGCGCGTGCGCGGCGCTTCGAAGCGGCAAGCCATCCGCGCGCTGCTGCCGCCGTCGGAAGTCCATCGCACCGAGGGCATCTACGAGCAGTTTCGCCACGAGCTCGCCAGCCGCTACGCCAGCGACGGCGTGCACAGCGTGCCGGGCGCGCTGCAAGCGTTCCAGCATGTCCGCGCCCGCGGCGGCAAGATCGCATTGACCACCGGCTTCGATCGCGACCTCGCCACACTGCTGCTCTCGGCAATCGGCTGGACGCGCAACACCGTCGACGTGCTCGTGTGTGGCGACGACGTGGTCAACGGCCGGCCGGCGCCGGACCTGATTCTACTGGCGATGAAAATGACGTCGGTGCTGGATCCGGACCGGGTGGCCAACGTCGGCGACACCGCGCTCGACCTCGAATCGGCGGCCCGTGCCCGCGTGCGCTGGAACATCGGGGTGCTGTCGGGCGCGCACCCGCGCGAGGCGCTGCAACAGGCGCCCCACACCAGGATTATTCAGTCGGTTGCGGATCTGACGTTTTGAGCCCGTCGGCAGGCGGGTCTTCCACCTTCGCGCTGTCGGGCTTCGGCGGACTTCGAAAGACCCGCCTCTACGCACTGGACTTCGATGCTTTGATGATCTCGTCGACGACGAAGACGTCGGTGAGGAGAGCGCGGACGTGGATCGACGCGTTGATGTTGTCGATCATCTGCGAGCTAATCCCGGGTTGCCCCAGCACCAGGCGCAACGCCGCCTGCGTGGCCGCGGCGTCGCTCTCGAGAACCTTCAGGAAGCTATTGAGCGCGTCGGCCGGGCCCACACCGAGGGCGGCGGCGCAATCACGGTAGGTCTGCGCCAGCCCCGTCAGCGCCGTTTCGAAGCGTTGGAGATGTTCGCGAAGCTGGTTGGAGTTCGCGGCGCCCTGGTCTGATGGCAGACCCTGCGCCGCGTACGCCAGCATCATTTCGTAGCCGCCCTCGATCGCATCGGCGCGCCGGGACAACTCTTCTCTAGCGGCGTCTGGCGTCACGCGACGGGCGAACGAGACGACTTGTCGCGGCCGTCGGCGACCCAGCGATCGGGATCGTGGTACTCGAGGTACTCACGCCGCGAGATGGTGCCGAAGATCATCGACTTGGTGATCCACAGCTTCTCGGGACGCAGCGCGAAATAAATGTGCGCGATGACCAGGCCGACAAAGCCCACGCCCGCCAGTCCGTGCAGCACATACGTGAGGCCCCACGTGGTGTCGGACAGTAGGTAGGGGTTCCGGTCGACGATCCCGGTGCGGACGCGCCACATCATCACCACGCCGGTGGCGATCACCCCCAGGCCCGCCACCACCACCGCGAGGTGATAGAGCCGGTTGCCGAGCGGGTACTTGCCGGGCCGTGGTCCCGGCACGTCTTCGCGGCCGACCTCACGCAGCATCTCCGCCTTGAATTCGGGGATGTCCTTCGGGCCGACCCAGATCGACCAGAAGTCCAGGAAGAACGTGGCGTGCACGATGTGGAACAGGATCGAGGCGGTCAACAGGATGCCGGCCATCCAGTGCCACTGCACCCACGCGAACCGGACGCCCACGATGGGCAGGAACGCAGTGAACAGCAGCACCAGCATGGAAAACGCCATCACCCAGTGAAAGACGCGGGCCACGAACCCGTGCCGCTGGATCCGCGCCGGCAGGCCGGCGCGTTCCACTTCCAGGCGATCGACTTCGTCCTTGTTGCGCTTGTGGTGCTGCGAGAACAGCATGTAGCCACCGTGCGCGAGAAGGAACAACAGGCCGCCAACCAGCGAGGCCCAGAACAGGTCCCACGAAATGTGGACAAAGACCGATTCGCCCCACGGCGAGCGCATCCGTTCTAGGAGGTCCATTCAGCGTCCCCACGGATGGCGCGCTTCACCAGTGCCTTCACCAGCGGAATCTTGTAGGCGTTGTGACGCAGCGTCACGGCGCCCTGCACGGCGATGTCGGCGGCCTGATCGGCCGTGGCCTTGTCGCGCGCCTTGCCCCTGATGAACGACTCGACCGCGGTCAGGCGGTACGGCGTGGCCGCCACGCCATTCACCACCATGCGGGCATCGCTGATCGTCGACCCTGACGCGTTGATCGCCGCGGCAATGTTAACGAGCGCGAAGTCCCACACCATGCGATCGCGGACCTTCTCGAAGTAGTGGGCCTTGCCCGCCCACGTGGCCGGCAGGCGAATCGCGGTGAGCAGATCACCCGGCCGCAGGATCGTCAGCTTCGTGATGTCGATTTCCGGACCGATGAAGAACTCCTCGGCCGGCACCACGCGCTCGGCCGAGCCGCGCTTGATCACGAACTGCGCGTCCAGTGCCACGAGCGCCGGCGCCGTATCCGACGGGTTCACCGCCACGCAGCGATCGGCATTGAAGATCGCGTGCTCGCGGTTCACCGCCTGCGGCGTGTCGGCGTAGCAGATGTTGCCGCCCGCGCGGTAGCACGGCCAGCCGGCGCGATAGTACCAGCACCGGGCGTCCTGCGAGATGTTGCCGCCCACCGTGCCCTGGTTGCGGATCTGCGGCGACGCGACGATCAGCGCCGCCTGCGCCAGCAGCGGGAACCGCTCCTTGACCATCGGGTCGTTGGCAATCGTGGTGAGCGTGGTCATGGCGCCAATCTCGAGGCCGCCGCCGGCGTCCTTGATTCCGCGCAACTCGTTCACCATACCCAGGTCGACGACCACTCTCGGCTTCTTGATGCGGTCCTTCAACCAGTCGAACGTGTCCATGCCGCCCGCCATCACCCAGGCGTCGGCGCCGTGACGGTCGAGTACCCCGAGCGCGTCGGTCACGCTCGCGGGCTGGAAGAGCTCAAATGCCGGCATTGCATCGCGAATCGGTGGCATTTTCAGTTTCCCCTTAGATAAACGCCGTCAAACGTTCGTATGCGATCTGGCGGTTGTTCGCCAGCGTCGCCATGATCATCTCGGGCTGCACCGGTGTGCGGCGAATGATGTCGTCGCCCACCGCATCAGCCAACGCATTCAACACCGCGCCGGCGGAGGCCACCGTCGAAGGCTCGCCGATGCCCTTGGCACCGATCGGATTGGTCGGGTCCGGCAATCCAACGGCCGCCCACTGCGACTTCTGCGGGATGTCGAGGATCGTCGGCGGCTTGTTGTGGTGCATGCGCGTCGCCAACGCGTTGCCATAGTGCGGGTCATAGACCAGCTTCTGGCTGCGCACGTGGCTGATGCCCTGGATGCCGCCGCCGAGGATCTGCCCGCCAAGACTGTGCGGGTGAATCACCGTGCCGACGTCGGCCACGCCGACGAAATCGAGGATTGTCCACACGCCCGTCTCGACGTCGACCTCGACCTCGGCGAATGCCGCCATGAAGCCGTAGGTCTGGCCGTCGCGTGGCAGGTTGTCGCGCGCCACGCCCATCAGCCCGCGGCCCTTGTGAGCAGCCGCCGCGGCCCTGGTCATGGCGTTGATTTCCTTGGGCGTCTCGGTGCCGTCGTAGATGCCGCCGAGCGCAATCGCGCGTTCGGCCGCCTTCGCCCACGTCAACACCACGCCGCCGCCCTTGCGAATCACGCCGCGATCGTTGGTGTCGTAGCTCGCCGGGCTGCCGCCGAAATCCTTCGCGGCAATTTCGGTGAGCTTCTTCTTGAAGTCCATGCCCGTTGCGTAGTTCGCGCGGGTGTGCGCATACGTCGTCTGGCTGCCGGCCTGAATCGACGACCACGGCAGGCCCTTCGACGTGTTGCCCCACACCACTTCGGACTGCTCCCACGGGAAGCCCGACACCTCGCAAATCACGCGCGCGGTGTCGAACGTCGAGAGCGTGCCGAGGTTGCCGACGCCTTGATGGATTTCGAGCTTGCCGTCGGGACGCAGGATGCAGAGGCCGTCGACGCCGATCGATCCGGCGGTGTAGGCACCGATGCCCACGCCCACGCCGCGCACTTTGCTGCCAGTGCGCTTGCCGCCACCGTTCGCCTTGCGCGCTTCCCAGTTGAACATCTCGGCGCCCTTGTCGAGGCATTCCTTGACGAAGCAGCTGGTGAGCTTGTTGCGCGGGCGTCCCGGCGGCGTGTTCGGCGGAACGAGACCGAACACAGCCTGGCCCTCAGGCGCGTTCATTTTGTGAAGCGCGACCTGATCGATGCCGAGCTTGTGCGCCGCTTCGACCATCAGCGGCTCAAACCAGACCGACGCCTGCAGTCCGCCCGGCGCGCGCTGCGAGACGCCCGGCGGCGTGTTGGTGGCCACCGAGATACCGCGGAAGCGCATATTCGGCGCCTGGAACAACAACGAGCCGATGTTCGCCGTCGTGGCGTGATCGCCCTGGCGGCGATACGGTCCGGAGGCCTCGACGATGAACGTGTCGATCGCCGTAACCCTGCCGTCTTTCTTGAAGCCCATCTTGACCCAGCCCTGGTAGCCGGGACGCACGCGGCCGATGTAGGTCTCTTCCGCGCGCGAGATGCGCATCATCACCGGGCGGCCGTTGAGCTTCTTCGACATCAACGCCGGGATCGCCATCGTTTGCGCGCCCGGAATCTTGCTGCCGAAACCGCCGCCGGTATACTCGCTGATCAACACGAGCTCATCGGGCTTCACCCCGACCCAGCCCGCCACCGACGCCACCGAGCGCGCGAGGCTCTGCGTCGAGATGTGGAGATAGCACTTGCCGTTCTGCCAGTAGGCCATCGCCGACCGCGATTCGAGCGGCTGGTGCGACGTGGTCTGCTGATGCATGTCGCGCTCGACGACCAAGTCGGCTTCCTTGAAGCCCGCCTCGATGTCGCCGAACGTCAACGTCTCGGCCGCCTCGGCATTCGAGGGGAACTTGCCCTGGTCGACCAGCGCCATGTCGGCCGCGGTCCACTTCAACGTCCGCATGCTCGGGCCCACGAAGATGTTGCCCTGCTCGCGGCCATTCGATGATCCGGGGCGGAGGCCTTCGAGCGGATCGATCACGTGCGGCAACGGTTCGAAGGTGACGACGATGCGATCGATCGCTTCGGCCGCGAGTTCTTCACTGTCTGCGGCGATGGCGAGAATCGGCTCGCCCTCGTACACCGGTTCTTTCGTCAACGCGAATTCCGCGGGCATCGGCGGCGCAGCCGGTGCGGCCGGCGCCGGTGCGGCCGCGGGGGTTGCCGGTGCGGCGGGCGCGCCTTGCACGCCGGCAGCGGCACCGGCGGCGGCGCCTTCAGCCTTCTTCGCGGGCGGTGCGTCACCTTCGGCCTTCTTGGCCGGCGGCGCGGCGGCGGGCGGCGTGGGTGGCGGCGGCGGCGCCGGCAGATCGTCGGCGGTGAGGATGCCGTGCACGCCGGGCATCGCGAGCGCGGCGGAGGCGTCGATGCTGACCACGCGTGCGTGCGGACGCGGGCTGGGCATCAGCTTGATGAACACCATGCCCTCACCGCGATAGTCCTCGGCGTATTTCGCGCGGCCGGTGACCTTCGCCACCAGATCAGGCGTGACGTAGTTGTGGCCGAGGAGCTTGAATGTTTTCGGAACCGGTGGAATGACCGGCGGAGCTGCAGGCTTTTCTTGCGCCATGATTACGCTCCCCTCGAGAGTTCGGCTGCGTGCACCATGCAGTCGAGAATCTTGTCGTAGTCGGCGCAGCGGCACAGGTTGCCGGAGATGCCGTGCGCGAGCTGTTCGCGCGTTGGATTCGGGTTGGTCTTGAGATAGCCGACCGTGGCCATCACGAAACCCGGCATGCAGAAGGCGCATTGGAAGCCCTGGCCCTCGACCACGGCCTGCTGCACCGGGTGCAGCGTGCCATCGGGCTTAGCGAGACCTTCGATGCTCACCACTTTCTTGCCGCGGATGCTATGCGTTAGCACCGAGCAGGAATAGTGCGGCACATCGTCCACCAGCACGGTGCACGCGCCGCATTCGGAGCGGTCGCATCCGAGCTTGGTGCCGGTGAGCCCCAGCTTGTAGCGCAGGGTCATGGCGAGCGTCTCGTTCTTGAGCACGTCGACACGGCGCTGCTGGCCGTTGATGTCGAGCGTGATGAGACGTTCGACCGCCCCGGCCATGCCTTCGTTCTGGCCGAGGATCGTTGTGCGAAACAGGTACGCGGACGCAGACACGGTTGCGCCTGCGGCGATCACGCCCTTAATGAAATTCCTACGTGAATGTCCCGGTTGGATAACCGGAGCATCCGCCATGCTCTCTTGATTCATGGAGCCATCCCCCAATTGGTGCGCATGATAACACCAAGTGTCACAAGCTAATACGTTGTTACAGGTCGGGTTTTGAGAATTAAACGATCGTTCCATGGAGGGTTCTAACCCGCCCCTCGGCCGCGCGCGCGAGCCGGTCGCGAATGGCCCGGCCCAGCCCATCGCCGCCCACCGAGCTGGCGAGGATCACGGATACGCCCGAGGCATCCAGGTCCCTCAGGGCGGCAAAGAACTCCCGCCCCGCCCTCTCGATGTCCGCCCGGGACCCGTAGGGACGCACCTCGATCCGGCCGCTTGACGCCGCCGCGGCGAGCACCGGAGCCAGGGCCTTCAAATCGTCCTCCGGCGCCAGGATCCCGACCTTGGAGCCTTGTGCCACTGCCGTCCGGGCATCGGCGCCGATCTTCTTGATCACGAGCTCGGGCTGCCCCTCATAGAGGGTCAGCGCCGCCTTCGGTGCGTAGTGCCGGGTTAGCTGTCCAGGGGCGACCTGCGGATTTGCGGCATCGCCGTCGCCCGATTGCTGGACCACCTCGGGCACCAGCGAGTGGACCTGCTCGAAGGTGATGCCGCCGGGCCGCCGCAGCACCGGAGGGTCGACCGAAAAATCGACGATCGTCGACTCGAGGCCGATGTCGGTGGGGCCGCCGTCGAGAATCAGATCGACACGGCCGTCGAGATCATCTTTCACGTGCGCCGCGGTGGTGGGACTGGGACGCGAAAAGCGATTGGCGCTCGGCGCCGCAATGGGCACGCCGGCCATCTCCATCAGCGCCCGTGCCACGCGGTGCGAGGGCGCGCGCAGCCCCACGTTCGGCAGTCCGGCGGTAACGAGATCGGGAATCGACGGCTTCTTCGGAAGAATCAGCGTGAGCGGCCCGGCCCAGAACGAGAGCGCGAGCTTTCGCGCGGCTGCGGGGAATGACGCCGCGCACTGCGGGACCTGGCCCGACGTGCGCGATGTGCACGATCAGCGGGTCGGTAGCCGGCCGTTCCTTCGCGTCGAAGATCTTCTGCACGGCGCTTTCGTCCAGTGCGTGCGCACCGAGGCCGTAGACGGTCTCGGTCGGGAAAGCGACGAGTTTTCCATCGCGTATCGCTGCGGCCGCTTCTTCGATCACGGTCGGGTCTGGTTGTGACGGGTCGACTTTCAGGACACGGGTCTTCATGGTCTTGGCGTGCCTGCGGTAGCCTCGGCGGGGGCGGGGACTTGGGGCTCGGGGCTTGGGACCTTCAAGACATCGGTGCCCAGCAGTAACTCCACTACCCGACTATAGCTTTGCACGCCTTCCTCGACGCCCTGCGATCGCAGCGCCTGGTCGTAGGTGGCCCACGCCATGCGATCGACGGTCTCGATCCGGCTGGCGATCACGCGTTCGTAGATGGCGCGTTGATCTTGTCGTGGTCCTTCGGCCAGATTCTGCAACACGAGCTTCTGCGTCACCGGCTGCAGCTGGCCGACCGTGGTGAATGCGAGCTCGAGCCACGCGCTGTATTCCGCGGCCGGTCCGGCTCGTAACGCCGCGAGTAGCCCGACGAAGCTGGCATCATTTTCAGGCGCATACCCGGAGAGGTGCGCCCATTCGTGCGCGAGCACATAGGGGCGCTCCGGGCCGGTGAGATCCGGATTGAGCAACGTCTCGAGAAAGAACGGCGCGAGCATGCCGCTCACGCTCGAGGCACGGAAGAATGGCGAGAAGATCGACTTCTTCGGGCGCGCGACGACGGTGGTTCGCGGCCGTCCCAGCTCGCGCTCAACGTCCTGCAGCGCGGTGACGAGCGGCTGCGGCATCTCGTCGATCGCGGGAAAGCCGGCGGCGTGCGCGGCGGCGTGCGTGCGGTTCGCCTGCGCGATGGCATACTCCGCGAGCGCGCGCACGTTTTGCGGTGTGATTCGTGACGCGTCGTACGCAATCACCGATTCGATCGGCTGCCGCGCGTAATTGAGGCCCCACGCGCCGAGAAACCAGAGGTAGACCAGTGCGAACAGCGTCACGGTCGCCATGAAGCCGCGGCCAATCGTGCCGATTGATCGCTTCCTTCGCGCGACGCGAATCGAGTGAATCCACGTGACGAGCGCAACGGTCGCCAGGACAATCACCGCGACATCGAACAGCGCAACCGGCACGCGATTCGAAACCGAGGTGGCGACGGCCTGCAGCTGAGGATAGAGACCGCGCGCATACCACCGCTCGACGGCGCGGGCCCCGGGCGGAGCGAACGCCACCGCCACCGCTACGGCAATCGTGATCAGCTGAAAGGCCGACCTTGGAGCAAGACGCACTCTCTCCATTATTGATGGAGTGGCCAGGCGGCGTATGGCACCCGCGTTGCATCGTCTCCGGTGATCGGAGGTCGGAATGCCTGAGAAGGAAACCATTAACCGCGCGCGGCGGGACAAGCGTCAGGGCAAGGCGCCCAGCACGCAAGCTGGTGAGTTCGTGCGCGAAGAGATCCATCACATCCGGGAGGGCAAGCATGGTGCGCGCAGCGCGAAGCAGGCGATCGCGATCGGCCTGGCGAAAGCGCGACGCGCCGGTGTCAAGCTGCCCACGCCGAAGAACGCGAGCGCTGCGACCAAGCGCAGCGCCAAGTCGGCGTCGCGCGCCGGACGCAAGCGGGCCAAACCCTCGCGTCGCCGATCGCAGGCGATGCTTCGCCGGCTGAAGCGTGAGGGACGCGCGGCCGCGAGCAGCCGCGCCCTGGCCAAACAGGCGCGCTCAGCCGCCAAGCGGCGGACGAGGACGGAGCGCCGCGCGGCCGCTCGCAAGGCGGTGCGCACCAAGGGGCCACGCGTCAGACGTGCGGCCGCCCGCAAGGCAGCGCGGACGCGGAAGCGTCACCACGCATCGGCGGAGAACTGAGAATTTCGGCTTTTTCGATCGCAGTCAGATCTGTGTGATCTGTGCCATCTGTGGATATTCGTCTGTGGAGGGTAATCGGGATGCCGAGATTCGAACTCGGGACCTCCTGCACCCCAAGCAGGCGCGCTACCAGGCTACGCTACATCCCGTCCAGACCAGTCGACAGTTGAATGTCCAGTTTACTTCTTAGCTTTCGATTTGGCGACTGGCTTCTTCTTTGCCGCCACAGGGGCCGGGGGCGGCACCAACCGTAACTCGCCCTCTTCCTCGTCTTTCGAGAGCAGTTGCAGAATCGACTCCAGCCCGTTCCTGACCGTCTTCAATTTCGCGCGCACGCCGGCGCCGAGCATTTCGTTGACGAGCACGGTGGCGCCGTTATTCTCGCCGCTGTCCTCCTCGAGCCGCCGCCGCGCGCCGGAGAGCGTCAGGCCCTCGTCAAACACCAGCTGCTTGATCCGCAGCACCAGCTCGATATCGATGCGACGGTAGACGCGTGGTCCGCCGCCGGCGGGCGTCTGGCCAATTTGCGGAAACTCGGCTTCCCACGACCGCAACACGTAGGGCTGCAGCTGCACGACCTCGCAGACTTCCACGGCCTTGAAGAGCTCGCGTTTTGGTGCCGCCATTTCAAAGTCAGTATAAAGCCTTCACTCCGAACCCGGACGCTCGGCGCCGGCTTCGTCGCCCAGGCCAAGGGTCGCCCAGGCCAAGGGGGGTCGGGTCCATTTTCAGCGCTTCGAGCGCCTCGCGCCGTGCCGCGCGCCCTTGGCACCGCGTGCTGCCGATTTCGCGCCGCGTCCCCCGGACTTCTTGTGTGCGGCCTTCGCGCGCGAGGCCCTGGTGGGCTTTGAGCCCGGGCCCCTTTTCACCGGCTTCCGACGGTCCGGCGCGCGCTCGGTGCCCGTGCGCCGGTCCTTTCGCACATTCTTGCGGCCGCGGACCTGGATGCGAATCGGGTTGCCGAAGAATCCGTACGTCTCACGCAACCGGTTCTCGAGAAACCGCTCGTACGAAAAATGCAGCTTCGCCACCGTGTTCGTAAACAGCACGAAAGTGGGTGGCGCCACGCTCGCCTGCGACGCATACATCACGCGCACGTTGCGATTGCCGCCGGTGACCGGCGGCGACTGCGTGGTGATCTTCTCGATGAACCGGTTGAGCTCGCCGGTTGACACGCGGGTGCGGCCCGCCACGGCCACGCGATCGACCACCTCGAGCAGCTTCGGCGTGCGCTCGCCGGTGACCGCCGAGATATGCAGGATGGGCGCGTAGTCGAGGAACTTCAGGTGGTAACGGACCTTCTCGTCGAACACCTTCGACGCGTCGGGGCCTTGATCCTTCATCAGGTCCCACTTGTTCGCCGCGATGATGATGCCGCGGCCGGCTTCCTTTGCGGCGCCGGCAATGGCCCCGTCCTGATCGGTGGGACCAACCGTGGCATCGAGCACGAGCACCACCACGTCGGCGCGCTCGATCGCGCGCTTCGCCAGCAGCACGCTGACGGATTCCACCTGCGACTTCGCGACCTGTCCAGGACGCCGAATCCCCGCCGTGTCGACAAGCCGGAACGTCCGCTTGTGCCATTGCAGTAACGAGTCCACCGAATCCCTCGTGGTCCCGGGTACTTCGGAAACGATCATGCGATCTTCACGAAGCAGACGATTCACCAGCGACGACTTGCCGGCGTTCGGTCGCCCGACAATCGCAATGGATACTTCTTCCTTCGCTGGCTCCTCCACAGGTTCCAACGGTTCCAGGGGTTCCAAAGGTTCCAAGGGTTGGGTGCTGTTGGGTTCCAGGTGCTCAGTGATCAGTTCGAGCAAATCGCCGACGCCTTGACCGTGTTCGGCGCTGATCTCGACGATGCGATCGAATCCGAGGCGCGAGAATTCGAGAGCGGCATCGCGGGCACGGCGATCGTCGGACTTGTTGATCGCAAGGATCACGGGCACGCCGGCATCACGCGTGGCCTTGGCAATGTCTTCGTCGCCCGGGATCAATCCTTCGCGCCCGTCGACCACGAACACGATGAGGTCGGCGGTCTTGAGAGCCTTCGACCCGTGCGCTTTCACGAGCTCGTGCAGCGGATCCTGACTGGCGCCGAACAGGCCGCCAGTGTCGGTGAGTTGAAAATGGACCCGACCCCATTCCACGGGATGAGTAATAACGTCACGGGTGGTGCCGGGGATGGCCGTGACGATCGATCGCCTCGTGCTGCTCAACCGATTGAACAGTGTGGACTTACCCACATTAGGGCGTCCGACCAGCACGACTTGGCGTAACGGCCTTGGCGACAAGATTTCCCCTATATATCAGACCTGAAAGGGCTTCCGGCCACCGGTGGCTGTTGTCCCTGCCCATCATTGCCGATAAATACATCCATATAAAGCACTTATGCGTTTGACACCGTAAGTGCCGTGGTTTAAGCTATTTAGACCGATAAAGGCAGACCCTCAGCAATGATCAAGGTCGATATCGTGAACGAAGTCTCCCGCGTCGCCGACGTGACCAAGGTCAAGGCCGAGCTGGCCGTCGACGCGGTGTTCGAGGCGATGCGTCACTCGATGCAGCGAGGCGAACGCATTGAGCTGCGAGGCTTTGGCGTGTTTCAGGTGAAGCCCCGAAAGCGCGGCATCGGCCGCAACCCGCGCACCGGCAAAGAAGTGCGCATCCCGCCCGGGCGCACCATCCGCTTCAAGCCAGGCAAGGAACTTCAGAACATCGGATAAGCTCGGGTAAGCCGTGTACCCGCCGTCGGGGCCGCAGGGTCCCTCGCCTGTCATTCCAGATCTGCCTCCTGTAGATCCGAACGATCGTTACGACGACTTCGTGCCGAAACCGCTGCCGCCACGGCATGGCAAGTTGGGCGTGCAGCTCACGCTGTTGGCCGCCACGTTCTTCACGACGACGATGGTTGGCGGGTGCCATTACGACGGCTTCATGACCGACATGTCGACGCTCGGATCAGCGCCGATGCTGACACTCAACGAGGCGCTCGGCCAGCTGCGTGGCCGCCTCGCGGATCCGCTCTTCTGGGTCCATGGACTGTGGTACAGCCTGTCGATTCTCGCGATTCTTGGTTGTCACGAGATGGGCCATTACGTGATGTGCCTCCGCTACAACGTGGATGCGACGCGGCCTGTACTTTCTGCCGGCGCCGCTGCCGTTGACGGGAACGTTGGGCGCATTTATCAGGCTGCGATCGCGCATCCCGAGCAAGGTCGCGCTCTTCGATATCGGCATCGCCGGCCCGATCGCCGGGTTCGTCATCGCGGTGCCGGCTTTGTTCGTCGGCCTGCTGCTGTCACGGGTCGATCGCCTTCCTGAGGATCTCTCGCGATTCGACGAACTTGGCGAGCCGTTGCTCTTTCAGTTCGCCGCGTGGCTGATTTGGGGCGACGTGCCCGCCACTCATGGGCTCAACATGCACCCGATGGCGTTCGCGGCGTGGTTCGGCCTGCTGGCGACCGCGCTGAATCTATTTCCAATCGGCCAGCTTGACGGCGGCCACATCTCCTATGCCGTGCTCGGGCAACGGTCGACCACGATCACCCTGGCGATGATGGCAGCCGCGATTGGGCTCACGTTTGTGTCAACGAGCTGGCTGGTCTGGACGATCCTCATGAGCGTGATGATCTTCATGTTGGGCCCTCAGCATCCGCCGACTCTCGACGACGATCAGCAGCTGGGTCGCGGGCGGCTGGTGCTCGCCGGCGTTGCGTTGGTGATGCTCATCGTCTGCTTTACGCCGGCACCGATCGGACCATTCGTGGGCGCGCCGTCAGAGCATCGAGAGCGGATCGATGTCGATCGAGATGCGCTTCGCGAGCTTTGGCTGGCGCGAAACGGCGAGCTGTAGCGCCTCGCGCATCGCCTTGCGGCTGGTTCCCTTCAGGAAAAACTGCGCGCGGTGTTCGCCGCGGAGCTTGGTCAACGGCGCGGGGGCGGGGCCGAGGATTGCAAAGCCCTTCGCCCCGCGGGCAGCGTCGGCCAGATCGTGCGCGCCGTCCATCGCTTCTGCGAAGGTGCGGCCCCTCACGACGATGTTGACCATGGCGACCTGCGGGGGATAGCGCATCGCGCGACGGTACTTGATTTCGGCGTCGTAGAAGTCGCGATAATTCTGGGTGCAGGCGAGCGTGATCGCATAGTGCGTGGGTAGCAGCGACTGGATGATCGCCTCCCCGGGGCGCTCACCGCGCCCCGATCGCCCGGCCACCTGCGTCAGCAACTGGAACGTCCGTTCATTCGAACGAAAATCCGCGAGGCCCAATCCCACATCGGCGGAAATCACGCCGACCAGCGTCACCTCCGGAAAGTCGTGGCCCTTGGCAATCATCTGTGTGCCGATTAGGATGTCCACTTCGCGGTTTGCCACACGGGCGAGGATCTCGACGAGACTGCCTTTGCGCCGCACGGTGTCGCGATCGACGCGAGCCACGCGCGCGGTGGGGAACGCCTTCCTCACTTCCGCTTCGACGCGCTCGGTGCCGAAGCCGATCCGCTCCATGTATGGCGCCGCACATTTCTCGCACACCTTCGAAACCAGCTTGCTGAAATTGCAGTAGTGACAACGGCCCCTGAAGCCGCTGCCCTCCTTGTGCACGGTCAGCGAGATGCTGCAGTTCGGGCAGTCGAGCACCGCCGAGCATTGGCGGCAGATCACCGACGTGGCAAAGCCCCGCCGGTTGAGCAAGATCAGGGACTGTTCCTGGCGCTCGAGCCGCTCCGCGATCGCCCCCGCCAACGGCCGGCTCAGCACCACATCGTCACCGGCGTGCGCGATCTCGTCGCGCATGTTGACCACGGTGACACTGGCGAGCGGACGATCGAGCACCCGCTTCTGCATCGACACGAGGGTGTACTTGCCATCGAGCGCGTTGGTGTACGACTCGATGGTCGGCGTCGCCGAGCCGAGCACGACCAGCGCATTCGCGAACTTGCCGCGCATGATCGCCACGTCGCGGCCGTGATAGCGCGGCATTTCATCCTGCTTGTAGGACGTGTCGTGTTCCTCGTCCACGATGATCAGCCCCGGGTTTTTCAGCGGCGCGAACACGGCCGACCGCGTGCCGATCACCACGTCGACGTCGCCGCGTCTGATGCGATGCCACTGATCGTGGCGCTCGCCGTCCGACAACCCGCTGTGCTGGATGGCCACGGCCGTGCCAAACCGGGCGCGGAACAGCGCCGCCACCTGCGGCGTCAGCGCAATCTCCGGCACGAGTACCAGCACACCGCGGCCACGCTTGCGGACCACATCAGCGAGGCGGAGGTAGACTTCCGTCTTGCCACTGCCGGTCACGCCGTGCAGCAGCGCCACGTGAAACGCCCGCGACACGGCGAGCGGAATCAAGGTGTTGAGGGCCTGCTGCTGTTCGGGCGTGGCATCGCGCGGCACCGCTGGTTTGATCGCCGACACCGCGTGCTCGAACGGATCGCGATCGACCCGCTCTTCGCGAATCGAGATCAGCCCGAGGGCCATGAGCCGTGTCACCGTGGCAGCGGTCACGCGACGCGCCGCCAATTGCGGCGACGGCACCCCCTCAGGAAAGCCTCGCAGCACCTCGATCGCATTGCGTTGTCTGGCGGTGATCTTGGGCAGGAACTCATCGAGCGCCGCTGCGGTGAGCGCCACCACGCGCAGGATCTTGAACCGATCGCGCCGCGACGTCAGGCCGTGCGGCGGCAACGCCGCGGCCAGCGTGGCGCCTGGACCGGCGAGGTAATAGTCGGACACCCACTCGGTGAGCTTGATCACGTCCGCCGGCACGAAGGCCGAGGCATCGAGAATCTGCGCGATCGACCTGATCGTGTACGCGGTATCAGCCGCCGCGGCCTCGCCCATCACCACGCCGGTGAGCGTGCGCGGTCCCACCGGGACGATCACGCGCGCACCCGCCGCCGGCATCGGCAGATCGAGCGGCACGGAGTACGTCAGGAGGCCGAGCGTAGGGACCGGGACCGCAACTGAAACTAAACGAGCGGACGCGGACACAGTCAGCAGTCTACCGTCGTCAGTTGAGAGTTAAGTCCGCAGGCCACAGTCCGCAGTCAGCTTTCGGACTGCAGGATTGCGCGGACCTTCTTCATGTCTTCCCAGACTTCGCGTTTCGCCGAGGGGTTTCGGAGCAGGTAAGCAGGATGGAAGGTCGGGATCAACACAGCGCCGCGGTAGTCGAACTGCCGGCCGCGCAGGCGCGTGATCGGATCCATGGTCTTCAGCAGCGACTGCGCCGCGAACTTGCCGAGCGGGACGATCACGCGCGGCTGGATGACGTCGATCTGCCGGAACAGAAACGGTTCGCACTGCGCCACTTCATCGGGTTCGGGATTGCGGTTGCCCGGCGGACGGCACTTGATGACGTTGGCAATGTAGACCTGGTCGCGGGTCAGGCCGATGGCCTCGATGATCTTCGTGAGCAGCTGGCCGGCGCGGCCCACGAAGGGCTCACCGCGCTTGTCTTCTTCTTCACCGGGCGCCTCGCCGACGAACATCAATCGTGCCTTCGGGTTGCCGACGCCAAAGACGACTTGCGATCGCCCAAGCGTGCACAACTTACAGCGAGTGCAGTTAGGGCCAATGTCGGATTGGATCAGCGGGAGGGTGTCAGACACGGTGGCAGAATCTGCCACCATGGGAACGTTCGCGACGGTGGCAGATTCTGCCACCGTGTCTGACACCCTTCTCCGCCATTTCGGATCGCGGCTGACGCCGTCGACACCAATCTCCGCGTAGTACTTCAGGTGATCCGCCAACTCACGCGACATGGTTACGCCTTCAACGGGGCGTTTTGCGTGGGGACGGCAGCCAGGAACTGCTCGACGCGCTCGAGGATCCTCGCCGCCACCGCATTCTTGGTCTGCAGCGGCAGTTCCTCCGCTCCAGCTGAAGACACCAACGTCACGGCGTTGGTCTCGACATCGAAGCCGGCATCGGTGCGTGACACATCGTTGGCCACCACGAGATCGACACCCTTCTGCTTGAGCTTATCCTGCGCATAAGCGACAACGTTTTTCGTTTCGGCGGCGAAGCCGACCAGTACCGGCAGCCGCTGCTTACGCGACGGCAGCTTGCCGAGCTCGCCGAGGATGTCTTTCGTGCGGTTGAGCGTGATGGTGACCGGGCCGTCGCTCTTCTTGACCTTCTGGGGCGACTTCTCGGCCGGCGTGTAATCCGCAACCGCCGCGGCCATGATCACGGCGTCACGCCCCGCCGCGCGCTCCATCACCGCGGCATGCATCTCGGCGGCGCTTCGCACCTTCACCACTTCGGCGCCATGCGGCGGCGTCAGGTGGGTCGGACCGGTGACGAGCGTGACCGCGGCGCCGCGACGGAGCGCCTCGGCGGCCACCGCGTATCCCATGCGCCCGCTCGAGCGGTTGCCGACGAAGCGAACCGGATCGATGTCTTCGAAGGTCGGCCCGGCAGTGATCAAAATACTTCGGCCCGCAAGGGATCCCGTGGTCCGCGATCGCAACATCTGCTCTGCTGCGATCACCACGTCGGCCGGTTCCGCGAGACGTCCCTTTCCGATCCAACCGCACGCCAGGTACCCGGACCCGGGATCGACCATCTGCACGCCGCGCGCGCCCAGCGTCTCGAGGTTCTTCACCACCGCCGGGTGCTCGAACATGTTGGTGTTCATCGCCGGAGCGATCAGCACCGGCGCGCGCGTTGCGGTGTAGAGCGACGACAGAAAATCATCCGCGAGGCCGTTGGCGAACTTGGCGATGGTGTTCGCGGTGGCCGGCGCTACCACGAGCAGGTCGATGTTCGAGGCGATCGCGATGTGCTCGATGTCGGCGTTCGCGCCGGGCTGCCATTGGTCGGTAATCACCTGGCGCCGCGTGATGGCCTCGAAAGTGAGCGGCCCCACGAACTTCCGGGCAGCCTTTGTCATCACGGCCACCACGTCGTGGCCGTTCTTCTGAAGCCCGCGCGCGATCTCGACAGCCTTGTAGGCCCCGATTCCGCCGCACACGCCCAATGCAATCAACGCCATTTTGGGTTTTTAATTCTTAATTCTTAACTTCTAATTTTAGTTCTTAACCTTAAACGTCTTAATAATGTCTTCCGCCACGTGGCTCATCCGGTGCATCCGCGAGCGTTCCGCCGCGATGATCTCCTGCAGCCGCACCACTGTCGGCTCCAGTTGATCGTTGATCACCACGTAGTCGTAATCCACATAACACCCGGCTTCGGCCCGCGCCGCGGCCAGCCGCTTCTGCATCGCCGCTTCGCTGTCGGCGCTCCTGCCGCGCAGCCGCCGTTCGAGAATCTCGAACGACGGCGGCAGCATGAAAATCGACGTGTGATCGATACCGCTGCGCTTCACCTGCGCGGCGCCTTGCACGTCGATCACCAACACCACGTCCTGGCCCGACGCCTGCAGCTGCTCGGTATCGATCCGCGATGTGCCATACAGATTGCCGAACACATCGGCCCACTCGAGAAACTCGTCGCGCTCGATCATGCCGTCGAAGTGCGCGCGGCTCACAAAATTATAGTCGAGGCCGTCGCGCTCGCCGGCCCTCGCGGGACGCGAGGTGTACGAGCGCGACATGCGCAAGTTGGGTAGAATCTGCACGAGACGCTCCGCCAACGTCGTCTTACCCGTGCCGGAGGGCGCCGACACAATGAAGAGCAGGCCGCGCTCTGCGTTGTCACGCACTCGCTGCGTCATCTGTGCCTTCTGTGACGCTATTCGACATTCTGGACCTGTTCGCGCATCCGCTCCAGTTCGGCTTTGGCCTGGATGACGACCTCCGACACTTGCAGGCCGTCGGCCTTGGACCCGATGGTGTTCACTTCCCTGTTCATCTCCTGCAACAGGAAGTCGAGCTTGCGTCCGCAGGGTTCCGGGCTGTCGCAGAGCGCGTCCCAGTGGGCCAGGTGGCCGTGAAAACGCGTCACCTCCTCGCTGATGTCGGACCGCTGCGCCACGCGCACCACTTCCTGCGAGAGCGCTGATTGATCAATCGGCAGCGTCGTCGCAATCTCGCGCGCGCGCTCGAGCAGCCGGGCTTCCAGCGCTTCGCGGCCGGTGTTCGCGGCGGTTGAAATGCGCGCGATGAGCCCCGACAGCAGCGCTTTTCTCATGTCGAGGTCGGTCCGCAGGTGCGCGCCTTCGCGGACGCGCATCTCTTCCAGTTGTTGAATCGCCGTCAGCACGGCGTCATCCAGCGAGGTGCCCAGCAGGGCGCTGACGCCCCCGGCCTCCGGCAGCTGCTCGCGAATGCTGAGCGCCTGCGGCAGTCGCAGCAAATCGCCGGCGGTCAGCATCCCGCTGATCACGCCGCGGCTGCGCGCCTGTTCGACGGCCGCCGCCAGCGCCTGGGCGAACTCCTCGTTCAGCTCGACGTGTGGCGCCGACCCCTGGCGCAGCTGCAACGACACCGACACTTCCACGCGGCCCCGCGCGAGATGTTTCTGCAGGAGCGCCCGCAGCCGCGCCTCGAGATCGGCGACAACCGGCGGCAACCGCAGTTGTAGATCCAAGAACCGGTGGTTCACCGATCGAATCGTCACGCCCAAGGTGCCGCGCTCGTCGTCGTGGGACAGCGACGCAAAGCCGGTCATGCTCTTAATCATCGCGAGGTTTCTGCCTTCTGCTTGCCCTGAGCAGGGTCGAAGGGCCTTCTGACTGCTGATTTTTGCCGGTCCGGTCCCGCGTTGGTGTCGCGGGCATCGCTCTTCTCGAGTAGCTGCAATTCATGCAGCCGCGCGTAGGTGCCGTTCGGGCGCGCGATTAGCTCGTCGTGCCGGCCCACCTCCACCACGCGCCCGCGGTCGAGCACGATGATCGCGTCGGCGCGGCGCACGGTCGACAGCCGGTGCGCAATCACGACTGACGTGCGGTTGAGCATCAGCGTGGCCAGCGCTTCCTGGACCAGCCGTTCGGATTCCTGGTCGAGCGCGGAGGTGGCTTCGTCGAGGATCAGGAGCGGCGAATTCTTGAGTAGCGCGCGGGCAATCGCAAGACGCTGTCGCTGACCGCCCGACAAGCGCTGGCCGCGCTCGCCGATCGTGGTCTCGTACCCGTGCGCTTGCGCCGCGATGAAATCATGCGCGTTGGCCGCCCGGGCCGCCGCCTCGATCTGTTCCTTGGCGGCGCCCGGCGTACCGTAGGCGATGTTGGCCGCGATGGTGTCGTCGAAGAGCACGGTCTCCTGCGTTACCATGCCGATCTGCGCGCGCAGCGACGCCAGCGTGACGTCACGAAGATCGCGGCCGTCGATCAAGATCGCGCCGCCGGTGACGTCATAGAACCGCGGCAGCAGGTTGACGAGCGTGGTCTTGCCGGCGCCGCTCCGCCCGACGATGGCCACCATTTGCCCGGCGCGGACCGTGAACGACACGCCGCGCAAGGTGTTGCGGCCATGGCCGTCTTCGTAGCTGAAGCTGACGTCCTTGAACTCGATCTCGCCGGTGAACGGCGGCAGCGGAGCGGCGCCGGGGCGCTCGCGGACTTCGGTGTGGGTGTCGAGCAACTCGAAGATCCGCTCGGACGCGGCCACTGCCTGCTGCAGGTTCGCATTCACGCGCGACAGCTTCTTGATCGGACCGTACATCAATAACAACGCCGCCACGAACGACGTGAACTCGCCGGGCGTCAGGCGGCCCTGGGCAATCTCGCGGCTGCCGTACCACAGCGCACCGGCGATGGCGACGCCGCCGAGGAACTCCATCATCGGCGGCAGCAGCGCCAGCACGCGCGTGACCTTGAGGTTGGTACGGAACAGCGACCACGAGGCGCGATCGAACTTGCCGGCTTCCCGCCGCTCGGCGCCGAACGCCTTGACGATGCGATGACCGATGAAGGCCTCGGTGGCGACATGCGACATGTGCTCGTGGGCTTCCTGGCTCCAACGCGTCACAGTCCGCACTTTCTTGCCAAAGCGGACGAGCGGATAGACCACCAGCGGTGCGGCAGTCATGCAGACCAGCGCCAGCTTGGCGTCGTAATAGAACAGCAACGCCGCGCAGCCGACCAGCACCAGCGACTCGCGCGCGAGATCGCCGATCGTTTCGGAGACGGCGCGCTGGACCAGTCCGACGTCGTTGTTGATGCGCGACAGCAGCTGGCCGGTAGTCCGGTGGGCGAAAAACGCCGCCGACTGATCGAGCGTGTGACTGAACAGCTGATTGCGCACGACCATCACCACGCGATGGCCGAGGCCTTCCATCAGGTAGCTGGAAAAGTACGCGCCGATGCCCTTGAGCAAATACACCACGAGGATCGCGACGGTGACGAACGCGAGATCGCTGCGGCTCGTCAGCACGTCATCGATGATCGGCTTGATCAGGTAGGCGAGGGCTGCGCTGGCGGCTCCGTAGACGACCATGGCCAGCGACGCGCCGGCGATCACGGCACGGTGCGGGGTGGCGTAACGGAGCAAACGCAGGAATGGGTCCATCAGCTCGCGAGGCTTCGGAGACGTGGACGCCCTTCACGGCGTCGGCTGTCAGGTGTCTCTGTATCCATCAGGATGGGTCGAGTGCCATTGCCACGCGTGGCGGACGATAACCTCCAAATCAGCGTATTTCGGCTGCCAACCCAGCTCGTTCCGGGCTCGCTCGGCTGATGCATAGAGTACCGCAGGATCACCCGGACGGCGCGGGGCAGGTTCCCAGGCTACCGGCTTCCCCACCACCCGGCTCACGGTGTCGATCACCTCGCGCACCGAATGGGGGGTTCCGGTGCCGATGTTGAACGCATTCGAGGGCGTGCCGCGTTCGAGCCCGGTGAGGGCGCGGATGTGCGCGTCCGCGAGGTCCATCACGTGGATGTAGTCCCGCAGGCAGGTCCCGTCCGGCGTCGGGTAATCCTCGCCAAACACCCGCAACGGGGTACCCCCGTTCGCGGCGCGGATGGCCAATGGGATCACGTGCACTTCGACCGCATGATCCTCGCCGATGGTGCCATCAGGATGCGCGCCGGCGGCGTTGAAATATCGCAAGGCGATCCACTTGATCCCGTAGGCGCGTTCCAGGTGCGGCAGGGCGCGCTCGATGGTCAGCTTGGTTTCGCCGTAAGCGTTGATCGGCTCCTTCGGCAGCGTTTCGACGATCGGTACCGATTGCGGCTCGCCGTAGACGGCACAGGTCGATGAAAAGATGAAGCGTTTGACGCCGGCGTCGCGCATCGCGCCGAGCACGGTGAGCGTGCCGGTGACGTTGTTCTGGTAATAGTCGACCGGCTTCTGCACCGACTCGCCCACCGCCAGCCACGCCGCAAAGTGCATCACCGCGTCGGCGCGGTGATCGATCAAGAGTTGCTTCACCGCATCGTGATCGTGAATACGGGCGCGCACCAGGGTGACGCCCTTCGGCACCGCCTGCTCGTGTCCGGCCGAGAAGTCGTCCAGCACCGCCACGTCGTGGCCGGCGTCGACGAGCGCGCGGACCGCGTGGCTGCCGATGTATCCCGCGCCACCGGTGACGACGACCCGCGACATCGCTAGCGAGGCTCCGCCTCAGATCGGCAAGGCCTGTTGGCGTGGCTCCGCCTCGCTAGGGCAGCGTCGTTTTGCCCCGCCTCCGGCGGGGCGGGACGTCTTGAAGGCCTGTCGAACACTTGACCCATTCGCATCGGATGTTGAGCCTTCAAGACGTCTAACGCCCGATCGAAAAGTAGGTGAATCCCAGGGCCTTCATCTCGTCGCGCTGATAGATGTTGCGGCCGTCGAAGATGACCGGCGTCCGCATCAGCTTCTTGATCCGCGCAAAGTCCGGCTCGCGAAACTCCTGCCACTCGGTGATGACCGCCAGCGCGTCGGCGCCCTTGAGGGCGTCGTAGTTTTTCGCGCTGTAGGTGATCTTGTTGCCGAAGATGCCCTTCGCGGTCTTCATCGCCTCGGGGTCGTAGGCCTGGATCTTCGCGCCCTTCGCCAGCAGCGCTTCGACGATCGGAATCGCCGGGGCCTCGCGCATGTCATCGGTCTTCGGCTTGAACGCCAGGCCCCACACCGCGATGGTCTTGCCCTTCAAAGCGTTGCCGAAGTGCGACTCGATCTTCCGCACGAGCACACGCTTCTGGTGCTCGTTCACGGCGTCGACGGCCTTCAGAATCTTGAAATCGTACTTCTTGTCTGACGAAAACCTGGTCAGGGCTTTCACGTCCTTGGGAAAGCAGCTGCCGCCGTAGCCGACGCCCGGGAACAGAAAGGAGCTACCGATGCGCCGATCGGATCCCACGGCCTGGCGCACGCGATCGACATCGGCGCCAAACAGGTCGCACACGTTGGCGATCTCGTTCATGAAGGAGATCTTCGTGGCGAGGATCGCATTCGACGCGTACTTGGAGAGCTCCGCGCTGGGGCAATCCATCACCATGATCGGCGCGCCGGTGCGCGTGAACGGCATGTGCAGCCTGACCATGATCTCGGCGGCACGTGGATCCTCGGCGCCGATCACCACGCGATCGGGCTTCATGAAATCGTCGACGGCGGCGCCCTGCTTCAGGAACTCGGGATTGCTGACCACGCTGAAGGGATGCGTGGTCTCGCGACGGATCACCTCGCGCACTTTCTCGGCAGTGCCCACGGGCACCGTGCTCTTGTTGACGATCACCTTGTAGCCGTTCATCGCGCGCGCGATGTCGCGGGCCACGGTCATCACATGCCTGAGGTCGGCCGAGCCGTCATCGCCCTGGGGTGTGCCGACCGCGATGAAAATCACTTCCGACCCGCGGACGGCCTTGGGCAGGTCGGTGGTGAACACGAGGCGTCCTTCCAACTTGTTGCGCTTGACCAGCTCCTCGAGGCCGGGCTCATAGATGGGAACCTTGCCGCGGCGCAGCATCGCGACCTTGGCCTTGTCTTTGTCCACGCACGTTACGTCGTTGCCCGATTCTGCGAAGCTCGCTCCCGCGACCAATCCGACATACCCCGTCCCCACGACCGCGATCTTCATTCAACCCCCAAAGGATCAAAGGCTACCATGGTACTCTTCTCGCTGTGCGGCTCCTGATCGATTACCGTCCCGCTCTGCGCGAACGGACCGGTGTCGGAGAGTTCGTACATGAACTCGCGAAAGCCCTCAGTGATGGATCTCGCGGCCACGCCAATGCAGTAACGCTGTTCACCAGCTCCTGGAAAGACCGGCCCGACGCTGCTCTTGCCGTTGAAATGCCAGCGGCGAAGATTGCCGACGTCAAGGTCCCGGTGCGCGCGCTGGTGTGGTCCTGGAACCGGCTCGAATGGCCGCCGGTCGAGTGGCTGGCCGGCGAGCACGACGTGGTGCACAGCCAGAGTCCGCTGCTGATTCCCGCGGCGCGCGCGGCGCAGGCGGTGACGGTGCACGACCTCGATTTCCTGCGCTATCCGGAGCAGATGCCCGCTGAAATTCGCCGCGACTACCCCGCGCTGGCACGATCGCATGCGGCGCGTGCTGACGCCGTGATCGTGTCGTCGCAATACGCCGCCGCTGAAGTGACGCGCGAGTTGCAGCTCTCGCGCGACCGCGTGCACGTCTGCCCGCCCGGACCACCCTCGTGGGCGGCCGATGTCAGGCAGCGCCGCCCCGACTTCGTCAAGACTGATCACATTTTGTTCGTGGGCACGCTGAGCCTCCGGAAGAATGTCGGCACGCTGCTCGAAGCGTACGCGCGGCTCCGTGAACAAGTGCCGGATGCGCCACGGTTGGTGCTCGCCGGACATCGCACCCCCGCATCAGCGCGGTGGGAGGCGCGGTGCGAGCAGCCGCCGCTCAAGGGGCACATCGAGATCACGGGATATGTGACCCCCGCGCAGCGCATCGCGTTGTATGCCGGCGCGCGCATGCTGGTGCTGCCGTCGTATGAGGAAGGCTTCGGCCTGCCGGTACTCGAAGCCATGGCGTGCGGGGTTCCGGTGGTGGTGTCGTCGCGCGGATCGTTGCCGGAAGTGGCGGGGCCCGCCGCCGCGCCCGTCGATCCCGATGATGTGGATGGCCTGGCGTCGCGGATGCGCGAGCTGCTCGATCGCCGCGTGGCCGCGGCGGCGTCGGAACGCGGCCTCGCGCAGGCGTCGCGGTATACCTGGACGGCATGCGCCGAGGCGGCCCTGCGTGCCTACGCGTCGGCGATGGAGGTCCATGCGCGTCGCCGTTGATGTGCGTGAACTGTGCGGCCGGCCCACCGGTGTGGGTCGTTACCTCGCCGGATTGCTCGAGGCGTGGTCAGACAACGCCGTGGCCCAGCGCCACCAGTGGGCGTTGTACGCGCATGCCCGTCCGACGCTGCCGGATCGATGGGACGAGCAGTTCCGGCTCATCGAGGGTGGCGGCGGCACCATGTGGGAGCAACGCTCGCTGCCGGCGGCGCTCCGCGCCCACCGGCCCGATGTGCTGTTCGCACCGGGATACACTGCACCCCTTACCGTGCCTGCACCTGTGGTCCTGACCGTACACGACGTCTCGTTTTTTGCCCACCCGGAATGGTTTTCGTTCCGCGAGGGTACGCGACGCCGGCTGCTCACCGCGTGGTCGGCGCGCCGCGCCCGCCGGGTGATCACGGACTCGGTGTTCTCGCAATCCGAGATCGCGCGGCACATCGGCATCGAGCGATCGCGCGTCACCGTCATCCCACTTGGAATCGATCAACCGAACGCCGGATCCCAGATTCCGGATCCCGGATCCCGAGAGCCATTAGTGCTCTTCGTCGGTTCCATTTTCGAGCGAAGGCGCGTTGATCGACTCATCGAAGCCTTTGATGAGGTCGCCGCGCAGGTGCCGAGTGCGCGGCTCGAGATCGTTGGCGAAAACCGGACCCGTCGTCCTCGGCTCGACCTCGGCGCCATTCGCGAGAAGCGCGCGCATGCCGATCGCATTCACATCCGCTCCTATGTTGATGACGAGACCCTCGCGTCGCTCTACCAGCGTGCGTCGGTGCTGGCGTTTCTGTCTGAGTACGAAGGCTTCGGCTTCACGCCGCTCGAAGCCCTGGCCGCCGGGGTTGCGCCGGTGCTGCTCGACACTCCGATCGCCAGGGAGACGTGCGGCGCGGCCGCTCGATACGTGGCGCCCGAAGCGCCCAACACCGCTGTGGCCGCGGCGATTGTCGATCTGCTGACCGACGCCGCCGCGCGCGCCGAGATCATGCAACGCGCCACGGAGGTGTTGCCCCGGTACGATTGGGAGGTCGCCGCCGCCGACACCATGAGAGTGATCGAGGAGGCTGCCGTTGGCCGTTAGAGACAGCCTCGCAATCATCATCGTGACCTACAACTCGACGACCGAGATCGATGCGTGTTTGCAGTCGCTGGTCGGCCATACGCAGCCGTTTCCAACCACGATCACGGTGGTGGACAACCAGTCGCCCGACGGCACGGCAGCGCACGTGCGCGCGAAGTGGCCCGCCGTCTCGGTGATCGAGTCCGGCGGCAACCTCGGGTTTTCGCGCGCCAACAATCTGGGGATTCGCGCCACCGACAGCGAGTACGTGCTGCTGATCAATCCCGACACGGAGGCGCCGCCCGGAGCGATCCAGACGCTGGTCCGCGGCCTCGCGTCGCACCCGGACGCCGCGATTGCCGGGGCCCGGATGCTCAACGAGCGTGGCTTCCCCGAGCTGTCGTGGGGCCCGCCACTCTCACCGTGGAACGAGGTCAAACAGAAGATCTTTTCGAGCCTCTATCACCGCAAAGTCCGCCGCATCGTCCGCAAGGTGGACAAGTTGAGCCGAACGGCGCGCCCGGTGCCGTGGGTGAGCGGCGCCTGCATGGTGATCCGCCGGACCGACCTTGCGGCCGTGGGCCTGCTCGACGAACGCTTCTTCATGTACACCGAGGATGTGGATCTCTGTGTGCAGATGGCGAAGCGTGGCCGCAAGGTCTTGTACATCGCCGGCGCTGAAGTGCTGCATCACCGGGGCCGATCGGCGGCGCGCAATCCCGATCTCGAGCGGCTGCGCCAGCAGAGCCACGTGGCGTATTACGAAAAGCACCAGCCGTTCTGGGCGCCGCTGTTGCGGGTGTATCTGAAAGCGCTCGGCAAGCTATGACGTCGCTGCGCATTGCCATCGATGCCAGGAAGCTGCGCGACTTCGGCATCGGCACCTACATCCGCAACATCCTGACCGAGCTGTCGCGGCTCGATCGCACCACCGAGTACGTGGTGTTGTGCCGCCCCGACGACCTCGACTCCGGCGATGTGTTGGGCCAGAATTTTCGAATGGTGCCCGAAACGGCGCCCACCTATTCGGTGGCGGAGCAATTCAAGATCCCCCTGTCGCTCGCGCGCGAAGGCGTGCAACTGGTGCACGAGCCCCATTACGTGCTGCCGCCGCTGGTGCGCTGCCGGTCGGTGGTCACCATCCACGACTGCATTCACCTGATGTTTCCGCAATACCTGCCAAGCAAGCTGGCGCACGTCTACGCCAAGGGATCGATGTGGGCCGCGGCGCGGAAGGCGAACCGGATCCTCACCGTCTCGGAAGCCTCGAAGCGGGACATCCTGAAATTCTTCAACGTGCGTCCAGAGAAGGTCGTCGTGATCTATAACGCGATCGACGAACGCTTCCTGACGCCGGCCGATCCGGAGCGGATGGACCTGGTCAAGCAGCGCTTCCAGCTCGATCACCCGTTCGTGCTGTACGTGGGCAATATCAAGCCACACAAGAATATCGAGCGGCTGATCGACGCGTTCGGCCGGGCCCGCGCGCGCGGCTGCGAAGACGACCTGAAGCTGGTGATCATCGGCGACGAGATCTCCAAGTACCCGACGCTGCGGCGGTCCGTCCACAAGCACAAACTCGATAAGCACGTGCGCTTCCTCGGCTTTCAGCCGATGGAAACGCTCGCGGCGTTTTATCGCCTGGCGCGGGCCTTCGTCTTTCCGTCGTTGTACGAAGGGTTCGGCCTGCCGCCGCTCGAGGCCATGGCCTGCGGCACGCCGGTAGTGACGTCGAACGTGTCGTCTCTGCCGGAGGTAGCCGGTGGCGCCGCCCTGCTCGTCGATCCGCATGATGCCGATGCGATTGCCGAAGGGATTTGCCTGGCGGTCAGCGACCAGACGCTGCGCGCCGATTTGATCCGCCGCGGCCACGAGCGGGCGCGATCGTTTTCATGGGCGCAGAGCGTGAAGAAGATTCACGAGATCTATCTGCAGGTGGCCGAGTCCTGATCACGAAATCACCCAATCACGAGATCAACGGATTCAGTGACATGATGGGATCTTGCGCGTAGCCCTAATCCACGACTGGCTCACCGGCATGCGCGGCGGTGAGAAGGCCCTTGAAGTGTTCTGCGAGATGTTTCCCGCCGCGGATCTCTTCACGCTGGTGCACCTGCCGGGCACGACCTCCGAGACCATCGAGCGCCGCCGCGTGAAGCGCTCGGCGATCCAGTGGCTGCCGTTCGCGGGGCGGCTCTATCGGCAATACCTGCCGCTCTTCCCCCTCGCCGTCGAGCAATTCGACCTGGACGGCTACGACCTGGTGATCAGCACGAGCCATTGCGCCGCCAAATCGGTGGTGGTGACCGGCCGCGCGCGGCATCTTTGCTACTGCCTCACGCCGATGCGTTACGCATGGGACCAGTTCGACGCCTATTTCGGGCCCGACCGTGTGGGAACGCTTGGCAACCGGGCGCTGCGGCCGATGCTTGCCGCACTGGCCCGGTGGGACCGCGCCACCGAAGGCCGCGTGCACCGCTATCTCGCTATCTCTCAATATGTTGCGCGGAGGATCGCGCTGTACTATAATCGGCAGTCGACCCTTGTGTATCCACCGGTCGATACCGAGTTCTACGCCCCGCTTCCAGATTCGCCGGCCGGCCCGGCCATCAGCCAGCAGCCAAAGTTTCTCGTGGTGTCAGCGCTCGTGCCCTACAAGCGAGTGGACCTCGCAATGAAGGCGGCGCGCCGCGCGGGCGTGCGACTCACGGTGGTTGGCGATGGACCCGAGCGCGCCAATCTCGAGCCACTGACCGGTGACGGGGTCGAGCTCGTCGGCTGGCGAAAGGATGAGGAGATTCGCGAACTCTATCGATCGTCGATCGCGGCCGTACTGCCCGGCGAAGAGGACTTCGGCATCGTGCCCGTTGAAGCGCAAGCGTGCGGCCGGCCCGTGGTGGCGCTCGGCCGGGGCGGCGTGCTCGATACCGTGATTGACGGCGAGACCGGCGTGCTCGTATCCGACACCAGCGTCGAAGCGCTCGCCAACGGCATGACGCGCGCAGCCTCCACGGCGTGGGATGCCGCGCGGATTCGCCAACATGCCGAGCGGTTCTCACGGCATCGATTCATCACCGAGATTCAGCACGTGGTGGACGACACGCTGAGCGCACCCGCGGGACAGCGATGGTAAAGCGCCACAATCGCCTCCTCGTCGCCTTTCACGTCTTCACCGACGCCGTGCTGGGCATGGCGGCGTTCGTGCTGGCTTACCTGTTGCGGTTCGAGACCGGCCTGATCCCAGTGACCCGCGGTATTCCACCGTTCGAGCAGTACCTCAACGTGCTGCCGTTCGTGGCGCTGATCGTGCCGCTGGGATTCCACTTCCAGGGCCTGTATCGGCTGCGGCGCGGCCGCTCGCGCATCGACGACTTCTTCAATGTGTTGGTCGGCAGCATTTTCGCGGTCGTGCTCGGCATTGTCGCCACGCTGTATTTCCAGGCGTATTACGCGACGCAGGCGCAGCGTGATGTCGGCGCGTACGAAGTGTCGCGCATCGTCTGGGGCATCTTCCTCGTCTGCAACATCGCGCTCGGCTATCTGTCGCGGAAGTTCATCCGCGAAGCGCTGGAGCGGCGGTGGCTGGCGGGCGTCGGGCTGCGCCGCATCCTGATCGCCGGCGCCGGTGATCTCGGCCGCGTGGTGGCCGACCGCATCCTCGAACATCGCGAGCTTGGCTATCAGCTGGTGGGCTTCGTCGACGACAAAGCCGGCGGTGATCATCTCGGGTATCGCGGCCTGCCGCTGCTGGGATCGCTCAGTGATGCGGCGGCGGTTGTCACCAACGAGAAGATCGACGACCTGTACGTGGCGCTGCCGCTCGAAGAGCACATGAAGCTGCTCGACCTCGTCGAATCGACCAGCCGCGAAGGCGTGGACGTGAAGGTGGTGCCCGACCTGCTGCAGTTCATCGCCCTGCGTGCACGGCTCGAGGATCTCGACGGCGTGCCGGTGATCAACCTCAACGACGTGCCGTTACAAGGCGTGAGCGCGTTCATCAAGCGCGTGCTCGATGTCGTGATCTCGTCGGGCGCCCTGGCGATTATGGTGCTGCCCGGTCTGGTCATCAGCTGGATGATCAAACGCAGCTCGCCCGGCCCGGTGTTCTACGACCAGGAGCGGATGGGCCTCGACGGCAAGCAGTTCACGGTCTACAAGTTCCGCACCATGCCGATCGATGCCGAGAGCGATACGGGGCCGATCTGGGCCGATGAAAACGACTCGCGCGCCACCCGGATTGGCGCGTTCCTGCGCCGTCACGATCTCGACGAGTGGCCGCAGTTCTGGAACGTGCTGGTCGGCGACATGTCGATCGTCGGGCCGCGGCCGGAGCGCCCGTTCTTCGTCGAACAGTTCAAGCACCGCATTCCGCAGTACATGCTGCGCCACAAGGTCAAGGCCGGCATCACCGGATGGGCGCAGGTCAACGGCTGGCGTGGCAACACTTCGCTCGAAAAGAGAATCGAGTACGATCTGTATTACATCGAAAACTGGTCCGTGACCCTCGATATCAAGATCATGTGGCTCACGCTGATTCGCGCAATTGCTCCTAACCGCAGCGCGATCTAACCCAAGACTCCAGACCCAGGACCGAAGACCCGAATGCCACGTGTCGTCATCACCGGCGCCGCCGGTTTTATCGGATCGCATCTCTCCGAGGCGCTGCTCGGTCGGGGCTTCACCGTGGTCGGCATCGACAACCTGCTGACCGGCGACCTCGCGAACATCGCGCACCTCCGCGATCGTGATTTCCAGTTCATCCGCCACGACGTCACCAACTACATCGACGTCGACGGTCCCGTCGACTACGTGCTGCACTGGGCGAGCCCGGCCAGTCCGATCGACTATCTCGAGCTGCCGATTCCCACGCTGAAGGTCGGCGCGCTCGGCACGCACAAGGCGCTCGGCCTGGCCAAGGCGAAGACGGCGGTGTTCGTCCTCGCCTCGACCTCCGAGGTCTACGGCGATCCGCTCGAGCATCCGCAAAAAGAAAGTTATTGGGGCAACGTCAACCCGATTGGCCCGCGCGGCGTCTACGACGAAGCGAAGCGGTTTGCCGAGGCCATGACGGTGGCATATCACCGCTATCACAAGGTCGACGCGAAGATCGTCCGCATCTTCAACACCTATGGTCCGCGCATGCGCGTTCGTGACGGACGCGCGGTGCCGGCGTTCATCTCGCAGGCGCTCGTCAACGAAGACGTCACGGTGTTTGGCGACGGTTCACAGACGCGCAGCTTCTGCTACATCAGCGATCTCGTGGACGGCATCATCCGCTTAATGCTGTCGAAGGAAAACCACCCGATCAACATCGGCAATCCGCAGGAAATGACCATCAAGCAGATTGCGGAGCTGATCATCAAGATGACGGGCTCGACGAGCAAAATCATCTATCAGCCGCTGCCCACCGACGACCCGAAGGTCCGCCAGCCCGACATCACGCGCGCGCGCACGGAATTGGGCTGGGAGCCCAAGGTGCCGCTCGAGGAGGGGCTCGGCACGACCATCGACTATTTCCGGAAAACAGCTCTAGGTTCTTAATTGCCATTTACGACGCTCGGCCTGGGTTCGAAACTTACTCAATCGCTCAAGGAAAAAGGCTACGTCGAGCCAACGCCGATCCAGGCGAAGGCCATCCCGATCATTCTTTCTGGCCGCGACGTCATCGGCGTGGCGCAAACCGGCACCGGCAAGACGGCGGCATTCGTACTGCCGCTGCTCGAACGCCTTTCGGTGGCGCAACCCGAACGGCGCATGCGCGTGCTCGTGATCGCGCCGACCCGCGAGCTGGTGGTCCAGATTGAAGAGAATATCCGCGCCTACGGCCGCCATCTGCATCTCCGCTACGCAACCATCTTCGGCGGGGTCGGTGAAGGCCCGCAGATCCAGGCGCTGCGGCGCGGGGTCGATCTCGTGGTGGCCACGCCGGGGCGGCTGATCGACCTGATGGAACAGCGGCACGTGGACTTCAACGCGCTGCAGGTGCTCGTGCTGGATGAGGCCGATCGCATGCTCGACATGGGCTTTCTCCCGCCGATTCGCCGCATCGTCGCGGCCACACCGCCGACTCGACAAACGCTGCTCTTCTCCGCGACGATGTCGAAGGAGATCGAGAAGGTCACGAAGGAATTCCTGACAACACCGGCGCTCGTGGAAATCGGCGCGCGATCGACACCCGCGGAAGCGGTGACGCAATGGGTGGTCGAGGTCTCGATGGCGGCGAAGGTACCGGCCTTGATCCACTTGCTCAAGGATGCGGCGCTCGAATCGGTGCTGGTGTTTTCACGCACCAAGCACGGCGCCGATCGGATCGCGCGCAAGCTGGAGACGGTCGGCATCCACACGGCCACGCTCCACTCCAACCGTACGCAGGGCCAGCGGCTGGCGGCGCTCAAGCATTTCAAGTCCGGCGACGTGCGCGTGCTGATCGCCACCGACATCGCAGCCCGCGGCATCGACGTGGACGGCATTTCGCACGTGATCAATTTCGACTTCCCGCCGCAACCCGAGGATTACGTCCACCGCATCGGCCGCACCGGACGCATGCAGGCCATTGGCGATGCGATCAGTTTCGTGACGTATGACGATGCGGATAACCTGCGCCGGTTGGAGCGGTTCCTTGGCCGCGGCATTGCGCGTAAGAAGCTCGAGGGCTTTGTGGCGACCACGCCTCATCCCCCTTCGCCTTCGGCGGCCGAACGACCGACGCCTCGGGCTCTGGGGGACAAGTCCCGGAATCACAGGCCGAAGGGTCCGAGATCCGGCTCGTTCGGTCCGAAACGATTCGGCCAGCGGCGCTCGAGCCCCCAAGGCCGGCGGGGCCGCACGTAGATCCTCCGGCCGCTCAAGCCGCGCAAAAGTCTGCGCTTGCACCAAAAACGGTTCTTAACTCATGGCCACAACGCACTTGCGCCGACAAAGAGGGCGAAGTAATCGTGCCCGTCCATGGCTCCAGCGTGCCGCGCCCAGCGTCTCGTTGCCTACCGGCTGTTGATGATCTTCCTGAAGCGCCAGACGTAGTCGACGCCCGAGGCGAGCGTGATCACGAGCGACAGCCAGATCGCGGCGTCAACCCATCGCGACTGATAGCCCAGGTAGTTGAACAGCATCACCACCACGCACGCGATGATGAAGATCGCCGGTCGCGGCCTTACCGAGCAGCGACGGCTTGAAGGTCTCGCGGGCCGATCGCCAGGTTGACGATCGCCACCGTCAGCACGATGCCGACGTCGCGGCTGATGATCAGAATCGTCAACCAGAGCGGAATGCGATTGACGAGCCCGATGTTCGGCAGCGTCAGCACGATGAACGTGGTGACGAGCAGGAGCTTGTCGGCAGCGGGATCGAGCCACGCGCCAAGCTCGCTTTTCTGCCCTGCCGCGCGGGCGGCGAGACCGTCCAGCAGATCCGTCAGGCCCGCAACGGCGAACGTGACCAGCGACCAGCCGAATTCGCCGTAGAGGGTGAGGATCACGAACGCCGGGATCAGCAGCATGCGAAGCAGGGTCAGCTGATTCGCGATGGTGAAGACTTGCGTGCTCATGGCCGCGCGAGGGTCTCGAGGCGGCCAATGATCTCCATCGCCTCGGCGCCGGTCACCGCGCGCAGCAGATCGAAGTTGCCGTTGTTGAGCGGCATCACACCCGAGGCCACGGCCAGCGACACCGCGGGGTAACTCAGGTGGGTGTCCGGCAGGTCGTTGATCGTGACGCGCGCGCCCTGCCACTTCTTCACCTGGTCCGGCTTCACCACGCCAATCAACGACAACAGCCGCGACACCGTGGCGGCGAGCTCACCGCGGCGGACCAGGCGCGACGGCTCGAATTCATAATTCGGCAGCGTCTCCATCACGCCCGATCGCACCACCGGGGTAATCCACTGCTGCGCCCAGTTGCCGCGGAGATCGGTGACGATCACCTGCTGCGGCCTGGCTCTCGCGAGCAGCGGCTCGAGACGCACGCCCACCAGGGCGGCGATGTGCGCGCGGGTCAGCGACGCTTCCCCGGGAATGGCGCGATACTCCTCGGGCAGTTTCGCCAGGGCGAGACTGGCCCGCAGCCGGGGAATGGCGCCGGCGGGAACATCGGCCGGCTCGATCGCCGCCGTCCGTTCATACGCGGCCAACGCGCCTAACTCGTCACCCTGTTTCTCGAGCACGTCGCCAATCGCGGCGAGCGATTTTGAATCCGTCGGATCGAGCTGCACGGCACGTCGGTAGTGCTCGAGGGCATCGGCCAGCTGACCGGCCTGCCGCTCGACGTTGGCGAGATCGCGATAGAGAAATGCCGACTCGGGCGACGCCGCGATCGCCTGTTGATACGCCGCCTTCGCTTCCTCCCATCGCCGCGCTTCGGCCGCGGCCTTGGCGCGCGCGAGCATGTCCTGCGTGGCGCGGAAGCGCAAGACGTCAACGCGGCTGCGCAGGTCGGCCAGCGACGCATCCTTTGCGAGTGCGGCCTCGAAGCTGGCAAGCGCGTCCCCGGCACGATCGAGCTCCAGCAAGGCCTGCCCGCGACCCACCAGGGCCGGCACATACGCCGGCTCGGCCTCCAGCGCGCGATCGAAGCGCGTGGCGGCATCCTTCTCGTTGCCACGCGCGAGCGCCACGTAGGCGAGGCCCGCCTCCGCGGGATAGAATTTCGGCTGCTGCTTCAGCGCGGTGGCAAACTCACGCTCGGCGTTGCGGAAATCATCAAGCTGCAGATAGGTCCAGCCGCGATCGACGCGCGAGGCCTGCTCCGGCGCCACACCCGGTGGCACGATCGGAAACATGAACTCGGGATGTTTGGGTGCGCCGGGGACGGCGGGCGGGGCCTTCGGTGCGCACGCGCTGATTACGACGATCGCGCACACCCACAACAACCGACACTTAGCCACGCCGGCCTCCGGCGCGAGTCGCGGACGGCCTGGCCAGGCCGACCATCGGCAGCAACCGCCGCGGCACATCGGCCTCGAGCGTGGCCCGGTCGCCCATCGTGGCGTGGCTGTGCACGGTAGCGTGCCGATACAACCAGGCCAGGCGATCGGCATGCACCGGATCCGACAGGTCGAGCTCGATCGTCACGCGTTCCTGATCGAGCGCCAACTTCGACGCCACGCTGTCCAGCAGCTCGTCGCACCCGTCGCCGGTGACCGCCGAGATCAACAACGCCGACGGATCCGCTTCCTGAAGACGCCGTCGCTCGTCGGCGGAAAGCATGTCGACCTTGTTATAGACCTCGACGCGCGGCACTTCGATGGCGCCAACCTCTTCGAGCACGCGGGTCACGGCGGCCATCTGGCGCTCGCGCTCCGGATTGGCGGCATCGATCACGTGCAACACCAGATCGGCGTCGGCGGTTTCTTCGAGCGTGGCGCGAAACGCCGCAACCAGCGTGTGCGGCAGGCGATCGATGAATCCGACCGTATCGCTCAGGAGCAGCTCGCGCCGGTCGGGCAGGGCGACGCGTCGCACCAACGGATCGAGGGTCACGAACAGCGCATTCGAGGCTTCGGCATTCGACCGCGTCAATCGATTGAACAACGTGGTCTTCCCCGCGTTGGTATAGCCGACCAGCGCCACCGTGGGCACATCCACCTTGTGGCGGCGTTCGCGCAGTTGCGAACGGCGCCGGCGGACCACGTCGATGTCGTCCTGTAGGGTCTTCATGCGAACGCGAATGCGCCGCCGATCCGCTTCGAGTTTCGTTTCGCCGGGGCCTCTGGTGCCGATGCCGCCGCCCAGGCGCGACAGCGCCTCGCTCGATCCGACCAGGCGCGGCAGCAGGTACTTCAATTGCGCGAGCTCGACCTGTAACTTGCCCTCGCGCGTCCGCGCGCGCCTCGCAAAGATGTCGAGGATCAGCTGCGTGCGATCGACCACTTTGCGATCGATCCGCTTGTTCAGCTCGCGCAACTGCGCCGGGGACAGTTCGTTATCGAAGATGATCAGGTCGGCGTCGGCCTCCGCGGCGGCGTGCGCCAGTACCTCGACCTTGCCGCTGCCGAGAAACGTCGCCGAATCGGGTTTGGGACGATCCTGCAGGACGCGCAACACCACGCGCGCGCCCGCGGCTTCGGCGAGGCCGCCGAGCTCTTCCAGAGAATGTTCGGCGTCGACCCGCCGCGCGCCGCCGGTTACGAGGCCGACCAGCGCGGCCCGCTCCATCAGCACGGGACGCCGTGTACTCATCTCCGATCGATTCTAACCCGCCACATATAACCTGGAGGTGCCAATTGAGTTCGTGCTCTTTGGACTGACGCTCACCGGGGTCGCCATCTTCCATCATCACACGCTGGCTGTGGCGGTCAGCGGGCTGGCCGTGATCATCGCGTATCAGTTACTGTTCAGCGAGTTTCCGGCCGGGCCGGGCCTCAACGGGTTGGTCACACATCTGTCGCATGAATGGGTGATCATCGCGAACCTGGCGTGCCTGCTGCTCGGGTTCGCCATCCTCTCGCGCCATTTCGAAAAGAGCCACGTCCCGCTGTGGCCCTGCCACGGCTGCTGCCGGACGACTGGAAGGGCTGCTTCGCGCTGCTGAGGCGCGCTCAGTCGGTGCGTGGATCAAGGGCGGCTGGCACGTGGCCGTGGCTTATGTGATCGGGTTCTTCGCGATGCTGATGCTGCTGGGATGGGAGCCGCATGATCCCCGCAAGCCCACGTCACCACTCTCCGTTGAGATAGGCGAGCCGTGAACCGACGAGCGCGCCACAGCCCTTCCGATCGGACTGCCGGAACGGCCTCAGGCCTTACGCGGAATCAGTTTGGCGTACTGCCAGCTGATTCCCCAGCCGAGAACGATGCCCATCAAGGCACCGATTGCTGACACGTCAGCGCCGAACCAGCGAGAGACTGGCATAGCCAGCAGCATTCCGAAGGCCACACCGCCAATGGTTCCGATACCCATGATGCGACCACGTCGCCTGCTGTCTCCAACCATGGTATGGAACGTCGCGGCCACGATGATCAAGACCACGAGCAAGGCAAACCGACCGGCTAGTCTGACACCTTCGTCGCTTAGCACCATGTGTTCACCTGTTTCGCCTGTGATTATACGGCAGAGGTAGCCTCGGTGCCGAGGAGACAGGTTGTATCCTAAGCAGATGGCTCGGAAAGCGACGCGACGATCCGCAAAGCCGAAGCTGCCGCGCGCGCCGTTACCGAAACAGACCGGCGGCGCTCATGAAGACAAATCCAAGCGCCTCTTTCGGAAGGTAAAGCACAAGAAGAAATGGATTGACGACTAAGGCTCGGCAAGTGCGGCATCCCCTGAATCTCGAGCCAGGGGTTTCGACTGCAGACCGCGCATCACTAACACTCCCAGGATCATCAGCAGAAACACATCCGCCACGAAGACGATCCGCAGGCCCGCGCTGCCAATCAGTCCCGCGACCACCGGGCTCACGGCGAGACCGAGCAGCGAGGCCGTGGTCATGATCCCGAAGCCGGTGGCGTGCGCGTCTGGCGGCAGCAGGCCACCAGCCACCGAGTAGATCGCTGTTGTCGACGCTCCCATCGCCACGCCGGCAATGACGATCGAGACGGAGAGAATGCCGATGCTGGGCGCGATCACGATCGCCGCCAGGGCCACCGACGCCATGATCGTCCCGATCACGATCACGAACTTCGGCGTGCGCCTCTTCAACAACCGCGGCGCGAGTTGCGAACCAGCCGCGGCGGAGATCGCGCCGAGCGAAAACAGCACACCCGCCACGAGCGGAATGCGCGCATCGTCTACGCCAACCTGCGACACGAACAAGGGCAGCACGGGGCCGAAACTGCGATCGACCGTCTGCAATCCGAAGATCACGAATAGCGCCAGCAGGAATCCCGGCTCCCGGATCAGCTGAGTGAACACTTCCCAACCGCCGCGAACCTTGTGCTCCGCCCGCCGCTTGAGCGGCTCCTTATAGAAAAAGATGATCAGCAGCATCGCCGCGATGTAGAACGTCGAGGCCACCAGGAACGCGTTTCGCAATCCGACGATCGGCGCGAGGAGGCCGCCGATCACGGGGCCAATGGCCGGCCCCAGGCGATGACCGGTCTGCACGGTTCCGATCGCCTCCGCCATCTTGTCGCGCGGCACCGACTGCGCCGCCATCGACATCGTCAATGCGCCATAGCCGGCAAATACTCCAAGCAATGCACGCAGCGCGAACAACTGCCACGGCGCGGTCACGAACGCCATTGCGGCCTTGGTGAGAATGAAGGCGGTGAGCGAGCGGATGACGAGCAGCTTGCTGCCGTACTTATCGCCGACGCGTCCCCAGAGCGGGGCGCTGATCGCGGTCACGGTCGGCGTGGCGCCGAGAATGAGGCCCGTCCACAGCGTGATCTCGCCGATGTCGGTCGTGCCGAGCTCGGCGATGTAGAGCGGGAGGAACGGCATCACCAGCGTGAAGCCGGTAAAGCCGATGCAGCCGGCGCCCGCGGCCGCGAGAACGTTTCGGCGCGACTGCCGTTCATCCACGCGCGTTAGCGGGTCTGTGCCATCTGCGCCATCTGTGCCGCCTGTGGCATCTGTGCCTTCTGTGGCCCAATCAGAAACGAATCTTCACTGATGGTCCGGGGTAGACCTGGATGCTGTCGATGAACCGCACGCGGTGCGGGTTGGTCTGCATCACCAGCGAGCTGGTACGTATGCCGGCGCCGAAAAACCGTACGCCGTTCATCAACGATCCATCGGTCACGCCGGTGGCCGCAAACACGATGTCTTTCCCGCACGCCAGGTCCTGCGATTTGTAGATCCTCTTGAAGTCCTTGATGCCCATCGCGCGGCAGCGTTCCTCGTCCTCGGTTTTCTGGACCACGAGGCGCGCGAAGATCTCACCGTTGAGACAGCGCATGGCGGCCGCGGTCAGCACGCCTTCCGGCGCGCCGCCGGTGCCCATCAGCGCGTGGACACCCGTGCCCGACACCGCCGCTGAAATTCCCGCCGACAGATCACCGTCGCCAATCAACCGGATGCGCGCACCGGTCGAGCGGATGTCCTCGATCAGCTTTGCGTGCCGCGGCCGATCGAGCACCACCACCGTCAACTCGTCGACCTGGCGCCCCAGGCTGCGCGCGATCGCGCGCAGGTTGTCTCTCACCGGCGCATCGAGCTCGACCACGTGCTTGGACGCTGGTCCGACGACCAGTTTCTCCATGTAAAGATCGGGCGCGTGTAACAGGCCGCCCTTTTCGGCGGCCGCCAGCACTGCAATGGCGTTGGGCGCGCCGGTGGCGCACAGGTTGGTGCCTTCCAGCGGGTCGACGGCAATGTCGACCTCGTCCCACTTGCGGTTGGAGGTGTGGTCCTTATGCGCGAGGCCAACCTTCTCGCCGATGTACAACATCGGCGCTTCATCGCGCTCGCCTTCACCGATGACGACGGTGCCGTCAATCGGGACGGTGTCCATTTCGCGGCGCATCGCCTCGACGGCCACCTGGTCCGATCCGTGGCGGTCGCCCTGGCCCATGGTGTGGGCGCAGGCCACGGCGGCTTGTTCGGTTACGCGAAGGAACTCTAATGAGAGATCGGATTCCATGAATTATGGCGGCACTAAAGTGCCGCCCTCCCGGTAAGCAAACAGCGATTATTACACGAGCCGGACCTGCACTCTCGCGCCGCGGGCCAGCCCCAGGCTCTGCGCCGCATCGCCGGCGTTCACCGCGATCTCGAGATGATCGGTGCTGCCGAAGAGTGCACACAATTCACCGCCCGGGGCCTCGGCATAGGTGGCAACGATGCGGGCAATGTCACGGCTGCCGACGCTGATCACGATCGCGGCGCCGCTGCTGAAGTGCTCGAGCGTGCGGCGATCGATATTCGTGATCAGGTTGCCGAATCGATCGACGCGCACCACCTCGCCGGTGATCTCGCGGGCCGCCACCACCGGCTGCGGCAGATCGATGGTCTGGAAATTCGCAATGCTCCTGCCTAGCGAGACCAGGGCTATGCCCTTCGCCAGCCACCCGGCCGCAGGCGCAAATCGGTCGCGGCCTTCGAACGTGCGGCTCACGGTCGGCCGCGCGTACTTCCGCTCGGTGAGCTCGACGACCTTCTTCGGCGGCGACTCGCGAAACACCGCCGAAAGCACGCCATTGTCGGGCGCCACGAACTTGTAGTCGCCGCAATCGGCGGCAATGCCGCGTCGCGACGAGCCCACACCGGGGTCGACGACGACGAGGAAGACGGTACCGGCCGGGAAGTAGCGATAGCAGGCGGCCAGCTCGAGGGCGCCCGCCAGCACATCGTGCGCGGGAATCTCGTGGCCGATGTCGACGAGCGTGGCGTCCGGGCACACGCTCAGCACGACGGCTTTTAACGTGCCGGCGTAATGATCGCGTGTTCCGAAATCGCTGAGAAAAGCTACGACAGGGCGAGCCATCCCGCCCGAGATCTTATCTACGCGCGGGCTTTCTGAACAGCATCTCGCGCACCTTGCTCTTCATCAGGAACGAGTCGGTGACGCGAAGATCCTTGAACAGCTTGATGATGTCGCCGTTAAGCAGGTTGCGCTGCCGCGGGCGCGACGCGGGATAGGTGCGGTACTTCAAGTTCGATTCGTCCACGACGACGTACTTCGTGTAGAGAGACCCTTGCGTCTCGGCGGTGCTGAAGAAGCCAAGGAGGCACCCATCGGGTTTCAGCAACGTCGACAACGACGTGGCGAGCGCCTGCGCGGCCGGACGATCGAGAAAGTCGAACACGTCCCAGCACAGGACGCCGTCGACGGTGCCCGGCGCCTGGGTGAAGCGTTTCGCGAAGAATTCAGGAAGCTGCTCGGTCGTCTTGGCCTTCACATGAAGGTCGATGTCGGCGGCGATGTCTTCGACGCGGATGCGGCAGCCAAGCTGCTCGCCGAAGAACGTGACGTTGCTCCCGACCACGGGTCCGAGGTCGAGGAGCAGCGGCCCCTCGCTGCCCTGAAGGCTGCCGACAAACTTATGGAGTGCCTTGGTCGGGTACGACGCCTCGGCAACGTTGGTGACCGACACGTCCGCCGTGGCGCTCTCGGCCGGCTTGCGCGGGCCGAGAATGCCAAAGAGGTCGGTCAGTGAGCGTGTCGATTCGGCCATGAAACCCGAACTACGCGCCTACGCGCTGGCCTTGCTGCTGCGGATTCTGCTGCGGCTGCTGTGGCTGCTGCGGCTGCGGATTCGAATTCGGCTTGGCCTGCTGGTGTTGCTGTGGCTTGACGCCCCCGCCCGCGCGCTGCATGTCGACGCTGCCGCGGAAGTGCGCGCCTTCGGCAATGGCGACCCGCGGCGAGGCAATGTCGCCGTCCACGGAGCCGTTGTCGCGAATGTCGACCTTCTCGGACGCGGTGACGTTGCCGGTGACTTCACCCAGCACAACGACCGCCTTCGCAAATACTTCGGCTTTGATTTTGCCGTTAGGGCCAATCGTCAGGACGTTCCCCTTGAGATCGATTTTGCCCTCGACATGGCCCTCGATCGTGAGATCTTCACTGCCGCTCAACTCCCCTTTGATTACTACCGATTTCCCGATATTCACCATGTCCCTCCCGAGTTGAGTACGCATCGGCTCGCTAGCCGTCGGCGCAGCACCAGCAGCCGCCGAAGGCGCAGCCGCCGGAGTAGGCGCCGGTGGCGCGGCCGGTTTAACCGACTCGTCACGCTTCCACATCGCTGAAAACCTCCCCCTCTACTGGAAAAACCGCTCGAGGGTGCCAAAGCTGAAACCCGGGGATGTGGGCTTCGGTGTTGAAGTCACGCCAGTATAGAAGCCCCCGCCAAACGTTGTCTACCCCTTTTATTGCCGACATTTAGCAGGAATGCTACGATCTCACTTCACCCCATGCGCATCTACCTGGACCACAACGCGACGACCCCGCCCGACCCGCTTGTCGCCGACCGGATGGCTCAGGCCCTGAAGGACGTGTGGGGGAACGCGTCGAGCGTTCACCATTTCGGTCAACAGGCCAAAGCCGCGCTGGACGAGGCGAGGACGTCGGTTGCTTCCCTCTTATCGGCAGATGCGTCGGAAATAGTCTTTACTGCCGGCGGCACCGAGGCGGACAACATTGCCATCCGCGGCGCGGCCGAGGCCATGGAGCCGTCGGGACGAAAGCACCTGATTACGTGCGGAATCGAGCACGAGGCGGTGCTGAACACCATGAGGGCGATGGCCAAGCGTGGCTGGAAGGTCACTCTGCTGCCGATGGATGTCAGCGGCATCGTGTCAGTGGATCGCCTGCGCGAAGCGATTACCGACGACACGGCGGTTGTTTCAATCATGCACGCCAACAACGAGATTGGCACCGTGCAGCCAATTGCGGAACTCGCCGCGGTGGCGCACGAGCGCGGCGCGCTGTTTCATACGGATGCGGTGCAGTCCGCCGGCAAGTTGCCGGTCGATGTCCGCGCGCTGGGCATCGATCTGCTGTCGATCGCCGCGCACAAGTTCTACGGTCCGAAAGGCGCGGGCGCGTTGTGGATCAAGCGCGGCGTGCGCATGCTGCCATTCATGACCGGCGGCCGCCAGGAGCGCAATCGTCGCGCGGGCACCGAGAACGTGCCGGCGCTGGTTGGACTCGGCGTCGCCGCCGAGATCGCCAGGCGCAAGATCGACACGGAAGGGCCGCGTCTCGCCGCCCTGCGTGATCGGCTGGAGGCGGGCATCCTGGCGTCGGTGCCGAGCACCGATCGCAACGGCGCCGCCGAGCCGCGTGTGCCGAACACTACCAACATCAGCGTCGACCGCGTCGAAGCCGAATCGTTGCTGATTGGCCTCGACCTTGCCGGCATTGCGGTGTCGTCCGGATCCGCGTGCTCGTCCGGCACGCTCGAACCGTCGCACGTGTTGAAGGCGATGGGCTATCCCCATGGCCGCACACTAGGCTCGATTCGATTTAGCCTTGGCGCGGCCAATACCGAATCCGACGTTGATCGCGTCCTAGAAGCATTGCCGCCCCTCGTCGCAAAGTTGAGAAGCCTAACGACGGTCGGCGCGAGGAAATAACAAAGAACGAATAACAAATGACAAATTGATTTTGTCATTCGTTCTTTGTCATTCGTTATTTCAGCATGAGAATCGTTGTCGCAATGTCCGGCGGCGTGGATTCGTCCGTGGCCGCGGCCCTGCTCGCCGAACAGGGTCACGACGTCATCGGTGTATCGATGCAGCTGTATGACAATAGCCAGGTCACCGGGAGCGGCCAGCGGGCATTCGGCACCTGCTGCACCATCGACGATCTCTACGATGCGCGCCGCGTCGCCGCCACCATCGGCATTCCCCACTACATCGTCAACTTCGAGTCGCAGTTCGGCGAGCACGTCATCTCGAATTTCGTGCGCGAGTACGTGTCGGGGCGCACGCCGATCCCTTGCTCGCACTGCAATAGCGATCTGAAGTTCGCCGAGCTGCTCGATCGCGCGAAGGCCTATGACGCCGAGCAGCTGGCCACCGGTCATTACGCGCGCATCGTGCGCGACGATCGCGGTCGCTATCACCTGTATCGAGGCGCCGACAACTCGAAGGACCAGACCTATTTCCTGTTTTCGTTGACCCAGGAGCAGCTCGGGCGGGCGGCGTTTCCGGTGGGCCATCTCGACAAGGACACCGTGCGCGAGCACGCGCGGCGGTTGAACCTGCACGTGACGTCGAAGCCGGATAGCCAGGAGATCTGTTTCGTGCCAGACGGCGATTACGCCGGGTTCGTGGAGCGCAAGGCGCCAGGCGCGACGCGCGCCGGCACCATCGTTGATCACGACGGCCGCGTCGTCGGCACGCACGCCGGCGTGCACCGGTTCACCATCGGCCAGCGAAAGGGCCTTGGCTTGTCGTCTGCCGAGCCGCTCTATGTTCTCGAGATCAAGCCGGAGTCCGCGCAAGTCGTGGTTGGCTCGCGCGACGCGCTCGGTCGCGCGCGGCTGACGGCATCAGAGGTGAATTGGATTGGCGGCGTCGCGCCATCGGATTGGCTGTGCGTCTCAGCGCAGATTCGCCACCGTCACGCCGCAGCCCCGGCAAGGGTACGAAGTGCGCCGTCTATCCGGCTAAAGCCGGACACCACCGAGCATGATGGCGCGGAACTCGAGTTCGACACGCCCCAAACTGCTATTACGCCTGGCCAAGCCGTCGTCTTTTATGAGGGCGAGGAAGTCCTCGGCGGCGGCTGGATTGACTGATCACGGGCGGGACTAAAGTCCCGCCCCTACAGTCCCGCCTCGACACTCTCCTCCAGGGCCTCGTGCAGCGTTCCCGACAGGAATCGCTCCGCATCGATCGCGGCCATGCAACCCGAGCCCGCGGCAGTTACTGCCTGACGATAGATGTGATCCTGCACGTCGCCGGCGGCAAACACTCCCGGCAGGCTCGTGCGCGATCCATGGTGCGTCTTCAGGTACCCGTTGTCGTGCATCGCCAGCTGGCCCTTGAAGAGCGCCGTATTCGGCGTGTGGCCGATGCCGATGAACACGCCATCGACGGGCAGTTCGCTGGCCGCGCCGGTGTGGGTGTTGCGCAACATCAGCGATGTCACTTTGCCCTGATCGAGATCCTTGATGTCGACGACCTCAGTGTTCCAGATGAAGCTGATGTTCGGCGTCGCGAAAGCCTTGTCCTGCATGACCTTCGACGCCCGCAACGTATCGCGGCGGTGAATCACCGTCACTTGCGTGGCGAGTTTCGAGAGATAGATGGCTTCTTCCATCGCGGTGTCGCCACCACCGATCACAGCCACGGGCAGTCCCTTGAAGAAGAACCCGTCGCACGTGGCGCACGTCGACACGCCGCGACCCGAGAGCTTTTTGTCCACGCCGAGGTCGAGCCACTTCGCAGACGCGCCGGTGGCAATGATCAACGCATCCGCAATGTAGCGCGTTTTCTCGACGTAAAGCGTGAAGGGCCGCTTCGAGAGATCGACCGACGTGACATCGCCCTGGATAATCTCGGCGCCAAACCGCTCGGCCTGTGCGCGCAACTCGAGCATGAGATCGGGCCCCATGATGCCGTCGCGATACCCGGGCCAGTTCTCGACCATGGTGGTGAGCATCAACTGCCCGCCCGCTTCGATGCCTTCGATGACCAGGGGCTTCAGGTTGGCGCGCGCCGCGTAGAGCGCGGCGGTGAGGCCCGCGGGGCCGGAACCAATGATGATGACCTGTCGATCTGTTTCTCTTAGCGCGGTAGTCACAGGTGCTTGTTGATGATCTGCGTGAGACGATCCTTGGTCTCGAGGCCGACCACCGTTTCCTTGAGGTCGCCGTCTTTGAACAGCAGCAGCGTCGGGATGCCGCGCACCATGAACTTGCTCGGCGTCATCGGGTTTTCGTCGATGTCGACCTTCGCCACCGTCAGCCGTCCGTTGAATTCCTCGGCGAGCTGATCCACGATTGGCGCGATCCGGCGGCACGGGGCGCACCACGTCGCCCAGAAATCAACCAACACCACGCCACTCTTCACTTCGTCGCTGAAATTCGCGTCGGTAAACGTCTTCACGTTCTCAGATGCCATGAGTCCCCTGCCTAAACCTTAGATGCCGCGCGGTGTCGCACGTTCCTTCTGCGCCTTCTGCGCCTTCTGTGGCCGCCGCCTCAATTTCCGGTACATTTTGACATATTCACCAGCCGAGCGGTTCCACGAGACGTCGGCGCGCATGCCGTTCTTTTGAAGCCGCGTCCAGATTTTCTTGTTGGGGTACGTCGCCAGTGCCGTGCTGAGCGTCTCTATCAGGGCGCGCGGGTGGTAATCGGCAAACAGGAAGCCGTTGCCCTGGCCGTTGCGGGGGTTGTACGGACGCACCGTATCCACGAGCCCGCCAACCGCGCGGACCACGGGCACCGTGCCATACCGCAGGCTGTACATCTGGTTGAGCCCGCACGGCTCGAACCGTGACGGCATGAGGAAAATGTCGGCGCCGCCCTCCACGAGGTGCGCGCGGCGCTCGTCGAAGCCGATGAACGCGCTGATGCGATCCGGCGATCGGCGCGACAGGGCCCGCCACATGTCCTGATAGCGCGGCTCGCCGGTGCCAACGATGGTGAAGGTGGCGTCGAGGCTGGGCAGCGCGCCGGCAATTGCGGCAATCAGATCGAGGCCTTTCTGATCGACCATGCGCGACACCATCCCGACCACCGGCCGCTTCAGCAGGGCGTCGGTAACCGTGAAACCGAAGGTCTCGAGCAGGGCGCGCTTGGCGGCCTGTTTGCCCGACAGGTCCCCGGCACTGAACGGCGCCGGCAGATGCGGATCCGACTCAGGATCCCATTCGTCGTAATCGATGCCGTTGAGAATGCCGACCAGCGCGTCGCCTCGTCTTCGGATCACGCCATCGAGACCGTTGCCGTACTCGGGCCGCTGAATTTCCTTGGCGTACGTCGGGCTCACCGTGGTGATCGCGTCAGCGAAGTTGACGGCCGCCTTCATGAAACTCAGTCGATCGAAAAACTCAAAGCCGTTGATCGTGAAATCTTCCCAACGCAGGCCGAGGCGCGGAACCCAGCTCTTATCGAAAATGCCCTGGTAAGCCAGATTGTGGATCGTGAAAACCGTCGGCACCGTACGCACGGGACGCACAGTACGCACCGCGAGGGCGCCGGCGTACACCGGCGCCAATCCCCCCTGCCAGTCGTGGCTGTGAATGATGTCGAAGGGCAGCGACTGCTGCGCAGCCCAGTCGATCGCGGCCGCAGACAGGAACGCGTAGCGCACGGCGTTGTCTGCGAAGTCTCCCTGGGCGTTGTAGTAAATGCCGTCGCGATCGTAAAGCTCCGGGCAATCGAGCAGCAATACTCGGACCCTTGACGTAGCCTGGCTCGCCGAAGCGTCTTCGCGAAGGCGGCGCGCCTCCATCAGCCGCGCGTTGAAACGGTGCGCGGCCATCTCCAGCGACACCTTGCCGGCCACGGGCCCATCCGTGACGCCGCGATAGCGGGGTGTGATAACCGTAACGTCGTGTCCCAACCGCCCCAGCGCTTTGGGCAGCGCCGTGGCCACATCGGCAAGCCCGCCCGTCTTCGAGAACGGCTGGGCTTCCGATGCCATCATCAGAATCCGAAATCCCGCCGACGCTCCCGGAGTGCTCCGGCGAGCGGAGGCGGACCGCGTCGGTGCTTTCCCTACACTGCGTGGCATGCCTCCTCTAGCTTATGATGGCTCACGTGTCTGGACCTCCATCAGCCGGATCGCGCGTGCTGCCGCGCGACGTGCTCGAACTGAAAGCCCTCGGCGAACGGCAGCCGGAGCTGGCGCCGGCGGTGAACCTGCAGGTCGATCTGATCGAGGCCGTGCGCCGCGTGAAGAGCCGCATCACGACGCCGTGGATCGAGACTTCCAACGAAACGCTGTCGGCGCGCCTCGTGACCGGGCGGCCGCTCCTCGAGTTCTCCCAGATCGCCTTTGACTGGAACGACGTGCGGTTGCTGATCCGCCAGGTCACCGACGTGTTGCGGCGCCATGAGGTGATCGACGCGCCCACGGCCACCGCGCTGCACTCCGTGGGCCGCAGCCCGACGCTGCCCGACCTGATGCGCGCGTGGTTCGAGCACCAGCCGACCATCGAGATCGAGATGATCGACGAAGTGCTCGGGTGGGCGGCGCGGCCGTATCTGCAACGCACCGCCGAAGTCCTGCAACAACGCGTCACGCTCGACGGCTGGACCGAGCGCGTGTGCCCCATCTGCGCGGCGGAGCCCGACTTCTCGGTGATCACCACCAGCGGCGAGCGTCAGTTGGTCTGCGGCCGGTGCCATGTCCGCTGGGCCTTCAGCCCCATTGCCTGTCCGTATTGCGGCAACGACGATCGCACGACCATCAAATCGATGGCCACCGCCGACGGCGTCTATCGCGTGATGCTGTGCTCGCCCTGCGGCAGGTACATCAAGGCGCTTGACGGGCGCAAAGCCCCTCGTCCGTTACTGCCCTATGTGGATTTGATTGCGACGCTGCCGCTCGATGCGGCGGTCATGAAAATGAAGAACTAATCTTCCTCGTGCTGCTGCTGGAAATCGCCTTCCAGTAACGCCTTGGTCCGCGTGCTCATCCAGTTGAACAAGTGACGCGTTTCCCAGAAACGGCTGGCGTTGCTCTTGGCGCCGAGCACCACGAACGCCACCTGCTGGCCCGACTGCGGCAAGCGCAGCAGCGTGGCCAGGCAGTAACCCGAGCGGCTGATGAACCCGGTCTTGCCGCCGACGACGTCGATGTCGCCGCTGCGGACGATCTGGTTGGTGCTGTTGGCGGTAATCTGGCGCTTGCCGACGTTCATGGTGTAAGACGACTTGCGCATGATCGCGCCGACGGTTTCATTGGACGCCGCGGTGGCGATGAGTCGCGCCTGGTCGTACGCCGACGACATGTTCTCGGCGAGCAGTCCCGACGGATCCGCATAGACCGTGCTCTCGAGGCCGAGGTGCTTCGCGCGGTTGTTCATGCTCTCGATGAAGCCGTCGTAACCCATCGGCGAAATGCGCGCCAGCGCGCGGGCCGCGGCGTTATCGGAGCCAACCAGCAGCAGGTTCAGCAAATCTTCAGCGGTGAGCTTGAAGCCGTTGCGAAGATACGTGGTGGAGGCGCGCGACACGTCGCTGCGCTGCACGGTGACCATCTGATCGAGCGGCGCGCCGCTTTCGAGGAAGACCAGCGCGGTCATCACTTTGGTGATGCTCGCGATCGATCGCTGATCCTTGGCGTGGTTCTCCCAGAGGATTTCGCCGGTTTCCGGGTTGAAGATGATGGCCGCTTCGGCGCGCACGTCCGGCACTTCGCGGCCGAACTCGTCGACGGTGAAACGGGGCGTCTGCAGATCGCGCAGCTCACGCGCTCGAGCGGCGGCGCGGGCGCGCGCCAGCTGAGCGCGGCGAGCGCGTGCCGTGCTCGCGGAATACGCTTTCTTCTTTGTGGTGGAACTATTCGCCCTGGCAGGTGTCTTTGAGGTGGTCTTCGGCTTCGCTGCCGGCGCCGGAGCGACGGTTTGGGCCGACGAGAATGGCGGCGTGAAAACCAATCCCATGGCAACGAGTGCCAGGGACACGGCTATTTTCGTGAGGCGTTTTCGCGTCGTCATTGAGAAGTTAAACCGGATTGTAACCAGACTATCTCCAATAAGCAATAGGGTTTACGGGTCTTGAAGTAAGCTTGCAGCCCTAATGGAACGGCACACTCGATCCGAGTACCTGGTCCTTAGAAAGACCATCGCCCAGAGAGGGGCGCTCCGGTCCATCCTTGCGCTCTGCGGTATCGGTGTCTGGGCCTTAGTGCTGATAACCGTAATCGTCCTCCTTCCCTACCCGGTCGCGCTTGCAATTCCCTTGCTCGTTCTGGTCGTAACCTTCGAAGCCATAAGGCCTTTACACTTTGGCGCGGAACGCATCGGCCGTTACCTGCAGGTCTTCCATGAGGAGGCGGGCCAGCCCGACCGCGCCCTTTCCGATACCCCCTCTTGGGAACGCGTCGCAATGCGCTTTGGCCCTGTGCCCGGCGTCGGCGGACATCCGTTGTTCGTCCCAATTTTTTTCCTGGCGACCTTCGCGAACTATGTGGGGGTCATCATCCCGAACCCGGTGCCGGTCGAGTTCGGTGTCATGGCCGTGCCGCATCTGGCGTTCTTGGCGTGGCTCTTCGCCGCGCATCGCGCGATGACAAGGCAACGAGCCATCGAGTTGGCTCGGTTCCAGGACCTGTACCGGCAAAGTCAGCCGTAGTTCGAAGAGCAACTAGATCACCGCGAGATCACCGCGTCCCCTTGGGCTCCTATTGACATTCGATACGAAGCGGCGCAGACTGCTCCTCGTATCGGACGTCGATAGGAGCCCCGCATGTTTTCCCGGCTGGTGAGCCTGTGGCGCAACCTGCGCCACCGCGACCGCGTCGATCGCGACCTCGATGATGAAGTCCGCGCGGTGTTCGACATCCTTGTCGACGAGAAGATCCGCGCCGGCATGACGCCGACGGCGGCGCGGCGCGCAGCGACCATCGAGCTCGGGCGTGTCGATTCCATCAAGCAGCAGGTCCGCGAGAAACGGGCCGGCTCGTCGATCGACGCCTTCCTCAAGGACATCCGCTACGGCGCGCGCATGCTCCGCGCCAACAAGGGTTTCACCGTCGTCGTGGTGCTGTCGCTCGCGGTCGGCATCGGCGCGAACAGCGCGCTCTTCTCGGTGGCGAACGCCTTGCTGCTCCGCGCGCTGCCCGTCCCGGAACCCGAACACCTGCGCATGGTCCGGTTCCAGTCGCGACGCTCGATTCCGCCGCGTTTTTCCTACAATCAGTTCGACCAACTGCGCGCGGGCTTTACGTCGCCGGACGGCATTGCCGCGATGAGCCGCGTCGCGCGCGTGCGGACCTTCATCGGCGCCGGCGCGGCCGAAGCGGCCAGCATGCAGCTGGTCAGCGGTGAATTCTTCACCGTGCTGCGGATGCAGCCGCAGCTGGGCCGCCTGTTCACGCCCGACGACAACCGCGCGCTCGGCGGCCATCCCGTGACGGTGATCAGCGACACGTTCTGGCGCCGCCGCTTCGCCGCCGACGCGGGTGTGATCGGCCGCGAGCTGACCTTCAACGGCGCGCGCTTCACCGTCATCGGCGTCGGCCCGCCGCGGTTCTCGGGCGCGTGGCTCGAATCACCGGTCGACGCCTGGGTGCCGGCGATGATGCAGGCGGATGTCCGCTACGTGCAAAACTTCAGCGCCACCAACTCCGACATGAACCAGCCGTGGGTGCCGCAGGCCGGCATTCGCTGGCTCGAGCTCCTTGTCCGCGCCGATCGCGACGACGGGTCGGAGGCCGCGGCGCTGAACGCGGCGTTCAGGCCGGTGGTCCTGAAAGACGCCGAAGAGATCTCCGATCCCGACCAGCGCAAGGCGGCGCTCGACACCCGTCTCGTGATCGAGCCGTTCGCGCAGGGATCGTCGCTGCTCCGCGATCGCTTTCGCGCGCCGCTCTATGCCTTGATGGCGATGGTCGGCCTGCTGCTGCTGATCGCCTGCGCGAACACCGCCAACCTCCTGCTGGCGCGTGCCACCAGCCGGCAGCGAGAGATGGCGGTGCGCCTGTCGATCGGCGCCAGTCGCGGACGCATCATCAGCCAGCTGCTGACCGAAAGCCTCCTGTTGGCCACGCTCGCCGCCACCGTCGGGCTCGCGATTGCGCCGCTCGCCAGCGAGCTGCTGGTCCGCATGACCATTGGCGTGGAGACCGGCCCGCTGCCGTTCTCGGTCGGCGTGGACGGCCGCGTGCTGGTATTCACCGCGGCGATCACGTTGATCACCAGCTTCCTCTTTGGCTTCGCGCCGGCGTGGCGGGCGACCGATCTGTCCCTCAGCGGCGCGTTGAAGGCCACCGGCCGGACCCCGCACCACGGCGCGCGGCTCAGCCTCTCCAAGGTGCTGGTGGTCGCACAGGTGGCGCTGTCGTTGTTGCTCGCGGTCGGCGCCGGCGTGTTCGTGCGCAGCTTCACCAACCTCACCACGCTGCCGCTCGGCCTCAACGATCGCGTGCTGTGGGCGCAGATCAATCCATACGTCGGCGGGTATCAGCTTGCCGAGTTGCCGGGCCTCTACGCGCGCATCCTCGAGCGCGCGGACGCGCTGCCAGGCGTCGAGTCGGCAACCATCGCGATGTGCGGCATCATGACCGGTTGCCGGGCGAATGCCGACGGCATTGCCGTCGCCGGCTACACGCGTCAACCCGGCGAACAGATGCAGGTTCAGGAGAACCGCGTGGGCGCACGCTACTTCTCCACCGTCGGCATGAGCATCGTCGCGGGCCGCGACTTCGCGGACAGCGAAATCGGCGGCAAGGCGCAAGTCGCGGTTGTCAACGAAGCCATGGTGCGCAGGTATTTCAGGGGCCGCGATCCGATCGGCCAGCAGTTCGGTGGGGACACGCCGACCATCGAGATCATCGGTGTCGTCCGGGACGCGCGCGTGAACTCAGTACGGGAAGACGCGGTGCCGATGGTGTTCTACCCGCTGGATGCCACGCCGGTGTTTGTCGGTTCGATGCAGGTCCGCACCAGTGCCGATCCGGAAACGACCGCGGCGGCCTTGCGTAAGGCGCTGCTGGAAATCGAACCGAACCTTCCCGTCGATCGTGTCGAGCCCATTGCCGGCCTGGCCTCAGCCACGCTGCGGCAGGAGCGCCTGATCGCGCGGCTGACGACGGTGCTCGGCCTGCTGGCGCTGGGGCTCTCGTGCCTTGGCCTCTACGGATTGATGTCGTACGCGGTGAAACAGCGCACCGCCGAGCTCGGCCTCCGCTTCGCGCTTGGCGCGCCGCGCCCGCGCGTCCTGTGGATGGTGTTCCGTGAATCGCTCACGTTGATGGTGATCGGAATTTTGATCGGCGTGCCATTGATCGCGGCCGCATCGCGCACGATCGGAACACTATTGTTCGAGGTGACGGCCACCGACCCGCTGATCATCGGCGGCGCCGTTGCCGTGTTATTGGGTGTCGGCGCGATGTCGAGCTATCTGCCGTCACGGCGCGCGTCGCTCGTCGATCCGTTAGTGGCGTTGAGAACCGAGTAGGGGATCAGCGATCAGGGATTAGGCACAGGCGCCACCGATCCCCGATCCCGATCCCTGATCCCCGATCCCCGATCCCCTACTGTTGTGCAAGCGCGATCGCCAGCAGCAGCGCCCTCTGCGATCCCTGCCACGAATTCGTCTGATCGAATGCTTCGTCCAGCGCGTGTGACCCGGTGCCGCGGCCGCCGCCGTCAATGGTGATCGCGGGGATGCCGAGGCTCATCGGGATGTTCGAGTCGGTCGATCCTTCATCCAGCGACACCGGGAATCCCAACGTCTTCGTGACCGACACCGCCGCCTGCACAATCGGTGAGGTCGCCGCGGTCTGGCCGGCGGGCCGATTGCCGACGAGCTCCTTGTCCACCTTCAACAGGTTCGTCTTCCACCGCGCGTCTTCCTCGACCACGGCCTCGTCCACCGCCCGCTTGAACTTCACGTCGAGCGCCTGCAGCGCCGACGGGCTGGCCGAGCGCATGTCCATCTCGAACCACGATTCGAACGGAATGGAATTCACCGACGTGCCGCCGCCGACGCGGCCAACGTTGAATGTGGTCTTCGGATCGGCCGGCACTTCGAACTGCGAAATCTTCTCGACCGCGCGGCCGAGCGCATGCAGCGGATTCGAAATGCGGCCGAACGCTCCGTAGCTGTGCCCGCCCGGGCCCTTGAAGGTCACGCGGTAGCGCAGGCTGCCCACCGCGATGTGCGTGATGCCAAGGCCGGTGCCGTCGAGCGAGACGAAGCGATCGATCTGCCCTTTCATGCCTTCGTTGAACAGGTACTTCACGCCGCGCAGATCGCCGAGGCCTTCTTCGCCGACGGTGCCGACAAACGTGATCGTGCCGGGCGTTTGCACCTTGGCCTGGTTCATCGCACGAATCACCGCGAGCACCACGGCGAGGCCGCGGCAATCGTCGCCGATGCCGGGGCCACGCAGCACGTTGCCGTCGCGCTTGACCTTGACGTCGGTGCCTTCGGGAAACACGGTGTCGAGATGCGCGCTGAACACGAGACGCGGGCGCGGCTGCGCGCCGGGCCGGTCGCCGAGCACGTTGCCTTCCTTGTCGATGCGCACGTTCTGCAGTCCCGCCTCGCGGAACATCTTCGCGTAGACCTCGGCGCGCTTGGCTTCCTTGAAGGGCGGCGCTTCGACTTCGCACAGGCGAATCTGATCCTCGATCGTCTGCGGTTCGGCAGTGCGGATCGCATCCACGGCGGCCTTGACGGCGGCGTCGGCCATCAGCTTCGCGCCGATGTTGGCGGCATCCTCTTGCGCGAATGCCGCGGATGAATACAGGACGACGAAGACGAGAAGGGGAAGCAAGCCTCGAGTCATGACCGATCAGTATATGCACCCTGTGTCGCACCCTGTGCACCCTGCGCACCCTGCGCACCCTGCGTCTTGGCATACCGTCTTGACGGTATTGATCGCCGGGCGCCCCGCCGGTACGATCCCGGTTATGGAAGTCCCCCTTTCGGCGTTTGCGCTCATCTGCCCCGTGTGTGGCGGACAGATTGAGAAAGTAGTCGAGCGCCGCAGCCGCAGCCTGTTTGCGTGCAAGGAGTGCGATTGCGACGTGATTGTCCCGACAGCCGCATGGGAAATCGCGCGTCTGAAACGCGAACAGCGGTGGCAGGCGAAGCGGTCCACGCTCAATCCGCTCAGTCGGCTCATGCCGCTGCGTAAGAGCCTCGCGGCCGGCAACGGCACACCCGAGAAATAGCCGCGCTGGCCTCCGTCCTGAACCGCCATCCCGGAAAGGCTGTATTGCCGATGGTATGGAAGTCCGCTACGGTCGGGATGTGACACTCGAGGAAGCTCCCGCCGTGCGATGTCCGCGTTGTCAACAGCTGAGCGGCCGTGAAGAGCGCTTCGCCGCCCGCGAGGGCGAGCAGATCCGCGTCATCGTGCGGTGCACAGGTTGCCGCCACCGCTGGTCGATCATCAGACTTGCCTCAGCCGCTGAGGGCGGCCCGAACCCGTCTTCCTGATCGTCAGGAGATCACGCCGCGGCGCACGGCGTAGAGCACCAGTTCCGCGGTGTTGTGAATGTCGAGCTTCTGCAGGATGCGGGCGCGATGCGTCTCCACGGTGGCCGGACTGATCTCGAGGAGCTCCGCAACCTCCTTGTTGGTCCGGGCTTCGGCAATCAGCTGGAAGATCTCCCGTTCTCGCTCCGATAATGTTTCGTAACGATCGGCCACGCCCGATCCGGCGACGCGGCGCACGTAATCGTCGAGCATCAAGCTGGCAATCGCCGGGCTGAAGTAGGCCTGACCGGCCGCAACAGAGGCGATCCCCTTCAGCAAATCCTTCCCGGCCGAGTCCTTGAGCATGTATCCCGTCGCGCCGGCCTGCAGCGCGCGCGTCACGTACGCCTCGTCCGAGTGCATGCTCAACACGAGCACTTTCGTCTCTGGAACTTTCCGGACGATCTGCTGCGTGGCGTCGATGCCGTTGAGCAACGGCATGGCGATGTCCAGGACGGCGACGTCGGGTTTGAGCGCCGTGCACTTGCGCACCGCCTCGCGGCCATCGCCGACTTCGGCGACGATCTCCCAGTCGGGCCGCTCTTCCAGAATCTTGCGAAGGCCATGACGAACGAGCGTGTGATCGTCACCCAGCAGAACGCGCAACTTAGCCAACCGCGTGTCCTTCCGGTAGGCTGACGATCAGGCGGGTGCCACGCCCGGGAGTGCTCAGGATGTTGAAGGTTCCCCCGAGCCGGTTGGCCCTCTCGCGCACGCTGATCAGTCCGAGCCCGCGCGCCACAATCGGGCGATCGGTGTCCTCGACAAAACCAATGCCGTCATCCTCCACTTCGATCAGCAGGCGATCGACCAGTTGCGTCAGGCGGACGTCGCAGCGCGTCGCCTGCGCGTGCTTGGCGACATTGGTGATGCCTTCCTGCACAATCCGGTACGCCGCCAGCTCCACCTCGCGAGGCAGCCGGCTCGGCAGCGCGATTTGGAGCAAACTGGCGCGAATCTGGCAGCGGCGTTCGAGTCCCCTGAGCGACGCCTCGATCGCCGCCGGCAGTCCGAGGTCGTCGAGTGCCGCGGGATGCAGCAACTGGCTGAGGTTGCGCACCGTCTTCAACGCCCCGTCGGTAATGGTCTGCGCCTCGTTCAGGGTGGACACCGACGCGTGGCCGCTCGCGATGCTCCGCTGGGCGACGTCGAGCTCGACACGGATGGCGCTGAGCACCTGGCCGACTTCGTCGTGGAGCTCGCGCGCAATGGTGCGGCGCTCTTCCTCCTGGGCGCCGATGACCTTCGCGGCGACTTGCTGGAGCTCACTCGACATGCGCGCATCGCGCTCCATTTGGTGGCGCAACCGCGATTCGAGCCGGCCGGCATACAGGCTGGTCAACAGTAAGGTGCCAAGACCGACGATGAGCGCGGCCCCCAGGCGCTGGCGGCTCTGGGATTCCGCGGCGCGATGGATCGCGGCGATGTCGCCCTGTTGTTGAATGAAGGCGCGCCGGTTGAGCGCCTGCACCTCCTCGGAAATGGCGAGGGCGGCCTCACGGCGAGGGACGATGTGACGGTTCAGAACCTCGCGAATGGCGGACGGGCTCTTGCCGAAAGCGTCCGCGAGCACGTCCAACGACGTGACATGAAACTGTTCGACCTCGCGCTTCAGCCGTTCGATTTGATCGGCGTCACGGCCCGGACCGATCACGGGCTCGTAGTCGGTCAGCGCCATGATGATCAACCGGTGCGACGCTTCGACTTGCTCACGATGGCGCGCCAACCCTGACGGATCCGTGTCAAGCAACGCGTCGCGCACGCGCACCGAACTCAGCAGGACCTGAGATCGAACGGTCGATAACAATTCCTGGGCGCGCGTGTACCGTGCCGCCACCTCGGTGGCTTCACGCTGCACCATGTCGATCCGTTGGGTGAAGGCATAGCCCGTGAACAGCCACAGCCCAAGGGTGACGCAAAATCCAATCGCCAACGCCGTCCGGATCGACAACCGCTCGATCTGCGCGCGTTTCATTACCGCAATACTACGCCACCTCCGCCATGAGATACCGATCGGAAAAAAAACGCGGGAGGGTCTGAGGCGTTGGAGAAACCCCCCTCCCGCGAAGGACTCCCCCACAGGAGTCAACTGGATCCTGACGGGAAAGCAGTCCCGTCGGGATGTGTCTCCCCGTCGGGACGTGCTGGCCCGACGGGACGGTACTTCAGAAAATGAACCTGAACCCGACGCGCGCAGTGCGCGGGGCCAGGATCGCCGACGGCTTCAGATACCCCAATCCGGTCGCGCGGCTGATCGTTTCCGATGCGTGACTATTGGTCAGGTTGAAGGCATCGATATAAGCGCGGATGCGGATGCGCTGCGAGATCGTGATGCTCTTTTCCGCACGGATGTCGAAGACCCAGATGTTGTCTTCGCGATTGGCGTTGGCCGGTTCGGCGTAGCCGGTGCCGGTGGCGGTCAGCCCGGAGCCGGCCGGCGTGGCAATCGAGATCGTGCGCGCGAAGTTCACTCCCGATTGGTGGCGCAGCACCGGCGAGATGCGAACGCCGCCAGGCGCGTCGTACGAACCAGAAGCCTTGAAGTTCCAGTTCGTGCGATCTTCGACGCCCGGCTGGTTCGGATTCAGCGGATAGTTCTCCGGGAAGTTCGTCTGCATCGTGTAGCCGAGGCCCGCCGAGCCCGACCAGCGGTTGCCGTACCGCTTGTTCATCGACACTTCGAACGTCTTGTAGCGGCCGTACTGCGGCGCATTCATCACGACCTGAGTCGTCGGGAAGTTGGCGGCCTGCGAGTTCGGGAAGCCCAGCATGGGGATGACGCGATCGTCGGAGGTGCCGCGCCGCCCGTCCACGCCGAGGTCGGTGAAGTTGAACGGCACGGTGTAGGCATCGAGGCCACGTCCGGGCTGCAAGGTGCGGATGATGTCGTCCTCGGTCTTGTAGACGAAGCCGGCGCGCGCGCCCATGGTGTCGGTCAGTTGGCGCTCGATCCAGGCGCTGGCTTCGTGCGAGTACGGCGCGGTGATGTCCGGATCCAGCCGCAGCGCGCCTTCGAGCGAAGCGGACGTCTGGGCGCGCTCTTCACCTGGCTGCCACCGGCGGTCGCCGTTGGTGTCGGCCCAGGTATAGGTGGCCGACTTGCCTGGGGTGTTCGGGTTGGCACTGCTACCGACGCCGACGCCCGGGTTATGCCAGTAGAGACCGTAGTTGCCCTTCAGCACGGTCTTGCCGTCTCCGGTCAGGTCGAACGTCAGGCCGACGCGCGGGGCGGCCACGTTCCACGTGTACAGGTGCGACTCGGCGAACGTCTTCGGGGTCACCAAGCTCGACAGCGACGTGAACTGGCTTGACCATTGCGACAACGAACCGTCCAATTGCTCCTGCTCGGGGAGCCAGCCGTGGTAACGATCGAATCGGAACCCGGCGTTTAACGTGGCGCGGCCGACCGACCATGTGTCGTTGAGAAAGAAGCCAAGCTGGTCGAGAGCCGCCTGCGATGTCAGATCGTCGTGGGCGCTCAACTTGCCGGCGTCGGTCGCGGTCTGGAAGTAGAACACCACGGTGTTGGCGACGCCGTTGTTGTAATTGTGGCTGATGTTGCCGCCGCGCTGCTGCAGGTAGCCTTCCCACGCACGCTCCTTCAGGAGTTCGGCGCCGAACTTGAAGGTGTGGGTGCCCGCGCCGGTGTCGAGAAAGTAGGTCGCCGCACCGGTGTACTGCTTGCGATCGCGATCCAGCTGCCAGATCTGGTGCGCGCCTTCCGACACCGCGCGGCCGCTGTCGTGCCAGAAGAAACTGTCCGGTGAGTTGGTGATCAGCGGGAAGTAATAACCGAAATCGCCATACCGCGCCTCCACGTACAGACGGTCACTAATCGTACCGTTCCATTCACCCTTGTACACCCAGCTGCCCGAATCCTGTTTGTAGGTCTGCTCGGGCGAAGCGTAGGTATACGCGTTGAAGGGCAATCGATTCGGCTGCTCCTTCTGCCCCCATTGATAGTAGCCAATCAACTTATTCTTCTGATTCATCTGATAGGTGCCCTTCACCACCGGGTTCCACAGCTTGGTGTTGAAGGTGCCGTCGAACTGGAAGTTGGGCTGCGCCACCGCGTTGAACTGTTCGCGATAGGTCCCGAAGATCCACGCCTTGTCTTTCGCGATCGGACCACCGAGGTTGATGTCGTGGTCGTAGTAGCGATCGATCTCATTGCTGTGTTCGCGAATCGGCGAGTTGTTGAACGCGGTCGGCTCGATGTAATCGCTCGGTATATTCGAGCCCTGCAGCGAGTTGTTGTACCAGTCGAGGTGATATTCGCCCTGGAACTGGTTCGAGCCGCTGCGCGCGATGAACTGGCTCTGCACGCCGGGGTTTGGCATCTCCGCCGACTGGCCCGAGGTCCCCAGGAACGCTTCTTCGAGTGAGGCGTAGTCGAAGTAGAAGCCGGCGCCGCCGGTGCCTTCGGTGGTGTTGATGCCTTCGATCAGCACGCGCACCTGCCCGTTCATGCCATAGGCGGTGTAACCGGTCTGCGTGCCGGCGCGATTGCCGCCCACGTCGATCCGGCCCATCTGCACCGACGGCGTCACCGCCAGCAGCGCCCACATGTCGCGCCCGTTCGGGATCGACTGCAGCTGTTCCATCTTGAAGTTCTGCTGCACGCGCGTCGTGCTGGTGTCGATCACGGGCGATTCGCCGCTGACCGTCACGGTCTCCTGCAGGGTGGCGAGCGCCAACTCGACGTTCACGTTGGCGGTGAAGCCGAGCGTGATGGAAATGCCCGAACGCCGCAGCGTGTTGAACCCCGCCAGCTCGTAGCTCAGCTCGTAAGCGCCGGGCGGCACCGCCGGGAATCGATAGTTGCCGGTCTCTGAGGTGATCGTGGTCTGCGGCTGGATCAGCGCCGCGCTCGTCGCGCTCACCGTGACACCGGGAAGCACGGCGCCTTGCGCATCCACGACGCGACCTTGAATGGTGCCCGTACTACTTGCGCCGCCGCCCTGCGCGTAGGCCGCGCCGCTCGCCGCCATCAGCACCGCGAGTACGGCGACTCCGATCATGGGGAGCTTCATTGTCGATCCTCCTTCGCACGCGCGATCGACGCAACCGATCGCGCTGTCAACGACACGACACGCGCACCCGCGCGGTCGTCACAACAACGCCCGAACGCTATCCCGCGGCAGATGCGATCACAATCCGGCCGAACCGGGCGCGGAAATACAGGGTTCACGGGACCGGGTGATCACCTAGCGCGGCATCAAGGTTTGCCGGTAGGTTTGGCGCCGGGCCGGCCGTATTTACTGCCGCACTCGCGCGCAGTACAAACCAACCACTCCGGAACGCGGGCTTGGACGCCATCTGTGTCCGGGTTCCGGTGCCGCACATTCGTCTGGTTCGCGCCTGACGGATGGCCGGGGGCGCACAACCCCGCCCCCGGCATTTTTTGTTTTTGTTTTGGAGGACGCATGAGAGAAGTGACCCGCGTCGTGCTCGGCTTCGCCCTGCTCGTGTTCGCGACCGCCCCCGCCAGCGCACAGGATTTCCGCGGCCGCATCAACGGCACCATCACCGACAACACCGGCGCGGTGCTCCCGGGAGCGACCGTGACCGCGACGAGTCCCGCGCTCATTCAACCGCAAGTGCAGGTCACCGGCGCAGACGGGTCGTACCGGTTCCTCGCCTTGCCGCCCGGCGTCTACGTGATCGCCTTCGAGCTGTCGGGATTCCAGAACGTCAAGCGCGAAGGCGTGCGCGTGGTGATCAACCAGACGCTGACCGTCGATCAGCAGTTGAACGTCGCGACGCTGCAGGAAACGGTGACGGTGACCGGCGAGTCGCCCATCGTCGATACGTCGACGACGGCAATGGGCACCAACTTCACGAAGGAGCTCCTGACGGAAATTCCCAACGCGCGCGACATCTGGGCGGCCATGGCGCAGGCGCCCGGCATGCAGATGACCTCCTACGACGTCGGCGGGTCGCACACCGGCACGCAGACCGGGTTCCTCACCTACGGGTTCGGCGGACAGAACCAGACCAAGCTCGAAGGCATCGACACGACCGAGGGTACTGGAGCCAACGCCGGCTATTTCGACTTCGGCAGCTTCGAAGAATTCCAAATCGGCGGCGCCGGCAGCGACGCGTCCAACTTCTCAGGTGGTGCGTCGATGAGTATCAGCGTCAAGTCAGGCGGCGATCGGTTCTCGGGTAGTTGGTACAGCGACTACGAGAACGACGCGACGATCAGCGACAACGTGCCGGATTACCTGCGCAGCGCCAATACCAAGGATGACAACGGCTACTTCGTCCGCACGGCGCTCGAGCGCGGCAACCCCATCGATCGCCAGTATGACGTCAACTGGAACGTCGGCGGCCCGATCTGGAAACAGAAAGCGTGGTTCTTCACCAGCTGGCGGTTGAACGATCAGTACAAGTTCTCGCTGGGCTCGGATCTGATCGAACGATCGAAGCTGTCCAACAAGTACACGCTGAAGGGCACGTTCCAGTTGAATCGCAACAACCAGGCGATTCTGTTCCTCAACAAGCGCGAGAAGCTGCAAGAAACGCGCGGCCTCGGCCCCAACACGCCGCTCTCGGCGGCGCAGTATCAAAGCTCGCGGAACTATCCGTGGAAGGGCGAGTGGACCAGCGTGCTCGGCAACCGCGCGTTCCTCGACGTGATGTACGCCAACTGGTACAACTTCTTTCCACTGCGTCCGACCCGCGACTTCGGTCTCTACGACGGCCCTTGGGGCCCCGGCAGGATTGAAACCACCACCAGCGTGCTGTTCGACGGCGGCGCGAATTCGTCGTATCAGGATCAGAAACGCTACAAGCCGCAGGTCTACATCTCGCTGGCCTACTTCAAGGAAGGCTGGGGCGGCAGCCACGATTTCAAGGCCGGCTACGACTGGAAACGCGACCGCCGCAATCTGTTCAACGATCAGCCGTTCGACATCTTCTATCGCGACACCAACAGCCGCGTGAATCAGGTTGACCTGTACAACACGCCGACCTCGCCAACCAACGACGTCGTCTACAACAGCTTCTGGCTGAGCGATACCTGGAAACTGAATGAGCGGCTCACCTTCAACCTGGGCGGCCGTCTCGAACTGTACAAAGACGGCTGGGATGAGCAAGAGTTCACGCCGAATGGGCACGCGGTGCTGGCCAACTGGACCAACCCGGTGTATCGCGACTTCGTGGCCCCCCGCACGATTGAGGCGAGGACCGTCGCCAACACCACCGACTTCGCGCCGCGCGCGGGTTTCGCCTACAACCTGACCGGCGACAACCGCACGGTCTTGAAGGTGTTCTACGGCATGTTCAACTTCAATTCCGCCGATACGCTGGCCGACCGCGAGAATCCCGTCGGCCGCGCGCAGTTGCGCTACAACTTCCTCGACCCGAACGGCAACCGCATTCTCGACGGCCCCAGCGAGCTCGGGTCGCTGAATTCGACACAGGGCGGCGGCGGCTTCGTCCGGATCGATCGGGCGCTGCAGCGCCCGACGGCGTCTGAAATATCGGTGAACGTCGAACGCGAGATCGTGCCCGCCTTGTCGGGCCGGGTGTCCTACGTCTATAAAAACATCCGGAACCTGTGGGGCGAGATCGATGCTATCCGCACGCCGGCCTACACCGTACCGTACACGATTGTTGATCGCGGCGCCGACAATGTCGTCGGCACCGCGGACGATCAGTCGTTCCAGACCTTCGATCGTCCGGCGTCGTCGCAGATCGGCTCGGACCGCGTCTACACCAACCCGCCAAACAACAAAGCCGACTTCAACACTATGGAGATCGCGCTCAATCGCCGGTTCCAAGGCAAGTGGATGCTACTGACATCATTCGGGTACACCTGGTTGAATCAGGTGCACGGCTCGTCGACGACGGTTTCAGCCGGTAACGGGCAGACGTTCAGCTACCGCCCCTCCGACCTGCTGTTCGGCGACAACGGCTTTGAAACGTCCACCCTCTGGAACTACAAGATCATCGGCCGCTACACGATGCCGTTCGATATCGGGTTCTCCGGGTCCTGGAAAGTGCAAAGCGGCGGCAACTGGGGCCGGTCGATCAGCGTGCCGTTCCCCGGAGACGGCGCCCGGACGGTCCGTGTCGAGCCCGTGACGGCCAATCGCGGTGAAACGGTGCAGATCCTCGACATCCGGTTTGACAAGACTGTTCGCTTCAATCGCTTTGGCCGCGCCACGCTGATGGTGGACGCCTTCAATCTGACCAATTCCGGGACCGTAACGACATTTCGTAACGCCACAGGTCCCACTTTCAAGGAGGTGACCGCACTACTCGACCCGCGAATCGTGCGCTTTGGCATCCGATTCGACTTCTAACCGCGGCGCTGGTGCTGATGCATCGGCTCTTGCTGGGGTCGCGGTGCTCAGCATCAGCGTCAAGCCTGGCGGCGATGGTGAACCCGCGCGCCTTCCGATTCGGCGTGCGGTTTAATTTCTCCTAGGCCGCAGGCAAAACAGGCTCGTTTTTGGGCCGGACCGTGCAGCGGTTCGGCCCCTCCTCCCGATCCAAATTCCCGTAGCCCAAACGGCCCCAGTTCCCTTGCTTTGCTCCCAGTGGTGGGCTTACCATCCCTCCGGGGATACTGCGTTTCCGCGGCTATTTGTACTGGGTTGCCAGTAGCAGCCGCGGGGCAGGCCCTTCTGTTGTTGTTCGTAACGCAATTTGCAGTTGGAGGAACGATAAATGAGGCTGACCAGGCTGACCGTGTTCTGCCTGTGCGTAACGCTGCTCGCGATGGCAGCTCCCACACTCGCACAGGAATTCCGCGGCCGTATTAATGGCACCGTCACCGACAACACTGGCGCCGTGTTGCCGGGCGTGACCGTTACGGCTTCCAGTCCCGCGCTCATTCAACCCCAGGTACAGGTGACGGGCGGAGACGGCTCCTATCGCTTCCTGGCCCTGCCGCCCGGCGTCTACATGATTGACTTCGACCTGACGGGCTTCCAGAACGTCAAGCGCCAGGACGTGCGCGTCATCATCAACCAGACGCTCACCGTCGACCAGCAATTGAACGTCGCGACGCTGCAGGAAACCGTGACCGTGACCGGCGACTCGCCGATCGTCGACACCTCGACGACCTCGATGGGCACCAACTTCACGAAGGAACTGCTCACCGAAATCCCGAACGCCCGCGACGTCTGGGCGGCCATGTCACAGGCGCCCGGCATCCAGATGACGGCGTTCGACGTGGGCGGCTCGAACACGGGCAACCAGTCGGGCTTCCGTTCGTATGGCTTCGACACGCAGAACCAGACACGCGTCGAGGGCATCGACACTACGGAAGGCACGGCGGCCAACGCGGGTTACTTCGACTTCGGATCGTTCGAAGAATTCCAGGTCGGCGGCGCGGGCGCAGACTCGGGCGCATTTGCCGGCGGCGCGGTGCTGAGCATCAGCGTGAAGTCGGGCGGCGATCGCTTCGCGGGCACGTGGTACAGCGACTACGTCAGCGAGAGCCAGCTGACCGACAACGTGCCGGACTACCTGAGGCAGGCCAACACGCCCGACGAGGACGGCTTCTTCTCGCGCTTGCCCACCGGTCTGTGTTTCGAACGCTCTGGCGAGCAGGTCTGCGGCGGCAACGCCGTGCAGAAGCAGTACGACCTCAACGGCGACTTCGGCGGTCCGATCGTCAAGCAGAAGGCGTGGTTCTTCACCAGCTGGCGCTTGAACGACAAATACGCTTACATCACGGGCCTCGGCGACGAAGTCGAGCGGTCGAAGCTCTCGAACAAGTACACCTTCAAGGGCACGTTCCAGGTTGGCCGCAACAATCAGATCATTGGCTACCTGAACAAGCGCGAGAAGCTGCAGGACAAGCGCGGCATCAACCTCAACACGCCGCTCTCGGCCGCCTACTACCAGAGCTCGCGCAACTATCCGTGGAAGGCCGAATGGACCAGCGTGCTCGGTAGCCGCGCGTTCCTCGACGTGCTGTATGGCAACTGGTACAACTTCTTCCCGCTGCGCCCGGTCCGCGACTTCGGCCTGTATGACGGTCCGTGGACGCCGCCCCGCCAGGACACCGCGACAAGCGTGTGGTCGAACACCGGCGGCAACAACGGCTACCAGGACCAGAAGCGCTACAAGCCGCAGTTCTATACGACGCTGTCGTACTTCAAGGATGGCTGGAAGGGCTCGCACGATCTCCGCACTGGCTTCGACTGGAAGCGCGATCGCCGGAGCCTCTTTAACGACCAGCCGTTCGACATCTGGTACCGCGACAACAACGGCGCGCTCGCGCAGGTCGACATCTACAATTCGTCGGTCACGGGCATCAACGACGTCGTCTACACGGCCGGTTGGATCAACGACACCTGGAAGGTCAGCAATCGCCTGACGTTGAACCTCGGCGTGCGCATCGAGAACTACCAGGATGAATGGCCGGACCAGACGCTGGTCCCGAACGGGCAGCCCGCCCTCGCCGGCTGGACCGACCCGCGCTACACGGCGTTCATCGCGCCGAAGGACGTCTCGGCAACGACCGTGGCGAACACCACCACGCTGGCGCCGAAGTTCGGGTTCGCGTATGACCTGAGCGGCGACAACCGCACCGTGATCAAGGGCTTCATCGGCCAGTCGCGCTGGAACTCGGCGGATACGCTGGCGGACCAGGAAAACCCGGTCGGTCTCGCGCAGCTGCGTTACGCGTTCGTCTCGTGCGCGGCCGGCCAGACCACCGGTTGCGACCTGAACGGCGATCGCCTCGTCAGCTCGCCCGCCGAGCTCGGCGCGTTCCAGTCCACGCAGGGCGGCGGCGGCTTCGTGCGCGTCGACCGCGATCTCGTGCGGCCGACCAGCAACGAGGTGTCGTTCAACCTCGAGCGCGAGCTCAGCACGGGCCTCTCGGGCCGCGCGTCATGGGTCTACAAGAACATGCGCAACGTCTGGAGCGAAATCGACGTCGTGCGCGCCGCGGGCTACACCGTGCCGTTCACGATCAACGATCCGGGCGTCGACCGCGTCGTGGGCACCGGCGACGACCAGCAGTTCCAGACCCGGGCGCTGGCCGCCGGCACGGGTACGGATCGCGTCTACACGAACAACGAGAACGCCGATGCCGACTTCCACACCATGGAGTTTGCGGTGAATCGGCGCTTCTCCGGCAAGTGGATGATGCTGACCTCGTTCGGTTATACGTGGTCGACGATGAACCACTCGCAGACCGCGGGACGGCAATCCGTCTACCGCCCGTTCGACATGATGTTCGGGGACAACGGCGTGGAGACCTCGACCCTGTGGAACTACAAGATCATCGGCCGCTACGTGTTGCCGTGGGACATTGGGTTCTCCGGCTCGTGGAAAGTGCAGAGCGGCTTCAACTTCGCCCGCACCATCAGCGTGACGATGCCCGTCGAGGGCGCGCGCACGATCCGCGTCGAACCAATCAACTCCAACCGCTACCCCTCGGTGGCGATCCTCGACTTCCGTCTCGACAAGTCGGTCGATATGGGCAAATTCGGCAAGTTCACGCCGATGTTGGACGTGTTCAACATCATGAACTCCGGCGTGCCGACGACCGTTCGCACCACGAACACCGCGACCGCACCGTTCCAGGAAGTGACCGCGATTCTCAACCCGCGCGTCATCCGGTTCGGCGTTCGCTATAATTTCTAAAGACACTCAAGGGCGGGCCGGTTTCACCGAGCCCGCCCTTCGTGTGTACGGGGACTTGGGGCTCAGCCAACCGCCCTTGAACCCGGCACGCCGCAGGCCGGAGACGAGGTACGGACAGCGCCGCATGAGGTTCCAAATCAGATCGGTGCGGTAGTTCTCGATCATCAGGATGACCGGCCCCTGATCGAGGGCGAAATGATCGCGCGAGATCCAACCATGCTGCGAACCCGGTACCGAAAAGGTCGGGTTGAAACTGCACACGAGTCCGTACTCATTTTCCATGTGCGGGTAAGCTTTCTCGCAGTGCCCGAGCGTCGGGAGCACGATCTCAGGCGCGAACGGCAGTGATGCCGCCACAGCCCAGGGTGCCAGCGTGCCGTCGTCGGGCCCGTACGGTATACCGCGGGCCTTATATCCCAGGAAGCGGCGCGTGACCCCTCCGATGCGGCGCGAGGCCGGTCCGGGTCCGTTGCTCGCCGTGATACCCCAGACGTATTCGCCGTAGTCGCGAAACCGCTTGGGATTGCGGATTCCGTACTGTTGCTGCAGATACGTCGCCCGGCGGCTGTTCTCGAAATAGTCGATCCGGTGCCGGTGCATGAAGGCATCCTGAATTCCTCTGAAGTCGATCCAGATATGCGACAGCTGGTGCATGAACAGCGGTCCGCCGTACAGAAATTCATGTCCGTACAACTTCTTCCACCGATACGTTGACGTCCAGGCGCGGTAGCTGCTCGCTGGTAGTGCGTGCGTGGGTGAACCGAGGCCGAGGATATAGAGGATCAGAGCCTCGTTGTATCCCTGCCAGCGATATCGCTGAAAGCCCGTCTCCGGCTTCCAGCCTTGACACACGGTCGCCGCGCCGTTCTGCGCCCAGCGCCAGTCGACGCGGCGAAACAGCGAGTCCGCGAGCGTTCGGACTTCGCGCTCGCCGGCGTTGGCGCGATCGAAGTAGGTGGCCACCGTGAGGGCCCCGGCGATCAGGATGGCCGTGTCGATGGTCGACAGCTCACAGCGCCAAGCGCGGCGGCCGCTGGCGATATCGAGGAAGTGGTAGAAGAAGCCACGATGGCCGGTCGCATCCGGCATCGGCCCGTGCGGAGCGTTCCAGAAAAACCGTAGCGTCGCCAGGGTCCGATCGAGCGCCTTAGCGCGGGAAACGAACGAGCGCTCGATGGCAATTGGATAGCTGGCCAGGGCGAAACCAACGCCGGCAATGCTCGCCGGGACCTTGGCGGAGGTATGGTCCGGAATCAGTCCGTTGTCGGAGTTCGTTTCCCGCCAGAAATAGCGAAACGTATCCCGCTGCAACTTCTGCAGCGGGTAATGGACACTCATGTTCCGATCCTAGCGCGCCATCAGGCCACTGCCCGGACCCTTCCAAAATTGATGCCCGCCACGGCCGAGATGGCGAAAATTCGCGGCCGGTGCTATGGTCGGCTGCGCCATGCGAATTCTCCTGCTATCGATGCCGGATTCGTTCGAGCACACGCCCACCGTCGCCGTGAGAATGCCGAACGGCGCGCTCACCTCCCTGGCCGGCAACCTCGACCCGCACCATCACGTCGTCATCGCCGATCTCATCCTCGCGCAATCGTCTGTCCGCCGTACCGTCGAACGGTTGATGGATGAAGTGAAGCCGGACCTGGTCGGACTATCGGTGATGACGTTTCAGCGCGGCACGGCGCGCCGCATCATCGCGCTGGTGCGCTCGCTCAAGCCCGATGTCCGCATCGTCGTCGGCGGCTACGATCCGAGCCTGGCGCCTGAGGCCTGGACTGCTCCCGGCGTCGGCGTTGATGTGATCGTTCGCGGCGAGGGCGACCTGACCTTCCGCGAGCTGGTCCGCGCCCTCGAACAACGGCAGCCGCTGTCGGCGATCGCCGGCCTCTGGTTTCGCGACGGTGACGCCATCCGCAAAACCGCGCATCGCGACGTAGCCAGGCTCGATCGCGGAGAGATTCGGCCGCCGCAGCGCGCGGCCCGCGTGCTCACCGGCTACACGATGATGGGACGCCGCGTCGACGTGGTGGAAACCTCGCGAGGGTGCACCTTCGACTGCAGCTTCTGCTCGATTATCGAAATGCGGGGCCGCAACTTCCACCGGTTCCCGATCGAACGAGTGATCGAAGACATCGCGGACGCCCATGCGCGCGGCGCGCGGAGCATTTTCCTGGTCGACGACAACATCACGCTCGACGTCGAGCGGTTCGAATCGCTGTGCCACGCCATCATCGCGGCAGGATTGAATCGCATTGATTACCTGGTGCAGGGCATGACCGCTCCGATTGCGGCGCGCGGCGAGACGCTGGCGCCGCTGATGCGGCGCGCCGGCTTTCGCTATGTCTTTCTCGGCATCGAAAATGTGCTCGAAGACGACCTGGTGTTTTTGAAGGCGCGGGCCAAGAACAGCCGGCTACGCGCCGACGGACGCGTCAATAGCGCCATGGCCGCAGTGAACGTCCTGCGCCGTCACGGACTGCTGGTGGTCGGTGGCCTGATCGTGGGTAATCCGGACGATCGGCGCGAATCGGTGGCGGCGAACCTCGAGTTCGCGAAGCGGCACGTCGACTGGCCCTACATTCAACATCCCACTCCGTACCCCGGAACTCCGATGACACGCGAGTTCGAGGCACGCGGGTTGGTGGTCAATTCGCGGTTGGAAGAGTACGACGGCACCACGGCGGTCACGCGCAGCCAACACCTCGAGCCGGAGGAAATCGAATTCATGCGGTGGAAGGCTGAACGCTGGATGAAAGTCCGTCATATGCCGGCCGTCTTCCGGCACGATCCGATGTTCGTCTTGCGAAACGCACGGCGGATGCTGGCGCACACCTTCCGGGGGACGACGTGGCGCTCGGTGGTTGGGCTCGAAGCGGACCGCGACGTCTTTCGCCGCTATCGCGGCATCCGCGACCGTGAGCGAGACTACGTCGACTGGCCTGACCCGTTGGCGGCCACCGATTGACACAGATTAGACGCCGATTACTCGGTGCCTAATCGGCGTCAATCGGTGGCCTAGATGTGCCAGCCGTCGGCCAACAGGTGGGGAGGCCCGACGGTGTGCCAATCCTCTTGCTCGAGCTCGGTATAGATCTCGTCGAGTCGGGATCGAAACGACGTCTCGCCCGGAAAGCTCTCCCGGGTAGTCGTGCCGTCGGCCCGCCGCCAGATAATCTCGTAGGTCTTCGATTCCTTGGTGTAGCGGGTCTCGATTCTCAGCGCTTCGCTCGCACGCTCGAACAGGTAAATCACGCTGGAACTCCCATGAGTTCCAATATTATCGGCTGATCTCCCCCGGCGTGTCACCAGGGTTGTCTGGGTTGAAAAAGCGTGCATATCGAGCAGAGTGAGCCATGAGCAAGCGTCGAGCGAAGCGAGCCCCTGTGTCGAAGGGCCTGCCCTGAGAGTCGAAGGGCCTGCCCTGAGCGAGGAATGCGAGACGAAGTCTCGCATTCCGAGTCGAAGGGTGATAAAACCTCCCTGCGCCTGCCATGCGACGCGTGCGTACCTCCCAGCTCGGCGTCGTGCTTGGCTACGTGTTGGCTGCCAGCGCCTTCACGTGGCCGTTGCCATTGTTTCTGGGCACCCATTTCACAGGGGACCCAGGTGGCGACACCGGTGTGTACGTCTGGAACCAGTGGGTGTTCCACCAGGAGCTGACCACCGGGCACAACCCACTGGCCACCGAGAAAATCCTCTCGCTCACTTCGCGCGTTGATCTCACGCAACACAACTACACCGCATTCCTGAACCTGCTGGCGCTGCCGCTGATTTCCACGCTCGGCATCGTCACGTCGTTCAACGTCGTCTTCCTGCTGGTGAGCGTGCTCAACGCCCTTGCCGCATATGGCCTGATCCGCAGGGCGACCGCGGCGACCAGGTTCGAGGCGTTTCTCGGCGGGCTGTTGTTTGCGTGGGCGCCGGCGATGATCGCGCGCACCACCGGTCACTTCAGCCTGGCCGCGGCCGCAGCGTTGCCTGCCTTCCTGTGGTGCCTGATCAATGCGGAGGAAACACGTTCGGCGACAGACGCGGTCTTGGTCGGCCTGTGCATGGCCTGGGCGGCGCTCTCGGACGCGTACTACGGCGTGTACTGCCTGATGATCGCCGTGATCTATCTGGCCGCGACGTTGCTTCGCGTGAGGCGCACGGCAAAGCCCACGCCACGACCGTGGATCTGGCTGCTCGACGTGCTGATCGTCTGCTTCGGAGGACTGATCGCCGGCCTGGTGCTCGGGCGCGGCGGCGAGTTCACGCTGCTGGGCGTCCCCGTGCACGTGCGCAGCCTCTATAACCCGGTGTTGATCCTCACCGCGCTGGTGATGGTGCGTTGGGTAATTTGGTGGCGCCCGCACTTTGAACTATCGAAGCTGGTCGCGCCGGGAGCCGGGATCCGGGATCCGGGATCCTTAATTCGGGTGGCGTTGATCGCAGCCATTGCGTGCGCGGGGCCGCTGTCGCCCGTGTTGTACGGCCTCGGCGGACGCATTGCCGAGGGACGATTCGTGACGCCATCGATCTTCTGGCGCAGCAGCCCGCGCGGCGTCGATCTGCTGTCGTTCGTGACGCCGAATCCGCTGCATCCGATCATGCGCTGGTTCGCCGGCGATCCCCTGACGATGCGGCCGACCCAATTCGTGGAATACACCGCGTCGCTCAGCATCGTGTCCCTGATCGTGATCGGAATGGCGATTTGGCTTGCCGGCTATCGGCCGCGCAAGCGGTGGTTCGTGCTGACACTCGGTTTCGCGCTGCTGGCACTTGGCCCCTTCATCTACATCGCCGGCACCAACACGCACGTACCGGGTCCGTGGGCGCTGTTGCGCTATGCGCCAGGCTTTGGACTCGCCCGCATGCCGGGCCGGTTCGCCATCGTCGCGCTGCTCGGGGTCGCGGTGCTGATGGCGGGCGCACTGGCGGCCATCGGCGAACGGTGGCCCGAGCGGCGGCGGCTGATCGGCGCCATCGTCGCACTGTTACTGGTGTTCGAATTGTGGCCGGCGCCGCGGACGCTGTACTCGGCGGAGGTGTCCCCCGTTTACGATCGCATCGCGGCGGATCCGCGGCCGGTGCGCGTCCTGGTCCTGCCGTTCGGCGTGCGCGACGGCGTGTGGGAAGCCGGCAACTTCCGGCCGCGCTCGCAGTACAACCAGACCCGGCACGGCAAGGCCTTGATCGGCGGCTATCTCTCGCGCATTTCGCGCAAGCGCGTCGAATCGATGCGTGAGAACTACCCCACGCTCGATGCGCTGATCAAACTGAGCGAGAAGCAACCGCTCGATGCGTCAGTGAAAGCGGTGCTCGACGAACGCGGCGACCGCCTCATCAAGCAGGCGAATCTCGGTTACGTGGTGATTGATGCGCGCTTCATCCCGCCGGATCGCGCGCAGATGGTGATCGAGGCGCTCAAGCTGCGTGAGGTGCAGCAGGACGCCCACCTCACGCTCTACATCCCGCAATAACACGTTCGGAGAGCGGGGGCTTTAGCCCCCGCTGATCAGCGACGGCTGAAGCCGTCGCTCTCCAAACGTCCGATTAGAACCCGAACCGCACGTTGACCTGCGCCGTCCGCGTCGGCCCCTCGTCGCTGACGTCGAGCAGCCGGAGGAACGTGGCGGGCAGGCGCTGATCGATCGAGGGGTTCGCGAAGTTGGCGCGATTGCCCAGGTTGAAGATGTCCAGGAACGCGTCGAGCGTGCGCCCGCCGCCCAGCTGAATGCGATACCCGGCGCGCAGATCCGTCTGCACGTAGCCCGGGCCTCGGGCACCGGCGCGCCCGCCGGCGTACTCCACCGTGTAGGGAATCGAATTCGGCGAGGCCGCATCAGGCGCCGCGCCAGTGTAGGTTCCGGGCGCCAGATATTCGTTGTTCGTCAACCCGTTGCTATCGTGGTCGAACGTGGTGTTGCGGAGCGAAATCGGCGTCCCGCTGCGGGCGCGGAACACGCCGCTCAGCTTGAGGCCGCCGGTGCGCGGCACATCATAGCTGCCGGTCAGCGTGAGGATGTGCGGTCGATCGACGGCGGTCGGCCCGTATTCATTGTCCAGGTTGAGATCGCCGAGGAACTGCGAGTCCGGCACGTCGGCCTGCCCCGTGGGCAGGTTGCCGCGTCCGCGCGAGTAGGCATACGACACCCGCGCCTGCCAGTTGTTCCCGTAGCGCTTGGTGCCGGAGACCTGGACGCTGTTGTAATCGATCTCGCCGACCGGCTCGATCGTCTGCACACTCGCCACCCACTCACCCACTGTTCCGACGAGCGGGTTGGTGCGCGAAACGGGGTTGGTCGCAAGCGTGCCGTTGCGCACGAGCGGGTTCAGCTCCATCAACACAAACTGATTCCGCTGCTCGGAGCGGATGAAGTCCACTGAGATACCCATCATCGACCCGACCTGCCGCTCGTAGCCGATGCTGTAGGTGCGCGAATAGGGGTTGATGCGATCCGGGTTGTCGAAGCGCACCGTGCCGCTATTTTGGACTCGCGTTCCCGGAGGGAATCGCGCGTCGAGCAACGCGCGATTGACGACCGGGCCGTTGAGCAGCATCGGATCGGTCGGCAAGTTGCCCTGCCGCGGCCCCGGATCGAAGGTGTTGGTCGGGAAGTTCACCGTGAACGAATCCGAGAAACGGCCGTTCGAAAACATGTTGGTCAGGAACGTATACGACGTTCGCTGATAGAACACGCCGGCGCCGCCGCGGAGAGCCGACCTGCCCTGCTCGTCGAGCGACCACGCGAAGCCGAGCCGCGGCGCGATGTTGTTGAGATCCATGGGATAGCCGTCCGGATCGTCCGCAAACATCGGGTTCTCCTGATTCGGTGTGGGCAGGATCTCGAGGTCGTAGCGCGCGCCGTAGTTGATCGTGAGGTTGTTGTTCAGCTTCCAGCGATCCTGCGCGAACATGCCGATGAAGTGCCCATCCATCAGGAAGTCGACCGCGCCCGGCACCCGCACTGACAGCCGCTCCGGATAGGTGCGCGCGACGCTGCTATTGAAGGCCACGTCGGTGTTCATCGTGAACGTGCCGTTCTCGTTGCCGAAATCCTGCACCCGCAACGTCGAGTACAGATAGTTAATCCCGAACTTCATGTCGTGGTCGCCACCCTTGCCGGGGAGGAACCATGCAAACACGTTGTCGGCGCCGTAGGCGACGTCGAGCCGGCGATTGGCGCGCGCGCTCTGTTGATCCTGGAACGACAGGAAGTTGAGCTGCGGCAGCAAGCTCTCCTGCGGCTGACCCTCGTTGAAGAGCGGATTGCCGAAGAACACATCCTCGGACACCGCCGAGACGCGGAAGGTGTTCACCTTCGTGGATCCGATCACAGAACTGAGGTTGCCGACCACCGTCCAGTCGACGTCGGTCTCCGCTTCGTGCCGTGACGGCGTATGGTTGGTGGCCTGAATCTGCAGCGGCTGCGGTGAAGTTTCGCGTAGCCAACGGAGGCCCCAGGTGTTGCCCTGGTTGATCTGATGATCACCGCGCAGGTAGGTGTTCCACACCCGCGAAATCTCCACGTCGGTGCGGTTCAGATCGGGCCGCGTGGGAATGTTCGTGGTCACCGATGAATCGAGCAGGATGCGCTCGACGCTGCCGAAGAAATGCGCCTTGTCACGGATGATCGGTCCGCCGAGCACGCCGCCGAACTGCTGCTGCTTGGACGGCGCTTCCTCCAGCCCTTCCTTCTTCGCGAAATACTCCAGCGACGACATCTTCTCGTCCTGGAAGAACACGAACGCGGCGCCGCGCAGGCGGTTGGTGCCGGACTTCGAGACCGAGTTGACGACGCCGCCGGAGGTGAGCCCGTACTCGGCATCGAACTGGCTGCTCAGGAGCTGGAATTCCTGCACCGCTTCCACCGGCACGCGGGCCTGGGCGCCGCCGTTGCCGCCGTTGAACGTGTCGTTGTTGTTCGACCCGTCCATGGTGTAGTTGACGTTGCGGACGTTCTGGCCGGCCACACTGATCGAGTCGGCGCCAAACGTCGTCGCCGAAATCGTTGCCACCACCCCCGGCAGCATGCCGAGATAGCCGGCGAAGTTGCGGTTGAACGACGGCGTGTCCACGAACTCCTGCTGGCTGATGCGGCCGCCGATCTCCTGGGTCGTCGTGTCGACCAGCGGCGCCTCCGACGTCACGGTGACCGCTTCGGTCAGCCCACCGACTTCGAGCCTGAGCTCGACCGGCGTGGTGCGGCCTACTTCGAGGCGCACGTCGCGCTGTGAATACTTCTTGAAGCTGGCCAGTTCGGCAGAGACTTCATACATGCCCGGCGTCATGCCGCTCATCAGGAACGTGCCGTCCGCGCCGGTGATGGTTTCGCGGAAGAGGCCGCTTTCCTGGTGACGCACGACAATTGAGACGCCAGGTAACACCGCGCCCTGCTGGTCGCTGACGCGACCGCGCAGATCCGCCGTGCCTTGCTGTGCCAGTGCTGAACTGGTGAACGCAAAGAGGGTCAAGGACAACAATACAAAACGCCGAACATGGGACCTCCTGGGTTTGGAGAAGTGCGACTACACGCAAAAGGACGGCGCTCCTACACACTTTCCAGACCCGAACCTTACAGGTCGGGGGCGGACCGGTCAAGAGAGCACTTTGATGCCCTTGGCCAGGAATGTCCGGGTTGAGCGTGGCGGTAGGTGGGAGGAGCCATTGGTCTGGAAATGAGGGGTGCGGCGCACCGAGGAGCGAGGAGGCGCCGACACGCCTCCCCGCTTGGGCCGTCTCGGCCACCGATTGACACAGATTGGTCACCGATTGATCGGCCTGATCGGCGTCTAATCTGTGTCTATCGGTGGCCTCTAGAACGAGTACCGGAAGCTGATCTGTCCTTTCCTGGACGTGTTCCCTTGGCGCAGACTCCTTTGATCGAGGAAGCTGGACAAGCGCTGATCGCCAGCCGGATTGTTGAAGTTGGCGCGATCCGTGAGATTGAAGATTTCTCCCACCAGTTGCAAGCGACTCGTCCCCTGCAGTGGGATCGCATAGGACACTCGCACATCGAGCGCGAAGAAGTCTTGCCCCCGGGCGCCGTTCGAGCCGCCCGTGTTGTCCACCTCGATGTTGTTTTGCCCGGTGCCGTTGTACGTGCCCGCCTCGAGGAATTCGTCGTCGGTTCGCCCGTTCCGGTTCAGATCGAACGACGAGTTGGTCACCGTGAACGGCAGGCCGCTCATGTAGCGCAGCATCGGGCTTACGGTTAACGACCGTAAGCCCGGGACTTCCGCCGTCCCGTTGATCGACAGGATATGCGGGCGGTCGTTGTCCGTCAGCCCGACGTTCGCGTCGAGGTTCAGGTCGTCGCCGACCTGCGTCGGGATGATCCCCGCGACCGCTCCATCGGTGTTCCCGCGGGCGCGAGAGCGTGTGTAGGAGACCCGGTAGCTGTAGCCCTGGCTGAACCGCTTGTTGAGCTGCAACTGCAACGCGTTATAGGTGTACTCGCCGACGTTGACCGGCTGCCACACGTTCTGTGCGAATGCCGGATTCGGGCGCGTGACCGGCGCCGTGCGGCCGGTGCTGGTGCGCGTGGGCGGGTTCAGGTTCTTCCGCATCAACTGGTCGACGTTTTCCGAGCGCACGTAGTCGACGGTCACGGCCATGTCGCCGAACAGTTGCCGCTCGTAGCCCACTGTGTACTGGCGCGCGTACGCGCTCTTGCGGTCCGGGTTGTCCAGAAACACATCGCCAACGTTCCGAGCTTGTGTCCCAGGCGGGAACTGTTGGTTGAGGAGTGTGCGGTTCACGACCGGGCCGTTGACCAGGAACGGATCGGTGGGAAGCTGGCCCCGCGAGGGCCCCGGGTCGACACCGTTCGCGGGGAAGAGCACATTGAACGAGTCGGCGAACACGCCGTTGGACATGAAGTTGCCCAGCGGACCGAACGGCGTCTTCTGGTAGAAGAGCCCTACGCCGCCGCGGACCACCGACCGTCCCTCATCATCGAGCGTGTAGGTCACGCCCACCCGAGGCGAGATGTTGTTGGTGTCAACCGGATGGTCGGAGGCGTCGGCGAACGCGGGGTTGTCGCGCTCGCTGACTTTGATGATCTCCAGGTCGTAGCGCAAACCGAGGTTCAGCGTGGTTCGCGAATTCACCTTCCACTTGTCCTGAAAGAACAGACCGATGAATTGCCCCGGCAGAGTGAACTCGATCGAGCCCGGCACGCGAATCGACAGCCGCTCCGGGTAGGTGCGCGGATTGTTTGGATCGAAATCCAGGTCGCTGTTGATCGTGAACGTGCCGTTCATGTTGCCTTGATCCTGAAACAGCAGCGGGGCATAGACATACTGCAGGCCGAACTTGAGGTCGTGGTCGCCGGCCTTGTTGGGCAGGAACCAGGCGAAGGTGTCGTCGAAGCCGTAGGTCCGATCCTTCCGCCGGCTGGCGCGTGAGCTCTGCTGGTCGAGGAAGGTCAGGTGACTCAACGTCGGTTGAAGCTCGATCTGGCTGTTCCCGTTGTCGAAGAATTGCGGATTGCCGAAGTAGACGTCCTCCTGCGTCACGTGCAGCCGGATGGTATTCACCTTCGTGCCGCCGATCACCGAGTTGAACGAGCCCGAATACGTCCAGTCGACGTCGGTCTCCTTCTCGCGCGTCGCCTCGGTTCGGGTCGCGGACGTCAGCTGATCGGATTGGGGCGACCACTCCTGTAGCCAGCGAAACGCCCAGGTGTTATTGGCGTTGATCTGGTGGTCGAACCGGGTGAGCGCGTTCCAGACGCGATCCTGCCACACGACGTTCTTGGTGAACTCGGGCCGCGTCGGGATGTTGACCGTGACGGGCCGGTCCTGCGTCACGCGCTCCACGTTCACGAAGAAATGCGCCTTGTTGCGGATGACGGGGCCGCCGAGCGCACCGCCCCACTGCCGCTGGCGGGTTTCGTCCGGCATCTCGAGCCCGAACTGCTCGGTGAAATAGTCCTTCTTCGTGAATTCCGACTCCTGGTCGAAAAAAGAATGCGCTGCCCCGGAGTCGGTTGGTGCCCTGCTTGGAAATCGCGTTGAGCACACCCCCCGTTCCCCAGCCCATCTCGGCGTCGTACTGGCTGGTTTGGACCTGGAGCTCCGCGACCGATTCGATCGGCGTCCGCACCTGCGCGCCGCCCGAGCCGCCGTTCCACATGTCGTTGTTAAAGCCACCGTCGAGCGCGAATTGCGTATTCGTGAACGGCTGGCCGTTGATGCTGACCGAGTCGGCGCCCCACGAGGTCGACTCGGACGCCACCACGCCAGGCAGCAACTGCATGTAGGCCATGGTGTTCCGGTTCCCGACCGGCGTTTCGACCAGCTCGGCAGAGTCCACGTTGCCGCCCACCGTCTTCGAGGTCAGGTCGACCAGTGGCGACGCGCCGGTAACGGTGATCGTCTCCTCGAGTGCGCCGACTTCGAGCCTGACAGTGATCGTTGTGGCTTCGCCGACCGCCAGCCGGACATCGCGGCGGACGAACCGCCTGAATCCTGGCAGCTCCGCCGAGATCTCGTAGATGCCAGGAAGCAGCGCCGTCATCATGTAGGCGCCGTCTGTGCCGCTTACGACCTCGCGAAACTGACCCGAGTCCTGGTTACGAACGACGATGGTAACGCCGGGCATGACGGCGCCCTGTTCGTCAGCCACGCGCCCCCTGAGCTCGGAGTAACTCTGTCCGGCCGCCGCGGACGCGCCGACCGACAGCACCAGACCCCACGCGAGAATGAAACGCAGCATCGCCCACCCCTTTCGCCTCTAGGCTTATGACTTCACCAACGAACTCACCCCCGCGGTATTCCTTTCGCAGTCCCCACCCGGGTGCTCTCGACGGTCGGCGCGGTCGAGATCCGGACGCGAGTTGATGCTGGTCGTCACGGCAGAGTCGAGAATCACGCGCTCGACACTGGCGACGTAATAGGCCTGGTCCCGAATGACGGGATGGCTCGATAACACTGGACGGACGCTAGTGGAGCAAGCCTCACAAATCAATACTGTCAAGACCGTCTATTCGACGCCGAGAAGGTGGTAGGCACACGTTTGATACTCTGTGACCGATGAGGCGCGGCGCATTCCTGTTGCTATTCGCGGTGTCGGGCGCTGCCGCTCTCATTTACGAAGTGGTCTGGACGCGACTGCTGACGCTGCACCTGGGTCACGGCCTCGCGGCGGCGAGCGCCGTCCTCGCCGCGTTCATGGGGGGCCTCGCCGCGGGCGCAGGCGCCGCGGGACGAGTGGCGGGACGTTTTTCACCGGCACGCGCGCTGCGCACCTACGCTGCTCTTGAAATCGCAATCGCGCTGCTCGCGTTGCTCATGCCGTTTGCGTTAATGGCAGTGCGACCGCTCCTCGCCGCCGCCTACGCAGATGGTGCGGGCGGCGGATCGTTCGCGCTGCTGCGGCTGGTCACCAGCGTGCTGTTGCTGTGCGTACCGGCCGCATGCATGGGCGCGACGTTCCCGATCGCTTCGCGATGGATGGTGCGTATGGCGTCCACCGCTGCTGAAGACGCGGGCGGGTTGTATGCGGCCAACACGCTCGGCGCGGCGGCCGGAGCGGTGCTCGCTGGTTTCGTTTTGATCCCCGCGCTTGGACTCAGTGGATCGACGTTCCTCGGCGTGCTCTTGAATGTGATCGCCGCCACCGGCGCGTTCCTGCTCGCGCGAGGCGACGCTCTCGTAGGGGCGGGACTTCAGTCCCGCCCGACAGTTGAAGCCACTCTCGTCGGGGCGGGCCCGACAGCGAAAGCACCGCGCCTCAAGTCACTGGCGGGCGGGACTAAAGTCCCGCCCCTACGAACGGAATCGCGCCTGTGGCTCGCCGCCACAGCTCTTGGCGTCAGCGGCTTTGCCTCGTTGACGCTGCAAGTCGTCTGGACACGCTTGCTCGTTCAGATTCTCGGGCCGACGACCTACGCATTCAGTACCGTCGTGTCGATCTTCATCATCGGTCTTGCGGGTGGCGCCGCGATCGGTTCGCGGCTGGCGTCGCGCATGAACCCGGCCATCGGCCTCGCCTGTTCCCTCCTGATCAGCGCCGGCCTCGCGCTCGCCGCAGCGTCTGCGGTGGATTGGGCACTACTCACCATCGCCGAGATCGTCTCGCGTCCTGAGTATCAATTCGCCGACGTGTTGCAGCGAGAAGTGCTGCTGGTGTCGGGACTGCTGCTGCCGATGACCCTCGCCTTCGGCGCGGCGTTTCCGTTCGCCGTGGCCTTAGCGACGGGATCCGCCTTCGCCAAGGCTACGGCGGACAAGCGCGACGAGTCGGTCATTCGCGACATCGGCGTCATCTACGCCGTCAATACGATCGGCGCGATTCTCGGATCGCTCCTTTCTGGCTTCTACCTCGTGCCCGCAAGTGGGCCTGCACGGCACCATCCGCCTGGTCGCCGGACTCGGCGCGATCGTGGCCGTCGCGATTCTCGTCAAGGCCGGTCGCGCCAGCGGCCCTGGGCGAAGAAGCCTTGGCGAAGGCGGCCGCGCGGTTGGCTTTGCGCTGGCCGGTGCGGTGGCGGTGGCCATCGTCGCGTTGCCGCAATGGGATCGCGCGCTGCTCTCGAGCGGCGGGTATAAATACGCGCCGGCCATGCGCGGGCCGAGCCTCCAGACGGCGCTGACCGCCGGAGAGCTGTTGTCGTATCGCGAGGGCTCGACGGGCACGGTGGCGGTCCGCCGTCTTGCCGGGACCATCTCCCTGGCCATTGATGGCAAGGTCGACGCGTCCAACGCCGGCGACATGCTGACGCAGCGCCTGCTCGCGCATGTGCCGCTGTTGCTGCATCCGAATCCACAGCGCGCCGCAATCATCGGCCTGGGCAGCGGCGTGACGCTGGGTTCCGCGCTCACGCATCCGCTCGCCGAAGTCCACGTACTGGAGATCTCGCCGGGGGTGGTCGAGGCGTCGCGGTTTTTCGAAGCCGAGAATAATCGCGCGCTCGCCGATCCGCGCACGCGCCTGATCGTCGGCGACGGCCGCACCCACCTGATGCTCGGCCGGCAGTCGTACGACGTGATTGTCTCGGAGCCGTCGAACCCGTGGATGGCCGGCATCGCGTCGCTCTTCACGCGGGAGTTTTTTGAGGGCGCGCGCGATCGGCTGACGCCCGGCGGCGTGTTGTGCCAGTGGGCGCACACCTACGACATCAGCAGCAGCGATTTGAAATCGATTGTCGCCACGTTTCTCTCCGTCTTCCCCAACGGCACGTTGTGGCTGGTCGGCGATGCGGACGTGCTGCTGGTGGGATCGACGGAACCGTTAGACGGCCGCATGGCCGTCATCGGCGAAGCGATGCAGCGTCCCGGCGTGGCCGCCGATCTGGCCAGCGTCGGCGTGGCCGGCCCGTTCTCGCTGACCACGTTATTCGTGGCGCAGGGCGACGCGTTGAAGGCGTGGGCCAACGGCGCGCCGCTCCAAACCGACGATCGTGCGCAACTCGAGTTCTCGGGCCCGCGCAGCATCTTCGGGAGCAACCGCGACGACAATGCCACGGCGCTGCGCGAGCTTGCGGCCGCGAGCCCGAAGCCGCCGGCGGTGAGTGCGATGTTCACTTCGGCCACACCCGCCGATTGGCGCAACCGCGGCTTCATGTTCTTGAAAGCCGACGCCCATCGCCCCGCTTACGACGACCTGGCGCGATCGCTCACCGCCAACCCTGAGGACCCGGCCGCGCTGGATGCGTTGATCCGCGCCGCCGCATCGCTCAATCGCATCAGCGATGCACAATCTTTCCTCACCAACCTGGCCTCGAACCCCGCGCACATTTCGGCCAAGCTGGCGTTGTCGCGGGTGCTCGCCTCCGAAGGCAACGTGAACGAGGCGATTCGCATCCCCTTCAGCGTGCTGCAGGCCAACCCCTCGAACATCGCCGCCCTCGAACAGCTGGCCTCGGTGCTGTCCGACCTTGGCGACACCACCCGTCTTGAACCGGTGGCGATCCGGCTGGTCAAGGAGGCGCCGAAGAGTGCCTGGTCGCACTACTACGCCGCCTCCCTGTTCTTCTTACAGAATCGTCATGACCTCGCGTTGCAGGCGGCGCGCAATGCGGTGGCCATCGATCCGGCGCATGCCAAAGCCTACAACCTGATCGGCGCCTGCCTGGCCAACATGGGGCGCCGGGACGAAGCGCGCACGGCATTCGAGACTTCGCTCAAGTCCGACCCGCGCGAGTCGGGCACCTACACCAACCTCGCCAACCTCGAGCTGCAGTCCGGCAATCGCAACCTGGCGATCCGTTACTTCGCCGAAGCACTCACGGTCGATCCCACCTCGCAGTCCGCACGCGACGGGCTCGCCTCGATCAACCGCTAAACGGAACCGCTTCCGTTCACCGCGTGATTCAAATTGCTGGAGAACGATCCAACTCACGAGATGTCTGGAACAGCCAGTGTGTGCCTCTAACCACCGCTGGTGTGTAAGAAGAACCACGTTCTCAGAGAGAGCAGTCCCGCCAGATCGCATCCTCCCCAGCCGGACTAACTCGGATGGGCTGCGGCACGGGAGTTGCTTAGTGTCGGCAGCAAGGGGAATAGTTCGATGAGCGTCGTTCGTATTCTGGGGTTCTCGACGCTGTCGTGCGGGTGTGTGGTGGGACGTTACCGCGACATTGCCAGCACGCGCGAGGTCGTTTACGTTGAGGAAAAAGGCGTCGGCTGCGAAAGCCACGCGCATCGCCGCAACCACACGGTTTCGGCGGAGCGTGAGAGGTTCGCAGCGGTGGCTGTCTCCACGGTGAGCGCAAGAGCGTCCTAACTGACAATTCTGGGCAGTACAATATTTGGCAGTGCGCCGCGCTCTGCCTAAACCTTACGCCGACTTGCGTCGCGGCCGGTCGCGCCTGCAGTTCTTTCACGGCGACGCCATCGAAATCTTGAGCACTTTTCGCGCCGGCTCGGTCGACGCCGTCGTCACATCACCTCCTTACAATCTTGGTATCCGCTACCGCACCTACGACGATGGGCGGCCGCGGGATGAGTATCTGGAGTGGACCGGCGAGTGGGTCCAGGCGGCGCGCCGGGCCCTCGGCACCGAGGGATCGCTCTTCCTGAACGTCGGCGCCAAGCCCAAGGACCCGTGGACGGCCCTTGACGTGGCCCAGGCGGTGCGGCCGCACCTCGAGCTACAGAACATCATTCACTGGGTCAAGTCGATCGCCATCGAGAAGGCCCTGGCCGGTACCCGGAGCGGGTTGGTGGACGACCTTGCGGTGGGTCATTACAAACCCATCAACAGCCGCCGGTTTCTCAACGACTGCCACGAGTTTGTCTTCCATTTCAGCCCCAAGGGCACCACCCCGCTCGATCGCACCGCTGTGGGCGTGAAATACCAGGACGCATCGAACGTGACCCGCTGGCAGAAGGCCGGGTCCGGCCTGCGCTGCCGGGGCAACACCTGGTTCCTGCCCTACGACACCATCCAGAGCCGCGACAAGGAGCGGCCGCATCCGGCCACGTTCCCATGGCGGCTGCCCGCGTACTGCCTGAAGCTCCACGGCCTCGACCGCATCAAGCTCGCGGTCGATCCGTTCCTGGGACTGGGCAGTTCCGCCGTCGCCTGCGCGAAGCTGGGGATCAATTTCGCTGGCATCGAGCTCGACGAGCACTATTTGAAGGAAGCCGTCGCGCGCACTCAAGCCGAACTTCAAACTGCGCAACCGTCAACTTAACTGGCAACTGTCAACTGCAAACTGTCAACTCTGTTATATCCTTCCATGCATCCCAGGAGGGGATGGTGGACCTTCGACAACTAGAAATCATACGAGCCATCGCGGAAACTGGTTCGTTCACCGCGGCCGGCCACAAGCTCCACGTCTCACAATCCGCCATCAGCCGTCAGATCCTGCTGCTCGAAGATGAATTGAAGGAGCCCGTCTTCCTGCGCGTCGGGCGGCGCATCCGCATCACGCCGGCGGGCGAATCGCTGCTGCAGCTCAGTCATCGGGTCTTCCAGGATTTGAAAGACACCACCGCCGGGATCACCGATAGCCAGGAATCCTTGCGCGGCACGGTCCGCCTGCTCGGCGGCATGACGGTGTGCCTCTACGTGTTTCCGCCGCTCCTCACCGAGCTCAAGCGGCAACACCCTGAAATCGACTTGAAGTTGACCGCCGGCAGTTCCGAGCGATGCATCCAGCAACTACGTTCGGGCGCCGGCGACCTGGCGCTGTTGACCCTCCCGGTGGATCAGCCGGACCTGGTGACCGTGCCGGTCCTGGAGGAGGAGCTGCTGATCGTGACGGCGGCAAAGCATCCGTTGTCGAAGAAGCGCAAGGTGCTGCCCCAGGACCTGGTCGGCCAGCCGTTCGTCCTGTTCGAATCCGGTTCGAACACCCGGCGGGCCGTGGACGAGTTCTTCATGACGGCGCGCATCGAGCCGCAAATCGTGATGGAGACCGAGAACGTCGAGATCATCAAGCAGCTTGTGCGTCACGGGCTCGGCATCACGATCATTCCGTATCAGGCGGTGGCGCGTGACGTGACCCAGGGCCAACTGTTCTGCGCCCGCATCGAGGGGCGCTCGCTGGTCCGCGCAACCGGGTGGATTTACCCGAAGATGAGCCGGACGCCGCGGGCCGTGCAGGAAGTAATCAAGGCGTTCGAACGGGTGCGGCCCAAACTGAAGCTTGCGCCATAGCGGGAAGTCAGGCCATCAGGCCATCGGGCCATCGGGCCATCGGGCCATCAGCTAAATGCATGGCTAGAATTTGATCATTCTATTTTTGAAGTCGGGCGCGAGGCGTAGGATCGACCTCGGCGGATCATTTATGAAAAACGACTCGCATCGCGTCATCTCAATCAGCCTGAACGAACAGGAGTGGCAGGCCTTCGTCCGCATTCATCCGCAGCCGGTGCTCTGGCTGCGTGAGCGGATCCAGGAGTCGATCGCCCTGGGCGGCGGCGTTATTGCGCCGGCTTCGGCAACTGGCGGAGTGAATACGACGTCCGCGACCACACCGTAACTCCCGGGCGGTTCACCAGCTTGACCTCGATCTTGCGGGTCCGCTTGAGCGGGTCGGGGTTCGTCGACGAATATCCCAGCACGTAGTAATCGCTCGTCTCAGCATCAATCCGCTTCAACGCCTTGTCAAAGTTGTTCTGGTTGACCACCGCGATGCCACCGGTCTGCTCGGCCAGCACGCGCAGGCTGTCTTGCGTCTTGCGGACGTGTTCGCCGAACTCCACTGGATCGAGCTGCTCATCGAGGTCGGCGCCGGCGACGAGGCCGCGCGGATCGATCGTGTAGAGCGTGGCGTTGGCGCGATTGGCGGCGCGCGTCACCTCGGCCAGCTCGCGCGACAAGTCGGCGTCGGCAAACTGGTTCTGCGACATCGAACCGCGCTGCTGCTCGCGGCCTTCCTCGCGGGTCTGGCCGAAGCGTCCACCGAAGACCGGGTCTTCGCCGAGGCGGGAATCGGCAAACGGGTTGAAGTCAAACCCGTTGCTCACCCACACCACCGCCTTGCGGCGGTTGGCGATCTTCTCCATCTGCGACAGCATGTCGTAGGCGGTCGAGAACGAGACGTGCGCGCGATAGCGCACTTCCGACGGACCGTCGCTGCCTTCCGCGCCCTGGATGATGTCTGCCGGCTTCAAGCCGTTGCCGGTGATCTTCTTGATCGCCTCGTCGAGGAGCTTGCGATCGTACGTCGGATCGATCGCCAGCGACGAAGGCCCGGTCGACACGATCGAAAACATGTCGCCCTCGTGGACGAGCGTCTTCGAGATGCGCTTGAACAGATCACGGATGCGGCCGGTGTTGCGGAAATCGAGGTGCAGGTCGTCGACGATGATCAGGAAGATGCGCCCGGCCGTGTCGTTGCGCGGGCGCGAGGCCGGAAGAATCAGGCCCTCCTGCGCCATCGGCGCCGGCGGCGCCGCGAGGTTGTGCACGCGCCCGCCGTGCACCAGCGTCAGCCCGGTGATGTCCTGCTTGACGCCGTCTTCGTAGACTTCGAAGTCGCCCTTCGTGAGGTCGGCCACGAACTGGTCCTGGTTGTTCCGGGCGATGACGTCGGTGGTGACGTAGTCAATCGCCACGCGGAACGTGGCCTGGCTATTGGGTGACGCAGGTGTCTGGGGTGCCGAAGGTGCCTGGGGTGCCGGGGGTTGCTGGGCGCCCAGCCCAGTGGTCAGAGCCAACACGGCAACGCCGGCCAGACGAAAAGCATTGGACTTCATACTGGGATTATAAGACGCATCGGGAGGTCCTAGGGCCTTAAGGTCCTAGGGTCCTGGGGCAGAGCTTTTGCCCTAAGACCCTAGGACCCCAGGACCCCAAGACCTGTAAGATCAGGCCGTCATGCGGATAGCGATTGGCGCCGATCACGCCGGTTTTGAGATGAAACGCGACCTGGCCGCCTACCTGGCCAAGGGCGGACACGAGGTCATCGACGTGGGCGCCTTCACCGCCGCCCCGGTGGACTACCCCGACATCGCGGAAGGCGTGGCTCAGGCGGTGCGCAACGGACAGGTTGACCGTGGCATCGTGGTGTGCGGCAGCGGGGTCGGCGCGTCGATTGCGGCGTGCAAGTTTCCCGGCATCCGCGCCGGCCTGTGCCACGACGTGTATTCGGCGCGCCAGGCGGTGGAGCACGACGACATGAACGTGCTGTGTCTCGGCTCGCGCGTGATCGGCCCGGCGGTGGCGCGCCTGCTGGCCGACACGTTTATCGCCGCCACGTTCAGCGGCGACGCGCGGCACATGGCCCGCCTCGAAAAGATCGATGCGATCGAATCCCGCTATTCGCGGGAGGAGTGACCGAGTTCGGTCTTCAGTTTCTCGAAGAGCGTGTCGGCGTTGCGGACGCCCTGGAGCACTGCTTCAGGAGATTCCCACGCATCCGGATCGATGGCCTCGGCGCGCGCCAGCCACGCCTCGCGCGCGGCGCCGTCCAGATCGAGGTTGTCGATCCGCGCGACGACCTCCGCATACCGCGCGCGGAGCCGCGCGCCAATTTCACGTCCAGCTAATTCGTCAACGAGGCCACGTTGCTCCACCTGCGGCGCAGGTTCGACGACGTCGCCGTCTCGCCGAAGCGCTTCAGCATCCTGTGGCGCGAAGGCGGACCGAAGCGCCTCAGTATCCTGTGGCGCGACGGCGGACCGCGCGGGGATCGAATCAGGATCCAGCGCGGAGACGACGTCCCCGGACGGTTCGGCGATCACCTTGTATTCTTCGCGACCCTGATCACGATCCCGATCGCGGCCGCGCCCCCTCTTCTCTCTTCGTTGCTGTTGCTGTTGCTGCTGCGGGCGCGGCGCCGGGGCCTCGTCTTCCGGTGTCATCACCTCCGACAAGGCGATAATCGCCGGCCAGTCGAAATCGATGTCGGGATGTTGTTCTTCGATCGTGCGGATGGCGTCTTCGTCCAGCGCGGCGCGGCCGAGCATCACCCCTGGCGCGGTGCGATACCAGTACAACAACCGCGGCCGATCTCCGGGGCGATCGGCATGCATGAGGAACGTGTTTTCAAAACCGCGGCGATCGCGGGTCAACCGGAGGAACGGCACCGTCGTCTGCCTTCTGTGCCTTGTGTGGCCCTGGCTATCGTTTCTTGATCTTCTTGGCCGCCTTGGCCTTCGCCCCTCGACTTTGCTCGGGGCGACCCTGAGCTTGTCGAAGGGTCGGCTTGGCGGCAGGCTTTGATTTCTTGACCGCGGGCTTCGCCTTCGGCTTGGCTTTAGGGGCCGGCTTCGCAACCGGTTTCGGCTTCGTCCCTCGCCCTTGCTCGGGACGACCCTGAGCTTGTCGAAGCGTCGCGACCGGTTTGGGTTTCGCAACTGGCTTGGCCTTCGCCCCTCGACCTTGCTCGGGGCGACCCTGAGCTTGTCGAAGGGTCGGCGCGGCCGGCGGCACTTTCACTGTCGGAGCATCCGGCGAGCGGCTCACCAGCGTGAACCGCACCTGGTCGAACGAGGTCGTGTAGGTCCACAACTCCGACACCACAATCTGGTATTCGTCGCTGATGCGTTTGGCCGCCTCGACGCACACGGTGGGCACGTAGAGGTGAAGCGGCACTTTGAGCTTGCTGTAGACGCCCCACTCCGCGCGTGCTTCGATGGGATTCACCGACTCACCCGTCTCGACTTCCACGGTGGTCAGCAGGCGCTTGGTGCCCTCTGCAAAGACGAGCACATCCGGAAAGACGACGAGCTCACCAACGATGACCGACTGATTCTGTTCGTTGCCGGGATTAATGATGACGTCGGTTTTGCGCTTGTACTTGGCCTGCAGCTGCCGAATGACGCGGTCGTGCTCGAGTTGCTCGCGAACCGGCCGGGTGAGGATCGGGCTCACTATGCCTCCGGAAATTTGATAAACGCGGCACTATAGCACGCCCCTCTGCGCTTTCCGCGCCTTCTGTGGCCCTAAAATGGAGGGATGCCTGCCGCTAGATACGCCCTTTTGTGCACCGCCGTTACGCTCGTCGCGCTCGCCTCTCCGCCTTCCGCCTTCGCTCAGGGGCCTGCCGTGGTCGATCCGGCCGTGGCGAAGCTCCTGGCCGGTATCCGCGCCGCCGACAAGGGCCAGCTCGCGGTGTCGGAGGAAGATGGCCGCTTCCTGCGCGTGCTGGTCGGCGCGACCAACGCGAAGCAGGTGCTCGAAATCGGCGCGGCCAGCGGCTATAGCGCGATCTGGATCGGCATGGGCCTGCGGCAGACGGGCGGCCGTCTCGTAACCATCGAGTACGACCCGGTACGCGCGAAAGAAGCGGCGGCCAACGTGCGGCGTGCCGGGCTCGCCGACATCGTGCAGGTGATCGCGGGCGACGCGTTCAAGGAGATTCCAAAGGTCCAGGGCCAGTTCGATCTCGTCTTTCTCGACGCGTGGAAACCAGACTACAAGAAGTTCTTCGACCTGGTGTTCCCGCGCGTTGCGCCCGGCGGTCTGTTCCTCGCGCACAACGTGATCAACAAGAAGAATGACATGCTCGACTTCCTGTCGGCCATCCAGGCGCATCCGCAAGCGCTCAACACCACGGTGTCACCCGGTCACGAGGGCATCTCGATGACCTACAAGAAGCGATGAAGACCGTCCATATCATCGGCGTGCCGCTCGATCTCGGCGGCAACCGGCGCGGCACCGACATGGGGCCGTCGGCTTTTCGCATCGCCGGCCTGGGCGAGCAGCTGGCCAGGCTCGGCCTTCGGGTGATCGACAAGGGCGACGTGCCGTCGCCGATTCCTGAGAAGAAAGGCGCCGGCGATCCGCATAAGCGCTACGTCAAGGAGATCGCGCGCGTCTGCCAGCGGCTGTTCCAGGCCTCCCTCGCGTCTTTCTCCGAAGGGGCCATGCCGATTGCGCTTGGCGGCGATCACAGTCTCGGCACCGGATCGGTGGCCGCCGCGGCGGTACACCTGCGCAAGAGCGGCAAGCCGCTGGGCCTGATCTGGGTGGACGCGCACGGCGACATGAATAATCCCGGTTCGAGCGAGTCGGGCAACGTGCACGGCATGCCGCTTGCCGCGCTGCTGGGCGCGGAGCCCGCGGAGCTCGCGCATTTTGCGGGCGCCGGACCCGCCGTGTTGCCGAAGCACACGGTGCTGGTCGGCATTCGCAACCTCGATGAAACGGAAAAGAAGATTGTTCGCGCGTCGAAGGTCAACGTCTTCACCATGAAAGAGGTCGATCGGCTCGGCATCGCCGAAGTGATGGCGCGCGCGATCGCGATCGCCACCAAGGGCACCGGCGGCTTTCACGTGTTGTACGATCTCGATGCGTGCGATCCAACGGTGGCGCCCGGCGTGGGCACGCCGGTGAAGGGCGGCCTCAGTTACCGCGAGGCGCACGTGGTGATGGAAATGGTGGCCGAGTCGGGGAAACTGACGTCGTTCGATCTCGTCGAGGTGAACCCGACGCTCGACATCAGAAACACGACCGCGGAGTTGGGAACCGAGCTGGCACTTTCAGCGCTCGGCAAGAGCATCCTCTAGTGCTTGAAGGCCAGATGGCCTGATTACCTGATGTACCTGATGGCCTGATGGCCTGATGAATTAGGAAGCGGCGATTCGTCCGAACCCGCTGCTGTTGCCGCGCGATTGCTCGAGCATGTCTTCGAGCGTGTCCATCAACATCACGAGCGAGTACGGTTTCTCGACCAGGCGCGTGTTCGGGCGTATTGTTTCGAGGTCAGCGGATTCAGAGCGCAGGCCCGAGAAAATGATGATGGGAATTTCCGGCGGCGCTGACACCACCACTTCGCGGCCGGAACCGCGGCGCAGCCGCAGGTCGATGATCGCCGCGGCCGGGCTATGGGTCTTGATCGCGTCGAGGCCTTCGTCCGCGGTTTCAGCCGTGACCACGGTGTACTGACGCATCTGCAGGAATTTCACCAGCGGCTGGCGAACAGCCGAATCGTCTTCGACGACGAGCACGACGGGGGACGTTTCTCGTACCACGCCGGAATTATCGTCCCAATGCCCCTCGAAAAATATGGCCGACTGGTAGGACAGCGCCGGTCGTGGTGTGCATTCAGCGAACTCGGTCGACAATCTGCATGAATTTAACGTCGGGCTCGAATCTGCTTCTGGTGGTGACGGGTGTGGACAAGGTGAAACTTGAGCCACTGATCCACTGAAAAGGCACCCAGGATGGGATGGTCGACCACGCTCGCCCGTCCGAACTGCTCGCGCGTCCGCACCGCCGCGGCATCCAGCCGAGCGAGATCGCGACGCACGGCATCGAGCACGGCGTGCAGGTCGAGCTCCCCGGTTGGAATGATGTGCTTCGGCGCCTCTCGTCCGACCGGGAAGTAGCCAAGGTTGATCACCACGAATGCCGCCAGCCGTTTCTTGAGCGGCGCGGCGGTGGCAATCGGCTGGCCTTTCTCGAGGCACTTTTCAAAACCCTTGGCCGTGCCAAGGTAGGCGCGCTGCAAATGTTCGACGACCTCGCACACCGACCACTGTTGCGGATTGCGGCGCGCAGCGCACTCTGCCCCACCACCATGCGTGGCGTCCTCGACAATCGCGAGGCATTGCTGCAAGTGGCTGCTCACCATGCTGGATAGTCCGCAGAGCAGTGTACGGCTCCCCATTCGCCTCGCAAGCGAGAAAAATCAGATTCTCGTATCCCAACAGCCGAGCTGGATATTTATTTTTTGTCGCCCTGCATTCATCGGCGACTAATCGGTGTTTAATCGGTTGCCCATGCGCAAACCAATTCTGGCGGTGTCGGCGGTCGTGGTGACGATGCTGGCGTGCACGTCGCCGCAGGATCCGCCGTTTGACGTCCTCATCACCGGCGGCGAGGTGCTAGACGGCACCGGTGCGGCGGCGGTGCGCGCCGACGTCGGCATTCGCGGCGACCGGGTGGAGGCGATCGGTCCGCTCGCCGGACGCTCAGCCGCGAAGACGATTGATGCCACAGGCCTGGTGATCGCGCCGGGCTTCATCGACCTCCACACCCACTCCGAGATGCCACTGGTCGCCGACGGCACCGCGCAGAGCAAAGTGCGGCAGGGCGTGACGCTCGACGTGACCGGCGAAAGCTCGTCGGCCGCGCCGCGCGACGGCCTGAGTGGTGGCGGTCAGGATGGTCCCGCGGCCGACTGGACCACGTTCACGCAATACTTCGCCCGTCTCGAGCAACAAGGCATCTCGATCAACACGGTCGCGCACGTCGCCTCCGAGCAGGTCCGGCGCGTGGTGATGGGATTCGAGTCGCGTCCGGCCACGGCCGCGGAGCGTCAGCGCATGGTGGAGCTCGTCGCGCGATCGATGGAAGAAGGCGCGTGGGGGCTGGTGACGCGCTTCGAGAGCGGCGGACCGGAGCATCCCGACGAGGTGCTCGACATGGCGAAGACGGTGGCCCGCTATGGCGGCAACTACACGTCGCATACCGGCAGCGAAGGCTACGAGCAAACGAAGGAGCTCGACTTCGCGATTCGCGTCGCCGACGAAGCCAAACTGCCCGTGCACTTCTTTCACTTCAAGATCCGCGGCGTGCCGCTCTGGGGCACCATCGACAAATACATCTCGCAGATCGAGGCGGCGCGCGGCCGCGGCCTCGACATCACGGCCAACCAATACCCCTATACGGCGATGTTTCACGGATGGAGCGCGTTCTTCCCGCTGTGGATCCGCGAAGGCGGGCCGGCGAAGTTCGCCGAGCGGTTGAAGGATCCGGCCAGCCGCGCGCGATTGAAGAAGGACAAGGATTTCGCGACCTGGGCCGAAGAGCACGGCGGCTGGGACGGCATTGCGCTCGCGCGCGCCCGCACCGAGAAGAACAAGCAGTACGAGGGCAAGCGCATCGCCGAGATCGCGAAGTTGCGCGGCGACAAGGATCCGATGGACACCTGCATCGACATCATGGCCGACGAGGGCGGCAGCGTGAGCGGCATCTTCCACACCATGTCGGAAGAGGATGTGCGGAAGGTGATGCGCCTGCCGTGGGTGGCGGTGGCCAGCGATGGTTCAGCGATCAACCTCGACGCGCCGGGCGTGCCGCATCCGCGCAACTACTCCACCGCGGTGCGCGTGCTTGGGCATTACGTGCGTGACGAGAAGGTGTTATCGCTCCCCGAGGCGGTGCGGAAGATGACGTCGCTGCCGGCGAGCATTCTTGGCCTCGCCGATCGCGGGCAGCTCAAGGCCGGCGCGGCGGCCGACGTGGCGATCTTCGATCCCGCCACCGTTGGCGAGACCAACTCGTTTGAAAAACCGAAGTCGTACGCCAAGGGTGTTCCGTACGTGCTCGTCAACGGCGTGCTGGTGATTGAGAAAGGTGAACATACCGGCGCGCGGCCCGGCAAGCCGCTGCGCGGCCGCGGCGTCAAGGCGCGCGGCGCAACGGATTAGCGCCGTGGCTGCTGATCCGTTTCGCGCTTCTCCCTGGCGCGCTCGCCCGACAGGACGTTCGTAACCGTTCGATTGCCTTCGTGGCACGCGTACTCGTAGATCATCTCGTCCGTGCGCGTGAACAGCAGCTCTCCCGTAAACGGCGCCGCGAACGTGCTCGGATCTTCGATCGTGAATCGATAGCGAATCGTATCGCGCCCGCTGCGCGTGAACCGCTCGGTGACCTTCAAATCTTTCGTCGCACCGCGGTACGCCGCCCACCAATAGTTGAGTTGTTCCAGCTGCAGCGGCTGAATGTTGGTGGTCTCCACGACCAGGCTGTCGCCCTCCCAGCGGCCGATCGAATCGCCGAACCACGGACCGATGCGTGACGGCCCATGCGTGGTGGCGCCAATCGGGATGATGCGCGCGTCGTGAATCATCTCGGTCAGGATCATCACGTGGTCCGTGGTCTGTACGATCGTGTAGTTGTTGTTATAGAAGTAATTCGGCAGCATCGGTGGGCCGGCGTTCGAACCGAACGACACCAGGCAACGCTCGGCCAGCGGCCGCATTTCTGGATGATCGAACTCGCCGAACCTCCGGCCGCGCGCGGTGATGTCCGCGACACGCTTCTTGCCGGCGTCGGTCAGCGGCGGGATGCGGCCGTTCGGGGGATCGATGATGATCGAGCTGCGCGGCACACCGTCAATCCTCAGCACGTTGAGCCCGCGGTCCCGCCAGAGCTCGCCGGGCTTATCAGCCCTGCTGTCCTTCTCGAATGCGGCCGCCTCCTCCTCGGTCAGCGCCATGCCTCCCCCCGTGACCCGTTCTAACGGCGTCTGGGTGGCATTGGTCCAGTTGCCCTGAAAGTCGGGCTTGGCCGGCCCCGTCCCGGCGAGGACGCCACCGAGCAGTAAGGCGATGCCCACCACGATGACCCGCGCAACACCTGTGACCACGTCTCGTTTCATCGGCAGTGTGATTGGCGGGCTTTAATCGAAGTGGGGGTCCGCCGTCGCTCGCGCAACGTCGCAGTGGTCCGCCGTCGCTCGCGAGATTCCCGGCGAGCTTCGGCGGATCACAAACATTTCGCGTTGCGAAATGTTTGTGAGCGGGGTGGGGATCGAACCCACGGCCAGAAGCTTAAAAGGCTCCTGCTCTACCACTGAGCTACCCGCCCGAACTGCTGATTGTACTATGGCCCGTCAGCGGGTGATGAATCGCGGGGCCGACACGCGATCGATGAACAGCAAGCCGTCGTATTGATCGCGCGGCACAATCAGTACCGGTAGCATCGCCTGCGGCCCGGAGATCGCGGCGTCGCGCGACAGCATCGGCTCGAACATCCACCGCGTGCCGGCGCTGCGCGACTGGTGCAGCAAGTCGACGAACAATTGTTCTGACCCGGCGTCGCTGAGCAGCCGCTCCATTGTGCCCGGCTCCGCCGGATCGATGTTGAACAGCGCGCGCGTGCCCGGCACCGTGCCGCGGTTGGGATAGAGCCCGATCGTGTAGAGCTCGTCGCGGAACCGCTCGGACAGCCACCTCCCCATCGTCGGAAACCCCCAGGTGGTGTCGGCGTTGGCGTGCCGCACGTGAATGTTCGCGGCCCACACGATGATCTTCTTCTCTGGATACAACTCGCGCGCCAGGAACGTCAGGTTGTCGGCCATCGCGCCGTCGCGGATCGCCATGTGCCCCTGCAGCGACGCATCGTCGGGATTGTTCTGATACGAACGCAGCAGTTGCACCAGCTTCACGGACGACCACGCGACCCGTCGCGCCACCAGCGGCGACTGGTCGCCCGGAAATGCAGCGGCCAGGGCCTCGCGATTGGTATCGAGGAACGTGGCGAGGCGGTTATAGAACGCCACCAGCCGCTCCTCGTCATCGCGCGCGTAGGCCGGCCCGTCGCGCTGGATGCGATCGATGAATTGCGCGTCGAACGTCGCGACCTCGTTCGCGTACTCGGGATCGAGCACGCCCACCACGCGGCGGAAGAACGCCGGACGCGTGGCGACGCCGGTGCGCGAGCTAATCTGCGGATCGAAACCCGAGAATGCCAGCGGTCTTGCCGTGGCCTGCGTCTGCTTCAGGTACTCGAACAGCGGCAGCACTTCCTCGAACGCCCACACGCCGAAGATCGTCGACAACAGCGCATCGGTGGCCGAGAGCTGCCGCAGGTCCGCGGCAAAGCATTCATAGATGGAGCTCTCGAACGCGAGCACCTCGAAGCCCATCTCCTGATGCAGGAATTTGATCAGGCGCGTCTTGACCGCGCCGTACTCGGCCACGCTGTGATGGCTCTCGCCAAGCTGCACGATGCGGCGGCCTTCGAGCACCGGCTTGAGGAATTGCAGGTCAGCGAAATCGTCCGTGGTGGCAGGCGCCTCCGGCCGCAACGGATGGTGATGCTCGCGCAGCCACGTGATCCAGCCCGAGTCCTGGGCGTGCAACCCGAGTACCCCGGCCGCCAACACCGAGGCCACTACCAGCGCGGGGGGAATCCGCATCATAGGCGCGGCTAAATATAAGATCAGTCGGACACTTTTGCGAACGGGGGCGGATTGAGACGGGTCGTAAAACTGGCGGCAAAAGGGGCGGTGGTTGCGCTGATTGTCGCCGTGGCGGCCGCGGGCGCGCAGTATCGGCGGGCGCGCCAGATCCGCGAGGCCGTATACGAGGCATTCGCGCCCGTGAAGATCACCAATTGCCAGCTCGAGTGGTTCGGCGACTGGAGGCAGGGCGGTTACGTGATGTGCGGCAAGCTGGCTTCCGCTGCGACGGCGGCCTACTCATACGGCTCGACTCTCCAAAATGCGTGGGAGTGTGAAGTGGCCACACGCCTCAAGATTCCGATCAACCAATACAGCTGTTCTACTACCAGCGCGCCAGCCTGCGCTGGCGACCTGGTTCGCGTACACGCCGAGTGTCTCGGGCCTGAACGCGCGACCGTCGGCGGGCGGCCGGTCGACACGATGGCGAGCCACATCGAAAAGAATGGCGATGTCGGCAAGCGGATCGTCGTGACGCTGGACGCCGGCGGCGCCGAATGGCGATCGCTGGCGGGGGCGCCGGAGCACGTCCTCAACGCGATCGACCAGATGGCTGTCGTGTTCCACGATGTCGAGAACCCATCATTCATGGATACCGCGAGGCGGCTGGACGAATTTTTTTATGTCGCGCACATAACTCCGACCGTTTCGGCGTGCCGGCCGGGCTACGACCCGTTTCGCGGCCCCGCGTTCACGGCGCTGTTCGTCAACAAACGGATCGCCGTCGCCGACCCATGGGTGAACGCGCGCGGCCCCTCGCCACTCGCCACGTTTGGAAGCTCCCACTGCCCCTCACCCGCCGAATCCGAAGCGGAACGTATTGTCCAGTGGGTTGGCCGTCAGTGGCTCGATTGGCAAAGCCGGCCCTAATCGCCGCCAATTGCGATCAGGAAAACGGTGTTCCCAGAACGCGATTCGCGATGCCACGTGCCACACGGCGCAGCCACTGCGCGATACGGCGCGGCTCCGATCCGCCTGGCGAGGCCTGGCAATCCGGCGAGTTGGGACTGTTTGGCGAATCGAGCGAAATGGGGCCGCGCGTGATCACCGCGGGATTCGCCACCCCAATGCGCTTGTTCACCAGCAGCAACTCGAACACCGGACCTGGAAACGGCTCGAAGCCCGACAGGCAGGCGTAATTGTTCTGGTGCATGTGCGCTACGTAGAAGAACTGGGACAGCCGGGCCGCGGTGGCCAGGGACGCCGCGTCCTCCGGGCCGTGAAATTCAATCGCTAACTGGTCGATGGCGTTGAGCACGTCATCGGACGCGCCGGCCAGCGATTTCCACTCCGAGCCTTCCACGTCCATCTTGACGATGACGCGCTTGCCCGCGTCGCCGTTTTTCTCGACTTGGTTGGCCAGCGTGTCGAACGGGCGTCCGTCGATCGTTTCCCGTTCCGGTCCGATGCATTCGGCGTGAAACATCGGCGCCGTCTTGCCCTGACAGAGCGGCACTGTCGTGTCGAAGCAGTCGTACTGATGCAACGGCACCTCGAGCGACTCCGCCACGACGCAGCCCCACGCGTCTTCGCCGTTGATACCGTATGAATAGCTCGCGGTCGCGGCAGAGAGAAGGTTGCCGCACATCAGGTAACCGCCGTCGTTGGCGTTCCCAAACCGCTGCAGCTCGCAATTGGTGATCTGCACCGGCGCAAACGCCGCCCACAGGGCCTCACGGACCTGGCGCGTGCGCCAATACTGCACGGCGGCGGCGATGACCGCAATCAGAGTCAGGAGTGCGATCACGCGCACCGCAAGCCGAACGGGTCGTGTCACGCGACAATCTTATGCTCGTAGGACTTCATTTCCTGAAGCCCGCGAAGACGGATCGGCTGATAGCCGTTGGTCAGGTCATTCAGGCCGGGCGAACGCTCACGGTGTGCGAAGGCTCGGTCTTTGATGCGACACGCGCACGCCTGCTTGCGAAAATGACCGCCACCATGATGGCCGTCGACGCGACAGCCTCGTAGCGAGACGAGTGCTCTTCTAATCGACGGCTTTCGCCGCGGCCTGGGCTCCAGGTGGTTCGCGGAACGGTTCCACGGGAATGCGCTCGTAACGCACCTCAAGGATGAGCAGTTGCTGCGTGCTGCCCGGCGCGTGCAGAACCACGCGGTCACCTTCTCCCGACTTCATCAACGCGCGCGCCAGTGGCGACACCCAGCTGATGTAGTTGCGATCGAGATCGACCTCATCGGCGCCGACGACGCTCACCACCCGCTCCTGTCCCGTGGCATCGGCATAGCGCACGGTCGCTCCAAAGAAGACCCGCGTCGCCGCCCGCCCAGGTCTCGGCGTTTCCGGGTCCACGACTTCCGCGGCGTCTATCCGCTTGGTGAGAAAGCGAATCCGCCGATCGATCTCACGCAGCCGCTTTTTGCCGGTACTGATAGTCGGCGTTTTCACTGCGATCGCCGTTGCCCGCGGCCCAGGCCACCACCTGCGTGACGGCAGGTCGTTCCCTGGTGAGCAGAAACCGGTGCTCGTCTTTAAGCCGCTGCAAGCCGCTCGGCGTGATGTAGTTCTTGACCCGCGTCACTTCCGTGTCGGCGGCGGGGTTTCTCGTGAATCCCTTTCTCATGCGGCTCCAACGATTCAATCACGATTCCCTCGCCGCGGCCCTCGACTCCCCGTATCCGCCTCATTTCTTCTCGCGGGCCCACTTGCGGAAGTCGCTGAGAAACTGCGTGTCACTGCTTAGCCGTTAGCGAGCGGGATCAAGCCGAGCCCCAGAGCGATCAGGAACAGGCCAAGCCAGAATGCGGGCTCACTCGTGGCCCTCATGTTGGCGCGTCCGCGCTAAAGTCTTCATCCCGATTAGAGGTTGCGAATGAACAAGGCGAATTAATGCACTCAACGGCCGAACCTCTCGGGGGATCCAACACTCCCGGCCGACGAGCGTTCGGCGGCCCGTGGTGAATGCTACCCGGCACGCGTCGATTAGAAAGACCCTTTTCCGGCTCAGCAAGTAACTTCGCGAGGCCGTGCATTATCATGAACCGTTCATGCACACGGCGGACGAATCATACCGACCGGACATCGACGGCCTGCGCGCCGTCGCGGTGCTGGCGGTCGTGGCGTACCACGCCTTCCCTCAATGGTTGCCGGGTGGCTATGTCGGCGTTGACGTCTTCTTCGTCATCTCCGGCTTCCTGATCTCGAGTCAGTTAATGGCGGCGGCCGCGAGTGGACAGATGTCGTTCGGCGGCTTTTATGCGCGCCGCATCCGCCGAATCTTCCCCGCGCTGATCCTGGTGTTGACGGCGGTGGCCGTGGCGGGCTGGTGGCTGCTGGCGCCGCAGGAGTGGTCGGAACTGCGCCGGCATGTCGGCGCGTCGGCGATCTTCGGTAACAACTTCTTGCTGTGGTCGGAAGCCGGTTACTTCGACCGCGCGGCGGAGCTGAAGCCGTTGCTGCATCTCTGGTCGCTCGGTGTCGAAGAGCAGTTCTACCTGATCTGGCCGCTGCTGATTTGGTGGTGGTGGCGGCGGGAAGGTACGGTGGCTTGCGGCGATCGCGCTGGTCGTGGCCGTCTCGTTCGCGATCAACGTGATGGTGGTCGACGATGGCGCAGCGTATGCGGCATTCTTTCTCCCGCATACCCGCCTGTGGCAGCTGGGCGCCGGCGCGTTGTTGGCCGTCCTCGCTCGCGAGCACTTTCCCATTCGCGCTCACGTCGCGCACTGGCTCTATCGATCCCCGTCGATTGACGGCGAACATCGCGTCGCCAACCTGATGTCGCTCGCCGGCATTCTCCTGATCATGCTGTCGTGCATTGCGCTGACACGTGGCATTGCCAACCCGGACTGGTGGTCACACGGTTCGGTGGCCAGTGTCGGCGTGGCGGTGCACTGGATCGCGCGCGCACTCTGCCTTCAGGACGGCGCCGCCGGCTATCCTGGCTGGGCGGCGCTGACGCCCACGACCGGTGCCGTGCTGGTGATTGCTGCCGGCAGCGGCGCGGCCGTGAATCGCGCGTGGCTGTCGACCCGGGCGATGGTGTTCGTGGGATTGATCAGCTATCCGCTGTATCTCTGGCACTGGCCGATCCTGTCGTTCCTTCAGATTACGGAGCAGGGTGATGTCTCGCGGGCGTTGAAGGTCGCAGCCATCGTGTTGTCCGTGCTCCTCGCGTCGATCACATACCTATTCATCGAGCGTCCGGTGCGGCGCTCCATGACGCCGGCCACGCTGCCGCGAGTGGCACCGCTCGCGATACCGATGGCGCTGATCGGGATCGTCATGGCGGTCGCCATCACCACCGGCTGGCTCACGCCACCCGCGAGAACGGCGCTCCGGCTCGATCCGCCCGTGCCGCTCGCACTGAATGAGAGCGTGTGCCGCAGCCGCTTCCCGGGGCTCGGCGAGGTACTGTCAGCAGTTCGATCCCGCCTTGTCGATCACCACGGCGTTGTTGGGTGACAGTCACGCGGCGCATTTTCTGCCCGGACTCGGCGCCCTGCTGAAGAGCAAAGGCGAGAACCTTGTTCATCTCGGCCAGACCGGCTGTCCGCCTCTGATCGGGATCGAGCGGCTGCAGCTCACCGGCGATCACACCTGCACGCGCGTCAATCGCGCGATGATCGACGCCCTCCTCGCCGACGACGCCATCGTCAATGTCTGGCTGTCGTTCCGTGGTGCCTTGGCCATGAGCGGGGTCGAGTTTGGGGGCAGTGGATCATCGGATGTGTTTCGCCTGGCCGGCGGCACGGCCACCAATGGCGCCGCGATCCGCGACGCGTTGCGATCGACGATTGCGCTGCTGCAGTCACGTGGCAAGCACGTCGGTGTGCTGCTGCAGGTGCCCGAGCTTGGCTTCCGCGTCGATCAATGCACCGGCCGGCCATTCAGCCTCGCGCACGGTCCCGCGCGCGTGCCGTGTGCCGTGCCGCGCGCTGCGGTGATGGCGCGTCAGTCTGCCTATCGCGGCCTGATTACCGAAATGCAAAACGAGCTCGGCATCGCGGTTTACGATCCGGTTCCGGCATTGTGCGACGACATCAACTGCCATGCGGTTGCCGAGGGACACGTCTTGTATTTCGACGACAATCACCTTGGGATGTTCGGCTCGTCCTGGGCGCTCCGTCGGTTCTACGATCGCGACGGTTCTTAGCCTGGCTGCGCCGACCGTCTCTACCCAACGGGAAGACCTCACGCGTCGCTTCCCACAGGGGGCGACGGCCCGTCCTAGTCAGGATCGAATCGCCCGTGGTAAGTGAGCCACTGCCGGCGGAGCCAACCGCCGATGCGCTGCAGCTCCGACTTGGCGGGGCCGGGCTGACAGTCCGGCAAGTGCCGCGCATTCCTCGCGTTGAGCGGCGAGGCACCCCGCGCGATGGTCGTCCCCTCGGCCGTCGCAATCCGTTTACTCACCAGCAACGCCTCGAACACCCGCCCTGGAAAGGGTTCGAATCCCGGCTGGCAGAGATAGTTGTTCTGATGAAAGTTCACGACGTGGAAGAACTGCTTCAAGCGTTTGGTCGTCTCGACGAACGTGTCGGACTCGATCTCGTGAAACTCGATCGCGAGCTGATCGATCGAGTTCAGCACGTGATCTGGCAGCCCCGCTAACACCGGCCATTCCCACCCTTCGATATCCATCTTGACGACGAGACGCTTGCCGAGGTCGCCGTTGTTCGTAACCTGGGCAAGCATGGTGTCGAATTCTTTGCCGGCGCGGATCTCGCGCTCGGGGCCGACGCACTCAAAATGGAACTGCTTCCCGTAATCGGGAGCACCGGGGCACACGGGTACGATGTCGTTGTAGCAATCGTATTGGTTGACCGGAATCTTGGCCTGGAGATGGATCAAGCAGCCCCACTGGTCGTCGCCGTTGATGCCGTAGGAATAGCCGGCGGTCACGTCCGACAGCAGGTTGCCGCACATAAGGTAACCGCCGTCATGATCGTTGCCGAACCGTTTCAGTTCACAATTGGGGATGCGCACCGGCTCCCACTCCGCGTACAACTGTTCCCGGATGGTCCGATCCCGCCAGTACGGCACCGCCGCCGCGACTATCCCGGCGAACACCAGCAATAGGATCGCAACGACAGACCATTTCACGAAACGCTTCACACGGCCTCCTGGCTCGACTTGTGGGCTTATCTTAGTGTGACGGGATTCGATGCCGCTGCAAACGTGCCCGACGGACGGGCTCGATATCCATCGGGGCTATCCCGTTTCGAAGGGTTGCACCTGACCCTTCGCCCCGGTCTGGATCAATTTCATGGTGAGCTGGCAGGGCTGAGCGAACACCGCCGGATCTTTCATCCGGCCTTCACGACGACGCGCTTCAAAGGGAGCTCAGCGTTTTGGAGGGTCAAGATATGGCCATACAGCCGTTGTGCTTCCTTCTCGGTAATCTGCCCGTTCTTCCCCTCTGCATGTAAGACAAGGTCCAACGCCGTTTGGATCTTGGCGAGCCGCTTCGCGTCGATCTCTTCCCGCTGGCCGGCGGTCAATACCGCCTGGTGCGAATGTCGTTCGCGAAACCGGATGACGTCGCGACAGATCTCTTGAAAGGCTTTCACCGCTTCCGCCGAAATCGCCAACAGCGACAGCTTAACCGTCAGAGGACTCCGCATCTCAATCGCAACAACCTGAATCTCCCGAAATTCAGCGCTTGATGGGTAAGCGGCAAGCGTTGCCAGGTCTCGCAGCAAATCGTGGAGGCAGACGAGACTCGATGCGATGTCGCCAAGGGGCGCTCCGCGGTTTGGGAGAGTGTCGAATTCGAGATCGATGAACGTGACCTTCGTGGTCGCCCCTGAGTTGGAACCAGGTGGCAACGCAGTCACTTACGTCTCCGGGACCGCCGTCGCGTGAGTTTGGCGACTTGAGTTGAGGCGACGACGGTTGCTCCGACCAGCGGGGCGCAGGCAAGGTAGCCGTACCTAAGTCTGTTCTTTGCCGACTGAATGCTGCGCTCTGTCCATACTTTGGAAACATCGCCTCCCGCGTCGAAAAGCAAGTCTGCATTTACCTTGTGCGGGTTCTTGGACGCGTAAGCCTGGCCTGCCGAGGTGAGCTCGGTGCCAACCACGCGTTTCTCGTCGCTATACCGGGCGGTCAGCTGCGCGATGTCATTGGAGTAGCGGTTGTGTGCGAGCAGAACAGCGATCAGACAACCAAGTGCAACCGCTGACCACGTCCAAACGAACCGCGGGTCGTCCCATTTACGCATCGCCGCATACGCGATAGACACCATGACGGCAACGCAAAATACGGCCAGCGGTGTCGCCGCGTCATCGCCCGGCGGAACTTCGACGAACTGGGCCCCAACAGCGATCAGAAACGCGGCTCCAGCGATCAGTTCGCGCCAGAGGGCGGTTACACCTTTCACTTTGGCCCTGGCACGAAGACGACGAAGCCGACCTCGCGTCTGTTTCCATCCACAATCAGTTCACGGGCTTCGCCTCTTCGCTGTTGATTGCTGGGGTCGCGAGCCCACACCAGGAAGCGGCCTGCGGTGAAAGCACGCGTGGTCGGACCACTCAGGTCGGGGAAACTGGTTGGCGCAATCGCATCCGAAGCGCCTTCGACCGCAGTCTTATAGACGACTTCCCATCCCTTCTGCTCTGCTTCCTTGAGCAGTGTCCGCACATTTACGTCGACTGCAGCACCCAAGCTATCTGGAGACCTTCGGCAGAACGTTCCTTTCAGAATCAGGTCGTCGATTGCCAGCTGTTTCAACCTCTCGTCTGCGACGCGCGATCGCAGGACGTCGTAATCGGTAACTAAACCGCGCAATAACGAGTCGGGAACCTGATCAGGCACTTTCGCGTTGAGGAGCCAGCGCAAAGCATTTGACAACTCCTCTCTCCGATATGAGTTGGTCTCGATCAATAACGGGTCGCGGAACCGTTGTAGTAATTCAGCGACAGGAGCCGATGAGACGAAACCCGCCCGAGGCTGGGCGTGAGCGCCAACCGATGCGAACAGTGCGATGGCGAAGGAACCGCAAACTAGCGCTACTACGCGGTACCCAAGGAAGAACGGCATCAGATCGCCTTTCCTGCGCTGCCGGGGGGAGAATGAAGTCAGCGCGATTGCGAACGAAAGGCGGAGCTTACGACAAACCGTGAGAATCCCGCAAACCTGCATGAGTCGAATTGTTGCACACTGACGGTCGGAGCTTAGAGCACGAACCCGTCGATGTGGTGTCCGCCCACGCCGCCGGCTGAACCACCACCGGGCGTTGCGTTCCCAATTCTGAACAACGCGGCGGCGGTGGGCGCCGGTTCAAGCGCAGGCGCGTCGTTTCTCGCGGCGCAATTCTTGCCACTCAATGAAGTCGCAATGCGAACGCTCATGACGGTTCTGATCTGCATCGTGCTGTTATCCGCGGGGACCGACCCGGATCGACCCGACCTCCCCACGGTGACGGCGGACACCGTGACGATCGGGCACGTTCGCCGGGGGTCGGAGATCGGCGCGGTCGCCGAGCTCGGCGATTCACGCGATGCCTTACTCGTGGAGCGCCCAGTCGGCGCGAGGGAAGGCGAGAAGTCGAGTGTGTTTGTTGTTGATGTGAATGGCGAACAATTACGGCGCGTTGCGGTCGAGTACGGTCGCGCCTCGCCATCGCTGATTCAGATCGTGAGCGGCGTTTCACCTGGCGATCGGATCATCGTGTCGGACATGAGCGCGTGGGATGCTTTCGAGCAGCTCCGCTTCTCCCTTCCGCTTGGCCGGTCGGCCTTGCGTCATTAGACGCCGGCCGCCGGAAGATGGGATGCGGTGCCGCTCGCGGCGTTCGAAGGACGTGTCGATTCCTGTCATGCTCTCGGCGATGGTGCTCGCCGCGTGCCTGGTTCCAGCTCGGCGCGCCGAGCGCCTGAGCCCGGTTGTCGCGCTGCGCACGGAGTGAGGGAAATCAAGAATCTGGTTATTCGAGCCGGTGATACCCGGCCTATCGCATCAGCCGCGCCCATTGCGCGGTGTCGGTGAATTGCTGGAAGGTGACCACCTTACCGTTCCGGAAGCGATAGACGTGGCAGAACGGTGCGTCGAGCTTCGCGCCGCCGGCTTTCATGGTCCCGCCGTAACGGCCGACGACGACAACATGATCGCCGCCGTCGATGAACGTGCTCGGCACCGCGGTGAAATTGTCGATCACGCCCAGCAACCGACCGAAGACCCGCTCCCCGATGGCTTGCGGGCCACTATAAGGGTTGCCATCCGCGAGCGGGTACCCTTCCGCTTCACTCCAAGCAATCGACGGATCCATCGCGGCGAACAACACCGAGGGATCGTTACGCCCGAACGCCGCATACGCCGCTTTGATCGTTTCGCACGCTGACATGAGTGCCTCCTGAAGATGGTGAGGTATGAGCCGCCATTGAGCCTAACGCGTTTCCAGCTGTACTGCGACACAAGTCAACACCGGCAAGTAGCGCTCAGATCTCGAGCCAATGATCTCTTCGACATGCCGGCCTGAAGGGCCTGAGGCGGCCCTTCGTGCCGGCGTGAAAAGCGGGCTCGAACCTGTGTGCTGCATCGATCTCGCGATCGGCGGGGACGCCCAATACCTGCCTGCTAGAATGTCTCGTCATCGAACTGTGCGCGCGTTGACCTTCCTTCTGATCGCATCGATTCCTGGTGCGGGAGCGCCGGCTGCAGCGCAGTCCGCTCCGGATGCGATCTCGAGCGTACGGGCATTTGCCGAGCGATATCAGCGTGAGGCGCCATCGCTGGTGGCGCTTGAAGAGTACGTGCAGAACGTGACGAATCGAAGCGGCAGAGCCGAACACCAGGTCACGACCGCAGAACTCGTCATGGTGAGGTTGCAAGGCGCCGCGGGCTGGGTCTCGTTTCGCGACGTCCTGACCGTGAACAAGCGGCCGGTCGGCGATCGCGAGGAGCGGCTGCTGAAGCTGCTGCAATCCCCGGAGCCAAATGCGCTCACGCAGGCGCGCCGGATCGCGCGGGAGAGCGCGCGGTTCAATCTCGGGCGCATCACCCGGACGATGAATGTGCCCGACATGGCGCTCGAGTATCTCCAGCCCCGGCACGGCGCGCGCATCCGTTTTGAAACGCTACGCAATGAGATGATCGACGGCCGGCCTGTCGTCGTCCTCAGATTCACTGAGTCGGCCGGTCCCAGCATTGTTCGAAATATGACGGGCGCCGATCTTCTCGCGCGCGGGCGTGTCTGGGCGGAGCCCGATTCCGGCGCGATTGTTCGCACTGAGTTATTGGTCGAGGATCGGGTCTCGAACGGCACGAGCACGGTGGAATTCCGCATCGATCCGCGCCTCGGGATCCGCGTGCCAATCAAGATGACCGAGCGCTACAGCATGACCGGCGAAACGATCGATGCCGTGGCCAGATACAGCGACTTTCGAAGGTTCACGGTCTCGACCGACGAGAAGCTGACCAAGCCCCCGGGCCGATAGCGATTCCTCAGTGAATTGCTTAGGTTCGGCTTCGAGTAATCCGCGCCTTCACACCCTGGTTGCAATTCGAGATCGATTAAGGCGAGCTTCTGGCGCCCGTGTCAGCAGCGTGCGAAGTTCACGCCGATCGTGGATAGCTCCGCTCTCGCACGCACAGTTGCTTCACTTTGAGCACCGGCACGCCGGGCACCGGGACAGCGCAATGCCTCGGTCCTTTAATCGCCGGCTGCTGAAGAATGCGTCTTACGTGCCCGCAGTCAACGCATTCCAGCGCAAACTGACCTTCGGCATCTCGGGTTTTGAGCATGTCGCCATGGCCCAACACACAAGGTGATAGCAATTGCCAGAGCGTCATTTCGATCCCTGCGGTGAAAACATCGAGGATTCGCGCCATTTTGAAAACATCCAAAATTGTAAGAGTGAACCGAACGGCACCATACCGAACCGGAGTTGCAGGTTCGTCGCCAGCCAGGATCATTTGATTTGCCGCGATTTCCGAAGATGGGGCAAAGAGAAACGTCGGAAGTCTTTACAAAGGGGCGGCATCGCGGCGCTCAAGCCGTGCGCTCCGGCGTGTTCGGTGAGGAAGTGAAAAGATATGAAAAAACTGAAATCGAACTGAACGTGATGTTACCGCGCTATGAGCGCTTTAGGTGCCCTTCAGACAAGCAACCGCCGACAGTCGCATCTGCTTTGTGCGCGACTGATCGCCGGAGCGATGCAAGGAGAACGCCGAGGCCCGCTTTGCGTACGGATCGAACGTTGAGACGCTAGGGCTTCAGCACGACGTCGACGCGCTTGCGCACGGCCATCGGCCGGCCATCAATCCGCGCCGGCACATACTTCCAGTCGCGCGCCGCTACCAACAGCAATGGATCATAGAGCGCGTGAACCGATTGGATAACCCGTGCGCCGACGACGTTGCCGGCCTCGTTGATCTCCACTTCGACCGTGCCGCGGTACTGTCCCCTGGTCGCGGCGAGAGAGAACGGTAGCTGAGGCAAATCCTGACGTTTCGCGACGACGTTGGAGAACGGCAGCGGCGGCGCTGGCCCGAGGGCCACCGGCGCTTCGACCAGGTCTAAGCTCGCCTGCGCGGGTGTGGGCGCGGGAGGCGGAGGCACCGACGGCTTGGCAATCGCGGCCTTGCTCAACTCGAGGAAGCCCGACGCTAACATCCGCAGGTCGCCAAGTTCCGGGTTGCTGACCTCGAGATTGTCGATGACGCGGACCGTCTTGTCCAGACCGGCCGCGGCTTCGGCGAACGCCTTGCGATCGTACGCAGCTTTCGCGCTGGCATAGAGGCTCCGCACGACAGTCGGCAACACGCGGTGACGCACTGCGGCGAAGGCCGCGCGCACGCGAGGCGACGCATCGGCGGCCGCAGGTTGATAGAGCGGGTCCAGGGTGACGGTCGACTCGATCGCCTGATCCGCTTCCGCAGAGCGCCCCAGCGCAATCAGACACAGCGCTCGATAGCGATCGATTTCCACCACGCCGCCAAGATCGGCGTTGGACTTCAAGCGGCCGATAGCGGTGAGTGCCTCCTCGTACTCGGCAGACGCGTAGAGATTGCGGACGGGGTCGAGTGAATCCTGTGCCGCCGCGCTTGCGGAGGAGAGCAGAAGGATGGCCAGCGTACAACGGATCGTTGAAGTCATTTTCGTAGGTCCACGCCAACGCGTACCGGCGCAAGAGCGCTGACGGTAACGGTCTTTCGCTGTTCACCGAACTCAGGATGCCGGAAGAGGAGTTCGTGATCCCCAATCGTCAGGGAGAGATTGCCAATGGGCGTCTCACCCGCAGGTTTTCCGTCGACCCAGACCTCAGCCCACGGCAGCGCGTTGATGCTGAGGGTGCCCTGCGGCGCCTTGAGAGTGATCGACAAGGTTTGCCCCGCCACCACCTGCACCTTGCGCGTGACGTGGTACCCCAGCGCGTCGTTGGTGAGTTCGAGCTCGTGCGATCCCGCAGGGACAAGTATCCGCGGCGTCTCGGTGCTACCGAGGAGCGTTCCGTTTTCCATGATCTGTACCGGCACGCCAGAGATCGCGAGCCATCCCGACGCGAAGGCGCTTGCGCTGTTCATTGAAATGACGAGCGATGCGACGGCTCCTTCCTGAACCGTGACCGTGCGGCTGACCGGCTCCCCGGTGCCCTGCACGACGACCTCGTGTTCGCCGGTCTTGAGATCAGAAACGGTGAGCGGCGCCACACCGCGCGCCTCACCATCAATCAGGACCTTCGCTCCTGGCGGCTCTGTGACCACCTGGAGACCACCAACCGCTGTGGCCATTGGCACGGCTGCAGAGTCCGTCCCGCGGGGCAGCTCGAAAAAGATCCTCGCGTCCCCGCCATCTGTGACGTTGACACTCTGGCTGCGTAACTGCGCGCCCGCGCCAACGCCGATTGCATGGAGGCCCGGCCTCAGCGCCACGCTGAATGGCGTCGTGCCTCGCAAAACTCCATCGACCGTGACCGGCGAGCCTGACGGATCCGAAGTGACGGCGACCGATCCGCTTTCTGGCTCGGCCGTTGCCCGCCCCGCGACCAACCAGTACGCGAGAAGGCCGCCCTGCGCGATGACGACAACAGCCAGCAATGGCAATGCGATGGTTCGCCAGTTGGAGCGACTGGCAGGTTTCACAGCCGGTTCGTGCTTGACGGCGTGGCCACCGCTCAGAGCAAGGGCGGTCGGGGTATCGGCGGTCCCGTCGGCCGGCACCAACCGGAAACCGTGGGGCCGGGGGCGATGGATTGGGTCTGGCGACGACGCTCTTAATTCGCTGCCCACGACAGTGTCCTTCCGTCAAAATGCGATGGTCGAGATACAGGCCCGTCAGCAATTGGCGAGCCGACATCACGGGTCGTCTGAACTGTCTATTGCTGGCGTACCGAGTCCGCCAGAATCAGAGAAAAGCACCTGCAAACGGCGTCAGAGAAAACACACTTTCGTAAGCGGACGGCGATATTTGTCGCGGAGGGGAATTGCTTAGGGTTTTGCCTTCACGTCGAGTGCGAACCAGAGCGGCAACCTTCTTCGGCAGCGTGAGCACCTAATCGCCAGGATTGCTGGGCGCCCTTGAGGCAAAAGTCAGACCTGTATAAGAAGCTGCGCGGGCGCTTTCCGGTCGCCGCATAGCAGGCATGCCCTCGGCGCTTGAGGATCGTCTTTGGACCAACTATAGTCGGACGCTAGAGGGCACCTCCACCCGAGACGACCATCTCACGGGAGTACTGATGTCTAACGTACGCGCTCCATTGCCCCTCATCGTGGCGTCTCTTTTGTTCGGAACTGCCACCACGATCGAGGCATCTTCCATCTCCGCCGTGGTAGCGACGTCGCTTGAGACGCAGACGGCGTCCTTCGGCATCTTTTTCCTGACGCCTCCAGATTTCGTGACCGCCGACGAATTCGGTCGGCTCGCGACCTCCTTCCAGTTCTACGTCGATCCCGATCAGGAGGTCAGCTATCCGGGTGATCTGCTCGTGCGCAAAGCGGAAGGGAATCCTTTAGGGGAGGCCACGGTTGTGGCCACGACGCCCCACGGCTATCCGGGGGAATGGGGTCCCTTACTGGGCACCGTGCCCTTGCTCCAAGAGGGCATCTTTGTCCGCGTCGACGTCCCCTTGGCATGGCTCGGTGCGGCGGATGGGACGTTCTTTTGGGCCTTGGATACTTTCGAATATGGGTGGTCAGACACGGATCGCAGGCTCACTGGAGAGGCCGTGCCCGGCCCTGCACCCACGGCCGTGCCTGATACGGGCCCAACGCTCTTGCTCTTGGCGGCCGTCTTGATGGGTATCCATTGGATGTGCGCGTGCATCGGGACGAGGTGGAATGACCAGGAACGCACCATAAAGGTCGGCTTCCTCAGTAGCGCTCCGAAGGTCTGGGGCGTGACAGATTTTCCGCTCCGAGTCGTGAGGCCCATCGCTGTGACCTTCGCCAGCACCTGTTTCACGGTCACGTTGCCAGTGGCCATCAGTTCGAATGCTTGCCGAACAAACGCCGCTCGTTCGATGTCGATGACCAGACTAGGTTCCCCGCCTTCACGCTCCCGTTCCGATAACCCAGGGAGCGATCCACGTCCACCGTCCTCGATCCATTGCCGCGCGCACCTGTCGCGATCCCAGATTTCGCCCTCGGCGTCCATCGTTCCGTCATAATCACGGCACCAATCCACTCGGGGCTGTCGTTGGCCCTCCGTGGTTGTGACGTTCCTTGAAAAGAGGGCGACTATGTCTGCGCGTCTCTCGATTCTGACATTCGGAATCCTCCTGGTCGCAACCGGTGCCGGCGCACAAAGCGCAGGCGCGGCACTGCGCGGGGTCCTTTTCAATATCCCGGGCGGCCCGTATGCGGCCACGGGCGCTCTCTCCGAGAACTCCAGCGCCGCACTCTACGGCCTGTTGCTCGGCGAGACGACCACGTTTCCTACTGGCACGTCTGCTGGCGGTTTCACCTGGACCTTCGACGACACGCTGCGCGTGCCGGTCAGACGCAGCCGGAGCTTCGGCCCGATGTTCGCCGAGCGTCCGTTCACGACCGGCAAAGGCAAGCTGAACGTCGGCACTGCGTTTCAGCACACCACGTTCTCATCGGTTGGCGGGCGCTCGTTGACGGATCTCGAGTCGTCCATCGTTTACGAGAACGGCTGCTGCATCTCTCGCCGGACGTCATCTCTGAGCGTCCAACTCGATCGGACGATTGTGAGCGCCACCTACGGGCTGCACGACAAGATCGACCTCGCGGCGATTGTGCCCTTTGGCAGCTCCCGTGTCTCCGGATTCTCCTCAATCTACTGGATGGACTTTGGAGTCGAGGACACCTTTCGCACCGACCGCAGCGGCTCGTCGTCGGGCATCGGAGATATCCTGATTCGAACGAAGGTTGCCCTCTTGGCGAGCGACGGCTTCGACGCCGCGGCAGCGGTGGACATCCGCTTGCCAACGGGTGATCCCGAAAAACTGCTCGGGACCGGATCCACGCAAGTCAGGGTCTTGTTCATTGGCGGCACGACGCTCGGCCGCGTGAACCCGCACGTCAACGTCGGCTATACCTTCGGCGGACAAGGCATGGTGTTTGGAGAAGACAATCGCTGGGAAGGATCGAGGGGAGACCCCGAGCTCATCAGCCGGCAGCCGTCTGAGGAGTTCAATTACACGGCCGGCGTTGATGTCGCCGCCACGCTGCGCATCACCATCGCCGGCGATATCATCGGACGCGTCGTCAGGAAGTCAGCCTTAATGGAATTCATCGACACCGGGCCGGTTGGCGATCGACAGATCATTCCCGTGGTCACGCCGGGGACTGTCCACAAGTTACTGGGCGCCGTCGGCGCCAAGGTCAATGTCGGCGGCGCGTGGCTGCTCACCGGCACGGTGCTCTTTTCATTGAATGACAGCGGCATCAAGCCCGCCGTGACACCGGTCATCGGCTTCGAGCGCGCGTTCTAGACGACAGGATGCCAGTCCATTTGGCGGTATAGGTGGCCGACTAGCGCGCGCTCTTGACGCGCGACATTGAGGCCGGCCGCCAAGTGCTAAAGCTGTTGCTGACGGAACCGCTGCGATTTATCCCGATCGTGGACGAGCGTCGCCGCGGCTATCAGTTCACCGGCACGATCGCGCTCGATCGGATCGTGGCGGGCGTAGTGGACCCGCCGTCAGTGCGTGTGCGGTCCTCGAAAACCGCCGATGTTAGTGGGAAAACACTGACTGGCGTGGCGTCCCCGACGAGTATCCCAGAGGTCACGGTGACTTAGCGCCATAACGAGCGATTAGCCTGAGGGGATGCTACACGAGTCGTGCCTTCCGAGTACGGGCGCCGCTCCCCGAGCGGAACCGCGACTCGTTACCAACCGACTTTCCAAGGGATTTGGCGATCTGAACGGCGGGCGGCATAGTGCTCCGTCGAGCACGACAGGGGTAGTCAACGTCGATGGGCACGCAACTAATCGAATCCGTCGTTGTCGCGTTCACTCGGATCTGTCACCTGCCGGCGAGGCGGATTGCGCCCGTCTCAGCAGAATCGTCGCGCCGATACCGGCGATCACCGAGGCGACAATCACGCTGGCCTTTGCACCATCAAGCAACGCCGTGCCCTCGAAGGCCAGCGTCGCGATGAAGATGGACATCGTGAAGCCAATGCCGCCTAGCCAGGCACACGCATGAAGTAACGGCCACGTCAGACCCGTCGGCAATACAGCCGCGCCCATCCCGACGACGACCCACGCGGCCAAGGTGACGCCCAGCGATTTTCCGACCACGAGCCCAAGGATTGTCGCGGTCGCCACCGAAGCATCCGGAAGAGCGCTGACGGCGACGCCCGCATTCGCCAGAGCGAACAGGGGCATGATGACGAACGCAGAGAGGCTGTGCAGCCCATGCTCCAGCCGCAGCAACGGCTCGGTCACCGCTTCGCTGGCGCATTCGAGGGCGAAGAGCGCTTCCTGCTGGCCCTTGCTGGTCAGGGCGACAAAGTCGCCGGTCTCGGACCGATCGAATTCATCGAGCAGGCTTCTCGCCTGCCGTGAAAACTGCTGGGCGTTGATTCGGCTACGTGTCGGAATGGTCATCGCGAGAAGAACACCTGCGATCGTGGCATGCAGGCCAGACTCGTGGACGAACCACCACAGCATGACGCCTAACAGTAGATAGACACTCAGGCGGCGTACGCCGATGCGGTTAAGCACCACCAGCACCACGATGACGATCATTGCCCATCCAACTGCCACGATTGACAACTTTGCGGAGTAGAAGAACGCGATGACGAGCACTGCGCCGAGGTCGTCAACAATGGCCAATGCCGATAAGAACAGCTTGGCTGATGGCGGCGCATGGGGTGCGACGATCGCCATCGTCCCCAGGGCAAACGCGATGTCAGTGGCCATTGGGATCGCCCAGCCGCCAGCGGCGGGCGTCCCCGCCGCAACGGCGAGGTAGATGGCTGCTGGCAACACCATCCCGCCAACTGCGCCGGCAATCGGCAGCGCGGCCAGTCGGGGTGATGACAGTTCACCGACCATGCATTCCCGTTTGATCTCGAGTCCGACGAGCAGAAAGAAGACGGCCATGAGTCCGTCGTTGATCCAGCTTCGTATGCTTAACGAAACGCTGTGATCAGCGATTCCGATCGTCAGCGGTAAGCGCCACAGTTGCTCGAATGCATCGCTCCACGGTGAGTTCGCGATTGTCAATGCGGCGAGCGCGGAAACGAGTAGCACGGCGCCGCCCGCCGCCTGGGTCTGGAAGAACTGCTGAAAAGGATGATGTAGTTTTGGGGTCAACCCGGGCTGGCGAAGGCAAGACAGAGACCAGATTTACCGCACGAATTCGTTAAGCAATTCGCGGGTCCGCGTACCTCTTCCGACAACCATTGAACGCAGCTGACGGCGGGCGGTGGGCTTTCGCCGCGGGCCGTCAGGACGAGCAGGAGAATTTGCGCTTTGTCATTGGCGTCCCCGACGGGATTCGTTACTAGGTGGTAGTTTAATCTTCAGCGGAGTTGCGGCCTGATCTCGCAGCCTATTGTTGGCAACTTGAGGTCGAAGGATTCTCCGATCTTGCGGCCTAGCTGTGCGCTCGCCGCGATGATGCCACGCTCATTGCATCAGCCTGCCGACGACGCCTCGTGCTGTTCGGCAAATTGGCCAGAAGGGTTACTGACGTCGTCGCCGCCACGCAACCGCCGCGGCGACGCTGGCTCTGCAGGTACGGAGCCGTGGCCACCCGGAGGCGGTCTTGTACTTGAGGTGCTTCGCTACGGCCTGAGCGAAACCTCGCTAGCGTCACTCTCGTCTCTGCATACAACGACTGATCGAGCACGGCGGACTAGCTCGAGCGACTCGTTCAATGGAGGGTGCGTTGGCATTCTCTATTGCTTGCGATCCTCGCGGATAAGGTCCACGATGCGCACCATGCGCCCCCGCCTCCCGTTCTTGCCTCGGCGAGCCACCGTTCTGTGCGTGCTGCTGATTGCCGTCCAACTATCACCCGTTGCGGCTGATAACCAGCCAAGGAAGGCCAAAGAATCGGAGGCGAAGCGGCTGATCGCCCTCGGCCGAACCGCGGAAAAGCAGGGCCGCCTGCTCGAGGCCAGGCGACAGTATCTTGCCTCCGAACACGTAGTGTTCAACACCGACGCGGAAGAGGGATTGGCGCGCATCGCCGACGCCGCGCGCGAACAAGTCAAGGCGATGATGGCTGACGCCGCGCAGGCCTACACCACGGAGAATTTCGCGAAGGCCGCGCAATTACTGGAGAGTGCCGCTGCACTGCACCCCGGCCATCTTGGGATCGGCTGCAACCTGGCCCTGACGCGATACCAGCAGGACAACCGCGGGCAGGCCCTGGCCTTGCTCGACCAATGTGTTGGCGCGCTGCAGGACAAGGAGCCGCGCCGGCAATTGGCCGAGCTCTACACCGCACTGCAAACCGGTGACAGGCGGACCATCGCGCCACCAGCGATCAGCCAGCGGATCGCGCTGCTCAATCACGCCATCCTGAAGGAGGGCGACCAGGATGGGCAGCTTGACGATGACGCTGTCGATGCGCCGGCCGGAGCGGCGTCGGCGGCGGGACTTTGTGCGCAGATGGAAGCGTTGCATGCCGCGCTGGCCGATCACCCCGCAATGGTCTTCAACCTTGCCAAGTGCGCGGAGTCGGAAGGCCGGTTTGCCGACGCGGCCAGCCTGCTGACCAAATACATCGACAGCGCGCCGAGAGCCGCCGACCTGGACGAAGTCCGCGCGCGACTGACGGTGTTGAACAGCCTGTCCGCGTTGCCGGATTCGCAGGGATCGCTGGTGCGAACCTCCTATGCGAACGCCGCGAAGCACATACAAACACGGAGTTACGATCAGGCGATCGCGGAGTACCAGATTGCTGATGAAGTGATGCCGGCGTTTACGGAAAGCAAGCGCCGGTTGGCGATCATCCTGGGCGCTCAGGGGCAGGTCGACCGCGCCCGGGCCTACTGGCAACAGGTCATCCTCGCCGATCCGATCGAAGAGAGCAAACAGCAGACGCAGATCGTCATCGACTCGCTCGACGCCGAGCAGGCGCAATACGAAGAACTCATCGGCGCCGCGCGACAGATCCTGCACGATCTCATCGGGCGCAGCTTCCTCGAGGGAGAACCGGTGAGCCGAGTGTATGCCGCGTACCGGTTACAGCTCGCCAACGAGAAGATCGAGTCCGCCGCGTACCTGTTTCCCCTCGCCTCCGAAGTGAACCTGCTTCAGGCGTTCACCTGTGCGCAGTTGAATGACTTCCGCTGCGTTCGGGCGAGCTTCGACGCCCTGCGCTCGCTGACGCGTCCGGTGTCGTTTTACGCAGCAGTCTTCTACAGTGTTCCGGAACCCAATAGTCGGCCGAAGCAACGCCGGACGTACGGGAAATTCGAGTTCGAGAAAGGCACGGTGCGGTTTGCCGAAATTTCAACCGTGAACCCCAAGAAGCGGTTGGCGCAGCCGCCGACTCTCGGCGCCGGCGAAGATAGGCTCGGACATCTCGGCGCGGCGGATGGACTGCGGTCGGCGAAATTTCAGGGGTTCACCGTCCCTGCCACGGCCATCAAGCATCTCGAGAACAAAGACGGCCTTTTGTACTTGGAGGTCGACGATCGACGAATCAAACGTCGCCATATGCTCATCGAGCCGCTGAGCCTGGCGCTCGGCGTCCCTCCGACCGGACCCGGCGCGAGGCGGCATCTCAATAACTACATCAACATCGCCGAGAAGTATGGCGATGTGGAGAAGGCCAAGCTCGGGAAGGAGTCGATGACCGCCGGCGAGCAGCTGAAGATGGTCTACAACATCGCGACGATTGGGCTCGACGTCACCTCTGTGATGTTTGGCAACTTCTTCGCCGTCGTCGACGTCGCTGCGGGCGTGACCGGGCTGGGTCGCAACATCGCGCTCAATCAACGGCAAGTGCAGCGGTTGGCCTGGGAGCAGCGGCAAGCCGTGCGTGGAATGGCGTTCAAGGCGATTCCCACCGAACCGGCCCGCCTCGCCTTCCGTAGGGACTTGAGATAGCGGGGGTGCAGTTTCGGTGGCATCCCCGAAAGGAATCGAATACTTCTACACGCTCGTCGGCTCTGCCGCAGAGCGGCGTAGGAAATGCCACAACAACAACGACGCCGGAGGTCTCCTTACCCGCGTCACCATTTTCATTGGCGCACCCCGTGGCTTCATATCTTCGCGAACGAGATGCGGGAGCGGGCGCGGATGCTGCGAGCGTTCGCTTCGGAGGATCGCCATAAGTGCGTCGGGGATTTCTTAGATCAGGTCGAGGAGGCCGAGCGGCTGTTCGCGGGCCTCGACTGGGGCGCCGACGATTGCGTGGACGACGATTGCCCGCCCTGCGTCGGTGACATCGAGATGTAGGGAAAACGGGGCGGTGGAGTCGCGCGGTGCTAACATGCGCCACATCAACGGGAAGGAGTAGATCGGCGCTATCGGGGCGCCGGCCATCGGCTGCGGCAGTCGTTGAAGCGGTCTACTCCATAAGCAGTTAGCCCGAGTATCCACGAGTCGCCCATCGTCAGCAGCGACCCGATGAACGACATGCACCCCAAAGGAGTCGTTTGAAGAAATCCGCCTTCGACCGTCGCTTGGCGCTGCTGATGTCAGTCGTCCTGTGGGTTTTGTCAACGCCAGCCCATGGTCGGCAGCAGCCCGCTGCCGCTTCGTCATTTGTCACGCGGAATGAGCGCGAAGCGTTCCTGGGGACGGCGCGTTTCGCGACCGACCCACCTACTGACGGCAGGCTGTCCTGGCGTGCCGTCCTCGACAATGGAACGTGGAAGCATGATGCGTCCGTCGTCACGGACGACGGGAGCGGACCGACGCGTCGGCACTACAGATTCAACGTGGCCGCGTACGAGTTGGACAAGCTGCTCGGCCTGAATCTGGTCCCGGCAACGGTCGAGCGACCCGTCAACGGCCGGCCGGCCTCCGTTACTTGGTGGCTTGACGACGTCGCGATGAACGAAGTGGACCGCAGGCGCAAAGGGATCGATCCTCCCGATCAGGGCGGATGGGACCGGCAAATGCAAGCGGTGCGGGTGTTTGACGAACTAATCTCGAACACCTACCGCGACACGGCTCCCCCTCTGTACCTGAATAGTGTTTGGGACAATCTGCTCATTACAACGGACTGGACCATCTGGATCACCGACCACACGGGGGCGTTCCGCACCCGTCAAGTGCTACAGGATCCCGAGACCCTGGTCCGGTGTCCCCGTTCGGTGCTGGGTCGGCTGCGGGAGTTAAACAGACCACGGTTGCAGCAGACGCTGGAGAGATATTTGTCCTCGCAACAACTCGATGCTCTCGAGGTTCGGCGGACGCTGCTGGTAAAACACTTCGACGGTCAGATTGAGAGTCGCGGCGAAGGTGTTGTGCTTTACGACCTTCCGCCCAGGCGGTAGGCTATCGGCGCTGGATGGATGCGGCACGTGGCGCTGAAGGTGCTCCGTGCAAGCTGGCTCACGCGGTTTGCCATCACGGGGCCTTTAGTCGCCGGAACTCCAGGACAAGCTAGAGCGTGAGCAAAAGGACATTGCCAAGCGGATCGCACGACTGGTCGTTGCGGAGGATCAATGCCATGAGTGAGAAGAAGGTTTGGCTCATCACCGGCGCTGGTCGCGGCTTGGGCGTCGATATCGCCAAGTCGGCCTTGAGTGCTGGCCACGTCGTTGTTGCCACCGGCCGCGATGCTGCGAAAGTTGCGGTCGCAGTGGGCGATCACGACAGCCTGCTGGCCATCAAGCTCGACGTCACCCGTCCAGAGGATGCGCAGACGGCGGTCGATGCCGCTGTCGCGAAGTTTGGCCGCATTGATGTTCTGGTCAACAACGCGGGCAACTTCTTCGCTGGCTTCTTCGAGGAGTTGAGCCCCGAACAGGTGCGCGATCAACTCAATACACTGCTGTTCGGCCCGATGAACGTCACCAGGGCGGTCCTCCCAGTGATGCGTAAGCAACGCTCCGGCCTGCTGATCACCATCTCCTCGACCGCAGGCATCACCGGCCAGATGTTTTGCACGGCCTATGCCGCTGCAAAGTTCGGCATCGAGGGGTGGATGGAGTCACTCACCCCAGAGGTCGCCCTCTTTGGAATCCGCACGATGCTCGTCGAGCCCGGTTTCTTTCGCACGGAGCTACTCACTAACGGCTCAACCACCTATGCCCAGCCGACCATTGACGACTACGCTGAGCGAACCAAAGAGATCGTTGCCGCATGGAAGAGTATGGATGGAAAGCAAGGTGGAGACCCCGCCAAGCTCGCCGAAGCCATTGTGAAGCTCGCTGCACTCAAGGAACCACCGACCCGCTTCGCTGGCGGCGCTGACGCCGTGCAAACGTTCGAGGCCAAAGCCAACGCGCTGCTCGCACAGGCCCAAGCCCACCGCGAGCTGTCCACCGCCCTCGCGCACGACAACGCCTGACGTAATGCGGCGTTGTGCTGACGGCGGATAACGCACCTCGAAAACTGCTCATGTTGATGGGAAAGACACTGAATGGCGTGGCGTCCCGAGAGGTCTGGCCGTGAGGGAGTGTTGCCCTTGGCCGTGGTCGGATACGTCGATCTGGGGGCTGGGTAAAGCCGCTTAACCTGGGGGGCAACCCGCTCGTGTGGGGCCGTTAATGCGCGAGGGGGTTATATGCCCGTGCCGATCTTCGAGCTCTACGTTGTGCACCTGCCACAATAACACCTGTCGCGATCCGCGAGATTTCGCGCCCCGCAGTCCTTCCATTCCGGCATAATCACGGCACCACTCCACCCTGGGTTGTCGTTCGCCCTCCGCGGTTGTGACGTTCCTGCTAAGGGAGGGCGACGTATGTCGGTGCGCCTCGCGACTCTAACCATCTGGATCCTCCTGATCGCAACCGGCGCCGGCGCACAGAGCGCAGGCGGGGCCATGCGCGCGATTCTCTTCAGGGGCGAAGCCGGCGCCACAGGCGCCCTCTCCGAGAACTCCAGCGCCACGCTGTACGGCCTGTTGCTCGGCGAAACGACCACCTTTCCTACAGGGTCGTCCGCTGGCGGTTTCACCTGGACCTTCGACGATACGCTGCGCGTGCCGGTCAGGCGCAGCCGGAGCTTCGGCCCGATGTTCGCCGAACGCCCGTTCACCACCGGCAAAGGCAAACTGAATGTTGGTGCGGCGTTTCAGCACACCACGTTCTCGTCGGTTGGCGGGCGACCGTTGACGGATCTCGGGCAGTCCATTACCTACGTGAGCGGTGAAGTCTATGGCAGCACGTCGTCTCTGAACGTGCAACTCGATCGGACGATTGTGAGCGCCACCTACGGCCTGCACGACAAAATCGACATTGCGGCGATTGTGCCCTTTGGCAGCGCTCGTGTCTCCGGGTTCGCCCTTGGCTATCAGGTGGAGAACGGTGTCGAGAGAAGCGGGCGGACCGACAGCAGCGGCTCGTCGTTCGGCATCGGAGACATTCTGGTTCGAACGAAGGTTGCTCTCATCGCGAGCGACAGCTTCGACGCCGCGGCAGCGGTGGACATCCGCCTGCCAACGGGTGATACCGAAAAACTGCTCGGGACCGGGTTCACGCAAGCCAAGGTCATGTTCATTGGCGGCACGACGGTCGGCAGCGTGAACCCGCACATCAATCTTGGTTATACCTTCGGCGGCGAGGGAATGGTGTTCGGTGCTGACAATCGCTGGCAGGGTTCGATCGGCGACCCCGAACTAATCACCCGGCAGCCGTCCGAGGAGTTCAACTACACGGCCGGCGTTGATTTCGCGGCCACGGCGCGCATTACTATTGCCGGCGACATCATCGGCCGCGTCGTCAAGAACTCAGCTGGGATGGAATTCAAGGACACCGGACCGGGTGGCAATCGATCGATCTATCTCGAGATTACGCCTGGGGCTGTCCACACGTTACTGGGCGCCGTTGGCGCCAAGATCAGTTTCGGCGGCGCGTGGCTACTAACTGGCACGGTGCTCTTTCCATTGAATGACAGCGGCATCAAGCCCGGCGTGACACCGGTCATCGGCTTCGAGCGCGCGTTCTAGGGGGCAGGATGCCAGTCCATTTGGCGGTATATGTGGCCTTTCGGCGTAGAGGGATCGTCCTGTCATCGCGGTGAAGCACCGCCGGCGGTATCAGTTCGACGCCGATCTCATGACCAGTAGCTTGATTGAGGGCCTTAGGCACTCCTACCTTAGTGGCGTCCCCGAGGGAAAAATCAGACCTGTATAAGCGGGTTCACCGCGCTGGAAGCGGCGCTGACGCGGGCCGAACGCGACGGGACGGTGCTCGCCACCGAGAATAGCGCGCTCCGCCAACAGCTGGACCTGCTCTGTCACAAACTCTTCGGGAAGAAATCGGAAGCCGTGAGCCCGGACCAGCTCCGGCTCGCGTTTGCGCAGCTGGCGCAGGAGCGTCACGCCCCGCGACGAGCCGACGGAGATGGATACGGGCGAACGGCCCGGCAAACAGCATCGCCGCCCCCCACCGACGGGCCGTCGGCCGCTGCCCGCCTCGCTGCCGCGCCACCGCGTTGAGGTCGACGCGCCCGAGGTCGACAAGATCTGCGCCTGCGGCACGATGAAGATGCGCATCGGCGACGTCGTGTCCGAGAAACTCGACTACGTCCCGGCGTCGGTGCGGTGATCGAAACGGTCCGCCGAAAGTACGCTTGTCCGCAGTGCCATGCCGGGGTCGTCACGGCGCCCGCGCCGCCGCAGGCGGTCGAGCGCTCGCTGGCGGCGGAAGGCCTCCTGGCGCATGTGGTCGTGTCGAAGTATCTCGATCATCTGCCGTTGTACCGGCTCGCACGGATCTTTCACCGCGAGCCCCTCGATCTCTCACGGGCGACGCTCTGCGGCTGGGTGGCGGACGTGGCGACCGCCCTCGCGCCGATCGGCACCGAGCTGCGCCGCCAGGTCACGGCCGCGAGCTATCTGCAGACCGACGACACGCCGGTGACGATTCTCGACGACACCGGCAGTCGGAAAGGCCGGATCTGGACCTATGTGGATCCGCTGGCGCCGCAGGTGGCCTTCGACGCGACCCCCACCCATGAACGCGAGGGCCCGGAGGCGTTTCTCGCGCACTTCTCTGGCGATCTCCAGGCCGATGCCTACACCGGGTATGACGCGCTGTACCGCACGGGCCGGATCCGCGAGCTCGGGTGCTGGGCGCATGCCCGTCGCGGTTTCGTCGAAGCGCTGCCCACCGCTGCGCGCGCCGCGCCGATGATCGCCCTGATCCAACAGCTGTATCAGGTCGAGCGCGCCGTCGCGGCCGAATCCGCCGACGTCCGTCGCGCGCGTCGGCTCGAGCAGAGTCGCCCGATCCTGGCGGCGATCCACGCCGAGCGAGACGCGCTGGCCACGACCGTGCTGCCGAAGTCCCCGCTCGGGGACGCGGTGCGGACCTGACGAATCAATGGGATGCGCTGCAGCGCTTCGTCGAGAACGGCCGCTTCCGCATCGATAACAACGGTGCCGAGAATCAGCTGCGCGGCGTCGCCATCGGTCGCAAGAACTGGTTGTTTGCCGGCAGCTTTGAGGGCGCGAAGCGCGGCCTTGCTCTATTCGCTCGTCCAGAGCTGCACGCTCATCGAGGTCTCGCCCTTCGACTATCTGAAGGACGTCCTGCTGCGCGTCGCGACCCATCCGCAGCGCCGGATCGGCGAACTGACGCCCCTTGGCTGGGCCGCCACCTTCGGGCGGCGCGCGGCCGCCTGAGCCGGCGTTTCCGTCCTCATATCGAAAAGACTGGCCCCCGGATCCGTCCGTCAAGGGCTTACCACGCCGTGGACGTCGAGGATGAGCTTGCGCAGTCCATGAGAGAACCGGCCGGTGGGCCCCTTCGTCAAAGCATTGTGACACAAGGTATGTCGATCGCCGACTGGCACGAGCAGCTGCGCAGAGGGGGACTCGACCTGGCGATCCTCCTTACCGTCTCCGCCAAGCCGCGCTACGGTTTGGCGATCATGGACCACCTCGAGGCCTTCACGGATCTGGTCGTAACCGAAGGCACCATCTATCCGATCTTGGGCCGGTTGACCCGCGAGGGACTACTGCGGGCCGAGTGGGTCGAAGGCGAGGCGGCGCATGCGCGGAAGTACTACCACCTGACTCCGGCCGGCCGCCGGCGGCTCCACGAAATGAAGGCGACCTGGCGGGCGTTTACCGACAAAATTGGCCGCCTCATTGCGGCCGAAGAGAGACAGTCATGATACTGAGCAAGACCGGCGAATCGCGACTCCACGGATATCTCTTCGTCCTCGGGCAAGCGCTTAGTGCATTCCTGCCGCGCGACACGGTCAGCGACGCGGTGCGCGAGATTGAATCCCATGTCCGCGAGCGCATCGCGTCCGCGCCCGGCGGGGTGGATGAGCGAGCGACCCTCGAACGGGTCCTCGCCGAACTCGGACCGCCGCTCCGCGTGGCACAGGCCTACTCCGCCGAACGTACGCTCGACGAGGCGGTGACGACGGGCCGCATTGGACCGATGTTCCGTGCCGTCTGGCACTTGGCAGTGACGACGGTCGCGGGATTCTTCGCCGGAATCGGGCTTTTTGCAGGTTATATGGTCGGCGTGTCGTTTCTCGCGGCGGCCGCGCTCAAGCCCATTTTTCCCGCGAACGTTGGCATTTGGGTCGGTACGTCGGGCGTGCCCTTGAACTTTGGCGCACGGTTCCCGGCCCCGTCTGATGCGCGGCTCGTCGGGGGGTACTGGGTCATGCTGATCTGGATCGTCATCGGCGTGGGTGTCCTCGTCCTCACCTACCGAAGCACGCGCGGAGTGCTCGGGTGGTTCCGCCGCCGCCGAAATCCAACGCTCGCTTCAGCCTAACCGTCGCTGAAGCCGGAGGGTCACAAACGAACTCGGCAGCGTATCGACTTGTCGGATCTCCCTCTGCCCTCGGTGAGCCGTCGCGGCGATCGCACCTGCTGCCCAGCCACCACCGGCTGTCGTCGATACCGTCGCACGGTGTTTCGCGCGACGCCCAGCTCGCGCGCAATCGCCTTCGAACCCCACCCGCGATCCGCCAACTCGCGAATCGCGGTGACGATCTCTCCCACCACCGGCACCTCCGGTGCCGGTGATACCAAATCCCCTCGCTCCGACTCCATTCGACCTCCTCCTGAGGGGGGTCAAAATTAATGGCGCGAGGGGGTCAATATCACTGTCGCTCTACATTATGAGTACCAGCAAGGGTGTTAGCACCATGCGCCAATCCGGCAGGCACGAGATCAAGGGCCGCAAATCTCTCGTCTCGTTACTCCCCGTCGGAGAAGATGAGTATTCGCGGGTCATAGCCGTGCACGCCCTCGGAGTATTTGCAAGCGATTTGGCGTCGTTCGACGATTCTAGCGTCGATCACAACGGACTTGAGAATCTCGGCGATTACGTAATCTGAGCGCTGCAGCCGTCAAAGCACCTTCTCAACGGATGCGACGGCCTGCCTCTTGGAAACGGATCTTTGGCGGGTCTTTTGTCTCTGTGACCACCAAGGGAAACGCGCTGCGCTCATTACGAGAGCTCTCGCCAGATATTGCACATTTAAGACATCCATCGGATGGAGCCTGCTTAACCACCGTTGCGCGCGGTGCGCGGCGACGTTACTACGCAGCCACTGGGCGCGATTGATCGCGTCGATGTAAAGCACTTTCTTGTCGCGCACAACCCCCCCTCGACCATTCGGCTCGGGTGGACTCTGTCGTTCGCATGTCCAGCCTGCGATGAATTAGTGACGCATTGCCCCGAACGTGCCAAACAAAGGTCTCGTGTCGGGCGCCGTGCTCCATGGCGTTCAGCACATCTCCCGGACCGTCATCCGCAGGGGGTGCCATTGTAGCGGCCAGCTCCCAATCCCTGACGACGGCCGCCGGCGACGGCTTCTAGATTGCACAGTCTTCGATAGTCGCCGACACTTACGGTTGAGCTATCGTCAGGGTTGAGCTAGAGTTTGGCGGTCTCGAAAAAACACCTCACACCTACAGCGTGATCGGGTGCACGCCACTTGCAAACTGGAGGCACGATTGAAGGGAACCAGGACGCTATTCCTTTTAACGATATTGCTTGCGGCGGCAACAGCGGATGCGCCCGCTGCACCTGCTGAAAAGATCAACATTTGCCATATCAATGCAGTCGTCGAGATCGGCCTTCTTGGAACGGTGATTAGCATTCCGTGGCACGCATGGCCGGCTCACGAGGCACACTTCGATTACCAGACCACGGGTCTCAATGTTGGCGACCTGTGCGGAACTATCGAATAGATCCGTCACATCTGCCTCGTCGCCGAGTTGTCTTAGGTCGTCAGTGGCGGTTCATGATTCGGACCGTCATCCACCGGCCGTTCACTGATGGATTCCGGTTTGCGGAGAGGGTCCTAACTAATGTCGACCGCCTTTGGCCGGAGCTTGACCTAGAACAAAAAAGGCTACTTCAATCGGCATTGTTTCCGAGCGGAATCGGCTTCGATGGTGAGAGATTTGGAACCGCTGTAACTTGCTTGGCTTTCAAGCAGTTAGATGAAGTGTCGGACACGAAATCAAATGTGGCGTCCCCGACGGGAAACGCTGGCGGTTGGCAGCTTCGCTTTGACGGCTTTTCGGATCACCGGGCCGCGCGGTAGAGGCTGATCCGCCCTCCCCAAACGCCGAACTCTCTAATGCGTTGTCGGCCCTGAAATCCAGCGGCAGGGTTGTATGATTCGGTTGGCGCTACCGAAGCCGAAACCCCCACCTCATGGTGGGGGAAGCCCGTTCTAAGGGTTGCTCGAAAGAGCTAGGCTCCGGGGCGCTTTTTTCCCGAGAATTGGAACTGCCAAATGTTGAAGGATGGGTTTCGCACTGCGTAGACCTGATCTCTTAACGAAGCCACTTGCAATCTCGACGTAAGGTAGGCTTCCAGTGCCTTCTTCGGCGGGCTTGCATCTGGTCGGTTTCCCATATTGTTCATCGCCCATCCAATCGCACCCATCAGCACGTCTGCAAGCTGGATCGGTTGCGACTCATGGGAGCGACGGCGCGCGACAACGCGGACCACGTCGATGCTTAAGCCGTAGTCTCGTCTAGCTGCCAAGTTCAAGAATGTGCGGAGGTCACTGAACTTATAGTTTGTGGATCGGTCGTCGAGGTAAACGCAGATCGAATAGTCGTTGTCCTTCGCGTAGGGCAACAGCTTCCTTAACAAGAAGAAATAGTAAAGCTTGTAGTAACCAATCTCGCGATTCTCTTTGCGAAAGGCCCGGTAGTCTTCAGACCGCGTATCGACCGTCATCGCTTTGAATTGGAAGCCCTCGCGGCCTCGGTTACTGAAATAAAAATCAATGAATGACTTGTAAGCAGCAAGCCTCGCCTTTGTCACCTTTTCCCACTTCAACTCGCCCGCGCCCATCTTGTTCCTAATTCGCCATGTCGCGAACAGAGTATTAAACCGGTCTACGTGGCGCGCCGGTAGCACGATGCCGCCGTAAACCATGTAGCGGCTGCCTCTGTGTGTGCAGCTTTCATCGCAATAGATGTGGAACTCGCGCGGCGGGTGTCGAATCATCGTTCACAAACTACCTCGACGGATTCGTTGAATTGAAATGATATCTTTCCGCGAATGGCGAAAAGAGTGGCAAGGACGAAATGGATGTTGGTGACGACATGCTCGACTCGCCTCTGCAACTCGAACAGGCGCGTGCTATCCCTGGGACGCGGCAAGCAGCGCGGAAGCGAACATCGAGGAAGCATACGAAGTAGGCAGTTGCATTTGTCAGCGCTCACCTGAAACCGCGTAAATCTGGACTCTGTTCGACAGCCGCCTGATTCTGAGCCCGTCCTGACCTGATGTCAGCGGTCGTCGAAAAGCCTTGCAGGCGCTCGGCGGCGGTCGCGATCACACCGCTGCTCGGGAGGAGCTGCCGCCGAGCGCCCCCCCGAAGTCAATGGATTGCTGTAGGCTGACGGCCTTGGCGGATTGAGGTGAAGGCCTGGAGCTTGACCCTGCAGGCCCTCGGTGACCGCACACATGGCAGCGACACGATGGAGGCCGGGCGGATGGATCACCGCATGCAGCCGACGGTGTGACTCGCGCTGGTTCGGAATTCAACTACAACGCGCAGGTCTCGTCGTCTATCGGGCGGGAGCCGCGTTTGGCGACGCGTGCATACGTCCAGCGGCTGACGCCCGTGCCGACCAGAGTGACGACAACGACGAGGAACACTGTCGAGCCGATGATGCGGGTGACGACCAATCCGGCCGGCACGGCAATGGCAAAGCCCGCCGCCAGTGCGATCGCGCACGCCTTCCAGTCGTATCGCCTTCGCGCGCCAGTTGTAGACGTCACGCGCGGAATCGTAGCATGCCTCGGCACGGAGCATGTGGGTCACTGACCCGAGACACGGAACGGTCTGCATCGAGACCAATCGTCACTCCGATCTCGTCCGAAGCCGCGGTCATCAAATCGTCCTGCGGGTCACTCGGACCCTCGGTAGCCCATGGTCGAGATTTACGCGGTTTTACATGAGCGGCGACACATTAGTTATCCGCGCGTGCAGGTGCTCAGCGTGCGCGACATATTGGAACAGAAGCGCGATATTAGAACGCCGTGAAAGGTTGGCTGACGCATCACCACAGGGCAAGCCGCGCTTCCGATTAGCGTCAACTCCCTCACAGGTTCTCGCCCTCAGGCGCGGCGCGCACAACGACCGTATAGGACGAAAACCCTTACTGGCTGTAGTGGTTGAGTTGCCAACCAAAATGGCGTCCCCGACGGGAGTGGAATACTCCTACAAGATGTCGGCCAGGCCCGCCGAGCGGCCTGAGCCGGGAGGGCTAGCTAAGCCCAGCCCGGTGGAGAACTCTGGCCCTCGGCCTGCCTAGGCGGACGGGGGCGTGACCATAGAACCTGCCCAGGTAGGGCCCGAGCGAGATCCGCGAGCGCGAGGCGCTCAATGGCTATGACGCGAGGAAGGCGCGGCCTGCGGAGATTCGTCTCGGAAGAATTACTGAATTGTATTGACACAGGATCATCGTTCGTACAAACTCCCGCCCGTCATCGCGTCGCTCTCTGGACACTCGCCTACCGGCTCCTACGTTCGCTGCCGATCCGGCCAAGAGAAAAGGACAGGCTCCCATGACCAAAACGCAGTCTCGCGTCGCCGTTGTCGCTACGGTTGCCGTCGGAATCATCGCAACCGGCGTTCTCTACGCGACCATCCCAGATGCCGAAGGCGTGATTCACGCCTGTTACGCCAGGTCCGGAGGCACCATCAGAGTCATTGACGACAGCGTCACCCAATGTAAGCAAGGCGAGACGTCCCTGGCGTGGAACGTGAAGGGCGTGCAGGGCCTGCCGGGTATACAGGGTCCTCCCGGACCAAAGGGAGATACCGGCGATAGCCAGGTCTTTACCGTCGGGACCACTGAGATTGGCGCGACGGAGTCTTTAGCGGTACCGGACCTTGGCACTGTGACAGCAAACTGTTCCGGCGGGAGGTCCTTAGCGCAAGTCGACGGCGCGATACCATTCGACACGACAGTCGTTCATAACGACGGATCTGCCAGCTTTTCGTACAACAACACCTCTTGGTCTGACCCAATCAAATACTCCCAGACGGTGTGGATCCACAATGCCCTGGCGCAATGGCGTGTGGAGTACCTCCAGGTCGACAATCCCATTGGCAACACCTTCTGTCGGGTTGCGGTAGAGGTTGTCAGAATCGGTTAAACGGCCGACTCAAAATCTTCTGGCCGGACTCGCCACCTGTGCCTGCAGTGGCGGCGGTCTCAAGTATTCACGATTGAGCGAGTTCCTGGTCGTGTAGGCCTCCGTACATGGCACCCTCCGCATGAACGGTATCGGAGAGTCCACGGCCATCCGACAACTCTAGGTGCGGCCACGAATACGTTGGCCGCGCCCGAGAGCGTTGCACACACCGTGGGATACGGGTTATCGGGATGCCCTTCGCAAATCCATTTGGCGTCGCGGCAGTGCTTGCAGCCGAATGCTGGCATCACGAATCTATTTATCTAGCCGCTCGAGTAGTTTCTGGGCGACAGACTCTGCTAGTTCCTCTGTCGTAACAAACTTGGCCTTACGCGAGGTCGGCATGAAGAGCAGAGACGAGGACGACGCTGCGGCTTCGGCTCGCCACCCGTGAGCTAAGCCCCGCAGGTCTTTACCGTCTTCGAGCGCGCGTTTCAGGAATTCGGGCTGCCGCTCGCCATCCGCACCGATAACGGACTGCCCTTCGGCTGCGGCAACGCGCTGTATGGCCTGACGCGATTATCCGTGTGGTGGCTCCGCCTCGGCATCGGCATCGAACGGATCAAACCCGGCCATCCGGAGCAGAACGGCCGGCACGAGCGGATGCATCTGACGCTGAAACGGGAGGCGACGAAACCGGCGTCGCCGAATTTCCTGCAGCAGCAAGCCCGCTTCGAGGCCTTCGTCGCGCGCTACAACGATGAGCGACCGCACGAAGCGCTGGCCATGCGCGTGCCGGCCGACGATTACGTCGCTCACCGCGGCCGTATCAAGGCATCGGCGAGCTCGAGTATCCGTTTCACGATTGGACCGCGATCGTCACCACCTGTGGACGCATCTGCTATGAGAAGCGCAAGGTCAATCTCAGTACGGTGTTTGCCGGCCAGAAGGTCGGCGTCTCGCAAGTCGGCGAGCACATCTGGCTCGTCAGCTTTATGGACTATGACCTGGGGTATTTTGATGATGAGACGTGCCGCCTGGAACCGATCGAGAATCCCTTTTGGCGGAAAGTGTTACCTATGTGCCCGGAATGAAACGTCACCTATGTGACCGGAATGGACCTACAAAGTATGGCGTCCCCGACGGGATTCGAACCCGTGTTTTAGCCTTGAAAGGGCCACGTCCTGGGCCTCTGGACGACGGGGACGCGAGGTGAGAAACAACCGATTGTAACATGGGCTCTATGCCCATTGAGGTTGACACCTCAGAGGCGCCGGCGTTCCTTCGCTATCGCTTCATCGGTCCTTGGCCCTCCATCGAGGAGCAGTCGAGCGTCCGTGAGAAATTAATCGCTGACGGTCACTTGACCGCCGAGACAGTGGCCCTGATGGACGCGCGCGGGCTCACCGCCGTTGCAGATGACGATGCGATCGCCAGGACCGTGGCGGTGGCGCTGCAACGCGGCGGGTGGCCGCGCCGTCGCGCCTACTTGATCGATCCAGCAAAACATCAGCACATGGTCGAACAGTTTCAGCAGCTGGCGATGACGACGGTCACCACAGCCGGATTTTCCGATGAGCAGGAAGCGTTACAGTGGTTGCGTAATAGCGAATGACTGAATCCGCCGGCCGTCCGTCCGATCCGATGTGTCCAGAGTGCGGCGCCGCGCTGATCTATGTCGACACCGAAATCTCATCCGGTGCGTTCAGGCCGCAAGCGGCCTCGATGCCGCAAATGCCGATTCACTACTACGACTGCAAGGCGTGCAACACCTGCTGGAAGCTCGGACAGCGGCTGCTCCCGGATCCCATCCGGCAGATTCTCCGTTCGTGACCGCGGCGGTCACTCCACGCGTTTGAGCTGGCGGGTGATGCCACCTTGTTGAATGTTGAGGACCGCGCTCCGCCCTTGCGCGTCGCTGATGCGTCGGGAGATCCCAATTGCCGGCCCGGCTCGAGCCTGCGCTTGTGGCCGGCAGCCAGGCCAGTGCCGTTCGCTTTCCGCGAACTGATCGGTTATCCCCTTCTCGGACGAGCTGAGTCGCTGCCACGCAGCATATTCAATGTGTCGAGCTCGCGTTGCAGCTCCACGGCCAGCCGGCGCCAGCGCATGACCGCACTGAGAAGTACTGCCGCCGCGGTGCCGACCATCACTGCGGCTCCCAACAGCAGTCCGACGTCTGCGGAAATCGCGGGCTCGTCAACAGCCCTATGAGAATGGCGACCTGGCTCAATCCAACAGGTATCAAATACCACTTCGGCATGGCCAGATAGAGGTCTCGCTCGCGACTGAGCAGCTGCACTTGATATTCCGTGCACGCAACGCCGGGAGAGACCGGCCGAAGGCGTGCCGCGCTCCGCACGTGCATCTGCGCCGGCAGCCACACGGCGGTGGCGAACACGGCCGCCGCCACCAGCCGCAAATCCGGCATGAACCACATGGCCAACGCCGACGACGGCGCGATAATCGCGGCGCATGCATACGTGATGCGATCGCGTTTGCGCATCTCCGCTTCGCGTTGCCGCAGCGCGGCGCGGGCCCGATCGAGATCGACCTCACCGCCGGCCTCGACTGCTGCGCGAGTATTTTTTTCAATCGATGCACCTTGGTGGCCACGTTGCCGGGCGACAGCCCGACGATGTCGCTGGTGGATTGCGCATCCAGGCCTTCGAGATACAGCAGCATCACCTGGCGATCGAGCGGCCGCAGCCGGTGAATCAATCCGAGCAACTGATCGAGAGCACGACGATCGTCGACCGCCCGCTCGCGTTCGGGTGCGGGTCCTGCGACATCAAGGTCCTCGATGCTGAGGAGTTGTGGATCGGGTCGCCGGCGCCGGATGCAGATCGACGTCGCCGTGTTGTGAGCAACGCGATAGACCCACGTGCCGAGCGCGCACCGCCCATCGAACACCGCCAGGCTCTGCCACAGCGCGAGGTGCAGTTCCTGGAGTAGGTCCTTGCGGCGTTCGGCGTCGGGTTCGTAGGCGCGGGCCAGCCGCTTCAGGGCGGGGCCATACGCCGCCACCGCCTGTTCATAGAGTTGGCGAACCCGGTCGTCATTCACGCCGAGTCGCGAGTTTCCCATCTGGCCGGATTTAGTCGCAACGATGCGGGCCGTCTTACACGCCTTCTGGATCTGCCCAATCCTGGTCAGGATTGCACAGGTTGCGAACGGCGCCGCGCGGCGTCACGGAAGATGGCAAAAGGTCAGGAAAGCGTCTCGAGACCATCGGATTAGGGCCTGAATCCGGCGATTTCTCGCTCGAAGTCGACTTGACGCGCCTTACCTCTAGCGTAAACTCAATTTGCCCCTCCCCAGGGTCATTCAATGGACAACCGGCGTTCGCCGTTGCGCGTGGTCGCAATGGCAGCTCTCGTGGTGGCTGCGGTCATCGCGACCGAGTCCGTGTCGTCGCAAGGCAATCGGAACGGCCAGCGTCCGCCCACGACGCGATTGAACGGCCACGAGGTTGTCGAGGGCGAAGTCCTCGTCCGCTATCGCGCGAACATCGGTGCGCTCGCGCGGCGGCTTGCCGAGTCCACAGTGGAGGCCGACGAGGCCGCCCCGCTCGGCCGACGCGGTGCGCGGCGCCTACGATCGAGTCGCCGCACCACGAGCGAGATGCTCGCCGCCCTCAAGAACAATCCCGACGTCCTTTACGCCGAACCTAATTTCATCATCCGCATCGCGAGCACGCTGCCCAACGATCCGCGCTTCAACACCCTGTGGGGATTGTTCAATACCGGCCAACCGATCTCAGGATTCCCCGGCATCCCCGGCGCCGACATCAGCGCCACGCTGGCGTGGGACGTCACCACCGGATCGCGTGACCACGTCGTGGGCGTCGTCGACACCGGCATCGACTACAACCATCCCGACCTGGCGGCCAACATGTGGACGGCGCCGCGCGCGTTCAACGTCACGATCGGCAGCATGAACATCCACTGCAACGCCGGCACGCATGGCTTCAACGCCGTCACCAACTCCTGCAATCCGATGGACGATCACTCGCACGGCACGCACGTGGCGGGCACGATCGGCGCCGCCGGCAACAACAACATCGGCGTCACCGGCGTGAACTGGACGGCCAGCCTGATGGCCCTCAAGTTCATCACCGCGCAAGACACGGGCACCATCGAAGATGCCATCGAGGCGATTGAATTCGCGATCCAGGCCAAGGAAGAGTTCGGCGAGGATGCCAACGTCCGCATTCTCTCGAACAGCTGGGGCCTCAACGAAGATTCGCAGGCGTTGCGCGATCAGGTCGATGCCGCCAACGAGGCCGACATGCTGTTCGTTGCCGCAGCCGGCAACAGCGCCGAGAACAACGACTTCTTCCCGATGATCCCGGCTGCGTTCGACAATCCGAACGTGGTGGCCGTGGCGGCCACGACCAATTACGACGAGCTCGCGTACTTCTCCAACTACGGCGCCGCCACCGTGCACCTCGCCGCACCCGGGCAAGACATCCTCTCCACCGTTCCCAATAACGGCTACTCGTCGTTCAGCGGCACGTCGATGGCCGCGCCGCACGTGTCCGGAGCCGCGGCGCTCGTCCTGTCCGTCTGCCCGATGAACACCGCGGACCTCAAGGACGCGCTGCTCTTCGCCATCGATCCCGTTGAGTCGCTCACCGGCCTCACCCGGACCGCCGGACGGTTGAATGTCAGCGCCGCAGTGCAAGCCTGCTTCCACGATCGCCCGACGATTTCGGCGTCGCTTGTCGGCCGGACAATCACTGCCACTGTTGCGAACGGCCCTGGCAATCCGAAAGATCTCGTTGGCCTGTTCTGTCCCGCAACCGGTGACCAGGCGCCGTTGATCTGGCGGTACCTCGATGGCAGCACCTCCGTCCCGGCGAGCGGCCAGGAATCGGGCACGGTGACGATCGACGTTCCCGGCCCAGGCGGTCTGTGTAATGTGCGGTTCATGCTGAACGGCGGATCGACCGTGCTCGCGGCCAGCGAGACGTTCGATCTTCCGTCGGTGCCGCTCGAGATGAACGTGCTGACGCCGTCGGTGTATCCGCGCGCGCCAATCGACCTCGCCGTGCTCAACGCACCCGGGAACGCCTCGGACTGGGTAGGCCTCTACGCGGTCGGCGCGGGCGATACGAGCTGGTACCAATGGATGTACCTGAACGGATCAAGGCAGGCGCCGGGCAGCGGCTACGCCGCCGCGACGCTGAGGTTCGAGGCCCCGCCAACACCTGGCACCTACGAGTTCCGGCTGTTTCTCAACAACGGTTACGCGCGGGCCGGCACCAGCGCGCCCGTCTCGGTGCTGACGCCGCCGTCGATCACCATTAGTGACGCCGTCGTCGTTGAGGGCAACTCGGGCACGTCAACGGTCACGTTCACCGTCACGCTCGCGCCGGTGAACCCGACGCAGGCCGTGACCGTGAACTACGCGACCGCGAACGGCTCCGCCACCGCCGGCAGTGATTACGGCGCGGTGAGCGGCACGCTGACCTTCGCGCCTTCGATGACGACGCAGACCTTCAGCGTCAACGTCCTCGGTGATACGGCGATCGAGCCGACCGAAACGTTCCTGGTCAACCTCTCCGGCGTCACGAACGCGGCGATTGGTGATGGGCAAGGCGTCGGAACGATCGTCGATGACGATGCGCCGCCGCCGCCGAGCGTCACGCCGGGCGCGACCACCGTCAACCCCGGCGCGCCCATCACCTTCACGATCCAGAACGGCCCCGGCAACCCGACCGACTGGGTGGGTCTGTACGACACCAGCACCGTCAGCAACGGCAGCCATCTGGGGTGGGTCTTCCTGAACGGGCTGCAATCGCCACCGTCAGCCGGGATGACGACGGCGACGGTACAATTCACAGCGCCCTCGACGCCGGGCACCTACCACGCGCGGTTCTTCGCCAATTTCGGCTACGGCCTGTTGGCCACCAGCGCGGCAATCACGGTCGTGTCGGCACCGACACTGCGAGTGAACGACGTCAGCGTCACCGAGGGCCACGCCGGAACGCTGCAGGCCACGTTTACCGTCACGCTCGCACCGGCGAACCCGACGCAGGCCGTGACCGTGAACTACGCGACCGCGAACGGCTCCGCCACCGCCGGCAGTGACTACGGCGCGGTGAGCGGCACGCTGACCTTCGCGCCTTCGGTGACGACGCGGACCTTCACCGTCAACGTCCTCGGTGATACGGCGATCGAGCCGACCGAAACGTTTCTGGTCAACCTCTCCGGCGCGACCAACGCGGCGATTGGTGATGGGCAAGGCGTCGGAACGATCGTCAATGACGATCTGCCGCCGCCGAGCACGCCGCCGCCGCCGAGCGTCACGCCGGGCGCGACCACCGTCAACCCCGGCGCGCCCATCACCTTCACGATCCAGAACGGCCCCGGCAACCCGACCGACTGGGTGGGCCTGTACGACACCAACACCGTCGGCAACGGCGGCTATCTGGGGTGGGTCTTCCTGAACGGGCTGCAATCGGCGCCTTCACCAGGGATGACGACGGCGACGGTACAATTCACGGCACCGTCGACGCCCGGCACGTACCACGCGCGGTTCTTCGCCAATTTCGGCTACGGCCTGTTGGCCACCAGCGCGGCAATCACGGTCGTGTCTACACCGACACTGCGAGTGAACGACGTCAGCGTCACCGAGGGCCACGCCGGAACGCTGCAGGCCACGTTTACCGTCACGCTCGCACCGGCGAACCCGACGCAGGCCGTGACCGTGAACTACGCGACCGCGAACGGCTCCGCCACCGCCGGCAGTGACTACGGCGCGGTGAGCGGCACGCTGACCTTCGCGCCTTCGGTGACGACGCGGACCTTCACCGTCAACGTCCTCGGTGATACGGCGATCGAGCCGACCGAAACGTTTCTGGTCAACCTCTCCGGCGCGACCAACGCGGCGATTGGTGATGGGCAAGGCGTGGGAACGATCACCAATGACGATGCGCCGCCGCCGCCGACCATCACGCCAAATGTGACCACGGTGAGCCCAGGCGCGTCGATCACGTTCACAGTGGAGAACGGGCCTGGCAACCCGACTGATTGGGTGGGCCTCTACGCCACCGGCAGTGGTCATGGCAGCTATCTGAGTTGGAAGTTTCTGAATGGGTTGCAGTCGGCGCCGTCACCAGGGAAGACGACGGCAACGATTCAATTCACCGCGCCCTCGACGCCGGGCACCTACCACGCGCGGTTCTTCGCCAACTACGGCTACGGGCTGCTGGCCACGAGCGCGACCGTCACGGTCGCGCCTTAGGGATGAGCCTGCGAAGGAGTTCGATGGCGTTGAGCGTGGCGGCGCCGCGGGCGGTATTGTCGAAGATGCACCAGACCGGTGTCTTCTTGAACGCCTTCATTCGCGCCGCCAATCGATCGAGATACTCAGTGTCGTAGCTCGAGTGATAGGTCACCGGTGATCCGTGCAGGCGGAAGTACGCCACGCGCGTTGATGCGGCCGGCTGGTCACCATCCTCCGCGCATTTCGGATCGGCGCCGACGCGTCCCACACGGTGCGCGTCAAGACGATCGTCAGCGGCGCCGGTAAACCAGCTCCAATGGCGCGGTTCGCACACAACTGGTCCACGATGCCGGGCGCGCAGCGCGGAGAAGAACGTCTCGACGGTTCGCGGATCGTACGCGAGTCCGGGCGGCAGTTGCACGAGCACGCAGCCGAGCTTCCTGCCAAGACCACCAATCTCATGCACGAACCTGGCAAGTGGCTCCCCCGTTTCTTCGAGGCACTCCTCGTGCGTCAGCCACTTCGGCGCCTTCACCGCGAAACGAAACCGCGCTGGCACGCTTGTCGCCCAGCGCTCGTAGGTGTCCCGCTGGTGCGGTTGATAGAAGCTGGAGTTGATCTCGACCGCATCGAAGCGTGACGCGTAGCGCTGGAGATGTGTGCCTTCGCCGGGGAATAGATGGGATTGTTCTTTTCGAATCGACCAGCCGGCGATCCCAACGTGCACCACACTTGGATGCTACCCTGATCTCGTGTTCGTCTTTTTCTCGAACCGGCTCGGCTGCCTGGGATCGATCGGCGTGTCGCTCGTCGGCACCGCGCTGCTCGTGATGTTGATGCGCAGCTGTTGAATGAATTGAGTGTCCAGCGTCAGGTTGCCGCGGCGGCAACGAATTTCGTATCGATATTTGCGCGCTTCAACAGCCCCTCGAATGCCGCCTTGTCGACAGCCTTCAAGTACGCCTCTTCCGGCTCCACCAGTTTCTTCGTCACCATGTCCATCAACGCATCGTTGAGCGCCACCATACCCTGGGCGCGACCGACCTGCATCATCGAGGGGATCTGGAACGTCTTTGCTTCGCGAATCAGGTTTGAGATGGCACTGTTGATCAACAACACCTCGAGCGCGGCCACTCGCCCGCCGCCGATCTTCCGGCACAGGTTCTGTGCGATCACGCCCTTCAACGACTCCGATAGCATGATCCGGATTTGCGCCTGCTGATCGGTCGGAAACTGGTCGATCACGCGATCGACGGTCGACGCCGCCGTCGTCGTATGCAGCGTCCCGAACACCAGGTGGCCGGTCTCCGCCGTCTCGATCGCGATCGCCACCGTCTCGAGGTCACGCAGCTCGCCCACCAGGATGATGTCCGGATCCTCGCGCATCGCGGCTCGCAGCGCGTCCTTGAATCCCTTGGTGTGCGTGCCGACCTCTCGCTGGTTGATTAGGCAGCCCTTGTTCTCGTGCACGAACTCGATCGGATCCTCGATGGTGATGATGTGATCGGTGCGCGTGCGGTTGATGTAGTCGATCATGGCGCAGAGGGTCGTCGACTTGCCCGAACCGGTCGGACCCGTGACGAGTACCAGGCCCTTGTTCAACTTGCACAGCTTGAGGATGAACGGCGACAGACCCAGTTCTTCAGCCGTCAGAATCTTCGCCGGAATGACGCGGAACACCGCGCCGCGGCCCTTACGATCAGCGAACACGTTGGCACGAAACCGGGCGAGGCCCCTGATCTCGTAGGCAAAGTCCGTGTCGCTGCGGCGCGCGAACTCCTCGCTATTCGGCTCGGGCATGATCCGGTCGAGCAGCGCCGTGACATCCTCGTTGGTCATCGGCGCGGCGCCGGCTTCAAGCGGCTGGATATGACCATCCTTGCGAATCAGCGGCGGCATGCCTGTCGATAGATGCAGGTCGGACGCCTTGGCGTCCACCATCAATCGGAACAGGCGATCGATTGCCGGCGCGCCGGCAACGGTCTCGACGACGCGCGCCGGCGCCGCAGCCGTCGGCACATCGGGAACAATCGGCGCCGGCACCACAGGCGCCGCAGCCACTGCAGGCACCGCAGGCACTACAGGCGCCACGGCAGGCGTGGCGGCGTCCACATCCGGCACAAAACTGACGGCGATTTCCTGGCCGTTCCGCAGAATCGTGACCTTGAACGGTCCACTCGGCGACGAGTAGTCGAACTCGACCGAGTTCTCCTGCGGCAGCCGCCGGCGCGCGTGCTCCGGCACGATCGGCACGATCAGCTGCAGGATTTCCTGGCGCGTCATCGCGTTGGGCGAGGCTGGGTGGGTCGACCCCGACGCATCCAGGATCTGCGCCGCCGCACCGGCCGCCATGCGCAGACCCCTCCCATTCGCGGCTGCCAGCGTCTTCAACATCTCATCAACAGCGATCACGGCTCGGGTACCTCGGTCAGCGCGACGATATGCGCCGAATTAATCAGGATGGTACGGTCAGGCAGCTCGACGTAGCGAAATCGCTCGTCGATGTGTGCGTAGTCGCTCAGCCGATCGCGGCCGGCAGGGCGGAAGATGACGACGATGCCGGTGATGCTTTCGCCGGTCGTGAGCAGGATCTTCACGGTGCGGCGGGTGGCAACGTCGTACCCGGCGTCAAGCTGCGCCTCGATCATTCGCGCCGGCAGCGTAACCTTCAACACGTGCGCGCGGTTGATGAGGGTGGTTTCTGTGCCACTCGCGAAGGGGAAGAAGCCAGCCTCGAAGTTCATAACGTCGCCGACGCGCTCGGGGCCGGTGTGTAGCTGGCTCGATCCGGCAAGGAAGAAGAACCCGGACAGGGTTGCGCCCGTGACCAGCGTCAGCTCAGCGGCCTCGCGCCGCTTCTCCACGCGAAACTCCGACATCAATTCGAGAAGAGTATCGTTCACTACCACCGTCGAGTCATCATCCAAATTCACAACGACGATGTGACAGTAATCGCTGTGCTAGCATCAACGCGTTTGACTGCTGCCGCACGGTACGCACCTTACGCACTGTACGCGCTCCTTGCACTGTTTTTCTGCTGGCCACTGTTCGAGCAGCCGCTCGGTCTCGGCGCGAACGACTGGGATCAGCACCTCTTCTATTACGGCGCGGTCCTCAAGAACGTCGTCGAGTACGGGCAGGCGCCGTTCTGGAACCCCTGGTATTGCGGCGGCAACGTGCTGTGGCAGAACCCGCAGATCGCGCTGCTCAGCCCGGTTTATCCGCTGACCGCACTCATGCCGCTGCAGCTGGCGATGAAAGTGAACATCGTCCTGCACTACTGGATCGGGTTCATCGGGATGCACTTGCTGCTGACGCGTGTGATCGGCATCAGGTTTCTGCCGGCGGTGATCTTCCTGGCCACCCTGGTGACCGCATCAGGTGCGCCGGCGATCCATCTGCGGGTCGGGCACAGCGTGTTCCTGCCAGGGTTCTACCTGCCGCTGCAGTTGTACTTCTTCTTCAAGGCGTTCATGACCGGCGAATGGAAGTTCATCTTCCTCGCGTCGGCAACGATGGCGCTGATGGTGTTCAACGGCGGCACGCACATCCTGCCAATGTCGGTGGCGGCGCTGGGCAGCTTCGCCGTGTTCGCCGCGATCGCACAACGCGATTGGCGGCCGCTGGCCTTGGTGACCGTATTCGGCCTTGCGAGCGTCGCCTACTCGGCGCCAAAACTGCTGCCGGTTGCGGCATATGTGACCGGCGAGCAGTACTGGGATACGAGAAATCCAATCGAGAAGCCCGACCTCGTCACGCTCGACATCCTGAGGCAGACCTACCTGGTGCCGACTCGACAGGTTGCCGCGAGGTTGCCGATGCAGCAGCACGGCTGGCATGAGTACGGCAACTACATCGGGATCGCCTCGGCCGGCCTGCTGGTCGCCGGATTGATCGTGGCGCTCGCACGTCCCTCTCACTGGTTCGGTGTCTCCCTGGCGCTGACGTCAATCGTGCTGTTCGTGCTCTCGCTCGGAGAATTCGGTGCGTTTGCGCCCGCGGCGCTGTCGCAACAGCTGCCGCTGTTCTCGAACTTCCGGATTCCCAGCCGCTACACCATTCCGTTCCTGCAGTTCGCCGTGCTGGCGCTGGCGTGGGCATTTCAATCGCGGGAGCAACGACACCCGCTGACCGGAACACTACGCACGACCGTTGGCATCGCCTTCATCGTGATCACCGCGCACCTGGTCGTGACCAATCAATGGCACTTCAAGCAGGTGTTCACGGAACCGCCGTTCGAGACGACCTTCCACTGGATGGCGGGCCCGAGCGAGATCGCCACCGATCAACTGACGAACGCGTACTCACCGGGATCGCCGATGCTGCGCGCGCTCGTCGAGAATCGCGCCTTCTTTCATTGCTATGAGTCGCTGCAGGTCCATCGCGCGTCGGATCCCGATCGGGCCTTGCTGTCGGTACAGGGAACCGCGCGCGTCAGCGATGTGACGTTCTCGCCGAATCGCGTTGCGTTCAACGTCTTCGGCGGGTCCGAGCCGGCGAAGCTGCTGTTGAATTACAACTGGGCACCGGGATGGTCGAGCACGGCGGGACCGATCGAGTTGATCGGCGCGCCCGGCAAGCTCGCGACAATCACTATTCCACCCGGGCAGACTGGTCGTTACGAGTTTTCCTTTACGCCGCCTGGATTGATCGGGGGCACCGTCATCTTCGCGATTGCCGTGCTCGTCTCCGCGCTCGCGTGGCGAAAACGGACGAGAGCTACTTTTTCGGCCAAGGCTCCGCCACCACAATAGCGATCGCATCACCTTTCGGCGACACGGCCAGTCGCGACACCGTGCCGAGATTGTGCGGTGCGGCGTCGAACACCTCGGTCCAGCCGGTGCCGCTGCGAGTCCAGGAATAGATCTTCGTGCCGCCTGACATCAGGATGGTCTTGCCGTCCGCCGTCCACGTCATGTCACGTTCGTTGTTGCCCTCGACCACCTTCGTCAGCGGGTCGATCTTCTTCGAGTCGATGTCGATCTGTTTGATCCAGAACTCGCCTGACGGCTCACGATGGACGAAACTCACGAGACGCGTGCCGGGAATGCGATGCAGCGAGCGCCCGATGCCGTTGGCGGCCACTTCGCCCTTCCCCGTCTTCACGCTGGCCAGCTGCAGCGAGTTCGGTTGGCCGAGGACGAACAGCGCGAGCCGGTCGGCGTCGACCCACGCGTGATACCCGACCGGCTTGATGTCGGTCAGGATCAATTGCGGGTTCCTTCCCTGTGCGTTGAAGCGCCACAGCCGCTGGGTGCGATCCATTTCACTCTGGACCACGCTGAATCCACCGGCCTCGCCGACGCCCGCGGGCAGGAAGGTCGGCGAGTTCTCGTTCTCCGGCGTCTGCGTCACCTGCGACACGCGGCCGCTCGCGCGGTCGAAAGCATACACGTCGGTCTGCTTGCCGTCGTGGTTCGCGGCAAACAGGATGCGCGTCCCGTCCGGACTGAACATCGGCTGGTTGTCGTAACCCGGTGTGACGGACACCGGCGCCGGCTTCGCGCCTTTCAGCGAACCCAAACCGCCCGTCATCGGTACGAGATAGATGTCAGTGCCAGGCGGAGGCGCCGCGGGTTGTGCGGGCGGAGTGGCCGGAGCCTGAATCAGGGCGGCGATCAACAAGAGTGCGCGCATGGCGCGAGTATACTTTGCGCGTGAATCGCCGCACCTTTCTCGCCGCACCACTCATCCCCCTGATTCCGAAGCTGGCATTTGCGCAGGGGCCCAGCTCCACGGAGCCGTCAACCTTCGATCCGTGGATCGAGATTCATGCCGCCAACCTGAGGCACAACGCCGGCGACGTGGCCAGGTTCACCAAACGGCCGGTGCTGGCCGTAATCAAGAACAACGGCTATGGCCTTGGCGTGGTGAGCTCGGCGAAAGTGCTCGAACCGCATGCGTCGATCCATGGCTTCGCCGTGGTGAAGCTGCAGGAGGCCCTCGATCTCCGCGAGCAGGGCATCAAGAAACCGGTGTTGTTGATGGCGCCCGTCGACGAGCGCGATCTGACGCTGGCGGTCTCGCGCGACATCATGCCGATGGTCTACACGCCGATCGGCGATCTGCTCGAACGCGAAAGCCGCCGTCTGGGCCGCGCCATTCCGATTCACGTCAACGTCGACACCGGCATCGGCCGCGTTGGGGTGCCCCATCTCCAGGCGGCCGCGCTGATTCGCGACCTTGCTTCTCGCAAGGGCGTCACCATCGACGGCACCATGATGACCTACACCGAGGACCTCGCCTTCGATCGCGAGCAAACCGCGCGCTTCACGGCGTTGACCAGCCAGCTGAAGTCGGCGGGGATTAATCTCGGCAGGCTCCACGCCGCCTCGACCTACACGCTGTTCCAACACGGACCGGAGACCTTCTTCGACATGTCTCGGGTCGGCATGGCGCTGCTCGGCATCTATCCGGACGCCAAGTTCAAGGCGATGAAGATCCTGGACTTGAAACCGGCGCTGGCGATGCGCGTGCGCGTGGCGTATGTGAAGCAGCTCGCCGCCGGCACCAGTGCCGGCTACGACCGCGCCTACATGGCGAAGAAGGACACCTGGATCGCCACGCTGCCGGTGGGCCACGCCGATGGCTGGCCGCGCCTGGCCGCGAAAGGCGGCCGCATCCGCATCAACGGCAGGATGTATCCGGTGATCGCGTCGGTGTCGGCGAGCCACACGCTGGTCGAGATCGGCGACACGCCGGCCGTGAAGGCCGGCGATGTGGCGACGCTGTTTGACTGGGAAGACGGCTCGCGGCCCGAGGACGTGGCGGCCGCGACGGGGGCATCGGTCTACGACCTGACCATGCACCTCAGCCCGCTTCTGCCGAGGACGATCTTGAACTAGGCGGGCGGGACTAAGTCCCGCCCCTACGTACTATTTCGTGATCGGCTTGTCGTTCTTCAACTGAACGACGATCACTTCCACTGGCTCCTTGCCGGGATTGACGTCGGCATGCTGCGTGCCCGGCTTGTCGGCGTCGAGCCACATCGCTTTGCCGGCCGTCAGCTTGTAGACGTCCAGCACCTTGCCCTTTTCATCCACGACGTTCAGGACGCCGCCGTTGAGCGAGATGAGCGCGCGGCCGTGATCGTGGCGATGCAGCCCCAACGGCGTGCCGGGTGAGACGATCGACTTCCACACCTGCACTTCGCTGTTTTCGAACTGCGGCTCGCGCCGGCTCGTCGACTGCTGCCCCACCGCCACGCCGGCCGCGAACACCGACCCGATCATCGCCACCGCCCCGATTGTCTTGATCGTCATCATTTCACTCCCAATAAAGCGGCCGCGTTGCGGCCGGCAATTCCCTCTCGCTCGGCCGGCGACACCGGCAACCGGCTGACCGCGTCGAGCATTTTCGGAATGCTGCCGATCTGGTGCGGATAGTCGCTGCCGGCCAGGATGTGGTCGGCGCCCGCGAACTTGATCGCCAGCTCGATGCAATTGGTGTCGAAGTTCACCGTGTCGTAGTAAAACGTCTTCAAGTACGTGCTCGGCGCGCGGCTGATGTTGGCGCGGCAATCCGCGAACGCTTCGTAGCCGCGATCGAGGCGCTCGGCCAGGTACGGAATGGCGCCGCCCATGTGGCACAACACCCATGTGATCTTCGGATGTCGCTCCGGAACGCCGGCGAATACCAGATGCGCGGCCGCCAGCGTCGTATCCATCAGGAAGCCAACGAGCGGCATCAGCCAATACTGCTCCATGGCCTCCACGCCTACCGGATGCGCAGGGTGGATGTAGATGACGGCATTCAGATCGTTCGCCTTCTTCCACAGCGGCTCGTAGACTTTGTCGGCGAGCGCCACACCGTTGACGTTGCTGAACACCATGGCGCCCGGCAGCCCAAGTTGTGTCATCGCCCGTTCGAGCTCGGCCACCGACGCCGCAGGATCGTTCAGCGGCAACGTCGCGAGCGAGAGAAAGTGCTTGCGCTGCTTCACCGCCGTTGAGAAGGCGTTGTTCACGTGCTTCGCCATCTCGACGGCCGTGGCCGGCTCCTCGTAATGCGTACCTGGCGTCGTGAAGGTGATCACCTGCTTGTCGACGCCATGTTTTTGCAGCACGCCTTCTCGATAGTCGAGATCGCGGTGCCCCGGCACGAGAATGTTGTAGTCACCTGGATAATGCAGGCGCGGGTTCCCTTCCGCGTCGTAATCCATGCGAACTTTGGTTGGGCCTTTCTTGACCGCGGCGAGGTACTCAGGCGGATAGTAGTGATTGTGGAAGTCGATTTTCATTTAGCTTTTCGGTTAGCCAATAAATAGTAGGCCGGAATGCCGGATGCGACAATCGCTAAACCGATCGCGCTGTTGGTGAGGTCAGCGCGGATCTGATTCACCACGATCATCAGCGAGACGATCACAAACACCATCGGCGCCAATGGCACCAGCGGCATGCGCCAGGCCGGCGTGTAGCCAGGGCGCCGTCGCAGCAGCACCACGCCCAGCGCGAGCAGCGCAAAGAAGATCCACTCCGTATAGATCACGCGCGTGAACAGCGCCCGATAACTGCCCGTCAGCACGAGCACCGACGACCAGATCGCCTGCAGGATGATCGCGCGATCCGGCGTCTTGAACGTCGGGTGCAGGTGGCTGAACCACCCGAACATCAAGCCGTCCTGCGCGATCTGGTAGTAGACACGCGGGCCCATCATGACGATGCCGTTCAGGGCGCCGAAGGCGCTGAACATCACCAACGCCGAAATCACGCCCGCGCCGCCGGTGCCGATCAGCACTTCGAAGGTGTCGGCGGCGACCCGCGACGAAGTCATCACCTTCTCGATCGGCAGCACGCGAAGGTAGACCGCATTCAAGCCGATGTAGCAAACCGTGACGACCGCGATGCCGATCATCAGCGATCGCGGGATGGTGCGCGTCGGGTTGATGGTCTCTTCGGCGGTGTAGGTGACCATGTGCCAGCCGCCGAATGCGAACAGCCCTGCAGCGACGGCCAGCGAGAAGTTGGTCAGCGTCACCGGTGGCAACGCCGTCGACAGCGCCGGCGGCGGCACGTCGCCACTGAGCGCCCAGCCGAGCACGATGATCGCGATCACGGCCAGCACCTTCACCACGGTAAACGCCGTCTGCACGCGGCCGCCGAACCTGACACCGACGTAATTGACGGCCGACAACACCAGGATGGCGCCGACGGCCACTACGCGCAGACCGGTGTCGCTGAGCGGTACGAAGAATCCTGCATAGCGCGCAAACACCGTCGCGATCGCCGCGAGGATGCCGGTGTGCATGCTCCAGAACGTCGCCCAGCCCCACACGAATCCGAGCAGCGGCGAATAGATTTCCTTGAGGTAGACGTAGACGCCGCCGGTCCGCGGATACGCGGAGGCGAGCTCGGCGCAGACGAGCGCGCCAACCAGCGTGAGCACACCCGCCACGGCCCATGCCAGTACCACCGCGATTGGATCCGGGACGAGCAGCGTGATCTCCGAGGCTTGCACGAAGATCGAGGAGCCGATGATTGTCCCGACGACCAGGGCCGTGGCCGTCGGGAGCCCGATGCCGCGTTGCAGGCTCACGCGGCCGCTGCCGGCTTCGCCAACGCCCGCTCGAAAGTCTGGACGGCGCGCCGCATCTCGTCCATCGTGCCGATGGAGATGCGCGTATGCGACTTCTCGTAGGGCGGGAAGTCGCGACCGACGAGCACGTTCTCCCTGGCGCACGCGTTGCGGAAATCCGCGGCCGGGCGCTTGATCTCCACGAAGATGAAGTTGGTCTGCGAATCGGTGGACCGGTAGCCACGATCCGCGAACCACTTCATGGTGAAGGCCCGCGCGTCGTGATTGCGCTTCGATTCGGCGTCCCACGTCGACTTCGGCAACTGGAGCGACGCCTGCGCCGCCACCACACCGAGCATGTTGACCGAGGCGTTGCCGTCCCAGTCCGCCATCTTCTTGATGGTGGTGCGATGGCCGACGGCGTAGCCGATGCGCAGGCCCGCCATGCCGAACGCCTTCGAGAAGGTGCGTGCTACCACCACTTTGGGATCGGCGATGGCGAGCGGAATCATCGTCTCGTAGGACGGATCGGTGACGTATTCAAAGTAGGCTTCGTCCACCAGCACGGTGGTGGTCGGCGATGACTTGTGGAGCGCAGCGATGAAATCCCGCGTCGCCTTACCGCCCACGCAGGTCCCCACCGGATTATTCGGGTTGCAGTAGAACACCATGCCCTGGCCCTTCGCGGCGCCCAGCGTCGCGTCGAGGTCCATTTTGAGCTCGGCGTTCAGCTTCACCCCGTTCACCGGGTAGCCCATCAACGCCGCATACTCCGCGCACTCTTCGTAGGCCGGAATGGCGGCCACGAGGCTCGCCGTCTTCGAGCAAAACACATGCGTCGCCGTCCGCAGCACCTGCGTCGAGCCGGAACCGAGCAGCACGTTCTCCGGTTTCACGCCGTGCTTCCTGGCGATCAGCTCCGACAACGCATCGAGTTCGGCAACCGGATAGCGGCCCCCGGTCCTGGTCAACGCCGCGCGCACGGCATCGAGCACGGGCTTCGGCGTGCCGAGCGGGTTTTCGTTGCTCGACAGAAGGAGCCGGGCGCCGGACCCGGAGGTCTGTTCGGCGGCCTCGAGTGGCTGCAGGCTGAACCGCGCGCCTTCGAGCCCGCGGCCGCCAATCCACGCCCCGGCGGCTCCCGCACCCAGCGTTTGCACGAATGACCGTCGTGACAGCGACATCGCGAATGCCTCCTCTATGCTCGACATTGGCTTAGCCCTTCTCACGAGTGGTGGTTGTCGCGGCCCCGAGCACTTTCCGGAATACGCCGACGGCGCGCTGCATTTCGGCCATGGTGCCAATCGAAATGCGGCAGTGGGTCTTGTCATACGGCGGGAAATCGCGTCCCACCAGCACCCCCTGCGCGGCGCACGCGTCACGGAACGGCGCGGCCGGACGCTTGATGTTGACGAAGATGAAGCTGGATTGTGAATCCGTCGAGCTGAACCCCATGTCGGCAAACGCTTTCATGGTGAAGGTCCGGACCTCGCTATTGCGCGCGCGCTCCGCCTCGATGAACGCAGGGTTGTTGAGGCCCGCGACGAGCGCCGCGATGTGCGGCGTGCCGATGCCGAGCGGCAGCCTGAACGCCTCCAGCCTGCGGATGATCGGCGGATGGCCAATCGCGTAACCCATGCGCAAGCCGGCCATGCCGTACGCCTTCGAGAACGTCCGGGTCACGATCACGTTCGGCGTCGCCAACGCGATCTCGATGGCGCTCTTGTAGCCAGGATCGGTGACGTAATCGTGATACGCCTCGTCGATCACGATCACGGTGTCGGGCGACGAGGCGCGCACCTGCTTCACGAAGTCGACGACGGCCGCGTGGCCGTGCACCGTAGCGGTCGGGTTGTTCGGGTTGCAGAAGAACACCAGGCCGGCGCCCCTGGCCGCTCCAGCGGTGGCCGGCGCGTCGAGCCGAAGACTGGCATCGAGCTTCACCTCGCGAACCGGCGTACCGATTTTCCCCGCGGTGACGCGCGGGTTCTCGAATGACGGCCAGGCCGTGGCCAGCGGTCGCTGCGGAGACGTGAAAGCGCGAACCGCGTTGGTCAGGATCTCGCCGGACCCGGCGCCCATCACCACGTTCTCGGCTTTGGCGCCCGGGAACTTCGCTGCAATCGCGGCCGGCAACTGTCCTTCGTGCTGGAGGGCGTTGAACGGATACCGAGACGACTCGTGGAACTTGCCGATGATGGCATCGAGCACGTGCTGGCCAGGGCCAACCGGGTTTTCGTTGAGCGAAATGCGAAGCACGGGGCTGGCGGACACAGCCTGATCGAGATGCGCCGCCTCACGGCCGCGATCGGCGAGCTGCTGGAAGAGTCGCCGACGGGTCAGCGACATACGCTGCCTCCTTGTTGAAACGTGCGTTGCCTGAGGCGGGATGCCTGCCGCGGATTCTACACGGTCGGCGCTGCAAGTTCCACGGCGACAAGAACTTGTAAAGGAGTTGTTAGGAAGCTTCCAAGGGTTTGGAACATTTGGAACCCCTGGAACCCTGGCGGTTCTTTACTCCTGGCGGAGCGTCTTCATCGGATCCAGTTTCGACGCCCTTCTTGCCGGTAAATAACTCGCGATAAACCCGATCGCCGCCAGCAATGCGGTGGCTGATGCGAGCGTCGCCGGATCGGTCGGCTGCAATCCAAACAGCAGCGTGCTCGCGGATTTCGCGGCGCCGAGGCCGAGCGCCACGCCGATCACCACGCCAATGCCGACCATCCACCCCGCTTCGGTGATTACCATCGTCAACACGTCCACGCTGCGCGCGCCCATGGCGAGGCGGATGCCGATCTCATTCGATCGCCGCGACACGGTGTAGGACATCACGCCATATAAGCCGACCGCGGCGAGCAACGCCGCCAGCACGCCGAAGGCGCCAGACAGCGCCGCCATCAAGCGCTCACGTACCAGGCCGCTGGCAATGGTTTCGCTCAGCACCGAGAAGTCGATGTCGATCAGCGGATTCACTTCGGCGATCTTCTGCACCACGGCCGGCGTGATCGGATCGATCTCGCCGCGCGGCTTGATCACGAAACGCGCCCAATCCTCCGCGCGGGTGGCCTGCGTGGCCGGCAGGATCGCAAGCGGCTCGAAGTCGTCTCGGAGATCGGTATGCTTCGCGTCGCGGCTCACCCCGACGATCTGCCAGGTTTGCGCGGGCTCCCCCGGCGGCGTCTCGAGCCGCACGATGCGGCCGATCGGATCGGCGCCACCGAGCGTCTTCTTCACGAATGTTTCGTTGACGATCGCCACCGGCGGCGCCTGTGGCGCGTCGCGCGCGTCGAAGTCGCGGCCGCGAACAATCGGGACCTGCATCGTCTCGAAATAGCCCTTCCCGACCCGCGTGAAGTTGGTCAGCACCTTCTCGCCCGGCCCGGCGGGCGTGTCGACCAACGCCATCTCATTCCAGAAACTGCCCTCGAGCGGCACGAAATCCGCCTGCGCGATCTTGTCGACGCCGGGAATCGCGGCGAGGCGCTCGCGAATGTCTTCACGCATCGCGCGGGCGCGATCGACGTCACCGGCCAGGCTCTTATGGTTCAAGAGCACGACCAGCACGCGCTGATCGAAGCCGGTGTCGATGCTCAGCAGGTTATAGAGGGTGCGCGAGAACAACAGCGCGCCGAGCAACAGCACGAGCGACAGCGCCACCTGCGTGACGACCAGCAGCCTTCGCAAACCAAAACGCTCGCGGCTCATGGTCAGCCCGCGTGCCCCGGCCCGCAGCGTGTTCGCCGGTGATAACGACGTGGCTTTGAGCGCGGGCACCAGCCCGAACAGCAGGCACGCCAGCACCGAAACGCCGGCGGTGAACGCGAACATCTGCGTGTTCCACGTCAGGTCGATGAAGATGTTGCCGAACCCCGACGCGATTTGCGCGATCAGGATGGTCGTCAAGCCGCGCGCCACGACCATCCCCAGCACCGTGCCGACGAGCGCGAGCAGTATGCTTTCCACGAGCAGTTGCCCCACCAGCCGGCGGCGGGCGGCGCCGATGGCGAGACGCACCGCCATTTCTCTTTCGCGCGCGCTTGCGCGGGCCAACAGCAGATTGGCGAGGTTCGCGCACGCGATCAGCAGCACGAGGCCGGTTGCGCCAAGCAGCACCGCCAATGGTTCCCCGAACTGGGCGCGAATGTTGGACACACCAGAGGACGCCGGCATCGCGGTGATCGTGTTGCCGACGTACTGCTTCTCCGATTCCGGCGTATAGCCCGTTGGCAGCGTGGCGGCGAGGATCTCGGGCGACAACGACGCCAGGTGATCCACGGCCTGCGCCTCGGTGCGGCCTGGCGCCAGGCGCCCGATCGCTGCGAGCCACCACTGGCTGCGCCCGGTTTCGCGGCCCACACCGTTTTGCGTCAGCCGCTCACCGCAGATCGGCAGCGCCACGTCGAACTGGCGACCGACGTCGAGGCCAAAAAAGTCTCGCGGCGCCACACCAATGATGTCGAACTTCACGCCTTCGAGGCGCACCGTCTGCTGCAGCACCGATGCGGCGCCGCCAAATTCGCGCTGCCAGTACGCGTAGCTCAGCACCGCTCCGGGTGAGCCGCAGCCCGGTCGATCGTCTTCGGGAGTGTACAAGCGGCCGATCACCGGCTTGAGACCGAGCACGCCCCACATCTCGCCGCTCGCCCACAACCCTTCGATGCGCCGCACCTCTCCGCCCGCGGCGGTGTTGAGTTGGCCGCTGCTCCACGCAAACATCCCGGCCAGCACGTTCTGACGCCGGCGGAGTTCGTCGAACAGCGGATAGGTCAGCATCGGCCGGCGGCCGGTGAAACTGCCGCTGCGCGGGGTGCCGGGCTTGAAGCGCATTTCCACGAGCTCGTCCGGCCGCTCGACCGGCAGCGTTCGCAGCCGCACCGCGTCGAGCAACTGGAAGATCGCCGTGTTGGCGCCAATGCCGAGCGCGAGCGAAACGACGGCGGCCACGGCAAAACCCTTGTCGCGCATCAGCAATCGCACCGCGAATCGAAGGTCCTGCCAGAGCGTGTCAATGGGTCGGATCGTGTTCATCCAGTAGATCTCCTCGCGCACGCGGGTGGTGTTGCCGAATTTCCGCACCGCGGCATCGTGCGCCGCCTGCGGCGCCATGCCTCGTGCAATGTTCTCGTCGGTTTCGATGGCGATGTAGGACGCGATCTCACGTGCCGCATCCTCGTCCCGCCGCCGGCGACTGAAGAATTTGGTGAACGACATCTATCTCTTGTCTGTGTCTAATCGGTGTTTAATCGGTGGCGGGCTTCATCAGCCGCGAAATGGCGCTGGCCAGCTGCTCCCACCGTGATGTTTCCGCCGCCAGCATTTTTTTGCCCGCGGGGGTTAGACGGTAGTACTTGGCTTTGCGATTGTTTTCCGAGGTGCCCCAGAACGACGCCACCAGCCCACGGTCCTCGAGACGATGCAGCGCCGGATAGAGCGAGCCGTGTTCGACCTGGAGCACGCGATCGGATCCGTGTTCGATGGCGTGCGCAATGGTGTGACCGTGCGCGGGGCCGATCACCAGGGAGCGCAGGATCAACATGTCGAGCGCGCCCTGCAGCATGTCGCCGCCGCCGGGTTGAGAGCGTCTGGGCATTACCTAACAGGCTACTCCACTAGATATTCTATGGGAATCCATTTCTCATATTTTTTCAGCTGCCTGCCTCGCCGAAGCGTGCATCTGGATCAAACGCGAAGGCGGGGTAAGCTGGCAACATGATTCATTTCGTGCGGGTGTGGGCGATCGTTCTGCTGATGAGCTTTGTACCGGGCGCGGCAGCAGCCCAGTTGCGGGCCGAGGTGGTCGCCACCGGCCTGGTGAATCCGCTCGCGTTCGTCGTGGATCCAGGCGACCCCTCGACGTTCTATGTCGTCGAACAACGCGGCACCATTCGCACGGTCCGCAACAACACCGTCTCGCCGGACCTGTTTCTCGACATCCAATCGTCGATCACGTCCGGCGGCGAGCGCGGACTCCTCGGACTTGCCTTTCCACCAGACGCGGTCGAATCGCGCCGGTTCTACGTCAACTTCACGGACCTCGACGGCCACACCGTGGTCGCGCGCTTTACCCGCGATGCGCAGGGCGCGGTGATCGCCAATTCACGGTTTGATTTGAGGTGGCCGGACGGGCGGCGCGTGATTCGGCAGCCGTTCGCCAATCACAACGGCGGCCACCTCGCCTTCGGGCCAGACGGCTATCTCTACATCGGCATGGGCGACGGCGGCAGCGGCGGCGATCCGCAGCACAATGCGCAGAATCCCAACACATTGCTTGGCAAGATGCTGCGCATCGACGTCAACGTGCCGGACAACGATCCGCAGGGGTATCGCGTGCCCGAAGACAATCCGTTCATCGATCGCCAGCCGATTGCGGCATTGACCGAAATCTGGGCGTTTGGCCTCCGTAATCCGTGGCGCTACAACTTCGACGACTGGACCAAGGGCGGTACCGGCGCGCTCGTCATCGCCGATGTCGGCCAGACGGCGAGAGAAGAGGTGAACTGGGAGCCGCGCGGCATGGGCGGCCGCAATTACGGATGGCGACTGCGTGAAGGCCGCGCCAATTACGACACGCGCCAAGCTTCCGCGTATCAGCCGCTCACCGAACCGATTCACGACTATCCGCGCAGCGATGGGATGTCGATTACCGGCGGGTTCGTCTATCGCGGAAGCGCGTTGCACCCGATGTTCAACGGGCGCTATTTCTTCGCCGATTTCGTGGCCGGCCGCGTGTATTCGATTGGCCTGGCGCTCGACGAGCACCAAGAGGCCAGCGCCGTGGATTTGCTGGAGCTGACCCAGATGCTGGGCGGCACCCAGGAAATTGGGCTGATCAGTTCATTTGGCGTCGATGCCGACGGCGAGTTATATGTCGTCGGCTATTCTCGCGGCCGGATCCTCAAAATCGTGCCGTAAAACGCCCATTTCATAGCCGTAAGGTATGCTGCTCTGATGGCTTCCCCGACTGCCGTAAGCCGACGCCCGCGCAAGCGCCGAGCCAGCGAAGCCGACGTCACTCCAGCTCCCCAACCGCTGAAAGATTGGTCGAATCTCGACCCGAACGATCTCAGCAACCCGGCGCTGTATATCAACCGTGAATTGAGCTGGCTGTCGTTCAACGAGCGCGTGCTCTCGCAGGCTCAGGACGCGTCGCACCCGCTGCTCGAGCGCGTCAAGTTCCTCGCCATTACCGGCACCAACCTGGACGAGTTCTTCATGGTGCGGGTGGCCACCATCCTGAAGAAATTCCGGGCCGGCATCGAAGAGATTTCCATCGACGGCCAGACCACCGATCAGCAGCTGGCGACCATTCGATCCCGCGCGCTCGCGCAAATCGACGATCAAACCGCCTGCTGGAGCCTGTCGTTGCGGCCGCTGCTCGCCGCCGAGGGCATCCACTTTCTCGAGCCCGCCGAGTACACGCCGGCGATCGATACGTGGCTTGCCCAGTATTTCAAGGATCACATCTTTCCCGTCCTCACGCCGCTGGCGTTCGACCCGGGGCACCCGTTCCCCTATATCTCGAACCTGAGCATGAACCTCGCGGTGCGCGTGCGTCATTCCGGCCGCACCAAGTTCGCGCGCGTCAAGGTGCCGGGCATGCTGCCGCGCTTTGTGGCGCTGCCCGATAACCTGTCGCCGCAGCCGGGCGTGGCGCACTGCTTCCTCGAAGACGTCATCCGCCGCAACATCCAGCAGCTGTTCCCCGGCACGCAGGTCGAGGGCGCGCATTTGTTCCGCATCATCCGCGACACCGACATGGTGATCCAGGAGGATGAAGCCGACGACCTCCTGGAAACGGTGGACCGGGGCCTCAAGCAGCTGCGCTACGGCGCGTTGTCGCTGCTGCAAGTGGAAGCCGACATGCCGAAGCGCGTGTTGCAGATCCTGATCGAGAACTTCGAAGTCGATGAGGACGTGGTGGCGCGCACCGCGGATCGGCTCGGCTTCGGCGACTGGCACGCGCTGACCAGGCTGCATCGCCCGGCGCTCAAGTACCCGGCGTTCCAGCAGCGCACGTTGTGGGCGCCGGACGAAACCGACAAGGTCTTTGACCAGATCGCCGACCAGGATTTCCTGCTGCATCACCCGTTCGATTCGTTCACGTCGATTGAAACGTTCCTGCGCGCCGCGGTTGAAGATCCGCACGTCGTCACGATCAAGATCACGCTCTATCGCATTGGCCCCAACTCGCCGCTCGTCGATCTGCTGATCCAGGCGGCCGAGCTCGGCAAGCAGGTGGCGGTGGTGGTGGAATTGAAGGCGCGCTTCGACGAGCGCAACAACATCGCGTGGGCGACCCGGTTGGAAGAAGCCGGCATCCATGTCGTGTACGGGTTGATGAACCTCAAGGTGCATTGCAAGCTGTGCCTCGTAGTCCGCAAGGAATCGGACGGCATTCATCGCTACGCGCACGTCGCGACCGGCAACTACAACCGCATCACGTCGCAGGTCTACACCGACCTCGGGCTGTTCACCGCCGACGAAGGCGTGCTCGACGACATCACCGAAGTGTTCAATTCGCTGACCGGCTACTCGAATCGCCGGTCGTACAACTCGCTGCTGGTCGCACCGGTGGGATTGCGCCAGGGCATTCGCGCGCTGGTCGAGCGCGAGATCGAGCACGCCAAGGCCGGCCGCCAGGCGCGCATGATCATCAAGAACAACGCCGTGGCCGACCACGGCATGATCAAGATCCTCTATCGCGCCTCGCAGGCCGGCGTGCCAATCGACATGATCGTGCGCGGCGTGTGCTGCCTGCGGCCCGGCATTCCGGGCATCAGCGATCGCATCCAGGTGCGATCGATCGTCGGGCAGTTCCTCGAGCACTCGCGCATCTACTATTTCGAGAATGGCGGCGCGCCCGAGGTCTACATCGGCAGCGCCGACCTGATGGAGCGCAACCTCGATCGCCGTGTCGAAGTGCTCTGCCCGGTCCTCGATCCGGCCATGCGGCAGCTGCTGCGTGATGCCGTGCTCGAAGTGTTGCTGAGCGACACCGACCGCGCCTGGACGCTGCAGACCGACGGCACCTACTCCCGCGCCGCCGCACCGGAGGGCGTCCCGCCGCTCAATTCACAGCGGTTCCTGCTGGAGTGGTATGCAGCGCAACATGAGACATAGACAGATGTGTCACTCCCATCTACTGCCACCGGAATAACTTCAGCGACAACACGAACGACACCAGTCCCCAGGTGGCCAGGATCGCGATCTCGCTGGCCACCGCGCCGATTGCCTGACCCTCGTTCACGACGGCACGCATCGCATCGTTCAGGGCCGTCAACGGCAGCACCTTGATGAACGGCTGCATCGCGTCGGGGAAGTTCGTCGACGCGAAGAACACGCCCGACAGCACCCACATCGGCAGCATCACGAGGTTCATCAAGCCGGAGACCGCTTCGATGGTGCGAGCGCGGCTGGCGAGCAGCAAGCCGAGCCCGCCGAACGATAGCGCGCCGACCAGCGCCAGCCCGGCAAGCGCGACCACCGAGCCGTGCACCCTGACGTCGAAGAACAGCCGCGCAAACCCGACGATCACCGCCACTTCCAGCGCGAGAAACACCAGCCGGCTGAAGACGTGCGCCATCAGGTAATGCGCCTTCGACATCGGCGTCGCCACCAGCCGCTTGAGCAGCTTCTTCATACGCGACTGGACAATCGAAAACCCGACGCCCCAGAGACCGGTGCTCATGATGTTCATGCCGAGCAGTCCCGGCACCAGCCAGTCGATGTAGCGCGAGCCGACGTTCTGCACCGGCTGCTCCACCGGCACGAAGGCATCGGCGCGCCCGGCGGCACGTTGCAACGCCGCATCCACGGCGAGCCGCGCCACCTGGCTTTCCGCGCGCGCCTGATCGAAGCGGTACGTCGGCGGCGAGCCCGGCACCACCACCACGGGCGCGCGCCCATCGCGCACCGCTCGCTCGACCTCGTCGGGCGCGATCCGCCGCACGGTGAAGCCGCCGGCGCGCTCGAGTGCGGCCGCCACGTCGTCGGCACCCGCCTGTTCGACCACACCGGCAATCACCGGCTCCGCGCCACGCGATCGAAACGCGATGCCGAGCGCGCAGGTCATGATCACCGGGAACGCGAACACCCAGAACACCGCTTCGGGCTCGCGGAGGAATTCGCGAAACCTCGCCAGCGTCAATTCGATCAACGGGTGACGAGCGCCGCCCCTTGAGCCCCGAAGCATGACCGGATCCGGATGCGAAGGGGGCCTATTCATCACGCAACTGCCTTCCCGTGAGCGTGACAAACACGTCTTCCAGCGTCGCGCTGTGCGTTCCCAATTGGCTCAATGTCGCCTGCCGCCTCGTCAACAGATCGAGCAACGCCGGCACGGTGAGGTGGAGCTCGGATGTCGACAGATGCAGGTGCGCGTCGTCGCGGCGCACATCGCGGACGCCGGGCAACGCCTGGAGCAGCGGCATCTCGATGGCGGCGCCTTCAGCGAGCGCAAACTCCACCACGTGCTCGGCGCCAAGCGAGGCGACCAGCTCGCGTGGGGTGCCGAGCGCGATCAACTTGCCCTGGTCCATGATGCCAACGCGGTCGCACACCGCGTGCGCTTCGTCCATGTAATGCGTGGTGATCAGAATGGTGCCGCCGGCTTCGCGAAACCGCTCGAGCACTTCCCACAATTGCCGGCGCGACTGCGGGTCGAGCCCAGTCGTTGGCTCGTCGAGAAACAACAGGTCCGGCCGGCCCGCGAGCGCGCAGGCCACCGACAGCCGCTGCTTCTGACCGCCCGACAGTTTCGACACCCAGGACTCGCGCTTCGGCGCCAGTTCGACGATGTCGAGCAGTTCGCTCACGGTGGGGCCCGACGGGTAGAACGATCGAAACAGCCGCAGTGTTTCTTCGACGGTCAGCTTCTCGGCCAGCTGCGTCTCCTGCAGTTGAATGCCCAGGCGCGGCCGCAGCACGGCGGCAGCGGTGGCCCAACGCAGGCCGAGCACCTGCACATCGCCTTCATCAGCGTGCAACAGACCTTCAAGGATTTCGATGGTCGTCGTTTTGCCGGCGCCGTTCGGCCCCAGCAGGCCAAAGCATTCGCCGCGCAGCACTTTGAGGTCGAGACCATCCACCGCGGTGACCGATCCGTAACGCTTCACTACGCCCTCGCAGCTGAGGGCGATCGCCGGTTGCGACACCAGACGATTCTACCCGTGGTACACTCGCCAGTCTGTGTCGTCGCGTATAGTGTTAATCGGACCTGCCGACGCTCTCCCCGGCCTCAAAGAGCGGCTCGACCCAAAGGCGGAGGTCCAGGAATTCATTGAAAGCGAAGCGCTCGAAGCGCTCGATCACATCATCCGTACCAAGCCCGGCATCATCGCGATGGAGGACCAGTTCTCGGCCACCTCGCGCGGCACCGCGCTGATCAATCGCATCAAGGACGATCCCACGCTGAGCGCGTGCGAGGTCCGCGTACTGGCGCACGACGCGGCGCAGAACCGGGTCGCCGTGAAGCGCGGCGGGGGTGGTCCAGCGATCGCCGTCGACGAACAGAAGCCCGCGCTCGACGTCAAAGGCACGCGCCGAGCGCCGCGCGTCCGGATCAAGGACGGCGTGGAAGTGGCGGTCGACGGCAACCCGGCCGCTCTCATCGATCTCTCCACCGTCGGCGCGCAAGTGGTCTCGCCCACGGTACTGAAACCAAACCAACGCGTGCGTGTGCTGATCGGCGAAGGCAAGGCCGCCCTCAAGTGCAACGGCGCCGTGGCCTGGGCGGCGTTTGAAATGCCGAAGGGCATGCCGACGCGCTATCGCGCCGGCATCGATTTCGGCGGCACCGCCGACGCCCACGGCGTCGAGGGCTTTGCGAAGAAGCACAAGAAACACGAGAAGTAACTAGCGCTGCGGTAACCACTTCGCGACGACACTGTCGCCGCGAATGATGGTTTCGTGGCGATCGGAACCCGTCGAGATCAAGCCGACGGGCACACCACTCACCTCTTCCAACCGCCTGATGTACTTCTGCGCTTCGGCCGGCAGTTGCGCGTAATCGCGCGCGCCCTTGGTTGGCGTCTGCCAGCCCGGCCAGGATTCATAGATCGGCGTGATCGGCCCGCTGATGTTGAGGTCCGACGGAAATTCGGTGATCGTCCGGCCGCCGATCGTGTAGCCCGTGCAGATCTCGATCGCGTCGAGGCCGTCGAGCACGTCAAGCTTGGTCAACGCGATGCTGTCGATGCCGTTGATGCGCACGGCATAGCGAACCGCGACCGCGTCGTACCAACCGCAGCGGCGCGGCCGGCCCGTCGAGGCGCCGTATTCCATGCCGGTCTCACGCAGGCGATCGCCGATGGCGCCAAACAACTCGGTCGGGAACGGCCCTTCGCCAACGCGCGTCAGATACGCCTTCGCGACGCCAAGCACGCCGTGGATCGCGCGCGGCGGAATGCCGAGGCCGGTGCACGCGCCGCCGATGGTCGCATTCGAGGAAGTGACGTACGGATAGGTGCCGTGATCGATGTCGAGCATCGCGCCTTGCGCGCCTTCGATCAGCACCCGCTGCCCCTGCCGGATCGCGCGATCGATCGCCAGCGAGCAATCGCCGGTCCATCGCCGCATCCGCGCGCCGAACGCCAGCAGTTGATCGTAGACCTGCTTCCAGTCCAGCGTGGAGTCCTTGATGATCTGGTTGCGGGCATGGACGTTCTCGCGCACTTCGTCCGCCAGCGCTTTGGTGTCCACCAGGTCGCAGACGCGAATGCCGCGCCGCCCGATCTTGTCCTCGTAGGCCGGCCCGATGCCGCGCGACGTGGTGCCGATCTTGCGCTCGCCGCGGCGCGCCTCGCTCAGCACGTCGAGCTCGCGGTGATACGGCAGGATCAGGTGCGCCTTGTCGCTAATCAGCAACCGGTCGCCGACGTCGATGCCGAGCGCGGCCAGCTCCTCGATCTCCTTGAATAGCGCCTGCGGATCGACCACCACGCCGTTGCCGATGATGCACATGACACCGTCGTGCAGGATGCCGGAGGGAATCAGATGGAGGACGAACTTCTTGCCGTTGACGTACACCGTGTGGCCGGCGTTGTGCCCGCCCTGGTACCGCGCCACCAGCGAAAAATGCGGCGTCATCAGGTCGACGATCTTTCCCTTGCCTTCGTCGCCAAACTGCGCGCCGAGAACGACGATGTTCATTGGATTACTCTATCCTAGACGCTGCAATGATTCTTCTCGACGGCCAACATCTCGAGCTCTCGGACCTGCTTGCCATCGCCGACGATCGCATGCGCGTCGGTCTCGCGCCCGACGCGCGCGCACGCGTGGTGGCGGCGCGCGCGGTCGTGGACGCGAAGGCCGACGGTGATGCGCCGGTCTACGGCGTGAACACCGGCTTCGGCAACTTTGCGGAAACGCGGATCGACAAGGCCGACCTGGCGCGGCTGCAATTGAACCTGCTGCGCAGTCACGCCGCCGGCGTCGATACGCCGCTCCCCGTGCGCACCGTCCGCGCGGCGATGGCGCTGCGCGCCAACGTGCTGGCGAAAGGCTATTCCGGCATCCGCGTCGAGACGCTGGAAGCGCTGCTCGCGTTGCTCAATCACGGCGTGCATCCGCGCGTGCCGAGCCGCGGCTCGGTGGGGGCGAGTGGCGATCTCGCGCCGCTCGCGCACCTCGCGCTGGTACTGGTCGGCGAGGGCGAAACGGTGGACAACGTGTCGGGGCACGACGCGCTCGCCGCGCATGGCCTGGCGCCGGTCGAGCTCGGCGCGAAAGAAGGCCTCGCCCTCATCAACGGCACGCAATTCTCCACGGCGGTGCTGGCGCTGGCGCTGGCCGCCGCCGAGCGGCTGAGCCGCGCCGCGGACGTGGCGGCGGCGTTATCCATCGATGCGTTGATGGGCTCGATGCATCCCTTCGAGCCGCGCATTCACGAGGCGCGCCCGTTCCGCGGCCAGGCCACCGCCGCCGACAACCTGCTGCGCTTGATGGCCGGCAGCGGCATCAACCTCTCGCACGTCAATTGCGGACGCGTGCAGGACGCTTATTCGATGCGCTGCGCGCCGCAGGTACACGGCGCGGCGCGCGAAGCACTCAGTTGGATTCGTCACATCGTCACCACCGAGATGAATGCCGCCACGGACAACCCGATGGTGTTCGCGAAGGAAGGCGAGATCGTGTCGGGCGGTAACTTTCACGGCGCACCGCTGGCCATGGCGGCCGATCTGCTGGTGATGGCGGTGGCGCAATTGGCGACGATCAGCGAGCGGCGGTCGGAACGACTCGTCAATCCCGCGTTGAGCGGCCTGCCCGCCTTCCTCACCAAATACGGTGGGGTGGAATCAGGCCTGATGATCGCGCAGGTCACGGCCGCAGCGTTAACGTCCGAGATTAAGACACTGTCTCATCCTGCATCGGTCGACACCATTCCGACTTCAGCGAACAAGGAAGACCACGTCAGTATGAGTATGCATGCCGCATTGAAGGCGGAACGGGCCTTGCAACTTGCGATCAACGTGATTGCGGTGGAAATTCTTTGCGCATGCCAGGCGATCGACTTGCTTTCGCCGCTTCAGAGCTCGCCGGCGTTGATGGCCACCCACAAAACTGTTCGTACGCGCGTGCCAACACTAACGAATGACCGATCGCCGGCTCCTGATCTTGTTGCAATTTGTGAATTCATCGGTTCCGGTCAACTTGAGTACGCGACCGGCATTGTTGTCAACTGATTTCCAAAAAAGATTTTTTGAAAATCAATTTGACAACGGAAGCACCACTGCTTAGTTTCTTATCTTCGCATCCACCCCCTGGGATCAGTCGCACTGCAGATGCCTATGATTGCTCGTTCCCTCCGCGCGCCGCGCGGCACGTCGCTGACGTGCCAGGGATGGCCACAGGAAGCCGCGCTGCGAATGTTGATGAACAATCTGGATCCCGAGGTTGCCGAACGGCCTGACGATTTGATCGTGTATGGCGGCACCGGCAAGGCCGCGCGCAACTGGCCGGCGTTTGACGCGATCGTTCGGTCGCTAAAACACCTGGCCCACGACGAAACCCTGCTGGTGCAATCCGGAAAGCCCGTCGGCGTGTTCAAGACGCACGACGGCGCGCCCCGCGTGCTCATCGCCAACGCCAACCTGGTCCCCAAATGGGCAACGTGGGACACCTTCCGCGACCTCGAAGACCGTGGACTGACGATGTACGGCCAGATGACGGCCGGCAGCTGGATCTATATCGGCACGCAGGGCATCCTCCAGGGCACCTACGAGACCCTCGCCGAGGTCGCCCGGCGCCATTTCAATGGGTCCCTGAGTGGAAAAATCGTCGCTACCGCCGGTTTGGGCGGGATGGGCGGGGCCCAGCCCCTCGCGGTGACCATGAATGGCGGCGTCGCGCTGGTGGTGGAGGTGGATCCGGCCCGGATCGAGAAGCGGCTCTCTACTAAGTATCTGGACGAGAGCACGGACGAGGTCGACCTGGCCATCGAGAAGGCCCGCGCCTATGCGCTCGAAGGGGTCGCCCGCTCGATCGGCGTGCTCGGCAATGCCGCCGACATCATTCCCGCGTTCGTGAAGCGTGGGTTCACCCCCGATGTGATCACCGATCAGACGTCGGCGCACGACCCGCTCGTCGGTTACGTGCCCGACGGCCTGTCGCTTGCCGAAGCGGCGCGGCTGCGCGCCGCCGATCCAGATGACTATCAGCGTCGCTCCATCGACGCCATGGGCCGTCACGTCGCCGCGATGCGCGAGCTGCAGAAACGCGGCGCGGTGGCGTTCGATTACGGCAACAACATCCGCGCCCAGGCCGTGAAGGCCGGCGTGAGCGACGCCTTCGAGATTCCCGGCTTCGTGCCGGAGTACATCCGGCCGCTGTTCTGCCAGGGTAAGGGACCGTTCCGGTGGGTCGCGCTGTCTGGCGATCCCGAAGACATTCGCGTCACCGATCGCGCCGCGCTCGAGATGTTCCCGGATGATGCCGGGTTGTGCCGGTGGATCCGTCTCGCCGGCGAGCGCGTGCAGTTCCAGGGATTGCCGGCGCGCATCTGCTGGCTCGGCCAGGGTGATCGCGCGCGCTTCGGATTGAAGTTGAATCAGCTGGTGCGCGACGGCGCGGTGAAGGCGCCGATCGTGATCGGCCGCGATCATCTCGACACCGGATCGGTGGCGTCGCCGAATCGCGAAACCGAAGGCATGCGCGACGGCAGCGACGCGATTGCCGACTGGCCGATCCTGAATGCGCTCCTCAACGCCTCGGCGGGCGCCACGTGGGTCTCGGTGCACCACGGCGGCGGCGTCGGCATTGGGTATTCGATTCATGCGGGGATGGTGATTGTCGCGGACGGGACGCGCGAGGCCGACGAGCGGCTGATGCGGGTGCTGACGTGCGATCCGGGCACGGGCGTGGTGCGGCACGCCGATGCCGGGTATCCCGAAGCGATCAGTACCGCACGCGAACACGGAGTACGAATCCCCATGCAGGAGACGAGCCGATGATGGCTCCCCACGCCGGCCTCGAACGCCGTGTGCTGGCCGCTCTCGAAGCGACGCCGGCGCGCATTCCCGTTGTGATCGGCGGCTGCGGCACCGGCCGCACCACCATGCTGTACGCGCTGGCCGATCGTATGGGTCGCGATCAATGCCAGTACGTGGACGTGGAGCGCGCCGCGAGCACGCCCGAACGCTTTCAGGAGGCCGTGGCGGCGGCGTCGCCGTTCTCGGTGAACGGGCAACGCGCCGCGGCGCCGCAGGAACCGGCGAGCTCGGCGCGCGCCGCCTTCGATCGCCTGCTGGCGCTGGTCAGCCGCGCGCGCGCGAAATCCGAAGCGCCGGCGACCTTCCTGCTCGACGAGATCCTCGAGCTGCGCACCTTCGAAAGTTTCCCCGGCCTGCGCCACGTGTTGCGCGAAATGCTGCACGCGATGGCCGAGAGCGGCAATCGCTTCGTGCTCACGACGCGCTACGTCGCGCGCGCGCATCGACTGCTGCGCGATGGCCACGCGCGGTTTGAAGTGATCCACCTGCCGCAACTCAATGCCGGTGAGGTCACGGCGATGTTGCCGCCGATGGGCGACACACCGCCGGAGGATCGCGAGTTCATCGGTCGTACCATCCAGGCGCTCGCCGATGGCCGCGCCGCCTATGTGCGCGCGCTCGGCGATGCCACGGGATCGATGAGCGGACGCGGCGGCGATCCAATTAGCGCCCTCACGGCGCTGCTGACCGGCGAAGGCGCGCTCGCGAGCTGGTGCTCCCACCGGTATGAGCTGCGCCTGCACAAGGCGCGCGGCTACGGTGCGCTGAAAGCGATTCTCGAGATCCTCGCCGAGGAAGAGCCGCTGACGCTCACCGAGGTCGCGCAGCGGCTGCACCGCACGCCGGGCTCGACCAAGGATTACTTGTCGTGGCTCGAGGACGTCGACCTGATCGTCTCGCGGCAGAAGCGCTACAGCTTTGCCGATCCGTTGACGCGATTGTGGGTGCGACTGCACTGCCGCCCGGAGCCGCCATCGGTGGACGAGGTTGCGCGCGAAGTGCAGGCCTACGCGATGGCACGGCTGCCGCATCCGGAACCGGCCCTCGAAATGGCCGGCGCGGGCGCCAGCTATCGCAGCAAAGACTCAGGCATTATCGAGATCGACTGACGGCGGGACAAATGTCCCGCCTTCCCGGCATCAGACTACGCGCGCGCCGTGCCGAATCGTTCGGCCGCGCGCGCTTTCGCTTTCGCCGCTTCCTCTTCGCGGTTCTTCGGCGGCGCGGTGGTATCGAGATCGTCGATCAACCGCCGCGCGATCTTCGTCACATCCTCAATCGCCTTGTTGAACACGCGCTCGTTGCTTTTCGACGGCGCGTTGAAGCCGCTCAACTTGCGCACGAACTGTAACGACGCGGCGCGAATCTCTTCATCAGTCGCCGGCGGATCAAAGTTGAACAGGGTCTTGATATTTCTGCACATGGTTCAATCTTCTCGGTTCTTAATTTTTAGTTCTTAATGCTCTTCATTTTTCCTTGGCAATGGCCTGCAGGGCAAGCCGCGCCCCTTCCTGTTCCGCTTCCTTCTTGGTCTTGCCCATGCCCTGCGCGATCACATCGTCCCCCACCACCACTTCGACGTGAAACAGCTTGCGGTGGTCGGGGCCCAGCTCGCCGGCCACGCGGTAGTACGGCAGCGGCCGTCCCATCGCCTGCAGCCGCTCCTGTAATCGCGACTTGTGATCGCGGCCGAAATAATCGGGCTCCCTCGCCTCCTCGATCCCTGACGCGAACTCGCGCACCAGGAACTGCCGCGCCGGGTCGAGGCCGCCGTCGATGTAGATCGCCGCGATCAGCGCCTCGCAGGTGTCGGCGAGCAGCGCCTGCTTGCGGCGGCCGCCGGTCTTCTCTTCGCCGCGGCCGAGGATCATGTGCTCGCCCAGACCGAGCTCCTCGGCCATTTCGGCGAGTGATGCGGTTGAGACGAGGTTGGCCTTGATCTTCGACTTCTGTCCTTCGGTATACCGCGGAAACGCGCGGAACAGCGCTTCGGCTACCACCAGGCCGAGCACCGCATCGCCGAGGAATTCGAGCGACTCGTTGTCGGCCACTCCCCCACTGGGATCTTCGTGGGCCTTGGACTTGTGTGTCAGCGCGTGCTCGAGCAACCCGCGATCGCGAAACCGGTAGCCGATGCGCGCCTCGAGGGCGTCGAACTCCTGCGGCAGCGGCACCACGATGCCGCCGCCAACTTGTTCGCGGTGGCTCTCGATGATCCGCACCGCTTCGGCAGCGTCCTCATCGCGTACGGAGATCTGCGTGTCGCCGAGGGGGTTCAGCGCGAACGGAAACAGTCCCGGTGTTGGACCCGACGTGCGCAGCGTCTCGACGCCATGGCTGTCGAGCAGCGCTTCGACCACGTTCGCTTCGATATCGGACTGCGTCCGAAAAATCACCGTCAGTCCCGATGGGCTCACGCCACTGGTTCTCCTGGGCTGAGCGACGCAGCCGCGAGTTCGAGCGGCAACGGCGTGGTCGCCTCGATCTTCATCAGGATCATCGTCATATCGTCATGCTGATCCGCGCCGGCGGCGAACGCGCGCAGCTCGGCGAGGATGTACGCACGCAGCTGATCGAACGGCAGGTGTGCGTATTGTTCCACCACCTGCGCCAGCCGCGCCTCGCCGAAGCAATCGAAGGCGTCGTTCATGGTTTCGGAAATACCGTCGGTGAACCACACCACCAGATCGCCGGGCTCGATCGAGATGGTCTGTTCCTGCAGCAACGCATCGAACATGGTCCCGTCATCGATCTGCAGGCCGACCACGAGGCCATCGGGGATCAGCATGCGCGCCTTGCGCATGCCGGCGGGCTGGTTGGCCGGCACGTGAATCAACGGGCAGTGGCCGGCGCGCGCGAAGGTCATCTCGCGGCGCTCGATGTCGATGACGCCGTACAACATGGTGATGAAGCTCTTGCCGTCGAGATTCGCGGATACCACCTTGTTGACGGCCGAGAGAAAAGCCTTGGGCTCGTGATGGAAGCGTGACAGCGACTGCACGATCACTTTGAGCTGCGCCATGTAGAGACCGGCGGCGAGGCCCTTGCCCGCGACATCGGCGATCAACATGCCCATCATCGAATCGGTGATTGGCAGGAAGTCGTAGTAGTCCCCCGCTACCTCGCGCGCGGGTTGCAAGAACGCAGTGACCTCCAGGCCTTTCATCTGCGGCGAGCCGGAGGGCAGCAGCTTTTGCTGGATTTCGCGGGCCGCGAACATTTCCTGCTCGAGGCGGCCCTTCTCCGCCATCTCGCCGAGCAGCGTCGTGACTTCACCGGTCATCAGGTTGAACGACTCGGCGAGCTCGCCCAGCTGATCGCGCGCGCGCACGGGTATCTGGTGGCCGAAGTTTCCGGCGCGAACATGTTGCGTGCCGGTGAACAGGTCGTGCACGGCGCCGGTGATTTGCCGCGCCAGGACGAAGCCGATGACGAGCGCCACGAACTGGATGACCAGGAACAGGCCGCCGACCACGCCCAGCACGAGCAGCAACAACTGCCCGAAGTTCGTATTGCCGAGCCCCGTGGGCGACACCACCGAGATGCGGTCGTAGATTTCCCAGATATTCATCAGGATGGCGACCGACGCGCTTTCCGGTTCGCCGCTGTTCCAGTCGACGTGATCGAGAAACACCACCCAGCGCGCCTGTCGCAGCGACAGCACCGGGCCATCATCTTCCTCCACGCGCCGATCCTCGATCGAGCGGCCAGCGACCGGCTGCACGCCGCGCGCCAAGTTGGCGGTGACCTCGCCGAGGCGGATGCCGGTTTCCTGCTGGATACGGCTCTCGATGACCGTGGACATCGGCATGTCGAGCACGATGGCCCAGGTCGGCGTCTGGACTTCGGGCAGCGCCACCGCCCGCATCACCAAACGCGTGTCCGGCGGCGAGTCCGCACCGCTGCCTGAAGGCGCGTTATAGGCAATGATGCCGGCAAACCCGTCGCACCCGACCCACTTGGGCAGCGTCGCCGGCGGCGACAGGTGGCCCCATGACCCGGCCACGATCGGCAGCGTGGCCGGAAGGCTGCGGGGCGCGCGCACCGGGTTCGCGGCGGCGGGCTTGCACGCCAGGTCCTTCACGGGAATGACGGCAAGCGAGACGAACGGATACCGCGTTTCGGTACTGGCCTGGCGCCGCTCGAGCGCCTCGGCGATCTGATCCGGCGTGCCGCTGCGCTGCACTTCGAGCTGCACGGTTTGCGCGAGGAAGCGCGCCTGGTCCGTCAGGTTGCGGACCCGCGACTGCACGAGATACGAGCTGATGTTGAACGCGAGGATCAACCCGGCGAGCAGGAAGAAGGTCATCACCAGCAGCGCCGGCACCACGCCCACGAACACGTACGACAGGATCAGCTTGCGGCGGACGCGCCACAGCAGGCGCCGCTTCGCCCACACCGCAAAGCGTGTCAGTCCATAGGCGGCGCCGAACAACAGCGCGAGGCTGCCGACCATGTCGATGGCGTCGAGCCACGCCGGCAGCGTGACGACGAAACCGAGCGGCCAGGTGATCGCCTTGATCGCGATGCCGAGCACGAGGGCGCGGCCGGGAAAGGTTTTGAGGAGCCACGTGCGCCACACGCTCCACCGCGACGGCGTGTCGCCGGGCAGCAACGCTATTGGCCGGACGGATTCGCTCATCGGGCGGTTACCAGAGTATCCTTTTTCACTCACGGAGAACACGGAGTAGGACGGAGCACACGGAGCGCGATGAAACTCAACGACTCGGCACGGTTCAGCACGATTTGCATTCACGCCGGGCAGGAGCCCGACCCCGCGACCGGCGCGATCATCACGCCGATTTACCAGACCTCGACCTACGTCCAGGACGGTCTCGGTCAGCCGCATGCGGGCTTCGAGTACGGCCGCACGCAGAACCCGACGCGCATGGCGCTGGAGCGCAACGTGGCCGCCATCGAAGCGGGCACGGCGGCGTTCGCTTTCGCCTCGGGCATGGCCGCCATCGACGCGCTGCTGACGCGTCTCCAGTCTGGCGATCATGTCCTGGTCGGCGACAACACCTACGGCGGCACCTTCCGCCTGTTCGAGAAGGTCCGGCGCAAGTTCGGTCTCGATTTCACCTATGTCGACACGTCGCAGCCGGAGCTGGTGGAGCCGGCGATCAAGTCGAATACCAAATACCTGTTCATCGAGACGCCGACCAACCCGATGTTGCACGTCACCGACATTCAATGCGTGAGCTCGATCGCGCACCGCAAGAATGTCCGCGTCGTGGTCGACAACACCTTCGCGAGTCCCTATATCCAGCGGCCACTGACGCTCGGCGCCGACATCGTGTTGCACAGCACCACCAAATTCCTCAACGGCCATAGCGACAGCGTGGGCGGCGTCGTGATCCTCAAGCACCAGGACGACGTGGACTGGATGAAGTTCGTGCAGAATGCGGCGGGGGCCATTCTCGGCCCGATGGATTCATGGCTGATCCTGCGCGGCACCAAGACCCTCACCGTTCGCATGGAGCGGACCAACGAGAACGCCCAGGCAATTGCGGACTACCTCGACGCGCATCCCAAGGTGAAGAGCACGATCTATCCCGGGCTCAAGTCCCATCCGCATTACGGGCTCGCGCGTAAGCAGATGAAGGGATTTGGCGGGTTGATCTCCTTTGATGTTGGCTCCCTCGACAATGCCAAGACCGTGCTCAATGGCATGAAGTTGATGGCACTCGCCGAAAGCCTGGGTGGAGTGGAGACGTTGATCTCGCACCCGGCGATCATGACGCACGCCTCGGTGCCGCCCGATCGCCGCGCGATGCTTGGGATCACCGACGGGTTGATTCGCATTTCCGTCGGCATCGAGGATGTTGAGGATCTCGAGGCCGACCTGGAGCAGGCTCTGAGTGCCCTCTGATCAGTTCGTCGTCGTCCTCACGACGTTCGCCGTTGATGGCGACGTCGATCAGTTCGCGAGGTCGCTGGTCGAAGAACGACTCGCCGCATGCGTGAACGTGTTGGCGCCGATGCGATCGATCTATAGGTGGAAGGGCGCGATTGAAAGCGCCGACGAACGCCAGTTAGTGATCAAGACGAACATCGATCGCGTCCACGACCTGGAAACACGAATCAAGGCGCTCCATCCCTACGACGTCCCGGAGTTCCTGGTCCTCTCCGTACTCGACGGCAGCCGCGACTATCTGTCCTGGGTCGCGGAAAACACCAAACCTTAGCCCTTCGACTCCGGAATCCACGCCGAATCGGCGTGGATTCCTCGCTCAGGGCGGGCCGCCTACGGCGGCCCGTAAACCCGTAAAACCGTTTTTCCTGTTGCATGTGTAAATAGCTTGGTGTAAATATGTGCACACGGGTCACCGTTTTCATGTCTTGCCGTTGTGCCGTCTGAGTGGATACACTCTCATCCGTATTGGCGGCAAAGCGGACTGACAGCGACACGGTGAAAACGACCGTCGAGCTCCCGGGGGAGCTTTGGCGGGCCGCGAAGATTCGGGCCATGGACGAACGGGCCGATCTTCGAACGGTGCTGATTCGCGCGCTCGAACACTACTTGCGCAGCAGCGAACCGGAACGGCCCGCACGTGTCAGTTCGCCGAGCCCATGACCGAACGCGACGAGCCACAACAGAAACCCACGGTCCCACCCAAGCCGACTTTGGCCAGTCGCGGCCGGCGACTCCTCCGTCACGTCCTCCTTTTCATCACCCTGGTTATCGTCGTCGACGCCATCGCCGGCGAAAAAGGCCTGCTCGCGCTGCTCGAGGCCCGGCGCGACTATGCCGCGCTTGAACGGTCGCTTGAGCGCGCCCGCACTGAAAACGCTCAGCTGCGCGAGACGGCGCGACGCCTCCGCGAAGACCCTTCCGCCATCGAAGAAGCCGCCCGCCGCGAGCTCGGCCTGATCAAGCCTGGCGAAATGCTCTTCATCGTCAAGGACGTCGAAAAGAAATAGAGAAAGAAATAGACTGGTCTTTCTCGATTTTCGATTGAGGAGGACTCATGGCACGTCAGGCTGAAGCAGAATGGAAGGGCGATCTCAAGGGCGGCAACGGCCGCGTCAAGACCGGCAGCGGCGGTTACGAGGGCAACTACTCGTTCGCGACCCGTTTTGAAAACGGCACTGGCGCCAACCCGGAGGAACTGCTCGGCGCGGCGCACGCCGGATGTTTCTCGATGGCCCTCGCCAATTCCCTGGCATCAGCGGGCTTCACTCCCACGAGCGTAAAGACCAAAGCGGATGTGCACCTCAACAAGGACGACAAGGGGTTCCTGATCAACCTGATCGAGCTCACGGTCGATGCTGTGGTGCCGAAGGTCGATGACGCCACGTTCCAGCAGCACGTCGAGAAAACCAAGACTGGCTGCATCATCTCGCGCGCGCTTGGCGCCATCCCGACGATGAACGTCAAGGCCACCCTGAAGAATTGACCGAGATCGTTTACACGACGCCGACGGTCAAGAAGCTTGGCGTCAAAACCGGGTTCAAGGTGTCGCTGCTCGCCTCGCCGCGAGGGTTCAGCGGTACCTTGAAGCCGATGCCTGCCCAAGTACGTTTCACCGCCCGTCCTGAAGGCGACGCGGACCTTTTCATCGCGTTCGCCAAGACCGCTGCTGAGTTGCAGGCTCACCTGCTTGCGGTGACCAGCGTGGCGAAGACGCAGACGCTCTGGCTGGCGTGGCCAAAGAAAGCCTCAGGCGTGGTTTCCGACCTCGACGGCAACATCGTTCGAGAGACGGGCCTTCGCGCCGGCTGGGTGGATTTCAAAGTGTGTGCAATCGACCAGACCTGGTCCGGGCTCGCCTTCAAACGCCGTAAAAAGTAACCTGCTTCCTTTTTTCGGATTTCGTAAAAAGGAACCTGCTTCCCTTTTACGAGACACGTAAGAAATGGGCCAACCGTCCCGTAAAGTGGGCCGTCAAAGGCTCCATGGGATTGCTGTCTTCGCTTGGTCGTGACCTAACATTCGCCTTCAGGCAGATGCGCCGGACACCGATCGTGACCGGCGTGGCCCTGCTCTCCCTGGCACTGGGCATCGGCGCCAACGTCGCCATCTTCTCGCTCGTGAACGCGCTGATCCTGAAGCCGCTGCCGGTCTACGACCCGGATCGGCTGGTCATCTTCGGCCAAGCGGATCCGCTTGTTCACAGCAACTCGTGGACTAATCCGCAGTGGGAGTACATCCGCGATCATCAAAACGTCCTGGTGGGTGTTGCTGCCTACGGCAACCCACGCTTCAACCTGAGCTCGGGTGGCGAAACGCGACCCGCGCAAGGACTGTTCGTCAGCGGCCGATTCTTCGACACGCTCGGCGTGCCCGCGCATCTCGGCCGGACCTTCACGACCGACGATGACCGGCGCGGCGGCGGGCCGGATGGGCCGGTAGCGGTTTTGAGCTACGGGTTCTGGCAACGCGAATTCCGCGGCCGTACCGATGTGATCGGCACACCGATCACGCTCGATGGGCACGCGTTCACGATCATCGGCGTCACCGATCGTGATTTCCGCGGCGTCCAGATCGGCCGCGCCTTCGATGTGGCGACGCCGCTCGGCACCGAGCCCATCGTCCGCGGCGCGGAGAGCTCGCTCGATCATCGTACCAACTGGTGGCTGACCGTCGTCGGCCGGCTGGCGCCCGGCCAGACCATGGCGCAGGCCGATGCGAGACTGCGGGCCCTTCAGCCCGAGCTTCGAGAGGCGACGCTGCCAACGCAGTCGCGGCCCGACATTCTCGCCGGGTACATGGCTGAACCGCTGATGCTGATACCTGGCAGCACCGGGATCTCCAATCTTCGCGAACGCTATTCCCTTCCCTTGTATGTGCTGCTCGGCATCGTCGCGCTGGTGTTGACAATCGCGTGCGCCAACATGGCCAACCTGCTGCTGGCGCAATCGATGGCGCGGCGGCGCGAGCTGGCGGTGCGGCTGTCGCTCGGCGCCGGCCGCGGGCAACTGGTGCGACAACTTCTGGTCGAGAGTCTCACGCTGTCGACCATCGGCGCGGCCGTCGGGCTGCTGTTCGCCGGCTGGGGGAGCCGCGCGATTGTCGGCCTGCTGTCGACGCGCACGCAGATCGTCGACGTGAACCTGGCGATGGATTGGCGAGTGTTCGCTTTCACCACCTCGGTCGGTGTTGTGACCGGCCTCTTGTTCGGCGTGGCGCCTGCCTTTCGCGGCACGGCGCTTAAGCCAGTGGACGCGCTGCGCGATCACGCTCGAGGCATCGTCGCCGGCGGCGGCCGATGGCAAGTGGGCCATGCGCTGGTCGCCGTGCAAGTGGCCTTGTCGTTCGTCCTGGTGTTCGGCTCCATGCTATTCGTGCGTACGCTCGTCTCGTTGACGAGTCAGGAGATCGGATTCGAATCGACGCGCGTGCTGGTCGGCACCGTGGATGTGCGAGGCACCGGCATTCCGCCGGAGGGTCGCGTGCAGCTCCATCGGCAGGTGCGCGAAGCGCTCACGGCCATTCCCGGCGTGGAAGCGGCGGCTATTTCGTTTGTCACGCCCGTCAGCGGCTCGACGTGGAACTACGAGATCGAACTGCCGGCATCCGCCGATCGGCGCCGTGTCCTGTTCAACGCGGTGTCTCCGAGTTTCTTCCGGGCCATGGGGACACCATTACTCGCCGGACGAGATATCGATGATCGCGATCGGCCCGGCTCGCCGGACGTCGTCGTGGTCAATGAAGCCTTCACCGCGAGCTACTTCCGCGGAGAAAATCCCGTTGGCAAGGCGTTCACCATCGTCGGTTCAGGCGGGGCAAACAGCAACCGCGTCGTGGAAGTAGTCGGGATGGTCGCCAACACGAAGTATCAGCGCCTCCGCGAAGCGCCGCGGCCGATCATGTATGCCGCGTTCAACCAGCAACCACAGCGCTTCTCCAGCGCACGGATGACGATCCGGACGACCGGTGCACCAATGGAATCGCGCAACGCCATCGTTCAGGCCCTGGCCAGCGTGCACAAGGACATCGCCGTGGATCTCAAGCACCTCGACGAGGATCTCGGGGCCAACGTGCTGCAGGAGCGGCTGCTCGCCACGCTGTCGGGATTCTTCGGTGTTCTCGCGTTGCTGCTCGCCGCGCTCGGTCTGTACGGGGTGATGTCGTACGCCGTCACACGGCGGCGGAACGAGATCGGCATCCGCATGGCGCTCGGCGCCGAGCCGCACGCCGTGGTCGGACTGGTTCTCAGGCACGTCGCGCTGATTACCGGCGTAGGCCTCATCGCCGGCGCGGCAGCTGCGCTCGGCACCGGCCGCTTCATTAACGCACTGCTCTACAATCTGGCTGCCAGCGATCGGACGATGATCGGGGTCACGGCGGTGACGCTCGCGGCCGCCGCCGCGATTGCCGGCTACTTGCCGGCGCGCCGCGCCGCCCGAATCGATCCGATGGCGGCGCTGCGGGAGGAGTAAGAATCATGTTTGCGACCCTGGGTCGGGATCTACGATTCGCCTTTCGCCAGATGCGCCAGACGCCGATCGTCAGCGGCGTGGCACTGCTCTCCCTGGCGCTCGGCATTGGCGCCAACGTCGCCATCTTCTCGCTGGTGAACGCCTTGATCCTGAAAGCGCTGCCCATTCACGAACCCGAGCGGCTGGTGCAGTTGCAACTCAACAACAACACCAACCCGCGCAACCACACCACTTCGTTCACCAACCCGCAGTGGGAATACCTGCGGGATCACCAGGACATCTTTACCGGCGTCACGGCCGTGGGCAACACGCGATTTAACCTCAACACCGGCGGCGAGATGCGCCCGGTGCCCGGCCTGTACGCGAGCGCGCGCTTCCTGGACACCCTGGGAGTAACACCGATCATCGGCCGGACCTTCACGGAGGATGCCGATCACCGCGGCAGTGAGCCGATCGCGCTCCTGAGTTACGGCTTCTGGCAGCGCGAGTACGGCGGCGATCGCGCCGTCCTGGGCCGTCCGATCACGCTCGACGGAAACGCCTTCACGATTGTCGGCGTCACGCCGCCTGAATTCTTCGGCGTGCGTGTGGGCACCACGTTCGACGTGATGATTCCGCTCACCAGCCAGGCGATTATCCGCGGCACCGAGCACTCACTCGATAACCGCAGCACGTGGTGGCTGTCGATGTTCGCGCGATTGGCGCCAGGCCAGACCATGGCGCAGGCCGAATCGCGGCTGCGCGCGCTCCAGCCACAGCTGCGTGACGCCACGATGCCGCAAGACTGGCGGCCGCAGGATCAAGCCGCGTATATCCAGGACCCCTTCGGCGTGATTCCGGCGGCCACAGGCATTTCGGCGCTGCGCGATCGCTACAGCCGGCCGTTATACGTACTGCTCGGAATCGTCGGCCTGGTGCTGACCATCGCCTGCGCGAACATGGCGAACCTGCTGCTCGCGCAATCGGTGGCACGCCGCCGCGAGCTCGCAGTGCGGTTGTCGCTTGGAGCCGGACGCGGCCAGTTGATCAGGCAGCTGCTGGTCGAGAGCATCATGCTGTCGTTGGCCGGCGCCGGCGCCGGCCTGCTGATCGCGGCGTGGGGCAGCCGCGCCCTGGTCGCCATGCTGAGCACCCGCACCAACTTCACGTTCCTCGATCTGTCGATGGATTGGCGGGTGTTTGCCTTCACGGCTGCGGTTGGGATCGCCACTGGTCTCCTGTTCGGCGTCTTCCCGGCGATGCGCGGGACCAGGGTGGCGCCAGCCGACGCGTTGCGCGATCACGCGCGCGGTATCGTGAGCGGCGGCGGGCGATTCAACGTCGGTCACGGACTCGTCGCACTGCAGGTGGCGCTGTCGTTCGTGCTGGTGTTCGGATCGACGCTGTTTGTCCGCACGCTCGTCGGCCTCACCACGCAAGGTATGGGCTTTGAATCGGACCGCGTGTTGATCGCCACGCTCGATCTGCGGCGAACGAAGGCGGCAGAAGCGGCGCGGCTGCCGATGTATCAACAGGTGCGCGATGCGGTGGCCGCGGTACCGGGCGTGGACGCAGCGGCTGGAACCTTTGTGACGCCGGTCGGCGGCAGCACCTGGGGTTTGCCGGTGACGGTCCCGGGATTCAACGCCCCCGAGCGCGACCGATCCTCGTTGTTCAATGCCAATACGCCCGACTACTTCCGGGCGATGCGCACGCCGATTCTCACCGGCCGCGACTTCACCGAGGCAGACGCGGCGAACCGGCCGCCGGTGACGATCGTTAACGAAGCGTTTGCGAAGAAGTTCTATGCCGGGCAGAACCCGATCGGCAAGACGTTCGTTTGGGAACGATTCGGACGCGAGCGAAAACCTCGCCAGTTCGAAATCGTCGGGCTGGTCGCCGATTCGAAGTACCGCACGCTTCGCGAGGAGCCGCAACCCACCTTCTACGCACCGCTGGCGCAGATGGAGGAGATCAGCACCTCAATCCGGATGGCGATCAAGACGGCGGGCTCACCCTGGTCGTCGCGAGAAGCGATTCTCCACGCCATCGCCGGCGTCAACAAGGACATCGTCGTTGATTTCCGTACGCTCGAAGAAGACATGGGTGCCGCAGCGATGCAGGAGCGCTTGATCGCGTCGCTATCCGCGTTCTTCGGCGCGCTGGCGCTCCTGCTCGCGGCCCTCGGCCTCTACGGCGTGATGTCGTATTCGGTGTCGCGCCGCCGCAACGAAATTGGCATTCGCATGGCGCTCGGCGCCGAGCCCGACAGCGTGATGAGGCTGGTACTCAGGCACGTGGCGGTGATTACGGCGGCCGGCATGATCATCGGCGTGGCCGGCGCGGTGGGCACCGGCCGCTTCATCAACACGCTGCTGTTCAACCTCGCCACTTACGACCGGACGATGATCGCGGTCACGGCGGTGACGCTGGCGGCTGCCGCCGCAATTGCCGGCTACGTGCCGGCCCGGCGCGCCGCGCGCATCGACCCAATGACGGCCCTCCGCGAAGACTAGATGCCCCTCCTCTCGTCAATCGCCCAGGATCTGCGGCTGGCGGTTCGCCAGGCGCGACGCACTCCCATCGTCAGTGGCGTGGCATTGCTGTCTCTGGCCCTCGGCATCGGCGCCAACGTCGCGATCTTCTCGCTCGTCAATGCGCTGATGCTGCGCGCATTGCCGGTGCACGAACCCGATAGCCTGGTGGTGCTGGGCCGCGAGGATGGCTACGGCATCAACGGCCAGGCCAGCACATCATTCACGCACCCTCAATTCGAATACCTTCGTGAGCATCAGAACCTGTTCACGGGTGTCATGGCTACTGGGTTTGCCCGCTTCAGTCTCAGCACGGGCGGCGAGGCTCGCGTCATCCCCGGTCTCTATGTGAACGCGTCGTTCCTGGACACGCTCGGCGTGACCCCGGTGATCGGACGGAACTTCACCGCTGAGGACGATCGTCGTGGCGGCGGCCCGGATGGTCCGGTCGCGATCCTGAACTACGGATTCTGGCGGCGCGAGTACGGCGGCGACCGATCGGTCGTCGGCCGCACCATCGCGCTCGACGGCCACCCCTTCACCGTGATCGGCATCACGCCCCAGGACTTCTTCGGTGTTCGTGTGGGCTTGAGCTTCGACGTGATGGTCCCGATCGGCAATGAACCGGTCATCCGCGCGGCCGAGAGCTCATTCGGCAGGCCGAGCAGCTGGTGGCTGACGGTCTTCGCCCGGCTCACACCCGGAGACTCACGGACAAGTGCGGAAGAGCGCCTCAACGCGTTCGTCCCATCGATGCGCGCGGCCACGATGCCGCCCACCTATCAAGGCGAGGACCGGGAACAGTATCTCACCGAGCGATTCGTTCTTGGTCCGGCTGCAGCCGGCATCTCGTCGCTTCGCGATCGCTACAGCCGGCCGCTGTTCGTGCTCCTCGGCATCGTCGCCCTGGTGCTGACGATTGCCTGCGCGAACATGGCGAATTTGCTGCTGGCCCAGGCTGCGGCGCGCCGGCGCGAGATCGCCGTGCGGCTCTCGCTTGGCGCCAAACGCGGGCACCTGATTCGACAGCTGCTGACGGAAAGCCTGACGCTCTCGCTGCTCGGCTCGGCGGCGGGCCTGCTCGTTGCACTTTTAGGCAGCCGCGCCATCGTGGCGCTGCTGACCACGCGAACCAACGGGGTGGTCCTCGACGTCACGATGGATTGGCGCGTCTTCGCGTTCGCGGCGGCCATTGGCGTGGTCACTGGCCTGCTCTTTGGCGTGATCCCCGCGATCCGCGGCACCGGCCTCACGCCGGCAGACGCAATGCGCGATCACTCGCTCAGCATCACCGGAAGTGGCAACGCGTTCAGCACGAGCGCGCTGGTCGCCGTGCAGATTGCGCTGTCGTTCGTGCTGGTGTTCGGCTCCATCCTGTTCGTGCGCACGCTGGTCGGCTTGACGACGCAGAGCACGGGATTGCAGTCCTCCAGCGTGCTGCTCGGTTCGATCGACCTGCGGCGAACCGGCGCCGCACCGGAGATGCGCAGACGGATATTCGAGCAGGTGCGAGATGCCGTTGCCGCCATCCCCGGCGTCGAGTCGGCCGCGGCGTCGTTCGTGACGCCGCTGAGCGGAAGCACATGGATGTTGCAAGCCGACGTGCCAGGCTTCCGGGGCGTGGGCCGCGAACGCAGCTCGATGTTCAACGCCGTCACGGACAGCTACTTCAAGACCTTCGGCACGCCGGTGATCGCCGGCCGCGACTTCACCGCGACGGACGCCACGCGCCGCCCGAAGGTGATGGTCGTCAACGAAGCCTTCGCGAAGAAATACTTTGCGGGCGACAATCCCATCGGGCGCACCTTCATGCTCGAAGGTTTCGGCCGCAACCCGAAGCCGAGTCTCGTGGAAGTAATCGGACTCGTGGCAGATGCGAAGTACCAGGCCCTGCGTGAGGCGCCACTGCCGACGATGTACGGCGCGTTCTCGCAGCAGGACTCGATCGGCACGTCAACGCGGCTGGCGATCCGCACCACGGGCCCGCCCTGGGACTCGCGACACGCCGTGCTGAACGCGATTGCCGCCGTCCACAACGACATCGTCGTCGATCTGCGCACGTTCGACGAGGACGTCGATGCCGGCCTCCTCCAGGAGCGGCTGGTCGCGTTCCTGTCCGTCTTCTTCGGCGCGCTGGCGCTGCTGCTAGCCGCCCTCGGCCTCTACGGCGTGATGTCGTATACGGTGCAGCGGCGGCGGAACGAAATCGGCTTGCGCATGGCGCTCGGGGCCGAGCCGGGCAACGTCGTGCGGCTGATCCTGAACCACGTCGCGGTGATCACCATGATTGGAATCGGCATCGGCGCGACGGCGTCGATGGCTACCGGGCGCTTCGTCAACGCGCTGCTCTTCAATCTTGCGGCGAACGATCGAACGATGATCGGCGTCGCTGCGCTTACGCTTGCCCTCGCGGCAGCGATCGCCGGCTACCTGCCGGCACGCCAGGCGGCGCGCACCGACCCGATGACCGCGCTGCGACAGGACTAGCTAAGGCAGCGCCCGATACTTGAAGTTCCGGAACCGCACCTCACCCTGCCCCGACGCGTACAGGGCCGGCCGCAGGCTGAGGAAGTCGTACGCCACGTTGTGGTGATAGCCAGACACTTCGATGGCGCGATCGTAGCGCTCCCACTTCTTGCCGTCCGCGCTGTAGTCGAGCGTGACGATGTGATGATCGTTGGTGAGCCGAATCCACACACGCGATCCGAGATGGGCAGGTCGCGCGGAGGTGCGATCCATTCCATACAAATGAAGGCGCAGGTTGCGTGAGGACAACCCGAGGCCGGCGTAGAGCTTGCGGCTGTAGAACACGAGCAGGCCGCCGCTCGCAGCGGCATCCGCCTCGATCTCCACTTCCAGTTGATACGCGTGATCGCCGTTGACGAACCACAGCGGCGAACTGTCGGCTGGGCTCGTGCCCTTAGCCTTGAGGACCAGCGCGTTGGCCTCGTAGCGATAACGCCCGCGATCGGCGGCGTCGCCTGCATAGAAGCTCCACTGCACGCCCATGCGATCCTTCGAGAAGTCGTCGGAGAACGCTGCGCCATGCGGACCCGCCTCCCCCGCTGGCTTCGCGATCGGCGCGGCGGGATCGGCCCCGGCCATCCTGAACCAGCCGTCCGCAGTCCACTCGATCGGCTCGAGCAACGCCTGGCGACCCAGCGTGTAGTAACCGTTCTCGTACGCGTGGTACACCATCCACCACTTGCCGGCGCGGTCCTCGATGAGCGTGCCATGCCCTTTCGACCACCACCGCTCGTCTTTCGATTGCGTGCGCAGGATCGGGTTGTAGGGTGAGTTCTCCCACGGGCCCTCGATGGTCTTCGACCGCGCCGCCACGATCATGTGGCCCGTCGGCGGACCAGCGGTGCCGCCTTCCGCGAGCACCATGTAGTAGTAGTCGCCGCGCTTCAGGATCTTCGGCCCTTCCTGCGCAAAGGTCTCGACCACCCAGTCGGCCGGGTACTTCCAGCCGTCGTAGATTTTTTTCGACGGACCCGTCGTCGACAGCCCGTCGTCGGCAAGGGGCACCAACTCGCCGGCGCTGAGGAACAGGTAGCGGCGCCCGTCCGGTCCCACCGCATGCCCCGGATCGATGCGCGTGAGCTTGAGATCGATCGGCTCGCTCCACGGGCCGCGAATGTTGTCGGCCCAGATGACGTAATTCGATCGATACGGCGCGATCCCTGGGAAGTAGATGTAGTAACGCCCGCGATGCTTGACCAGATCCGGCGCCCACACCGAGCCGACGTTCTGGACCAGCGCCGGACCGATCGGCTGCCAGTTGACCAGGTCGCGCGAGTGCCAGATCACCAGGCCGGGATAGGCATCAAACGACGAGAACGTCATGTAGTAGTCGTCGCCGTCGCGGAGGATCGACGGGTCGGGATGATCGCCCGGCATGATCGGGTTCAGAAACGTCCCGTTACCGAGATCGGCCTTGCGCTGCCCTTCGATGCCTCGCTGCCACGAAGCGACGATCGACGACGGCACCCCAAGAAAGCGTGACGGCGGAAGCGCGGCTGGGGTGATGCGGACCGTATGGATGCGCCCCTTGAACCATGAGACACGGTTCTGCCGCACGCCAATCGAGGTGCGGCCGGCGCCGAGTGGCTGGAATGCCACCGCGCCCTCTCCCTGCGGTGTGCCGTCGACGTAGTGTCTCAGCACACCGTCCGCGAACGTCGTCGACGCCACGTGCCAGCGTTCCGCGGCGTGCGATTTGGCCGCATCGAGCAGCGTCAGCTGCGCGGCGCCATGACGCACGTAGGAGTCGAGGGCCCAGCGGCCGGCATTCAGCCGCAACTCTACGAGGGCACGATTCTCGCCAGTAGCCTCCTGCACATGCAGGAAGCGCTGCTCGACCGGGCCCTCGGCATCCGCCGAGAACAGCACCTCGATGGTGAAACTGGCGAGTCCCTCGAGTGGGTTGCGCTCGATGAACACGCCGTCGGTCGTTCCGTTGAACTGGATCGCGGGGCCGATGGCAGTCGACACCAGCACGGGAGTTCCGACCAGTGTGATCGCGTCGCCACCGGCGCGCGACAGGTTGTCGAGCCGCCAGGTGATCGCGAGCGGCGACGGTTGCACGGCCGTAGCCGCGATACCCAACGCCGCCGTGAAGGCGAAGGCCGCGCGCGTCACGGCTGCTGCGGGTCAAGCGCGCGAATCAACACGCCCATGTTGCGGATATACGCTTCGATCGAAATGCCCATCAGCGAGGGATCCGGAAACGGCGAGGTGTCGGTCTCATCACCCACAAAGGTTTGCGAGTAATCGCCAGGCTGAGGCGCCTTTGAGCCGTCCCGCTTATAGGGATGGCTGTTGTTGCCCAGCGGCGCCAACCAGTACCCTTCGCGGTTCAGGGACGCGACAACCTTGGCGCTATCACCTGCGCCACCGGCGAGAGTGTAATACTTCGGCAGGGGCACCGAGCCGGCGGGCAACCTCAGCGGCGAGGTCTTGATCACCTCTTCAGGTGATGTGTTCTTCGCCGACTCGTACAGCTTGCGAAGGGCCGGTATATTGATCGCGCGAAACGCGCTGTAGTGTGCGATGGTGCCCTTGGGATCCTTGTTCACGTAGTAGCGGCCGTTGAACACGTTGGACCCTTCGCGATGCACGTAGAGAGGCGCGTTGGTGCCCAGCTCGACAAAGGTCGGATGCGTGCGTCCAGCGGGGGCAACGCCCGGAGGCAGCCTCAGCTTCTCCAGCCAGTCAATCACCTCAGGAATGCGCGCGAGGTACTTCGTTTCACCCGTCAGTCGATAGAACCGCATGAGTAACGTCACGTTGTTGGCCGTGATGTGCGTGACGAGCCCGTTGGGTTCGTAGGTGCGGGCTCCGGAAGGCTTCAAGTCGAGAGTGTGCTGCAGGCCCCATCCCGGCTGCGGGGGCCCGAGTTGAGTAGCGATGAACGCATTCATGCCACGGACGATGGGATCGAGCAGCCTCGCGTCGCCGAACGCCTGATAGCACATCAGCAGGAAATCAATGTTCTCGGCCGCCACATCGTCATTGAAGGTGATGTAGGAGGTGAAGTCCGGGAGCCCATGGAGGCCTGATGCGGGCGCTCGCGGAAAGCGTTGCGGCCACAGGCCAATCGGGTATTGGCTGTCGAGCACGAACTTGACGGCCTTGTCGAACGGCACCTTGTGGCTGGGATCCTTCTTCTCAACATACAGACGCAAGAAGAACTTCGCCGCTTCCGCGGTGCCCGCATCATCGAACGTGGCGTTGCCGTAATAATGTTGAAACTCTTCGAGGCGCCACGCGTTGCGGCCGACAGTGTCGTACCACTTGCGTAGTGCCGCCTCGCCCGCAGAATCGGCGATGTAGTTCCACCCGCCGGACGGATGCTGCACCGCCGCGAGCGCGGCGGCCACTCCTTCAGCGGCGCGATAGTAATACTCGTCACCAGTCGCGTGATAGGCGTCGAGGAACAGGTGGCCCATCGACGGCGTGCCTGGTGGCTGAATCCAGATCATCGTGGGCGTCGCTTCCATCTCGCCCCAGCGGCGTGACAGATCGGGCAGGTAGGCCCAGACGTACCCGCCCTGGTGCGCGACCTTGTCGACCATGAAGGTGGTCGCGCGTTTCATCGTGTCGAGGATGCGAGCGCGATCGGCCGCGTCCTGCGCATGGGGCGCCGCCGTCGCGATGGCCGTGGCCATCGCGAGCGGCAGCATCCATATGCGCAGCGCTCGTTTCATGGGCGTTAGAACATGAAACGAACGCCGATCTGGATCTCGCGCCCGTTGCTGTCCACGCGCTTGCGCGTGACCTTGCCGAAGTTGGCGCTCGACAGGTTGATTTCCGGCTGATCCCAGACGATCGCGTTCAACACGTTATAGGCCTCGATGCGCGCCTCGAGGCGATACCGTGAATTCAGGTTGAAGTTCTTGGTCAGCGTCATGTCGGTGAACGCCGCCGCCGGGCCGTTCAGCCCGCTATAGACGAATGGGTTGCTGCGCGGCGTGAACGAATCCTGAACCGCGAACATGCTGGTATCGAACCAGCGATCGCGGGTCGGCGAGCTGAGCTTCGGGTTTCCCGACACGACATAGCTGGTGTTGAAGAACACGGGGCGGCCCGAATAGTAGCGACCCGACGCAGTGTACTGCCAGCCACCGAGCACGGTATCGACCGCGGCATTCCAGTCGGAGCCGAAGGCGCGGCCGCGGCCCACGGGAATCTGCCACGTCAACGCCGCCGTCAGGCGATGCACCGGCGTATCGGTCGGCCGCCACTCCCAGCCGCTCTCGCCGCCGCTCGTCAGCACTTCGTAGTTCTTAATCTCGTCGAACCACTGCTGGATGCGCTCGCGGTTATAGGCGTAGGCCGCCAGCACGCTGAAGCCGTTGCTGAACGGCCGCTGGCCGCGCAGCTCGATGGTCTGCGTATTGAGCTTCTTGCCGTTGGTGTTGGTCTGCATGATGTTGCCGTATTGTGGGTACGGCACCAGCAGGCTGCTCAACGCGACGGTGCGGTTGTTGCGCAGCGCGCCCGGGAACTTGTCCGGCGTCAGGTATCCGAAGAACGGATTGCTGACCTGGGCGTTGAGCGCGGCCTTCTGCTCGTAGCGGAAGGCCGGGTCCATCATGTTCAGGTTGACGTCGTACGGCACGCGCGTGCCGAGATTGAGGAAGTAGCTCGCCTCGAAGATCGTCTTCGCCCAGACTTCCCGTTGGTACGAGAAGTTGAAGCGATCGTTCACCTGCGGGCGCAGGTTGTACTGATCGAGGCTGACCGCACCGCCGAGGCCGGTGTAGCGGCCGTAGGCCTGGCCGTACGGTTCGATCACCGGGTTGTTCGCCGGGTACGGATCATTCAGCCGCTGCTGCGGGACGCCATTGGCCAGCCCCAGCGTGGTGGTGGTCTGCGCGTAGCCGGTGTACTGGTTGACGAAATCGCCGAGCGTGTCGCGGACGTTGGCGATCGGCATCAGGAACCGCGCGTAGCCGGCGCGCGCCACCGACTTGTCGTCGAGGCGATACGCCGCACCCAGACGCGGCATGAAGTTCAGCGCCGACGTCTTCCACGCATACGGGCTGTTCTCGTCGACGAAGACCCACTGGCCGTTGTAGGTGTGGGCGTAGCCTTTGGAGGCCATCAGCTGCGTGGCCTGTGCCACCATCGCGGGGGGTGTCGCCTGCATCTCCGGAATCGGCGACGTCAGGTCGAGCTGCTGCGACAGGCGGTTGAGCGGATCGGTCGCGCCGGGCTCGAACTCCCAACGCAGGCCGAGGTTGAGCGTCAGCCGATCGTTGAACGTCCAGTCGTCCTGGAAGTACGCCGAGTAGCTGTTGAGATTGGTTTCCTGCAGAGGCACCAGGCGCGCCGAGGTCTGATTATCGAGCGCGCCGAGCATGAAGGTCGCCCACTGGTTGCCCGAACCGGTGACGTCCGGCGTGTCCGAACTGTTCGCGGTCAGCGTCGAGTTGAACACCAGGTTGATCGGCTCGAACCGCGCCGCCTTGCCGAAGTACGACCGCAGCTCGCCGCCCCACTTCATGTTGTGGTTGCCGAGGTAGTAGTTCATGCGCGCCGACGTCGTCAACCCGTCCGGATGCTGGAACCACTCGCGGCCCTGGCGGCCAAGGCGGTTGGTCGTCGCCGTGTTAGTGCCGGTCGTCACGTCGAGCGCCGGATAGTAGACGTAGCCGCTGTTGTAGAGCGAGCTGTACCACGGGTTCGGCCAGTAGTCGGCCAGGCCATCGGCGCCGAGCTCGAGCGACGGGTTGTAGAACTCGTCGACCATGTTGTAGTAGCTGCCGCGCACGTTGAGCGTCATCTTGTTCGACATGATCCACACCGCGTCGGCGGCCGTGCTCATGCCGTCGCGGTTGCTGCCCGACAGCGGGAAGAAGCCGGCGTCTGACGGGTTCTGCTGGTAGAGATCGGCCTTGAACTGGCCGTAGCGCGCGAACATCTTGAACGAGTCGGTGAAGTTGAGATCGACGCGCTGCGAGAAGTTCCAGTAGTTGACGTCTTCGTAGACACTGCCCTGCCAGTTGTCGACGTTGCCCGGCTGGTTCGGCAGCGGGATGTCGGCGAGCATCTTCCGCGCCACTGGATCGATCATCGAGTCGGGAATGGTGTTGTTCGCAAACGGGCTGCGGACGACGCGGCCGGCGCTGTCGAGCGTCGACGAGTACGGGTTGTAGATTGTCCGGACGCGGCCGTTCAACACGGACTGGCTGAAGTCGCCGCGGCGCTCCGCCTCGGTCGGCACCGTGCGGACAATCGTCAGCGGCCGCTGGTCGTTCCACTGCTCGAAGGAGGTGAAGCTGAAGATCTTGTTCTCCCTGATCGGCCCGCCCACGGTGCCGCCGTACATCCGCAGCTTGGTGCCGCGCAGCACCGACGTGTCCTGGCCCGGGTTGATGCGGATGGTCGGGTCGCTGATCGAGTTCATGCTCGGATCGCGGCCGAACATGTAGGCCGAGCCGCGCAACGCGTTGGTGCCCGACTTCATGTTGAGGCTGATCAGGCCGCCGAGGCTGTTGCCGTTTTCCGCATCGACGCTGCTCTTCGAGACGGTGATTTCCTCGATCGCATCCATCGACGGGGTGTACGACGTCTTGTAGCTGGCGCTGAGCGGCACGCCGTCGAGCAGCACGGCGTTGGCGCGGCGCGTGCCGCCGCCGGCGTCGTAGTCGTTGGCGTAGGCGTGGTGATACGGCCGGTTCTCCGCCGCCGTGGTGCCGGGCGTGTTGACGATCGACGGATCGAGGTTGGCCAGGCTGTAAGGGTTGCGGCCGCTAATCGGCACCTGGTCGACGAGTTGCCGCTCCAGCGTCAAGTCCGAGCTGCTCGAGTTGAACTGCACGAGCACCGACGAGGCCTGCACTGTGATCGTCTCCGCCACCGTGGCGACGTTCATCACCAGGTCGACGGTGACGTCGCCGCGTTGCGACACCCGCACCGCCTTCTGGCTGGCGCCGCGGAAGCCCTGCAGCTCCGCGCTCACGCCGTAGCTGCCCGGCTCGACGAAATCAAACCGGTATCGCCCTTCCGCATCGGTCACGCGGTTGGACGACACGCCGGTGTTGTCGTTGACGAGCGTGACGCTCACGCCCGGCAACGCGCCCTTGCTCTCGTCCGTGATTTGCCCCTGCAGCCGCGCGCGATAGTCCTGCGCGAACGCGGTGCCGGCCAGGAGCAGCACGGCACCAACGACGCCGATCCGTACAAGCACTGACTTCATGACAAGTACTCCTCCTGGCCGCCAAGGCGGCCCCCAAACGCTGCGCTTCATCGCTGCACGCATGCCCATGTCAGCGACCCATCCATCCGCCGTCGACCACCAGCACGTGGCCGTGCACGTAATCCGAGGCCCGCGACGCCAGGAACACCGCCGCGCCGCCGATGTCTTCCGGCGCGCCCCAGCGCCCGGCCGGAATGCGCTCGGTGATCTGGCGGTTGCGCTGCGGATCCTCGCGCAGCGCGGTGGTGTTGTCGGTGTGCATGTAGCCGGGCGCGATCGCGTTAACGTTGATGCCAAGCGACGCCCATTCGTTGGCCAGCGCCTTGGTGAGCTGTACCAGGCCGCCCTTAGCGGCGGCGTACCCGGGTACGGTGACGCCGCCCTGGAACGACAGCAGCGATGCGACGTTGATGATCTTGCCCGGCCGTTGTCCCTCAATCAGCTGACGACCCACGGCGCGGCACAAGCGGAATGCGTTCGATAGGTTCACCTCGATCACCGCGTCCCAGTCCTCGTCGGCATGCTGCGCCGCGGCCCGCCGCCGGATGATGCCGGCGTTGTTCACCAGGATGTCGATGCGGCCAAACCGCGCCAGGGTGTCGGTGATGAGCGTGTCGGCCGCGGTGCGATCGGCGAGGTCCGCGGTCAACACCGCGGTGTGCCGCCCGGTGTCTGCCGCAATGCGCTCCGCCGTCGCGGTGGCCGGGTGCTCGTTGCTATGCAGCGCCACGTCGGCGCCGGCGTGCGCCAGCGCGATGGCCGTGGCGGCACCGAGACCGCGTGAAGCGCCGGTGACGAGCGCGACCTTGCCGTCGACGCGGAACGGATCCTGGGCCATTGGGATCACGGCTGCCCGCCCGGTAAAAAGTCTTCGCGCGGCGGTGAAAAGATGTCGATCAACACCACATCCTCGTCGAGCATCGTCGCGCCGTGCTGGATGTTCGAGGGGAACAGCAAGACGTCGCCGGCCCCGGCGGTCCGGCGCTGGCCATCCACCACGAATTCGACGCGGCCGCGCTCGACCAGCGTGATCTGTTCGTGAAGATGCGAATGCACCGGGGTCACGGTCCGCGCGGCAATCGTGAGGCGGCACACCATTAACCGATCGCCGTAGATCATCTGGCGCTGCACGCCCTCGGCCACCCGCTCGACCGGGATCGCCGACCAGTCCTGGAGCTGGAATATCGCCGCGGCATTGGGCGGGGTCATTTGGTCTTGCTCTCCGCCCGTCCCTTGTCGAGACCCGAGCCGAGGTTGCTGAAATCAGGATGCACGTTGACGACGCCGTACTGGCGATCGACATCCTCGCGAACCGCCGCCATCATCCAGAGGAAATTGATCGCGCCGCCGGGCGCGGCGACATTGGGGTGGTAGCCCTGCGGCATCATCACGACGTCGCCCTCGCGAACAATCGTGGCCAGCTCCGGCTCGCGTGGATTGGTGTAGACGAGTTGAATGCCGAACGCGGGCGCCGGCATGTCGATATAGAGATAGGCCTCTTCGAGCATCGCCGCGTGTTCGTGCGGGGGCCACGAGGTCCAGTTGCCCTGCTCGCTGAAGGTGACCCCCGCCATGATCCGGCCGGCCGCGACGTTCTTGCCAATCAGCACGTTCAGATCGCGTTTCGACGCCGGGCCGCCGGCGTTGAAATGCAGGCCCGGATCCCGTTGCACGTCCGCAAACTTGACGAATTGGATCGGATGCCGCTTGGAAACCGGCGCGGCAAGCTCGGCGAGATCGCACCCCTCGGGACCGGCCGCGATCGACGCAGCCGTCTCCCGTGGCAGGTAAACCGCGTCGTAGCGGCCGAGCGCGTACGGAGCGCTATCCGCCGTCACCGTCGCGGTGCCGCGAAGGCAGATCAACGCCGTTTCATGACCGGCCGTCTCGATTCGCAGTGGCGCGTCGCCGGCGTCGAGAATCACCCGGCCGTAGTGCAGATGCCGCGACGCGGCGCTCAGGCCAGGGGCGATCGCCTGTGTGCGGCCCTTGCGGGCGGCGGTGTTGCGCACGATGCAGGTGCCCGGGGTAATGTCGTGAAGAGCCATCGGTAATCGTGTTCCTCTCTCTAAGCCACGACCGGCGCGGCGAAGGCCGGCGCCGCCACGAGCGCCGCGGCGCCGCGCAGCCGGGGATACTCGGTGGCAGCCACCGGACGAATGTCGGGTTCCGCGGCGGCGGGTGTGAGCGCGCGCTCAGCGCACGCAGCGCGAACCGTCGCTTCAATCAGGTCCCATGCCAGCGTGATTTCCCCGCCAACATACACACGCGCCGGATCGAGCACGTTGATCACCGAGGCGAGGCCGAGGCCGAGGTAGCGCGCGGTGGCATCAAGCGCCGCGGACGCCTTCACATCGCGCGAGCGGGCACGTGCGATCAAGTCTTCAATCGTGAAGTTGCGCTGCTCGACGCGCGTCGGTCCGGGTTCCAGCGGGCGCCCGAAATAGCGCGCGATCGTCGCCGGATTCGACACGTACGCCTCCCAACAGCCGTTCGATCCGCAGGAACAGCGCGGGCCGTCGAGCGATAACGGCAGGTGGCCGAACTCGCCGGCAATATTGTGGCGGCCGCGCAGCACCTCGCCATGGATCATCACGCCGACGCCCACGCCATCCGACACGCTGACGAACACGATGTCGCCGGCGGTGCCCGATAGTTCTTCACGTGAGGCCCAGGCTTGCGCCAGCGCGCACGCGCGGCCCGAGTTTTCGATCTGCACGGGCAGTCCCGTGGCCGCCGCCAGCGCATCGCGCAGATCGACGTTGCGCCAGCCGAGCGTCGGCGCGTGCAGCACTCGCATGGTCGAGTGCTCGACCATGCCGGGCACGACCACGCCGATGCCTTCGCAGGCGTCCACTTCCGGGTGGTCGGCGAGCAATCGCTTGACGCGATCGGCGAGGTGTTCGACGAGCGTCTTCGGATCGCGGACCGTGGGAAAACCTATCGCGCCGGTCATCGGCACGCCGAGAAGATCGGCGAGCATCACAAAGGTCTCGCTGGCGCGGATATCCGCGGCGACCACGGCGCGGCGGCGCGAATCGATATAGAGAAACGTCGGCTTGCGGCCGCGCACGTTTTCACCGGTGGCGCCTTCGAAGATCAAGCCGTCGCGCAGCAGGTCATTCACAATGAGCGTGACCGCGCCACGACGCACGTCCATCGCGCGGGCGAGGTCGGCGCGGGAGATCGGCTGTCGCGCGCGGACCAGGTTGAGCGCGATACTCCGGTTGATTTCGCGGGCCGTGCCGCGCGTGGCGACCGTGAATCGGGCTGGATTGACGCGTCTCATTTGTATTTCTAAAAAACTAATAGCCCCTAAAAATGGGCCCAAGGCGCGATCCCTCTTGGGCCTTACAGAGGTAACTGACCTGCACATTAATCTAACGAAGGGACAAGATAAGCACCTGACTTCGTTCTGTCAATAGGGTTTAGCGGGGCAGCACTGTGCGCGCGCAGGCGCCGCACGGTCCCGCACAGCGCCCAACCTCTGCCGAACCGTGCAATACCAGGCAGATTCAGGCCGAAATCAGTGGCATAGGGCGTGCTTTTACGGTGGACATGACCAACCGCTCGGCGAGCTATCCAATTGTCGCGAAGTGGTGGATTGTTCGCGCCATCGATGCCTCCTGTCGCGCGCTCGGCCGACAGGCCAAGGCGAAGGGTTGGTCGACCTGGCGGAACACGGCGCCGAAGACGGTGTGGAACTTCGATAACGATCAACTCGCGCCGGCGCAATTGATTCTCTTTGCAGAAAAACCGAAGACCAAGAACTCCTTCTGATCCTTTACTACCTCCTTTTCTTCTTAAGAATCACATCGCAATCACGAACTCCGCTAAGTCGTCGTCCGATTGATCGACGGGCCTCCCGGCGCCGCCGATTTGCAGATCGCGCCAGCGCAGCGGACCATCGACGCCGATCACCGCAAACACCACCCGCGACCGTGACCGCTCGACGCGGACTTCCGTGAAGCTCTGAAAGTACGGCGCGCGGTTGAAGTCAAAGACCGCCGACAACGCTTCCACCGAGAACGGCCAGGCGCCAAAGCGGCGTACCCACCACCATGCCGGCCACTTCCAGAACGGCGTTTCGGCCTCGAGCTTCGCGCGGAGCGCATCGGTTCGTGGATAGAACGCGTAGTCCGTGAACACCGGGCGCTCGGGCCAATCGAGCGCGGTGCCGATGCTCAGGTACGCGCCTCCCCCGCCGTTGACGAAGTGATGCATCGGCTCGCTGCCGCCAGCATCCCGGTAATACTCAAAGTCATGGGTGTCGCCGGCCATCACCACGCGAACGCCGCGCCCGCGGAGCAGTTCGTGCACACGCGCGAAGGAGTCGTCACCACGCTGATCGCGGCCCGACGCATAGAACGGATGGCCGAGAATGGCCATCGTGAAGTGGCCCTCGGCCCGGTCCAGCGCCGCGTTCAGCCACGCCAGTTGCCGGTCGTCCACGCCGCGCTGGATGCCGGTATCGATCGCGATCAACGAGAACCCGTCACGATGCAACTCGAAGAAGGGCCCGTGCTGCCGGCCTGCCGGCACGCGGTACACCGCGCGCAGCCGCGCCGCATCGGTGATCAACCGTTCGATCCGATCGTCGGTCGTGCTCGACAGGCTCAGATCCGATTCGACGCGCGCATCAATCGCGGCACGCGCCGAATGCGGATTCATGAGGTTGGCGGCGAAGCCATCGAGCGCGTTGAACCAGTCGTGATTTCCGGGCACCGCATAGATCGGCTTTTCGACGCCCTTGAGCGGCAGGTAGAAATTCGCCTCGTAATCTTTCATTTGCCCGAGCGGATAAACCACGTCCGAAGCGATCACCACGAACCTGACCGCGTCCTTGCGCGACGCGGCCAGCACCTGGTCGCGCAAGGCGTGCTGCGACGGATCGCCTTCGCCTGGATCGCCGATCACGAGAAACGAGAAGTCGGCCCCGGCGTTGAGGCCATCCGGCGCCACCGCAAACACCCCTTCCGCTTCGACACTGGCGGCGCCGCGGGCCGCCACGACCGCGTCGATCATCGCGACGCGCCACTCGTCCACGCGCGTCTCGGCAATCTTCTGCCACGCCGCGGTGGCCCAGTTCTCGCTATTGAAGTACCAGCTGAATCCCCAAATCGGGTGCACCGCGATCAGGACGGCGGTGATCGGCAATCCGGCGCGGATCATCTGCCGCACCGCGCCGGGCAGCGTGTTGTTCTCGAGGTCGCGCGCCACCTGCCGACGCAGGCGATGCTCGGCCCACCAGCGCAGCCCGCGTTCGCTCCAACGCTGGTGCATCTCAGGTGACGTGTCTTCCAGCATGCGGTGCCACGCGGCGCGCTCAGCTGGACGCGTCAGCACGTGCCACAGCAGCGACAACGGGTACAGCACCACCACCGAGAGCACGAGCGCGGCCACGATATCGCCGAGCGTGGCGACGGCGGGTGAGAGCATACCCAGCCACGACCATTCGGCGTCGAGGCGGCCAACGTGGATGGCGAAAAACACCACCACGAAGATCAGACTCCAATAGAAATCGGTCGGCGCGCGGGAGGTCGCGTCGGCTCTGGCCTCGCGATGGATGAACCCGATGATCGGATGGGCCGGGAGGCCCAGCCTCAGATCGGGATGACGATCCTCGATTCGCCCGAAGGCATCGGCGTCACTCGGCGACGGCGCAAACATGGTTTGCCAACCCGAGGCCGCCATCCGCAGGCCGAGTAGTACGCCAAACCCCAGCGGACCAATCGAGTCGCGCAGCGTCCACACCAGCAAAGCGAGCAGGAGGTTCGCCGACCCGTTGATGAGGTCCCACAAGCGGCTTGCCCCGCCTTCGCTCGTGCCGCGAATGGCACGCACCACGTTGACGCCGCCGTCGAGGGCAAGGACCAGGCTCATCAGCACCATCAAGCCGCTGAACGCAAAGGCAGATTGGATCGAAATCAGCGCGCCGGCGAGCACCGACAACACGCCGCTGCTGTGATGCGTGCGGGTATTCCCAGAGAACCACGCGTCGACTAACTCGACGATGCCTGAGAGGAAGATGGCGGCGCCGACGATTGGGACGCCCCATACCGAGGAGAAGAACGGCGCGATCGTGGCGATCGCGCCGAGGGTGAAGAGCAAAAAGCCGTTAAACCGGGCGGACCGCACTCGGTGCGGATCTTATTCCAGAGTGTTAGGATCAGGCGCGAAGGAACACACCATGGCACACCACCCTGGACGCAACGACGCGTGCCCCTGTGGCAGCGGCAAAAAGTACAAGAAGTGCTGTGAGCTCAAGCAGCAGAACCATCGTGGCAACAACCTGCTGCTGATCGTCGTCGGTCTGCTGATGGCGGCCGGCGTGGTGGCGGGCATCACCGCCTTCACAACCGAACGCGGACATGTCGGGCGAACGCAAGGCGTGTGGTCGCCCGAGCACGGTCACTATCACTGAGATCGCCGGGGTCTAAAGACCCGTCTCCACTTACGAAGTTGCAGGGTGGCTCAGCCATTGCATGATGCGACGTATGCGATGGATCGCGCTGGCTCTGATCGCCGCGCTCGCGGCGTGTGGTGAATCGACGAGCGCGCCGGCAACACCCACCAGTCCAACCACTTCGACACCACCGGCGACGCCGGCCCCGGCACCCGCACCGGCGCCGGCCCCGTCCTCGACCGCCGTTCGCCTCAACGACGATTTTGATGGGCGCCGGCCCTTTCCGTCGGACAACTGGTGGAACCAAGAGATCACCAGCGCACCGATCGATCCGCAGTCGGAGGCGTTCATCGATTTCGTGGGACGCACGCGCACGCTTCACCCGGATTTCGGTCCACCGCCATTCGGCATTCCCTACGTGGGCGTGGGACGCGGCGAACCGCGCACGCCGATCACGTTCGTCGACTTCGGCGACGAAAGCGATCGCGGGTTTGGATCGGAGACCGGCTATCCCGTTCCCGAGGCGGCCAAGACCCAGCCCAACTTCATCGAGGGCGCGCAGCCTGGCGGCGGCACCGGCGGCGATCGGCACTTGATCGTTGTCGATCGCGATCGCTGGTTGCTGTTCGAGTTGTTCGCCACGCGATGGACCGGTCAACGATGGGAAGCGGACTCAGGCGCCGTGTTCGATCTCTCGTCGAACGCGCGGCGGCCCGAAGGCTGGACGTCTGCCGATGCCGCGGGTCTCGCGATTCTTCCCGGGCTCGTGCGATTCGATGAGGCGATGCGCGGACCCGTGCGTCACGCGCTGCGCGCGACGGTGCGGCGAACCAATGGCTTCGTGTTTCCCGCCTCCCACCGCGCCGGCAGCACCGCCGGCGCGTTACCGATGGGCGCGCGGCTGCGATTGAAAGCGTCGAAAGACATTTCGAGGGTTCCCGGTTATATCCAGAACATCTTCCGCGCCATGCAAACGCACGGGCTGATCATCGCCGACAACGGCAGCGACATGTTCATCTCCGGCGCCATGGATCCGCGATGGAACAACGACGAGCTCAATCCGGCATTTCGTGGATTGACGGCCGGCGATTTCGAGGTCGTGCTCCTGGGCTTCAGGTAGACGGCACGTCCTGCATGAGACGCATCGTCTCGATGTCGCGCGCGGCGCGCGAGCCGCTTTCCACAGCGCCGTTCATGTAACCCTGCCAGTTCCTGCTGGTGTGATCACCTGCGAACGCGATCCGACCCACGGCCCGTGACAGCTCGGCGCGCCATTCAGGTTTGAAGTCGGGACCGAACACCGCGTAGCCGCCGCGAGCGTAGCGATCCATCTCCCACGAGGTGCTGCGGAAGTCCCGCACTTCCTCCGGCTCGCCGAGCCATGAGAGGCGTCGCGCCAGCCGCTGCGGTCCGCCCTCCTCGAGCAAATCGCGAAAGGCCTTGCTGGCGCGGCCACCGGCGAGCAGCGTCAGGATGCCCGGTTTCGCGCCCGAGGCTTCCCAAACCGCGCCGGTGTCGAGATTCGAGCCCCACGCCTGCGGCTGGCCCTTCTGCCGCCACCACGATCGATCGAACAAGACATGGGCTTTTGTGGCGGGCCCGGGCGTCAACCCTTTCAGTGCCTGCCGCAGCGTGGTGGGCAATGCCGGTGTGAACTCGAGATCGCGGACGATCGGCGCCGGCGCCGTCATCACCAGGTAGTCGCCTTTAATCACCGACAACTTCCCTGCCCGATCCGCGACTTTCACGCTGACGCCACGGGCGTCGTGTTCGACGCGTTTGACGTCGAGTTGGAGTGACACCTTGAGCCCTTTTCGAGCGGCGAGCTTCTCGACAAGCCGATCGTTGCCGCCTTTGATCCGAGATAGCGTGACGTGACCGGGATCAGTCGGCTGCATCGACAACTCGACGCCGGGCAACGCCGAGAGTTGATCGGCATCCGCGAGATAAAACCCGCGCAGCCCTTGCGCCATCGCCAGCACGTCGTCGGACGCCTGCCGTGCGCGTAACACGGCGTCGAGCGAATGGCGGCCGACGAGCGACGCCGCTGTGGAGTTCCAGTCGCAATCAGCCGCGCGCAACGCCTCCGCTTCTTTCGAGAGCGCCTGCTTGAAGTCGTTCCAGATGGGCCGCATGCCTTTGAAGAGCTGCACGCGTCCGCGCAGGTCGAGCGCCAGCCCAAACCCTTCACGCAGGATCACTTGCAGCTGAAGGCCGAGATCCGACACGAGCTTGCGAATCTCCGCGTGCTCGCCGTCGATGAACTCACCACCGGCTTCGAGCGGGATCTCATCGAAGCCCTCGTCTCGAACCGTCCAGACGCGTCCGCCAAGGCGATTCCGGGCGTCGACCAGGTGAACGGCGGCGCCGCGATCGATGAGGCCGCGGGCCGCGGTCAGACCCGCCAGGCCGCCGCCGACAATGAGCACGCGCGCGCCTTTGAGCGAAGGACTTAGGCCACTGATAGCCACAGATTAAACGCCGATCAAATCGGTGGCCAAATCAGTGTGAATCGGTGGCCTTAGCGAGACGGGCACGACGCGTTGAGAAGGCGCCAGGATTCGATGTCGAGGATCGGCGGCTGCGGGCCGGGGTCATACGCAGGGCCGCGGCCCATCGGCATGGCCGGCGCAATGCGGACGCGGCCGCCGGCCAGGCCCACTCCCGGCTGCACCATGTCGGACTGTTTCATCAGCCCGGTAATCTCGACCATCGATTTCTCGTTGGCCTTGATCTCATCGAGCAGTTTCTTCTGGCCCTGAAGACGGAGCTTGCTGCCGAACTCGATCGTCGGCTGGCCGCTGATCTCGTGCTCAGGATTTCGATCGACGGTGAACACGCGGCCGCGCGCGCAGCCGGAGATCGACAACCGCATCGAGTCTTTCGGCACCGGTCGTTCCTGGGCTGAGGGCCAGCTCAACGACGCCGCGAGGACGACTACCGTGGCCACGAGTCGCTTCATACCCCAAGCTTACCGCCACACGAGTCGAGGGATCGAGCTTTGGCGGCCTGGGGCCGCGCGGCCGCACACCCGCGGTCAACGGGCCGTATTCCATCTCGTCGCCGCTGGCGGCGCTGCGCAGCATCAGCCCACCGCGGCTCATGTCGCCGCGGCCGATGAATGCCGTCGGGTAGCGCAAGCGGTCGCCGAGAATCGGCAGCAGCACGTCGACGTATTTGCCGCTGGCGACGCTGCCGAGCAACACCACCTGCGAGCCGCGTGTGAGTTTCCTGGTCATCGCCTGGATGTCTCGCTCGAGCGCGGAGCGATAGATCGGACTATCGAGGCTGACATCCCCCACGGCGAATTCGCGCAGCAGCGCAAGACTGAACGGCAGCGACGGCGGCTGCAGCCCGCGCGTGGGAGTGATCACGAGCGCCTGTCCGAAACGTTCCGCGTAGGCCAGCTTCCCGCGGAAGTACAGGCCGCTCATGAACGCGAACGCGCTGCCGAGTGACAAGGTCCCGGCGCGGAGCGCCTGCGAGGTCACTGCGGGCGACTGCGGATTGAGGAGGATCCCCGCGCGCCGCCCGCCGCAATACGCCGGGGACAAGAGGAAGATGGTCGAGGCTCGTGCCATTTCGTGAAGCGGCCGCCTTCTAGGGTATCTCACCCGCCTCTGGTGGAGGCCCGCGTCGGGTCACATCGCCATATGGCGATGGATCGCTGATCGATCGCATACCGTCATTGCTGCCGAGCGCCGGTTACCGAGTTATATAACGGGCCGTCGCCGATGGCGTTGCGGCGCTGCGGCGATTGATCGTGGGGCACGCCAACCGTGACCGTGCCCGTGCACTGCCCGCCTCGGCCGTCACTGCCCGTGAGCGGCGTGGCGTTGTTATGCGCATCGGTCGCGACGCACGTGACCGGCGTGACGCCGATCGGGAAGGTGCTTCCTCCAGTCGGTGCGCACACGACGGGCACGATACCGTGAACCGTATCGGTCTCAGCGCATTTCCTCTCCTCAGGTGGTATCCTCTGCCGCTATGAAGCGCGAGTCGCCTAAACCGAACGCCGGCCGACGATCGTTCCTGCGAAAAGCCATCGCCGGCGCCGGCGCAACGGCCGCGGCTGCGTTTGGTGGCGCAACGGCCAGCGCCCAGCAGGGCTCGCAGAACGCTCCAGCAGCCGCTGCTGTTCCACCGATCCGCGTGCCGGCGGAATTCGCCGCGGCGCAATCCGCGGCGCCGGTGACCTTCAACTTCCCGATGACCGGCGCGCAGGTGTTCGCGCGCGCGTGCAAGGAAGAAGGCGTGGCGGCGCTCTTCGCGTGCCCCGGCAACTACCCCGTGATTCACGCCATGGCCTCGTCCGGCATTCCCGCCTACGGCGGGCGGCACGAGGGCTCAATGGCCCATGCCGCCGATGCGTTCATCCGCGTCACCGGTGAAATCGCGGTGGCGTCCGGCACCGAGGGCCCGGGCTTCACCGATATGATCTGTGCGATCGCGTGCGCGAACGCCGCCCGCACGCCGCTGCTGATCGTCGCCAGCAACATGTCGATCGGCGCCGAAGACACCGAAGGCGGCATTCAGCTCGGTTACCAGCAGCCGACCACGGAAGGACTGAAGAAATACGGCAAGCGGTTGATCATCCCGCGGCGCGTGCACGAGTACGCCGGCTACGCGTTCCGGCAGCTGCGCAGCGGCGTGCCGAAGCCGGTGCACCTGGACTTCCCCGCCGAGGTCGCCTCGGCGCGGTTCAAGGACGCCACCGAGCTCGAGTTCTTCCACGACAAGGCGCGCTATCGGACCGAGTCGCGGCCGCATCCGTCGCCGAAGGCGATCGCGAGCGCCGTGGACATGATTCGCAAAGCGCAGCGGCCGATCATCGTGTCGAGCAACGGCGTGTTCTACGCGAAGGCGTGGGACGCGCTGAAACGATTCGCTGAGAAAGCCCAGATCCCGGTGGTGGAGTCGGGCGCAATGAAGGGCCAGTTCTCCGACGCCAGTCCGCTCTCCGCCAATGCCGCGCCGAGCGCGCTGGCCAGCGCCGATCTCGTGATCCTGGTCGGCCAGCACTGCATGCCCACCGTCGGCGAGTTCGCGTTTGGTCCGGATGCGAAATATATCCGCATCGATCAAGCGGCGGAAGACATCGGCCGCAACCTGCCGATCGATCTCGGCATCGTGAGCTGCGAGCTGGCCGCGCTCGAAGCGCTCGCCGATGCAGTGCCACGGCTGACGCACGACACGTGGATCGCGGAGATTGCCGCGGCCCGCCGCAAGTTCGAGGATCAGAACGCCGAGTACTACAAGATTGGCCTCGGCTACGCGGACGCGGTGCACCCCGCGGTGATCGCGAAAGAGCTGGGCGATTTCCTCTACCGCGGCAAGCTGCCGAAAGAACAGACCACGATTGCGTCAGGCGGCTACGGCATCGCGCGCTTCGTGCGCCGCGAGCTTCGCGCCTTCCGTCCCGGACAGATTATGAATGGCGCCTATCAATACGGCGCCATCGGACCCGACCTCGGGTACGCGGTGGGCGTGGCCGCGGCCGTGCAACTGGGTGCGGGACCGCAAGCCGCCTACAAAGGCCATCCGATTATCTGCATCACCGGCGACGCCGGCTTCGGCTACACGGCGATGGAAATCGACACGATGGCCAAATACAAGCTGCCCGTCGTGACCATCGTCTACAACAACAACGCATGGGGCACGTGGACCGGCGCCACGCAGGATCCGAAGGCGATGCCGATTCACCTGTTCCAGGAGAACCTGCGGTACGACAAACTCGCCGAAGCGCTTGGCGGACATGGCGAGTACGTGACGCGGCCGACGGAGTTCCGTCCGGCGCTCGAGCGCGCTTACCAGATTGCCGCGCGCGAAGGCCGGCCGTCGGTCATCAACTGCCAAGGGAAGAAGGAATTCTGGAATCGCGCCGCCCATCCCCCCGGCATGATCGGCAAGGTCGAGCCCGGCGTGATGTCGTACTACCACTGAGCGAACCCGTCTCGGCATCGCTGCAGGCATACGCGGATCGCGGCGTCTTTCGCGGCTTTCGCGCCACGCCTGCGCCTCGCGGTCGCGTGGAATACCAGTTTCTCTGGCTCACGCGGAAACCTTTGTCGGCGACATTCGATTCACGCCGCCGCGTGCTGACCTTCCCTTCGCTGTTTCCCGGCGTCGACAGCGCCACGGCCGCGCAGCTGAAATCGATGGTCGCATCGCGCACCCATCGCGATCAGCCCGATCACAAACGGCTTGATGCCCGCCGCGCGCGTCTCACCGGCACTGTCCGCAAAGGCGATTTCTCACTCTCGATCGAGATCCGTGGCCGCAATCATCAATACGCCGTGACCAAGGCGCTTAATCTGATCAACGAGCTTTTTCTTTCCCTTCACGAGGGGCATCCCGAGTATCTTGTCGAGCGATTCGGGATTTCGACCGAGTGACCGGACACCTGCGGGCATCATCACACGACAGATCTCTCAGCGGGGAATGGCCGCTCGCTCACGGCCAAGCTCGACGCGGCGGCCTCCCAGCTCGCCAAGGGTCAGGCGAATCCAGCGATGATCAGGCTCGCATGGACTTGCGGCCGCCGGCGACCACGAGCGCGACGCCGCCGACGATTGCGAGAGCGCCAACCGCCGTCGGCAATCGCAGCGTCCGGTCGCGCTCGGCGGTGGCATGAATGGGCCCGATGTCCACCACCGTTTCCCGCGTCGTGTAGGGAATGCCGCGATAGATGAGCGCAACGATCCCGGCAACGATCAGCACGAGGCCGACGAGAGCCATGGGTTTCATACCTGAGCGTGGCAGAAAGCCGCCGCTGCTGGCTGTCCCGGTTTGAACATTCCGCGTGCGCTCTTAACGCTGTGCTTTTTTGAACAGCCGCGCTGCACGAACAGCTCTATTCTCGGCACACCCTCCGCTTTGAAGTGCAGAACACGTTTCTCGGCGGACGCTCACAGCGTTCGAGTGGGGTATTAACATGTCTACAAACGTCAATAGAGTCAGCGAGTCGGCGCCCGAAGTACGCCCTTCCCTCGCCGAATCGCGGCGTGTCGCCGCTAGCGCAATTTCGGTCGGCCTGCCGTTAATCCAATGCGAAATCCTGGCGCGGCTTGCCTCCAAGGCGACCGACACCCATGGATACGCGGCACTTCAGCTGGCCGGCTATGACGTCGCCGCGATCGACGATGCGATTGAGGCCTTGCACGATGCCGGGCTGGTGAACGCCTTTTTCGTCAATCAAGCGGCGCGGCCGCGGTACCACCCCTCGTCGCTCACGCGCGAAGGCCGTCGCGTCTACGAGCAATACCTGCGATCGGCAGGCGCCTGAGCGCCCTGCGGAATCGAGGCAGGTGGACTACAAGCTGCGGTTATCGGTCTTGCCCGCAACCACGAACTGCTCGAGATCGTGCGCGCCACGCGCCACGGCGCCGGCCACCTGGTCGCGAATGCCGTCGCTCTTGGTGCGCAGCTCGTCGCCAAGCCGGCGTGCCGAGGCGTTGAGGCGGCCACGGGCTTCGGCGGTCGCCGACGGCGTCAGCCACAGCGCCACGCCGGCGCCAACGACGGTGCCGGCCAACAGGCCGGCCAGGAATCCATAATCACGAGAGTGCGGTGTCTGCTCATTCATGTTCTGTTACTCCACTCACGACCTTACTCGCACCGCTGGTCGCAGGCGTGTTCAATCGAGCACAGACATTAATCGTGGAGGATGACACCGAGCAGTGAATTGTTGATCTTGAGCGGCTTGTCGCCGTCGGTACTCGATGAACCCGAGCTTCTTGAATTTGTTCAGGAAGAAGTTCACGCGTGAGCGCGTGGTGCCGATGATGCCCGCCAGGGTCTCTTGCGAGATCGGCGGGACGGCGCGGATCGGTTTGTCCTGCTTGCCGTAGCGTGCGAGCAGCAGCAGCGTGCGCGCCAGCCGCTTCTCGGCGGAGTTGAAGAGCTGATCGATGAGATCTTCTTCAATCCGAATGTTGCGGATCAGCATGTGCGAAATGAACCGGTCCGACATCGCGTGCTGCTGATGCAGGAGGGCGACCATCTTCGCCTTGTCGACAAACAGGATCGTGCTGGGCGTTACGGCAGAAGCGCTGCCCATGCGGAACTTCTGTCCGGCGAGACAGCCTTCGCCGAAAAAGTCGCCCGGGCCAAGCATGGCAACGACCGCTTCCTTGCCGTGCTTGGACACCACCGACAGCTTGACGCCGCCCGACTGGATGTACATGACGTGCAGGCTGGCATCGCCCTGCGCGAAGATCGACTCGCCGCGGGCGTAACTGGTCACGCTCTTGGCGACCAGCGCGGAGTCGAGAAACGCCTGGGCGTTGAACGCGGACTCCCGTCGCGGCGAGACGCGGGAGCCACGTCGCACGCTCACGCTACCCACTCCGGTTTCGTCAACGAATGGTTGGCCACGGCCAGCATGCGCTCGGCGTCCCACATCTGGCCGCAGCGATGGCAACGCCAGCTGTCGCCGGCGTCGAGCCCTTGCTGGGTCACCTGCTGCTCGACCGTATGACAGAGTTTGCACGTTCCAGGCGCAGGCGCCATTGCAACGCTGCGTCTCTCGATTGATGCCGCCATGGTCATCCTCCCCGCCGCGGAGTGTCCCCCGGCATATCCACGTTACACAGATCGTGCCGCCGACGCTGTTCACAACGAGACAGTCGGCGCTGGCCGCTGTGCGCTAGGGTGGAGACATGACTACCCCTCTCATGATGAGCTGCGCCCTGCTGGGCAGCATGATCGCTTTTGCGCCGCCGCAGGCGTCACCGGTGTTCTCGCACTACCGAGGGGTCACGTTGGGCGATTCGCTCGCGACGGTGATGACCGAGCTCAAGGCGGAAGCGGCCAGCGTCAAAGTGCTGCACGAGGTGCCGTCGCTGATCCAGGAGCTGACGTGGCGCCCGCAGCGTTACATCAGCGGGCAGGCCGTGGCCGCCGATCCGTTGGCGGAGATCGTGCTCACCTTTCATGTCGGCCAACTCGTGCGCATCGCCGCCATCTACGATCGCGACCGCGTTCACGGATTGACCGACGAGGACTTGCGTGAGCTGGTGGGCGCCGTGTACGGCGATGCGCTGCTGACCTCGCGAGACACTGCGGCGAATCCAGTCGCCGATCGCGGGACCATCGGCAGCTGGGGCGACGAGGACACGCGCGTGGTGCTCTGGACCGAGCAGTATCCGCGGCGCTCGGGCTTGACAATTACCGCGCAGGCCGCCGGCACGCGCATGGACGAAGCGGCCGCCATCGCCGTGGGCCTTGATGCCGCCCAAGCACCGCAGCGAAGGCGCGTGCTCGAAGCCGCGGCCGCCGCCGCCATCGTCGATCGCGAAGCGCTGATCCGCGCGCAGAACAAGGCCCGCTTCAAACCATAACGGCCCCGGGGATCGGACGCTGAGGAGGCATCATGTCGGCAAATAACGGTCAACGCGCACGGTTTCACCGCAATCGCAAACGGCGAGTGCTGCAGCGCATGCGGGTGCGAGCGGTGATGGTCGCACTCACGCAAGAAAAGTCGGACGCCGCGCCCGACGCCGCCGCCGCGAAGCCTGCAGCGAGACGGGGGCCGGCGCTCGCCGGCCGATAACGTGGCGGCTGGCGCGAACCCGCCGTCGGCGTGGAAGACCATCCTGACGGATTCGATGGGACTGGTCGCCGTGGTCTGGGCCATCCCCGTCGCCATCCTGCTCGTGGGCTCGCCCATTGTTCTCGCCGTCGCCCTCGTCATGGCACTCGTCAGAATGCTCCAGGGCTAAGCCTTCGTCTCGGTAGCTTCATCGGCGCAGTTGGGCGACACTTGCCGAATCATTACGTGGATGACGACAAGGCGAGCTGTGACGAACGTCCAACAGTAAGCGGCTAACGCAATCGAATCCGGGCCACGACCGGGAAGTGGTCGGACGGATAGCGCCCGGCGACCGACGTTCGCACGATGTCGGCGCTGAGCACCTCGGTGGGCGGCTCCACGAAGATGTAGTCGATCTTCTCGCCCGTAATCGGGCCTACCTTGAACTGATTGGTGGTGCCGACTTCCGTCGCCGTTGGGTGAGCGACGCGGAACGTATCGCGAAGCACCTTCGCCACGGCTTGCGTCACGGGATTGCTTTCGCCGGTGTTGAGGTCGCCGGTCACAATCACCGGCAACACTGGTGAGCGTACCGCAATCCGATTCAGCAGAAGACCGGCGCTCTTCTCCCTTGCGGGTTGTGACACGTGATCGAGGTGGACGTTGTAAATGTAGAACGGTGTGCCCTGCTTGTCGTCGAACAGCGCCCACGTGCAAATCCGCTCGAGCGCCGCGCCCCAGGTATTCGACTTCACGACCTCGGGTGTATCTGAAAACCAGAAGGTGCTGCTCTGGCGTGCACTGAGGCGCGACGCGCGGTACAAAATCGCGGCATACTCACCGCCCTGCCCGCCATCGGTGCGGCCGACGCCAACCATTCGATACTCGGGAAGCGCGGCCAGGATTTCTTCGATCTGAAAATGCAGGGCTTCCTGCAACCCGATGACGTCGGGGTTCTGGTTCTTGATCAGGGCAAACAGCTGGTCGCGCCGCAGTTCCCAGCGATCCGGTCCGTCGTTCGCCGTGCCGTATCGAATGTTGAAGGACATCACCGTCAGTGGCTCCGGCGCGACGGCGTGGACCGCCGCGGCCAGCGCGATCAGGACGACCGGGACCAGGCTCAGAACATGGCGCAGTGACATGCGCTGAATTTAACCTAAGTATCCGTTCGCAGGGCTTCCATTGCCGGAATCCGCAGGCTCCGCCGCGCCGGTCCGATCGCGGCCGCCACACCGACGGCGAGAATCATCGCGCCAACCGTCAGCAACAGGACGCCGGCGCCCTGCAGCGACAGAGTAGTGCCCATGAGGACGACCGCCGACAGGACTGAGCCGATCAGCAGGCCGATCGACAGTTGCCGCAGCACCCGCCCAAAAATACCGGCGAGGATCAGCCGCGGATTGCCGCCGAGCGCGGTACGAATGCCGATCTCGCGCGTGCGTTGCGCCACGGTGAAGGACATCAGCGCATAGATTCCGGCCGCCGAGAGCAGCAGGACGCTCAGTGTCACCATCGCCAGCGCCCACGAGATCAGGCGCCAGAGCGATCGATTGCGGTAATAAAAGTCGCTGAGGAGCGTGACGTCGCGTAGCGGAACGGTGGCATCCACCTCGGCACCAAGCTGGCGCAGCCGGCCGGCGAAGTTGGCCGGCACCTCGCCGTTGAAACGCACAGACATGATCGTCGAGCCCATCGGCTCCGGCGCCGCGAGCAGGTAGATGGTCGACGGTTGACCGGAGGCTCCGGGCATGCTCGGGAAGCTGGGGAAATCAGTGACGACGCCGACGATCTCGAACGACTCGAGCTCGGCGGCGCCCAGCAACGACTGCCCCCGGACAAACGAGAAGCGCTGGCCGAGTGGCGTGCCGGCTTCGAAGAACTCGCGCGCAAACGCGCCATTGACGATCACCGATGAGGTCCCGAGGTCGGCGCTGCTGAATGACCGCCCCGCCAGGATCGCCGCGTCGTAGACGTCGAACATCCGGAGGTCGACGCTCATCGTGACGACTTCCTCGCTCCCGAGCCGTTGTTTGGTGGCCTCATCCCTGAACTCGATAAAGCGATCGCCTGCGTAGCCGGGAATGTTGGACGAGAAGGCGACACCGGCAACGCGAGGCTCGGCCTCGACGCGCCGCATGATCTCGTTGTGACGGCGATCGACTTTGGCAATCACGAACTGGTCGGCCGGGAATCCGGCGCTGGTGGTCTCTGACCGCACGACTTCACTGACGACATACAAAGCCACCGGCAGAATCGCAACGGCCACGGCCACCTGCGCTACGATGAGCGCGGTCCACATCGGCCCCAAGCGCAGTCCCGTGCCGCCGCCCAGCGCGCGAAGGTTCACCTCGAGACCGACGCCGGTGGTCTTGAGACCTGGCAACACGCCGGCGATGACCGCCGCCAGCACCGCCAGGCCAAGGGCGTAGAGGACGGTCCCCTTCGACAACTCGAACGTGATCCAAAACGGCATTTGCTCGACTGCGGTCACCGTTGTTCGCAACCACCCGAGCGTGGTGTCGGCGATCAGCAGTCCGGCCACCGCACTGATCACGGAGAGCACAAAGGCTTCCAGGAACAGCTGCGCGAGAATGCGTTGCCGGCTGGCACCAATCGCGGTGCGGACCGCAATCTCACCGAGCCGCGTCACCGTCCGGGCATAGAACAGAATCGCCAGGTTCACCGCTACCACCACCAGTAGCGCGCCGACCAGCACCTGCAGGATGCGCAGCGCCCACACGAAAACGGGACGGTCGATGTCGAGGGTCTCCAACGTGTACGGCAGGACGATCGGCCGCAAGCGGCCGTAGGTGTCCGGCAATTGCGCGGCCAGGCGTTGATGATCGGTGGCGAGCTCCGCGGCGGCCGTGTCGGTGGTCATCCCGGGAGCGAGCACGCCAAACACCGACAGCATCGGGCCCTTGCGGCGCTCGTACCTTGCCGGGTTCTCGCGCAGGGGAATCCAGAACTGGAAATTGAGTGGAAACGCAAACCCGTCCGGCATCACGCCGATGACGACGTGCGGCACAGTATTCAGTGTGAGCGTGCGGCCGACGATGGCCGGATCACCGCTGAAACGGCGTTGCCACTCACGGTGGCCGATCACCACCACGCGATCCGCGGCGTCGCGCTCGTCGTCGGGCAACAGGTAGCGTCCGAGGTGCGGGGGCGTGCGCGCGATGGCAAAGGCCGACGCGCTGATTTCGGCCACGCGAACCGGGTCGGGATAAGTCTCGGAGGTGGCGAGATTCTGCTGGACGCTGCGGTAGGCGCCGAGATGCTGAATCGACTCGACGCTGCCCTTCCACTCGTCGAACTCGTGGATGCCCGGCTTCTCCGGAACGCTGGCTCGCTCGGTGGCAAACTCGATCGAGACCACGCGCTCGCCGTTCTCGAACGGGAGCGACGCTTGCAGGAACTGCGAAATCAATTCGAAGCCCGCCGCGCCAATGGCAATGGCCACCGTCATGGAGAAGGCGCCGATCAGTGCCAGCGACGGATGCTTGATCAGCATGCGGACGCCGAGCTTGCAGTCGAGGGAGATGTGATCGAGCCACCGCAGCACGCGCACGTCGCGGCCTTCCTCCTTCCACTTCTCGACGCCGCCGAAGGCCACGTAGGCCTGCCGCCGCGCCTCGACCGGATCCAGGTTCCGCTCACGGATCAGCCGGTCGGCCTGCATCTCGACGTGGAACTTCATCTCCTCGTCCATCTCGCTATCGAGCTGGGACGGCCGGGAAACACCTCGCCACAGGGCGCGCAGCCGCGCCAGGAATCGATCGCCCACTACTCTCCTAACCTCACTAGGTGTCGAGGATACCGGCCTTCTCCTAGTCTGTCAAGGAGTGGGGGCGATACTGGCATCTGGTGATGTGGTGAGCTTGTGAACTTGTGATGGAGATCTGGTGATCTGGTGAGCGGGTGATGTCACGACATGTAGTGAGCATGACGGCCCGCCGTCATGCTCACCGCACTCTACTGGCAGCTGAACGTGCGCAGCTGCAGCGCGGGTTGCCCCGCCTGTCCCGCAACAATCGTCGTCGAACTACCCGAGGTATCGGTGGCGATCAAGCGCACCGTGAGTGGGATGACAGCGCCTTCCGCCGGCGACGTACCGCACGATTCGGTGAACGAGAATGATGCCGACGCACCGGTTTGGGTTCGAACCTTGGTGCCGCCATACGCGTACTCGACGTACCAGTCGTAGGTCGCGATGGTCGACGAGCCAACGACGACCGCGGTCAGCCGGCACGTGGTGGTCGTGGTGCGAATCGCGCACTCCGTGACGGGGCTCGTGGATGTTGCGGGATCGAAGAACTGGAACCCGGTCACTCCTGATGGCGCGCCTTGCCTGACCTCGAGGTAGGTGATGCCGCCCGGATACACGAACCGAATCCAGCCCGTTCGCTCCGCGCCGGAATTCGCAGCCACGTTGTAGGTCAATGCGCTGCGATCGCCGCCGGTGATCGGCCGGGCGAGCGTGATCCACGGCGATTCGCTCAGCGCGATCCACTCGCAGGATCCCGAGGTGCGGCGCGGGTAGGCAGCGAACGTGCCGCCCGGTCCCGGCACCGTGGCCGGCGTGTCGACGTTGTAGGCGCACTGCACCAGGCAGGTTTCAGGGGCGGGATTGCCGTCGATCTGCGTCATGGTCTTCTGCACAGATGTCGCGTGGTCGCACCCGCTCGTGCGGTATCGCAAGTATTCCGAAATCCAGATCGCCGCGCCGTCAGCATCCACGGCCGATTGCGCACTGCGGCCGAGCGACTGATACTTCGCGCCGAGCTGCCGCCGGAAATCAACGACGTGGTCGCGCGGCGGATAGCTGGCCGTTTCAGGGAATTGCAGGATCGAACAGACCTGTGCTGGTGCCGCGCCGTCGACCTGGGCCAACGTGCGTTGGGTGGCCGTGTTGTGATCGCAGCCGTTCACACGATAGCGAGAGTACTCGCCCACCCACGTGGCTTCTCCTTCCATGTCCACGGTGGTTGGAGCGGGACGGCGTCCCATCGACAGGTACTTGTTTTCGAGCTGCGTGCGGAAGTCCACCGTATCGGTGCGAGCCGGGAAGCCGACCAGCGCCGGGCGCGATACGCCTCCGCCGCCAGGCTCACCAGGCAGAACCGCGGACGGCGCGGCAATGGGTGCGGCTGCCCGTTGCTCCTGCGAGCATCCAACCGCGAACACCATCAAGGCACAGATGCTAGCGATAGATTGGAATTTCATGACCGGCGTCAGAGCAAATCCCGTACCGCTGAGCTGAAGATAATCCGTTACGTCTCCTTGCGTAGAATGACGGCGGCGCTGACCAAGATAAACGCGCCGCCGATCGCGGCACTCACCCCGAACCGCTCGCCCAGAATCACGGCACCTAGTAAGGCGGCTATGAGCGGCTGCACGAGCGCCATCGATAACACCGTGGTGGCCGACACTCTCTTCAGCAACCAGTAATTCAGCCAGAACGCCACCACGGAACTGGCAATGGCCAGATACAGCAATGACGTAATCGCCGGCGGCGTCCACGTGATGCGGGACGGACTGCCCTCCACAAGAAGCGCTGCGGGAACCAGCGCGATGAACGCGCACAGCGTCTGCGTGGCAACCATCACCGTCGGCGGCAATGCGTGGTCCGGCGCTTGGCAATGGCGTAAGCGATCGCGGCACACGCGCCACCAGCGAGGACGGCCGCGCTGCCAAGACCGGATAACCGGCCGGCATCGAACTGCCCTCGCGACACCAGCGCCACGCCGGCAAGCAGGCTCACACGCGCCAAGCCGAGCCATACGATGGCAGCGACAGGTGATCGGCGGGATGTCGCGAAGCAGCCGACCTTCAGAAACAGCGCAGCCCGCGCTCGCACAACAGGCACGCGATCCACCATCAGCCGCGACCACCACGCTCCAGACACTATCTCATCGGTATCAACGGTGGCACGCGCAATGCTTGAAATCAGCGGGGGTATACGTCGATGATTGGCGCTTTCCTGAAACTCGTGCTGGTTGTGGTGATCCTCGCGGTAGCGGCGGCGTTTTTCCTCGGATATCGGTTCGCCGGCGACGGAGTCGAGACGCCGGTGTCTGCGACGCAAACAACACCGGCGGTCAACACCGAGAAAGCTCGCGAGACGGGAGCCAAGATTGGGGAAACCGTTGCCACAGGTGCCGCAAAGGCGGAACAGGCGCTGACCGAAGGCGCGCTGACCGCCAAGATCAAGTCGAAGATGGCGCTGGACGACACCGTGAAGGCCTTGTCGATCGACGTCGACACGAAAGGCACCGTCGTCACGCTGTCGGGATCGGTGGGTTCGGAGGCCGTGCGCGCGAAGGCCGTTCAGCTGGCGCGCGAAACCGCGGGGGTCACCGCGGTCAACGATCGGCTGGTGATTCGCTAGGCCACCGATTGACGCCGATTAGACACCGAATGATCGGTGTCTAATTTGTGTCTATCTGTGGCTTAGCGGTGCAGCGCCACCATGTCGCCGACCGTGACCGCGTCGGTCGTGCGGTCGATCCGCAAAGTGGCAGAGTCGGCGCGCACCGCGATAATTACGCCGTCGCCGATGGTGACGTTGGTCTCCGGACTGCCGGGCGCTTGCCGGAAGATCGTCAGCCGCTGCCCCCGCTGCACGCCTTGCATGATGCCGCGATCGATCACCATCATTTGTCCCGCGGCTGCCGTCTTCCGTCCGTTCTCGCCGAGCGTGATTTTCGCCGGCTCGTCGAAGCGAGGCGCGCCTGCCCCGACGGCGAAGAACGCCGGCTGCGGAACGTACGGTTCCAGGGTGTCGCCGGCCACGATCTCACCGCACGCGTAGACGACCATGGCCACGGCCGAGTCGCGGTGCGTTTCCATAATCTGCACGAGGCCGGCGGCCTGTTCACCAAATGTCTGCTGCTTCTTCGGCACGGTCCATTCGCCGGTCTGGAATCGTCGCCTGACCACCAGATTCTGGCCGGCGGAAACGCCCTGCTTCTCGCCCGCATCGATCCGCAAAAGATCGCCGGGGCCCAGCAGCTGTCGATCCCCATCGTCTCGATGTGAAACGACGCGGCCGATCGCCAGGCTGTAATCCAGCGGTTGGCGAGGACCACACACCGAGGCGAGTATTTCCTTATCGACGGGCTTGGACTGCGGTCGCGGCGCAAGAGGGATGACCGGCGGTGCCGGTGGCGGTGGCGGTGGTGGCGGCGGCGCGGGCGCCGTCACTTCAACGGTTTCCGCGAGCGATGCCAGCGACAGCTGCTGGTCGAGCACCACGGTTTGAGCCGCGCCCAGCTGAACGCCGTTGACGGTTCGCGTCTCGAACCCCGATAAAACAAAGGTGATGTTGTAAGTGCCGGGCGCAAGCCAGGCGCTGAGGTATCGACCGGTGCCGTCGGTCACAAAAGCGGTGGGACGCATCTGTGGGGCACTGATGGTCACGGTGACACCCGGCAGCGCACCACCGGATGTGTCGGTCACCATTCCCATCATCCGCGCCTGATCGGTCTGCGCCGCGGCGCCCGATGGCGTGAATACGAACAGCCAGGCGACGAGAGCCGCTGAAAAGGTTTTGAGCACCATAGGCAATTCAGAAACTAGGTGTTCTTTGTATCGGCCTGGCCGGCAAATCGCTGTAGTCGACGGCAACCGCGCGCAATCACCTGGCACGTAACGTCTTACGCCCACCGTAAACGTGAAGACGGCGAGTCACCAAATCAGCAGCAATTGCAGCTCTTCAACGAAGTCGTCCTGCGGTCTGGGCTTTGCTCTAGCCGTCGCGCGCCGATCTGCCTTGGGAGGGCACCTTGATGACGATGTTTTGGGGCTCCCACCAGAACCCCCGGGGGCGCACGCGATGTGCGCCCCCGTATTTTCGCTATTGCTGCTTCCCACCTGTTTCGGTGACGACTTTCGGACGCGCGGTCTCGTCCTCCAGCGTCTTCAGCACATCGCGCCACGAGAACTTCTTGCCCTGGCCGCGCACGTAGTAATCCATCCACGCCATCTCGCTCACCGACTTCACGAGCTGGTTGCGCGGGTCGGGAATGCCGTGGGTATTGCCGGGATACATGTACAGCTCGGTGGGCACGCCAAGCTGCTTGAGCGCCATGTGCAGCTCGACCGACTGCGGGCTCGGCACGCGCGGATCACCTTCCACGACGTGAATCATCGTCGGCGTCTTCGCGTTCTTGATGTACTTCAACGGCGACTGGTTCCAGTAGGCATCGAAGTCGTCGTAGGGCAGCTTATCGCCAAGATAGAACTGGCGGTTGCGCTGAACGTCGCTCTGCGCATACATCGAGATCCAGTTCATGGTGCCGGCGCCGGTGCTGATCGCCTTGAAGCGGTCGGTGTGCGTGAGGATCCAGTTGGACCAGTGGCCGCCCGCGCTCCAGCCCAACGCGCCCATCCGGTCCGGATCGGCAATCCCTTGCGCGATGAGGTGGTCGACACCCGCCATGATGTCGTCGAAACCCGGCGCCATGTAGTTACCGACGATGTCGGTCTGATGCTTATTCCCGTAGTTGGTCGAGCCGCGATAGTTCGGCCGCAGCACGAGGTAACCCGCCCCGGCCCACACTTGTGAGCCGTATCCGCCGTTGAACGACAGCACGTCGGCGGACGCCGGTCCGCCATGGATCGCGACGATCAGCGGATACCGCTGTCCGGCGCGATACCCGACCGGCTTGACGAGGACGCCGCCGACCATGGTGCCGTCCTTAGACTTCCAGGTGATTTCTTCCTGCGCGCCGAGTTGGAATCCTTTGACCTGGGGATTCGGATCGGTAAGCTGCCGCCATTTCGTGCGGGTGCTGGCGTCGGCGATCGCGTCAACGGTGAATAGCGTGGGTGGCGTGGCCCCATCCGCGTAGTTGATCAGCAGCGCACCGCTCTTCTCATCCTGATCGATCGACACGCTCGCCTGTTCTTCCGTCAGCGGGCGCACGGTGTTGTATCGCACGTCGAGCGACACGATCTGGTTGGTCGCCTTGATGCCCTGGTTGAAATAAATCGTGCTGCCGTCCTTGGCCCAGAACCCGACGCTGACATCGCCGTCAAAGGTGTTGCCGATTTTCCGGAACGGCTTGCCGCGATCGGCAACGGCTCGCACGTAGACGCGGTCGTTGGCCATCGAGTAGGCGTCGAGATTATCCGGCGCCGAAAATGCCACCTGCCTGGAATCCGGTGAGAAGCTCAGGCCGCTTTCGCCGATCTCGGCGTTGTTGGTCAGCCGCTCGACCGTTCCCGTGGCGGCTTCTACCAGGTACAGATCGCTGTAAATATTTTCGGAGGTGATGCCGCGCTTGTAGCGGTCGGCGGCGAGCCCGCGGAACCCGATCCACTTGCTATCGTCGGAAATCGTCACGTCGTCCACCGAATACGTGCCACCGTCGGTAAGGCGCTTGGTGGCTATCGGTTCGAGGTCGAGCGCCCACAGGCTGGCGACCGGCGTCTCCGCATTGCGGATGTTCACCGTAAATTTCTTGTCGCGTCGCACCTTCTCGTCCTCGTCGATGAGATCCGGGGTCACGAAATAGATGTGCCGGCTGTCGGGGGCCCATTGCCACGACCGCACACCGGTCGGGTGCTTGGTGATTTGTTCCGCGGCGGCAGTCTCGATCGTCGGCAGTGGCACCGGCAGCCGGTACAACTGCTCCTCGCCGCTCTTGCCGCTGCGATAGGCCAGCCAGCGGCCGTCGCGGCTGATCTCGTAGTCCGACACGCCCTCTCGCGTATCGGTCAGCCGGCGCGATTCACCGCCGTCGGGCCGCATCACGTAGAGCTGGTTCCGCGACGCCGCGCTTTCCGGCGCCTCACGGTTGGACAGGAAGAAGAAGGCGCTGCCATCCGGCATCCAGCGCGGCGAGGTTTCGTTCTTCTCGCTCGTGAACGTCAGCTGCCGGGTCGACGAGACGCCGGTTTGCATCGACACCAGGTAGAGATCCGTTTGCCGCTTGGCCTCTTTCCAGTCCGGGGTCGACAGCGTATAGAGCAAGAGGCGGCGATCGGGACTCGGCGTGGGCGAGCCGACCTGCCGCATCTGCTGCATGTCGAGGAAAGTCATTGGCCGCGCGCCAGTCTGCGCCTGCAGCGACGGCACATCGCTCGACGCAGCGGTGACCACGAGTGCGATGAGGACGATGACTCTGCGTGCGGTTGTTAAGGGAGTGGCGAGCATTGGGACCTCCAGGTGATTCAACGAGCGATTATAGCGCCCGGGCCGGGGCCCCCAACGCGCGGACTTTGCGCGTTGGGGTGGAATCAGCGTACCGGCTTTCTTTCGGTGGCCCGGTAGCCTCTCAACATGTTCGTCAGCGAGTAGTTGGCCTCGTGGCAGGCGAACTCGTAAATGCGCTCGGTCGACCGCGTCAGGGTGAGCTCACCTTTCCATGGCCGCGTGAACGCCGTCGGGTTGTCGATCTCGAACTGATACAGCAGCGTATCCGCGTCAAAGAAACTGAAGCGCTCGATCAGGTGCAGATTTCGGTCCCACCCGAAGTTGCCGCCGGCGTCTCCGTAGAAGCCGCCGCCATCGTTGAAGTTGGTGGTGTCCACCACCAGGGTGTTGCCCTCCCAGCGGCCAATCGAATCACCCGCCCAGTGTCTGATCTTTGGCGACAGATGCGGACGGCCGTCGAGATGAATGATTCTCGCGTCGTGGATCATCTCCGCGTGCACGACTATCGCGTCGTTGGTCTGAACGATTTGGTAATTGCTGTTGTAGGAGTACGGCAGGATCGGTGGTCCCGACGTCAAGAAAGTCACGCACTGATCCTGGAGCCCGAGCGCTTCGGGGTGCTCGCCGTTCTTGATGCCTTCAAGACGACGACGCTTGATCTCGGCCGCGGCGGGCGTCAGCGCGGGGATGCGGCCGTCGGGAGGGTCGGTGATGATCGAAGTGCGGAGCGTCTTGACGGTGCGGGTCCCCCACTCGCGGTAGAACGCGTTGTAGGTTCCGGTGCCTGTTTGCTTCGCCGCGACCTCGGGCGGAGGCTCCTCATTCCTCTTCGCGAACTGGCGGTCCCACTCCGCGGCTTCTGCCGGCGTGAAGAAGGGCTTGTCCTTCAACTGCGCCGGCCGTTCCAGCGGCGTGGTCGTGGCGGAATTCCACATGCCTTCGAAATCTGGACGGCGCACCCCGCTGGTTCCCTGGTCCGAGAGCAACGTGGGAACCATCAGCAGCCCGGCCGCCAGGCCGAGAAGCAAAACACGCATTGCTCCAGATTCTACGCCGTTCGACGGCAGTCAATGGCTCCCTCATTGCGAACGCGTCCAAGTGCCGCATTCGGGGCTGGCGCTGAAGCCCGCATCGGTGGCGGCGATCGTGACCAGCTGCACGCCTGGACTGGTCACAAACTGGTTCGCGATCACCGCGTCAATCGCGCCCGTGAAGTTGCTGACGCGCTGCCAGAAACAGCCCTGCGTGCTGTTGTCCGCACGATAGGTGCCAGGCGTGATCTGTGCGCCAACGATCCACATGCCGGGTGTGATGCTGGTCAGTAAGCCCCGCCGCGGCGTGGTGAACCAGAAGCTGCAGTTTGCGTCGGTGACGAAGCCGGCGTCGGTCGCGAGCAGATCGACAATCCACTGGCCGGCGTCGAATTGCAGGGTGATGTCGATGATCGCCTCCGATGGCGCGCCGCCAAAGCTGCGGACGCGTGCGAAGTGGCAGCCGTTTGCGGGATCGCTGTAGTAACGCCCAACGGGAATGTCCGCCGGCACGCGATATTGGCCCGGCCCGAAACTGGTGCGCGCCGCGGTGGGCTCAAGCCGGAAGTCGAGCGTGGTGTTGCCGTTGATGCCCACTGGCAGCGCCACGGAAGTGTATCCGGCGCGCACGGCGCTCACGGTGAATCCACCGTTGACGACGCCGGTGATCTGATAGCGTCCGTCGGCGCCGGTGGTGGCCGTTCTGCCCTGGTTGGCGCCATCGACGAATGTGACCACCACACCGGGCAGCACCGTGCTCGTGGTCGGCGGCGTCTCGGTAACCAGGCCCGACAGTGTAAACGTGGCCAGGGCAACACCGGTCCCCGACGCCGCGATCGTGTTCGTGCCGCCCGCCTGATTGCCGGTCACGGTGATGTTGCCGGTGTATGGCTGCGGCGCGGTCGGCGAAAATGTCACCGTGACCGCTTGTGATCCATTCGCCGGAACGGTGCCACTCGTGAAGCTGCCGCTAAACCCGGCCGGATACGTGACGCTCGTGATGGTGAGCTCACCGGTGCCGGTGTTGCCGATCGTGAGCGTGGCTGTGGCGGCAGTTCCGACGGTGATGTTGCCGAAGGCCATGTTGCCGCTCAACGCAATGGTCGACGTTGGCGTTGGCGCCGTGGGCGTATCGCTCTTGCAGCCCGACAGGAGAATGAGTGCGGCGAAACCAGCTGAACAAAATAGTGATCGCATGCGCGATCGGGTGCAAGGTCGATACCAGAGCGCGCACCGCCAAAACCCTCGAACATTCCCACTCGAGCTGGCACGGTTGAGTCGTTCTAATGCGCGTTCGACGAATGCGGAGTAACGCGAGTTACTCGGAAAGTCAGGGACACTACCAATATCCGAGTATCCGGACGATCTTCTCGGCCGGACTCGGCCGGAACGGTCCGTGCTCACGGCACCGTCCGCAGACGACGATGTCTGTTGAGTAGTGCTCGTTGACTACCAACTCGGGGCGGGTGCTCAGCAATCGAATGGCTTCGCCGTCGGCCTCTTCGAGAGTCCCTGGCACGTGCTGCCGATGATCGGCCCATGCCACGGCCAGTTGCTCTGGCCGGCCGAGCCCACGCAGCTCTGTGAAGGCCTTCACATGCTTGGCGTCGATGCTTCGGCCCTGGCGGAGATGGCCGCAGACCAACGCCGTGGTTCTCGCCACAAGGTCTTCGACGGACACGACATCGAGGGTTCCGGTGTCGCCACCGAGCGCGGCTGCCCGCGGCAGCGTGTTCCCAAACGCGCGAAACACATCGACACGAACGGCGTGCGTCTCGTCAACGAGCTGCACCAGAATCTTGCCGTCGATGGCATCGGGATGGACGTGATGGAAGAGGAATGACGACGCAAGCGATTCGGGTACGTCGTCGACGGTCTCGACAACCAGATCGATATCGTTCAGGCGCTTCCGTTCGACCGGACGTCCACTGATCTGAAGGTGGGCGGCGATCGCCAGACCGCCGGTCAGCGCACAGCGAAGGCCATGCGCGAGAACCGTAGCGAGGACTTGAGAGGCACGTCGAGCGTCCTCACCGTGCAGCAGGGCCGCGAACACGAGGGGAATGTATACGGAAAGGCGAGGGTCATGCTCCCCCGCCGATCCGCACTGGCCACAACCGGCAGCTAGCGCCGGGGTTCCGGGCAGAACCCAGGTTCGAAACCGCGGGCGCGTTCGCGACGTTCCAATTTTCCGGCGGTGGCAACAGGTGGCGGCACGACGCCGAGCTTGACCAACTGAGCGCGGAACTCGTACCGGATGTTCACGCTCTGCGCCGGCGCGTCCTCGAGATCCATCCGCACCTGGGTGACAGCGTGGTCTGTGCGTCCGCCCATTCCGGTGGCCGCGTACTCCTCCTCGCGCTTGGCACGGTTCGCAGATGCGTCAGCCCTTTGCCCCTCCAGGCCCGCCGACGGTGCGGCCGCGGACGGCTGCCTGGAATCCTTCGAGGCCTCGGTCATGAGGGTGGATCCGCGCTCCTTGAAGAAGACGGCCGAGATCACGCCCAGGTTGGCCGTCTTACCGAGCGCGTGACCGTACGAGCGCTCCTCGGTGGTGAATTCGAAGCGGCGAGCTTCTGTCTGGCTCGTCTGCCACCCGCTGATGGTGACGGTCCCGTAGGGCTCGAGGACCCACTTGCGCGCTGCCGCCGCGGTCGTCTGGCGCGCATCGATGGTGTTGAGCCCATCGACTGACAGGGCCACGGCTACCCGAACGGGGTACGGGTTCCGCAACCGAATGGCATACTCCTTCCCCTTGCGCGCCTCGACGTACGAGCGCCCTTCGTGCGCGTAGCGTCGCTGGGCAACGCCGTCAACGAGGATCTCGATGTACCCGACCGGATGACGAACCTGGGCAGCAGACATCACAACGTTGGAGCCGGCGGCTATCGTGAGCCCGGCCAACATGAGATAGGCAAAACTGTGCTTCATGGGTCCTCCTACCCTTAGAACGGGGGAGGCTGAGAATCTTGCACGGAGGGGCTGCGCGAACTGTGGTGCGTCCGGTCCGCGAAAGTCAAACCGGACGGGCGATGGAGCCGGAACATCTGCTAATCTGCGGGACATCCCCTAGGTCAACAACTTTGAGCGGAGATAAGAACAGATGTGCAGGATGCCAGCAGTCACGGGCCTATGCGTCGTCCTGTGCGCTCTCGGGGGATGCACCGGTCTGGGTAAGGCGGCGCCGACTCGGACCGATCTGCAGCCCTGGCCGGAAATCCAATCCGATTTTCGCGTCCCGGCGCTGCGGGCACGACTTCTAGAGTATTCGACCACTTTCGCCGCGGAAGTCGATCTTGCGGCGACGGCAATCGAAAGACGGTCGACCGACCCCACGGTCCGGCGTAACGCCTTGCTGTGGCGGGTGCGCGCCATCCCCGAGATGCGAAAGGCGTGCTTCCGGCTGCAGTCTGTCAGCGCGCTCGTCGACGCATGGACGCTCGCGCGCCAGATGGATCAACTCTTCAGCGAAGGCGCGGGCACCGACGCGTTTGGTCCCTTCCACGCGGAAGCCGTCGCGGTGTCACGCCGGCTCGTCGACCAGGTACGGGTCATTGGTGACTCGATAGCGGTGTCTCCCGAGGCACGGGCCAGGTTCGAGCAGCGGATCATCGATCCGTGGCTCGCCGAGTATCCGCTCCGCGACCTCAGTTTCGTGCGCGAGTCTCCGATTGCCCGCTTCGCGGAACAAACTCGCGACCAAGGCGACCTGGCCCAGTCCCTCGGGTCGATCGAGGAACTGACCTCCACGCTCTCGCAGCAAGTACGCATCTACCTGGCCGATATGCCGCGACAGATTCGAGGAGAAGCCGACCTGATGCGCTCCGACATGCTCAGTGCCCAGGAGTTCGGGCCGGTGCTGGGCGACCTGCACACCACCGCGGCCGCGGTGGATCGCCTCGCGTCGACCGGCGAAAGCATCAAGCCACTGGTCGAAAACGAGCGGCGGATCGTCCTCGAAGAAACGAGCCGGCAGCGAGCCCTCGTGATGGAGGCCTTGTCGATCGAGCGCGAAAAGGCGGTCGCGGCGATCGTCGACGCGTTTGCCGCGGAACGCAGCGAAGTGCTACGCAACGCCGAAGCGCAGCGGCTGGCCACGCTCGAGTGGGCGAGCGTGGAGCGTCGCGAAACGATCGCGGAAGTGCGCCGCGAGCTGGCCGGGGCGATCGCATCGCTGCAAAGTGAGCGCGCCGTCGTCGTCAACGACGTGCGCGGCATCGTCGACGTGGTCCTGCTGCGCGTGGCCATTTTTCTGATCGCAGGCGTGCTGCTCGCGCCGCTCGTCGCGCACGCGTACGCCTGGGTGTGGCCGCGCCGGCGGCAATAGCCCGGCGCGCCCACCGCCGGTCTACTTTCGGCGCAAGGCGATCCCGTGCGCGTCCGCCCGTTCCACGCCGCCGGCATCAACATTCGAAATCGGCGCAAGCGCCTTCACGAATCCGGTCAAGCCGTTCTGCTGTACCTGCACCACGGCCAGGCCAGGCGTCGAGCCCGTCGACGCGTGCGGGTCGCCGCTGAGCGGCACCGGCCCACGCAGCGATACAAAGATGCGATTGCCGGACGGAGCAATCACCGCCAGGTCGGGCGTCGGATCGGCGCTGTCGTTCGACAGGAGATCGACCGTGTTGACGCGCGCGCCGCTGGATCCGTCGAACACTTCAGCGACGTTGCCGGCGCGATCGAACATCCACACGTAGCGCTCGCCTTTGGTGGCCACTGGGCCGTGCGCGTCCCGGTCCGGCGGCGTGGTCCTCGAACAGCAACTCCGCCGCGGGCGTGTTCGGGGGGTTCGAGGCGGAGTAGCCCGTCATCGGGAAGCGATACACCGTGAACTCGTCAAGATTGGTGGCCGTGCCGCCACCCGCGTTCAGGAACACGTGCTGCTTCGCCTCGACGGCGCCGCAGCCGTTCGGCTTGATCACATCCATGGTGTATTCACCGACGATGCCCATCGGGGTGGTCGTGTGGTCAACGACGAAGTGGCCGCCGCCGCGGAGGGTGACGAAGGCCGGGCCGTTATCCGAGGCCACAAACGCGCAGATCGGCGCGTTGTCGGGACGCACCCCCGCCGCCTGGCAGGCGACGCCGTTCGGTGTTGTGCAGTTGGCGAGATCCAGCGTCGCCGCGGGGTCGAGCACGAACGAATTGGTCGCGTAGTTGGTGGTGATGCGCTCCAAGAGCTTGCCGTTCTGGTTCGCCACGATGACCGCGGCGTCATCACGCGTCGGCACCGCGGCGTGCGCCTGGCGGGTGCCGCCGGCACCGGGAGACGATCGGACGCACGCGACGGGCGCGCGCGTGGCCGAGTCGAAGAACACCACGTGTCCGCTGGCCACGAACGCGAGCACCGCATGCGATCCGGTGGAGTTGAAGAAAATCATGTGCGGCCGCACCGGGTTCGCACCGGTGGATGCCATGCACAGCTGGGTCGTCGCGCCTCCGAGATCGATCTTCGTCGAGGGTGCAGTTGCGGCGTCCTCCCCCATCAGGTCATCGCCCTGGTAGACGTAAATCGCTCCTCCATGGGACACGCCGGGCGAGTTGGACTGGTCGACCAGCCATACTTCGAACTCTTGAGCGGCGGCAGGACTGGCACTCCACAACACGATGAGCGCAACGAGTAGGCGGGCCATCATACGAAACTCCTCTCTGGAATGAGCCGGCGGGGGCAGGCGATTCTATTCCGCCGGCGAGCAGGAGCAAAGGAGTTCTCGGAGCCAAGTCGACGTCGCAAAACCACCGCCTGGCTCGCTTCGCTCCTCCGATCTATCCTTTGAACGACCGATGACCATCTACAAAATCCTGCCAAAGCAGCTGTGGCTGGACGCGCAGGAGACCGGCTCGTTGATCGGCTCACCCCTCGATGTCGCGGACGGGTTCATTCATTTCTCCACGGCGGCGCAAGTTCACGAGACCGCGAGAAGGCATTTTGTTGGAGTGCCGGATCTATTGCTGGTGGCCGTGCCGGCGGAGGCGCTCGGTAACGCGATCAAGTGGGAACCCTCGCGTGGCGGAGATCTCTTCCCGCATCTGTACGGATCGTTGCCTGTGGCCTTGGCCGCGTGGGTGAAGCCGATACCGATCGGTTCAGACGGTCAACCAGTCGTCCCAGCGCTCTGACGAGCGATGATTACGGCGCCAGCACGCGAATGACGCCGTCGCTCTTGTTCAACAGAAAGATCTGATTCGCCGGCCCGCCGATCATCCGCAGATCGACGCGCGTCGCGGGCTTCTTCCCCTGTGCCTCATTCTTCGCCTGCACCACCTGCAGCATCGTCTTGAAATCGCCTTCGGTGCCGACCGCGATCCGCCGGATCGGATCCTGGCCTCCTGCCGGCAGCTTGTCGGCGCTGACGTAGAACATCTCGCCGCTCGGCAGGTCGGTGAAGATCAGGAGATTCGACAGCTGCGGAATTTCCTTGCCGCGGTAGATGATCAAGCCGCTCGCCGCCGAGTTGTTTTGCAGCAGCGGATCGACCTGGCCATATTCCGCCACCGGATACGTCATGGCGGGATCGCTGCGCGGCTTCTCGATGCTGACCGCCTGGCGGCCGATAAAGCGGTAGCTGCCCTCCCAGTCGTTCCATCCCAGGTTCGCGCCAGCCGTCACCGGGCTCACCTCCTCGACGATGTTCTGGCCGATGTCGGAGACGAACATGTTGCCGTTGCGGGGATCCCACGCAAAGCGTTGCGGGTTGCGAACGCCAAGCGCATAGATCTCCGGCAACGCGTCCTTGGTTTTCAGGAACGGGTTGCTCGCCGGAATCCCGTACTTCTTGTTGGGGCTGTTCGATCCCAACGGATCGATGCGGAAGATCTTGCCGAACGCCGACGCCATGTTCTGCGACAACCGCATCGGATCGCCGCCGCTCCCGCCATCGGCCACACCCACATACATCAGGCCGAAGTCGGGAGTTCCGGGCTTGGCGAGCGGATTGAACGTGGCGTGACCGGCGTTGTGATTCGCAAACGGCTGACGGAACCGCATCAACTCGCGGGGCGATCCGCCATCGTAGGCGGCCGCGGACGGCGTCTTGGCCGTCCACTCGAGCAGCACCGTGTCGTGCGTCGGCTTCTCGCCGGGAGTGGTGAAATCCGCCGGCGGCGTCATGTTCGTGGTGTCGGTGTAGGTGTAGAACTTGCCGAACCCGGGCGAGCCAGCCTGGCCGAACTGCGGATGGAATGCAAAACTCTGAAAGCCGCGCTCGCGTCCTTGGAACTGCACGCCAACGCCCCACTTCGGATCGTTGATGTCCACGTAGAGCCTGACGGTGGCGCCGTCGTAGCTGACACTGTAGATCGGGCCACGCATGTCGTTCACGAACAGCCGCTTCGTGGCGGCCTGGTCTTCCAGGTTCATCATCCGCGCCACCACGCCGTCAATGTCCGGTAGCGTCGCAAACTCGCGCACGTTGACACGGATCACACCGTCCCGCTCGGGGATCGGTGCCGGGAATGGATCGTTACTCTGCCCGGGCTGTAATGGCGGTGCGGGCTGGCCCTTTTGCGGGGGCGGCGTGGTCGGTTGCGCCCCTCGACTTCGCTCGGGGCTGCCCTGAGCAACGTCGAAGGGCGCCGCGGCCGAGGCGGCCACGAACAATGCAACAACGATGATGGGCAATTGGACGATGCGCATGACGTACTAGCCTACCGCAGCCAAGCAACGGCGGCGAAAATCGAAGCTCCGGTCGAGGTTTGACCGCCTCCCCGCGACCAGTCACAATGGACCGGTGCGTCGCCTGATGTTTCTCGCGATCGGTCTGTTCGCGCTGCTGTGGATGGCCGGCGCCCGTACCGGCGCGGCTCCGTCGGACGACATCATCACGATGGTCGATGCCGGGTCGTGCGAGCTTGCGGGCGACTCGCACGACTCCGGCAATTCGGACCGCCAGTGGCGGGCGCAGCAGCAAACGGTGGCCGCCGTCACCGAATCGGTGTGGAAGTCCGCACTAGTGCACGCCGCACTCGGCGCTACACCAGCCGCGCTGATCTTTGAGCCTCGGCTCGCCGCCAGTTCACCGGATCCTCCGGTTCGTTCAGCCCCGCACTACCTCCGGCACACACCTCTCCTGATCTGATCCGCTCCCGTTGGTTCGCGGCCACGCAACTAGCGAGGCTGTGCTTCGGGCCGGCAAGCCCGGTCTGATCGCTCCGCCTCGCTAGGACAGCGTCGTTTTGCCCCGCCTCCGGCGGGGCGTGTCTCGTTCAATCAGGAGATCAGTCATGCGTACGGAAATCTCGTTCTTCGGCGGCGCTCGCAATCGTGTGCTCGTCATCATCGGCGTCATCGCTCTCTCGCTCTGGATGCTCTATCCGATCCAGGATTCGCTCAAACTCGGCATCGACCTGAATGGCGGCGTGCAGCTCGTGTTGCGCGTCAAGACAGACGATGCCCTGCGGCTGCAGACGCAAGCCGCCGCGGAGCGGCTGCGCACCACGCTGACCGAGGCACGTGTTGCGTTTTCGTCGGTCGAGGTCGCAAGCGCGACGGAGTTTCATGTCGACGGTATCGGCGATGAATCAGCGCTGACCCGCGCGGCGGAAGCGTCCGCGCCGATCTATCAACGGACGGCTGCGGACGGCCGCCATACGTTTCGCCTGCCGCCGGCGGCTGCCGGCGCCCTGCGCGACGACACCGTCGAGCAGGCGCTTCGCACAATCGGCCGCAGGGTCAACGAACTGGGCGTCGCCGAGCCGGTGATCGCGCGCTACACGGCCGCCGATCAAATCCTGGTGCAGCTGCCGGGAGTCTCCGAGGTCGAAAGCGCGAAACGGACGATCAAGTCAACGGCGCAACTGCGGTTGACCCTGGTCGATCAAGGACCGTTCGCGGACCGCGAAGCGGCACTCCGCGCTTACAACAACGCGCTGCCGTCGAACCTTGAGATTCTGCCGCTTCAGCCGAACCGCATTGAGTCGGGCAACCCGGCCTTCTACGTCGTCCAACGCGCTCCGGCGCTCACCGGAAACGATCTTCGGAGCGCGCGGCATTCGCTCGACCAGTACAACCGCCCGGCGGTGGGCTTCACGCTCAAGCCGGATGCGGCCCGGCGTTTTGGCACCGTCACCGAACGCAACATCGGCCGGCTGCTCGCAACAGTGCTGGATAACCGCGTCACGTCGGTCGCCACCATCGAGTCGCGGATCGACGATCAGGGACAGATTGCCGGCGTCAGCCGGGAGGACATGATCGAGCAGGTCATCAACCTCAACTCGGGCGCGCTGCCAGCGGACCTGGAGTACGTCGAGGAACGCACGGTTGGCGCGAGCCTTGGCGCCGCATCGATCCGCGCCGGGGTGCTGGCGTCGCTCGGCGGGCTCGTCCTCGTCTTGCTGTTCATGCTGGCTTACTACCGCCTGGCCGGCGTCAACGCGCTCGTCTCGGTGGTGTTGAACCTGCTAATTCTGCTGGCGCTCATGGCCTACATCCCGGTGACGCTCACGCTCCCGGGCATTGCCGGTTTGATCCTGACGATCGGTATGGGCGTCGATTCGAACGTCTTGATCTTCGAGCGGCTCAAAGAAGAACTCGCGATCGCGCAAGGCCCGCGGTCCGCGGTGAGGGCCGCCTTCACGCGCGTCTGGCTGACCATCGTCGACACGCATGTCACGTCACTCATCGCTGCGGCATTCCTGTTTCAGTTCGGCACCGATCCCATTCGCGGCTTTGCTACCACGCTGGCGATCGGCCTGCTGGCGAACGTATTCACCGCGGTGTTCGTGTCGCGCACGCTGTTCGAGATCGCGCTCAGACCTGCCCACCGTAGCCTTGGCGAAGGTGGGGGGCGTTCAACCACGCTGGGCATCGGACGCACGCAACTGTTCGCTAACACCCGCGCCAACTTCACGCGGTGGCGCTGGCACGCGCTGGTCCTGTCGCTCGTCGTGATTGGTGCGGGCGCGTGGACGATCATTACCAGCGGCATGACACTCGGCATCGACTTCACTGGTGGCACGCTTGTGGTCGTCGAATATGTAAAGGAAGGAGTGACTGAGGAGCAAGTACGCGCCGCAGTCTCGAGTCTCCCTGGCGATGCGGTAGTCCAGCGTTACGGCTCCGCCGCCGAACGCCAGTTCCTCATTCGACTGCCGCTCGTGTCGTCGGGGAGTGACGCCCTGCAGGACACGGTCCGCGTGATCACGGACGCGTTGCGGGCATCAGGCCCGCCCGAATTCTCCGTCGAGAAGCGCGAGCTGGTGACCGCGATGATTGGCAGCGATTTGCAGCGCCGCGGGATCTATGCGGTAGCCGCATCGCTGGCCGCCATCGCGATCTATATCGCCATCCGTTTCCGCCTCGCGTTCGCGGCCGGGGCGATCGCGGCCACGGTCCACGATGTGCTGGTCACTTTGGCTTGCCTCTCACTGGCTGGTTACGACCTGTCACTGAACGTCGTGGCCGCACTGCTGACGATCATCGGCTACTCGGTCAACGACACCATCGTCATCTTCGACCGCGTGCGTGAGAACGCGAAGCGGATGCCTGCCGAAGGGCTCGACGCGGTGGTCAACCTCAGCGTGAATCAGACCCTGTCGCGCACCGTGATCACCGCCGGGGCCACTCTTCTCTCGGTGGTGGCGCTCTATGTCTTCGGCGGCGAGGCGCTGCGGGGCTTTGCGTTCACGATGATGGTCGGCATCGTGGCGGGAACGTATTCAACGGTCTTTATCGCGTCGTCGACCGCGACGCTGCTGAGCGGGACGCCGGGACGACAGCGTCGTCAGATCGAGAGTTTTCGCCGCACCAGATCCACGATCTCGGGAAACTGACGCGCGTTCACAAAGTGGCCGCGGTCGGTAAACTCAAAGTAACTGCATCGCAGTTGCGCGGCCACGAACCGCGGTTCTGCAATCGGAATGTGTGGGTCGTCCGTGGAGTTGTAGATCGCGATCCACTGCTGGTGGTCGCGGATGCGATGCCACTGCCACTCGGCAGCGTAGTAGCCACTGGCGGCTTCGAAGCTGTCGCCGAGGTCGGTGTGACACACGCCAACCAGAATCGATCCGAGCACACGGTGTGTCTCGGCGTATCGCATCGCCGCCGCCGCGCCCGATGAGTGACCAATCAGGATGGTGTTCTCGTCCGCACCAAGGGTTGCGAGGTGCGGCAGCCAGACCTCGGCCCGCGCTTTGATGTTGTCCGGAAACGTCTGGTTGGTGACGTCGAGGCCAAGTGCGGTCAACTCGCGCTCCAGCCACGGCAGCCAGATGTCACCTGCGGTACAGCCGCCGTTGCCGTGAATCAGGATCGCCTTGACCGCCGCCATCCGGTGCGATTGTAAGCGGCGCCGATCGCGCCTCCCGCTTCAGCGGAAAGTGGCGTCTTCGACGGCGGTTTCGAGCCGATCTTGAAAGGCGCTGCGGATATCCATCGGGCGGCCGGCCGGCACGGTGAGCGACAGCGTCGCGCCCGCATCGTCACAGACGACGATGTGCCAGCCGTTGGCGGCTGGCGATACTGACTGAAAAGTAAACGGTAGCTGGCGATGCAGGATGATGTTGCGCAGTAGTGCTTCGAGGCTGGCGGTGGTCATCGTCGCTCTCCGGCTACCGAGTAAGGTGCCAATTACGCCACGCGAACGTTTTCACCGCGGGGACCCTTGGGGCCCTGGCCGAGGTCGAACGTCACGGCCTGTCCTTCGCGCAAATCATCGAAATGCGTCACGGTGCATGCCGAGTTGTGGAAGAAGTATTCGGTGCCGTCACCCGCGAGGATGAAGCCGAAACCCTTGTCCGAGACGATGCGCTTGATGGTGCCGCTAATAGAAGCCATGTTGTCGATTCCTTCGAGTCCATTGAACGAAACGTATGGGCAGGAAGGAGGTTGGTAGGTCCAACGCTGCCGATGGCCGGTGGGCGCTGGATCAACGCTGGCAGGCTTACGTGTGAGAACGAGCCCTCAGTATACCGCATGTTGGGGCTCCGACTGCGATTACCGCGATTGGGACCGCCAGAAGGCTCGTGAAGCGCCGGCTGCCGCGACGCGACGGCCGGCACCCTCGTTTCTGTGGCTCAGCCCTACCTCTTAGTCATCGAGGATGAACGTCACCATCATGTTGACCTGGTATTCCGTGACGCGACCGTCGGTCAGGCGCACTTGCTGCTCCTTGATCCACGCACTCTTGACGTTGCGCAGCGTTTTGACCGCCCTGGCGAGACCCTGCTGAATCGCGTCCTCGAAACTCTTCGAAGACGTCGCGCTGATTTCCGACACCCTGGCAATGGACATCTACGTCCTCCTTCCGTACATACCGCAATGCTAAGAGAGCGGACGCCAATCGGCTGTGCAATTGGGCACACCGACGTCAGCGCATGCCCGCGATGATCTGCAAGATCGTGCCGAGCAGCCTGTACTCGAGTCCGATTCATCTACGGATGTTCAATACAGCACTGCGCGCGGACTGTCACGGGGTTACATTCGCGCCCGTCCACGTGATTGCTCCTGCTCAGTACCGAGGATGGCAACCGGGGCGTCCGAGGGCATGAACTGTGCGGTTCCCTTAAGGAGGGAAACTATGCGTTTGTTCGTCATCGGCATGTGTTTCTTCGCAACAGCCTGCGCTGATCGCGTGGCGGCATGCTGAAAAGGAAAAGAGGTCGCCCGAGGGCGACCTCTCATTGCAAATAGCGACGGTTGCGGCGCGCGACTACTTCTTGCGGCGGATGTAGGTCACGTGCGTGACGCCCGTGATCTTGCCATCCTTGTCCATGCGGATGTACTCGTTGTTGATCGTGTTGAGGTCTTCCGACAACGTGTTGATCACCACCTGGTTCACCACGCCGTCGCGCTTGTTGTAGATGCGGATGCTCTTCGGGTTGATGATCTCGACGGCCGTCTCGGCGCCCTTCTGGCCGGTGACGGGACGGAACACTCCGTCGAACAGCGTCACATAGCTCCAGTCGTTCGCCGGATTGCTGGGGTTGCTGACCGTGAGCTTGCTGCCACCCTTCTCGTAAGCCTCGTAGGTCATGACATTGTTCGGATTGGTCGAGTTGTCCCACACCCCGAATCGCGCCGTGCGCGGATCGGTCGTGTCTGGGGCCTTGGCTTCGCCGCCACCGCGCTGGGCCAAGCTGGGGCTGGCGGACATGATCGCGGCGGTGAAGATGGCGGTGCAGACGAACAGTTTCCGGAAAGACATCGATTCGACTCCTCGTTCGGGCCTCGGAACTCGAAGAACCCGCGCTCAGCATACTCAATACGGCCGCACCCCGCCAAGGCCACACCAGAGCTGGCTGGCCGCCACAGGCATCCTTCTTGCTCCACACATTTGCGGGAACGCGACATGGATCAGCTTGCGTGGCTTCGATTGGTCGCGGCGGTGCTGATCTGTGCCTTGGGCGTCGCCGCTTGGAACTGGCTTCCGCTCGCGGCGGTCAGTGCCGATGAGGTCTCCGCCTTCGTGGAACCCCATCGTCATGCCTGGTACGCGTTGCCAATAGTGATGCTCGCGTTCATCGTTCTGGGTCTGTTCCCCGTGTTGTTGTTGATTACGGCAACGGGGATTGCGTTCGGTCCCGTGCTCGGGCCGATCTACGCCATGGCGGGGTGCCTCGCCAGCGGGTCGATGGGTTTTGCCATCGGCCGCTGGCTCGGGATGCCGCGCGTTGAACGGCTCGGCGGCGAACGGATTACCGCGGTTGCCCGCACGCTAAATCGCAACGGCACCCTTGCCGTCTTCTTGGTGCGGAAGGTCCCGGCCCCATTCACGCTCGTGAACATCGTGATCGGCGCATCGACGGTGCGTTACGGCGACTTCATTCTCGGCACGCTGCTCGGGATGGGCGCGATCGTGATCGCACTCGCCGGGTTCGGTTACCAGCTGACGCAGGCTCTCCGCAATCCGTCGCCGGCGACGCTTAGCACCGCCGCACTGTTCGTCGGCATTCCGCTGACGTTGGCCTGGTTCATCAACCGGACGCTGCGTCGTGCGAGGCACGCGGAATGAGTCGCGCGACTCAACGCGCCGTCAAGGGCCGCAGCGCGCCGCCGACCCCAGCGATCATTCAACCGGGGACCAACTGCTGGCGAGTCGAACGCGCGCAGAAGCTCTCCTGCATCCAGGATGCCGCGGATTATTTCCGCCTGGTGCGACGTGCGCTGCTTGACGCGCGCGACACCGTCTTCATCCTCGGTTGGGACACCTCGTCCACGGTGGATCTCGAACCCGGCGGTGACGCCACCGAGGCCCCGACACGGCTCGACCAGCTGATCGCGTTTATAAGCAAACGTCGTCCGCAGCTGCGTTGTTACATCCTGACTTGGGATTACGGCTCGGTCTACACGCTCGAGCGCGAGCCGCTGACGCGCTGGCGGCTGCGATGGAAGGTTCCGCGCCGCGTGCGATTCGGGTTCGACGACCATCATCCCGTCGGCGCCAGCCACCACCAGAAGGTCATCGTCGTCGACGACCAGCTGGCCTTCTGCGGCAGCATCGATCTGACGAGCCACCGCTGGGACACCACTGCGCATCGCGTCGAAGAGCCCGCGCGAAAAACGGTACTCGGCCGGCCCTATGACCCGTATCACGAAGTGCAGCTCATGGTCAGTGGACCGGTCGCGACCAGCCTGGGCCAGCTGGCGCGCGATCGTTGGCGCGCTGTGGGACATGAGCGCCTGCCGGCGCTCGGCGCATCCAGCACCGAGTTGTGGCCACCCGAGGTAAAACCCGATCTGACGGACGTCGATGTGGCCATCGCGCGCACCGTCCCGCCATCCGAAGGCCGGCCGGCGATCCGCGAATGCGAGACGCTGTTTCGTGATTCGATCGCGCAGGCGAGGCGCACGATCTACATCGAGAACCAGTACTTCACGGACGAGAGCATGGCCGACGCGCTTGCCGCGCGACTCCAGGAGCCCGACGGCCCCGAAGTGGTGATGGTGGTGCCGAAAGAATGCGCCGGATGGCTCGAGCGTCAGACGATGGGGGCATTCCGCGACGCGGCGTTCGAGAGGATGAAGGCTGCGGATCGTTACGGCCGGCTGCGGCTCGTCTACCCCATCGCGTCGCGGGCGCATGATGTGCCGACGTTCATCCATTCCAAAGTGATGGTCGTGGATGACGAGCTGCTGCGCGTTGGATCCGCCAACTTCGCGCGACGCTCGATGGGTATGGATACCGAATGTGACCTCGCGGTCGAAGCCGCCGGTGAGCCTTTGGTGGGTGCCGGCATTCGCCACATTCGCGATCGGCTGCTCGCCGAGCATCTCGGGATGGAGGTCGCGAAGGTGTCTCCGGCGCTCGATCGCGCCGGATCGTTGTGCGCGTTAATCGATGCGCGGCAGACCGCCGATCGGACCTTGACCCCGATCCAACCGGTCACCGATTCACCGACTACACCATCCGAAACGGTTCGCGACACAATCGATCCAGGCGAGCCGATCGGCTTCGGTACCACGGTGGAGCAGCTGGTGCCGCCGGTCGAAGTCACCGGCACGAGCAGTCCGCTGCGACTCTGGATCCTGCCCGCAATCGCACTGCTCGCAGCGGTAGCCGCGTCATCCGCCATCAACGCGCGGCCCGAATTTCAAACCGTCCGTGACACGCTGGCCGGTACGTCGGGCCTGCCGTCGGCCCTCTTGATTGGTACCAGCGCATTTCTGATCGCCGGTCTGCTACTCGTTCCGCTGGAGTTGCTGACCGTTGCCGCCGCGGTGGCATTCGGTGGCCTGCGTGGCGCGATGATCGCCGCGATCGGATCGCTGGCGCTGGCGCTGGTTGGCTACGTCGCGGGACGGATCATCGGTGCCGACCGCGTGGCGCGGTGGATCAGCCCGCGATCGTATCGATCGGCCCGACAACTGGGCGCGCAGGGAGTGGTCGGAGTGATCGTGCTGCGGCTGTCGAGCATCGCCAGCACCGGTGCGATCCACTTGCTCTGCGGCGCAGGCGGCGTGCCTTTTTTCACGTTCATCGCGGGCACTGTCGTTGGCGTCGCTCCGGGGATCGTCGCGCTCAGTGCCCTTGGCGGAATGCTGCGCGACGCTTTGCTGCAGCCCTCGGTTGCGAACAGTCTGGCAACATTTGGCGCGGCCGTGTTGATCCTGATCCTGGCGGGCGCGATGCGGGCGTTCCTGCTGATTCGCCAGTTCGCGCCGTCGGTGGCGGGTCATCGCGACCGTGCGGAGTTCGGCTGATGTCAACGCCGCCGCCGGCGCTCCGCGTCGCCACCTACAACGTGCACGCGTGTGTCGGCACCGACGGCCGGCACGATCCCAATCGCGTGGCCGCGGTGATCGCCGAACTGGATGCCGACATCGTGGCGCTGCAGGAATTTACGTATCCGGCCACCGTGGCGATCGAGACCAGGATGCCGGTAACACTGACGATGGCGGATACGTATGAGTGCGTGTTGGGACCAACGCGTCACCGCAGCGGGACCGAATGCTTCGGCAACGCGCTCTTCACGCGGCATCGCATCGTCGACGTGCACCGGTTCGATCTGTCCATGGAGCGTCGCGAGCCTCGCGGCGCCATTGCCGCAACCATCGAGGTGCGCGGCACCATCGTGCACGTCCTCGCCGCCCATCTCGGCCTCCGCGTCCACGAGCGCCGCTTCCAGGTGCGGCAGATTCTCGATTATCTCGATTCGGTCCGGCATACCCTCGTGGTCGTCCTCGGCGATTTCAACGACTGGCTGCCGGGCCGCTCGGTGGTCCGTGTGCTCGACGATCGGCTGGGAAGGCCGCCGCGGCCGGCGTCGTTTCCAGTGCAGTGGCCGATCGTGCCGCTCGATCGGATCTGGGTGAATCCGCTCCGCGCGCTTCGCACGATCATCAGGCACGCGACGCCGGCCGCGCGACTCGCCTCGGATCACTTTCCGGTGGTTGCCGACATCGACCCGAGCGCCAAGGAGTCGGCCTGAGCAAAGGACGTTATCGCGTCGTGGCACTCGCGGCCGCGGCGAAGATGCGCCCCACGTTGTCGGGCGAGAAGAACTCGGCCGGCGACAGGACGCCGGCGACCACTTTTACAAAGCCATCCATCGCGTCGCGATTGCCGTGCACGGCGCCGAACAGCTGCTGCATCTCCGGTGGCGGCGGGGCCATCATCGCGAACTGGCAGGTGAATTCGAAGGTCGGCCCAACGTGCTGGTCGCGCGTCGATTGATACGCCGCCATGGCGGCATCAAACGGACGCGACCCTGACCAGGCCTCGTCCAGGCCCTGTGCGCAGAGCTCGGCATCGCGGAACGCGTCGCTGATCCCTTGTGCCGTGATGAAGTCTTTGTTGTAGCCCGCGTCGCCGACGAGCGCCCAGCCTGGACCGAACGGCTTGCGGAAGTAGTTCGGCACGGCGGCGCCGAGGAAACGCTCTTCACGCTTCGCGGAGCGAATGCGATCGGCGAACACCGGGGCTGTCGCGAGGGCCGCCAGGTAATTCCCTTCGATGTCGTGCTTGTTGGCGTCGAACTCCGCGTACGGCCAGCCGGCGATGACGAGCGTCAGGTCATCGTGGGTCGGCCAGGCCGCGAACACCCGCGTGCCGCGGTCGTAGGCCTCGAACCGGGCGTTCATCGGCAGTCCGCTCCAGTAGGTGTAGTAGCTGGCCTGCAACGGCGGCCTCTCGTTGTATTGCTCCGCCGACACGGCCTTCGCGACCATGGAATGGAGGCCATCGGCGCCGATCACGACGCGCGCGCTTTCCGTGACGCTCCGTCCTCCCTTGTCATGGCCGCGAATCCCGGTGATGCGCTCGCCGTCCCTCACGATGTCTTCGACGACAAAGCCCTCGCGAATCTCGGCGCCGGCTTCCGCGGCGGCGTCGACCAGCAGTTTATCGAGCACGGTGCGACGCGGGCCGTACGACACGCCGACATCGCCATTCGAAGGCGACCCTTCGATCACGAACGGGCCCATGTCGAAGGCGTAGCTGTGAATAGCCGGGCATCCCGTGGCCACGAGCCTGTCGAGCAAGCCCCACCGCTTCATGGCCGACAGTCCCGGCGGATGCACTAGATGCGTCGAGATGGTGTCGCTTGGGAACGTGGCTCGATCGACCGCCAGGACCTTGTATCCCTTGCGAGCCAGCAGCATGGCCGTTGGGGACCCGGCGCAGCGCGCGCCGACAATGATAGCGTCGTAGTGGTTCATCGCTTTTCTCCGGACTCGCTCAGTTCTTTCAAGTTTGCCATCTGGACGGTCAGGGACGCGCTTCAGAAGCACGTGCTGATTAGTGCCGGCAAGCACCAATACGTTACACGCTTCGGCCGCTGACGAGCTGTTCGCAGGGGAGATCCGCTGGATGGCCCTCGAGACGATCAACGCCCTTGGGCCACGCAGCGCAAAGTGGTCGTGTCAAGCGACCTCGAGGGACTCAGTGCGGTAGCCAAGTGGCGAGCGTAGAGCGGCGCTCGAAGCGGTCGAGCTGGGGTGATTGATTTCGATATCATGGGCGAAAGGCGTGAAGGTGATCGATCGATTCGCCGCATTCGGGTTCATCGTCTGCCTTCAGGCGATCTCCGTGTGCTGCGTGCGCCCAGCCCCGGTGGTGGTTCCCGTCCCGCCAGTCAATCATCCACCAGAGCCGCCAGCACCGGTGCTCACCACGCCCGACCCGCCGGCGGCGGCTCCGGCGCCGACGACTGTTCCGGCCACGGTTGATACCGATGAGTGCGCGCTCATCGCGGCGGCTGGCGAAGCCATTGCGACCGTTGGCCTGACTGACCCCATCGATCCAAAACACGCACCGCGCCCGACGAACGAGAGCGAGGGCCTGCTGTTCCGCCAGCTATACGAAACGCTGGTCACCGTCGATTGCCTGGGACGGGTCCGCCCAGCGCTTGCCGCGTCGTGGCGCCTCGACGCCGACGGGCGCACGTGGGTTCTCGCTTTGCGCGAGAATGCCAGATTCGCCGACGGCACACCCCTGACCGCGGACGACGTCCGCGCGAGCTGGAGCGCTGATGGCAACCGCGATCAACTGCACCCTGTCGACTCGATCGTGGCCGTTGACAAGCACGCCGTCGCGATCACGTTCAAACGTCAACACGCGGACGTCGACGCATTACGCGTGCTGGCTCATCCCGATCTGGCCATCGCCAAGCCGGTGGCCGATTCGGCGTGGCCGCTGGGAACGCGATCGGCGCGGCTTGCACCACCGGGTGATCCGCAACGAGAGCAGCGCCCGCCGGTAATCACTATCACTCGAGACGCCCTGCCTCCCCTTCGGTTCCTCGTGGCTCCCGGCGATGCGCGAGACCTCCTCGATGCCGGCGCTGATCTGCTGCTCACCCGAGATTCGTCCGCGCTCGAGTACGCACGGACGCTTCCGCAGTTTCACGCGATACCCCTGGCATGGCAGCGAACGCACGTGCTGCTCACACCCGGTCGATCGGGTCCGACAGTGCTGCTATCCGCGCAGGCGCGGCAGGCGCTGGCCGACGATGCGGTTCGAGGGGAAGCGCGTGGAGCAGCGGAGCCGTTCTGGTGGCAGACGGTGCGCGGTTGCGACGTTCTGCAAGCACCGCCGCGGGGCCGGACTTCGCCTGCCCCGCGAATCGTCTACGACGCGAACGACGGTGCCGCGCGCGATCTGGCCGAACGGTTCGTGGGACTGGTGCGCGCTTCTGGACCCGCCGCGACAATGTTTCTTGAGGTGCTGCTTCCCGATCGCCCGCGGCGGACCTACGAGCGGGCTCTCGGCTTGACGGGCAACGCTCTGGCGCAGGCGATCCGGCTCGGAGCCGATGCGGGATACGTGGTGTCTGTCGACAGCCGGCCCGTGGACCCGTGCCGGGATCTGCAGTCGTTGATCGGTGCCGCTCCGTGGCTCGATCCCTTAACGATCGTTCCGCTGATCGACACGCGTCGGCAAGCCGTGGTGCGGCGAGGGCGCTCCGGCGTGTCCTCGGAATGGGATGGCGGGCTCCTGCTCGCCGGCGCCAAGGATTCGAGACCGCGATGAGTCTGCGCACTCGCCTGCTCCTGGCCTTTGCTGCCGTGATCCTGATTCCCATTGCGCTGCTTGCGTTTGGACTGCGGCAGGACACCTACCAGCGGCTATCCGAGGAATATCAGCATCGTGTGGACTCGGTGGTGGAGACGATTCGCGAAGATCTCGCTCGCGAGAGTGCGGGCATCGACGAGCGGCTGGCATCGCTCGAGCGGGCGTTGCTGACCGATAATCGTTTTCGCCTCGCGGCCGTGGCCGGCGTTGACTCCGAACGTTACCTCCTTGATTACGCCGCCACCGCCATGCGCCTGACCGGGCTGTCGATGCTGCAAATCCAGGATGGCGATGGGCGCATTCTCAGCTCGGGCCACTTCCGCAACGAGCATGGCCGCGTCGAACCAGGGCTGGCGTCAGCTCTCCACCGGACGCCCGGCGTGGCGTTCGTGAAGACGCGCGGACCCGAAAAGGAGTTTCTGGCGCTGGCGCGAGCCGAATCGTTCGAGATCAGTGGCCGAGCGTTCATCATTATTGGTGGCGTCCTCGTTGATGCAGCGTGGCTCGAGAGGCTGGCTCGCGATCGGGCGATCGCGGTCTCGCTGCGCTATCCGGGTGGCACGTTGTCGACGGCGACCGATACGCCGGTCACGAACGATGACCCCGCCGTCGGCGAGCTCCAGCTTCCCGTGATTCACAACCCGACAGGAACTGCCTTTGAGATTGCACCGGCCGATCTCGCGGTGACCCAATCCAAGGCACCACTCCGGACGCTGCTGCGGCGTGCGGATGCATGGTTGCTCTTCACCGCCACGGGCGCGAGCATCACCGCTTTGTTGCTGGCGATCTGGATATCGTCCCGAATCAGCCGACCGCTCGCCGCTCTTGCCGATAAGACCGCGGTGCTCGATCTCGATCGGCTCGACGTGGAGTTCGACGCCGGCACGGATGAAGTCGGCCGGTTGTCGCGGCTGCTTGGCGACCTCGCGGCTCGGTTGCGGGCCGGCACGGCGCGTATCCGGGAGGCCGAGCGCCGGGCCACCGTCGGTGACCTCGCCCGCCAGGTCAATCACGACATCAAGAACGGGCTCATCCCGTTGCGCAACGTCGTCCGGCATCTCACTGAAGTGGAACGCGACGACCCCGGCGCGCTGGCGGGCGTGTTCGCCGAGCGCCGGCAAACCATCGACTCCAGCATCGGGTATCTCGAAACGCTGGCCGTCAGCTACCAGCGCCTGTCGCCGCCACTGGACCGGCGCGACTGCGACTTGAACGCGCTGATTACCGACGTCACCCGTGCCGCGCAAGGATACGAGCACGTCGCATTCGAGACCGACGTGGCGGCGTTGCCTCGGGTGGTTGGCGATCCGGTGGCGTTCCGCCGTATCCTCGAGAATCTGATCGCCAACGCGGTGGACAGCCTGCACTCGCAGCCGGGACGCATCACGGTTTCAACCAGGGTGCATGACCGCGACGGCGATGTCCCGGCCGTGCGCGTGACCGTGGCCGACACAGGTCGCGGGATGTCAGCGGACGAGGCGAAGCGCATTTTCGACGACTTCTATACGACGAAAGAGAAGGGCACTGGCCTGGGCCTCTCAATTGTCAGACGGCTGGTGATGGACCTGCACGGTACGATCAATGTCGAGAGCGTGCCCGGTCAAGGCACACGTTTCATCATCGACATTCCGGCCGGCGGGCCGAGGCGATCATGACCATCCACGTGCTCGTCGTCGACGACGTCCCAGCCATGGCCGGACAGTATGCCTACGACCTCAAACGCGTGGGCGGCTATCAGACCACCGTGGCCGCCGGCGGCGACGAGGCATTCGATGTGCTGGCCCGCGAGCCGATCGATTGCGTGGTGCTCGATCTTGAGATGCCGGGCATCGATGGGTTCGAGGTGCTGCGGAGGTTGCAGCAGCGCGGCATCGACACACCGGTCATCGTCTACACCGGCACCGGCAGCTACGACCGCTGCATCCAGGCGGTGCGGCTCGGCGCGTATGGGTTCGTCGACAAGTCGGAGCCCATCGAGCGCGTGGTGCAGGAGATCGAAAACGCGGTGTCGCGCGGGCGGCTGGTGTCGGAAGTGCGCACGTTGCGCTCGAGATTCGAGGGCGACACCCCGCTCATTGGCGACAGCGCGCCGATGCGGTCGCTGCGCGACGCCATCGCGCGGCTGGCGCCGATTCCCAGTAGCGTCCTCGTGGTTGGCGAGAGCGGCACCGGAAAGGAATTGGTGGCGCATGAGCTGCATCGGCGGGGCCCGGGCGCCAAAGCTCCTTTGGTGGCCGTCAACAGCGCGGCACTACCCGAGCAACTCGTCGAGAGTGAACTGTTCGGCCACGAACGCGGCGCCTTCACCGGCGCCGATCGCCTCCGTCGGGGCGCATTCGAGAACGCTGGCTCAGGCACGCTGTTCCTCGACGAAGTTGGCGAGCTGCCGCTGCCGGCGCAGGCCAAGCTGCTGCGCGTGCTCGAGGAGCGAAAAGTGATGCGCGTGGGCGGCGACCGGCCCATCCAGATCACGGCGCGGGTGATAGCGGCCACCAATCGCGATCTCGAGCGCGAGGTCGAGGCCGGCCGCTTCCGGCAGGATTTGCTCTATCGCCTCAACGTGCACACCGTACGGGTCCCGCCATTGCGTGAACGATTGGCCGACGTGCCGGCGCTGGTCGCACATCTGCTCGGCACGATTTCGGCACGCATCGGTGTAAGGCCGAAGCCGATTACACCGGACGCCGTCGCCCTGCTCACCGCTTACGACTGGCGCAAGAACAACGTGCGCGAGCTGAGGAATTGCCTGGAACGGATGATGATCGCGTCCGATGCCGAACAGATCGACACGGTTGATGTTCCGCCTGAGATCCGCAACGACGAACGGGAGGAAGCCGGCGAAACGGCGGCGGCGCCTGGGACGTTGAAGGCGCTCAAGTCGCAGGCCGAACGACAGATCATCCTCAGCGCGCTCGAGAACCACGAATGGAATGTCACGCGGACGGCCGCGGCGCTCGGCCTTGCCGATCATTCCAGCCTCTTCAAAGTCATGCGCCGTCACGGCATCAGCAAAGGCACGCACCGGGACGAATAGACACAGTGTGCGTGTCCGCGGCGACACGATCCCCACAGGAAATCCGCCCGTTTGGGGCCACTTTCGAGTGGCTCCCACCTTGCCCTACGAGTTGGCAGATCGACCGCGTTGAGGGTCGGCCAACCACGGGAGCGAATCATGAAATCGATACGAATCGTCACGGCGGTCCTGCTCGTAGCAGCTGTGGGCGTCCAAGGCTGTTCGAAGCGCGAGAGCAGACGGGCGAAAGCCGCAAAGGAAGCGGCGGCGCAGTCGGAACCAGTCAAGACACCAAGTGCATCCCCGGCCCCGGTGCGGGTCGGCGACGAAGGGTTCGTGGCGCCCACAACGCCGTCAAACACGGTGTCGGCGTCGTTCGCCGACGGCGAAGCCGCGTTCCAGGCCAAGAACTATCAGGAAGCCACCGCGATCTTCGAGGCCTACGTCAATCGCAAGCCGGGCAACGGCTGGGGCTACTACATGCTCGGACTGTCGGCGTGGAAGAGCGGCGACTTCCCGAAGGCCGAGAAAGCGTTCGAGCAGGCGCTCAGCATCGATCCGGAGCACGTCAAGAGCCTGGTGAACTCGGCTCGCCTCTTCATCGACCAGAAGCGGCCAGAGGATGCGATCGAACGTCTTACACGCGCGTCGCAGGTCGATCCTGAGTCCGCTGAAGTGCAGAGACTGCTCGCGCGGACATTCCGCGAGCAGGGCAAGACCGAAGAAGCCGTTGAAGCCTATCGTCGCGCCATTGATTTGAATGAGGGCGACGTGTGGTCGCTGAACAATCTCGGATTGTTGCTCCTCGAAACCAAACGCGCGGACGAGGCGCTGCCGTTGCTGACACAGGCCGTCGAGCTGCGCAAGAACGTCGCTGAATTTCACAACAACCTGGGCATGGCGCTCGAGCACACCGGCAGCTTCCGGGCCGCGGCCGAGGCATACAGCGACGCCCTGCTGGTGGACCCCCGTTACGAAAAGGCGAAGCAGAACCTCGCACGTGTCGAAGCGGTCAAGGGCGGGACGGAGGTCAAGTAACCATGGCACTCTCGACTCGCAACCTCATTGTGGCGTCGGTCGTCTGTATCTCGTTCCTGCCGCTCGACCTCTGGGCGCAGGGCGAGCTCAGGGCCGCCGATCGAACGCTTTCTCCCTATTTCTTTGTCGAAGGCGGAGACGCCTCGATCGATCGGTTGCCACTGAAGGAGACGCGCGTCGACGTGGCCATCACCGGCGTAATCGCGGACGTGACCGTCCGGCAGGTGTACGAGAATCACGGCACGCGCCCGCTGCATGCCCGCTACGTCTTCCCCGCCTCGACGCGGGCGGCGGTCTACGGATTGACGATGACCGTTGGCAATGTCCGGACGGTGGCGACGATCAAAGAGCGGCAGCAGGCCGCGCGTGAGTTCGAGGCCGCCAAGCGCGAGGGCAAGAGCGCGTCATTGTTGGAGCAGAGTCGTCCCAACGTGTTCTCGATGAAGGTCGCGAACGTGTTGCCCGGCGACAGCATTGCGGTCGAGCTCCGCTACACGGAGCTACTGGTGCCGACCGACGGCGTCTACGAATTCGTCTACCCGACGGTGGTCGGTCCGCGCTACTCCGAAAAGAGCCAGAGCCAGGCTTCGCCGGGAGACGAGTTCGTGAAGGCGCCCTACACGCGTCAAGGCGAGGCGCCACGCAGCGAGTTCTACCTCGCCGGCGTGGTTTCGACCGGTGTGCCGCTGCAGGAGCTCGTCTCGGCGTCGCATCAGGTGGTGGTGCGGTCGAGCAATGCCGGACGCGCCGACATCGTTCTCGCCGACTCGGAGCGCTTGTCCGGGAACCGCGACTTCATTCTGCGCTACCGACTGGCGGGAGCGGAGATCGCCTCGGGACTGTTGCTCTACCAGGGCCGCGACGAGAACTTCTTCCTGTTGATGGCGGAACCACCGCAGGCGGTCGAGCCGAGTGAGATGCCGCGGCGCGAGTACATCTTCGTCCTGGACGTATCGGGCTCGATGTACGGATTTCCGTTGGACACGGCCAAGCAACTGATGACCGATCTCGCGGGCGTGCTGCGGCCCTCCGATGTGTTCAACGTCGTCGTGTTTGAATCCGGGTCCGAGGTCTTCTCGCCGACGTCGGTCGCAGCGACACCGGCCAACATGAAACGGGCGCTGCAGTTTATCGGCGCGAAAAACGGTGGCGGCGGGACCCGGCTCCTGGATGGCCTCCAACGGGCGGTCGCACTGCCCCGCCAGCCGGCGACGTCCCGCAGCGTTGTCCTGGTCACCGACGGCTACATCAACGCGGAAACGGATGTGTTCGACTACATTCGCGAACAACGAGACGACCTCAACGTGTTCGCGTTCGGGATTGGCAGCAGCGTGAACCGGTTGCTCATCGAGGGCGTGGCGCGCGCGGGACTCGGCGAGCCGTTTGTCGTAACGGGCCCCGGTGAAGCGCCGGATGCGGCGTCCAGGTTTCGTCGCTACATTGACTCGCCCGTGCTGACCGGCATCGACGTGAAGTTCCAGGGCTTCGATGTGTATGACGTCGAGCCCGGCACGGTGCCCGACCTGTTTGCCAGCCGGCCGATTGTGGTGTTTGGAAAATGGCGAGGCACCGCGGCCGGCTCGATTGAGATTTCGGGAAACACCGGTCGCGGTCCATACCAGGCGTCGGTGGCCGTGTCGCCGGCGAATCTCAACGAGAGCCATGCCGCCCTCCGGCACCTGTGGGCGAGAAACCGGATTGCGGAACTGTCGGATTTTGGTCCCGGCGCTCCTGACGAAGAACGTGTGGCGGCCATCACCTCGTTGGGGCTGACCTACGGGTTGCTGACGCGCTACACGTCGTTCATCGCGGTGCAGGAGATCGTGCGGAACACAGATGAGGTCACCGATGTCGATCAGCCATTGCCGCTGCCAGCCGGCGTGTCGAATCTCGCGGTCGGCGTCACCAGCGGACCCGAACCGGAGATGCTGTGGGTCGTCTCGATAGCGACGGCGTTGCTCGCGTGGGCTCGGCTGCGAATGCGACGCCGGCGGTCAGGCGCATTGTTATGAAGACCAAGTTGGTGGTGGTGGCCGCTACCGTGCTGATCGCCTGGACATTGAAGCGCTACTACGCCGACGCGCGCGCGGACGATCTGTGGTGGATCCTGGCGCCGACGGCGCAGCTCGCCGGGGTGATCACCGCGACGCCCTTCGAGCTGCAAACCGGTGAAGGTTATCTCTCGCGCGAACGGCTGTTCCTGATCGAGAAGTCCTGCGCGGGCGTCAACTTCATCATCGCCGCGTTCGGCATGTTGATGTTCGCGCGGTTTCATCGAGTCGCGTCGCCGCTGTCGGCGGCGCGACTCCTGGGCGGGAGCCTGTTGGTGGCGTATGGGGTCACGGTAGTGGTGAACGCCGCAAGGATCGCAATCGCCATGTGGCTGGCCGCGCACCCGGTGCCGCGATCAACCCTTAGCGCCGCCGATGTCCACCGCATCGAAGGGATTGTCGTGTACTTCGGCGGCCTGGTGCTGCTCTACGAGCTGACGCAGCGATTCGATCGCCGGTCGCTCGGTGGAGGCGCGGCATGAGCGGTCTCGCTCGCGTGTTCCGCCGTGCGTCGGTGCCACTGGCCGCGTATTACGCGGTCACGCTCGGCCTACCGTTCGCGAACGGAGCGGCGCAATCCGGGACGCCGTTTGTGAAGCACGCGCTGGTGGTGCTGCTGGTCCCGCTGCTAGTGGTCACACTCGGCGGCGCGATTCACGCCATCTACGCGCGATCAGCGCAGCCGAAACGCGACGAGCTCTCGCAGGTTCCGGATGTAAAACCGGCCGTCGGCAAACGATGCGCCAGTGACCGCTCGTACGCCATCTGGCAGGACGCGCAATCGATGGCGCAGCGTGAACTTCTCCGGAGAGATATCCGCGATCATCATCTCCCCTGTTCCGTCACCCAGCACGACCAGCTGTGACCCCACTGTCATTAGTGTTCCCGCACCGGTAAGTTCACGCCACTTGATCTCTTCCGTCTCTGCATCCATACATACGAGAATCGCGCCCGCGAATCCATAGAGATGGCCATCGCGATAGATCGTCGGCCCGTTGGCGTTCCGCAAACGGTTGGAGCGCCAGAGCTGCCGGGCCGTCAGCCCGCTGCCACCGGCTTCCACCTTGACCATCACTGACTCTTCCCAGTTGTTCATCAGCAGTCGATCGCCCGGCAGGACGATTACGCTATTCGACACTTCGATGTTGGCGCCCGGACCGGGCGCTCTCCAGAGCACGTGCCCGTCGGATGGCCGCACGCCTAACACGTGGTCGCTGGCCACGGTCACGACTTGTCGAACGCCCGCCATGGTCGCGGCGACGGCCGACGAGTAGCCGGTCGCCTTGCTGACGGCGGCGTTCCACACCAAGCGACCGGTCGCGCGATCGAACGCGAGTAAGCCGCGGCTGTTGGGCCCGCCGGTCGGGACGATCACCCTCCCCTCATCGATCAGCGGCGAGGCAGCAAAGCCCCACGTGGGCGCCGACGCGCCGAAGTCGCGCACCAGATCATGGCGCCAGCGCTCGCGTCCGGTGCCGACGTCGATCGCGATCAGCTGCCCATGCGGACCCAGGGCGAACAGATCGTTTCCGTCAGCCGCCGGCGTTGAGATCGGCCCGTCGTCCGATCCGCCGTGGCCACGGTAAGTCGGGCCAATCGGCACCGACCATTGCTGGCGGCCGGTGCTCGCGTCGAGCGCGGTGATGTAGTCAACGCCATCGCGGAGTTCGAGCGTGTACGCGCGTCCTTTGGCGACAGCGATCTCCGAATAACCGCCGGCAACCGGCCGCCGCCACGCCACCTCGACTTCACCTTTGGCACCCCGCAAGTCGCCCGCCGTCGTGGCGGTGCGCGACGGCCCCCACAAGCCTGGCCAATCGTTGGCGGTCAGGCCGCTCGAGGCTACGAGCAGCAGCGCGGCAATCGCAAGCGTGTGTCTCATGGGTGGACTCATCTCAGCGTCGCGCGTTCAGACGCCAGTGAGCCGCCTACAGTCTGGATCGTCGAGGCCTGTGATGAACGGATGGGACGAATCGATGCGTGTCGCACCAGACCGCGGCCAGTTGCCAAGGCGACCGGTAGCGCATCAGTGACCGAGTGGGATCCGCGACGTTCACGCGATGGCCGGAGGGATTATTGGCCGGACGGATCCGGTTGCCTCGGGCAGAACTCGCCGCCTTCGGCGAGCCACTTCGTCAGCACTTCGCGCGCGGCCCGGTAACCGACCTCAGCGAGCTCGACGGCGGCATGGACGTCGTCGCGCTTGAACCGCGCGACGTCGGGAGAGATGCAGACATCGGCCATGTCGGCCTTCTGCTTCCGGTACGAGATGCTGCTGAATTCAATCAGCCGCCTCAGCACGAACAGCATGCTGGGCCGGTAAATACGCTTCTTGGGGTTCGGGTTGAAGCGGCTCCACACTACCTGCCATCCCGACACCTCGTCTCCGTAGTCGACCACCTCGTCCAGGTTCTTGGACGGCGACACGTCCACTCCGATGACGATGCCGACGCCGGAGAAGCCTCGCATCACGTCCACCGGCACGGTGTTGATGACGCCGCCGTCCACGTGCAGCTCGCCGTCGATGACGAGGGGCGGAAAGACACCCGGGGCCCTGCTGCTGGCCGTCACCACCTGGGCCAGCGGCCCGGTGGAATGGATCTTCAGCTCGGAACGATTGAGGTTCGTGGACACACAGAAGTACGGCAGCCACAGATCCTCGATGCGTGTCTCGCCGAAATTCTCTCGAAGGACGCGGCTGTGGTTGCCGCCGCTCTTGGTCGACAGAAAGGGCAACGTCCCGTCGTCGAACGAGGCCGCAAAGGCCGGCGGCGTGCGATGGGCAATTTCGACGGCGCTCCAGCCGAGCGCCCATTGCGCGCCGACAATGGCGCCGATGCTCGAACCGCCGATAACGTCCACCGGAATGCGGAACTCTTCCAGCGCGCGCAGCACGCCGACGTGCGCGAGCCCACGGGCGAAACCGCCGCCGAGCACCAGCCCCACGGCTTTGCCGGTTAACAGGCGCGCCAAACGATCGAAGTCCTCTGATCGATCGAGGCGTACGTGCAGGTGGCGTTCCACCTGGCGTCCGGACAGCCAGCGCGCGCTCTGGGACGGCACGGCGCGCCCGTCCTCGTAGACGAGAACCAGCGTCTGCCGCGGGCGATACCGCCGCTCGCCACTCAGTAACTCGGTCTCGATCTCGCCGGGCTGCGGATCCGCGGTCGCATCGGCCACCACCACAACGTGATCGGCTTGACGGATGGTGCGTTCAGTCCACGGCGTCAACACGGCATCGCTCTCGTAGACGACGAATTGATACTCTACCTCCTGCGCGGCCAGCCACTCGACCAGCTGCGGGCTCATATCCTCCCGATCGAACGCGTGCGCGATACCGGGGCGAGCGAGGTCGCGATCCACCCGCGCACTTGTCAGGTGCGCCACGCTCCCAAGGTACGCCAGCGACGCGGCCAGCCGTGTTGCAAAAGCCGACACGGGCGCACCCGGTGCGGCCCCGATCACCGCGACGGTAGCGATGGACACCGGCCGGCGTCCCTGGTTGGCACCGTGAAGCCTCGCCATCAGGCGGCTCGTCACCATCTGAAACGTGCCCTTCGGGTGCCGTTCGAGCAACTGCTCAAACCGGGCGGCGCTCAGGCGAGCGAGTTGCGAATCGCGGATGGCGTAGACGGTAGAGGACCGCGCCTCACCGCCGATGACCGCCATTTCGCCGATGGTTTCGCCCGGGCCGAGCTCGGCCAGGACCACCTCGGCCCCGTTCCGGCCCGTGGTGACCTCGCGCAGGCGGCCGCTGACGACGACGAACATGTCGGTGCCGGGCTCGCCTTCGCGCATCACGACTTCGCCGCTATAGAGCGGCACCAGTTCGAGCGCCGCCTCGAAGTCGACCAGCGCCGGTACATCGAGATCTTTGAACGCATCGCTGGTGTTCAACGCGAACCACAGCCGGTGACGGCGCAGCGCCGGCCGGAGCGCTTCGAGAAGGGCGACCATTCCCGAAGGGTTGCGATCGGCGAACCGATCGACGCCCTCGCGCGATAACGTGGCGAGCACGACCCGGCCGGCCGCGCGGGCGGTCACGGAGGCTGGCGTGGGCACGAGCAGCCCGGGCCCGCCCAACAGACGTCCGGGCCCCAGCGACTGCAGGGGGCGTGTCCGTCCGAGACGATCCAGGCACGTGATCGTCAGCTCGCCGGCGAGGACCACGAACAGCGTGTCCGACGGTTCGCCCTCCCGCACCACGGTCTCGTCGCCATGGAGCAGTATCGGCGACAGATCAGCCGCCAGATCACACCGGACGGTGTCGGGAAGATCCTGGAATACCTCGGCCGTGCGCAGCGCCTCGGCGAGGTCGCCGCCGGAGACCTCCACCGTCATCGCAGTACCTGCGGGATCGACACGAAACGCATTTCAAACTCGAAGCGCCTCGACGGCCTCTAGATCATTCGGGCTGCCGAAGTTGCTGACCGCCGCCTTGGGTTGGATCTTGCGAACCAATCCGCTCAGGGCGGTCCCATGACCCACCTCGACGTAGGTGGTGACGCCCTCAGACGCAAGGCGCGTCACCACGCCCTCCCACTGCACGGGCGACGACACCTGCGCGACCAGTGCATCGATTGCGTCCGCCCCGGTGCGCTTGAGATCCGCGTCGACGTTGGCCACGATGGGCACGGTCGGATCCAGGACAGTCAACGCGCGAAGCTCCGGCGCGAGCCGTTGTTCTGCGGGTTTCATGAGCGCGCAGTGGAACGGGGCGCTCACTTCGAGCGGAATGATCCGCCTGGCACCGAGTGCCTTCGCCCGTTCACCGGCACGCGCAACCGCCTCACGCGCGCCCGAGATCACGATCTGTCCGCCACCGTTGATGTTCGCCGGGCTGACGACTTCACCTTCTGCGGCTTCGCGGCACGCCTGCGCGACCTTGTCGCTGTCGAGGCCGAGAATGGCGGCCATCGCGCCAATGCCGACCGGGACCGCTTCCTGCATGTAGCGGCCGCGCTGCCGCACGATCCGCAGCGCATCGGCGAACGCGATCGTGCCGGCCGCGACGTTGGCTGAATATTCGCCCAGGCTGTGGCCGGCGACGAAGGCGGGGTGCAATCCCTTCGAACTCAGCAACCGGTGCGCTGCAATGCTGACGGCGAGGATTGCCGGCTGCGTATTCTCCGTCAGCATCAGGCGATCCGCCGGCCCTTCGAAACAGAGCGCGCTCAACCGTTCGCCAAGCGCCTCGTCGGCTTCCATAAAGGTCTGCCGGCAGATGTCGAACACCTCGGCCAGCGCCTTGCCCATGCCGACTTTCTGGGAACCTTGTCCGGGGAACACGAACGCGGTGGTCACTGCCCTACCTTTGCTCAGCGGGTGCCGATCGTCAACGGATTTGTGGGAGGAAGTGGCAGTCCGACGTCTCATCGGCGCTCGAGATACGCTCTTGGCGCGCTGCAGCTTCGGGTCGAACGCCGTCAGCGTGTTGTGAAAGCTCGATGACGCGGGAGTAGAAGAGGCGGGCAACGGTGTCCTCACCGGCCGCCTCCGCGGCGCGGGCGGCGCCAAACAGCCCTCGAAAGCGGTTGGGTGTTTGCTTCAGCGCCCGCGCGTATTCGCCGGCGGCCTCTCGCGCGCGGCCGGCCTCGAGGAGCAGGTCAGCGAGCAGCTCGCGCATCGGATAGAGCCGATTCTCCATCGCCACGTGTTTGATGCTGGTATCTTCGCCATCGGCGGCCTGGCGCATCAACTTCACCGCCTGATCGATCGCCCCTTCGCTCAGCGCGACCCACGCGGATACCGCGAGGATTTGATCCTCAGTCCGGGCCGCCCAGTACGCGTCGCCTGACTTCTCCATCGCGGCGCGAAGGCGCTGCATCGCGTCGATCTCGCGCCTGGCGCCCGCGCGATCGCCGAGCCGCGCCAGGCCGAAGCCGCGGGTGAAGTGCGTCAACGAATCCGCCTGCGGGTATTCGGTGGGCGTGATCGGCAGCGCCGCGGCCGCTTTCCAGTCCGCGCGTTCGAGCACGTAGCGCGCCGGCATCGACGCCTTCGCCGTGTAATTGGCCAGGCTGGGCGGACGGTCGCCGCGTTCGGGTGTGGCCAACGCCTTCGCGATCATCTTCGCCGCGGTGGCGTCCTGCGCCAGTTGCAGGTGCGCATACACCGTGAAGTCGGCCGCGTGGTAGTAATCCGGTTGAATCTCCAACGCCGACAGGTTCGAGGTGATCGAGTCGGGCCACATGCCGACCATCGAGTAGATGTGCGCCGGCATGTGCCGCGCGTGCGGCACCGCGGGCGCGAGGTTCGCGTAGCGGCGCGCGGCCGGGATGCCCTGCTCGGCGAATGGCGCGAAATCGTAGGCGTGGATCAAATAATGCGTGATGCCGGGATGCTGCGCGTTGACCGCGTACAGCTTCTCGAGCATGTTGGCCGACTTGAGTTGGTTCGCGTAGGTCATGTCGCTCTTCGGCGCGGAGGCCTGCAGCGTGAGCGCGTAATACACCTGCGCCTCGAAATCCTCGGGGAAGCGCTCTGAGACCCGCCGCATCGCGTCGTTGTACGCCGTCAGCCGCTGCTCTACCGGCACGGTGTCGTGGTTGCGGTAGTACGCGCGGATCGCATCGAGCCACAACTGCTCGCGCTCGGTCTTCACCGCGACGCCACGCGCCTGCTCCAGCAGGTCCCACGCCGCGCGCGCGGTCTGCGCCGACGGCGGTGACGACAGCGTGTTGCCCTGCAGGTCGAGGGCGATCCCCCAGTAGGCCATCGCGCAACCTGGATCCTTGTCCAGCACGGCGCGAAACTGCTTGCCCGCGTAGTTGAACCAATACGAATGCAGCATTGCCACGCCGGTTTCGAAATCAGCCTGGACGGCGGCATTGCAGGATGTTGGGAAGCTGACCTTGCCGAGCTCGTGATGTTGAGCGATGGCGGAGGATGAAACGGCTAACGCGGCAGCAAAGCAAGTGAGAGCGATGGGGCCTCGACAGCGCATGATCAGGAGAATGTCCGGAACCACGAGCGATGTCAATCGGTCCATCTTCATCGCCAGTTCGCACGATGTGGCGATCGAACGATCGAGGAAGCGATACGGACCGGACTCATTCCCGCCCTGCATCGCCCCCTCGTCTCGTTGCCGACTCTCGATCCAGACGCCTACTGCACCAGTGCCAGGAGCGCCTGCGTAAATGCCTGCACGAAGGGAGCACCCGCCGTCATGAGATTCTCGCGCGTCATGTAATCGAGCATGATGTCCGGGCGCACGCCGATGTTCTCGATATAGGGCGCCGCAGGATACTCCGGCGTCTGAATCAGCCTTCCGCGGTTCATCAGGGACACCGTGATTCGGCAAATGCTCTCCGTGTAAGGCGTGCAGGGGAATCCCACCACGCTGCCGCCGGCCCCCATCGTGCGCATGCCGACCAGCGGTGCGCGGCCGTTGTCCTGGATGATCGCTGGAAACATGTCGGCGCCCGATGCCGAGAATTCATCCGTCAGCACGATCATCGGCTTGTCGTAGCGCACCGGCGCCGGATCGAGCGTCAGGCTGCCGGTCGCGTTGAGCGAGACCGGCGCGCTGCGGCCGCGGTTCTCGTTGAACGCGCCGAGCACCTCGTCGAAGTTGCGTTGGAGGTTGAGGAGAATCGGGTCGTTCGGCGGCCGCGTCGCGCGCGCGATGTTGAGCTGCGACGCGAAGCTGAACAACCAGGCGCCGGTCGATCGAATCTCGAAGCCGATGATGTTGAACGGCGTGGTCATGAACCGCTGCGAGATGGCCTCGACGAACGAGATGAGCCCGCCAGGGTTGCGCATGACGTCGACGACGAGGGCATCGGTGTTGTCGTTGAAGAAGGCGATCTCCTGATCGAGGTGCTGCAACACGAGGGCTGTGCTCGGCGGCGACATCGTCGGGATCCGGAGCAGGCCGATGCGCTTGCCCGCGGACATATACGTACCGCTGAGCAGGAAGGCCGGAGTGCCCACCGGGACTGGACGAATCACGAATCCCGGCGGGGGCCCGTAGATGGGGAACCGTCCGCCGAAGTTCAGCACCGAGTAGTAGTCCTTGGAAACGCTGGCGTTGAGGAGCGGGCGCAGCGGCTCCATGTGCGCCGGGAGGGTGTCGTCCTTCGGCAGGTCGGCGAACTGGAATACCGACGGGCTCGCAGCAGCGCCGCCCGGCGCGACCTCGAAGCCCTGGCCGTCGGTCGACAGGAACATGCGGCCATTCCCAGGCCCGGGACTCGGCAGCGGCCCCTGCGAAAGCATCGGAATGCCGCTCTTGCTCCACGGAATCGTGTAAGTGCGTGTCTCACCCGTGCTGACGATGCGCACGCCAACGGCGGCGGTATCGCCGACGTCAGGGGTGTGCGGCATGATCTGCTGGCTGCGCGCCACGAGCCGCGCGGCCGCGTTGCGGTCGGTGCTGCGCGGGTTGGCCGCGACGGCATACTTCCGGAGCGCCTGGATGGCCTGCTGCACCGGCTGCCCGTCGAACGAGACGATCTCGTCGCCGACGCCGAATGGGAATTGTGCCAGCGGCAGCAACGTGCGGTTGATGGCGTCGATCAGCACCTTCTCGTCATAGATGTCGAGGCTCATCGGCAGCGAGATGAAATACGTGGTGGGAAAGGCGATGTTGTCGTGCGCGTCGTTCAGCGACGCCACGTACTCGATCAACGCTTCGTGGAAGTCGAGATCGTCCGAGTGGTGGACGCGCTGCAGCCAGGGCGTCAGGCGCATCAGATCGAACCCCAGCGCGTCGCGCTTCCACTCGTACGGGCCGTAGTTCTTCGCATACATGCTGGCCAGCGCCTCGAGATCGGCGATTCGCTGTTCCCGAGACATGGCCTCCTGGGCGCGTGGCACAACGCCAGACAAGCAGACCAACAACAGAGCTGCGCATAGACGATGCATGGCCGCCTCCTTCCCTGAAAAGAGTTGAAGACAGCCGGGAGCCCGGTGGCGCCCGGCCCTTCAACAACCTGCTAAAGAATCGAGCCGAAGCCCGAGGACGGGGGGCGCGTGAACTGTACATCCAGCCATGGGGAATCGAGAAGCTCGGGCTGTCCCTGCCCAGCTGTCTGCTGTCGAGCCGTCAATGCACACCGAGTATGAGTGGCTCCCCTTTGAGACGTGCCTCGAGCGAGTCCACTTTCGTGGCTTGAAGGACGGACTGCGCTCTGTGCATGAATACATCACGGGAGTGGCGGAGCCAGCCAGAGAACTTTGCTTGTTCCGCGCTAGCGCTCGATCGGAATGAGCCGCACGTTGTCGATGCCGGCGCGCATCGGCCCCTGGTTGTCGGCCGTGGCGATGCGTAGACGCACCGTCTGGCCGGCCCACCGCGACAGGTCGTAGCGAATCGGTGTAGGACCGCGTCGCGCCGGTGCATCGGGTCCCGTCTCGAACACGGTGGCGCGAATGTCGGCATCCGCCATCGAATCAGGTGCCGCCGTTGGCGCAAGCAGATCGATGCGAAACTGCTGATTCGGCCCGGCGTTGATCGCCAGCGTGCGCGGCGCGACGAAGCGGCTGCTGTAGCCGCTCAACCCATCGATGCCGTTGGTATAAAACACTGTGACCTCCAGCATCACGGGACCATCGAGCTTGATGTCGCGGTACATGAGTCGCGATCCCGGACCCATGGTGTCGCTCACGGCCGCAAATTTTCCCTGCGGCGGGTTCGGCATATTGAACGGCACGAACGGATCGCTCTGTTTCGGATCCGGCGCCTGGCGGCCGTCCTGGTAGGCGAACCAGTTGCCATTGCCACGACGATCGAGTGTCCATCCGGCCAGCGTTCCTGATTCGAAATCGTCGACGACCACCGGAGACCGTGTGGTGTTCGCCGCGGCGGCGAGCGGGAGCCGTACGGCGATGAAATCTGTCAGCCGCGAAGCCGCAGGCGGATCGAGGTTACTGAGCGCCACGATCACGTACCCGGACTCGGGGAAGACGCGCAAATCGCCGTTCTGCCCCTGCGCGCCGCCGGAGTGACCAAAGTTACGCGTCGCACCATCGCCGGAGATGACCATCCCGAACCCGTACTGGCCCAACCCGGGCGCGATCATCTGCGCAAAAGAAGTTTTCGAAATTAGCTTGCCCGATTGCAGCGCCTCCGCAAAACGGAAGAAATCGCCGACCGTCGAGTAACCGCCGCCCGCGGCTGTGCCGCTCCATGGCAACGTGTCGGTGTTGGGGATCCATGCGTCTTTGCGGCGCATGTAGCCCGTCGAGCGCTGAGGCACGTTCTCGCTCTCCGGCAGCGAACCGGTGGACTTCATTCCGGCCGGCTCGTACACCTTCGTTCGCACATAGTCGAAATACGACATCCCGCTGACGCGTTCGATGATCGCGCCAAGCAGCAACATGCCGTAGTTCGAATAGCGGAACTCCGCGCCGGGTTCGTGCAAAGGCGCGCGGTCGCCGAACATCGCCACGTAGTCGGCGTGGGTCTTGAGCGTGAGGCGATTCTTCATGAAGAGCGGTCCGAAGAAATCTCCGGTGCCTCCGGTGTGACCAAGCAGTTGCCGGATGGTGACCTTCCGCGCCACATCCGCGTTCGGATAGTCGGCCATCACCTTGCCGACGGTGTCGTCGAGAGACAGCTTGCCGGCGTCGACGAGTTGCATCACGGCCGTCGCCGTGAACATCTTGTTCATCGAACCGTTCCGGAACTGTGTGTCGAGCGTGTTAGGTGTTTTGGTCTCGCGATTCGACAGGCCAACGGCCTTTTGAAACACGATCCGGCCGCGATGCCCAATCAGGACGGCACCTCCGAACCGATCGGTCTTGACCAGATCGTCGATCTTCGCGCTCACGGCGCTGACGGTTTCCGCTTCGCTCAGCCGCGCGAGCGGGAGGTCCGTGGTCCGCGGCGCGTCGCGCAGCGTCGACGACACGACGGTTGGCTTCGCGGTATCGGTGACTTCCAGCTCGAGGCGAGCGAGCCGGCGTGAATCTCTTTCCTCGAGCAGCACAGTGATCACCGTCGGCGTGCTCTTCTCGATCCGCACGAGCGTGAACCCGCCGGTGTCGCCGCGGAACCGCTGCGTAAAGGTCGCCGGCGGCGCGTCCGGCCGATAGGCGGCATCGAATGCCTGCATCGCCGCGCTATCGCCGGAGTTGAATGCTGAGAGCCAGGCAGTAAAGACGCTGCCCGCAGGCGTGGCCGGTACGGCCGGCTGAGCCGAAGCGAGACTTGCGCAAAGAAGGATTAGTCCAATGGCGCGGATCGGCATAGGGCCTTTGACACCGATGCCGCACGAAGGTTCCAAGCATGAGATTGAGTGATCGCAGCCAGCACGATCGCCGCAGTTGATTAGCGAGTGTTGGACTTGACGCTCTGGATGATCCATGCGGGGGTCGCCTTTCGCATCGTGAAGACAGCCGTGCCCGTCTGTGGGGACGCGCTGCCGATCTTCGGCGTGGACCGAAACGTCTCGGATGCGGTGACCGATGCCGTCTGGCCATCGGAGGAGACGACGATGCCGTCGACGTGCAGCTTGACGTCGTAGCTCAGTTTGGCGAATTGATTGAGCGCGGATTGCAGGGTGGTGACGTTGACCGAGGGATAGACCGCCGCTATCGCCTTCGCGTCAAGCGCCTCGTAGCCGGCCTTGTACCGCTGCAGGGTGCGCATCACCTGGGAGACCTCATCCGACGAGCCCAGGTTCGCCGGTGGGGGTGGACGCACCGGTTCGGGTCCGGCAGACACCGTCAGCTGGACCACGCCGCCACGAACCAACCCGCTGCGTGCTGCCGGTGCCTGAGTAACGATCGTTCCTCGCGGCGCGTCCGAATCCACCACCGTCGAACTGGCGTAAAGGCCGAGCGTCCGAAGTTCAGCCTCTGCCTCCCCGAGGGTACGGCGAACCAGGTTGGGCACAGCGACCGGCGAACCGGGGGGGAGTGCCTCGGTCGCTTGTGCAGACAGCCGCGACTGACTCTGTCGCAGTCCCGCGTTCTCCTGGTTCAGTTTCTTGACCGACTCGAGGGCCGCGTCACGCTCTCGCCGAAGCTTCTCCCTTTCGTCGGTGAGCGCCTTCAACTCCTTGTCGGCGGCCGTTCCCGCCGCGGCCAGTTCCGTGGTCAACTGCGCCGCCGCCTTCGGGTCGTACGCCTTGAGTGCCGCGACAGCTTCCTCGGCCGTTTGCAGGTTCAGTTGCGTAATCAGCAACTGTTTTTCGGTCTCGTCACGCTGGCGGTTCGCATCGTCTCGTTGCACCTCGGCCTGCCGCCTGGCGTCCTCGGCCACTGCCCTCTGCCGCACCGCAAAGACGGCCAGTGGGATGGTGACGAGCACGATCATGACGAGCAACGCTGCGGCCGCTCGTGCCAGACGGCGGCGCCAGTTGACGTGCAGGCGACGGTGCACGCGCGCCCACTTTCGATCGAAGACGTGCTCATAAATGGCGTTGCGGACGCGCAGCAGGCCCTCGTGCCGGCCGACGATCCCCGACAGCTTCAGCCACGAGGCCGTCTGGTTCAGCTCATCGTCCGGCACGCGCGCGCCGCCGCGAATCGCCTCGTAGGTGCCGAGCACGGCCTCGCGGTTGAACGCTTTCTTCGTGAGCATGTCGCGCACGAACTGCAGGTTGGTGTCGTTCTCGCCGCCGGTCCCGAGGAACAGGTCGTGCATCCGCGCGTCGATCGCCTCCGCCGTCCATGCCGGCGGCGGCGAATCGACCAGTGACCGCAGCACGCGCATCGTCAGGTACGGGTGTCCGCCGGTCCACCGGATGATCCAGCCGATAAGCTGGGCGCCGACGATCGGCGACACCGCGAAGTAGCCGGCGATCGCCGCGGCCTCCTCGGGGGTGAAATCGGTCAACTCGATGCGATGACCGATGTTGAACGGCGTGCGCGCCGTGTCCTTGATCAGGTCGTTCGGCGTCGCCACCCCGATGAGAACGAACGAGATGCGCTCCAGTTCGCGGTCGATCGCGCGGTTCTGGTACAGAAAACGAATCGCGGCGAAGAAATCGTCGGTGAAATCGAGGCGCAGGGTCGTGTCGATCTCGTCGACGAACAACACGATCCGCTCGGATCGCTCGACGAGCGCGACCTCGCGGAGGTAGCGAATCAGCCGGTGGGCAAAGGCGTAGTTCGAATGGGCGTCCCACCACGCGGCAGCGGCCTCGCGCAGCCCGAGCTGCTCTTGCACCAGCAGCAGAAAGCCCTTGTACCACTGGTCGGCTGTGGTTTGGGCGCCGAGCTCCGTCAGATCGATGATGACCGGGCGGGCGCCGCCGTCCGCGAGCCGTTCCGCCGCGCGGTACATCAGGCTCGATTTGCCCATCTGGCGCGACGTCAGGATGTAGGTGAAGTCGCCGGCGAGACAGTGCCGCAGCAGCTCGCGGTCCGCGTCGCGCTCCAGGTAAATGCCTCCACCCGCCTGGACGGCGCCGCCGGCCACGAACATGAACGTGTCAGGCATGGCTGCGGAGGCGTTCGCGGAAATATCCGCTGTACAGTTCGCAGCGCGGCGTAACTTTGTCGCCTTCGCGCCGGACCAGGCCCAGGGCCTCCAGCCGGTAGATCGCGAGTTCGTCGGACAACGTGCGACTCTCGACGACCTGCCGGATGGCCGGAATCAGATCCGTCTTCCGCTGCAGCCGCAGCAGGTAATCGCGCAGGTGGTCGCCGAACGGACCGCGGTCGTCCCGGGCGGTGTCAAAGAGCTCCTTGACGCTGCAGGTCGGCGTGCTGCCCGCCACCATGTAGAGCGCCTTCCGCGTGAGGTACGGGTGACCGTGCACGAGCTGGTACAGGCGCTCGACGTCGCCACTCGCGAGCGGCCGCGGGTGGAGGGCGTTGAGGCGACTGACCTGGTCCGGCTCAAAGTCCTCCAGCCTGAGCGTCACGCCGACGTTGAATGGCGATTCGTGCGGACGGTCGATGAAGAACTGGGGCTCGGTCGACGTCGACAGGATGATGTCGAGGTGCTTCCAGATGCGCCGCGTCGGGTCGGCGCGCCGGTTGTGCCAGCCGCGCAGCATCGAGAAGAAGTCCTGCGAGAACGTGGTCTGGAAGATCGCGTCGGTCTCGTCGATGGCGAGGATGCACGGACCGCCGAGCGGCTCCAGGACGTGCTTCTCCATGTAGCGCGTGCAGTTCTGGGGGCTCGAATACGCGGTATTCCAGAACGTGTCGACGCTGTCGGGCAGATTCAGCTGCTCGGCGACCCACGAGGCGAAGCGGCGGAAGAAGAGGTCGGCGTGCGCCTTCCCTTCTTCATCGACGAGTTGAAAGTCGAGCAGGGCCGCCCGCTTGCCGAGATCCATGCCCGCCTTCATGGTCCGCATCAGCAGCGAGCTCTTCCCCATCTGCCGCGGTCCCTTGATCGTCATCGTCTGGCCCGGCTGCTTGATCAGCGACAATGCCGTGGCATCCGTCTGGCGTGGCAGATACCACTGGTCGTCGACGTCGAGCGTGCCTCCTGGCACCGGCAGCGGCGCCGCGTACGGCGGCGGCAAGTGCGCGGCCGCAGCCGCGGGCACGCGGAACACTCCCGATTTAGGGGGCTGGTCGCCGCGGACGGCGTCGCGCAGTTCGCCAAGCAGGCGCGGCGTATCCGCGGCGCCGGCCCAGACGGCGTACTGAATCTTGTCCAGGTACGCGTTGAGCGGGTACGGCAGCGGTCCGTCAAACGCCAGGCGTACCGGGAGAATCCGCGGCGACCCGTTGGTCGCGGCGTGGTGACGCGCCAGCTCGATTTCGCCGCGGACCATCTCGCTGCGGCTCGATTCCGCGGTGAGGAACACGATCAGGTAGTCGGACTTGCGGACCTGCTTCTCGATCTCCTCCGCCCAAGCCTGGCCGATGCTCAACCGTTGATCGATGAACACGCTATGGCCGGCCTCGGACAGGCTGGCCACGACGTCGTGGGCGAGGGACTGATCCGGTTCGACGTTCCGTTTGTAGCTGAGGAAGATGCGCGCGGTCCGTGGCACAAGTCCCTCGCGACGATCAGAATGACCGCTCGAAGCCGATGACCGGGGTCGGGGCCGGCTTGATCCCGTTATCGTTCAGCGCAAAGAGAATCGAGCCCGTGGCCAGCCACGAGCCGCCGATGTTGAACTTGACACCCACGGCGCACAGGAGCAGGTGCACGGTGCCCGGGGTGACCTCGAGGAACTTAACCCGATCGGCATCCTCCGCGCCGCTGTCGAACGGTGTCATGGCCGCGCTGTTTTTGACCACCCGTCCGATGACATCACCGGCAATCGTGATTCTCGGCGTCGCCGCGACGTCGGCGCCGAAGGTGTAGTTGAACTCCTCGGAAGGTTCCCGCTCGATAAGCTCGGGGTCACCGAACGAGCCGGTCCAGCGGTTGTCGGCGCCGAACCTCATACCGGCGCCACCGAGGGTGTATCCGACGTTGACGTGCGGCGTCACGCTGCCCACCGTGGTGCCGGCGAGCAACAGGAGCTTGGTCTGCAGGTGCCCGGTGCCGAGCAGTTTCTCCGGGTCGCCTGTTGGCAGTCGCAGGTCCACCGCGACGGCGGCGTCGAAGTGGGGGCTCGCGATCAGGGCGGCCTTGGTCCGGACCACGAAATCACCGGGCCCGAACGACGACCCGCTGATCTCCTCGCGCACGGTCGACTCGGCGCCCTCCTGAAGCTGGTAGTAGGCACTGACTCCCGAAGCCCGCGAGCGGCCGATTGGGAAAATGACGCCGACATCCAACTTGTCCAAGATGCCGTAGGTGGCGCTGAAGACCGTCCGATCGATCTCGACGCCGACCGAGGACGTGTAACTGTAAATACTCTCGCCGCGATTATAGGAGACGGAATCCTCGAGCTCCGTCAGCGGCAAGCCGCCGACAGACTCAAATCTCGTGTGCTGATACACCGCACCGACGTTCAGCTTCCCCCTGCCGGTCGTGAACGGACGCTCCGCGAACATCGGTCCGAAACTCGCGCTGCGCCGAATCGGCACTCGAAGGTTGGAATCGAACACCCATGTGAACCCGCCCGCCGAGCTGCCGATGGGGAACGTCGTGGTTTCGCCGAGCAACAGGCCGTAGAGCGCCAAAGCAGAGTTCTCCGAGAGCGCGCCGGTGGACGAGTGCTCATCGACTCCCCACAGCGCCCCGCGAAGCGCCTCGCCAGCGGTTTGCGCGCGAGCGTCGGTCGCAGCCAGCAACGCGCCGATCACCAGAGTTCCAAGACGCTTCACCATGGTCGTTCACCAATTTCTATGCGCGCGGCTTCCAGGGCTTGAAGGCGTTGTCGTCCTCGATTCCCTGCATCGCGAACGCGACCGACGGGAAGTGCCGCGAGATCACGGACTTCATCGAGTTCTCTTCCACCCATTCGATCCCCTGTTTCGTATAGATCTCCGGGCGGTAGTCTTGCGACAGGAACCGATCGCTCTTGAGCCGCCGCGATGCCATCAGCAGGAAAATGCGGAAGGCGGTCTCGCTGAACCCCATCCCCTCGGGCAGCGGCTCGGCCATCAGGCCCACCATGGTGTCGACCATCTCGAGGTCGTTCTTGTAGACGCGTTTCATCTCGGCGGCCCACTCCGGCTTGTCGGTGATCTCCTCGAAGCTCCTGACCGGAGGCTTGTGAAGCAGCCGGCGGAAGCGGTTGTATCTCGGGACGCCGCGCTCGCGGTCGCGCAGGATGTCGATGGTGCCGAGGTCGAGCCTGTCGCCGTTGTCCTGCACCAGGTTCTGCAGAAACTTCGGGAAGTTGTGCAACCGCACCGCCCCGGGGTTGTGGGTCCCGAACGAATAGAACAGGTCCGCCGGACTGAAGCGCCCGAGGAACTCGAGGCCACGGCGTCCCAACAGCTCGGGCATCTCGGCGTTCGCGAGCGCCTTGCCGGTGTCCGCCGAAAGGATCGTGAAATGATCCGGCATCAGCGTGTGCATGCGGTAGACCGAGACGAATTCTTCGGTCAGCGAAAACGGCACGCCGTGGTGCTCGGTGGGCGATCCCGGGATCCCCGAGAAGATGTCGTTATCCGCCAGCTTCGGAAGAAGGTTCTGCAGCTTGCTGAACCGTCCGTGCCAGTTCGTCCTGAGGCCGGTCGTGAGGATCTCTCTCGGAAGAATGGCGCTCGACCACTCGACCGTGTGAATCTTCGCGAGCAGCGCGGCATTGATCAGGCGCGCCTGCTGGAACAGACGCTCGTCGTCCCAGAGCGGATTGTGTTTTCTCAGCTCATCGCAGATGGCGTTGTGCTCGAGGGCGAACAACGCGTGCAGCAGGCTGAGTCCGACCCATCCGTTGTCGGTGAAACCCGTAATCTCGAGGCCGGTCTCGGGATCCACGCCGAGCCGCCCGCCGGAGCCGACCCGCACCTTGCCCTCGCGGCCCGCACGCAGGGAGTTCTGAACTGCCGGACTGCTGCCATAAACGTGTGAGCCGTCCCACCAATGGGTGTTCTCGTTGATGTAAGCCGGCGGCCGTTTGGAGTCCGGGACCTTCGGTGGATCCGCGGGCGTCTTCGGGACGCGCATGGTCCGCTCGTGCCAGTGGTCGCCTTCGTCCAGCGGGATGTCGTGGGTGTGCGTCGGGCTGCCTTTCGTGTGGACGAACCAGTCGTGGACCATGAACTGGATCCACGCCGCGGCGATCACGTTGAGGATCGTCGCCGGCTGAAAGACGGTGCGGGTCAGGAGTTCGAGGCTGACCTGACGCGGGCTCGGCGTCAGCAGGTTCTTGGTGTCGGGAAACGCCTCGCTCAAAGGCACGTTGCGCCCGAAGCGCATGCCGGCGCCCCCCATCCGGGGGCATGTGAGATCGTTGTACGTTCCGTCGCTTGTACGGACGTTGTAGGCCGCGGCTCCCGGAGGCGCCGTGGACTTCTCTAGCGGCGGCTCCTCGGTATCGTGGAGGTTGTTCTCTCGCAGCTGGTCCCGAATCTGGTAAAGCCGGATGCCCGCCGCGGCACGCGGAAGGTCGTACCAGTTGTCCCCTTTGCTCATGGTCACACTCCTACTGACACAGTGAGGCCTGGGGGGCGAGAGGGACGTTAGTCCGTCGTCGGTTTGATGTCAAACGCCCAGTGAAATGCGCTGGGCCGAGCCGCCCGATTCATTTCTTGAGGACACCTTCGGCCCACAGCCGTTGGTCTTCCTCTTGCGGTGTCCACACCAGCAGCATCGCCATCACGCCATAAAAAGGGAGATGGCCGAGGAGCTCCACCCACTTGAACACCGTCAGCGACATGTTGATGAGGAGCCAGGCCAGTGCGAGCGATACCGCACGCCCTCCACAGCGGCGGGATTCGCTGCGGCAGCTGGCTACGTCGCGCCCGAGCGTGGTGTCGGGTGGCGCGATAGACCTCGCCCATCCCGCCGGCGCCGAGGGCGGAGAGGATCTCGTACGGGCCAAGGCGCGTACCCGGGGAAAGTGCCATCGGTTGCTGACGAGGCACGATTGTAGCGAATCGGAGGCCGCACGCTGAAGAGGTTAAACGACAGCGCGTCGACCTCGTGGCGATCTAGGTCGTCGTCCGCCGGACGTTCGTTGCCCGCGGTCCCTTCGGGCCGTCCTCACCGATATCGAACTCGACACCATCGCCCTCGCGCAGGTTGTCGATGCCCTCACCGTAGATGGCGCTGGAATGAAAGAACACCTCTTTGCCGCTGGTATCTCGGATAAAGCCGAATCCTTTGTCTGCTCGTAGCGTCTTGATCGTTCCTGTCATCGGTGTGGCTCCACTCCTCGGCGAGTTAAACGAAATCTCGTGGCGTGAATCGCCACGCTCAAAATACGAACGGCGGCCGGCAGGGTGACCTCTCGCCGCAAGTTGTGTTGGTTGCGGGGGGGGGATTTGAACCCCCGACCTTTGGGTTATGAGCCCAACGAGCTACCGGACTGCTCCACCCCGCGACAGGAAGACACTGATCGTAGCATAGGAATGCGGATTTGGTCATCTCGTCACCTGGTGATTTTCAGATTTCCCCAGACAAATCACGCGATCACCAAACAAATCACGCGATCACCAAGTCACGAGATCACCAAATCTCTGACATACTGTTCACTCCGGCTTTCCTGAGCCCTGCGCCATTTCGGAGCAGCCCTCACAAAAGCACATCGCGTGAGGGGGCAATGGCGAACTCCGACAAATTCATCACGGTATCGACTGGCGGGACCATCCCGGCGAATCAGCCGCCGACCTGTCCGAAATGCGGGTCGCGCGATACCAGCTCGGCGGCGAAGCGGCCGACCTCGAATAGTTATTGGCGTTGCCTGAAGTGTGGCGACGTGTGGAACCCGTCACAGTTGTCGGCGGGATCCGGCAAGTGGTGGCAGCGATGAGAACGCCCACCTCGACGCTCAACGCCACGCGCGCGCAACTGAGCGAGTTGATTGCCGCGATCGATCGACGGCTGCCGCAAGTGGAACGCTCCGGCGAACAGGTGATCGTCAATGCGGCCGTGCGCCTGCGCATGGAAGCGGAAAAGCGCATCGCCGAACTCGACGGCGAGATCGCGAGCCGGAAATCCGAGAATTCCCGGCCCGTGAATGTTGCCTGACTACCAGCGCGGCTCTGAGCGGCGCCGGCCGTCGCCGCCGCCCGCACCGTAACCACCGCCGCCACCGAAGCCACCCTCGGTCTTGGGACGCGCTTCGTTCACCGTCAACGCCCGGCCGCCCAGCTCGAAGCTGTTCAACTTGTTGATCGCCGTCTGCGCTTCTTCGTCCGTGCCCATCTCGACGAAGGCGAAGCCACGCGCGCGTCCGGTCTCGCGATCGCGGACCACGTTCACGGTGTCAACCGTGCCCGCCTGCGCGAACAGCTCCGTCAGCTGCGTTTCATCGGTGTTGAACGGAAGATTTCCGACGTAAAGTTTTCGACTCATTTCGTACTGACTCCTCTGCCGCAGTCGCGACAGTGCGTTGCCGTCCAGGAGGCTGTCGCGAAAATGCGCAGCGCACCAGGATCGGCACCTGGGATTTCGTCTCGTAGCTAGCAGGAAGTCAGGAGAAGCGAGTCAGTGAAGGCTCGATGCACCCAAAGGCGGCACAGCTCGTGGCAAGATCCGAGCCTTCACAGTATCACAGTTAACGATTGGGCGGGACTAGAGTCCCGCCCCTACGAATTATCGCTGCGCACTCGTCGTCTTCGTCTCCGACAGCAGTCGTTCTACGGTCGCGGTGATTTCTTCCTTCGCGTTGTCGTGGAACACGCCGCTCGCCGCACCGGCGAAACCCGCGTGTACGCCGCGCACCAGCCCATCGCGCCCCAGGAAGATCGTCGTCGGGAACGAGTTCAGGTTGTGGATCTGCGGCACCTTCTCTGCGAGATCGGCCTGCTCTCCTGCCAACACCACGGGGTAGTCCACGCCGTAGCGCTTGTTGAATGCGAGCAGCCGCGGATAGCCCTTGGCCTTTTGCGCTTCTTCTTCGAACGACAGCGCGACAATCTCGAGGCCTTTGCCGCGATACTTCCGATACAGCTCGGCGAGGAACGGCGCTTCGTCGTGGCAGTTCGGGCACCAGCTGCCGCTGATGCTGACGATCACCACCTTGTTGCGGAAGCGCTCATCGGTATTCGCGAGGACCTTCCCGGTGACGTCGGGGAACGAGAACTTGAACGGCTCGGTCGGATCCTTCACGCTCGAGTGGCGCGACGGATCGGTTGGCTCGGGCACGTCCTTCAACTTGGCCTCGGTGGCGCGCACCGCGATCATCTTCTCTTCGCGATTACGCACGATCTCGAGGTTGCCGTCTGTGGTCGGCGTCAGCTCGAGCACTAGAGGCCGCGCGCCGGAGAAGTGCGAGACGATGAACTTGCCGTTGCGATAGGTGCCGGCCAGCGCGCCGGTGTCGCCGTCGACGCGCAGGATCGCCGCGGTGACTTCAGCGCCGGCCTGGCGGACGATGAAACGCCACGCTGACTCGCCCTTGTTGCTCTTCACGCCGCCGATTTGCCAGAGGCCGTCGATCGCCGGCACTTCATTGGGAAACGCCGCCGGCGGCGCAAAGCGTTTCGCGTAGAACGGGTAGAACCCGGTAGCGCGGTTATACGTGCCGGCCAGGCGCCCGTTCACGAGATTGGCTTCGACGGACGTGGCGTAGTGATCGAAGTTGAGGACCAGCGATCCGTTTTCGAACTTGCCGCCGGTCGACAGCACCTTCTCGTCGCCGTTGAAGAACCACCCGCTCACCTGCGATCCGTTGCCGGCAATCTCGAAGCGGAACGGAATCTCGAGGCCGTTGACGACGACGGCGGCATCCCAGAGGCCCGTGGGCGCCGGCGCCTGGGCGCGCCCGGCGATCGGTAGAGCGATGAGCGCCGCGAGCAGTACTGCAAATAACTGTTTCATACGTTTCTCCTTAAAAGCCGCACCAAAAAGAAAAAGCCCGGAGGTGTTGTTCACCTCCGGGCTCTGTTGCTGTCTGTGATCCCCCGCCTAAAGGCGGGGGCTATATGTCTTTGGAACTACGTGCACACAGCGCGACAGGCGTCGGAGGAATCCCCGACGCAACAACACGCGCAGCTGGTCCACATGTTCACGTTCCGACCCTTATACCTTAGAAGCCGCCTTCCGCGCAAAGTGTCGCCAGACGCGGAACGCCAGCAGGGCCGCGACCAGAATGCCGTAATTCCTCGGGTTTGTGGGCGGCAGTTTGATGCTCACCTTCCAGTAGTAGTGCAGCACCGCTGCGCACGCGGTGATGTAAATCAGCATGTGCAGCCGGTTCCAGTTCTTTCCGCCCAGCCGTCGGATCCATCCGGTGGTCGATGTCAGCGCCAGCGGGATCATCAGCACGAATGCGGTGAACCCCGCCGTGATGTACGGGCGCAGGCGCACGTCTTCAAACATCGCCGCGAAGTCGAACTGGTGATCGAGAAAGAAATACGTGAAGAAGTGCAGCGACCCGTAGAAGAACGCGAACAGTCCAATCAGCCGCCGGTAATTGATGAGTTGATTGATGCCGGTGATCCACCGCAGCGGCGTGATCGCAAGCGTGATCATGATCAGCCGCAGCGTCCAGATACCGGTGGTGTTGGTGACGGTCTCGACGGGGTTGGCGCCGAGATCAAGATACAGGCTGTAGATCAGCCACGTCAGGGGCGCCAGGCCAAGGAGCCAGACGACGGGCTTGAACACCCATCGTCTCAGTTGTGTTGGTGTCAATCAGTAAGTCCCGGATCCCCGATCCCCGATCCCGGATCCCGGCTCCCGGCTAGTAGTGCTTTCGCAGGTCCATTCCGTTGTAGAGCGACGCCACCTGATCGCCGTAGCCGTTGAACATCAGCGTCTTGCGGCGGAAGAACTCGCCGAGCCGCCGCTCGCTGCCCTGCGACCAGCGGGGGTGATCGACCTGCGGGTTGACGTTCGCGTAGAAACCGTATTCCTGCGACTGCTGCTGTTTCCAGGTGTTGAGCGGCTCGTTCTCGAGGAAGCGGACGCGGACGATCGATTTGATGCTCTTGAAGCCGTACTTCCACGGCACCACGAGACGAATCGGCGCGCCGTTCTGGTTCGGCATCACTTCACCGTAGAGGCCGAGGCCGACCAGCGTCAGCGGATGCATCGCTTCATCCATGCGCAGGCCCTCGGTGTACGGCCAATTGAGCGCCGGCTCGGTCACACCGGGCATCTGCTTGGGGTCGACCAGCGTCTTGAACTCGACGTACTTCGCGCGGGAGGTCGGCTCGAAGCGCTTGAGCATCTCGCTCATCGGATAGCCGATCCACGGGATGACCATCGACCAGGCTTCAACGCAGCGTAGCCGGTAGATGCGCTCCTCGAGCGGCGCGTACTTCATGATGTCTTCAATGTTGTAGGTGCCGGGTTTGCCGCACTGCCCTTCGACCACCACCGACCAGGGCCGGGGCTTGAGCGTGCTCGCATACTTCCCGGGATCGGCCTTGTCGGTGCCGAACTCGTAGAAGTTGTTATAGGTGGTGATGTCCCGATACGAGTTGATCTTCTCGTCGGTACTGAAGGGGCTCTTCGTGAGGTTGGCTAGCTTCTGCGCCGCGGGATTTTGCGCCTCCACCGCGGCCACATCCCCGAACACGCCCAGCCCGTTAGTGGCAACGGCAGCAGCCGTCACGCCCGCGGCGGCGATGAACTCGCGGCGCTTCAGGAACAGCTCTTTAGGCGTGACATCCGATTCGCGAAGATCTGCGGCTTTCTTAGTCAGCATAAGCAAGTCCTTGTCCCTATCTTACAGTGTTACTCTTTCCGCTCTATGGCTGATGCGACCCTGGCCGCCCTCCTGTCACTGGCGTCGCAAGAGCTGCGCCAGCCGACGGGTGTTGTGCGCGGCTACCTGCGCGTGCTCGACCAGGACCCGACCATCAACCAGCGCGTGCGGAAAATCATCGGCGAGGCCACCAGCGCCGCCGACCGGCTGGTGGAGCTGCTCGACGAGATCGGCGAGCTCGCCAAGTTGAAAGAAGACTCGGTTCGGCTGAACCTGAAATCGATGTCGCTCCGCTCGGTGCTGAACCAGGCCGTCCAGGCCGCCGCCCTGCCCGCGAGCCACGACGTGGAGCTCGATGTGGTCGCTCCGGTCGACGTGCGGATGCGTGTGGACGAAGCGCGTCTGCGCACCGCGATCGGCACGCTGATTTACGCGCTGGCGCGCGCGCAAACCGGCGCCGTCACCATCGATCTGCGGCTGACGAAAATGACCGCCTCCACGTCCATCCTGGTCACGCCGCGCACGCTCGGCCGTGGGAAGATCGTCGATCAACCGCTTGACCTGTCACGCGCCGGCACCGGCCTGTTGTTGCCCATCGCCGACGCGATCATCCAGGCGCATCGCGGCAAGCTGCGCGAGCGCTGGGTGGCCGGTCGATGGTCCGGGTTCGTCGTGAAGCTCTAGCGAGGCTTCGCCTCGGGCCGCCGAGCAGGCGGGCTCCGCCTCGCTAGAGGGCAGCGTCTCTTGGCCCCGCCTCCGGCGGGGCGAGACATCTTGAAAGGCCGACCAACTTGAACCATTCGCATGACTTCTGGGCTTTCAAGACGTCTAACGTGAGTATCACCCGCACCGTTCTTGCCACCATGGTCGCGCTGTGGGCCGCCGGCGCTCAGCTGCCGGCGCAGGTGCGTCTGAGAGTCGCGCTAGCATCGCTGTGGTTCGCCGTGCTGATCGCACTGCCGTGGGCGTATCTCGTGCCGTGGCGGCCGGCATGGCTGCTACCGACGAGCGCGGAGCTCGCCTTCTCCATCATCAAGCTGTCGATCGCGGCGACGCTCGTGGCCGCCGGCGCGGCGCTCGTCATCCGCGAAGGGTCGCTGAGGACGGCCGCCGCATGAAGGAACCGACCGATGATCTCGATGCGCTGATCGGCCAGTTGAACGCGACCGCATCGGCCGGCGATCCACCGCTCGAGGGGTCGAGCAGCCTCGATGAGTGGTTGGCGGAAGTGATCCGGCGGAACGGCAGTGATCTACTGCTGGTGGCCGGCCGCCCGCCAATGGTGCGCGTTGACGGCCTGCTGGCGCCGATCACCGATCTCGCGCTCGATGGCGAAGACATCACGTCGATCATCGTGCCGATGCTGCCGCCGCACGCGGCGCGTCAGTTCCAGGAGCACCGGATTGCCGACGCCTCGTTACGCGTGCCGGCGCTCGGCCGCTTCCGGATCAACCTGCATCACGAGCGCGGGCGCGCCGCGGCGGCAATCCGCGTTCTGCCCGCGCGCGTGCCGACGCTCGCCGAGCTCGATCTGCCGCCCGAGATCGAGCGGCTGTCTCGTCTCGGCCGCGGCCTCGTGTTGATCGGCGGCGCGACCGGTTCGGGTAAGACCACGACGCTCGCCGCGCTGGTCGACACCATCAATCGTCGGGACGCGAAACACATCATCACCGTCGAAGATCCGATCGAGTACGAGCACGCGCATCATGCCGGTCTGATCGAGCAGGTCGAGGTCGGCGTCGATGCGCCGGACTTCCCCACCGCCCTCCGGGCCGCGGTCCGCCAGGCGCCAGACATTCTCGTCATCGGCGAGATGCGCGATCCAGAATCGATGCGCATTGCGCTTTCCGCAGCGGAAACGGGCCACCTGGTGTTCAGCAGTCTTCACACCACCGACATCGCGTCGGCGATCGGCCGCATCTGCGACGTCTTTCCCAACGAGCGGCAAAACACCATTCGGCAGGAGCTGTCGCTGGCGCTCTGTGCCGTGGTGATTCAGACGCTGGTGCCGCGCAACGGCGGCGGCCGCATTCCCGCGGTGGAAATCCTGATGGTGAGCTATGGCGCCCGGCAACACATTCGCAAGGACGCGCTGCAGCATCTGCATCAGGAGATTACCATCACGCGGCGACAAGGATCGCTGACGCTCGAAGACTCACTGGCCCGGCTCGCGAGGGACGGCCACATCTCGCGGGCCGACGCGCTGGCGCGCGCCGGACATCCTGACGAAATGGACAGCCTGCTGCGCTGATCGACTCGCGAGGCTGGGCCTCTGACCAACACGCATGTGGCTCCGCCTCGCTAGTCACAGCGTTGTTTTGCCCCGTCTAGCGAACCTGATCCCAGCGCTTGCCCTCGACCATCTCGCGCGCAAAGCACGCTTCCGCTCGCGCGTAGGCCTCGCGCTGTGCTCCGGCGGAGATTGGCCGCAACAACTCGATGTCACTCGGACACGGAACGCGATCGGGCTTGCCCTGCCTCGATGCGGCCGGAGTGGCAAAGTAGGCCGCGGCGCCTTCACGAACCCACATCGGCCGTTTCGCCAGGGCCCCATCAAGCAAGGCATGCGCGACTTCATGACGAACGGTGCGATCCAGCTGTCCTTGTTGTCGTAACACCGTGAGTGGCAGGAGATCGATTGATGAACCCTCTGTGGCACCGGACACCCACCATGGCTGTCCGGTGGCGCGGCCAAAACTATCGACGCTTGGATGAACCGTAACGCGCAAATTCGCCGGCTGCACGCCGGTCGCCTTGGCAATCTCGGCGCGAGTGCTCCGAATCAAAGACATCAATGCGCTCCGTTCGCCTTCTTCGGCGCCGGGTAGCGCGAGAGCCAGATCAGCACTCACAGCACCCCGCGCACCTTGTGCACTCTGCGCACCCCGTGCACCCTGCGCACCCTGTGCACTTTGTGCACCCGCAGAAGTGCCGATGGTGAGCCCGGGAAAGTAGAACCGCAGAATTTCTTCGGCACTTGAACCGTTGTTTGCGCGTTTGCCCGCGCCAATCACGCAGAGCCCGACGCCGTGACCGAAGCCGCGGCCACGAAATCGGTATCCCGTTCCCGTGCGATCGACGTCGAACGCCGTGCTCTTGATCGATTGCCATCCGGCGACGCGGCCAACCGCCATGCGGAACTCGTGACCGTTCATCTCAGACGGCGTGAACCCTTCAACGCGAATGCGCGCCACCCGTTCGGAATCGTTGCGGGCGAGCACGCGAAGATCGCGCAAGCGCGACCCGCGCAGCCCCGCGGCCCGTAAGGCGCGCTCGATCTCGTCCGCGCGCACCTCGCTCGTCCACGCCGGCTCTTCCTCGCACGCGACATCGTCGAGCGACGAGCCGCGCGTGTACTCAACCGCGCCCGGCCACACCTGCGACGCCAGCTCGGTGTGGCCGCCGCACCATGCCGAGTAGAAGACAAATGCGGGCTGGCCCTGGTGCAACAACACCCGCCCGCTCGTGACCTCGGCCGCCTTTCGAGTGATCGCCGTCGCCGGCCGCACCACCTGGCAGTGCGTGGTGTCGCACAAGTCAAAGCCCTCGCTGCGATGCCGATTGCGATTGGCCATCGCAAAGGTCCTCGCCGTAATTGCGAGAGCCTCCTGGGCCGAATCGGAGGCTTTCGGCTGGCCTTCCCCCGCAAGCACTTGCGCGATGTAGTCATCCAAAGCCAACGTTTCAACTCTTGTTGCTCCGGTCGACAGAGTTCGGCCCAGTCGGGATCGTCTGTGCCTTTGGTGCCGGAGGTGCCTGCGGTGCCAAAGGGGTGGGTGCCAGCGGGGTCTTGAGCAGATCAGCAGCCAAAGATGCCGCATCGAGGCCGGCGGCGCCTGGGGCGGCGACCACAATTGCGCGAGTTGGTTTTTCAGCCGGCGTAAGGACGACCACGAGGCCCAAGGCCGTGCCGTTCGGCATCACGATCGATCCGGTCTTGGCCAGCCCGCTCACACCCGCCGCCTTCAGCGCCGATGCTGTTCCGTACTCGGCAGCTCCCCGCAAACCTTCCAGCACCACCGCCTTCGCTTCCGGCCGCAGCGTCCGCGCCTCGCGGCGATCGCGTGGATTGTCGAGACTCCGGATGAAGAACGCCGCCCCTGACGGCTGCACCAAGGCAGCCATGACCGACACCAGGGCCGCGGCCATCCATTTCATAATTTCGTTTTACATCCTGGCCGGCACCGGCACGAGATCACCTTGTCTCCTTCCGTGTTGTAGTCGTAGGTCAGCTCTTCGCCTTTGCGGATGTTGCGCGCGGCCCGCACCCAGATCGTCCGGCCCACCACGTCAATCCAGCAGTTCGGCTTGCAGTTATGGTTGATGAATCGCGCCACGTTGCCGCCCACCGCCGCATCGCGGCTCCAGTTGCGATTGACCCGGAACACCCAGATGCAGCCGTTCGCCAGGTAGCGGTCCTCGCGCCGTTCGCTCTGGCGGTTGGTGATCAACTCGCCCGCGTAATCGATGATGCGCTTGTTCTTGTTGATTGGTTCTTCGGCGAACACACCGTAGCCATGCAGCTTCGATCGTTTGCGTCGTATCTTCGGGAATGAGACCGATGTAGGCATCCAATGAAAATGATACATTGTCGCGCGAGAGGTGAACCGTGCGAGCCTTTACATCCGCTTTACTTTTGTCCGTAGCGTGTTTGGGGGTAACCGTGCTAGGTCAGCGCCAAGTCTTTCCGGGAGCCGGGCAGTTGCCGTTCAGCGCCGCGACGAAAGCCGACGGCTTGATCTACGTCGCCGGTACGCTCGCCACTGAAGGCGACATCAAGGCCCAGACCAAGAACGTGCTCGACCAAATGAGCCAGACGCTCACCAAGGCCGGCTCGAGCATGGCCCAAGTCGCGTCCGTTCACGTCTACATCAAGAACGCGGCGGACTTTGCGGCGATGAACGAGGTCTACCGCACCTACTGGCCGAAGGACCCGCCCGTGCGCACCACGATCGTGTCGGACTTCGTGTTGCCCGGCGCGCTGGTCGAGATGGCGATGGTCGCGATTCCCAATGGCGGCGAACGCCAGGTGATCCACCCGAAGGCGTGGATGGCCTCGCCCAACCCCTATAGCTATGGCATCAAGACCGGCACCACGCTGTTCCTCTCCGGACTGGTCTCCCGCAACGGCAAGGACAACACCGTCGTCGAAGGCGACATGACCGCGCAGACCAAGACGGTGCTCGACAACGCCCGCGACATTCTCGCGCAGGCCGGCATGACCTTCGACAACGTGGTGGCCTCGCGCGTCTACATCACCGACGGCACCAAGTTCCAGGAAATGAACAAGACCTACGTGACCTACTTTACGAAGCAACCCCCGGCGCGCGCCACCGTGATTGCGCCGCTGATGGGGCCGCAGTATGTGGTCGAGATCACGCTGACGGCGTCGAGCCTGCCCAAGGAGGTGTTCAGCACACCGGCCGCCGATGGCACGCCCGGCAAGCCGAGCCCGACGCTCAGTAGCGCCGTGAAGGTGGGCAATCGCTTGTATGTGGCCGGACTGCTGGGCAACAACGCCGAGACCAAGGGCAACACCGAGCTGCAGACCAAGGAAATCATGGCCCGCACCGAGCGGACCATGAAGCTGGCGGGCTTCGGCTGGAATGACGTGGTCGACGGCATCGTCTACATCACCGACATCAACAACTTCAACGCGATGAACACCGGCTACCGGTCGGTGCTCACGAAAGACTTCCCCGCTCGCGCCACGGTAAAGGCCGGTCTCGTTGGGGCCGACGGCCTCGTCGAGATCATGTTCGTCGCCTCGAAGTAAGGCGGCTGCGGCCGGCGACTACCCATGGTCGCCGGCCCCCTCTCTCGCCGGGTCTAAAAACCCGGCTCCACGTACACTTTGCCAGCCAACCCTTGCCGCCGGCTAGGCGTCTATGTAATATGTCGCTGTGCAACATATATCGCGGATGCTCGATCGCGAGCTCAAGAAAGGCAGCGCGGAGCTGCTGATCCTGTCGCTGGTCGAAGCGCGCGCCCGCCACGGCTACGAGATCAGCAAGCTGATCGACCAGCGCTCGCACGGCCTGGTCAAGTTCAAGGTCGCGTCGCTCTACCCGCTGCTCTATCGGCTCGAGGAGCGCGGCTGGATCGCGGGCAAGTGGATCGAGAAGCCTGATGAGCGCCGGCGCCGATTCTACCGTCTGACGCCCGAAGGCCGTCGCGTGCTGGCGGCGCAACGGAGCCATTGGGCGGGATTCGTCGAGGCCATCAAGCGGATTACGGAGAAGGATCATGCCTGATTGGAGAGCGCTGGTCGCCGCGCGGCTGGCTTCGCTCAAGCTGAGGCCCGAACGCGAGCGCGAGATCATCGACGAGCTCTCGCAGCACCTTGGCGATCGCTTTCAGGAGCTGCGCGCCGACGGCGTCGATGAAGCAGCGGCGGTACGTGTGGTCGTGGACGAGATCGACGATCGCGATCTGCTGGCACGCGAGATGCGGACGCTGAAGCAGGCGTCGGTGGCCGAGCCAATCGCCGCCGGCATGCCGCGGCGCCGCCTGTTCGCGGATCTCTATCAGGATCTCGGCTATGCGGTGCGGGTCATACGCAAGAGTCCGGGATTTGCCGCGGCCGTCGTCGCCACGCTCGCCCTAGGCATCGGCGCCAACACCGCGATCTTCAGCCTGGTCAACGCCACGCTGCTCGAGAAGCTTCCCGTCGCCGATCGCGATCGCCTGTTTTACGTGTTGCAGGGGCCTGACGGCCGCCAGTCGACGGTCTCATACCCGGTCTACGCGTCACTCAGGGACGCGACGCGGCTGATCGAAAGCGTGGCGGCCTGGGCCGGCATCACTGCGAGTCTCAACGCCGACGGCGAAACGGATCTGGTGTCGGGTGCCATCGTCACGGGCAACTTCTTCGAGACGCTTGGCGCGCAGCCGGCTCGCGGCGTGTTGCTGACCCCGGCCGACGACCGCACTCCTGGCGCGCATCCCGTGGTGGTGATCAGCCACCGCCTTTGGCTGGGACGCTTCGGCGGACGCGCCGACATCATCGGCCATAACGTGCGCCTGAACGGACAGCCCTTCACGATCGTCGGCGTGACCGCAGCAGATTTTCCGGGCGCGGAAGTTGGGGTCTGGCTGGACATCTACACGCCGATGATGATGCAAGCCTGGATGCGTCCGCCGCGTGCCGGCTATTCGGGCGATATGGATCCCGATCTGCTGCGTAGCCGGAATAACGGCTGGCTGGCCATGGTCGCGCGACTCAAGGCCGGCGTGTCTCGCGAACAGGCGCAAGCCGAACTGGAGGCGCTCGCGGCCGAGCAAGGGCCCGACCCTCGCCAGCCTGGCCGGAACCGGCCAACGGTTGCGCTCGGCGCGCTCGACGAGGGCGACCCGCGCATTCGACAACCGCTCTCGTCGATCGCTGCACTCCTCAGCGCCGTCGTCGGCGCGATTCTTCTAATCGCGTGTGCGAACGTGGCCAACCTGTTGTTGGCGAAGGCGGCCGCGCGCCGGCGCGAAGTGGCGATTCGGTTGGCGATCGGCGCCAGCCGGCTGCGGATCGTACGCCAATTGCTGACCGAGAGCATCGTGCTCGCCCTCATCGGCGGCGCCGTCGGCGTGGCCCTCGCCGTTATGGTCATGGAGCTCGTTCAAGCCATGCCGCCGCCGGCCGGCGCGTTGCCGATCGCGTTGGAGCCGAAACTGGATCGCGCCGTGCTGCTCTTTTCGCTGGCGTTGTCGACGGTCACCGGCGTGGTGTTTGGCATCGCACCGGCCTGGCAGGCGTCGCGGCCCGAGCTGATCCCGTCGCTCAAGGACGAGACGTTCGCGGGCGAAGGGCGTGGCCGCCGCCTTAACCTGAAGACGGGCCTCGTCATCGCTGAAGTTGCGCTGGCGGTCGTGTTGTTAATCGGGGCCGGACTGTTCGTCCGGAGCCTCAAGACGATCCAATCAATCGATCCGGGTCTGGCCATCTCGGAGCTGGTGACGGCGCCGATCAATATCAACCTGCTGCGCTACACCAAGCAGCAGGGACGCGAGTTCTACCAGCAGCTCGTCGAGCGGATTGAGCGGCTTCCCGGCGTGACGGCGGCCAGCGTGACGCGGATCCCGCCGCTGGCCGGGAGATCGGGTGCGCGGCTGACGGCGGTTCGCGTCGAAGGCCGGCCGGCCCCGGATGCAGCTGCGGAACGCGGCCCCGTGATTGGCGAGACGGCCTCCTTCGCCAACGTGGTCGGGCCAGGTTTCTTCGAAACGCTCGGTGTGCCGCTGCTTGCGGGGCGCGATTTTCACGCGCAGGATCTCGAAGACCACCCGCTGGTGGCCATCGTCAACGAGACATTTGCGCGGACGTTCTTCCCCACCGACGCTCCCATCGGCAGGCGTTTCAGCACCGGCTTCCGGAACGCCGCCGGTGAATTTACGGAGATCGTCGGCCTGGTGCGCGACAGCAAGTACCTCGGCGTTGAGCGAGCGACCGCGGCCGGTCGTCTACATGCCGCTATCGCAGCGCCATGAGACCGGTATGACGCTGTTCGTCCGCTCGACGCTGCCGCCACTCACGCTGGTTCCACAGATCCGCCACGAGATCCAGCAACTCGAGCCGAACCTGCCACTGCCGAACGTCGAGCCCCTGGATCGCTCGCTCGCGACACAACTGTATCCGGAGCGAATGGGTGCGAGCCTGCTCACGGGGTTCGGCGGGCTGGCGCTCCTGCTGGCATCCCTCGGGGTCTACGGCGTGCTCGCCTTCTCGATCTCGCGGCGCCAGCACGAGCTGGGCATCCGCATGGCGATCGGAGCGGACCGCCGCACCATCTTCACTCTCGTGCTTCGAGAAGGGCTGATACTGGTCAGCGTCGGGCTCGCGATTGGACTCATCGCCGGCGCCAACCTGACGCCTCTGTTGGCAAGCTTCCTCTTCGGCGTGGAACCGCTCGACGCCGTGACCTTCCTGATGGTGCCGGTCATCCTCGCGGCCGTCGCGCTCGTCGCGTGCTATCTGCCCGCGCGTCGCGCGACCCGCGTCGATCCCGTGGTCGCGCTGCGAAACGAGTAAGACAGGGTCAGCGCGCCGGGGTGTTGGCTCATCCAGGGCCACATCCTAAGCCTGGCACTGTGCTAGCGTCAGGTGATGGAAGGCATCATCCGCGCCTGGGGCAAGATCCTCGCGGGCCGCCAGCCCAACCTCTCCATCGAAATCACGCGTGAGTGTCCGCTGCGCTGTCCGGGCTGCTACGCCTATGGCGACGAGCACCTCGGCGGTGGCCAAACCCTGCGAACGCTGAACGACCGCAAGGGTGCAGCGCTCATCGACGGCATTATCGAGCTGGTCGACCGGTTACAGCCGCTGCACGTGTCGCTGGTAGGCGGCGAACCCCTCGTGCGGTATCGCGAGCTCGACGTGCTGCTGCCACAACTGGCGTCGCGCAGGCTCTTCGTGCAGGTCGTGACGAGCGCGGTGAGACCGATTCCCGCGGCGTGGGCGTCGATACCGCGCCTGCAGATCTGTGTCTCGATCGACGGGCTGCAGCCGGAGCACGATGCGCGGCGGGCGCCGGCCACCTACGATCGCATCCTCAAACACATCGACGGCCACCAGATCACCGTGCATTGCACGGTGACACGGCAGCAGACCGCGCGCGAGGGCTACATCGAGGAATTCGTTCGCGCGTGGTCGAGCAACGCCAACGTGCGATCGATCTGGCTCAGCCTCTATACGCCCCAGGTCGGAGAGACTTCGCCGGAACGGTTGACGCCCGCCGATCGGCGGCGCGTCGTCGAAACGCTGCGCGAGCTACGCGAGCACTACCCGAAACTGCAGATGCCGCGACCGCTGCTCGATGCCTACCTGGATCCGCCTGCCTCGCCGGCGCAGTGCATCTTTGCGCGAACCACGGCGTGCGTCTCGGCGGACCTGCAGACGGCGATCACGCCGTGCCAGTTCGGCGGCACACCGGACTGCTCGAGCTGCGGCTGCATGGCGTCAGCCGGTCTCGCCGCGGTTGGGCGTCATCGCCTCGGCGGCATGATCGCCATCGACCGGCTGTTCGACGGATCGATTCGCGTCGGGCAGGCGGTGAACGGCTTGCGGCACAACGCCGGACCGTCCGCGATGTCGCCCACGGCGTAAATCACCGGGCGCTGCGGACGATCTCAGCGGCTCGGTCGAGCGCATCCTGCACGGTCTTGCAGATGTTGGCCTCGCCGAGCCGCTCATGAAATTCCGCTTTCCGCATCGCGCCCGCCGGTTGCGAGGGGGCGCCGCAGATCACCAGCGCCCGTCCCTTCTTCCGGAGCTCTTCGGCGAGCTCTTCGATCGCACCCAGGCCGGTACCGTCGACGGCCGTCATATTCCGCAACCGCAGCAGCACGACTGGCGGCAGCGAATCCGCCTGGAGCGCGATGTCGCGCAGCTTGTCGGTGGATCCGAACAGGAATGGTCCGTGGATGCGGAAGATCGCCACGTAGTCGGGGATCACCTTGTCCTGGAGGATGTGCGGCCGCCCCGACTCGATGTATTCGGGCGTAACCCGCGACACCGTCGTGGTGTTGCTGACGCGGCGGATGAACAGCAGCGCCGCCATCACCATGCCGGCCTCGACGGCCACGGTCAGGTCCGCCAGCACCGTCAACCCGAACGTGATCAGCCAGACCAGGATGTCGGCGTAGGTGTGCTTGAAGATTTCGCCAATCTCGCCCCACTCGCCCATGTTCCACGCCACCAGAAACAGGATCGCGGCCAGTACGGGCAGCGGCACCAGGGCGGCGTAGCGCGCCGCAAACATCAACACGCCGAGCAGCGTCAGCGCATGGACGATCCCGGCGACCGGCGTGCGCGCGCCCGAGCGGATGTTCGTGGCCGTGCGCGCCAGCGCGCCGGTGGCCGGCAACCCGCCAAACAACGGCGACACGATATTAGCCACGCCCTGTGCAAACAGCTCGGTGTTGGGGTTGTGACGATCGCCGCCCATGCGATCGGCGACCACGGCCGACAACAGCGATTCGATCGCGCCGAGCATGGCCACCGTCACCGCCGGCGATAACAGGGTCAGCACGAGCTCCGGACGGAACGCGGGGATCCGGAACTCCGGCAGGCCCGAAGGAATGCCGCCAAACCGCGATCCGATCGTAGCGACGTCGAGTTCCAGCACGGCCGCGGCGGCCGTACCGACAAACAGCGCCACGATATACGCCGGCACGCGCTTCACAGACCGGCTCCACACAATCAGCAGCAGCAAGATGCCGCCGCCGAGCGCCACACTGTCGGCAGACGCCGCCGCGAGATTTGCGCCGATCACCTCGATGCGGCCGATAAACTCACCGGGGACCTCGATCTCCAAACCGAGGAAATCGCGCAACTGCGTGCTGATGATCACCAGCGCAATGCCGTTGGTGAACCCGATCACGACCGGCCGCGGGATGTATTTCACCGCGGTGCCCGTGCCGGTGAGCCCCATGATCACGAGCATCACGCCGGCCATCAGCGTGCACATGAACAGCCCGTCGATGCCGTACTGCGAGACGATGCCGGCGACCACCACCACGAACGCACCGGTCGGTCCGCCGATCTGGAAGCGCGATCCGCCGAGCGCCGAAATCAGGAAGCCGGTGATGACCGCGCAGTAGATGCCGGCTTGCGGCGTGAGGCCCGACGCGATGGCGAACGCCATCGCCAGCGGCAACGCCACGAGGCCGACGGTGACGCCGGCGATCAGATCCGCAATGAACAGGTCGCGCGTGTAGCCGCCGGCCAGCGCCTGCACCGAGCGCGGCACCCAGTCGGGCAACGCTCGCGTCATCGGTCTTTGAACGACCAGAATGCCGCCTCGTAACTCCACACCGTGAACGCCACGCGCGCACCATCGGGAGAAAACGTCGGCTGCGTCTTCTGCGAGCGATCGGTGGTGAGTTGCACGGGCGGCGTAGTGCCGCCGATGGTCTTGACGAAGATCTGATAGAAGCCGTCGGGCGCCGGCGCCGCGAACGCCACGAAGCGTCCATTGGTCGATACGCCCAGGCCCGCGAAATCATGTTCGGTCGCGTAACGATGCACGACCGTCGCGGCACCACCGCCAACCGGCACGGTGAAGATCACGTGACGGCCCGGACCTTCTTTCGCGTCGGCGATCGCGGTGTTGCTGTGGGGCATCCATTCGGCGTGGCCCATCTCGCCGGTGATGCCTTTGACAGCAATCTCGCGCAGCTCCGATGTGGCCTCGCCCGTGTCCTGGTTCACGCCGATGGTGTAGAGCACCGACGCGCCGTCACTCTTGCGTGCGCCGTTCAGCAGTACCCGTGCGCCCATCGGGCGACCACCGCGGCCAACCAACTTCCGCGCCGCGTCCGAGAAACGTGATTCGTTTGTCAGGTTCTTTACCGTCCGCCGGCCTCAGCCACACGTCGTCTGACATTTCCTTGTGCGTGTGGAACGCGATCCACTTGCCATTCGGCGACCAGGTCATGGCCTGATCCTCCGAATCGGAATCCTCGAGGACCTCGGATGGTTTCGCGGCCGGCAAGGACTGGCTCACATCGATGACGCCGATCTCCTGCGCGATGTCGGGATACTTCGCATCGTCGACGATACGGCGCCATGTGCCGTAGGTGAACGCGAGCAGCGGGCGTGTTGGATGATACGAAGGTGTTTCGGATTGGAACGTCGTCAGCTGGCGCGTAACTCCCCCTTCGAACGCGATGTCGGCAAGATGCGTCCGATACGATTGCACCTTGAATACCACCGTGCCATCGGACGACACGGAAGGCGCGTATGCATCGCGGCTGAAGTTCGACAGTCGGCGCGTGCGGCCGGTGTTCACATCTGCCGAGAACAACTCCACCATGCCGCGATCGTTCGGCGACGAGAAGTAGACGATGTTGCCGTCTGGCGAGAAGGCGATGGGGCCATTGACGTCACGATCGGGGTCGAGCTTCATCGGCGCGCTACCGCAAGGCACTGTCAGGCGTGCATTGATGATGCATGCGACCTCGCCACTCCGGCTGATGGTGGGCCATGACGGGCGACCAGAGATCCCGGCAGCTATAACGGTGTCACCGGACCAGCGGACCAATTCCGCGCCATTTGCCGAGAACCTGAGTGCGGCAGACCGTTGAGCGTTGAGATCCGACGTGAGTTGTCGTAGATCATTCTCGAGCACAGGCTCACGGCCGACCTTACCAATTTGATGCAGCCACCATCGCCCAGAGGGCGTTACGTCCTCCGCGACGATATGGGAGCTGCTCGTCCAAACGAGATAGCGAATCTGGCCCTCGCCTGGAGCCAGCGTGATCGGAGCACCGCCGCCAATGGGCACCACACGAATGAACCGGCCTTCGGTGTAGGCGAGGCGCGTCCCATCTGGCGAGATCGCGCCGAACGGATCGCGGTAGCCGACGACGCCTAACTGGTGCGCCGTTGCGACGTAGGACAGTTGTGGAAGATCGAGGCCCGTAGACGTTGACGTCTGACGTCCGAACGCCAGGGCCGACACACCCGCAACAATTACGCCCGACAGGATCAGTGAGCGCACGACGACATTGTACGGCAGAGCTATGGGAAATGAAGCACGGTGACCGGGTCCGGTCGTTCCAGGCGGCGGATGTCCGCACGGCCGGCCGGCAGCCATTTCGCTCCCGATGTCAGCGCGGTCAGCGAGTCAAAGCGCCCCACTTGCGTGAACTGGCGGAAGACGAACGGCATGCCTTCGGCGGCGAGCGTCGCGCTCGCGTCGCTGACGTGAAAATGCAAGTGTGGGCCGATGGAGCTGCTCCCCGACGAGCCCAGTCGAGCTATCACCTGGCCGCGCCTCACGGTGTCACCGGCCTTCACCTTCACGCTACCCATCTGCAGGTGTTCGTAGAACGCAAACCGTCCTCGGCCCACGTCGAGCGCGATGTGATTGCCGCTGGCGCGATCGAGAGCGATCGGCGGTGGCGTTGCGTCCGGCACGCCATCGACGGCAATGGTGACCGTGCCATCAGCAACGGCCAGCACGTCGGCGCCAAAGCCATTGGAGTCGGACGTCCGCTCCGCCGGCAGGGCGCCGCCCTGCGGGAGGGCGATGAAGTCGATGGCGTAACGGCCGGGAATCCGGGCGCGGCCGTCGAGCGTGTAGATCGCCGTGCGATGGCCACCCTTGAGCAGCGGATCGTAGATCGCGATCCACGGGCCACCGCGCAGCGGCGCATCGAGCTCAGGAACCGGCGAGAAATCGGTGCTGGCGGCACCGCCACCGGCGCGCGCGCGGATGGTTTCCGCGGGACGGATGACATCGAGGTCGACGGTGTGACTCACCGACCGCACAAAGCCACTCGCTGGCGGCACCGCGATCCAGACGTTGACGATGGCGCGCATGCCGGGGCCGACGAGGTGTGGCGTGGCGTGATCGTTCCGCAGACCCGGCCTCGTGATTCGCCGCCGCAATTCCACATCGTCGTAATGGGCGAGCACGATGCCGTTGCCATCCCGCGCTGTGACGGCGGCCAGGGACACCTCGGTCTGGAGAAAGTTCGTGATGTGCAGCTCGTAGACCAACTGCGCGGCGCTGGCTTGCCTGAAATAGACCGGCGGGACCGGCACCGCGAGATCGACGGACTGCACGATCGGCTCCGGCCGCTGGGCGGCAATCGTCACAACGGCCAGCGCCACGATACCCAGTTGCAGCATGGCGGGATTATAGAGGCCACCTTCAGGTGGCCGGTCGGCGTCTTCAGGTGGCCGGTCGTCAATGGAAGTCATGCGAGTCGATGGCCGCTTCGTCGGGAAAGCCATCCAGTTTAGACATCCGTTCCGCCTTGATGGACGTCACACCGTCCTGGTTCTGCAACAGGCCTTCGACGAGGAGGAACGACGATTCCACCACGGTGAGTCGCTCGGTGGCGTAGAGATCGGGACGGATGATGATGTTGGAGATGCCAGTCTCGTCTTCGAGGGTAAGGAAGACGAACCCTTTCGCGGTGCCGGGACGCTGGCGCGTGATCACCATGCCGGCAGTGCGGACGCGGCGTCCCGATTTCGCGCGCGGCAGCTCGATGGCCGGCAGCACGCCACGCATCGCCAGCTCGCGACGCCGGAAGGTCAAGGGATGAGGCCCGACGGTCAACCCGGTACCCGTATAGTCGGCAACCAATCGCTCATGGACATTCATCTCTTGAAGAGGAGATTGCCCCGGTTCCAGGGTTCCAGGGTTCCAGGGTTCCAGGGTTGAGTCGAAGAGTTCGCCGGCTGGCCTGATCGCGCGCTCCACCTGCCACATCGCCGACCGCCGATCGTGGCCGAGCGAATTGAGCGCGCCAATCTCGGCCAGCATGGCGATCTCATCGCGCCGCATTCCGACACGACGCACCAGATCATCGATCGAGTGGAACCGTTGTTGCGGTTGTTGATGCGCCTTCCAAGAGTGCGAACACACATTGCAAAACGACGTATCCGACGTTTCAATCATCGAAGGATCGTCGCATCCACATTTGGGACATCGCGTTTCGTTGTTTTCAATTTTTAATTTTTCATTTGCGATTGCTTTCCCCACGTCTTCACGCAGTCCACGCACATACCGCATCCCCAACCGCACCGCGCCGCCCTCTTCCACCGTGCAATCCCAATCCGACACCTGCACGTCGATCGGATGGAACATCACGCCGCGGCGCTGTGCGTCCTTCACCAGCGTGGCCGGATGGTAGAACCCCATCGGCTGGTTGTTGAGCAGCGCCGCGAAGAACGCCGCCGGGTAATGCACCTTGAAGTACGCGCTCGCATAGGCGAGCAGCGCGAAGCTGGCCGCATGTGATTCGGGAAAGCCATACAACGCAAACGAGGTGATCGACAGCACGATGCGATCGGCCACATCGCCGGTAATGCCATGCTTGGCCATGCCCTCGCGCAACAGCCCTTCGAGCTGCTTCATGCGCTTTTCGGATCGCTTGAAGCCCATGGCGCGGCGCAGATCTTCCGCCTGGCCGCCGGTGAAGCCGGCCACCGCCATGGCCATGCGCAGCAGCTGTTCCTGGAACAGCGGCACGCCGAGCGTGCGTTTCAGGATCGGCTCGAGCAGCGGATGGTCGTAGGCCACTAGCTCGCGGCCGGCGCGGCGATTGAGATACGGATGCACCATCTGCCCGACGATGGGGCCGGGACGGATTAACGCGACTTCGACGACGAGGTCGTAGAACTTCTCCGGGCGAAGACGCGGCAGCGTCGCCATCTGCGCGCGCGACTCCACCTGGAAGACGCCGATAGTCTCGGCGGCGCGCAGCATTTCGTAGACCTGGGGATCGTCGGGCGGGAGCGAGGCGAGCGTCACTTCCCGATCCCTGATCCCCGATCCCTGCTCCCTGGTGTTGATCAGCGTCAGTGTGTCCTGCAACACCGCCATCATGCCGAGGCCCAGCAGATCCACCTTGATGAGGCCCATGTCGGCGCAGTCTTCCTTGTCCCACTGCACCACCACGCGGCCGGGCATGCTCGCGTTCTCGAGCGGCACTACCGACGACAGCTCGCCCTGGCACACCACCATGCCGCCGGAATGCTGGCCCAGGTGCCGCGGCAGGTCCTGCATCTGCCGCCACAGCTCGGCGAAGTGGCGCACGCGCGGCTCGTCGGCGGCCATGCCGACCTCGGCCAGCTTCTTCGACAGCGTTTCGTCGGGATCGATGTACTCGAACTGGTGCATCACGCGCGCCAGCCGATCGATCTGCCCCTCGTCGAGGTCGAGCGCCTTGCCCACCTCGCGCGCGGCGCTCTTGCCGCGATAGGTAATCACGTTGGCGGTCATCGCCGCGCCGTGCTGGCCGTACTTCTGATAGACGTGCTGAATCACCCGCTCGCGGCGATCGCCGCTGGGCAAATCGAGGTCGATGTCGGGCCACTCGCCGCGTTCCTCGGAGAGAAACCGTTCGAACAACAGCTCCATACCCACCGGATCGACGGCGGTGATGCCGAGGCTGTAGCACACGGCGCTGTTGGCCGCCGAGCCGCGGCCCTGTACCGAGGATGTCCTGCTGCCGGCAGAAATTGACGATGTCCCAGACGATCAGGAAGTAGCCGGCCAGATCGAGCCGCTCGATCAGATCGAGCTCGCGCATCACCTGCGCGCGGGCGTGATCGTGAAAGGGCCGGTAGCGATTGCGCGCACCGACCTCGGCGATCTTGCGCAGGAACGACATCTCGGTCTCGCCGTCGGGAACCGGATATTTCGGAAAGCGATAGCCGAGGTCGTGCATGCCGAACTGCAGGCGATCGGCCAGGTCGCGCGTGGCGTGCACCGCGGCCGGGCGATCTGCAAACAGCCGCGCCATCTGCGCCGGCGGCTTGAAGTAGCGCTCGGCGTTGGCGGCGAGACGCCGGCCGGCTCTCGTAAGCGGCACGTGCTCGCGAATCGAGGTCAGCACGTCGAACAGCGGCCGCTCTTCGGGCGTGGCAAAGCACACGCCGCCGGTGGCCACGAGCGGCACGCGAAACGCTTCCGCGAGACACACCAGCGCGTCGTTGTCGTCTTCCTGATCGCGATGCAGGTGGCGCTGCAGCTCGACAAAAATATTGTCGCGGCCGAAGATGCCGACCATGCGATCGAGCAAGCCGCCGACGCCGAAGCGGTCGGCGCGCAGCAGCGCGCGGCCGGGCATGGCAATGAGGCCGGTGACGCGGCTGTCGAGCTCGTCGACAGTGAGCGCGCCCTCGCCTTTCGGCGCGCGCAGCTTCATGCGCGAGATCAGGCGGCAAAGATTTCTCCAGCCTTCCTGGGAGGCACAAACACCGGCAGAGAGAACAGCGCATCGCAGACGGATCCGGATGACGCCTGATCCGGCCCGTTCCGGTTCCTGGATCCCGGCAAGCATCAATCGTCAACTCCGCGCCAATCAGTGGACGGATGCCGGCGGCGAGTGCGGCTTTATGAAATCGCGGCGCTCCCGACACGCCGTCGCGATCGATCAACGCCACTGCCGGATAGCCGAGCATGGCAGCGCGATCGATTAACGTCTCGGGCAGCGAGGCGGCGCGAAGAAAACTGAAGGCCGACGAGGAATGAAGCTCGATATACATCGAGGACACGGAGAAGTACGGAGGACACGGAGGCCCTCAATCGATAACGCCCTCGAGGAACCACTGCCCCACCCCGCGTTCGACGACCAGCCGATACACGGTGCCGTCGGTCATGGCCACGTCCCATTCATCACGGTCCCACGCCTCGGTGCTGCGATCGGGCGCGGTGCGCGGGCCCGGCGTGTCCCACCAGTTACCGGAGGTGCGCCACGGGCCGGCGGCTTGGACGATCGCGCCGCTGGTAAATCCCTGGCGATCGGTTTGGACGCGGACGGGCCTTCCCTCCTGGACGACAACGCGCGTGGGGATAGGGAATCTGAAGCGGCGCAACGCCGATCTCAGACAAACTGAATCAGACGATCTCAGATGTGAGATCTCAGATTGCTGATCAATTGCAGATTGCCGATTCGCTGATTGTTTTTCAATCGAAACATCTGACTTCTTCAATTGATCATCAATCTGAGATCTGAAATCTGACATCTCGAAAGCCCCCGGCCGCCAGGTATTCACGAGGACCGGCGATCCCACATGCCCTGCGCCCATCAACGCCGTGAGGCGCGCGGTCAAGGTGGTTACTTGTTCCGGCGCCGGTTGTGCGCGCTCGAGCAATGTCCATTGCAGCACTTTCGCCGGCGTCGGTTCGATGAACACTCGGACGATGTCGATGGGCGCGTCGGGGGGGTGCGATTCAAGATCGAGCAGGACGAGCGTGCGCAGGGTTTTCGGATCGCGCATCGGCGCCGGCAGCTGCAGCGTGCGCGTGAACACGGTGCGCGAAGTGAGCCGCAGCGACGTATAGATCACCGCCGCGCCGCGGTCGGCGCGTTCGAGGCGCTCGGACAGCGGCTCGAGCAGCCGCGCGAGCACGAACGACAACGGCTCGAGCCCCTCGATGGGCCACTCGAGCTCGAGGGCGGCTTCGAACGGGATCTCGTCGACCCATGGCACCATGGGGCGCGCATCCATCCCGCGTGCGAGCGATTGCCAGTACGCACCGCGCTCGCCAAGGCGCTCGTGAATTTCTGGGCCTGATAACGCTGTCAACGCACCGAGAGTGCGAATGCCCCACTTGCTGAAGATTTCGAGGAGTCGATTCTCGGGGGCTCGCCTTTTTCCCCGGCTCGCTTGATGCGTACTTCGCGGATGATGCCAACCTCCCGTCGCATCCAGATCACCCTGATGCTTTTTGCCTTCTGCCTTTTGCGTGTTGCCTTGCGTGGGCGCCGGTTCGGCCAGACGTTCGAACGTATCCAACACGCTCACCGCGAGCGGCGCTAATGCGATCGCTTCCTTGCCAGGCATGACAACCGTGAGGCCCGGTTGGCCAAGCGCAAGCAGCGTGGCCGCGGTTTGCGTAGAGGCAATCGCAACACGCGGCACAGTGTTTCCTAGAGCGGCATCACCAGGAGACTGTTTCTCAAGCGCATCGCGGAGGTGCTCCCCTAATTCCTGGGCGGTGCCGAAGAGGCGCGACAGGCCACTGGCGTCGAGCAGGACGACCGACCCGATCTGTTCGAAGCGCGGCGTAAAGGCGCGCGCCACTTCAATGAGCGCCGCCGTTGGAATCGACGGCGCGTATAACGCGGCAAACACAGTTACACCGCGTTAACGACGTGCGTCTCGGTGTCAACCGACTGCGCGTGCGACCATCTCGCCGCATGAATCGCGGCTCGCCCTCGCACGCCAGCAATCCGACGCGTGCGATCGTGGTCGCCTTTCCACACGACGTGCCGGGGAGGGCAATCCTTGCCGGGGGTGGCACCTCGCGCCGGGGAAGCACTGCTTGCCGGAAAATCACCCATCACGATCGAACGACCACCTGCACTGCGTGCAACCGGGATCGCACTCAGAATCAAGACAGCGGTGTCACTTCCTTCAATCGCGCGTTCGATGCGGAACCACGTCGATGCGGGCAAGCGGCGCAGTGCGTTCGCAGGCACGTCGATCAGATCGAGGACCACCAGCGTGCAGACGCCGGATTGCACGACGAGGTTGAGCGACTTGATGGCGCGATCGATCACGCGCTCCATGAACGTGCCCGGGCCGTTCACCGCGCGCACGCCCGGTAGCCACGCCGGATCGATCGCGACCGCGGTTTTGGAGACGGCTTGCCCGCGCACCCACAACAGCCGCGACAACTCAATGCCGCACGCGTGCGCCGTGGGCGGATCGAAACGGTCGAATGTATCGATCAGCGCCACGGATTCGCCGCGTAGCGTGGCAGCAGCCAACGCCGCCCACGCGAAACTGGTTCGCCCGGATGACGCTGGTCCCACCACTTCCGACACCTGGCCTCGCGGCAGTCCACCGGACAGCGCACGATCCAGGATGTCAGTCCCGAAAGCCGCAACCGCGTCGTCGCCCAGCCGTTCGGGCAACGTAGAGGTGAGAGTTCGGTCGAGTTTTCGTTCTCGGAGAAGAGCTTCGACGGCGGCTCTGGCGGCCATATTCACCTCTATTTCGCTAAACTTTCGCCATTATAACGAATCAAAAGCGAAAGTAAAGGCCTCAGAAAACCGGCGGAAAAATCGCGTTATGTTAAGGGCGATGGCTTTCCCCCGCGCGCGGCGCACGCTGCTCGCAACACTCGTCCTGATCGCGGTGGCCGCCACCGCCGCCGCGCAGATCTGGGTCGGCGGGTACGGGCGCAGGCCACCTCGCTTCCCAACCGAGACGTCGTTTACCGGCGGCTTCAACTTTTGCCGCGTGATGTTTACCAGCACCCACCGCGAGAAGCAGGGCTGGGGCACCGACTATCCCGGAGCCGACATCAATTTCAGCATCCGCGTGGCGGAGCTCACCAAGATCCAGGTGAAGATGACCGACGGCGGTGAGGAATCCGATCCCGATGCCGTGGTCGTGCGCCTGACCGACGAGGCGTTGTTCAACTGCCCGTTCATCTTCATGGAGGATGCCGGCACCGCGCGGTTCAGCCCGACGGAAGTGGCGGGCCTGCAGGACTACCTGCTGAAGGGCGGCTTTCTGCTGGTCGCCGACTATCACGGCACGTATGGGCGGGAGCAATTCGATAACGAGATCGGCCGCGTGCTGCCCTCGTCTCGCTACCCCATCGTCGATCTGACTCCCCCCAACGATCATGCGCTGTGGCGGACGATGTTCCCGGTCGCGCAGCTGCCGCAGATGGCGTCGATCTCCACCTGGCGGCGGACCGGCAGCATCATCGAGCGCTGGAACGAGAACGGTGAGCGGCCCACCGCCCGCGCCATCGCCGACGAGCAGGGCCGCCTGATGGTGCTGATGGTGCACAACACCGATCTGCCCGATCCCTGGGAACGCGAAGGCGAAGACAAGGACTATTTCTATCGGTTCTCACCAGATGCCTATGCCTCCGGCATCAACATCCTGATCTACGCGATGACACACTGACGACGGCCGATCCCCGAACCTATTTGAGTCGTTTGGACGCGACCTTGCCTTCACCGGCGGTGCCGCCGAGCGCGACAAACCACGCGATCACGCAGAGCACAGGGTTTGTGTCCCAGTAGTAGGTGGTCGCAAGTTGGCGACCGTCAGATGGGGAACAAACAACCAGCCGATCCACGCCAGGAGCCCAAAGGGCATGGACACTGCAAACAACATCGTCAGGCGAGGGAAGAGCGTCGCGCCAACGAGAAACAGCCAGCCGTGAACCTGCCAGAAATCCATTTGCGGTTCCGCACTCTAGCATGGGGTCAACAACGCTCAGGGGTGTAGCAATCCCGGGCAACATCCGATAAACAAAACGGGAGCACCTGTCTATGGCGCACGAAATCAAGAACGGTAATACGCGACGGTATGTTCGCGTGCGCGGCCCGTTTGACGGTTACCACCTGGGCACGCCCAGGACACCCGTCCTGATTTACGATTTGAACCTCGGTGGCGGCTTCGTCAATTTCGGTGGCCAGCAGCCAGAGGACCCGACATTAACGCTGAAAATCGATCTGCCTGGCGGCCTGATTACCGTGAACGCCGAAATGGTGTATCGCGCCGAGACCGGAGTAGCCGTCCGTTTCGTCAACATGGACCGCGACACTGCGGCCCTGCTCGGAAGCACCATGGCGGCGTTAACAGAGTGCAGCCCGTAGGCTCCGCGATCAACAAGCGAAAATGCTCGATGCCCTTGGCGTCCGCTTGATGACGCCGCGATTGGACGGATGACGTGGGGCGTCTGGATGAGGAAGACGAACTAGTTGCAGAGATCATGGCGCAGCAGTGAGGGCCATCAGCGCCTCAGGAAGCAAGCCACGCCAACTCAATGCGTCATGACCACCCGGATACTGCACATACTGAACGGCGTAACCTTTCGCGAGCAGCACATCGCGGAGATGACGAGTGGTTTCAAGCACCGCTCCGCCACTGCCAGTGGGATCTGTCTCAAACGTTCCAGCCGCCATCCAAAACCGGAGCGGGAGCACCTCACTGCGAAGGTATTCCTTGGTGAGCCAGCCGGGCTCAAGTGCCGCATTCGCCGGATCGCCGGGCCTGGCTCCGGGCGCCCACCAGAATGAACCCGACAAGCTGATCACATTGCCAAACGTCGCCGGATAGCGCATCGCGACATACGCCGCAGCAAGACCGCCGAGACTGGACCCTCCGATGACCACGCGGCGTGGATCATTCGTGACCCGATAGTTTGCACGCACCCACGGAATCAGTTCGTGCTCGATAAATGCCGCAAACTCCGGGTTGGCCGCCAGTTCACGGTCCCTGTTCACGTTGCCGACAAGTACAGCAATAACGGGCCGAATCCTTTTTGCCGCAATCAGATTGTCTAGAATCGTCGGCGTCGCCACATCCCCCAGATACGTTCCCTCGTCGAACAACACCAATAAATCGTGATCAACTTTGCCGGCATCGTACGCCGCCGGCGTGAAGACCGAGACTGTTCTTTCGTTTTGCAATCTTTCACTCTTGATCCGTGTGGCGGTCACAGTTCCCTTCGGGGTCGTTGGCGACGGCACCATCCAGGGTTGAGCAACAGCGCCGGTGAGTTCGGCAACGGACAGGCATTCAAATCGAGTCCCACCAGGCCCACACCCTGCCTTGTTGGAGTTGAAAGGATCGGCCTGCCGGTTCGCCACCTGGTAGGCGAACAATGCGCCCTCGAAGATCAGCGGACCATTGATCGCGAATCCGTACGCGAATCGCGCGCCGGCAGGAAGTTGCCTTGTCAGAAACCAAACGTCGGTGTCGCCCAGTCTGGACATGACGTTGTAGCGAAATCCTGGTGGCAGGGACAATGACCCGACTACCACAACGTTCTTAGTATCAGGGGTTCCCCGCCACAAGAATGTCACTTGAACGAGGTCCTTCGTATCCGGCAGCGCCTCGATCACCGGTGTGCCGCTGCCTGCGATCCGGTTCCAAAATGCGGTCGTGTCACGAACGGCTCCCGCCTTCAGCTCTTGCTCCAGCGTTGTGATCAACGCACCCTTGATCGGTGTCGGCCTGGCAGCGAGGCGTTGCTCCAGAGACATCCTTTCCGCAATACGAATCGAGACCTGTCCGCCTTGCGAGGAACCTTTTCCCGCCAGTCGGATTCGATACTGGCCACTTGCCTCGGCCACGAAGCCAATTACGAGCCTACCGGTTGGCGGCCCGACGAACCGTTTCATCACTGTGCCGCCAGGCATGACGACTTGCGCGTCGACGCCAATGCCAGTCGAATCGACCGCGATGCTTAGGTAGTCCGCGGAATTGGCATCGACGACATAGTCGCGCGATTCCCCTTCCGTCAGTCGGTTCTCAGTAACAGCGGAACTAATGACGCCCTGCGTCGAAGCGGAACCTTGCGTGATTACGAACAGCACCGCGACGGTCAAAAGGATTCTGTTCATGCGACAAGCACCAGGCGAGGGGAACTGCGTCTCTCGTAGAAAGCCATCAGGACGCCACGCACACCCGCGCGGTCTCCCACAGCACCGACTCCTGCTCGAAGGTTTTGCGATAGCGCTCGATCACCGCCTGCACCGACCCCCGCGCCGCTGGCGTATCCGGGTGCACGAGGAGCAACACTTTCGAGTTTTCGTGATCGATCGTCCCGCCCGGACTGCGCCACTGCCCGTCGGCGTCCCACACCGTCAAGCCGTCCGGAAATCGCGCTGTCACTTCGTCGCGTAGAAACACCTGCCACTCGAGCTCGCTGACCGATCCCTTTGGCCGCGCCAGTCCGAAGTACAGCGTGGTCCGCAACTGCGCGGACGCCGACAGACAACCAATCTCTGTATTCTGGCGGCCGAAGACGGTGGCCGTGTGACCGAGGCTGACGCCGGCGACGAAGGTGAGGACGATAACCGCGACACGGACTGGACGCATGAGTGCTCCTTTGCCCGGCGAATCCAGATGATCTGGCTCGGCAGGCCTCCTGGCTCGAATTGCCGGGCTATCTTAGCGTGACGGGATTCGATGCCGGCCGTTGAAGATGGCGGGCCGGCCGTTCGACGACGAGGAGATCGGCCCGCTGACGTGGGATGTCTGGATGAGTAAGACGAGATAGGCGCGGCGCAGAATTCCCTACGGCGTCGAGCCGAGGGCAGACTGCATAAACATCGCTTCGAACGCCGCGACCAGGCCGGCTTCCTGGACATCAGGCACTTTCACCGGGGCGGCCTTGCTACTGCGGACAGCGGGGCTCGGCGCCATGGACATCACACTTCTTTCGCGCTTCGGTTGCGATTGTCCAGCAATCCAGTCCGCGGCGGTGTGCACCACCTGCGGCTGGGGCGCGGACCCTGCCACTTCATTCATCTCGCGGCAGGTCGCGTCCAGCATCGAGATCAATTGCGCGTTGGACTTGAGATATCTCCGGTCGTGCGCCGACAGCGTGCGCCTGGACGTGAAGGTGAGGCCGAAGCACGCCACCGAGCTGGCCGCGTCACGAGAGGGCCGCTGGGACGGCAGGATCAGCAACGATGGATAGGTCTGCGTCAGGTGCGCCTTGACCTTCAGCGTCACCAGCTCGAGGGACTCGCCTCGCCGCAACCAGACGAGCACCCCGCCGAGAAACTCACAGAATGCCGCGTCGCTCCGTGACTGCGCGGCGGTTTTCTGCACACCGCACTGCAGCCGCTCGAGCGCGCCGACCAGTCGCTGCGCCGCGCCCGACGCGCGCTGCACCAGCGCCCGGACGTCTAACAGATTGTCGAACGCTCCGGCCGCATGGTAGGTCACTCCGCCCTTCAGCTCCGCGACGTAACTGCGCAGCAACTGAAACGGCATACTGAGCTGCTCCACGGAGGTCTCGAGCTGCAGCGCGAAACGCGATTCGGGCCGAATCTGGAACGGCAAGTTGAGCAACGCCCCACCCGAGGACAGATCGACGAGCGACACCGACGGACGATGGGGAATCCGCACGCTCGTCACGGCAAGCTTGGCGGGCGGAATGCGTGGATGCGCACGCCGATCGGCCGGATTGTCGCCACGACGCACCGCGGGCATTGATGTCGGGGCCTCGGTCTCCTGAAGCATTCACCAGGGCAATAGCAATAGCTGCGCCGCCCTGCGTTACTTCGCGCTCAACGTGCGATAAACCGTTTACAAGTCAGGGTTTAGTTCACGGCTCACGCAGTGGGAAAACGGCCGACATAAACCGATTCTCTCGTTTTTGAACACTTCAAGTGGCCTATATCGTGACATGGAGTCGTATTAATGTAAGCGTATGGAGTCGTATAATGTCGTATAAAAGTGCCTTGGCTATCCTCTCAGCCTGTTATCGCGAGTACGCCACCTTGCCGCCGACGATGGTGTAGACCACCGTCGTCGATGGGATCTCATCTTCGGCCACGGTCATGATGTCTTTCGACAGCACCGTGATGTCGGCGAGCTTGCCGGCCGCGAGCGATCCCTTCAGCGATTCTTCCTTCGCCGCGAACGCGCCGTTCCAGGTATACGACTTCAGCGCCTGGTCGCGCGTCATCTTCTGATCGCCGTAGAACACCGAGCCGTCCTTCGTCTTGCGCGTCACGGTGGCGTGAAAGCTCGCCATCGGATCGATCCGCTCCACCGGAACGTCGGTGCCGTTGGCGACGATCGCGCCACTCAGCATCAGCTTCTGCCACACGTAGGCGCCGCCCTGCGCGCGCGCTGGGCCAAGGCGCGCCAGCACGTACGGCGCGTCCGAGGTGGCGTGAATGCCCTGCATCGCGGCAATCACGCCGAGCTTTCCAAAGCGCGGGATGTCCGCGGGATCGATGTGCTGCGCGTGTTCGATGCGCCACCGCAGATCCTTTTCTTTGGGATACTGCGCGAACGTGCGCTCGAAGACATTGAGGACCTCGCGATTGGCGCGATCACCGATGGCGTGCACGCACAGCTGCACGCTGTTGTCGATCGCGATCTTCGCGGTGTCGGCGATGCTCTCGATCGGCACCGTCCGCAGACCGGTGCTCGACGGTGAATCCGTGTAAGGCTCGAGCATCAACGCGCCGCGCGAGCCGAGCGCACCATCGGCGGTGACCTTGATCGCCGCGATGGTCAGATGATGATTGTTGAGGCCTACGGCCTTGTATTGCGCCAGCTTCGCGCGCAGGTTGTCGTTGCTGTCGCGCACCATCACCCATAACCGCACGCCCAAACTGCCGTCTGCGGCCGCCTGCTTGTAAACATCGAGCGTGGCGAAGTTGGCGCCGGCGTCGTGAAAGCTCGTGACACCCTTTTCGAGGCTCGCCTGCACCGCCAGCTCGATCTGCCGTTTCGCGTCGGCGAGCCGCTCCTCCGGCGTTTTCTTCGCTCGCCACGCATCGAGCGCGCGGCCGACAATGCCGGAAGCGGTTTCGCGCAGCAGGCCGATCGGCCGTCCCGTTTTGTCTTTGAGAATCTCGCCGCCCGCCGGGTCCGGCGTCTGGCCCGTCAGCGCCGCGGCCGCCATGGCCGCGGCGTTGACGAAGCTGGCGTGGCCGCTGGCATGCGTCAGCATCACCGGATTGTTCGGCGACACCTTGCTGAGCCCATCGTGAAACGGAAAGCCTTCGACGTTGGGTTGCGGGACGCTCGCCCATTTTTCCTGATGCCAGCCGCGTCCGATGATCCACTCGCCGGGCTTGGCCTGCTTCGCCGCGGCCGCCACCATCGAGACAATCTCGTTCCAGTCCTTCACGTCGAGGAGATCGAGCGTCATCTTCGACTGGCCGAAGCCCATGAAGTGACCGTGACTCTCCACCAACCCCGGGATCGCGAGCTGACCAGCGAGATCGATCACCTTGGTGCCGGGCCCGATGTAGCGCTGGATGTCGGCGTTGCTTCCGACCGCCGCGATGCGGTCGCCGCGCACCGCGATCGCCTGCGCCTCCGGCACCTTGTCGTCGACGGTGACGATCTTGCCATTCCGCAACACCAGCGTGGCCGGCTCGAGCGCGACCGGCTGGTTGGACGCAGCAGAGGCGATCAGGGCGAGAAGCGCAGCAAGAAGTTTCATAACAGCTCCAAATCATAACCCCAAGGCCGCGCGTTGAATCGCCGCCACTGCGCGTAGTGCCAGCGCCGCAATTGTCAGGGTCGGGTTCGACGCCGCTCCCGTCGGAAACACACCGCTGCCCAGCAGGAACAAGTTCGGATGATCGTGCGCGCGCTGGTCGGCACTCACCACCGATTGTTTGGGATCGTGGCCCATGCGATACGTCCCCATGACGTGACCGGCCGAGACGTAATCGGGCGCTTCGTGCGCTTCGGTGACCTTCATCGCCTTGTTAATCTCGCGCACGATACGCCGGCCGTGCTCCAGGCCAGCCTTCGAGTAGTCGTCGATGCGGTAGGTAATCCTCGGCCGCGGCACCCCGATCGCATCACGCCGATCGAAGTCGGGGACGATGCGATTCTCCGGCACCGGCAGCTGCTCTGCCATCGGCACGAGATTGATCTCGCGCGAGCTGTGCTCGGCCAGCGCGCGATCCAGCTCGGCGCCGCGCAGACCGCGCTGAATCAGATCGCGCACGGTGCTGTCGGGTGTGGCCCTCGGCCACTCCCACCCGCGATTGGAGAGTTGAATCCTGAACGCGGCGTGGTCGCCCCGCCAGTCCCCCGCGCGCATCCACTCGATGCCCGCCGTCGACAAGGGTCCGCGGAACGCACCCAACGGTTCGCCGGCGAGCGCCCATGTCAGTTGCGATGGGTGGTCCATCAGGTTGCGGCCGACCTGATCGCTCGAATTCGCCACGCCGCCAGGCAGACGCGCGGTCTTCGACTGCAGCAGTAACTTCGGCGTCTCGATGCCGTGCGCGGCGATCACGAACACCTTGCCGGTTGCGCGGTCTTCCGTCCCATTCGGGCGCTTGACCGTGAGCGAGGTGATCCGGCCATCCGGACCAACCTCGACGTGCGAAACGATCGCCTCAACCACCAGCTGCGCGCCCGCGCGTTCGGCCTGCGCCACGTGTGTGGTCGCGTCGTACTTCGCCTGCACGGGACAAATCGGAATGCAGCTGCTGCTGCCGCAACACGCGGGCCGGTTGTCATACCGCTGCGAGTTTCGCGCCTGCGGTGTCGGCTGCACTCTGTGCTGCATCCCTGCCAGCGCGGCGGCAGTCCGTTGATCGGCATAGCTCAAAGGGATTGGCGGCAGCGGATACGGCTGGCTCCGCGGCGCGTTGAGATCGGCATTCGGATCACCGGCCACACCAAGCTCACGCTCGGCTTCGCAGTACCACGGCTCCAGGTCGTCATACGACATCGGCCAGTCCACGCCCACGCCGAATCGCGAGCGCAGCCTGAAGTCGTCGGGAACGAAACGCAGCGTCGTGCCCAGCCAGTGCCACGTGGTGCCGCCCACCTGTCGAAGATACGGGCTGGCGAATTTGTCGGGGCCGTCCTGCAGGTAGTAGTGATCGGGGTTGTCACTCACCGGGTGTGACGCGTACGGCGCATCCGGATACGGCGACTCAGGGATCTTGATCAGCGCGTTGCGGTACTGCGCGAGGGCGGTGCCGCGCTGCACACGCGGTCCGGCTTCGAGGATCAAGACTTTGAGTCCGGCGCGGGCGAGCCGTGTGGCGACCAGGCTGCCAGCCACGCCAGAACCGACGATGACGATATCAGCCGACCAGGGCATCGGTCAGGCGATCGGCCGCGGCGGGCGCGCCCACGCGCCGAACGTTCCTGTGCAAATACCGGGCGCCGGCATGCCGAGGGCGCCCCACATCAGCGCGCCGGAGTGCGTGGCGAGCTGGCGCTTGCCGCCGACAGTGTAGGTGCCTGTATACCACCAGTCGATGATGGTGCGTTCGAGCGCAAGGTGCGCCGGCGTGAGATCGGTTCCAGAGCCTTGCGCAAGCCCGGTGAGTAGCAGGACGTTCTCCGAATCGGCGATCAGCGCATTGAAATAGGTCGCGGCCACACGCGCATCAAGGTTGGTTCGGCCCAGGAGGCGCTGTGACAGGCGCACAAATTCGTCGAGGGAAATCGCCGGCGTCCGCGTCTGCCGGCCGAGTGCGTCAAGACGCACCGCGGGAGTGAGCAGAACGGCCACCAGAAGAAAGGCGCGCCGGCTGAAACTAGTCACTGGAGGTGCGAATGATACGACGACGAAAGCCCGAACGCTGAAACAATCTGCCCTTCCCGGCCGTCTACATCCGAAGGCCTATGTGGACACTCTGGCAGGACCTCCGGTACAGTCTGCGGCTCCTCGCGAAGCACCCGGGCTTCACCATCACCGCCATCGGCGTCCTGATGCTCGGCATCGGCGTCAACGCCGGCATCTTCGGCATCATCAACGGCCTCATGCTGCGCCCCCTCGCCGGCGCGGAGGCGCCGGGCGAGGTGGTCGGCCTGTTCAGCAAGGACCGCACAACCGAGCGCGGCTATCGCGCCTTTTCGTATGCGGGATTCGTGGATGTCCGCGAAGCGGGAGGCCCGTTCGCGCACCTCGCGGCCCATAACGTGGCGCTCGGCGGCCTCACCGAGAACAACACCACGCGCCAGACGCTCGTCGACATCATCAGCACCGGCTTTTTCGAAACCCTCGGGGTGCGGCCCGTCTACGGCCGCGACTTCACGGCTGAAGAAGAACGTCCGGGCACCGCTGCGCGATCGATCATCATCAGCTACCGGCTGTGGGAGCGATCCGGATTCGATCGCGACGTCCTCAAGCAGACCGTCCGCATCAACGGCCAGGACTTCGGGATCGTCGGCGTGGCGCCGGAGCGATTCACCGGCACCACCGCGATCATGGGCGTCGACTACTTCGTCCCCATCGGCGTGCACGATGCAATCGAAAGCGACTTCGATACCGCGGCGCGGCTGCCGATCTCGGATCGCCGCAGCCGCCCGCTGATCGCTGTCGGGCGCCTCAAAGAAGGCGTCACGCGGGAACAGGCGGATGCGCAACTGACGGTGATCGCCGCCGCGCACGAAAAGGCATATCCCAACGACAACAAGAACCAGGATCTCATCGTCCGGCCGCTCGGCCGGCTCGGCATCAGCACCAGCCCGCAGGACGACATGCAGTTGTGGGCGCCGATCGCCATGCTGCAGGGGCTCGCGGCGGCGGTGCTGCTGACCTCGTGCCTCAACCTCGCCAACATGATGCTGGCGTTCGGATCGTCTCGTCAGAAGGAGATCGCGATCAGGCTCGCCGTCGGCGGCGCCCGATCGCGTATCGTCCGGCAGTTGCTGGTGCAAGGCTTGCTGCTGTCGATCGCCGGCGGCCTGTCCGGCCTCATCGCCGCCACGTGGGCGGCCGGGTTGCTCGTCTCGTCGATGGCGAACGTCCTGCCGATCACGCTCGCGCTCGACCTGCGTCCCGACATGACCGTGCTCGCGACGACGTTGATCTTCTGCTCGCTCGCCACGGTCGCCTTTGGCCTGTGGCCGGCGTTACGCCTGTCGCGGCCCGATCTGCTGTCGTCGCTCAAGGATCAAGCCGGTGAGGTCAGCGGGCGCATCGCGGGACGCGTCACGGTGCGCGGCGCGCTCGTCACCGCGCAGTTGGCGCTGTCGCTCGCGCTGCTCGTGCTGAGCGGCCTGTTCGTCCGGGGCGCGGCGTCCGGTGCGTCTGCCGATCCGGGATTCGATTTCGAACCGCTCGTCATCTCGCAGATCGAGCCGAAGCTTGGCGGCTACGACGAGGCGCAGGGCCGCGAAGCCCGGCGCGCGGTACTCGAGCAGCTGCGGTCCACGCCGGGCATCGAGTCCGTGGCCGCGGCATCGGTGCTGCCGTTTGGCGACTACTCGTTCGGCTCGGCGGTGCAACGTGAAGGGCCGCGGTTGAAGAACGAGGATCCCGACGCGGCCAGCAAGATTGTTCACGCGCAGACCTACACGGTGACGGCCGATTACTTCAAGACGATTGGCCTGACGATGGTGCGGGGACGAGAGTTCACGACGGCCGAAGAGGCGGCCATCGGCGGCATGCCGCCGGTCATCATCGATACGGGCCTCGCCGATCGTCTGTTCGCCAACGAGAATCCCATCGGCCAGCTGTTGCAGTACGGCGCTGATGCGGGCGGTGCGGACGCCAAGCCGATGCTGATTGTCGGCGTGGCGCCGGGCGTCAAACACGACCTGTTCGAGAACCGCCCGGAGCCGCACATTTATCTTCCGTCCGGAGGCGCCGAGTCCACCCGCATGTTCCTGTACGCGCGAGCGGCCGCGCCGCAAAGCGCCGACGCCATCGTCACTACCGTGCGCGACCAACTCCGCGCCGCCGATGCGAACCTGCCGGTGATGTTCGTCAAGAGCTTCCGATCGCAGCACGAAGGCAGCGCCCAGGTCTGGATCCTCGGCGCGGCGGCGCGTTTGTTCCTGACGCTCGGACTGGCGGCCGCGTTCGTCGCGGTAGTTGGCCTCTACGGCGTGCGCAGTTACCTGGTGGCGAGGCGGACGCGCGAATTCGGCGTGCGAATGGCCGTTGGTGCCGCACCCGCTGACGTGCTGAAGCTCGTGCTCAGGGAATCGGTCATGACCACGTCAGTGGGACTCGCGATTGGCTTGGGTCTTGGCGCATTGCTGGGCTGGGGATTGAGCGCGGTGATCTACCAGGTCAGTCCATTCGATCCTCTTACGCTAGGCGCATCCACTGGCGTGCTGGCCGTCGCCTCGCTCGTCGCATCTGTGGTTCCGGCGCGACGAGCCGCTCACGTGATGCCAATGGCTGCGCTGCGAAACGACTAGAACAAGAGTGCACAGGGTGTGCAGAGTGCACAAGGTGCGCAGGGTGCGCCGACTGCACCTCGTGCACCGTGTGCACCAACGCCATTCAGCGTCCTTCCGAGATACACTGTTCCGGTACCGTTCTTCTGGAGGTGTGGTTTGAAGCACATCGTTATGTTCGCGGCCTCCCTGATGCTCGCCGGCTCGACCTTGCCAGCGGCGGCCCAAACACCCGATACGTTCGACCTCAAAGAATGGGATGTGGAGTGGGGCGGGCGCACCCGCGATCCCTACGTGGCGCCAGACGGCAAGGTCTGGTTCGTGGGACAGGCGGGCAACTACATCGCCTACCTTGATCCCAAGTCGGGTCAGCAGAAGCGCTTCGAGATTGAGGCGGGCACCAACCCGCACACGCTGATCGTCGATGCGCAGGGCACGGTGTGGTACGCGGGCAACCGCAACGGCCGCATCGGCAAGCTCGATCCGTCCACCGGCACCATCAAGACCATCATGACCGGCGAAGCGAAGGACCCGCACACGATGGTGTTCGACGGCAAGGGCAACATCTGGTTCACGTCGCAGGGATCGAACCGCATCGGCCGTCTCAACATGACCACCGAAAAGGTTGACCTGGTCGTGCCGAACGACACGCCCTCAAACCCGTACGGCATCGTGATGCACAACGGCTCACCCTACATCGCGTTGCTGCGCACCAACACGATCGCTAAGGTCGATCCGGCAACGCTGGCCGTGACGCAAGTTCAAGTACGCCAACGAAGGCTCGCGCTCGCGCCGGTTGGACGTACTGCCCGATGGCACAGCGTGGTACGGCGACGAGGCGCGCGGCTACATCGGCCGCATCAACCTGGCCACCGGTGAAGCTAAGGAATGGGCAGCCCCGGGCGGCGCCGAGTCGCGTCCGTATGCACTCACTCGCGATGACCAGGGCCGCATCTGGTTCACCGAGACCGGCCCTGCGAAGCGTCTGATCGGGTTCGACCCGAAGACGGAGAAGTTCTTCGCCAACATCGAGGTCAGCGGCACCATCCGCCACATGCACTTCGACAACACGACGCGCATGATGTGGTTCGGCACCGACGCCAACAAGGTGGGCCGCATCGCGCTGCAGAAGGCCAGGTGATTTTTTCGCTGGCGCTCACCTTCACCGCGAGTGCTCTTGCACTTGCGGTGGCGGTGACTCGCCCGCCCGCCCCCGTCGAGGATTTTCGGACGGCGGTGAGGCCGGTGTCGTCACACGGCTACGCCGAGGGTGCGCCGCCCGGATTCTCGGGCGGCTTCACCGAGCAGTCGTGCGACGCCTGCCACTTCCACGCCGCCCCGAACACAGGACCGGGGCGCCTTGCGATTGAGGGCGTACCGGATCGGTTTGTCGCCGGCGAGCGCATATCGCGTCACGATCTCGCTCACGCAGCCGGGGATGAAGCTCGCCGGGTTCCAACTGACCGCACGCTTCAACGGCGATGGCGCGCAAGCGGGCACGCTGGCGAAGGAGTCGTCTTCGGATGCGCGCGTCGGGATCGAGGCACAGTCGGGCATTCAGTATGCCGGGCAACGTCGTGAGGGAGCGGCGGTGGCGACGCCTGAGGGATCACGATGGACGGTAATCTGGACAGCGCCTTCGGCGACGAGGCCGATCGTGTTTCACGTGGCCGCCAACGCCGCCAACGGCGATGAGCGAACCGACGGGGATTACGTGTATACGGTAGCGCGCGAGGTAGAGGCGGGACTTCAGTCCCGCCTGCGAGCTGGCGGGCGGCATGGGCGGGACTAAAGTCCCGCCCCTACGTACAACGTACGTTATTGCTGCTGCGTGGTCGTTGTCTGATCCAACTTCGACGGTTTGATCAGATGGAAGCCGGCGGCGTCTTGATACGCCTTCGCTAGCGCGAGAATCTCGAGCTCGCGGAACGGCTGCGCGTAGATCACGGCGTTGGTCGGACCGCCGGTATCCGCAAACCCATTCGGCAAGTTGATCGCGGGATAGCCCGCGAGGTTCGCGTAGCCGAAGTGGCGCTGCGTCGGTGACTGCTCGCGATCGGGGCGCGGCGCCGGCGGCGGCGTGGCGGGCGCGCCTTCGCGGCGTGGCGGTCCACCGACGCCGGTGTTGTTCGATCCCACGATGTAGACGTCCACGTGCGCGGTGGACTTGGCGAGCTCCATCATCATCATCATGCGGGCGCGCTGCTGCTGCAGATACTCGGGCGCGGGGATCAACCGAGACGGCGCCGGCGATCCTCCGCCACGCGTGCCTTTCATGCGGCCGGCGCGCGCGTGCTCGTCAAAGTAGGCGGCGCGCTCGACGCCGAAGCTGCCAGTGCCCACCGGGAATACCGGCACCTCGATGGGCACGAACTGCGTGACGCCGAGCGACCGGAACGTCTGCAGCATCTTGTCTGCGTTCGCCTTCGCCGATGCGTTGGTGATGGTGTCGAACGAGTCCTGGATGATCCCGACCTTCAGCTTCTTGATGTCGAACTGCGCGTTGTAGTTGAACGGCACGTCGCTGACGCTCATGTCGCGGCCGTCGGGCTTGGCGATCGCCTGCATCACGATGGCGTTGTCTTCGGCGTAGCGGCAGATCGGACCCAGGCGATCCTGTGTCCACGACAATGCCATCACACCGTAGCGGCTGATGCGGCCGAACGTCGGACGGAGTCCCGCGAGCCCGCAGCGCGCGGCCGGACTCAGAATCGAGCCGCTCGTTTCCGTGCCGATACCGAACGCGATGCAACCGGCGGCCGTGGCTGAAGATGGTCCGGCCGATGATCCGCTCGATCCCTGGGTGGGATCCCATGGGCTCTTGGTCTGTCCGCCAAACCAGTTGTCGCCGCCTGCGAGCTCACCGGTAGTGACCTTCGCGATCAACACCGCGCCGGCGTCGCGCAGCTGCTCCACGACCGAGGCGTCGTAATCAAGGACCTGATCCTTGAACGCATTCGATCCCCACGTGGTCTTGTAGCCCTTCACCGAGATGATGTCTTTCGCGCCCCACGGAATGCCATGCAGCGGGCCCTTGTACTTACCCGCGGCGATTTCGGCGTCGGCGCGCTTCGCTTCCGCGCGGCCGTAGTCATCGAGGAACGTGACCACGTTGTTCAGCAGCGGGTTGTAGCGATGCAGCCGCGCGAGATACATGTCGGTCAGCTCAACCGAGGTGACCTGCTTGGTCCGAATCAGCTCGCCGAGGTTGCGCAGCGGCCAGAACGCGACGTCGTCGAGGTTCGCCGGACGCCTCACGCTCGGCGCCGCGCTCAAGCGGATCGGCTGCCGCGTCTTGTTTACCGGCATGCCCGGCACGAGCGGGCTGAAGTGGAACGGCGGTGACACATCCGGCGGGATGTGCAGCTTGCGAATGTCTTCGTAGCCCGCCAGGTTGCGATTCGCGGTTTCAACGAGGGTGGTCTTCTCCTCCTCGCCAATCTCGATGCCGGAAAGCTTCAGGGCCTCGTTGACCATGGCCAGCGTGACGCGCGACGTGCTGCTGTCCTGCACGCGCGCCCACACCACGCCTGGCACGAGCGTGGAACCCAGTCCGGCGCCCGCGAAGGTGGCCATGAACCGCCGACGAGTGGTGTCGAGTGTTTTCATGAGTGATCCTTGTCGCTGTCGGCCGCCTCCGCGGCGAGCGCAGGCGGACGCCATAGGCCGACTAGTATGCGATAAGATCGGCGTTCTTGCAGGCGCATTTGACCCAGGCGGCGTATCGCATCGCCGCCGCCCTGACCCACCGCAATTTCCGGCTGCTCTGGTTCGGCGCGCTGACCTCGAGCATTGGCACGTGGATGCAGAAAGTGGCGCAGGCCTGGCTCATCGTCACGATGACCGGCTCCTCGTCGGCCTTTTACCTGGGTCTGGACAGTTTCGCCGGCGAAGTGCCCATCCTGCTCTTCACCTTGATCGGCGGGGTCGTGGCCGACCGCCGCGATCGGCGTCACATGATGCTGGTTTCGCAGGGGATCCAGATGGGGGTCGCGATCACGCTGGCCGTGCTGGTCTTCACGGAGTTGATTCAGATCTGGATGGTGCTGACGCTGTCGTTCGTCGCCGGCTGCGCACAGGCGTTTGGCGGTCCCGCGTATCAGTCCCTCATCCCGACCCTGGTCGGCAAGGAGGATCTGCCCAACGCGGTGGCGCTCAACTCGATCCAGTTCAACCTGGCGCGCGTGATCGGTCCGATCGTGGCCGGCGTGACGCTCGCCTCCTTCGGCATGGTCGCGTGTTTCGGGTTGAACAGCATTTCGTTCCTGTTCGTGATCGCCGCCATCCTCGCCCTCCGCGACATCCACGTTCCGCCCGCCGCCACCGTCAGCATCGTCGATCAGATGAAGGACGGCCTGAACTACGTGCGACATTCCCGCAACCTGAAAGCGGTGACGCTGCTCGGATTCATCGGCGCGTTTCTTGGCCTGCCGTTACTGACGTTTCTTCCCGTCATCACGCGCGACGTGTTCCAGCAGGACGTCGGGTTTTATTCGAGGCTGATGACGTTCTCCGGTGCCGGAGCCGTGACGGGCGCCTTGATCGTCGCCTATATCGGCAAGCACCGGCACATCGGCCGCCTGCTACTGATTTTCCTCGCACTGTTTGGCATGGCGATGGCGTCGTTCTCGTTGTCGAGGATTCCGGCGCTCAGCGCGGCGATCCTGTTCGTGGCCGGCGCGCTGCTGGTGATGAGTTTCTCGCTGACGACGTCGCTCGCGCAGCTGCTGGCGCCGGCGGAATTACGCGGCCGTGTGGTCAGTATCTACATGCTCGCGTTTCGCGGCGGTTCGCCGCTGGGCGGCCTCGCGAGTGGCTGGTTAGTGACGCAAGCTGGCTCCGCGCCTCCCGTACTGATGGTGAATGGCGTGGTGCTGACGGTGATCGCGCTGTTCTTCCTGATCCGCGGTCACGGGCTGAAGGACGTCTGAGCATTCCGACGGGAAGAACCTCTGAGCCGGGAAGAACATGCTTGTCAGGAAGTAGCATCGGGTCGGGATCCCGAAAAGCATTTCCGCGACTTGTGACACATCCCGAGGTAACATGTCCCGCTGGCGTTTACAGAGCGAATCCAGAAACGCCAGCAACGCGCGGCGCATTTCATCGCTCAAGCGGCGATAGTTTTCCATCACGCCACTCGCCTCCCCAGCATGCTGCCTGATCGCGTCGGCGGGCGTGGCGGCGCTGCCGTCGTGCATTAGCGGCCGGCGCAAGCGGAGGCCCCACAGCGCGGGTGTCCGGATCTCGTCGGGCTCCGCGGCGCCCTGCTCGATGCCGTCGCCAGTGCCGAGCTCGTGCAGGAGCAAGTCGGAGAACAGCATCAACGTCTTGCGATGGAGCGCCGGCGACGCGTTGGCGCCCGTAGACAGCGCCGGCACGTGACAAGAGCCGCAGCCGATTGAGGTGAACACCTGCTCGCCCAGCCGCACTTCGTCGGTAATCGTGCCTCGAGGCGCGGGAGCCAGGAATCTCATGAACACCTCGAAGTTGTCGATCGCCCGCTTGCCGGTCCGCGGATCGACCGCATCCTCCGGGTCTTTCAGACGATCGCATTCACGCAGCCGCTCTTCAGAGACGCCACCGCGCGGTTCCTCGGGGAACACGTCGTTGGTGATGCCCATCTCGTTGGTGTACGCGTCGCCGGAGAAAGTCAATAGCGTGGCGATTTGTGCCTTCCAGCCGAAGCGGCCGACGCGGCGTTGTCCGGTCGCCTTGTCGACCACCACCGCCGCCCGTCCGCTGATGCCGTCGCGATCGCGATCGAAGGGATCCTCGAGCGCCAGCAGCGTCTCATCGGGCACGGCTTCCACCAGTCCCGATCCGAACAGCGGAATCGGCGCGCGCCGCGCAATGACATTCGCTTCTGCCGGAATCACGGCCTGGCAACGATGGTCGGGCAGCGAAAACATCTGAAACAGCGTGGTGCCGCCGACCACGTGAAAGCGGCCGGACGAGTCGCGGAACCCACCGCGCAACTCGGTCATCGGGCTGCTGCCGCCGATGGCCGGCACGTTATGGCACACCGCGCAGCCGGTGCCGTTGAACAGCGGTCCGAGGCCGTCGCCCGCCTCCTCAACCTCGCGGAAGTCTTCAAGGCCGCGACGGAACTCCTGGAACTCGGTGGGCGTGATGCCAGGGAGCGGATCGCCGGTCACGATCGGCGATTGCCCGGACACACGAAGGGCCGCCACGATCAGTACCAAAGCTGCTGCCGCTAGTGCGACGCCGCTCTTCATTTGACCACCAGGGTGGCCCGCATCGCGGTATGCCCCGCACCGCATGGCCGCGCACATTCGATCACAAACCGGCCGGCGGTGTCGGCGATGTATTTGACCACCGTCTCACCGCGGCGCCGTTTCGGGATCACGGCATTCACCTCGGTGCCGACAATGCGGAAGCCGTGATCGGTGTCGTCGCTTGTCAGATGGAACTCGATCACCGTTCCCTTCTCGACGACGATCTCGGAAGGCGTGAAGGCAAACCGCTCCGCGGTGACGCGTATAACCTTCACCGCATCTTGTGATTTCGTGATCTTGACGTCGCTTCGCGCATCCGCCACGCGCGGCGCAACCAACGCGATGCTCAACAGGACAACGCCGGAGTATTTGAATGCGCGCATGATTAGAACCACCACCCAACACCGAAGTTGACGCGCCAGGGTCCGCGCACGCCTTCACTCTTGTTGTGTTCGCGACTGACGTCGAACTTGAAGGCGACGTCGGGATCAGGAAAATACGTCGCCCCGACGACGACCGCGGAGCGCTGTAACTCTTGGAGCGGCAGGAAGCCGTCGGGCATCTTGTTCTGCGTGTCGAAAATCTCATAGCGGCCGAACGCCACGACTTCGTGCGTCCAGCTGTCGGGCGACACCCTGCTGGCCAGTTCGCCGTAGACGCCGAGCAGGCGGCTCGCAATGTTGGGACTGTTGCCCGACTGCAACTGCAACGCGCGATTGAGATCGCCGGCGCCGCCAATGTTGACCACCGACCACTGTCCGCGCGCCTCGAGGCGACCGCGCCGGTAGCGCCCATCAATCGTCCCCACCGTGACGGTAGGCGTCTCGATGTCGAGGCGGATGAGACCAAAGCCGCTGCCTCCCGCCCAGAAACTTCCCCCGGCCGTGAGACCGGCCTGGCGATATTCGAGACGTCCGGTCACCGCCGGATCACTCGCGTCGGCGTGGCCGCCCTGCTGGCGTCCGTCCTTGATGCCCTCTTCAGCCGTGAAGCCCGTCGCATCGAGTCCCGGCACCGCGAACGCGCGATAGGAAAACCCGCGCCCGAGATCGCCGAAGGCGCCAATGCCGGTATCCCGCCAGGTCGTGGGCACGATCACGGTGTCCACGAACGTGCGCTCGACGCCGTGAAACGTCGGCGGCTCGTGACGCTCATTGATGATGCCGACGGGCACCAAGACCATCCCGGCGCGCAGGTTGAAGCGCCGGTGCAACATCAGGTCGATGTAGGCCTGCTCGATCGCCACCTCGCCGCTTTCTTCCGCCCCTTCGACAAAGGCGTGCTCGACCTCGATCTCGGACCAGAACTTCAAGCGATCGGTGAAGCTGTGACCGACCATCAGCACGAAGCGGTGCAGGTCAGCTTCCGTGGGCAGGTCCTGTTCCTTGTTGAGATGAACTTCCATGTAGCCGGAGAGCGTCGGCACGCCCTCGCGCGGCGCCGAAGTCTGGGGCGTCTGTGCAGCCACGGGCGTGCCGATCATCAAAAGCGCCAGCCCCAGCACGGACTTCCAATGAGCAAAACTATGTAGTAGATCCATCTAAACTCATATTTTGATGAATCAAAATACTCGAACGAGGACACGGAGTCAAGGCCAGAAGACCCGGAGCTAACAATTACTGCTGAGGGACGATGCGGGCGCCGGTGATGAAGCGTTTGTAGGCGGTGTACTGCGTAGTGGTGCGAAGTCGGGGCGTGCCGGAGCCGCGGGTGACTTGCAGCGTGGAGGACGAGACCGGGAGCACCAGCGTTTCGGGCGGGTCGTTGAACTTCACCGGGCGGAACCGGATGGACGAATCCCACCGCTCCATCGTGAATTGCGAGCTGACGCCAAAGCGCTGCGCCTTACGCGGCAGCGGAATCTCGATCAGGCCGTTCAGCGATCGATCCAGGCGCAGCACGTCGTGCGTCTCGGCATCGATCCAGATCTTTCCGCGCGTACCGCCTTCGATGTCGAAGCTGATGCAGTTCTCGTTATCGTCAGCCATTGACACGTCGACGGTCGGCTTCACCGTTTCGCGGAACGTCACGATAATCGCATCACGTCCGTCGAGGAGGCCGCGGCTATCGTACGCGAACGCGAGCACGACGCGTTGATCCGGCAGCAGGATCGAGAGCGGCTGTTCCTCGGTCTCCTGCTGCTCCGGCGTGGTGCAGTTGTCGTAGTCCTTCTTGCGTGGGGCATGGCCGTTGACCTTGAGGACCTGGCGCAACGTCCGCGCTTCCTTCGGCGTCGGATCTTCCGGCGACGGCTGCCACGACAGGCGCAGCTCGGATTCGACGAACCGGGCCGGGCCGTCCGCGGAAAACCCGTAACCCAGCCTCTGCAGCGAAACCTTCTCGAGGCACATGATGCTCTGCGCGCGGGCGAAATATTCGGTGACGCGCGCGCCGGCGCGCTCCAGCACGCCTTCGAGATCGATGTGCACCGCTCGTTCCCGAAGGTCCTGAGCGACGGTGCCGACCGCACGGGCGGCAACGGAGTCGAAGGAGGCCGAGACGCACACCACGAGCCCGCTGATGAACGCGGCGCACGTGGCAGGCAGGGTCATTTCACCGTGAGGGCAAAGCTGACGGGAATCCGCGTCGGCGCGTAACACACCTTGTCGTCACACGCCTGGTATTCGAGACGGCCGTTCAGCTTGATCGGCGACGCCGATGCGAGCGCCTTCTTCGCCGCCGCCGTGTCGAGAATCGTGAGGTCCTGCACGAGCTTGAACGGCTTGCCGTAGGTCTCGACTTTCTCGTCGAGCTCCTTGAAGTGGTAAATCTCCGAGGGCGGATAGACGGTGGGTTCGACCTTCAACCACGGCTGCGGATCGACCTTCACGGTGATCACCTGGTAGTCGTGTTTGCCGGGAGCATAGACGTGCATGAGGCGCTTCGGCGTGACGTCGAACGCGATGGACAGTTTCTTCCCCGGCGTCACCACCGTGTCGCTGATCGAAGTATGCACGGTCAGGTGCATGGTGTCGTTGCGCACCGGGGCGGCACCCGCGAACGGATTTGGCGCGGTTTGGGCGAAAACACCGAGGGTGGAAACGGCGCAGGCGGCGGCAACGAGCAGGCTTCGCACGCTGCAAAGATACCCCAGACGTCTTGAGGCCGAAAGCCTCAAACCGGCCTTCGAGACGGCTCGGCAGCGTTGTCTTGCCCCGCCTCCGGCGGGGCGAGCTAGCAAGGCGCAGCCAGATCTGGGCTTTTTGAGGACCGAGGCGGAGCCTCGCTAGCTGCTAAGATCAGCGAAACTCAATGTCGGTGCGCCCACCCACCAGGATCCTCGTCGCCGAAGACGATCCAGACATCGGGAGCCTGCTCGAGCATTACCTGAAAAAGGCGGGGTTCCTCCCCACGCTGGTCGTCTCGGGCCGCGACGTGATGCCCCAGGTCAAGCGAGACGCACCGGATTTGGTGGTGCTGGATCTGATGCTGCCGGGACTGGACGGTCTGCAGATCTGCCGGACGATCCGTTCCGATCCCAACACCGCGGCGATTCCGATCATCATGCTGACGGCGAAGGCGGAAGAATCGGATCGCATCGTCGGACTCGAATTGGGCGCCGACGATTACATCACCAAGCCGTTCAGCCCGAACGAAGTGGTGGCGCGCGTGCGCGCGCTTTTGCGCCGCGCGCATCGGGCCGCGCCGGCCGACAATCGCCTGACGTATGGAACGCTCACCGTTGACGTCGATCGCCACGTCGTCAAGGTCGACGGTGACGAGGTCAAGCTCACCGCGAAAGAATTTCTCCTGCTGCAGTATTTGATGCAGCATCGCGGGCGGGTATTGTCGCGCGATTTGCTGCTCTCGGACGTCTGGAGTTATTCCTACACGGGCGGCACGCGCACCGTGGACGTCCACGTGCGGCGGCTGCGCGAAAAGGTGCCGATGCTGGCGGACGCGATTGTGACCGTCAAACAATTCGGATATAAGTTGCTCGACCCCGCCCCCGCGTAAGCCACCGATTGTCACAGATTAGACGCCGATCGCTCCTCATCGCATAAGGAAAGATTGCCGACCAGCGTTGTCATTGTCCTCGCATTTGCCGCCGGCGTCTTGAGCGCCGCAGTCGCGGTGCTCCTGTATCGATCGACGATCGCCGGCCGCGATAAGGATCGCGTCGACGCCATCCTGTCGGTGGCGCGCCGCTATCTGCTCGGCGATCTCAGCCGCCCGGCTCCGGATTACGGCGACGATGACCTTGGCGGCGTGGCGCGGGCAATGGACCAGGCGGTGCAGGAGCTGGGCCGCCGCGTCGATGGCCTCACCCGCGATCGGGCACGGATGGAAGCGATCCTTGCGAGCATGATCGAAGGCGTGCTGGTGGTCGACGAACAGGGACGGCTCCAGCTGGTGAACGAGGCGGCGCGCCGCCTGCTGAAACTCGAGCGAGAGTCTCTCAATCGCTCCTACGTCGAGGCGATTCGTCATCCCGGCATCGTCGATCACATCGGCCGCGCGCTCGCCGGCGATGAAACCGAGGGACTCGAGCTGTCGGTCACGCGCGACACCACGCGCACGCTGGTGGCGCGCGTCACGCCGGTGGTGGCCGCCGGCCGCGGCGCCGTCCTCGTGTTGCACGACATCACGGATCTCCGGAAGGCCGATCTCGTCCGTCGCGACTTCGTGGCCAACGTGTCGCACGAGCTGCGCACGCCGCTTACTGCGATCAAAGGCTACGCCGAAGCGCTGCTCGACGACGCTGACGATGCGGTGGCCCGCGAGAAGTTTCTCGACATCATCCATCGGCATGCGACGCGCATGGAGCGCCTGGTCAAGGATCTGCTGCGGCTCGCCCGGCTCGATGCCGGCCAGGAAGGCGTCGAGCTCGTGCCCTGTGACGTCGAGGGATTATTGAAAGGCATCATCAACGACTTCGAGCCGGCCGCCGCGCAGAAGCAGCAATCGATCGACACACGCGTAGCGCCCGAGGCTGCCACGCTGTTGACCGATGCCGCCAAGCTGCACGACATCGCTCGCAACCTGATCGAGAACGCGGTGAACTACACGCCGGATGGCGGCGCGATCGACGTGAGCGCCGGCGTGGCGAACGGCCGCTTCCAGCTCACGGTCGCGGATACCGGCCACGGCATTGCACCGGATGATCTGGCCCGCGTGTTCGAGCGGTTCTACCGCGTCGACAAATCGCGAACCCGCCCCGGCGGGACCGGCCTGGGCCTGTCGATCGTGAAACACCTCGTGCAGGTGCTGGACGGCGAGGTCACCGCGTCGAACCAGCAGGGCGGCGGCGCGTTGTTTACGGTGACACTCCCGCTTCGCAACTCGACCTCAGCCTGACCGCCCCCGAAATCACAATATAGTAGCGGCCACTATAGTTTCGGTAAACTTATTGGCGGCATCGCTCGTCTAAGCCGTCGATGAGCGATCTGGAATTTCACGTCCTGCTGGCCCTCGGGGAAGGCCCATCCCATGGCTACGCCATCGGCAAGGCCGTCGAGGACCAGTCCAACGGCCAGCTCGACCCGACCACCGGGGCCCTGTATCAGGTGCTGCGCCGGTTGTCGGACGAGGACCTGATCACGGCGGTCGCGACACCCAGAGACACTGATCCCCGCCGGCGGTATTTCTCGTTGACCGCGCACGGGCGACGCGCCGCGGCCGCCGAGGCGGCGCGCCTCGACGCACTAGTGAGAATGGCGCGGAAACGCCGCCTCTTCCCGCAACGCGCGTAATGGCCATTTACCGCTGGCTCCTTCGCCTCGCCGCTCCCTCCCTCGCGCGTGATTACGGCGCGGCGATGGAAGACATGCTCGCCGCGAAGCTCGCCGGCGCCCACACGACGTTAGCCCGAATCGCGGTCTGGACACGCGAGCTCTTCAGCCTAATCGGCCTCATCTGGTCGGATCGCCGACGGCAACGGATGTTGCTCCAGCATAAGGCAGGCCCCATGGACACGTTCGGACAGGAAGTGCAGCAGGCCACGCGGCGGTTGTGGCGCAGTCCCGCCTTTACCGCCGCCACGGTGTTGACGCTGGCTCTCGCCATAGGCGCGAACACCGCGATCTTCGCGGTGGTTGAGCGCATCGTCTGGAATCCCCTGCCTTACCCGGATTCCGATCGGCTGATCGAAATGGAACACGGATCGGTGACGATGCGCGTGGCCAGCGGTATGGGCAACACGCCGGGGATGTATTTTCTGTATCGCAACCGCTCGCAGTCGCTGGAATCCGCGGCGCTGTTCGGCGTCGAAAATCGCACGCTCATCGGCCGTGGCGACGCCGAGCGCATTACCGTGACGCGGGCCACGCCGTCCCTCGAATCGGTGTTGCGAGTGCGACCCGCGCTCGGCCGCTGGTTCACCGAAGCCGAAGGTGAGCCGGGCGGCCCGATCGTCGCGGTGCTGTCGCATGGCCTCTGGACGAGGCGCTTCGGCCAGGACCCGTCGGTGATCGGCCAGACGATCACGCTTGATGGCGCCACCATGGAAGTCGTCGGCGTGATGCCGCAGCGATTTGCGTTTCCATTCCCGCGCGTCGACATATGGATGCCGGAACAACTCAGCGTGAAGATGGGTTTCGGATTGTTCGGTCACCAGGGTGTGGCGCGGTTGCGCGAGGGCGTCTCGCTGGAGACGGCGCGAGCCGAATTACAGGGACTGCTCGCCGGCATCGCCGAAGCCTATCCGGAGGATCCGCGCGCGCGTGGCAACGTCAGCACGAAGTTGACGTTCACCGGACGGACGTTGAAAGACATGACGCTCGGCGGGATCGGCCGCGCGCTGACCATCCTGCTGGCGGCAGTCGGCGTGGTGCTGCTGGTGGCGTGCGCGAACGTGGCCAACCTGTTCCTGGTTCGCTCCGAACTCCGCCAGCGCGAAGTGGCGATTCGGCGCGCGCTCGGGGCCGGACGCCTCGGCCTCGGGCGCTACTTCTTCACGGAGAGCGCTGTGCTGGCGATCGTGGGCGGCGCGCTCGGGTTACTGATCGCCTGGCTGGCGCTCGAGCTCCTCGTGCAGGTGGCGCCCAACTCCCTGCCGCGCGTCCACGAGATTCGACTGGAGCCGATCGCCATCGCCTACGTCGGCCTGCTGTCACTGGTTGCGGCGTTGGTGTTCGGCGCCATTCCGCTGTGGCGCGGAACGTCGACCGGCGCTTTGCACGAGAGCGGCCGCGGCAACACTGCCACCCGCCAGCGTCACGGCGTGCGTCACCTCCTGCTCGGGGCGCAGGTGGCGATGGCCTTGATGCTCCTGGTGGGATCAGGCCTGATGGTCCGGAGCGTGCAGAACCTCCGCGCGATCGATCCCGGCTTCAATCCTGATTCGACGCTCACGTTCAGCATCGGCCTGCCGAACAACCAGTACCGGACCCTCGAGGCCGCCCTGCTGGCGCATCACGCGATCGTCGATCGGCTGAAGGCAGTACCCGGCGTCGTGTCGGCCGCCGGCACCACCTGCCTGCCACTCAGCATGGGGTGCAATGGCAACACGCTCCGCGTCGAAGGTGAAGAGTATCCGGCAGGCGTCCTGCCGCCGCTGGCGCTGTTCCGGGGCATGACCGGCGGCTACTTCGAGACCATGGGCATGCGCATCCTGCGCGGCCGATCGATCGATCGGAGTGATGTCGATCGCCAGGAACCGGTTGCCGTCATCAGCCAGGCGCTGGCGAAGAGCGCCTTCAAGGGTCAGGACCCGATCGGCAGGCGCGTGGCCTCGAATCAACCGCCGCGCGGCAACCAGCCCACCGAACTGCACTGGCTGACCGTCGTCGGAGTCGTCAACGATCACCCGATGCGCGCGCTGAATGAATCGACTGCGATGCCGTACCTGTTTATGCCGTTGTCGCTTGGTCGGGCGCCGGGCGTGACGAATGAATCGCGGATTGCGCCGGGCACCGACACGCTGAGTTACGTGGTGCGCACGTCGACGTCACCCGAACAGCTCGTGCCCGCGGTGCGCGAGGCGGTGAAGTCGACCGACCCGAATCTCGCGCTCGCGCAGGTCATCACGCTCCAGGCGATGGTCGACCGCGCCTCGGCGCAAATGACGTTCACGATGGCGCTCCTCGCAATCGCGGCCATGGTCTCGCTGATTCTTGGGGTCATCGGCATCTACGGGGTGACGTCATACATCGTCAGCCAGCGCACGAGCGAGATCGGCGTCCGGCTGGCGCTCGGCGCTGAGCCAAGAAGCATCACGCGGCAGATCGTCACACAAGCCGGCACGGTCGCCTTTGCCGGCATCGTGATCGGCCTGGTCGCCGCATTTGCCGGAAGCCGGCTGATCGCCTCGGTGCTGTACGGCGTCAGTCCTCGCGATCCGGTGGTGTTCACGTCGATGGCGATCGTGTTGCAGTTCGTCGCGTTAATCGCGTGCTGGTTGCCTGCCCGTCGCGCCGCGGCGCTCAGCCCGACGATCGCATTACGTGCGGACTGATCACGGACGTAACTGACCACGGACGGTACGTGATCACGGTAAGCCAATCAGCGAGAGCCCGAACCATGTGATGGCGGAGATCGCGGCCGACATCGGAATGGTCAGGATCCACGCCCACACAATCTGACCGGCAACGCCCCACCGCACCGCCGACAGCCGTCGCGTCGATCCCACGCCGATGATCGCGCCGGTGATGGTGTGCGTGGTGCTCACCGGCACACCGAGTGCCGTAGCGGTAAACAGCGAGATCGCCCCGGCGGTCTCAGCGGCAAAACCACCCACCGGCTGCAGGCGCGTGATCTTCGAACCCATCGTGTGAATGATGCGCCATCCGCCGGCGAGCGTACCGAGCGAAATCGCCGCGTGTGCGGCGAGCACCACCCAGAACGGAATCATGAACTCCGACAACAGGCCGCCGGCATACAACACGCCGGCAATGATGCCCATGGTCTTCTGCGCATCGTTGCCGCCGTGCCCCAGGCTATACGCCGCTGCCGACAACAGCTGCAGCTTGCGGAAATGCTTGTCGACACGCGACGGCGCGGTGTTCCGGCATAACCAGTAGACGAGCACCATGATGGTGAACCCGAGTGCGAATCCGAAACCCGGAGCCAGCACGATGAAGATCAGGGTCTTGGTCCAGCCCGAGGGGATCAACGCCACCATGCCGACTTTCGCAACCGCCGCGCCCGCGTAGCCGCCAATCAGCGCGTGCGACGAGCTGGTCGGCAGGCCGTAGTACCACGTGATCAGGTCCCAGACGATCGCGCCGAAGAGACCGGCCAGGATCACCGACGTGGTCACGATGTTGATGTCGACCATGCCGGAGCCGACCGTCCTGGCCACCGCCGTCCCGAACACGAACGCCGCCACGAAGTTGAAGAACGCGGCCCAGATCACGGCGTGCCCGGGTGACAGCACGCGCGTCGACACCACCGTCGCAATCGAATTGGCGGCGTCGTGAAAGCCGTTGATGTAATCGAAGATCAGCGCAACGACGATGACGAGAACGACGAGGGCGAAATCCACTGAGCGCTATCCGTGCTTAACGACGACGCCTTCGAGCACGTTCGCGCAGTCCTCGCAGCGGTCGGTGGCTTGCTCGAGCAGGTCGAGCACTTCCTTCCACTTGATCACGGTGATCGCGTCTTTCTCTTCCTCGAAGAGCCGGCGCAACGCCTCGTCATGAATGTCGTCCGCCGCGTTCTCGAGGCGATTCACTTCCACCGCCAGTTGATGCACGTCCTTACGGCGCTCGAGCGCTTCGACGGCCACCTTGACCTGCATCGCCGACTGCCAGGTTAGTGAGGCCAGCTCGCGCGCGCCGTAGCGGAGCGACGTCATGCGGTAGCGTCGCGTCACGGCGGCGGCCGCATCGATCGCATCCATCACGTCGTCCAGCGACTTCGCGAGCGTGTGGATATCCTCGCGATCGATCGGCGTCACGAACGTGGAATTGAGGCGCTGGATGATGTTGTGCGTCAGCGCGTCGCACTCGGACTCGATCTGCTTGATCTGCAGGGCGGTGTCCCACGACGGCGGGTCCGACGCGAGCATGCGTTCGAGCAGGGTGGCGCCGGAGACGATCCGGTCGGCCAGGGTGATGAAATCGGCGAAAAACTTCTCTTCGCGGGGGATCAGGCGGAAGCGCACGCCGGAAAGTATGTCACACGGACGTTACATATCCGTTACATGCCTGGTATCTACTTACTCATCAACAACATACGAAAACAGCTTATAGCGGCCGTCCTTCACCATCGCCGATCCGTAGAGGCGCAGCACGAGCTCGCGGCCGGTTTCGTCCGCGGCAATGATCTCGCTCTCACGCATCACCGCGAACGACTGGTATTGCGTCGTCTCTCCGGTAAAGCGCGTGCGAACCAAGGTCAGCCGCTTCCCCGCGTAGCGTGCGACCGTCTGCTGCATCGACCCGTCGCTGTGCTGCTTCATCTGTCCCCAGGCGTATTCGAACGGCACGTTGCGTTCGGGACGGCTGGTGGGAAGCTCGGGCCACACGTGATCGCGAAATTCAGCTTCGGACAGCGGCAACGCGCGGAGCCGAGCGAGATCGTTCTGCAACAGCGCGTCCAGCAGCGACCGCGCCAGGGCGTCAGCAGACTCGAACGTGTGAGACAGCGCTGCTGGGGTGGCGCGAGTGGGCTCGGCGGGAGCGGAAGTAGAACAGGCCGCCGTCGCGATGACGGCGGCCAATGCAAGAAGTCTCACCGCTGCGGGAACGAGGTCCATCCAGTCATCCAATTATCGGCTGGCGCCGGCGGCACCGCCCCGATAAATGTGACCGCTTCGAAGAACCCGTCGTTAGGCGGTTGAATCGGCGCAACCTGGCCGCCGGCCAGCGTGGCCACGCCGCTCGGCTGGAAGTTCGGGTTGTCATGGTTGGAGCAGCCGGCGGCGGAAAGGCCAACCTGCGCGTCGGTGGTCGTGGCCGCGGCCGTGATGTTCGGGAACCGGCCGCTGGTCATGTAGGTCGTGACGCTCGCGTGCATGTTGGTGGGCATGCCCCACGCCACGCCGGCGCCCATCTGCGAGGTGCCGTTGTCCACCTGACTGGTCGTTGCGGTGTTCGTGGTCTCGATCTGGAATCCGACCGTCTTGAACCCGGTAATCAGGAAGTTACGAATCGTAAACGCTGTGCCGCGGCGCAGGTTGGCCGCGCGCGGGCTCTCGCCGCCTTCGTTGCGATCGGGATCGCCGCAGAGGGTGATGTTGTAGATCTGCGGATTCGAACGTGGCAACAGGTTGTTGTTGAACTCGTTGTTGTCCGCTTCGATGCCGTTGTCGCCGTCATCGCCGCGCAGCGTCACGGCAACGAACTGGGCGCGGCCGCTCCAGCCGAACGTCCAGTCGAAGCTGTCGTCGGCGGCATTGGACGTCACGGCGTACTTGATGTCCGCGGTGCCGCCGAACCACTCGAGCGCATCGTCGCGGTTCATGTGCACCTGGATAAACTCGTACGAGCCGCCGCGGCCCACGCCCTGGAAGGCGATGCCGTTGAGCTCGTTGTCGGGGCTGAACTCGACGCCGGCGAACTCGACGCGCACGTAGCGCAACGAGCCGCTATTATCGTTGGGCTGGTTGCCCCCGTAGACGCCGGTGTCGGCTTCGCCGACACCCTCGCCGCCCTCGATGTTGACGGGCGCGCGGCCGTTGAGAATCAGGCCGCCCCAGTCGCCGCGCGCGCGGCTGCCGACCGGCTGATCGCTCGTGAACACGATCGGCGCGGTGCGGGTGCCGATGGCGTTCAACCGGCCACCGCGCCTGACGATCAGCGTGCCAACGCTGCCCGACTCGCCGATGACGCGCGTGCCAGCCGCGATGTTGAGCGTGGCGCCGTCTTCGACGAAGACCGCACCGCGCAGCACGTAGTAGTTGCTGCTGATCCAGTTCTCGGTGCTGGTGACGCTGCCAGTGACGACGATGACCGGCTTGTCGATACCGGGCACGGTCACGGGCGGCGCCTGGTCGCCGCGCAGTGCCACCACCTGTCCGGTCACCATTGCCGCGCCGATGAGCACCGCGGCCAGATTGCGTGAAACGTGATTCATGATCTCCTCGTCCGCCTTTATGAAAGTCGCTCAGTACACGTTGAGGCCGACCGAGACACCGAAGGTCCGGCCGAACTTGAACGTGCGCTGTCTCGCGTTGCCCTGGGTGAACAGGTATTCGCTGTCGGTCAAGTTCTCGCCGCTGACGCGGAAGCTGAACCGCGGCCCCAGCCGCTGTGTGAAGACCAGGTCGACCGTCTCGCGTCCTTCTTCGACGATGTCAGGGGCCTGGTTGGCGCCGACGTCCGAGATGCGGTCGCCGGCATAGTTCACCAGCACGCGGGCCGAGAACCCCTTGAGCGCGTACTCGGCGGTGAGGTTGAACAGGTTCTTCGACTGGCCCGCCAGCGGACGCACCAGCGACGTCTGCACCGACTGCTGTTCTGGCAGCAGCGTGATCTCGGAGTCGACGAAGGTGTAATTGGCGTTGACGAAGAAGCCCCGGCCGAGGTCGTAGGCCGCTTCCAGTTCAACGCCGAAGTTGCGTGCCGAGTCGGCGTTCTGGAACGTGGCAATCGGCTGGGCGCCGGCGATGACGACGCGCTCGATCGGCTTGTCGAAGAGCTTGAAGAACACGCTGGTCGCGAAAATGCTGCGGCCGCCCGGGAACATTTCCCAGCGCGCATCGACATTCTGGATGAGCGCCCGCTGCAGATTGGGATTGCCGCGGGTGGCGCGGCTGCCGACCACGTCGGTGAACTCGAAGGCCGCCAGCTCGCGGAACTCCGGGCGGTTGACCGTCGTGCTGTAGCTGAGGCGCAGGTTCTGGTTGCTCGCAACCCCTTGCACCACGTTGATGGCCGGGAACACGTCGGTGTTCTTGAGATTGGCCTCGATGGTCCGCACGAACAGCCCGAACGGATCAAAGGTGGTCACGGTCTGGTCGGCGTGCTCGACGCGCGCGCCGCCGTTGATGCGGGTGCGCGCCGACAGCGCGATGTCGACCATGCCATACACCGACGCCGTGGTCTGCTCGCCGTTGTAGGCGTCGACCGGGCGCGTCTCCTCGTTGAAGCGGAACGCCGTGCCGATGTTGTTCGTGGTGTAGAGCTCTTCGGGCGTCAGCGTCTGGCTGACGGTCGGCAGCCCGTCCTTGGTGAGAATGATGGGGATGAACCGGAACCGGCGCGACTGGAAATCGCGGCTGCGATCGACGTAGTTGACGCCGAACTTGTACTGGGTCGGGCGCGAGCCCGCCGAGGCGAACGTGCTCCAGTTGAGCGCGCCGTCGATGGTCTGGTCATCGAGCGTGTTGAACATGCGGAAGCCGCTCTGCGACTCGTCGGCCAGCACGGGCGGCGTGGTCAGGTTCGGCTGGAGCGTGCCGGCGATGAACGGCGCCTGATAGAGGGTCTCACGCAGATCCGGTTCGTCGCGATTGGCGGTGGCGACGTTGACGCGCCAGTCGATGCGGCTGTTGCCGGCGCCCCGCACGAAGTGATCGCCGGCGAGGGCCGTCGAGATCAGCCCTTCCTCGATGAACTGCAGTCGGTTGTTGTAGTAGTAGAAAAGGTTCTCGGTGTTCGCCCCTTCGAAGAAACGGCCCTCATCCCGGCCCGTGTGGCTGTAGAAGTTCTCCCACGACAGGCGGTTGTTGCCGCTGAACTGATAGGCGATGTTGGCGAGCCCTCCGAGCTGCGCCTTCTGCGTGCCGGTCTGGATGCGATAGTCGCTGACGGCCTCGAGATCCGTGGCGCTGTCGCCGATGCGATAGAAGGCGCGCTGCTCGTCAATGAATGATTCCTTGTACGAGTGCGTCATGCTCGCCACCACGCCGAACTTGCCGAAGCGGTTGCCGAACACCAGGCCCCAGTTCTGTCCGGGGGAACCGTCGACCGTGGTCGGCCGCCACTGATCGTCGGCGAGCTCGCGGCCGAAGCCCGTGATCTGGTCGGGGTGGTAGCCGACGTCCGGCGTATAGATGCCGGAGCGCACGATCTTGTTGTCGGGAATGCCGGCAGGCAGTTGGCGAACGCCGTTGTCGAAGCCAAGCCAGTCGCGGCTGCCGATCGCACTCAGCGGAATGGCCTTGCCGGTGGCATTCGACTGGAAGTTCAAGCCATAGGCGAAATCGAGGACGGCGCGGTTCGGAAACTTGAGCGGCTGAATCTGCACCAGGCCCCCGGCGAACTCCGCCGACCGATCCGGCGAGTAGGACTTGCTGACCTGAACGCTGTCGAGGAGACCGGCCGGGAACAGATCGAGCGGCACGACCTTCTTATCCGGCTCGGTCGTCGGCAGCGTGGAGCCCGAGAGCGTGGTGTTGCTGTAACGCTCGCCGAGGCCGCGCACGAACACGTATTGGTTATCCACGACCGACAACCCGGTGACCCGCGACATTGCCGCCGCCGCGTCGGTGTCGGCGTTCTTCTTCATGTCCTGCGAGCCCATGTTGTCGGTGATGGTCGACGCGCTCTTGCGCTCGGCCACCATCGCTTCGGCGGACGAGGTCACGGCGTCCATGAAGAACCCCGGTGCCGTCACGGTAACGGTCTCGGCAAAGCGCGTCATTGATAGGCCGACATTGGCGTCGATGACCCGCTCGCCGGCCACCACGTCCACCTTCAGCGTCTTGGTTTCGTAGCCGTCCATGCTCACCTTGATCTCGTAGGCGCCAGGGACGAGGTCGACGACGTACCGGCCGTCGACGTCGGTGTAGACCGTCTCACCGCCGGTCACCTCCACGGGAAGACCCGGGAGCGTGATGTTGTTGGAGTCGTCTCGCACCACGCCGGTGACGCGGACTTTGCGCGCTTGCGCGCCGGAAGCCGCCTGCTCGGCAATTGCAGGGGCGGCGAACCCGGCAAGCGCGACGGTAAGAAGCAAGAGGCGTCCAAAGTGTCGGAAATGCATACTGGCCCTCAAAAAGGAAGTCATCGAGGGTCAAGGCTATCGGCGGGCTGTGAATCGAAAGTGACGCGGGTGTTACATCGGCGTTAACGACCTCGGCCGGACGGCGCCAGTGCCGAGAGTTAACACGGTGGAAACTTGTGCGATCATTGCTGGTTAGAGGAGATCTCATGAATCGGACGCTAGCAATACTCGCAATGATGGGCTTCGCCGGAACGATCGGCGTCTCCGCGCAGATGAAGCACGTGGATCTGAAGGACGCCAAGGGTAATAACGTCGGCATGATCATGATTTCTCCCGCCAAGGGCGGCGGCGTCGCGATCGACATCGAAGTGAAGGGCCTGACGCCCGGCGAGCACGGCATTCACTTACACTCGGTGCCGAAGTGCGAGGCGCCGTTCAAGAGCGCCGGCTCGCATTTCAATCCGACGAACAAGAAGCACGGCCTGAAGAACCCCGAGGGTCCTCATGCCGGCGACATGCCGAATTTCACGGTGGCCGCCAACGGCACCGCCAAGACGACGCTGACCAACAAGAATGTGACGATGAGTGACGGCGCGAATTCGATCTTCGCGAACGGCGGCACGGCGATCATCATTCATTCGGGCGCCGACGATATGACAACCGATCCGTCTGGCAATGCCGGCGAACCGATCATCTGCGGTGCGATTACGAAGTGAGCAGAACCGCCAGAGCGCGCATCCTGACCATCGCGTGCATGGGCGTCGCGATTCTTGCCGACGTCGCTTGCGGCGAATCGCAACCGTCTCCCGCGCCGGCTGCGCAAACCGCCCCCGCATCTGCACCGGCGCCGACGGATACTGCGGATGGCCCGGGTACGATTGTCGGCGCCGTGACGTTTGCAGGCACACCCCCGAAGCCGCGGCCGCTGCCGATGGATTCGGATCCGCTCTGCGTTCCGGAACCGGGCGCGATGTCCGAGCTACTCGTGGTGGGTTCAGGCAACGGCATCAAGAACGTCTTTGTGTATGTGAAGGACGGCCTCGGCACGCGTCGGTATGCCGTGCCGGCCACTCCAGTGCCGTTCGATCAGAAAGGCTGCCGCTATGTCCCGCACGTATTCGGCGTGCAGGTCGGCCAGACCGTGCTGGTGTCCAACAGCGATCCACTGATCCACAACGTCCACGCCATGCCGAAGAACAACCGCGAGTTTAACTTCGGACAACCGGCGAAAACGCCGCCCGTCTCCAGGGTCTTCAACCAGGCCGAGATCGGCTTGCCCTTTAAATGCGACGTGCACGGCTGGATGAACGCCTATGTCCACGTCGTGCCGCACCCGTTCTTCGCGGTCACGAAAGACGACGGCAGCTTCGAGATCAAAGGGCTACCGGCCGGCAGTTATACGCTCGAGCTGTGGCACGAGCGGCTCGGCACGCAGACGGTGCCCGTCACCGTTGACGCGGCGGCGCCCGCCAAGGTCAGCGCGTCGTTCAAGTTAGCGAGCTAGCGGGCAGCAGGCAACGTATAATCCCAGAGCCTTGACCATCACTCGAAAAGGAGTCGCGATGAAGATTGTGAATGCCGTGATACTGGGACTTTGCACCGTGATCGCGGCCGCCTGCGGCGGCGCGGAAACGCCACCCGCGTCCGGATCAACCGCAAGCGCACCTGCCGCCGCACCCGCGAGCCCGCCTGCCAACAGGGTGTTTTTCGTGGCGCCCACCAACGGCGCCACCATTAAGCCGATGTCGACCATCGAGTTCGGCAGCAGCGGCGTGACCGTTGCCGCCGTGCCGCCCGGCGAGCTGAAGCCCGAGCAGGTTCGCGCCGGTACGATTCACTACCACATCGCCGTCGACAGCGATTGCCTGGCGGCCGGCACCGTGATCCCAAAGGCCGACCCGTGGGTCCACTTTGGCGACGGCAAGAAAGTGATCGAGATGTCGCTGGCTCCAGGGGCGCATCGCCTCACCGTGCAGGCAGGCGATGACATGCACCGGACGATTGCGGGCCTCTGCGAGACCATCAACGTCACAGTGGCTCCGTAGCCGGACCCGCGGGATGCAGAATCCCGCTTAGTAACGGAAGCGCCGCGCGATCGTCAGGCCGTCGAGGCCGTATCCGCGGCGCTCACCCAACCGCAATTCGCCGCGAATCTCGTTCTCACGTTTGATCGCGCACGCGTCCGTTGCCCGCTGTTTGGGCAACGGATCGGCGCACTTGCCCGAAAGATGTCCCGCCAGCAGGTACGGGATGGCATGCCCGTACACTTCGTGCGCAAGAATCCGATCGAGGTCGGCGGCCAGGTCGGCACTGGTCGCGTCGCTGTATAACTTGTCGAGCAGCGGCAGGTTGATCACCACGACCACGGTGTCGACGCGAGACCAGTCATCGGCAATCGGCTGGACTTCCGCGAGCACGTCCGGATCGAACGGCTTCTCGGCGCCGCCACTCTCGTCTCGAACGCGAACTTTGTCCGGGGTCACCACCACCACGCGACGTCCCGTGTTGAGCACGGCATCGAACGCGTCGCGCCACCGCGGGCTGCCGGCGTAAAGGCGCGCCAGGCTCGCAGCCAGGACGGGATGTTCAACAATCAGGGGAGGGCGATCATGCCGCGTCCAGCGCGGTCCGCTGGCAGACACAGCGGTACCCATTGCGACGGCAAGCGTCACAGCTGCGATGCCAACGCGAACGATTCGTTTGAGCATAATCGAGCTACGACTTTGCAACGGTATCGTTAAATCTGTGTTACTTCAATAGATCGTCCCAGAATTTACACTTGTAACGTACTTACCTGCGGGCTTACTTGACGCGCCTGAGGCGCGCCCGCGAATACACCGCGAAGTCCTTGCCGGGCTCCGCGAGCTCGAACACTTCTTCGAGCGCGTCGGGGCCCGTCATCGTGTACGTTTCCCGCGCGCGATAGCCCGCCGGAATGTTCTCGATCGCTTCGCTGGTGAATGAGATCGTGCCCGGCTTCGCGTCGAGATCCTGGACGTAGGTGATCGCGAACCCTTCGACGTGGAACTGCCGCAGCAGCATCCGCTTGCGTGCGCGATCGAAGCTGAAGAAACCCTCATCCTCGTGCTTCTCACCTTTCGGGTTCTTCTCTTGCGGCGGATAGATGTTGCGATTGCGCACGCGAATGAACCGTGACCCAAGCGCGCGTTCGTAGTCGCGTTCAACGGTGCCGTTGCCCGGTTGTCCCTCTGATGTGCCGACCCACTTCCCAAGCATCGGCACCACGGCCCCGAGGTTGTCCACGACGGGCGTTTGCGCCGCCACCTGCGTGGCAAGCACGAGCGCAATCGCCAGCGCCGCGGCTCCCACTGCGATCCCCAACGCAGGCTTGTTCATAAATATCCCCTGACGCCTCATTCAATGCTCGCTGCCGGATTGCCGTGGTTGGCACGGACGATCGGCGGGGCGTGCGCGTGGGCAATCGATCGGCCACGGTTCGTAAGCACGCTTGCCGTCGATCGTGAAACTACCGACACGGCTCAGGCCGTCGTCCGGCGCCAGCCACTGCACGAACGCCGCGGCTTGCTGATTGCCCCTTGGCGCAATCAGCGCGTAAGTATTCTGCAGCCTGGCATCCGCGATGAACAATGACGCGATCTGCAGTTGAGCGCGAAGCTGCCAGAATGTCGGCTCATCGGTCAGTGTGTAACCTGTAGCCTCGTTGGCATGACGTAGTGCTTGCGCCATTCCGCGTCCGCTGACGATGAGCCGGTCACCAATTGGCCGCCGCCCCGCGAGGGTCCAGAACGTCTCTTCTCGCTCGTGCGTCCCCGACTGATCGCCCCGCGATATGAACCGCGCACCAGAGTCCACGATCCGTTGGAACGCGTCAATGACATCGCTGGCGGAGGCGATCCGCGCTGGATCATCCACCGGCCCGACGACCACGAAGCGGTTGTGGGCGAACTTGCGATACGACCAATCCGGATGTTGAGAGAGCAAGCGCTCTTCCATCAACGGTGCATGGCTGATGACAAGATCCGCTTCGCCGTTCTCCAGTAGTTGCAGGGCACGACCGCTGCCGGCGCTGTGGACCAGGAGATCGAGGCCGGAGTGCTCGCGAAACGCCGGCCGGAGGTAATCCATCAAGCCCGAGTTCTGGACGCTGGTGGTCGTCGCGATCCGAATGCCCTGAGGGACATTCGTCGAACATGCCACGATAAGCAGTGTTGTAACAGCGGCGATCACACGCATGTCGACTAGACACGAGTGTAATCGCTCAGCGGCCGGTGGCGTTCTCCCTGATGGGCGTGACGACCATGGCCGCCATCAGTAACGCGGCGAGAGCCGCGAACACCATTCCGTAACCGGCGACGCTGGCCAGCGCGGCCGCCGAAACGGGACCGGCCGCGCGGGCGAGTTGTTGGCCGCGCGCGATCACTCCGTTGACGCGCCCTGCCTGCCCGGCGCCGTAGACGTGCAGCACCAGATATGGCCGCGCGAGCGTGGTGAGTCCGGCGCCGGCGGCAAAGACGATCACGCCGATCCACATCGCGGCTTGCATCGTGTCGGCCATGAGCGCGACGAGTCCGACAATCTGCAGCGCGAAGCTGGCCAACAGCAACGGAAACGGCCTGGGCGTAAAGGCCTTGTTGGTCATCAGCAGGCGGCCCGGCAGCTGCATCACGCCGAACATGCCGCCGATGAACGCGGCGCGCGACGACGTGAGCCGGCGTTCGATCAGCGCGGCAACGATGTTGGAGGCGAGCGCCGAATTGACGATGCTCGACATGGCAAACACGGCGACGAGCCGGTTGAGCGACGAGGCCGGTGCGAGTGTCGAATGAACGCTGCTACCAAATACCGCGTCACGGAGGTCGGCCACCGAGAACGTCGCATCCCTGAATGACAGGCGGCTGACAATCAGCGTCGTCGCCGCCATCATGAACGCCAAGGCAATCACTGCCGCTCGCCATCCCATGCGAGAGACCAGCAAGGTGGTTCCGGGTAGAAACGCGGTGCTGGCCAGCCCGCCCATCACCGTGATCGTCGCAATCGCGCGCAACCGATCGTTCGCGTCCAGATAGGCGCGGCCGACGATCGCAAACACCGGCTCATATAGGATCGCCGCCATGCAAACGCCGAGGCCTGCCCACACGAGGTAGGTGACCCAGATCGTCGGCAGCAACGCCCACACGATCAGGAGGCCCGCCGCAATGTAGCCACCGGCTTGCATCACGGCGGGTCCCTGGCCGCGGTCCGCGAGGCGTCCGACGGCGGGCGCCGCGATCGCGGAAACCAGCAGTCCGAGCGAAAACGCTCCGGCCACCAGCCAGCGAGGAGCGTTCAGCGTTTCCTCGACGGGCAGCAGCAACACGCCGAACGCGTAGTAGAGGACGCCCCAGTTGACCAGCTGACCGCAGCCAATCGACCAGATCGCCCGCGGCGACATCAAGACTTGCGCGAACCGATCTGTAACAGCACCGGCTCGGGCGTGCCGCATCCGCAGCCGACTCTGCCCCGCTGCCTTCGCCATCGGCATCGGCAACGCAACATGCATCGGCTTCTGCAGGCGCAGGTCCACCGCAACATCCCGCGCCCCCGCCACGGCTGTCGTCGTGCTGCAGACGCCAGTCTCCGGCAGCACGAGCTCGACGCGTTCCGCGGCTTCAACATCACCCGCGAGCATCGCCACCACCGAGCGCGCCTGTTCGTAGCCGGTCGCAAGCAGGAACGTCGGCGCGCGTCCGTAACTTTTCATCCCGACGATGTAGAAGTCCTTTTCCGCATGCGCGAGCTCGCGCGCGCCATGCGGCCGAACCGTTCCACAGCTGTGCTCGTTCGGATCGATCAGCGGACCGAGCGCGGAGGTGCACTCGAGCCACGGATCGATCGAGAGGCGGACCTCTTTCAACATCTCGAGGCCGGGCCGGAAGCCGGTGCACACCACCATCTGATCGACGGTGATCGCGGTCTCGTCACCGCGAATGGCACCGGAGATGATCAAGGCCTCACCCGACCTCGCAATCGATCGAATGCGAAACGGAGTCAGAATCCGGATGCGTCCGGATTCAACCGCGCGCCTGGCACGCTGCCCCAGCTCCCCGCGCGCTTCCAGCGCATCCGCAGATCCGCCGCCCCACACGGTGTCGAGGCTGTCGCGGCGCATGGCCCAGACGATGGCGGTGCCCGGCGCCTGCTCGGAAAGCGTCAGCAAATCCAGGATCACGTTGAACGCGGAATGGCCGCTGCCCACCACGAGCACGCGCTTGCCGGCATATCGCGATCGATCGCGGCCGGCGACGTCGGGAATGCCGTAGGCGATGCGATCCGCATGCTCGCGCTCACCGGGCACCGGCACGCCGCCTGACGCGGCGGGATTGGGCTGCTGCCAGGTGCCGCTCGCATCGATCACGGCCCGCGCCTCAATCACCTCGCCGGTTGCCAATCGGATTTCGAACGGCTGCTGCTCCCGGCCCTTCGTCCGCACCTTGTCGAAATCCTTGCGGCCAACCGACGCCACGCGCGCGCCATATCGCACGTGCGGCGCAACGGCAGGATGATTCGCCAATGGCTGGACGAAGTGATCGACGAGATCGTTGCCGGTCGGCAACGTGTCGAAGTCAGGATGCTGCCATCCCGTGCCCTCCAGCAGCTCGCGTGCCGCGCCATCCACCATGTATCGCCATGGCGAAAACGTCGTCACGTGGCCCCACTGCCGGATCGCGGCGCCGGGTTCGCTCCCTGCTTCGAGAACGATGAAGGGCTGCTCGTAACGTATGAGATGGGCGGCCGCGGCCAGGCCCACCGGGCCCGCGCCGATCACCGCCACGGGCAATGCATTTGATCCCGACACGAGTTACCTCCCGACCTACTGCGTTTCCCGACCAGGAGTGCCTCCCGTCGGCGAACGTATTCGCGTTAGCGAATACGTGAGACGCATGTTATATTCGCCTTGACGAATATGTCAACCCCCTGCTGTGCGGCCAAACCGACGCCCAAGGTCAAAGACCTGGAGGCGCTGACGAAGGTTTATGCGGCGCTGGCGGATCCGACGCGGCTGCGGATCCTGTCGTTGCTGGGCGATGGCGAGATCTGCGTGTGCCACATCCACGCCAGTCTCGATGTGCCGCAGCCGACGGCGTCGCGGCACCTCGCGTATCTGAAGAAATCCGGTCTCGTCGAGGCGCGCCGCGACGGGATCTGGATGCACTACAAGATGGCGGAGATCCACAACCCGGTCGTTGCGACGGTGGTCAAGGCGGCGCTGCACGCCCTGACCCACACCGACGTCAGCGCGAAAGATGAACGGCGATTGCAGGTGGCGCTCAAGGCCTCGTGATCACGGTCCTGTTCGCCTGCGTGCACAACGCCGGCCGATCGCAGATCGCCGCTGCCCTCTTCAACAAGTACGCCGATCCCGGAAAGGCACGCGCGATCTCAGCGGGCACACAGCCGGCTGCCCGCGTGCACCAGGAAGTCATTGAGGTGATGCATTCTGAAGGGATCGATCTGTCGTCGCAAAGGCCGCAGCTATTGACACCGGAACTGGCGGCAACTGCCGGCTGGTTGATCACGATGGGATGCGGCGACGAGTGCCCCGTGGTGCCGGGCACTCACCGAGACGACTGGCCGATTGCAGATCCAAAGGGACAGCCGGCGACAGCGGTCGCCGACATCGCCAATGAGATCCGCGGCCGAGTGCAGCGTCTCGTGGACGAACGCGGCTGGCGCTAGCCCGCGATGGCAGCGTGTCTCTGCAGGGCGTCGCGGAGCTTGAGTCGAAAGTCGTCCTCGAAGGCCACGCTGCCGGTGCGCGTGACGTTGACGAGGAAGCGGCACGGTCCCTGATGGCACCCGGCAATCGTCACCAGCACCTCGACGCGGTCGATGCCGCCTTCGGTGGCCGTGACGGCCACGACGTCCAGTCCGGGCCCGTGTTCGAGTACCACCGCACGGCTCATGTCGGCAATCTCAGGTAGCGCTACGCCCATAGGCATCAGCATTCCACAACGATGTGACTCGGCTATTGATGGTCGCTCCACCTGCTCAGCCGCCCATTGCTCATCTTTTCACGCTGTAATTGCGCTCTGGGCGCGACGTCATAGCGCCGTCGTGGCGGTGTCACAGTAGCTCACTACAGTCGATCGAACGAGGAGGCAGTCATGCCGATCGACATGTCCCATCCGTATGGTCAGCTGCTCGCGACCATGTCGCGACGTCAGCTCCTCGACATCGGCTGGAAACTCGGCGCCGCGGCGGCGCTCCCGATGACCACGCGCCTGGCGTGGGCGCAGCCGGTGTTCAAGCAATATCCGTTTGCCCTGGGTGTTGCGTCGGGCGATCCCTGGCCGGAGAGCATCGTGTTGTGGACCCGGCTGGCTCCCGAACCCTTCGATGGCGGCGGCATGCCGATGGCCAACGTCGAAGTGTCGTGGCAGGTCGCCACCGACCGCACGTTCCGGAACATCGTCCGCTCGGGAACCGCAATCGCGCGGCCGGAGCTTGGCCACAGCGTGCACGTCGAGGCCGAGGGCCTCGCGCCGGGCCGGGAATACTTCTACCGCTTCCGTTGTGGCGGCGAGACCAGTCAGATTGGTCGCGCCGTCACCGCGCCAGCGCCCGGCGCGGCAGTGGATCGCCTGCGTTTTGGTGTGTGCGGGTGCGGGCATTTCGAAACCGGCTACTTCACCGGCTACGGGCGGCTGGCCGAGGAACAGTTCGACTTCGTGTTCCACACCGGCGATTACATCTACGAAGGCCGCGGCGACGCCCATCGCAATCCCGCTAACGTCCGCCAGCACCTGGGACAGGAAATCTACACGCTCGTCGACTATCGCAACCGCTACGCGCAGTACAAATCAGATCCGGATCTGATGGCGGCGCATCTGTCGGCGCCGTTCATCATGACCTGGGACGATCACGAGGTCGACAACGACTACGCCGGCGATCGCGACGAGCGCGACACGCCGCCGGAGATCTTCCTGCTGCGCCGCGCCGCCGCCTATCAGGCGTACTACGAGTCCATGCCGCTGCGCGCCTCGACCATCCCCGCGGGTGCGACGCTCCCGCTCTATCGCCGGCTGCAGTTCGGGAACCTGATCGACTTCAACGTGCTCGATACCCGGCAATATCGATCGAAGCAGGCGGCCTGCGGCGATCCGGACGCGTGCCCGGAGGTCCTCGATGTGCGCCGTACCATCCTCGGCGAGGTCCAGGAGGCATGGCTGTTCGAGAACCTCTCGCGTCCGGCAGCGCAGTGGACGGTGCTCGGCCAACAGGTGCCCACCTTCGCGCGCGACATGGCCAGCGCGAACGCCGCCTCTCGATACTCGGTCGACAAATGGGATGGCTACGTGGATTCGCGCCGGCGGTTGTTCGGCCAGCTCCAGGACGCCAAGGTCCCGAACCCGATCGTGCTCTCCGGCGACGTGCACGCGCACTGGTGCGCCGACCTCAAGACCGATTTCCGGAATCCCTCCTCGGCCGCGATCGGCGTCGAGTTCACCAACTCGTCGATCACGTCCGGCGGTGACGGCTCCGAAGTGCAGCCGGCGTGGGAGGTCATGCGCGGCGACAATCCGCACATCACGTATCACGGCAATCGCCGCGGCTACGTGTCGTGCACGGCGACGCCGAAAACCATGCGGGCGGATTTTCGCGTGATCGAGAAAGTGACGGAGCGCGGTGCGCCGGTGCGGACGGCGGCGACGCGCGTGGTCGAGGCCGGCCGGCCCGGCAGCCTGCCGTCGTGACGGAAGCATGGCACGGGCGGTCCTGCTCTCCCTAGACCAGGAACAGCGTTGCAAGACCGAGCAACAGGAAGAACCCCATCCCGTCGGTGATGAAGGTCAGCAACACGCTCGCACCATGCGCGGGATCGCGGCCCGCGGCATGCAGACCCAGCGGGATCAACACGCCGGCGGCGGCCGCGATCACCAGGTTGAGCAGCACAGCGCCCGCCATCACCATGCCCAAGCCAAGCTGCGCGTAAATCATCACCGCGAACAGGCCCACCAGCAGTCCCCACGCCGCGCCGTTGACCACGCCGATCGTGAGTTCCTTGTTGAGCATCCGGCGGCCGCGATGCGGCTGGACCTGGTCGGTGGCGAGCGATCGGATCACTAGCGCCATGGTTTGATTGCCGGTATTCCCGCCGATGCTGGCGACGATCGGCATGAGCGCAGCCAGTGCCGCCAGTTGCTGGATGATCCCCTCGAATTGCCCAATCACTCGTGACGTGATGAAGGCGGTCACGAGGTTGACCGCGAGCCATGGCCCGCGGTTGCGCGCGCTGTCCCACAGCGAGGCAAACAGATCTTCGTCCTGATTAAGGCCGGCGCTCCTGAGCGCCTGAAGGCTGGCCGACTCGCGCATGACGTCCATCACCGCGTCCACGGTGAGCCGGCCCACGAGCTTGCCGCGTTCGTCGATCACCGGCGCCGACACGAGGCCGTATCGTTCGAACACGCCAATCGCCGTCGTCGCATCGTCGTGCGGCAGGAACGAGACGAACTCTTCGGCGGCCAGCCCGAGAATCGGCGCCGTCGGCGGCTGGACCAGCAGCACGGGGAGCGCGATCGTACCGCGCAGCACACGCCGGGCGTCGACCACCAGCACGTGGTCGGTCTGCGGCGGCAGCTCGCCCCGGTCGCGCAAGGTCGTGAGGACGTCGCCCACCGTTTGCCGCTCCTCCACTTCCACCCACTCGCGCGTCATGTGATAGCCGACGGCTGCGCGGTCGTACTGAATCGTGTCTTCGAACAGCGTCCGCTGGGTGGCTTCGAGCGCGCCGTAGGCACGGGCGCTCAAATGTTCGGGCAACGACGGCGACACATACGCGAGATCTTCCGCATCGAGGCGCAAGAGCAGCGGCAGGATCGCATCGTCGCCAACCTCGGCGACGATGAAGCGCCGCACCGCGTCGGAGGATTCCACGAACACGTCACCCGCCTGTTCGGCCGTGACCTGCAACCACACGGCGAGGCGTTCGTCCGGCGCCAACGACTCGAGCACGTACGCAATGTCGGCGGCATGCATCATACGCAGCCGCTTCTCCAGCTCCGCCACGTTTTGCTTGTGCTGGAGCTGCTCGAGCAGGTCACGCTTCGGGCTGTCCTGCTGATGCGCCATGGTTTCGAGCACCCGGTGGCGATCCAGCAGTCGCACAATCTCATCGCGGCTCTGCGCCAGCCGGCGTTCGGAATGTCGGGTCGACATGACGACATCCTAGCGCCGTCGGCGCGAAGATCCCGTTACGCTAACGTCACCCTCTGTCGAATCACGACATCGCTTGAAAGCGGTCGTTTCAAGCCGGCTTTCGGCGATACGATTCGCACGTTCGACGACGATGCTGTGCACAGCCTGAGCACAATTGGCGGCCTGTCATTGCAGATGAGCAAGGCATTGCACCGCAGAAAAGTCATGGTGATCATCGGCAACGCCGCGACATTCAGCCCGCAGCGGCCCTCGGCCGTGTCCCGGCGCGAGCGCGACCTAAGCGGGGAATGGTTCGAGGCTGTTCGTCAGACCGCGCGCCAGAACGTCAGCGTCTACGCGATCGATCCGATGGGCCTCACGCCGGGCGGCTACTACGGGGACTATGCGACGACCTTCGCGGCCGAAACAGGGGGATGGGCCTGGGCCAATACCAACAACTTCGGCGCCGCCGTCGAGCAAGTCTGGCGCGAGGCCGGCAGCTACTATGTGCTCGGCTACCACGCGCCGATCAACGATCACCGGCTCCACGAGATCGAGGTCAAGGTCAACGTCAAGGGCGTCACCGTGCGCGCCCGGCGCGGCCGCGGCTAGCGGTGGCCGCCGCGCCAGCGAAATAGAACAGGAAGCGTCGCGCATAGCAATGCCGAGCTCACGACAACCACCCAGTAGATTGATTTCGACCAATCCAAGATCGGGTACGGTTCAGCCGCACTGGCAAACGGCGCACCCGTGCCGGCGCCTCTGGCCTCCGCGTCCGCCCGATGTTCCGGCGGCCAGCGGTTGCCATTCACCGACACATACGTCTGACGATCGAGGACCGGCGCGAAGAAGCGCTCGAGAATCAGGTTCTCGTGCCACGCCGCCGTGATCTCTTGAGCGTCCCAACGCCGATTGCGCTCGCGCACGTGCCACAACCCCTCATCGAGGTACTGATCTTCCCGGGACAGGCGCGGAATGTTGAGGGGCGGCGAAGTGAGCCACCGCTCGGACCGATCCCGCTGTAACGCTTCGAGCTCGGCCGCCGTATGGCGCGACGAGAATTGGCCAACCCCTTCGACGTACAGCACGTGCCCCAGATGCACCACGCCCACGAAAGCGCCGAAGACCAGCACCGCTGCCGCCGTACCCAGGCCAATGCGCGACCACCCGTCGGCGCCGGGGCGCCACGAGAATGACGGTGGCGGTTCCAACGCGAAGCCAAAGAGCACCCCGCACACCAGCGCGGTGAAATTGAGCAACACGTCGTGCATCTCACCGACGCGATACGGAATGAACCACTGGAGCCACTCGTCGAAAGTGCCGACGATGAAGCCGCAAAGGACCGGCAGCACGATCGTCGAGCCGTCCCCGGCCCGCCCTTCGACGTTGCTCAGGGCTGCCCCGAGCGTAGTCGAGGGGCGCCGCCAAACCCGATAAAACAACACGGCGATTAACCCGTACTCGACGAAGTGCACGCGCTCCACGGCGTCGATCTCGGGAATTCCCGTCGACAGCACGCTCGTGTAGGCGACAGCCAACGCGATGGCGGCGGCCATGGCCGCGATGCGGCGCCCACGGTGGGCCTTGATGCGCGTGAACGCGACAACAATGCTCGCAAGCACTGCGCCGCCAACCACCACGCCCAGCAGCACGACGTACGCCCGCGTCGAGATCGACGCACGCAGGAACGACTGCAGCCGTCCCATGAAGGGAGCGGCCAGGACGACGGCGGTGGATACGGCGCAAGCCAGGAAGAGACGCATGCGGATGAGGGCGTAGACAGCATACAATCCCCGGCGAATGTCGCGCTCCCGCGGGCTGGCCGCGCTCGTCGTCCTCTATCTCTTCATCGCGCACGTCATACCGGTTCCCGAGACCATCACGCCGCAGGGATGGCGGCAGACCGCCATCTTTATCTGCGTGATCGCCGGGATGGTCACCGAGCCCATCCACGCGTCCGCGCTGGTGCTGGTCGGCCTCACGGCGATGGCTGCCAACGGGTCGACCATGCGCGAGATCCTTGGCGGCTATGCCGAACCCTCGGTCTGGCTGGTGCTCGTCGCGATGCTGATCGCAAAAATGATGCTGGACTGCGGCCTCGCCCGCCGCATCGCGCTACTGTTCGTCCGCGCCGTCGGCAAGACCTCCCTTGGCGTCGCCTACGCGTTACAGATGACCGACGTCACCCTGGCCTCGGGTGTGCCTTCGATCACCGCGCGCAGCGCCGGCATGGTGCTGCCGATCGGACGCAGCATCGCGGAGTTATTCGACTCGCATCCGAATACCGAGTCACGGCGCCGGCTGGGCGCGTTCCTGGTGGCGGCCATGTACCAAGGCTCGGCGGTGGCGTGCGCGATGTTCATCACCGGCCAGGCGAGCAATCTGCTGGGCGCGAACCTCGCCCTCAAGCTGGTCAACGTCGAAGTCACCGCCCCAAGCTGGTTCGCGGCGGCGATCGTCCCCGGCCTGCTCTCGTGCCTGGTCGTGCCGTGGATCACCTACCGGGTGTTGCGTCCGGAAGTCACCTACACACCCGAGGCCCCCACCTTCGCGCGCTCCGAGCTGCAGAAGATGGGGCCGCTCACCCGCCCCGAATGGATCACCCTTCTGGTGTTTGCCTCCGTCGGCATCCTCTGGCTCACGACGGTCTTTCACCGGCTCGACGTCACACTCGTCGCATTCGCGGGCATGGCGGTGCTGCTGGTCACCGGCACCATGACCTGGCAGACGGCCGCTGCCGAACGGTCGGCGTGGGACGTGTTCATTTGGTACGGCGGCATGCTGCGGATGGGCGAGCTGCTCAACGCCACCGGCTCAACGCGCGTCCTGGCCGAGAACGTCGCCGGGATGTTCCTCGGTATTCCGTGGCAGGTGGTCCTGATCGCAATCCTGATTATTTTTTTCTACACCCATTATTTTTTCGCGAGCATCACCGCCCACATGCTCGCGATGTTCCCGCCGTTCGTGGCCGTGCTGATCGGCATTGGCGTGCCGCCGCAGCTCGCGGTCTACAGCCTGCTCTGTCTCGCGAACCTGACGGCAGGACTTACGCACTACGGCACCACCACCGGGCCAATTCTGTTTGGCGTCGGTTACGTGACGCGTGCCGAATGGTGGCGTGTCGGCTTCATTGTCTCGGTAGCCAACATGGTGATTTGGCTGACGGCGGGGTTTGGGTGGTGGAAATTCCTCGGCTTCTGGTAGGTGAAATCAGACGAGGGCACGGAGAGGTACGGAGGACGCGGAGAGCGATCTCCGTGTTCTCCGCACTCCTCCGTGTCCTCGGAAGCGCTAGAAGCTAGCCTTGAATCCGAGCTGCAGAATCCGCGGATCGTACGTCGTCGTGATCGTCCCGTAGGCGCCCGCGCTGCGGTTGCCGTTCGGGGCGCGGAAGTTCGTGCGGTTGAGCAAATTGAACGCCTCGAGACGGAATTCGAAGTTGCCGTTGTTTGACCACGGAATGTCGAACCGCTTCGACATCACCATGTCGATCTGCCACCGGAGCGGGCCGCGCACGCTGTTGCGCTCTGCGTTGCCGAACGGTTGGCTCGGATCGGTCGGCACCGTCACGGTGGTGCGGCTCAACCAGTTGTTGATGTTGCGCTCACCTTCCGGCACCAGCGGATCGCCGTTCACATTCGGCCGATAGTTATTGGCGCCGCGGAAGTCCTGTTGAATGCCCGACACCTGCTGCGCCGCCGTCGGCGTGTAGGTCAGCGTCACCATTTCACCAGGCGCCACGCTATTAATGCCGGCCACCATCCAGCCACCCAGCACCGCGTCCACGACACCGTTCGCGTCGGTCATGTAGCGGCGGCCGCGGCCGAACGGCAGATCGATCACGAAGCTCGTCGTGCTGTTGTACGGCTCGTGGTACGACGACAGCCCGTAGTCCGCATCCAGATTCCGGAAGTCCTGCGGCGCGGGGAAGTTGCCGTTCGGATTCTCCAGCGAGCCGGCGCCGTTGTCCTTGGTCTGCGACAACGTCAGCGAGCTCAGCAGCGTCATGTCGCGGCCGATGCGCCAGTCGAACTTGGTCTGGAACGCGTGATACTTCGACTTGCCGCCGTTGAAGGAATACGTGATGTCCGCGTATTCCGGAATTGGGCGCCGCGACTGCAGCGACAGCGTGCCGGCGGCATTGTTCGGCGCCGCTTGGTTCAGGTTGGCAAACAGTAGCATCCCGTTGGCGCGGTTGCCGACGTAGGCCAGGTCGAGCAGCGCGCCATTCCACACCTCGCGCTGCACCGACGCAAACCAGCTATGCACGTCGCTCGAGCGATAGTCGGTCGGCATGTAGGTGATGTTCGCCAACAGCGGATTGAACCGCGCCGGATCGGTCAAGCCCACCGGGTAACCCTGCTGCGTGGTGCGGAACGTGGCGTCGTTGAGCGTCTGTACCACGACGGCGTTAATTACCTGCGGGCCGTTGATCGGCAGCACGTTGGCGCCGCCGGCGCGATGGAAGTGCACGTAGCTCAGGCCGTAGCCGCCGCGGATGACGGTGCGATCCATGGGCGTGTAGGCAATGCCGAGGCGCGGGCCGAAGTTGTTGCGATCCGGCGTCAGCGTCGACCGATCCTGCAGCGAGCCATCCTTCGCCATCACCATCGTCTTGGTGGCGGGATCGAAGTTCGACAGCACGTTGTTGGCTTCGGTCCACGGCGTCGCGTACTCGTAGCGCAGGCCGGCGTTGATCGTCAGCTGGTCGTTCACGCGCCAGTCGTCCTGGAAGTAGAGGAAGTGCATGTTCTGCTGCAGCTCGGCGACGAGGATGTTGCTCAGCGCATAGGTCGAGCGGGCGCCGAACATGAAGTCGGCGAGGTTGAAGAGGTTGTTCGCGGCGGTCGCCGTCGCCGGACGTGAGAACTGGCCGGCGTACGAATCGCGGCCATACAGCGGGTTCACGTCCTGCACTTCGGTCAGCACGCGCTGAAACTCGTAGCCGCTCTTGAGCGAGTGACGGCCCTGGAGCCAGGTGTAGTTGATCTTCGGGTTGAACACCGTCGGGTACTGCCACTGCGGGTTGGTGGCCTGGCGCCCGAGGTCGGAGTAACCCGTGATGAGCTGCGTCGGCAGGCCGGCGGCGACGCGCGGATCGGAGGGCAGACCCGTGATGCCGTACTCGATCTCGGCGGGCGGCTGGCCAAGCACCAGCGCCGCGGGATTCTTGCCGGCCTTCGTGGTGGACCAGCCGAAGCGCGCCTCGAGCAGCGATGTCCCACCCGGCGTGTAGGTCACGCCGCTCGAGAACTGTTTGTTCGTGACGTAGGTCTCCGCGTTGCCCGCGCCACCGGAGGGACCGGAGATCGGCGGGTTATCGTAGATGTCAGCATCGCGCCAGCCGACGCGGCCGAAAGCCGATAGGCGCGGGCTGAACTGAATGTCGACCTTGCCTCCCGCCTTCGGCGTGCGGTTGGTGAACTCCTGGAGGATTTGCAGGTTGTTAGCGGTGGCGGCGTTGGTCGGCGCCGGCAGATCGTTCAACACCTTGCGCGCGAACGCGGTCATGGGAATCGCGCTGCCCGCCGGATAGATCTCGCCGGTCAGCGGGTTCCGCACATCCACGCTCAACACACCGGCGCGCTGCGCGGCGGTGGCGATTGTCGAGCTCGTGGTCTGGCTGCGCGTTTGATCGAACACTTCGAAGTCGGTGAAGAAGAACGCCTTGCTCTTCACGATCGGGCCGCCGAGCACGCCGCCGAATTGATCACGATCGAAGCCGGGCTTCACGCCGGTGGCCGGCCGGAAGAATCCCGTGGCGTTCATCTCGGTGCGGCGCATGAACTCCCACGCCGAGCCACGGTACGTGTTCGTGCCGCTCGCATACGCGACGTTGATGGTGGCGCCGGCGGATCGTCCGTACTCGGCGCTCATGTTGTTGGTCACGACCTTGAACTCACCCACCGCGTCGGGCGCCGGCTGCATGACCTGGTTGGAGAAGCCCTGGTTGCTGGTGCCGTAGGCGTTGTTATCGACGCCGTCGATCAGGAAGTTGTTGAAGGTCGAGCGGAGGCCGTTGACGTTGAACGATCCCTCGCGCGGCGTGAAGCCGCCGGTGTTGAGCGCCGAAAGCCGCACGCCCGGCGACAGCAGCGCGAGCGCCGAATACTCGCGGCCGTTGAGCGGCAGCGCCTTGGTCTGCTCGGCGGTGATCACCTGGCTGCGATCGCTCGAGTCGGTCTGCAGCAGCACCGCGCTGGCACTGACCTCGATCTTTTCGCTCAGTTGTCCGACCGCCATGCTGAGATCGACGCGCTGCCGGGCGCCGACCGTGATCTGCACGTTGTCGACCAGCGCCACCGAGAAGCCATCCTTCTCAGCCGTAACCACGTAGCTTCCGATGCGGACGGTAAAGAACTCGTAATTGCCATTGGCGTCGCTCGTTCGCTCGAGCGAGACGCCGGTTTGCGTATTGGTTAGCGTGACCTTCGCCGACGGCACGACGCCGCCACTTGAATCCCTGACCGTGCCGACGACGGTCGCGGTTTCAAACTGCGCCAGGGCCGCTACCGGCACGAGCAGGGAGACGATCAAGACAAACACTATGCGTTTCATCGGTAGTTTTCCTCGGTTGGAGAGCGTAGTGAGCGGGAGTGTAAGCCGTACGACAGGCGCGCTACAAGCGCGCAAACGGGAGGGGACGAACCGGCCACCGATTCGCACCGATTAGGTGCTGATTAATCAGTGTCCAATCGGTGTCAATCGATGGCTAGGCGGCCAGCCCCGGGACGAGCCGTTCTGCACGATCCGGTCGCGACACCAGGTCGTAGAGCAGGTCGCGATTGAAACGATGTTCGTGCAGGAAGTGCACGAACGGCGCCGCCATCAACACCGGCACGATTGGCAGCGCGAGAATGCCACCGAAGGTGTGCGCATAGCCACGCCAGTCTGCGGGCGAGGCGGTGGTGGTCGACACGGACTCGGCCAGGAAGTTGCCAGTGAAGCGCCACATGTCCGACATCATCGTGCGCGAGCCACCGTGCGCGCCCGTGACGAGACGGTTAACTCAGCCGCAGCGAGTTATCGGACGTGTTGCGCGAGCGTTGCCAGGACGTGCTCGCGCGCCGTGACAATTTTCCTGGACCACCGGCGGGAGCCGACATGCGACGGCTGGTGACAGCACGGGCAGTCGATTTTCGTGACCCTCAACGGCGCCGCCGTGGAAAATGCGCCGGAAGCGGCCCGCGCAGCGTGTTGGTAACTCAGAATTAACGCCTTCGTCACCGGCTGGAAATCTGCCGCCGCTACCGTGGACGGGAAGTTATCCATGTCGCTCGAAGAACACACCGGCTCAATGCCACCACGATCGCGAACCCCGCAGGCTGCCCGCGGCACCGACAAGACCCGCGTCCTCGTTGTCGAAGACGAGAGCGACATTGCCGGCCTCATCAAACACACGCTCGAACGGGGCGGGGACGCCAGGGTCGAGGTGGCGCAGAGCGGCGATCAGGCGCTCAAGCTCTCGAGCGAGCAGCCGCCGGATCTGATCATCCTCGACCTCAACCTTCCCGTGCTGGGTGGCCTCGAAGTCTGTCGATTGCTTCGTACCCGTCCAGCCACGGCGAAGACGCCGATCATCATGCTGACCGCGCGCGCCACCGAAAGCGATCGCGTCGTGGGTCTCGATGCCGGCGCCGACGACTACATCACCAAGCCGTTCAGCCCGCGCGAGCTCGCCGCGCGCGTGCGCGCCGTCATGCGGCGCGGCCGCGCCGAGGATCCCGGGCCGCCGCCGATCTATCGCGGCAAACATCTCATCGCCGACTTCGATGCCGTCTCGATTGCCGTCGACGGCACGCAAATCCGTCTGACCCGGCGCGAGTTCGAGCTGCTCCGCTACCTGGTCGAGAATCGCAATCGCGTGCTGTCGCGCGATCGGTTGCTCGAGCGGGTGTGGGGCTACGACCGCCTGATCGAAACGCGATCGGTGGACGTGCACGTCGGCCGCCTGCGCGGCAAGCTGGGAGAAGCCGGCAAGCAGATTGAGACGGTGGTCGGCCTCGGCTACCGGTGGATCGATCTCGAATGATGACGCTGACACAGTCCCCCGCCTAAAGGCGGAGGCCATATAGCGGGCTATACGGCGCGGCTATACTTCGCGCCAGCCCTTGTCGCGAAGCGCATCCAACTCCATCGCAATCGATCGGCGCTTGCGCTCCACGCGGTGCCAGTCGCGATAGTGCTCGGTGCGGACCACCTGGCTGTCGCGCTCCTCACGGATTTCCCAACCAGCGTCGGTTGTGGCAATGGAATAGCGGCGGGTCTGTTCCTGATTGCGAAGGCTCTTCACGAACTGCATCAGACGGCTATCTTGCTCCAGCCTGGTGTGTCATAAACGTAAATTCTTGGTAACACTTTGTTGGGCAAACGCGGGAAAGCCCTATCGAATCAATGACTTACCTTCACTAGCAGGCCGCCGCGCCTGGTGTGCAAGACTATACGGTTGGGTCCGGTCCGAGGCTCGCCATCGACGTGAAACGAAATCGGCTGCTTGCACGAGATTTCCATCGATGACGCTGACCGCATCACGATGCCGGGCCCTTCCTGCAGCCGGCCGCCGAAAAATGCCGGGAGCTGCTTTGCTATCTGCACGCTGGATTGCGGTTCGACGATCACCACTTCCATCAAACCATCGTCGAGCAGCGCCTTGGGCGCGATCTGCGCGCCACTGCCGTACTGCCGCGAGTTGGCGAGCGCAATGAACAAAGCGGGGCGGTCGGTGATGTCGCCGGTCAACGCCTTGCCTTCCGCGTCATAGACGTTCGTAATCGAGTACGCGCACGCCTCGTACGATCGCAACTCGGCCACGGTGGCGAGCACGTATCCCATCAAGCCGCGACGGTGGCCTTCGGTGGCGAGCCGGCCGGCAATGCGCGCGTCGAACCCGATGCCGGCGATATTGAAGAACAACGAGCCATGCAAATCACCGGCGTCAATCGCGCGCACTTTTCCGGTGGCCGCAACGTCGAGCGCCCGCGCCGGATCGAAGGGAATCGTGAGATCGCGCGCCAGGCCGTTACCGGATCCACCGGGAATGATGGCGAGGGGAATGCCCGTGCCCGCCACACCCGCGGCCACGCCGTTGACCGTCCCGTCGCCACCCCAGGCCACCACCACGTCGGCGTGATTCGTGACCGCTTCCGTCGAAAACCGGTTCGCGTCGCTGGGGCCGGTGGTGACGCGCACGTCGACATCGTAGTGGTGCTGAGTGAAAACCGATTTGGCGAGGTCCACGCACGCGCCGATCGTCCGCGATCGGCCGGGGCCGGCGATCGGGTTGACGATCACGGTGGCTTTCATCAGGGCGCGAGCGCCCGCAAGGCTTTAGGCGTCAGCAACCAGCGCAAGGTGCCCGGCCCGGTTGGCGTGGCGCCGTCACATTCGATCAGGCACACGCCGCCCTTCTTGAACTCGACGCCGCCGCGCGCGCCGAGCAGACGCGCCGCCAGCTCGCCCAAATCTGGCTCGTGGCCGACCAGCGCCAGGCGTCGATGCTTCTTCGCGTGCGTCTTGATCGCCTCGTTGATCGCCTGCGGCCTGCCACCCGGGGCTAACGCTTCGGTCTCCGACACCGCCGGCTTGGGCTTGAGTCCGGCCGCCAGCAGCATCGCCGTGTCGCGCGCGCGCACGAGCGGGCTGGTGAGGACGAAATCGATCACCATATCCATCTCGATCAAACCGGGAACGGATTCGGCGAACTTCTTCGAACCGGCGGGCGTGAGCGGACGGAGACGATCGTCGGGATACTTTGGTCCCCGCTCGGCGGCAATCGCGTGTCGGACCAGGTACAACTCGATGGTAGCGGCCATGGTGTGAGAATCAGGCGGCGGTCGTGCTCGACTCGTCATTGGCGGCGAGCACGGTTTCGCACAATTTGAGCAGGGCGGGCCGGCTGTGCATGTAGGTGGCGTGCCCTTCGCGGCACTCCTGCTCGAGGACGCGGATTAGTTTTTTCAGCTCGGACATTCCGCGCCGGTCGCGCGGCGTCAGTTCCGCCTGCACCTGACGCGCGCGATCGATCAGGATCTCGAGGTCGTGCATGCGGCCCAGCAGGTCTTGCTGCACCTTCAACCGGTTCAATTGCGCGGTCGATCGCGAGTGCGTCAACTCGCGCTGAATCTCGAGCGCGTAGCGCAGCTTCTTCGCGGCGATGCGCACCCGGTGGAGGCGATCCGCCAGGTAGATCCCGCCGGCATGCTCGATCGCGGTGCGCAGCTCGACGGCGCGGCGCGCGGCCTGCGCGGCGGCTTCCGCGAGCGAGCTCCCTTTTGCCACCGGGCGCGAGGTCGGCGAGGCGACGCGCACCAACCGCTTGCGGAGTTTGTCGAGCTTCGCCGGCTTGATCTCGGCCAGCATGTCGCGACGCCGCTTCTGACGCTCGTCGTTCACGGCCTCGCGCACGCGCGCGATGGCGCGCATCGGAGCGGCGCCCTTTTCGGCCAGCTCGTTAAGTAACAACAGTGTAACGTCCAGCTCACGAACCGGACCCAGTGCACGGGTAATTCGACGGACCCGCTTGTCCGCACGATCGAGGGCCTGGGCGTCTGCGCGCATACCCAGGAGCGGCAGCGCCTGCCGCAATCGCCGCGACGCCACCCGCGCCAGGTGCACGGACACTTGGTCGCCCGCCTGCGCAGCCGGCATCGCCTTCAGCAGTGAAACGAGGCGTTGTCTGAGGAGGGCGACTGAGAGGGCGGAATGCTCCATGCTAGGATGAGTTTCCAATTATAGATCGCGGCTGTTGCCGCGCCCTCGTTTGCATGCGCCTCGCCGCCATCGACATCGGCACCAACTCGGTTCACATGATCGTGGCGCGCGTACGCCCGGATTTTTCGTTCGAGATCGTCGATCGGGAAAAGGAAATGGTCCGGCTGGGTGCCGGCGGCCTCGACGGTAAGAAGCTGACGCCGGAAGCCATGAATGCGGCGCTGCAGGCGCTGTCGAAATTCGCGCGCCTGGCGCAATCGCATCAAGTGGATGAGGTGCTGGCCGTGGCCACGAGCGCCACGCGCGAGGCAGAAAACGGCGGCGCGTTCCTGCGCGCCATCGAGCGCAAGACCGGCATTCGCGCGCGACTCATCACCGGCACCGAAGAGGCGCGCCTGATTCACCTCGCGGCGGTCTACGGCGTGGACACGCCGAAGCCCGCGGTGGTGATCGACATCGGCGGCGGCAGCGTCGAGATCACCCTGGGTAGCGGCCGCGAAGTCGAGTTCGCCCGCAGTTTCAAGATCGGCGTGATCCGGCTGACCGAGCGTTTTGTCGATTCGGACCCGATCTCCAGCCGCGACGAACGCAAGATGGCGAAGTTCATCGGCGAACACGTCGACCGCTACATCGAGCACATCGTCGAGAAGGGTTACGATCGCGTGATCGGCACGTCAGGCACGATCCTTTCGCTCGGCATCGTGGCGACGGCGATCGACCGGGGCTCGGTCCCGCAGGAGGTGCGCAACCTGCGCGTCCCGGCGAAGAGCCTTCGACGCCTTCGCAAAGACTCCGTTGAGATGGATCTCGAAGAGCGTATGCATCTGCCCGGGCTCGACCCGCGGCGCGCCGACCTGATGGTGGCCGGCACGGTGCTGCTCGACACGCTGCTCAGGCGACTCGCAGCCGACGAAATCACGCTCTGCGATCTCGCGCTTCGTGAAGGCGTGCTACTCGACTACATCCATCGCCACCGCCGCGACATTGCGCGCGTCGACAGGTATCCGGACGTGCGGCGGCGCTCGGTGATCGAGCTGGCGGAACGGTGCGCGTGGGAGGCCGATCACTCGCGACAGGTCGCCGCCCTTGCGCTGACGATGTTTGACCTCACGAAGAAGATCCACGGCCTCGGCGATCGCGAGCGCGAGTGGCTCGATTACGCGGGCCTGCTGCACGACATCGGCAACCACATCAGCTACGAAAAGCATCATCGCCATTCCTATTACCTGATCAAGAACGGCGACCTGCGCGGCTTCGAGCCGGAAGAGATCGCGATCATCGCGCTGCTGACCCGCTACCACCGCCGGGCCACGCCGGCGAAAGAGCATGAAGGCATGGGCGAGCTCACCCGGCATCAGCGCAAGGCCGTGGAGGTGCTCTCGGCCTTCGTGCGGCTGGCCGAAACGCTCGATCGCAGCCGGCACGGCGTGATTCGCGGTCTCGAGATGCGCGAGCGCATGGGCGAGATTCGCATCATCGCGTCAAGCCGTCGGAGATGCCGAGCTGGAGGTGTGGGCGGCGCACCGTCAGGCGCGTGCGCTCGAGGTAGCGCTGGATCGCAAGATTCTGCTCGAGAAGGTGCCGTATCGAAAAGGATTGAAGTCGGTCGAGACCGAGCTAACGCGTCAGCAGCCGGCGTTACGAGGCCGTTCGCGGGACCGGCGTTCAACCGTGCGGCGATAACTCAAGATTCCGTTACACAGAATTAACACGGCAGAAACTATCGCGAAACCCCCGCCGCATACGCTAACAGCTATGTTTCTGTCGCATTTTCGGCACATAGCTCCCCTGGCGACTCTCGTCATCACGCTCGCGGCCTGCGGGCCGAGCGTCACAAGATGCGCGCACGGCGGGTTCGGGCGGCGGGTCCGGCGCGAAGACTCTGGTCACGCTCGATGGCTCGAGCACCGTTTTCCCCATCAGTGAAGCGGTCGCGGAAGAATTCCAGAAAGCCGATCAGAACACCAACGTGACCGTGGGTATCTCCGGCACCGGTGGCGGCTTTCAGAAATTCTGCCGCGGCGAAATCGATATCGCGGATGCGTCGCGGCCGATCAGCGCCACCGAAGTCGCGGCATGCGAGAAGGCGGGCATTCAGTACATCGAGCTGCCGATTGCCTACGACGGCATCGCCATCGCGGTGAACCCGAAGAACGCCTGGGCCGACAAGATCACGGTGGCCGAGCTGAAGACGCTGTGGGGTCCCGACGCGCAGGGCAAGGTCACGAAGTGGAACCAGGTCCGCAAGGACTGGCCCGAATCGCGAGATTCACCTCTTCGGCGCCGGCGTCGATTCCGGGACCTACGATTACTTCACCGAAGCCATCAACGGCAAAGCCAAGGCGAGCCGCGGCGACTTCACCTCGAGCGAAGACGACAACGTGCTGGTGCAGGGCATCAGCAACGACGAGCTCGCGCTCGGCTTCCTGCCGTTCGCCTACTTCGAAGAGAACAGCGCCAAGCTGAAGCTGGTGCCGGTGGACGATGGCAAGGAGGATAACGGCGCGGGCGCGATCGTTCCGGGTCCCGACACCATTCGCACCGGGACGTATCAGCCGCTCTCGCGTCCGGTGTTCATCTACGTGTCAATGAAAGCCGCGGGACGCCCCGAGGTCCAGCGTTTCGTCGAGTTCTATTTGAAGAACGCCGACAAGCTGGTGCGCGAAGTGAATTACGTGGGCCTGGGCGGCCCCGCCTACACGCTGGTGGGCGACCGCTTCGCCAAACGCACCACCGGATCGGTCTTCTCGGGCGTGAACACGGTCGGCGTCACCATCGACCAGCTGCTCGCGAAAGAAGCCGGAAAGTAAGCGCGGCATGTCGACCCGGGCGCTCGAATGGATCATCGAGCGGCTGCTGTTTCTTTGCGCAGCGCTGTCGGTGCTGACCACGGCGGGCATCATCGTGGTGCTCGCCGTCGAAACCTTTGCCTTCCTGCGCGAGGTGCCGCTCCTTGATTTCCTGACCGGCACGGAGTGGACGCCCCTGTTTGCCAATCGACAGTTCGGCGTGCTGCCCCTCGTGGTGGGCACGATGCTGGTGTCGGCGATCGCCATGGTCGTGGCGCTGCCGATGGGCCTGCTCTCGGCCATCTACCTGAGCGAGTACGCGCCCAGCGGGTTCCGTCGCGTCATCAAACCGGTACTCGAACTGCTCGCCGGCGTCCCCACCGTCGTCTACGGCTACTTCGCCTTGACGTTCGTCACGCCGCTGCTGCAGCGAATCTTTCCGATCGCTGTCCGGCTTCAACGCGCTCAGCCCCGGCCTGGTGATGGGACTGATGATCCTGCCGCTGGTGTCGTCGCTGTCCGAGGACGCGATGCGCGCCGTGCCGCAAGGATTGCGCGAAGGATCGTACGCGCTCGGCGCCACGCGCATGCAGACCGCGCTTGAAGGTCGTGGTGCCCGCCGCCTTCTCCGGGATCACCGCCGCCTTCATCCTGGCGGTGTCGCGCGCGGTCGGCGAAACGATGATCGTCGCCATTGCCGCGGGCCAGCAGCCGCGGCTCACCGGCAATCCCTTCGTGCCGATCGAAACGATGACCGCCTACATCGTCCAGGTCAGCCTCGGCGATACGCCGCAGGGCACCATCGAATACCGCACGATCTTCGCGGTCGGCATGCTGCTGTTCCTGATGACGTTCGGCCTGAATTTGATCAGCACCTGGCTGCGCGAGCGGTTCCGCGAGGAGTACGCATGAGGAAGCAGGCGGATCTGCTCTTCCAACTCGTGTCGCTGCTCGACGCTGATCGTCGCGCTGGCGGCGCTGGCCGCGCTCGTCTACGACATCGTCTCGGACGGCGCCGGGCGCCTGAGCTGGGCGTTTCTCAACAACCTCGCCGTCGCGGAACGCCGAAGACGCGGGCGTCTATCATGCGCTGATGGGCAGCATCTGGGTGATCGTCGCTCACCGCGGCGCTGGCGCTGCCGGTGGGCGTGGCGGCGGCGATCTATCTCGAGGAGTACGGCACGCGCAGCCGGGCGGCGCGGTTCATCGAGCTTAACATCGCCAACCTCGCCGCGGTGCCGTCGATCATTTACGGCCTGCTGGGGCTCGGCCTGTTCGTGCGGCTGATGGGCATGGGACAGAGCGTGATGGCCGGCGCGGCCACGCTCGCGCTGCTCGCCTTGCCGGTGGTGATCCTGTCGACGCGCGAGGCGCTGCGCACGGTGCCAAGCTCGATTCGCGAGGGCTCGTATGCCCTCGGCGCCACGAAGTGGCAGACGATCTGGAACCAGGTGCTGCCGATGGCGCTGCCCGGCGTGCTGACCGGATTGATCCTCGCGCTGTCGCGCGCGATCGGTGAGACCGCGCCGCTCATCACCATCGGCGCGCTGACCTATATTCCGTTCGCGCCCGACAGCGTGTGGTCGAAGTTCACGGTGCTGCCCATCCAGGTGTTCAACTGGGTGTCGCGCCCGCAAGCGGACTTCCACACCAATGCCGCCGCCGCCATCCTCGTCCTGCTAGCATTACTATTGAGCATGAACGCGATTGCCATCATCGTGCGCGACCGACATCAACGACAGGTACGCGCATGACCAGCGGTGAGACCCGACACTGTTCCGGCCAGCCTGGCCGGACGTCGCGAGCCGCGCCGGGCCAGCCAGCCGACCGCGCTCGACACGCCGGTCAAGATCGAGGTCGACGGGCCTGAATTTCTATTACGGCACGAAGCGGGCCCTGGACGGCATCACCATCCAGATTCGCCAGAACCTCGTCACCGCGTTCATTGGGCCATCGGGCTGCGGCAAGAGCACCTTCCTGCGCACGCTCAACCGGATGAACGACATCATTCCCGCGACCCGCGGTCGAGGGAAAGGTGCTCATCGACGGCCACGCGATCTACGACTCGGGCGTCGACGTGGTGCAGCTGCGCCGCAAGGTCGGCATGGTGTTCCAGAAATCGAACCCGTTCCCGAAGTCGATCTTCGAGAACATCGCCTACGGGCTGCGCATCAACGGCCTGACGAAATCGAAGGCCGAGTTGGCCGACCGCGTCGAGGAAAGCCTCAAGCAAGCCGCGATCTGGGACGAGGTCAAGGATCGCCTGAACGAATCGGCGCTCGCGCTGTCGGGCGGCCAGCAGCAGCGGCTGTGCATCGCGCGGGCGCTCGCGATCCGGCCGGAATCCTGCTGATGGACGAACCGGCATCGGCGCTCGACCCGATTGCGACCCAGCGAATCGAAGAGCTGATTTACGACCTGAAGAAGAAGTACACGATCGTGATCGTCACGCACAACATGCAGCAGGCGGCCCGGGTCTCGGACTTCACGGCGTTCTTCTGGCTTGGCAAGCTGATCGAGGTCGATCGCACGGACAAGATGTTCACGGCGCCGGCGGAGAAGCTCACGGAAGACTACGTCACAGGCAGGTGCGGCTGATGGAACGCGTGTTTCGGCACTTCCAGGAAGAGCTCGACGCCCTCAAAGAGCGCCTGCTTGCCATGGGCGGGCTGGCCGAGGAGCGGGTGCGCGAATCGGTGCGCGGGCTGATGGACCGCGACGCGAGCGCGCTCGACTCGGTGCTGTCGGGCGACGAGCCGATCAACGACCTTCACATGGAGATCGACGATCGCTGCTTCAAGCTGCTGGCGCTGCACCAGCCGATGGCCGCCGACCTGCGCGTGATCGTGGCGGCGGTGAAGATCAACACCGACCTCGAGCGGGTGGGCGATCTCGCGGTGAATATCGGCGAAGCCGGCAAACGCTACCTGCATCACCCGCCCGTGAAGCCGCTGATCGACATCCCGCGCATGGGCGACCTGGCGCAAAAGATGCTGCGCGATGCGCTGGACGCGTTCGTGCGCCGCGACATGGCGCTCGCCGAGGCGGTGCTGGCCGCCGACGACACGCTCGACGCCCTCAAGACCCAGATCTTCCGGGAATTGCTCACCTACATGCTGCAAACGCCGGGCACGATCGAGCCGTCACTGGATTTGATCCTGATTTCGCGGCACCTGGAGCGCATTGGCGACCACGCCACCAACGTGGCGGAGGACGTGATCTTCATCCTATCGGCCAAGGACGTCCGCCATCACGGATCGGACGCCGGCAGAGGTTCCGACCAGTAACTTCGGCGACAAGCCGAGACAACTCCGCGACCAGATAGCCCCGCCTTCTTGACCACCGAAGCGCCTGGCGCGAAGGTGGTTTGCCGGGGATCCGACGGGACTGCGCGCGATGATCTAGAATAATTCGATCATCATATGGCTGATACGCTGAGCATTACCGACAACCGGACCGGGAAGGTCTACGAGCTCCCGATCGCGGAAGGCACCATTCGCGCCACCGACCTCAAGAAGATTACGACCGGCGGAGACGACCCGGGCCTGGCGACCTACGACCCGGCCTTCATGAACACCGCCGCCTGTAAGAGCAAAATCACCTTCATCGACGGCGACAAGGGCATCCTCGAATATCGCGGCTACCCGATCGAGCAGCTCGCCGAGAACAGCAATTATCTCGAGACCGCCTACCTGATCCTGTACGGCGAGCTGCCGACCAAGCCGCAGCAGACGAAGTGGGTCCACGACATCACGATGCACACGATGGTGCACGAGAACATCAAGAAGTTCATGGAGGGCTTCACCTACGACGCCCACCCGATGAGCGTGTTCATCAGCACCGTCGGCGCGATGTCGACGTTCTATCCCGACGGCAAGCAGATCTTCAACGCCGAGTCGCGGCAGAAGCAGATCTTCCGGCTGATTGCGAAGACGCCGACCATTGCGGCCTACGCGTATCGCCACAGCATCGGCCGCCCTTACGTCTACCCCGACAACGACCTCAGCTTCACCGGCAACTTCCTGAACATGCTGTTCAAGATGACCGAGGTGAAGTACCAGCCGAACAAGAAGCTCGAGCGCGCGCTCGACGTGCTGTTCATCCTGCACGCCGACCACGAGCAGAACTGCTCGACCAGCACCATGCGCGCCATCGGCAGCTCGAACGTCGACCCGTTCTCGGCGCTCGCCGGCGCGGCGGCGGCGCTCTACGGGCCGCTCCACGGCGGCGCCAACGAAGCGGTGCTGCGGATGCTCAAGGAGATCGGCAAGGTCGAGAACATCCCGGCATTCATCAAGAAGGTGAAGGCCGGCGATGGCCGGTTGATGGGGTTTGGCCACCGCGTCTACAAGTCGTACGACCCGCGCGCCAAGATCATCAAGAGGACGGCCTACGAGGTGTTCGAGGTCACAGGCAAGAACCCGCTGCTCGAGATCGCCCTCGAGCTCGAGCGCATTGCCCTCGAGGACGAGTACTTCATCAGCCGCAAGCTCTATCCGAACGTCGACTTCTACTCGGGCCTGATCTACCAGGCGATGGGCTTCCCGGTGGAGATGTTCGCGGTGCTGTTCGCGATCGCCCGCACGGTGGGCTGGGTCGCGCAATGGGAAGAGATGCTGCTCGATCCCGATACGAAGATCGCCCGCCCGAAACAAATCTACGAAGGCGCGACAAAGCGTGATTACGTTCCGATTGCCGCTCGCTAAGCTGCTGGCTGTCGCGCTCATGGTCACCGCCATGAGCGCGCAAGCCCCGTCGGCCTTCGACAGCAACAAGGCGTGGGAGCACATCCGCCAGCAGGTGGCCATCGGCCCGCGCCCGTCCGGATCGCCGGCGAACGCCAAGACCCGCCAGTACATCACCGCGCAGCTCGCGGCGCTCGGCATCAAGACCGTCGAGCAGCCGTTCGACGGCGCCACGCCGATTGGTCCGATCAAGATGGTCAACCTGATCGGCACGATTCCGGGCAAGAGCCCCGATCGCATCATCCTGGCGAGTCACTTCGACACCAAGTTGTATCGCGAGGTCCGCTTCGTCGGCGCCAGCGACGGCGCTTCCAGCACGGCGGCGCTCCTCGAACTCGCGCGCGTGCTCAAGGCGCGGAAGGATCTGCCGTTCACGATCGAATTGCTGTTTTTCGACGGTGAAGAAGCCATCGGCGACTGGTCCGCCACCGACAGCACCTACGGCAGCCGGCATTACGTGGAGGCGGCGAGAAAATCAGGGTCCCTGAAATCGATTCGCGCGCTCGTGCTGCTCGACATGATCGGCGACCGCAACCTCACTATCCGCCGCGACCCCAACTCCACCCGCTGGCTCACCGACATCATCTGGGCCACGGCGAACAAGCTCGGCCATCGTCAGTTCATGGACGAGGAGTTGGCCATCGAGGACGATCACCTGCCGTTCCTGAAAGCCGGCGTGCCGGCGGTGGACATCATCGATCTCGAATACGCCGCGTGGCACACGCCGCAAGACACGATGGACGCGATCGCCGCGCGCAGCCTGCAGATAGTTGGGGATGTCGTGGTGGCGGCGCTGCCGCAAATCGAAGCCAGGCTGTTGAAATAGGAATCAGCAATCCTGATTCCCGATTCCTGACTCCCGATTCCTGATTCCTGATTCCTGATTCCTATCGATAGACCTCCGCAAGTATTTCCTCTTCCGTCAGCACCGTCGTGGACGACTTGGCCTTCGCGAAGACGCGGTCGACGATCGGATCGCTGCACGGGATGCCGTGCTGCTCCAGCCAGAACACCACGTTCGACTTGCCCGACATCGGCCCGACGTCGATTTGCTGCTCACGGCCGACCAGGCTGGCGGGTATCGCCGAGTAGACCGCATCCATCAGGTCGCGGTCGCCCTTCTTCCACGCCTTGATCACCGCCGCCGCATGCACGCCGGTGGCGGTGCGGAAGGCGTCTTTGCCGACCACGGGATAGTTGTCGGGGATCGGCACGCCGCAGGCCTCCGACACTTTCTCGCAGTATTCCATCAGCGGCGACAGGTCACGCTCGAGGAACCCCATCACCACGAGGTTCACCATCAGCAAATCCATCGGTGTGTTGCCGACGCGTTCGCCGATGCCGAGCGCCGCCGCATGCACGCGGGTGGCGCCGGCCTCGATGGCGGCGATGCTGTTGATGATCGCCAGGTCGCGATCGCGATGGCCGTGCCAGTCGATCTCGACAGCGGCGCCGTGGTCCTTGATCACCTGCATCGCGAACCGCACCACCGCCGAAGCCCCCCATGGCGTGGCGTGCCCAACCGTATCGGCGAGGCAAATGCGTTTCGCGCCGGCGGTGATTGCGCAATCGTAGAGTCGGCGCAGCGTGGCCGGGTCGGCGCGCGTGGTGTCTTCGGTCACGTACATGACATCGAGGCCTTCGGACACCGCAAAGCGGATCGCCTCTTCGGTGTTCTTCAACAGCCACTCGATGGTCCAGCCTTCGGTGTACTGGCGGATCGGCGATGAGCCGATGAACGTGCCGACTTCAAGCTTGAGGCCGGTGCGCTGGCTGATCTCGACAATCGGCGTGATGTCGGCCACGGTGGTGCGGGCCGCGCAGTTGGCGCGCACGCGGAGCTTGGCATCGACGATCTCGCGCACCAGCCGCTCGACGTCCTTCGCCACGTGCGGGCCGGCGCCGGGCAGGCCGATGTCGGCGGTGTCGATGCCGAGCCGGTCGATCAGGTGGAGGATCTCGATCTTCTGCTCGATGGTCGGCGTGCGCACCGACGGCGACTGCAACCCGTCGCGCAGCGTCTCGTCGTCCAGGAGCACCTTCGCGGGCCTGGCCGGTGCGCCGATCTTGTTCCAGTCGTAAATCAGCGATTCCAACATTTAGGTGTGGCGCCTGGAAGACATCAGGGTGACACCGGCGGCGGTGGCGAACATCACCAGCGGCCACACCGCGGACTCAACCGCCGCCGATCGCACCCGCGGGCGGAAGCCGTGGTCGATGGTATCGAGCGGCGCGGCCTGGGCGCGGCGTGCCACCTGCGACCGGATGAAGTCGACGCCCGCCTGGCGGGTCTTCCAGTCGAAGGTGATGCTGAACACGGCGATCGCGAGGACGGCCCACAGGGCCAGCGACAATTTGACCGGTGTCATTTTGGGCCGGTGAACTTCACGACCAGCGCCGTCACGTCGTCGTATTGCTCCGCGCCGTGCGCGAACTCCTTCACGGCGTTGATGGTCTGTTCGAGAATGACGTCGGCCGTGCCGCGGCTGTAGCGCTCCATCACCGCCACGAGCCTGGCCTCGCCAAACTCTTCGCCGGCGAGGTTCTGCGCCTCGGTCACGCCGTCGCTATAGAGCATCATGATGTCGCCCGGCTTCAGCAGGATCTGATCGCCTGAGTACGGCGCCAGCTCGAACATGCCGACCGGCATGCCGCCCGACTCGATGCGGCGCAGGCCGTCCACGCCGTAGACGAGCGGCGGGTTGTGGCCGGCGTTGCAGAAGCGCAGTTGGCCGTCGGCGGACAGCTGTCCGTAGAACAACGTCGCGTAGCGCGCGTCGATCTGGCGGCGGGTCAGCACCTTGTTGATGTGATCGACGGTCTGCACCGGCTCGTCGCCGACCGACACGAAAGCCGAAAAGATCCCGAGAATCTTCGACGTCAGCAGGGCCGCGGCCGGCCCCTTGCCGGCCACGTCGCCGACGAGAAAGCCGAACTGGCCGTCGGGCATGTCCTGCATGTCGTAGAAGTCGCCGCCGATGGCGCGCGCCTGCACCGACATGCCGGCCGATTCGAAGAACGGCCCGGAATGGCTGCCCTCGGGCAGCAACGCGCGCTGGATTTCCGCCGCGATCTTGAGCTCGTGTTCGATGCGCGCCTTCTCGAGCGTCTCCCGGTACAGCCGCGCGTTCTCAATGGCCACGCCCGCTTCGGTGGCGAGCGTGTCGAGCGCCGTGCGCGTGTGCGGCGCCAGCAGGCTGCCCTTTTCCCGGCTGTCGAGATACAACACGCCGATATTCTTGGTCTCGCTCTGCATGTCGGCACGGTCGAGGTAGCGGACCATGCGCAGCGGGATGCAGGCGACGTGACGGATGCCAAGCGCGACCGTGCCCATGTGCACGTTCGCGAGATCGCCATCGAGCAGGTCGGCAACAATCTTCAGCTCGCCAGTCCTGAACACCTCTTCGGGAATCTTGCGGCTCGTGCTGAAGCCGCTGCCCGGCATGGTGATGCGGCCCTTCGCGCGGGCCAGCTTCATGTCCAGCTGGTCGTTGACCGAGAGCATGATGAAACCACGTTCGGCCCCGGCCACGTCGATGGCGGCGTCGAGCACCAGCGCCAGCACATCGTCCAGCACGCGGCCCGAACCGAGCGAGCGCAGCCCTTCGAGCAGCGCCGCCAGTTGCCGCAGATCGTTGACCGCGCTGGCATGCGATCGATCGGTGTGGGCCGGGCCATCGCCGGTCAGGAACACCACGTCCGCGCCGCTGGCGCGGCCGAACTGCACGCGGTCGCCGTGCGTCAGCTTGTGCTCGGTGATCGCCTCGCCGTTGACGTAGGTGCCGTAGCGCGAGCCCTTGTCGCGCAGGATCCAGTCGCCGTTAGACTGCACGATCTCGGCGTGCTCGCGCGACACGTCGCTGCCGACCAGCCGCAGGTCGCTTTCCGTGCGGCGGCCGATGCAGAGCAGGGCCTTGTTGATCGGGACGATGCGTTGGCCGAGGCCGTCGTTGACTTCGAGGCGCGCGTTTCCACTCATGGCAGCTGAGAAGACTTCATCATAACAGGCTTAGGCAACCCGCTTCCCGGAGGGCCGCCGCCGCGAGGAGGGCGGCCAGCAGCAGGCCCGCCGGCAGCCACCGGTTGCGCCGCGGCCGCGCCGCCGGCGGTGGAATCTTCGGCTCCGATGTCGCGGTGCCACACTTGTAGCAGATGAGTGCATTCGCGGCGATTTCGGTCCCACACGAGCGGCATTTCATATGGCTAATTCGATATTCTAGCGAAAAGCCCTTCGATGATTCCGCTCCGCGACGTTATCCCCTCGCGCACCGCGCCTGGCGTGACCATCACGCTGATCGTCCTGAACGTGCTCGTCTTCATCTTTCAAGCAACGCTCACCGACCGTGCCGAGGAGATGTTCATCTACGGGTTCGGGGTGATCCCGATGCACTTCTCGATCGTGACCGTGTTCACCGCGATGTTCGTGCATGGCGGGCTCGCGCATCTGATCGGCAACATGCTGTTCCTGTGGATCTTCGGCGACAACGTCGAGGATCGCCTGGGGCACGGGCGGTTCGTGTTGTTCTATGCGATCTGCGGCTTCACCGCGGCGTTCGCACAGGTGGCGCTGGAGCCAACCTCGCTGGTCCCGATGGTGGGCGCCAGCGGCGCCGTGGCCGGCGTGATGGGCGCGTATCTCGTGCTCTATCCCCACTCGCGAGTGTTGATGCTGTTCCCGTTTCCGGTCTTTCTCTTCGAGCTGCCGGCGGTGATCTTCCTGGGCGTGTGGTTCCTGATGCAGTTCCTGAACGGCATCGGCCAGCTGCCAATCTTCCAGCAGGATCAGATTTCCGGCGGCGTCGCCTTCTGGGCGCACGTGGCGGGCTTCCTCGCGGGGTTGCTGCTGGTGATGATCATGAAACGCCCGGAACGAACCTCCGTCGAGTGGTGGGATACGCTGGAGTCCTCACAGAAGATCAGAAGGTAGCCACCTTCTTTCTTCTGTCAGGATTTTTTGCGAATCTCGGCGGACACTTGCGCGAGCTCGAGCATCAGTTTTTCAAACTGAGCATTCCATTCAGCATCAGGCATCACGCCCTTGAGCTGCTTATGTTCTTCGGCCTGCGCCTCGAGGGCGCGGCGGCGTTTGATCAAATTGGCAAGCTCGGGGTTGGTGGTCTCAGAGACGCTTTCCGTATCCAGGAACGCGATGCGCGCCAGGCCGCCGTCGGGGCCTTCGGCCGCGGCCTCGCGGCCCTTGCCGTCGCCGTTGTCGTCGATCAGCGCGCGCTCGGTGGAGAGTTGCCCGCGCTGCTCGTAATGCTGCTTCACCGCGGCGCTCGCGGCTGAGAACACCTCGAAGATCGAGGTGCGGCCGTTCTTGTCGAGATCGCTCGACGCTTCCTTCATCGCCTTGATGAAGTACTCCGGAAACACCGTGGCGTACTTCTGCGCGGCCGAATCGGTGGCGGTGATCACGACGCGGCCCTTGCTGCTGAGCGTCTCGAGAAACGGAAAGCTCGCCTCGGTGGTGTTGATGAGGGTGACGCGGCCCTGCACGCCGGTCAGCACGTCGGTCCAGTCCTTTGCCGTCATGTCCGGACCCACCAGGTTGAACTTCGCGACGTCGCCGTCGTAGGTGCCGTGGCCCAGCAGCACCACCAGGACGAAGTCCTCTTTGCTGCCGGCCTTCTTGATCTCTGCAAACAGGCTGCGCACGTTGGCTGTGGTCGCGCGGTCGCCGGTCTTCGCGGCTTCATCGACCAGCAGCTTCACGTGTTCGGCTTTGAACCCGTAGCGATCGACCAGCGCCGATCGCAAATCGGACCGCCACGTCGCCATCTGCTCCGCGTACTTCTCCCCGCCCGACGCGCCCGAAATGATCACTGCCCAACGCGTTTCGGCCGCTGCGACCGACGGTGTCGCAATGGCGAGCGCGAGCAAAAAGAACTTGATCCGATTCATCTGTGCCTTCTGCCTGCCCTGAGCGAGCACGACTGTTAAAGAGTCGTGCGAGTCGAAGGGTGGCCCTGGTGTTATGCCAGGCCCGCTCGCCGCCTCATCACCCACTCGGTGGCCAGCAGGCCGACGATCATGACGAGGCTCCATCCATTGTGCCAGAGGTCGCGCTGTTCCGGCGTGCCGGCATCGGCGCGCGACTCGCGCAGCAGCGACGGCAGGTGGTCCGCGCCGCCGGCATTGACGTAGCGGCCGTTGGTTTCCGCCGACAACCGGCGCAACACGGCCTCGTTCAGCCTCGGCTGCGTCATTTCCAGGTCGACGCCGCCGACCAGGACCGGCCTGGACGCGGTCCCGACCCTCGTCGTCCCGCGCGACGCGATCGCTTCCACGCGATAGACGCCGGCGTGATCGAACCTCGTCGACACCGCATACCGCCCTTCTTGCGGGTTCGAGAGGGCGGCGGTCAGCGGCCGCTTCTCGCCATTCGGCGCCGTGATCTGGATCGCGACTTCGGCATTTGCCACCGGACGGAAGTCCTCGTCGCGCACGAACACGCTGATGCGATCGGTGATGCCCGGCACCGTCGGGCTGAGCGGTGCGATGGTCACCGGCCCCTGCGCGCTCGCCGTGATCCACCGCGCCAGCTGGCGCCAGATCGTTTCGTAACTGTTGTCGGTGGCCGGCCGCATCATGCGCCAGCGCCACGACGCTTCGCCGGCGAACACCATCGATCGGCCCTGGCCGTAGCGCTGCGTCGCAATCAGCGGCTGCGGATTCCCGCCCGCCGTGAGCGCCACCGCCAGCACCTGCGCGCCCGGCCGCGCGCCGCCAACCGGCGCCATCGAGGCCAGCGCCGGCAAGGCCGCCCACTTCTTGCGGTTCTCGTCCGGGGTTACCGACAGCCGCGTCGCCGGATGCATCAAGCCATCCATGGTGAGCGCGGGTGTATTCGGCTCGCTCGTGGTGACGCTCGCCGCGGCCAGCGTGATGGTGCCGCGCCGGTCGGTGAGATCCACCGGCAGCGCCTGCTCGAGCGCGGTTCCGGCCAGCCCCTGCCGGTCGAACGATCGCGCGCCGAGCACCAGCAGGCCGCCGCCGCGCTCGGCCACGAACTGCGCGGTGAGCGCCAGCTGATCGCGCGTGAAGAAGTCGGCTTCGATGTTCCCGAAGATCACCGCGTCGTAGGCAAACAGCTCCGATCGTTTTGACGGATACCCCGACGCCAGCGCCGCCATCCGGGACGAAGCGGCCTGCACATAAAACGTATCCCGCCCATCGTCGTTCTGGCCCTTGCGGACCACCGCGTCGACGTCGAGGCCGGGGTCCTGCCCGAGCGCGCGCTTGAGGAAGGTGTGTTCGTACCCAGGAGCGCCTTCGAGAATCAGGATCTTGCGGCGGCCGGTCTGCGGCGGCACCAGCACGCTGCGCGTGTTGTTCTCAGCCGCGAGCTCGTCACCCGCCGCAGGAATCTCGACGGTGTAGACCGTAGGCACGTCGGGATCGGGAGACACGGTGAAAACCTGGTGAATCGGCGCGCCATCCGCGGAGGGCGTCACGCGGCGCATATCCACCGGACGGCCATTGGCGCTGACGCGCAACTCCACCGGCTGCGTTCCGAAGCCAGCGCTGGTTGCCGACACGCTCAGATCGATCGAGGCGCCCGGCAACAGCGGCTCGCCGGCGGTGAGGTTGACGACCTCGCGATCCCGCGCCAGGTCGGTGCCACCGATGCCGACGGTGAGAATCGGCGCGTTGATCGCGCGGCCGAACTTGGCTTCCTGCGGCGCGGTGTCGCCGCCATCGGACAGGACGATGATGCCGGCGACCCGTTGGTTGCGATAGCGCTCACCGACGTCGACCAGCGCGCCGCTGAGGTCGCTGCGGCGCGCGGTGGCCGCAAGCCGATCCACCTCGGTAGCGGCCGCAAGCGTCTCGCCAAACGTCAGCAACTCGATGCGGTACTCGGACGACACGCGGGCCTGCAGATCGCGAACGATCGCCTTGGCGCGTTCGAGACGGGTGGGCCCGCCATCATCGGTCAGCCGCATGCTGCGTGAGACGTCGACCAGGATCGGCAGGAGACTGTTGTTCGCCGCCGCGGGCGGCACCATCACCACCGGCCGCAGCAGAATCACAATCAGCAGCATCAGCGTGGCGAAGCGAAGCGCGGTGAGCGTTGCCCGGCTGGCCGGTGTCAGCTTGACCGGCACGCGCGCGTAGGCCAGCCACGCGAGCGCCATGGCGCTGATAACGGTGAGGACATACCCCCACCACGGCAGGGTGACAGCGAATCTCACCGGATCGGCCGCCGCGGCGCGGCGAGCGATTGATAGTAGCGATCGACCAACTCGCGGTAGGTGTCGGCCACGGCGTCGTGACGGCCGGCGTTGAGCCGCTCTTTCGTCTCACGCGCGCGCAGCTGCTCGGCCAGCTGCGATTCGGTCTGTTCGAGCGCGACCAGCAGGTTCTTCTTCAGCGATTCCCACTTTGCGAAGTCCTGCTTGAACGCTTCGGTCCCCGGCGCCGAGACGCTGCGCTGCCACTGCTCGGGCGTCGTGCCGCCTTTTTCCATGCCCGGGTTCTGCTTGCCGATCTCTTCGGCGAGTTTCTGCGCGTCGCGAAGCTGGTTGTCAACATCGCGCTGTAAACGATCGACCCCACCACGCCCGCCGGCCGAGGACCCTTGCTGACCGGTGGACCCTTCCTGACCTTGCGGGCTTGGCTGTCCCTGTCCGGGGTTCTGTCCCTGTCCGGGATTCTGTCCCTGCCCAGGCTTCTCTCCCTGCCCGGGCTTCTGCCCCTGGCCTTCTTGCGATTCGTTGGCGAGTTCGCTCATGGAGCGCTGCAACCGCTCGAGCCGATCACGCAGTTCCTGCGTGCGCGAGAGCTGCTCCGACAACCGGGCGGTTTCGCCGTCTCGGCCACCCGTGGCCGAGCCGAGGCGTTCGGCCACCTTGTCGAGCGCGCGCGCGATCTCGTCTGGAGTGGCTCCGGGCGCTGAGTTGTCCGCCGTAGCCTTGGCGGAGGTGGCAGCCTTGGCGGAGGCGGCCTGTTCGGCGCCGGCGCCCTGGCGCATCGCCTGCGCGGACTCGCGCATGCGATCGGCCAGCTTCTGCTGATCGATTTCACGGCCGGCCTCGTTCATCGCCTGGCGCTCCCCCTCTTCACCCGACTTGGCCAGCTCTTTGGCCGACTCACCAAGACGCTGGGTGCGGTCGGCCAGCCGCTCCTGCTCCGCGGCCAACCGGCGACGGGCATCCTCACCCGCGGGACCCGCCGCGGTCCGCGACGCTTCGTTGCCAAGCCGGCGCTCGGCGTCGGCGAGCTGACGGGCTTCGAGCTGCAAATCGCCCATGGCGCGGCGCCGTTCTTCGGGCCGCGTTCCCTGCATCTGTTGCTCGAGGCCGCGCAGCTGCTCGCCGGCCTTCGCGCCACGCGCGCTGGCCTGCTGTGGATTCTGATTGCGCAGATCGCCGGCGGCATTGCGCATCTCGTCGGAGATCTCACGCAGCTGCTGGCTCTCGCTCCCCGAGGCGCGTTGCTGGCCCTGGCCACCCGCGCCACCCTGCATCTGCTTCGACAACGACTCGGCCTGTTGCCGCAGTTCTTCCTGCTCGCGCGTCAACCGTTCGAGCTGGCGTTTCACTTCCTCGGGGCTCAGCTGCTGCTGGTTCTTCGCGAGGTCGCGCTGCTGGCGCGACAAGGCTTCCTGCCGGCGGGCCAGCTCGCGAATACCGGCGAGCGGATCGGCCTCTGCCTGTTTCTCCTGGTTGTTCTCCTGCGTGGTGCTCTGCGTTTCGTAATTGGTCTGCTGCTGCTTGCGCAGTTGCTGATCGAACAACGTCGACAAGTCGGGCTGATTGCGATTGCCATTGCCGCCACCGCCACCGCGCGCCTGCTGCATCTGAACCTGCCGGCGGCGAATCTCCGCCGCGGCTTTCAATAATTCGGCGAGCGCCTGTTCTTCGTGCGGCAACGCCGCCGCCACGCTCAGGCGTTCGAGCTCACGCGCCGCGCGTCCCATCGCCTCCACGGCCCGCGCCAGCGGATCATCACCGGGCCGCGTCAGGCCCGCGCGGGCGCCAAGCCGGCGACGCTGCTGCGCCATCTGCGCCGTCATCTGCTGCGCCACTTCGTCGGTCTTCTCTCTCAGGGCGACCTGAGCCTGGCCGACGGCGCGGATGTCCTGCGGCGATCGCGCATTCGGGCCGCCACGCCGCGCGCGGGCATCGAGCTTCCACGTCGCGGCCATGATGTCTTTCTGTTGTGCAATCAGGTCTTCGAGCCCGGTTTGCTGACCGGCCATGCCGCCGGCGTTGCTCTCCGCGGCCACGAACTCTTCTTCGTAGGGTTTGACCTCGAGAAAGAAGATGTCGCTGCGCGATTCGGTGGATCGCCGGCCGCGCCCCACATCCGTAGCGCGCGCGTGATACGTCACCACGTCGCCGGGCTTCACGTTCAAGTCTTCGAGAAAGACCGTGTGCTGGCCGGCCGCGACCGACTGTTTTCCATCGCCGCCGATCGGAACGATCTTTTCCTTTCCAGTGTTGGACTTGATCACGAGCTCCAGCGATCGCACACCGTAGTCGTCATCGGCGCGGGCCTCGATCACCACTTCCTCGAGCGGCGACACCTGCTTGTCGCCGGCCGGGCGCAGAATCCGCACGTCGGGCGGGCGATCGTTCAGCATCCGGATGAAGTACTCGGTGTCGCCATCGTTCTTCAGGCCGTCGATGTCGTTGAGCGCGATGCGGTACGACCCGTCCTTGGCCACCGTCAGGTCCGCCGTGAACACCTGGTTATGTCCGGTGAGGTCGACCAGCTGCCCATCCCCAAGACGCAACTGGCCGTTGGCCACCTGCTTATCGGTCTTGATCGTGAGCTGCACCTTCGTACCTGCAGGCGCGAAGATGTCGCCGCCATCCTCTTCGGTGTGCGGCTCGAGGCCGACGCCGCTCGGATAGTCGTAACGGACGTCGATCCTCTCGATCTTCACCGGTCGAATCACCTCGACGTTGTATTCCGGCGAGGCCGCCGATCCGGCGGTCACTAGGTACGGGAACGACAGGGTGATGTTGTTAAGCGTGATCGTGAACTCGTCTGGCGAGGGACCCTGCGTCATGCGCGCCGATCGCGCGTCTGGGCCGCGGCCGACAGTGAGCATCGGCACGAGGCCCCCGGCAATGCCGGGAATGCGCGCCACCACGGTGACCTGCTCACCCTCACGCACCTTGATCGAACCGGGCCGCACGTCGATCGCGTAGCGATGGGGAAACAGATACGACCCGGCGACGGTCACCGCGCGGCCGGCCGCCGGCGCAAAGAACCACATCGACGCGGCGAAGGCGAGGCTGCCGGCCAGCGCGCCGATCGCGGCGCGCCGCATTGCGGCATGGCTCACCACGTCATCCACCTTGACGCCGCGCGCCGCGCGTATCGCGTCGCCGATCAGCAGGTTCGCAACGGGAGTGGCATCACCGCTTTTCTCAACCGCGGTGACCAGCACCTCATCGAGCCCGCCGGCACGCTCTTCGATGAACCGGGCGATTTGGCGGTCCGAAGGATGTTGCCGTAACGGCAACAAAGCGAAGAGGAGTGAAGCGAAGGCGACGGTGGTGACGGCGGCGACCACCACCACGAGTGGAATGCCTTCCGAGGCGACGAGCCACACCGCGAGCACGCCCACCAGGAGCATCGCGGCCGCGGTAACCGCGCCGAGCAGCCAGGCGCGCAGCAGTGCCTGGCGCTGCCAGCGCGCCCGTACCTCCGCGAGAATCGCCCGAAGCTCGTCGACGCGTTCCGTCATGGCCTCACATCGTCAATGTTAGCTTACGTGGCCCGGCGGCCAATGAGTGCTTCCCCTGCCAACGCGAGCAGCATCACGAAGATCCCAACCTGCCACCAGCGCTGTTGATCCTCGATTTCTCTAGCAACGCCGCCGGCCTCGGCCAGCGCCGCGCGATTGGTGCGGTCGATGGCATTCGTAAACTCCGCCACGGTAACCGTCGCCGGGTTCGATTCGCGCACGTCCACGTTGCCGAGGTTCTCACCCGGCGGCTCCTGTCCGCGGCTCAAGTAGCGCGCCGTTTCCACCGCAAACGGCACGAACGCCGGGTTGAGCGGAAAGCGGCTCCACTGGTTGTCGAGATCCGACGTGTAGATCATCAGCCGTCCCTGGCCCACTTCCTGTTCCGTCAATGCCGGGTCGCCACCCGAGAATCGCGCCAGCACCGTGCGATCCCGCTGATCGTTTAGACGACGGTACTGCTCCACTTGGACGTCGCCCAACGCACCGGACGGGTTCAGGAACGGACGAAAGATGGGATGACGGCCGTCACTGGCCACCAGGATCGCGCCCGGCGCGCGCACCGGGGCCTCGTCCAATGACAGGCTCACGCCGACGCTGTCGCTGATCGTGCCGGCATCAACATCGGGTCCCAGGGCCACGAACACCTGTCCGCCACGAGCGATGTAGGTCTTCAGCAGGTCGCGGCCCGCGCGGTCGAGGGTACGCGTGCCGAGCACGAACACCACCGCCCGGCGATTCAGATCGTCCTGCGCCCACTTCGCCACCTCGCGCCCGTCGAGAACGTCGACGCTAAACTCGCGGCCGCCGCCGGCCACGTTCAACGCCCGCTCGAGATACAACCCGCCGGTCGAGCCGGTGGGATCGGCGACGATCACCGCGATCGGTACCGCGGTCTGCCGATCGAGGGAGAGGATGCGCGCGTTATCGAGCTCATAGCCAATCGAATCGGCGATGCGGACTTCGGCGACCCCCGTGCGCGGCAACGCACCGGTGAGCTCGACATCCGACGCCGCCTGCGGGCCGATCGTGACATCCGCGCGGGCGATTGGCTTGCCGCCGGCAGTGAGCTCGACGGTCGTCCGCGCCTCGCTGTTGCCGAAGTTTTGAATCGAGGCGATCACCCGTCGATCGCGCAAGTCCGCTGAGGTGAGCGCCAGGTTACCTGGCGGCGGCGCGATGCCGATCACCTCGACGTCCACACCGTCCGGCAATCCGCCATCGTCGTTCGCTTCCCATCCGCTCTGCTGCAGATCGGTGACGATGACGACGCGGCCGTCGCGCGCGCCGAGCGCCTCGCTCACCCGCAGCAGTGCGGTGCGATAGCGCGTGCCGTCGCCGGTGGCCGACAGCTTCGCGATCGCGGCCGCCACCGCCGAGCGATCGGTGGTGGGCTCGACGACGACTTCCGCCAGGTGCGCGAACGACACCAGGGCCACCGCGTGCGAGGCGGGCGCGGCGTCCAGCGCGCGGCGTGCCGCCTCCCGCGCGCGATCGTATTGTCCCGGCGCCGACAGGCTCAGCGAGCGATCCACGGCGATCACCGTGATCGGTGCCGAATCCGGCGCCACGGCGCCCGCGAGGTACGGCCTCGCGAACGACACGGCAAGCAGGACGAGCGCCACCACGCGCAGGGCGAGCAGCAGCAATTCCCGCAAGCGACGCCGCCGATGCTGCTGCACGGGCGCGCGCGTCAACAGCTGCACCGTAGGAAAGTCGATCACCACTTCGGTCTTGCGATGAAACAAGTGCAGCAGGATCGGCACGGCGGCGGCGACCGCGCCGATCAGGAACAGCGGTGATAGGAACGAGATGCCGAACATCAGAGCGCTCGGTGGCGCGTCATGAGATACGCCATCAGCCCCAGCTCGAGCGGCTGCGACGTTTCGAGCTGGCAATAGTCGATGCCGGCGAGGCCGAGCTCGCGCCGATAGAACGCAATACGAGCCTGCATGCGCTCGAGGTAATCCGCGCGCACCGAGCCCGGCACCGCCATCACCTCTTCCTGCGTTTCCATATCGCGAAAGCGCGCCGCCTGCTCGAACGGAAACTTCAACTCGTAAGGATCGAGGATGTGAAACACGATCACATCGGTGCCGCGATAGCGGAAGTGCTTCAGGCCGTCGAGGACCGACACCGGATCGTCGAGCAAATCCGAGACGAGCACCACCATGCCGCGCTTTCTGACGGCCGCCGCCAGATCGTGCAGCGGCTTCGCCACGTTGGTGCGCGTGCCCATCTCCAGCCGCTCGAGCGCCAGCAGCACCATGCGCAGGTGGCCCGACCGCGCGCTCGCGGGCAGGAGCGCAGAAATGCTGTCGTCGAACGCGATTAGGCCGAACGAATCACGTTGCCGGTGCATTAGGTAGGCCAGCGCGCCGGTGAGATACGACGCGTATTGCAGCTTGGTGATCGGACCCGACGCGTAGCCCATCGACGCGCTGACGTCGATCAACAGATGGCATGTGAGGTTGGTTTCTTCCTCGTATTTCTTGACGAAGTGGCGATCCGATCGCGCGTAGACCTTCCAGTCCAGCGTGGCCAGGTCGTCGCCGGGCAGGTATTGACGGTATTCGGCGAACTCGACGCTGAACCCTTTGAACGGACTGCGATGCAGGCCGGTCAGGAACCCTTCGACGATCGTCCGCGCCTTGAGGTCGATGGTACCGAGCCGGGCGATGATCGCCGGATCGAGATACCGAGCTTCACCAGCCACGTTCCGTCCAATCCGTGTCTAATCGGTGTTTAATCGGTGTTAATCGGTGGCCTATAGGCCGCTGGCCGGCAACGGCACCGCGTCGAGCAGCTGGTCGACGATGCGGTCGGCGGTGATGCCTTCGGCTTCGGCGTAGAAGTTCGGGAGCACGCGGTGGCGCAGAATCGGTTTCGCGAGCGCCTGGATGTCTGTCACCGACACGTGATGGCGGCCGTGCAGCAGCGCGCGCGCCTTCGCGCCAATCACGAGCGCGTGCGACGCACGCAGGCCGGCGCCCCACTTCACCCACTTCTCGATGAAATCCAGCTGGGCGCCGCGGCCCGGCCGTGAACTGTCGGTCAGCCTCACGGCGTAGCGCACCACTTCCTCAGCCACCAGCACCTGTCGCACGTAGTCCTGGATCGTGAGGATGTCTTCCCCGCTCAGCACGCGCAGCGGCTCCGGACGTTTCGCGCCGGTCGTTTCGGTGACGACCTGCACCTCATCGTCTTCGGACAAATACGTCATCACGACGTTGAACAAGAAGCGATCGAGCTGCGCTTCGGGAAGCGGATAGGTGCCTTCGAGCTCGATCGGGTTCTGCGTGGCCAGCACGAAGAACGGCCGCTCGAGCGGATAGGTCCGGCCGGCGGCGGTGACGTGATACTCCTGCATCGCCTCGAGCAGGGCCGCCTGCGTCTTCGGCGGCGTGCGGTTGATCTCGTCGGCAAGAATGATCTGCGCGAAGATCGGCCCCTTCACGAAACGCAGCGCGCGGGCGCCGTGATCCTCGTCCAGGATCTCCGTGCCGGTGATGTCGGCCGGCATCAAGTCGGGCGTGAACTGGATGCGCTTGAAGCTCAGGTCGAGAATCTGCGACAGCGTCTTGACAAGCAGCGTCTTCGCGAGGCCGGGCACGCCGGTGATCAGGCAGTGGCCGCCGCAAAACAACGCCATCAACACCTCGTCGACCACGTCGTCCTGCCCGACGATGACCTTGCGGAGTTCGGAGAGGATTTTCTGGCGGCCGGCAGCGACCTTTTCGGCCAGCCCCTCAACCGCCACGCTTGTCGTGTTCTGCATCATTCCTCGTATCGAGGCCGCCTTTAAGCGGCCGGTCGGCCATTATGCGGCAGGTCGCCGACGCTCAATGCGTCAGCGAATAGATCACTTCGTTGATGAGCATCTGGTAGGCCTGCGCGGTCCACTTGATGTAGCCCTGGTACTCCTGCGCGTTCGACCACTCCACACCGTCGCCCATGTCGGTGTTCCAGTTGATCAGCACCATCGGCCGGCCCGCATCGTCGAGGATGGCGCGGAGGTGCGCGGTGAAGCCGCCCTTCTCCCACGTGCGCCCGCTCAGGAAGGAGCCGAGGCCCGGGATCTGCGGGTACTTATCGATGCGGTAGAAGCACGTGTAGATCGGATGCGGCGGCGCCAGCTCCACGATCTGGCGATCGGGAAAGACGCGCTCCAGCTGCTTCTGCGTCAGCTCCCATTCGAACGGACCGTGGAAATCGTCAAAGGTCAGCGTGCCGCCACGCAGCAGGAACTCGCGGAGGATCGGCACTTCCTCGTCCTTGAGCACGAGGTTGCTCGGCTCGACGATGTAGATCCATGGATGCTGCCAGATCTTCTCGTCTTCGAGCGTCATCACCACCGGATCGCCGACGTCGATCGCCGTCACCGACTTGATCCGCCGCGACAGGTTCTGCTCCGCCGCCGGTGCGTCGATCGCCCACGGCTCGTCCCAATACGCCAATCGCGACCCGCCGCCGCCTTCGTTCTCGAACGTGCCGTACTTGATTCGCACGAATGTCCATTTGAGGCCGGCGAACTTGTTGCCGTCGACGACCGGCAATTGTCCCGCCTTCGCCAAGGCTACGGCGGGCAAGGCGAGATCACTGGCAAACCAGAGCACCGCCGCGGCCAGCGACGTAGCCCAGATCCACCGGCGCATCACCGCGATCCTCCGGACAGCTTCAACAGCAGATCCTGCGCGCGCGTGAACGTCGGCGCCACCATCAGCGCTTCCATCACCTGCTTGCGCGCCTCGTCCTTCTGGCCAGCGGCCAACAAGGCTTCGGCGAGGTCGGCGTGTGCGCTGGCCCGGTCGAGCGGCTTCGACGCCACGGCAACGCGGAAGGATCGAATGGCCTCGGCGTTGTCGCCGGCTTTCATCGCCAGTTGGCCGAGCGTGGCGTGAGCCTGCGCGTCGAACGGATCGACCGCCACCACCCGTTGCAGCGCCGTTCGCGCCCGCGAAGCCTCCTTCGCCGGATCGAGCAGCGAGGCCAGCTCGCGCGCCGACTCGACGTCGGACGCCGTGTTTGCGGTGAGCTGCTCGAGCGCGCGCGCGGCGAGGGCCTTGTCCCCTTTCTTCATCGCCACGGCCGCAATCCCCGCGTAGGGACTGTCCTCGCCGGGGACGTTCGGAATCAACTTCGCCGCCCGCTCGAACGCTTCAATGGCCGCATCAGGATTCGACTCCGCGAGCGCTTCGCCGAGCGTCATCTGCGCGGGGAAGCTCTCCGGATTGTCCGCGGCAATGGCCTTGATCTTGTCGAGCGGCAGCCCGGGCGCCAGGCCTTCCGGCACCTTCAGCGCCCGTCGCAGGCCCGCGTAGCGCTTGTCGAGCATCGCGTCGAAACTCTTCTGGAGCTCGTCGATGTCAACGCCCAGCGCCTTCTTGATCGCGGCCTCGGTGTCGCTTCCGTCGCCATACGCCGCCACGAGGACGCGCAGCTGCCGCTGGCCATAGGTGTCGACAATGTGCTCGACGATCAACGATGCCTGGTAATACGCGTACGAAATGGTCTGCGAGCTGGTGAACCCGGAATTGAGATCGCGGATCTTCAGCGCCTTGCCGCTATCGAGGAAGCGCGCGAACGGGATGTCCATGTCGCGGCCCCATTCCTTGCGGGCGCGGCGCTCTTCGTAGGTGGACGTCCCCTCGCTCAACCACCGCGGCAGCCGGTTGTTCGACAGCTGCAGCGTGATCACGTGCGCCATCTCGTGCCACAGCGTTTCGCCCCAGTTGAAGGTGCCGGGCGGGCGCGCTTTTGGAGAATCAATGGTGACCACGCGGCCGAAACACGCGCCCAGGGCGCCGAGCATGCCGGGCAATCCCAGCGTGCGCACCGCGAAGTCATCATGCTCGCCGAACATCTCGATCAGGATCGGCCCCTTCGGCGTGAACTCCCACCGTTTGCTGAGCGCGTCCAGTGACTCACGCGCCAGCTGCGGCACGTACTCCCGCATCACCGGTGATTCGTCCGGGGGCAGTCGAATCACCATCTCGCCTTCCTTGATGGTGTCGAAGGGCTCGAGCTTGTCGAGCAGCTCGAGCAGGTTGTAGGTCATCTTGTCCCATCGGTCGATGCGGAACGCGGTCTCGAGATTACGCCGCGCGTTCCGCTCGTCGCCCGTGCGCATCAGCTGCGCGCCCAGGTCCGCCACGGCGCGGAAGTTTTCGCGATCGAGCGCGATCGCCTTGCGCGTGTGCTCGACGGCTTCGTCAAAGCGGTAGTAATGCGCGGTGATCATGCCGACGATGCGATGAAGCTCGCCGTAGGTCGGATGAATCTTCAACGTCTCGGCAACCGTCTCGTTGTACTTCGCCGTCTCACCCTCGACGTAGGCGAGCGCGGCCTTCATGGACAGCGCCTCGAGATGCCGCGGGTTCACCTTCAGGACGCGCTCGATCGACTCCTTCGCGTCGGCCTTCTTATCCTGATAGGTGGCCATTTCGGCGAGCAGGAGGTGCGCGCCAAAATCATTCGGGTTCAGCTTCAGCGCCTGCTGCGCGAACATCGCCGCCTGCGGAGGATTCTCGTCAGCCAGCGCACGCGCCATGCCGAGCAGGGCGGGACCGTAGTCGCCGTCGACTTTGAGCGCGATCTGGAACGACTTCGCCGCTTCGGCGTTTTCGTACTTCTCGACGAACAGGTCGCCCCACTCGGTATTCACGCGCGGATCGTTGGGGGCTGCTGACGCCGCGTCCCGGAAATACGACTGCGCATCGTCGATGCGATGCATGGCGCGCGAGGCGCGGGCCGCGCGCAGGTAATCCCGCGCGCTTGGGTTGCGCACATCGGCCGCGAGAATGAGTTGCAGCGTCTGGCGGCCTTCGGTGCGACGGCCCACGCCAAGCTGCAGCAGCCCGGTCTCGAGCGCGGCGTCGCCGCCGGGGTTGGCGGCCACGAACGGTTTGAGAATCGACTCGGCGCGCGAGCGATCGCCGCGCGCCGCCACGCTCAGCGCGTGGTAGACCGCAATCGATTCATCCTTGGGAAAGGCCTGCGCCAGGGTTTCGATTTCGTCGAAGCGTCCGCCGCGCCACGATTTTTCCGCGGTGGCGCGTGCCGCGGTCACACTTGCGGGCGCCTGCTCGGCCGTAACGAGCGGCGTCAATCCTGCGGTTAGCACGACCGCAACGAGGAGGAGGAGGGCGCGACGGACCATCTGTTCGAGTATAGACGACCCATCCCGCATAGAGGCCGGCTTCAGCCGGCCGGTCGCCGGCGGTTTCTTGGTGCCTGTCACGTGACCAGCCGCCTAAAGTCGGCCTCCATATGGCTATTAAGGCAAGCTCAAAACAACGGGCGCCACGTGAAAAACATCGCGGCAACGAAGCCCTGGAGCAGGGCGAAAACCATCAGCCACGTGGTGCGGTGGCGCGCGGGCACCGCCCCGCCCAGCCATAGAAACACCGGAAATACGATCGCTGTCACTCGTCCCATCGATAACATGCCGCCCGCGGACATCGGCGGCAACACGTTCAGGATGATGAACGCCGCGTAGGGCAAGCCGAACCGTCTATACACCGGCACCACCGCAACCAGCGCGAGCAGCACGACGAGCGAATACAAGAGGTCGATGGTTTGCGTGGAGGCGTAGCTGTAGAGACCGTTGTTGGTGATGAATGCGAAACGGTCCGACACGATCGAATCCAGGCCTCGATACACCCGGCCCCACGCCAGGTTCTGCATCGTCCACTGGAACGCGTTGCCAGTCAGCTGATACACAAACGCAGAAAATGTCAGCATGCCGAGCCCGGGCGCCGACGCGGCGAGCAAGCGCCTGCCAATCTTGGGCCACCCGATTGGCGGGGGCACGATCGCCCGCCATCGCGCGGCGTCCCACATCGGCGCCAGCGCCATCAGGCCGAGTACGACCGACAGAAAACATCCGGGTGGACGCGTCAGCCCACACACGAAACCCCAACACGCCGAGCGCCACAGCTGGTGCTGGCGGAAGTGATACACCGCGCCAAGCAGCGTCAGCAGGAACAGGCTTTCGGTGTAAGCGGCGCTGAAGAACACAGCGAACGGATACGCCGCAAGCAACAGCACGGCAGTCACGGCCTGCTCTTCGTTGCCCAGCTCACTGCGGGCGAGCCTCAAGAAATAGACGAGCGCGAAGTAAAACGCGACGAGGGAGATGCCAACAGCGGTCCACAATGGCTGGCGGCCGAGCACGGCAGACACATATCGCACCGCCAATGGAAACGCCGGGAAGAACGCGATGTTCTGCTGATAGTCGGCGCGCGCGTCGGGATTGAATCGATAGCCTTCCATGGCGATACCGAGATACCAGCCGGTGTCCCATCGCGCCGGTAGATCGAGAAAATCGTTGTCGTAAATGCGCCAGCGTTTCTCGGCCTCGGGAGGAAACCCGATGAGAATCACCGCAAGAAAGCCCACAAGGATCACGCCAAGCCGCGACGAGAGATGCATCGGCAGGACGATGCGCGTGTCGGGGCTTTGCCACCAGCGGCGGATGCCGGCAGCCACGCGCTGTGGCAAAGGATTGTGACGGACGATCGCGTGCCTGATCGCGAGCGCGATCAGACTCCACAACGCCGGACGCCACCAGTCGGTCACCGAGATGCGCACGTCGAAGTCGACGATGCGAAAGCCGCCGGTGATGGCCACGGAGATCGCGAGGATGGCCATGATGATGGCCACGGCGTCGAGCGCCTTTGCCCACAGGGGCAGCTTCACGCGCGCTATTTTACTCGTCCCAGCGCGCGATCCTCGATGCGAATGCGCGCGATCATCAAGTGGCCGAACCCGATCGTGGCAAGCACGCCGGTGATCGGCGCCCACACGATGGCGGCGACGCTGATGATCTCGCCGACCACCGCCAGGTAGTTCGGATGCGAGAGGAAGCGATACGGCCCGGTCTTGATCAGCGGTGTGCCCGGGAGCACGAGCACGCGGTAACTCCATCGAGATCCGAGGGAGGCGATGGCCCACATCTTGAGCGCCTTCGCGAAACCGAAGAGGGCCAGGCCCCACATCAAGACTTCGCGCGGCGCGGGACCGGTTAAGGCCCCTTCGACGCCCATCACGATGAACGACAACGGATAGGCCCAGCGCATCTTGCCGATCACGTCGTCGGGTGGCTCAATCGCGCCCTTTGACCGGAGCAGGCGCTCGTTAAACGACGACAACACCGCCTCTCCCGCCATGATCAGCAGCGTCGCTGTCGCCGTCACGGCTGCGACAGCGACGGCTGGGTTCGTCATGGCCATCTCGGGATCCGGGATCCGGGATCGGGGATCCGCCGGTTCCCGGTTCCCGGATCCGGGTTCCCGGCGAAGTCGCAGTCCCCGGCGTAGCGGATGATGCCTTCGAAGATCGCCGGGGCCACTTTCGCGGCCGCGGCCGCACTGCTGACCCCGCGCGGCGATGCGACCAGCAATCGCACGGCGCGGTTGAACCGCCACTTCGCGTTGAACGCCGCCTGTCGCTTCGCTGCGAGATCCAGGTGCGCGCGATCGATCGGCGTTCGTCCCGCCAGGACATCGAGCGCGACCGCCGCAGCCAGTTCCGCCCCCGCGAGGGCGAAGTGCAAGCCGTCCCCGGTCATCGGATCGATAAACCCGGCCGCGTCGCCGGCGAGAAGCAGGCCCGGCTCCCCTGCCGCCTGCGCGTCGACCGCCATCGGGCCGAGCACCGACGGAGCCGCTACCGCCCGGGCACGCGCAAACCGCGGCGACAGCTCGGGGTCGTCGCGAAGATAGCGGTCGAGCATTTCGGCGGGCGCGGCAAGCGGTGACTCACCACCCGTGTGTGGCACCACGAGGCATGCATTCGTCAGCCCGCCCGGCACGGGCGCCACGCCGATGTAGTGTCCGCGGCGCACGTGCATTTCGCCCAAGGTGGTCAAACCATCGACGTCGGTGAAGTACGACCCCACTGCCCATCGCCGCGGCCGCTGCGGTTGGCGCGACAACCCGCGCCCGATCGCCAGCGTTGAACGACGGCCGTCAGCGGCAATCACCATCCGCGCGGGATGCGTGACCGCGGCGGTGCTGGTGCCGAGCCGCACACCCGCCACGCGGCCATCGATGATCGCCGCGTCTTTCACCAGCGCGTTTTCGTCAATCGACGCACCGGCCTCGATGGCGCGTGAGACCAGCCAGTGATCGAGCACCTCGCGCGTCACCGCGCGGCCGGCGAGACCGCGTCCGTACTTGGCGCGAACCCGCACCCCGCCGGGCCCCGTCAGCAACATGCCCTCGATGGCATCGCTCTCGTCGATCAGCAACGAGACGTCGACATGCCGCCGGAGCACGCCAAGCGCGCCCGGGTTCAACGTATCGCCGCAGAGTTTGTGTCGTGGAAACCTGGCGCGATCGAACAGTCGAACGCGCATCCCTGCCTTCGCCAGGATGATCGCCGCCAACGCACCGGCGGGACCGGCACCGGCGATCGCAACGTCATCCATCGGCCCGCCCGAGGACCAGCGCGCTGTTCTTCGATCCGAAACCCAGGCAATTGCAGAGCGCGGCCACCGGCTGCGCCTCGCGGCCGACGTTGGGGATGAAATCCAGGTCGCAATCGGGGTCCGGGTTGGTCTGGTTAATCGTCGGCGGGAGATAGCCATTCGCGAGCGCGAGCGCGCTCGCCACCACTCCGGCGGCGCCGCTGGCGCCCTGCGGATGACCAATCATCGACTTGGTCGACGAACCGGGAATCTTTTCCGCCAGCTTGCCAAACGCCAGGCGCGTGCACCGCGACTCGATGGCGTCGTTCAGCATCGTGGAGGTGCCGTGATAGTTGATGTAGCCGATCTCTTCCGGGACGCGGCCGGATTTCGCGACCGCCTCGTGCATGCATCGCACGATCTGTTCGCCGTCCGGATCCATCTGCACGCGGTGGTAGGCGTCGCAGGTGGACGCGTAGCCTTCGATCGTGGCGTAGATGCGCGCGCCTCGCGCGCGGGCGCGCTCTTCGAGCTCCAGCGCCAGCATCCACGCGCCTTCACCAAGCACGAAGCCATCGCGTCCCCGATCGAACGGCCGCGAGGCTTCCGCGCCGCGGTCGTTGTAATGGGTTGAGACCGCGCGCATCCGCGAGAAGCCGAAAATCATGCCCGGCAATACGCAGCCATCAGTGCCGCCACTCAACAGAACGTCGCACTCACCCTGGCGTAGCAGCATCGACGCGTAGCCGAGCGCATCGGTCGAGCTCGTGCACCCGGTGGACAGCACGTGGCTGATGCCGCGCAGGCCCAGCGCAATCGAGATCTCGCTCGACACCATGCCGCAGATCCCCACCGCGATCGCGTACGGCGTGACGTGCTGGCCGTTGTTCTGGAAGAAGTCCTGGTATTGGCGCTCGCCGACGTCGATGCCGCCGCCACCGCTGCCGATGATCACGCCGGCATTGGACTCGGCGAAGCTGAGGCCGGCGTCGTTCCAGGCTTCACGCGCGGCCACCACGCCGAAGAGCGCCGCCCGCGAGTAGCGCCTGGGATCGGCGCGGGTCTCACGCGGGCCGAGCTCGCCGTCGAGCGCGGCGGCGGACGAAATGTCGACGGCCGGCACCGGCGCGGCCACCCGGCAGGGATAGGTCGACACGTCGAATTCGGTAATCGCCCGCGTGCCGCTCTGGCCGCTCTTGATCGCGTCCCAGAACTTCTCGCGCCCGACGCCGAACGCCGAGACAACCCCGATGCCGGTGATCGCGACGCGCGGCTGTTTCAATAGCATGCGGATCCGCCTACGCTTGCCCGTTCTCTGGGCGAGCTACGGCGAGGGTCGCCGTAGCGCCCTCGGCGCGAAGGCGAGCTGGTCCCTATAATATCGCTGTGCGAAAAGCGTTCGCGTGGACGGGCGCGCTCGTCTTCCTGTTGTCACTGCTGTCGTTCTGTCTTGTCTACGGTTGGCGACTGCAATTCCCGGCGCCACCCAGCCCGGCCGTATGGCGCCATGTCGTCGAGAACGTGCTGCTGTTCACGATCTTCGCGCTGCACCATTCGGTGATGGCGCGCACCGGCGCCAAGGCGTGGATCACGCGCCGGGTGCCGCCCGATCTCGAACGCAGCCTCTACGTCTGGATTGCGAGCGTGTTGTTCCTCGCCGTGTGCTGGCGCTGGCATCCGCTGCCGGGCGTGATCTGGGAAACCAGTGGCGTACTCTTCTGGACCCTCTTCATTATCCAGATGATCGGCGTCGTGCTGTCCGTGCGGGCGGCAGGGGTGGTCGGTGTGTGGGAGCTCGCCGGCGTGCGTCAACCCGATTACACCAGGCCCGTGGAGTTCAAAACCTCGGGCCCCTTCGCCATCGTCCGTCACCCGATTTACCTGGGCTGGCTCCTGATGGTCTTTGCGACCCCCGTGATGACGACGAGCCGAATGCTGTTTGCGGTGGTGAGCAGCGCCTACTTGATCGCCGCAATTCCGTGGGAAGAAGCATCGCTGGTGGAAGCATTCGGAGACAGGTACCGCGTGTATCAACAGCAGATGCGCTGGAAACTCCTGCCCGGTATCTGGTAATCGTGCCGGGCCTTTGACACCCACCCGCGAACCGATCTAACGTCCTTCGCGAGCGCAGCAGGCGCCAGCGGGTTCGCGCGAAGGGCCAAGCCCACTGTCTTCCACTTTCTCGACGGCATATACACCGCCGTGCTGCCTGTCTGCGAACCACGGGCCTCAGCATGGAGGTTGTATGACGCCGAGGCAGTTACCCGAATCTCCCAATCTCGAACAACTGAAGAAGCAGGCCAAGACGCTGCTCAACGACGCCCGGAGCGGCGACACGATGGCGCTCGAGCGCTTCAGATCTCTCCCGGCACTGTCGAACACGCCCGTCGAGAAGATCGATGCGAGCGAGCTGGCGCTGCACGACGCGCAATCGGTAATCGCCCGCGAGCACGGATTCCCGTCCTGGAATGCCCTTCGCGAAGAGGTGGAAGCACGAACGCTGACGTTCGCGGAGGCGGTGGACGAGTTCGTGCGCGCTGCCACCGGCGGCGCGGCCGATCGCGCCCGGCAATTACTGAAGCTGCACCCGACCGTTGCAGCCGCGACGCTGCAGACCGCGCTGGTGCTCGGCGACGCCGCGCAGGTAGAGGCGCACTTGACGGAACGTCCGGGTCTCGCCACCACGCCAGGCGGACCGCAGCAGTGGGAGCCGCTGCTTTATGTGTGCCACACGTGCCTGCATCGTGACCATCCGGGTCGGATGGACGGCCTGCTCACGATCGCGCACCGGCTGATCGCGCTCGGCGCCAACCCGAATGCCGAATATCACTGGAACTGGCATCCGGAGTTGCCGCGCACGGCGCTGTGGGGGGCGCTGATCACCATGGGCCATGTGCCGCTCGCGCAGGCGCTCCTCGAGGCCGGCGCGAATCCCACCGACGGCGTGTCGGCGCACATCGCCGGCGGCAGCGGCAACCTCACCGCGCTCGAATTGCTGCACCGTTTCGGCATGGACGTGAACGGCATCCGCGGCGGCGTGCCGCCGCTGGTCTATATCCTGACCTTCGCGGAGGATCCGTCCGGTCCGCGATGGCTGCTGGCCCATGGCGCCGACGCCAATCTGCCATGGGGTCCCGACCAAGAAGCACCCCTCCACGTCGCCGCGAGACGCTGGGATGTGGCGATGGTGGAGTTGTTGCTGAAACATGGCGCCGATCCCGCACGCCGGCGCGCCGATGGCTACACGCCGCACTCGCTGGCAGAGCTCCACGGCAATCGCGATATCGCGGTCTCGCTCCTCGCGCACGGCGCGACGAACGAATTGTCGCCGCTCGATCAGCTCATCGCCGCCGCCGCCCGCGCCGATCGCGTCGCCGCCGATGACCTCCTGCGCCAGCATCGCAACCTGACGCACGAGCTGCGGCACGAGCATCACTTGATGCTGCACCGGCCCGCCGAAAGCGGCAACGCCGACGCGCTGGCGGTGATGCTCGAGCGTGGTTTCGATCCACATGCCAAGGACAAGGACGGCGTGACCGCCCTGCACCGAGCCGCGATGGCGGGACAGCCCGAAGCAGTGAAAGTGTTGCTGGTCTTCGGCGCGCCGGTCGACGCGCTGGATGGCATGTTTGCGGCTCCGCCGCTCATCTGGGCGGTCGAAGGCCGCGGCCACGCGCAGCCCGGCAGCGATCATGTGGCGGTGGCGCGATTGCTGATCGATGCGGGGTCGCCAGTGGAGTGGACTCCTCCGCCCGCCTCACCGGGACCGGAACGCACGCTCGAAGGACTGCGCGAGCTCCGCCGCGATGCCGCCCGAACCTCCGTATGAACCCCCGCGCGGAACCTTCGTGAGGAACCTTAGTCAGGAACCTTGGTGAGGAACCTACGGTCGCTGGAGCGTGCGGAGCGCTTCGTCTTTCAGGATGATGAAGAGGCCCTGCCCCTCGGCGACCATTCGTCCCGTGAGATCGCTCAACGTCGATCGGATGGTGATCTTCCGCCCGTCGACGCGCTCGATCGTGGCTTCGAGGATGGTCTCACTCTCGATCTTCAGCATCGAGAGGAATTTCACGGTGATGGTCGCGGCCACCACGCGGTGCTGATTCATCCAGCACACCGCGCCCATCGCTTCATCCAGCGCCGCGGCCATGGCGCCGCCGTGCACGTGTCCCGGCGGTCCCATCGTCTTAGTGCCGAACCAGGCCTTGGCGTAGAGCTGCGGTTGGTTGGGTTTGCGGAAGTAGGCGATGCGAACGCGATCGCCCTCGTGCAGGAAGGTCCCTTCCGGTGAGGGAAACGGTACGACCGGCTCCCAACCGGGTTCCGGCAACGGCGCGGGCGCGGTCAACCGCGCCACGGCGTCGATGGGCTGGCGCTCAACCGCGCCAGCCTTTGGTGGGTCTCGTGAAACGCGCCGGCAACTTGGCGCGGTCGATCGGCTGCTCGGGCGGCGCCTCGGCGGCGGTGTCGTCGGCCTCTTCGTCTTTCGGCAGGCCCTCCAGCTGATCGGTAAACAGCAGCGAATGATGCGACGGCACTTCGAACTTCTTGCCGCACGTCTTGCACGTCACCTCGTCGTCCAGCCGCAGCAGGTGGTCGCGCAGCTTGTCGAACTTGGCGCGGTCTTCACCACCCTGCGGCTGCCGATCCTTCCGCTTCGTCCGCCGCATCCACCGGATGCTGTATTCATTGACGCGCTTGCACCGCGGGCAGGGTACTTCGCCGGCCGGTGTTCGGGTTTCTCGCTGAAGTACGCTTTCTCGTCGAATGCCACACTTAGATCTTACAGAAGTTCGGAAGAAAGCAAGGGTTAGAAGAATAATAATCTTCTGATCCTTGCTGCCTCCTTTGCTTCAGTAGATCCCTCGTGACGATCGCGTTTTACATCTCAGGGCACGGCTTTGGTCATGCTTCGCGATCAATTGAGCTGATCAACGCCCTCGTCGATCGCCGACCGGATCTTCGCGTGATGGTCAGATCCCAAGTCGCGCCCTGGTTGTTCCAGCGAACCGCGCATCCTGCTGTCGAGCTGATGCCGGTCGAAACCGACACCGGTGTTGTGCAGATCGACAGCCTGCATCTTGACGCGAGGGCGACCATCGAACGGGCCCGCGCTTTCATGGCGAGCTTCGACGCGCGCGTGGCCGCGGAGGCCGATTTCCTTCGCGCCCATAACGCAACGATGGTGCTCGCGGATTTGCCACCGCTTGGTATTGCCGCCGCGCATGCGGCGGGGCTACCGGGGATTGCCTACGGCAATTTCACGTGGGACTGGATTTACGCAAACTATGACGACGGCGCCCATCTCGCGCGACGAATCGGCGAGATCTTTTCCCACACCACGCTGGCCTTGCGACTACCGATGTGGGGTGGTTTCGAAACCATGCCCGACGTTCGCGACATTCCGTTTGCGGCCCGGCAGTCGCATCGCGATCCCGAAGACACGCGACGCGCACTCGGCATTCCGCTCAACGAGCGGGTCGTGCTCGTGTCGTTCGGTGGTTACGGATTGCAGGGCGCCACCAGGCCGAACACAGCCGGCTACCATGTGCTGTGGCCCGGCGATGTGGATGAAGCCGCGATGTACGACGCTGGATACCGCTACGAAGATCTCGTTCGCGCGGTCGACGTGGTGGTCACCAAACCTGGCTACGGAATCATTTCGGAATGCATCGCGAACGACACCGCGATCCTCTACACGTCGCGCGGCGATTTCCGCGAGTATCCGGTGCTCGTACAGGAGATGCCGAAATATCTGCGCTGCGCGTTCATCGATCACAATGATCTGTTTTCAGGGAACTGGGCGCCGCACCTAGATCGATTGCTGGCGCAGCCGGCGCCGAAAGAACGGCCAGAAACGAATGGGGCCGCAATAGCCGCTGAACAATTGCTGCGGCTATTGCGGCCCTGACTAGCGTCCGTGCACGAGGTGCACAATGTGCACCCTGTGCACCCGTTAATCTTTTACAACGGTAATTAGAGTCCAGATTTTCGGAACGTTCACCTTTTCCATAGATACCGGCGTCAGGTTGGCCTGTTCGAGGAAGCCCAGCAGATCGAGGTCGGCGGTGAAGCCGATATGCACGGTCATCGGCGAGATCGCGGTCTCGATCTTCGACATGATCGGGTTCGCGCTCTTGAAGTGGTTGAGGATCACGACGCGGCCGCCGGGACGGCACACGCGATACATCTCGCGCGCAACGGCGACCGGGTCCGGCACCACGCTGATCACATACGGCGCGTAAACCACGTCGTAGGAGTTGTCGGCGAAGGTCATCTTCGTCGCATCCATCTCCAGCACGTCGCAATTCAACAGGCCCTTTTCGCTGATGCGCTTTCTCGCCTTGTCGAGCATGCGGCTGGAGAGGTCGATTCCAGTGATCCGCGCTGTTCGTGGATACATGCCGAGATTGATGCCGGTGCCGACGCCCACCTCGAGCACTTGCGTGCCGGGACGAATCCGCATCTTCTCGATCGCTTCAATACGGCCCGGGTGGAGCGTTGGCCCATAGGTGTAGTCGTACACCTTGGCGATGTTCTGATAGACCTTCTCGACGAAGTCGGTGCCGACGTTCGTTACCGAAAGGGCGTTCGCAGCCGCATCGCCGGACCGTCTGGTCTGTTGCTCAAAAAGGGCCATATTCTCTCTTTCGCTGGGTTGACCGGACTATACCACGTCGAACACATCGAGGGCCGCGTCCAAACGGCCTGATGGTGCCGAGATCTGCACACCCGCAGCCATCCCTTTGATGGCCGTCACGATCTCTCTCGCTACTTTGACGCCTTCAGCCTCCGCCTCTTCGGCGTTGGCCGTGCGACGCATCCGCTCGACGATCTTCTCCGGCACCGTGACGCCGGGCACTTCGTTCGCCATGAACTCCGCATTCAACGCGCTCTCGAACGGCCAGATCCCGACAATGATCGGCAGCCGCATCGGCGCGACGCGGGCGAGGAAGCGTTCGAAAGCGGCCACATCGAACACCGGTCTCGTCACCGCGAATTCCGCACCAGCCTCGACCTTAAACTCGAGGCGGCGCAGTTCCTGATCCAAATCGCGTGACGGATTCACCATCACGCCCGCATGAAAACACGTCGGCTCGCCGATCGACTGGCCGCCGATGTCGAGGCCGTGATTCAACCGGTTGATCACGTTGGTCAACCCGATCGAGTCCACGTCGAACACCGCCGTGGCATCCGGGATGTCGCCCAGGTTGCGGACGTCCCCGGTGATGCCGAGCAGGTTGCGGACGCCCATCGCATGCGCGCCGAGCAGGTCCGACTGAATGCCGAGCAGATTGCGATCTCGACACGAATACTGCAGCAGCACTTCCGCTCCGGCGTGCTGCTGCACGAGCACCGCGAGCGACAACGCGCTCATGCGCGCGCCCGATCGCGGGCCATCGGGAATCGTCACCACGTCCACGCCGCGGGCCACCAGCCGCGCGGCGCTCGCCAGCGCGCGGGCCGGCTCGTGGCCGCGTGGCGGCATCAGCTCGATCGCGCGCAGGAAATGCCCGTTCACGAGCTTCCGGCCCATCGCCGACTTCTGCTCGCGGTCCATCGGCCGCTGCGCATTCGGCTGGCTGGCCACGGGCGTCCGCACTTCGGTGGCACCCGCATGCCGAGCCAATCCTGGCGCCATCTGCTTGGCCGCGAGCGCGATCTGCCGGATATGCTCCGGCGTCGTCCCGCAGCACCCACCCACCAGCCGCACACCAGAAGCAATGAAGCGCCGCGCATACGACGCCATGTATTCCGGCGAACACAAATACAGGTTGCGGCCCTCGATATCGCGCGGCTTGCCGGCGTTGGGCTGCGCTGACAGCCACACGTCGGTCACCTCGCTGATGCGCTCGATGGTCTCGAGCATCGGCGCCGGCCCGACACTGCAATTCACGCCGACCACATTCGCCCCGCGGGCGATGAGCTCCGGCGCGAACTTCTCCGCCGGTGTGCCGTCGAGACTCGCGCCATCCTCTTCCGTTGTCATCTGCGCCACGATCGGCAGATCGCAGATACCGCGCACGGCCGTGATGGCGGCGCCGATCTCGTTGAGATCGCGGAACGTCTCGAGCACGAACAAATCCACCCCACCGTCGAGCAGCGCCTGGGCTTGATCGCGGAACATCGCTTCCGCCTCATCCACACCGGTCTTGCCCCACGGTTCGATGCGCACACCTAGCGGTCCAATTGCCCCCGCGACGTATGCCTCTTGCCCGGATTTCTTAACCGCCTCGCGCGCGAGCCTGGCTCCAGCGAGGTTGATATCGCGAACCTGATCGCCGAGCCCGAAACTGCGGAGCTTCATGCGGTTCGCGCCGAAGGTGTTCGTTTCTATGACGTCTGCGCCCGCGCGAAGATACTCGCCATGCACATCCGTAACGAGTGCCGGCTGCGTCTGGTTCAGCGACTCAAAGCAGCGGTTGATGAAGACACCTTTGCCGTAGAGCATCGTGCCCATGGCGCCGTCACACACGAGCACACGATCATCTAACTCAGCAAGAAAGGGCTTCATTTAATGGTGAACCTTAGATCAGACGACGTCCGCAACCACCAGGCCTGCGCCGAATCCCTGTCTAATCGGTGTCTAATCGGGGGCCTAGTTGGCGCGCGGCGCCTGTTGATTACCGGCCGCCGGGACGAGCAACTCGGTCTTGTCCCAGATGAAATCGTCCTTGCTGTAGACGGCCAGCTCGTAATCCTTACCCATGAAGATCGCCGACACCGGGCAAGCCTCTTCGCAGTAGCCGCAGAAGATGCAGCGGGTCTTGTGAATCTGGTAAATCGACGCGTAGCGCGGGCCGGCCATCACCGAGCCATCGTTCTCGGCGGCCTCGAGGTAAATGGCATCGGCCGGGCACGCCACAGCGCACAGGCCGCACGCCACGCACTTCTCCAGGCCGTTCTCGTCCCGCATCAACACCTGTTTGCCGCGATAGCGCGGAAACATCGGCATTTTCTGATCCGGATAGTTGACGGTAATGGGCTTCCTGAACAGGTGCTTGAAGGTGAGCGCAAAGCCTTTAACGAGCGGACCGATCATATGTCCTGAAATGATACCATTTCGGGCCATCGGGTCATCGTCAGGCCATCGGGCCATCGGGCTATCAGGCCATCAAAACCTGATCTCTTGATTGCCTGCTACCTGATGGCCTGATGGCCTTGTTTGCCTGATGGCCTGATGTTAGACGAACCTAAATTCCTCTCCGCAGAACAGTTTCTGCTCACGACGCTGGTCGTGAAGCTCGCCGTGATGGCGGCTCTCGCCACCATGCTCGCGCGCTATCGCCGCTTTCGCCACATCCTGATTTTCGAGCAGCGCAATTGGCCGGACCGTCTCGTGTTCGCGCTCGGCCTCGCAGTGCCGTTCACCGCCGGAGTGGCATCGCGCGTGCTCCTCAACTACGACGCGGTCGATCTCACGCTCGAAGGCGCTATGCTCGCCGGCCTCATCGCCGGCCCATACACAGGCGCGATCGTCGGCCTGTCGATGTCGCTGCCGGCGCTGGCCGCGGGTGAATACGGCGCGCCGTTCTTTGCGGTGGGCTGCGGGTTTGCCGGCGGCGGCATTCGCGAAGCGTGCCCCAAGGAAGACATCTGGAATTTCTCGCCGTTCGTGATTCTCAGCTTGCCGCGCCACGTGTGGCGCATGCTGCGCAATCTCGAGATCAATTGGCAGGTGATCCTGCTGCTGGCCGGGATCGGCCTCGAGTTCATCCACCAGGTGGTGGGCGCGCGCTACAACACGCGGCTGTTCCACCTCTCGAGCCCCTCGCCGTGGATCACGCTGGTGATCTACATCGCCACGATCCTCACGGTGTCGACGCCGATCAAGATTTGGAACCAGGCGCGCATCGAGCACCGGGTGCAGGAGCAGGAGAAACTGCTGCTGGCCGCGAAACTGGAAGCGCTCAAGAGCCAGATCAACCCGCACTTCCTGTTCAACACCCTGACCTCGGTCTCGTCGCTGATCCGCTCGCAACCGGAAACGGCGCGGGCCGTGATCCAGAAACTCTCGGGACTGCTGCGCAAGCTGATGCAGAGCCAGGAGCAATTCGTCACCCTGCGCGAGGAGCTCACGGCGATCGATGAATACCTCGACATCGAGGTGATCCGGTTTGGATCGCGCCTCGCGGTGCAGAAGGCGATCGCGCCGGATACACTGGACATCGTGGTACCCAGCCTGTTGCTGCAGCCGCTGGTCGAGAACTGCATCAAGCACGGCTTCGCGCGCAAGGTGGGCCCCGGCACCATCACCATCCGCAGCCGCCGCGAGCGCGGGCTGGCAATCATCGAGGTCGAGGATGACGGCCTCGGAATTTCCGAAGAGCGCCTGGCCCACGCCCTGTCGAGCGGCATCGGCCTCAGTAACGTCCACGAACGCCTGCGCGTCTTATATGGCGCCGGCGGCCGACTCGCGATCACGGGATCGCCGGGTAAAGGCGCATGCGCACGCGTGGAGATTCCCTTAGACTTGGCGACCGAAGAACGTATTACGGCATGAGCTCAAGCCCTCAAGCTCTCAAGCCCTTGAGCCCTTTGACGGCCATCGTCGCCGACGATGAACAGCTTGCGCGGGACGAGTTGTGTTTCCAGTTGGGCCAGCTGCAGGGAATCGAGGTGGTCGGCCAGGCGTCCAACGGCGTCGAAGCGCTCGAGGAAATCGCCAGGACCACGCCCGATGTGGCCTTCCTCGACGTGCAGATGCCGGGGCTGACCGGCTTCGAAGTGGCCCGGAAATTACTGGAAACGGGAACCGGACCGAGCGTGATCTTCGTCACCGCCTTTGACCAGCGCGCCATCGAGGCGTTCGAAGTGAACGCGGTGGATTACGTGCTGAAACCGGTGGATACCTCGCGGCTCGAGACGGCGGTGTTGCGGGCGCGCAAGCGCATGGGCGAAACCGACCCGCTGGCCGGTCAGCTCGACCGGCTGGTGAAGATGATGACCGGCCAGAAAGTCCGCAGGGACCAGGTCGCCGTCAAAGTGAATGACAGATTTGTGCTCGTGCAGGCCGACGACATCATCCATGCGTCGCTCGTCGAGGATTCGATTACCATCGTTACGAACCAGGTAGCAGGGACGTCGAACGACCGGACACTGGAAGAGTTGCACGCGCGGCTCGATCCCGAAGTGTTCTGGCGCGTGCACCGTTCGCACCTGGTGAACATCAACAAGGTCAAGGAGATCGTGCCTTGGTTCAGCCGGAACTACATTCTCAGGATGAAAGACACAAAGGCGACCGAGATCCCGGTCAGCCGTTCGCAGACCCGGCGCCTGCGCGACTACCTGAAGCTGTAGGCTCGTCAGAACCGCTCTTCTGCTCCGATCCCGGCGACGAGAACCCCACGGATCACGTCTTCGCGCCCACGGCTCCGTCCGCCCTCTCGGCGGCGGCGCGGGCCGATCGGGAGGCGCAGATGCTGCGGCGCATCGGGGCATGGCGCGACGAACTCTTCGCGTGGGTCCGGACGATGGCGTCGGCCGCGGTGTATGCCACGCTGATCATCACCTTCGGCTTCCAGATCGCGCGCGTTGAGGGCCAGAGCATGGCGCCGACCCTGGCCGATCAAGATCGCCTGATCGTGAACAAGCTGCAGTATTACTTCGCCGCGCCGCAACGCGGCGACATCGTGATGCTGTATTACCCGCTCGACCCCGACAAATCCTTCGTGAAGCGCGTCATCGCTGAACCGGGGGACACGGTGCGCATTGTTGATGGCAAGGTCTACGTCAACGACGTGGCGTTGCGGGACGAATTCGTGCCGCCCGAGTTTCGCAGCCACGAGGATTGGGGTCCCCAGGTCGTGCCGGAGGCGTATTACTACGTGATGGGCGACCACCGAAATAACAGCTCCGACAGCCGCCATTGGGGCTCGGTTCCCAAGAAATACATTACCGGCAAGGTCCAGGTGCGCTGGTGGCCCGTGCCGGAGGCGCGCGTCTTCTAGCCCGATCGGCAGAGATTCGCGTAGTATTGAAGGAACCAGCATGCCGGAATTCCGTCCTGAGGATGAACCACGCGAAAGCACCGCAGATCCCGGTCAGCCGTTCGCAGACCCGAGGCGTGCAGAGCTCTTCGCAGACCCGGCGCCTGCTGAGCCCTTCGTAGACCCTGCGCCTGCAGAGCTCTTCGTAACCCCGACGCCCGCAGAGCTCTTCGCAAACCCGACGCCTGCAGACCTCTTCGCAGACCCGACGCCTGTGGACCTGCCCGAAGCGGTAGTGTTCCGCGACCCCGGCGACGAAAACCCGGTCCCGTATTCGCCCGCCGCCGATCCGTTCGCGCGGCCCGCGTTCACGCCGCTGCCGCTGCAGACCGACCAGGACGCGGCGCACGTCATGCGCCGGCTCGAGGTGTGGCGCGACGAGTTCTTCGCGTGGGTCCGCACGCTGGCGTCCGCGGCCGTCTACGCGACGCTGATCGTCACGTTTGGCTTCCAGGTGGCGCGCGTCGAAGGCCAGAGCATGGCGCCGACGCTGGCCGACCAGGATCGCCTGATCGTCAACAAGCTCCGGTATCGCCTCACCTCGCCGCAGCGCGGCGACATCGTGATGCTCTACTACCCGCTCAACCCCGACAAGTCGTTCGTCAAGCGCGTGATCGCCGAAGAGGGCGACACGGTGCGGGTGGTCGACGGCCGTGTGTATGTGAACGACGTGCCGATGCGCGACGACTTCGTGCCGGCGGAGTATCGCAGCCACGACGACTGGGGCCCGCAGGTGATTCCCGAGGGGTACTACTTCGTGATGGGCGATCACCGGAACAACAGCTCCGACAGCCGCCACTGGGGCTTCGTGCCGAAGAAATACATCATCGGCAAGGTGCAAGTGCGATGGTGGCCGGTACCTCACGCGCGGGTATTCTAACGACCCGAGCGGCCGGCGTATCGACCGTCCTCTATCGCGTTCTCCTCCTTAACTTCCTCGTCGCCGCCGCGAAGATCGTGCTGGGTCTGACGACCGGCGCGGTCTCCGTCCTCTCTGACGGCTTCCACTCCCTCACCGACACCGCCTCGAACATCGTCGCCATCATCGGCGTGCGCGCGGCCAGCGCGCCTCCCGATGATGAGCATCCGTACGGCCATCGCAAGTTCGAGACCATGGCGTCGGTGGGCATCCTGCTGTTCCTGCTGCTGGTGGTGCGCGAAGTGTTGCAGGCGGCGTGGGAGCGGTTCCGGAGCGGCGGCGAGCCCGACATCAACGCGTTGACGTTCGTCGTGATGGTCGGGACCTTCGTGATCAACGTTGGAGTGGTCGTGTACGAACGCCGCGCCGGGCATCGCTTGAACAGCGAAGTGCTGCTGGCCGACGCGCATCACACGATGAGCGACCTGCTGACGTCGGCCACCGTGATCCTCGCGTTGATCGGCGTGCGGTTCGGCTACGGGTGGCTCGATCCCGCGGCCGCGCTCGTGGTGGCGGTGTTCATCGGCTACGCATGCTGGGAGATCTTCGTGTCGACGTCGGGAATCCTCGCCGATCGGATTGTGCTGCCGGAAGAGGCGATTCGTAGCGTGGTGCGCGGCGTCCCCGAGGTGCTCGGTTGCCACCACATCCGCACGCGCGGCACCGCGGACTTCGTGTTTCTCGATCTGCACGTCTGGATGGAGCCGGCCATGCCTCTCGAACACGCGCACGCGCTGTCGCACGAGGTGAAGGATCGACTGATGGTGGCGTTCCCGCAAATCAAGGACGCGATCATCCACATGGAACCGCCGCCGAAAATTCAAGATTAAGAATTCAAAATCAAGAACCAGCGTATTCTTGGTTGCTACTTTTTGATTTCTTAATTTCAGTATCCAAGCTCCGGCTCTATTCGGTATTTCAGTGGCTGCCCTGTCAGGAATCGTTCGATGTTGTCGCCGTACAACTGCACGACTTCATCCCAGTGTCCCTGCCGAAATCCTGACGTGTGCGGGGTGAGAATTACGTTCGGGGTCTTCCATAGCGGATGATCCGGCGGCAGCGGCTCCTGCGGGAACACGTCGAGCGACGCGCCACCGAGGTGACCCGCCTGCAGTGACGCAATCAGCGCATCGGTATCGATAATCTTGGCGCGGCCGACGTTGACGACAATCGCGCCCTTGGGCAGCTGCGCGAACTGCGCAGCGCTAATCAGGGAATGGGTCTCGGGTGTGAGCGGCGCGGCGATCACCAGGACGTAGCACTGGCCGAGGAAGTCCTCGAGCTCCTCGCGACCGTAGACGCGCTCGACGTGGCCGATTACGCCGTATGCGGGACGCCGGCGCAAGGCGATCACCCGCATGCCGAACGCCTCGGCACGCTTCGCGATCTCGGAGCCGATCGTGCCGACGCCGACCAACCCCAGCGTCCGTCCCTTCAACAACCACGGCAGCCGTTCGCCCATGAACTCGTTCTGCGCCCAGCGGGCCTGCTGCTGGTTCTCGATCACGAAGGGCAGCTGTTTCGCGAGCGCCAGCACCACGGCCATGACGTGCTCGGCGATCGGCACCGCCTGCACGCCACGGGTGTTGCTGACGGCAATGCCACGCGCGAACAGCTCGGGCAGGCAGAGCGTTTCCACGGCCACCGCGGAGGTATGCACCCACCGGAGCTTCGGCGCCTGCGTCAGCTCCCCGGAATTGAGAATCCAGGTATAGGCGGCGTCGCAGTCCTGCAAGCCTTCGGCGCGCTGCTCCGGCGTGGTGGCGTGGATGAATTGGATGGCGGGAAACCGATCGCGCAGCGCAGAGACGCCATCAGGGGGAATCTGCCACTGCTTCACCGGCTGCTGAATGGAAATGAGAATCTTCATTTCCGGCGATAGTGACCTGACGTGCCGCCTTTCTTCTCGATGAGCGCGATGTCGCCAATGACCATCGACTTATCGACCGCCTTCACCATGTCGTAGAGCGTCAGCGCCGCCACTGACACCGCGGTGAGCGCTTCCATCTCGACGCCGGTCTGTCCGGAAATCCTGACGCGCGCCTCGATCGCATACCCGGTGCGCGTCGCCGTGAGGTCCACCGACACGTGCGACAGGTTCAGCGGGTGGCACAGGGGAATCAGCTCGCTGGTTTTCTTCGCGGCCATGATGCCGGCGAGCCGCGCCGCCTGGATCGGATCGCCTTTCTTCACCGCGCCCGAGCGAATCAGCTTGCGTGCCGCTGCCGACATCGCAATCGACCCGCGCGCCACCGCTTCGCGATCGGTGACCGGCTTGTCGCCGACGTCCACCATGCGAATACGGCCTTTAGAGTCCACGTGGGTCAGAGCACCGTGTGCACCTCGCGCACCTCGCGCGCCCTGCGCACCCCGTGCACCCCGCGCACGCTTAGTTCTCGTCATCAATCCCCTGCGCGAGATAAAACGAGAGGCTCTCGAGCGACACGGTCAGATCGACACTCTTTATCTTGATCCCGTGCGGCACCTTGAGCGCACCGGGCGAGAAATTGAGCACCGCCTTGATGCCAGCCGCCACCACCTGCTCGAGCACATGTTGCGCTGATTCGGCGGGCACCGCAATCACGGCGATGTCGATTTTCTCGCGCCGCACCACCTTCTTGAGCTCCTTGAGGTCGTGGATCGGCACACCGCTCTTCGACTCGTCGCCGATCTTGGCGTCGGCGACGTCGAACATCGCCACAATCTCGAATCCTTCACGCCGGAAGCCCGGATAGTCGGCCAGTGCCAGGCCGAGGTTACCGGCGCCCATCACGGCCACGCGGAGCTTCCTGTCGAGGCCGAGAATCTGGCGCAAGTGGCGCTTCAGGTCCTTCACGTAGTAGCCGACACCCCGCACGCCGAACTCACCGAAATACGCGAGGTCCTTGCGGATTTGCGCCGCGTTCAAGTGGAACTGCTCGGCCAGGGCTTGCGAGGAAATGGTCTCCACGCCGGCCGACTCGAGTTGGTTGAGGCAGCGCAGGTATACCGACAGTCGATTGGTGGTCAGCTCGGAAACGGGCTCGGCAGCCGTTTTCCGCTTGTTCGGTGAATTCACAAGCTTCAATCCAGAATAACCCAAATCCCCTTGGCAGACTCGCATCATTGGCGGTCGCGTTAGCGCGCGAATTGATACACTCAGGGCAGGCCCAGACCAGTCGCCGTCGACGCGACACTCACGGCTGCATCCACTTGGAATCGGTTCCATAGAACGATGCCGCCGCCGAACGTCTTCCCGATTACGGTACCCCGGTGATACGAGTTGAACTGCAGGCGCTGACCAATCGCCTGCCGCGACGGGTTCGAATAATTTTCATCAAATCGCATGTGGTGCGGCGGATCGGTGAAGAAACCGGCCCGCAACGCCAGCGTCCCGAACGACATCGGCCACCGGTAACTCCCCACCGAAATGGACTTCCAGCGCGTTGTGAAACACATACTGCGAAGAATCGAGGCCGGCCGATGGTTGCCCAAGGAAGTCGACGATCAAGAACCGGTCCGTAACGCGCTGCGAATATCTGACGAGCGACAGATCGCCAACAACCGTGATCGCAGGCGACACCCGCATCGCCGCCCCTGCGGTCATACGATCCGGAATCCGGTACTCGATGTCCTGCTCGGGCAACATGAACGTTGAAATGTCCCTGGGCGGGAGGGGCGGACTGTTCTCTGGCGAAAACACGCCAAAAATCTGCGTCTTCAGCTCGAACGTCGTTCCGGCAACTGTAACGAAGCACCTACCGAAAATCCTCCAGCCATCTTGACGAGGACACCGATCTGCCCGCTGAGTTTCGTGTCGGTACCGTCGGTGTTGGTGCCGCTGCGAAAGTCTTCCCATCGTGCCGGCCGGGAGTCCTGCACGTAACCGCCGGACCTCGTTCGGTTATTGAGCCGCCGGGCAGTCAGCGCACCACCGATCGACACATGCTGGCCAAGCACCACCGAAGCGGCCAGTCCAAGCGAGCGAGCCGAAATGTCCATTTCCCCTGCGTAGCCGCCTTGCGTGAGGCGCTCGCCGTCAAGGACGTTCGGAATGTCGAACTGCTCTTGATAGCGTTGCAACGAGCTATAGAAGACGGCGAGGGTGGCGTTGCGGATTCCGCGGCGATCGGGCAGCGGCGACACGAAACTGAAGAAGGTTGGTTCGCTGACGACCGTTGACGTGGCGATGGTGCGCAGCGGATCGACACGATTGGGCACGAATGACGCCATTCGCGTGTGCTGCAAATCGGTCAACGACCATTCGAACGACACTTCCGGATCGGCGAGGTTCGACAGGCCCGCAGGGTTGCTCGCCGCCGCGGTCGCGTCGTCGGCAATGCCGATAAAGGTCCGCCCCATTGCCTCGGCGCGTGCACCGGGAGTTACCACGCGAAACTCAATGTTTTCGTAGGCGCGCTCGTTGGTCTGGGCGACAGCACCCGTGACGCTGGCAAAGAGGATCGGCAGCACTGACGCCAGGGAGCATGGACTACCGATCACGTTTCGACTCGGATTCAATCACGGCGGCCGGCAGGAACGGGGCGTAGTAGGTGGTCCACATTCCGTTGAGGCTTTCGCCGCAGCTTGGCTTGCGTCCATCACGCTCGCTGAACGCGCGCAACAGACACGCCGCGGCCTCCTTGACTATGTGGGAATCTTTCGTGACCGCGTTCGTGTACAGCGCCTCCCTTAGCAGCTCAACGCCATACTCGTAATACGCGAGTTTATTGTTCCGAAACAGCGAGCGTTTCGGCGCCTGGCACACCGCGTCGGCGGCCCGCTCACGCATCCTGGATTCGAGCCAATCCAATCTCGTCTCGCCCAGCGACTCTGTCAGCCGTGCGGCGGACAAACTGTAATGTCCAGTCGACACCCCCCGCGCCTTCAACAATTCCCCATGCTCCCAGATCGCCAACGCTCGCTCGGGCGCGGGCGCGGCGGCGGCAACCGCCGCCCGCAAGAACCCGCGATAAGCCGGCTCGGAATCGAATCGACATGGGTTGAGCAGACCGTCGACCGGCGCCGCAAGTTTAGCGTAGCCAAAGGCCTCGTAAAGGTCCGCCGGCAATGAGGTCGAAGAGACCAGCACCGGGACGGAGACCCGCTTCGGAACAAAGCTCGGACGTTGTCGCGTTTGAGCGGATGGCGTCGCGAAGAAGAAGGCGAAGACCGACGAGGGGCCCTCAGGTCGCCGGCGGTCAGGTCCTAAATCGGCAAATGCAAGTATCAGCGTCTTCTGCGGCAACGTTGACGCGGCAGTTGCGAGATTGCGAGGTAGGACCGAGTTAGTCGGCACGCTGAGCGCCGACGCAGCGACCTGCGGTCTAGCCGGTCTCACTTCAAAGTTGACCGGTTCAATACGAATCTCGCCAGACGAGTCGTTGGTCGCCGCGTCGATCAACGCCGACACGCTGCTGCCCGACCCGTCCTCCAGGACCACGACGGCGTGGTAGGTACCAGATTGAAGCGCACCAAACAGGTCGCTCTCCGACGAGACGCGTGCCTGGACGAGCACGGTCCGGCCCAGAAACACCGACAACGCATTTTCAATGGTCGGTCGCACCCAGTCCGCCGCGGCGATTACTCCCACTCTCAGTTCGGAGGCCAGAGGCTTCGCGGATTCAGATTTGAGCCGGAACAGCAGCAACGGCAGTCCGACGCTGGCCGAAAAGTTTGCGTCAGTGCCCTGAAGCGTGCGCAGGCAGGTCGCGGTCGTCAGCAGCACACCGTCCCGGGCTTTGGCCGCGGCCGCCGAACAGTTTGGTTCCGAAATGAAAGCCCACTGCTGTTGATCGCGGTCCGCAAACCGCTTGAGCGCCTCTCCGACATAGGTCGCAGTCGAGTCAGGCTCGGTGATCGTGCTGACGAGCGGCCGCTGTGCATCAGCTCGGGCTGTCAGTGCAAGCAGGCAACTCACGGACAAGATAGCCAAGCGACAGGTCACGTTGCTCCTCCTGGACTGGGACGCCTAATGGACCGGCGAGTAGGACGTTCACACGCGCGCTGTTGGTGGTGCCGGCGACACGAAAACGCACGACCATCGGCTTCGCGCTCGTGCTGTCGAGGACCAACCGCTGTGTGCGCGACGCTGGCGGGCGCTGCTGGTTCTCATTGAATCCGTCCGGTACGTTCGCTCGCTGCTCGAGCGGCGCCTGAATCAGATCAATGACATGTTCCTCGTCAACGGTAAGTGTCAACGTGCCACCACTCCCTGTCGTCTCCGGGGCCAGGCGAATCTCTTGAAACGCGGTAGCAAGACCCTCGGCACACCACGTCTTCTGGTCACACAGTCTTGGCCCCTGAGTGTAAATCGGCGCCGCTTCAAAAGCCTGGGTGAAGAGCCCGTTCGGTCCGCACCCGTCGGGCGGCCGACCTTCTCGCGGTTCGAGTGAGAGTGGGCTCAGACGGGCGTAGGCGGTCGCCGCGGCACACAGCACCACGGCAACAGCCACGCACGCCACCGGCTTCAGCAGGTTCAGCACGCGTGGTGGCAGCAACTTGCGGCCGGCAGCGCCGAGCAGAAAGATCAGCAGCGCAAACAAAAGTTCCGCGATGACTAGAAGGGAATTCTCCACACTGTAGATCGGTGCGAACCTCCGCACGAGCGCGGCAAGGACGGCCAGCGCGGTGACGATGAGCAATGATGTCTTGGCACCGATGATGGCGTCGGCCATCGAACGGAGCGGCTTGGCCAGCAACAGCCGCTGCTCGATCTGAGTCGATAGGACCTCAAGATCGGCCTGCCACGTGTCATGGCGCAGGCTGAGCGGGCTGAGCTCACAGATGTCCACAAGATCGTCGGGCAGCACGGCAGGTTTGGGGAGGCGGGCCCCGCCGACAAGCACCGGCACCACTTGCGCGTCCGCGGCGGACAGCGCGGTGGCCACTTCGAACCGCACGACATCATCGGCGTCGTCGATGCGCCGCTCGGTTCCACCGGGCTCGGTCACTGTCACCCAATCCGGGCCAATGATCAACAGGATGACCGCACAGCGGCCCAACTCGAACTCGATCCGCTTGTGAAAGCGTTCACCGGCCGAAATATCTTTGGTGTCTGAAAATACCGCGCTCTCGCCGAAACGGGTCTTGAGATCGACCGCCAAACGGCCGACATGTCCGCCGGTATCGCTGCGGCGATAGCTGACGAAAATTCGGCGCACGCGAGTCACCGAGGTCGGCGGCATAGCAATCAACCTAACAGACGGCCACCTGATGCCGGACTCTCACTCGCCCTGGCTGTGAGACGCTCTTGCACACTCGATGCGGCCACGCTGACCTCCCGGCTTGACGGTCACAGTGTGAATAATCGGCACGATGCTCGCGCTGCGGCTGGGCCGCAGCGATATGGAGCATGATGCCCCAAGTCAGTTCCGTCTGCATTTGCCTGCTGGGTTCAGCTCAGGAACGCGCCGTGGGACGCGTCGTCAATCTTGCGAACGCGGCGCAGAATGGTTTCCGCTTCGATTACGAGCCGCGCCGGACGGTACTGGAAAAGAAGCATCGCCTGGCGAATGGCACGTGGGACCTCGCGGCTGCCGCCGCCAAGCTGGTCAAGAAAGAGCGCGCCCCGACGATTGTGTTCAGCGGCGAACCGTTTGGCGATCCGGACAACGCCGGCGATCGGGATTACTTCTTGTTCTGGGATTCGCTGCGCTACTACGGCCGGCCGGATGTGTTCGTGGTCAGCACGCACCTGTGGAGCAAATTGTTCGGGGACCCATTGGATCCGTACTTGCTCCTGGCCATGGCATCGACGATGCTCGAAATGGTAACGGGGCGCGGCTCGCATACCGAGACGCGCAATTGTCTGATGGACGAATGCGACGATCCCTTCGATCTCGCCGGCGCGTTCGAGGACCCCTGGTTGTGCCAGGACTGCGAGAGTTTCGTGGCTCAGCGCCTCGGTAACTCGCTGACGCCTCTGCAGCTCGGCTCAGTCCGCGAAGACGAGCGTGCGCTGCCCCGTCGCATCGTCGAATCGATCTATCAAGGCATTCCCAGCAGTGATGTCGTTGTCGCCGACCTCAGCGCCGCCAACGCGAATGTGTATTACGAAGTATGGTTGGCGCATGCGTGGAACGTGGACACAATCCTGCGCAAACAGGGGCGAGGTCCGCTGCCGTTCGACCTGCACAACCATCGCATGATCTCGTATTCCAAATCCGGCAACGGCCTCGCAAAGATGGCGAAGAACCTGGGCTAGGCACGCAGGTCCTGGCAAGATGTGAGGATGCCCGGTGAAGCCTCGAATGGGTAGACGTCAACCGCATGCGGGTGTCTATGTGCGCCTCGGGCGATCGCATCGGAACGGTGTTGGTGTCTTCGCGATCCGCAACATCCCGCGCGGTGCGGCGGTCTTTGGACGCGATGACGCACCGATGCGTCGCGTGGCCGCACGCAGTCTCAAAAAGCTGCCCCTGTCGATTCAGAAGCTCTACGAAGACTCCTGCGTCCGTCGCGGCGCGATCTACCTCTGCCCCGTCAATTTCAGCGAGCTGACCGTTTCGTGGTACGTCAACCACTCCGACACACCGAAACATCGCACCCGATCGGGCTCTGCGGTTCAGGGCCGTGCGGCCGATTAGAAAGGGTGAGGAGCTCGTCGCCGACTACAACGCCTATTCGGATCCCGTTCCACCACGGCGCCGCCGAACGACTCGACGCTAGTGGGAACTGCTAGAATCCGCCGCCCATGGCAGACACCTCGAAAAGCTTCCAACCCTACGTTCCTGCAACACAAACCATGGCGGAATTCACCGCCAAGGCCATCGTGCTTGGCGTGCTGTTTGGTCTCCTCTTCGGGGCGTCGACGGTCTACCTCGGTCTGCGCGCGGGCCTGACGGTGAGCGCGTCCATCCCGATCGCCGTGCTGGCGATCTCGGTGCTCAAGAGACTCGGCGGCTCAACGATTCTCGAGAACAACATCGTCCAGACCATCGGCTCCGCCGGCGAATCGGTGGCCGGCGGCGTGGTGTTCACCATCCCGGCGCTGATCTTCCTCCTGCCGGATGGTCCTTCCTATTTCAACTACACGCAGATCCTCATGCTGTCGTTTGCCGGCGGCATTCTCGGCGTGTTGATGATGGTGCCGTTGCGCCGCGCCCTAATCGTCAAGGAGCACGGCCTGCTGCCTTACCCCGAAGGCACCGCGTGCGCGGAGGTGCTGGTGGCCGGCGAGCGGGGCGGCCAGCTTGCGACGCTGGTCTTCAGCGGCCTCGGCATCGGCGCGGTGTGGAAGTCGCTGTCGTGGACGTTCAACATTTTCCGCCAGGAGATCGGCCACTCGTTTTCGCGCCTGAGCCAGTTTCCCAATGCCACGCTGAACGTCGACATCTCGCCGGAATACATGGGCGTCGGCTACGTGATTGGCCCGCGCATCGCGGGCACCATGGTGGCCGGCGGCGTGCTGTCATGGCTGGTGCTGCTGCCGCTCCTCTCACTGCTGGGGGCGTCGATCACCACGCCGTTCCCGCCGATCCACCCGAACTTCGCGAACAACCCTGCCACCGGACAGCCCTTTCTGATCTCCGAGATGAGTCCGGGGCAAATCTGGAGCGCCTATATCCGTTACATCGGTGCGGGTGCGGTGCTCGCCGCAGGATTGATCACGCTGGCGCGCACGCTGCCTACCATCGTGTCGTCGGCTCGTGAGGGGTTGAAGGGCTTCGGCAGCGGCGCGGGCGGCACCCAGACGCGCACAGAACGCGATATTCCGATGATGGTGGTGCTGGTGGGCTCGTTCCTCCTCGCGGTGTTCCTCGCCGTCGCTCCCGGACTGCCGACGCAGGGCAACATCCTCGTATCGGTCCTGATCGTGTTGTTCGGGTTCTTCTTCGCGACGGTCTCCTCGCGCATCACGGGCTTAATCGGCTCCTCGTCCAATCCTATTTCGGGCATGACGATCGCCACGTTGATCATCACCTGCCTGATCTTCGTCGCGCTCGGATGGACCGGCGATGTCTACGGCCCGGTGGCACTGTCGGTGGGTGCCATTGTCTGCATCGCGGCCGCGAATGCCGGCAACACCTCGCAGGACCTGAAGACCGGGTTCATCGTCGGCGCGACGCCGATCTATCAGCAGCTCGGCCTGGTCATTGGCGTGGTCACGTCGGCGTTCGTGATTGGCATGACGGTGCTCTACCTGCACAACGTGTTTACGATCGGATCCGCAGACGTCCCTGCTCCACAAGCGACGTTGATGGCCACGCTCATCAAGGGCCTGCTTTCGCAGAACTTGCCGTGGGGCCTGGTGCTGGTCGGCGTGTTCATTGCCGTGACGCTCGAATTGTGCGGTGTGCATTCGCTGTCGTTCGCGGTCGGTGCGTACTTGCCGATCGCCACCACGGCGCCGATCTTCGCCGGCGGCCTCGTCCGCTGGTGGGTTGAGCGCAAGACCGGCCAGAAGGACGAATCAGACCTGAGCGCCGGGACGTTGTTCAGCTCCGGCCTGATTGCCGGCGGCTCGCTCGCGGGCATTCTCTATGCGATCCTCGTCGGCGCGGAATGGCTGCGGCCGTTCCAGGTGGTCGGCGACATGATGCCGGCGCTGCGCGGTGAAGAGGCCCTGGGCCAGATTGCCGGCGGGCTGCTGTTCCTTGCTCTGGCGGTGATCCTGGCGCGTTTCGCGCAGCGAAAGATTTGACCAACGCCGTGCAGCGGCGCGCCGCTTTGTGAGGTGCGCCATTCTAGAGGTAAACGCGATGACAACCTCTGAGAATGGCCACCAACGGCGCTAGCCTGGACGTTGTCGATTCGGATGAAACTGCGGGAGGGCAAGATCCGGAAGAGGTTCTCCGGGAGCTCATCGGCCGCGGTATGAGCGAAGGGACCGCACAGCGCTTCGTCGATCGCGCGGTCGCCGAAAACGCCAGCGCCGGCTCAGCGTCGACTTAGCCCCTTCTCCGGGTCGTCTCCGTCTTCATCGTCGTCGCGCTTCCACTCGCCCTCGCGCACCACTTGCTGGATGTGTTTCCGCGACGGGTCGTAGATGTTCAGGAAGTCCGCCGTCACACCCAACCCACCGTAACTTCCGCGTTTCTTGCGGTAGTAAATCCAGCCGCGATCTTCGGCGTAGGTCATAAAGCGGTGCAGAAGCCACACGCCGAGCGCCGCGAGAACAACGGTGATGGCGGTTTCCATCTCTCTCTGGATGCTAGCATTGGATGAGCCATGCGGACCCGCCAGGCCATTCTGACGCTCGTTCTCGCTGCCACGGCGGTCACGCTGGCCGCACAGGCGCAGCCACGGCGTGCCACCACGATTGCGGCGCTCAGAAACTATCCGGGGTTCTATCACCAGCACGTCGTGCTCGTCGTCGGAGATATCAAGGGGGAGGTCGCGCGCGCGACGATCGGCACCGATGAAGGCGCCATCAAGCTCGTGGCGCGAGAATTACCCCGCGAGAACAAGGTCGAGGCGCGCGGCCAGTTCGTCGACATCGGCCGCATGTCGCAGGACGATCCGCGGCTGATTCCGTTCAACCTGCTCGACCGCATCCGCACCGAGTATCAGGACCGCTGGCCGAAGCCCGGCGAAGAACTGATGCTGCTGCTCTCGAGCAGCGTGCCGCCGCCGTCGGCCACCAGCGTGACGGCGCCGCCGCTTCGCGCCGTGGCAATGGAGCCGGCGCGCTTCGAGAACCAGAACATCACCGTCGTCGGACAGTTTCGCGGCCGCAATCTTTTCGGCGATCTCCCCGAAGCGCCGGCGCAGAATCGCTACCAGTTCGTGCTGCGCTCGAGCGACGCGGCGCTGTGGGTGATGGGCGTGCAGCCCAGAGGCAAGGGATTCAATTTCGATCCGGGCAAGCGCATCGACTCGGGGCGATGGGTGAAAGTCCAGGGCACGGTGCGGACGGCGAAAGGGCTGACGTGGCTGGACGGCACGACGATTGAGCTCGCTGCCGAGCCACAGGAAACGGCCACCGAGGTCGAGATCAACGTCCCTCCCCCACCGCCCGTGGAAGTGCTCTTTACCGCGCCCGCCGAGGGCGAAGCCGACGTGCGACTCACCGAACGTATTCGCATGCAACTGTCGCGCGATCTCAATGTGGCGACCCTGAAAGACCGCATCCGAATCACGTATTCGTCGACCGACTCCCGCGAGCGCGGCGAGGCCCAGCCACCATCGGTGGCGTTCACCACCAACTACACGCGTGAAAACCGTTCGCTGGAGATTCGGCTGGCGGAACCGTTCGAGCGGTTTCGGGTGGTGACGATGGAGATTCTGCCGGGCGTGAAGGGAACCGACGGCGGCGATATGTTGCCGTTCAAGCTGACGTTTACCACCGGCGGGTCCTGAAACTGAGCGGCCGCCTTCAGGCGGCCGGTCGGGCTCATGGAACGATTCTGAAAACGTACGACGTGCTCGCCTTTTCGCCGCTCACCTCATAGGTCAGCTCCAGAACGTACTCCCCGATCGCCAGCGGCGCGAGCGTGACATCCGCTAGCGTGACCGTTTGCCCGTCGGTCACCTGCGTCGACGCCGTGACGATCAGCGGCAGCGCCTGACGTTGGCGACTCAGCACGCGGCCGGCGGCGGCCGACGCACCGGCTGGCAGCAGCACTTCGATGCGCAGTCTTTCGGTGCGCCGGAACCGCGCATCGGTCGCACGCACGTACGCTAAACCGGTGCTCGGACCTCGACGTAACGCCGTCACCGCAACCGTTCGCACAATCGGTTCAACGCCCTCCGGCAAGCTCACCGGCCTCGGGGTCACGCCCACTGCGCGAGCTTCGGCCTCGGTGGGCGCGAGATAACCCGTTCGCGCGCGCACCCGGACACCGGGACGCGACACGCGCACCGTGATTCGGCGGAACCGGCCATCGAGGTTGGTATTCGAGGAGTAGTAGCGCAACAGGTAATACGCGTTCAGGTCCGTCATCATGCGCGCCACGCCGCCCTTGACGTCATTCGTGTTGAGGACCACCGCCCCTTCGGTATTCGCGGCGAGTTCGCGGATGCCTCCCTGCCGCTGGGCCATTCGTTGCCGGTCTTGTGTGGGCGTGGCCGGGCGCAGCGGCCCGATGGAATCGTCGAACGCGGCCAGGCCACGGGGATCGACCACGTAGAACGTGACGTTGGCGCGATTGGCGCGGTGCGAGAGCTGCCGGAGTTCGAGCCCATGGTCGACGAACGCGAGCATTGACCGCTCGCGCTCGCACGATTCAAAGGTGCGATCGTACCCGTTCGGCCGATTCGCGCCGGCCGTGACGCGTCCGTCAACTACCCCGACTCCCGGGGCCGAAGGTATTGAATCCGTCTCGAGCACCGCGCCCAACCGCTCATTCTGCTTGAAAAGCACCCATCCCTCTGACAGCAGCACGACGAACTTGCGCTCCTCGCGCAGATTGCCCAGATGCGCGATCAAATCGTCGAGGGCCCGCAGCGTTTTCTGCTCGCGGCGGCGCTCGATCATTTCCTTTGCGATACCGGCATACTGGGGCCGTCTGGGATCGTTGTCGGGATAGCACAAGTCGATTTCGCGCTCTCGAGGATCGAGCGCGCCGACGCGATCGCGCTGGTTCCACTCGGTGGCGTGGCGGACCATGCGATCAATGGCGTCGGTACGGCGCGTCAACGAGAGGCTGCGAGCGGGCAGGTCGGGCGTCATTACGCCAACCAGGTCATCGGCGCCAACCACGCGATTCAGAAGGGCCGACACCGGCGCCGCCGCCTTCGCCGATCCTTCGAAGCTGACGTGCCATTGATCGAGAAACATCACGAAGACCCGCGCCTCCGGTTGTTCGGCCGCGTCGCGTTCGGCGGTCACGCCGAGGGGGTCCAGCGGTGGCGTCGTGCTGCCCGGCCGTTGCGCGCGGATCAGGCGGAAGGATTCAATCGCTTGCGGACGATCGTCCTCGAGGATCTCGATGTCTTCTGGTTTGAGATCGGTGACGGCCGAGCCGTCCTTCGAGAAGTAGGCATCAACCGTGACGAGGTTGGCGCCGGCGCGGAATCGCGGTAGCTGCTCCTGGCCGTGCACGGCGGCGAGGGCCGCAATCACCGCGCACGCGCTGAGCCGGGCGACCATGCGAGCTATGGGATGAGTCGGAATCCGTAGTTGACGGCTTCCGTCTTGCCATCCTTGGTCAACGACAACTCCAGCACGTATTCGCCGGCCGCCAGCGGCGCCAGCGCCGCTTCGCCGACCGCGAGATGCTGTCCCCTCGCGTCGGTGCGCGTGCTGTAGTTCACCACCACTTGCAGCGGCTGCCCTTCGCGCGTGAGCAGGCGGCCAGCTCCGGTAAAACCCTCACCGCTCACCGGCACTTCGATGCGGAGGCGCTCGGTGCGGCGGAAGCGCGGATCGGCGGTCGGCACATATGCGAGTCCGGGTACTGGGGCCTCGCCGCAGCGCCAGTGCGCCGGTACCAACCGGCGCCGCATCCTTCAGCACCGTGGTAAACGTCGTCACCTGAATGGGGGAACGGCCGCTCCGCGGAGTGAGCTCGGCACGAACCGAATAGCGGCCGGCGGCGAGCGGTTCGGTAGTGCCGTCGACGGGAATACTCCGCTGGCCTGGCTCGATCGCGAGCGTGATGGTCTGAGAGACGGTGGTCTGGCTGGAGCCGACGGTGCGTTCCGGCTCGAACGTGATCTTCAACGTGCCGCCGGAGATCCATTCGGGCTGCTTCGCGGTGACGGCATCGAGCTCGACCACGGCGCGGATCGTGCCGGCGCCGCCGGCGGCCTGGACGCGCACCGGCAGATTGCCGCGTGCGGGCGCGATGGCATCGAGCGCGCGCGTCACGGTCGGCGGCGGCGTGTTTACTCCCGCTCGCGTTGGACTGGTGCCGCCGGCTGCCCGCAATTCCGCTTCAGTGGGTGCCAGATAGCCGGGCCGCGCGCGCACCTCGACATCCGGCCGCTTCACTTCCACGCGAATGCGGCGGAAACGCCCGTCGAGTCTCGGATTGGTCGAGTAGTAACTGAGGAGGTAGTACGAGCCGACGTCGGCGAAGATTTTCTGCATCGCCTGCGACACGTTGCCCACATCCAGGACGGCGTGACCGTCCGTTTGATCGGCCATCATCCGCAGGTCGTCGTGGCGCTTGCGCAGCCACGCCGCGTCCACTGACGGCGGCACGCCCCATTCAATGGGTGTGTCGAAGACGATCAGCCCGCGTGCATCGATCGGATAAAAGCTGACGTTGGCGCGATTGGCGCGCTGCAGCAACTCGCGGAACTCCATTTCATGATCGCTATACGCCATCATGGTGCGCTGCCGATCGCACGACTCCACCGATTGATAACCGGTCTGCGGATCTTCGGCGCCGGCGCGGCGCAGGCCGCCGGTTCGCGGATCGGTACCCACCGGATCGCCCGTCGGGACACGGCCCTCGCTCGTGCGGGCCAGGGACGGATTGGCACGGTACAGGGGCCACCCTTCCGTAAAGACCATCACGAATTTTCGCTCGGGACGCAGCCCTTCGAGATGCACCACCAGCGCCTTGAGTGCATCAAGCGTGTGCTGCTCTCGCAGCCGCCCGATCATCTCGCCGGCGAGACGCGCGTCATCGGGGTTGGGGTAACAGGCACGAATGGCTTGCTCCTGCGGTAACTCGGCGTTGATGCTGTCGCGCGTGCCCCAGTGCCACGTGTCGGTCACTGCTTTCTCGATGCTGGTGGTCTTGCGGCTGTAGGTGATCGCCGACGGTGACATCTCCGGCGTCATCACGCCGATGAGGTCGTCCGGCCCGATCACGCGATCGAGCGTTTCGATGATCGGCTTACGCGCGTGATACGAGCCCGACAGCGACACGTAGAACCGATCGAAGAACATCGTAAATACCCGTCCGGCATCCAGCGCTTCCTGGCGCATGTCGCGGACGTTGGTGGGATTGGTCCGCTCCGACTGGGGGATCGGCGCGCGCGCGGTGAACAGCTCGAAGTTCTCGACCGTTTGTAATTTATCGTCTTCGAAGACCTGGAAGTCCTCGGCCTTAAGATCGGTGATCGCCTTGCCGTCAGCGGAGACGTAGGCGTCAACCCGGACCAGGTTCGTGCCGGCGCGGAACCGCGGCAGTTGTTCGTCCCTCGGCTGGTCCTGGGCGACCAGCAACGCAGGCAGCATCGCAGCGACAAGTGCAGTCCTGGACAGCATGGCCCAAGCTTACTCCGGCCATGCCCCGAGCGAGCCATTCGGTTTGCAAGTAAACCGAATGGCGAGTCGAGGGGTATCATTGGAAGATACATGTCAGGAGTGCAGGGGGAGAGTACCGTCGAGCAGACGGACGTCGGAAGCTACTTCGTCGCCAATTACCCGCCGTTCTCGACGTGGGCGGCCGAGAATATCAGGGACGCCCACGTCGCCCTGAGCGAGCGGCCGCACGCCGAAGGCGTGGGGCCGCGAGTCGAACGGGCCCTGGGTTTATATCTCCACATCCCGTTCTGCCGGAAGCGTTGCCACTTCTGCTACTTCAGGGTCTACACCGACAAGAACGCGCGCGAGGTCGAGCAATACCTCGATCTCCTAGCGCGCGAATGGGAACTCTACGCGAAGATGCCCGCCGTCGCCGGACGCCGCTTCAACTTCGTCTACTTCGGCGGCGGCACGCCGTCGTTCCTGTCAACCAAGCAGCTGCAGAAGGTCCTGAAGCGCCTCAACGCTCACGGCGAGTGGAACCACGCCGAGGAGATCACCTTCGAGTGCGAGCCTGGCACGCTCACCGACGCCAAGCTCGCCGCGATCCGCGACATGGGCGTCACGCGCCTCAGCCTCGGCGTCGAGAACTTCAGCGACCGCATTCTCGAACTGAACGGCCGGGCGCATCGTTCGCCTGAGATCGGCAAGGCCTACGAGGCGGCGCGCGCGCTCGGCTTTCCGCAAATCAACATCGATCTGATCGCCGGCATGCTCGGCGAGACCGACGACAACTGGCAGGACTGCATCGCGCGCACGCTGGCGATGTCGCCCGACAGCATCACCATCTACCAGATGGAGCTGCCCTACAACACGACCATCAGCGGCGACCTGTTGAAGGGCGGCGGCCAGTTTGGCGATCCGGTGGCGGGCTGGGCGATCAAGCGGCGCTGGGTGGCTGACGCGTTCGCCGCGCTCGAGCGCGCGGGTTACCACATCGGCAGCGCCTACACGGCGGTGAAGGATCCGGCCCGCACGAAGTTCGTCTATCGCGATCGGCTCTGGGAAGGCGCCGACCTGCTCGGCCTCGGCGTGGCCTCCTTCGGCCACATCAACGGCGTGCACGTGCAGAACCTCGACACGTGGCCGAAGTATCAGGAGGCCATCGAGCACGGCGAGATCCCGCTCGGTCGCGCCTACCGCCCCACTCACGAGGAGCGCATGATTCGCGAGTTCGTGCTGCAGTTGAAGCGCGGCTCCAACCGCCCGTCGTACTTCGCCCAGAAGTACGGCGTCGACGTGCTCAGCCGCTTCCACGATGCACTCGATTCGCTCCGCCGCGACGGCTACCTTGCCGAATTGAGCGCCGATCGCATTGCGTTGACGCGCGACGCGCTCTTGCGCGTCGACGTCCTGCTGCCACGATTTTTCCTGCCGGAACATACCGGCATCCGTTACACCTAGTGTTCATAATTTAGTTTCTAATTTTCAATTGATGTCGATTTCCTCTGAATACGACGTAGTTGTGATTGGCGGCGGACCGGCAGGGTCCACCACTGCCACCATCCTCGCGCAGGGCGGTCTGAAAGTCGGCCTCTTCGAACGGGAGAAGTTCCCCCGCTTCCACATCGGCGAATCACTGATCCCCGAAACCTACTGGGTGCTGAAGCGGCTCAACATGCTCGAGAAGATGCAGAAGAGCCATTTCGTCAAGAAGTACAGCGTCCAGTTCGTCAACGCGCACGGCAAGGAGTCGGCGCCGTTCTACTTTTGGGACAACAAACCCCACGAGTGCTCGCAGACCTGGCAGGTGGTGCGCAGCGAGTTCGACCAGATGATGCTCGACAACGCGCGCGAGCACGGCGTCGACGCCCACGACGGAGTCCACGTCGTTGAGGTGCTGTTCGACGGCGACCGCGCTACCGGAATTGCGATCAAGCAGGATGGCCAGCGCAAGGAGATCCGCGCCAAGGTCGTGGTCGATGCCAGCGGCCAGGCCGCGATGCTGATGAACCGCATGAAGCTGCGCTTGTGGGACCCGGTCCTCAACAAGGGCGCCATCTGGACCTACTGGGAAGGCGCCTACCGCGACACCGGCCGCGATGAGGGCGCGACCATGGTCCTCCAGACACCTGGAAGAGACGGGTGGTTCTGGTACATCCCGCAACACAACAACATCGTGTCGCTGGGCGTCGTGGCGCCCTTTGATTACCTGTTCAAGGGGCGAAAGGGCGATCACGAGGCGACCTACTTCGAAGAAGTCGAGAAAACACCGGCGGTGAAGAAGCGCATCGGCAATGCCAAACGCGTGACCGGGTTCTTCGCCACGCGCGATTACTCGTATCGCTCGACGCAGGTGGCCGGCAACGGCTGGGTGCTCGTCGGCGATGCCTTCGGGTTCCTCGATCCGCTCTACTCGTCCGGCGTGCTGCTGGCGCTGAAGTCCGGCGAGCTCGCCGCCGACGCGATCATCGACGGATTGCAGAAGGGCGACACCAGCGCCGCGCAGCTGGGACGCTGGGGCGACAATTTCAACACCGGTGTCGATCGCATGCGCCGGCTCGTGTGCGAGTACTACGATGGCTTCAGCTTCGGTAACTTCGTCAGGAATTACCCTGACCTTCGCAACACCGTCACCGATTTGCTGATCGGCGATCTGTTCGAAGACAAGGTCGACACGGTCTGGAAGCCGATGGAGTCACTGTATCCGCCCGACAAGAAGCGCCTCTCGACGTGGGATGAAGGCGCTCCTCCGGAAAAGGCGGGCGACAAGGTCAACGAGCTGGTGCTGCCGGAGGGCCGGCGCCTCGGTGTCTAATCTGGCCGCCATCTACAAGCGCCGGGTGGAATTTGCCGAGACCGACATGGCCGGCCAGGTCCACTTCTCGAATTTCTTCCGCTACATGGAGGAAGCCGAACACGCGATCTGGCGCACGGCGGGGATGCGGATCGCGGCCCAGGGCCGCGAGCATCAATGGCCCCGCATCTCGGCACACTGTGATTTCAAGAATCGCTTGAAAGTAGACGATGAGTTCGAGGTGCGGACCGAGATGGCGAAGGTCAGCGCCCGCACCATTCAATGGGCGCATACCCTCGTGCGCGGCGACACGGTGATCGCATCTGGCACGGTCACCGCCGTGTGCGTGAAGGAGCAACCGGACGGGTCGATTAAGGCGGTGGAAATTCCTACGGAGATACTGGAGCGCCTGCGCTCGGCTCTGTCTTAGGCCCCGCTCTTAACCATTTCCAGATTTTTCGCGCCACCAGCATGATCATCAGCAGGATCACCACGCTCATGCCGAGCGCGAGCAGCGGGAACTTCAGCGTGATCAGGCTGAGGCCGATCACGAACGCATCTTCAGCGAGGCTCAGGAACCAGTTACTGAACGGCTCGGGGCTCGTGTTTGCGGCCACCCGAGTGCCTGCCTTCGTGGCGTGACTACCCGCGGCAACCACGCCGCCAAGCAGCGCCATCACACCTTGCAGACCGGGCGACACGTCGCCGATCGACGCCACCGCGATCAAGGCGCCGCCCACCGGGCGAATCAGCGTGTGAATGGAATCCCAGAGCGAATCGACCCACGGAATCTTGTCGGCCACGAACTCGACGACGTAGAGGACGCCGGCGAGGCCGATGATCCAGGGGTTATCGAAGATCTTGAATTGTTCGGGAAGCTCGACCCAGTCGTAGCGCGACGCGAGGCCGAGAATGGCCACGGTCGCATAGAGGTTCACGCCCGCCGCGAGCGAGAATCCCAAGGTGCGCCCGAGTGTGACTAACCATTCCATTATGGGACTTGCCTGTCCGCCGAAGCCTTGGCGAAGGTGGAGGACTTGGGGCTTGGGGCTTGGGCCCGCAGGTCCTCAATCCTCCTGCGCACAATCTCGATCAATTGATCGCGATCGTCAACCGAATAACCAGTCGTTTCCACGGGCTCGCCGATTCGCACGTCCACCATCACGGGCCGCACCAGCCAGCTGCCCTTCTGCATCGACGATCGCCCGCCCGACACCGCCACCGGCACGATCGGCGCCTGCGCCTTGATCGCCATGATGAAGCCGCCCTTCTTGAATGGCAAGAGCTCCATGGTGCCGCTGCGCGTGCCCTCGGGGAAAATCAGGAAGGTGTTGCCCTGTCGGATCGACTTGGCCGCCTCGTCGATCGAGGCCATCGACGCCTCGCGCCGTTCGCGCTCGACCGGCACGAACCCGCCGGCCACCATCACCTTGCCGAGGATGGGGAGCTTTTTCAGTTCGGCCTTGAACAGCACGTGCAACCGCCGATGCAAGGCCTGGAACAGCACGGGTGGATCGACGTTGCTCTCGTGATTCGAGCAGAACACCACGGCGCGTCCCTTGGGCACGCGCTCGCGGCCGTGCACGCGGTAGCGGATCCCGGCCAGCGCCAGCGCGAGGCCGACGCCAATGTGGCCGAGGAAATAGAGAATCCCCTTGATCTTGAACGGCACGCCGATCAGCAGGCCAATCGGGCCGGCGATCAGGACGTAAAGGGAGACAATGAGGTAGGTCAGTACAGATCTGAGGGCGGCAATGATGGTCATCATGCCGCCCTCAATTTACCAGTAGCGACGAACCTTTAGGTTCGTCGGCCACTTACGATGCGCGAGCCTGGCGTCGCGGCGCTGTGACTGCTGCCGCCGCCGGCGCCGTGCGGGCCACGGCCTTCGCCGGGGCCGCCTTGGCCGTCGCCGCGCGCGCCACCGCGCGCTGCGCATTCCGGGCCTTGGTCATGAAGCACTTTTCGAGTGCCTGGTTGACCCGGTCCTCGATCGCCGCCACCGTGGTCTGCATCACTTCGGAGATCTCCGAGATGATCAGCGCCTTGGCGCGATCCAGCATGCGCTTCTCGCGGAACGAGAGGCTCTTGGACTTGGCGAGGAATGTCAGGCTCTTGAGCACATCGGCCATGTCGTAAATCGAGCCGGTGCGCATCTTGTCTGAGTTGTCTTTGAACCGGCCTTTCCAATTCTGGTGGTTATCAATCTTGCCGTCGCCCAGCAACAGGAACAGACGTTCAACCTCTTCGTCCGTGATGGCCCGACGGAGGCCGACGTTGTCGACGTTGGCGACCGGAACCAGGACGGTCGTTTCATTCGACAAGATCCGTAGATGAAAAAACCCACAAGTGGTGCCCAGAATCGTCTTTTCTTCGACTTTTTCGACGACCCCGAGTCCATGGTTCGGGTATATGACCTTGTCACCGATCTTAAATCCCACGTGCCCCTCGTTTCGAGATGTGGTGTATGGCAGGAGTGAAGCCGCTATCAGGTCCAGTCAGTATAGCCGAGAAAGGGGCTAAAATCAACGGAAATGGCCTGAAATTGGCATGTTTTCGGATATTGGGACACGCGGCACCACCCCCTCGTAAACCCTGATTTCGTGCACGGTTAGACCGTTTTTTATATGCTCAACGCATGATCCGCTTTGCGACATGGCTAACAATTCTGTCGAGTTTTTTCGTCCTCCCTTCAGCACCCACCCTAGGCACTCAGGCAGCTCATCAGGAACCTCAGGCACCTCAGGTACCTAGTAAACGGCCTGATGCGCCGCAGTTGGCACCATATGTGCCCACCGGGCACGACGTGGTCGAACGAATGCTGAGCCTGGCCAGCGTCACCAAGAACGACTTCGTCGTCGATCTGGGATGCGGCGATGGCCGCATCCCCATTTGGGCCGCGAAGAAGTACGGAGCGCGCGGGCTGGGCGTGGACATCGATCCGGTCCGGATCTCGGAGGCCAAAGCCAACGCGAAGAAGGATGGCGTCGAGCACCTCGTCGAATTCCGATTGCAGGACGCGCTCAAGACCGATGTCAGCAACGCGACCGTGGTGACCACCTTCCTGCTCTCTGCGTCGAACCTGCGCCTCAGGCCGATCCTGACCAAGCAACTGAAGCCGGGCGCGCGCGTGGTCACCAACACGTTCAGCATGGGCGACTGGCAGGCGGCCAAGACCGACACGTTTGAGGATGCCACGGGACGGACCCGTACGGTCTACTTGTACGTGGCCGACGGCAAGGTGCGTCAGTGACCGATTTCGAGAAACTCGGACTGTTCTACCTCGGCCGAGCGCTCGATCCCCCGACCCCCCTTCTTTACGATGCCTCCGATCTCGTCACGCACGGCGTGATCGTCGGCATGACCGGCAGCGGCAAGACCGGATTGGGCATTGACCTGATCGAAGAATGCGCCATCGACGCCGTGCCTGTGATTGCGATCGATCCGAAAGGCGATCTCGGCAATCTCCTGCTCACCTTTCCCAGGCTCGCCGCTGAGGACTTTCTGCCGTGGGTGAACCCAGACGAGGCGCGCCGGGCCGGACAAACGGTCGACGCGTTTGCGGCTGCCGAAGCAGCGCGATGGTCGAAGGGTCTGGCGGAGTGGGGCCAGGACGGCACGCGCATCGAGCGTTTGCGGGATGCGGCAGAGTTCGCGCTCTATACGCCGGGCAGTTCGTCGGGCCGGCCGCTGTCGATCATGAAATCGTTTGCGGCGCCCGACCCGGAGATCGTGAATGATGCCGAGCTGTTGCAAGACCGCGTGTCGACGGCCGCCACGAGCGTGCTCACGCTGGCCGGGATCGACGCCGAGCCGATCAAGAGCCGCGAACACGTCCTGCTTGCGAATCTTTTCACCAACAGCTGGCGCGCCGGCCGCGACCTGGACCTGCCGGCGCTGATCGCGCAGATCCAGTCGCCGCCCATCGCCAAGGTTGGCGTGCTCGATCTCGAGAGCTTCTTTCCGTCGAAGGATCGCTTTGCCCTGGCCATGCAGTTGAACCAGCTGCTGGCGGCACCCGGTTTCAGCGCCTGGCTCGAGGGCGAGGCCCTGGACATCGATCGCCTGTTCTACGGCCTCAACGGCCGTCCACGCGTGAGCGTGATTTCGATTGCCCATCTCGACGACCAGGAGCGGATGTTCTTCGTGTCGCTGCTGCTGAACGAAATCGTCGGCTGGATGCGCAGCCAGCGGGGCACCTCGAGCCTGCGCGCACTCGTGTATTTCGACGAGATCTTTGGCTTTCTGCCGCCGGTGGCGAACCCGCCGTCGAAACCGCCGCTGCTGACGCTGCTGAAACAGGCGCGCGCGTTTGGATTGGGCGTGGTGGCGGCCACGCAAAACCCCGTGGATCTGGACTACAAGGCGCTCGCCAACGCGGGTACGTGGATGCTGGGCCGCCTGCAAACCGAACGGGACAAGGCCCGCGTCTTGGACGGACTGGAGGGCGCGGCTTCGTCGGCTGGCGCTGGATTCGATCGCGCCGAGCTCGACCAGCTGCTGTCGGCGTTAGGAAAGCGCCAATTCCTCCTACATAACGTTCATGAAAAACAGCCGGTCGTTTTTGAGACCCGCTGGGCGCTTTCGTACCTCCGGGGACCACTGGGCCGCGAGGAGATCAAACGGCTAACGAAGACGGCCCCAGTTCCAAACGTTCCAAGTGTTCCAAGCGTTCCAAAAGCAGGGTTCGAACCGGTCATAACTCGTTCGAACCAAACCCCTGGAACTCTTGGAACCTCTGGAACCGGTGGAACCGCTCCCATTGTTGATCCGGCGATCGAACAATTCTTTGTGCCGGGCGGTACTGAATATGTCCCGTTGTTAATGGGGACCGCGCGCATCGCGTACGCCGATTCGAAGCTCGGATTGGACGAGACTCGAGATGTGACTGTGGTCACGCCGATCACAGATGGCCCCGTCGCAGTGAATTGGGATCAGGCTGAGCTCGCCGATTTCTCGGTAAATGAGCTGTCCAAGACCGCACCCGACGGCGCGACCTTCAGTCCGCTGCCGGCGGCGGCCACCAAGCCGAAAAACTACGCGACCTGGAAGAAAGACTTCGCGCAGTGGATCGCACAGACGCAGTCGCTCGAGTTGTTCAAGAGCTCGCGCGCGAAGTTGGTGTCGGCCCCGGATGAATCCGAGCGCGATTTTCGGATTCGCTTGCAGACCGAGGCTCGTGAAGCCCGCGATGCGGCCCTCGCGAAGGTGCGCCAGAAACACGCTGCCCGGCTCACGTCGCTGCAGGACCGGATCAGAAGGGCCGAACATGCGGTGCAGGTCCAGGAGGCCCAGGCATCGGGCGCGAAGATGGGGGCCGCCGTTTCGATCGGCGCGACGATCTTCGGTGCGCTACTTGGACGCAAGGCCATCAGCACCGGCACGCTGGGCCGGGCCACCACGGCGGCCCGCGGCATGGGACGAGTCGGCCGCGAATCCGAGGATGTGACGCGGGCCAGTGAGAACGTCACCGCGCTCAAGACGCAAATGGCCGAAGTCGAGTCAGCGATGGAAACCGACCTGCAATCCGTCTCGGCCGACTGGGATCTTTCCAACGAGCCGTTCGAGCGCGTGCTCGTCAAACCAAAACGCGGAGGGGTGTCGGTGCAGCTCGTCGCACTGGTGTGGGTGCCGAGTTGACGCCAGGCCGCTGCACGGTCGAAGTGCTGCGCGGCGATGTGGTCGAATCCAGCCATCGGGTGCACGTGGCGGTGGTACATGCCGAGGAAGGCCTGACGACAAGCGCCGGCAACCCGGCGCATCAAAGCTTCGTGCGCTCGGCGATCAAGATGTTCCAGGTGCTGCCCTTCGTGGAAGCGGGCGGCGTTGAACATTTTGGGTTGACCGCTGAAGAACTAGCGCTCTGCGTAGCCTCGCACGGCGGCGAGCCGTTTCATGTCGGCGCAGCGCGCTCGATCCTCGCCAAAGCCAAGATCAGCGAAGCCGCGCTGGCCTGCGGACCGCACCTCCCGCTCCATGAACCCACCGCCAACGAGATGGTCGTCGCCGGCGAGAAGCCGGGACGGATTCACAACAACTGTTCGGGAAAACACGCCGGCATGCTCGCCTGCTGCGTGTGCCAGCAATGGGTGACCAACGGCTATCACAAGCCCACGCACCCGATGCAGCAGCGCGTGCGCTCGACGCTCGAGCGGTGGATGCGCGTGAACCCGGAGGAGGTGTCGCAGGCGGTGGATGGCTGCGGGCTGCCGACCTTCGCGTTGTCGCTCGACGCGGTGGCCGAGGGCTGCGCGCGCTTCGCGGCGGCCGCCGCCGAGGGTGTGGCGGCGCCGGCGCAGATCGTTGACGCCATGGTCAAGCACCCGGAATTCGTCGCCGGCAGCCGTCGCCTGGACACCGACCTGATGCGAGTGGCCAGGGGCCGCCTGTTTGCGAAAGTCGGCGCGGAAGGCTTTTACTGCGCCGGGGTGCCGGCGATGAGGCTGGGCATCGCGCTCAAGGTCGAAGACGGCGCCAAGCGCGCCGCTGAACCGGCACTGCTGGCCGTCCTCCGCCGCATTGGCGCCATCACGGCACCCGACCTCGACCACCTGGCGGACTACATCCGCCCCAATGTCCTCAATACCCGCCAGGAACACGTCGGGTGCGTGCGGGTCAACCTCGAGCTGTAGCGCTCCACTTGTTTATCTACAAGAGTCATCATATGCTCTTGTAGATAAACATGGGGAAGCCGACTGATCTGGTCCAGGGCACCGTCGATCTGCTGATCATGAAGACCATCGCGCTCGCGCCGATGCATGGCTGGGCCATCGCGCAGCGCATCCGGCAGCTCTCCGATGAGATCCTGCAATTGCCGCAAGGCTCGCTCTATCCGGCCTTGCAACGCCTGGAGCGGCAAGGATGGATCACCGCGGACTGGGGCACCTCTGAAAACAATCGCCGCGCGCGTTTCTACCGTCTCACGAAAGCCGGGAAGAAGCGGCTCGAGCAAGAGGAAGCCACGTGGGAACGGCTTTCGAGCGGAATCGGCCTCGTGTTACGAAAGGCCTGATGATGCGCTGGCACCATCGTTTCGTCGTGGCCTGGCGCGAGTGGTTTCATCCGTCCGCACGCGATCGCGAGTTGAACGAAGAGCTGCACTTTCATTTCGATCGGCAGGTGCAGGCCAACCTCCACGCCGGCATGCCGCTCGAACAGGCGCGTCGCGCGGCCGCGCTCGCCATCGGCAATGCCGAGGTCGTCCGCGAAGACTCGCGTGATGGTCGTGCCGGCGCGCTGGTGCGGCAGTTTGGCGGTGACGTCAAGTACGGCCTCAGGCTTCTCCTCAAGGCGCCCGCGTTCTCGCTCTCCGCCATCGCCATCGTGGCAGTAGGCGTCGCGTCGGTCACGGCCATCTTCAGCGTGGTGTACGGCGTGCTGCTGCGGCCGCTGCCCTTTCCCGAGCCCGATCGCCTTGTCCAGATCTGGGGACGCAGTCCGAGCTATGCGCGTGATGCGGTGAGCGCCGCCGATCGACGCGACTGGCAGGCGGAGAACACCGTCTTCGAGGGCATCGCCCTCTACAACCCGCTCGCCAACTTCAATCTCACCGACGGCAACGGCGAGCCTGAGCGTTTGCTGGCCGCGCGCATCTCCGCGAATTCGCTGGCGGTGCTCGGCGTGTCGCCGATGCTCGGGCGGGGCTTTACCGAAGCGGAGGATGAGGTCGGCCACGAGCGCGTGGTGTTACTCGCCGAGCCGTTCTGGCGGCGCCGCTTCGGTGCCGATCGCTCGATCGTCGGTCGCAGCATCCGTCTGTCGGACGTGCCGTACGAAGTGGTGGGCGTGATGGGCGCGGACTTTCCGTTTCCCGAACGGCCGTACGACCTGTGGGTCCCGTTGACGGTCAATCCGCTCGAGATGACGCGGCAAATCCCGGCGTTCGGTCTTCGCAGCGTCGCCCGGCTCAAGCCTGGCATCGGCATCGCGGAAGCTCAGAGTCAGATGGACGTGATTGCCGCCCGCCTCGCCGAACGGCATCCCATGAATAAGGGCGTCGGCGTCGAGGTGATTGGGCTGGAGGCGAATCTCGTCGGCAACGTGCGGGCCGGGCTCTATGTAATGTTCGCTGCCGTCGCCGCACTGTTGCTCGTGGCGGCGTTGAATCTGGCTGGGTTGCTCTCCGCGCGCGCGGCCGCGCGCAGCCGCGAGGTGGCCGTGCGCCTCGCGCTCGGCGCGTCGCGACCGCGGGTGGTGCTGCAATCCATTGCGGAAATCGCACCGGTATTGCTGGTGGGCGGTGCATTGGGTATCGGCGTGGCGGCCATCGCGGTGCGGGCGTTCGTGCCCCGGGCGCCGGCGACCCTGCCGCGCGTGGACAGCATCGCCGTGGACCAGGCCGTGTTGCTGGTGGCGTTAGTGGTGCTGGCCATCGCCGGCATGCTTGCCGCCGCGTTGCCGGCGGCGCAGGCATGGGGCTCCGATCTGGCGCTCGCCTCTGGTGACGGGAGTCGCGGCTCCACCGGAGCTCCTCGGCACGCGCGCATTCGCCAGGCATTGGTCGTGGCGCAGATCGCCCTCTCGCTGCCACTACTCACCGCCGCTGTGTTACTGACGAGAAGTTTCACCTCGGTCGTCTCGATCGATCCCGGGTTCCGATCCGAAAGCGTCGTCAGCCTGCATCTCGCAATTTCGCGTTCCAAGTACCGCAGCGATGAGCACATCGCGCGATTCGAGACGGCCATTCTCGAGCGCGTCGCCAGCACGCCGGGCGTTCAGTCGGTAGCGATCGTCAATCGCCTGCCGCTGTCGGGCAACCGGCAGAACGTGTTCGTCGAGTTCGAAGATCGTTTGTCCGAGTCCGCGTTCTACGGCGGGCGCGTGATCTCCGCCGACTACTTCAGAACGATGGGGATTCCGGTGATCGAGGGACGAACCTTCGGCGGCGGCGATGAGACAACGGCGCCGGTGGTCGCCATCATCGACGAGCGGATCGCGAAGCAGCGATGGGCGGGCGAGAGCGCCATCGGCAAGCGCATGCGCTTTCCGGCGCGCGGCGATGCCGGCAAGGCCTCACCGTGGATGGAAGTGGTGGGCGTGGTCGGTCACGTGAAACACGACGGTCTGGATGTGGATTCGGCCGGACAGATCTATTGGGACCACCGTCAGCGCACGCAGGACCGCGCCGTCGTGGTTGCCCGCACGGCCGCCGATCCCACGGCGACGCTCGCGACGATCAGCGAACGCATCCGCGAGCTCGATCCCGAGCAGCCGGTATACGACGCGCGAACGCTGGACGAAGTGTTGTCGCGTTCGGTCAGCCAGCGATGGCTGGCAATGGCGCTCGTGGGCTCATTCGCCTCAATGGCGCTGTTCCTCTCGTGCGTCGGCGTCTACGGCGTGATGGCGTTCGGCGTCAGCCGGCAGCGCCGCGAATTCGGCATCCGACTCGCCCTCGGCGCCACCCGGCGCGAGGTCGCAAGCGCCGTCGTCAATCGTGGCCTCACGCTTGCGGCAGTGGGCATCGTGATCGGCCTCGTGATTGCGGCGGCGGTGACGCGTGGCATGCAGGCGTTCCTTTACGGCGTGACGGCGAGCGATCTCGTCAGCTTCGGTGCTGCGACAGTGGCGGTCATGGTGGTGGCGTTGCTCGCGAGCTATCTCCCGGCGCGATCCGCCGCTTCGGTCGATCCCGCCGTAACTTTACGAGCTGAGTGAGACCGGCTCAGCTTGTTATCGGACCGTATGACTACTACGCTCGATCCATGAGTCGACGTTTGTCGATCGCGCTCCTCGCGGTGATTTTGTGTGCGTCCTGTTCGAGCGCGCGGTCGCCATCGTCTCCGAGCCCACAACCGCCAACGGCGTGCACGTTCACGTTGTCGACGACGGCGCTCAGCATTGCGAGCATCGGCGCCAGTGCCTCGATCGGCGTCACCACCAACAGCGGCTGCGCGTGGACCGCCACGTCCAATGCGGCATTTGCGACCATCACCTCCGGCGCCAGCCAGACAGGAACGGGAACAGTGGGCGTGTCGATTGCTGAAAACACCGGCGACAGCCGCACGGCGATTCTGACCGTGGCCAGTCAGGCCGTGACGATCACGCAGGCCGCGAGCGACCCGTTGTTTGGTAGCTGGAGTGGTTCAATCGCGAAAGGCGCGGGATGTCCCGCGGCCCTGCCGGCCAGCGCTGGTTGGGCGGGGACGATCCGCCGCAACGCGATTGGACAGGCAGAGCTCCTGATTAGCGTGTCGTCGGTTGGGGTGGTCAATCAGACGGTGCCGTTGATCGTGAGCGGCAACACCATCTCGTTCGCCGTGCAAATCGATACGGTGTACACCTTCGTCGCGACGCTGGCGGCCGATCGCCGATCCTTTACCGGCACGTTCTCTGGCGGCAGCTGCAGCGGGACCTGGAACGGCACGCGATAGGGAGCGATACACCCGCAACGACAGAACGTCGAGGAGTTCCGCCCCGGCAAGAAGTGCCGAGGCATTGGTGCCGGAGGAGGGGGTCGAACCCACACACTCTTGCGAGTACGGGATTTTGAGTCCCGCGCGTCTGCCAGTTCCGCCACTCCGGCCGGAACCATCGATTATAGCGCTACCGGCCGCGACGACTAGACCATGCGTCGCGTCAGTTTCTTCTGCTTGATCTCTTTCGGCTCGGACGCCTTCACTCGGACCGCCTTCACCGTCGGCGGTTTGCTGGCTTTGAATTCGTCGTCCGTCGCGGCCAGCAGATGCTCGTCTGCGATGACGGTCTTCAGCTTCTTCAACCCGCCGGCGGTGAAGTCGATCTGAAGATACTCTTCGCTGCGCATCAGCACGCGGCCAACACCCCAGTCGGGGCGCAATCTGTGGCGGACAATGGCCTTCTCTTTGAATGGCATGGGGTCTCTGAATGATACTCGCGAACCGGTGCGAGCGGTGCGCACGAATATGGCTGTGCTGCACCCCCGGCCCAAAGCGTCATTCCGGGCTCGCAGTGCCCTTCCCCGGCGCATAGTGCCACCCCGGCCCTTATTGCCACGCCGGCCCGTAGTGTCAACCCCCGGCACAAGTCCGTTATTCCGCCCGCAGCGCAATCACCGGGTCCACCACCGCGGCCTTGAGCGCCGGGGCACAACACGCGATAAAGGCGATTGCGGTGAGCGTGATGGTCGATAGCACGAAGGTCGACACGTCGGTCGCCTCGACGCCATAAAGCAGGCCGGCAATCACTCGCGTCGCCATCACCGCGGCAGCCAGGCCGATGACGATGCCGGCGATCACGCTGGCCATGCCCTGCCCCACGATCATCCTCACCACCCGCGCGCGTTCGGCGCCCAATGCCAGGCGGATCCCAATCTCGTGCGTGCGCTCCGACACCGCATACGCCACGACGCTGTAGACACCGAGCACCGCGACGACCAGCGCAACAATGGCAAACGTGCCAAGCAGGAGGAGGTTGAAGCGGCGCGGCGCAATCGACTCTGCCAGCGCCTGCTCCATGGTTTCGATCGCATAGAACGACTGCGTCGGATCGATCGACGACAACGCCTTGCGAATCGTCGGCGCCGCACCAATCGGATCGCCGTCGATCCGCATCACCATGGTGACGCCGAACAGGCGGGCCTCGGCATGATGAAAGAACAGTTCGGGCTTCATGTCGGCGTCGATGTCCGTGTACTTGAGATCGGTGGCGACGCCGACGATGGTGCCGTAGCTCTTGGGGTCGAGCTGGATGCGGGCGCCAAGGGGATCGACGCCCGGGTACATCTGTCGTGCGAGGCTTTCGTTGATCAACACGGCGCCGGGCGCCTCGAGCTCCTCGAACCAGCGGCCGCTCACCAGCGACATCCCCAGCAGCCTCGGGAAATTCGCCGAAATCGTGCTCACCGGCGCGCCGCGCGCGTTGCGGTCGATGTCCTTGATCGACTCGCCTTCCTTGATCACCAGCCTCATTGAGTTGCGGCCCGACGTCAGGGCGGCCTCGAGCACACCGGGCAGCGTCCGCGCCCGGTCCAGCAGCGCCGCCGCGTAATCGCGGCGGGCCCGCTCGTCGCGGTACCGCGGCCCGCGGAAGTCCACGCGCATCGTCAGCAACTGATCGGGTACGAAGCCAGGCGGCGGGGTGGTCATCTGCCAGACGCTTTTGAGCATCAGGCCGGCGCCGGCGAGCAGCACCACGGTCAGGGCGACCTGCAGCGACACCATCGCCCTGCCGGCGAGCAGGACGCTTCGCGACGCCGACACGCTGCGCCCGCCTTCTTTCAAGACCTCCTGCACGTTCGTGAAGCACAAGGCGATCGCCGGCCCGACGCCGAAGAGCAGCGCCGTCGCGACGGACATTGCCAGTGCGACGGTCATCACGCCGAGATCGAGCGTCGTCTCGCTGAGCCGTGGCACGGCCGTCCCGACGAAACTGATGACCGCGCTGATCAACCACGAGGCCAGCAGCACCCCGCCAAGGCCCCCGAGCAGCGCATAAGCGAGGCTCTCGGCGAGCAGTTGCCTGACCACCCGCATCGGCCCGCTGCCCACCGACATGCGGAGCGCGATCTCCTTTCGCCGCGCGGCCGATCGCGACAACAGCAGGTTGGCCACGTTCGCGCACGTGATCAGCAGCAGGACGACGGCCGCCGAGAGCAAGACGCCGAGGGCGAGACGCGACGGTCCGACGACCTTGTCCTGCATCGGGATCACCACGGCGTTCGTCGCGCCGAACGGGGTGCCATTCTCGCTCTGCGCCCGCGCGTGAATCGCTTCGAGCTCCGCGCGGGCCTGCTCAATTGGCACGCCGGGCTTCACCTCACCGAACACCTGGTAGATCCTGACCTGGGTACTCCGGTCTAGCACGCGCGGGGCCGGCTGCACCGCCATGACACGGTAGGCGGCGGCATCGACGCGGGTGCTCGCGGACACCCACCACTGCTGCCCGGGCAGTTGCGGCTGAAAGTCGTCCGGGAGCACCGCGCCGATCGTCATCTGGCGGCCGTCGATCGTCACCGCGCGGCCGATGATCTGCGGGTCGGACTGGAACTGTTCGCGATAGACGCTGTGGGTCAAGGCCAGCACGTCCGGCTCGCCTGACGTCGGTAACGCCCCCAGCAGCGGCCGGGCGCCGCTCACTTCCCAGAATCCATCGGAAGCCGACACGATCCGAATGCGAGACGCCTCGCTGCCTGCCACCAGCGTCGCGTCCGAATAATCGTAGGCAATCATGTGCGCGAGCGACATGCTCTGGGCATGCCACGCCGCGAAATCGATCGAGCTCATCATCTCGGGACCACCGTTCGCATTCGCGTCTCTGCGATCCCCCGACTTCGGTTTCTGCTGCGTGGTCAGCCACACCATCCGTTCCGGATGTTGGTACGCCAGCGGACGCAGCAGCACGGCATTGACGACGCTGTAGATCGCGGTGGTGAGGCCAATCCCGAGCGCCAGCGTGACGACGATCGCAAACGAGAAGCCGGGGTTGCGTCGCAGGTACCTGGTCGCGTCGCGCGCGTCCTGCCGCAGCTGATCGATCCAGCCCGGGATCCACACGCCCCGAACGTCTTCCTTGACGCGGGTGATGTTCCCGAACTTCCGAATCGCGGCGCCGCGAGCGTCCTCGGGCGACATGCCACGCGCGATGTTGTCCGCGGTTTCGGCGTCGATGTGGTCGCGCAGTTCACGATCGAGACCGTCGAGATCCGGTTTTCGCACGCTCATGACGTCCTCTCGCGGGAATTGAGAATCCTGGCGATCGCGCCGGCGAGCTTGTCCCACTTGGTGGTCTCCACCGACAGCTGCTTCTTCCCTTGCGGCGTCAGGCGGTAAAACTTGGCTCGCCGATTATTCTCCGACGTGCCGTCTTCAGCCACGATCCAGCCGCGCTTGATGAGGCGATGCAACGCCGGATAGAGCGAGCCCTGTTCGACCTGCAGCACGTCATCCGACGTGCGCTCGATCGCCTTGGCGATCGAATGGCCGTGAGCCGGGCCGGGCTGAAGCGTCCGCAGGATCAGAAGATCGAGAGTCCCCTGCAACAGCTCGATGCGATCGTCTTTAGTAGACATCCTAGGTGAGGCTACCGCGACTCACCTAGAATGTCAAGGTGAGCCCGGCAAGGCAGCGCGACGAGATGCTGGGATTTGTCAATTACCAGTTGCGCCTCGCCTACGCGCCGGGCATTGGCGCAGTGGCGACGAAGCTCGCGAACGTGACGCGGCTTGCCCCGCCGAAGCACACGAGCGAAGGCGGGCGCTAATTCACGCCAATCCCCAGCGCCGGAGCCAACGCACCACCTTCGCGCGAAGCCGGTCGTCGGTCCATTCGTGCTGTTCGTCGCGCTTGTCGGCCTGCTTCTCCATTTTCGAGATTTGACCGAACATCAATAGCCTCGTCGCCTCGAGTATTCCATCGGCGCCGAACGGCTTTTCGATGAACGACTCGGCCGGACCGAGCTCGTTGACCCCTTTGAACAGCGTGTCGGCGAAGCCTGTCACGTACAACACCCGCACCTGAGGATTGGTCTGGCGGACCACCGCGGCCAGCTGGCGGCCGCTCATGCCGGGCATTTGCAAGTCGGTGACGAGCAGGTCCACGCCCTGGAACCCGGGCTGCTGCATGACGCGCACGGCCACCTCGCCGGATTCGGCAGCGGTAATCTCGTAATTTTCGGTGGCAAGAATTCGTGTCACCAGCTTGAGCACCGGAACTTCGTCATCGACCACGAGCAGCCGCTTGCGGTCGGTGAGAGGAGGACGATCGAGCAAGGCTGCCGCCGCCGTCTTATCCGGGCGATGGATGATCGGAACGTTGGGAAGCGGCGCTTCGGACTTCGACAATCAGCGGCCATTCTATAATTACGCGCGCAGGATGAGGAAATGGATCGTCATCGCAGTGCTGATCGCGGCGATTGCCCGTTTCAGCCACGTCGCCTACCAGGGCCTGACGTATTCGATCGGCGATTTCTATTCGACGCTGCCCGGCGCGTATGTCGAGACGTTCAATCCCACGCTGTGGGCCAGTCCTGACCTGACCAACATGGTCGGTCGTGTCAGTCATTACCACCGCGGCCCGACGCAGTACCTCACCACGCTCCCGCTGTCGTTTCTCAATTCCTATCGCGAGATCGCGATGGTCCTGCTCGTCGTCTATGCGGTGCTGATCCCGGGAACCGCGTACCTGATGTGGCGCACGTTCGCTCCCGGCTCCCGCGATTATCAGCTGCTCGCGCTGGTGATCAGCAGCTCGCTGCTGTTCTTTCCCACGCTGCAGGCGTACATCGCGCGCGAATTCGAGCTGGTGATCCTGGCCGGCACCGTGTTGATGGTCTCGGCCGCCGCGAGCGGGCGCCTGTTCACCGCCGGCGCGTGGGCCGCGTACATCACGCTTTACAAGTACCTGCCGCTGGCGCTGCTGCCCTATTTCGTGGTGCGGCGATGGTGGCGCGTGCTCGTCGGCTTTGCCGCAGCGTCACTCGTGATTCTGGCGGCGGCGCATGTGTTCTTCGGGGTCGGGAATTTCACGAGCGATGGCTATGCGGGGTCGTTCGTGACGGCGCTGTGGACCAACCTGCAATCGACACAGGAGTTCTGCTACGGCCGGTTCCAGTTTCTCCGCTACTCCGCATCCACGAATGACGTGAGCGTTGGTCTCGGCCTCTGCGGTATTCAGGAGCGGGTGCCGCTGCCGGTGGTGACGATCTATCTCGGGCTGATCGCTGCTACTCTGATCGCGCTCGGATACGGATTCTTTCGACTCGAATTCGGGGGCGCGCGAGAGGCCGGCGTGGAACGATGGCGGCGCATCCTGGAAGTGAGCGCGGTGGTGATCGTCTACACGACGTTCTTCCTCACGCACTATTACTATTTGACCGTCCTGATCGTGCCGCTGACCGCGCTGATGGTGCGCGCCTACCTCGAACGCCGTCGCGGATTGTGGGTGGCTTGGGCGGTGTCGTATCTGCTGCTGTCGGCGTTCCTGGTGCCGCTGACGGCGGTCGGCCGATTGGTGCAGGCGGATTTGTGGACGATGTATGTGAATTCGCTGGCGTATCTGCCGGGAGAACTGCTGCTGCTGGGAACCGTGCTGTACGAATATGTGGGGCTTGGAACCCGAGATACCCGGGCTCCAAACCCCACGTCGGACTAGCGCTTCGTCGATTCGTAGACCGTCGCCGCGCCGCCGCCGATGGCCGCACCGATGAGCGCGCCCTTCTTGCCGCCGATCAGGCCGCCGATGCCCGCGCCGGCGCCGGAGCTGCCGCCGATGATCATCGCCGTCTTGCCCCACGAGCGGCCCTCTTCACGCCGCACGGTTTCACGCGACTGCGTCGACACGCGACGCACCGGCGCGCTCGTCGTGCGCACCACCGGACGGGTGACCATGTCGTCGCGATAGACCGGCTGGCCGTAGACCGCTTGCGCGTAGCCGGGCTGCCCGTAGTAGGCCGGCGCAACATTCGCACGCGTGATGCAGGTCATCGCCGAGACTTCCCGGCCTGCGATCAACGCCCGCTGCCACACCGCCTCTTCGTGCGGCTGGCACTGCAGTACGGCGCCGTTATTCATCGACGCGGTGTTCGCCACCGGCATCCCGTAAGCCGACTGCGGCTCCATGCCGAACGTCGGGGCCGGGGAAGGCCGCATCGCCGCGGCGGCGCCGAGCGCAACCGCTCCCGCCACCAAACCACCAATTGCCGATCCCACCACCGTGTTCAACATGATCAAACTCCTTTGCTGACCCACATAGTCATCAAGGGTTGTGCCACGGGTTTTGATGGGAAAACGCACTGATTCGGGGACGAATCAGCCTTTTTTGTGCGAGCCGAGCCGTCGGCTGAGGACAGCTCGACCGTCACTGGACGCGGGCGATGCTGACGAATTCCTGTTCGGTCCGCACGGTGTACGGATCGCCAAAGTTCGTGCGGCGGGGTTCGATCTGCGTGAACGCACCCGACATCGAGGTGGCTGCGGCATTCACGCTGCTCGACCAGTTGAACACGCGCAACGGTTCGTGGTTCGGTTGCGCGACAGTGGCCTCGAGCACGAGAGTGCCATTGAGGCGAACGAGGCCGGCCACCGGCGCAACGATGTCACCGTTGGCGCGGATCTCGCGTAATGTGCCGGTGACTTCATCGCGGAATTGCGACAGCGTGAGGGCAAACGGATACCGGCGACGCGCGCCGGGTGCGCCTTCGCCAAACATCATCCGCGGGCACTCGCGGAAATCATGGCCGCCGGTGCATGCCGAGACTACAAACTCTCCCGACCAATTGCCTGAATAGTCCGGCAGCACGCGGACCCGGTTGGCGCCGGACTTGTCCCCCACCCTGGCCACCACCTCGAACGAGCCAACGGCGACCGGGGTCACGCGGCCACAATGATCGACGGTCGCGAATCCTGCCGGGTCAACCGACCACGTCACGTGCTCGGTGCCGTCGACATATTCAAACGGCGTGTTGCTGGTGATCACGCGCGCGGTCATCTGGACCGGCGCGGAGGTGGTGGATATCCACTGATCGCCGATCACCGAGATCCCGAGAATTGCGCTCGTTGGCGGTAACGGAGATACGGGTGGCGCCGGCGGCGGTGTGGGAGCTGTGGGGGAACTGCTGTTACACGCGCTCAAGCCGAGAGCCAACATCAACACGGCTGCTCTCATCAATTCCACTATAACGCCAAGGTGCGCTGGTGAACCTCAGGCACATTGTGCACCTTGCGCACCTCGTGCACCTTGCGCACCTTGTGCACCCTGTGCACCCTGTGCACCTGTGCACCGTTGCGTTTAGGGAGAAATCGCCCACATGAACGTCGCGCCCAACGAGATCCGCCAGAAGCCGAAGTTATCCGGCCGTTGCAAATCAGGATGATCGGCCGACGCGAAGAAGTAGCGCACATCGCCGCGCACGCCGAAGGCTTCGTGGAGCACCACCTGCACGCCGCCGCCGAGGTTCAGTCCGAGGTCATAGGTGGTCGGCGAGCGGTCGCATGGCGAGTCGCAGCCGTTGATCTGCATGATGCCGGCGCCGGCCAGGCCAAACGGTCGAATGGTTCCCTCGGGCTTGATCCACAACGCGTTCACCATGTAGGTGGTGAGGTCGAGAATCTGGACGCCGGAGCGGGCGTCCGAGGTGCGGCCGAAGTCGAGCTCGGCGCCCCAGCCATTCCCTTCCTGCACCGACACCGACGCGCCGGCGGTGAGTCTCGCCTCCGACACGTCGTCGCCGGCGGCGGCGCCGATGTGTCCGGTGAACAGGCCGTGAAACGATCCCATGGCCCGGCTTTGCGCGAAGCCATCGGATGCCGTCAGCGCGACGAGCGCGACGGCCGCGAGGCCGCAGGTGATCTTCATAGTCAACAGGTGTCTCCGCCGGTAAACAGCCGCTGCCCTTCGGTCAGCAGCCAGCGCCGCGCCTCTGCATGCCGCGGACACGCCGCCGCAACGTGCCGCCAGAATCGTTCCGAGTGATTGAGCTCGCGGCGGTGCATCAGCTCGTGCACCATTACGTATTCGCGCGCGAAGTCGGGCACGAGAATCAGCCGCCAATTTAACGTGATCGATCCGCCTGCCGAGCACGCACCCCAGCGTGATCGCTGATTGCGCACCGAGACCCTCGAAACGCTGATGCCGTGGACGGCGGCCAGCGCCAACAACGCCGGCGGCAGTTCCTTGGACGCCCGGCGACGCAATTCGGCCTCGTTCGGATGCACGATTGCCGGTCGCGCGCTCGCTCGCTGCCGCTGCTTCGCGATCCATGGCGCGCTCTTTTCGACAAACGCCTGCGCCTCGCGCTTCGATCCCCACCGCGGCAACGTCACGCGCAGCGTCCCGTCATCCAGGACGCGCAGGATGTAACGTCGCGCGCGCCGATGGCGAACCAGCACCATTCGTCCGCCATCGTCCTGTCGTCCATTTGATCCGCCGTAGCCTTGGCGAAGGCGGACCACAGGGTGATCATCTGGGACGTGCGTGACGAGTGGCAGGGCGAGCTGCATGGAAGGACACTACGATAGCAGTCCGCCTCCGCTAAAGCTACGGCGGGACAGGTCCGCGCTCGCTAAAGCTATGGTCCGCCTCCGCCAAGGCTACGGCGAGACAGGCTACAGTAGCGTCATGTCCTCTCCGTTCGACGGGCTCGCCGACCTTGTCCGCGGCGCTACGTTCGACGACTTCCTCCTGCGCCCGCAGCAGAGCGTCGTCGAGCGGCGCGACCCGTCGGTGATCGATCTGTCATGCCGGTTCTCGACCCACATCACGCTCAAACGGCCACTGGTCTCGGCCAACATGGACACCGTCACGCGCGCGCCGATGGCCATCGTCCAGGCCGAGGAAGGCGGCCTCGGGATCATCGATCGCGGTTTCCGGAACGGCGATATCGAGCCGCAAGTGCGGGAAGTCGAGAAGGTCAAGCGGATGCAGCACGTGATCATCCGCGATCCGTACGCGGTGACGCCGCAGACCTCGCTGGCCGACGCCGTGGCGATGATGCGCCGCACCCGCGCCGGCACGCTCGTGGTGGTCGAAGGCCCGCGGCGGCTGAAGGGACTGCTCACCGAACGCGACGTGCGGTTCGTGAACACGCGCGAAGGCACGGTGGCCTCGCGCATGACGCCGGTCGAGGCGCTGGTGACAGGCGAAGGCGAGCTGACGCTCGACGTCGCCGAGCGCCTGATGGTCGAGCGTAAGGTCAAGAAGCTGCCGCTGGTCGACAAGGACGGCACGCTGATCGGGTTGATCACGGCCAAGGACATCACGCGGCAGGAGCGGCTGCCTTTTTCCACGCGCGACGCGCATGGCCGGTTACGCGTCGGCGCCGCGATTGGCGCGACCGGCGATTACCTCGAGCGCGCCGCGGAGCTCGTGAAGTCGCAGGTCGATGTGATTGTCATCGACATCGCCCACGGCCATTCGGTGGTGATGGCGAACGCGATCGACGCGTTCAGGAAGGACTTTCCCAACGTCGAGCTCGTGGCCGGCAACGTCGCCACCGCCGATGGCGTGCGCTTTCTCGTCGAGCGCGGTGTCAACGCCGTGAAGGTCGGCATCGGTCCGGGCGGCGGCTGCACTACGCGCCTGACCACGAGTTTCGGTGTGCCGCAGCTGCAAGCGCTGTGGGAATGCGGCGTCGCCGCCAATAATCCCGCTAACCACCTTCGCCAGGGCTATGGCGGTCCCGAAGCCGGACACCACCCGGTCCCGTTGATCGCCGACGGCGGCATCAAGCGTCACGGCGCCATCCTCGAGGCGTTGCTGTTTGGCGGCGACACCGTGATGCTCGGCAGCATGTTTGCGGGTACCGAAGAAACACCGGGAGACGTGGTCCAGAAATCGGTGCTCCTCCCGGATCAGCAGCGATCGGTGAAGGTGCCGTTCAAGGTCCTGCGCGGCATGGCCTCGATCCAGGCGATCCGCGATCGACTCGACGTCGAAGACGACGAGGTGGTCGACCTGGAAGCGATTGGCGCCGAAGGGACCGAGGTGAGCGTGCCCGCGCGGGGCTCGGTGCGGCCGATCATTCACGACATCCTCAAGCACCTGTGCTCGTCGATCAGCTACGGCGGCGCCAGGAGCCTCGCGGAGCTGCGGACGATGTTCCGTGACGATCCGATGCGGTATCTCGTGAAGCTGTCGGCTTCGTCCAGACGCGAGAGCTACGAACGGTAAGAGCTTCGGTCTATCCGCCTGGAAGCGGACTCCACCGATGAGACCAGCCGACCAACACGACGTGGCTGTTGACGCCCGGATTCGATCCGAGCTGGTTGCCGTTCGAGAGATGCTGAAAGCGATACGCGACCACCACTGAGTGCGGGCCGCGCGGCCGCAAGCGGACGCCGGCGCCCCAATGCGCCGTGAAATTTCCGTGGCTGGTTTTTTCAGGGATCGGTTCGGAAGACCACATCCCGCCCATCGCCATTTCGCCAAACGCCGACCATCGCGGTTGCGGCGTGAAGTTCCATCGCCACACAAGCGGCGCAAACCCGATTCCGTAGATCGACGCGGGCGAGAACTGCGCGAAGATCGGCATCGCCTCCACGGCCCACACAAATCGTCCGCGCAGCGCCCCCGGTCCCCAGTCGCGCGATAACTCCCGGCCCCAGCCAATGGTCTGCACGGCGTAAGAACGTCCGGCGGTTGACTCAAAGAGATTGACGCTGTGCGCAACGCCGGCACTGATCATCCACTCACCGCGCCCGGCTCCCGGCCTGTCCTGAGCGAGGCCACCGTTGCGTGCGACGGTTGCCGAGTCGAAGGGCTCCCCGCTCCCCGCTCCCGGTATTGCGCAAGCCACCTCAATGGGCCCGTCGGTGTTCATCAGATCAACCGCGGGATCGAGATCGGCTTCGACGTTCACTTCGAGGCCGTGATTCACATAGAGATCGAGCGTGGACGGTCCGTTCGTGATGCGCCAGTCGATGGTACGGCCGCCGTTCGCGGATTTATGCGAGACGCGGATCTCGCTTTCACCGATCACCGGCGCCGCGTTCGGTATCGTCAGGACGACCTGCGGCTTGTCGAGCGCGCGCGATCGAAAGACGATCCGCCACGCGGCGTCGCGCCGCTCGAGGATCCACGTCCGTTGTTGGGAATCACCCGGGGCGCTGCAGGTGGCCACCGGTCCGGCGGCCACCTGCGCAACCAGCAGCAACGCAAACAGCATCAGTCGGCGGCGACGCGCTCCGCGAAGGTGATGAGGTGCCCGTCGGGATCAGTAATCGCAAACTCGCGCATGCCGTAGAACTGGGTCTTGAGCGGCATCACGACCTTCGCCTTCGGTGCAACCGCGGCGTGGTAGGCATCAACGCCCGTGATGACGAAGAACATCGCGGCGGTTCCTCCTCGCGGCAGCGCCGCGGCCTCGGGATAATCGTGTTCGGTGGCCTTGATGTCGTTCAGGAACACCGGTACTCCGTCGCGTTCGAGCCACACGAACACGAACGGCGCTCGAGTCGGGCACGGTCTGTTTGATCGTGAAGCCCAGGACGTCGCGATAGAACACGGTGCTCTTCGCAATGTCGCGGACGATGAGATTGGGCGTAACCGAGGTGAACCTGGTGGTGGACGACACAGCGGTAGAGGTAGCGGTCATTGGGCACACTCCTGCCTTGGCTCGCGTCACCTCCGCCGGCAGTCTGCGAGAAAAAGACCGCCGAGTAGGGGCATCATTTATTCCCGACCCCCGCGAGGAACACCGGCATTTTATCTGATATGGTCACTGCATGGCCCGCGGGTTCGAGAGCAAGTCGGTGGAATCTCAACAGGAAGAAGCCCAGCGGGTTCAAGACCTTCCGCCCGGAGCTGAGCACCGAAGAGAAAGAACGTGAAACCAAACGGGCCGGGCTGAAGCTGGCAATGGCGCAGACCCAATCAGAGATGGGCGCGGCCTGCCGGCCAGCTCATCGTGAAATGCTCAAGCTGCGGCTGGACGCGATTCGCGCCCAAATCGAGGGCTTGTGAGCGTTTGCGAGATTTGCTAAGCTTTTGCCCAAAGCGTTTACCCACCCACCAACCGCACCAAATCACCTTTAACCTTATTGCTTTAGCCGCCACCCGTTAGAGCGCACCGTGCCACCAGTCAGATTGTTCGTGGGCAATTTGCCCTATCAAGCAACCGAAGACGATTTGCGTACTCACTTTTCGCAAGTCGGTCTGCCGACGCAGATCGTCCGTCCGCTCGATCGTGAAACCGGCCGGGCCCGGGGCTTTGCGTTCGTGGAATATGCGGAACGCACGGTCGCGGAAGACGCGATCAAAAAATTCGACGGCCAGCTGTTCATGGGTCGCCCGCTTGCCGTCAGCGAAGCGCGCGCTCGTGAAGATCGCGGGCCGGGTGGCCCGCCGCGAAGCGGCGGCTACGGAGCGCCGCGGCCTGGCGGCTTCAGCGGCGGTGGCTTCAGTGGTGGTGGTGGCGGCTACTCCGGCGGCGGTGGCGGCTTCGGCGGTCCGCGTCCCGGTGGTGGCGGAGGCTTCGGCGGTCCGCCGAGCGCCGGCGGTGCGCGCCAGCGCGACTTTGGTCCTCCGGCGCCGCCGAAAGACAAGAAGAAGCCGTTTCAAAAGAAGGAAGACAAGCCGCGCGGCCCCATCCCGACGAAGTTCTCGGGCCGCATGTACGACCTGGATGGCACCGAGGATGAGGACGCCATCGACATCACGCCCGACTTCATGAAGCACGAGGATCCGGAAGTGGATGCGCCCGAAGCCGACGCGGCCGATGCCGGCGCGACCGACGCCGGCGCCGACGACAAGGACACCGAAAAGGACAAGGAATAGCCCGCCCGTGAAACGCGAAGACGTCATCCTCTTTAGCGGGGGCGCGCAAGGTGCGGAGGCCGAGTTCGGCGCGGCGGCCGAGCGCTTCGGCATCGAGGAAGTGAATTTCTCCTTCGAGGGCCACAAGCCTTCACGCACGCGCGGCCTGCGCGTGCTCAATCACGAAGAGCTTTACGCGGGCGACGTCAGCCTCGCCTACGTCTCCCGGCTGATGAACCGGCGGTTTCCCGACACACCGACGTTCCGCAAGATCCTGCAGAGCATCTGGTATCAGATCAACAACGGCCAGGAGATCTACGTGATCGGGGTGATCCAGCCCGATCTCACCGTGCGCGGCGGCACCGGCTGGGGCGCGGAGTTCGCGAAGTTGTGCAACAAGCCGCTGTTCGTCTTCGACCAGGAGAAGACGCGCTGGTTCGCTTGGGACGGCGAGGCGGCGAAGTGGACCGCGCTCAGCAGCAGTGACGAGCCGGTCATCCAGCACGCGCACTTCACCGGCACCGGCACCCGCCTGCTGAACCCGGCCGGGCAGAAGGCCATCACGGCCCTCTTTACGCGCTCCTTCTAACCCGTTCGTTTTAACGCGGCCCCGTCCCGTTCGCGGACAACTTGTAAAGGGGCCTGGCACCTTTACATGCCTTTTTGCTGCAATTTCTGCGATCCGGCGTGGCAAGGTGATTGCTGAATCCGCCACTTATGGCGACTTTCCTCCAGGACCTTGCCTACTCCGCACGCCTCGCGTGGCGCCGCCCCGCACTGACGATCGTAACGATTCTCACGCTCGCGCTCGGCATCGGCGGCAACTCGGCGATCTTCGCGCTGGTCAACGGCTTGTTCCTGCGGCCGCTCCCGGCGGATCGGCCCGAGCAACTCGTCAGGATCTCTGGTGTCGAGGACGGCCAGCGGTTCAACGTCGCGTCGTATCCGAACCTCTCGGACCTCGCCGCGCGATCGCAGACGTTCCAATCGACGGCGATTCATCAACAGACCACGTCGGCGTTCGGTCTCGGCGATGACACCGAAACGGCAGACATCGAGCTGGTCAGCGGCTCCTATTTCTCGATGTTTGGCATCAACGCGGCGATGGGGCGCATGCTCGGCGCGGCCGACGATGCGGAAGGCAAACCGGAGACGGTGGCGGTGATCAGCGATGCCTGGTGGCGGACGCGGCTTGGGTCGAGGGCCGATGTGGTGGGCAGCACGATCCATCTCAATGGCACCCCGTTCACCGTAGTCGGCGTGGCTCCCCCGCCCTTCCGCGGCAGCTATGACGCGCTCGCGACCGACCTCTGGGTGCCGCTGATGGCCTACGACGTGGTGCGGCCGCGGGGGCTCAAAATTACGGCGCGTGGCTGGGGCTGGCTAAGCGCGACCGCGCGATGCTGGCGCGCAGCCTCAACGCCTCTCGCGCATTCGATGTTGGCTTCGATACCGCGAACCTGATGATCGCGACGCCCACCATGGCCAATGTCGGCTTCGACGCCGAGCGCGGCCGCGCCTACTACGCCGACACCGTGGCGCGCATTCGCGCGCTGCCCGGCGTGAAGGACGTGGCCCTGGGTGCGCTCGTGCCGCTCGGCCTGGGCGGCGAGTCGTCTGGGTACCGCATTGATGGCTATGCGCCGCCCGACGGCAAGACGTTCATCTCGATCGCCAACAATTTCGTTTCCACCAACTATTTCGATGTGATGCGCATTCCAGTCAGGCGCGGGCGGGCGTTCACGGATGCGGATGGCCTCAGCACGGCGCCGGTGGTCGCGGTGGTGAACGAGACCATGGCGCGCGCCTACTGGCCCGATCAGAATCCGATCGGGCGCCTGGTGCGTCTCGGCAACGAGGCGCCGATCGAGATCGTCGGGATTGTCGCCGACATTACGTATGAAACACCGGGCGAGGCGCCCAGGCCGTTCATATACCTGCCGTCTGGGCCGGTGTATCTCCCGTACGGCCTGGCCTTCCACGTGCGCACCGATCGGGCCAACGCCGGCCTGGCGCGCGCGCTGGTACGCGAACTGCGTGCCTTCGATCCCCGCGTGCAAGCCGCGGCACTGCCCTATGAGGAACTGCGAGGGCAAAGCCTCTATCCCGGACGCGCGCTTGCGGCGATTAGCGTCCTCTTCGGCGCGATCGCCGTGCTGCTCGCGATGGTCGGCATCTACGGAGTGATGGCACACGTGGTGGCCGCAAAACGGCGCGAGTTCGCAGTGCGCCTGGCCCTGGGCGCGCGCCCCGCTGTCCTGATGGGATCGGTGGTGGTGCAGGGCCTTAGGTGGACCACCGCCGGCATCGTCGCGGGAACGGTCCTGGCCGTGGCGTTGTCGCAGCTGCTCACGGCGTTTCTGTTCGATGTGTCGCCGTCCGATGCCGTGTCGATGGCAGCCGCGGCTCTCACGTTGATCGTCGTGGCGCTCGTGGCGGCTTACGCACCCGCACGCCGCGTCGTCCGAATCGATCCGGCAACGACGTTGAGAAGTTAAAAGTTAAAAGTCAAAAATTAAAAGTAAGCTTTCCCGCATGTCGCGGGAGATCGTCGCCGGCATCACCACTTTCCTCACGATGTCCTACATCGTGGTGGTGAACCCGGCGATCCTGTCCACACCGGGCACCGGCATGCCGTTCTCCGGCGCGCTCACCGCCACCGTGCTCGTGTGCTTCACCATGACGCTCCTCATGGGCGTCTACGCGAAGCTGCCGTTCGGCGTAGCGCCCGGCATGGGCCTCAACGCTTTCTTCGCGTACACGCTGATCATCAACGGCGGCATACCCTGGCCCGTGGCGCTCGGCATCATCTTCTGGGCGGGGGTGCTGTTCCTGTTGATCTCGGCCACACCGCTCCGCGAGCGGATCGCCATGGCCATTCCGCCCGCGCTGCGCGCGGCTACCGCGGCGGGAATCGGTCTGCTGCTGACGTTCATCGGCCTGCAGAACTCCGGCTTCGTGGCCGCCAATCCGGCAACGATTGTCGGCGTGGGCGCGCTCGATCACCGCGCGATCCTCACGCTGGCGGCGCTCATCGTCAGCGTGTGGCTGGCGCGACGCAATAACCCGTTCGCCTATCTCGCCGGCATCGCGCTTGTCACTGTGGTGGCGTGGACCGCCGGCTACGTCTCGGCGCCGGCCATCTGGTTCAGCGCTCCAGACTTCTCTTCGGTGTTCCTCAAGCTCGACGTGGTCGGCGCGCTGCAATTCGCGCTGGTGCCCGCGATCATCACCGTGATGATGACGGACCTGTTCGACTCGCTGTCGACGTTCATCGGCGTGGCCCATGCGGCGAACCTCGTCGACGACAAGGGCGAGCCGAAGAACCTGAGACAGGGGTTGATCGTCGACGCCTTCGCCACTCTCGGCGCCGGCCTCTTCGGCACCTCCTCGGGCACGGCCTACGTGGAAAGCATTGCCGGCATTCGCATGGGCGGACGCACCGGTGTCACGGCAGTGGTCACGGCATTCTGCTTTCTTCCCTGCCTGTTCATCGCCCCACTCGCCTCGGCGATTCCGAACTACGCAACATCGGCGGTGTTGATCCTCGTCGGCGTGGCGATGTTTCAATCAGTGACGCGCGTGGAATTCGATCGTCTCGAAATTGCCGTGCCGGCGTTCGCCACGCTGATTCTCATTCCGCTGACCTTTTCCATCACCCAAGGTATCCTGTGGGGGTTCATCCTGCACGCCGTGCTGCATGCCGTCGCAGGCAAGGCCCGCGAGGTCACCGGCGCCGCCTGGGGGCTGGCCGCCGTGTCGGTTGTTCTCCTGGTCATCGAACATGCCAACTGATTCCCCGGTGCTATCGGTCGTGATCGACGAATTTCAGAAGACCAAGAAGCTCGCGGACAAGTCGATTGCGCAGTTGTCGGACGAACAGCTCTACGTCACGATCGACCCGGAGGCCAACAGCGTGGCGGTGTTGATGCGGCACATGGCCGGCAACATGCGATCGCGCTGGATAGATTTCCTGACCAGCGACGGCGAAAAGCCGGATCGGATGCGCGATCAGGAGTTCGAGGATTCCCATCAGACGCGCGCGGAGCTGCTGGCCGAGTGGGAGCACGGCTGGCAGTGCCTCTTCGATGCGTTGACGCCATTGACCGACGCCGATCTGCAACGCAATGTCGTGATCCGCGGCGAGCCGCATTCGATCTACAAAGCGATCAGCCGGCAAATGGCGCACTATGCGGGACACGCTTACCAGATCCTGCTGCTCGCCAAGCACTTGTGCGGGCCCGGTTGGAAGACGCTTTCCATCCCGCGCGGCCAATCCGAGGAATTCAACCGGCGCATGCTGGCGAAGCTGAAGGCCGAAGGCTGATGGTTCGCTGGGGAATCCTCGGCACCGCCCGCATCAACCGCCGTCTCATTCCTGCTTTTCGAGCGTCGCGTCGTGGTCAACTGCGCGCGGTGGCGAGCCGCACGCTGGCGCGGGCAACAGAACACGCCCGCGTGCACGACATCCCACGCGCGGTGCAGGGTTACCAGGTGCTGCTCGACGATCCCTCGATCGACGCCGTCTACATTCCCCTGCCCAACACCGAGCACGTGCCGTGGACGCTGGCCGCGATCGCCGCCGGCAAGCACGTGCTGTGCGAGAAACCGCTCGCGCTCGATCCGCATGACGTCGATCGCATTGGCGCCGCTGCCGCCGCGGCCGGCGTGATCGTGGAAGAGGGCTTCATGTATCGCCATGAGCCGCTGACGGCTAAGGTCATGTCCCTGCTGAATGACGGTGCGATCGGCGCCATTCGCGCCGTGGTCTCCGGCTTCACGTTCGCGCTCGAGACCGACGCGAACATCCGGCTGAATCCGGCGCTCGGCGGCGGTTCGTTGTGGGACATCGGCAGCTACCCCGTCACCTATGCGCAGCTCATTGCCGGGCACGAACCGAAGCTGGTGTTCGGCAGTGCGCATTGGCACGCGTCAGGTGTGGACGAGGAGTTTATGGGCATGCTGAGGTTCGATGAGGGCATGTCGGCGAACATCTACGCGGGCTTCCGTACGCCGTATCGCACGTGGCTCGAAGTGTTGGGAACCGACGGCGCGTTGACGGTGCCGAACCCGTTCCGGCCTGGTCCACTTGAACTGCTCGAGCTCGAACGCTCCAAAGGGGTCGAACGGATCGAGGTGCCGGGCTCGTCGATGATCTTCGTCCGCCAGGTCGAGGACTTCGAGGCGCGTGTCCTCGACGGCGCGCCCGCGGTCGTCACGCTGGCCGAAAGCCGCTGGACCGCCGCGACCCTAGCGGCGCTCTACACATCTGCACGATCCACGGCCTGAGGTCCTCAAGCCCTCGCGATGTACACTCAATACGTGGACCCCGGGTCAACCACGGTGCTGTGGCGGCTGTATCGCGCCACTGGGCCGAACAAGGGTGATCGCATTCATGCGGTCGTCCTGCCGGGTGGTCCGCCGTTTACGCTCGCATTTCTTGCCAACGAGGAAATGGACCGGGTCGAGAACTACGACTCGATGGATCTCGCGGTGTTCCGTGCCGATGAGATCAGGCTCGGCCTCGCTGCGGAAGGTTGGCTTGAAGACTGACGGCGGTTCAAGAGTTCAAGGGTGCAAAGAGTTCAAGGGTTGAATGATTAACGTCAGTAAGAGACATCGAACCGTCGGCGTAAAGGTCGGCAACGTCACCGTGGGCGGCGGCGCGCCGGTCGTCGTGCAGTCGATGACGATGACCGACACGGCGGATGCGAAGGGGACCGCGCAGCAGTGTCTTGAGCTGTGGCAGGCGGGGTCGGAGATGGTGCGCGTTACCGTGAACCTCCCCGAAGCGGCCGCGGCGGTGCCCGAGATCAAGCAGCGCATGCTCGATGCGGGCTGCACCGCGCCGCTGATCGGCGACTTCCACTACAACGGTCACCTCTTGCTGACGCGCTTTCCCGACTGCGCGACGGCCCTCGACAAATACCGCATCAATCCCGGCAACGTGGGCACCGGCAAGCGGCGCGACGAGCAATTCGCCACGATCTGCCAGGTCGCAATCGACCACGGCAAGCCAGTGCGCATCGGCGTCAACGGCGGCTCCCTCAACCAGGAGCTGGTGATGGCGAAGATGCAGGAGAACACCGATCGGAACCTGGGCAAGGAGTCCGACGACATCATCAACGAATGCATGGTGCTGTCGGCGATCCAGTCCACCGAGCTCGCGATCGAAACGGGGCTGCGCAAGGATCAGATCATCATCTCGTGCAAGGTGTCGCGGCCGCGTCACCTGATCGACGTGTATCGCGCGCTCGCGAAGCAGACCGATCAGCCGCTGCATCTCGGGCTCACCGAAGCGGGCATGGGCACCAAGGGCCTGGTGTGGTCGGCATCGGCGATGGGCGTGCTGCTGGCCGAGGGCATCGGCGACACGATTCGCGTGTCGTTGACCCCGCGGCCGGGCGGCGACCGGCGTGAAGAGGTGTACGCGGCGTGCGAACTGCTGCAGGCGCTCGGCCTGCGCGCGTTTGCGCCGAGCGTGACCGCGTGCCCGGGCTGCGGCCGCACCACGAGCACCACGTTCCAGGAGCTGGCCGAAGCGGTGCAAGGCTACATCCGCGATCAGATGCCGGTGTGGAAGAAGAAGTACGACGGCGTCGAAAATCTCACGCTCGCGGTGATGGGATGCGTGGTGAATGGCCCCGGTGAATCGAAGGCCGCGAACATCGGCATCTCGCTTCCGGGAACTGGCGAAGCTCCGAACTGCCCCGTGTTCATCGACGGCGTTCATGCCACAACGCTGAAGGGCACCTACGACGAGCTCGCGCACGCATTCCACGTGCTGCTCGACGATTACGTCGAGAGAACGTACGCGAAGAAAGTGGACAGTTCACAGTTGACGGTTGACAGTTAAGTTCGCGAGTTGATCAGTTGACAGTTTCTATTCGCACTGCCCTTCCATCCGATCGACGGTTTGTCCGCGATCTCGCCGATCGGCTGGTGTCGTTCGACGTTCCAGCGTGGCGGCCGAAGGCGGAGCTGATCGAAGGCGATCGGCGCGCGCTTGAACGGTGGTTCGATGGGCCGAAAGCCGACGAGGCGATGTACATCGCCGAAGTCGATGGCCTCGCCGCGGGGTGCGCCTACCTCGTCACCCTCGTGGATTACTTCAACGAACGGCCGCACGCCCATTTGTCGGTGCTCGCGGTAACCGCTGAGGCTGAAGGCAAGGGCGTTGGCACCGCGCTGATCGATAAATCTGTGGCGTGGGCGAAAGAACGCGGGTCCGATCGCCTGACGCTGAGCGCGCTGGTGACCAACAGCCGCGCCCGCGCCCTCTACGAGCGCAAAGGGTTTGGCGGCGAATACATTAGATATGTCCTGCCCTTGTAGCGGGCCATCGGGTCATCAGGCCATCAGGCCACCAGGCCGTCAGTTAGAATGCCAGCCATGATGCACCGCGGGTTCACGCTGATCGCCATCATCACTGCGATCTCGGCTCTTTCTGCGCAGACACCACAGCAATTCGACATCCTGATTCGCAACGGGCGCGTGCTCGATGGCACCGGCAATCCGTGGTACCGCGCCGACATCGGCATTACCGGCGATCGGATCGCCGCGGTCGGCATGCTCGGAAACGCGAACGCCAAGACGGTGATCGATGCGGGCGATCGCTACGTGACGCCCGGCTTCATCGACGTGCACTCGCACGCCGGCGGCGGACTCGCCACCGAAGAGCTGAAACACGGACAGCCCCTCCTGGCGCAGGGACTGACCACGGTATTCGTGAATCCCGACGGCGGCGGGCCGGTCGACCTGGCCGCGCAGCGCGCCACCTACGACAAGCAGCGCATCGGCACGAACGTGGCGCAAATGGTGCCGCACGGATCGATCCGCCGCGAGGTGATGGCGATGTCGGATCGCGATCCGGATGCCGGCGAGATTGCGAAGATGGTCGAGCTCACGCGCCAGGGCATGCTGGCCGGCGGGTTCGGACTGTCGAGCGGCCTCTACTACGCGCCCGGCAGTTACTCGAAAACCGCCGAAGTGATCGCCATGGCGCGGGCCACGGCGCCCTTTGGAGGCGTCTACTCGAGCCACATTCGCGATGAGTCCGACTACACGATCGGCGTGGTCGCGGCCGTGCAGGAAGTGATCGACATCGCCGAGCAGGGTGGCGTGATCGGCGTGGTGTCGCACATGAAGGCGCTCGGGCCTGGGAGTTGGGGCCTCTCGAAAACACTCATCAACAACATCGAAGCGGCCCGCAAGCGCGGCGTGCAGGTCTTCGCCGATCAGTATCCGTACGAAGCCAGCGGCACCGGCATCGTCGGCGCGCTGATTCCGCGATCGGCGCAGGTCGGTGGCCGCGACGCGATGATGAAACGGATCACCGGCGAGCTGCGCAGTGAGATTCGCGCCGAGGTGAAGACCAACATCGCGCGCCGCGGCGGCGCCGACACGCTGATGATCAGCCGCTACACGGTAGATCCCTCATTCGAAGGACAGCGCCTCTCCGCGCTGGCCGCCAAGGCCGGGGTGGCGCCCGAAGAGTACGCGCTGCAGATGTTAGAAAAAGGCGACGCGAGCCTGGTGTCATTCAACATGTCGGAGGGCGACATCGAAGGGATCATGCGCCAGCCGTGGACCATGACCTGCACCGACGGCGACCTGCCGCGTATGGGCGTCGGCAAGCCACATCCACGCGCTTACGGCGCGTTCGCGCGTAAGTTGAAGAAGTACGTGCAGGAGCGCGGCACGATCGACCTGGCGACGGCGGTTCGATCGATGACGACGCTGCCGGCCACGGTGTTCGGGATGAAGGATCGCGGACAGTTGCGGGCGGGCGCGTTCGCGGACGTGTTGATCTTCGATCCCGCGAAGATCAACGACGCCGCCACCTATGAAAATCCGCACCAGCTCGCCGAAGGGATGACTGACATCATCGTCAACGGCGAGGTGGCGCGGCGTAACGGGAAGTTCACCACCGCGCTGGCCGGCCGCGTCCTGCGGCCGGAGCGGCACTAGCGCTAGTTCTGCGGGAACTCGATCTCAGGATCTTCCTGCGCGTCGAGCGCGTGAACGACGTACTTATAATTGCCCGGCTTCACACCTTCGGCACTGACCCGGCTCCAGCTGCGAATACTCAACTCCTGCTGGCCCCAAGGACTGCCATTGGGCCACGTCAGCCTGACCGGCACGTCGGTGCCGTCGATCAGGTTCACCACGGTCCATTCAACGTGACCCGGCCCCGCGAGGGCACGCTGCGGCGAGGTGCGGATCTTGTTCCCCGAGCCTGTCTTGAAGAGGAAGATCGTGATCTGCGACGTCGTGCCGCCGTCACCGCCGGTCGCCACCAGGCGCGAGCCCGCGGCTGACTTCTTCTTCACCTTTTTCTTCGGCGCCTTCTTGGCGGCCGCCTTACCCTTCTTCTTGCTCATCGTTTCACCTCAGCTGGAGTTGCAACCATGGCCGCAAAGCGCGGCATGGGTCGGAGCCTGACGAAATCCTCTTCTTCACCAACGGTGCGCGCCGGCAGCCCATTGGCCATCGCCCGTTCGATGGCGTTCAGGGCCTGGTCGGACCGACCGGCGATCGCGTGCACGATACCTTCTCTCTGAATCACGTAGACATCTTTCGGCGCCAGCGCCAGGGCGCGGCGGAGGCTGCGCATCGCCGCGGCATCATCCCCGCCCTTGGCCTGATAGACGGCCAGACGCGCAATTGCTCTCGCGTCCGACGGGCTGACCGACACTTCGGCTTCCGCCTGGGTCGCCGCCCGCTGGTAAGCCTCGCGTGCTTCGCGCGGCCGTCCCATGCGGGCGTAGGCGTCACCAAGATTCCGGTTGGTCACGGCGCTGGTCGATCGGATCAACAGCGAACCCTCGTATGCGGTGGCCGCTTTGGCGAAGTCGCCCAGGCCGTAGTAGATCGTCCCCATATTGGAAAACGTGTCGGCGCGCGGCTGAATGGCGTTGGCCCGTTCGTAATAGTCGAGCGCGCGCTTGGTGTCGCCGAGCTGCTGTGCCGTGGCGCCGGCGCGGGTGAGGGTGATCGCCGAGGCCGGCGACAACGCGAGTGTCTTCTCGAGCGCGGCGAGCGCTTCTTCGTAGCGCCCGGCGTTGTACAACGAGACCGCCATGTCGCTATGCACCGCCACCGCGTTGGGCCTCAAGGCCATGACCTTCCTGAATTCGGCGAGGCCCTCATCCACGTGGCCCTGCCGCATCAAGACCGTGGCGTGCAGACGAATGGCGTCTTCGTAGGTGGGCTGCAGTGCCAGCGCCCGCTCTACTTCGGCCTGCGCTTCGGCGTACTGGCCGCCGCGAAAGAGCGTCAACGCCGCCGTGTAGCGTACGCTCGGACGATCCGGTTCGAGTTCGAGGGCGCGCTTGGTCGAGTCCATCGCCCGCTGTGCCCACGATTTATCGTTGGTCTGCAGATACATCTGCCACTGCGCTTCCGCCAGGCCGGCATGGGCCATCGCGAAACTGCCGTCGGCTTTGAGCGCGGTCTCAAACTCGGTCAACGCCGCCTGCACATTGCCGGTGAGATCACGACGATCGAAGAGGGCCCGGCCCTTCCAGTAGGCAATCTGCGCCGGGCCGCTGCTGGTGACCGCCGCCGCCGGTTCGGCCACCTCGCCGGCCGGCGTCTGATCGGCGATGGCGTTGCCCAGCAAGGTGGCCAAACGTTTTTGCAACTCGAAGAGATCGCTGGTGGCGCCTTCCACGGTCTCGCCCCACGCTACCGACGCGTCGGGCCGCTCGAGATTCAACGTCACGCGCAACCGATCCGCGACGGCGTGAACCGAACCGGTGACCAGGTAATTCGCATCGAGCGCCCGCACGAAGCTCGCGCGATCGGGGTTCTGCTGGCGGCTCTCTTCGACGGCGCCACGTGACAGCACCGTGACCTGCGGCGCCGATGCGAGACTGGTGATCAGGCTCTCGGCCAATCCGGCCCCGAGATAGTCGTTCGACGCATCGCCGCTCATGTTGGCCAGCGGCAGCACGGCCACCACCGGCGATGCCGGCCCGAGTTGCCGCGCGTTCCACTGCACCCCCAGCGCGAGCGCAACCACGGCGGCGAGCACCACGCCTGCAGCGACCAGCGTGCTGACCGGCATGCGGCGCCGCAACAGGACCGTGCGGCGCGCGAGCGGCGACGATTCAGAATCGCGCAGCGGGCTCAGCTCAACGAGCACATCATCACCGGAAGACGGCCGTCTTCCGGGATCCCGATCGAGCAGACGCGCCACCAACGACTGCAGCCGTGGCGGCACCCATGCCCCGCTGGCGGGCGTCAGCTTCGGCGCTTCATCTCTCAGCACCGACGTCGCCAGTGCCACGGGATCGTGGCCCGGAAACGGGCGCTGGCCGCAGATCATCTCGTAGATGATCACGCCGAGCGCGTAGAGATCGGCGCGGCCGTCGACGTTGCGCGAGAGATATTGTTCGGGTGCGGCATAGCCGGGCGTGCCGACGAGGCCGACGCCGACGGTGCCCGGCACACTCAGTGCCATGTCGGCGCCGGAGGGCACGAGCCTCGCGATGCCGAAATCGAGAACCTTGGTGCGGCCGTCGGGGCCGAGCACCACGTTCGACGGTTTCAGGTCGCGATGAATCACGCCTTGCGAGTGCGCCGCGGTGAGCGCATCCGACAGCTGCCACGCCACTTCCACCGCTTCGGCGACCGACATCGGGGCGCGCTCCAGGCGCGCGGCCAGCGTGTCGCCCTCGACGTACTCGAAGACGACGATGACCTTACCCTCGACGTCGAGGACGTCATGGACGGTGGCAATGTGCGGATGATTGAGCGCGGCGGCGGCGCGGGCTTCGCGCATCAAACGCTGACGGCCCTCCGTGGTGTCATCGTCCACCGTCTTCACGGTCTTGAGCGCGACCTTGCGATTGAGCCGCGTGTCTTCGGCCAGCCACACCACGCCCATGCCGCCAGCGCCAAGCTGGCGGAGGACGTGGTACGGGCCTACCGTGGCGCCGGCGTACACCCGTCTATTGCCCCGAGAGGTAAGCCTTCGACGCCGCCTCGTCTTTGAGCGGAACGACCTTGTCCGGGTCGATGCGGATCATGATGTAGCTGATGTGATCGTCGATCTTCGTGAACCAGTGGCCGGTGCCGGCCGGGATGATGATCGCGTCGCCGGCCTTGAGTTGATGCGTGACGCCGTTGCGGATCGACGCGGCGTTGCTGCCGGGACCGTTTAGCAGGCGCACATTCTCATTGGTCGCCGGCCGCCGCTGCGCGTCGACCAGATCGGGACCAGTCACCAGCGTCGCCGCTCCGGAGATCACGTGATAGACCTCGCTCACGTGATCGTGCTCGGCCACCGAATTATTCGCAGGCTTGTCGAGTTTGGTGCGATGGACCATGCCGATCGCCACGCCGCTCTTGCCGACGTCGACCGATCGCACTTGCTGATCGATCTGGTTGCGCGCGATCGCGCGCTTCAAGTACGCCTGCAGCTCGTCGTTCGAAATGTAGCTCGCAGGACAGCCTTTGCAGGTGGCGGTGGGAACGTTCTGCGCATAGACAGCCGCCATTGTGATCACGACGGCGCAGGCAATCAACGTGGGCTTCAGCATCGGGAATCCTCTTAGGAGTGGATTCTACGTCATGGATCCCTCGTGATCAGCCTGACGCTGCGCTGATAAGTAAGGTACGCGGCCGCCCACTGCAGCAGCACTGAGGCGCGGTTGCGGAAGCCGATCAAGAAGGTGATGTGGATGAACAGCCATAGCAGCCAGCCGAGGTAACCGGAGACGCGCAGGAAGCCGAAGTCGGCAATCGCGGCATTGCGCCCGATGGTCGCCATGTTGCCCGGGTCGTAATAATGAAACGGCCTCGTCGGTTGCCCGGCGATCAACCGCCCGATGTTCGCCGCGGCGTGCGCGCCCTGCTGCTTAGCCACCTGCGCCACGCCAGGCAACGGCTTGCCGGTTTGGTGCGAGAACGAGGCAAGATCGCCGGCCACGAACACGGCGGCATTGTCCGGCACCGAGAGATCGGGGTTGACGATCACGCGTCCAGCGCGATCGAGCTCCTGGCTGAGATCGCGCGAAATCGGTTCGGCCGCCACGCCGGCCGCCCACACGATGGTGTGTGCCTCGATGCGTTCGTCGCCGATGCTCACCACGCCCGGCTCGACGTTGGTCACGGCACGGCCCTCGCGCACCTCCACGCCCAGCCGCTGCAGCGCGCCCCGCGCCGAGTCGCGCAAGCTCTCGGGGAACGCCGGCAGGATCGACGGGCCGGCTTCCATCAGCAGGATGCGCGCGGAGGCCGGATCGACGTTGTCGAACTCCAACTTCAACGCCTGGCGCGCGATCTCGGCGAGGGCGCCGGCGAGTTCCACCCCGGTGGGTCCGCCGCCGATCAGCACGAACGTGAGCAGGAACCGCTGCCGCGCGGGATCGGTTTCGCGTTCGGCTTCTTCGAACGCCAGCAACAACCGCCGGCGAAGCGACAGCGCGTCATCAAGCGTCTTCAGCCCGGGAGCAGTGCCGCTCCACTCATCGTGGCCGAAGTACGAGTGCGTGGCGCCGGCCGCCACGATCAGGTAGTCGTACGGCAGGCGCTGGCCGCGATCGAGCACCACCTGTTTGGCTGCCGTATCGATCCGGTCGACGTTGGCCAGCAAGACCCTCAGGCGGGCCTGCTTGCGCAGGATCCAGCGGATTGGAGAGGCGATATCACCTGGGGACAGTCCCGCCGTCGCCACCTGGTACAGAAGGGGTTGAAAGACGTGGTGGTTGTGGCGATCGACGATCGTCACCTCGCAGGGGACCTTGCGCAACCGCCGCGCCGCGTCCAGGCCGGCAAACCCGCCGCCAATAATCACGACTTGGGGGAGGGCGGCCATGTCCTCTATTCTAAGAGGTGCATGCCCAAGCCTGGTGTCGCCCCTCCGGAATCCACGGTCATCACCGCGTGCCCGCTTGATTGTCCTGATGCGTGCACGCTGACCGTCACGGTGCGCGGTGGACGGGTCACGAAGATCGACGGCGCCACGGAAAACCACATCACCAACGGCTACATCTGCGCCAAGGTGCGGCGCTTCCCGGAGCGCGTCTACGGCGAAGATCGGCTGCTCTACCCGGCGATGCGACGCGGCACCAAGGGGAGCGGCCTGTTCAAGCGCGTGACGTGGGACGACGCGCTGGACCTCATCGCGTCGAAGATGCTGGAGGCGCGCGACGGCGCGGGTGCGGAAACCATCCTGCCGCTCTGCTACGGCGGTTCGAATGGATTCCTGACTCAGGATTACGCGGACGCCATCCTGTTTCGCCGCTTCGGCACCTCGCGGTTATTGAAGACCGTGTGTGCGGCGCCGACCGGCGCGGCCAATCTCGGTCTCTACGGCAAGATGGCATCGGTCAGCTACGAGGACTACCCCGGCGCGAAGATGATCATCGTCTGGGGCGTGAACCCGGGCGTGTCGGGCATTCACCTCATGCCGTTCCTCAAAGAGGCGCGCGACAATGGCGCCTTCATCGTCGTGATCGATCCGCGCGCCACCGGCATTGCGCGACAGGCCAACTTGCACCTCGCGGTGCGGCCGGGCACCGATCTCCCGGTGGCCCTCTCGATTCATCGCTATCTCTTCGAGGAAGGGCACGCGAGCCAGACGTTCCTGGATGCGCACACCAACGGCGCCGCGCAACTGCGCGAGAAGGCGCGGGAGTGGACGTTCGAGCGCGCCGCCGAGGTCAGCGGCATCAGCGCCGATCACTTGCGGCAACTGGCCGAACGGTATGCGAAGACCACACCCGCGCTCGTGAAGTGCGGCTGGGGCCTCGAGCGCAATCGCAACGGCGGCAGCGCCGCGGCGGCGGTGCTGGCGCTGCCCGCGGTGGCCGGCAAGTTCGGCGTCCGTGGCGGCGGCTACTCGATGAGCAACTCGGCGTCGTGGAACATCGATCGCACGTGGGTCACCGATGCCGAGCCGCCGACGCGCGCGGTGAACATGAACAAGATCGGACGCATCCTCACCGAGCCCGAGGGCGCGCCGGTCAACGTGCTGTTCGTCTATAACTGCAACCCGGTGGCGATCCTGCCCGATCAGCGGCGCGTGATCCGCGGCTTCGAACGCGACAACCTCTTCACGGTGGTGTTCGACCAGGTGCTCACCGACACGGCGATGTATGCCGACGTCGTGCTGCCGGCCACGACCTTCCTCGAGCACTACGACTTCGCCAAGGGGTACGGGCCGGTGACGCTGCAGCTGGGCAAGCCGGTGATTGACGCGGTCGGCGAGTCGCGATCGAACACCGATGTGTTCATGGATCTCGCGCGCCGGCTCGATCTCACGGTGGACGGCGATCCCGCCGACGATCTCGATGCGATGCTAACGGTGCTCGCGGAGCTGCCGCCGCAGGTCGGCGACGACCTGCGCGAGAACTGGGTCGCGAAGCATCCGCCGCAGGGCGGAAGACCGGTGCAGTTCGTCGACGTGTTCCCCAAGACCGCGGATCAGAAAGTGGATCTCTTCCCCGCCGTGCTCGACAAACAGGCGCCGATGGGGTTGTACGGCTTCCAGCCGGATCCCGGAACCGCAGAATTTCCGCTGGCGCTGATTTCGCCGGCGAGCGATCGCACGATCAGCTCCACGCTCGGCGAGCTATCGCGCCCCGATGTGAGGCTGGACATGAATCCCGTCGACGCCGAGACGCGCGGCATCGAAGATGGCGATCGCATCCGCGTCTGGAACAACCTGGGCGAAGTACGGATCAAGGCCCAGCTGACGCCCCTGGTGAGGCCGGGGCTCGTGGCCATGCCGAAAGGCGTGTGGCGAAAGCACACAGCTAACGGCTACACGTCGAACGCCCTGACGCCCGATGCTCTGACAGATCTTGGAGGGGGCGCATGCTTCAACGATGCACGCGTCCAAGTGGAACGGCTGGAAAGGGAGAAGTAAGAAGGGGGTATCTTCTAACTTCTCACTTTGCTAATTACGCGACTGAGGGTAGCTTGCCACGTCCGCCGCGGCTCGCCTGTCCGCCCTTGCGGCCGGCGCGACGCGCTTCTTCTGCTGACCATTCATGTGCGGTGCCCTTTGCATGGGCAGCACGTCCACCCTTGCTGGCAATCTCGCGCTGTTTTTCTGCTGACATCGAGGCAAAACCCCGGCGTGCCTTGCGAATCTCAAACACGGTGACCTCCCATCGGTCGAAGTACGCCATTACCTACGGCACATGTTAGCGAATCGCGTGCCAGCTCAACAGGGTTAGGGAATCCGCAAGTCATTGTTTCTAATGCAGTTATATGGTTACAAATAGATACAAATACAGTAGTGTTTCGCCTGGGTGCATGAAATCGCTACAGATGGGTTAACTGCTGGTGAGGATCAATACAATCGTGATCGTGAGACTTGTCAAAGTAATTGTCGTCCTCGGCCTGTCGCTCGTCGCGGGCGCGGTGATGTTGCACAGCCCGCGCGGAAGCGAAATCCGCAAGCAATTCAACACGAATCGAGTCTGCTGCGATCTGTCGATCGCGCAGGCACTCTCGCTGACGTGGCAGGAGGCGATCGGCGGCGGTCCCTCGTACCCGTCGGAGATCGGTCAGGACAAGTGGGTGCTGGTCAAGATGTTCCCAGAGGTGACCAACGGGGTTTTCCTCGACGTCGGCTCGGGCCACGGCACCATCGGCTCGAACACCAAGGCCCTCGAGGAGCGCGGCTGGACGGGCATCTGCGTCGACCCCTTCCCCACTCACATGGAGGGACGCACCTGCGAGATGGTCAAGGAAGTGGTGTCCAGCGCCTCAGGACAGACGGTGAAGTTCCACACGCACGCGGGTCTCGGCGGCATCGCCGATACGCTGGGCAAGTGGAAGGAAGAGGCGTCGAAAAGCCCCGCCGTGGAATTGACCACCGTCACGCTCGCCGAGATTCTCGAGCGCGCCAAGGCCCCGACCTTCATTCACTTTCTCAGCCTGGACATCGAGGGGGCCGAACTCGACGCGTTACGCGGCATCCCGCTCGACAAGTATCGCTTCGGGGCCATGGCCATCGAACACAATGAGGAAGAGCCGAAGCGGACCGACATCCTGAAGTTTCTCGAAGGCCACGGCTACCGCCGCACGCATTCATTCCGGCAGGATGACTTTTACGCGGCGCGCTAGCGGCTTGAAGACGTCGCAGTCCTCGCAGTTGCGAAGATCGAACTCGTAGCCCACGATGGGCCAATACATGGGGTGCGCGCAGAACAGCAGCTCACCGTCGACAATCGTGTGCGAGCCGAGGTGTTCGGGCAGGTTGGGGGTGCGCCTGGCATACCAGCAGCAGCGATGCCGTTCTTCAGGCTCCACGAGGCAATTCTAGCCGGGAAGTGATCTTGGTCGGGAAAGGGCAGCGTCCACTTCCCGACAAGGGTTTCTTCCCGGCAGGATTACAATGTCTTATGGCAATGTGTGGAGGTCCCGCGGGACCAAGCGACAAGGCGATCACCAACAAGAGCGGGCGCGTGGTCAAGTGCGTGAAGTTCCAGAAGGATCTTCCCGGCCTCGACGCGGCGCCGTGGCCGGGCGAGATCGGCCAGCGCATCTACGAACAGGTATCGGCGCAGGCCTGGAAGCTCTGGGAAGAGCGCCAGAAGATGATCCTCAACGAGTACCGGCTGATGCCCTGGCAGAAGGAAGGCCAGGAGCTGATCCGGAAGCAGATGGAAGACTTCTTCTTCGGCGAAGGCTCAGCGCTGCCGCCAGACTTCGTTCCGCAACAGTCGAAATAACGAATGACGAATGACAAACGAATGTTCGTTATTCGTTATTCGTTCTTCGTCATTGGTATCAATGGGTCGATCGTCAATCGGAGGCGGGCGTGGGCCTCCCGCACCGACCCTTCCGCATCGCGCGCCGTCGCCGCGCGCCCGAAGATAAATCCCAGATAGCTGGCGCCCTCCGGCAGCGCGTGCAGCTGCTGGTCGGGCCGCGCCGTGATCTGGATTTCATCGATGTACGGCACCGCACCCGCCGCTTCCAGTCCATGCACTTTGCGGAAGGTGCCGCTGCGCGGAATCGGGATCATCATCACCGCCGAGGCGAGGTGCTCCCGCCGCCAATCGCGCGTCGGCTCGCCCGCGGCGTGCATCAGCAACAGATCCTCGAAGCCGATGCGCTGCCCGCGGTGCTCGAAGCGCAGCGTCTTCGCGCACAACCCGCCGATCGGCCGCGCCGCCACCTCCAGCACGTAAACGCCCTTGCTGTTGACGCGGCACTCCGCGTGCACCGGACCGTGATACAGGCCGAGCGCCTGCGTCGCGCGGGTGACCGCCGCCGTGATCTGCGCCTGGATCCCCGCGTTCACCTGCGAGGGCGTGACGTAAATGGTTTCCTCGAAGAACGGGCCCTTGAGCGGATCGGGCTTGTCGAAGATGGCGATGGTCCGCATTGCGCCGCGCTCGAGCAGGCCCTCGAGGGAAAACTCCGTGCCGGGAATGTACTGTTCGATCTGGATGACGTCGGCTTCCGAATCGCGCAGCTCCTTCACTTCCGGAGACGCCAGCAGGCGGCGAATGCGGTCGAACGCCGACGCGAAGCTGAGCTCATCGTCGGCGCGAATCACGCCGCGGCTCCCCGACAACACGGTCGGTTTCAACACCACGGGAAACTCGACCCGCGGCAGGATGGCGAGTGGATCGACACCCATCGGCACCGCGAAGGTGTTCGGCACCGGCAGGCCGGCGGCCTTGAACTTCTCACGGGCGAGGCGCTTGTCGCGCGCCGCGACCGCGGCTTCCGGCGGGTGGCCCGGGAGGTTGAGGAGTCGCGCCAGCTGCGCGGCCATCACCGTGGGCCGATCGCCGACCGCCAGCACGCCGTCGACCGGACGCTGCTCGAGCGCTTTCAGGACGCCGTCGACGGATCGCCATTCTTCGTGGAAACGAACCGGGATGGCGTTATCGCTCCACGGATCCTCGAGTTGATCGCACCGATCGGTCGCGTAGACGAGCTCGATGCCGAGCCGCTGTGCGGCGGCCGCAAACATACGCGTCTGGTAGCCGGTGGTTGTCGCAAGCAGAAGTACGCGTTTCGCACCCTGCGCACCCTGCGCACTCTGTGCACCTTGTTCTTTCATAGCAGAGCCAACTGCTCTGCGGTTGGTTCCGCTCAACAGTACCAGGGTTCATTCATATAAGGGATGGCGGAGCGAGACGTGCGAGGCGCGTTGGCAAGCTCCATCATAGTCCGTTGCAGGTCATCGACGCGAGGGTCGGGATGCTGCCAGGGGTAAGTGAGGGTCTTGGGATCGAACGGACCGATCACCGCTTGAATGTCCGGCAGCTCGAGCAATCGCGACTGCCACGTAACCAGCAGGCGAATGGCCAGCTGCACGGGTGCGACATGACCGGTGAGCCTGAGATCGTCCACCACGTTCAGCAGATCGACGTAGGTGGCCACCGTGGTCCACGGTGTGAAGGCCACAAACGTCGGCACCAGCGTCAGGCCAGCGGATCGGCAGAGTTCCGCGGCGGTGATGAAGTCTGCGCGGGTGTGGCCCTTTTCGAGCTTTTCCAGCACGCGATCGTCCACTGACTCGACGGCGCTCGTCACGAACAGGCATCCGGTCTTCGCCAGGACCGGTAGCAGCTCGCGATGCGCGAGCAGATGCTCGACCTTGATGATCGCGTCGTAGGTCAGGCTTGGATGCTCGCGATGCAGTGCTTCGACGATCTTGCGCGCGTGCGTCGGACCGTTGAAGAAGTCCGGATCGCCGAAGGTGATGTGCGTGGCGCCCTGCTCCACTTGCGAGCGCACGTCAGCCGTGACGACATCAACGGACACGACGCGAAACTGCCCGTCGTAGACCGGCACAATCGGGCAATGCCGGCAGCGATGCTTGCAGCCGCGTGAGGCATCCGTGGCGCCGACGACCTTCTTGGAGCCGTCCAACATCTGCAGCGACGCGTAACGATCGAGTGCAGGTAGTCCGGTTCGATCCGGCGCGATGAAGTTGAGACGAGGGAGCTGGCGCCGGCGTGGAAGAGGACGTAGAGGCGGGACTTTAGTCCCGCCTTCGTCGCCCGCGGAGTCGGGCGGGACTAAAGTCCCGTCCCTACGTACAGCCAACGAAACTAATTCCTCTTCCGCTTCCGGACCGAGAATCACGCTGACGCCGTGCTCGCGCAATATCGCTTCGTTGAGCGGCGCATACAAGCCGTACGCGCAAATCGTCGCGGCAGGATTGATCGCGCGCACGCGATCGATCATCGGCAGGGCCAGTCGCGTGGCCGTATGCATCGGCAGATAGAACGCCACGAGCGACCCCGCCGACACCGCGTCGTGATCGAGACGATCGCGCGACAGATCGATCACGTGCACGTCGGCACCGGCGCGCCGCAACCACGCCGCCGGAGACGCCAAACCGAAAGGCTGGCGACCAAGGTCGTAGGTAGAAAGAAGAACGATCACAGCGTCCGCCGGCGAATTGAGTTACGTCCGAGTGGCCGGCTCTGACGGCAGCAGCCGTCTCATCGCCGGCGTAAACACCATCAGTATCCCGCCGAAAACGATGGCGATGGCCGCAATGGTTCCGAACAGCGACGGTAGCGGCATCGCTTCATACAGGCCGGAGACGCGGCCGCTGATGAAATTACCGACCGACGTCGCCAGGAACCACACGCCCATCATCAACCCGCCAATGCGGGCGGGCGCCAGAATGGTCATGGCGCTCAGGCCGACTGGACTCAGCAACAACTCGCCGATCGTGTGCAGGAAATAGGTCGCGGTCAGCCACAGCGGACTGGCGAGTTGTCCCTCGGCGCGGGCCGGGAGCACGAGAATCGCGAAGCCGAGCCCGGCGAACACCAGCCCCCACGCAAACTTCATTGGCGTCGACGGTTCTTTTCGTGCGGCCGCGAGTCTGATCCACACCCACGCCATCACCGGCGCGAAAAGAATCAGGAACATCGAGTTCATCGATTGGAACCAGCTGCTGGGAAAATCGAACCCGAACGCGGTGTTGCGCGTGCTATCCCGCGCGAAGAGATTGAGCGTCGATCCCGCTTGCTCGAACAGCGACCAGAAGATGGAGGCCGCCAGGAAAAGCACGCCGATCACATAGAGCCGCCGTCGTTCCTCGGGGGTCCAGCCGCCAGAAAGGTACAGCCAACCGAAGAAGCCAAACACGATGCCAATCAACATCACGCCGGCAGCATCGGCAACCTGCGTCGCGGTGACCGGTACCGCACCGGTGTAGGCACCGATGCCAATCACCGCTGCCAGCGCGATAAACAGTCCGCCCCAGACGGCAGCCTGGCGCGTCCAGCGCGCCCGCTCTTCGGGCGTCGCCGCGGCCGGCTCCACGCCGGCGTTACCCAGCGAGCTGCCGCCCAACACGTATTGAATCACGCCAAGCAACATGCCCACGCCGGCAGCTGCGAACCCGTAATGCCACGAGATCTGCTGACCCAGGTAGCCACAGATCAGCGGCGCGATGAACGCGCCGAGGTTGATACCCATGTAGAAGATCGAGAAACCCGCATCGCGGCGGATGTCGCCTATCGCGTAGAGCTTGCCGACGATCACGCTGACGTTGCCCTTGAGAAGACCCGTGCCGATGACGATCAGGAACAGGCCCAGATAGAACGTGGCCAGCGACGACAGCGCCATGCTGAAGTGCCCGGAGGCGATAAACATGCCGCCGTACAGCACCGCGCGCCGCGGCCCGATCAGGCGATCAGCGATCCACCCGCCTGGCATCGTGGCCAGGTACACCATCGACGTGTAAAGACCATAGATGGCCCCGCCCTGTGCAGTGTCGAAACCGAGACCACCGGCCGTCAGCGGCGCGGTCATGTACAGCAACAAGAGCGCGCGCATGCCGTAGTAGCTGAACCGCTCCCACATCTCCGTAAAAAACAAGGTTGACAACCCGCGCGGGTGGCCGAAAAACGCACGATCCTGAGCGGCGGGCGTCGTCATCTCGTTATCGATTCTGGCTACCGGTTGGCAGGTTACCTTTGAGGAACGCCACTAGCGGCGGCACCACTTTTTCCGGCGCCTCGAGATGCGGGACGTGGCCGAGGCCGGGAATCAGGTGCACCCGGCCATTGCCGTTCGGGATGCTCTTCGCCAGGAACTGCATCCGTTCCTGGAAGGCCGAAGCCGGTCCAAGCAGCAGATCCTCCGCGCCGCCGAACGCGAGCGTCGGCACCTGGATGTGCGGCCAGTCGTACACCACCACATCGTTGTAAAGCATCTGCGAGATCAGCGACTGCACCATCGCCAGGCGCGGCCATTCGGCGCTAAGCGTCCACGAGTAACGAATGCGCGTGTAGAGCTCGAACTGGTCGTTCCACGCCTTCGGGTTGTGCCCCACGTAGCGGCTCAAGCTCGCGCGCGTGCTCTGATAGTCGGTCTTGAGCGTTTGCTGGTAGGTCTCGTCGATCGTCGACATGGGCCTGGCAAAGCGGCCGTCGGTGAGGCCAATCGGGTTGTAGATCACCAGCCGTTCGACGGCCTTGGGAAACTGCGTCGCAAATCGCGCCGTGAGCATCCCGCCCATCGAGTGGCCGACCACGCTGACCCGGTCAATTTTTTCGTGCTCCAGGATCCGGTAGGTGTTGCGCGCCTGCGAGTTGAGGTTGTACGGCGCAATCGGCTTCGACGAGCGGCCGTAGCCGATCTGATCGGGAACGATCACGCGAAACCCTTCGTTCACGAGCGGGTCGATGATCGCCTTGAAATAAAATCCGCCGAAGTTATTGCCGTGCAGGATCAGCACCGTTCGCCCATTGGGCGTGCCCTGCGCGGCGACATCCATGTAGGCGATCCGGACGGCCTGCCCGTAGACGTTGATGTCCAGGTACTTGGTGGGATACGGATACGGACACTCGTCACAGGTGAGGCTGCCGGGCTTCACATCGGTCGGCGTAGGCACCGGCGGCAACACGGCGCGTCCCTGGCCCGCCACGGCGGCGGCGGAGAGTAGCAGCAATACGGTCGGCAACGTTAGCAATCGCATGGTAACGTCATCTTAACAGGCACGCCGTCTCATGGCCCTCGAAGACTACAAGCGCAAACGCGACTTCACCAAAACACCCGAACCGCCGCCAGAGGTCAAGAAAAAGCAGCAGGGCGACGAGCTGTTTTTCTGCGTCCAGAAACATCTCGCCTCTCACTTGCACTACGACTTCCGGCTCGAGTGGAAGGGCGTGCTGCTGTCGTGGGCGGTGCCGAAGGGACCGTCGATCGATCCGCGCGACAAGCGGCTCGCGATGCAGACTGAGGATCACCCGTTTGACTACGGCATGTTCGAAGGCGTGATTCCCGAGGGTTACGGCGCCGGCATCGTGCTGTTGTGGGACTACGGCACATGGGAGCCCGAGGACGAGACCGCCGACGTGGACGCAGCGTTGCGGAAGGGCGAGCTGAAGATGCGCCTCAACGGGTTCAAATTGAAGGGGTCGTGGGTGCTGATCAAGACGCGCTATGGCGGCGCGCCCAACAGCTGGCTATTGATCAAACACAAGGACGAATGGGCCGGCCCACTCGCCATCACTGAGTTCGCGCCGCTCAGCGTGAAAACGCCCGACGCCGACTTCGCCGAGATTCTTTCAGGCAAGACACCCGACCTCTGGCGTAGCAACGCACCGGCCAAGGGCGGCGATACCGGAGCGATGTTCAAAAAAATTATCGAGCGCGCGCTGAGTATGAAGGCGCCCGCCAAATCAACCGCGAAGAGCACGAAGAGCACGAAGCCAAAAACATCAAAGGCGAAAGCGGCTAAGAAGACCGGAGCCAAAAAGGCTAAGCGCGCCTGAAACGGTGCTCGAGGGTGCCGCGCGCGAGCGCCATCTACTTCCGATAGTCGAGCGCGGGCTTGCGGTCCGCGAGCCGGGTCGTGTACTTGAAATTCGCTCCGCGCCGCTTGTCGAATTCTTCCTTCGCTTTCACGAGGTGTGCCGGTTCGGTGAACAACTCGATGGCCATCAGGCTCATCGACTTGGCGGCGACGATCATGCCCTTGGCGCCGATCGACATGCCGCCGGCCGCCACGGCCTGCCAGCTGTGCGCGGGCGTGCCGGGCACCCACGTCGCCGCGGTCAACTGCACCGTCGGCACGCGCCAGCTGACGTCGCCGAGATCGGTGGAAGCGCTGCCAATGCCGGCTTCGGGCGCGAACACGGCGTTGGCGCTATCGATCGGCGGCAGCTCGCCATCAAGCGTCTTTCGAAGGGTGTCGGCGAACTGCCGTTCGACAGGCGTGTACTCGTAACCGCCCACCTTGCGCAGGTTCTGTTGCATCAACCCGACGAGGTAACTGTTCGGCAGGACATTCCAGACTGCACCAGTGAGCTCCAGCTCCATCGTCGTGCCCGTACCCAACGCGGCGCCGCGGGCGGCGTTGGTGATGCGCTCCCAGATGCCGTCGAGCACGCGCATGTCGTTGTGACGGGCGTAGTAGTACGCCTCGGCGAAATCAGGAACGACGTTCGGGGCGCGGCCGCCGTTGGTGATCACGTAGTGAATGCGCGCGTCAGACGGCACGTGCTCGCGCATCAGGTTGACCATGGCGTTCATGGCTTCGACCCCGTCGAGCGCCGAGCGCCCGCGATCGGGCGCCGTCGAGGCGTGGGCGGACTGGCCGCGGAACCGGAACTTGCCGGTGACGTTCGCAAGCGTGCTCGACGCGCTCGACGCATTGCGATCGCCGGGATGCATCGTCACCACCGCGTCGACATCGTCGAAGAGTCCCCCGCGCAGCATGTAGACCTTGCCCGAGCCGCCCTCTTCCGCAGGCGTGCCGTAAAAGCGCAGCGTGCCGCCGCGCTTGTTGGCAACGAGCCAGTCTTTCACGGCAATGGCCGCCGCCGTGGATGCGGTACCGAACAAGTGATGTCCGCAACCATGGCCTGCTCCCTCGGGCGTCAGCGGCCGGCGATTAGGCTCCGCCGCCTGCGACAAGCCGGGCAGCGCATCGAACTCTCCGATGATGCCGATCACCGGTTTGCCCGATCCCCACGTGGCGGTGAACGCCGTCGGAATCTCGGCCACGCCCGCGACCACCGTGAAGCCAGCGGCCTTCAGCTGGGCCTGCAGGAGGGCGCTGCTCTGCTGTTCCTGGTAGCCGACTTCGGCGAAGGACCAGATCTTCATGGCGACGTCGCGATACGCCGCCGCTTTCTGATCGATCGAGGCGAGCACCGCGTTGGTGTCCATCGATTGGCCAAACGCCGCGCCGGTCGTCAACAGGGAAAGGAGAGCTGCCAACACCACTTGTTTCATGTCAAAAGTCTCCTCGATAGCACGGCCCACACGGCGTAGCAGAGGCGCTGTCGCTCGTGTCGCGCGATATCCGAGCGCCAGAAGTTTCCAATCACCGTTTCCGTACCGGCGGGCAGGTCGCCGATCTCCAGCGGATGCTTATGTTCGGCGGCGTAGCGCGCCACCGCCTCGTTCGATGGCTGGCCCTGGTTGGCGATCACCACGTCAACGCGTCGGCCGATCGCCTTGCTGATCCACGCTACCTCATCCGCGGCGGTAAACCCGCGCATGCCCTGGCCTTCCGTCAGCAGGTTGCTGACGACGATGATCGGGCCTTTGATGCCGGCCAGCACGTCGGCGACGCCGGTCACCATGAGGGTCGGCATCAGGCTCGTGAAGAAACTGCCCGGCCCGATGATCACAGCATCGAACTGCTCGATCGCGCTCCGCACGGTGGGATGGATCGGCACCGGCGGGTCGAGCCAGACTCGGGTGACGTGATGGCCGCGCGCGTGGCCCTTGTCGACCTCGACCTCGCCGCGCGTGACCTCGCCATCTGCATACTCTGCACAGAGCGTGGCCGGTTCGACGCTAATCGGCCAGACCGCACCGCGGCAGCCGAGCAGCGCGCGCAGGCCGTCGACGGCGGCCAGGAAGTCGCCGCTGTAGCGCTCCATCATCGACAGCAACAGGTTGCCGCCGGTGTGCCCGCCGAGCCTGGTGTGCTCGAGTGTCGGCAACCGCGCCAGCAGCACGCGGCGCGCTTCGCCCTCATTGCGCGACAGTGCCAGCGCGCATCGCAGCACGTCGCCGGGCGGCAGGACGCCAAGCTCGTCGCGAAGCTGGCCCGAGCTGCCGCCGGAGTCGAACATGGTTACCACGGCATTGAGACGCAACCACGGGTTGCGCTTGAGGCCGCCAAGCAAACTCGGCAGCCCCGTACCGCCGCCGAAACAACCCAGATTGATCTCGCGAAGGCGCATAAGGGGAACAGGAGACCCGGACAGTCGTATTCTATAAGAGAGATGGACAACGCCCACGGCGGACCGCTCGCCGTCGCCCTGCAGGATCTCCAACACATTTTCGGCGAACGGCTTCACGCGTTCGTCGCGTACGGCGAGCCGAGTGCGACGCCGGCGGCGAGCCTGGCGCTGGTCAGCTCGATTAGCGCCGACGATCTCGACCGGTGCGCGGCGCGGGTCTCGTCCTGGCACCGCGCCGGCTGCGCGACGCCGTTGATGCTGACGCGCGATGAGTTCGCCGGCTCGCTCGACGCCTTTCCGATCGAGTACGGCGAGATTATCGACACGCACCGCGTGCTGTTCGGCGCCGATCCGTTCGCCGGCCTCGCCATTCGAGTCGACGATCTCCGGCGCGCCTGCGAATTGCAGGTGAAGAGTCACCTCGTGCACCTGCGCGAGAACTATCTCGAGTGCGCCGGCCGGCCCGCCGAAATCGCGGCGCTGGTCACCGACTCGGCGCCGCCGTTCGCCCAGCTCCTCCGCCGCATCGCGCGGCTGGACGGCGTGCCGGTCAACACCAGCGTGGAGCTGGTGGCGTATGCGTCGAACCGCACCAGGATCGATGGGCGACTGGTCGGCGATCTGCTGGCAGTGGCGAAAAATCGCGGTGCGTCCGGCGTGGATGCCATGAAGCTCTATCCCGATTACCTTGCGGCAGTCGAAGCTTTGTGGCGGTTTGTCGACCGATGGAGAGCGACGGCGACCGGCCAATGATGCATCGGAGCTTTATTCTCGTTCTGCTTTTCGTGCCGGTCGCCCTGAGCGAGCATGTGAGCGCTGACAGCGCTCACATGCGAGTCGAACGGGCTCAGGGCGAGATTCCCAGGCTCACCGCCGCGGTCAATGACTTCGCGAATGTCATCGACGCCTCGTCGGAAAAGCAGCTCGAGGACTTGATCCGCCGGCTGCAGAGTGCGACGGGCGACGTGATGGTCGTCGCCACGGTGAAGACGTTCCAGCCGTTCGCTGACTTGAGGTCGTACGCCGTCGAGATGTTCGAAAACGGCGGCCAGGGGATCGGCGCCAAGGGCAAGGACAACGGGCTCCTCATCGTACTCGCGGTGGATGACCGCCGTGTCGAGGTCGAGACCGGGTATGGCCTCGAAGGATTCATCACCGACGGGTTTGCCGGCGAAACCATGCGCTCGGTGACGCCATTCTTTCGCGAGGCCGAGTACGGCCGTGGCCTCCTCGCCGGCGCCACGCGCCTGGCGGAACGGATTGCCGGGGGCCGCAACGTCGATTTGAATCTCGCGCCACCGCCGCAAGCGCGGTCGGGCCGGCAGCGCAACAGCGGCGGGTTCCCAGTCGGCTTCTGGGTGGTGATGCTGATTATCTTTCTCAACATGATGAGAGGTGGAAAACGCCGGCGGCGCGGATGGGTCAGCGGTGTGGGACCGTTCGGCGGCGGGTTTGGCGGCGGCCGAGGTGGTGGATGGTCGAGTGGCGGCGGATTCGGCGGCGGGTTTGGCGGATTCGGCGGCGGTCGTTCGGGCGGCGGCGGCGGTGGCGCGAGTTGGTAAGCTTATTGAAGAGACGTGGTTGGGACGGTTACTGAGAAAGGGAGCTATGAACAGTCTGAAGCGTTTGCTTGTGGTTGTGGTGCTCACTGGTGCGGCGGTGGCGTCGTCCGGATGTTCGTACAACCGCTTTGTGAGCCAGGAAGAGTCGATCAAGACGCAATTGGCGCAGGTGGATAACCAGCTCCAGCGCCGCAACGACCTCATTCCCAACCTCGTCGAAGCGACGAAGGGGTTCGCACAGCAGGAACGCGACGTGTTCCAGGCGATCGCGGATTCGCGTTCAAAGCTCGCCGGCGCCACCACGCCGGAGCAGCGGTTTCAGGCGGCCAACGAACAGAGCTCGGCGCTGGCCCGGCTGCTGGTCGTGGTCGAGAACTACCCGGTGTTGAAGTCCGATGCGACTTTCGCGCGGCTGATGGATGAGCTGGCCGGCACCGAGAACCGCATCGCGGTGGAACGCATGCGCTACAACGAGACCGTCCAGGCCTACAACACGTCACGGCGCTCGTTCCCAGCCAACATTACGGCCGCCATCTTCGGATTCAAGGGTGATTACCCGCTCTTTGCGGCACCGGAAGGCGCCAAGGCGGTGCCGAAGGTCGATTTCACCAGGCCCAAGACGTAAAAAAGGCGAAGGGCCCCCACGACGCGGACTTTGCGTCGTGGGGCTTTAGGGTACTTTAACGTCCCTGCCCTTCCAACCCTTCCTCGCTTTCCCTCATCCAAACTAGTGCCGGTGGACGACGTCGTCCTTGCTACTCAAGGGGATACGGCGGCTTTCGAACGGGTATACCGGGCGCACATGCCGCGCATCTTCAATCTCGCGCGGCGCATGGCCGGACCGGACGCAGCCGAGGAATTGACGCAGGACGTGTTCGTCCGCGCGTGGCAGAAACTCGCATTGTTCCGTGGCGAGTCGTCTTTTGCGACGTGGCTGCACCGGCTGGCCGTGAACGTGATCATCGAGCGGTTCCGGACGCTCGGCGCGGCGCGCGAGAGGTTCCTGGCGGATGGCGAAGCGGTGCTCGACGTCGCACCGGCGGCGCGCACCAAGCACATGGACCTCAGCATGGATTTGCAGGCAGCGATCGAGCAGCTGCCTCACGGTGCCCGGCAAGTGTTTGTGCTCCACGACGTCGAGGGGTACAAGCACGAAGAAATTGGCGACATGCTCGGGGTATCGCCGGGCACGTCGAAGTCGCAACTGCATCGCGCCAGGCAGACACTGCGCGTGCTGTTGAACAAGACAGTAAGGGCGGGTACGTAGGGGCGGGACTCCCACCCGCCAGGTAAACACCATGAGCGAACAACGACGATTTGGTGAATCCGATCACGAGCCGCTGCGCGAGGACGACGTCCTGGCGCAGGCAATCGGCCAGTGGCGCGAAGAGCTGCCCTCTCGCGATCTGTGGCAGGGCGTGTCAACCCGCCTCGAACCGCGGCGCCAGCAGTTCACTTTCACGTTGTCGCAGATCGCCCTGGCGGCCTCGTTGTTGATTGCCGTCGCGTCCGGCCTCACGTGGCTGGCGACCAACCGGCCTGCGCTCACCGGTGGTGGCCAGGCACAGGAAGTCATCCAGGCCTATCGCGATTCGGCGGGCGCACCCGATCAACCCGGACAGATCGTGCCGGCGAACTTTGCGGACGCGCAGTTCAACGCCGCGGTCACTGATCTCGAGCGCATCCTGCGCGAAGATCGCACGCGGCTCGATCCGCGGACGGTGCTGATTCTCGAACGAAACTTGAACGCAATTGACGCTGCAATCAATGAAGCGCGGATGGCCTTGGACCAGGACCCGTCAAATCAGTTCTTGAATTCACATCTGGCGGACGCGCGTCGGCGCAAGCTCGACCTGCTGCGTCATGCCACTTCCCTCTCTTCAGCAGGCGGAGATTAATCAGATGAGCGTATTTTCCAAATGCGGGCTACTCGGCGTGGCGTTCACGCTCGCGTTCAGCACGACGTCGATGGCGCAGCCCTCGATCGAGGCCCAGCAACCCCCCATCCAGGCGCGCCCGGGTGGTCCGGACGGCTCGCCGAAATCCGATCAGACCGTGGAGGTCACCAAGGGCACGCGCCTGGTGTTGAGCAACAACGCCGGTGAGGTCGTGGTGCGATCGTGGGAACGCGATCAGGTGCGGATCCAGGCAACGCATGGCGCCCGCGAGACCATCAGCGCGGAAACCACGGACATGACGCTGCGGATTCGCACCCAGCGCGCGAGCGGCTCACGCGGCCCCGGCGGGCTCGTCGACTATCAGATCACCGTGCCGCGCTGGATGCCGGTCAACCTGTCGGGCACGTATCTCGACGCGACCATTGAAGGCACCACCGCCGAAGTCACGGTAGAAACCGTTCACGGCAACGCGCGGGTGGTGGGCGGTAACGGCGCGGTGTCGCTCCGCTCGGTGGAAGGCGTCATCACGGTGGACAAGGCAAGCGGCCGCGTGCAGGCGACCACGGTGAACGAAGGCATCCGCATCACCAACTCGACCGGCGAGATCATGGCCGAGACGACCAACGGCAACATCTTCATCGACAGCGCGCAGACCTCGAACCTCGAAGCGTTCACGGTGAACGGCGAGGTGACGTTCAACGGCACCATTCGCGACAACGGTGTGTATAAGCTGGGCACGCATAACGGCGACATCCGCGTCGGTCTCGGCGCGGCCAACAACGCCACGATCTTCGTGCGCACGTTCCAGGGCGACTTCGCCGCGGATTTCCCGGTGCAGCTGCCGGAGGGCCAGAACCCGCGCAGCGGCAGCAAGCGGTTTAACTTCACGCTCGGCAACGGCAGCGCGCGCATCGAGCTGCAGTCGTTCGGCGGCGACATCGTGCTGGCGCGCAAAACCATCACCAGCCGCGAAGAAGAGCGGCGCCGCCGCCGCGAGGGCGTTGCGCCGTCGGCGCAGCCACCGCAGCCGCCGCAGGCGGCGCCGACGCCGAAGCCGCCGAAGCCGCCAGGGCTGGATCACGCGGCGCTCGACGAGTGGGCGGAGTCGTTCGCTCACCAGTTCGAGCAGAGCTTCGAGCAGAGCTTCGGGAAGGAATTTCAAGAGGGCTTCGAGAAGCACTTCGAAGAGAACTTCGAGAAGGGTTTCGAGAAATCCTTTGAGAAGAACTTCGAGAAGAACTTCGAGAAGAACTTCTCGCCGAAGTTCGACAAGGAATTCGAGAAGGAGTTCGAGGACGCGCTCAAGAGCTGGAAGATGTTCTCGAACAGCCCGACGCCGAAGGCTAAGATTCGCTAACGTCAGTCAAGCGGGCGTGCTGCTCCCGGCAGCACGCCCGCGCTATCCTGGTTACGCGGTCCATCCAAGCTGCGTCAAGCTGTGCGCATCGTTCCAGATCTTGGTCATGTGTTTGATCTGGCCGCCGTCAAAATCCATCACGTAGACGTAGTCGGCTTCGAGCGCCTTCCCGGTGGGCGGCACCGGGCCGCCATCGGCGCTGTGGGTGGCGCGGAACACGCCGAACGCGGCGACGTTGTTGCGCCGCTCGTCAACGGCAAACGAGCGAATCTCGTAGCGCGCGTCGGGTAACGGCGTGTACATGCCCTTCATCCAATTGGTGTAGGCCTCGAGCGTGTTGACGCCGGCCAGGGCGGCGGCCTGGGCCGAGAACGTAGCGCCGGGCCGACAGTACTGCTTGCAGCCTTCCCATCCCTTGCCGCCCTCACAAGCCTCGAAGAATTTCTCAGCGGTGTCGCGCATCGCGCTCATGACATGCTCCTCTGTATTGGGGGTGAATTTCGAGCGTGAAGTATGCACCAAACGGCGCGCTCGTTGTAGATTGATCGGATGGCGCTCATCGACACCCTGCTGCCTGAATTCGATCGCGAAATGGGCCTCACGCGCCGGGCGCTCGAAAGGGTGCCCGACGGTCAGTTCGAGTGGCGGCCTCACCCCACCAGTGTCACCCTCGGCCGGCTGGCCGAACACCTGACCGAAATGCCGTTATGGGCCACCACCACCATGGGCCAGAGCGAGCTTGATGCGGCGAGCCAGCGGCCCGCGGGCTATAAACCACCGACCACGCGGGCTGCGGTGCTGGCCCAGTTCGACTCCTGCTTCAAAACCGCGCGCCAGAACCTGGTCAACAAGACGGACGCCGAATTCGCCGCGATGTGGACGCTGAAAAACAGCGGCAAGGAAGTGTTCTCCGCGCCGAAGACGATGGTGATGAGGAACTTCGTGCTGAATCACATGATTCATCACCGCGGGCAGTTGGTGGTGTATTTGCGGATGCTCGGCGTGCCGGTGCCGTCAATCTACGGCCCGTCAGGCGACGAGCAGATGAGCCCGTAACCCTGCAGCGATGGTAACCCTCGTACGAAGGGGCCGGACTTTAGTCCCGCCCGACTAGCATCCCGGGCGGCGCTTACGCGCCGCTGCCATTTTCAGCGATAGCTCTTGCTGAAGCCATTCCGGGCATTCGTGACGGTGAACGAGCCATCCTGCTGCGCAGACACCTTGATCCAATACGCGGCACCGTTGTGCACGGGGGCAGGGGCAGCGCCGGGGCCGGGTTGCGGCGGCGCAATCGGCGCTACGGGCATCGCGTCTGGTTGATCGTCGATCGTGTTTGCGATGAAGAGCCCGGGCGCGGTGTGTTCCTGGCCGCTCAGTGTCGAAAAATGCACCTGCCACAGGTCTTCGAGGCGCGGCGCTGAGTGGATGATCCGCATCGCCGGCGGCTGACCGCCTTTGCGCGTGCCGTTGTTCATGATCGCGACGCGCGACTGCAGCGCGTGCACCAGCACTTCGGCGTTCGACACCGGCTGGCCATGATGCGAGACAAAAAACACATCGGCGGTGCCGATGCGGTTCGCCGGACACATCAGGTCGAATTCCTTGTTCCAAGTGAGATCGCCGAGGTGCACGGCCTTGAAGCTCCCGAAAGTGATGACGCTGCCGACCGATTGCGCGTTTTCGGTGGGGTCGACGTCTTGAGGCTTGTGTGTGGCGCAAAGCGGGTTTGGCTTGCCGGCGCCCGGCAGCGGCGCCTTGATCGCCTCCCCCGCCGATGTGACGATGCGCCAGTCGAGGCCGGCGATGGGAATGCGATCGCCGGGTTTCGCGATTGTGCGTTTCACCTTCCCATACAACGCCGGATAGGTATCCTTCAGAAACACATCCGAGGCCGGCTGCGACTGCACGCTCGGACCGTGGTCGATGTAGTGGCGAATCGGGATGCGGCGGGCGATTTCGGCCATCGCGCCGAAGTGATCGCCATGCCAATGCGTGGTGATCAGATGATCGATCTGCGTGAGGCCGGCATCCTTGACCGCGGCCATGATGCGATCGGCATCTCTCACCGCGGCCGCGCCGCCGTTGCCCGTGTCCATGAGCAGCGATTCGCCGGACGAGGACACGAATAGCGTGGCATTGCCGCCTTCGACATCAACCACGTAAATGTCGAGCGTCTTGCCGGCGCGAGTCTGCGCGATGGGCGAAGCTACGAGCAACGCGAACGCAAGAACACCGATGATTGCTGCACGCATGTCAGGACTCCTCAATCACACTTGAACGATTACGACCCGAAAACCGATGTGATCGTAACCACGCTCGGGTTCGAAGCGCACCCGAAATGCCGACCGGCACGGCCAGCCATCGTCCGACCAGCAGCCGCCACGCCGGACACGCGAAATGTCGCCGTGCTCGCTGCGCTGCGCGGTATCGCGCGCCGCATGGAGATCCGGATCGGTGCCACCGGGCAGACGCGAGTGATACCAGTCACGGCACCATTCGAAGGTGTTGCCGTGCATCTCGTGGAGACCCCAGGGGTTGGCGGGGTAACTCCCAACCGGTGCGGCGCGATTCAGCGAGGGGCCCGGCTCGCCGCCGTTGTAAGGCTTGCCTTGGAAGTTTGCCTGTTTGCTGCTGAGAGAATCGCCAAATGATGTGGCCGTAGTCGTTCCGGCGCGGCACGCGTATTCCCATTGCGCCTCGGTCGGTAGCCGGAACTCCCAATCGGCGGGAAGCTCGCCGATCTTTCGACCGCGCTCGGTGAGTCGACGACAGAAGTCTTCGGTCTGCGCGAAGTTGACGTTGCCAACCGGGAGGTTATCGCCCGCAGGCAGCTCCTTCGTCAGCGGACCCGGCAGCGCGCCGGCGATCCGTTTCCACAGTCCCTGCGTGTTCTCGTACTTTGCCATCCAGAAGCCGCGCGTCAGCGTCACCTCAACCTGGTCTTCTCCCGGTCGGCGCTCGGGTTCCGATCGCGGGCTGCCCATCATGAAGCGGCCGGGCGGACACCAGCACAGATCGATCGCATCCACGTTGCGAGTGTCGCCCGCGTGGCGGCCTCGCAACGAGGATGGCTGCCGCGGCCACGCCGGCTGCGAAATCGTGGCGATAGCCGTGACCATGCCTCCGAGAAGCGTTCGTCGCGTCATGGCGCGCTCCATCGCTAACTAATCCGCAGCAGCCTCATCAAATTCGTGCTGAGAATCGCTTCCTTCTCGGCATCGCTGAGGTGTTTCGCGTTCAAGACGAGATCAACGGTCACCGGCCAGTTAAACGGCACATCGGTGCCGTAAATAACTTGACCGACGCCCGCTTCGGCGACGAGGTGCCGGAGCCCCTCGTCCGAGAACACCATCGTGTCGATCACGATCTGGGACTTGAGGTACTCGCTCGGCTTCTTCTGGTTCGCGCACTTGGCGTTGCCGCGGTATTCGCACGCGGCTTCGGTGCGGCCGAAGTACGACGGCAGGTAGCCGCCGGCATGCGCCCCCACGACCTTCAAGCCCGGGAACTTGTCGAACGTGCCGTCGAAGATCAGGCGCGAAAGAAAATACGTGGTTTCGAGTGGGTTGCCGATGATGTTGCCGAGTTCACCGCGGCCGCGGAGGGCGCCTTCCTTAATGATGTTCTCGGCGCCGCCGGGGTGCGTGAAGACCGGCACACCGAGCTCGGCAGCCTTCGACCAGAACGGATCGAACTTCGGCAGCGATAGATCCTCGCCATTGACGTGACAGCCGATCGAAGCCCCGCGCAGGCCAAGACGCTTCACGCCGTCCTGAAGTTGTTCGGCGGCCAGCTCCGGGATTTGCAGGGCCACCGCTGCGGTGGCGACAAACCGATCCGGGTGGGACGCGACCCATTTCGCGAGCCCTTCGTTTTGCGCGAGGCAAATCTTGCGCGCGAGATCGGCGTCCGCGGCGTACCACCAGAAATTGTTGATGGTCAGCGCCTGAACATCGACGCCCGTCTGATCCATGATCTGTAGCCGTTCGGGCCCAAGCGCCGCGCCCCCGCCCATCTTCTCGAGCGGCGTGCCCTTGGTGATGTGCTGCACGGGGATCACACAGTGCGCATGACCATCGATAACGCGGATGCGCCGGCCACCGATCGTCACCTGCCGGCGAGACGATGGCGTCTGCGCTGAGCCGATACGAGTCAACGTATACGCGCCCGCTCCTGCGACGAGCATCGCCCTTACAAACTCACGACGCTTGGGTGCAATTGCCACGCTTGCTCCTCCACCGGACGAATCTTACTGTCCGAGAACTTCGTTGTCTCACCGAGCGGCGCTTACGCGCGGAGAAGCATCTCCCTCCGTTCGCCCTCCGCTCGCCGGTCAAATCTCGCTCGGCGCATTGTGCTCTTGGCCTATGCATGAGCGAAACCCCGACTCGGCGACTCCGGCCTCCGCTCGATTTGTCGGTAAGGGCTGCGCGTCGGCTCGGTCGGACGCTCACTTCGGGAGACGCTTCTCCGCGCGACGCGCCGTCACTGACGTTCGAGGGTCAGGCGGCGCGTGAGGTTGCCGCCTTCAGCGCGCATCGAATTCGGCGCGGGACCGAAGAACATCCTGTTCTTCTCGATGCGGAAGAACCGTTTCTGTTCCGTGCCGACGTAATTCGGCCGCCACGCGGCGTCGACCTTGAGCGTGACGCTGCCTTCCTTGTCGTCGACCGTGCACGCCCCGGAGTACGCGATGTATGAGCTCAACAACATCGCGCTCATCTGCTCGCCGATGGCCGGAGCCGCGGCATTGAACGCCGGCACGTCGCTCGACATGATCTGCACGTAACACCAGCCGCGATCGACAACGATCGATCCGATCGGGTTCCGTCCCCACGGATAACGCGCCACCGTTCCATCGGCGCGCAGATCCTCAGCGGCAAGAAGTTTCCAGCGCCCTTCGATGGTTTGCGCATCAGCAGCCCACGGCATTCCGACGATTATCAACAAGGCGACGACAGCTCTCACGGTGCCTCCTGGACGTTCCATCGCCATAACACTACCGACATCCCTACCAGCCAGATGAAGAACACCGCGATGCCAATTGCCACCACTGGCCCCACGTCCTGGCCAAGCAGCGCGAGCAACGGCACCATCCACCCGAGCATGAACGCGGGCACGAACGACAGTCCGCCGAGCCAATTGGAAATGTTCGGGACCTTGATGATCGCTAGACCGAACGCCAGCTGCGCAAGGCCAAAGCTGAAGAAATGACCAACGAAGCCGAGCACGTCGATGGCCAGATCGACGGTGGCGCCGACGGCCGCGATCCTCGGCAGTGTCATGACCTCGATCTACTGCGAGTCCTTGGCCTTGCGTTTTTGCGCTGCAGCCATCGCGGCGCCGATTGCCACACCAATACCGACGCCCATGCCGATATTCCCCAGCGCCACGCCGATTCCGACGCCGATAGCGATGCCAATCCCGAGGTATTTGCCCATCGCGAACTCCTGCGGCGTAGCCTAACACCCTACGCTAGAATGCGCCTCGGAGGCATCACTATGGCCGGCTCAGTATCACGTCGCGATTTCGCCCGTCTGTTCGCCGTCGGCGGCTCGGCTGCACTCTTCGCCGATCCCGTCTGGGCCCGCGAATTCGGGCAGGCCAACGCATCGTCGCCCGCCATCGGCGGCACCGGCGAAGCCTTCTGGAAGTCGGTGCGCGAACAGTTCGTGATGCCGCCCGACCTTGGCGTGCTGAACGCCGCCAACCTCTGCCCCGCCTCGCGTCCGGTGCTCGAAGCCCTCAAGCGCGAGTCGGATAGCGTCGACAAGGATCCTTCCGCCCAGAACCGCGCGCGGTTGAGCGGCGAGAAGGAGAACCTGCGCAAGGTACTCGCCGCGTTCCTGCGCGTCACGCCCGAAGAGATTGTCATCACCCGCAACACCAGCGAGGCCAACAACATGGTCTCGAGCGGCGTCGAGCTCAAGGCCGGCGACGAGGTCGTGGTCTTCGCCGACAACCATCCGAGCAACCTGACGGCGTGGAACGAGAAGGCGAAGCGCTTCGGCTTTACCGTGATTACCGTCCCGCAGAAAAACCCGCATCCGGGGATGGAACACTACATCGACGCCTACACGAAGGCGATCACTCCGCGCACGAAGCTGATCAGCTTTACGCATCTCTCCAGCTCGGTCGGCGATCTGTTCCCGGCCAAGGAGCTCTGCGCGTTGGCCCGTGAACGCGGCATCCTGTCGCTCGTCGATGGCGCGCAGTCGTTTGGACTCCTCGACGTCAACCTCACGGACATCTCGCCGGACTTCTACACCGGCAGCGCGCACAAGTGGCCGTGCGGCGCGCGCGAATGCGGCGTGCTCTACATCAACACGCGCGCCCACAAGCAGATCTGGCCGTCGATCTACAGCGCCTACCCCGGCGCGGTCGGCATCTCGCGCACGTTCGAGAGCTTCGGCCAGCGCGATGAAGCGACGATGATCGCGTTCAGGACGGCGTTGGAGTTCCAGACCAAGGTCGGCCGCGAAGCAATCGAGAAGCGCTCGCGCGCGCTGACGCAGCAGCTAATCGCCGGTCTCGCAAAGCTGCCCGAGGTGAAAGTGTGGACGTCGCCGAACCCGTCGCTCAACGCGGCGGTGGTGTCGTTCATGCCCGGGCCGCTCAATCCGCCGCGCCTCGGCCAGGCGTTGTATGAGAAGGACAAGATCGGCACCGCCGGCCGCGGCATGGGCGATCGCGGGGGGCTCAGGGCCTCGCCGCACTTCTACAACACGCCCGAGGAAATCGATCGGCTGGTGAGCGCCGTCGGGCGTTACCTTAAGTCGGGCGTCTAACCACTGCATGCCATTCCGACCGAAGGCGGCCAGCCTGGCCGTCTTCGCGATCGTCGCGGCCACGGCCGCGATGCTGCTGGCGATGGGCCAGGTGCCGATCAGCAAGAGCGGCACCGTCAAGCTGTGGCACGGCGTAGTGCAAAGCTCCGAGAATTCCCAGCACATCTCGGACTGGTACACCTTCTCGCACATCATCCACGGTTTCGCGTTTTATGGATTGTTCTGGCTCGTGGGCCGCAAGTGGCCGATCGGCGTGCGCCTCATCGCCGCAACGCTGCTTGAATGCGGGTGGGAAATCCTCGAGAACACCGACCTGATCATCAACCGCTACCGCGAAGCCACCATCTCCCTCGATTACTACGGCGACAGCGTGCTGAATTCCGTCAGCGATGTGTCCGCGATGATCCTCGGCTTCGTCCTCGCCTCTCGACTGCCAGTGTGGGTCACGGTGACGGCGATCGTCGTGATGGAGCTTGGCGTCGGTTACATGATCCGCGACAACCTGACGCTGAACATCCTGATGCTGATCTATCCGGTCGATGCGGTTAGGGAGTGGCAATCGGGTAGGTGACGTTTTACAGATTCTTCTTTTCTTCTGTTCTTCTGTAGATCGTTGGATCAGAAAGCCACGATCACGCCGGCCGTGATATCAAACTGGAACACCGGGTTGGCGTTGAATACGAAGACGCAGCCGCCGCTGCACACACCGCGGCCGCCGAGATCGATGATCGTCATGTAGCCGCGGGCCTCGAGCCGCAGGCCAAGATGGCGCGTTGCGAAAAACTTCCCGCCGGCGCCAAGGCCGATGGTGAACCGGATCTCCGTATCGCCGCCGGCCGCGTATCGAGTCAGTCCCGCCAATGCGCTGATGAACGCGCGCGCTCTGCTCGCGCTGCTGTTGTCGAGTTCCTGCTGCACCCCGATCATCATGTGATCGACCTCGACGTTGGCCGTCGCGGGCGGCGAGAAGAAGGTCGGCTGAATCTTCACCCGCGCCTGCTCGCGACTGAAGAGCGCCTCGAACGTGAATCCATCCGCCGGCGGACCGATCTGGATGTTCGCGACGACGCCGAAACTCACACCGCCGTCGTCGTCGACGACGGGAGCGCCCCCGACATCCGAGACGCCCCACCCCAATCGATAACCACCGAACGGGGCGATCTCAACGGATTGCGCGGCGGCGTGTGACGCGACGAGCAGCACGATGACGACGACCGCGTGCGTGCGGCGAAAGAACAACGGCACGCTGTCAACTGTGCACAGAAGAATGAGAGATGGCAAGGATCAGGAGGCATTTTTGCTAAATGCCTTCTAATCCTTGCGACCTCTTTTCTTCTGCGAATTACTGCTGCTGGCTCGACGTGTTCGGGCGAACCGTCGGGTACTTAATTCCCAGCTGATCGAGATAGGTCGGGAACTTCGTCGGGTCGTAATAGAACTTCCGCATCTGGTCGCGATACTTCTCGAGGATCGCCTTGTTCAAGTGCGTGGCCGGCGGCGTGTCCTTGGTGATGAAGGGCACGTACTTGTGCTCCTTCTGCTGCACGTTGTTGAAATAGTCCCACGCGCCCTTGATTAGCTCGGGCTTGGTGAGCAGATCCAGAATCGTCATCGCCTGCACCTTCGCGCCGGCGACCACGCCCTTGTGCGCGATCGGCGTGGCGCTGGCGATGCCACTCGACCAATTGTGGCCGGGCAAGCCCGGGATGTTCGCGGGATAGCTCAGCGTCACCGTCGGCATGTTCCACGAGATGTCGCCGATGTCGTCCGAGCCACCACCGTTGTTTCGCTCGAGCGGCAACGGCTGCCCCATGTCACCCAGCTTCACCGCCAGGCCATTCTGTTCCGGGTTGCCAAGCTCCTTCTGCAGCGCCTTGGCCAGGGTCTGGTCGGCGTCACTCCACGTCGGCAGGCCCACCGTCTTGATGTTGGCGTACATCGTTTCGGCGACCACCTTGTTGAAGTGGCGCGGATACGCGGTGCCGAGGATGCGTGAGGTGACCTTGGTGTTGGTCATCAGCGCCGCGCCTTCGGCCATCTTGTTGCCGATCTCCCACAGCTCCTTGATGTGCGGTTGATCGATCTCACGGAAGTAAAACCAGATGCTGGCGTTGCGCGGCACCACGTTGGGCTGGTCGCCGCCGTTGGTGATCACCTGGTGCGAGCGGTGCGACAGGCGCAGGTGCTCGCGCCGGTAGTTCCAGCCCACGCTCATCAGCTCGACGGCATCGAGGGCCGATCGTCCGCGCCACGGCGCGCCGGCGCTGTGCGCCGTCTCACCTTCAAACGTGTACTCGACCGACACGAGGCCGGTGCCGCCCTGCTGGCCCCAGCCCACGCCGAGGTTGCCGCCGACGTGCGTGAACAGGTTGATGTCCACGTCCTTGAACATGCCGTCGCGCACGAACCACGCTTTTGACGCCACGAGCTCTTCGGCCACGCCGGGCCACAGCATGATCGTGCCCGGCAGCTTGTCGCGCTCCATGATTCGTTTCACGGCAATGGCCGCGACGATGTTGAGCGGCATGCCGGTGTTGTGGCCTTCACCATGTCCCGGCGCGCCCTCGATGATCGGATCGAAATACGCGACGCCGGGTTTCTGAGACGACTGCGGAATGCCGTCGATGTCGGAGCCCAGCGCAATCACCGGCTTGCCCGATCCCCAGGTGGCCACCCACGCCGTCGGCATGCCCGACTGCCCGCGCGTGACCCTGAAGCCGAACTTCTCGAGCTGCGCGGTGAGGTACCGCGACGTTTCGACTTCCTGCATGCCGAGCTCGCCGAAGCTGAAGACCGAGTCGACCATCTCCTGCGCGAGCTTGGCCATTTCGTCAACGGCTCGGACCGCCTCTTTCTTCTGGCCCTCGAGCCTGGCGGCGCTGTCCTGCGCCGCCACTGGCGTCATCCCGAAGGACAACGCCAGCGTCACCATCACCAATGTGCTTGCACGTTTCATCTAGTTCTCCTGTGGCTGCGTCGTCGGTCTCACCGTCGGGTACTTGATGCCCAACTGGTCGAGATACGTCGGGAACTTGGTCGGGTCGTAATAGTACTTCCGCATCTGATCGCGATACTTCTCGAGGATCGCCTTGTTGAGATGAATCGCCGGCGGTGTGTCTGGTCTGATCAGCGGGACGTACTTCACGTCCTTCATCTGCACGTTGTTGTAGTACTCCCAGGCCTGCTTGATCAGCTCGGGACGCGTCATCAAATCCAGCACGGTCATCGCCTGCACCTTCGCGCCGGCCACCACGCCCTTGTGCGCGATCGGCGTGGCGCTCGCAATGGCGCTCGACCAGTTGTGGCCGGGCAGGCCGGGAATGTTCGACGGGAAACGCAGCGTCACGGTCGGGTAGTTCCACGACACGTCGCCGATATCGTCGGACCCGCCGCCAGTGTTCTCACCGCGATTCGGATTCGGCGCGCCGATGTTGCCGAGGGTGGTGGCCAGTCCCGGCTGCGTGGGATTGCCGAGTTCCTTCTGGAGCGCCTTGGCCAGCGTTTGATCGGCCTCACTCCACACGGGCAAGCCCACCGTCTTAATGTTTTCCCACATCGTTTCGGCGACGGTCTTGTTCATGTGCTGCGGATATGCGGCACCGAGAATGCGCGACGACCACTTGGTGTTGGTCATCAAAGCCGCGCCTTCGGCCATCTTGTCGCCGATATCCCACATGCGCTTGATGTTGGCGTAGTCGGTTTCGCGGAAGTAGTACCAGATGCTGGCGTTTCTCGGCACCACGTTCGGCTGATCGCCGCCGTTGGTGATCACCGAGTGCGAGCGCTGCGACAGGCGCAGGTGCTCGCGGCGATAGTTCCAGCCGATGTTCATCAGCTCGACCGCGTCGAGCGCCGACCGGCCGCGCCATGGCGCGCCGGCGCTGTGCGCCGTCTCGCCTTCGAACGTGTATTCGACGGAGACCATGCCGTTGCCGCCGCCTTCACCCCACGACACGCCGAGGTTGTTGCCGACGTGCGTGAACAACACGATGTCCACGTCCTTGAACACGCCCTCGCGCACGTACCACGCCTTGGTGGCCAGCTGCTCCTCGGCGACGCCTGGCCACAGCATGATCGTGCCGGGCAGCTTGTCGCGCTCCATGATGCGCTTCACGGCGATAGCGGCGATCACGTTCAGCGGCATTCCGGTGTTGTGACCCTCGCCATGACCGGGCGCGCCCTCGATGATCGGATCCGGATACGCGACGCCAGGTTTCTGCGACGCCTGCGGGATGCCGTCGATGTCGGAGCCCAGCGCAATCACGGGCTTGCCCGATCCCCACTTCGCCACCCAGGCCGTGGGAATACCGGCCACGCCGCGCTGCACAGTGAAGCCAAACTTCTCGAGCTGGCTGGTGAGGTACCGCGAGGTCTCGACTTCCTGGAAACCAAGCTCGCCGAAGCTGAAGACGGAGTCGACCATCTCCTGCGCCAGCTTGGACATCTCGTCCACGCCCTTGACGGCTTCCTTCTTGTAGTCGGGAAGTTTCGCGGGCCCCTGCGCGGATGCCGATGCCCCCGCGAGAGCCGAAACCAGAACTGCAACGATCAAACGTTTCATTCAATCCTCCCGCCTTCGCGCCTCGCTTGGGCGAGGCAAGCCCCATTAGAACTTCGGCGTCACACCGAGGTTGTGCATCAGAAATGCGTAAATATCAGCCGTCGCTTCGATCTGCTTGGTCACGTTGCTGGCGCCGTGGCCAGACTTGGTTTCGATGCGGATCACCACCGGGTTGTCCTTGCTCGCCGCCTTCTGGAGCGTCGCGGCGTACTTGAACGAGTGCGCCGGCACGACGCGATCGTCATGATCGGCGGTGGTGATCAGCGTCGCCGGGTACTTCACTCCAGTCTTGATGTTGTGGAGCGGTGAGTAGGCGCGCAGCGCCTTGAACTCTTCGGGCTGATCGCTCGAGCCGTAGTCGGCGATCCAGTTCCAGCCGATCGTGAACTTGTGGAACCGCAACATGTCCATCACGCCGACTTGCGGAATCGCGGCGCGGAACAGCTCGGGACGCTGGTTGATCACCGCGCCCACCAGCAGGCCGCCGTTCGAGCCTCCCTGCGCGGCCAGCTTCGACGGGTTGGTGTACTTGTTCGCGATCAGCCACTCGGCGCCGGCGATGAAATCGTCGAACACGTTCTGCTTCTTCAGCTTCGTGCCGGCGTCGTGCCAGGCCTCGCCGTACTCGCTGCCGCCGCGCATGTTGACGCTGGCGTAGACGAACCCCTGTTCCAGCAACGCGATGCGCAGCGAATTGAACCCGGGCGTGGTGGCGATGTTGAACCCGCCGTAGCCGTACATCAGCGTCGGGTTGTTGCCGTCGAGCGCGATGCCCTTCTTGTGGACGAGGAACATCGGCACCCTCGCGCCGTCCTTGCTCGTCACGAACACCTGTTTGGTGTCGTACTGGTTGACGTCGAGGCCGGGAATCACCGGCGCGCGGAACACCGAGCTCTTTCGCGCCGCTACTTCATAGCGGAAAATCGTCGACGGGTAGTTGAACGACGAATAGGTGTAGAACAGGTTCGAGTCGTCCATGCGGCCGTTGAATCCGCTCACGCTGCCGAGTCCCGGTAGATCGATCTCGTTCTCGAGCGCGCCTTCGATGCTGTGCACGTAGGCCTTCGACGCCACATCCTTCATGTAGGTGGCGATCACCTTGCCGCCGGCCACCGAGATGCTGTCGATCGTGTCGGGCTTCTCGGCCAGGATTACTTTCCAATTCGCCGGCGCCGGATTCGCGGGGTCGATGCGAACGACGCGGCCGTTCGGGGCGTCCTTGTCGGTGAAGACCAGCAGCTCGCCGCGGACGCTCTCGAGCACGCTGTAGGTGTCGTCGGTGATATCGGGAATCAGCGGCGTGAACTTGGCGCCTGGCGTTGACAGGTCCTGCACGAAGATCGCGTTGCCCTGCTTACCCGTGCCGCGATCGGAGACCTCGAGCACCGCGAAGCGTTCATCTTCGGTGGTGCTGAGGAAGTGGAATCGCTGCGGGTTCTTGGCATCGCGGAACACCAGCTCGTCGGCCGACTGCGGCGTGCCGAGCCGGTGGTAATAGACCTGGTGATCCTCGTTGATCGACGAGAGCTCTTTCCCCTTCTCGGGCGCTGGATAGCGGCTGTAGTAAAACCCGTTGCCGCGCCACGCCACGCCCGACACCTTGACCCATTCCACGCGGTCGCTCGTCGGCTTGCGGGTCGACACATCCATCACGCGGTACTCCTGCCAGTCGGATCCGCTGCGCGACACGCCGTAGGCCACGAGCTTCCCGTCCCGCGACGGCGCGAACGTGGTCAGGCGCACGGTGCCGTCTTCGGACCACTGGTTCGGGTCGATGAAGACCTCGGGCGTGCCGTTTAGTCCGCGCTGGATGTAGTAGACGCTCTGGTTTTGTAGGCCGTCGTTCTTCGAGAAGAAATACGTCTCGCCACGGCGCTGCGGCATGCCGAACTTGGCGTAGTCGTACAACGCTTTCAGCCGCTTGGTCAGCTGCGCGCGGTACGGGATCTGATCGAGATACGCGAACGTCACCTTGTTCTGCGCCTCGACCCACTTCGCCGTTTCCGCGGACGTGTCGTCCTCGAGCCAGCGATAGGGATCCGGCACCTTGGTGCCGTGATAGGTGTCGACGTGATCGACCGTGCGGGTGTTCGGGTAGCTGAGACCCTGCGCGGACAGCGTCGCCGTACACGCTAGTAGCGCCAGGGCGGAAAGCATGTGTTTCATGGGCTGAATCATAATATTGAACATCGCTTTGTACACTCCTCTTCCACGGTGGGCCGGCGGCCACAAGATGACGCTATATGCATGGGCGAAACGCCGTGCCCTGCAGACGCTGCCCCCCGCCGAACCCAGGTTTTTCGACGTGGCGGCCGACGCACGCGTGCTCGCGCAGTGCAACTGGCAGCCCGACCGTAGGGCGGCGCCAACGCTGCTGATACTGCACGGCCTCGAAGGCTCGAGCGAGGCCCACTACATGCGCGGCCTCGCCGACAAGGCCTTCGCGCGCGGGTTCAACGTGCTGCGGCTCAACATGCGCAATTGCGGCGGCACGGAACATCTGTCGCGCGGGCTGTATCACTCAGGCCTGACGGCCGATCCACGCGCCGTGCTGGAGGAACTCCGCGATCGCGACGGCCTGCGGACCTTTGCCGTGTCCGGCTACTCGATGGGCGGAAACGTCACGCTGAAGCTCGCCGGCGAGCTCGGCGCCGCCGACCTGCCGGAGGTGAAGGCGTTCGCCGCAGTGTCGCCCGTGATCGAGCTCGAAGCGTGCGTGCAATCAATCGAGCGGCGCGAAAACCGGATTTACGAGTGGAACTTCTGCCGCAACCTGCAGGCGCGGATGCGCCGGAAGGCGCGGGTGTTTCCCGGTGCTTTCGATCTCACGGGGCTGTGGAAAGTGTGGTCGATTCGCGCGTTCGACGATCGCTATACGGCGCCGCATCACGGCTTCGACGGCGCCGAGGATTACTACTATCGCGCCAGTGCGATGCGCGTGATCGATCGGGTGGCGCGGCCGTCACTCATTCTCAGCGCCGCGGACGACCCGTTCGTCCCACCAAATATTTTCGATACGCCCGCGGTGCGTCACAACCCGCACATCACCACCATCGTCACGGGCTGCGGCGGTCACTGCGCGTTCGTGGAATCCGCGAACGGCTACGACGGCTACTTCGCCGAGAAGACGGTCGTCGATTTCCTGACCTCTAAGCTCTAGAGGCCCACCCGGACGCCGCCGATACAGCGAGGGATGCAGGTACCCTGCGTGTCGCAAGGCGTGTAAATGTCGGGCGATAACGCGAAAACAAGTGAAATTGTGGGAGGGGCGCGGCTCGAATGGCAGAGCGAGCTCGACGCGACGATGGAGGACATCGATTCGCGGCTGGTTCACCCACGCCGGCGGGCGACCGATACCGGCCCGCAGCCCAGCCTGCCGGGACTGGGTGAGGTCAACCTCACGACCGAGTTGCTCGATGAGATTGCGTGGCGCGTCGCCGAGCAAATGCGTCGTCACGCCCTGGCGTTTCCCACGCCGGCGGAGGAGGCCAAACCGGCGCCGCCCGTGCAGGAGGATAGCCTGCGGCCCGGAAAGATCGTGATGATCCGCTACCGGATGCCGCGCCTGCCCTGGCCGTTCCGGTTGCTGCTGCGCCGCCGGCGGCGCAAGCAACATCCGCTGACTACGGTGAAAGCGTCGGCTTGAAGCCCGGCGCTTTGCGCGCCTTCGTCAACTGTTCCAGCGCGTACCCAAATCCAATCAACTCCCCTTCGGTATAGGCGCGGCCCATGAAGGTCAGACCGAGCGGCAAGCCGTGGCTCTCGCCGATCGGGACGCTCAGACTCGGGGTGCCCGCGACCGCGGCCATGCCATAGCCGGCGCCCAGGAAGTGATCGCCGAGCACATGATCCGTCGGCCAGGCCGGTGGCACGCTCGGCGCGATCAAGGCATCGAGCTTGTGTCGATCGAGCGTCGCGATCAGCCCTTCGCGCCCGGCCATGCGGCGCGCACGCTCCTTCGCCTTCAGATACGCGGCGTCGGTCAGCGGTCCTTTCGCCTGCGATGCTTCGAAATTCTCCTGTCCGAAGATCGGCATCACGCGATCGGCGTTGGCCTTGTTGAAGGCAATCACCGCTTCGAGTGTCGCGAGTGGCGCGCCGCTGTTCTTCAGGTACGCGTTCAGGCCGTCCTTGAATTCGTACTGCAACACCGTCTGTTCGTCATCGTTCCAGTCGTTGTAATTGGCGATGCGGACGTCAATCACTTCCGCCCCGGCGCCCTTGAGGGCGTCGACTGCCTTGTTCAGCGCGGCGGTCACGTCAGGATGCGGCGCCATCACGTTTCGCATCACACCAAACCGCTTGCCCTTCACCGCGTCGGCTTTGAGGAAGGCCGTGTAATCGGCGGCGATCTTGCCTTGCGCCGCGGCGCCTGCGGGATCCGCCTTGTCGACGCCGGCCATGGCGCTCAGCAGCAGCGCCGAATCGGCCACGGTCCGCGACATCGGGCCCGCGGTGTCTTGCGAGATCGAAATCGGAATGATGCCCGTGCGGCTGACCAGTCCCACCGTCGGCTTCAAGCCCACCAGCCCGCTGACCGATGCCGGGCAGATGATGCTGCCATCGGTTTCGGTGCCGATGCCGATGGCGCCAAGACTGGCGGCGATCGCGGTGCCGGTGCCCGAGCTCGATCCGCACGGATTGCGATCGAGCACGTACGGATTCTTCGTCTGACCGCCGCGTGAGCTCCAGCCAGACGTCGACCGCGTGGAGCGGAAGTTGGCCCACTCGCTCAGGTTGGTCTTCCCCAGGATGACGGCGCCCGCGTCCCGCAAGCGCGTCACCATGAACGCGTCGGCTTTCGGCTGATGGTCGGCGAGCGCGAGCGAGCCGGCGGAGTTCACCATGCCGGCCACGTCGACGTTGTCTTTGATCAGGATGGGAATGCCGTGCAGAGGGCCGCGGACCTTGCCGGCCTTACGCTCCTCGTCTCGTGCCCGCGCCTCGTCTTCGGCCCTGGGATTCACCTCGATTACCGACCCGAGCAGTGGTCCACCATCGTCCACGTTAGTGATGCGCCGCAGGTAGGCCTGGGTCAGCACTTCGGACGTGAGCTCGCCCTTCGCCATGCGATCGCGCGCGTCGATCGCGCTCAATTCGACGACGTCCACAGCGGGCTTCGCTGGCGTGGCTGGTTGTGCGGGCGGCTGCGGCGAGCAGGCGCTCAGGAGAAGGACGAGAAACAGGAGTCTGATCATGATTGATTCAACAGGGTCATCATCTGCTGGCCGAACGCCGCGCCCTTACCTTCATCTTCGTGCTTGAAATAGACGAACACATCCGAAGCAGATTCGCCAAGTTTACGCGCGGTCTCCGCCCAGTGCGCGATCTCGGCGTCGCCGTAGCCCTCGTCTCGCAGTCGAAGGTAAGCATAACTGGCCGTCTTCACCACCGGCGTTTCGCGGGTCTCGCTGTCGGCAATGCACAAGGCGATGTTCCGCGCCCTGAGCGCGTCGTAGACATCATCCGCCAGCCACGACTGGTTGCGAAACTCGAATGCCGCCGTGGTCTTCGGCGGCAGCAGCGACAGGAACTCGTTCAGGAGGACCAGGTCCTTCTTGAAGTTGGGCGGCAGTTGAAACAGCAGCGCGGCGAGCTGCGGGCCGAGCTCGGTGGCCGCGGTGATGAAACCTTGCAACGGCTCGCTGACCTCCGCCGCGCGCAAACGGCGATCGTGCGTAATCCGCTTCGGCGCCTTGAGCGTGAAGCGAAACTCCGCCGGCACCTGGGCACGCCAGCCGGCGACGATCTTCGGCGTGGGCATGCGATAGAAGGTGTAGTTGATCTCCACGGTCGGAAACCTGCCGGCGTAGTAAGGCAGGAATTTCGTGGCCGGGAGATCTGCAGGATAGAAGCTGCCCTTCCACTCCGGATAGTTGTAGCCGCTGGTCCCTACGAGGATCATGAGAAGACTATAATTTTAGATCGTCAATTGATGGATCGACTGACTGTTTGGCGATTGGTGATTGTCGGCTTCGCGATTCTTGGTGCCGGATGCGGTCGCGAGCCCGAGGCGCGCACCTATGAGTTGAAGGGCCAGGTCCTGGCCGTCAAGCCGGAGACGCGTGAAATCCTCGTCAAGCACGAAGACATTCCCGGCTTCATGCCGGCCATGACCATGCCGTATGTGGTCAAGGATACGGCGCTGCTGAAGGATCGCGGCCCGGGTGACTTGATCACGGCGACCCTCGTGGTGGAGTCGACCCTCGCGCACCTCTCGGCGATTACCAAGACCGGGTCGGCACCGTTACCGGCCGACGCGCGGACGACGATACCCGCGGCGGCGGGCGTCGAGTTGCTCCAGCCCGGTGCCGCGGTGCCCGACACGGCGCTGATCGATCAGGACGAACAGCGGATCGCGCTGAAGGACTTCGCCGGGTCCGCCGCGGCAATCACCTTTATCTATACGCGCTGTCCGCTGCCGCAGTATTGCCCGTTGCTGGATCGCCGCTTCGCTGAAGTGCAGGCGCTGGTGGCGAAGGATCCGGCGCTGGCCGGCAAGGTCCGGCTGCTGTCGGTGAGCTTCGATCCGAGATTCGATCGGGCACCCGTGCTCAGGAATCACGCCAGGAAGCTCGGCGCCGATCCGTCGGTCTGGCGCTTCGCGACCGCCGCGGAGGAGAACGTCGATCGGCTCGCGGCGCGGTTCGGCATCAATGTCATCCGCGAACTAGACGGCACCATCACGCACAACCTGCGCACCGCCGTGATCGATCCGTCCGGTCGGGTGACGGCCATCCTCGACAACAACGCGTGGACGGCTGAGGATCTCGCCCGCGAGCTGAAGGCTGCGCTTGTCCGTTAGCTTGGCGAACTCGGACCTTCCTTTCACCCGCGCCGAACGCGCGCTCATCGCGCGGCTCAACACGCCGTCGAAGGTGCAGCGATGGTTGAACGCGCTTCGCTACAACACTGAACAAGGGGCCGAGACGCTGCGCAGCTTCCGCCCGGTGGCGCGCCTCGAGACGGCGCATTGCCTCGAGGCCGCGCTCTTTGCGGCGGTGGTGATGGAGCAGCACGGCTATCCCCCGCTGGTGATGAGCCTCGAGTCGCAGGACTGGCTCGACCACGTCATCTTCGTCTATCGCCACGACACGGGCTGGGGCTCGATCGCCCGCTCGCGCGACCCGGGCTTGCACGGCCGCAAGCCGCGCTTCCGCTCGCCGCGCGCGCTGGCGCGGAGTTACTACGACGGCTACGTCGATCACACGGGCCGCTTAAAGGGCTTCGGTCTCGCGGATCTGAGGACGACGCTACCCGGCTACGACTGGCGTTTGTCGACGAAGAACGTGTGGAAGGTCGAGCAGATGCTGATCGATTTCCCGCACAAGAAGATCAAGACGTCCGACCGTAGATATCGGCGCCTGCTCAAGAAGTACAAGGCATACCGGGCGACGCACAACGACCGGAAGCCGGTCTATTACCGCGGCAAAGACAAATGGGAGCCACTGCCCGCGGAGTTTCTTTACACGAAGAATCAGTCGAAGCCAATTCGAAGATCAGCCACTAACGGCAAATGATCGGACGCCATCAGCGCCATTCGATCGCGCGGCAGTGACACCTTCATGACTTCGACCTTGCCCTCGTAATAGATGTGATCGAGGTGGAGGATCGGAAAGAATCCGGGATAGGTTCGGCGCCGGCTCAAGTGCTTGCTGAGATCGATGCTTTGCAGCCGCTCGGCGAGCACGTCCTTGGCCATGCCGCGCGCCCATTCGTTGAAATCGCCCAGCACGATTTTCGGACCCGCGACGCGACGGTCGTGGACGACCGAGGCCAGTTTGGCGGCCTGGTGACGCCGTTCGAGCAGCGACGTGCCGAGATGCACGTTATAGACGTGCAGCGTGTCGTCATCCATCGCCACATCGACGCGCTGCACGCCGCGGTGCTCGCAGGTTTTCCATGTCAGGTCGTGCTGCACGTGATGGCGCACCGGAAAGCGGCTGAGGACCACGTTGCCAAAGAGCGCCGTACGGAAATGCCGCGTCGGCGCCATGACCCAGCCCATGCCCAGGGCCGCGCCGAGCTCGGCGGCTTGGCCCGGCTTCAATGGACTCGCGCCAACCACTTCCTGCAGCGCGACCACGTCGGCGTCGATCGACGCGAGCACGCTCGCGATACGTTCGAGGCGGGTGCGGCCATCAAGTCCGCGGGCACGATGGATGTTGTACGTGGCAACGCGCACGTTGCGCGTGCGCTTCGACTCGTCCGACATTAATCGAGGTCGAAGCCGCGTAGTGGTTTTGAGACGGGTTCCTTCTTCGCTTCCTTCAACGCCTCTTCAAAACGCTTCGACAAGGCGTCGCCCTTGTTCTTCTCGTTCTCGAACGACTGCTGGAACAGCGCGTCGCGACGCGCGGCCTGGTCGGCGAGGATCTTCTGCGCGTTATCGAGCTCCGGGGTGTTTGGGTTCAGTGGCGACTCGTGGCTCACAATACGGCCCAGGTTGAGGTCAACGGTCAGGACCGCGCCGCAGCACGGACACGCCATTTCACGTTCGCTGGTGAGCTTCGCCATAGCGTCAGCTTAGCGCCTTTTACAGAAGGCCAGAAGATTGAAAGGGGTTAGAAGAGGGGAACGACCCGACTTGACAACGATACCAAAGTGATATCAAATCAATATCGTCAACAAGGAGGACCCCGTCCCATGATTCGCGAACGCGCCTACAACGGCTTGCCCGGTCTACCCGTCCTGCTCGTCATCCTGCTGGCAGAGGCGGCGTCCCTCTGGATGCTCGTCATGAACATCCGTACGCAATCGGCGCCGGAAATCGTCGTCGCGGCGCTGGCCATTGCCGTGCTCACGTTCCTCACCGCGGGCCTGTTCATGGTGAACCCGAACGAGGGCAAGGTGCTGCAGCTGTTTGGCGAATACAAGGGCACCGCCAAGCTCGAGGGCCTGCGATGGGCGAATCCCTTCATGACCAAGCGAAAGGTGTCGCTGCGCGTGCGCAACTTCGATAGCTCACACCTCAAGGTCAACGACATCGACGGCAATCCGATCGAGATAGCCGCGGTCGTAGTGTGGAAAGTGTTCGAAACCGCCGAAGCGATGTTCGAGGTGGACGACTTCGAACACTACGTCAAGGTGCAAAGCGAGGCGGCGCTGCGAAACCTGGCCACCAGCTACGCCTACGACGCGCACGACGATACGCATGTGTCGCTGCGCGGACACACCAACGCCGTGGCCGATCACCTCAAGCGCGAGATCGGCGATCGACTGGTCAAAGCCGGCGTCGAGGTGATCGAAGCCCGCATCAGCCACCTGGCCTACGCACCGGAAATCGCGGCGGCCATGCTGCAACGGCAACAAGCCGGCGCCATCATCGCCGCCCGCCAACGCATCGTCGAAGGCGCGGTCGGCATGGTCGAAATGGCGCTCGACATGCTGTCGGCCAAGTCGATCATCCAGCTGGATGAAGAGCGCAAGGCCGCGATGGTCAGCAATCTCCTGGTCGTGCTGTGCGGCGACCGCAACACGCAACCCGTGATCAACACCGGGACGATCTATCAATAGGTTGTTGTGGCCGATCGCAAACCGTTCCTCCTTCGCATCGATCCCACCGTGCTGGACGCCGTCCAGCGCTGGGCGAACGACGATCTGCGCAGCCTGAACGCGCAGATCGAGTTCCTCCTGCGCCGGGCGGCCCAGCAGTCGGGACGACTCACCGAAGAGAAACCCAAACCACCCAAGCGCTGATTCCCACCGCTCGATCCGCCACGCCGAACGGCCGATCCGTCATCCGCGTCAGTTAAAGTCGAACGAGCCTGAAAATTGCTTTTCGCTTTTTCTTCGCGTATGATTGCTGGCTTTACTGAGGTAGCTGATCCGTGGCCGATACTGCAGACGACTTATCCGCGCTCAAGATCGAGCGAGAACCCCTCGACGCCGGCGGCCGGCGCTGGGGCAAGTGGATCTTCCTGCTCATCTTGATCGGCGGCGCCGGCGCCGGAGCCTGGTATTGGCTGAACCGGGAGCGGCCTGTCGAGGTTGAAGTGGTGGCCGTCACCGAGCGCGCGGCCGGCACTCAAGCGTCAGTGTTGAACGCGTCGGGTTACGTGACGGCGCGCCGCCGCGCCACGGTGTCGTCGAAGGTCACCGGCAAGGTGATCGAGGTCAACGTCGAAGAAGGCATGGCCGTGCGGGAGGGCCAGGTCCTCGCCCGCCTCGACGATTCCACACTGCAGGCCACCTTGAAGTTGTACCGCGCGCAGCTCGAGGCCGCGAAGCGGCAGATTCCTGAAAGTGAAGTCCGGCTCGCGCAAGCACGCGTGCTGCTACGACGCCAGGAGGAACTCCGCAAGGAGGGCCTGAATACGCCGAACGACATCGACAACGCCAGGGCGGAAGTCGATTCGCTCGTGGCGCGGATCGCGTCGGCGCAGGAGCAGGTAAACGTCGCCGAGAGCCAGATCGCCATGCAGCAGACGGCAATCGAGGACACGGTGATTCGCGCGCCATTCAGCGGCGTGGCGATTTCGAAGGATGCGCAGGCCGGCGAAATGGTCTCCCCCGTCTCGGCAGGCGGCGGCTTCACCCGCACGGGCATCTCCACCATCGTCGACATGCGCTCGCTCGAGATCGAAGTGGACGTCAACGAGAGCTACATCAATCGCGTGCAGTCGGGGCAACCGGTCACCGCGGTGCTCGACGCGTATCCCGACTTTCAGATCCCGGCACAGGTGATCACCATGGTGCCCACGGCCGATCGACAGAAGGCCACGGTGCTGGTCCGCATCGGGTTCAAGCAACTCGATCCGCGCATCCTTCCGGACATGGGCGTGAAGGTAACGTTCCTGCGCGAAGCGGAAGCGGCCAACACGCCGGTGGCGCAGTCGATGACGCTGGTGCCCCAGGCTGCGGTGCGCACCGAGAACGGCGCGAGCTTCGTGTTCCTGGTGCGGCAGAACGCCGTCGAGCGCCGCGCCATCAAGACGGGCGGCACCGACGGCGATCGGCTCGAAGTGGTTGCCGGATTGAAGGGCGGCGATCAAGTGGTGGTGTCGCCGCCGACGGAATTGGCCGACGGAATGTTGGTCACCATCAAGTAGTACCGGGGAGGGCGGCACTTTTCAGTGCCGCCGGGAGCTGGCATGAGGAGTCGCTTTTCATGAGTGCACTGGTCAAGATCAACGGCGTTCACAAATCGTTCACCCGCGGCAGCGAGCGCATCGATGTGCTGAAGGGCGTGACCCTCGACATTCCGCAAAGCGATTTCCTCGCCCTCATGGGACCGTCGGGCTCGGGCAAGACGACGCTGCTCAATCTGCTGGGCGGCCTCGATAGCCCCAGCTCCGGCGCCGTCGAAATTGGCGGCACGAACATCGGCAGCCTGTCGGGCGGCCAGCTGTCGCGGTGGCGCTCGCATCACATCGGCTTCGTGTTCCAGCTCTATAACCTGCTGCCGGTGCTGACCGCCGAACGCAACGTCGAGCTGCCGCTGCTGCTGACCAAGCTCTCGAAGTCGGAGCGGATGAAGCGCGTGGCGATCGCGTTGAAAGTGGTCGGCCTCACTGAACGCGCCAAGCACTATCCGCGGCAACTCTCCGGCGGCCAGGAGCAGCGCGTCGGCATCGCGCGCGCAATTGTGACCGACCCGACGCTGCTGCTCTGCGACGAGCCCACGGGCGATCTCGATCGCAAGGCCGGTGATGAAATTCTCGATCTTCTGCAGGCGCTGAATCGCGACCACGGCAAGACCATCGTGATGGTCACGCACGATCCGCATGCCGCCGAGCGCGCCAAGCGCACGCTGCATCTGGAGAAGGGCCAGTTGATGGAGGGAGTGGTGCACGCATGAAATTCTTCCCGCTGCTCTGGAGCAGCCTGTGGCGCAAGAAGGTCCGGACCATCTTCACGCTGCTGGCGGTGTTTGTCGCTTTCGTGCTGTTTGGCCTGTTGATGACCATTCGCACGGCGTTTTCATTTGGCGTGGAGATCGCCGGGCTCGATCGGCTCGTGCTCATCCACAAGGTCAGCCTGATCATGCCGCTGCCGATCTCGTACCAGGAACGGCTGCGCGCTACCGAGGGTGTGGAAATCGTGTCGCACCAATCGTGGTTCGGCGGCGTCTATCAAGACCCCTCGAATTTCTTCGCGCAGATGGTGGTCGACCCGGAACCGTTCATGAAAATCTATCCCGAGTTCAAGATCTCGCCGGAACACGTCACGGCGTGGATGGGGGATCGCCAGGGTGCCATCGTCGGCGTCGACCTGGCGCGCCGCTTCAACTGGAAAGTCGGCGATCGCATTCCCATCGTCGGCACCATCTGGCAGCCGAAGCAGGGCCAGGTGTGGGACTTCAACATCGTCGGCACCTACGACGGTGAGCCGGGCGTGGACAAAACGAACTTCTTCTTCCGCTACGACTATCTGAACGAGAACCGCGCCCAGGGCGACGGCCTGGTCGGCTGGTACGTGGTGAAGATCAAGGATGCCGCGCAGGCGCAGGAAATGGCCAGGAAGTTCGACGGCATGTTCGCCAATTCGTCCGCGGAAACCAAGACGACCACTGAGAAAGGCTTCGTCGAGGGCTTCGCCAAACAGATGGGCGACATCGGCGCGATCATGATCGCGATCCTGGTCGCCGTGCTGTTCACGATGCTGCTGGTCGCCGCCAACACCATGGCGCAATCGGTGCGCGAACGCACCAGCGAAGTGGGCGTGCTCAAGACGCTCGGCTTCTCGAACACCTCGATCCTGGTGCTGGTGTTGGGCGAATCGGTGCTGATCGCGGTACTCGGCGGCGGGCTCGGGCTGGCGGTGGCGTGGGCGATCGTGCAAAACGGCGATCCCACCAACGGCATGCTGCCGATCTTCATGCTGCCGAACCGCGATATGTGGGCCGGCGCGGCCATGATCGTGCTGCTCGGCATCATCGCCGGGGCGTGGCCGGCGGTGAGCGCGATGAACCTGAAGATCACCGACGCACTGAGGAGAGGCTAACGTGTTCAACTTCATCAAGCAGACGACTGCCGTGACGATGCTGAACCTGCGGACGATTCCGCAGCGCCTCGGCTCGTCGGGGGTTGCCATCGTCGGCATTGCCGGTGTGGTGATCGTGCTGGTGTCGGTGTTGTCGATTGCGCAGGGCTTTGCCTACGCCATGGAAGCGTCGGGTTCACCGGTGCGCGCGCTGGTGATGCGCAGCGGCGCCGACAGCGAGATGACGAGCGGCCTCGGCGGCGGCGAAGTCGATCTCATCAAGCAGGCGCCCGGACTCCGGCGCGAAGGCCAGTCGGCGATGGCGTCGGCCGAGCTCTACGTGATCATCGACATCCCGAAGATCTCAACCAACACCGGCGCGAACGTACCGCTGCGCGGCATCGAGCCGCCGGCGACGACGGTGCGCGACGAGTTCTCGATCGCCGAGGGCCGGATGTTCAACTTCGGCACCAACGAAGTGGTGGTCGGCCGCGGCGCCGTCGTGAACTTCCAGGGCCTCACGGTGGGCAGCACGATCGTGTCGGGGCAGAGCACGTGGCAGGTGGTCGGAATGTTCGAGACCGACGGCAGCGTCGCCGAAACGGAAATCTGGTGCGACGCGCGCGTGCTGCAGGGCGTGTATCGCCGTGGTAACTCGTTCCAGTCGTTGCTCGCGCGCCTCGACTCGAGCGACAGCTTCAACACCTTCCGCGACTACCTCACGTCGAACCCGCAGTTGAACGTGCAGGTCCGCCGCGAAGAGGAGTACTACGCGCAACAGTCGCGCGCGCTGACGTCGCTGATCCAGACGGTCGGGTATGGCATCGCCATCCTGATGGGGATCGGCGCGGTGTTCGGCGCGATCCTGACCATGTATACGGCGGTGTCGACGCGCTCGCGCGAGATTGCGACGCTGCGGGCGCTCGGGTTCAACACCACGTCCGTGGTGGTGTCGGTACTGGTCGAATCACTCGCGCTCGCGGCGATTGGCGGCGCGATCGGCGGGGTGCTCGCGTATCTCGCGTTCAACGGCTACCAGACGTCGACGATGAACTTCTCGACGTTCAGCCAGGTGGCTTTCGCGTTCCAGGTGACGCCCCAGTTGCTTGGCATGGGGTTGTTCTACGCGCTCGCGATGGGACTGGTCGGCGGCCTCTTCCCTGCCCTCCGCGCGGCGCGGCTGCCGATTCCTTCGGCCTTGCGCGAACTGTAGGACGCTCGGGGCGGCGACCAACACGCCGCCCCGCTGGCGTCTCTGCAATGCGGCCGCTTGAGCAACGGCGCGCAACCTCATTCGCTCCTTGTTTCGCCACGAAACGGAATGCGCCTTCACAGCTAATAGCGACGTCTGGCCGGAAAACCCTTCATTCGGGCCTGAACGGCCGAGCCTGGATGGGCGCGAGAATTGCACCACCAGAAGCATGAGTGCGCGCTACCTCGGCCTATTCCCGCTCTTGCTGATCTTGTGTGCGCCGCCACCTGCTCAAGCACAGGGCGAGTTCATGAGAGGCAAGCTGAAGGAGCTGATCGAGAAATCGGGCGTTTATGTCTCCACCGCCACGAGAACCGCACTGGACAGCGACGTGCGGATGGATCCGAGCTTTGGCATCGGCTACGGCACCGCCGGCGAGAAACGCACGGGGCTGAAATTCCCCTTTAGCTTTTCCGGCTATCGCGGCGCACTCGAAGCCAACGACGGCGTGGAGTTCGGGCAGTTCAGGGCGCGTCAGATCATGAGCGGTGTGGGCTATCAGTGGGTACGCGGCAAGATGGTCTACGGCGCGCAACTCGGTCTCGGCTACTCCTTCAACGAGGTCACGCTCGACCCGGGCGTCGCGGTGGCGTTCGGCGTGCCGGAGCCGGTCGGCGTGACGGTTAGCAATTCATTCGTGCTGCGCCCGCTAGTGAAGGCTGAGTACTTCCTGCATCACAAGGTCAGCGTACGCACGCAATTGAGCTATACCTATACCGATCCGGATGTCGTGATTCACTCTCCTGTGCAGGACTTTGCGCGAGAGTGGACGCCGCATCACTACCAGTTGGGCCTGGCTGTGGGTTTCTTCCCGTTCAGGAAACCCTAATTCTCTTCTTCGAACTCTTCCTCTTCCAACAACCCGAGGCGCGTCGACGGACGCAACGCTTCGCGGTAGTCGTAGAGCGGCAATCCCGAGACGTGTCGCGGATTTACGCAACCGGTGGACTTGATCTCCAGCATCACGAGCACGGGACTTCCCGATGATCCTTCGCGGAACGCGAGGCGGCAACCGCAGGCCAGGCGAGCGTTCACGAATCCCTTTAGCATGATGTTTGGATCTTACGACAAACCTAAAGGATTTGTCGCTACATAAGCGCGACGACTTCTTTTTCGAAAACGGCTTCCGGCGCGATCCCCATGTGCTTACGGCACACCTTGCCGTCCTTGCTGATGATGAATGACGCGGGGATGCCCCAGATCGGCCCGTAGGCATCCTGCACATCTTCGCGCCCTTCGCCGAGCAGGATCGGATAGTTCATCTTGTATTCCGCGGCGTACGCCTTGGCCTTCTCGGCCGTGTCGTCAACGGAGTAACCGACAATCACGAGCTGGTCGCGGTACTTTTCCTGCAGGCGAACGAAGCCGGGAATTTCGGCCTTGCACGGTCCACACCACGTGGCCCAGAAATTGAGCAGCACTACCTTGCCTTTGTAGCTCGCGAGCGACACCTGGTTGCCGTCGACGTCCTTCAACGTGAAGTCGAAGTTCGCGGGCTTCGCGTTCGCCATGCACGCCGCGCCTTCGGTGGGGCTGTCGTGCGACGCGGCCGGCGTCACCTCCGCGGCGTGGCGGTTGGCTCGGCATCGACGTGCGGCTCCCACACGAACGGAATGGCGATGGCGAGCAACGCCACGGCGGTCACCGCCACGGCGATCATTCGCGCCTTCGACGTCGGCCCACTGGGCGGCGTACCCGTGTCGCCCGGAGAACCCAACCCGTTGGAACCGATGGAACCGGTGGAACCTTGCAAGTCTTCCATCCTCGTATTGTGCCTCAATCGACGGTGGCGAATCGTCAACGGACGTAAATGTCCACGGATCACGTCAGTGGTCTCGCTGAGGGAAACCCGCGAAAATGCACGGAAATCCGGCCGTCCACGCGCCACGCTCGTCACAAGGAAAGGACGAAATCCAGCGGATCGGATCTTGCTCTGCGGTTGTCAGTCGATTGCGGCCATCGACTGAGGATCAGTAAGATGCAGCAAGGAGAATCTATGGGTACCCCGCAGCGGACCGTGTTGGCGCGCCTAATCTTGGCTGTCTGGTTCCTGATCCCGATGGCGGGGTTGGCGAGTGCGCAAACCGCCTACATCCCGTATTTCGGGAAGAATCAGATCCGCTACGACAACTTCGACTGGCATACCTACCAGACCGAACACTTCGAGATCTATTACTACCCGGAGATCGAGCCGCACCTCGAGCGGATCGCGGGCTACGCCGAGAGCGCCTATCAGCACGTCAGCTCCGAGTTGAAGCACGACCTGTCGATGAAGCTGCCGCTCATCCTGTTCTCGACGGCCAGCGAGTTCTGGCAGCAGAACGTGATCCCGGGCGCGGCGCAGGAAGGCGTCGGCGCGTTTGCCGAGCCGGGGCGTTACCGCATCCTGATGCCGATCGACGAGCCGCCCGATCTGCTCTATCGTCTGATCGTTCACGAGCTCACGCACCAGTTCCAGTTCGACATCATCCCGACGGGCCTCATCCGCCGCAACATGCCGCTGTGGGTGTTCGAAGGCATGTCGGACTACATGACCGGCTACTGGCGCCCGCTCGACATGATGACGGTGCGCGACGCCGCGGTCTCCGACATCGTGCCGAAGATGAGCGAGATGGAAGAGTACGGCGGCTTCAGCAATCCGCGTCTCATCTACAACCTCGGACACGCCGCGTTCGAATTCATCGAATCAAAGTGGGGCAAGGAAGGCGTGCGCGCTTACGTCTTCGCGCTGCGCCGATCGGTGATCGGCGGCAGCGACGACGCGTACCAGGAAGCGTTTCAGATTACGCCCGAGGAATGGGATCAGCAGTTCGATCGTTATCTAAAAGAACGCTTCAAGCCGTTCCGCGACAAGGAACGCCCGGCCGACTACGGCCGCGACCTCGCGCCCGATCCGCGCAAGGGCAAATTCGCGAACGTGCTGTCGATCGAGCCGTCGCCGTCGGGCGACCTGATTGCCGGCATGACCGGCAACGGCCGCGATCGCGAGTACGACATCGTGCTGTTCTCCGCGAAGGACGGCTCGGTGATTCGCAACCTGACGAGCGGCTTCGACCAGAGCATGGGCTTCGAGTACCTCGCCACTCCTGGCGGCCGCTGGAACTCGGTGCCGTGGATGTCGTGGTCGCCGCAGGGTGATCGCCTCGCCTACTTCGTCCGCACCGAGAAGGACCGCTCGCTGATCGTGCAGAACGTGGTGTCGAAGAAGATCGAAGTGCGCGTCCCGCTCACCACCATCGACGCGCCCGAGTCGCCGGACTTCTCGCCCGACGGCAAGACGGTCACCTTCTCGGGCATGCGCGGCAGCGTGGCCGACATCTTCACCGTCGACCTCGAGTCCAAGAACATCGTCAATCTCACCAGCGACGCGTTCGCGCAGTACTCGCCGACCTGGGCGCCCGACGGCCGGTCGATCGTCTACCTGACGCGCGTCAGCGGCAACGAGAAGCTGTTCCGCATGGACGCCAACGGTGGCAACAAGGTGCAGCTCACCTTCGGCACGCACGACGAAGGCGGCGCGCAGTTCCTCGACCCCAACACGCTGGTGTTCTCCTCCACCGCGGTGAACCCCGCGGAACCGATCGACCCCGAGGTGGCGAAGAACGGTCAGATCTACAACCTCTGGACGCTCGACCTCAAGACCAACGAGCTCCGCCAGTTCACGGATGCGCTCTCGGGCAACATCTCGCCGGTAGTGCTGCGTGATTCGCCGGTCAACCGCCTCGCCTTCGTCACGTATTTCAAGGGCGAGTACGGCCTGCACGTGCTGGAGCGCAAGGACGAGATCACCAAGGTGGCGTCGGCGGACTTCGGCACGCCCGGTCCGATCGTGGATTTCCAGGCGCCGCTTACCCATACCATCGTCGCCGACAACAAGAAGAAGAAGGGCAAGTTCGAAAAGCTGTTCCTCGAGGGCCGTCCGCCGGTGGCGCTGGGCGTCACGAGCGGCGGCGATGTCTTTGGCGGCACGCAGGTGACCTTCACCGACGTGCTCGGCGATCAGCAGTTCTCGCTGCTGATGGCGTCGGTCTCGCAGTACCGCACCATGTCGTTCACCTGGCTGAACATGGAACGGCGGATGCAGTGGGCGATTCAGGGCTTTAACCAGACGCAGTTCTATTACGGCCAGCTCGAAGGCGTCTTTTACGATCCCGCCTACGCCGGCCTGATCGATCGCGATCTCGCCACGGCGACCCGGACCGTCCAGGGCGCCAGCGCGTTTGCGATCTATCCGTTCAACCGCTATCGCCGCGTCGAGGTGTTCGGCGGCTTCAGCCGCTACGAGGAGCGCTACAACGATCCGCTGCTCGAGCAGCTGTCGATCGAGTACCAGGCGGAGCAGTTCGGCCGCAACCTGTTCAACAACGGCAGCATGATGCCGCTCGGCGTGGCGTTCGTGCAGGAGACCACGATCTTCCGTGAGTTCGGACCGCTCTCGGGCAGCACCATGCGGCTGGCGTACGAAGTGTCGCCGAAGATCGGCGACCTGCTTGGCCGCCAGACGCTGGACGGCGACGCGCGCAAGTACTTCCGCCTCGGCGCCACGGGTCTCCTCGCCTTGCGCGCGCGCGGCTTCAAGAGCTGGGGCCAGAACCCCGACTACACGTTCTTCGGCGGCAACTCGGAGCTGCGCGGTTATGAATACCTGTCGTTCATCGGCCAGAACGCGTTCTTCACGAACGCCGAGCTGCGCTTCCCGTTGATCGACGCCATGGCGACGCCGATCGGCGTGCTGGGCGGTGTTCGCGCCACGCTCTTCGCGGGCCTCGGCGGCGCGCATTTCGAAGGCACGCCGTTCAAGGTGTGGACGAACAACACCACGATCGAGCGTCCGAACATCGGGTTCGACGATGTGACGGGCGCGCCGGAGCTTGGCTCCCCGGTTCTCATCGACGGCTTCCGCCTCGTGGATGCGCGCGCGTCGTACGGCATCAGCCTGTCGACCATGGCCCTGGGCTTCCCCATCCACTTCGACTGGTCGTGGCGAACGCTGATGAACAAGGATTGGGAAGACGTGCAGTTCGCGCAGGCCGGCGGCAGCGAAGCCTTCCGCAAGGTGAAGTTCACGATGTGGATTGGTTACGACTGGTAAAAGGTCCTAAGGTCCTAGGGTCCTAGGGTCTTGAAGGGCTATGCTTTTCAGGACCTTAAGACCTCATGAAACCCAAACGTTGGCAGGATTCGGCAGCAGAGACCGTCCAGGTCGTGCTGCCGAATGATTCAAACCCTCTCGGCTTCATCCTCGGCGGCACGGTGATGCATCTGATCGACATCACCGGCGCCATTGCCTGTCATCGACACACCAACACGCTGGCCCTCACGGCGGGGGTGGACTCGCTCGACTTCATCCATCCGATCAGGGTCGGCGACCTGATCATCCTCAAGTCGCGCGTGACCTGCGTGTTCAAGACGTCGCTGGAAGTGGAAGTCGAGGTCTTCTCGGAAGAGATTCAGACCGGTGACCGCAAGCTGACCAGCCACGCCTACCTGACCTTCGTGTCGCTGGACAACAACGGCAAGCCCAAACAGGTGCCGCCGCTCGTGGTGGATACTCCGGAAGATGAGGAGCGATGCCGCGCGGCGCACGTGCGGCGTGATGAACGGCTCAAACGGAAGAAAGCCGGGAATGAAACCGGGAGGGCGGCACTTTAATGCCGCCCTCGGTTCTTAATTAGCGGCGACGGCCTTCGACATGCGCAGCTGGCTGCGCTCCAAATCCAACGTCACGCGGTACGGGCTCAGGAACTTGTGCCCGACGATGCCGCCCACCTGGAAGCCAAGCAGCACGCTCGGCGCCTGCAGGTTCAGCACCACCACCGCGAAGTTCTTGTAGTTGATCTGGTTGAACCGGAGATTCACGCCCGGCATCAGGAACGCATCGCGATCCCACCCCGACGTGCCGTACACCCGCAGCGCGATCTTGCGCGGCATGTCGTGATCGAGCTCTTCAGCCGTGGCCGTGCTGATCGAGATCACCTCGCCGCCGGTGTCGACCACGAAATACGTCGGCCGCGTGTCGTTCAGCAGGCCGCGCACCATCGACAGGCGGTGATGCCGCATCGGCAGCGTGAACTCGGCCGGCTCCTCCGGGAGCTTCCGCCCCAGCGACAGCTTGTGCGTGGCGTAGTCGATAGTCATCGACAGGCCGAGGCCGAGCGGCGAGAAGCTTTCCGTCTCGCGCTTGGGAATGCCGCGCAGGGCCGGTGCCTTGATCAACGCCGGCACGTTGCTCACCTTGAGCGTGCCGATCTCCAGCGTGTCGAGCCTTCCGAGCTGCAGGCCGCGCAGGCCCACCTCGCCGACGCCGGCGCTGAGCGTGTAGGTAATCGGCCGCACCACGGCGCTCGATGCGGTCTGCCGCGAGATGGTGGTGAGCTCGGAACCGGTATCGAGCACGAAGTCCTGCGGGCGGCCGCCGTTGACGCGCGCCTTGACGATCACCTTGTCGTCGACGACGCGGAAATCCACGGTGTGAATCAGGTGCCCGGCGGTTTCGTCGATCGCAATCGGCTCGCGCTCGGCGAACGAGCGCAGGAAGCGGATCTGCGAGCGCGACCACGCCGCCTTTTCGCTCCGATCCTTGTTGGGGAGGAGGTTGACGTAGTTGCCGTAGGCCGCGGCGGCCTGCTCGTAGCGCCGCATCCGTTCGAAAATCGCGCCGACCGTGTGATGAATCTCTTCGTCGCGGGGCGACAGCTTCAACGCCATCTGCGCTTCGTTCATCGCTTCATCGAGCTTGTTCTGCGAGGCGAGCGCGCGCGCCAGGCCATGGCGGCCGCGCGACAGGTCCGGCACCAGGGCGAGCGCGTCGCTGAATTCCTGGTGCGCCTCGTCGAAGAGTCCCGCCGACCACAGCGCGTCGGCGTGCACCGCCATCACTTCGGCGCTCCGCGGCTCCTGCTGCTTGAGCATGGCCGCTTCCTTCTGGGCTTCGATGAATTCGCCCAGCCGCAGCGCCGACTTGACCACGCCGATCCGGGCCTGGACGGACACGGACTTGGAGTCGGCCCTGACCGCCTTACGGAAGGCGTCGAGCGCCTCGCGGTAGCGGGTCTCTTCGAACAGCAGCGTGCCGAGCTGGAACTGGAGGTTGGCGTCGTTGACGTCCGCGCGCCCCTGCACGCCGGAAACCAGCGCTGCCAGCACCACGAGGGCCGCCAACGCCGGGCGAGGTCGAGTCTGCATAAACCCTTCCTTCAACCGCTTCGCCAAAAGTGGCGAAGCCTAGAAACATTCACGAATCGCAAGGTGCGCTCAGGGGGCGCACCTGAGGCCGGGAGGGAGGCCCTCCCCACATGGCGCGATTCTAAATGGAAACCGGTCGCCAGTGGCAACCGTTTTCGACCGTTACTTCTGGAAGTGGTTGGCGTTGATCTCGATGTAGTTCTTCCACTTTTCCGGCACCTCATCCAGGGCAAAGATGGCCTCGACGGGGCACGCCGGCACGCACGCGCCGCAATCGATGCACTCGTCCGGGTGAATGTACAGTTGCGTCGCCGTCTCGTGGTCGGCCTCGTCCTTGCGCGGATGAATGCAATCCACCGGGCACACGTCGACGCAGGCAGAATCTTTCGTTCCAATGCAAGGTTCAGTAATGATGTAAGCCAAAGCGATCCTCGTTAGTTAAGACCTCAAGCTGTGCTCTCGAGCGCGCTGTGCGGGACGTGGCCCAGACGCATCGAGATGCGGCGCGCGAGGTCCCACGCGCCGCGGTGGTGTTCGGTCAGAATCGGGGCATCGTCCACACCGTGGCCGAACACGCCGACGCGCGCCACTTCCTGTCCCGTGTAGTCGCGCACCGGCGCGCAGGTGCAGAACAAGCGCTGCAGCGCGTCCGGCTCGACGGGCGGCGGACCCAGCCGCAACACCGTGGCTTCCGGCTTGCTCAACTCGGAGGACGTAGCGAGGCGGAGACAACTGAGCCGCCGCGTCGCCTGCCGCGGTGAAAAATAGATGGCGCAGTGACCCGGCATCTCCTTTCCATACACCGTGCGCATCGCCACTTCGTCCGGTCCGGTGCTCCACACGTAAGTCACCTCGCCGCTCGACGGAATGGCGATGAATCCCCGATACGGTGTGCGCAACACGTACTCCCGCATGATCGGATAGGCGTGCAACCGTAACTCCGACTGCCCTAACGACCGAAAACTCAGGTCGAGCATCTTCAGCGTCAGCCCATAGCGCTGCGTTTCGTCGTCCTGGCGCACGTATCCGCGGCGTTTGAGCACCGCTAGCAGACGATGGACGGTGGAGGCGGGCTGCCGAAGGGCTCGGGCAAGGTCCGAAAGGCTCATTCCTCGTGGAATGCCGCTGAGGACTTCGCAGACTTCGAGTGCCTTGTCGATGGATGTGCGGGGACCGCTCGGACGGGAGACAGGAAGCGGAGATTCCATTATGTGGAACGACGTTTCAGAATCTGACTCTACCGTTAGCCCCCTTCCCTGTCAAGGCGTTACAGGCATAGGATGGACCTCCGCCGTGTCGAATACCCTGGTCGGTCAGACCCTCGGGCACTACAAGATCCTCGACCAGCTGGGCGCTGGAGGAATGGGGATCGTGCTACCGCGCCCAGGACACGAAGCTCGGGCGCCAGGTCGCACTGAAAGTACTGCCGACTGGCAATACGGCGGCCGATGAAGCCGTCGAACGTTTCCGCCGCGAGGCCCGCACCGCCTCGGCGTTGAACCATCCGAACATCTGCACGATCTACGGCTTCGATGAGCACGGGGGACAGCTCTATCTCGCCATGGAGCTCCTCGACGGCGAGCCGCTCGATCGCCGGCTCTCCGGGCGTCCGCTCGAGCTGCGGAACCTGCTCGACATCGCCACTCAGGTCGCCGATGCGCTCGACGCGGCGCACGCTGAAGGCATCCTCCATCGCGACGTCAAGCCCGGGAACATTTTCCTTACGCGCCGCGGTCCGGTGAAGGTGCTCGACTTCGGTCTGGCCAAGCTGTCGCCGGAATACCGCCGGCGATCGGGACGCATGGACGCGAGGAACGATACGGTGGTGCCTGAGCACTTTACCAGCGCGGTCGGCACCACGGTCGGTACCATCGCGTACATGTCTGCCCGAGCAGGCGCGTGGCGACGATGTGGATCCACGCACCGACCTGTTCTCGTTCGGCGTGGTGTTGTACGAGATGTGCACGGGCCGCCAGAGCTTCCCTGGCCACACCACCGCGGTGGTGTTCGATGGGATTCTGAATCGCGATCCGGTGCCGCCGAGCACGCTGAACGCGATGCTCCCCCCGAGCTTGATCGCATCATCTCGAAAGCGCTCGAGAAGGATCGCGGGCTCCGATATCAAAGCGCGGCCGACATCGGCGCGGATCTCAAGCGGCTCCGTCGCGACTCGGCGTCCAAGGCCGGTATGGCGGCGACCGGATCGGGTGCCACTTCGCCAATGGACGCGGCGACGGTGGTGATCAATTCCACGGAAACGCAAGTCGGCGCGCGTTCGGGCATCAGCAACGCGCCGACGGTGGCGTCGGTGTCGGCGAGCACCGCCGCCAGCGATCCATCGGCGGTGATTCGTGCCGCGGCGAAGACGCCGTGGTTCTGGGGCGCAGGCGCCGCCGTGGTGGCCATCGCGGCGGTCGCCGCCGGCATCGGCGCCTACATCGCAAGCCGTGACGGTGAACGCGCGCCGGCGCAACAGGCCGCGGCGCCACCAGTCACCTCGCCGGCCACCCCACCGCCGGCCGACACCACGCAGCCGGCAGCCACTCAGCCGCCACCCACGACCGTGGCGCCGACACCGCCCGCGGCGACTCAACCTGTGGCGCCGCCTACGAAAGCCGGCGGACAGGTCGCGCCGGGGTCGAGTACGCAGAAGCCGGCCAGCGGTGTCCCCGGAACGTCGCCTACCGGTACGCGCCCGGCGACGAAGGCCGCGCCGGCCGGTGCGGTGCCGATCCCCGTGTCCAGCGATTCGGAAGCGGCGCAACGCCTTGACGTGGCGAAAGCGAAGATCGCGAACAACCTGAACGATCAGGCCCTGAGTGATCTGCGGCAAATCATCATCGAATACCCGCAGTCGGCCGCGGCGGCGGACGCCGCGTTCCTCGCCGCCGGCATCTACGAGAAGACCGGCCGTGCCGATGAGGCGATGGGCGCGTTCGTGGAATTCGAGAGCCGGTTCGGACGCGATCGCCGCGCGCCTGAGAGCAAGCTGCGGCGGGCGCAGATTCTGACGCGGCGGGGGCAACCCGCCGACTTGATGCAGGCGCGCGAGCTGTACGCCGACGTGGCGCGTGATTATCCCGGTACCGGCAATGCGCAGATTGCACTGCAGCAGAAGCTGCGCATGGAGACCGCGCAAAAGAACCTTCGCGTGATCGATCCGGTGATGAAGATCCAGGTGCCGGCGGTGATTCCGACCCTGCGCGAGATCATCGTGCAGTTCCCGGACTCGCCGCAGGCCATGGCGGCGCGCATGCGCCTGGCGACGATGCTCGAAGATATGGATAGGCACAAGGAAGCCGCGGAAATGTTCGAGGAGATCGGCGCCCGCGCGGGCGCCGCCAGCAATCCGGGCGACGTGTTTTTCCGGCTGGGAGAACTCTACGAGCGGCGTCTCAAGGATCCCCTGAAAGCGAAAGACGCCTACGCGAAGGTGCCGCAAAACTCACCGCGTTACAACGAAGCGCAGCGGCGACTGAAAAGAAAATAGCTCGCTTTGCCGCGCCTCCGGCCGTGGCGTTTAGGGTGAGCGGATCTCGACCGTGCCGGTCACGACGTCGAGCGAGATGACCGGCTCGCCTTTGCCGATCGTTGTCTCGCCCCATCGCGGTCCCCACGTCTCGCGCAACGTCAGCGGAATGTCCGACTCAATCGCACCGTTCAACGCGAGCGCCATGATCCGCGCGTCGGCCGGCCGCTCCGCGAGGGTGAGACGCACGTCGCCGTTGAACGCACGTAAGCGCAGCAGGCCATCGGCCGACAGCCGCGCGCCGGTCAGTACCACCGATCCAACCCCACTTTCGAGCCGGAGCGTTCCCGAAAGATCCTTGCCTTCAATCGGCCCGCGGCGAATGTCGGCGTTGAGCGTGCCGGCAAACCGGTTCACCGAGATGCGCCCTTCGAGCACCTCGACGCGATCGATCGCCGCGGCGCGGGGCACGCGCACAATCACGTCGGCTCGCAACGCCGGATCCGTGCCGCCGTCGAGCTGCGTCACGCGAATGCTGGCGCGCGTCGCGGTGTCGTCGATGACGATTGGGAGGCGCGCAAACTGCGTCGCGGCCGGTGCGTGACGCTCGATCGTGATTTCCGCATCGGCGCGATCAGCGCCTTCGATGCGGACAGTGCCGACCGTCACCTCGATCGACAGGGTTTTTCCGGCGGGAAGCGTGATGACGCGGCTCTGTTTGTCGGCAACGTCCGCCTCCGCGAAGGCGAGCGCCGCGGCGAGGACGATCCACACGCGCGCATTATACTTTCTGCATATGCACCACATGGCGTCCGCCTCCGCAGCTGCGCTGCTTCGGCGGGACAAGCCGGCACGATGCGCCGGGCTGCTCCTGGCCCTGACGCTGGCGTTCGCCGCGGAATCCGCAACGGCCCAGGTGTTGCCGGAAGAACCGATCTCGCTCGCCGGCGGGCACCTCGTGCTCGGCGGGGAGTTCACCGCGACCGTGGCGCCCGAGGATCCGGGGTTCTTCAACTACACGAGTTACGAGTTCTCGGCGCTGCGCAACGTGCGCATCGGCGTGTCGGCGGAAGTGCGCGCGAACGATCACCTGCAACTCCTCGGTGAGGTGCGTCTCGATCAGGGACGCGTGCTCGAAGCCTACGGACTCTTCGTCCGCTTCCGTCCGTGGCCGGCGCGGCGCTTCGACATCCAGGCCGGACGGGTTCCGCCGACGTTCGGCGCGATGAGCCGCACCGCCTACGGCAGCAGCAACATCTTGATCGGCCAGCCGCTCGCCTATCAATACCTGATGTCGATTCGGCCCGACGCGCTGCCGGCGATCAATGACGACCTGCTGCGCATGCGCGGGCGCGGCTGGTTGTCGGAGTTCCCGATTGGCAACAGTGTCGAGGCCCCAGGGCTGCCGATGGTCAACACCAGCCGGTGGGACACCGGCGTCCAGGTGCATGGCGTCATTCACACGTTCGAGTGGACCGGGTCCGTGACCGCGGGGTCGCTGTCGGATCCGCGCTTCCACGACAACAACGCCGGCCGCCAGTATGCCGGCCGCCTGGTAGCGCGCCCGACCGCGGCGCTGGCCCTCGGCGCGTCGGCCTCGCGCGGCGCGTGGTTGAACAGCAATATCGATCCGGCGCTCACCGGCCAGGACTCGGGCGACCGATCGCGGCAAGTCGCGTTCGGCGGCGACGCCGAGTTCTCCGCCGGCCCGTTGTTGATTCGCGGTGAAACGATCCGCGCGACGTGGACCATGCCGCCCATCGCGACCTTGCAGATCAGCGAACCGCTGGTCGCGACGTCGATGCTGCTCGAGGGCCGCTACAAGATCGCCCCCGGGTTCTACGTGGCGATGCGCGGCGATCGCCTGGATTTCAGCCGGATCACCGGTGAGCGCGGCCCCGACACGTGGGAGGCGCGCACGTGGCGGTTCGAAACCGGCGTCGGCTATTCGATCACCCGGAACATCCAGGTCAAGGGCTCGTGGCAGCGCAACGACCGCGACGGCGGCCGCGTGCGCCGCGACTCGCTCTTCGCGGGACAGGTGCTGTATTGGTTCTAAGGGGTCTGCTGACCGCGTGCCTCGCGTTGGGTGTGGCCGTCACGGACGTCGCGTCGCTCACCGCGCAGATGGGCGCCGGCATTCGCGGACGCCTCGACATCCGCCGGCTGGCCAAGCCCGTTGAACGCCGGCCCGATGTGGCCTCCGCCGGCGCCGCGGGCCCGCGCGAGGTCGTCGACCTGCGCCGCGGCGTCGTGTATCTCGAAACCGCGCCGCAGGCCGCGTTCGACGAACGCGAGCCCGGCCGCGCGAGCATGGACCAGCGCAACGAGCGGTTCGTGCCGCACGTGCTCGCGGTGATGGTCGGCACGGTGGTCGACTTTCCCAACAGTGATCTCACGTATCACAACGTCTTCTCACTCTCGCGTGCCAAGCGCTTTGACCTCGGCCGCTACGCCGCGGGGAAATCGAAGGGCGTACGGATGGATCGCCCCGGCGTGGTCCGGGTGTTTTGCGACATCCATTCGCACATGAGCGCGTTCGTGCTCGTGTTCAACCACCCCTACTTCGACGTGACAACGGAGGACGGACGCTTCGAGTTGCCGTCGCTGCCGGCCGGCACCTACACGCTGGTCGGTTGGTACGAAGGTGAGGCGCGCCTCACGCGACCGGTGATCGTGCCGCCGGGTGGCTGGGCGGAACTCGACCTCGTCGTGCCCTGATGCGCGTCCTGGGCTCGATCACCAACCGCATCTTCCTGGCCAGCGCCCTGCTGGCGATGCTGTCGATCGGCGCCGCGGTGTATTTCGTCAGCGCGCGCCTGACCACGCAGACCGAAGCCGAGCTGCACAGCGACCTCACGGAAGCGGCCACGCTCGTCAACGATCAGCGGCAGACGCAATTCGAAAACGTCGCGCGCACCGCGCGGCTGATCGCCGATCTGCCGAAGTTCAAGGCCGTGGTCGAGCTCGCCGACCGGCCGACCGCTGAGCCGATCGCGGCCGACTACCGCATGCAGGCCGGGGCGGATCTGCTGCTCGTCCATGGCCGGCGCGGTGAGCAGCTGGCGCTGGTTGGCGAAACCGTCTCGCGTCCGGTCGCGGAGATCCCTGAAGACGTGACCGCGGCGGTGTATGCCAAGCTCACGCCGGCGTTCTGGCTGCATCCGAGGGGCGTGCTCGAAGTGGTAAGTGTGCCGGTGACGCTCGGCCTCGAGCGGCCCGAGGTGCTCGGCGTCCTGACCATCGGCACGCTGCTCGACGATCGGCGCGCGGCGCAGTTCAAGGCCCTCACCGGCGCCGACATCGCCTTTGCCATGGGCGGCGTGGTGCGCGCCTCCACTCTCGGGCCCGGCTCGCACGCGGCCCTCGCGGCGTTATTGAACATTCCCGGTCCCACACACATCGTGATTGGCGGCGAAGAATACGTGGCGACGACGCAGCCGCTCGGCACGGTTCATAACACTGGTGCGCCGGCGGCGATCATCATGCGATCGCGGAGCGAGCGGCTCCGCACGCTGGGCACCATTCAAGCCGCACTCGCGGGTATTGCCCTCGGCGCCACGCTGCTCGCCATCGTCGTCAGCTACGGCGTGGCCCGCACCATTACGCGGCCGCTGGCGTCGATCACTGATCACATGCGGCAAATCGCCGCCACTGGCGATCTCACGCGCAAGCTGCCGACGAAAAACCAGGCCGGGTGGGACGACGACGACGCGCACATGCTGGCGACGACGTTCAACATGCTGACCGATTCGGTGGTGCGCTTTCAGCGCGACGCGGCGCAGCGCGAACGGCTGTCGTCGCTCGGCCGCCTGTCCACGGTGATCGCCCATGAAGTCCGCAACCCGCTGATGATCATCAAGGGCGCGCTGCGGACGCTGGCGCGCGACGGCGCGAGCGCGGCCGACGTGCGCGACGCCGCGAAAGACATCGATGAGGAGATCGATCGGCTGAATAGCCTCGTCAACGACGTGCTCGACGTGGCCCGGCCAATCCGGTTTGATCCGACGCCGACCGACATCAACGCGGTGTGCCGCGCTGCGGTGCAGGCGGCTGTGGCGGGCCACGAGAGTGGCTCGGTGCAGATCGAGCTGGCGCCGGCGCTACCCGACCTCGTCACCGACGGCGAGCGCCTCCGCACCGTGCTCATCAACCTGATCATGAACGCGCATCACGCGGTCGAGGGCCGTCCCAATGCGGGCGTCACCTTGATCACGGAGGCGGCCGGTGATCGGCGCGTGGCGATCACCATCCGCGATACCGGCAAGGGCATCGCGGAGGATGATCTGTCGCGCATCTTCGATCCATACTTCACGACACGGCGGGCCGGCACCGGGCTCGGCCTCGCCATTGCCAAGAACATCGTCGAGGCCATGGGCGGCGCGATTGGCGTCACCAGCCGGGCGGGCGCGGGCACCGATTTCAGGATCGAGCTCGGCGATGCCCCCGCAAGATCCGAAGACTAATGGCTGGAAGCATTCTGCTCGCAGACGACGAAGAGAAAATCCTCAAGACGCTCGGCCGCGCCCTGCGAGACGACGGCCATGAGGTGATCACGGCGTCAAACGCCAAAGACGCGTCGCGGCTGCTCGCGGAACGGTCGTTCGACCTGCTGATCATCGATTTCCTGATGCCCGATCGCACCGGCCTGGATGTGATTCGCGATCTCGCCGCCGCGGCGCCGGAATCGGAGCGGCCGGCGGTGGTGATGATGACGGCGCACGGCAGCATCGAGAGCGCGGTCGAAGCGATGAAGCTCGGGGCGCGCGACTACCTGCAGAAACCCTTTGAAGTGGACGAGCTGCTGGTGCTCGCGAGACGCGCGCTGGAGGATCAGCGCGCACGCACCGGGCTGCGCTATCTGATCAGCGAGCGCGACGCCGAATTCAACCATTACGGCATCATCGGCCGCAGCCGCGTCGTGCTCGACGTGATCGCGCGCGCGGAGCTGGTGGCCGAATCGAAGAGCACGGTGCTCCTGACCGGAGAAACCGGCACCGGCAAGGAGCTGGTGGCGCGCGCCATTCATGCGCGCAGCGCCCAGCGCACCATGCCGATGATCAAGGTGAACTGCGCGGCGATTCCGGAAACGCTACTCGAATCCGAGCTCTTCGGCCACGTGCGCGGGGCGTTCACCGGCGCCACGTTTACAAAGAAGGGGCGATTCGCGCTGGCCGAGGGCGGCACAATCTTCCTCGACGAGATCGGCACGATTACGCTGACGGTACAGGCGAAATTGCTGCGGGTCCTCCAGGACCGCGAGTTCGAGCCGCTCGGCGCCGAGCGCACGCAGCGGGTCGACGTGCGGGTAATTGCCGCGACCAATCGCGACCTGCGGCAGCTGGTCTCCGAAGGCAAGTTCCTCGAGGACCTGTTCTACCGGCTCAACGTCATTCCGATCGAGATGCCGCCGCTGCGCGAACGCCTCGAGGACATTCCGCTGCTCGTCGAACATTTCGTCAGCCGCTTTGCCGAACGCACGGGCAAGAAGATCGACGGCGTCGACGAGAAGGCGATGGCGGAGCTGACGCGCTACGAATGGCCCGGCAACGTACGCGAGCTCGAGAACACCATCGAGCGCGCGGTGGTCCTCTCCACCGCTCCCCTGCTCACGAGCCGCACGGTGTGGCTGATGAGCGCCACCGCGACGCCGGCCACGGCGGCGGTGCCCTCCCTCAAGCTGCACCAGAACCTCGAGTGGGCCGAGCGCGAAACGATGCGGCGGGCGCTCGAGCAGGCGCGCGGCGTGAAGAAGGACGCCGCGGAACTGATGGGCATCAGCCAGCGTGCCCTGAGCCACTACCTGGCGAAATACCGCATCGAAGGCTGACCCTTACGGGCAGCGTAAATGCTTACGCTGGCCGTGCCGCAAAACATCCGGAAAGCCGCGTCCTTACGACACTTACGCCCGGCATCACCCTTGCTTAATAGGTGAACAAGTGATCGTTCGACTGACCTTTATTGCTGATTCAGTTGCCGCGGCGGGGACGGCGCTCTTGTTGGGGGCGGCAGCGATGTCTCACCAGCAGGACCCCGCCGCGGCTTCTGCGCCACGAGAAATTCCCGTCGTGGCGAAACGATTCAGCTTTGAACCGGCCCGTGTGGAAGTGAAGGAAGGCGAACGCATTCGCCTCGTCGTCACTTCCGAAGACGGCGTCCACGGGCTGGAGATCAAGAAATTCAGAGTGAACAAGAAAATTCCCCGCGGCGGGGACAAGGTGACGATCGATTTCGTCGCGTCCGCGCCCGGCGAGTATCCGATACTCTGCTCCGAGTATTGCGGCGAAGGCCACGAAGAGATGAAAGGCACGCTGGTCGTCGTTGCGAAGGATCCCCGTTAGGAGAATCATGACCAGTTCGTTCCGTCTGTTGTTCGCGCTGCTGATTGTGGCGGCGATGGCCCTGCCTGTGGCGGCGCAGGAGGCCTCGACGCCGGCGGCGTCGGCCACGCCGCCGGCCGTCCAGGACGATGATCCGGATCGCGATCCGAACGATGCGCAGCCCGACTTCTACGTCGCCACGCTGAACACCAATCTTCGGTTGCCGAAAGGCAAGTGGAATTTTCGCTTGACGCACCGCTTCCTGCGGACGATGGGCGAGGGCGACTTCGGCGATCTCGCATCGCGGCTGTTCGGCCTTGATGGCGGTGCGCAGATCGGCCTCGATCTGAAATACGGCCTGGCCCGCGGTCTTGATGTCGGGATCTATCGCACTTCCGATCGGACCATCCAGTTGCAGGGGCGGTACAACCTGATGAAGGACGGCAACGGCCCGATTGGCGTCGGCCTGGTGGCCAACGTCGATGGCACCGAAAACTTCAGCGAAGAGTTCTCGCCGGGCTTCGCTGTGGTGCTGTCGCGCGAGCTGGGCGATCGCGGCGCGATTTACTTCCAGCCGTCGTACGTCGGCAACTCGAACTTGATCAACGACACCGATGACGACTACACAGTGTTGGCGGGTCTCGGCGCGCGTGTGCGATTCGCGCGCAACTCGTACCTGTTCGTCGAAGGGTCACCGCGGGTGGCGGGCTTCGACTCCGGCGTCGGGCTGATCAGCTTCGGCTTCGAGCAGCGCTACGGCGGCCATCTCTTCCAGCTCAATTTCTCGAACGGCTTCGCCACCACGCTGGCGCAGGTCGCGCGCGGCGGCACGGCCAACGAGGATTGGTACCTGGGATTCAACCTGATCAGGAAGTTTTTCTAATTAGAAATTAGGATTAAGAATTAAAAACATGAAGAGAATCTCGATTGCACTTGCTGCTGCAGTCTTCGTTGCCGCTGCAATGGCATGCGGTGGCGGCGGTTCGACACCGACGACGCCCACTACGCCAACGACGCCGCCCTCAGGCGGCAATCCGACCACGGCGACGATTACCATCGGCACCGACGGGCGCGTCAGCCCGGCGAGCGTCACGATCGCGCCGGGCGGCCGCGTCACGTTCATCAACAATCACAACCAGGCGCACGACATGTCGTCCGATCCCCATCCCGAGCACACGCAGTGCGTGGAGATCAACCAGGTGGGCTTCCTGACGTCGGGCCAGCAGCGCACGACCGGCAATCTCAATACCGTGCGGACGTGCGGCTTCCACGATCACAATCTGCCGGAGAATACCGGCCTGCAGGGCCGGATCGTTATTCAGTGAGGTCGTAGGGGCGGGACTTTAGTCGCGCCCGCCAGCTTTAATCACGCCTCGGTCCGCACGTATTCAAAATCGATCGGCATCCGGTTGATGCCTCGCTGCGGCGGCGCGATGTAATTCGCGAACTGCCCCGGCTTGTAGACCGGCGTCACCTGGATGCTGTGCAGGTACTTCTTGTCCTCCGGCGATGGCAGCCACTCGTACTTCTTGCGCTCCCACTCTTCCGGGGTCAGCTGGTTGCCGAACGGGTCGAAATGCCGTCCGGCGTAGACGCCGACCTTGCGGTTGAACTTGCGCGACGGCAGCACGATCCGCTCCGACATACCGTGCTCCTCGAGCACGCGCTTATTCCAGCGGTCGACGCCGGCCTGGCAGTCGCCGACGTACCAATCACGCAGTACCTCGTTAAGGGCGTTGCGCATCGGCACTTCCTGGCGGATGATGCGGCCGCTGTCGTCGAGCATGTCCAGCATGTACAGGTTCGCGGCCAACACGTGGTCGTCCTCGAACTTGTCTTCTTCGGCGCGGCCCTTGAGGCCGTTGGCGAAATAGGTGGCGGCGTTGCTCGACACCTCGCTGCCGTGCAGGTCGAGGCTCTGGCTGAACCAGAAGTTGATGAACTTCTGGACCAACGGCAGGTCGATGCCGCCCATCTTGCGCACGTCGCCGGAGAAGCCCGACTCGCGCAGCAGCTGACAGGTGCGCTCGAGGATGCGGCCCATGCCGCTCTCACCCACGAACATGTGGTGCGCTTCTTCGGTGAGCATGAACCGCGTGGTGCGGGCCAGCGGATCGAGCGAGCTCTCGGACAACGACAACAGCTGCGACTTGCCGTCGCGGTCGGTGAACATCGTGAACGCGAAAAAGTCGAGCCACGTGTCGATCGGCTCGTTGAACGCTTCGAGCATGCGCGGCGTGTCGTCATTGCCGCTGCGGCGCTCGAGCAGCGCTTCGGCCTCGTCTCGCCCATCGCGGCCGAAGTACCGAGTGCAGCAGGTAGACCATCGCCCACAGGTGGCGGCCTTCCTCGACGTTGACCTGGAACAGGTTGCGCAGATCGTAGAGGCTCGGACAGTGCGCGCCGAGCGAGCGCTGCTGCTCGACGCTCGCGGGCTCGGTGTCGCCCTGGATCACGATCAGCCGCCGCAGCTGGTTGCGAAACTCACCCGGCACTTCCTGCCACACCGGCTGGCCCATGAAGTCGCCAAAGCCGATCCGCCGATCGTGCGTCGGCTCGGCGAGGAAGATGCCCCATCGGTACTCAGGAAGCTTGACGTAGTCGAAATGCGCCCATCCGGCGGCGTCGACGCTGACCGCGGTGCGCAGGTACACCTGGTGACTGTCCTGGAACCCCGGCGGGCCCATCTCGCGCCACCAATCGAGGTACGCCGGCTGCCAATGTTCCAGCGCGCGAAGCAAGCGTTTGTTGCCCGCGAGACCAACGTTGTTGGGAATCTTGTCGGCGGAGATCATCGCTACGTCCTCTTGAAGTCGAAATGCGGACGCCCCTCGCGGCCGTACGTCATCAACGCGCCCTTTTCACCAACCGCGTTGGGACGCTGGAAGATCCAGTTCTGCCAGGCCGTGAGGCGGCCGAAGATCTTCGTTTCCATGGTTTCGGGGCCGGCGAAGCGCAGGTTCGCTTCCATGCCGGTCAACGCATCCGGTGAAAACGCCGCGCGCGCTTCAATGGCCATGCGCACTTCATCATCCCAATCGATGTCGTCGGGCGCCGAGAACACCAGGCCGGCTGCGAGCGCTGCTTGCGCATCGAATGGGCCGTCGTGACCGAGGGCCCGCTCGACCGAATCCGGCTCACCGAGGAACCGCACCTGCAATCGCGACAATCCGTTGCTCATCGGATAGGCGCCGCCATTCATCACGCTCAGCTGAATGGTGTTGTCGTCATCGGGGTGATCGATCATGTAGGTCCGGTCGGCGGCCAGCACCAGCTCGAACAGCGTGCCGGCAAACGCGTTGCCGGGCTCGACCAGCGCGAAGAAGCTGCGCGCGGTGAGGTCCATCCGCTTCAAGGTGCGACGAATCATGCCGATGATTTCGCGCACCAGCCAGTGCCCGCGGTTGGCATCCAGCGCGGCATCGACGTCGAGCACCGCTTGCGGATCGCCGACGGCGCGGACGATCACGGTGCCGATCTCCGGTTCGTTCAACCGCAACCGCAGCAAGCAATCGTCGAGTTCGCGGAACGCGCGGAGCGCCCACGCCTGATCGCCGGCGGCGATGAATTCGTCGGCGGTAGCCGGCTGCGGCGAATCCGGCGCCGAGATGGTGAGGTCGCAGGTGCGCTTCGCGCGATCGATCCGGCCTTTGATGTACTGGTATTGAATGGTGTCGCCATCGATCGCTGGGGATAGCGGCCCAAGCGTGATCCCCGGTCCGCTCTTCGGGCGATCCGATTTCGCGGCGAGATTCTGCGCGTGCTTCGACACCGACTCCTGGAATTTGCTGGTCGGGTAGGTCGCGTCCACAAAGCGGCCTTCGACGGCGCGCTTCCCGCGCACGCCTTCGGTGAGCGTGCTGAAGTCGTCGGCGAGATCGCGGCGCACCTTGCGCTTGTCGACCACGCGCGTGAGTCCGCCGGTGCCGGGCAACACGCCGAGGAGCGGCGTTTCCGGCAATCCCACCGACGCGCTGCCATCGTCGACGAGCACGATTTCGTCGCACGCCAGCGCGAGCTCATAGCCGCCGCCGGCGCAGATGCCGTTCACTGCCGCGAGGAATTTGACGCCGCTATTCGCGCTCATGTCTTCCATGCCGATGCGCGTCTCGTTGGTGAACTTGCAGAAGTTCACCTTGAAGCCGTGGCTGGAGCTGCCGAGCATGAAGATGTTGGCGCCGGCGCAGAAGATGCGCGGCTTCAGGCTGGTCAGTACCACCGCGTGAACTTCAGGATGCTCGAAGCGCAGCCGCTGCAGGATGTCGGCGAGCTCGATGTCGACGCCGAGATCGTACGAATTCAGCTTCAACTTGTAATCGTGCGGGCGCAGGCCGGCGTCTTCTCGCACGTCCATGGCGAGCGTGGCAAGGTGACCGTCGATGCTAAGTTTCCAGTGTTTGTACCTGGTCGGGAGAGATTTCGAAAGTGACCGACGGCAGAGCGGCGGTTTGTTCCACGGGCAAAGTTTACTACGGATTTAAACGCTCGTTCAAATCCATGGTATAAGGAGCTGACATTCGGCCCCCTATGAACCGTACAGCTTCGACCTCCGATCGACGGATCGAGATCCTGAAGAGCGCGGCAGCTGCCTTCCGGCGGCGCGGCTACCATGGCGCGAGCGTCGACGAAATTGCCTCGGCCCTGGAAATGACGAAGGGCAACCTCTACTACTACTTCAAGAACAAGGAAGAGATTCTCTTCGCCTGCCACGAGTATTCGCTCGACAAGCTGCTCACGCTGATGGCCGACGTGCAGGCGGAGACCATTTCGCCGGAAGCGAAGCTGCGCAAGCTGGTGCTCGCGTTCGTGCACATCATCCTCGACGACCTGCACGGCACCGCGCTGACGCTCGATCCGGAGGCGCTCTCGCCGCCGCTCCTGAAACGGGTAATCAGCAAACGCGATCAGTTCGACCACGGCATCCGCGCGATCATCCAGCAGGGCATCGACCAGGGCCAGTTCAGGCCTGGCGATCCGAAGATGATCGAGTTTGCGATGATGGGCGCGGTGAACTGGATCGCGAAGTGGTTTGTGCCCGAGGGGCCCGCGACCTCAGACCAGATCGGTGACGCCTTCGCTGATTACCTGGTCGGCGGTTTATGTAAGTCGCGCGAGTAAGCGCGACGAGCGGACGTTGCGGCCCGCCCGTCGCCTGGCTTCTTAGCAGAAGCCGGTCTTGCCCTTCTTCTTGGGCGCCTTCTTCTTCGCAGTCTTCTTTGCTTTCTTAGCCATGTTTCCTCCGGGGGGCGCCGCCGGCCTCATGCCGGACTGCGAACGACTCATGACGTGATGAGGGACGCAGACTGAAATCGCGAGCGCGGCCAATCGTGGCGGCGACGATTGCGTGAAGTCAAGCAGAAAGCGGCCCGGATCCGATCTCGAGCGCGTCGGATCGCTGCCGCGCCTGTTCAATCAAGGGGCCGAAGCGAGGATCGGCCCGCAGGTTGGCCAGGAACGGATCTTTGTGCGCGAGCAGATCGTGATTGATGAATCCGCGCGCGATCGCCGCGTCGATCCAGCGCAGGCCGGAGTCGATGTCGCCAACCAAGGCGTGACACTGACCGAGGAACCAGCAGTACCTGCGGGTCGCCTTCGAGCGCGCCGACCAGTTCCGGCGTCAGCCGCGCCAGCACCTGCTCCCGATCGCCGGCCAGCGCACGCTGATAGATGGCGGCCAGCTGGCCGAATGGATTGTCGGGCACCGCCTGCGCCAGCTCCTCGAGGATGCGAGCGCCTTCTCTCGCACGTCCCGTGATGACGGCGACATGGCCGTAGCACAGCCGCATCAGGGGATTCTCCATAATGCCGGCGTGGCGTGCCGACCAGAGTGCCCACGCGCGCTCATAGTCCCCTCGCATCCAGGCCATCGTGCCGGGCATCAACTGATAGAACGGCGTCACCGGATCGACTTCGACCAGCCGGGCCGCCCACGCTTCGGCAAGCGTCATCTTGCCGCTGAGACCGCCCAGGAGGCAGCCCCATAACAGGCAGTCCGGATCGTTGGGGGCCAGATCGAGCGCGACCTTCAGTTCGCCGAGCGCGCCCTGGATATCGCCACGATGCACCCGCACGAGGCCGGCCACGCGGTGACCATGCGGCGACTGCGGGTCGATCTCGAGCACGCGGCGGACGCACGCTTCGGCCTTGTCGAGATACGACGGATCACCGCTGACGCCCGAGTTCACGTACTGCCAGTAGGCTTCGCCCTTCAACGCCAGGACCAGCGGGTTCTCGCCCGTAATGGCCTCGCACTGCCCCAGGCACTCAATCGCACGATCGAGACTGTCCTTGGTGAACCGCAGCATTTCCTGCTTGGCTCGCAAGTACCCACTCGAAGGCACGCACGTCGGCGATCTCATGGACTTTGAGCTTCCGTTCTTCCTCCGCGGTCAGGACCAGTCGCAGCGCGTCGACGATCGACTTCGACAGGGTTTCCTGGATCGCGAACACATCGGCCAGCGTGCCACTGTACTTGTTCGCCCATACCGGCGAATCGGACGCGGCCTCGATCAGCTTGGCGTTAATCCGCAAGGCGTCACCGATGCGTCGCACACTGCCCTCGAGCACGTGCTCCACTCTCAGCTGCTGGGCCAATACCGCCACCGTCAACTTGGTGCCCTTGAACTGCATGCTCGACGTGCTCGAGATCACCCGCAGCTGGCGCACGCCCGAGAGGTCGGAGATGATCTCCTCGGTCAGGCCATCGGCGAAGTAGTCGCTTTCCGGATCGGCCGAAAGATTGGTGAACGGCAACACGAGGATCGATTTCTTTCCTGTGGTCTCGAGAACGGCCGCTGTCCGCGCGGACAGTGCCGGTGTGCCCGACCCGAGCGCGTGGAGCGCGGCTCGCACTTCGCGGGCGTCCTGATAACGGCGGCCGGGATCCTTCGTCAGGCAGTGCATGACCACCGCGCTCAAGCCGGGAGGCACCCGCTCGGGCAGGGGTGGTGGCGCCTCATGCAGGATTTGTCCGCTCACTTCGAAGTTGGTCTGCCCTGTGAACGGCCGGCGGGCAGATGCCATTTCGTACAGCATCACGCCGAGTGCCCAGATGTCGGCGCGCCCGTCGACCATCGCACCGCTCAGTGCTTCCGGCGCCATATACGCAACCGTGCCCGAGATGCGGCCGGGTGCGAAGAGTGAATCGTCCTGGTGAAAGGCCGTCTCCGTCGCGTCCACCTGGGCCTGCCGCTGGGCGAGGCCGAAGTCGAGCACCTTGAGCCGGCCCTCCGGCGTCACGACCACGTTGGCGCACTTGAGATCGCGGTGCACGACGCCGCGCGCGTGGGCATGTGCGAGCGCATCGGCGATCTGCGACCCATAATCGGCGATGGTCTCGGCGGGGAATCCGCCCGGCGGAATCGACGCCGTGAGCGTACGACCCTCGACAAACTCCATGACGAGATACGTGATGTCGCCGGACTCGCCGACTTCGTGAACCGTGCAGACGTTCGGGTGATTCAGTGCCGACGCGCTGCGCGCTTCGTGCAGGAGCCGCGAGCGCGCCTTTGGCGAGGCCGCCAGGTCCGGAAACACCTTGATGGCCACGGGTCGCTCGAGGCGGCTGTCGAACGCGCGGTAGACCACGCCCATGCCACCGGCGCCGAGCTGCGACTCAATCTGGTACTGCCCAATGCGAGTGCCGATCATCTCCGCATGCTGTTGGTGGTCCGAAGGCGCGATGATACCATCTCGCCTCCTTCATGAGTCCCCGCCGCCCCGCGCTGCCCAAGCTGTGCGACACCGCCGTGATGGCCATCACCGGGTCGATCGGCGCGTTGTGGGCCGCCCAGTTCGTGCTTGAACTCCGCGCCGGCGGACACGTTCGCGAGGTCCGCGTCGTGATGTCGCCGAGCGCAACGCAGTTTGTGACGCCGGTCGCCATGCGCGCCCTCTCGGGTACGCCGGTGCTGGCGGGACTGCTCGATGAGGACGCCCCGCTGCCCGTCGGCCACGTCCAAATCTCGGAAAACGCCGGCGTGATGATCGTGATGCCGGCCACCGCCAACATTATCGGCAAGGTCGCCAACGGCATCGCCGACGAGGCCGTGTCGGCCTCGATCATGGCGGCGGAGTGTCCGGTCGTGTTCGTGCCGAACATGAACGATCGAATGTGGCGGCGGGCCGCGGTGCAGCGCAATGTCCGCACGCTCGTTCGTGACGGCCATCACGTCATCCCGCCAGTTGCGGGTACGGTGGTCTCGACCGGACGAACGGCGACCGGTGGGATGCCGGATTTCGAGACCGTGCTGAGAGCGGTGCGAAAAATAGTGAGCGCGCGTCGCCGCTGACACGGCCTTCGGTTTAGCGGAGGCGGGTGCGCGCAAACACCATCGCTCCATCGACGTTTCGCGTCACGGCCCCAAATCCCGCGCGTCGAAGCTGTTGCCGCCTCTCCTGCCATGTCGAAGGTCGGCTGGGCGAGCCAAGCGCAAGCAACAACAAGTCGTAGGCCGCCGCCTCGGGCGGCGACCGCCGGCCGGCATCGAGCAGTGGAGCGGCGATGACGAGTGCCCCGCCCGGCCGCAGCGCCCCGCGCGCCTTGCGCAGCAGCCGCATTTGCGCGGGCCCGTTGAAGTAGTCGAGGACATTCACCATCAGGATCAGATCGAATTGGCCACCCCAGTCCCCGGTCATCACGTCACCGGCGACGGTAGTGACCCGTGAGCTGACACCGGCGGCGATCGCGTGTTGCCGTGCCACCCTCACCACCGCCGCGCGATCCCGCGCGACCAGCGTGGCGGTGCGCCATCGCCGAAGCAACTCGATGCCGAGGGGCGATGCTCCGGCGCCAACATCAAGGACGCGGCCGCCACTGAGCCCACGGCCGGCTAGCGCCGCCGCGACCTCCTTCGCCGCCCGACGACGCAGGGCGAGCGTCGAGGCCGCAAACGCCGGCCAGATGGGACCGGACACCCGGGTCCGGACCTTCGGTCCGCCACGCACGGTCGCGGCCAAGTCGGCAAAAGCCGTCGTCACGGGAGGGGCGCTGAAGAAACGCTGGATCGGCACGAGCGACTCTGGTGATTGGGCATCGAGAAAACGCGCGGCATCTGCGGCAGCCCGGTACCGGCCGCCAGCAGACCGCAGCAGCCCGAGCGACACCAGCGCATCGCAGAGCCGAATCAGCGACGCGCGAGGCACCCCGCAGGCCCTTGCCAGTTCGGCGGCGGTCCGCGCGCCCCTTCCGAGCGCCGAGAACACGCCAAGATCGATCGCAGCCGTCAGCGTGGCGGTTTGCCAATAGGCGCACAGCACGTCGACGATGCGCGAGGGATCGGAAGAGCTCATGGCGGCATGCTACTATCGCCCGCCCCGATGATGCGCCCGAACCGGTCGTGCGACGCTCCGAAACTCGTGTCATGAGCAATCCAGACCTCGGCTTCTTCGTCCGGCCCGACTCGCTCGATTTTCGTGACCGCATCTTCCAGCCGACCCTGATCGAGGTGCCAAGCGAGATTCCGCTAGCGGTCTATCAGCAGGTCAACGTCCCGGTCCTCAATCAACTCGGTCACGCGTCAAGCGAGGCCCAGGTGCGCAAGAAGCTGCGCGCCACCGGCGCGCGACCGCACTCGACGGCATGGGCGTGCACGGGCTTCGCGCTGGCCACCGTGGTTCATTACCTGTTGCGACATCGCGCGATCCATCCCGATCACTCCTGCGTCAGCGAAGCCATGCTGTTCGAGATGGCGCGACGCTATGACGACTACACGGGCGAGAACTACCTCGGCTCGAGCGCGCGCGGCGCGATGCGCGGATGGCACGTCCACGGCGTCTGCCGCCAGGAATTGTGGCCGTTCCGCGAAGCGCGCCAGGATCGCCGCCTGACCGCGGCCCGCGCCGCCGACGCGGCCAGCCGAACGCTCGGCGCGTACTTTCGCGTGAACCACAAGGATCTGGTGGCGATGCACTGCGCCCTGGCCGAGGTCGGCGTCCTCTACGCGGTGGTCAACGTGCACAAGGGATGGCCCGCGGCGAAGCGGAAGGACGGCGAGATCACGCCGTCGGACAAGGTCCTCGGGTCGCACGCGGTGGCCATCGTCGCCTACGACCAGCGCGGCTTCTGGATCCAGAACAGCTGGGGGCCGGCATGGGGAGCTGGTGGATTCGGTCACCTGCGGTACGACGACTGGCTGAGGCATGGCCTCGACGTGTGGGTCGCCCGTCTCGGCGTGCCGACGTCCCTTCAAGACGTGTCTTCCGCCGCGCAGATCACGGCGTCGGCGTACGCATCGTCCAAGATTCACGTCGTCCGGGACTTGCGGCAGCATCTCGTGCGCATTCATCAAGACGGACATCTTCAGTCGAACGACTCGTACGGCACGTCTGTCGACGATCTCGACACGCTCTTCGAGGAGGACTTTGCCAGGGCGACAAAGTCGTGGAAGAAAAAGAAGCGGCTGCTCTTGTATGCGGGCGGCGGGCTCGGCTCGCTCGACGCAACGATCCAGCGCGCCGCTGACTATCGCGCATCGTTGATGGGACACGGCGTCTATCCGGTCGTGTTCGTCTGGCGCACGGGCTTCTGGGACAGAATCAGCGCGGTGCTGCGGCGTGCCCTGGCCGAGCGCCAGCACGATTCGACGGTCAGCGCGCAATCCGACTTCATGCTCGACCGGCTCGATGACGGCCTCGAACCGGCGGCGCGGCAGGAAGGCGGCAAGGTGCAGTGGGATGACATCAAGCGCACCGCCCAGCAGGCGACGGCGCTCGCGGACGGCGGCGTGCGCCTCACGCTGGATCGCGTGGCCCGGCTGGTGAAGCGCGACCCGACGGTGGAGGTGCACCTCGTCGGACACAGCGCCGGCGCGATCCTGCTCGCGCCGGCCGTGCAGTTGCTGACCAGCCGGGGCAAGATCACGTCGGGCCCGATGAAGGGTCGCAAGGGGCTGGGCGTGACGGTGCGTTCCTGCACGCTTTGGGCGCCGGCGTGCACCACTGACCTGTTTCACGAGGCCTACTTCGACGCGATCGAGGACCGGCGCATCCGCGAATTCCTGATGATCACGCTGACCGAAGACGCGGAGGCCGGCGACAACGTCGCGAGCATCTACCGCAAGTCTCTGCTCCACCTGGTTTCCAGTGCGCTCGAAGAGGAGCCGCGCGTGCCCGGCGACTCCGACGGGACGGAAATCATGGGCATGGCCAGGTTCGTCATCCCTGAGGCGGACCGCGCGGGATATCCCGAGTTCATGCGTCTTGCTCGCCGGAAATCCGTCACGTGGATGTTTTCTCCGGCGCCGATGATCGCCGAATCCAAGGAGGACCGGCCGGTCGCCGCGCGCCGCCACGGCGACCTCGATGACGACCCTGGCACGCTGCTGGCGACACTGAGCGTGATCCTCAACCGTCCGGTGCAGGACATCCGGCTCGCGCTCCATCGCTCGGCGGGCTCGGCGAAGAAGTTCCGGACGTCGCTCTAGCCACCGATTGACGCCGATTGATCAGTGCCTAATCGGCGTGAATCGGTGGCCTACTGCGCCGTTTCACCGGGCTGCAGCTTCAGAACCTCAATCCCCGTGCCCTTGAGATGCTGTTCCAGTTGATAGGGTGTGCCCGTGAGCAGCGGGAATGTGCCGTAGTGCATCGGCACCACTTGTTTCACGCCCAGCCACTGCGCGGCCATGGCCGCAGTGTCGGGCCCCATCGTGAAGCGATCGCCGATCGGCAGAAACGCGATATCGGGTTTGTAGAGCTCGCCGATTAGTTTCATGTCGCCGAACAGCGAGGTATCGCCCGCGTAGTAAATCGTCTGGTCGTTCTCGAGTTTCACGACGAAGCCGGCAGCCTCACCGAGATACGTCAAGTCCTTGTCGATACTGCTGCTGTGGCGCGCATCGGTCATGGTGATGCGCAAGCCTTTGCTGGTGATCGTGCCGCCCTTGTTCATCGGCTCGACGTGCTGCACGCCCTTGGAGCCGAGCCACGAGGTGACCTCCCAGATGCCGACCACGATGGCGCCGGTCTGCCTGGCCATCGCCACGGCGTCGGTAATGTGATCGCTGTGGCCGTGCGACACGAGAATGAGATCGGCCGACTTTGGCCGCGACGATTCGACGAAGGACGGATTGCCTGTGTACCAAGGGTCGAACAGGATTTCTTTGCCCCCTGGTGTGCGAACGCGAAACGAACTGTGACCCAGCCACGTGATGGCCAATGTCTGCATGAGCAAGACCTCACAGGAGAACAGAAGAAAGGAAGAAATATAGGCTGTTCCGTATCTCCTTTTCTTCTTTTCTTCTGTGAAGATACACTTGGATCAGATGGTTGAGGCGTCGCTGCATTTCGTGAAACCGCGTGAACCGAAGCCGGAGTGGCTGAAGGTCCGCGCGCCGGGGTCGGAGAACTACCTGCGCCTGCGCGGCATCATGCGCGACCTCAAGCTCAACACGGTGTGCGAGGACGCGCACTGCCCCAACATCGGCGAGTGCTGGCATCACGGCACGGCCACCTTCATGATCCTCGGCGACATCTGCACCCGCGCCTGCACCTACTGCGCGGTGGCGCACGGTAAGCCGGTCACGCTCGACATCGACGAGCCGCGCCGCGTTGGCGAGGCGGTCGAGAAGATGACCTTGAAGTACGCGGTGATCACGTCCGTGGACCGCGATGATTTGCCGGATGGCGGTGCGTCCATTTTTGCGGAGACCATTCGCGACATCAAGCGGCGGCTCCCCGACTGCCGTGTCGAAGTGCTGATCCCGGATTTCAGAGGTGAGGCGGCATCCCTTCAGACCGTTCTCGACGCTCGGCCCGACGTGTTGAACCACAACACGGAGACCGTCCCGCGCCTCTATCGCGCGGTCCGCTCGGGCGGCAAGTACTCACGCCTGCTCGAACTGCTCGATCGCTCCCGCAAGTATGCGCCAGACATTCCGACCAAGACCGGCATGATGATGGGGCTCGGCGAGGAGCAAGACGAGGTCGTCCAGGTGTTCAAGGATCTGCGCGAGGTGGGTGTCTCGATCTTGACGCTTGGCCAGTACCTGCGCCCGTCAGAGAACCACGCGGTGATGACGCGCTACTACCATCCCGATGAATTCCGCGAGCTCAAGCGAATTGCGATGGGCCTGGGCTTTGTGCACGTCGAGGCAGGCCCGCTCGTCCGTAGCTCCTATCACGCTCACGAACAAGCCGACGCCGCACAAGCGGCGTTAGCTCGTTAGCACGACACGCATTTATTGTTGTTGATCGCTCCCAGGCTGGCGAGCAGCTTGATAGTGTCCGGATAGGGCTGCGTTCGCTGCACCGGCCCGTTCGCTACGTCGATTGTCGTTTGACCGGAACGATTGATCTTCTTCACGTCGGCGCCCTTCGCGACCAGGAATTCGATCATCGCGTTGTCGCCGCGCGACGCGGCGTGGTGCACCGCGGTATTGCCTTCGTGATCAACAGCGTTGACGTTGGCGCCCAGTTCCTCGACGAGATACTTGACGGCCGGCAGCATGCCGGCCGGCGCCACGTGATGCGAGTTGCCGGCAAATCCCATCGCATACCCGGGTCCCGCCGCGGCGTGGAGCGGTGTAGCGCCCGGTCCGCCAACGGGCAGCGTCGGCAGTCCTGACTTGTCCCTGCCGGCCACCGGATCCTCCGGGCCGCGCCTCGAGAACAGCTTGGTGGTGGGAATCGAGGGGTCTGCACCCGATGATACCAGCAGCTTCATCGCGGCAATGTCGGCCGCATAGGCCGCGCGCCAGAATGCCGTAGCCCCGGCTTCGTCCACGCCGGATTGATCGAAGTTGTAGCCGGAGTACCACACCTTGTGGCGCACGCGCGCGTTTGGATCCGCGCCGCGTTCGAGGAGCATCTTCATCACGTCGAGATAGGTTCGCGTCTGCTGCAGATGCGCCCGCGGCTGCGGGTAGGCCGCGATCGGCGCCCACTGGACGTTCAACGTTGCATAGAGCGGCGACACGCCGGCCTGGCTCAGCAGGTTGGGGTCCGCGCCCTTCTCGAGCAGCATCGCGCCGAGATCGAAGTGGCCGTTGATCAGCGCAATCAAGAGCGGAGTGGCGCGATCGCCGGGGCTCGCCAAGTTCACATCGGCGCCGCCCTCGACGAGCGCGCGCGCGGCCGCCGCGCTGCCCTGGCGCGCGGCGAAGTGGAGCGCCGTCAAGCCACCCTGCGTGCCGATATATTCGTTGTAGCGATACGGCCGCGTCACGCCGGGGACGGCGTTGGCAGCGGCTCCCCCGCCGCCACGAGGCCCCCCCTCCTCAATTGGTGCGGTCAGCACTTTCAGATCCGCCACCGACGAGGCCGCTTTCCAGTCGGCGCCGCGGGCAAGCAGCAGGCGCACCACGTCGGCGCGATCGAGGCCGGCCGCGATCATCAATGCCGTCTGCCCAAACGCCTTTTCCTTGATGTTGACGTCGGCGCCGGTTTCGACGAGCCGCGTCACCGTGTCGCTGCTGCCGGCACGCGCGGCCAGCATCACGGCCGTCGCGCCGGTCGAGGTGATGGTGTTGGCATCGGCGCCCGCGGCAATCAATGCCGCCACGACGTTCGCGTGCCCACTCTGGCTGGCCATGTGCAGCGCCGTAATGCCGCCCAGGCGCGTCGTGGCCCGGATATTCGCGCCGGCCGACAGCAGCATCTGCGCGAGCACGGCATCGCCGTGCGAGGCGGCCCAGTGCAGCGCGGTCATGCCGTCGCCGTGCGCCTCGTTGACATCGACGCCCTTCTGCAGCAGCGCTTTCACTGCCGCCGCATCGCGCGCCTTGGCAGCGTCGGCGACCGTGGTGTTCGCGTAAAGACCGGCCGTGGCCAAGACCACTGCCAGCGCGACGACAAGTCCCTTCACGATTGCACCACGTTGAGATCCATTGGCGTGGTGCTGTCGCCGAACTGGCTGATGTCGACGCCAAGGCCCTGCAGCGCCGCGAGCATCGCGTTCGCCATCGGTGTGCCATCGTCGGCGCGCAGGTGGCGGTTCCCCTTCAGCATGCCGCCGGCGTGGCCCACCAGGAACAGCGGGCACCGCTTGTGATTGTGCAGGTTCGAGTTGCCCATCGCCGAGCCGTAGATGAGCAGCGAGTTGTCGAGCACGTTGCCGTCGCCGTCCGGAATCTTCTTCAGCTTGTCGAGCAGGTACGGGACGAGGCCCACGTGATACGTGTTGATCTTCTGGAAGTCGGCGATCCGCTCGTCGCGATCGAGGTGATGCGATCCGGTGTGGAACGGCGCGGTCGAGCCGCTGGTGGCAAACACGCGATTCGACACATCACGGCTGAACTTGAACGAGAAGATGCGCGTGGTGTCGGCGGCAAACGCCACCGCCTGCAGATCGAACATCAGCTTGACGTGCTCTTCGAACGAATCCGGCACACCAACGGGCGCGCCGGGCAGCTCGCGCGGCTCGCCGGTCTGGTTCGACTGCTCCACCTTCTGGATGCGGCGTTCGATCTCGCGCACGTCCTCCAGGTAATCCGACAGCCGCGCCCGATCGGCGGGGCCCAGCTTGCCGCGGAGATCGGCCACCGACTCGGTGACCCAGTCGAGGATGCTCTGATCGTCTTTCCGGCGGGCGCGACGCGCTTCGGGCGTGGCGCCGACGCCGAACAGTTGATCGAACACCGCGCGCGGGTCGCGGATCATCGGCAGCGGATCTTCGGGCGTCGCCCAGCTGATGGTGTCGGTGTAAACGCAGGAGTAGTTGTAGGAGCAGCCGCCGGCCTGATCGACGTTTTCGATGCAGAGCTGCATCGACGGAATCGGCGTGGCGTCGCCAAATTTCTGGGCATAGATCTGATCGAACGACGTGCCGGCGTAGACGTCCGAGCCCTGCGTCTGCTTCGGCTTCGATTGCGTGAGGAACACGGCCGCCGAACGGAAGTGATCGGCGCCGATCTCTGAGGCGGCGAAGGCTTCGGCGTTCCGCACGTCGGTGTTGCTGACAATCGTGAGGTAGTCGCGGTAGGGCTCGAGCGACTTGAGGCTGGTCGGGCTCAGATCGAATGCCGAACCGGCCGCCGCAGGAGACCACATGTTCCGCTTGATGCCGTACGCGGTGCTCCCCGCCGCGCCGTGCACCATTTCCATCGCGATGAGGCGAATCGGTTTGCGCCCGCTCTGCGCGGCGACACCCGCCGGCAACATCGCATCCAGGAATGGCAGCGCCACGGTGGCGCCCAACCCTTTGAGCATCGTGCGGCGAGAAAGATTTTTTCGCGTGATCAGCATCGATTCCTCAGTCACTGGCGGGCGGGACTAAAGTCCCGCCCCTGACGTACCCGCTAAAGTCCTGAAGTCCCGCCCCGACGCACTACCTCGCAACATCCGTCGTCTGCTGGCGCTGCGATGACGGCAGCTTTGCCATCCGGAACGCGTCCGATTCCACGATGCCGGTCACGAAGGCGCTGATGCGGTACTGCTGCGCCTCGGCGCTGCGGATGATGCGTCGCACCACCGGCATGTCGGCGGCCTCGATGCGGCGTCCGAGCGCATAGGTCATCAGGCTGCGCGTGAAACTGAGCAGCACCACGTCTTTGTGTCTCAACAACGCCTCGCGCAGTCCCGCCGGCCCCGCGATTGAGGTGCCGTCGAACAGCTGCCCGGAAGTATCGACCGTCATGCCGCCGTCGCGAATGCGCCATTTGCCGGTGGCGTCGAAGTTTTCGAGCGCCAGGCCCAGCGGATCGATCACGCGGTGGCACGAGGTGCACTGCGGATTGCTGCGATGCTGCTCCATCCGTTCACGCACGGAGAGCGCGCGGCCGGTGTCGCTCGTGCCCTTGGTCTCTTCGAGGGCCGGCACGTTCGGCGGCGGTGGCGGAGGCGGTGATCCAAGGAGCACCTCCATCACCCACTTGCCGCGCATCACCGGCGACGTGCGATCCGCGATCGAGGTCAGCGTCAGGACGCTGCCCTGACCGAGAATCCCGCGGCGATCCTCGGGCAGCGTCACGCGCCGGAATTCGGCGCCGGTCACGTTCGCAATCCCGTAATGCCGGGCGATTCGCTCGTTCACGAACGTGTAGTCGGCGGTCAGCAGATCGAGCAGGCTGCGGTCCTCGCGCACGAGGCTGTCGAAGAACAGCTCGGTTTCCTTCTTCAAGGCGAGCGACAACGTCTGATCGGAGTACGGATAGAGGATCGGATCTGGAATCACGCGCTCGAGATCCTGCAGTCGCAGCCACTGCGAGGCGAACCGCGTGGCGAGCGCATCGGCACGCGGCAGCGTCAGCAGACGCTTGGCCTGTTTCGACATCGCGCCCGGCAGTCCCAGGCGGCCTTGTCCAGCGAGTTTCAGCAGCTCCGCATCAGGCCCGGTGCCCATCAGGAAGAACGACAGCCGCGACGCGAGCTCGTAATCACCGAGGAGATAAGGCGCGACTAGCGAGCCTGCCTCGGCGGCGCTCGCAGCGCGAAGGCGAGGTGTTTCCTCCACGCGCAACAGGAATTGCGGGCTCGCCAGGATCGCTTCGAGGGCCTTGGTGATGCCGAACTCGAAATTCTTTTCCTTCCGGCCGCGCGCATAGAACGTCATCAGGCGCGCGTGATCCTTCTCGCTGACCGGCCGCCGAAACGCCTGCGTCGCCATTCGCCCGACGATGTCGCCGGCGCAGGTGGCTTCGTCGGCTTGTGACATTGGCCGGCACGAGAACACCCTGCGCCGGCTGGGTGTATCGGACACGCCGGTGACGCGATGCGGCCCGACGATGCTCAGGCTGCGAAGGTGCGGCAGCGTGGTGATGCCGAACGCGATGCCAATCTCGGTGTCGGCCATCGTGTGATCGATCGGCGCGATCAGATCGTTGATCAGGCCCTCGTAGCGCTGAATGAACGCGGCCGTAACGCGGTGCGTCCCGGCGCTCACGTGGAGCGCCGGCGTCTTGATCGTGAGGCCGGTTTTCTCTTCGCTGAGACGCGGATCAATCGGCAGCAGCGCGAGCCGCGCGCCGTCGAGCGACACTTCGATCTCTTCGCCCGGGCGCGTGTTGCCAAACAGATAGCCGAGCGGCTCGGCGAAGAAGTCCATACTGAACACGTAGTCGCCGTCGGCCGCAAAGGTGTGGTCCACGGAGATGCCGCCGCGAGTGCCGACCGGCGCGCCGTCGACGCGCTCCATCTGCGACGCTGTCTTGGGCAACTTGAAGGTGGCCTGCGTCGCCGAACTCTCCGGATCCCCGATAGCCAGCATCGCGATGCGGCTCGCGGCCCGCAGATAGCCTTCCATCAACGTCGGCGAGAAGGTCTGCACGTCGGCGACGTTGTCGAACCCGTCGCTAATAGTGTCGGCGGGCAGGAACGCCGTCACGTCCACGTCGAGATCGAGCAGGTGCCGAATCTCGCGCGAGTACTCGGCGCGGTTCAATCGCTGGAACGGCCGCCATCCCGGATTCGGATCGGCCGCCGCAGCCGCGTCCATGCGCGTTTCGAGCGCGGAGACCAGCTGGGTGATCTGACCGTCGGCGGGCCGCCGTGCGCCGCTTGGCGGCATCATGCCGGCGCGCAGCTTATGGATCATCTTTTCGGTGAGCTCACGATCCGTCGATGCGCGGGTCACGTTCCAGCTGGCCAGCGTCAGCTCGCCCGCCTTGCTGCGATCGTTGTGACAGCCGGTGCAGGACCTGCTTGACGAGCTCAGCCTGCGCCGAGGGCGCCAGCGCCGAGACGTGCGAGGTCGCGAGCGCGACCGGCGGCTTGGAACCTTGTTGAGCGGCGGCCGGCAGAGCGGTCGCGCAGATCACGAGAAGGGCGCCGAGGGGACGGGTCACTGTTGGGCAGTATAGGACAGAATGGCCACCCAACTTGGCCCTTGACTTACTGTTTGTAAGATCGATAATTATTGGCGTGAACGAGCAACTCCCGAGGTTTTCGGCCACCGAACGACAGATCATCGAACTGCTGGCGGCCCACGACGAGCTGTTTGGCCTGCAAATGGTCGAGTTGTCGGAAGGACGGCTCAAGCGCGGCACCGTCTACGTCACGCTCGGACGGATGCAGGAGAAGGGCCTCCTGGAGTCGCGCCAGGAAGCGCAGCCCGCGGGCGCGATCGGGTTGCCGCGCCGTTTGTATCGACCCACCGGATTCGCATTGCGCGCGCTCGCGGCGTGGCAGGCGGCGGAAGAAATGTACGGGTTGTCGGTGCGTACGGTGCGTACGGGTGCGTAGGGTGCCTAGCGGTGAGTGCGAGGTGCGATGAATCGACTTCTCGGCGTCGCGGGCCTGCTGTGCGGCGAACACGCGCGGCGGACGATCTTCGAGCCGCTCGTCGCCGACTGGCAGCGCGAGCTCGACGGAACATCTGGACCAACGCGTGTGTGGACTGTCGCGAACGGCGCGTTAGCGTTTGCCGTGACACTGGCACTGTGTTTCATAACTGGAGGTAGTGCGATGCCGGGTGCCGCGCTGGTGAAAGGGCTGAGCGTTCTTGCTCTGTCCACGCTGCTTCTCGTCGCAATCCAAATCGGATTGAACGTGCTCCAGTTCAGGAATGACTTCCCGCCCGAGATGCGATTCTGGATGGCGCTGCCGCTGATCCTGCCACTGGCGATCCCGCTCGCGATGTTGCCGATGATGATGCTGATTCGCGGCGCCGGGCAGTTGGCGGTCCGGGGTGCGACGGCACTGCTGCTGGGTGCTGCCTTGGTCGCGTATTTAACCGCCGCCTGGCTCACGCCGTTGATGCAGGGCGATGTTCGCGACGAACTCTACGAGGCGATGCACCTGAGGGACGAGGCTGCGGATCAAGCCGGCCGCGTGTCGTACCCGGCCACCGCCGTGCGCCAAATCCGCCAGACGAATGCCGCGGAACGCGCGAAACTCCGGGAACAGTTCCGCAGCAACCCGCGCTACCTCGCCGCCCAGGCGGAACGCACCCGGCCACGCTGGGGCCTGGCGTCCATCATGGTGGCAGCGCTCACGCTGCCCATCGGCTTAACCGGCTGGTTACTCGGCGGATTAAGGCGAACCACGATGATTCACGCGGGAGCGTGGTGGGCAATCGCTTGGGTCACCTTGATGGTATTGGGAGGCAGGTTCCAGTATCCCGGGTTCGGCGTCTCGCAATACATCGGACGCGGTCGGTTCTGGATGCCGCTCGCGATCTTCGGCGCAGCGGCGCTCGTGACGCTCCTCGTGTCGATTTACAGGCCAAGTCGCGTGCCCCCCGAAGCCGTCAGCTGAAACTCACCGGAACCGACGGCGGAGCGCGGGGCGGCGTCTCACGGCGTGAACGTTCGAGCGAGCCGCGGCAGAGCACTTACCGGAAAATGGCGCGGAGGCCAGAGTCGCGCCTGTTTGAGGCCAAGCAGTGCGCCGAGTTGCGCCAAGAGCCTGATGCGCCGAGCGACATTTTCCCGGCGAGACGAGAGTTCACGCCGGGAGATGCCGGCCCGCGCGGAAGCGTTACGGCTTTCGCTTCGGTTTATAGACGTGCGTCGCTTGACCGAAAAACACTTCGGCGGATTCCATCAAGGTTTCGGTCAGTGTCGGATGCGGGTGGATCGTCAGCTTGAGATCCGACGCGGTGGCGCCCATCTCGATCGCGAGCACGCCCTCGGAGATCAATTCACCCGCGCCTGAGCCCGCGATCCCAACGCCCAGGATGCGCTCGGTCTCCGGGTCGATAATCAACTTGGTGAGGCCATCAACCCGATCGATGGCGATGGCGCGGCCCGAGGCCGGCCACGGGAATTTCGCGACTTCCACCTTGCGGCCTTGCTTCTCGGCGTCCGCTTCGGTCAGTCCGGCCCACGCGATTTCGGGATCGGTGAACACCACCGCCGGAATCGCCGCCGGATCGAACTCCGCCTTGTGCCCTTCGATCGCTTCCACGGCCACGCGCGCTTCGTGCGACGCCTTGTGCGCCAACATCGGCTCGCCGGCCACGTCGCCGATCGCGAAGATCGTCGGCTCCGCGGTGCGGCGCTGCCCGTCGGTCTCGATGAAGCCCTTGGCGTCGACTTTGACTTTCGTCTGGTCTAGGCCCTCGATCTTCGCGTTGGGCCGCCGGCCGATCGACACGAGCACGTAGTCGTAGGTCGCTTCCTTCGGCGCGCCCTCGCCCTCGAACGTCACGGTGACGCTGGTGGCCGACGCCTTCATCGACGTCACCTTGGTCGAGACCATCACCTTCTCGAATGTCTTCTCGACACGCTGCGCGAGGAACTTCACCAGATCGCGATCGGCCCCGGGCAGCAGGCCCGGCGTCATTTCAACCACCGACACCTTCGTGCCCAGCGCGGCGTAGACCGAGCCCAACTCGAGGCCGATGTAGCCGCCGCCGATCACCAGCATCGACTTCGGCACTTCCGGCAGGTCGAGCGCGCCCGTGGAATCGAGCACCCGCGGCGACTCGCTGGAGAGCGCCGGGATCTTCGTCGGCAGCGATCCGAGCGCGAGAATCATGTAGTCGACGCTGACCGTTTCCTCGCCGCCGCCGTTCTTTTTGACCCTGATGGTCTTCGGATCGACGATCGACGCCCAGCCCTGGATGTAATTGACCTTGCGGAATTTCGACACCTGCCCGGTGCCGCTGGTCAGCTTCTCAACCACGCGGTTCTTGAAGTCGCGGAGCTTGGTGACGTCGATCTTGGGCTCGCCGAACTCGATGCCCCACTCCTTGGCGTGCTTCGATTCGTCGAGGACCTTGGCGACGTGCAGCAACGCCTTCGACGGAATGCAGCCGCGGTAGAGGCACACGCCGCCGGGATTCTTCTCGTTGTCGATCAGGGTGACCTTCAGGCCAAGGTCGGCGGCATAGAAAGCGGCAGCATAGCCCCCCGGGCCCGCGCCGATGACTGCGATGTGGTGTGACATGTGAAGGTCCTAGGGACCTAGGGTCCTAGGGTCTTGAAAGGCCTGCGTTCTTCAGGACCCTACGACCCTAAGACCCTAAGACCTCGTCATCCGCGAAGCGCGAGAGCGAATGGATTTTCCAGCGCCTCAACCACCCAGCGGAGGAAACGTATTGCATCGGCCCCGTCGACCAGCCGGTGGTCGTAACTGAGCGACAGCGGCAGCATCTGCTTGGGCTCGAAGGCGGTGCCGTTCCACACCGGCTCGAACGTGCCACGCGAGATGCCGAGAATCGCGACCTCCGGCCAGTTGACAATCGGCGTGAACGCCGTGCCGCCGATGCCGCCAAGGTTCGAGATCGACATCGAGCCGCCCGACATCTCGTCGAGCGACAGCTTGCGCGCCTTCGCCTTCTCCGCCAGTTGCTGAATCTCTACTGATAGTTGGATGAGGTTCTTCTGGTCGGCGTTACGGATCACCGGCACGAGCAGGCCGTTCTCAGTGTCCACCGCGATGCCGACGTGGATGTATTTCTTGTAAACAATGGCTTCGCCCGCCGCGTCCACCGAGGCGTTGAACTGCGGGAACACCTTGAGGGCGCTGGCGATCACCTTCACGGCCACCGCGGTCACGGTGAGGTTGCCGCCGGCCTTCTCCACTTCGGGCCGGTACTTCTTGCGCACCTGTTCGAGCGCGGTGATGTCGGCCTTGTCGAACTGCGTGACGTGCGGAATCGCGTTCCACGCGTGGCTCAAATGCTCGGCCGTCTTGCGGCGGATGCCGCTCATCGCCTTGCGTTCGACCTCGCCCCACTTGCTGAAATCCGGCAGCACGGGTCCGCCGGCCGCCGGGCGCGCCACACCGCTCGCGGCCGCGGCCTGGCCGTTGCCGCCGATGCTGTGCATCACGCGCTTGGCGAATTCCTTGACGTCATCCTGGGTAATGCGTCCGCCAGGACCAGTGCCCGGAACCTGCGAGACCTCGACACCGATTTCGCGCGCCAGCCTCCGAACTGATGGCGCGGCAGGAGCCGCCGTGACGTGAGATGCCGCGGCTGGCGCAGGCGGTGAGGCCGGCGCAGGCTGCCGTGCGGCAGAAATGTTGTGGACCGACGCTTTCGGTCTCTCCGGCGCCGTAGCCTGGGGTGCCTCGGGTGCCGGAGGTGCCTGCGGTGCCGGGGTGGGTGCGGGTGCGGCTTCTTTGGGAGCCTCCGCCTTCGGCGGCTCAGCACCTTGCGCACCTTGCGCCCTTGTGCACCCTGCGCACCTGCGCACCCTGTGCACCCTGCGCACCCTGCGCACTGGCGCCGTTTTCAAGAACGAGGACAGCCTGACCCGGCTTTACCTTGTCCCCAGCCTTGACCTTGATCTCTTTGACCTTGCCGGCAATGTTCGAGGGCACCTCGATCGTCGCCTTGTCGGTTTCGAGTTCGAGCACCGGCTGATCGACCGCCACGGCGTCACCCGGCTTCACGAGCACTTTCAGGACGTCCCCTTGCGCGACGCCGTCTCCCAGATTGGGAAGTATGAAATCTGCCAACTTGTGTCCTTCGTCGGGATCCGGGATCAGGGATCAGGGATCCGATTGCCGGGTCCCGGTTCCGGGGTCCCGGGTCCCGTCAACTAATCGCCGGATTCGGTTTCTCGGTATTGATCTTCAGGTCCTTGATCGCCTGCTCGAGCACCTTGGCGTCAATCTGCTTGTCCTGCAGCAACGCATAGAGCGTGGCGATCACCATGAAGCGCGCGTCCACTTCGAAGAAGTTGCGGAGCGCGGCGCGCGAGTCGCTGCGGCCAAAGCCGTCGGTGCCGAGCGCCTGCAGCGGCCTAGGCAGCCAGCGGTCGATGGAATCGGGCAGCACCTTAAGGTAGTCCGACGCCGCCACGAACACGCCGGGCGCGTCCTTGGTGGCCTGCGTCACGTAGGGCACCCGCGGCGGCTGGCTCGGATGCAGGCGGTTCCACCGCTCGCACGTGTGGCCATCACGATAGAGGTTGACGTAGCTCGTCACGCTCCAGACGTCGGCGCCGACGTTGTACTTCTCCTCGAGGATCTGCTGCGCCTGGATCGCCTGCGTGAGGATCGTGCCGCTGCCAAACAGATTCGCGCGCAGCTTGGCGTCGGGCAGGTTGGTCGGCTTGCAGACGTACATCCCCTTGAGGATGCCTTCCTTCGACCCCTGCGGCATCGGCGGATGCTGGTACTGCTCGTTCATCACGGTCAGGTAATAGAAGATGTCTTCCTGCTCCTGATACATCCGCTTGATGCCATCTTCGATGATCACTGCCAGCTCGTACGCGAACGCGGGATCGTAGGACTGGCAGGTCGGCACCGGCATCGCCAGCACATGGCTGTTGCCGTCTTCGTGCTGCAGGCCCTCGCCGTTGAGCGTCGTGCGGCCGGCCGTGCCGCCCATCACAAAGCCCTTCATGCGCTGATCCGCGCCCGCCCAGATCAGGTCGCCGACGCGCTGGAACCCGAACATCGAATAGAAGATGTAGAACGGGATCATGTTGATGCCGTGCGACGCAAACGCGGTGCCCGCGGCGATGAACGACGACATCGAGCCAGCTTCGTTGATGCCTTCCTCGAGGATCTGCCCATCCTCGGCTTCCTTGTAATACAGCAGCGTGTCGCGATCGACCGGCTCATAGAGCTGGCCGGCGTGCGCGTAGATGCCCACCTGCCGGAACAGCGCTTCCATGCCGAAGGTGCGGGCTTCGTCGGGCACGATCGGCACCACGAGCTTGCCGATCTGCTCGTGCTTGAGCAGCTTCGACAGCATCTTGACGAACACCATCGTCGTTGACGCCGTGCGGCCCTCGGTGCCCTTGTGGAATTCGTCGAAGGTGTCGCCGAACTCCGCCTTGATCGGCTCGACGCGCACCTGGCGTCGCGGCACCGGCCCATGCAGCGCGGCGCGGCGCTCCTGCACGTATTTCATCTCGATGCTGTCCGGTGCGGGTCGATAGAACGGCGCCTCGGCCACCTGGTCATCCGAGATCGGAATGCCGAAGCGGGTGCGGAACGCCTTCACTTCGTCTTCACTGAGCTTCTTCTGCTGGTGAGTGATGTTCTTGCCTTCACCGGCTTCACCCACGCCGTAACCCTTGATGGTGCGCGCGAGCACCAGTGTCGGCATGCCCTTGGTCTCGGTGGCGCGCTTGAAGGCGTTGTAGACCTTGACCGGATCGTGGCCGCCCAGCGTCAGCTTCTTGAGCTGCTCGTCGGAGAGGTGCTTGACCATCTCGAGCAACTTCGGATGCTCGCCCCAGAAATGCTTGCGGACGTACGAGCCGGATTCGACCGCGTACTTTTGATACTCGCCGTCGACGACCTCGCCCATCCGCTTCACGAGCAGGCCATCGTGATCGTGCTCGAGGAGCGCATCCCATTCCGATCCCCAGATGCACTTGATCACGTTCCAGCCGGCGCCGCGGAAGATCGCCTCGAGCTCCTGGATGATCTGGCCGTTGCCGCGCACCGGGCCGTCAAGCCGCTGCAGGTTGCAGTTGACGACGAAGATCAGGTTGTCGAGTTTTTCACGCGACGCCAGCGTGATGGCGCCGAGGGATTCGGGTTCGTCGGTCTCGCCGTCGCCGAGGAAGGCCCAGACCTTGGCGTCGGTCTTCGGCTTGAGGCCGCGATCTTCGAGGTAGCGGTTGAAGCGCGCCTGGTAGATCGACATGATCGGACCGAGGCCCATCGACACCGTGGGAAATTCCCAAAAGTCCGGCATCAGCCACGGGTGCGGATACGACGACAGGCCGCCGCCTTCGTTGAACTCGCGGCGGAAGTTGACGAGCTGCTGGTCGGTCAACCGGCCTTCGACAAACGCCCGCGAGTAAATTCCTGGCGAGCCGTGGCCCTGGAAATAGATCATGTCGCCTTCGTTGCCGTTGTCGCGGCCGCGGAAGAAGTGATTGAAGCCCACTTCGTACAACGTCGCGGACGAGGCGAAGGTCGAGATGTGGCCGCCAATGCCGTCTTCGACGCGGTTGGCACGCACCACCATGGCCATCGCGTTCCAGCGCACGATGCTCTTGATGCGGCGCTCGATCTCGCGGCTGCCGGGATACGGCACCTGCTCGTCGGCGTTGATGGTATTGATGTAGGGCGTGTTCGCGGTGAACGGTGCGCGCACGCCCTGTTTCTGGGCGTGGACGCCAAGCTCCCTCAGCAGGGCGCCGACGCGCGCCGGCCCCCCGTGCTTGAGCACATCGTCCAGCGAATCGAGCCACTCCCGGGTTTCGAGGGCTTCAAGCTGGGCGGCGTCAGGTGGAGCAGTATTTCTCATGGCCTTGGAAAGCCTTCCTTATAGATGAGCACTTTTCTTTGAGTAGACAATCAAACCATTCTAGCCCAGCCCCGCTCCGCTTGTAACATGTTGCAACGACTACACATGAGCGCTGTGCGGGACACCCGCCTTTCTTCTCTGTCGGCCGTTCAGACTGCCATCATTAGCTGCAATCGCTGCGAGCGGCTGCGCTCGTATTGTCAGCAGGTGGGGCGCACCAAGAAGGCGTGTTTCGAGAACGAGGTCTATTGGGCGAAGCCGGTGCCCGGATTTGGCGATCCGAATGCCCGACTATTGATCCTGGGCCTCGCGCCGGCGGCGCACGGGGCCAATCGCACCGGCCGCGTCTTCACGGGCGATGGTGTCGGCGCGTCGGGAGACTTCCTGATGGCGGCGCTCAAGCGCGCCGGCTTTGCGAACATCGCCACCTCACAACGCACCGACGATGGGTTGGTACTGAAGGATGCGTACATCGCGGCGGCCGTGCGTTGCGCGCCGCCGGCGAATAAGCCGCTGCCCGAAGAGATCGATCGCTGCCTGGCGCACTTGCAGGACGAGATTATCCATCTCCCCCGCCTGCAGGTCGTGGTCGCGCTCGGCAAAATTGCGTGGGACGCGTGGCTGAAACTGCTGGCGATGAATGGCGAATCCATTCCGCGTCCGCGGCCGGTGTTCGGACACGGCGCGAAATGGATCCATGACGGCATCACGCTCGTTGGCGCGTACCACCCCTCGCGGCAGAACACCAACACCGGCGTCGTGACGCCGAAGATGTACGACGCGGTCTTTAGCGCTGTGAGACAATCGCTGCGCAGATGAATGAGCGCTACGCTCGGGTGGCCATTGCCGCCATCTTCTTTCTGTACGTCCTCTACATCCGTGTTTACGACATCGCCGACACGTTCCTGATGCTCGGCGAGCAGACGCGCGACTGGGCCATCGCGCTGGGCGGAATCACCGAGCTGCCGCTCACCGGCGCACCGAGCACGGCCGGAGGCCGCGGATTCGGTCCCGTGTATTACTGGCTGCTGTGGCTTGGGCGGAACCTCGTCGGGCCGTTCACCGATTATCTCCCGCACGCCGGCGGGGTCACGGTCGCGCTGTTGCAATCGATCGCGGACACATGGCTGCTGCTCTCGCTGTGGCGGCGTGTGACTCCGTTTCTCGCCCTCGCCATGTGCCTGGTGATCGCCTCCGCGCCATTCGACATCGCAATTTCGTCGGTGATCTGGAATCCACCGGTCGCCGCCGCGCTGATCAAGATGGCGACGGCCATGGCGCTGGGGCTCGGCGATACGCCGCCGCGATGGAAGATCGTCGTCACCGCGGCATTGGCGTGGTGCGCGGTGCAGGCACATCTGTCGGCCATCTTTGTGGCGGCGCCACTCCTCGTGGCGTTGGTCGTACAGCCATTGATGAAGAAGGACTGGCGCGAGTCGACGCGCCTCGCGGCGGCCGTCGGCGGCGTCGTGCTCGCGTTGCAGATTCCCTACTTCATCGCAGTGATGTGGGATCCCGCGGCTCCGATGGGACCCACCACCGCGATCAGCAACATCACGAACGCGGATTCGTTCCGTCTCCATCGCAGCTACGCGTCGATCGTCAACGGCGCCGGCGAATTACTGGTGCGGCAGTTTGATTCGTGGCGGTTCCAGATTCCAACGCTGGTCGCGGCGCTCGTCGTCGTGATTAGATGGCGCGGTGACAACGTGCTTCTCAGCACGTCCATCGGCGGCCTCGCGGGTGCAACGATCCTCTTTGCCACGTGGACCCGCGGGTATGACAGCTACTGGTTTCTCACCCTGACGACGGCGATGGTGTTGACCTACGGCATGGCCATCGCGGCGATACCATCGCGAATGGCCATCCACGCCGTCGGCGGCGTGTTGCTGGCGTTCATCCTGTTCCTGCAACCGAGCCGCGTCGACCAATCGAAGGTGTTCTTCAAATACCCGCCCTATCGCGTTATGCGCATTGCCTCGTATGAATTGGCCGCCCGCGCGCCGTTGCTGCGCGACATCCGCGTCAACTTCGAGGGCGCCCATCCGACGATGGATAAGTACTTCATGTACAAGATTCTCGGCGGCCGGATCGATCCCTCGGCGCCGCACCAGGCATATGTGAACGGCGACGGCAGCGTGAGGATCGAATAGTGCTGCTGACCCTGGTAATCCCTGCCTACAACGAAGCCGGCCGCATCGGCGGCACCGTCGCTCACGTGTGCGCGTATCTCGAGGCGCAGCCCTTTTCGTGGGAAGTGATCGTCGTCATTGACGGCGGACCGCAAGCCGCGGCGGAGGAAGCGCGGACCGCGGCGGCCGGCCGCGACAACGTTCGCGTCCTCGTCAACGACGTCAATCGCGGCAAGGGGTTTTCCGTGCGACGCGGCTTCAGCGAGGCGCATGGTGATCGGCTGGTGTTTATCGACGCCGATTTATCGTTACCGATTGAAGACCTGCCGCGCATGATGGCGGCATTCGAGGCCGGCGCCGACGTGGCGATCGCGTCGCGAACGGTGCCCGGCGCGGTCGAGGAAGGACAATCGAAGGCCGGCCGAAGCATGATGAGCCGGGTGTTCAACGTCGCTGTGCGAGCCACGGTGTTGCCTGGCATCACCGACACGCAGTGCGGCTTCAAAGGATTTACCGCGGCCGCGGCTCGACGCATCTTCGCGGTGGCCGAATCGGATCGTTTTGGGTTCGACGTCGAGGCGCTGTATCTTGCGCGCACCTTCAAGATGCGGATTGCGGAGTTTCCCGTGCACTGCCGCTATCACGGCGGCAGTTCGGTGAATCGTCTTGGCGACGGATTACAGATGCTGAAGGATCTCATCAGCATCAAGTGGCGACACGGGAGGTCTTAGAGTCCTAGGGTCTTAAGGTCCTGGGGTCTTAAGGCAAGAGCCCTTGCCCTAGGACCCCAAGACCTTAGGACCCGAGGACCTTATTTCTTGAGCAGAGGGTTTGTGTAGAGCTGCGGAATCACGCGATCGGGATCGGGCCGCACGCTCAGGTAATCCACGTGGTCGCCGATGTCGGCCCAGCCGTGCGGCACGCCGGCGGGAATGATGATGATGTCGCCGACCTTCACCACCTTGCGCACGATATCGTCTCCGACAATCGGACCGCTGCAGGACGGGCCATTGAGTACACGCGTGACTTGGCTCTCGGGCGCGGAGCGGCGGCCGTTCACGATCTTGCCACCCGTCACGAGCGTACCGCCGCCGGAAATGATGATGTAGGTTTCGGTCTGTCCGTCATGCGCGATGCCGGAGGCGGTGTTCGCCGGCGTCGACGCCACCTTCTCCCCGCACGGCGCCGGCGGTACTGCAGGCGTTGCAGCGGGAGCCGGCGCCGCAGCCGGTGTCGCGGGCGCGCCGCTCCGTCCGCGATGAACCACACCGACGGCAAGGTTCGACTTTCCGATGTCGACGTTGACGATCTGCCGGTCGACGCCGGGACTCTTGTTCACCAGCGCAACTTCTTCAGCGGTGATGTAGGTGGCGCCTTTCGGATTCTGCGCCAGGGCCGTCACCGGGATGAGCAACGCACACAGAATGGCGAGCGATTTCATGGTGTCCCCTCCTGAACATGAAATGACGAATGACAAATAACGAGTAACGAAACCGCTTCATTCGTCATTCGTCATTCGTTATTCGTTATTTCAACCAGCGTCCGTGTCGGGTCAATGGCCAACCACGCCACGGCCCCGGCCGCGTAAATGCCAGCGGCAATGTAGAACGGAATGGTCCACGACTGCCACCGATCGACGGCATAGCCAACCACCAGCGGCCCAAACAAGCCGCCCAGGTTTCCCAAGGTATTCATCCACCCGGTCATCACGCCGGCGTGATCCGGGGCAATATCGAGCGGTACGGCCCAGGCGGCGCTCAGCGCGAAATCGGCCGAGGCCAGTGCCAGCGCGAGCAGCACCGCCTTGGCGACGGCGCTGTCCGCAAACGTCGACCCGAGAAGTAGAGCGGCGCAGGTCAGGAATGAGACGGTGCCGAGATAGCACCGCCCGACGCGCAATCCATAACGCCGCGACAAGCGATCGGTCAGCCAGCCGCCGCCGAGATCCGCGAGGCCGGCGAGCAGGAATGGCAGCGCCGCAAACACGCCGCCGGCAAGCGGCGAGAAGCCAAGCACCTTGATCAGGTAGGTGGGCAACCAGGTGAAGTAGAAATACAACCCGTACCCGAACGCGAAATACATCGCGCAAATGGCGTAGAGATTTCTCGAGGTGAACATCGCGCGCCACGGCGTTGGGATGTGGCGGCGCGCCGCCGGCTCGTCCTGCTGGATCCACGCCACTTCTTCCGGAGAAATCGACGGATGCTCCTCCGGCCGATCGCGATACCACGCGCGCCAGGCCGCGGCCCACACCACGCCGGTGAGGCCGAAGATCACAAACGATGCGCGCCAACCCCACTGGGAGATCACCAGCAGTGCCAGCGGCACGGAGATCATGCCGCCAACGCGCGAGCCGAGCAGCATGACGCCGTTGGCGCGGCCACGCTCGCTGAGCGGGAACCAGCGCGACAAGCTGCGCGCCATGTTCGGAAACGCGCCCGCTTCGCCCGCGCCGAACAGGAAGCGGATCACCACCAGCGATCGAAAGCCCTGCGCCGCCCCAGTCAGCATGGTGAAGGCCGACCACCACAGCACGATTCGCGTCAGCACGCGCCGCGGCCCTTTGACGTCGCCGAGCCATCCCGAGGGCACTTCGAACAGTGAATAGGCCAGTGTAAACGCGCTGAAGACCACGCTCATCTCGAGCGCGGTCAGCTGCAGGTCCGCCATCATGTACGGCGCGGCCGCCGAGATGCAGATGCGATCGAGGTAGGTGATGGCGGCGAGGGAAAACGCGAACCCGAGCACGCGTGCGCGGACTCGCGTCGGCGGTGTTGCCCCCCTGCCATTCATGGCTTAGAAGGAACCCGATGCGCCGGCGCCGCCGGACGCGCCGCCGCCACCGATCGCGGGGGCCTCGGGTTGCGGACGCGACGCAACCGGGCCCTGGTGAAGGACCGAGAGGGTGCCGACCACGCCGAGGCGTGCCTTTTCCGACTCAAGAATCCGTTCGGCCACAAACCCGGCGCGCGAGCCGTCTTCCCCGCTCGCCAGCCAGCGGCGCAGGCCAACGGCAACCACGATCAGCAACACGCCAAAGGCGATCGGATCGTAGGTATGCCGCTCCGAGCCGAGATAGAGCTTGTTGGTCATCAACGTCGCGATCGCCATCACGACATTGACGTCGAGCAAGACGCGATGGCGATCGTGAACGGCAATCCACAGACCGATCGCGGGCAGCACCCACGTCGCCACGTAAGTGGCCCAATAGAACGTCGTCCGCTCTTCCGGGTGCGAGAGCCAGAACGACAGCTGCACATTGGTAATCAGATAAATCCCGGCCCATGCCGCGGCTTCGATCATCGCGTAGCTGTCGCCGGGATACTCGCGGCCGTGCTCATTCCTCAACGACCTCACGACGGCGAACACCAGGACGAGAAGAAAGACCGACACCAGCCGGTGGATCATGTCGGAATCCCCCGGCACGAATGGCAGCGCGGCGGCGAACATCATCGAGATGATCGCGGCATAGACGTATCCGAAGCGCAGGAAGATCGCGAACGACGCGAGACACCCGACGATTAATGCCGCGATGACCGGCGCGTCGCTGCTAAAGTTCGTCACTGACAAGGCGGCGAGCGCTGCCGATGCCATCGCAAAACCGACCGCTGCCACCGCCGCGGCTTCTTCGATTCCGAATCGGTACAGGTTGTAGCGAGTCACCAACAGGTTGGCGGCGAAGTAGCTCAGGCCGGCCGTAATCGCGCAGAGCACCGCGCCGGCTTCCTCTCCCTCTCCCGCGGCCAACCCGAGGGCCAGCAACCCAGTGAAGGCCTGCAGGATCAGAAACCCGAACACGAACATCGTGACGCGCAGAAACTTGTTCGTGCGGCGAAGCTCGACCGTCAGCTCCGGCGCGATCCGATCGCGTTGTTCCTGCGTGAGGAGGCCCGACTTCATCCAGTCCTGCACGAGGCGCATCACGCGAATGGCGCGTTCCTGGTCGTCGGCGTAGGCGCTCATTCTTCCCGTCCAAATCGGCGCGCCAGGACGATGAGGCCGACCACGATCATCGTGCCGGTGATGAGGAAATACCACAACGCCGCGATGGGACTGCCGATCGATTCGAGCAGCCGCGCGCTGACGCCGCCATAACCATAGAGCGTTCCGTATGCGACAAACGCGAACCGATCGAAGCGCACGCCAAGATAGATGGCGGCGGCCGAGAGCGAGAGCAAAGCCGCGAGATAGAGCCAGCCGGTGCCCGGCTCCAGCACGCCGGAGGCCGTGGCCATCATGATCACGTTGGCGCCCACATGAACGTAGGTCTCGAGAAAATGCGGCTTGATGGCCTGGCGATGCGACCAGACGCCGAGCCCGATGAGCGCCGTGCCGAACGCGAGCGCGATCAATCGGAGGATGTCGGTCTCGACGAAGTCGAACAGGTCGAGCTTGAGGCCGAGATATCCGGCCATGGTCGAGATCGCCAGCGACAACACGAACCGGTTGTCGAACCGGTATGCGAGCAGTCCGAACACCACCGACGCGATCAACAAGTGCGTCGTCCAACCCTGGAAGATCGCGAACCGCGTCTCGATGAAGCCGAGCGTCGCCGACAGCACGAGGCAGGCGAAATACAACAAGTAGTCGAAAATCAGCGACGGCGATTCGACTTCGTCGTTGTCGTAGGGAAGGCCTCGCGAGAAGCAGTAATAGAACGACACGGCCATCAGCAGGCCGAGAATCGAGAGGATGACGGCGTCGCCGAGATTGACGACGTAATCGCGGAAGGTCCAGATCAGGCCGCCAACCACCGACAGCACGCCGATGTACAAGAGTGCGCTGATCTCGACAAACAGCGAGAACCGATCCTGCCGGGTCAGAGCCCGCAGCAGGAGGTGCTGATCCGCGCTGATCACGCCGCCCGCCTTCCAGCGATCGAGGCGATCGAGGGTCGTCATTTATCCCGCCGACTTGTCCGCGGATCCGAGGACCATCTTGAGCTTCGCCTGATCGATGTTGCCGCCGCTCATCACGCAGACCACGCGCAACCCGGCCAGCTCGTCGCGGCGTTGGTAGGCCGCGGCAATGGCCGCCGACCCCGCGCCTTCGGCGAGGTTGTGGGTGGCACGCAAGGCGAGCCGGACGCCGCCGGCAAGCTCGTCTTCGGTCAACAAGATGAAATCGTCCAGGTATTCCTTGAAGATCCCGAACGTCAGGTCGAAGGTGACCCGCGTGGCAATCCCCTCGGCAAAGGTATCGGCCGATTGGCCTACCACCCGTTGGGGGCCCTTCCAGGACCGGTAGACAGCATCGGCCTTGGCGGCGCCGACGCCGATGATTTTCGCGCGCGAGCCGAGCGCGTTTCTGACGGTGATGAAGCCGCAGGCGCCGGAGCCGCCGCCGAGTGGCACGAACACCACGTCGGCGTTGGGCATGTCTTCGAACACTTCCAGGGCGTAGGTGCCGACGCCGGCAATCAATAACGGCTCATTGGCGGAATGAACGTAGCGCGCGCCGGTCTCTGCCGCTCTTCGTTCGCAGCGCTCGCGCGCCTCGTCGAAATCCTTGCCGCCTTCTTCGAGCGTGGCGCCGTAGGCGCGCATCGCCGCGTTCTTTTCGGGGTTGTTGCCGGCGGGCACGAACACCGTGCACGGCACGCCGTGGATGCGCGAGGCCATGGCAATCGACTGGCCATGATTGCCGGTGCTCGCGGTCACGATGCCCTTCGCGCGCTCCTCGAACGACATCGCGCCGACGAGGTTGAGGCCGCCGCGGACCTTGAACGCGCACGTCGGGTTATGGTTCTCGTGCTTCACCCAAATCGAGAGACCGGTCTCTTCGTCCAGGAGCGGATGGCGCAGCAAGGGCGTGCGCGGCAGGTAAGGCGAGATGCGCTCGCGCGCAACATACACGTCGTTCAAGGTCGGGGCATGCATTTGGGTGCTTTCGACTATTTATCTCGGCGGCCGCGAGCGACTACTATCTCGGGCGGCTGCGCTCGCCCATTCATCGCGGGCGGCCACGGCAATGTCGGGAACGTCGGAGATTATCCCGTCTACTCCCCAGTCGAACAAGCGGTGGATGGCGGCGCGCTCGTTCACCACCCACACCTGGAGCACCTGGCCCTCCTGGTGCACCTGCCGGATGAATGACGGCGTGACCACCCGCATCCGGCCGGCGCGCTCGGGGACTTGAAACGCCATATACGGCCGCTCGCCAATCCACGGCCATCGCACCCACGATCGGTGCAGCGTCCAGCGCGCCTCTTCCTGCGACGCGCTGGTCACGACCTCAGGATGTTCGGCGCGAAGGGTGTCGATGGATTTCTGGTAGAACGAGCCGACGCAAATCCGATCGACGGCGTCGGCGCGGCGAATCGACGCAGCCACCGCGCGCGCCAGCTCGGGCTCGCCGCCTTTCATCTCGAGGATGATACGCGTGTCGCGGTGTCGCGACAGGACGGCGTCGAGCGTGGCGATGCCAATCCCCTGGCCGCGAAAGGGAAACGTCTCGTCGATCTTGAAATGAAAGCCGGCGTCCACGCGCGCCAGCTCCGCGGCCGTCATCCCATTCACCGGTCCGGTGCGATCCGTCGTGCGATCGAGGGTCCGATCGTGAATGACGACGGGAATGCCGTCGGCCGACAGCTGGACGTCGATCTCGAGGCCGTCGGCGCCGAGCGCAAGGCCGTTGTCGATTGCCGGCATGGTGTTCTCCGGCGCGCGCAAGGCGCCGCCGCGATGCGCGAACACCAGCCGCCGATTGGCGGCAAAGACTGGTGGGCAGCGCGACGTCACGTGCCGCAGATTAACATCAACCTCGATGCGCGGCGTTGGCCGAGACGGTATCTCCCTCCGTAAATGCTCGGCTCGTCTGGGCGCTCGGGCCGCACACCATCAGCTTCCGCGTTCGCTCCGCACAGTTGTCAACTCGCAGCTCGGTCTGGCTTCGCCCCCAACGCTCGCTGCGAGGTTGTCTGTAAAAGACCTGCTCGTCGGCTCGCTTTTCCTACGGCGACACGCAATAATTTTTCTCGCCCCCTCCCGCTGGGCTGCGCTCACGCTCCAGCTGATGGTGTGCGGCCGGTCGCGCGGATGCGATCGCGCGTAAGCGCGCCGACTTGCGCTAGGCCTGAGGCCACAGAAGGCACAGATGACTTTCACTCTTCGACCGGCCATCTCGAGCGATCGCGAATTCCTGTTTACCCTGTTTACCCAAACCATGAAACCCGTGGTCGAGCAGACGTGGGGCTGGGACGACGAGTGGCAACGAGCGGACTTCGACCGTCGTTTCAGTAGTTACACAGTGTCCATCATCGAGATTAACGAGCAGGCTATCGGCGGGCTGTTCGTCGAGGACAGTCAAGGCGCGGTCTTCGTTCACGAGCTGCAGTTGCTACCGGCGCTCCAGAATCGTGGTGTTGGGACCGCCGTCATGCGCGGCGTCATCGACCGCGCTACGAGACGGGGCGTACCGGTGGATCTGACGGTGGTTCCGGCAAATCATCGCGCGCAGCGATTTTATGAGCGCCTCGGTTTCGAGGTTATTGGCACCGACATCCCGTTTATCAGAATGCGCCGAGACCCGACGCGAGCGGAACGAGATACCTGATCGCCCGATGCGCGTAATGTGAGTTAATCTCGGCGCGTGCGGGCGCTCATCGCCTACCCTTTGGCCGTCCTCGCCGGCTTTCTCCCCAAACGCTATTGGGAAGACATTGACCTGCCGATCCAGAATGTCGCGGCGGCATCGGCGATCCTGACCTTTTTCGCCGGCACCACGCTCGGCATCACCGGGTTTTTCGGTTACATGGCATACGTGCTGGCGCAGCGCGAGTGGACCGCGCCGCCGATGATGATCCTGGTGTTCATCTCGTATGTGGTCGCCACACCGCGCGGGCTGTTCTCGATGTACCTGGTGGGCACCGGGTTGATCCGCTTCCTTGCCTGGTACACCGGCGAACCATTCGGCGATCCGATCCTCACCGGGATCGACTGGCTGTGGCACCGCCTGCGTTCGGACGCGCACGAGCGATCGGCGCGGAACGCTCGCCTCGCGCTCGAAAAGGTCGAAGAACCGGATCGGCGGTATGACGGGGAGTGGGCCGGCCTCCCGGACGTGACCTACGTTGTGGTGGCGGCGAGACGCAAGCCGGGCTGGACGAAGGGGGCCTGGGTGATCACCAACGACGGTTGGTTCACCCTCGGCGAGCCGTTCGATCGGCCGATGCCCAACGGCCTGCGGACCGTATACCCGCTGACCCTGCAAACCAGCACCCTCGAAGTGCTACGAAAGGGCGTTTCTTACGAATTGCCACCATTGAGGAAAGCGCCTGTCAATCCGGCTAAAGCCAGACACCACGGTAATACTGAAGATCAAGCTAAAGCCGGACCCCACCCGCAAGAGTCATAATAGGCAGCATGTCGTCCTCACCGCGCATCGACACCCTTGGACAATTGAAAGCGGCCATCGCGCGCGGTGAGGTGCGCCGCCGCCCGGTCCGTGACGAGGTGCGCGACAACCTGTCGGAGCGGTTGCGGCGGAAAGACACGCTCTTCCCGGGTATCATCGGCTACGACGACACCGTGGTGCCGCAGCTGGTGAACGCCATCCTGGCGCGCCACCATTTCATCCTGCTCGGCCTGCGTGGCCAGGCGAAAACCCGCATCCTGCGCGCCCTGACGACGCTGCTCGACGAGTGGTTGCCGGTGATTCCGGAGAGCGAGATCAACGACGATCCGATTGCGCCGCTGTCGGCGTTCGGCCAGAACCGCGTCAAGGCCGAAGGCGACCAGATGCCGATCCGCTGGCTGCCGCGCGAAGCGCGCTACGTGGAGAAGCTGGCGACGCCCGACGTGACCATCGCCGACATGATCGGCGACATCGATCCGATCAAGGCGGCCAAGGGCGGCCTGCAGCTCGGCAGCGAGCTGTCGATGCACTTCGGGCTGCTGCCGCGCGCCAACCGCGGCATCTTCGCCATCAACGAGCTGCCCGACCTCGCCGGCAAGATCCAGGTCGGCCTGTTCAACATCCTGCAGGAAGGCGACGTGCAGATTAAGGGCTACCCGGTGCGGCTGCCGCTCGACGTCCTGATTGCGTTCACCGCCAACCCCGAGGACTACACGGCGCGCGGCAAGATCATCACGCCGCTCAAGGACCGCATCGGCGCGGAAATCCGCACGCACTACATGCAGAGCCGGGCCGACGCCATGACCATCACCGAACAGGAATCGTGGGTGTCGCGCGGCGGCGCGATCGAGGTGCCGCGATTCGTGCGCGAGGTGGTCGAAGAGATCGCGTTCCAGGCGCGGACCGAGCGCAAGATCGACCGGCGATCCGGCGTCAGCCAGCGCCTGCCGATCAGCGTGCTGGAAACCGTGGTCTCCAATGCCGAGCGGCGGGCCCTGGCCAACGGTGAAACCACCGTGGTGGCGCGCGTCACCGACATCTACGCGGCCCTGCCGTCGATGACCGGCAAGTTCGAGCTGGAATACGAAGGCGAGCTCAAGGGCGCCGATCAGATTGCGCGCGATCTCGTGCGCAGCGCGGTGGCCAGCGTGTTCGACGGCTACTTTGGCAACGCCGATCTCAAGCCGATCACCGACTGGTTCGACATGGGCGGCTCGCTCAGCCTTTCGGATGAAACCGACGCGGCCACCCTCCTGACCGAAGCGGGCAAGGTCCAGGGCCTGGTCGACCTCGCGCGTCACGCCGGCATCGAGCGGGGCGCCGCCGCGCCGCTGCTCGCCTCGGGGATCGACTTTGCTCTCGAAGGGCTGTACTCGCAAAAGAAGATCAGCCGCAGCGACGGGCGCGGCTACCACGGCAGCGAAGCGGTGCGTCGTCCGCAGCCGCCGCAGCAGCGGACAGCGGTGCTGACCCCGGACGACGAAGACGACGAGAACGAAGGCGGCCGTCGGAAAAAGAAGTATTACAACTAAGGCGTAGGGGCGGGACGTTAGTCCCACCCGCCAGCGATGAAATACAAGTACACGAAATACGTTCCCAATCTGCTCGACGAGCTCGATATGGACGAGCTCATGTCGAAGCTGTCCGACCTGCTGATGTCGAGCGGGTTCGGGAACCCGCGCGACACCGGCGACGACAGCGACCGCACCATGCAGGCGCTGCACGACGCGATCCTCGAGGCCCTGTTCAACGGCGGTGTGCTGCCCGACGATTTGCTCGAAAAGATGTTCGGCAACCAGGCCGAGGGCAACGAGCAGGAGATGCGCGATCAGCTCGAACAGCTGATCCAGCAGATCATCGAGCAGATGAAGGAGTCGGGCTACATCTCCACGCCGCCCGACCTCGAGCCGGAGAAGGCCCGCCGTGCCATGGGTGGCGGCGGCGAAGGTGAACCGGCTGAAGTGAAGTTCGAGGTCACCGACAAGGCACTCGACTTTCTCGGGTATCGCGCGCTGCGCGATCTGCTGGGATCAGCGGGCCACAGCAGCGCCGGCCGTCACGACACGCGCGACCTGTCGACCGGGATCGAAGCCAGCGGCGCACCGAAGCCGTATGAATTCGGCGACGTGATGAATCTCGATGTCACCGCGACGATTCTCAACGCGGTCAAGCGCGCGAACGCAAACGCCGCCGCCGGGATCGAGACGGCCCCCACCGAGGGCATCGACATCGACTATCCCGACCTGATGGTTGCGCAGGGCGAATATCAGAGCTCGTGTGCCACCGTGCTGATGCTCGACTGCAGCCACAGCATGATCCTCTACGGCGAAGACCGCTTCACGCCCGCCAAGCGCGTGGCGATGGCGCTCTCGCACCTGATCCGCACGCAGTATCCCGGCGACACCCTGCACGCGGTGCTATTCCACGACAGCGCCGAGGAAATTCCGTTGCGCGAGCTGGGCCGCGTCCGCGTCGGTCCGTATTACACCAACACACGCGAAGGGCTCCGCGTGGCGCGTCGCATCCTGGAGAAACAGCGCAAGGACATGCGGCAGATCGTGATGATCACCGACGGCAAGCCGTCGGCGCTGACCCAGCCCGACGGCCGCATCTACAAGAACCCGTTCGGCCTCGACCCAATCGTCATCGGTGAAACGCTCGCCGAGGTATCGGCGTGCGCGAAAGCCGGCATCATGATCAACACGTTCATGCTGGCGCGCGACTACGACCTGGTCGCCTTCGTCCGCCGCGTCGCCGCGATGTGCCGCGGCAAGGCCTACTTCACCACGCCCTACACGCTCGGCCAGTACGTGCTGATGGACTACATGGACAAGAAAACGAAGACGATTCACTAGAGATCAGGAATCAGTGCTTCCATTTTCCATACCGATTTTTCCACTGCCGACGGTCGTCCTCTTTCCGAATGTGTTTCTGCCGCTGCACATCTTCGAGCCGCGGTATCGCCAGATGATCACGGAATCGCTGGCCGGCGATCGGATCATCGGCATGGTGCTGCTGCGGCCGGGATACGAAGACGAATACGAAGGCAGTCCGCCGATTTACGCCACCGGCTGCTCGGGCCTGATCACGCACTCCGAGCGGCTCGAGGATGGCCGCTACAACCTGGTGCTGCAGGGACTCGAAAAATTCACCATCCACGCGGAGGAGGCGCCGGCGGCGGGCCGGCTGTATCGCAGCGCCGTGATCACGCCGGTGCAAGAGTCGGTGGACGCCGGCGAGCGGGACGAACTGAGAAGCCAGCGCCAGCGGCTCGAGTCGTTGCTCGCGCCGCTGATGGCCGGTAACCTCGAGCGGAGCCTGCCGCGGACGATGCCCGACGAGGACCTGGTCAACGCCCTGGCGCAATACCTCGAGTTCGAGCCGCTCGAGAAGCTGGCGTTGCTCGAACAGCGCGGCGCCCTCGCCCGCTGCCGCACGATGGTGGATTTGTTGGAGATGAAACAGATGGGATCGGGGATCGGGGATCAGGGATCGGTGTTGCACTGACCGATCCCCGATCCCTGATCCCTGATCCCCTATTAGTGCGTCATGCCGTAGAGCACGACATCGAGCCCCACCGCGTAACCCTGCGGCGAGAAACTGAAAAAGAACTGCGGGTCTTCCGCTTCCCGCTCCCACGCGTCGGAAATATCGGTGTTGTGCGTCATCACCACCATCAGCCGGCCGTTCTCGTCGGCGATGCCGCGGAAGTGCGGCTCGGCGCTCAGCTCGAACCGCTCCGAGGTTTCACCGTTGTAGCGCCGCCAGAAACTGATCGACGGGATCTGCGGCAGCGCGGCGAACTCGAACAGCGTGCGATAGATCGGATGTGACGGCTCGAGATCGCGGATCGGATATTGGCCCGGCGGCAGCACCTTGCTGATGTTGCTGACCCAGTTGTCCCACGCGTAGGGACCCCAGAAATCGTCTACCCACAAAAAGCCGCCCTTGACCAAATAGTCGCGCAGCGTCGCCGCGTCGGCATCGTTGAAGAACGCGGTGCCGACGTCGGTGGCGCTCAGGAACGGGCAATTGAACATCAGCGGATCCGAAATCCGCACCGTCAGGTGGTTCGGCTCGCCTTCCGGACGCCGGCTAATGGTCGTCTTGGTGAGCTCGCCGAGCCGCGTCGAGAAATTGATGTCGGCATCCCAGTAGTCCGTGGACCATCCGGAGCCGCCGTCTTCGCGGCGATCGCTCGTGTACATCAACCGGCAGAAATTGAAGCCGCCATCGAAGCTGGTCGCGGTCGGAAAGCGCGGCGGAAAGCGGTTCCGGCCGCCGCCCCACCCGCGGTAGCGGTCCCACTGCTCCTGCGCGAACGCGGCCGACGCGGCCAGGAGGACCATCACGATCACGATGCGGGCAGCGCGCGTCACCTTATTAAAAGATTAAGTCAATGGGTCAACGCGTAGAGCACCGAATTCAGGCCCACCGCGTAACCGTTCGGCGAGAAATGGAAGAAAAACTGCGGGTCGTCGGCTTCGCGCTCCCACGAGTCGGCGATGTCGGTGTTGTGCGTCATCAACACCATGATGCGGCCCTGCTTGTCGGTGATCGCCGCCATGTGCGCCTTGGCGCTGTAGTCGTCCATTTCTGACGTCGCGCCGCCGCTCATGCGCCAGAACTGCATCGACGGCACCTGCGGAATCTCGGCGATCGGAAACAGCGTGCGATAGATCGGATGATCCGGACCGATTTCCTTGATCGGAAACTCGCCGCGCGGGAGCGCCTTGGCGATCTCATCGACGAACGCCTCCCACGCCCACGGCCCCCAGAAGTCGTCCACCCAGAGGAACCCGCCTTTGAGTAGATAGTCACGCAATCCCGCGGCGTCCTCGTCGGAGAACCCGGCGCTGCCGGGGTCGGAGGCCATCACGAACGGGCATTGAAACAGCTCGGGATCGGTGGGCCGCACCACCAGGTGATTGGGCTCGCCGTCCTGCATGCCGACCTGCGTCTTGGTGAGCTCGGACAGGCGCGTCGAGAAGTTGATATCGGCGTAGGGATAGTCAGTGCCCCAGCCGAGGCCGCGTTGCTGGCTGCGCACGCTGCGATACATCAGCCGGCAGAAGTGCCAGGAGCCGTCGAAATCCGCTACGTTGGGAAACTTCGGCGGCGCGCCTACTTCCCCGCCCCATCCGCCGCGACCACCGCGAAAGCCGCGCTGCGCCTCCGCCAGCGTTGCGGCGAGCAGAATCGCGACGGCAATCGAAGTGGCGAAGCGCATTTCGTTATTCGTTATCCGTCATTCATCATTGCTTCGGGCGCACCTTCGACAGCGAGCGGTAATATTCCTCGACCAGCGCCTTGAATTCCGCGGGCACTTCTTCGTTGCCGCTGACCAGCGCGCGATCGGCTTCCTCACCCACCTTGCGGCGCAGCGCGTACTCGAATCGCTTGAGCCCTTCGGCCACGAACGTCTGCAACCGCGCCAGCTCCTCGACATCCTGATACACGCGCTCGGAGTCGAGCTCTTTCAGGCGTCTCATGATCTCGTCGAGCTCTTTCGGATCGAGGTTCTGTTCACGCAGCAAGTTGCGCAGCTGCTGGCCTTCCTGCGCCCAGCGCCGAGCCTCGCCGCGGAACTGGCGGATGTCGTCGGGGCTGAACCAGCCGCCGTCGGGACGCCGATCACCGTAACCGCCCCAGGTGCCGTCGCGCCAGCCGCCGGCGGTGTCGCCATCGCCGTCGCGTCCACCGGCAGTGCGCTGACCATCATTCTGTCCGCCGCGCCCACCCTGGCCTTCTTGCCCGCCTTGGCCTTGCTGTCCGCCTTTACCTTCTTGGCCGCCCTTACCTTCTTGCCCGCCCTTGCCTTCTTGCCCGCCCTTGCCCTCTTGTCCGGCCTTACCTTCTTGTCCGGCCTTGCCTTCTTGTCCAGCCTTGCCTTCTTGGCCGCCCTTGCCTTCTTGCCCCTGAGCACGCTGCTGGGCCTTTTCCTGCATTCTGCGTCCGAGCGAATCCACGCCGCGCGCGAGATCGCGCGCCTTATCAACCGCGTCGCCCGATCGATCGCGCGCCGTCTGGCCAACCGCATTCGCCGCTTCATCGAGCTTCTTGCGCAACTGGTCGATGTTGGCGCCGATCTCTTCCTCGAAGTTGCGCGCGTACTGTTCCGGCGCGCCGGAGCCGAGCAGGCTCTTCGAATAGCGGATCTTTTCCTTGAGCTTGTTGTCGCGAATGCCCGAGGCCGCCTCGGTCAGCTTGCGCGCGGTGTCGCGCGATTCGCGCGTGGTTTCACCCACCATCCGATCGAGCTGTTTCTCGAGGCCGGCCACCTTGTTCTCGAGCGCATCCTTGCGCTGGCCGAGCATCTGCGTCTGCTGCATGCGATCGGGACCGGCCTGCGGCAGCCCGCGCGCGTCGGCGGCAATATCCTGCTGCTCTTCGGCAATCTCCGCCGCCTGGCGCTGCGCATCGCGCACGTCCCGCTCACCGCGATCGGATTGATTCTTCGTCAGTTGCCGCTGCGCCTCGCGCAACCGTTCCGCGGCCGCCGCGGCCTGGCCGGCCGCTGCCGGATCGCCTTTGGCGGCGGCACGGCGCATCGCATCCGCCGCATTCCGCAACTGGCGCGCCGTATCGGCGAGGTCCTTCCGGTTCTGATCGCGTGACAGGCGTTCGAGCTGCCGGGCCGCTTCTTCCGCCTGCTCGGCGAGCGCGCGCTGCAGGTCGCCACCGTTGGAGCCGGCCGACTGGCCCGCGGCCAACCGCCGCTGCCGCTCGATTTCCTGTTCCTGCCGGCGCGCGAGCTCCTTCAGTTTTTCCGCGAGCTCATCGATCTGCTGATCCTGCTGCTCGGTCGAGGCCTGCGAGTTGGTCTCGTACTGGTTCGCCATCTTGTCCATCTCGAGCTTGAACAAGTCGGCAAGGTCTTCCGCGATCGATCCCGCTCCGCCGCCGCCACCACCGCCGCCGGCCTGGCGGCCCATCTGCACCTGCAGTTCAAACTCTTCTTCGGCCTGCTGCAGGAACTGCAGCGCCATGTTCTCGGGCGGCAGCGCGCCATCCGGGCTCTGCGCCTGCAGCTTCTTCTCTGCTGCCGTCATCTGTTCGGCAGCTTTCGGCAACAGGTCGGCGATTTTCTTGAAGGACGGATCCGACACTACCAGGCGGCTGTTCATGCGCTCGACCAGGCCGTTCACCTGGTCGCGCAGCTTGCTCTGCGCCAGCGTCAGCACCACCATGTTCTCGCGGAACTTCGCGGGCGTGAGCTTCTTGCGATCGCGCTGGATGTTGAAAGTGCCGGAAATGATCTGGCGCTGCTGTTGCGACAGCGCGCCCACTTCCTGCCCGCCGCCACCGCCACCGCCGCCGCCGCCCGACATCGACGTTGCCGGCTTGAAGTTTTTGTCGAACGGGCGAATCCGCAGGAAGAAGATGTCGCTGGTCGACTGCTTCGCGCCCGTCACCGCGTCGTTGTCGGTGGCCTTCGCGTAATACGACACGGAATCGCCGGCCTTCACGCCGAGCTCCTCCATGTAGAAGGTGTGCCCCGCGGTGACTTCGTTCGTCACACGCGAGCCGTTGAACAACGACACCGTCTTCTCCGCGCCACCATTGACCGAATACACCAACTGCAAATTCTTCACCGCATAGTCATCGTCGGCCTGTGCTTCGATGAAGAATTCTTCGACCGCGGTGGCATCAGTGTCGCGGCCCGGCTTCGACAACTTCACGGTCGGCGCCAGATCCTCGAGCAGATCGATCGTGTACTGTGGCGACGCGGTCAGGCGCTCGCCCGCCGGCGAATCGAGCTCGACGCGGTAGAAGCCGTCTTTCTTGGCGACGAAATTGGTGGCCAGGGTGCCGTCCGCGCTCACCGTCAGCGGCACGCTCTCGTTTTCACCAAGGACGATCCGCCCGCCCTTGGTCGGCATGGTCGGCGTGATCGTCAGCTTGACGTCGGTGCCGCCGAGCACGGCGATGTCGCCGCCGTCTTCGATCTTGCGCGGCTCGAGCCCGGTGTACGACGGGTAGGTGTATTCGAGATCGATCTTCTTGGCGTACGGCAGCTCGACGACGTTGAGCTTGTGCACGGGCGAGCGGACGCCGGCGGCTTCAATCAGGTAATCGATCGGCTCGGCGAGATCGAACAGCATGCCTTCATAGGTGCCGTTCTCGGCCTTGATCATCGGCACGCGCTCGAACGCGCTTTCGGATCCCTTGCGAATCAGGATGGCCGCATCTGCCGCATCGAAACCCGACAACGACGCGTTGATCATCTGATCCGCGCCCTTCGCCACCGTGGCGTCGCCCGGCTTCACCTCGATGCGATACGGCGCCGCCGCTTCCACGTCTCGCGAAATGATGAAGATAGCCGACAGGGTGTGACGGAGATATCCCGGGCCGTACACGAACAGCGCGATCGCGGCAATCGCCACCGTGCCGGCGACCCACGCATACCGGCGCATCGGATCGCGTTCGATCTGCTCGCCTTCGTGGATCTCGTGGACGCGCTCGATCGCCTTCTCAACCAGCCGCTCGATCAGTTGCGGCGACCACTCACCCGGCTTCTGCGACACTTCCATGGCGCTCAGAATCGCGGAGTCGAGCGAGGGTTCGTGTTCTTCGAGATACAGCGCGACCTGCTCGTCGGTGACCTTGCGCGACAACGGGCGCGCGAAGAACCACGCGCCGGCGGCGACCAGCACGAGCCCGGTGACGATGCGGAACCAGAAGATCGCGGTGGGGGTGAACTTTAGCGCTTCGAGCGCGTACGCGATGGCGAGAATCGCCGCGACCCCCGCGAGGAGAAATCCGACCGCGCCCCGAAGCGCGAGCTTGATGCGCCAGCGCCGGCGGACCTGCCGGACGACATCGAGCAACTGCGCGCGGGCATTAGCCTCACCCATGGATGCTCTCCTCGAAACTAACGTGTGGCACGAGAGTAGCGGTGTGCCAGCACTGTTTCAGCGATCAAAAGCAGGATACCCGTGAACAGCAGATACCACCAGACCCGTTGTGCGAGCTCCTGCGCCTCGTCTGGTAAGACGTCCTGGCCCGACGTTGAGCCGGAACCGCTGCTGCCGGTGACGGCGGCGACCAGTTCCTGCGGATCCATCCGCTCGAGGTTTGACTCGGCAAGACTGACGTTGCTGGCGGCGACGATCACCGGTCCCGCATCTCGTCCCGCGCCGCGGATTTCATAGAAACCCTGCTCGGTGAGCTCCAATGCCGACGTGGCCGTCGGCGCATTGCCCGCCGGAGCATTACCCGGCGGCACGGTGGCCGCGGCGCCGGCAAGGTCGCGGCGCTGTCCGGTTGGCGTCAGCACCGTCCGTCCCGCCGCCGCGCGGGCCTGCGCGCCTGACGTGGCGCCGGCCGCCACTTCGGCGGCATCAACGTCCAGCACCTGGCCGATGTTCAGCCACGCCGGTTGCTCCTTGAACCCCGACAGATGGCGGCCAAGTTGATGGACGAACGGAAGGAACATCGGCTTGAGCGCGAGATCGTTCCACGTGAGATCGAGCGTGGAGGCAAACACCACGACCTTGCCGCGTCCCGCGTTGCGCTCGACGAGCGCCGGCTCACCGGTGTCGAAGCGCGCCAGCACGGTGGCGTCCTTCGCCGCGCCAAGCCCGCGATAGGAATAAAAACGCGTGGTCGAGAAATCACCGCTACGCGGCGCGCGGAACGGTTCGAACACCGCGTGGCCGTAGTCCATTCCGCTGAGCCTCGCGGGCGTGCCGCGCGTGCGATCGACGGGCGGACCAATCGACGCCGGCAGCCATCCCGAGCGCGACGGCGGCCACGACGCGCGCTGCCCCGCGGCAATCAGCAATCCGCCGCCGCCTTCAACAAACGTCACCAGCTTCGCCGCGGCCGCATCGCCCACCGGCACATCGTTGAGAATGATGAGTCGCGCGCGGTTCATCGCGTCACCGGCCAATGCCTCCGGCGACTGCATCGACGAATCGAAGCGCGGGGCTTCGCCGATCGCGAGCGCGCGAGACAGGTACAGGTTCGCATCCGCGCGGCCCAGCGACACCACCATCACCGGCACGGGTGCCGCTGGTGTGACAACGAAGTGAAAGACGTTATCGCGCTCGAGCGCGTCGACCGGCGCCTGTCCAGCCGTGCCGAGGCGCACCGAGACCTTGGTATTGGCGTTAGTAATCGACAGCGGCGCGAAGGTGACCGACGCCGATGCATTCGGCGCCGCGCTGATCGTCTGGTCCTGCACCGGTCGGCCGTCAACCTCGAGATGGATGGGCACGCTCGTCGCTGCGGCCGCCGAGCGGTTGAGTACGCCCGCGGTCACGGTGACGCGCTCGTTGCCGCCTTCACGCGTACGCAGCAGCGCCACGGGCGTTACCGCGAGGTTCAGCCCCTGGCCGGATTCGACGGCCACCGGAGTGATGAGCGTGCCGCCCGGCATTCGCAACGTGTCGTCGGGCAGCCAGCCGCCGCGCTGAAAATCCGAGACGACGATCACTTCCTTGCGCGGCAGCAGGGATTCGGCGAGTAGGCTGCCGGCGAGTTTCAGCGCGGGTCCGAACTTCGTCGATCCGGGCCCGGGTGCCGCGGCGTTGATTTCTCCGACGGCGCGCCCGCGATCGGGCGTCGATCGCAACGCCACTTCCGCGACGTCCGCGAACAGCACCAGCGAAATACGATCCGCCGGCGTCGCACTCTCGATCGCGGCCGCCGCCGCGCGCTGCGCGCGGGCCCACGTGTCCCCATACCCCATGCTGTAGGAGCGATCGAGCAGCACGACAATGTCGCGCGCGCCGCCGGGCGCCGCCGCCAGCTCGGAGCCGCGCAGGAACGGACGCGCAAACGCGGCGACAATCAGTGCCAGCGCCGCCAGCCGCAGCATCAACAGCAACGCGTCGCGGATGCGCCGGCGCTGCACCGATTCATAGGGGATCTTGCGCAGGAACATCAGCGACGGAAATTCCACCACCGCCTTGCGCTCTTTCTGCGTCAGGTGAATCAGCACCGGCACCGCGAGGGCGCCGAGCGCGAGCAGAAACAGCGGGAAGAGAAACGCCACGGCTACCTCTTCCTCGCCAGCCGCTGGCGCATCGACAGGAACCGGAACAACGCGAAGTCGAGCGGCATGCTGGTGTTGAGCAGCATGTAATCCACCGGCTGCTGCGCCGCCTTCTTGCTCAGCGTCTCGATGTGCGCTTCGACCAGCCTCTTGTAGTCGGCGGCGAGCTTGGTCGGGACGATCGGCATCTGATCGCCGCTCTCCATGTCCTCGAAGCTAGAGGCCTCGGTGAACGAGAAATCGATCTCCTGCGGGTCCATCACGTGAAACAGCACGACGTCGTTGCCGCGATGCACGATCGGACCGATGGCATGGAAGATCTCCTCGGGCTCGGCGTAGAAATCAGAGATCACGACGATGATGCCGCGGCGTCCGAAGTGTTCGGCCAGCTTGCGTAACGGGCCGACCAGCTCACCGGGGCGCGCCGGCTTCGCTCGATCCAGCGTGTGCAGCACCACGTCGAGGTGCTTCGCCGACGGCGGCACGTGATCGATGATTTCGGAATCGAAGGTGATCACGCCGACGCGATCACGCTGCGCATTGGCGAGGTACGCGAGACACGCGCCCAGCGTCTTGCCGTAATCGAGCTTCGAAATCTTCGCGCCGAAGCCCATTGACTTCGACACGTCGAGCAGCACCGAGAAGTTGGCGTTCGAGTCGGCCTCGAACTCCTTGATGTAGTACTTGTCGGTGCGCGCGTAGACGCGCCAGTCGACGCGGCGGATGTCGTCGCCCGCCACGTAGCCGCGGTGCTCGGCGAAGTCGACCGACGCGCCGTAGAACGGCGAGCGGTGCGTGCCGTTGATCAGGCCGTCGACCACGGTCTTCGCGATCAGCTCGAGGTTGCCGATCCGCGCGAGGACAACGGGATCGACGAACTTCGCGCCGGGCATCGAGCTGGTGGCCACTACATTCCCGAGCGCGGCGCCGGCACCGCTTCCAGCAGCTTGTTGATCAGCGAGTCGGTGGTGATCCCTTCCGACTGCGCGTGGAAGTTGGTCAGCACACGGTGACGCATCACCGAATGCGCCACGGCGCGGATGTCGTCGAAGCTCACGTGGTAGCGGCCGTTGGTCAGCGCACGCGCCTTGCCGGCGAGCACGAGATACTGCGCCGCGCGAACGCTGGCACCAAACGAGATCCACTTCTTGATCGCCTCGGGGCAGGTCGGGTTGGGGGGACGGCTGGCGCGCACCAGCGCGAGCGCATAGCGCATCACCGGGTCGGCCACCGGCACGCGGCGCACCAGGCGCTGGAACGCCACCAGGTCGGCGCCGCTGACCGGACGCTCGAACTGCGGCTCGAGGATCGCGGTGGTGGTCTTCACCACCATGAACTCCTCCTCTTCCGGCGGGTGCTCGATCACGATGTGGAACATGAAACGATCCAACTGGGCTTCGGGCAGCGGATAGGTGCCTTCGAGCTCGATCGGGTTCTGCGTGGCAAACACGTAGAACGGCTCTTCGAGCTTGTAGGTGCGGCCCTGGATGGTGACCCTGTGTTCTTGCATTGCTTCCAGCAATGCGGACTGCGTCTTCGGCGGCGTGCGGTTGATTTCGTCCGCGAGCACGATGTTGGCGAAGATCGGCCCGGGCGAGAACACCATCTGGCGGCGGCCCGTCGACGCGTCTTCCTGGATGATGTCGGTGCCGGTGATGTCCGACGGCATCAGGTCGGGCGTGAACTGGATGCGCGAGAACTTCAGATCGAGCACGCGCGCCATGGTGTGGATTAACAGCGTCTTGGCGAGCCCCGGCACGCCGACGATCAGGCTGTTGCCGCCGACAAACAGCGTCAAAAGCACCTGGTTGATGATGTCGTCCTGCCCGACGATGAGTTTCTTGAGCTCGGTGATGATCCGGTCGCGGCCCACCTTCATGCGATCGGCAAGCGCCACATCGTCCGGAGTGTTCATCTCAATCGTGTCCAAAAGAAACTCCCTTCGCTCCTAGTGCACACGGTGCACATTGTGCACGTCGTGCACTCTGTGCACCCTTATTAATGCGTCATCCCGTAGATGACGTAATTCACGCCGAACTTGTATGCCTCGTTCGACAAATCCACCGGCACGTAGCCGGTGTCGGAGAATTCCCACAACTCACCGAGATCGTGGTTGTAATTGGCAATCGCCATCAAGCGTTTTCTCGGGTCGTTATCCTCGAAGAGGCCGTGCCATTCCGGGGGCCCATAAAACCCTGGCACATCATCCAGCGAATTGATTTCGAAAAAAGAGTGAAAAATCGGGTGCGTCGCGTCCAGCCGCTGAAACGACAACTCCGGCACCACTTTCTTCATCTGCGCGATCAGGTTGTACATGTGGTCTTCGCGGAAGTCGTCGAAAATCACAAACCCGCCCTTGTGCAGGTAGGCGCGCAACCCCTCCATCTCCGCTTCATCCATTGTCCAGAAGCCCGGCTCCGACATGTACGCGATGGGAAACAACGCCAGGTCCGGGTCGTCGAGCGTGCGGATGTTGCCCTGGTCGGCGAATGACCTGACGAACGTCAGCTCGCCCAGGATTTTCAGAAAGTTGAAGTCCGCGCGGGGAAAGTCGTGGGCCCACGGCGGCTCGCGCCGGAAATCAAACCGGCCGGCGGCCAGACCCGCGCCGCCGCCGTAGCGGATGCGCACGAACGAAAAACGCCCGTCGTATTCGGACGACGCGGAGTAGTCGATCGCGGGCGCTCGCCTTCGCTCTCCTCGACTGAACCAACCGTCTTGCGCAGCGACGGATGCGGTGGCCGTGATCAAGAGGACAGCCGCAAGCGCATTACGCCAGGCCAACGGCACGCCGGTACCCCCATTCCGCGCAGAGCAACACCACCAGCAGCATCATCACGATCGGCATGTGCCACAAATCGTGTTCTTCAACGGTGGTGACCCCGCGTCCGGTGTACCGCATATCGTCGGCGAGCGACTCCGTAAAACTCGCCTCGTAGAAACGGCCGCCCGTCTCTTCCGCAATCCGTCGCAGCGTCCCCGCATGCATCGTCGCGTCGAAGTACTCGGCGTCGCCCGGTGCGGCGCGGAAGTGCGTGACGGCGCTGCCGACGGTTTTGCCGCCGCGCGTTGCGTCGAGCCGCGCCTCATACCAGCCAGGCGCCTTGGTCGGGATCGACGCGGAATACTCGCCGGGGTGTTCGCCGTCCCACGACATCGGCACGTCGACGATCGCTCCGTCGGGCCCGGTGACCGTGACCATGACGGCGGCGTCATTGAGCTCGACGAACGACGGATCGACGACGTTCGCGGTGAGCATGGCGGCTTCACCTGGCTCGACGCGCTCGCTGGTGAACGACGGTTCCACTTGATCCGGAACGCCATCGATCAGCCATCTCAGCAACTGGCGCCAGAAATTCTCGTGGGTCAGATCGTCTACGGCCATGGTCGCAGCCATCTGCCAGACCCACGAGTCCTGGGGCATGAACGCAAAAGACTTGCCGCGGCCGTAGCGTTGAAAGACCAGCATCGGCCGCTCGGCGCGCGTTTCATCCGTGCCGGTCAGCAGCACCGTGGCGCCAGGCTTCACCGCCGTGACGCGATTCACCGACGTCACCACGGGCAGGCTATTCCACTTTTCCAGCGACGCGGCCTCGGTGGGCCCGAGTTGCGTGACCGCGGTCGCCATTCCTGCCCGGGTCGGCTTCACGTTGAGCCGCGTGACCGCGCCCTTCGCCTGCACGTTGGTACGCTCGAGCACCACGGGCAGCACATCGGCGACCGCAGTGCCCGCGTAACCGCCCTCGGCAAACGCGCGCGGGCCGCCCAGCATCAGCAGCCCGCCGCCACGGCGATCGACGAACTCCGCGATCATCCGCATCTGATCGCCCGTGAGCGCGGCCGCTTCGAGGCTGCCGATGATCAGCGCGCGATACGAAAACAGTTCCTCGCGCGTTTTCGGGAAGCCGGCCACCAGCTCGTCCGGACCATCGACGCCCTGGCGCATGTACTTGTTGTCGGCGGTGCGGATCAGACTGGTGACGATGACGTTGTCGCCATCAGGGATGGCGCGGCGGATGAACTTGTATTCGAAGCGCGGCTCGCCTTCGAAATAGAGAATCTTTTCCTTGCGATCGCGAACGTCGATCAACGCCTGGCGCGAGTTGTTTTCGGTGACGAGCTCGCCTGGCTGCGGCGACACGCGGAAGCGCAGCACGCGCGGCCCGGCTTCATTCACCGTAAAACGGACCGGCACCGAGGCTGGCGCGCCGGCATCCGGCAGCGACACCTCCTGCGTGCTGACGAGCGTGCCTTCGTCCTCGACGTCGAGCGTGACCTTCTGTCCGTCGAAGCCCGACTGCGATAGCACCACGTCAACCATCAACGTCGTGCCCTTGAGCGCGTTCTTCGGCGTGGCCACTCGCCCGACCTGGATGTCTTTCGACAACGTCTCCTGTCCGACGCCGACCGTGAACACCGGCAGCGTTTCGGCCTTGAGACCGAGCAATGCCTCGCCGAGGGCGGCATCGGCGGTGTCGGCGCCGTCGCTGACCATCACCAGCCCGGCCACCGGCAGTCCGGCGAGCTCCTGCCGCACGCCGGACAGCGCCGCGCCGAGCCGCGACTGCGAGCCGCTGAACGTCAACTCGCTCTCTTGGGTGGTGCGCGTCGGCGCGGTGGAAAAGCGGAACGTCCGTACGGTGAACCGATCCGACAGCGCCTTGAGCAACCCGCGATCGTCCGCGCCGAACTCGCTCTTCACGTAGTTGGCGCGCGGCTGCCCATCGACATCAGCAATCTGCATGCTGCGCGAGTCGTCTAGAAGGACAGCGACGAAGTTCTGCTGAGCCGCCGCCGCCTTGACCACCAGCAGCGGCCGGAACAGGCAAATCAAGATGATGGCGAGGATCGCGAGCCGGATGCCGGCAAGCGCCGCGCGGTCGCGCGCGCGGCCACGGCCCGACCGGTAGGCAAGGATGGTGAGCGCCGCCGCCGCGCCGACGAGCACCACCGCCACGTACGAGCCCGTGGTGGGCGCGAACCGGTATTCGCCCTGGCTGAAGACCACCGGCGAAAGATTGAAGAAAAACCTGAAGATGGCGTCGAACACGGAATTTCTCCGAATTCTACTTCGGCCACAGATTAAACGCAGATTCGACGCAGATTAATATGTGACCACTTATGGCCAAGTTTAGTCGCCGTTCACTGCTGAGCCTCGCGGCCGCCGCGATACCCTCGTGGGCTATGACGCAGAACGTCCGGGCCCAATCAGTCAGACGGCCCACGGTGATGAACGGCCGCCGCTATCTCCAATATGACGTATTCACCGACAAGCCGCTCACCGGAAATCAATTGGCGGTGTTCATGGAGACCGCTGGGCTGTCGGCGGCTGAAATGCAGGCGATGACGCGCGAGACGAAATTCTCGGAGTGCACGTTCGTCCAGCCCGCGGAAGCGGCCGGCACGGACGTGCGGCTGCGCATCTTTGGTCCCAACAATGAGATGCAGTTTGCCGGCCATCCCGTGATTGGCTCGACGTTCGCGCTGGCCGATGACGGTGTGATTGCCGCGGGACGCAAAGAATTTACCTTTGGCCTGGGCATCGGTCCCACGCTGGTCGAACTGGCATGGCAGGGCGACCGGTTGCAGTTTGCGTGGATGACGCAACAGAAGCCGGTGTTCGGCCCCACGATGAATGCGCCGGCCCCGCTCGCCGCGGCGTTGGGCCTCGAGGCTTCGGCGCTTCGGCCCGGCGTGGTGCCGCAGGAAGTGAACTGCGGCTCCGCGTTCTTCATGGTGCCGCTGGTGTCGCGCGCGGCGGTCGATCAGGCGGTGGTCGATACGCGCGCGGTGGCGGCAGCCTTCGAAGCTGCGAAGCTGACGCGCCGCGGGCTCTTCATCTTCTCCACCGAGCCGGGCGCCGACGGCGCCACCGTCTACAGCCGCATGATGGGCGCGAACGAGGATCCGGCCACGGGATCGGCGAGCGGTCCGCTTGGCTGCTACCTTGTCCGTCACGGTCTCGTGCCCGCCGACAAAGCAGGATCAATTGTCAGCGCCCAAGGCGTGAAGATGGGCCGCCCGAGCCGCATTCACATCAAGATCGATCTCGCCGGCAGCGAGATCACGCGGGTTCGCGTCGGGGGCACGAGTGTGTTGGTTGGAGAAGGCCGCCTCCGATCTTCTTAGCCAGGGCCACAGAAGGCGCAGAAACTTTTGGTAGGATCATCAAAAGGATTGCCATCAATGCTTGCCACATTTCCCATTACCAAGACTTCTGCGTCTCGCATGACCCCGGAACTCCGCGACAACGCCGCGTTCGGCGCCGTGTTCAGCGATCACATGCTGGTCGCCGATTACGCCGGCGGCAAGTGGAGCGAGCCGCGGATCATGCCGTACGGCGCCCAGCCGCTGGCCGCCGCGCCGGCATGTGCGCATTACGGCCAGGGCATCTTTGAAGGCTTCAAGGCGTTCCCGCGTCCCAATGGCGGCGCGGTGGTCTTCCGTCCCGACGCCAATCACGCGCGGATGGCGAAGACCTGCCAGCGCATGGCGATGCCGGAAGTGCCGGCCTCGATTTTCATCGACGGCACGCTCGCACTCGTCCAGCTCGATCGCAACTGGATTCCCGAGAAGGACAACAGCGCCCTCTACGTCCGCCCGGTGCTGTTTGCCACCGGCGAGTCGCTCGGTGTGAAGCCGTCGGAATCCTTCCGCTTCGTGATCGAGACCTGTCCGAGCGCGCCGTATTTCACGGGCTCGGTGGATCTGATTGCCGAAGACACTTACGTTCGCGCGTTCCCGGGCGGCACCGGCGCGGCCAAGTGCGGCGGCAACTACGCCGGCAGCATGCTCGCGTCACTCGAGGCGCAGAAGAAAGGGTTCCACAACGTGCTGTGGCTCGACGGCATCGAGCGGAAGTACGTCGAGGAAGCGGGCTTGATGAACGTGGCGTTCGTGATCGACGGCGCCGTGGTCACGCCGCCGCTCGGCGGCACGATCCTCCCGGGCATTACGCGCGATAGCGTGCTCACGCTGCTCGGCGACCTCAAGCTGCCGGTCGAAGAGCGGCGCATCACCATCGACGAAGTGTTCGAGGCGCACGCGAAGGGCAAGCTGCAAGGCGCGGCCGGCATCGGCACGGCGGCAGTGATTGCCCCGCTCGGCCGCTTGCGCCACAAGGATCGCGAGATCACGATCCCGATGATGGGCCCCGATTCGCCCCTGATGCGAGCCGGCGCCGAGCTCGAAGGAATTCGTTCGGGCAGGATCGCCGATCGGCACAACTGGCTGATGTCGATCTAAATGTCATACAGGGGTCAGACCCTCATTTCTAACATCGGCCACAATTCTGTGACAAACGTTAGAAATCGGGGTCTGACCCCAATCTAACAAGATGCCGTATTTTGCACTGACGTACGAAGTTATTGACGACTTCGTCACCAAGCGGACGCCGTTTCGGCCGTCTCATCTGAAGGAAGTGCGGGAGGCGCACGCGCGCGGGGAGCTGGTCATGGCCGGCGCGCTCGGTGAACCCGCCGGCGCGCTACTCGTCTTCCGCGCCGCCGACAAGACAGTCGCCGAGAATTTTGCGAAGGCCGATCCCTACGTGAAGGAAGGCCTCGTCAAGACCTGGAAGGTCCGTCCCTGGACGGTTGTCGTTGGCCAGGACCCGTCGGAGACGCCGCCCGGACTTCCCCCGTGAACTAACGGCGCGGGCCCTGCAACAACGCTTCCAGCGTGTGGACCTCGCCGTTCTTGATGACGGTCCGCACCTTGCGCGCGTTGCGAATGTCGGTCAGCGGATCGTCGGTGACGATCACCAGGTCCGCGAGCTTCCCGGCTTCAACCGATCCCAGGTTGGCTGATTCGCCGAGCGCCGCGGCGGCGTGCGTGGTCGCGGTCTGCAGCACTTCAAATGGCGTCAGCCCCGCCTGCGCGAAGAGCTCGAGCTCGGTGTGGAACGCCACCGCGTACGGGAAGATCGGCGAGTCGGTGCCGGCGATGACGATACCGCCGCCCTTCACCACCCGGCGCACCGTGTCGCCCATCGGGCGCAACGCGGCCGTGCGCGATTCGAGCTCGCCCGGCGCGATACCCTTCGCCTGCCGTTCGTTCGCTTGAATGACGTTTTCGGGAAACAGGGTGCGGAATCGCACGTCGCTGAGCGGCGACGGGTCGCGCGCGAGTTGGAGCGTGAACGCGCCGCTGGTGATGCCGATGGTCGGTGTGAGCGTCATCTTCGACGCAGTCAGCAGATCGATCACATCCTGGTAGCTGCGATTGAGCGCCGTGACCTTGGGGGAGTAGCCGCGGCGGCTCGTGCCGCGAATGTGCTCGACGCCGTCGGCGCCCGACGCCACCGCCGGATAGATCTCGTGCGACGTTACCGGCATGCCGTTGACATGTGCAAACTCGATCACGCGCTTCTGCAGGCGGTCGTCGAGCCGGACGTAGGTCTTGATCAGGTCGTAGCCGAGTTGTGTCGTCTTCCCCAGTTCGGGCAGCAGCTGCTGATCGCCCGCCAACGGCACGCCGCCCGAATAGAAAATGCGCGAACCGTCGAATGGACCGCCGGTGGCGAACACGCGCGGGCCAATCCGCACGCCCGCGCCGATCGCTTCCTTGTCCTCGAGCGCTTCGTACGCATTCGCAGCCGGGTTGCGCACCGAGGTGATCCCGTACGCGAGCCAGATGCGGCCCAGCGCTTCGCCGAATTCCTTGCCGAGATGCGCGTGCATCTCGATCAGCCCAGGCATCACCACGTCGCTGCCGGCGTCGATCACGCGGCCGGTATGCAGATCGGCCCGATGATCGACCACCTGCTCGATGCGGTGGTCGCGAATGACAATGTCGACGTTGCTGCGAAGCGACGGCGTGCGCCCGTCGAACAGGCGGCCGGCATGAACCACCGTGCGTCCCTCGGGAAGAGACGGACGCCAGGTCAGGTTCACGGGCACATCGGTCACGCTCGCCGTCGGGTCGTTGAGCTCAGCGAGTTTCAGCCCGGTGGCAGTTTGATAAAGCAATCGTTTCGAATCGGCGGTCCATGACGGCGAATCCGCCACGTCTGACGTGATGGCGCGCGGCGGTCCCGTGGGATCGCCGGTCGGCGTCGTCGGCATGACGTGTAGCCGCCCGTCCATCACAAACGCCATCTTCGACCCGTCGCGCGACCACACCGGGCCATCGTTCTCGCGCGTGCCGATTGATCGATGCGCCATCGGATCGGGGCGGCGATCCGGCGCCCCCGTCGTCGACACCATCAACATCTGGTTGGTGCCCTCACGAAAGCGGCTGGAGTACGGCTGGAGCGTCGTGACCGCGATCCACCCTTCGGGCGCCCATGCCGGCCGGCCGGGATCGCGAATCGGCGCATGGATTGGCGCGCTTCTGCCGGTCACGCCAATCTCGCCGTTACGGGTGATGTAGGCGATCTCGGTTCCTCGAGGCGCCCACGACGCCTTCGACGCCCCTGACGCGACCTTGCGGTCGGCGCCGCTCTCGAGGTCCCGGACCCACAGATCCATCGATCCATCACGGTCGGACGAGAACGCGAGAGAGCGGCCGTCAGGCGACCACGTCGGATGCATCTCGACGAACCGATCGTTGGTCAACCGCCGCGCCGTGCCGCCAATCGGCATCACCCACAAATCGCCGAGGGCGGCAAATGCGACCTGCGTGCCGTCCGGCGAGATCGCGGGCGCCATGATGCCGCGCACCGGCCGCTCAGTTGTCGAATCAAAGTCGCGGACGGCATGTTGGTACGGCGTTCGCGTGAACGAGACCGCCGCCGTGAATTCGATCGGCGTCGCCGGCCCATCGCCGATTGGCCGCTTCTTGATCTTTCCGTCGGCGGTGTAAATCAACTCGGTTGGCGACGTCCACTGCGCGCGGAACGGGAACACATCTTCATCCGCAGTGATGGCGCGGCCGTCGAGCATCAGCTGGCTGCGATTGGCCGCAATCACGTTGTAGACCACCGTCGCACCGTCGGGGCTCCATGCCGGCGCGCTCACGGTGCCCGCGGCCGCCGCCACCGCGGTTTCGGCGCCACTGGTCGCATCGATCTTCCAGACGCCGCGGCCATCCGGACGCTCCGATACAAATGCGATCGTCGAGTTGATCGGTGAATACGCGGGCGCGAAATCGTTGGCGGGGTTCCGCGTCAGCTGGCGCACCGCGCCAGTGGCGAGCTCGACGTCCCACACGTCGTAGTTGCCCGAGCGATCGGACGAGAACGCGATGCGAGTGCCGTCGCGCGACCACGAGGGCTCGCGATCGTCGAACGGTCCCGACGTGATCGCGCGCAGTCCGCTGCCGTCGGCGGCCATGACAAAGATGTGCCAAACACCATCGACGTACCCTTGAAAGGCGACGTGACGATTGTCTGGCGCCCAGGACGGCTGGCGCGCATCGAGGAATTCGTCGGTGACACGCCGCGCGGCGCCGCCGGCGGCGGGCAGCGTCCACAAGCTGCCGAGCAGGTCGATCATCAGCGTGCGGCCATCGGGCGACAACGCCGCGGCCATTGACGTGCCCTCGCGAAGAGTGAGCGAGATCGTTGGCTGTCGATGTCGCGGGCAGGTGCGTCTATGACGACCGGGCGATCGAGTCGCCGGACCGCCGATGCAGGCTCTCGAGGGCGCTCTCATGGCTCGCTTCCGCGAGGTGACACGCGGCGCGACCTTGACTCACGGATCTGTCCGGGCCTTTCAAGCCGTCTACCCCAACCTCGCCGCCAGCGTCCTGGCGATCACCTCGCCATGAAACCGGCCGTTCTCGATGAACACGGTCCCGGTACGCTTCCCTGCCACCTGCCCGCCGGCGACAAATAATCCCGGCACGTTCGTCTCGTAGGTGTCGACGTTGTACTTCGGAGACTGTGTGTCTTCGTGAATCTCGACGCCGATCCTTCGCATGAACTCAGGGTCCGCGCGATAACCAGTCAACAACAACACGCTCTCCGCCGGCAACGTCGCCCCGGTATCGAGCACCACCTCGTTCGCGCGGATCTCGACGACGTGGGCGTTGAAGTGCGCGGCGATCGATCCTTCCTTGACGCGATTCTCGATGTCGGGCTTCACCCAATACTTCACCGACTCGCCGAAACCGGGGCCGCGGTGCACCATCGTCACGTGAGCGCCGGTGCGATACAGCTCCAAGGCCGCCTCGCAGGCGGAATTCTTTCCGCCGACGATCACGACCCGCTGCCGGTAGTACGGATGCGCTTCCTTATAGAAATGGGAGACGTGCGGCAGGTCCTCCCCGGGCACGTTCAACATGTTCGGCATGTCGTAGTAACCCATCGCGAGCACCACGTTCCTGGCCTCGCGCACCCGCGTGACGCCGCGCGACGTTCTCGACTCCACCACGAAGGGGCCTGGCTGTTCCGCGGCCGGTTGGATCGACACCACCTTCTCATCCAGCGAGAGCTGTAACTGAAAGGTGTCCACGACCTTGCGGTAATACTGCAGCGCTTCGACGCGCCGCGGCTTGTCGTACGGGGTGGTCAACGGAATGCCGCCGATCTCGAGCAGCTCAGGCGTGGTGAAGAACACCATGTTGATCGGAAACCGCACGATCGCGTCCACGAGCGCGCCCTGTTCGAGCACGACGTAATCGAGGCCGAAATGCTTGGCGGCAATAGCCGTGGCCAGGCCCGAGGGTCCCGCCCCCACGATCAGCACGTCACGAACAGCCATATCTTGACGATTGTAATGGCTTGGGACTTGGGGCTTGGGAGTTGGGAACAGCAGGCGTAAGATCCGCGGCATGCGAGGCTTCTCTGCCGGCGTGGTCCTGATCGCGCTCGTCGCGTCGACGAGCGTCGAAACCCAGTCAACCCAGGCCCCAAGTCCCCAGCAGCCGCAGCAGCCGGTGTTTCGCGCCGGCATCGAGCTGGTCACCCTTGACGTCACCGCACTCGACAGCAACGGGCGGCAGGTCACCGATCTCACCACCGCGGACTTTCAGGTAGAGATCGATGGCGATCGCCGTCAGGTCACGTCCGCGGAGTACGTACGTTCGGCAGACCCGTTGCGCCAGATCGGAACGCCGCACAAAGTGGTGGTCCCGGACGAATCCTTTTCCTCATCCAACGCCAAGGGCCAACCGAGCGGTCGCCTGATCGTGATTCTGGTGGACCAGGGCAACATCCGCACCGGATCGGCGCGCGCGGTGATGAACAGCGCGAAGAAGTTCGTGGACACACTGACCCCCGAGGATCGCGTGGCGGTGATCGCCGTGCCGGGTCCCGGCGAGCTCGTCGACTTCACCACCAACCACGATCGCGTCCGCGAGTCGCTACTGCGGATCGTCGGCCAGGCCGGCGCGCTGAAAACGCGCTTCAACCTGTCGGTCACCGAGTCGATGGCGATCTATATGCGATCCGATGCGCAGCTCGCCCTCGAGGTGATCCTGCGCGAGTGCGGCCAGATGATTGCCGCGGCGGAAGCCGAGCGGTGCGAGCGCGAAGTCGAACAAGACGCCGCCGAGCTGGTGAACGAAGTGCGGCATCGCACCCAGAACTCGGTGCACGGCATGCGCGCGGTGCTGAAAAGCCTCGCCGCCCTCGAAGGACCGAAGTCGGTGATCCTCGTTTCCGAGGGCCTGATCTTCGAAGGCCTGGGATCGGAAACCGACGATCTCGCATCCGCGGCCGCCGATTCGCGCGCCACGCTCGACATCCTGTTGCTCGACGTGCCGATGTTCGACGTCGCGCAGTCGTCGCGGCCAACGACGCCGCGGGAAGATCGCAACCTGCAGGTCAGCGGGCTCGAACAGCTGGCAGGGGCGGCGCGCGGCGAGTTGTACCGCATCAACGTCACGGCCGACTTCGCCTTCGATCGCATTTCACGGTCGCTCGACGGTTACTACCTGCTGGCGGTCGAATCACGCCCCGACGATCGCAACGGACGCCGGCATCGCCTGTCGGTGAAAAGCCTGCGGCGCGGGGTGACGGTGCGCTCGCGCCGCACGTTCCTCACCACGGTCTCGGCGAAAGCGACGTCACCGGAAGACGCGGTGAATCGCGCGATTCGATCGCCGCTGCCGATCAACGATCTGCCGTTGAAGCTGTCGACGTGGACGTACAAGGAGCCAGGCACCAGCAAGGTGCGCGTGCTGATCGCCGCGGAAGTTGAACGGCTCGCCGGGCAGTCCCTCGACTACACCACCGGCATGGCGCTCGTGAACCGGCAGGGCCGCGGCGTGGCGCCGGCAACGGCGCTGAAAACGCTGATCGAGAAGGCCGGTGATCCGGGCACCGCGGTGCTCACCGGCATGCTCTCGGTCGATCCCGGTCAGTATCGATTGATCGTGTCGCTGGCCGACAGCGAAGGCCGCGTCGGCAGCGTCTCTCGCGGGGTCACCGCATGGGCGATGGAGGCCAACGCCCTCACGATGGGCGACCTGCTGGTGGGCAGCATCAGCGCGACTGATCAGTCGGCGCTGTCGCCCGCCATCGAGCCGGCAGTCGCGGTTGGGCAGATGGCGGCGCTGATGGAAGCGTATGCGCCGCCTGCGCTTATGAAGAGTTTCGGCGAGCCGGGCGCTTCCCCGCTTGAAGCGACGCTGGAAATCCTCGTCAATGAAGACTCCAAGCCGCTGGCCTCCGCGCCGATGCGCATTGCCGCGGGTCCGTCGCCGGAGATCGCGACCATGAGCGCACAGTTCAGCACCACGGCGCTGCCGCCGGGACGCTATCTCGCGCGTGGCACCATTCGGCAAGGCAGCAAGATCCACGGCCACCTGCTGCGCCCGTTCCGCATCGTTCCTGCCAGCGCCGCCGACGGCGACGCCGCCGTGCCGGCATCGGGCGGCGCGCTGCCGAGCGAAATGGCGATCGTGCTGCTCGGCGGGTTATCGAATTTCGATCGGAAGGAATTACTGTCCCCGGCCACGCTGACGCCGATCTTCGCGGCAGTGGAAAGCCGGCCCACCGGATCGAAAGCCGCGATGAAGGAAGCGCGCGCCGGCGACCTCGGCGGCGCGGCCATGACCGCTCTCGGCGAAGGCGATCAAGTGCTGGCCACGTTCCTGAAAGGCCTCGAGTTCTATCAGAAGGCGCAACTTGATCGCGCCGCCACGCAGTTCCAGAGCTCGATGCAGATGGCGCCGACGTTTGCGCCGTCGCGGCTGTTCATGGGCGCGACATTGGCGGAAGCCAATCGTCATCGCGAAGCCGCGGGCCTGTTGCAGAGCGCGGCCGGCACACCGCCCAATGGCGCCGTCGCCCGCCTCGCGGGTGAAGAATGGATCAAGGCAGGTCAGCCGCACCTGGCGATTCCGCCGCTCGAACTCGCGATGCAACAACCCGGCGCGGAGCCTCGCACGCGCAAGTTGCTCGGCATCGCCTACGTGCTCGGCGGCCGGCCCTCGGACGCGGTGGCCACGTTGACGCCATACCTCGATGCGAACCCTGCTGATACGCCGGCTTTGCTCGGGGTGCTGTTCGGTACCTACATTCGCCACTTGCAGGCGCCGCAACCGGCCACGCTCGCCGCCGATCGCGCGAACATGGCGAAGTGGTCCAAGGCATACACGTCGGCGAAAGGGCCGATGCAGCCGCTGGTGGCGGCGTGGGTGAAACACGTGCAGGACGCCAAATAACCGCGTGAACGAGCCGATCATCAATGTGAGCGGTGTGACGCGCCGGTTTGGCGCGCAGACCGCTCTCGACGATGTGACTCTGACGCTCCCGCGCGGCGGCGTCTACGGCCTGGTCGGCGCCAACGGCGCGGGGAAAACCACGCTCATCAAACACGTCCTCGGCTTGCTTCGCGCGGAGACCGGCGAGGTGCGTGTGTTCGGGCTCGATCCCGTCGTCGACCCGGTCGGCGTGCTGTCGCGCATTGGTTATCTTTCCGAAGATCACGATCTTCCGGTCTGGATGAGCGTCGACGAGTTGATGCGGTACTCCCGTGCGTTCTACCCCGCGTGGGATCAGGCGTATGCGGAGGGACTCCGCCGTTCGTTCGGCCTCGATCCCTCGGCGGGAATCAAGAACCTCTCGAAAGGCCAGAAGGCTCGCGCCGGTTTGCTCGTGGCGCTGGCGCATCGCCCCGAGTTGCTGCTGCTCGATGAGCCGTCTTCCGGGCTCGATCCGGTCGTCCGACGCGACATCCTCGAAGCGATCATGCGCACCATCGCCGATGAAGGCCGCACGGTGCTGTTTTCCTCCCACTTGCTCGACGAAGTGGAACGCGTGGCCGATCACGTGACGATGATCAACCACGGCCGGATCGTACTGAGTGGACCGCTCGACACGATCAAGAGCGCGCACCGGGGCGCATCGCTCGACGAGATCTTCACCGCCAACGCCGGGATGCGGCTGACCACCGAACCGTGATGCGATCACCGGCGGCCCACGCCCTTGCCTGGGAATTCGGTCGACAGCACCGCTGGGGGGTGCTGGTGATCGCCGTCTACGTACTCTTCATGCTCACCACGGGGATTCTCGGCATTGACTGGGCGCTGACTTCTGACGCCGGCAACGGACGGTTCATAGGAACAATCGTGCTCCCACTCACGGCGGCGGTGCTGTATCTGCTCGCGGTGTTCAGCTTTGGCCTGTCCGACGATTTGGCTGCGCGTCAATCGATGTACCCGTCGCGCCTGTTTACGCTGCCGGTCACGACGGCTGCACTCGCGGGCTGGCCGATCGTGTTCGGCGCGGTGGCCATGGTCGTACTCGCGCAGGCCGCACGTCTCGCATCGTGGCCGTCGGAGGTCGAGCCGCCGTTCTGGCTACTGCTCTTTGCGCCGGTGCTCCTGGCCTGGACGCAGGTGGTGACCTGGCTGTCCTATCCGGTTCGCGGGCTGCGCGTCGTGGTTGCTGTCGTCAAGCTCATCACGATCGACATGATCGCGATCGTCGCGATCGAGCTCAAGCCGCGCGAGTCGGTGATGGCCGCCGTGCTGGTGCCGCTCCTGCTCCTGGCCTGGGTCGTGGCATACGCGGCCGTTCGGCGGGCCCGCTGCGGTGATGTGCCTGATTGGCGTGGGGCATTCGCGCCACTTAGTTCACTCGCGCAAGTGTTGCCAAGACGCGAGCAATTTGCCTCACCACTCAGCGCGCAGACGTGGTGCGAGTGGCAACAGCATGGCTGGTCGCTGCCCGTCCTCGTGGGCTTCGTGCTGCCATTCGCGGTCGGCCTCCTGTTTCTCGATCCCACCGCGCCTTCATTCGTGACCATCTCGCTCGGCGTGATGGCGCTCACCCCGCCGATCATGGCGTCGTTCGTCGCGTCAACGGTACGGAGGGCCAGCCCGGGAGGCGATGACTACGGACTGGCGCCGTTCCTGGCGACGCGTCCGCTCACGAGTGCCGCGCTCATCGCCGCCAAATTGCGTGTGAGCATCGCGAGCACCGTCATCACGTGGGTGCTGGTCATCGCCGTCGTCCCGTTGGCCCTCAGCCTGTCGAACACGTGGCCGGTGGTGATGGAGCGCGCGCGTGACCTTCGCGATCTCATTGGCCTACCGCGCGCGATTGCCGTCACGGTGCTCGCCGTACTAGCGCTCGTGGCGACGACGTGGAAACGGCTCGTCACGAGCTTATACATCGGCCTCAGCGGCCGGCCGTGGCTGGTGAGGACGCACATCGGTGTGACGCTGGCGTTGCTGGTGGCGGCGATACCGTTTGTCCAGTGGATCGGTAGCAATACTGCGTCGATCGTGGTCAGGATTCTTGACGCGGTGCCGATCGCGGCCGCCATCCTCGTGGCGTTGAAGATGTGCGCCGCGGCCTGGATCGCGATTCGCCTCGATCGATCACGGCTGATCGAGCCGCGCGCGCTCCTGGCAACTGCCGCGGCGTGGCTCGCAGCGGTGCTGGCGCTGTATGCGGTGTTCGTCTGGATCGCCGAAACGCCGGTCATCCCACGGTATGCGCTCCTGCTCATCGCCATCCTGGCGATCCCGCTGACCCGGCTTTCGGCGGCGCCGCTGGCCTTCGCCACGAATCGACATCGGTAATGGCAACGGCGATGGCACGCGGCAGCCGCACGATCGTCATGGTGCTGATCCTGATCAGCCTGCCGATGTTGCTCGCCGTGGTCGAGGCGGTCTCGTACTTCCGCAGCAACCGCAACACCGGTTCAATCGTGTCATCCGGCCAGGAGCGCGAGTACATCCTCTATGTTCCTAAGAGTTACGACCCAGCGAAGCCGGCGCCGCTCGTGATCAGCTTGCACGGCGGGAGTGTGTGGCCGGCTGTTCAACGGGATATGAGCCGGTGGAACACCGTCGCGGACAGTCACGGCGTCATCGTCGCGTATCCCATGGGACGGGGCATCTTCCCTGCCTGGCAAATGAGGATTCGCGAACCAGGGCCGCCGCCGGACGTGCGCTTCATCGCAAACCTGATCGACACGATCGCGGCGGCCTATGCTATCGACCCGAGACGGATTTACGCGGACGGGCTGTCCAATGGCGCGGGCATGGCGTTCGTGCTGTCCTGCGCCCTGTCCGATCGGATCGCCGCCGTCGGCATGGTGGCATCCGCGCTCCTGATACCGTTCGAATCGTGCGCAAACGACCACCCGGTACCGATGATCGCGTTCCATGGCACACACGATCCCGTGGCACCGTATGACGGTGGCACGTCGTGGGTGGCGTCAGGGACTTTCCCGAGCGTCTCTTCCTTCGTGGATGCCTGGGGCCGGCGAAACCGTTGCGCGCCGAATCCTGTGGAGTCTGAGGTCGCCGCTGATGTGAGTCGCCGTTCGTACCGCAGTTGTGCGGAACAATCCGACGTGGTGCTCTACACGATCAAGGGCGGCGGGCACACCTGGCCGGGCGGCGGGCTGTTGCCGGAATGGTTCGCTGGACCCACCAGTCACAGCGTGAACGCCACGGAAGAAATATGGGCGTTCTTCCGCGACCATCCGCGGCGATAGCGGTCGCGCTCACTACCCTGCGGATGCTCGCTCGGTGTCGGCGAGATCGCGCAGCTCGACGTTCTCGATAATGCGATTCTTGATGCCCTGCCGCGTGGCCTGAAGCATCGCGCGGCCGATGTCGTCATTCCAGACGTACAGGCCACGAAACGGTTTGAACACGGCCCGCAAGACGGGCCGCAAGAAGTTCGTCAACGCCGGCTGATTCGCGACCTGGTTGCCATCGATCATCGCCGGACGCCAGCACGTGGCTGAGAATTCCGCCATCAAGCCACGTTCGGCTTCGCCCTTGACGCGCGCCCACATCCAACGGCTCTCGGGTCCCGCTCTCCCGCCACTCAGGTAATGAAACTGCGCGGCCGGACTCTTGGAACGCAACAGTGTGGCCGCGGCAATCGGGAACGCCTGGTGAATGCGCCGATAGGCCGCCTCGTCTGGTACCTGACTCACCGAGACCCCGAGGCAGAAGTAACACGCGTCGACGCCGGCAAACTCGCCGGCAATCGCGCTGTAGTCCAGATAGTCCGCGTGAACGATCTCACGCAGCTTCGGATGACGGACGCCCGTCGATCGCCGCACGAGCGCGCGCACCTCTGTCACCGCCGGCGCGTCGAGGCAGGCCCGCAACACACCGCTTCCGGCGAGGCCCGTTGCACCAAACAAGAGGACGATCACAAGATCACCAAGTCACGAGATCACTAGATTCAGCTGACCGCCTTGTCGGTGATGGAGAGACCCTTGTCGATGATCGCGAACGCTTCCGCCATCTCCGCCTCGGTGATGGTCAGCGGCGGATTGGTGAAGAACCCGTTCCAACGCACGAAAGTGTAAAGTCCTTCCTCGCGGAAAAACTTCCCGAGCGCCTGCATCTCCGGTGAGGTGCCATTGAAAGGCGCCAGCGGCTCCATCGTCTTGCGGTCTTTCACGAGCTCGACGATCCCGAAGAGACCAATCGAGCGGACGTCGCCGACCGAAGGATGCTTCTTCTTCAGGTCCTCGTGCATCTGCTTCATCACCACGCCCATCTTCCGGGCGCGCTCGAGCAACTTGTCCTCTTCGTAGACCGCGATCGTGGCGAGTGCGGCGGCGCAGCCGAGCGGGTGGCTGTTATAGGTGAGACCGCCGTAGTACACCTTGTCTTTGAAGTGATCGGCAATCTTGCGGCGAATGCCGACGGCGCCGAGCGCCACATACGCGCTGGTCAGTCCCTTCGCCATGGTCAGGATGTCGGGGACCACCTTCCAGTGATCGACGGCGAACCACTCGCCGGTGCGGCCGAAGCCCGACATCACCTCGTCGCAGATCAACAGGATGCCGTGCTTGTCGCAGAGCGCGCGCACGCCTTCGAGATAGCCGTCGGGCGGCACGTGAATGCCGTTGGTGCCGGTCACCGTTTCGATGATGAAGCCGGCAATGGTCTGCGGCCCCTCGAGCATGACGATCTCTTCGAGCTCGGCGAGCGCGTCGGCGCCGCTGACGGTGCCGCGCTTCAACCCGTGATACGGATGCGGCACGTGAATGATGCCGGGCATGCCGGGTTCCATGGCCCAGCGGCGCGGGTCGCCGGTGGCGGTGAGCGCCGCGCCGGTGCCGCCGTGATACGAGCGATACCGCGCGAGGATCTTGTGGCGGCCGGTGGCCAGCCGCGCGATGCGGATGGCGTTCTCATTGGCTTCGGCACCGCCGTTGGTGAAGAAGAAGACGTCGATGTCGCCGGGAGAAATCTCCGCGAGCTTTTGGCCGAGCCGCGCGCGCGCTTCGGTGGCCATGAACGGGTTGGCGTAGGCCAGCGAGGCCGCCTGATCCTGGATGGCCTTGATGACGCGCGGATCGCCGTGGCCGATGTTGACGCACATCAACTGGCTGTTGAAGTCGATGAAGCGCTTGCCTTCCGGCGTCCAGAAGTAAATGCCCTTGGCCTTGGACACGGGAATCGGATCGACATGCGCCTGCGCCGACCACTCGTAGAGCGAGTGTTGCTTCGACAGCGCCACCATTTCTTGTCCGGTCATCGAGGGCCTCATATTGCCGATTGACAATCGACTGATTGCGTGACTGTTGGGTGATTGGCGATTGTGTGATTTGGAGATTGCGATTGCATTATTGCCAATTTGGCTCGGCTTACGCCACACTGCGCGAAGGACGCGGCCGAGCCGGACTGACCGGCAGGTCGTTCTATCGATCGAATCAATGACAACCCTTACGGAAGCGCAGTTTCTCGGATGGGCCGTTGCAAAGGGATCACACGGCCGGCTGGTTGCCGTCTTGGTGATCGCAGTCCTGGCGGTGAGTCAATCGGGAACGATCGCACGCACCCAGGCGAACAACTCAGCGCCTTGGGCAGAGTTCGGCGTCTCCGTTGCGGCGGTGTCCGATACGATCTTCGTTGCTGCGAGCCCGATGAGGAAGGGGCAGCGTGATCCGGGAACGGTTCACATCTTCCAGCGCCAGCAGTCAGGGTGGGTCAGCGCGGGTGTCCTTTCCGTTCCAGAGGCCAGGGTTGAAGATCCGTTCGGGGTCTCCATGGCGACCGACGGCAAGACGCTCGTGGTCGGCGCGCAGTTCGCTGACGCGACAGGCGACGATTCTGGGCTGGCGTATGTCTTCGAATGGAGCGGTGAGCAGTGGCGTGCGGCCGGCGTGCTCTCGGCCATGGACGCCAGTGCCGGCGATCAGTTTGGCCTCACGGTCGCGGTGAGCGGCGAAACGATCGTCGTGGGCGCGCGACTAGCGGATAGCCACGCGGTCGATGTTGGCGCCACCTATGTCTACGCGCGCCGCACCGGTAAGTGGCAGCAGGTCAGCAAGCTCATGGCCAGTGATGGCGCCGCCGGCGACATCTTCGGACGAGTAAGCATCGATGCGGACACGATGCTTGTGACTGCGGACCTCAATGACGATCGAGGAAACAATGCCGGTAAGGCGTACGCGTTTGAGAATCAACGAGGCGCCTGGGTCGAAGTCGCCAAGATCACGGCCAGCGACGGAATCGCCGGGGACGAGCTCGGCATTTCGGTGGCCCTCAAAGGCAGTACGGCGGTGTTCGGCGCTCCCGGTTCCGACACTCGAGGTGACGATTCGGGCGCGGCGTACGTGTTCGAACGCCGGGACGGCAAGTGGTCACAACTGGCCCGACTGACGGCGACTGACGGGACGACCAGGGATGCGTTCGGCTTTGCCGTCGCCGCGAGTAACGACACCATTGTGGTGGGGGCTCACAATCACAGTGGCAAGGGCGAACGCGCCGGCGCCGCTTACGTATTTGAACGTCGCGGCGATGTGTGGAACCAAGTGGGCAAGCTCACCGCGAGCGACGCTGCACCTGCGACCCGGTTCGGAAACGCAGTTGCTATCGGCCGCGACACGATCGTGGTTGGGATGCTGACGAACGGCAACGGCAAGCGCTCAGGCGCTGCGTACGTCTTTGAGCGCCAGCAAGGACGATGGTTGGAAGTAGCGCGCCTGCTCCCTGAAGTCCAGAGATAGGCGAGTTTGTGGTCGAGCCTTGACGTTCGGTCCTAGGGTGAAGACGAGAAACCGACATGACGACGAATCCATTTGCCGGAACGTGGGTCGCGAACCTCGCGAAGTCGCGCCGGCACGCGAACCATCAGCCTCACAGCGACGGTCACCTTTGAGATTTCGGGCGATCAGATCTCGATGACCCGGTCCCGATGCTCGACGGAAATTGGCCTGCAGAAGTTCGGTAGCTTTCGTTACGTACCAAGCTTCAGCACGGCGAGCGCCAACACTTTTGTGCAGCCGATGATGTCTGATTCGGGAGCGAGCATGGCTTCACGGCGCGCTGTCGCATTGGTTGTCGTGCTTGTCAGCGGGCTCGGCGCGACTACGTTTGGCGAGCGTCAGGCGGCGCCCAAGGTGGCCGCGCAACTGCTCGGCGTGTGGGACCTCCTGTCGTATGAAGACCACTGCCCGAATGGCGAAGTCCTCCACTGGTGGGGACAACGTCCATCGGGTGTCCTCACGTACTCGCGTTCAGGCCGAATGGCCGTGCAATTCATGCGCGATCCGCGACCGACGTTCGCCGCCGGACGCGTGTGGGGCCCGGATAATCAGAAGTTGCTCCCAACCGCCTCAGCCACCGAGATCCGCGATGCCTTTGCTGGCTACTATGCGTACTTCGGGACATACGAAGTGGACGAGCGTGCGCAAACGGTGACGCATCACATCACGGCGAGTCTTCGATCGCACGAAGTGGGCACCGATAACGTGCGCCCCTTCAAGCTGTCGGGCGACCAGCTCGTGCTCCGATTTCCGGTGACTGCCGACGACGGCGAGAGGCGGACGCGCTCATCGTCTGGCGTCGCGCAGAGAAAGCTTGAGGACTTGCACGCCTATCGGCGGCAAGCCGAGCCACATCACTGATCACAGCTTCAGTATCGCGAGTGCGATGACCTTCGTCACCGTGATGATGTCGTCCACGCTGCAGTATTCGTCGGGCTGGTGCGCCATGGCCAGCTCGCCCGGCCCGTAGGCCACGCAGTGCGGCACACCGGCGATCCGCGCGACGTGTTTCTGATCGTACGTGCCCGGGCTCGCGACCAGGCTGGCCTTGCGGCCGGTCACTTGCTCGATGGCACTCGTGAGCGCGCCAATCAACGGCGCGTCTTCCGGCGCGCGGGTGGGCTCGAAGATCAACCGATCCTCGATCGAGAACTTCACCGCGGGCATGCGCAACTGCGCTTTCTGGACCAGCGCGGCAATCTCCGCCCGCGTCTTCTCGAGGCCCTCCTCGAGGAGAAACCGCCGATCGAACACCACGCGGCAACGATCGGCCACGCACGGACTGGGCACATCGTCCACGGGCTGGCCGCCGTCGATGCCGTTGATGTTGATGGTCGCGTGGCGGGAGCCTTCAGGGACCACTGGCATCGCCGTCACGCGCTGATATAGCGCCGGGCCGAGCTCGTCGCGCACCAGATCGAGCAGATGCGACATGCCTTCGACCGCGTTGACGCCAAGATACGGCATGCTGCCGTGCGCGATGCGGCCTTCGGCGATCACCTCGAACCAATAGACGCCGCGATGCCCCACGCAGATGCGATCGACGCCGAACGGTTCGGGAATAATCACCGCCTTGGTCCGCTCGCGCGACAGCAAGCGATGCTCCGCCAGCCAGGCGACGCCGGCAAAGCCGCCGCTTTCTTCGTCGACGGTGCCGCTGATTTCAATCGGCGCCGCGTGCGCCACACCGGCGCGGCGGATGGCGGCCGCGGCAAACACCGCCGCGGCAAGGCCGGCCTTCATGTCGCACGAGCCGCGCCCATACAACCGGCCGTCGACCACCTCGCCACCGAACGGATCGCGCGTCCAGCCGAGACCGACCGGCACCACATCAAAATGACCATTCAAGTGGATCGCCGGGCCGCCGGCCGATCCGTCATGCCGGCCGACCACGTTGATCCGGGGATGCTCGGCGGTGTGCTCGACACGACCGATGGCGGGGAGCAGCTGCACGTCGGCGCCATGCGCGCGCAGCTGGTCACCAATCACGCCGGCGCATGTTTCGTAATCGGCCCCCGGAGGGTTGACCGTGGGGATACGTACCAGGCGTGACGCAAAGTCGATGATCTCATCGCGCGCGCGATCCACTTCCGCGAGCACGCGATCGATGACGCCAGATTGCACGGTGTAATCCTATACCTTGCAAGAGCCTGCCTCGCCGAAGCGCGCAGCGCGAAGGCGGGATATGATGCCGACGGGAGTTGCTCAATGAGAGCCATTCACTCTTTTGCTTTGCTGGCGGCGCTGTCGGGCATCGTGCACGCGCAGACGGCTCCGTCTTCATTTAACACCACGCTTACCGCGGTCGCCGGCATCAAGGTCGGCCATCACACGTTGAGCGAGCGGCCCACTGGTTGCACGGTGATCGTTGTTGACGGCGAGGGCGCCGCGGGCGGCGTCTCGCAACGCGGCGGCGCGCCGGGCACGCGCGAAACCGACCTGCTCGATCCGTCGAACATGGTCGACAAGGTCAACGCCGTGGTGCTGTCGGGCGGCAGCGCGTTCGGCCTCGATGCAGCCAGCGGCACGGTGAAGTGGCTCGAGGAACACAATATCGGCTGGGACGTGCGGATCGCCAAGGTCCCGATCGTCCCGGCGGCAATCCTGTTCGATCTCCCGGTCGGCGGAAATCCGAAAATTCGTCCGACGGCGGACTGCGGATATCGCGCCGCGGCTGCGGCGTCCAACGCGCCCGTGCCTGAAGGCACCATCGGCGCCGGCGCCGGCGCCACCGTCGGCAAGACCGGCGGGCCTGGCCGGTCGATGAAGGCGGGCATCGGCAGTTACAGCATTACGCTGCCTAACGGCCTCAGCGTCGGCGCCATCGTGGCCGTGAACGCTGTCGGCGACATCATCGATCCCGACACTGGAAAGATCGTCGCGGGCGTGCGCAATCCCGATGGCACCTTCGCCGACGCGCGCACGCTGCTGCGCACGGGCCAGACCGGTCCGCGGCCACGGCCAGGTGAAAACACCACGATTGGCCTCGTCGCCACCAATGCGCGGTTGACCAAGGTGCAGGCCCAACGCATGGCGTTGATGGCTGACGATGGCTTCGCGCGCGCGATTTATCCATCCCATACGGTGGGCGACGGCGATACGGTGTTCGCGCTTGCGACCGGGCAATGGACAGGTGACGCCGACGTCTCACAGATCGGCGCGCTCGCGGCGGAAGTGATGGCACGTGCCATCGTCCGGGCCGCTACGGAGGCCACTGGCCTTCCGAACCTTCCCGCTGCGCGGGACCTCAAGAAATAACGTCTGAGCCGTAAGACCCTAGGACCCCTCATCGCCAATATGCGAAACATGTTCAGTCTGGAAGGTAAGACCGTGGCCGTGATCGGCGCGGGGTCTGGCATTGGCCAGGCGGTAGCGATTGGTGCGGCGCAGCAAGGCGCGTATGTGTGCTGTCTCGATGTCCATCAGGACACGGCCGCCGCCACAGCGGCGTTGATCGCGAAGGACGGCGGCGAGTCATCCTCCGGGGTCTGCGACATCACCAATGAAACGTCGGTGAACGATGCGATCGTCGAAGCCGCTTCGAAGCACAGCCGTCTGGATGGCCTGGTGTGCACGCCGGCGATCAACGTCCGCAAGCCGATCCTGAAGTACTCGGGCGACGAATTCGATCGGGTGGTGCAGGTCAACCTGCGCGGCAACTTCAACGTGCTGCGATCCGCCGGTTGGCTGATGGTGCCGCAAGGCTTCGGCAGCATCGTGCTGTTCTCGTCGATCCGATCGATCGTCACCGAGCCCGGGCAATCGGTGTATTCGATGACCAAGGCGGGCATCCTGCAGCTGGTGAAGACCGCCGCCACCGAATGGGGCACGAAAGGCGTGCGGGTCAACGCCGTCGGCCCGGGCGTGATCGAAACACCGCTCACCGCGCCGATCAAACAGAATCCCGAGTGGTACAACGCCTACGCAATGAAGAACCCGATGAACCGGTGGGCGCAGGCCTCCGAGATGGCGGGGCCGACAGTATTTCTCTTGTCGGACGCCGCGAGCTACGTGACAGGAACGATCTTGTATGCCGATGGCGGGTGGCTCGCCGCCGACGGACGATTTAATCCACCGGGGATGTAGAAACACTGTGGGCTTGTGGGCTTGGTGCTTGAAGAATCAAGGGGAGCGTCGATGAAACACGCTGTGATCATTGCTGCAGTCATGCTGACGAGCGGGCTGACACCCGCGTTAGTGCACGCGCAAGCCACCGGGCAAATTAACGGCATCGTCACCGATTCATCGGGCGGCGTGCTTCCGGGTGTCACCGTCGAAGCCATTAGCACCGCCACCAGTGCGGCGCGTTCCGCGGTGAGCGGCACCGACGGGCTCTACACCATTCCCTTGATCCCGCCCGGCAACTACACCGTCAAGGCATCACTCCAAGGCTTCCGGACCTCACAACGTGACAACGTCCGAGTGACGGTGACCGAAACCGCACGCGTGGCATTCCAACTCGAGGTCGGCCAGCTCAGTGAAACCATCACCGTGAGCGCGGAAGCGACGCTCGTCGAGACCAGCAACGCCACGCACGGCATCGTGATCGACGAACAGAAGGTCGTGGACCTGCCGCTCAACGGGCGCAACTTCACGCAACTGGGCACGTTAATACCCGGCGTGGTGGCGCCGCCGGGCGGTCTCGGCGGCCAGTCCGGCGACGCCACGCCCGGCGGTTTCGGCAACGCCACCGGTGGCTTCAACGTCAACGGCATGCGCAACCAGTCCAACAACTTCCTGATGGACGGGGCGACGAACAACGACACCTTCAACACCGGCTTCGTGCTGCGTCCGCCGCCGGATGCCATCGAAGAATTCAAGATCCTCACGCACGCGTTCTCGGCGGAGTACGGCCGCAACGCCGGATCGGTGGTGAACGTCGTCACCAAGTCGGGCAGCAACACGCTGAGCGGCTCGGCCTGGGAATTCAATCGTGACGATGCGCTGCAGGCGCGCAACTTTTTCGCGCCACAGACGCAGCCGAAGCCGGAGCTGAAACAGAATCAGTTCGGCGTCGCGCTCGGGGGTCCAGTCCTGCGCAATCGTTTGTTTGGGTTTGGGTTTTACGAGGGCTATCGCAACGACAGCGGCATCACGCAGAACATCCTGGTGCTGTCCGAGGCGCAGCGTAACGGCGACTTCTCCGGAGGCGCGGCGATCCGTGATCCGCTCACCGGCCTGGCGTTCCCAGGAAACATGATTCCGTCGAACCGCATCAGCGCACCGGCCGCGCAGCTGCTCCGCGAGTTTGTGCCGCTCCCCAACTCGCCCGGGAATCGTTACATCGCCTCGCCGACTGTCAGTGATGTTCGGGATATGTTCGGCGCCCGGTTCGACTATCACCTCGGCAGCAATCAGACCATCCTGGGCCGTTACATGCGGAGCACCACCGATCGCGTAACGCCACGCATCGTCGCACCGATCGATCAGCGGGCGCTGGCAACGTTGCAGGACGCGCTCATCTCGCACAACTTCGTGATCAGCTCCAAGGTGATCAACCAGGCGCGGTTCTCGATCAACCGCATCACTGCCAATCCCGCCGTCACCAGCGGGTTGGCCCCGCGCAGTTACGGGATCAATTTCGACAATACCAACCCGTTAGCGGCAGGTCTGCCCTCGTTTGCGGTCGCGGGATTCTTTGGCGGCGGCAACGCCGCGCTTGGCGACGCACAGCAGCCATTCGTCGATCGCGTGAACCATGTGTGGCAGGTCGCCAACGATCTCACGTGGATTTCCGGACGCCACTCGCTGAAGTTCGGCGCCGATGTCCGGCGCGAGGCCATGCGCATCGCCTTCATCAACCGGCCGAACGGCGATCTGACGTTCAGCGGCGGCCTCTCCGGCAACGCCGCGGCCGATTTCCTGCTTGGCCTGCCGGCCCAGGCGCGCGCCACCACGCAGCAAGCCATTCAGGAAGGCTATGGCTTCCTGTTTGCCGGATACGCCCAGGACGAGTTCCGCCTCACGTCGCAACTGACGCTGAGCCTCGGCGTGCGCTATGAATTGCCGACGCCGTTCATCGACCAGAACGACGCCATTAGCGGCTTCCACACCGGTGTTCGATCGCAGAAGTTCCCGGCGGCGCCCACCGGTCTGATCTATCCGGGCGACCCTGACGTCCCGCGTGGCATCGTCCCCACTGACAAGAACAACGTCGCGCCCCGCCTGGCGGTGGCGTGGGACCCGACCGGTGACGGCCGCACCAGCATTCGCTCGGCGTTCGGCGTCTTCTACGACGCGCTCGCCGGCCAGGGCGATTTCTTCCAGAGCGGCGTGCTGTCGCCGCCGTTCACGCCGCTGATTGAGCTCAACACGCCGACGCCGATCACGCTGGCCGATCCGCTGGCCGCAGTGGCGGGACCGCCGAATCCATTCCCGCCGGCATTGACCATCATCGGCTGGGGCAACGAGTTCAAGTCGCCGTATGCGTACCACTTCAACCTCGGCATCCAGCGGCAGTTGTTCGCGCGACTTGGCACGGAGGTCGCTTACGTCGGCTCGCGCGGCCACAACCTGCCGATCTTCATCGAAGTGAATCCCGGTGTGTTTACTCCGGGTCAAACGGCGCGTGGCGCGAGAGTCATGCCCGCGTTCGCACTGGTACGGCCGACCTTCCCGTCGGCGAAATCGTGGTACGACTCGCTGCAGACCAGCATGCGCATGCTGCCGTACCGCGGCCTCAACTTCCTCGCCAGCTACACGCTCGGCAAGACCACCGATCACGTCTCGGGCCTGAACATCGGCGGCGAAACGCGGCCGGTCCTGCCGGTAGTGCAAGGGGATGAAGCCAGCATCGAGCGCGCGCTCGAGTTCGAAAAAGGTCCGGCGCTGTTCGACGCGCGTCATCGCTTCGTGGTCAGCTTCGGCTACGAGCTGCCACGCCTCGACGATTCGGCGCCGTTCGTGCGGTACATCGCGGGCGGCTGGCAATTGAACGGCATCTATCAGGCACAAACCGGCTTCCCGCTCACCGTCACGCAAGGCGCGGTGCTCGACATTCGTTACATGACCTCGCGTCCCGACGTCACGTGCGATCCGAATGACGGTCCCGGGACCACGGCGCAGTGGTTCAACACGTCGTGCTTCACCACCCTGACGCTCGCGCAAACCGGCGAGCGGCCCGGCAATGCCGGCCGCAACACCGTGCGCGGTCCGGGCTTCCAGCGCACCGACTTGTCGGTATTCAAGAACTTCGACTTCGCCGGGCACCATCGCATCCAGGTGCGCGTCGAAGGATTCAACATCTGGAACCAGACGCGTTTCGCGCAGCCAAACGGCGTGATCGGGACGGCGCCGTTCGGACAAATCACGCAGGCCGAGGACGGCCGCATCGTGCAGCTCGGCATCAAGTACATCTTTTGAAACGCCGCACGTTCATTCAGCAGTTAGCGGTGTTGCCGTGGGTCGCGAGCCCACGGCAGCCCGTCTTTGCGCAAGCGCCGGCGATCGTCACCTCGGAACGCGCGCGGCCGATCATCGATGCCGGCGTGTCGGCAGGGCCATCGGGCCGTGACGGTGCCATCGTGTGGGCACACGCCGACCGTCCGGCTCGCATCGCGGTCGAATACTCAACGAACTCCACCTTCACGAATCCTCGGCGCGTGCGCGGTACCATCGCCACGCCCGAGACTGGATTGACGGCGCGCGCCATGATCGGTGAGCTGCGTCCTGGCCAGGACATCTTCTATCGCGTGCGCTTCGAAGACGTGGCGACTGCGCGCACCATCAGCGAGCCGCAGGACGGCCACTTCCGAACGGCGCCGGCGCAAGGCCGGCCCGTTCGCATCGCGTGGACGGCGGATGTGTGCGGGCAGGGCTGGGGCATCGATCGATCGCGTGGAGGCATGCGCCTGTTCGCGACCATGGCGGACGCCAATCCCGATCTCTTCGTCCACGTCGGCGACACGATTTATGCGGACGGGCCCCTCGCCGCCGAGGTCAAGCTGGACGACGGCACGATGTGGCGAAATGTCGTCACGCCAGCCAAGTCGAAGGTGGCGGAGACCATCGACGAGTACCGCGGCAACCACCTTTACAACCGGCTCGATGATCACTATCGCCGCTTCGCCGCACAAGTCGGCCACGTCGTGATGTGGGACGATCATGAAGTCCGCGACAACTGGTATCACGCACAGGTGCTGCCGGACCAGTCGCCCTACACCGAGAAGCGCGTGGCCGTACTGGCGGCGCGAGCGCGGCAGGCGTTTCTCGAGAGTTATCCGGTCACGATGGCACGCGGTGCCGACGCGTCGATCTACCGCTCGATTCCCGTCGGACCGCTGGTCGAAGTGTTCGCGTTGGACATGCGCAGCTACCGCAGCGCAAACAACGAGAACACGCAACCGCAGGCCGGCGCCGACACGCAGTTCCTCGGCCGACGGCAGGCGCAATGGCTAGCCGACGCCCTAAGCCGGTCACGCGCTACGTGGAAGATTGTGGCCGCAGACATGCCGCTTGGCGTGACCGTTGCGCATCAGCCTGGCCGTCATGAAGCCGTGGCGAACGGCGATCCCGGTGTGCCGCTCGGCCGCGAGCTCGAGATCGCGAATCTGCTGAGCACTCTCAAAGCTCGCCGGGTCCGTAACGTCGTCTGGATCACAGGAGATGTTCACTACTGCGCCGCGCATCATTACGATTCCGCGCGCGCGGCGGGTAAGGATTTCAATCCGTTCTGGGAGTTCATCGCCGGCCCGGCACATGCCGGGACATTTGCCAATGGCCCACTCGACGGGACGTTCGGACCCGAGGTGCGCTTTCAAGGCGTGCCGTCGGATCTGCGCCCCAACCGGCCTCCAGATGCTGGGCTGCAATTCTTCGGACAGCTCGACATCGATCCACGGACTAGAGTCCTCACCGTCTCGCTGGTCAACAGCGCTGGTCAAGGAATTTTCACGCAGCAGCTTGCTGCCGCTGGATAGGCAACCCCCACTGGTCGGTGCCTAGGGTGCGAACGATGCCTAAGCGTGCCTTGGGGTGGGTGCCAAGTGCCGGTGCCAAGGGGAGTGCGAAGTGCATCTACGAGTGCCGCAACTGATCGGCATCCCCTACGACGCGAGCTCTTCGTTCTTGCGCGGCGCGGCGGCCGCGCCGCCGCTGATTCGCGCCGCCATGACGTCACCTGCGGGCAACAGTTTCACCGAGTCCGGCGCGGACCTCACCGGCCTGGCTGATGCCGGCGATCTCGCGCTCGGCGACGATGCCGCGGCCGCGCGGGCCGCGATTCAGGCGGGCATTGCCGCGATACTCGAGAACGGGTTTCGCCCGATCAGCCTCGGCGGCGATCACTCGATCACCTATCCGATCATGCGCGCGATCGCGAAGCGGCATCGCGGCGTCACGATCCTGCACATCGACGCGCATGCCGATCTCTATGACGAATACGAGGGCGATCGCTATTCGCACGCCTGCCCATTCGCGCGCATCATGGAAGAGGACCTGTGCGCGCGGCTGGTGCAAGTTGGCATCCGCACGCTGACCCCGCACCAGCGCGAACAGATCGCGCGATTCGGTGTCGACACCATCGAGATGCAGCATTTCGCCGGCGGCGCGCGGCCTGGAATCAGCGGGCCGGTGTATCTGTCGATTGATCTCGACGGGCTCGATCCAGCGTTCGCTCCCGGTGTATCTCATCGAGAACCGGGTGGTCTGAGCGTGCGCGAGGTCTTGGCGATGATTCACAGTCTTGAAGGCCCGATCGTCGGCGCCGACGTCGTCGAATTCAATCCCTCACAAGACATCGGTGGCCTGACGGCGTCCACTGCCGCCAAGATCGTTCGGGAGATAGCGGGCACCATGGCAATTAGTGCCTAAGGGTGCGTAGGGGTGCCTAGGGGTGCTAGTGCCGGGTGCCGGTGCCAAGTGGTGGTGCCTAAGGTGCTTTCGGCGGCTTCGGTTTCCACGGTGGCAACGGCGGGTCTGGCGTCGATTCGAGAAAACGAATCAAGCCATTCGCTGCTTTGAGCGCGCGCTTGACGAGGTGCTCCTCCAACAGGAACTGGTCTCTCGTCATAAGCCGCTGGTCGCACGCGTCAATCAGGTGATTGAGCACCTCAGCTTCCGAACCTTTCGCAATGCGCACGAACTGCGCGAATTCCTTGTGCTTGAATCGCGCGAAGCCCTCGGCGATGTTTCGTGGACCCGACCTGGCTGCGTCGTCCAGCTGATCGCAGAACTTGAACCGCCGCTTGAAGTCAGGCTTCGCAAGGTATCCATCGACTTGCATCTTGAGTTGATGCGCCAACTGCCACGCCGCAATCTCCCGGAAATCTTTGAATCCAGCCATGCCGGACTGAGGAGCAAGCCTGTTGCCGCCAACAAATACGAGAGATCACGCGCGAAACTGGATCGGCCGACCTTCAGGTGATCAGTTACCGCCACGTCATCGCCGCATCGGCATCTCAGAATCTGCACCGGCACCACCCTTTGGCACCCGGCACTCCGGCACCCACCCCCTTGGCACCCTTCGCACCGTACGCACCCTAGGCACCCCTATACTGAGACCGCCAATGCGGCGATGCATCGTATTCATCCTGTTGCTGCAAGTGGGCGCTGCGTGCACCGCTGAGCCCACCGCCGCTCAGTTGGACAGTGACAATCCAATCCGGCCCAATGCCCCGCCTCCGTACGGGATGGAGGAATTCTTCAAGGCGGCGCCGCAGCAACCAATCCCGACCCGGGCCCGGTTGGGGCGATGGCTGTTCTATGACGTGCGCCTGTCCGCGGACCGCACGGTCTCGTGCGCGACGTGTCATCGGCCGTCGCACGCCTTTTCGGAACCTTCGGCGGTCTCCACGGGTATCAACGCCAGCCGTGGCACGCGCAAGACACCTGGCATCATCAACCTGGCGGCGCGCACGGTGCTGCCGGATGTGCCGGACGATCGCGCACAGTTGTTTTTCTGGGACGGCCGCGCGACCAGTCTCGAACACCAGGTGCTGGCGCCAATTGCGAACACGAAGGAGATGGGTCTCGGTCACCAGGCCATGGTCGAACGGTTTTCCGCGATCGCCGGGTATCGGCCGTACTTTCGCGAGGCTTTTGGAGCCGACGACATCACCCGCGAGCGTGTGGCCGTTGCGCTCGCCGATTACGTTCGCACCCGGATGAGCGGGAACGCGCCATATGACCGCTGGGCCTACGGTCGTGATCGGCGGGCGCTCTCAGAACAGGCGCAGCGCGGCAGCGAGGTGTTCTTCTTCACCGGACGGTGCGCGGTGTGCCACGCCGGTTTCAATTTTTCAGACGGCCGGTTCCACAACCTTGGCGTCGGGTGGACTGCCGCTTCGCAGACATTCGCAGATGACGGGCGCTCGCTCGTGACGGGTGATGCCCGCGACCGCGGCAAGTTCAAGACCCCCGGACTCCGCGACGTGTCGAAACGGGCGCCGTACATGCACGACGGCTCGCTCACGACGTTACGCGAGGTGGTCGAATTCTACAACCGCGGCGGTGTCGCCAACCCCTGGCGGTCGGGCCGTCTTGGACGAACGCTCGGACTGACGCCGTCACAGGTTGACGATCTCGTGGCGTTTCTCCATGGCCTCGATGGCGAGGGCTATCACGACCAGCCGCCGCGCTACTTTCCACGCTAGTGCGCATCCAATCCGTCGACGCGCTCCGCGGGTTCGTGATGATCATCATGGCTCTCGACCACGTGCGCGACTTCTTTCACCGCGCCGCCATGGCCGGGTCGTCGCCGACCGATCTGCGCGTGGCCAGCGCGGTGCTGTTCATGACTCGCTGGGTCACGCACATTTGCGCGCCGGTGTTCATGCTGACGGCCGGACTCGGCGCCTACTTGTATTGGAAGAACGGCAACCGGACGAAGGGACAGTTGTCGTGGTTCCTGGTCACCCGTGGTCTGTGGCTCATCGTCCTCGAGCTCACCGTGATGCAGCTCGCTTACAACTTCGATGTGTCATCGAGCTATCCCATCTTTCTGCTCGTGTTGTGGCTACTCGGCGCATCCATGATCCTGCTGGCGGCGCTGGTGTGGCTGCCGATCACGTGGCTGGCCCCATTGAGCATCGCCACGATCGTGCTGCACCACCTGCTCGACGGCATTCAGGTCTGGCCGCTGGTGCACCAGGTCAGCGTCTTCCAGGTCGCCGGTCTGACGGTGATTGCGCCGTATACGCAGGTGCCGTGGTTCGCCGTGATGACACTAGGCTTCTGCATGGGCCCGATCTTCAGCCGCGGACCGGAAGAAAGACGACGCTCCCTAATGCGCATCGGAGTGGGGATCACTATCGCGTTCGTGGTGATTCGCACGCTGAACATCTACGGCGATCCCACGCCCTGGTCGGCGCAGGCCCTGCCGCCGCGCACGTTGCTGTCGTTCTTGAACACCACAAAGTATCCGCCATCGCTCGCGTTCCTGCTGATGACGCTCGGGCCCGCGTTGCTGGTGCTGGCGTGGCTCGATCGACGTGAGTTGTCGGGAAGGAATCCCCTGGTCCTGTTCGGCCGGGTGCCGCTGTTCTATTTCGTCCTGCACTTCTTCCTCGCGCACGCCGCAGCGGTTCTGATGGCGGTGTTTACGTATGGCAGCGCGGCGTGGCGCTTCATGTTTCAACCGGTACCCTCGATGGGCGGGCCGGCGCAGGCATTTCCCGCCGGGTTCGGGTACGACTTGTGGGTGGCATACGTTGCTTGGATTGCGATCGTCACGGCGCTCTATCCGCTCTGTCTTGGATTCGTGCGATTCAAGGAACATCACCGCGCATGGTGGGTTTCCTACGTCTAACAATCGACGCAGCGGATAAAATCCGCACGTGCAGTATCGAGACGAGCTCACGAGGGTCGCCGAATCGCCGATGGTCCAGATTGCCACCATCGCGGAGAGCATGCCCGGCTCCTTGAAGCTTTGTTACGGCGAGTCCGACATGCCGACGCCGGAATTCATTTGCCGGGCGGCCCATGAAGCGGCACTGGCGGGACACACGTTCTACACCCATACCGCCGGTGATCCCGCGCTGCGCGCGGCCATCGCCGACAAGGTCTTTGAACTGCAGCAGGTCCGTTACGCGCCCGCGGAGATCATGGCCACGGTTGGCGCGACCATGGCCATCTACGCGGCGATCCGGGCGCTGGTGGGACGAGGCGACAACGCGATCGTCATCTCCCCCGCCTACGCGATCTTTTCGAACGGCGTCATCATGGCGGGCGGCGAGCCGCGTCCGGTGCCGCTGGCGCGGCGCGGCCAGGGGTTTGAGCTCGACCTCGATCGGGTGCGCGCGGCCATCGACCGAAATACCCAAATGCTGATCGTCAACAGCCCGTCGAATCCCACGGGATGGATGATCACCGAGGCCGAACAACGAGCGCTGGTCGAGATCGCTGATCGGCACGATCTCGTCCTGCTAGCGGACGAAGTGTACGAACGGCTGGTCTACGACCGGGTGAGCGTGGCGCCGTCCTTCGCGCGCGTCGAGACCAATCGCGATCGCCTGATCGTCGTCAACAGCTTCTCGAAGACCTACAACATGACGGGGTGGCGACTGGGCTGGGCCCAGACGAGCGCCAGCACCATCAAGACCATGTACCGAGCCGTGGAGTTCATGACTTCGAACCCTGCTGCCATGGTGCAGCAGGCCGGCATCGTCGCGCTCCGGGACGGTGAGCCATACATCGCGGAGCTCCGCGAACACTACGCACAACGCCGCGCGCAAGTGATGGGCGCGCTGCAGGCGATTCCCGGCGTGACCCTACCCACACCCCAAGGCGCGTTCTATGCATTCCCTCGCATTGACGCCGCGAGCGATTCCACCGCATTTACGGCCGCGCTTGTCCGTAAGACGGGCGTGGCGCTGGCGCCCGGCGTGGGCTTTGGGAGTGATGGCGAAGGATACATTCGCGTCTGCTTTGCATCCACGGAAGCCACAATTGCCGAAGCTTTGTCACGGCTCCGTAATTTTGTGATGAGCGGCCGCTCATAACCGAACTCTTTGTGGCAATATTCGTCTGACTTGGTACGGCTCCCGCCGCCAGGAATCGGACAATTCAAATGAAATGGTTGATCCTTGCGATCTTCGCTGAGGTCAGTGTGCTTCTGTGCCTGATCTTCGCGTTCGACGGGGCGCTGCACTCATTTGCCAGCGCCCGATTGACGTGGGACCACGCGGCCGTATCGGTGCTCTACGGCGCCGCCCGCGTGCACTTCTCGTGGCGGCGAGTCGCGCGCCAGGCAGCCCCGGCGCGCGTCTCCTCGTACTAGTTACCGCGCGTTGGCGCGCGCGTACTGAAGCTCAGGACGCTCCGTGCCGGCGTCCTTGCTCATATCGACGAGCTGCTTGAAATAGCCCTTGGCCTTGGCCGTCTGCTTCGAGGCCTCGGCCGCCTTGCCGGCGCCATAGATCGCCAGGAAGCGGTTCGGTTCCTTCTTCATCACCGCTTCGAACTCGGCCAGCGCGTCCTTCGGCTGGTTGTTCTCGAGCAGCATGTAGCCCAGCATCTCGCGCGCCGGCGCGAGCGGGCCCGGCGTCACGGCCGACTTGTCGGTGGCGTCTTCGAGGGCCGCGGTCTCTTTCATCGCGGCGATCGCGCCCGCCTTGTCGCCCTTCGCAAACATCACCCACGCTTCGGCGCCGCGGCGCTGGATGTCCACCTGCTGTGCCCAGTATTCGTCCTTCATCTCGATCTCGCGATCGCGAATCGCGGCCAGTCGCGCAATGTCGGCCGCCGCCGCGTCGGGCTTGCCGGCCCGCGCCGCGCCAATCGCGCGTGCGAAGTGCGTGATCGCCTCGGTGTAGGGCGCGGTAGGCGCAGGATTCGGCGTCAGCGCCATCGCGTCGGCCCACTGCTGCCGCTCCATCGCGAAACGCGCCGGAATTGCCGCCATCGCGAACGTATTCGGACCGGCGCCCGCTGCGCCCTGCGCGCCACCCGTCATGGTGCCGAGGCGCATGGCGTGCTCGAGATTCGCCTTGGCCTGCGCATCCATCCCCATCTGCAGGTAGGCGTAGGTCATGTAATCGCGCGCGTGCATGGCTTCACCGATGCCGTTGGTCTTCTCGGCAATCTCCGACGACTTGATGTTGCTGTCGACCGATTGCTGCCAGTACCCAACGCGGGTGAACGTATGCGAGGGCATATGCAGCGCATGCGGCACGGCCGGCGCAATGCCGGCGTAAGCGTTCGCGGCCTTCAACGCTTTCGGCGCCAGCACCGGGACATCGTAGGCATGGATGATGTAGTGAGCCAGGCCGGGGTGGTTCGGCAGCTTCGCGTACATCGGCTCGAGAATTTCCGCCGCCTGCAATTGCCTCGCGTAAGTCTTGTCGGTCGGCGATGCCGCCTGTGCGACCGACAACGCCCAGAAGATGCGCGCCTCGACATCGTCCTTGTTGGCTTGCGAAAGGCGGAGCGTGGCGCGCTCGTAGTCGAGGACGCGCTGCCGCTGCGTGGTCACGTCGGCGCTACTGAACAGAATGGCCACCGCGTCGAGGTAGCCCTTCTCGCGTGCGGTCGGCGTGCCCGTGGACAGGCCCTTGTCGATGGCGGTCTTGCCGTTGGCAATCGTCTGCGGCTGCCGCAAACCCGCGAACGGGTTGCCCCAGTGTGTGAGGGCGATGCCCCAATACGCGATGGCGCAGGCGGGATCGTCCTTGAGGACGCTTTCGAACACGGCGCGGGATTCAGCGAACCAGAATGAATGAAGTAAGGCGACGGCTTCGTTGAACTTGGTCTTCGTCGCGGGATTGCAGGAGGTGGCGAAATCAACGGTGCCGATGTCTTTCGGAGCCAGTCCCGCGGGATGCTCGTGCTGCGCAAAGGCGGGCGGCACGAGCACGAGACACATACACAGGGCGGCGGCAATTTTCATAGGGTCCTCATTTCGTAAACGTTAATCGATCCAAAACCAGCCGTCCGTTGCTGATCACCAGCAGCGGATCCAGAAGGGTTCGAACATTCTCCAACGGGTTGGCGTCCACGACCAGCAGGTCGGCTTCGAAGCCGGCGGCGACCTCCCCAAGCTGCTTATCTAGACGCAACATCTCGGCATTGGTTACAGTGGCGGCCTGCAACGCCTGCAGCGGCGTCATGCCGGCGTCGACGAGCATGCCGATTTCCCGCGACACGCGCGCGATGCTGTTCGGGCCGTAGCCCGTGTCGGAGCCGGCAACAATCTTGACGCCAAACTTCACGGCCTTCGCAATTGCCGCCATCAGGATCGGCCGCATCATTTCGCCGCGCCGCTTCAGCGCGGCATGGTCGTAGTCGCCGCCCGGTTCGGTCAGGTCATTGACGATATCGGCGGTGGGATCGAAGTAAGTGCCCTGCTTCGCCATCATCTGCAGCGTGTCGTCGGTGAGATAGGTGCCGTGTTCGATGCTGCGCACGCCGGCTCGGACCGCGGCGTCGGCACCTTCGGCGCCATGCGCATGCGCCATCACCGGAATGTTGCGGTTGCCCGCCTCAACGACGAGGATGCGCAGCTCCTCCTGAGAATAAACCTGCTTGCGCGGATCGGTGTCGGGCGTGCCGGCGCGTTCCGTGGCCAGCGTCTTGATCCAGTCGACACCGCGCGACAGGTTCGCCCCGACTGCTCGCCGCAGCGCGTCGGCCGTGTTCAGTCCGCCCATCAACTCGCCTAGTTCCGGAAAGTCGATGAACAGCTCTGGCGCGACGCCCGGCCGGACGTGATAGCCGGCGGCAATCATGTCGGGCCCGGCGACGAAACCTTTCCTCACCAGCTCGCGCAGGCCGACGTCGACGAAGTGCGACACGCCGGCGCTGCGCACCGTGGTCACACCGCTGTCGAGCGCCGCGCGCATTTGCGCGAGCGATCCGATATGCACGTGCGCATCGATCAGTCCGGGCACGACATAGCGGCCGCGAAGGTCGATCACGCGAACGCCGGCCGGCGCGGCACCACTACCGATGGATTCGATGCGGCCGCCGCGCATGAGTACGGTGGCACTGCGCGCCACGGCGCCGGTCCGCACGTTCACAACTGAGGCATTGGTGAGTGCGAGCGGTTCTTGCGGTGGCACGCCCGGACGTTGCGCGCCGAGGCTGGCGATGGTGAGAAGGCCGATTACTGCCGCGGTGATCAAGCGGTGCACCCGGTGAGATTAACACCCCCCAAACACGACCAAATGTGTCGGCATTTGACCGTTCACAACCCTTCTCTGCCCGTTCACCGGCCGTTCCGGCCCGCTCCCGGAACAGTGTGCAATCCGAGACAGGGCATCCGTAAAATACGGGGAGTCAACGACTTAGACAGGAGAGCGCCACAAATGCACGCGCCAATCAAATACGCAGAAAAGGGATTGCAGATTGCCGCCAATGGCGTCTGGCAGGTCTTTTCGCGACTCAACAAGATCAGCCAGAACCCGTCGTTCACGCCGAAGTGGTCCGACAAGCCATTGCTGAAGTCGTACCAGAAGACCAAGCCGCCACTCGGCTGGCCGCGGCAAACCGACTCGCTCTGTCCGACGTGCGTGCGTGAGGCGCGCCAGGCGATTCTCGACGGCACGCGTCCGCTCGAGACGCTGCTCAACGAGAAGGTCGGCGAGATCAAGGCCACGATCGACGAGAAAGACGGCAAGATCGTGATGATGAAGGACTGCCCGATTCATGGCCACTTCGAGGACGTGATGGCCATGGACACCGCCTTCTTCAAGCATCTCGAAGAGGTGTTCCCGGGCCGCGACATTCGCGCCCACAACGACGAGAAGCTGCACAACCACGGCAGTTCCACGATTAAGCACGGCCGCGGGTCGGTACTGACGGTCGACCTGACCAACCGCTGCAACATGATGTGCGACCCGTGCTTCATGGACGCCAACCAGGTCGGCTTCGTCCACGAGCTGTCGTGGGAAGACATCAAGACGGTGCTCGACAACGCCATCACCATCAAGCCGAAGCGCCAGATGTCGGTGCAGTTCTCCGGCGGCGAGCCGACGCTGTCGCCGTATTTCCTCGACGCGATTCGCTACTCGCGCAAGGTCGGCTACAACTCGGTGCAGGCGGCCACCAACGGCATCGAGTTCGCCAAGAGCGTCGACTTCGCGAAGGCGGCGGCGGAAGCGGGCCTGCGCTACGCCTACCTCCAGTTCGACGGCATCGGCAACGCCGCCAACGCGCACCGCCGCGTCGGCAACCTGTTCGACGTCAAGCTGCGGGCGATCGAGAACCTGCACTCCGCCGGCGTAGACATCGTGCCGGTGGTGACGATCGTCAACGGCGTGAACAACGAGCAGGTCGGCCGCATCATCGAGTTCGCGCTCGACAACCCGAAGCGGATCAACTTCCTGTCGTTCCAGCCGGTGAGCTTCACCGGCCGTGACGAAGAGGTGACGCCGGAGCGCCGCGCCGCGCAGCGCTACACGCTGTCGCACCTGGCGCACGACGTGAAGAACCAGACCGGCCTCGGCGAGCCGGTGCGCGACTGGTTCCCGATCTCGTTCATGGGCTCGTTCACCGACTGGGCCGACGTCGCCAAGGGCCCCGAGAGTGAGTGGGGCAACCTAACTTGCGGCTGCCACCCGAACTGCGGCGTCGGCATGGCCATCATGATCGACAAGGAAACGAAGGAGGCCGTGCCGTTCACGGCGTTCGTCAACGCCGAACGGCTGGCGAAGGATGTCTCCGCCGTCACCGACGCCGCGCGTGGCAAGTGGCTCACCGTCGCCGGGATGGCCCTGTCGCTGGCGCGCAACTACGATTCGTTCAAGTCGCCGACGCACTTCAAGCTGACCGACCTGCTGAAGAAGTTCGACAAGACCTTCGGCGCCACCGGCCGCAGCTACGGCAAGGTCACCGGCGACCGCACCAAGGCCGACATCGAAAAGCGCCGCGCCGACCGCTGGAACTTCCTGTTCATCGCCGGCATGTGGTTCCAGGATCTGTTCAACTACGACTTCCGCCGCACCGAGATGTGCATCATCCCGTATGCGACGCAGATGGGCGAAATCTCCTTCTGCGCCTACAACACCGGCATCGGCTGGCGGAACATCATCGAGAAGATGCACATGACGGCGACGCTCACCAAGTGGTACGAGGAGCACGGCCGTCATGAGATCTTCGCCGGCAACAAGCCGGTGCCGCTGGCGTCAACCGAACACACGCTGAAGCTCAACGCGGAAGCGGTGGCCGCCGGCGCGCAGACCGACCTCGACGTGCTCGGCATCGCGAAGAATTCGCGTGAAGAGAAGATCGCGGCGCAGAAGAAGAAAAACATGACACCCGAAGAGCTGCGCCATCACGCCGAGATGGAAAAGCTCTATCGCAAGGAAGTGCTCAAGGAGCAGCCTGGCGTGCCGGTGCTCCAGATCCAGGGCCTCAAGAAGGCGCCGCGGGAAACGGTGACTCACTAGGCCCATCAGGCCATCAAGGCCAGCAGGCCATCAAGGCAATCAGGGGTCGGAGCCGAAAGGTTCCGGCCCCTTTTCTTTCAGGAAGAGAGCCCGAGCTGCTGGTAGGTTGCAGGGGCTTCGTCGAACTCGACTCGCAGACGTCCGCGCCTGATCGACATCAAGCGAAGGATCGCAAATGCCACGACCAAGGTGATCAGCACGCGCGTCGGGTTGCCGCTCTGCAAGGCGCGATTCTGCATCCCCGCAAAATTCACGGCGCCAATGATAAAGGCGATCGCATAGATCGGCGCGAGCGCCTTCATGTTCTCGCTCGGCAGATAGGTGCAGGTAAACGGCACCTTCTCGTAGCTCACCATCAGCGCCTCGAACAGCACGAGGGCGCCGGCCAGGCCAAGGCCGGCGTGCATCAGCGCCAACGATGGTCCCATCACGAACATGTAGAAGGGCAGCAGGATCGCCAACGCCGGCAAGACGAGGCCAATGATGGCGGCGCGCCTCACCCCGGCGACGAACGCGCGGGTGCGATCGCGCCAGGCCAGCTGAAAGCCCCAGTTGGCGCGCAGCTCCGCGGGCACGCGGATCACGTGCCGGAACCCGACGAGCAATGCGCCAAACAGCAGCGGCTGCATCACCAGCAACCGCGTCGACGGTCCCGCGCCCTCCTGCGCGTTCGCGTTGGAGACCGCCACGAGCGCCATCGCGAATCCGGCCGCGGCGGCGCACACCAGCGTCAGGCGATGGTTATTGCTGCGGAACATGGCCGCCAGCGTGAAATAGAAACCGGCCCGTGCCGCCGAATCGCGGACCAGCCAGGCATTGGCCAGCCGCCCGCCTGACCGCCAGCCCCGCCGAGACGAGGGCGGCGGCGCGGGGGCGAGCGCCGTGACGCGCCTCGCGTTCCACAGGTAGGCCACCGCGGCGGCGAGAAACGCCACGCTGATGGCCGCAGCCGCACGACGCGCCATCGCCGGAAACTCCCGGCGCCGCTCTTGATACAACTCGCTCATCGCCAGATCGGTCGCGGCCTGCCGGGGCCGCATCTCGGTTCGCGGCAGGTCGGCGATCACGCCGCCGACGGCCACTTCGTAGGCGCCGAGAAACCACATCGGCGGCGACATGGCGCGCCAGCCCTCGAATCCACGCTGCCCAATCCGATCGGCCGCCACCGGTATCAGCAGAACCGCGCTCCCAAGCAGCACAATGAGCGCGCCCTGCGCCCACGGCGAGGCCACGGTGAACCCGCGCCGCCCGAGCAGGGCCACCAGGGTCTCGCGCAGCGCGATGACCACGAGATACCCGAACGCCGCCGCCGCGACGGTCACCAGCGCATGCACCACGACGAGGCCAAGCAGCGCAAACCCGCTCATCTGCCGGAAGTTGAACACGAGCATCCAGGGGAAGACGAGGCTCGGAAACACATTGACGGCACACGCCACCGCGCCGCCAAGAATCGCAATCGCTGAGACCTTGGCGCGGCGAATTGTTCCCGCTTTTACCGGCAGCGGCTCGAGAATCGCAGCGTCGCGCGGGTCGATCGCCAGGACGTCCCACTGGGACGCCGCGACCAGCGCCGTCACGACCATCGCCAGAGACAGGTAGAAGAACTTGTCGTCGAGCGACTGAACGGTCGCCAGCCCGGGCGTCATCAGCGGACCGAGATAACCGGCCGACATGAAAAAGCTGATGAACAGCGTGAGCGACATGGAGAGCGCGCCCACCACCGCGAGCAGTTGCGTGCGATCGGCCTCTGGCGCGATGAGATCGTTTTCGAGGAACTGACGGAGGAACAGCTTGGTCAGCAGCACATACGGCGTGCGCAGGCGGGCGGCGTCCACGTTACGCACTCATCGCCTCGCCGACAGCTCCGCCAGATCCTTCGCGAGCAGCTCCGGGTTCTCGCGGATGACGAGCTCGGAGAACACGCCCTCGAGGGAACTCTGGGAGAGCAGGGTCCGCAATCGCACGATCGAATCGTTGGCAACGACATCCCCTTTGTGGAGGACGATCACCTTGTCGCACACGCGCTCGACCACTTCGAGAATGTGAGAGCTGTAGAGAATGGCCTTGCCTCGCGCCGCGAGCATGCGCACCAGGTGCCGCAGCATCAGCGTCGAGGTCACATCCAGGCCGGTCTCGGGTTCATCGAAGAGCACCACCTGCGGGTCGTGCATCAGCGCGGCGGAAATCACAATCTTCTGCCGCATCCCTTTCGAATAGGAGGCAATGGCCTGATCGGCCGCAACGCTCAGGCCGAACAGGTCGAGGAAGCCCGCGATCTTCACCGCCAGCAGCGTTTCCGGCAGCTCGCGCAGGCGGCCAACGAGCTGGAGGTATTCACGGCCGGAGAGAAAAGGATAGAGGTACGGCTCCTCCGGAATGTAGCCAAGCTGGCGGCGAAACGAGACGAGGTCATCGCGGATGTCGCGGCCGGCGTACTCCACGTGCCCGGCCGAGGGCTCGAGCAGACCCGCGAGCATCCGGGCGGTCGTGGTCTTGCCTGAGCCGTTCGGACCGAGGTAGCCGACAATCTCACCGGGATGGAGCGCGAAGTCCACGTCCTTCACCACGCGCACGCCGGAGAAATGCTTCGACAGCCGATGCGCGCGCAGCTCCGACATGGCCCGCTCAGTCGATCGGACGCGCGGTGCGGCGCTCTGGCCAGAAGCAGACCAGCACAGGCACCAGCGACAGCCCGAGCACCAACGTGATCGCCACGAAGAACTCGGACCAGGTCTTGAAATACCGGATGCCAACAGCCAGCGGAAACGAGTAGTAGCACGCCGACAGCAACGTCACTTTGACCAGGGTGCCCGAATCGCGCCAGACATCGAGGCGCAACCCTCCGGCCAGCGCTTTGAGCACCGCCAGGCGGCTCGCCAACCGGTGGCGCCCGCCCCCCTCTTCGTCGAACTGCAAGTCGGCGAGCGCCGGCGCGATGACCAGATCGAACGTGCGATCCGAGAGGAAGCGATCGGCAAACGCGATCACGCAGGACTGGAAGCTCATTGTGCCTCCGTCGGCTTGAGCGCCAGGGCGTCGCGCAACATCGCGAACGCGCCATGGACCTTCCGGCCGTAGGGCGTGGCGCGATAGAGGCGGCGCGGCAGCCCGCTGGCACCGGGCGACCGCTCCTCTTGCTTGGAATCGACAAACCCTTTCTCTTCCATGCGGGCGAGGGTGACGTAGACGGAGCCGCGCTTGAGCGTGCCCCTGGAGGCGTCGACCAGCTCCAGGCCGTAGCGCTCTCGGCCGCGCAGTAGTTCCATCACGAGGGACTCGGTCGGCGACATCGATGGCAGTCGTGGGGCCATGGCTGCATATCTTACGTAATGTAAGAGTGAAGTCAAGATCAAAGGTTTTGTCCCGCTTGGAGGCACGTAGGGGCGGGGCTTTAGTCCCGCCCGCCAGGGTTCACCATGCCAAGGATGTAGACAAACTACAGCCTGAGGATGTAGTTTATCTACATCCTATGGAACAGAAGCGCTACCGCCCTCGTCTTGAGATCTTGCAGGGCACGCTCGACATGCTCATCCTTCAGACGTTGCAGTGGGGGCCGCAACACGGCTACGCGATTGGCGCGACCCTCCGCACGCAGTCGGCCGAGTCGCTCAAGATCGAGACCGGCTCGCTCTACCCTGCCCTGCACCGGCTCGAAAAGCAGGGCTGGGTGAGGGCCGAGTGGCGGCAGACCGAGGCCAACCAGCGCGCCAAATTCTACCGGCTGACGGCCAAGGGCAAGAAGCAGCTCGTGCAGGAACGCGATCGCTGGTCGCAACTGGTGTCGGCGATTGGCACGATCCTCAATCCGAAACGCAGCCGGAGTTGATATGAACCTCCTGACCTGGATCTTCCGGCGCCGCTCGATCGACCGCGATCTCGACGCGGAGATCCGCGGGCACTTCCAGATGGCGATCGCCGATCGGATCGCCGACGGCGAGGATCCCGAGTCGGCGCGGCTGGCCGCGATCAGGGAATTCGGCAACGTGCTGCAGGCCCAGGAAGATGCGCGCCAGGTGTGGCGCGGCGGCGTCATGGCGGCACTGATCGATGTGTGGCAGGACGTGCGCTTCGGCGTTCGCATGCTCTTCAAGAACCCGGGATTCTCCCTGGTCGTGATCGGCGTACTGACGCTCGGCATCGCCGGCAATGCCGCGGTCTTCAGCCTGTTCAAGGGACTCGCGCTCAAGCCGATTCCCGGCGTACAGGACTCAGGTTCGCTGGCCGTGATGCTGAGCCGCACGGGTACCGCCCGGCCGATGGGCCTCTCCGTCCCCGACTATCGCTACATCCGCGAGCACGATCAGGCCTTCGTCGATCTCGCGGCGTCGTGCATGATTTTCGCCAGCGCGGGACTCGGCGCCGATGCCGAGCGCGTGACCGCCGAACTCGTCACCGGAAACTACTTTCAGGCGCTCGGCGTCAACGCCCAACTGGGTCGCATCATTCTGCCGTCCGACGATCTGGCGCCCGGTCAACATCCGGTGGCCGTGATCGGCGACGGGCTATGGCGGCGCAGTTTCGGGGCCGATCGCAACGTGATCGGCAAAACGCTCTACCTCAATGGTCAGCCGCTCACCATCGTCGGCGTCGCCGATGCCGAGTTCCGTGGCACCGTCGTGAGCATGGTGATGGATGTCTTCGCGCCGATCATGATGCAGCCGCAGGTGTTTCCACCCGACCGCCTCGAGCAGCGCAGCGCGTCGATGATGATGACGATCGGTCGCCTGCGTCCCGGCGTTACGGTGAACGAGGCGCGCCGCCCAGACGCGCGTGCTCGCGTCGCAACTCGACGCCAACAATCCCATCCCCAATATCACGACGCGCGCGGACGTCGTGCCGATTTGGCAATCGCCCTTCGGCGCACAGACCTACATGCTGCCGGCGATCGGCATGCTGGGGGTGATGGGCGTGCTGATCCTGCTGGTGGTCTGCGCCAACGTCGCCAACCTGGTGCTCGTGCGCGGCGTGAGCCGCCGTGGCGAGCTGGCGGTCCGGCTGGCGCTCGGCGCGAGCCGCGGACGGCTGCTGCGCCTGCTGTTTGTCGAGAACCTGGTGCTGGCCATCCCCGGCGCACTCGGCGGTCTCGTGCTCGCCACGGTCCTGGTGCCGTACCTCTCGCTCAGCACGTCCGGCAGCGCTCCAAGCGCCGTCTATCTCGATACCACCGTCGATGCCTACGTGATGACCTTCGCGCTGGCCCTGTCGGGACTCTGTGCGATCGTATTCGGTCTCGCGCCGGCGCTGACGACATCTCGCGTGGAGATCGTCACGCTGATGAATGACATTTCGCCGAGGATGGCGGCGCGAGGGCGGCTGCGCGCGATGCTCGTGGTGTCGCAGGTGGCTGCGTCTGTGGTCCTGCTCGTCGGCGCCGGCCTGGTGCTGCGCAGTTATTCGGCCGCGCGGCACGCCGACGCCGGCTTCGATTCACGACAGGTCACATCAATGGCCATCGATCTCCAGACCGGCGGCTATGACGAGCGCCGGGGACTGGTGGTGATCAACCGGTTCCTCGATGCGATGGAATCCGATCCAGCGTTCGAAAGCGCGAGCCTTGCGGCGTACGTGCCGCTCAGCCTCGTCGACACGGCGCCGCGATCCATCACGATCGAAGGGTATGCACCACGATCCGACGAAGACCTCGCCTTCCTTCACAACGTGGTCGGTCCCGCCTACTTCCAGACGCTGCGCATCGCGCTCGTGGCCGGCCGCGAATTCACGCGCCGCGACGCCGGCGACGCGGCCCCGGCGGTGATTGTGAACGAGACCTTGGCGCGGCGGATGTGGCAAACGCCGGAGAACGCCATCGGCAAACGCCTGCGAGCCGGCACCGGGGAATGGCGGGAGGTCATCGGTGTGGCACGGGACGTCAAGTACGCGCGCCTGCCGGAAGAACCGCGACCCTACGTGTACTTTCCGCTCCTGCAATCGTACCTGCCCGCGTTGACCATCCACGCGCGAGCCGTGAGCAGCACTGGAGACGCACTCAAGCAAGTTCGTCAGCACGTGAACACCCTCGATCCGCAAATCCCGATTGTTCGCTCGGTGATGCTCGCGGAACAGACTCGCGTGGCGCTGGCGATCTACCAGATGGCCGCCGGGGCCATCACCATGTTTGGCGTGATGACAATCCTGCTGGCGGCCCTCGGCATCTACGGCCTGGTCGCCTACACCGTGCAGCAAAGCACGCAGGAGATCGGTATCCGCATGGCGGTCGGCGCGGGACGCGGTAGTGTGGTGTGGACCTTCCTGCGGCGCGGCACCATGCTCGCGGCGATTGGCGCTGGCATCGGCCTGGTGGCCGCGACGGCGCTCAGCGGCGCGATCCGCTCTCTGCTCTACGGCGTGAGCCCGCGCGATGTGGTCTCGTTCGGAAGTGCGACGGCCGTGGTGATGGCGATCGCGCTGGCGGCCTCGATCGTTCCGGCGTGGAAGGCATCGAAAACCGATCCCCTTTCAGCCCTTCGACACCGTTAACCTCGGCCGTCCGGCTGTTCAGATCCGGACATGGTTCAGCCCACCTGCGAGCAGGACAGCAACAATTCCCACAACTCTGGGCCGATTTCTGGCGTCCAGTCGCGCGGCGCCGGGCATGGAACATGCCTATCTGAGACTTCGGAGATCTCATGGAATCGTTCATCCGCGACGTGACTTTTGCACTCCGCAGCCTGAAGCGCCAGCCCGCATTTGCCATCACCGCGGTGCTGACCATCGCGCTCGGCATCGGCGCCACGTCGGCGATTTTCAGCGTCGTGAATGCTGTGCTGCTGCGACCGTTGCCCTACAGCGACGCCGCCAGGCTCGGTACGATCTGGTCCGATCTACGGGCGCGCAACGTGAAGGACTTCCCTCTGCCGCCGGGGGATTTCTTCGATCTGCGAAAGGACACCACACAGTTCGACGGCTTTGCAGCGATCATCTCCTTCCGTCCGACGATCGGCGGTGACGGCCAGGGCGATACCGAGCAGGTGTCGGGCGGAGCGGTGACCACGAATTTCTTCACCATGCTCGGCCACCGTATTCACGTCGGTCGCAACTTCGTGGAGGACGACGGCACGCCCGTGCCGGCGCCGCCGCAGGGCGAAGCGCTGCCCGCGCCGGGCGTGCAGCCGCCTCCACCGCTGCCCAACATCGCGATCCTCAGCTATGAATTCTGGCAGCGCCGTTACGGCGGCAACGCAACGATCGTCGGCAAGTCGATCGAATTCGGCAACGGCCGCGCAGACGTGGTTGGCGTGCTGGCGCCGAATTTCGAGATTCTGTTTCCGCCGGGCACCAACGTCGATCCGCGTCCCGACATCTTGATCGCCAACCGCGTCAACTTCGAAACCGGGTCGCGCAACAACGTGTCGCTGCGTGTGATCGGCAAGCTGAAGCCCGGCGTGTCGTTCCAGCAGGCGCAAGCGGAGCTCGATCGGCTGTCCGCGGATCTCCGCAGCCGCTTCACCATCAAGCAAACCTCCAACATGAACCTGCGGATCGAGCCGATGCACGACGACCTGGTGGCCGACGTGCGGCCACAGCTGGTGGCGCTGATGGGCGCGGTGGTCTTCGTGCTGTTGATCGCCTGCGCCAACGTGGCCAACCTGCTGCTGGTGCGCGCCTCGGCGCGCGAGCGCGAGCTCGCCATCCGCGCCGCCATCGGCGGCAACCGCTGGCGCATCGTCCGCCAGCTGGTGGTCGAGAGCCTGGTGCTCGCCGCCATTGGCGGTGGCGCCGGCTTGTTGCTCGCCCAGTTCGGCATCGACGCGCTGATCCAGCTGTCGCCAGATGGTCTGCCGCGAGCCACGGCGGTGTCGCTTGATGGCACCGTGCTCGCGTTCACGGGGCTCGCCTCATTCGCAGCGGCGTTGATCTTCGGTGTGTTGCCGGCGTGGAAAGCGTCGCGTCCCGATGTCATGGACGTGTTGCGGTCCAGCGGCCGGCTCGTGGGCGGCGGCGCCGGCCGGTGGCTGCGTGACGGCGCCGTGGTGGCTGAAGTTGCGCTCGCGTTCGTGTTGCTGGTCGGCTCAGGATTGATGATTCGCACGTTCATCGCGTTGCAGAACGCCAATCCCGGGTTTGACCCGGGCAACGTGATGACGTTCCTGATCCAGAACAATCGCGCGCAGGGCCAGGATGCGCGCGCGGCGTTCCAGCGAACCATGCTCGAGCGATTGAAGGCCATTCCCGGCGTGGTTGATGCGACCTCGGCCGGGCCGATTCCGCTCGACGGCGGCAATTCGCTGGCGCGGTTCGGCCCGCTCGACGCCGCGACCGATCCCGCGAAGTTCCAGCAGGCGATCTCGCACTTTGTGCAGCCTGGCTACTTCGAATTCAGCCGCACGCCGATCATCGCCGGCCGCGCGTTTACGCAGGAAGACAACCGCCCAGAGGCGAAGGTGATCATCATCGACGACCTGATGGCGGCGCAGCTGTTCCCGAACGGCAACGCCATCGGGCAGCGCATGCTGGCGCGCGTGACCACGCCGGAACCCGACACCTTCGAAGTCATCGGCGTCGTCAAGCACCAGCGGCATACGACGATGATGAACGACGGTGAGGAGGGGATGTTCTTTACCGACGGATACTCGCAGTTCGGTGCGGCGTTCCGGTGGGCGGTGCGAACGTCGAGTGATGCGGAGGCGATCATCGGCGCGGTGCGTAATGCGATGTCGCAACAGGATCCGCGCCTGTTGATGACCGAGCCGCGCACGTGGCAGTCGTATCTCGACGAGCACATCGCGCCGACGCGGTTTGCGTTGATTCTGATTGGCGTGTTCGCGGCGGTGGCCGCGATCCTCGCGATGATCGGGCTCTACGGCGTGCTCGCCACCACGGTCCGCCAGCGCACCACCGAGATCGGAGTGCGCATGGCCTTCGGCGCCACGCAGGGCCGCATCCTCTCGCTGATCATCGGCCGTGGCCTGGTGCTGAGCCTCGCCGGCATCGTGGCCGGCGTGGTCGCCGCGATCGCGCTCACGCGCGTTATGGCCACGCTGCTCGTGGGCGTGACCGCCACCGATCCGGCCACGTTCGCAACGATGGCGGTGATGTTTGCGTTGGTCGCGGCGTTTGCGGCGTGGATTCCCGCGCGGCGCGCGGCCGCGCTTAATCCGAACGTCGCCCTCAGGGATGAATAACTGCCACGTACGTTAACCACGGAGGGCACGGAGAACACGGAGAAAATTTCTTCTAAATACCAGTGCTGCTTAGCAGCACTGGCGTTTCCAAGAATATTCTCCGTGTGCCCCGTGACCTCCGTGGTTAACGTCCGAGATCAGCGTCTGTTGATCAGAAACTCACCTTGAAAGCCAACTGCATCACGCGCGGCTGGTATGCGTTCAGCAGGTTCTGTCTCGGCTGGCCAAACGACGTCGAATTGATCTGGCCGTTATACTGGCCGTAGTTGGCGTGGTTGGTGACGTTGAACACCTCCGCGATGCCGGTCACTCGCATGCCACGCGGCAAGTTGATGTCTTTCGACACGCGCAGGTCGATGCGGTGCAGCGGCAACCCGCGCAGCGCATTCCGCGGCGCGATCTCACCGGGCGCGATGCTGGCCGGCCCCTCGAAACGATCCCTCACCGACACCGTCTCGCTGTTGCTCGGCGAGGTGACGATCGTCTCCGGAATCGCCAATGCCGTCGTCCCTGAGTTCAGTCGCGTGGTGCCGGTGTGGCCGAACGGGTTCAGCGCGATCGTGGTCGGGTAGTAGTTGCCGGAGCCAAACAGGTACGCGCCCGACACCGAGAAATCGTACGGGAGCCGCCAGATGCCATTGAACCGCACCGTGTGGCGCTGGAAGTCCGTGGATCTCGCCCACTCCGCGTCAGGATCGAACGGGTTGTTGCCCTGCGACTGGAAGCCGTTGGTGTTGTCGTTCATGAACAGCATGTAGGTATACGACAACGAGCTCTGCCAGTTGTTCGCATAGCGGCGGTTCAACGCGGTCGAAATCGCCGCGTAGTCCGCACTGCCGTTCGACTCGAGCCACTGAATCTGGCCGTACTTCGGATCGGGGCGTCCCTGCGCCGGGTTGCGGTTGTAGCCGGTCGCGGGGTTGAAGAACAGGTTCGGATCGCGCTGGCGGGCGAAGTGATACCCCTTCCAGTGCGTAAAGTCGGCCTCGAACCCCAGCTGACTGCCGATCTGCTTCTGCATCCCGACGATGCTTTGCCACGTCGACGGCATCTGGTAGTCGTGCGCGATCACGCGCGGGCCTTGCGCCGGCACCGGGTAGCGCCCCGACAGGAAATCTTCCGGCGTGCGGCCGCGCGTCGGATCCTGGATGAAGCCCGGCTGTCCGTCGTTCGGGAACGAATTGACGAGAATGCGCTCACCGTTGAACGACTGGATGCTGAACGTGGTGTTCGAGTCGGGAATGCTGTAGTACAGCCCGCTGCCGCCGCGAATCACGAGATCGCCGTTCCCGCCGACGTTCCACGTAAAGCCGCCACGGGGCGCCACGCTGCCGAGGTCGCGCAGGTTGTTCGGATACAGCATCGCGCCCGGCTCGAGCCCAAGGCCCGGATACGTCCATCCCGGCGCCGGGTCGAACGTGGCCTGGGTCGTGATGTGCGGCGGATCGAGCGCGCCCCAATCCGCATCCCAGCGGATGCCGTAGTTCACCGTGAAGTCGTTGCGCATCCGCCACGTGTCGCCGAACCACACCGCCCACGTCGGCCGCGGAATGTCGATCGTCCAGTCACCGAAATTCTGATCGAAACGCTGCACGATGGAGTCGAGGCCGCTGACGTCCCACCGTGACGGATCGTCCCATGCGTCGACGGGGAATCGCCGCGCCAGGTCTGCTGGGGTCGACGTGAAGATGTACTCGCCGCGCGACAGCAACTGCCATTGGCCGGTGTCGTGCCAGCGCAGGAACTCGCCGCCGACCTTCATATCGTGACGGCCAGCGGTCATCATCAAGTCGTAGCGCGCGCTGAACGTGTTCTGGAAAAACTCCTGAGGATAGTTTCGGCGCTGCCCAAAGATCATGGCATTCGGAAATACATAGTTCGGCGTCTGCACCAACGACGGCACCGCGAGGAGGTTCTGCCAGTCGAAGTGGGTATAGCCAAGCTTCACTTCCTGCAGCTTGGTCGGGCCCAACACCTTGGCCCACGTGCCGACGACGTTGATCGCCTTGCGCGAGCGCGCCGCGGCCTGTGACGGGTGCTCAGTGCCGCCGACTTGTGTGAAGGGATTGTCCCAGTCCCAGTACGACGCGCGCGCGGTGAGGCGATCGTTGGGCGTCACCGACCAGTCCGCCCGGCCCAGGAAACTGTTCTGCACCAGTTTGGTGGGAAACGACCACGACGATCCCGGCAACGCCGCGACCGAGGTGAGGATGGTGTTGGGCTCGTTCTCGCGCTCCAGCGACAGGAAGAAATGCGCCTTGTCCTTGATCAGCGGGCCGCCGATGGCCCCGCCGATCTGCTGATTCGCGTACGGCAGCACGCGATTGGCGATGAAGTCCTTCGCGATCCACTTGTCGTCGCGGAAATATCCGTAGACGCTGCCGTCGTAGTTGTTGGTGCCGGAGCGCGAGATCGCCTGCACCTGGATGCCGAGCGAGCGGCCCTGCGTGATGTCGAACAGGTTGGTGACGACCTGGAACTCGGCGATCGCCTCGCGGCTGAACTTCGGCTGGCCGAAACCGGAGCCCGCCACCTGCTGCGTGATCTCCTGGCCATCGAGATTCAATTGGAACGCGCGATCGCGCACGCCCGGCGTGGTGTCCACCGCGTTGGCGGTGATGCCCTTCACCTGCATGGCCAGCTCCATCCAGTTGCGACCCTGCAGCGGCAGTTCTTCCATCTGCCGGCGATCGACGTTGCCGGAGACCTGCGTCGAGCTGATGTCGACGAGCGGCGATTCACCGGTCACGGTAAGGGTTTCCGTCAGCGACGCCACCTGCATCGCGAACGGCAGCGATCGATTCTGGCCGACGAGCAGCTCGATCTCGGGGACGACCACCGTCGAAAAGCCTGACAATTCGGCCTGGACCCGGTAGCGCCCCGGTGCGAGCCCGCGCAACCGATATTCGCCGCGTTCGTCGGCGACCGTGGTGCTGGCGCGGCCAGTGTCGATCATCGTTGCCGTGATCGTCGCGCCCGGCAGGGCGGCTTTGGTGCCATCGACTACGTTACCGATTAAGGAAGCGTCCTGGGCGAAGGTGGGGGCAGCGAAAAGGAACAGGGAGGCGAGACCAATCAGCGAGACAAACCGCATTCGCATAGCTCACTCCGTTTCTGCCCTAATGGGGCAGTACGGCGCGGACTATATCAGCTTTCACCTTTCAACTGATACGATGACCGCCGCAATGACGGATTCCAAATCCCGCCTGATTCTCGTGTCCGCCGCACGCTGGCGCCTCGCGGTGATCCTCACCACCATCATGACGCTCGTATACGTCGGCTTCATCCTGCTGATCGCCTTCAACAAGCCCCTGCTCGGCACCGTGCTGATGCCGGGACTGAGCCTCGGCATCCTGCTGGGCGTGCTGGTCATCGTGACGGCGTGGGCCCTGATCGTGATTTACGTGAAGTGGGCCAACGAGCATTACGACGCCACCGTTGCGGACATTCGCCGCGCCCATCAGGAGGGCCGTTAATTGCCGTCCGGAGGACCCAACACCGTCGCAATGACGGGCTTTGTCATCTTCATCGGCCTGTCACTGCTCATCACGTGGTGGGCGGCAAAGCGCACCCGCAACACGAAAGACTTTTATGCCGCCGGCGGATCGGTCACGGCGCTGCAGAACGGCCTCGCGCTCGCCGGCGACTACATGAGCGCGGCAAGCTTCCTCGGCATCGCCGGCATGGTGGCCCTCAATGGCTTCGACGGCCTCATCTACTCCATCGGCTTTCTCGTCGGGTGGCCCGTGGTGGTCTGTCTAATCGCGGAGCCGCTCAGAAACCTTGGCCGCTTCACGTTCAGCGATGTGGTGGCGTTCAGATTGCAGCAGGCGCCCGTCCGCGTGGCAGCCGCCGCCGGCAGCCTGGCGGTGGTGGCGTTCTATCTGATCGCGCAGATGGTGGGCGCCGGCAACCTGATTCGATTGCTGTTCGGCCTCGACTACGAGATCGCCGTCGCCATCGTCGGCGTGGTGATGCTGGCGTACGTGCTCTTCGGGGGCATGATCGCCACCACCTGGGTTCAGATCGTCAAAGCCGTGTTGCTGCTGTCGGGCGCGTTCATGCTCGCGTTCATGGTGTTGATACAGTTCTCGTTCAACCCGCTCGCGCTCTTCAGCGCCGCGGCGAATGAGTATGGGCAGTCGGTGCTCGCGCCTGGCCGGCTGGTGTCGGATCCAATCGATGCGATTTCGCTCGGCCTGGCGCTGATGTTCGGAACAGCGGGCCTGCCGCACATCCTGATGCGGTTTTACACCGTGCCCGATGGCCGCACCGCTCGCGTGTCGGTGATGTACGCCACGGCACTGATCGGCGGCTTCTATCTCCTCACCTTTATCCTCGGCTTCGGAGCCATGGTGCTGGTTGGACAGAACGGGATCAGGGCCGTCGACGCCGGCGGCAACATGGCGGCGCCACTGCTGGCGCAGGCGGTCGGGGGCCAGGCGTTTCTCGGGTTCATCGCTGCGGTAGCGTTTGCCACGATCCTGGCCGTGGTGGCCGGGCTGACGCTCGCGGGCGCGGCCGCCCTCTCGCACGATGTCTACGTTCATGTGTTCCGTCACGGCCACGCGAGCGAGAAGGAAGAGTTGCTCGTGGCTCGCGGCGCCACCATCCTGCTCGCGGTGTTCGCGATCGTTCTCGGGATCCTGTTCAAGGGACAAAACGTCGCCTACATGGTGGGCCTGGCGTTTGCGATTGCGGCCAGCGCCAACTTCCCGGCGCTGGTGTTGTCGATGTTCTGGAAGCCCTTCACGACCCGAGGGGCCCAAGCGTCGATCTTGTTCGGCACGGTCGCGACGCTCGTCTTGATCTACGTGTCGCCGACGATCCAGATCGATCTGCTCCGCCACGAGACGGCCTGGTTCCCGTATCGCAACCCCGGGTTGTTTACGATTCCGCTCTCGTTTGCCGTGGGCGTGATCGTGTCGTGGCTGACTCCAGAGCCGGCCGCCGCCGAGGCCTTTGCCAAGCTCGAGCAGCAGATTCATTTCGGTGAGCTCAACTAAAGAGCGGCGCATGGAACCTCTCACCGCCATCTGCCGTCTCTGAACCAGACCGTTGGTTCCGCAGCTCCAGAACAAAGCCGTCCGCTACTCGCTCTTCGCGATGTGGCTCCTCATCGTTGGCGGGGCGCTGTATCTCTATTTCTTCGAGCGCGAGTTCATTCAGAAGGAATTGCAGGGGGCGTTCTCGACCTCGATGGTCGTGGGCTCGATCATCTACATCCTGCTGGGCTCCTTCCGCGCCTTTACGCTCGTGCCGGCCACCTTCCTCCTGCTCGTGGGCCTGCCCTTCTTTCCGCCGCTGTGGCTGCTGCTCATAACGATGACGGCCGTGGTGGTGTCCTCGTCCATCTGCTACTTCTTCGCGGAAGCGCTCCATATGGACGAGTTCTTCGAGAGCAAGTATCCCAAGCAGATCCGCAAGCTGAAGGATCTGCTGCAGCGCTACCAGCTGCCGATCATCATCGGCTGGAGCTTCATGATGTTCCTGCCGACGGATCTGATCTGCTACGTCTGCGGCACCTTGCGCATCAACTTCACGAAATTCATCATCGGCCTGCTGATCGGTGAGGGCAGTGTCTACGCGATCTACATCTACACCGCTGATTACTTCCTGCGCGGCTGATTCTCGGTCGGATATTTTTCACCGGAGAGAAATCGCGCGCGATCGGCGGGATCGTAAATCCGCACCTGCCGATTGAGATCGAGGCGCGGCGGCCAGTCGAGCGCGCCCAACGCTGATGCACCGCGGAACCGGGCGCGAAATTCCGGTTCTTCGCGGCGTTCGAACAGGAAATACGGCTGCAGTCCGCGCTCACTCAACCACGCGATGGCGCGATCGAGCCACGCCGGATCGAGTGAATCCCACAGCACTGCGTCGCGACCGGCATGAAAGCGCACGCTGCCGCTCTGCCACACAGTGATCAGGACGGCATTCGCGGGCAGCCGATCGGTGATCAGCGCCGCAGTGTCGCGGTAACGTCCTTCCATTCGCTGCAATTCAAACGCCTGCCGGTCGCCGGCCGTTCGCGTGCCGAGAATCGCGAGCAGCACCGCCACGATCGGAATGACGCCGCCCATGCGCGCGCGGGTGGCGAGCTCCACCGCCACGGCGCTTGCCAGGATCAGCAGCAACACCAGCGCGGGAATCAGGAACCGGAGGTACCACCACTCTGGAAACGGCTGGTACAACAGGTAAATCGCGATCACGACGATGGCCGCGGCAAGCAGCATCGCGGACAGGCTTCGCTTCTCGCCGGAAAAAATCACCGGCGCGAGCAACCCCAACACCGGCACGACGTACTGAGTCTGCAACGCTGCCAAGCCGAAATTCGTCAGGTTGTGGTTGATGTTGGCAGTGCTGAAGAGTTGAGTTGCGTCACCGTAACCGCTGGCCATCACGCTCCCATACAGTTGGGCATTCAGCCAGAACATCAGGGCCACAGCGGGCACGGCCGCGATCGCCATCACCGTGATCTCGCGGAATGGTTGCGGATGTTTGAGCACCAGCGGCAACGCGGCGAAGACCAGCGCGAGCGGCGCGAGATTGGGCCTCACCAGGATTGCGAGGCCAATCAAGATTCCGCACGCAATCGGTTGCGGCCTGCTGATGAACCACGCCAGTGCCGCCAACCACAACGCGGCGGCAAGCACGTCGTTCATCGGCTGGACGACCTGGAACAACACGATCGGGCTCGTCGCCGTGAGGAGTGCGGCCACGGCGCCCGCCATGCCGCCGGCCAACCGTCGCGCGATCAGGAACGCCGAGAACACGAGGACCGCGCCTGAGATCGGAATGAGCAGGAAGATCGCATTCCGCCCAAAGACCGCCGCCAACGGCGCCATCAGCACCGAGAATCCCGGAGCGCAAATCGGCGACGCCGCGTCGGGACGAACCGGCGAAGGAATGAAGCCGCCGGGCGCCAGCGTCCGCGCTGCATCAGGCCACGGCGCCTCGACGGCGAGCGCGCTCGCCGGCTGCAACCGGCCGCTCGCCAAGGCCTCAGCCATCAAGGCGTAACACGAGGAATCGGAGCCGCCAACGGCCCACGTGCCTTTGAGGACTCCGAAGGTCGCGAGGCCGATCGCCGCTGCCAGGGCCACGAGCAACCCCGGCCCGCCGTAGCCTTCGCGAAGGCGGATCATTTTGTGAATCGGTACTTGAGTAACACCTGGATGGCGCGCACGCCGTCGCGCCAGCCGATCTTCTTGCCCTGCGCGCGGCTGCGCGGCTCGAAGCGAATCGGCAGCTCGAGAATCGCGTGGCCCGAGCGCAGCAGCTTGGCGGTGATCTCGGGCTCGATGTCGAAGCGATTCGATTCGAGGTTGAGCGACTTCGCGATGTCGGCGGCCATCACCTTGTAACAGGTCTCCATGTCGGTGAGCCGTCCGCCAAACAGCACATTGGTGACGCCGGTCAGCACCTGGTTGGCCGCGATCGAGAGCCACGGCGCATCCGGACGGCCGGCGAGAAACCGCGATCCGTAGACGACGCGGGTGCGGCCATCGAGGATCGGCGTGACCAGATCCGCCAGCTGCGCGGGATCGAGCTCCAGATCGGCATCCTGGATCGCGACGATGGTGCCCGAGGCCTTCGCGAATCCGATTCGGATGGCGCTGCCCTTCCCGCCATTCTTCTCAGCGTGAATGATCCGCAGCTCGGGGCGTTCGGTGATCTGGTTGAGCACGTCGCGCGTGCCGTCGGTCGAGCCGTCGTTGACCACGAGGATCTCACGCGGTGCGGGCAGATCGATGGCGATCAGCCGCTCGATCACCGACGCCACCGTCCGCGCTTCGTTGTAAACGGGAACGACGATGGAAATGAGTGGGTTCACGCGTCCAGCAGGGCCGTTTCCAGGACTGCAGCCGGAGTACCGCGGTCGACTTTTCGCACCGGGACGCCCACGTAAACCGAGTTGGCGTCGAGCTTCGTGCCTTTGAGTACCGCGCTCATCGCCCCAATCTGGCACTTCTCGCCGGCTTCGACGTTGATCCCCACCATGCTGCCCAGGCCCACGGTGACGTATCGCGACAACTTCACCCGTCCCGTCTTGACCATGCCGCCTTCCACAGTATGGCCCGAGAGGTGCACGTTTTCGCCGAGCACCACACCATCGCCGAACTCGAGCATGTTGTGATCGGAGATCGACAGGCTGTTGATGTGCACGCCGCGGCCCATGCGGGCGCCGTTCCAGCGCATGTAGAGCGTCCACAGCGGCGAGGCCCTGAAGAAGGTGCCGACCAGGACCCGCACGACGTGCGTCGAGATCATGTAGCGCACCCAGTCGAGCAGCGGCCACTCGAGATCACGCAGCTTCCACATGCCGTCGGGAGCGGTGCGCCAGCCACAGACCTTCGTCGAGAAGGCCGAGAGCGCCACCAGTGAGAACGCGAACACGAGGTAGGCAGGTATCAGCGACATGGCGACGATGGCCGGCCGCAGGAGGGGCGCATCGGGCACCCAGTTGATCGTCCAGGTCCAGAACGTAAACGCGGGCAGCACCGACAGGCCAAACACCAGCGTTTCGACGATGAAAATGGAGATCACCGTCCACGTCACGCGACCCGCTTGAGCTGGCGTCACGTGCGAAGAGTACCATAAGGAAGTTGACAGTTGACAGTTCACAGTTGACGGTTGTGTCGAAGCCACCATTGCTGCTCGTGCCCGGGATCGACGGAACCGGCAAACTGTTCTATCGACAGATCCCCGGACTCGAACGCCGTTTCACGGTCGCGACCACCAGCCTGCGTGACGACGCCGGATCCATGGACGCACTCGTGTCGGATCTGGATCGCGAGGTCTCGCGACTGGCGCCCGAAGGCGGGCGCGTGGCGCTGGTCGGCGAATCCTTCGGCGGCGCGCTGACCCTGAGTTACGCGCTCGCGCATCCGGAGCGCGTCGAACGGCTGGTGATTCTCAATTCGTTCGCGCATTTCGCGTCGCCGGCGCGGCTCTCGCTCGGCTATCACCTGCTGCGCGCCACGCCGTGGCCGGTGATGCGAATCGTGCGGACGTTGAACGCTCGCCGGATGCACTCGGCGAAAACCAACCGGGATGAGATTCGCCGGTTCCACGATCTGATGCGCTCGACCACGCGCGAGGGGTACCTCTCTCGCCTCCGCATCCTGAGGCAATACGACCTGCGCGACCGCTTGCCCGCCCTGGACTCTCCGGTTCTCTACCTCGCCTCTGATCGCGACACGCTGGTGCCGGCGGTGCAGCAGGCCCGCTTGATGAGCGAGCTGTCGCCGCGGGCGAGCATGCGTGTGCTCGAAGGCCACGGCCATAGCTGCCTGATCGCGCCCGACCTCGACCTCGCGGCGATCATTGACGAGTGGATCGATCGTGCGCCTCGTTAGCATCGCGCAGAACGTGCCTGGCCCCGCCGCGGTCGCGCGCCTGGTGCAGCGCGGCGCAGCCGCGCTGAAGATCGAGCCGCCGCAGGGCGACGCGCTCGAGACCATGTGCAAGGCGTGGTACGACGAGCTGCACGCGGGCGTGCGCGTGGAGCGCCTCGATCTGAAATCGCGCGACGGGATGAACGCCCTGAAGGCGCACTTGCGGGACTGCGATCTGTTTGTCGCGAGCCAGCGGCCTGCTGCCCTGACCCGTCTCGGACTCGATGCGGAGTCGCTCGCACGCGACTACCCCGCGCTGCGCCACTTGAATATCGTCGGCGACACCGCGGATCCCGCGCATGCCGGTCACGACCTCACCTACCAGGCGCAGCACGGGTTGTTGCGGCGGCAGATGCCGTTGACGCTGGTGGCGGATATGGTGGGCGCCGAGCGCGCCTATGCCGCGGCCATCGAATTGATGAACGATGCGCCCGGTTCGAGCCGCGTGGTCGGCCTCGCGAACGTGATTCACGACATCGCGGCGCCGCTGCGCCACGGGCTGACGGCGCCCGGCGGCCCGCTGGGTGGCGGCAATCCCGCGTACGGACTGTACGGCGCCCGCGAAGGGATGGTGGCGGTGGCCGCGCTCGAGCCGCATTTTCGCGCGCGGTTGTTCGAATCGCTCGGCCTCGCCGATGGGAGCGACCCCAGCGCGGCGTTCAGGACGAGAACGGCGCTCGAATGGGAAGCATGGGCCAAGCCTCTCGACCTGCCGATTGTCGCGGTCAAGTTTCTGGACTGATATGCATCGATCCCTCTTGAATCGTGCGCACGAGATTTCGTCGCGGTATCTCGATGATCTCGGCAATCGCCATGTCGGCGGCACAGCCACAAGGGCATCGCTAATCGAAGCGCTGGGTGGTCCGTTGCCGCAAGGACCTGCCGATCCGCTGACCGTGCTCGACGAGCTGGTCGAGCACGCCGATGCCGGGATCGTCGCCAGCGCGGGACCACGCTATTTCGGCTTCGTGACCGGCGGCGCAGTACCCGTCACGGTGGCTGCCGATTGGCTCGGCAGCGCCTGGGATCAGAACGCCGCTCTCTACGCCCAGTCACCCGCCATCTCGGTGATGGAAGACATCGTGGCGGGCTGGGTCCTCGAGCTGCTCGACTTTCCCCGGCACGCCGGCGTCGGCTTCGTCACCGGCTGCCACATGGCGAACTTCACGTGTCTTGCCGCGGCGAGGCACGAGGTGCTGCGCCGCGCCGGCTGGAACGTGGAAACCGACGGCCTGCAACGCGCGCCGCGGGTGCGCGTGCTCGTGGGCGGTGAAGCACACATCACCGCGATCGGCGCGTTGCGGTATCTCGGGTTCGGCAGCCAGGAGCTCGAGGTGGTGGCCGTGGACGATCAGGGCCGGATGCGCGCGGACGCACTCGATGCGGCGCTGAAGGACGCGAGCGGCCCCACCTTCGCCAAGGCTACGGTGGGCAGGCCGACCATCGTGTGTGCGCAGGCCGGCAACGTCAGCACCGGCGCGAGCGATCCGATCGGCGCGATCGTAACAGGCCGCGCACGCACGTGGCGCGTGGGTGCACATCGACGGCGCGTTCGGTTTGTGGGCGGCGGCGGTTCCCGAACTGCGATCGCAGGTCGCGGGCATCGAAACCGCGGACTCGTGGGCCACCGATGCGCACAAATGGCTGAACGTCCCGTACGATTCCGGCATTGCCCTCGTCGCGGACGCTGCTCCACACCGGGCGGCGATGGGCCTCAAGGCGTCGTACCTGCAGCGCGGCGCGGACGAGGAGCGCGCCGGCATGGACTGGGTGCCCGACTCATCACGCCGCTCACGCATCCTGCCGCTCTACGCGTTGTTCCGCGCTCTCGGCCGCGACGGCATCGTCGAAATCGTTCGCCGCAACTGCGCGCTCGCGCGCCGCATCGCCGAGACGGTCTCGCGCTCGCCCGGCGTCACGATTCTGAATGAGGTCGTGCTCAATCAGGTGCTGGTGCACTTCGGGAACGACGAGACCACGCGCCAGGTGATCGCCGCGGTGCAAGCGGACGGCACATGCTGGGCAGGCGGCGCGTTCTGGCAGGGCAAGCAGGCGATGCGGGTTTCGGTGTCGAACTGGTCCACCACCGAAGAAGACATCGACCAGTCCGCTGCAGCGATCCTCAGGGCTTTTTCGCAGGTGTCTTCTTCGGCGGTGGGCCCGGCCTGAATTCCAGCATCACGTTGCTGATGCTGGCAATCGGCCGCCCGGGACTTGTGAAGTTGTCCACTTCGCCGTCAGGTCGAATCACCGACAGCTTCTCGCCCAGCACCGACACCTGCGCGCCAATATCTGCCGGCAACTCGATGATGATCGGCTCGGCGCCCGACGGCGCCACGGCCTTGACGCCGCCCGGTCCGGCGCCGCCGCCGATGCGATCGAACAAGTCCTTCTCGGTCCGGAACTCGCTCAACACCACGGCGCGGTCAACCAGCGTGTTGTCCATCGACAGCACACCGATGGTGGCGGTGTATTTCCGGTAGGCCTGTTTGATCTTCACGAGCTCCGCCGAATAGGTGTGCCGGTTGTGGAGCTCGAAGGAAATCGTCACCGGGCCACGATGCGGTGGAATGGTGATGAGCACCCCTTGCTTGGGGTCATTGCCGGTCAGCACGTCGCAGAATCGGCGGCCGGTTGTGACGCCGGTTCCAAGTTCGGACCGGCACTGCCACTCAGCTTGAATGGTCTGGGGCGGCGCTTCCGGAGTCTTTGGCGTGGTGCGCGCGGGAGCCTTTTTCGTGGGTTTACCCGTCTGGGCATCAACGACCGGAATAGCTGCGAGAATTGCACACACAACCAGCCACGCGACGCGCATCAACTAAGTATATAGTCCGTCGGCAGATGGATTGCTTGTGGCATTCCACCAGCCTGCGCGCCAGTCAGGCACATGTCAGTTCAGGTTCAACCAAGTCGTTCGGTGTCAGGCGAGCTTGGTTCGTTTTGAAAGTCTGTTATCCAAACTCTCGAAGGCGCGAAACGGTTTCCCGGAGGTCAAGGCGATGAAACGAGTACGAGTGTGGCTTGCGGCCATTGGTTTGGTGGTGGCTTTTGCGGCGTTGCCCGTCGTTGCGCAAGTGCAAACGGGTTCGATCCTGGTACGCGCTACTGACGAACAAGGGGCCGCCGTGCCCGGTGTGACCGTCACGCTGACGAGTCCAGTGTTGGTCGCCGGCACGATGACCGGCGCGACCGATACGGGCGGGGTGGTTCGCTTCCCGTCTCTCCAGCCGGGCGTGTACTCCGTGAAGACCGAGCTGCAGGGTTTCCGCACCGTCATTCGTGAGAACGTCACGGTCATCGTCGGCCAGACCGTGCCGCTCGACATGGATCTGCGCGTGGCCACCGTCGCCGAGACGGTCACGGTGACCGGCACCTCACCGGTCGTCGACACCACGAGCGCGAACACGAGCGTCAACCTGGGCGAACAGCTGCTCCAGGCCACGCCAGGCGGCCGCGACATCTGGTCGCTGGTCGAATACAAGGTGCCGAGCCTATTGATCACCCGTCCCGATGTGGGCGGCACGTCGGGCGGCCTGCAGGGCGTGTTCAACGCGCGCGGCACCACGAGCGCGCAGAACTCCAGCTACCTCAATGGCATCAACGTGGGCGACCCGGCGGCGATCGGCGCGGCCGGCTTCTATTACGACTTCGACGCCTTCGACGACATCCAGGTCTCCACCGGCGCGCACGACATCACCGTGCCGACCAGCGGCGTGTTCCTCAACATGGTGACCAAGAGCGGCGGCGAAAACTGGCGCGGCCGGCTGACGGGCGCCTGGCTGGGCGACGCCACGCAGACGCAGAACATCGACGACGAGCTGCTGCGCTACGGCTTCCGTCCGGAAACCAACGCGGTGGATTTCGTGTCGGACATCAACATCAGCGGGGGCGGACCGATCATCGCGCGCAAGCTCCGCATCTTCACGTCGTTCCGCGACTGGCGCGTGCACGTGAACGTGCCGGCGGCCTTCTCGACGCTGGTGCTCGACAAGACCGACATCACGTCGGGCCTCGTCAACGCCAACTATCAGTTGAACGACAACCACCGCCTGACCGGCCTTTACTCGCGTCAATACTACAAGAAGCCGAATCGGTTCCTAACCGCATCGAACGTCACCGTGCTCGAGTCGACCAACAATGAAGACGATGTCTTCGACATCTACCAGGTGCTGTTGAACTCGGTGGTCACGCAGCGGTTCTTCATCGACGCGCGCGTTGGGTTGAACAAGATCTTCTTCCCGACCTATCTCAACGGCAACGATCAGACGCTGCTCGATACCGCGACCAACATCCGCACGCGCAACGCCGCGACCGGCGCGGAACGCTGGCGCGATCGCTACCAGATGAACACGACCGGTCAGTATTACGTCGACGAGGCGTTGGGGGGCCGGCACGAGTTCAAATTCGGCGCTGATTACTCTCACATGCCCGTCGAACAGCGCGACGTGCGATTTGACGATGTCGACATCACCTACAGCAGCGCGACCGGCCTCTCGCAGAACGTAACCCTGTTTGCGACGCCGGTGTACTCGAGGACCGCGGTCGATGTGCTCGCGCTCTACGCCCAGGACTCCGTCTCGTGGAAACGGCTGACGGTGACCGCCGGTGTCCGCTGGGAGCACCTCAATGGATATCTGCCGGAACAGTCCAGTCCGACAAGCCGCTTCTTCCCCAATTTGCAGCGCACGTTCGCCGAGATTCCGGACGTGGTCGACTGGAAGACGGCAGGCCCACGCATCAGCGCCGCCTACGACGTGACCGGCGATGGCCGTACCGGGCTCAAGTTCGCCGCGGGCCGCTACTACTACGTGATCGCGTCGGGCGGCGGCATTCTCGGTGGCATCAACCCGAACGGTAACTATTCGGAGAATTACGGTTGGAACGATCTCAACGGCGATCGCCGTTTCCAACCCGGCGAGCAGACCGGCAACCCGGTGATTTCGCGTGTCGACGTCTCGACGGTATCGACCGATCCGGACTACACGCGTCCCTACACCGACGAGTTCACGGGTGGCCTTGATCACGAGCTCCTCCCCGCCCTGCGCCTCAGCGTAATCGGCACGCACCGCGTTGAGCGCAACCCGCAGGCGACGTCAAACCCCGCCAATCCGTACGACACGTTCCTGACCACCCGCGTGGATACGGGCCGCGACGGCATCGCTAACACGGCGGACGACTCGACGTTCCAGTTCTACAACCGCACCTCGACGGCGGTGAACCAGACGTTCTTTACCAACGATCGGAACTTCCGCCAGACCTACAACGGCGTCGAGATCAGCGGCACCAAGCGCATGTCGAACCGGTGGCAGATGCTGATCGGCTACACCTACAGCCAGACGCGCCAGGAAGGCTTGAGCGTCAACACCAATCCGAACAATCTGATCAACACCACGGGACCGGTCACCGGTCAGATCGGCGACCGTCCGCACCAGTTCAAGGTGACGGGCACCTACATCCTGCCGTTCTGGGACATCGGCTTTGCCGGCAACGTGAATCGCCAGAGCGGCGCCGTGATCACGCGGCAGTTCGTCACGGCGCAGACCGTGGGCGGCAATTCGACCATCAACGTGGAGCCGCAGGGCTCGTTCCGGTTGCCGACGCGCACGGCGGCGGATCTGCGCCTGTTCAAGAATGTGAACATGGGCACGCGCGCGCTGGAGATGTCGGTGGACTTCCACAACGTCACCAACACCAACACCTACTGGGATGCCCGCGCGCTGAGCGGCACCATCAACCTCCGCCAGAACGGCGACCCGGCCGGCACGATCAACACGGTGCCGCAGTTCGGTTCGCCGGCTCAGGTGTTTGGGCCGAGGAACATCCGCTTCAACGCGGCGTACCGATTCTAGTCGTCGTGATGTGAAGTTCCTGGGAGCGGCAGTCCTGTGATCGTCGACAGGCTGCCGCTTCTCAGTTTCAGGAGCTCGAGGAATTCCATTCGGGTCCGCTGCTGGTCGCGGAACGCGCCGAGCATGGCGCTCGTGATGGTGTAAGAGTTCTGCTTTTCGACCCCGCGCATCGCCATGCACAGGTGCGTGGCCTCGCACACCACCGCCACCCCTAACGGATTGATCTTCTCGGTGATGGTTGCCCCGATCTGATTCGTCATCCGTTCCTGGAGCTGCAGCCGGCGCGCGAAAATATCCACCAGGCGCGGAATCTTGCTCAGCCCGATGACGCGGCCATTCGGAATGTAGGCGACGTGGCACTTGCCGAAGAACGGCAGCAGGTGGTGCTCGCACATGCTGTAGAAGTCGATATCGCGGACGATCACCATCTCGCTATAATCGACGCTGAACAGCGCGCCGTTCAGCATTTCGTCAATGTCGGCCGAGTAGCCGCTTGTGAGGAACCTCAGCGCCTTGTCGACACGTCGTGGAGTCTTGACCAGCCCCTCGCGGGACGGATCCTCCCCCAGCTCGATCAGCAGACGCTGGATAAGATCCTGCATCGTTTCATTGTACGTCGTCGCCGGTGCGGCGGGTGCACTGGGTGCCATAACCCCATTTGATGCACGGACCGCCGCGCAGGTTCCTGCTGACGATCCAGAGGTCCTTTACCAAGACCGCGAGAATCTCGCGAGCGCGCGCAAGGCAGAAGGCATCTGGGCCTCGCGCCTGCAAACCAATCCCAAGGACTTCGATGCCGCGGTCAAGCTGGCGAAGGCCCGCTACTGGCTGGGCACCAACGGCCTGCCCGAAGCCGAACGCAAGGCCGCCCTCGAAGCCGGCATCGCCGCGGCGCGCACCGCGATGGCCATCAACGCCAACCGTCCCGACGGCCACTTCTGGCTGGCGGCGAATATGGGTGCGCTGGCAGAATCCTTTGGCATGCGGCAGGGCATCAAGTATCGTGGGCAGATCAAAGACGCGTTGTTGGTGACCCTGAAGCTCGATCAGGGTTTCCTGCAAGGCTCCGCCGATCGCGCACTGGGCCGCTGGTACTTCAAGGTGCCGGGACTCTTCGGCGGCAGCAACAAGCGATCCGAGGAGCACTTGCGCAAGTCGCTCACCTACAACCCGAACAGCGTGATCTCGCACATCTTCCTCGGCGACACGCTCGCCGATATGGGCCGCCAGGAAGATGCGCGAAAGGAATACCAGGCGGCGATCGATGCGCCGTTCGATCCCGATTGGACTCCTGAGGATCGCCGCTTCAAGGAACAGGCGAAGCAAGTTCTGGCGAGACTTGGGCGGGACTAAAGTCCCGCCCCTACGTACGTTCGACTAAAGTCCCACCCCTACTTCGGGGCGTAGTCGTAAAAACCTTTTCCGGATTTCTTCCCCAGGTGGCCGGCGAGCACCATCCGCTTCAGCAGCGGCGGCGGCGCGAAGCGCGCTTCGCGGAACTCGTCGAACATGATGTTGGCGATGTAGTACGTGGTGTCGAGGCCGACGAAGTCGAGCAGCGTCAGCGGGCCCATCGGGTAGCCGCATCCCAGCTTCATGCCGTTGTCGATGTCCTGCGCGGTTCCCAGGCCCTCTTCGAAGCAGCGAATCGCATCGAGCAAATACGGGACGAGCAGCCGATTGACGATGAAGCCGCCGCGATCGGGCGCCGTGATCGGCTCTTTGCCAATCGCCTTCGCAAAGCCCATCAACGCATCGTGCGTTTCCTGGCTGGTGGCCAGCGCGCGGATCACTTCCACGAGCTTCATCAACGGCACCGGATTGAAGAAATGCAGGCCGCCGACCTTGTCGGGCCGCTTCGTGCCCGCGCCGAGCTCGGTGATGCAGAGCGACGAAGTATTTGACGCGATCAAACAGTGCGGGCCAACGACGGCTTCGACCTGCGCGTAGGCCTGCTTTTTCAGCTCGACGTTCTCGATGATCGCCTCGATCACGAGGTCGCAGTCCTTGAGGTCCGCGTACTTCGTGGTCCCCTTCAGATTGGCCAGCGTCGTCGACTTGACCTCTTCGGTGACCTTGCCTTTTGCCACGCCGTCGGTGAGGAACTTCTCGATGCGTCCAAGGCCCTTCTTCAACACGTCCTCGTTCACCTCGAGGACGGTGGTCTTGAAGCCGGCCGCCGCCGATACCTGCGCGATGCCCGCGCCCATCAACCCGCAACCCAATACGCCAACTGTCTTGATCGCCATCAGACCGCCTCGATGATCATCGCAATGCCTTGACCACCGCCAATGCAGGCGGAGGCCACACCATACTTCTTACCGCGCCGCCGCAACTCGAGCAACAACGTGAGGAGCAACCGCGCCCCGCTGGCGCCCAGCGGATGGCCGACCGCAATCGCGCCGCCGTTGACGTTGACCTTGTCACGATCGAGGCCCAATTCCTTCTCGCACGCGAGATACTGCGGCGCGAACGCCTCGTTGATCTCGATCAAGTCGAGATCGGCAAGCTTCATCCCGGCACGCTCGAGGGCCTTGCGGATGGCCGGCGCCGGGCCCATGCCCATCAGCGTCGGATCCACGCCGACGGTCGCCCACGACCTAATTCGTCCGAGGGGCTCCGCCCCTCTTGCCTTCACCGCATCCTCGCCGGCAATCACCAGCGCGGCGGCGCCGTCGACGATGCCGCTGGCGTTGCCGGCGGTGACGACGCCGTCTTTCTTGAACACCGTCGGCAGCTTCGCGAGAATCTCCATCGTTGTTTCGGGGCGCATGTGATCGTCCTTCTCGACGAGCGTCACGCCCTTCTTCGTCTTGATTTCAACCGGGACCACTTCGTCTTTCATGATCCCCGACGCCCACGCCTTCTGCGCGAGCTGCTGGCTGCGAAGCGCGTAGGCATCTGAGTCCTCGCGCGTGATGCCGTACTTGACGGCGCAGTTCTCGGCGGTGATCGCCATCGAGCAGCCGGCATAGGGGTCGTTCAGCCCTTCCCACAACCAGTCTTCGAGCTTGCCCTGTCCCAGCTTCAACCCGCCACGCAGGCCGCGAATGATGTGCGGCACCTGGCTCATGTTCTCCATGCCGCCGGCCAGCACAAATCCCGCTTCGTCGAGTTGAATGTGCTGCGCGCCGTTGATGACGGCCTGGATGCCCGAACCACACAGGCGATTCACCGTGAGGGCCGGCACTTCCTGCGGCACGCCGGCCTTGAGCCCCACGTGACGCGCACCGTAATGCGCATCGACGCTGCTCTGCTGCACGTTGCCGAACACCACGTGGTCGATCCACTCGGGCTTCGTGCCGGTCCGTTCAAGAGCCGCCTTCGACGCAATGGCGCCGAGATCGATCGCGGAAAAATCCTTCAGCGCCCCCACATGTTGCGTCATGGGCGTACGCGCGCCGCCGAGAATGAAAACGTCTTTTGTCATTTGTTATTCGTTCTTTGTTATTGCTCGCGCGATCCAGTCTCCACATTCGCGCGTACCCAATGAGCCGCCGATGTCGGACGTGGTCTGGCCTTCGGCGACTGCCGCCAGGACTGCGGCCTCGATCGCCCTGGCTTGCTGGCGCGCGCCCAGCGTTTCGAGCATCAACGCCGACGACAGGATGGCACCGATCGGGTTGGCCACGTTCTTTCCGGCGAGCGGCGGAGCCGATCCGTGCACCGGCTCGAAGAGCGAGGTCTTGCCGGGGTGAATGTTGCCAGAGGCGGCCATACCCAGCCCGCCCTGCAGCGCCCCGCCGATGTCGGTGATGATGTCGCCGAATAAATTGTTCGTGACGATCACCTGGTACTGACCGGGATCCTTGACCAGGAACATCGCCATGGCATCGATGTACTGATGCGTTGCGGTGATGCCCGGATACAGCGCCGACACTTCCTTGTATACGCGCTGCCAGAGCGCGTGCCCCTGCTGCATGGCGTTGCTCTTGTCGGCCATGCAGACTTTCGTGAGGCCGTTCGCCTTCGCGTATTCGAACGCGTGGCGGATGATGCGGTGCACACCTTTATAGGTGTTCACTTCTTCCTGGATCGCGATCTCATCGTCGGTGCCGGCCTTGAACCGGCCGCCGATGCTCACATACACGCCTTCGGTGTTCTCACGGAACACGACGAAGTTGATGTCCTTTCGTGCCGCGGTTCTTGAGCGGGCTCAAGCGATCGTCCAGCAGCCGCACCGGACGGTAGTTGACGTAGAGATCGAGCTCGAAGCGGGTGCCGAGCAGGATGTCGCGGGCGTGCCGGTTGTCGGCGACGCGCGGATCGCCAAGCGCGCCAACGAAGATGGCGTCGAACTCGCGCAGCAGTTGATAGCCATTGGCCGGCAGCGTTTCACCGGTCTTCAGATAGTGATCGGCGCTCCATGGCAGATGTTCGAGCTGCACGCGCCTGCCGAAGACTTTCGCCGGCCGGCATCCAGCACCTTCACTGCCTCTGCCGTGACGTCCTTGCCGATCCCGTCGCCCGCAATGACCGCGATTCGCATCTAAGTGTGCAAACCATCATAGCTCAAACGATTGTTCAAAACCCCGCAAGCTCATGAATTTAGACCAGTTAGAGACCTCGAATCCAAAATATTGGTATGACGCTACCAAAATTTGAGTTTTTGGTCCCAATGCAACAGCGGAGTTAATCCGCAAGATCTTGAAAACAAACGAAGTTCGTCCTGGGATGAACTGGCACGCATCTTCCTTTACTGAACAATCGTTCGATCCGATTTCTTAGCATTTCAAGGAGTGAAGACCGTATGCGTATCAGTAAGAGTGCCACATTAATGGCCCTCATCCTCGCGTTAGCGAGCGTTGCCAGCGCGCAGGTCAGCAATACCGGAACAATCTCAGTGGTCGTCAGCGATCCCGATGGCGGCCGCCTGCCTGGCGTCACCGTCACCGCCACGGCACCGGACACCATCACCAAGCGCACAACGGTCACCGACAGCCAAGGCATGGCCGTGCTCGAGGCGCTTGCACCATCCGCGCAATATAACGTCGTCGTGGAACTCACCGGCTTCCGCAATCAGGAGCACCAGAAGATCCTGGTTCGGTCGGGACAGACAGTGTCGCTGAACGTCACCTTGCAGCTTGGCGGCGTCACCGAGGCGGTGACCGTCACCGCGAGCACGCCGATTGTGGACGTGACCAGCGCCACGGTGGGCCAGGACATCACGCTGCAGCTCACCGAATCGCTGCCGACCGGCCGCAGCTACCAGTCGTACCTGCAGCTGGTGCCAGGCGTGCTGCCCGACGACCAGGCGCAGTCGGGTAACCCGGCGGCGCGCGCGGGCCTGAACTACAGCGACATCGGCGGCAACGTCGGCATCTCGGCCGACAACGTCTACTACTTCGACGGCATCAACGTAACCGACCCGGTCACCGGCACGTTCGGCGCCAATCTCAACACCGAGATCATCCAGGAACAGCACGTCATCACCGGCGGCATCCCGGCGGAATTCGTCGGCGCCCCTGGCCTGATCTCCAACGTCGTCACCAAGTCTGGCAGCAACGACTTCCATGGGTCAGCCAACTACTTCTTCCAGAACAGCGACCTCGTCGCGGAAAACCAGAACGCCGGCGGCGAGACGTTCTCGACCAAGGACACCGCCTTCACGTTCGGCGGTCCGGCGATGCGTGACAAGGCGTGGTTCTTCGGCAGCTATCGCTACACCAACCGCAAGGACGACGTGAACACGCTCGATACCGACGTCTACATGCGTACGGTGGACAACACGCAGCACCAGGGCTTCGCGAAGGGCAGCTGGGCCGTTACCCAGGCGGACCTCATCAGCTTCGCCTTCATGAATGACCCGACGGAGGTCACCGGCCGCCGCCAACGCGACATCACCAACGCGCGCGACCGCGCCCGCGAGCAGGGTGGCAACCGCTACAACGGCACCTACACCCGCGTGTGGGCGGGCTCGTTGCTCGAAATCAGCGGCAACAAACACAACGGCGAAGTGACCGACCTGTCGGCAATCCGCCTGGCGCGCAACGACGTGCTGTTCCAGCAGTCCGACACTCGCGTGCTCACCGACGAGCAGGTCGGCGGCTTCGGCCGCGATCTCATCGACGAGCGCGACAACCAGGCAATCCGCGGTTCGCTGCAGCGTACCTGGGGCCGTCACACGTTCAAGGGCGGCGCCGAGTTTAATCGTTCGGACAACTTCCGCGATACGTTGTACGTGGACAGCTCGGGCTATACCAGCCTGGCCGACAAGTACCGCGGCACGGGCATGAACGCGGCGCTGGTGTCCGGCGGCAGCTGGTCGGGCCTGGCGTTTGACGTCAATAACACCAGCGACTTCGGCGGGCTCATGCGCACCATCGATGCCAGTGCCGACCGCGCTGGGTTCTATTCCGCGTACGATCGCGACGGCAACGGCGCGATCACCGCGGCAGAGCTCGGCCTCGGCCTGGTGTTCAATGCCGCCAACCCGGCGGGCGGCGTCTACTACGACCGCGACTTCCAGGCGGCGACCGGCCCGCAGGAGACCTACTCGAAGGGTCTTTCGTTCTACTTCCAGGACGAGATCACCTTCAACCGCTTCACGTTCAACCTCGGCTTCCGCACCGAGCGGTGGGAACACTTCGCCACCACCGGCGAGAACATCTACACGTTCCCGTGGGAGTTCGCACCGCGCCTCAGCGCCGCGTATGACCTCCGCGGCGACGGCAAGCACAAGGTGTCAGGCTACTGGGGCCGCTACTACGACCCGGTCCGCAACAACATGACCAACTTCGCGGGCACGCTCACCGGCTCGATCCTCGAGGAGCAGGTCTATGTCAGCGCGCTCAACAAGTTCGTCACCTACCGCACCCGCGGCGGTCCGGCCGTGCAGGACGCGTTCTTCTCGCCGACCACGCAGACGCCCTACACGGACGACCTGCAGGTGGGCTACGCCGTCGACCTCGGCAACAATATGAGCTTCGACGCGCTCTACTTCAACCGCCGCACCCGCGACATCCTCGAGGACTATGACCTCGAGCTGTATGCGGACCCGCATGGCTACCCCGGCCCCGTCGACCACCCGGATTCGCTGTTCCTCGGCTACGACTACTTCGGCTACACGGAGAACCCGGGCTCGAACTTCGTCATCGGCACGCTGGAGGGTGGCAAGCGCGACTTCCACGGTCTCGAGTTCGTGTTCCGCAAGCGGTTCGCCAATGGTTGGCAGGCGCTGACCTCATACAACTGGAACCACGCGGAAGGCAACACCAACTCCGACTCGAACGCCGACTTCCAGGGCGACGTGGACTTCCTCGACCCGCGGGCGCCGAACCAGTTCGGCACGCAGCCCGGCTTGATCCGTCACCTGCTCAAAGGTGCGGCTTCCTATCAATTCGACTGGGGCCTGCAGCTGGGCGGCACGTTCAACTACAACTCGGGCACGGTGGCCAGCAGGACGTTCCTGGCTTCGGGCCGCAACCTGCCGATTCGCGTCCCGGCCGGTGAGGGGTTTGAATACGCCGGGTACACCACGCGCTGGCTGGCGCCGGATGCAGTGGGCTCGCTCACCAACCCGGCGTGGGGACAGATCGATCTGCGCGCGCAGTACAACCGCCGGATCGGGAACGACGTCTCGGCGGAGTTCTTCATCGATCTCTTCAACATCCTGAACAACCAGGACGCGGTCCGTGAACAGGACCTGGTCGCCGGACAGGGCTCGAATGCCTTCGGCGATGAGATCCTGTGGGTGAATCCGCGTCGCGCCTTCCTCGGCGCGCGGGTGAAGTTCTAAGAGCGTCTGAGACGTTTGGAGAGCGACGGCTTCAGCCGTCGCTGATCAGCGGGGGCTAAAGCCCCCGCTCTCCAAACGTCACAGATTCTCCGTATCAATCTGCGCGCGCTGCAGCTTGCCGCTGAAGTCCACGTAGACCGATTTCCATTCTGAAAACACATCGAGCGCCGCGAGGCCGGCCTCGCGGTGCCCGTTGCCCGTGGCCTTGGTGCCGCCGAACGGCAAGTGCACTTCGGCGCCGATGGTCGGCGCATTCACATAAAAGATGCCGGTGTAGGTATCGCGCATCGCGCGGAACGCGCGGTTGATATCCTGCGTGTAGATCGATGCCGACAGGCCGTAGATCACGTCGTTGCCGATCGACACGGCCTCCTCCAGCGATCCGCACTTGAGCACGGCGACGACCGGCCCGAAGATCTCCTCGCGCGCGATTCGCATCTCGCGCGTGACGCCGGTGAACACCGTCGGTTCATGAAAGAACCCGTACTCGTAGTCGCCTTCGTTGAGGCGGCGTCCTCCGCAAGCCACCGTTGCGCCTTCCTGCTTGCCGATCTCGACGTACGACATCACCTTCTGCAGCTGCTTCTCGCTGATCGACGGACCGACCTGCGTCGCCGGCTCGAGCCCGTTGCCGACGCGGAGCGCCTTGGCTCGCGCCACGAACTGTTCCACGAAACGGTCGTGGACTTTCTCGTGCACGATGACGCGGCTCGCCGCCGTGCAGCGCTGTCCGGTGGTGCCGAAGCCGCCCCACAAACACCCTTCGAGCGCCAGATCGAGGTTGGCGTCGTCCATGATCATGATGGGGTTCTTGCCGCCCATCTCGAGATGCACTTTCTTGAAGTGCGGCGCGGCGTTCTGGTTCACCAGCTTCCCCACCGCCGTCGATCCGGTGAACGACACCACCGCCACGTCGGGATGCGTCGTCAAGGTTTCACCGACCGCGGGGCCGCCGGTCACCATGTTCACCACGCCGGGAGGCACGCCTGCCTCCTCGAGGACCTTGATGAAATTAACGGCCGACAACGGCGTCAGCTCCGACGGTTTCAACACCACCGTGTTGCCGCACACCAGCGCCGGAATGATCTTCCATGACGGAATCGCCATGGGAAAATTCCACGGCGTAATCAGCGAGCACACGCCGATCGGCTGGCGCAGCGACATCGCGAACTTGTCGCGTAGCTCCGACGGCGCCGTCTGCCCGTGCAGGCGGCGGCCTTCGGCGGCGAGGAAGTAGGTCATGTCGATCGCTTCCTGCACGTCGCCGCGGGTCTCGTCGAGCACTTTGCCCATTTCGCGCGTCATGTCGCGCGCGAACTCTTCCTTGCGCGCCACGATGAGCTGTGCGGCGCGGAACAGGAGCTCGGCACGCCTCGGCGCCGGCACGAGCCGCCACGTTTCGAACGCGCGCTTCGCGGCGGCTATGGCCGCCACGGCGTCCTCGGTCGTCGAGTCCGCAAACAACCCGATCAAATCTCGTGCATTGGCGGGATTACGGTTCTCGAGCGTGGCGCCGGCTGCCGAAGGCACCCACTTCCCCCCGACAAAATTGGCAAAAGTCATCTGCCGATCATATGCCGCGTGGTCGGATGGACACATTTTGTCGGGCCTTGTGACGACCGTTGTCACTTTTTAGGTCCGGTACACGTCTATTTCTGTAGGGAATTAACCGATTCTGTATGGCGCGTTTCTTGAAGGTATTTGTCAACAGGAGACGATATATGACACCCGTACTCGAACAGGTCACCAGCAGCAGCGCAATGCCGCGAGCCCTGATCATCGGTGCGGGTCCGGAAGCGCTCCTCGGCATCGAGCCGTTTTTGGGTTCCAACCGCTTCCGCGTCGACTTCCTCGAACGGGACTCGACGCCGTATATCGCAATTCGTCAGCGCCGGCCGGATTTGGTCGTCCTCTGCTTCGCGCCCGACGACGACGAAGCGTGCCAGGTGATGCAGATGCTGCAGCTCGATCCAGCCACGCGCCGCCTGCCAATCCTCACCTACGTCAACGGAGAGGCCTACGCTATAATCTCGAGCGAATGGCCTCGGACAAGCGGGATTCCGAGCGCGTCGAGTTCCTGGGAGCGCTGCACGCTGAGGTAATGATTTTTCAGCCGGCTGCAATCCGCCAGATGAGTCATGGCGGAATGCAGGTCGAGACCAGTTTCCCGCTTCAACTGCATTCGCTGCACGATTTCCGTCTTACGCTCGGTGATCAATCGGTGGTGGTAAAGGGCCGCATTGCCCACTCACGCATCAGCGATGTCGATCAGGACATCATCACGTACCGGACCGGCATCGAGTTCATCGAGCCGGCCGAGCGCGTGGCCTCGGCCATTGCCCATTTCGTGGACGAGTTCGCCAAGCTGAAAGCCGCCAGCGCGGCCAGCACCATCCCCGTCGAATCCGATACAGACCGGTAGAAGTTTTTTCCTAGCGCGCGTTGAGGTGCTCGAGGTAGTCGCCCGACTCGATGCGCTCGGCGCGGCCCAACGGCGCGTTGTAGAAATAAGTCCACGCCTTTTCCACCCGGCCATCTTCGAGCGTTACGTCCGTGAGGACGCGCGTGTAGAGGCTGCGGTCGGGCTCGCTCGGACGATACCCCTCGATTTCGTCGAGCACCGACAACACACCCGGCGCGTCGTGGGTTTCGTAGACCTCGCCCCACACCAGGCTGTTGTCGTCGGCCGGGATCGCCGCGGGATAGATGCCAAGGTCAAAGAGCGCGGCCCTCATGGTGCCGCGCCCGGTATAGGTGAGCTTTGGGGTGATGCGCTGACGCCCTGGTCGATTGAACGGAGACATCAGCGTGCCGTAGAAAAAAACGTGGTCACCCACGTCGCGGATAGTACATGAAAAAGGACGGTGCGATTGCACCGCCCTTCTTGCGACGTCGTCCCCGGCTAAAGCCGGGCTGCATAGAAAAATCGTTACTGCTGAATGCCTGCGGGCTTGCGGCCCTTGGCCAGACCCTCGAGCACGTCAATGACTTCGGTCGGAATCGTGAAGGCCAGCGCCACCGTGTTGCCCTCGCCGGAAATGATGAGCGAATTGGCAAGCTCCTGCATGCCGGGCTTGGTGCCCGCCTGCATCTTCGCCATCGCGAGGAATCCGGCCATCACGTCGCGCAGGTTCTTGGCGGTTGCTTCGTCCTTCGCCTCAGCTTTGAAGCTGCCGCTCACGCCGCCGTTGATGTGGCCGGCCGCCGAGAACCACGAGATGCTCGGCATGGCGTTCTGGAGTTCAGCCGGAAGACCCGCCTTTTCCGCGATCGCATCGAAGCGGCCGACGGCCCATGCGTTGGCGTTCTCGATTTCGTTCACGAGCTTCATCATGTCGTTGTTCGAGACGACGTTGCGGTTCTCGCGACGCGCGTCAATCGACGCCTTCACCGTGTTGACGCTGCCGAAGGCCACCAGGTCCGCTTCCATGAAGCCGAACGCCATGTCATCGTGGGCGGTGTCGGTCGCGTTGTCGGCGTCGTGATGGGTGATGATCCGCTTGCCCTGGTAATCGGAGACCTGCGCGCCGTGTTCAACGGCGAGCGCTTCGAGACGCGCCGCGTCGTAGCGGGCGCGGGCGAGAATCAGGAAGGCGCCGGCCGGGTTGTTGGCCATGCCGTCCTTCGGCATCACTGCGGCCACCACGGTGTCGACGTCCTGCTCGAGATTGAGACCGGTCTTTTCTTCGAATTCGTTCTTCTGGTCCTCGGTCGGCTCAATATCCTTGAACCGCTGACGAAGGTCGGAGTTCATCACCTCGCGGATATTGACGTAGGCGACGACGGCCGCGTCGGCAGGCACGTACTGGAGTTCTTCGGGTCCGGCGGCTCTTGAAAACACCGATACCGGGAGACCCATGTAGGAGGCCACCAAGCCGGTCCCCAGGCCAATCGCCAGAATCGCGCCTGAAATCGCCACGAAATACCGCGTCTTAGTCGACATGCGAATCTCCCTAAGTCGTTATACGGTTCAGCAGGGCCATTTGTTCGGCATTTCGTCCCGTAAACCCTTCCGCGGGCGGCCCTTGCGGGCCAGTCGAAGGGCTACTGCTCAAGTATGTATTCCTTCCGCTCCACGACGCGAGTGGCAAGGTATAAAAATCCGGCCAAATATGCGAAAAGCCACGCCAAACAGACCCAAATTGGCGGGGTCTCCCGAAACATGCCCTGGAGGAGGCTGGCGACCCCGTCAGAAGGCATGGTGTGGGGCACCAGGGCCTGCAGGTAATACGCAATCGTGAACTGCTTGAGGGACCCTGGCAGCGCCAGCACGAACTGCTCCCAGCCGAAGGCGAACACCAGGCCAATGACGAGCGGCCGCTTGAAAAACGCCCCGACAAAGGCGAACACGCCCCCGTAGACCGCGAGGCCGAGCGCCAGGAGGCCCAGGTCGATGAGGAGCGAACCAAACGTCGCCGGCAGCTGCGAGAACGGGACCAGCAGGAAGTAGACGATCATCACCGACGGCAGCACCACGAGCAGGGTGCACGCCAGGTAGGCGAGGAACTTCCCGACCAGCACCGCGCCGCGCGGAATGGGGCGCGTGAACAGATACGTGATGGTCTTGTCTTCCACTTCATCGGCCATCAACGCGGTGCCGTAAAACACGCCAAGCACCGGGACGATGAAGCGGAGGAACAGCATCCACATCATCACGCCGAAGATGCCGAAGCCGGCCACGCGCTGGCCGTTGATGCGGAGCGCCGACATGCCGAACATCTCGACCGCCTTGACGATCACCGCCAGCAGCACCGGACCGCCGACCACGAGGGCCATGAAGACCGTGCGGCGCGACCACAACATCTCGCCGAGCGAGAGGTCGAACACCCGCTTCGAAGCGGCGATGAACGTCATCTTCTGCGCGCTCATTGCTTCACCAGGTATTTGAACACCGCCTGCAGGTTGTCGTCTGGCGACTGCACTTCGTCAATCGCGCCGGCCTCGCCCGAGGCCGCCAGTTCCGTCAGCCGCGCGTAGAAGCTGTCGGGCCGCGCGGTCTCGACAATCACCGCGTCTTTCTCGAGCTTCAGGCTCAACACATCGTCGTCAGACAGGAACCGGCGTGCCAGCGCGCGCGGATCGGCGCCCCGCACGTAGACGGTGTGCGGATGCGTGTCGATCAGGTCGCGAATCTGGTGCACGTTGCCTTCGGCGAGGATCCGGCCGTTGTTGATCAGCAGGATGTTCGAGGTCATCGACTCGATCTCGTGCAGGATGTGGCTCGAGACGATGATGTGCTTGCCGGCGCGAGCCCAGTCCTTGATCAGACGGATGGTCTTGCGGCGCATGATCGGGTCCATGCCGGTCAGCGGCTCGTCGAGGATCAGCAGTTCTGGATCGTGCACGAGCGCCTGCGCGAGCTTGACGCGTTGGCGCATGCCCTTGCTGTAAGCGCCGATCTTCTTGCCCGCGGCGTCGAGGAGATCCACCTTATCGAGGGCCCGGTTGGCGGCCGCGTCGGCGTCCGCATCGCTGTATCCGTTCAAGCGGACCAGCGCGGTCACCCACTCCAGCCCGGTCATGCGGTCGTAGAACGCATCCTGTTCCGGACAAAAGCCGATGCGGTCGTACACCGCCGGGTTGCCCCAGATCGGCTCGCCCAGCACGCGGATGGCGCCCTGGCTTGGCTTGAGCTGGCCCGTCATCAATTTCATGAACGTCGACTTGCCCGCACCATTGGGACCGAGCAGGCCGGTGATGCCTTGCGGGATCGACACGGTCACGTTGTTGAGGCCGCTGACCTGTCCGTACCACTTGGACACGGCATCGGCGTGGACGAGCGGCGTCGTGGCTCCCAGCTCCTGCCTCCCGGCTTCCGTGGGCATCGTCATGGTCATGTGACGATCTCCACGCCCCGGACGCGCCGCATCAGGATGAGGATCGAGCCGACGATCATCACCAGCACCGCCAGTCCCGCAATGGCCGGCGACAGTTGATAGCGGGGCTCGAGACGGAAAATCACATCGCCGAGCTGTTGCAGCGCCGCGCCCGGCGACAGCCACGCGAAGTTACTGCGGCCGGTGATGCCGCGCAGCGTTTGAAATAACGCGGTGGTGAAAAAGAACAGGCCCGCATACATCACCGCCACGAAGCGGCTGCTCTTCGACAACGACGACAACGCGAGCATGGTCGTGGCCGCCACCAGCACCTGGGCGAGCGAATACAGCGTGATGGCGGGCACCAGATACAGGTTGTTGCGCGTGAAGGTCAGGTTGCCGGCCAGGAGCGCCTGGGTGATCAGCAACAAGATCGCGGGCAGGAATGTGACGGCCACCAGGAAGATAAACAAGATGGCGAGCTTGCCGGCAATATATTCGGCGCTCGTCATCGGCTTCGAGAGATACAGCTGCAGCGCGTTGGCGCGTCGATCGTTGGCAATCAGCCCGGCGCCGACGTAGATGGTCACGAAGAAGACCCAGATGCCCTGCTGGTCGAGAAATTCGCGGAAGGTCTCGCCGCTGGGCGCGAGGAACGAGGCCTGCGCCAACGTGGTGGCGAAGTAAAACTGCACCACGCGAACCACAAACGGCGCCCAGGCGAACAGCATCATGCCCAGGAACACCCGCTTGCTGACGACGGACATCACGCCGGCGCGGGTCATCACCCGCCACGAGCGGCCGATGGCGTCGCGGGTGCCGAGGTAGCGGCGATAGCCCTGATCATGAATAGGCATCCCTACACCTCGCGAGGCTTCGCCTCGGACCGATCAACATCACTAACGCGGCTTCGCCTCGCGAGGGCAGCGTCGTTTTCGCCCCGCTCCGCGGGGCGGGAGTCTTGAAGGGGGAGCGAAAGGTCTAAAAAACGCATGGCATCGCCCTTCAAGACTCACCCACCGCGCGGGCAAATACGTCTTCGAGCGTGGGGATGCTCGGGCGCAGGTGGCGCACCTGCAACCGCTCGCGCGCCGCCAGCGCAAACAACGTCTTCGTGCTGTCCTCGTTCGCGCCCGGCACGAACACGCGCAGCACATCTTCGTCCGTGTCGTGCACTTCGTAACCGGCCGCCTTCAGGACGTCGATAAAGCGTGCCTGGTCGCCCTTGACGCGCAGCTCGTAGACGCGGCCGGCGGTGCCCTTGAGCGCCTCGATCGGCCCGTGCGTGGCAATGGTGCCTTTGTCCATCACCACCACGTAATCGCAGGTGAATTCGACGTCAGGCAACAGGTGCGACGAGAGGATCAGGTTGACGTTCTTGTTGTGCGCGAGGTCGTAGATCAACTCGAGCATCTCGTCGCGGCCCTTCGGGTCCATGCCGTTGGTGGGCTCGTCGAGGAACAACAGGTCGGGGTCGTGCACGATCGCCTGCGCCAGCTTGATGCGCTGCTTCATGCCGGTCGAGTAGGTTTCGAGATTGCGATAACGCGCCTCGCCGAGACCGACGTAATAGAGCACTTCGTGCGCGCGCTGCATCGCATCGACGGCCGGCAATCCCGACAGCTGCGCGCAGTACGACACGAACGAGACGGCGTTCATGCCCGGGATGTGCGCGTCGCTCTCCGGCATGTAGCCGATCCGCTCGCGAATTTCGAGCGGCGAGGTGGCTACGTCGAGTCCGAGGACCCGCATCGAGCCTTTTTCGGGGACCAGAAAGCCCAGCAGGGCCTTCAACAACGTGCTCTTGCCGGCGCCGTTGGGTCCGAGCAGGCCGACCGCGCCTGGGGGGAAAGTCGCCGTGACCTCATTGAGGGCTCGATTCTTTCCGTAGCGGACGCTGAGGCGCTCGGCCTGGACGACCGGGCCGGCGAACCTTTCAGCGGCGGGAGGCGCGTCCGGCTGGCCCGGTTGGATCTCCGACGGGGGCATCATTCAGAGTGTAGTGAAGTATACGGGGGCAACGCTTAGAGCGTTCCGCGCAGGCCCAGCGCGTCGGCCTCTAACCGCATGAAACCAATGACGTTGGTGACGTGCTCTTCGAGCGGCAGGCCCATTAGTTCGGCGCCGCGGATCAGGTGATCGCGCGGCACCTGCCGGGCGAACGCCTTGTCCTTCATCCGCTTGATCACCGACTTGGCCTCGAGATCGAGCACGCTTTTCGAGGGCCGCACCAGCGACGCGGCGGTCACGAAGCCGGCCAGCTCGTCGCAAGCGACGAGCGTCTTCTCGACCGGCGACTCGGGCTGCACGCCGGTAATTTCGGAGGCATGCGACAGAATCGCCCGCATCACCCACTCCGGATAGCCCAGCGATCGCAGGTGGTCGCAGCCCTTGTTCGGATGATCGCCGAGGGTCGGATAACGCTCGTAATCGAAATCGTGGAGCAAGGCCACGACGGCCCACTCCTCTTCGTTGGCGCTTTGCTGGCGCGCATAGCCGCGCACCGCCGCCTCGACCGCAAGCGCGTGCTTCCGCAGGCTCTCACCTTGCGTCCACTCGGTCAGTAGTTGCCAGGCGGACTCTCTCGACAGGGTCATGGCGAAATAATACTGGAGGTCCTGAGGTCCTGGGGTCCTAAGGTCTTGAAAAACTCAGACCCTTTTCGATCACTGCTTTGGCGTGCGCATTCACGGCATAGGCGTCAATTTGATCGGCGGTCACCCAGGCCACGGCCTCGGCATCTGAACCGGCGACCGCCTCTCCTTCGTTCGACCAGCACACGAAGTCGACAATCACGAAGTGATAACGGATACGGCCCTCGCCGTCGCGATGCACGCGATCGAAGGTTTCGATCATCGGCCCAACCTCGACATCGAGCCCGGTCTCTTCCTTGACCTCGCGACGCGCGGCGTCGATGAGCGATTCGCCGAGATCAAGCAGCCCGCCCGGCAACGACCACTCCCCTTTCCGCGGCTCGTGCGCGCGGCGGACGAGGAGCGCCCGGCCATCGCGCACCACGACGGCGCCGACGCCCACCACCGGATGCGCGGGGTATTCTCTGGCCATATGAAGTCGCACACAGAATATCTGACGTTCAACATCAAGGGGCGCGTGGGGTTTGAAAACATCACCCCCAAAGTGGACGCGGCTCTGCGAAAGAGCGGTGTCAAGGAAGGCCTGGTCCTCGTGAACGCGATGCACATCACCGCCTCGGTGTTCATCAACGACGACGAGCACGGCCTGCACCAGGATTACGCGAAGTGGCTGGAAACGCTGGCGCCATTCGATGCGTCACCGCAACGCTACGCGCACAATCGCACCGGCGAAGACAACGCCGATGCGCACATGAAGCGCCAGATCATGGGCCGCGAAGTGGTGGTCGCAATTACCAATGGCAAGCTCGACTTCGGCCCGTGGGAGCAGATCTTTTATGGCGAGTTCGACGGCAACCGCAACAAGCGCGTTCTGATTAAAGTGATCGGCGACTGATCAGAGAGGCAACGACGCCGCGGCGTTGAGATCGGGCGGCGCGATGCGGCCGATGGCGAGCTGCCGCAGCCCGGCAGCAGCAATCATCGCGGCGTTGTCGGTCGACAATGCGAGGCTTGGGATGTAGACGGGGATTTCGCTCCGCTCTGACTTGGCCATCGCGTCGTGACGGAGCCGCGAATTGGCCGACACGCCGCCGGCGATGCCAATCGACTTCGCGCCGTGCCAGCGGGCCGCGGAGAACGTGCGATCGATTAACGTCTCGACCACCCGCCGTTGGAAGCTCGCGGCGAGGTCGACAATTTCTTCCCGAGGCAGTTGCCCGGTGTCCAACGCGGCTTGTCGCTCCCGCACGTGCCGTAACACCGCGGTCTTCAGGCCGCTGAAGCTGAAATCGAATCGTCCGTCGCGCTCGGGCGCGTTGCGATCCGGGTTGGTCAGCCGCGTCCCCGGCCACCGAATCGCCACATCGTTGCCCTCCTGTGCGAGCCGATCGATGATCGGCCCGCCCGGATAACCGAGGCCCAGCAGCTTCGCAACCTTGTCGTAGGCCTCCCCTGCCGCATCATCACGGGTTCGGCCAAGCAGAGCGTACTCACCCTCACGCTTGATCAGGTACAGGCTGGTATGACCGCCGGAGACGACCAGCACCACCGCCGGTAGCGCGATCGGGCCGTGCTCGAGCCAGATCGATTCGATGTGTCCGGCCAGGTGGTTGACCGCGACCAGCGGCTTGCCGAGCGCCCACGCGGCGGACTTCGCGAACGACACGCCCACCAGCAGCGATCCGACCAGGCCAGGACCCTGGGTCACCGCCAGCGCATCAACGTCCGCCCAGGTGGCCCGACCGTCGGCCAGGGCGCGTTCGACCACACCGCAGATGTCACGAACGTGTTGCCGCGACGCCAGCTCCGGCACCACGCCGCCCCATTCGCGATGGATGTCCACTTGCGACGCGACGACATTGGAGACGATTCGCCAGCGGTCAGACCCCGAACGTAGGGGCGGGACTTCAGTCCCGCCCTCGACAAGAGCGGCAGCCGTCTCATCGCACGACGTTTCAATTCCCAGGACCAGCATTTCGGATCTCGGATGGCGGATTAATTGCCGATTGAGGATTTCAAGGATTCAACGTACGGAGGACGAAAGACACCACGTTCCGTGATGATTGCCGTGATGAATTTCGCAGGCGTAACGTCGAATGAAGGATTGCGCACGTGCGCACCTTCGGGCGCCAGCTGGTGGCTGCCGACGTGTGTCACTTCTCGGACGTCCCGTTCCTCGATCGGAATCGTGTCGCCGTCTTTCGTCTCCAGATCGATCGTCGACCAGGGCGCGGCCACGTAAAACGGAATCCCGTGTTCCTTCGCGAGGACCGCCACCGGGTAGGTGCCGATCTTGTTCGCGGTGTCGCCATTGGCCGCGATACGATCCGCGCCAACCACCACGAGATCGATTTCGCCGGCGCGCATGATCGAGCCGGCCATGTTGTCGGTGATCACGGTGGTATCGATGCCGTCCTTGACCAGCTCCCACGCGGTGAGCCGCGCGCCCTGGAGAAAGGGCCTCGTCTCATCCGCCAGCACGCGGACCTTGCGGCCCGCCTCAACGGCGCCGCGAATGACGCCCAGGGCGGTGCCATAACCGGCGGTGGCGAGGGCGCCCGCGTTGCAATGCGTCAGGATGTTGGCCTCCGCGGGCACCAGCGTCGCGCCGTGCACGCCAATGGCGCGGCAGCTTGCCACATCGTCATCGTGAATGCGATCGGCCACGGTGCGCAGGCGGGCCTTCAGTTGATCGACCGACTCGCCGGCGAGCGCACCGCCCGAGAACGCGCGCTTCATCCGCTCGATCGCCCAGAACAGGTTCACCGCCGTGGGCCTGGTCGCTGCCAGCAGATCGCAGTTGCGCTGAAACTCCGTGGTGAACTGTTTCGTTCCCGTGGCCTTGCTGCGCGCCGCGCCCAGCGCCAGCCCCATCGCCGCGCACACCCCAATCGCGGGCGCGCCGCGGATCACCATGGTCTTGATCGCCTTGGCGACGTCGTTGACGTTTTTGCAGGTGACGTAGACCTCGGTGGCCGGCAGCTTCCGCTGATCGACCATGACGATGTCGTCTTCTTGCCAGGCAATGGTTGGAAGCATGTCGATGTTAGATGTCAGATCTCAGATTGCAGATCAATTGTAGATCTCGGATGGTTCGATTGTCGCAAATCTCACATTCGACGATCGGCCATTGATCAGCAATCTGAAGTCTGAGATCTGAGATCGTCAAGGTCCGAGCAACGTCTTATCAAACGGCAGGGGCAACAGATCCTTCATTTGATACCGCGCGCCAACCGAAGTGAGGTTAGCCATGATTACTTCGATGTCGCCGCAGAATTCCCAGATGATCTGGCGGCACGGTCCGCAGGGCGGCGTTGGCGCCGGCGTGTCGGCGACCACGGCGATGCGCGTAAAGATTCGATGCCCTTCGGAGACCGCCTTGAAGATGGCGACGCGCTCCGCGCAAATGGTCAGGCTGTAACTGGCGTTCTCGATGTTACAGCCGGTGAAGATGCCGCCGTCGCTCGTCTCGATCGCCGCGCCGACTTTGAAGCCGGAGAAATCGGCGACCGCGCGGTCACGCGCGGCGCGCGCCGCGGCGACGAGCGGGTCAGAGCCGGCCAATGATGCCCTCGAGCAGCGCGATGAACTGCCCCTTCACCTGCTGCGCCGTCTCCATCACTTCCGAATGATGCAACGGCTCCGGGAACACGCCGGCGGCAGCGTTGGTAATGCACGAGATGCCGAGCACCTCGAGGCCCATGTGCCGGGCCGCGATCGCTTCCGGCACCGTGGACATGCCGACCGCATCGGCGCCGAGGGTGCGGAACGCGCGAATCTCCGCGGGCGTTTCGTAACTCGGTCCCAGCACCGCGATGTAGACGCCATGTTGAATCGGCACGCCGATCGCGGTCGCGGTCTCGTCCGCGATCGCCCGCAGCCGCGGTGAATACACGTAGGTCATGTCCGGAAAGCGGAGGCCGAGCCGTTCATCATTCGGCCCCACCAGCGGGTTACTGCCGAGCAGGTTAATGTGATCGTCGATCGCCATCAGCGCGCCGCGCGCGCAATTGGGACTGATGCCGCCGGCGGCGTTGGTGAGAATCACGCGCGGGATCCCCAGCCGTCCGAGCGCGCGGATGGCGAACGTCACGGTCTGCAGATCGTGACCTTCGTAGACGTGAACACGGCCCGCGAGCGCCAGCACTTTCTTGCCCGCCAGCGTGCCGACCACCAGCTTGCCGGCATGGCCCATCACGCGCGACGCCGGCCAGTGCGGAATGTCGCCGTATGGAATGGTGAACGCGCCGCCGAGATGATCCGCGAAGTCGCCGAGTCCCGAGCCGAGCACGACGGCCACGTCCGCGCCGCCGGCGTTCTTCTGCCGCAGCCACTCGGCTGCTTCAGTTGCCTGATCGAATGCACTCACAATAAGAAGCCCACGATGATGGCGGTGATGAAATTGGCCAGCGTTCCCGCCAGCATCGCCCGCAAACCGAGCCGTGCCAGGTCGCTGCGCCGGGTCGGCGCCAGCGCGCCGATGCCGCCGATCTGCATGCCGATGGAGGCGAAGTTCGCGAAGCCGCAGAGCGCGAACGTCGCGATGGTAAAGGAGCGCGGATCGAGCGATTCCCGAAGCGCGCCGAGCTGCGCGAACGCGATGAACTCGTTCAGCACCATGCGCGTGCCGAGCAGGTTGCCGATGGCGGCGGCGTCACGCCACGGCACGCCGAGGCTCCACGCCACCGGCGCGAAGACCCAGCCAAAGACCATCTGCATCGAGAAACCCGGAATGCCGATCGCGTTGCCGATGGCCCCGAGGATGCCGTTCAGGAGGAAGATCATGGCCACGAACGAAATCAGCATCGCGCCGACGTTCATGGCGAGATGCAGTCCCTCGGCGGTGCCGCGCCCCGCCGCGTCGATCACGTTCACGTCGGTCTTTTCGATCTGCAGCTTCACCGTGCCGCGCGTCTCCGGCGTTTCGGTTTCCGGCACGAACATCTTGGCCATCATCAACGTGCCGGGCGCGGTCATGATCACCGCGGTGAGCAGGTGGCGTGCCTCGATGCCGAACGCGATGTACGCGGCCATGATGCCGCCGGAGATGTGCGCCATACCCGAGGTCATCACCGTCATTAGCTCCGACTGCGTCATGCGCGCCAGGAACGGCCGGATGGTCAACGGCGCTTCCGTCTGGCCCATGAAGATGCTGGCGGCCACATTCAGCGACTCCGCGCCGCTGGCGCCCATCACCTTGTTCATGACCACCGCGAACAGCTGCACGATGACCTGCATCACGCCCAGGAAATACAGAATCGCGAACAGCGCGGCGATGAAGATGATGGTCGGCAAGATCTGGAACGCGAAGATCACCGCGTACTGTCCGCCCTCGGCGCCGAGCGTGTTGTTCATCACCCTGGACCACACCGCCACATCGCCGAGCGGACCGAAGACGAAACGCGAGCCTTCCACCGAGTAATGCAGCAGGTCCTGGATCTTGTTGCCGAGCCATTGAAACGCCCGAATCCCGATCTCGGTTTTGAGGACGATGAGCGCGAACAACACCTGCAGCCCGAGTCCCCACCCGACAATGCGCAAGCTGATCGCCCGGCGGTTGGTCGACAGCGCGTACGCGAGTGCGAGGATGCCAACCAGCCCGATCAACGGTTGCAGCCGCGTCAGGATGTCCACGTTGTCGCCGCCTTTCTCTGAGCCATCTGTGGCCTACATCCCTCCCACAAACATCGTTTCGCCGTTGTCGTGCACCCATCCCATCACGAGCGGCGGCTCCGGTTGCGCCTGGTCGCCGATCACCACGGCCTGCGTCGCGAGCGTCACGGCCGCGTCGAGCCGCGACTGGTCGTTGTACCGAATTTCGAGCACGGGCTCACCCGAGGCCACCTGTTCCCCCGGCTTCTTTCGCAACAGGATGCCGGCAGACAGGTCGACCTGGTCGCCTTTCTTGTCCCGGCCGGCGCCAAGCGCCACGGCGGCGCGGCCGACGAGCAGCGCGTCGAGCGACGTGACATAGCCCGCGCGCTTCGCCGTCACCTGGTGAGACAATCGCGCGGATGGCAACTTGCCGGTGTCCTCGACCACTGCCGCATCGCCGCCCTGCCAGGTGATCATCTGTTTCAGTTTCTCGCGCCCGGCTCCCGAGGTGAGCGCCGCACGGACTTTGCTCTCCGCTTCCTGATCGCTGCCGGCCTTTTCACCGACCTGCACCATGCGCGCCGCGATGCGCACGATCAATTCCGTGAGGTCCGCCGGGCCCCGGCCACTCAGCACATCGATGCACTCCGCCACTTCGAGCGCGTTGCCCACGGCGCGGCCCAGCGGCACATCCATCCGCGTGATGAACGCTTCGGTCCGCACCCCTGCCGCCGTGCCGATCGACACCAGCGAGCGCGCCAGCGCGCGGGCCTCGGGCGGGCGCTGCATGAAGGCGCCGCGCCCGCACTTCACGTCCAGGATCAACGCGTCGCTGCCCTCCGCCAGTTTCTTGCTCATCACGGACGAGGCAATCAGCGGCAGGCTCTCGACGGTCGAAGTCACGTCACGAAGCGCGTAGAGCTTCTTGTCGGCCGGCGCGATGGTTTCGGTCTGGCTGATCAGGCAGCAGCCCACTTCGGCAAGGATGTGTTTGTATTCCTCGAGCGTTAGGGCGACGCGAAATCCCGGGATGCTCTCGAGCTTGTCGAGCGTGCCGCCGGTGTGGCCAAGGCCGCGGCCCGACATCTTCGGCACCACCACGCCGCAGGCGGCCGCCAACGGCGCCAGCACGATCGACACCTTGTCGCCCACGCCACCCGTGCTGTGTTTGCCGACCTTGATGCCGGGAATGTGATCGAGCCGGACGCGATCCCCGGAACGCGCCATCGCGTCGGTGAGCCACGCGGTTTCGACCGCGGTCATCCCCTTGAGGACGATGGCCATCAGGAGGGCGGAGGCCTGGTAATCCTCCCACGATCCGTCGGTGACGCCGCGGACGAAGGACTCGATCGCCTCGCGAGACAGGGCTTCGCCGTCGCGCTTGGCGCGAATGATGTCCACCGCTCGCATGGGCGGTCGGCAGTATATCGTATGGTTCTCATGGCCCGCCGCGCGGCCTCACCTGCCGACGTGTAGGCATCGACCCGCTCGGCTACTTATAATGACGACGCTAGCGCAACATTTGCGCCCACTACATGGCCGCCCCCCAAGCGCCTCCTGAGCCGCTGTCACCCGAGCTCGGCGGACGGCTCGCCGAATTTGCGAAAGCCTGCAAGGCGGCGACCCGAATCGTGTCGATGTATCCCGCGACACATCCGGCGATTCAGGCGGCGCTCGCCCGCATTGCCGATGCCGGCAAACAGGCGACCTCCTACGGATCGTTTTCGATGACCGTGCTACCCGACTCGCTGCTCGTCGGCGGACGCGGGTTCGCCAGGCCCGAAGCCTCGGTCGTCGAACTGGCCACGCTGCTGCATCAGCAGCTGATCGGCGAGCTGACGCTGCTCGATCGGCTCGACGTCGACGGCTGGCACCAGTTCCTGTCGCTGATCGCCAAGTCTCCGGAAGAGACGCGCGCCATGGGCGGAGTGGCCAAAGCCTGGGAGGCCACCGGCAACAAGGCGATCGCGCTGAAGGAAATCGACTACGCCGAGGTGCTGCGCGAGCGCGCCGGGTCCGGTGAAAGCGCGACCTGGGATCGCATTCTGGCCGCCCTGAAAGAAGAAGACGAGGAGCACGGCGGCGAGGGCGCCACCTCGATGCAGAACATGATGGCCCTCGCCGACGATCCGGAGCGCCTCGCGCAGTTCGCGCAAAAACTGCAGGACGTCGGCAAGGCCTGCGGCGATGATTCGCTCCAGCAACGGAAGAACCTGCTCGAGCTGATGCACGGGCTCGCCAACTACGCGGCCGAGCGCAAGCCCGAGGAGCTCAATACCGTGCTCGACAAGATGGCGGGCGCCGCGGCGCAGATGTCACCGGACATGCTGCTCACGCTCATCACCGATCCGCCGCCGATGCCGGGCGGCGCCGGCGCGGCGCGCATGGACCTGGCCGGCGAGCTGCAGTCCCGCCTCAACGACGAGATGGTCAGCAAGTTCCTGGTCGACAACATCGTCAAGGATCGCAGCGCCAGCAATCGCCTGGCCACGGCGTTCCATACCCTGGTGCCGGATCCGTCAAAGCAGCAGGACATTCTCGCCGCGGCGTTTGAACAGGCGAAGGCGATGTTCCCCGACGATCCGCAATTCGAAAGCGTCTGGACGAGCTCGAGCGAGATGCTGATGTCGTACTCGGACGAGAAATTCGTGTCCGAGAGCTACGGGCGCGAATTGACGATGGCGCAGTCGCAGGCGATGGACGTCGAGAAGATCGGTGACGATCCGCCGGCGCGCATCCGGGCGTGGCTCGCGACGATCGATGACGACGAAGTGCGCGCGCTCGATCAGCGATTGATTCTCGATCTCCTGACGATCGAAAAACGGCCGGACGCGTGGTCGGGTGTGCTCGACACGGCGGTGGCCGACATCGATCAGCTGGTGCTGGTTGGCGATCTCTCGCTGGCGTCGCAGTTGCTCGACGCGATCGCCAAGGTGGCGAAGGACGAGTCGGCGCCGTTCCACACCCCGGCCAAGGCGGGGATGACCAAGCTCGTCGAGGGGCCCATGGTGCGCCACCTCGCGAGCTTCCTGAAGCAGGCCACCGACACGGAGTTCGGCGTCGCCAAGCAGATGTGTAAGACGATCGGCCCCGTGCTCGTGAAGCCGATGTCCGACGCGATCATGGGCGAAGAGAATCCGCGCACGGTGCGCCGCCTGCGCGACATCCTGATCTCGTTCGGACCGGCCGCCCGAGAGTACGCCAACGAGCTGAAGAATTCGCGGAACCCGACGGTGCGGCGCGCCGCGGTCGACTTGCTGCGCGCCCTCGGCGGCGATGCGGCCCTGCCGGATCTGCGGGCGATGCTGGACGACCCCGATGCGGCCGTGCAACGCGAGGCCCTGCGCGCGATGCTGCAGGTCGGTACGAGCGAGGCCTACCAGATGCTCGAGGGCGCGCTGCAGAGTGGCGCGCCGAACACGCGCAACGCGATCATGCAGGCCCTCGGCGCCTTCCGCGACGAAAAGGCCGCGCCGCTCTTCGTGCACATCCTCCACAACACCCCGTACACTGGCTCGATGGAGGGCACGTATACGACCGCGGTCGAGTCCCTCGGCCGCGTCGCCACCGACGAGCGATCGGTCGCCACGCTGAAGGATATCCTGTATCGCGGCGAGTGGTGGGCGCGCCGACGCACCGCGCGCATCCGCTCGTCGGCCGCCCGCGCGCTGCGCAGCATGGCTCACCCGAGCGCCGATCGCGTGCTCGAAGAAGCCGCAGCATCGGGGCCGGGCGCCGTCCGCAAGGTCGCCAAGGCCGCGCTCGCTGAGCCCGCGCCGCCGCGGGCGAAGCGCGGAGTAGCGAGTAATGTCTGACGAACTGGCGCGGCTTCGCAACGCCGACGATTTCATGAAGCGGTTCGGCGCCGCCGTGCGCGGCGCGCAGTTGTACTCGCCGTCGCATCCGCTCGTGCAGCGCGCGTTCGATGCCCTCAACGAGTCGCTGACTAATCTGCTGGCCGAGCAGCCGTCGATCGCGATCGGCATCATCGGCCAGGAGATCATCGTCGGTGACATTCCGCTGCCCAGAGCGGCGGAGTCGATGGGCGAATTGCTTCGGCGGTTCAGGTCGCTCGGCATCGAGCGCATTGCCTTCGAGCGCGGCGTCACTCCAGAGGAGCTACAGACCCTGGCCATGACGATTGCGCATCCGGAACGCCGGCTGGGACAATCCGCCGCCACAGCGGAGCCGGCCGATCCGCTGGCGGTGTTCAGCAGCCTGGTGCACATTCGTGTCGGCCGCATCCAGGGCGAAGAGAAGAAGGAACAGTCGGCCGCCGACATCGCCACGGTTCGCCGGATGTACTCGGATGTCACCAACCTCGCCGGCTCGGTATGGGAGATGGCGAAGAACGAAGGCACGCCCGATCCGAAAGCGGCGCGCGCGCTCGTCGATTCGCTCGCGCAGGCGGTGTCGACGAATCGCACGGCTCTGATCGCCCTGACGGCGCTGAAGAACTACGACAACTACACCTTCACGCACATGGTGAACGTCTCGGTGCTCACGATGTCGCAGGCGCGGGCACTCGGCATCGACGGCACGCCGCTGCGCGAGCTTGGGCTCGCCGCGCTGATGCACGACATCGGCAAGGTGCGCACGCCAACCGAAATATTGAACAAGCCCGACAAGCTGACCGATGCCGAATTCGAGATCATGCGCATGCACGTCGTGGATGGCGCGGAGATCCTGCGGCGCACGCCGGAGATACCGGCGGTCGCGCCGGTGATTGCGTTCGAGCACCACTTGCGTCTCGATGGCACCGGTTACCCGTTCGGCGCGAAGCGGGGCACCCTGAATATCGGCACGCAGTTGTGCGGTATTTCCGACGTCTACGATGCGATGCGGTCGCAGCGCGCCTACCAGCAGGCGTTCCCGTCGGACCGTATTCTCGAAGTCCTGAAGCGCAACGATGGCCACCAGTTCGATCAGAACCTGGTGCGGCGCTTCACCCAGTTGCTCGGCATCTATCCGCCGGGCAACCTCGTGCGGCTCGACAACGGCGCGCTGGCCGTGGTGATTGCGGTGCACGCACCCGATCCCTTCAAGCCGCGCGTGAAAATTATCGTCACGAGCGCCGGCGAGCACCTCGAGACCCCGTTCGAGTTGAACCTGTTCGAGGCGCGGGAGGACGTGCCCGGTCCCAAATCCGTCACTGCAGTGCTCGATCCGGCGGAGTACGGAATCGACCCGTTGAACTTCCTGTAGTTAGTTAACATGGAGACATGAAACAGTGGACGGCCCTGGCCGCCGCACTGGCGGTGTGGACGGCCGTCGGCGAAGGTCAGCTGCGACCCTCGCCTCAACATCGAGCCATCATTCAGGACATCGGGCTGCCGGCGATCGATCGCGGGTTGCGCGCGCAGGATCCGCCGCGCGCCGCGCGGTTACGCGCCGACGCCGAGCGCGTCTCGAAGGACGGCGTCGATCGCCTCCCGTACGTGCCGGGCTCGATCATCGTCAAGTACAAGAACGATCCGGACGACTTCGACCTGATGCCGATCCCGATGACGACGGATCCGGAAGCGGTTGCCGCGGCGATGCAGCAACGGCCCGATGTCGAATTCGCGCAGGCGCGCTACCGCAACCACGCGATGGCGCGACCCAACGACCCGATGTACGCGAGTCAATGGAACTTCCCCGCCATCGACATGGAGCGCGCGTGGGATATTCAACCCGGCGCGACCAGCGACATCATCGTGGCCGTGCTCGACAGCGGCATGGCGTTTCGTTCGATCACGGTACGCTACAACGCGCGCTTCCCGTTTCGCCTGACGCTGAACGGCCCACTGTATCCCGCGCTCGGTGTGGTGGACGTGCCCTTTGCCGCCGCGCCGGAGCTCGGCACGAGCGAGTCGTCTCGATTCGTCGCGCCGCGCGACTTCATCTGGAACGACGAACTGCCGGTCGATCTCGATGGGCACGGCACGCACGTGGCCGGCACCATTGGCCAGCTGACCAACAACAACAACGGCACTGCGGGCATGGCCTACAACGTGCGGCTGATGCCCGTGAAGATCATCCAGGGCATCTGGGACGAGATCTTCTCGAGCCCGTTCGAAGGCACCGACGATGTGGTGGCGCGCGGTATTCGCTACGCGGCGGATAACGGCGCGAAGGTGTTGAACCTCAGCATCGGCCGCACCGTCGGCGGTCCGGCGCCGGTGGTGGCCGACGCCCTGCGGTATGCGGTCAGCCGGGGTTGCTTCATCGCCGTCGCGTCGGGCAACACGGGCGACGCCGGCAACCAGGCCAATCGCCTCGCGCAACCGGCGCCCGACATCGCCGGGATGGTGGCGGTGGCCGCCGTCGGCCGCACGCTCGATCTTGCGTACTACTCGACCACGGGATCGTATGTGGAGATTGCCGCGCCGGGCGGCGATCAGCGGCAAGGCGGCACAAGCTCCGGCATCGTGCAACAGACGCTCGACCTCGATCTGCTCGAGACCTACGAGCGCCCGGTGTCGCAGTTCGGGCCGCCGCGGGCCGATGCCTTCGCGTATCACTTCTTCCAGGGCACCTCGATGGCCACACCGCACGTCGCGGGGTTCGCCGCCCTGCTGATGCAGCAAGGCATCACCGATCCCGCCGCGATCGAAGCCGCGATGAAACAACACGCGACCGACAAGGGCGCGCCAGGAAGAGACAATCAATTTGGCTACGGCCTGATCAACCCGCGAGCCACGCTTCGCGGGCTGGGCCTGGCCCGATGAGCCACCGACTAAACACCGATTGGACACCGAATCCCATCGCGTGTGCGCTTGCACTCTGCATGCTTCTCGGTGGCACCAACGATGTTCTTGCCCAGGCAAGCGCTCGTCCGCAGCCTCCGGCATCCGCACCATCCCGCGGCATCGAGCTCGGTGGCTACGCGATGCTTGGCCTGATCAACTTCACCGCCGCGGACACCTTCGATGTTGTGGTCGGCAGCCCAGTGGGATCGATCGTTGGCGGCGGCGCGCGCGTCGGTTTGCCCATCGGCGGACTCTTCGTCAACATCGGCGCTTGGCGCTATCGCAGCAACGGCACGCGGGTCTTCATGTTCGAGGGTGAAGAATTTTTGCTTGGCATTCCGCTGACTGTCACTATCACTCCGCTCGAGGTGAGCGGGGGGTGGCAATTCCACTTCCGCCGCGCGCCGCAGTTTCGTCCCTACGTCGCAGGTGGCTTGACCTCGTACGGCTACCAGGAGGTCTCCGATTTCGCCACCGACGCGGAGAACGTCGACGAGCGGTTCGGCGCCTACCATCTTGCGGGCGGCGCGGAATTCCGCGTGGAGCAATGGATTGGCGTCGCGTGGGAAGTGAACTGGACTTCGGTGCCCGACGCCATCGGCAAGGGCGGCGTGTCTGCGGTATTCGATGAGACCAACCTCGGCGGTACGAGCCTCCGATTCAAGATCACGATTGGGCGATGACGCCGTTCGAGCGCAAGGTCCTGACAGTGGTGTCGCGCATTCCCGTGGGTCGCGTCACGACCTACGGCGACGTGGCCAGGCTGGCGGGTCGGCCCGGCGCGGCGCGGGCCGTCGGCAATATCCTGCGGGAGGCTGATCGGCCGGGGCTGCCCTACCATCGCGTGATCGCCGCTGGCGGCCGCCTCGGCGGCTATTCGAGCCTCGCCCTGAAGCGATCGTTGCTGGCGGCGGAGGGCCTGACCGTGGCCCCCGGCCGCGTGGTGGGATTCACGAAAATACGCTGGAAGGGCAAATAATTACGAACCATTCCGTCGTCTGGCACGTCTGTTGGGACGTGGGTAACGGCTTTGGCACCAACCTTTTGGCACTCTACGCACAGGTTCGCACCGTCCGCACCTAGTGCGGGGCGAGCATCAACCCCCTCTTCGATGGCCCCGTCTAACCCTACAAGTGACGTGAGAAACGCCGACCTCGAACTGGTCGGGCGTATCCGGTCGGGCGACGGGTCAGCGTTCGAGGCTCTGTACCGGCAGCATGCCACCCGGCTCTACAATCTGGCGAGCCGGATGATGGGCGCTCACGGTGAAGCGGACGATCTGCTGCAGGACATTTTCCTGCTGGCGTATCGCAAGCTCGGAAGCTTCCGCGGCGAGTCGTCTTTGGGCACGTGGCTGTATCGACTGGCCATGAACCACTGCCTCGACGTGCTGCGGAACCGCCAGACGCGGATGGGCCAGCAGACGGATTCGCTGGACGAGCCCGATGCCCCACCCGTCGCGTCGCCGGTGCCGCTGGTCGGCGCGGTGAGCCGCATTGACCTCGAGCGCGCGATCGAATCGTTGCCGCCGGCGTGCCGGGCGGCGTTCCTGCTCCACGATGTGGAAGGGTTCGGTCACCAGGAAGTCGGCACGATGCTCGGCATCTCGGAAGGGACGTCGAAATCGCAGGTGCACAAGGCTCGGATGCGGATTCGTTGGTATCTCGCTCACGGCGCGAAGAAGGAATCATGAACTGCGCAGACCTCCAGAGTGATGTCCTCGTCGACCTGGTCGACGGGCGTCTCGAACCCGCCCACCAGCGGGACATCGAGCGGCATCTCGAGATCTGCGCCAACTGTCGGGCGCTCGTCACCGACCTGCGCAGCATTCGCGCCTCGGCGTTCATGCTCGATCGGCGCGAGCCGGGCGCGCCAGTCTGGGCGAAGCTGCAGGCGGCCATTGCCGCCGAACCGGCGCCGCGCGGCCGCGTGCTGTTCATGCCGACCCGCGCGAATTTGCCGGTGTGGCTTGGCGCGGCGGCGGCGTTGATTCTCGCCACCGTGATCGGCCTGCTGCCGCTGATGAACCGGAACGCTGCGCCGGACGCAGCGGCCGATGCCACCGAGGCACCCGAGGTCACCGTGGAATCGGTGGCGTTGGAGTTCGAAGCGGCCGAAAAGCATTACCAGAAAGCCATCGATGACCTGCAGACCATCGCGAACAAGGACACCGGTGAGCTCGATCCTGAGGTCGCCGCGGTCCTGCAGAAGAACCTGACGGTCATCGACACGGCGATCAGTGAAAGCCGCGTCGCGCTGCGGGCCCAGCCTTCGAGCACCAACGCTCAGGACGGGTTGTTCTCCGCGCTGCGGACCAAGGTCGCGCTGCTGCAGCAGACCGTGGAGTTGATCAACGAAATGCGGAAGGGCAATCAAGCCGAGGCGGGACGCCGGTTCCAGACCCTGACACAGTAGCTGCGTATGCGGATCAGACCCCTTCTTACTTACATGATGATTGGCGCCGCGCTGGCCGCGCCGGCGCCGGCGCGCGCGGCGGTGACCCTCCGCGGCCTGGCGCTCGACGACCACCCGCGCAGCGCCTGGTTCGATCGCTACAGCGAACAACGACAAGGCCCGGAGCAGGTTGAGAAGTTCACACGGTCGGTGAAGGTTGGCGACGGCGCGATGCTCGATTTGTCGCACCTGTCCGGCGACGTGCGCGTGACGGGCGGCACCGGATCGGAAATCAAGATCGAAGGCACCAAGCGTGTGCGGCATCGCGATGCCGAAGAAGCCAAGCGGCTGCTCGAGGCGTTGCGGATCGACGTCAACAACTTCAACAACCGTGTGGAAGTGCGGACCATCTACCCGCGCCGCACGTCGACACGCGGCAACAGCATTTCCGCGAACGTGGATTACTTGATTGAGGTCCCGGCCGGCGTCGCGGTGTCGCTCAAGTCGGTGTCGGGCAATATCGCCGTCGCGAACGTGCGCGGTGAAGTGCGAATCGAGGCCGTGAGCGGTGATGTCAGCATTACGAACACGCCGAACGTGGCCGTGGCCAAGACGGTGTCCGGTAATGTCACGGCCCGCGACATCGGCACGCAGACCGCGCTGGTGTTGGGCACGGTGAGCGGTACCGTCATCGGCTCCGGCTTGAAGGTGCGGTCGCTCGAGGCGGGATCGGTCAGCGGGGATGTTCGCCTGAGCGGTTCACAGATCGAACGGCTGGAAGCCAGCTCGGTGTCGGGCAACATCGACTTTGACGCGCCCCTCGCCAAAGGGGGCCGTTACGAATTCACCTCGCACTCGGGGGATGTGCGCGTGGTGCTCTCGGGAAACACCGGCTTCGAGCTCGACGCCGACACCTTCAGCGGCAGCGTCCGATCGGACGTGCCGGTCACTCTCCGCGGCATCGGACGCACCGAGCGCGAACGCCGTGGCAGCCCCCGAGCCATCCGGGGCACCTACGGCGATGCCAGCGCCATCCTGTCGGTCCGCAGTCACAGCGGGTCGGTAGTCATTACCAAAAAGTAGTAGCCAGCTCCACTTTGTCGTTGCTCAGAACGGAGGCGAACTCATGTATTGGCAGGAGTTTGCCGAGTGGAAGGCTGGCACTCTTCTGGCATAATGAACGCCGGAGGAGAACTCACATGAAGTTCGGATTAATGGCAGTGCTGGTCAGCACTTTGGCGGTAGGCGTTGCGTCGGCTCAGCAGGGCCAGGTCCCCACCGGTGAGACCGCGCTCGGTTCAGTGCGCCTGACGCACAACGTGATGGCCGACGGCAAGGCATTGAAAGCCGGCACGTACCAAGTGCGCCTGACCTCCCAGGACGCGTCGCCCGCGGTGCCCGGCATCAAGATGGAGCGATGGGTCGAGTTCGTGCAGGGCGGCAAGGTCGCCGGCCGCGAGGTCGTCAGCATCGTCCCCGCGGCGGAATTGAAGGACCTCATGCCCGGCCCCGACAACCTCCCGCGCGCCGGCGCCGGCAGCGCCCGCGTCGAGATGCTCAAGGGCAACGATTACGTGCGGGTTTGGATCAATCGTGGCGGCGTCCACTACTTGATCCACATGCCCCCAGCCTAACAGTCAGCAGTCAAGAATCGGCGGTTAAGAGTTTAGCCGCCGATCGACATGACGTCGAATTGCTCATGATGCAGATGGATGTCAGGCTTCACGATGACGTCCCTCTGCAACATGTTCTTTAGATCCTTCAACACGCCGCGCTCCTCTTCCTGCAACGCGCGGGCGATATCCGGATTGACGCGCAGCAGCACGCCCGGTCCATCGAGATCGGACCCGACCTTCTTCACTTCCGACAGGATTTCGTAGCACACCGTCGCGCTCGACTTGATGGTCCCGGCGCCGGTGCAGTACCGGGCACGGCTCGGTGAGGACGCGCTCGAGGCTCTGCTTCACGCGCTTGCGCGTGACGATTACGAGCCCGAAGTCCGACACCTGGAGGGCCTTGGACGGCGCGCGATCCTTGCGCAGCTCCTGCTCCACCCCCTGGAACACCTTCTGGCGGTTCTTCTTCTCCTCCATGTCGATGAAGTCGCAGACGATGATGCCGCCGAGGTCGCGCAGCCGGATCTGCCGCACGATCTCTTTCGCGGCTTCGAGGTTGGTCTTGATGATGGTGTCTTCGAGGCGGCCGGCGGTCTTCTTGCCAACGTAGCGGCCGGTGTTGACGTCGATGGCGACGAGCGCCTCGGTCTGGTTGATGACAATCGAGCCGCCCGACTTCAGCCACACCTTGCTGCGCAGGGCCTTGTCGAGCTCCGCTTGGACGCCGTACTCCTCGAAGATCGGGAAGTCCTTGTCGTAGCGCTTCACGCTTCTGGCGAGGTCCGGCATGATGCGGCCGATGAATTCCAGCGCGCGCTGGTGCTCGAGCGGGTTATCGATGCGGATCGCGGAGTAATCGTCGGTCAGCAGATCGCGCAACAGCTTCGCGACCAGGCTGGGTTCCTGGTAGACGGTGACCGGCGAACGCCGCTGCTCGCCGCGCTGCCGCATGTCCACCCAGATTTTGTAGAAGTAATTCAGGTCCGCGAGGATGTCGTCTTTCGAGCGGCCCGAGGCGGCGGTGCGGATGATCACGCCGCCGTTGAAGTTGTGCTGATCGCGGAACTCGCGAACGATGCCGCGCAGGCGCGTGCGTTCGTCGCGGCTGTCGATCTTGCGCGAGATGCCGATGTGATCGACGGTCGGCATGAACACCAGGAAGCGTCCGGGCAGCGTGACGTGGCACGTCAACCGCGCGCCCTTGGTGCCGAGCGGCTCCTTGGCGACCTGGACGATGACGTCCTGGCCCTCCTTCAGCAGCTCTTCGATCTTGGGTTCGGGGCCGCGATCCTTGTCGTCGCGATCGCCGCGCCGCTCGCGGCCACCGCGCCGGCGCTCGGGCGGCGCCGACGAACCCTCCGTGGCAGCCTCCGTCCCATTGGCACCATTGGCACCTCTGGCACCATTGGCACCTTGTTCGTCGTCGTCGTCCTTGTCATATTCATCGAGATTGGCAATGACATCAGAGACGTAGAGGAAACCATCGCGCTCGAGGCCGATGTCGACAAACGACGACTGCATGCCGGGCAGGACTTTCGAGACCCGGCCTTTGTAGACGTTACCGACGACCCCGCGATTCTGTTCGCGCTCGACGAAGAGCTCGGCGAGCTGATCGTCCTCGAGGATGGCGACACGCGTTTCGTGTCCGTTGGAGGAGATGATCATCTCCTTGTTCATGAGGAAAACTCCGTGCGGGGCGAGGCAGCATGGCTAGTTCGTAAAGCGGCGCATTCTCACGTTGAGGATGAGCCCGAATCCGGCCAGCGTCGCGATCATGGAGGAGCCGCCGTAACTCATCAACGGCAGCGTCAATCCCTTGACCGGCGCCAGACCCGCCGACATGGTGATGTTGTAGATGACCTGGAACGTGAAACTACTGAGCACGCCCAGCACTAAGTAGGCGCCGAGTCGGTCCTTGGCCAGCCGGGCCGCATCGAGCGCACGCATAATCACGAAGAAGTACAAGCCGAGCGCGACGAGCACCCCGACCAACCCCTGCTCCTCGGCGAGCACCGAGAAGATGAAGTCGTTGTGCGCGACGGGAAGGAAGCGCAACTGGCCCTGCGTGCCTTCCATATAGCCTTTGCCCCATACGCCGCCGGAGCCGACGGTGATGCGGGCCTGGATCTGCTGGTAACCGGCGCCGCGGGGGTCCTGCGCCGGGTCGAGGAAGGTGGAAATGCGCTCGCGCTGATAGTCCTGCAGCGCGAACTTATACGCGATCGGCGCCGCGAGCGCGGCCACGAGCACACCGACGTAGACGTATTTCATCGGCATGCCGGCCACATACGCCACCACGAACAGGATCGGCAACAGTGTGATCGCCGTGCCGAGGTCCGGCTGGCGCGCGATGATGAGGAACGGGACCGCCGTGAGCGTGGCGGCGATGAACAGATCGTTGTTGGTGAGCGCCGGCCGCCGCTCTTCGCCAAGCATTTTCGCGAGCATCAACGCCAGCGTGGCCTTGGCGAATTCCGATGGCTGCAGGTTCATCGAGCCGAGATCGATCCAGCGACGGGAGCCGCCGCGGACCGCGCCGAAAAACAGCACGCCGACCAGCAGTGCCATCATCGCGAGATAGATCCAGTGGGACTTGTCGGCGAGCGATCGGTAGTCGAACATCAGGCACACGGCCATGGCGATCAGGCCGAGACCGAGGGCGTAGATCTGCGTCCAATACACGCGTCCCGCACCACCGGTGGTGCTGTAGATCATCGAGAGGCCCAGCGCGCACAGGGCGAGGACCGCGCCGATGAGCACCCAGTCGATGTGGTGGTAGAGACGCCGCTCGAACATTAGCGGGTGCCTCCCACCGGAGCAACGGTGGCGGCCACGGTTCGCACCGGCGGCGTCACCGGCACCGGCGGCGGCACGGTCAGCACCGGCAGCGGCAGGCCATCGCGCTGTGCGAAGTAGGTCTCCATGATGTGCTTGGCCACGGTCGCGCCAAAGTACCCGTGCTCGGCGTGCTCGACGAACACCGCGCCGGCCACCTCCGGATTGTCTTTCGGCGCCATGAACACGAACCAACCGTGATCGTTCAAGTTCCGATCGGTCTTGCCGGTCGCGCGTTCCTTGCCTTGCAGTGAAATGACCTGCGCCGTCCCGGTCTTGCCTGCTACATCGCGGCCGGCGATGCGCCCGCGACCCGCCGTGCCCGCGCCATTCACGGCGAGCCACAAGCCGTCGCGGACCGCGGAAATGGTTTCCGGCTTCATCACGAACGGCAGGTACGGCGAGGGCGGGTTGTCCACCGGCTGCCATCCCTTGCCTTCGTCAAACGCTTTGACGAGCCGCGGCACCACGCGCATGCCGCCGTTGGCCACCGTCGCCATCATCACCGCCATCGAGATCGGCGTCACGGCGAGCTGGCCCTGTCCGATGGCCACCGAGATGGTTTCGCCCGGATACCAGCGCTCGTTGTGCCGCTTCATCTTCCACTCAGTGGACGGCACGATGCTCTCCACCTCGTTCGGCAGGTCGATGCCGCTCTTGAGCGCGAGGCCCAGTTTTTCCGACCACTTATACATCTTGTCGACGCCGAGCATGTTGCCGACCGTGTAGAAGTAGGTGTTGCAGGATTTTTCGATGGCGTGGCGCAGGTCGACGCTGCCATGGCCGCCCTTGAGGTGGCACTGGAAGAACCGCCCGTAGAAGGTGCCGCCGCCCGGGCAATAAATCGTGCGCTCGGGTGTCATCACGCCCTCTTCGAGTGCGGCGGTCGCCACGACGATCTTGAACGTCGATCCCGGTTGATAGCGTCCCTGGATCGCGCGATTCTGCAGCGGCCGAAGCTTGTCGGTGTTGAGCTGTGCCCACGTGGCACGATCGATACCGGTGGCAAAGTCGTTGGGGTCAAACGCCGGCAGGCTCGTGAGCGTCAGGACCTCGCCGGTCTTGGGCTCGAGCACCACCGCCGATCCCCAATACCCGTAGGCGCGGAACGCCTCTTCCGCCGCCTTCTGCATCGCGTAGTTGATGGTGAGCTGCACGCGGCGGCCCTGCACCGGCGCAATCTCCTCGATCGTCCGGATTTCACGGCCCACGCTGTTGACGACCACGCGCTTGGCGCCGTCGGCGCCCATCAGCAGCTTGTTGTAGACGCGTTCAACGCCGAACTGACCGACGATGGAGCCGGTGGTCACGCCGTCGGACACCATCTGGTCTTCGTTTGCTTCGCCGACGTAGCCGATCAGGTGCGCGGCCATCGCTTCATCGGGATACTCGCGCGTCGGCACTTCCTGCACGATCACGTCGGGCAGCTCGAAGTCGAGCCGCCGCGCCGTCACCGCCGCTACCTGCGCCAGCGTGGCATCGGCGATCACGACGATCGGGCGATAGCTCGGTTCGCGCCGCTGGCGATCGACGACGTCGCGTACGACCTTCTCTTCGATCCCGGTGACTGACGCCAGCACTCGCACGGTGCGATCGAGATCCTTCGTGTGTTCGCGAACGATCGAAATGTTGAAGGAGTTGCGGTTCTCGACCAGCAGCCGGCCCGTGCGGTCGTACATGATGCCGCGCGGCGCGCGCAGCGTCAGCGTGCGCTGGTGGTTGTTTTCCGCCATTTCCTTGAACTTGGCGTGCTGCACCACCTGGAAAAACCAGAAACCGCAGGCCAACAGACCGAAAGCGACACCAATCGCGAGCCTCAACACGTTGAGGCGCGTGGTCAGCCGCCGGCGATCTTCGGCAATTGCCATAAACGTAATTATCGTCTCAAAAACCGGCCGGCGCGACGTCTGTCAACAAAACCCGGAAACCACTCCACCATCTGGAACGACACCACCCCGACGAAAGCATTCCCGAAGGCCTGCCCCAGGATCGAGGAGTAGCCTGACGGAAACTGCCGGAGGTCGAGGAGGCTGTAGAGCCCCATGAAAATGGCCGCGTGCAAGGCCGTGGCCACCAGCACGATGAGAAACCTCGGCAGCGGCGCTGTAACGATGAATTGGGTGCCCAGTACGCCCGCCAGGAAGCCGACGACGGTCTTGGACAGGCCGCCAATCCCAAGAATGCCCCCCGACAGGGCGTCCTGAATCAGGCCCGCCACGGTGCCGGCCATCAGGCCCGTCACCGGGCCGGACTTGATCGCCACATACACCACCGCAATTAGCACCAGGTCGATCGGCGTGCTCGATCGGAACACGTAGCCCGCCAGCGTGGTCTGCGCGGCGAGGGCGAGGAAGATCGCCGCGATGGCGGCGGCGCTTCTCACTGCACGCCCTCGGATACTCCACGAGAGGGGGGCGGCGTGCGCACGATCAGCACTTCCTCCAGCCGCGCGAAGTCCACTGCCGGCCGCACGTTAATCTCGTGATACTCGCCAACGCTGCCGGCCACGAGATCGATGGTGCCGATCACAAAGCCCTTCGGATAAATGCCGTCGATGCCGGAGGTCACGACCAGGTCGCCGGTCTTCACATCCGCCGTGCCGGGCACGTAGCGCATCTTCAGCATGCCGCCGCCCGCGCCGACCACCACGCCCTGCACGCGGGTCCGTTCGATCAGCGCGCCCGCGGCGGCGTTGACATCGATCAGCAACTGCACCTTCGACGCGCGGCGGCTCGGCATGATCACGCGGCCGACCACGCCCGCCGGTGAAATCACTGCCATGTCGGTGGCGAGACCGTCCGACGAGCCCTTATCGATGGTGACGGTTTGGAATTCAGGACTGGCCGGCCCGGCAATCACTTCCGCGGCGGTGGTATCCAACTGCGCGCGCTCGCGCAGCTCGAGCAGCTGGCGCAGGTTGTCGGTGCGTTGCGCTTCGGCGCGTTCTTGCTGCAGGCGAATCTGCAGCGTCTGCACTTCCTGCTTGAGCGCCAGGTTTTGTTGTTCCACCTGCTGCAGGGCGACGTAGCCGGACCAGAGGCCGCGCACGCCGTCGATGGTCGCCATGGTGCCGCGCTGTACTTCGGAGAACGCACCGAACGTCACGATCTGGAGGACCGGCAGGCCCGAAGCGGTGTTGACCTGAGCGGAGATGAGCACCACGTGCAGGAGAAGGGCGGCAGCGAGGATGACGCCCGGCCGCTGTTTGATGTCCGCGATTGCCATCGGACTCCGGTGCTAGTCGATGGCGATCTTCCGCAGAAGATCAAACTCGCCCAGCATCTTGCCCGCGCCCAACACGACCGACGACAGCGGATCCTCCGCGCTCGACACCGGCAGGCCGGTCTCTTCCCGCAGGCGCTTGTCGAGGTTCCGCAGCAGCGAGCCGCCGCCGGTGATCACGATGCCGCGATCGACGATGTCGGCCGAGAGCTCAGGCGGCGTGCGCTCGAGCGCCACGCGCACTGCGTCGACGATGACGTTGACGGTTTCGGCGAGCGCCTCGCGGATTTCTTCGTCGGTGATGGTAATCGTCTTCGGCACGCCTTCGATCAAGTGCCGGCCCTTGATCTCCATCGTCATCCGCTCGTCGAGCGGATACGCCGAGCCGAGCTCCATCTTGATCTGTTCGGCCGTGCGCTCGCCGATCAGGAGGTTGTAGGTCTTCTTGATGTACTGGATGATCGCTTCATCCATCTCGTTGCCGGCCACGCGCACGGCCTTGCTGTAGACGATGCCGGCCAGCGAGATCACGGCGATGTCGGTGGTGCCGCCGCCGATGTCGACGATCATGCTGCCGGCCGGTTCGGTAATGGGCAGTCCCGCGCCGATGGCCGCCGCCATGGCCTCTTCAATCAGGTGCACTTCGCTCGCCTTGGCGCGATACGCCGAGTCCTTGACCGCGCGTTTCTCGACCTGGGTGATCTCGGACGGCACGCCGATGATGATGCGCGGGCGCACCCACACGTTGCCGTTGTGGGCCTTCTTGATGAAGTAGGTCAGCATCTTCTCGGTGACGTCGAAGTCGGCGATCACGCCGTCCTTCATGGGCTTGATCGCCACGATGTTCCCCGGCGTACGGCCGAGCATCTCCTTGGCGCCGGTGCCGACCGCCTCCACGCGTCCGGTGACTTTGTTGACCGCGACCATCGACGGCTCGTTGACCACGATGCCGCGGCCCTTCGCGTACACACAGGTATTGGCCGTCCCGAGATCGATGGCTAAGTCGGTGGAGAGAAACGAAAGCAGCGAACCAAGACCCATGTGTGCAGAACCATGCAGCGCCTGCTATTCCGGCTGGGCGATGCGAACTCCGTTTTTGCCCGAATCTTTAACCTGGTACATCGCCATATCGGCCGCACGTACCAACTCTTCAGCCGAAGCCGCGACATCAGGGAGCGTCGCGACACCGACCGACGCCGTGAGATGCAGGCTCAACCCGTACCCCGCGAGAAAGGGGTGCGCGCCGAGCCGCTCGCGGACGCGGTCTCCTACCTGAGCGGCGCCTTCTGAGCCGGTGTCGGGCAGGATGATTGCGAACTCATCGCCACCAAACCGGGCCACAACGTCGGTTTCACGCGCGCAACGGCGGATCACCGCTGCCGCTTCGACGAGCGCCCGGCTGCCGGCCAGGTGCCCGTGGGTGTCGTTGACGCCCTTGAAACCGTCAAGGTCCATGAACAGCAGCGAGAGTGGTCGGCCCGAACGGGAGGCGCGCTTGGCTTCACGGCGCAGCACCTGGTTCAGGTAGCGGGAGTTGTAAAGCTGCGTGAGATCGTCGGTGACCGACAGGGCCTCCGACCGCCTCAATCGCAACGCGTTGTCGAGCGCCTGCGCCGGCCCCTCGAGCATGATCCCGAGCAGCTGGCCGATCGCCGGCGTAATGTGCGGCGTTTGCGTGGCCGCCTGACGTTCCAGCACCACCAGAGCCGCCACCGTTTGGGCGCGGCACCGCAGTGGCCATCCAATCACGGCGCCGGCGTGTCCCACCGCGCGCGTGTCTTTCCGTAAATCCGCCGTGGCCAGCTCGCGGCCGTGGCTAATCACCCAGCGGGCGACACTCGTCGCGACGGGCGCGAGCGCGGGGCCCATCCCTTTAGACGACAACCCGACCACCTGACCGTCAAGGTCGGCGGCAAATATCCCGCACGCCGGCGCCTTGAACCACTCTTCGGCTCGGTTGACGACCAGTTTGCCGATGCTTTCCGGATCCAGCGAATCGTGCGAGGCACGTAACAAAGCCAGCACGTTCTCAGGCCGCTCGAGTCGGCTCTTGAGCATGCGCTGGCCGCGTCGCAGGCGGGCAGCTAGATCCGGACGGCGAGAACCGCCGTAAGTCATTCAACTGACTGAATATATCACGGGTCCAAGGGTTCCAAAGGGTTCCAAATGATGCCAAATGTTCCATAGGCAGGGTTCTTTCGCACGCAGAACGATGCCCTTGGAACCCTGGAACCGTTGGAACCCGTGGAACCTCGCGTGTACGTTAGGATTAGTGTTTCTCTGAGGAATTAACGAATGACAATGCTCGACCGGATGCGGCGGCACAAGGGCTGGCTGAAATGGAGCCTGGCACTCGTCGTCCTGACCTTCGTGGTCTTCTACATCCCTGATTTTCTCACCACCAGCACCGGCGCCGCCCCGAGCGAGGTGCTCGCCGACGTCGACGGCGAGCCGATTACCGTCGGCCAGTTCACCCGCCGCTACAACGCGCAAGTGGCTGCGTACCGCAACGCCTACGGCGGCCAGATGAACGATGCGCTGCTCAAGCAGCTCGGCATCGATCGCCAGATCCTGCAGCAGCTGGTTGACGAAGAAGCCATGGTGGCCGAATCGCGCAAGCAGGGCATCACCGTCAGCGACATCGAGATTCGGGAGCGCATCCTGGCGCTGCCCGGCTTCCAGGAGAACGGCCGGTTCATCGGCGAGCAGCGCTATCGCTCGCTGCTCCAGATGCAGAACCCGCCGATGACGACGGCTGAATTCGAGCGGTCCCTGCGGCGCGCGCTGCAGATCGAAAAGCTCCGCAACGCGATCACCGGCTGGATGTCGGTGAACGATACCGACGTCGCGGCCGAGTACCGCCGCCGCAATGAGAAGGTCAAACTCGACGTGGTGATCGTGACCCCCGAGGCGTTCAAGGACCAGGTGTCGGTGACCGACGCCGAGTTGAACGCGTATTTCGAGAAGTCGAAGGACAAGTACCGCATCGGCGAGAGGCGGCGGATCAAGTACGCGATTGTGAATGTCGATCAGGTGCGCCAAACCATCAAAGTCCCCGACGCCGACTTGCAGGCGTTCTACAACCAGAACATCCAGCAGTACCAGACCCCGGCGCAGGTGCGCGCGAGCCACATCCTCTTGAAGCTCGAAGGCAAGGATGAGAAGCAGGTGCAGGCGCTGGCCGAGGACGTGGCCAAGAAGGCGAAGGCGCCGGGCGCTGATTTCGCCGCGCTCGCCAAGCAGTATTCCGAGGACGACAGCAACAACAGCACCGGCGGCGACCTCGATTATTTCGGCCGCGGCCGCATGGTGGCCGAGTTCGAGCAGGCCGCGTTCGCGATGAAGGCGGGCGAAATCAGCAACCCCGTGAAGACAGCGTTTGGCTTTCACATCATCAAGGTGGTGGATAACAAGCCCGATACCACTCGCCCGCTCGCCGAAGTGCGCACCGAGCTTGAAGAACAGTTGAAGTGGCAGAAGGCGCAGGCGGAAGCCGAGAAGATCGCCAAGTCGCTCGAGGCGACGCTCAAGACGCCGGCGGATCTGGACCGCGTGGCGAAGGAACGCTCGTACGCGATCACCGAGACCCCCTTCATTCAGTCCAACGAGCCGATTCAGGGCGTCGGCCCGCAGCCGGAGCTTGCGAGCCGGTTGTTCGGCATGAAAGAGGGCGAGGTCACGCCGGCCATGCGCGTGGCCACCGGGTGGGTATTCGGCACCGTGACCGCCCGCCAGGACGCCTACGTGCCCAAACTCGACGAAGTGAAGACGCGCGTCAGCGACGACGTGAAGCTCGAGAAGGCCGCGGAACTGGTCAAGCAGCGCGCGGCAACGCTCGCCACCGAGCTGAAGAACGCGAAAGACTTCGCTGCCGAGGCCAAGCGCGCCGGTCTCGAAGTGAAGACGACGGAGCTGATCGCGCGCGGCGCCGCGGTTCCCGATCTCGGCATCAGCGAGGCGGTCGAGGCGGCGGCCTTCTCACTGCCGCAGGGCGGCGTCAGCGACGTCATCTCCACGCCGACGGCGACCGCCGTGATCCGGGTGGCGGAAAAGGTGAACGTGACCGATGCGGAAATCGAGACCGGCCGCGATCAAATGCGCGATGAGCTGGTCAACCAGCGCCGCGACAAGTTTTTCGGCGCCTACATGCAGAAGGCGAAGCAGACCCTGACGATCACCATCCGCGACGAGGTTCTCGCGAGGATCACGGGCGTCTAGGAGTGATTCGCCGAGAGCCGCGCCTTCCACAAGGCCCCGGTTCCGCCGTCGACGCGCCGCTCGCCGCGTGGAACGATCGGATGTACCTAAAGCATCCGACGCCTTACGAAAACGGGATTGCCGGCGCCATTCAACGGGCGCGTGTCCGGACCGTGCTCAGACTGGCGCGCCTGGTCACCACCGATGCCGTCCTGGAAATCGGGTGCGAGGCGGGCCGCCTGATCGCAAGTCTTCCGAGCGTTCGACGCATTGTCGGCGCGGACATTTCGTCGGCTGCTCTGGACGACGCGGAGCGCACGCTCACGACGCGACTCGAACCCATCGAGCTTCATCACCTGGACGCACAGAACCCTCTCCCTTTCACGCGCGGGGAATTCGACGTGATCATCTGCTCCGAGATGCTCGAGCACGTCCGGCAGCCGCGATCGGTCCTGGAGAACATCCGGGCCATCGCGAACCGCGACACGCGCATCGTCGTCACGGTGCCGATCGAGATGCCGAAGGTCTGGAGCAAGCGGATTCTGCACCGCCTCGGGCTCCTGAACGTGCTGTTCCGAGGCATTGAAGCGGGCCAGAGCGAATGGCACCTTCAGGCGTTCTCGGAGGGGATGCTGCGGAACCTGACCGCTGATCTGTTCGAGAGGGTCGCGCTACGGAACGTATGGGGCTGTCACTGGGTGGCGCTCTTCAACGTGCGCACGGACAGCTAGCGAACAAACACGTAAGGCATGTGTGCAAGCACTTGCCCTGTGCGAAACAAACGCGACGGCGCGAGGACGGCGGCGAGGGCGCGGCGCTCGCGCGGGCCGAGCAACTCGAGCAACGCGTCTGAGGCGTGGGCGCTCCGCAGGCGGCCGATCGGCGATTGCAGTTCGTCCGCCAGCACTTCGTAGAAACTCCGCCGCGGCGGATACACCACCAACTGCACTTCCTCTTCCGCGGCAATGCGCGCCCGCTGCTTGGCAAGATCGATGGCTTTGTACAAACCACCGAGTTCGTCGATCAACCCGAGCTGCTTCGCCTGCGCGCCGGTCCACACGCGCCCCTGCGCGACCTCGTCGACTTTCTCGGGCGGCATGTGGCGCGCGGCGGCGGTGCGCTCGATGAACTGGTCGTAGACCAGCTGCATCGACTCCTGGATCTTCGACCGCTCTTCCTTCGTGAACCGGCGATCCGGTGAATAGATCTCCGCGTTCTTGCCGTTGCTGGTGCTCTCGATGTTGGCGCCCAGCTTGTCGAGCGTTCCCGTGGTCACGAACTTGCCGGTGTAGACGCCGATCGACCCGGTGAGCGTGCCGGGCTGCGCGACGATGGCGTCGCCGCCGAGCGCGATGTAGTAGCCGCCAGACGCGGCGAGATCCGACATCGACACGATCACCGGCCGCTGGTTCTCCCTGGAAATCGACAGCTCGCGCCAGATCACGTCGGACGCCGTCGACGAGCCGCCCGGGCTGTCGACGCGCAGCACGATGGCCCTGATCGAGCGATCGGCCCGCGCTTCCCTGATGTATTCGACCAGCGAATCCGCGCCAATCACCGCGCCGTTGACCGGATCGAAACCGCTGTCGCCGGAATTGATCACCCCCGCGGCATTGATCACGGCGATCTTCGAGCGGCGCACTACGCCGGTGGCTTCCCACGACACCTGCGCGTAGTCCTCGGCGTCGATATAGCGGGTGTCGTCGAGGTCGTCGACGAGATCGTCGAGCTCGTCTTCGTAAGCCACCTCGTCGATCAGCCCGAGGCGCAACGCATCTTCCGGCTGGAAGGGGCCCTGATCAATCAGCGCGCGCACTTCCGCTTCGGGTTTCTTCCGCGCGTTGGCGATCGACTGCACGAGCTGATCGTACTGGCTGCGATTGAGCGATTCGCTCATCTCGCGATGCGCGGGCGTGTAGGACTTCTCGAGATACGTGTTGACGGCGGTCTTGTAATCCCCGACGTGGAGGAAATCCGGATAGGTGCCGATCCAGTCGAACGTCCCGCGCAGGAAGATCTCGTAAGTCGCCACGCCGGTGAGATCGAGGGAGGCCGACGGCAGCAGGTAGATGCGATCGGCCACCGACGCGAGGTAATACTCGCGATCGCCCGCGTATTCGAGCCAGGCGTGCAGGTACTTGCCGCTGGTCTTGAAATCCTCGAGCGCCGATCGAATCTCCTGGAGCTTGGCCCAGAACGGCGAGCTGAGGCCGCCCGGCCGCAGCAGGATGCCCTTGATGCGTGAATCGCCCTTAGCCTTGCGAATAAGCTCGATGTAGGCGCGAACGGTCAGCTCGTCAGCGCCGAGAATCACCTGCGGCAGCACTTCGGGAATGTCGCCTGACGGCCGCAGCACGAGCGTCGCGCGCTCGGGCACGTCCGGCTCCTGCCCCACCATCACATACAGCAGCAGCATCGCGACCACCGACACCATGGTCGCGATCAGCAGGAACCCAATAACGAAACGGACACCCTTCACACGATCAGTTTAGCCTGTCTCGCCGTAGCTTTAGCGGAGGCGGAGCCTGCCGGCTGCAGTTGCTGCACCAACCGGGTCAGTCCGAACACGGCGAAGGTGAACAGCAACCCGTCGATCGGGAGCCGGTAGCGATCCTGGGGGCTTTGGGCGAAAGCCGGGAGGAACGTGAAGTAGGCGATGACCGACGCCATGAAAAGCCCTTTGACCCAGTCCGGGCGGCGCTCGCCGAGGTACGCGATGAGGCCATACAACGCAAGCGTGGCCACGATGGCCATCGGAATCTGAAAGTGCCGTATGTACGCCACCACCCACGGCCGGATTGGTTCATCTTCATAACGCGGCCGGTTGAGAAAGGGCTCGCGCGCATAGCCCACCGTGCGCTTGCTGCACAGGTAGGCGCCTTGGGCTGAGTGGCAGATGGCTTCGTCCTGCATCGAACCGCCAAGCTGGATCGCCCACTGCTTCACTGAATTGGCGGCGAAAGTCCACGGATGATGGAGGGCGGTTTCGAGCGCAAATTGCGCCATCAGTTGATCAGCCTGCGCCGCCGAGTAGTGGTGACGCCTGAGCTCGTCTTTGACGAAGGTGGCCGGCGAATACTGTGTCGCCACACCGTACTCGAGCATCTTGCGGATTTCCGGCAACCGCGTGTCCGGCGGTGGTTCGAGGCGATCGATGTCGAACACCCGAATGAACAACCCAAAGCCGCTGCCGATCGCCACGCCAAAATAGTTGAACTGCCGCTGATTCAGCAACGACCACGGCAGCATGACCGCGACGACCATGACGATCATCGCGCCGGCAATCGCCGCGCGGCGGCGCCATCCCACAACGATGACCAGGCTCAACGCCAGCGGCACCACGAAAAACCATTCCGCGACCGGCCGAGTTAACGTCAGCACCACGCACAGCGCGCCCGTGACGATGGCGCCGCGCACCGTCGGTGTGGCGACAAACGACGTCATCGGCGTGAGACTGATCGCCAGCAGGCAGCCGAAGAACACCTCCGAAAGAATGCTCACCTCGTAAAACAGCTGCGTCGTGTGGACGGTGAGAAGCAACGCGCCGGCGAGCGCCACTCGTGAGCCGAACACGGGCCGGCCGGCCAGGTAGAGGAACACCGCCGTCACGATGCCCAGCAGGTGCTGCGCGCCGACGATGATTTGATCCATCGGCGGCTCGGTGCTCCAGATCAGGAACGCGGTGAGGAAAAACGGGTACAGCAGCGTGCGGTGAGGATCGTGGTCGAGGAACCGGCCGGATCGGATCGCGCCGAACGTTTCGATGAAGACGTCGGAATCACCCCACAGGAGAGCGTCCGACCCGAGCATCATCAAGATGCGGACGGTGAGGCCGACGATGACAATTACGGCGATCGCCCGCCTCCGCGCAAGCGCTTCGGCGAGGCAGGCGGTGGCGGATGCGTCCTCGCTGACAGACGCCATCGGTCGGGCCAAAGCGGTGGCGTCGCGAGCCTGCCGCGCCGTAGCGTCTTCGCGAAGGCGGACGCGATGGCGGGCGGCAATCCACAAGAGGACGGCGAGAACGGCGCCGCCGAGCGGTATCGCACGACGCAGCCGATATTGGGTGTAGGACATGGCGTCCGGCAATAACCGTGACGCCGGAATGTCCACCATCCGCCCTCCGGCGCGCCCGTATCGGACAGCCAGCGTAAAGCCGCCGCCGGCCTGCTCGTAGCGCAGCTTGAAGGGATGCACGCCAGCGTCGAGCGCGATGCTGCCGCGAGCTTCCTGCGGGCCATGCAGGCCGCCATTGCTCACCACGATCCGATCCGCCACCTCGAGCTCGGACCCGTCGTCAGAGAGCGTCGAGAAGTCGTAGTTGCCGGCCTCGGCGATCACGAGAAAGCCGGACCACTCGACGGAGTACGCCGGCCACACGCCGGCCGTGCCGTTATCCAGGGTGTCGGTGGAAAGCGATTGATCGATCGCCACCGCGATCGGCGTGCCGCTGCGAGTGAGGTTCGTGAAGTAGTGACCGCGCACGCCGGTCGGCGGGAGGGCCAGGCGGCCAATCGCGGCTCCGCCGGCGGCAATCAGCAGCCACGTGGCCAGCCTCACAAGGCGTTGCACGCCCGAGACTATAGCCGGTGCGCTACGGATTTATGGAGCCAAATAGGACCAGCCGGGCCGCTTCGCGAAGCCCCCGCGCCGTGAACGGCTTTTCGACGAAGGCCGCGCCGTCTTCGAGCTCGACGCGGTTCTCGAACAGCATGTCGCTGAAGCCGGTTTGATACAGCACTTTCACCAAGGGGAACCGTTGGCGGACACGATCGGCGAGCTCGCGGCCCTGCATGTCGGGCATCGCATAGTCGGTGACCAGCAGATCGACCTGACCGCTGTGCGCCTCGAGCTTTTCCATGATCTCGGGACCGCCGCCGGCCATGACCAGCTCGTAGTTTTCGCGCTGGAGGATGCGCGCCAGCACATCCAGCATCATCGGATCGTCGTCCACCACCGCCACGGTCTTCTTCACGCCGAGCGGCTTGAGCTCGGCCTGCGGAGGCTTGGGACGTGAGGGATCCGACGTCGACATCAACGGGTTGGTGGTCAAGGGAATGTCGGGGATTTCCATCGGCTCGCGGCGCGGTGGTGCCTCTTCGGCCGTGACGTCGGCGGCGGGCGTCAGCATCGACACCGTGGCCGCTTCCTTCTTGCCTTCGACGGGCCGTGGTGGCGCGGGCGGCAAGTCCACGTGATACGCAAGCGGCAACTCGCCGTGACCGACGGCCGCCCATAACTGGTTGAGAAGCTGTTGCGGCAGACCCATGTCGACGCCGGCCACCAATACTTCCGTGCACAGCGACTCGAGCTCGCGTATGCGGGCGCGCAGCTTTTCCTTGTCCTGCTGGTCTGTCACGAATTTGCCTGCCGACCAGACTCGAGCACCGGCCCCATCTGGCCCGCCAAAAAAACTTATCGCCATACTATCCTGCTTCCACTCCTCGTCGCCGCACATGGGCGCGCACGCTTCGTCGCACGTGTGCGAACGTGTGAAGTTCACGAAATCCCGCCAGTTTGCGAGGGTGCTCATCGTCGGCAGTTCTCCTGTTGAAACGAGCGATACAGGAGTCATGCCACGAACCTTCGAGTCCTCTCACGTGTGCTCTCGGCTGTATAGACGGACGCGCGCGAAAAGATTCTCACCCCGAACGAGAGTGCGCAAAAAAACGTCGAATTGCGGCGAGAGTGCTTGTGTTTCGCGATTGACCGTACCGATAATCGAGTCGGCTTCCCCCCCAAAAACTCGCGTGGATTCACAACGGCTGTTCCTCGACAACCTCGAACTGATCGAGCGCATTGTACGGACCGCCGGCCGGCGTCATCACCTGTCGTTCGTTGAACAGGAAGACTTTGCTGGCGTCGTCCACGTACGCCTGCTCGAGAACGACTGCGCGGTGCTGCGGAAGTTTCGCGGCAAGAGCTCGATGTGGACGTATCTGGCCGCCGTAATCGAACGGCAGCTGCTCGATTTCATCTACGAGCGCTGGGGTCGCTGGCGTCCGTCGGCGACGGCCGACGCGATCGGCCCAATCGCGGTCCTGCTGGAGCGTCTGGTGACTCGGGACGGGCACACGATCGAGGAAGCGATGGAAATCGTGCGCACGAACCACGAGGTTGGCAAGACCTACGCTGAATTGCGCGCAATCTGGGAGCAGCTCCCGCCGCGCGGCAAAGCCATCGAAGTGCGCGAGGACGCGGCCGACGAGGTGCATGCCGACGACACCGCCGAAGACCTCGTCGACGACGCCGAGCGGCAGGGGAACATCAAGCGACTGGAACGCGCTTTAGCGAAAGCCCTGTCAGAACTTGCGACACAAGATCGCGTTATCATCGCGCTTCGTTTCGATCGCGGTTTCTCAGTCGCGGAAATCGCCAAATTACGCCAGAGCTCGGTGCCGACCGTGCATCGAAGACTGGATGCCAGCCTGAAGCATTTGAGGAAAGAGCTGCAGCAGGCCGGCTTTCTTCCCGCCGAGGTCGCCAAGCTGATTGGCCACTCGTCGATCATCGTTTCTCCGCTGTTGCGCGGGGAGGTTGAGAAGTTTTTGGGGCTTGTCCGTCTATCCAAGCAAGATGGTTAATTCCCACCCGAGCGGGTGCCTCGAACCTGAGGTCGTGGCGGCTTACGTCGACCACGGGCTGAGCCTCGCGGAGCGCGCTCAGGTGGAAACACATCTTGCCTCGTGCCGGGAGTGCACTGCACTACTAGCCGGGGTCGTGCGAACGGTCGCGGAAGTTTCAGCGTTCATCCCGGACACCGGCGTTACGGAGGCCACTCCGTATCGAACCCGCCGGACCGTGCTGGTCACGCTGGGCGCTGCGGCTGCCGTATTCGCGGTGCTGGTTGTGCCTCCATTCGTGGGGCCATGGCTGGAACGCGACGCGGGGCTCGTGAGTCTTGTCGACAGTGTCGGTGAACAACGATCGGTTCTCGGCCGGTTAACGGGGGGGTTCCCGCATGCTCCCCTGCGCGTGTCATCTGCTGGGGGGCAAGATGGCCAGGCCGCCGAGACCGATCGTGTTCTTCTGACCGCCGGCAGGATTCGCGAGTCTTTCGGCGAATTGGCAACACCATCGCGGCTGCACGCGCTGGGCGTCTCGCAGCTGCTCGCGGGCCGGCATGACGATGCCGTGCAATCGCTGCTGGCGGCATCGCGCGAGCAGCCGGCCAATGCCCAATATTTAAGCGACGTGGCCGCCGTGCAGCTCGAACGCGCGCGGCTCGGACTCCGGCCCGACGATCTGCCGCGCGCCCTTGCGGCCGCCGATCGCGCGCGCCGCCTCGACCCGTCCCTGAATGAGGCCTGGTTCAATCGCGCGCTCGCGGTGAGCGCGCTGTCGTTGACCGATCAGGCGCGGACCGCCTGGACGGAATATCTCCAACGCGACAGCGTGTCGCCGTGGGCTACCGAAGCTCGCGCCCGGCTCGAGGAGCTGGCCAAGCCCACGCCCGCCGCCGCTTGGGCGGCGATTGAAGGCCGGCTGGAACAAGCCATCGACGCCGCCTCCGCCGACGCCGCGGTGCGCGCGCAAACCACCGAAGCGCGCAACTTCATCGAGAACGAGTTATTCGTCGATTGGGCGAATGCGGTGCTGGCCGGCAACAGCGGCGCCGCCGAGCTCGATCGCGCTCGGGTGATGGCGGAAGCCATGTTGCGCGTTGCGGGTGATGCGCTCTATCGCGATGCTGTCGCGGCAATCGATCGGCGGGACACCGAAAGCGAACGACAACGCGCTGCGTCGGCGCTCAAGACTTATGCGGGCGCCTCGAGATTGTTGGGGGAGGATCGATTTAATGACGCGTTCCCCGGCCTGACACAGGCGCAGAAGCAACTCACCGCTATTGGCAGCCCTGCCGCGAATTGGCCTCCCTGGGACTCGCGACCATCGCATACGTGCGCAGTCGTTACGACGAGGCGGAGCAGATTCTCAGACGCGCCCAAGCTACCGGGGCACTCCAGAAGTTACTCCTACGTGATAGGCCGCGCGAATTGGCTACGCGCGCTGGCGAATGTCAATCAGGGTCGTTATGGAGATGCGCAGGTCCTGTATGAGGACAGCGTCGCTGCTTTCAATCGGATGGGTGACGTTGAGCAGGCTGGCGGTGTCCATGTAGCCCTGTCCAGTCTCTATTTCGCGCTCGGCGACAAACCATCTGAGTGGCGACATCGTCAAGCAGCGATTGACGCCCTCGCGGTTTCGCGGTCACCGACGATTCAAGTATTCGGTACTGGCTTCGGCGGCGGCTTCGCTTCGCACGGAGAGTCCTGCCGCCGCGCTGGCGATTCAGGAGAGTGCTCTCGTGAATGCGCTGGCGTGGGGCCGGGATGCTGCCATCGCAGATGTTCTGGCGCAACGGGCCGGCTCGTTGCTCGCCGCTCGGCAGGACTAACGAAGCGGGACAGACCGTCGCACAGGCGCGCCAGCGTTTGGGTTCCGTGCAAGACCCATCGTTTCGCAGCATCTTTGAGCTTCCCATCCTGGCCGTTGAGAGCGACTTATTGCGGGCGACGGAACCGACTCAAGCGGCAGCGTCGGCTCAGCGGGCTATCGAAACGGTTATGGCCCGCGGCGACCGTTCGAGACTTCCACAATTTCAGCTGCGCCTTGCTAAAGCAAACATCGTCCTGGGCAGACTCGATGCAGCCGAGCGCGCGCTGGCGGCTGGCATTCAAGCATTCGACGAACAGCATGCGAAGCTCGTGAACGAAGGCGCCTTGTCCGCCTTTGATGAGTCGTGGCAGTTGTTTGAAACCACACTTCGCATCGCGATACGCCGTGGCGATTACAAGCGAGCGTTCGAGATGGCCGAGCGCGCGCGCGCCACCAGCCTTGTTGAGCAGCGTCGCAAGTCGGCTATTCCTTCACTGGCGAGTGCGCAGCTGGCAACGCGAGACAATGAAGCCATCGTCACGCTAAATCAGTTCGAGGACGAACTAGCGATCTGGGTCATCAGGAATAACGGCACGACGGTTTTGACGCAGCCGATCAATCGGGTGGATGCGCAACGAATCATCGCGCGTCAACAACAAGAAATTCAGTTCGAAGCATCGCGTCCACTCGCAGGCGCCGACTTGTTCGACACAATCATGCGGCCGCTGTCACGACATCTAAACGGCGTGACCCGTGTGGTGTTCGTGCCGGATGCCACTTATCAGGACGTCAGCTTCGCAGCATTTTGGGACAAATCCAAGGGCCGGTTCCTGGTCGAGCAATTGCAGCTGTCGATGGCACCTAGTGTTACCGCGTTGGCTGCTTCAACGAGCAACCGGCGCTCAACGGATGGCCTGGATCGAGCCCTGATTGTCACCGCCGACGCCTCGGACGCCGCGCGCCATTGCGAGGGAGTACCGAGTTCCGTCAGTCGCTTCCGGGCAGAGCGCAACGCGAGCGCGGTTCCTGGCAGATGCGCCGTCGAGCACCATCGTGCATCTGGCAGTGCCTGCTCACGCCAACGCGACGTATCCGCTGCTGTCGCGGCTGGTGTTCAACGATGAGCCAGGGCAGCGCTACTCAGGATCGGTGACTGGGCAGCGACATCGCCGGGCGCGAGATGCCGTCGACGCGCGTCGTCGTGCTTGACGAGATCCGCAGCAACCAACGTTATCGAACCGCGGGTACTTTCAGCCTTGCGCGCGCATTCCTGGCTGCCGGCGTGCCGGCTGTGCTGGGAACGCTGCCTGGCGCGGATGAAAGCGCAACCAGCGGACTGATGGTAGGGTTCCACCGCGAGATGGCCGCGCAGGCCTCCGCCGCGGAAGCCCTCATACGAGTCCAACGCAACGCACTGCAACAGAACGGTCGTCGACTCGGCGCTTGGACTGCGTTGGTGCTTTACGGTTCCGATCGATAGCCCCCCTAATTAGGAGCAGAAAATGAATCGTCGCAATTTCGTCAGTCGAGTTGTACTCGGCGGCGCCGCCGCTGCCTGTACAAATTTCGGAGGCTCGGCGCATGCGGCGCCGGTTTCCGGAGCCTTCAAGTTCCGGTTCATCGGCTTGATGGGTTTCGTTGAGCGCAAGGATCATTCGTTCCTGGTCGCAACACCGGGCCAGGGACATCATCATGCCACGCACATTCCCTTTCTAATGGCGCGCAAAAGCTCGCCGTTTGCGAAAGCCTTTGGCATGGTCCCAGCGTCCGGCGTCATCCCCGCGGCGTTCGACACGGAACTCGAAGGCTCGCGTCCGTCGGATTTCGTGTATCGCTCGCTGGACAACACCTCGGTCGAGGTGACCTGTCGGGATCCTCGGATCGCGTGGTGAACGAAGCAACTCAAATGGCGCACCTGCACAGCATCGCCCCTGGAAAGCGGGTCCGCGGCAACATCGAGAAATGGGCATCGTCCACGATCTCACTGCGCGGCGGCCGCCTCGAAAACTCCTCGGCTCATCCGGATGCCGGCAAAACGTGGTCCTTCGGGCGCTATCGGCAACAGCTCACTGATGCCGTGAATTTCCGGAATCTGCCGTCGGCGACGACGACCATTCGGCTTGACCAGCGGTACCGATGTTCAAAACCTGACGATTGACTCCGACAGGGCCGCAGAGCTCTGGATGATCAGCTCGGCCGCGATCGATTCACGGATGAACAGCCCAATGAAGCTGATTCATAGCGAGCTGCTGTTCGACTACCTTGGTGGATGCCACGCCAGTGATCGCTGAGTGTCCGACCGCGACGGGACGTGAAGTTCCACCCACGGCGCTTCCGTTCGCAAAACCCACAACCGCAAGCATGGGCATTGTGGCGAGTGCAGCACCTCCGTTGACTGACTTCTGCTTCATTTGCGACATCCTGTTCGGGAGTGTCAACGGTAAATAGTTAGTTCCCCTTGAAGGCCGGGTCCCCCTGGACCCGGCCTTCGCCTTACGCCGGGCGCGGCCGAAGGCCCCGGGGCGCAATCAGTCCCAAGGCAAAGCCCCAAGCCTCGAGTAGTGCAATACTTTCCCCATGCACCACCGACGATCCTGTTTCATCTTCGCCATCGCTGCCATCTGCTTCGCCGTCACGCTGCCGGGGGCCGCGCAATCGCGCGCCGCGGTCACGGTGGCCGATTACGAGCGCGCGGAAAAGTTCCTCGCCTACAACACCAACCCGCTGGTGACCAACGGCGCCGTGCGCGCCAACTGGATGCCCGGCGACCGGTTCTGGTATCGCAACCAGACCGCGACCGGCAACGAATTCATCCTCGTCGACGCGGCGAAGGCGACCAGGGCGCCGGCCTTCGATCACGCCGCGGTCGCGAAGGCGCTGACTGCCGTCATGGGTAAGCCGGTGACGACGGAGCGTTTGCCGTTCCAGCTGATCACGTTCGCCACCGATCTGGAGTCGTTCTGGTTCGACAGCGATCAGAAACGCTGGACTTGCGACGTGCGCGGCAAACAGTGCACCGGCGCCGATCGTCCCGCGGCCGTGGCCAATAGCGTCCTGTCACCGGACGGCAAGCTCGCCGCGTTCGTGCGCGATTACAACCTGTGGGTCCGCGACGTCGACAGCGGCGCCGACAGACAGCTCACCACCGACGGCGTGAAGGATTACGGCTACGCTACCGACAACGCCGGCTGGCGCTTCAGCGATCGCCCGGTGCTCGCCTGGTCGCCCGATTCGAAAAAGATCGCGACCTTCCGCCAGGACCAGCGCAAAACCGGCGAGATGTACCTGGTCAACACCATCGCCGGCCATCCCACGCTGCTGGCATGGAAATACCCGCTGCCCGGCGACAACGTGATCACCATGATCGAGCGCGTGGTGATCGAGGTGGCGGTCCCGAAAATCATTCCGCTACAGCTGCCGCCCGACCAGCACCGCTCCACGATTTGTGATGACGTGCTCTGCGGCGGCGAGTGGGTGGACGTGCAATGGCATCCCGACGGCACGCAGGTGTCGTTCGTCTCGACGTCCCGCAACCACCAGCAGGCCAACCTCCGCGTCGCCGACGCCTCGTCCGGCGTGATTCGCGAGGTGATCGAAGAAAAGGGCGAGACGTTCCTCGAGTCGGGCAACGGCCGCGTCAACTGGCGCTTCCTGCCACGCTCGAACGAAGCGATCTGGTTCTCGCAGCGTGAGAACTGGGGCCACCTCTATCTGCACGATCTGCAGACCGGGAAGGTCAAGCACGCCATCACGAGCGGCGAGGGCAACGTCACGCAGTTGCTGCGCGTCGACGAAGCCAACCGGCTGGTCTACTTCCAGGGCGTGGGCCGCGAGGGTGGCCGCGACCCCTACTTCCGCCACTTCTATCGCGCCGGCCTGGACGGCAAGCCGCCGCAGCTGCTCACGCCGGAGGACGCCGATCACGACATCTCGGTGGCGCCCTCGGGGAATTACTTCGTCGACAACTACGCGAAGCCGGACGTGCCCACCACGTCGGTGTTGCGCGACGCCACCGGGAAAGTGGTGCTGCCGCTCGAAAAGATGGACATCAGCCGACTGCTCGCCACCGGATGGAAACCGCCGATGCCGATCACGGTGAAGGATCGCGGCGGCGTCGGCGATCTGTACGGCTTGCTCTATCGCCCGACGAACTTCGATCCCGCGAAGAAGTATCCGATCGTCAACCGCATTTATCCCGGCCCGCAGACCGGCAGCGTCGGCAGCCGTCAGTTTTCCGCCGCGCGCGCCGACTCGCAAGCACTCGCCGAGCTCGGCTTCATCGTCGTCGAGATCGACGGCATGGGCACGCCGTGGCGATCGAAACGCTTCCACGCCGCCTACTACGGGAACATGGGCGACAACACGCTGCCCGACCAGGTGGCGGGCATGAAGGAGCTGGCGGCGCGTTATCCGTGGATCGACATCGATCGCGCCGGCATCTACGGCCACTCCGGCGGCGGCTTTGCCACGGCGGCGGCGATGTTCAGGTATCCCGACTTCTTCAAGGTCGGCGTGTCGCAGGCCGGCAACCACGACAACCGGGTCTACGAAGACGACTGGGCGGAAAAGTGGCAGGGCCTGCTCGAGAAGAATCCGGATGGCACGACGAATTACGACAACCAGGCGAACCAACTCGTGGCGCACCAGCTCAAAGGCAAGCTGCTGCTGGCACACGGCTCGATGGATTCCAACGTGCCGTTCTATAGCACGCTGCTGGTGGTTGACGCGTTGATCAAGGCGAACAAGGATTTCGATCTGATCATCTTCCCGAACCGCGGGCACGGCTTCGGCAACGAGCCGTACATGGTCAGGCGGCGGTGGGATTACTTCGTGCGGCACCTGCTCGGCGTGGAACCACCCGCGTACGAACTAAAGGGGCCACCGACGAATCCGCCAGTGACCCCTTAAGGCTGCACGTGGAGCCGGGACTTTAGTCCCGGCGTTCAGGCGGGTCTAAAGACCCGTCTCCACGTACTCATCCGCGCGACGCCGTGGCCGCTGCCTTCTGCGGGAAGATCTCCTTGAAGGCTTTGATGAACTTCTCCATGTCCTCCGGCGTGCCGACCGACACGCGCAGGTGGTTGAGCATCGGCGGGAACGGACGGCCGACGAGGATGCCCTTCTTGCGGAACTCCTCGATCACGCCCTGCACCGTGCGCTCGCCGAGGCTGACCATGAAGAAGTTGGTCTGCGACGGAATCGTCGCGTAGCCCCACGACTCGAGCACCTTCGTGGTGTTGTTGCGCATGCTGATGGTCTTGGCCTTGACGTCGGCCTGCGCCGCCGGATCCTTGAGCGACGCCACCGCGCCCCACTTGGCCAGCACGTTGACGCTGTTCGACGCGTAGATGCGCATGTCGCGGATCATCTGCGGCGGCGCAACTGAATAGCCGATGCGCATCGCCGCCAACGCGGCAATCTTCGAGAACGTGCGCGCCACCACCACCGGGCGCCCCTCGATCACGTAGGGGATCGCGGTGCCATAGGCCGGATCGTCGACGTAGTGGTGATAGGCCTCGTCGATCAGGACGGGCATGTCCTTCGGAATGCCGTCGAGCAGCTGCTTCACTTCCTTGGCGGTGACCACCGCGCCGGTCGGGTTGTTCGGGTTGCAGAGATACACGAAGCCGATCTCGCGGGCGTGGCGATTGGTCACTTCAACCAGCTGGCCGATGTCCTGGCGGTAGTCCTTGGTCAGCGGTAATTGAATGGAGTCGGCCTTGACGTTGGCGGCCTGCTGAAACACGCTCGCATACGACGGGCTCACGCCAATCACCTTCAGCCCCGGCTTCAGGTAGGTGGTGGCCATCACGTTGAGGCCTTCACCGGAGCCGGCCGTCAGGAGGATGTTGTCGCGCTTGACGCCATGATGCTCGGCAATCACCTGGTTGATGTTCCCGTCGGGATACCCGTAACGGTTCGCGTACTTCCAGGCGCTGTTCATCGCCTTCATCACCGAATCCGGCGGCCCCCAGTTGTTCTCGTTGCTCGCCAGCTTGACGTAGGCGTCGTACTCGGCGTCGCCCCCGGTGAACTGCGCCGTCTGCCCCTGGGCAAGTAACTCTCCGTCAGAGCGAAGGCTGAGCGCGCCTACCGCGGCGGCAACTCCGCCCACGAAACGACGACGAGAAAAAGGCTGCCGAACGTCCATAGCTCCTCCAGTAGATAGATAAAAGGGAACTGTTGAATTCTATCCTGTTTCGCCCACTCGCTCCTGGCTTGACCTTCACTGGAAACCCTCTAGGATTGGGGAGTCTAGCTCAGCCCGAACAAACCCGCCGATCGCACGTAATTAATGGGTAAGGAGCCTATGGTGTTTGGACCCCTTCGCCGTGTGAAGTTCCTAATCACTGCCCCGTTCATCGTGTTGCTGTGCCTGGTCATCAACGTGATGACCTCGCCTGGTCAATGGTGGGTGCAATGGGTAGCGTTTGGTCTCGGCATCGCGTGGGTGATCAACGTCTTCAAGTTGATCCGCGACATCGTGGTGCTCGGCGGCCTCGCTGCGTTTGGCGCTTATCTGTTCAACCGTAATCGCCAGACCTAGTTCGCGTTAACTAACGCTCCGGCGAGCCGGGCTTCGCAACGCTCCGCAGCATCGTCAGTAACAAGTCGACGGCGACGGTGTTGTGCCCGCCGAGCGGGATGATCACGTCCGCGTAGCGCTTGCTCGGCTCGACGAAGTCGAAGTGCATCGGCTTCACCGTGCTTTGGTACTGGTCGATCACCGACTCCATGGTCCGCCCGCGCTCGGCGACGTCGCGCTGCAGGCGGCGGATGAACCGCGTGTCGGAGTCGGTGTCGACGAACACCTTGATATCCATCAGCTCGCGGAGCGCCGGGTCGGTGAAGATCAGAATCCCTTCCACGATCAAGGCCCGGCGCGGCTGCACGGTGTCTTTTTCCGTGAGCCGCGCGTGGCGCGTGAAATCGTAGCGGGGCGCCTCCACCACCTGTCCCGCCTTCAACGTCCGCACGTGCTGCACCAACAGATCCGTTTCGAGTGAATCCGGATGGTCGTAGTTGAGTGCGGCCCGCTCTTCGAGCCGCAGATCGTTGCGATCGCGGTAGTAGCGATCGTGGTCCAGCAAGGTGACGTGTTCGGGACCCAGGCTATCGACGATGCGGCGCACAACCGTGGTTTTTCCCGACCCTGATCCCCCTGCGACTCCAATCACGAAGGACGCCATGGCTGAGGATCATATTACGCACTGTCCGGCTAGGAAGGCCGATACCAACTTTCGGTAACACAGCCGTCTCGCCGACCGGTCCGCCGTAGCCTTTTTGGCGAAGGCGGAAGCCTTGGCGGAGGCGGACGAAGGCGGACCATTAGATGCGGGGTCCGGAGCGGGTATAACAGTTGCAACGGCCTCGGTAGTGACCGTACTGCCGCCGAAGTTGAGCCGTTACGCCGCCGTCGGATCGCTGTTCCTGAAGTATGGACGGGCGTCCGATCCGGAGCCCGCCGACGCCGGTAACCTGGCGCGCGACCTCGAGTCGCTGGGGCCCACGTTCGTCAAGCTCGGACAGCTGCTGTCGACGCGCGCCGATCTGCTGCCGGTCGCCTATCTCGAAGGGCTTTCGCGGCTGCAGGACGCGGTTGAGCCGGTGCCGTTCGAAGAAATCCAGAAAGTGATTGAATCGGACCTGGGTGTACGGCTCTCGAAGGCATTCTCGGTGTTCGAGGAGCGTCCGCTCGCCGCCGCCTCTCTCGGACAGGTGCATCGCGCCGCACTGCGCAACGGCCGTATCGTCGCCGTCAAGGTGCAGCGGCCAGGCGTGGCCGAGCAGGTCGCCGAAGATCTCGAGGCGCTCGATCAAATCGCGCAGTTCGTCAACGGGCACTCGGATGCCGGCAAGCGATACGACCTGCCGGGCATGGTCAGCGAATTCCGGACGGCCATTACCGCCGAACTCGATTACTTGCGCGAAGCGGATCACCTGCGCCTCCTTGGTAAGAATCTCGCCGAGTTCAAGGCTATTGTGGTGCCGCAGCCAGTCGACGGCTACACGTCCACGCGTGTGCTCACCATGGACTACGTGAGCGGCACCAAGGTGACCGCGATTAGCCCGGTCGTGGCCGTCGAGCTCGATCGCGAAGTGCTCGCCGACACGTTGGTGCGCGCGTACCTGAAACAAATCGTGATCGACGGCGTCTTCCACGCCGATCCGCATCCGGGCAATGTGCTCATCACCGACGACGGCCTGCTCGCGCTGGTAGACCTCGGCATGATCGGGCGGCTCAGCCCGCAAATGCAGGAGCGGCTGCTTCGTCTCCTGCTTGCGGTGAGCGAAGGCCGCGGCGAAGAAGCCGCCGACGTGGCGGTGACGCTTGGCGAGAAGCTACCGGACTTCAACGAATCCGGATTCCGCCGTGCGGTCGGCGTGCTGGTCGGCCGCGTCGGTCATGAGTCGATCGGCGAGTTCCAAATCGGCAAAGTCTTCCTCGAGCTGTCGCAGCTGATCCACGAGAACCACATGCGCGCGCCGGCCGAGCTGACCATGCTCGGCAAGACGCTGCTCAACATCGACCAGGTGGCGCGTGCCCTGGATCCGAAGCTCGACGTCAACGACGCCGTCCGCCGCAACGGCGCCGACCTGATGACGCAGCGGATGCGCAAGGCCGCCACCTCCGGCAGCATGATCTCGACGCTGCTCGAAGCGAAGGAGTTCGCCGGGAAGCTGCCGGGACGCGTGAACCGGGTGCTCGACGCGCTCGCGGCGAGCGAGCTGAAGATGAAGGTCGAGGTGATCGACGACGGCGCGATCATCGACGGCCTCCAGAAAGTGGCCAATCGCATCACGCTCGGCCTAATCCTCGCGGCGATGATCGTCGCATCGGCGATGATCATGCGGATTGAGACCGGCTTCCGCATCCTCGGCTATCCCGGGTTCGCGATGATGCTTCTCGCGCTGGCCTTCACGGGCGCGGCCTATCTCGCCGTCCAGATCATTCGTCACGACCGCAGCACGCCACGCACGTGACACGTCGCCCACCGCATCCTCGGAGCCACCCAGGGCTATGGAACCAGCGGCCGCACCGCCGCCGCCGGAGTTATCATCCCGCGCCTGATGCGCGCCTGACGCGGCCCAAGGGCATCGCCACCGCGTGGACCCGGATCCGTCGCCTGATCTGGTCGTGGTGGCCGTGGGCCATCCTCTGCATTTACTACATCGATCAACATGCCTGGTGGTGGGCGCTGGGCACCGGGCTATGGTCCGGTGTGTGCTCGCTGTCGACGCTGCAGGAGTCTCCGCCGCAGTACGGGCTGGACCACGGCATCGAGGTCGGCTCGCAGGATTTTCTCGACACCATGGCCGGCTCGGCGGACATCCCATTTCTGCAGGGCAACACGCTCAAGCTGTTGAATAACGGCGACCGTTTCTATCCGGCGATGCTGCAGGACATCGACCAGGCCGAGCGTTCAATCACCGTCGAGGCTTACATTTATTGGGCTGGAGAAATCGGGATCACGTTCGCCAAGGCGCTCGCGGCCGCAGCACAGCGCGGCCTCAGGGTCAAGCTGCTGCTCGATGCCGTCGGCTCCCAGAGCATCGGCAACGAGATCATCAAGATCCTGGAAGACGGCGGGTGCCACCTCGCGTGGTACAACCCGATTCGCATTACGCGGCTGCGCCGCATCAACAACCGCACCCACCGCAAGTCGCTGATCGTCGACGGCCGCATCGGCTACACCGGCGGCGCCGGCATCGCCGATCACTGGACCGGCGACGCCCAGGACAACGAACACTGGCGTGATATGCAGATTCGCATCGCGGGCCCTGCGGTGCGGCCGTTGCAGAGTGGCTTTGCGCATAACTGGCTGGAGTGCACCGGGGAGCTCGTCACCGGTCCGGACTTCTACCCCACGTTGACGGAAGTGGGTCCGCTGGCGGTCCAGACCATCATGAGCTCACCGGAGACCGGCGCGTCGTCGGTCCGCGTGATGTACGTCCTCGCGATTTCCGCGGCCAGGAAGACGATCGACATTGCCAATCCGTACTTCGTGCCCGATCACGTTGCCATCGACCTGTTCCGTGATGCGGTCAAGCGAGGCGTGCGCGTGCGCGTCATGGTGGCCGGATCGAGCAACGACACCATAGTCGCCCGGCTCAACAGCCTCCGGCTCTATGGCGCGTTGCTGAAGGCCGGCATACAGGTATTCGAGTACAACCGGACGATGATGCATCATAAGGTCATGGTCGTGGACGGCCTGTGGTCGACGGTTGGCACCACCAACTTCGATAACCGATCGTTCTCGCACAATGAAGAGAACAACGTGTGCGTCTGCGACGAAGGCGTGGCCGCCGAGCTGACCGCGACCTTCGAGCGCGACATCGCCGTCTGCGAGGTCGTCACGCTGGATGGGTGGAAGAAGCGCGGCCTGCCGCTGAAGACGGCCGAGGCGCTCGCGTCATTCGTCCAGGATCAAGTCTAGAAAATCTCTCCGAAGAAGCTCCAGAACCGCTCCTGGGCTTTGCCGATTATCGAGCGCTGATCCTTCCAGGTTGCGGCGTCGAGTTTCGTCGAGGCCTGCAGATCGGCTTCGAAATCCTTCGTCAAGGTGCCGGCGAGCTCGCGATCGAACACTGCCACCGTCAATTCGTCATTCAACTCGAACGAACGGTTGCCGAAGTTGGCCGAGCCGATCACGCTGAACGCGCCATCCACCATCAGCGCCTTGGTGTGCATCATCGTCGGCTGGTATTCGTAGATCTCGACGCCCTGATCCAGGAGTTGCTGGTAACCGAACCGGCTCGCATGCTTCACGGGCATGGCGTCGGTGATTTCTCCTTCGGTCACGATGCGAATGCGCACACCGCGCTTACGTGCCTCGGCGAGGCTCCAGCGCGTGGATTCGTCGAGCGTGATGTACGGCGACTGGATGTCGAGCGTCTTGCGCGCCGCGCCGATCGCCAAGAGGTACAGCAGCTTGACGTTGCTGGCGCCGGCGGTGGGATTGCTCCATAACACCACCGACCGCGCGCCGGTGGGCCGCGGCGGCAGCTCCGGATCGAGGGCGGGCGCCGAGCGGCCACCGGATTCAATCCAGTTTTCGTAGAACGAGGCTTCCAGCGCGCGCACAGCGGGTCCGGTGATCTTGAACTGCGTGTCGCGCCAGTGCTCCGGATCCTGGGCGTTGCCCAGCCATTGATCCGCGATGCCCATGCCGCCGGTAAACGCAACCTCGCCGTCGACGACCAGCACTTTGCGATGAGTGCGGTAGTTGGTTTCTTCGATTGACCAGAAATTCAGCGTGTTGAACCACGCCAGCTTGACGTTGGCCTTTTCGAGGCGCTCGCGATTCTCCGGCTTCAGCACCGATCCCATCGGATCGAGGATGATCCGCACCGTGACGCCACGCTGCCCGGCGCGCTCGAGCGCCTGCAAAAAGCGCTCGCCGATCGTTTCATCCTTGAAGACGTAGGTTTCGAACGTGATTCGGGACTTGGCCTGCTCGATCGCCTCGAGCATCGGCGGAAACGCCTCGCCGTTGCGAAGCACCGTATAGGCGTCGCCGGGTTCGACCGCGGCCCCGACGAGCGAGGCGGCATAGTCGGCAAACCTCGGAGCGGAGGCTTCAACAGGACTCTCAACGCGCAGCGTGTCCTGGTCCTGCGCGATGAGGAGCAAAACGGCGACGATGAACACGGCAATCGCGACGCGATACGGCCACTTGCGCCGCTTGCCTTTTGTACCGAGGGACCTTGCCCGCCTCGGCCATGGCAGACCGAGTTGCAAATTCTGAGCCTATCCGCCTAAAGGCGGACACCACCGTTGATCATCCGCCGAAAGGCGGACCACCACTTAACGACTGCTCGACGAGGCGAGGGTCCCCGCAAACGTCCGGCTGAATGGCGCCTTCGCCACGCCGACCGGCGTCACTTCGCCGGTAATCGTGTCGCCTGCCACCGTGCCTTTCACGTCGAACGTGAACGCTGCATTCGGACCAAACCGCGCGTCCATGCGGAACGAGAACGCGTCGCCGGTCCACGTGATGTTCTTGATCGGGATCACATTGATCTGGAAGCGTCCCTGCCCCAGATAGAACGCGCCGTCACCGCTTCGCGGCAGGTGCAGTACCGCCGGAATCGGCTTGAGGATCGTGACGGACGTGCGATACGCGGAATTTGCCGGCAGCATGGTGGCCAGAATGTCGAAGCGCTTCTCGACCGTCGTCGGCGCCGGCGACACGCCGTCCTTCGGCATGAAGTCGAAGACGCCGAACATCATTTCATCCGTGGACTGCTCGCCGAAGGTCACGTCCCGCATCGGATCCGGGTTGTGCGGATTGTCGGCCGAGTTGTCGTAGTGGGCCACGGCCTCGACGATGGTGCCGCGCGGCAACGGCACCGGTGACTTCGGGTAGTAATACAACTGCCAGTTGAAATCGTAGCCCGGCACGCGGAGCAGCGTCTGCTTGCTGCCGTCGGGCAGGATCGCCGTGATGGTCATGTCCTTGCCGCGCAGGTGCATGTGCGGGAAGTACGAGCACGACGTTGATGTCCTGGTCGATCACGTAGAGCGCGCGCATCTCGTGGTTTTTCGCGCCCGCAGGGATCTTGAAGCTGACGTCGCCCGCGACGGCGGTCGCCACTTCCTTCTTCAGCTCGCCCTTGCCGAAGTAGAGGCCAACCCGTGTCTGATCGGTCTGGGGCTTGCCGTTCGGGTGATAGTGCAGGTTGGTGCGGAGCTGCTGTCCCTTGCGAATCCAGCGGCCGACGCCCTCGGGATACACCGTCGGCGGCGTGCCGACCGCCCACACGCCGAGCAGGTCGACAAATCCGGACTGCCCGACCATGCCGCCGAGGCCGCCCCCGATACCACCGGCCATGAACAGCACCGAGTGGTGCGTGACTTCGCGGTTGCTCGGACGAATCTCGAGCGCGCGAATCCACCGATCCTCGGGAATGTCGATGGTGAGATTCGGTGTCGGGAAGATGTCCTTGCCCTCCGCGGGGATCTCGATTGCCGGCAGGGTGATGATGAAATCGGGCTCACCCAACTGCCAGCCTTCGGTGAGCGCCGGCGGCGTGGGCTCGTCGGCCGGATTGCCGCGCGGCGCTCCGGCATCCACCCATTTCACGATCGTGTCGATCTGCGCCTGGCTCAGCCGCGCGTCGTTGGCGAACGTGCCGTGCGCGGGATCGGCAAACCACGGCGGCATCTGCCGCTTCGCGACCTTGTCCTTGATCGATCGCGCCCACGGCCGCACCTCGTCATAGGTGCGCAACGCCATCGGCGCGACCTCGCCCGGCCGATGACACGAGATGCAGTTGGCGTAGAGAATCGGCGCGACGTCATTGGCGAACGTGGGCGACGTGGCTGCCGACGCGCGCTGGGATGCCTCCGTCTGAACTCCGAAAACAACCGCCGTCAGGAGAATGCCGACGAGAAGCAAGTGGCGCACAGGGGCCTCCACGGATGGATTGCAGCTGGGTGACGGGAGCGATTCTACCAAGGCACTCGGTTATACTGAATACTTCCTGCCTCTGTGGAAACCCTCCGTGCGGGAGTGGCGGAATTGGCAGACGCGCTAGCCTCAGGAGCTAGTCCGGGCAACCGGGTGGAGGTTCGAGTCCTCTCTTCCGCACCAACCTTTTAATTCAACAAGTTAGCGGTGGTTTCGACCGCTGATTTCGGCGCCTCCGGTGAAGCGTCCGATTCGACTTTGTGCGAATCAAGTGCGAATCCTGCCGCCGCTTCCATTCGGTGCAACGCCCGTTCGAGGCGTACCGGCGCGCTTTGCAGGTAGGTCGCCGTCGTGGTGATGTTGCCGTGTCCGAGGAAGGCCTGCACGTCGTGGAGCGCAGCGCCCGATTCAAGCAGCGAACAGGCGAACTCGCGCGCAGGTCGTGGACGTGCAGATCAATGGCCTGCAATGCCACGCGTGGCGCCAGCGTGAGCTTCCCGCGGTGTTTCTGCGGCGTGTGGTCGTGGGCCTTCAGTACGGCATCCTCCCATTGCTGGCGGATGCGGTATGCGCCCGCCACCGGCGTGTCGTCGGCTACCACCACATCAACCGGTGGGTTTCCGCTGCGTGCGGGAGCGACACGTCGTGCGTCGATTAAGCCGGACCTCCCGCCTCGACCCGAGGCGAACGCTCATCCAGGAGTAATCGCGGTGACGACCTGCGTCACCGCCGGAACGGACGTCCGCGATCGGCCGGCAAGGAGTGCAAGCGTCTGAAGCTGTCCCGGCCAGATCTCGTCTGCTCGCGCCCCGGACCGCACAACGACGCCGCTACGGCGCGGGAACGTAATAGCCGGAGGCGAACGCCGAGACGAAGCCGCCCTGCCCGGCGATCGCGGACACCACGAACCGCACCGTCTTGCCTGGGCCCACGTAGAACTTCGTCTGGGCGTTCGCGGCGTACAGATGGTTGAGGGGGTTGCTCCCCATCGGATGACAGACCTGGAAGTCGGTATCCCCCGCCGTTTCGTTGATCGACAACGAGCATCCGAAGATGCCATCCGCGGTCGGCAGGTTGATCGACGCCGACACGTGTTCGATCACCAGCATCTTGTCGGCCGGGACCGTCACGAATGTCGTGGCGCCGGTACTTCCCGTAAAGGAGGTCGTCACCCCGCGAAACTGAACGGGTTCGCGCAGCTCCCCATCCACGCTGCGGACCAGGACGGGATTCGTGGCCGGGTTGTCGATGGTGGTGGACGTCGGTGCATTGTTCACCGTGACGGTGCCCGTCACCGGTAACGGCAGCGGGTTCACGATGGTGACGGGCGCAGAACCAGCGTTCGGATTCTGTGCGATGGCGTCTCTGGAGCCGATGACGAGCGCCGACACCGCGATTAGGACGAAACCCACGACGACGACGAGGTGATGCCTGAGACGGGTCATATTGACTCCTTGCCGGCGGGGAAGGCCGGGCCTTGGGAACGATTAGGTGACGTGGAACGTGCGAAGCCTACAGTTCGCGGCTACCCTTGTAAAGACGAAGACTTGTTGAAATTGCGAGGCAAAGGACGCTCCCTCACGCGGACAACTGCCTCAGGAGCTAGTCCGGGCAATCGGGTGGAGGTTCGAGTCCTCTCTTCCGCACCAGCAACCAGTCGATGCCTTCGACTACTAGGTCTTTCAGATAAATCCTTCTAACAGCTGAGGTTACGGGCATTATTCAGTTGAATGTGGATCTAACGATTCTTAGAATCGGCGTAATGGCCGTCCCAGCTCACTCAGGGAAGGATCCGTCCCCCAACCCCTGCCCCACCTGTCCAGTCTGCCAGGGGTCGACGGAACTGGTCTACGACCGGTTCAACCAGCGCGTGAGTGTCTGCACCGACTGCCACTCCGGAGTCACGGTGCCTTCTTCCGCCCTGGAAGTTCTCAAACTCAAGCGCGAAAAAAAGTGGGGAAATCAGGAATAGCCCGGGATTTGCTGGCAAACCTCTTGCTCTAAGACCCTACAGCATGTGGGTTTACGAGAATCCGAGGACCACTCTCGGCGTCGAATTGCCCAACCTCTGCATCGAGGTTCCCAATGGCACTACGCGCTGTTGATCCCAATGACCCGATAAAGGCGGGCCCCTGCGAGGTCATCGAGATCTGCCCCATCTGTAGCGGAACGATGGAGGCCGTCTATACGCGCGTCCACCAGAAAGTATGTGTGTGCGTGGACTGCCACACAAGCATCACCGTGCCGCAATCGGCGTGGGGCATCAAGAGGGACAAGGAACGTTAATCAACGCTCGGCCGCGAAGGCAAAGCGGCCGCGGCGCAACGCGCTCTGGGCCTCGACCACGGTCAGGAGCGCTTCCGCCGCGTGCGACATGGTGCCTTCGCGACGATGAATCAACCGTAACTTGCGATCGAACGCCAATTCAGGCACCTGGACCCGGACAAGCTCCTTATGCGACAACTCTTTTTCAACAGTAATCGCCGGCAGCAAGGCCACGCCGTTTCCCATCGCCACGAACTTTTTGATCGCGTCAATCGTCGGCATCTCGACCGGCATCCGCAGCTCGACGCGCCGCTTGCGAAAGGTCTCGATTACTTTCTGCCGGTACGGCGAGGACACGTGATGTGCGACGAACGATTCCCGCGCCAGTTCGCTGATCGAGACTTTTGATCGCCGCGCCAGCGGATGCGACGGCGGCACCACGAACGCGAGCTCGTCGTGATAGACGACGATCGAGTTCAGCGCCGACGTATCCGGCCGGAACGTAATCACGCCAAAGTCCGCCCCGTAGTCCAGGACCTGCGCCGGCACGCGGCTGCCGAGGGCCCGCTGCACCGTGATGTGCACTTCGGGATAGAGCCGCCGATACTCGTGCAAAATCGGTAAGAGATACAAACAGGTCAACTCATTCGCGGCCATCGTCAGACGGCCGGTGCGCAGCTGCCGCACGTCGTCGAGGGCCGCCATGGTGCGCTGGCGCAGGTTCACCAGACGCTCGGCGTGGTCGGCCAGCACGCGCCCGGCATCGGTCAGCACGCCGCGTCGGCTCGAGCGGTCAAAAAGGGGCCGGCCGATCTCATCTTCGAGTTTCTTGATGGTCTGACTGATGGCAGGTTGAGTCCGGTACAGTGCTTTCGCGGCTGCTGAAAAGCTTCCCTCCCGCACCACCGCCAGGAACGCTTCGAGCTGGAACAGTTCCATCGGAATTCATACTATAAGCGAGTGCACACTCCTCCATAGATATTATTATTTTGACTTATTTAGGTCGCTAGCCCGACACTGGATCACCATGGCGACCACTTCGCGCATTCAGGTGTTCGACACCACGCTTCGCGACGGCGAGCAAGCGCCCGGCTTCAGCATGACCGCCGCAGAAAAGCTTCGCCTGGCTCAGCAGCTCGATCGCCTGGGCGTGGACATCATCGAAGCCGGCTTCCCGATCTCGTCGGACGGGGATTTTGACGCAGTGCGCACAATCGCTGGCGCCGTGCGGCGGCCGATCATCGCCGGCCTGGCGCGGGCGATTCCGGCGGACATCGATCGGGCCTGGGCGGCACTGGCCCTGGCGGCGCGGCCACGCATCCACGTCTTTCTTGCCACCTCAGATATCCATCTCGAACACAAACTCCGCATCACGCGCGAGCAGTGCCTGCAGCAGGTGGCCTCCGCCGTCACTCACGCGCGCGCCTACTGCGACGACGTGGAGTTCTCGGCGGAAGATGCGACCCGCTCGGATCTGGAGTTCCTCTGCGCGATCGCCGAAGCGGCCGTGAACGCCGGGGCCACGACCATCAATCTTCCCGACACGGTGGGCTACGCCTTGCCCGCCGACATCGAGCGGATGTTTACCGCGGTCGGACGCCGCATCGGCAACCGCGCCGTCCTCTCCGCGCATTGCCACAACGACCTCGGCATGGCGGTGGCGAATTCATTGGCGGCGGTGCAGGCGGGCGCCCGTCAGGTTGAGTGCACCATCAACGGCATCGGCGAGCGCGCCGGCAACGCGTCGCTCGAAGAGATTGTGATGGCGCTCGAAGTGCGGGCCGATGCGCTGCCGCATCGCACCGGGATTCATACTCCCGCCCTCGTGCCGACCAGCAACGCGCTGTCGGCGATCGTCGGGGTCGCGGTGCCACCCAACAAGGCCATCGTCGGCGCGAATGCGTTTGCCCACGAAGCCGGTATTCACCAGGACGGCATGCTCAAGTACGAGCTGACCTACGAAATCATGCGGCCGGAATCGGTCGGCGCCGCAGGCACGAAGCTGGTGCTCGGCAAGCATTCCGGCCTGCGCGGCCTTGATGCGCGCTGCCGGGCGCTCGGTCATCGCCTGCGGCAACCCGAGCTCGAACGCCTCTATACGAAGGTGACGGCGCTGGCGGATAAGACGAAGACCGTGAACGACGATCAGCTGGCCGCAATCATTCGCGAAGAGGTGGCGGCCCTGGCGGTGGCCGCGGCGGGCAGCGTGGGTCGTGGAGAGCCGGCATGCCACTGAAGATCGCCCTGCTTCCCGGCGACGGCATTGGCCCGGAGGTCACCGAAGAAGCCGTCCGGATTCTGAAAAACGTCGGCGAGCATTCCGGTAAAACATTCACGTTCTCGACGCACCCGATCGGCGGCGCGGCGATCGACGCCGAAGGCGTCGGGCTGCCCGAACACACGCTCGAAGCGTGCCTCGGTGCAAAGGCGGTGCTGCTCGGCGCGGTCGGCCATCCGAAGTTCGACGGCCGCTTGCCTTCTGAACGTCCTGAGGCGGCGCTGCTGGCGTTACGCCAGTCGCTCGGTGGCTTTGCCAACCTGCGGCCCGCGATCTGTTATCCCGCGCTCGCCAAGCGCACTGCGTTTCAACCGGAACGCGTCCGCGGCGCCAACCTCCTGATCATTCGCGAGCTGCTCGGCGGCTTGTATTACGGCGAGCCGCGCGGGTTCGAGGCGTCGGGCAACACCGCGTTCAACACCTTGATTTATTCGCGGCACGAGATCGAACGCGTGGCCCGCGTCGCATTCACTCGCGCGCGCGAACGCCGCCGCAAGGTGGCCTCGATCGACAAGGCGAACGTGCTGGAAACGTCACGGCTGTGGCGCGCCGTGGTCTCCGAAATCGCGAAAGAGTATCCGGACGTCGAGCTCGAGCATGTGTATGTGGACACGGCCGCGATGCGGCTGGCGACCACGCCGATGAGCTTCGACGTGATGCTGTGCGACAACCTGTTCGGTGACATCTTGAGCGATCAAGCGGCGTCGATTGCGGGCTCGTTGGGCCTGCTGCCGTCGGCCACGCTCGGCGGTCGCGTCGATTTGTACGAGCCTGTGCACGGTTCGGCGCCCGACATCGCCGGCAAGGGCTGGGCGAACCCGATTGGCGCCATTGCCAGCGCCGCCATGCTGCTGCGCTTCAGCGCCGGCATGGACAAGGAAGCCAGCGAAATCGATCACGCGATCGAAGATGCGCTCGCGGCCGGCGCCCGCACGCGCGACCTCGCCGCGCCCGGTGAACGCACGCTCTCGACGCGTGAAATGGGACAGGCGATCGAAGACGCCTTACACGACATTCGAGATCGGCGGCATTCCTACCATGCCGTCTAAGACGCTTCTGGACAAGGTCTGGGACGCGCACGTCGTGCGCGAGCTCGAAGACGGCCGCACCCTGCTCTACATCGACCGGCACCTGGTGCACGAGGTCACGTCGCCGCAGGCGTTCGAAGGTCTGCGCCTCGCCGGACGCAAAGTGCGGCGGCCGGATCTGACGTTCGCGACCGTCGATCACAACGTGCCGACGACGGCGCGGCACTTGCCCATCGCCGATCCGCTGGCGCGGCAACAGGTCGAGACGCTTCGCGACAACGCGAGCGCGTTCGGCGTGCCGCTGTTTGATTTCGACAGCGGCCGCCAGGGCATCGTGCATGTGATCGGGCCGGAGCTTGGCCTCACCCTGCCTGGCGCCACGATCGTGTGCGGCGACAGCCACACCAGCACGCACGGCGCATTTGGAGCGCTGGCCTTTGGCATCGGGACGAGCGAGGTCGAACACGTCCTCGCCACGCAGTGCCTCGCACAGCAGAAGCCGAAGGCGATGCGGATCAACCTCACCGGTTCGCTGAGCCGGGGCGTGACGGCCAAGGACGTCGCGCTCGCCTTGATGGGCCGGCTCGGCGTGTCTGGCGGCTCGGGATTCGCGCTCGAAATCGCCGGGCCGCTCATCAACCAGCTGTCCATGGAACAGCGGATGACGATCTGCAACATGAGCATCGAGGCCGGCGCGCGCAGCGCCCTGATCGCGCCCGATGCCACGACGTTTGCGTTCCTGGAAGGCCGTCCGCACGCTCCTTCCGGCGAGGCATGGACCGCCGCCGTTGCGCACTGGAAAACGCTCGCCAGCGATCGCGACGCGCGCTTCGACGCCGAAGTCACGATCGACATCACGGCGCTCGCCCCGCTTGTGACGTGGGGTACGCGTCCAGACATGGTCGAGCCCGTCACCGGACGCGTCCCGGATCCCTCGACGGCGTCGTCCGAAGGCGACGCCCGGGCCATGGAGCGCGCCCTCACCTACATGGGCCTGACGCCCGGCACCGCGATCGCCGGCGTCCCGATCGACCGCGTCTTCATCGGGTCGTGCACCAACGCGCGGCTCGAGGATCTGCGCGCCGCCGCCAGCGTGGCGCGCGGGCATCACGTCAACAAGCGCGTGCGCGCGCTCGTGGTGCCGGGGTCGCAGAAGGTCAAGGCCGACGCCGAGCGCGAGGGCCTCGATCGAATCTTCGCCGACGCCGGCTTCGAATGGCGTGAACCGGGCTGCTCGATGTGTCTCGGCATGAATGACGACGTGCTTGGCGAGGGCGAGCGGTGCGCGTCCACCAGCAACCGCAACTTCGAGGGCCGGCAGGGCCGCGGTGGACGCACGCATCTGGTCAGCCCCGCGATGGCTGCCGCCGCCGCCATCCAGGGTCACTTCACCGACGTCCGTCAATGGGAGTACCGGTGATGGCCTCACGAGAGCCGTTCCGCACGCATCGCGGGCTGGTGGCGCCGTTGCGCCGCAACCACGTCGATACGGATCAGATCATTCCGAAGCAGTTCCTCAAACGCATCGAGCGATCGGGGTTCGGCCCCTTCCTGTTTCACGACTGGAAGCGCGATCCGGCGTTCGTGTTGAACCAGGCGCCGTACGCGGGCGCGTCGGTCCTGGCCGGCGGCGTGAATTTTGGCTGCGGCTCGTCGCGCGAGCACGCCGCCTGGGCGCTGCAGGATGCCGGCTACAAGGTCGTGATCGCGCCGTCGTTCGCCGACATCTTCCGCGCCAATGCCATCGGCAACGGCCTGCTGCCGGTGGCCCTCCCCGAAGCGGCGGTCGACGTCATCCTCGATCGCGCGGAAACCGGCAACGGCTACACGGTGGAAATCGATCTCGAACACGGCGAGGTGCGCGATCAATTCGGCCTCAGCGAGCCGTTCACGATCGACGCCGCCTCTCGGCAACGGCTCCTCGAAGGCAAAGACGAAATCGATCTCATCCTCACTCACGAACCGGCGATCGCCGCTTACGAACGGAGAGCGGCTACATCATGAAGACACGTGGAGCGCACATCATCTGGTCGGTCCTCGTCGAGCAGGGCGTGGACACGGTGTTCGGGTATCCGGGCGGGGCCATCCTGCCGGCCTACGACGCACTGCTCGATCACCCGATTCGCCACGTGCTGGTCCGCCACGAACAGGGCGCCACGCATATGGCCGACGGTTACGCGCGGGCGAGCGGCAAGGTCGGCGTGGCCCTGGCCACTTCCGGACCCGGCGCGACGAACCTGGTCACGGGCATCGCCAACGCGATGATGGACTCGATTCCGATCGTCTGCATTACCGGGCAGGTCGCTGAATCGTTGATGGGATCCGACGCGTTCCAGGAAACCGACATCACCGGCATCACGCTGACCATCACCAAGCACAACTTCCTGGTCACCAAGGCCGAGGACATTGCGCCGACGTTGCGGAAGGCGTTTCACATCGCCGCCTCGGGCCGTCCCGGTCCTGTGCTCGTGGACATCACGAAGAACGCGCAACAGGAAGAGGCGGAGTACGTCGACGCTGCGCCGCGTTCGGAAGGCGACGGCTTTAGCCGTCGCCGCGGTTCAGCGGACGCTAAAGCGCCCGCTCTCCAAACGTCACTGGCGCAGGCGAACGAACTGCTCGCGCAAGCGAAGCGGCCGGTGATCCTTGCCGGTCACGGCATTCTCAAGAGTGGCGCGGTCGACGAAGTCTGCGCGTTCGCCGAGCTGACCCACATTCCCGTGGCCATGACGCTGCTCGGTATCGGCAGCCTGCCCGCCCATCACCCGCTCAACCTCGGCATGATGGGCATGCACGGTGAGCACTGGGTCAACGAGGCGATTCAGGAAGCCGACCTGCTGTTGGCGTTCGGCATGCGCTTCGACGATCGCGTCACCGGCAAGCTGGCGCTGTATGCACCGCACGCGAAGAAGATCCACATCGATATCGATCCGTCGGAGCTGCAGAAGAACGTGCGCGCCGACGTGGGCATCGCCGGCGACCTCAAGACGGTGCTCCAGGCCTGGTTGCCGTCGGTGAAGGGCGCCTCGCACGAGGGCTGGATCACGCGCATCGGCGAGCTGGCGGGCGGACCCACGGTGCGAGACATCGCGGAGCTACCCGACAACGGCAAGCTCTGCGCCGCGCATGTGATCCACGACATCTGGAAGGCCACGGCCGGCCGCGCGATCATCTGCACCGACGTCGGCCAGCACCAGATGTGGGCGGCGCAGTATTACAAGGTCGAGGAGCCGGGCACCTTCATCACCTCCGGTGGTCTCGGCACCATGGGCTTCGGGGTGCCCGCGGCGATTGGCGCCAAGCTCGCGTGTCCCGATCGCGAAGTGTGGGCCATCGTCGGCGACGGCGGCTTCCAGATGACCCAGGCGGAGCTCCAGACCATGGTGCAGGAGAACGTCAAGGTCAACATCGCGATCATCAACAACGGCTACCTCGGCATGGTGCGGCAGTGGCAGCAGTTCTTCCACGACCGCCGCTATTCCGCCACGCCGCTGTCGTCGCCGGATTACGTGAAGCTTGCCGACGCCCACGGGTTGTCGGGGATTCGCGTCACCACGCGCGCCGACATGGCGGATGCGCTGCGGCACGCGCGCGCCGCGGCCGGCGCGGTGGTGATCGATTTCCGCGTCGACCAGGAGGACACGGTCTATCCGATGGTGTCGCCCGGCGCGGCGCTCCACGACATGATCAAGCGGCCGGGCTCATCGCTCGCGGAGACGGGAGCGGACCTCTAATGGAGCAGGCGCGCCCGCGCACCATCGTCGTTCGTTACGAACACGAAATCGACGCGCTCGATCGCGTGGCGGGAATCCTGCGCCGGCAGCGCGTGCGGGCCGAAGCGTTTACCGCCGTGGCCTCGCACGATCGCGCCACGGTGCAGGCGACGATCATGTTCGACAGTTCCGACAAAACCGCGGCGCGCATCGTCGCGCTGCTCGAACGGCAAGTCGGCGTCATCGACGTCGAAGACGCCACCGATAGACCTCGATAGCCACCGATTAGACACCGATTAGTCACTGATTGAGACGAGGCAACGAATGGCGACGATGATTCACGACTCTGATGTTGACCTGGCGGCGATCCTCGGGCGGAAGGTGGCCGTCATCGGCTACGGCTCGCAGGGCCATGCGCACGCGCTGAACCTGAAAGACAGCGGCGTCGATGTTCGCGTCGGCGTGCGGCCAGGCAGCCGCGGCTGGCAGGCCGCCGAAAAAGCCGGGTTTGCGCCGCTCGACGTCGCGGCAGCGGCCGCGTGGGCCGACACGATGATGATCGTCGTGCCAGATCTGGTGCAGCCGGACCTGTTCCGTCAGCAAATCGAGCCGCATCTCACACCCGGCAAGATGATCATGTTTGCCCATGGGTTCGCGATTCGCTTTGGCTGGATCACACCGCCCGAAGGCGTTGACGTGTCGATGGTGGCGCCGAAGGCGCCCGGCCACCGCGTCCGCGAAGTGTTCAAGGAGGGCGCGGGTGTGCCCGGCCTCGTGGCCATTCACAAGGACGCCACCGGACAGGCGCGCGCCAAGACGCTGGCGTATGCGAAAGCCATCGGCTGCACGCGGGCGGGCGTGATCGAGACCACGTTCTCGGAGGAAACCGAAACCGATCTGTTCGGCGAACAGGCGGTGTTGTGCGGCGGCGTCAGCGCGCTGGTGACCGCGGGCTTCGAGACGCTGGTCGAAGCCGGCTATCAGCCGGAGATCGCCTACTTCGAATGCCTGCACGAGCTGAAGCTGATCGTCGACCTGATGTATCGCGGCGGCCTGGGCTTCATGCGCTACTCCGTGAGCGACACGGCGGAGCACGGCGACTACACGGGCGGACCGCGCCTGGTCACTGCCGAAACTAAAGAGATGATGCGGCAGATGCTGGCGGAGATTCGTTCAGGCGCCTACGCGGAAAAGCTCGCGCGCGAAACGAAGAACGGGTGGTTCCAGGCAGAACGCGAGCGGCAGCGCGACCATCAGATCGAACAGGTGGGCGCCAAGCTGCGTGCGAAGATGCCGTTCCTCGAGCCGTCGGCGGCGCCGAAGGAAGAGCCAGCGGGCACACGCTAAGCCGGCTGATGTTGCAATGAGCCAATTGACACCGAGTCAATTGGCAATCGTCAATTAGATGCCGTGTCCGTAGCCCGAGTCGTGGCCGAAGCCTGAATCGAACACGTCGACGTACACCGGGACTGGCTTGACCGCCGGTTCCGGACGCGCCGCGGGCTGATCCACCATCAGGATCACCGCGCGCACGCCGGCGCTCTGGTGCTGACGCACCACGCGCTCCACGGCCTGGCACAGCGAGGCCAATGCCGCATCGTTACTCGCCTCTTGCAGGCGGCCATCCTTCCAGACTTTTGCAGTACTTCCGGGTTCCATGTCTGTTTCCTTTATCGTCCAAATAAAAAAGGCCATCACCCCTGCGGGTGATGGCCCTTTGAATCGCTTCGATCTCTTGGGCTACATCATCCCGCTTGGCTCGATAGGCCGAGGCTAATAAGGGCCAGAAGACCCAGCAGCCGACCGACGAACGAGGGAATGAAGACGCCCTTCATCTCAAGGGAAGCTTATCGGGAGGGCCCGGGCAGGGTCAAGTCCCTTATAGCCTGCCGCGCCGTAGCTTTAGCGAAGGCGGGGATACCGCTTGAGGAGCTCGCGCACCGCCTCAATGGGCAGGGCGTCGGCCTTCCCAAACCGGCTCGAAACCGCGGTGGCCTTGAGCAGCGAGTTATAGACCGCTTCCTCGGTGGCCTCGAGCGCCGCCTGAAAGAGCGGCGACACGCCGTCGGTGGGCAGCAGCGTGCGCGACTGCGCTGCCGCCGATCCGAACCGTGTCCGCAGATCTGCCGCTGTCGAAAAGGCGATGGCGAAGTCGCCGCTGCCGTTGCTGAACGAGGATCCCGTCCGCGCCAGCCCGAAGACGGCCCTGGCGGCCAGGCGTTTCAGGTCGCGCGCGTCGATCGGCGCGTCGGTGGCCACCACGATCATGCACGACCCGTCGCCGTGATCATCCTCCACCCCAACGCGCAAAGTCGGCGCGTCGGGGACCCCGGCCTGGCCCGCGCGCTTCGGCTGATATGAGTAACGGCCAAGCGCCTTTCCTACCGGCGCGCCGTCCATGGTCAGCACCCCGCCGTAGTTCGACTGCACCAGCACGCCGACGGTGTAGCCGCCGAACCGCGCGTCGAGCTTGCGCGACGCGGTGCCAATGCCGCCCTTCCAGCCGAACGCCTGTGTGCCGGTGCCGGCGCCCACGCTGCCCTCCTGAACGTTCCCGCCAGTCGCCGACTTGATCGCTTCGAGCACATGCGTGGGACGCACATGCTGGCCGCGGATGTCGTTGAGCCCGCCGTCGTTGGTCTCGCCGACCAGCGCGTTGACCGATCGCACGTTCTCGTTGCCCGCCTGCTCGATCGTCCACCGCACTAACCCTTCGATCGCGGCACCCACGCTCAACGTGCTGGTTAACGCAATCGGCGTTTCGATTGTGCCCAGCTCGTCGACCTGCGTCGAACCAGCCAGTTTGCCGAAGGCGTTGCCCACGAACACGGCGCCCGGAACCTTGTCTTGGAACACATTGCCCGCGTGCGGAACGATCACCGTGACACCGGTGCGAATGTGATCGCCCTCGATTAAGGTGGCGTGCCCGACGCGAACACCTGCCACGTCAGTAATCGCATTGAGCGCTCCAGGCTCGAAGACACCCGGCGCGAGTCCGAGATCGCGTGCGCGAGGCCGAGCTGCGTCCTGCGCCGCGAGGCCCGCCGCACCGAGAACCATCGCGAACCCAACAACTTGGAACCATTGGAACTTCTGGAACGCTTGGAACATTCGCGAAGGATGATACGATCCTTCGCGCCCGATGCGGCAGATTCCCCTCGACGCCATTACCGATGCCGCGAAGCATGTCTACGCAGCGGCCGTCCGGACGCCGCTGATTAAGCTCGACCTCCCCTTTGACGCGCCCGCGGGTCAAACGCCTGAGATTTACCTCAAGCTCGAATGCCTGCAGCCGATCGGATCGTTCAAGATTCGCGGCGCGTGGAATGCCATCCGCAAGTTGTCGAAAGATCAAATGAAGGACGGCGTGTGGACGGTCAGCGCCGGCAACGCCGCGCAGGGCGTGGCGCTCGCCGCGCGGATCGCCGGCGTGCGGTGTTCGGTGCTGGTGATGGACACCGCCCCGCAAACCAAGCTGCGATCGATCGAGAGCCTCGGCGCAACGATCGTCAAGGCCGATTACGACGAATGCTGGAAAACGGTGCAGTCGCACAGCTCGCCGCGGATGCACGGCCACTTCGTGCACCCGTTCGACGATGATGACTTCATTGCCGGCAATGCGACGGCGGGGCTGGAGATTCTCGAAGATCTGCCGGATGTCGATGCAGTGGTCGCGGCGTTGGGCGGCGGCGGGTTGCTGTCGGGCATCGCCTCCGTGATGCGCGCGAAGAAACCGTCGGTGCGCGTGTATGCCGCCGAACCGGAAACCGCGGCGCCGCTGGCCACCTCACTGAAGCGTGGCGAGCCGAGCTACTTCGAGAATTGGAAACCCTCGTTCGTCGACGGCGCGGGCGGCAAGTCGGTGATTCCCACCATGTGGCCGCTGCTGAAGGCACTCGTGAACGACTCGATCGTCGTCTCGCTCGACGAGATCGCCGCGGCGATGCGCAAGACCGCCGAGCGCGTGCACGTGGTGGCCGAGGGCGCGGGCGCCACCGCCATCGCCGCCGCGCTCACCGGCCGTGCCGGCACCGGAAAAGTTGTGGCCGTCGTCTCCGGCGGCAATATTGATCTGACACGCTTTGCAGAACTCGTAGGCGCATCTCAACATGTCTGAGGAACGTTTCGCTAGCGCGGCTCCCCTTCCCGATCACCTGCATCGTCTTCATGAGCTCGCCCTTGATTTGTGGTGGAGCTGGGACGATCGCGCGCGGCAGGTCTTTCGCCGGCTGGATTACACGCTCTGGCGGGCGACCGCCCATAACCCGGTGCGGATGCTCCAGCAGATCACGCCCGAGCGCCTGGCGAACGCCGCGGCCGATCCGGAGTTTAAGAAGGCGTACGACGAAGCCATCTTTGGCCTCGACCAGGCGCGGACGGTTGCGCATCCGTGGTGGCGCGAGCGCGCGTCGATGCTCGGCGGCGGCACCATCGCGTATTTTTCCGCGGAGTTTGCGCTGCACCAATCGTTGCCGATCTACGCGGGCGGCCTCGGCGTGCTGGCCGGCGACCATTGTAAGGAAGCCGCCGACCTTGGCCTGCCCTTCGTCGGCATCGGCTTCATGTATCCACAGGGCTACTTCCGCCAGCGCATGACCAACGACGGCTGGCAGGAAGAACGCTACGAAAAAATCAGCTGGACCGACTCGCCGATCGAGACGGCGATCACCCCGGACGGACGTCCCTGTATCACCGCGATACCGCTGGGTGATCGCACCGTGCTCGCCGCCGTGTGGCGCGTGCGGCTCGGACGCGTGCGGCTCTTCCTGCTCGATACCGACCTGTCGGAAAACGCGCCGTGGGATCGGGAGTTGTCGGCGCGGTTGTACGGCGGCGATCGCGAAACGCGCATCCAACAGGAAATCATTCTCGGCATCGGCGGGGTGCGCGCGTTGCGAGCCATGGGCATTGCGCCCACGGTGTGGCACCTCAACGAAGGGCACGCGGCCTTTGTCGCCTTGCAGCGCCTCCGCGAAATGATCGAGCAGGGCCGGTCGTTCGACGACGCCCTCGAGGAAGTGAAACGCTCGACGGTGTTTACCACCCACACGCCGGTGCCGGCGGGACACGACGCGTTCCCGTTCAACCTCGTCGAGAAATATCTCGCCGGCACGTGGGGTGATATCGGGCAACACCGGCAGAACTTCCTCGCGTTGGGCGAATACGACAACGGCAGCGGGTCGCTGTTCAACATGACCGCGCTCGCGCTCCGCACGTCGCAGTTCGTCAACGGCGTGAGCGCGCTGCACGGTGAGGTGACGCGGTCGATGTGGCGGCCGATGTGGCCCGAGACGCCGGCGGATCAGTTGCCGGTACGCAGCATCACAAATGGCGTGCACGTGCCGACCTGGATGGCCGGCCCGGTGTTCGCCCTGCTGGATACGCACTTCGGCCCCGGTTGGCTCGATCACGTCGACGAGCCCGAGCTGTGGGAGCGCCTCAACCACATTCCCGATGCCGAGATCTGGGACATGCGCCAGATGTTGCGGATGGACCTGTTTGCCTTCATCCGCGAACGGATGCGGATGCGGTTCTCGCAGGAGCACGTCAGCCAGAGCCGGATTGTGTCAGCGGGCCCGATGCTCGATCCAGAGGCCCTCACGCTCGGCTACGCGCGGCGGTTCACCGGCTACAAGCGACCCGAGATGATCTTCCACGACGTTGACCGGCTCGCGCGCATCCTGACGCACCTCGATCGGCCGGTGCAGATCGTGTTCGCCGGCAAGGCCCACCCGGCCGACGAGCCGGCGAAGCATCACCTGCAGCGGGTCTTCAAGCGGGCGCTCGATCCCAAGTTCGGCGGCCGCCTCGCCTTCATCGAGGATTACGACATGCACGTGGCGCACTACCTGGTGCAGGGCTGCGACGTGTGGCTGAACAATCCGCGCAAGCCGCTGGAAGCCAGCGGCACCAGTGGCATGAAGGCGTCGCTGAATGGCGTGCCGCACCTCAGCATCGGCGACGGCTGGTGGGCAGAGGGGTTTAATGGCCGCAACGGCTGGCTGATCGAGGGCCATGGCAATCCAGACGATCACGCCGCGATGGACGCCGCCGACGCCAACGCGCTGTACGAGTTACTGGAAAACGAGGTGGCGCCGGCCTTTTACGAGCGCGACCGGGACGGCCGCGGTTTGCCGCGGCGCTGGATCGCGATCGTGCGTGAGGCGATGCGCTCGAACGTGCCGCGCTTCTCGACGCGACGCATGGTCAAGCAATACGTGACTGAAATGTACGGCCCGGCTTCACGCGCGATCAATTCCGCAGTCGATCAACGCTAGCCAGCGCTTCGTCATACCACTTCCGCCACGCTTGAAGGATTTCTGGCGTGGCGTTGTTCTTCTGCTCGGTCGCCAGTCGCGCATCGCGCGCCGTCGTCATCAGTCGCCGCATGGCCTCGAGATCGGTGCTGTCCGCCGAGGCGAGAAACAGCGCCGTCGTACCAACCGCAATCGCCACGTGCTGCATTTCGGCGGCGCTCATCTTGTCGGTGGTGTCCAGATTCGTGTGGTAGTAGCGATCGGTGAAGTGCCAGTTCAGAAGGGCCGGCACTCCGGCGCGGGTAAACACGGTGTGATCGCTGCCGCCTTCGTACGGGTTCGTGCGCACCGCCCACCCGGTATCCCGTGCGCGCCGCAGCGCCACACCCAGGTGCAGGTCGTTCAGGAAGCTGCCGCGCACCATGGCCGCGTCGACCTTACTGGCGCCCCACTCTGAGTGGGGATCCGACGGGCGATCCCACAACGCCGACGGGTCCGGCTCCTTCTCGATCAGAAACGTGCCGCCGGTCTTCGCCGTGTCCTCGCCGGTCATGTCGAGCGACAGCATCGCCACCACCTGCTTGACCCGCTCGGCGTTGTCCTTGATCCACTGCTCGCTGCCGCGGATCTCGTCCACCCAGAGAAACGTGATTGTGCGCGCCGGCGCCGGCAAGGCGCCGCGGCGGATGGCGTCGTGCATGCCGAGCGCAGCGGCCAGCAACGTGCCGCACCCACTCGCATTGTCGTTCGCCCCCGGCTCTTGGATATGTGCCGCCAGTACCACCCGCTTCTCGGGCTGCGTCCGTCCGGGAATTTCGAGCACCAGCGTCCGGTTTGGCCGGCGGTGAAAAGTCGTCTCGATATCCACGTGAAGGGTGACCGGCCCTTTCGACAACGCGTCACGCAGTCGAGCGGCCGCGCGCGGTGTGGCTTTGAAACCGAACGACTTGAGCTTCTCGTCGAACGGGATATTGCCCCACTGCAGCACGTCCGGGGTCTCGTCGGGCCGTGTGTAACGCGCCAGGTCGGTCGAAATCACTCCTGCCGCGCCGCGGGCGCGAACCGCCTGCTGCCACGCCGGTGCGAGCGGGCCGCTCACCAGCACCACGGCGCCTGTGACGTCCTTGCCCTCATACGCGGCGGCGCTACTGCCCGCGCCCGCATCGAGCAGCCTGAACGTTGCGCCACCAGGCACGGTGCTGAATGAATTGATGGCCAGCGCCACGCGATGCGTCTCTCGAGACAGCAGCACCTCGCCGCTGGCGCCGCCGAGCCGCAGCGTGCCTCGCACGTGCTCCCACCCCATGCCGCCGTTCGGGAAAGATTCGTACTTGGGCGACAACCCCGCCGCGGCCAGTCGATCGAAAATCTCCTGCTGCGATTGCTCGAACGCCGGGTTGCCGGCCAGCCGCCACATCGGCGCCATGAACGTGGCCACGTCCATCGCCACCTTGGCGTCGACGCGGCGAGCGAGTTCCTGGTAGATCGCCTCTGCTCGAGGCGGCAAAAAACGGTCGAGGGGTGGACGGTGCAGCGCTGGTTGTGCGTGCGCGGCAGTTAAAAGGCCAACCACCGCGCACGTCGTCAGAAGCTTATGTCTCATCATGCCAACGCACCTCGTGCACATTGTGCACATTGTGCACAGAGTGCACAGGGTGCCCTGCTGAAGTACAATTTGCCAAACGTATGAGTCGTAAGTCTATTGGGAACAAGAAGGGCTGCGCCCTGTGCGGAGCCAAGGAAGTGTCGGAACCACGCGGCGAAGAACGCTACTGCCGGGACTGCTGGGACAAGAAGATCGCGGTTGAGGAGATCGTCGCCCGCGAGTTCGCGCTCAAGCGCTACATCCGCGCCCACAGCGCTGAGAAATATCTCGTCTACCATTCCACGCAGAAACGGCCGATCGGCCAGATCATCGTCGTCGACGACGGCTACGATCTGTTCCTGACGATGACGATCTATCCGAACTTCGCGTGGGACGACGCCGCTTACCACCTGGAGGGCGATCCGGAAGGCCGCACCTTCGCGGAGCTGCTCGTGGACGTAGTGGCCACCGAAGTGATCGAGCCGTGGGGCGGCGGTAAATGGCATCTCGAAGTGTTCCGGTCGACGGCCGCAGAGCCCGAGGACTGGAATGGCGAGATGTGACGGTATAACATTCAGTTTCGGAGGGTTCATCGTATGAAGGTTCACCTGCGGAATGTGGCCCTGGCTGCGGCCATCGGGTTTGTGATTACCCCGGCGGCGTTCGCGCAGACACCTGCGCCTGCCGCACCGGCCGCGCCGAGGAAGCTGATTTCGCCGATTCGCGGCGAGGCCACCGTTGAATACACGCCGGCAAAAACCACGCGGAAAGGCGGCGACGTCGTCACCGTCATGGTGATCAAGAACACCTCGTCTGGGCCCATCGCGGGGTTCAGGCTCGAGGAAAGCTGGGCCGACAAGTCGGGCAACCTGGCCGGCGGCGACGTCTATCGCCATCCGAAGCCGTTCATGCCGGGTGAGGTGATTACCGTGACGCTGACCACGCCGGCGAACCCCCGCATGGCCAGCAACAGCTTCAACTTCGTGCACGCCAACGGCACCGTGAAACCGAGGTCGGTGCCGAAGATCGAGGTCCCCAAGACCGAGGTCCCCAAGACCGAATAGGATTTTCGAACCCAACACCGGGAGGGCGGCACGTTGTGCCGCCTTTCTTATGTACCGGCGAGCTTCTTCGCGAGGTCGCCGGCCAACGGCACCCGCCAGGTCTCACCCTGCCACGTTTTCAGCAGCAGGAATAACCACAGCCCCACCGCGGCCAGCCACAGGACGTTGCCCATCGTCTGGACCAACTGGAACGTCGGCACCGTCATGAAGAAGGCAACGGCGCTGGCGCCGCCGCACAGGAAGAGCGCCACCGACAGCGCGCCGAACACGACAATCGATTGGGCGGCGTGGAAGCGGACGCCTGAATGCCGGCGTTCCGCGAACAGGAACACGATCCCGGTAACCCACCAGCCGGCGTAACAGAGCACCGACGAGAGCCGGGCGTCGACGCCCGTGCTCGTGGGCTCGTTCACCGTTCAACCTTCCGGAAGGTGATCTCGCCGTCGAACTTTGGAATCGATACGAGGTGCGAGGGCGAGGTAATGACCTGCGCCGAAACGTTGCCGGGCTTGGGCGTTTGCTCGCTCCATTCCACGATCAGCGTCTTGCCGGCCGGCTTCGTGCCGGTCACTTCCACCGCATAACCGGCCGATGACCGCGAGCCAAGAAACACCGCGACCACGGTCCGCTTGGTGAAGTCGATCTTCGGAGGTGGCGGCTGGTCGCCGGCGTGCAGGCGCCACAACGCCGCCCATTCCGCCGGCGTCCTCGCCACCGCCTGCTTCGCATCCTCGACGTTGCTCATGTTGTCGCGGACGATCGTTTCCATCCCGCTCCCTTGCAGTGCGGCCACCAGCACGATCGCCGGCACGAGCACGTTCATGGCTGTGCCGCCGGCGCCGGCGAGACGCGGAACACGGTTTCGTTCGACACCGTCGGCCGATCGCCCACTTGCGCGGTGGCTTCGATGCGCAGCACGTAAAGACCCGGCGCCAGCCCTTTGAGCGGGACGCGCGCCTGGAAGCCGTAGCCGCCCGCCGAGCCCGCGAGCTCCGAGCTGTCGTGCTGCTCGCGGGTTTCGAACACCGACTGCCCGCCCTCGGCCTTCACCGTGGCGACAATCTCCGTCTTATGGGGCTGCTTGACGTTGTCGTAGATCTCCGTGAAGAGCGCCAGCTCGTCGATCTGCGGGAAGTCGCGATACGTGGTCAGCGGGCCCGGCAACAGCTTCTCGAGTGGATCCTTCGGACGAATGGTCGGCGCCGCGCCGCTCATCGCCGAAGTCAGCGCCACGCTGCTCATCGTCAGCGGCGCCTTGGTGAATTCCGGGACCTGGAGGTCGTAGGTCACCATGCCGGCCTTGCGCGTGTTCCCTTCGCGCACGGCCACGCGCAGCAGGTAGCGGCCCGGCTGCAGATCCAGCGACTGAATGACGCGGAAGCCCGTGGCGCGCACCCGGTTGGCCGTGTCGGGCTTCATGTTCAGGTTCACGGTGTTGCGATCGGTGCTGAAGGCTTTGCCCTTGTCGTCGGTGGCGATGCCGACCACTTCGAGATCGTTCTTGAACATCCCGCCCTCTTCGGCGAACGGCAGCGAGCCGCCGTGAACGAAGGTCGAGATCACGACCGAGCCCCTTGCCGCGGGGCCCTTGAACACCGCCGCGGTGACCGCCAACGGCAGGGCCGGCAGCGGCAAGGGGCTCTCAAGCGCCTCCTTCAATTCTGCCGACGGGGCGTCTTTGGCGGCGGCGGCCGTTTTCGTTTCAGGGACGCGGCCGCGCGGTGCGACGTAACCCTTGCGCGCACGCACCACGAGGCCGGGGCGATCCTTGACGCGCACCTCGATGCGGCGGAACCGCCCGTCGCGGCGGTCGTTGGTCGAGTAATACCCCATCACGTAGTACGAGCTGTTGTCGTCGACGATGCGCTGGAACGCGTTCGCAAAGTCGTTGCGATTCACCACAGCAAAGCCGCCGGTTTCGTCGCTCATCGTCCTCAGGCTGTCTTGCCCGAGCCGCGTCTCGTTGAAGAGCGCCGACTGACCGAGGCCCAGGCTGGTGTCGTCAGGGAACGACTGAACCTCGATCAGGTTGTCGAATGAGGCGCCCAGCCCTCGCGGGTCCACACCGTAGATCGCGACATTGGCGCGCGTCGCTGCGGCCAGCATGTCGCGCGTCGCATCCATCACGGCCGTCGCTTCGGTGGCGCCGCTGTTGTCGATCGACATGATGTCGTAGATGTTGTAGTCGATGCCTTCGCTGAACATCACGATCGCCTTGCGGCGGCCGCGGATGTTGCCGAGGTACTGCGCGAGGTTCCGGATCGTGTCGAGCGTGTTGCGCGCCTGGAAGCCGCGCTCCTTGTCGTCCAGGTCGCGCGCGGGATCGCTCTCGAGGCCCGTGCCCGCGCGCCGGTTCACGTCGTCGATCTTGTTCAAGGTCGACGACCGGAGCTTCCTGCCCATGAACTTGTCCACTGCCTGCAGCAACAGCCGCTGGCTGTTGGTGAAGTCCTGGCTGGCGTCGGTGCGCCCCCCGGTATGGATCACCGCGGCGAGATCGTTGGCGCCGATGTAGCGCTCGATGAACATCCTGGCCGCGAGTTTCGTGCGCTGCGATCGCAACGCAGTGGTGTGCAGCTCGTCGAGCACCAGCAAGTAGATGCGCCCGTCGGCGCCCTGCAGGTTGTTGCGCACGTCGGGCTCAACGGGCTTCGACGCAAACAGCGGCCGTTCCTGGCGCTCGACCGGGATATTGACGAGCGAGAACGCCGTGACTTTCTGCGGCCGGCGATCTTCGAAGACCTCGAAATCTTCCGGCTTCAGATCCGTCACGAACTTGCCTTGCGCATCGAGCACGCGGGCATCAACCTCGACGTAGTTGATCTCGGCGCGGAACGTGAGCGGCGGCTGTTGTGGAGCCGGCGGCTGAGCCTGTCCATGGAGAGAGCCGGGAACGGGGGCCGCGAGAGCACAAAGGGCGACGAGCAAAATTCGTGTCTTCATAAGTTCAAATCACCAAGGCACCAAATCAGGAGATCACCAGATTATAGGACGCCCGGCGCCGGCGTCCGGTTCGCCCTCGTTATAATCGTTCGAATATGCCCATCGATATCGGCGCCGTCCAGAGAGCCCTCAAGGCCGATAGCCTCGATGCATGGCTCCTCTATGATTTCCAGGGGTCCAACCCGGTGTCGTACCGGCTCGCGGGAATGGGCGGCGCCGGACACCTCGCCACGCGGCGGTGGTTCTACCTGATCCCGCAGTCCGGCGAACCCAAGGCCCTCGTGCACGCCATCGAACGTCACAACCTCGATCACATGCCCGGCACGAAAATCGTCTACGCGGGCCGCGCCCAGTTGCAAACCGGCCTTACACAATTGCTAGGCGGCATTAAGCGGGTGGCGATGGAATACTCGAAGAACTGCGCCATCCCGTACGTGTCGCGCGTGGATGCCGGCACCATCGAACTCATCGAGTCGATCGGCGCCGAAGTGGTGTCGTCGGGCGATCTGATCCAGCAGTTCGAGGCCCGCTGGAGTGAGGCCGCGATTGCGACGCACCGCACCGCATCCGAGAAGCTCTATCGGATCAAAGACAAGGCCTTCGAAGAAGTCGCGCGGCGCTTACGCGACGAGGTCGCGACCACCGAGTACGACATTCAACAGAAGATGGTCGGCTGGTTTACCGATGAAGGCCTGGTCGCCGATTCGGCACCGTGCGTCTCGGCACAGGAAAACGCCGGCAACCCGCATTACCTTGCCACCGCGGCGGAGCATCGCATCATTCGCCCCAACGAGCTGGTGCTGCTCGATCTGTGGGGCAAGCTGCGGCAGCCAGGAGCGGTCTACGCGGACATCACCTGGATCGGATTCACCGGCACCGCGATTCCTGATCGCATGACTAAGGCGTTTGCCGCCATCTGCGGCGCGCGCGATGCGGCGGTGAATGCCGTGCAGGACGCGGCGCGGGCGGGGCGCGAAATCCGCGGCTTCCAAGCCGACCAGGCGGCGCGCCAGGTCCTCATCGACGCGGGTTACGAAGACGCCATCCTGCATCGTACCGGGCACAGCCTCGGCGAAAACGTGCACGGCAACGGCGCGCATTTGGACGATTACGAGACCCACGACGAGCGCCGGCTACTGCCCGGCAGCGGCTTTACCATCGAACCTGGGCTGTATTTCAAGGATTTTGGCGTTCGAACCGAGATCAATATGGTCTGGACGGCCAGCGGACCAGAAGTGACTGGCCCACGTCAAAAGGCTATCCTGTCATTATCGTAATTTCGCGGTTGGAGGACGTCACATGTCGAGTCGCAAGACGACGCTGTTCTATTCGTTGTTGATCATGGTGGCCTCGCTGGCGGTCGGGATGGTGATTGCCTCCCGCCTGCAGCTCACGCCGTCCTCGTCGGCGCAGACCACGGCCATAGCGCCGCCCCCCATGAACAGCGCGCCGCTTAGCGGCCCGGTGGACGCGAGTACGTTCCGCAACATCGCCAAGACGGTGTCGCCAGCGGTGGTGAACATCCGCAGCACCTCGCGCCAGCGCGCGCAGGAGATGACCGAGTTCTTTGGCGGCGGCGGCGGCGACGACCTGCTCGAACGCTTCTTCGGCGGCCAGGGCGGCGGCCGGCAGCAGCGGCCACGGCCGCGCGAGCAGGAAACCTTGTCGGCCGGCACCGGCTTCGTGATCAGCCGTGACGGTTTGATTCTCACCAACAATCACGTGGTCGAAGGCGCCAGCAAGATCGAGGTCGCGTTCTTCAACGAAGAAGCCGACGTCTATTACGAAGCCAAGATCGTGGGGCGCGACCCGTTGACCGACAGCGCCCTGATCCAGCTGGTGGATGCCAAGCGGGATCTCACCGAGGTGAAATTCGGCGACTCGGCTCAGATGCAGCCCGGCGACTGGGTGGTGGCGATCGGCAATCCCTTCGGATTGGGTCACACCGTGAGCGTGGGCGTGATCAGCGCGACGCGGGCGTCGGGTCTGCCTGTGGCCCAGCAGCGCCGCGCCGACGTGCTCCAGACCGACGCCGCGATCAATCCGGGCAACTCGGGCGGCCCGCTCCTGAACGCGCGCGGCGAAGTGATCGGCATCAACACCGCCATCTTCACCGACGCCCGGCAGCAGGGCAACATCGGCATCGGCTTCGCCATCCCGATCAATAGCGTCCGCGAGTTGATTCCGCAGCTGCGCACCGGCAAGATCACGCGCGGCGTGATCGGCGTCAGCGTGCAGCCGATCCCGCTCGATACGCTGGCCGACTTCGGGTTGAAGGAGCGCCGCGGCGCGCTGGTCGGCACCGTTGGGAAGGGCCAGCCGGCGGCCAAGGCCGGCATCGAACCCGGCGACATCATCCTCGAGTTCAACGGCAAGCCGGTGAAGAACACCGACGAGCTCGTCGCCACAGTCGTCCGGACCAAACCGGGCACGACCGTGCCGGTGAAGATCCTGCGCGACAAACAGGAGCGCACCGTCAACGTGACCGTGGACGAACTGGATCTCGAAGATGAGGGCAGCCGCTCACGCGCGGCGCGCGAGACCAGCACCGAGCCGAACGAGGAATCGGCGCAGGCGTTCGGGATCACGATCACCACGTTGACGCCCGACGCCGCGCGGCGCCAGCGCGCGCCCGCGGACACCGAGGGCGTGGTGATTTCGGAAGTCGAGCAGGGTAGCCCGGCGTTCCGCGCCAGCTTGCAGCCTGGCGACATCATCACCCGCATCAACCGCCAGCCGGTGCGCACGCCGCAGGACGCCAGCCGCGCGCTGTCGGCAGTGCCGTCGGGCAGCAGCGCGTTCCTCCTGGTGTTGCGTGGCGGCCAGGAGCAGTTCTTCACAGTGCGCAAGGAATAGGGCCACCGATTAGCGCCGATTAGACACAGATGGTTAGCGCCGATTAGAGGCCGATGGCTCTCGAGCGCGAGATCAAGCTTCGCTTCGACGATGCCGACGAGGCACGCGCGAAGATTCTCGCGCTCGGCGCCACGCCTCTGCACGGGCGCCGGCTGCAGGAAGACGCGCTCCTCGACACCGAAGACGAACTACTGAGGCGCCAGCGCTCGACTATCCGCGTTCGCTCGGAGGGCGGCAAGAGCCTGCTTACCTTCAAGGGCCCGGCACTGCCCGGCCGCATCAAGATCCGCGAAGAGCACGAAACCGTCGTCGCCGACGGCGCGGCGCTACTGAGCATCCTGGAGTCGCTCGGCCTGCACGTGTGGTTCCGCTACGAAAAATACCGCGAGGAATTCTCCGTGGACGACGTGGTGATTGCGATCGACGAGACGCCGGTTGGCGTGTTCGTCGAGATCGAAGGTGGTGAAGACGCCATCAACGCCGCGGCCCGCGGGCTCGGCAAGCGGCCGTCGGATTACATCACCGACTCGTACCGGTTCCTGTTCCTGCAGCATCGCGACGCGAACGGCCTCGACGTGCACGACATGGTCTTCGCCGGGCGCGCCAACGAATGATCCGCCTTCGCGCCAGAGGCGCTTCGGCGGGACAAGTCGATCTCTCACAGTGGCCGGCGCTGGTGCTGACCGCCGGCCTGGCCACCCGCCTGCAGCCACTCTCGTCGGTACGCGCCAAGGCGGCGCTCCCCGTAGCGGGCGAGGCGCTCATCACTCGCATCCTCCACTGGCTGCACGCCGCCGGCATCCGCCGCGTCGTGCTCAACCTCCATCACCGCGCCGATTCGATCACCCGCATCGTTGGCGATGGGTCGCGGCTCGATCTCGCGGTACGCTATTCCTGGGAATCCGAGATCCTTGGCTCGGCCGGCGGGCCCGCGCGCGCCATCCCCCTGCTCGAATGCGATCGCTTCCTGATCGTCAACGGCGACACGCTCACGGATGTCGACCTGCGCGCGGTAGCCACGCAACACGTCAACACCAACGCGATGGTCACGATGGCGGTGGTCGACGCCGATCCTCGATATAACGCGATCCTCGCCGACCAGGCTGGAATCGTGACTGGTTTTTCTAAACGAGAACCCGGAACCGCTGGGAACCCAACCCTTGGAACTTCTGGAACCGTTGGAACCCTTGGGCGTTTCCATTTCATTGGCATCCAGGCGGTGAATGCAGCGGTCTTTGCAGGGGTCGATCCGGACAAGAAAGCCGAAACGGTGCACGGGATTTACCCTAGCCTGATCGCTGGCCGGGCAGGCGCTGTTCGGATTTTCCACACACCCGAGGAGTTCCACGACATCGGATCGCCGAAGGACTACCTCGACACCGCGATCAAGATGGCAACACGCGAGGGCCGACCGCTGGACCGCGGTGAAGGGTCGGTGATCGCGTCGAATGCGACGCTCGTCAACACCGTGGTCTGGGACCGGGTGACGATTGGCGCCAACGCGCGCCTCAGCCACTGCGTGGTGGCCGACGACGTGGCGGTGCCGGCGGGGGCGCATCACTCGGAGTGTTCGCTGGTGATGCGCGGACATGAGATGATCGTGTCGCCCTTCTGATGGAACCACGCCTCGAACAGTACCTCTCGGCACAGCAGCTCGACACGCACTCGGTGGTCCCGCTCACCGGCGATGCGTCGGATCGGCGCTACTTCCGCGTGCTGTTGAAGGATGCGAAACCAATCGTGCTGGCCCTACACCAGGGCCCGATCGACTTTGATTCGATGCCCTTCGTGGCGGTGGCCCGCCTGCTCACCGAAGTGCCGCTGCCGGTGCCGCGCATCCTGCATCATTCGAACGAGCTCGGCATCCTGGGCCTCGAAGATCTCGGGGACGTCACCCTGCAGGCGCACCTCGGCGCCGCCACCGCCGGCGAGCACGCCGCCCTCTACCGCCAGGCCGTCACCTTAATCGCGCGAATGCAGCAGCGCGGCGAAGCGTTGCGATCCGACAAGTACCCGCCGTATCGCATCGCGTTCGACGTCGAGAAGCTGACGTGGGAGCTGGAATTCTTCGTCAAGCACTACCTGATGGCCTACAAGGGATTCGCCCCGTCCGAGCAGGAGCGCGACATCCTGCGGCGAGAGTGGGGGAGATCGTCGAGGAGCTCGCTAGCGAGCCACGCGTGCTCTGCCATCGCGATTATCACAGCCGCAATCTGATGCTGCACAACGGCCAGCTCTACATGATTGACTTCCAGGATGCGCGCATGGGACCCGACACCTACGACCTGGTGTCGCTGCTGCGTGATTCCTACGTCGACCTCACCGCGCAGCAGGTCGACGAGCTCGTGGCCTTTTTCCTGGCGGTCAGGGGCGGGGCCGGAGCGAATGGCGACTTCCGCCGCCGTTTCGACCTCATGGCGGTGCAGCGTAACCTCAAGGCGCTCGGCACCTTTGGCTACATGACCACGGCGAGGAACAATACGGTTTATATTCAGTACATTCCGCGGACGCTGGCGCACGTGAAGGCGAACCTTGCCAAGTATCCGCGCTTCGAGCGATTGCGGGCCTTGCTCGACCCGTTTCTGTGATGTGAGCCTGCTGTGGCCATGTTCGGAATCTCGACCCATCTCTATGTCGGCGATCGGCTCGACCGCGATCATCTCGTGGAGATCGCCGCGCACGGCTTCGACGCCGTCGAGGTGTTCGCGGTCAAGAGCCACTTCGACTACCGCGACCGGCGCGCCGCCATCGCGCTGGCCGAATGGCTCGACGATACCAGGCTGACGCTCCATTCGATGCACGCGCCGATTGCGCGCGATTACGTGAACGGCTCGTGGAAAGACGGGCTCAGCCTCGCCGCCACCGACGAATCACAGCGCAGGGCCGCGATTGAAGAAACCCTGGCCACGCTCGACGTCGCCGCCGCGGTGCGCTATTCGACGCTCGTCGTGCATGGCGGCGTGCCCGAACCGTATGGCGGTCCCGCCGACAATCACCTCGGCTCGCTGGTCCGCAGCCTCGAGGAACTGTCGCCGATGGCGCAGCAATACGGCGTGCGCCTGGCGGTTGAAGTGATTCCGAATGCGCTGTCGACGCCGGCGGCGCTGGTCGATCTGATCGAGAGCGACATCGATGCCGCGGACCTCGGCATCTGCATGGACGTCGGTCACGCGCGGTTGATGGGCGACGTCGTGGACGCGATTGAAACGTGCTCGGGCCACCTGATCACCACGCACCTGCACGACAACCGGGGCCGGAACGACGACCATCTCGTGCCCGGCAAAGGGGTGATCGACTGGGACGCGACGCTGCTGGCGCTACAGAAGATCGGCTACGACGGCCCGTGGATGTTCGAGCTGGCTGCCGCGGCGGAACGCAAGCCGGTGCTGGAATTGGCCGTGAAGGCGCGCGAGCGCTTTGAAGCGCTGCTGCACATCGGCGACGAGATGCTGGGAACGGACGAACCGTAGGGGCGTGGGGCTTGGGTTAATGCAGACATACATCAACAAGATTGGCGAGCACGACGGGCAGAACGTCACGATTAAAGGCTGGCTGCACAACCGGCGTTCGAGCGGCAAGATCCACTTCCTGGTCGTCCGCGACGGCACCGGCTTTCTGCAGGTGGTGATGGGCAAACGCGACGTCGACGAAGCGACGTTCCAGAAGGCCGATCACCTGAGCCAGGAAAGCGCCATCATCGTGACCGGCACCGTGAAGGCCGAGCCGCGCGCGAATGGCGGCTACGAGATGGTCGCCAACGGACTCGAGGTGGTGAACGAAGCCCACGATTACCCCATCACGCCGAAGGAACACGGCGTGGATTACCTGATGGATCGGCGCCACTTGTGGATCCGCGCCGAGCGTCAGACGGCCATCCTGCGTGTGCGTCATGAAATCATCAACGCCGTTCGCGACTTCTTCAACGAGCAAGGCTTCATCCTTGCCGACACGCCGATCTTCACGCCGGCCGCGTGCGAAGGCACCACCACGCTCTTCCCCGTTCAGTATTTCGAGGATGAGAAGGCCTACCTGACGCAGAGCGGCCAGCTCTATAACGAGGCCAACGCGATGGCGCTCGGTAAGGTGTATGCGTTTGGCCCGACCTTCCGCGCCGAGAAGAGCAAGACGCGCCGGCATCTCACCGAGTTCTGGATGGTCGAGCCGGAGATGGCCTACGCCGATCTGAATGACGTGATCACGCTCGCCGAAGGATTAATCACCTCCGTGGTCGCGCGCGTGCTCGATCGGCGGCCGCGCGAGTTGAAGACGCTCGAGCGCGACCTTTCGAAACTCGAAAACGTGAAGGCGCCGTTCCCGCGGCTCAAGTACGACGAGGCCGCGAAGATCCTCCTCGATAAGGGTCTCCCGTTCCAAGTGGGCGGCGACCTCGGCGGCACCGATGAAACGGTGTTGTCGGAACAGTTCGATCGGCCGGTGTGCGTCACGCACTACCCCGCGGCGATCAAAGCGTTCTACATGAAGCCGGACCCGAACGAGCCAGACAAGGCGCTCTGCGTCGACGTGCTCGCGCCCGAGGGTTACGGTGAGATCATCGGCGGCGGCCAGCGCCTGGATGATCTCGATCTGTTATTGCAGCGGATCAAGGAACACGACCTGCCGCAGGAATCGTTCGAGTGGTATCTGGATTTGCGCCGCTATGGTTCGGTGCCGCACGGCGGATTCGGAATGGGGATCGAGCGGTGCGTCAGTTGGATCTGCGGGTTGGAGCACGTGAGGGAAACGATCCCTTACCCGCGCATGCTGTATCGAATCTACCCGTAGGCTATTTGGAGAACCGGACGGCGGGGCCGCCCATACCGAAACCGTCGTGGCTCCAGAGCCAGATCACCGGGCCCATCTCGTTCTGACGCACGGTGCCGAGCTTCACTTCCCAGAACGCATTCCCGTGCGCGAGGACAATCGCGTCGAGCGCGCCGCCGGCCGACGCCGCGCCGGCGTTCACGCTGAACTTACGCGCGCTCTGCTCGGTACCGCCGTCGCCGAGTATGCTCGAGTCGCGGGGGCGATCGGTCACGGCCGACACCACAGCGTCCAGCGCGCCACGCAGTGTCACGTCCTCGAGCGAGAACGAGCCCGACATGTAATTGAGGATGTTCTTCGGATCGCTCCACGCCTCGAGCGGCCGCATCACGATCAGCCCGTTGGTCTCGACCCATCGATATCGCGGATCCAACGCCGACAGTTTCCGCAGAGCCTCTCCAATCGTCAGGCCGCGCAGGTTGACCGACTCGCCGTTCGACGCCGTGTGTCGCCAAAAGAGTTGGCAGTCCACCGGCAGATACTCGACCCCCGCTGGGAAGTGAAAGCGCCGCGCGAGGCTCGCTACCGCACTCGGAACCGTGCAATCGTGCACGGGCAGCCGAAGTGAATAGTCGATGTGGATGAGGCGTTCGAGCGGCGGAACGGTGGCGTTCTGTGCAGCAGCCGAGGCACAGCTCAGCAGACTGAGGACAACGCCCAGCACGAGGCGGCGCATAGCCGCATGCTACACTGAGTGGTTCCGATGAAGATTGGATTTGTCTCCTTGGGGTGCCCCAAGAATCTCGTCGATTCCGAGGTCATGCTCGGCATGGCCGAGAAGGACGGGCACGAGATCACCGCCGACGCGTCACAGGCCGACGTGCTCGTGGTGAACACGTGCGCCTTCATCGATCGCGCGAAGCAGGAGTCCATCGACACGATTCTCGAAATGGCGGAGCTCAAGAAGCAGGCCGCGGGACGCACGCTCGTGGTCACCGGGTGCATGGCCGAGCGGTATCGCGATGAGCTGAAGAAAGAAATCCCGGAAATTGACGCGATTTATGGAACGGGCGAAGTAGAGGGTCTCGCGGACTTCATGTCCGGACAGGCGCGGCCAGCCGGCGCCGCCATTCCGATGACGTTCCACAAGAAGCCCGTCTTCGGCGTCGATCTCCCGACCTACATCTACGACGCCGACACGCCGCGCAAGCGCGTCACGCCAGGACACTACGCGTACGTCAAGATCGCTGAAGGCTGCGACTACAAATGCGCCTTCTGCATCATTCCCAAGATGCGTGGGCACTACCGCAGCCGCGCGATCGACTCGATCGTCAAGGAAGCCCACCAGCTCGCCGCGCAAGGCGTGAAGGAGCTCCTGCTGATCTCGCAGGACACCACGTTCTACGGCATCGACCGTGGTGAGCGCGGCGCGTTGCCGAAGTTACTTCGCGCGCTGAACGATGTCGACGGTATCGAGTGGATTCGGCTGCTCTACCTGTACCCGACCACGATCACGGCCGACGTCATCGACGCGATTGCCGATCTCGACAAGGTCGTGAAGTACATCGATCTGCCGCTGCAACATGCCTCCGACGCGGTGTTGAAGCGCATGAAGCGGCCCGGCACCCGCAAGTCCTACACGCGGCTGCTCGACAACATCCGCTCGCGTATTCCGAACGTCGCGCTCCGCACCACGTTCATCGTCGGTTTCCCCGGTGAAACCGCAGACGACTTCGCCGAGCTCGAGGCGTTCATCGCGGATGTGGGCTTCGATCACGTCGGCGTGTTCACCTACTCGCACGAGGAAGGCACCTCCGCGCACGACCTTGCGGATGATGTGCCGGCGGCGACGAAGAAGAAGCGCCAGGACCGGCTGATGGCCCGCCAGCGCGACCTTGTGGCCGCGCGCCAGCGGGCGCGCCTCGGCGAACGGACCCGCCTCGTCGTGGACGGCCGCTCCCCCGAGCACGAACTGGTCGTGCAAGGCCGGTTGCCCGGCCAGGCCCCGGACATCGATCCGGTGGTTTACCTGACCGATTGCGACCCATCCGAATTCCCCAACGGCGCCTTCATTGACGTGGAAATCGTGGGTTCGCAGGATTACGACCTCATCGCGCGCCCGGTCTAGGGTCCCGGCCGGCCGGGCGAAATCCCCTAGGCGACGTGTTACACTATGAGGTCGGTTACTAGTCTGGGAAACCAGAGTGGGCCTGTTCTTTAGCCCACTTTTTGTGTTTTAGGGGGCTTCGTGAGCGCGCCGCTCGAACGCGTTCGTGAGATGGCGGCCCGGGTTGCCGGAACTTACGGCCTCGACATTTTCGACGTCGAGCTGAAACGCGAAGGTGGCCAGCAGGTTCTGCGGGTCATCGTCGATCGGCCGGGTCCGGCGTCGCGGCCGGAAGAAAGCGTCAGCATCGACGACTGCGCGCGAGTGGCCGAAGAGCTTGGCACGCTGCTCGACGTGGAAGACGTGATACCGAGCGGCTATACGTTTGAGGTGTCGTCACCGGGACTGGATCGGCCGCTGCGGACCGCGGAAGACTACCGGCGGTTCGCCGGACGGTGGGCGAAGATCGTGACCTCGCAGCCGGTGCAACGCCAGACGGCGTTCAACGGCCGGGTCAAGGGAATTGAGGGCGACGACGTGTTGTTCGAGTCGGAGGGCAAGAAGCTGATCAAGCTGCCGCTTCGATTGATCTCACGAGCCCGACTTGAAGTGGAGTTTTAAGATCACTGCGGACCGCTCCGTTGTCGCGGTCCGGTTTGCATAAGCCGAGAGATATGACCAGCAGCAACCCGTTGCAACAGACAATCGAAGCACTGGCGAAGGAAAAAGGCATCGAGCCGGATGTCGTCATCCAGGCGATGGAAGAAGCCGTGCTCACCGCGTCGCGCAAGTTCTATAAGGGCGGCGAGGAGCTGAAGGCGAAATTCAATCCCGAGAACGGCCAGATCGAGCTGTTCGCGGTGAAGACGATTGTCGACGAAGTGACCAACCCGGCCACCGAGATCTCAATGGCGGAAGCCAAGGAGATTTACGGCGAAGACGCGGAAGTCGAAGCCGGCTATCAGATCGAATTTCCGAAGCGCACGGATGTACTCGGCCGCATTGCCGCGCAGACCGCCAAGCAGGTGATCTTCCAGAAGGTGCGCGAGGCGGAACGCGAGAACGTGTACGCGGAATACAACCAGCGCGTCGGCGAAGTGATGAACGGCCTGGTCAAGCGCTTCGAGCAGGGCGACATCATCGTGGAAGTCGGACGCGTCGAAGCGATCCTGCCGCGCAAGGAACAATCGCGCGCGGAAAGCTACGCGCAGGGCGATCGCGTGCGCGCGGTGATCCGCGGCGTCAGCAAGAGCGCCAAGGGCCCGCAGATCGTGCTGTCGCGGACCGACCCGGCGCTGCTGATCAAGCTGTTCGAGCAGGAAGTGCCGGAAATTTACGACGGCACGGTGATGATCCGCGGCGCGGTGCGTGAAGCGGGCGATCGCGCCAAGGTGGCAGTGTTCTCGCGCGAGCGCGACGTCGATCCGGTGGGCGCGTGCGTCGGCATGAAGGGCACCCGCGTGCAGGCGATCATCCGCGAGCTGCGCGGCGAGAAGATCGACATCGTCGATTTCTCAGACGACCCGGTGCAGTTCGTGATGAACGCGCTCAGCCCGGCGAAGGTGCAGCGCGTGACCATTGTCGACGACAAGGAAAAGGTCATGGAAGTGGTCGTCGAAGACAGCCAGCTGTCGCTCGCGATCGGCAAGAAGGGCCAGAACGTCCGGCTCGCCGCGAAGCTGACCGGCTGGCGCATCGACATCAAGAGCGAAGAAGAGAAGCGCAAGGAAGTCGAGGCGCAATTTGGCGCGCTCGAAGCGGCCAATGCGGAGCCCGAGGCCGAGCTCGCGGTGCCCGAGAGCGAGCCCGCGGCGCCCGAGGCCGAGCCCGCGGTCGTTACTGAAGGCGAAGAGTCGAAGGGATAACACGTTTGTCGACGGTTCGTATCTATAAAGTCGCCGAGCTGCTCAACACTACCAGCCAGGAAGTGCTGGCGCTGTTGAAGAAGAACCACGGCATCGAGCTGAAGAGCGCGTCGAGCACGCTCGAGGAGATCGTTGCGCGCCAGTTCGTCGACCGTCTCTCCAAGCAGCGCGGCATCACCCTGCCGAAGGGCGACATTTTCTCGGAGCAGGCCGTCAAGACCGCGGCGAAAGGTAAGGCGGCGCCGGGCAAGAAGGGCGCCGCTGCCCCGGCACCCGAGCCGCCCAAGCCGGCGGCCCCGACGCTCGGACCGCCGCGCCTGATCAAGAAGGCGAGGCCGGCCGAAGCGCCCAAGGTTGAAGAGGCGGCGCCACCGCCATTCGAAGCGCCGCCCGAGGCGCCGTCGTTCGACACTCCGATGGCCGCCGCGCCGGCGGCTGAAGCGCCGCCCACGGCGGAGCCAACCGCGCCGATCGAAGCAGCCGAGCCTGCTGCGGCAGACATTCCTGAGGCGGTTCGTGAGAAGTCCGGCCGCTTCGTGCCGCCGAGCATTCGGCTGCGTGTCGAGGAGCCCGGCAAGGCGCCTCCGAGCGCACCGCCGCTGCAGCCCAAGCGCCAGGTTGTGCCGCAACCGCCGCGGGTGGTGCCGCCGGCCGCGCCGCGGCCGGCACAGGCCGCCACCGGCAATCTCGCTCGCCCGCAGGGACAGCGTCCGTACGGATCGCCCCGTCCGCCCGCGAGCAACACCGCCGCCATGCTGGGCGGCCCCCGCCCGCTTCCCTCTCAGCCGGTGCGCCCGGCCGGCGGGATGCCGCAGCGTCCGGGTGCGCCGCCGATGCGGCCGCAGTTCCGGCCGCAGTCGCCGCGCCCGTCAGGACTGAAGCCGGCGCAGAAGCGCGAAGCGCTCCAGCGTCCACAGGCGGCGCCCGCCCCGGCGGCGCCGCCGCCGATCACCCGCACCATCACCTTCTCCGAAGGCATGACGGTGAAGGACCTGGCCGACCGCCTCGAGATTCGCGTCAAGGACGCGTTGAAGGCGCTGCTCGATCGGCGGATGATGATGACCATCAACCACGCGATCGATCTCGACACCGCGAAGCTGCTCGCCGCGAGCTTCGGCGCCGAAGTCGAGACGCGCAGCTTCGAACAGGAAATCAGCGCCGAGAGCGACAAGGTCGCGGATCCGAAGGACAGCGCCACGCGCTCGCCGGTGGTCACCATCATGGGTCACGTCGACCACGGCAAGACCACGCTGCTCGACTCGATTCGCGAGACGCGCGTGGCCGAGCGTGAAGCCGGCGGCATTACGCAGCACATCGGCGCGTATCTGGTGCCGACCGCGAGCGGCCGCAGCATCGTGTTCCTCGACACGCCCGGCCATTCCGCGTTCACGATGATGCGTGCCCGCGGCGCCAAGATCACCGACGTCGTCGTGCTGGTCGTGGCCGCGGATGACGGCGTGATGCCGCAGACCAAGGAAGCCATCGATCACGCCAAGGCCGCGAATGTGAAGATCATCGTGGCCGTCAACAAGATCGACAAGCCGGGCGCGAATCCCGAAACGGTCAAGCGCCAGCTCACCGACCTGGGACTGATGCCCGAAGACTGGGGCGGCCAGACGGTGTTCGTCGAAGTGTCGGCGAAGAAGAAACAGAACCTCGACACGTTGCTCGAGATGATCCTGCTGGTCACCGAGCTGGACGATCTCAAGGCCAACCCGAAGCGCAGCGCGATCGGCACGGTGCTCGAAACGAAACTCGATCGCGGCCGCGGCCCGGTGGCGACCGTGCTCGTCCAGGACGGCACGCTGAGCGTCGGCGACAACGTGATTGCCGGTCCGGTGGTCGGCAAGGTGCGCGCGCTGATCGACGATCGCGGCCGCAACCTCAAGTTTGCGGGACCGTCGACGCCGGTCGAACTGCTCGGTCTCGAGTCGTTGCCCTCACCTGGCGACAGCTTTCAGCAGGTGGCCGACGCCGCGAAGGCGCGCCAGATTGCCACGTTCCGGCAGGGTCAGGCGAAGGACAAGGCCCACGCCGCCAGGGGCTCGCGCCTCACGCTCGAGTCGCTGCAGGCGCAGCTGTCCGAGGAAGGCTCGAAGGACCTGCCGATCATCATCAAGGCCGACGTGCAGGGCTCGGCCGAAGTGCTCGCCGACACGCTGGCCAAGCTGTCGGACGCCAAAACGAAGATCAAGATCATTCACTCGGCGGTCGGCGCGATCAACGAAAGCGACGTGCTGCTCGCCACCGCGTCCAACGCGATCATCATCGGCTTCAACGTGCGGCCGGATCGCAACGCCGCCGACGTCGCCGAACGTGAGAAGGTCGACATCCGCATGCACTCGGTCATCTATCACGTGACCGACGAGATCAAGAAGGCGATGACGGGCCTCCTCGAGCCGACCTTCAAGGAAACCCGCATCGGCAGCGCGCAGGTGCGCGAGACGTTCAAGGTCCCGAAGATCGGCACCATTGCCGGCTGCATGGTCACCGACGGCCGCATCACGCGCCAGGGCGATGCCCAGGCGCGCCTGCTGCGCGACAACGTCGTAGTGTGGGAAGGCAAGCTCGCCTCGCTCAAGCGCTTCAAGGACGATGTGTCCGAAGTGAAGTCGGGCTTCGAGTGCGGCATGGGCCTGCAGAACTTCAACGACGTCAAGGTTGGCGACGTCATCGAAGTGTTCCAGATGGAGAGAGTCGCTCAGCCGGCGTAGTCGAGATAGGACTGCGGGCTAAGAGTGTAGAGTCAGAAGATGGCTCTCTCCCATCGCGTCGAGCGCATCCAGGAACAGGTTCGCGAGGAGGTCAGCCAGATGCTGGCCACCGAGGTTCGCGATCCGGGCGTCGGCCTTGTCACGGTGACCCGAGCCAAGGTCACCGGCGACCTCTCCCTCGCGCGTGTCTACTGGACCATCATCGGCGACGCCGCCGAGCGCAAGAAAACCGTAAAAGCGCTGGAGCGCGCGTCCGGGTTCATCCGCCACCTGCTGGCTGAGCGCCTCTCGCTGCGGCGCGTCCCCGAGGTCAAGTTCATCTTCGACGAGTCGGTCGGCGCGCAGGATCGCATCGAGCAGATCATCCAGGAGATTCACGCCGAAGACGCGGCCCGCACCGTCGACGACCCGGGCATTGTCGATACAGTGACCGACGGCAAGGACGCCACCACGGTCAAGAATGACGAACCGGGCCACTGATTGACACCGATTAGACACCGATGATGAGTCCGCCGGCGGAGCTCGTCCAACGCATTAAGCAAGGTCAACGCTTCGTAGTCGCATCGCACCAGCGGCCCGACGGCGACGCCATTGGCTCGGCGATGGCCATGGCCCTCGCGCTGCGCGCCATCGGGAAACAGGCCACCGTCGTCACCGACGGCATCCCGCCTGTGTTCCTGCAGCCGTTTCCGGACGTGCCATCGATTCGCATCACGCCCGAAGTGACCGAGGTCTTCGACGCGGCGCTGATCATGGAATGCAGCGAGCTGTCACGGACCGGCGTCAAGGGCCTCGATCGATCGCCGGTGATGAATATCGATCACCATCCGGGCAACACCCGCTACGGCGCCGTCAACTGGGTGGATGAATCCGCGGCCGCGTGCGGCGAAATGGCCTTCACGCTGATCGAAGCGCTCGGCGCGCCGCTCACCAAGGACGTCGCCACGCACGTGTATCTCGCGGTGCTGACCGACACCGGCTCGTTTCATTTCTCGCACCTGTCACCGCGCACCTATGAGATCGCGCGCCGCTGCGTGGAAGCCGGCGCCGACCCGCAGTGGATCGCGCGGACGCATTACGACAGTAACAGCCTCGCCCGCGTGCGCATCTTCGGCGCAGTGATGAACGGCATGGTGATCGTCGACGAGGGCCGCGTCGCGTTGCTCTCGATCACGCGGCAGACGATGACCGACCTGGCCGGGACCAACGACGATCTCGAAGGCCTGATCAACTTTCCGCTGACGGTGAAAGACATCGAAGCCGTCGCCTTCTTCAAGGAGATCGGCGACCAGGACTGGCGCGTCAGCCTCCGCTCGAAAGGCAGCGTCGACATCGGCGCCATTGCCCGGGCCCACGGCGGCGGCGGGCATACCAACGCCGCCGGGTGCTCTGCGCGTGGCCGGATCGATGACATCAACAAACAGTTCGGGCAGTTGCTGGCCGAAGCCATCCGCAACAAGTGAAGAAGGATACACGGCCGCCGTTTCCGGACGGCGTGCTCGTTGTCGACAAGCCGGAGGGGCCGACGTCGCACGATGTGGTGACGCTGACCCGCCGCGTGCTGGGCGTGTCGCGCATCGGCCACACCGGCACGCTCGATCCGCTCGCGACGGGCGTGCTGCCGCTCGTGATCGGACGCGCCACGCGTCTCGCGCAGTTCCTCACGGCCAGCGACAAGAGTTACGACGCCACCCTCGCCTTCGGCCGGACGACGGATACCTACGACGCAAAGGGCCGCGAGGTCTCGACGTCCCCGCGGCGTCCGACGGGCGATGAACTCGCCGCCGCCGTGGACAAGTTCCGCGGCGCGTTCGAGCAAACCCCGCCGGCGTATTCCGCGAAGAACATCGACGGCGAGCGGTCGGTACGAGCTGGCGCGCAAACACGCGCGTAAGGGTGGGACTTCAGTCCCGGCCGCCAGACCACAGGCAGTCCCCGTCACCGCGCACCATCTCGACGTGCTGTCCTTCGATGGCGAGACGGCGCGGTTGTCGATGCAGGTGACGGCGGGCTTCTACGTCCGCTCCCTCGCGCACGATCTGGGCGAGGCGCTCGGTTGCGGCGCGGTGCTGATCGCGCTCCGCAGGACGCGGTCAGGCGAGTTCGGGCTCGAACCCGCGGTGCCACTGGCCGAGGTGCTGCAATCGAGCCGCGAGCAACTGGCGGCGAAGCTGGTGCCCATGTCTGCACTGCTGGCCGACCTGCCGTCGGTGACGCTGCGCGGCCAGGCCAACCTGGAGCGACTCAAGAACGGTGTCGAAATGGGCCCCGATGACCTTGTGACGCCCTTCAGCACACTAGCCGCGCCGGAGACCGCGGCGCCGGAGACCGCGGCGCCGGAGACCGTGGCGCCGGAGACCGCGGCGCCGGAGACCGCGGCGCCGGAGGCCGCGGCGCCGGAGGCGCCGCAAAACGTAATAGTGCGGCTGCTCAGCCCGGAAGGCCACCTGGTGGGCCTGGCAAAGCCCGCCAAGACTAAGGGTTTTCTCCATGGTTGGGTGGTTCTGGGGTAACATAAACAGGTTCAAGGCGAGGTCGAAATCGCCGTATACGGCGGCTTGGTGGACCGGGAATTAATCGGACACTCGGCCGTGCGTGGAGGTCCCGTGGCACTAACGAAAGACAGAAAAACCGCCCTCATCGGCGAGTACAAGACGCACGACAAAGACACCGGCTCACCAGAAGTCCAGGTGGCCATTCTCAGCGAACGAATCAATTACCTCACCGAGCATTTCAAGTCGCATGGCAAGGACCATCACTCGCGCCGCGGGCTGCTCAAGCTCGTCGGACAGCGACGCCGTTTGCTCGATTATCTGAAGAGCAAGGACGCCGACCGTTACGCTGAGGTGATTAAGCGCCTTGGCATTCGTAAGTAACCCGGGTCGCTCCCAGTTCAGAACGCAGGCACAGTTATGCACAAGCGTGATCTATCTCTCGGTTCCCATACCCTCTCGATCGAGACGGGCCGGCTCGCCAAGCAGGCCGACGGCGCCGTGGTCGTCCGCATGGGCGACACCATGGTGCTCGTCACCGCATGCCACGCCTCGAGCCAGCGCGAAGGAATTGATTTCCTTCCGCTCACGGTCGACTACCGTGAATACACCTATGCCTCGGGCCGCATTCCCGGCGGCTTCTTCAAGCGCGAAGGCAAGGCCACCGAAAAGGAAACGCTCACCAGCCGCGTGATCGATCGGCCGATCCGGCCGCTGTTCCCGAACGGCTGGTCGTTCGAAACGCAAGTGATCGCGTTCGTGCTGTCGGCCGATACCGACAACGACTCCGACGTGCTCGCGCTGACCGGGGCCGGCGCGGCGCTGGCGTTGTCGGAGATGCCGGTCGAAAAGACCGTGGCCGCCGTGCGCGTGGGCCTGGTCGATGGCCAATACATCGTCAACCCGACCTTCCCGCAGCGCAAGCAGAGCCGCCTCGACCTGGTCGTGGCCGGCACGCAGGACGGCATCGTGATGGTCGAAGCGGGCGCCAACGAGGTGACCGAAGAGGAAGCCATCCAGGCGCTCGAGACCGCGCATGCCGCAATCAAGCAGATCGTCGAGATGATCGACGGACTCGCCAGGGACGCCGGCCGCAAGAAGCTGGCGAAGCCCGAGGTGCAGGTGGACGAGAAGCTCGCGGCGTACGTCGAGTCGAAGGCCTACGCGGCCCTCAACGACGCGATGCGCATCAAGGGCAAGATCGAAAATTACAGCACGGTCGCCAGCGTCGAGAAGGACCTGATCGCGACGCTGCCGGAAGAATTCGCCGACCGCAAGCTCGTTGCCAAGGGCCTGTTCCACGGCTTGCAGGAAAAGGCGCTGCGCGAATCGATCCTCGACAAGGGCGTGCGTCTCGACGGCCGCAAGTTCGACGAGATCCGGCCGATCACGATCGAAAACACCGTGCTGCCCCGCGTCCACGGCTCATCGCTGTTCACGCGCGGTGAAACGCAGGCGCTCGTCACCGTGACGCTCGGCACCGCCGACGACCAGCAGAAGATCGAAATGGTGGATGGCGAAATGTGGAAGCGCTTCATGCTCCACTACAATTTCCCGCCCTTCTCGGTCGGCGAAGTCAAGCCGATGCGCGGCCCAGGCCGGCGGGAAATCGGCCACGGCGCCCTGGCGGAGCGCGCGCTGACCCCGATGATGCCGGCGGAAGCCGACTTCGCCTACACCGTGCGCGTCGTCTCCGACATTCTCGAGTCGAACGGCAGCTCGTCGATGGCGTCGGTGTGCGGCGGGTCCCTTGCGATGATGGACGCGGGCGTGCCGATCAAGTCGCCGGTAGCCGGCGTGGCGATGGGCCTGATCATGGACGAGAAGACCGGCAAGTACGCGGTCCTGTCGGACATTGCCGGCGCGGAAGACCACTACGGTGACATGGACTTCAAGGTCGCCGGCACCGCCAACGGCATCACGGCGCTGCAGATGGACATCAAGGTCACCGGCATTTCGGCGGAAGTGATGCGCATCGCGCTCACCCAGGCCAAGGCCGGCCGCATGCACATCCTGCAGAAGATGCTGGAGTCGCTGTCGACACATCGCGCCAACATGTCGGCCTACGCGCCGCGCATCATCACCATCAAGATTCCGGTCGACAAGATCCGCGACGTCATCGGGCCCGGCGGCAAGATGATCCGCAGCATCATCGAGAAGACCGGCGTCAAGATCGACGTCGAAGACAGCGGCCAGGTCAACGTCGCGTCGGCCGACGAAGCGGCGGCTATGAAGGCGATCGGCATGATCCAGGAGCTGACCGCGACCGCCGAGCTCGACAAGACCTATCTCGGCAAGGTGCAGCGGATCACCGATTTCGGCGCCTTCGTCGAGATCATGCCCGGCACCGACGGCCTGCTCCACGTCTCCGAGATCGCGCACTACCGCGTGAAGGACGTGCGCGACGAGCTCAAGGAAGGCCAGCAGGTGCTGGTGAAGGTCATCAACATCGACCCGACCGGCAAGATTCGCCTCTCGCGCAAGGCGCTGATCACGCCGGAAGAAGGCGGCGCGCCGCCGGCCGGATCCGGCAACGAGGAAGGCGCCACCGCCGGCGCGAATGCCGGTGGCTCAGGCGACCGTCCCCCGCGTGGCGACCGCGATCGCGGCCCGCGACGCGACCGCGGCCCGCGCCGCGAATAGCAACGCAGCGACCTTCGTAGGGCCGGGACTCCAGTCCCGGCCCTTTTTACGTACAATCACAACATGCGGCGAATCGTCCTCGCGGTGTTTCTCGCGGCATCAACAGTAGCCGCGCAAGAGCCGGCGCAAAACCGTCGCGAGTTCACCATCGTCGCGAAGGATCACCTCTTCACGCCGAACAAGCTGGAAGTTTCCCAGGACGATCTCGTCAAGATCACCCTGCGCAGCGAAGAGCGGCCCACCAGCTTCGCCATCGACGCCTATCGCATCATCAAGCGCGCCGCCGGTGGCACGTCGATCACGTTCGAGTTCCGCGCCGATCAGCCCGGCACGTTCACGTTTTATTGCAACCTGACGACGGATCCTGGGTGTAAGGAGATGACGGGCACGCTAACTGTTCGCGCGAAATAGCCTTCAGTTATGTGGCCGGCCGCAGAACGATCTGCCGACGGCTGCATGGTATGTTGAGCCATGCCTCGTTTAGCGTTCGTCTTCGCCGTGTGCGCTCTGTCCATCCTGACGTTGGTGACGTTTCGGGCTCACGCACCCGTCACGGCGCAATCACCGCAAGCGGCGGGCGACGACACGGCGCGCATCAATACCTGGTTCGAGGCCAAGTTCAAGGAACAACTTGCCTTCAGTCCAATTCAGCAGACGTTCCTCGGCCAGAAGACAGGCGAGCTCGACGACATGTCGATCGCGGCTCAGGACCAGCAGCTGGCATGGCGTCGCGCGACCACGACCGAGATGCGCAAGTCGTTCGACTACGCGAAGCTGAGTTCCGAAGCGCAGACCTCGTACGATATCTGGCTCTATCAGCTCGAACAGGCCGAAGCGGCGGTCCGTTTCCGCACCAATGCCTACGTGTTCGATCAGATGTCGGCCGTCCACTCGTTCCTTCCGCAGCTGCTGATCGCCTTCCACCGGGTCGACGATGTGTCGGACATGGAGGGGTACATCAATCGCATTCGCGAGTCGGGCCGGGCGCTCCGCCAGCTGACGGAGATCTCCAAAAAGAATGCGACGACGGGGGTTCGGCCGCCGCGATTCGCCTACGACTTCGTCATCGACGAATCGACCAAGATCATCACGGGCGCGCCCTTCACCGATGGAGGTCCGGACAGCGCGGTGTGGGCAGACGCCAAGGCGAAGATCGCCGCGCTGCAGAAAAAGGGGGCACTGAGCGACGCGCGCGCCAAGGCGATGCTGGCCGACGTGCAGGCCGCCCTCACCGGTCCGTTCAAGTCCGGGTACGACTCGCTGATCGCATGGCAGCGCGAAGACCGCAGCCTGACGCCCGAACAGGCGGCGGGAGTGCACGCGCTACCGCAAGGCGTGGCGTTCTACGCAGAGCGCCTTGCCAATCAGACCACCACGACGCTGACCGCCGATCAGATTCATCAAATCGGACTGGCGGAAGTCGCCCGCCTGCGCGGCGAGATGGAGGCGATCAAGAACGAAGTCGGCTTCAAGGGAGACCTGCCGGCGTTCTTCGCGGAACTGCGCGACAGCAAGGATAATCCGCGCTACTACTACCCAAATACCGACGAAGGGCGGCAGGCCTACATCATCGACGCGACGGCCGCAATCGACCGGATCAAGGCGGTGTTGCCCAAGTACTTTGGCATGCTGCCCAAGGCCGACCTCGTCGTGCGCCGCGTCGAACCGTTCCGCGAGCAGGCGGGAGCCGCGCAGCACTATTTCCCGAGTACACCGGACGGGTCGCGGCCGGGCGTCTACTACGCGCATCTTCTCGACATGAAGGCGATGCCGAAGCACGAACTGGAGGTCATCGCCTATCACGAGGGCCTGCCGGGTCACCACATGCAGATCGCGATCGCGCAGGAGTTGAGCAGCGTCCCGACATTCCGTCGGCAGGCAGGCTTTGCCGTCTATTCAGAGGGCTGGGGACTGTATTCCGAGTGGCTGGCGCGTGAAATGCCCGGTACCTATCAGGATCCATACTCGCGTTTCGGACGGCTCGGCTCGGAAATCTGGCGGGCTATCCGCCTCGTCGTCGATACCGGCCTGCACGCGAAGGGATGGTCCGAAGAGCAGGCGGTGCAGTACTTCCTCGCCAACTCCGCAACCACCGAAGCCCAGGCGCGATCCGAGATCCGCCGCTATCTGGTGCTGCCTGGTCAGGCCACCAGCTACAAGATCGGCATGCTGAAGATTCAGGAACTGCGCCGCAAGGGCGAAAGCGCGCTTGGGCCGCGTTTCGATATCCGCGAGTTTCACGATACCGTGCTCGGCGGCGGCGCGATGCCGCTGATGATACTCGAGAAACGTATCGACCGATGGATTGCTGAGCGGAGGACGCAGTAGCAAGGACGCCGGGCACTCCGTTCGCCGGTTGCGACGTGCTGCCAGCTATTTACTGGTCCGTGGAAAACGATCCGGGTTGTCCGTGAACAGCGCATCGACGTTCAGCTTGTAGAGATAGTGCGCCATCTCCTCGGCAACATCCTTGAAGCCCTGCTTCGCGGCGTCGGAGGCGCGGAACGTGTACGGCGTGACGGTCATGCCGTCGGCGTGCGCCCACTTCACGAACTCCGGGTTGCGTAGCACGATGTTCTTGGCGGGACCGAAACCAGTGACCACACCCTTCCACGCCGTCAGCTGCCCGGCGGTCTTAAAGCCTTCGTCATCGTTCAGCAGCAACACCACCGGCACGCCGATCTTGATCCGCGCGAGCTCGCGCGCGCTGGCCTGGCCGAAGGTCTGCAGGATGACCGGCGTCTTCGGGTCCGCCTGCGGTCCCCGCAGGCCATGCTTGTCGAGCGCGGCCGCGACGAGCTGCTCGAATTCGACCTTCCGGCCCTCGTAGATTTCCGGCGTCTTCAACTCCGGAAAGACGCCGGCCTTGCCCTTGATGAGCGCGATGGCTTCGTCGAAGGTCGGCACTTTCTCGCCCTTGAACTTGGCGTTGAACCAGGAGCCGGCGTCGAGCTGCTTGATCTCGGCCAGGGTGAAATCGTTCGCGACCCACGCCTTCCTGGTCTTGCCCTCGAGGCTGATGCTCACGGCGCGATCGGGAAACACCTCTTCGACGTTGGTCGTCCGCTCGAGGCTGGCGTCGTGGAGGCAGATCAGGATGCCGTCCTTGGTGACGGCGAGGTCCTGCTCGACGTAGTCGGCGCCCATCTCGATCGCGAGCTTGTAGGCAGCCAACGTATGCTCCGGCGCGTAGGCCGACGCGCCGCGATGGGCGACGTTGGTCTTTTTCGCGTACTGCGCTTCGGAACCCAAGGTCATTAGCGCGACAACGATACCAATAAGCGCCAGTCGGCGCGAATCGGTGTGAATCGGTGGCCTAAGCTGCATGGTGCTCTCCGCGGCCGAATGCCCTGGCCGCATCAATTCGCTCGCGAATCGGCGGATGAGAATAGAACAGGAACCGGACGAGTGCCGACGGATATTCTTCGGCAAGATTCTGTTGCGACAGTCGTTTCATGGCGGTGACGAACGCGTCAACATTCCGTGTCGTCTTCAACGCATAGTTGTCGGCGGCGCGCTCCTGCGCGCGCGAGATGCCGTTGACCACCGGCAGCAGCAGGAACGTCCAGACGCCGCCGATCAGCAGCAACGCCGGCAACCCGGCGGGATCGGAGATCCCCCGCAACCCCAGCGGATCGGCCAGTGCGGCCAGCAGCACACTGGCCACGAAGAACCCCGCCAGCAGCGCAACCGCCTGTACCGCGATGCCGCGCCACAGGTCGCGGTGCACGTGATGCGCGAGCTCGTGAGCGAGAATCACTTCGATCTCGTCCTCGGAATAATCCGCGAGCAGCGTATCCGACAGCAGGATGCGCCGGGTGCGTCCGAGCCCCGCGAGCGCGGCGTTGGCCTTCTTCGTGTGGCTGCTCAGCACCCACTCGAACACGCCGTTGACGCTGGTCCGCGCGCCGTCCGCCAGCTTCACGAGGCGTTCGACGAGCGACGGGCGGTCGAGCGGCTTGAACTTGTAGAAGATCGGCAGCAGCACGACCGGCGCGAGCTGCGCCAGGCCAATCGTCGCCGCCGCAAACAGCCCCGCCGAGATCCACCACCAGTCGTCGGGCCAGTTGCGGAGGGCGCCATAGACAACTGCAGTGCCGAACATCGCCAGCACGAGGCCGAGGCCAATGCCTTTCGCCTGGTCGGAGACCCAATGCCCGCGCCGCTGCGTGGAAAGGCCGTAGCGATGTTCGAGCAGAAAGCCGTGGTAGTACGCGAAGGGCAGCTCGACGATCGCCAGAATCAGCATCACCACAATCGTCGTGAGCATCACCATCACGATGTCGTTGAAGCGTTCGGGCACCCACTGCGAGAGCGCCGCGGCCAGCTCGCGCAGCCGGTGGCTGCCGCTGGTGACGGCGAGCGTCAACAGCACAACGCCGGCGGTTGCTGTCCCGAGGAGGTCAGCGCGCCGGCGCAGGCGATGATAGCGAGTGGATTTGTCTTCGTTCAAAGCAGTCCAGAGGCCAGTATCAAGTATCCAGTATCCAGCGAAATTCTGGCTTTTTTTCTGGCTACTGGCTACTGGTTACTGGCTAATTGGGAAGTCGGTGCTCCGGACTTACAGGAGCGCAAACGTCACGATGATGACCATCGTCACCGCCACGGCCGCGCCGTTGTGGCGCGAGGGTTCGAACTCCCACTGACTTACGGCGTCGAGCGCGGCCTGATCCAAGAGGGCAATCGACTTGACCACGCGCGCATTGTGCACTTTGCCGTCGGCCCCGATCGTGGCTTCGATGAGGACATTGCCGCCGACTTGCGCCGCCATGGCAGGCAGCGGATAGACGGGCTTGACATGCTTGATCTTCCGGGGCCGATCGATTCCTTCACCGACACGGAACGGGCCCGCGGCCGCCGGCTGGTGCGCAGGCTCGACCGAAGGTCCGCTACCGGTGCCACCGGGAACGCCGCCTGACACGCCGTCGGTCGCGCCGCCGACCTCGACTCCGGCGGTGGCCTCGCTCGGAGCGTCGGCGACCGTTGTGGGTTCAGCCTCGACGCTTGACGGCGTCTCCAGCGGTGCGGCGGCCGGCGTCTCTATCGCCCTCGCAGGCGGCGGGGCCGGGCGCGCCGAGTCAGCCGGCGAGGAACGTTCAACCGACTTCGGCGCGGGCGGCGGTGCGACGGCAACCGGCAGCAGCGACACCATGTCCGGCATTCGCAGCGACACGTCCACCAGCTTGCGCGGCGGCAGGTCAGCGCGCGCGGCCCGCGCAGCCAACAGCAGCAGCACGAGAATCACGAGCACGACATGCACGATCGCCGAGGTACTGCAGGCGGCTGGCAGGTTGGCCTGCTTTGATTCGACGAAGAGGCGGTCGGTGAACCACTCGCGGCTGCCTCCGCGCTCGACAACGCCGTTCACGTCGGGCGCCGGATTCCACGGCGTGCGTTTCCGCGCCTTGATCGGCGAACGCCGCGGCACGGCGCTGATGCCGTGAGGCACAACGATGGTGCGGATCGTGGACCACGACTCGGTGACGCTGCCATTTGCTGATGGCGGGTGGTCGGGACCTTCGATGACGTCGGGTGGCACCGTGAAGTGTCCGACGCCGAGTATCGACGCGCCGCAACCAGCGGTACCGGCGTTGTCCGGATTTTTTGCCAGCGACTTGCGAGACCGCAGAAAGGCAATGCCGCGGAGATCCAGAGACGCTTGTCGCGACCACATGGTGTGTGCCCCTATGGTCAGCTTACGCGCCGGCGCGACGCGATGTTCCGGGATAACCCGATCGGGTAAGGAGCTCTCAGCTCCGACTTGCTATTGCGCGAAGGGGGCGCGTGTGCTGTCGATTACACCGGCGTCGTCGTAGCCGCCCAGCGTCTGCAAACGCTGCAAGTCGGCAACAGCATCGGCGCGGTTGAAAAACGGTCCGAGCACAATCTGTTGCACTTGCTGTCGGCGAAGCTGGAACGATCGCTGCATCGCGGGCAAGCCCGCCTGCGTGAGCGTGTCAACGATCTGATCGGCGCGGTCGCGGCTGGCGAACAAGCCGACGACGACGAGATAGTCCCCGGATTCAGAGACGGAGGCGGCAACGGAGTCGGCGACGGAGGCGGGCGCGTCGGTCAGCGGCGCTTCCGGCGGCGCAATGCCAGGCACAACGCGCGCAGGCGCTTCGGGGACTGCCGGGAGCGCGGGCGGAGTCAGCATCACAGGCAGAAGCGAGGCGGCCACCAGGGCCACGTTGAGGGCTACGAACACGGCAAGAGCGATCGCCACCCCCTTTGCCCACTTGCGCCAGAGTCTGTGCATGTACGTCTCTGAGCGCAGGTCCCGTGGCCAGTCGGTGGTCACGCTGCGCGCCGGCGCCTGGCTGCTCGGGACGGTCCTCGAGGCGCGACGCCGCTCCCGCGTGCCCTCCGCAGTCCCTTCGTTGGCAAACACCTGCGGCGACGTCAGCGTGCGCGCGGCCGGCGGGAGATCTTTTGCCACCCAGTGGTCGATCTGCTTCGTGAAATTCTCGTCATCGTCGATCGGCGGCGTGCATACCTCTGAGTGAAACGCCGGTGCCGGCGCTGGCGTCGGCATAGGCGCGACCGCGAGCAGCGGCGCAGGAGCGACTGCAGGCAGCGACGTGGGCGGTTCCGCGAAGATGATCGAATCCCAGGTCGGCGACAGCGTGACGGAACCGACCTCGATCAAGGCGGTATCGAGAATCTCCCGGTCCACGCCTTCGGCCTGCCGTTCGTACGCCAACTGCAGCGCGCGATCGCAGATCCGGTTGATCAGCCGCGGCACCCCGCCGGATCGACTATGAAGGCTGTCGACGATCTCCGGCGGAAACAGGACGCGCTCACAGCGGCCGCCCGCCACCTGCAACCGATGCTGGATGTAGCCTGCCACCGCATCGCGGCTCATCGGACCCAGGCGATGGTAGCCGCAGATCCGTTGATCGACCTGCCGCATTTCCGGCAGCTTCAACTTGGCGTGGAGCTCGGGCTGGCCCACAAGGACGATTTGCAGCCGGCCCTGTGCGCCGAAGGTGTCCGCGAGAATGCGCGTCTCCTCGATCAACGGCAGCGACAGGTTCTGCGCTTCGTCGATGAGGACGACGGCGAAGGATTCAGGGGTGAGCGCGTCGAGGAACCCGGCGAGCAGGTAGCCGAGCTCCGTGCGCGAGGCCTGGCGCAAACGGTCGGCGGTGAGCTCTTGAATCGACAACACACCGAAGTCGATCAGCAGCATCTTCAGCAGATCTTCGCGCGAGACAAACGGGTCGGGCACCAGCGAGCTGTAGGTGTTGCGGCCGAGGTCGCGGAGCACGCCGCGGCACAGGGTGGTCTTGCCGGTGCCGATCTCGCCGGTCAGGACGAGCAGGCCTTCACGCCGGCGAATGCCGGCTAACAGGCGCTCGCTGGTCGCGACGTACGTTGGGCTGTCGTAGATGAATCGCTGATCGGCGTTGAGGCTGAACGGCTTCTCGTTCAGCCCAAAGTAAGGCTCGTAGGTAAGCGTGTCGGCGTGCGGCTGAAACGACACCACGGAGGCGCCGATTGGACCAACGTCAATACGACTTGGTGTTTTTTTAGAGTAATTAACAGACACGGACTGACTACTTAAGCACGAAAAATGCCACGAAATAACCCATTTTTGTGGGTTAATTCGGGCTCAACTTAAGCTTGTGTGTCTCTTATCGGAACAGCCTCAGACATTCTTGTCCGAGGGGGTCTTGCTACGAAGTGGTGCTCCCGACGCGCAAGAGGCGAACGCCGCCGTTGGTCGTGCTGACGTTGACCTGGGCGCCGCCGCCGTTCAGCGTGCCACTCAACCGGCGCTTCCGCTCGAACTCGTGCGTTTCCTCGTCCCGCTTGATGTCGAGGTCGCTGACGCGGACGCCGCCGTTCACACAGCGCGCTGAAATGGTCGCCTTGCTCTCAGAGGGCATGCTGAGGGTGACGCCGCCGTTCACGGTGGAGATGTCGATCGAATCGGTCGAGTCCAGAGGTGCACCGAGCTCGATCTCGACGCCGCCGTTCACCGACGTGGCCTCGATGGTTTCGGGGATGATGTTATGGCCCTTCACGCCGCCGTTGGTGGTCTTGGCGTGAATCTCGCCCGACAGACCGTCAATGCGGACGCCGCCGTTGATGGTGCGCAGGTCGACGGTGAGGCCTTTCGGCACCTTCACGGTCCACTCGATCTCATGACCGCCGAAGCCGCTGGTGCGCGGCGGCCGCGACTCGACTCGCACGGTCGACCCGCCGACTTCCTCTCGAATTTCGAGCTTACCCAGGAGCTCCTTTGCGGCCTCATCGGATCGGCCCTTGGCCGTTCGCTTGCCCTCGACCACCACGTCCTTGCCATCCGTGGACTCGGCGGTGATGCGGCCGTTGACGTTGATGAGCTCGAACCGCCCACCCTCCGCGACGGTGTAAGTCCTCGACCAGGTGTCGGTGGCCTTCCCGGAGGCGATATCGACCGAAAAATGGCCGTTTTCACCGGCCTGGATGTCGCAGGCGGCGACGCTCAACCCGACAGACAGAACAAGGGCGAGGAGAGAAAGCTTTCTCATACAACTCCAGACGTTTTAAAGGTTCCAGGGGTTCCAAAGTTCCAGGCGTTTCAAGGGGTTGGGTTCGGTTGGGTTCCTGGTGCGCGGTGCTATCCTGCGAAGAGATGCCGTCGGTAGTGACTGGTACGAACGGTCCATCCCCCCTGCGGATCGAATCAACTCCACGTTTCCCGATCGTGATCGCGGCCGTCGCCCTCACCACAGCGTGGCTGCTTGCGTACGGCCCAACCATCACCGGCGGATTCATCAAGGATGATTTTGCCTGGGTCTACCACGGCCGCCTGCACGGGTGGTCGTCCGTCTCTCCGGCGTCCCCCAGTCCCGGGGGCTTCTATCGCCCACTGGTCCAACTCACATTCAGCGCGACCGAGGCGTTGTTTGGGACTAACCCGATTCCGTACGCGCTGACGAATCTCTTCCTGGGCCTGGCGTGTGCCGCGTCACTCTTTGCGTTGGCGCGCGCCCTGGGTCTCGCGGCGTGGGCCGCGCTTGCCGCCACCGCCGTGTGGGCGTTCAACTTTCATGGCATCAACATGGCCCTCCTGTGGTTCAGCGGACGAACGTCACTGCTGGGCACCCTGTTCTCGACGCTCGCGGCGCTCGCGTTGACGCGCAACCGCGGTATGACCGCCGGCGTGCTCGCGTTGATGGCGTTCTTATCGAAGGAAGAGGTCGTGGCGCTGCCGCTGATCCTCACGCTCTGGTTGCTCCTTAGTGGTTCGAGCGTGAAGCGATCGCTGGGCTTGTGGATCGCGCTCGCGATCTATTTTGCATTGCGCGAGTATGCGGGCGCGGTTGGCATCAGCAACGCGCCGCCGTACTATCGGTTCAATTTCGACCCCGTCCACGTGGCGACGAACATCGTCGAATACGCAGACCGTTCCATGACGCTCGGCGTGCTGTTAATGATCGTTACGGCGATTGCGCTCAAACGCCTCCCCGCCCCAATTTCTCGCGAATGGCGCATCGTGTGGATGGGTAGCGCATGGCTCATCGGCGGATTCGCCGTCACCATCTGGCTCCCAGTGCGATCGAGCCTGTACGCTGTGTTCCCGAGCGTCGGGTTGGCCCTCGCGGTTGGGACGTTACTGGCGGCCACGGCGCGTAACGCCGAACCGCAGCGAGCCTGGCGCGTCGCAATCGCTGGAGTGATTCTGCCGTTTCTGCTGCTGCCAATCTATTGGCAACGGAATGTGCGATGGACCGAACTGCGCAACCTGAGTGCTGCCACGACGCAGGCGATTCGGTCGGATAACGTGCCGGGGCAACGGCTGGTCGTGCTCGAAGATGATCTCTCGACGCGCGCGAACTTCCGTCATGTCTTCGGCGGCCAGTTGCCCGAAGCGGCGGCATTGCTGTTCGACGACGTGTCGTTATGGATCGAACCGCCACCGCCAGAGATCGACATCGCGGCAAAGCCGGCCAACGCCGGACGGATCATCACATTCCGACTGGTCGCGGGCCGCGTCGAACTGGCGCGGCCTCCGTCGGTTGCGAACGATTGACGTCGGTTCAAACGCTTGACTCTCGCAGGCCTCACTCCATAATGGGCACACGTGACAGTGAGCCCACTAGCAGAGTCCCGCGTCCTCCGTACGGTGGAGCGATGGCTGCCGCTCATCGTCATCTTGTTGGCCGGCGTTCTCCTGGCATCCGATCTCAACCAGGGGTGGGTCCCATACGATGAAGGCGCGCTCGGCCAGGCGGCCGAGCGCGTGCTGGCGGGACAGGTGCCACACCGCGATTACGACGACATCTACACCGGCGGGCTGGCCTATCTGCACGCGGCGTTTTTCTCGGTTGGATCACACACCTCGTCCACGCTCCGCATTCCACTGTTCCTGTTCACGCTGCCATGGGCCGCGGCGCTGTACGCGATCGCGCGCCGGTTCGTGGCCCCAATCGGTGCTGCATTAGTAACCGTCACCGCGGTTGTGTGGTCGGTGCCGAACTATCCGGCGTCCGTGCCATCGTGGTTCAACCTGTTCTTTGCCACCTTCGGCGCGCTGGCGCTGTTGCGCGGACTCGAAAGCAGCCGGCAGCCCTGGCTTGTTCTTGCCGGTGTGGCGGGAGGAATCTCGTTCCTGTTCAAACTGTCGGGTATCTTCTACCTGCTCGGCGGCGGCATCGCGCTGATAGCGACCAGCTTTCGATCGAAGCCGGATGGCGTGTCGGCAGGACCTCGATCTGGCGCCGCACTCGTCGCCGTGATCCTGATCCTTGTTCTTGTCGCCCTCGCGGTACCGATCACACGCGCCGGGACGGGAGAGATAGTCCGTTTCCTGTTGCCGCTTGGCGCGCTGTTTGCCGCGCTGATTTGGCGCGAGTGGAAGCACGGTCACACCACGGCGCTCGAGCGCGGCCGCGCGCTGTTCGAGACACTCGGGCCATTCGTCCTTGGTGCGCTGTTGCCGTTGATCGTGTTCCTGGTGTTCCTGCTGTGGACCGGCGCGCTCTTCCAGACGATCGACGGAGTGCTCGTCAAGCCGTTCCGGCGTATGGATTCGGCCATGATGCACCCGCCGCCGCCGACCGAATTGATCTATTCGATCGGCCTTGGGCTGTTGTTGGCAATGTCGGCGAGTCGGCGTGTCACAACGATTGTGGCGATCGCCGTCGCAGTGGTGTTCGCCGCGGTGGTCTACTCATCGGGCGGCAATCCCAGGATCTATGCCATGGGCGTGCTTGCCGCCTGGGGGCTCCCGTTGCTGGCGGCGGCCGGCGCGGCGTGGCTGCTGATCACCAGAGGAAAAGGCAGCGCCCATCGCGCGACCGACGCCGCGGTCGTGATCACCGCGATTGCGTGCGCGACCCTGTTAGTGGAGTTTCCCTTCGCCTCGCCCAGCTACCTCTTCTACACGATTCCGCTCTCGATGATGGCCCTCGCCGCGGTCGTGGGCGCGGCGGGGCGTACCCCCGCTGCCATTCAAGTTGTGGTCGTCATCTTCCTGCTGCTGTTTGGGCTCGTGCGCGTGAGTCCGGGAACCGCCGAGTCGTTCGGACGGCATTTCATTGAGACCGACGAAACCGTGCGGATGAAGCTCCCGCGAAGCAGTCTGCGCGTGCGGGCCGCCGACGCGGCTCGCTACGAGGCACTGATCGGGGCCGTCCAAGTCCTCGCGAAAGATCGCACGCTCTGGGCCGGTCCGGATGCGCCGGAGGTGTATTTTCTGAGCGGCGTGACCAACCGGACCCGGACCCTGTTCGACTTCCTTGATGTCACGGCCGGCACTGTTCCGCTGATCGAGCGTATTCACGCGGTGCAGGCCTCCCTCGTGGTGCTCAATCTGCAGCCGGACTTTTCCGAGCCGCCGGATCAGGCCACCATCGACGCGTTGCGCGTCGAGTTCCCGAATGCCAGGAGCGTACCTGGATTCCTGGTGTTCTGGCGATGATCAGGCGCGCCACCGACCGTCTGCTTGAATTACCGCTCGTCTACCAGACGTGGCAGGCGCCATTCGCGACGGCGAAGCTGAAACCATTCTTGAAATACCTCGACCTCAAACAGACGCGGCGGGTGCTCGACGTCGGCTGCGGCCCGGGCACCAATGCGCCGGTATTCGCGGGCTGCGACTATGTTGGGATCGATATCAACCCCGAGTACATTCGCACGGCCTCATCACGGTATCCGGGCCGCTGGGTGGTGGGCGACGTGACCGATGAGACGATTTTTCCCAATGAGCACTTCGACTGCCTCTTCGCAAATTCGCTGATGCATCATCTGGAAGATCGCGCGGTGCGCAATCTGCTCAGCCGCATGGCGCGGCTCACCGCCCCCGGCGGAAAGGTCCACGTGCTCGATCTCGTGCTGCCGGCGCACGCCTCCGCCGGCCGATTGCTGGCTCGACTCGATCGCGGCCGATTTGCGCGTCCGATCGAATCGTGGCGCGCGCTGTTCACCGAGCATCTGCGCGAAGAGCACTTCGAGCCCTACGCGTTCGGGCTGCCGGGACTGCCGCTCTGGCAGATGGTTTACTTCGTGGGAGTGCCCATGTGAACAGCCGACGCGTGACCATTGCGATCCCCATCCACAACGAGGAGGAGGTCCTTCCCGAGCTGTTGCGGCGTGTATTCGCCGTGTTCGATCAGACGCCGGGCGGTCCGCACGAACTGTTGATCGTCGACGATGGAAGCCGGGACGGGTCGTTGCGGATCCTGGAAGAGGCCGCCGCACGCGATTCACGCTTGCGCGTCATCGTGTTGTCGCGCAATTTCGGGCACCAGGCGGCCGTCTCGGCGGCGTTCGATCACGCCAGCGGCGACGTGATGATGGTAATGGACGGCGATCTGCAGGATTGGCCGGAGGCCCTTCCCATTCTCCTCAAGCGGCTCGATGAAGGTTTCGACGTCGTCTACGTCCGTCGCACGCAGCGCAAGGAAGCCTTCTGGCTGCGGACGAGCTATCACGTCGCGTATCGCATCATCTCGAAGTTGTCGAAGCTGGCGCTGCCGGTAGACGCGGGAGACTTCGCACTGCTCTCGCGCCGCGCGATCGACGCCGTTCGGGCGTTGCCGGAACGGCAGCGCTATCTGCGGGGCCTGCGAAGCTGGGTCGGGTTCCGGCAGACCGGCGAGGTGCTGGAGCGGCATGCCCGCGCCGGCGGAGAGAGCAAGTATTCCGTGAGCGGGCTGATCGGCCTGGCGCTGGACGGAACGTTTGCGTTTTCGACGGCGCCGCTACGATTCATCGGGATTCTCGGCGGCGGCGTGCTGATGTTCGCGGCGGGGTTCTCGCTCTATGCCATCTACGCTCGAGTGGTCCTTGGCCGTTCACCGCAAGGCTTCACCGCGCTCACCGTGCTGCTGACCATCATCGGCGGAATGATTCTGGTCTCGCTCTGGATCATCGGCGAGTACGTCGGCCGTATTTACGAAGAAGTGAAGCGTCGGCCGATCTATCTGGTGGACCGCATGGTAGGAGGCGACGCCGACCTCAGTCGGCTTCGGGGTGACCGCCGGCTCTGATGGATCCCCGATACGGCGCGGCGTACGCACGGCTTTATCGCGACCATTGGTGGTGGCGCGCGCGCGAGGAGTATCTGACGCGCCTGCTCGATCGCCTGATTGGCCCCAACGGCGCCGGCGAGACCTTCGACTTCGGATGTGGCGACGGTCTGCTTTTCCCGATCCTTCAGCGTTACGGCTCCGACCGTCCGCGCGGGCAGGAGTACGAAGCGTCGCTACTCGATCCAGGCGGCCCATGGTTCGACCGCATCACCACGGGTCCGCTCGTTGACGATCCGTCAGAGCGAGGGCGCTACGGCCTGATCGTGGCGCTGGACGTGCTCGAGCATCTCGAACATCCCGAACCTGCCATGGCAATCCTCCGAGCACGCCTGCGACCCGGCGGCTGGTTTGTCGTCACCGTGCCGGCGTTCGACGAGCTCTGGACCGCACACGACGAGGTCAGTCATCACTATCGCCGCTATCGGGTGCGGGAGATCGAGGCCCTGGTGCGTGGCAGCGGCCTGACGATCGTGGAGTCGCGCTACTTCTTCGTCTGGGTGGCGATGGTGAAGTGGCTACTCGCTCGCAAGGAACGCGTGATCCGGCCCGAGGTGAAGCCGCCTGACGTACCTGCGGCCCCGATCAACGCGCTCGCGCTTGCCCTGACCAGACTCGAACAGCGCGTGCTGGGCGATGCCCACCCCGCGTTCGGAAGCTCCGCGATCGTCGTCGCCCGCGCGTCCTAATTGAGCTGAATGGAGATCAACTTCGAGACACCCGGTTCCTCCATGGTCACGCCGTAGAGCTTGTCGGCGATCTCCATGGTCTTGCGGCTGTGCGTGATGATGATGAACTGCGTCTTGTCCATCATCGACCGCAGCATCTCGATGAACCGGCCGATGTTGGCATCGTCCAGGGGCGCATCGATTTCGTCGAGCAGGCAGAACGGGCTCGGCCGGTACTTGAACATGGCGAACATCAGCGCGATGGCGGTCAACGCCTTCTCGCCGCCCGACAGCAGCATCACGCTCTGCAGGCGCTTGCCGGGCGGCTGCGCAACAATGTCGATGCCGCTCTCGAGCGGATCGTTTTCGTCGAGCAGCATGATGCCGGCCTTGCCGCCGCCGAACAGCGTGGCGAAGGTGCCCTGGAAGTTCGCGTTGATCGCGGTAAACGCTTCGCGGAAACGGGCGTGCGTGGTTTCGTCGATCTTGCTGATGGCCTCGTTGGTCTGCGCGATCGAGTCGACGAGGTCCTTCTGCTGCGTCGAGAGGAACCCGTGGCGCTCCTCGAGCTCCTTTGACTGCTCGATCGCCATCATGTTCACCGGACCCATGCGATCGATTTTCTCGCGAAGTTCCGCAATCGCTTCTTCCGCGGACATCTGAACCGGTTCAAAAGGTTCAACGGGTTCAAGGCGTTCAAGGGGTTCGCTTGGTTCGGCGCCTTCTTCGAGCTCGTCAGCTTCAACGGCTTCGGCGGCGCGGATGGCACGCACGTCGGGCTGCACCTGACCCGCGGCTTCCATCTGCGCCACTTGTTCACGAATTTCATCGAGAGAAGTGTTCACCGTGTCGATGGCCTGCTGCGCGAGGTGCGTGAGGTCCGATTCGGCGGTGGCGCGCTGCACGTCGACTTCTGCGGCGAGGGCGCGCAACGCATCGACGGCGCGTCGCGCATCGCGGATCCCTTCTTCCTGCTTCCCGGCCGCCTGCGTGATCTCCATCGCGCGTTCGTCGGCGCGGATCATCTCGGTGCGGAGGCCGTCGAGCTTGCCGACGTCCTGGTCCATCAGCTGCTGGCCGTCGGCGATCGCGTTCAGCAACCGGTCGCGCTGAGCGCGCATCAAGGCGATGTCGCGCGTGCAGGATTCGACGCGCCGCTCGAGCTCGGCGGCGGCGGCGTCCATCCGCGACACCTCGGCGAGGGCGGCGGCGCTGCGTTCCACCAGGGCGGCATGGGTGGCGCGGGCCTCGCCCGCGGTCAGGCTCAAGCCTTCGGCCGTGTCGCGCGCCGCGCTCAAACGCTGCTGCGCGTCGTTGAGCGCCAGTTCGGCAGCGATCTTCTGCTCGTTCAGGCGCGCAATAGACTCGCGCGCTTCAGCCTGTCGCGCATCGAGACCGGCGATCTCTTCCCGGACGCGGCTGATTTCGGTGGCCACGAGATCGGTGCGCTGTTGCACACGCGACTCGTCTTCAGCAGCGCGCCTGGCCTGGCCTTCGACGCCGACAATTTCCTTTTCCTGGCGATGAATTTCGCTCGACAGGCCGGCAATGGCCGCCGTCGCGTGCGCGATCATCTGCTCGAAGCTCGCCGCCTCGGCGATCAGCTGCCCGAGCAACTCGTTCGATTCGGCGATCCGCTCACGCAACTCCTTGATCTCGCGCTTGGTGGCGAGGATGCCGCGCGACTCCGCCTTCTCGCCGCCGGTCACGACGTGGCGGCCACGGAACACGTCACCCTCGACGGTGGCCACCGGAACCGGCACGGTGGGCGCAATGCGGGACGCGGCTTCGAACGAATCCGCAATCAGCGCGCCACCCATCACCGCATGAATGGCGGCTGGGAACGGCCCCCCCACGCGCACGACAGACGACAGCGTGACGGAACCACTGGGAACCTCCGTGGAACCGCCGGGAACCATCGTCGAACCCGCGTGATGAACCTCCGTCGAACCTCCGTAATGAACTTCCGCCGAACCGTCGGGCCTTCCAACGATGAAGCCGGCGCGTCCGGCATTTTCCTGTCGAATCAATTGGAGTCCGGCCGACACATGTTCAAGCCGTTCAACCAGGATGTGCTGCAGGAGATCGCCGAGGCACGCCTCGACCGCCCGCTCGTAGCGCGGCTCGACTTCGATGAAATCCGCCAGCGCGCCCATCTGCCCGACCCTGCCGTTGGCATTGACGAGCACCATCCGCGCCGCGTCCGCAAATCCGGAGCGATGCGTGTCGATCTCTTCGAGCGACCTGAGCCGCCCGGTCATGGTGGCGAGCTCCTGCTCGCGCGTGCGCACGTCGCGCGACCGCCACTCGTGCTCGATGCGCGCGCTCGACTGCTCGAACTCGCGCGAGGCCCGCGCGATGCGCGCCGCCTCGAGGCCTTCCTGGGCGCGATGCAGCGCTTCAGCCGCGACCTGGCGCTGCGATTGTGCGGTTTGCAGTTCGGCCGCAAGCTCTCGCGCTTCGAGATCGAGGCGGCCATCGGCCTCGACGGCCCGCTCGCGCTGGGCCGAGGCAGACTCCAACGCCGCGCCGAGCGCGGTAATCGTGTTGAGCACCGCGTAGAGATCCGCGCGCTCCCGCTCGACGCCCTGTTCGGCGGCTTCGATGTTCTGTTGCGCGCGGGCGTAGTCGTCTGCCGCCGCCGCAGCGAGCGACGCCGCTTCGTCGCGCGCGGTGGCCGCTTCCGCCGCTGCCTGGCGACGCGCTTCGAGCGCCAGCCGTTCCGGCTCGCGCCGCTGCTCCAGCTGCTGCCGTTCGATCTCGAGCTCGTCGGCGCGCTTGAGCAGCATGTCCGCCTGCTGCGTATCGAGCGCAATCTGCTGCTGCCGGCGGTTGATTTCGAGCTCGTGGGCGTGCACCGTCTCGCGCGCCTGCAACGCGGCCTCGTCCGCGGTGGCAAGCTCGATTCGGATGCGGCCAAGCTCGTTCTCGACTTCGGCGAGCCGGGCCGAGGCCGCGGCCTCGTTCGTGCGCGCCTCCTGCAGGCGCGTCCGCGCCGACTCGATGGCTTCTGACAGCGTGCGATAGCGGCGGGCGAACAGCACTTTCTCCCATCGCCGCATCTCGTCGCGCAGCCGCGTGTAGCGGCGCGCCTTCGCGGCCTGCCGCTTCAAGGAGCCGCGCTGCCGATCGATCTCGTAGATGATGTCTTCGAGGCGCGTGAGGTTCTGCTGCGCGGCCTCGAGCTTCAACTCCGCCGACCGGCGGCGCGCCTTGTATTTCGTGATGCCAGCGGCCTCTTCGATCAGCTGGCGGCGATCGGTCGGCCGCGAGCTGAGAATCATGCCGATCTTGCCCTGCTCGATGATCGCGTAGGCCTTGGCGCCAAGGCCGGTGTCCATCAGCAGCTCGTGAATGTCCTTGAGGCGGCACGTCTGCCCGTCGATCAGGTATTCGCTCTCGCCCGATCGGAACAACCGGCGCGTGACCTCGATCTCCCGCGTCGCCGCGACAATCAGCTCCGCGGTTTCCGGATGGTGACCGTTGCCATTGCCGTTGGTGTCGTGGACCGGGACGTCCTCGCCCATCTCCTTGAGCAGGGACGGCGGGACGATAACGTTGCCGAAACGGAGACGGACTTCGGCGGCGCCGGTGGGCTTTCGCGCATCGGAGCCGCTGAAGATGACGTCTTCCATCCTGTCGCCGCGCAGGCTCTTGGCGCTTTGCTCGCCAAGCACCCACGTGAGCGCGTCGGCCACGTTGCTCTTGCCGCAGCCGTTGGGTCCGACAATGGCGGTCACGCCACGGTCGAATGCCAGCTCGGATCGGTCCGAGAAGGACTTAAAGCCTGAGATTTCGAGACGTTCAAGATGCATTGAGACGGGTACTGGAGGAAACGCCGGTCAGTCTAACAAGCACAGCCCCTTGTAGCAAGTACGATCGAGGCCCCAATATTTAGGGTGTTTTGACCTAACGCAGTCAGGCGGGACTTCCGCCTTCCCGCGTTGCGCTTCGGCGGACTTCGGAAGTCCCGCCTCTACCGTACTATTGCTTGGCTACCGTCTTGTTTTTGGCGAGTTCCAGCAGCTTTTCCGCATCGGGGAACTTCGCAATCGCGAATCGCGCCTGCGGATCCACCGTGACCAGGCGCTGGCGCGCCGTGGCGATGTCGAAGACCGATTCGTCGATCGCGTAGCGAATCATCGCGCGGATGAAATCGGTGTCTTTCGTCCACGCGTCCTCGTCGATCTTGACGTTGCGCGAGGCCACGAACTTTTTGAAGTCGGCCACCATCGCCTCGTCCACCGCAAAACCCTTCTTGACGATCTTGCGTGACGGACCCGAGTGGCCAACGCGCGCATCGCCCTCGCCGCTGTATTGCTCGGCGTAAGACAGGAAGAAGCCGCGCCCGTGCAACGTCCGGCCGAAGCGCGTCGGGTTGAAGCCTTCCACCGGCCCGTCGAAGCGCATGTCGGGCTCGATGCCGCCGCCCGAGTACACCTTGCGGCCACCGGTCGTGTACTTCAATTGCTCAGCGGTCTTCGCCCGCTCGCCCTGCTCCTTCAACGTGTAGGTCAGGTACTCGTCGAACGTGCCGTCCCACGGCCGCTGAATCAACCGGCCGCCCGGCGTGTAGTAGCGCGCGGTGGTCAGCGCGAGACCCGCGCCGCCGCTCACGCGATACACCGACTGCACGAGCGCCTTGCCGAACGTCGTCTCGCCCACCACCAGCGCGCGGTCGTAATCCTGCAGCGCGCCCGAAACGATCTCCGAGGCGCTCGCGCTATTCCGGTTCACGAGCACCACCATCGGGATGTTCAGGTAATCCGGCGTGTCGGTGGCGCGATAATCCGAATCCGAATTCTGCACGCGGCCGCGCGTGTAGACCACCATCGATCCCTTGGGCACGAAGCGGTTAGTGATGCGAATGGCTTGATCGAGTTGGCCACCGGGATTGCCGCGCAGGTCGAGGACCAGGCGCTTCATGCCCTTCTTCGTCATCGCTTCAAGCGCCTCCTCGAGATCCTCATCCGTGTGCTCAGCGAAATCGGTGATGCCCACGTAGCCGGTGGTGCTGTCGATCATGAATGACGCCGAGAGGCTCGGGATGCTCACCTGGTCGCGCATCACGCGCATCTCGAGCAGACGCTCGAAACCTTTGCGGCGCACGCCGATGTTCACGAACGTCCCTTTGGGTCCCTTTAACTTGTTGACCGTCGCTTCGGTGGTCCAGCCCTTCGTGTTGACGCCTTCCACGTCGGCGATCACATCGCCGCGGCGGATGCCGTTGCTGAACGCCGGCGAGCCTTCGAACACGCGCACCGCGGTGATGTCGCCGTCGATGGAGGAAATGGTGAGGCCCAGGCCGTAGTAGCGGCCTTCCTGCCGCTCACGCATCTGCGCATAGGTCCGCGGATCCATGAAGCTCGAATGCGGATCCAGCGTCTGCAGCATGCCGTTGATGGCGCCGTAGACCATGCGGTCGGATTCAACCGGCTCGGCGTATTGCGATTGGATGGCGGTGAGCGCCGCGGTGAACGTCCGGTAGTGATCCGGCACCGTGTCCGTGGTGGCCTGCGCACCCTTCCCGAAAACCCCGCCAATCAGGGCCGAAACGACGATGGCGGATACGGCAGCGACAGTGGATCTTGTGCGCATAGGCGATGTTAACTGGTAAGGCCCCTCCCCACAAGGACGGAGGGACGGGTTTGGGATGCTTTTGGGACTATACTCACCTATTGGACGTTTTAGGCCTGAAAACGGCCTTCACGGCCGTGTAAGGGGGCATTTATATGTTTGGTTCCATCGGCATGCCTGAGCTGATCATCATCCTGGTGATTGCGCTCATCATCTTCGGGCCCCGTAAACTGCCGGAGCTGGGCAAGTCTCTGGGCCGCAGCCTGAACGAATTCAAGAAGGCGTCCACCGACCTCCAGAACACGCTCGAGCAGGAAATCAAGATCGAGGAACAGAAGGAAGCCGCGGACAAATTCAAGGTCGACGAGAACAAGTTCAAGGCCGCCGACGACAACGTGGCGCCTCCTCACACGGTGACGCCCGGTCCGGGTTCAGACGCAGACCAGGAACCGCCACAGCAGACGGTGTCGCGCTAGGCACATTACGCACCCGTACGCACGGTAGCACCTTAGCTTTAGATGGCTTTAGTTCCATTCCCCAGTCAGAACCGAGACGACGACCGGCTGGACCTTCCGGAAAAGCCCGGAGGGTTTTCACCGTTCGACGATCACGATGAGGAACCCGGCGAAGGCCGGATGACGTTCCTCGAGCACCTCGACGAGCTGCGCAAACGCATCACGCACGCCGTTGGCGCGCTCCTGGTTGGATTCATCCTCGCGTTTGCCTTCATCGATCGCGTGCAGGCGTTCATCTACGAGCGCCTCACGAAGGACATTCCCGGCGGGAAGCTGATTTTCACCGAGCCCGGCGAGGGCTTCTTCCTGATGTTGAAGATGGCGGCGCTGACGGGCGTGCTGATCGCGTCGCCGTACATCATGTTCCAGGTGTGGTTGTTCATCGCGCCCGGGCTGTACGCGAAGGAAAAGAAGCTCGCCATCCCGTTTGTGGTTTCGTCATCGGCGCTGTTCATCAGCGGCGCGGCGTTCTCGCACTACGTCGTGTTCCCCGCCGCATGGACGTTCTTCGCGGGCTTCTCGAATTCCTACATCGCGTTCACGCCGCGCATCGATCCCGTGTTCGGCATGTACGTGAAGTTGATGCTCGCGCTCGGTTTCACGTTCCAGTTGCCGGTCTTGATGTTCGTGCTGGCGCGGCTGGGCATCGTTTCAGCGGGCTGGCTGTTGAAGAACTTCAAGTATGCAGTGCTGCTCATTTTCATCACCGCCGCGGTGATCACCCCCGACGGCAACCCTGTCACCCAGGTCCTCGTTGGCGGCCCGATGGTCGTGCTTTACCTCTTCGGGATTGCAGCCGCATGGCTTTTTGGGAAATCCAAAAAATCAGATCTCGACGCGGATAACGCCTAACCCCTCCGGTACGTTTGACTTCGGGGGTTTTTCGGCTCTACAATCCCGTGTATGAAAATCATCCGCCCTCTGGCGTATGGCGTAATGTTGAGCTTCTTGCTTTCGCCTACGGCGAATGCCCAAGAGAGCCGACCCAGCGGTAATACGGTCTACGGCGACACCGGGATCTGGTTCGTACCGCAGGGCGAGACAGTGCCAAAGGGCCGATGGAGCGGAGCGTTCGGTCTGGTCAACGAGGATCGCAGCGAAGGTTTCAGCGACATCACCGACATCGGCGGCATGTTTTCGTTCGGCGCCACCGATCGCATCGAACTGTTCGGCACCATGACGTATCGGCGCATCGACGCCGACCTCGTGCCGGTTGCGCGCAACGGCCAGCCGCAGGATTACTTGATCAGACAAGGCTGGAGCACGGGCCTTGGTGATGTGTGGTTGGGCGCGAAGTTCAACCTGTTCTCGCAGCAAACCAACAACGGCTACGCGGTCGCGGCGCGCGTGATGGCGAAGCTGCCAACCGCGAGCTTCGATGATGGGCTCGGCACGGGCAAGGCGGATTTTCAATTCGATCTGATCACCTCGCGTGAGTTCGCCCAGAAGGTCGACCTTTCGATGTCCACCGGCATCAGGATGCGCACCAGCCCGGACGGCTACAACCTGACGCCTGGTTTCAAGTGGGGCATCGGCGGCGCGTTCCCGAGCCGGTCAAAGTTCCGTGGCATTGCGGAAATGTTTGGTGAAGCGCTGTTCGATCAGGAGCAGCGATTCACGGGCACCAATCCCGCGCCCGGGTATGCCGAGCCAGTGGGACCCCGATGCCACGCGCCATCTGTTTGGCGGCTTCCAGTACAACGCCGATAACGGCGTCTACTTCGGCGCCGGCGTGACTTACACCGCCTCGTATTACCTCCACCGCCGCGACTTCACGGTGTCGGAAGACAGCGACTTCGATCGCCTCGGTTTGCAGGTGCGCCTCGGTTATCACCCCAGTGGCGTGCGCAACTTCGCGGCGCCGGCCGCCACCGTGCAACCGGGTGCGCCGACCACGCCGCCCGCGCCGGCCAACCGCCCGCCCACGGTAAAGGCGCGCTGCGAGCCGTGCACGGTCGAAGTGGGCCGCCAGCTCACCGCGTCGGCGGATGCACAGGATCCGGATGGCGACACGCTGCGTTATCGCTGGACAGCGCCGACCGGCACGTTCGCGAACCCCGCCGAGCGCCAGACGCCGTGGACCGCTCCCGGCCAGGTGGGCGCGGTGCCGCTGACGATCACCGTGGACGATGGCAGGGGCATGACGGCGTCGGATACGGTGACCGTGCAGGTGATTGCGCCGGCGGCAAAGAAGCAGATCACGTTCGAAGACGTGCACTTCGACTTCGACCGCTACACGCTGCGCGTCGAAGCAACCCGTATTCTCGACGAAGCGATCAAGGCGCTGAACGAGGATCCGAACCTGCGGATCACGGTTGAAGGTCACACCTGCAACATCGGCACGACCGAATACAACCTGGCGCTCGGCGAGCGTCGATCAGCGGCCGTGCGCGACTACCTGGCCAGCCGCGGCGTAAATGCGAACCGCCTGCAGGTGGTGAGCTACGGCGAAGAGCGTCCGAAGCACGACAACTCGCGCGAGGAAACGCGCCGGTTGAATCGTCGCGCGGCGATGACGATTCGCTTGCAGTAACAGACGATTCGTTTGCAGTCACAGATGGCCCGCGGCTTTAGCCGCGGGTCACGTTTTCAGCAGGGCCAGCAGCCGATCCAAAAATGGCTGCTGGCCCTTCAATATTTTCTGTCGCGCCTCGTCGATCGTGAACCACCCCGCGCGATCGACTTCCGGAAACTGCGCGTGCTGCCCGGATTTCGGCGGCCACTCCAGCGAGAACAGGTTGCTCTGCACCGTCGAGACATCGAAGTCCGATTCGGCGACGAAGGCGTGAACGACCTTGCCGCTCGGCTGCTTGATCGATCCGATCTCGACAAACTCGCCGGCCGGCGGCGAGCCCATCTCTTCCTCGAATTCGCGCTTCGCCGCGGCGATCGGCCGCTCGTCGTCGGTGAATTGGCCTTTCGGCAGGGTCCACGCGCCGAGATCTTTCCTCGCCCACAGCGGCCCTCCGGGGTGCGCGAGCAGCACTTCGAGCCCGCGCGGGCCGCGCCGGTATAGCAAGATCCCCGCGGCCTGCTTGGGCATCAGAGATCAACGAACGTCGTGAACCCCGCCATGGCCATGCGCCGGTGATCGAAGGGCATGGTCCTGGGGTCGTTGACCTGCATTCGGGGATCGGCCATGACCTTCTTGTTCACGGCGTCGCGATGCGCGCGCGACTTGTAGACAATCCAGGAGAACACCACCGCTTCGCCCGGCTTGGCCTTGGCGATCTTGGCGAACGATGTCGGCCAGGACTTCGGCAAGTCGTCGATCACACATTCAACGTATTCGAGGGCGCCGTGCTGCTTCCATACGCGGCCCGCCTTGCTGGAAATTTTTGCGTAGGCCGCCAATTTCCTTCTCGACACTGGCAACAGGAATCCGTCGACGTAACGCGGCATCACTCGCCCTCCTCGATTAATAGGACTTTGCGAACCAGGCCGAGACGGTCGCGGGCTTGCCGCACTTGATGCACGGCGTGCCGGGCGCCTGGTCGTAGCCCTTCGGGATGTTGCGGATCGTCGCCTGCGTCTCGGCCTTGATGTCGGCTTCGCACTTTGCGTCGCCGCACCACGGTGAAATCACAAATCCCGGGCGTCCCTCCATCGTTGACTTGAACTCGTCGTACGAGTCGGTCTTCGAGGTGTGCTCCTCGCGGAACCTGACCGCGCGATCGAACAGCCCCTGCTGGATCTCGTCGAGCAGCTGTTTGATCGCGGCGGCGAGCCCGTCCATCGGGATCGACGCCTTCACGCGCGTATCGCGGCGGGCCGCGAACACCGCGGACTTCTCGATGTCCTTCGGGCCGATCTCGAGACGAATCGGCACGCCGCGCATTTCGTATTCCGAGAACTTCCACCCGGGCGTCTGGCTTTCGTCGGCATCGAGCTTCACGCGAATGCCGGCGGCAGTCAGCTGATCGCGGATCTCCTGGCATTTCGGCAGCACGGTTTCTTTCCAGTTGCCACGGGGGATCGGGACGATGACGACCTGGTACGGCGCAATCGCAGGCGGCAGGATCAGGCCGCTGTCGTCGCCGTGGGTCATGATCACCGCGCCGATCAGGCGCGTGGTGACGCCCCACGAGGTGGTCCAGCAGTATTGCAGCGTCTTGTCGCGGCCCTGGAACTGGATCTCGAACGCCTTGGCGAAATTCTGACCAAGGTTGTGCGAGGTGCCGGCCTGCAGCGCGCGGCCATCACCCATCAGCGCTTCGATGGAGTAGGTCTTCGACGCGCCGGCGAACTTCTCGCTCTCGCTCTTCTGGCCGTCGATCACCGGGACAGCCAGCACCTTCTCGCACACTTCCTTGTAGAGCGCGAGAATCGTCATGGTCTCTGCTTGCGCTTCTTCTTCCGTCTCATGCGCGGTGTGGCCTTCCTGCCAGAGGAATTCGGTGGTGCGCAGGAAGGGCCGCGTCACCTTCTCCCATCGCACGACGTTGGCCCACTGGTTGATCAGCACGGGCAGGTCGCGCCACGACTGGATCCACTTCTGGTACATCACGCCGATGATCGTTTCGGAGGTCGGGCGGATGATGAGCTTCTCGGCCAGGTCTTCGTCGCCACCTTTCGTCACCCACGCCACCTGCGGCGCGAATCCTTCGACGTGCTCCTTCTCGCGCATCAACAGACTCTCCGGAATCAGCAGCGGAAAGTAGGCGTTGACGTGGCCCGTGGCCTTGATGCGGGTGTCGAGCTCGCGCTGCAGGTGCTCCCACATCGCGTAGCCGTAGGGCCTGATCACCATGAAGCCCTTGACCGGTGAGTAATCGGCAAGTTCGGCCTTGCGGACGACGTCGAGATACCACTTCGAAAAATCGACGGACTGCTTGGTGATTTCGGTTACGAACGCATCGTCTGGTTTGCCGGCCATCAGTGGATTGAATCTCCTAAGTGAATCCTAAATTTTACGTCATCTCTGGCCGGAAAGTCGGCGCGCGCATGGCAGCCGCGCGATTCCTCGCGGCGCAAGGCGGCTCGCGCCATCAAGCGGCCGACGGTCACCAGGGCGGCGACGCGGCTGCGATCGTCGCCGAGCGCCGCGTACCATTCATCGAGCGCCTCGATTGCGGTCCGGAGCAACGCCTCCTCCCGCCACAACCCAACTGAGTTCCACATCAAGCCGCGAACGTCGGCTTCCTGCGGAAGCCTCGTTCGCGGCTGGTCCAAGGGTTCCAAGGGTTCCAAGGGTCGGGTTCGGACGGGTTCTAACATCGACTGCGCGGCTCGAGCGCCGAATACCAGCCCCTCGAGAAGTGAATTGCTGGCCAGCCGATTTGCGCCGTGTACTCCTGTGCACGCCACTTCGCCGGCGGCGTAAAGGCCCGGCACCGTAGTCTTGCCCCACAGGTCGGTCTGCACGCCGCCCATGACGTAATGCGCCGCCGGGCCCACGGGAATGCGATCCGTCGCGAGATCGAGACCCGCGGTGGCACAGACGGCCGTGATGGTCGGGAAGCGGGCCCTGACCCAGGCCGGATCGAGATGCTGCATCGATAGGTACACCGGGCCGCCTGCCCGTGCCTGCTCGCGGACGATCGCGCGCGCCACGAGATCGCGCGACGCAAGCTCGCCCGCTTCCTCGTACCGGGTCATGAACCGCTCGCCGCTGGCGTTCAGAAGCTGCGCGCCTTCGCCTCGTAACGCTTCAGAGAGTAGAAATCGCGACTTGCCTTCGACATCGAGCGCGGTGGGATGGAACTGGACGAACTCGAGGTCGGCGACGCGCGCGCCCGCAAACCACGCCAGCATCACGCCGTCGCCGGTGGCAATCGTCGGATTGGTGGTTTCACGAAACACCTGTCCCGCGCCGCCGGTGGCCAGCAGCACCGCTCCCGCATGGACCTCGTCCGCCACGTCGTTGGTGGTGAACCGGGCGCCGATGCAGCGGCCGCCCTCGATGATCAGCCCGACCGCGCGGGCGTTTTGCTCGATCCGCACGCGCGATTGTTCCGCCACCCGCTCCCACAACGCGCGGCCGATCTCGCGGCCGGTGGCGTCGGCCGAATGCAGCACGCGCCGGCGGCCATGCGCGCCTTCACGCCCGAGCGCCAGCCCGCCCGAGTCGTCTCGATCGAACCGCGCGCCCCACTCAATCAGTTCATGCACGTAGCGCACGCCGTCTTCAACCAGCACGCGAACGGCCTCCGCGTCGCAGAGTCCATCACCCGCGGCCATGGTGTCGGCGGCGTGTTGCCCGGGCGTGTCGCCGGGGCCAACCGCTGCGGCAATGCCGCCCTGCGCATAGTCGGTGTTGCTCTCGGAGGGATTAGCTTTGGTCAGGACGAGCACGTCGCCCGAGCGGGCAAGATCGGCGGCGGCGCGAAGGCCCGCGATGCCGCTGCCGATGATCAGGAAGTCCGTGCGCCGCGGCACCGAATGCTATCCTAGCATTCCGGTGAAACAGTCAGCAGTCGACAGTCGGCAGTGCAGAGTTTCAGTCAGCAGTCGGCAGTTCAGTCGGCAGTCATGGTAGAGCGCGTCGTTGTCGCCGCGGCAAGCGGTCCTTACGCGGTGGTGATCGGCGACGGTGCCATCAACGCTCTTGGCGCCGAAATGAATGGCGCGAAGCTGAGCGGGCGCCGGCTGTTGATCTCGAGCCAACGCGTCTGGGATTTTCACGGTCCAAAATTCCGTAAGGCCGGAGCGGATCGCACGCCGATCCTGGTCGAAGACGGCGAGCGTTACAAGAACCTCAACACCGTTGCGCGCGTGCTCGACGCGCTCGTCAAGGCCGAGGCGGATCGCTCGACGGTGATCATCGCCGTCGGCGGCGGCGTGATCGGCGATCTCGTCGGGTTTGCGGCAGCCACCTACCTGCGCGGCGTTCCGGTGGTGCACGTGCCCACTACCCTGCTCGCGCAGGTCGACAGCGCCATCGGCGGGAAGACCGGGGTCAACCACCCACTTGGAAAGAATCTGATCGGCGCCTTTCATGCGCCGAGCCTCGTGGTGGCCGATCCGGTGGTGCTCGAAACCTTGCCACGTCGCGAATTCCGCGCCGGCTTGTACGAGGTGATCAAGTACGGTGTGATCGCGGCGCCGGCCTTGCTCGATCGCATGCGCAATACGCTGCCGGCGATCTTCAATCGCGACGGCGAGGCCGTGGCGCCCCTCGTGGCGGAATCATGCCGAATCAAGGCCGCGGTGGTTTCGGCGGACGAACGCGAATCGGGCCTGCGCCGCACGTTGAATTTCGGCCACACCATCGGCCACGCCCTGGAAGCCGCCACCAAGTACAAGCGATTCCGTCACGGTGAAGCGATCGGTTACGGGATGCTGGCCGCGCTGGCCATCGGCGTCTCGCGGGGCATCACCCCGAAGTCGCTCGGCGAAGAAGTGGATGCGCTGATTACGCAGCTCGGTCCCCTGCCGTCGGTGGCCGATATCTCCGCCAAGGAGGTGCTCGCGGCCATCAAACGCGACAAGAAGGTCATCAACGGGACTCTGCACTTCATTGCCGCCGCGGCTCGCGGCAAGACGGTCGAGGTGACCGACGTCAGCGAAAAAGAGATCACCACGGCGGTGAAGAAGATCGGCTTGAGAACTTAGTCGAGCCCGTACTGCTTCAACTTGGCGGTCAGGGTCTTGAAGTTGATCGCGAGAATATCGGCGGCGCGGCCCTTGTCGTTGTTGGCCTGCCGCATGGCGAGCGTAATCTTGCGTTTCTCCGATTCGGTCGCGAAGCGCGCCGACACATCCGCGAGTGAACCGGTCCAATCGAGCTGATCCCACGGATCCGCCGTCGGATTGAATCCCTGCTGCGACGCCAGGCTCAAGTGCCGCGGCAACAGCAGGTCGCCGTCGGCCAGGATCACGGCGCGTTCGATCGCATTCTGCAGCTCGCGCACGTTGCCGGGCCACGAATGTTCGACCAGCATCAACAGCGCTGGCGGCGACAGCGTCACCTTCTTGCCGACGTCGCGGGCCACGCGGTCGACGAAGTGCTGCGCGAGCATGGGAATGTCTTCCTTGCGGTCGCGCAGCGGCGGAATCGTCACCGGGAACACCGATAACCGGAAATACAGATCCTCGCGGAACTGTCGCGCCGCTACCGCCTGCCGCAGCATCCGGTTGGTCGCCGCCACAATGCGGACATCGACGAGAATCGAGGCGTTGCCGCCGAGACGTTCGAACCGCTTGGTCTCGATCACCCGCAGCATCTTGGCCTGCAGCGCGAGCGGCATCTCGCCGATCTCGTCGAGGAAGATGGTGCCGCGCTGCGCCATTTCGAACTTGCCAATCTTGCGCTGCTGGGCACCCGTAAACGCGCCGCGCTCGTAACCAAACAGCTCTGCTTCGAGCAGGTGCTCAGGAATCGCCGCGCAGTTGATGGCCACAAACGGCCCGTTCGCGCGGGGGCTGGCGTTGTGAAGCGCCCGCGCGCAGAGCTCTTTGCCCGTGCCGCTTTCGCCCTCGAGCAACACCGTGGTGTCGGTGGCGGCGGCGCGTTCGATGGCTACCATCACTTGGCGCAGGGCCTGGGATTCGCCGATGATGCTCGGGCCGCCGCGGCGGGCGGCGGCCTCCTCCTTGAGCAGCCGGTATTCACCGAGCATGCGCTTCTGCTCGAGCGCACGAGACACCAGCAACAGCAAGTGATCGGGATCGACGGGCTTGGCGAGGAAGTCGAGCGCGCCGTGCTTCATGGCCTCGACGGCGTCCTGGATGCTGCCGTGGGCCGTCATCACGATGACGGGCAGTTCCCCATCCAGATCCTTGGCGGCGCGCAACACGCCCATGCCGTCGCCTTTGGGCAGGCGCAGATCGGAGAGCACGAGCGCCGGCTGCGCATCCCGCAACGCGGCGGCGGCTTCTTCCTGATCGCGGGCTTCGACGACGCGATAGTCCTGTGACTCGAGCGCGAGCTTCAGCATCGCGCGCAGCGAGTCTTTATCCTCGACGAGAAGGATGGAGGGAGCCGCCGGGCGCGTCACGCCTACGGCCGCAGCCAGCCCGAAGGCACGTTGGCACGGCGTGCTTCGTCTTCAATCGCCGCAATCGCCTTCGTCTGCACATCGACCTCTTTCTTCAGCCGCTCGAGCTCGGCCAGCGCGGTAGTGAGGTCCTGCTTAATCTTTTCCTTCTCGACGCGGTTGTCGCGATTGACGAAATCGGTCTGGAGCGAATTGATTTTCGTCTGGAGCGAATCCGCGAACATCTGCGTGCGGGTCAAGTCGGTCTTCGCCTTCGACATGCGGCCGGCCCAGTAGGCCTGGTCCTTCATGGCGGCCGGATCGACTGGCGCCGGCTTGCCCCCCGGGATGTTCGTGGTAGGCACGCCCGGAGTGGCGTTGGTGGCGCCCGAGGCGGCAGGTGCCGGCGAGGGGGGCGCCGAGACTGGGTCCGCGGGGTTCAGGTTTGAATTGGTCAAGACCCTGGTCGCCTTCTTGGTGGTCTTGCGCCGGGCTTCCTCTGCCCTCGCCACATCCGCCAGCGATATGGTTGGCGTCGTCGTCTGGGCGATAGCGGCGCCCGAAGACGCCACGAGCAGGGTGACGGTAATGACAAAGAGCCGTTTCATGTTCTAGTTATCGGCCGATACGGCCGTTTCCCCCTAGGGTGATCGTACGACCCGGTTCCGGGCTCGTCAAGGAACCCACTGGCGCACCTCCTGCCAGGATTGCACACGATTGCGCGGCTGGCACCCCTCTTGGCCGGCGGGCAGGCAGTGCCGGACCAGCTCGGCCTCAATGGCCCGCCGCGCGCCCTTGGGGCCGTACGCCTCGGCCCTGAGCCGCACCACGCCCTGGCCGGGCGTCCCGTCCCCCGCACCGTCGGTCAGCGGGTCCGCATCCTCCTCGCGGGCGTCGTCTGCCACCCACACGGCCAGGTAACACGGCACCGGCCGCGCGAGCTGGGCGAGGCCCTCGAAGGGGCCGTAGGCGTAGAGCTGCCAACGTGCGTTGTTCACCCCCCACGGCCGTTCTTTCGAGTTTGCGTCCATTTGTGCGGCGCTACAGGGCGTGGCCTTGCCGCAGTTCAGGAAATTTGTGGCTGCGGTCAGGTCGACGACTCCCCCTCCAGGGATCGCCCGCAAGCCACCCACCGGTCCGTCGACGAAACGGCTCCGCGACCCTCCCGAGAGCGCAAGGCTCCAATCCTCGATCATCGCGAGGTCGCGCGCGGCGAGTTCGATCGCCGCATCGGCGGCATACAACATGGCAACTGATCCGCGCAGGTTGCCCGTGGCCAGGCGGTCCATGATCACGATCAGCGCGAGGCCCAGGCCAATCGCCGAGAGGAAGCTGGTGACCAGCAGCACGAGGATCAACGCGATGCCGCGCTGCCCGGTCATGGCAGGTTCCTCAGGAACACGCCGGCCCGGAACGCCCGATCGCCGAGGCGCTGGTTTTCGACAGTAGGCGCCGCGTGCAGCGTCAGGTTCACCTCCAACTGTGCGCCTGAGGCGAGGAAGGACAGGTCGGCCACGTGATCGACAATCGGCTGGATCGCTCCGGCCACCGTTTCACGAACGAGCGTCCTCGATCCATCCGGCTGCGCGTCGAGGCGGAAGGTATGCGCATCGACCTCGATCACCAGTGAACCCGCTGGATACGGCTCGGCGAAGGCCACCGAACTGGACACGCTGTTCAAGCCCTGATCGGTGGCCATCACAGTGAACAGGTCGAAGCGCCCCAATCCGTCGGCGATCACAACGCTCGCGCCTCGCGCAAAACCACACACGTCGTTCACCGCTGGACAAGAAGACTCCGACAGCAGGAGATCACCGGACGATCCTTGCTGATCTGCCGCGAGCGTGCCCTCGGCGGCGTGAAGCGTCCTGGCAATCGCCAGCAGCCGCGTAAATCGTTCGCCAGACGGATCGGGCGCCGACAGCACGATCGGCGGTACGACATTCGTGATGCCGGCCGATCGAACGGCGTGCCTAATCGCATCGATCGCGGTTTGGCCGCGCAGCCGCAATTCGAGCGCGGCGGGCGTTTGCGCGAATGCGGCGCGTGCCGGCGGCACCATGGCGCCGATGGCCGCCGCGATCATCGAGCATATGGCGAGCGCCACGAGCAACTCGACGAGAGAGAAACCGCGCGCAGTGCGAAAGTGGCGATTCATGGTTGCCGCACCCGTACGGTGGCCAGGCAGGCGTCGGCATCATGGGGCTCGCGAGTGGCGGAGAAAATATTGAACACGCACACGTCGATAGCAATCGCCTCGGGCTCGTCGGCCGCAACCGCGGTGATGCGCCAGCGACGGACATGTTCAGCGCCGTGTGCGCCCGGCAGCGCGGCACCCGAGCCGTCCAGCCAGTCAACATAACCGGCGACATCTTCCGAAAGGCTGGCGACCGGCGATGCGGTCAATCGAGCATCCGTGACGGTCCCGCCGCCTTCGTCATAGGCGAAGCGCAACGCTCGCAGCGCTTCGAGCTTGTCTTGCGCGCCGGCGAGCGCAACACCGAACTGGCTCGAATCCCTCGTGAATCGAACGCTCGACGCAAAGAGTTGCGCCAGCCCCGCAATCGCGGTGACGAGCAGGCCGGTGGCGATCAGTGTTTCAACAAGCGTGAATCCGCGTGTGCATCGTTTGTCAGTCATGCCGCAAACAGTGCAACGCGCCTGCCGCCGCCCTGGCCGAACCGAAATCGAGTTTTTCGGAATGATTCGTTGCGGCCCGGATTGGCACGCGCCGTGTGGCGATCAGTTCCTGCGATGCGAATGACGCCGGAGCGGCGCAGATTTTTACACCGGCCGGCTCAGCGGCAATCGAATGCGGAACTGCGCGCCGCCGCCCTGGTGATTCGCGGCGGCAATGCGACCGTTGTGCGACACGATCACCTTCTGGACAATCGCGAGGCCCAACCCGGTGCCGGCGGCCTTGGTGGTGGCAAACGGCTGAAAGGCTTTGCTCAACGCGTCGGGCTCGAAGCCAGGTCCGTTATCTTCGAGCACCACCGTGAGGTCGGTGTCAGAAATATCACCGCGGACGCGAATGATCGGTGGAATTCGCTCGGCCTCGCACGCCTCCAGGCTATTGCGCAGCAAGTTGCTGAACGCCTGCCGCAACAACACGTCGTCTCCCTCGATGGCGGCGAAGTTGCCCTCGATGGTCGTGGCGCCCCCGGCTGCCGGCAAATCGTCGATCGCCCGCTGAATCACCGCCTTGAGATCCACCGGCGCCATCGTCAGCTGATCCGGGCGCGCAAACTTCAGGAAGTTCGTGACGACCTCGCCAAGGGCGATGGTTTCGGCGCGAATCCCTTCGACGCAAGTGCGGGCCTGATCGGGTAGCGCGCTCGGATCGAGCAGCCGGCCATAGCCATGGATGGTGGCGAGCCCATTGCGAAATTCGTGGGCGAGGCCGGCGGTGAGCTCTCCCAGGCGCGCGAGCGCCTCCTTGAGCCGCAGCTGCTCCTCGAGCTGCACCACCGCGGTCAGATCGGTAAACAGGCACACGGCGGCCTGGAGCGATCCATCGGTGCCCGCGATCGGCGACACCGTCACGCCCAGATGCTGCGGCTTGCCGCCGCCCAGCGAGACCGTCCGGCGCACGATCGGAGACGCTTCTTGCAGGGCCTCGTGTATCAGGTCGGCCATCGCAGGAGCCGTGGCGAGTGCCTGCCGGAAGGGCATGCCGACGCCGTCGCTGCCCAGGTCGAGGATGCGCCGCGCCGCGGGGTTCACCGACTGCACGAGGCCGGCGCGATCGACCACCACCAGCCCCGACGTCAGGCCCTCGACGATCTGACCGGCCAGGCGCTCGGACGCTTCCGCGCGCGCGGCCGTGGCGCGTTCCTGCTGCTTCAGCTTCGTCAGCGCATCCTGGAGCGCCATCGACAGCATGGCGCTTTCGCCGCGATTCTCGGCGGTTCGTTTCGCGGCCGCGCCGCGCCCGGTCGCCACCCTCACCATGCGCATCAGCACGATGATCAACAGGATGGCCGTCAGGAGTGCGATGCCAAGCAGGGCGTAGCTGGCAAAGTTGAGGGGCAGCTGGCTCACAGGAACCCCGCGTACCAGTTGATCAGAGGCTCGCCGACAAACATCGCGACCAGCGCGCCAATGGCGAGGAACGTCCCGAACGGTAAGGCCAGCTTCATGCCGCCGCGCTGCGCGGCGATCAGGGCCACACCGATCACGGCCCCGGAAAACGACGACAGTACCATCGTCACGAGCACGGCCTTCCACCCGAGAAACGCGCCGATCATCGCCAGCATCTTCACGTCGCCCATGCCGAGGCCTTCCTCGCCCCGCCAGAGATAGTACGCGCCAGCGACGCCATACAGGATGCCGGCGCCGAGCAGGACCCCGAGCAGTGCGTCGCGCCAGCCGGGCGGTGCGATGAAGCTCAAGAGCACGCCGGCCACGATCCCTGGCAGCGTGATGGAGTTCGGAAGGATCTGATGCTCGAGATCGATCCCGAAGAGCGCGATCAGGATGCACACGAACAGCAACCGGCTGACCAGCAGCGGACCCGGGGGCGTGACCCACACCACCAGCACAAACAACAGCGCCGTGATCAGCTCAACAATCGGATACTGAATGGAAATCGGGTTCCCGCACGTGCGGCAACGGCCTCGCAGCAGCAGCCATCCAAATACTGGAAGGTTGTCGTACCACGCCAGGCGGGAGCCGCACTTCGGGCACCGCGATGGCGGCGACACGATGGACTGTCCCAACGGCACGCGGTAGATCACCACGTTGAGAAAACTACCGAAGACGGCACCGAACATGGCCGCCGCGGCGAGCACGGCGCCGGGCGTCACGGCTTGGGCACGGAGTCGATGGCCTTGCCGCTGCCAGGGAGCGGCGACAAGGAAGAGCCGGCACCCAGGGACACGCGGCCGGTACCGGAATCGAGAGAATAAGGCGTCCCGCCCGGATCGACCGGGATGCCACGCCAGCGTCGATCGCGGGCAAGCTCAATCCAATCGGCGGGCGCCCGGCCGTGCCGTTGGACGAAGAGATGCGACTCCTTGTTGAGCTCGTCGATCGCGTCCATCGCGTCGAGCTGTTGTAATCGATGGGTCGCGTTGCGGCGCACCCATTCGATTTCGGTGTTGTCGCGCAATTCGGTCCAGAGCGTTCGCGACGATTCCCGGCTGCCGCCCTCGGCCAGCGTGGTGGCGGCCAGCGGCGCGAGCCAGTTCGCCGCACCTGGAAGCTCGGCGGCTTTCTTGAACCACTCGGCGGCTCGCGCGTAATCATGTTGCCACCAGTAATACACAAAGCCAATATCGAGGAGGTACTCCCATCGCTCGGGGGCGTGCTCGAAACCCTTGTGCAGCAGTTGCACGGCAAGATCGGGCCGGCCCGCTCCGCCTGGGTACGGTTCGGCGAGGAAGATCGAGCCAAAGCGGTACGCCACTTTGAAATACGGGTCGAGCGACGTCACCAGATCCAGCAACGGAAACAACTGGTCGAAGTTCACCGCGCGGGTTTCGATCCGCTGGCCACCGAAATAGAGGACCGCTCGGATCCAGTAGATGTCGGCCACGAGGTTGTCGAAGCCGAGCGCGAGCCGCTGCGCCAGCGGACCCGAGCGAATCCACATCACGCCGCTCGGTGGCTGGTACGGTTCCCAGCCACGATCGCGCACCACCTGCACCGTCAGCGACACCGCCATCAGGGCGGCAATCGCCACATACAACCAGCGGTTCGCGGGTACCACCCGTGTGAGGGTCACTTGAAATCCCGCCGTCTGAAAATGGCGATGGCTGCCGTCAGCAGGATGGCGGCATAGACCGCGCCATACAACAACGTGAGCCCGACGTGGCGCCACGCCACGGTGAGTCCATGCACGACTTCGGCCTTCACGTCGAACGGCGCGAGGTTCGGCAGCGTGTAATACAGCACCTTCGCGATCCAGGTGATGGCCGCCACGTCGACGACGTTTTCGAAGTTCCGCAAGTCGGCGTTGAAGTGTCCCGCCACCCACAGTCCGAGGGTCAGCAGCGTGGCCAGCAATGGGCTCGAGAACGTCGAGAAGAACAGCGCCACCGCGGTGACCACCGCGAGCTCCGCGTAGATCAACAGGATGGCGATGAGCAGCCGCGGGTCGGTCGCCGGCGCCGGCCACGCCAGCCGCTGGCCGACGCTGGCGGCGCTATGCATATAGGCGAGCACCGCGTAGAACGCCACGGTCATCGCGGAAATATTGACGAGGAGCGTCAGCAGCAGGCCCGCGTACTTGCCCAGCACGAACTGCGGACGCGTTACCGGTTTGGTGAGCAGCGCATAGATGCTCTTGCGCTCGACTTCCTTCGACACCAGGCCGATGCCGATGAACACCGCGATCAGCAGGCCGAAGATCGAGATCGCGGCGAGGCCCAGGTCCTTGATGATCTTCACGTCCTGCCCCGCCGTCATCTGGCTGATCAGATACGACGCCGCCATCAGCAGCACCGCAAAGATCACCATGGTATAAGGCACGCGATCACGAATCGATTCGCGGAACACGGCGCCGGCGACGAGGGTAATAGCGCGCACGTTACACCCCTCCCGTCTCGCGAGCCTTGGCCGCCTTCACCTGCTGCAGGAAATAGTCTTCGAGCGTATCGCGCACTGGCTGCAGGGATTCAACGCGGGCGCCGCGAGTGCCCAGTTCGGTCATCAGTTGCTCGGGCTTGCCTCCGGCTGCGATCTGGATCGTGTAGCGGCCGGGCGAGAGTGGCTGCAGGTCGGCCACCTTGGGCGCGAGCGCCGCGCGGAGTTCATCACTCACGCCCGAGGCGACCAACTCCCAGCCTTTGAGTTGAAACGCCACCATCTCGCTGATGCGGCCGGTCGCGGCCAGCCGGCCCTCCGCCAGAATCGCCACGCGGCTGCACAGGGTTTCGGCGTCGGACAGGATGTGCGAGCTGAAAAAGACGGTCGTGCCCTTGCCGCGGAGCTGCAGAATCAGGTCGCGCACCTGCCGACGGCCAAGCGGATCCAGTCCCGACATCGGCTCGTCGAGAAACACCACTTCCGGATCGTTGATGAGCGCCTGCGCGAGTCCCACGCGCTGCAGCATGCCCTTCGAGAATTGTCGCAGCCGCATCCGCCGCTCGGCGCCCAGCCCAACTTCATCCAGGACGCGCGCCACGCGATCGGTGACGTCCTGGCCGCGGAAGCCGAACAGCCGCGCAAAGTACGTCAGCACCTCTTCGGCCGTCAGGTAATCGTAGTAATACGGGTTCTCGGCGAGGTAGCCGATGCGCTGCCGCACCGCCACGTCTCCGGCAGGGCGGCCGAGGATGCGCGCGTCGCCAGAGGTGGGATAAATCAGCTGCATCAGCAGCTTGAGGGTGGTGCTCTTGCCGGCGCCGTTGGGTCCCAGAAAGCCGAACACCTCGCCTGGTTCGACCGAGAGCGTGAGGCCGTCGAGGGCACGGTACGGTCGCGGCCGCCAGAATCCGACGAGGAAGTCCTTGGTCAGGTTGTCCGTTTCAATCGCCGCGCCCAATCACTTCCCTCCCGCGGTCCGCCTTAATTCCCAAGCAATCGCGGCGTCGAAGAACTCCGCACGCAGCCCGGGAAGGCGCATGCCATTCAGGAAGAAGGTCGGGGTGCCGCTGATCTTCAATTGCGCGCCTTGCGCAATGTCGCCTTTGACGAGCTCCAGGGTGGCGGTAAACCGCGCGTCGAAATCCTTGACCTGGCCGACCGTGAGCGCGGCGTTCTTGACCGTTTCCGGCGTCATCGCCGGCTGATTGGCGAACAGCCAGTCTTCCATCGGCTCGGCGCGTCCCTTCTCGCGCGCCAGCCGCACGGCGACCGCGGCTTCGCACGCGCCCAGGTGCAGATCCTGTCCCACGAACTGATTGCACTGCCGCTCGAGCGGGTAATCCTTGGTGATGAACTTCACTTTGCCCGGCTGCTCCTTGGTCCACTTCGCAATCACCGGCTTGTAGTCGCGATACGTCTGACCGCACGCCGGGCACTGGTAATCATTGAACTTGACGATGACCACCGCGGCGCCATCGCTCGGCACCATCACCGGCACGCGCGGCTGCGCCGCGAGAAACTCCTCGAGTTTCTGCATCTGCCCGGCGTTCATCGCGGGGGTCGCCGCGGGTTGTTGCTCAGTGGCGGTGGCCGTTGACGGCTCACCCGCCGCAGCCGTGACGCGTTGCTCGGGAAACACCATGAACGCGGCCAGCATGGCAACGGCAAACAGCGCACCTGCGGTCAGGGCGCCGGGATCCTTGACGGCGCGACTCGGAAGTTTGGTCATGGGATACCTGGTAGAAGCTCCAGCAGTAATGAAGAGTCCAATCACCGCGACGTAGGTGGTAAGGCACATCAGGCACACGACGCCGAGGATGAAATACGACGCGTAGCCGAGATACAACACGGCGGCGAGGCCCAACGTCGACGACGCGAACACATAACCCGCAAGATTCTCGCGGGTCACCGCCGACTTCACGCTCCACGCGATCAAGCCGAGCACGAAGACAAAGAACAACACTCCGAACACCGCCACCGGAACGCCGGCCACTGAACCAAACCGGCTCGAATACGCCGCAGTACAGCTGACCGTGGCGCTCACGTCGCACACGCTTTCGACGTACGTCGGATCGGTCAGGATCCGGTAGTGCACCCATGTGGAATAGAACGACGCGCCCAGACCCAGCAGCGCGAACGCCGTCATCAGCTTGGTTGCCATGCGCCGAATTCTACCCCGTACATGCAAAGGGTGCGGCCGGAGCCGCACCCTTTGGCCGTTGATTGCGAGCGCTTACTGCAGAGGAGTGACGCCAGCGGTGGTCGGCAAACCGCTGCCCACGGCGTCAGCGACCGGGGCTGTCAGGTGCTGGAAGATCGTGCCCAGCGTGTTCGTCCAGAAGTAGCGCGTACCGGTCGACTGGGGCGCGCTAGGCACCGCGTTCGCCCAGTAGCTGCCATCCAGGCTGGCCGCCGCGACGCCGTTGCATGCGGGAAGCAACGCAGGTGCGGCCGGGTTGACGCCGGTCATCTGCACGATGTAGCCGCTCTTGGTCACAGAGATCGCCGCACCGAGGTCCGGGCTGATGAACGGTGTGACGAAGGACGTGTAAACGAACAGTTGCGTGTTGTCCGGCGCATAGAAGCCGTTCGCGCAGCTCGACGAGAAGGCCTGCTGCGAGCTGTTGACGGTGCGCAGCGAGCCAATCGCCGACGCCTCGTTGCCCGCCATGCGGGCGCGGAGCAGACCGGGAACCGCGATGGCCGCGATGATGCCGATGATCGCAACGACGATCAACAGTTCGATGAGCGTGAAGCCCTTGTTGCTACGAATACGCATGGCGTGTTGTTCTCCTGAAAAAGTCACCAGATTAACGGGTTGTTCTAATTTCGTTTTGGCGACGCCGCCGCTGGTGGGCGGCGTCGTCAGGCCTGCAGAAAGCAACGGTCGTGCCACTGTTCCCGCCGGAGAGCATGATCTTCTAAATGTGTGCAAATGAATGACTTCTAGGCCTAGCGCGGATTCGGTGTTGCCCACTTACGTGCCAGCTCACCAACCATTTTGACAAATTCTGTCAGGGCCTGATGTCATTTTCTGTCAACCGCAGCGGTAGCTCGACGACCCAGCGCTTATGGTCCGAGGATTCGTAAAGCGTCTGATACGGCAGGAAGTCGCCGGGCTTGTCCGCCGGGTGTAAGGCCACGCCATACCGAATTCCAGAGCGCTGCCAAAGCTGCCAGGATTCCTGCGCATTACCCATAGAAACGCCTTTGCGCCCGGTGGCGAGATAGACGAGGCCCGGGTTGTTACTGGCCACGCTGCCCGGGCCCGTCAGGTTGGTGGCGAGCCAGTCGGTGACGGTCTTTATTTCCGCGTGCTCCTTCAGCCAGGTTGGCGGCGTCCCGGATTTGATGGATCGTATGTAAGCGGTGTGTTCCGCGAAGAAGAACGCGAGGACACAGGCGGCGGCAATGCGAAACGCGCCGCCGAAGCGCCACTCACGTGCGCGCGCGGCCGCGGCGCTGAGCACTTCGAGGCCGCACAGAAAATAAAACACCACAAATGGCGCGAGCGGCAGGACATACCGAAACGTCCGCGCGGGCACGAGCACGATCATCGCTAGTGTCAGCGGCACCAGAATTTCCGCAACGGTGAACTGCCGGCGAGCCGCCGCGACGAAGCCTATGAATGCGACGGTGCTGATGGCCAAAGACACAAGGACGGTCGCCCCCACGCCGCCCATGCTCGAAGCGCGAATACCGGTTTCACCGCTCATGCCGAACACTTCCTGGCCGCTCTCGGACCACCCGCGATAGACGGCCGGCAGAATAAACGCCCCGATGTCGCGACCGGCGACGTTGAGAAGATTCGCGCTGATTCGCTCAGGCAGTTCGGCCCAGGTGACGCGGCCTGCGTGCGCTTCGCCCCCGTAACGCATCAGGAGCAAATCACGATAACTGTACGCAACCGATCCGCCATGTCGGACATGTTCCTCCTGGCTGTCGCGATTGATGGCCGCATACATCGCCCACGGCGCGTAACACATGCCGGTCACAGCCACAAACACGAACGCCACCCGCCACCCGCGCCGGTGCCACAGATAGAGCGCTGAGGCCACGACACCGGCGATACCCGCCAGCCGCACCAGCAACGTCACACCCGCAATGACACCACTGACGATCGCGCCGCGAGTCGCGTCGTGCGCCGGTGCGCGGCCGGCCCGCTCGATCGATAGCACGACGCACAGCTGGCCGAGGGTGAAAACGGCCTCCGCCATGACGGTCGACGTGGCGAGGAACACGAATGCCGGCATCAGCACGGTCATCAACGAGACGACGGTGGCGACAGGTGACGGCACGGATCGATGACGGACAAGGTGCAGGTACATCGCGGCAGCCGCGCCGAACATGGCCACGATGGACACCGCTTTGAGCGCGGGGACGTTCTCTGGAAAGTGCGGCGCTACTGCCAGCACAGGTGCCAGCAGCGCTGGAAAGCCGGGCGGATACGCCGGCAGGATTGGTGTGGTGGCCGAACTAATCAGCCGGAACCCGTCCCCCTGGACCAGCGACTGCGCCAGCACGATGTACCACGCGTCATCGACGAACAGCCCGGCCGCGGCATCGAGCCGCAGTACGTAGAGCGCGCTCACGCCCGCCACGAGCGTGGCGACGACGAGGGCACGCCTCATTTCAAGCCGTACTTTTTCGCTAAGTAACGAAACTGGCGAAAGCTGAGGCCGAGCACGTCCGCCGCGCGGGTCTGGACGCCGCCGGCTCGCTCGAGCGCGCGCTCGAGATGCGAGCGCTCGATGTCCTGCAGGTGACGCTCGAGACTGAACCCGGCCGCCACAATCGCATCATCGACGTGGGCGCGCGTCGTGGCCGGCTGGCCATTGCGGAGATTCTCGGGGAGCGCAGCGGCTTCGATGCGCCGCGCGGATTCGAGCGCAACCGCGCGCTCGACGACATTTTCGAGCTCACGCACGTTGCCCGGCCACCGGTACGCGCCCAGCGCCGCCAGGGCTTCAGGCGAAAAGCCGTCGATGGTCTTGCTCATCTCGCGCGTGTATTTCGCGAGGAAGTGATCGGCGATGAGCGCAATGTCTTCCGCGCGCTCACGTAGCGCCGGCATCTGCACCGGAATGACGTTCAGCCGGTAGAACAGGTCTTCGCGAAACTTTCCTTCGCCGACCGACTTCGGCAAATCGCGATTGGTGGCCGCAATCACGCGGATGTCGGCCGCCGATTCTTCGGTGCCACCCACCGGGCGGTACTTGCGCTCCTGCAGGACGCGCAGCAGCTTGACCTGCATCGTCGGCGGCATCTCGCCGATTTCGTCGAGGAAGACCGTGCCGCCTTCGGCCGCTTCGATCAGGCCTTTCTTGTCCTTGTCCGCACCCGTAAACGCGCCGCGGACGTGGCCGAACAGCTCCGACTCGAGCAATGCCTCTGGCATGGCGCCGCAGTTGACGGCCACGAATTTCTGCGACCGGCGCAGCGAGAGGTCATGAATCGCGCGCGCCACGAGCTCTTTGCCGGTGCCTGATTCGCCGGACACCAGCACGGTGCTGTTGGTGCGGCACACCGTTTCGACGAGCCGGAACACGTCGAGCATCGCCGGGCTGCGGCCGATGATGCCGGCAAAGCCCTGTTGCGCCGTGGTCTGGCGCAGCACCACGTTCTCGTGCCGTAAGCGTCGCGACTCGAGCAGCTGGCGCACCTGCATGGTCACCAGGTTGACGTCGCGGAACGGCTTCTCGAACAGCGCCTCGGCGCCTTTCCCCTGCGCCTCCGCCCACTCGGCCGAATCGCGCGTCCAGTGGGCCGTCATCATCGTGACAATGACATCGGGTGTCGATTGGCGAATCGAGGCCAGCAGCGCCACCCCGTCCAACTTTGGCATTCTGATGTCAGTGAGCACCACGTCGACGTATTCGCGTGCCACGAGATCGCGCGCCACGATGCCGTCTTCGGCGGTGAACACTTCGAACCCGTCGCGCTGGAACAGCAACCGCATCCATTCGCGCATCGACTGCTCGTCGTCGGCGATCACGATGCGCGGCTTTTCCGCGCCGGCCCTCGGCTTGCCCTGAGCGAGCGAGTCGCCGCGATTCGCGGTGGCTCGCGAGTCGAAGGGTCTCTTCATGACGCCTGGCGCTCCGCCCGCCGCTCCGCGGACATCGGAAATGTGACGCGGAAGATGGTGCCGCGGCCCGGCCGCGGCTTGACCTCGATGTGGCCGTCATAGTCGGTCACGATACGGTGAACGATTGCCAGGCCGAGACCCGTTCCCTTGCCGAACGATCCCCGGAATGGCTGAAAGATCTTCTCGACCTCCTCAGGAGGAATGCCGACACCTTCATCTTCCACGCGCAGCACCGCCAGGTCCGAGCCCGCCACTTCGTGAACCGCGATCAGCCGCAGCGTGCCGCCGTCGGGCATGGCGCGAAGGCCGTTGGTGGCGAGGTTCCAGATGATCTGGCGGATCTGTGCTTCGTCGGCATCGATCATCACGGGCGTGTCGGACTGCTCCACCTCGATGTGGTGGTTCTCTTCGATGTCCGTGCTGTTGCGCAGCAGCATCGCGGTTTCGTGAACCAGCGGGCGCAGATCGAGTTTCTGCAGCGAGAACCGCTGTGGCCGCGCGTAGGCCAGGAACGACTGGATGGTCTGGTTGAGCCGCTCGGACTCTTTCAGGACGATGTCCATCAGTTGCGCCTGATCGGTCGACAGCCGGAGGTCCTCCTTCAGCATCTGCATCGAACCCGACATCGACGCGAGCGGATTGCGGATTTCATGCGCGATGCCGGCCGCCATCTCACCGACCGCCGCCAGGCGCTGCTGTAACCGCGCGTTTTGTTCAAACCGCTTCACCTCGGTGACGTCCTGGAACGTATAGATATAGCCGCGCGATCCGTCGGGCAGCGGCAGGCCCGCGACGGCCAGGCCGATATCCATCATCCTGCCGTCGACGTGCCGAAAAATGTAGTCGATGCGCATGCTGCGCACCCTGGCCAGGTCCTGCGAGATGTTCGCCGCAAATGCCTCCGGCAGTTGCAACACTTCGGCGGCCGGCACGCCGATCGGCAACGCCCCGCTTCGGCCGGTGATCAACATCGCCGAGCGGTTGAAGGTGACGAGTTTGTTCTCGGCGTCGGCCGTCGCCAGGCCGCTGACCAGGTTGTCCAGGACGTATTGATTGAAGGCCTGCAGGTCGGCGATTTCCTCGGTGGCCTGTTCCAGCTGGGCTTCACCCAGGCGGACGCGCTCGGCGAGCGACCCGCTCAAGAGCGCCACGCCGAACAACCCGAACGAATTGAGCACCACCATGTATTGCGCAATCTGCATCGGCGGCAGTTGGGTGCCGATGCTGATGCTAGGCGGCAGGCCGAGGTAGCCGTAGGCATGGAGATACTGCCCCAGCACGACGCCCACCAGCAGGATGGTGCTGAGGCCGGCGACTTGCAGCCCGCCGCGGCGCGACTGCATGGAGCTGGCGGCCACGATCGGCAGCATGTAGAGAATCGTGAACAGGCTCTGGACGCCGCCGGTCAGGAACACCGCGGCCGAGACCAGCAGCGAATCGATGGCAAAGTGCACGTCGGTCAGCCACGGAAACCGCTCCACGAATCGCAACGATCCGATGAACCCGAGGCTGACCACGTAGGTGAGGCCGATCAGGAAGAAAAACGGATTGATCGACGTGGCCTCGGGCTCCTGCAGCTGCACCACTACGGCTGAGCCGAGCAGCACGGTGGCGACGACCAGGCGGACCGCAATCAGGACCGCCAGGCGTTGCCGCATCGTGCGTGGCTTCATCAGGTCAGCTTGCTGATCAGGTCGAAGATCGGCATGTACATCGCGATGACGATGCCGCCGACCGCGCCGCCGAGGAACGCGATCATGATCGGTTCCATCAACGTCAACAGGCCTTCCACCGCCACGTCGACTTCTTCTTCGTAGAAGTCAGCGATCTTGCTGAGCATCGTGTCGAGCGCGCCGGTCGCCTCACCGACGCCGATCATCTGCACGACCATGCCCGGGAACACGCCGGTTTCCTTCAGCGGCGCGGCGATCGTTTCGCCGCGCTCGATGCTCTTGCGGGTAGTCTGAATGGCGTCCTCGATGATCGCGTTGCCCGACGTTCTGGCCGTGATGTCAAGGCCGTCGAGAATCGGCACGCCCGACGACATCAGCGTGGCGAGCGTGCGGCAGAACCGCGCCACGGCAATCTTGCGCAGGATCGGTCCGAGCACCGGCAGCTTGAGGCTGATCGCTGTCGATCACGCGGCGGCCACCCTCGGTGGCGTAGTAGGACTTGAAGCCCCAGCTGCCCGCGACGAGGCCGACAATGATGAACGGCATGAAGCGGACCAGGTTGTTGCTGAGCGCGATCACGACGCGCGTCGGCAACGGCAGCTCGGCGCCGAGGCCCGCAAACAGCGCCGCGAAGGTCGGAATGACCTTCCACAAGATCACGCCGATGACCAGGCACGCAATCACGACGACCGCGACCGGGTAGATCATCGCCGACTGCACCTGGGACTTCAGCTTGACGGCCTTTTCGATGTAGGTCGCGAGGCGCTTCAGAATGGTGTCGAGAATACCGCCCGCCTCGCCGGCCGCGATCATGTTGCAGAACAGCGCGTCGAACACTTTCGGGTGGCGTTTCATCGCTTCGGCGAGCGACTGGCCGCCCTCGACGTCGGTGCGCGTCTGCAGAATCACCTGCGCGAAGTATTTGTGCTCTTCCTGGTTGCCGAGAATGTCCAGGCACTGCACCAGCGGCAGGCCGGCGTCGATCATCACCGAGAACTGCCGCGTGAACACGGCCAGGTTCTTGGCGGGCACGCCGCGCGCCTTGATCTTCTTGACCGCAGCCGCGGCGCCGGCTTTCGCCTGCGCGGGCTGGATCTTGGTCACCTGGATCTGCTCGCGGCGCAGCGCCGCAACCACGGCATCCATGGTGTCGCCCATCCGCTCGCCGGAGACGTTCTCGCCCGAACGGGTGCGTCCTGAAAAAGCAAACGTAGCCATATATTCAAATCTCCGATGTTAGGTCACGCGAATCGTCGATTGGGGAGAGTCACAATTGCCAATTCTGCGATCGCTCGATCGTCAATTCTCCATCGCCCGAATCAAGTCCCCGGCCGCGCCGGCGGCCGTTGCGGCCGGTCGCCCGGGCGCACGCCCATGCCCGCACCGGCCACCACGCCGGCGCCGCGGCTGATCATCTCCTGCAGCTCGTCGCGATTCGATGAGGTCGTCATCGCGGTCTCCAGCGTGATCGCCCGCTTGAAATACAACGTCGCCAGGGACTGGTTCATGGTCTGCATGCCGAGCTTTTCCTGCCCGGTCTGCATCGCCGAATAAATCTGGTGCACCTTGTCTTCACGAATCAGGTTGCGGATGCCGGCCGTCGGCACCAGGATCTCGAGCGAGACGACGCGGCCCTTGCCGTCGGCCTTCGGCAGCAGCGACTGACAGACGATCCCTTCAATCACCAGCGACAGCTGCGTGCGGATCTGCGACTGCTGGTGCGAGGGAAACACGTCGATGATGCGGTTGATCGTCGACGATGCCGAGTTGGTGTGCAGCGTGCCGAACGTCAAGTGGCCCGTTTCCGCGATGCGCAGCGCCGCTTCCACCGTCTCGAGGTCGCGCATTTCGCCGATCAGCACCACGTCCGGGTCTTCACGGAGCGCGGCGCGCAGCGCGTTGGTGAACGAGTCGGTGTCGCTGTGCAGCTCGCGCTGGTTGATCAGGCAGTTCTTGTGCTGATGCAGGTATTCGATCGGATCTTCGACGGTGAGGATGTGACCGTGGCGCTCGGCGTTGATCTTGTCGATCATCGCCGCCAGCGTCGTTGACTTGCCGCTGCCGGTCGGCCCGGTCACGAGGATCAGGCCGCGCGGACGCTCGGCCATCTTGGCGAGCACCTGTGGCAGCCCGAGCTCGTCAAAGGGACGGATTCGTTCCGGAATCTGGCGGTAGACCGCGCCGACCGCGCCCTTCTGGTTGAACATGTTGCAGCGGAAGCGCGCGAGGCCGCGGATACCGAACGAGAAGTCCAGTTCCTTGGTCTCTTCGAAGCGCTTCTTCTGCGCGTCGGTCAACACCGAGTAAGTCAGCGACTTGGTGTCGGTGGGCGTCAGGTCCGCATGTGGTGTCATTTTTTCCAGCTCGCCGTGCACACGTACTTGCGGCGGGGAGCTGATCGACAGATGCAAGTCTGAGCCCTGCATCTCTACTGCCTGTTTCAACAAATCCGGAAGAGTGGCCATAGGTTTACCGTTACTTCACCGTTTCCCGCAAGACTTCTTCAATTGTCGTGACGCCGTCCGTAATCTTCCGAAGCCCGCTGCCACGCAGCGTGATCATTCCTTCTTCGATAGCTTTTCGGCGCAACTCGAGCGCAGATGCACCCACCAGGATCAATTCCCGGAGTTCATCTGTGATTTCCATGACTTCGTAGAGGCCGCAGCGCCCCTTGTAGCCCGTCTTATTACATTTTTCGCAGCCGCTGCCCTTTTTTGGTTTCACTTTGGCGGCCAGTTCCGGCGTAAAGCCAATCTGCTCCAGCGCCGGCGGCGGCACGTCGTCGTCGATCTTGCAGTTGGTGCAGACGCGGCGCACCAGGCGCTGGGCGCACACCAGGTTGAGCGAGCTGGCGACCAGGAACGGCTCGATGCCCATGTTCATCAGGCGGTTAATCGTGCTCGGCGCGTCGTTGGTGTGCAGCGTCGAGAGCACGAGGTGGCCGGTGAGCGCCGCCTTGACGGCGATTTCCGCCGTTTCGAAGTCGCGGATTTCGCCGACCAGGATGATATTGGGGTCCTGGCGCAGGAAGCTGCGGAGGGCCGCGGCGAAGTTGAGGCCGATGTTCTCGCGCACCTGCACCTGGTTGACGCCCAGCAGGTTGAATTCGACCGGGTCTTCCGCGGTCATGATGTTGGTCTCGGAGGTGTTCACCTTCGAGATTGACGAATACAGGGTGTTGGTCTTGCCGCTGCCGGTGGGCCCCGTGACCAGCACCATGCCCCAGGGCTTCTGAATCTGCGTGTCGAGTTTCTTCAGCGACTCGGGCTCGAAACCGAGCTTGGTCATATCGAGCATCAGCTTGCCCTTGTCGAGCAAGCGCATCACGATTTTTTCCCCGAACAGCGTCGGCAGGCACGAGACGCGGAAGTCGATGTCTTTCGCCGCGCCGTTGTCGCTGAAGCGGATCTTGATGCGGCCGTCCTGGGGCAGGCGCTTTTCGGCGATGTCGAGCTTCGCCATGATCTTGATGCGCGACGTGATCGCGTCGCGCATCTTCAACGGCGGCGCCATGATGTTGTAGAGAATGCCGTCGATGCGGTAGCGCACGCGGTATTCCTTTTCGTACGGCTCGATGTGGATGTCGCTGGCGCCCTTCGAGATCGCCGACATCAACACGACGTTAACCAGCTTGATGACCGGCGCCTCTTCGCCCTGGCGGGCGAGCATCTCGGCGCTGATCTCCTCCATGTCCTCGAGGACTTCAACGTCGGCGCCCGAATCCGCCAGCATCGTCGGCAACTCGCTCAGCGAGCGGGCGGCGGCGTCGAGGGCGCTTTCACCAGTCTGTTCGATGATCTGCTGGCCGGCTTGATTACCGCCGCGGCCCTGTGAGGACGTCGACGCCGCGGCCACGCCGTAGTACTTGTCGATGGCGTCGACCACCGCCGTTTCCGACGCCACCACCGGCTCGACGTTATAGCCGGTCATGAACTTCACGTCGTCCATGGCGAAGACGTTGGTCGGGTCCGTCATCGCGATCGTCAGCGTGGCGCCGGCGCGGCTGAGCGGGACAATCTGGTACTTGCGCGCGGTCTCGGCCGGCACGAGCTTAATCACCGCGGGATCGATCTCGAACTGATTGAGGGCAATCGAGGGCACGCCGTACTGCTTCGACAGCAGCGCGGTAATCTCCTCGTCCTTGACGTATCCGAGCTTCACGAGGTTGGCGCCAAGCTTGCCGCCGTTCGTGCGCTGGTAGTTCAGGGCCTCCTGGAGCTGTTCCGCCGATATGCGCTTCTCTTTGAGAAGCAGTTCTCCGATTCGAACTGGCATCGCGTCGCTATTTGCCTTTTTGCCTGTTGCCTGTTGCCTTACGTCTTCAGAAACCTGCGCGGAGGCCAATACTCCATCCGCGTTCTTCCTTCTGCCCAAACACGCCGTGCGCTTCGATCAGCATTCCCGGTTTCAGCCCGGCCGAAACCCCCACGGCCGTCGCCGCGCGCGATTCGCCAATCGTGCTGCGCCGCATGCCGCCGCGCACGCCCAACCGCTGCGCCAGCCACCATGTCTCGACGCCCACCGCCACGTCGCGGCGATCGCCCAGCGGCGTCACCCGCGAGACCAGGTCGGCATCCACGGCCACCATCAGGCGCGCGAACCCGGGCCACGTCGACCCGTATCCCACTCCGGCGCGCACTTCACGCGCCAGCTCGATACCGTCGACCCCGTCTTCCGCATCGACGTCGAACACCGGCTTCGTCAGGTTACGCCCCACGAGTCCGAGCCTGATGTGCTGCATCGCGAACATCACACCCGCATCGACGTCGAACGTCGTGCTGTCAAACCCGTCGAGCGACGCCGCGGTCGACAACGCGTCGTGCGCACGCGCATCGGTCGCCACGCCCGACGCAGCCGACGCCCAGACGAATTTTGGCGTCACGCCAACAACGATGTATTCGGTCACTGAGTGCAGTAGCGACACGCCCGCCGTAGACGTGGTGAGCGCGTGCACACTGCGCCGCACTTCTTCTCGGCTCTGGGGGCCGGTTACTGCAGGTGTGGCTACTCCCGTGCCGTAGGCGCCAACGCGGTAGTATGCAAGCCCAACTGGAGGGGCCGAAAGCGCCACCATTGTACCCGTATGTCGTTCGCCTGCAGCAGTTTGCGGATCATCCGGCGCGGTTTCGTCGCTTGAATAAGTGATGATGGCGCTGACTATCGCGCCGGTAGCCAGGCCGGCTGGGTTCCAATAAACTGCTGAGGCATCGTCTGCCACACCTACGAACGCCCCGGCCAGACCGGCCGCGCGCGTGCCTAAAGGCGCCTGAGCTTCAGCGGAGCTGGCGGCTCCGAGCAAGGCCAATATCGACAGCAGAGACAGGTTGCGTTGGTTTGACCACATGAAATATTATTTTTGAGTAAGAAAAATCTCTTCAAACAACAGCGTTCCGGCAGGAATTGGATAGCGAAAGTCCATCCTATTCAGCGGTTTGGAAGTGTGTCAAGGAAACCAATGCCGGGCCATCGTCGTATGTTGGAGCAAAGGAAGTTTGAATGCGCCGTGTGACGGGTGTGTTGAGGCACCCTCGCGCCACCATGGCCGAGGTCGTGCGGCACCCGGCCTTCATCACGACCTGGGCGGTCGTGTTGCTCGTCGCCGCCGTCTGCGGCGGGCTGCTTCTCTCGACACCAATAGGTCAGCAGGCGCTCGTTGACGAGCGCGTCCGGGTCACGGAAGCCCTTGGCGGCCGCGTGGATGATGCCGCGTACCGACAGGCTCAGATCCGATCCTCCGGTGTCGATCTATTTGACGAGCGGCGGGCGGCTCCTGTTGACACCACCCGTCACACTTTTGGTGGCGGCGGGGCTGGTGGGGCTGGCACGGTTCGACGGCGCGCGCGTGACGTTTGTCACTGCCCTGGCGATCGCGGTTCACGCTACGGTGGTACTGGCGCTGCAGCAGGTGGTGGCGGCGCCGCTCCACTACGTGAATGAATCGTTGACGAGCCCGACCAACGTGGCCGGCATGCTGCGGGTGTTCGACGAAGGCTCGGTGCCGGCCCGGCTCTTCGGCACCATCGACGTCTTCGGGTTGTGGTGGATGTGGCTGCTGGCCGTGGGGCTGGCGGCGGCCACGGGCCGTCCAGCGCGGCGATACGTTTGGCGACTGCTGGCCGTCTATCTCGGTATGGCCGCAATCGTCGCGGCGGTGTTTGCGGTTTTGGGCGACGGTGTGTAGGAGGAGGGGCTGTGTTTCGGAAGAAATGGGTTCTGGTCCTGATCGTGTTGCTGCTGGCCGGCGGCGGCGCCGCGGCGTACTTCGCGAATCGGCGGGACACGGGAATCATCGTCACGGTGGAATCGATCCAGAAACGCGACCTCGAGGCCATCGTGTCGGCGTCGGGCAAGATCGAGCCGAAGAAGACCGTCAACATCAGCGCCCAGACCCAGGGGCGCATCACGCGGCTGGGCGTGCAGGAAGGAGATCGGGTCCGGCGGGGACAGTTCCTGCTGCAAATCGATCCCGTGAATGCGGAAGCCGCCGTGCGTCGCGATATCGCCGCGGTGGCCGGCGCGATGACCTCTCTTGAACAGTCGAAGGTTTCTCTGCAGAGCGGCCGCGCGCAGCTCGACAACGCGCGCCAGAACCTCAAGCGCCAGCAGGAATTGTGGACCGCGGGGCTGACGACCCGCGAGACGCTCGAGCGCACAGAGGCCGAAGTGGAAATCCGCGAGAGCGATCTGAAGGCCCGCGAGCAGGAGATCAAGACCCGCGAAACGCAGCTCAATCAGACGCAGGCGGGTCTCGCCAGCAGCCAGCACACGCTGACCCAGGTGCGCTTCGAGGCGCCGTTTGACGGCATCGTCACGCGCCGCAACGTCGAAGAGGGCGAGAACGTGGTCATCGGCACCATGAACAACGCCGGCACCGTGCTGCTCACCGTCGCGGATATGTCGGTGATCGAAGCCGAAGTGGAAGTGGACGAAACCGACGTACCCTTCGTGCAGATGGGGCAGATCGCGAACATTGAGATCGACGCGATCCCCGATCGGGTCTTCAAGGGCCACGTGACCGAGATCGGCAACAGCCCAATCCAGGCCGCAGGGGGCGGCACCACCCGCACGGCGACCAACTTCAAGGTCACGATCACCATCGATGGCCAGATTCCCGAGGTGCGTCCGGGCTTCACCTGCACGGCCGAGATCACGACGGCCACCAAGAAGCAGGTGGTATCAGTGCCGATCCAGGCGATGACGGTGCGCGAGTTGCTCTACGACGAGAGCGGCAAGGTGATCCACGAGACCCGGCCGCCGCGCACGGGATTCCGGTTCGGCCCGCCGGGAACCCCGGCGGCCACGCCGGCGGCGCCGAGGGAACTCAAGCCCGGCCAGAAGCGCGAAGAAGGCGAAGGCGTCTTCGTCATGCGTGACGGCAAGGCGTCGTTCGTCATCGTCAAGAGCGGCATTGCCGGTGAGCGCTACCTCGAGGTCCTCGAGGGGCTCAAGGAAGGCGACCAGGTGATCACGGGCCCGTTCGAATCGGTCCGGGGCATGTATGAAGGGGATCTCGTGAAGACGGCGCCCGCGCCCGGAGCGCGCCGGTAACAGGTCATGGCGCAGCTGTTCGAATCCGTCATGCTGGCGCTCGCGTCGATCTGGGCCAACAAGCTCAGATCGATGCTGACGCTGCTCGGCAACATCGTGGCCGTGTCGTCGATCATCACCGTGGTCGCGCTGATCACCGGGGTCAACGAGGCCGTCTCGGATGCGATCCTGTCGGACCTGGGCGCGGATTCGTTCACCATCCAACGGACGGGCGTGACGCAGAACGAAGACGACTTCGAGCGGATGCGCAACAACCCGCTGGTCACGCTCGAGGACGCCGACGCGGTGAGGCGGTTCGCGACGTCGGTGTCGGCGATCATGGCGCAGGCCCAGACGGCGACGCGGGTGGCCTATCGCGACGAAGAGCTCGAGACGCTGCAGATCCAGGGCGTCAGCGAGGAGTACCTCAACTTCGCGACCTTCGACGCCGAGCGCGGCCGCATGATCACGCCGACCGAGATCAAGCGCCGGCGGCTGGTGACCCTGATCGGCTGGGGCACGGCCGATCGCCTGTTTGCCGGGGCCGATCCGCTCGACAAGACGATCAAGATTGCCGGGATGCCGTTCACGGTGATCGGCGTCAGCAAGAAGAAGGGTGCCGCATTCGGCCAGTCGCTCGATGAGTTCGCCGTGATTCCGCTCGGCGCCTACCAGCGGTTGTTCGGCGCGCGACAGTCGCTCTCGCTGATGGTCAAGCCTCGCGATCCGACGCTGGCGGCCACCGCCCAGGACGAAGCGCGCATCGCCCTGCGCGTCGAGCGTCGATTGAAGCCGGCCGAACCGGACAATTTCGGCATCCTCGCCTCCGGCTCGATGATGGAGCTCTTTCAACAGGCGGTCGCGGGCATCGCCGTGCTGCTGGTCGGCATCGTCGGTCTGTCGCTGCTGGTCGGCGGCATCGTGATCATGAACATCATGCTGATGGTGGTCAGCGAGCGAACGCGCGAGATCGGCCTGCGCAAGGCGCTCGGCGCGAAGCGCCGCGACATCATGTCGCAGGTGCTCACCGAGTCGGTGACGCTGTCGGTCGTCGGCGGCATCGTCGGCATCGCGCTCGGCGCGATGTTTTCGACCATTATCGCGTCGCTGACGCCGGTGCCGTCGTCGGTGGAACTGTGGTCGGTGGCGCTCGGCGTGATCATTACCGCGGCGGTCGGCCTGTTTTTTGGCTGGATGCCGGCACGGCGCGCGGCCTTGCTCGATCCGATCGAAGCCTTGCGCCGCGAATAGATCATGGCGGCATTCACGAAACAGTTCGCGCTGCTGGGCGAGACCGCCGCAATGGCGCTCGACACGCTGCGCAGCAACAAGATGCGCTCGGCCCTCACGGTGCTGGGCGTGGTCATCGGGGTGACCTCGATCGTCGGCATGACGTCGCTGATCCGCGGCTTCGACACGTCGCTGCGCAATTCGATCAACTCGCTCGGGCCGAACACGATCATGGTGCAGCGGTTCAGCGGGCTCAGTTTCTCGTCGGGCGCTTCGTTCATGCAGCTGATGCGGCGGCCGCTGATCACCGCCGACGACATGCTCGCGATCGAGCGGCTGGCGACCACGGTCGATATGACTGACCTCTGGCTGGGCGGCGGCGGGCCGCCAGGATCGCCCGGCATGGAGCGCATGTTCTACCGCGGCCAGCGGACGCGGCCCAACGCCATCATCGGCACGACGGAGCGCTACGTCGAGATCAACTTCATCAAGATGTATGCCGGCCGCTCGTTCACTGCGCAGGAAGTGAGCCGCAGTCGCGCCGTGGCCGTCATTGGCTATGGGCCGTACGAAGCGCTCTTTCAATCACGCGGCATCGATCCGATTGGCAAACAGATGCGCATCGGCGGCGTCGAATACACGGTGATCGGCGTGTTCGGCAAGCGGCCGTCGCCGGGCGGCGCCATGAACCTCGGACAGGACGACCTCGCCATCGTCCCGTATACCGTGTTTCGCAAGCAGTTCGGCAGCGAAAGAATCCGGGGCCGCGGCCCGTTCGGCGGCGTCCCGGCGATGGTCGTGCTGTTACCGAAGGAAGGCGTGTCGCGCGACGATGCCATGCGGGAGGTCGAGGCCATCATGCGCATCCGGCACGGCCTGACGCTCGACAAGCCGAACGACTTCGACCTGGTGACTTCCGACGCCATCCTCGCGGTGTGGGATCAGATCTCGGCGGCGATCCTGCTGTCGCTGGTCGTGATCTCCTCGATCGCGCTGATGGTCGGCGGGATCGGCGTGATGGCAATCATGACCATCTCGGTGACCGAGCGCACGCGCGAGATCGGCGTCCGCCTGGCGATCGGCGCGCGACGCCGCGAGATCCTCGTGCAGTTCCTGATCGAAGCCGCGGTGCTGACCAGCGTCGGCGGCATCCTCGGCGTGCTGATGGGGAGCGCCATTGGCCTGACCGTGAACCTCATCTCGGGCTTCCCGGTGTCGCTGCCATGGTGGTCGTTCGCGCTCGGCCTCGGCTTCTCGGCGTCGATCGGCATCTTTTTCGGGATGCTGCCGGCGTGGCGGGCCTCGCGCCTCGATCCGATCGAAGCCCTGCGCTACGAGTAATCGTTCGACGGATGGCTCGTCCGGATGCCACGGCTATAATCGACGCACCCTGACTCCGCTCAACCCGCCCTCGAACCCTGCGCCGCGCGTGCGTGTTGCGGCCGCCGCAGCGGTGGTCGTCGTACTCGCACTGGCCTTGCCGGTGCAGCTGCCGTCGGCCGGCGGCGGATCGTGGAGCGAAGAGTGCCTGACGATCGCCGATCACCCCGTCACCGGCGCCGACGCCATCCCGCGGCTCGAACAATGCGCCACGATCGTCCCTGACGATGTCGAACTGCTGGCCGATCTCGGCGCCGCGTATGAAACCGCCGGGCGATCGGGTGATGCGGAACGAATCTATGGCCAGATCGTCACCCTCGACGATGAATACGCCGACATCCACGTGCGCCTGGCGCGGCTCCTGCTGCAACGCCGCGACACCGTCGCGGCACGTCGCCATCTCGAGCGCGCCCTGCAGATTCAGCCGAATCGCCAGTCGATCATCGCGCTGATCGAGCAGGCGGCGGGCGCCGGCAACCCATGATTGGCCGACTGCTCTTCTACACGGGTCGATTCACGGCGGCGGCGATTTTCCTGATCACGTGGGGCTACGGCGTCAGCACCTACTCCCCCTTTGCCTTCGACATGTTCGTGCGCCCGCGGTTATCGCCCGAGCTGGTGACCTTCGTCAACTGGCACCACGTTTTTTACTGGATCGCCTTCACTGCCAGCGCACTGACGTTAATCCCCGATCTGCGGTCGCCGCGCCGTGGTGCCGCATGGTGGGCAGCCGTCGGATACGTCGTCGTGTTCGCCGGCATCGGCGTGCAGGTCCTTGGCGCCACCTACCTCGCGACGCTGACCGGACAATCGCGAAGCCTGGCGGTGGTACCGGGTGCGCTATTGCCGCTCGTGTGGCTGGCCGTGATCGACCACTTGGCGGTCGGCGTACCCTCACCCGCGAATCGGGTCGATCGCACCACCGGTCAGCGGCCGCTGCTCGCCGCCTGCCTGACCAGCGCGGTGTTCCTCTGGGCCGCGCACCTGGTGGCGGCATCAGTGGCGGGCCGGACCATTGGCACCGGCCTGGCGCGGGTGTCGACGGCGGTCTGGGCGCTCGCGATCGACATCGGCGCTTTTCTCGTCGTGTATGCGGTGTTGAGTCTTGCGGCTGCGGTCGCCGCCACGCGCAGGCGCGCGTTCGCCTGGGAATTCGGCCTCACGGTGGCGTTGCTCGCCATGGCCATCACCGAACTGTGGCGGCGCATCGTCCTGCCGGCCTTTGCGCTCACGGCCGCTGATGCGGCCGTCATCTCGATTGCATTCGGGGCCACGATCGCGCTGATGTGGTCGGGCCTGGCCGCGCGCCGTCCGGTTCATGACCACGCGACTGGCATCGGGCACCTGACGTCGGTATCGGGTGCCCACCCGATTGCGGCCGCGGTCGGTACTGGTCGCCACGACACTGACCGCGGCCATGGTGATCGCGCGGATTGAACGGCTCGACTGGGCGTACATCCTGCATTCGTTCGTCGCGATCGCCGAAGCCACGATGGTCTTCGGCGTCTTCATCACGCTTTGGTCGCGCGCGGATACCGGCAGGTGGTCGCCGGTGCTCGCCGTCATGCCGCCGCTGGCGGCCGTGACGCTTCTTTACGCGCTCCCCTATGCGTCCACTGCCTGGGCGAACGGTGCCGGCGACGCGCAGCTCGAACCGCGCGTCGCCATCGATCGCCTCGCGCCGGCCGATCCGCTCGCCAGCCTGGCGGGGGACCGCCTGATCGAGCAGCCCTCCTTCGACATCGGCTACTACCGCGAGGTGCTGGCGAGCGAGACGCGGCAGTCGACAATGGATCCCGCGGTGCCGGCGGAGACCCTGGTCTCAGCCGTGTCCGTCCCCCACCGGCCGCCTCCGCATGTCTTCATGTTCGTGATTGACGGCCTGCGGCGCGATTACCTGTCGCCGTACAACCCCAAGGTCACCTTCACGCCGTCGATCGACGCGCTGGCGCGCGACAGCTTTGCCTTTCGCAACGCGTTCACGGCGTACGCGGGCACGTGGCTCTCGATGCCGGCGATCTGGACCGGCAGCTTTATCACACGCGGTTGGGGCCGCATCTTTCCGCGAATGAACGCGCTCGAATCGTTGATCGGCGGCGGGGGGTTCGACCTCGTCATCAACGAGTTCACGATCGCGACGCAGCTGCGGCCCACCCTCAGCCGGACGTTCCTCGATCCCGACATCGAAAGCGTCAAAACCGATCTCTGCCGGAACCTGCAGTCGCTGCAGGATCGCCTGGCCAACCGGACGGCCGCCTCGCCGCCGATGTTCGCGTACTTCGCGCCGATGAACGTGCACATCCTCAACACCGGCGTCACAGCTGAAAACGCCGGCAACTATCCGGGGTTCCACGCTCCGTATGCCTCCCGCCTCGAGCGCATCGACGGCTGTCTCGGCACGTTCGTGCAGTACCTCAAGGCCCACAACCTCTACGACAACAGCATCATTATCCTGGCGAGCGATCACGGCGAAAGTCTTGGCGAGGAAGGCCGATGGGGCCACCAGTTCTATCTGTTTCCGGAAGTGATCCGCATCCCGTTGATCGTGCATCTGCCTGCGTCCCTGCGATCGACGGTGACGACCGACCTTGCTCGCGTGACGTTCCTCTCCGATCTGGTGCCGACGCTGGCGTCCCTGATGGGTCAGCCGGCGAAGGATCTCGGACCGCTGTTCGGCTCGCCCCTGTTCGTCGCGGCCACGGGTGAGCCGCAAGCACGGCGCCGCGCCGATTTCCTGGTGAGATCGAGCTACGGTGCGACCTTCGGAGTGCTGCGCAGAAACGCCCGGTTTCTCTATATCTCTGACCTCCTCACCTTTCGCGAGTACGCGCGCACGCTCTTCGAGGAGCCGAACGGCCGTAGCGTGCCGCCCTACGGGACCATCCGCACGGTGCACCAGCGCCTCATCCGTCGCCACCTCGATGACCTCGATGACCTCTACCGGCGACGCTAGACGCCCCGCCGTCGCGATCCGATCCGAGCGCAACGCGGCGAGTCGGCGGCTGGCGTGCGGCCATTGGTTATAATTTCGACCATCCTGAACCGTTCACTCACCGCGGCGTACCGGATCGGCGCCGCCGCAACCGTGCTGGCGCTGTTCATCGCGGTATTGCCGATCCGCTTGCACCACGGAGCGAATGAACCGTTAGCGGAAGCGTGCCTGCGCCTCGCCGATCATCCCCCCGCGGAACAACCCGACGCCATCAATCAACTCGAGCGATGCCGAGCACTGGTTCCGCTGGACGTCGAGCTGCTGGCGGATCTCGGCGCCGCCTATGAACGCGGCGGGCGCCTGGCCGACGCTGAGAAGACGTATCAGAACGCGCTGGAGCTCGACCCGGGCTATGCGGACGTGCGCGTCCGGCTCGCGACGATCCTGCTGCGGCGCGGCGCAGCAGGTGAAGCACGGGACCACGCCGAGCAGGCCCTGCGCATTCAACCCAATCGGACGCGCGTGCGTCAGCTGCTCGATGAGATCGCGCGGAGCCAAGCGCCGTGACCCGATGGGCGTTCTTCGCGGCCCGCGCGGCGGTGGCGGCGTTCTGTCTGCTCACCTGGGCCTACGGGCTCATCATCTCCGTACGGTTTGCCTTTGAGCAGGTCATCCGCCCGCAGCTATTTCCATGGGTGACGCCATTTGTGACCTGGCACCACGCGTGGTACTGGGGCGCGTTCCTGGTCAGCGCGGCCACCTTAATACCTGATTTCCGGACGCTCCGAGAACGGCGCGCGGGTCGCGCGGCTGGGTGGCTCGCCGTGGGATATCTGCTGTTCTTTGGGGCAATCGGCATCTACCTACTCGGGAATCCGTATCTCGTGACGCTCGACGGTGGCCAGCGCTCATTGTGGATTGTGCCGGGGGCGCTGCTGCCGCTGCTCTGGCTGGCCGTGATCGATCACCTCGGCACCCGCTTTCCTCGAGACCAGCGGTCCGGCATGGTGACCGGGCAGTGGCGCCTGTTCGCCGCGTGTCTCGCCACGGCCCTGTCCGTGTGGCTGCTACACGTGGGCGTCGCGGCGCTGCGCTCGGACATTTCGGGTGGCTGGGCCGGCCGGATGGCAACCGTCACGTGGGCGCTCGCGCTCGACGTGGCGGCAGCCCTGGCCGTGTTTGTCCTCGTCTGCCTGGCGACGTCGATCGCGGCCACACGACGGCGGTCCTTCGAATGGGAATACACCTTCGCCGTGGCACTGATCGCGGTCGCGATTACCGAGTTCGTCCGGCGGTTTGTGCTCCCGTCGCTCGCATTCGCGGACGTTGACGCCGCGGTCGGAGCCATCCCGTTCGGCGTCGTGATGGCGCTGATGTGGTCGGGATGGCGAGTCCGGCAGCGCCGGCACGATCGACCGGCCGACACCGCGCTGGCCATACTCTCGGCGCCGTTCGAGGGCCGGTCGATCCGATCGCTGCTGCTCGTGTGCATCGTCCCGGTGGCGGCGGCCGTCGCGTTTCGACTCGTCGAGCAGGTGGATTGGGCGCTGAATGTGAACCGGCTGATCGCCCTGGTCGAAACCGCTCTGCTCTTCAGTTTCTTTCTGAACCGGTTCCGCGATCGGCAGGATGAGTCGTGGTCACTCCGGCGGCTCGTGGTCGCTCCGCTCGCCGTGCTCCTGGGGCTCGCGGCGATGCCGTACGCCAGCCGCGCGGTCGTGGCGGCCACCGGCAACGCGCATCTCGAGGCGGAACTGGCGCTCGAGCGGCTGCCGGCGACCGACCCGCTCGGCGCCGCCGTGGCGCGGCTGTGGCTCGAACAACAGGCGCCCAACTTGGATTACTACCGTGCGATGACGGCGTCCACTGTCACGCAGTCGGCGCTGCGTCCAGCCGTGCCGGACACCACGTTCGCGAACACACCGATTGACGTTCGCGCGCCGCTGCCTCACGTCTTCATCTTGGTGATCGACAGCCTGCGACGGGACTATCTCTCTCCCTACAATCCCGCCGTCACCTTCACGCCGGCCATCGCGCAGTTCGCCGCCGACAGCTATGTCTTTCGCAACGCCTTCACGGCGTACGGTGGCACCTGGTTGTCCATCCCGTCGATGTGGACGGGCACACCGCTGACGCGTGGCTGGGGCCAGATCTTTACGCGGGTCAACCCGCTCGAGCCGCTCATCACCAGCGCCGGCTACGATCTGGTCATCAATGACTACACGGTGGAAGAGACGTTCAAATCCTCGACCCAGCGCACGTTTCTCAATCCGGGTGTGACGACCGTCTATACCGATCTGTGCGACAACGTCGCGGCCCTGCAGGCGCACGTCGAGACGCGGCCCGCGCCTGAGCGGCCGCTGTTCACCTTTTTGGCGCCGATGAACGTGCACATCATGAACACGCGCCTCCACAATGTGATGCCCGTTGATGACCCGGATCCGCGCTACTCCGGCTTCTACCCGCCCTATGCGTCGCGGCTCGAACGGCTCGATGGGTGCTTCGGGGCGTTTGTCGCCTATCTGAAAGACCGCGGGTTGTACGACAAGAGCATCATCATCATCACCTCGGACCACGGCGATTCGCTCGGCGTTGACGGCAACTGGGGGCATCAATTCTTCCTCTTTCCCGAGGACGTGCGCATTCCGCTGATCGTCCGGTTGCCGCCGGGGCTGCGCGAGCGGTTCACGACGGATCTCGCGCGCGTGCTGCTGCTGCCCGACCTGGCGCCGACGCTGCTGGCGCTGCTCGGCCAGCCCGTGCCCGATCTCGCGCCGCCGTTCGGCGCGACGGCGTTTGTGCCGCCCGATCGCGAGCCGCGGCCGCGGCGGCGCGAGTCGTTTCTCCTGATGTCGAGTTACGGCTCGACCTTCGCGCTCCTTCGCCGGAACGGCAAATTCCTCTACATCTCGGACCTCGTGAACTGGCGGGAACACGCCTATACCCTGTTTCGCGAGCCGCTGGGCGACCGCGTGCCCGTTACCGAGACACTGCGGCGCACCGGCCAGGCCGACATCCGCATCAAAATGGATGAGGTAGACGCCCTTTTCCGGGCGAAATGACGGCACCGATTCGCTTCCCGGCCGGCCGTCTCCCGGTATTAAGATGCGCGTGTAGGGCGTATCCGCGCCCGGGAGGATCCCGCCTATGAAGGTCTACGACGCTGCCAGTATCCGCAACGTGGCTGTAGTGGGTCACGGCGGTTCTGGCAAGACACAACTGGTGTCCGCGCTGTTGCTCGACGCCGGCATGGTCAACCGCCTCGGCAGGGTTGACGACGGCACCACAGTGACGGACTACGACGAAGAAGAAATCAGCCGCAAGCACACGCTCTCCGCCAGCCTCGCCTACGCGGAGTGGAACAAGACCAAAATCAATCTGATCGATACGCCTGGGTTCGGCAACTTTTTCTCCGACGCGCGCGCCGCGATGCACGTCGCCGACGGCGCGGTGCTGGTCGTCGACGGCGTGTCGGGCGTCGAAGTGCAGACCGAAAAGGCCTGGGCCGTCGCCGACGAGCTCGAGCTGCCGCGCATTGTCGCGGTGAACCGGCTCGATCGCGATCGCGCCTCGCTCGATCGCGTGCTCGAATCGCTGCGGCAGACGCTGGGGCGCACCATCGTGCCGATCCAGTTGCCGCTCGGCGAAGAAAAGAATTTCGCGGGCGTCATCGACCTGGTGTCGATGAAGGCGTACTCATTCGCGGGAGACGCGTCGGGGAAGATGACCGAGGGTGAGATTCCCGCGGGCCTCACCGACGCCGCCAATTCGGCGCGTGAAGCGCTGATCGAGATGGTGGCCGAGGCCGACGAATCCTTGATGGAGAAGTTTTTCGAGGCCGGCACGCTGACCCAGGAAGAATTGACGAAGGGCCTCGCCACCGCGACGCACGCGGCCAAGATCGTCCCGCTGGTGTGCACCTCGGGCCTGCAGAACATTGGCGCCCAACCGTTCATGGACGCGATCCTCGCGTATCTGCCCTCTCCTGCCGATCGCCCGTTCACGGCGATTGCCAATAAGGAAAAGATCACGAAGACCGCGGATGAGAAGGCGCCGTATGCCGCGTTCGTGTGGAAGACGGTGGCCGATCAGTTCGCCGGCCGCATCACCATGTTTCGCGTGTATCAGGGTTGCCTCAAAGCGGATTCGACCGTGACCAACGCCACGCAGGGCGCGCCGGAGCGCCTCGGCCACCTGATTGCGCTGCAAGGCAAGACGGCCACCAACGTGCCGGAGCTCAAGGCGGGCGACCTCGGCGCGGTGGCGAAACTGAAAGACACGCGCACCAACGACACCCTCGCCGACAAGGCCGCCGGCGTCACCTTCGCGCCGATCGCGTTCCCGGAACCGGTGCTGTCGTACGCCATCGAGCCGAAGAGCCGCGGCGACGAAGACAAGATCAGCACCGCGATGCACCGCCTCGAAGAGGAAGACAGCACCATCAAGTACCAGCGCGATCCGCAGACGCACGAGCTGCTGCTCGCCGGTCAGGGCCAGATGCACATCGAGGTCACGGTGGCGAAGCTCAAACGCCGCTTCGGGGTCGAAGTGCTGCTGAAACCGCCCCGCATTCCCTACCGCGAGACCATCACCTCGCGGGTCGAGGCGCACGGCCGCCACAAGAAACAGACCGGCGGCCACGGCCAGTTCGGCGATTGCAAGATCAAGATGGAGCCGCTGCCGCGCGGCAGCGAGTTCGAGTTCGTCGACGAGATCTTCGGGGGCTCGATTCCCCGCGGCTTTATTCCCGCCGTCGAGAAGGGCATCCAGGAATCGCGGCTGCGCGGTTATCTCGCCGGCTATCCCGTGGTCGATTTCCGCGTGACGTTGTACGACGGCTCGTACCACGACGTGGACTCGAACGAACTGTCGTTCAAGACCGCCGGCTGGCTGGCGTTCAAGGACGGCATGTCGCGCGCCAAGCCAACGCTGCTCGAGCCGATCATGAACGTCACGATTCAGGCGCCGAACGACAACGCCGGCGACCTGATGGGCGACCTGAACGGCCGGCGCGGCCGCATCTCAGGCATGGAAGCGCGCGGCACGTCGACCGTGATCAAGGCGCAGGTGCCGATGTCGGAGATGCTGACCTACGAACAGCACCTGACCTCCGTCACCGGCGGGCGCGGCTCGTATCACATGGAGTACTCGCACTACGACGAGGTGCCGAGCCACCTGCAGACGAAGATCATTGCCAGCGCGAAGGCTGAGCGTGGTCAGGCGGTTGAAGAACCGGCTTAACGACAACACCAGATAGCCCCCGGCTTTAGCCGGGGGTTCCGCAACGGGATCCCCCGCCTGACAGCGGGGGCTATACGGTTACTCGCAGATCCCTAATCAGTCCGTCTTTTAACCCGTAAACCCATCCGTGCAGCTGGACGTCGTGGCCGTTACGCCACGCGTCCTGCACGACGGTGGTGCGCGCGACGTTGCGCACCTGCTCGGCGACATTCAATTCACACAAGCGATTCTCGCGCGCCTTCGGATCGGCAATCATCGCCAGCTCGTCTTCGTAGTCCCGCTCGACGTCCTGCACGTGCCGCAGCCAGTTGTCGATCAACCCATGCGACTGTTTCTCCAAGGCCGCTTGGATGCCGCCGCAGCCGTAATGCCCGCAGACGATGACGTGCTTCACCTTCAGCACGTCGACGGCAAATTGCAGCACCGAGAGGCAGTTCAGATCGGTGTGGACGACGACGTTGGCGACGTTGCGGTGCACGAACAGCTCGCCAGGATCGAGACCAACGATTTCATTGGCCGGGACGCGGCTGTCCGCACAGCCGATCCACAGGAACTCCGGCGCCTGAAGCTTCTCGAGACGCGTGAAAAACGCGGGATCGCGATTGACGCGATCGGCGGCCCATTGGCGGTTGTTCTGCAGCAAGGTTTCGAAACGGGGCATCGGCCTATGATTCTGACACGTCGCGGTGCGATGGCCCCGAAGGCGGAGCCTGGTGCTCTAGGACGGCAACTCGTCGGCAGCCCGCCGGCGAAACAGTACCACGCCCGCCCCGATCATCACGGCGAGCCACATCGCCGGCCATAACCAGGTGAAAGCCTCCGGGATCGCGCCGCCATCAGGCAACTGGCGACGCACCTGGCGTAAGTAGCGCGGAAAGTAGTTAGGGCCTTGCCCTAGCGCCGGCGATTGCCACCACCGCGGCGAATCCATCGCCGTGACGAAAGGAAAGTAACCGAGCCGATAGCGGTTATTCGCCCGGCCCGGCAGCGGATCGATCACTTCGTAATATCCAGCCACCACCTGCCCGCGCCCATCACGGCGCAGCGCCTGATCTTCGAGGAATGACACCGACACCGCCAGCAGGCCAATTGCGAAGCCCACGCCGCCGCACGCCATCCACGCCGCGCGCGGCCAGCGATCCGCCGCCGGCCCGGCGGCAAGCAACGCTACCAGCGGCACGATCGGCACGAGATGACGCGGTCCGTGCGCGTAGCCGCCCTCTGGAAACAGGTACGCGGCATAGAAGATCAGGCCTATAGAAAACGCCGCGACGACACCGACGGCGAGGCCGCGCTCGAGGCGCCAGACACGTCCGCTGCTCAATGCCGCCAGCACCAGGAGCGGCGCCCAGAGAAACAGTGACTTGCCCGGCGTCGCGAGTAGCACCACGAGCCCGCGAGGAATGTCGGACATCAGAAACGCGCGCGCCGGCATCATCGGGATCGTCTCGGACCAGTCGTATCCGAAGTCGGAGATCGAGCCGAATCGATAGTAGTTCCACAACAAATGCCCCGCCGTCGCCACGGCAATACCGGCCGCCAGGGCCGCCGCCACGTGCACACGACGTCGTTGAGGCAGCGACCTCTCGGCGAGCGCGGCGACGACGAAGCCGGGAGCGAAGACGAGGCTGGTGACCTTCGTCAGGCCGGTCACGGTCAGCAGTATCGCGGCAATCGCGATGTTCACCTGCGGCCGAGCCGCGGTGCGCGCCTCGAGCAACAACGCCGCCGCCCAGATCATCGTCGCCGCCTGCCACGCTTCGGTATAGAACGACGTGCCGTACGGCCAGAGCACGGTCGCGCCGCCGAGCAGGAGCGACAACCACAATGCGGCATGCTGCGGTGTGCCCAGGGCGAGCACGGCGCGATAGAAGCCGGCGACTGCAAGCGCCGCCGCTGTGGCGGTCGTCAACATGGTGATGCCGGCGACGAACATCACCCAGGCGAGCCCCTGGCTGGGCGGACGACGTGGGATGCCGAGCAGGCTGGCGATGGCCCTGCCGGCGGCATGATGTGGAAGCGCGAGCACGGCGGCAAACGGACCGTACGGCGCGTACGGCTTGCCATCCTGCCCGACCTTGCCGAAGAACACCGATTGCGCGCCAACCACCTTGCCGTCAACCACGACGGGCTGGCGAATCTCGAGCGTCTGCGGCACGGAGATGTCGCCCGCGTCGAAGAGATGTTCGGTCTGGAAATAAACTTCGAACTCATCGGGAATGCGAAACGCATTTCCCGACGAGCTCAATGCGTAGAAGGCCTGGAAGAAAACGAACAGCGCCAGCGTCGTGCGAGCGCGCGTGGTCATTCGCGTGACAGGATACCACCAGCTCATTCGCGCGATGACGGCGTTCGCCGCGCTACCCAGGTGGTCATCGAGCGCTGCTCGTGCACCACGGTGGTCTTGATCGGATCGATCAGCACGCCGCCGAGCCGCGCCGTCCACGATTCGATCGTCGCGGCGTCGACGAGGTAGCGATCGCTGCCGTCGGGCAATCGATAGCGTCCTGCGCCCGAGCCTGTGCTCGGCGAGGTCTCGCCGTAGCGGCCGTCGGCCGGGGAGGCGGACAGCGGACGGACGTCACCGGCGATGCCGATCGTGCTGGCCAGCCGCGCGAAGAAGACGCCGCCGTTGTTCAGCACGCGCCACAGCTGCCGCAGCATCGCCTCGAAGTGCGCCTCGTCCCGCGCAAAGTGAAGGACGGCGCTGGCGATCACGACGTCGGCATGCTGGTCTGGAAACGACGTCTGCTCGATCGGCTCAACGCGAAAATCGTGAGGACGTCCCGCGGCGAGTGACGCGGCCAGGGCCCGCACCTGGGTGATGGCGCCGGCATCGGCGTCGTTGCCGCACACCTCGTAACCGGATCGCAGGAGGTAGACCAGATTGCGGCCGCCGCCGCAGCCGGCGTCGAACACGCGCATGCCAGGCGCAATGCGGCCGCGCAGAAGCTGATCGAAAACGTAGATGTCGATGTTGCCGAACTGCTCCGCGAGGGTCATCGCCGAAAATCCCCCGGCGCCCACACGTGCTGGCCGATCAGGCAGACGTCATCGAAACCGAGTGCGCGATACATGGCGGCGCCGGTCGTGCTCGAGTGCAGGATGGCCATGCGATAGCCGCGGGCGATCGCTTCGGCGGCCGCGGCACGCGTGACCGCGGCGCCGAGTCCGCGACGGCGGCGCTCGGGCAGCGTGGCCACGTCGTAAATACCGGCAACGCCGGCGCCAAAGAACACCGAGCAGGTGGCCGCCGGCTCGCCTTCCACCCGGCCCAGGAAATGACGGAACGGCGATGCGGCATCGAGGCCCATCGTGATGACCAGCTCGGCAAACGCCTCGCCGAAGGTCTGCGGCGCGCCGAAGGCGCTGCAGAGCACACGGCTCCAAGTCGTGAGCGTCTGCGGGTCTTCGATCGCTTCGACCGTGATGGTCCGATCGTCCGGCAGGAACGCCATCGATTCGAGATCCGCGGCCATCCCGATGGCTGGCTCCACCACGAACCCGCGCCGCTCGAGCCGCTTGCCAAGATCGGCGGGCGTCGACGCCGGCCCGGTCCACCACAACATCGGCACCTGGCGATCGCCGCAGGCGCGAATCCGCGCATCGATGCCGGCGTCGGCCTCGGCGTCCGACAGGCGCGCGCGCACCACGCTGTTGAACAGCGGGAACGGCAGGTTCGACAGGGTCCACAGGTACGGCGGGTCGTCGTGCAGCTCGACGCGCGGCCACACGTGAAGGTGCTGAAAGAAGGCAAAAAGATTGGCCTCGACAGCGTGAGCCATCGAGGCCTGTGAAAAGTCCGCGAGGATGTCAGGCATCCGTTTCAGTGACGCAGTCTGATCTGCGCCATCTGTGCCATCTGTGGCCTACGAACCGCCGGCCTTGCGTGGGGTCGTGGTCTTCTTCGCGGCGCCGCGCGCAGGCTTGCTCGCCTTGCTCTTCGCGCCGCCTTCGCCGCCCTGGGCCTTCTGGCCGCCGCGGATGTTCTTCGCCGCCGCGCGAAGGCGCTCGCCCACGCTCTTGGTTGACTTCGGCTTCTCGCCGGCCTCGGCTGCCGCGGCCGCAGCCTTCTTCTCTTCTTCCGCCTTCTTCGGGTCGAACTCGCTGCCGATCAACTCGATCTGCGCGAGCTCGGCGGCATCGCCGCGGCGGTGTCCGAGCTTGAGGATGCGGGTGTAGCCGCCCGGCCGCTCCATGAAGCGCGGCGCCAGCTCGTCGAACAGCTTGGTGACAACGGTCTCGTTGAGCACGTCGCGCATGACGAGGCGGCGGGCCGACAGCGACACGCCTTTCGGATCGTTGGCGCGCACCCCGCGCTTGGCGATGGTGATCAGCCGCTCGACGAACGGCCGCAGCTCCTTCGCCTTGGGCACGGTGGTCTCGATCCGCTCGTGCGCGAGCAGCGCTTCTGCCTGGTTGCGCAGGAGCGCCGTGCGGTGCTCGCTAACGCGGCCGAGCTTGCGATGTGCATTGCGATGACGCATGACTGTTTATTCCGCCGCCGCGGGCTGATCGAGCTTCATGCCGAGGCTCAATCCCATCGACGTCAGGATCTCCTTGATCTCGTTGAGCGACTTGCGCCCGAAGTTCTTGGTCTTGAGCATCTCGGTCTCGGTCTTGCCGACCAGCTCGCGGATGGTGCGGATATTCGCGTTCTTCAGGCAATTGTAGGACCGCACCGACAGCTCAAGCTCCTCGACGCTCTTGTCGAGGTGCTCGTTGGCCACGCCGGCCCGCGCCGGCTCCGAGCCGCCGTCGATCACGTCGTCATCCGCGTCGTCGAGGCTGACGAAGATGTTCAGGTGATCGCGAATCAGCTTCGCGGAGAGCGACACCGCATCGCTGGGCGTCACCGAGCCGTTGGTCCAGACTTCGAGGGTCAGCTTGTCGTAGTCGGTGGTCTGGCCGACGCGCGCGCCCTCGACGAGGTAGTTGACCTTCTTCACCGGCGAGTGCACCGAGTCGATCGGGATCCAGCCGATGCCGAGATCCTCGTCGAAGTTGCGATCCGCCGACACGTAGCCGCGGCCGCGCTTGACGCGCAGCTGCATGTGCAGGCGGCCGCCGTCGGCGATGGTCGCAATGTGCGCATCCGGCTCGAGGATCTCGACGTCGGCGTCGGCTTCGATGTCCGAGGCGCGCACCGGGCCCGGCTTGTCCTTCCGCAGCGTCAGCGTCTTGGTGTAGTCGACGTGACAGGTGATCGGCAGCTGCTTCAGGTTGAGGATGATGTCGGTCGCGTCCTCGACCACGCCCTTGATGGGCGAGAACTCGTGGAGCACGCCGTCGATCTGCACCGCGGTGATCGCCGCGCCTTCAATCGACGACAGCAGCACGCGGCGGAGCGCGTTGCCGATGGTGGTGCCGAAACCGCGCTCGAACGGCTGCGCGTAAAAGCGGCCGAACCGATCGGTCAGGGTCTCGCGTTCAAAATCAAGGCGCTTGGGGCGCTGAAAACCTTTCCACATATCTCTAACTTCCCTTCGCTAACGGGCCAGCAGACTGGCCTCCAGACCTGCGGTTATTGACCACGCTCGCTCGCTGCAGGCCTGACAAGCTGCTGGAGCGTGGCTTGCGATACACCGGGACGGCGGCACTTAAGTGCCGCCCTACCGGCCGGCCTCCCGGCACTACTTGCTGTACAACTCGACGATCAGCTGTTCCTGCACCGGCAGGTTGATCTGCTCGCGCGTCGGCATCGAAACCACCTTGCCGCCGTGCTCGCCTTCCGGCGAGATCCATTCCGGAATGCCGCGGCCCTTGACCTCTTCCCGCGCGTGCAGGATGGTCGGGTTCTGGCGGCTGCCTTCGCGGACCACCACCGTGTCGCCGGACTTCAACGAATACGACGGTACGTCGACGCGCTTGCCGTTGACCAGGAAGTGGCCATGTCGCACCAGCTGCCGCGCCTGGGCGCGCGAGGTCGCCATGCCCATGCGGTAGACGGTGTTGTCGAGCCGGCGCTCCAGCAATTGCAACAGCGTTTCGCCGGTGATGCCGCCGCGCGTGCGCTCGGCCTGCTCGAAGTAGCGGCGGAACTGATCTTCCAGCACGCCGTAAATGCGCTTGACCTTCTGCTTCTCGCGCAGCTGCACGCCGTAGCCGACCATCTTGGCCTTGCGCAGACGTCCGTGCTGGCCGGGCGGCATGTTGCGCTTCTCGATCGCGCACTTCTCGGTGTAGCAACGCTCGCCCTTGAGGAACAGCTTCATGCCCTCGCGGCGGCAGAGACGGCAAACAGGTCCGTTATAACGTGCCATGGATCAAACTCTCCTACGCTTCGGTGGACGGCAGCCGTTGTGCGGGATCGGCGTAACGTCGCGGATCGATCGCACTTCGAGGCCGGCGGTCTGCAGGGCGCGGATCGCCGACTCGCGGCCGGAGCCGGGGCCCTTGACCAGCACGTCGCACGAGCGCATCCCGAACGCCTTCGCGGTGTTGGTGGCGCTCAGCGCGGCCTGCGTGGCGGCGAACGGCGTGCCCTTGCGCGAGCCCTTGAAGCCGATCGCGCCGGCGCTCGACCACGACACCACCGCGCCTTCGGCGTCGGTGATCGTGATCAGCGTGTTGTTGAACGACGCCTGCACGTGCACGAAGCCGTGGTGGACGATGCGCTTTTCGCCGCGCTTCTTGAAGGTCTTCTTTTTCTTGGTCGACGGCTTGCCTTCGCCGCCAGGTGCCGCTGTTGCGTCCTGTAGTTTCTCTTTTGCCATGATCGATTACACCGTCTTCTTCTTGGCCACGGCGCCCTTGCGCGGGCCCTTCCTGGTGCGAGCGTTGGTCTTGGTCCGCTGTCCCCGCAGCGGCAGGTTGCGGCGGTGACGGCCGCCGCGATAGCTGCCGATCTCGATCAGCCGCTTGATGTTCAGCGAGATCTCCTTGCGGAGATCGCCTTCGACGCCGCCCTGCTCTTCGAGCACACGGGTGATCTTGCGGACGTCGTCTTCGGTGAGGTCCTTGACCCGGACGTCGGGGCTGACACCCGCCGCCGTGAGAATCACGTTCGAGCGATGCCGGCCGATGCCGAAGATGTACGTGAGCCCGACCTCGATGCGCTTCGTGCGCGGAAGATCGACACCTGAAATACGCGCCATAGTCCTTTATCCCTGACGTTGCTTATGCTTCTGGTTCGTGCAGATCACGCGGACCACGCCACGGCGGCGGACCACCTTGCACTTGTCGCAAATTTTTTTTACCGACGCTCGCACTTTCATTGCCTAACTCCATCGGCGGCTCTGAAGAGCCGCCCTCCCGGCACTACAACTTCTCGACGATCCGTCCGCGACTGGGGTCGTTCGCCATCACCGCCACCCTGACCCGATCGCCGACGATCACCCGCACGTAATTCCGTCCCACCGGACTCGCGAGATGCGCGGTCACGATGTGCCGTCCATCCAGCTCCACACGAACCAGGTGGCTCGGCAGCAACTCGAGGACGACGCCTTCTGCCGTCCTATCCGGCGGCCGTTGCGGCTCGTCCATCCGCGGCTACGGCCACTTCGTCGGCTGGCAGCGTCAGCACGCGGCAGCCGTCTTCGGTCACCACCACCGTGTGCTCGAAGTGCGCGGACAGGGCCCGGTCTTTCGTGACCGCCGTCCACCCGTCTCCCAGCACCTTCACCGCGGGCTTGCCGGCGTTGACCATCGGCTCGATCGCGAGCGCCATGCCTTCTGCCAGCCGCGGACCGCGGCCCGCCGTCCCGTAGTTCGGAATCTGCGGCTCCTCGTGGAGCGCCGTTCCGATGCCGTGGCCCACGAACTCGCGGACCACCGAAAACCCGTGCGCCTCGACGTAAGACTGCACTGCGGCGCCGATATCCGACACCCGCGCGCCCGCCTTCACCGTCGCCACCGCGCGATCGAGCGCGGTCTTGGTCACGCTCAACAGCCGTTCCGCTTCCGGCGAGATCCGGCCGACCGGCACGGTCACCGCCGAATCGCCGAAGAACCCGTCGAGCTTGGCGCCCATATCAATCGAGACGATGTCGCCCTCCGCCATCGGCCGGTCGTTCGGAATCCCGTGCACGACCTGCTCGTTCACCGATGCGCAAATCGTCGCCGGGTATCCGTGATACCCCTTGAACGCCGGCTCCGCGCCCGCTTCGAGCAACCGCCGCTCGGCCAGTTCGTCTAGCTGCCGCGTCGTCACGCCGGGACGGACCGCCGCCGCGAGCTCCTTGAGCACGCGCGCCACCAGCGCATTGACCCGCGCCAGCTTCTCGATTTCCGCCGCCGACCGGCACACGATGCTCATGACGCCTGCGCCCGTTATCCTTGCCGCGCTCCGCGCGGCGGGACGGCTTCGCCGCCCGGCTTTTTCTTCTTCGCCATCGACTGCAACTGCGACGCCGGCATGCCCAACGCCGATGCCGCCGCCGAGACCAGCGCTTCCCGCACCTGCTCCGGCGTCTGCAACCCGTCGATCGATCGGAACGTCGGCCGCGAGCTGTAGTACTCGATCATCGGCCGCGTATCGCGCCAATAGACCTTCAACCGCTCGCGCACCACCGACTCCGAATCATCCGAGCGCGCCACCCAGCTCGGGCCGATCGACCGGCACCGCTCGGTGTTCTGGCACAGGTCCGGCAGCGCACCTTGTTTGTGCTCGAAGGCGTCGGCATTCGCGCCGCAGTCATCGCACACCCGCCGTCCCCGCACCCGCCGCACCAGCTCCTCGTCGGGCACCTGGATCTCGACGCAGATCACCGGGCCCCGGCTCGCGGTAATTTCGTCCAGCGCCTGGGCCTGCGCCGCAGTGCGCGGAAACCCGTCGAGCACGAACCCCGCCATCGCATCCGGCCGCGACAGCCGCTCGCGCACGATGCCGATCATCAGGTCGTCGCCGACCAGCTCGCCGCGTTCCATCACCGCCTTCACTCGCCGGCCGAGTTCCGACTCGCTGTGCACGGCCTCGCGAAGGATGTCCCCCGTCGACACCTTGGGGATTCCGTGCTCGCGAGCGAAACGTTCCGCCTGCGTGCCCTTACCCGCGCCCGGCGGGCCAAGCATCACCAGGTTGAGCGCCACGTTATCCGCGCCGTCCTCTGATCCGCGTCTTCTTCATGAACCCGTCGTAATGCCGCATGATCAGTTGCGACTCGACCTGGTTCACGGTATCCATGGCAACGCCGACGACAATCAGCAACGAGGTGCCGCCAAAGAAGAACGTCACGCCCAGACCCTGGGTAATGAAGCGCGGCAGATTCGCGTCGAGCTGTTCGCCGATGAACGGGATCGGCGCCACGCGGAAGCCGGTCAGCAAGAACTCCGGGATGATCGCGACAATCGCCAGATACACGGCGCCCACCAGCGTGATGCGCGCCAGGATCGTGTCGATGTATTCCGCGGTCCGCTTACCGGGACGGATGCCCGGAATGAAGCCGCCGTACTTGCGCATGTTCTCCGACACGTCATCCGGGTTGAAGATGATCGCAGTGTAGAAATACGCGAAGAACACGATGCCGAGCACGTAAAGCAGGTTGTGCAGCGGCATGCCGTACTCAATCTGCCGGATGGCGCGAGCCATGAAGCTGTCCGGCGCGAACACGCCCGACAGCGTGGCCGGGAACGTCAGGATCGAGCTGGCGAAGATCACCGGGATCACGCCGCCGGTGTTGACCTTGAGCGGGATGTGTGTGCTCGACCCGCCGTACTGGCGGCGGCCGACGACACGCTTGGCGTACTGGACGGTGATCCGCCGATGCCCGCGTTCCACGTAAATGATCGCGGCAATCACGCCCACCATCAGCACGACCAGAATCGCCATCGTCAGCAGGCCGATCTGGCCGGTCTGTAACTGATCGAACGTCGCAATCACCGCGCGCGGGAAGTTGACGACGATGCCCGCGAAGATGATCAGCGACATGCCGTTGCCGATGCCGCGCTCGGTAATCTGCTCGCCGAGCCACATGATGAACATGGTGCCGGTGGTGAGCGTCAGCATGCAGCCGAGGCGGAAACCCCAACCCGGCTCGAAGACGAGCGGCAGGCCGCCGGCGACTTCGGTCTGGCGTTCGAGATAGATCGCGATGCCGAGCGACTGCACCATCGCGAGCACCAGCGTGAGGTAGCGCGTGTACTGGGTAATCTTGCGGCGGCCCAGCTCGCCTTCCTTCGACAACCGCTCGAGGTACGGCCACACCACAGTCAACAGCTGCAGGATGATCGACGAGCTGATGTACGGCATCACGCCGAGCGCGAAGATCGTCACGCGCGACAGGCTGCCGCCGGTGAACATGTCATAGAGGCCGAACATCGAATTCTGCGCCTGCTCGGCGAGAATCTTCAGCGCCTCCGAGTTCACCCCGGGCGTGGGAATGAAGTTGCCGACGCGATACACCGCCAGCATGCCGAGTGTGAACAACACTCGGTTGCGGAGATCGGCGACGGCGAAAAGATTCTTCAGGGTATCGAGCACAGTTGCCTCAGTTAGCTACTGATCGCCTCGGCCTTGCCACCTGCGGCGGCCAGCTTCTCGGCGGCCTTTCCGCTGAATTTGTGCGCCTGCACGGTCAGCGCCTTCGTGACCTCGCCGCGTGCCAGGACCTTCACCAGCGCGGTCCGGCTGCTGACGATGCCGCGCTCGCGCAACGCATCGACGGTCACCGTCGCGCCCTGGTCGAACAGCTTCTCGAGCTGATCGAGGTTCACCACGTCGTACTCGGTGCGGAAGATGTTCGTGAAGCCGCGCTTCGGCACGCGCCGGTGCAGCGGCATCTGGCCGCCTTCGAACCCGCGCTTGAAGCTGTAGCCCGAGCGCGACTGCGCGCCCTTGTGGCCGCGGCCCGACGTCTTGCCGAGGCCCGACCCGGGACCACGGCCGACGCGCTTCTTCTTGAACTTCGACCGATCGGCCGGTTTCAGATTATTGAGACCCATACCGTTTACTCGCTGACCGTCACGAGGTGACGAATCTTGAAAATCATGCCGCGCGTTTCAGGCGTGTCGGCCAGCGTCACCGTGTGATTCAGCTTGCGCAGGCCCATGCCTTCCGCAACCTTCCCCTGGACCTTCTGGAATCCGATCGGGCTCTTCACGAGCGTGACCGTCACGGTCTTCTTCGCCTGCGCTGCCTGCTTTGCCTTCGCCATGTCGTTTCTCTTCTCTGCGTAATCTGCGGCTTAGTTGGGCCGGCCGCCGGAGAGTTCGTCCAACGTATCCTTGCCACGTAGCCGCATCAACTTCTGCGGATCCTTGAGATCCTGCAACGCCGTGAACGCCGCGCGCACCACGTTGTGCGGATTCGCGGATCCCAGCGACTTGGTCAGAACGTTGGTCACACCCGCCGACTCCACCACCGCGCGAACCGCCGCGCCGGCGATGATGCCCGTGCCATCCGGTGCGGGCTTCAGCAGCACGCGGCCGGCGCCGTAACGGCCCACCACGGGATGCGGCACCGTCGTGCCCTGCACCGGCACGCGAATCAGGTTCTTCTTCGCGGCCTCGATGCCCTTCTTGATCGCCGACGGCACTTCCTTCGCCTTGCCGACACCGTAGCCCACCACGCCGTGACCGTCGCCGACCACCACCAGCGCACTGAAGCTCAGGTTCTTGCCGCCCTTCACGACCTTGGTGACGCGGTTGATGGAGACCACCGTGTCTTTGATGTCGAGCTGCGCCGGGTCGATCTTTTCGCGTGTCTTCATATGTGCCATCAGAACTCGAGACCCGCCGAGCGAGCAGCTTCGGCGACGGCGCGCACGCGCCCGTGATAGAGGAACCCGTTGCGATCGAACACCACCTTGGTGATGCCCTTCTCCTTCAAGCGCTCGGCGATGGCCGCCCCGACCATCTCCGCGCCCTTGATGTTGCCGCCGGCGATGCCCTTGGCCAGCTTGCCCTTGACCTGCGGGTCGATGCTCGACGCCGACGCGATGGTCTGGCCCGAGCGGTCGTCAATCACCTGCACGTAGATATGCGACACGCTCCGGAACACGCTGAGACGCGGCTTATCGGACGTGCCCGCCATCTTCTTGCGGATCCGGAACTTGATCCGGTCGCGTCGATCTTCCTTAGTCTTGATTCTCATAACCAATCACCAACTCTGCGATCCCCAATTGATCTGCAATCCGCAATCTGCGATCTGAAATCGTCAGGCGCCAGTCTTCCCGGCCTTCTTCTTCAACACTTCACCCGTGTAGCGGACACCCTTCTGCTGATACGGGTCCGGCTTGCGCATGCGCCGCAGGTTGGCGGCCACCTGGCCCACCAGCTGGCGGTCCACGCCGGTCACGGTGAGGTGCGTCTGTTTCTCGATCGCAATGTCGATCCCGTTCGGGATGTCGAACACGATCGGGTGCGAGTAGCCCAGCGCCAGCACGACCTGCTTGCCCTTCATCTCGGCGCGGTAACCGACGCCGACGATGTCGAGCTCCTTCTTCCAGCCTTCGGTGACGCCGAGCACGGCGTTGTTCACCAGGCTGCGCGCCAGGCCGTGGAACTTGTTGAGCTGCGGATCGTCCGAGTTCTTCTTCGTGACGATGTTGCCGTCTTCCACGGCGGCGACGATGCCGGGAGGAAGCGCTTGCTTCATTTGTCCCTTGGGGCCCTTCACGTCGACGCCGTTGGCGTCGGCCTTGACGGTCACACCCTTGGGGACTGCGATCGGTTTCTTTCCAATTCGAGACATAGCGTCAACCGTTTCTTACTACCAAACGTTGCAGAGGATTTCGCCGCCGACGCCGGCCTTTTGCGCGGCCCGGCCCGTCATCACCCCGCGGGAAGTCGTCAGGATCGACACGCCGAGTCCGCCGAGCACCGCCGGCACTTCGTCGCGGCTCGCATACACGCGCCGGCCGGGACGGCTGACGCGCTCGATGCCCGAGATGGCCTTCTCGCCAGTGGGGCCGTACTTCAGGAACAGGCGCATCTGCTGACGCGCGGCCTTGCCGGCGCGTTCGGCGGGCGTCTCGACCATCTTGAACCCCGCGATGTAGCCCTCGTCCTGCAGAATCCGGGCGACCTCGGCCTTCAATTTCGAGGCCGGCATCTCGACGCGCGCATGGCGCGCCGTGACGGCATTCCGGATCCGGGTCAGCATGTCGGCAATCGGATCAGTCATCTCTTCGTTCTCTCTTGGCTACCAGCTGCTCTTGGTCACGCCCGCGACGTCGCCCGTCAGGGCCAGCTCGCGGAAACATAAACGGCACAACGCGAACTTGCGCATATACGCGCGCGGACGTCCGCATCGACGGCACCGGTTCCGGTGCCGGACTTTGAACTTCAGGGTCTTTCGCTCGCGGGCTTTTTTCGCGGTAGTTGCCACAATCAGATCCTTTTAATTGGTCCGGAACGGCATGCCCAGGAACTGCAGCAGCTTCCGCGCTTCTTCGTCCGTCTTCGCCGTCGTCACCACGCTCACGTTCATGCCGCGGCCCTTGTCGACCTTGAGATAGTCGATCTCGAGGAAGATCAACTGGTCCTTCAGGCCAAGCGTGTAGTTGCCGCGGCCGTCGAAGCCCTTCGGCGACACGCCGCGGAAGTCGCGCACGCGCGGCAGCGCGATGTTCATCAGGCGATCGAGGAACTCGTACATGCGATCGCCGCGGAGGGTGACCATGGCGCCGATCGGCATGCCCTGGCGCACCTTGAACTGCGCGATCGACTTCTTGGCCTTGCGCACTGCCGCCTTCTGGCCGGTGATCTTGCCCAGCTCGTCGGCGCCGGTGTCGACGACCTTGGCGTTCTGCGTCGCCTCGCCGAGACCCATGTTGACCACCACCTTGGTGACCTTGGGCACGGCCATCACGTTCTTGTAGCCGAACTCCTTCTGGAGCGCGGGCACCACCTCGGCGCGATACTTGTCGCGCAGGCGGATCACCGACGGCTTGGCTTCCTTGCCGGTCGCCTTCGGGGCCTCCGCTTCCTTGTTCTTGCCCTCGCGGGCCTTGGCCTGGCCCTTGGCTTTCGCCTCGGCTGCCGTGTCTGCCGGTTGTTTCGCCTTGCTCATTTGTCAATCACCGCGCCGCTCTTGCGGCCGATACGGACGCGCGTGCCGTCCGACAACACCTTCTTGCCGACCCGCGTCGGCTCGTTCGTATCCGGATCCACGATCATCACGTTGCTGGCATGAATCGCCGCTTCGCGCTCGACGATGCCGCCCTTGATGTTCTTCTGCGGGTTCGGGCGCGTGTGCCGCTTGATCAGGTTCACGCCCTCGACGACCACCCGGTTCTTCTCCGGCAGCACCGACAGCACGCGGCCCTTCTTGCCGCGGTCCTTGCCGGCCCGCACGATCACCTGGTCGTTCTTGCGAATCGACATACCCATGGCCTTACAACACCTCTGGAGCGAGTGAGATGATCTTCATGAAGCGGCGCTCGCGCAGCTCGCGGGCCACGGGCCCGAACACGCGTGTGCCGATCGGCTCGCCCTGGTCGTTGATCAGCACCGCCGCATTGCGGTCGAAGCGGATGTAGCTGCCGTCCTTGCGGCGCTGCTCCTTGCGCACGCGGACGACCACGGCCTTCACGACCTGGCCCTTCTTGATCTGCCCTTCCGGCGCCGCTTCCTTCACGTTGGCGGTGATGATGTCGCCGAGGTAGGCATAGCGCCCCGTGGAGCCGCCAATCGGGTTGATCACGGAGATCTTCCGCGCACCCGAGTTGTCGGCGACGTCGAGGATCGATCGCATCTGGATCATGGCGTCACCCGGTCTCTTTGTGTCATCTGCGCCATCAGTGGCCTACACTTCCGCCGCGCGCTCGACGATGCGCACCAGGGCCCATCGCTTGCGCTTGCTGAGCGGCCGCGACTCGGCAATCACCACCGTATCGCCGACCTTGGCCTCGTTCTTCTCGTCGTGCGCCATAAACGTCGAGGTGCGCTTCTGCGTCTTGCCGTAGACGTGGTGCTGCACACGCCGCTCGGTCGAGACCACCACGCTCTTCTGCATCTTGTCGCTGACGACTACACCCTGCACTTCACCTTTGCCGGCCATGACTACTTCGCCTTCTCTTTCAGGATCGTCAGGATGCGCGCGCGCTCGCGACGAATGGTCTTCATCTTGCCGGGCGCCTCGAGCTGGCCCATCGACTTCTGGATCCGCATCCGGAACAGCTGATCGTCGATCTCCTGCGTCTTGGCGCGCAGCGCGTCGGCGTCCATGTCTCTCAATTCGGCGGCCTTCATAACGCCTTCTCCTCGGCAAATCGCGTCGCGAAGCGGGTCTTGATCGGCAGCTTCGCCCCGGCGAGTTGGAACGCCCGGCGCGCGTCGGCGGCCGGCACGCCGTTCATCTCGAACAGGATGCGGCCCGGCCGAATCACGCACACCCAGCCCTCGGGCGCGCCCTTGCCCTTGCCCATGCGCGTTTCCTGCGGCTTCTTGGTGATCGGCTTGTCGGGGAACACGCGCACCCAGACCTTGCCGCCACGCTTGACGAAGCGCGTCATGGCGACGCGCGCCGCTTCGATCTGCCGGTCGGTCAGCCAGCACGGCTCCATCGCCTTGAGGCCGTAGTCACCGAACGACACGTCCGAGCCGCGCCACGCCTTGCCGCGCATGCGGCCGCGCTGCTGCTTGCGGTACTTCACTTTCTTGGGCATCAACATGGTGTTTAGCCTCTTGCTCCCGGACGATCACCGCCGGGACGACGCGGGCCACGATCGCGGTCGCGATCCCGGTCGCGATGATCCCGGCCGCCACCCGTAGCGCCAAATTCCTCTTCACGGCCGGTGCGCGGCGTCAGCCGCTCGCCCTTGTAGAGCCACACCTTCACGCCAATCTGGCCGTAGGTCGTGTTCGCTTCCGCGAAGCCGTAGTCGATGTCGGCGCGCAGCGTCTGCAGCGGCAGCTGGCCGTGCAGGTACCATTCCGAGCGCGCGATTTCCGCGCCGTTCAGGCGGCCCGACACGCGCACCTTGATGCCGCGCGCGCCGAAGCGCAGCGCCGATTCCACGGCCTTGCGCATCGCGCGTCGGAACGCGACGCGCTTTTCAAGCTGCATCGCCACCGATTCGCCCACCAGCTGCGCATCCAGTTCCGGCTTCTGGATCTCCTGGATGTTGATGAAGACCTCGCGGTTGGTCCGCTTCTGGATCTCCTGCTTCAACTTGTCCACTTCCTGCCCCTTGCGGCCGATGATGATGCCGGGCCGCGAGGTGTGGATGTTGATCTTCAGGTTGCGCGCCGCGCGCTCGATCTCGATCATCGCCACGCCGGCGTGCTGGAAGCGCTTCTTCAGATCTTTCTTCAGCGCCAGGTCTTCATGCAGGAGCGTCGCGTAATCCTTGCTGGCAAACCAGCGCGACTTCCAGGTCTTGTTGAACCCGATGCGGAACCCGTAAGGGTGAACCTTCTGACCCACTGGATCTCCTCTTACCGTGCGGCTGCGGCGGCGGGCTTCTTCTTGGCCCCCGCTTTGGTTGACTTCGCCGGTTTGGCCGAACCCTCGACCGCCACCGCTTTGATTACCTGGGCCCGCTCCGTCACTTCCACAGTGAGGTGCGCGGTCCGCTTCACGATCCGGAACGCCCGGCCCATCGGGGCGGGACGCACCCGCTTCTGCGACGGGCCGTTGTTGGCGTGGCACTTCGACACGAACAACCGCGCCACGTCGCCGCCAAACGCGTCCTGCTGCTGCGCGTTCGCCACCGCCGAGCGCAGCACCTTGGCCACGTCGCGCGCCACCGACTTGCGGCTGAACTGCAGCGCCGACAGGGCGTGGTTGACGTCCTTACCGCGAATCAAATCGAGCACGAGACCGGCCTTCTGGGCCGACGTGCGGATGTACTTGGCTGTTGCCTCTGCGCGAACCATGGCTTAGCCCTTTCCTCCGGCCGGTGCCGCCGGCGCGCCCGGTGCGCCCGGCGCCCCCGTCGTGCTCGCAGCCTTGTCGGAGCGCGCTGAGTGGCCCTTGAACTGGCGCGTCGGCGAGAACTCGCCGAGCTTGTGGCCCACCATGTTCTCGGTGAGATACACCGGCACGAACTTCTTGCCGTTGTGCACCGCAAGCGTGTGTCCGACCATTTCGGGAATCACGGTCGAGCGCCGCGACCAGGTCTTGACGACCTTCTTTTCGCTCGCGCGGTTCATCGCCTCGACCTTTTCGAGGAGATGCGTGTCGACGAACGGACCTTTTTTGAGTGAGCGGCTCATAGTTATTTGCTTCGGCGTTTAATGATGAATTTATCGCTGGGCTGCGGACGACGCGTCTTGTAGCCCTTGGTCGGCACGCCCCACGGCGTCACCGGATGACGGCCGCCCGAGGTCTTGCCTTCACCGCCACCGAGCGGGTGATCGACCGGGTTCATGGCCACGCCGCGCACGTGCGGGCGCTTGCCGAGCCAGCGGCTGCGGCCAGCCTTGCCGATCGACACGTTCTCGTGATCGATGTTGCCGACCTGGCCGATGGTCGCGAGGCAGTCCTGGTAGATCTTTCGGATCTCGCCCGACGGCATCTTCACGGACACGTAGTCGCCTTCCTTGGCGACCACCTGCACGCTGGCGCCGGCGCTGCGCGCCATCTGCCCGCCCTTGCCGGGCTTCAGCTCCACGTTGTGGACCATCGTGCCCTGCGGGATGTTCTTCAGCGGCAGGCAATTGCCGGTCAGGATGTCGACGTTGTCGCCGGCAATGATCGTGTCGCCCACCTTCAGCCCCACCGGCTGCAGGATGTAACGCTTCTCACCATCCGCGTAGGTGACCAGCGCAATGCGCGCCGAGCGGTTCGGGTCGTACTCGATCGTCGAGACCTTGCCGGGAATGCCGGCCTTGTCGCGCTTGAAGTCGATGATCCGGTACAGCCGCTTGTGACCGCCGCCGCGCCACCAAATCGTCTGCTCGCCCGTGCTGTTGCGGCCGCCCGACGGCTGCAGCTTTTCGGTGAGCGGCGCATGCGGCGTCGACGTGGTGATCTCGTCGAACGTCAGCACCGTCATCTGGCGACGGCCGGGAGTGACCGGCTTGTATTTTCTAATCGGCATGATGGTTATGCGCCTTCCAGGAAGTCTGGCAGCTTCTCGCCCTTGCGGAGCGTGACGTAGGCCTTCTTCCAGTCAGAACGGCGGCCGACGAAGCGGCCCTGGCGCTTGAGCTTGCCGCGAGTGATGGACGTGCGAACGTCCGCCACCTTCGCGCCCAGGAGCTTTTCGATCGCGCGCTTGATGTCGATCTTGTTGGCGTCCTTCGACACCTCGAACACAACGGTCTTGCCATCGTCGCGAAGCACGGTGGTCTTTTCGGTGACCAGCGGACGGCGGATGATTTCAGTAAGTTTCATGATTACGCGCCGAGCGCCGCCTCCAGTTTCTCCACCGCGGCCGTGGTCAGCACGACCTGGCGGCTGTTGGCCACGTCACGCGCGGTGACACGGTTGCTCTGCACCAGCGACACGCCGGCGACGTTGCGCACCGACATCGCGAACTTTTCGTCGAGCTGCGCGTCCACGAGCACGGCCTTGCCGGTGACGCCGATCGACTTCAACACGCCGACGGCGGCCTTGGTCTTCACTTCGCTGGCGGTCAGCGCGTCGATGACGATCAGCGACCCTTCCTGGATCTTCTGCATCAGCGCCGCGCGGAGCGCGCCTTTCTCGACCTTCTTCGGGATCGAGTATTCGTAGCTGCGCGGCTGGGGACCGAATACGGTGCCGCCCTTGCGCCACAGCGGGTTGCGGATTTCGCCGACGCGCGCGCGGCCGGTGCCCTTCTGGCGCCACGGCTTCTTGCCGCTGCCGCTGACCAGCGCGCGATTCTTGGTGGCGTGCGTGCCGCGGCGCTCGGCCGCATTGGCGCGAACGACGGACTCGTGGATCAGATCGGTCTTGATGCGGCCCCCAAAGATTTCATCTTTGAGGTCCACGGAGCCGACCTTCTTGTTCTCTGCGTTTACGACATCAATCTTCATGGTCGCTTCTCACCCGGCGGCGGCAGCGGCGGCACTAAAGTGCCGCCCTCCCGGCTCCCGGGAAAATTACTTTTTGCCCTTCTTGGGCTTCTCTTGCAGCTGCGGCTGCGGCTCGGGCTTCGCCGCCACGGCCTTGCGAATCACGACGTAGCCACCGTTGGCGCCGGGCACCGCGCCCTTGACGAGGATCAGGTGGTTCTCGGAATCGATCTTCAGCACCTTCAGGTTGCGCACCGTGACGCGGTCCACGCCCATGTGGCCGTGCGCGCGCATGCCGGGCATGACGCGTGACGGATACGAGGACGCGCCGATCGATCCGGGCGCGCGGTGGAACATCGAGCCGTGCGTGGCATCGCCGCCGCGGAAATGATGGCGCTTCACCACGCCCTGAAAGCCGTGGCCCTTGCTCGTGCCGATCACGTCGACGCGCTCGCCCTGGTTGAAGATCGAGACCAGCACCTGGTCGCCGGGCTTCGGCGCTTCCGCGCCCTTCGCGACGCGCACTTCGCGCTGCACGCGCGTTGGCGGCACATTGGCCTTCTTGTGATGGCCGACCGACGCCTTGGTGGCATGGCGCGGCGGATTCTTCTCGACCAGCCCGAGCTGCACCGCTTCGTAGCCGTCGGTCTGCGCCGACTTCGACTGCACCACGATGCAGGGCCCGGCCTGTAGAACGGTTGCGGGCTCCAGCGTTCCATCTTCCAGGAACAGCTGGGTCATCCCGACTTTCTTGCCGATGATTCCAGTGACCATGGGTTACTTTCCGTGCTCTTTACCAAACGCCTTGATCTCGACGTCGACGCCGGCCGGCAGATCCAGCTTCATCAACGCGTCAACCGTCTGCGGCGTCGGCTCGAAGATGTCGATCAGGCGCTTGTGGGTCCGCACTTCGAACTGCTCGCGCGACTTCTTATCCACATGCGGCGACCGCAGCACCGTCCACTTGTTGATTTCGGTGGGCAGCGGAATGGGGCCCGCGAGACGCGCGCCGGTGCGCTTGGCCGTCTCAACGATCTCGCCCGTGCTCTGGTCGAGCACGCGCGCGTCGTAGGCCTTCAAACGAATTCGAATCTTGTCGCCCAGCATGTTTGGCTCTCTATCTCTAATCTGCGTCTAATCTGCGACTTACTTGGTGCCCTGCACGCGTGCGATCACTTCCTCGCTGACGTTGCGCGGCGCCTGTTCGTAACGGTCGAAGAACATCGAGTAGGCGGCGCGGCCCTGCGTGCGCGACCTGAGGTCCGTGGCGTAGCCGAACATGTCGCTCAGCGGAACGCGCGCGGAGATGATCTGCGTGCCGCCGCGATCTTCCTGCGACTGGATCTTGCCGCGGCGCGACGCCAGGTCGCCGATCACTTCGCCGAGGTAATCCTTCGGCGAGACGACTTCGACGCGCATGATCGGTTCCATCAACACCGGCTTGGCCTTCTTGGCCGCGTCCTGGAACGCCATCGAGCCGGCGATCTTGAACGCCATTTCCGACGAGTCGACTTCGTGGTACGAACCGTCGTAGAGCTCGATGCGGACGTCGTCGATCGGGTAGCCGGCCAGGATGCCGCGGGTGAGCGCTTCCTGGATGCCCTGGTCGACCGGCTTGATGTATTCCTTCGGAATCGATCCGCCCTTGATGACGTTTTCGAACTGGTAGCCGGTGCCCGGCGGCAGCGGAATGAGGTGGATCTTGCATTCGCCGAACTGGCCGCGGCCGCCGGTCTGACGGATGAAGCGACCGTGGCCATCAGCCGCCGCCGTGAGCGTTTCCTTGTATGCGACCTGCGGCTTGCCGACGCTCGCTTCGACGCCGAACTCACGCTTCAAGCGGTCGACGATGATTTCGAGGTGCAGCTCGCCCATGCCGGCGATCACGACCTGGCCGGTCTGCTCGTCGGTGGTGACGCGGAAGGTCGGGTCTTCGGCCATCAGCTTGGCCATGCCCTGGCCGAGCTTTTCCTGGTCGGCCTTGGTCTTCGGCTCGATCGCGAGCGAGATGACCGGCTCGGGGAAGACCATCCGCTCGAGGATGATCGGCTTCTTCTCGTCGCACAGCGTGTCGCCGGTGGTCGTCGACTTCAGGCCGACCGCCGCGGCGATGTCGCCGGCGTTGACTTCCTTGATTTCCTCGCGCTTGTTCGCATGCATCTTCAGCAGGCGGCCAATGCGCTCGGTCTTGCCACCCTTGGTGGAGTTGATCACCGAGGAGCCCGACGTCAGCGTGCCCGAGTAGACGCGGAAGAAGGTGAGCTGACCGACGAACGGGTCGGTCATGATCTTGAACGCCAGCGCCGAGAACGGTTCCTTGTCGTTGGCCGAGCGCTCGACCATCGTCTCTTCCTTCGCATCCGGATCGATGCCGGTGACCGGCGGGATGTCGAGGGGCGACGGCAGGTAATCAACCACCGCGTCGAGCATCGGCTGAACGCCTTTGTTCTTGAAGGCGGTGCCGCACACGACCGGAACGAACGGTGAGTCTTCCTTGCGCACGGACTGGATGCAGCGCTTGCGGAGAGCTGCCTTCAGTTCGTCTTCGGTAATGGTTTCACCGGCCAGATACTTCTCGAGCAGCTTGTCGTCCGATTCGCTGACCTTCTCGACCAGCTTTTCGTGGTACGCCTTGGCGTCTTCCAGCATGTCGGCCGGAATGTCTTGAATCTCGTAGTCGGCGCCCATCGTCTCGTCCTTGTAGACGAGCGCCTTCATCCGAATCAGGTCGACCACGCCCCTGAACTTGTCTTCGGCGCCAATCGGCAGCTGAATCGCCACGGGATTGCCTTCGAGCTTGGTGGCGATCTGCGAGAGGGTCTCTTTGAAGTCCGCGCCGACGCGGTCCATTTTGTTGACGAAGCAGATGCGCGGCACGCGGTACTTGTCGGCCTGGCGCCACACGGTCTCCGATTGCGGCTCAACACCAGAGACGGCGTCGAACACGGCCACGGCACCGTCGAGCACGCGCAGCGAGCGCTCCACTTCCACGGTGAAGTCGACGTGGCCCGGCGTATCGATGATGTTGATGCGGTGGTCGCGCCAGAAGCACGTGGTCGCGGCCGAGGTGATGGTGATGCCGCGTTCCTGCTCCTGCTCCATCCAGTCCATCACGGCGGTGCCTTCGTGGACTTCGCCGATCTTGTACGTAATTCCGGTATAGAAGAGGATCCGCTCTGTGGTGGTCGTCTTCCCGGCATCGATGTGGGCCATGATGCCGATGTTCCGGGTTTTTTCTAGTGGTGCCGATCTCGCCATTACAAAAACTGCTTTCGCCTAACTCTTTACTGCCGACTCTTGACTGTTGACTGGCTTCTACCAGCGGTAATGGGCAAAGGCCTTGTTCGCTTCCGCCATGCGGTGCGTGTCTTCGCGCTTCTTTACCGCTCCGCCACGCAGGTTCGCTGCATCGAGCAGCTCGTTCGCCAGCTTCTCCTGCATCGTCTTGCCGTCGCCGCGCGAGCGCGCGAAGCCGACCAGCCAGCGGATGCTGAGCGAGAGCCGGCGATTCGGGTTCACTTCGATCGGCACCTGGTAGTTGGAACCGCCGACCCGCCGCGACTTCACTTCGAGCGCCGGCTTGACGTTGTCCACGGCCTTCTTGAAGACCTTGAGCGGATCGTCACCCGAGCGTTCCTTGATCAGGTCGAAGCTCTGATACAGGATGCGCTCCGCGGTGGACCGCTTGCCCTGGCTCATGATCGTGTTGATGAACTTGGTGACCAGCGGGCTCTGATAGAGCGCGTCCGGAACCAGTTCACGTTTCGGAACTTCTCGTCTGCGTGGCATATCGACTTCCCTACGCCTTCGGGCGCTTCGCGCCGTACTTTGAACGACCCTGCTTGCGACCCTGCACGCCGACCGCGTCGAGCGTGCCGCGCACCACGTGATAACGAACACCGGGCAGGTCTTTCACACGGCCGCCGCGGATCAGCACCAGCGAGTGCTCCTGCAGGTTGTGGCCGACGCCCGGGATGTAGGTCGTGACTTCGATCTTGTTGGTCAGGCGGACGCGCGCCACCTTGCGCAGCGCCGAGTTCGGCTTCTTCGGCGTTTGCGTGAACACGCGCACGCAGACGCCGCGCTTTTGCGGGCTGTTCTGCAGCGCCGGGCTCTTCGTCTTGAACACGACCTTCTCGCGTCCTTTGCGGACCAGCTGACTAATCGTCGGCACGAGCACTCCTTGCACACAGGCGGACGTCTCCGCCGGCGCAAACCGAAAAATCTCCACTACCCCCCAATTGGAGGTTGTGGTGCTTCGGGCCTGAAAGCACAGCGTTCCTGAGAACGGCGCGCTTGGCACCCAAAGCTGAAAAACCCTACTGAATGTGTGTTTTCGGCACCGGCGGACGCTCGCAAATTCCCTGTGAAGGGGTCCTGCTCAAACGCGTCACGGCGCAATTGAACCTAGATAGGGTGTCCTAGGTTCACGAGAACCTGACGAATATAGCACGCGCTAACAAAACGGCGCAACATTACCCCCTGTATCGCTTTGCGCGCCCTCCGGGCGCGCGGCGACGCTTCGCGTCGCTATACTTTTGCGCGCCCTCCGGGCGCGCGGCGACGCTTCGCGTCGCTATACTTTTGCGCGCCCTCCGGGCGCGCGGCGACGCTTCGCGTCGCTATACTCTGCGCATGAAAACCGGCGTCCTTCTCACTTTTGCACTGGTCAGTTTGATGCTTCCACGGACCGCTCAGGGACAGCCTCCCACCCCGACCGTAGTCGAAAGTCCCAACGTGAAAGTCCTGACGGGCCTATTTGCCCAGCAATTTCAGGAAGAAATGAACTTCATGGTCCAGGCGCTGGGCGTCAGCTGCAACACCTGCCACGTCCGCAACAACTTCGCGAGCGAGGATAACGAGAAGAAGCTCATCGCCCGACGGATGCTCGAGATGACCAAGGCCATCAATCAGCAGTTTTTCCCCGATTACAAACCCAAGGCAGACGAATCAGTGCTCGGCAAGGTCACGTGCTACACCTGCCACAAAGGGGAGACCGTTCCCAAGCACACCGTGGGGTACCGAGATGCGCTACGCCGTTCTTGTCGTCTTGCTGGCTGCGGCCACCGTCTCGGCGCAAGCCCCTAAGAAACTCCTCTTTCTTACCCATGCGGGCCTGTACAAACACACGAGCCTCGGCCCCGCGGAAAAGGCAGTGATCGAACTCGGCAAGACCGCCGGGTTCGACGTCACCACCGTCGAGGGCTACAAGCTCGATGCGAAAGAGCACGACTTCTCGTTCCTCACCCCCGAATATCTCGCCGCGTTTGACGGCGTGATGATGATGACCAACGGCAACCTACGATTCACCGAGGCGCAGAAAAGGAACCTGCTTGACTTTGTGCGCAGCGGCAAAGGCTTCATCGGCGCGCACTGCGCGTCGCTGACCTTCTACGACTATCCCGAATTTGGCGACATGCTCGGCGGCTACTTTCAGCGCAACCTGCCGCAAGGGACCATCGCCGTGCTGAAGGTGGAGGACGGGAAACATCCGGCCACGCGGATGCTCGGCGCCGGCTGGCCGCTCGTCGACGAGTTTTACCTGTTCGGCAGCGCGCCGTGGGACGCGGCCAGGCCGAACGACAACATCGACTCGCTGTTCAAGAACAAGATTCCGATGGGCTTCTCACGCGATCGCGTGCAGGTGTTACTCAGCCTCGACACCGAGCGTATGGATCTGTCGAAGCAGCCGTATCTGGTGCGCGGCGGGGATTACCCGCAAGCCTGGACGCGCACGTACGGCAAGGGGCGATCTTTTTACACGTCACTAGGACACCGGGACGATATCTGGAGCAACGATCCTGTTTTTCGAGCTCACATTACGGGAGGAATACGGTGGGCCCTTTCGCTCGAAAACTGATTCTCGGGGTCCTGGGTCTTGGGTCTTCGGTCCTGGGCCTGAGCGCTCAGCCGTCATTGGCAACACCAGGCTTTCACCACTTACATCTCAACTCGGTCAACCCGGAAGCCGCGATCGAGTTCTACACGAAGGCCTTCCCATCGACATCGAGGACGACGTTCGCCGGGCAACCGGCCCTGCGCTCGCCGAACAACGTGCTGGTGCTGTTCAACAGAGTCGCCACGCCGCCGGCCACGCAGCCGCAAACCGCGTTCTGGCATTTCGGATGGCACGTCACCAACGTCCGCGAGACGCTCGATCGTTTCCTCAAGCAGAACGTGACCCTGGTGCCGCTTTACAGCGGCGACGGCGCCGGCACGGTCTTCATCAGCAGCGATACGTGGCCAGGATCAGGCGGCGTGCTCGGCCTCACGCGCGCAGGAATCGCGGAGGCGAAGGCGAAGGGCGTGAAACCAGCCGGCGGCGCCGGCTTTGCGTATCTGCGCGGACCGGATGATGCGCTGGTCGAGTATCAGGGGAACCAGCCGGCCGAGCGATTCAATCACGTGCACATGTATCAGGACCAGCCGTTCTGTGCCCAGCTTTGGTATCAACGGCACCTGAACGTGGCGGTGCCGGCGCCGCGTCCCGGTCAGACGGTTCGCAGCGAAGCCAATTGCATCGTCGAGCGCGGGGCCGACAAGACGCTGCCGGCCCTCGACTGGGACGGCATGTACCGAACGCCATCGGTCACCAATACGCTCTTCGGCGACGTGTCATTGTTCTGGTACATGAATCAGATCGGCACACCGACCGTGAGCACGCGCGGCCACCTGATGGATCACATCGCGCTCAGCGTGACCGACCTCGACGCGTGGATCGCCAAGCTGCGCGCGGAGAAGGTCACGTTCCTCGAGCAGCCCTATACAATCGGCGGGTTGCGGGCGGTGATGATCGATGGCCCTAGCAAAGAGGCGATCGAGCTGATCGAAGTGAAATAAACGTGCGTCGTCGAATTGTTCCACTGTTCCTGGCCGCACTGTCGGCGGCACTGCTGATGGGCGCGCCGGTGAAGGCACAGCTGCAGCTGGCCGCGATTCGCGGCGTCGTGCTCGATGCTTCGAACCTCGTCATCCCGGGCGTGACGATCGACCTCACCGACCCGCTTGGCAGCACCATCAGCTCGACGACGTCCGACGACGTCGGGCGGTTTGCGATCAACAACGTCGCCCCGGGCCGCTACGCGCTGCGCGCTTCCCTCGCCGGTTTTGCTCCGCTGACGCACGCGGTGCAGATCACCGACGCACTCCCGATGGAGATCGTCCTGCACCTGGCGCTGCGAACGATCACCGAATATCACGTCCTGGAAGGCATGTTTCCCGACGTCCCGTCGACGCGCACGTCGATTGGCGGCACGACGCTGGCGCAGATTCCCGTTCGCGCCATTGCCAAGGGCGTCCAGGAAGCGGTGGCTACGCTGCCGGGGTGGGCGACCGAGGACAACGGATTGCTTCACGTCCGCGGCAGCGATGACGGCTTCCTGTATGTGATCGACGGTGTGCCGGTCTACGAACGGCTCGATCAGCTGTCGGGGCTCGCCCCGGACCTCACCACCATCGAATCGATCAACGTGCTCACTGGCTACATTCCGGCCGAGTTTGGATACAAGGCCGGCGGGGTGATAGAGCTCAGCTCGAAATCGCGCAGCAACACGTGGACGGGATCGCTACAGGCCCAACGCGGTTCGGACCACGACACCAGCGGCGCCATTTCGATCGGCGGTCCACTGAGCCGGCACCTGGCAATGACCCTCGGCGCCGTTGCGCAGCGGTCGGATCGCTTTCTCGATCCGGTGCATCCGGATAACTTTCACAACGACGGTGATGTGGCCGGCGGCACCGCGCAACTCACCTGGCTGCGACCGGACTCAGACTTCGTCAGCGCGAGCGCCGGCTCCGGCCGATCCAGGTACGACGTCCCAAACACGGCCGAACAGCAGGCCGCCGCTCAAGATCAACAACAGCAGGTCGCGCAGGCGCACCTGGCGCTGTCCTGGCAACGCGTGTGGTCGGCGTCGACGGTCACGCAATTGGCGGCGTACGTCCGGGATTCGTCGGTGCGCCTCGATGGCAGCGCGCGAGATACGCCGCTGTTTGCGACGGCCGACCGCTCCCTCTCGCGCGCCGGCGTCCTGGCGGGACTATCGCGGCGAATAGGTTCCAACACGCTGAAAGCGGGATTCGAAATTCAGCGGCTTTCTTTGGACGAAGATTTTCAGTTCGCCGTCACCGATGAAGAGGTAGCGGAACAGGCAGGATTCAGCGACGAGGCGCTGGAGTTCGACCTCACGCATCCTTTCAAATTCGCGGATCGCGCGACGCCGGTGCTGTGGTCCGCCTACTTGCAGGATGACTGGCCGGCCACCGATCGACTGACCATTGGCGCCGGCATCCGGTTCGACGAAAGCCGGTTGCTGCTCGCGCGCCGCCAATGGAGTCCCCGGTTGGGTGCGGCCTATCGTTTGGCGGATCAGACGCTCGTGCGCGGCTCGGTGAGCCGCTTCTTTCAACCGCCACAACCCGAGAACCTGTTACTCGCATCGTCGGAGCAGGCGCGCGCGTTGTCGCCCTTTGCGGAGGACGGCGAAGAGGGCGGCGCCGATGTGGAGCCGGAGCGGCAATGGGCGTTTGAGACGGGAGTTGAGCACCGTATCGGGAGATCACTTCGTGTCGATGCCGCCCTCTGGCATCGCGCGATCCGCCAGGCGGGGGATCCGAACGTGTTTGCCGGGACGACGATCATCTTCCCCAATGCGGTTGCCGAGGGCCGGGCGCGCGGGCTCGACATTCGCGTCGAGTGGCAACGCTGGCGTTCGTGGTCGGCCTACGCCAACGCCTCGATCGCGCGCGTCAGGCAGCGCGGACCGGTCACGGGCGGTCTCTTCCTCGAGGACGAGGTCGCGGACATCGTCTCGGGCGGGGAGTTCATTCCCGATCACGACCAGTTCCTCGTCGCCAGCAGCGGCTGGACGTGGAGCCCGTCACGTTTCGGTGCAACCCTGTCGTTCACGATTCGCTACGAGACGGGCACGCCGGTCGAGAGTAGCGACGACGACGTCGAGGACCTGCAATCGCGTCCCGGAGCCGAGACCGTGGACTTCGATCGCGGCCGCGTCGCGCCAAGAACGGTCGCGTCGGTGCAAGCCGAGGTTCCGATTTGGCGGTCAGGCCGTCGGTCGGCGGTGTTGCGCGCGGCGGCCTTGAACCTCTTCGACGCGCGATACGCCTACAACTTCGGTAATCCGTTCAGCGGCACCCACTTTGGCGCCCCGCGAACGCTGTCGCTCGGGGTGCGTCTCGGCCTTTAACTGGTCGGCGGCTGAGCTTTGGCGGGGTGCGGCACGGGCGCATAATGCGCGCAGGAGGCCGTCACATGGCTGAGCAGAAAAACGATCAGAAGTGCGCGCACCCCAGCTGCTACTGCATTGTGCCCGCCGGAACGAAGTACCTGCAGTGACTATTGCAAGAAGGCGCCGCAAGTCGAGTTGCACTGCAACTGTATGCATCCCGACTGCAGGATGAAGAGTTAACGCTCAGCTCGCTCTCTATCTCCTGGTCTCCGGTTTCATTTCCTCGACGCGAGGCACCTCGCCCACCCCAGCTCCCGCCGGTGGGTCATGGTATTCTCGGCGCGCTGCTTCATCTGAGGAGGTCAATGATGGTGCCAGTCATCGGTCGAGCGTTGCGCGTCGTGGCCGGGCTCGTTCTCGTCGTCTTGGGCAGCGCAGCCTTGTCGAAGGTGGCCACGCCTGTAGCGGCGCAGGGGGTGCCGCGCCTCGACTCCTACAACGGCGTCGCGGTTCGTATTATCCAGAGCAACAACGCCGGCAACACCCATCACATCATCGACCCGGCCATCAACAAGGTGGTCGGCGTGATCAAGGGGTGTCCGCACGCCCACAACATCAGCGTGCACCCCGACGGTCTCTATTACTACTGCGCTAACGAGCATGACCGGACGGTCGACGTGTTCGACACCAAGACGCTCAAGCTCGTCCAGCAGATCCCCCTGTCGGAACGTCCCAACAAGCTCGCCGTCAACAAGAAGCATCGCAAGATTTACGTCGCCATCGTGAGCCGATCGTCCAAGGTGATCGGCCCGGGTTTCGAGGCCACCGACAAGCCGGCAGCCGTCGTCGACGTGATCGACATCGCCACCCACAAAGTGATCAAGAGCGTGCGCGTCCACAGCACGGTGCACAACGTGTTCATCACGCCCGATGACAGCGAGGTGATCGCCGGCCTGCGCGGCGACGTCGAACCCGGCGAGCCGGCATTCCAAATCATCGATCCGAAGACCGACACGGTGGCGTGGGGCATGGAGCTCACGGGGCACCAGCAGTACGGCAGGACGCATCACGAAGTGCGGCCGATGGCGTTCGAAGCCGGTGCCGACGGAACGACCACCCGCGCCTACGCGCAGGCCACCGGTATCAACGTGGTGTTCGTGATCGACTGGAAGGCCCGCAAGGTCGTCCAGCTGCTTACCCCGCCGAAGCTGCCGCTCTGGAAACAGAATGCGGACGGCATTCAGACCGGCGACATGCACGGACTCGAGGTGCTGCCCGATCGATCGTCGGTGTGGGCATCGAGCCGTCTTGACAGCCGGATCTATGGATGGAGCCTCCCCGATTTGAAATACATCGGCGCCGTCGAAGTCGGGCCGAGCGCGAACTGGATGACGTCAACGCCCGACAGCCGCTACATGTATGTGGCGGTTTCCGGCGTCGATTACACGCTGGCCATCGATCTGAAAAAGCTGGCGATCATCGCGAAGATCAAGACCGGCGCGCGGCCGGCGCGGATCAGCACCGCCATCCTGCCGCTCGATCGTGTCAATCCGACGACGGCAGGCGGGCAGCAGTAGGAGGACGTATGGTCAAAGCACTCCTGTTGACCACCGGCTGCATGCTGTTTGCCGTGGGCCTTGTGGCAGCAACCTCGACACCGGCACCCGCCGAGCAGGCCGGGTTCCCCACCGCTGCCGACATCGATTCGTACCGCAAGACCGTCGAACGGGTCTTCATGACCGATCGTGGCGGCACCATACCGGGCATGGCCGCCTGTGTGATGTGCCACACCTGGCAAACGAGCGTCCGCTTCACGCTCGAGACGCCGGCCAGCGACGCGGGGTGGACGGTCGAGCAGTCGCGCAAGAACTTCGACGTCGTCACGAAGCTGGTGAACACCGCGGCGCCCGCCACCAGCCGCCTGCTGCTCAAGCCGCTCGCGCTTTCGGCCGGCGGCATGGGACATACCGGCGGATCGTTCTGGACGTCGCGAACCGATCCCGAGTATCTCGCGGTGCTGAATTGGATTTCGAGCCTGCCCGCCGATCGCTACGTGGCGAAAGCGGATCCGCCGCTCGACTTCGATTTTTTCCGCGCCTGCGTGCAGCCGGTGTTCGCCAATCCACGCGAAGGCCACATCAAGTGCAGCAACTGCCACGCGGCGGGCTTGATCGGTTTTGCGCCGGTTCCACAGAACGGTACCGAGTGGACCGACCAGGAAGCGAAGCGGGCGTTTTCCACCATCTCGCGGCTGATCGTCGCCGGCAATCCCGAGCAGAGCCGCTTTCTGCTGAAGCCGCTGCATCCAGACGGCGGCGGGTCGTACACGCACAACGGTCCGCGGCGCTGGCAGTCGCGGAACGATCCGGAGTTCCAGATGCTCGCGCAGTGGGTCCGCGGCCAGCGTAAAGGCACGACCTGCTCGTAGCGTGCCGTCGCGTCTGATCGTCACCGCCGCGGATCAGCCGGCCGCGGATCGCCTGGTCGCCACCTGGATCGCCGAACATCCGGGTGGCGAGGTGATCGACGCGCCCCCTTCTTCCACCTGGCCGTTTCGGTATCCGCTCTGCCCCGCCCTTCCTCGACGCCCGGTGCTGTTGCGCGCTGCCAGCGTCGGCGAGGCGTACGCGAATACGCAGACCGGCGGCACGCAACTGGTCACGACACAGCAGCGCTATCTCGAGGAGGAATGGTCGGCCGCACTCGAGAAACATGGTGAGGCCACGTTGGTCGTTGGAGTGCTGGAACCTGAGGGCGTGGCCCCGGGGATCCTGGCACAGGCATTTAGGACATCAGATCCGAGCGAACGACTGTCGTTGTGCGTTGAGGCCTTGAAGTCGGGCCGCACACCGCCGGCGCTCGTCGCCACGGCGAGCGCGTGCATGGAAGTCAATGATCTCGAAGCCGCTGCGCGCGACCTGGACGAGGCCCTCGCGCAGGCGCCGCAGTGGGCCGCCGCGCACTACGAGCGCGGCAAGCTGTGGCTGCGGCAAGATGACATGGTCAAGGCCGCCGAAAGTTTTCAGCGAGCCGCGGAGCTATTGCCCGGATTTGCACCGGCCTGGGCGAACCTCGGTGGAACGCTCGGCGAGCTGGATCGCCCGCAGGAAGCCCTGGCGGCGTTCGAGCGCGCCCTGGCGATCGACCCGTCCAGCCCGCAGGCGCTCAATAACGTGGGCGTGGTCCGGCGCGAGCTCGGCCGTTTGACGGAGTCGGAAGCCGCATTCCGGCAGGTCATCCAGCTCACGCCAGGGATGGCCTTTGGCCATTACAATCTGGGGCATACACTGTTTTTACAGGGGCGTTTCAACGCCGCGCTCTCCGCGTATGTTGAGGGGCAGGCGCGCGACCCTGAGAAAAACCCGGTGCAGGCGTCGCGGCTGGCGTTGTGCCAGGTCGCGACCGGGGACGGCGCGGGCGCGATGCGCGAGTTACAGCGCGCGACGAGCGGCCTGCCGCGGGAGTATCGGCAGCAGTTGCTGGCAGACACGAGCGCCATCCTGTGGGCGCTCGTCACGCAGCATCCGGAACTCGAGGGATGGCAGCCCGTGCAGGCATGGGTGGCGGCGGAGCTAGGGAAACCATGAGATACGCCCAGTTCATATCCGATCGCGGCGTCCGGCTCGCCGCGGGACTTGCCGTGGTTGTCGCCATCCCGATGGCGGTGCTTTTCTATTTCCAGTTCAAGTCGCTGAACGACATCGAGGAGACCTCCGCGGTGGTGTTGCGCCAGTTGAGCAGCGACACGGCGGAATCGCTGACGCGCGCGGTTGAGGATTACCTGAAGCGGCCGCACATCAGCGTGCTGCTGCGCATCCCGCAGGCCAGGACCGAACCGCTCGACCTCGCGTGGATCGACCCGATCTTCCGCGATGCGTTGCAGGAGAGCCCATTCGTCGAATCGTTCTACATCTGGACCGAAGTCGGGCCGCGCGCCAATTCGTGGCTGGTCTACGACGAGGCCAGCACCGGCAAGCCCTCGGGCGCGCTCAACGAACGGTTCCGGGCCGATCCCGTCATCGGCGCTACGCTGCTGCCGCGGCTGCGCGAGCTGATGAAGCTGCGGATGGCGATTGTCGCGTTCACCCAGGACATCAACGGCCGCAAGCACTACGTGCAGGCGCAGTTGCGCTGGGAAGGCCCGGCGCGCGATCGCATGACCAGCGTGATCGCGTTCGCGGTGGACGCGGAAAAGCTGCGCGCGCAGTTCATCCCGTCGGTGTTGCGGGATTGGCTGGCGAGCGTCCAGCAGCCCTCGGGCTTTCCACACCTGGAGACTGAGGTCCTCGATGAGGCCGGCGTTCGTATTTACGCTTCGCATCCCGAACGCACCGCCACCGTCACGCCCGTCGACGAACGCAGCTTCGCCATCATCTTCTTCGACAAGGAGCTGCTCGAGTTCGCCGCTCCGTACGAGCAGCACCGCGAAATCTGGGGGCTGCGCACCAGCTATGGGCCGCAGCCGATCACGGAAATTGTGAGCGCCAGCACGCGGCCGCAACAGGCACTGATGATCGTGCTCGCCATCGCCATGGGCCTCGGCGTGTTCCTGGTAGCCGGCGCGGCGGCGCGCGAGGTGCGCGTCGCGGAGCTCAAGTCGAATTTCGTCGCCTCGGTGTCGCACGACCTGAAGACGCCGCTGGCCCTCATCCAGTTGTTCGCCGAGACGCTTGAGCTCGGGCGGGTGCGCACGCCCGAGCGCGCCCAGGAGTATTACGGAATCATCAACGGCGAGGCCAAGAAGCTGACGCGGTTGATCGAGAACATCCTGGATTTCTCGCGGATGGAGGCCGGCCTGCGCCCCTACCGCATGGAACCGGCGGACCTGCAGGAATCAGTCACCAAGGTGCTGTCGCGGATGGAGACGCAGTTCTCGCAGGGCCACTTCGAGATCAAGGCCACTATCGAACCGAACCTGCCGCGCATCCTGGCCGACGAGGGCGCCGCCGAGCAGGCGATCGAGAACCTGCTCGCCAATGCCATGAAATACTCGGGCGACGCGAAAACGATCGAGGTCACGGCCCGCCGCGCCGAAGGCCACATCGTCGTCAGCGTTACCGATCACGGCATCGGCATCTCGCGGCGTGAGCAGGCGCGCATCTTCCGCAAGTTCTATCGCGTCGAGCGCGAACTGGGCGGCGGCCCGCAAGGCACCGGCCTCGGCCTGGCCATCGTCGATCACACCATGCGCGGCCACGGCGGGTTCGTGCGCGTCGAGAGCGACACCGATCACGGCAGCACGTTCTCGCTGCACTTCCCGATTCCGAGCGAGAACGCATTCCAGGGCACGCTCGCCGCATCGATTCGGTAAATGGCCACAGCAGGCACAGATAGCACAGAGCAGAAACGATGAAACGGATTCTGGTAATTGAGGACGAGCCGCAGATGCGGCTGGGACTCCGCGACAACCTGGAGCTCGAAGGTTACGAAGTGGAGACGGCGGCGGACGGCGACGAGGGCCTGCAAAAGGCCTCGGCGTTCACGCCCGACCTGGTGATCCTCGACGTGATGCTGCCGAAGAAAAACGGCTTCGACGTGTGCCGCGATCTGCGCGCGCGCTCGATTTCGACCCCGATCGTCATGCTGACCGCGCGCTCGGCCGAGACCGACAAGGTGCTCGGCCTCGAGCTGGGCGCCGACGATTACGTCACCAAGCCGTTTTCGATCACGGAGCTGCTGGCGCGGGTCCGCGCCGTGCTGCGCCGGACCGGCCAGCAGAAGCCGACCGCGGACATGATTCGCATCGGCGACATCGAGATTGATTTCAAGCTGCACCAGGCGCGGCGCGGCAAGACCCGCATCGAGTTCACCGCGCGCGAATTCGATCTGCTGCGCTACTTCGTTCAGCACACCGGCCAGGTCGTCACGCGCGAACAGATTCTCAACGAGGTGTGGGGCTACGAGGAGTTCCCGACCACGCGCACCATCGACAACTTCGTCGCCAAGCTGCGGCAGAAAATCGAGCGCTCGCCCCACGCACCCGAGCACATCCTGACGATTCACGGATCCGGCTATAAATTTGTCGGGTAGAATCCCGAAGCAATGGATCCCAAAGTACTGCTCCTCGCTGGCCTCGTTGTCATTGTCATCTTTTACGCGCTCTATTGGTTCGTCACCGTGCGCCGGCAGCGGGCGGCCGCCGGCGAACGCGGTTCGCTGACTCCACAACCGGTGACGCTGGGCATTTCGTTCATCGCTAATTTCTTCGACACGCTCGGCATCGGGTCGTACGCGACGACCACGTCGATGTTCAGAGCCTGGAACGTGGTCCGGGACGAGAAGATCCCAGGCACGCTCAACGTCGGCTACGTGCTGCCCACTGTCGTCCAGGCGCTGATCTACATCACCATCGTCGAGGTCGAGTTCACGACGCTGGTTGCCATCATCGGCGCCGCGGTCGCCGGCGCGTGGCTGGGCGCGGGCATCGTGGCGGGGCTGCACCGACGGCAAGTCCAGATCGGGATGGGGTTCGCGCTGCTCGGTGCCGCGACGTTGATGTTGTTGTCGTTGACCGGGATCGGGCCCGAGCCCGGCACCGCGCTCGGGGTGAGCGGCGCCAAGCTTGGACTGGCGATTCTCATCTCCGCGATCCTCGGCGCGTTCATGATGCTCGGCATCGGCTATTACGCGCCGTGCCTGATCATGATCAGCCTGATCGGCATGAACCCGACGGCGGCATTCCCGATCATGATGGGCGCCTGCGCGTTCCTGATGCCGGTCGGCAGCCTGCAGTTCATCCGCAAGCAAAGCTATGACCTGCGCGCGGCGATCGGATTGATGCTTGGCGGGCCACTCGCCGTGCTGATCGCGGCATACCTCGTCGTCTCGCTGCCGCTTTACTACGTGCGATGGGGCGTGGTCGTGGTGGTGGTTTATACCGCGATCGGCATGTTGCGAACCGCGGCCCAGGAACGAGCGGTCGCCGCCAAAGCGACGGCGACCGCATAACTAACGCACCGCGTTAGTTGCCGGAGATCGTGACCGTTGCGCTCGGCGAGAGACCGAGGTCGTAACCTGCGCCGTCAACGACCGTGACGATCACCGTGTCTGAAGGGTCCGTCGCGGCGTCCGCGAGCGGCGTCACCGTCGCGGTCGCCGTCGCCTGTCCGGCGAGGAAGTTCACGGTCGTCGCCAGCGTCGCGTAATCAAAGCCGGGCGTCGCCGAACCGGAGAACTGGACCGTCACCGCGAGCGCCGCCGTGACGTCACCGCTGCGCGTGAACGTGAACGTCCCCGTGTCACCCGACTCAGACGCCGACGGATCTGACGCCGTGACCGACACGAGCGGGTTCACACCGTCGCTGAGATCCACCGTCGCCGCCTCCGGCGAGCCGAGCTCGAAGGGCGCCGGAACGGTGGTCAGTGTCAGGATCACCGTCTCTGAACCTTCGACCAGCCCGTCGACCGACGGCGTCACCTCGACGTCCACTGTCGCCTGGCCGGCAAGGAACGTGGCCGACAGCGGCACGTTGGCATAGTCGGTGCCGTTGAGCGCGGTGCCGGTCAGCGTGAACGACACGGTCAGGGCGGATGCGAGTTGCGTCACGGTGCCGGCGCGCGTCAAGCGGAAGCTTCCGGGGTTCGTACCGGTCTCGGAAGCGCTGGCGTCGAGCGCGGCTACCGAGACGAGTGCCGACGGCTCCGCGCCTTCATCGCCATCGCCGGGATTCTGCAACTTGATTTCCTGTGCTTCCAGCGTGCTGGTTGCCAGCGCGCCGGTGCCGGTCGACGTCAAGCGGGCCGCGCGCACGTGCACGCGATCGCCAACATTGAGTTCCGAGAATTCAAAGCGACGGTTGCCATGACGGATCACGGTGTCGGGCGTGACCGTCACCATCTGGCCGCGAACGGTGATCGAGCCGCCGCCTACGGCCGAAATCAGACCTTCGATTTCGACCTTGGCTTTGCCGGGAGGCACAGGCGAAGTCGGAGCGGGGCTGGTGTTGGTCGGCGTGCGCGGCTGATTGCCGTTGCCGTTACCGTTGCCATTGCCGTTGCCGTTGTTCCCGTTTCCGTTCCCGTTGCCGGGTTTCGCGGTGGCGCTGTATTCACCATCTCCAGCGCCGGTCTCGGCACTCGACGCGTCAGCAGAGACCACCGACGGCGCGGTGGGATTGAGGTCCGATTTCGAGTCGCCGCACGCGGCTGCGAACATCGAAGCGGCGAATATCAACGACACGACTTTGAGGGTCTGCATCACATCTCCTGGGCGGCCGCATCCGGGGGGACCGGCGACCGGACGCCTAACGCTGCAATCGATGTTCCACGGCCTAAAACAAACGAAAATCGCCGGTTTGGGGGGCTGGAAATATCGGGACTGTCGCGCCAATCACGGTCCTGAAATGGGTTTCGTGAAGGGACGGGAAAGCGCATGGGGACACGGGCCCGTCCGGGCCATGCACTTCTTTCACGGTGATGTAGGAATTACCGCGCCGCAATGATACGCAGCGACTCGCGAAGCGAGTCGTTCGCGATCAGGGCAAGGCCTCAACGAACAGTGATGATGCGCAACGCGCGGCCGCGATATGAATCGGGATCGATCGCGCGGACGATGCTCGTGTGACGCGCGCCGGCGATCATCGTCGTAATCTCGACGTCGATGCGGCCTTGCCACGCGCCCGGCACGCCGAGGTGAACAGGCATTTCGCTCTGCGAGCAGTAGCCGCTGCCAGAGTCGACCAGCTCGGCCGCGAGCAACTCGCGCGTGCCGGTGCGAAACGCGCGGACCTCGGCGCCCGCTCGCGTGCGCCGCGCATTACCGTCGGCGACATCGATCGACAACGATCGGCCCCGCATCGTGCTGGTGTTTCTCCACAGCGGGTGGCCGCCGCCCGAGGGATCGTTGTTGGTGAGCGATAAATCGAGGCGTCCATCGCGATCGAAATCCACGTAACGGACACCGTGCGTGGCGTCTCTCTTGAGCAGCGCATCGGGCAGCGCCTCGACGAACCGCGATGCGGCGTTGAGGAAGAACGCGTCCCGGTACAGGGGTTGTCCGGCGATGAAGTTGCCGACATACAACTCCGGCCGGCCGTCGTTGTCCACGTCGCCCCACGCCGAGGTCACGCCATGGCCGCGGAGATCGATGCCCCGGTCGCGTGCCACATCCACAAAGCTCGCGCCGCCCTCGTTGCGATAGAGCGCGCTTGGACCGTAGTTCGCAACGAACAGATCGAAGTCGCCATCCAGATCGAAGTCAGCGAGGCTCGCGCCGACGCCGCCGTCCTCCTTCGGCCGTGGGGTGCCCGCCACGCCGAACGACACCGCGACGTCCTCGAAACGTCCCTGATGCTGCCGGAACAATCCGTTCGCATCGCCTTCCTGGTTGGCGACGAACACGTCGAGATCGCCGTCGCGATCGAAGTCCCACCATACGGCGCTGACGGTCTTACGCGCATCGCCGATACCGGATTCCCTGGTCACATCGACAAACTTCCCGCGATCGTTGCGGAACAGGCGATTCGGACGGTCGCGGAACGCGGCGAAGAAATCGAGATCGCCGTCGCCGTCGTAATCAATCCACGCCGGCTGACGACTGACGCCGGTCAGGGCGAGGCCAATCTCAGTCGCCACATCGACGAAGCGCTTGCCATTGCCCTCGTTGCGGTAGACCTTCGCAGGCACCTTCGGATCCGCGAAGCCGATGTAGAGATCAACATGACCATCGGCGTTGTAATCACCCCAGGCCACAGCGCGAACCTCATGATCCGCCGTAGCGCCGGCACTGGATCCGGCCGGCGCGGAGGCGGACGACAGCGCGCGACCAGGCGCCGCGTCCGCGAAGGCGGACGGCACCTCCACGAACGTCCCGCGATCATTCCGATACAACCTGCTTGGCCGTCCGCGAAAGCCGACGAAGTAGTCGAGGTCACCGTCATTGTCGATATCGGCCCACGCGTTGCTGTTGCCGCCAGTAGCCGCGAATAGTTCAGGCTGGACGAGCGTGAACGACGGCCGCCACTCGACGCCGGCCTGTGTTGACATAATGACGGCAAGGATGGCGAGCGGGCGAATCACCCCGCGATGATACTCATGGATGAACTGTTTAACCTGCCCGACTCGGCCTACTTTTCGCGCGTCATCTTTCGATTGGCCTCGGCCGCCGTGCTTGGCGGATTGATTGGCGCCGAGCGCGAGTACCTCGGCAAATCCGCCGGATTGCGCACGCACATGACGGTGGCACTGGGCTGTGCAGCGTTCGTCCTCATCGCGATTGAGAGCAACAAGGACGCCGGCGACCTGTCGCGGGCCATCCAGGGCGTGGCCGCCGGCATCGGCTTCATCGGCGCCGGGGCCATCCTGAAGCGGACCGATAAAGAAGATATCCAGGGCCTCACCACGGCCGCCACGCTTTGGCTGACCGCCGCGGTCGGCGTCTCGGCGGGCGCCGGCAAGGTCTGGCTTGGGTTGGTCGCCGTAACCTGCGCGTTCGTGATCCTGACCATCATGGCCGGCGTCGGCCGCTGGCTGCACAAAAAGGGGCCGGCACCGGAACACGACGCTGGAAGCTGACCCGCAATCTCGGAGATGGGCACATTAGCCGATAAGTGTCATGACCATGCTCCGACCACGACTGGTGTGTCTCGTCGTTCTCGCTGTGCTGTCGGGTCTCGCGCCTCCGGCATCAGCGCAATCCAGCCTCCCGATCGCCGTCGATCAACGAGTGCGGTTGTGGACCGATGCCGCTGACGCCGTCATCGGACGCGTGACCGCCGTCACGCCGGGCACGGTGCAACTGTCGGTGGACGACCGCGATCCGGTGACCGTCGCGACCACCACTGTCCGTCGGATCGAGATCAGCCGCGGGCGGACGTCGCGGGGCGCGGGCTTCCGTAAAGGCGCCATTCGCGGCGCGATCATCCTCGCGGCAATCGGTGCCGTCTCCGGAGCTCTGCAGCACGAACAGGTTGGTGAGGACGGCGCAACCGCGACGGAAGCAGCGCTGCTCGGCGTGTGGTCGGGGGGATTGTTCGGCGGGTTGATCGGCGGCGCCATCGGCGCCGCGCGAAGCGGCGACCGATGGGAACAAGTCTGGCCCGTGCCGTAGCTATTTCTTTTTGGCTTTTTTCTCTTCAGCGCGCGCGCCTGCGAGAATGCCTTCCATCGCGTAGTTGCCTTCGTGGCACGCGTATTCGTAGATCAGCGCGTTGGCTTTCTTCAGCCTGATCATGAACGTATAGGGTTTCGTCCACGTCGCCGCGTCATCGACCGTGATCTGCCAGTTGATGAAGTCGGGGCTGACGCGCGTGTAGCGCTCGGTGAGCTTCACGTTATTGGTCGAACCCTGGAAGCCATTCAGGTAATTCGTGGTCTCGACGACGAGCGTGTCGCCTTCCCAGCGGCCGCGCGGATCGCCGTGCAGCTGGCGGATGCTCGCGGGCAGGTGCGGCCGGTTGGTCATGGGCACCACGCGCGCGTCGTGAATCATTTCCTGCATCAGCACCACGGTGTCGGGCGACTGGATGATCTGCACGTAGCTGTTGTAATTGGCGCCGGTACGCGGCGCGCCGTAGGAGATGCAGCGCTCGGACAAGGGGCGATCTTCGGGACCATCGGCCACTCCGCGCACTCGCGGCTTCGCGGCGGCGCGGCGCGCCTCCGCTTCGGGCGTCAGCGGCGGGAACTGTCCGTCCGGCGGATCGGTGATGAGCGAGGTGCGGTTGTCCCATTCGCGATCGGCCATCCAGAACTGGTTGTAGTTGCCCGTGGTCGGGTCGTAGGAGACTTGCGCGAATGCGCCCTTGTCTTTCGCGTTGAGCATCATCTGGACGAAGTTGCCGAAGATCGCGTCGCCGCCCTGATCCACGTAGCGCGCCGACAGTTGCTTCAGCTCCTCGACCTCGGCGTCGGTCAGGACGGTCTTGTCCTTCCACTGCGTCGGGCGCGTCATCGGGGTCACGCTGTTGTTGCCCCACACGCCCTGCAGATCGGGCTTGCCGTCCGGCGTGCGCGGCACTTTCCATCCCGGAGTCGGGTCAGTCGAATACTTCGACTGCGCAACAACGGAGTCGACCACGAGCAACCCGGTGGCCAGGACAACGGCGGCGAGGACGGCATGGACGCGTGTCATGCGACGTAGTGTCGCTCAACCCGGTGGCGCCATCAAGTGCCACGGCCGAGCTCTCAACGGCAAGGGCTCGAATCGTGTAAAGGTAGTGGGCGTGGTCAAAAGCGCCCTCCTCGTGACGCTTTGTGTGGGAATCACCCTCCTGGCGTCGTCACGGCTCGAGGCGCAGGAAGTCCGCACCGCGCCAGCGGAGGCGGCCGCGATCAAGCAGTTCGAGGCAGCGATTGCCGACTACCTCGCCATGCGCCGCCGCTTACTCAACGAGATCCCGCCGCCAATTCCGAACTCGACGTCGGTCCAACTGAACAGCGCCAGCGACGCGCTGGCGGGCGCGATTCAGCGCTCCCGGCAGGGCGCGAGCGTCGGCGATCTGTTTGTGCCGCCGGTCACTCCCGTATTCAAACGCACGGTCGACGACGCGGTTCGCACTGCGAACCTGAAGGCGGTGCTGGCGGGCATCGACGACGACGAGCCGGCGGTGCGCGAGCCGAAGATTCACCTGCGCTTTCCCGGCGTCGCGCAGATGGCGACCATGCCGCCTTCTCTGCTGGCCGTGCTGCCACGACTGCCGAAAGAGCTCGAATACCGCATCATCGGCCGCTTCCTCGTGCTCCGCGATATCGACGCGGCGTTGATCGTCGACTACATCCCGGACCTGATTCCCAGATAACCTAACGCGCCGCCTTTGCGCGCCGCCTCACTCGGGGTATGCTCCACCTCAACTCGGAGGTCGTGACATGCCACGAACGTTCTTCTTGGCCGTGGGCGGCGCGGCGTTACTCACCGCAACTGTTCCCCTATTGGCCCACCATGCGTTCTCTGCCGAATTCGATCCGAACGCGCCGGTGAAACTCAGCGGGCCCATCACCAAGGTCGAGTGGATCAACCCACATGCGTGGATCCACGTCGAGTCGAAATCGAAGGACGGCAAGAGCGAGGTGTGGATGGTTGAGGGCGGCACACCCAACACGCTGCAGCGCAACGGCATCACGCGCGACTCGATCAAGATTGGCACCGTGATCGTCGTCTCAGGCTACCAGGCGAAAGATGGACGCAAGCGCGCCAACGGCCGCGACATCACTTTCCCCGACGGCCGCACGCTGTTCATGGGATCGTCGGGCACCGGCGCGCCCAAGGACGGCAAGGATCCCAACGAGAAACCCAAGCCGAAGGGACAGTGATGAAGCGCGCTCGCATTGGCTCCGCCGCGCTGGCTGCGGCGATGATGTCGTTGTTCCTTTCGGCGTGCGTCGGCCAGGCGCAACAGGATGCCTACCGCGCGCCACGAACACCGCACGGTACGCCGGACCTCAATGGCATCTGGCAGTCCAACAACACCGCCAACTGGGATCTCGAACCGCACGTGGCGCAGATGGGGCCCGTGGTGGCGCTCGGCGCGGCGTTCAGCATTCCGCCCGGGGTCGGCGTCGTGGACGGCGGCGAGATCCCATATCTGCCGGCGGCGCTGGAGAAGCGCAACGCCAACCGCGCCGAGTGGGTGAAGCTCGATCCCGAGGTGAAGTGCTATATGCCGGGCATCCCGCGCGCCACGTATATGCCCTACCCGTTTCAGATCGTGCAGTCGGCCGACAACATCCTGTTCACCTACGAATACGCGAGCGCCAGCCGCATCGTCCGCTTCAACGCGCAGGAGAAAAGTCCCGCGCCGGCGTGGATGGGATGGTCAGTGGGGCGCTGGGACGGCGAGACGCTCGTGATCGAGGTGACCGATCACATGGCTGAGACGTGGTTCGATCGCGCAGGCAATCACCACAGCGACGCGCTCAAGGTGACCGAACGCTACACGGCGATCGATCCGAACACGCTGCAATACGAAGCGACCATCGAAGATCCGAACACGTTCTCGAAGCCGTGGAAGATCAGCATGCCGCTCTATCGACGGCGCGAGCCCAACGTGCAGCTGATGGAATACAAGTGCGTGGAGTTCACGGAAGAACTCCTCTACGGCCACCTGCGGAAGAAATAAGGGATTTCAGAGGTTCGGTGTTGGAATGCGGGTTGCAGTTCCCCGAGAGTTGACCAATGGGGGAACTGATGACGACCGAATTGGAGAAGTTCTATTCCGCGATTGAGTCCATCGACACAGCGATGATGGTGACGCGGCGCGCCGACGGCCACCTCCGCGCCCGCGCGATGGCCAATCAAAAGCGCGCCGGTGGCGCCGACCTGTGGTTCGTGACCAGGGAGGGCAGCGCCAAGCTCGCCGACCTCGAGCAGGATGCGCACCTCAATCTGTCGTATTACCGCGACAGCAACCGCGAATGGGTGTCGGTTTCCGGAACGGCGATCATCTCGCGCGACCGCGACAAGATCCGCGAGCTCTATCAGCCTGACTGGAAGATCTGGTTCGCCGAAGAAGGCGATCCGCTCCAGGGCACGCCTAACGATCCGCGCATGGTGCTGATCGGCGTCACCGTGCATGCGGCGGAATTCCTCGAAGTAAACAAACCGCGTCCGGTGCTGCTGTTCGAGCTGGTGAAAGGCTGGGTGACCGGCACGGAACCCGAATTCGGCGAGATGCATCACCTGACGCGGCCGCGCGGCGCCTGAGCCGTGATTAGCGCCTCAGCCCGGCCGTGGGTTTCGCGACTCGTCCGGCTGGGTTACCTCGCCAAGGGCCTCATCTATTCGCTGATCGGCGCCCTCGCCATCCGGGTCGCCTTCGGCATGAGCGGCGGACGGCTGACCGATCCGAGTGGCATCCTGCGGACCTTGTTAACGCAGCGCTTCGGGCGCGTGATGCTGACGCTCGTCGGCATCGGCATCGTTGGTTACGCCGCGTACTACATCTTCGAAGCCGCGGCCGACCTGCGGCACCGGGGCGGCGGCAGGCGCGGTTGGACCACTCGCGGCCTGACCATGATCAAGGCTGCCGTCTACGGCGTGGTCGGCATCCAGGCGTTGTCGGTGGTGCTCTTCGATCGCCGGCCTCGCGATGGCACGGAGCAAGGCGCCAGCGCGGTGATGCAGTTTCCCATGGGCGAGTGGTTGCTGATGGCGATCGGCGTCGGGGTGGCGATCTACGGCATCACGCAGCTGAGGATGGTGTGGCGCGGCGGCGCGGACGACGATATCGACGCGTCTCGTGTGCAACGTGAAGCGCCCTGGATTCTGTCACTGGGGCGCTTCGGGACTGCGGCGCGCAGCGTGATCATCATCCTGATGGGCGCGACGTTCGCGCGGTCGGGCTGGCGGGGCCGCGCGTCGGACGCCGACGGTTACCGCGACGCTCTCGCCACCGTCGCGTCGTTCCATCCGTGGTTGCTGGGGGCCATCGGCGCCGGCCTGCTCGCGTTTGGTATCTATCAGCTGATGCACGCACGGTACGCGAAGTTGGCCGTGCGCTGACACGCATTACGCGTGGTCGCCGAACCAGCCTCGGCGCGCCATCCATTTCACCCCCTGGATGACCGGCACGATCGAAAATGCCATCAATGCGACCAGCAGCCAGTCGGCCATCGTCAAGCTGAACGTCCCGAACGCAGGCTGGAAGAAGGGCACGTAGAGAATCGCGATCAGCAAGACCACCTCCCACCCGACCGCGAGGTTCAGCCAGCGATTGGCAAACGGCCGGCGGAACACCGATTGCCGATCGGATCGGCAGTTATACGCGTTGAAGAACTGAATCAGCACGAGCGTCACGAACGTCAGCGCCATCACCTCTTCCAGTGCGCGGCCACGCTCGAGCAGCCACACGAACAGCGTCATATTGACGATGCCCGACCATACGCCGGCAGCCAGCAGCATGACCACGACCGGCCTGGTGAACACGCCGATCCGCGGATCGCGTGGCTGCCGCTGCATCAGATCGTCCTCAGGCGGGTCCACGGCCAATGCCAGCGCCGGCAGGCCGTCGGTGGCGAGGTTCACGTAAAGAATCTGCACCGCGGTGAGCGGCATCGGCAGCCCCACGATCACGGCCCCGGCCAGCAGGACGATCTCGCCCACATTGCAGGACAGCAGATACATCAGATACTTCTTGATGTTACCGAAGACGACACGCCCTTCCTCGACGGCCGACACGATGGTGGCGAAGTTGTCGTCAAGCAGCGTCATGCCGGCGGCTTCCTTGCTGACGTCGGTGCCGGTGATGCCCATCGCGATGCCGATGTCGGCCTTCTTCAGGGCCGGCGCGTCGTTGACGCCATCGCCCGTCATCGCCACGATGTTGCCGCGTGTTTGCCAGGCGGTGACAACGCGCAGCTTGTCCGCGGGCGAGACGCGCGCGTAAACGGCGATGTCGCCCACTTCGCGAGTCAGCGCCTCGTCGCTCATCGTGAGCAGATCTCGGCCGCTCACGACGCGATGGCTCGTCAGGATCCCAAGCTCTTGCGCCACGTTCCGCGCGGTTAGCGGATGATCGCCCGTAATCATCACCGCGCGAATGCCGGCCTGCTTGCACGTTTCGACGGCAAGACGCGCCTCTGGGCGCGGCGGGTCGATCATCGCCACGAGGCCGAGCAGCGTCATGTCGGCTTCGGCGTCGGCCGTGGACGTCGCCTGCTTGGTCGCGACCGCCAGCACCCGCAGGCCATTGCCCGCCATCCGCTGCTCGACATCCTTGAACCACTCACGATCGGCGGCCGTCAGCGGAACTTCACCGCCGGCCAAGAACTGACGGCTGCAGCCGGCGATGATGTCTTCAGCCGCGCCTTTCGAGTACGCCACAAGGTGCGGTGCGGAGCCGTGCAGCGTGGTCATGCGGCGGCGATCCGACGTGAACGGGATTTCGGCGACGCGCGGCTCCTCGTTGGTTAGGGCGGTGAGGTCGAGCCGCGCCTTGGTTGCGGCAACGAGGAGCGCGCCTTCGGTGGCATCGCCGTCGATGGTCCAGCGGCCGTCTCGGGTGATCAACCGCGCATCTGATGCCAGCGCCGCCGCGCGCAGCAGCAGCTGCACGCCCGCCGACGGTTCAACCACACGGCCGTCGTGCATCAACTCGCCGGCCGGGTCATAACCCGTGCCCGAGAGCTCGAGCAGCTCCCGATTCACGCAGAGATGGCGGACCGTCATTTCGTTCTTGGTGAGCGTGCCGGTCTTGTCGGAGCAGATCACCGACGTGCTGCCCAGCGTCTCCACGATCGGCAGCCGACGGACGAGGGCGTGACGCTTCACCATGCGCCGCACACCGATCGCGAGCGAGATCGTGACCACTGCGGGCAACGCTTCCGGCACGACCGCCACGGCCAGCGCGATCCCAAACATGAACATCTCGATGACCGGCAACCCTCGCCCGAGTCCGACGATCACCACGAGCGCCACGACCGCGAGCGCCGCCTTGCCAAGCGTCGCACCGAGACGATCGAGGTTCTCTTGCAACGGCGTCCGGCCGGCGTCGACGCTCTCCACCAGGCGGGCAATCTGCCCGAACTCGGTCGCCATGCCGGTCGCGACCACCAGGGCCTGGCCGCGCCCGTACGCGGCGATCGTCCCGGCATACATCATGTTTCGCCGATCGCCGACCGGCAGCGCCGCGTCGCCGAGTGCTGCGACCGTTTTCTCGACCGCCGCCGATTCGCCGGTGAGCGCGGCCTCGTCGACGGTGAGATTGATTGACTGCAGCACGCGCGCGTCGGCCGGAACGCGATCACCCATGCGGACGATGACGACGTCTCCTGGCACCAGCTCGCGTGCGGGAACGACGGTTTCGTCGCCGTCGCGCACTACGCGTGCCGTGGGGGCGGCCATCTCTCGCAGGGCTTCGAGCGCCCGGCCGGCGCGGTGTTCCTGGATGAAGCCAAGCACGACGGCGAACAGGACGATGATCGTGATCACCGTGGCCTCGAGCGTATGGCCGAGGAAGCCGGAAACGATGGTGGCGCTCAGCAGGATCAGGATGAGGACGTTCTTGAACTGGTCCGCAAACGTCTGCCATGCCGAGACGCGTTGCTGCGTCGCGAGCTCGTTCGGCCCATGTTCGGCGAGACGGCGGGCGGCCTCAGCGGTCGCGAGGCCCGTCGGCGCGGAGTGTAAGGTCGCGACTGCGGCTTCCGTCGCGAGGGTGTGCCAAGCTGGCGCCGCCATCAGGCGCACCCGGCAGTGATAGGTGCCCAGTGTGGAATGAGAAGTTCTACGTCGTCCATGCGTGCCCTCCTCGACCGCAAATCGCGGCGCGGAAGACATCGCAAAAAAGAAAAGGCGAGATCTTCGCACCGGCTGTTAGCCTTGCGTGCGAAGGTCTCGCCTGATCCCGTGGAACCCAACCGAACCGTGCGCGTGACGCGCAGTATTGACGATTCGGCCGCGCAGGCGTCGCCGCCTGCGTAGCTACTCCCCTTCTGTCCACACATTAGAACGCTTTGGCCGCGCGATGCAACCCCTAGGAGCGTTTGGCGCCATCGGGAAGCGTGAGGTACGATCAGTCCCCCATGTCACCTCAGGAACTGATTGCTGGTCTGTCCGTCATCGCCGGTCTCGTCGTGCTCGAGGGCCTGCTGAGCGTCGACAACGTGCTCGGCATCGCCGCCCTCGCAAGTGAGCTCCCCGAAGAGAAACAGCGCAAGGCGATCCGGATCGGGCTGGCCCTCGCCTACCTGTTCCGAGTACTGGCGCTGCTGGTTGCCAGCTGGCTGGCCACCAATACCTGGGTCCGCTGGCTCGGCTCCGCCTACCTGATCTGGCTGATGTCCTCGCACCTGACCAAGCACGCCCATGGCGCCGCGGCCGCGGCGCGCCGCGAGAGCGAAAGCTGATGACGTCGCCGCAGAAAGCCGCGCAGGCCGGCTTTGCCGTCATCCTCATCCAGATCGGGCTGATGGATCTGAGCCTCAGCATCGACAACGTGATTGCCGCGGTCGGCCTGGCGCCGAAGAACCCCAACGGCGATCCGGTGATGTGGCCGATCTATGCCGGCGTGTTCATCGCCATCATCGCGCTGCAGGCCATCGCGCCGCATGCGGTGCACCTGCTGAAGAAGTATCCGATTCTCGAGCCGACGGCGTTCGTGCTGATTGGCTATGTCGGCGTCCTGCTGTTGGCGGAAGAAGTCGTGCGGGTGACCACCGGCCAGGTCATTCACCTGCCGCCGTACGTGAAGTTCGCCGGCATCCTGTTCATCATCTGGGTGGCGCTGCTCTACGACGCCGACGGCATGGTCAGGCGCGTGGTCACGCCATTCCTGCGCCTCGCGAAGCCGATCATGAGCGGCATCACGCAAGCGGTCGCGGTTGTGCTGTGGCCGCTCGAATACGTCATCGAGCGGATCGCGATGATGGGCTAGCCCGTGCTCAGGGCACCGACCAGTTACCACGAGGCTACGGCACGGGCAGCTGTGACGCGGCGGACTTGATCATCGCCGCCACGTCGATCTCCGACGCCCGCAGGTTGCCGGTCTCGCTGATCACGTCGCGCACATAGAACACCACGCGATCCGTCGGCGCGATGACGGTGACGCGGATGCGGGTCTCGCGCCGCTGCACTTGCCCTGGCTTGAGGTTCTTGATCGCCGGCAGCGCTTGAATCGCCTTGATCTCGCCGGTGATGTCCACGATTGCGGCAATGACGGTGAATGACGCAACCGTTTGCAGCTCACGATTGGTCACGTGCACAGACCACGTGCTTGGCGGGTTGTGCTGACGCACTTCGTTCACTTGCACGACGGCGATCGGACCGTCCGGCAAGCTGTCCACCGCAAACACCCGCCAGCTCGCGCCCTTGACCTCGAAGTCAAACTGCGTCATCCGCGCGTCGCCGGGAACGGGGTTCGGATTGGTCGGGTTGAGAATCCGAATCGGCGGCTGGCTCTGCGAGGGACCAGAGAGGAGCGCCGACAGGAATAGGACCATCGACTTCATCATGGTTACGCCTTCGGAGTGCTGGCGTCGCCGTCGAATTCGTAACCTGGCGCGGCCTGATCGAGGCCCACGCGTCCCGCTTCGATTTTCGCGCGCGCATAACTCTCCGGCCGCACCGGCGCGCCGGCCATGCCGCGCATCATCGAGAGTTGCCCGACGTGCGTCAACGCATCGGCCAGCGGCCCCTGGATCAGCTTGTTGGCGGAACCCTTGAATGGACGCTCCGCGGCCAGCGCGGCGTCGAGCAAGGCCAGGCCATCGAAGAACCGCGACACCTCGCGATCCCAGTCGTCGCTGCCAGCCGCATGCCACTTGATGTCGCCGTCGGCAATCGTCACCCCCCACGCCATCAGATCAGCCAGATGCGCGACGATCTGGACCGGCCGCCGCGTGGACGCGCCGCAGGTATAGTTCGCGAAATCGGGAGGCACATCCCGCAACACCTTCGCCGCACGATAGGCCAGGGTCGCGGCCAGCTGGCGCAGCACGGCCGTAGCAGCATCCATTGGCGGATTCTACCGCGGAGCGGTGCAACCTTTCTGGCCCGGGCACCGTCTGTTCTGTAGGTTTTCTACACAATTATGGTGTAGGGTTTCTACACTATGGGCCGACCGCCACGAACCCGTGTCGAATTGCTGAGAGGCACCCTCGACCTGATGATCCTGCGCACCCTGCTGCCGGGTCGCAACCACGGCCACGCCATCGCCAAGCATATCCAGCGCACGACCGAGGATCTGCTGCAGGTCGAAACCGGCTCCCTCTACCCCGCCCTCTACCGCCTCGAGGCCAATGGCTGGGTCGCCTCGTCGTGGGAACACTCGGACAAGGGCAAGCGCGCACGTTTCTACCGAATCACGTCAAAAGGCCGCCGGCAGCTGGTCAGCGAACATTCGAAATGGGTGGCATTCGTCCGGGCGATGGGATTCCTGCTGAAGCCGATTGATGAGGAGGGGCAATGAGGTCGCTCTTTCGAAGATTCATGTGGTGGTTGCGGCCCGACCGAAAGGAAGCCGAGCTTCGCGAGGAGCTGCAGTTCCACCTTGCGCAGGAGGCGGAGGAACGGCAGCGCGACGGACTGCCGGAAGACCAGGCCCGGTGGGCCGCTCGCCGGGACCTGGGCAACGAGGCGCGACTGAGAGAAGACGTGCGCACGCTCTGGACGTGGCGGCCGCTCGACGAGCTTTCACAGGACCTGCGGTTCGCCTTCCGCACGCTGTTCAAGACCCGCGCGGTGGCGGTGTTCGCCATTCTCTCGCTGGCCCTCGGCATCGGCGCCAACACCGCGATCTACAGCTTCATGGACGCCATCCTGTTGCGGTCGCTACCGATCGGCGATCCGCAGTCGCTGGTGGTGATGTCGTGGCGCAGCAAGCCGTTCAGCATGAGGGACAACGACTTCGTGATGCGAGCGATGGACGGAAGCACCTATCGCTATTCCGGAGGTATTGAGTCGCGCATCTTCCCCTTCCAGTCGTATGAGCGCTTGCAGGAAGTGTCGGCGCCGGTCCTGTCCAGTCTGTTCGCTCACAAACAGGCAAGAAGACTCAACGTGTTGATCCGCGGCGACGCGGAGCTCAGCGACGCCGAGTACGTCACCGGCAACTTCTTCGGCGGTCTCGGGGTCTCGCCGGCGGTTGGCCGGCTGATCGTCATGGACGACGATCGGCGTGGCGCGCAGAGTGTGGCCGTCGTGAGCCATGGCTACGGTGAACGCCGATTTGGTTCCGCCGCTAACGCCATCGGGCAGCAAATCCTGATTAACAACTTGCCGTTTACCGTCGTCGGCGTGACGCCGCCCGAATTCTTCGGCGTGGACCCGGCCGCGACGCCGGGACTGTATTTGCCGTTGCAATCGGAAATCCTCTTCGAGCCGGACGCTGCGGGTAAGTATGCGAACGCGAATTGGTACTGGCTCGAAATGATGGGACGGCTGCAGCCGGGCGTGTCCCTTGCGCAGGCGCAGGCCGTGCTCGCGGCGCCCTTTGCCGCCTGGGTCAAACCGACGGCGGCGGACGAGAAGCAACGCGCGAACCTGCCGGTGTTGCACATCGCCGAGGGCGCGGGCGGGCTGGATACGCTCCGGCGCCGATACTCCAAGCCGCTGTACGTGTTGCTGGCGATGGTGGGGCTGATCCTCGCGATCGCGTGCGCAAACACCGCCAACCTGCTGCTCGCGCGCGCCACGGTCAGGCGCCGCGAGATCGCGGTGCGCCTGAGCGTCGGCGCCGGGCGATTCCGGCTGATTCGTCAGTTGCTGACCGAGAGCCTCGTGCTCGCGTCGATCAGTGGCGTGATCGGGATCCTGATCGCAATCGCCGGCACGCGACTCCTGACAGTCCTGCTCGCGAACGGTGACGCGGCCTTCACGCTCGATGCGAATCTGAACTGGCGTGTATTGTCGGTCACCATGTTGCTGTCGATGCTCTGCGGCGTACTCTTCGGCCTCGCTCCCGCGGTTCAGTCGACGCGGCCCGCCCTGGTTCCGGCACTCAAAGAAAGCGGTGACGGACACCTGTTGCGCCGCACGGTCCGCTGGATGCCTCGACTGAGCCTGCAGAAGGCGCTTGTCGTCGGCCAAATCTCGCTGCTGATGCTTCTCCTCATCGCGGCTGGGCTGTTCGTGCAGACGGTATCGAACCTCCACTCGGTGGCGCTCGGGTTCAATCAGGAGAATGTGCTGTTGTTCGAACTGAACGCGCCCCAGGCGGGGCGGCCGCCGGACACGGCCGCCGCGTTCTACGACGACCTGCGGAAGCGTTTCGCGGAGATACCAGGCGTGCGCGCGGTCACCCTGTCGCACTCGTCGTTGCTCAGGGCCGGGCGTGGACACCCGGTGCACGTCGATGGCGTCATCGCCGAAGGCACTCGCTTCATGCAGACTGGGCCCGGATTCTTCTCAACCATGCAGATCGCGATGCTACAGGGCCGCGAGATCGACGAGCGTGACAGCGCCGCATCGCTGCCGGTCGCGGTCATCAGCCATGAATTCGCGCGGACCTTCATGCCGAACCAGAATCCGATTGGGCGGCACATTGCCGTCTTCGGCGGCGCGATACAACGCGAGTATGAGGTCATTGGTGTCGCCGCCACTGCTAAATACGGCCCCATGAAGACGACGATCCCGCCGGTCGTTTACGTGCCCTACTCGCAACTGCCGCGGCCGGAGCTGCAGCTGCAGCAAATGACCTATGCGCTCCGGACCGACGGCGATCCATTGCGCCACGCCAACACCGTCCGGCAGATCGTCAACAGCGCCGACTCGCGGGTGCCGGTGACCAACGTCGTCACGCAAGTGGCGGACATCAATAAGATGATCAACCAGGAAATCGTCATGGCCAGGCTGGGCAGCACCTTCGCGATTCTCGCGTTGGTGATCGCCTGTGTGGGCCTGTACGGCACGATGTCATACGGCGTCGCGCGTCGGACCCGCGAAATCGGCATCCGCGTCGCGCTCGGCGCACGGCGTGGCGGAGTGGTCTGGATGGTGATGCGGGAGGTGATGGTCCTGACGGCGATCGGCTTGGCGATCAGCATCCCCCTCGCGCGCGGCGCGGGGCAATTCGTCTCGTCATTCCTCTTCGATATCAAGCCGAACGATCCACGCGCGATCGCGCTTGCGTTGGTCACGTTGATCGGCGCGGCGCTATTGGCCGGCTACGGACCGGCGCGACGGGCCTCGCGAATCGATCCAACAACGGCGCTTCGGCACGAGTGAACCCCTGACAGACGAAAGGGCACGAAGATCGCTCTCCGTGCCCTCGCGCGGGCGACGCTCGGATGGTCCGGCCAGCCGAATGGAGTAGGATGGCGCTCCATGGCTGACAAACTTCTTGGATCGTTCGTGTGGTGCGAGCTCATGACCACGGATACGGCGGCGGCGGAATCCTTTTACAAGACAATCGTGGGATGGACGTCGGGTACCGTTCGCGCCCGATGGGTCTTACACGGTATTCAACAACCCCCTAGGCGCCGGCGTGGCCGGCCTGATGAAACTGCCGGACGCCGCAAAGCAGATGGGCGCGCCGCCGCACTGGTTGATGTACGTCGGCACGCCGAACGTGAACGACACGGCGGTGAGAATCGCGCAACTCGGCGGGCGCGTGCTGAAACAGCCCGAGGACATCCCCAACACGGGCCGCTTTGCGGTGGTCCAGGATCCGTTCGGGGCGACGTTCGGCATCTACACGCCCAAGACACCCGGTCAGGGTAGGGACAAAGCCGGCATTGGCGACTTCTCCTGGTTCGAGCTGTACACCCCCAACCCCGATGGCGCCTGGAAGTTCTACCAGACCCTGTTTGGCTGGGAAAAGACGTCGGCCATGGACATGGGCGACATGGGCGTCTATCAGATGTTCGGACGCGGCGGCGGCATTCCGAACGGCGGAATCATGAAGCCGCCACCCGGCGCGCCGGCGGCATGGATGCCCTATGCGCTGGTCAAGGATGCGAAGGCCGCGGCCGCAACCGCCACGGCCAACGGCGCCAAGATCGTCAACGGCCCGATGGAGGTGCCCGGCGGCGATTGGATCGCGACAGGCATGGATCCGCAGGGCGCGATGTTCTCTGTGCACTCGCTGAACCCGGCGGCGCAGAAGGCGGTACCAGCGAAGAAGGCAATCCAGGCCGCGGTCGGTGTCGTCGCCGCAGTAGTCGGTGGACTCGCGCTGAAGAACGCTGCGAAGAAGGCGAAGGCCAAGAAGGCCGCCTCGAAGAAGGCGAAGGCGAAACCGGTGAAGAAGGCCGCCAAGCGCTCGAAACCAGCCAAGCGCTCGAAGCCAGCGAAGAAGAAAGCGGCCGCGAAGGAAAGCCACGAAGAAGAAAGCCACGAAGAAGAAGGCTGCGAAGCGGAAGAAGTAGATGAGCGCGCTGAACACGATTCTGGCGTTGACGCTGGTCGCGTCCGGGACCAACACCGTCACGCTGTCGGCACAGCCTGACGCGGGAGTAGCCGCGTTGCGCGAAGACCTGCAAGCGCGGCGTGCCCGGCTGATGGAAAGGCTCGGCAGCGGCTCGATGACTATCCTGTGGAGCGCGCCGGCCCGCGTCTACTCGAGAGACGTCGACTACGAGTACCGCCAGGACAGCGACCTGCTCTACCTGACGGGCGTCGAGCAGCCCGAGACCATCCTGGTCCTGGTGCCAGGGAGTCCGCGCCGCAGCGAAGTCCTGTTCATCACGCCGTCGAACCCGCGACAAGAACATTACGTCGGAAAGTTCCTGACCAGCGAGGAGGCACGAGCGCGGACCGGCATCGAAACCGTGTTGTTGACCACCGAGTTCGAACAGTTCCTGGCGGCGATGTTCAACCGCAGGCCGTATGGCCTGCCCGTGGACGCGGCGCGCGACAACAACGACTACGACGGGTTCTTCAAGGCACTCGACGAGGGCACCGCGAGGCTCGCGCTGCGGCTCGAAAACACTCCGGGGATGAATCAACCTCTCAGCGACGAGTACACCTTCGCGAATCGCGTCCGCGAGCGCCTCCTCGGGGCCAGGATCATCAACCTCGCGCCCCACGTGCACGGGCTGCGGCAGGTGAAGACGCCATACGAACAGCGGCTGTTGGCCGAGAGTGTCGACATCTCTTCAGAGGCGCACATCGCGGGCATGCGAGCCGCGCGACCGGAGCGATTCGAGCGGGAGGTCGAGTCCGCGATTGAGGGCGTCTACCTGGCGCGAGGCGCGATGGCACCGGGATATCCGTCGATTGTCGGCAGCGGTCCCAACGCCACCACGCTGCACTATTCCGCCTCGTCCAGGCGCATGAACGAGGGCGACCTGCTGCTCGTCGACGCCGCGGCGAACTATCAGGGCCAAACCGGCGACATCACGCGCACGTATCCGGTGAGCGGGCGATTCACACCGCCGCAGCGCGAGATTTACGAGCTGGTCCTCGCCGCACAGGATGCCGGCATCAAAGCTGCGCGCATCGGCGCGAAGACGCTCGACATCGAGCGAAGCGCCGAGGCCGTGATCAAGGAAGGCCTGCTGAAACTTGGTCTGATTACCGATGGCTCCGGTCCGCAGTTCCGTACGTGGTACACGCACGGCATCTGCCATTGGATCGGCATGGATGTCCACGACGTCGGCGATTACAAACGGCCGCTCGAAGCCGGAATGGCCTTCGTGATCGAACCGGGTCTCTATATCCGTCCGGAAGCGCTCGACCAGCTACCCGACACACCGGAGAATCGCGCCTTCCGTGACCAGGTTGGCCCTGCGGTCAAAAAGTATGCGGGGATTGGTGTCCGGATCGAGGACTCGTTCCTGCTGACCAACCAGGAGCTCGTCCGCCTCTCCGCCAAGGTGCCGCGCACCACGCAGGAGATCGACGACTTCATGCGCAGCCGCAAGTAGGCACAGCTTAAGAAGGCACGGAAACCAATGGTCATGCGGAACACGTTGATCATCGTTGCCGTGCTCGCCGCCGGCCTCACTCGTCTCTCCGGCCAACCACCGTCCGAGGCGATTCGACCCTTCAGCATCCGGATTCCCGACGCGGCGCTGGCCGACTTGAGAGCTCGGCTCGCGACGGCACGCATCCCGGAACCGCTACAGGGTGACGGCTGGACGCACGGTACCGATATCGGTTATCTACGCCAGCTGGTGGCATATTGGCGAACCGGTTTCGACTGGCGCGCACAGGAGCGACGGCTCAACCAGCTCGAACAGTTCACCACCACCATTGATGGCCTGACGATCCATTTCGTGCACCGCCGATCGAAGCACGCCAACGCGCTGCCGTTACTGATCACGCATGGCTGGCCTGGCTCCTTCGTCGAGTTCACGAAGATCATCGGGCCGCTGACCGATCCAGAGGCGCATGGCGCCACGGCGGCCGAGGCGTTTCATGTCGTGATGCCGTCGATCCCGGGCTTCGCATTCTCGCAGGCGCCGCGAGAGCCCGGCTACGATCCGGCGCGCATCGCCGCCCTCGAGGCCAAACTGATGGCACGCCTCGGTTACACGCGTTATGGCGTGCAGGGCGGCGACTGGGGCTCGATTATCAGCACGCAGGTCGCCCTCGTCGATGCACCTCACGTGGCCGGCCTTCACCTCAACATGTGTTTCGGGGCGGCGCCCGCTGGCGCCGATCCGAACGCGGGGTTGACGGACCGGGAGCGCGAACGGCTGAAGGTGCGGCAGGTGTTCCAGAACGAGGAGACCGGCTATCAGCAGATCCAGGGCACGAAGCCGCAAACACTTGGCGTGGCGTTGAACGATTCGCCGGTGGGACTAGCGGCCTGGATTGTCGAGAAGTTCCGGACGTGGTGTGACTGCGACGGCAATCCCGAGACCGTGTTCACGAAGGACGAGTTGCTCACGAACATCACGTTGTATTGGGTGACGCAGACAGCGGCCTCGTCTGCGCGCATCTACTACGAGAGCCGCCACGCCCCGCCATCGGCGACGGCCGGCCGCCGCATTGAGGTGCCGACGGCGTGCGCGGACTTTCCGAAAGAAATCATCTGGTCACCGCGGCGATGGCTGGAGGGCCGCTACAACATCGTGCGATGGACCGAGATGCCGAAGGGCGGACACTTCGCGGCCTTCGAGCAGCCGCAGTTGCTGGTCGGCGACCTGCGCGCGTTCTTTGCCGGTCTGCGCGCGCCCTGAAAGGAATAGACCGGTCGCGCTAACAAAAAGGGCGCGAAGACCTTCCGTCTCCGCGCCCTCCGGTACTACTCCGTGTTCTCGGAACTATTCCACTTCGGTGATGCCCCGAGCTTCGGCCTCTTCCGGCTCCACGAGATATTCCATCTCGCGATCCAGTTCGAGGTCCTCGTCGCTCGGCTGCTGCACCGGCGGCGGCGGTGGCGGTTCGTCCGGCGGAATCGCCACGTGCCGGTACCACCAGAAGCCCGTGCCGGCGGGAATCAACCGTCCCATCGTCACGTTCTCCTTCAGGCCGCGCAGGTAATCGATCTTCCCGGAGATCGCCGCCTCGGTGAGGACGCGGGTGGTCTCCTGGAATGAAGCCGCCGAGATGAACGACTCGGTCGACAAGGACGCCTTGGTGATGCCGAGCAGCAGCGGCTGCGCGGTGGCCGGGCGGCCGCCGTTGCCGATGACGCGCTCGTTCTCTTCCATGAAGCGGAACTTGTCCACCTGCTCGTCGACCAGGAATTCCGTGTCGCCAACGTCCTCGACGCGGACCCAGCGCATCATCTGGCGGGTGATCACCTCGATGTGCTTGTCGTTGATGTTCACGCCCTGCAGGCGGTAGACCTCCTGGATTTCGTTCACGAGGTATTTCTGCAGTTCCTTCTCGCCCAGCACGTGGAGAATATCGTGCGGGTTCGAGGGACCGTCCATCAGCGGGTCGCCCGCGCGGACGCGGTCGCCTTCCTGGACGTTGACGTGCACACCGCGGGGGATGCTGTATTCGCGCGCTTCCCCGTTCGGATCGTCGGGCTGGATCAGAATCTTGCGCTGACCCTTGACCACGCCGCCGTACTTCACGTTGCCATCGATTTCGCTGATGACCGCGGGATCCTTCGGCTTGCGGGCTTCGAACAGCTCGACCACGCGCGGCAGGCCGCCCGTGATGTCCTTGGTCTTGGTCGTCTCGCGCGGAATCTTCGCGAGCACGTCGCCGGCGTTGACCACGTCGCCGTCCGACACCATCAGGTGAGCGCTCACCGGCATGATGTAGCGGCGGATGGTGGTGCCGTTGGCGGCCTTGATCTCCACCGTCGGCTGCTTCTTCTCATCCGGCGAGTCGACCACGATCAGGCGCGACAGGCCCGTGACTTCGTCGAGGTCCTCCTGGACCGTGACGCCGTCGATGATGTCCTTGAACTTGATCTGCCCCGGTTCCTCCGTGAGGATCGAGAACGTGTAGGGATCCCACTCGACCAGGATCTGGCCGTTCTCGACGGGCTGACTGTCCTTGACCTTCAGGCGCGCGCCGTAGACCACCTGGTAGCGCTCGCGATCGCGGCCCTTGTCGTCCTGCACCACGATGAAGCCGGTGCGGTTCATGACGATCATGTCGCTGCCGCCCTGCACGTTCGGCCGTTCGACCGTCTGCAGGTTCTCGTACTTCGCCACGCCCTTGTGCTTCGAATCGAGCGTCGACTGATCCGAAATACGAGACGCCGTGCCGCCGATGTGGAACGTGCGCATCGTCAGCTGCGTGCCGGGTTCGCCGATCGACTGCGCGGCCACCACGCCCACGGCCAGGCCGAGCTCGACCAGCTTGCCGGTCGACAGGTCGCGGCCGTAGCAGCGCTTGCAGACGCCGCGGCGTGACGCGCAGGTCAGGACCGACCGGATCTTGACCTTCTCGATGCCGGCGTCCTGGACGTCGGCCGCGATCTCTTCGTCGATCTCCTGGTTGAAGTCGAGAATCAGGCCGCCCTTGATCGGGTCGACGACTTTCTCGAGCGAGACGCGGCCGATGATGCGGTCGCGCAGCGGCTCGATCACTTCGCCCGATTCGACGATGGCCCGCGCCTCGATGCCGTCGAGCGTGCCGCAATCGTGATCGGACACGATCACGTCCTGCGCCACGTCCACGAGACGACGCGTCAGGTAGCCCGAGTCCGCGGTCTTGAGTGCGGTATCGGCCAGACCTTTACGCGCGCCGTGCGTCGAGATGAAGTACTCGAGTACCGACAGGCCTTCGCGGAAGTTCGCCTTGATCGGCTGCTCGATGATTTCGCCCGAGGGCTTGGCCATCAAGCCGCGCATACCCGCCAGCTGGCGAATCTGCTGCTTGGAGCCTCGCGCGCCGGAGTCGGCCATGATGTAGACCGGGTTGAACTTCCCTTCCTTGTCGCGGCGTTCCATTTCATTGAACATCGCGTCGGCGATCTTCTCGGTAACGTCGGACCACACGGCGATGATCTTGTTGTAGCGCTCGCCGTTGGTGATCGCGCCTTCGAGATACTGCTGCTCGACCTTGATGACTTCGGTGCGTGCCTTCTCGGACAGGATCGCCTTGTCCTGCGGAATGATCAGGTCCTGGATGCCGATCGACATGCCCGAGCGGGTGGCGTAGGTGAAGCCCACCTGCTTGAGATCGTCCAGCATCTGGACGGTGTTCTCGAGGCCCGTGGTCAGGTAGCAGCGCTGCACCAGCTGCTGCAGACCCTTCTTCTTCAACATGCCGTTGACGAACGGAATGTTGGGCGGCAGCGCTGTGTTCAGGATGACGCGGCCGACGGTGGTGTTGATGATCTTGTTCTGGACATTCTGCACGTCGGCGTGCAGCACGTCCTGATCGTCGCGGTTGGCGGCCATGTCCTGCAGCTCACCGGTGTAGCGCAGGCGAATCGGCGACAGCGTTTCCACTTCGCCGGCCTCGAGGGCCAGGATTACATCGTTGACCGACGCGAACGCGCGGCCCTCGCCCTTCGCGCCGGGCTTGGCCTTGGTCAGGTAGTAGCAGCCCAGCACGATGTCCTGAGACGGCACCGCCACGGGCGTGCCGTTGGACGGCGACAGGATGTTCTTCGACGACATCATCAGCGTCGACGCTTCGATCTGCGCCTCCGGCGACAGCGGAATGTGCACGGCCATCTGGTCGCCGTCGAAGTCGGCGTTGAACGCCGTGCAGACGAGCGGGTGAATGCGAATGGCCTTGCCCTCAACCAGCACCGGCTCGAACGCCTGGATGCCGAGGCGGTGGAGCGTCGGCGCGCGGTTCAGCAGCACCGGATGCTCGCGGATGACCTCTTCGAGCACGTCCCACACTTCCGGAACCTGCTTCTCCACCATTTCCTTGGCTTGCTTGATGGTGGCGACCAGGCCGCGCTCTTCGAGCTTGTTGTAGATGAACGGCTTGAACAGCTCGAGCGCCATCTTCTTCGGCAGGCCGCACTGGTGCAGCTTCAGCTCGGGACCGACGACGATCACCGAACGGCCGGAGTAGTCGACGCGCTTGCCGAGCAGGTTCTGGCGGAACCGGCCCTGCTTGCCCTTCAACGTGTCGCTCAACGATTTGAGCGGACGGTTGTTGGCGCCGCGCAGCACGCGGCCGCGGCGGCCGTTATCGAACAGCGCATCCACGGCCTCCTGGAGCATGCGCTTTTCGTTGCGGATGATGACGTCGGGCGCCTTGAGCTCCATCAACTTCTTCAACCGGTTGTTGCGGTTGATGACGCGGCGATAGAGATCGTTGAGGTCCGAGGTGGCGAAGCGGCCGCCGTCGAGCGGCACGAGCGGACGCAGCTCGGGCGGAATTACCGGCACGACATCCAGAATCATCCACTCCGGCTTGTTGCTGGACTTTCTGAACGCGTCGACCACCTTGAGGCGCTTGGCGAACTTCAGCTTCTTCTGCGCCGAGGTCTCGGTGCGCATCTTCTCGCGCAGCTCGGTGGCCAGGCGATCGACGCTGACACGCTTGAGCAGTTCCTTGATGGCTTCCGCGCCCATCTGCGCCTTGAACTTCGAGTAGCCGTGCTCTTCGCGGGCCTTGCGGAACTGGTCCTCGGTGAGCAGCTGGTTCTGCACCAGCTTGGTCTCACCCGGATCCACCACCACGTAGGCTTCGAAATAGAGCACGCGCTCGAGGTCGCGCAGCGAGATGTCGAGCAGGTGGCCGATGCGGCTCGGCAGCCCCTTGAAGAACCACACGTGGCTCACCGGGGTCGCCAGCTTGATGTGGCCCAGGCGCTCGCGGCGCACCTTGGCCTGCGTCACTTCGACGCCGCACTTGTCGCAGATCACACCGCGGTGCTTCATGCGTTTGTACTTGCCGCACAAGCACTCCCAGTCGGTGATCGGTCCGAAAATCTTCGCGCAGAACAAGCCATCGCGTTCCGGCTTGAACGTGCGGTAGTTGATCGTCTCAGGCTTGGTCACTTCGCCAAACGACCACTGTTCGATCTTCTCCGGCGACGCCAGGCTGATGCGAATGGCGTCGAAGTCGGCGCGCAGGGTCGTCTTGGTGTCGGTAAAGCTCGGTCGTAGATTCATTATTGACCCTCCAACACCGGCTCAGCCGGGGCTTCCTCGAGCACTTCAGCCGGCTTGCGCTTGGTCGAGATCAACTCGACGTCAAGGCACAACGACTGGAGTTCACGAATCAGCACGTTGAACGATTCCGGCAACCCGGCCGTGAAGGACGCGTCGCCCTTCACGATGGATTCGTAAATCTTCGCGCGGCCGGTCACGTCGTCCGACTTCGCGGTCAGCAGTTCCTGCAGGATGTGCGCGGCGCCATACGCCTCGAGCGCCCACACCTCCATTTCGCCGAAGCGCTGGCCGCCGAACTGGGCCTTGCCGCCCAGCGGCTGCTGCGTAATTAGCGAGTACGGTCCGATCGACCGCGCGTGGATCTTGTCGTCGACCAGGTGGCTCAGCTTCAACATGTAGATGTAGCCGACGGTCACCTGCTGCTCGAACGGCTGACCCGTCATGCCGTCATACAGCTTGGTCTTGCCGCCTTCCTGCTCGAGGCCGGCCTTATCCAGCCAGCCGACGATCTCCTTTTCCGTGGCGCCGTCAAACACCGGCGTCGCGAAGTAGAGGCCGAGCGCATGCGCCGCCCAGCCGAGGTGCGTCTCGAGAATCTGGCCGACGTTCATACGCGACGGCACGCCCAACGGATTCAGCACGATCTCCACCGGCGTTCCATCCGGCAGGTACGGCATGTCCTCTTCGGGCAGGATGCGCGCGATGACGCCCTTGTTACCGTGGCGGCCGGCCATCTTGTCGCCGACCGACAGCTTGCGCTTCATCGCCACGTAGACCTTGACCAGCTTGATCACGCCCGGCGGCAGTTCGTCGCCGCGGCGAATCTTCTCCTTCTTCTCTTCGAAGAGCTGCTTGATCACCTCGACCTGGCGCTCGGTGCGTTCTTCCACCATCCGCAGATCGGGCTCCATCGACGCGTCGTCGGTCTGGATCTTGGCCCGGACCAGCGACAGGAAGGGCACCTTCGCCATCGCCTCCATGGTCAGCTGGTCGGCCTTCTTCAGCAGCCGCTCGCGGCCGAACTCGTCAAACAAATCAGCGCGCAGGATCTGCCCCTGCAGCATGTTGACGACGCGCTTCTTGGTTTCGTCATGAAGGATGCGAACCTCGTCCTGCAGGTTCTTCTCCATCATGTCGAGTTCGTCCTGCTCGATCGCCTTGGCGCGGTCGTCCTTCTCGATACCCTTGCGCGAGAAGATCTTGACGCCGACGATGATGCCCTCGATGCCGGGCGGGCAGATCAGCGAGGCATCGCGCACGTCACCGGCCTTTTCGCCGAAGATGGCGCGGAGCAGCTTCTCTTCAGGGGTCAGCTGGGTCTCGCCCTTCGGCGTGACTTTGCCGACCAGGATGTCGCCCGGCTTCACCGACGCGCCAATGCGGATGATGCCGCTGTCGTCGAGATCGCGCAGGTAGCCTTCCGACACGTTCGGGATGTCGCGGGTGATTTCTTCCGGACCCAGCTTGGTGTCGCGCGCTTCGATCTCGAACTCTTCGATGTGGATTGAGGTGTAGTAGTCCTCTTTCACCATCTTCTCGCTGACGAGGATGGCGTCTTCGAAGTTGTAGCCGCGCCACGGCATGAACGACACCAGCACGTTGCGGCCGAGCGCGAGCTCGCCGAGCTCCGTGCACGGACCGTCGGCCAGGACCTGGCCCTTCTGGACGCGCTGGCCAACTCGGACGATCGGCTTCTGGTTGATGCAGGTGTTCTGGTTCGACCGCTTGAACTTGGTCATCGGATAGATATCCGCGCCCATGTCCTCGTTGATCTCACCAGTCTCCGACTCGACCCGCACCACGATGCGCGTGCTGTCGACGTAGTCGACCAGGCCCGTGCGACGGGCCACCGCCACCGCGCCCGAATCGCGCGCGGTGATGTACTCCATGCCGGTGCCGACATACGGCGCCTGCGCGCGGAGCAGCGGTACTGCCTGCCGTTGCATGTTCGAGCCCATCAGCGCGCGGTTCGCGTCGTCGTTCTCGAGGAACGGCACGAGCGAGGCGGCGACGGACACGAGCTGCTTCGGCGACACGTCGACGAACTGAATCTGTTCGCGCGGCGCGAGGATGAAGTTGCCGGCCTGACGGGCGTTGACACGCTCTTGAGTGATGCGGCCGTTCTCATCGAGCTCGACGTTCGCCTGCGCGATGATGTACTGGTCCTCTTCCCACGCCGACAGGTAGAAGCAGAACGGCTCGAACTCGACGCCCTTTTTCTTCGCGCGCCCGTCGACGCCCACCAGTTCGTCTGCTTCGACGATGTCGCCGTTCTTGTACTTCGGGTGACCGCCGGCGTTGAGGACCAACACGTAGTCGATCACCTGGCCGTTCTTCACCTTGCGGTACGGCGACTCGATGAAGCCGAACTCGTTGATGCGCGCGTACGACGACAGCGACGAGATCAGGCCGATGTTCGGACCTTCAGGCGTCTCAATCGGGCAGATGCGGCCGTAGTGCGTCGGGTGGACGTCGCGGACTTCGAACCCGGCGCGCTCACGCGACAGACCGCCTGGTCCCAGCGCCGACAGACGACGCTTGTGCGTCACTTCCGACAGCGGGTTGGTCTGGTCCATGAACTGCGACAGCTGCGACGACCCGAAGAACTCGCGAATCGCGGCCATCACCGGCTTCGCGTTGATCAGGTCGTGCGGCATGGCCGTGGCCATTTCCTGGTAGACCGACATCTTTTCCTTGATCGCGCGCTCCATGCGGACCAGGCCGATGCGGAACTGGTTCTCGAGGAGCTCGCCCACGGAACGGACGCGGCGGTTGCCCAGGTGATCGATGTCGTCCACGTTCGCCGTGTTCTTGCGCAGCTTCAAGAGGTAGCCGATCACCTCGTAGAAGTCCTGTGGATGCAGGATGCGCTCGTCGAGCGGGGTCGTCAGCTTGAGCTTGGTGTTCAGCTTCAGCCGTCCCACCCGCGAGAAGTCGTACTTCTGCGGGTTGAAGAACATGTTCTCGAACAGCGATCGCGAGCTGTCGAGGGTCGGCGGATCGCCCGGCCGCAGGCGGCGGTAGATCTCGATCAGCGATTCCTCGTGCGTGCGGATCGGATCCTTCTTGAGCGTCGCCGACATGATCGGGCCGACGTCGTCTTTTTCGGGGAAGAACACGTCGATCTTGTCGACGGTCTTCTCGTGCGCCATCGCCACCACGCGCTGGCTCAGCTCTTCATTGGCTTCGAGCAGCACCTCGCCGGTCTGCGGATCGACAATGTCGGCCGCCGCGAACGCGCCTTCGAGCGCTTCGTCGGTGATGGCAATGTCCTTCACGCCGGCCTTGCGCAGGCCCTCGATGTGGGACTTGGTGATCTTCTTGCCCTCGTTGATCGAGACGTCGCCCGCCTTGACATCCTTGCGGGACCGCTGTCCGACCAGGCCCTCGCCCACCGACCAGTAGAGCGAGTTATCGCGCAGGTTGATGCGATCGACCTGGTAGAAGGTCCGGATGATCTCGTCGGCGCCGCGCAGGCCGAGCGCGCGGAGGAAGACGGAGGCCAGGAACTTCCGCTTGCGGTCGATGCGCACGTAAAGAAGATTCTTGGTGTCGTATTCGAACTCGACCCAGGATCCTCGATACGGAATGATCTGCGCCACGTAGAGGTTCTTGTCTTCCGAGTGGAAGAACGCACCCGGCGAACGGTGCAGCTGCGAGACGATGACGCGCTCGGTGCCGTTGATGATGAACGTGCCGTTGTCGGTCATCAGCGGGATGTCGCCGAAGTAGACCTCCTGCTCCTTGATGTCGCGGATGGTCTTGACGCCGGTCTCGGGGTCCTTGTTCCAGACCACGAGGCGGATCGTCACCTTCAGCGGCACGGCGTAGGTCATGCCGCGCTCCTGGCACTCGTCGACGTCGTACTTCAGCTTGAGGGCCACCGTGTGGCCGCAGATGTCGCAGACGTCCCCGCGCGCCTGGTTGCCGGTGCCGCACTTCGGGCACAGGACGTCCTTGTCGCCGTAGGGGTCACAGATCAGCGTGTGGCCGCAGCTCTTACAGGGCTTGCGCAGGTGGTGCAGGCCCTGCAGCTTGCCGCACTTGCACTCCCAGTTGCCGATCGAATACTCGATGAACTCGAGCGACGAGTTCTCGCGGAAGTCGCTGATCGGGAACACCGACTTGAAGACCGACTGCAACCCCTGGTCCTCGCGTTCGGAGGGCAGGCGGTTCATCTGCAGGAAGCGCTCGTAGCTCTTCCGCTGGATCTCGATCAGGTTCGGGATCGGAACCGTCGTCTTGATCTTCGAGAAGTCCTTACGCTCGCGGTAAACGTTCTTTGGAAGGCTGTACATGCGTGGCTCGAGGTCCGGACAAAGAAAAAACAAATGCTCCGCGCACCGGGGAACTCGTCCCCAGTGCGCGGGCAACCACTACGCGTGAAAGTCGAGGATCGAAACTTACTTGACCTCGACCTTGGCGCCGGCGTCCTCGAACTTTTTCTTGATCGCCGCGGCCTCGTCCTTGGTCACGCCTTCCTTGATGGCTTTGGGCGCGCCCTCGACGAGGTCCTTGGCTTCCTTGAGGCCGAGGCTGGTGACTTCGCGAACGACCTTGATCACGTTGATCTTGTTGCCGCCGATGTCGGTCAGGGTCACGGTGAACTCGGTCTGCTCTTCCGCCGGCGCCGCTGCGGCCGCGCCGCCGCCCGCCATCGGCATCGCCATCGGCATCGCCGCCGCGGCCGACACGCCGAGCTCGGACTCGAGCGCCTTGACGAGCTGTGAGAGCTCCATCACGCTGATGCCCTTGATGTAATCGATCACCTGCTGCTGGTTCACTTCGGCCATTGCTTCGCTCCCTTATAAAAACTCTCTGTCGCGTTCAGTCTTGCGTCCTGGGTCTTGGGTCCTGGGCCTTCTAGGACTCCGCCCGCTTTTTCTCCGCCTGCACAAGCACGCTCATGAAATCCCTCGGTACGGCTGCCAGGACGCGCACGAGATTCGTGGCCGGCGCCTGGAGGAGGAAGAGCAGCTTGGCGTACAACTCCGGTTTGCCGGGCAGGGTCGCCAGCGCCGCAACGTCGGCGCCCTTGAGTGCCTGGCCTTGCACCACCGCCGCCTTGATCTGCAGCGTCGGCGCGGTCTTCATGAAGGTGGTCAGCGCCTTCGCGAGCAGCACCGGATCGTCCTTGGTATAGGCGACCGCGATCATGCCTTCGAAGTGCGGAGCCAGCGGCTCGAACGTGGTGCCCTTCAGCGCGCGCTTGGCCAGCGAGTTCTTGACCACCTTGTAGCTGGCCTTGGCCTTGCGCAGCTCGGTGCGCAGCTGCGACACCTGCGGCACGTTGATGCCCTTGTAGTCGATCAGAATCGCCACGTCGTGGCCCTTGAAGGCGCCTTCGAGCGATTCCAATTCGACGGTCTTGTCTGCTCTCGTGACTGCCATGTTCAGTGCCTACTTCTTTGCGGACGCGGCTTCCACGTGCGTCTCGTCGATCTTCACGCCCGGGCCCATCGTCGACGAGACGGTGATGCTCCGGAGATACTTGCCCTTCGCGGCCGCGGGCTTGGCGCGCACGATGCTGTCGATCAGCGCGGCGGCGTTGTCGACGAGGTTCTGCGGCGGAAACGACGTCTTGCCCACCGGCGCGTGCACGATGCCGGTCTTGTCGACGCGGAACTCCACCTTGCCGGCCTTGATCTCGGTCACGGCCTGCTTGACGTTCGGCGTCACCGTCCCGGTCTTCGGGTTCGGCATCAGGCCGCGCGGGCCGAGCACCTTCCCGAGCTTGCCGACGGCGCGCATCATGTCGGGCGTCGCCACCACTGCATCGAAATCGGTCCAGCCGGTATTGATTTTGTCGACGAGCTCTTCGCCGCCCACGAAATCGGCGCCGGCTTCCTCGGCTTCCTTCTGCTTGTCGGGCCCGGCGATGACGAGGACCTTCTTCGACTTGCCGAGGCCGTGCGGCAGCACCACGGTGCCGCGAACCATCTGGTCGGCGTGCTTCGGATCGACGCCGAGGCGAATCGACAGCGCGACGGTTTCGTCGAACTTGGCGAACTTGATCTTCTGCACCAGCGGCAGCGCATCCGCGAGCGGATACGGCTTGTTCTCGACCTGGCCTTTCGCCGCTGTGTACTTCTTGCCGTGTGTTCTCATGGCCTAACCAATCACATCAAGGCCCATGGACCGGGCCGTTCCAGCTACCGTCTTCACCGCCGACGCAAGCGTGTCGCAGTTGAGGTCCGGCATCTTCTGCTTGGCAATCTCTTCCACCTGCTTCATCGTCACCGAGCCGACCTTGTTCTTGTTCGGTACGGCGGAGCCGACCGCGATGTTGGCGGCCTTCTTGAGCAGCACCGACGCCGGCGGCGTCTTGGTGATGAAGGTGTAGGAGCGATCCGAATAAATCGTCACGACCGCCGGGATAATCAGGCCGTCGTCCTTCGCCGTCCTCGCGTTGAAGGCCTTGACGAAGTCCATGATGTTCACGCCGTGCGGACCGAGCGCGGTGCCAACTGGCGGCGCCGGCGTGGCCTTGCCGGCGGGAATCTGGAGCTTCACCATCGCCTGAACTTTTTTAGCCATTACAGTTTCTCAACCTGCAGGAAATCCAACTCGACCGGCGTGGCGCGACCGAAGATCGTCACCATCACCTTCAGCGTGTTCTTCTCGACGTTGACCTCGTCGACCGCGCCATTGAAGCCGGTAAACGGCCCCTCGTTGATGCGCACCTGGTCGCCCTTGTCGAACGTGTATTTCGGCTTCGGCTTCTCGGCGGCGGTCTTGACCTGCTCGAGAATCTGCTCGACTTCTTCCTTGCTAAGCGGGGTCGGCTTGGCGCCGGCACCCACGAACCCGGTGACCTTCGGCGTGTTCTTGACCACGTGCCACGCGTTGTCGGTCATGTTCATCTCGACCAGGATGTAGCCCGGGAAGAAACGCTTCGACGACACCACCTTGCGGCCGCCGCGCATTTCGATCACGTCCTCGGTCGGGATCAGGATTTCGCCAATCTCATCGGCCAGGCCGTACGCGGTCTTGCGCTCGGCGAGCGACTCGGCCACCTTCTTCTCGAAGCCGGAGTAGGTGTGGACGATGTACCAGCTCTTGGTGGCCACGTCGGTCATGACCCCGCTCCAAACCGGCGCAGAATCCACTCCACGCCCCTACCGAGCAGGAGGTCGACGCCGAACAGGTAGAGGCCGAAGAACACCGACGTGAGAATGACCACCACGGTGGTCGCATACACTTCACGCTGCGACGGCCAGGTCACGCGCTTCATCTCGTTCCGCACCTCGGTGAGGAACTCGGTGGCGCGCTTCCACCAGCCGAGCGGTCCACGCAGGGACCGCTCTCCAGATTGATCGATCGTCTCGGTGCTCATCGTTCCGTTCTTAACAGAGCAAATGTCGCGTCGCCGCAGGTCAGGATGGCAGGCCAGGAGGGAATCGAACCCCCAACCCCCGGTTTTGGAGACCGGTGCTCTGCCAATTGAGCTACTGGCCTACGCGCCTACTTCTGCTCCTTGTGCGGCTGATGCTTCCGGCAGAACGGGCAGTACTTCTTCATCTCGAGCCGTTCCGTCGTCTTCTTCTTGTTCTTCGTCGTGCTGTAGTTGCGGCGCTTGCACTCGCCGCACGCCAGCTGGATGATGTCTCTCATGCTCGATCCTTGTCAGGCCATCGGGCCATCAGGCCATCCGGCTACCAGGCCATCGGGTGATCAGGAAGATCCTGATTGCCTGATGGCCTTGCTGGCCTGATTACCTGTTACGCGATCACTTCAGTGACCGAACCGGCGCCCACGGTGCGCCCGCCTTCGCGAATCGCGAAGCGCGCGCCCTTTTCGAGCGCCACCGGCGCAATCAGCTCCACGCTCACGCTGGTGTTGTCGCCGGGCATGATCATCTCGACGCCTTCGTTGAGATTCAGCGTGCCGGTGACGTCGGTCGTCCGCAGGTAGAACTGCGGGCGGTAGCCGTTGAAGAACGGCGTGTGACGGCCGCCTTCGTCCTTCGAGAGCACGTAGACTTCCGCCTTGAACTTGGTGTGCGGCTTGATCGAGCCGGGCTTGGCCAGCACCTGGCCGCGCTCGACGTCGTCTTTTTCCACGCCGCGCAGCAGCACGCCGACGTTGTCGCCCGCCACGCCCGAGTCGAGCAGCTTGCGGAACATTTCGACGCCGGTGACCACCTTCTTCTCGGTGGGCTTGAAGCCGATGATCTCGATTTCCTCGCCGACCTTGACCTGGCCGCGCTCGATACGACCCGTGACCACCGTGCCACGGCCGGAGATCGAGAACACGTCTTCGATCGGCATCAGGAACGGCTTGTCGACGTCGCGCTGCGGGATCGGAATATACGAGTCCAGCGCTTCCATCAGCTTGGCCACCGATTCAATGCCCTCGGGTTCGCCGTTGAGCGCCTTGAGCGCCGACACGCGCACCACCGGGACGTCGTCGCCGGGGAAGCCGTAGCTCTTGAGCAGCTCGCGCACTTCGAGTTCAACCAGGTCGACCAGTTCCTGGTCGTCCACCGCGTCAACCTTGTTGAGCGCGACGACGAGGTACGGCACGTTGACCTGACGGGCGAGCAGCACGTGCTCGCGCGTCTGCGGCATCGGACCGTCGATGCAGCTGACCACGAGGATGGCGCCGTCCATCTGCGCCGCGCCGGTGATCATGTTCTTGATGTAGTCGGCGTGGCCCGGGCAATCCACGTGCGCGTAGTGCCGGTTGGCCGTGCTGTATTCCACGTGCGACGTGGCGATCGTCAAGATCTTGGTTTCGTCACGGCGGCCCTGCGACTCGGACGCCTTGGCGACCTGATCGTACGATACGAACTTGCCCCAACCCTTGTCGGCCGACACCTTGGTCAGCGCCGCGGTAAGTGTGGTCTTGCCGTGGTCGATGTGACCGATGGTGCCAACGTTGACGTGGGGTTTGGACCGATCGAATTTCTCTTTCGACATGACTCGCCTTCACTCGCTTGTAAACGACGCCGGCCCCTTGCCGCCGTCGGATAGTGTTCATAACTGGAGCTGATGACCGGGATTGAACCGGTGACCTCGTCCTTACCAAGGACGCGCTCTGCCAACTGAGCTACATCAGCGAAGACTTGGAGCGGGAGACGGGGATCGAACCCGCGACCAACAGCTTGGAAGGCTGTGACTCTACCACTGAGTTACTCCCGCCTTCGGCTTCCAACTTCGTCTAACTCGCTCGCAAAATTCTTCAAACCTTCTCAACTCTTCGACAACTTTCGCCTTCCATACCCTGCGAAAGGTGGTGGGCAGGGAAGGATTCGAACCTTCGTAGCCACTGGGGCGACAGATTTACAGTCTGTTGCGATTGACCGCTCCGCCACCTGCCCCTATTTCTTGTCGCGCTCCGCGCGACGCTCGATTGTTCTCTGGATGCTCTTGTGGCTTCCGCTGCCCTTGCCGACGGCCTTGCGCGCTCAAAAAGATGGAGCTGGCGAAGGGATTTGAACCCCCGACCGGCTGATTACAAATCAGCTGCTCTACCGGGCTGAGCTACGCCAGCCTAAGCAAAAGGGAAATGCTAGCACTTCTCATGCCAGCAATACAAGCGGATGGGACACAACTCCTGTTCAATTCCGGAGTAATAACGGCCACCTGAACTATTCAGGCTGCCTCCCCCGGCTCCGGCTCCGACGCTGCCTCACCGCCTCATACAAGACGACTGCAGTCGCGGCCGAAACATTGAGACTTCCCACGTGGCCCAGCATTGGAATGCTGACCACCTGGTCGCACCGTTCCCTCACGAGCCTGCGCAGCCCGTGACCTTCAGCTCCCACAACGAGCGCTGTTGGAAGGGTGAGATCCCATTCATAGTAGGCCATTTTCGCCCCGGCGTCGAGGCCCACAGTCCACACGCCGGCCTTCTTCAGCGCCTCGAGGGACCGGGCGATGTTGACCACGTCGGCCACCGGGACGTGGTTGACCGCCCCCGCCGACGCCTTGGCCGCGGCCCCGTCAAGTGGCGCCGCGCGGCGCGTTTGCCGCACCACTCCCGTGCCGCCGGCGGCGTCAACGCTTCTCAGGATCGCGCCGACGTTTTGCGGATCCTCGACCTCGTCCAGCACCACGATCAGTGGCGCGCCGTTCTTCCCATCGACGAGCTCTTCAAGTGTCGCTTCGGTGCGCCGCTCGACGTTGGCCGCCACGCCTTGATGCACACCGCCCTTGGCCGCGTCTTCGAGCTCGTCGCGCGTCACGAACCGCACGCGCACGCTCTTGCGCGCGGCCTCTTCGAGCAGCCGCTGCAGACGATCGTCGGCGCGTTGCGCCACCAGCACTTCCCTGGCGCGGCCGGACTTGATCGCTTCGAGGACCGGATTGATCCCGTAAATGATCATCGCGCGGCGTCACGAACGAGATGGCTCATTTCTCCACTTTATCGCCAATCGTTTGCGTGGTTACACGGCGCGAGGTATGAATTGAGACGGGGAGCCAACATGTGGAAGAACTCACTCGTCGCGGCGTGTCTGTTCGGCGTCACCGCGAACGCCCAGGTAGTGGCGCTCTCGACGCCGCCACGATTGCAGGGTGGTGCCGCACCGGCATTGCCGGCGCTCGCGGTTGGAGGCGGGCAGGTGTTGGTCGAGTTGTCGATCGACCCAAGCGGCGAAGTCACCAAGATCACGCCGCTCAGAGCAACGCCGCCCTTCACAGAGTCGGTGAGTAACGCTGTCCGCGGTTGGCGGTTCAAGCCGGCGACGGCGACCGTGCTGAGAGACGATGGACTGGCTGAGGCACCGAAGGGCGTCTCATCCAAGGCGCTCGTCGCCGCGCACTTTAGGCCGCCCTCGCTGACCACGCCGACGCTCGGCGAGCCGCCAACGGACGTGGCGTCAGCTTCGCCCGAGGTGCCATTCCCCGTGGCGACTGCGGAACCGCCGCACCCTCCCAAGGCGATCTCAAGCGGCGTGGTGATGATCGAGGCGCTCGTCGACGAAAGAGGAAACGTCACGGCGGCCACCGTCATCCGATCGGCGCCGCCGTTCGACGCCGCCGCGCTCGAGGCGGCACGCCAATGGCGGTTCCGTCCCTCGACCCTCGCGGGCCGCGCCGTGGCCCGCTACGTCTACTTGATTTTCGGTTTCCCTCAACCGGTCGTCGGTGTGGCTCGCCGCTGAAGCATCCGCTCGACCTGGCCGATAAGGCGGCTCGTGACGACCGCGCCTCCCTCCGTGAGCGCCGCTGCCCAGGACGACGCAAGGCTTCGCAGGCTGGCCAAGCTGGAAGACAACCGCCCGCTCAGCCCGGCGGAGTTGTATCGCGCGCTGAATGATGCCCTCGACGAGGGCTACGACCTGTTCGATCTCAGCAACCGTGAAGCGCGCTTCGCCTTGATTTTGATGGGCGGCCTCAACGCCGCGCTCGTGATCGTCGCATCGCAATCTACACTGCGCGAGCAGCTCTCCCCCGTTGAACGCCAGATCGAAGGGTCGATCATCGGCGTCTACGCGCTCCTCGCGCTCGCGTTTTTGCTGCAGGCGATCGCGGCGCTCCGCCCTGGTCAATACCGCCCTGAGCTGAAGCGCTGGCCGCGCGATCGCGGCGACCTCCCCAAGGGCGTCCGCTACTACGAGGACGTCGCGCAGCGCAGCACCGTCGACCATTGGGACGCGTGGCGGGAGGTGACGCTGCGCGAATTGAACGCCGAACTCGCCGTCCAAGTGCACAGCATTGCCCTGAAGAACAACGCCCGCAAGAAGGCCCTCCGCCGCCTCTACAACAGCCTCCGGATCATGACGTTCGTCTTCGGAGCGATCCTGGTGCTGTTTGTCGTCTTTACACTCAGCTGAACAGCAGCTACAGTTTGACCCTCAAGCGAGAGGGCTCATGGACATTCCGAAGCGTTCGGACAACGACAGCGATCTGCCCGTCACCGTCGACGTGGTGACGACCGACAGGGGCGTGATCGACCTCGACCCGATGGACATCGGGGAACCGGTGCCGGTCAGCACTGCGCCGGCAGTGGCGCGCGCGCCGCGGCCGAAGGCCGCGAAGAAACGCGCCAAGGCCGCCAAGAAGCCGGCGGCCAAGAAGAAAGCTGGCAAGAAGTCCGGCAAGAAGGCTGGGAAGAAAAAGGCCGGGAAGAGCCAGGCTTCCAAGAGGCGCAAGGCCGTCAAGAAGAGCAAGAAGGCGAAGAAGACCGCGAAGCGTCGCGCCTCCAAGAAGCGCTAGGTCCGCGGTTACTGCTTCTGCGCGGCGAGTTGCGCCGCATCGTACACGCGTCCGTTCGCGATCACTTTCCTCACCTTGTAAGTGCTGGAGATGTTCGCGAGCGGATCGCCGTCGATCGCGATCAAGTCCGCAAGCTTGCCGGGCTCGATCGTGCCCGCCTCGAGGTTCAGGGCCTTCGCCGGATTCACGGTGGCCGTCTTCAGCGCATCGAAGGCCGACATCCCCGCCATCGTGTACGACATCAACTCACCGTGGATGTTGATCGCATTCGGCGTGTCGGTGCCGGCCACGACGAGGCCGCCGGCTTTCATGATGTCGAGCACCATCTTGCCGGTGCCGCCTCGTGGATCGCCGCCGCCCGGTCCGGCCGTTGCCGGCTGTGCCGCGACCTGGCGCTGGATCCACAGCGGGTAGAGCGCAAAGCGCGGATCCTTCTTGAGCGCCGGATCCTGCTCAAACAACACGCGCGCGCCGGCGCCGGAAATCATCGGGCAGAAGATCCGCTCGCTCTTGCCGAACAACTGCACGACGTCTTCATAAGCTTGGAGGGGGGCGCCCGACATTTTCGGCGAATAGCCACGGCGGCTGGTGGCGGTCACGTGCTCAGTGTTGTCCACGCCGACCATGGCCGCTGGGAAAATCTCGTGCGTGGCCACCGGAATGCCGTTCGCGTGCGCGAACTCGACCATCCGCTTCTGCTGGAGATCGGGCAGCCGCACGTAGCTCTTGATCAGGTCGTGCTGCAGCAGTTTCGCGCGCTCGAGCTCCATCTCGAACTGGCTGACGTTCGAGATGGCGATGCCCATCTTGTAGTAGACGCGGTTCCATTCCATCAAATAGCCGGTGCCAAAGACGCGCGGACCGGGACGCACGCCGGCCTCGTTGGCTTCGCGATCCTCGACGGCTTCGTAGGGCGTGTTGCCGGGGCTGCGCACCGTGGTCACGCCGAACGCCAGCCACGCGCGGCCCTGCGCCGCGCCGTAATCCTTCTGCAGGTGCGAGTGGAACTCCATCAAGCCGGGCATCACGGTGAGGTTTGAAGCATCAACGACCTCGGCTTTCACGTGATTCGCATCCGAGTGCGGCACCACCGACGTGATTCGGTTGCCGGTAATCACCACGTCCACGTTCGATCGCGGGGTCGCCGTCTTCATGTCGAGCAACTTACCGGCGTGGACAACGACGCGCGTCTTGGGGATGGCGGGCGTCCACGTCAGGTTGAACGGCACCGTCTTCGCTTCGCCGGTCTCGATGTCGACGATGCGAAGTTGATCGAGCGATTGATAGAGGATGTGGCGCGAGTCGCCCTGCCAGCTTGGCGCGTGCGCGCTTTCAGAGGTGACCCGGCGCGGCGGCCCCAGCGGCTCGCCGCTCGGCGCCACCGGCCACACCGACAGCACACCTTCGTAGATCGCCGCCATCTTCGAGCCGTCCGGCGACCACACCGGTCCGCCGCCACCGCGCGAGTCGATCGACAGCAGCGGAATCGGCGCATACCACTTCACGTCGCCGCCGGTAGCCGAGATCGTTTGTACCTGGTTCGTGCCTTCGCGGAAGCGCACCGTCATTGGCGCGATGCCGGCGAGCGCAATACGCTTGCCGTCCGGCGACCACGTCGGCGTGCCGGGCTGCGGCAGGGACTCGTGAATCCTCATCACCTTGCCGGAATCGATGTCGAGGATCGACATCTCGGCCACGCGCCACATGCCGTCGACGTTGAAGAACACGATGCGTTTGCCGTCCGGTGAGAACGATGCCCCCTGCGGCTGTGTGGTCAGGTTGGTGACGCGGCGGACCTGGCCGCCGCCGCCGATGTCGCGAATCCACAGCTGCAAATGCGTGCTGTCCTTGTCGGATGAGTAGACCAACGACCTCCCATCCGGCGACCACGACGGATCGGTATCGAGCGCGGCGTCGTTGGTGAGGTTGGTCGCGGCGCCGCCGTTGGTCGGCATCACGTAGATGTCGCCGACGGCAGCAAAAGCGATCTGCGAACCGTCAGGTGAAATCACCGGCCGCACGATGCCCAGGGTCTTCCGCGGCGTCGTCGAGGTGAAGTCTCGTGCCCGGCGCGTGTATTGCGACGCGGCGGGGGTCACGGGCATTGTGGCAGTGAACTCGATCGTCTGCATCGGCAGGCCGGCGGTCGAGCGGCGCCGGATCTTGCCGTCCGACACGTACAGGAATTCCGTGGGCGAGGCCCACGAGGGGCGGAACGCGAACACGTTCTCGTCGCCGGTGACGGGTTTGCCCTCGATCTCCAGGCGGGTCCGCCCGCTTTCGGTGACGTGATAGACCAACTGGCCGCCGGGGCCCCACGATGGCGCATCGAGGCGCGCGCCCTTGATCGATCGCACTCTCCGCTCGCCGCCGCTGCGTAGGTGCATGCTCCACAGGGATTCGTAGTTGTCGCGGGACGTGGCGTAGACAATCTCGTTGTCGTCGACCGACCACGTCGGCATGAAGTCTTCGCTCGGGCCCTTGGTGACTTGCCTGAACTCGCCGTTACGCGTGTCGAAGATCCAGATGTTGTAGTCGCTGCCGAGCGAGTTGCCGCGGTCCGACGAGAACGCGACTCTCGTGCCGTCGTGCGACCAGATCGGCTCGCGATCGTCGAACGCGCCCCACGTCAGCTTCTTCTGGTTGCTGCCGTTGGGATTGATCGACCAGAGGTCGTAGCCGCCATCACGGTAGGCAAAGAACGAGATGGTGCCGCCGTCGGGCGACCACATCGGCTGCCGCGCGTCGTTGAAGACGTCGGAGATGCGTTTCATCTCGCCGCCGGCCGCGGGCATGGTCCAGATGCTGCCCTGCATGTCGGTGGCGATGGTTCGTCCGTCAGGCGAGATCGCGACGGACATCGAGGTGCCCTCGCGCACGGTGACGTCAATAGATACCGGCTTGGCGGCGGGCTTCGCGGCAGGCGTCGCGGCACGGCGCGGAGCTTGGGCAGCAAGAGACGTGAGACCGGCGACACCCACGACCAACATGCCAACGGCGATGGCTTGTTTCATGCGGCGAATATTACACGGGACTTGGGGGCTTGGGGCTTGGGACTTGGGGCTTTGGAACTCACTTAGAGAGCGGTTCTTGCAATCCATGCAGCACGCTCGCGGCAGCCCACGACCGGCTTGAGCCCAGAGTCTGTTCCCAGATTCGCGGCTCGTTCGATGGCTGGAATGATCAGATCCAGCTCTGGGCCTTCGATGCGACCCAGTCAATACCACGCGAATCGGGTGGAATAAATGCCTTGCCTTTTAGCCCGGTCTCGATCCTTGACCTTGTTTGCGAACCGCTCGAAACGTTTCCTTATCAACGAGCCGTGTCGCCTGTTTCGAGCTCCTCAGCTATAGCGTTCGCCACTCAGTGACGCCGATTCTCGATTCTCCTCTTCGAGCGGTGCCCGCGTCGTTGCGCTAAGAAACCGCTGTCCAGGCGATCCGGCAAGCTGCGGCAAGCGATCGATCGACGCCGCCATGTTCGGCAAAACCCACTCCAGCCAAGCCCGGCTTCCATCGACAAGCTCACCAGCGATCTGTCCCCGCTCGCGCAGGTATCGCTCGGCCAGCGTCACCAGTCGATCCGGCGCGCACAATTTCAAATAGTGTCGATTCGCCCAGGCCAGCTTGTCCTCGTCGAACACGCCCGCGCTGTGCGCCACGCTCTCGAGACGAAACCGGCGTGCGAGCTCATCGGCCGGCAGCAACTCCTCGTTCTGTCCGGGCGACCATCCGATCAACGCCAGGTAGTTGACGAGCGCTTCCGGCAAATAGCCCTTGTCGCGGAACTCCTTGACCGAGGTGGCGCCGTGCCGTTTCGACAGCGGCGCGTGGTCTGGGCCCATCACCAGCGACAGGTGTGCAAACACCGGCGGCGTGTAGCCGTACGCCTCGTAGAGCAGAATCTGCCGCGGCGTATTGGAAATGTGATCCTCGCCGCGAATCACGTGCGTCACCTTCATCAACGCATCGTCGATGACGACGGCGAAGTTGTAGGCGGGGATGCCGTCGGAGCGGACGAGCACGGGGTCGCCGATCACGTCAGTGTGAAACGTCACCTCGCCGCGGACCACATCGTTGAACGTCACACTGCGGCCTTCGGGCACCTTCAAGCGGACGACCGGCGCTTCGCCGGCGGCCTTTCTGCGTGCCGCCTCCTCCGCCGGAATGTGACGACAGGTGCCGGCGTACTTTGGCGGTAGCCCGGCTGCGAGCTGCGACTTGCGGTGCGCGTCGAGTGTCTCGGGCGAACAGAAGCAGTAATAGCCCTTGCCCTCGGCCAGCAGCCGATTCGTATGATCGACGTAGGACTGCATGCGTTCGGTCTGGCGGTACGGGCCGTAGGGGCCGCCCAGTTCCACCCCTTCGTCCCACTGCAATCCCATCCAGCGCAGGTCGTCGAGGATGGCCTGCTCCGATTCGCGGGTTGATCGTTCGAGATCGGTGTCTTCAATGCGGAGGATGAAGGTGCCGTTCTGGCCGCGGGCCAGCAGCCAGTTGAAGAGCGCCGTCCTGGCGTTACCGACGTGCAAGTGACCTGTTGGGGATGGCGCGAAACGAACTCTCATACGAAGCTATTTACCTGGTCGCAATCCGACCTTCCGCACCAGCTCGGCGAAGCGGGGGTCGTCCCGCAGCAAATCAACGTCGGGATCGACTGCGAGGAGGGCGAGCGCGCCGTGACGCTCATTGTACGCCTGCTCCAGCCAGGAGAACGCCTCGTCCCGCTGTTTCAGGCCGGCGTAAATAAGCGCGCGATTGTACGCCGGCACAAAACGTGTCTTGGATAATTCATTCAGTTCAGCGAGCAGCTTGCGGGCTTCACTCGCGCGGCCTTGAAGAGCGTAGGTTTGCCCAAGCTGGGAGAACGCATCCGGGTGCCGTCCGGAAACCACGAGAGCGCGCTCGAGCGTTTGCGCGGCGCTTTGGTACTGCGACAGGTGCAAGTAGGCAATGCCGAGCCGCCGAAGACCCATCAGGAACTCTGGCTCGAGGGCGAGTACTTGCCGCGCGGATTGGGCCGCCTCGGCATGCCGTCCGCCGAGGTGATACACCCACGACAGACCCGCAGTGATGATCGGCGATACGGGATCGAGCCGCTGTCCTTCGGTGGCCTGTTTGATCGCCTCGTCGAACCGTTGTTCGGCGGCCAGCCGAACCGCATACCAGAATCGCGTCGTCGCGTCGCTGGGATTCAATTCGATCGCGAGGAGAAAGGAACGCTCGGATGCTTCGAGATTCCAGCTCCAGAGCTCGGCATAGGCGAGCGCAGTGTGCGCCTCAGGCGTCCGCGGGTCGAGGACAAGTGCGTGCGCGGCTGCGGACTTCGCCCGCTGCTGCGATTCGGCGCCCGGCACCAGTGACATCTCAGAGAGGCCGAGCAGCACGTAGCTGCTGGCGAGGCCGGCGTGAGGCGCCGCATAAGAAGGGTCGGCCTTAATCGCCTGTTCGAACAACGCGATGGCGGCCGCCACGGCAGCCGGCGTCCGCTTGAACCACTGATATCGCCCCTGCAGATACGCTTCCATCGCCGCGGCATTCACCGGCTGTTGGCGCGCCAGCCGCGACTGTTGATCGGGCGTCAGCGTGAGGCGCAGCTCCTGTGTGACCGTCTTTGCAAAATCACGCTGCAATGCCAGCAGGTCACGCAACTCCCGATCGTAACTTCCCGACCACAAGCTTGACTCCGTCGCGGCGCGTATCAGCCGGGCGCTCACCCGCACGTGCTCGCCATCGCGAACCAGCGTTCCCTCGAGCACGGCGTCGACATCGAGCTCGCGGGCGATCTCGGGAATCGATTTCGTCGTGTCGCGAAAGCGCATGCTCGACGTTCGGGAGATGACGCGCAACGCGCCCAGCTGCCCCAACTCGGTAATGATTGCGTCGGTCACGCCTTCCGCGAGGTACTCCGACGGTTGGCCGGGCGACAGATCGGCGAACGGCAGCACCGCCAGCGAACGGATCGCGGGCGAGGACTGAGCGCCTTGCCAGGGCCGCCACCACCACACCGCCGCGGCCGCGAGCACGACGGTCAACGCCACCAACGCCAGGCGCGGCGTGCGGTCCCAGGTCGTGGCACCCGGCGACGCGCCGATCGCGGCCGCGTCCAAAGCTGCCGCGACTTCCGCGGCGTGTTGATACCGTTCGCCCGGCACTTTCCTCAGGCATCTGTTCACGATGGTTCGCAGGCCCGCCGGCGTGCCCGGTGGCAATTCGGGCGTTGGCGCATTGACGATCGCGGACGCCAGATCGAATGGCGAGGCGCCATCGAACGGACGACGGCCCGCGATCATCTCGAACAGCACGATGCCGAGCGCCCAGATGTCGCTGTGTGCATCCGCGGCGGCCGACTGGATCACCTCGGGCGCCATGTAGGCGAGCGTGCCCGCGATCTGGTCATCGCGCTCGAACGGTGCGACCGATCGGGTTGTCTCGGCGAGCTGAGTGCTGGAGCGCCGTGCGATGCCGAAATCGAGGACCTTGGCTTGGCCGTCGCGCGTCACCATCACATTGGCGGCCTTGAGATCACGGTGCACGATCCCGCGCTGGTGGGCATGGTCGAGCGCTGCGGCGATTTGCGCGCCGTAATGCGTCACGCGATCGGCAGCAAGCGGCCCGCTCGCGATCGCCGCCGCCAGCGTCTGGCCCTCAACGAGCTCCATGACGAGGAACGTATGGCCGCCGGCTTCATCCACCTCGTGGAGGTGGCAGACGTTCGCGTGCGAAAGCGCCGACGCCGCCCGGGCTTCTGCCATCAGCGCCGCGGCATCGCGCTCGGTCGAGACGGGCTTCAGGAACTTGAGTGCGACCTCGCGATCGAGACGCGTATCATGCGCCCGATACACGTCGCCCATCCCGCCCGAGCCCAACAGGCTGAGGATTTTGTAACGACCGAGATGCTGGCCGGCGTCAAGCGTCATCGAGGACGCCGAATTATTCCACGTTCAGCGCGAGCGGACCTCGGAAGCGCGTTTTGACGTATCCTCTCCGGGCGTCCTGGAATCTGACTGTCACACGGAGGTCTGGAAATGAAACGGATTGTTTTGATCGGCGTTGGTCTACTGGCCCTGTCGGCCAGCACCCTGGCCCAAGCCCCGGCGGGTAACTTCGATGCCGCTCTCGCGGCGGCTCCACCGAATATGCGCGATGGCGCGATGGTGATCAAATGGAAGGCGGACGGCACGTACGACACGCTGCGGCCCGGTACGAACACCCTGGTGTGTTACGACCAGTCCGGTGAGCCGAGCGAACAGCCGTTCTCCAGCCAGTGCACGGCCACCGGCAATCTCGAGCGCGTGAAGCAGAACAAGCAGTACGAAGCCAAGGAAGCGGATCGCGCCAAGCGCGAAGCCGCGCTCGCCGAGCTCGAGAAGGCCGGCACGCGCGTGAAGCCGGTATTCGGTTCGGTGTTCTACACGGTGAGCGGCAAGGATCAGGCGTCGGCTCGCCGGCACGTGACCATCTCGGTGCCGGGCGCGACCACCGCCTCACTTGGATTGCCAGACAACGGCAAGTCGGGCGGCGCGTGGATCATGGGTGCGGGCACGTCGGGCGCGCACATCATGACGCCGGGGTCGTAGGGTCTTGGGTCTTGGGTCTTGGGTCCTGGGTCGTGGGCTTAAGACGCCAGTAGCACGACCGCGTGGCAGGCCATGGACTCTCCGCGGCCCATGCTGTCCACGCCTTCGTTGGTCTTCCCTTTCACGCTGACGGCGCCGGCGTCCACGCCGAGCGCCGCAGCGAGATTCGCGCGCATCGCCTCGAGATACGGCAGTAGCTTGGGGCGTTGCGCGATCACTGTCACATCCACGTTCGACACGCGATAACCGGCCTCGCGCACGCGCGCCATTGCGCCCTCGAGCAGCGCGATGCTGTTGGCGCCCTTCCACTCCGGATCGGTGTCTGGAAACAACCGGCCGATGTCGCCCACGCCCGCGGCGCCGAGCACCGCATCGGTCACCGCGTGACACACGATGTCCGCGTCTGAGTGGCCGTCCAGGCCAAGCTCGAATGGAATCGTGACGCCGGCGAGGATCAAGGGACGACCGGCAACCAGTTTGTGAAGGTCGTAGCCGTTTCCGATTCTCAGCAGACTCGTACTCGACGTTCGGACGGCGACGGCTTTAGCCGTCGCCAGATCCTCCGCTGTCGTGATCTTGACGTTGCGAACATCCCCCTCGACCACGTGAACCGGTAGACCAAGCCGCTCAACGAGCATCGCTTCGTCGGTGGCGTCGATCGACTTTCCTTCTTCGAGCGCGCGCGCGAGCACGTCGCGCCGAAAGGCCTGTGGCGTTTGGGCGAGGAACACGGTGTCGCGAGGAATCGTCGCGCGAATCGGCCGCGAGCCGTCGCGATCGGGATCGCCGGCCTGCTTGACGGTGTCGCGAACGGGAATGGCCGCGATGGCCGCGCCGTGTGCGCGTGCGGCATCCACAGTACGAGCGATCAGTTCGGAGCTGACAAACGGGCGCGCCGCATCGTGAATGACGATCACGTCGGCATGTCGCGACGACTTCGCGAACGCATTGGCCACCGAGTCCTGCCGGCGGGCGCCGCCCGCGACAAATGCGAGCGGCTTGGCGGATGACGGCCACGCCTTTGCCACCGCGGCGAGGTGCTCTTCCGGAAGCGCAACGACGATCTCGTCGACGCGATCGCTTGCGGCGAGCGCGGTGACGCTCATTTCGAGGATCGAGCGGCCACCGAGCTCGAGAAATTGCTTGGGACGGTCGGCGCCAAAACGCACACCGCGCCCGCCGGCGGCGACGATGGCCGCAGTAAGGGACATCAGCCGGGGATCTTATCAGTGCTGCGCGCTCTTGTAGTGCTCGGCGAGCAGGTCGCGGCCCCAGTCGCCCTTGAAGTCGCGCCACACCTGGTGGACGTGATTGGCGTCGTTCTGCGTGTTGTCGAATTCGATCAGGAAGCTCGGCCCCTGCACGCGATAGTAATGGCCCTGGCTCTTGTCGGTGCCGCCCATCCACGCAAACTTCACGCGATTGAGCCCTTCTTTGGCCCGCGACAGGCGGTCGCGTGCGATCGGATCGGTCTGCGTGCCGGCATGTTCTTCGATTAACTTGAGCAATGCGGCCTTCTGCGCGGCAGACATCTCGGTGACCGCCAGGCCGCGGTCGGCCTGAATCGCCGCCTCGCGGGTGTTGGTGGTGAGAATGTCATTCGGTGACTTGGGATCGATGAGCGCTGCCTGTTGTTGCTTCGCATCGAACGATCGCAGCAGTTCGAACGCCAGATCTTCTTCGGCCGCCAGCGCGCGCAGCCCTTTCTTCGTCCCCTGCCGTACTTCGGCCGGGTTGGCGCCGAAGAACTGCGGCGTGGTCGCCATCGCCGTCCCATTGACGACGGTCCAGTTCTGCGAGAGGTGGTGGCCTTCGTAGCGCCAGCCCCACGTCGTCTTCGGTCCGGGCTCGCCGAAAATTGAGAAGTAATAGAGCTCACGATCGCGCTGGGTAGGATTGCCGCCCAACTCCACGAGCACGTCTTCGAGACCGCGAATGGTCTCGGCCTGCGCGTAGCCGCTCTCGCTAAGCCCGCTGCGCAACAGGTTCATCGCCAGCTTGCGCTGCGGTTCGGTCATCGCTTTCAAGGTCAGCCCCTTGCGCGGCACCGGCGTGTAGAACCAGACGAAGCGCTCTTCCGCCGTGAACGCGAACTGGGCGACCGCCTTCTGTTCGGGCGTCAAGGCGTCTAGCAGCGCGCGGGCGGCCGCGGTCATGCCCGGCGGCGGCGCGGGCGGCGGCGTGCGCGCAATTAGCCCGATTCCAGTACCAACGAGCAGCACGAGGACGATGATGCGGCGCATAGCTACCTCCGTTAGGCGGATTATACGCATATAGAATTGGATCCACATGCGAGAAGCCGTCATCGTTGCGAGCAGCCGCACGCCGCTCGCCAAGTCCCATCGCGGATCGTTCAACATGACGCGGCCCGACGACTTGGCCGCGCACTGCATCACCGACACGCTTCGGAAGGCGCCGGCGGTTAGCGCCGCCGAGATCGAAGAGGTCATCCTGGGCTGCGGCCAGCCGCACGGACCGCAAGGGCACAACGTGGCACGCGTCGCGGCGCTGCGCGCCGGACTACCCGTCACCACCGCCGGCCTCACCGTGAACCGCTTCTGCAATTCCGGCCTCCAGGCCATCGTCCAGGCGGCGCACATGGTGGTGAGCGAAGGCGTGGAGACCGCGATCGGCGGCGGCGTCGAGTCGATCACCATGATGCAGCGCGACAACTCACCCAATCCGGTGGTGAAGGAACAGCATCCCGGGCTCTACATGGTGATGGGTGAAACGGCGGAAGTCGTCGCGAAGCGCTATCACGTGTCGCGCGAGGCGCAGGACGCATATTCATTGATTAGCCAGCAGCGCGTCGCTCGCGCGCAGCAGGATGGGTTCTTCTCGGGGGAGATCGCACCGATCGAAGTGACGCGCGCGATCCTCGACAAGAAGTCCGGCGAGAAGGTCGGCGAAGAGAAGGCGCGCGTCGATCGCGACGAGTGCAACCGCCCAGACACCACGCTGGAAGGCCTGCAGAAGCTGGCGCCGGTGTTCGATACCAGCGGCACCGGCAGCGTCACGGCCGGCAACTCCTCGCAGTTATCGGATGGCGCGTCGGCCACGCTGGTGATGTCGATGGATCGCGCAAAAGCGCTCGGCGTGAAACCGTTGCTGGTCTTCCGCGGCTACGCCGCCGCCGGCTGCGAACCGGACGAGATGGGCATCGGCCCGGTCTACGCGGTGCCGAAGCTGCTGAAGAAGCACGGTCTGAAAGTCGACGACATCGACGTGTGGGAACTCAACGAAGCGTTCGCGTCGCAGGTGATCTATTGCCGCGACCGGCTTGGCATCCCGATGGATCGCCTCAACCTCAACGGCGGCTCGATTGCGATCGGCCACCCGTTTGGGATGACCGGCTCGCGCCTGGTCGGGTCGATCGCCAACGAAATGCAACGGCGCAAGGCGCGCTACGGCGTGGTCACCATGTGCGTGGGCGGCGGCCAAGGCGCGGCGGCATTGTTCGAGGCATACCGCTAATGCAAAGCCGCGAGATTCGCCTGGCGTCGCGGCCGGCGGGCCTCCCATCCGCAGCGAATTTCTCCCTGCTCACGGTGGATGTACCGCCGCCGGCGGACGGACAGGTCCTCGTTCGCAACCTGTTCATGTCGGTGGATCCGTACATGCGCGGCCGCATGAACGCCGCGAAGTCGTATGTGCCCCCTTTCGCGGTCGATCAGCCGCTCGAAGGCGGCGCGGTCGGCGAGGTGATCGAGTCACGCGCACCGTCGATTGCTGTGGGGTCGATCGTCATATCGAGCAGGGGCTGGCGCGATCGTTTCGTCGCCGATCCACTCGAGCTGCGGGTTGTTGACGGATCGGTGCAGCCGCTCTCCCTATATCTTGGCGCGCTCGGCATGACCGGCTTCACGGCGTGGATCGGCCTCGACCTCGTCGGCGTCAAGGCGGGCGAGGTGGTCTTTATTTCCGGCGCCGCCGGAGCGGTCGGCAGTCTCGCCGGTCAACTCGCGAAGCGGCGCGGCTGCCAGGTGATCGGCAGCGCCGGCAGCGCGGAGAAAGTGCGACTGCTCACCACCGAGCTGGGTTTCGACACCGCGTTCAATTACAAGGATGAAGAGGTGTACGGGCAGCTGAAGCGCGCGGCGCCGGGCGGCATCGACGTCTACTTCGATAACGTCGGCGGCGATCATCTCGAGGCCGCCTTCTCGTCGCTACGCGACCATGGCCGCGTCGCCGCCTGCGGCCAGATCTCGCGTTACAACGCCGACGGCCCGATGCCGGGCCCGCGCAACATGTTCGTCATCGTCACCAAGCGGCTGACCATCCGCGGCTTCCTGGTGTTCGACTGGATGAAACGGATGCCGGAATTCCTCGCGGAGGTGGCGCCGCTCGTGAAGTCCGGTGGCATCCGGTCGAAGGAAACGATCATCGAAGGTCTGGAGCGCGCGCCTCAGGCCTTCCTGGATCTGTTCAGCGGTGAAAACGTCGGGAAAATGGTGGTGAAGATCTAGCCGTGGAAGCCACGGCCTTCAGCGGCCAGTTTCTCGAGTAGAGCGGCGGGCTGCCAGTAATCTCCGAACTTCTCGCGATATTCCTTGACGCGGGCGAGCACGGTCGGCAGGCCGACGTTGTCGGCGTAGAACATCGGTCCGCCCACGTGCCGCGGATAACCGAAACCGTAGCAATAAACCGCATCAATATCGCTGGCCCGTGTGGCGTAGCCCTCTTCGAGGACGCGGGCGCCTTCGTTGGCGAGCGCCGTCATGATGCGCGCGATAATCTCGCCGTCTTCGACCGTGCGCCGCGTGATGCCACGCTTGGCCGCCTCTTCCGCTGCAATCTGATCGACCACCGGATCGTGAATGCGATCGCGACTGCCCTTCTGGTACTTGTACCAGCCCGCGCCGGTCTTCTGGCCGTACCGGCCCATTTCGTACAACCGATCGGGCACGGCCGACTGCGGCCCCTCCGCGCGCGTCTTGCCGATCGACTTGAGGAACTGGCGGATGCGCCAGCCGACATCGATGCCGGCAATGTCCTGCATCCCGAACGGTCCCACCGGCATCCCGAAGTCCGTCATCGCCTTGTCGATCTGCGGGACGGTGGCGCCTTCTTCCAGCAGCAGTAACGCTTCGCGCATGTAATACGCGAGCATGCGGTTGGCGACAAACGCGAAGCAGTTGCCAACCACGACGCCGACCTTGCTGAGCCGCTTCGCGAGCGCCAGCGAAGTGGCGATGGTTTCCTTGTCGGTCTCCCGGCCGCGCACGATCTCGAGCAGCTTCATCACGTTCGCCGGACTGAAGAAGTGATGGCCGATCACTTTCTGCGGCCGGCCGCTGGCCTTGGCAAACTCGTCGATGTCGAGCGTCGACGTGTTCGACGCGAGAATGCACGACGGCTTGGTGATGCGGCCGAGGTCTGCGAAGATCTGTTTCTTCAGGTTCATGTCCTCGAACGCCGCTTCGACGACGATGTCGACGCTGTCGAAGCCGTCGTAGGTGGTCGTCGGCGTGATGAGGGCCATCGTTCTTCCGAGCGCCTCCTGCGGTCATGCGCCCCTTTGCCACCGTCGACTCGTAATTCTTGCGAATGGTGGCCAGGCCTCGCTGGAGCGCCGCGTCATCCACGTCTTTCAGCACCACTGGAATGCCGGCGTTGGCGTAGGCCATGGCGATGCCGCCGCCCATGGTGCCGGCGCCAATCACCGCGGCCCGTTCGATCTTGGTGACCGGCGTGTCCTTGGGCACGTCGGGAACCTTCGCGGCTTCGCGATCGGCGAAGAACATGTGCACCAGCGCGCGCGACTGGAGCGAGGTCACACAGTCCGCAAACAGCTCGCGCTCGCGCGCGGAGCCGCTTCTCGAAATCCAGCGTGAACGCCCCTTCGATGGCGTCGATGGCTTTGAACGGCGCGATCAGGCCTTTCGCCGTCTTCGCCAGTGCCGCCCGCGCCGCCCCACACGCGACCACACACTTCTCGATTGGTAATCTTCTCGTTCTGCTCGCGGGTCTTGCGGACACCTGACGACGTGGCCGTCGACTTCGCGAACGCTGACCGCCTCCGTCAAAAGATTGTCGTGCCACACGCGATCGACAATGCCCGCCTGCATCGCCTTGGATGCGGACAGCGGCTTTCCAGCGGTGCACATTTCGATGGCGAGCTCGGCGCCGCAGAGCCGCGGCAGCCGCTGCGTGCCGCCTGCACCCGGAATGATGCCGAGCAGCACTTCCGGCTGGCCAACCTTCGCATCGTGCGCCATCACGCGGTAGTGGCACGACATGGCAATCTCGAGACCGCCGCCAAGCGCGTTGCCATGGATCGCCGCCACGGTCGGCTTCTGAGAATCTTCGATGCGCTTGAGCCGCGCGTGCGTGTTCTGCGAACGCTCCAGCGATTGCTCGCGCGTTTTCAGCGTGCCGAAGATCCTGATGTCGGCGCCGGCCACGAATGTCGAGCCCGCGCCAATCACTACAATCGCATCGACGTTGGCGTCCTGGTTGGCGCGCGCCACTTGCTCCTCAATGGCTTCGAGCACGCCGGGGCCCATCGCATTGACGGGCGGATTGTCGACAGTGAGAACGGCGACGCGATCGCGGACTTCGTAATGAACTAGTTCGGCCATATCGGGACTTGGGACTTGAAGTTGCGTCTGAGGCTAATCAACCTGTGCGAGACGGAGCGGCAGGAACTTGCCGCCAACCACATGGGCGGCGACCGTCACCTGCTTGAGATGCCCGCTGGCGTCGACACCCAGCAGCTCCGAAGGCTTGAATTCGTCGGGTAACGTGGCCGCGGCCTCGTCGGCCTTGGCGTGAATCGCCTTCGCGTCTGTCGTTGTCCCGGCCAGTTCCATGGCGCGGGCGAGGATCGCGCATCGCGCCGTAGGTCAGGCTGACCTCACGCGGCGGATCGCGATCGGCGCCCTTCTTCTGGTGGTACTTCTCGACGAACTTCGCGGCGCGAAAATCCGGGTGATGGATCATCGGCATCACGCCAACCGAATTCTCCAGCATCGCCATTGGCACCAGCTTGTTCATCTCCTCGAACTTCGCCTGGTCCATCACGATGAAGCCGCCCTTGAAGCCCTGTTCCCTCGCCGCCTTGATCACGAGCGCCGTGGCCTGCGACGGCCCGCCGACGAACAGCACGTCGGGTTTCTCCGACAGCGCCTTGCTGGCCACGCTCGAAAAATCCGTGGTCGTGTTGTAGTCGATCTCGTTGTTGGTCAGCAGCGTGCCGCCCTTGCTGGTCCAGACTTCTGAGAAACCTTTCGTCCATTCTTTGGCGTAGGCGTGCGCGCCGGGAATGCGGCCGAGCCGCTTGCCGTGGCGCTCGATCATCGTGTCGGCGAAGGCGTCGAAATAGATCGTGTACTTCGGCGGAATCATCAGCGTCAGCGGATTGCCGCTCTCGACGATCTGCGGCTCGCTGCTGTACGCGCCAACGATGAAAGGCGGCGACGAGCCGTTGAAGCCCTGGATCGCGAGGATGCCGCCGCTATGCGGACAAAACACCACGGGTGCGCCGTACTGATGCACGAGCCGCTTCGCATTGGTGGCGGACTCATTTGGGAAATAGCGATCGTCGAGCGGCGAGACCGCGACCTTCACCTGGCGGTTGCCAATCTTGATGCCGCCCGCGTCGTTGATGTCGGCGATCGCCATCTCGAGACCGTCGAGCACGTTGCGGCCGTAGAGTGCGGCGCCGCCGCTCAATGGGCCGGTAAAGCCGATCGTCACCGTCTCATTCGCGCCATCGTTCGATGAACACGATCCAAGAACTGCGACTGCGAGAGTAACAATCAGCAATCTGAGATCTGAGATCTGCAATCGCCTAAGCTCCCATGTACGCACGACGCACCTCGTCATGTTCCATTAATTCCCTGGCCGAACCATTGAGGACCACCCGGCCACCCTCGAGCACATACCCGCGATGCGCGATCTCGAGCGCGGCATAGGCATTCTGCTCGGCGAGAAGCACCATTGTACCGGCGCGGTTGATCGCTGCAACCGTTTCCAGCACCTGCCGCACCACCTTCGGCGCGAGGCTCACCGAGGGCTCGTCGAGGAGGAGCAGGTGGGGCTGGGCCATCAAGGCGCGGCCGATGGCCACCATTTGCTGCTGTCCGCCGCTGAGGGCGCCCGCGGGATCGCCCAGTCGATCTTTCAACACTGGAAACAACGACAGCACGCGCTCGAGCCGCGCCTCGATTTCAGCGCGGTCGCGGCAGCGATACGCGCCAAGCCGCAGGTTCGTCTGCACCGCCAGGCCGGGAAACAACTTGCGCCCTTCCGGGCAATGCGAGAGGCCGGCATCGACAATGGCCCGCGGCGTCATCTTCGACAGGTCGTGACCGGCAAACGTCATTCGCGACCCGGCATCGGCGCGCGTCATGCCGCTCAACGCGCGAAACAACGTGGTCTTGCCCGCGCCATTGGCGCCGAGCAGTACCACCAGCTCGCCGTCACGCACTTCGAGGCTCGCCTCGCACACCGCCTGGAAGCCGCCGTACGAAACGGTGAGGCTGGCAACGCTAAGCATGGCCGCCCAGGTATGCGTCGAGCACCGCGGGATCGCGGCGGATTTCATCCGGCGCGCCTTCGGCGATTTTCTTGCCGTAGTCGAGCACCATAATCCGCCGGCACAGCTGCATCACGACCTGCATCTGGTGTTCGATCAACAGGATCGTGACGCCGGTGGCGGCAATCGACTCGATGAAGGCGATGAGGCCCCGGGTCTGGTTGGCGTTGATGCCCGCGAACGGTTCGTCGAGCAGCAGCAGTTTCGGCCGCGACACCAGCGCTACCGCAATCGCCAGGCGCTTCTGTTGCTCCTGCGTGAGGTTCTTCGCCGGCCGGTCCGCGAAGACATCGAGATCGGCGTTGGCCAGCGCCTCATGAGCGGCGGCTTCGGCTTCACGTTCTTCGCGGGCCAGCCGCGAGCTTCGAAGCATGGCGTCCAGTAACCCTGCCGACATGCGTTGCCGGTACCCGACAAGGACGTTTTCGAGTGCGGTGGCGTCCTTGAAGAGCGTGGTCGCCTGGAACGTCCGAGCGAGACCACGCCGCGCCACCTGGTGCGCCTGGAGGCTGGTCACATCGTGGCCGTCGAAGATGATTCGCCCGTTCGTTGCGGGCAGCGCCCGGCTGATTAGATTGAAGAACGTCGTCTTGCCGGCGCCGTTGGGTCCGATGATGCCGGTGATCGATCCCGCAGCCACGGCAAAGTCCACTTCGTCCACGGCGCGCAGGCCGCCGAAGGATTTGCTGACGCGCTGTGTCTCGAGCAGCATCATCGCGGTTTCCCCGCCTTCGCCAAGGCTTCGGCGGGTAAGGCTCTTCCAAGGCGCGATCGCCACACGCCTGCGAGCCCGGTCGGCATGAACAGGATCAGCAGCACCAGCGCGAGGCCGAAGATCACCATCTGGTATTGCTGCAACACCGCAAGCACTTGCGACAGTCCGTAGACGATGAACGTGCCTGCCACCGGACCGGACAGCGAACCGAGCCCACCGACCATGATGTAGAGCAGCGTGTTGAACGTCATCTCGACGTTCGAGGATTCGGGTCCGAGAAAGCCGATGAAGCCGGCGAAGAGGCCGCCGGCAAGTCCCGGCCAGCGCCGCCGATACCGCGAACGCCATGCGCTTGGCGGCCATCACGTCGATGCCGACCGCGGCCGCCAGCGCCTCGCTCTCACGAACCGCCATCAGCGTGCGGCCAACCGGCGAGCGCACCAGCCGCGACACCGCGGCCACCGTGAGCGCCAGAAAGAACAACGCCAGGTACGAGCGCGCGGCGGTCGAATCAAAACCAATCGGACCGAGCGGCCCGGGGCCGGGGATGCCAATCACCCCGACGTGGCCGTGCGTCAGCGATTCCCACTTCTGGATCACGAGGTGAATGATCTGTCCGACGGCGAGCGTGAAGATGGCGAAGTAGTGCCCTTTGCTGCGGAGGCAGATCGATCCAATCGCGTATCCCGATCACGATGCACAACAGGATGCCCGCGGGGAGGCCAAACCAGAACGCCAGGCCGGCTTTCGTCGCCAATAACGCCACCGCGTACGCGCCGATGCCGAAGAACCCTGCGTGCGCGAGCGACAGCTGCCCCGCCAGGCCGACAATCACGTTGAGCCCGCAGGCCGAAATCGCCAGCACGTAGCCCTGCGTCAGGATCTGCAGGTAGTACTCGTTGCGAACGAAGAGCGGCAGCAGCACGGCGACGATCAGGGCGGCGATCGGCGCCAGGCGCACGATGACCGATCGCACTACGCCGCCTCCCGGAAAAGCCCGGTGGGCTTGAAGGTGAAGACCAGCGCCAGCACAACGAATGCGACGAGATCCTGGTATGTCGCCGACACGTAGGTGCCGCCGAGGCTTTCGGCGAGGGCGAGCAGATAGCCGCCGATCAACGCGCCGGGAACGCTGCCCATCCCGCCGAGCACGACGATGACGAAAGCCTTCAGGGTGATCATCGCGCCCATCGATGGATAGACGAGGCTGATCGGCGCAATCAGTACGCCGGCGAACGCCGCCAGCGCCGCGGAGATCGCGAAGGTGGCCATCGCCACACGACTGGTATCGATGCCGACCAGCAATGCGCCCTCGGGATTCTGCGCCGTCGCGCGAATCGCCGAGCCCGCCACGGTGCGGGTCAGGAACAGCAGCAGCGCGATCATCGACACCGCGGCGGCGCCGAGCAGGATCAGGCGGTGCGTGGTGACGAGCAAGCCGAACACCGAGACGACGCCGCCATACGGCGAGTCCATGTGGCGGAACTCTTCGCCCCAGATGTTCTGCGCCATCGCTTCGAGAAACAACATCATGCCGAGCGCGGCGATCATCGAGTTGAGATGCGGCGCATTTCGCAACGGGCGAAACACCAGCCGCTCGAGCGCCACGCCGGCCAGGGCGATTGCCGCCACCGCGATGGCCAGCGCCACCCAGTAATGCACGCCCGCGCGGGTGACCAGGGTGAAGGAAAGATACGCGCCGAGCATGAACAGCTGGCCGTGCGCGAAGTTGGGCACCTGCATGGTGCCGTAGATCAAGGTCAGCCCAAGCGCGACGAGGCTGTAGACGCTTCCCGTGACCAGACCGTTGAGGACCTGCTGCGCGAAAAGTTCCATCGACTCACGGGTGGTAGTAGCGCACCAGCCACTCGGCGGCGCAGCACGGCTTGGCCGAGCCGTCGCGTTCGATCACGACGTTCCACGTCGCTTGTACGCCACCGTCGATGGGATCGAGCCGCTGCAAGGTGCAGCGGCCGCGAACGCGCGAGCCCGCGGGCAACGGCGCGGGGAAGCGAACCTTGTTGAGGCCGTAGTTGATCGCCATCCGCGTCCCGTCGACGGCGCCGGCGGCCTCGCGCAATAACTTGCTGGAGAGCGCCAGCGTGAGGAACCCATGCGCGATGGTCGTGCCGTAGGGGGATTCGCGACGCGCCCGGTCAGCGTCGACGTGGATCCACTGGCGGTCGCCGGTGATGTCCGCGAACTGGGCAATCGCGTCCTGCGTGACCTCGCGCCACGGCGACAGCATCTCCTTGCCGACGAGTTCGCCGAGATGCGCGATGTCGATGGGAGCCGGGTCCGCCGTCATAGCGGATAACGCTTGGCCTCGATGATCGCGTCGGCGATGCGGCGGCGGGCGGCGATGGTGTCCACCGCCGGATGCTGCAACAGCTTGTGCATCGTCTGGAGGGCGGCGCCGGGATCCGGCGATGCCACCGCAGCGAGCGCGTTTTTCGCCGCATGCGTCAGGCGATCGACGCTGTCGGCCGAAAACACCTGCACCATGTCAGCCGCAACGCCCGCGAGACTGCTGCCGCGCGTCTTCAACTTGTCGGCGCGCAGCATGGCGCTTTCGAGCGCGTAGACCTCGATGGCCATGTCGGCCAGCCGGCCTACCACTTCCTGTTCGCTGCTCAATCCCTTGCCGTATTTCTGGGAGGCCAGCCCGAAGGCCCACAGCGTGAGGCGCTTCGCGCGTGCCAGGAGGCTCCCTTCCGCTGATCCGGCGCCGCGAGCGGCGTCTGCCATGGCCGGGGCCACCGCGGTGCTCTTCGCCAGCCGCGTGCCGACGATCAAGCGATTGATCTCGTTGGTGCCCTCGTAAATGCGCGTGATGCGCGCATCGCGATAGGCGCGCTCGGCCGGGAACTCGCGCGAGTACCCGTTGCCGCCGTAGACCTGCAGCGCCTCATCTACGACATAAGCGAGCGCTTCGCTGCTCCACACCTTGTTGATCGAGCATTCGATCGCGAACTCCTCGATCGTTTTCATCACCGCCGGCAGGTCGTTGCCGTCCACCCTGCCCAGCGCATCGTCCACTTCGCCCAGCGCGCGGAACACCATCGCGTCGCCCACGAAGCAGCGCACGCCCATCTCGGCAATCTTGTGTTTGATCAGCCCGAAGTTGGCGATGCTTTGGCCGAACTGCTTGCGGCCGATGGCGTAACGAACCGCGCCGGTGAGCGCCTGCTTCGCGCCGCCGATGTTGCGCGTGCCCAGCTTCACGCGTCCGAAGTTGAGGATGTTGAACGCGACCTTGTGTCCTTCACCGATCGTGCCGAGCACGTTCTCAACCGGCACCTTCACGTCGTCGAACATCAGCGCCGTGGTCGACGAGCCGTCGAGCCCGAGCTTGTGCTCGTCGGAGCCATTGATCACGCCCATGTCGCGCTCGACGATGAAGGCGGTGAAGTGCTTGCCGTCGACTTTCGCGAACACGGTGAAGACGTCGGCGAAGGCGCCATTGGTGATCCACAGCTTCTGGCCGCGAAGGCTGTAGAACTTGCCGTCCGGCGTGAGGGTGGCAGTGGTTCGCGCCGACAAGGCGTCGGAGCCGGCTTCAGGTTCGGTGAGCGCAAAGGCGCCGATCAATTCACCGTTTGCCAATCGTGGCAGGTACCGCTCGCGTTGTTCCGCGTTGCCAAAATAGACGATCGGCAGCGTGCCGATGCTGGTGTGGGCGCCGAGCGAGCCGGCGAACGACGGATTCAAGCTCAGTTGCTCGCCGACGCAGGCGGTGCTGACCTTGTCGAGGCCGAGCCCGCCGTAGGCTTCGGGAATTTCGAGACGGGTGAAGTCGCGATCGGCGGCTTTCTTGATCAGCTCGCGCGTCAGTACCCAGTCCTTGTCGTACAACTCCGCCGCGCGCGGCAGCACTTCCGTGCGCATGAATTCCTCGGCGGCGCGGCCGAACAGCAACTGCTCGTCGGAGAGATCCTCGCGCGTGAACACCGCGTCGGGCGTGGTGTCGCCGGCCAGGAACCGGCCGCTCCCGCCGCGCACACCGGTGTCGAGATTGATAGCCATGGGCCGGTAACGATAGCACTCGGATCGCCGGAGTCACAAGCTAGCGAGGCTTCGCCTCGGACTACCAAGCAGGCAGGCTCCACCTCGCTAGAGGCAGCGTCTCTTGGCCACGCCTCTGGCGGGGCGAGGGCCAAGCATCCGGTGGTGTAAGCTCTGGAACGCAAAATGCGTCCAGTCGCTGACCTATTCAACCTTTCCGGCCGCGTCGCCATCGTCACTGGCGGGTCGCGTGGGCTGGGCGAGGAAATGGCCGAGGGCCTCGCCGAAGCGGGGGCCTCACTGATGCTGTGCGCCCGCCGCGAGCAGTGGCTCACGCCGACGCTCGAGGCCTTTCGCGGCCGCGGCATCACCGTCGAAGGCATGGTGTGCGACGTCGCGATGCCGGCGCAGGTGCAGGCCGTCGTCGACAAGACGGTCGCGACTTACGGGAAAGTCGACATCCTGATCAACAACGCCGGCATCAGCTGGGGCGCCGAACCGGAGGAGATGCCGTTCGAGAAGTGGCAGAAGGTGATCGACACCAACCTGACCGGCGCGTTCCTGTTTGCGCAGGCGGCCGGCCGCGAGATGTTGAAGAAGAAATACGGGCGCATCATCAACATCGCGTCGATTGCCGGTATCCACGCGTCCGTGAACGGCGCACACTACGCCGGATACGCCGCGAGCAAAGCCGGTCTGATGGGATTGACGCGCGAGCTGGCGGCGTCGTGGGGACGCAGCAACATTCGCGTCAACGCCATCGCGCCGGGATTTTTCCACTCGCGGCTGGCCGATCCCGCCATCATCCATGCCGAGCCGCACATCAAGGCGACCAGCCCGATTCCCAGAGTTGGTGATGCGGGCGAGCTGAAGGGCGTGGCCGTTTTCCTCGCCTCCGATGCCTCGAATTACATCACCGGTCAAACGATCGTCGTCGATGGCGGACGGACAATTGCCTAACTTTGTTGCTTGGCCCCGCCTCCGGCGGGGCGAGACGTCTTGAAAGGCCGAAGATGATGACGCCTTTCAAGACGTCTAGGCCACGTCCGTGGCTCGACCACTACGACTACTGGGTCCCGCACCACACGAACTACCCTCGACGACCGTTGTACGAAATTGTCCGGCGCGCGGCAGCTGAAGGCGGCGAGCTGCCCGCCACCACGTTCCTCGGCGCCGACCTCAACTTCGCCGAACTCAAGGACAAGGTCGATCGGTTTGCGACCGCGCTGGCCCGTCATGGCGTCGTCAAAGGCGATCGCGTCGGCATCATGCTGCCGAACTGTCCGCAGTATGTGATCGGCGTGTTCGCCGTGCTGCGGCTCGGCGCCATCGTCGTCAATATCAATCCGGCCTATGCGGCGCCGGAAGTTGAGCACCTCGTGCGCGACTCGGGCATCAAGATGTTGTTGACGCTCGATCGGCTGGCGCCCGCGGCCGCGGCGCTGCGGTCGGGAACCAACCTCGAGACGATCATCATCACCGCGTTGAGCGAGTATTCGGCTGAAGCGAAGCCGCCGACGGCCATCGCTCAGACGATTCGCCTGGCCGATCTGATCGACGAATCCACGATCATCGACTTGCCGCGCGTCGACATCGATCCCGACGAAGACGTGGCGGTGCTGCAATACACGGGCGGCACGACGGGCGTGCCGAAGGCGGCGATGCTGACGCATCGCAACATCTTCGCGAACACGATCCAGACCGAACTCTGGCATCACCGCAGCACCGAGCGCGGCCGCGACCGCTTCCTGATGGTGATTCCGTATTTCCACATCTATGGCCTGACGGTAGGCATGATGCGCGGGCTCTGGCAGGGCGCGCGGCAGATCCTGATTCCGAAGTACGACGTCGAGGCCGTGTTGGCGGCGTTACGCGATCACCAGCCGACCTACTTTCCCGCCGTGCCGACGATTTTCGTCTCGCTGTTGAACCATCCCCGGCTGCGCGAGTTCAATCTCGATCGCGTCTGCACCTACAACAGCGGCTCGGCGCCGATTGCGCTGGAAGTGCTCGAAAAGTTCGAGCGGATTGTCAACGTGCCGCTCAACCAGGGCTACGGGTTGTCCGAAGCCTCACCGGTGACACATTCGACAGCCCACCTCGCCAAACGCAAGCCCGCCAGCATCGGATTGCCGATGCCCGACACCGACATCAAGGTCGTCGACCTCGAGACCGGCACGCGCGAGCTGCCGCTTGGAGAGGAAGGCGAACTGTGCGTGGCCGGGCCGCAGATCATGAAGGGCTATTGGAACAAGCCCGAAGAAACGGCGCTGACGCTGCGGACCGACGAGGATGGCGTGGTGTGGCTGCACACCGGCGATGTGGCGCGCATTGACGAGGACGGCTTCACGTTCATCGTGCAGCGCAAGAAAGACATGATCATCGTGGACGGCTTCAACGTGTATCCGTCCGAGGTCGAAGGCGCGCTGTATGCGCATCCGGCCGTGATGGAAGCGGCGGCGATCGGCATGCCGCATTCGTATCACGGAGAAGTGGTCAAGGCCTTCGTCGTGTTGAAAGCCAATCAGTCCGTGACGGCGGACGAGTTGAAAACCCACTGCGTGACGCGGCTGGCGGAGTTCAAGCGCCCGCGCACGATCGAGATTCGCGACAGTTTGCCAAAGTCCACCGTCGGCAAAGTCCTTTACACCAAGCTGCGCGCCGAGGCGGCCGCCCAACATGTTTGAGCCGACGGCAAGAACCCAGGAACTTCGCGACCGGCTGATCGCGTTCTGCGACACGCACATCTACCCGAACGAATCGCTGTTCCACGCACAGATCGAGCGCGAGCGCTGGCAGGTGGCGCCAATCGTCGAGGAACTCAAGATCAAAGCGCGCGCGGCAGGGCTGTGGAACCTGTTTCTGCCGCACAGCGACCGCGGCGCCGGCCTGACAAATCTCGAATACGCGCCATTGTGCGAGGTGATGGGCCGTTCGCCGGGGTTCGGACCCGAAGTGTTCAACTGTTCCGCGCCCGACACCGGCAACATGGAAGTGCTCGCGCGATATGGCACGCCCGCGCAACAGGAACGCTGGCTCACTCCCCTGCTCGACGGGCGCATCCGATCGTGCTTTGCGATGACCGAGCCCGACGTGGCCTCCTCCGACGCCACCAACATCCGATCGACGATCACGCGCGACGGCGGCGACTACGTCATCAACGGCCACAAGTGGTGGATCTCCGGCGCCGGCGATCCGCGCTGCGCCATCGCAATTTTCATGGGCCAGAGCAATCCCGACGCGGCGCCGCACCAGCGCCAGTCAATGATCCTCGTGCCGATGGACACGAAGGGCATCACCATCAAGCGCATGATGCGGGTGTTCGGGTATGACGATGCACCGCATGGGCATGCGGAGATCACGTTCGAGAACGTGCGGGTGCCGGCAGAGAACATGCTGCTCGGCGAGGGGCGGGGCTTCGAGATTGCGCAGGGCCGGCTGGGGCCGGGCCGCATTCACCACTGCATGCGGCTCGTCGGCGTGGCCGAGCGCGCCCTGGAAACCATGCGCGCGCGCGTCAGCTCACGGGTGGCGTTCGGCAAGACGCTGGCGGAGCAGGGCACCATTCGCCGCGACCTCGCGCAGTCGCGCATCGAGATCGATCAGGCGCGCCTGCTGACCATGCAAGCGGCGCATTTGATGGATACGGTGGGCAACAAGGCCGCGCGCGCCGAGATCGCGATGATCAAGGTCGTGGCGCCGAACGTGGCGCTCGGCGTGCTCGATCGCGCCATCCAGGCGCATGGCGCCAAGGGGGTGAGCCAGGACACCTTCCTCGCGCACGCGTGGGCATCGGCCCGCTCGCTGCGGCTTGCCGATGGTCCTGACGAAGTCCATTTGGAGGCCATCGCCAAGCTGGAACTGGCCAAATCCCGCCGATTTGCTACAGAACATAAATAGAGTTATTATTTCTTCAGCAATGATGACTCCACAGACCCCGTCCCGGGTCGCTTCGCGCCAGCTGGAGGCTGCGGCAGTCGTCACCAAGGGTGTCATGCGCGCGGCGGAACGTCTCGAGGTGCCTAATCGCGTGCTCGCCGCCGTGCTCGGCGTCTCACAGGCCACCGTTTCGCGGATGGGTAGCGGCGCATTTCAACTCGACGCCGGCAGCAAGCCGTTTGAGCTCGCCGTACTGTTCCTGCGTCTGTTCCGATCCCTCGACGCCATCGTCGGCGGCGACGTTGCCGTAGCCAGGGCCTGGCTACGCAATACGAACACCGCGTTCGGCGCGGCGCCGATTACCCTGATCGAATCCGTCGCCGGCCTGGTAAACGTGGTTGCCTATCTGGACGACCGCCGCGCTATCGCCTGAAATTCGCCGCGTCTCGGGGCGCTGTTGGCGCGTGGTCGAGGCCCAACACGTGGTGTCGACCATGGCGCTGGTGGACACCCTCGAGGAACAGGCGTTGCTCGAACAGGTGTTGGACGACAGCAAACCCGCGGTTCCGGAGGATTGCCGCAGGCTCCATTATCTGCTCTTCACTCCGTTCCGATATGGTGCCGCGTACCCGCGGGGCTCCCGATTCAGACGCGTGGGCCTGACCCCGGGTATCTTTTACGCTTCGCTGCAGACGACGACGGCGGTTGCCGAAATGGCCTTCTGGCGGTTGATGTTCTATGCCGAATCCCCGGAGACGCCGTGGCCAGCAAACCCGGGCGAATACACTGCCTTCTCAGTGCGATTCTCGTCGCCGAAAGGTCTCGACCTGACGCGTCCGCCGCTGAATCGCGACGCCCAACAGTGGACGCACCCGACGGACTACTCTCATTGTCAGGCGTTGGCGGACGCGGCACGCGACGCCGGCGCGACTGTCATTCGCTATCAATCGGCACGCGCGCCGGGGTCAAACGTGGCGCTGCTGGCGTGTGCGGCGTTTGCATCCCGGGAGCCGCTGGAAAGACAGGTGTGGAGGCTCCACATCGGCGCGATGGGCGTCCGCGCGATTTGCCACTTCCCCGAGCAACGGCTGGCGTTCGATCGCATCGCGTTCGCGCGCGATCCCCGAATCGCCAAGTTGGCGTGGGAGCGCTGAAAGGGGCAGGGGTTCTACTGTCCCCACGGCGGCGGCGGCGCGGGCACCGGCTTGGTGAGGTCGAACTCCACCCGGAACAGGCGCCCCGGCCGCGCCAGCTCGTACGCCATCATCCGGCCGGCATGGATCTCCATGGCCCACGTGTTGGTGTTGGAGACCTCGCGCTTCTCTCGCGTAAAAAGCGCCTTCGAAAACTCGTCGACCGGAAACTCCTGCCGCGAGGCCGTGCCCGGCTGCAACGAGTCGCCGCCGTACATCGTCAGCACGTCTTCAGTCCCGTCCTGGTGGCGATGATCGTGTTTCAGCCGCAGCCGATCGCCGACGAGGGTGATCACGAACGTGCGCGAGCGATCGTCGCCGACGTGAAATGGCACCAGCACGCGGCCGGGTTCGCACGTCCGGACGTGCACAATCAGCGGACGTCCTTCGAAGGGATCGTTCGGCGCCCGAGGATCGTTCGCGGTGATCCGCCCGGCGAACGCCTTTCCACAAAGACTGGCCAAAGAGGCGACAAACTGCGCCGCCGGTGCCGCCGCCTTCGTGGTAGCGGTCGACTGGGCGGCGGCCGGCGACCCGCAGCCGGCGACGACGATGCCAATCAGCACCGATGATCGAACGCGTTTCATCCTCATGCTGTTGTCCCCTTCGAAGCAATCTGCCAGCCGCGCTCGGCGATCTGTCTCGCCGCCGCCCCGCGTTGCAACGCATGCGCGGATGCGGCATTGCCTTGCAATCCTCGCGCGTAGACCCCTTGCAAAATGCTTGCGAGCCGGAACATCGAAAACGCGAGATAGAAATGCCAGTCGGGAATTTCCGTGCGGCCAGTGCGCCGGCAGTACCGAGGCCACGTACGCCGCCTCGTCTGGAATGCCGCTGTGATCGGTATCTCCCGCTTCGACGCGGCCAAGCGCTTCCGGCGCGAGGTGATACGTCAGGCAGTTGTACGCAAGATCGGCGAGGGGATGGCCGATCGTCGAGAGCTCCCAGTCGACGATCGCCACGATGCGGGGCTCGGTGGGATGGAAGATCAGGTTTTCGACGCGATAGTCGCCGTGCACGATCGTGGACTCATCACCGCGCGGAATGTTCGCGGGCAGCCATTCCATCAAGCGATCCATCGCCGGGATCTCGTCGGTTTTTGCCGCAAGGTATTGCTGACCCCACCGGCCGATCTGACGCGAATAGTAGTTGCCGGGTTTGCCGTAATCAGCCAACCCGACGCCGGCGACGTCAACACCGTGGAGCCTCGCCAGGACGTCGGCCATGTCCTCGTACATCGCCGTTCGATCTTCAGGCGAGACGCCGGGAAGATGCGGCTGCCGAAACACGCGGCCGTCGATGCACCCCATCACGAAAAACGGCGTGCCGATCACGTTCTCGTCCGCACACATGACGTGCGTCGGCGGAACGGGCACTCCGGTGTTCTTCAAGGCGGTCATCACCCGGTATTCACGATCTACCTGGTGAGCCGATGGTAACAATTGTCCTGGCGGTTTCTTGCGCAACACATAGTCGCCGCCGGGTGTGCTGAGGAAATAAGTGGGATTCGACTGGCCGCCTTCGAACTGGCGGATGTCGAGCGGCCCGCGAAACCCAGGCAGGTGTGCGACGAGATAGTGCTCGAGGGCGTCGCAATCGATTTCGTGACCGCGGCGAATTCTTGTGGTCTGACTAAGGGTTCCTGAGCTGCTCATGCCTGCGCGTGAGTGTAGTCCGAGCACGCCGCGAGACGAATCTGTGACGGCGAAACTATTGCGCCCGCTCGTTGATGGCTGATGACGCATCACGACGAACGTTTCGAACACATCACCTTACAATTTCAGGACCAATCCCACCATTTGGTTGCTGTGCTTGAAGCGCGACGGTAGCGCATGCAGCGCGGCCGTAGATGGTAGACTGCGGGCCGGCACACCATCAAGGAGAGCGAGATGATCGTCACCACACGAACGGCGATTCTGCGAGCGACGGCGATCGCATTTGCGATCGCGGGCGTCGTTGCTCTGGCCGATCGCGAACAGGTGTTCTCGCAACCGCGATCGCCGCTCGACATTCGCACGCTGTCGTCGCGCGCGGATCTCGTGAGCGGCGGCGACACGTTGATTGCGGTCAAAGTGCCGGCCGGGACGCGAACCGATCAGCTAACGGTCGCGTTGAACGGAACAGACATCCTCACGCGCCTCAGTGTCGATGCCGCCACCGGAGAGTATCGAGGGCTGATTGACGGTCTCGCAGTGGGCACGAACCGTGTGACCGCGAAGATCAAGTCGCCGCGACACGAAGCGACCCTGACAATCGTGAACCATTCCATCACCGGCCCCATCCTGTCGGGCCCTCAGCTCGCACCTTACGAGTGCAGCACCGAAGCCTCAGGACTCGGGCCCGCACTGGACGCCAACTGTTCGGCACCCAGAAAGATCTGGCATCTCTATCGATCGACCGACAACACGTTCAAGGCGCTGCCCGATCGTGAAGGTCCGCGTCCCGCCGATCTCGCCACCACCACGACCAGCGATGGCAAGACCGTGCCGTACATCGTGCGAGTCGACTCCGGCACCATCAACCGCGCGATCTATCAGATCGCCATGCTCGACGACCCCGAGGGCTGGAATCGCAAGTTCGTGGTGTCGTTCGGCGGCAGTTCGGGGACGCAGTACATCCAGGGCGTGATGGCGCCGCCACCCGGCGGCGGCGTCCTCAATCACCAGGCATTGTCGAAGGGCTTTGGCTACCTGATCTCGTCGGAGCTCGTGAACGGCCGTCGCGGTAACGGCGTCCTCCAGGGCGAGACGCTGATGATGATCAAGGAATACATCATCGAGCGCTACGGCGTGCCGAAGTTCTTCATCGGCAGCGGCGGATCCGGCGGCGCCATCCAGCAACTCGTGATCACGCAGATGTATCCGGGCCTGCTCGACGGCCTGATGCCGAGTCTCACGTTCCCGGACTCGAGCCTCCACACCGTCGACAGCATCGTCTTGACCAACCTCTGGCCCAAGCTGGACAAGAACGTGTGGACACCGGAGAAGATCACGGCGGTCGAAGGGTTCACGCCCGGCACCGCCAGGGCATGGAACGCCGCCTACGGACGACTCGGCGTGCCGACCAATGCGGCAGGCTGCGCGCTGGCCGACAAGACGTTGATCTTCGACCCGATCACCAATCCCAAGGGCGCGCGCTGCACCACGCAGGACATCCGCGTTAATTTCTATGGCCGCGATCCGAAGACCGGATGGGCACGGCGCCCCACCGACAACGTCGGTCTTCAGTACGGGCTGGCCGCGCTCAACAGCGGCACGATCACGGTCGACGAGTTCCTCGAGGTCAACGACAAGGTCGGCGGCACCGACATCGACGGCAAGCTGGTGCCGCAGCGCACCGAGGGCGATCCGATCGCGCTGAAAGGCATGTACGAGAGCGGCCTCAAGGCGTCGTACAACGCGGCGCTCGGCAACGTGCCGATCCTGATGTCGCGCGGCTACCTGGATAACCGCGGCGACATTCACGATCGCCAGCGCGATTTCGTGGTCCGCGCGCGTTTGGAACGCGCGAACGGGCGCTCCGACAACAGCGTGATCTGGATTGCCTCGACTGTGGCGCCAATCACCGCGAGCCTCGACACGATGAACAAGTGGCTCGACGCCATGACCGCGGACCCCACGCCGCTGTCTATCGATAAGGTCGTGAAGCACAAACCCGCGGAGGCCGTGGATACCTGCTGGGATCAATCAGGGGCGAAGATCGTCGAGCCCGCCAGCTTCGACGCGCAGAACAAGTGCAACGCGCTCTACCCGGTCCACAGCGAACCGCGTCTGGTCGCGGGCGCACCGCTCACCAACGACGTGATGAAGTGCCAGCTGAAGGCGATCAACTTCTCAGACTACAAGACCACCTTCACCGAGGCGCAGAAGGCGAAGATGAAGGCGGTATTCCCCACCGGCGTGTGTGACTTCAGCAAGCCGGGTGTGGCGCAGGTGCCCATCAAGGGCACCTACCAGAAATACTGATTACGGCACCGCGATCGATTCACCCGCTCGCAGCGGCGTGTGCACGGGCAGGCGGCGAACTTTCGTCGCCTGTTCGAAGCTGTACCCGAGCGCGAGCAATCGTGACTCGCTGAATGCGGCGCCAAGGAACGAGATCCCAATCGGCAAGTCATCGGTGCTGAAACCAGCCGGCACGATCAGATCCGGAAAGCCCGACAGGTTCGCGAGGTTGCTTGGCGAGTTTCCCGCGCCGCCCGGCATTGCGGCCGGCGCCGCGTTCGATTGCGGTCGCCGCGGATCCGTCGGGTAGACGATGGCATCCAGCTTGTTCGCGGTCAGGACGCCGGATAGCACGTCACGCACCAGCGGCAACGCGTGATCGCGGACCGAGGTGTACTGATAATCGGTGAGGGTACCGCTGCCGGATTCTCGCAACATCAGCGACCAGCGCGCCGGGTTCGGGCCGGCGCCGTCGGCACGCGGCGCGTTGACCAGACGTGCTCGCGCAATGAGCTGATCGAGATTCTTCGGGTACGACGGCCCGATCGTGGCGAGGTATTCCGCAATCTGCGCCACAAATTCGGGATAACGAACGGCGGTGTAATACTCGCCTTTGCCGTCGAGCAGCCATCGCGGCAGCCGCACGTCGACGACGGTGGCGCCTTGCTTGCGCATCGTATCGAGCGCGGCTTCCACCACCCAGTCGACATCCTGGTCCTGGCCCATGAAATCACGCGCGATGCCCAGCCGCGCACCCTTGAGCGCATCGGTGCGCAACGCCTGCGTGTAATCCGCCGTGGCACGGCCGGCGCCGAGCTTGGTCGAAGCGTCGGCGGCATCAACGCCGGTGAGCACGTTCAACAGCGCCGCCACGTCGTAGACATGGCGCGCCATCGGTCCAACCGTATCGAGACTGAGCGCCAGCGGGATCACGCCATCGCGGCTGACCAGTCCCATCGTTGTCTTGAGACCCGCGATGCCGTTGTTCGTCGACGGACCGCGAACCGATCCGCCGGTATCGGTGCCGAGACCGGCCATCGCAAACGTCGCCGCAAGGGCTACGCCGGTGCCGCCGGACGAACCGGCCGGCGACCGCGTGAGATCATGCGGATTCAGGATCTGGCCGCCGATGGAGCTCTTGGTGGCGGCGGAAGCAAACTCAGACAGGTTCGCTTTCGCGATGATCACCGCGCCGGCCGCGCGGAGCTTCCTGATCACGAACGCATCGTCCGGCGGAATGGAGCCTTCGAGCAGCACCGAGCCACCCGTCGTCGGCAAGTCGGCGGTATCGATGTTGTCTTTCACCACGATGGGAATGCCGTGCAGCGGCGATCGTGGCCCCTTGGACTTGCGTTCCGCGTCAAGGGCGCGCGCTGTTTCAATCGCCTTCGGGTTGATGGTGATCACCGACCGCAGCATCGGCCCTTGCCGATCGAACGCTTGAATGCGCGCCAGGAAGGACTGCACCAGCCGCTCGGACGTGAGCGTGCCCTTCGCAAACGCCGCATTCACGTCGGCAATGGTGACCTGATCGAGATTAACGGTTCGCTGAGCCGACACCGTGCCCAAGGCCGGCATCAGCATCACGATGAGTGCGACGAGAACGCAAAAGATGGGCTTCATGGCCACGAACTCTAACCGATCGCTAGCGGGCCGACCGAATGACCTTTCACGACGTCTATTCGGCTAGTATCGGGGTCGCCGGAGCCAACCTATGAAGATCGCCACTCGTATCGTCCTGCCGCTGATCATCCTGCTTGCGCTCGTGGACCTTTCCGCCCAGCCGGCGCGGTCGCTGTCCATCGATACTTTGATGGCCACGCCCTTCCCCACTGATCTGGTGGCCGCGCCTAGTGGTGGCCGCATCGCCTGGGTGTCGAGCAACAGCGGCGTCCACAACATCCTCGTCGCCGAGCCGGGGCCGCCCAGCCAATTTACGATGGGCAACCCCGATCACAAGTGGCGCGCCGTCACGAGCTACAAGGGTGACGATGGTTTGTGGATTACGGATCTGAACTGGACCAGTGACGGCAAGACCATCGTCTACGTGCGCGGAGATGGCGCGAACCGCCAGGGCGAGAGTCCGAATCCCGCGCAGCTGCAGGATGGCACCGAGCAGGCGGTGTTCGCCGTCAGCATCGACGGCGGCGCGCCGAAAAAGCTTGGCGTGGGCAACGGACCGGTGCCCTCACCGCGTGGGCAACGCGTGGCCTGGGTATCGCGCGGCCAGATCTGGAGCGCGGACCTCGGAACCACCGAGGCTGCGGCGCGGCTGGTCAACGCGCGCGGCAGCGCTTCCGGACTCGAGTGGTCGCCGGACGGCACCATGCTCGCCTTCACGAGCGGACGCGGCACGCACAGCTACATCGGCATCTTCACGCTCGCGTCTCGCGAACTGCGCTATCTCGATCCGTCGCTCGATCGCGACAGCGAAGTAGCGTGGTCTCCGGACGGCATGCGCATCGCGTGGATTCGGCAGGGCGCCGCACCGCGTGCCCGCATGTTCTCGCCACGCCGCCAGGTGGATGAACCATGGTCGCTGCGCGTCGCCGACGTCAAGACGGGCCAGGCGAAGCAGGTGTGGAAGGCGGACGCCGGCTACGGCAGCGCGTTCCAGGGCGTGGTGGCCGACGACCAGCTGTATTGGGCGGCCGGTGATCGTCTCGTGTTCCCGTGGGAAAAGAGCGGCTGGCGGTTGCTCTACTCGGTACCGACCGCCGGAGGCAGCGCGACGCTGCTGACCCCGGGCAACTTCGAGGTCGAGTACGTGAACATCGTGCCCGATCGGACGCGGATGGTCTACAACTCGAACCAGGACGACATCGATCAACGGCACGTGTGGACGGTGCCGGTCGATGGATCGGCGCGGCCCACCCAAAGGCTGCCGAATTCGAGCGGCAGCGAATGGCAGCCGGTGATCACCAGCGATGGACACACGGCCGCCTTGCACGCCGACGCCCGGATGCCGCCCCACGTGATGGTGATCTGGCCCAACGACCACGCCCATTCGCTACTCGAGAACATGCTACCGGCCGGGTTCGATCCCGGGGCGCTCGTCGCGCCCCAGGCCGTGACCATCAACGCGACCGATGGCATGCGCATCCCGACGCAGCTGTTCCTGCCGCGCGATCTGAAAGCCGGCGAGCGGCGTCCGGCGCTGATCTTCTTCCATGGTGGATCGCGGCGGCAGATGCTCACGACGTGGCACTACAACTACTACTACCGCAACGCCTATGCGATGAATCAGTGGCTTGCCAGCCAGGGCTACATCGTGCTGTCGGTGAACTATCGCAGCGGCATCGGCTACGGCCTCGAATTCAGGGAGGCACTCAATTACGGTGCTTCGGGCGGAGCGGAGTTCAACGACGTGATGGGCGCGGGTCTGTATCTAAAGAGCCGGACTGACGTCGATCCGGCACGCATCGGCTTGTGGGGCGGATCGTATGGTGGGTATCTGACCGCAATGGGCCTGTCGCGCGCCTCAGACTTGTTCGCCGCCGGCGTGGATTTCCATGGCGTGCACGACTGGAACCAGGGCATCCGCACGTTCGTGCCCGATTACAGCGTTCACGACGACCCGGATTTCTCGAGGCGCGCGTTCGGAGCGTCGCCGCTTTCAACCGTCGACACGTGGAAGTCCCCAGTGCTGTTGATCCACGGCGACGACGACCGCAACGTGTCGTTCATCGAGTCGATCAATTTGATCGTCGAGTTGCGTAAACGGAAAGTCGAAGTCGAGCAGCTGGTGCTGCCCGACGAAGTGCACGACTTCCTGAGACATCAGAACTGGGTCCGCGGCTACAAGGCGACGGCCGATTTCTTCAACCGTCGGCTGAAGAACGCCAAGGCGGCTACTGAGACGCAGCGGCATTGAGACGGCCACCGCAAATCTGCTGGAATCGTTCTGAAGTTGTGGTCATAACTCTTTCGAGCTGCGGCTTCGGGATTTCGGTCGGCGCGTAGATTACGACGAGTAGCTCGGTGGTCGCAGGCGTGACCATCGTGCGGGCGGAATCTGACGTTGGATTCCCGAAGGGTCCACGACCGTCCGCAATGGTGATCCTTCCGCCGACGTTGACCTCATCCTTACGGATGCCCGCGTACTTCTCGCCCTCCCGCCCAAGACGCATCGTCACCGCGCCCTCGATCTTCGACGCATCGTAGAGTCCGTACGGCAACTGGAACTCGAGCGAGCACCAGTTCACGATGTCGACGGCGGAGTTGATGCGGGGAATTGCGTCGCCCTTACGGACACGGCGCAGCAAGGCCTCGTTCGACGGCCGAGACTTCGTGGGATCGATCCCGACTTTCTTGTACATCGTGCGGACGGCCGCGGACTCGGTAGGAGGTGCAATGCGTACCCTGGCCTCGGCCTCCGCGAGCAGCGGATCGAGTGCGTGCTCGTGCAGCACCACCGTCGCGCCCGTCCACCAGATCACGCCGGGACGGACAATCGACGCCAGCTCGGGACTGAGCGAGGCCGCAGGTACCACAGACGCTCGCTACTTCGCGAACCGCTTGAAAAAGCTGTCCTGGTTCCACTGCGGCCGTGTCGGCCGGTTCGCCACTTCCGCGACGAGCGCCAGGTAGACCTTGCCGAACTCCTCCGCGGCCTTGCGGTCGACCGGCTGGTCCAGGTCGTCGCTCGGCGCGTGATAGCGCTCGGTCCGCCACCGCTTCACGATCTGGTGTTCGTCGGAATCCCTGGTGAAGCCCACCTTTAGCGACAGCGCCGGCACCCCGGTCTTGATGAAACTGTATTGATCGCTGCGGACGAACGCGTTGCGCTCGGGCTCCGGATCGGACAGCACCTCGATGGCCAGCGGGCGCGCCACCTTCTTCAGGTCGTTGGCGAGGTCCGATTCCTCGAGCCCCTGCACCACCACGCTCTTGAGCGGAAACAGCGGCAGGAACATGTCGGTGTTGAGGTTGGCCACGATGGTGCCCGCCTGCATCGGGATGCGATTGGCGAAATAGCGCGAACCGAGCAGCCCCTTCTCTTCGGCGGTGACCGCGGCAAACACAATGCTGCGCTTGAAGCCGCCGCGGGCCGCCGCCGCCGCGGCCGCGGTCTCGATCAGCGTCGCGATGCCGGAGGCGTTGTCCATGGCGCCGTTGTAGATGCTGTCGCCGTTGATCGGCTCGCCCACGCCAACGTGATCGAGATGCGCCGAGATGGCGACGTATTCGTTGCGAAGCGCGGGATCGGTGCCGCGCAGCACGCCGATCACGTTGTCGGATTCGACCTTGGTGGCCGTGATCGCCACCTTGACGCGCGCGCGGGACGGGAGCATAAATCGCGGCAGGACCTTGCCATCATTCGACAGCGCGAGGATCTCAGCGAAGGTGTGACCGGAACCCGTGAACAGTTTCTCGGCGCGGGCAGCGTTGAACGTGATCGCCACCTGCTGGCCGAAGGTTTCGTCGAGCGACGGATCCGCGATGGCCACCGCCGGCATGAAGCGCGACAGCTTCGATCGATCCCACGGGATGTCCTGGCCCTTCGGGTTCTGGATCGAGATCGTGCCGACCGCGCCGCTCTTCTTGAGATAGTCCCACCGCGTGCTCTGGTAATGCGCCAGCAGCGGTCCGGGGATGTGTGACGGTCCGCCGGTCAGCAGGACGACGATCTTGCCGTCGAGATCGAGGCCGGCGAGGTCATCGTGCTTGACCTCCGGGACTTGCAGCCCGTATCCGGCGAACACGAGCGCCGCTTCCACGCTCGGCGCCGGCTCGATGCGCATCGAGAACGTCGCTTCGTCGCCGAGCACGACGGGCTCGGCCGCTCCCGAGCGCACGAGGGCGAGACTCGATTGCTCTTCGTTGATGCGACGGCTCCTGAAGGCGACCGGCTGAAAGTACCCCTTGGTGCCGCCGGGCTCGAGGCCCGCGCGCTTGAACTGATCGGCGATGTATTCAGCTGCCTTCCGATGTTCGGAAGTGCCGGTGTCGCGACCCTTCATCGCGTCGCTGGCAAGAAACGCGATGTGCGCCCACCATTTCTCCGCCGGCTGCTGACCGGCAACCGCAGCGGTCCCCATCACGATCGCGAGTGCGACGACGACCTGTCTCATGCGAACACCTCGGCGCGGATTATAGGCCAGACACGTGTTAGAAGGCGGTGACGCGATCAATGCGCTCAGCCAGATAGGCGAAGAACGGGTTCCAGGTCACCCGCATCAGCGACTCGACCGGCACAATCAGGACGCCCTTCTCCCCGCGCGGCGTAATGCGGCCAAGCGCCACGGCCGGGCCGGGTGCCGCCAATCCGCCGTAGAGCGGATCGTCGCCCGCAAACGGGAGCGCGACGTGGGACAGCGAAAACATCTCGGCGGGCCAGCGCAGGTCGAGCGACAGGCGAACGAGCGCGGTCGCGTTCGGCGGCGCCGTGATCGCCGACACGCCGTCATCCTCACTGTTGGTATTGGTGACCAGCGTCACGCCATACACGCGCGGGCCGTCGCCGAGCAGGCGCGGCAGCACGGCGCCAGGGTGGGTGAAGACATCAACGCGGCTCTGGCGATTGAGATCGAACAGCACCAGCTCGTGCCGTCCGCCGGCCGGCAACCGATCGAACAGTTCGTAGATCACGGCCGGGGTGCTCACCGTGGTGTCAACCACGGATTGGAACGCGAGCACCGTCGGAAAGCGATCGAGGCGGCCGGCGCCGGCGAGCCGCGCGATCTGTTCCGCGATAGCCCGGGTCAGTCGCGAGGTCTGGACGCCCGCGTTAGCAGGGAACGAGATGTACTTGAACGGGTTGTATTCCGGAAAGACGTCGAGCCAGCGCGCCTTCTCCACTACCGGGCCGAGTGCGCTGATCGCGCGCGCAAAGCGCGCCATCGGCGAAACACCGATCATCGGCGACACGAGGATGACGTTCGACACGGCCGGCAGTTGCGAATCCTCGACGGCATCGAGCGCGTACTTGACCGCCAGGGCTCCGCCATTCGAATAACCCACGAGCACCAGCGGCCGATCCGGTCCGATGCGCTGTCGGATGTGGCGCACCGCAACGCGCACGGCGGCGCTCCAGTCTTCCCACTGCGGACGCACCAGGCCACCCGGCACGGTGCCGTGGCCCTGCATGCGCAGCGACAGCGTGTAGATACCACGCTCGTGCAGCCGTGCGGCAATCGCGCGCATGCTGTACGGAGAGTCGGTCAAGCCGTGGACCAGCAGCGCGCCGGCGCGAGGCGCGGGCGTGTCAAGAATCTGCGTGCGATTCCAGTTGGTGTCGAAGCGTGACGGGTGCGACCGGCTGCCGGTCACAAATCGGTTGGGTATCGACGCATCCGCGCCGGCCGAGACCACACTGTCGACGCGTTCGCTCGCTTCGCGAAACACGGCCTCCTCACGACGGAGCAGGTCATCGAGTGTCGCCGTCTCAGGAAGATCGGACGCTCGAGCCTCGAGCGTCGAGGTGAGGCGATGCCAGGGTTCGAGATCGGGCAGGCGGCTGATGGCGTTGACCGCGCCGCCGATCACCAACGCGGCCGCGAACAATGCCACGGCCGCGACGCCACGAACCAACCACTTCTTCATTGCAGAAAGTCTGTCACACTCCCGCGGCCGCGCGTGCTTCTGATTCGACGGCGGGACGAATCACTTCACGGATCCGATCGGCGAGCTCGCGGACCTGCGCCACCGACGGCTCCGCAGCCGCGGCCATCTCCACCGGTTCATGCACGATCACGGTGACGCGCCCCGGCTTCGTCGTCAGCTCGCCCTTCTTCATCACGTGGCGGCTGCCGACGACGGAGATGGGCACGAGCGGCAGGCCGGCCTGCATCGCGAGCATGATGCTGCCGCCTTTGAACTTCCCCAGGAAGCCGTCGCGGCTGCGCGTCCCTTCCGGAAAGATGATCAACGAGAGGCCGTGCGCGGTCAGGCGGCTCGCCCAGCCGAAGATGCCTGCGCGATCGGGATGTTTCCGGTCCACCAGCAGATGGCCGGTCCGCTTCAGATGCGGCCCCAGCATCGGAAAGCTGCCAAGCGATTCCTTCGCGATGATGCGCAGCTGAAACGGAATTGACCAGAACAGGCACGGGATGTCGTAGATGCTCTGGTGGTTCGCCACAAACACGTAGGTCTTGCCTGGCACGACCCGGTCGAGGCCCTCAACCGTGACTTCAACGCCCGTGGTCGCGAGGATCAACCACGACCACGCGCGCGCGCAGCCGTGCCCGAAGTATCCGCGGCGATCGAAGAAGCTCGAGGCGATGGAGGCAATGCCCAGGACGATCGTGTAGACGGCGATCGTCGGGATCAGCCAGAAGACTGTGCGGAACCAATGGAATGACAAATCGAATTCTGATTTGGTGAGTTGGTGATCTCGTGATTTGGTGATCTGGACCTCGTGATCTCGAGATCTAATGATCCTTGGCGACGATTGGCGACGGCGCCGCCACCGCGGTGGCGGCGGGACGCGACACGGTGGCCTGCGTCGCGCCGGGCTCGAGATAGCGGCCGAAGATCATCTTGCCCGCCGTGGTCTGGAGCACGCTGGTGACGACGATGTCGATGGTCTTGCTGATCATCTTGCGCGCGTTGTCGACCACCACCATGGTGCCGTCGTCGAGGTAGGCCACCCCCTGGTTGTATTCCTTGCCTTCCTTGAGGATGAACACCTTCATGATTTCGCCGGGCAACACCACCGGCTTCAGCGCATTGGCGAGCTCGTTGATGTTGAGCACGGCGACGCCGCGCAGCTGCGCTACCTTGTTCAGGTTGAAGTCGTTGGTGACGATCTTCCCCGACAGCGTCCGGGCCAGCTCGATCAGCTTGAGGTCCACTTCCTTCACGTCGGGAAAATCGACATCGGAAATCACCACTTCGACACCCGACATCTTCTGGATCTTCTGCAGGATGTCGAGACCGCGGCGGCCGCGGTTGCGTTTCATCGAGTCGGACGAGTCGGCCACCAGCTGCAACTCCTTGAGCACGAACTGCGGAATCACCAGCGTGCCGTCCATGAAGCCGGTGTCGCAGAGGTCCGCCACGCGGCCGTCGATGATCACGGAAGTGTCGAGAATCTTGTAGTGACGTTCTGGGCCCGCGGCGCGGAACAGCGTCACCAAGCGCGACGGCTCGAGCCACTCCCCCTTGCGGGCGCCGACGATTAATCCGACGTACGGGAAGAGCAACAGGATGAAGCTGTGCAGGAAGGCGACGCGCTGATCGCGGTGGTCGATCCAGAACAGCGCCTCGCTGATGCCTTTGGCCAGCAGCAGGCCGACGGCGCCGCCGAGAAACGCGCCGAGCAGCTGGGTGACCGGGGTGTTCCGGAGCTGCCATTCGAGTCCGACCGCGAGCACCGCCAGGCCGATGCCCATCCCGACGTTAGTCAGGGGGTCGGCGCCAAGCGGCCGCAGCATGAACGCGGAAGAGGCCACTGCGCCGACGAACGCGAGCCGGACGAATATGAACCAGGCCATATATGAAAGCCCGCGCCAGTCTTGCTTAATGAGGCGCGGGAGTATGGGGCAACCTTAAAACGCTCAGAGCAGGAGGTCAAGCGCTTCGCCGACCGAGCGCACGCCGACGAGTTCGGCCTTTCCCATCTCTTCGCTCGCATCCATATTCGAGGCGGGGAGCACAATCCGGGTGAATCCCATCTGTTCGGCCTCGCGAATGCGGAGCGTGGCTTGTGCAACGCCGCGCACTTCCCCGCCCAGGCCGACCTCGCCGAACACCGCCGTGCCCTGCGCGATGGGCCGGTTCTTCAGGCTCGACGCCACCGCCGCCACGATGCCGAGATCGACGGCCGGCTCGTCGATGCTCATCCCGCCCGCAATGTTCACGAACACATCGTCGGTGACCAGATGCAGGCCGGCGCGCTTTTCGAGCACGGCGAGCAGCAGCGACAAGCGGTTCTGGTCGATGCCCACCGCCATGCGCCGCGCCTGGCCGTAGCTGCTGGTGCTGACGAGCGCCTGCACTTCAACGAGCAAGGGCCGCGACCCTTCGAGACAGCACAACACGGCGGAGCCCGGCGTAGCGGTGGGGCGCTCGGCGAGAAAGAGGGCCGAAGGATTCGGCACCGGCCGCAATCCGGTGCCGGTCATTTCGAATACGCCGAGCTCACTCGCGGCGCCAAACCGGTTCTTCACGGCCCGCACTACTCGATGCGAGTGGTGGCGCTCACCTTCGAAGTACAGCACCGTGTCGACCACGTGCTCGAGCGCCTTCGGACCGGCGAGGCTGCCGTCCTTGGTGATGTGGCCGACGAGGAAGGTCGGGATGTTGTGACCTTTGGCCGTAAAGAGAAACTGCGTTGCCGCTTCGCGGACCTGGCCGATGCTGCCGGGGGCGGATTGGAATTTCAACGAGAAGACGGTCTGGATCGAATCCACGATCATCAGCGCCGGCTTCACGCGGCCGATTTCCTCGAGGATGCGCTCGATGCAGGTCTCCGAGAGCAGATACAACGGCGCGTCGCCGACGCCGAGCCGATCGCCGCGCGACTTGATTTGATGTTCGGATTCTTCACCGGACGCATACAACACGGGGCCGATGCTGTTCGCGAAGTTTGCCGCGGCTTGGAGTAATAAGGTGGACTTGCCGATGCCGGGCTCGCCGCCGAGCAGCACCAACGATCCGGGGACAATGCCGCCGCCCAACACGCGATCGAATTCGGTGATGCCAGTCGAGATGCGATCGGCCTTGGTCGCTTCAATTTCTGCGTACTTCTTCGCGCCTGGTGTGGCAATTCCTGGCATCGCGTAGCGATGCGTCGTGGGACCGCCCAAGACACCTTCAAAGGGACGCTCTTCGACGAACGAGCTCCACGCGCCGCAGTCGTCGCACTTGCCCTGCCACTTGGGCCGCTGCACGCCGCATTCCTGGCAGACGAATACCGGTTTAGCTTGTTTCATGGCTTGCCACGGACGTTAACCACGGAGAACACGGAGGACACGGAGCAACTCTTCTAAGTGCAAGAAGTTCTATTGTCTCATCGTCTTTGAAAAAATGTTCTCCGTGGGCTCCGTGCACTCCGTGGTTAACGTACGTGATCAGTCGTATTTTCTTTCGACACGCGCACCCAACCGGCAGAGAATCTCGTACGGAATCGTTCCAATCCACGCTGCCATCTCGCGCGCGTCGATCGTCTGTTGCGGCTCACTGCCTTGCGAGCCGAGGAACACCACCTCATCGCCAGGATTGACGCCGTCGATCTCGGTGATGTCCGCGGTCAGCATGTCCATGCTCACCGCGCCGACAATCTTCGCGCGGCGGCCGCGGATCAACACGTGGCCGTGATTCTCCAGGCGACGATCCAGGCCATCAGCGTAACCGGCGGGAATGACAGCCAAGGTCACGGGGCGATCGGCCGTGAACCGCCCGCCGTAGCCGACGGTTTCTCCGGCGCGAATACCTTTTACGGCAACGACTCGGCTGGTAAGCGACATCACCGGCACGAGCGGGATGGTGGTGGCCAGCGGCGGCGGCACCAGCCCGTAGAGCAACAGGCCTGGGCGAACGAAATCAAACCAGACGCGCGAGTCCCGCAGCAGCGCGGCGGAGTTCGCGGCATGACACAACCGCGCACCCGCGCCCAGTTCATCGAGCGTCTTCGCGACCGCTTCAAATCGGGTGCGCTGCGCGTCGAACAGCTTGTGTCCGGGCTCGTCGGCGGTGGCGAAGTGGGTGTGGACGGCGTCCATCGCGAGGTTCTTACCGGCAAGCAGCGCCGGCAGCGTGCGCTGCAGGTTGTCGTGCCTGAACCCAAGCCGGTTCATCCCGGTGTCGACCTTCAAGTGATAGTGAAGCGTAGCCTGCCGCTTAGCGGCGGCGATCTGCAGCGCCGCACCGGTGGCGGGGCTCGAAATCGTCGGCGTGAGATCGTAATCGAAGACGCCGTCGAGATCGCTGACGCTCACCGCGCCGAAGATCAGGATCGGCGCGCGCACGCCGGACTTGCGAAGATCGACGCCCTCTTCGATGTCAGCTACAGCGAGCATCGTCGCGCCGGCCTTCTCGAGCACCGCGGCCACCTTGCGCGCGCCATGACCGTAGGCGTTGGCTTTGACGACGGCGATGGTGCCGGGAGCGACCGCGGGACCACGGCCCGCTCTGCGGTTTAGCCCGGCTTCGCCGGCGAGATACGCGCCGATCGCTTTGAAGTTGGATTCAAGGGCGGCAAGATCAACGCGCGCCGTCGTGCAGCGGACCACGGAATCAGATTACTTCAAGACCTTAGGACCTTAGGACCCTAAGACCTCTTAGTCAGGCGAGTAGCCGCCGACCGCGAGATTCCCGAAGCGAGTTTGCTCGCGGATGAAGGCCAGCTTCACCGTGCCGGTCGGGCCGTTGCGTTGCTTGGCGATGATGATCTCCGCCACACCGTCGGTATCAGACGGCTCGTCGCCGTGCTTGTACATGTCCTCGCGGAAGATCAGCGCCACCACGTCGGCGTCCTGCTCGAGGGCGCCGGATTCGCGCAGGTCCGACAGCATCGGCCGCTTGTCGGAGCGCGCTTCCGGCGCGCGCGACAGCTGCGACAGCACGATGATTGGCACGGCCAATTCCTTGGCGAGGCCCTTGAGCGATCGCGAGATCGAGGCCAGTTCCAGGGTGCGGTTCTCGAAGCGGCCGCGCCCGGTCATCAACTGGATGTAATCGACCGCCAGCACGCTCAAGCCGTGCTCGGCCTTGAGGCGCCGCGCTTTCGCGCGCATCTCGAGCGCGCCGATGCCGGCCGTGTCGTCCACGAACAGCTTGGCTTCGCTCAGCGTCTCCATGGCGTGCGTGATCAGCCCGTATTCCTTCTGGCCGATCTGCCCGCTCATCAGCCGGTACATGTCGATCTTCGCTTCCGATGCGAGCATGCGCATGAACAGCGACTCTTTCGACATTTCCAGGCTGAAGAACCCGGCCACCCCGCCGTGCGTGGCCACGTGCTGGCAGATGTTGAGCACCAGGCTGGTCTTGCCCATCGACGGGCGCGCCGCCACGATGACCAGATCGCCGCCCTGCAGCCCGCGCGTCTTGCGATCGATGTCGTCGAAGCCCGTCGGCACGCCGGTGATGAAGGTCTTGTGCTCGAACAGCCGCTCGATCTTCGGGAAGCTCTCCCGGACGAGCGTGCTCATCGACACAAAGCCCGCCTTGATGCGATCTTCGGCGACCGCGAAAATCGAGCTTTCCGCTTCGTCGAGAATCAGGTCGGCTTCCTGATCCGCTTCGTAGGCGCTGCCGAGAATCTTGTTCGCCGAGAAGATCAGGTTGCGGAGCGTGGCCTTCTCTTTGACGATCTGCGCGTAATACTCGATATTGGTCGATCGCGGCACACCGTCCACCAGCGACGCGATATACGCGGGGCCGCCGACTTCCTCCAGCTCGCCGGCGCGCTCGAGCTCTTCCTTGAGCGTGACCAGATCGATCGGCTGGCTGCGCTCCGACAGGTCGAGCATGCGATCGAAGATGCGGCGATGCGCGTCGCGAAAGAAGGCCTTGGCATCGATCATCGCCGCCGCCACATTCATGGCGTCGTTGTCGATCAGGATCGCGCCCAGCACCGAGCGTTCCGCCTCGAGATTGTGCGGCAGCGTGCGTTGCGAGGTGGCTGGTGCGGTTGCGGTTTCAGGGGCCATTGCGGGTCTTGGTGCTGGGGAAGTGAATTACGCAGCATAAAACAAAACGGCCGGACGCCTTTCATGCGTACTCGGCCTGTATTTTTTCTTTCGGTCGATCGACCGCGATTTATTCCTTGACGATCGTGATCTTCAGTTGCGCCGTCACGTCGCGGTGCAACTTCACCGGCACGTGCGATTCGCCTAGTGTCCGCAGCGCATCGGGCAACAAGATCTTGCGGCGATCGATGTCGAAGCCCTTGGCCTTCAGCAGCTCCGCGATGTCGGAATTGGTCACCGACCCGTAGAGCGTGTCGTTGTCGCCGACCTTGCGGGCGATCTGCAGGTCGAGCGCCACCAGCCGCTCGGCCAGCGCCTCGGCGCCCTCGCGCTCTTCGCCTTCACGCGCTTCGGCAATCTTCCGCTCACGCGCGATCCAGTGCTTGTTGGCCTCGGTCGCTTCCAGCGCGAGCTTGCGCGGCAGCAGGTAGTTGCGGGCGAAGCCGTCGGCGACCTTGACGACGTCGCCCCGCTTGCCCACGTTGTCCACGTGATCTCGGAGAATAACTTCCATGGTCCTCTTCTCCTCTTAGTCCGCGGCGTACGGCAGCAGCGCCAGCTGGCGCGCCCGCACGATCGCAACGCGCAGCCCGCGCTGGTGTTTCGCGCAGGTGCCGGAAATCCGCCGCGGCAGCACTTTGCCGCGCTCGGGGACGAAGCTGCCCAGCAGCTTGACGTCCTTGTAGTTGATATCGTCGATCTTGTCCGCGCAGAACTTGCAGACCTTGCGGCGACGGAAAAACCCGCCGCCACGACGCTGCTTGCCGTCCTTGTCGCCGGCCTTGGCATCCTTACCACGGCCGCCAGGGCCACTCTTCTTCGGTCCACCAAACGCCATGGTCACGCCTCCAAATCGGCGCCATCGAACATCATGTCGCCTGAATCATCATCATTCTCGCCCTGCGGACCTTCACCCGGCTGCCGATCGGGCGGCAACCCGCGCGCCACGCGGCGGCGCCGCGACTCTTCGGTGCGCTTCGCGCGCGCGCGCTCGGCCTTGATAGTGCTCTCGTCGACGCGCACGATCAGGTGGCGGAGCAGACCTTCGGTCACTTTCAACCGGCGATCGATTTCCTTCATCATCTCGCCGGAGCCGGTGATCACTTCGAGGACGTAAAACCCTTCTTTGTGATGACCGATTTCATACGCCAGCTTGCGGCGGCCCCACGGCAGGGCGTTCTCGGTCTTGTCGATCTTGCCGCCCATCCGGTCGACGATGTCGGCGACCTGTTTGTGCAGATCGTTGACCTCGCTTTCCGGCGCGTCCGGCTTCAGGACGTAAATCAGTTCGTACGTACGTGTCATTGACTGCTCCCTTGGACGATCAGACCCTTCTCTGATCGGCACATCTTTCGATGGCTAGGAGATCCGCGGCCTATTCCGCGGGCTCTTCTTTTTCCGCTGCGTTGAACGATTGCATTGCTCGTTCTAGTCCAAAACGGAGAAACGTCTCCGTGGCTTCGGCACCGCGCAGCACGGCTTCCGAAATTATTTGGCGCTCTATCGGGTCGAACTTCCCTAACACGTGACTCGATAGATCGCCGACCCTTCCCCGACCAACTCCGATCCTCATCCGCGGAAAAATCTGAGTATTCAAATGCTGAATAACTGACTTCAGCCCGTTGTGGCCACCTGCCGACCCTTTCGGCTTAATACGCAGCTTTCCAATCGGCAAGTCCGCGTCGTCGACAATTACAAACGTATCGACGGGCTCAATCTTGAAATACCGACTGATTTCTCCAACTGCCTCACCGCTCAGATTCATGAACGTCTGCGGCTTAGCGAGGACTATTTGTTCGGACTCAAACGAGCGGCGAATGAGATTGGCATTCCACCGCAAAGTCCACGGCTCATTCGAGTCCCAACGATCCTTTAATTTGTCGACAACTTCGAATCCCAGGTTGTGAGGTGTATTCCTATACCTGGGTTCCGGATTGCCGAGACCGACGATCAGCTTCACTTCTTCTTGTCGTCGGCCTTCTTCTTGTCGTCGGCCTTCGCGTCGCCTTCCTTGTCGGTCTTGCCCTTCTTGATGACTTCGGGCTCCGACGCCGTGCCGCCGGCCGCCGGCGCCGCCGCGGTTGCCACCGCACCCTCCGCACCAGCCACGCCCGCCGCCGGCGCCACCTCTTCGACCACCTTGATGACCACGACGTGCACGATCATCATGTCGGGATCGCTGATCGGGGTCCAGGCGGCGTTCGACGCCACGTCGCGCACGTGCACCGAATCGCCGATGCCGAGATCGCTGACGTCCACTTCGATCGAATCCGGAATGTTGGCCGGGAGCACTTCAACTTCGATTTCGCGATGCACGAAGTCGAGCACGCCGCCGTCCTGCTTCACGCCGCGCGACTCGCCGCGCAGCACCACCGGGACGGTCACGAGGATCTTGCGGTCCATGTTGACACGGTAGAAATCCGCGTGCAGCGGGTGGTGCGTGATCGGATCGAGCTGCACGTCCTTCACCAGCACGCGCGCGTCGATACCGCCCTGCACCTTGAGGGTGATCAGGGTGTTGAGGCCGGACTTCGAATGCAGGATGCGCATGAACGGCTTGGGATCGACGGCCACCGGCTCGGGGGCCGGCGCCTCACCGGCCTTCGACGCGCCGTAGAGCACCGCCGGAATTTTTCCGGCCACGCGAAGGCGACGTGCTTCGTTTTTACCCTTGGTTTGCCGCGTGACCGCGTCGAGAACTGCTTCCATTGCTGCCTTCCTTCGGGCTTCGGACTCCCTACACCCTTTACCGAGTTAGACAATCGATCGGAGGGCGATGGCTTCAGCCGTCGCCGACCAGCGAGGGCTAAAGCCCTCGCTCTCCGAACGAACTAAACAAACAACGACGACACCGAGGTTTCCTCGTGGATGGACCGGATGGCCTGGCCGAGCAGACGGCCGACCTTCAACTCGATGATCTTCTGGCATTTCGCCCGTTCCGCCGTCAGCGGAATCGTATTGGTGATGATCAACTTGTCGATCGGCGCCTTCTCGATGCGCTCGATCGCGGCACCCGACAGCACGCCGTGGATCGCGCACGCAATCACGCGCTCGGCGCCAACGTCCTTGAGCGCCTGCGCCGCCTTCTGGATCGTGCCGGCGGTGTCGATGATGTCGTCGGCGATCACGCACGTGCGGCCGGTGACTTCACCGATCACGTTCATGACTTCCGCCGTGCCGTCATCCGATCGGCGCTTGTCGATCACGGCCAGTTCGGCGTCGAGCCGTTTCGCATAGGCGCGCGCGCGTTCCGCGCCGCCCGCGTCAGGCGCCACGATGGTGAGCTTCTCGTACGACTGGCGGTCGAGGTAATCGATGATCACCGGCGCGGCAAACAGGTGATCCACGGGCAAATCGAAGAACCCCTGGATCTGCGCCTTGTGCAGGTCCATCGTCAGCACGCGGTGCGTGCCGGCAGCGACGAGCAGGTTGGCTACGAGTTTGGCCGAGATCGGGACGCGCGGCTTGTCCTTGCGATCCTGACGCGCGTAGCCGTAATACGGAATCACCGCCGTGATGCGGGCCGCCGACGATCGACGAAACGCGTCGATCATGATCATCAGCTCCATCAAGTGCTGGTCGACCGGCGCGCAGGTCGGCTGAACGATGAAGACGTCGGTGCCGCGGATGTTTTCGTCGATCTGGAACGAGACTTCGGTGTCGGGAAACCGGCGCAAGCGGGCTTGTCCGAGTTCCACCCCGAGGAACTCGGCAATCTCAGCCGCGAGTTGCGGGTGAGCCTTGCCAGAGAAGACTTTCAGTTCTCCGAATCCGGTTGGTCGCATGTGAAATACGAAACTGGTTGGGGCGGAAGGATTCGAACCTTCGAATACCGGCTCCAAAGGCCGGCGCCTTACCGCTTGGCCACGCCCCAACACCCCGGGGCAAACACTTATCGTATATGAGTTTAGCGGAGCGCATCAACGGTTTGTGGGATGTCACCACCCACAGTCTCCGAGCTGGCGCACGTTCCTACGGAACATTCGCGTGAATTTCAGTGAAAAAGCTCGCGATCAGAGGGCGACGGCAACCCGGCGCGCGTATTCCTTGCGGGGCAAGGTCCTTGTGTGGAGCGACAACCAGCCGGGCCTGGCGAGGTCGTTGGCGGTCCGGCGGGCCGCCTCGCCGCGCTCGAACAGGCCAAATACCGCGGATCCTGACCCCGACATGGCCGCGAACGTGGCGCCGGCGTCGACCAGCGACTGGCGGATGCGTCCGATGGCTGGGTGGTGGCGCACGACCGGTGTTTCGAGATCGTTGCGAAGCGTGGCGGACCATGGCGGCCAGCCGGCCGGAATCGGCCGCGGCGCCGGCTCTTTCGACGGTCGCCGCTCCTCGTCGAACCATTGGTACGCATCGGCGGTTGCCACGCCAAAGCCGGGACGCAGGATCACCACGTGCACGGGAGGCAGGTCGGCGAGCGGATAGATATCGTCGCCGCGTCCGAGGCCCAGCGCGGTGCCACCGACGAGGAAGTACGGCACGTCGGCGCCCAGCCGCGCGCCGATGCGCGTGAGCGTGGCGAGATCGAGATCCAGTTTCCACAACTGGTTCAGCGCGAGCAACGTCATCGCCGCGTCGGAGCTGCCGCCGCCGAGGCCGGCTTGCGCCGGCACGCGCTTGCGCAGATCGATCGCGATGTCTCGCGGCGCCGAGCTCCTGCCGGTGCTCACGCGATGCAGCAGCGAAGCGGCTTTCCACACGAGATTGCGCCGATCGGTCGGGATGTCGGGCTCGTCGCAAGTGACGGTCAAGGGCCCGCGGCGCGCGGTCACCGTCACGTTGTCGAACAACGCGAGCGATTGAAACACGGTCTTGAGATCGTGGAAGCCGTCCGGACGCGTTCCGAGAACACGGAGGTCCAAATTGATCTTTGCGAACGCCGGCAGACTGACAGATCTCATCGAACGGAGAACACGGAGATTACTTGCGTTCCGCTAACGGGGCAATCGATCGGAGTTCGTCAAGGGTCATCGGGTCGGCGTCGGATGGTACATCAACCGTCCATGCCAGTGGATTGATCTGGGTATTCACCTCGAGTTGCTCGACACGCGCGGTGATGTCGATGGCGTCCGCCTGCGCCAAGGCTCCGGCGCGACGGACGCGCACCACACGCGGAAATCCGTTCGCGTGTTGCGAGTAGTCGACGTGCCACGGACCATAATCGGCAGCCACCAACACCGGGCGGCCCTGGACGATGCGGATGTAAGCCACACGCTCAGGACCGATCGTGACGGCCTGCCAGCCGCCTGGCCACTGCCGGCCATCCGCCGGCGCCGGCTTCTCAACGAGGCACCCGGAGAGGATCAATCGCAAGTCGTCCGCGCCCAGCGACAGGCCGGTGAGGCGTTCGAGCACCGCGGACACGGACGTGTCTGCGAGCACGCGCCGTTCACGCGGCAGAATCAAGGTGGCCACTTCGCCTCTGCCCGCGAGGATGAAAAACGGCGCACCGAACGGCGCGGGCGCCTCGAGCCGCACGGCGCCGCCGGCTTCAAGGCCGGTGAGCACGCGTCCACGCACGCGCTCCTCGCCCGCGCGTCCGGATAACGCCAGCTCACCTTCGATCGAACGAAAGCCGCGGCACGAAGCGGTCGCGGCCACGAAGGCGTCGGCGGCCGTGGGATCGGGACCAGGAGTGCCGGAGGGGCGCGAGGGCGTACGTGCTGCGCAGGCGGAAAGAACGAATAACGAAAAACCAATAACGAAAGACAGCCCGCGGGTTTTTCGTTCTTCGTTATTCGTCATTCGTCATTTCTTGGCCTTCGCAGCCTTGATCTTCTTTTCGATGGCGGCGCGATCGATCTGCTCGCCGTCGCCGGCCAGCGCGCGCTCCCAGGCGGCAATGGCTTCGGCGGTGCGGCCGCGTTTCGCCTGCACGTCGCCGTGATGATCCTGGATCACGGAATTGCCGGTGAGCGTGGTCGCGGCTTTGCCGAGTGGAGCGGCCGCCTCCTCGGTGCGGCCCTGCTTGAACAGGGCCCAGCCGAGCGTGTCGAGATACGCAGGATTCGACGGCTCGATCTTCACCGCGCGCTCGGCGAGATCGACCGCTTCTGGCAGCCGCAGGCCGCGATCCGCCAGCATGTACCCGAGCGAGTTCATCGCGTCGGCATTGAGAGGATCCGCCGACATCAGGCGGCGCAGCTCTGTCTCCGCTTCGTCGAGCCGGCCCGCGGCCTCGTAGACATTGGCGAAACGCATCGCGATGGCTTGATCGTCGCCGAATTGTTTCCTCGCCTGTTCGAGCACCCGCACCGCGTCCGCGGTGCGCTTCTGATCGGCATACAGATCGGCAAGGCCGACCACCAACTCGCGGTTGTCGGGCTGCTTCGCCGCCCCATCTTCGAGGAGCTTATTGGCTTCGGCGATTTTGCCGGCTTTGAGCAGCGACTGTGCGCGCAGCCGCACCATGCGGGGCTGGTCCGGATCACGTACCAGGGCTTCGCGCGCGACGGCCTCAGCGCGATCGAACCGCCGCGCCGCGAGGTTCGCCTGCACCAGATACGCGTCGATCTGCGGATCGCGAGGCGTCAACACTTTCGCGGCGGTGTAGGCGGCGATGGCCGCGTCCCACTGCGCGAGTTGCTGCTGGGCGATGCCGAGCTGTACGAGCACCGCGGCGCCTTCGAGCTCGCGGCCCTTCGCGCGTGACGGATCTTTCGCGAGCGGCGCCACCACCTCGGCCACTTGCTTGTAGTCGTATCGCTCGGACAGGACCGACACGAGGGCGCGGAGCCCGGTGACGCTGGTCGGATCGATCGCGAGAATGCGGCGCGCCGTCGCTTCCGACGCGGGCAGGTCGCCGTCGGTGCGCTCGGCCATCGACAGCAGATACAACACGCGCGTGTCGTTGGGCGTGCCCTTCAAGAGATCGGCCAGCACGGTGCGGGCCTTGCCAGCGCCCTCCTCCGTATTGATCAGCGCCGCGGCATAGCGAATCTGTACGTCGCGGCTCGGCTGCTTGGTTGCCGCCACAGCCTCGGCGTACGCCGACGCCGCTTCCTCCCACTTGTCCTGGCGTTCGTAGAACTGGCCGAGTGTCGACCAATATCGGGGATTGATCTGTGCCGCGGCGAGGAGGGTCTCGCCCGCTTCATCGATGCGACCCAGCGTTGTCTGGGCTTCGTATAGCAACACGAGCGGCTCGGCGGCCCAGGGCACCTGCTGGGCGACCTTCTCGAGGATCGGCACCGCAACGTCGGCCTTGCCGGCGCGAAGCTGCATCCGCCCGAGCGTCATCTGCAGATTCGGATTGGTCGCCACGAGCGGGGTCCCTTGAATGGCGGTGAGATGCTCGATGGCCCGCGTGCGTGCGCCGCCGATAGTCTGCCCCGACGGCGGTGGCTCCGTGCCATCCGCCCACGCCGAATACACGAGCGCGAGCACGTGGTGCGCTTCGACATTGTCCTTGTCGAGCTTGAGCGCCTGCTCCCCGGAAACCACCGCCTCGGCCATGCGGTCCTGGCGCGAATAATTACCGGCGATCTCCGCGGCGATCTCCGCCGATGCCGGATCGAGCTTGCGCGCGCGCTCGAGTGCGGCCAGCGCGCCGGCAGTGTCGCCGGCCGCTTCCATGCGGCGCGCCATCAGGAATTCGAACAGGGCCTGCGCCTTCGGGTCGGCCACCGGCGCGGCGGTTTGCCCGTCTCGCCGTAGCTCGGTCGTGGTCGCGCGAGCGGAGGCGGAGGCCAGCGCTGGCGTAGACAAGGCGAGCGCCAGCAGCGCACACACCATCTTCATCGCTCAATTTTAACTGCTAGAATCCGGCAATGCCTGTCGATTCCGAACTCCTCGAGATCCTTGCCTGCCCGGCCTGTAAAACACCGGTCACGCTCGTCAAGGACGGCCAGGCGCTCAAATGCGCCTCTTGTCATCGCGTCTATCCGATCAAGGACGACATCCCGGTGATGTTGATCGACGAGGCCACCGTCGAGCCGTAGAGCGAGCCCTGAAGATCCTGCTTGTTCGGTTGCGCCTGATCGGCGACGTGGTGTTCACCACGCCCGCGATCGGCGCCCTGCGGCGCCGCTTCCCCAACGCCCGCCTCACGTATCTCGTGGAAGCGCCGGCCGAGCCGGTGATCAGGCACCATCCCGATCTCAACGCCATCATCGTGCTTGAACGCCCGCGCGGCCTCGCGAGACTGCGCTACGACGTTCAATTGGCCGCCCGCCTTCGCGCTGAGCGTTTTGACGTCGCCATCGATTTCCATGGCGGACCGCGTAGTGGCTTTCTGACGTGGGCGACCGGCGCGCCGCAACGCATCGGCTATGACCTGCCCGGGCGCCGCTGGTGTTACACAACTCGCATTCCGTGGACGCGATCGCTCGTTCCGCCTCGTCACTCGGTATTGAATCAGTGGGATCTGCTGGCGCCGCTTGGCATCGAGGCCGCGGATCGCGGGCGTGATGCGGTCACCATGCCGATCGATCCGGCCGTGGACGCGCGTGTGCAATCGCGGCTCGCCGCCGCGGGCGTCGGACCCGGCGCGCCGATGATCGTGATGCACGTCAGCGCCGGCAACCCGTTCCGCCGCTGGCCCGCAGCATCGTTCGCCGCAGTGGCGGCGGAACTGGCGCGCGAGGACCCGCGCCGCCGCGTGATCGTCACCTCGGGTCCATCCGAAGCCGCCGCCGCCGAAGCCGTCGCCCAGGAAGCGCGATCGCTCGCCGGTCATGCGGCTGCCGGAATCGTGCGCACCGGTGAATTCAATCTGGCAGAGCTCGCCGCGCTCGTCGGCCGCGCCGCGCTCTACATCGGCGGCGACAGCGGGCCACTCCACGTGGCCGCCACCACGCACACGCCCATCGTCGCGTTGTTCGGCCCAACCTTGCCCGAGCGTTCGATGCCGTGGCGCGATCCGGCCATCGGCGCAATCGCGGTCGACGCCGGCCCATTGCCGTGCCGTCCGTGCCACCAACGGCACTGCGTGCCGGGTGACTTTCGCTGTTTGACCGCGATTTCGCCTACGATGGTTCTGTCTGCGGCGCGCACCCTGTTGGGCTCGCCCGCTGCACAAGGAAGATGACCACTCTGACCCTGACGGCGGGCGTTCCGCCGCGCGATCGGCTCGAACAAATCGGACTCTGGTCGCTCGTCGGCATCGTCGCTGCCATGCAGTTGTCGATCGCCGCGGCGCAGATCCTGCTGACGATCGCGGTGGCCGCGTGGCTCGCGTCGCACCTGGTGCGCGGCGAACGGCTCGGAGCGCCGCCATTTTTCTGGCCGCTGGTGGTCTACGCCGCGCTGACGCTGATGTCGGCCGGCTTCTCGCTTGATCCCGAAGTCAGCTTCACCGACAGCAAGCAGCTCGTGCTCTTCATGCTCGTGCCGCTCACCTACGACTTCGCGCGCGGCGCGCGCGCCAACTCCGTGTTGAGCATTGTGCTGACCATCGGCGCCGCGAGCGCGTTTTACGGCATCGTCCAGTACGCGGTGTTGAACTTCGACAGCCTCGGCCAACGGCCGTCGGGGACGTTGTCTCACTGGATGACCTACTCGGGCACCCTGATGCTCGTGATCTGCGCGGCAACCGCGCGGCTGTTGTACGGCACGTCGGGACGGTTGTGGGCCGCGTTCGTGATGCCCGCGCTCCTGGTCGCGCTGAGCCTCACCCTCACGCGTGGCGCGTGGGTGGGCGTGGCCGTGGGCGTCGCGGTGATCCTGCTCAGCAAGGACTTCCGCCTGCTCGCGCTGATCCCCATTGTCATCGTCACCGGATTGCTGCTCGCACCGGAGTTCAAAGTCCGCGTCTACTCGATTTTCGATCCAAAGGATCTGACCAGCCGCGATCGTATCGCCATGCTGCATGCCGGCGCCGCCATGGTGAGGGACTTTCCGCTGACGGGAGTTGGACCGAATCAAATCGAGCGCGCGTATCCGAACTACCGCGTCGCCGATGCAGTGAAGCCGACCAATCCGCACCTGCACAACGTGCCGGTGCAGATCGCGGCGGAGCGCGGCCTGCTCGCGCTCGGCGCGTGGATCTGGTTCGTCGTATCGGCCGCGGTGGGACTGTTCCGGCTGCTCAAGAAATCGCGGCACAAGAGCCTCGCCGCCGCCGCCCTCGGCGGCATGGCCGCCATGCTTGCCGCCGGCCTCACCGAGTACAACTTCGGCGATTCAGAGTTCCTGATGTTGCTGCTGGTGGTCATCACGCTGCCGTTTGCCGCCAACCGCGACGGAGGCCTGCCCTCGTGACCGTGTCGGTGCTTCCTGAGATTGCGTCAGCGCGCGCGCATCAGCTCATCGACCGCTTTGCCTCGTGCCGCATCACCGTGCTTGGCGACGTGATGCTCGATCGCTTCATGATCGGCCGCGTCGGCCGCATCTCTCCGGAAGCACCCGTGCCGGTGGTGGTCTTCGAAAATGAAGAGGTCAGGCTCGGCGGCGCCGCGAACGTGGCGCACAACCTGCGGGCCCTGGGCGGTTTCGTCGATCTCATCGGCGTGATCGGCGACGATGACTCAGGCCGGCAGCTCAAGAACGAGCTGGCGGCAAAGAACATTCACTCGACGGGACTGATCACCGATCCGGCCAGGCGTACCACCACGAAGCTGCGCGTCGTGACGTCACGCAATCAACAGGTCGCGCGCATTGATTTCGAGTCGGACTTTGAAGTCGGGAAGGCCATCGAAGAGGCGCTCGCGCGGCAACTGGAAATGCGCGCGCGCTCCGCGCAGGTGGTGCTGGTCTCGGATTACCAGAAGGGCGTGATCACGCGGCAAACGATGGCGCAGCTCATTTCGTTTGCGCATGGCAGCGGCGTGCCGGTGATCGTCGATCCGAAAGTGCCGCACATCGACTACTACTCCGGCGCGGCGCTGGTCACCCCGAATCACGTGGAAGCCGAGAGCGCCACCAACGGCCGCATCTCATCGCACGACGATGCGCGTCGCGCGTCGCAAGCGCTGCGTCAGCGGATTGGCGTGGAGAGCGTGCTGATTACGAGAGGCGAGCACGGCATGTGGCTCGATCACGCGGGCCAGGATGGGTACTTGCCGGCTTCCGCGCGCGAAGTCGCGGACGTCACGGGCGCGGGCGACACGGTGATTGCCACGCTCGCGCTGGCCATCGCCGCCGGCGGCAACATGTTTGAAGCGGCGCGGCTCGCCAACGAAGCGGCGAGCATTGTGGTTGGCAAGTTCGGCGCCGCCACGGTCAGCCCGGACGAGCTGAAAGCTCGTTTCTAGAATCCCAACCTCCAACCTGAACACACGAATAGAGGTCGAGCTTCTGCTGGCTCGGATCCTGCTTCCGCTATTTCGCAACGGAGGAGCTATGCGAGACGACAAGCAGGGGATCAGCAACCGCGAGACCCAACAGGAAGAACAACAGGAACGGCGTGAATTTCCGCCGGAGAGTCCCGACGCCCCACCGCGCGAGCAGGACGCCGCCGGCCGGGTCGGCGAAGAACCGCTCGACGATACGCGCGATCGCCACACGTCGCATAAAGCCGGCAGCCGTTCGATCGCGCAGAAGGAAGCCGAATCGAAGTACGCGGATCGGAGCCATCCGGCGTCCCACAAGGTCCCGGGCGCATTCGGCGAGGAAGGGAAATCCTAACGAACCAGCCGCAGGCCGGCCTGGGCGCGCGCGATCAGGTCGGCTGATTCTTTCGCGGTCGGCGCCGCCGCGGATGGCGTGGCCTCGGCGTAGATGATCATCAGCTCCCGGCGGCGGTCTTCGGGTGGCACGTACACGAGACGGGCCCGAAGCGCCGGGAGTGGCTGCCGCCATCCACGCGCCGTAAACAGTTTGTAGAGCGCCGCCTGGTCGCCATCGGGTACCGCCGGCGTTGTGTAACGACGCACCTGCGCCCGCCACTCGAGGCCCGCGAACTCCACTAACGTGTCTTTCGAATAGTCGTAGGCGCCGGTCGCGCCGGCCAGTAACGACTCGAACTGAAACCAGTAGAACCTCTGAATCGCGCCATCGACACCGACCTCGGCGAACGCATGCTGCTCGGCGTCGGCCAGGCCCCTCAGGATGAACCGCTGCCCGCCGGCGTAACGCACGCCGCGCTGCACGCTGATCGACGTGAATCCCGGCAGCTCGATACGCAACGAATTGCCGCGGACCTGGTGCACCAGCGGCAGCGGTTCGGTCGATTGCGCCGAGACCAGCACCGACACGCTGATGACACCGGCCGCGAGCGCGACGAGCTTCATGACCGGGGATAACCGATGCGAATCATGCCGCTCCGTGTGCCATTGACGGTGCCCTTGGTGAGCCATTCCAGCGACGCCGCAAACATCAGGAGGTGATTCGATTCCCACATCGCGTTGTGCGATGAGCAGCCAAGATCGATCAGGACCTTGTCGGACGAACCCAGGTCGTCGTAGGCCGCCTTCACGCGCTCCGCGGGAACCTGCCGATCGAGTGCCGCCGCGATGAAGAGCGTCGGAATCTTCGTGGCGCCGATCATCGAGGCGTTCCATCCCCACGTGGTCGTGGACGGTGCGCGCCGCACACCACTCCCCCATTTCGCGCCGACCGGATCCGACGCGATCATGTCCTTCCACACCGCCTCCCGCACCGCGGGATCGAACTGGTTCGGACACCCCAGCTGCCGGTCCCAATTCGCATCGAACTCCTGCCGCGACTGGGTGTTGAACACGACGCCGGCATTCGGCAGCGCGGGCGGCGCCGCGGCGGCGCCGCGGTTGTAAGCAGGCGCTAACAACACCAGCCGCTGAACCTTCTCCGGGTGCTGCGCCGCGTAACCGCCGGCGCGCGGTCCACCGAGCGACCACGCAACGAGGCTCACCTTCTCGACCTTGCGCAGCGTGCGAATGTGATCGACGACGGCAGCGATGTCGTTCCAGTCAGAGCCGAGGTTAGTCAGCTGGCCCGGATATTTCGCCGCGCACACCGCCGGAATCAATGCGGGCACGAACTGCGGCTGCTGGTCCTTGGACAGGTTGCAGGGGTCGTTCATCTCCGCCGGACGCACCGATCGGCCGTAACCGGTCGTGTCCATTGCGAACACGTCGAAGCCGGCGTTGGCGAGATAGGCCATCCAGCTGTAATCGCTGTGCGGGACGTCGAATGCCACTTCCGCAGGCGTACCGGCGCCGTGCACGAACAACACCACGCGATCGGCGCCGATCGCATCGACCTTGGTCGACGCGCTGACGCGCTCGCGCACGTACAGATTGACGGTTTGTCCGGCGAGGGACGGCACGGTGGATTTCACCGCCACCTTGTGGTCGAACGTGAGGATCTTCGCGGATTGCGCGGCCAGCGGCAGCATCGTGGCCACCGCGATAGCCACTGCGACGAACGGTCTCATAAGCGTGTCCCCCGTTGGGGATTCTCGCACGGCAACAGTCCGCAGTCGTCACCTCGGCACGAACTCCATCGTGGCTTCGCGACGCCGCGCCGTGCGAAAGCCGCGGACATATTTCTGCGAGGCCTTGGTGTTGTATTTGGCCGCGTAGGCGTCTTCTACTGCATCGCGCACCCGCTCGCTGCGAGCGGGAACGGCGCGGACGCGGATCTCACCGTCGCCAACCTGGAGGAGGCCAAGACGGTCCTCCAGGAACGTGCGATACCAGCCGTCCTTCTTCAGTGTCCACGAGCGCGCGTAGACGCGCCCGTTGACTACCACGGGCCAGACGCCGGTGAACCGGTGATCCGATTTGGCGCCCGCCTTGATCCCGATGATCTTGGCGGCATCAGCGGCGTTCACCACCGAGCGGGAGAATCGTTTCGGCATAACGCTCCGCTTCTCAGGTCCACGAAGCCCACAAGATGATGACTGTAAACGCCGGCACGGCGGCTACCAGGTAGACGAACCCGATGCCCACGGCCTTGGCCAATGTGATCGGCCAGCCGCCGCCGAACACGGCACGAAACGACTTCAACGCGTAGATGCCGAACGCCATCGCGATTATCGCGCCGACACGCTCGGCCAGGTGATTGTTGCCGGTGAACTTCAGCACCTCCGTCACGGTAAAGGCAATGTACGCGAACGCATGCAGGTGCACGGCGAATACCAGCGCCGTCGGGAAGTTCCGCCGGCGGTAGAACAGCGCGACGATCGCGGCAAACACCGGTAGCAGCGCAAAGAACACGCGCGGCATCACGGTGAACAGGCGCTGGCGGAAGCCGGCCGGGTCTTCCAGCATCGCGCGAAACATCGGCCGCAGAAACCACGGCGAGTCATCCAGCTCGGCGGCCATCTGTGCCCGCTCTTCGTCGGACATTTGCGGACCGCTCTGATTGTCGATTCTGATACGCAGCCCGCCGGGCCCGTCCGCCTGGCCATCAAGTGATGGCGCCGACGCCGCCACCACGAAGTACACCACGCTCACGACTAGATAGAGGCGCACCGGCGGCACGTAATGGGCGCGGCGGCCTTCGAGATATTCGCGCGTCAGGAAGCCGGGCCGCACGAGGCCGCGAATGGTCGACATGATCCGGCCGTCGTAGCCCGACAACTCGTGCCACGCATCGCCGGTCAGCTCGCGGACGGTTGGATTCGGCGGCACCGCGCGTTGGCCGCACGCGGCGCAGAACGCGCCTTGTAACGGCGCGCCGCAGTTCAGGCAGCTGGTCAGCTCGCCCACTTTAACGCTCGCGGCGGTTGCTTCGCGGTGCGGCGAATCCACCACTCAGCGGCAAACGCTGAGAGCAGGAACCCAACCCAAAACGACGGACCCCCGATGGCCCGCGCCCGCACCGGCACCAGCGCGAGCACGATCAGATCAATCGCGCGGATGACGGCGATGGCGTACGCCATCGCCAGCGCGCGCAGCATCCAGGCGCGATGTTCGTCTACCTCGCGGCGGCGAATGGCCGAATACGCCCGGACGCCGCTATACAGGAACCACGCCCCGCCGATGGCCGACGCGACTGCGCCGACGAGGCCGAAAAACGGATCGCGGAACGAAAAATACAGACCGGTTGTCGCAAACGGGATCGCCAGCACTAATAGCAAATAGCCCATTCGCCGATGGAGTCGCGGCCCCCGCACGCGAAAGCGCGGCACCAATTGGAGCGGGGCCAGCAACAGGAACACCGTGCCCGGCATGACGTGCAGGAGCGTCGCATACGGCAACGCATTGAACTTGGCGGCACCTGCCCGCGTGTCGTCTTCCATCTCGCGATAGCGCTGACTCGACACGTCCACACCGATCGCGGCCGCAAAGACCTCGAGATTCGCGCGATCTTCGGGCGACAACTCGTTGGCCGGTGCCCCGCGAAGCATGCCAATGACCACCGTGGCACGGGTGATCGCGCTGAACGAACCAAGCAGCGCGAGCAACACGATGGCGATGACAACCAGCTTCTTCATGGACGCACCGGCCTCAGAGCTTACACGCGATCCAGGACAATGACCTGGTCACTCGAGGCGATGGTCAGGTTGCGGCCGTCGGCCGACACGGTGTATTTCCCGCGGCCGACGACTTCGCCATCCTTGGTCGCCACAAACTCGAGCGCCGTCGTGCCGCGCCACGCCGCGGTTACGACGAACCCGTTCGGCGTCGGATGTTCAACGCCGTCGGCGACGATGGTGTTGTGGCCGCGGACGACCCCTCCCGACTCATCCACGAACTCGTCATCGATGTCCACGGTGTTGCCATTCACCGCGAACTCGATGATCGCCCGCTGGAACAGGTTCGCCGGGTGCCGCTTCGACTGCGCGACGTTGGCGATCCAGCGCCCCGCGAACGGGTGCGCCACCGCCGCATCCGCGAGCGATTCGATGTGCGCCTTCAGCTTCGGCCAGCTGGCGAAGCCGTAGTCGCGCGCCAGCGTGTGCTGCGCGTCGGCAAGCTGGGCCGCGGGATCGCGCTGCAGCAACACGTCGAGCAGCGACTTGGCTTCCTTCTTGAGAAATTCGAGATTGGGACGAGCCGGCAGATTACGAGACATCACACTCCTCCTTATGGCCCGTGTCCGCCTCGAGGGCAAAAGAGGTGTTGATGTTCGTGCGAGCTACCCTTCGACTCCGTTCTCAACCGCCTCGCGATTGAGAACGTCGCTCAGGGCAAGCAGAGGGGATAGTCCCTTCCCGCGGACCGGGTGCAATCTGCCTTGCGGGACCTATTCTACACCAGCTCGGCCTTAGTCGTTTTCGAAGGAAAACGCGATGGCCACCTTCGCGCCTTCTTCCTTGATGCCGCGAATCCGTTTCGGAATCGGCAGGAACCCTTCACCGGTTTTCGCGCGCCAGATGCTCGTTTCCCATTCAACGCCGTCGATGCTGGCCCGCACCGGCGTGCGCGCCCAGGCCCGGGTGATCGGCGGCGCGATCTTTTTCGGGATCGTCACGTAGGTCCAACCGCCCTTGCCGCGGATGCGGCGGAGCTGGGTCTTGAACGGACCCCGGTGGACAGTGCCGGACTTGGATGTGGACTTGGACTTGGCCATGGCTGATCAGGATCCGGCGAGCGCACCGAGCTTCATTACCGTATTCCAATTGCGCGCGGTGCCGCGGGTGCCCAGCATCCGTTCGATCAGCGTGATGGTCAACTTCGATCGGCCGATGCCGTCGGGATACACAAAATAGGCCTGCGGCCCTTTCGCCTTCACGACCTCGCCGCCACTGATGGCCCGTTGCAGCGCTTTCACCGCCGCCGGCGACGGCGCGTCCTTCAGGCACATCATCACCAGACGGCCGGGGTCCTGCTTCGCCTCCGCCGGAAACGGATTCGCGCCGACAATCGCGCTCCACTCATTCGCCGTCCGCACGAAATACTCAGTCGTCACGCCGAGGTGCTTCGCGGTGGCGTCCTGCAGCAGGCGCTCGAGTTTCGCCGCGGGCTGCGACGGGGAGCCAAACACAACGTTGCCGCTCAACAGCAGTGTCTTGGGATCCTCGAGCCCCAGGTCGACGAGCAGCTGGCGCAGATCGGCCATCTTGATCTTGTTGTAGGCGCCGAGGTTGATCGCGCGCAGCAGACCGATATACGTGGTCATCGCTTCTTCGGCCGGGCCTTCTTTGCCTTCCGCGCTTTGCGCTTGGTTGGCTTCCGCTTCTTCGCTTTCTTCTTCACGCGCTCGGGCAGCAGCTTGCCGCCCGTTTCACGATTCCACTCCTCGTAGGTTTCAGGAGAGATCTTGCCGGTAACGAGAAGCTCGGCAAACTTGCGGCGCTGCGCCTTGCTCTTGAACGGCATCAGGTTCTCAGTATCGAGCTTGTCCCGCCGCAGCGTCCCCGCGAAGGCGGACGCGCTCGAAGAACAGGTGTTCCGCGCCGTCGACCATCCCCTGCCGGACACAGGTGAAACCAAGTTTCTCCAGCACGCGCGCCGATGTCACATGCGGGGCGTTGATGCTGGCGCGAAGCATGCTCATGTCGAGGGTATCGTAGCAATAGGTGATGATCGGCCGCGAGATTTCAACGGCGTAGCCCTGCCCCCACAGCGGCTCGGCCACGCCGTACACTAGCTCGAATTCCGGAGGGTCGCGAAACGGCCAGATGCCGGTGAAGCCGCAAATCTCCGTCGCTCCCTTCCGCCGCGCCGCCCACAAGCCGAACCGGTGTTGCTCGAACAACTCCAGGCTCGTCGACACGGCCTCGGCCGCGCGCTCGAGGGGAATGATCTCGTCGTCCCACAGGAATCGCCTGACGCCCGGAGTGCTCCACAGGCGGTGCAACTCGGTGGTGTCGTCCGGCGTCACAGGCCGCAACTCGCACCGATCGGTTTCAAACACGAAAGGGATCATGCGCGCCAGGGCGTCAACCGCGGGATCCAGCGGCCGACATTGCGAGTGTACTGCTCGTACTCGTCACCGAACTGGCCGCGCAGCGTCGGTTCCTCGTAGCCCATCACGAACAGATTGACGATGACGAACCAGATCACCCAGTACACAAGTAACGGTTGTGAGAACGTAAGCAGCGCCTCACCCATTACGATCAGCGTCACGCTGAGATACATCGGGTTGCGGACGAAACGATACAGGCCGCTGACCACGAGATGGCGCGGCGGATCGGCCGGCGACAGTGTGCCTCGGCCCCGTTTCGCAAACTCCCAGATGCAGGCGAGCAGCAGGATCGTGCCGACGTCCATGCACAACATGCCGGGCCACTGGCCGGGGTTGGAGACGTCGAAGCGGACGTCACGCAGTCCGAAGTAGCGCCACGGGACGTAGAAGCCGAACACTCCCGGGAAAACCAGCGTCCAGAACAACGCGCGCAGCGCTAACCACATAGCTACTCGGCAAGATTGCGATAAAAGACCGTCGTGCTGCAGTAACCGCCTTGCGGGAACAGCGCGTAGTTGGGAATGTCGCCGACGCGCACCCAGCCGAGACGGGCGTAGAGGCGCGCGGCATCACCGTCGGTCACCGCGTCGAGCACAAGCAGCGTCTTGCCGCACTCGCGCGCGGTGGCTTCGGCCGCCTGCAGTAGCGCGGCGCCGAGGCCGTGCCGGCGCGCGCGGCGGTGCACGAGCATCTTCGCGAGATCGGCGCGATGCGGCTGGTTTTCCGGCAGATCGAAAATCAGCTGCACCGTGCCGCACACGCCGTGATCGTCTTCAGCGACGATCAGCGCCCGTTGTCCGGCCGCAACTCCGTCGGCCACCTTGCGCCAGAAGGCCAGGGCGCGCTCGCGCGTGAGCGGGTGCATGAAGCTGACCGAGGCGCCGCCGTCCACACAGTCCTTGAGCAGGTCGGCCAGCGCGCCGACCATCGCCGCATCCACGGCCTGCACGCGCCGCACGACCGGTGAGGTCATTTGCCTCGTTGACGAACTTCAGCGATCCGCGCCTTCACGAGTTTCTTGACGAGCGACACCGGGACCCGTTCCGAGAGCGGGAACCGAATGGTGCCCTTCGAGGTTTCGTAGCCCTCGACATCCTTCGCGAGCGATCGCGTGATCGCGGCCCCGATGGGATACATGCTGTAGTGATTCTTGAACGCGGCGTACCAGACCAGCGGTTTGCCGTCCATCCGAAACGCTGGAATCCGGTAACTGAAAGCCTCCTCGGCTCTCGGCGCCGCGGCTCGAATCGCGGAGCGAACCTGCGTCAACGCTTTTCTCGCGTCCGGCGGCAACGCCGCAATGTAAGACGCGGCCTGCGCTTTTGGCGTGCTCTGTTTCGCCATCACGTCACCACCTCATAGTGCGTCACACGCCGATCGTAGTCGACCATCATCGCTTCCACCACCGGCGGCACGACCGCCGCTTCTGGATCGGCGCCGGCAAACTGCCGGATCGCCTGCATCGATTGCCACCGCGTGACAATCAGGAACTCAACGCCGCTGTCGATGGTGCGCCTGAGAATGGCGGCGTCAACAAAGCCGGCAATCCGGTGGAGCGACGGGAACGTCTCGGTCCGCAGGTGCTGCTCATACTCACGCGCCCGACCAGCATGCGCCACCCCTCGCCAATGCCGCGCGATCATCAGAAGAACAGAATCGCGCCGACGCCGCCACGCGACCTGAACGTGCGGCTATCGAGTTCCAGTGGCGAGTCGTCTCCCGACGTGCGCGAGTAGCCGGCGCCGATCTCGCCGAACACCCCGAACCGCTCGCCGATTCTCGTCGAGGCGCCAAACATGAGATCAAAGGCCGGGGTCCGTGACGTACGTGTCGTCGTTTCTGGCGCCATGATCCGGTCGAGCGCAGAAGGTGGGTCCTGGGTCGTGGTCACAGTGGTTCTCGAAAAACCCAACGCTACCCTCGGTGCCGCGTAAACACGCAACTGATCGCGCCGGTGGAGATCGATCAATGCGGAGATGCCGGACGCCACGTCCCGGTTCGAGGCTTCCGAGCGAAAAGTAGTTGTCGTGGAGCTCCCGGGCCCGAACGGCAACGTTAAGCCGAGGGTGATGGTGCTCGCTGACTCGAACGTCGACCAATCGAAACTGCCGTCACCACGGAGGGCAAATCCGTCCGTCACTTGCCACAACACGCCGAAGCTGGCCGGATAGGCAGCAACAACGCCGACTCGCCGCTCGTCCTGCGCGGACACGGGAACGGTGGCGATTAATACCAGGGCGAAGATCAACAGAGCGGAAGGCATCTGGCGAATCGTCATGATGCCGATTTTGGCGCACGTCTGAGGACCTCCGCAACGAGCACCTTGAGCGCCATGATGTCCTCGTGTGACGGCTGCGACGGCGTGGAGGTAATCTCCGGCTCGTCATCGGCGTGCTGATCATCCTGTTCGGTATGCGTTTCCCACCGCGTGCCGTTAAACGAGCCATCGTCGGCGTACCGCCCGCCGATGCTTTCCTGGTCGTAGATCGTCACCACGAGACCGCCGCGCTTCTCAGTGCGATGGAACAGGGGGTGGTCTCCCGCGCTCAGCAGCTGGCCGGTTGCATCAACGGTGAGCTGCAGGTGACGAAAACCGGCGTCGCCGGCAGAAAGGTTGATCGTGATGCTATCCCAGCCGATGATCGCGTCGGCCTTGCCGCCGGCGATCAACTCTGGCGACGCAACGGGCTTCCGTTCGGGAACGGCGTCGTCTGGCAGCGCCGCGAGCAGGGCCAGCCACGTAGGTGCGCCGCGCATTACGCCCTACATATTACTGCCCGGTAACCGCGGTCCTCACGTAGCGGACGCGGTCCACGTTGTAGGCCAGGTCGTCCTGTCTGGTGTAGGGCCGGCCATGCAGCATGGCCGGGGCCTGCGCGCGAAACCCGGTGCGCTCGACCACGAGCTCGGTGCCGCCGGCTTCGAGGCGGAACGTCAGCACGCTGGTAATGCCGCGGCCGATCTTCATCGCGCCTGTGTTCGGATCCACGGATTCGCTCACCGTTTCGGTTTCGGTCTTGAGCGCCTCGCCGTCCCACTGGGCCAGCGTTCGCACCTTGCGCACGAAGTTCGCCAGCTCGCCGAGACTGTCGTCTCGCACGATCGTCTCCTGGCCATCGAGACGGTAACGTTGCAAGTCGACGGGCACGTTGACGCCACCGCCGTCGGTAATGAGCGTGAGATCGGTTGGCGTCTGGTCGATCACCACCACACGCGCGCGTGTTTGTCCCCACACGTCAATCGGACGGCCGCTACGCAGGTCGTCGATTCTCCAGGTGCCGGAGAAGTCGGGCCACGACTGCGCGCGCGTCGCGACTGGCGAGCCCCCGGCCACAGCAATAGCGGCCAGGCACAGCCAGGTCAAAACTCTTCGCAAGATTTGGTGACGGAAATTATCCGCTATTCGGGCTTGCGAAACACCTGTTTATGTTTGGAAAAGGCCGGGACGCGGCCCGCGGAGTCGATCGTGACAGTCCGTGTATTGTCCCTGTGCGCCGAACACGCAGAACAGCGCCAGCGCGCGGGCGATCACGGGCGCGGCCACCACCCGCGTCCGAAGCCACCGAATCTCGCGCTCAGAATCAGCACCATGATGCCGACGAGCACTGGCATATCGATCGAAACCATTTCCATGGTCATGCTCCCCTGCCCCGCCTGGGTTCCAGTGGGGATTTTCCCATAAAAACTGGTTTATCGTAGGGCGTGCCCGCACAGCCTGAAAACACCTTGCCGGCCTGGGGCAAGCGCCTACTGAGGGAATTGGACGCCAGCGATGCGCGCGCGATCGCCCTGGTGAAGCCGCTAACGCCCGAACAACTGAACTGGAAACCCGCGCCCGAGAAGTGGAGCGTGGGCCAATGCCTCGAGCATCTCGCCATCTCTATCGAGGTGTATCGCGGTCCCATCGCTGACGCGCTCGCCGGACCACCGTCCGGCACCGTTGACGAGATTACCCCGGGCTGGTTCGGCAGGTGGTTCATCCGCAATTACATTGCGCCGTCGGCCGAAACCAAACATGCTCGCGCGCCGAGCAAGATCACACCGGTTCTGTCACGCGTGGAGCCCTCGATTCTCGAGCGGTTCCTCAAGGGTAACCGCGACATGCGCGAGCTCGTGGCCCGCGGCAGTGGCCACGACGTCAATCGCCTTCGTTTCAAGAACCCGTTTGTCCCACTGATACGGTTCACGGTAGGAACTGGCTTCGAAATCACTTCGAAGCACGAAGACCGGCATTTGTTGCAGGCCGAGCGCGTAGTGGCACTAATGCGCTGAGTGAATCGGATTATCGCGACTTGATTGGCTCGAGGCCGTACTTGGTCATCGTCTGCATGCCTTCGGGCGTGTTGAAGATCGCAATCAACGCGCGCGCGCCGGCGGGATTCTTGGATGTTGTGGTGACGCCGGCCGAGAACGACGTGATCCGCTGCACCTCCGCGGGCAACGGTCCCACGTAGTCGATGCCCTTGATGGCGAGCAGCTCGCTGACCTGCTGAAAGCCGATCTCCGCTTCGCCGCGCGCCACCACCGCGCCGACGCGCTCGCGCTCCACCAGGATGCTCTTCGGTTTCAACTGGTCGGCGATGCCGAGCTTCGGGAATAGCTCGTTCGACAGATAGAGGCCGCTAACCTGCGCCGAAAACGCAATCGACTTCGCCTGCAGGAGCGCCCGGCGCAGCCCATCCACCGAACCGATGTCCGGCTTCGCCGCGCCGGCACGAACGGCCATCCCGATGCCCGATCTCGCGAGCGGCACGCGGCTGCCGGGGACGATGAGACCCTCCTTGATCAATTCGTTCAAAGCGGCGTCGGGCAACATGATGACGTCGACTGGCTCTCCGCGCCGCAGCCGGTTGGGAATCGATTCCTCTCGAGGACCTGTCGAAGTGGCTAAGGTGACCACCTTCTGCGATGTCGTTCGTTCGATCGCTGGAACGAGCTCGACGTACGGCGCCGCGACGCCGCCCGAGGTCATCACTCTGACTTCCTGGGCCCGCGCGGTGACAACGCTGAGTAGCAGTGCCGCAACGGCGAGCAGCGCTGTGAACCAACGGCGTGAGATTGTCATGGTCGAACTCGATTCATGCGGTCAAGAAGTTTGCGGCGACGCGGTGCGGCGCCACACGGAACGCGCAACGAATAGCGGGCCCGCGAAGAACACAACCCATCCTATGACAAGGACCGCCGGCTGAACCGCCGACGGCAGCATTGAGCTATGGGGACCGGCGAGTACGATCACCACGAAAAAGATCACCGGTCCCAAAACGGCCATCGCCACGAGCCACGCCAGAATTGCGAGAACCCAGCGCATCACTTGGGCCATCAGAAAAACAGTTGACGCGAAATCCAGGTCTTGCACTGATGCCAGCGGCCATCACGAAGCTGAAACACCTTTACATAGAAGTCGCGATCGGTGCGTTGATCGATCGGAACGTTGAACTGCGCCAGCGCTTCCGCAGGCAGGGGAACGCAGATGGGCCTCAGCGCCAGGCCGACGACCACCGCTGTCAATACGAGCAGCGCGACACTGAGCCCCGCCTTCATGCCTGAAGACGCCGAAGGACGTGCATGGCCGCGTCCGCCCGGTCCGCGGGCACGAACAGGTGATCGTGATGCGCCGCGGCGACCACGTTGCAGCTGATACCTGCGTCGGCCAATGCGGCCGCGACCGCCGCCGTGAGTCCGACCGCGTGCAGATTGGAATTGACGGTCAGCGTAATCCACGCGGCCCGGAACAACGGGGTCAGACGATGCGCGGCGGCTACCGGCTCCTCGAGAATGATCGTCGTGCCTTCCGTTTCACGAAACGTCGCGATCGCGTTCATACCTGTCGCGTCGGCCTCGTGCGGGACGACGCAGTAGACGTACACGCCGCGATTCAGCACCGGTTGCATGGCACTCAACAGTTCCCGCACGTCGGTAATGGCCATCAGTGTCTGAAATGCCGGCGTCCCGTGAATACCATTGCGAGACCGTGTTCATCCGCGGCCGCGATCACTTCCGCATCCTTCACCGAGCCACCGGGTTGCACGACGGCGGTTGCGCCAGCCGCCGCCACCGCATCAAGCCCATCGCGGAATGGAAAGAACGCATCCGATGCCGCCACCGAACCTTTGAGAATCGCCGCATCGCCGCCCTTCCATCCGCCCGCCTTGTTGACGGCCACCTTCACGGCGTCGACGCGGCTCATTTGACCGGCGCCGATCGCGAGCGTGCGAACGGTGTCGGTGAAGATCACGGTGTTCGACTTCACGTGCGCCATCACCCGCCAGGCGAAGCGCATGCCCTGCCATTCGTCCCGGGTAGGCTGCCGCTTCGTGACCACTTTCAATCCGTCTGCCGGCCACGGCAACTGCGCTTCGACAACGCGATCGCTCTCCTGGACCAGCATTGCACCGAGGATCGAGCGGTAGTCATGCCGCGTCGTCAGCTTGCGGAAATCGGCAACCACCACGCGGAGGTTGGCCTTGGTGGCGAGGATGGTGCGCGCGGTGTCGTCCACGTTCGGCGCGATCACGGCTTCGATGAAGGTCGACACGATCGCCCGTGCGATGTCCTCGTCGATCGATCGGTTCAGGCCGATGATGCCGCCGAAGGCGGCAAGTGAATCCGCATCGCGCGCGCGGACGTAGGCTTCAGAAATGGTCGCGCCCGTGGCGGCGCCGCACGGGTTGGTGTGCTTGATCACCGCGGCAGCCGGCTCGTCGAACTCGAGGACAATGCGCGCGGCCGCGTCGAGGTCGAGGAGATTGGTGAACGAGAGTTCCTTGCCTTGAAGGACGGCAGGCGCGCCCAGCCCGGCAGGCGGATCGAGTGCGTACCACGCCGCGGGTTGATGCGGGTTTTCGCCGTAGCGGAGATCGCGAAGCTTGTGAGCGGTAATCGAAAGGATCCCTGGCGCGCTGGCGGGCGGGTCTAAAGACCCGCCCCTACGGAACTCATTGCCTTCGACTATCACCTCACCAAGAGTGGAGGCGATCGCCGTGTCGTATTGACCAGTGTGCTCAATGGCACGGCGCGCGAGCTCGAAGCGGAACGCCGGCGTCGGGCCGCCACCCTTATCGAGCTCGGCGATCACCGCGTCGTAGTCCTTCGGCGACACCACGATCAGGACGTCGCGGAAATTCTTGGCCGCGGCCCGGACCAGGCTCGGACCGCCAATGTCGATTTGCTCGATCAGATCATCGAAGTGAATTCCGGGCTTCGCCGCGGTCTCGACGAACGGATACAGGTTGACCACCACGAGATCGACCAGGCCAATGCCGTGCTGCTCGGCGAGCTGCAGATCCTCCGGATGATGACGCCGCGCGAGGATGCCGCCGTGAATCTTGGGATGGAGCGTCTTGACGCGCCCGTCCATCATTTCGGGGAAGCCCGTGACGTCGCTGACGTTCACCACGGGTAACCCCGTCTCGGCCAATGCCTTTGCGGTGCCGCCGGTCGAGACGAGCTCGAACCCGCGCGCCGAGAGCGCCTTGCCGAATGAAATCAGGCCGGTTTTGTCGGAGACACTGAGAATCGCACGCCGCATCGGTGAAAACCCTCGGGACGAAACAAAATCGAAAACACAACGCTAGGTGGGCTGCTTTCTGAATTGACACCAAATGTAACGGCCCAGTATCATCCCCGCAGTCCAGTTTCTGCGGACCAGAAAGGCCGCAAGTTGCGGCCTTTTTTTGTTGCCCCCACCTCATCGAAAAAGTGCGGCGGGTAGATCAATAAGGTGGCTTCCAGCCACCAGTAAGACAGGAAGAGAACGATGCGTATCACAGGCAAGGTCAAGTGGTTCAACAACGCCAAGGGCTATGGTTTTATCGAGCGCGAAGGCGGTAGCGATGTGTTCGTGCACTATTCGGCGATCCAGGGCGCCGGTTTCCGCTCTCTCGAAGAGGGGCAGCCGGTGGAGTTTGAGATCGTTGACGGGCCTAAGGGACCGCAGGCCGGCAACGTGACCCGCGCCGCCTAGTTACCTCTTGATCCACCCGGGGCCAGGCTCCCTCCTGGTCCCGGTTACCCTCCAGTTCTCGTTACTCCAAGATCACCACATCACCAGGTTCGATCGGCTATCCCTTATCTTTTTCGGACTTCACGGTGAGCGACACCTTGCCGTCCTTCATCCCGATCTTGAACGCGACGTTGCTGTCCGCCCCGAACTTATCGACCTGCGCGCGCACCAGCGCCTGAACGCGCTCGAACGCCACCGGCTCTTCGCCGACCTGCTTCTTCGCCTGGGCCAGTTGTTCGTACAACTCTTTCACCCTGGACGATCCCGTGCTGGTATCGTCGGCGCGGCCGAACTTGACGACGCGTTCAGCGGCTTCGCGTGAGCGGGCGGCCGCCGCGGCGGCTGGGGCCGGCGGCGCGTTGTGTGGCGTGGCCGCCGGTGTGGAGGGCGTGAGCGACGCCTTCCTCGCGCCAGACGCCGACCGGCCGAGCTCACGATTGGTCATCTGCCGTTCCCACAGCTCGATGAATTTCGCGTGACGGTTCTGCAGCGACTCGAACCGGAAGCGGTCGGCGGTGTTGCGGATGAAGGATTGATCGTGCCTCTTGACGAGCGCCGCAACCTTCGCGCGGGTTTCCCATGGCGGCCGCGGCAGGCGGCCGGCGAAGAACATGTTGAACTCCGCCTCGAGCCGCCGAATCTCGGCTTCCAGGTACTGCATCTCCTTATCGAATTCTGATCGCGGCGGCGCCATGGTCGATTAGTCCAGCAGGTGAAACCACAACAGCGGCAGCCACAGTTCCCGCGAGTACGGGACCGGGCGATCGTCGATCAGCACCTCGACGCCGGGCACCGGCCCGACCAGTTCGAACAGGTCCTTCAAGCGCACGATGTCGCTCGAGAAGAACCGGGCCCGATGGCGGCGATCCTCGCCCTCGCCCAGCTCGCGGTACTCGGCCGAGGCGCGCGCCTTCTCGACGGCTTTGTCGTAATTCGGTCCATCGAACGGCGGGAACACGAGCGTGATCGAGAACGGCAGATCGCGCGGCCCGAACAGCGTCTCGTGCAGATCGGGATCCAGTGCGGCCAGTTCCTCCGCGGTCGGCTCTTCGGGCTTTTCCACATAAGGCCAGAAGCGCTCGACAGGGCGGTGGGTCCGTCTCGTCGTCATGGAGAATCGGATCGTACCCCAAAGGCACTATGATTTCCACGCGTGGCCGATTACCGCGTGATTCCGGCGATTGAGATTTTGCGGAAGCGAGAAACCGTGCGCGCCATGGAAGTGCGCCACGGCGGCGATGCGGTGGTCCGCGCCCTGCGCGACAGCGCCGGCCAGCTACGTGCACAGATCGGCGCAGGGGATGGGCCTCCAGACAGCGAAGCCGCGGCTCGCGTGATCGAAGCCCTGGCGGAAGCCGCGCTCGCCTCGCACGCGCGCGGATCGCTTCGCCCCGTGATCAATGCCACGGGCGTGGTGATTCACACCAACCTTGGCCGCGCCCCGATTGCCGAGGCCGCCATCGAGCGCGTGGCCGCGATGGCGAAGGGCTACTCGAACCTGGAATACGACGTGGCCGGCGGCGAACGCGGCTCGCGCTCGGTCCACGCCGAATCGCTCCTCACCTCGCTCACCGGCGCCGAAGCGGCCATCGTGGTCAACAACAACGCCGCCGCAACCTTGCTGATCCTGACCGGCCTCGCGAGCGGCCGCGAGGTGGTGATTTCGCGCGGCGAGCTGGTGGAGATCGGCGGCGGCTTCCGGGTGCCCGACGTAATGCGCCAATCCGGGGCGGTGTTGCGCGAGGTCGGCACCACGAATCGCACGCGCGTGAATGATTACGTGGCGGCCGTCTCGACGGCGACCGCCATGTTCCTGCGGGTGCACCCGTCCAACTTCCGCATCGAAGGCTTTACCGAGCGTCCCCCACTCGGGGAATTGATCTCCGCCGCACGATCGATGAAGGTACCGGTTGTGGAAGACATCGGCAGCGGCTGCCTCGTGGACGATCTCGCCGGCGAACCGTCGGTGCAATCGTCGATCGCGGCCGGGGTCGATCTGATCTGCTTCAGCGGCGACAAGCTGCTGGGCGGGCCTCAAGCGGGAATCATCGCCGGACGCAAGGCGCTGGTCGATCGGTTGCGGACGCATCCGCTGATGCGCGCGTTACGCGTCGACAAGATCACGCTGGCCATCCTGGAAGCGACGCTGGCCGAGTACTCCGCGGGCCGCGCCACCGCCACCGTGCCCGTGCAGCGGATGTTGCACCTGTCACCGGAAGAGATCGAGTCGCGCAGCCAGGTGCTCGCCGCCGCGCTGGCGAAGTGCGGCTGGCGCGTGGCGATGATCAGCGGGTCGTCCGCGGTCGGCGGCGGCAGTGCGCCTGGCGTCCCGCTCCCGACGGTGTTGTTGTCGATCGCGCGAGAGGAGCACTCCGCTGCGACGACGGAGCAATGGCTGCGCGCCCTCGATCCGCCGGTCATCGCGCGCATCGAACACGATCGCGTCGTTCTCGATCTCCGTACCGTCTCACCCGAGCAAGACACCACACTGGCAGCGCTGCTCTGCCCACGGACATGAGCGGCGCACGGTCGTTGCGGCGTTTCCCGCCGGATGTGGAGGCGGAGTTCCGGGAGAGCCGCGTCACCGGCCTCGCCGAGGTCAACGCCAACTCCTTCTGGACGATTGCGATGGCCATCCTCGCCTTTGGCATTTGGGATGCTTATGCCGATCCGGAGCACTGGCCAGCCGCGTTTCGCGTCCGGATGGTTGGCGCGGCGATGATCGTGGCGACTGGGCTGTTCCAGAAGATGCCGGGGAAGGCGCACTGGCTGCCTTTCATGGCGAAGATCCGGCTCGTGATTGCCGTGGTCACGGCGCTCTTGGCAGCGACCATGCTCGATCGCGGATACGGCTTTGGCGTGGCGGGCGCGGCCGCAATCATCCTGACCGGCCCGTACATGGCCATTGATGTCCGCGACCTCCTGGCCACCAACGTGGTGCTCGTGATCGCGCTCGCCGTGGTGTTGTTTGCCGTGTCGCTCGATCCGTTCGAGGCGATCGGCACGGCGGTGTTCGTGCTGCTGGCCATTGCCTCGAGCCTGCTGCTCGGGAGGGTGGCGGAGGCCTCACACCGGCGCGAGTTCGTGCTCGAGCTCGAGCTGCGCCGCGATGCGCGCACCGATGCGCTGACCGGGTTGGACAACCGGCGCGCGATGGAGGAACGCGGTCCAATCGAGCTCAAGCGGGCGCAGCGATCCGGCGCACCGGTATCTGTGATCCTCTGCGACGTCGATCATTTCAAGAACATCAACGACCGTCACGGTCACGAGGCCGGCGACACCGTGCTGCGAATCGTGGCCCAGGCGCTCCGCGCCGCCCTGCGAGACACCGACCTGCTCGGCCGGTGGGGCGGCGAGGAGTTCATGGCGGTGCTGGTCGATACCGATTCCCGGGTCGCGCGCGACGTGGCCGAGCGCATGCGGGCGGCGGTGGCCACGACCACGGTGGAAGGGCTGCCGAATGGGGCGACGATCAGCCTTGGCGTGTCGACGCAGCATGCGGTGGTCTCGCCCTCCACCGCGTGGGACGCGATCGTCAAGGAAGCCGACATGCTCTTGTATCAAGCCAAGAAAGAGGGCCGCAATCGCGTGATCTACACGCAGGCGTAGCGCGCTCCTTAGAGATCTTCCGCCGGCCGGACCTCGCTCTCGCACTCGAACTCCGGAATGTGGATGCGGTGGAGCTCCATGAAGCGGCGCGCAATCTCGAGGGCTTCTTCCCTCGTCTTGGTTTCGACGATCGCGTAACCGCCGACAATCTCCTTTGACTCGGTGAACGGCCCGTCGGTGGTCGTCAGCTTGCCGCCCTTCGAACGGATGCGAAGGCCATCCTTGGTGGGTCTCAGGCCCGCGGTGTCCTTGAGCCAGCCTTTGGTGAATCCTTCGGTGACGAACTTCCCCATCGCATCATTCAGCGAATCCGGAGGCTGGAACGGCTGAGTCTGTTCGGCGTGCTTGATCATCATCAGGAATTTCATGAGTCGGTTCTCCTATGAAAGCGCAACATGTTCATCTACTTGAAGTTACCGGTGAACCGCCGCCCCACCGGGGCGTGCGGTTCGGCCCTTCATGAACACGTCGGTCGAAGCCTTTGCAGATCGACATGAATGCAGAAAATGGCGCCGGACTAGAATCACCTTCTACTCCATCATGCACACCACTGACACCAGTCCAGCTCTCAGGCGCTTGTTCTCCGAGCTCGTCGATGGCGCGAGCAATCCCCGCGGCGGCTTCATTCTCAACACCGGCGACGTCGGACTGTTGCGATCAATCGACCAGATGTCGTACGCAGACGCATCCCGCTCGGTCAACGAGGGCGCCACGGTGGCGGCGCACGCGCAGCATCTGCGCTATGGGCTGTCGCTGATGAATCAATGGGTCACCGAGGGCGGCAATCCCTTCGCGAATGCGAAATGGGACGAGGCGTGGAAGGTGTCCAGCGTCGACGCGACGGCGTGGGAGGAGATCCGAAAGGGGCTTCGTGACGAGACGCACCGCTGGCTGCAGGCGCTGAGCACTCCGCGCGAGGTGAACGACGTCGAGTTCACCGGCTTGGTGTCGAGCATCGCGCACCTGGCGTATCACCTGGGCGCGATTAGACAGATCAATAAGGGCGCGCGCGGGCCCAAAGAAGGAACGTTCTAGCTGCCTAGAACCCTGCGGGCTTTTCGCCGGCCACGCCGAACTCCTTCTCCAGCGCCATCCCCACGCGCCCGACGACGCCGTCTTCGAACAGCCGGCCGACCAACGTAATCCCGTGCGGCACCCGCCGCGGCGGATTGAACGTCGGCAGCGGATTCGCCGGGTCCGGCGCCCAGTCGCTGCGCGCTTCCGAGACCTGCACAAATCCCGCGCGGAGCGTGACCGACGGATGGCCGGTGAAGTTCGTGATGGTGAGCTGCTCGTCGCGCAACGACGGCACCATCAATACGTCGACGTCGCTGAAGATGCGTGCCATCTCCAACGCCACCTTGCGTCGCAGCCGGTCGGCCTGCACAAAGTCTACCGCCGACAGGAATCGCGCCTGGCGGAAGAGGTTCGGCCACGCGTCCCGCACCTGCACCTTGAGGGTGCCGAGCTGATTGTTCAGCGCGAGCTCCTCGAAGGCCGCCGCTCCCTCCGCAAAGAGGATCGGCATCAGCGAGCTATATGGCCAATCGGGAAGCGTCACCTCTTTCAGATCCATCTTCAGTTTCTTGATCGTCTCCATCGCCGCCCTGTCGACATCGGTCGCGGGGCGATCCTTCATCCACTGCGCGATGTAGCCGACTGTGAGCCCTGCCACAGGCGCCGTGGCATCGAAGTCGAGACGGCTCGACACGCTCGACAGGTCGCCCGCGTCCGGACCGGTGATGGCCTGAAGAACGAGCATTGCGTCCTCCACCGACCGCGTCATGGGCCCGAGTTTGTCGAGCGACCAGCACAGCGACATGGCGCCGGTCCGCGGCACGCGGCCGAACGTGGGGCGCAGGCCCGTGACGCCGCAACGCATCGCGGGGCTGACGATGCTCCCGCCGGTCTCGCTGCCAATGGAGAAGGCGACCAATGCTGCCGCGGTCGCCGCGGCGGACCCGGCGCTCGAGCCCGATGCGCCTTCCTCCAGCAGCCACGGGTTCATGGTTTGCCCGCCGAACCAGATGTCGTTGAGCGCGAGCGCGCCGAGCGAGAGTTTGGCGACCAGCACCGCGCCCGCATCGTTCAGCCTGCGCACGACCGCCGCGTCCGCCGGCGGCACGCGGTTGCGGAACGGCTCGGCGCCGTAAGTGGTGAGGATGTCTTTCGTGTCGAGCAGGTCCTTCACGCCATAGGGGATGCCGTGCAGCGGGCCGCGGTACTTGCCCGAGGCAATCTCGGCGTCGGCTTGTTTCGCTCGTGCGAGCGCATGATCTCTCGTCAGCGTGATGACGGATCGGATCTTCCCGTCGAGGCGTTCGATGCGAGCGAGATAGATGCTCGTGAGCCGCTCGGAGGGGAGCTGCTTCGACTCGATCCACCGTGAGAGCTCGGTCACGGGTGCGAAGGCGATCGCGTCGTCGGATGAAGGGAGCGGCGGTGTGTCGGCCATCGTGCGAATGAATCGATCGCGCGAGGGTCCCGCCGTGAGGCCAGGCAGCACCGGATTCCAGAGCATCGCCGGCGAATCGGTGGCTGCGATGTCTACTCTCCGCGGACCGGTGCGCCGCTCGAGATACGGCGCGAGCGACCGTGGCCACGCGTCGGCGGCCAGCTGTCGCTCCGCCTCGGTCATCGTCACCTGCATCAACTTCTCGGCTTCGGCAAACGTGGCCGGCGACACCGCAGGGCCAGACACTGGTCCCGTGCCGAACGTGGGCGGTGCACCGGCCGTCGGCGGCGTGGACTGGGTCTGCGATGGCGAGGTCCCGTCGCTGCACGCGACTGCAGCCGTGAGGAAGCCAAGCGGCGCGCGGATCAGGAACTGGCGGCGTGTGTTCATCTAGAAGGCTCGCTTGAACAAACTCAGAAACCCGCCTTCGGCTCCCACAGCTCATCTTGTTGCCTTCTGGATCCATCACCCATGCGAACCGGCCGTTGAAATCGTCCACAACCTTGGTGTCCACGTTCACGCCCTGCGCGCGAAGTTGCGCCAGCATGCGATCGAGATTGCGAACACGATAGTTGATCATGAACGACGACTGGCTGGGTTCGAAATACTTCGTGTCGGCCCGGAACAGCCCCCACACCGTCGTGCCAACCAGGTTCGAATCGTCGCGTTCGCGCCAGAGGAACAGCGGCGGAACCTGACCGTCTGGGCGCGGGACGCCGAGCTTGTCGCTGTACCAAAGCCCCAGCGTTTTCGGATCTTGCGCCTTGATGAAGATGCCGCCAATGCCGGTCACGCGTTCAGCAGGCAAGGCTGACCCGTCCTTCGGCTGCGCCTGAGTGATCTGTCCGCTGATGAAACCGGCAACGAAAACGGCGGCGATAATGGCGGCTCTCATGGAACACTCCAGGAAGGAGTGTAAACGATTGAAATGCGCTCAGGGAGCCGCCAGGTCAGGATTCGTTGTGAGACCGTTGGGGGCCGGGCTCGCGAAACTGAATGACGTTACCTTCGGGGTCGCATCCATCGCACACCGTGACGCCGTTGAATGACCATTCCTGGCCGGCCGGCGCCATGACTCCCCCGTGCGTCTCGGCAACCCCGCGGAGATGAGCAATGCTCGGCACGAAGAACACCGGCTTGAATGCGGCCGAGGCCCGTCGAGCAGGCGGCATGCTATCAGCTGCGGAAGAGTCACCACCGACGATACGGTGCACGACCAATTGGAAACCAGGTGACTCCAGCAGGATGTGATCGTCGGCCCTGTTCGCTTCGCTGAGATCAAGCACCGCCGCGTAGAACGTCGCGACCCGATCCAGGTTCTTCGCGAAGAGCACTGCGCCGGTTCGCGCCTCGTAGCCCATGTGTCCTCAGTCGGAACGGGTAAGAACGCTCCTACTGCTCGGTGACCTGCATGCTTTCGGTGACGACGAGCGTGGGCCAGCCTGACTTGTTGCGGTCGATCGGAGTCGCGGTGATGGTGAATCCGATGTTCCCGTTCACCACTGCCGTGAAACGGTACCCGCGCTGTTCGGTGCCGCCCGGGAGGAGGTTCTCCTGGCTCAGTTGCTCGAGCGTCGCGTAGCTGCCATTCGCCGCCTGGTACTGCCGCTCGGTCTGGGCAATCGTCAGCAGCCGCTGACGAATCGCGACGGTATCGATCTGTTCTGTCGGTGATCCCCCGTCAGGAACGGTGGGGAGGGATCGCTCATACAGGTAGATGCCAACGCCGAGGGCAATGACCACTCCGAGGATGGCGAAGATACGCATTCAGTACCCCTCTCGATCTGGACGATGTTTGCGAGCCCCAAGCATAGCGCACGACACGATCGACACAGGCGGGTCTTCCATCTTCGCGTTAGCTCGATGCAAATGGTCCAAACACCTTCGTCACCCTGAAGGTCTCAGCCGAGTCATCGAGAATGATGACCTGGTAGGTGGCGCCGCCGGCTGCGACGCGAATCACGATGTGGCCCTGAGACGAGGCGAGGCGATCGAGCAGTGGGCCGATCACGATCTTGTTGGCCTCGATCATGTTGGTGGCAAACACGTCGCGCGGGCCGGGATAGAGCCGCGTGTGATACATCCGGTCGAGCACGTCGTGGCCCGGATGGTCGGAAGACCACACCGGAATGATCCACACGCGCGGGCGCAAGGTGGAGACGAAGAACGCGTTAGTTGAATCGCGATTGCCATGGTGATTGACGACCGCCGCGTCGACCGGACCCACCGCCATCGCGACCGGCGTCTCGACGTTCTGCCAGGCCGGATACCCAGGTCGCGGTGTGCCCGGCATGTCGCCACCGGTGTAGTAATCGAAGCGGCCGTAGGAAATGCGAATCGCCTGGCTGCACATGTTCTCGGTCGGCCACTCGGTGCTCGCGAGCCCGTCGAGCGGAGGAAAGTGGCGCCTCGTCTCGTCAGCCACGCCGGTCCAGACTTCGCCATTCGCGGCGATGTTGCGAACCTGGAACTCGGGATACTTCCCGCGGTCCCGAAGCAGCACGATTTGATCGTTGCGACCGGGCACCAATCGCTCGGCCTTCGTGGGGCCCTGCTTCAGCAAGGCGCGATACTCGAGAAACGCCGGCGACTGGAACTCCGCATGTTCGACAGACGGATAGTTGTAATCGGGCCACGCCCGGTCGAGCATTTTCGCCACGGGCATGCGGCTCGCGACGTCGACCACAGCGTTCATATGATCGTCGTGAAAGTGCGTGAGGTAACCGTAGTCGATCGCGGCGACGCCCATCCCTCGCATATAGCGCGCGATCCACTCGCCGGGCGGACGTGACCCATCGGGCTTCGGCACCGTCGCGCGCGGGGGCACGTTGCGCCGGTGACCGGCGTCAACCATCATCGTCGTGCCATCAGGCAACATCAGCAGGGCCGCGTTGCCGCTGCCAGTGTTGATCTGATGGATGTCCAGCGTTCCCGGGGTCCACTTCGGGAGCGCCTCCCCTACCCCTTGGGCGGTTGGTAAGGATGAAAGGCCAAGGAGCAGGACTGCGGCGAGTAAAAGCGGCCTCACGCGCAGCAGTTTACAGGAGGCGGCTTTGAAGGCCGGGGCAGTGATCTAGATCCGCCGCCGTCCGGTTTAGTGGGCCGAGGGCTTCGCCGGTGCGTCCGCGGTGAACAGGAAATAGTCGTACGCGTAGCGCGCGATATGCGCGATGGTGCGTTCCACGTCTTCGAGCGAGGCGCGCGTGCGCTTGCTCATCACCGCGATCGCGATGTGACCGGCGCCGTTTGGCAAATACACGATCCCCACATCGTCCACGACCCCGCCCAGCGTGCCGGTCTTGTGAGCCACCGCGGTGCCGGCTGGTAACAGGCCAGGAATGCGGCCCGTGCCGGTCCGGCATCGTTTCAGGAGTTCGAGCATCGCGTCGGAGGCGGCGCGGTCCACAGCCTGCCCGCGCCAGATCTTCTCCAGGAGCATCACCATGGCGTTGGGTGTGGCGGTGTCGCGGGGATCGGCGGCGATGCGATCGTCGGCCGCGAACCGGCCCTCGACGTCCTGCTGCCCGCGCGCGTCGCGCCGCATCGCCTCGCGCAGATCGTCGCGCGCGAGATCCTTGAGGCGCGCGGTATCGCGGCCCTGGTAGTCGAGGATCAATTCCTGACACGAACGGTCGACACGAATGCCGTCGATGCCCATGCCGCGCATCCGTGCCGTGACCTTCGCGGCGCCGGCCTTCGCGAGGCAGATGTCGGCGGCTGAGTTGTCGCTGATCATCATCATCAGGTTGGCCATGTTCCGCATCGACACGGCGAGACCTGGCGGATCGAACAGCGGTGTGATGTCGCCGCTGCCAAGATGCTGATCCTTCGGCGTGATCTCGATACGCTCGTCCCAATTGAGTGCGCCGGCCTTTGCCGCGGCATGCAGCTCGACGAGCACTGGCAACTTGAAGGTGCTCGCCATTGGAAACGGCTCATCGCCGTTGATCGACAGCGAGACGTTGCTCTCGAGATGCTTGATGGCCACGCCGACGATGCCCTGCGCGAGCGGCATGGCGGCGTCGATGCGGCCGCGCAGCCGATCGAGATTCGCCGCCGGCGACGGCTGCCGTGCCGGCAGCGTGACGACGAAGGCAAGCACGAAGACGACCAGTGCCCCGAGCGAGCGCATCCGCATGGTTTCCTCCTGAGGTCGTTCGCATGCTACGCCAAACGAACACCTCGCGAAAGGGCGACGTGGCGTCGCGCGAGCAGGTGTCTCGTGTAGCTCGCTTTCGACCGAGCCGTATCAGATCTTTTGGCCGACAAACGGAGCGGAGGCCGAGTCAGGCGCTGTCTGAGCCAAGTAGTGCGCGAGTTCGCCAGGCGCTTGGTGTGCCGAGCGACGTTTGACCGGCGAGCGGAGACGCGAGCGGAACGAGACACCTGATCGCGCGTAAGCGCACAGCGATCATTCCAGTATTCGAGCCAGCTCGGCGAAGGCAATCGTGTCCTCGCGACCTACGACCATCGTGACGCCGATCCGATAGGCCGGTGATCTAGCTCGAGGCTGAAAGATTCTTGACCGCGCTCGCCGGATTGCCGGACCAGTGGAATGAGACTTAAAGGGGACTTGGGATGGAGGCAGTCCATCGGCTTGCCGGCAAGTAGATTTCAATTATCCCCACTGGACACAAGGACCACAAGAGGAATCACACTTACGAACCTGGGTGCGGATCGCGAAACCGTGACCAACTTTTGGAGGGTCGATGGCTCAAGTGCCGCCGAGTGACATTTTCACGCGACGAGTGTGCCTGCAGTTGGACGGGATGGACGCCGTGACAGTACGGCGGGACGTCGCTTACGGCCCGACCGACCGTCATCTTCGCTTCGACCTCTACTACCCACCAGGCCAAACGGACGATGGTCGCTGGCCCGCGGTGATCATCGTGGCAGGCTACCCGGGGACGATGGAACCGCGTCCGACTCCGTTGACCTACAAGGAGATCGGGTGGACGGTCTCAATGTGCCAGTTGATCGCTCTGTCGGGCATGGTGGCAATCGCTTACACGAACCATGACCCCGTCGCAGATCTTCGGGCCCTCTTCGAGCAGATTCACGAATGTGCTGGATCGTTGAGGATCGATCCGGCACGGGTTGGCATTGTCGCAGTGTCTGGGAACGTCCCGACGGCGCTGACGACCATCATGCAGGACGCCAGTCGAACGCCGGCTTGCGCGGTGTTCGGCTACGGATGCCTCCTTGATCTCGACGGTGCAACCGACGTGGCAGACGCGGCAAGGCAGTTTGGCTTCGCAAACCCAGGCGTCGGCCGCGCGATCGCGGATCTTCGACGGGACGTGCCGCTGCTCATCACGAGGGCCGGGCGCGACCAGTTTCCGGCGATGAATGCCTCCATCGATCGCTTCATCCGTCAGGGGCTTATCCAGAATCTCCCGATTACCTTCGTCAACCATGCCGAAGGCCCACACGCCTTTGATCTCTTTGACGACAGTCGAATGTCCCGCGAGATCGTGCGTCAGACACTGCGGTTCCTCAGACAACACCTGACGGCCGAACACTCGGACGCGACCGTTGCCCATGATTAGTCCGATCTGACGCGACCTGTGGAATCGGCCTGAAGAGCCGCCTCTACGTGCGAAATCGAAGAAGAGGACTTAGAAAATTGTGCCGATCGATTGCTGCGCGAGCTCGATCAGGCGCGTCGGCAGGACGCCGAGGTAGAGCACGCCGAGCATCGCGACCATGAGGCCGGCCATTGCCAGCCGCGAGATGGGCGCCGGCACCGGGCGGGCGTCGCGCTCGGTCATGTACATCATCACCACGATGCGCAGGTAGAAGAACACCGAGACCACGCTCGACAGCACGCCGATGACGGCCAGGCCGTAGTAGCCCGAGCCGACCGCGGCCGAGAAGATGTACCACTTCGCGATGAAGCCGGCGGTGGGCGGGAAGCCGCCAAGCGACAGCAGAAAGAACGTCATCAGCGTCGCCAGGGCCGGGTGCGAATACCACAGGCCGGCATAGTCCCGCAGATCGTCGTTGGCGCGCTCGCGGGTGCCGAGGAGCGAAATCACCCCGAAGGCGCCGAGGTTGGTCAGCGCGTAGGCGGCCAGATAGAAAAGAATCGCCGACTTCCCCACTTCGTTGCCGGCCACCAGCCCCGCCAGTAGATACCCGCCGTGCGCGATGCTCGAATACGCGAGCATCCGCTTCAGGCTGGTCTGCGCCACGCCGACCACCGTGCCGATGATCATCGTCGCTGCGGCAATCCACCACAGCACCGGCGCCCAATCCGCGATCATCGGGTCGAGGCCCTTGAGGAACACGCGCACGAACGCGGCCACCGCCGCCGCCTTCACGCCGGTCGACATGAAGCCGGTCACCACCGCGGGCGCGCCTTCGTAGGCGTCGGGCGACCACATGTGGAACGGCACCGCGGCAATCTTGAAGCCGAAGCCGACGATCAACAGGCCGATGCCGAGCAGGATCATCGGGTTGCCGCTCATCGACTGCGCCGCAATCCGCGTCGACAGCTCGTCGATGTTGGTCGTGCCGGTGGTGCCGTAGAGAAACGCGATGCCGTAGAGGAAGAACGAGCTCGCGAACGCGCCGAGCAGGAAATACTTGAACGCCGCCTCGGTGCTCTGCTGCTGATCGCGGCGGATGCCGGTCAGCACGTAGACCGCGATCGACATCGTCTCGAGGGCGAGGAAGATCACCAGCAGGTCGGTGGCCTGCCCCATCAGCATCATGCCGACGATGGCAAAGAGCAGCACGGCGTAGTACTCGCCTGCCGGCAGCCGATCGCGCTCGACGGTTTCCGCCGAAAACACCACGGTCAGGATGCCGACCACGACCAGCACCAGGTTCACGAAGAGAGCGAAGTTGTCGGCGGTGACGGCGCCGAAACTTTCGGTGTTGCGATCCCATAGCAGGATCGACGCAATGCCGGCGCCGACGAGGCCAATGATGGCGAGACCGCCGATCGGCATCTTCTCGTCCCGCGAGCGAAACGCTTCCGCCAGCAGGACCACCAGCCCGGCGAGTGTCACGCAGAGCATCGGGATGACGGCGTCGAATTGGCTGCTAATCACTGTGGCACCTCGCTAAGGGCCTGAGGACTTGAGGTCCTGAGGGCTTGAGGTACCGGTGCCTTCGGGCGTTCGGCCGGTATGCGGGGCGCCTTTGGTTTGGGCCGCAACGAATAGGGGATCACGGCCTCCACTTGCATCGGCTCGCGCGACTGCACGCGATCGACGATGCGTTGCACCGCCGGCTCCATCGGCTTCAGAAACACGTTCGGGAACACACCCATGCCGATGGCCGCAGCGGCGAGCGGTCCGAGAATCACCCACTCACGCAGCGAGAGATCCGGCAGACCCTTGTTGTGATCGTTGGTCACCTTACCGTAGAACACGCGCTGGAACAGCCACAGCATGTAGACCGCAGAGAGGATTACGCCGAGCGCGGCGACCACCACGAACCGCGGGTCCCACTTGAACCCGCCGAGCATGATCAGGAACTCGCCGATGAACCCGTTCATGCCAGGCAGGCCGATCGACGACAGCGTGATGATCAACGTCACTGCCGTAAAGCGCGGCATTACGCTCTTCAACCCGCCGTACTCGCTGATCAAGCGCGTGTGGCGGCGGTCCGACAGCATGCCGACGATGCAGAACAAGGCGCCGGTGCTGACGCCGTGCGCAAGCATTTGGTACGACGCGCCCTGGATGCCCTGCATGTTCGCCGCGGCGATGCCGAGCACTACGAAGCCCATGTGGCTCACCGACGAATACGCCACCAGCTTCTTCATGTCCGGCTGCACCATCGCCACCAGCGCACCGTAGACGATGGCGATCACCGAGAGCGTGGCCAGCAGCGGCGCGAAATACAGCGCCGCTTCCGGGAACAGTGGGAAGGCGAAGCGGATCAGGCCGTAGCCGCCCATCTTCAGCATCACGCCGGCGAGGATCACCGAGCCGGCCGTCGGCGCCTGCACGTGCGCGTCCGGCAGCCAGGTGTGGAACGGGAACAGCGGCACCTTGATGATGAAGGCCAGCGTGAACGCCAGGAAGAACCACCACTGCGTGTTCACGGGAATGGTCAGCTCGTACAGCTTGAGCAGGTCGAAGCTGTATTCGCCGGTCACCGACTGGTGCAGCCACGACAGGCCGATGATCGCCACCAGCATCAGAACGCTGCCGGCCATGGTGTAGAGAATGAACTTGATCGCGGCGTAGATTCGCTGGTCGTAGCCCCAGATGCCGATCATGAAATACATCGGGATCAGGACGAAGTCCCAGAACACGTAGAACAGGAAAATATCCAGGGCGCAGAAGACGCCGAGCATCGACGCCTCGAGCAGCAGCATCAGGATCGAGAACTCCTTGACCTTCTTCTCGATACCGGGCCACGACGACAGCAGCGCGAGCGGCGTCAGGAACCCGGTGAGCACGATCAGCATCAGGCTGAGGCCGTCGATGCCGACGTAGTACTCGATGCCGAACTGCGGGATCCACGCGGCGCGCTCGACGAACTGGAACGCCGGCGCGGCCGGCGAGCTGTCGAAGCCCGCCCACAGCACCAGCGACACCGCGAACGCCAGCATCGCGATCCCGAACGCGAGCCAGCGGATCAGGCCGTCTTTCGCACCATCGCGGTTGGGGATGACCATCAGGACCAGGGCCCCGATGATCGGCAACGTGATGGCGAGTGTCAGCAGACCAATCACGCAATCTCCAAGTCCACGGTTTTCACGGATGACGCGGACAATGCACTATCTCCAGAGGTAGTAGGCGAGGATCGCGACCACGCCGGCGAAGGTGGAGACGGCGTAGGTCTTGACCGACCCGTTCTGCAGCAGGCGCAGCACGATGCTGACGCCGCTGACGAGATAGCCGGCGCCGTTCACCGCGCCGTCAATCACTTTCACATCGAAGCCGCGCCACAATCCCTCGGTGGAGACCACCTTGATCGGCTGCACGATGGTGGCGTCGTAGACCTCGTCCACGTAGTACTTGTTCAGCAGCAGCCGATAGACGCCGCCGTACTGAGTGGCCATGCGATCGGGAATCTGCCGGTTCTTGAGCCACAGGAACGAGGCCAGCCCGATGCCGGCGAATGCCAGCAGCGTCGACACGCCCATCAGGGTCCACTCAAGCGCGGCGTGATCGCCGGCCGCGGCCGCGGCGACGCCCGGCAGGCACTCCTCGATCGCCAGTCCGGCCAGCACGCCGGTGGTCACCGGCTGACCGCAGTTGGTCGCTTCGAAGGCGGGCTTCAGCCACTCGCCGAGCGCGGTGTGTCCACCCCACGCGTGGGGAATGTTGACGTAGCCCGCGACGATCGAGCCGGCGGCAAGAACGATCAGCGCCGCGGCCATCGGCCAGGGCGCATCATGCAAATGCGCAGGGTGCACGGAGTGCGCAGGGTGCCCGGGGTGCGCAACGTGCTCGGCGCCGTGGGCACCTTGGAAACGTTCTTCGCCGTGGAACGTGAGGTGGACGAGCCGCCACATATACACGGCCGTCAGGAAGGACGTCACGGCGCCAACGGCCCAGAGTACCTGGTGTCCGTGCAGGAAGGTCTCGAACAGGATCTCGTCTTTCGAGAAGAAGCCCGAGAGCAGCGGGACTCCAGAGATCGCCACCGCTGCGATCACAAACGTCCAGTACGTGATCGGGATGTGCTTCTTCAGACCGCCCATCCTGCGGATGTCCTGCTCGCCATGGAGCGCGTGGATCACCGCGCCGGAGCCAAGGAACAGGCAGGCCTTGAAGAACGCGTGCGTGTAGAGATGGAAGATGCCGGCGCCAAACGCGCCGACGCCCATCGCCAGGAACATGTAGCCCAGCTGCGACACCGTCGAATAAGCCAGCACCCGCTTGATGTCGTTCTGCACCAGGCCGATGGTGCCGGCGAAGAGCGCGGTTGCCACGCCGATCACCGCCACGATTTCGAGCGTCATCGGCGCATGCGCGAACAGCAACGCGTTCCTGCCGATCATGTAAACGCCCGCGGTGACCATGGTGGCGGCATGGATGAGGGCCGACACCGGCGTGGGGCCTTCCATCGCGTCCGGCAACCAGACATACAGCGGAATCTGTGCCGACTTACCGGTGGCGCCAATGAATAGTAAGAGCGTGATCAGCGACAGCGTCCCGAAGGTCGCCTCCACCGGCATCTGCTTCACCGCGAGGGCAATGGTGGTGAAGTCCAGCGAGTTGAAGGTCACCACCAGCAGCAGGGCGCCGAGAATGAACGCGAAGTCGCCGATGCGGTTGACCACGAAGGCCTTCTTCGCGGCATCCTGCGCCGACGGCTTCTCGTAATAGAAGCCGATCAGCAAATACGAACACAGGCCGACGCCTTCCCACCCCACGAACATCACCAGCACGTTCGCGCCGAGCACCAGCACCAGCATGAAGAAGCAGAACAGGTTGAGGTACGAGAAGAAGCGGGCGTAATCCCAGTCCGTCTCCTCGTGCATGTAGGCCGTCGAATAGAGATGGATGAGCGTGCCGATGCCGGTGACGACGAGGATCATCACCGCCGACAGCGCGTCGAGCCGCAGCGAGAAGTCGAGCGTGAAATCGCCCGCCGTCATCCAGGTGTAGAGCGTCTGCATGATCTGCCGGCTCTCGGACGGCATCCCCATCAGCGCGAGCACCTGCATCACCGAGATCACAAACGACATCGCCATCAGGCCGGTGGCGAGGCTCCCTGAGGCCGCCTTGGGCAGGCGCCGCCCCAGGAAGGCGTTGATGAGGAAGCCGATGAACGGCAGCAGTGGGATGAGCGCTAGCACGTGATCACCACTTCAGCGAGGTAAAGGCTTCGGGGTTGAGCGACTCGCGATGGCGGAACAGTCCGATCACGAGCGCGAGGCCGACCGCGGCTTCCGCCGCGGCCACGGTCATCACGAAGAAGGTGATGATCTGGCCATCGACCTGGCCCAGCTGCCGGCCGAAGGCGACGAAGGCCAGGTTGACGGCGTTCAACATGATCTCCACCGACAACAACAGCGTGATGAGATTACGCCGCAGGAACACGCCGGCCGTGCCAATCGCGAACAGCAGGCCTGATAGCACCAGGTAGTGGCCAATGGTCATGGTCACCAGTCTCTCTTCCGCGCGAGCACGACGGCGCCGACCATCGACACGATGATCAGGATCGACGTCACTTCGAACGCGAACATGTATTTCGTGAACAGCACCACGCCCAGCTCCGCAACCGACGACTTCGCCGGCAGGTCACCGATCGGGCCGGCGAGGCCGGTGGTGCGCGACAGCGCCCAGCCGAGTTCGAGGGCCAGTAACAGCGCGAGCACGCCGCCGATGCGCACGGCCATCGGCCGATACAGCGGATGCGACCGGTCCCACTCCGCCGCGTCTTCACGCGGCACGTTGAGCAGCATCACCGTGAACAGGAACAGCACCATGATGGCGCCGGCGTAGATGATGATCTGCACCACCGCCACAAACGGCGCCTCGAGCAGCACGTAGAGGCCCGATAGCCCGAAGAACGCGAGAATCAGCGACAGCACGCTGTAGATCGGGTTGCGCTGCAGCACCACGAGCAGCGCGCCGATCACCGAGACGCCGGCGAACGCGTAGAACAACAGTGCGTCAGAGCCCAAAGTACAGCACCGCCGCGGCTGTGAGGACGAGGTTGACGGTCGCCAGCGGCAACAACACCTTCCAACCGAACGACATCAGCTGGTCGTAGCGGAAGCGTGGCAGTGTCCACCGCAGCCACAGGTAAATGAACAGCAGCAACCCGACCTTGATCACGAACCAGATCCAGCCGTACTCGGGCGGGATGAACGGCCCGTGCCAGCCGCCAAGATAGAGATTCACGGCCACGGCGGAGACCGTGACCATGTTGATGTATTCCGCCATGAAGAACATCGCGAAGCGCATCGAGCTGTACTCAGTGTGGTAGCCCGCGACCAGCTCCTGCTCCGCTTCCGGAAAATCAAACGGCGCGCGGTTGGTCTCGGCGATGCCGGCGCACGCGAACACGAAGAAGCCAACCAGCTGCGGGAAGATGTACCACTGCGGGATGAACCCAAACCAGTAGCCCTGCTGCTCGTCGACGATCTCCCTCAACGACATCGACCCCGCATACATCACCACGGTGGCCAGCGCCATGCCGTACGCGAGCTCGTAGCTGATCATCTGCGCCGAGCTACGCAGACCGCCGAGCAGCGAGTACTTCGAGTTGCTCGCCCAGCCGGCGAGCACGATGCCGTAGACGCCCATCGACGCCACCGCGAAGATCACCAGCACCGCGACGTTGACATCGGAGATCTGCAGCGGCAGCTTCTCCGGCAGCCAGCCGAAGAAATCCGTCGGCGCACCAAAGGGCACCGGCGCAAACGCCAGGAACGCTGCCGTCACCGAGATGATTGGCGCCAGCGAGAATAGAAACCAGTCCGCGGCCTTCGGCCGCAGCTCTTCCTTGAAGAACAACTTGACGATGTCGGCGATCGGCTGCAGCAAGCCCTGGGGACCCACCAGGTACGGGCCGTAGCGCTGCTGCATGAATGCCGAGACTTTGCGCTCGGCATAGACCATCACCGCAGACATCAGCTGCAAACCGACGAACACCACGCTGACGATGCCCAGGTAGGCGATCATCGTCGGCGACGTCATGTAGGCGATGAAATCGGACACCATCTAGTGCGACTCCACCGGTGTGCGTGCGCGATAGTCCGCGGGCTTGGGAGGGTTGCCCTTGATGTAGGCCTCGAACTCCGGCTTGAACCACTTGAGCGTGGTCAGCACGGGCGTCGCCGCCGCATCGCCAAATGCGCAGAGCGTTTTGCCGTTGATCTGGTTAGCCACGCTCAGCAGCAGCGGAATGTCCTTTTCCGTGGCCTCGCCTTCGGTGATGCGCCGCAGCAGGCGATACAACCAGTCCGTGCCCTCGCGGCAGGGCGTGCACTTGCCGCACGATTCGTGACGATAGAAGTGCAGGAGATTCTCCGCGAGCCACACCATATCGCAGGTGTCATCGAGGACCATGATCGCCGCGGAGCCAAGCAGCGACCCGGCGCGCTGCACATCGTCGAAGCTCGCGGGAATGTCGATCTGATCCGGCATCAGGATCGGCACCGACGATCCGCCGGGAATCACCGCTTTGATGGTGTGACCTGGCAGCGGCCCGCCGGCGTAGTCGTAGATCAGCTCCTTGAGCGTGACCTTCATCGGCGCTTCGAACACGCCGGGGTTCTTCACCGAGCCGCTCACGCAGAACAGCTTGGGCCCGCCGTTCTTCTCGGGACCCTGCGCCGCAAACCACTCCACGCCACGCGTCATGATTAGCGGCACATTGCAGAGCGTTTCAACGTTATTCACCGCGGTCGGGCACTTCCAGGCGCCTTCCACCGCGGGGAACGGCGGCTTGAAGCGGGGCTGCGCGCGCTTGCCCTCGAGCGACTCGAGCAGTGCCGTCTCTTCGCCCGCCTCGTAGGCGCCGGCGCCGCGATGGAGATAGACCTCGCAGTCGAAGCCCGACCCCATGATGTTCTTCCCGAGATACCCGGCCTCTCGCGCGTCGTCTATCGCCTTCTGCATCGTCGGGAAGAAGTGATAGAACTCGCCGCGAATGTAGATGTAGGCGGCCTTCGATCCGATCGCATAGCAGCCGATCAGGCAGCCCTCAACCAGCGAGTGAGGGTTGCGCTCCATCAACAGGTGATCTTTGAAGGTGCCCGGCTCGCTCTCGTCGGCGTTGCAGACGATGAACTTCGGCTTCGGCGACTTCTTGTCGACAAACTGCCACTTGAGGCCGGTCGGGAATCCGGCGCCGCCGCGGCCGCGGAGGCCCGACTTCTTGACGTCCTCGATCACCGCCTCGGGTGTCATCGACAGCGCCTTCTTCAACCCCTGATAGCCGTCCTGATTCTTGACGTAATGATCGAGCTCGGCGCCGCCGGGCGTAAATGCATACTGCGTCAGCACCGGCTCGTAATCCGGCATCGCCTTCGCCTTCGCGGGCGTCGTCGTCTTCTTGCCCTCGGTGATGCGCTGCTCGCAGAGGTGGCACTGATTGAGCGCCTTGAGGCCTTCGGTCTTGATCCGATCGACGAGGCCGCTCACCTGTTCCGGCTTGAGCTCTTCGTGCCAGTGCTCGTTGTTGACCATCATCACCGGCGCGCGATCGCAGGCACCGAGGCATTCCATCTGCTGGATGGTGAACATGCCGGTCGGATCGGTCTGGCCGACCTTGATGCCGAGCTTGTGCTGCAGTTCCTCCATCACGCGCTCGGAGCCGGCCAGCGCGCACGACAACGTCGTACAGACCTGCAGCACGTACTTCCCCACCGGAGCGCGGTGGAACATCACGTAGTACGACACCACGTCTTCCACTTCGGCAGTCGTGCAGCCAATCACCATCGCCACGTGACGCACGACGTTGTTGCTGATGTAGCCTTGCTGCTCCTGCGCGAGGTAGAGCGCGTGCAGAACCGCCGACATGCGGTGCTCGGGCGCATAGTGCGAGGCGAACTCTTCGAACTGTTGGCGACGCTCGGGTGTGTACGCGAACTCGGGGCCTTCCGGCAACGTGGCCCGCATCGAGCGGTGCCAGTTGTCGGTGCCGTACGGCATCGTGGGATGAAAGCTCATCGATCCACGTCTCCCATGACGACGTCGAGAGAGCCGATCACCGCGATCACGTCCGCGATCATGCCTCCGACAATGAACTTGTGCAGCGCCTGGCACGCCATCAGGCCGGGCGATCGCATATGCACGCGCCACGGGCGGTTGGTGCCATCCGACACCACGTAACACCCATGCTCGCCGCGCGGCCCTTCGACCGGCACATAGGCATCCCCGGCGGGCACCTTGAAGCCCTGCGAGTAAATCAGGAAGTGCTGAATCAGCGCTTCCATTTCCATGTAGACCTGGTCCTTCGGTGGCGGCACCACGCGCTTGTCGTCGCACGCCCAGGCGCCGACCGGCGCAATGCGCTCGAGGGCCTGGTTGCAGATCTTGACGCTCTCGCGCATCTCGGCCACGCGCGTGAGATAGCGATCGTAGACGTCGCCGTTCGAGGCGCCGATCACGTCGAACTCATAGGTGTCGTAGCCGATATACGGAAACGCGCGACGCACGTCGTAGTCGCCGCCGGCGGCGCGCGCGATCGGGCCGAACAGTCCCCACTTGCAGCAGTCTTCGAACGAGATCACGCCGACGCCACGCGTGCGATCGAGCCAGATCGGATTCTTGGTGATCAGCGTCTCGTACTCATCGAGCTTGCCGGGGAAGCGATCGAGAAACTCCTGGCAGGCGGCTTTGAAGCCGCGCGGGATGTCTTCACGGAGGCCACCCACGCGGATGAAGCTCGGGAAGAAGCGGAACCCGGCCATCAGCTCGTTGAGGTTCATGATCTGCTCGCGTTCGCGGAACGCGTAGAGCATGCCGGTGATGGCGCCGATTTCCATCGCGTGGGTGCCGAACCACACCAGGTGGCTGCTGATGCGCTGCAGCTCGGCGATCAGGACGCGGATGGCACTGACGCGCTCCGGCATCTTCTCGTCGAGGCCGAGCATCTTCTCCACCGACAGGCAGAAGGCGAGGCTGTTAGACTGCGCGCCGAGGTAATCCATGCGCTCGACGAGCGGGATCACCTGCTGCCACTTCTTCTGCTCCGCGGTTTTTTCGATGCCGGTATGGAGGAAGCCGATCGTCGGCGACACCGACTTGACGGTCTCGCCATCGAGCTCCAGCACCAGCCGCAGCACGCCGTGCGTGCTGGGGTGCTGTGGCCCCATGTTCACCGTCATCGTTTCCGTGCGGACGTCAGCCATTCAATTCCTTGTCCACCAACTCGCAGATCACGTGCAACACCGTGGCATGCACTTCCTGCACGCGCGCGGTGCGCGCGTCGTCGACCGCGACCTGGTGGGCGGCGATCGAGCCGATCTTTCCGGAGCGTCCCATCAGCGCGATGGTGATCAAGCCGCGCTCGTTCGCCGCTTCCAGCCCCCGCACGACGTTCGGCGAACTGCCGCTCGTGCTGATGCCAATCGCGACGTCGCCGGGTCGTCCCAGCGCTTGGATCTGCCGCGCGAACACCTTATCGAAGCCGTAGTCGTTGGCCACCGCCGTAATCGCGCTCGTATCGGTCGTCAGCGCGACGGCCGGCCACGCCTGGCGTTCACGTTCGAAACGGCCGACTAACTCCGCGGTGAAGTGCTGCGCGTCGGCCGCGCTGCCGCCGTTGCCGAACGCAAACACCGTGCGGCCCTGCTGCAAGGCCGCCACAATCACATCGGCCGCTGCCACCACCGCCGCGGCGCTCCCGGTCATCCGTTCGTGCGCGGCGGCGGCATCTTTCAATGCGCGAACGACGACCGCCGCCCGTTCGGCCGCCTTCGCCCTGGCTTCCGCGCCCAAGTCGCCTGACATATCTATCTCGGTTTCGCCGATCCCCGCTGAAACCGATCGCGCTCCATATTCGCTTTGAACTCTTCTTCGGTCACCTGCAGCGGCATGTAGGTCTGCGCGTCCTTGCGCAGCTGCACCGGGTAATCCTTGCGCAGCGGATGGCCTTCCCAATCCTCCGGCATCATCAACCGGCGCATGTCGGTGTGACCGTCGAACACGATGCCGAACAGATCGTACACCTCGCGCTCGCACCAGCCGGCACCGGGGAACAGCGTCGACAGCGTTTCAATGGCTTCCTGCGCGTTGATGCGGACCTTCAACCGGATGCGCGCGCGACGGTGCGGCGATACGAGGTGATACACCAGGTCAAAGCGCGGGTTGCGATTGGGATGGAAATCCACCGCGGTCACGTCCGAAAACGCCACGAACTCCAGGCCCGGCATCTGCAACGCGCCGCAGGTGGCCACCAGGTGCTCGCGCGATACGAGGATGGTCGGCGTCACGGCGGCGTCGGCCGAGACAAGCGCCTCGTACGTCGCACCGGGCACCGCCGGAGCGATCGCGGCGATGATTTCTTCAGCGGTCATGCGATGCGGACTCTCGGCGTCTGATCGAGCTTGGAGGCGGCGATCTTCTTCTGCAGCTGCACGATGCCGTAAATCACGGCTTCCGGCCGCGGCGGGCAGCCGGGAATGAACACGTCAATGGGCACGACCTGGTCGCTGCCCTGCACGATGGCGTAGTTGTCGAACACGCCGCCGCACGACGCGCACGCGCCCATCGAGATCACCCACTTGGGTTCCGGCATCTGGTCGTAGATGCGGCGCAGCGCCGGCGCCATCTTTCTCGACAGCCGGCCGGCAATGATCATCAGGTCCGACTGGCGCGGCGAGCCGCGGAACACCTCGGCGCCGAAGCGCGAGATGTCGTAGCGGCTCGAAGCCATCGACATCATCTCGATCGCGCAGCAGGCGAGACCGAAGGTGACCGGCCAGATCGCCGAGCGGCGCGCCCACTGGATCACGAATTCAGCGGTGGTCGTGACGACGGGAATTTCGTAATCAGTTTCGAGTCCCATAACGGTATCTCTTGATCAGCGCGGGGCCAGGCTTCGGCGGGTGGACGTAATCGGGATCGTGTTCCGGTCCCCAATCAAGCACGCCCTTGCGCCAGATGTACACGTATCCGACGACGAGGATCAGAAAGAAGACGACGATTTGAATCAGGCCCGGCCACGACAGCTCGCGCATGGCGAGGGCCCACGGATAGAGGAACGCGACTTCGATGTCGAACAGCAGGAAGATCATCGCGATCAAGTAGAACTTGACCGATTGACGTTCGCGCGCGTCGCCGACCGGCGGCATGCCGCATTCGTAGGCGGCGAGTTTTTCGGGCGTGGGATTGCGCGGACCGAGGAAGCGGGAAATAACCACGGAAACAACGCCGAAGCCAACCCCGATGACGCCTAACAGTAGGATTCCGCCCCAGCCGGTCATGTCCTCACACCGATCCGCACACTGAAAGTATGTCACGCGCGCCGGATTTCAGAGCGCTTGTGAAGGATATCACACGCACTACAATCTCTTCGGCATGCGCGCGAAAGCTGAGCGGCTGGTGATTGCCGCCGTTCTGACGGTGTCGCTAATCACGCTGTTTTTGCAGGCGTTCGTGCTGCGGCCGCGTTTGTGGCCGGCGGGTGCGGGACTCGCGCTGTCGGGCGAGACCGTCTTCGGCACGCTCGCCGCGCCACGTCCCGTTGCGGTGATTCGTCCTCCGGATGTGGAAGCCGCGCTGGGCGACGGATTCGTCTCGGTCGTGCGGGTGTGGCCGGGCGGCACGGCCGATCGCGCCGGTTTGCGCGCCGGCGATCGCGTGGCATCGATTGGTAGCAACGCCGGCCGGATTGACGTGGCCGCTAGATTCCCGGGAGACGCCGCCGACGTCTTGCGGTTGTGGCGCGAGAGTCAAACAATCACGCCGGACGACTCATTGCAGATCGTCGCGACGCGCGTCTTAACAGACCCGATCGAGCAACTCGCGATCTGGGAGATCGACAACGCGCCGTGGAGCGCGTGGCTCCGGGAACATCTCGGACCGCTGTCGCAGATGGCCGCGTTTCTCATCGGCGCCACGGTGCTGGTCGTGCTCGGTGTCAGTGGCACGACGGCCGCCTTCGTGACGCTGGCGCTGATTGCCACGGCGGCGGCTAACGCCGGGCCACTTCTGGGATCACACAACGCAGTGCCGATCCTCGGCCCGGTCGTGTTGTGGTTCAACTGGCTGATCACACCGCTGTCGTTTCCAATCATCGGCCTCACCGTATTGTTCTTTCCGTCCCGCGCGGAGATTCTCGACCGCCACAAGTGGATTGTGCCGGCGGTGCTCGCCGCGGCGGTGCCGATGCTGGTCATCAGCGTGGCGAGCGCCGCGTTCCTCAACGGCGTCGATGCCGCGTTGCCCGCGCTGGCGTGGTTCGGCATGCACGGCTGGACGTTCGAGGCGTCATTCGCGCTCTGCCTCGCGGTCAACGTGCTGATCGTGGCGGAAGGCATCAGGCGCTATCGCATCAATCTCGACGCGAATGAGCGCCGCCGCATCCAGATCGTGGTCTTCACGGTGGTGCCGGCGGTTTTTGCCTACGCTCTGAAGACCGGCATCCCGCTGCTGTTTGGCTTGCTGGGACGGCCGGTGCAACTGCCGTGGCCGATCGAAGCATTCCTGCTGGCCATCTTCCTGCTGCCGGCGTTCGGACTGCCCTATGCGGTTGCCGTGCGCCACGTGTTCAGCCCGCGCACCGTGCTGCGACGCAGCCTGCAATACGCATTCGCGCGGAACACGTTGACGGCCCTCGTAGTGATCCCGGTGGTGGCGCTGGTAGCGTCACTGGTCCAGCAACGCGACCAGTCGCTGGCGATGATCGTCACCGGACGACCGCTGTTCTATCTCTTTTTCCTCGCGATGCTGGCGCTCGCGTTGAAGTATCGCGTCGCGGCGCAGCGAGGGCTCGATCGACGCTTCTTCCGCGACGAATACGACGCGCGCGAGATCCTGTTGTCGCTCGCGGGACGCGTGCCCTATGAAGCCGATCCGCGGGATCTCGTCGCGATGGTCGTGACCCAGATCGATTCGGCGCTCCACCCGGAAAACATCGCCATGTTCGCATCGGATTCGCCAACGGGCAGTAACCCCTCCGGCGCCTTCGCACCGGTGTCGACGCTGCGCGTCGACGCCACGCCCCTGCGGGCAGACAGCGGCGTGATCACGCTACTGCGATGGTCCGACAAACCGCTCGAAGTGTTCCTGGACGATGATCAGTCGCCCGTGGCGCGGGTGCCGCCCGCGGATCGGAAGTGGCTGGCGGATATGAACACCGCCTTGCTGGTCCCGATTTTCGCCGGCGGCAGCGACCCGCGACCGTTCGTGGGTTTGATCGCGCTCGGCGCGAAGAGATCGGAAGAACCTTACACACCCGAGGATCGTGAATTGCTGCGCGGCATCGCGGTGCAGATGGGCGTGGCGCTCGACCTGTCGCGGCTGCGGCGGCAGGTCGGCACGCTGGTGCCGGAAGCGCCAGCGAATGCGGACGGGGCGACCTTCACCCCGACAGTCATTCATGGCAGCGGCACCGGATCTTCAGCGATGGCGGTCGGCGTGGTGGTCGACGGCAAGTACCGCGTCGATGCGGTGATCGGGCAGGGCGGCATGGGCGCGGTGTTTCGGGCGTGGGACCTGCGGCTCGAGCGCGCCGTGGCCATCAAGGTCGTGCGCGCGGACCTGCTGTCCGATCCTGATTCGCGGGCGCGATTCCGGCGCGAATCGCAGATTGTGGCGCGCCTGCAGCATCCGGCGATTGTCACGGTGTTCGACTACGGCACGCTGCCGGATGGCGCGGCGTATCTCGTGATGGAATTCGTGCCGGGCGAGGATCTGCGGCATCACATGAAACGGGAAGGCCGCCTGGCGGCGGCGCGCATGGCGGCGTTGTTGCACGGGATTGCCGCCGGGGTCGAGTCAGCGCACAAGTCCGGCATCTTCCATCGCGATCTCAAACCCGAAAACATCCTGCTGCCGGAAAGCGGCACGGGACCAAAGGTGCTGGATTTCGGCGTTGCGAAACTCACTGAGCAGTCGATGCTGACCGATGGCGGCACACTCACCTCCGGCGGCACGATTGTCGGGACACCGGCGTACATGGCCCCGGAACAATTGCGAGGGGAAGCCGTGGATGGCCGCGCCGACGTATTCAGCCTTGGCGTGATGGCCTACGAGATGGTGATGGCGCGCCTGCCGTATGGCGGCGGATCGTTCATCGATATCGGGATGAAGCAGGCCGCGGGGGAAAAGCAGGTGGATACCGGCGACACCCCGCCGGCGCTCGCCGACGCTATCCGCCGCGCCATTGCCTATGAGAAAGGCAAACGACCGGCGTCGCCGGTCGATTTCGCGAACGAAATCAATGACGCGCTCTAGCTACTTCTTCTTGTTCATGTCCGCCAGCCGCCGTTCGATCTCGGCCACCGCCTGGCCGATCTGATCCCGGCGTGCCTGGTGGGTCGTCACCTCGAGCTGGCGTTGCAGCTCGGTGCGGGCCAGGCGGAGCGATTCCACCTGTCTCGCGTACTCGGGGTCGACCTTCGGGCCGCGATCTTTTGCAACCTTGCGGGCTTCCTCGAGTTCGTCCATGCGCTCCTGCAAGCGCGCTTCAGCGTCAATCAGTCCTTCTCCAGCATCACCCATGAACTGACAATATTACACCGCTGGTGCACAAAGTGCACGCGGTGCGCAGGGTGCCTGATGTGCGTAAACGGCACTCCGTGCACCTTGTGCACCTTGTGCACCCTGTGTCACAGATAGAACGGTGAGTTTTTTCCATCCCGCGGTCACGGAGTGGTTCGGCGCGGTGTTTGCGGAACCCACGGCGCCGCAAAAGCGCGGCTGGCCGCCGATTGCCCGCGGTGAATCGACGCTGATCCTCGCGCCGACCGGGAGCGGCAAGACGCTCACCGCCTTTCTGTGGTCGCTCAACCGGCTGATGTTCGAGCCGGTGCCGGAAGCAGGAGCGCGGTGCCGCGTTCTTTACATTTCGCCGCTGAAGGCGCTGGCCGTCGACGTGGAGCGCAACCTGCGCGCGCCGTTTGCGGGGATTTCAAACGTGGCCGCCGGCCAGGGCATTCCGTTTCACACGCCGTCGATTGCCGTCCGCACCGGCGACACCCCGGCCGCCGAACGGGCGAAGTTCCAGAGGGCGCCGGCCGACATCCTGATCACGACGCCCGAGTCACTGTTTCTCCTGCTGACCTCGAACGCGCACGAGAGCCTGCGGTCGGTGGAGACGGTGATCATCGACGAGATTCACGCGCTGGTGTCGACCAAGCGCGGCGCGCACCTGGCGGTATCGCTGGAACGGCTCGAACGGATTGCGCACGAGCCGCTGCAACGGATTGGCCTCTCGGCGACGCAGCGGCCGCTTGACGAAGTGGCACGGTACCTTGGTGGCGCTACAGCGTCCTCAAACACGAAGGGCACAAAGAACACATCTTCAAAATCCAAGAAGCCAAAAGCCGATTACACAGAATCTGTTCACGACGAGTTCGAAGATGAGCGCACGGTCAAATACCGGCCGGTCACGATTATCGACGCCAGCGCGCCGAAGAAACTGGCGATCACCGTGCAGACACCGGTGGAAGACATGGCGGCGATGGGGAAACCCGTCGAGCAGCCGAGCGGGCCGGCATCGCAGGGGCCGGTGGCGCAATCGATCTGGAGCTCCGTTCATCCGAAACTGGTCGAGCTCATTCGATCGCATCGCTCGACGCTGCTGTTCGTGAACAGCCGGCGCCTCGCGGAACGGCTGGCCGGCGCGCTCAACGAGATTGCCGGCGAACCGCTGGTGCGCGCGCATCATGGATCACTGGCGCGCGCGCAGCGGACCGAGATCGAGGACCTGCTGAAGGGCGGACAGCTGCGCGCGCTGGTGGCGACCTCGTCTCTCGAGCTCGGCATCGACATGGGCGCCATCGACCTCGTAATCCAGATCGAGGCGCCGCCGTCGGTGTCCAGCGGCCTGCAGCGCATCGGCCGCGCTGGCCACAGCATCGATCAGGTCAGCGAAGGCGTGATCTTTCCGAAGTATCGCGGCGACCTCGTGGCCTGTGCCGCGGTCACGGCGGCGATGCGGCAGGGCAAAGTAGAATCGTCCCGGTATCCGCGCAATCCGCTCGACGTGCTCGCGCAGCAGCTCGTGGCCATGGCCTCGATGGAGCGATGGTCAGTGGACGATCTCTACAACACGGTTCGATCCGCGGCGCCGTTTGCCGAGTTGAGCCGGCCGATCTTTGATGGCGTGCTGGACATGCTGTCGGGCCGCTATCCATCCGACGACTTCGCGGAGCTGCGGCCGCGGGTGACGTGGGATCGCGTGAACGGCATGGTGGTGGCGCGGCAGGGCGCCAAGCGCGTGGCCATCGCCAATGCCGGCACCATTCCGGACCGCGGCTTGTTCGGCGTGTTTCTATCGGGCGCCGAAAAGGACAAGGCGCGCGTCGGCGAGCTCGACGAGGAAATGGTGTTCGAGGCGCGTGCCGGTGAAACGTTTCTGCTCGGCGCCTCCACGTGGCGCATCGATCAGATCACGCACGACCGCGTGCTCGTCTCCCCTGCTCCCGGCCAGCCGGGCAAGATGCCGTTCTGGAAAGGCGAAGGACCGGGCCGCCCGGTGGAGCTGGGGATGGCCATCGGGAAACTGGTGCGCGACCTGCGCAAGCAGGAACCGTCAGACGCGCTCGCCACGCTCCAGGAGAATCACGGCCTCGATGCCCTCGCCAGCAGCAACCTGCTGAAGTATCTCGACGAGCAACACGCCGCCACCGGCGCCGTGCCCGACGATCGCACCATCCTCATCGAGCAGTCACGCGACGACCTCGGCGACTGGCGCGTGGCCGTAATGACGCCGCTCGGCAGCCGCATTCACGCGCCGTGGGCGATGGCCGCCACCGCGCGGATTCGAGACGAGGCCGGCATCGACGCAGAAGTGATGTGGTCCGACGATGGGTTCGTGGTGAGGTATCCGGATGGCGAGCGTCCGCCGGATACGTCGCTGTTGATTCCGGATCCCGACGAGATCGAACGGCTCGTGGTGCGGCAGCTTGGGTCGACGGCGATGTTCGCGGCCAGGTTTCGCGAAGCGGCCGGCCGCGCGCTGCTGCTGCCGCGACGCCGGCCTGGCGCGCGCGCGCCACTATGGCAGTTACGCAAACGCGCGTCGGACCTGCTGGCAGTAGCGGCACGGTACGGATCGTTCCCGATCATTCTCGAAACCTATCGTGAGTGCCTCCGCGACATTTTCGATCTGCCCGCGTTGACCGACGTCCTGACGCGCATCCGCAGCCGGACGATCCGGGTCGTGACGGTCGAATCGCGGACGCCCTCGCCGTTCTCGTCATCGCTGTTGTTCGGCTACGTCGCGAACTATCTGTATGACGGCGACGCGCCGCTCGCGGAACGGCGCGCGCAGGCGCTCTCGGTCGATCAATCGCAGCTGCGCGATCTGATTGGCGATACCGAGCTGCGCGATCTGCTCGATGAAGCGGTGCTCGAGACGGTTGAAAGCGAGTTGCAGCATCTGCCACCGCGGTTCCATGCCCGCTCGACGGACGCGATTCACGATTTGTTATTGCGGCTCGGCGATCTATCGCGCGCGGAGATCGATGCGCGCAGCGAGAGCGGCGTCCCGGAGCCGGCGCTTGACGAGCTGGTCAAGACGCGCCGGGTGTTGACCGTGCGAATCGCCGGGGAGCCGCGCTTCATGGCGGTGGAAGACTCGGCCCGCTATCGCGACGCGATCGGTGTGCCGTTGCCGACGGGGCTGCCCGACGCGCTGCTCGAGCCGGTCGCGGATCCGATCACCGATCTGGTGCGACGCTATGGCCGCACCCATGGTCCGTTCACCAACAAGGACGTGGCGGCGCGCCTGGGATTGGGCCTCGCGGTGGTCGATGCGGCGCTGGCGCGGCTGCTCGCGTCTGGGCGGGTGGTGGACGGCGAATTCCGTCCCGGCGGCCGCGGCCGCGAGTGGTGCGATGCCGAAGTGTTGCGCACGGTGCGCCAGCGATCGCTGGCGCGGCTGCGGCAGGAGGTGGAGCCGGTTGAGGCAACGGCGCTAGGCCGCTTCCTCGTGCACTGGCATGGGCTGGCTCGCCCGCGCCACGGGCTCGACGGCCTGCTTGACGTGATCGAGCAGCTCCAGGGCGTGCCGATTGCGGCGTCGGTACTCGAATCCGAAGTGCTCGCCGCTCGCGTGCACCGGTACTCGCCGGCGATGCTCGACACGCTGCTGGCCGCCGGCGAGGTGACGTGGGTCGGCGTGGAGCCGCTCGGCGAGCGGGACGGTCGCGTCGCGTTGTATCTGACGGATCACGTATCGACGCTGCTGCCGCCGGATGTGTTGGGCGGCAAGCGCAATGACGGGCTCACCGGTCGTGACGCGCAGCTCGTCGCCCACCTCCATCGACAAGGTGCGTCGTTCTTCGGTCCACTGCACGATGCCACCGGCGGCGGCTTTCCGCAGGAAACGGTGGATGCGATTTGGGATCTGGTCTGGACAGGCTTGCTCACCAACGACACCTTGCATGCCTTGCGCGCGTATTCGGCGCCACCTGAGCGGGCACGGCGGCCATCGCGCGACGGGACGTTCCGATCGAGGCGGCTGATTCCGCAGTCGGCCGAGGGCCGCTGGACGCTGGTGGCGGCGTCGGCGGCATCGCCAACGGCGTGGGCCACGGCCATGGCGCACCAGCTGTTGACAAGGCACGGCGTGGTCACGCGCGATGTGACATCGATCGAGCAACTGCCTGGCGGATTCTCGGCGTTGTATCCGGTGTTGCGCCGGCTCGAGGAAACCGGGCGCATCCGGCGCGGCTACTTCGTGGCCGGTCTTGGCGCGGCCCAGTTCGCGCAGCCCGGCGCGATCGATCTATTGCGCGACGCGCGTGAACAACGCGAGGAGACGGTCACGGTCACGATCTCGGCCACCGACGCGGCGAATCCGTACGGCGTGTCAATTCCGTGGCCCCTTCGACTCGACGAGGGTGTCGACCAGCCATCCTCGTCTCGCTCAGGGCAGGCCACGCGCACGGCCGGGGCGCGCGTGGTGATCGTCAATGGCCGGCTCGCGGCGTGGATCGGCCGCGGCGATCACCAGTTGATCGTCGCCCTGCCGGATGATGAGCCGGAGCGCTCGCAGATTGGCCGCGCTCTCGCGCGTGAGCTCCGCGCCATCGCGCAGCGAGCACCTGAGGGGCGGCGCGGCTGGCTGATCGAAGAGATCAACGGTGAGCCCGCGGCGCAGCATCCTTCCAGTCAGTTCCTGCTCGAGGCCGGCTTCGCGGCCACCGCGATGGGTCTGCAGTTGCGGCCGATGAAGCCGAAGGTCGATGCCTGAGGGCGACGCGATCTACCGCGCGGCGCGGACGATGCACCGCGTGCTGGCGGGCCATGTGGTCACGAAGTTTGAGACCGCCTATGCGCACCTCGACCGCGTCAACGTCGACACGCCGATCGTCGGCCGCACCATCGAGCGGTGCGAGTCGGCCGGCAAGCATCATCTGATCGTCTTCAGCGGCGACGTGATTCTGCGCACACACATGCGCATGCGCGGCTCGTGGCACCTCTATCGTCACGGCGAGCGCTGGTGGCGCGGACCGCAGGCGATGCGCGTGCGAATCGATACGGCGGATTGGGTGGCGGTGGCGTTCCAGGTGCCGGTGGCGGAGTTCGTGACGTCGAAGCAGCTGGTCTCGACGGATCCGGTGGCGAAGCTGGGCCCCGACCTGCTGGGCCGCGAGTTCGATCGCGATGAGGCGGTGCGCCGGCTGATCGCCAGCGGGCACCAGCCGATTGCGATGTCGCTGCTCGATCAGCGGCTGGTCGCCGGTATCGGCAACATCTACAAGTCCGAAGTGCTGTTCATGGCCGGCGTGAATCCCTTGACGCCGGCGGGCGCGGTGCCACAGCCGGCGCTGGAGGGCATGATGGACATCGCGCGCGGCTTGCTGAAGGACAACGTGATCGGCGGCAGTTCGGAGCGAATCCAGACCTATCGCAACCTACGCATGACCAACCCTCGGGCCGAGCACGATGAGAGCGTGTGGGTCTACGGCCGCGCCGGCAAGCCATGCCGCAAGTGCGCGACGCCAATCGAGATGAAAAAGATGGGCGTCGAAGCCCGCTCCACCTACTGGTGCCCGCGGTGTCAGCAGAGTCAACAGTCGACAGTCGGCAGTTAAGAGTTCCAATCTGCAGTCGCCAGTCCCAGTCCGCAGTGCAGTTCAAGAATAGAATCAACCCGTGGCGAATTCTCCGCTAGGGACCGGCGGGCCTGGGATCCGCGAGGTAGTGGTGTCGCGGAACGGCGACGCCGATCGGCGCGACCTCGTCGCCGTCGAGGAGCCCCTGGAGGTTCGCGTGAACGGGGCGAGCTTTGCCGTGATCATGCGGACCCCTGGCGCCGATCGCGATCTCGCCGCTGGATTTCTGCTGGCGGAGGATGTGATCCGATCGGCCGATGAGATCGGCGTCATTGAGTATTGTCAGGACGCTACAGACGAGGGGCGCGACAACACGATCAACGTCACGGTCACTGGTGGCGCCGTCGACCGTCTCACCACGCGGCTCGGCGAGCAACGCCAGGTGATGATGACGGCGTCGTGCGGGCTGTGCGGTCGCCGCACGATTGAATCGCTCCAGGCACGCGTGACCGCCGTGCGCTGCGACTGGACGGTTCCAGCCGCCGTCATCGCGTCCCTACCCGATCGCCTACGGGCATCACAAACAGTCTTCGAAGCCACTGGCGGCCTTCACGCGGCGGGGTTATTCAATCGCGCGGGCGTTCTGCAGCTGTCGGCGGAGGACGTCGGCCGTCACAACGCGGTGGACAAAATCGCCGGCCGGACACTGCTCGCCGGCAAACATCCCCTCGACGAATCAATCCTGGTGATGTCGGGACGCATCTCTTTCGAGCTGGTGCAGAAGGCGCTGCTCGCCGGCATTCCGCTGATCGCCGCCGTCTCCGCGCCTTCGAGCCTCGCTGTTGAGCTCGCGCAACAGGCGGGCATCACGTTGTGTGGCTTCGTCCGCGGCGCCCAATTCAACATTTACACGCACAGACGCCGCGTTACGGACTGACGACTACCTGTTGACTGTTGAATGCTGACTGGACTCTGAACTTTCGACTGTCGACTGCTGACTGCCGCCGCGTCGTCGGTCGACAACCAGCGACGCGGCGATCGAGCCGCCAATGAAGGCGACGATGATGGCCAGCGACCATACGATGGGGAAATGGCCGTCGAACCACTGGTTCAGCCAGATCATCTTCAAACCGATGAACACGAGCACACCGGCCAGTCCGTACTTCAGCAGCGAGAATTGCGTCACCGCCGCCGCCAGCACGAAGTACAACGACCGCAAGCCGAGGAGCGCGAAGACATTGGAGGTGTAGACGATCAGCGGCTCGTTGGTCAACGCGAAGATCGCCGGCACCGAATCGATCGCAAACACGACGTCGCTGACCTCGATCGCCACCAGCGCCAGGAACAGCGGCGTGGCATGCCACTGGTTGCCGAGGCGAACAAAGAAGTGCTTGTCGTGGTACTCATCGGTCACCGGCACGAGCCGACGGGTCAGCCGCACGAGCGGGTTCTTGCCGGGATCGCTATGCGCACCGTTGTGGCTAACCATCCGGATGCCGGTGACAATCAGCATCACGCCGAAGATCACCACGATCCAGTGATACGACAACAGCACCGACCCGAGCGCTATGAAGATGCCGCGGAACACCAGCGCGCCGAGGATGCCGTAAAACAACACGCGGTGCTGCAGCGGCGGCGGCACGCGGAAGAAGGTGAAGATCACCACGAACACGAACATGTTGTCGATCGACAACGTGTATTCGACGACGTAGCCGGCGAGGAACTCCAGGGCGACCTGGCGCGCCACCGCGCTTGGGTCGAACCCCGGCTCGAGCATCAGCCGCGGGTCCTGTGACAGCGCGTACTGCGCGTACCCATAGAACGCGACGTTGAAAACCAGCGAGAGCGCAACCCATACCACGCTCCAACGCGCCGCCTCGCGGACACTGATGGTGTGCGACCGGCGATGGAACACGCCGAGGTCGACGGCGAGCAGGACGAGGATCAGCGCGGTGAAGCCGAGATAGAACCACCAGTATTCGGCGAGCGGAAACAGCGGCACGACCATCTCAGGCTACCGGCCGCCACCGGCGCGACGTGCATAGATATTTCAGTGGTGATCGTTCGCTTAAGCCGATGCTAGGATCTGGCTGATCATGCCCAGCTCGTACTCATTCGACGTGACTTCCACCATCGAGATGCCCGAGGTCGACAACGCCGTCAACCAGGCGCGCAAGGAGATCGGCCAGCGGTTCGACTTCAAGGGCTCCAGCGCCGCGATCGATTTCGACCAGAAAGCGGCGACGCTGACGCTGACCGCCGAAGACAACTTCAAGCTCGAAGCGGTGTGGGACGTGTTGCAGACCCGGCTGATCAAGCGGAACGTCGCGGTCAAGAACCTCAAGCGCGGCGACATCGAGCCGGCGGCCGGGAGCAGCGTCCGCCAGGTGATCACGCTGCAGCAGGGCATCCCAACCGACGCCGCGCGCGAGATCGTCAAGCACTTGAAGGACCTCAAGCTCAAGAAGGTGCAGGCGGCGATCCAGGGCGACCAGCTCCGCATCACCTCGGCGTCGAAGGACGATCTGCAGGGCGCGATGCAGGCGCTCCGCGCGAAGGATTTTGGCATCGCGCTCCAGTTTGGCAACTACCGGTAAGGCCCGCCTTCGCGCCGGAAAATGCCCCGGCGTACGGCCAGGCAGGCGCGGTCTCGTCTGGAGCGCGCGCTCTCCAAGCTCGGCTTCGCCAGCCGATCCGAGGCGCGAGCGCTCATTCTTGCCGGCCGCGTCACCGTCAACGGCCGAAAGGCGATCGATCCGGCCAGGCGCGTCACGCCAGAACGCATCGTCGATCGCGATTGATGGCGTCGCGCCGAGCGAGCCACCGACAGCGATCACGATCGTGCTGCACAAACCGCGCGGCTACCTGACCACGCGCTCCGACCCGCAAGGCCGCAAGACGGTTTACGACCTGCTCGCCGACGTGCCCGAACGCGTGATCCCGGTGGGCCGGCTGGATCTCGCCACGAGCGGGCTGCTGATCCTGACCAACGACACGCCGTTTGCGAACTGGCTGACCGATCCGGACACGGCGATCCCGCGCGTCTATCTCGTCACGGTCGAGGGGCGGGTTGATGTGGCCACGATCGCGCAACTCGAACGCGGTGTGGTGGTGGACGGCGAACCGCTCGCCGCCGCATCGGCGGCCGTGCGCAAGGCGTCAGGAAAAGAAAGCCACCTGACGATCACGCTGACGGAAGGCAGGAACCGCGAGATTCGCCGGCTGCTCGACGCGGTCGATCACCCGGTCATACGGCTGCGCCGGGTCGAGTTCGGCGGCTTGAAGCTCGCGAATCTCGAACCGGGCACCTGGCGGTACATCTCAGCCGCCGAGCGCACAGCCGCGTTTCCGGGCTATCAACCCTTCGACTCGCACGCGTCTTCAAGCGGGCGCGTGCTCGCTCAGGGCGAGCCGAAAAAACGCGTTCCCAGGCCGAAATAAAGCAGCAGCGTCGCCACATCCGCCGAGGCCAGCACCACGGGACCGGCGGCGATTTTCGGGTCCGCTTTGGCGGCGCGCAGCACGGCGGGTACGGTCACGCCGAGCAGGCACGCGATGATCATCGACAGCGTGATGGCGATGAGGATGGTCGAGGCCACGAGCCCCTCGCCACGCCACCCCATGACCACGGTGGCCACCACCGCACCACACGCCAGACCAATCAGCGACGCGGTGAGGAACTCTTTCCAAATGGCCGCACCCAACCGCTTCCAAACGACGGGACCTTCGGGAAGGTTCTGCATGGTCAGGGTCAGCGCCTGCATGCTGACGCTTTCCGCGAGGGCGAGCACGATCGGGATGAAAAGCGCGAGCACCACCACCTGCTGCAGCAGGTGCTCGTAGCGGCTCGCGATAAACGCGGCGATCAGGCCGCCGGCAATGTTGCATAGCAGCCAGGGAAACCGATCGCGAAACGCCATCCACGTGGAGCGTTGCGCCGTGCCGTGGATGCCGATCAACTGGAAGATGTCGTCGTAGGTCTGCTTCGCGAGATCGATCACTTCATCCGTGAACAGGCTGACGTCGACCACGCCGAGCAGCTCGCCCCTGCCATTGACCACGGGAAACGCGAGCAGCCGCCGCGTGGCGAAGTACTCGCTGGCAATCAGCACGGTGGCCCAATCGGGAATCGCGACGACGTGGTCGAGCATCACCTCGCGAACCAGTTGCTCGGGCTGGGCGGTGAGCAGGCGCCGGGCCGGCACCACGCCAACCAGCTGCTCTTCGCCATCGACGACATACAGGTAGTTAATGGTGGAGGCGTCGCCGAGGCGGCGGATGCGATCGAGCGCTTCGCCGATGGTCAGGTCGGGATGCAACACGAGCAGTGGTGGCCGCGCGAGCGGAAGAATCGGCTCGTGCAACTGCGCTGCAGAGAGGGGCGCGACGGACGGCATGGCTAACTCTACAGGAAGAAATCCGGCGCGAGATCCTCCTCTTTCACACCGGGCTGCCGATACGCCGAAAAATCAGTCACGCCCTGATTCCTCAAGACTTCATCGTCCAGGAAGAAGCGGCCGGTCACCTTCCGGCTTGGCTGCGTCAGGATCCAGTGGGCGGCATCGGCCATGATGCGCGGACTGCGCGCCTTCTGCCGCGCCTCCTGCCCGGCGATCAACCGGATCGCCTCGGTATCGATCGTCGTCCGCGGCCACAGCGCGTTGACGGCCACCCCTTGCACGCGGAATTCCTGCGCCATGGCGAGCACACAGAGCGACATCCCGTATTTCGCCATCGTGTAGGCCACGTGCGGCGCGAACCAGCGCGGGCTGATGGTCGAATGCAACGGCGGCGCAATGTTGAGCACGTGCGGGTTGGCGGACTTCACCAGGTGCGGCAGCGCCTGCTGCGTGCACAGAAACGTGCCGCGCACGTTGACCTGGTGCATGAGATCGAAGCGTTTCATCGGCGTGGCGAGCGTGCCGGTGAGGCTGATCGCCGAGGCGTTGTTGACGAGGATGTCGATGCCGCCGAAGCGCTTCACCGCGGCCTCAACCGCCGCCGCCACCTGCGCTTCGTCGCGGATGTCGGTGGCGATCGCGAGCGGTTGACCACCGGCGCGTTCGACGTCTTCAGCCGCCGTGTGGATCGTGCCCGGGAGTTTCGGGTGCGGCTCGGTGGTCTTGCCGATGATCACGACGTTGGCGCCGTCTTCGGCGGCGCGCACCGCGATGGCGTGGCCGATGCCTCTCGTGGCACCGGTGATGAAGATCGTGCGCTTGGCGAGTTGGCTCACGCGTTCACCACTTTCTGGACCAGCCGCAGGAACGCTTCGATAGCCCTTTCCAGGTGATCCTCTGGAGTGTCCTCTTCTTTGCAATGGGATAACCCGTTCGACGAGTACGTGAACATCATCACGACCGGCATATGAGGCACCATCTCCGCCGCATCATGGAGCGGGCCGGATGGAAGGTGTGGCGCATCGCCAGTCACCTCACGCACGGATTCCTCGCACAATCGAATCAACTGGGGATCAAAAGGTCTCGGTTCAATCTTCCAGATGCGCTGCCATTCGACCGAGACATTGTTCTCGGCGGCGACTCGCCACGAGGCCGCACGAGCCTCCGCCAGCATTTGGGCGAGCACGGCCGCATCAAGCGCTCGTTGATCGAGTGAGATCTCGCAGACGCCAGGCACCGCGGTCACGATGCCGGGTTCCACCTTGACGGTGCCGACAGTGCACACAACGCGAGCGGTGGAAGTCGTGTGCTTGCGCGCGATCTCTCGAAACGCGAGGGCACTCTCCGCTGCGGCCAGAAATGCGTCGCGACGCATCGGAATCGGGGTCGATCCCGAATGTGCGGCTTGACCGACGAATCGAAGCAAATGCCTTTCAACTCCGAACGTCCCGATAACGACGCCAGCCGACTTGTTTGCCGCCTCGAGCACCGGCCCCTGTTCGATATGGAGCTCGAGATAGGCCTTGGCGTTGATGGCCTTCAGATATTTTTGTGACTCGTGCATGCGCGACAGCTCGACATGGTTCTCGCGAAGCGCGTCGACCAACCGCACGCCGGTTTTATCCTGGAGGTGTTCCACCTCGTTGACTTGCAAGCTGCCGCTCGCGGCCGAGGAGCCGAGCAAACTCCGACTGAAGCGTGCCCCTTCCTCGTCTGCCCAATCCACCACCTTGAGCGTGACCGGTGGCCGTTGCCCCTTGAACATCCGCAGTGTCTCGAGGCCCGCCATGACGCCGAGCGCGCCGTCGAGCCAGCCGCCATTGGGAACCGAATCGAGGTGACTGCCGACGATCACCGTGCGATCGGATTGGCCGGGTAGCGTGGCCCAGCTGTTGCCGGCCGCATCAATTTCAGGCGTGATGCCGAGCGCGGCAAGCCTGGCGTTAAACCAGGTGCGCGCGTCGCGCCATACCGGGCCCCAGGCCAAACGCTGCGCGCCGTCGGCGTTCGAGGTGTGTGTGGCGAGCTCTCGCAGGTCGGTAATGACGTCCCGTGCACTCATAGGGCCGTCAGTATAGGCCACCGATTCACGCCGATTAGACGCAAATGAATTCGCCGGAAAAACAAAAAGCCCGGCTCATCGCCGGGCTCCTTCGGTGTCTAATCGGTGTTAATCAGTGGCCTATTCGACGTAGCTATAACCGCAGTTCTCGCACACCCACATGCGGCCCTGCTTATACATGTTGTAGGCGCACTGAGGGCACACGCGGTACTCGCGGCCTTCGTCGTCGACCAGCTTCTTTTCTTCCTTCTTGCCGGTATCGAACGGATCCTTTGGCTCTTCCTTCTTCTTCTCTTCTTCTTCCGGCTTGGCGGGCGGCGGCGGTGGCGGCTGCTGCTGCGCGAACGCAGGCAGCACCGAGACGCCAATCGCGGCGGCGAAGAGGGCCGAGCCACGCAGGAAGCTGCGGCGGTCGAGGGCGGACCCGTTAAGTGTCTCGAACATGAAGCGTGTCTCCTACTTCAGTATAAAAAAATCCGGGTGGGACATAGCGGCTCACGAACAACGTCCCACCCGGTGCTTCCCCTCTGTCGTTGTAAGAAAAGGATATGCCACCCATCCGGAAAGGGTTGTAATTGTTTGTCAACTTGGGCTTTACAGGTTCATAACCTTTCGGCGGGAGGCCCCGTCTAACTCGCCGGGAGACACCCTATGACACCCTTCCAGGACCTCCGTTACGCCGCACGCGCGCTACGCAAGGCCCCGGGATTCACCGCCGTCGCCGCGCTTACGCTCGCGCTGGGCGTAGGCGCCAACACTGCCATTTTCAGCGTCGTCAATGCGGTGATGCTGAGGCCGCTGCCGTTTTCGGAACCCGATCAGCTGGTCAGGATTTGGGAGAGCAACGTCGAGCGCGGCTGGCCGACCTTCGCTGTCTCGCATCCCAACTTCCTCGATTTCCGCGCCCAGGCCGACAGCTTCGAATCGATGGCGGCGACCAACAACGCCGGCTTCACGTGGACGTCGAATGGCGAGCCCGAAATCGTGCTCGGCCTCCAGGTGACGGCGACGTTTCTGCGCGTCCTCAAGATCACGCCGGTGCTCGGCCGCAATTTTCTCGACGAGGAGGATCGGCCTGGTGGCAACACGCGCGTCGTGCTCATCGGCGACGGTTTCTGGCGGCGGGCATTCGGTGGTGATCCGAGCGTCGTGGGACGGACGATTACCTTGAACTCGCAGTCGTACACCATCATCGGTGTGCTACCGGCGTCGTTCCGCTGGGGCGATTACTCCGACATGCTGGCGCCGCTCGCGCCCGATCCCGCGCGCAACCGCGCCGATCACCGGTTGTCGGTCATCGGCCGGGTGCAGAACGGCGCGACGATCGATCAGGCGACGACGCAACTTGAAACGATTGCCGCCCGGCTCGGCCAGCAGTATCCCGAATCAAATAAGGGCTGGAGCGTGCGCATCAACAGCTTTTATGACTGGCTCGTCCCCGAGACGACGCGACGCTCGCTGCTGGTGCTCCTGGGCGCCGTCGCCCTCGTGCTGCTGATCGCGTGCGGCAACGTCGTCAATCTGCTTCTCGCCCGCGGCGCCGGCCGGCAGCGCGAGCTCTCGATTCGCGCGGCGATGGGCGCCACCCGATCGCGCGTGATGCGTCAACTGCTGTTCGAGTCGTTGCTGATCGCCGTGCTCGCCGCCGCGGTTGGCGTCGCAATCGCGTTTGCGTCCACGCGGCTGCTGATCGCCCTCGGACCCGATTCGGTGCCGCGACTTGAAGAATTGTCGATTGACGGACGCGTCTTCGGATTTGCAATCATCGTCGCACTCACCACCATGGCGATCTTTGGATTGGTGCCGGCGATTCAAGCGGCGCGACAGGACCCACAAGATGCCTTGCGCGCCGACGGCCGCAACTCCACAGCGGGCGTGGGTCGCAAACGCATCCGCGCGGCCCTCACCATCGGCGAGGTCGCGCTGTCGGTCGCGCTCCTCATCGGCGCGGGCCTGCTGATTCGCAGCTTCGCGCGCCTACAACAGGTGGATCCGGGATTCTCAGTGTCGAACCTGATGACCGGGCGCGTGAACCTGTCCGCCAGAAACTACCCGGACGGCGCGACGAGACGCGCGTTCTACGATCGGTTTCTCACCGACCTGCGTGGGCGTCCGGGCATCGAAGCCGCCGCGATTTCGAGCGGTCCGCCGCTCTCCGGTGACTTCACCGCGGGCGACGTGAAGCTGCCGGCGCAGTCGAACGAGGAGGCCGGGTCGGCCGCGTGGCGGCTGGCGGGCCCCGGTTATTTCGCCACGCTCGGCATCCCGATCCGCGGCCGCGAGTTCTCGATGCAAGACGTGGTTGATGGTCCGCCGGTGGCGATCATCAGCGCCGCGCTCGCCGCGAAATATTATCCCAAGGAAGATCCCATCGGCCGGCCACTGGTGATGCGAAGCTTCAGGGAGCAGCCGCACACCATCATCGGTGTCGCCGGCGACGTGAAGACGTTCGGACTCGAAGACGATGCGGGGTTCGTCTTCTATGGATCGGCCACGCAGTATCCAGGATGGAACCCGATGTCGCTGGTGTGGCGGTCGACCACGCCAACCGCGGACACCGTCCGGGTCTCGCTGCGCTCGATCGATTCGACCGTGCCGCTCTCCGCGGTCTCGACGATGGAGACATTGCTCGAGCAATCGATGGGCCCGCGTCGATTCAACCTGTACCTGCTCGGCGCGTTCGCAACTGTTTCGCTCGCGATGGCGGCGATTGGCTTGTTCGGCGTGATGGCGTATCTCGTCTCGCAGCGCACGCGCGAGATTGGCGTGCGGCTGGCGCTGGGCGCGACGCGCGGTGAAGTGTTCCGGCTGATTCTCGGCCGTGGCCTGGCGCTGGCAGTGGTCGGCGCAGTGGGCGGCGTCGGCGCCGCGCTCTGGCTGACGCGGGTGATGGAGTCGCTGCTGTTCTCGGTGTCGCGAACGGATCCCGTGACCTTTGTCGCCGTGCCGTTGGCGCTGATCGCAGTGGCGCTGCTCGCCTGCTACATTCCAGCCAGGCGAGCGATGAGGGTGGATCCAGTGGTTGCGTTGCGCGGGGACTAGGTCGATCTCAGATTCACGATTCTCAGATTGATGATCAATTACAGATGGAAGATTGATTGATTCTGCGATCATTCGGACAATCAGCCATCTGCAATTGATCAGCAATCTGAGATCTGAGATCTGCAATCGTCACCCTGTCACCATCCTCAACAGCCGCGTTAGAGGATCGTAGAAGCGGTCCACGACTCGCTCCTTAAGCGGGATAATCGCGTTGTCGGTAATGGTGATGTGCTCGGGACACACCTTGGTGCAGCACTTGGTGATGTTGCAGTAGCCGATGTTGTCCTTGTCCTTCAGGTCGGCGAGGCGGTCCTCGACATCAAGCGGGTGCATCTCGAGCGCCGCCGTGTAGACGAAGAAGCGCGGCCCGATAAACTCCTCGTGCTTGTCGTGGTCGCGCAGCACGTGACACACGTCCTGGCACAGGAAACACTCGATGCACTTGCGGAATTCCTGGACGCGATCGATATCCTTCTGGAACATCCGCCAGGTGCCGTCCGGCGCATCGGGGGTGCGCGGCTTGAACTTCTTGATGCCCTTCTTGACGCGGAAGTTCCACGACACGTCGGTAACGAGGTCTTTGACCAACGGGAACGTCCGCATCGGCTCGACCGTGACCGGCTCGTCGAGATTGATCGAATTCAGCCGGCTCATGCACATCAGGCGCGGCTTGCCGTTGATCTCCGCTGAGCACGACCCGCACTTGCCGGCCTTGCAGTTCCACCGGCACGCCAGGTCGGGCGCCTGCTCGGCCTGGATCTTGTGGACGGCGTCGAGCACCACCATGCCGTCCGAGATCTCCGTGGTGTAGTCCTTGAACCCGCCGGACGCGCCGCCGGGCTCGCTTCGCCAGATTCGGAATGTCGCGCGGCTCACTGCTTCTGCTCCTCGATGATCTGCTTCAATTCCGGCGGCAGCGGCTTCAAGGGAATCCGCGACACTTGCACGCGGCCATCGACCAGTTGCGTGGCGATGTTGAAGGTGCCGAACTCGGCCGCCTTCTCTGGGTAGTCCTCCCGGAAATGGCCGCCGCGGCTTTCCTTGCGTTCGATGGCCGAGACGGCGATGAGCTCGGAGCAATCAAGGAGGTTGCGGAGGTCGATGCAGGTGTGCCACCCCGAGTTGAACTCGCGATGGCCCTCGACGCCGACGCGAGAGGCCCGCTCGCGGAACCCGGCGAGGCGGTTCACGGCCTCCCGCATTTCACTCTCGGTGCGGACGATGCCGACCAGGTCCTGCATCGTTTCCTGCAGATCCTGCTGGACCTTGTAAGGATTTTCGCCCTTGGCGCCACGCTCGAACGGCGCCAGCGACTCCTTGATCGCGCGCTCGACCGCGGTCTCGTCCACTTTCGTGGTGACGGCTTTCTTCGCATACTGCGCGGCATATTCGCCGGCAAGCTTACCGAAGACGATCAGATCCGACAGTGAATTGCCGCCGAGGCGATTGGCGCCATTGATACCTGCGGCGCACTCACCCGCCGCGAAGAGTCCAGGAATCGTCGACTCCTGCGTGTCGGCGTCCACTCGGATCCCGCCCATGATGTAGTGCGTGGTCGGGCCGACTTCCATCGGCTCTTTCGTGATGTCGAGGTCGGCGAGCTCCTTGAACTGGTGATACATGCTCGGGAGCTTGCGCTTGATGTGAGCCTCGGCGTCGGAAACCTTCTCCTTGATCCACGCGATATCGAGGAACACGCCGCCGTGCGGTGAGCCGCGGCCGGCCTTCACCTCGTGGGTGATGCAGCGCGCAACGTGATCGCGGGTCAGCAACTCCGGCGGGCGGCGGGCGTTCTTGTCGCCAGTGACGTAACGCCAGCCTTCTTCGGGATCTGAGGCCGTCTGCGGTTTGTAGTTGTCCGGAATGTCGTCGAACATGAACCGGCGGCCCTCGCTGTTGCGCAACACGCCGCCCTCGCCACGCACCCCTTCGGTCACGAGAATGCCGCGCACGCTGGGCGGCCACACCATGCCGGTGGGGTGGAACTGGATGAACTCCATGTCGATCATCTGCGCGCCGGCGCGATACGCGAGGGCATGCCCATCGCCGGTGCCTTCCCAGCTGTTGCTGGTGATCTTGTAGGCGCGCCCGACGCCCCCGGTCGCGAGCACCACGGCCTTGGCGTTGAACACGTGGAAGCGGCCCCGCTCACGGTCGTAGGCCACCACACCGGAGGCGCGCCCGCCGTCGAGGATCAACTCGATGACGGTGTGCTCCATGTGCACCGTGACGCCGAGATAGGTAGTGTGATCCTGCAGCGTGCGGATCAGCTCGAGGCCGGTGCGATCGCCGACGTGCGCGAGCCGCGGATAGCGGTGGCCGCCGAAGTTGCGCTGGTTGATGCGGCCATCCGGGGTGCGGTCGAACACCGCGCCCCACGCTTCGAGCTCGCGGACCCGGTCCGGCGCTTCCCTGGCGTGAAGCTCGGCCATGCGCCAGTTGTTTACGTACTGACCGCCACGCATCGTGTCCGCGAAGTGGACCTTCCAGTTGTCGCGATCGTCGTTGTGCCCCATGGCCGCGGCCATGCCGCCTTCGGCCATCACGGTGTGGGCCTTGCCGAGCAGTGATTTACAGATCAGGCCGACCGTCACGCCGACATTGGCGGCCTCGATCGCCGCTCGCAAACCGGCGCCGCCCGCCCCGATCACCAGGACGTCGTATGAGTAAGTCTGATGTGCTGCCATCAGAGAATCCTCAGATCCGTCCAGATCCCCATCGAGCACAACCGGATGTAGATGTCGGCGAACGTCACCGAGAACAAGCTGACCCAGGCGAAGAGCTGGTGCCGGGTGTTGAAGCTGGTCGAGCAGTTGTAGCAAGCCTGGCTGACCGGAGACTTCGAGATCTCGTCCTTCACGCCACCAACCAGATGACGCATCGAATGACACCCAAGCGTGTAACTGGTCAAGAGCACGACGTTGACGAGCAGCACGATGGTGCCGACGCCGATGCCGAACTCCTTCACGCCGGCCGCGTTTTCGAACCACATGGCCAGCCACACGTCGTACGACAGCAAGAAGAGAAACACGACCGCCGCGTACATGGCATAGCGGTGGACGTTCTGGAGGATCAGCGGGAACGAATTCTCGCCCAGGTAGCTCTTGCGCGGCTCACCAACGGCGCAAGACGGCGGATCCGCCCAGAACGCTTTGTAGTAGGCGCCACGATAGTAGTAACAGGTGAAGCGGAACACACCCGGGAACGGCAGGATCAATAGCGCCGGCGAGAACGGAATAAAGCCAGGCCACCACGGTGGATTGGTGCCGAACCAGGCATGCGACGAATTGCCCCACAACACGGGCGCGTACAAGGGCGAGAGATACGGACCAGACTCGAAGTACTCACCTTGAAACGCCGCCCACGTCATGTAGGTCAGGCAAACAGAAAGTCCCAAGAACACACTGAGCGGTGCCGCCCACCACTTGTCGGTCCGGGATGTGGTCCCGAAGCCGCGATGGACGGCCGTTACGGGTATCACCTGCATAAAAAGGCCGCCTCATATAGCCCCCGCCTGTAGGCGAGGGAAAAGAAATATAAAGAGCGACCTTAGAGTACTTGCTAGCGCATGCAGATATCAACCTGCATGCGTCTGGATCATGACTGGGATTATTACGGCCACGGGCGGATGCTGAGGGCGGTGGGCGCGGCGATGGGCGAGGTCAGCGTGGCGGATGAATGCAACGGACACAGATCGGGCGCACGGCCGATCGAGACCAGGTCGATGTCCACTTCACCATGGAGCTCGCAGAACTCGGTGGCGAGACCACCCGAGGCGCGGCAGCGGCGAATCTGCGAGACGCCGGCCGGGCGGGTCATCCACTCAGACTTGTCGCCAAGCGTGGCGTTCTTCATGAAGCCGGCCCATGCGGGCACCGCCACGACGCTCGCAAAGCCGCGGCGCATGATTTGCGAGGGGCGATCGAAACCGACCCAAACGCCCGCGGCGAGCTTCGGCGTGAAGCCGATGAACCACGCGTCCGCATGATCGTCGGTGCTGCCCGTCTTGCCGCCCGCTGGCAGGCTGAAACCTGCCTGGCGCGCGCCGTATCCAGTACCGTGATTCAAGACGTCCGACAGCATCGACGCCATCAGGAACGCAGTGGACTCACTGAGGACGCGTCGTCCCACCTCTTCGCCGCGATAGAGCACGCGGCCTTCCGCATCTTCGATGCGGCGCACGAACACCGGCGACTGCAGCACACCGCCATTGGCGAAGGCGGTATAAGCCGAGGTCAAGTTCAGCAGGCTGACTTCTCCGGTACCGAGGGCCAGCGACGGCACTGAGGGGAGATGGTCGAGACCCACACGGTGTGCCAGATCGATAGTGGCGCCCAGACCGACACGCTGCAGCAAGTGCACCGCGGCGCGGTTGCTCGAATGCACCAGCGCCGATCGCAGCGAGGTTGCCTCGAGCTCGTGCTCGCCGCCAGGTAGATACGCCCCCGAAGACGACGGGATATAGGCATCGAGGCCGTCGATCATCGTCCCGGGCGAGAAACCAGCCTCAAGCGCGGCGGCGAACACGAACGGCTTGAAGGCCGAACCGGGTTGTCGCTTCGCGTCCGTGGCGCGGTTATATGAGCTTTCCTGGAAGTTGCGGCCGCCGACGATGGCGCGGACGTAGCCGGTGGACGGTTCGATCGCCACGAGTGCCGCCTGGAGCGGGGCGCCGCTGCGCTGCCGCTTGTCCAACTCGGTCAGGCGCTTGGCGACGGATTGCTCCGCGAATCGCTGCACTTCGGAGTCGAGCGTGGTGTAGACGCGCAGGCCACCCGTGAGGGTCTTCTCGACGCCGTATTTCTCGAACAGGAAGTCGTGGACCATGCTGGCGAAGTACGGCGCATGCGACACGCCGATTGGATCGACTTCCGCGCGCGCCTTCACCGTCGCCAGCGTTAAGGCCACCGGCGTGGCGATGGCGCTGCCGTAGGTGGCCGCGTCGAGGTGGCCGTTCTGGTGCATCTCTCGCAGCACCCAGTCGCGGCGATCGCGCACGCTAACCGGCGTCTTGCGGATGCCGTAGCCCGACGGGCGGTTGATGAGCGCCGCCAGCGTGGCCGACTCAGCGGCGTCGAGCGCCGACGCCGGCTTGGCGAAGTAGCCCAGCGCCGCGGCCTGCATCCCGTAATAGCCCTCGCCGAGATACACGTGGTTCAAGTACGCCTGAAGAATTGCCCGCTTGCTGTACTTCGATTCGAGCCGGTAAGCGAGCCACGCCTCGCGGACCTTGCGGGCGTAGGTCTTCGATCGATCGAGGAACGCGCCGCGCACGAACTGCTGGGTAATGGTGCTGCCGCCCTGGACGATGCGGCCACGGCGGAGGTTGGCGACCAGGGAGCCGAAGATGCGGCGGCTATCAACGCCGTGGTGGTCGTAGAAGCGGCGGTCTTCGGTGGTCAGCACGGCGGCTACCAGCGGGTCCGACATCTCCTCGAGCGTCACGGGGATGCGGTGCTCCTTGTAGAGCGCCGAGAACATCCGATCCTTGGAGTCGTAGATCAGCGTCGTTTGCGGACCCGGGTCGAGCGCGAATCGCGCGGCGACCTCATCGACGTCCTGTTTGATTTGCCAGATCGTATACAGGACAGAGCCGCCGGCAATCGACAACGCGACAAGGAGAGTGCGAAGCAGTGTGCGTGGGGAGAATAGGCCTGACATAGCGTTCGTCCACCAAGGGAGATAGCAAACGCAGTGCCGCGCCTTAGTCGAAAAACACGGGAGTTCAGTGCTTGATTAGGGCATTCCCGTATCGCTAATGTCGATTAATCCCTGTGAACGATGCGCCCGAGGTAGTAGTCCGCGATCCGGCAGACTATTTCGACTGAGGTGTATCCCACTCGAACGAGAGCGCATCGGACGGACAAGCGTTGACTTGGTTGACGATAGTCTCGGTGGCGAACCCGTCGAGGATGACCCACGGACGCCGGCTCGGATCGAATACTTTCGGCAACCCGCGCGCGCAGAAGCCGCAGTGAATGCAGAGTGACGGCTGCCACACCACGGTGATCTCGCCATTCGAATAGCGTTTGATGATTTCCTTGTCGCTCATAACGACCTCTCAGTGGTGACGATCGCAATCTCGCCGACGAGGGTCTTGTGCACCGGACACTTGTCGGCAATCTCGATCAAGCGCTGCCGCTGCTCGGCGTCGAGCTGGCCCGTCAGCGCGATGTGACGGGTAATGACGAATCGGCCATCCGCGTTCTCGCCATTGAGGGTGACGTGGGCATCTTGCAGCGGCCAGCCCTTGCGCTCCGCGTAGACCTTGAGGGTCATGGCGGTGCACGAACCCAGGGCGGCGAGCAGGAGCTCATGCGGCGCCGGACCGGTGTTGTCGCCGCCTTTCTCCGGTTCCTCATCCGCCCGCAGGCGGTGCCGGTCGATCTGGAGGTCCTGCGCGAACTTCCCTTCCGCCCAGCCAACGCTTACCTCTCGCATCCGCGAATCATATCCTCTTGCCCTCGACAGGAACATCGCGATGGGTTATCCGTCTGTGGTGTAGATGGGCACCTTCCTGCAGGACCTCACCCACTCGTCGCGGCAGCTGCTTCGAAAGCCGATCTTCACCTCCACCGCGGTGCTCACGCTCGCCATCGGCATGGGCGTGAACGCGGTGGCATTCAGCGTCGTGAACGGGTTGCTGTTCAAGGGATCGGCCACTAGTGGCGCCGAGGGCGTGTACCGCATCGCCACCTCCCCACTCGACGATCAGGAGCGATACGCGTCGATCCCGGAATTCGAGCGGTTCAGCGATGCGGTGAAGGGTGCCGCAACCGTGTCGGCCGAAGGACGATCGACCATCGCATGGCGTCATGACGGCAGCACCGAAACGGCCTGGGTGCTGTTCGTATCGTCGGAGTACTTTTCGATGGTTCGTCCACAGGTGCGCGCGGGACAGGTCCGCGTGGAACGGCGCGGCGCCGACCTGCCGGTCGCGATGATCGGCGAGCGCTTCTGGCGAGAGAAACTCGAGTCACGCTCGATCGCCGGCTTGACACTGCGCCTCAACAACATCGACGTGAGCGTCGCCGGCGTGATGGCGGAAGAGTTCACCGGACCTGCCGGTACTTATTCTCCCGACATCTGGCTGCCACTCGAAGACGTGGCGGGGTTCTCGACTGCGGCGAGGCTGCAACGACGCGACACGCGGTGGCTGTTTTTGATGGCGGTGCCGAACGCCGGCGTCAGCGCTGCGCAGATGCAATCGCACCTCGACACCGCCGTGGCCGAGATGGCGCGCGAGTGGCCAGGTACGCACAAGGGACATCCGGCCGGCTACTGGCCGGTCGGCGCGGTGAATGGTGAACGGCGCGGCGTTGCCACCGCGGGCGCGATTGGCATGGGCATCATCGGCCTCGTGCTGTTGCTCGCCTGCTTCAACGTGGCCAACCTGCTGCTCGCGCGCGCTGTGGAGCGCGAACGCGACATGGGCATTCGCACCGCGCTCGGCGCCAAACCGTCTCGTCTGATGCGTCTCGTCGTCACCGAAGGCTTTCTCATTGCCGCGCTATCTGGAGTCGTGGCGTTGCTGCTCGCATGGTGGACACAGTCCTTCATGAGCACGTTCGCGATTCCCATCGATCAGCCTCAGCACATCGATCTCACGCCGGACCGGAACGTGGTGCTGTTCATCGGGATGCTGATCCTGATCGCGGGTGTGCTGCCAGGCTTATGGCCGGCGCTGTCGGCGGCGCGCGTCAACGTGCTGCAGGTGCTCGGATCGCAAGGCGCGAATACCGTGGGGGCGAGGCCGGCGCCACTGCGACGGTGGCTGGTTGGCGCGCAGGTGGCCGGCTCGACGATGTTCCTCGCGATTGCGGCGCTCTTCGTGCAGTCCTACTCGAACATCCTCGACGTCGATCTCGGCTTCGCCGGCAATCGGATCGTCGTCGCCGAGTTCCAGCCCGCCCAGCAGGGCTTCGACGTCGACGCGTCGCAACGATATGTCGCGTCGGTGACGGCGCGGGTTCGGGCGCTGCCGGGTGTGGCCGGCGTGGCATTCGCGGACCGCGCGCCGTTCTTCATCGGCTACACCAGGAGGACGACGGTGTGGCCCGAGTCCGGAAGCTGCGAAGGCGACACGTGTCCGAAGTACGAAACGTACGCGGTGTCGCCCGGATATTTCCAGACGATGGGCATCTCGCTGACGGAAGGGCGTGAGTTCGAGGCCGACCGCAGTGCCGCTGAAGTGATCGTCAGTGGCGCATTCGCCCGCGCGCAGTGGCCCGATCGCCCAGCGTTAGGCCAGGTGTTGCGCGTTGGCGCCGGCGGTGAGTCAGTCACGGTGGTGGGCATTACCGGGAAAACACGGACGCGAGGTCTCGATCGTGAAACGCCGGCACTCTTCATTCCTTTCGGGCGCGAAGACTATGAACGCTCCTTGACGCTGGTGACGCGCACCGCGGGCGATCCCGTCGCGCTGGTACGGTCAGTAGCAGAGGCGGCCGACGCGATCGATCCGGACGTGGCGCTGCTCAGCGTGAAGACGATGGAACAGCACATGGCCTGGCAGATGTGGCCGTTCCGCACACTCAGCCTGGCGTTCCTGATTTGCGGCGGACTGGCGTTGGTGCTCGCCACCGTCGGGCTCGCCGGGATCGTGATTCATGCGGTGAGCCGGCGCATCCGCGAGTTCGGCGTGCGGATGTCGGTGGGCGCCACGCCGCGCGACCTCATGCGCGACGTGCTCGGGAGCGGCATCCGGATGCTCGTGCCGGGCCTGATCGCCGGCCTGGTGTTCGCGGCCGCGGCCGCAAGGCTCGTGCAAGTGATCTTCGTCGGCGTGAACGTGCTGAACCCGGTGACCTACCTGGCGGTGGCGGTGTTGCAGTCAGTGATCGTCGTGCTCGCGTGTACAGGACCAGCATTACGCGCGTCGCGCGTTGATCCGATCCTGGCGCTTCGCGCCGAATAGGGATCGGGGATCGGGGATCAGGGATCAGGAATCAGGAATCAGGAATCAGGAATCAGTCGGTCGCGCCGATCCCCGATCCCTGATCCCCGATCCCCGATCCCTAGCTCGGTGTATTCATCAAGAAAGTAGCCATATGGTGGAAGAAGTCGCGCAGGAGCTTTGCGGCGTCAGGCGGCAACTCGGCCTGATCCAAGGCGCGATCCATCAGCTGCACCCACCGATCGCGCGCCGCCTGGTTCAGCTGGAACGGCATGTGGCGCATACGCAGCCGAGGATGGCCGCGCGCTTCCTCGTAGCGACGCGGCCCGCCAAACCGGCCCACCAGGAAATCCCGTAACCGCTGCTCGGCGCCGGGCAAATCGTCGGCGGGATACATTGCGCTGAGAATGTCGTCGGCCGGCACCTGCGCGTAAAAGGCCGCCACCAGGCGTTGAAACCCGTCTTCGCCGATCCGCGCGTAGATGTCACCTTCCGAGAGCATTTCAATCATAGGGACGCACGGTACACAGGAGTGCGCAGGGTGCGCAGGGTGCACAAGGTGCCGCGTTGCATGTTCATTAATCATATCCTTCGACTCGCATCGCGCCGCATCGGATGCGGCGTGATGCTCACTCAGGACGTATGATGCCCGTATGGAAGACGATGAACCGAAGAGCGCGGTCGAACTGGCCATGGCGCGCTTCAAGAAGCAGGACGCCGACGAGGGCGCGCGCGATCGCCAGCTGACCGACGAGCAAAAGCACGAGATCGCCGAGGTGCGGAAACTCTACGCCGCCAAGCTCGCCCAGGAGGAGATCCTCTTCAAGTCGAAGATGCAGGGCTTGATGGACTCCGAGACGCGGCAGGATTATCACGACAAGTATCGCCGTGATGTCGAGCGGATCAATCACGAACAGGATAAGAAGATCGAGAAGATCAGGGGAAACTAGCCGGGCGCCGGGAGCTTTAACCGAACAGACTCTTGGCGACGAACCACACGTTCGCGGGCCGCTCGGCCAGCCGCCGCATATACCAAGGGAACCAGTACTCGCCGTAGGCGATGAGGACGCGCACCAGCGCGCCATCCTGCGCCAGCCGCAGCTGGGCGGCCTTCTGAATCCCGTACAACATGTGAATTTCGTAGTCGGCGGGCTTGAGGCCCGTCGATTGCGCGTGCGCGCGGATCGAGGAGATCAAATCCAGATCGTGCGTGCCAAACACCGCGCGCGATCCCGCCGCCCTTGCGCCCGCCGAGAGCATCTGCTGCGCCAGCGCGAAGTAGTTCGCATCGACGTCGCTCTTCTTCGGAAAAGCCACGGCCGCCGGCTCGTTGTAAGCGCCCTTGACGAGCCGCACCCCGATGCCGCGTGAGATGACGTCTTCGAGATCCTGCCGCGTCCGGAACAAGTAGGCCTGAAGACAGACGCCCACCGCGGGGAACTCCTGCTTGAGACGCCGCGTCAAGTCGAGCGTCACGTCGACATAGGAGGACTGCTCCATGTCGATCCACAGGTAGTTGCCGGTGGCCTGCGTGCGCGTGGCGAGATCGCGGAGGAAGCCGAACGCCAGCTCGCGATCGATGTCGAGCCCGAGCTGCGTCAGCTTGATCGACGGCTCGCACGAAATCCCCAGCGCGCGAATGCGATCGATCACCTCGAGGTAGTGGCGGGCCACGGCGTCGGCTTCCGCGAGGTCCTTGACATTCTCACCGAGGCGCGTGAAGACGGCGCCAATGCCCTCATTGGCGGTGGTCTTGGTGGCCGCCAGCATGTCGTCGAAGGATTCGCCGGGCATGAACTTCGAGACGGCGCGGCGAACGAACGGCAACCTGGTGCCATTGGCGCGAAGCCATTGGTTGTCGGAGATCTTCAGCAGTACCGTACGGGCGACGCTCATGCGCCCACCATCCTATCGCCTTCTGCCGGGGCTAGCGTGTGCAGGGGGCCAATGCGCGACAGCTGCGGCCAGATCGCGTGCACCATTAATACGACGATAAGGGTGGCGAATCCCCCGCCGACCACCGAGAGCGTGGGCCCGAACAGCGCCGCGGTGGCGCCGCTTTCAAACGCCCCGAACTCGTTCGAGAATCCGATGAAGACGTAGTTGATGGCGGCGACACGGCCGCGCAGGTGATCGGGCGTGATCATTTGTTCGAGGGTCAGGCGGATCACGACGCTGACGTTGTCGAAGACCCCGGTGAAGTATAGACACACCAGCGATAGCGCGAAGGACCGCGACCAGCCGAAGCCGATCATCGCCACGCCGAACCCGGCCACCACCCACAACAACGCCACGCCCGGACGCGACCATGGCTTGATCCTCGTGGTGACGAGCGCCATGGTCATGGCGCCGAGGCCCGGCGCCGCGCGCAGCCAGCCGAGACCCGCGGGGCCGACCTGCAGGATGTCTTTCGCGAAGATCGGCAGCAGCGCCACCGCACCGCCGAACAACACCGCGAACAGATCGAGCGTGATGGCGGCGAGGAACAACGGATTCGCGCGCACGAAGCGGAAGCCTGCGAACACGTCTTGCGCCGAGCGTTTGCCGCTGGTCGCCGCCGGCGTGCGCACCGGCATGGTCCGCAGCATCATCACGAACACGGCTTGCCCGACCGCCGCGGCCACGAACGCAGCCGTGGCGCCGCCGGTGGCGGCGATCAGCAATCCACCAGCCGCGGGACCGATGATCGACGCCAGCTGATAGGTCGTAGCAAGCCACGCGTTCGCGTTGGCGAACTCCGCCGGCGCGAGCAGTTGCGGAAGGATCGTGTTGACCGCAGGCGCGGAGAAGGCGCGCGCGGTGCCGACCAGCGCCAGCAGCGAATAGATCACCCACGTCGGTCCGTCCTGCGCCGACACGAACGCCAGTCCGGCTGCCGCGACGGTCAACAGACCGTGTGCGGCGATGCCGATGTTGCGGCGGGGGAAACGATCGGCGGCATTGCCAGCCGCGACCATCAGGAAGAGGATTGGCGCGAGCTCCACGGCGCCGACCAGTCCCAGCGCCCACGCGGTGCCGGTGCGTTCGTACAGCAACCAGCCGACGGCGACGTTGATCATCTGCCATCCGGAGGCCGCGGCAAAGCGGCCGATGGCGAACGATCGGACAAAGGGATGGCGAAGTGCGGCGTACGCGTCTGGAATTCACTTATTGTAAGGGCACGCGTGCGCATCGGCATCCAGACCTGGGGCAGCGAAGGCGACATTCGCCCGTTCGTGGCGCTGGGACACGCATTGGCCTCGCGCGGTCACGATGTGGAGATGCTCTACACGGAGATCAGCGATCGCCGCTACGACGCGGTGGCGCGGTCGCTCGGCTTCACCGCGCGCGCCGTCGCGTCGCCGATCATCAGTGACGAAGCGTATCTGTATGAGATTGGCCTGAAGATCCTCAACGCCCGGGATCCGCTGCAGCAGGGCCTCATGGTCAGCAGGTACATGCTCGAACCGGTGATCGCGCCGATGTACGAGGCCGGGCTCGATCTCGCCAGGCGCAGTGATCTGCTGGTTCACCACTACATCCTTCACGCGGCGCGCGCTGCCGCGGACATCACCGGCACGCCGGCGATTACCGTCGCGTTCGCGCACTTGCTCATGCCGTCGCGCGAGATCACCCCGCAAGGAATGCCGCGGCTCGGCACCTGGGGCAACGTCATTGCCTGGAAACTGGCCAACGCGGCCATCAACTTGACGATGCGAAAGGACGCCAACCGGCTGCGAAAGCGACTGGGACTGCCGCCCTTTCGCAACATGATGGAGGAAGGATGGCCGTCGCACCGGCTGAACCTGATTGCGTCGAGTCCGGCACTGCTCGACCGTCCTGCGGATTGGCCGCCCTGGCACCAGATGTGCGGCTTTCTTGCGTTGCCGCCGCATGAGCACGAGCCGGTGGCACCAGAGGTCGAAGCGTTTCTCTCGCGCGGTCCGGCGCCGGTGTTCATGGGATTTGGCAGCCTGATGCCGCTGGTCGGCAGCGATCACCTGATGGACGCGATCGCGATCTTGATCGAAGCGGCGCGGCAATCCGGGCAACGCGCGATCATCCAGGCCGACGTCGAGCGGCCGCCCACCGACGATGTGTTGTTTGTAAGGCGGGCGCCGCACGCGCAGGTGTTTCCGCGTTGCGCCGCCGTGGTGCATCACGCCGGCGCGGGGACCACGCATAGCACGCTACACGCGGGCGTGCCGTCGGTCACCGTGCCGCATATTGCCGATCAATTCGGGTGGTCGGAAGATCTAAAACGGCTGGGCATAGCGCCTGCCCCACTGCGCCGCACGAAATGGAGCGCCAACGCCCTGGCGGCGCGCATTCGCCAGGTGGTCGGGAATCCACAGATGAAGGCCGCCGCCGTCGCGATTCAGAAACGCATGGCCTTGGACAATGGTCCGGCCACCGCAGCCGACCTGATTGAACGAGCCATGCGTTAACGGATCATTTGATCTCGACGGCCCAGCCGACCCCCATCTTCAGCTGCGGAACAAAGCTACCGCCGCCGACGCGAAACTCGGTAAAAAACCCGTTGGTATGTTGGAACCCGAACAAGTAGCTGCCGCCTGCATGCAGCTCGCTTGGGGAATCTTCGAAGTCACCCGTGAACTTCGCGACGACGATCGTCGGACCGCCGCCTTGAATCAACGACCAGCCGGTCGTCCCGAGAGGGAACTTGACGATCAAATCGATGTTGATGGTGCCGAGCCGAAGGCCGTCGCCGAAACCGCCATCGATACCTGGACGCAGCCGGAAACGACCGCCGATGTCCGGCGACTCCCACGCCACTCCCGCGTAGGCCTGTTCCGGATCGATCGAGGCACCGCCGTTGAAGCTAATTGAGGACTGTGCGTGCGCAGGCGTGCCCGCGATCATCAGCAAAATTGCTGAATACACGGCGGCGGCCACGCACCGCTGTCCACTGAATGAGACCATTCACACCTCTCCCGATGGGCATATCAAGTTCTGTACCGACGGCAGGTTATCCTTGTTTGTGGACCGACAACGGACATTCACCTGGCAAGACGCGACACCACTTAACCGGCAAGCGGCCGGTCACTCGGGGCTCGAGATTCTACAGATGGCCATCGATGGACGGCTGCCTCCGCCGCCAATGGCGTTCCTGATGGACATCAGGTTGATCGAGGTCTCGAAAGGCCGGGCGGTGTTCCGCGGCAACCCGCAGGAGTTTCACTACAACACCCTCGGCAGCGTGCACGGCGGCTACGGCGCGACGCTGCTCGATTCGGCCATGGGCTGCGCCGTGCACAGCGTGCTCGATGCCGGCGATCTCTATACGACGCTCGAATTCAAGATCAACTTCCTGCGCGCGATGACGATCGAGACCGGCGAGATCCGCGGCACCGGCATCATCGTCCACGCCGGCCGGACGACGGCGATCGCGGAGGGGCGCATCGAGGATGCCGTGGGCAAGCTCTACGCGTTTGCTACGACGACCTGTCAGATCAAAAGAACAGGGGCCTGACCGTCGCCCGGCCAGACCCCTGATTCCTGACTCCTGATTCCTGATTCCTACTTCTTCACGTAACGCTGCAACTTCCTCGGGCCGACTTCAGCGCCGTAGATGATACCGTCGCGGTCCACGACGACGCCTTCCGCGGCGAGCGTGCCGCCGGGTGGCTTGCCGCCATCAGCCATCTTTGGGACCACCTTGCCATCAACCATCTCGTAGGTCAGTCCCTGGTGTGACGGATCGGGAATGAACGCGGTGACCTTGCCGTCGCGCGCGCTGCCGATGCGAATCCCGCGCTTCCACATGTAGTGCGGCGGGTTCACCGAGCCGGACTCGGAGTCGGCGCCATACAGCACGTCGTTGCGATCGATGTAGATGCCGCTCAACCGGCTGAACTGATACCAGGTGTCGAGCGTCTTGTAGGTCTCGGCATCGAGAATCTGGATACGGTTGTTCGAACGATCGGCCACGAACAGCCGGCCCTTCGAATCGAACGCGAGGCCGTGCGGCTGCATGAACTCTCCCTCCAGAGCGCTGCCCATCTTGCCGTACTCGCGGAGGAACTTGCCGGTGCGATCGAACCGGATCAGACGGGCCGTCGACGGGGGCGCATTGCCATGGCCTTCAGCGACCAGGATGTCGCCGTTCGGATAGGTAATGACATCGTTCGGCTGATAGAACGACGCCGGATCCTGCGGCTGACCCGGCACGTTGCCGCCCGGCTTTCCGAGCGTCAGCAGCACCTTGCCCTCCGGGCTGAACTTCACCACCTGGTGCCCGACGATCTTGGCGGGCGCTGGGGGGAGTGGCGCATCGGCCGGCTGACCGGGACGCCGGCGCGGCAGGTTGTCCTGGCCGTCGGTGACCCAGATGTTGCCGTCGCGATCGACGTGAATGCCGTGCGGGAACACGAACATGCCCTGGCCGAATTGCGCGACCATCTTGCCGTTTGGGTCGAACTTGAACACGGTGTTGAGCGGCGACATCTCGTTGGTCTTGATGTCGAAGCAGCTGTTCACGGCGCAGCGCTCGGCCACCCAGATGCTCTTGCCGTCTCGGTCGACGTCGACGGCGCTAGTCGATCCCCACGTGCGGCCTTCGGGCAGCTTCGCCCAGCCCTCGATCGTGTTGTACGGATTTGGCAGATCGTTGACGACCGGCGCTTTGACCCACTCCCCGGTTGGCGGCGCCTGCGCGGCAGGCGCCTGAGCAAACGTTCCGCCATTCAACAGTCCACAGACCGCCACCCCGGCGGCAACCAGAAAACCCACTCGAAGTGCACGTTCCATCGGAAAGCCTCCCCAGAGCTGGAGATATTACATGAAGACAGACAGGTTAAGATTGTTGAGCCATGCGCACCACAGCCATCGCTCGCCTGACCCTCGCCGCCGCGATCCTCGCGTGCGGGCCGTTCTCCCGCAGCGCGGCCATAGACGTTCTTGCCCAGGGTGGGCAGCCTCCGGTCGCCGCCGAAACGGTGGCCACGGAAATTCCCGGCGTGATCGCGGCGGGCACGAAGATCGAAGTCATCAAGAGCGGCTTCACCGGCACCGAAGGTCCGATCGGACTTCCCGACGGGAGCCTGATCTTCACCGAGACGCAGGCCAATCGCATCACCAAGATCGACGCGAACAATCAAACCTCTACCTTTCTCGAGAACACCAACGGCGCCAATGGGCTCGCCTTTGATGCCAAGGGCCGGCTGATTTCCGTGCAGACCACGCCCGGGAAGACGTTAATTGGCGTGCTCTATCCGAAAGGCCAGGAAGCGACGCTCGCCGACAATTTCGATGGCAAGCCGTTTGGCCGCCCGAACGATCTCGTCGTCGGTAAAAACGGCGGCGTTTATTTCAGTGAGCCGGGGCCGAACGCCACACCGGGCCAGCCGCCAATAGCGCCGCCGCTCTCACCGGCCGTCTACTACATCCCGCCCGGCGGCAAGGCGATCAGGATCGCGGAAGGCATTGCCCGTCCGAACGGCATCATGCTGAGCGCCGATGAGAAAACGCTCTACGTCAACGACACCAACGGCGAGTACATCCTGGCCTTTGATGTGAAGGCCGACGGCAGCGTCGGCAACCGCCGCAACTTCGCGAAGTATCCGACGGTGAACAAGACACCGGCAGGCACATTCAATAGTGGCGCCGACGGTTTCGCGCTCGACAACGCCGGCCGCCTCTACGTCGTCTCGATCGGCGGCGTGCACGTCTTCAGCCCGAAGGGCGATCTGCTCGGCACGATCCCGCTCTCATTGCAGGGCCAGAACATTGCCTTCGCCGGTCCCGACAAGAAAACGCTGTACATCGTCGGCCGCGGCTCCGCGTTCAAGGTGCGGCTGCTGGCCGAAGGGTTCAAAGGGAGAGCGAAGTAATGCCGATCTTCGAATACATCTGCAAAGGCTGCGGCAAGGACTTCGAGCTCATCGTGCGCTCGACGTCGCCGCCGCCGTCATGTCCGGCGTGCAGCAGCACCGAGTTGGAGAAGCAGATCTCGGCGGCGGCCATCAAGTCGGAATCGACGCACGGCCTCGCGATGAAAGCCGCCAAGAAGCGCGACAAGATCGCCGGGTCGGAGAAGGCTCGCGAGCAGCGAGAGTACGAACTGCATCACAACGACTAAGCGGCTCACGGCCGCCCGGTCATTGCACCGGAATCCCGAGCGCATCGCACCACGCCTTGCGATGCTTCGCGATGGCTTCCTGCACCGTGGGCACCTTGCGCGTCAGCAAGTCGTAACACACGCGCTGGTGCCAAAGGCCGCTGTCACCATCCAGCCCCGCCCTGCCGGCACGTTTGTAGTCCGCTTCCAACTGCCGCGAGATCGCCGCGCCGGCCGCATCACCGCCACATTCTTCGTAGCTCGGATACCCCGACGGTTGGGAAGGCAGAGGTGTTGGCGGTAAGGGTGTTGGCGGTAAGGGTGTGGGCGCCGGTGCGCCATCCTTCAGGGGCGGATTGTTCGGCCGCCAGTGGTCCGACGCGATCGCATTCCACACGGGCTGACCCACGATCTGCGATCCGTTCGGATTGAAGATCGGGTGCTCGCCATCGTTCGCGCTCGCAATGGTGTCGAACTGCTGGCCATCCGACCAGATCGCATCGTGCGACACGCCGGAGCACTGATAGGTCCTGCCGTCGAGTCCGACGACCGATCTCGGCTGGAATCCCGGCGGCTTGTACTGCCCTTCGCCGGGGGACTTGCACATCAGAAACGCCTGATGGCCCTGCGCACGCAGCGCCTCGACCACCCTCAGCGTAAATTGATGACACGTGGCGCCGATGTTGGCTTGCAGCAATTGGGGATGCTGCGCATTGACCTGGCGAACAATTTCACGGCTCATTCGACCCCCACGTGCTGGGCACGCTTGCGTTCATGACCGCCTGCCGGAGCCTGACAGTCGTTTCCGGCTCAGCGCGTCATTTATATCGCTAAAACAGAAGTTCGGGATCCCTCGGATGAGGTACCGCCGCCCCGGCCGTTATAGAATCCTGAGTTTGGTACGTCCCCGTCTTTGGAGTTCCTGTCATGGCTATTCAAACGGCTTCCGGCGCGGCGCAGTGCCCTGAATGCTTCGCCGATGTCACCTTGGACAAGGTGATGCAGAACGAAATTACGCAGTGCCCCGGCTGCGGCGCCGAGCTCGAGATCACGGCGCTCGAGCCGATTACGCTCGCGCTGGCGCCCCAGGAAGAGGAAGACTGGGGTGAGTGACCCCCGAGTCGGCGTGCTTTACAGCCGCGTGCGCGTCGAAGAGAAGCTGCTCTTCGAAGCGTTCGAGCGGCGCGGCGTCACGCTTGACCTGCTCGACGATCAGAAACTGATCTTCGACATCACCGACGTCGGGAAGCACCCGTACAAGCACTATGACGTCGTCGTCGAGCGCTGCATCAATCACAGCCGGGCGCTCTACAGCCTGAAGATCCTCAACGACCAAGGCGTGAAGACCGTGAACACCGCGCTGTGCGCCGACATTTGCGGCAACAAGCTGATGACGACCAGCGCGCTGGCGGCGGCCGGCGTGCCGCAGCCGAAGGCACTGGTGGCCTATACGCCGGAGAGCGCGCTCGAAGCCATCGAGACGCTCGGCTACCCGGCGGTTTTGAAGCCTACCGTGGGTTCGTGGGGACGCCTGCTGAGCAAGGTGAACGATCGCGACGCCGCCGAAGCGATTCTCGAGCACAAGGAAACGCTGGGCAGCTATCACCACAGCATCTTCTACATCCAGGAATACGTGAAGAAGCCGGGCCGCGACATCCGCGCGTTCCAGGTGGGGGCGGACACGATCTGCGCGATCTATCGCACGTCGCCTAACTGGATCACCAACACCGCGCGGGGCGGGACGTCGAGCAACTGCCCGGTCACGCCGGAGCTCGCCGACATCTGCACGCGCGCGGCCAAGGCGTGCGGCGGCGGCGTGGTGGCGCTGGATCTGTTCGAGGATCCCGATCGCGGCTTGCTCGTGAACGAAGTGAACTACACGATGGAGTTCCGCAACAGTATTGCGCCGACCAACGTGAACATTCCCGAGCGCATGGTGGACTTCTGCCTCGACGTAGCGAAGCGCGGGTGGAACGCTGCCAACGGGTGGAAGGACGGCGAACCGGCGCACCTCGCCGCTATCTCCCTCACCGAAGGCGCCTCCGCTTAAGTGACTTCGGTCTCGATCATCGGCGCGTCCGGATACACGGGCGGCGAGCTGTTACGGCTCGTACTCTCGCATCCGCAGCTCGACGTCAAGCAGATCACGAGCGAACGGCTCGACGGCCAGTTCGTGCATTTCACGCATCCCAACCTGCGAGGCCGAACGCCGCTCAAGTTCGTGCGATCGGATGCGGTGGAGAAATGCGATCTGCTGTTCCTCGGCCTGCCACATGGCAGTGCGATGAGCCGGATCGATCAGCTCTCAACACTCGCGGAGCGCATTGTCGACCTGAGCGCCGACTTCCGCTTGCGGGATTCGGGCGACTACGACAAGTGGTATGGCAAGCCGCATACGAGTCCGGCGTGGCTGAAGAAATTCGTCTACGGATTGCCGGAGCTGCATCGCGCCGAGCTGAAGGCCGCGCACTACGTCAGCGGCGTCGGCTGCAATGCCACGGCCACCACACTCGCCATCTGGCCGTTGGCGGCGGCCGGCCTGATCGACACGGCGCGCGGCATCATCTGCGAGGTCAAGGTGGGCAGCAGCGAGGGCGGGGCGGCAGCGGCGGATTCCACTCATCATCCAGAACGCGCCGGCGTGATGCGCAGCTTCGCGCCAACCGGTCATCGTCATACCGCGGAAGTGCTGCAGGCACTCAAGTTGAAGAACGTGGTGACCGACGTGCATTTGAGCGCCACCGCCGTCGACAACGTTCGCGGCGTACTGGCCACCGCGCACGTGTTCGTGAAACCGGGCACGCAGGAAAAAGATGTGTGGAAGGCGTATCGCGATGCCTATACCGGCGAGCCTTTTGTGCGGATCGTGAAGGATCGGACCGGTTTGTATCGCTATCCCGAGCCGAAGATTCTGTCGGGCAGCAACTACGCCGATGTGGGCTTCGAGCTTGATGCGTCCACCGGCCGCGTGGTCGCGCTCTGCGCGATCGACAACCTGATGAAGGGCGCCGCCGGCACCGCCATGCAGTGCGCGAATATCATGATGGGCTGGGATGAACGGCTCGGCCTCGAATTCCCCGGCTTGCACCCGATTTGATCAAACGAGGTCCTAGGGTTCTAAGGTCCTAGGGTCTTGAAGAACTTGAGCTCTAAGACCCTAAGACCCCAGGACCTAAGACCCCTATGATCGTTGTGAAAGTGGGCGGCGGTACTTCACTCAACATCGACGCCGTCATCACCGACATCGTGGCGCTGCGCGCGAAGGGAACGGAGTTACTCCTCGTGCACGGCGGCGCGCAGACCACGAACCAGGTGGCGGAAGCGCTGGGTCATCCGGCACAGTTCGTCACGAGTGAAACCGGGCACGTCAGCCGGCGAACGGATCGGCGAACGCTCGAAATCTTCGAGATGGTCTACTGCGGCCAGTTGAACAAGATGTGGGTTGAAAAGCTGCAGACCAAGGGCATCAACGCGGTCGGCTTGTCGGGACTCGATGGGCGTGTCTTCGAAGGCACGCGCAAAGACACCTTGCGCATTCGCGTGGATGGCCGGCGCATGGTCCTGCGCGACGACTGGACGGGCACGGTCGAAAAGGTGAACGTGGAGCTGCTGACGCTCCTGATCGGCGCGGGCTACTTCCCGGTGCTCACGCCGCCGGGGTCATCCACCGCGGGTGAAGCCATCAATGTCGACGGCGATCGCGCGGCGGCCATGGTGGCCGGCGCGTTCAATGCCGAGGCGCTCGTGATCCTGACCGATCAAGTGGGCCTACTCGAAAAATTCCCGGATGAATCGACGTTGATCGCGCAGATTCCCAAGGGCCAGGCGGATCGGTTCATGGAGTTCGCCGAGGGCCGCATGAAGAAGAAGGTCATGGGTGCGGTGGAAGCGATCGACGAAGGCGTGAGTAAGGTGATCTTTGGAGACGGGCGGGTCGAGGCGCCGATTTCAAAAGCGCTTGCCGGCGCCGGGACGCATATTAGCTAGGGATCGGGGATCGGGGATCAGGGATCGGATGAAACACGCACAGGTTGAAGAGCGCATTCTCGGCGGCACCACAGCGCGACGCGGCGAGGTGGTCATCACTCGCGGCGAGGGTTGCTGGCTGCACGACGAAGATGACAAGAAATATCTCGACCTCGGCTCCGCCCAGGGCGTGGCCATGCTCGGGCATTGCCATCCAGGCGTAACCGCCGCGATTCAGGAACAAGCCGAAACGCTGACGCTCTGTCCCAACTATCTCTACAACGACAAGCGCGCCGAGTTTGCCCAGGCGCTCGTTGGCGTTTTGCCGAAACACCTGCCGCACGTATTTCTCGCCAACAGCGGCGCCGAAGCCGTGGACGGCGCGTTGAAGTTCGCGCGGCTGGTGACCAAGCGGCCCGCATTCGTCGCCACCACGAAAGGTTTTCACGGCCGCACGATCGGTGCCCTGTCGGTGACGTGGGAGCCGAAATATCGCGAAGGCTTTACGCCCTTGCTGGAAACCACGCACGTGCAGTTCAACGATGCGGCGGCGCTAGACAAGGCGATTACCGATCACACAGCGGCCGTGATCCTCGAAGTGGTCCAGGGCGAGAGCGGCGTCAACGTCGGGACGCCGGATTTTTTGACGACTGCGCAGAGGCTATGTCGCGATCGCGGCGCCCTGCTGATCGTCGACGAGATCCAGACCGGTTTCGGTCGAACCGGAAAATGGTTCGCCATTGAACATTCGGGAATCGCACCCGACATCATCTGCCTGGCCAAAGGTCTCGGCGGCGGATTCCCGATGGGCGCGTTTGCCTACACCAAAGCGGTGCGCGACGTGCTCACACCCGGCGCGCACGGCAGCACGTTCGGCGGTTCGCCGCTCGCATGTGCGGCGGGGCTTGCCGCGATCGAGGCCTATCGCGATGAAGACCTGATCAAGCGCAGCGCCACGCTCGGCGCCAACCTGCGCAATCAGCTGCGCGGTGCGCTCGAAGGCGTGGCGACAGTCCGCGAGATTCGCGGCCTCGGCCTGATGATCGGCGTCGAGCTGCGCACGAAGGTCGCGCCGGTGCTCAAGAGCCTGATGATGGAGCACGGCGTGATCGCGCTCCCCGCCGGTCCCACCGTGCTGCGGCTACTGCCGCCGCTCGTGATTACCGAGAAAGAAATCGATTTCGGCGTGCAGGCCATCGCGCGCGCGATCAAGGAGCTTCCGCCTTCGTCCCCGGGGGCTTCGGCGGGACAGGGTAAGGCGTAGATGGATCGCCCGGCTGCGGTGGAACTGGTGCACGGGCTGGTGGCGATCCCCTCGCTCTCGCGCCAGGAAGCCGTCGCCGCAACGTGGCTCGTCAGCCAGATGCGCGCCGCCGCCTTCGATCGCGCGTTCATGGATGATGCCGGCAACGCGGTTGGCGAGCTCGGCGATCCCGACGCACCGCGCACGATCGTACTGCTCGGCCACATCGACACGGTCCCCGGCAACATTCCGGTTCGCATCGAGAACGATCTGCTTTACGGACGCGGCAGTATCGACGCGAAAGGTCCGCTCGCCACGTTCGTTGCCGGTGCGGCGCGGTTTGGTGCGGCGGCCGCGAAGGCCGCGAACGTGCGGGTGGTGGTGGTCGGCGCGGTCGAAGAAGAAGCGGCCACGAGCAAAGGGGCGCGATTCATCGCGGCCCGCTTCGATGGCTCGAAGGAACGCGTGCCGGATGCATGCATCATCGGCGAGCCGAGCCACTGGAACCGCGTCACACTCGGATACAAAGGCCGCCTGCTGCTCGATCTCACGGCCGATCAGCCGATGGCGCACACCGCCGGTCCCGACGCAAGCGTCGCCACCGTCGTGGTCGATCTCTGGAATTGGGTCACGGCGCATGCGGACCGGGTGAATGCCGGCAAGGACAAGGCGTTCGATCAGCTCAGTCCGAGCCTGCGGCGATTCGTCACCGCCACCAGCGCCGAGATGCACGACACCGTGGACGCACAGTTTGCGTGGCGATTGCCGGTTGGCTTTGATGCTGAGGCGCTCATGAAGGAGATGGAAGGGCAGGCCATCGGGTCATCAGGCCATCGGGCCATCAAGACCTCATTCAAGTTGACCTTCCGGGGTTATGAGCAGGCGTGGCGAGGCGATCGCAGCAACGCGCTCGTCCGCAGCTTTCTCGCGGGCTTGCGCTCACACGAGCAGGGTGCGCAACTCGGTTTCGTGCTGAAAACCGGCACCAGCGACATGAACGTCGTGGCGCCGATTTGGAAATGTCCGATCGTTGCGTATGGGCCAGGCGACAGCTCACTCGATCACACGCCGAACGAGCACCTGCAGCTCGATGAGTATTGGCGCGCGGTGAATGTTCTAGAACAGACGTTGAAGGCGTTCGCTGGCGGGCGGGACTAAAGTCCCGCCCCTACGAAAATACATACACACGTACGATCTTCAGCGCGGCATCGTCGCCAACGCTGCAAAAATCTCAATCGCCTCCCAGAAATGGCCGACGCGGATGTTTTCGTTCGCCGCGTGCTGGTTGTTGTCGAAGTTCGCCACCGCCAATCCCATTGACGGCAGCGCCAGGCTCTCGCTGAAGACACCAAATGGCAGGCCGCCGCCGATGGTGGGCAACTGCACCAGCCGCTGATTGAGCGCGCGGATCGCATCGGCGGCTTTGCTGGTCACGGGGTTGTCCATCGAAGTCTTCGCGATGCCGAGTCCCCCGCCACCACCGCCGCCGCTGCGAGTGACCTGCGCGATCAGCGGATACTTGCGCCGCGTCGCCATGTCGGGCTCCTTGTCGACGATGTGAAAGCCCTGCTCGCGGATGTGCGCGATGAGCAGATCGACCTGCTTGGCCGGGGTGAGACCCTTCACCAACCTCATCTCGATTCGCGCCGAGGCGGATCCGGGAATCGCCGATCGGGTGCCGGTGTAGACCTGACCGGCTTCAAGGCCCAGAATGCTGAGCGTCGGCCGATTGTGCTGCAGCTCAATGCGGCTTTCAGGATGCTCCTGGCGTGCCAGCCCGAATTCCTCGAGCAGTTTCTGATCGATGTTGGGAATCTCGTCGATCGCGCGGCGCTCGGTCGCGGTCAACGGCGTCACGTCGTCGTAAAACCCTTTGATCGTGACGTTGTTGTTCTCATCCTTCATCGTCGCGATCAGCTTCGCGAGCGCCATCGCCGGATCGGTGACGAAATTACCGTAGTTGCCGCTGTGCAGGTCGCCGATCGCGCCATGGACCTTGATGACAGCGCCGGAGCCGCCGCGGGAGCCGTAATACACAGTCGGCAATCCGCTCGGATGGCGCGGGCTGTCGACAATCACGGCCAGATCGCTCTTCACTTCGGCGGCCCGTTCCATCATGGTCGAATTGAAATTGCGCGAGCCCGCCTCCTCTTCACCGTCGAGGACCACGCGAATGCTCCACGGGATGTTGGCCTTCGTGGCAATCAATCCGTCGATCGCCGCCAGGAATGCCACGATCGGTCCCTTGTCGTCGGATGCGGATCGCGCGTAGATGCGGGTGTCGGGATTGACGCCCGCTGACTGCGGCGCGATTGTCACCGGCTTGTCGCCGACATACGCGCCTGGGATGTACGGCGCGCCGCGCGTCCACTCTTTCGGGTCGGAGGCCTGGCCGTCGTAGTGGAAATAGAAGATCACCGAGCCGCGCGCGTTCGCCGCGTCGCGCCGCGCGAACACGATCGGCGAGCCTTTCGTTTCCCAGCGCGACACCAGGAAGCCGCGCCGCTCGAACATCGACGTGAGCAGGTCGGCGTTTCTGGCGATGTCGGCGCGATTGGCGGCGACGTTGGGCAGCGACAGCAGCTGGATCAGCTCGGTGAGGATGGCTCCCTCGTTCTTGGCGCGCCATTCGCGCACGCGCAGGACCTCACTGGAAGGTGCTGCTGTGAGAGCGGCGGCCATGAACGTCAGGATGATTGCCGTTACCTTCATGGCCGCGAGTCTATCCGCCTAAAGGCGGACACCACAACACCAACCGGTGGTGTCCGGCTTTAGCCGGATAGACAAGTTACAATCGCCACCCATGCCGGTTTCGTCCGCGGTCACGATCGAAGATCTCCGTCTCATGGCCATGCGCCGGCTGCCGCGCATGGTGTTCGACTACATCGATGGCGGCGCCGAGCGCGAGTGGACGCTCCGCGAAAACTCCCGGGCATTCCAGGACGTGCTTTTCCGCCCGCGATCGGCGGTGGCGACGCGCAGCTGCGACCTCACCACGACGGTGCTCGGCACCAAAATCGATTTGCCGATCGTGCTCGCGCCCGTCGGCAGCAGCCGCATGTTCTACCCGCGTGGCGAAGAGGAAGCGGCGAGCGCCGCCGGCGATGCCGGCACCATCTACTCGCTGTCCACCCTGTCGGGCTGCACGCTCGAGGACGTGAAAGCCGCCACGAACGGATCCGCGTGGTACCAGCTCTACCTGGTCGGCGGCCGCGACGTCGCGTTGAAGGTGATCGGCCGCGCCAAGGCTGCCGGTTACAAGGCGCTGGTCGTCACCATCGACACGCCGGTAGCCGGCATGCGCGAGCGCGATGCACGTAACGGCGTCAAACAACTCCTGGCGCGAAATCTGTCGACGATCCCGCACCTCGGACAAATGCTGGTGCGGCCAGGCTGGCTCTACAACTTTTTCGGCGACGGCGGATTGATGAACTTTCCCAACATCGTGCTCGCCGACGGCCCGATGGGCTACGCCGATGTCGGCGCCGCGCTCGAAGCGTCGATGACGTCGTGGGAAGACTTCAAGTGGATTCGCGACGCGTGGGGCGGACCGATCGTGGCGAAGGGTGTCCATACGGCCGACGATGCGAGGCGCGCGGTCGCTGAGGGCGCTTCGGCGATCGTGGTCTCGAATCACGGAGCACGCCAACTGGACGGTGTGGCCCCGACCATTCGCGTGCTACCCGAAGTGGTGCAAGCCGTGAAGGGCCAGACCGAGATCCTGCTCGACGGCGGCATCCGCCGCGGCAGCGACGTGGTGAAGGCACTGTGTCTGGGCGCGAGCGCCGTTCTCATCGGCCGCGCCTACGCCTACGGGCTTGGCGCCGGCGGCCAGGCCGGAGTGGCGCGGGCCATCGACATCCTGAAAACCGACGTGATCCGTACGATGAAACTGTTGGGCTGTTCCGCCATCAAAGATCTTGATGGCGCGTACGTGGACGTGCCATCCGAGTGGACCGCGCGACTGCCGCGGTAGTCCTCATCCTCGGAGCTCATCATGTCAATCAGGCCTGTTCGACGCGTCGTCGAAGCTACTCCGCATATGGAGGGCGCCGGCGTAAAGCTGCACCGTGGCTTCGGCTTCGGTGAAACCAACGAATTTGACCCTTTCCTTCTGTTTGACGATTTCCGCAACGATCGTCCTGACGATTACCTCGCCGGGTTCCCGTGGCACCCGCACCGCGGGATCGAAACGATCACCTATGTACTGGCGGGCACCGTGGACCACGGCGACAGCCTTGGCAATCGCGGATCGCTCGGCGCGGGGGACGTGCAGTGGATGACCGCCGGCAGCGGCATCCTTCACCAGGAAATGCCGAAGGGTGATCCGCAAGGCCGCATGCACGGCTTTCAACTGTGGGCCAACCTGCCGCGGTCGCTGAAGATGACCGATCCGCGTTACCAGGACGTGCTCGCCAAGGACGTTCCCGAAGTGACCGATGACGATGGGACGCGAGTGAGGGTCGTGGTCGGGGACTTCTGGGGTCAGCGCGGACCGGTCGAAGGCGTGGCCGCCGAGCCGCGATACTTGGACATCTCGGTGCCGCCGAACCGGACCAAGCGCATTCCCGTCGAGGCGTCGAGGCATGCCTTCGCCTACGTTTTTGCGGGCTCCGGAACGTTCAGGGATTCGTCGAAGCCGCTTCCAGTCCAGACCGAGCTGGTCGGCGTGTCGGATGAGGCTACCCCGTCGATGCTCGGCAACCGATCACTGGTGCTCTTCGACAGCGGCGATGAAATCACCGTGACATCGGGAGACGAGGGCGTTCGATTTCTGCTGATTTCCGGGCGGCCGCTGGAGGAACCGGTGGCGTGGTACGGACCGATCGTGATGAACACCCGCGATGAGCTCCAGCAGGCGTACGCAGAGCTGAAGAACGGGACCTTCATCAAGCGTCGCTGACACGTACGTTTTACACGGAGGCACGAAGCCACGGAGACGGGTTTTCTAAATACAAAATGCATTTAGAAAAGATATGCTCCGTGTCTCCGAGCCTCCGTGGCTCACGTACGTGACAGGATTTGAGATGAAAACTAATCGCCGTTTATTTCTCCACACTAGCGCCGCCGCCGGACTCGGTCTTGGCGTCGCCGGCTGCAACAACTCCGCTGAAACTGCGCAGGCGCAGTCTGCAACGCCCGCTGCGAGCGGTCCCCATCCGGCGATCGCGGCGCTCAAGCCGATGACCGCCGGCATCGCTCCGATCACGCGCGACGAACGCAATGCGCGCGTGCAGAAGGCGCAGCGCTTGATGAACGAGAACAAGATCAGCGCGATCTTCCTCGAAGGCGGATCGAGCATGTTCTATTTCACGGGCGTGCGCTGGGGATTGAGCGAGCGTCCGTTCGTGGCGGTGATTCCGGCCAAGGGCGACATCGCGTGGGTGTGCCCCGGCTTCGAGGAGGAACGCGCGCGCGAGCTGGTGTCGAAGAACGCTGAAGTGCGCGTCTGGCAGGAAGACGAGAGTCCTTACCGGCAGATTGCCGGCATCCTCAAGGATCGCGGCGCCGCCACCGGGCGCGTCGGCATCGAGGAGCGACTCCGCTTCTTCATCTTCAACGGCGTGAAGAAGGAAAGCGCTGGCACCGAGTTCGTTGACGCGGACCCAATCACGGCCGGTTGCCGCATGTTCAAAGGCGCTACGGAGCTGGCGCTAATGCAAAAAGCCAGCGACATCACGATCGAAGCGTTCCGTGCCGCCTTTCAAACCTTCCGCGAAGGCATGACCCAGGACGAGCTGCGCGCCAACATCGCGGCCGCGCATCGCGCGCTCGGCGCCACCGGCAGCGCGTCGGTGAGCTTCGGCGCTTTCACGGCCTTTCCGCACGGTAGCATCGAGCCGCAGAAACTCAAGGAAGGCGACGTCATCCAGGTCGATGGCGGTTGCTCGGTGGACGGCTATCAATCCGACATCACGCGCACCACGGTATTCGGCCGCGCCAGCCAGCGGCAGACCGACATCTGGAACCTCGAGAAGCGCGCGCAGGCCGCGGCGTTTGCCGTGGTGAAGCCGGGCACGCCGTGCGAAGCGGTGGATGCCGCGGCGCGCAAGGTGATCACCGACGCCGGCTTCGGACCGGATTACAAAGTGCCGGGCCTTCCCCACCGCACCGGCCACGGCATCGGCCTCGACGGCCACGAGTGGACCAACTTCGTGCGCGGCAACAAGACGCCGCTCGCGCCGGGCATGTGCTTCAGCAACGAGCCGATGGTCGCCATCTACGGCGAGTTCGGAATCCGTTTGGAAGATTGTCTCTACGTCACCGATTCAGGCGCCACCTACTTTTCTCAACCCAGCCCTTCAATCGATAAGCCATTTGCTTGATCACGGACGTTAACCACGGAGGACACGGCGAACACGGAGCTGTTTTTCTAAATACCAAATGCATTTAGAAGATATGCTCCGTGTGCTTCGTGAGCTCCGTGGTTGACGTACGTGGCAGGCATCAATGGATGATTCCAAACCAAAAGTAAGTTTTCTCAAACTGGCCGGGCCTGGCCTGGTCGTGGCCGCGACTGGGATTGGATCCGGCGACGTCGTCTCCGCGACCGTTGGCGGCGCGCGCTACGGCGTGATGTTGTTGTGGGCGATTGCGGCGGGCGCCTTCTTCAAGTTCGTCCTCCAGGAAGGCATTGCGCGGTGGCAGCTCGCCACCGGCAAGACCGCGCTCGAAGGCTGGGCGGATCACCTGCCGGCGTGGGTGAAGTGGTATTTCGTGGTGTACCTGGTGTTGTGGACGGTGGCGGTCAGCGCGTCGCTCACCAACGCCACGGGGCTCGGCATCGCGAACCTCACCGGCGGCGCCATTTCGCAATCGTGGGGGGCCGTCGCGCACAGCCTGATCGGCTTTGCCTTCGTGTTCCTCGGCGGCTACGGCAGCTTCGAGAAGCTGATGAAGCTGCTGGTCGGGGTCATGGGCTTCAGCATCCTGTTCTGCGCCATGTTTACGCTCGACAACAACGCGGCGCCGGCGGTGAGGGGTCTGTTGATTCCTTCCATCCCCGTCGGCAGCGGCACCTATGTGCTGTCGCTGATCGGCGGGGTCGGCGGCTCGATCACGATGTTGTCGTACAACTACTGGATGCGCGAGGAAGGGATGCGCGGCGCCGGGTTCCTGAACTACGTGCGCGGCGACATCGCCATCGCCTACCTGTTCACCGCCATCTTCGGCGGTTCGATCATGTTGATTGCCAACGACGCGTTCTTTACCTCGGGCGTGGCGCTGACCAACGCCGACGCGGTGCCGCGCATGGCCGCGGCCCTTGGCAACGTCTTGGGCACGTTCGGCCGCATCGCGTTTTCGGTCGGCTTCTGGGCGGCGGTGTTCGCCTCGCTGCTGGGCGTCTGGCAGAGCGTGCCGTATCTGTATGCGGACTTCTACGGCATCGTGAAAAAGCTGCCGATCGAACAGCGGCAGGAGATCGTCAAGGTCACGAGCACCCCTTACCGGCTCGGGCTCGCGTTCATCTCACTGGTGCCGATTCCGTTTGCCTTCACCGGACAGCCGATCCAAGTGGTGATCATCTATACGATTGTGAGCAGCCTGTTCGTGCCGTTCGTGGCGGCGACGCTGCTCTACTTGAACAACCGCGTCGCCTGGGCCTCGCCGGTGCCGAAGAATTCGCTCCTCACCAACCTGCTGCTGGTGACCATCCTCGTGCTGTTCGCGATCGTCGGCGCGCAGGAGGTAAGGGCGCGTCTCTAGGCAGTCAGGAATCAGCAATCAGGAGTCAGGAAGGTTCAGTTCTCAAAATTTGAAGCGTCCGGGCCGGTGCGAAGCTTCGGAAAATTCGTACGTCGACCGGAGAATCGGGCGGATTCTCGCAAGTTTGTGCTGGATCAACGACTGCAGGTGTTCCTCCTCGGAGGTTCCCCATGGTCAAGTCGTTTCGCGATCTGCAGGTATGGCAAAAGGCGATGGATCTAGCGGATGCGGTGTATACGGCCAGCGCCCATTTCCCGCGAGTCGAAATGTTCGGGCTCACGTCGCAAATTCGAAGAGCCGCGGTGTCGATTCCATCGAACATCGCCGAAGGCCGAGCGGTCGGCGGCGGCCGCTATCTGAACCACCTTCGCATCGCGATTGGTTCTGAAGCAGAGGTGCAAACGCAAATCGAGCTCGCCGGCCGGCGCGCCTATATCAGCCCCGGCCGCGCCAATGTGCTGCTCGAGGACGCCGCGGAGGTCGGGCGCATGCTGCACGGATTGCTCAACTCACTCGAGGCCGAGCAGGCGCGCAACCGGGTCACAGGCCTGACGACGCTGCTCATTCTTGCGTATTCGGTCAGTCTCCTGGCGAGCTGATTGCCTGATTGCCTGATTGGCCTGATTCCTGACCCTGTACACAAGAAGGGCGCGACACCGAAAGTGTCGCGCCCTTTTTGTCTGTATCTCCGCCTAGAAGAGCAACGTGAACCCGACGCGCATGATGCGGGGCGCGAGGATTTCCGTCGGCACCAGGTAGTTGCCGCCAATCGCGGTTGTGTGGCCGACGATCGTGTCGGCGTTGCCGAGGTTGAAGATGCTGATCTCCGGCTGGAAGCTGCGGTTGCCGCCGAAGCGGAACCGGCGCGACAGGCGGAGGTCAACCATCGTGACGTTCGGATACCGTTCCTCGCCGCGCTCGGTCAGCTGAATCGTCTGGGTGGCGCGGGTCAGCGCGATGCCCTGGGCCGCCGCGGCCGCGCGGGTCACGCTGAACGTGGTGTTGTACGGATAGCCGTTGTTGGCGATCAACGAGCCGGCCAGGTTGATCTGCCACGGCAGCTCGTAACTCCCCGAAAGGCGCAGCGCCGTCTCCGAGTCGTTGCCGATGATGCCGGTCGGGAACAGCGTCACGTTCGGGTCGTTGAGGTCGGTACCGTTCGTGACGCCGCCCTCGTTCTTGCCGATGGTGAAGCCGGCTTGCATCTGCCACTTCTGCGTAAAGCGCTTTGTGGCGGTGAACTCGACGCCCTTGTACTCGGTGTCGAGATAGTCGGCGTTGAAGCGCACGTTGTCCTGCGCGCTGACGAGATCCGAGCGCAGATTGAACACCGTTCCCTGGGTCATGCCGGCCGGGCCGTTCGGGATGTTGATAGTGTGCTGCGTGTAGGTCGACGTCGGCACGGCTTCGTTGCGCTGGCCGAACTGGTCGCGGTTGGTGCGGTAGTAGAACATCGCACCGATGCGAACGGCGCCGGGCAACTGCGTCTCGACGCCGGCAGTGAGCTCATCCGAATACGGCCAGCCGATGCCGTCGGCATAGCGGGTATTGACGCCGCCGCCGAACGCGCCGCACTGCGCCACGTTCACTTCAGATTCGGTGAAGCGGCCGTCGCCGTTCGGGTCGGTCCAAGGGCACGAACGCGAGCCGTTCGCCAATGGGTTGAGGTTGGTGACGCGATCGATGCCGACCTGCAACGCGTAACGGCTGTAGCTGGCCTTCAGCGCGGTGCGACCGCTGCCGGTCAGATCGTACGACGCGCCGAGGCGCCACACGCCGCTGCTCTGGTTAAGCACTTCCGTCTCAGGAATGCTGCGCGCGCCGACGAACCGCCCAGCCGCGGCCTCCTGCGCCGGCAGCGTGCCGACGTATTTGTCGTAGCGGCCGCCGAGGTTCAGCGTCAACCGGTTCATCGACCACGAATCCTGGAAGAAGAAGCCGGTCACCGTGGCCACGTTCTGCGGGTGAACCGGGGTGTTGAACTGGGTGACCGAGGTCGGGACCCCGTTGTTGTAGTTCACGTGGTGATCGCCCTGCACGCTGTAGAACGACTCGTACCACAGACGCCCCCACTGCACGCCGGCCTTGAACAGGTGCTCTCCGCCGAAACCGCTGGTGCCGTAGCTGAACACGTTGTCGAACTGGTGCCGTGAATTCGGCTGCTTGTCCTCGCGGTCCGAGGCAAAGAACACTTCCGCGAGACCGCTATCGATCTTGCGGATCGCGTCGGCCGGCGTGTCTGGCTGATAGGTGTAGTGCGTGATGCCGTCCATGACGCTGAAGTTGGATTCGTACACCAGGCGATTGCGGATGCCCGTGTACTTCAACTGCGTGGTCTGCACCGGGTTGATCTGGTGGACCGAGGCAATGTCGGGAATGCGATTGCTGCCGTCCCGGCGATGGCCGCGGATCTTGTCGTTCCAGAAGTAGCCGGCGGTGAGCTTGTTGTTGGTGGTCACCTGCGCCACGATCTTGCCGGAGTAGTTCTTCAACGTGTTGTCGTCGAGCGCCTGCGTCCCGTCGGGATTGAGGTTGCTGACGTATTTGTTGACGATCCATCGGCGGATCGTGCCGTTGATCCACACGCGGTTTTCAATCAGCTTGCCACCGCCCGACAGGTTCATGTCGTAGGTCTTGAGCGTCGGGTTGCCGCGGAAGTTGGGATTGAGGCGCTGCGTCTCCGCCCAGTTCTCGGACTGCAGATCCTGGTTCGAGAAGTTGTACGGGAGCCGGCCGCGCCACTGGTTGCCGCCGTCCTTGGTGACCATGTTGATCGACACGCCGCCCGCCATCATTTCGGCGGGGATCGCTGAGGTCATGTAGTTGACCTCTTCGAACATGCCCTGGTCGTAATAGATCATCGTTGCGCCGCCGCCGCCGCCCGGCCAGTTCACCGTGGCGCCGTCGATGTTGTAGCTGACGTCGGCCGTGTTCGAACCGTGCGCCGACAGGCTGCTTTGCTGCATCGACTGCGTGCCGCCGACGTCATACGTCGCCACCTGCACGCCGGGGATCAGCTTGGCGAGCGACCACGGGTCGCGGCCGGTCGGGATGCCTTCCAGGATTTCCTGGCTCATCACCGTCTGCTGCACGTTGGAACGCACGTCAACGGTCGGCGATTCGCCGGTGACCGTGATGGTCTCGCTCACCTGGCCGACTTCCATCTTGCCGTTGATGGTGGCCACGAACGAGGCGTTGATGATGACGTTGGGCCGATCAACGGTGCGGAAACCCTGCAACTCGAACTTGACGTTGTAGGAGCCCGGGACGAGGCGATCGAAACGGTAGGTGCCGCTGGTGTCTGTCACCTGTGTCTGGGGGCCACCGATTAAGCGGTCGCCGGTGAGCACAACGCTCACGCCCGGCAATATCGCACCACTCGCGTCGGTCACGGTCCCCGTGATCGATCCGGTCTGCACCTGCGCGTGTGCGAGGGGCGCACTCAGCACCACCGCCAGGCTCGCGATCAAAATCCGGCGAACAATCGTCATGCCTCTTCCTCCGATGTGAACAATAGGTAACGTCCGTACAGAGCGTCCAATTGATTTTCCTTATTGCTGGATAATCCGCCGAGGCGTCTGCCGCGACCGACGGACGGCGCCATTGTCGCCTAATGTGCCGTTTTCCGTGCAACTTCCTTCTCAACCGTGGGGACGAATCGTGGGTCTATACTTCGGGACCCGAGATCCGGGAACCGGGATCAATATGCATCGAGCGATCCAATTGTTTGGTGTCATTGCGCTGTCCGCGGCCCTAAACGGGCAGAACATCGAGCAAACCACGCCGGGCTCGCGGCCGCCGGCGCGCATCGTCCACGCGTTCGACGGCCTCGGCGTTGGGTTCGAAGGGCCGCAAGGGACTGCGAGTCTGCGCAACCCCTCCGACAATTCGCTCGCCGTGGGCCCGGATCACATCGTCCAGACCGTGAATTCACGGATGGCGATCTTCACGAAGACCGGTCGCCGCTACCAGGAAACGGGACGCGTCTTGTACGGCCCGGTGAACACGAATAACGTATTCCGCGGTTTCGGCGGCACGTGCGAAGCACGCAACAACGGCGACGCGGTGGTGCGCTACGACCAGCTCGCGCGCCGCTGGTTGATCGTGATGCCGATTTTTGGCAGGGCTGATCCGCGGCCTGATCAGCCGCGCTCTGTGGACCGCCCGCCCGCAAGCTTATGAAAGCCCGATTGGGCGCGCGGGCCAACCCGGAGAGCCGGCTCTGTTGTTTCAGCCGCCTGCCAGTGCACAAGGTGCTCAGAGTGCACAAAGTGCACCCGGTGCACCCAGTGCACCCCGCGCACCAGCAGCCACAGGTCCGTATTCAATGTGCTACGCGATTAGTACGAGCGATGACCCAATGGGCACGTATCACCGTTACGAGTTCCTGCGCCCGCTCTTCCCCGATTACCCTCGTCCCGCCGTGTGGCCCGACGGATACTACGTGCCCACAAGTACCGGAGACGAAGTGATCGAGAAGCACGCGTGCGTGGTCGAACGCAACGCGATGATCGCGGGGCGTCCCGCGCGCGAGTTGTGTTTCGTCATCAACGACGTCAACTTCCTGAACAACGCTGACCTCGATGGCACGGAGCTGCCGCCACGAGGCGCGCCAAACGTGATGATGGCCGCCGGAGGCATGCAGTTGAAAAAAGTGTTCGACGACAACGCCATCCTGGCGTGGAAGATGTTCACCGACTGGCGGGATATGTCCAAGACGCGGCTCGAAGGGCCGGTGCGCATTCCCGTGGCGCCGTATCGGTATTTGTGCGACGGACAGTTGACCAACTGCGTGCCGCAACCTGGCGCCGACCGAAAACTCGACGCGCAGGGCGACAAGATCATGGCGCGCCTCGTGTATCGCCGCATCGGTAACCAGCAGTCGATCGTCGGCGTGCACTCGGTGAATACGTCGACCGGCGGCGGTGGCGTCCGCTGGTACGAATTTCGGCTTGATGCGTCGAACAATGCCCGGCTCTTTCAACAGGGCACCCACGCACCGTACGCACCTCAGGCACTTAGCTTTAGATGGATGGCGAGTCCTGCGATCGACAAACGCGGCAATATCGGCATCGGCTATTCGTTTGGAGGACCGGACCATTTCACCGGACAGCGCTTCGCCGCGCGCACACCGGGCGATCCGCCTGGGCAGCTGACCTTGCGCGAAGCCGTGCTGATCGAAGGCGAAGCGGCGCAGACCTCGACCATGCGATGGCAGGACTACACGCAGACCGCGGTCGATCCCGAAGACGACTGCACCATCTGGTATGTTGGCGATTACATTAAGAAGGACGCAACGAGTTACTCGACACGCATCGGCGCTTTTCAACTTCCAGGATGCGGGTAAGGACAGTCAACAGTCTAGAGTCGGCAGTTAAGAGTTCAATTCACGAGGGACGCAACATGTCACGAGCACTCGCGCTTCTGATGATCGTAGCCTTCAGCGGCTGCACATCACCGGGCACGCCCGAACAACAGTTCGTTGAAGATGCCATGCGGGCGCTGGGTGGCCGCGGCCGCGTCGAAGCGGCGAAGACGCTGATCATCGAGGGCGAGGGCGTGAACTACAACCTCGGGCAGGACATGAAGCCCGAGGCCGCCACGCAGCAGTTCGCGATCAGCAATTACAAACGCCAGATCGACATCGCCAACGGCCGGCAACGCGTGGAACAAACCCGCACGCCAAAGTTCGCGTACTTCCAGGGGCCGCAGCCACAAACGCAAATTCAGGGACTCGACGGCGAGGTGGCGTTCAACGTCAACCCGCAGGGACAGGCGGCCCGCGCGGCGGCGCTCACCGAAACCGATCGCCGTCACGACCTCTATCACCATCCGCTCAAGCTGCTGCGCTCGACACTGGACCCCAAGACCACGGTGACCAACGTGCGCTCCGCTGGCACGGCGCGGCAAGCCGACATCACCACCGCGGCAGGCCCGGTGCTGACTTTGACGATCGACCCGTCGGGCCGGCCGTTGTCGACCTCGTCGAAGGCGTATCACCCGAACCTTGGCGACGTGGTGATGATGACGACGTTCGGCGAGTGGGGCGACGTCAGCGGCATGAATTTACCGGCGCAGTTCGCCGGAAAGGTGGACGACTTCACCACGTGGGAAATTCGCGCCACGCGGCAGACGCTCGATGGCGAGGTCGGCGATCTCGCGGCGCCGGCCGCGGCCGCCGCGAAACCCGCCGCGGCGCCGGCACCGAACGTCACCGCGGAGCCGATCGGCAAAGGCATCTGGTTCCTTGCCGGGCAGTCGCATCATAGCGTGCTCGTGGAGTTCGCCGATCACCTGATGCTGATCGAAGCGCCGCAAAGCGAAGCCCGCACATTGGCGGTGATTGCGAAGGCGAAGCAAACCGTTCCCAACAAGCCGATCACGCAGCTGGTGACAACGCATCACCATTTCGATCACACCGCCGGCATGCGCGCCGCGATCGCCGAAGGCACTGACGTGATTACCCAGGCCGGCAATCGCGAGTGGGTCGAGAACATGGCGAAGCGACCGCACACCATCCAGCCGGACTCGCTCTCGAAGAAGCCGACACGGTTGGTCGTGGAGCCGGTGGACGACTCGCGAGAGATCAAGGACCAGACCATGACCGTGATGCTCTATCACGTGGCCGGCAATCCGCATTCCGACACGATGCTGATGGCCTACTTCCCACGCGATCGGATCATCGTGGAAGTTGATGCCTACAGTCCCGGACCCGGGCCGCACATCTACGCGGCGAACCTGCTCGAGAACATCGAGAAGCGCAAGCTCCTCGTCGATCGCATCGTGCCCTTGCACGGCACGATCGGGACCTTCGCCGACTTCCGCAAGGCCGTCGTCGGTAGAGGCGGTTTTTAGACCCGCCTGACTGATCACTTTACGCTCTGATTGGCAGGGTCTAAAGCCTTGCCCCACCTGCTCACGCGGTCGACGTAACTGTCGCCCGTGATCATGCGGATCACGCGGCCGTTCTCTTCGACGAAGCGGACGATCTCGCCGACGGGGCCGCCGCCGGCATTGGCGGCGTAACGGAACTGGTTGTTGCCAATCGGCTCGAGGCGAATCGGATTGTCGAGATTCGCGGCGTTGGGATTGATGATCACCAGCCGCTGATTCATTTCGACGACGTGCGACTCGCCGCCGCGGCCTCGATACAGGCCCGCGAATCGCGACCACGCGGGATCCCAGGTCGGTTTCGCGGCCGGTGCCATGGCCGCCTTGGCCACCGCCTCGCCCACCGTGTTCATCAACTGCGCGGCAATGCCGCCGGGGTTCGCATCGTCGGCATTGGTGAGGACGATCACGCCGACCTTGCCATCCAGTTGCAGCAGCGTGTTGGTTTGATACCCCGGATAGCTGCCGCCGTGCGATACGAACACTTTGTCGCGCTCGCGCCGCACGGCGAAGCCGATGGCGTTGCCCTGCGTCCAGTTGTTCTCGAGCATGCGGACGCGGTGCATCTCGCGCAACGAGCCGGTGCTCAAGATCTGGCGCCCACCCATCTTGCCCTTCCGGAACTGCGCCGACACGAACTTCGCCATGTCCTCGACGGTGGAGGTGATGCCGGTGGCGGCGGCCATGCCGCGGGCGTCGATGAACGGGTTGGTTGCGCGCGTGTTGTCGGGCATCAGCCGGTTGTAGCCGACGGCGAGTCCGGCCACGTTCTTGTCGACGCTCGAACTGGTCATGCCGAGCGGCTGGTAGATGTGCTGCTGCACGTAGTCGCCCCACGTCTGGCCGCTGACGGCCTCGATCACCATGCCGGCGATCGAATACGCGAGGTTCGAATACTTCCACCGTACTTCCGGTGAGTACGGCGCGCGCCGTTCCGCCATTAACTTGCGCAGTTGCTCGGTGGTCGGGAACTCGAAGGTCGTCCAGTGCGAGCCCGCTTCGCGCGGCAGGCCCGAGCTATGCGTCAGCAGCTCTTCAATGGTGATGGGCGGATCCTCGGCTTCGGCCAGCGTGACCGCGAACCACGGTAGGTGCTTCGACACCGGATCGTCGAGGCGCAGCAACCCGCGCTCGCGCAATTGCATGATCGCGGTGGCGGTGAACAACTTGCTGTGCGAGGCCATACGGAACTTGGTTTGCGGGGTCATAGCCAGCTTGCCGCTGACGTCGGCAAGCCCGAAGCCCCTGGACCAGATCAGTTCCTGGTCGGCGACCACGCCGATGGCAACCCCCGGCAGGTGCCGGGACACCATTTGCCCTTCCAGCCAGACGGTGAACAAGCGCTGTGCTGCCTGCACCTCGGCATCGCTGGCCACATCCGGTGGTGGTGCCTGAGCTTGAATGGCCGGGCTCGTTGCCGTCACCATCAAGGCGATCAGCAGCCCAATCGAGTACAAACATCGGCGCAGATGAATATGCGGCATCGTTTTCTCCTCCGGACGCCGCGAGTATACTGCCGCCTTGAGGTGCCTATGATCCTGCGAACGCTGGTGGCAGTACTGCTCGTCGCGGCTCCGGTCAGTGCGGAGGTCGTTCGGATCGAGGTGAAATCGCGCACGCCGGTGCTGGCCGGAAAGGCGTTTGGCACGGCCGGGGCGTACGAGCGGCTGGTCGGCACGATCTACTTTGCGATCGACCCGCACAATCCGGCGAACCTGATCATCGCAGACATCGACAAGGCGCCGAGAAACGCCGCTGGCAAGGTCGAGTTTTCGTCAGACTTCTATTTAATCAAGCCGATCGACTCCTCGCGCGGCAACGGCACGGTGCTCTACGAAGTGTCGAATCGCGGCGGCAAGGGTATGGTCGGGTTCTTCAACTTCGCGGCAGGCGGCGTTGATCCGCAGACCACGGAACAGTTCGGCGACGGCTTCCTGCTCGAGAACGGCTTCACACTCCTGTGGGTGGGCTGGCAGTTCGACGTGCCGGTGCGCGAAGGGCTGGTACGCGTGTTCGCGCCGATCGCCAAAGAGGCCGATGGCCGCGCGATCACCGGGCTGGTGCGCAGCGACTTCGTGGTGAACGCGCGGGCGACCGAGGCGTCGCTGGCCGATCGCGGCCACCAGGCGTATGTCGTGTCCGATCGCAACGACGCGGCCACCGTGCTGACCGTGCGCGACTCGGTCGAAGGCACGCGCCGCACGATTCCCCGCACCGAGTGGCAGTTCACGGAAGACGGCAAGAGCGTGCGCATGGCGGCCGGATTCGAGCCGCAGAAGATTTACGAGGTCGTGTATCGGTCGCAGGATCCACCCGTGGTCGGCGTCGGCCCGGCGGCGGTGCGCGACACGATCTCGAAGATCAAGTACAGCGGCGCGGCGGAGCTCGGCCTGGCGCCCGGCGCCATCAAACGCGGCATCGCCTTCGGCATTTCGCAGAGCGGCCGCTTTCTCCGCACCTATCTCTATTACGGGTTCAACGAGGACGAATCGCACCGCAAGGTGTTTGACGGCGTGATGCCGCACGTGGCGGGCAGCGGGCGCGGCAGCTTCAATCACCGCTTTGCGCAGCCCTCGCGCGATGGGCATCCCTACATCAACTTCTTCTACCCGACCGACATCTTCCCATTCACCGACGCGGAACAGAGCGATCCGGAGACCGGCCTGACCGATGGCCTGCTGACGCACGCCACCAAGCCCGCGCACCAACCGAACATTTTCTATACGAACTCTTCGTATGAATACTGGGGCCGCAGCGCGTCGCTGTTCCACACCACCGTCGACGGCACGAAGGACGCGCGTTTGCCGGCGAACGTGCGCGGCTATTTGCTGTCTGCCGGACAACACGGCGTGGCCGCGTTCCCGCCGTCGCAATCGATCGGCCAGCAGCTGAACAATCCGCTCGACTACCGCTGGGCGATGCGATCGCTGCTGCTCGCGATGAATCGCTGGGTGACCGACGGCACCGCGCCGCCGGCGAGCGCGCTGCCCCGCGTCGACAACGGCACGCTGGTCACGCTGGACAAATTGAAGTTCCCGAAGCTGCCCACGGTGAACATGCCGGTGGTAACGATGAAGGCGTATCGCGCCGACTACGGCCCGGACTTCATCCGCAAAGGCATCGTCACGCAGGAGCCACCTGCGATCAAGTCCGCGTTCGCAATCCTGGTGCCGCAGGTGGACGCCGACGGGAACGAGCTGGCCGGCATCCGCCTCCCGGAGCTGACGGTGCCGGTTGCGACCTACACCGGCTGGAACATGTTCAACGAAAAATCAGGCCCCACCAACGTGTTGTCGAGCATGCAGGGGTCGTTCATTCCGTTGGCGCGGTCGAAGGCCGATCGCGACGCGAGCGGCGATCCACGGCGGTCGATCGATGAGCGCTATCGCAGCCGCGATCAGTATCTCGCCGAGATCACCAAGGCCGCCAACGATCTCGTGACGAAGGGCTATCTGTTGAAGAACGATGTGCCGCGTATTGTGGCGCAGGCTGGAACGCGCTGGGACTTCGCGACTAAGACCGTCACGAGCACCCAGGCCAAACAATAAGGGGTTGGGACGATGCGGACGCTCGTTTGCAGTCTTGTCTTTTCGCTGTTCACTCTCGCGCCGGCTGCTTCCTTCGACTCGCAGGAGAAGCCGCAGGAACCGTTTGTTCCGCGCAGCGGTCAGCCAGGGAAAGACGTGGTCTGGGTGCCATCGCCCCCGCAGATGGTCAGCAAGATGTTGGAGATCGCCAAGGTCACGCCAGCGGACTACGTGATCGATCTCGGCTCCGGCGATGGCCGCAACATCATCGCCGCGGCAAAGCTCGGCGCCCGCGGCCACGGTGTGGAATACAACCCCGACATGGTGGCGTTGTCGCGAAAGCTCGCGAGGGAAGCGGGCGTGGCCGACAAGGCGCAGTTCGTGGAGGGCGACATGTACGTGGCCGACATCTCGAAGGCCTCGGTGATGGCGCTGTTCCTGTTGCCGGTGAACCTGAACAAGCTCGCGCCGAAATTCCTCGAGCTCAAGCCCGGGTCGCGCATCGTCGCCAACACCTTCGGCATCGACGGGTGGGAGCCGGACGTGCGCCTGTCGCTGCCGCAAGACACCGAGTGCGAGAGCTGGTGCGAAGTGCTGCTGTGGATTGTGCCGGCGAAGGTCCATGGCGAGTGGATTCTCTCGAACGGCCGGCTGAACCTGACGCAGGAGTATCAGACTGTGCAGGGCACGCTCACCCTCAACGGCGCCGAGAACACGGTGGTCAAAGGGCGGATGAACGGCGAAGAGATCTCGTTCGTGGCCGGAGGCCAGACCTACACCGGCACGGTGAAGGGCAGCCGAATCGAGGGAACCGTGACGACGCCGAGCGGTACGCAGCCCTGGAGCGCAATGCGCAAGTAACTACTGAGACAGCTTTTCGATCGCGACGGAATAGGCACGGCGGCCGGCCTGCGGGTCATACACGATGACCGGCATCAGCCGGCCGCGAATGCGATCGGGGTTCGATCGCGCGTAGCCCATCAGCGTGGTGGCGAGCAGTTGCTGCGATCCTTCTTCGAGTCCCGGCCGCGGCACGCCCGTCAGCAGATCGTTCATCGACACGTCCCACGCCTCCCCCCACAGCAACGCATCCACCACCGTGCCTTTCACCACGTTGTGGGAGAAGTTGAAAAAGAACGAGAGCGGCGAGTAGGCCGCGTCGGTGGGCCGGTACTTCTGAAACGTTTCGAGCAGCGCGTCCTTGTGGCGCGCGAAGCCGTCGGCGAAGCGCACGCGATCGGCTTCCGACCGAGACAGCGACGGCGGCGGCACGCCGACAAACGCGCGCGCGTCGGGCGTGAGGCCGTTCAACAGCGCCTCCTCGATCACCGCGCGATCGTCGGTCGTTTATGTTTGCGTCGGCGAGGCGGCAGTATTCCTTCATCACCGCGGCCAGCGCGAAGCACAGCCACGGGTAGTCGGCCAGATTGTCGTCGCGCAGCGCGAGCGTGTCGCGGCCGCATTGCGCCTCGAAGCCAAATCGCAGATGGCAGCCCATGCTGGCGGCATGGCCGAGGCCAACCTCGAACTGGTGGCGGTCGTTCAGCGTCCGCACGCGCGACAGCAGCTTGGCGTAACCCCATTCTTCGGGCTCGAAATGCGAGGTGCCGATCAACATCAGCGTGGCGGCATCGGCGGCAAACTGGTGGCCGCTGCCGTGCGGCCCCTGCAGCGCCGTAAGCAACGCGTCGACGCGCGCGAGGTTTTCATCCGGGTCGCCCGCGTCCCAGATCCGCATCGTGAGCAGCGCCAGGACGTGCATGAAGTAGTAGTCGAGCAGGATCGCCAGCTCGACTCGGCTGGCCGGTTCGGCGCCTCGCTGCTCGGCCACGAAACGCAGGACATCGATCGGGATGATGTCCGGATTGGTGCGCTGCGCCACGCCGTCCCAGTCGTGCAGGATATGAAAGCCTTCCGCGCGCGTCCGGCCGTCGTACGAAGTAATGGCGCGATCGAGAAAGATCTGGTGGCCGCGGACGCGAAACTGGTTGGCGCGCATCGCCTCGCCGAGCAGCGCGAGGCCGGCGCCGAGCGATTTCGCGGCGGCGAACTCGTCGACAATCTCCTGTCGCGCCGATCCCTGCAAGGCGCTGTCGAGGATGGCGCAGGTTTGTTCGAACGGGATGTCCAATCGTGAATAGAATATCGCGCATGCGACGATTCACTTTCGCTTTCGCGCTGGTCGCCTCGACGCTGACGCTTGGCGCGCAGGGATCTCGTTCTGCGCCTGCGGTGGCCTTCAGCGTGGTCGAAGCCACGATTCCGCAAATGCAGGCGGCCATGGCCAAGGGCCAGGTGACCTCGCGCCAGCTCGTCGAGCAGTACTTGATGCGCCTCGGTCTGTACGAGGATCGCCTGAACGCGGCGCTGGCCGTCAACCCGCGCGCGCTGCAGGAAGCCGACACCCTCGATCGGGAGCGCGCGCAAGGCAAGCTGCGTGGCCCGCTCCACGGCATCCCGGTGGCGCTCAAGGACAACATTCACACCACCGACATGCCGACCACCGGCGGCGCCCTCGCGTTCGCCGGCTTCGTGCCGCCGTACGAAGCCACGCTGACGCGCAATCTCAAGGCGGCGGGCGCGATCATCATCGCGAAAACGGGGTTGACCGAGCTGGCCAACTGGGTGGCGGGAAATCCCAACGCGATGCCGGGCAACTACAACGCGGTCGGCGGCTTCGCGTTCAATCCGTACGATCCACGTCCCGACCCGCGGCCCGAACCCGGTGACGGCCGGCCGGTGATGCAAACCGGCGGCTCGAGCTCCGGCATCGGCACCGCGGCCAATTTGTGGGCCGGCAGCGTGGGCTCCGACACCGGCGGCTCAATCATCAGCCCGTCCAACGCGAACATGCTGGTCGGCATCCGCCCGACCATCGGCCGCATCAGCAGGTACGGGGTCATCCCGATCACCGCCGATCACGACACTGCCGGCCCGATGACGCGCACCGTGGCCGATTCGGCGATCATGCTCGGCGCCATGGAAGGTGCGTCGCCCGATCCGAACGATTCGGCGACGCGGACGTGCACGCCGCCGCCGAACCGCGATTACACGAAGTTCCTGAATGCCGGCGGCCTCAAGGGCGCGCGCATCGGCGTGCCGCGCGCCTTTTACATCGATGAGCTGACGCTGCCAGGCGAGAAGACACCACGCGGCGGCATCAATACCGAACAGGCCAAGGTAATTGCAGACGCCATCGCTGTGCTCAAGCAGCAAGGCGCCATCGTCGTTGATCCAGCCGAAATCCCAAGCGTCGTGGCCAAGGTCGCGAACGACAGCTTTCCGTTGTTTGAGTTCTGCTCGGGCGCGGAGCATGCGAAGGGTAAGGATCAGAACTGCTCCATCAACTTCAAGTACGGGATGAAGCGCGATTACAACGCCTGGCTCACGTCACTCGGATCGTCGGCTCCGGTCAAGACGCTGAAGGAGCACCGCGAATGGAACCTCGCGCACGCGAAGGCCGGCGCCATCAAGTACCAGCAGTCACGCTTCGACATCTCCGACGAGATCGATCTGGTCGCGGACAAGGCCCGCCTCGACGCCGACGATGCGAAGGATCGGCGTCTCAGCCGCGATCAAGGCATCGACGGGGTGTTAAAGGCCCACAGGCTCGATGCCTTCATCACGCCAGGCGGATCGGGCGCGCGCATCGCCGCGACGGCGGGCTACCCCATCATCGCGGTGCCGTTCGGAATGGTGCCGAATGCGCCGCAGCAGCCCTTCCCCGCCGGTTTCAACGCCAAGCCGGCGCCGTATGGTGTGGGCTTTGTCGGCGCGCAGTGCAGCGAGCCGAAACTGATCGAGATCGCCTACGCGTTCGAGCAGGCGACGAAGAAGCGCGTGCCGCCGGCGTCAACGCCCTAACCCTTCTTCGCTGACCAGCCCGAGCAGCGCATCGACTGCGTCCTGGAGGTCGCGCGTCAGTTGTGAGCGATAGCGGCGGATCAGGACGTCGGCCACGGTTTCGTAGTACCACAGCGTACCGTCGCGGCGTCCCTGGAAGCGCTCCCAGACCTCTTCGCCGTGCTCGCGATAGTCGCGCATGATCGACCGCACGTTGTGCAGCTTGTCGGCGGCCGACACCAGGCACACCGCGGCGCTCGCGTTTTCCAGGTGCGCCAGGTAATTCTCCTTGCGCTCCCGCCAGGGCAGCTTGTCTTCCGGATCCTCGACCAGGCTGTCGCTGCACCCGAGCACGATCTCGCCCACCGCATCGCCGAAGCGCGCGCGGATTTCGGCCAGCGTCGCTTCGCCGCCGCCGTCCTCGGCGGCATCGTGCAGCAACGCGCCAATCGCTTCGTCTTCGTCCGCGCCGTATTCCATCGCGATAGCCGCCACGCCGAGCACGTGCGCGATGTACGGAATGCCGGTGCCTTTCCGCCGCTGCCCCTGGTGGACCTGATGGGCGTACAGCATCGCCGACTCGAATCGGGCGGTCGTCAAGTGCGCCATCAGAGGATGGTAACTCGGGGATCGGGGATCGGGGATCGGGGGTCGGGGATCAGGATTTCGAGACGACGGTCTTCACGTCCTGCTGGTCGAGCAGGAATTCGGCGAGGATGTCGTCGGCCTTGCGATGCACGCAGTCGTGCGCTGAGACAATGCCGGCGAGCGCCTTGGCGGCGCGCGGATCGCCAAAGTGGCCCGAGGCGTAGCCGCAAAACAGCGTGAAGCACTCGCGCTGGCCGAGCAGGTTCCACATTTCTTCGAGCTGCTGCGCGGCGCGGAGGTTGCCGCGGGCGGCCAGCACGTCGACCATTTCGCCGTAGATCCAGAGGCGCTTGCCGTTGGACAGCTGCTGCACCACCGTGCCGACCACTTCGTCAAACGCGATCGGGCTCGGCGTGTCCTTACGCATGAATTTATCGAGCGTCTGCACCGCGTCGGACATGATCATCCGGTTCGCGGCGATCAGCTTATGTCCATTCCAGCCGGCCTCCTCGAGGCGCCGGCACAATAACTCGCGATGTTCGGGCGTAGCAACAACCAGGATGTTTTCGTTGCGTTCGAGACCGCCGATCAGAAACGCAGCCACGGTATCGGCGAGCGATTTCGACGAGTCGAACAGTTGGACCACGTGCTCCGACCCCCGCACCACTTGTTCGCTGCGCATGTGCTTTTCAGGATAAACCCTGAGGAAGCAGGACTCAAGCTCGGCCGCAGGCTAAAAATGTTATAGGTTTGCGATATTGATGTTCTATATTGACGGTCGTTTATGCCCAAAATTACCCGGCCCACCCGCGTGCGTTCGCTTGATATCGCCAGGGGCCTCGTTATGGTCCTGATGGCCATCGACCACGTCCGGGTATACGCCGCCGTCCCGGCCGGTGGTCCCGCACCCGCGGTGTTCTTTACCCGCTGGGTTACCCATTTCTGCGCGCCGGGTTTCGTCTTCTTCGCCGGCGCCTCGGCTTACCTGCATCGCGCCACGCTCCCGGGCCAGGGCGCGTTGTCGCGCTTCTTGCTGATTCGCGGATTGTGGCTGGTCGTGCTCGAGCTCACTTTCATGCGGTTCGCCTGGACGTTCAACTTCGACGTGATCAACTACAACCTTGCCGGCGTGCTGTGGATGATCGGCTGGAGCATGGTGGCGCTCGCCGGCCTGATCTGGCTGCCCTTCCAGGCCATTGCCGCCCTCGGGCTGGCGATCATCGCCGGCCACAACCTGATCGATCCGTATGTGCGCGATCTCGGGGGTTGGCTGGCCGACGATCCGATGCGGTGGGCGTATCAGTTTCTGTACTTCGGCGGATCGGTGCAGATCGGCGACTCGGGTCCGCGCATCGCGATTCTGTACTCGCTGCTGCCGTGGATCGGCGTGATGGCGGCCGGTTACGCGTTTGGCAAAGTCCTCGAGCTGCCGGAGGAGCGCCGGCGCCGCGTCTGCCTCGCGATCGGCGCGGGCAGCATCGCGCTGTTCATCCTGTTGCGGACGTTCAACATCTATGGTGATCCGCGTCACTGGTCGCCGCAACAGCCCCTGTCGTTCCTGAATACGGCGAAGTACCCGGCGTCGCTGCTCTTCCTGTTGATGACGCTGGGGCCGTTAATCCTGCTGATGCCCGCCTTCGATCGTGCCCGCCCCTCGACTTCGCTCGGGGCAGCCCTGAGCAACGTCGAAGGGCGCGGCGCGCTCGCCGGCGCGCTCGAGACGTTCGGCCGCGTGCCGCTGTTCTATTACGTGCTGCACATCCCGCTGATTCACCTGGCCGCCATCGCCATTTCCCTGATCAGAACCGGCGCGGTGACGCCGTGGCTGTTTGGCAACCACCCGCTGGAACCGCCGGAGCCGCCGGATGGCTATCGGTGGAGCCTGACGTTGCTGTATCTGGTCACCGCGATCTGCGTGGGCCTGCTGTACGTGGCGTGTCGTTGGTACGCGGAACGAAGGCGCGCAAGCACCAGCCTCCTCGCGCGCTTCATCTAAATGTTGAGACCGGCTGAGGTTCTCTCAGGCGGCTTTGGCCCTGCGATCCATCCGCAGTAGCAGCGAGACCAGGCGCGCTTCGGCGTCGAGCAGGCCCTTCATCGCTTTCGCACGAACCGGCTCCACCTTGCTCAGCGTGATGCCGGACATGTACGCGTCAAGCACCGCGGGGTGGATGTAGCACTTGCGGCACACGGCCCGGGTATTTCCCAGCGTTTCAGCGACGGTGTCGACGGCTTCGACGATCACCTTGTTGCCCGCGGTCTTCGACTTCGCCGGCGGCAGGTCGTCGAGCGCCTGCGCCGCGGTCAACGTTCCCGCCCAGGTACGAAAGTCTTTCGCGGTGAAGGAGCCGCCGCTGATCTCTCCCAGGTAGCGGTTGATGTCGGAAGACGAGAGTTTCCTGACCTTGTGCTGATCGTCGCGGTATTGAAACACCATTTGCCCTGGCAGGTCCTGGCATTGCTGCACCGCCTTGGCGAGTTGCGGCGCATCGATCTCGATGGTCTGGAATACCCCGCTCTTGCCGCGGAAGGCAAACCGCAGCTTGCGGCCGCGAACCTTTACGTGGCGATCCTGCAGCGTGGTCAACCCGTGCGACTTATTCGTTCGCGCGTACTCCTCGTTGCCGATGCGAATGTGGGTCTTGCCCAGCAGCTCGACGACGGTGGCCAGCACGCGCGGCCGGCAACAGGCCGGGCCCATCAAGTCGCGCCGGGTGCGTTTGCGGATCGACGGCAGCACTTCCGCGAACGCCAGCATCCGATGGTACTTGGTCGAGTTGCGTTCGCTGGTCCAGTCCGCGTGATAGCGATACTGCTTGCGGCCGGCGGCGTCATGGCCCGTCGCCTGGAGATGCGCGCGCGCATCGGTGGAGATCCACACGTCGGTCCATGCCGGGGGCAACACCAGCGCCCGGAGGCGTGCCAGTGTCCGCGCGTCGCGGATGACCTGTCCCTTGGGACCCCTAAACAAGAAGCCCTTCCCGCGCCGATGGCGCGTGATGCCAGGTTTGTCGCAGGTCGCGTAGCGAAGTCCGGCAGCCCTGGCGGCCTTCTTTCCGGTAACGAGATTCGGTGGCACGTTGCCCACCTTATCGGCTGTTGCAACCGTGATGCCTAGCAAAGCGCCAAAACGCGAAAAGGAAGGAATTTTGCATCGATCGGTGGCATGAAGGACCCTTCCCAGCCCGACACGCAGCCGGACGAATACATTGCCGATTTGCCCGGTGCCCACCGCACACCGCCAACCCATCCCAATCCAGAGGGCGCGGGCATAAATCCGATCGACACCTCATCAATGCCGCGCGGCGAAGACGACGAAGAGACGCGGCGGCAAAGCCCGGAATTCAACGACCGGCCAGACGCGCCGCCACGACCGGATACGACGCCGCGAGCCGTAAGCAAGCCCTAAAGTGGATTGGGTGTAATCTCTGCGCGGAGGGTTCCGCCGTGAAGACAACTCGACCGTTCCTCGCAATCGTCGCCGTACTCGCACTCACCTCCTTCGTTGCTGCTGACGCGGCGTGGAAATGGAGTGGTACGTTCGGCGATAAGGCTGTCGAGTTGCTGATCCTCGGCGACATCCAGATCCATTCGCGCCGCGCCGATCCAACCACCGCGTTCAATCGCATGCGCGACACGCTGAAAAAGGCGGACCTCGTTTACGCGAACCTCGAAGGCCTGCTCGTCAAATCGGTCGGCACCAAGATCGACATTCCCGACAAACCGGAATGGACGCATCCCGGCCCCGACGGCGTGAAGGGTTTGAAAGCCGCGAACGTGGCAATCGTGGGCGTGGCCAACAACGTCGCGTCCGGGCGCGAGAGCATCCTGAAGAGCCTCGCGGTGCTCGACGCCAACGGCATCCTGCACGCGGGCGCCGGCCGCAACATCGCCGAGGCGCACAAGCCGGCGATCGTCACGCGCAAAGGCGTCAAGATCGGCTTCCTGCAGTACACCGCGCGCTGGTATCAGGACAAAGACATGATCGCGACCGCCACCGAAGCCGGCGTCGCGAAGATCACGTCGCTTGACGGCATCACGATTGACCCCACCGATCTCGAGCTCCTGAAAGCCGACATCAAGAAACTGCGCCCGCTCGTCGACATCGTCATCGTCTCGCATCACAACCGCGATGGCTCGACGGCGGTGCAGTTCGGCGCGGTGCGCGGCACGAGCGCCGGACGCGATCGATCGAAGACCGAGGAATACCAGAAGCAGTTTGCCCGTGTGGCCCTCGACACCGGCGCCGACTTCGTGTTCGGCCACGGCACGCACACCATTCAAGGCGCGGAGATCTATAACGGCAAGCCGATCCTCTATGCGATCGGCCATTCCACGTTCGATCAGCCGGGCTATGAGAAATCCACTGACGGCCTGGTGGCCCGGGTGGTGATCCAGGGCAAGAACATCCTGCGCGTGTCGTTCGTGCCGGTCACGCGCGATGCCAGTAACGATGTTTACCTGCTCGATCCGTCAGAGGGTGAAGGCGCGAAGCTGGTGCAGTGGGTCAAGGAACGCTCCACCAATCCACCGGCGATGCGGATCGACGGCCACGAAGTGGTCGTGATGGAGAAGGCGCCCGCCGCGACCAACAACCGCTAGGCCCTCCCTGACCGAGGTAGAGTCCGCTTGCGGACTCTACCGAGTCGAAGGGTCCGGTGCGAGCTGCCAACCTGTGTTGAGCCAATCCGGACCGCGCCGCACGAAGACCTCAGTCGCCTTGCCCGCTTCCTTTTGCACCTTCCCGGTGTGCTCGGTTTCGAGCGCGTAGGTGGTGTAGATGATCACCGTGTTGCCGTAGGCCTGAAACTCCGTTCGGGGAAACGCCAGGCTGCGCAGCTTGCCGCCTGATTTCGCAAACCCGAGCGACGCGTTGACGATTGGGTCGCGGGTGCCGAAGTCGTTACCATCACCCAAGGTGATCAGTTCGGGCGGCAGCAGCTTCATCAGCGCCGCCTGATCGCCCCCGTACCACGCGCGCCACACCGCTTCTCGCGCCTTGAGCAACGATGCTTTCTCGTCGTCTCCGAGCGTGCGCAGGTCGCTCCGGTGCGCCTCCTGCGAATCCGGGTGTAACGACGTCTGCGACGCGGCCTGCACCCACCGGGATCCTTCCTTTACGTACACATCAATCAACGTCAGCTTCGTCGTGCTGGCCTGGGCGCCCCAGCGATTGTGCACATCGGCGACAAACGACACCACCGCGGTGTCGCCGTAGAACACCGTGTCGTACTCGTGGATCTGGTACCCACCATCCCCTGTCCGCGCGGTGGCATCGGCCCAGAACCCACCGAAGCAGCCATGTAGGCATCAACGCCTTTGATCACGTTTCGTGAACCCGTGAGATACCCACGCCAGTTGGCGATGTGGGTATCGACCAGCGCCTGGCGATCCTTGTCGATGAACGCCTGGAAGATGCGCTCGATCTCGTGACGGATGGCCTTCGCGTCCGCGTCGCGATTCTGCACCGCGTTTTGATAGGCGGCGCCGGCGAGCGCGCTCGCGGCGATGAGAAGGACGACAGCGGCTGCTCTGCGAATGACGTGGCTCATGGGTGCCCTCACGACTGAATATAGAACGTCTATACTTATGGATATAGATAATCTATAACTGGCCCGCGCGCAAGTGTCAGCCTTCGCTGGCGAGCGCGAACAGGATTACGGCAAAAATCACGAGCATGACCAGGAAGGCCACTTTCCACGGACTGTACGGATAGCGCCCGGCAATGCTGCCGGTGTAGCCGTTGACGACCACCTGATACGGGCGGCGGCCGAACGTATACACGAGCAGCCAGATCGGGACGAGCAGGTGCTTGAACGTCTTTCCCGAGAAGGTGGGATAGATGCGCAGGTTGCGATGCGTATCGCCGGGCACCTCGCTCGCGCACAGCTGCTCGAGTGTGGCGCGCATCTGCTGCTCCGAGTTCCCCGCCGCCTCCGTCAGTGCGATTTGATAATGCTCAACGACATGGCCCGACAGAAACGCCGTGTCGTACGGCACCACTTCATTGGTCGGAAACGGTTCGACCTTGCGTAACAGATCGATCGCGACACCGGTGGTGCCCGGCACGGGCTCATCGTCAAAGGTGTGCTCGACCACGCCGGAGGCCGCTTCCCAGCGCACGCGTCGCTCCTGCCGCACCACGCGATTGCCCTTGCTGTCGCGGCCCTCGACGTTCACGTAGTAGTAGTGGCCGGCCTCGGCGTCCCACGGGCAATGCGCATGCGCGTCAAACGTCCAATACGGAATGTAGACGCTGTGCACCGTGTCCACCAGCGCCGCTTTCGCCAGGCGGCCAGGCGCGAGCCACTTGCTGCGCCACCAGCGGCGAATGTCGTCGCGCACGCGATTGCGATCGATGCGAAACGGCAGCACGCCTTTGGGTGAGACGGGAGACTTGATTTCCTGATACGCGACGAGCGCGGGCGATCCGCAAAACTCGCAGTTCTGCCCCACGCGCGCCGCGTCATACACCATCACGGCGCGGCAGCTCTGACACTGCACGCTGCGGCGCTGGGCCTGAAACGCGCGCTCGCTGTCGGTGGTCGCCGCCAGCGCCGAGGCGAGGTCGTTCTCACCAACCTTGCCGGCGTCGCGATCGATCGAGTACGGCGACTCGGCGCCGCAAAATGGACAGACCAGCTTCTGTTTGCCCGGGTTCCATTCCGCCTGCGCGCCGCACGCCGGGCACGCGTGCTTGTCGAGCGCGCGAACCTCGTCCGCCATCTACGCAGACAAGTAGGCGTTGAGGGCCGCGCGAGAGATGCGCCACGACGAGCCGATCTTTTTTCCTTTCAACTCGCCCGATTCGAGCACCGCCAGCACGTCGGCCTCGCTGACGCCAAGCGCCTTCGCGGCGTCGGCGGGTCCGAGCAGCTCCGGCGTCACCGAAGGGGTGGCCGCGCCACCTGAGAAACCCTGCTGCATCATCTGCTGCGCCATGCCGAATCCGACCGCCAGCTCCGCGGCGGTGCCGGCGGCCCCACCCGTGCCGCCTTTCTCGAAGCCCTGCGCCATCTGGTACTTCACGTAGTCGTTGAGATTGCCAATCGCGGTCATGCTGGCGCGCTTGTCGAGGGCGCTCTCGACCTCCGGCGGCACCGACACGTTCTCGACGATGAAGCTGGTGATCTCGAGTCCGTACTTCGCGCGCACCGCCGGGTTGATCATCGGCAGCAGCGCCTCGCCGAGCTCGGTGTAGCGTGAGGCGACGTCGAGCACCGGCACTTTCGCCGACGCAATCGCGTCCGTGAACAGGCTCACGATGCGCGAGCGCATGGTGTCGCCGAACTCATCGAGCCGGAAGTTGTGGTCCGAACCGGCCACCTCGCGGAGGAACGTGGGCGGATCGACGATCCTGAAGTCGTAGGTGCCGAACGCGCGCACGCGGACCACGCCGAAATCGTTGTCGCGCAACATCACCGGATTCGAAGTGCCCCACTTGTTGCCGGTGAACAGCCGCGTGATGACGTAATAGACGTCGGCCTTGAACGGCGAATTGAAGCCGTACTTCCACGAGGCGAGCTTGGTGAGAATCGGGATGTTCTCGGTGGTCAGCGTGTGCTTGCCCGGCTTGAACGTGTCGCCGAATGCCCCGAGGTAGACGAACTGGGCGACCTGAGATTCGCGCACGATCAACTGGGCGCCGTTCTTGATCGCCTTGTCGTCATCCGGGAAGCGGTACGAGAGCGTGTCTCGCGAGTCATCGGTCCACTCGATGACGTCGATCAGTTCGCCCTTGAAGAAGTCTGCGATGCCCATCGGCGGATTGTAGCTCTAGCGATCGCCTTTGAGGAGCCGGATCAATTCGGCCAGTCCGGCGCCGACCAGGCCCAACGACCATCCCTCCTGCGCCCACGGGTCGTAACCGGGCAGACCCGCGAAGGCGGACTCGGTTTGGGTGCGCGCCCGCGCCAGTGCGAGCGGCAACGCGGGATCGATCGCCTTGCTGCCGCTGTCGGCGGCGCGCAGCTGCGCCACCAGGCGCTCGGCCTGGTCCATGTCGAGCATCGACAGCGGCGACCCGCAATGCGCGCAGACCGAGCCCTTTGCCAGATCAACCGGTCCGCCGCAATTCGAACAGTTGACGATCTTGATGTTCTTGCGCAGCTCGCCGATCTGCTGCGGCGTCAACGGCCGGATGAAGTCCTTCTCCTTCAGGAAATCGAAGAACGCAATCAGGCGGCCGTGATCGTTGGGGCAGCGGAAATATTCAAACCGCGTGTTGCGCTGCATGTCTTTCGTGCGCCGCAGGCCGGCCTTGCAGCGTGGACACTTCACCAGCTCGCCGTCGCGCAGTTCGGCCTTGCGAACATGTTCGCCGATGGCGCGGAACATCTCGAGAGTGCTCCCGGGCGTGAGCTGCAGGTTCTCTTTTCCGTCGAACCACAGCGACTGGCAGGGTTCACAGAGGTCGACCGCGATCGTGCGACCGAGGTGGCCGTCGAGCATGTGCACCTCCATCGCCTGGCGACAACGAGGACAATCCATGCGCTGAATTTTACAAGGTTGCGGCGAGCTCGTAGGAGCGCAGGCGGGCGGCGTGATCGTAGATGTGCGACACGATGATCAGCTCGTCGGCTTGTGTCTTGTCAACGAACGCGTGCATCTGTTCGGCAATGGTGGCGGGCGCGCCCACAAACGACACGCGCGTCTGGTTGGTGGGATCGCTCGCATCAGACGGATCGCGCTCCCACTCTTTCGACGGCGGCGGCAGCTGAATCGGCCGCCCGGCGCGCAAGCTCGCGAACGACTGGCGGCCAGACGAGGCGAGGAACCGCGCGTCGGCGTCGGTGTCCGCGGCCACGACGTTGACGCCGAGCATCACGTAGGGCTGTTGCCGATGCTCGGAAGGGGTGAATCGATCGCGATACACCGCGATGGCATCGTGCAGCAGCGCCGGAGCGAAGTGCGACGCAAACGAAAACGGCAGCCCCAGTCCGGCCGCCACCTGCGCGCCAAACAGGCTCGATCCCAGAATCCAGGTCGGGACGCGCAGGCCGGCGCCTGGAACGGCGCGCACCGGCTGACCGGGCTGGGCCTCGCGGAAGAAGTCCATCACCTCGATCACGTCTCTCGGGAATTCGTCGGGATTGGATTGCAGCGTACGCCGCAGCGCGAAGGCGGCCGCATGATCGGTGCCCGGCGCGCGACCGAGGCCGAGATCGACGCGGCCGGGATAGAGCGACGCCAGCGTGCCGAACTGCTCTGCCACCTGCAGCGGCGCGTGATTGGGCAGCATGATGCCGCCGGCGCCGATGCGAATGGTCTTCGTGCCGGCACCGACATACGCGAGAAGCACCGCCGTGGCGGCGCTCGCGATGCCCGGCATGTTGTGGTGTTCCGCGACCCAGAAGCGGTTATAGCCCCATCGCTCGGCGTGCTGGGCGAGATCGAGGCGTGTGATGAAACGCGTGCTCGGCGGTGCCGCCCTCGACAATCGGCGCAAGGTCGAGGACCGACAACGGAACCATGTCGCTTAAGTATCACGCATCAGTGATAACAGGTCGACCGACAACGCGCGCCGCGCCGGAATGGCGCTGGCCACGGTCACGGCCGCGGCGAGCAGCAGCGGCGCGGCGATCCAGATCGCCGGCGATGGCCATCCCGCACCCGGCGTGATCGTGGCCAGCCATCGCGCGGTCAGCACGGATCCGATCATGCCGGCGACGGCGCCCGCGCTGGCCAGGCGCATCCCTTCGATCATCAACTGGCGCACCACGCGCCAGCCTTGTGCCCCAAGCGCCAGCCGCATCGCAAACTCGCGACGACGCCGGCGCGCGGAATCCGCCATCACGCCGTAGAGACCGAGGCCACCCAATACCAGTGCGATGCCGGTGAACGCCGCCACCAGCACCGAGGCGATGCGCTCCGGCGCGTACGCCGTTTTGCTCAGATGCGCACTCAGCGTCGTGACGACCAGCCGATCCGGCCGGCCGCCCGGCACCTGCGCCATGCGTTGCCGGATGGCCGCAATGGTCGATGGGCCGGCAGTGGCGGTGGAGAGCAGCGCCGTCATGCGCGGCAATAGGTCCTGTGACATCGGCACAAACAACGCCGGCTCCGCGAGCCGCTGCTCGGTCCTGAGCAGCGGCGATTGGACCACGCCGACAATCTCGGTGCGAACGCCATTGGTGTCGATCACGGCGCCACCGATCGCGTGGCCGCCGAAGAAGCGTGCCGCCGCTTCTTCGTTGAGCACGCCGATGCGGCAACCGCGCCGCGCCGCGTCGAACAATTGCCCGGCCACCAGCGTCATGCCCATCGCGTTGAAGTAATTTGCCGACACGATGTTGATGTCGATCAGGCCGCTTTCGAGATCGGCGCGAGGCGGCGCACCAAACGTTGCCTCTCCAGGAATGCCAATCGGCACCGTGGCCTCGGGATGCTGGTACGCCATCGGCCGCGCGGTGCCATGCTGATCGGCCTGACGAACGACGCCGATCACTTCGACCGGCATGCCGCTGGGCGCCTCGATCACGCGCCCGACCGGATGACCTTCGAAGAGTGCTGCCGCCGCAGCCTCGTTGACCACGATCGTTCCACACGTGCCACCGTCATACGTCCTGAACAGCCGTCCGCTCGAGGGCGGCAAGGCGATGTCTTCCATCGCCGTGCTAGTGAGCGGGGCAAGCTCCAGGGTCACGTCGCGATGTTTGGACGGTGGCGGATCGAATCGAGCCCATTGCCACACGACTCGGGCGCCGGGCAATCGGGCTGCCCACACGACGCTGGTCACCGGCCCGACCGATAGTGCGGCCATGACCGCGTCGTCGAAATACTTTCGCCCCTCGATCAACGTCGCGCTGTTCGAGGCTGGCAAGGTTTCAAGCGTGACGAGCACCGGATTGCCGAGGTGTCGGCCCGCCGCGGTTTCAAGGGAGGCCCGGAAGGTTTGCAGTAGCAGCCCACTGGAGATGACGAGCAAGGTGCAGCCGGCCATCTGCACGAGGATCAGCCCCCTGCTGATCCGGCCGGCCGCTTGCGACGGCCCAGAGGCTTCCCGCTGCAACACAGCGGACGGACGATCGTCCCTGGTCTCGAAGAGCGGCATCAGTCCGCAGGCGATCGTGATCAGGATGCACAGGATCACGGTCAGGGCAATCCCCGACGCGTCCGGCGCAAAGACCAGGCGATCGGCGTCCTGATCGAAAAACATCAGCGGCACGGCATCGGCGATCCAGGTCGCCAGGATGAACCCGGCCGCGCCACCCAGCACCGCGATCAACGTGCTGTCGATCAGCAACTGCCGAATCAGCTGGCGCCGTCGCGCGCCAATCGCCACCTTGACGGCGGTCTCGCGCGCGCGGGCCGAGGCGCGCGTCAACAGGAAGGCAGCCACGTTGGCGCAGGCGATTAGAAACACGGCTGTCGCGGCAAGCTGCAGGAGTGCACCGACGCGCCGCATCCCGCCCGCCGCCTCTGGTGTCTGGCCGGTGTAGGCGATTACCGCGATGGCTTCGTTGTCTGGCCAGCTGATGCCATCAATCGCCGCCTGGGCCTCGGCGGCCGACACGCCGGGATTGAGGCGGCCGAGCAGCCAGAATCGGCTGCGCGCGTCCGGCGGTCCGGAATCATCGAGCGGGACCCACAGATCGACGACGCGTCCCCGGTAGAGTCCTTCGAGCCAGTACCGGCATGGCGCCGGCGACGAGCGTCTCGACGTTGTCGATGCGGAGCGCTGCTCCTACAGGATCGACGTTCACCGCAAATTGCGCGAACCGTACCCGATGGCTGAGAGTGACACCCCGTCTGGCCGGGAATGGGAACACGTCACCGACGTCCGGGGTGTACGCCGCCACCGACATCAACTGCAATCGCTTTCCGATCAAGACACGCTCTTGTGATTCGCGAATCGCGCCGAGCGATTGAAAGATGTCGCGCCTCTCCCGAAGCGCGGTGAACGTTTCGAAAGACACGGGACCCGAGCGGCCCTCGGGATCGACGGCAAACACCGTGGCCACGTTCTGGATCGCCGAGATCGGCAGGTCCGTGGTCATCAGCCCGCGCACAAAACCCTGCACCGACGCCGTGCTGCCCGTGCCGAGCGCAATGGTCAGGACCAGCGTCAGGGTCCAGACCGGGGTGCGCGTGAGGCTCCGCGCCGAATAGCGCAGGTCAGTCAGGAGGTCCGACGGCATCGGGAGTATTAGAGCAACGCAGGTGCCATTCTGTGCCACGGAATTGCGCGGCGCCCGTGCACCTGGCGGCGGCCGATGACCACTGGCGGGACGGCTCGTCCGGTAGCGGTCAGCCGACGGTGCGGGCCACGCGACCAGCCGATCCCCCGCGGAGCGTCCAAGGCACATCGCTTGCAGGCGTATTCACCACGGCTGAGGACGAAACGATGGTGATGCGAGCAACAATTGCGATGCGAATCATGCTCATCGTGCTGGCGGCGATGAGCGCCGCCGGCTGCGAGCTGATCGGCGGCATTTTCAAGGCCGGCGTGTGGGTGGGCGCGATCGGGGTGATTCTCCTGGTCGGTACTGCTCGTGGTCGGCGTCGCCAAGCTCAAGGGCTGAGCCCGTCCCATTGTGTTTCGAGGGGAGTGATCGTATGCTCCCCTTGAAACCCGATGGGAGCACGCCCGACCGCCCTTCCTGAAGTTCTGCGTGGCACGCTCGACCTGTTGATCCTGCAGGCGTTGAGCTGGGGCCCGGCGCACGGCTATGCCGTGGCGCGCTGGATTCAACAGGCCACCGGCGATGCGCTCGCCATCGGCGAGGGCACGCTCTACCCCGCCCTGCACCGCCTCGAGGAACGCGGTTGGATTACCGCGAGCTGGGGCGCCTCGGCAAACAACCGCCAGGCCAAGTTCTACGCGCTCACCCGGAGCGGCCGCGCGCAGCTGCGCGTCGAAACCGATCATTGGCGCCGCTATGCCGCGGCGGTGTTCGCCGCACTCGACGCGCCGGCGCTGAAGTAGGTGGACGATGCCGAAGTGGACGCGCTTCAGGCGGCTGTTCGGCCTCGAACCGGCGGCTGACGTCGAAGCCGAGCTGGCCTTTCATGTCGAGATGCGGGTGCGCGAGCTGGTCGAACAGGGCGAAACTCCGGAGCGGGCGCGCCGGCTCGCGCTCAAGCGATTCGGTGACTACGAGGGCGCGCGGCAGGAATGCGTCGCCATCAACCAACGACGGAGACGACACATGCAACGGACGGAATTTCTGACTGAACTGCGGCAGGACGTCGGCTACGCCTTCCGCATGCTGCGCCGCACGCCGGCGTTTACCGCGGCGGCGCTGCTGACGCTGGCGCTCGGCATCGGCGCCAATAGCGCCATCTTCAGCGTGGTGCACGGCGTGCTGCTCGAGTCGCTGCCCTACCGCGACGCCGACCGCCTGCACCACCTGCAAATGCTGTATCCCGATGGTACGAAGTACGCGGCGCTCTCGGCGCCCGACTTCATGAGCGTGCGCCAGGACGCACAGGCGTTCGAGCAGATCGAGGCGTTCGACGTTGCGCCGCAAACGCTGACCGGCATCGGCGAGCCGCAAGAGATCACGACCGGGTTAGTGACCGCAGGTTTGTTCGACTTTCTCGGATTTGATGTCGCAGTCGGACGCACCTTCCTCCTCGAGGAAAACCGCGCCGGCCGCGCCAACGTCGCAATCCTCAGCCAGGGCTTGTGGCAGCGGATGTTCGGCGCTGATACCAGCGCACTCGGCCGATCGGTCACGCTCGGCGGCCGGCCGTACACCATCGTCGGCGTGCTCTCGGCCGAGGCGCAGCTGCCGTATCCCGCGGAGATCTTCATTCCTCTCGAATTCGACAACACCTTCGACGCCGGGACGATGCGTGGCCGCCGATCCGAGTTTCTGGCGGCGATTGGCCGCGCCCGTGCGGGCGGCAGCGCGCAGACCATCGAGGCCGACCTGCGACGGGTCGGCACGCAGCTGGAAACCGCGTTTCCGGAAAGCAACGGCGGCCTCACGATCACGAGCACCCCGTTGCGGGAGATGATCGTCGGCGATGTGCAGCGGCCGCTGCTGGTCCTGCTCGGTGCGGTGGGCTTCGTGCTGCTGGTGGCGTGTGCCAACGTCGCGAATCTGCTGCTCGCCCGCGGCTCAGCCCGGCACGGCGAGCTGGCGGTGCGGGCCGCGATTGGCGCCGGCCGCGCGCGGCTGGTGCGGCAGTTGATCACCGAAGCCGTGGTCCTTGGCCTGGTCGGCGGCGTGCTCGGCCTGGTGATTGCGTACTTCAGCACCGAAGCGTTGATCGCGGCACGCCCGGCCGATCTGCCGCGGCTCGATCAGATTGGGCTCGATGGCACGGTGGCGCTCTTCACGCTCGGCGCGGCGCTCCTCACCGGCCTGGTGTTTGGCATGGTGCCGGCGCTGCAGGCCACCAACGAACACCTTTTACGTGGACTCCAGGAGAGCGGACGCGCCGCCGGCGGCGGACGGCGCGCGCATCGCCTGCGATCGGCACTGGTTGTGGCGGAGATGGCGCTCGCGGTGATCCTGCTGACGGGATCGGGCCTGCTGATTCGCAGCTTCGTGGAGCTCACTCGCGTGAATCCCGGCTTTCAGCCCGACGGCGCAATGGCGATTCGCGTCACGTTCCAGGGCGAGATGTACAAGGGCGGTGATCAAATCAGGAATCGGGTCAACGACATCGCCGATCGCTTGCGCGGTTTGCCCGGCGTGACCGCGGTGGCCGCCGGCACGGTATTGCCGCTCGGCGGTCTCGGCGCGTTGAATGACTTTGCGGTCGAAGGCGCGCCACCGCCGCCACCGGACGTGAACCAGGAGATCGCCGTCGCCGGCGTGACGCCCGATTATTTCAAAGCGATCGGCACGCCGCTGCAGCGCGGTCGTTTCTTCACGGCGCTCGATCACGAGAAAGCTCCGCCGGTCGCACTGATCAACGAAGCGGCAGTGAAGCGATGGTTCCCGGACCAGGATCCGATCGGCCGGCGAGTGCTCTCGGGCGGCGGACCACGAGAAGTGGTCGGCATCGTTCGGGATGTGTTGCAGCGCAATCCGGGCCAGCCCGCCGTGCCGCAGATGTTTCTGCCCTATGCTCAGCGCACGAGCCGATCGGTGCGCCTTATCGTCCGTGCGCAAGGCGACGCGGTCGCGCTCGCACCGGCCATTCGCGATCAGATTCGCTCCCTCGATCCGAACCTGCCGCTCGCCGATGTGGTGCCACTCAGCGAAATGGTGGCGCGATCGATCGCACGGCCGCGGTTTTACACGTCGCTCCTGACGCTATTCGCCGCTGTTGCGCTCGCGTTGTCGGCGACGGGGATTTTCGGGGTGATGAGCTACACGGTGGCGCAGCAATCCAAAGAGATTGGCATTCGCATGGCCCTCGGCGCGCGCACCGTGGACGTGTTGCGCAGCGTCGTCGGACACGCGCTGGTCCTGGCGGGCATTGGCGTCGTCGCTGGCGTGGTCGCCGCGCTCGCCCTTGGACGATTGATCAGGAACCAGTTGTTCGGCGTCGAGGTCTTCGATCCCCTTACGCTGACGACTGTGATCATCGTGTTGGTGGGCAGCGCCGCCACCGCGAGTTTGCTGCCCGCTAGGCGAGCTGCAGCCATTGATCCCATGCGCGCTTTCAGGCAGGAATAGGCACACGAAATTGTAATTTCTGGGACTAATTGACCTGGAGCAGGGACGAGCCTACACTTTCGATGGCTCCCTTGCAGTATCCCTCCCTGTTGAAAGGTCTGAACATGTCCCGCCGGTTTCTTGCGTTAGCCGTCGTTGTCGTATTTGCCGCACTTGCTACGTCCACTCGCGGCGGCGCCCAACAGCCCGCCGACAACCAGCCGGAATTTGTGCAAGGCGAGGTGCTAGTCCAATTCGCGCCCGGTACCTCGGCGCAGGCCAAGGCCCGTGCCCGCGGCCGCGTCAGCGGCGTGACCGTTGACGTCGTCGCTCGCGACCTCGAGCTCCTCCGCATTCCTCCGGGCCTCGCCGTGGCGGACGCCGCGCGCGGCCTGAGCAGCGATGCCGCGGTTACCTTCGCAGAACCCAACTGGATCTACACGCATGGTCTCGTCAGCAACGATCCGCAGTACGCCAGCGGAGCGATGTGGGGCATGTACAGCCCGACCTCGACGCCCAGCAACGCCTTCGGCAGCCGTGCTGCGGACGCGTGGGCGGCGGGAAACGTTGGCGCAACGAACGTCTACGTCGGCATCATCGACGAAGGCGTGATGCCGCACGATGACTTTGGCGTCAACGTGTGGACCAGCCCCGGCGAGATCGCCGCCAACGGCGTCGACGACGACGACAACGGCTACGTCGACGATGTGCGTGGCTGGGACTTCGATGGCAATGACAACACCACCTACGACGGCACGCAGGACGATCACGCGACGCACGTGGCCGGGACGATCGGCGCGGTGGGCGGCAATGGCTTCGGCGTGGCCGGCGTGAACTGGAACGTGACGATGATCCCGGCGAAGTTCCTCGGCCGGCGCGGTGGTACGACGGCCAACGCCGTGAAAGCGGTCGATTACCTCACTGACCTGAAGTCACGCTACGGCATCAACCTGGTCGCCACCAACAATTCGTGGGGCGGCGGCGGGTTTTCGCAGGCCCTGCTCGATGCGATCAACCGGGGCGGCAACGCGGGCATCCTGTTCATCGCCGCGGCTGGGAACGGCGGCAGCGACGGCGTCGGCGACAACAACGACACCGCAGCGAGCTATCCGTCCAACTACGTGTGCGAGAGCTCGAGCGGCGATTGTGTGATCGCGGTCGCGGCGATCACCAGCACCGGCGCGAAGTCTGGCTTCTCGAATTACGGCGCCGCAACAGTGGATCTTGGAGCGCCCGGCTCGGCAATTGTTTCGACGGTGCCCACGAAGAAAGGGACGTCCGGATATGCGTCCTACAGCGGCACGTCGATGGCCACGCCGCACGTCACCGGTGCGGCGGCGCTTTATGCGTCGACGCGCTCGGGAGCAACCGCCGCGGATATCAAGGCGGCGATCCTGTCGAGCGTGATTGCCACGCCGTCGCTGGCAGGGCGGACGGCGACCGGCGGCAGGCTCAACGTCGGCGGCTTCTAGGCCACCGATTGACACCGATTTGACGCCGATGACTCGGACACGCTCCGAGGCAAGTAACAGGGGTTGGGGCCAAGGAACAATGGTCCCGACCCCTACTCCTACTCCACGTGAATTGCGGTTACGGGGTTAAGCGTCGCCGCTCGGCGAGCCGGTAGCGCGGCCGATGCCGTGGCGACGCAGGCGAGCACGGCGACCGCAGCGGCGATTGTCGCGGCATCGGTCGGCGTCAATCCAAACACCATGCTGGCGATCAACCGTGACGAGAGCAGCGCGAGCGGCAAGCCGATGATGATCCCGATCACCACCATGCGCAACGCGTTGCCGAGCACCATCGTCAACACCCGCGCCGGGCGTGCGCCGAGCGCGAGGCGAACGCCAATCTCGCGCGTCCGCGTCGCGACCATGTACGACATCAACCCGTACAGGCCCACGGCCGCTAGCAACAAGGCCAGGCCGCCGAAGATCGCGGTCAGCGACCGCATCAAGCGCGCCTGGAACAGGCTGTTCTCGATCTGTGCCGCAAACGATCGAATGCGCATCGGCGTGGCGGGCACCTTCGGTTGGATTGCGGCACGCACCGTGGCTGCAACATCGGTCAGCGGAGCGCGGGCATCGATGACGAGCGTCATGGGCTGGCCGCGCGTCTGCAAGTACGACGCGTAGACAGTGGCCGGCGGCACCGCGCGCAGCGATTCATACACCGCATCCTTGACGACACCGACGATCTGCATTTCGGGCAACCTCGGATTAATCAGGACGCGCTGACCGAGCGGATTGCCGCCGGCCACGTGCTTGCGGACGAAGGTTTCGTTCACCAGGGCCACAGCCGGCGCGTTGCCATCATCAGCGTCAGTGAGGTCGCGGCCCGCGACGAGCGGCGTCCCGACGATCTCGAAGAACCGCGGACTGATGATGTTGAAGTAGACCTCGGCCATGCCGGTCGACACACCGTTGACGGTCATCGGCGTGCTCATGCCGCCGCCCTGCAACGGCGTGATTGCGGCAATCGAGGCCGCTCCGACACCAGGAAGCGCCTCGACCGCGCGTAGCACCGACTGATTGAAGGCTTGCAATTCCGGCGACGACAGACCGGCGCGCCGCGGATCGAAGCTGGCGAGCAGCACGTTATCGGAGGTAAAGCCGCGGTCAACCGTACGCAGGTTGTGGAGGGTGCGCGCGAAGAGCCCGGCGCCGATGAGGAGAATCAGCGACAGCGACACCTGCGCGACGATCAACGCCGACGCCAGCCGGCCATGCGATTCAGCCACTCGGCCGCCATTCGCAGCGACACCTGGCGACGTCACCGACGCGCGCCACGCCGGCACGATGCCAAAGATCAGCGTGGTCGCAACGCCGATCAAGACCGTGACACCAAGCACCCGCGCATTCGGCGCGATCATGAGCGCCGACTGCGGCGAGTCAGGCCCCACCGAGCCCGCCGAGCGTGCCACGATCAGGTCCGCGACGGCGTCGCTCCCGAACCAGGCGATCCACACCCCCACCGCCGTACCGGCGACGGCCAGCATCGCGCTCTCGACCAGCAGTTGACGCAGGATTCTGCCGCGGCCGGCGCCGATGGCCAGGCGCAACGCGATCTCGCGGGCCCGCGCGGCGCCGCGGGCGAGCAGGAGGTTGGCCACGTTGACGCAGGCAATCAGCAGCACCAGCGATACCAGCGCATACGCCACCGTGAGCGGCATGCGCATCGGTCCGCGCAGGCGGCTGGTTCCAGTGGTGCCGTCCCCCACAGACAAGGTCATCGACAAGGCGCGCCGGCGCGCGTCGGCGGAGAGCCTCGCCGGCGTGGTGGCCTCGAGCAGCTGGCGCCACGCCACGTCAAGCCGCGCCTGCAATTGCTCACGGGTCAGCTCCGGCGCCGGCACGGCGAGGACCAGCAGCCACCGCTGGTCGGCGGTCGTGCCGCCGTCTTCTTCAGGCTGCAACTTCGCGCGTGCGTGAGTGGCCACGGTGACGTCGGCCCGCTGGCCAATCGTGGCGCCTTCGAATCCCGGCGGCGTGACGCCGACGATGGGCACCTGCTGACCTTCGAGGAGAATTGAGCGCCCGACAATGGAAGGGTCACCGTCGAAACGGCGCAACCAGTAGCTGTGGGTGATGACCACCACGGGCGGGGCGCCAGGTTGATCGTCACCGGCACTCAACAGCCGTCCCGCCAAGGGCGCGAGGCCGAGCGTCTCGAAGTATTTGCCGCTGACAAAAGCCGCACCGACCGGCTCGAGGGCGTCGGGCGGGCCCGTGAACAGCGTCCCGCCGCCGATGCCGCACAGCGACGCAAACAGATCCGGTCGATCGGCCAGCGCGCGAATTTGTGGATACGAGAAACTCTCGCTCGAGCTGTTTTCAATCCATCGGGTGATGGTGACGAGCCGCGGCGCATTCGGGACCGGCAAGGGCCGGAGCAGCAGCGCGTCGAGCACGTTGAAGATGGCGAGGTTCGCGCCGATGCCGAGCGCGAGCGTGAAGACCGCGATGGCGGTGAATCCGGGCGTCTTGAGAAAGCCGCGGACCCCGTGACGAATGTCCTGCACGGTGTCGTCGATCCAGCGCGTGCCGCGCACGTCGCGACAGGCTTCCTTGACTTGATCGAGACCGCCGAATTCCAGCCGCGCCAATCGGCGGGCCTCACCGTCGGCGTGACCCTGCTGTCGATATTCCGCGACCAGCCGCTCGAAGTGATCGCGCAGCTCTGAATCCAGCTGATCTTCCAGACGATCGCGGCTGATCAGACGACGCCACCAGGTCATGACGCCTCTCCTTTCGCGGCATTGAGAATCGCGGCAACCGCGCCGGTCAGCCGCTCCCAACTCGCGGCTTCGGCTTCGAGGTGGGTGCGGCCTTTCCGCGTCAGTTTGTAGAACTTCGCGTCGCGGCCGGTGTCGGACGCCTTCCAGTCGGCCGCCAGCAGACCGCGATTCTCGAGGCGGTGCAGCGCCGGATACAGTGTGCCCTGCGTCACCTGCACCACGTCACGCGACATCTGCCTTAGCCGCTGGGCAATGGCATAGCCATGCAGCGGCTCGAGCGCGACGATTTGCAGCACGAGCAGGTCGAGCGTGCCCTGGGGCAGGTCTGATTTGGTCTGGACCGTCATACCTCGTCCTTCGACATATACATACTCCTCCATATGACGAAGGTCAAGGTGTGGGAGTTCCAGGCTCATGCAGGGGCGGCTTATATTGTGAGAAGCGATGAGTCGCGAGACGATCCCGGACTGGCTCGAACCGATGGCCGCGACGCTGACCGAGGAGCGTTCGCTTGGACCCGGATGGTTGTACGAACGCAAGTTCGACGGCATCCGGCTCCTGGCGTACAAACGCGGCAATACCGTCGAACTGTTTTCGCGAAATCGCCTGCCGCAACATCTCCCGTCCGTCGCCGCGGCCGTGGCGCAACTGCCGGTGAAAGACGCGATCCTCGATGGCGAGGTGGCGTGGGATGGGACGAGCGGCTACCACGTCTTCGACGTCCTCTGGCTCAACGGCAAGAAGGTCACCGACCTGCCGCTGGAGGATCGCCGGGCGCTGCTGAAATCACTGCCCTTCACGGCGCCGATGCGGCGCGTCGAGCTTGTCAAAGACGAAGACCCCTGGGAGCGTGCGCGGCGCGAAGGATGGGAAGGCGTCATCGCCAAGCGAAAAGGCTCGCCGTACGAACACCGCCGCTCGAAGCAATGGCTGAAGCTGAAGGTCGAGTGCTCGCAGGAGCTGGTGGTGGGCGGGTTCACCGATCCACAGGGCGCCCGCGTGGGCCTGGGCGCGTTGCTGGTCGGGTACTACGAAGGCGACGACTTCGTGTTCGCGGGGAAGATCGGCACCGGCTTCGACACGAAACTGCTGCTCGATCTGCGCAAGCGTCTCGATGCGCTCGAGATTTCGAAGCCGCCCTTCACGAAGGCCGTCGGCTTACCCAAGTTACGCGCGCATTGGGCGCGGCCGAAGATCGTCGTGCAAGTGTCGTTCATCGAGTGGACGGGCAACAACAAGCTGCGGCACCCCCGCCTGATCGGCGTGCGTTTCGACAAGGTAGCAAAGGAAGTCGTGCGAGAGTCGTGATGGCGAAAGCGAAAACTAAAGCGTCGTCCGCCTCCGCCAAGGGTTCGGCGGATCAAGCGGTGGTGATCACGCATCCGGAAAAGTTCCTGTTTCCGGATGACGGGATCACGAAAGGCGATCTCGCGAAGTACTACGAAACCGTGGCGTCACTGATGCTCCCGCACGTGCAAGGGCGTCCGATCACCATGGAGCGCTACCCGGCCGGCATCGGGACGAAAGGCTTCTGGCAGAAGAGCGTCGAGAAGGGGTTTCCCAAATGGCTCGAGCGCGTTGACGTGCCGAAAAAAGACGGCGTCGTGCACCACCCGGTAATCACCGACGCGCGTTCGCTGATGTGGACGGTCAACCAGAACACGATTACGCACCACGTATGGATCTCGCGCGTTCCGGAGCTCTACAACCCCGACATCTGCGTATTCGACCTCGATCCGTCCGGCACCGATCCTGCGCCGGTACGGGCCGCCGCTGTGGGGTTGCGTGATCTCCTCGAGAAGCTTGGGCTGCCGTCGTGGGTGAAGACCTCGGGTTCGAAGGGGTACCACATCGTGGTGCCGCTCGATGGCAAGTCGGCCATGGACGAAGTGGCGGGCTTCGCCCATCACGTGGGCCGGCTGTTCGTGAGCCACGCGCCCGATCACCTCACGCAGGAGTTCAGCAAGGCCGATCGCAAGGGCCGCATCTACGTGGATACCGGACGGAACGGCTACAGCGCGACGTTCGCCGCGGCGTACACGGTCCGCGCGAAACCCGGCGCGCCGGTGTCGGCCCCGTGCACGTGGGAGGAGGTCGAGCGCGGCAAGGTGAATCCCGACACCTTCAACATTCGCACAATGCCGGCAAGGCTCAAGAAGTCCGGCGACATCTGGGCCGATATGTTGCGCAGCCGCCGATCGCTGAAAGCCGCGACCGAAAAGCTGAAGCGTTTGCTCTAGAGTTCGCAACTGCTTGCCGCTTACCACGCTCGATTCCACACTCGAGCTTCCCTCCTAGTGGGCTGGGCCATAGGGTTGGCCCGTAACCTGCAGTAGCCACGGGCGTGAAGACACGCACATACGGCAACCATTGGCGTTTCGCCGCGATCATCACGAACCTCGCGTTCGTCCTCCTCTGCGCGCCGCTCGGTGTCGCCGCGCAGGACACGGTCCCGGTGCCGGATAGCCCCTCGGAGCCGCAAGGGCTGATGGCCGAACCCAAACCGATTACGCGCGTGGCGCTCTTCGCCGACCGTCATCTGGGTAAAGGAGACCTCAATAACGGCTTCTACGTGGTCCACGGAAAGATGATTCCTGGCGCCGGCTGGATCGCACTGGGTCCCGGCTACCGCCAGTGGTTTGGCCGTGACACCCTCCTACTCGACGGTTCCGCCGCCTACTCGTGGAGTGGCTACAAGGCCGCGCAGGCCCGCGTCGAGCTCCCGAAGTTCGCGAAGAGCCGGCTGGCCCTCGGCGCGCAGGTGCACTGGTTGGATTTCGGCGCGGTTGATTACTTCGGCGTCGGACCCGACACGCCCGCCAGCGCGCTTACGCAATTCGGCATCCGAGCCACGCAGGTGGCGGCGCACGCCACCTTGCGGCCGACGCGCTGGTTCGATATCGACGCCCAGGTTGGCCTGCTGTCGCCATCGTTGACAGACAGCCCGCTCACCCGGTCGACGCCGATGGCGGATCAGCCCACGTTCGTGCCCAGCCAGCTGTCGATGACCATCGACACAAGAAACTTCCGCGAACACCCGACCAGCGGCCTGCTGCTGCGCGGCGCGGCGTCGCATTACGATGATCGCGACTCCGGCGCGTTCACGCATCAGCGTTACGAAGGCGAGCTGGCGGGCTTCATTCCGATGGCCGGCGAACGCGTGGTCCTGGCGCTGCATAGCTGGGTCGTGACCACGCCACGCGAGAACGAGACCTCGGTGCCCTTCTACATGCTGCCAAGCCTTGGCGGCGCCAACACGCTGCGCTCGTATACCGACTACCGTTTCCACGATCGCAACATGTTGCTGGCCAAAGCCGAGCTGCGCATCGCGATGATGACTCACGTCGATCTCGCGATGTTCACTGATGCCGGCAACGTGGCGCCGCGGATCGAGGATCTCGATCTTGACAAGCGGTCGTACGGCGCCGGGTTGCGCTTTCACACCCGGCGGCAAACCTTTGCGCGCGTCGACGTCGCGCATGGCAACGAAGGCTGGCGATTCTTGTTCCGCTTGACCGACCCGTTCGCGCTCAGCCGTCTCGAACGCCGCGCCGCGGTGGTTCCCTTTGTCCCATAAGGAGAAGATGATGCGCGTTGCCACCATCGCCCTCGCCGCCGCCATGTTCTTCGCCTCGTGCGCGGGCGTGGGCCGGCCGCAAGTCCAGAACGCACCAAAACCGCCGGGCGCGAGCATGTGGGTCGAGCCGAAAGATCTCGCCACCCGCGATTTGTATAACGGTCCCTGGGGCGCTGCCGACGCCCCGGATCCGAAGGACGTCTACGACCTGGTCGAGTTGAAGCACACCGGTGTCAACCTCGGCATGACGGTCAAGGATTCCAAAGGGCGCGAGTGGAGCGTGAAGCAGCCGTTCCCGGGCAACCTGGATTCCGAGGCGCCCGTCGAAGTGGTGGTCTCGCGACTGCTCTCTGCGATCGGCTACCACCAGCCGCCGGTGTATCACCTCCCGGCCTTCACGCTCAAAGACGATTTCGGCCGCCACGTGGAAGTGGGCGGCCGCTTCCGGCTGAAGAAAGACGGGCTGAAGGAAGTGGCGACCTGGGACTGGGCCAGCAACCCGTTCGTCGGCACCAAAGAATACCAGGGCCTGATCGTGCTGTTGACGATGTTCAACAGCACAGACCTGAAGAACAGCAACAACTCGCTCTACGAGCATCGTGACGGCGACCTGGTCGAGCAGTGGTATCTCACGCGCGATGTCGGTTCGGCGTTCGGCGACACCAATCTCATGGCGCCACGCAAGAATCACGTCGAGTCGTTCGAGCAGATGCCGTTCATCCTCGGCCGGACCAATAGCGGCTTTGTCGATTTCGCCTACAAGGGCTGGTACAAGAACCTGCTCAGGGAACGCATCACGCCGGCGGACGTGGCGTGGGCGTGCAACCTGCTTGGCCGGCTCAGCGAGAAGCAGATGCAGGACGCGTTTCGCGCCGCCCATTACGATCCGGACGTCGCCAACCGCTTCATTGCCAGGCTGCGGGAAAAGATCCAGCAGGGCCGGTCGCTGACATTAGCCGCGACGCGCGACTAGCCCGCCATAGCAGCAGAGCTCTGGCGGCGGGGAACTAATACTCTTCACTTGACGTCCTAGTGGAGCGTGTGCCAATCTCGGCAGCGCTCCACATGAGACGCCTTCTGCGGCGCCTGGCGGCGCCCTTTCGCTCTACCCAGGCCGAACACGATCTCGCGCGCGAGATCCGCTCGCACCTCCAGCTCCTTGAAGATCGCTTCCTCGCGCAGGGCATGAGCCCGGAGGAGGCGCGCTTTGCCGCGCAACGCGCCTTTGGCGGCATCGAGCAAGCCAAGGAACGTCAGCGCGACACCCGCTCCTTCCGCTGGATAGACGACTCGCGCATCGACTTCAAGCTCGGCGCCCGGATGCTGAAGAAGTATCCGGGCCTGTCGATTGTCGGCGGCATCGGGCTGGCGGCTGCGATTGGAATCGGCTCGAGCGCTTTCGCGTTCATGTACTCCTACCTCTACTCGACGCTGCCCATCGACGAGGGTCATCGCGTGGTGGCGCTCGAGAACTGGAACGTGGAGCGGAACAACGAGGAGCGGCGCTCGCTCCACGATTTCGTAGCGTGGCGGAACGAGGTGCGGACCCTTGAAGAGCTCAGCGCGTTCCGGACCATTGGCCGCAACCTGATCGTGCCGGGCGGCACCATCGAGCCCGTGCAGATCGCCGAAATCACGGCGTCGGCCTTCACGCTCACGCGCGTGCCGCCCATGCTCGGCCGGTTCATCGTCGAGGAAGATGAGCAGCCGGGCGCGGGGCATGTGGTGGTGATCGGCCACGACGTCTGGAAGTCTCGCTTTGCCTCGGATCCCGCGATCGTTGGCCGCGACATCCGCCTGGGCAACAACGTTCACGCGGTCGTCGGCGTGATGCCCGACGGCTTCAAGTTCCCGGTAAACCACAGCTACTGGGTGCCGCTGCGTATCGATCTCTCGGCCTTCGGGCGTGGCCAGGGCCCGGCGGTGTTCGTGTTCGGCCGGCTCGCACGCGGCGCCGAGATCACCGATGCGCAGGCGGAAGTCACGATCATCGGCGACCGGGCGTCCGCGCAATTCCCAGACACGCACGCGACGCTCGAGCCGCGCGTAATGCCATATGCGCACCCGATCATGGACATCCAGGGCATTACGGCGTGGTGGTTCGTGTCGGTGCAGGCGACTATGAGCCTGCTGCTCGTGATCGTCTCGGTCAACCTGGCCATCCTGGTGTACGCGAGAACGGCGACCCGCCACGGCGAGATCGCTGTACGCACAGCGCTTGGCGCCAGCCGCCGCCGCATCGTCGGTCAACTGTTCATCGAATCCCTCGTCCTATCGGCCGTCGCGGCCGGCATCGGACTTCTCCTGACGCAATTTGGGCTGCGAATGGGCCACCAAATCATGCAGCTCGAAGGCGAGTCGGCGATCCCGTACTGGGTCAAGAACGGCATGCCGGCCGCGGGCTATCTCTATGTGGCCGCGGTGACCATCGGCTCCGCTGTGATCTCTGGAGTGCTGCCTGCGCTGCGGGCAACCGGGCGCCGGGTGCAACACACACTGCGAGAGCTGGGGGGATCGAGCGGCATGCGCCTCGGCCCCACGTGGACGACGCTGATCGTCGCGCAGGTGGCGCTCACTGTGGCGGGCTTACCGATGGCGATCTCGATGGGATGGGGCGAGGGTCGCACGGCAACCAAACGACCAGCGTTTGCGGCGGAGCAATTCCTCGTGGCGCCGTTCAGGCTCGACTCGGAACCGCCGGCCAGCGTCAACGCGGCGGAATATCGCCGCGACCTCGCGACCCGGTTCGAGAAACTCCGCACCGATTTCCAAGCGCTCGTCGAGGCAGAACCTGAGGTGTCGGACGTCACCACGGCGACGATGGTCCCCGGCAATGAATCGCTGCAACGCATCGAGATTGATCAGCAGGCCGACGCGGCGGCGGCGCCCACGGTCTACGTGAATCGCGTGGCCGAGGATTTCTTCGATGTGTTCGACGCGCCGATCTTGACCGGACGCCGGTTGACGAGCGCGGATGTGGCCGGGCACGCAGTGGTGGTCAATCGCGCGTTCGTGCGGCGCGTGCTCGGCAACGGTGAGGCGCTCGGCCGCCGCATCCGCTATCGCGATGCGCGAGAAACCGATACGATCGCGCTCGCGCCAGAGCAGTGGTATCAGATCGTCGGCGTGGTCGCTGACCTCCAGACCAACGCGATCGACCCGACCCTGGTCGATGCGAATGTGTTTCACATGCTGGACGCCAAACAGACGTCGGTACTGACGATGATCGTGCGCACGCGCGGCGGCGACGCGAGCCACTTCGCCGGCAAGGTGCGGTCCATTCTCGGCACGCTCGATCCGACGGCGCGAATTACGCCGCGGCCGATGCTCGAGTTGTATCGCCAGATGGATCTGGCCGTGCGTATCGTCACGCTGGTGATTGGCTTGATCACTCTCAGCGTGCTGCTGCTCTCGGCCGCCGGGATCTACGCGTTGATGTCGTTCACGGTGTCGCAGCGGAAAAAAGAGATTGGCATTCGCGCCGCGATGGGGGCTGATACGAGGCGACTGCTGATCAGCATCTTCTCGAGGGCGGCGGGCCAGCTCGGCGCCGGCGTCGCGGCCGGAATCGTATTCGCCGTGGCGCTCGACCTGGCCAGCAGCGGCGAGGCGCTCGGCACCGCGGGCCTCACCGTGCTGCCGGTCATCGCGATCACGATGGTGGCGGTCGGATTACTCGCCGCTCTTGGGCCGGCCCGGCGCGGGCTGCGCCTACAGCCTACGGAAGCCCTTCGCGATCAGTAGTTTCCACCTCTTTCCAGAGCCTGTCTCGCCGAAGCGGCGCAGGCGCGGAGGCGGACTACGAAATCTTTCGTTGACAACTACGAACACCTTCGTATAATCCCTGTTCATGGGACGTTTGCGGCCACGGCCGACCGACAGCGAACTGGCAATCCTGACCATCCTCTGGGAACGTGGTCCTTCCACCGTGCGGCAAGTGCACGAAGCGCTCGCCGACGAGCGGGACACGGGCTACACGACCACGTTGAAGCTCATGCAGATCATGGCGGACAAGGGTTTGGTCACGCGCAACGAATCAGCGCGCACCCACGTCTATTCGGCCATGGCCAGCGAGGAGCAGACCCAGCGGCAACTGGTGAAGGACCTCGTGGACCGCGCATTCGGCGGCTCCGCCGCCGCCCTCGTGTTGCAGGCGCTCAATGCCGAAGGCGCCACGCCGGCCGAGCTTCGTGAAATACGCAAGCTGATCGACGATTACCGGGAGAAACGGTCATGAACACCCTCATCGATTTGATGCGGCAACCGTCGATCGCGGCGCTGGCCGGGACGCTGATCCATTTCCTCTGGCAAGGTGCGCTGCTCGGCGGCGCCGCGTTCGTCATCCTGCGCGCGGGCCGGCCACAACGCGCATCGACGCGCTATGCGATCGGCGTGGCGACGCTGGCGTTGATGCTGGTGACGTGCGCGGCGACGTTCGTCATCCTCGCACAGCAGCCACAGGCGACGCGCCATGACTCCACCGCGGTGTCGACCGTGACGTTCGCGCCCGCCACGGCCACGCCACCGGCCGCGCAACACTTGATCGCGGACGCGGTGCGCGCTCCGCAGCCGCCTACGGGTGGCACGACCTCGTGGCGTCTCGAGCCGCTCAACCCGACCGCACTGCTGATCATCGTGATGGCGTGGGCGATTGGCGTGTTCGCGATGACCCTGCGGCTGATTGGCGGCTGGATGCTGACGCGGCGGCTGGCCACGCGCGCCGCCATCGCGGTCTCGCCGGCGATCGACGCTGCCGCGCGCGTGATTGCCGAGCGGCTGCACATTCGCCGCGCGGTCGCCATCCTCGAATCACGCGCGGTGGTGGTGCCGACGCTGATCGGCTGGCTCAAGCCCGTGGTGCTGCTGCCCGCGGCGGCCCTCGCTGGCCTGTCACCCGAACAATTGCAGGCGATTCTCGCCCACGAGCTCGCCCACGTTCGCCGTCACGACTATCTCGTGAACCTGCTGCAGTCGATGGTCGAAACGCTGTTGTTCTACCACCCCGCCACGTGGTGGGTATCGGCGCAGATCCGCGCGGAGCGCGAGCACTGCTGTGACGACCTGGCGGTGGAAGTGTGCGGCGATCGCCTGGTGTATGCCTCGGCACTCGCCGAGCTCACCACGCTGGCCGGCCATCGCGGCTTCGCCCTCGCGGCCACCGACGGCTCGTTGCTTAACCGTGTGCGGCGGATTCTGGGCGGCCAGCGATCGGTGCACGAGCCCGCGCCGGTCTGGCCCTTGCTGGCGCTCGTCGTGCTCGTGGTCGGCGCCGGATCCTTCAGCGCGGGCGCGATCGATCAGCCGTCCCAAGCGCCACCGGCGACCACGGTTACGCCGCTCCCGTCCATGCCCGCGGATGCCGGAACGCGCGTCGCGACCACCGATGAGCAACTGATTTCGGCCGGGTTTGCGGAAGCCGATCAAGCGCGCGCCGAAGCCAGCCAGGCGGCCAGCCTCGCCGCCCAACTGCGCGAGCAGGCGGAGTGGCTAAACAGAGAAGCGGCGCGCCTGCGCGCGGAAGCCGACAGGATTCGGCGATCGGACGCGCAACTGCGCGGGTCCACCTGGCTCGGTGACTGGATCGATGCACCACCACCTCCCCCGCCACCGCCTGCGGAATCAATTCCGCCTCCGCCGCCACCGCCGCCGCCACCAGCGGGCGTCATCGACGTAGTTGCACCTCCAGCACCGGCGGCACCTCCGGCACCCCCGACGTCGCCGGCTCCTCCCGCTCCGCCGCAAGACCTGGGCTCACGCGGCTCGGGCAACATGTCGTGGTCGAACAACGGCGAGAAGTTCTCGGTGAAGTGGACCGGGGCGTTCCGCCTAAGCGACGACGAAAAGGGCATCGACTGGGTTGAAGACGGCGCCACGGTCACTGTCACCGACGGCCTGATCCTCACGTCGCGAGTCGAGCTGCGGGGCAAGAGTGGCAGCGTTGAACGGAACTACTGGCGCAACGGCACGCGGCGCGACTACGAGCCTGAAGGCCGGCTCTTCCTGGCCGCCGCCATCGAGAAGCTGATTCGTCACAGCGGCGCGTTTGCCAAGGAGCGGGTGGCGCGCTTCCTCAAGAGCGGCGGTGCCGATGCGGTGCTCGCCGAAATCGATCGGCTGGCCGACTCGAGCTACGTGAGGCGCGTGTATTACAGCGAGCTGCTCAAGCAGGCGCCGCCATCCGACGCGCTCCTCGGCCGCGTACTGCAACGGGTCCCGAACGAGCTGAAGTCGGATTACGACAAGTCAACGTTGCTGACCCTGGCGGCGCAACAGCCGTCGATGAACGACTCGCATCGCGTCGCCATTGCGCGCGCGGTGAAGTCGATCTCGAGCGACTACGATCAACGCCGCGCGCTGACCGCGATTCTCGACACTAAGCCAGTAGCCCCGGCGGTGGCGACCGCGGTGCTCGAGGCCACCGCCTCGATCAACTCGAACTACGATCGATCGCAGGTGCTGGTGCTCGTCGCCGAGAACGGCGGCCTGACCTCCGCCACCGCGCCGGCCTTCATGACGCAGGTGCGGGCCATGAGCTCGTCCTACGATCAGCGCCGCGTGCTCACCACGGTCTCGACGAACACGTCGCTCGGCGACGCGGTTGGTCTCGAGGCCGTCCGCGCGGTGGGCGTGATCACCAGCTCACACGACCGATCGACGACGCTGATCAACCTGATCGAGCATGGCGGGTTGACGGATGCCTCGGCGCAGGCCTTCTTCGAATCGGCCTCCGGCATCAGCTCATCGCACGACCTGTCGCGCGTGCTCCGCAAAGTGGTGGAGCGCCCGTCGGTGAGCGATCGGATCATCGAGGGCGTCCTGCGGGTGACACCGAAAGTCAGCAGCAGCCACGATCGCGCCAACGTCCTGATCGACGTGGCCACGCGCGGCAAACTGTCGCCCGATGCGCGGCAGCTGTATATCGCGGCGAGCGACGGGCTTGGGAATCACGACGAGAATCGCGCCCTGGCCGCCCTGGTCCGCGCGGAAGGACGGCAGTAACAGTCTGCAGTCGACAGTCGGCAGTTCAGAGTTTCAGTCGGCAGTCGTCAGTTCAGTCTGCAGTCGTCAGTTCGTCTGCAGACATCAGTTCAGACGGCGGTGATCAGCGCCACTGGTCACCGCAATCTTGAGTCGACAGTCACATGGCAGTGGCGGCGCGGCGTAGTATTCGGGTGTGCGTACCCTGCGGGTTCCGATCGTGGCGTTCCTCGCCACGCTGACGTGCGCGTGTTTCGAGGTTCGCGGTGCCAGCACGGCACGCACCTGGCCATCCTGGCTCGCTCCCTGCACGATCACCGGCACAGCTGAACGGGCCTTATGCGGGGTGGTGGATGTCGCCGAATCTGTCGGGCAACCCGCCGGCCGCACAATCGGCATTCGCATCGTCGTGGTACCGGCGCGCGCGGCGGTCGCCGAGGCGGAGCCGGTGCTCCTGCTCGCCGGCGGACCTGGGCAGGGCGCCGCCGACCTCGCGCGCCAGTTGTCGGCGCGCGTCGGTCAGATCCGCGATCGTTACGATCTCCTGCTGGTCGACCAGCGCGGCACCGGGCAATCGAACGGCCTGCACTGCATGGCGGCGCCGGCGGTCGCCGACCTGATGGGCCGCATCTTCGATGCCCACCAGTTGGCCGCGTGCCGCGATGAATTGACCCGGCGCGCCGACTTGACGAAGTACACGACCGCGGCCAGCGCCGCCGACTACGAGATCATTTTCGATGCGCTCGCGGTGCGCCGGGTCCACATCTGGGGGGTGTCGTACGGCACCCGCCTTGGCTACGAGATCGCGCGCCGCATCCCAGATCGCGTGCGGACGCTGACGCTCGAAAGCGTGGTGCCGGTAACCTTCAACTGGCCCTCGACCGGAGCCCGCGACCTCGACGCCGCACTCAACGCCGTGATCGAGGATTGCATCGCCGATGCGGCGTGTGCCGGCGCGTATCCGGACTTGCGGCGCGATGTAGACGCCGCGTTCGCGCGCCTGCAATCGCGTCCGATCGCCGTCAACGTTGTCGACCCCGCCAACGGCGCTCCAGCACGAGTGGAGTTGTCCTGGATGGATCTCGCGTACGCGGTGCGAGGCATCCTGTATGGCGATGGCAGGCGCCTTCCGGCGATGTTCCGTGACGCGGCCGGAGGCAATTACGACGCGTTCGGCCATTCGTATGTCACGCGCGCGCGGGCGCTCGATGAACAAATCGCGACCGGCGTGTTGTTCGGTGTCTACTGCGCCGAGGATCTGCCGTTTGTAGATTGGACGGCGGCGCAACAGGCCGCGGCCGGAACACGCATTGGCACCTACCTCCTCGACCAGTACCGGCGCGGCTGCGAGGTGTGGCCGCGAGGGACGATTCCAGGTGGTTTTCGCGACATGACGCGAGTCGAGACGCCGACGTTGATGTTCAGCGGCCGCCACGATCCGGTCACGCCGCCGCGAACCGCAGAGGAAGCGGCGCGCTCACTGCCGCGCTCCCGGCGGTTGCTGTGGACGCACGGCGGCCACGGCGTGGATGGCACGCCAAGCGCTGCCTGCCGCAACCTGATCGTCGAGGCTTTCATTACCGCCGGGGATGCGGCGCGCATCGACGACCGCTGCATGAACCCGTAAGCGCTATCGTCTCTGCAGGCATGCCGTCGAAGCGTCGGACGCGATCTGAAATCTAGAGTTCGATCTGTTCGCCCAACTCGACCACGCGATCCGGTGGAATGCCGAAGTACGCCGTGGCGGTGGTGGCATTGCGAGCCATCAGGGCGAACAGTTTTTCGCGCCACTTCGCCATGCCCGGACGCGACGTGGAGATGATGGTTTCGCGGCCGAGGAAATAGGTGGTATCGGCGGGGTCGATGCGAGGCAGCTCCTTCCCGGCACTCTGTTCGAGCACCTGCGGAATGTTTGGCTCCTCCATGAACCCGTAGAGCACCTTCGCGCGGTAGATGCCCTCGCCAAAATGCTCGACCCGCAGCCGCTCGCTGTCCTCGACGTGCGGCATCTGCTCGGTCTTCACCGTGACGAAGATGATCTGCTCGTGCAGCACTTTGTTGTGTTCGAGGTTGTGCAGCAGCGCCGGCGGCGTTCGCGAGGCGGCGCCGCTCATGAAGATCGCCGTGCCTGGCACGCGCGTGATCTGATGTAACTGCACTTGCTTGAGGAAGTCGTCCAGGGGCCTGGCCTCGGCCTGGATGCGCTCGGCGAGAATGCGGCGCCCGCGCTTCCACGTCAGCAGCACGGTGAAAATCGTACCGGCGATGGCCAGCGGGAGCCAGCCGCCATCCCCGATCTTGATGATGTTGGCGCCGAAAAACGCGCAGTCGATGATCAGGAAGATGGCCGCCAGCGGGCCCGCGGTCCAGATGCTCCATCTCCACCGCTCGCGTGCCACCACGTAAAACAACATCGTCGTAATCACCATCGTGGTCGTCACCGCCACGCCATACGCGGCGGCGAGGTTGCTCGAGGTGCGGAACGAGAGCACCGTCACGATGCAGCCAATCATCAGCAGCCAGTTGATGCCGCCGATATAGACCTGCCCGAACGCCTTCTGGGACGTGTGGTCGATCTTCATGCGAGGACTGAAACCCAGCTGCACCGCCTGCATGGTCAGCGAGTACGCGCCGGAGATCACCGCCTGTGCGGCAATGGCGGCCGCGGCCACGGCGAGCACGATCATCGGATAGATCGCCCACGACGGCGCCAGCAGATAGAACGGATTCGTCGAGGCGCCGGGATTCTCCAGCAAGAGCGCGCCCTGGCCGAAGTAATTCAGCAAGAGCGAGGGCAGGACAATCGTGAACCAGTCGAAACGGATCGGCCGCGTCCCGAAGTGGCCCATGTCGGCATAGAGCGCCTCACCGCCGGTAACGACGAGAAAGACCGAGCCGAGCACGAGGTAACCGGGCCAGCCGACCTCCATGAAAAAGAGGAACCCGTACATGGGGTTCACCGCTTGCAGCACCTCGGGCCGGCGCAGGATTTGGATGAGGCCAAGCGTGGCGAGCACCGCAAACCACAACAGCATCACCGGACCAAACACTTTTCCGATGCCGGCAGTGCCGTGACTTTGAAACCAGAACAGGAGCACCAGGATCACGATCGTGATCGGTACCACGTACGGCAGCAGCACCGGCGTCGCCACACCTAGACCCTCAACGGCGCCCAACACCGAAATGGAGGGTGTGATGATGCCGTCGCCGTAGAGCAGCGCCGCGCCGAAAATCCCGAGGGCGATCAGCCAGCCCCGCTCGCTCCTCCCGGTGGGCTTGATCGGCGTGGCCAGCGCCGTCAACGCGAGGATGCCGCCTTCACCGTGATTGTCGGCGCGCAGCACGAACACGAGGTACTTCACCGACACCACGATGATGAGCGCCCAGACGATCAACGACAGCACGCCGAGCACGTGATCGTGCGTGACGGCTACCGCATGGGGGCCGTTGAAACACTCGCGGATCGCATAAAGAGGACTGGTACCAATGTCGCCGTAAACAATGCCGAGGGCGAGGAGTGCGAGCGTGGCCGAATGACGCCGGCCGCCCGCCGCGGGGGACGAATGAGACATCTGCACTTCCGTGACACGCCGGCGGGGTTAGCTGTCGGGCTCGGACTCGGAAGTGTCCTTTGGCGGTATGCCGCCAATGCGCCCCATTAGTTGGGTCCCCCGCTGCCCGCGAGTGGCGCGGGCATTAGGCAAGCACCACGCTACGCCCTGCTACGCCGCGTGTCAAATTGTCCGCTTATTGCGAAATGCGCTTGCGGCGCACCAGCGTGGCGACCGACGCCACCAACTCGCCTGGATCGACCGGCTTGGCCAGGTGCATTTCGAAGCCGCACTGCAGGGCCTTGGTGCGATCTTCGGAACGCGCAAACGCGGTCAGTGCCGCGGCCGGCACGTTGCTGATCTCGGTGTTGGGCAGCGCGCGGATGCGCTTGATCAGTTCGAAGCCGTCGATCTCCGGCATGCCGATGTCGGCCACGATCACATCCGGATTGAGGGGCTCGATCATCTCCAGCGCGGCCAACGCGGACGAGGCTGTCGCGACGTTCGCACCGGCGGTTTCCAGAACCACGCGCAACAGTCCCAGCGCGTCCTCTTCGTCGTCCACCGCGAGCACGGTCACGCCCTTCAAATCCGAGAGATTCGCCAGCGGCGTGCGGCGCTCCGCCAGCGGGTGCTCGCGCTTGGGGGACGTCACCGACGGCTGCACGACCATCATCGGCAACTTGACGGTAAACGTCGAGCCCTGCCCGGGGCCGGCGCTGTCGGCATGAACGGATCCGCCATGCAATTCAACGATGTGGCGGACGATCGACAGGCCCAGGCCGAGGCCGCCGGTCTTGCGCGCCGGGCCGGCGTCGCCCTGGCGGAACCGATCGAACACGAACGGCAGAAAATCCTTGCGAATGCCCGCGCCGGTGTCGCTGATGACGAGCTCGAGGTGCGAGTCCACGCGCTCGAGCCTCGCCTGCACGCGGTCTCCCCGGTTCGTGAACTTGATCGCATTCGAGAGCAGGTTCCAGACCACCTGCTGCATGCGATCGGGATCACCCGAGACCGGGCCGGCGCGCGGATCCATTACCGTTTGCATCTTCACGCCCTTGGCGTCGGCGCCGGGTTGCAGCGTCAACACCGCATTCTCGATGACGGCCGACATGTCCACGGCCTGGACGTCGAGGCGAATCTTGCCGGAGACGATGCGCGACACGTCGAGCACGTCTTCGACGATCTGCGTGAGCCAGCGCGAGTTCCGCTCGACGGTTTCGAGCGCGCGATCGACATGCTCGCCGGTGAGCATGCCGCCGCGCAACAATCGCGCGTAGCCCAGAATGGCGTTGAGCGGCGTGCGCAGCTCGTGAGACAGGACCGCAAGAAACTCGTCCTTGGTGCGGTTCGCGTCGCGCACTTCGCCATAGAGGCGGGCGTTCTCGAGCGCCACCGAGGCCCACGCCGCCGTGCCGAGGGCCAGGCGTTCGTGCTGCTCGGTAAACATGCCCGCCCTCGAGTGGCCGAAGAACAGTCCGCCAAGGACGGCGCCGTCGACGCCCTTGACCGGAACGGCGAGGTAACTCTTCACCGGCAGATGCCCTGGCGGCATGCCCTGGAACGGTTCGTTCTGCCCGTAGCGCGGATCCTGAGTGACGTCGTCCATGCGCACGACGGCTTCGCCGCGGAACGTCGGCGCAAACACCTTGGTGGCGCGCGGATGCGGAAAATGCGCAAACGCCTCCCACGGCGCACCCGACAGCGCGTAGAGCATGTACGCGTCGCCGGTGTCCTGATCGCGCACGTTGTAAAAGAACGCGCCAAACTCGGCGTGGGTGAGCTCGGTGGCGGTATCGGTCACCTTCTGGACGATCGTTTCGCGATCGAGAGTCGACGCGACAAGGGCGCCGACCTCGCTCAGCTTCTGCGTGTTGGCGGCGTACTCACTGGTTTGCGCCAGCAGGCGCGAGCGCTCGGTGACGTCGCGCGCGATCTTCGAGGCGCCGATGACCGTGCCCTGGTCATCGCGGATCGGCGAGACGGTCAGGGAAATGGCGAGGAATGTGCCGTCTTTCCTGAGGCGGAGCGTCTCGTAGTGATCGACCTTCTCCCCGCCGCGGATCTTGCTCATCACGACGTCTTCTTCTTGCTGGAGATCGTTGGGAATGAGCATGCGGATCGACTTGCCGATCGCTTCCGCGGCGGTGTAGCCGAAGATCTTCTCGGCTCCCGGATTCCAGGAAGTGATGATGCTGTTGAGGTCCTTGCTGATGATCGCGTCATCGGATGATTCGATGACTTTCGCGAGGTGCCGCGCGGTGAGGTCGTCGGGGCGGGCCAAGTCCAACCAGAATACTTGATTGACGAAACGGGAAAGCTCGGCCGGTCGCAGATTTCGTCGTATAGCTGAGCTACTGGCTTGATGCGATCAGCTATCCTGCTCGGCAAATGTCTGCCGATGCCTCCGTCATGGAGGAGCTCGCACGCCTTCGCGCCAGCGAGGCCCGGCTCATCGCTTTCGCCGAGGGCGCGCGCCGGCTACTGGACGTGACCGACCCGAAAGCCCTCGTAGACGAGGTGCTGGCGCTGGCGCAGCAATCCGTGGCTGCCGATGGTTACGCAGTGTGGCGACGAGAGGACCAGACCTGGCGCGTGGCGGCGACGAGCGGCATGGACGCGTCGTTTGCATCAATCGAGCTGCCCGCCGAACACTTCCCGCCATTCACCGAGTCGATGGTCGCTGAAGACGTCACGGACACGCCGATGCTCGAGTCGCGCCGCGACGCTTACGCGAACTTGGGCGTGCGAGCGCTGGTCGCCGTGCCACTCGAAATCCGCGGCCGGCCGGCCGGCAGCATCGTTTATTACTATCGCGAGCGCCATCGGCCTCAGCCGATTGAATTCCAGATCGCCGAAGCGCTCGGCCACCTGGCTTCAGCGGCCATCAGCAGCGCCGAGCTGCATCTCGAACAGCAGCAGCTCGCCGGCGAGAACGCCCGGCTCCTGGAACAGGCGCAGGCAACGAATCGATCGAAAGACGATTTCCTGGCCGCGCTGTCGCACGAGCTGCGCACGCCGCTCAACGCGATCGTCGGCTGGGCGTCGCTCCTCGCGAAATCGCCGAGCATGGATCTGCAGCGCGGCCTCGACGTGATCTACCGCAACGCCAAGGCGCAGACGACGCTGGTCGACGAACTGCTCGACTCGTCACGCATCGAGAGCGGCAAGATGGCGCTCGATTTCAAGGCGACCGCGATTGCGGCGATCGTCCAGGCCGCGGTGGATACGGCGATGCCCGCCGCAGCCGAGCGGTCGATTACCCTGAACGTGACCAATAGCGACCCCGAGGTCGCGGTGTGGGGTGACGCCGCGCGGCTGCAGCAGGTGTTCTGGAATCTGCTGGCCAACGCCGTGAAGTTCACCGAGGCCGGCGGCCGCATCGACGTCCAGGTTCGGACCACACCATCGGAAGTGATCGTCACCGTGCGCGATACCGGCATCGGCATTCCGCGCGACGATCTCCCGCATGTGTTCGAGCGGTTCCGGCAGGTCGATGCCGCCATCACCAAGCGGTATCGGGGACTGGGCCTGGGCCTGTCGCTCGCGCGGCAGTTGACCCAGATGCATGGCGGGAAGATCGTGGCGGCCAGCGACGGCCCGGGACGTGGCTCGACCTTTACGGTGTGTCTGCCGCTGGTCAACCCGGCGGCGGAGTCGACCGTGGCCGCGACCGCGGCGGTGCCCGAACGGCTGAACGGTGTGCGGATCATTGCCGTCGACGACGACCCGGACGCGCTCGAAATCATCGCGAAGCTGCTGCGGCTCCACGGCGCCGACGTGGTGGCGGTGTCGAGCGCGCAGCGCGCGCTCGATCAACTGCGGCGCGGCGCGGCTTCGCTGCTCATCTCCGACATCGCAATGCCCGATCGGGACGGCTTCTGGCTGATCGAACAGGTGCGGCGGCAGCCGCGCGATCGCGGCGGCGAAGTGCCGGCCATCGCCTTGTCGGCGTTCGCCGACGTCAATACGAGGATGCGCGCGTCGAGCGCCGGGTTCTCGGCGCACCTCTCGAAGCCAGTGCGCGCCGACACGCTCGTCAGCGAAGTGGCCCGCGTCCTTCAGCGCCAGTAACGGCGCCCAGTCGACTCGCGACAGCGAAAACGCTGTCGGTCGCTCAGGGCGCGACCGCTCACCACGGCGGGAGCGTTTTGTAGAAATATTCCTGCACGAACGGATCGGTCGAGGCGAGCATCGAAGCGGCGCTGCCCTGCACGTGGATCCGGCCGCTATTGAGCAGCATAAACTCCACCGCCGCTGCCCGCGCCGGATCGGCGTCGACAATCTCGACGCGATCGTCCCGGCGCACGGCTTCGTGCTCGGCCACGTAGAACGCGTCGCGAATCTGGTGCGTGACGAGCAGCGACGTCACCTGTTCCAGATCGCGCAGCTTGATGATCTCGGCGTCCACGGTCATCGCGATCAGGGGATCCAGCCCGGTGATCGGATCGTCGAACAGCATCAATCCCGGCTTCGACGCCATGCCCCGCGCAATGCCGACGCGGCGCCGCTGTCCGCCCGACAAACTTGCCGGCATCCGATCGGCAAAGTCGCTGAGCCCGACGAACCCCAGCACTTCCGCGACGCGCGCCTCGACCTGGTCGTCGGGCAGGCCCTCTTCGGTCAACCGGAAGCCGACGTTCTCGGCCACCGTGAGCGAATCGAACAAGGCGTTCTCCTGGAAGACCATGCCGATGTCGGCGCGCATCTTCAGCAGATCCTGCTCGGACATGGTGTCGACGCGCTGCCCGTTCACGGTGACCTCGCCAGAATCGGGCCGCAACAGGCCCAGGGCCAGCTTAAGAATGACCGATTTGCCCGAGCCGCTCTTGCCAAGCAGCACTCGCATCGAGCCGGATGGGATCGCGAAGCTCAGGTTGTCGAGAACGACGTGATCGTCGAACGCCATCGAGACGCGATCGAACACGACTGCCGGTTGGATCGATGACGTCGTAATTGAGCGGGAGCTTACCGTGGCCGGGCTCGGCACCCGTTCATTGTAGCGTTCAACCCTTGTAAACCGACTTTTCGTCGACGAAACACAGTGGATTACCCGACGGATCGTGCAGGTAGAAGGAGACTTCACCCCACGGCCGCTTGGCGATCTTGCCCATCGGCAGGTTGCCGTCACCGATCGCGGTCGAGAGACCACCGGCCTTCTCAGCGCGTTTGAAGACGGCGTCGAGATCTGGCACCGCGAAATAGATGTGGTCGCCGTTGTGACGAACCGGCTGAGCATCGCCGTCGGCCACGGCGTCGTAGACCGCGAGAATCACACCGCCACACTCGAAATAGTGCCGTCCGGGAGAGATGCGGAAGCCGGGGTTGTCGAAGATCGCGCTGTAGAATCGAGCCGCCTCTTCGATATTCGTCACCGGGGCAATGACACGGAAGAGCCTAATCGCGGACGCCATTCGACGAATGTAGCGAGGCACTGGCGCCTCGGCAAGAGGGCACTTTGAAGTACCCATCACGGAGTCGCACGTGGACCAACAGCTGGACAGTTATCGCGAGCGGGAGGCCTGTCCTCTCTATACGGCGATCGGCGTCATCAGCGGCCGGTGGAAGCCGATGATCCTGCAACGCCTCGCGCGCGGACCGCACGGGTTCGGCGAGCTCAAGCGCGCGATGCCGCGCGTCACTGCCAAAGTACTGCGCGCCCAGTTGCGCCAGCTGCAGGCCGATGGACTGGTCAGCCGGCGCGTGCTGACCCCGACCACGCTGGGCGTGCGATATCAGCTCACGCCGTACGCGAGGAGCTTGAACCCGGTGTTCAACGCCCTGCTGCGGTGGGGCACGAACCATCTCGAGCGCGAGGCGCCCGAGGCGACGCGCATTGCCGCGCCCCGTTGACGCCGGAACAAGGATAAATGGCGACGATCCCGACCCGGCAGGCGATTGAACAGACCTACGCGCTGATCCTGCCGCACATCAGGGTCACCCCGGTGCTGCACACCGGCGGTGCCAGCTTCGGCGGGCCGGCGGTACCGCTCACGCTCAAGCTCGAGCAGCTGCAGCACGCCGGGTCGTTCAAGGCCCGTGGCGCGTTTGCCAACCTGATGCTGCGCCAGGTCCCCGCTGCCGGCGTGGTCGCGGCGTCGGGCGGCAATCACGGCGTTGCCGTGGCGTATGCCGCGGCGCAACTGGGCATTCCGGCTCGGATCTTCGTGCCGACCGTGGCCTCGCAAGCCAAGATCGATCGCATCCGCCGCTGCGGCGCGGAGCTGACGGTGACCGGCGATCGCTACGCCGATGCGCTCGCCGCCAGCGAGATCTGGGCGCAATCGTCCGGCGCCATGCAAGTGCACGCCTTCGATCAGCTCGAGACGCTGCTCGGCCAGGGCACGCTCGGCCTCGAGCTGTCGAAACAGGCGCCCGACCTGGACACCGTGCTCGCGGCGGTGGGCGGCGGCGGACATATCGGCGGCATTGCCGCGTGGTATCGCGGCGACGTGCGCGTGGTGGGCGTCGAGCCGCGGCTGGCGCCGACGCTGTACGACGCCCTGCAGGCCGGCCATCCGGTGGACGCGCCCGCCGGCAGCGTGGCCGCCGACTCGCTGGCGCCGAAGCGTGTGGGCGAGCTCGCATTCCCGATCGCGAAAGCATTTGTCGACCGCGTGGTGCTGGTCGACGATGACGACATTCTGCGCGCGCAGGCCACGCTCTGGGACGCGGCGCGCATCGTCGCCGAGCCCGGAGGCGCCACGGCGCTAGCGGCGTTGCTCTCGGGCGCGTATCAGCCGGCGCCCGACGAGCGCGTGGCGGTGATCGTGTGCGGCGGCAACACCAGCGCCGTGAGTTTTTCCCGCTGACGGACAGGGCATTCCGGATCCGAACGGACCAGACCTTTTCGCGCTCGGAATTGAGGCGATTCCCGAGCGCCGACTGGCATAGTTGGTGCTAAGAATCTCCACATGCTCAAGGACTTGCGCTATGCCGTACGGGTATTGCTGAGGAGTCCGCTTTTCACCTCCGTGGCGGTGTTGTCGCTGGCATTGGGGATTGGCGGCGGCGTTTCGGTGTTCACCGTGCTTAACGCGATCGTATTGCGTGAGCTGCCGGTGCCCAACCCACAGCAACTCTATGCCGCCGACAAGCATCGCGCGAATGATGTCTCGAACCGGTATTCATGGCCGCTGGTCGAGCAGCTTCGCCAGGAAATCGGCGGCCGCGCTGAGGCCTTTGCCGCGACGAACCCGACCAGCATGCAGGTCCGCCTCCCGCGCCGCACGGATGCGGCGGCGGCCGAACGCAGCATGGTGCAACTGGTCTCAGGCGAATTCTTCCAGGTGCTGCGTCAGCGACGCGCGGGCGGGCCGGCTGATCGAGCCGCGCGATAACACGTCGCCCGGCGCGAATCCGGTGATGGTGATCAGCGATGCGTACTGGCTGCGCCGTTTCGATCGCGATCCGCAGATCGTTGGCAGCGAGCTCATCGTCGGCGGCGCCACGCTCACGGTGATCGGCGTCGCGGAGCCGGGTTTCTTTGGCCCGGTGGTGGCGCTGCGCAACCCTGATGTGTGGATCCCGGTCACGATGCAGAGCGATATTCGCTATGCGTTCAACGCAAGCATGGACGACGAGGCCGACGGCACGAAGCCGTGGATGTTGCAGGCCGCGATCGAGTGGCTGCCGGTGTATCTTCGCGTGCCGAACGCCGCCGATGCGGCCACGGTGAGTGCCGCCGCCACCGTCCTCCACCAGCGCGATGCGGGCGCACGGCTGGACTCGCCAACCGATGATGACGATCGCGCGCGCGTGCAGCGCGAACGCATCGTGCTGTCGAGCGCAGGGCGCGGCGTGTCGTTCCTCCGCGGCGATCTGGCGTCGCGGCTGTGGGTGCTGCTGGCCATGGTCGGCGTCTTGTTGCTGATCACGTGCGGAAACGTGGCCAGTCTCCTCGTCGCGCGATCCAGCGCACGAGAGCGGGAGATCGCCGTTCGCTGCGCGATGGGGGCCGGCCGCTGGCGCGTCATTCGCCAGCTGCTGGTCGAGAACCTGCTGCTGGCAGGCGTGGGCGGCGCGCTCGGCCTGCTGGCGGCGGCCTGGGGCCGCGACATCTTGCTGTCGATGTTCTCCGGCGGCGCCACGATCATCGATCTCGACACCAGCTTCGACTGGCGCGTCCTCCTCTTCTGCGCGTCGATCACGATGCTCTGCGGCCTCGCCGCCGGCGTGCTGCCGGCGATTCGCAGCACGCGGGTGTCGCCCAGCGACGCGATCCAGGCGCAGTCGCGCCAGGTGGGCCATGCCGGTGGACGCCGCGGCGCGCTGATCGGCAAGTCGCTGGTGACCGGGCAAATCGCCTTCTGCCTCCTGCTCCTGGTCGTCGCCGGCCTCTTCGTGCGCAGCATGCAGGCGCTGATGATGACCGACGTGGGCTACGACCGCGACCGGCTGCTCGTTGCGCGCATGGATGTGCGATCGCTGGGCGCCGCGGATCACGAGCGCCAGGCGCTCTATGACCGCGTGCTCGAACGATTGCGCCGGATTCCTGGGGTCGAGGCGGTGAGCGCCTCGCTCAACGGGCCGCTCGGCACGTCACAAAGAACCAGCAGCCTGGCGGTTGAAGGCCACACCGCCGCGCCCGGCGAACAACTGTTGACCAACGAGGAAGTTGTCACCGCGGATTATTTCTCGACGGTCGGCCTGCGCCTGGTTGAAGGCCGCACCTGGAATCCCGACGATGCGCGTCCGGATGGCCGCAGCACGATCATCAACGAGTCGATGGCGCGGCGCTTCTTTCCTAACGGCGGCGCGGTAGGCAAGCGCTGGACCTACGGCGATCCGATCGCGGCCGATTCACCGCTGATTGTCGGCGTCGTCGAGGACGCGAAGTACATGGACGTCCGCGGTACCGCGCCGAACATGATCTATCGGTTGGCAGCGGCCTCCCCGGGCGACGTGCTTGGCAATCTGGAGATTCGTACGGCCGGCGCTCCGATCCTGGTGGCCAACACCATCCGGCAGGCGCTGACGGAAGTCGAGCCGGCGTTGCCGGTGTACGACGTGGTGCCGCTCGATCAGCGCGTCAATCGCGGGCTCATCAACGATCGATTGATTGCGAACCTGACCAGCGCATTCGGACTGGTGGCGCTGCTGCTGGCGTGTCTCGGCTTGTATGGCACCATTTCCTACAACGTGGCGCGACGCATCGCGGAGCTCGGTTTGCGGATGGCGCTCGGCGCCGACCGCAAGAACGTGCTGTGGCTGGTGATCCGCGAAGCCATCGTCCTGGTCGCCATCGGCGCAGTGCTCGGCCTGCCGCTCGCCTTCGCGGCGGGACGCAGCCTGGTGTCGATGCTGCACGGGGTCGACCCCGTGGACCCGCGGTCATACGCGCAGGCCACGGTGTTGCTGTTATTCGTCGCCGGACTTGCCGCGTACGTGCCCGCGTATCGCGCGTCGCGAATTGATCCGATGGTCGCGCTGCGGTCTGAATGACCTCAGTTGGGCCGGGTCTGAAGACCCGGCCCCAGGTGCTGACGCACTATTTACCGCCGGTCCGTGGCCACACCGTGCCTTGATGCATCGTGGTGACCGGCGCCATCCCGCGGTACGTGAACTTCTGCAGACGCTTTCCTTCCCACGTTTCAGTCGTGAAGATGTTGCCGCGGGAATCGGTGGCGATGCTGTGCACACCGTAGAACTGGCTCGGCTGCCGGCCGCCGTCGCCAAAGCTGGTCAGCACCTCGAGGGTGCTTCGATTCAGCACGTAGACCCGATTGTTGATGCCGTCAGCGACGTAGAGATACCGCTGCTCGCGATCGCGTGAGAACGCCACGTCCCACACCGATCCGGACAGCTTCGTGTTCTTCGCCAGGAAGACCTCTTTCACGAAGACGCCATCCGCTTTGAACACCTGCAGGCGATCGTTGATGCGATCGCAGACGTAGACGAAGCCGTCGTTCGAGAGATCGGCACAGTGGACGGGATTGCCGAATTGCTTCGCGGCGGGCGCGTCAGGGTTATACGGGCCCTGGTCCGCGTCGTCGGGCTTGGCGCCGTAGGCGCCCCAGTACCGCTTCATCTTCCCGGTCGCCGCGTCGAGCACCGCCACGCGGCGATTGAAGTAGCCGTCCGCGAGATACGCCTCGTTCGCTTTTGGGTCGACAAAAATCTTCGCGACGCGGCCGAAGTTCTCCGGGTCGTTGCTGCCGCGCGCAAACGTCGGCAGCCCCTTGGCGTCCTTGCCGCTCTGGCGCGCGTTCGGCTTCCCGTACTGCGCCAGGAACTTGCCGTCGCGCGTGAACTTCACGACGTGCGAATCCCCGGGGCCGTTGCCGCCAATCCAGACGTTGCCGGTGTGATCGACGAAGATGCCGTGATTGGACGCAGGCCAGTCGTAGCCCTTGCCGGGCCCGCCCCACGACCGCACGAGGTTGCCCTGCTGATCGAATTCGAGCACCGGCGGCGCGCCCGCGCAACAGTCGGCGGACTTGAGGTCGAGCCCTTTCTCGTTGTTCGCCAGCGTGTCGGCGCCGCGGTGCACGATCCAGATGTGATCCTGATCGTCGGCCCAGACGCCGATGGCGTTGCCCAGCAGCCAGTGATTGGGCATCGGCCTGGGCCACATGGGATCCACTTCAAAGCGTGGCGCTTGCACACTCGCGCGGCTTTGCGCCTCGACGGCGCGGCCGAGCGACCACTGCGTCACGCCCAATGCTACAAAGACGAGGACGAACACGGCGCCGGTGAGTTGGTGTGGTTTAGGCATAGCGGCGCATGATAATACGCGCTGCCCATGGCCCTTCACACGATTCTCGTGCCCTACCACTTCGGATCGCTCCGGCTCGGCACGGGCGCCGGGCCTGAGGCGCTCGCGTCCAACGGCGTCCTAACCGGCCTGCCGGTGTCAGCAACCACGACCATTACGGTCGAGTCGCAGGCTTGGAGCGAGATTCAGCAGTGCATTGCGATCGATGCAGCGGTGGCAGCCGCCGCGCGTAAGGCTTGCGAAAGTGGTGACGTTCCCGTGGTGTTCTCCGGCAACTGTCACGCCTGCCTGGGTTCGCTCGCCGGCATCGGCGGCCAGGCTGCGATCGTTTGGTTCGACGCCCACGGCGACGTCAATACGCCGGAAACCACGGAAACGGGATATTTCGACGGCATGGCGCTCGCCACCGCACTCGGCTGGTGCTGGACGAACCTGACCCGGCAGATTCCCGGCTTCGCCGCTTCGGAAGAGCGTGACGTGCTGCTCGCCGGCGGACGCGACCTCGATCGGGGCGAGCGGGTCCGGCTCAGGCGCTCGAACGTCCGTCACTACCTGCCGCCGGCATTGACCGATGGCCCTGATGCGGCATTCACGGCCGCCATCGCTGTTGGTGGCCGCGCCAAGCGCGCCTACATCCATCTGGATCTCGATGTGATCGACCCGTCTGAATTGTGGGCCAATCAATTCAAGGAGCCCGGCGGTGTGTCGGTCGCGTGGCTCGAAGCGGCGCTTCGGGACGTCCGCGCGCACTATGAGATTGCCGGCGTGGGCGTGAGCGCCTACGACCCTTCGTTCACGTCGCCGGCTGTCGCGGCGCCGATCGTGAATCGCTTGTTGAAGGCGGTGATGGGTCACACAACGGCTTGAAGACGAAGCCGCGCGCACGCAGTTCGGGCACGAGGCGCCGCACGGTTTCAGCCGCGTGACGGCGATCCGCGCGGGGATTCACATGGTGGCCGTCGTGGATCACGATGATGTCGCCATCCGACGCCTTGCGCGCCAGCCTCGGCGCCAAACGATCCGCGCGCCGCTCGCGGCCCCAGTCAAAGTCCCACATCCCCCACGTCCAACCGGCCAGCCGATACCCGATCCGATCGAGACCTTGATACATCGCGCCGCTGCGCCACCCGGCGTGTGGACGGAACAAGCGGCACGGCGGACGCGACGTGATCGCCTCGATGCGCTGCGCCGCCTGCTGCAGCGTGGCGGCGAGATCGTCAGGATCCTTGATCATCAGCCGGCGCGTGCCGCTGTGCAATCCAATCGCATGTCCTTCGTCGGCAATGCGCTTGACGACGGGAGCGGTTGATTCGGTGATGTGTTGATCGATCAGGAAGAACGTGGCCTGCGCGCCGGTGTCGCGCAGCGCGTCGACGAGCGGCGGCGTCCAGTCGGGATTCGGCCCATCATCGAACGTGAGATAGATCGACGGCGCCGAATTCGGCGGCGACGGCAGGCGCCAGATCGATCGCGAAGGCCGGAACGCTTCAAGCAGGAATGGAAACGGCGCGGTGTGGGCCAGCAGGGCGAGGCCGACTGCGAGCGCGATGAAGAGGGCCACCGCCTGATTCTATAAAGTAAACTGCCGCGATGAAGCTACTGGTGCTCGCTCTCGCGTTGGTCGCTCTCGGCGCGCAGGCCAAACCACCCCGCGTGCTGGATCTGCTCGACGAATCCGGACATCAATTCGAAAAAGCCGGCAACGGCTTTGCCGTGAAGTTCACCGGCAACAACCTCAAGGAAATCCGCATCATCGTGGTTCAGGCCGGCGAGGTCGTGGTGCTCGGCAACGTGCTCATTCCCGGCACCGACGTTACGGACGTGGCCGGACTTCAGGCGGCGCTGTTACGCGCCAACGATGATTACGATTACGTGAAGACGACGTTGGACGACGACGGCGATTATTCGATCCGGGTGGATCTGCTGGCGGCGGGTTTGACCGGCCAGCGGCTCGCCGATCAACTGGTGCAGATGGCAACGGCCACGGACCTGCTCAAGCCCGTGGTCGATAAGTATCGGAAGAAATGAAATTAGGAATCAAAAATTAAACGAAAAATTAAGAGGAGGGCGTGAAGCGCCTGGGCAAGTTTGGATCGTCAAGCGCGTTTGCCGACTGCGATATGAGGAAGGTGCCCAAATCGTCCGTGTCGCCCGTGTGCACGCGCTGGTGCGTTTCGCAGATCGCCTTCAACGCCTGCGCCGTGCGCTGGTCGCCGAAGTGCGCTGAAGTGTAGCCGCAAAACAAGTCGAACGCCGTTTTTTCGGCCAGGCTGTTCCACAACTCTTCGAGACGATGGGCGCCGCGATAGTTGCCGGCCTCAGCGAGCACGTCGACCATTTCCCCGTAGATGTGCAGCCGTCCGGGTTGTTGCGCGAGCCGCGCCACGAGCGAGCCCACCACGGATTCGAGCTTCTCGGCGTCTGGTGTATTTCCCGACATGAATCGCGCGAGCGTCTGGGCCGCATCGAGCACGGTCAGCCGTCCCGTTGCTACGAGCGCATCAATCGACACGCCGTCGTGCTCGAGGATCGCCGCGGTCGAACGCCAGTTGGTTGGAGTGGCCACGATGAGGACGTTCCCGCCGGCCTCGAGGCCGTCGCGAACGTAGCCCGCGATGCGAGTAGCACGCGAGACCTGCGAGTCGAACAACTGGAGGCTGTGGGTGCCGGGGGACTCGCCCATAGGCATTTAGGATAACGTCGAAGTTGCTGAGCGCAAAGCCTTTTGCGTCTTACAGACGAGCTGCGAGCAAGGGTTACGCCTACAGGTCGAGCGTCATTTCCATCATCGTCGGGCGAAACCCGGCGTGTCGAAACAACTGCTGGGCCGGCGCATTCTCGGTGGACGTCCACAACATCACGCGAACCATGTTGCGGCTGTGGAACCAGTCGATGGCGGCCGCGAGCAAAGCACGCCCGGCGCCCTGCCGCCGCGCTGCAGGGTCCAGGGCCAAATCGTGAATGAAGCCGGCTTCATCACGCAGCTCCTTCCACGACAGCGGCTCGATGCCGGCGTAGCAATACCCGGCAACCGCGCCGTCGATCTCGGCCACGAAGATCGCGCTGTCGGGATCGTCGATCTGCGACGCCAGAAACTCGGCGTAGCCGGCGGCAGCATCCTCGCCTGGCGCCAGGAACCGGCGGCGATCGAAGTTGTAATGCACGGTCATCAAGAGCGCGCCCAACCGGCCGAGCACCTCCCGGTCCGCGCGGGTGGCTTTGCGAATCACCATGCGGCGATCGTATCCTGCTCACCTTCCATGAACCTCAACGACCTGCAGATTGAAACGCCGCGGCTCCTGCTCCGCGTGCCCCGCGTCGAGGATCTCGATGAGTGGGCGCGGATGATGGCCGATGCAGAAGCCGCGAAATTCATCGGCGGCTTGACGCCACGGTCAACGACGTGGCGCGGCCTGATGACGATGATCGGCTCGTGGCACGCCACGGGCTTTGCGATGTTCTCGGTAATCGAGAAGTCCAGCGGACGCTGGGTTGGCCGCCTCGGTCCGTGGATGCCGGAAGGCTGGCCGGGGCCTGAAGTGGGCTGGGCCATTTCGCGTGATTGCTGGGGACGCGGCTACGCCACCGAAGGCGCGATCGCGTCGACCAACTGGGCCTTCGACCATCTCGGGTGGGATCGCGTGATTCACAGCATCGATCCCGCGAACATCGCGTCGCAACTCGTGGCGAAGAAGCTTGGCTCGCGAAATCTTGGGCCCGGACAGCTGCCGGCGCCGTTTCACGAATCGCGCGTGGACATCTGGGGGCAGTCCCGCGATGAATGGCGGGCACGGCACCAACCGCGGCCGTAGCGCAACAGTGCTTGACAGCGCGCGCCGCCGCCGGTAGAAACGCGGGCAAGGAGTTTGAGCATGCGCCTATTCGCAGCCGTCATCGTCGCGGTCGTGGCCGCGCTTCCGGTCCACGCGCAGACCGGGGCCAAGCCCGCCGAACCGTTCAAGGTCGGCACGTTCGAAATCCGTAAAGCTCCGACCGTCGGGCTGGTCTTGCGAGACAGCCTGATTGTCGACATTGCCGCGGCCAACGCGGCGGTGCCCGGCACGAAGCTCGCCGCGCCGCGCGACATGATCGATCTGATCGAACGGTATGACTCGGGTCTGCGGGCCCGCCTTGTCGACATCGTCAACTATCTCGCGGCGAACAATCGCCTCACCACCGCGCGTCCGGATTACGTGCACGATGTGAAATCGGTGAAGACCATGGCGCCAATCTTGTACCGAGCAAGATCCTGAACGCCGCGGTGAACTTCTATAGCCACGTCAACGAGGCGGGCACGCCTGAACAGCAGGCGGCAGCACGGAAGCAGCGGCGCGAACAGCGCGGCGTGCCGTATCTCTTCCTGAAACCAGGCCGCGGTGCGGTGGTCGGGAATGGCGACAACGTGGTGATCCCGTACGGACGCGATCGCATCGACTGGGAAGTCGAGCTCGGCGCCGTGATCGGCCGCACCGCCAAATACGTGGACGCGAATAACGCGCAGGATCATGTGTTCGGCTACACGGTGTCGATTGACGTCTCGGATCGCGGCGGCCGTCCGCCGGGCGGTTTCGGGTCGGGGTCGGACTGGTTCGTCGGCAAGGGCCACGACACGTTCGCACCGATGGGCCCGTGGATCGTGCCGAAAGAGTTCTACGGCGATCCGATGAAGAACCTGCGCCAGACGCTCAGCGTCGGGGGCACGCAGCTCCAGGAAGCGCGCGCCGGCGACATGATCCACTCGCTGTGGGAGCTCATTGAGTACGGGTCCTCGATCGTGACGCTGTACCCCGGCGATGTGATCAACAACGGCACGTCGGGTGGTACGGCCGCAGGCTCGGAGAAAACTCGCACGGGCAACCGTTTCCTGAAGCCGGGCGAAGTGATTGAAGCCAGCATCGACGGCATCGGCACGTTGCGCATGCCGGCAGTGGCGGGTCCGCAGCCGCCCGGCGGCACCGGCGCGCGGCTGCCTCCGGTAGCGACGTATCGAAAGCAGTAACTTCTAGCGAGGCTCCGCCTCGCCAGGGCAGCGTCGTTTAGCGACCTGGAATGTGCCGCCGGATGATCGCGAGAAACAGGAACACCGCGGTCATCGCGGCGGCCCACACCTGAAAATAGAGCGGCGGACCACCCGCCGACAGCGCCCAGGTCCCGACGTACGAAGCCGCCACGTTGCCGATGCGGCCCACCGCCACAGTTACGCCCACGCCGGTGCCGCGAATCGCGGTGGGAAACACGTGCGCGGCCAGCGCATACATCGTCGCCTGCACGGCGTTGAGCAGCGCGCCTGAGACCGCAAACATCACCATCACCGTGATCCAGGCGCCTGGGGTGAGCGGCATCGCGGACATCAGCAACGCGCAAGCCACCGCGAGCGCCGCAATGGTCAACAGCGCCGGCCGCGAACCCACACGCTGAATCAGCAAGGCGCCCACGATGGCGCCGCCCACACCACCGAAGTTGAAAAGGCTCAGCGCGAAACTCGCGTCGGGTTGCGCGAACCCGATCGCGGGGTCGGTGAGCATCGCGGGAATCCACAGGAAAGCCATCCAGATTGCGAGCAGGCAACTCCCGAATGCGCCAACGAGCGCGAGCGTGTCGCGACGAAGCGCCGGCGCGAACAGTTCAAGGATCGATCCTCTCGGCGCGTCGGCGTTGTCGGCCGCATCGATAAAGATCGCATCCTCATCGATGCGATGGCCCATGCGCTGCAGCGCGGCTCTCAGTTCGGGCCATCGGCGGCGGACGCGCGCGAGGAAGCGCGGTGATTCCGGCAGCAGCTTGATCAGCAGCAGTGCCAGCACGAACGGCAACGCCCCGCCGGCCACGAACAACACGCGCCATCCGTAAGCAGGAATGATCTGTCCGGCGGCGAGGCCGGCGAGCACGCCGCCGAGCGGAATGCAGACGATGGTCAGGGTGATTGCGATCGGCCGCTGGCGGAGCGGCACGAACTCGGCGGTGAGCGCGGCGGCATTGGGCATGGCGCCGCCGAGGCCGAGGCCGGCGAGAAAGCGCGCCACGGTGAGCGTGGTCACGCCGTCCACGATCGCCACGAATCCAGTGAGAACCGAGAACGATGCCACGCTGAGAAGCAGCGCCGCGGATCGGCCGATGCGATCGCCAAGGATGCCGCCGAGCAGGCCACCGATGATCATGCCGAGCGGCGCGGCGGCCGACGCGTTGGCAAAAGCCTCGCGCGGCAAATCCCATTCGCGCATCATCGACGGCACGGCGTTCGACAGGAGCTGGTTGTCGGCGCCGTCGAGGACGATCATCAGCGCCGTGGCCGCGACGAGCAGTTTTTGATACGCGCTAAAGCGGCTCTCGTCGATCAGCGCGGCAACATCCACCTGTTTCATGCCGGCGCCGCCACGTCAGCAACCGCCATTCGTCATGGCCCACTGCTGCTGGTCGTTGATCCGCCACGAGCGCGATTCGGTCGTGCGCGGGCCGGTTCCGGCTGGAATCCGCACGAACGAATAACACGCGGGCAGCGACTCGAGTGGGGCATCGAGCTGGGTGATGTCCAGCGGATGGATGGTGCGTTGCCAGGCGCCGCTGGTCACCACCACGGGACCATCGTCTCCATACGGACGAAATGGCCGATCGAGCAAGTGCGTGTGGCCGAACACGATGACGTCGAGACCCGGCCGGCGCGTGATGTGCTGCGCCACCTGCTGATCACGCGAGCGCCAGTAATACTCGAACGCCGGTCCCACCGTGTCGGTTAGGCGCGGACACTCGGCAATCGGCGGCCCGACCCCGGCCAGCTGCGTCAGCACGCGCTCCATACGCCGCCGCGCGCGCCGAATGGCGGCGCGGTAGTCGCACACGGCAATGATCTGCTCGCGGCTGAGCGTGCCGCCGACCGCGGTCGCAATCGGCGGCGGAATGGTCTTGACGCCGGCGAGAAACGGATCGTCGCGCGGTAATGAGGCCGACACAAAAGCGGCAAGGTCGCCGCGAATCCGCTCGAGATCCCACGCCGGCGCCTGGACCTCGCCATCATCCAGATCCATTCGAAACTGCTGCCAGGTGGTCTTGGTAAGCAACAGCCGCAGCAGCGGGCCGATTTCCGCTTGATCGACGCCACCCGCAGCGGCGACGAACTTCGCGCCGGTGCCTTCTTCCGCGATGTTGTCGACAATCGGATAGCGGCCCTCGGTGCGATCGTAAAACGGCAGAATGGCCTGCTCTCCCCACGGCCTCTCGACGTGGGCGCGGCCGCTTTCGGTGATCACCGGATTCGGCCACGTCGAAAACCGATCGGCGCTGAGCGGCAACTGATGACCGTGCTCGACGTGCACACGGCCGTCCGGCGATTGCCAGCTGCCGGACGCGGCCAGCGCGATGCGGTCCGCCGGAGCCGCGAACGATCGAACCGCGCGCTGCCAGACCTCTGGAATCAATAACGCGGCGTCGTGGTCACCGGGCACCACGTGGACGCGATTCGATCCGGCAATAGCGAACTTGCCGATCGCGGCCAGCTCCGCTTCGTGCGCCTTGATGACCACGTCGAGACGCTGCAGGGCCTCGGCCGCCGTGCATCCGAACCGGGGGGCGTTGTGCCGGCACGGCGTCGACGGCGACTGGAGCAACTCGAACAGATCACCGTTGATGACGAGGTCGGTATTGCCGGCACCCTGCGTGTTGACCGCGTCGAGGAAACGAACGAACTCATCGCGCCAGCGAAAATCCTCAACCGCGTGCCAGGTCCCGCCCGCATCGCGTCCCGGTCCCATGTGCAGATCACCGATTACGACGATCGGCCGTGATGGTGGTGAGGCCTGGCCGGCGAGGATTACACCGGCGACCAATGCCAGGAGCCGCATTACGGCTCCTTCGCGAGCGAGGCCTTCAGGATCTCGCGATCGTTGCGCACGAAGATGTGCTTGTTCGCATAGGCCGGGTGCGACCAGTGCACGGCGCCCAACTCGCGTCGACGGGCGTACGGATGCGTGGGCTCGATCAACTGCGTGCGGCTGATCTCATGAAAGCCCGCCGGCGACAGCTTCGCAATCACCAGCTCGCCGCGATCGTTGTTGATGAGATAGCGATCGCCGTTTTTGACGAGAAACGCCGTCGCCCACCGCGCCCGCTCCTTGACGAGGGCCATCGATTCCCAGACACGCTTGCCGGTGGCGAGCTCGAGACAGCGCAGCTCGCCGTGGCTGTCGACGCCGTAGATGTAGTTGCCCTCGATCACCGGCGTGCTAATGGTCGAATGGATGGCGTCGGTGGCCACCTCGCTGTTGCTCTTCCCCGCCCACAACATCGACGCGCCGGGCTTGTCGTTGTCGAGCTTCAGCATGCGCGCGCCGTTGTAGAAGGAGGTGACCAGCAGGTGCGAGCCGCTGTGCACGGGCGTGGCCACGGTCATGCCCATGTCGACTTCCGACGGCACTTCCCAGTAGATCTTGCCGGTGAGCGGATCGAGCGAGCTGATCGCGCGGGGATGCCAGATGATCAACTGCCGCACGCCCGCATGCGTGATGATGGTCGGCTGGTTGTAGCCGGGCTCCCAGTCGGACGAGAGCGCCCGCCATAGCTCCTCACCGGTGTGCTTGTTGAACGCGATCACTTTCGCGTTGGGCTCGCCGCCGACCAGCGCGATCAACCGGTCGCCGTCAACCAGCGGCGCCGCGGACATGCCCCACGACGGCACCGACGCATCGAAGTCGCGCACGAAGTCTTTCTGCCAGAGAATGTTTCCCTTGCTGGTATCGAGCGCGAGCAGCCGCCCCATCGCGCCGAGCACATACACGCGATTGCCATCGACCGTCGGTGTAGCGCGCGGTCCGATCGCGTAGATCAGCTGGAGGCCCGTGTAGTCCGCGGGCCACTCCTGGGTCCACAACAACGCACCGGTCTGTTCATCGACTGCCAGCGCACGTTCGATCGCGCGATTCCCCACCGTGCGGCGTGAGTCGGTGAGGAACACGCGGCCGGCCGAAACGGAGGGGCCGGCGTACCCGGCATGAATGGGTGTGCGCCAGCGAACCTTGAGGCCGCCAGCCGGAAACGTCTCGAGGATGCCGGTCTCGTTCCACACACCGGTGCGACCCGCGCCGCGCCATTCGGGCCAGTCATCGCCCTGCAGCACAGCTTGCGCAATTAAAAAGGCACCGAGCAGCACGACGGCACGAATGCGGTTAAACACCGGCGCAAGCATGGGCCTAGCGTAACTTGTATCGCTGCAGTTTTCCCGTGGCGGTCTTCGGCAGTTCCGCGACGAACTCGATCCCGCGCGGTCGCTTGTAATCGGGCAGGCGGCCGCGCACGAATTGTTGCAAGGTCGCGGCGAGTTCGGGAGAACCGACCGCGCCCGGCTGCAACACCACGAACGCGAACGGTTTGGTCAGCCCGTCGGCATCGTCTTTCCCGACCACGGCGCATTCGAGCACCGCGTCATGATCGATCAACGCGCTTTCGATCTCGATCGGGCTGACGAAAATGCCGCCGGGCTTGAGCATGTCGTCGGTGCGGCCGGCGTACCAGAAGTACCCGTCAGCGTCCTGCGTGTACTTGTCGCCGGTGCGAATCCATTCCCCCTGGATGGTGCGCTTCGTCTTCTCGTGCTGGTTCCAGTAATAGGCGCAGGTGGAATCGCCCTTGATCAGCAGGTTGCCCATCTCGCCAATGGGCACCGGCCGATCGTCGTCATCGACAATACGGGCCTCGAAGCCGGGGATGACTTGCCCGCTCGAGCCCGGCCGCACGGCACCAGGACGGTTGGCGATGAACATGTGCAGCACTTCAGTGGAGCCGATGGCGTCGAGAATCTCCAGGCCGAACCGATCCTTGAAGCGGCGGAACAGCGGTTCGGGCAGCGACTCCCCCGCCGAGACCGCGTGCCGCACGCTCGACAGATCGAATTCGCGCGGCCCGGCCTGGTGCGCGAGCAGCATGGCGAAGTTGGTCGGAACACTGAAGAATAACGTCGGTTTGTAGCGCTCGATGACCTCGTAGACCCGAGCGGCTACCGGCGGATCGGGCAGCAGGATCGCGGTGGCGCCCACCGAAAACGGCATGTATAACGCGTTGCCGAGCCCGTAGGCGAAAAACAGCTTCGCCGCACTGAAGCAGCGATCGGTTTCGCGCATGCCGAGCACGGCCTGCGCGTACGACTCGGCGCACACGACCATGTCGTGCTGCAGGTGGACGCAGCCCTTCGGCGATCCGGTGCTGCCCGACGAGTACAACCAGAACGCCATGGCGTCCCTGTGCGTCGGCTCGGTGTCGCATGCCGTTGGGGCATCCGCGAGCACCGCCTCGAAATCGAGGTAGCCGTGGCGGCGTTCGACGACAATCACGTGCTCAAGTCGCGGCAGCGTTGTACGATCGATCGCCTCGAACTCGCCGACGAGCGCGCGGCTGATGACGAGCACCCGTGCCCCGCTGTCGCTGAGCGCGTACTGATAGTCCCTGGCGCGCCACATCGTGTTGATCGGTACGGGCACCACGCCTACCTTGATGGCGCCGAAGAAGCTGTAGGCAAACGCCGGCGAGTCCAGCAGCATCAGCGCGCAGCGTTGCTCGGGCTGCACGCCAAGGCGCCGCAGGGCGGCGCCAAACCGGTTCACGCGCTCGGCGACCTGCGCGTAGGTGACGCGCTCATCGCCGCACTCGATCGCTACCTTGCCGCCGCGCCCCTCGGAGAGATGGCGATCGACAAAGTACGTGGCGGCGTTAAAGGTATCTGGCAGAGGCACAGGACGGCGAGGATAGCAAAGTCAGGCGTCGAGCGCGATAATCAGGTGGTGCTGAAATCACTTCATGGCTGGCTCGGGCTGAACGAGCCCCCGCCCACCACCGAGCCCTCGCCGCTGCGCGAGATCCTCAACGCGCTCGATCGCCTCGAGCCCGCGCGGGCGCAATACCTGGCGCGCTTCGCCTATCTGCTCGGCCGCGTGGCCCGTGCCGATGAATACATCAGCAATGAAGAGACCCACGCGATGGAGATCGTGCTCACGGAGCACGGCAATCTCTCCGATGGTCAGGCGATGCTTGTGGTCAGCATGGCCAAGGCGAGCTGCATGATGTTTGGGGTCACCGCCGACTTCGCCATTACGCAGGACTTCACCGACTCGACGTCCTACGACGATCGGCTCGCACTGGCGCAGTGTTTATTTGCGGTGGCAGCGAGTGACGAGCGCATCTCGACGGCGGAGGAAGCGGAATTGCACCGCATTACCAACCAGCTGCGGATCGAACGCCCCGACTTGACGGCGATTCGGTTGCAGCACAAACGGTTTCTTCCCGGGATGACCGGGTAAGCTAACACTCTTTGTTTTCCGAGGTTAACGACGCTGATGAATGAACTTTGGGTATTGGCGATGGGCGCCGCCATCGCGGGCCTGGTTCAGGGCATTTCCGGGTTTGCGTTCGCCATGGTGGCCATGTCGATCTGGGTGTGGGGCATCGATCCGCTGATCGCCGCACCGATGGCGGTGTTTGGAGGGTGGTTCGGACAGGTCATTTCCGCAATCCGCGTGCGCCGCGGCTGGTACGTCTCGATTCTGTGGCCCTTCGTGGTTGGCAGCGCCATCGGGATTCCCATCGGGACACAGCTGCTCGGACTGCTCGACCCGAATCGATTCAAGCTGGTATTGGGTGCGCTGCTGGTGGTCTGCTGTTCGGCGATGCTGGCCACCTCGCGCCTCCCGAAAATCAACCGCGGCGGCCGGGTGGCCGATGCCGGCGTGGGCCTGCTTGGCGGCGTGATGGCGCCGTTGAGCGGTTTCAGCGGATTGGCACCGGCGCTGTGGTGCACGCTGCGCGGCTACAACAAGGATGAGCACCGCGCGGTGCTGCAGAATTTCAATCTGATCGTGTTGTCCGCGACCCTGGCTACCAACGTCTGGACCGGCCGCGTGCGCGGCGACCATTGGCCGCAGATGGCGGTCGTGGCCGGATCGCTCGTGCTGCCGGCCATCTGGGGCTCGAAGATCTACGTCGGCATGAGCGCGGCGGCGTTCCGGCAAACGGTGTTGTGGCTGCTGGTGTTCGCGGGCCTGGTGATGCTGGCCGCGGCATTCAGGGCCATGATGTAGCCGTTATTTCGCGCGCAGCGTCTGCATCGGGTCGACGCGCGCCGCCCGTCTCACGAAAATCAACCGCGGGTGGCCGGGTCGCGACGTCACCTGGGACTCGTCGTGGTCACCGGCTTCGCCGGTACCTTGCGCTGCTGCAGGTCGCGCTCCCGCTCAAGATAGCGCTCGCCATGCGTGATCCAGCGCGGCGGCTCAACGCCGGTCAGGTAGTGATCGAACCACTCGAAGATGCGATGGTGATAATCGACCTGATTCTGCCGCTTGCGTAAGCCGTGATCCTCGCCGGCGTACGCCAGCATCACCACGTTCTTCCCAGCCCGGCGCGCGATGTTATACAACGCGACGCCCTGATGCCAGTGAACGGTGCCGTCGTTCTCGCCGAACATCATGAGGAGCGGCGTCTGCATCGTGTGCGCCGCGTAGAGCGCCGAGTTGCGGATGTAGGCCTGCAGATCTTCGTACAACGGCACCTGCATGCGCTGCTGGCCGGTCTCGATGTGATCGGTCTCGGCAATGCCGCTCGACCAGTGATGGTTGCCGTAGTTGCTCACCAGATCGGTGATCGGCGCCCCTGCCACGGCGGCCTTGAACATCGTGGTGTGGGTGGCGAGGAAGACGCTGTCGAACCCGCCCCAGGAGTGGCCGACGATACCGACCCTGCCGGGATCGGCAACGCCCATGTCGATCACGCGCTGCACGGCCGGCACCACGGAGTCGACAACGGACAAGCCCGGATCGCGGGGCCGGAATACGATGTCCGGTTGCAGATAGACGTAGCCGCGCGTCGTGAATGCCGCGGCGTTGTAGACGTCGCGTTCGGACGGCATCGAAAACTGGTGCACGCCATCCGAAAGCTTTTCATACATATAAACGACCATCGGATACTTCTTCGACGAATCGTAATTGGCCGGATAAAACAGCGCGCCTTGCAGCGCCACGCCATCCTTAGTCTTGTAGTCGATCAGCGTCGATCGCCCCCAGGCGTACTCGCGCATAAAGGGGTTGGTCGCCGTGACCTGCTTCGCGTCGGCAAGCTTGGCGCCGCCGGCGAAGTAATCGGGTGAATCGTCGAAGGCCTGCACCGCGTAGACGAATCGATCGGCGCGTTTGGCTTTGGCCAGCAGCGCCACACGCTTGTCGAGAAACACCAGCGGTGTCACCGATGGCGTGCCAGGCACGGCGCTGATATGCGCGTAACCGGACTTCTTCGAGCGCAGGCCGAACTGCGACACCATCATCGGGTGAGCTCGATCGATCCACTCCTCTTCAGGATCGAGACGGACGTAGCGATGCCGGATCGCCCCGCTCGTCCCGTTTGTCAGCCTCGTCGCGCCAGTGCCGTCGGGCCTGACTTCCCAGATGTCGAGCTTGTCGTACAGCAACACGCTCTCATCACCGGTAGTCCAGCCCGCGACGCCAAACGCCGGCTTGTGGGGGCCCGTGTCGTCGGATTCCTTGTCGGCAAAGGAGGTGGGAACGGTGGCGGTGATCTTGGTGTGCCGGCCGTTCGAGAGGGCAACGGTCCAGTAATGATCGTCCTTGAAATAGAGGAGATAGCGGCCGTTCGGACTCGATTGCAGCCAGCGGTCTTCGATGCGCTGCGCGATCGGCGTTCTCGCCCCGGAGAGCAAGTCCACCAGGGCGACGTTCGCATACCCGCGACCGATGCTACGTTCCATCGCGAAGGCGTTGGTGTCGACGACCACCACGCCCGTGCTGCGCTTGATCGGCGTCGCCTCCTCGCCAATCGCCTGCGCGATGCGCACGAAGCGGCCGTCGGCCAGCGACCACGCAGCCAGCATCGATCGCTCGCGCTCGCGGCGAGCGTCGATCTTCTGACGCGGCATGACGACTGGATCTTTGGGATGCCAGACCTGCACCTCCGGCAGCTCTTCTGGATTGTCGCTGCCAGCGGCGATGCGTCGCGCGTGCCGCGCACCATCGAGAGCCGAGGGTTTGGCGTGCCACGGTCCTACCCCAACGAACAGGAACGTCCCGTCTTCGGACCACTGCGGCACGCGGAAGCGAACCACGCGAAGGTCGGCAGCGAGTGCGTGCTTGGCGGCATCCAATTCACGGGCGGCGCCGCCCGTACTCACATCCGGCCACACGAGCACCGTGTGATTCGGACCTTCGCGGGAGGAATCGGCAGCAGAGCGCAACACCGCGAAGGCCGCCGAGTTCTTGCGCCAGCTCAAGCCGCTGTAGGTTGACGCGGAGGAATCGAGGGGGCGCACCGCGCCGGTCGCAGTATCGAACAACTGCACGCCGTTGCCGACGCCGTTTTCAGCCGTCACCGCAAACGCCAGCCGCGTACCCTTGTCTTGCCACGCGATCTCGGACACGGCTGCAAAAGTCGTGTCGTTTCCGGTCGCCAGCTCGCGGACGATCAGGTGTGTCCCGGGCTGAACCACTTCGCTGCTCGCGCTCGATGCGGCGGCATCGTCTTTAGCCTCGGGCGCATAGCGCCGCATCGCCAGGTGTGTGCCCGACGGTGAAAACGCGAACGACTCGATCCCTTCAACTGTGGTGGTCGTACCCGTGGCGAGCTCGCGCAAGCCGAGCTGCTTGCGAATTGGCTTTTTGTCTTTCCGGAGTTTGGCTTCCTCCTGCTCCGTGAAGCCGATGAGGTACGCCATCCAGCGCGAGTCATCGGAAAACACCGGTTGCTCGCCGGCGGGGATCGTGACCGGTTCGCCGCCGGCGATCGCCTGCACGCGCAGCTCGTTGCGATAGTCAGCGCGCCTGATGCCATACACCAGCCACTGGCCGTCAGGCGAGAGCGGCGTGCGCTGGGCCACGAGCTGTTCCCATCGCCCGTATTCGTCCGGTTGCAGCGCCCGCGGTTGTTGCGCCAGCAGTGTGGCGCTCACCGTCACGGCGGCAAGTGCGAGCCCGAGTTTGGTTGCGGCGGCTGGCATGGTGGAGTGCCTCCTTGAAGCTGCGACAGTATAAGTCGGAAAATTCAGTGGAGGTCCGTTCGCACTCGCACGACCGCGCTGGCCGTGACCGCTACTTCGCGCGCAGCGTCTGCATCGGGTCGACGCGCATCGCGCGTCGCGCCGGAGCGAACACGGCGGCCGCGGCCACACCCAGCAGGATGATCGCGACCACGCCATACGTCGGTACGTCCGGAGGCGCCACGAAATCCAGCATCGCCATCATCACCTGCGCCAGCGCGGTGGCGGCCACGATTCCGAACAGCAAGCCGCTGCCAACGAGCGTCAACGCGCCACGGACGACGCCGGTGACGATCGCCCTGGGCCTGGCGCCCAGAGCCACTCGCACACCAAATTCGTGGGTGCGTTGCGCCACGCCGTAGGCCAGCACACCGTACAGACCGATCGCGATCAGCAGTAACCCGAGTCCTGCAAACAGCGTGAGCAGGAACGTCGTGAAACGCTGGCTCGCCATCGACAGGTTCAGGCGATCCTCGAGCGTGCGGATGTCGTAGATGGCCAGCTCGGGATCGGCGGCTACGATCACGCGCCGGACCATCTCCGGCACCGCGTCAACACCACCGGCAGCTCTGACCACGATGTGGGGCGTGGTGATCAATCCATGGGCATGGGGAATGAAGATCGCCGGTGCGGTGGTTTCATTGAGCGTTTGTTGCTTGATGTCGCTCACCACGCCGATGATTTCGCGCCACGGCGTTTCTTCCTCGGTGGTGCTGAGTCCGGGCTTGATGCGCTTGCCGATCGGATCCTCGCCGGAAAAGTACTGCCGCGCGAAGGTTTCGTTGACGAGGGCCGTTCGCGGCGCGGTCTCGTTGTCCGCGATGGTGAATTCGCGTCCGCGCCGGATCGGGATGCGCATCGCCTGAAAGTAGCCCGGGCTGACAAAGGCGAATCCCGAGCTGAGGCGCGTGCCCGCTTCGGCAGTGCGATCGCCGGGCAACTCGAAACTCAGCGCGTAGCGTGAGCCGCTCAGCGGAAGCGGACCAACAATCGCCGCGCCTTCGATGCCGGGCAGCCTCGCAATCTCAGGCAGCAATCGATCGTAGAAGGCCACCTGTTTGGCGAATGTATAGCGGCTATCCGGCAGGTTGACACGCATCGTCGAGACGGTGGCCGCGTCGAATCCAGGATCGGCATGCGCGAGACGATCGAGACCGGTGATGACCAGTGTGGCCGCGACCAGCAGCACCGCGCCGACCGCCGTTTCGGTGACGATCAATCCATTCAGCCAACGCCGCTGTGAACGCGACCCACCAGACGTACGAGCGGCGCCCATGTCGTGGCGCAGATCTCCGCCGGTCGCTCGCAGCGCCGGCGCCAGCCCCACCAGCAGCGAACACGCGCCGGCGATCAACGCGGTGTGGGCCAACACCACCCTGTCGATCGACACGTCGCGCAAGCCATGAACATCACGTGGCGCCAGTCCCACGAGCACGTCGAGCGACCACCAGGCAATGAGAATGCCGCCGATCGCCGACACGATCGCGAGCGCGACGGATTCTGCCAGCAGCAGGCGCACCACCCGTGACCGGGACGCGCCGAGCGCCACGCGAAGGGCAAGCTCCGGTTGACGAGTGACGCCGCGGGCCGTCATCAAGTTCGCGAGGTTCACGCAGGCGATCAGCAACACGCAGCTCACCGCCGCGAGCAGGAGGAGCAATGGCTGCCGCGCATTGCCGACGATCGCATCGTGTTGCAGCGCCACCATCGAACTGCGGTGACGATGGTCCTCAGAATCGGCCTGCGACAGGGCCGCGGCAAGACTGCCGAACTCGGCTTGCACGTTGGTCAGGTCGACGCCTGGATGCATGCGGCCAATCACCTGTACGAAGTGCGCGCCACGCTGGGCGGTCATCGGCGTATCCGCCGGCGTCTCGACGCGCGCGTCCTCGGCCACCGTGACCCAGAGCTCGGGCGGCGGAGATGCCACCGGAAAGTTGAAGCGAGGAGGCGTGACGCCGACGATCGTGAAGCTGCGACCGTTCACGGTCAGCGCATCGCCGACCGGATTGGCGACGCCGCCCAGATAGTCCCGCCGGAACTCGTCGCTGATGACGACCACGTTGGAGCCCGGGCGTTCTTCTTCATCGCGAAAGCCGCGGCCCAAGTAGGGTTCCACCCCGAGTGTTGAGAAGAGATTCGCCGAGACCACGGCGCCGGGCACGTGCCGCGACGGTCCTCGCCCGGTGACGGTGAAGTTGGCGGCGTGGTGCCCGGCAATTGACACCAGGGTTTTCGTGTCTCGCCGCCAGTCGAAGAAGTCCGGCCACGATGCGGACAACGGACGCGGCACCGCAGCGCGCAGATCGGTTTCGTTGATGGCCACCAATTGATGGGGCGCGGCGAACGGCAACGGCCGCAGCACCACCGCGCGCACCACGCTAAACATCGCCGCGTTGGCGCCGATGCCGAGGCTGAGGGTCAGGACGGCGGCGATGGTGAACGCGGGCGCCTTCCACAGCGCGCGGCGGGCGTAGGTCAGGTCCTGTAAGAAATGTTGGATCGGCGTCCAGCCCCACATGTCGCGCACCGTTTCCCTGACCAGGATGACGTTGCCGAACTCGCGGCGCGCGGCCGCGGCGGCCTGCTCAGGTGATTCGCCGCGGTCGATGCGATCCTGAATTGCCAAATCGAGGTGGCTCTGCAACTCCTCATCGAGTTGCGCATCCTGCCGCCGGCGCCAGGTCGGCCACTTCATGATTCACTCGCCGGCGCGCGGTTGAGCACGCCGGCGATCGCCAGCGACATCTGTTCCCACTTCGAACGCTCACCAGCGAGATGGCGGCGTCCCTTTGCCGTAAGGCGATAGACGCGTGTGCGCTGTTTCTTCTCGGATATCCCCCACTGCGCGCGCACCAGCCCCTGGCGTTCGAGACGATGCAGCGCGGGGTACAGCGACCCGGCATCGACGCGCAAGACATCACCCGAGTGCGCGCGTATCGCCTGGCTCAGGCCATAGCCGTGACTGGGCGCCCAGCGGAGCTGTTCGAGAATCAGCAGGTCGAGCGTGCCTTGCAGCAATTCAATGCGGTTCTTGTAGCGCGGCGCCGGCATGGGTATAGGCAGTCTATGCCCATGGGTAGAGAATGTCTATACCCTTCGCCGAAGGTGGCAGCCCCTGCAACCACAGCTCGTGTTTCGTTGGACGCGCTCGGGGCGCGCGTCAAACGATCGTCACGGCGCGGTCATGTGACGGCGCTAGTGTGGACGAATTGACCATGGATACCGCCACTGTGGATCGGAGATTTTCTTTAACCTGTCGCCAGTGCGGCGCGAGGTGCGCGCCGGTGCGCGTCGAAGCGCAAGCGAGACCGACCTCGTGCTGGCGCTCCGGTGCGGCGCGTGCGCGCATCAATGCACAGCGGTCGGCAGCCTGCCGGCCTTCTTGCTGTGGCTCAAGCCGGATCGTCGCGGCAACGCGCGGGTTTATCGCGACGGGCGAGCGACCCGCGTCCCATCGAAGTAGCGATAGTCCCGGCCGCCGGCGCTCACGATCGAGAACATCGCCGTCACCGTGTAACCGCCACCCGGGCTCGTCGCCGTATGTTCGGTTGCCTTCACTGCACCGGTGGGGAGCGCGCCCTCGCGAGCCAGGGCCTCGGTGAGCGGGCGCCCGTGCATGGCGGCCGGCGATTGGATGCCGAACAGGCGCAGGAATGTCGGCGCAAAGTCGGTGTTCGCGCTCGGTGATTGCAGCGTGAGGCCCCGCTTGAGATCGGGCCCGGCGGCAATCAGCGTGTTGTGGATGTCCCACGGGCTCGAGCTGCCATGCCCGGCAATCCCGGTTGAAGCGGTGCGGCCGCGGAAGCCGTGCGCATTCGCGGCGTCGCTCCAATCCGGTGAGAACAGGATCTGCGCAGCGCGATCGTGGGTCCATCGCACCGCCTCGAATGACAGCGTGCCGGGCACTCCCCCACTCAACGAGCCAGGTTGTGCGGCGCGCGTGAAGATCGCGCCGACGCCCGGCGTCGCCTGCAGTTTCTCGACGAGTGCCGCGATCACGCCCTGATCGCCGTCGCGAACGTAGATTGCACCGCCGCCCGCGACAATGCGGGGCGAGCCGTCGGGCAACTTCCCAGCAAACGGACGGACCATCGCCGCAACATCGACGCCGCCGGTATACGTGGAGAAACCGTGGTCTGAAGTGACCCAGATGTTGTAGCGATCGTACCATCCCGCGCTCTTGAACCCGGCCTCGATGCGGCCGATCTCCGCATCGACGTGCTTGAGAATCGCCTGCGTCTCAGCCGCGCCGATGCCTTTCACATGGGCCGTCGCGTCGAGGGCGCCGAGCCACAATACCGTGACTGACGGGTCCTGTTTCAATCCAACGGTCAGGAACGCGTCAACGGCGTACCGATCGAGCGCACCCGGCGCCGCGTCTCCTTTCGGCACGGGGCCAATCGCCTTCATCTCGGCCGCCAGCGATTCGGGCAGCGTGAACTGCGGGTGGAGAATCGCGCCGCCGGCGACCGTGTGATTGTTGAGCAGCGCTGATCCATCTGAACCCGAGCTGACCACGAGCATCTTTCTTCCTGAAGCCTGGAGCAGCTCGCCCATGGTCGGCGCCGTTAGCAGCTGCCTCTCGGCGGCCGCAATCTTCATCAACGCACCTCGATCGGAGGTATCGAGAAACCTTGTCGCGTCAACGCTGGGGAAGAAGACGCTGTTGCCGAGCAGGCCGTGGCCCTCGGGGTATGCCCCCGTCGAGATCGAGGAAGCGTTGACGCGCGTTACGGTCGGATACACCGCATGGTGGCGCGCGAACACGACGCCCCGCCGGCCGAGAGCGGAAAGATTCGGCATCACCTCGGGCGTGACATAGTCCGGCCTGAGCCCGTCGACGACGATCAACAGTTGGCGAGCCGGCGCCGGCGTCTGCGTCGATGCGATGAGCGGGATGGCAGCGATTGCCGTGGCGGCTAGCCAGGCGTGAAGTCGTGGGGACACCATGGCGCCGGATCTTAGCCCGAAGAGGAAACGTCAGTGCGACGGGCCACCGTCGACCCCGCGCAGCAGCCGAGCCGCAACGTCACGAATCGGCTGCGCCAGCTCCTGCGGCTCGAGCAGCGTGAAATCGACGCCGGCATGCACCACCAGTGCGGCGGCCATTTCGAGGGTCTCGCCGCCGGTCGTGAGGATGCAGTGATCATCATCGAGCGGCTCGAGCACCCCGAGCCAGTGCGGAATGCGGGCGCGGATATCTGCCAGGGCGCCGTTGACTCGCACGCGTATCTGGTATCGGTACGGAAACGTCGAAATTGATTTCGCGACCATCGTCGCGAAATCCTCCGGAGGCTGCCTCGGCACGAATCTCGGACCCACCGCGAGGCGCGGCTGCGGCTGGACGCGATCGACGCGAAAGGTGCGCCAGTCGGTCCGCGTCAGGTCCCACGCGGCCAGGTACCATCGATAGCCTGTGTGCACCAGCCGCATCGGCTCAACGTTGCGCGCGGTCACGACGCCCCGGTTGTCGCGATACGAAAATCGCAGTTGTACCTCGTCGCGGCAGGCGGCGGCAATTGCCGCCAGCACGCTCAGGCTGACCGCGGTCCGTGGGTTGGCGAGAGAGACGGTGACCGCCGGAAGTGCGGCGAGACGGCGTCGCAGCCGGCGCGGCAACAGCTGATCCAGCTTCGCCAGCACTCGCAGCGCCACATCGTCGCTACTCGCCGCGGCCGCGGCGCCGAGCGCGACCGCAACCGCCACGGCCTCGTCATCATCGAGCAGCAACGGTGGCGTCTCGGTCCCCGCTCCCAATCGGTACCCTCCGCCGGGACCGGCGGAGGCGTCGATCATGTAGCCGAGGTCGCGCAGCCGATCGACATCGCGGCGGATGGTGCGGACGTCGACCTCCAGCCGCTGGCTGAGCTCCTGCCCGGACCATTCGCGGCGCACCTGCAGCATGGACAGCAGGCGAAGGGCCCGCGCAGACGTCTTAAGCACTCCCTGAGGATACGCGAGAATCGAGGACACATCCTGTCCGCAATTCTCGATACGCTCCTGGAATCGGCCGCACGTCGCGGCCCCGTCTGGAGGGCTCATGTCCGTCCCAACTGCCGCACCCGCCTCCTCGTCCCCGGTCCTGTCCGCTCCCGCGCTGCTCAATCACTGGCAGGGTCATCGCCGCCTCACCCGCCACGTCATCGAGGCGTTTCCCGAGGACCAGTTGCTCACCTTCTCGCTCGGCGGCATGCGTCCGTTCGGCACGATGGCGATGGAGTTCCTCACCATGGGCGTGCCGATGGTGCGTGGCATCGTGACCACCGAGTGGCAGCGTTACGAACCGCCGGCGCCCACGTCGAAGGACGAGGTGCTGCGACTCTGGGACGAAGCCACGGCCCAACTCGATCAACTGTGGGGGCAGATTCCACCCGAACGCTTCCAGGAAACGATGAGCGCGTTCAATCAGTGGCCGGGGAAGGTGTACGACCTTCTGATGTACGCGATCGACAACGAAATTCATCACCGCGGCCAGGGCTACGTGTATTTGCGCGAGCTCGGGATCGAGCCGCCGGCGTTTTACGAGCGGGGGTAATACCGTGACGACGCCATACCAGTCACCTGGCGCACTGCGAATCACTCCGAACGAGCGATTGGCGCTCCAGCTGTTGGCCAGCGGACACGCCACGAAGGCTGTGGCCGCTGGCCTCGGAATGGGTACTCAGGAGATCGATGCGCTGCTTGCGGCGCTGTTTGCGTCGATGGGTGCCGCGAGCCGGGCCGAGGCGGTGGCGGCGGCACAACGGCGGGGTCTGCTTGCCTAACAGGCGATGTCTCTACCTTGTGGGCATCAACGTTTTCCCGCCGGTCGTCGTCATACGTCGCGAGCAGCTCAAAGGAGGCTCCGATGCACGCGCGGCTTGCCCTGGCCTTGACCTTCACGACGGTTCAACTCGTAACGCTCGTCGCGACGCAGCCGCCGAACGTGTCGGGCAGCTGGGCGCTCGAGGCCGCCGCGGCCTCGGGCGAGTTTTCAAACGGTGGCACGTGGAACCTCAACGCGCTGTCTGGAACGCTGACGCTCGAACGGAAAGCGGATGCGGTGACGGGTTCGTGGCAGGGCCGGCAGCCCCAGCCATGGGCGCTCAACGGGCGGGCGCAGGGGGACACGTTCGAGCTCGAGAGCGAGGAGCGCGACGTCGCGGCCGAGCGGAATGGCGAGAAGATCACGGTGCGTCGGCGCTGGATCTTTCGCGGCACTGTGGACGGCGACAAGTTGACGGGCTCGATGATGCTCGCCGGCCGCGAGGGCGAGGCGCCGTCGCAATCGTTTACCGCGGTTCGCAAGCGGCCGTAGCGACGGCGGACGTCGTCAGTGGGTAGTGGGCTACTTTGACTCGACGTGAAATCCGCGGCGGACCCAAGCGAGGCCAAGGCCGAACCCGTAAACCGCCGCGACTGGCACGATCCACAGCCGCACCACGAACAGGACCGTATTGGCGCTCGGGAAGGCCTGATCGACGTCGGACTGAGGAATTCCTGCAAGTGCCAGGATTACAACCGCCCAAAGGATCGAAGCTAGAAGCCAAAGCCGTTGCCAGCCGTTGATGTGCATGGGTCCTCCTAATCCCTTTAGACACCGTCCACGGACGTCGGTCGCTAATCGGCGCCGACATCCAACCCGTCGTGCGAAAAGTGGCGCGACCAAAGTGCCCTTGACGCAAATACTACAGGTGTAGTATTACAACTGTCGAAGATGCCCGAGACCCCGCGCTCGCCACGACTGACGGCTCCTCAGTTGGAGATCCTGAGGGTGCTATGGGAACGTTCCGAAGCCACCGTCGTCGAGATCCAGCAGGCGCTTCGCGCCGAGCGTCCGTTGGCTGCCACGACCATCGCCACACTGCTCTCGCGGCTCGAGAAGCGCGGTCTGGTGGCTTACCGTACGGAGGGCAGGCAGTACGTCTATCGCGCGGTCCTCCTCGAGCAAGATGCACGTCAGAACGCGTTGATCGAAGTGACGCAGGGATTGTTTGCGGGCGACGTGCCGACGATGGTGAGCCAGTTGCTGTCGTCGCATGAACTGCGGCCAGGCGATCTCGCGCGGGTCAAGGCGCTGATCGAGACGAAGGAACAGGAACTCAAGAAGAGGAAACGCTCATGATGCCGGGCAACCTCGATTCCGCCGCTGCCGTGGTTCTCTCGTGGCTGCTCACCTACGCCATTCACAGCACGATCCTGCTGGCCATTGCCGCCGTCGCGGCTTGGCGCTTCGCCGATCGGCACGCGTGGGTGGATCTGATCTGGAAGGTCGCGCTGGTCGGCCCACTCGTGACGGCGAGCCTGCACCTTGACGGCAGTGCAGTGCCGCTTGGCGGACGCTGGGCGATGCCGAGTGCGACGACGGCGAGCATGAGGCCGATACCGACGCCGGCGCCCGCGCCGGCCCCGATCGGCGAAACGCCGATCACGCAGTCGACGACCGTCCAGCCGGTGATCTCTCCGCCGACAGTCGCGCGCTCCGAGAGCGATACGGCAGTCCCCGCGGCCGAGGGCCGATCCAGAGTCGGGCAGGCAATGGTTCGCAGGTGGCCATTGGCCGCCGCGGTGGCGTGGCTGATCATCGCTCTCGTCGCTGTGGTGAAGTACGGCGTTCGACTGCGAGGAGTCTATCGGGCACTCGGGTCCGGGGTGCCCGTTACGGCCGCCGATCTGATCGACACCCTCGACGGGTTGCGAAACAGTGCGAATCAAAGCCGCTCGATCCGCCTGACGACGAGCCCAATTTGCCCGGTGCCGCTCGCGCTGGCCGGCCGCCAGATCGTCGTGCCGGAGCGGTTCCTCCAGGAGTTGGATCCAGAGCAGCAGCGCGCGGCGCTGGCGCACGAAATGGCGCACGTCGCGCGGCGCGATCCCGAATGGCGCATCGCCGTCGAGGTCCTCGAGCGCGCGCTGTTCTTCCAGCCGCTCAACCGCCTCGCGCGCGCCCGGCTGTGCGACTCGGCTGAGTTTCTTTGTGACGAGTGGGCCGTGCAGCACACGCAGTCGCCGCTGGCGCTGGCCCGTTGTCTTTCCGTGGTGGCTTCGTGGTGGTCGCCGGCCGACGAGTTGCCGGCCGGCGTCAGCGCCATGGCTAGGAGTGATTCCGCAATGGTTCGACGAGTGACCCATATCCTGAACGAGTCCACGCGCATTGGGCGCCCGCGCCTGCTCTGGCTGGCGATTCCAGTGGCGCTCGTCGCCGTCGCCGCACCGCGCGTGACGGCAACGCAGTTGCCGGCCGCGGCGGTGGTAACGCCGGCCGTGGCGGCGATGCTGAGTACCGTCAACGACGAGAAAACCGCGGAGCAGCGCGAGTTGCAACGCGAAATAACCGCGCTCGAGATCGCCGCCGCCCGGGCGCAGCTTCGCGTCCATCGACCCGGCCGTGCTGGCGAACCTCTCGAGGAGCGCTGGCGCCAGGCGCTGGCGGACGCCGCGCGACAGGGCCTCACCAATTTCTGGATCGTCTACACCTTCAACACACCAACGCACGCCGGTGACATGGTGCTCAGCGATTCGAGCGACGGCTCCTTCGTATCGTCGGATGGGCAACTCTCCACGCAAGGCCCGTCGCTGATCGCCCTGCTCAACCCGTCGGCGGCCGTGCCACTCGAGGGCGTCAACCTCGCCGTCCTGCTGCATTACCGGGGCGCGCGCGCCGACGCGATTGATCGGGCCGGCTATCGCAGCGAGCAACTCGGCTTCGACTTCGGCCGGACACCGGTGTTCTGGCTCGGCGATGCGCCCGAGGCCCAAAGCTTCGAGCGCGTGCAGGGCCTGTTCAACCAGGCGCGCACCCGGGACATCCAGGTGTTGCTGATCGAGCTGGCCTCTCTGCACTCCAATACCGACGTCGTGGCGCCTTTCCTGACGCGCCTCCTGAATCCGTCATGGCCATCTGAGATACGGAGCGAAGCGGCCGAGGGCTTCGAGCATCATCACGATCCGCGATCGGTCGAGATCCTGATGCGCGTCGCGCGCACCGATCCCGATTCGAGCGTCCGGGCCGAAGCGGCCGAAGCCATCGGCGAGGTGCAGGTGCCGCAATCGATTCCGGCGCTGACCGAACTCGTGAACCAGTCAGCGGATCCAGCGGTGCGTCAGGAAGCCGCCGAAGGGTTTGCCGATCAGCCGGCCGACCGCGCGCTCCCGGCCCTCGAGCGCGTCATCGCCTCGAGCGAGTATGAGGATGTGTTGACCGAAGCCATCGAGGCCCTCGGCGACCTCGATGATGCAGCCGCATTGCCGGTGTTGCTGCAGACGGCAAACACGCATCCGAATCGTCGGGCGCAACAAGAGGCGGTCGAAACGCTGGGTGACATCGACGCCCCCGGCGTGGTGGACGCCTTGACACGCATCGCGTGGGAGCACCAGGACGTGACCATGCAACGCGAGGCGGTCGAGACGCTCGGCGATCGCGGCGACGATGCCGCCGCGCTGACGGCGCTCGAGCGCATCGCGCGCGAGCACGACCGCGAAGAGGTCCAGGCCGAGGCGATCGAAACGATCGCTGATCGTTCGGCCCAGCCGCTGCATCCGCTGATCCTTGAGCTGGCGGTCTCTGGGCAGAGCGTGCGGATCCGCCGGGAGGCCCTCGAGTCAATCGGCGAGGCCGTGGCCAAGGTCGGCTACCTGCCATGGCTTGACCGCGCGCAACAGGTGATTGAGCGCGCAATCTTCGACGATCCCGATCAGAGCGTCCGCATAGAGGCCCTCGACGCACTGGACGAGCTGCCGGATGAGCGCGCGCTCCAGGTGCTGCGCGACGTCATCGCTCGCCATCCGGATGCCCGCATTCGCCGGGAGGCCGAGGAGCACGTGCGCGAGCGGCTGCAGTAAGAACCGTTCAACCGCGTTTTTCTGCCGCTCGATCGCGCCTCACAAACACGGGCCGGGCCCCCTGCGTCGAAGCAACCCAGGAGGTCAGACATGCGATTCACGCTTGTTCTCTCGGGGTTGCTGTATGTGTCAGCGCTGGCCGCGGCGGCCATGCAGCCGGCGCCGGCTCAAGCCGGGCGATTCGACATGGAAGTGCGCGCCGATTTCTTCGCCGCATTCTCTGGCGACATGAAGCGCTTCGAGCGCGGCATGGCGCGGTGCGAAGAGGCGCTGGCGGCGAATCCGAACCATGCGGAAGCCATGGTGTGGCACGGCTCCGGAGTGTTCTTCCGCGCCGGCCAAGCATTCCAAAAGGGCGACGTCCAGAACGGAATGGCGCTGTATCAAAAGGGCCTCGCCGAAATGCAGCGCGCGGTGGAGATCGCGCCGGACAACGTTGGCGTCAGGATTCCGCGCGGCGCGGTCCTGCTCGAAGCGACCCGCCAGATGCCCGAGCCGCAGGCGAAGGCCCTCATACAGATCGGCGTGTCGGATTTCGAGCACACGCTCAAGCTCCAGGAGTCGTACTTCGCGACCCTGTCGGATCACGCGAAAGGTGAGCTGCTGTTCGGCCTGGCGGATGGCTGGGCGCGCCTTGGCGACAAGCAGAAGGCGATGCAGTACTTCACGCGGCTGACGAAAGAAGCGGCGGCCTCAGGACGCACCACTTATGCGAACGCCTGGCTTGACGGCACGCCGCCGGCGAGTCCCGGACGCTGCGTCGGTTGTCACTGAAGGTGCGGAAAGACTGGGTGCACAAGGTGCACGGGGTGCGAAGAGGAACTATAACCGACTACCCCCTGGCGCCGTGCTTTCGCAACGTCGCCTGGACCTCCGGATTCCCCTCGGCCATTGCGATGAGCGACAAGGCCTCACCGTTCCCCGGCGCGTTGATGTCTGCTCCGGCGACGACAAGTCGATCGACCACTGCGGAGTAGTCGCCACCGCGCGCCCTGCGATGGACCGATCCGAACGCCGCCCAACCCAGCGGCGTGCTGAGATGAACGGGATCGCGACTTTCGACCGCGACGCGTCCGCGCTGGAGGATCGCCTCCACCAGCTCGACATTGCCCATCCAGCTTGCGGCATGCAGCGCCGTCCCGCCATCAACACCACCGGCGGTTTCATCGAAACCGAGGCGGAGCATGAGGTGCGCCGCCTCCCGGCGGCCATCGAAAATGGCGTGCGCCAGACGTGAGTGATCGGCACGTGTGAGCGAGGCGAGCGTCGACGGATCCTGATCGATGGCTGCCCGCGCGCCTGCTTCGTCGCCGGCCAGCACCGTGTTGATGAAGCGCAGGTGCGCCGGGCTGCGATGCACGAGCAGATCGTAGACATCGCGATGACCGAACTTGAGGGCCACGTCATGCGCTGACAGGCCGAAGCCGAGCGTCCAGCAGTAGATGTGGAGCGGCGGCACCGGCGCATAGCCGGGCTCGTTGATGCGAGCGGCGATCGCGTGCGGATCGGCAGCCAGCACGCGCGTCGCCAGGGCCACGTCGCCAAGGCGAGCCGGGATGAAGATGTCGGCGCCGGCGCCGCGCTCGAGCAGCCGACGGCAGATCTCCGGCCGTTCGGCGAGCGCGTACTGCGCGGCGGTGGACTTATGGTCGATGCAGCGTGCATTCACATCAGCGCCGTGATCCAGCAACAGGTCGGCGATGGCGACCGTTGCCGCCTCGTGGAGCGGCTGCTGCCCATCGCCTCCGCGCGCGTGCACGAGCGTGGGATCCGCGGCAAGCAACTGCCGGAGCTCGTCGATCCAGCCCAGTCTTGCCGCCACGTTCGGGGTCAGTTTCACTCCGCGCGAGAGGAGAAACCGTGCCGTCTCGTCGGTGGCGTTGTCCAGGACGGTGTACGGTCCGTTCTCCCACTCGCTCTTGAGGTTGAGGTCGGCACCGGCGGCGATCAGCACCTCGAGCATCGGCGCAAGTTTCGCGGCGATGTGCGCGGCACGCTGACCGAATGCGAACATCGGCGCGTTGACCTGTTCTTTGACGTGCGGCAATCCGAGGAGCCGGCTGACGGTGGTGACTTCACCGTGAGACACCGCATCGCGGAACGCCTTGATGTCGCGATGCTGCGGATGCTCGGCGAGCATAGTGGGCGCTGCCCTTCCCGCGGACTGGAGGCGTCCTGCAGACGCCGACGGGAAGACTAGCGCATGGGCGCCGCCGACACAATGCCCTGGCCGCGTCACTCGATCCGGCGTCGATCCTGAAAGAATGAGGGATTCCGAGCACAGCGCGGAATTGGCCCCACCGGATTTGGCGCCTCGGCCGACGTTCGCCATCTTCGCTGTTGACAACGCGGCCGCATGCTCCTAGTGTCCAAACCACGCGGCGGACGGCCGATGCCCCCCGGCATTGGAGGACGACATGCTCAGAACGATGTGCGTGTTAGTGGCGGCACTGGTCTTGGGAACTGCTTCGCTCTTCGCGCAAACCACCACAGGAACGCTTCGCGGCACGGTGAGGGATATCTCCGGCGCGATCTTGCCAGGCGCGACCGTCGAGGTGGCCGGCGCCGCCGGCACTCAGACCGTCGTGGCCGACGCCAACGGTCAGTATCGCTTCCAAGCGCTGACGCCCGGCGTCTATGTGCTCAAGGCCACGCTCGATGGGTTCAAGACCATCGTGATGGAAGGACTGCGCGTGGAGATCGGACGCACCTTCGACGTCGACCTGGGCTTCGAAGTGGGCGCCATGGCGGAGACGGTCACGGTCACCGGCGAAAGCCCGCTGATCGACACGTCACAGTCCTCGGTCACGGTCAATTACAGCGAGGAGCTGATTCAGGCGACGCCGGTACTGCGCTTTTCGGTCTTCGACTATTTCCAGATGACACCGGGGATCGCCTCGACGCAAGTGCAGGACTCCACGACCTCTTCGGCGTTCGGGTCGAACACGAACGAAAATCAGTATCAGATCGACGGCACGAACATCACGTCGCCCACGGCCGGCCAGATGTGGCCGTATCCCAACACTGACATCGTCGCCTCGATGGAGTTGGTCGGCGTCGGCGCGCCCGCGGAATACGGGAACATGCAGGGCGCCGTGTTTAACATCGTCACCAAGAGCGGCGGCAACGCGATGACGGGCCTACTCAACTGGTTCAGCCAGTACCAAGCCACTACCGCGAACAACCAGCCTGATCAGGAGTTCCCCTACCACCGCGAGAGGTTTCAGGACGCCACCGTGCAGTTAGGCGGGCCCGTCATTCGCGACAAGATGTGGTGGTTCGGGTCGTACCAGTACCGTCGCGATTATTTCTCCGAACCAGGCACGGATCCGGCGTTTCCAACGCAAGACTTGCAGGACCGCGTGTTCGGCAAGCTGACGTGGCAGGTCAACCAGAACAACAACCTGCTGTTTGCCTACCATAACGACCATTGGCGGCTGCCCGACACGATTACGCCCTCGCTGCCGCCTGACGCGGCGAGCATGGGACGCGGTCACAATCCAACCATCACGGCGACCTGGCGTCGCGTGCTCGGCAACAACACGGCGTTCGACGTGCGCTACGGCGGGTTCTACAACTGGAGCAGCGGGCGCGGCCTGACCGAAGATTTGATCAACCCGGGGGTGTACGACGAGATCCGGGATGAATACTCGGTGAATGCCCGGGACTACACCTGGAGCAACCTCGCACCCTACACCACCGGGATCAGCTCGAGGGTCAGCCGGTTTTTGACGGTCGGTGGTCAGCAGCACGACGTGCGCCTCGGCGTGCAATTCACCGATGGCGGCACCCAAGGTGAGTCGGTCTGGCCCGGCGGCCGTCAGATCACCTTGCGCGACGGCGCGCCCGGCTACATCGACGTTCGCGATCCGAGCATTTCCGGCGGCCACGTCCGCGCGTTCGGCCTGTATGCCGACGACTCGTGGTCGATGACCGATTGGCTGACGCTCAACGCCGGCCTGCGCTTCGATCTCAACACGGGCGACATCCCGGAGATGCCGGTGCTGGACCCGGCGCGCAACGAGGTCGGCACCGCGGAAGCCGTCAAGGATCTGGTCGACTGGAAGACCATTTCACCGCGGCTCGGCGTCAACCTCAAGCTGCGCGAATCGGGCAGCGTGATGCGCGCCAGCTACGGCCGTTACTATCAGGGGTCGACGACCAACCTCTTCTCGGCGCTGTCGCCGGCGCAGGCGGTGACGCGACGCTTCGGGTGGAATCCGGCGACGCAGGCGTACGACATCCTGCAGCAAATCACCGATCCGCGCGGCACTTACGTGGTCGATCCGGATTTAGCGTCGCCCTACACGGATCAGTACACGATCGGCGTCGATCACCAGCTGATGCCCATGCTCGCGATCGGCGCGAGCTACATCCACAAGCGCGCCGACGACTTTGTCGGCCGCGTCGACGTCGGCAGCACGTTCGAGCCCGAGGCGAGGACCGATCCGCAGACCGGTGCGCCGCTGACGGTCTATCGCCGGACGTCTCCCGCGACGGACCGCCTGGTGCGGTTGACCAATCCGGGCCCCGACACCTGCTCCTACTGCACCGAGGATTGGTGGCAGCGCTACAACGCCTTCTTGCTGACGCTGACCAAACGCATGTCGCAGAACTGGCAGGCCGTGGGATCGGTCACGATCTCGAAGACGGAAGGACTCCACTCGGCGTCGAACCTGTCGACGGCCTCGTCGCAGAGCTCGGCGGCAAGCACGTTCGGTGACGATCCAAACGAGTTGACCAACGCGGCGGGCCTGCTGCCCGGCGATCGCAACGTAATGTTCAAGCTGCAGGGCAGTTATGCCTTCCCGTACGAGATCGTCGTGTCGTCGAACTGGCAGTGGGTGGCGGGCAAACCCTACACGCGCCGCTTGAGCGCCACAAACCTGCCGCAAGGCACCCAAACGGTCTTCCTGCAGCCGCGCGATGGTTCGCTCCGGATGCCATCGCAGAATTTCATCGACATGAGGTTCGAGAAGCGATTTCGCTTTGGCGGCACGTCGAGAATCACGGTGATGGCCGACCTCATCAACGTGCTGAACATCGACACGCCGCTGACCTGGATCAGCGAGGTGGCCACCAGCGCGAACTTCGCCGTGCCGAATCTGATCGCGAATCCGCGTCGCGCGATGTTCGCGTTACGTTACGAGTTCTGACGGCAGATGCGGGGCGCCTCTGACCCGGGGGCGCCCCGTCCGCCTTCACTCGCCGAATTCAACTCGCTCAGCGAGAGCCGACGGCGGATCAAGCGCAGCCACTATAAGTGTAATACGACACTTGTAGTATTACAGCCAAGTACCGACCGACTCGCGATGTACTCCCCCAGATCCTGAATGTGCACGGTGTTTGCTTGCAGTTCCTTAGACCCTCAGGGGCAAACTGTGGATGAAAGGGAGTTCAGCATGCGAGTCCTTGTTCTCGTGAAAGCCGATAGCACGACGGAAGCTGGTCAGCTGCCCAGCACGGAGATGCTTACCGAGATGAATGCCTTCAACGAACAGCTCGTCAATGCCGGCGTGATGCAGATGGGCGAAGGTCTGCATCCCAGTTCCAAAGGTAAGCGCGTTCGATTCTCAGGAACGAACCCAGCGGTGCTCGATGGGCCGTTTCCGGACGCGAAGGATCTGGTCGCAGGGTTCTGGATCTGGAAAGTGCGCTCCATGGACGAAGCCGTGCAGTGGCTCAAGAAGGCGCCGTTCGACGGCGGAGCGGAGATTGAGATTCGGCCGATCGTCGAAACCGAGGATTTCGGGGACGAGCTGACACCGGAGTTGCGCGCGCAAGAGGAGCGGCTCCGCGCCTCGGCCGCCGCGAACCTTTAGAGGAAATGACATGCTACAAGATGCAAACGCCGTCGCCACGCTCGCAGTCAAGGACCTTGGCGTAGCCGCCCAGTTCTACGAGGACACACTGGGGCTTACTCGTACCGATGCCGAAGACAACGAGGCCATCGTCCTGGAGAGCGGCGATAGCCGGATCAATGTCTATCGTTCCCGCTTTGCCGGCACAAACCAGGCAACCGCTCTGACGTGGACGGTGAACGATATCGAGGACGTCGTCCGCACGCTGAAAGCCAAGGGTGTGAGGTTCGAACACTATGATTTGCCGGAAACGAAGCGCGAAGGTGATCTGCACGTGCATGGCGACATGAAGGTCGCCTGGTTCAAGGATCCGGACGGCAACATCCTCAGCCTGGTGAATCGCTGAGGTTCGTCCACGCCAGCCGCCGGCTCCGTTTCCCAGACCATCACGATCCGCGATTCGTCGTTATAGGGCAACGACCGCAGGAGCACGGCGTGGACGACCGAGAAGATCGCGGTGGCGCCGCCGATACCGAGCGCGATGGTCATTAGTACCACCGCTGCAAACCCCGGCTCGCGCACTAGCAAGCGAGCGGCGTAGCGCACATCGCGCATGATCGTCGCCATCACAACGTCTCCTTGTAGCGAGAGCGGTTGCCCGGAAGCGTTCGACGGTACCGGCGTGGAAAAGGTTGGAACGATCACTTCCGAAGTTGAACCGTAGACGAAGTCGTGATTCCTACAGCGCTTTGAGAAACGCCAGCAAGTCTGCCTTCTCGCGATCGCTCAACTGAATGCGAAAGCGCTTGTCGTAGAACTCCAGCACCTCGCTGAGCGTGGCTGCCGAGCCATCGTGGAAATACGGCGCCCGCGCGGCCAGCGCGCGCAGGACCGGTCCTTTGAATTTGCCGACATCGCGCCAGAGCCCTGTCACCATGGCGCGGCCGGGATCGCTGGTCTGCACCATCTCGCCGGTCGCCTTGTTGCGCAGCGTGAAGAGCGGTAAATCCGGAGTGCGCCGCGACGCATCCGCGATCCCGATGCTCAGGGCCATCGGCACCGAATGGTTGCCGGCATTCGGCGTGTCGTGACACACGGTGCACGTGCCCGTCGCGATTGGCGCGGCTACCGGATCGGCCGATCCACCGTTGAGGCCCGGAACAGCATCGATCACAAACCGCCGTGTGTTGAAAATCATTTCGCCGCGCGCGATCGCCTGCCGCGCTGGCGACGCGGTGTGGGCCCACGTGCCGAAGAGCGTGAACACATTCGCATCGAGACCCGGCGACGGCGCCGCGCAGGCGCCAGGCATCGACGGGAGCATACCAAGCGGATCGTTGATGCCGATGCAGAACGGCTGGACCGCCAGCGGCCGAACGCCGCCGCGAGCGTCCTGCAGGGACAGGTTGCCGGCCAAGCGGTCGAGCGCTTGCGCCGCGAACAGTCCCAGCTCGAAATCCACGATCGCGGCAAGCTGCGCTTCCGCGGGCTGCGCGCCTTGCGCGTGGCCGACGACCGCGGCGCGCGCTTGCTGAATCAAGTCCTCACGAATCCCGCGCCCGGCAGCCGACTCGCGGCCGTCCCACATCACGCCGCTGACGAAGGCGATGTTGGCGGTCGGCAGCGGGCGGCGGTACACGGATGCAGCGGCCATTGGCTCGCCGCACTGGTAGGGATCGTCCACCGCCGCGATTTCGAACTCGGCATTCGCGGGCAGGGGAAGTTCGACTCGGATGAGTCCCTTGGCCAGCAGCAGGCTGAAGGCGCGCCGCCGGCCGTCACTCGTTGCCACGTCCGCGCCTTCGCAGTTCGATCCGTCATTGGTGCGGAAAATCGGATCGAGTCCATCGGTTCGCGCGAACCGTGCCTGCAGTTCCTCCGGCGTGATGGTCCACGCCTGCGCCGGCTGGTGACACGTGACGCAGCGCCGCCCGTTGGTGCCGAGATCCTCGAAGAACGGGTTCGTGCGATCGATGGGGCCGGACGTGTGAAGCGTACGCAGCACGCCTGCCACATTCGTGTACGTCAGCTCGTCGCCGCGTCGATCCGCCGCGGCCGCGCGCGTCCACAGCGCGCAGAATGCCACGGCGCATAACGCGAAGACGACGGTCACGCCGGCTGTCCGCCGGCGTGACCGTGTCGTCGGCGCATGGTCCTGCATGGGAGGAGTCATGGTTGCCCAATCGATAGCAGCCGTCGTCCACTACTGGCCGGCGTAAGCGCTGCAGGACACATTCGAGTGCCAGTTCACGAACGCGCCGGTCGGGTTCTGCTTCCAAGCCCACACGTGCAGCGTGTAGAACGCCGGCAGCCCGAAGCGGTTCGGAGCCGCGAAGTGGTGGAACAGCTGCCCCATCAGCTGCGGTGTTCCGGCGTTTTTGGGATTGGTGTCCCAGCTGTTTGCAAGCACCAGATAATCCGCGCCAATCAGCTTCAGGCTGCCGTCCGGCATCGGCTCGTAAATCACGATCTCCGGCTTCGTCGCATCGACCTCGCCGTCGCCGACCAGCGCCATGTTGACGTAGTGCATCCCCATCGCGCCGCTATCCTCACCGCTGACGCAGCCAAACATCGGTAAATAGCCTTCGGCCTTCGCGACGTTCACGTCCTTGAAGCGCTCCGTCGTCTCGCGGACGACGCTGATCAACGAGTCAGCGCCCGGTCTGGTGGTGTGCTGGCCGTTGGCCCACACCCGCGTGGACGCCGCCCCGTTCAATATGAGTGCCGCGACGATCAAAAATTCGAACTGTTTTCGCAATCGTATGACGTTCATCATTAATACCCTCTGTTCTAGATATCGAGAACGGACAGGCAAAGACGACATCGCCCCAAGGACCGTCAATAACACGGCATCGATATCTTGCAGGCAGGACTCTAGACTCTCGGAAACCGTGAGATCCCCGCGCACGACGTCGACGTGTGCCGGCAACCTCGGTTTTGGCGGCAGTGGACTGCCTGCCACATCCCCACGCTTTCCTGGCCTGTCGGCGGCAAAACCCTAGCCGAGGAAGCTACCTACCGGTTAACAGTTGCGATACATCGATTGCCGCTGTTACCAGTCGAACTTGACGCCGACGCGCATCAGCCGCGGCGCGATGATGGTGATCGGACGCAGCCACGAGGCGCCCGAGCTCACCGAGATGTTCTGCTCGGCGTTGCTGTTGGTCGCGTTGTAGAGATCGAAGAACGGCACCAGCCGGTTGCCGCGGATCGTGATGGCCCGGTCGATCCGGAAGTCGATCAGGTTGACGTGCGCCGCCCGGTTGGCGTTCATCGGCTCGGCGTTGAGCGTCGGGTTGGCGTAGTTCAACGTCGCGACGAACGTCCGCGCGAAGTTGGTCCCCGCCTGGAAGCGGTACACCGGGCTCAGCCTGATGCCCGCTGGCAGGTCAAACGACCCGGTCAGCTTGAACGAGTAGTCGGTCGTATCGTCCTGGCACTTGTCGTTGGCATTGATGCAGCTATTCGGGTTCAGGGGATAGGTGTTCGACGCCGTCCGATACGTGTGGGATGACGTGAACGAGTAGGATGCCGACGCCGACCAGCGATCGCTCATGCGCTTGTTCATCGCGATCTCCCACGTGTCGAACGTCGAGTCGCCAGGGACGTTGGTCACGAGGCTCTGGGTCGGCAGCCCGACGTACCGATGCCGCCAGGTTGAACGCCGGGATCGACGGGCCATCGTCGGCCGTCCTTGCCAGGCCGTCTGGGCCCGGATCGATCACGTTCGTCGCGATGTTAAAGGCATCGTAGGGCTGGTTGGTGTTAATCGTGCCGCGGCGTTGGAGCTCCGCCCGATGAACGAAGCCGGCGCGCACGCCGAGGTTCGCGATCAGCTCGCGCTCCAGCCACACCGACATGTCGTAGGTGTAGTCGTCCTTCTGCTCCGGATCGAGGCTCGTCGTGGCGACGCCGCCCGACGATGAGATCAGCCGCCCTTCTTCACCCGGCTGCCACAGCAGGTCGCTGTTCGCGTCGACCCAGACATGACGCTTCTGCCAGGAGCCGTTCGGGTTCGACGACGCGGTGCCAGGGTTGGCCCAGTAAAGGCCCCAGTTGGCCTTGATGACCGTACGGCCGTCGCCTGTCAGGTTGTAGCTGACGCCCAAACGCGGCGCGGCCACGTTCCAGTTGCGCACGTTGTCCACCGCCGGGAAAACCACCGTCTCCGGGAAGAAGCGATCCGCTTCGTGCATCTGCTCAGAGAGGAAGTTCTTGTACCGGTCGAACCGGACGCCGAGGTTCAGCGTGAGCTTGTCGCTGACCCGCCAAGTGTCGGTCAGGTAGAGGCCCGTGTTCCAGAGGCCTTCGTGAAACTCGGCCGGGTTGCCGAGCAGAAAGACTTCGAGCGGCGCACCGCTGCGAAGGATGTGCACGACATCGTTGTACGCTCCGGCCATGCAACACCCGCCGGTGTTCGTCTCGCGGAAGATTTCCCACCCGAACTTGGCGTTGTGCGTGCCGCCGAACCCTTCCTTGTAGTAGCTCAGCGACCCGTTGACCTGGTTGCGGCGCGGCCGGTCGTAGCGGTTCTGGGCCGCGCCCAACACGATGCGGGTAGTGGTGTCCTCGTAGCTCGGCGCCGTGGTTTCGTTGGTGAAATCCCGGCGGTAGCCCCACTGCCCGCCACGGATCTCCAGGAACATGGCGTCGCTGAGCACAGAGTTGAACTCGATTTTCGACACGAAATTCCCTTGGAACTGTTTGAACTGCGAGTCGTCGTTTGGGTGGATCGCGGTGAGCGCGGTCAACTGGAACCGATCGAGCCGGTCTGGCTGCTGCTTCGAGTTGAACTGGTAGTAGCCGATGAACTTGTTGTTCTGGGTCAGCTGATACGTGGCCTTTCCCTGGTAGACCTGCAGCCCCGTCTCGAAGGGTTTCACCGGGAAGTTCGTCTGGCGAAGTTGATTCTCAGATTCGCGGATCGCGCCAAACCACCACAGCTTGTCCTTTTTGATGTAGCCACCCAGTTGCGCGAAGCTGTCACGGAAAAGCGTCAGGCGGTTGGTGTCTTGCGGCCTGAGCCCGCCCCCGCCCTCCACGCCCCGGGCAATCTGAGCGGCGTCGATATTGAACGACTGCCAGTCCCCGTCGGAGTAATTGATGCCAGCCGAGCCGTGATAGGCGTTGCCGCCCGACTTGACGACGAACACCATCATCACTCCGGGTGGCCCCATCTCGGCGTTGGTGGCCACGGTGTTCACGGCCACTTCGTCGAACGCGTTCATGTCCGGGTAGTTGCCGTTGGCGTTGGTGAATTCCGTCCCGTTGATCCCTTCGTAATACGGCCGCTGGCCGGTGGTGCCATACGTTGTGAAGGTGGTCTGCGTGCCCGACGTGCTGCCACCCACGTCGATGCGGCTCATCTTGACCGCCGGGGTCTCCGCCAGCATCGCCCACGGGTCGTTGCTGCCATTGGGCAACGCCGCCAGTTTCTTTGCGTCGAAGCTGGTCGAGACCGTCGACGACTGCGCATCGACCACCGGCGAGGCGCCGCTCACGGTGACCGCTTCTTCGAGGCTGGCCACGTTCAGCGAAATGTTCAGCGTGGCCGTGAAACCGGCACCAACCTGAATGTCGGTTCGCTTCATGGTCGCAAAGCCCGCCAGCGCGAACGTGACCGTGTAGAGGCCCGGTGTCACCGAAATGAACCGGAACGTACCCGTGTCACTCGTCACCGTGTCGCGGCTGCCCATCATGGCTTCGCCGACGAGGGTGACCGTCACACCCGGCAGCACTGCGTTCGATGCATCGGTCACCCTGCCATCGATCGCACCAGTCGTCGAACTGACCGTTTGTGCGTCGACCGCGCTCGCAAGCACGAAGATGAGCAAAACCGATAGAGCTGCTGAACGTGGCATCTGCTCCCCCATTTCTGACTGGACTCTTCAGACCTCGGGATTAAGCCTGCGACGATACGGCGCGTGAAGCGGCCGTAGGGTAGCATGTCCATCTCACCACTGGCTCATCTGTGGCGCGCGCGTGAAGGCCATGGTCCAGTTCGTTTCCCACGACTGACCGCCGTCTTCAGAAAAGGCCTGCTCCCAACGGCATGTGGCCGCCGTCGTCGGTGACCAAATGAACCGTAGGCGTATGGGTCGCCCCTCGAACACGTCATTGCCATAAAACAGGCCGCGACCATCCTCGAACTTTCCGACCATCGGCGGATCCATCACAGGATGTCGGCTGTCCATCCAATAGATCGACCAGAGTTGAGTGGCTGGATTGAACAAACGGAGCGTCGCACCGAGATACGGGTCTGAGGGCAACGCAATCTGGATTTCGTCAAAGTTCCCAAGACCGCCGAGAATCTTTCGCGCCGTTGCTGCACCTGTAAACTCAACCCAGTCGGTGTCTCCCGCCAGCCGTCGCTTCAGTCGGCGATGGAGCACCGACCAGTTGCCAATCAGGAAATCGAAATCGTTCGCAGTGCTCACTGGATACTCCTCCTTTCAAAATACCCACGAACCGAGACGAAGTCTAAGTGAGTGGCTCCTCGGGCTGGACTCAATCCCGCTGGTGTAAAGTTGCCAGGTCTCATGTTCACAAGACAATGGCTGATGGGCCTCATTACTGTGGCAACGTGCTGCCTGTTGTTGCTGAACGTCAACGCACACGCACAGCTCGACTCGACATCGAAGACTCGCATCGTCCTGCTCGGGACCGGTACTCCGAGCCCGGATCCGGAACGTTCAGGGCCAGCCACCGCGATCGTCGTCAACGGCACGCCGTATCTCATCGATTTCGGACCTGGTGTCGTGCGTCGAATCGCCGCCGCCGCGCAGAAGGGCGTGCTCGGGCTGTCGGTCTTGAACATCAAGCACGTGTTTCTGACACATCTTCATTCGGATCACACTGCTGGATACCCTGATCTCATTCTGACTCCGTGGTCGGTCGGCCGGACTCACGCGCTGGAGGTGTATGGCCCGCGAGGACTCGCGAACATGACTCGCCACATCCTCGAGGCATACGCTGAAGACATCAGGATTCGCCGGCAGGACAAGAAAACTCTGGGGCGGCCGAATGAGGTTGATGGGTACAAAGTCAACGCGCACGAGATCGCGCCCGGCATCGTCTATCAGGACCCTAACGTGAAGGTCACGGCCTTCCTCGTGAAACACGGCGAAGTGCCAGGGGCATTCGGCTACCGGTTCGAAACCCCTGATCGCACCATTGTCATCTCCGGTGATGCCGCTCCAAGCCAAACCGTCATCGATCACTGCAATGGCTGCGATGTGCTGATTCACGAAGCGTATAGCCTGATGACGTACAAGGATGTGACCCGCCCCTACCAGGAATACCGTGAGAAGCATCACACGTCATCGCGTGAGCTGGCGGAGTTGGCCACGAAAGCACGACCGGGATTGCTGATTCTCTATCACCGGGCGAACCCGGGAGGCGTCGGCCGACCCAATCCTGAAGACGTGCTGCTCGAAGAATTGCGCGCTCACTACTCTGGCAGAGTCGTCACCGGGCATGACCTCGATATCTACTAGAGGCGCTCGGCGTCGACGAACGCGACGTGCCGGCGTTTGTCGCCACGGGGATCTTCGCCGAGCCGAGATGAAGTAGTGCAGACGAAGGGCCCGTCAGGCGGATTGTGACTCCGCAACTGGCTCATCCGTAAAGCGCTGTGGCTGTAACCCCTTTGGGGGCTGTCTTCCGCACTGCAGCGGTGTTAGTCTCGCGCCTCGCCCCCATCTGTCAATTCGGAGGCGTCGATGGCACTGCTTCGCATACAGCTGCTCGGCGCCGTACGGGTGTTCCACGCGGATCACACGTACGACGCGCGGCTGACCCAAACCCTTCAACCACTTCTGGCCTGGTTGGTACTCAACCGAAAAAAGACCCACGCGCGCGAAATGCTGACGGAACTTTTCTGGGGGGAGCAGCGGGGAGACCGCGCGCGACGGTGCCTCAGTACGGCACTCTGGCGGTTGAAGCAGGCGCTCGAACCTAACGGTGTTCAGCCCGGTGCTTATCTCATTAGCACCGCGGCAACGGTCGGCTTCAACAACGACAGCGATCACTGGCTGGATGTCGCCGCGTTCGAAGAAGGCGTCGGGTTGCTGCGGACCCTCGGCCACGCCAGCGGCAACGCGCAAGACTGGCTGCGAGTGGAAGGCGCCATCGGGCATTACACCGGGGATCTGCTCGAAGGGTTCTACGAAGATTGGGCCATTCGCGAACGCGAACGCTTGCGGCTGCTCTACCTCGATAGCCTCGCCACGCTGCTGACCCATTACTCGCAGACTGACGCCCACGACGACGCGCTGCGGTGCGGGCAACAGATTCTGGCACTCGATCCGCTCCGCGAAGACATCCATCGCGAGTTGATCCGCCTCCACCTGCAACGCAGTCATCGGGCGCTCGCGCTGCGTCAATACCAACAGTGCCGGGCCGTGCTCGAGGAGGAACTGGGGGTCGAACCCATGGAAGAAACTCGCGCACTGTGCGCGGCCCTGCTTCCGGCAAGTGCCGCCAGACCTCACAACATCCTGCCGCGCAAAGCGGCCCCACCAGCCGTTGGCAGGACAGCGGCCGTCCGCTCGGCCATCGCGGTTTCGCTACGGACCGCAGCAACCAGCCTGGACGAGGCCCGCAAGGCCATCCTCGAAGCCATCCGCGTCGCCGAGTCGGACCGCGATCGTTCCTGACCTGCAGACTTTTTTCGCCCGTGACCGGACGGTGAGAGCGTCGTGACGGCGCGGTGAACCCGCGTCTCTAGGATGGCGCCATGTGGTCACGGCTCGCCGCTTCACAGCCACGCCGGATGGCGGCGCTCAAGGTCGCGTATGTCAATGGTGGAACCCCACGTGCACGTGTTTGTGATTCGCGCGCGCTGCGAGCCGAGAGAGATTCCTGGCGCGGCGCCCGAATGGCGCTTCTGGGTCGAGCATCTGCCGGGCGGGGAGCAGCACTACTACCGGGAATTCTCGGAGGTGCTCCGCTTCATCGCAGGGTATCTCCCGGCTCAGGCTCTACTGCGCGAGAGGACGGCGGACAAGCCGTGACGCGCGCATGACTCGATACCTTCCGCCGCCTCCGGAACCGTCCGCGCGTCGATCGCCGCCGCATCCCGAGCGGTCTCGAGGGCGCCATGACCACGGCGGCACATGTCGGGCGTCTCATCCGCGATGGCGCGGGCGACTTTTACGTGCGCCAGAAGGCCATCGACATCCTGATGGAGCGCGGCGTGCCCGCCAAAGACTACCTGGGTGAGATCGATGCAGTGTTCCGGTGGGTGCAGCGCCACGTGCGTTATACGAAAGACCCCTTCCGGATCGAGGTGCTCCATTCCGCGCGGCGGATGCTGGAGCTGAAGGCCGGCGACTGCGACGACATGACGATCGTGCTCGGCGCGCTGATCAAGTCCATCGGCCACCCGGTTCGTATTGTGCTGACCGGACCCGATCCGCTCAGGCCCGATCTCTTCTCGCACATCTATCTCGAGGCCCGGCACCACGACCAGTGGATTCCGCTGGACGCCACGATGCCGTACGGCATGGGCTGGTCGCCGCGCACTCCTGTCCGACAGGTCTTGTCCATCGAGGAGGAACATTCCGATGTCCGAACAGCCCCAGCCACAGGCACAGCCACCCGATCCGCCACCCCCTCCCGCGCCGGCGCCGTTGCCGCCGCCGGTGCCAGCGCCCGCGCTCGGTCGTGGGTGGCTGCGCGCCCTGCTGCAAGGCATTCGCGAGGCGGGCGTCCAACCCCGAGATCCCCGCGTGAAGGCCCTGTGGGCGCTGCTCCGCCGGCGCCAGCTGCTCGCGAGCAGTCCATGGGCGCGCACGCGCCTGAAATTCATCTGGCAGAAGGGCCTCAACGCCAAGCCGCGACCGCGAACGATCGCGCGTTTGCTGGCGCTGCTCAAGAATCGAGCGCCGTTGACCGTCAACGTGCAGCAGCGACTGTGGTCGAGAGGTCCGCGCAGAGCAGCGATCACGCGCGCGCCGATGCGTCGCCTGCAGCCGGTGGCGGTGCGTCGCGTCGCGACACTGCGGCCGGTGGGCCGGCCGCAGCCGGTGCGCCCAGTCGCGGCGCGGCGCCGGGGCCGCTAGGCGCAGCGGTCCGCTCGGCAGCGACGCTGTACCGGCAATTCACCCGGATGCCGGCACGATCGATCGAGCGGGTGGCACACGCGCGGCTGATGCCCCCGGTGGTCCTCGAGATCGGTCGTCTGGCCGGCCTCGTGTATCGCTCGAGCAAATGGGTCGGTCGTCCTCGCACCTACATCCATTTCATGGACGACCCGCCCCGGCTGGTCTCCGATGTGACCGGCCGCCGCCTCTTCATCGTTGGCGGCAACTATCGAGTGACCGCCAGGGGGATAGAAGGATGAACCTCGGACTCGACGAACTGATGATCGTGAACCCTGGTCTGCCGCCATCGAACACCACGTGGTTCCTCGGCGAAGACGGCGGCCTCTACCAAATCAGCCCGCTGGGCGAGGACGCGACCCGCGAGGCCGCGCTCGGTGATTCCGAACCGCTACCCACTTTCTTTCTCGGCGATGACGGCACGTTGTACGAGCGGACCTAGGGCCGCTCCCATCAGGAGGTGTTATGGCGAAGGTGTTAGGAATTCAGGAAAAGCTTCATTGGCCGCTCTACGACGCGTTCGTCGTGCCGGAGCAGAACGGCGGCCATGCCGTGCCGACGTTTGCGTCGGAGATGGCCAAACGGGACGCCCGCATCCTGCGGTTCTTCGTCGACGTGCAGAACAAGACGCGTCTCGAGACCAACCTGCAGGCGTCCGGACAACTGCCGAGCCTCAATCGCTACGAAGTCCGCGCGATGCGCGTGGTCGTGTCGCCCATGCTGCGCCGCGGAAGGGCCGCCAAGACGAAGGACGAGCCGCACGATCCCGACACCGACAACGTGCTCGCCGATCTCATCTACAACTCGGTCACGAGCCTGCTCGTCGGCGAAAAGACGATGATTGAGATGCCGACCTACTACTTCCCCGCCGGCGCCGGCGTCAGCCCGGGGACCGAGGGGCTGCCGAGTCACGGCCAGCCTGATCCGATGGCCACGTTCCGGTTCTCCGAACCAGTCCAGATCGAACCGAACCAGAACTTCCGCGTGGAAATCCTCTTCCCGCAAGGCGTGCCGGCCAGGCAGTCCACGTCGCACCATGGGCCGCAGCGCCTCGCTGACGCCACCGGACCGCTCCGCCTCTGGGTTGTGCTCGACGGCTATCTCACGCGCGACGTGCAGTAAGGGAGGTATGTGATGTCGCTAGGTCAAGACGACACGATGCAGGGACTCGGGTGTGGGCGCCGCTGCGCGGGCGCCGCTGGTCCGCGCTATCAGTGGGTGCAAGGCGTCGATGGACTGGGCAACACGGTCGGCTACTGGCGGCCGACGCAACCCATGACGACCGGCGCACCGTACGCGCGCAATGCGGCGCCGTTCTTCGGCGAGATCGCGGAAGCTGCCGATGGGAATCTCTATCAGTGGGTGCAAGGCGTCGATGGGCTGGGCAGTCCATTCGGCTTCTGGAAGCGGATCAAGCGCCTCGCGAAGCGCGCCCTGCCCCTTGTACAGAAGATTGCCCCGTTCGTGCCAGGAGGGGCTGCGGCACTCACGGCTGCAACGCCGTTCCTGAAACAGGCCGGCATCGCAGGATTGGGTGACATCGGTGCTCTCTACGCTGCGCCGGATGGTTCGCTCTACCAGGTCCAGGGCGTCGATGCCGCCGACAGCATCGATGGGTTCGCAGACGACGACCTCAATGGCCTTGCTGATGATGAACTCCAGGGCCTGGCGGATGACGATCTCAATGGCCTCGCGGACGAGGACCTGCGCGGGTTCTCCGACGACGAACTCCGCGGACTCGCGGCTGATGACGAACTTAGTGGCTTCGGTGAGGGCGAGGATCTGAACGGCTTCGCCGCCGGCGACGAGCTGTACGGGATCGGTGCCGAGTCGGATCTCAGCGGATACGGGGCCATGGAGCCGCTCGACGGGATGGACGCCGACGAGCTGAATGGATTTGCCGCCGGCGACGACCTGGACGGCTTCGCCGACGACGAGCTGAATGGGTTCGCCGATGACGAGCGGATGAGCGGCTATGTGCGCGACGGTCGCATCAACGGCATCGAGGGCTACCGTCCGGATGGTCCACCGAGCACGCCGGCGTTCTCGCCGGCGCCCAACGCGCCGATGTGGGCGCCGCTCTGGTAGTCACTCAACCGATTAGGGAGAGACGAGCATGCGTTACGGATCATTGGGCCAGAGCGGCGGCGCCGTGGCGACCGCCGAACAAACCGGTGCAGCGACGGGAGTAAAGGAAATTCCGTACGACTACGTGGCGACCTTCAAGCTCACCGGGACGCGCGGCACGCGGGCGCAGGATGTGATCAACGTCACCACCGAAGGGACGTTCGTGGCCGTCTCGGTTGGCAGCAGCTTTCTGCCGGCCGCGAAGACGCTGACCCCTACGACCGCGCCGCCCCCCTTCGACACGACCTTCGGCGCGCTCTTTCCCGGCACGGCGGCCGGTTTCGGAGCCAACGATGCCTTCACTGCACTGGCCGAAAGCGTCCTCCTGCGATTCGGCGGGGTGCACTTTCTCTACACCATTGTCGACTCCGGCAGCGGGCGGGAGTTGCAAAACAAGTCCGTGCACAACATCGCGGGGCTGGGCGCGGCTGACGGCGATCGGCCGTTCCGTCCCTTTGCCCGTCCGGTGCCGTTCGTGCCGCGCTCGACGATTCGCATCGAGATCGAGGAGGTGTCGGCCGGTCCCTTCTTCAAGGACGGCACGCTGTTCATCGTGCTGCACGGCTACAAGAGGCTGGGCGAATGATTGCGACCGCACTCGAGCCGGTGTGCCACATCTGCGGCATTCCGGCGGATGCCAGCTATTTCGACGACTCGAGCATCGCCGCGGCTCCGGACAATACCAACCGCGAAGTCGTGCTCGCGAAGTACGAGCTGCACCCGAACTACTGCGGTGAGCTGCAGTACTTCGCGCAATACACCGACGCGTACGCGTTATCGCCGGCCTCGGTTGAAACACCGGATCTCGAGTGGCAGATCAGAAGTGACGGCCAGCCGCTGGCGCCATGGCTCGCCTTCCGGCGGATCATCAATCCCTGGGGGCTGTCGGGGTTTCCGATTCACCTGCGCCTGAAGGAAGGCTCGCTCACCGAGCTGGTCGTGCGGTTTGTCGGCCCGGATGTGGTCCCCCTGCTGTCGGGTCCGCTACCGGTGACACAAGTGGGCGGCCGCCTGCTGGGCCGCTTTTGGTACAACACGAACTTTGGCGGACGGTGAGATCGACGAGGCGCAAATGTACCTGCAGCGAAGTGAACCGCACTTGGGCGCGACCGGGCTCGGCCTCTGCGCCATCCCGAAGGGCGTCACCGTTCGGAACCTGATCGCCACCGACGCGGACCTGGCCGCGATTGGCGCCCAGATGGGGAAGGGACGCGATCTCGTGATCCGCGAGGTGCGCACCACCATCGAGGACACGGTGCGTCGCGCGCTGGTGTTGATCGAGCGCGCCGAGAGCCAGCTCAAGTTCCCGCGTGCCACCCTCCAGGCCGGCGACGCGATGCGCCGGCGCTTCCGCGAGGCGTTCGGCACCACGCCGGAGTTCGTGCCGACCTGGCGGCCGGCCGGGGCAACCTGGGACATGGGCGCCGTGGTCCGCGAGCGGCTGCGATGCGCGGCCAAGAAAATGTCGGACGGCAGCATCGAGTGGGTCGCGTGGGGGCCGGGCAGCTGCCCCTACCGATGGGACTGGGCCGCCCGCCCCGCGTGGGCTGTGGTGGTGGGCAACCGCTCCCGAATCTGTCTGGGCCAACCGTTCTGGGGGGCGGCGGGCAGGGCCGACAACTCGGAGATGGCCGTCACGCTCCTTCATGAGTGCCTGCACATCTACTTCGACACCATGCACCGCCACGATCAGGAGCGATGGGCGTTCAACACCCCGACCTGCTACGAGCGCTACGTGCTCATCTGCAACGGCATCCCGATCCCGCCGGCGGTGACGTGTCCCTCGAAGCTCGCCGGCTTCGGTGAGCTGGCCCAGCCTTCGGACGAGGAGCGCAGCAAGGAGTTCCTGAAGAAGGTCCTGGAGATCAATCCGCGCGATGGCTATGTCGCGGGCAGCTCCGCCAGGCGGAAGCTTCACCTCGCGGTCCTCACGGTGCCGCTGCCGTCCGCGAAGGCGCTCCATGATCAGCTCAAGAACGGTACTGGCGCCTTGGGCCAGCTGTTTCAGGGCCGGCTTCATAGCGCCACCCGGAAGTGGGTGCTCGGCATGCTGTGGAACAAGCATCTTGCCCACAGCAAGCTTTCTCAATGACGCGCAGGTGATCGTGAGGCGCCGACATGTTCATACGAGTGAATGACGGATACGGCGACGGCTTTCTCGGCCAGCCATTCACGAAGGGAGGAGAGCAGGTGAGCGAGGGCGACGCCCATCACCTGCTGACCATCCTCGCGGGGAAGTCGTCGTACCAGCCGTACCTGGCAAGAGCCATGGCCAATCGCGCCACCACGGTCCCGAAAAAGTTCTTGAAGATCGTGACGAGCCTGAGCCAGGTCCCGAAACACCTTCGGCGCCTCTTTGTTTCTCACGGCGGCCGAATGACGGGCGGCACGATCGATCGCTGGACGCGCACCATCTACATGATCGAGCCGCCGGGCCTCCGCTTCCACACGCGGCTCGAGTACGCGCTGCACGAATGCGTACACCTGTTTGCGCATCCGCCTGCACCGACACCGCAGGACTGCCCGCGACCGTGCATCGGCGCGTTTCAAGCCGAGTTCGAAACGGGCTTCGGTGAAGGCCTCACACAGGTGATCACCGAAGACATCATGGCCAGCCAGGGCATCAGCTTGAACCCCCACGACCGGCCGTACGAAGACTTTGCCGCGGTCATGCGGGCGGTCGTCCCGGTGTTTGGCATCGATGCCATGGCACGGGCGTACTTCTTTGGCGACGTCGCATCACTGCGCGCGTCGATGGAGGCGCGGTGGGGCGCGAACAACTTGCGCGCGCTCACCCTTCACACAAGTGCCGGCAGCAAGAAGAGGGTGCTCGATTGGCTTCCCATACTCGAGGCGGCCCACAAGGCACGGATGGCAGCCGAAGAGGCCCGGAGAAAGCGGCTGGAAGAGCTCATCCGAAACTCACCAAAGGGTGACTTCCCGACTCCCACCAGGGCGAGAACCCTGGCTTAGGCGTTCGCGCAGGAGATTCGACTCATGTACATCCGTGCTTACACAGGTATCGGCGATCCACAACCGGCACCAGCGCGAACGGACTGGCGACGCCGGATGATCCCTGATCCGCCGCCGCAGCCGTTGCTGGTCTTCCGACGCGTCGGTCCGTTTGCCGTCGACAAGTCGGTGCTGACGCCGCAGCTGAAACACCAGGTGAAGCAGGTGGTCGACTTCGTGAAGTCGAAGCTGTACACACCGAATGCGATTGGGGTGATCCGAATCGTCGGGCATACCGACGGGAGCGGTACCGAGGTGCACAACATTGGCCTGGGCAATCGCCGCATGGAGGCCGTCAGGGCGGAGCTGCACGCGCAACTCGGCGACCTGATCAGGCTCGTGCTCGTCGACGTCGAAGAGAGTCCTGGAAAGTCAAAGCCGATCGGCGACAACCGAACGGCGAAGGGCCAGGCCGCCAACCGACGTGTCGACGTGTATGTCGGCCCGCCGATTCCAAAGGCCGAGCCCTGGACGAAATCGTATGACTGGACCCCGCCTACCCCTCCGGATCGTCCCCGGGATCCGTACTGCTGGGATTGCGATCTCACGAAGTTGGGCGGCAAGTCCGTGCGCCAGTTCCTGATGGATCTTTGCCGGCGCCGGTTCAGTCGCGATACCTGCAAGACGATGGTCGACAAAGCGATCTCAGGAGGATGCAAGGGCATCGAGCTGTTGCTCGAGCGTGCCGGAGCCACAATTTCCGCCGAGCAGAAGAAAGAGCTGGAGCGCCAATGCGGCGCGGCGGCTAACAAGAAGATTTAACGGCAGCGAGGGGGGCGCAGTTCGATGGGCTTTTCGTACGAGGCACTGCCCAACCCCGATCGGATCCGCGTCACGGAGAATGGCGTGTGGGTGGCGACCTTCACGCCGGGCTGCTACACGGTGACGCTGGCAGGGCCAGCGCGCACATTCTCGGAGACGTTCAGGATCGCTGTCGCCAACCGCACCGTGAAAGTGACGCACTCAACGTGGGTCCGCGTCGCGCCGGGGCCTGTCGATGCGAACGTCGACGAGCGTTGGCTGAAGCGGGCACTGGCGGCCAATCAGGCCGGCACGCCCGATGCGCTGGCGATCGCCATGCAATACATCAAGAACGCGCCGCCGATTCTCCTGGGCGATCTGCAGATTGCCGGCGACGCAGCGTATGGCCCGTTGCTGCGCGACGGAACGCGCGACGAGGGATCGGACTTCAACGACTATCTCGGACTTCGTTGGCTGTATCCGGCAGACGCGCCGGATCGCCCCGAGGCAACGCAGCATCGCTGTCTCGATTGTTCCGGCTACATGCGGATGGTGTGGGGCTACCGTCACCAACTGCCAGACGCCGGCTATCCCGATAGCATCCCGCTGTCGCGCCGTCCGCAATCCAACACCACACTCCCGCGGCGCTCATTCGAACTCTATGACAGCGCGACCGGGATCATCCTGATCGAAGATGCCGGGACGCAGGCAACGGACCTGGACCTCCTCGCGGCCGGCGATCTGGTGTTCTTCGACGTCGAGCGTGATGACGGCGACAGGCTCGATCACGTCGGGATGTATCTGGGCACCGACGCGTCGGGCGCACACCGTTTCATCTCCAGTCGTGAAACCGCGAATGGTCCCACGCTCGCCGACGCGGGCGGGCGATCGATCCTGAACGGAACCGGGACCTACGCGCGCCGATTTCGTGCTGCCAGACGCCTGTGACCCAGCCCGCTGAAGCTTGGTCCCGCGCACGCGCGCGACATAAGTCAGTGCCGTGGAGGTCGGAGAGGACCTGATGACGATCGTGGTCGGTGATCGCGTAGAAGTTCGCCGGTTCACTTCTCGTCCATGAATGACCGCAACCGTGGCGGTGGTGATCATCACGGCCGCGACTGCGACAGCTTCTGCCGCCATTCGGCTTCACTGTTCGGTCGGCCCGAGCTGCGATAAAGCTCGACGATCCAATTCCCCGCGTTCTCGAGGCTCGCCTTGTTCACGGGCGGGATCGCGTTTGCTAACCGTGCCAATCCTTCATAGCCGGAGATCAGGAACGGTTCGGCCTCAGCGAACTTCCGCTGGGCCATGAGACTGGCCCCGAGTGTGCTCTCGATCTCATAGCGCGCCCAGAACTCGGGCCGCGCTTTCAGGAAGCCGGCAAGCGCCTCGCGGAGAAGTGCCTCCGCGCGAACATAGTCGCCTTGCTGCCGGCGCAGCTCGCCGAGCACTCGCATCGTATTGAGCGTCCCGAGATGACCCGGGCCGTTCACCCGACGCTGTCCCTGGAGTGCCTGCATGTAGAGCCCCTCTGCCTGTGCCAGCTTTCCTTGATGGTGATAGACCTGGCCCAAAGTGCTCAACGTGGCCAGTTGGTTGGGATGTTCGTCGCCGAGGACACGACGCTGGGCATCGGCCACACCAACGAGTAGCGCCTCAGCCTCCGCGTGTTTTCCGAGTTGGCGGTACAGGACCGCCTGATTGTTGATGACGGTCAGGGTATCGGGATGTTCGTCGCCGAGAATTCGTTTCTGCACTCTGACGATGGCTGCGAAGACCGGCTCCGCTTCAGCGTACTTCCCTTGGCTGTAGTAAATCGCCGCCAGATTGTTCAGGGCGCCAAGCACCCTCGGATGTTCCTCGCCTAACTGGCGGCGGCCGATGTCGACCATCTTGACCAGCAGAGCCTCCGCTTCGCGGAGCTTGCCAGTGTCGCCATACAGCTTGGCCAGATTCATCATGCTGATGAGCGTTTCTGGATCCTCCTCGCCGCGCACGCGTATTTCGGCTTCGAGCACCTTCGTAAGCACGGGCTCAGCCTCCGCATATTTGCCTTGCTCGTGCAGCACGAGTCCAAGGTTGGCCGTCGCAATCAGCGTGTCGGGATGTCGCTCGCCCAGCACGCGCTGCCGGATCGAGGTCGTCTCGCTGAGCACTTCTTCAGCCTGCGAGTACTTTCCCCGTTCTCGATACAGCTGTCCGAGATTGTTTTGGCTGGTCAGCGTGTCCGGATGCTCGGCTCCTAGCACCCGGCGCCGCAGGTCGCGGGTGTCGGTGTAGTGACGCTCGGCTTCATCGAGCAGCCCCAGTTCGCGATACGCATTGCCAATCGTCATTTGGATCGACGCTCGGATCAGCGGTTGCGTTTCGAACTTCGTTTCGAGACGCGCGGCGGCGCGATCGAGCGCGGTCCGGACCTTGAGTTCCGGATCGGGCGTCTGGTCCGCGCCCGCTTGCGCCTCCGCACCGGCCTGCGAGAGCAGATCATTCAGCAGAAAGTCGTTGATCGCAGTGGCCGTTGCCGCCTCCTCGCGAGCCGCCTGCTCCGCACGCGTCGCTCTCGCGGCTTGCCAGGTGCTCGTAATGATGCCCGCGACGAGCACCACGAAGACCGCCACCACGCCAAACACCAGGGCCGAGTGCCGGCGAGCGAACTTCTGCAGCTGATAGGCAGTGCTCGCGGGTCGCGCGGTGATCGGTTCGTCTTTGAGATATCGGCTGATGTCGCCCGCCAAATCGGCGGCCGAGGTGTAGCGGCGGGTCTTGTCCTTCTCGAGCGCTTTGGCGACGATGGTCTCGATGTCACCGCGATAGGCTCGGTTGATTGAGCTGAGCGGTGCTGGGTCGTCCTCCACGATGGCTCTTGCCGCTTCGTGAATGTGTCGTGCGACCTCGGTACGGCAGGTGACCCGCCAGTAGTTCGTAGAGGATGACGCCAAGCGCGTAGACGTCGCTGCGGACGTCGAGCTCAAGCGGATCCGCGAGCACCTGTTCCGGACTCATATACGCGAGCGTTCCCACGAGCTGGCCGATGTCGGTCTGCCGTGTCGCATGCGCGTCGCTGTCGGTGACACGGGCCACGCCAAAATCCAGAATCTTCGGCTGCGCGCTTTCGTCCACGAGGATGTTGCCCGGTTTCAGGTCGCGATGAATGATGCCGCGTTGGTGCGCGTGGTGAACGGCATCGCAGATTCTGACCATCAGCTCCAGCCGCTGCCGGAACGTCAGGTGCTTGGCCGCGGCATGTGTGAGGAGCGATTGGCCACGAATCAGCTCCATGGCGAAGTACGGCTGTGGGCCGAACCCACCATCAGCGGTGGCGGCTTCGTAGATTTGCGCGATGCCGGGGTGCTGGAGTCTACCGAGCGCCAGCGATTCTTGTTCGAATCGGCGCAGCAGCTGAGGGCTGATGAAGCCGGCCTTGATTACTTTCAGGGCAACGGTGCGGCGAGGCTGCGCCTGTTCAGCCTCGTAAACGGTTCCCATGCCGCCCTCACCGAGAACGCGAATGATGCGATAGGGACCCAGTGTCGCGGGCGAACCCGCGCGCGTCCCGCCTCCGCCGCCCATGGTCACTGTGGGATCAAGGGTCTTCGACTTCTGAGATGGCGGAAGGTCTCCAGGGCCTGGATCGGAGTGGTCGGTCATGCGTCGCCTCTAGATCTGGACTGAAGGACTGAGAATACAACTCTACACGTCGCCTGGCTGGCGATCTTCGGCCTTCGCTTTGTTCCAGCGCTTGCTGCCACTCTGCCGCTCTTTGGTGCAGGGAAAGGGCGCCGTCGAGCGATTCGCGGCGGAATCGTTGTGGCGTTCGGAACAATCGACGTACGATGCGCCACGCGATGGCGGATATCGTTCTGAGTTACGCGCGCGATGACCGCGGGCAGGCGGAATTGGTGGCCAATGCCTTGGAGCACTCGGGCTGGAGTGTCTGGTGGGACCGCGCTATCCTTCCTGGCACCAGCTACCGGCCGGTCATCGAGGCCCAGCTCTCGGCGGCCCGATGCGTCGTTGTGCTGTGGTCTGCCGCGGCGCGCCAATCGAACTGGGTCCACGACGAGGCAACGCTTGCACTCAGCCGCAACGTGCTGGTGTCCGTGCTCATCGACGACTCCGAGCCTCCGCTGGGATTCCGGCAGCAGCAGACGGCCAACCTTGCGCAGTGGACGGGGTCGCCGGCTGACCCTGCGTTCGCACTGCTGAAACAGGGGATCGCCCACGTCATGTCTGGCGGCAGCTCGGCTGGCCGCTCCACCGCCGGAGCGGCAGGTCAGGTGGCGCCACGCTCGACTGTTTCGCGCAAGTTCCGAATGCCGCTTGTGTCTACGATCGTGACGTTGGTCTTCGGAGTGGCGGGTGCCGGCGCGCTGACGTGGTGGATCAGCTATCGAGCACAGCGAGCAGAATTGGGCCCTGGCCCGGAATCGTCCATCTCGGAAGGGCGCGACCGCGCTCCGTCTTCGCAGGCCTTGATCGTCCCGGCTCACGCGACGGCCACGCTGCCCCGCGAGAATGTCACACTGACGATTCTTTCTGGCAGGCTCGAGCGGGTGAATGCCGATACACGCTCGCTGTCGCTCCACATCCGCTTTTCGAACAACGGGACACGGTCGTTCTACCGGACGTACTACTCCAATCTCCGTCTGGTCATCGACGGGGTGCTCCACGCTCCCACCGACGCGCCGATGGCGCAGGTCGACGCCTCAAGCGCCGGTGAGTTCGATTACCGCTTTGACGTTCCCGTCACGGCCAGTCGAGCAGTGCTGCGGATCATCCACGCTGATCAGACAGCAGAGATCCCGCTGGATTTCACAACGACGAAGCCCTGATCCTTATTCTGGCTCTCGCTCATTAGCGCGACCGCTGGCGCGCTGGCGGCTACAATGGGCACGCAATCCACTCACTGGAGGACGCCATGAAGCCGCTGATTACTCTCCTTGTCGTGTGCCTGGCATCACTCGCACAACAACCGACGCTCGATTTCAAGGAGCTGGCTGAGGACACCAAGCTGACGTCGGATTCGGGCGCGACGTTCACGGTCGCGAAAGGCTGGCATGTGGCGCGCGCCGGCGGCCTCATCGTCATTCAAGAGCCGCAGCGCGAGCTGGCCGCGGCCTTCGACGAAGTCACGGCCCCCACCGTCGAGGCGGCCATCGCGCAGGCGTGGTCCCGCTGGAAGCCGGACTTCGCGCGCGTCGTCCGGCAGACGGCCAAGCCTCCGGCCACGGCAGGATGGGATGAGATTGCACAGATTGCTTACGAGACCGCGGCCGACGAGCGCCGCATCGTGACGGGTATCGCCCGGCGCAAGGGCACCACGTATTACGTGACCTTGATCGACGGCGCGATCGCGGCCGCTGAGCGGCGGGGCGCGCAGCTCAATATTGCCGTCGGCGGTTTCGAGGTGGCGGCACGGACGGAGGAAAATCTCGCCGGCCGGAAAGCCCACTCGCTCGACGCCGCGCGCGTCGAAAGATTCGTCTCCTTCGCAGAGGCAGCGCGCAAGCAGGCCGGTGTGCCCGGCGTTGCGCTCGCGGTCGTTCAGGACGGAAAAATCGTCCTCGAGAAAGGCCTGGGCGTCCGCGAGCTGGGAGCGAACGCGCCGGTCACACCCGCGACGCTCTTCATGATCGGCTCGATGACCAAGCCGCTCACGTCGTTGATGATGGCACGGCTGGTCGATCGCAAGAACTTCACGTGGGATACGCCTGTCACGAAGCTGCTGCCGACATTCGCGCTCGGCGATCCGGTGGCCACGCCGCAGGTGACGATGGCGCATAGCGTGTGCGCATGTACCGGCCTGCCGCGCTGGGACATGGAGTTCATCTTCGAATGGGACAAGGCGACTCCCGAATCGCGGATCGAGCTGCTGCGCGCGATGAAGCCAACGACTGGCTTTGGCGAAACTTTCCAGTACAGCAATCTGATGGTGGCTGCTGGCGGCTATGTCTCGGCCAAGACGGCGACACGTGAAAGGAATCTGCGGAAGGCGTACGCAGACGTCATGACCGCGGAGGTGCTCGGTCCATTGGGAATGAAGTCCACCGCCCTTGACCTCGACGTGGCGCAGAAGCGCGAGCACGCGCGCCCGCACGGGCGCACGCTTACGTTTGACGCGCAACCGATCGCGACCGAGATCGAGCGCGGCGTCGATTCGGTGATGCCGGCGGGCGGTGCGTGGTCGAACGTGCGCGACCTCTCGCGCTGGCTCCAGCTCGAGCTGGGCAAGGGCGTGCTCGATGGCAAGCCGGTGGTGAGCGAGATAAACCTGCTCGAGCGGCGCAAGCCCCGCGTCAAGATCAGCGCGAAGCAATCCTACGGGCTGGCGCTCTTCATCGACGAGTCGCGCGGACTGCAGGCCATCGGCCACGGCGGCAACACCTTTGGCTTCAGCGCCGACGCGACATTTTATCCGGAGCATGGCCTCGGCCTGGTCATCCTGACCAACGCCGCAGCCGCCAACGGTTACATGAGCGCCGTCCGCCGCAGGCTGATCGAGATTCTTTTTGACGCCGAGGCGGAGGCCGAGCAGCAGCTGGCGTTCGGCATCAAGCAGCTCGCCGAAACTCTCAAGAAGCAGCTTGCCGAAGTGACGGTGAATCCCGAGGCCGCCTTCGTCGAGCCACTCGCCGGCAAGTGGACGAATCCACGCCTGGGCACTATCGAGATCCGCCGCGACGCCACCGGTTTCACGCTCGACGCGGGCGAGTGGAAATCGCCGATCGGCGAGCACAAGGATCAATCGGGGGCGCGCCGGATCATCTTGACCGCGCCGCCGTTTGCCGGCTTCGCATTCTGGCCGCAGCAGAACGAAGGGAAGACGATGCTGCTGTTTGAAACCGCGCAGCAGAAGGTACTGGTTCGAGCGGCCGCCGGCGACAGCGCGCTAACGTCCTGTAGCCTTCACACAGACGAGAGCAGCGCGTCGCCTCGCGGCGAACCGCCATTCAAACCGTTCACGACCTCGAGCGCCGACAGCAACGCGGTTTCTTGCGCGTCGTAGGGGAACAGGTACCCGCCTGCGAACCACAAGCCCGTCCGGCCTTGAAGCAGACGGGTGTCTGTTTGCGCCTGAATCGTTGCCGGTGTGGGTAGCATGTGCATGTAATCGGCCTGATGCAGCACCTGCGTCGGCTGCAGCTGCCGATGCGTGGTCCAGCTTTTCCAGAGCTTCGCCGCGGTCGCGGCAGGCGCACCGCTGACGACGTCTGCGAGCCACATCGAGGCCTCGCAGAAGCTCGCACCCTGCAGCTGGCAATTCAGGAACGACCAGTACATCGAATTCGCCGGCGCGTAGATCGGGTCGGTGTGCAGCGCCAGCCGCGCGTGATGAAATTCGATGCCGCGCAGCGTGGACTGCTGGGCTTTCGATCCGGGCACGCCGTCCAGGAGCTGCAGCGTCGCCGGACCCGAGGCCGCGAACACCACATCGTCCACGGCGAAGCTCCGGCCGTCCGCGCACCGAACGGTAAAGCGGCGACCGCCGCCGCGGGACACGCTCGACACCACCGCGTTGGTCAGCACCTCGACCGTCGAGCACTGATCGAGCATGCGGAGCATCGGCTCGATCAGGCCGTTTCTTAGCACGTAGTACACGACCTGTTCGGTCAGATTCTCGGGCAGCGCTTTCGCGGCGAACAACATGGCCGCGCGCGCCGACATCCCACGCGCCTGCTCGATGTCGCCCGAAAACAGCGACGCCGCCCATGGCAGGATCATGCCTTCCCACTGCGCCTGCGACAAACCCAGTGTTGGCAGCCAGTCGCCGAGCGTCAACGACCAGCTCTCATCGTTTTGTTCGCGCGCGCGCGCGGCATTGAAAGCTATGAAGAACGCCTGGAGGCCGGGCAGGTTCCAGCCCTCGGAAATTGGCCAGAGGCGCGTGGGGATGATCGGCGAGACGAATCGTGGTGTGAGTTCGGACGGGTTCTCGAGCGTAATCGATGCTGGGAACGCATGCGACGGCGGCGGCGCGGCGACGTCCGGTGGAAACAGATTGAGGGATTTGAGGAGGGCGGTGTAGACCGGATACGGTCCGGGATGGAAAAACTGCGCGCCCATGTCGACGGCGAAGTGATGTCCATCGAGTTCGACGTCGAGCGTCTGGACGTTCCCGCCAATGGTGTCGCGACTCTCGAGGAGCACGACATCGCGCTGCCCGTCGAGCAGCCACGCCACCGACACGCCCGCCATGCCGCCGCCGATGATCGCGACCGTGCGCCGCGGCGGCGCCGCATGTGCCAGCATTGGGAAACTCGCTGTGGCGGCAATCGTTTTGAGCACATCGCGGCGCGTCCAGGTTCCGGTCATAGAATCTCCTCGGGGATTTTTGGCGCCAACTTATCATGCCTGTCCAGTGTGTGCGACGTTATGGCCCGCGGTCTAGGAGCTCCAACGCGTGAATACGACCCAGTGCATCGCCGACCAGGAATCCACCAGAGCGGTTAGGAAGAACCACGGTGGGTACTGCGTCGAAGTAAAATGCCAAGCTCGCATAGCGGCTGTTGATATCCGTGACGCGAATCGAGCGATCCGCGCTCCATGACAGCACGCGCTCATCGGGCAGCAGCAGCGCGCCGTGGACCGGCGCCTCGTGGCCGGCGAATGCGCGGCGCTCGCCTGTCGCGAGATCCCAAAGTTGCAAGGTGCGATCGACGCCCCACGACACGGCGCGCTCATCTGGCAGCAGGTACTACGCCATTCACCAAACCTTTGTGACCGGTCAGCGTGCGGCGGTCACCAGTAGTCAGGTCCGACAACAGCAGCGTGCCATCTGCGCCCCATGACAGCACGCGCGAATCTGGCAGCAGCAGCGCGCCGCGCACCCAGCCCTCGTGCCCGCTCAGCACAACGCCATGGCCGGTCTCCAGATCCCACAGTCGCAGCGTGCCGTCTCCGCTCCAGGACAGCGCCCGCCCATCGGGGAGCAGCACCGCGCCGTGCACCGAACCCTCGTGGCCGGTTAACGCGCGGCTCAGCCCCGTCGCCAGATGCCACACCCTTAGCGTGCCGTCTTCGCTCCACGAGAGTGGCCGCCCGTCCGGCAGCAGCAACACGCCGTGAACCCAGTCCTCGTGACCGGTCAGCGCGCGACTCTCGCCCGTTGACACGTCCCATACCCGCAGCGTGCCGTCGGCGCTCCACGACAACGCTCCCCCATCGGGCAACTGCAATGCGCCGTGCACCGAGTCCTCGTGGCCGACCAGGGCGTTCCCGTCACGCGCGGCGAGGTCCCACACTCGCAGCGTGCGATCGCCACTCCACGACAGCACCCGACCGTCGGGCAGCAGCAATGCACCGTACACGAAGTCCTTGTGGCCCGTCAGGGCGCCGCCCTCGCCGGTCATCAGATCCCACACTCGGAGGGTGCCGTCCGCACTCCACGACAGCGCGCGTGAGTCGGGCAGCAGCAACGCGCCATGCACCCAATGCTCGTGGCCGGTCAACGTGCGGCCCTGCCCCGTCCCCAGGCCCCACACGCGCAGCGTCCCATCCTCACTCCACGACAGCGCGCCTTCGTCGGACAGCATCAATGCGCCGTACACCCAGCCACCGTGCCCGGTCAGGGTACGGCCCTCACCCGTCATCAGATCCCACACTCGGAGGGTGCCGTCCGCACTCCACGACAGCGCGCGTGAGTCGGGCAGCACCAACGCGCCGGATACCGAGCCCCTGTGACCGGTCAGAGTGTGGCTCTCGTCGGTTGCCAGGTCCCAGACCCGCAGCGTGCCGTCGGCGCTCCACGACAGCAAACGGCCGTCGGGCAATAACAATGCGGAGTGCACTCGGTCTTTGTGACCAGTCAGCGGACGGCCCTCGCCCGTTCCCAGGTCCCAGATTCGCAGCGTGCCGTCGCCGCTCCACGATAGCGCCCGTCCCTCGGACAGCAGCATCGCGCCGTACACCGAGCCCGCGTGACCGATCAACGCGCGGCTCTCGCCAGTCGCCAGATCCCAGACTCGCAGGGTGCCGTCTGCACTCCATGACAAAGCGCGTCCGTCGGGGAGCATCAATGCACCGTGCACTGAGTCGACGTGGCCGATCAGTGTACGGCCGTCACCTGCCGCAAAGTCCAACACCCGCAGTGGACCGTCGCCGCTCCACGCCAGTACGCGTCCGTCCGACAGCTGCAGCGCGCCGTTCACCAACCCGTCGTGGATCGTCTGCGTGCGGCTCTCGCCCGTCGCAAGGTCCCACAGTCGCACCGTGCCGTCAGCGCTGCAGGACAAGGCCTGCGCATCGGACAGCGGTAGCACGGCGTGCACCCGTCGCTCGTGGCGAATCAGCTCGCGGCTGTCGCCGGTGGCCAGGTCCCAGATCCGCAAGGTATTGTCGTCACTCCACGACAACGCACGGCCGTCGGGCGCCGGTAACGCACCGTCGACCGATTTTTTATGCCCGGTTAACGTCCGGCTCTCGCCTGTCGAGAGATCCCATACTCGCAGCGCGTCGCCACTCCAGGACAGCGCACGGCCGTCGGGCAGCAGGAATGCACCTTTCAGCGAGTCGTGGGGCAACGTTTGCACGAGAGCGCCCCCCGGTTCCTGGAGGTTGGGCCATCGGGCGTGAAGACGAGGACGCGGCGCGGCTCGCGCCAGATCGTGCCGGAATGCATCCAGCCGATCGGAGAACCCCACAGGAAGACGTCCCAAAAGCTGTTCCGCGAGCTGGCTGGCGTCAGCGACCAGGGTCGGCAGGGCCAATTTCAACGCGGCTTGGATGACCTCGAGGTCGCGATCACCATTCAGTAGATCGAAGTCTCTAATCAGGGAGGCCGGATCAGCGACCCGCAACTTCGCTTGCAGCCACTCGGGACGCAGCAGCAGCGCTCGCAGCGCATCATGCTGACCGGCATGCAGCAGGTGATACGGCAGCCAGCGCCACGCATAAGCGTCTGGTAAGTGTTCGAAGTTCTCGTACCCGCCCACCATTCGCGCATGCACATGCGGCGCGTCATCAAGTTCGGCCAGCAGGTACATCCGCATTACGTCATGCAGCGTCACGACACCGCGTCGCAGATCCACCGACAGGAGCGACACGTCATCGAGGCGCTGGGCGCAATCTACGGTGTCGAGATCATCGAGCGCCCAGAGCCGCTCTAACGTCGACAACGGGATGGCGGTGTCCTTGGGAAAGATCGCGAGCTCTCGAAAACGCCGGCCATCATCAGCCGACAACTGATCGAGGCTCGCTGCCACAGTTCTGCGAACGGCCTCATTTCGCTGAATCGTCTCGCTCCGGTCGAACGCGGTAACGCCTCGCTTGTCCAAGGCGCGGACGACATAGGTCAGCCCACCGTCTGGCGAGTCGCCTCGATCCAGGCGCTTGCGGATGATGCCGACGGCGAGTTTCAGGAGCAGCGGCCATTCGCCCAGTCTCTTCGCCAACGGCGCGAGCTTGACGTCGGCAACCGTGCCGGGCTCAAAGGCTGTGCTGAGAAACCGGACGGCGTCGGTCAGCGTCATCTGATCGACGCGAACGCGGGCCGCGCCGTCGACGAGATCGAACCGACGCGTCGTAATCAATCGTGCGCACTGCTTGCCGCCTTTCAAGAACGGCTCAAGATGACCGCGCTCCCAGACATCGTCAAGGACGAGCAGGCACCGCCGATGCTCGAGTTTTTCGGCCAGCTTGGCGGCGGCGTCGGTCGCATCCACGAATGCGACGTGCTGACCTGTCAGGGCCTCATACAGCCTCCCCACTTCGTCGACGACTTGCGGTGTCTGACCGAGAGTCGTCCATAGCACCCCGTCGTCGAAGGCATCGACCATACGCTCATCGTGGCAAAGCGCAATCGCGAGCGTGGTCTTGCCGTATCCACCGGCTCCTTGCAGCGTGGTGGTGATGGCGACGGGTTGCTCGCGAGCTGGTTCGAGCAAGAGGTGACATAGTTGCTCCAGCTCATGTCGTCGCGGGACGAAAACGGCTGGCAGGTCGGGCGCCATAAAGGGCACACGCACCGGCTGCCGATCGCTTTTCAAATAATTGACAAACGTCTCCCACTCTTTCGAGTCCTGCCACTCGCCTTCAGCGAACCTACCAATGTCGAAGAAGTGCGAGTTCCGCATCCAGCCCGGGAGAGCCGCGAAATTGAGCTGCGCGTCAGGAACGCCTTTGACCGGGTACACCACGACACCCCGCTGTCGCGCGTAGCGCCACTCTTTGCGAGTCGTCTCTGACACTCCCGCGTGAGGGGTCATGACGATGACCAGGAACTTGACGTGATCGAGCGCGGCTTCGATTTGCGCCCACCAGCCGACGCCGCCTTCCATCTGTGCGCGATCCTGCCAGAGCGTGATTTCTGGCTCTTCTGTCGCCAATCGTCGCCGCAGCGCAGTGGCAAACTCCTCGCCGTCCTGGCGCGCATAGGACAGAAAGACACGCGGAGGTGCGACCAAGGTCACGGCCAAAGTGTAGCTGTCCGCCGGCGGTCGTCGGAAGGTCTTCGCTCCTGCTCAGCTCGCGGCCGATCGTATACAGTCAATAAACGGTTACCCGCTGGAAGTCGTCGAAGCTTCAGATGCGTATTCGAACCTGCCTTACCTTTGCGATGGTCGGCGTCCTGGGCGCAGTTGGCTGGACTCAGTCGCCGGCCACAGTGTCGCCTACCAACATGGCCGAAGACATCGCGCAGTTCCGCCGCGAGTTCATGGCGGTGGACAAGTCGTACTCCAACGCCAATCGCGCCGCGGCTGAAAAACGTCTAGCGGCACTCGAAGCGGCGCTGGCGACCACCACGCCGGCGCAGTTCGAGATCGAGATCGCCCGCATCGTCGCGCTGGCAGACAACGGCCATACCAACGCGTCCGCGTTGCCCCGCGCTCGTCGGCACAATCGCGTACCGGTTCGCATGGCGCCGTTCATCGGCGACTTCTACGTGATGCGCGCCCGCGGTGCCGACGCCGATCTGCTGGGCGCACGCCTGGTGTCGATCGACGGACAGCCGGCCGCGAAGCTGCGCGAGATCGCGCACACGCTGACCGGTGGAACCGCGGGGTTCCGCGATCGTGCCACGCCGTTGCTGCTCGAGAGTCCGCAACTGCTGCACGCCGCCGGGGCCACGCGCGCGCCCGCCGAGGCGACGTATGTCTTTGAGGTCGAGGGCAAACGCATCGAGCGGCGGCTGGTGGGCGAAGCGCCGGATCCCGCCGTGCCGTCGCACTCGGCGACGCTGGCCCTTTATCCCGATCCCGGCGTGCCAGAAGGAGAGGGCTGGCGCAGCCTGCTGGAGCCGAAGGCCGCGCCGTGGGCGTTGCAGAACGCCACCGCCAGGTTCCGCTGGCGCGAGGCTCCGGAGTTGAATGCGATGATCGTCGAGTTGCGGCAGAATCGCTCGACGCCCGGGCACGACATCGGAGATTTTCAGGAACTGGTGCAGCGCGAGCTCCAGGCCCGCAAGCCGCGGAACCTTGTGCTCGACATGCGCATGAACGGCGGCGGCGATCTGACGACCACGCGGTCGTTCATGCAGGGGCTGCCGAAGCTCGTGCCCGGCAGCATCGTCGTGCTGACAAGCCCGTGGACGTTCTCGGCGGCGATCTCCAGCACGGGCTACCTCGAGCAGACCGCTCCCGACCGCGTGACCATCGTTGGCGAGGAGGTCGGCGACCGGCTCGAGTTCTGGTCCGAAGGCCGCGCGCTCACGCTCGCACGAAGCGGCATCGTGATCAGCCGGGCAACGGAGCGTCATGACTATGCGACCGGCTGCAAGCCGTACAAGGATTGCCACGGCAACGTAGTCCGGCATCCGATCAGCGTCCGCACACTCGAGCCCAACGTGGCGGCGCCGTGGACCATTGAGGCGTATCGCGCCGGCCGCGATCCGGCCATGGAGGCGGTCGCGCGGTTGTTGAAGTAGCGCGACCGCGCTCACGGCGAGTCTCCCCCGCAGCCGTATCCTCTTAGGCGAGCGCCTTCTTGTACAAAGCGAGCAGGCGGCTCCACGCTCGCTCTGCCGCCGGCTCGTTGTAGACCTGCGTATCCGGCGGGCACCAGCCGTGCGCGGCCTGGTAGACCTCGATCTCCGCCGCCAGCTTCGCCTTGTCGAACGTTTCCTTCAACACGGTCTTGTCGTCCGGCCGCTGCTTGTCGTCGTTCTCAGCGATGGCAATCAGGAACGACGCCTTCGTGGCGGCCGCCAGCAGATGCGGACTGTCCGGGCCGCTCTTTTCGTTGACGAGCCCGCCGCCGTGGAACGAGGCGACGGCGCCGATGCGGTCGGGAACCGCTGATGCCGTGTGGAAGGACATCGGACCGCCCATGCAGTAGCCCTGCACGCCGACCTTGCGGTTCTTGTTTACCTGCGGCTGCGCGTCGAGCCAGGCGATGAACGTCTTCGCATCCGTCATGTCCGTAGCCGGGCTCATGCCCTTGCGGAACGCCATCATCTCCTTGATCGGCGTCGCGCCAGTGGCCGTTGGTTTTCCAGTCCGATAGAACGGGTTGACCACGAGGACGGAATACCCGGACCCGGCGAGCCGCTTGCCCATGGTTCGCATCGCCGGACGGAGCCCGAAGATGTCGGGCCAGATCAGCACGCCAGCCGCCGCACCGGACGAGGGATGTACGAAGTACGCGTCGCAGGTGCCGTCCGGCGTCTTGATTTCGACATCCCGTTCGCTGGTCGCCTGCGCGTTGGCGATCTCAGGCAACATCATGGCAGCGCCGGCCGCGAGCAGCACGCCGAACTGCCTTCGAGTGACCAGGCCCCTGGCCTGGTACTCCGCCACACTTTCTGCAAAATGATCCTTATCGCACATGTCGACTCCTCATCGTCCCGATGAATACGGTGGTACGTGCAGCCAGTACATACACCAGAAGTTGCCTCGAGTGCGGCGGGATGGCGATGCGACCGGCTTCGAGCCGGCCCGTGCCATTGGCCCCGGAACACCGCAAAGGCTGGAAGCGACAGGCTCATCAGTCAGCCGCCGCGTCGAGGTCCTGCGTTCAAGGAGCTTCACGGCGATCTCGCGCTAGGCCGTTAACCGCCTGGATCGTCTACCATGAGCTATCGCGCTTGCCGTTGCGCGGCACCGGCGGTATATAGTGTTCGGTCACAGAACCGAGGAGCACTCGATGTTCCGGCACGCATTCCGATCGATCATCCGGCTGGCGCTGATCGCCGCGATCGTTTCGTGCCGAGCGCTGCGCCCGGACAGGCGTTCCGCGCACGTTGTGAGACCGTGCGGATCTGCAAGGCACCTTGTCGACCGGACCATTACGCCTTTCGAACGGCCCGCCGAGCTTGCCGGCAAGGAGTTTCTCACCAAGGAAGAGGCAGCGAGTTCGAGCGCCAGACTCTCGAGCGCACGAATCGCGATCGGCGTGATGGCACAGCAGAGGCCGACCTCGCGCGCGCCTACAACGACTTTTGGTGGGACAGCGGGACTCGCGTCGTGCCGACGCGGCGCACGTCACTCGTCGTTGATCCGCCTGATGGCCGAGTCCCCGCGCTCAGCCCCGAGGCGCAGCAGCGGCTCGCCGCCGCTGCCGAGGCGCGCAAGCTGCGAGGACCGGCCGACCATCCCGAAGACCGCAACCTGTGGAAGCGATGCCTCACGCGCGGCATGCCGACCGTGATGCTGCCGCAGGTCTATAACGGCCACTACCAGATCATTCAGCCGATCGATCACGTCGTGATTCTCGCGGGATGGTTCCGGCGCGCGCATCATTCCCGCGCGCCGGCCGTCCGCTCTGCCGCTGGCCATCCGTCATTCTGGCGATTCGATCGGGCAGTTGAACGCGACACCCTCGTCGTCTTGAACACGAACTTCACGAATAAGACGAATTACCGCGGAGCGGGAGAGAATCTGCGCCTCGTCGAGCGGTTTACCCGCACCGCGCCCGACATCCTCACCTATCGCGTCACCATCGACGATCCGACGACGTTCACGCGGCCGTGGACGGTCGAACTTCCAGCGGTTCGTAGCGATGGACGGATCTACGAGTACGCCTGCCATGAAGCGAATTACGGGCTGGAGGGCATCCTGCGCGGGCACCGCGCCGAGGAGCAGCGCGCGGCGACGACCGCACCGAAAAAATCACAGCAGTGAACAGGGAGCGGCCAACTTCGCTACGCGAAGTTGGCTCGCCGTGGATGCTCGCTGAAGGCCTGACGGCGACGCCAGGGCATCGTGATACAGTCCGGCAACCATCTCATGCTCACCGACGCTCGCACCCTCGCAGAAGGCGCGACGATCGAAGCCGACGTCTGCATAGCCGGCGCCGGTGCGGCAGGCATCACCATCGCTCTGGATTTGCGGCGGCAGGCCTGTCGGTCGTCGTGCTCGAGAGCGGCGGCCGCGAGCGCGACGATCAGACGCAGGTTCTTTCCGAAGGGCGGATGATCGGCATCGACACTTGGAACCTCAGGGCGATGCGTATCCGCGCGATGGGCGGAACCACCGGACATTGGGCCGGCTGGTGCCGGCCCTTGATGCCCCAGGACTTCGAAACGCGCGAGTACGTGAACCTCAGCGGCTGGCCCATCAAGTATTCGGACATGCTGCCTTTCTACCGTCGCGCCTGTGAGACGGTCGAGATCGGTGCGTTCGACTGGAACTCGGCGGCGCGAGCGGTAGCCACCGGAAGACCGCTGCTGCCTGTCAGCGCGGACGTCGATCAGCGGTACTACCAGTTCAGCCCGCCAACCAGGTTTGGTCAAACGTATGCCGCTGCGCTGGAACATGCCGAGGACGTGCGCATACAGAACTTTGCCAACGTCGCCATATCGGAATCGATCACGCCGCGCTGCCGTCGAGTCGTTCGCAGTCCGGACCCTGGCGGCCCGAAGCTCCATGTTCACGCTGCCCGCTACGTGCTGGCGCTCGGGGGCATCGAGAACGCGCGCGTGCTGCTGGCGTCGCGCTCGCAACAGCGCGAGGGGGTCGCAAATGGGTACAACGTTGTCGGGCGCTACTTCATGGAGCATCCCCACTACTACGGCTCGATCGGCATCGTGCACCCAGCCTCCCTCGATCTCTCGTTCTACACGCGTGCCGAGTCCGATCTCAAGAGATCTGACGGAAGACCGGTGGAAATGCTGGGTGCCCTCGGCCTCGCGGCGAAGGTGTCGCGCAGCGAAAAGCTCTTGAACTTTTCGGCCACGTTCGCAGGACCGAGAGCCGGGCGTCCGTCGCGCGAGAAGACCGAGAGCGACATTGTCCCGTCAACCATCGCGCAGCAGCTCTTGATGCGCGGCGGCGGTGAAGCCGGAACCACGCAGCTGACCGTACCGATCCGAACAATCCCCCTTCAGGGAAAGCCGCATCATTCTGGGTGAGGACCTCGACGCTCTCGGGATGCCCAGGGTCGCGCTCGACTGGCAGATTGCTCCGGAAGACGACGTCCGAATGCGCCGCGCGATGGTGATACTGGCGAACGAGCTCGGCGCGGCTGGCCTCGCGCGCACATGGGTGCCAGGCGACTCGTCGCGCCTTGTGTGGCGGCAGGATCCCGGCGGTCACCACATGGGCGCGACACGCATGGGAACAAACCCGGCGGTCAGCGTCGTAAACGCCGACAGCCGCACGCACGACGTGCAAAACCTCTACATCACCGGCGGATCAGTCTTCACGACCGGGGGTGATTCCAACCCGACGCTCACGATCGTTGCGCTCGCGCACAGGCTGGCCGACACCTTGAAACGGGCCGCTGCTTCGTCCAGGAAAAACGCATGAGAGGCTATCCACGGCGCGAGTTCGTCTTGCGGGCGCTGGCAGCGTGTGGCACGTCGTTCTTCGTGCCCACCACTGTTGCAGCAGCACGAAGCTCGCAGGCGGGAGCGGGCGTCGGCCAGGACGCCCAGGGAGCGCAGGCGGCCGCCAGATATTTCGGCGGGCGCTCGGACGCTGTCGGCACAGTCGGCACGGCCTATCTTCGCCAATTTGGTCTCGAGCCAACTCGGGCGTCGATCCTCCAGGCTGCACGCGGCACCATCAGGACGATTGAACGCGCCTCGAGCCAGGAAAAGGCGATCGCGGCGCTCGTCCGGGATGTGCAGCGCGACTTCCGGGAAGAACGATCGCTGCAGGTCGAAGCTGGATTCTTTTGCGCACCGAAATCGAGCTTTGCTTGCTCACGCTGATCCCTTAAGTTCAAGAGTTTAGAAGTACTCGAGCGCTGCGCTATCTGTGGATGGCTTCCGTCCAGTTGAGGACGACGGTCAGCGGCGCCGCACTGCTGGACTTCTGTGGCGTCGCGGTGACGAGGAAGCGCTGCCCGTCCCTGGTCACGGCGTAAACCTGGTTGCGCGCAAGTGTCCAGGCGTTTGCGTGAAACAGGGCGCGCGGCATTCCGGCTTCGAATGAAGGCCCGGCTCCGATCGGGACGGACATCATCGTCCCACCCGGTCCCAGGTAGAACAATTCCCGGCCGTCCGCTCTCCACACCGGATGGCTCCCACCGTTTCTCGACACTTGAGATTTCGCGCCCGGTCCGGGAAAGGCCTGCACGTAGACGTCCACCTGCCCACCTTCGTTGCTCGTGTATGCGATCCATCGGCCATCGGGCGAGAACACGGCTGATGTTTCGATGAAAGGAGTATCCGCGAACGCAAACGGCTTCCGATCGCCGAACAACGGAAGGATCCAGATGTTCGATCCTCGAGTGGTGTACGCGATGAACCGGGCGTCCGACGACCAACCGCTCGGGGTCATCGTGAAGTTGCCATGCCCTTCCAGGAGCAATTCATCCTTGCCTGTCTCAGTGCTCAAGCGTCTGACGCAGGGCGATCGGCTGACGCGACCGTGAGGATTGGAACGCGATCCGCGCACCGTCTGGCGACCACACCGGTGATACGTCCCTGTCCTGGATGGACCGTCAGGCGAGATCGGATGTTACGGGTGATGTCGATCAGCCAGATGTCGACGTTGTTCGGAGCTCCGGTTTCCAACGTCACCGCCACTCGGCGTTCGTCCGGCGACAGCGCGAGGCCGGAGTATGGCGCTGCGTCACTCAGTGTGCCGAGCTCGCGGCCGGCGCGATCGAACCAGGTCAACTGCCGTGCGACGTCTGCGGCGCCCTGTCCGTACACCAGCGTGCCGTTCTCCGACACGGACGCGCCCACGTAGCGGCTTTGCTCCGTGGTGACACGCTCGGCCAGTGGAAAGGCTTCGCCGAGCAGTTGACGGGTATCGAGGTCGAACGGTCGCGCCATCAAGGTCTCGTCGTGCGCGAATATCAGGTGACCGGAGGCGTATGACGCCGCCGACTCGGCCTGGAAGAGCGTGATATCGCCGCCTCGCCCGTCGAGCGAGCCGATTCTGATCACCGACGGCGTCGATGCAGGACAGCAGGGGCCGGTGACGGCCGTGTAGAAGAAGTGCCGGCCATCGGGCAGAAAGTGGGGCCACCGGTGGACGTCTTCTCCGGCGGTCTTGTCAAGGGTCGTGGCGACAGTCGGAGTCCCGCCGGCGCTCGACACGCGCAACAAGCCGGTTTGCGAGGGTCCCGGCGCGAACAGAATCACGTTGTCGCGGCTCCAACTCCCGCCGTTCCCGGCCGGGGCGTCGGCCAGCACGATCGGAGGTCCGCCGGCAATCTGAACGATCTTGAGCTTGCCATCCGCGAAGAATCCGATGGCACGGCTGTCAGGCGACCAGAACGGAAAGGCCCCGCCGTCGGTTCCCTGAATCGGCGTCGCTTCCAGCGTGGCGACCGGTCGCAGCCAGATCTGATACGCGGTGGTGGCGCGCGCCACGAAGACGATGTGCCGGCCGTCAGGGGACACCGCCAGCTGCGTGGCGGTGCCGCCGCCAGGACGGCTCGGACCGCCAAACGACGCATTCTCCGGCGGGGCGATGGTGAACTGCGCCGGACCAGCGGCTGACGCGAGGCCGCCGTCGCGGCGCAGTGCGATGACCGCGGTCGTGATCAGTGCCAGCGGCGAGCACACCGGCAACCAGCCACGGCACACGACTCGATTGCGGCGGAGGTGACACCGCAGGTGCTCCGGCCTCGAGTTCAGTCGCTCGATTGGGAGGCCACGCGGGCGGGTGCCGCATCAACGGAATCGGTCAACGGCTCCGCTTCGCCGCAGAACGCATAACCGAAGCCGTGGGCCGTGCGGACGAACTTGGGAGCACGGGCCGGGTCACCGAGTGCGGCGCGGATTTCGGCCACGAGGTTCGAGAGGTTGGCTTCGGCGACGAATGTGCCGGGCCACAGACGTTCCTGCAGGTCCGCTTTCGAGAGCGCCTTCGGCCGCTCGAGCACGAGCGCCGACAACAGCTCGAATGCCTTTGGCTCGAGATGAATTTCCTGGCCGGCGCCGGTCAGCTGCCAGCTCTCGAGATCGAGCGTGAACGGGCCGAAGCGAATGCGCACTGCGGATCCTTGGATAAAAGCTGCAAGATCCCTGGGAATCCGCTAGGAATCCCCTGAGACATGCCCGCCGCGTGGTGGCTATTTTACCTGCGCGAGTCCACGCGTCCGGAGGGTTTATCTATGCGCTGGGTCCTGAAGCTGGTGGCCGTTGTTTTCGCTCTTACCGTCGTACACGGACAGGCGCCTCAGCCAGTCCCGACAACAGTTCAAACGCAGTCCGGGCCCGCGCGAGGCAGCGGAACTGACGTCATAGCGTTCAAGGGTATTCCGTACGCCGCTCCGCCAACCGGCGACCGTCGATGGCGCCCACCCGCGGCGGCCGAACGGTGGACAGACGTGCGAGATGCGGCCCGGTTCGGACCTCGATGTCCTGGGACGCCGCCCGCGCGCGCGGGTGCCTTGGGCTTGCCGCCGCTTGGGCCCGCAAGCGAAGACTGTCTCACGCTCAACGTCTGGACTGCGGCGAAGTCCACCGGCGACCGACTCCCCGTCATGGTGTGGATCCACGGTGGCGGATTCAACTTCGGGTCGGTCACCGGGCCCCGCGTCGATGGGACAAACCTGGCTCGACGTGGTGTGGTCGTCGTGAGTTTCAATTACCGACAGGGAGCGCTTGGGTTCCTGGCGCACCCCGCGCTGTCGCGCGAGTCCGAACACCAGGTCTCCGGTAACTACGGGCTGCTCGATCAGATCGCCGCGCTCCGCTGGGTGCGCGCGAACATCGCGGCGTTCGGCGGAAACCCGGAGAACGTGACGCTGTTCGGGTCGTCGGCCGGGGCATCCAGCCAGATATTCCTCATGGTCTCGCCGCTGGCCCGAGGGTTGTTCCATCGCGCCATCGCCCAAAGCCTGGGCTACTCAGCGGTCGGGCCGAAGCCGCGACTGCGCGTCCCGGCTTACCGCTTCTCCGCAGCGGAAGCGCACGGACTCTCGCTCGCCGCGGACATCGCGACGCTGCGTGCGTTGAGCGCGGACGAGGTGCTCGCGCGCATGCCCAATACCAGTGAGACCCTGGGCGTCGGCCTGTACGTCCCGATCGTGGACGGGTATGTCGTACCGGATGATCCTCCGCTTCTCGTCGGCACGAACAACCAGTCGAAGGTACCGCTCCTCATTGGTCACAACGCCGATGAGGGGCTTTTCTATGTGAGGGACTTACCCAAGACGCTCGAAGAGTATCGCGCGTTCGTCAGCGCGAGATTTCCGGCAGAGTTCGTCGACACAGTGCTCGCCAGATATCCAGCAGCGACAGACGCCGACGTCGCGGTGGTGGCGCCGCGTACTGGAAACCGAGTCACGATTCGTCGCGACGGCGGCACTGACTGCTCGCGCCGCTTCGAAGGTCAGTGACGTCTACATGTATCGGTTTTCGCGTGTCGGGCCGTTCAGCCGATCGGTCTGGGGAGGTGCCGCGCACACCTCCGAAGTCGCATACGTCTTCGACAACACGAGTGGGGACGCCTCGCAGTTCGAAGAGATCGATCGCACGGTGTCTCGCGCGATGGCAGACGGCGTGGGTGCGGTTCGCGAAGACAGGGAATCCGAACGGTGGAGGGTTGCCGCAATGGCCTGCGTACCGCTCTCCTGACTATCGCTTGCTCGATTTCGGCGACGCCGTGACGGAGCGCTCGCACGCTCGGAGTCCTCAGATCGACTTCTTCCAGCGGGTCCTTGAGGCGATGCGCAGCAAACCATCGGTGCCGAAGGCTCCGGCGTCGCGCTCCCACTGAGCGTCGTGGCAGACTCGAACCGATCGATAATCCCTTCGGCCCGAAACTGTTACCGGCATTGAGCGAGGGTGCGTACAACCGCGTGAAAAGGGCCTCGACCTCTGCCGCCGAGCCGGACCGCAAACGACACACGCGCAGCTCGGCGTGTGCGAGTCTGCGGTTGGGTGAAGACTCGCTCATCGAGTCCCATGCATCGCACAGTTCGGCGGAGATCGCATCGCTGTCGTCGCGATCGCCGATCAGGACGACGATTCGCTCTACTGAGACCGCGTTCATCAGCTGGTAGATCTCATAGCGCGTGCCACCGCGTTCCGCCTTGTACTCACGCAAGTCGAGAAGAACAACGCCGGCCTGCGCCATCAACCACGCCACCGCCGCTCGCCACGCAGTCTCGGCGCAGAAGAGCCCGCACAACGGCGGCGATTAACGCCACCTGAACACCAGCGCCAGACCGACTGACATCAGGACGACAAGCACAAACACGAGCACGGCGACGACGCGCACTGCGTCCGCGATCGTCAGGCTCGAGGGCCTATCCATTGCGATAGGAAAGCAGTCGATTAAGCTTACAGCCGATTGCATCACGCGATCAGGACCGCGGGGATGTGCCGCGTGAGGAAAGGAAGTGGTATGGCTCGGCTCGTGTTCGGAATGAACCAGTCCCTGGACGGCTACGTCGACCATACGGCGTTTGCGCCAAGCCCCACGCTCTTCCGCCACTTCATCGAGGAGGCTCAGGGGCAGGCGGGCAGTGTCTACGGTCGCCAAATGTATGAGGTCATGCGTTACTGGGACGACGATCATCCTGAATGGAAGGCAGCGGAACGCGCCTTCGCGGCGGCGTGGCGGAAGCAGCCGAAATGGGTCGTCTCGCGCTCGTTGAAGTCGGTCGGCCCAAACGCCAGGCTTGTTGAGGATGATCTCGAGGGCGCGATCCGCGCGCTGAAGGCCGAGCGCGACGGGGAGATCGAAGTTGCTGGCCCGGACTTGGCGCACAGCCTGACCGAACTTGGCCTGATCGATGAGTATCGAATCTACCTGCACCCCGTCGTGCTTGGTCACGGCAAGCCATACTTCGCCGGGCCCCGGCCGCGGCTCCGCCTGATGACTAATGATCGGATTGGCGAGGATGTGATCAGGTTGGCCTACGTTCCTGCTTAATCTCGCGCCTCGCCGGATGGCAATCGCCGCTCAGTCCTCCTCCTGGCGGCAACGCCGTAACGCTCGCGCTATCAGTCGGGCGTCTGATCGATGAACCCCATCACGATCGAGTCCGAATGGGTCTGGACTGCGGAGTCGGTCACCGTCAGGGTGATCACGCACAAGTTGAACTGTGAGTTGACGACGCTGTGGCAGGTATCAAGCGCATATTCGTGCGCGACCTCCGGCGGCGGAACTCCTCGATCGTCGTCCCGGACTTGACGATCGCGAACTCGATCTCATCAAACGCTGCTCGAAGCCAGGAACAGAACGCAAGCAGGCGCAGTTATCGCGCAGCCTATGCTGTCTAGCATGGACTGTACCAGTCCCACTCAGGATTGACGATCAATGCAACCCGAAGGATAGAAACAGCTTGCGCGAAAGATGCACTCCGTTCATTTCTGCCGACCACTCAACTTCGTAAAAATTTCCGACGTCCTGGGTCGTGGCGCTTTTTTCAGCTAGAAGGAGCTTGATCGCAACGACCTTTCCATATAGATTCCGCTCTCCACCTGGAGAACCATACATGCGCCTGCAGCCCCTAAGTGCGCGTCGTTGTCATGCCATCCTCGTCCTCGCGATGCTGTTCGCCGTCTTGCCGTGTTCGATCGCGACGGCGGGGCCGATCCTCCTCAAATTCGACGTCGCGTTCCTCGAGCCCGGAGCTCCTTCCAGGATCGATTTGGGTATTGCGGTCACCGGCGCGGTGGAAATCAATAACGCGGGCGGCACTAACGTAGGCGCCCCGTTTTTCGATGATGAATTCATCGACATCACCAGCGACGCCTCTATGACCTCGCTGGCATACATGCTCCAAGGTGGTTTGAATCCCCATTCCGATGCGGACTATTCCACGTCATGGCCGACAGGCTCCGCTATCCTGTTCGCGAACTTTGTTCTCGACCAACCAGGCACGCTGGACTCTGTCGGAGTGACCGTCGACCAGGCTAACGGTGTCGCGCGCATAGTTGGCGCGGGAGGCGGATCGCTTGTCAGCGGCGTTGACTACATAGTCAACGGATTCACCCCCAATACCTTGCAGCTGAACCTTGGTCAGCTAGGGATTCTCGACCAGCCAGAGCAAACCCCGCTCGGACTCATGAGGTTTCAACTGAATTTTGTGGCCAAACCACAGGTCACGGTCCCCGAGCCTGCCTCGACGTTGACGCTCTTTGGTATGGGGATGGCCGCGCTTGCGGCGCGCCGGCGGTTGGCCCGTCGTCGCTAGAAGCTGCACTCGTTAACGGGAGGCGGGCATGCTCGACCTGCTCAAATGCGAGGACTTCGAAGCGCACCTGAATTCGCCGTTTGACATGACGGCTGGCAACGCGACCACGGCTCTGGAGCTGATTGCGGTGGAACGACTGCCACAGCACGCGAGGACGCGACAGCCGTTCTCGCTGCTGTTCAGAGGCGCAGGAACAACGGTATGGCCGCAGGGGATCTATCATCTGTCGCACGCGGACCTGGACCAGTTAGACATTTTTCTCGTTCCGGTGGGGAGGGACGAATCAGGCGTACGGGTACGAGGCCATTTTCAGCTGATGAAACCCGATTGGAGGGCGGAGTGGCGGAGGCATTTCTCGGCGAGATAAAAATCTGCAGTTTCAACTTCCCGCCAAAAGGTTGGGCACTGTGCAATGGCCAGTTTCTGCCCATCAATCAGAACCAGGCGCTGTTTTCCCTGCTCGGCACGACCTACGGGGGGAATGGCCAAACAACCTTTGCGTTGCCGAACCTACAAGCTCGGACGCCTGTTCACTTCGGTGCAGGTGTATCTCTCGGTGAGAGCGCGGGCACTGACGCGGTGACGCTGACTCAAGCGGAGCTTCCGCCGCATGGCCACTTGCGCGCCACGAGTAACCAGGCGACGTCAGCAACTCCGGTGGGCAACGTGCTCGCAAATGCGCCGCGGCGTGGGGTTGGTGTGTTTGCCGAGCCGGCGAGTCCCATCGTGATGACTGGTGCGCAGCCTCAAGGCGGCGGCCAGCCACACGACAACCGCCAGCCGTCGCTGGTCCTGAACTTCGTGATCTGCCTCATCGGCATTTTCCCAAGTCGAGACTGAGTAAGGAGACGCTATGAGCCAGCCCTTTGTAGGCGAGATTCGGATGTTTGGCGGCAACTACGCGCCCGCCGGGTGGGCGTTATGCGACGGACAGCACCTCCCAATCTCAGAGAACGAAGTACTCTTCCAATTGATTGGAACGATCTATGGCGGCGATGGCCAGCAGACGTTCGCTATGCCGGACCTGAGGGGACGCGTTCCGGTGCATCAAGGCAACGGGCTCACCATCGGCGCCAAGCATGGAGAGGAATCTGTTACGTTGAACATCCAACAGATTCCGACGCACGTGCATTCGAACGCCGCTGGCGTGGCCGCGGGCAACACCACACCGTTGGGCAAGTTGGTCGCGAACACGAGCGCAACAATTTACAAAGTCGATCAGGGCGCATCGCAGGCCAGCCCCTTGGCCACGGCTACGGTGGGCGGTAGCCAGCCGCACGAGAACATGATGCCGTATCAGTGTGTGAACTTCATCATCTCGCTGTCCGGCATCTTTCCATCGCAGACTTAGCCTCCGGAGTGACGCACCATGTCCGAGCCTTTTGTAGCAGAGATCAAGATATTCGCAGGCAACTTCGCGCCGAAAGCACATGCGTTCTGCAACGGGCAGTTGCTGCCAATCGCGCAGAACACGGCCTTGTTCTCGCTGCTGGGCACCAACTACGGCGGCGACGGCAAGACAACCTTCGGGCTTCCGAATCTCCAGGGACGCGCGCCACTGCACCCGGGGCAGGCACCGGGATTGTCGAATCGCTCCCTTGGTGAATCGGGCGGCGTCGCAACCGTCACGCTCCTGCCAGCGGAGATCCCGGCGCACAATCATGGACCGCTGCACGTGCACGACGACACCGGGACGAGTGGGGTACCAAATGCCGCCTGGAACCTCGCCAAGGCGCCGAGCAACATCTATGGCCCGGCAACGAACCTCGTCGCCATGGGTGACACCCTTGGCGGCGGCGGCCCCCACGAGAATCGGCAGCCGTATCTCGGCCTGAACTTCATCATTGCGCTTCAGGGCATCTTTCCGCCGCGGTCATTATGATCGCCGACACACCGGCGCTGTCGTCGGTGACGCTTCGAGGTGTCAGAGGCGGTGACGAGCCGTTTCTTCGAGAGCTCTACGCCAGCACGCGCGAACGGGAGCTGTCGATCGTCCCGTGGTCGGAGGAACAAAAGGCGGCCTTCCTGGCCATGCAGTTCGACGCCCAGGACAGCTATTACCGCTCGCACTATCCCGATGCGCAGTTCGACATTATCGAGATCGAGCGGATTCCCGCCGGTCGCCTGTACGTCTTCGCCAGCGTTGGTGAGCTGCGGGTGATTGATATCGCGCTCTTGCCTCAATACAGGAACAGGGGCATCGGCGGCAGCTTGATGCAAACGATCTTGCGTACTGCATCAGACACCGGACGAGTCGTCACGATTCACGTCGAAGTGGACAATCCCGCGCGCCACTTGTACGAACGGCTCCGATTCGCGCCAGTGGAACAGCGAGGCCCCTATGTCTTGATGAGATGGGCGCCGTCAGCAGATCGCCAGTCGTGATCGACCAACACACATCGACTGCCTAATAGGCGGAAGGAGACTCAGGTCATGCAACGCCGTCAATTCATCGCCGGATGTTCCGCAGCATTGGTTGCAGCGGGCATCGACCCGCCGCAGCTATGGACCACGCCCGGTGCCGACGCGCGCCACAGCATGAGCCGCGCGGGTTTTGAGCCGTTCGTCGGATCCGAATTCCGCCTGTACGCCGACAACCGGTTTGTCGATCGAGTCCGTCTCGAGGCGATCGACGATGGCCCGCATGCGGCGGGGTTGGAACAGTTCACGTTGCGATGGAAGGGGAATTGCGGCGAGTGCCTGCCCGAGGGCATCTACACGCTGGAGACGTCTGGCGCGCCGTCCTTGGAGCTCGCCCTGGAGCCGACCCACTCGACCGAAGGACCTCGGTACCGTTCGACGTTCAATCTACTCTCCTGAGCGCGCCGTCGCGCTCGGGCTTCGGCGCCCACGACTGGACTCGTGCTGTCAGGAACGGAGCAACGCCTACTGCCGTTCCCGCGATTGCTCCGCCGCTTCTCCTCGTACCCCGCGCGTCGGGGTGGCGATCGATCAGGTCTCGCAGCGCGGCCTGGTCATCCTGACCAACGCCGCAACCGCCAAATTACATGAAATGAGTGGCTCGCCGACAACCCACCACCTAGTACTTGACGCATATATATATCACTTGATATACAGTTGCCGTGCCAAAACCGAAGCCCGACGCGTTCCTACCGCTCAAGAGCAACTGGTTCCACATTCTCGTCTGCCTCGTCGAGGGCGAGCAGCATGGCTACGGCATCATGCAGGACGTGCTGGAACGGAGCGGCGGAAAGGTGCGGCTGTGGCCAGCAACGTTGTACGGCTCGTTGAAACGGCTGATCGAGAAGGGCCTGATCGGCGAGTCCGCCGAGCGTCCAGCGCCTGAGCTCGACGATGCCCGTCGTCGTTACTACAAGCTCACACCGCTCGGCCGGCAGGTGCTCGATCTGGAAAGTCAGCGGCTCAAGGATCTGGTGCGGGTGCTCGATGCAAGACGCCGACAGGAGGCGCGATCATGAGCACGTTCGTAATGGGGTGCTGTCGCGCCTATCGGCGCATTGCGCGCGCCTTTCCTCACCAGTACCGGGCGATCTGCGGTGATGGACTGGAGCAGCTCGGCGAAGACCTCGTGCCGCGTGTGTGGCAGCAGCAGGGTGTCGTCGGGTTGATTCGGCTGTTTGGGGATCTCGCGTTACGTCTGCCATGCGAATACTTCTCGACGTGGGCAGACAGATTGAGGGAGGCAACCATGGCAGATGATGTCTTCGAAGGTACGTGGCGCGCCGGGAAGAGCGAGCCCTCGCAGTGGAAGGTCGATCGGCCGGCGCCGCAGCAGGCCTATCTGCGGTTCGAGCCCACCGACACCGGATACCTGATGGTGGCATACGGCGTGGTGAACGGTGAAGCGTGTGCGGAGCGCCCGCAGATGATCATCGCGGACGGACGTCGCCGCCCCCTGCTCGACTTGAGCGGACGTCCGATTCCGGGTGTGCCTGCAGGCGCGATGACGTTCGGCAGCCGGCCGGATCCCCAAACCCTCGAGCTCGGTGCAGAAGCGGACGGTCAGGTGCTCCAGGCCGGACGGTACAAGGTGTCCGCCGATGGAAAGACGCTCACTGTCACGAACAAAGGCAGCGGACCCAAGGGGCCTTTCGAAGTCGTGATGGTGTTGGAGCGGGTCCCGGATCCCTACTAAGCGCTCGGGCTGAAACGAGGTGGCAGATGACGCTCTGGCAAGACATCCGCTACGGGTTCCGGATGCTGGCGGCCAGCCCCGGATTCACCACAGTTGCCGTGCTGTCGCTGGCCATCGGCATCGGCGCCAATTGCGCCATCTTCAGCTTCGCCGATGCGCTGCTCCTCCGGCCGCTTCCAGTCGCGCGGCCGGGCGAGGTGCTGAGCGTCGGATCGCGGTCGTCGTTCGAAGCGCTCAACGCCAGCTCGCTGGTGTCGTCCTACCGCGACTACGTCGACATCCGCGACAGGAACCGTAGCTTCGACGGTCTGGCCGCGTTCACCTCTCTCACTGCCGGCTTCGCGACCGATCCGACGGCGACGCCGAAGCTCAAGATCGGGATGCTGATCAGCGGCAACCTGCTGCCGCTGATGGGCGTGGAGCCGACCATCGGCCGCGCGTTCAAACCCGAAGAGGATGAGGTGCCGGGCCGTGACGCCGTGGTCATCCTCGGACGGACGATGTGGGAGCAGGAGTTCGCGGCCGACGGCGGTGTGCTGGGCCGCACCGTCCGTATCAACGGCGTGGCGTTCACCATCATCGGCGTGGCGCCGGCGAGCTTTACCGGCATGAACCGCTACGTCCGCTACGATTTCTTCATCCCGCTGATGATGTCGCCGCGCGTCATCGCCGATGCGAAGGCTGCATCGCTCGAGGCGCGCGACGTGAGAAATCTGACGCTGAAAGGACGGCTGAAGCCTGGCGTTTCGCAGGCGCAGGCGCAGAGCGAGCTGACGACGATTGGCGGCGATCTCGAGCGCGCCTATCCCGAGACGAACAAGAACCGGCAGTTCTTCGTGAAGACCGAGTTCCAGGCGCGCATTGCCGAGAGCCCGCCCGACGCGATGCTGGTGGCGATGCTCACGACGCTCGCGGCGGCGGTGCTGCTGGTCGCCTGCGGCAACGTCGCTGGACTGTTGACGAGCCGCGCACCGGTCCGGGCGCGGGAGATGGCGCTGCGGCTCGCCATTGGCGCTGGCCGCGGCCGGCTGATTCGCCAGCTCGTGACCGAGAATCTCATCCTCGCCATCGCCGGCGGCGTGCTCGGGCTCGCCGTCGGCTACGCCGGGATCATGCTGTTCAGTCAGATCAGAATTCCGAGCGATCTGCCGATCATGCTCGCGTTTGACATGGATCGGCGCGCGCTCCTCTTCAGCCTGGCCGTGGCGGTGGCGAGCGCGCTCGTCTTTGGTCTGGTACCGGCGATTCAGGCGTCGCGCACGGACTTGACGGGCATCATCAAGGGCGGCGATGCGGTCGGCCGCGGGCGGCGCCGCCGTTGGGGACGCGCCATTCTGGCGACGGCCCAGGTCGCGGCGTCCGTGGTGCTGCTCGCCGTGGCCATGTTCATGTACCGCGGCTTCGGCCAGCAGCTGGCGAACGGTCCTGGCTACCGGATCGACCATCTTCTGATGATGGGCTTCGACACCAGCTTGATCCGCTACAGCGACGCGCAGGCGCAGCAGTTCTACCAGCAGGTCGCGGAACAGGCACGGACGGTGCCGGGCGTGACGGCCGTGACGATGACGACGTCGATCCCGATGTTGAACGATTCGATCGGCACGGTGACGATCGCGCCCGAGGGCTTTCAGTTTCCACCCGGCAAGGAGAACGCGGCCACGCTGGCGTCGAGAGTGGACGAGTTCTACTTCGACGCCATGGGCATCCCGCTCGCCGCCGGGCGGAATTTCACTCGCGGTGACGACGAGAACGCGCCGCGCGTCGCGATCGTGAACCAGCATTTCGCGGACCACTACTGGCCGAACCAGGATCCGCTCGGCAAGCGGTTCCGGCTGGCGAGCGCGCAGAACGCGTGGGTCGAGATCGTGGGCATCGCGAAGATGAGCAAGTACCTCTTCGTCGCCGAGCCGCCGTCCGATTTCGTCTACCTGCCGTACCGGCAGAACCCGTCGCGGGGAATGTACCTGGTCGCGCAGTCGTCCGGCGACCCGGCCGCGCTGGCCGCGCCGCTGCGCGAGGCGGTGCGAGGTCTCGACGTCGACATGCCGATCTTCAACGTGCGGACGATGGCCGAGCTGTATCAGATGCGCGCGACCAGCATCTTCAACGTGCTGGTCACCACCGTCGGCGCCATGGGCCTGATGGGACTCGGGCTGTCGATCGTCGGGCTCTATGGCCTCGTCGCCTATGCGGCGAGCCGGCGCACGCGCGAGATCGGCATCCGGATGGCCATCGGTGCCACGGCGCCGAACGTGCTGCGGATGGTGCTGCGACAGGGAGTCGCGCTGGCGCTCAGCGGACTGGTGCTTGGCCTCGCGGCCAGTGTCGGCGCCGGCCGTCTGTTGAGCGCGGCCTTTCCATCCGGCGACGATCAGCGCGATTTCGTCTCGTTGGCGCTGGTTGCTCCGGTGGTGTTCGTCGTCACGCTGCTGGCGACCTACATTCCCGCGCGTCGCGCCGCGCGCGTAAATCCGGTGGAGGCGCTCCGCTACGAGTAGCGGCCGGCCTTGGGTCGGCGGCCAATCCGCGTACGCACAACCGGATTCAGAACCGGAAACGCACGCCCAGCGTCGGCAGCCTGGGAATCGACTGGTCGCGCACTTCCACCATGCGCGGCTGTTCGGACGTGGGATCGTATTCGAGTCGCGGGTCAAACGCACCGGCGTTCTCACGGTCTAACAGGTTGATGATCTCGGCATAGAGTTCCCAGCGGCCGGCGGCCCCGCGCGGGCGCCAGGTGACGCGCACATCGGCCCGAGCAAACACCGGTAGCCGCGCCTGGTTGATGTTGGCAATATCACCGAGATCCACCTCGTAGACAAGCAGACCCGTGGCATCCCGATCGGGCAGCAGTTCGTCGGTGACGCCGTCGGCGTCGAGGTCGAGGGCGTCCTCCGCCGCAGCAACGCGGAGGCCGACCGGCGCAGTGCGCGGAAATCCGGACGCCACCCGGGTTGTCGTCGCCAACTCCCAGCTCGGCGAGAAGCGATACGCCGCCACCACCGTGAACGCGTGACGGCGATCGGTACTCAAACGCCGCGCTGCGGCCGTAGGCGTCGCGCGAGGCCTTGCCCCAGGTGTAGCTGGCCCACCCGCTGACGCGCGAACCGGCGGGCGCGTTCGGCCGCGACACGAAGATGTCGAAACCGTAGGCCCGGCCGCGGCCGTCGTTGGCGGGGATGGTCGTGATGATGGGCCCGACTGGGACGCTGGAGTAAAGGTCGGCCGGGAAGTCGTAGCGCGAGACGCGGGCCAGGCGATCCGCGTCAGACTCGAGCTGACCTGCGAGCAGGTCCGTGAATCGCTTGACATAGCCCTCGAAGCGAAGCGCCACGCCGCCGCCCAGGTCGTGCTCGATGCCCGCCGACGCTTGCGCCGAGCGTTCGCTGCGCAACGCTCCGGCGGCGGGATGCGTAAGGTCGAGCACATAGTCGCTTTGCGCCAGCTTTTCGTAGCCGGGGCTCTGTGTGTAGATGCCGGCGGCCGCGCGCAGGTTGGTGTTCGCGCCGACGCGGAACGACGCCGATGCCCGTGGCGACAACAGGTTCTCTCCGGTAGTGCCAGGGCGATCCCACCGCAACCCCGCCTGCACTGAGGCGCGCGGGCCGACCGGAAACGTGTCCTGCATCCACGCGCCGACACGGGTGGACTCTTGCGAGGAGACGAGCAGATCCGGCAGGCCTGCGCCGCCCTCCACGCTGGACCCGTTATCGGCGCTGGGATTACGGTCGCCGATGATCTCGAAACGCAGCGCCGTCGACAACCGGTGAGCCTCGGCGCCGGTCTCCACGAGATGCCCGCCGCGCGCCCACGTGAACTCCTGCCTCACCGAGACGTCCCTAATCGACAGCGCGCGCCCGAACACCACGTTGGCGATGCCAAAGGCGTCGTCGCCAGGCGCGTTCGATCGGCGGCTGGTTTGTTCGAAGTTCGCGTCGACGCCGAAGGTTGATCGCGTATCCGAGTAGGCGGCGACGGTGTGGGATTGGCCGGTGGTGCCGAGCGACGAGTCGAACCGCGCCCAGGCCAGGTCGTTGTCGGTATCGTCCTGGAACTCCCCCTGCGCGTCGTCCTCATCGATTTCGACCGCGGCCGCTTGCCGGCTGCGCAAGGCGAAGAACGATACCGTGCGGCCGGCGGCTGGTTCCCACACCGCTTTGGCCTGCAGATCGGCGAAGGCGGGGAACTGTTGATCGGTGATGCGCTCGGCCACCAGGTCGTAATACGTACGACGGCCGGTCACCAGCCACGATCCGGCCGCGCCTCCCGGCAACTTCCCTTCGAAGACGATGTTCGCGTCGGTGATGCTCAGAGAGGCCGAGCCCGTGAGCCCCTCCGTTCGCGAACCCTCGCGGTTCTCGACCACCAGCAGCGACGACAGGCGGTCGCCGTACTTGGCGCTGAATCCACCTGGCGCCAATTCGAAGTGCTGAATCGTTTCGGGATTGAAGGCGCTGGTCAGACCGAATAGCCGATACGGATCGTGAATTTCGACGCCGTCCATCACGGTCAGGTTCTGATCGGGCGAGCCGCCGCGGACTGAGAGCCGGCTGCCAAACTCCTCGGTCGCCGCCACGCCCGGCAAGGTCTGCAGGGTTCGATAGACGTTGTCGAGGGCGCCTGGCGTGCGCAGCACCTGGACGGGCGGCACCACCTCGGTGGCGGGCGCCGCCGAGGGCGCCGAGGCGGTCACGGCAACCGAGGTCGCGAACGGTTTCTCGCGGGCGAGCGCCAGTTCTACCTCGGCAAGTCCCGCCTCGGGCGTTTCGAGCGTCGTCGTGAGTGCAAAGTATCCGCTGGCTTCGACCAGCAGCGTCACGCGTCCGCGTCCGACCAGCAGCGTGAAGCGACCGGCGGCATCGGCCGACACGTGAGTGGCGCCCGCCGAGACCGTGGCATTCGGGATCGGGGCGCGAGTATCGGCGTCAACGACGAGACCGGAAATGGGAGTGGAAACTGACGGCTGCGCCCCAGCATGCGCGGCCAGCAGTGTAATGGCAAGAGCCACGGCCAGCCGTTTGAACATCTGGAATTCTAGACGCCCGTGCCAGAGCCGAGGTTCTCGTGCAAATCCGTATCGTTCCAAGACCAATTGCGATGTGAAATCAGTCGATCTAGCTTACAACCGATCGCATAACGCAATCAGAACCGCGCGGATGTGCCGATACAGTCAGGAGGGGGTCTATGGATCTGCAAACGGGTGCGCGCGTCAGGAGATTTGAATCCGTCGAAATGGGGGCGGTCGCGGTTATCGTGCTGGCGAGCGTCGTCCAGGGCTTCTTCTTGTACCGGCTGGTGCCGGTGCTCGCGTCCCTTTACGCGCAATCCGGGGAGGCACTGTCGCTGCCACTTCGTCTCTATATTGGTCTCTGCAACTGGTCCCTGATTCTCGTGCCCATCGTGCTGGTGGTGTGGATGGGCTTTCAGATCGCAGGACGTCCATTGCCCGCGGCCATCCGCCTGAGAGTCTTGATCGTAGTGGCTGCCCTCGCCGGACCGGTCACCATCGTCGGGCTCTATTTCATGGCTGAAGGCAGCTTGCTGCAAGCGATGAGATTGAGCATGGCCGTCAGCGCCTCGGGGCAAGTGCTGGACCGCGATCTGTCGGGCTTAAGCCTGGCGTCTGGAGATCCCGATCAGGTGATTGCCTTGCTTGGCCCGAAGGTCAGCCGCGATGACTTCGTCACCGATGTGCGGTGGGGAGCACCTGGCCAGGCCTTTCTGCTCGCCGAAGCGTACCGAGCGAAGGGAGACATGCCAGCCGCGCGGCGTTTCTACCTCCGCGCCCAGCAGGCCGCGGTCGGGTTCGACGAAGTACTGACGCCGCGACTGGTGGACCGGCAGGCGCGTTGGCAGGCTCAGTTCGGCAGGGACTTCGACTTTTGGTTCCCAACCGCGTCGGAGATGAAAAAACTGCCCGACCAGATTCGCGCAGTCTCTCAACAGCGGCTCGATCAGCTTTCGAGGTAGGCCAAGGGGAGGCGGTCGATGGATCTGCGAACGGGTGCGCGCGTCTTTGTGAAAGTGGCTCGCCGCACTGGACGATTTCCGCAAATGGTTGATCCGTGAGGCAGCCTGATATAGCGGTTCGCTAAACGGAGATCCTGTTGGCTCACCGCGATCAGCACCCGCGTGTAGTCCGGGTCGCGAATTAGCCGCGGGGTCACAGCTAAGGCAGAATGGAGCCATGCGTCTGGCCACGTTCATCGTTCTAGGCCTCGCGTTCAGCGGATGCGAAATTAGAGACGAGTCCTACAGGCGGGCCGACCGCGTCACGGTCGGGATGACGGAGCAGCAAGCCATTGCCGCAGCAGGGGCACCCAGCAACGCGACGACGGCCACCACCATTTGCAAAAGGGCCGGCGCCGTTCGGGAATTGGTCTACGGAGCCGTGACCATCTATTTCGGGGGCTTAATGAAGAGCGATGACGGGGCCATCCTTCTGTGTATCGACGATAAAGGCCGCGTCATCGACAAGTCGCAGATCGACTGGTAGCGCGCCCCCGGTTACATAGGGCGTCCTACTGGAAGACTGCGAAGGAGCACGATGAAATACGCCTTCGTCGTCACTGCCCTGCTGGCGTCGGCGACCATCGCCGCCGGCCGGCAGCCGCAATTCAAGTCCGGCGTTGAAGTCGTCTATCTCGATGTCACCGTCCAGGCGCCGGATGGTTCGATCGTTCGCGGCCTCGCGAAAGATGACTTCCTGATCTACGACGAAGAGGTGCGTCAAGACGTGGCCGTCTTCTCCGCCGAGCCGGCGCCGATTAGTGTCGGCGTCTTGATTGACACCAGCGGCAGCATGACCGGTGAACGCATGGCCGCCGCGATTCGGGCCGCTGACGCGCTCGGGCACTCGCTGCAACCCGGCGACCAATGGAGCATCTCCACCTTCGACAGCACCCGGCGCACGATGATCACCTGGCGCCCGTACAATCCGGGCATCGTCAACTCACTGCGGGCCATGCCAACCTCCGGCAGCACGGAACTGTTCAGGGCTGTCACGGAAATGGTGCCCTACATGAAGGAAACGCCGCATCGCAAGCGGGCGATGCTGCTGATGACGGACGGCATCGACAACTCGATCATTGCAGCCAGCCGCGAGGGCCGGCGCGATCCATTCGAAGCACCCGGCCCGCTCGAAAATTCCGCCAAGGCGCAGGCCGCGCTGCGCGAAGGCGAAGTGCTGCTCTACGCGCTCGGCATCAACGTGGCGGGGCGAGCCGGCGCGGTGCACGTGCCGTCGCTGCAACGACTCGCCGAACCCACGGGCGGGTCCGTCATCATTGCGTCGACAATTCGTGAGGTGGAAGCGGCGGCGCAGCGGGTGGCCGAAGAACTGCGTCAGCAGTACACCCTGGGGTTCTATCCGCAGAACGCCGGCGACAAAACGTATCACCGCCTGAGGGTCATGACGAGGCATCCGGACCACCGCGTTCGCACGCGCGCCGGATATCTGAGAGACAATCCGAAGTAAGGCTAGCGCGACGTCTCGACCTGCGCACGAAACTCGACGACGCGGCGTCTTCGCTGATCGAATTTGCTTCACCCGACCACGCGGCGGCAAAGGCCCAGCGGAGAAGGCCCGGCGTCGTTACGCCGGAACTTGGCCTGATCGATGAGTATCGAATCTACCTGCACCCCGTCGTGCTTGGTCGGTCCGTCCCTGCAATGAGAAGAGGGCCAGTGCAACACCGGCAATCGGGAGAGCGTAATCGGCGCGCACGCCCAGCAGGGACGCCGCGGACCCTCCGATGACAGACCACATCACCGGAATGATCGACAGACGCCACGATCGGGGCGTGGCGAGCATCAGCACGCCCGCCGTGAAGATCATCGTCGGGCATGGGACGCCGAACGCTGGGATTCTCGAGACACTGAAATGCAGCACGGCATTGATGCCGGGTACAGCAACGAGTACCCGATCAGAACCCACGCCACGGGCGCCCACGCGTTGCCCGCAGGAGCGAACGACAGGCGTCTTCGCACGACTCCGTGCCAGAAGAAGAGCGCGCCCTGCAGGAGGAAGAGCGCCGCGAACGCCCATGCGGCGGAGTTGATGCGCGTAAAAAACGCGGCGTGGTACGCGAGGGCCGACCAGATCCAATGTGCGGCAAGAAGACCGCTGAGCCAGCGATCCGAAGGGCGGCGCGACGAGAACAGCAGCACACTGGCGATCAGCGACGCCATCCAGAGCACTACCAGCGCCGGCCATAACGCCTCGTTGTAGGCGGCCAACAGATCGAAGAATTGCTCTGTCGTGAACGGCAGTTGCATGGGTAGGACCTCGCGTCCACTGCACGAGAGAGCACGCCACATGCCAGGTCGGAGGGGCGAGCGTTCGGCGACTCGCGCCCTATCAGGGACGGCTTAACGCCGTCTCGAGCCTCAGTGGCCGCGTTCACAGAGCGGACAATCTCGCACGTAACAGGGTTATTCCCCACCTACGTTCGCCAAATGTGCAAAACGAGAGAGCCATTTTTGTGGCGGGGCGATCCGGCGTTCTCGAGCCGACTCTCCTCAAGGCCTTCGCCGGCTACGATGAACGAGCCGCCGACGACGACTAGAAGAATAAGGCTTGGCACGAAGGCACGGTCATGTTCCCGTCCACTCCGGCAGTGTAGGCAGAACCGTGTGGATCATGAACTCATTAAACTTGCCCTTCTCCTCTGTGTTGGGCAGATGCGCGGAGCTCTCGAACCAGACCAGTTGCTTCCGAGGCGCCTTCAACGCCTCAAAGTACTGCGCTGAAAGGACAGACGGCACCTCATAGTCATGACGTCCCAGACAGAAGTAGATTGGTATTTTCACCTCGGGTACTGGACGAAGAGGTCGGTCCGTGACAGCTCCGGGTAGAGCGCGTCGACCGACTGGAACACGCCGCGAAAAAAGTTGATGCGATCGAGCATGGTGTATTCGCGGGAGAACACGAGATTCCTGAGCACGACGCCAAACGCTCCGTTCTTGCTCCCGTAATACTCGCCGCCATGCTTTCCTAGAATTCGTCTCTCCGCCACATACTTCGATCGCCAATTGCTACCGGTGTAGGGAGGTGGACCGATCGCGGCCAGCCTTTCGACTGAAGACTGGTCCGTCGCTTTCTCTGCTTGTTGCCGCGTCCATTCGAAGGAAATCAGTTCGCTCTCCGCCATTCTCGATACCTGGCCGATCCCAATATAGCCAGAGAAGAGGTCCGGTCGTCTTGACGCTGCCAACAGTCCAATAGCACTTCCCCACGAGTGACCAACGAGCAAGATCTTCTTCTTGTCAAACCGCTTCGCCAAATACGATGAGAGAACGATGATGTCGTCAACAAATTGTTCCATCGTCATTCCTGCGTCATCACGGCCGGCGGCGAAGGACTTCGCCGCGCGGCGCTGATCCCAGTTGACGATAGTGAAGTACCGCTCCAGAGGCTGAGTGTTCTTCCTCATCAGCGTCAGCTGGGACGTTCCTGGACCGCCGTGAACAAACAGCACAACCGGGTTGGCAACATCCTCGGAACGAATGAGAACCCACTGCCGTGTGTCGTTGACTGGAACCTCTTCCAGGACCGCAAGACTGTTCGGGTGTTGGCGAGTGTCGATACTTGGCGTTGAACCTGGAATCAGAGAAAGCACAGCTAGAGCTGCGATCACGACTGCCAATATGCCAAGAGCCATCATCGTCTCCACCCACCAGTGCAAGTCTCTTGCTGACGTAAGGAACAGGTAACTGCCTTTCCATTGAGAGCCCCTCAATCGCTGACTGGGGAGAATTCCCCCCGTCGCGGGAAGAATCCACCTCGCCAGCCGCCGAAGAGGGTCCCCAATCTGGGTATCTGTATGAGCGAGTTTCACGGGTTACGGTTCGACGCTGACACCGGCCGGCTGGCCCGGCTCCTCGAATCCCCGGGCCAGGTCGACAGCTCCGCGCGGCGCTGGGCGACGATCCGCGGGCGCCGCATGCCTTGGCACCTATTCGTCTCGCAGCGCCGCCGCCGGATCGATGGATAATCCGTTCTTCGTCGCCAGCAGCGATGCCGCAACGGCGACCAGGGCGACCGTTATTGCCACCGCCGCGAGCACCGCCGGATCGCGCGGCGGCACTTCGTACAACAGGCTGGCGATCGTGCCGCCAATCGCGAGCGCGCCGGCCACGCCCGCCAGCACGCCGGGGATGATTGCCGCCGACGTTTGTTGCATCACGAGTCGGACCACCTCCGACACCTCTGCGCCCAACGCCACGCGGAGGTTCATCTCGCGGCGCCGTTTCGACAGACTGTAGGCGGTCACCGCGTAGACGCCGATAGCGGCGATCAGCAGCGAGACCACGTCCGAACATCATGAACAGGCGCGCCTGGTAGCGCCGGCCGGCCGTCGCCGCCTCGACCGCCTGCTCCAACGGTTGCGACTGGCCGATCGCGATCTCTGGATCGATCCGCTCAATCGCGCGGCGGATCGACGGCGCCAGCGACAGCGGATCCGATGTGGTCTTCACCAGCAACGACACCGTGGTCCGCGTTCGCCACCAGTACGGCACGTAGACCATCAACGGCGGCCTCCTCTCGAGCGTCGTCGTTCGCGCATCGTCCGCGACGCCGATCACCTCGAAACCCGGCTCGCCGTCGATACCCCGGCTGAACGCCTTGCCAACAGCATCCTGCCCCGGCCACAGCCGCTCGGCGAGCGACGCCGAGACCACCGCCGGCATCAGCTCACCTCTGCCGCGCTCGTCCGCGGTGAACATCCGGCCACGCCGCACCGGCAACTCGAGCGCCGTGAAGTAGTCAGGCGCGATGAAGCGGAAGTTCGCGCTTGGCTGCTCCGCACGCGGGACGTTGGTGCCGGCGGCCAGGACGAAGTTGACCTGGCCTTCCCCACGCATCGGCAACAACGATGTCGACGACACGGCGCGAACGCCAGGCAGCGCCTTCACATCCGCGAGGATGCGCTCGATCGCATCGATGCGCGTGCGATCGTCGTGGTAACGGGCGGCGGGCAGCGCGACCGGCACCGACAGCACACCGTCGGCGTTGAAGCCGTGGTCGATGTCGAGCACGCGCAGCAGGCTCGTGCCGAGAAGCGCCGTTACTGTCAGGAGCGTTACCGCGAGCGCGACCTGCACGGCCGTCAGCACGGTGCGCGCGCGCAATCCGGCAGGCCCTTGCCCCGCGGAAGCGGAGCCGCTGCGCAGCGACGCCTGCGGATCGCGATCGCCAATGTGCAGCGCCGGCAGGATCGACACCAGCAGGCCGGTGACACCGGTCACGAGCGCGGCGAAGACGAGCACGCGGCCGTCGAGCGTCACGTCCTCGACCCGCGGCAGATCCACTGGCGCCGTCTGGACGAAGACGCGCAGCGCGACGTACGCGATCCACACGCCGATGGCGCCGCCGGTCACGGCCAGCAACCCATAGTCGAGCAGCGCGCGCGCCAGCAGGCGGCCCCTGCCCGCGCCAAGTGCCGATCGGATCGCCGCGTCTCGCGTCCGTCCCAGCGCGCGGATCAGCGCCAGGTTCGTCAGGTTCGAACAGGCGATCGCGAGCACGGCGACGATCGCGCCAAACAACAGGAGCACGCTGCGGCGCGCGCGGCCGACAATCGCATCGGTCAGCGGCCGCACCACGCCCGTGAGCGTCACCGTCTGGCCCGACTGCGCCGTCGCGTTCTCCGCCGCCTGGCGCTGGAGCACGTCGATCTCCGCCTGCGCCTGCTCGATCGTGACGCCGTCCGGCCAGCCTGCCAATCGCCGAGTTATTGTGATCGCCGACCCAGCCCACCTCAATGCGCATCGGGATCACCGCCTCCACGTCGGCGCGCAACCGCTGCCCTTCGGGCAACCGGAAGCCCGGCGCGAGCACGCCGACCACGGTATAAGACGTGCCGTCAATCACGATCGCCGTGCCGAGCACGTCCGGAGTGCCGCCAAAACGCTGCCGCCACAGGCCGTCACCGATCATCGCGACGCCCGGACTGGACGGCCGATCGTCGTCTGCGGCGAACGTGCGGCCAAGCGCCGCTGATTCCCGCAGCACCTCGAACAGCGAGCCACTCGCCTGCGTCGCGCTGATTTGCGCGGCAGGCCCGCCAGACGTCAGGTTCGCTGGCAGCGTGATGTATTGCGCCATCGCATCGAACACGCGCGTGTTCTGCCCGCCAATGCTCGAAATGCCGCTGGTTGACTGGAAATGGCGATCCGCCGTGCGCCACTTCATGCCAGACCTCCTGCAGCGTGACGAGCCGCTCCGGCTGCGGATATGCGAGCGGCTTGAGGAGGACACCATTGACGATGGAGAAAGCGGCAGTCGTGGCGCCGATGGTGATGGCGAGCGTCAGGATGACAGTCAGCGAAAAGCCACGGTCACGCCGCAGGCTTCGCGCGGAGTCACGCAGATCGAGGAGGAAATGGCTCACGCTCATTTTGACCTACGGCGCGGACAAGGGTTGTGCAGGCGATCAATCTGAACGTGCCCTTCACCGGTGTTGGTCAATCGCCAGTCTATCCAGCGATCTGCAATCGGCGATCCAATAGCCTCGACAGCTCGCCGCCGCAACCGATCCGCTCCGCGAAAATACTGATATCCTCCGCAGCGTCCTCGACATCAACAGCATGCGAACCCATTCACAAGGCGCCAAGTGAAGACCACCGGTGAAGATCACCCGCCCAAGATTGTCTACTGGCATCGGGAGTTGCCGCCGCTCGATGCGGACCTCATCGCGGAGCACACGGTCGAAGCCAGCAGCAGCCGTGTACCTGGGACGCTCGCTCATCGCAACGAGCTGTGGGACCAGTGTTATCGGGAGCTCATGACCAACGCCGAGAGCCGCATGGCGCAGGAGGTGGCCCGCCTGGGCGGCGACTTTGCGCATGTGCACGACGAGACGATCGACCCAAGGCACGACGACGCAGCCGGCGAAGCATGGCTCCATGGCCGCTTCAGTTACATGTTGTACTGCCGTCCGGCAAAGTAGCCGCGGCGTAGGGAGCGGTCGTTCGTTTGCAGCGGCACTCGGGTCCGTTGCCTCCGAGGACGATTTCCGCAACTGGCTCGTCTGTCAGGCCGCCTGAGACGGCAGCATACTGACCTGAGAGGGCACGTGCCCCGTAATACGACGACCGATGAAAATGGCAGCAGCTTCCCCGCTCATGCGATTACGATCGCGCTTGGGCGGAGGCAATACTTTCCGCAACCGTCCACGGGAGTTCCTCATGAGCACCAGAATCGGCATCGTCGGCTCAGGCATCGTCGGGCAAACGCTCGCCAACGGCTTCGTCAAGCACGGCTACGACGTCACCATCGGGACCAACACGGCAAGCAAACGCGAGGAACTGAGCGGCAAGACGAACGGGAAGGCGAAGGTTGGCTCGTTTGAGGACGCTGCGAAGTTCGGTGAGATCGTCGTCGTGGCGACCAAGGGGACAGCGGCCGAAGCCGCGCTGCAAGCGGCCGGCATTGCCAATCTCAACGGCAAGACCGTCATCGACACCACAAACCCAATCGCCGATGCGGCTCCAGTGAACGGAGTCTTACAGTACTTCACCTCGCAAAACGAATCGCTCATGGAGAGGCTACAGGCACTGGCGGCCGAGGCTCATTTCGTGAAGGCGTTCAGTTGCATTGGCAACGCGTTCATGGTCAACCCCGACTTCAACGGCGTCAAGCCGACGATGTTCATCTGCGGCAACCATGACGGCGCGAAGATGGACGTGAAGGCCATCCTCGATCAATTCGGATTCGACGTGGCGGATATGGGAGCGGTCGAAGGCGCGCGCGCAATCGAGCCGCTCTGCATCCTCTGGTGCATTCCCGGATTCCGGAGTAACAGCTGGGCGCACGCATTCAAGCTGCTGAAGCGATAGGCCATCATGAGAACTCTCGGAAACAACGGGCCCTCGGTTCCGATTGAGGAGGACTTTCATGCGAGCACCTGTGATCAGGATTTCCATCGGACGGTTTGACGCTGGACTTGCCGATCAAATCGAGGGGAAACTCCTTGCGAGCAGGGAAAAACTGGAGCCTGGAGTGCGCGCGCTGAGCGGACACTTGGGATACTTCGTCGGCCTCGATCGTGTGAACAACGCCATACACAACGTGAGCATTTGGGAAACTGTTGCTGACGCCGGTCAGATGGCCGGTTTCGAGCCAATGATGAAGTTGGGCGCAGAATTTGTCGAAATGGGGGTTCGGTTTGAGCGCCCGATCCTGAATTTCGAGACGCTCTGGCAATTTGATTGATGGATCACGCTGTCGCTTGATCACGAGATGTGCGCGAAGCCGCTTTCGGCTCCTCGTCCGCCTACGCTTCGGGGAATTCAGCAAGCTCCGGCGGGATCTCGTCACCAAACTCCGCTTCGCGGAGTTTGGCTCGCCGCACTGGACGATTTCCGCAACTGGCTGATACGCGAGGCGGCGTAAGTCTGTTGTTTTGTGGCCTGATTCCAGGACTTCGGCTTTTCCTGACGCCGCTTTTCCCTCTTGCCGATTGCAGCCCGCGAAGTCTTTACACGAAATGGACCCGGCAATTGCTGGTTGCGGGCTCGCAACCACCAAGATGCCCCAAGCGAACTTCTAGCGATCACTCCGATCGCGGCACCATGCATTCGATAGCGTCCGGGCACATTCGCAACTCGCGAGGGCTTTTACGGACTTCTTATAAACAACTAGGTACAGTCGACGACAGCCTAATTCGCGCCCGTCGGCGCGATACGGGGGACCCAACGGGACGCATTAAGCATCCCTGGGGCGAATCCGGTCAGCGGGTCGATGCTCGCAACGACTGGTAGAGGACTCCAACCTCGAGCCCGACAGCTAACCTCGTCGGCCCTTGGAGGGAGTCGTGTCGGAAGTCGCATTCCTGTCGCAGGTGAAGCGCCTGATCGTCGGCGCACCTATCCCGTCTCATCTGGCCCACCACGAACGATTTTCTAAAGTCACGGGCCTCGCTGTGCTCTCGTCGGATCCACTGTCGTCGGTGGCGTACGCCACCGAGGAGATTTTGCGCGTCCTGACCATCGGCGGTGTAGCCGCGCTCACTTTGGTGACGCCGATCGGCGCCGTCATCGCGGCGATGCTGGCGATCGTTGTCTTTTCGTATCGCCAGACAATTTACGCGTATCCGAATGGCGGTGGCGCGTATGTCGTGGCCAAGGACAATCTTGGACGGCTGCCAAGCCTGATCGCAGCATCCGCACTGCTGATCGATTACGTCCTGACGGTCGCAGTCAGTATCGCGGCCGGCGTCGCCGCCATGACCTCGGCATTTCCCGCGTGGCATTTGAACACAGTGGAGGTATCGCTAGCGTTCGTCGTCATTCTGACGATCGGAAATCTGCGCGGTGTTCGGGAATCGGGGCGGGTGTTCGCGGCGCCAACATACTTCTTCATGGTCAGCATCCTCGCGATGATCGGCGTCGGGGCGTGGCGCTATTTCAGCGGCAGCCTGCAGCCGGTGTCCCTTCCGGCCGCACCCTTACCACTCGGGACGGGCGGTATCGGCGCTCTCGGCATGTTCACGATCCTGACGGCATTCTCGAACGGTTGCACGGCAATGACGGGCGTTGAGGCTGTCTCAAATGGTGTGCCCGCCTTCCGTCCGCCCGAAAGCAAGAATGCGGCGGCGACGTTGATTGCAATGGTCGTGCTGTCAATTGCGATGTTCGCCGGCATTACGCTCCTCGCGCACGCCTACGGTGTCATCCCCAGCGCAGCCGAGACCGTCGTGTCCCAGATCGCGCGAGGAACATTCGGTGATGGGAGCGTCTTTTATTACGCGGTTCAGGCCGCGACGATGTTCATTCTGGTGCTTGCAGCGAATACGGCTTATGCCGACTTTCCAAGACTCGCGTCGATCGTTGCCCGAGATCGCTTCCTGCCGCGTCAGTTCATGAACCAGGGCGATCGGCTGGCATTTTCGAACGGCATCATCATTCTCAGCGTCCTCGCGGGCGTGTTGCTTTTCGCGTTCGGCGGTGACACGCACGCGCTGATTCCGCTCTACATGATTGGCGTATTCGTCTCATTCACACTGTCGCAGGCGGGCATGGTCATGCATTGGCGGAAGCTCAAAACACCGGGTTGGCGCTCTAGCGCGGCCATCAATGGTTTCGGCGCTGCTGTGACCGGTATCGTCCTACTCATTGTGGCGACGACCAAGGCGTTTGAAGGCGCCTGGATCGTTCTGGTGATGATGCCCATCCTCGTCGTGATGTTTGAAGCCACCAGGCGCCACTATGATCACGTCGCATCCGAATTGACGCTCCGCGACTGGCAGCCGGAACCGGCCGCGCATCATATCGTGTTGATCCCGATTGGCGGCATTCAGCGGGCCGTAGTCAAGGCACTCCAATACGGACGCACGCTTTCACCAGACGTGCGCGCCGTCTATGTGGACATCGATCCCGCGTCGACTGACACGGTGAGGAAGCAGTGGAGCGAATGGGGACAAGGCGTCGAGCTGGTCGTCCGGGCTTCGCCGTATCGGTCATTAATGGAGCCATTGCTCCAGTACATCGACGATGTGCGCACCGAAAGCGCCAACACGCATGTAACAGTGATTTTGCCTGAGTTCATCCCACGGCGCATCTGGCACCACCTGCTGCACAATCAACACGCCCTCCTGATCAAGGGTGCTCTCCTATTCAAGCCGAATGTCGTTGTGACGAGCGTCCCTTATCACCTGGGACGCGGAACTTCGGCGAACGGGGCAACTGAAACGGTGACCGCTCGTGCGTAGCGTCATCCCATTTGCAATCGTGCTGCTGATTGTCAACGCGGCCACCGTCTTGGCGGCCGAACAACCAGTGAGCCACGTGCCAGCAGCGCCAGAGCCAGAACACTCGACGACCCGGCAATGGGAATACGGCGGGTTCGTCGACCTCGGCTACCTCTTTGATGTCAACGATTCAACGAGAAAGACGTTTCGCAGTCGTGGAACCGGTTGGCATTTGAACGAGGTCGATGTGAACATGTTGGGCGCATACGTAAAGACCAAGCCCTCGTCCTCATCGCGCATCGGAGCGGAGTTGGTGCTCCACGCAGGTAAAGACGATGCAATCTTCGGATTCTCCGCGACGGCGCCAAATCTGGCCGGTCACGAGTGGCTGCGCCACATCGGCGCGGCGAATGTCTCGTATCTGGCGCCGCTGGGTCAAGGCGTCACGGTGCAAGGAGGCATTTTCACGAGTTTGATCGGCTACGACTCACTGTATGCAAAGGACAACGCCAACTACACGCGTCCGTGGGGTGCGGACTTCACGCCCTATCTCATGATGGGCGTCAATGCGTCGTATCCAATAACTGACAAGCTCACGGGTACGCTCTACGTCGTGAATGGATATTGGCATCTCGCGAATGCCAATCGCCTTCCAAGCACGGGCGGCCAGATCGCGTACAAGATGACACCCAAGCTGACGCTAAGGGAAGCGGTGCTGTGGGGACCGCATCAGCAGAACACCGCATCGGAATTCTGGCGGTTTCTTTCCGACACCATCATTGAACGTCGCATCGAGCGCCTCGTTGTCGCGCTCAACGCGCATTTCGTCTCTGAGAACGTCGACGCGCCGGCACGCTCTCGCGCGTGGTGGGTGGCTGCACAGGTGCCGGTCAAGTGGACGATCCACCCTGCATGGACGATCGCCATTCGGCCCGAGATTGCGTGGGACTCCGAAGGCCGCTGGACGCTCGCTGAACAGACCGTGAAGGCCATCACCAACACTGTTGAGTACCGACTTCCTTATCGGGCGGCTACTGCACGAGTGCGAGTCGAACATCGCGTCGACGATTCAAGCGGGCCAGGCGGTGGGTTCTTCGACGGCGATCAACGTTCAGACGCACCAGGTCTCAAACGGAGACAGCAGCTGCTGATTGTTGCGATGATTCTAACGCTGGACTCCGGGTTCTGACCCTACATCTCGACCTGAACGCCGAGTTCGACGACGCGCTCGAGCGGAAGGCGAAAATAGGTGGTGGCGCGGCCAGCGTTACGGGACATCAGCGCAAATAGTTTCTCGCGCCACAGCGCCATGCCCTGTCGACGGGCGACAAAGAGCGTCTCCCGTCCGAGGAAGTACACGACGTCCTGGAAGTCGAACTTCATACCAAGCGACCGCGCGGCCGCCATGAGCGCGCGTGGAACGTGCGGATCCTCCATGAACCCGTATTGCAAGCGGACATTGAACAGCCCATGACTGAGGACGTCCACAGCAAAGCGCTCGTCATCGGTGCAATGCGGATGCCTCACTGTGACGACATTCAGGATGACGACCCGCTCGTGAAGCACTTTGTTGTATTGCAGGTTATGGACCAGGGGCAGTGGCGTGCCGCTGCCCTGTGCCGTCATGTAGACCGCGGTACCTGGCACGCGGGCCGGCTGCATCGTGTCAACGAGTGTGAAGAACTCTTGAAGGGACACGGACCGCCGTGCCAGCCGTTCCGCAACGATCTGTCGTCCGGTCCGCCACGTTGTCATCAGGGTGAAGAGTACGATGGCAACGGCGAGCGGCAGCCAGCCGCCCTGCACGATCTTCAGAGCATTTGCGCCGAAAAAGGCAACATCGATTATCAGGAACAGTGTCATGGCGATCGCTGCGAGCGGCGTCGGCCACTGCCATCGCTCGGTCGCCACGACAAACAACAGCAGCACCGTAATGATCATCGTCAGCGTCACGGCAATGCCGTAAGCGGCAGCAATAGCGCTCGATGAACCGAACCCGATGACGATGGCCACTGTTGAGACCATCAGGGCCCAATTGACCCTGGGCACGTAGACCTGCCCCATTTCTCGCGCAGAGGTGTGCTCGATTTCGAGGCGCGGTGCCAGGCCCAGCTGCACGGCCTGCCGCGTGATCGAGAACGACCCGGAGATCAGCGCCTGCGACGCGATGATCGCCGCGGCGGTGGCGATCACGATCAGTGGCCACAACGCCCACGACGGCGCGAGCTCAAAAAACGGATGCGCTACGGCGGGATTGACCAGCAACAGTGCGCCTTGACCGAGGTAGTTCAGCACGAGCGACGGCAACACCAGAGCGAACCAGGCGATGCGTATCGGTTTGCGGCCGAAGTGGCCCATATCAGCGTAGAGGGCCTCGCCTCCGGTCACGACCAGGAAGACCGCTCCGAGGACTGCAAACCCCATGAAACCGTTGTCCGTGAAAAACGTCAAAGCGTGCCGCGGATCGAACGCGCCGAGCACCGATGGCATCCGGGTGATCCAGAGGATGCCAAGCGCGGCGATGGCCAGAAACCACACAATCACGATCGGCCCGAACAGCCGCCCGACCCGATGCGTCCCGAAGCGCTGGATGGAAAAGAGCCCGATCAGAATGGCCACCGTGATCGGCACCACATACGGCGTGAAGGTCGGCGTCGCGACTTCAAGGCCCTCGATTGCGCCAAGCACTGAAATCGCCGGCGTAATCATGCCGTCGCCGTACAACAGCGCGGTGCCAAAGATGCCGAGCGCGATCAGGACGGGTCTTCCAATCGCGAGGCGCGATCCGCTGTTGGTGCCGTCGTCTCCCTTATTCGGAATCAAGGCGGTCAGCGCGAGGATGCCGCCTTCGCCCTGATTGTCCGCGCGCAACACCAGCGCAACGTATTTCACTGAGACGACCAATAGGAGCGCGTAAATGATCAGCGACAGCACGCCGAGAACGTTGTCGTGTGTCGGCGGCACCGAGTGCGAGCCGAAGAAACACTCTTTCATGGCGTACAGCGGGCTGGTGCCGATGTCGCCATAGACAACACCGAGTGCGGTCAGGGTCAGCGGAAGAAGACGGCTGTTGTGAGTAGTTCGAGCGGCTTGGGCGAGGGGAATCGAGGCGCCTGACGTCTGAGTTACCACTGACATCTCGATTATGCGTGCGATTCGAGCGCCACGAGAACGATCGCCGGTTGTACTTATGACTTTTTTACGACTTTCTGGCCGGCCTGAGCTTGTGCCCTGATGGTGTGGAGCTGGCGATGGAGCCGATGTCCTTGGACCGCCTCCATGATGATTAGCGTCAGCGGCAGGAGTGACAGCAGACCGGCGACGATCCACGCCTGATCGGCGGGCACCGGCCCAAATAGGGCGCCGATCAGCACCACGACGGCCATGCCGCCGAAGGCTTTCACGTATTGTCGACGGGCTGTCCGACGACGTTCGAACGCAAGGTATTCGGCGGTCAGGGACGCCGTATTTACGGGCGAATTGCACGAGCGGCGGACCTGCACGAGGGTGAGCATGATGCTTTCACGCCCAGACTAGGATTCAGGCGTATAAGAAGCTCATAAAGAATTCACCAAAAGTTGTCGCGCGCGCTAGACCGTTGCGAATGACAGAATGATTGACAGGTGCGTACGCAAACGTCCCGACATGCGTGAGAGTCTGCTTGTCATCACCGCGATGGGCGCCGTCGCGGCGGCGGTTGCAATACTGAGACTTATTCCTGGCGTGAATCCGACGACAGCGGGATTCGCGCTGCTGATGCTTGTCCTGCTCGCCGCCACGATTGGGCCGTTGTGGATTGCAATCACAGTCGCCGTCGCTTCGACACTATCGTTCAACTACTTCTTCTTTCCACCGGTGGGCACGTTCACGATTGCGGAGGCGCACAATTGGGTGTCGCTACTGGCGTTTCTGATCACCGCGCTGATCGGGAGCAACCTTTCCGCGGCGGCGCAGGAGCGTGCCCGCATTGCCGTTGAGCGGGCAGAGCTCGTCGAAGCGCGCGAAGCCACCGAGCTTCAGCGACAGCGCGGCGAACTGGCGGCAACGCTGCTGGCATCGCTCAGTCACGATCTCAAAACACCGCTGACAGTGATTCGCACAGCGATCGACAATCTTCGTGACCAGCTGCCAGACGATACGCGCCGAGCTCAGGCGGACGCGGCCGCAGCCGAACTGGGTCGCCTGACGCGGCTGTTCGAAGACATCCTGGACATGGCGCGGATCGACGCGGCGGCGGTACCCGTCGCGCGCGAGTGGGTCACACCAGCGGACGTCGTCGACGCCGCGCTCGCGCATGTGCGTCACGCGATCGACGGCCATTCGCTGCGAGTCGAGGCCGACGGCGAACGCGCGGTGCAAATAGATGCGCGACTGGCATCGATAGCACTTTCACATCTAATCGAAAACGCCGCTCGATATTCGCCCGCCGACCGCGAAATTGTCGTCGACGCACGCGCTGAAGGCGACGGGTTCCGCGTCACGGTGATCGACCAGGGGCCGGGCATCGATCCGGAGGATCTCAACCATCTGTTTGAGCGCTTCTATCGTGGGCAGCGCGCGCAGCAAACGTCGGCCGGTTCCGGGATGGGACTAGCGATCAGCCGGGGTCTGTTAACGGCCATCGGCGGCCGTGTCTGGGCCGACAATGGTCGGGACGCCGGTGCGCGGTTCTCGATCGAGATACCTGCGCCAATCCGCCCGGTCATCGTCGAGACCTGATTGTGGCGACCCGCATTCTTGTCGTCGATGACGAGCCGAATATCCTGGGGACACTCGCACCCCTGTTGCGTACCCGTGGTTATGAGGTCGTTACGGCCATGACCGCCAATGCAGCCCGCGCAGCCATCGCGCGCGACCGACCTGATCTCATCGTGCTCGATCTGGGTCTACCCGACGTTGACGGCGTTGACCTCTGTCGCGAGATTCGTGAGACCCATTCGGTGCCGATCGTGGTGCTTTCGGCACGCGGGGGCGAGAGCGACAAGGTACGCGCGCTAGATGTCGGCGCCGATGATTACGTGACTAAGCCGTTTGGTGCAGAGGAGCTGACGGCTCGCATTCGGGCGGCGCTACGACGGTCCGATAGCCCAACGTCGACGTCCGAGCCGGTTGTTCGAGGAAGCATCGTCATCGATCAGGAGCGGTTTCGGGTGCTCCGAGATGGCGAAGAACTCCGTCTGACGCCCAAGGAATTCGAGTTGCTTCTCTATCTCGCATTGCGCCCCGGCCGCGTCCTGACACACCGCGCCATCCTCAGGGCGATCTGGGGCACCAATGCGGTGAATCAGCCAGAACACTTGCGAGTTCTGATTGGCGCCCTTCGCAAGAAGATTGAGCCGAATCCGTCATCGCCGAAATACATCCTCACCGAACCGTGGGTTGGCTATCGATTCGCGGATGAATAGATGCTTAACGCAACGAGGAAACCAAGAACGCGGAGAGCATTACGTCACCGAACGCTCTCGTATCAAGCATTTAGCCTGTGGAAGTTCGATGCTGCAAATGGCCGGTCTTGCAAGTTGTTGACTCGAGGCATTTTAGGAGCTGGCTCCTCGGGCTGGACTCGCACTAAGTTGCGAGGCCGAAGGCCGAGCGACGATGAGACCGAGTTCAGGACGAGGAGGCCGCGTAGTCCGTCTAACGTGCCTTGCATGAGATCGAGTTTCGCCCTCATGTCGTCAGCTGTGGCTGCAACACAGGGGATGCCACAATTCGAACAAAACCTCCGTCAATCGCACAATTGCGATTTCGCGATGCGACCGGTCGCGCATTTGGGCCGGAACCGCTCGGGGGGTCTGATTGACAGTGGGTCGGCGCATCTCCATAGTGTCCGAGATGCCTTCACCGAGTTCTCTCAGTCGCGGCTGGCGATTGTTTGCCGAAGACCTCCGATTTGCCTCTCGCCGCCTCTGGCGCTCGCGTGGGTTTGCAATCGTAGCGGTGGCAATGCTGGCGCTCGGCATCGGCGTCAACATCGCGATGTTCACCGTTGCGAACACCGCTCTGTTCAAGGGCTTTTCAGAGGTTCGCGAGAACGATCGAATCCTCTATCTGACGACGACGAAGAATGCGGTCAGCTATCCCGATTATCAGGATTGGCAGTCGCACGCGCGGTCATTCGACAGCATCGCGATGGCGCGAGGAGTGTTCACGACACTCGGTAGCGACAGTGGCGCGCCGGCAACGTACTTTACGACCCAGGTAACCGCGAACGCTTTTACATTGCTCGGTGTAAAGCCGATTCTCGGGCGCGACTTCCTGCCATCGGACCAGCACGCTGGTGCCATGCCCGTCGTGATTCTGCGTCACGACCTCTGGAAGAGTCGGTTTGCCGGGAGTCCAGCGAAGATCGGCTCGACGATCAGGCTCAATGGAGTTTCCACGGTGGTGATCGGCGTCATGCCGCCGACATTCTCGTTCCCGGAAGACCAGTCGCTGTGGACTCCGCTTGTGCCAACCGAGGCAGCGCTCAGACGGGAAGCGTTCTTTGCACGTTACGCATTCGGACGGCTTGCGCAGGGCGCGACTCGTGAGAGCGCGACGGCCGAAATGGAGACCATTGGCCGCCAGCTTGCGAGTGCCTATCCAAATACCAACAGCGATCGCTATCCCGTCGTGCGTGACTTCAGGGAATTCTTCATCGGCGAGGACGGTACGAAGACGTACAAAGCGCTTTGGGGAGCTGTTGCCTTGGTGTTGCTGATCGCATCCGGGAATGTCGCCAATCTTCTCCTCAACCGATCGATGCGGCGGTCGCGCGAGATTTCGGTTTGCCTGGCACTCGGCGCACGGCGCGCACAGGTGGTTCGTTCGATCCTGCTCGAGAGCGCCCTGCTGTCAGGCGCGGCAGGCATCGTCGGCTGGTGGATCGCCGAGCAGTGCGTGGGTGCATATGTGTCGGCCCAATCGGGCACGCCCACCGCCGCACTGAGCTACACCGCAGACATGCAGCTACTTGTCTACGCCGTAGTCGTCTCAATGGTCGCTGGGAGTCTCGTCGGCCTCCCTGCGGCGCTCTGGATGACGAGATCCAGCATCAATCACACATTGAAGGATGGCGGCCGTGGCGTGGCCGGTGCCCCGCGCACCAAGAGGCTGGCTGACGTTCTGATGACAGCAGAAATCGCATTGGCACTGGTCGTCCTGACTGGCGCCGGCCTTATGGCGCGCAGTGTGTTCAATGTGTATACGGCAAACATCGGCGTCAATCCGACAAACGTATTGACGATGTCGATGTACATTCCGCCGGAATCCTATCCTGGCAACGCCGAGCAGATTTCGTTCTATCAACGCCTCGCTGCTCGCTTGCAGGGTGTCCCCGGCGTGCAGTCCGTGGCGATTGCGTCGGTAGCTCCCACCGACACGGCGGCACACGCACCGTACGCGATAGGGAATGCGCTATTGGCTGACAAAGGAGCACAGCCGACGGTTGGCCGAATGATCGTCGGCCCTGGATACTTTGAAACGATGGAGGCGAGTATCGTTTCGGGCCGAGACTTCAACGACTTCGATGACGCTTCCGCCGCGCCGGTCGCCATCGTCAACCAGTCGTTTGTAGGACAAAACTCGGCCGCGGAGCCGGTGCTGGGAACGCGCATTCAATTGCTTCAGAATGCAAACCCTCAGTCGTTCACGATTGTGGGCATCGCCAGCGATATCGTTCAGGGCGATCGCACGCGACAGGACGCTGAAGCGTTGGTGTATGTGCCATACCTGCAGCGACCGCAACCAAACATGTTCGTGTTCGCGCGCACCCGGGTTCAACCAGCAGCTCTCGCGACCGCCTTCTCTACCCAAGTGGAGGCGATGGACGCGAACCTGCCTGTTCCTGGCCTGATGCCGCTTGCTGACCGTTTCGCACGCGCGTACCGATTCGAGCGCAACATGACGACGATCTTGATGGGCTTTGCTGCGTTGGCGCTGTTACTGGCCGTGGTCGGTCTTTATGCTGTCGTCGCGCATTCAGTCGGAATGCGTAATCGCGAGATTGGCATCAGGAGAGCACTGGGTGCCAGTACCCGGCAGATCAGAAATCTTGTGCTGCGGGAAGCGGCCGTTCCGCTGGTCGGGGGTCTGACGATCGGCGTCTCAGTATCGGTGGTGTTCGCGCCCGTGATGGAGCCCATCCTCGTGAGAGTATCCGGCGTCGATCCGGCCATTCTCGGCACGGCGTCACTGACCTTGGCAGTCGGTGCCGTCGCTGCCTGCCTGCTTCCGGCTCGGCACGCACTGCAAATCGATCCGGCCATCACCCTGAGACAGGATTAAGGCCGAATTGTTGGCGGGCAAGCTGGCGACGGTCCTTCGATGCTGCTGACAGTGACTGTCGCGCCCTCGACGCTTGGCATAGTAGTCTATCTACCATATATAGTAGGCTATCTACCATGGCCGAACGCAAGCTGGTCCCAGGGACGTTGGACCTCCTGATTCTGCGGACGCTCCTCCTGGGTCCGCTCCACGGGCACGGCATCACCAAGCACATCCAGCGCACCTCCGAAGGCGTCTTACAGGTAGACCACGGCTCGCTGTATCCGGCGCTGCACCGGCTCGAGAAGAACGGCTGGATCGCCTCAAGGTGGGAACGGACACCACGCGGTCGCGAGATGCGGAATTATCGGATCACGGCCAGCGGGCGGCGACAGCTCAAGGCGGAAGAAACGAACTGGGACCAGCTCGTTCGTGCGATGGCCCGGGTCATGAAGTCAGTCCAAAACACGTCATGATGGGCCGTGATAAAGACGCTGAGTTGAAACGCGAAATCGAGACGCATCTCGATCTGGAGGCCGAGGAACGTGTCGCCGCAGGTGCGTCGGAGGAGGAGGCGTATTACGCCGCCCGCCGCGCATTTGGCAACGTGACGCGCACCCAGGAAGAGGTGCGATCCGTCTGGACACGGCCCTGGCTCGACGCGATCGTCAAGGACCTCGGCTACGCCGTCCGTACACTCCGCAAGAGCCCCGGTTTCGCTGCGACGGCTGTCGTCTCCCTGGCAGTGGGGATCGCCGCCGCTACAGGGCTGTTCAGCATCGTGAATGCGGCATTGCTGAATCCCTTCCCATTCGCCGATATCAATCGGATCATCAGACTTGACATGACCGACCAAGGCAAGCCGCGCGGTCTGTCGGTCACGGCGCGACAGCTCGTCGCCCTTCAACACAGCGACGTCTTCGACGGCGCCTTCGCCTCGAACATCTGGGAGATGACGCTGACCGGCCAGGGCCTCCCGGAAGCGGTGCGCACCCAGTATTTTTCAGCAACCGGTTTGAACGTACTTGGAGTTCCGCCCCTCCTCGGTCGAGTCTTCAACGACGCGGACGGGCCGGCGGGCGAACAGCCGCAACGGGTCGTCGTGCTCACCTATCGGTTCTGGCAGCGACACTTCGGCGGGCGGCCCGAGGCAGTGGGCCAGATCCTCCATTTGAACCGCGAACCCTACACCGTGGTTGGCGTGCTGCCACGTCAATACTTTTACGCTGGTCCCGAGATTCTCGTTCCCCTCCATCTAACGTTCGATCCGAACTTCACATGGGGCGTCCAGGCCCGTCTGAAGCGAGGCGTCGATCCACGCATGGCCGAAGAGCGACTTCAGCCGCTTTTCGACCAATTCGCCAGGGATGCCCCGCAACGCTTTCCGAAGGAGGTGCGTCCGCTCGTGCGAAGTCTGGTGGAGACGCAAAGGGCGGCCGACTTTGTGCCGACCCTCCTGTTGATCTTCGCGGCGTCGATGTTGCTGCTCCTGCTCGCATGTGCGAACGTGTCCATCCTGCTGTTGGCGCGTGGGACGTCGCGGGCGCATGAGTTCGCCGTGCGCGCCGCCCTAGGGGCAAGTCGTGGACGGTTGATGAGCCAGCTCCTCGTGGAATCGCTGCTCCTGGCAGTCAACGGCGCCGCACTGGGCGTTGCGGCGGGCTACTGGGGCCTGCCGGCGATGCTCAGGCTCTTGCCACCGAATTCGGTTCCGGTCGGGAACCTCATGGCAGTTCCCGTCAATGTACCGGTCTTGCTCTTCAGTGCGGGCCTTGCGATGGCGTCGGCCCTGATTTGTGGACTGTCACCGGCCTTGTTGTTTTCACGCCCACGCCTGACGGTGACTGCCCGGACGACCGGCGTCGAAAGCCGGCGAGCGCATCACCTCCTGCTCGCGGCTCAAATTGCGCTGACGGTGCTGTTGCTCGCGGGCACCGGCGCGACCGTCCGGGGGCTCATTGGTCTGTACCGGACATCGCTTGGCTACGATCCGCACAATGTGATCATCGCGTCGATCAACCTTCCCGATCGAGCAAGCCCAGGTCAGAACAGTTACTCGGAATGGGCCGATCGCGCCACGTTCTATGAGCGCCTCCGGAATCGCATGGCAGACGTGCCCCAAGTCGAATCGGTCGCGCTCGCCACCTACAGCGGGATACCACCCCGGTCGGGCCAACGGACGGTGGTCGACGTTCCCGGACGGGACATGACAGGAGACGAGGCACCGATTCTCCAACGGATCAGCGCCCACTACTTCGCGACGATGAAAATCCCGCTAGTTCGCGGCCGCGTCTGGTCAGATTCAGAGAGCGCCGGAACGCCCCACGTCGCCGTCGTCAATCAAGCGATGGCTCGGGAGCTGTGGCCTGACGAATCCGCGATTGGACGGCGAGTTCGGATTCCCGAGTACATCAAATCAACCACCTATTTCAGGCTGGCGGCGCCCGGCAGCGACGGCTGGTTCGAGATCATCGGTGTGGTCGGTGACACACCCAATGTCGGTCTCCATGAGCCGCCGGCGCCGTCGATCTACGTGCCGTACACGCTCATGTTGAGCGATTCCCTGAATATGATCCTGCGGACGAGTCACGATTCACTTTCGATGACCCGATCGATTCGGGAGGCGGTGAGGACCGTCGATTCAAATCAACCAGTGAACGTGGTACGCACAGCGGAAGACGAGCTGGCAAGCGCAGGTTGGGCCCGTGAGCGGTTCGTGACGTTGCTGTTGCTCGGCTTCGCGGTTTTTGCGCTGATGCTCGCGGTCGTCGGGCTCTACAGTGTCGTGTCGTACTCGGTGTCGTGCCGATTCAAAGAATTTGGCATCCGTATGGCGCTCGGTGCCGGTCGCGGGCGCATCGTAAACGCTGCAGTGCAGCCGGCGCTGTTGGCCATCGTCGCGGGCCTGTTCGCTGGTCTCATATTGAGCGTGGGGCTCAACGAGGTTGTAGCTCAGTGGTCGATCGGCAATCTGAGTGATCCGGTCGTGCTCGTCGCCGTCAGCCTGGTGCTGTTTGTCGCTGCCATGGTGTCCGCCGCGATTCCGGCGAACCGAGCTGCCTCTATTCAGCCGGTAGACGCGCTGCGGATCGACTAAACAAAGGCCTACCACTCTCGCCGCTTCTCGCCGGCGTCGATGCCATCGAGACTGCCGAGCAGAAGATTGCTGGATGGTGGGTACACGGTAGACCCGCTGGTACCACTTCGTTTCCAGCAGGATCCAGCAGTGCGCCTTTTACTTGAAATTGAGATGTTCAGGCGCTAGTAGTCCCCTCCGCGCGTTATCCGCACCGTTGTCGGCAGCCTTGTTCCAGCGGCGCACGTTTATCTCACCGCCATTCGAATGCAACGCTCGCCCACGCCCGCGCTGCGCGCCGCTCCCGCTTCCATCGGTCAGGCGCCAGTGACGATCAGCTCGCCTCCCGCTTTCTCCTCTCGGCGTCCTCCTTTTCGACGGCGATCACCCTCTCCAGGAACTCCACAGCGATCGCTGGCGGCAGGTCCTGGATGCCGCCCATGACCGCCTGACCGCCCGCGAGCCGTTGCACTTCCTCCTTCAGCCGCTCCACGCGTGTTCTCTGATCCATGTGGCCTCCTCGAGCCGGAAGGAGCAGGAATCGCGCCGACGAGCTTTCGGAACAATTTTGCAAAAGCGAGGTCCCAGGTACGAGCGATTTGCGCTTCTTCAACGCGATGCGAGCGGCAGGAATTGCGATCTCCTTTTTCATCTCAGTGCATCGTCGCAGCGCCACTTTTTCGCAATCGTTTCGCCGCCCCGTATGGGTAATGGTGCAGGCAAGATGCCGTTGTCCATCATGAGTCCCGCGCGCACGTAGCTCAATTCGAGCGACCTCTGTTCGCTTTCGCGGCCGCGCGCGTTTGATCCGGGTATGGCGGAGAACCGGGCGCCCTTCACAAGGACGTCAGCCGCGCAAACACGTTTCTGAGCCTGGAGGCTTTATGGGACTGCCCGCTACACGGTCACGAACGCTCGCGGCGCTTGTCGTCGCGGTGATAGCCGCGTCGATTCTGGGGACATCTGCCACGGCCCAATCGGGTCGCGGCCAGGCACCCAGTCAGGCGAGCCAGAACAACGAGCGCCTGGCGCTTCACGTCAAATTCCGGGAGGGAACGTCGATTCGCCTTCGCGGCGGCCGGCTGGTGTCGGTCGGCAACGATGACCTGAGCGGCCTCGACGCCGTGCTCGCCCGGCATCCGGGCACTCGATTCGAGCGACTATTCTCGCGGCCAGAGGCGACACTGGATGAGCAACGGCGTCGCGCCGAGGCACGCGGAGGCCGTAAAACGGCCGATCTCAATCTGTGGTATCGCCTGCGTCTGCGCCCGGGGACCGATGTCGACGGCGCGATCGCCGATCTGAAGGCGTTGGCCATCGTCGAGACTGCGTATCGACAGCCGCGTCCCGCACCCATGCCGGTGACCCCCGACTTCTCGGCGCAGCAGGTCTACCGCGACGCGGCAACCGATGGTATCGATGCCGTCTACGCGGCGGCGTTTCCCGGCGGCACCGGTGCCAACGTCCGCATCATCGACATCGAGTACAGCTGGAACACAAATCACGAGGACCTCGCCGGCGTGAACGTCATCGTCAACGGGACGCCCACCGACCCCTTCAGCAACAACGACCACGGCACGGCAGTGCTCGGCGAGTTGTGGGGCCGCGACAACGGGCTAGGCGTTCTGGGCTTGGCGCACGCGGCCTGGATGGGCGTCGTGAACGCGTCAGACGACGGCGACTACGACCTGGCCGACGCGATCGACATCGCGGCCAGCAACCTCAACCCCGGCGACGTCATGCTCATCGAGCAGCAGACGGAGGGCGCCAACGGTGGCTGCGACAGCAGCGGCCAGACTGGTTGCGTGGCGGTGGAGTGGGTGGAGGCCTTCTACGACGCCATCGTTTCCGCCACCTCGGCGGGCATCATCGTCGTCGAGGCCGCAGGCAACGGCAATCAGAACCTGGATGGAACCGAATACGGCGACGGCGACCCGAACGCGTTTCCCGACGGCCGGGCCGATTCGGGTGCCATCATCGTCGGCGCGGGCGGCGCGCCCGGGTGCTCGAACCCGGCGCGAGGTCGCCTGTCGTTCTCGAACTACGGCAGCCGCGTCAATGTGCAGGGTTGGGGCCAGTGCGTGGTCACGTCGGGCTACGGAGTAGACCTGCAGGGCGTCAGCATGGGAAACGACGCGTATACCAACAGCTTCGGGGGGACCTCGAGCGCGAGCCCGATCGTCTCGGGCGCCGCCGCGCTTCTCTCGAGCATCGCGCAGCAACAGGGCGTCCTGATGACCCCGACGCAGGTGCGAAGCCAGCTGGTGGCGACGGGCACGGCGCAGACCGGCAGCGACCACATCGGTCCTTTACCGAACCTCCGAACTGCGCTGGGGCTCTTCGTGCCCACGGCTGATGCCGGAGGGCCATACTCCACTGCCGAAGGAACCTATAAAGCGCTTTCGGCCGCGGGCTCCTCGGACCCGCAGGGCTCGGCGCTCACCTACGCGTGGGACCTTGATGACGACGGCCAGTTCGACGACTCGACCAGCCAAACGCCCACGTTTACGCGCGTTGGCAGGGACGGCGCATTCGTCGTGCGAGTCCGCGTGACCGATCAGCACGGTGCGTTCGCCGATGATGACGCCGTCGTGACCGTTACCAACGTGGCGCCCACCGTCAGTTTGGCGGCGATAGTCACGGTCACGGAGAACACCACGACGAGCATCTCCGGCCTCGTAACGGATGCGGGTTGGCTGGATCCACTGACCGCCACGGTGGACTGGGGCGATGGAACGTCGTCTGCCGCCACCGGCGTCCTCGAGAACACCGAGCCTGGCGCAACGTTCACCTACTCGGCTACCCACACCTATGGCGACGACGGCGTCTTTACCGTCACGGTGTGCGGCCGCGATGACGACACCACGTCGGCACCCTGCGCGGTACGCACCGCGACGGTCACCAACACCAACCCGACGGCGACCATCGATCTGTCGAGTGCGACTCTCGTCAATGGCGTGCCGACGATCATCGCCAAGGAAGGTTTGCCCACGGCATTCTCTGCGCGGTCAACCGATCCAGGCAGCGACGACCTCACCGCACGTTGGACGTGGGCCGACGGCACCGCCGATACGGTCACGGCGTATCTGAACGCGCCGCCGGCAATCGACCCTGACCCGAGCCCATCGATCAACCCGCGCGACGTGACCGATGCGACGAGCCATACGTTCGGCCAGGCCTGTCTGTATACGGTTGGCTTCCAGAGCCTAGATGACGACGCTGGATCGGCGTCGTCGACAGTCAAGGTGATTGTGGGCGGCAGCGCCACGGTACCCCTCGGGGCCGGCAATTGGCAGACCAACTACCGACCCCGCCCGACGGCGCTGAGCGAGTCGCGGCGCCAATGCTACCTGCTCATCGTCGGCTTTATGAGCACGGTGTTCAACGAGGCGACCGATGTTTCGACGGTGGAAAAAGCCTTTAACGCGCTGGCCGTAAACCAGAACGGTGGGTCGGCGACTCAGTTGCTGGACCGGCAACTGCTTGCCGCATGGCTGAATTTCGCGCACGGTGCCTTCACGTTGACCACGATGGTTGACACCGACGGCGTGGGTGGGCCGGATACGGCGTTCGGAACGGTGATGGCCCAGGTAGAGGCAGCACGCCTGAACCCGGCCACACCGCCGGCCGTGCTGTTGGCGTTCAAGAATATGCTCGAGCGCATCAACTAGCAGGCAGGAGCTGCTGGAGGTGGGACCGGCGGGGTTCCTCCTCCAGCAGGATCTCAGACGGTGCGGCGTTTGCGACGCTTCACCAGCTTCGGAATGCTCTGAAAGACCGATAAGGCCCGAAAACCTCTCCCGCTAACCATTGATTCCCCACACCGTCTAAGGGGAGCATGGAAATCCTCGTCCAAGATCTGCGTTACTCGATGCGCTCGATCGCCCGGGCGCCGGGCTTTGCCGTGGCCTCAATTCTGGTCATCGCGCTCGGAGTAGGCGCGAACGCCGCCACGTTTTCGGTTGCGGATTTCGTCCTGCTGCGGCCGCTGCCATACGCGGATTCAGATTCGCTCATCGGCCTGTGCGAAGGACCGCGCAATGGCAAGGGCTGGGGCTGCATGAATCAGCTTTCGCCGGCGAATTATCGCGACGTCGCCGCCATGACGACCACGTTGTCGACGCTGGGGTTGTTCCAACGCACCGAGCTCAACCTGATTGGGCATGGTGAGCCTGTGCGGGTGCCGGCGGCCCGCGTTACCGCGGATGTACTGCCGGTACTGGGAGTGCCTCCGTTGATCGGCCGCGGGTTTGAAGCAGAGGCTGCCGCCGCCGATGCGCGCACCGCGGTGATTGGTTTCGATTTGTGGCAGTCGCATTTTGGCGGCGACCGTAACGTGCTCGGCACCGTGCTCACGATGGACGACGCACCATATGTGGTGATCGGCGTGATGCCGCCGCAATTCCGTTTCCCCAGCGAGGACGTGCAGGTCTGGGTCCCGATCGTGCTGCGCGAAGCCGACTTCGAAGGGCGCCGTAATCGCGCATTCGAAGGCGTCGGCCGGCTCCGGCCCGGCGTGACGTTCGAGCAGTTCGGGAGCGAGATGACCGCGCTCGCCGCACGCCTCGCGCTCGAGTATCCAGCGACCAACGCTGAAACGGGCTTCAGCTTCTTCAGGTGGCGCGACCTGGTTCTGCCGCAATCTCGCACATTGCTGTTGGCGTTGTGCGGCGCAAGCCTGTGCTTGCTCCTTCTCACCTGCGCCAGCCTCGCCAGCTTGCTCATGGCGCGAGCGGCGAGCCGCGAGCGAGAGCTGGCGGTGCGCGCCGCGCTCGGTGCGGGACGCGAACGGCTGGTGCGGCAGATGCTGACCGAGAGCGTGCTGCTATCAATGATCGGCGGCGCTGCGGGCGCGTTAGTCGGCGCCATCGCGCTTCCGCTGCTGTCGGTGCTCGTGCCGGCGACGCTTCCGCTCGCCGCACAGCCGACGATGGATTGGCGCGTGCTCGCGTTTACGTCGGCGCTCTCCGCAGTGACCGGCCTCGGCTTCGGCTTGGCGCCGGCGTTGCGCGTTGGCGGGCGCACCGGCTTTGCGGCGCTCCGCAGTGGCGCGCGCGCCGGCCATCGCACTGCCGTACGCAAGGTGCTCCTCACGATTGAGGTTGCAGTCTCGGTGGCGCTGCTCATCGCATCAGGCTTGTTGATTCGCGCGATGTGGCGCGTGCAGGCGGTGGACCCAGGCTTCAGCCCAGCGGCCGTACTGACGATGCAGACGGATCTACCGAGTCCGCGCTACGACGATCCGGCGCGGCGCAGCGATTTCTATCGGCGGATCCTCGACGACGTACGCGCGCTGCCCGGTGTCGAGAGCGCGGCGTTCACCAGCGGCCTGCCACTGGTCATGACAGCCGGCCTCACAAGAGTTGTTCCTTCGGGTGAACCAGAGCGCTTCGACGACAGCCAGAACGCGAGCTTCCGGCTCGTCACGCCGCAGTTCTTTTCGACGTTGCGGATACCGCTCCGGGCCGGACGCGCCGTCATCGACACAGACACCCTCGACCGTCCGCTCGTCGCAATCGTCAGCGAATCGCTGGCACGCCGGCAATGGCCGAATGTGGATCCGATCGGCCGGACATTTACCACACGCGGGCAGACGCGCACCGTTGTCGGCGTCGTTGGCGACATCAACGTCCGAGGCCTCGAGCGCAGGAGCGAGCCGCAACTCTATGTGCCGGCCGACCAACCACCGAATCCGCTGGGCGCCGCATACCACCCCAAGGACCTCGTCGTGCGCGTGTCGCGAGACGGTGCCGGCCTGGCTGGTGCGATTCGGGACATCGTGCGACGCGTCGACCCGAATCAACCAATTTCCAACGTGCGGATGCTGGCCGAGGTGGTGGGCAATCAGACGGGGACGCGAAGGGCGCAGCTGCGGGTCCTTATCGCGCTTGCCGTGCTCGCACTCCTCATCACCGCCGCCGGCATTCACGGCCTGCTCGGCTTCACGGTTGCGCAGCGCGATCGTGAAATCGGGGTGCGTCTTGCGCTTGGCGCGGAGCGGAGCAGCGTGGCGCGCATGATTCTCTCTGAGGGCGTGCGCATCGCAGCGATCGGCGTCGGCTTGGGCACGCTCGTCGCGTACGCCACCGCCCGCGGCATGAGCACGCTGCTATTCGGCGTGCCCCCGAATGACCTCGTCACCATCTCGCTGGTGGCGCTGGTCTGTTTCGTGATGACGGTGGCGGCCGCGGCCCGGCCGGCGATGCGCGCGGCGGCGATTCAACCGATGTCGGCGCTACGCGCTGAATAGCGTCACGGAGGGGGCGGGCATCACACCCGCCCCCGACGAACGCTGTGCTTAGCGAACCTGGAACTGCACCTTGTGCGGAATCGGATCGCCCGTGGCCATGAACGTCAACGCATACGTGCCCGTCGACAGCCCCGTCGTTTTCAGGTTGAAGATGTACGAGTCCGACACGCATCGGAATTCGTTGTCCGGGTTAGCATTGCCGGCGTCCTCCAGGGGGCCCGTCGCGCTCGTCGACAGCTGCGTCACATCAGTAACAGTCAGCGCGATCGACGATGACGACAGGTTCACATCGCTGGCATCACAAACGGTTACCTTGATCGGCACGGTGCTGCCGCTTTTGTGCGCCTTGGTCTGGTCGTAGAAGACGCAGATCTTGAACAACACGGTGTACAGATGCTCGACGTTCACCACGTGGCCCACATTGTCTGACCCATGACGTCGAACGCATGCGTGCCGACAGTGGCCGTATTGACCGCCGCGCCGCTCGGCACCGTTCCGATGCAATCATCAACGCCCGATCCGCCGTCGGCGCATCCGTAATTGGCGTTGACCACCTGATTGATGATGTACGCGCGCGTGCCGGGCGCCGGAGTGGTGACGGTCACCGTCGGATCCTTCTTGTCGACGTTGATCCCCGTGATCGCCGGGATCACGCCAGTGCAGTGCGCGGACGACAAATCGTCGGGTGCGTGCCGGTGGATGCGTTGCCGGTCTCCTCGCCGTTCGGCAGGTTCGTGCTCAGCGAGAAGTTCGCTCAGCGGCATTCGCCAGCTGGTAGCCGACGTCGTACGACAAACATGGCACCGTTACATCTTCGGCGTGCCAGGCGACGTCGTTGCTCATTGCCCCGCATCGCCACGTCGGCGCATCGTCGTCATCGATCTTCTCCCACATCCGCACGTACGCTTCCACGCCGTTGAAGAGTGGCGCGAGGTCCGCGTTGGAGAAAGGGCTCGGCCGGCTTGCTGTACTTCGGATGAGCGGCATTGCGTTAGGCGGACGTGCTCAACACGATGGGGCTAGAATAGAGCCACCGCCGTCGCGGCTTCCTACCGCCCGAGGAGAGTCACGTGATCCGAGTGCTATGCGTCCTTGCGTTTTTCAGCGTGAGCGTTTTAGGCGCGCAGGAGCCGCGGCGGCCCACGGCCGTCACCTTCGATCGTATTCTGCGCTCCGATCAGGAGCCGCAGAACTGGCTCACTTACTCAGGAACGTTGTCAGGCTGGCGCTATAGTCCGCTCACGCAGATCACCTCCGCCAACATCAATGAACTGGAGCTGGAGTGGATTTGGCAGGCCCAGACGCCGTTACCGGGCAGCGAAACGACGGCACTCGTCGTTGACGGCGTGTTGTATACCGTTCAGGCGCCCAACGATGTTGTCGCCTTGGATGCGGCGACGGGGCGGCGGCTGTGGACCTATGCGTATGCACCAAAGCTCGTTTCAAAGCTCGTTCCTGTTCGTCGGATAAATCGAGGTCTCGCCATTCTTGGCAACACACTCTTCATAGGCACTCTAGACGCACACCTGCTCGCGATTAACGCCTCCTCGGGCATGCTCGTCTGGAGCGTGAAGGTGGCCGATGCGGCTGACCCTCTGTGCAACCAGGGTCGTTACTGTTACTCAGTGAACGTCGCGCCCTTGGTCGTCAAAGACAAGGTCATCATTGGGCCGGCTGGAGCGGACGGATTGATTCGGGGCTTTATCGCGGCATTCGATGCCGGCACGGGACGAGAGGTCTGGCGCTTTGCGACCATTCCGGGACCGGGTGAGCTCGGACATGAGACGTGGTCGGGAGAGTCATGGAAAACCGGAGGCGGGTCCGTCTGGAATACCGGCACTTATGACCCGGATCTCAATCTCACATATTGGGGTGTCGGCAACCCTGCTCCCTATGATGCGACGGTCCGCCCTGGCGACAATCTCTATACCGACTCCGTGATCGCGCTTGACGCCGACACCGGCAAGTTGAGGTGGTACTACCAATTTACGCCCCATGACGAATTCGACTGGGATTCGACGCAAGTCCCGGTGCTGACCGAAATCCAGTGGCAAGGGCAACCGCGCAAGGTGATGTTGTTTGCCAACCGAAACGGGCTGATGTATGTGCTCGACCGCCTCACGGGCGAGTTTCTACTCGGTAAGCCTTTTGTGGAGGTGAACTGGATGAGTGGCTTCGACGCCAAGGGGCGGCCGGTGCGCACGACCGTCGCCCTTAATACTGGCTTTGACTCGTTTGACTCGAATGGGAAGCGGAAGGCGACAACCAGTGCAAATCCACCGCTGAAGCCTGGCCCAGGAGAGCTCGGCGCCACGAACTGGTACCCACCGTCGGTACAGCCCAAAGACCGGCTTGTTCTACGTCCCTGCGTGGGAGTCATCGTCGAACCCGCGCTACAGCGCGATACGGGCGCTCGATCCTCTCACGGGCGACAGAAAATGGGAGTTCAAGAGGGAGCATGCGATCTTCAAGTCGGGTGCGCTGACGACAGGATCGGACCTCTTGTTCGCGGGTGTGATGGGCCAATACCGCCCGGGGATCCCAGTGAACGGACAGTTCTATGCACTCGATGCTCGCACGGGCCAGCTACTGTGGCAGAGGACTCTGCCCGGTTCTGTTCAGGCCGGGCCAATGAGCTACTCGGTTGGCGACAAGCAATACATCGCAGTGGTTGCTGGCAACACGCTGTTTGCGTATGCCCTGCGACAATAGGCGCTCCCTCCGAGTATAGGGACGTTCGCGTCACAAGAAGCGATGTTGCCGCTCTCGCGCCCGCGTTGGGGACCGATTCGACGTTATCTCATCTGCCGCCTAACACCCGCTTGCAGCCGTCGGCGGCTGGTGCGATCCTGAGCCGCCGCGGCTGAAGCGGCGCGTTAGGCCGACGAGAGACTTTGCATGAAATTACGTTTCGCCCGCGTGATTGCTGCGGCAGCCGTCTTTTTCGGCAGCAGCATTGTCGTGTTGCTAATCGCACTGTGGTTTGAAGTCGCGCCGCCCGAATTGTCAACGGTTCTCGTTCCTAGTTACTTTGTCGTTCAGCTCGGTGTTCCGGCCGTTGCGACGTGGTACATCTGGCGCGCTCTCAATCCTTCGGCTCGACAACCGAATCCTGCAGTTGGGCATGGTCGCCGCGCCGGTAGGTTGCTGATTGCAACGGCGTACGTCCTTACCGCGGCTCTCAGTGCACCGATGGTGCAGAGCCGAGACACTGAGCAGGCGGTATCAGAGTACAAACAACTGAAAGCGACAGGCTCGCGGCGTGTCTTTGAAAGTCATCCCCACATCTGGACGTATGCCACCATTCCGGTCGCCCCTGGAGTGATCTTGTCGTTTCACGAATATCAGTTGGACGGCTTGAATGGCTTCGGCGGCTTCGACCTTTCTGTCTGGTCACTTTGTGGGTACGAAGTCCCTTGGCCGGTTTCCACTTTGGGTGTCGTAGGCGTGAGCATTGCTTGCATCGGCTGGGGCTCATTGATTTGGGATCACCGCGAGCTGCCAATCATCCCACCATGGAACGAGGACGGGCCGATGCTGCCAGTTGAGTATCTTCGCCACTCGGTGAAGAGGGAAACCGTGACCCTCGTTCTGGACCCAAGCGCACAACCGGTTCAATCTCTGTGGGTGCCACTTCAAGTGAGTGACCTCGGACAAGCTCGCGAAGCCTTGCGCTTACGAGAGGGCACTGTCGCTAAGTACATTGGGAAGCACGAGTGGCGCGTTCCAACCCACCCTGCAGACCGGATGGGAAACGCTGAAGCTCCTCGCTAACGGCCACGCGCTGAAGACCGGAGCCGAAGGCATCAAGGAGAATCAGAAGCAGCTGCGGCAGATCGATCTGCGATGGCACGACCTCCGGCACGAAGGCGCGTGTCGCCTCCTGGCCGACGGCGTGGACATCCGGATCATTCAGCTGATGCTCGGACACGCCAGCATCCAACAGACGCAGCGCTACCTGAACGTGACGGATGAAGAACTCAGACGAGGATTGGAGGTGAGCTGGAGAAACAAGGGCCGACCACTGCGACTGGCATCAGGCAGCTAGGTCGGTGATCGATGTCTTTGCCAAATTGTCCCGAATTTGTCCCAGAGCGGGCGAAACAACGACGAAAAAGTGGCTCGCCGCACTGGACGATTTCCGCAACTGGTTGATCCGAGAAGCGGCGTAAATGGCCTGTTATTCACAGGTTCGCCAAGGTTTCGCGAGGTGGGTCCTGAAGAGACGCAGCCTTTGCCGGCTCAAGGGTTTTCGACTCTTGAGCCAGTCGGTCACTTCGCCGGGTCAGGGTCCGATGGCGTGCCTTTTCTGATTACGATGATCGTCTCATCATCCAGAGGCTTCTCCCCTCCGCGAAAGGTACGAAGCCCCGACGCGAGTTGAATCCCGAATGCGTCGGCAGAACTGGAGTCAAGCCCGCGCGCCATGGTCATCAGCCCGTCACGACCAAGTTCATCTCCAGCCGGGCTAGTGGCTTCGGAAGCTCCGTCGCTGTACAGACCACAAGATCACCCGATTGCAGCTTGACAACCTTCCGGTCATAGCTGATGTCGGCGAACATGCCCAACGGAACGCCGGCCGGCCGCCCTCGCTCGCTCGCGCGTTGCGTTTCAAGCCAGCTCCACTCGTTGCGCTCGGCACGATACCAGAGAGGCGGGGGGTGTCCAGCGTTCGTCATCACAAGCAGCCCCCGCCGGCTGTGCCACCCGATCGCGACCATCGTCGCGTAGTGCACGTTGTCGAGTTCCTCTCGGACCGCCTGATTGAGATCCCGCATCAACCCAACCTGTTCAACCGCACGAAGGTACCGGTGCATGAGCTCTTGGAGCTTCTCGCCAAGCACCGCGACAGCTTGTCCGTGGCCGCTCACATCAGCAAGCGCGATCCGCGAAACAATGCAACTTGGGCACACTGATACATGGTGGACATCCCCGCCTGCGAGACCCGGCCCCGCCGGCACCGACTCCACCCATGCAGTCAAACCCGGCAGTTGTACCAAGTTGGCGGTCCGCTCGTTTCCGGACCACGTTTCCGCACACGCAAGGTGCCTCGGCACCGCTTGCATCGGATTATCGTGACGTTCAGTGCGGACTGTGGCAGAGCACATCTTTCCTCCCTCTCATTGCCGCTGCGCGAGTTCCTGACAAGACCTTGCGCACTTAGTTCGGGTGGCGCAAGCGGACGTGGGTGAACGTGCCCGCCATCAAGAGCTTGCCTTCGCCGAGGTCTGGCGCGCGTCGAGGCCAGGTATCTCGGTGGACTTCAGCAGGAAGTGGCGACAGCCATCTTCTTGCCTCGTAAGAGACGAGTTCACGGAACTCAGCGGTCTTCCCCCAATGCGACGGGTCGGCGACGGTGGACGACCGCCGAACCGCTACGGACCGAACGTGAAGGAAAACGCACGCACGCCAGGGTCGTTCGTCACCAGCGTCAGCACGTGACGTCGCCGCGCCGCACCGGCGACCAGGCGAATCATGCCGGACCGATCGAAGCGCGCCACTCCGTCTGCGCCGACGTCTGCACCGCGGGCGTCGCCGACGGGCTTCCCGTCCAGCAACACGGTCACCGCGGCGCTGCCTGAGGGTCCCGGTTGCATGACGAGGTTCACTTCGCCGGCAGTGAAGGGGAGCAGGATCTTGCCTGTGCCCTTCCGGAGCTCGATGTACTGACGTTCACTTCGCCAGTCGCCCTCGAGGGTGATACCACCGGGCTCGCGTCGGTCCGCTCCGACATAGGTCTCGTTGGTGATCCCAACGTAAGAAGGCTGGCCGGTCTTGGCGAACACCGTTGCCTCGTGACTGACAGCGGGCAGCTGAACGTGAGCGTTGGCGGCGACGAGGAGCCGCCGAATCTCGGACTCGATCTCGTCGTAGCTCCCCTCGCCTGCCCAGCGCTTGACCAGCCGTCCGTCACCGTCAAAGAGGAACTTCGCTGGCCAGACGTCGTTGCCCAAGGCCCGCCAGATCGCGAACTGGTTGTCGATCGCGATCGGATAGGTCAGCCCGTGGTCACGAATCCCGCGGTCGATGTTCTCGGCGCGCTTGCCGAACTCGAACTCCGGCGCGTGCACTCCGACCACGACCAGGCCGAGCGCCGCGTAGTCGCGATTCCACGCCTTGACAAATGGCAAGGTACGAATCCAATTGATGCAGGTGTACTCCCAGAAATCGACCAGTACCACCTTGCCACGCAGGCCCTCGGCCGTGAGTGGCGCCGAGTTCACCCAGCGCTCAGCTTTGAGCGTGGGCAGTTTGTTCGCTGCGCCGACCAGGCTCGATCCCACGACGACGCCGGCGAAGAGGAGCAGCAGAATCGCTCTCATGAAAGGGCTCTCCAGGATTGACACACGCCACCGATCAAAGGGCGTCCGCATCGATGACGGCCGCCGCAAACGCCTGCGGGGCTTCTTGCGGCAAGTTGTGCCCGATACCGCCAGTCAAGTTTCGGTGCGCGTACTTGCCCGAGAACTTCGAAGCATAGGCGGCCGGAGCCGGATGCGGCGCGCCGTTGGCGTCCCCTTCGAGCGTGATAGTGGGCACGGTGATAACCGGCCCGGCCGCGAGCTGGTTCTCGAGGGCGTCATAGGCCGGCTCGCCCTCGGCCAGACCGAGGCGCCAGCGATAGTTGTGGATGACGATGTTGACGTGATCCGGGTTGTCGAGGGACGCGGCGCTGCGATCGAACGTCGCGTCGTCAAACTGCCATGTCGGCGACGCAATCCGCCAGATCAGCTTGGCAAAGTCGCGCCGATACGCCTCATAGCCTGCGCGGCCGCGTTCCGTCGCGAAGTAGAACTGATACCACCACTGGAGTTCGGCCTGTGGTGGCAGCGGCTTCTTGTTCGCGTCCCTGCTGCCAATCAGGTAGCCGCTCACCGACACGAGGGCTTTGCAGCGCTCCGGCCACAGGGCCGCAACGATGTTCGCCGTTCGCGCGCCCCAGTCGCAACCCGCCACAATCGCCCTGTCGATCTTGAGCGCATCCATCAATGCGATCACATCGACCGCGATCGCCGCCTGCTGCCCGTTTCGTGCGGCACCAGGCGACAGAAAGCGCGTCGAGCCGTAGCCTCGTAGCGAGGGCACGATGACCCGGTAGCCCTTGGCGGCCAGCAACGGTGCGACATCGACATAGGTGTGGATGTCGTACGGCCAACCGTGGAGAAGGATGACTGGGGAGCCGTCCGGTGGACCGGCCTCCGCATAGCCGACGCTCAGCACGCCTGCGTCGATCTGCTTCAACGCACCGAACGAAGCTGCCGGAAGCGCAACCGCGCCAGTGGCACTGCCTATGGACTCGCCGTCGAATTGCATGGCTGCCGAGCGAATCGCGCCGAAGGATGCGCCTGCAATCGACAAGGCAGCGGCTCCAAGAAATCGACGCCGACCACCGTCGCGCGAGGACCCCGTCACTCCGCCCCCCGGAGCGATCTGAAGGCTGTGCGGAGCTCCGCCGAAAACACGTCGGGCTGCTCCCACGCGGCGAAGTGTCCGCCCTTCGTGAGCTTGTTGTAATGAATCAGCTTCGGATACGCGCGCTCCGTCCAGCTCCGAGGGGCTTGATAGAGCTCGTCCGGGAAAGCGCTGACCGCGACCGGGATGGTGATGTGTTTCGGTGCAAAGAACGGGAGCTTGCTTTCCCAATACAAACGCGCCGATGAGACCGTCGTGTTCGTCAACCAGTAGAGGGTGATGTTGTCGAGGATGTCGTCTCGCGTGAGCCCCTCACGCTCGCCGTCGAAGACGCGCGCGATCAGCGCGAGGCTGCGTGCGTCGTGGTCGAGCATCCAACCGGCCATGCCGACTGGCGAATCCCCGATGCCGTAGAGGGTCTGCGGCCGATTGGCCATCTCTTGCGCGTAGCCCAGGCCGTGCTTGTAGAAGAAGTCGAGCTGGTCATACGCGTGCTTCTCGTCGGCTGAGAGGTTGGCCGGTGCCTGGCCGGCGGAGAGCGCCTTTGGCGATGTCGTCCGGGACGGTGGCAGGCATGTTGGTGTGGATGCCGATCAACTCCGGAGCCTTCAACAACGCCATCTGTTCCGTGACCGCATTTCCCCAATCGCCACCCTGGGCCACGAATCGCGTGTATCCAAGGCGTTTCATCAGGATCACCCACGCCTTCGCAATGCGGATGGGATCCCAGCCGAGCGCGGATGGCTTTCCGGAGAATCCGTAGCCAGGCAGCGACGGAATCACGACATCGAACGCGTCCGATGCGCTCCCGCCATGCGCGGGTGGGATTCGTCAGCGGATCGATGATCTTCAATTGCTCGATGATCGAGCCGGGCCATCCGTGTGTGACGATGATCGGCAATGCGTTCGGATACTTCGACCGCACGTGGATGAAGTGAATGTCCACGCCATCGATTTCGGTGGTGAATTGCGGAAGAGCGTTCAGCCTCGCCTCGACCTTGCGCCAGTCGTACTCCGTCTCCCAATAGCGCGCGAGTTTCTGCATCGTCGCGAGTGGCACGCCTTGCGAGTGATCCGTGACGATCTCCTTCTCGGGCCAACGCATCGCCGAGACGCGGCGTCTCAGATCCGCAAGCGCCTCATCCGGAAAGTGAACGCTGAAGGGCTTGATCACGCGCGGCACCGCTGGCAGCCGCGCTCCGCGTTTCTGCCTGTGCATGCATCGATGTGGGACTCATGACGATCGATCCTCCAAGTAGTGCGACAAGTATCCAAACGTGCCTCATGGCGCTCTCCCTTCCGACGAGCGGCCTTCAACGCAAGGGCCGCGCGTCGATCGAATCGGGTGCCGTTTCTTGCGAGTGTCAGAAGGTGAAGCGGGCGGCGGGTCGGTGCATCGTCAACCGCGACTACATGAGACCAGACACACGACGTCTGGTCTATTGGACGAAGGTGTCGGCAAGACCCTGGTGTCGGTCGTCACCCGAACACACGCATAGTGTTGGCGAGCTCGCGCCGAACGTCACGCCGTCAGGAACTGCAGCCCTTCTCTCACGAACGCGTCGGCGTACTGGAACAACGCGCCGTGACCGGAGTCCGGGTAGAGGGTCAATCGTGCGTTCGGTAGCTGCTGGAACAGTGAGTACCAGTTGATCGTCGGCACCATCACGTCAGTCTTGCCGTTCACGACGAGCACCGGCTGGATCGTGTGCTCGGGTCGCGTCGCCGCCTCCGGTGCAGGCATCCCGCCCCATTCGACGATCGCGGCGAACTGCGCGGCCACCGATTGATCGGTGCTGTTGGGGTCACGATCGCCTCGGCGCCGTGCGCTTGCCGCGCGATGAACTCCCTCCCGGCTCGTTGGCTGTTCTCCGTGCGATCGAAGAAGAGATACAGCCGCGGCTCGGTCGGGCTCGTCTCCTGACCCGTGGCGAGGACCGCCCCAAGTTGGTTGATGCCCTCACCGCCCTCAGGGCCAGTGCCGACGAGAATGACGCGCCGCACGACGTGTGAGTGCTCGGCCGCGATCACCTGAGCGACGAAGCCGCCCAGCGAGAACCCAAGCAGGTCCACTTGCTGCAGGCCCAGTGCGTCGAGGAACGCGACCGCGTCGAGCGCCATCTCGCGGACCGTGGCCGGCGTTTGGCCGCCCGAACTGCCCACTCCCGCATTGTCGAACAGGACGACGGGCCGTTCCCGACCGAAACCATCCGTCAGCGTCGGATCCCAGAAGTCCATCGTTCCGGTGAAATGCTGAAGGAGCACCACCGGACGACCCTCGGTAGCACCGAAGCGACGGTAGGCGAACCGGGTCCCCGCGACGTCCACGAACTGGGTTGGTGCTGTAGCGTGTGTAGCGGTCATGTCAGACTCCCTGGCAAAATGGCGGTGCGCACCACACTCAACTCAGCTCGAAGTCAGACAGATCCGCCGATACCAGCGTGCTGTCCGACTGGAATGTTCCGTCCTGATTCCGCAGGAAGACCCGGCGTCGCGTCGGAAGTCGCAGCCCCTGCACGTCGATGTAGTCGGAAATCAGGTGCGCCGCGCGGGTCCCACCTGCGACATCGACTTGATAGTCGTGACGCCGCAGCAGTCCGCCCTCGTCGAAGTACAAGTCCTGCGCCGGACAGTGCGTGTGGATGCCTGGCGCAAAGTCTGCCCTCAAGCCCCTGAGTGTCTGCCCGTCGAGCGTGATCGACGAGATCTCGGTCGTCTCGACGCCAGGTTCGCCGAGCAGGAACGGCAGGTTGTAGTAGGTCCACATCGCGTAACCGTTGAAGTAGCCGAGTTGCAGCGGATTCCACGCGGTCTCCCACGCGTGACCCGCAAACGTCTCCCGGGGCTGCTGCTGCTCCGCAATGATTTTCCCGGTCTGCGTTTCGATCACGACGCGATCTGGCTGATATGTCATGTGCCAATCCGCATCGCCAAAAGGCTCGGTGCGAGTTCGCTGGCGTCTGAAGTCGGACGTCATCCTGCGGGCGGAGCCGTCGATATCCAGGCCCTTCATGCTCCACAGGAAGCCTCCGGTGACGACCTTCGCGGTCACCTGTGTGAAGGTACGCCACCGATCGATGCCACCATGGGCTTCGAGAACTTCCGTCAGAAGCGTGCGTACTGCTGTTGTCATTTCGGTCCCCGTGTCGTTTCGGTTGGAACCGCGACCGGGCCGGCGCTGGGTGATTGACTCCGCAGAGAACGAAACGCCGCGCGTACTTCGGCGGCGAAGAGTTCTGGCTCCTCCCACGCGGCAAAGTGCCCGCCCTTGTCGACCTCGTTCCAGTAGATGAGTTTGTGAAACGCCTGCTCCGCCCAGCTGCGCGGCGCGCGGTAGATCTCGCCTGGGAAGATCGTGACCGCCACGGGGACGGTCTTGATATCGAAGGCATTGAACGGGCCGCCGCCGAGCTGCGCGGCATCCCAATACGACCGTGACGAGGATGTGCCGGTGTTCGTGACCCAGTAGAGCGTGAGGTCATCGAGCATCTCGTCGCGCGTGAGCGCGCGCTCGGGCTGCCCGCCGGTGTACGTCCAGGCGGCGAACTTGTCATAGAAGAAGGCCGCCATGCCGACTGGCGAATCCGCCAGCGCATAACCCAGGGTTTGCGGACGCGTATTCATCATCTCGGCATAGCCGAAGCCCTTTTTGTAGAAGGCCTCGACGCCTGCGAAGGCGGTCTTCTCGGCCTCGGAGAAGCTCGAGGGCACTGGATCGCCATTACGAATGAGCCTCAGGACATTCGGAGGCACCGTGCCAGGCATGTTGACGTGGATCCCCAGCAGGCCTGGCGGCGCCTGCACGGCCATCACTTGGGAAATGATCGCGCCCCAGTCGCCGCCTTGCGATACATAGCGCGTGTAGCCCAGACGGCGCATCAGCGTGTCCCACGCGCGACCGACTTGGGGAGGTGTCCACGTTGTGCCCTGCGGTTTGCCTGAAAACCCATACCCTGGATACGTGGGCAGCACGAGATCGAACGCGTCCTCGGCCCGTCCGCCGTGCGCGGTCGGATCGGTAAGCGGACCGATCACTTTCAGCAGCTCGAGGGGCGAGCCCGGCCACCCGTGCGTCATGATCAACGGCAACGCGTTCAGATGACGCGATCGGACGTGAATGAATTGAATATCGAGCCCATCGATCGTTGTCACGAACTGCGGCAACGCATTCAGCTTCGCCTCGGCCTTGCGCCAGTTGTAGTCCGTCCCCCAGGTCCTGAACGAGCGCCTGGATTGTCGCGAGCTGCACGCCCTGCGATTGATCCGCGACTGTCTCTTTCTCCGGCCACCGCGTGTCCAGTACGCGGCGGCGCAGATCGTCCAACGCTGACTGCGGCACGCTGATGTGGAACGGTCGTACGGTGGTTCCGTTGACCTCGGCCATCGGCGCGTCAGGATTCGCGCCGCTGCCGGAGGCTGCGACAGCTGCGGTAGGCCTCGTCTGCGCGACGCAAGGGACGGCGAGCACGACGACGGCGCATGCGCTCACTGCTACGCTCTTCATCGTGTGTCCGAATGTGGTCATGACCAATTCCTTTCGAGTGATTGCCCGACGCGCGTCCGATTTGTTCGGATGCGATGGACGAGTGCGATTCTCACAGCAAGTGGGAGAGCGAATCTATTGGACGATGGTGTTGGGGATACCTAGGTCTCGGCAGATCGGCTCGGCGGGTGGCGACGCGGTTGCAGTGCGGAGCGCCGCTCACACGTACGTGTGTCCTCAGCTCCGCTGATGGACGAGCCCTGCGGTCGCAGTTGGTGCGGCCGCCGCTACTCGGTGTATCGCCAACCGCGCGCGGTGGCCGAGGCGCCCCACGGTGTCGATGCTGGCTTCGTCCGCGGAGGACGGAAAAGAACAGCCGTCGGGGCCGTCAGGCTGTCGGCAAGGATATTGGGCGCAGGCTTGCTGCCATCATGACGAGCGCAGCGAAAGAGTCGGCTTCCATTTTCCGCATCACCTGGCCGCGGTGCGCCTTGACGGTGATCTCGCTAATCCCCAACTCTCCGCCAACTTGCTTGTTCAGCAGGCCCGAGACGACAAGCGCCATAACCTCAGACTCACGTGGCGTCAGCGCTGTGTGTCGATGGCGAAGCGTGCGGATCTCGGCGCGGTGCGCGCGTGCGGCGTGGCTGCGCTCGAGGGCGCTTCCGATCGCGCTCACGAGCACGTCCGTGCCGAACGGCTTCACCAAGAACTCAACGGCTCCTGCCTTCATCGCACGCACCGAGGTTGGCACGTCACCATGTCCCGAGATGAAAATGATCGGCATGTCAGTTCGATCGATAAGGACTCGCTTCTGAACTTCCAGGCCGTTGAGATCGGGAAGAGAAACGTCAAGCACCATGCAGGTGGGGGCAACAGACTCGGAAGGGCAAGCTAGGAAATCCCGTGCGCACCCGAAGGTCTCCGGATGCCATCCTGCGGCCTCGATGAGCAATGCCAGCGATTCGCGAACCGACACGTCGTCATCCACGACGAACACGACGGGCGTACCTTGCGACATGGTTGATGACCTCGCGTAGGGTCGTTGAGTCGTGCGGTCGGCAGACGTGCATTTCACGTGTGGCACAGAACCTGGATTCTCTGCGATCGGCGGTCCTCTGCGGTATCACATCTTCCTGTTAGAGACGGGCGGGTGATCGATCAGGCAAGATCGGTTCGGCATAGATCTTCAAACTGCTGGAGCGGCCTGAAGGCGACATGGCAGCGGGCAGCGTAGGCAGCGTATGGGCGCAGCGGTGTTGCGCCCCACATGTTCCCGGCCACCCTGCGCGAGGGATTCACAAGACGTCAATGACTGACCACACTCCTCGTTCTCTCATCGCCGTGGTCGATGATGACCGGAGAGTCCTCGAGTCTTTGGAGGCCCTGCTGGAGTCGGCGGATTACGCCGTCCGCGTGTTTGACTCTCCTGGAGAACTCCTGAAGAGCGGCTGCCTGGCCGAAATCGATGCTCTGATTTCTGACATCGGCATGCCCGTGACAGACGGGTTCGAGCTCCTGCGACTCATCCGCGAGGTGCGACCCGAGTTGCCCGCGATATTCGTCACGGGTCGTGCCGACATGCTAAACCGTGTGCCGGACGGCGAAGGAAGCCGCCGGCGGGTGTTCATCAAACCATTCGACGGACAGGCACTTCTCGAGGCCTTGGTCGATGCCCTTTACGGCGCGCCGTCGCGTCGGCACTCACCGTGAGAGCACAAGGGCTGCGTGTGACGTCCCAGTAGATCCGTTGACCTTTGCGGCTATGATGACGATCAAGAGACGAGCTTGCGGACGTCCTCTACTCCGACGTTCGGTGGGAGACACGCCGCGCGTTTGCTGAAAGCACTTTTCAGCAACTGCGGCGGGCGGACCACCTTCGTCTTGTCCCCAGCGCGAAGCCGCCGTTTCCACAGTTGCGGCGGCCGCACGGGGTTCCTCGGATGACGAAGATCGCGTCCGCTTTACCAAGCGAACAGCACATCATTCTGTCGAGTCTGCCTCCAGGGCCCGCACAGCAGCGATTGGCCGTCGCAGTGGTACTTGGCCTAGTGTGCGTTTATCTGTCCATCACGTTAGGCCCGCTCTCAGGGATCCAACCTAGGAGAGTGGATGCCTTCATTCCGGCGTATTCCACGGCGATGATCCTGTGTGACTCGATCACCGCGATTCTCTTGTTCGCCCAGTTTTCGATTTTGCGGTCTCGCGCCATCCTGACGATCGCGAGTGCCTACCTTTTTACCGCTCTCATTCTGACCTTTTGGTTCCTCACGTTCCCGGGCGTCTTTGGCAGCACGAGCCTTATCGGCGGTTTGCAGAGCACGGTGTGGCTCTACGTCGTGTGGCACTTTGGATTTCCGATATTCGTGATTCGGTATGCGTTGACCAAGGACGCGGAGCCCAGCCAGAGACTGTGGCATGGCACGCTACGGAGAGCGATGGGCACGCGTATCGCCGCGACGGTCGCCCTGGCGTCGGTGACCGTAGGGATCTGCGTCATCGGCGAACCACTTCTTCCCCGATTGATGCTCGATCCCTTGCGTCTCGGTCCCCTCTGGCCGTGGGTGGGTGCACCGCTCGCCGTCGTCAGTGTTGCGGCCCTCGTCGCGCTCTGGAAGCGGCGCCGGTCAATGCTGGACCTGTGGCTGATGGTCGTGATGTGCCTCTATCTGGTCGAGATACCGCTGAGCTACTACCCGACCCCGATCCGCTTCAGCATGGCGTTCTATGCCGTCCGGATGCTGGGGATCTGTTCGAGCAGCCTCGTGCTAATCGTGCTCCTCTACGAAATTGAGTCTCTTTATGGGATGGTTCGTGCTGCCGTCCTGGCGCAGCGTCGCGAGCGCGAGGCGAGACTCATGACCGGAGACGCGGTCGCCGCGACAATCGCACATGAGGTGAGGCAGCCGTTGACGGCGATGGTCACGAGTGCCGACGCAGGATTGCGGTTTCTCGATCGGCCAATACCGAATGTCGACAAAGCCAAGCAGGCATTCACACGCATCGCCGCTGACGGCCATCGCGCCGGAGAGGTCGTCGGCAGCATTCGGGCGATGTTCAAGAAGGACGTTCGGCCACGAACCAGTGTGGACCTCAATGAGGTCATCCGTGAGGCACTGGCTGTGGAAGGTGACGACCTACAAATGTACCGGATACTCGTTGAACTGGAACCGAACTCGCGACTTCCGGAAGTCTTGGGCGATCGCGTGCAGCTTCAGCAAGTGATTCTCAACTTGATCACGAACGCGATTCACGCGATGGCCGCTGAAGGCGAGCCGAGAGTATTACGCGTCACATCTGATGTGTACAGAGCAAGCGGTGTACTCATAAGCGTTGCGGACAACGGGCCCGGCATCGACTTGCCGGATTTCGACCGCATCTTCAACCCGCTCTTTACGACGAAACCCGACGGTATGGGAATGGGTCTCTCGATCTGCCGCGCGATCATCGAAGCCCACGAAGGACGGCTGTGGGCGGTGCCGAATACCCCGCGTGGCGCGGTGTTTCATTTCACGTTGCAGAGCGATGCTGTGACCGTCAATGTTTGAGTGGAATCTCCAATGTTGCGGCCATCCTCACCAATTCGGCCAGTGATCCTGCCCGCATCTTTTTCATGATCTTCCCGCGATGAATTTGCAGAGTGATCTCACTGATCCCTAGCTCAGCCGCGGACTGCTTATTAAGAAACCCAGAAACTACGAGGGGCAAGACCTCGCGCTCTCGTGGCGTCAGAGACGAAAGGCGCTGACGCAGCTCGGCGAGGTCTGCTCTCGTTTGCCTGACCGTTCGGTCTTGCTCAATTGCAGCGTTCGTCGCCCGGATCAGGTCTGCGCCATGGAACGGCTTCGTCAGAAAGTCGACGGCGCCCCCCTTGATCGCACGCACCGTCATGGGGATGTCGCCGTGTCCTGTGATGAATACGATCTGGGGAGAATCCTCCGGCCGAACCTTGGCCTGCAGCTCCAGTCCGTTCATGTCCGGCAGCTCCACGTCGAGAATGAGGCAGGTCGGGACGTCGGGTTTTGGATACGCAGCGTACGCAGCGGCGGAACGGAAGGTCACGACGCGCAACTCACATGCCGACAGAAGCTCCGATATGGCTTCGCAGATCCGCACGTCATCATCAACGACGAAGACGATAGGGTCTTGTCGGTTCACGCAAAAGCCTTTCGGCGATTAAGGGACTGGGGTCGGTTCGGCGTTTCGACCGCTACGGACACCAATTCTGAACACTCGGAAGGCGGGCCGCTTGTAATATCATCCGCCAAATCGGCGCTTGCGGCGATCAGCCCGTTGCGGCGAGTTTACGTCACAAATGGCTCATCACTGGCAGGTTCACGGTCTCCTTTGGTGGGTTCCGGAAATTCTGCTCATTGCGGAGTGCTATGCGAACTTCGAATGTCGGCGCGTCGATTCCAGCTTCATTTCCAAATACAGCCTCTTCATCTTAGAGGTCGTGGCCGCTCGCGCCGCACGTGCGCCTAAGTTCCCCTAAGACGATCCATCTATCGCGTAGCGGTCTCTTCATGCACTCAGGTCCGACCGTGAGCACGTACCCGCAAGCTGTGCCATCCCGATCGGCTATGGCCCGCGCGGTGCCCTCATCCGACAACAGTTGCGGACATCGTCCAGTGCGGCCCATCGACAGTCTTAAACGCACTGAAGATCAGCGACTTAAGCGACGGAGCAAGTATACTCTCGCCGTAAGTCATTGATTTTATTGATGTTACGGGGCTGGCTCGCCGCACTGGACGATTTCCGCAACTGGTTGATCCGAAGAAGCAGCCTAACTGGCCTTGTTTTCGAGGGATTCGCCAGGGTTTCGCAATCGTGCCGCGGAAGACTGCCCCCTATCCTCTCAACGCCACCACCCGCCATGTGGGCGCCTCAGCGTTAGCTCTCAAATGGAGTCATTGATGAGTCCGGAAGGAATCGTTCGTGAATTCGAGCTGCCGTTTCGAACCGATCCGCAGATTTTGGCCCTTGATCGGCCGCCGTCAGCCGCTCAGAGGCGCGCGGATTCACCGACGTCGAGCGTCGTGAAGGCGGCATCGTCGATTCCGGCAGCGGACCGCGCACGGCCGAGCGCGGCCACCGGCTCATTCGGTCCTTCGGTCGTCAGCCGAAACGTGCCGAAGTGCATGCCGATGCTGCGGCGAGCTCCGACGTCCATATGCGCCTGCACGGCCTCCTCAGGATTCATGTGAATGTCCTTCATGAACCAGCGCGGTTCATATGCGCCGATCGGTATCAGCGCAAGATCGATCCGCGGAAAACGCCGGCCGACCTCCAGGAAATGGGGACCGTACCCGCTGTCGCCTGCGAAGTAGATCTGCTGCTCGTCGATCGTGATCATGAAGCCGCCCCACAACGCGCGATTGCGATCGAAGGGCGTGCGGGCGGAAAAGTGCTGCGCCTGGGTCGCGGTGATCTCTATCTCGCGTCCAGGGGTGACGGCCGGGTCGAGCGTCTGCGCACCTCGCATGGCTGACATTTCAGCTGGCATGCGCTGCCACCAGTCGAGTTCGGCGATCCGAGTCACGCCGGCCGATCGCAGCAGCGTCGCGTTTCCCTGCAGTGTCACGATGCGCGGATGATCGCGGTGCTGCAACGCCCGCAGTGTTTCCAGATCGCAGTGGTCGTAGTGATTGTGACTCAGGAGTACGTAAGCAATCGGAGGCAGATCGTCGAAGCGAACGCCCGGCTGACGCACGCGCCGTGGCCCTGTCCACCCGAACGGTCCGGCGCGTTGCGCGAAGACCGGGTCGGTGATGATGTTGCCGGCGCTCGTCTGAATCAGAAAGGTCGCGTGACCGATGAAGGTGACGACGATCTCGTCGCCGCTGGTCGGCGGAGGCGAGGGCCGTTGCACGACTGGCACCTGCGCAGGCCATGGGGCGTAACGCTCGAACAGCATGCGCGGCGCCTTCCAGAACGGCTGTGCGTCTGCGCCGTTCGGGTTGAAGAACCGCCCGTTGTCGAAATGATCGCTCATCTCTTCGCCTGGATGCCTCTCGTCACTGACGGGTTTCCTCTCGCGGAGATCAGCGTGGACGATGCTGCTCGATGAGCTTCGCGAACCGCCGCAGACCGATCGCGTCGGCAGCGGACGGCGACACGGCGTTCGCGAGCGTGAGCATCCTGAGCAGCCCTCCGCCCATGATGTGGGCGCGACGTCGCTGGCGGATGGTGGCGAGGATCTCGCGCGCGACCACGTCGGGCTCGCAGAGGGCGACGCCCATCTTGCGCCACATGTCGAAATATGGGGACTCCGACTCGGTGTTGGAGGGCACAGGCCCGAAGAAAGAAAGCACCACGTCGGTCCCGGCAAGCTCGCGATTGGCGCCTTGCACGTAGCTCGCCAGCGCGCCGCGGGTCGCCGCGTAGGCGCTCATGAACGGCAGCGCCACCCGGCCGTCCATGGCGCCGCCGAGGTGGACGACCACGCCGCCGCCGGCTTGCTTGCGCAGCCCCGGCAGGAATGCCTGGGTCACGAAGATGGGCCCCTTCACGTTGACCGCGAGCAGCGCGTCGACGTCGGCCGGCGTGTAGTCCTCGATGGACTTGCGCGGCGAGATGCCCGCGAGGTTCACCACCGCATCGATCCGGCCGAGGTGCTCGAAGGCCGCCGCCGCCAGCTTCTCGAGGCTCGCCGGATCGGTGACGTCCGCGCGCAGGTAAATCGCCGAACCGTCGCTCCGGCCGGTCAGCGCCGCGGCGTCGTACTCGCGCCGCGCCGCGAGCACCATCCGGAAGCCCTCGGCCGCGAGGAGCCTGGCCAGGGCGTGACCAAGTCCTCCGGTCACCCCGATGAGAACGGCGGTGGGCGCATCCATGCCCCGCTTTGCTGCGGCTCCGCCGGTGATCACAGGGGTCTTTCCATTCAGTCTAGTCATCTCGTGTTCCTTTCGGTGAATATTAGTTACTATAAAAGTATCTATTGTGAGCAAAAAAAAGCTAACCGGACCTGGCCCTGATTTTCGACACCACGTCCGCCAATGTCGTCTGCCTCAGATCCCTACGGACGGCCTCCTGAGTGCCAACCAGCACGTCGCTCATGACTTCCTTGATGTTACAGCTCACGACACACTCCTTCGTTTTGGGATAGGCATGGATGGCAAAAGCATCTGGAGGGTTTACCGCAGAGTAGATGTCTAAGAGGGAGATACTCTTTGGGCTTCGTGCCAGGCCATAACCACCCGACTTACCAACAGTCGTCTTAGCCAGCTTCGCCTTCGAGAGTTTAACGAGGATTCTCTTAACGAAAACCGGGTTCGCATTCACGCTGCCTGCGAGAATTTCCGACGTGAAAACTCCCTCGTGATGTGCGATTGCCGCCAGTACGTGGACGGCGATCGAAAATTGAGTGTTTACGGAAGCCATTTATGGATACTATATTAGTATCCATATTGGATGCAAGAGCAAAATGCATAGGCGAGTGAGTGTCGCTGGATCGTCGGCGCCTTCGTAGCCTGTGGAAGTTCGATACGGGCAAATGGCCTGTTTCGTAAACTGTTGATAGGGGACGCTTTAGGAGCTGGCTCGCCGCACTGGACGATTTCCGCAACTGGCTCATTCGAGAAGCGGCGTAAAACGCAACTGTTTCGCCAGGATTTCGCCACGCAAGCCTTCCCAGAGGCGTCTGACCCTGTCGATGCCCGGCGCACTCCGGCGCTTGGTTCATCGGAGTGCGTCACGCACTGAGCGCCACACCGCCTCCTCTCGATGAATGCCGCGGCAGGAACCGTCGCCCGCGTTCCCGCCCAAGCCCGTTCTGGTATACTTTTTATACCAGATGGACTTCGAGTTCGACCCAGCGAAGTCAGCCGCCAATCTCAAGAAGCACGGAATCGACTTCGTCGGCGCCCAGGTGCTGTGGAGCGATCCCGATCGTCTCGAGATTCCGGCCCGTTCGATCGACGAGCCTCGGGCGCAGGTCATCGGGCGAATCGGCGAGGTGGTGTGGTCGGCGTTCGTCACGATGCGGAACAACCGTATTCGGATTATCTCCGTCAGGCGAGCACGCGATGAAGAACAAGCAGCGTACCTCCAAGACTAGAGCACTCTCGGCCGCCGAACTGGACGCCATGCACGACGCCGGCGCGAATCTGGCGTCGCACGTGGATCTGACCAAGGCCGTCCGACCCGGCCGCGCGGTCCAGCGGGTGAACGTGGATTTCCCAGTCGACCTCTTGCGTGAGATTGATCAGGAGGCCCGGAGGCTCGGCGTCACTCGGCAGGCGTTCATCAAGGTCAGGCTGGCGGACTCGCTTGTCAAGCACCAGTGAGCCCATCGTTCGGCGCCACCCGTTCTCAGGAGTGACAGATCGATGAAGACGACGGAGGGCCACGATACGGCTTCAGTCGAATCCTGGCTGGTCTCAGCGGGACGCGATCGGAGCCCTGGCTCACCACTGAACGTCCCGCCGACCCCTGCCTCGAACTTCGTGCTGGGCGACCGTCGGGCATACTCGCGCGATGACGGCACGCCGAGTTGGGAAGCGCTGGAAGAGATCGTTGGCGGTCTCGAAGGCGGATACTCAGTCGCCTTCGCCTCCGGGATGGCGGCCATCGCCGCGATCTTTGATCAACTCCCGGTCGGAGCCGTCGTCGGCCTCCCCCATGATTGCTATCAGGGCGTGGCCGGACTCGCGCTTGCGGGACAGCACCGAGGCCGCTGGACTGTCCGCCGCCTCGCAGTCGAGGACACGGCACGCTGGATTGAGCTCTGTGCCGTCGCCGATTTCATCTGGTTGGAGTCACCGTCGAATCCGCTCTTGACGGTCGGCGACATCGACGCGATCTGTGCCTCTCCGCGAAAACATGGCGCGGTTCTCGGAGTGGACAACACCTTCGCCACGCCGCTCAATCAACAACCGCTCCTGCTCGGCGCGGATATCGCGGTGCAGTCCGTCACGAAATTCATCGGCGGCCATTCCGATTTGCTGTGCGGCGTCGCGACGGTACGAGACCCGAATCTGCTGGCGGCTCTCCGTCACTCGCGCGAACTCACTGGAGGAACGCCGGGTACACTCGAGGCATTTCTTGCGGTACGAGGTGCGCGTACATTGGCGCTACGCTTGGAGCGGGCACAACACAGCGCGAGCATCCTCGCCGAGCGGCTCGCTGAGCACCCGAGCGTCACCGTGACACGCTTTCCGGGTCTCGCCACACATCCGACCCATGCCGCGGCCAAGCGTCAATTGAAGGGATACGGCACGATCATCTCGTTTGATGTACGCGGTGACGCTGCAGTGGCGGATGCCGTGTGCGCAAACCTGCGCCTGATCCAACACGCCACCAGTCTTGGCGCGGTCGAGTCGACAATGGAGCGCCGAGCAGCCATTCCAGGCCAGGAACATCTACCTCCGGCGCTGTTGCGGCTGAGCGTTGGCATTGAATCAATCGATGATCTCTGGACCGATCTCGATCGATCGTTGCGACAGGCGCTAGCGTGAACGGTTTCGGCATGAAGACCCACTCCTTCCCAGTTCAGACCAAAGAGTCTTCGCTCGAGAGGGCTACCGACGCAGAATCAACGAGTTAGCCTGTGGAAGTTCGAAACACCAGAATGGCTGGATCCGTAAGTGATTGATTCTGTGTGCGTTTTGTCCTTTTTCGGCCGAGAGGTAACAGCGAGCCTGACGACGAATGACGGGTTGTGACGCAGTGCAATCAAGTCGGTGAAATCGCAGTGACTTATCGCGTTCGGCAGCACGCCACTCGCCCCGGGCGAGTGTCCGTGTTGAGAGGAACTACTCGGCCCGGAGCGCCTCGACCGGGTGAATCCGTGTGACGCGGCGTGCCGGCAGGTAGCTGGCCGCGGCAGCCGCAGCGAGCGAGCCGATCAGCACGACGGCATACGTGGGCGGATCGATTGGCTCGACCTCGAAGAGCAGCGCGGACATCAGGTGCGACAGTGGAGCGGCGGCCACCAGGCCGGCCGCGGCGCCGATGCCGCTCGACAGCAGCCCGCTGCGGACGAACATCATTTGCAGGCGCTCCGGCCTGGCGCCAAGCGCCAGGCGGATGCCAATCTCCCGCGTTCGCTGCGAGAGCATGTAGGCGATCACCGCGTAGATCCCGACGGCGGCCAGCAGCAGCGCCATGCCGCCGCTGATGCCGAGCAGCGTCAGCGTGAAGGCGGTCCGTGACATCGACTTGTCGTAGACCACCTGCATCGTCTGCGTCTGCGTGACCGGCATCCCGCGCTCACGGCCGACACTGCGCGGCGGATATCCGCCGCATAGCCTTCCGTCCCTGCGCGCGGCCCCCGGATCATGAACGTCGCCGAGCGGGAGCGCCGCAGCGGCCAGTACACCGTTGACGGTGATGGCCGGTCCGCCCCGTCATGGCGGACATCGCCAACCACTCCGATGACTTCGCTCCAGGGATCGTTGGGATTCGAACGAATGCGCTTGCCGATCGCCGCCGCCGCTGAGCCCCAGTATTCACGGGCGAAGTTCTCGCTGATCAACACGACCGATCGCTGCTGGTGGATGTCGGTCCAGGTGTACTCGCGGCCGGCGGCGAGGGGCGTGCCCAGCACCTGGAACGCGCCGGGTGCCACCCTGATGAAGCGCCGGAGCGGCGGGATCGTGTGGGCCGCGTAACTGTGGTCACTCGCGAAAATTGGATCCTGAGAGCTGAACCCGGTCATCGGCAGGCCGTTCATCAGACTGACGGAGGCGACACCGGGGAGGTTGGCGAGGCTGTCCGCGAGCTTCTGCTGCAGGATCAGCACCTGCGCATCGTCGGCTGCGATGTCGCCGGGATTGCGATCCGCATCGTCTGTAGCGTTCCCGGATTGGTAAAGCCTGGCTGAACGCGGCGCATCGACTGGAAGGTGCGAATCATCAGGCCGGAACCAATGAGGAGCACCACGGCCAGCGCGACCTGCACGATCGTCAGCGTGTTGCGCGTCACGTTGCGGTCACGGCCGGCGCTCGCGTTGCGCCCGCCTGCCCGGAGCGCTTCAGCGATGCGGACTCCACGCCGTTTCAGCACCGGGACCGCTCCGAACGCCAGACCCGCGGCGACAGAGAGGACGAGCGTGAATGCCAGGGAGGTGGCATCGATCCCGATCAGCTCCAGTCTCGGCAACCGGGCCGGAGTGGTGCGCAGGATCAGTTTCAGGGCTGCCAGGGCGAGGCCGAGCGCGCCGGCTCCGCCGACAAGGCCCAGTAGAAGACTTTCCACGAGCATCTCTCTCGCCAGGCGGCCGCGGCCGGCGCCGAGGGCGGCGCGGACGGCGAGTTCCTGCGCCCGTCCTTCCGTCCGGACGAGGAGGAGGTTCGCAATGTTGGCGCAGGCGATGAGCAGCACGATCCCGATCGTCGCCATGACCACCCACAAGCTCTTGCCCACGTCGCCGACCAGATCGTCGATCAGCGGCCGGACGTTCGGCGCCGAGCCGTGCGTCCTCCATCATCTTCACGCTCATGCCTTCGGGCGGCGGGAACTTGCCGAGCTCGATGCCGATCATGCGGGCGACGTCCGCGTTTGCCGCCTCGATGCTGACTCCGGGACGAAGCCGGCCAATCCCCTGGAAGTTGTATCCGGCGAGCCGCACCTTGGCACGCTCGAAGCGGAGCGGCAGCACGAGGTCGTGTGTCACGTCCATGAACCAGAAACCTTTTGGCAGAACGCCGATGATCTCGCGGGCGGTGCCATCGACCATGATCCGGCGCCCGACGACGCCGGGATCGCTTCCGAACCGTCGCTGCCAGTAGCCATGACTGAGCATCACCACCTGCGGACTCCCGACGTCGTCGTCGCGCTCCGCGAAAGGCCGGCCGAGGCTCGGCTGGACGCCGAGCATCGGCAACAGGCGGAAGGTGGCAGTGATTCCGTCCACGCGCTCCGGCTCGGCAACGCCGGTTACCGTGAACGCGTTGCCGTTCCAGATGGCGACGTCCGCCAGCGTGCGGGACTCTTCTCGATAGGTGACGTAGTCGGCGATCGAGGGGTTGAGGTCGGCGATGTTGACGCCGGGTGCCGTCTGCCACAGGCCCACGAGCCGATCCGGCTCGGGGAAGGGCAGCGGCTTGAGGAGGGCGCTGTTGATGATGCTGAAGATCGCCGTGTTCGCGCCGATCCCCAGGGCGAGCGTGATCAACGTCGCCACGGTGAACATCGGGGTGCGGGCCAGGCGGCGCGCGGCGTGGCGCACGTCGCGCATCAGATCGAACATCGCGAGCCTCCCTGAGGTGAGCACTACGGACCCGAGACGGATTCGTTCCACGAGGGCGTGGGCAGCTGGACGAATCCAGTCGGGCCGCTTGCCCGCCGTGAATCAGCGACGAGAAACTGACCAATCTTCCCACTTCAGGCCGGTGACGCGATCGAACTCGCGCGCGTTCGACGTCACGAGGGTCGCGCCGCATCGCTGAGAGAGCCGTGATCCGACGCAGTCGTCGTGTCGCTACGACAAAGGGAAACGACTCGAACATCGGCTTCAACCGGAGCAGGCGGGTGATATCACTACCAGGTGATATCCGGTAATGCGCAAGCGAGCAGATCGGCGTCGGAGTGCGCCCGCAAAGCAGTAACGACGACGTGATGGGGATCCGCCCACACCTCCGGCAAGTCGGCCTCACCGGGTGTGTTGATTCGGAAAGCGAGTTGCTCTACCGGCGGGACGAACTGGGCATCAATCCCCGGCTTGTTACCGCGCGGATCGATTCGATACCAGCCAATACCCGGCAGGTGTACCGCGTTCAGACCGTGCAGGCAGAACGGCGCTCCATGGCCGTCAAGGCTCAGGCGCTGGTAGCACAAGCCTGCAGGAATCCCGTTTGCTCGCAGGACAGCTGCAAGCAGATGACTCTTCGCGTAACAGTACCCGCTGCCTTCGTGCAAGACCTCGGACGCGGCGCACGTGACGGGCTTCAACCCATAGTCCGCAGTGTGTTTGATGTCGTCCCGCACCCATTCAAAGCAGCTTCGCGCGATGACCAGCGGGTCATTGGAATCGCCTCGCAGCCGCCGCGCGCAGGCCGACACGTCCGGATGAAGCCAATCGATGACTTCAGTAGACCTAAGAAATGTTTGCATGCTCCGGCCCCAGGTTCGCGAGCACCTCGAAGTGCTGCACGCCTGCTTCTCGCTCGAGCAGAAACTCGTCGTCCGCGGGGTAGTATCTCGCACACGCGTAGTCTTCACCGGCGAACCGCTTGATTGCGGCCACGGAATCCCAGAGCGTGAGCAGCAAGAAGTGCGTGACGCCGTCCTCCGTCATCCTGAGCACCTGGACACCATGGTTTCCCGGAGTCGCGGCGTAATCCGGCACGCCCGTCTTGAGCAGATAGCCGTAGTACGCGTCGCTTTTCGACGCCGGAACCCGACCGTGCCAGAGGCGCGCGATCATTGGCGCCCGCCAAACGTCTGTTCGAGCACGCTGGCGAGCGTTTCCGCGCACGTGCCGTGGCTGTCCAGGTTCGGGTCGTAGATCGTCAACTGCAACCCGGCGGCGCGGGGATCGTGCACGAACGGGCGAAGGAGCCTGACGAGCTCGTCCACCGACATGCCCGACGGCTCCGGAGAGTCCACCGCCGGCATCACGGAGGGATCCAGCACGTCAGCGTCGACGTGAATCCAGATGCGCGATACGCCTGAGAGTCGCTCCAGTGTCGCCGCGGCGGCCGCGGCCGCGCCGCGACTGCGGACGGCAGGAGCGGGAATGTCCAGCGCGCCTGCGGCTTGCAATGCGGCCTGACCGTAGATGTTGCCCTCAGCGTCATCGCGTCGCCCGAGAATCGCGAGATCGGAACCATTGACGAGAGGGGTCTCCGCAAGCTGCGCCAGCGCTGAATCGCCACGTCCGATTGCGAAGGCGGCACACATGGACGCGGCCGATCCCGTGACCGATTCCTCGGGCGTCGCGAAGTCGGCGTGGCCGTCAACATAGACAAGCCCGAGGCGCGAACTGGATGCCCGCCTTGCGCCCAACAGGCCGCCGAGGACGATGCTGCAATCGCCCCCGAGGAGAAGTACGAAACGCCGATCGAGTACGGCCTGCGCCACTCGCGCGCCGATATCCCTCGAATAGCGGGCCAGGGCTGCCTCGTTCCGAACGCGGCCCGCGGGACGTGTGAAATCGACGTACTCCGGCGGTACCACGTCGCCGACGTCGTCGGCGTGGATCCGGGCCGCAAGGCCGCGCGCCCGAAGCGCCGCCGGGGCGCGATCGAGCCCGCGCAGCCCGCCATCGTCGTATGGCCGAATTCCGATATTCGACGGGGCTCCCAACAGCACGATCGCTTTGCTCATGTTCACCGCCTATTCTCACCGTCTATAATGAAATAGATGGTAATATGATGTATCTCACCTGTCAATTGGATCTAGCTGGTGAGGCAGCCGGAGACATGGCATCATCGAAGGGTGCGTGGATATCCGTACCCACTGGTGGGTGGTGACCCGACGTTGGATTTCCTGAACACGATCCACGACTGGACGGCACCCGAGCGCCGCGACTACCTGACGGATTACGCCGACGCGCTTCGGTTTGGCGAAGCAGCCGGCCTGCTCTCACCCGCCGAGGTCCGGCGATTGGCGGTTGGGGCGACTGCGGAAATGCGCCGGCTTCGCGACGTCAGGTCGCGCCTGGAGCGTATCTTTCGCGCGGTCGTGGACTCGCGCTCGCCGGGCCGCGAGGATCTTGACGCGCTGGCGCGTGACGCCGCGGCCGCCGCGGCCATGACCATCATCAGTCGGACGAACGACGGTTACACGCGCACGATCGACTCGGCGCGAGCTGGACAGGCCACGCTGCGCCTGCGGATCCTGGACGCGGCCGTCGCATTGCTCACGGGCCCGCCTGAACGATTGCAGCGAATCAAGGCCTGTCCCGCCTGCGGCTGGTTCTTTCGCGATGCCACCCGAAGCGCAACGCGCCGGTGGTGCAGCATGGCCACGTGCGGCAGCGCAGCGAAGTCACGCCAGTACGTACTGGCGGACCAAGCGGGATTCGAGCTGACCCGTCGGCAGCAGCCCTCAAGCCGCGCGTCCTAATCAGCGGTTCGTGTCTGTCTGCGGCCTCAGCTCAGGAAAATAGTCCCACTGGTATCACGGAATTCCTGGCGGTTATTTGGTGCCTGCCGGCAGCGCGAACGCGACCACGAAGTCGCCGAGCGGCCCGCCGCCCTCGTCGATGCCGTGGCCGCCGGCGGAGACGACGACGAATTGCCGCCCATCAGCGCCGCGATACGTCATCGGCGTGGCCCGCGCGCTGGTCGGCAGCGTCCCTCGCCACAACTGCTCGCCGGTGCTGACGTCGAACGCGTAGATCGCGGAGTCGAGCGTGCCGGCGGTAAAGACGAGGCTGCCGGCGGTCACGATCGGCCCGCCCAGCGCGATGGAGCCCCACCGAGCCGCGTCAGGAAAGCGCTCCGCCCACGGCAACCGGCCGAGCGGCACGCGCCAGGCGATCTCGCCGGTCGCCGCCTTCACCGCGACCAGCGTTCCCCAGGGCGGCGGAGTGCACGGCAGACGCGTGCCTGGCGCGAGGAGAAATCGGCGGACCGAGCCGTAGGGTGTGCCGCGCTGCGGATGGAACTCGAACTCGCCGCTCAATCGGCCCGACGATCGCTCTGTCGCTTCGCTCTCGCGCGGGACCAGGCGGACTTCTGCGGCGAGGTTGTTCACGCTCATGATCAGCAGACCGTTGCCGCGATCGTGCGCCATGCCACCCCACGCGACGCCGCCGACATTGCCGGGGACGACGAGCGAGCCCTTGAGCGACGGCGGTGTGAACAGCCCGTCGGATCGCAGGCCGCCGATGACGGTGCGACACCACGTTCGATCCTCGTCGGTCATGGCCCAGGCTTCGTCAGCGGTGAGCGACGTCCTCGTCAGCGACGCCGGCGCCGACGGGAACGGCTGCGTCGGCGACGAGACTTCGCCGGGGACGTCCGTCCTCGGCACGGGCCTTTCTGCGACCGGAATCAGCGGCTGCCCCGTCTGGCGATCGAGGATGAACAGGTGCCCGCTCTTCGACGCGACTCCTATCGCCGGCACCGTGCGACCGTCCTTGCGCCAGTCGAAGAGGATCGGCGGGGACGCGACGTCGTAGTCCCACAGATCGTGGTGCACGGTCTGGAAGTGCCAGACTCGAGCGCCGCTGTCGGCGCGCAGCGCGACGACGGCGTCCGAGAACAGGTTGTCGCCGATGCGCTCGCCGCCATAATAGTCGTGGCTGGGGCTGCTCGTCGGGATGTAGACCAGGTTTCGATCCGTGTCAGCGACGATCACCGACCACGCGTTCGCGCCGCCGGCGCGGGTGCGGCCGCTCTTCCACGTGTCCGCACCCAGGGCCGTCGCATCCTGCGGCACCGGATCCCAGCGCCACAACATCTTCCCGGTCACGGCGTGAAACGCTCGCACTTCCCCGCTCGGGTGCACTTCAGACGTGCCGTCGGCAATCGCCGAGCCGACGACGATCGCGTCGCCGATGACCGCCGGCGGCGACGTAACCGCGTAGTCCGCGAAGCCTGTGGCCGGCACGCGTAGTCCGGCGCGCAGATCGACCGTGCCGCCGTTGCCAAACGTCGCGATTGGTTTGCCGGTTTTGGCGTCGAGCGCAATCAGGCGCGCATCGATCGTCGCCACATAGATGCGGCGTTCTGCCCCGCGCCGCCAGGTTGAAACGCCGCGGCTGGCATAGTCGCCATAGCCCTTGTCGCGTGCCGACTTTGCGTCGAACACCCACCGCTGCCGGCCCGTGATCGGATCGAGCGCAAAGACGCGGCCGAGAGGCGTGCTCAAGAAGAGCGTGCCGTCGACGTGCAGCGGCGTCGCTTCGTGCGCGGTGGGCCGGCCCTCCTTGGGCCGATAGGCATCGCCGGTCCGAAACGTCCAGGCGACCTCGAGCTGCTTGACGTTGTCACGGCGAATGCCGTCGAGCGGTGAAAACCGCTCGCCGCCAGCGTCGCGGCCGTAGGCGCTCCAATCGACGTCCTGCGCCGCGGCGACCACGACCGCGCCGGCGCAGGCCGCGCTCAATAGAAAGAGTGCTATGCGACGCATGGATGGAGACACATTCTACGTCGATGGATTGGAGACGCATCCGTTATCCAGAGGCGGTGGAGTACTCTGGATCCTGCACGCGATGGAGGCCGCCGTTCCCACCATCCGGTTGTTGGCGCCCGTCGATCTCGACGCCGCCTTCCGTCTGAGCGCCGGGGCAGGCTGGAACCAGCGCCTCGACGACTGGCGCATGCTCTTGCAACTCGCGCCGGCGGGCGGCTTTGCCGCCACGATGGACGACGGGACCATCGTCGGCACCGCCATCGGCATCGACTACGGCACGTTCGGCTGGATCGCGATGATGCTGGTCGATCCGGCATGGCGCGGCCGGGGGCTCGGAGCGCGCCTGCTGGAGGCGGCAATAGGCGCCGTGCGCCCCGGGATTCCGATCCGCCTGGATGCGACGCCGCTCGGCCGCCCGCTTTACCGGCGATACGGATTCGTAGACGAGGACGCGCTGACGCGTCACGTGGCCGAGCCCCTCGACGTGGCTCGGGGCGGGCCGGCGCGCGCGGTTGTCGACCGGACAGTCGAGCCTTTGTCGAAGCGGGTTCGACGCCTGACTGCCGACCGCCTGCCCGCGGTGATCGAAACGGACGATCAAATCTTCGGCGCCCACCGGCGTATCCTCCTGGAGTGGGCGCTCGACAACGCCGCGCAGTACGCCCATACGATCGACAGCGACGCCGGCGTCCAGTACCTTTTTCGGGCGGCCCGGGCGCCTCTTCGATCAGATCGGTCCGGTAGTCGCGTCAGACGAGGAGGCGGCGCGAGCGCTCGTGCGCGCGTCGCTTCTCGCGGCAGAGGGCAAGGCGGTTGTCGTGGACGCGTTCGACCGGCACGGTGAGTTCACCGACTGGCTGCGGAACCAGGGGTTTGCCGCGTCGCGCCCGCTGTTCCGGATGTGTCGTGCCGGGCACGATGGCGACCGACTCGCCGGCGCCCCGGAAAAAAACGGTGGATGCTGCGAACGCGCGATCCGGGACCGGAGTTCGGTTGAGCAAGACAGCCCTCACATGACGAATCTTCCTGCCGAGATCCGCGGCGAGGCACAGCTCGAGGACGTCCTCTCCCAGCCCTCGCCGGCCGACGTCGAGTGCGTGAGCCGACTGCGCGGCGACATCCTGATCGTCGGCGCGGCGGGCAAGATGGGGCCGTCGCTCGCCCGGCGCGCTCACCGGGCACTCGGACGCGCCGGCAGCCGGAGTCGCGTGCTGGCAGCGTCGCGATTCTCCATGGCCGCCGTGCGCGAGAGCCTCGAGGCGGACGGCATCGAGACTGTCGCGTGCGACCTGCTCGATCCCGTCCAGATCGCCGCGCTGCCGCGCGCCGAGAACGTGCTGTTTCTCGCGGGCAGAAAGTTCGGGACGCTGGACCGCACCGATGTCACGTGGGCGACCAATACCCTCGTTCCGGCGCGGGTGGCGGAGCATTTCGCGCAGTCGCGCATGGTCGTATTCTCGACCGGCAACGTCTACCCGCTGGTGCCGGCCGGCGGTCCGGGTCGCCGCGAGGACGATCGCGCCGTCTCCCGTTCGGCGAGTACGCGCAGTCGTGCCTCGGGCGCGAGCGTGTCGTCGAGTTCGTATCGCGCGAGCGCAAGCTGCGCGCGCTCGTCTTCCGCCTCAATTACGCCGTCGACCTGCGCTACGGCACGCTGGTCGACATCGCGCGCAAAGTGTTTGCCGGCGAGCCCGTGGACTTGACGATGGGGTTTTTCAATGCGATCTGGCAGGGCGACGCGAACGGCTACGCACTGCGCAGCCTCGAGCTGTGCTCGTCCCCGCCGGCCCTCCTGAACGTGACGGGTCCGGAGCGGATTTCCGTTCGCGACACCGCGGAGTGGTTCGGTTCGATCTTCGGCCGTCCGCCGTGTTCGTGAACACCGAGGGGCCCGTGGCGCTCCTCAGCGATTCGAGCCGGTGCCGCGCGGTTCTCGGCGAGCCGGCGGTATCGCTGTCGGTTCTCCGGCAGTGGGTCGCTGCATTGGGTCCGGGCGGGCGGGGCGTCGCTGAACAAGCCAACGCACTTCGAAGTCACCGATGGCCGCTACTGAAGGTCGAAACGTCGCGACACTGCGCCGCGAGCTGCTGCGCGGCCTGGTCATCCCGGCGCACCCGCTGGCGCTGACCGAAGCGCGGACGCTCGACGAACGCCGCCAGGTCGCGCTCACACGGTATTACTGCGACGCAGGCGCCGGCGGCATCGCGGTCGGCGTGCACACGACGCAGTTCGCCATCCGGGATCCGGCGATCGGCCTGTTGGAGCCGGTGCTGCGGCTCGCCCCGCAGACCGTGACCGGCTGGTGCACCGGACGGCCGTCACGGCCAGTCATGGTCGCCGGCGTGATCGGGCAGACCGCGCAAGCCGTGCGCGAGGCGGAAATTGCGGCGGCGCTCGGATACGATGCCGCGTTGCTCAGCCTGGCGGCGCTCCGTGACGCAGACAACCAGGACGTGCTCGACCACTGCAGGCAGTTCGCCGCGATCATCCCGATCGTCGGGTTCTACCTCCAGCCGGCCGTCGGAGGCCGCGTGCTCGACCGGACGTTCTGGCGTGGCTTCTTCGACATCGACCGTGTCGTCGCCGTGAAGGTCGCCCCTTTCGATCGCTACCGCACGCTCGACGTCGCCACCGCGCTCGCGGAGAGCGGCCGCGACGACGTGGCGCTTTACACCGGCAACGATGATGCGATCGTGGCAGACCTGCTGACGCCGTTTCCCGCCGGCAGTCGACGGCCACTCGCCTGCACTTCGCCGGCGGGCTGCTCGGCCAGTGGGCCGTCTGGACGACGCGCGCGGTCGATATGCTGCAGCGGTGCCACGACGTCACACGGACGTGTCTCACGGATCGGGCACAACTGACCACGCCCGCGAACGAGGGTAGCGAGTGAGCCACGCGAACGGAGCGCGCCGGCGAAGCGGCGCGCAGAGAGCGTGTTGGGGAGTCCGAGGGGCGAAGCCCCTCGGATAATAATGACACCCTGCGGCTGCTGGCGCTGGGCGCCGAGCTGACGGACGCCAATGCGGCGCTGTTCGATCCCGCTCACCAGTTCGCCGGATGCATTCCGGGCATTCACGAAGTCCTTCGCCGGCAAGGACTGCTCGCGGGACGCTGGTGCCTCGATCCGCACGAGGATTTGAGTCCGGGGCAGATGCACGACATCGACCGCGTGCTCGCCCGCTATCCTCATCTCACAGACGACGAGTTCGTGAAGGAGCATCTGCATCGATGGCTGTCGTGACGTTCGGAAGGACGCTCGGGCCTCTTGCCGTCGGCATCGCGCTGGTCGCCGCGCTGGCGCCCAGCGGCGACGACCGCAGGCCGCGGCCCCCGCCGACCTCGTGCTGCTCGACGCGCAGGATCCTCACCGTCGACGATGCGTTCCGCACGGTCGCGGCGTTGGCCGTGCGGGACGGCCGGTTCGTCGCCGTCGGATCGAATGACGAGGTCCGCCGGCTACGTCGGCGACACGCACGCGGGTGATCGACGGGCGCGGGCGAACGGTGGTCCCTGGCTTCATCGACACGCACGTGCACGCGCTCGACGTCGCCGCGCGCGGAGGCGACGCAACCGTTCCGGAATCTCCGCATCGATCGCGGAGGTGCAGGACTGGCTCCGCAACGAAGCGCCGCGGCGGCCGCAGGGCGACCTGGATCTGGACGCCGCGGACGTTTCCCGACGCGGCTGCGCGAGCACCGCTTCCCGACGCGCGCAGGAGCTCGACGCTGCCGCGCCCGATCATCCCGTCGTCGTCGACTGCCGCCTATGCGTTCTCGCTGAACACGCGCGGCGCTCCGGGCCGCCGGCATCACGCGCGACTCGCCGAATCCTCCCGGCGGCGCGATCGTCAAGGATGCCGCGGGCGAGCCGACCGGCCTGCTGCGGAACGCGGGCGGCCTGCTCACGCGGTTCCGTCCGCGCCGCGACCGAGCTCCCGCTCGACGACGCTCGAGCGGGTCCACCGGCAATACCTCGCCGCCGGCATCACCAGCGTGATCGAGCGCGGCGCCACGCTGGCGGGGTTCGAGATGTATCGCGCGCTTGAAAGACGCGGGGCGTCTGCACGTGCGCGCGACGGTGACCATCCGCGTGCCCGACGCGACCGATCCGGCCGCGTGGAGCGTTTTGTCCAGGGACTGCCGTTCGCGTTCGGCGAAGGAGACGAGTGGCTGAAGGCGGGGCCGCTCAAGATCGTCGCCGACGGCGGGATCCTGATCGGCACGTCGTTCATGCGAAAGCCATTCGGACGCGGGCGCGCGGCACTGTACGCGCTCGACAATCCCGGCGGATCGCGGCTTCCTGACGCTCACGCCCGAGCAGATCGCGGCGCGCCATCGACGTCATCCACCGCCGCGGCTGGCAGATGGTCGCGCACGTGACCGGCGATGCCGGCGTCGACGTGGTGCTCGACGGTATCGAGGCCGCGCAGAAACGGCGCCGGCCCGTCGAACACGACCGGCGCCACACGGTGATTCACGCGCTACTTCGTCAACCCCGAGTCCGCGTCCCGCGCGGCGCGGCTCGGCGTCCTCGTCGACACGCAGCCGGCGTGGCACTACAAGGACGGCGACGCGCTGGCGGCCGCGCTCGGGCGCCGATCGTCTCGCGCATTTCATCGGCTTGACAGACGTGGCGCGCAGGCCGGCGTCGAGGTCGCCATCAATACCGATCACATGTTCGGGCTCGACCCGAACGACGCGATGAACCCGTTCAACCCGCTCCTGACGATTTACGCCGCGACACGCGCCGGACCGAATCGGGGCGCGTGCTCGGCGCCGACGAGGCGGTCACCCGGCAGGAGGCGCTGCGCATGATGACGAGCGGCGCCGCCAGGTTCAGCTTCGACGAGAAAGACCGCGGTTCGATCGAACCCGGCAAACTCGGGCGACTTCGTCGTTCTGGACGACCATTTCCTGACCGTGCCCGCGGCGCGGCTGCGGACGATGCGCGCGGACCTGACGGTGATTGGCGGGCGCATCGCCTTCGATGCCGAACAGCCGGGGGCGCAGGCCAACGAGCGTCCCGGTGAATGGCGCTCGTACGGACGCGACGCCGGCGGATCGCGCTACTCGCCGCTGACCGAGATCACGCGCGACAACGTCGGCCGCCTGGCGCAGGCGTGGGTGTACCACCACGGCGAACGTCTGCCCGAGGCCGGCCGCGAAGGACCCGCATTCGAGTCGACGCCGCTCGTCGTTGGCGACTTCCTCTACTTCACGTCGCCCGCCGGGCGCGTCATCGCGCTCGATCCCGAGACCGGCGCCGAGCGATGGACGTTCGATCCAAAGCCGGCGCGCCCCGGCGCCGCGCCGAGGCATCGCGGCGTGGCCTACTGGGAAGGTGGCGGCGATCGGCGCATCTTCGTTGGCACGCTCGACGGACGCCTGGTCGCGCTCGACGCGCTCACCGGCAAACCAAAGGGCAGGATTCGGCGAGAACGGCGAGATTCGCCTCGCGCCCGATTTGAGCCTTCGCTCGCCCGTCGCGGTCTTCAAGGATCTGGTGATCACCGGTGCGGCCGCTCCCGAGTTCCCCGGACGGGACCTCCGGGGGACGTACGGGCGTTCGACGCGCGGACCGGACGGCAGGTCTGGGAGTTCCACACCGTGCCGCGCGCGACCGAAGACGGCAACGGCACGTGGGAGCAGGACTCCTGGCGCGGGCGGACCGGCGCGAACGTCTGGTCGATGATCGCCGTGGACGATGCGCGCGGCCTGGTGTTCCTGCCGATCGGATCCGCGTCGTACGACTTCTACGGGGGCGATCGCAAGGGCCGGAACCTCTTCGCCAACTGCGTCGTCGCGCTCGATGCGGCGAGCGGCCGGCTGCGTCTGGCACTTCCAGACCGTCCATCACGACCTCTGGGACTACGACCTCCCCGCGCAGCCGGTCGCTGGTCACGGTGCGGCGCGATGGCCGCCCCGTCGACGCGGTGGCGCAGGTCGCGAAGACCGGCTTCTGTTTCCTGCTCGATCGCGAAACGGGCCGGCCGCTGTTCCCGATCGAGGAGCGCGCGGTGCCGGCGAGCGACGTGTGCCCGGTGAAGCGGCATGGCCGACGCAGCCCTTCCCGTCAAGCCGCCGCCGCTCGCGCGGATCGCGCCGCTGACGCGCGATGATCTCTCGACCGTGACGCCCGAAGCGCGGAGGTCCTGCGCAGGCGCTGTTCGACCGCGTCATCAGCGGCGGGATATTTACCCCTCACGGTGAGAAGCTGACGCTGGTGTTCCCCGGCGAACTCGGCGGGGCGACGTGGTCGGGCGCCGCATTCGATCCGTCCAGCGGCTACCTGTTCGTCAACGTCAACGAGCTCGGCGCGGTCGGCGAGATGCGCAAGTCGCGTGGCCCGCATCGCCTACCGTCGCGGCAGTGATCTGCCGCGCGGCGGTTCCGCGCGGTTCTGGGACGAGCGGCGATGGCCCTGCCAGGCGCCGCCATGGGGCACCCTCACTGCCGTGAACCTCCACGATGGATCGATTGCCTGGCGCGTGCCCCTCGGCATCTGGCGAGCTGGCGGCAAAGGGTCTCTCGGACACCGGCGCGCCAAACCTGGGCGGCGCGATCGTGACAGCGGGCGGGCTGGTGTTCATCGCCGGCACGAACGACAGGCGGATGCGGGCGTTCGACGCTCGCACCGGCGCCACCCTCTGGGATGTCAGCCGCCCGCGAGCGGCCACGCCACGCCGATCACCTATTCTCGGACCGCGGCAGCAGGCAGGCAGTTCGTGGCGATGGCGGGCGGCGGCGGCTATCTGAGCCCTACCTACTCCGACGCGCTGGTCGCCTTCTCCCTGCCTGCGCGGGATGCGCGGCCGCCGGATCGATGACCGCTGCTTCGGCGCTGCCGCGAACCGACGGCCAATTACCAATCGTCCGTCGTCGCGATGTTATGGCGCGCGACCGCGTGTACCGGCATGGCGGTCGCGCTATCCGCGGCGGCGGCCGCCACGCCACAGACGGGTTCCCTGGTCCTCGTCAACGTCCGCATCGTCGA
>CAWARO010000002.1:0-1013875 GCA_963784445.1 uncultured Acidimicrobiia bacterium | reverse complement strand
CTCGTCCCGCACAACCGTTCGGCTCTGTAGGAGATTCCCATGAGCACGTTGATTGAAACGATCGCGACACACCAGCGCGCGCATTCAGCGGACAACGTCGCGATTCGTCCGTTTCGAGTGAGCGTTCCGGAAGCCGAGTTAACCGATTTGCGCAGGCGAATAACTGCAACCAAGTTCCCTGAACGGGAAACCGTCAACGACATGTCGCAGGGTGTGCCCCTCGCGACCGTTGAGAAGCTCGCGCGCTACTGGGCGACCGAATACGATTGGCGAAAGGTGGAAGCGAGGCTCAATGCCCTGCCGCAGTTCATCACCGAGATCGACGGGCTAGACATCCACTTCATTCACGTGCGTTCGAAGCATGAGAATGCACTGCCGATCATCGTTTCGCATGGCTGGCCAGGCTCGTTCATCGAGCAGCTGAAGATCATCGGTCCGCTCACCGATCCTACGGCCTTCGGCGGGCGCGCATCGGACGCTTTTGATGTCGTGATTCCGTCGATGCCCGGCTTCGGCTTTTCAGGCAAACCGACTACCACCGGCTGGGATCCCCTCCGGATCGCGCGGGCCTGGATCGTCCTCATGCAGCGACTCGGCTACACCCGCTATGTGGCGCAGGGCGGCGACTGGGGTTCGTTTGTGGTTGAAATGATGGCGTTACAAGCTCCGCCGGAATTGATCGGCATTCACACCAACTTTCCGCATGCCGTTCCCCCCGACGTATCAAAGGCGATCCAGTCCGGTGGCGTGGCTCCATCTGGTCTATCCGACGATGAGAGACGTCAGGTCGAGTTGCTGAAAGACTTCTTTGCGAAAGGCCTGGCGTACGCACTCCAAATGGGACTTCGCCCACAGACGCTCTACGGAATTGCAGACTCACCAGTGGGTCTGGCCGCTTGGATGCTCGATTACAACGCGCAAAGTCTTCAGCTGATCTCACGTGCTTTTGACGGCGAGGCCGAAGGCCTTACGCGAGACGACGTGCTCGACGGCATGACCCTCTTTTGGTTGACGAATAGTGCGATTTCTTCCGCACGTATCTATTGGGAGAACAAGCTCGATTTTTTCGCCCCCACGAACGTCGCGATCCCTGTTGCGGTGAGCGTCTTTCCCGACGAGATCTACTGCGCTCCGCTGAGCTGGGCAAAGCGGGCGTACCCAAACTTGATTCACTACAACCAGGTGGCAAAGGGCGGGCACTTTGCCGCGTGGGAACAACCGAAGCTCTTCTCGGAAGAGCTACGTACCGGACTTAGGTCGCTGCGCGGATAGCGAGGCGAGGCAAGAGCAGCGGCGAGCTCGGTGAGCTCGCCGCTCTCGGCCAAGGAGCGACCGTGAGAACAAGCCGCAGACAATTGCTATTCATGGCTGGCTCCGCATTTGGATTGCTTACTGCGTTTCGCTGGCTGGACCACTCCCGTACCATAGCGAATCGGACGACACTTAAACCATTTGCAGTTCAGAATACGGACCACCAGTGGCGCCGCGTACTCTCACATGAGCAATACAGAGTGCTGCGCCAGCGTGGCACCGAGCGCGCATTCACCAGCCCGCTGAACGACGAGAAGCGTGAAGTGCTTTGCGCCGTTCGCCAGGTGCTCGCAGACACGTGGAATCGCATCGGCCATGCGGTTGGTCTTTTGCTGCTCTCGTCCAGCCGAGGCCAAATCCAATCCACGAGATGGTGCGCCGTGACGAAGAAGTCGAACGCAGGGTACACATTCAGAGGTTCGCGCCGCATTCGCTCAAAATCGTATTGCATCTTGGCAAGCAGGTCCTGAGGAGATCGCAGCTGGAAAAATCCTCCAAAGCCGTGATCCTTGGCGGCCCGCGGATCTGTTTTGCTCATTTGCTGACTTGCCTCCACGTTGACGAAGGAGTCGTCCTTTCACGTGACCTAGCCGGTCGGTTGACCATCAGCGACCTAACCGCCGCGTTAGAACCGCCGACGGCGCGGGCCAGTTGGCCGTAAGCGATCGCCAAGGTCTCCGAAACCGGACGGCACGCGACGCCGAGCAGGTTGCCTGATGTCGGCGGCGATTGAACCTCTGAAATGCCGAGCAGGTCGCGACCCTCCTCAGATTGAGGGACAGCAACCAACAGATTCTCCATCTGCTGGCCGACACGTTGATCTCGTAGCCGCACGATTCGTGCGCAGAACCCCCGGCGCTGGATCGTTCGATAGCGATCATTGACAGATCGAGTGCCACACAGTGCCACACGCCCTTCGTGCCTATCCAAACGCGATCGCCGAAGTGCTTGATTTGATTTGTAGGGTCCTAAGACTTCGGTGACACTTCAACTCTCGTCTTAGTCAGTAAACGCTCGTACGGGGTTTGACCGTCAAGAGACCCGTGCGGGCGATGGTAATTGTAATAATCCTCCCACTCGCGCAGCTTCTCATTGAACAGATGGATGTCATCGCGTGATGCCGTCCCGGTCGAGCAGCTGGTAGAACTCCTGGTCGTCGACGCGGTGTGAGCGTTCGACCTTGCCGTTCAAATGGGGCGTACGAGGCCGGATGTACACGTGGCGAATATCGAGGCTTTCCACGTGCCAGTGAAATTGTGATTGGAATTCGGCCCCGTTGTCCGTCTGCACCACCTGGATCCTGAACGGCAGCCGCCGAATGACCTCGTCGATGAACTGGATGGCCGTGCGCTGATTGCAGGCGGCGTAGACCTTCAAGACCCGAATGCGCGTGCAGTCGTCGATCGCCGTGAACTGGTAGAGGCGCCGCTGCGTGCCAGGAATCCGCTCCAGGAACTTCACGTCCAGCTGCAGGCGGTGGCCCGGCTGGGCTTCTCGTAGCGTTGCCAGCGTTTCCCATGAGGCTGATGTTTCTGATTCGCCGGCAGCCGGTTCATGCCATGACGGACCAGAATGCGATGCACTGACGAGCGGGCGATCGCGATGTGATGAAAGCGCTTTAGATAGTCGGCGATCCGGCCGGGGCCGAAATGATAATGCTGGCGCAGATACACAATCTTGCCGATGACCTCCCGCGCCGTGGCGCGGGGCGAAGACCGCGGCGTCCGCGGCCGATCGCACAAACCCGCATCGCCGAGCTCCGCGTGACGCCGTTTCCACTTGTAGAACGATTTCCGCGAGATGCCGAATCGTCGGCAGACGCGCGCCGCGTTTTGCTCGGCCGTCGCTTGCTGCAATACTTTCGATCGCCACGCCATCGAGGCGTGCTTGCTCTCCCTTAGTCATCGTGCCTCCGCTCCAAGCTGCTGAGCCTAAAGAGGAGAGCCGAATGTGTCACCTGTGTAATGAGATTTCACAGTTACCCATGTCTCCGGAATAGACCATTGAAGATGTGGTGAGCCCGCTCGGAGTCGAACCGAGAACCAACAGATTAAGAGACTTCGGGAGAGCCAGATCACGCCGTCGCGGCCGATGATTCTTCGAACGAATCTGACCCTGGAGGTCGCAGGAGTGTCGGCGTGATTCGGAAAAAGTGCCACACAGTGCCACATCGGCATTGCGCCGTTCAGTCAACTGCTGAGGGCAGGCTCGCCGACCCAGACTCCGAAAGCGCGAAGCGTGCTCCCCCCGAGGAGGGCCCCACATCCTACGCGTAGCGATTCAAAGGGGCGGTCACAGGACACTAGCCCGCCGCCTTGCGCGCGGGCCGCGTCCCCAAAGAACCCGGAATTTCAGCGGCGGTTCGATTGCTAGCAAATCTGGCGGACCAGATTTTCCCCAGATGGAACCGAGTGAACAGCTGGTTGCGTCAACTGGACTGTCTGAGACGATTCGTCTAGGCGCGAATCGACGGGCTTCTCGCCGCCGCCTTGAGCTTATGGGTCGCGATGCGATCAACTTCTGAAAGAGTAGATGTCCGCTAGGGCTGGGCGTATTATTTAGACCTCCGTTCTTCGCTATTCGCCGTCTTCGTAATGTCCGACGCAAATTCGGCTGCACGAAAGGAAGCCAGTGGTGCTTTGGCATCGGGGTGATGGGGCCAGCCGCCGACAGGTGTTTCTGTTCATCGCGATCCTGATATCAGCGATCAATGGAATCGTTGCATTCGAGCGCGCGCTACAGTCCCGAACCCTCTCAATCCAATGAAGCGGTTCCACCCATCATCGCAGCGATCTGGACTCAGGACGTCGAGACGTTAAAGCGGTTGTTGGCTGACGGTGCCGATCCCGAGGCGAAGACGACGATAACCGCCATCGGCCGCGATCGGCCTGCTTGGGGTGGGCGATTACTGTGCATCACGACAGCGCGACGGCGCTGCTTCTCTCAAAGGTGAAGACCATTGATCGAGCCGAGGGATTGCTGTTTGCGGCGAACCGCAACGACGTGCCGCTGGCGCGCACGTTGCTCGACAAGGGCATGCCAGCGGATGCGCGTGCGGTCGACGGCGCGACCGCGCTGCTTGTCGCCGCGACGAGTGGTCACGTCGATATGCTCCGGCTGCTGGTCGAACGCGGCTCGAGCGTGAACTTCGCCGACTTCCACCGCGACACGGCCCTGATGGCGGCAGTACGCGCTGGATTCGATCGAGTCGGTCAAGTTTCTGCTCGCGGCGGGCGCTGACGTGAACGCCAGGGATCAGTCCGGTCTGTACGGCCCTTACATGGGCCGCCCGCAGCCAGCGGACGGATGTGATCGACGCTCTGCGTGCGAGCGGCGCCCAGGGCAACAGCAGCGAACTTCCGAGAACGTTGCTGACCCCGCAGGCCGCCGTCGCGCGCAGTCTTCCGCGGATTCAACAGGGTGTCGCCACCTGGGACGAGCGTCAGTCCTGCGTCCCGTGTCATCACCATCCTTTGATGTTACGTGCCGCCGCAGTCGCACAACGGCAAGGGTTTGCGATGAATCCGCAACTGCTGGAAGTTCAGAGAGCGCGGATTCAACGCTTTTTCACCGGCCGTGAGAACCGTGTGAGAACGGCGCTGCAGAGTGATGCCGGCGTTTTGCGCTGGAGTCTCCAGACCGGTGGCGACACCACTTTCGGTGGCGCCCAGTTTCTGTCGAGCTTCGCGGAAGCCGGCCTGGACTGGCCATCGCTTCAGAACGAAACACTGCTCCTTGCACGAATGCAGCTCCGGGATGGGCCCTGGCGCTACGGTCCGCCACGGTCGCCGATGATGTCCAGTGATTTCACCACCACGGCGGAGGCCGTTAGGGCTCTGCAGGCGTTTGAGGCAGCGGACGACGCCCAGGAGCTCAATGCGCGCGTCGCGCGTGCGACCACATGGCTGCGGACGACCCCGCCCGTGACGACCGATGACAAGGTGTTTCGGTTATTCGGCCTCCACTGGACGAAGTCGGAGGCGGCGCTGGTCTCAGCCGCCGCCACCTCACTGCGCAACGAGCAGAATCCTGATGGCGGCTGGTCCCAGCTACGCGGGCTCAACAGCGACGCGTACGCCACTGGTCAGGTGCTGGTCGCGCTGCACGAAGCGGGAGGCGTGCGTGGTAACGACCCGCTGTTTCAGCGTGGCGTGAAATACCTGCTTGAAACACAGGAGTCCGACGGCTCGTGGCTTGTTCATAAGCGCGCGGTTGCAATCAATGGCTACTTCGAGAGCGGGTTCCCCCACGGCAAATTTCAATTCATCTCGTATGCCGGTACGTGCTGGGCGACGATGGCACTCATGGACGACGACAGCGATGCCCAACGCTCGCTGACCCTTTTCGCCCACGGTGTCAGCCTCTGAGAGTCACGTTTCCCCTTCAGGGCTGATTGCGCGAAGCGTAGTCTTGGCGCGTCGGTCAGTGTTTTAACTCTATAGAATCAACAACTTGCAGTTGGTGGACCCACAGTTTCGCAGTTGGAACCGAATCGCCCATTTTCTGAAGCGAATCGACGCGTGCTCGGGTCGATCGCCCTCTCGCCCAGCATCGGCGCCCTTCACAGCACGAGATCTTGTCCCCGATTATCCGGGCGATTGCGGTAGCGATTCAGATGAGTGCACTTGATCGAATGGACTACGTGATGCGACGTCGAATCATGCTTGCGTTCTGCTGCTGGTGTTTAGCGACGGGCCTTGACCCGGCTGCGCAGCAGCGTCCTGATCTCCTGGGTAAGCTCAAGGTTGCCAAGCGCACGATCCTCGTCTTTGGACAAGAAATTGCCTATTACGAGGCTGGACGAGGCAAGACCGTCGTGCTGCTCCAGAATCTCACCTGGGATTCTCACGCGTGGTCCCAGGCGGGCCCCTCGCGTCAAGGCCATGCTGCCGGGGCCATTCTACTCTCAGCGTCTCTTTGACGCGCTCCGCGCGGCGAGCCCGTTACGCGGGTCCACAACGAGCACAACGTTCGCAATTCGGGCACGCGCAACGGGCTAAACGTCGACCCCGCGCGCGGGTAGGTGTCGAGCATGTCCCACTCGTCACCCAAGACCCACCGAAGAGCAGAGAGTTTGCCGTTGATCATTCCCACTCGAAGTCTGTCCACGGCCCGAGATTCTCTTTGCCGTATTTCCGCTCAACGCGCCGCGCAACTTTGATGGCGAGTTTCAGGACGTTACGCTGAATCGTTTCGTTGTCACCGGTTGGCCGCGGAAAGGTTTCTTTTCCACAACTTTGAGCGTTCCTTCGCGCACCCTGATACGACGGTTGATCCTCCTGAGACGGGCAGAACAAATGGTTGGCCAGGCGTTTCGCCGCTCGCTGGTATCAACGGAGCTTCTGCAGGTCAGCCCCCGAAATCAGCCGTCCGCGTAGGACGACGGCCGCCACGCGGCGAGTGTTGGCAATATCAGTCAACGGGTCCGCGTCGAGCAAGACCAAATTGGCTTTCTTGCCCACTTCAACGGTGCCTTCATCGGCAAGGCGTCCGATGAACTCAGCGGCACTCCGAGTTGAGGCATGCAGCGCTTCCAAAGGCGTCATGCCGGCGCGCACCAACGCCACCAGCTCGTCGTGAATCGGAGGTGTCTCCGGTTGAGACCGGCAGATCACTTCCCGCCAGTATCTTGACACCGGCCTTTCGCATATCGGCGAAGATCTCGACGGTCTTCCTTGCTGCGCTGTCTGTGGCTGCGGCGTCGCCTGCGCTGAGTTCAGCACGGCGCGCATCCCAGACGCTGCGGAGCGCGCCAAACGTTGGGACTTGCCACGTGGCATTCCTGTTAAACGCGTTGAACAAGACGGCAGCCTTTTGCTTGTCGTAGGTTTCCACAAGTCTCGTCAGAAACTCCGACCGATACAGTTTCTCGTCTGGAGATGGCCCGCCGGCGAGAGCGCTTGCGAGTGCGTCCCGAACCCCCGACGCCAACTCAGCTTCGGCCGAGGAACACGCGATTAGCACGTTACGGAAGCCAGCACTTCCAAAGTGCTCGATGCTTCGCTGCCCTGCTTGTGTGGCTTCGAGGGCCGACACCGACACCGGCAGATGCCCGGCAAACGGCAAGCCGAGGCGCTTCGCCTCGCTGGCGATCCCGAAGTACACGTCGCCGGTCAGGGTGTCCCCGACCTTGATGAAATCGACGCCTTTCGCCTGCAAGTCATCAACAACCTGCTTCGCGTCCGCATCCGTCACCGTGCGAACGAGCGGCGGCGTTCTGAACGGCAATGGACGCTGCAAGATTGGCCCGGCCGCTACAATCTGAGGACCCAGCAAGATTCCGTCGGCGGTCTCGCGTCGAAGACGAAGGATGTCGTCCACGGGCGAAGCCATATCCCGTACGCCTGTGATGCCGTATGCGACCAGTCGCTGCAGGACCTTCGTGCCTTCATCGTGCCCACCGATGTGGACGTGCATATCCCACATGCCGGGGATGAGATACTTGCCGCGACCATCGACGATCGTTGCCCCCGTTGGTATCCGTTCCCGGGCGTTTCGACTGATTGCGGCAATTCGATCGCCTTCCACGATGACGCTCACGACGCGCGGCCTCGCGCCTGTGCCATCGATGAGAGTCACATTTATGACCGCAATTGTTTTCGATTGGGCCGCGATGATCGTGGCGGACGCCATCGTTAGAGAACCAACCAGGAGCAGTCGCGCCACCGAAAGGGCGAGCCTCACAAGTACGGCAGCAGTCAGATTCACAGTGCCGTCGACGATATCAGGTCAGCGGACGTTCAAGGTGCGAATACCTGCGTTCGCCCTCGGTCGGGAGCAGACCGAGGACGGCAACACGCTGACCAACACGACTTGCCGGTGTCTTTCGCGGCGTGAGTTACGATGAGGTGCAGGCCACGGTAGCCTGACCGTTATTAGGGCGTCGTCGGAGCGATGGTCTTCGCAATTCTGAAGCCAACGTTGTCGCGCCGCTGCGTCGGCAAACTATTGACGGTGCCACGCGCCGCGGACCGCGCAAAGGCGGCGCCATATGGAAACGCGCCGCCGCGACGCGTCCGCGCGTCCTTGTCGGTGACGATCAGCACGGGATCCTCACGATCGTCGGTAACCTCTGCGGTCTGAAAGCGGCTGACGCGATCCTGTGTCCATTCCCAGACGTTGCCGTAGACGTCCAACAAGCCCAGTGGATTGGGTTTGAGGAGGCCGACACGGGCGGCGCGCTGCGGATCGGTTGGGTCGACTGGATCCTTCCTGCTGCGCGGCGGATGCCGCGCGAACCAGGCATAGTCGCCGAGCCGAACGTCGGTGTCGCCAAAGAAGCGCGCAGTCATGGTCCCCGCCCGTGCCGCGAATTCCCATTCGGGCTCGGTCGGCAGCCGATACCCAACGCGCTGCAGATAGTCGGCCGGCATGTGCATGCCGTCACGCAAGGTGCCGGCGGGATAGACCCATTGAGAGGCGGGCAAACCCTCTTGGGCGCTCAACCAGTTGCAGTACATGGCAGCTTCGTACCAAGTCACGGCAATCGCCGGACTGTCGGCGTCCGGGCTGAATTGCTGCAGGACTTCCGCCATTCGCTCGGGTGCGCCGTAGTAGGCGTATCGACGCTGCGCTTCGGGATTGGCCTCGAGAAAACGCCGGAACTGCGCGTTGGTGATTTCGGTCGCACTGATCGCGAAGGACCGTCGAATGTTCACCGTGTGTTGTGGTTCGGCGGCGGAATCCGACGCCGGCTGGCGACCGCGTTCGGCTGGTGGAGATCCCATGATGGCTGACACAGGTCCCCGCACCACGATCATGGTCTGCCCCTGGGACGTCTGATAGCGCTCCGGTTGCGCTTCGGCACGATCGCGCGACGCGAGCTGCGCCGGAAAGACGCTGCCGAGGACGATGACGGCGGTGACTATTCCACGCATCGTGAATGAACCAACCCGTGCAGCAATATCTGCGTTGTCGATGAATTTGGCAAGGTCGAAGACGTGAAGCACAAGCAAGGGTGCCGTTACGGAGCCCGTAATCATCCTCCGCGTGGTTACAACGCGATCGAGATGACCCGATCGGGAGTCCGCAGCGGCCGGAGCCTGGGCTGTGACCCGCACGAGCGTCGGCGCGGAGGCCGTCGGGCAAGAAGTATTCCAGAACGATAGCCACATCGGTGCCACACGCGTCCGCAATCGATCGACGCCTCAGTTCGCGCGGTTCATCGATGCGCAACGAACTCGCGTTGGATCAACAAGTTCCGGCTCGCGAGATGTTCGGGAACGAACTGCGTGTCAATCAACCAACAGACAGAACAATCTGTTGACGAAGTGTGATTTTTCGTACGAACTCAACCTTGCAACTTGTTGATTTTAAAGAATGTGGTGAGCCCGCTCGGAGTCGAACCGAGAACCAACAGATTAAGAGTCTGCTGCTCTGCCAGTTGAGCTACGGGCCCATCGAGGAATGGTCACGCCGCAGATGTCTGCGGCGTGACTGGCAAACCTTAACTATACCCATTCCGACGGGACCGTTTCAACCCGCCACGGCGACGCCGTGTTTACTTCGCCGCGAGTGCGCGCGGTTGATAGGTGCCCGCCGGCGCGCGAAATGAAACGGCGAGACGGTTCCAGCTGTTAATCACCACCACCGCAAACGTCAGCGCGACGATTTCGTCCTCGCTGAACTGCGCCTTGACGCGTTCGAACAGGTCGTCCGGCACGTGCGAGTCGGCGATCCGCGTCACCGCCTCGGTATATTCCAGCGCCGCGCGCTCGCGTTCGTTGAAGAACGGCGTTTCACGCCAGGCGCTGAGTGCGTAGATGCGCTGCTCGGTTTCACCGGCCAGCCGCGCGTCCTTCGTGTGCATGTCGATGCAGTACGCACATCCGTTGATCTGCGAGGCGCGAATTTTCACGAGCTCGAACAACGGCCGCTCGATTCTCGATTCCGTCTCACTCGACAGCGTAAACATCGCCCGGCCCAGCCCGGAGCTCAGGTGTTTCGTGACATCAATGCGTGGATTCATATGACAGTCTCCTCTGTGTTCTACAGCGAAGACGGGTGGGCGCGGTGATTGTGACAGGCCCTACTGCAGCTTGTCGGGATTCACCACGGCGTAGATGGCGAGAATGCGCTCGCCGTCGGTGGCAATCGACAGCACGGCCGTGAGGCGGCCGCCATCGCGGAAGCACAGTCCGGTCTCGCCGTTGACGGTCGTCACCTCCATCGTGCGATCGGCGGCCCAGAATCTTTCGCGCAGGTTAATCGCCAGCCGGGCGACGCGATCGGCGCCAACAATCGGCCGTAATCCGGCCGCCGACTTACCGCCGCCATCCGCCGTCCATGTCGCATCAGGGGCAAACAGCTCGAGCAGCGCCCGTTCGTCGCGGGCTTCGATCGCCGTCATGAACCGGTGGAGCATCTCTGCCTTCGCCGACTCCGTCGCTTCGAACCGTTTGCGCTCGCCACGGACGCGCTCGCGTGCGCGATGCACCACCTGCCGGCACGCGGATTCACTTCTGTCGAGCACCCCGGCAATCTCGCCGTAGCCAACATCGAACACGTCGTGGAGCAGAAAGGCGGCACGTTCGTCGGGTCCGAGCCGTTCGAGCAAGGTGAGAAAGGCCATCGACAGATCTTCAGACAGTTCGAGCGCGTGGCCCGGTGGCGGTTCGGAGCTCACGATTGGCTCGGGCAGCCACGGACCGACGTAGGCGTCACGTTCGGTTTTCAACCGTCGCAACCGATCGATCGACAGGCGCGTGGCCGCCGTCACCAGCCAGGCTTCGGGGTTTTCGATGCCGTCACGATCGGCTTCGTGCCACCGCAGGTAGACCTCTTGAACGATGTCTTCCGCGTCGGCACGCGAGCTCAGCATCCGGTAGGCCAGGCCGAACAGCCGGCCACGCAGCGCTTCGAACGCGCCAGAAGAATCCTGGGACTTCGACACCATCATCTCTAAGGGCCAAGACGGCCCACAGCTCGAATTGTGACAGGTCCGCAATTTGAGCGCCCGAGAGCGACACGACGTACAGGTCCGATCCGTTAGCCCTACACGCCAAACTGACGGAGATGGTGATCCGCGTGGAGGTACGCCCATCGCAGCCACGCCGACGCCGACATTCGGCCGAACACGGGATGGAGGTGCCCGTCGAGGCGGTCGCTCCGAACGGTCACGACCTCCCTGAGCAACTGTTCAAGCTCGGCGACGTCCGCGTCGAAGTCCGCGGGCCTGGTGCCACCAGCGTATTGATCGAGTTCGGCAGTGGTAAGAATGCCAGCCGGCCATCGGACGGGTACGTACAAGGCGATCCATCTCATCATGATTCGCGGAAGAGGCGTCGCAGCGAGTGGCGATGTCCGGTCTCCGGTCAGCAGGCGGCACCCGTCGCTCAGGTGGCACACCATCTGGTGCGCCGACATGCGTCCCCAGCGGCGTGCGCTATCCTGGCGAAGCGCTCGCAGACGGCGGAGGATCTCCGCCATGTCAGGTTCGCGCGCCAGCGTCCTCATCGTGGCCTCGCCGGCGGTCAGCGCGCGAGGAGACGCTCGCCGCCAGCCTCTCGAAATGCCTCCCGCGCGCGCTGGCGTCCCGCTTCGGCATCAGCGAGCAGCGTCTGGAATACCGGGTCATCGCGCAGCGCATCGAATTGCGGCCACTCGGTGAGCGTCACCGCGGGGAAATACCCGCGCGCCACGGCTCGCTGCAGGTACTCGAGGCCGCGCTGGTGCTCCCCGACATCGCAAAAGAACCAGCCTTCCTGAAAGATGGCTTCGGGATCGTCGAAGATCTTCAGCGGCGTGAACACCGACACGGTCGAGAGCATCTCGTCGACTCGTCGATCGAGCCAGGCGGCGAGGTGTGACGTCCAGGCCTGAAAGGTCTGGCTGGGTGGGCCCTGTCTCAAGCCGTCCAACGCGTGCCGCGCCTCATCGCGGCGGCCGGCGAAGCCGAGCCCGATGACGCGAATGCCTTCATCACCACCGCCGTGGACGCGCTCGGTCGAATCGATGGCGACGAGCCGGTCGATCTCGCGATTCATCAGCAGGGTCTGCAGCACGCTGGTCGCGATCGTCGGGTCGAGTCGCCGGGCTTCGGCGTGAGCGGCAATCGATTCCTCGAACAGGCCCGCGTACCGGCACGCGTGGACAAGTCCCGCGAAAAGCTCGGGATCGTTGCCGTGGCGCGTGGCTTCGTTCAGGAGTCTGACCATACCTTCGCGGGCCCGGCCCGTATCGGCCTCGAAATTCGCATAGAACTTGTGCGCCAGCGAGAGTCGTGGGTTCAAGGCGATCGCGCGGACGAATGCTTCCTCAGCGCGAGTATCGCTGTCGGGTGTGGGGTCGATGTATTTGCCGATCACGCGAAGGCACCGGCCGAGATGCGCCCAGGCGGGTGCAAATTCCGGGTCCAGCTCGACACACTGCTGGTACAACGCCCGAGCACTCGGCATCCCATCGTAGGTGCGTGCGAGCCCGTTGGCCCTGAGGTAGAGCTCATACGCGCGCGGATTGTCCGGGACATCGGGAGATGATGATGGCCGTTCCCCGGTGAGCGGCAGCGCGAGCCCCTCGACCACGCGTCGTGCGATGTCATCCTGCATCCGGAACAGATCGCCCAGCGGCGACTGTACCGTGTGCGAGGTCAGCACCGTCCCTTCGGGCGCCTCGACGAGCTGCGTTGCCGCCCGCAGTTGATCGCCCGAGCGGAGAAGAGTGCCCATGACGACGCGGTCGACATCGGCTTCAGCAGCCAGCACCTTGAAGTCAGGCGCTTCGCCGGCAAATCGCGCAGCCGTGGCGCTCGATCGAACGATCAGCGATCCCATGCCGGCCAATGACGTCGTGATGGCGTCCGACAGGCTGAACGCCAGGAAATCAATGTCGGGATCTGGCCGCAAGACGCGAAAGGGGAGGACGACGACGCGCGTGAGCGCTCGCGCCATCGCGCGAGGTTCTTGGCCGTCAAGACTCTGCACGGCATTCAGCTCTTTTGCCATGGCCTGAGCAGAGACGGGACGTCCTTCCGGGTTCTTCGCGAGCGCCCGCCGGATGACGCGGTCCACAGCCGCCACTGCCGGGGAACCAGCGAGGGCAGGAGGCTGCTCGGTCAGCGTGGCGTTGACGACCGCGAGCACTGTGCGGCCGCCGAACGCCGGCCGACCCGCCAGCATCTCGAACAAGATGGCCCCCACCGCGAAAAGATCGGAGCGAGCATCGACGAGTTCACCGGAGATCAGTTCGGGCGCCATGTATCCCGGTGTCCCGAACACGGCACCTGAGCGAGTGATGCTGTCGAGCGAGTCCTCCGTGGCCTGCAGTTCGGGTCGCGCCAGACCGAAATCGAGGAGCTTGATGCCATGGGCGGTGAAAAACACGTTCGACGGCTTGAGATCGCGATGCACGATGCCGCGGGCGTGAATCGCGGCGAGAGCCGCGAGCATGTCGGCGGCAATCGGTAGCGCCTGATCGACACTTAGCGGGCCGCGTCTCAGGGTCTTATTGAGCGGCTCGCCTTCGAGCAGCTCCATCGCGATGAAGAGCGTGCCACCGTCTTCGCCGACCTCGTACACCTGGCAGACGTGCGGATGGTTGACGCTTGCCGCCGCTCGGGCCTCGCGCCAAAACCGGCGGCGTGACACCTCGTCGTGCCCGACAGACAGCATCAGCTTCAGCGCGACGGTCCGTTTCAGGCGCTCATCGTCCGCCTCGTACACAACGCCCATGCCGCCGGCGCCGAGTTTCCGACGAATTGCGTAGTGTCCGATCCGCGACGGGACGCGGTCTTGCGAGTCGTCGCGGGCAGAGCCTAATGGCGATCCAGGCGGCGGGGAGATGCGCTTCAACCACCGATAAAGGCCACCTAACCACCCAGGGCTGAGGCTGTCAACAGGGTCATCCGCCACAAACGCCGATCATACCCCCAGCCCTGCCGCCGTCTCGCTATCGTTCCCATGTGTCTTGCCATTTCGTTGATGAAGCAATGCGGGGCGATTCGAAAAATACCTGAAGAGCGGTTCGGCGTGATCTCGAGTCGGGTGGGCGGGGGTTGCCCCCCGCCTCCGACACCTGGTGCAGGTCAGTTCCGACGGAAGACCTCGTAGATCGCCCCACGCGAGAGCGACACGACATAGAGGTTGCCGTTCGGCCCGGTCTCGATATCGGTCGTCACGCCGAAGTCGCGCCCGACGAGCAGGCTCTCGCTCTCCGTGATTTCATGCGGGGCGAGGTTGTCGGCCACTCGATCCGAGAGACGGGGATCGTCGACGCCAATGCTGCGGCGGTTGCCCGTCAGGTTGAAATGGAACAAATAGCCGCCGGCGAGGTTCGGCGTTGCGGCACCCATGAACAGATCGTCTTCGAACTGCGGTCCCAGGGCACGACCGCGCAGGAAGTTCATGCCGCCGGGCGCCACTTCGAACTTCCAGCTGAATTGCGGGTCGCTATAGGTCGCGCCAGGCAGCATGAAGAGCCGTGAGAGCGCCTCTTCCGGCGTGTCGGCGATGTTCGACGGCGGCCACCGCGCCTGCTGCAGGCCGACGAACGGCGGAGTGGTTTCGATGGTCTTGAACTCGCTAATCCGGGCGACCGGACCGGCAATCTGCACCCAACCGCCGTTCATGCCCGGCGTCACGCGATTGAGCTCGCTGAAGGAGTTGTCGCCGTTCTCCTGTAGCCACACATTTCCCGCGCCGCGCGAAGCAGTATCGATCGCCATCCCGAAGCTGTTGCGATGTCCGTACGAGAAGATCTTCTGGATGTTCGCGCCGACCTCACCCGGGATGCTTGCGCCGGCGGCGAAGAACGGGTTATCCGACGGCGTGGTCCCGTCCGCATTCAGCCGGAGAATGGCCCCGGTGAGGTGCGCGTTATCCGGCTGCGGGCCGCCAAATTGATCGTCGGGTTGTCCGGGCCCGAATGGTCCATTGGGCAAGTTCTGCAACTGACCGCGCCGGCCGACGTCGCCGATGAAGATGTAGAGCTTGCCATCGGGTCCAAATGCCAGCACGCCGCCATCATGGTTCCCTCGGCCGGCGGCTGGTGTCGGCTCCGCGGCAAACGCCGGCTGGAGCGCGCGCAGCATGATCAGATTCCGGTCGAAAGACAGCGTCGATCCATTCCAGTTGTACCGGTCAACCCGGTTGCCAAGCAGCGTTGTCTCGGCGAGAACATTGGTGTCGGCGCCGGTCGTGCTCTCGGTCCAATACAGATAGACGCCGGGATTGCTGGGGAAATCAGGGTGCAGGGCCACACCGAGCAGTCCACGCTCTGACCCGAAGTTGACGGCCAGATCGAGCACCGTGGAATCAATTGCGCCATTGACGACACGTAGCACGCGTCCGGTGCCCTTCTCCAGCACGAGCAGATCGTTCTCGCCGATGAACGCCATCGTGGTTGGCTGGGTGAGACCGGTGATGACGGCTCTCACGCCGAGGTTCGGATGCAACATCGTCGGGCTGGTGTTTTGCGCCGTCACGAGAATCCCGTCGTGGAACAAGAAACCCGCTACCAGTCCAACTATCACCGCAAGCGTGAGAAGACCGTGCCTGTGCAGTTGCCTATCGCCCATTGCTGACCTCCGTGTTCGTCGAGAAAACATTCTTGTCCGGCGCTCTCACGGCGTCAGCAAGCCTGATGCCGCGACAAGGCTCGCTTGAATGGTGATTAGCGCGACTCGACCGTTTCACGGCGCGCGTAACTGAATACGGCGCACGTAAAAGGTGCTTGCCTGATGTGGACGAAGGTACGGCCGTGAAATTACTGCAGCGGATTAGAAACCGATCAGGTTGATCGGCGGGGCAAGTTCAGCGAAGGCTCTTTGACGACGGAGACTTCTTCCTTTTTGCCGGCGGAGACTTGGGACGCTCGACCAACCGGTTCGACTTGCTGTCCACGCGATAGGCCACGTTCGGAGCGAAGCGGAAATCGCTCGGCACGTGAAAGGTCCGTAACTTCGAGACGTCGCCGTGAATGCGCCGGGCGCCGTCGAGCGTTTCGCGCTCGCGCTCCTCACGCCCCTCCGACAAAGATGTGGCCGTGGACGATGCGGCCGTTACGCGGAGTCGAACTGTTGAAACGGATGAGGTAAACTCCTCCCCAAGGAGATCATCGTGGCACCCGTTGATGCTCACTTGATGTTCGTTGACGGTCGCACCGTCAAGGTCCGTGTACAGGATCCGCCTCCTGAGACGTTCAAGTTTGCCATGTCCCCGACGTCGCACCGTGTCCTGTTTCTCCGCAGGTACTCCTCCAACGGCGCGATCTATGTCGAGCGGGATCGCCGCAAGAGTGCTCTACCGGTCGAACAAGATCGGCGGAAAAGGCAAAGCGAATCGTAAGACGTTTGAGCCTGCCTTGCCGTGGCGCGAAGCGCAAAGGCGGGTATATTCACGCGCATGCGCAACGCCTTCACCGCCCTGCTCATCGCCGTCGTCCTCGCGTTCGCAGTCGCACCCGCACCTGAAGGACAGCAGAAACCGCCTCAGAACCGCATCAAGGCGCTCGTCGGCGGCACGCTGATCGATGGCTTCGGCGGCCGGCCCGTCCGCAACAGCGTGGTCCTCATCGACGGCGAACGCATCATCGCGGTCGGCGTGCAAGGTGCGCTCGCGGTTCCCGCGGGCGCCGAAGTGATCTCCACCGAGGGCATGAGCGTGCTGCCCGGTCTGTGGGACATGCACGTGCACTTGATGCTGAACGGCCACAGCGACTACGCACACTGGGACAAGACCTACCCCGCGCAACTCGGACCGGTAATCATGCCCGCCGGCGCGAAGCAGTTACTCCTCGCCGGCGTCACCAGCGCGCGAGATCTGGGCGCGCCGCTCGAGGCGTCGATCGACGTCCGCAACAAGATCAATAACGGCCAGTTGGTGGGCGCGACGATGTATATGTCGGGACCGTTCATTCAGCACGAGCCATATCCGGGCACCGAGGTGTTCCGCTGGGGCGTCAATGGCGTCGCCGACGCAACCGCCAAGGTGAAGAAGCTCGCCGATGGCGGCGTCGATGTCATCAAGCTGATCGATCAGGATCAGATGACGCTCGAGGAAGTGAAAGCCGTGGTCGACGAAGCGCACCGGCGCAACCTGCCGGTGGTTGCGCATTCGCATCGGCCCGAGGAAATCCGCCGCGGCATCCTGGCCGGCGTCGACAACTTCGAGCACACCGGTCTCGCCGCCGCCCCGGAGTATCCCGACGACATCATCAAGGCCATTCGCGAGCGCGCCGCGAACATGGCGATGGGCCCGCTGTTCTGGACGCCGACCATCGAAGGCCTCTTCAACTACGAATACATTCGCGACAACCCGGAACATATCGACGACACCGCATGGCACGAAGGCCTGCCGCCGAACATCGTCGACGACATCAAGAAATCACTGACGCATCCTGAGCGGCTGGATTATTTCCGCGCCACTCCGTCACGTCGCCCGACGCTGGCGCGAAAATTCAACCAGTTGCGCGAAGCCGGCGTGACGCTGCTGATCGGCACCGACAGCGGCATCCCGATGAAGTTCCATAGCGGCTCCACCTGGCGCGAGCTCGATGCGTGGGTGAACCTGCTCGGCGTCGACGCAATGACCACCATTCGCGCCGCCACTTACTGGCCGTCGGTGGCGATGCGGAAAGAACGCGAAGTCGGCACCATCAGCCCGGGCAAGTACGCCGACATCATCGCCGTGCGCGGCGACGTGCTCCGCTACATCAACCTGCTGCAGCGTGTGGACATCGTGGTCAAGCGCGGCACGCGCTACAAGTAACGACCTGTCTCGACGAAGCTCGCGTAGCGAGCGACGTCGGACTGCGCAACCACCCTGCAACCGCCGTGCTACGATGCGAGCGCCGGCAGGCGTCCGCCGGCTTTGATCTGGAGGCGATGTATGGTCCGTGTAAGACCCTGGCAAGCGGCGACGCTTGCGTTACTCGTCACGTTGTTCATCCCGGCGCGTGCGGCGCTGGCACAAAACCCCACCTTCAACATCGAGGGAGTCGTTACCGACGCGCAGCAAGCGGTCCTGCCCGGCGTCGCGGTCACCATCACGAACACCGCTACCGGTCTGACCCGTACGGTGACCACCGCCGACAACGGCCGCTACGTGGTGCGCTCGATGCCACCGGAGGGTCAATATCGTGTGCAAGTCGAGATTGCCGGCTTCGCCACGCAGGTGCGGCAGAACCTGGTCTTCAACGCCGGCCAGAACGTCGTCCTGAACTTTGCGATGCAGCTGTCAACCGTGCAAGAGACGGTGACGGTCGCGGGCGATGCGCCGATCGTGCAGACCACGTCATCGGAAGTGGCCAGCACCATCGATCGCCAGGCCTTCGAGAACCTGCCGGTCAAGGAGCGGAACTACTTCCGGCTGATGACCCTCGACTCGAACGTCGTCGCAACTGGCACGGGCTCGAACGCCGTCAACGTCGGCGGCCAGGAAGTCTGGAACTTCGGCACCTACGTCGACGGCACCAACAACCACTCGAAGTGGCTGACGCTGCAGCGCGCGCCGCAGCTTGGGTCGAGTGGCTTCGCGATCGAGACGGTCAAGTCGGTGCAGCTCATCACCAACCAGTTCTCGGCCGAGTTCGGCGGCCATTCCGCCGGCGTCGCCAGCATGATCACCAAGGCCGGCACCAACCAGTTAAACGGCGCGGGGTTCGTGATGATCCGGCCCGGCGACCTTGATGCGGCGCCGCCGCTCGCGCCGATCGTCAACGGCGAGAAGGTCAAGGCGCCGTACAACCAGCAGCAGTTCGGCGGCACCGCCGGCGGCCCAATCGTCAGGGACAAGCTGTTCTTCTTTGGCAGCTACGAGCGACGCCGCGAGCGCAGCGAGGTGATTGTCACGGCCGTCGAGGCGTCGGGCCAGGTCGTGCCGACGCCGGCCGACGAGCACCAGGGCCACGCCAAGATCGACATGCAATTCAACGAGCGGCAGTCGCTGGGCGTCCGCTACAACATGGTCCGCTGGCACAAGGATAACGAGGGCGGCGGCCTCGCGCTGCCTGGCACCGGCTTCCTGTGGGACAACAACGTCGACACGGTGCACGGCACCTTCACGACGGTGATCTCCGACAAGATGCTCAACGAGATTCGTGGCCAGTACTCGCGCTATACCGACAGCCGCGCCGCGAAGTGTGAATGTGTGTCGATCGTGCGCCAGGGCTATTCAACCTCCGGCGGCAACGATCAGGGCACGTGGGGCGTGCTGCCCGAACAGACCTACGACCTGTCGACCACGCTTTCGATGTGGAGCGGCAATCACACCATGAAGACCGGCGCGTCGTTCACCTACGACGTGACCGAACAGCTCTTCGCGCCGCTCCAGAACGGCCGCTACACGTTCGCGGGCTCACCGACGGCGGCGCCGAACCCGTTCCAGTTTTCGCAGGCGTTCGCGCTCACGCCTGAGGCGCGGTTGATGTTCCCGAAAGCGTACGTGCTCGCCGGGTTCTTCCAGGACGACTGGCGCGTGCGTAACAACCTGACGCTCAATTTCGGCCTGCGCTACGACGTCGAGATCATCAAGGACATTCCCGACTGGCCGGCCGGCACCGATGCCAACAACCTGGACCCGCGCATCGGGTTCGCGTGGGATCCCAAGGGCGATCAGAAGTGGGCCGTCCGCGGCGGCGTCGGGCGCTTCACGCAGCAGCACCCGATCTTCACGATCGTCAAGGGCGGCGTCGGCGGCCGCAACGGCCTCGTCACGCTGTCGCTCAACTCGACCGATCCGCTGTTCCCCGTCTTCCCCAACGTTCTCCCGGGCTTCCCGCCAGGAGCGGTGCTGCCGGCGCGCAGCATCCAGGAGATTTCGCCCGACCTGGAGAACGAGCAGGCGTGGACGGCCAGTGTGGGCTTCCAGCGGCAACTCGGCGCGCGCACGAGCGTCGCCGTAGACGCCAACATGAACCGCGGCATCAAGCATGGGTTCCTCGACCTGAACGCGCCGGCGCCGATCCCGAAGGACCAGCTCAACGCGGCGCTGAGCACGAATCCGAATGCCACCGTCCGTACCCAGGCGCAGGCGGATCTGACGCGGCCACAGGTACCGGGTCCGAATGGGTTCCGGCACATGGACGTGCTCACCAACGAGGGGCGATCCTGGTATCAGGGCGTCCGCTTCTCGGCGATCCACAGGACGACGCCACTGGCGCTGACGGCCTCGTACACGTTTTCGAAGGCTGAAGACCGTCTCAACCACTGGTTCTCCCCGGAGAACAGCCGCGACCCCGAGTCGGACCGCGGTCCGACGGGAGCGGATACGCCTCACAACCTCGTCACGAGCGTCACCTGGAACATCCCCGGCAGCGGAGCGATCCTTGGCGGCTGGCGCCTGAGCGCGGTTACTCACAGCCAGAGCGGTGCGCCCTACACGATCCGCTACGCGGGTGACCCCGTTGGCTACGGTGCAGGTGTCGGCGCGGCCTGCAACGCGCGCGGCTGCCAGCCCAGCACGCCGGACGGGCGCAACACCGAGCGCGGCATGTTCATCAACTACGCCGACCTGACTATGGGCAAGCAGTTCCCGATTGGATCCGACCACATCGAATTCCGGGCCGACGTGTTCAACATGCTCAACAACCAGAACCTGCTCTCCGGCGGCTACATCAACCTGGTGGGCAACCCGCGCTTTGGTCAACACACGGGCGGAGGGGCGGTGCTCCCCAGCCGTCAGTTCCAATTCGCGCTGACCTATCGATTCTGATCATGCTGCATCAGCGTCGAGCGTTTCTCGCAGTGTTTCTCGCCGTCGTGTTCGCCGCCCTCTGGGGCGGCGAACACGTCTCCTCGCAATCACCGGTCCGCGTCCGCGTGCAGACCGAGCTCGGCGACATCGTCGTCGAAGTCGATCAGGCAAAGGCACCGGCGACCGCCGCGAACTTCCTCCGCTACGTGGACGCCGGTCATTACGACGGCGGCATGTGGCATCGCACTGTGAAGATGGACAATCAGCCTGAAAGCCCGGTGAAGATCGAGGTGATCCAGGCTGGCGTGAATCCGGAGCGCGCCAAAGAGGGATTCCCGGCGATTGCGCTCGAACGCACCAACAAGACTGGTCTGCTGCACAAGGACGGCGTGATCTCGATGGCGCGTGGCGCGCCGGACAGCGCGACGTCAGGATGGTTCATCTGCATCAACGATCAGCCGTCGCTCGACTTCGGCGGGGCGCGCAATCCCGACGGCCAGGGCTTTGCCGCATTCGGCCGCGTCGTGTCGGGGATGGATGTGGCGCGGAAGATTCAGGCCGCGCCGTCATCCGCCACCCGCACCACCAACGCCGAAGCGCAACGGCTGACGCCGCCGATCAAGATTCTCAAGGTCGCGCGCATCAAGTAATCCCAGGCGCGCAGCGAAACCTGGCGGCGCTTGACGGGCGAGAGGCAATGAGGGTTTAAGGCTTCATCCCCTCATCGCCTCACCGCCTTATTTAATCAGTGCTAATCGGCGTTGATCGGTGGCCTCCTACTTCGTGATCGGCAAGCCGACGGCAATCGCCGTCGCGGCGGCGCTGCACTCCGGGTGTCCCCATCCGTTCGCGCTGACGCCCGGCATCTGCCCCGCCTGCGACGTGATGTCGTAGACAATGTTGTCGGGCCTGGTCGGGACGCCGCTCACGCCGGCCGGCACGTAATCGAGGTTCAAGGTGTTACGCGTTCGCCAGGCGATGTTGTGATCGGCGCACGACGAATCGCCGCTCACGCCAATCGCGCCCACCAGCGTGTCGCTCGAGTTGTAGAGCGCAAGACCGCCGCCAAACACGTTGACGCCGCCAATCCGTCCGCCGCCCATTGGATCGTTTGGGCGCCCGTAGTTCGACGGACTGCCGCCGTACGCCACATCGGTGTTGACCGGATTGCTCAACTGCAGACCGAAGAGCGAGCCGCCAGGCTGCACCGCGCTGTAGAGATTCGCCGTCGACAGGGCCAGTCCCGGCAGGCTGAACGCGTTCGCCGTGTTGGCCTTCTGCGCTGAAATCACGCGGCTGCCGGGCCACTGATCGCCGCGATCGTCGCCTGTGAACGCCACGGCACACACCACGCCGTCACGGTTCACGACCGTGGCCCACATCTCGAGGCCGAACCCGCCGTTCGGCTGTCCCTGCGCCGCGATCAGGGCGTTGCGCAAGTCGCTATGGGAGGGAAGCCCCCTGCACGCGTCCGACTCGTTGGCGCCGACCGCGCCACCGCCTGCCGTCAACACTCCGAGTAAAGCCAAGCCAACCGCCACCGACTGCTTCATAGACATAACTGACGCCTCCTTCAAACACGGGGGTTTCCGGGTAGAGCGGCGCAGCCTACCACACAGCGCACCACAGGGGCGTCACCCGTGCACAACTACCGCGATAACAAATCGACGAGCGCCGGCCGCTTGAAAAATTCGGCCCAGCCAATCGCATCACTGTCGTGTTTGAAGTCCTTAATCCGGGGATTGGCGCCGGCGTCCAGCAGCGCGCGAACCGTGTCGGGGTGGTTCCCGAGCACCGCCATGTGCAGCGGCGTTACGTCGGCGTCAAAATGCATCCACATCTCATTCGGGTCGGCGCCGTTCGCCACCAGCCACTTCACAGCGAGGACATGACCGCGTTTGGCCATCAGATGCAGGATCCCGTCGCGGGAGACGGCGTCGGGCACCCGGCGCACGATTTCCGCCGCCACCAGATAATCGTCCACCACCAGTGCGGTGAACAGGTCCAGGTGTCCGGCGTTCCTCAGCACTTCGTGCAGTCGCCGGTCGGCATCAACGTCCATCGCATATGCGGCCGGCAGAAATCCGGAGCCATCGGTCCCGAACGGATTTGCGCCCAGCCTGATGAGCAGATCGAGCATCCCCGGCCGATTTATGTGCACCGCGAAGTGCAGCGGCAAGCGGAAGTTTTCGAACTTGCTCATCGGCCGCTCGAGCGCGGACCGATCGTCCCGCACGATGCGGCGCACTTCGTCCGCGAGGTTCATCGCAATCGCCGAAAAAATGTGATGCCGGGCACCGCGTTCGATCAGGAGCCGGACGATCTCGCGATGCGCGTCGGTGTTGGTGCCGTCCCAGCACGATGCCCAACCGATCGCCTCGAGCTCGTGATCGTCGCCGTGGCCAATCGGATCGACGCCGGCATCAAGGAGCCGGCGCACCACCTCGACGTGTCCCGCGGCGGCGGCCCAATGCAGCGCCGTGGTGTGATCCCCGCTCTCGAGCGTGTTCGCGTCGAGGCCGCGGTCGAGCAACAGGTTGACGATGTCGAGATGGCCACGCTGCGCGGCGAGATGCAGCAGCGTCCACGCGTACGGCGGATCGCGGACGGTCAGCTTCGACGGGTCGGCATCGAGCGCCGGCCTCAGCGTTTCGATCTTTCCGTCTCGGACTGCCTCGAAGAGCTGCCGATCGTCCACGGGGTGGCGCGGTTACTTCGGATTCGGCAGGTACATCGACATCACCTGAACCGGCGCCTTGAGGTCGACGAACTGATGCGGCACGCCGGAGGGCACCATGATGAAGTCGCCCTTCTTGAACTCGAGGCGTGTCCCGCCGGTGATGGTGGTGCCCTGGGTGTTGACGCCGCTCGCCTTGCCGTCGGTGATCGTGCCGCCGGTCAGCATCGTGCCCGATCCATCGATCACGACGAACAACTCGGCGCGATCGGCGTGCGACGCTGCGCCCTGCGGGCGCGGCTGCCGCAGCTCCACGCCGACGCTGTACGGATCGAGCGTGAACACGCGCACGGACGACGACGGGCGATCGGCCGGTAACTTCGCGACCGCCGCCTGAAGATCGGCTGCGGTGAACAGCGTGGCCTTCGTGCGGTCGGTCGGTGTCGATGCGGGCGCCTGCGCGGACACGGTTCCGGCACACGCAATCAGGCCCAGGGCAATGGCAAGCATCTTCATAGTGTGGGTAATCCTACAATGCGGCCGCCCCTTGCCCGAGGCGTTATTCCATATCTACCCCTCCGCGCGTATACAGACTGGCGCGGGGCCTCCTTCGCGCCTGGGGAGAACATGACATGAAGCGACAGATGGCGCTCAGCCTGGCACTTGCGATGGTAATGGCGTCGACCGCGATGGACGCCCAGATTGGCGGCATCATTCGGAAGAAGGCGGGCGAAATTGTCGGCGGCAAGAAGCCGGCGCCAGCGCCGGCCCCGACGCCGGCCCCCACGACCACGACTACCAAGCCCACGACGGATGGCGCCGCTCCGGCTCCGACGGCCCCGGCCGGAACCAGCGATCGCGCCACGGCATCGCCCGCGGCAAAGCCGGCGGCCTCGCCGCTCGAGACGACCGAATTGCCGGTGCGCCGCTCGGCCGACCACGTCCTGCGCGGCCGCATCAACACGCGCGACAACGGTGATTGGGATCAGCTGCCCGCCATTCCCCCGGCAGCGGTGGCCGCCGCCTACGGGCTCGGCGAAGCTGCGCAAGCGGCGTTGGTCGAGACGGTCGGGTCCGCGCTGAAGACGCTGGTGATGTCCCCGACCTTCATGGCCGAGCACAGCAAGTACATCGCGAGCGAACACCAGGCTGTCGATCACGGCCTCAAGGGCGTGGTCGGACTGGACGACGCGATGAAAAAGAACGACCTCAAGGCGATCGAGGCCATTCAGGCTCGTGAAGTGGCGGCCATCACCGTGAATCAGGTGCGGGCGATGCCTGCCGAGCAGCGGAAGACGTTCTTCACGCAGGAACTGGCCAGATGGAAGGCCGACGCCGCCAAACCGAAGCGGAGCGATCAGGCCAAGCTGCAGAAGATGATCGCCATTGCGCAGCCGATCGAATCGCTGCCCGCGAACGACGAGAAGTTCATTCGCGGCTTCTCCGTGATCATGTCCATCGACAATGGCGGCCCCGACACCGAAGCGGCCCTGTTTGCCCTCGCCGAGCGCGCCACCCGAGAGAAGGAACAACTGGCTTACGACCAGCACAACCTGAAAGGGCAGTTGAAGCGGCAACTCACCACGTTCGTGGCCATCGCAACCAAGGTGAACTTCAAGGCGCCGACGGTGGAGAAAAACGGCCAGACGCTGTTCGTGAACGCCGCCGATGAACGCCAGGGCGCATTGTGGAAGGCCTGCTTCCGCGCCGGCGAAGGCCCCACGGCGGCGGCGCTGAAGCTGGCGCGCGCCTGGCTGGCGGAACTGTAGGAGGCGCCGCCTCAGACCGGCAATGCATGTAGGAGTGGCGACGCCTCGCTAGCGCAGCGTCGTTTGCCCCGCCTCCGGCGGGGTGCTGGCGGCTGCGGAGATTACTTCTCTGCCGCCAGCTTTCGCCGCTCGTCCAACAGGTACGCGCGCAACTCTGCGACGGCCGCCTTATCGAGCTCCGCAAAGCGCGGCATGCCGCGTTCCGCGAGCGAGCCGTCGAGAATCTTTTCGAGCGCGGTGTAAGTGCCGGGCGTCGATCGACGGAGGTCGGGAAGGATCGTTGCGCCACCGTGGCAACGCGCACAGTAAGTCTCGAAGATCTTTGCGCCGGCGGTGATCTGCTGCGGCGTGCCGCTGTGCGCGATCGCGGTCACCGTGCGCGGACGCGGCCGCGACGGCAGCGCCGCGGTACCGCCAATGGCGAACGTCAACAGGCGCCCGTAGCTGCGCGCCTTCTTTGAAAACGCGCCGCCCCATCCCGCCATCACCGACACGTATTGACGCCCGTCGATCATGTAGGTGATCGGCGGTGCGACGATGCCGGTGCCGGCCCACGACGACCACAACTTCTGTCCGTCGGTGGCGCGATACGCGTAGAAATCTCCGCTGGCCGTCCCCTGGAACACGAGATTGCCCGCGGTGGCGAGCGTGCCGCCGTTCCAGTAGTTGCCGTACTCGACCGTCCAGCGCGGTTTGCGCGCCACGGGATCCCACGCCAGCAGGCGTCCCTTGTACGGAATGTCGTAGCGATCCATGTTGCGGCCGATCGGCGCGACGCCCAGGTTGTATTGGTTCGGCACGAACGTGAAGTCCTTGGGTTGCTCGTAGTAGCGGCCGTTGTCCTGCGCTGGAATGTAGACGAGCCCCGTGCGCGGGCTATAGGACATCGCCTGCCAGTTGTGTCCGCCGAGCGGGCCAGGACGAATGTAGGTGCCTTTGTCCTTGTACGCCGCGCCGGGCACTTCCACAGGGCGTCCGGTCTTCAGGTCGACATGCGTCGCCCAGTTCACTTCCACGTACGGATCGGCCGCGAGCAGCTCGCCGGTGGCGCGATCGAGCACGTAGAAAAATCCATTCTTCGGCGCCTGCATGATCACCTTGCGCGGCTGGCCGGCCCAATTCATGTCCGCCAGCATCATCGGCTGCACCGACGTGTAGTCCCAGGTATCGGCCGGCGTCGTCTGGTAGTGCCACACCAGCTCGCCGTTGTCGGGATTGATGGCGAGGATGGAGCATGAGTACAAGTTGTCGCCGCCGCCTGGGCTCCGCAGGTCGCGGTTCCACGGCGAGCCGTTGCCGGTGCCGACGTACAGCAGGTTCAACTCCGGGTCGTAGACGATGGAATCCCACACCGTGCCGCCGCCGCCGACCTTGAACCACTCGGTGCCCTTCCACGTCGGCAACGCTTTCTCGAGCGCCTTGTTCTCCTGTGGTTTCGACGGATCGCCGGGCACCGTGTAGAAACGCCACGCGAGCTTGCCGGTTTCGGCGTCGTAGGCCGACACGTATCCGCGCACGCCGTACTCGGCACCACCGTTACCGATGATCACCTTGCCCCTGGCGATGCGCGGGGCGCCCGTGATCGTGAAGGGCTGTGTCTGATCGACGGTGGTGGTCTGCCAGGCGACTTTTCCACTGTTGGCATCGAGCGCCACCAGCCGGCCATCGAGCACGCCGACAATCACCTTGCCTTTGTAGAAGGCGGCGCCGCGATTGACCACGTCGCAGCACGCCAGGTTGTCGTACTTGCGATGCACCTCGGGGTCGTACTTCCACAGCTGCTTGCCGGTGCGCGCGTCGATTGCGTACGTGACGCTCCACGACGCGGTCGTGTACATCACGCCGTCCACCACGAGCGGTGTGGCCTCGAGGCCGCGTTCGGTGGCGGTCTCGAACTGCCACGCCAGCCCCAGTTTGTCGACGTTGGTGTCGCTGATCTCGTTGAGCGGGCTGAAGCGCTGCTCGTAATAGTCGCGCCCGTACGAGAGCCAGTCCTGCTGTCTCGCCTCCGGCTTCGCCAACGCCGCATCGTCCACCGGCCTTGGTGGCGGCTGCTGGGCGGAACCGGATGCGAGGAAAGAGACGGCAAGAATGGCAACAGTTCCGGCAATATGGCGGATCATCACCGGGATTCTATGGCAACTTTCCACGAAACGGACTCGTCTGACCAACGGATGCGTCTTTTCGCGATTGTCGCGGTTGTGTGCGCCGGCGCCTCGTTCGGGATGCGCGCGCAGGCTGGGGCCGTCGATCTCACCGCTCTTCTAGACACTTATTACCAAGGGCGCTACGACGAGGCGGTCGCCAAGGCCGCCGCTCTTCCCGAACTCGGTCCGCTCCGCTTGCAGTTCGTTCAGGGTACGCCCGCGTGGATCAACGCGGATCCCGACAATGCCGAGAAACGGCGCGCGGCGGTGGCCGGCTTCTTGGTGGAGCTCGCCGGCGCGCGCCTTGAAACGGATTGGGGCCGCCTCTCGGATCTGATCGAGTGGACGTGCGTGCAACTGCTCAGAACGAGTGGTCCGCCCACTTCATTCGAGCGGTCGTGGCACATGGCCACCACCGCGCTGGCCGGACGCGCCCGTGTGCGAGTGTGGCTGCTGGGCCCGTACGCGCGACTACCGCATCAAAAGCCGCTGAAACGCGTGCCGCAAAAAGACGATCCGCCAAGCCCTTTGCACTTGATGCACGCGATCGAACGGTTCCCCGACGATCCGCAGTTCCAGCTCGCGCGCGTGGTGGCGTGGACGTGGGGGCGCGATGCAGAACCGATGCGCAATCTGCGGCGGGAGGCTAGCGACCGGATGCGCACCGCGCGGCCGGCGCAACTCGAGGCCGTCACGGCGCTCGAACCTTTGCTCGCGGTGCCGGCCGTCGCCGCCGAAGCGTGGATTCGCACGGGGCTGGTGCACGTCACCGTTGGCGATCACCTGGCAGCGCTGAAAGCGTTCGCGACCGCGCGGCCCAGCGCCGGCACCACGCCGCTGAAATACCTGTCGCACTTCCTCGCCGGGCGCGCGCTCGAGGCGCTGAATCGCCATGACGAAGCGATCGCGCAATACCAGTTCGCCCTCGACATCGTGCCGCTGGCGGAATCCGCGACGGTGGCGCTGGCGAGCCTGCAGTTCCTCCGCAGTGAACATGATGCGTCGGTGGCGCTGATCGACAAGACGTTTGCAAAGACCAGCACGACAACCGATCCTGGGCGCTTGACTGGGTATGGCTCCTATCTCCATTGGCCGGAGATCAAAGCGGCTATGAGGGCGGAGTTGAAGAAATGAAGGGCTGGTCTCTCGCTCTCCTGATCGCAAGTGGAGCAAACCTCGCCGCCGATCAGGCAGTATTTCGCACCCGTACCGATCTTGTTTCCATCAGCGCGTCGGTGAAACGCGGCAACGCGCCGGTGGCGAACCTCGCCGCCGCTGATTTCCGCGTCACCGACAACGGCGTGGCCCAATCGATCGATGCCGTGACAATCGAGTCGGTGCCGCTCGACGTCACGCTGTTCATGGACACCAGCGGCAGTACCGCGGGCGCACTCGATCGCATGAAGAAGAACGTGGTGTCGATTGCGGGCATGCTGCGTCCGGACGACCAGTTCCGGTTGTTGACGATTGGCCTCGCGGTGGAAACACCGGTGCCGTGGCAGCGCGCCGGCAGCAAGATGGCGCTCGACATGAAGGCCGTCCCCGGCATCTCGGTGGTCTACGACGCGCTGTTTGTCGCACTCACCCACACGCCGGCAGCTGGACGCCGGCACCTGATCGTTGCGATGACCGACGGCCAGGATTGCGGGAGCCTCCTCGACGGCGCCCGCGTGCTCGACGCCAGCGCCCGGTCTGAGGCGGTGCTGCACTGGATTTTCGTCAGCAGCGGCGGCGACTTCGATCCCAACAGCGTCGGGGCCTGGTGCACGCCGCTCGATGCCGGCGAGGTGGACTATGTCGGTCAGAGTGCGGCCCGCACTGGCGGCGACTCGCATCGGTCGCGCTTCGGTGACCCGGCCGTCCGCACGTTCGCGCAGATTCTGGACGAATTCCGTCAAAGCTACGTGCTTCGCTACACGCCCCAAGGCGTGCCGGCCGCCGGCTGGCATGCGGTCACCGTGCACGTCCCGGCCCAGCCAGCCCTGACGATCAAGGCCCGGTCCGGCTATTTCGGCGCCCGCTAGTACCCAACCCTTGAACCTCTTGAACCTCCTTGAACCCTTGAACCAGTTGCGATAGTCGTGAGTCGCATATATGCTGACCGCGCATATGGCACCCGATATGTTCGCCGAACTCAAGAAGGGCAGCGCCGAAACGCTGATTCTCGCGCTGCTCGAGGAAGGCCCCCGCCACGGTTACGAGCTGGCCAAGCTGATCGACGATCGCACGCGCGGCCGGCTCTCCTTCCACGTCGCCAACGTCTACACGTCGCTCTATCGTCTCGAGCGCGGCGGCTTCATCGCGGGCCGCTGGGTCGAAAAGCCAGGCCAGCGGCGGCGCCGGTTCTATCGGCTGACGGCCACCGGCCGCAAGCAGCTGGCCGTGCGCCGCAACAACTGGCGCGAGTTCGTCGGCGCGGTCGACATCGTGCTGAAACCCGTCTGACGTCATGCGAAATTGGGGCGCCATCGTTCGCGAGCGGCTGATGGGCCTGGGCCGGGGCACACCCGACTCGGTGCTCGTCGAGGAGCTCGCGGCCCACCTCGCCCAGATCTATGACGAGGCGCGAGACGAAGGACAGTCCGACGCCGAAGCGACCGCGGCGGCGATGCGCGTGCTCGACGCTCCGGACCTCTTCCGGCACACCATCGACGCGCGCCGGCCGACGGTCAAGGACCACGTCACGCAATGGAGCCGCCAGGAGCCGGCGCCGGTTCAGAAAGGATCGTGGATGTCTGCCCTCAACGTCTCGCGCGATATCAAGCACGCGCTCAGGATGATTCTTCGCGCGCCCGGTTTCAGCCTGATCGCCATGCTGACCTTCGCCGTCGGCATCGGCGTCAACACCGCCGTCTTCAACGTCGTGAACGGCGTGCTGTTGCGCCCGCTGCCCTACCCGGATGCCGATCGCATCACGATGGTGTGGGTCGACAACCGCCGCCAGGGCATCCGCGAGGACATCACGTCCTATCCGGCTTACCTGGATTGGAAAACACAAAGTACCCTGGTACGAACAGATGGCCGGCTTCACGCCGGCCGCGTACAGCCTCACCGGCAGCGGCGAGCCGGAGCGTTTGAACGGCGCACAAGCGACCGCCAACTTCTTCGACGTGATGAAGGTACAGCCAATGCTCGGGCGCGCCTTCACCGTCGAACACGAAACACCCGGCAAGGATTCGGTGGTGGTGATCTCGCACGGGCTCTGGCAACGACGCTTCGGGGGCGTCGCCGATGTGCTCGGCCGGACCATCAACCTGAATGGCCGCGCGCGCGAGGTGATCGGAGTGATGCCGGCATCATTTGAATGGCCGCAACGCGCGGAGCTGTGGACGCCGCTCGCGCCGGACCAGCAGCTGCGTGAGTCCCGCAATTCGTTCTGGCTGCCGGTAATCGGCCGTCTCAAGCCGGGCATACCGGTTGAACGGGCGCAGGTCGAGATGACGGCCATCGGGGATCGACTCGAGGCCGCGTATCCGGAAACCAAGGGCTACGGCGTGAACGTGGTGGGCCTGCAGCAACAGGTGGTCGGCAACATCGAGCGACCACTCCTCGTCTTGCTTGCTTCGGTCGGATTCGTGCTGTTGATCGCGTGCGCGAATCTCGCCAACCTGATGCTCGGGCGTACGGCCGCTCGTCGAAAGGAACTGGCCATTCGCACCGCGCTCGGCGCCGGGCGGGCTGTCCTGATCCGGCAGATCGTCACCGAAGCCGTCGTGCTCGCGTTCGTGGGCGGCGCGGCTGGAGTCGCGCTGGCGTATTGGGCCACGCGATTCTTTGTCGCGCTCGGCGGCGACAGCATTCCGCGCCAGGACGCCATCGCGCTCGATGGCCGCGTGCTGACATTCGCGCTGGTGCTCGCCACGATCGCCGCCCTGCTCTCCGGACTCTTTCCCGCGCTGCAGGCGTCGCGCAAGAAGATCGTCGAACACCTGCGCGAAGGCGGGCGTGATGGTGCGGGCGGCGCGAGCCGTCGCACCCGCAACGCGCTGGTGGCGGCGGAGGTCGCAATGTCCCTGATCTTGTTGACCGGCGCGGGCCTCCTGATCCGAACGCTCTGGACCATGCAGCAGGCGCCGCGCGGGTTCAACCCCGAGCACGTGGCCATGATGACCGTCAGCCCGCCGGTAGCCACCTATGCGAAGCCTCCGGACGTGATCGGATTCTACGCGCGCCTGCTCGACCGCGTGCGCGCGCTGCCTGGAGTGCAGTCCGCGGCGTCGGGCACCGCGGTGTTGCAGCCGCTCATCGTCAACTCCGGCTTCTTCAGCATCGAAGGCCAGCCGCTGCCGCCGCCGGAAGAGCGCATCGAGTACCCGGTGGAAATCGTCTCACCCGGATACTTCGAGACAATCGGCATGACCATCGTACGCGGCCGCGCGTTTACGGATGCCGACGATGCCAACGTGCCGCGGGTGGTGGTGATCAACGAAACGTTCGCTCGCCTGGCCTGGGGCACCGACGATCCGATCGGCCGCCGCATCCGCCCCGGTGACGAAACGTCGCAGGCGCCGTGGCAAACCGTGATCGGGGTGATCCGCGATGCGCACCGCGCCGAGGTGACGCGCGCGATCCGTCCCGAGGTCTACTTGAGCACCTTGCAGGTGACGCCGCGCACGCAAACGCTGTTCGTCAAGACCGCCGGCGATCCCGATGCCATCGTGCCCTCGATTCGCCGCGAGCTGCAGGCCATCGATCCGCAGCTGCCGATGTTTCGCGTCACGACGCTCGAACGCGAAATCGGCGTGACCCTGGCGCAGCCGCGATTCCAGGCGGTGCTGCTGGCGGTGTTCGCGCTCATCGCGTTATTGCTCGCCACGATCGGCATTTACGGGGTCACCTCCCACGCGGTGGGACAACGCACGCAGGAAGTCGGCATCCGCATGGCGATGGGGGCGGCCAGGCGCGACGTGCTCCGCTTGATGCTGGTGCAGCATCTCAGGCCCGCCCTGATCGGACTGGCGCTCGGCCTGGCCGGCGCCATCGCGCTCAGCCGTTTCCTGCAGAGCCTGTTGTTCGGCGTGGCCGCCACGGATCCGGCAACCTTTGGCCTGGTTTCGCTGGTGCTGCTGATTGTCGCCGCGGGCGCCTGCTTGATTCCGGCGCAACGGGCCACACGAGTCGATCCGGTGATCGCATTGAGGAACGATTAGCGCCGGCAGTGTAAACTGCCCGGCATGAAGCGACTGACAACGCACATGCTGGTGATCGGGCTGATGCTTGGCGCGTGGACCTATGCGCAGCAGGCCAACCCCGAGCAGCGTTCGCGCGATCTCGAGGCCAAGGAACTCGCGATTCCGTTCAAGGGCATCACCGCGAACGGGCAGATCGAGCCGGGCCTGTTCGGCCTCAAGTCCACAAGCGTCTCCACCGAACCGGTGCGGAAGGCGGCCGAGGCGTTCCTGTCCGCGCTCACGGCGGAGCAGCGCCAGAAGTCGACGTTTGCGCACGACGCCGGCGAGTGGCGCAGCTGGGCGAACCAGAGTTCCTATTGGCCGCGCGGCGTCAGCTTCGGCGAGATGAGCGACGCGCAGCGAACCGCGGCGCTGGGCATGATGCGGGCCGGCCTCAGCGCCCGCGGCCTCACCCTGACAGAGAACATCAGGAAGCTGAACTACACCCTCGGTGAGCTGCAGAACAACGATTTCACCGCGCACAACGACGGCCGCTATCACCTCACCGTGATGGGCGCGCCGTCGGCCACCGAGCCGTGGGGCTGGCAGTTCGACGGCCATCACGGCATCGTCAACTACTTCGTGCTCGGCGACCAGGTGGTGATGTCGCCGTTCTTCGTCGGATCGGAGCCGGTGGTGGCCAAGGGCGGGAAGTACGCGGGCACCGAGATCCTGAGAGACGAAGCGCGCAAGGGCCTGGCGATGGTCAACGCGCTCACCGAGGCGCAGCGCAGCAAGGCGGTGCTCAACGTCTCGAAGACCGGCAACAACATCCTGACCCAGGCGTGGTCGGACAACGTCGTGCTCGACTATGCCGGCGTGCGCGGCACCGAGTTGAACGGCTCACAACGGCAGCAACTGCTTGATTTGATCGAGCAGTACGTCGGCAACATGCGCGAAGGCCATGCGGCCGTGCGGATGGCCGAGGTGAAGGCCCATCTCGATCGCACCTACTTTGCGTGGATCGGCAAGACCGACGCCGACGCCGTGTTCTACTACCGGGTGCACAGCCCGGTGCTGTTGATCGAGTTCGATCACCAGACGCCGGTCGGCCTGCGTCACCTCTACCCGCCGGGCGTGCCGTTCCGGGAGCACATTCACGCCGTGATGCGCACGCCGAACGGCAACGACTACGGCAAGGATCTGCTGCGGCAGCACTACCTGCAGCATCCGCACACCGCGGCGCGGAACTGATCATGCAGCGCAGGGAATTCATCGGCGCGCTCGCCGCCACGCCGGGCCTGCCGGCGGCGCTCACCGCCACGGATGGCGACACGGCACAAGCGGCTGCTGTATCGAAGCCGCTTGACGATCACGCTGCTCGGCACCGGCACACCGGCGCCGTCGCTGACCCGGCAAAGCTCCGGCTATCTGATCGAGATCGGCACCGATCTCATCGTCTGGGACCACGGTCCGGGCGCGCATCATCGGTTAATCGAGAGCGGCCATCGCACCATCGACGTGACACACGCGTTCTTCACGCACCTCCACTACGACCACTGCATGGATTACGGGCGGCTGGTGTTGCAGCGGTGGGACCAGGGCGCGGGAACAATTCCGGATCTCAAGGTCTACGGCCCGCCGCCGATCGCGAAGATGACCGAGCAGTTGTTCGGTGCCGACGGCATCTACGGTCCCGATATCAACGCGCGTGTGCTGCACCGCAGCAGCCTCGACGTCTACGAGGCGCGCGGCGGCGCGATGCCGCGGAAGCGTCCGGCCCCGGCGGTGACGGAGATTCATGCCGGATCGGTCATCGACGGCAACGGCTGGAAGATCACGGTCGGTCACGCGCAGCACGTGCAGCCGTACCTGGAGTGCCTCGCCTTCCGCATCGACACGAAGGACGGCTCAATCTGCTACAGCGGCGACAGCGGCGTTCATCCCTCCATCGTCGAGCTGGCCAAGGGCTGCGACATCCTGATCCACATGAACCACCACTTCAGCGGCACCGAGCCGACGGCCGCGTATCGCGCCGCTGTCGGCAGCCATCGCGACAACGCGGTCACCGCAAGTAAGGCCGGCGTGAAGACGCTGATCCTGACCCACCTGCTGGCGCAGATCGATCAGCCAGGCATCCGCGAGCAGATCGTTCACGAGATCCAGCAGGTGTTCAAAGGCAAGGTGATCTGGGGCGAGGACCTGATGCGGCTGACGCCGGCCGGCGCCCAGTTGGCCAAGATCGAGCCCAGAACGGCCTGAAACAGCCACTGTTGTTCATGTGAACTTGATGTGTGTTATATGTATTACACACATTAGGTGACCCATGGATGACCCGAACCTGTCGGCCACGATTTACCGTCGCGCCCTGCTGCAGACCATGGCCCTCGCGGCCGTTGGTGTGGCGGTGCCCGACATCCGGCTGCGCGGCCTTCAAGAGACGGCGCGGTGGCGCGCGGACTTCCCCGCGTTGACTCAGCAGATCAACGGCAAGCCCCTCGCCTATCTGGATTCGGCGGCCACCACGCTGCGTCCGGCGACGGTGATCGAGGCCATTGCGGACTACTACCGCACGGCCAACGCCAATCCTTCAGGCACGCTGCATACGCTGGCGCGCCGCTCGGCCGAGCGCTATGCGGCGGCCCGCGCCGAGGTGGCGCGCTTCATCAACGCCGATCCGCGCGAAATCATCTGGACGCGCGGAACTACTGAAGGCGTCAACCTGTTCGCCTCGTCATGGGGATCGGCCAACCTGAAACCCGGCGATGAGATCGTCGTCTCGATCGCTGAGCATTATTCGAATTGGCTGCCGTGGCGCGCCGTAGCCGAACGCACCGGCGCGCGGGTGAAGGTGTTCGGAATCCACGACGATGGACAGTTGAACCTCGCGGAGCTCGACCAGGCGTTGACTTCTCGCACGCGCTTGGTGGCGATCAGTCACGTGTCGAATGTGCTCGGCTACGTCAATCCGATCGGCGAAGTCGTTCGCCGCGCGCAGGCGGCCGGCGCGCGGGTCCTGGTTGATGGCGCGCAGTCCGCGCCGCATATCCCGGTGGACGTGAAGGCGCTGGGGTGCGACTTCTTCGTCTTTTCGAGCCACAAGATGCTTGGCCCGATGGCCACCGGGGTCGCGTGGGGCCGGCGCGAGCTGCTCGAAGCCATGCCGCCTTACCAGACCGGCAGCAACATGGCGCACGACGTCGATCTCGACAACGCCGTGCTTGAACATGACGGCCAGAAATTCCAGGCCGGCACGCCAAACGTCTCGGGGCCGATCGGGCTGGCGGCCGCGTGTGCCTATCTCAATGGTCTCGGTCGCGACACCATCGCCGCGCACGAACGAGTCTTGACCTCACACGCGCTGTCGGTGCTGAAGGCCGTGCCCCGCCTTAAGGTGATCGGCCCCACTGCGGCCGACAACCGCGTGCCGGTGTTCTGTTTCACCATCGACGGGGTCGCCGTGCCCGTGATCGTCAAGGCACTGGATGACGCCGGCATCGCGATTCGCGGTGGCGACATGGCGGCCTTGCCGCTGTTGCAGCGCCTCGGCACCAGCGCGGCGGCTCGCGTGTCGTGTTATCTCTACAACACCACCGCCGAAATCGATCGTCTCGGTGCGGTGTTGAGGCAACTGGCGAAATGAACGAGCCTTCCCCGACCGCGAAATGGCTGTTGCTGTTGCTGCAGCTGCCCACCCGTCCCGCCAGCGCGCGGATCAAGACGTGGCGACGGCTGCAGCAACTTGGCAGCCTTGCGATTAAGAACTCGGTTCACGTGCTGCCCAACACGCCGCAGGCACGCGAGGACTTCGAGTGGCTGAAGGCGGAGATTATCGCGGCAAAAGGCCAAGCCTCGATCATGATCGCCGAGGCGCTCAGCCCCGAGGAAGATACGGAGATTCGCACGCAATTCCTCCGGCAGCGTGGCGCGGAGTATGACGCCGTGCGAGCCGAGGTCGAAACAGTCCAGCGCAGCCTCAAGACACGCCCGGCCGGAGCCAAGCGGCTGGCCGCCGAGCGCGCCTTGCGTGCCGGCCGCGACGGGCTCACGCGCCTCGACGCCATGGAACTGGTGCCGGCGGAGGCGCGCGCCAAACTGGTGACGGCGATCGATCGCCTCGACGCCCACCTCGCCCCTGAACCCGAAAGGCCCACCATGCCCACCACCTCAACGAAACGCGAACCCGTTCATGGCGCAACCTGGGTCACGCGGCCGCGGCCCGGCGTCGATCGGATGGCCTCGGCCTGGCTCATCCAGCGGTTCATCGATCCGCAGGCACGGTTCGCCTTTGCCGATCAGCCCCCGAGCGGCGATCGCAAACGGGTGGCCTTCGACATGTTCGGGGTCGAGTTCGGTCACCAGGGTGACCGCTGCTCCTTCGAGGTGTTGCGCGACCACTACCAGATTGATGACGCCGGCGTTCGCCACCTCGCCAAGATCGTTCACGACGTCGATCTCAAAGATGCGCGCTACTCCCCGCCCGAAGCGCCGCTCGTGGCGCAGATGGTCGAAGGGCTGCGCGCGACCTACAGCGACGATGCCGAATTGCTGCACCACGGCATGGCGATGTTCGCGGCGCTGTACGAGTCGCTGCGCCAGCCGGCCGCCAAACCGCCTCGGAAATCCCGCAAGCGCTGAGGGCGGCGGAACCTTTTCTTGACCGCACCCGTCTATCGGTGCAATATGTCGATCATCGACATGTCGAAAGATAAAACCGAGCTCCCGTACGGAACCTTGGACCTGCTGATCCTCAAGACCCTGGACACCATGGGCCCGCTGCACGGTTACTCGATCGCCCGGCGCATCGAACAAAGCTCGGGCAATTTGCGTCTGAGCCAGGGCACGGTCTACCCCGCGCTGATTCGGCTCGAACAACAAGGCTGGATCACCACAAAGTGGGGCGTCTCGGAAACGAACCGCAAAGTGAAGTTCTACTCGCTCACGAAGGCCGGCCAAAAGCAGCTCCGCGTGGAAGTGGCCAATTGGGAAAACGCCGCGGCCCTGGTGGCGCGCATCCTCGAGGCCAAGTCATGACGCTGCGGCGGCGCCTCGCGCGCGTGCTGGCCCTGTTCCGTAAGTCACGGCTCGAGCACGAGCTCGACGATGAAGTGCTCGCGCATCTCGAGCTGGCCGAACGCGACGCCCTCGCCCGCGGCTTGACGCCCGCCGAAGCGAGGCGCGAGGCCCTGCGCAGTTTCGGCGGCGTCGCGCAGATGAAAGAGATTCACCGCGAGGATCGCAGTTCGTTGTGGATCGAGAACCTGGTGAAGGACGCGCGCTATGCGCTGGCCGCGCTCGGTCGCGAACCGCTGTTCGCGGGTGTGGCGGTCGGCGTGCTGGCGCTCGGCATCGGCGCCAACACGGCGATGTTCAGCCTCGTCGACGGAGTATTGCTCAAGCCGATGCCCTTCCCCAATCCGGAACGTGTGGTCCGCGTCTGGGAAGCGCCGACTCCGAACAACACGAATTCGACCACCACGCGGACGTTCCTGGAACTCAAGCGACAAAGCCGTGCCTTCGACGCCCTGTCGGCCGAATCGCTGTCCACGGCCACCGTGCCGGTGAACGGCGAGCCGACGCGTCTCAACGGGCGATACGTGTCGTGGGATCACTTCGCGGTGTTTGGCATTCAGCCGCTCGTCGGCCGCACCTTCAGGCCGGAAGAAGATCAGCCTGGTGCCGCTCGCGTGGTGATCCTGAGTCACGCCGTCTGGCAGCGGCATTTCGGCGGGGATCGCGGCATCCTCGGCAAGGAGCTGCTGCTCGACGATGAGCCGCACCAGGTGATCGGCGTGCTGCCGCCGGGCGCCTTCGATCGCCATCGCGCCCGCCCGCTCGACGAGCCGGCCAGCTTCTGGCGCTTGAACGCGTTCACCGAACAGGAAACCGCGGCAAGCATGCATTGGCTGAATCCGGTGGGACGCTTGAAGCCAGGCGTCACACTCGACCAGGCGCAACAGGATGTCCTCGCGGTGCGAGCTCAGATCGCCGACCTGATTCCGGCATGGAAGAAAGACTGGAGCGTCAAGGTCGAGCCGTTCGATCAATTGCTGGTCGGCGACGCCTTGCGGCAATCGATGTACGTCGCGCTGGGAGCGGTCGTCCTGGTGCTGCTCATCGCCTGCGCGAACATCACCAACCTGCTGCTGGCGCGCAGCGCCGCGCGCAAGAAGGAGATGGCCGTGCGTTCGGCGTTGGGCGCCACACGCGGCCGCATCGCGGCTCAGTTGCTGGTCGAGAGCCTCGTGCTCGGTTCCCTTGGCGGCCTGGCCGGCGTTGGGCTGGCGGCCCTGTTAATCCAGGTGGCCGTGCCCCTCGTACCCGCGATGCCGTTCACCGCGGAGGTAACGCTGAACCTGCGCGTGCTCGCGTTTGCCACGGTGACCGCCGTGGTCGTGTCGGTGCTCGTCGGGGTGTTGCCGGCCATGAAGGAATCGTTGGGAACCGCTGCGAGCGCGCTCAATGAAGCGTCGCGCGGTTCGTCGACCTCAACCGATCGCGCGCGCCGGACCATCGTTGCGATTGAAGTCGCGGTGTCGGTGGTGCTGATCTGCGGCGCGCTGCTGCTCTTCAAGAGCCTCGCCCGCCTCCAGCAAGTAGACATCGGCGCGCGCATCGATCGGGTGATCACGATGGCGGTCGATCTGCCGTATGAGCGCTATCCCAGCGGACATCATCTCGCCGCGTTTTATCCCCTGCTCATCGAGCGCATCCAAGCCATTCCGGGCATCGTCTCGGCATCAGTGTCTGGAGATGTGCCGCTCGAGGGAACCGGCGGCGAGAACCTCCGCATGCCGGGCAGCGATGAGCGCCTGCTCGTGCGTTTCAAACGCGCCGACGCTGGTTATTTCCGGACCATGGGTATCGACGTGGTCGCCGGCCGCGCCTTCACTCCGGCGGACCGCATTGGCGCGCCGTATGTCACCGTGATCAACGAAGCGCTGGCGCGGCGCCTTCAGGATCGTTTCAACGTCATCGACCCGTTGGGCCAATCCGTCGATCTGCCAACGCTCGGATTTGGCCCCGACCGCAGGGCCACCATGACCATTGTCGGCGTCATTCGCAACGAGCGCGTGCGCAGTGACCTTCGGGTACCCGTCGAGGAGATCGCGTACGTCCCCATCGCGCAGGCGCCGCGGATGCAGGTGAAGCTCTCCGCCCGGACGCAGGGCGACGAAGCCGCGGCGGTACCGGCGATCCGCGCCGCCGTGCGCGAACTCGATCCACGGCTGGCGCTCGCCGACATTCGCACGATGGAACAGATCTGGGAGCGGAGCCTGTCGGGCTTGCGAGAGCCCGTCTGGTTAATCGGCATCTTCGCGGCGGTTTCGGCGCTCCTCGCCGCGCTCGGTCTTTACGGCGTCGTCGCGCACTCGGTGCATCAACAGCGCCGCGAAATCGGCATCCGGATGGCGCTCGGCGCGCGCTCGAATGATGTGCTTGGGCTGATCGTGCGCAACGTCATGGTAATGATCGCCGCGGGCCTGGTGATCGGACTCGCCGGCGCCGCCGCCCTGACGCGCGTGACGAAGAGCCTGCTGTTCGAGGTGTCGGCGCTCGATCCCACGGCGTTCCTCGCCGCGGCCATCGCCATGGCAGTCGTTGGGCTGATCGCCGCGCTGATTCCGGCAAGCCGTGCCACACGCGTCGATCCAACCACGGCGCTCCGGGCTGAGTAGTCAGCAGCCTCTGTGTTCTCCGTACTTCTCCGTGCCCTCGGTACGCCGTTTGCTCTGCCTGAATACCAGGAGCAAACAATGGAACCACTGAAAAAGCATGGGGACCCGCTCGAAGAGGAAATCCGCAAGGAAACGGTGCGCGGGGCTGATGAGGTAAAAGACAACCAGCCCGGCAGCAAGGGCTGGCGCGAGGAAGAGGACCAGGAGATCGTCCGCTCAGCCAACCAGAAGCCGAACCCGACTCACCCGAGCGACGATGCCACGATGGCGCCGGGCGGAGACCTCGGCCATAAGCGAAACACCATGTAGGTTAGACTTCCCGTCGAAGGATCCGCCGAAGCTCACGAAGTCAGCGACGGCGGACCTCCTCGCGAAGCGAGCACGGCGGATCCCACGGGAGGTTGAAATGAAGCGAGCAGTCCTGGCGCTGGCCTTTGTGCTCGGCGCGCATACATCGGCATTTGCCACGTGGTCGGTCATCGCGCTCGACGCGAAGACCGGACAGGTCATCATCGCGTCGGCCACCTGCGTACGGCAGCAGGGCTTTCCGGAACGCAAACCCAACGGCGCCCGCGACCTGATGGACGTGCAGGCGGTGATCGTGCCCGGCTTCGGCGTGGCCGCGTGCCAGGCCGGCGTCGACAACACGCGCGAAAACCAGATGCTGGTCTACAAGGAGATCCAGAAGGGCACGCCGCCCGCGCAGATCATCGAGATGCTGAAGAAGGATCCCAACATCGAGCGCCGGCAGTTCGGCATCGTCTCGATTCCCAACGGCGGCACCGTCACCGAACAAAACAATCGCGCCGGCTTCAACGGCACCGGCAACTCACGTTCGTCGCTGTATTTTGGCGGCCGCGTCGGCGACATGTACTACCAGGTGCAGGGCAACACGCTGCTCGGCGATCAGGTGATGCATTTCGCGGCGCTCGCGTTCACGCGCGCCACCGGCACGCTGGCCGATCGCGTGATGGCGGCCATGGAAGCCGCGGATGCCAATGGCGGCGACCACCGCTGCAACTGCGGCAGCAACCCGTTGGAGCACGTGCCCTGCGACAACAAGACCGCGCATGTGGCCTACATCGCGATCGCCAACAAGGACGACCAGGCGGGCGTCACGCACAACGACGGCAAGTACTTCGCCTACATTGCCGTTGGCGATGATTCGATCAAGAAGGGTGAGAGCGCCAATCCGGTGAAGACGCTGCGGATGCGCTACGACGCCTGGAAGAAAGCGGGATCCCAGCGGACGGCGCCGCCGGGACCTACACCCTTCAAACCGTCGAATACGAGCCAGCAGTAGCAATCGGGAATCAGGAATCAGGAAAGACTCTGTCCGTTCGATGCTGATTGCTGACCAGTTGCTGATTCCTGATTGCTCCTCTACTGTCCCGGATTCCCGCCGCGGCCGCGTGGTTGCGGCGGGTTCTTCAGCAGCTTGTACTGATTGATCGCGGCGTTGATCTTGAACTGAATGCCCATGCGCCCGATCTCGGCGGTGGCCTTCATCGGATCGCCCGACACGCCCGAATCCTTCGGACCACCCCACGCCATCAGCATGTTCTTGCGAATGCCCGCCGGCCGCACGTGCAGCATCTGCGAGGTATCGCTGATGCCGGCGTGGCTGCCGATAATGTCGTCGCCATACCCAAACGCCGCTTCCATCCACGCGCGATAGTGGACGCGGCCTTCTTCGTAGTACGACGTCAGCGAGTAGGCGCGGGTGGTGCCGCCCTTCCATTCCTCGTTGAGCTTGGTGGCCACGGCGGTCATGCCCGCCTGGTTGCCGCCGCTGTCGCCGATGAACAGGATGTCGGTGGCGCCGTGCGCCTTCAGGCTGCGTGCGATCGCGTCGAGCACCCCGTCGTACGCCGGCGACGGCAGCGAGATGCCGCCGGAGTTCTGGCGATCGGGATTACCTTCCGGCACGTACTGCAGCGTCGGCACCACGAGCGCGTTGCCCAGCTTGCGCGCCATCAGGTTCGCGGCATGCGCGACCGTGTAGTTATGCTTGCCGAGCACCATGTGATAGCCGTTCTTCTCGGTGCCACCGATCGGCACGATGAACACGGTCTTGCCGGCCTTCATCGCATCGCGGTTCTCTTCCCACGTCAGCTCATCGATGAACACGGTGTCCGGAGCCTTGGTGGGCGTCTTGCTCGCCGGCGCGGTCGTCATGGTCGGACCGGTTGGCGTCGCCGGCGCATTCGGCGGACGACCCGCACCGCCACGGCCACCACCGCCGCCACCCGGCGCTTGCGGCGCGGCCACGGGCGGCTCGCCACCGCTCGCCATCCTCTTCATCTGCGCCAGCGTGTTGTCGATCTTGATCTGGACGAACGCCTTGCCGATCTCCGCTGATGATTTCGCCGGGTCGCCGCTGACGCCGTTATTCGGATAGTCGTTGCCGATCAGGCGATCGCGGCGCACGTGCTTCGGCGCGACGAACAATAGCTCCGAGGTGTCGAGCAGGTTCGCGTGCCCGCCGATCTGATCTTCCGGGATCTTCATGTTCGCCGTGATCCACTTGTTCTGATCGGCGTGCGACTTCGTGTAGTAGTCATCCACCCAATGCGCGGTGGCTTCACCCTTCCACAGCTCGTTGAGCGTGGTGGCCGCCGCGCGCATGCCGTTGCGGTTGCCGCCCGACTCGCCGAGGAAGTAGATGTTCTTGAACCCGCTCGACTTGAGGCTGCGGCCGGCAAGGACGAGCAGCTCGGTGAAACGATCCTCGGGCAGCGTGATGGTGCCGGGATAGCGCATGTGGCCGGTCGGTGGATCCCAGCCGCCCTCGGGCACGTAGGTGACCACCGGCGCCACCAGCGTCTTCCCCATCGCGCGCGCGATCTTGTCGGCGGCATATTCCATGACGAACTTGTGCTCGCCGTCCACCATGTGCGGGCCCTTCTGCTCGGTGCCGGCGGTGCCGATGATCACGTTGGTGGTACCCGCGGCCACCAGGTCGCGCACCTCTGCCCACGTGAGCTCTTCGATCAGGACCGTGTCCGGCGGTTTGGCGGCCGTCATGGTGGCCGGCGCATCAGCAGGACGCTGCGCGGCCAGCGTCATAGCCAGGGTAGGAATGGCAAAAACAGCCAACAGTACGCGGTTTTTCATGCGGTGAATCATAACGGAACCAGCTTCCTTTTTTCGAAACGCGTAAATAGGGAGAAAAAGGGAAGCAGGTTCCTTTTTACGCCGGACGTAAAATAGGGCCCTTGAGAAAGCATCTCCTCCTTGCGATTGCGGCCGTGACGGTAATCACCGGCTGCGCTTCCACGTCCTCCCAAACTGGCGTTGTCCAAAGTTCCGCGGCGCCGCGCGCCAGCTCGTCCACGGCCACGGCGACCAGCCAGCGCGACCAATGGCTCGCGATGTTTGCGCGCGGATATTTCCCCGGCCGCAGCGGACAAGTGTTCGTCGTCCCCAACGAAGGCGACGTCATCACGTCGCGAGAGGACATCTATCGCTTCATGCACGGGTCGCCATGGGATTACGACACGCGCATCCCGATCCTCTTTCACGGCGCGCCGTTCGTGAAGACCGGCGCCTTCAGCGGCGCCGCGAAGCAGCAGGACATTGCGCCCACGGTCGGCGCCATCGTCGGCGTGCCCGCGACCGCGACCTACACCGGACGCGTGCTGACCGAGGCGATCGCCGGCACCAGCGCCCGGCCGCGGATTGTATCGGTGATCGTCCTCGACGCGATGCGCGCGGACTATTTCGAAAAACATGCGGCCGTGATGCCCACGCTCACGCGGCTTCGCCGCGAGGGCGCGTGGTTTACGGAGGCGCGATCCAATCTCCTGCCAACCATCACCGGCGTCGGTCACGCCACGATCGGCACCGGCAGCGACCCGCGCATTCACGGCATCACCGTGAACAACCTGTTCAATCGCGTCACGGGGAAATCACAGGAGGCGTACGATCAGCTCGATACACGTGAGCTGATGGCGCTCACCCTGGCGGACTCCTGGAATCTCGCCACCGATGGCAAAGCCGTGATCATCGGCCAGGGCGGCGCGCTTCGCGCCACTGCCGGACTGGTGGGGCGAGGCGCCTGCCTCGTGGGCGCACGCAAGGTGATCGCCGCCAGTTACGGTGGCCCCGATGGCGGCTGGGAAACCAACCCCGCGTGCTACACGATGTCGCCGGCGCTCAAGAACTTCGTGGGCCGGCGCGTCTGGGAAGCCGCCGGCGGGACATGGATGGGCCACAACATTGCCACCGCAGCGAGGTTTCGCGCCTCGGCGCTGTATCAGAAATACGAAGCGGAGGCGCTCCTCGCCGTCGTCAACGAATCATCGGTGGGGGCCGACGAGCTCACCGACTTGGTGTTCGTCAACATGAAGGGGCCCGACTACACCGCGCACATGCACGGGCCGGATTCAGCGGAACAGCGTGAAACGCTCGCCGAGCTCGATCGACAGCTGACGGCGTACCTGGCGCTGATCGAAAAGAAGGCCGGACCCGCGCGCAGCGTCACGGTGATCACGGCCGATCACGGCATGCCCGGCGAGCCGAAACCAGGCCGGCGGTTCCATCCCGATGAGATCATCCCAATGATCCACAAGCGCTTCGATCCCGAGGGCCGCATCGTTCAGTATTACGGCGACGCCGCGGGTTATCAGCTGCACCTCGACACCGCGCGCATTCAGTCACTCGGCTTCGCGCTGAAAGACATCGCCACGTTCCTCGAAGGGCTCGACATGTTTGCCGCGGCGTTCACCGAAGATGAAGTGAGGGCGGCGCAGGCCAGGCTCCCGGCGCCGCGGTAATTACCAACCTCCTGACAGTTTCCTGACATAGATCTCACGCGTTCCCCACCTCGAACGGCTTCGATTAGCGCGTAATGCTTCAACGAGCGGCTGTTTCGCTCGAAGGAGCAGATTTCATGTCCTACAAGATTTCTCGATACTCGATCGCCGCGCTTGCGACGGTGTTATGGCTGAGCGTGTCACTGGTGGCGCGACAGGATCACCAGGAAGCGCCGCGCGATCAGTGGCAGCGCGTGACCGACGTCTTCGACGCCATGGGTCTTGGTCCCGGCAGCGTCGTCGCCGATCTGGGCGCCGGAGGCGGCTGGTTCACCACGCGGCTGGCGCGAGCCGTGGGTACCGGCGGACGCGTCTACGCGGTTGATGTGAATCCGATCAGCCTGCGGGAGTTGCGCGAGGCGCTGCCGAAGGAACTGACCAACATTGAGATCGTGCGGGGCGAGGAGAACGATCCGAAGCTGCCGCCAGGTCAGCTCGATGCGGTGCTCGTCGTCAACGCGTACCACGAGTTCGCCGAGTATCCCGCAGTGCTGATAAAGGTCAAAGAAGCGCTCAAGCCCGGCGGCCGTCTGGTCTTGATCGAACCCACACCGCGACGCGCTGAAGATACGACCAGGGCGGCGCAAACACGACGACACTCGATCGCGATGGCATTCGTCGAGGGTGAGCTGGCGGAAGCCGGCTACGAGATCGTGCGCAAGGATCCGGCGTTTGTCTCGAGACCCGCGCACCAGGAGTCGAATGGCACCACGCTCAAGCCGACGGATTGGCTGCTGGTGGCCCGCCGGCCAGCCGATACCCGACCTTTCGAACGGTAAGGATGTGAACGGGATGCGCCGGATGCACTTCGAGCTTCCGGCGCAGCTCGGCGATGTGGGTATCGACCGTGCGCGTCACCACCGCCGCGCTGTGCCCCCACACCTCCTGCAGCAGATCGAGGCGCGACGCGGTGGCGCCTCGCCGTGCCATCAGCGCAATCAGCAACGCAAATTCCATCGGCGACACATCCACCGGCCGGCCAGCACGTGACACGATGCGCGTGTCGCGATTGACTTCGATCTCGCCGAACCGCTCCACGGCCTTCAATGATGCATATCGATTCGCGCGGCGTAGCAACGCGCTGATCCGCGCCAGCACCTCGAGCACGCCAAACGGCTTGGTCACGTAGTCGTCCGCGCCGAGCCGGAACCCGAGCACCTTGTCGGCCTCCTGCGTGCGCGCGGTGAGGATCAGCACCGGCATCTCGTGTCCGTCGGCGCGCAGGCGGCGTAGCACTTGATAGCCGTCGAGATTCGGCAGCATCAGGTCGAGCACGATCAGATCGGGCGCGCGGTGCCGGACCCGCTCGAGCGCGGCCTCCCCCGTTTCCACGGTGTCGACGGTGTGGCCGTCGATCTCGAGGTTGTTTCGCAGCCCATAGGCAAGGTCGGCGTTGTCCTCCACCAACAAGAGGTTGGCCATGCTCATCCTGCCAGCGCTGCCGATTCGTGCGGCTCGTCCTGGGCGAGCGGCAACGAGACGACGAATCGCGCGCCTCCCGAGGCCACATCCTCAACTGTCACCGTGCCGCCGTGTTCCGTGACGATGCGGCGCACCACCGCGAGCCCGATGCCCGCGCCGCCGGAGCCGCGCGCCTCACCACGCTCGAAGGGTTCGAAGATTCGCCGCCGATCGGCCGCAGGCACGCCCGCGCCGCGATCTTCAACCGTCAGGCGCGCCGTGGCTCCGCTGGTCTCGAGCGACACGATCACCACGTCATCGGCCGGACCAAACTTCACGGCGTTGTCCAACAGGTTGAGCAGCACCTGGCGAAGGCCATCGGCGCTGGCGATCGCGATCACCTCGCGCGCGGGAATATTCACGGCGAGGCGCACTCGCTTCGACGCCGCCAGCGGCTTGAAGCCCTCGGTCACCTCGAGCACAAAGATGCTGAGATCCATCGGCGCGCCCGGCGCCGCCGCCGGGGCCCGGCGGTGCCGATGAAAATACAACACGTTCTCAACCAGCTGACTCAAGCGGCGGGTTTCCTGGCCGATAATCTCGATCGCTCTCCGGCCTTCGGCCGGATTGCGAATGCGGTCGAGCAGCAAGGTATCCGTGAACATCCGGATCTGTGCGAGCGGCGTGCGCAGCTCGTGCGAGACGCCGGCCACGAAGTCGTCGCGGAGCTTCGCCAGCTCGCGCTCGCGCCGCAGTTGCCAGAGTCCGACGGTGACCATCAGCGCGTTGACGATCACCAGCCCGATCACCAGCGTGGCGTTGGGTCCGGCGCCATGTTCAGGCCCAAGCGTGGCCACGAATGCCGGGGTCATGGACGCGCGAACGTGGAGGCCAATCGGCTCATCCGGAAACACGTCGGTCGACACCACCTGCGGACCCGCCATGGTATCAGCAGAGGCAAAGACGCTCCTGCCCGCTTCATCGACAACCTGCACGTCGATCAACCCGCGAGTGTTGCGATCGCTGACGAGCACGGCCGGCAACAAAGTGGCTCGCAGGTAGGTGTTGCCCAATAGGGCGCCAAACGATGCGACCTGCGTGACCAGTCCAATCTGGCCACCGCCGCTCAGCGTGTGCGGTTCCGCGCGCATCGCAATGACCCGGGTTGCGTCGCCGTTTAGCGGTCGCAGCCGGACCGCGCCGTCCATCCCTCCACCGCGCGCGCCGGTCGCGTGTTCGGTGATGGCGCGATGCACGTCGGCGGGAATCGGACCCGATCGTTCGACGACCGTGAGATCCGGTCCGATCTCGAACCAGTAGTCGACCTGGGTCAGCGGACCGCAGTCGCATTGATCGTTCGCCTTGTTGCGGGCAGGATGCACGTATCCGGCCAGCGTGCGCGTCAACGTCGTGTCGATGTCCCGGCGTGCCGCGCGCGAGAATTCCCACGCGGCCAGTTGCGCGTACTGCCGCAGCATCGCGTCGCTCACCGCCTGCCGCGAGCGTGCCGCCGAGATCGCCTGGAACGCCAGCAGCGTCGCCACCACCACGGAGGCGATCAGAACGCCGACGACGAAGGTGCCTTCGCTGCGGATCCGCATGGCGTCCGCTATTTGATCCGGTGCCAGCCCGCGGGTCGAAATTGCGCGGTGTCCGGCAGGTAGCCCTGGGCGACCTTCATCTCGCGACAGCCGTCGTCCATCGACGCCGGCCAGTGCGAGAGCACCATCGGCTCGTCGGTCGCAAGGTAAGTGACGCCGAGATAGCGGATGCGCTCCGCCAGGTGCACCGTAAAGGTGCGAGCCACATCGCCGGTGCGGCTGGCGTTGGCCACCCAGCCCATGGTGGCCAAGTACTGGCTACGATCCGCCTCCGACGGCGGGTCGGTTCGGGCGTCTCGAAGCTTGAACTCAAACTTCGACTTGAGGACCCACTGCTCGCCTGATCTCTCATACAGCGCTTCGCCGACCGCGGCCGAGGCGTGCAAAATGCGCACGCGCGATTCGTCACCGATGCAGAGGCTGGCCAGGCCTGCACGCGGCCCGGTCACCGTCACGCGCAAGTTGTCTCCGTCCTGCCGCAGCGTCACTTCTCCGCCGCCACTCATCGGCAAGGGAGCAGTGGGCCTCTGCGCCACGGCTGGCACGCCAAGGCATGCCATCACGGCAATCACAACAGGTGTAACGGTTCCGGGCCGCATGAGTCCAATTCTCAGCGATTCAGTGACAGAGGGATTGTCAGGAATCTGCAAACTGTCAGACGCAGGCCCGGCGGAAACGGTTGACCGCCGCTAGAGGAACGTGGCGATCTCGGCGAGCGGCTTCTTGCTGATGTCCGGCACGACCGCGCCCGCGGCCGGATAGCCGACCACGAGCAGCAGATATGGTTTCTCGTTGGGTGGGCGGTTGAGAATGGTGTTGAGAAAGCCCATCGGGCTGGGTGTGTGCGTCAGAGAGACGAGACCGGCATGGTGGATCGCGGTGATCAACATGCCGGTCGCGATGCCGACTGATTCCTGCACGTAGTAGTTCTTGACCTTGCGGCCATCCGGCAACACGCCGTAACTCTGCGCGAAGATCGCGATCAGATACGGCGCGGATTCGAGAAACGGCTTCTGGTCGTCGGTGCCGAGCGGGGCCAGCGCGTCGAGCCACTCCTGCGGCGCGCGGCCGTGGTAGAACTCGCGCTCCTCTTTTTCCGCTCCCTCGCGAATCTGTTTCTTCATCGCTGGGTCGCTCACCACCACGAAGTGCCAAGGTTGCAGGTTGGCTCCGCTCGGGGCGCCTCCGGCGGCGAGCAGGCAGTCCTCGATCACGCCGGGATCGACGGCCTGGCTGGAAAAATCGCGCACCGTTCGCCGGCGCCGCAGCTGTTCGCGAAAGGCGGCGGCCCGTTGCCGCATTTCCCAGGCTGGGTGGGGTTGAAACACCAGTGGAACGAATGTCGCGTGGGTCATAAGGAGTGTGCAAGCCCTGCGAGGGAGAACGACCTGGCGCATTCTAACCGGCTTGACGGGAGCGCCGGATGAGCAGAAAGTAGGCTCGCTACTCGCCGTTCGTCACACGATAACGACCGTTGGTACCTGCATTTTGTGACGTCCACACCTTGGAGGCTAGATGCGCACTCCCGCCGTCGTTCTTGCCCTCGCAATTCTGCTGGTCACACCCGCGCTCTCAGGGGCGCAGTCCACTTCGGCCACCGTGTCGGGCTCAGTCCTCGATGAGCAGAAGGCGGCCTTGCCCGGCGCCACGGTCACCGTCCGCAATCTCGACAGCGGCCAGCCCCGCAGCACGACGACCGACGGGCGCGGCGCCTTCCGGCTGGTCGGCATCCCGCCCGGCCGGTACGAAATCAGCGCGGACCTCGCGGGCTTCGGCCGGCTGGTGCGCTCCGATCTGGTGCTCACCGTCGCTCAGGAAGTCACGCTTGCTTTGACCCTGCGCGTCGCCGCACTGGAGGAAGCCGTCACGGTGACCGGTGAATTGCCGCTCGTCGAGACCACGCGCTCCGCGCTGGGCACCACTATCACTACCACCGAGATCGAGGAGCTGCCGATCGCCGGCCGCAATTTCGCCACGCTCGCGCAGCTCACGCCGGGCGTCACCAGCACCGCCGGCAGCGGCATTTCCTCGGCCGGGCAGCTCACGCGCAACAGCACGTTCCTGATCGACGGGCTGAGCAACGACGATGACTCGGTGGCGGGCCAGCGCGGCGGCTTCTCCGTGGATGCCATCAAGGAGTTCATCGTCGTCTCCAACAGCTTCAGCGCCGAGTACGGTCAATCGTCCGGCGCCATCGTCAGCGTCGTGACGCGATCGGGCACCAACCAGATGAACGGGCGCGGGTTCTACTATCACCGTGATGACTCATGGGACGCGGCAACGGCCGCATCGAAGCTGGTCACGCCAACACCGCCGAAGTCCAAGCTCGAACAGAAAATCGTCGGCGGGTTCTTCGGCGGTCCGATCCGCCAGAACCGCGCGTTCTATTTTGCGTCCCTCGAGTACACGAAGCGGCTGACCGAGAACCTCGTCACTGCGCCGACCGTGGGCGTGTTCCTGCCCAACGATCCGGTTGCGTTCGAGCAGCCGACCACCAACCCGCAGTTCCTGGGTAAGGTGGACCTGACCCTGTCCTCGTCGAACACGCTCGCGGTGAAGTACCGGCGCGACTCCGATAAGCAGATCGCCATCGGCATCGGCGGGACGGCGTCACGCGAGCGCGGTCAGGATCGCGACCGCACCGACCAGGACGTCGCGCTGCAGGATTCCTGGGTGATCGGCAGCCGCATGGTCAACGAGTTCCGCATGCAGGTGGCGCGCCGCTACTTCAACTGGGACGTCACCCCGTATTGCCCGAACTGCGCCACGGTGAACCGTCCGGGCCTCGGCCTGGGCAAGGCGAGCAACATGCCGCAGGGCCGCACTGAGGACCGCATCCAGATCGCCAACACGTTCAACTGGCTCGTGCCTGATTGGGGGGGCAGCCATTCGTTCAAGGCCGGCATCGACGCCAGCTTCATCGATCTCTTCTCCGAGTTCCATAACAACCTCGATGGCACCTTCACGTTCACCACTTCGGCGCCCTTCAACCCCGCGGTGGGGTCGACCTACCCGACGCAATTCACGGGGAACGTCGGCGACCCGATCGTGAACCTCAATAACAACATCTACGCGGCATTCGTTCAGGATCAGTGGCGCCCGGCCGACCGGCTGACCGTCAACCTTGGACTGCGGTGGGACTTCGAGGATGTGGTCGGCATCGATCACGACAAGAACAACTTCGCGCCGCGCCTGGGCCTGGTGTGGGACCTCAACGGCAGCGGGCGCACGGTGCTGCGCGCCAATGCCGGCATCTACTACGACCAGATCTTCCTGAACATTCCGCTCAACGCCGAGAATGCGAAGAAGTTCGTGCAGACGCTGATCACGAACCCCGGCTACCCCGACCCGAACGGGCCCAACCCGAATCGCACCGGCGGGCCCATTACGCCGATTCCGAGCTCGACGCAGTTCGCGCCCGACAATCGCACTCCCTACACGCAGCAGCTCACCGCCGGCGTCCAAAAACAGCTTGGCAGCGCGTTCTCGATCTCGGCCGACCTCGTCGGCGCGCGCGGCTACGGCCTGCTGCGTTCAATTGACGCCAACTACCCCAACCTGGATGATCCGGCGCGGGCGCGGCCCAATCCGAACTTCCAGCGCATCACGATCGTCGAGACCAAGGGCAACTCCTGGTATACCGGGTTGCAGGTCGGGATCGAAAAGCGCCTGTCGCAACGCCATACCTACACGGTGGCCTACACGCTGTCCTCGACCGAACGGAACACGGAAGACTTCAACTTCTTCCCGGTCGACAACCGCAACTACGACCTGGAGCGCGGACCGGCGTCGAACGACGCCACCCACCGGGTGTCGGCCGCGTTCAGCGTGCAGTTACCGTGGGACGTCCAGGTGGGCACGCTGATCGCGGCCCGGTCGAAGCTGCCGTACAACGTCACGACCGGCGCCGACGACAACCGCGATACGCAGACCAACGATCGGCCGTCAGGCGTCGGGCGCAACGACGCCCGCGGCGCCAACCTGTTCCAAGCCGATCTGCGGCTGACCAAGGGCGTGCGCATCAGCCGCATGCAGCTCGAGCTGATTGGTGAAGTCTTCAACGTCACCAACCAGAAGAATTGGACCAACTTCACGGGCGATCAGCGCGCGGCGACGTTCGGCAAGCCCACGGGTGGCGAGGCCACGCGGCAGGTGCAGCTCGGCGTGCGCGTCGACTTCTAAAAGACACGAAACGGCGGGGTCGCTTACCGCGGCCCCGCCGGCAAGTGCTGCAGGAAATAGCGGGCGATCAACTTGTAGACGTGCGGCGTCGTCCCCTGACCCTCGGAAATGCTATGTGAGCGGTTCGGGTACATCATCGAATCGAACGGCTTGCCGAGCTCGATCAGACGGTTGACGAGTTTCTCGGTGCCCTGCGCGTGCACGTTGTCGTCGCCGGTGCCGTGAATCACCAGCAGCTTGCCCTGCAGCCCTTCCGCGAAGTTGATCGCCGAGCCCACCTTATAGCCTTCGACGTTGTCCTGCGGTAGACCCATATAGCGTTCCTGGTAGATGGTGTCGTAGAGGCGCTGATCCGGGACCGGCGCCACCGAGACGCCGACCTTGTAGACGTCGGGAAACCGGAACATCGCATTCAGCGTGTTGGTGCCGCCGCCGCTCCATCCCCACACGCCGACGCGATCGCGATCGAGGTACGGATACTTCGCCGTCAGCGCGCGCACCGCCGCCGCCTGATCCTTCGACGACAGATCACCGACGGTCCCATAGACGATCTTTCGCCACTCGGTGCCGCGCGGCGCCGGGGTGCCCCGATTGTCGATGCTCAGCACGATGTATCCGGTTTCGGCGAGCGCGCGATGGAACAGCATCTGGTTGCCGCCCCATGAATCGTTGACCGTCTGTCCCGCCGGTTCGCCATACACGTGCGTGATGAACGGGTATTTCTTTGACGCATCGAACGTCGACGGCTTCAGCATGTAGCCGTCCAGCATCACGCCCTCGCCGATCTCGACGCGGAAGAATTCGACCGGTGGCTTGAGCAGGGGCGCGACCTTTGCGACCACACCCGAAGGATCGGTCAGTGGTCGAATCGGCTTGTGGCTGGGCAGCTCGATCACGTTGGTCATCGGCGGCGTGTCGAACTTCGAGTACGTGTGGAACGCCATGCGGCCGTTCGGCGACACGTCGTAGCGATGGGTGCCGGGCTGATCCGCGGGCGTGACGCGCTCGGGCGCGCCGCTGCCATCAAGACGCGAGCGATAGAGATACCGCTGGCCGGCGTTGTCGGGCGAAGCGCGGAAATACATCCACCCGCCCTTCTCGTCGAAGCCGGCGATGTCGGTGACGTCGCCGTCGAACTTTGTGATCACCTGGCCGTTGCCGCCCTCACGGGGTACGCGATACACCTGGTTCCAGCCGTTCTTCTCACTCTGCCAGAGGAAGGTGCGGCCGCCGTCGATCCACGGCACTTCCTCGTTGATGTCGACCCACTGCTTCGACTCGTCGCGGAAGATGCGCTTCACGGCGCCGCTCTTCACGTCGGCGGAGAGGAAGTCGTTGCGATTCTGCAGACGATTCAGCTGCTGGATCGCCACGGTATTCGCATCGATCCAGCCAATGCGCGCCAGATACGTGTTGCGCGGATCACCTTCCGTCTTGAGCCACGTGGTCTCACCACCATCGGCGCTGACCACGCCGACCCGCGCCGCCGAATTTGTGGTGCCGGCCTTCGGGTACGGAATCTTGGTGATCACGGGATATAGCGCATCGGTGTTGTTGATCAGCGAGAAGATGCCGACGCCGGAGCTGTCGAACTGCCAGTAGGCGATCGAGCGGCCATCGGGGCTCCACCGAAACCCGTCCCTCACGCCGAACTCTTCTTCGTACACCCAATCCGAAGTGCCGTTGATGATCGTCTCGGAGCCGTCGCTGGTCAGCTGGGTCACACGGCCATCGTCCAGCCGCTCGATATAGATGTTGTTGCCCCGCACGTAGCCGACGCGTGTCGCATCCGGAGAAAACTTCGCGAACATCAGCGATGCTTCGGGAGCGCCGGCCCCTGCCTGCTTCAGCGCACCGCCTTTGATGTTCAATACCCAATAGTCACCGCGGGTGTTCTGGCGCCACACCTTCCGGGTGTTGGTGAAGATCAACAGCTTGGTGGCATCGTCGGACCACACGTAGTCGGCAATTGCGAGCGGACGCGCCGCACCGGATGGAGTCAGCTGCGCGCTCGAGATCAGCACGCTGCGGGCGCCGGTGGCGGCATCGTAGCGAACGATGTCGGAGCCCTCGGTGCCGGGCGATCGCTCAACGGTGGTGTAGGCGGTGCCGTCGGCGAGCCAGCGCGCCGGACCGAATCGTGGTAGCGCGTACTCGCTCGCCTGGTAGATGCGATCGATCTGCTGCTCGAGCGCCCGCGCGCGTTCGTCCTGTTGTGCAGGGACGACCGCCGTCAGGACCAGAACGGCCGCAGCGGTCAGTAGCGGTTTCACGCGATTTAGATTCATCGTGCTCTCTCGTTGTAGGCGATCCGATAGATAAAGCCCTTGTTGTCGTCCGAAACATAGAGCGCGCCGTCGGCGCCGACGGCCAAGCCTGCGGGGCGCCCGGACACTACGTCGTTCTTGAGCCAGCCCGATACGAAATCCTCGAAGCCAACCGGACGTCCGTCTTTCATCAGCATGCGGACAACTTTGTAGCCGACCTTCGGCGGCACCGCGGTCGATCCGTGCAGGGCGAGAAACATGGCGTTGCGATACGAGGCCGGAAACTGGGTCCCGGTGTAAAACCGCACATCGGTGGCGGCCACGTGCGGCGGAAGTTCGAGCACCGGCGCAACCACACTCTCGGCAGTCACATTCGTGGGGGCAGTTTCCGGGAGGGTCGCGGGATTGGGTCGATTGCGCCCGATGAAAAACGGGAAGCCATAATGCTTGCCGGCTTCGACGAGATTGATCTCGTCGGGTGGAAAGTCGGGGCCGAGCCCGTCCTGGCCGTTGTCGCCGGCCCACAAGCGGCCCGTTGCGGGATCCCAGTCGAAACCATTCGCGTTGCGTAAGCCACTTGCGTACGGCCGCGCGGTGCCGTCGGCGTCGTACACCTGGATCGTGGTACGTCGCGGATCGCTCTCAATACAGACATCGCACGACGAGCCGATCGAAACGTAAAGACGCCCGTCCGGACCGAAGCCGAGCACCCGTGACGTGTGGACCGCCGGCGTGGAGCTCGGCAGCGCGGCAAACACCTCGGGAGCGCCATCCGGCGCGCCATTGGTCCATCGCACGCGCATCACCGCCGGCGTGGTCGCGATGTACAGATAGCCGTCGCGAAACGCCAGGCTGTTCGCGGTGGTTTGGCCCGTCAGGATCACTTGCGGTTCGGCCTGGCCATCCTTGTTCTTGTCGGGCAACGCAAGGACTTCGTGCGTCCGCCGGCGCGCCACCAACAGCACGCCTTCGGGACTCACGGTCATCAGGCGCGCTCCGGGGAGTCCAGACGCGAACACCGAAATACTGAATCCAGGCGGCACGATGAGGTCAGACAGCGGCGCAACCGCCGGCGGCGCCGGTGCCTGTGCCAGAATCGCCACTGCGACGCTCGACACGAGAATCGCCGCCAGCGCCAGCCGGGTGCGAGGAGCGTTATTCATCGGCCGACCAGTACCTGGCGTCGCGCGAAAGCGGTCGGGAAACAAGCGCTTGAGATTCGCAATCTTCGGCAGGTCGTTGTAGACGATGTACGGGTAGGTAGGATTGCGCACCAGAAAATCCTGGTGATACTTCTCGGCTGTGTAGAACTGCCGGTCCATTTCGATCGTGGTGACGATCGCCTTCTTGAAGGCGTGGGTCCGATCCAGCTGTGCGATGTACGCTTTCGCCACAGCGGCCTGTTCAGCGTTGGCCGGGAAGATCGTTGACCGGTACTGCGTGCCGGTGTCGGGTCCCTGGCGATTGAGTTGCGTCGGATCGTGGGCGACGGAGAAGAAGACCTGCAGCAGCTGTCCGTAGCTAACCTGGCGGGGATCGAAGGTGATTTGCACCGACTCGGCGTGACCCGTGGTGCCGTCATTGGTCCGCTCATACGTCGCCGTGCTTTGTGCGCCGCCGGCATAACCGGAGACGGCGTTGCTCACGCCTTTGACGTGTTGGAAGACGCCCTGCACACCCCAGAAGCAGCCACCGGCGACAACCATCACCGCCGACGACGCCTGGCTGGCGGGGACGTCGACGGCCGGGGCCGGAAGAGCGAGGCCCTCCTGGGCCGCCGTCGGCATGATCTTAAACACCAGCACGGCGAACAACAGCAGTACCACGATCAGGCGGGAGAAACGGGCGCGGTCGAAGATGTCGGTCATGGTCGACCTCCATCCTATCGGAAGGCGGGACTATTTGGCGTCGTGGAAGATGATGCCGACCGTATGCCGGTGACCGGATCGCAACCGGCTCACGCCGTGCCGCAGGTTCACGCGGTACATGCCACGCGTGCCCTGGACGGGGCGATTATGCACGGCGAAGACCACGCCGTCGCCGCTCCGTAGCGGCACCACCTCGGCTCGCGACTGCATCCGCGGACGTTGCTCCGTGAGCACGAACTCACCGCCGGTGAAGTCGCGTTCCGGCTCCGACAGCAGAATCGCTACTTGCAACGGAAAGGCGTGCTCGCCGTAGAGATCCTGGTGCAGCGCGTTGAAGTCGCCAGTGCCGTATTGCAACAGCAGCGGCGTCGGCCGGGTCTGTCCAGCATCGTGACAACGTCTCAGGAAATCGTCATGTCGATCCGGGTATCGCACGTCGCTGCCCATTGACTGGTTCCACCGGTTGGCGACCGGCACCAACGGCGGATAGAGCGCCGCACGCAGCGCCGCAACCGGCGCCGGCAGTGGATACGCGAAGTATTTGTATTCGCCCCGGCCGAAGCCATGCCGCGCCATGATGACGCGGCTGCGGAACAATCGGTCGTCATCGTAGAGGCCCGCGAGCGCGTCGCACTCGGCCGCGGTGAGGAGTTTCGGGATTAGTGTCCAGCCATGCGCGTCAAGATGTGCGGACGCGCCGAGCCAGTCGAAACTGTGAATGCGGAAATCGATGTTTGCCGTCGATTCCCGTTCGATGGTTGCCATCGGAACACGATAGGGATTCGCCTGTCCTATCGCATCCCGTTTCTTGTGATCGAACTTGAAATCACAATCTGTGATCTCAAGTTCTTACATTCGCGCTTTGAGCTCGTTGTCGATTGCCGACAGAAATGCTTCGGTCGTGAGGTACGGATGATCGGCGCGGATCAGGATTGCGAGATCCTTCGTCATCCGCCCCGACTCGACCACATCGACACAGACCTTCTCGAGTTTCTCGGCAAATTGAATCACATCAGGCGTGCCGTCGAACTTGCCGCGATACTGCAGGCCGCGCGTCCAGGCGTAAATTGACGCGATCGGATTCGTCGAGGTCGGTTTGCCCTGCTGATGCAGGCGGTAATGCCGCGTGACGGTGCCGTGCGCCGCTTCCGCCTCGACGGCCTTACCGTCGGGCGACATCAGCACCGATGTCATCAGACCAAGCGATCCGTACCCCTGCGCCACCGTGTCGGACTGCACGTCGCCGTCGTAGTTCTTGCAGGCCCACAAGTAGCCGCCGGTCCATTTCAGGTTCGACGCCACCATGTCGTCGATCAGGCGGTGCTCGTAGGTGAGGCCTTTGGGTTCGAAGTGCTGCTTGAACTCGTTGTTGAAGACCTTCTCAAAGGTGTTCTTGAAGGTGCCGTCGTAGACCTTGAGGATGGTGTTCTTCGTCGACAGGTACACCGGATAGTTGCGGCCGAGCGCGTAGGTGAAGCAGGCCCGCGCAAACCCCTCGATGGACGAATCGAGGTTGAACATGCCGAGCGCGATGCCGCTGCTCTTGGCCTTGATCACTTCTTTGGTGATCGGCTCGCCACCGCCGTCGGGCGTCCACGAGAGGGAGATCGTGCCCGCGCCGGGAAACTTGAAGTCCTGCGCGCGATATTGGTCGCCGAAGCCGTGGCGCGCCACCACCACCGGCTTGTCCCAGTGCGGCACCAGGCGTGGCACGTTCTTGCAGATGATCGGCTCGCGGAAGATCGTGCCGTCCAGGATGTTGCGGATGGTCCCGTTCGGCGACTTCCACATCTGTTTGAGGTTGAACTCCTTCACGCGCGCTTCGTCCGGCGTGATGGTGGCGCACTTCACGGCCACGCCGTATTGACGCGTCGCGTTGGCCGCATCGATCGTGATCTGATCGCCGGTCTTGTCGCGCGATTCGACGCCGAGGTCGAAGTACTTCAGGTCGATATCAAGGTACGGAAGGATGAGTTGCTCGCGGATTTTGTGCCAGATGATGCGCGTCATCTCGTCGCCGTCCATCTCGACGACGGGACTCTTGACCTTGATCTTTGCCAATCGGGGCTCCTGTTCGAAACCCCAATAATATCAGCGCGGCTTCCAGTCGGGCAGGCGATCGTTTCCCGATCCGGTGGTCAGCCGCTGGAACGGCATCGCGCGCGACGGATCGGCGATCGCGAGATCCCAATTTTCTCCCTCGTGGTGTTCGGGACTCACCGACATCGCCAGCAGCCGGCTGTCGGGTGACCAGTCGGGATAGTAATGCCACCGCGATGACTCGCCCGGGACCATCACCGGCTCGGTGCCGAACGACGACACTATCTGGATGCGCGAGGGCCCGGTGCCGGTCCACACATGCGCGATCGATTGACCGTCAGGAGACCAATTCGGCCAGCATCCCGGTGCGGTCATATCGAACGGCCAGGTCTGGCCCGTGGCAAGCTCCAGCACGTGCACCTGGTAGGCCCAATCCTGTTCCCAGGGGAACGTCTGGGCGACAAAGGCCACCCAATTGCCATCCGGTGCGATGCTCGGCATCATCGCCCTGCCTTCGAAGTACACGGTCAGGCGGTCGACGCGGCCGTCGGCGAGCCACAAACGATAGAGATCGTTGCGCCCAACGCCACGATCGCGATCGGAAGTGAACACCATGCTCTCGCCGTCGGGCAGCCAGGTCGGATCGTGATCGTTGAGGGCGTGATTGGTGAGCCGCACGACGTTGCTGCCATCGGCGTCCATCACGTAGAGGTTCAAGCTGCCGCCGCGGTTCGACTTGAAGGCGATGCGCCGGCCATCCGGCGACCATCGCGGTTGCTCATCATCCCAGTTGCCGCCGGTGCCGAGCGCCGCGATAGCGCCGGATGCGAGATCGATCGTGTACAACCGCACGCGGCCGTTGGGATTGGTCGCGGTGACCTTGTCGGATTGAAACGCGAGCGTGCCCGAAAGGCCGCGCGGAAATGGCGAGACGGCCGTCGGCTGCGCGTCAGCACGTGACACTGCCATCAACAGCAGAGCTGTCGCAAGGAAGCAGGTCCGCGCTCTCGATCGCATGGATCGATAGTAACGCGATTCGGTTCTTAGAGTGTCTTGAGGAACGCGACCAGCGCCGCGCGATCGGCGGCGGACAAACTCAGGCCGTACGGATGTCCCTTCACTGCGCGGGTTTTCACGCCGAAGCCGACGAAGCCGGTGGGAACGTAGTCGTCGCGGAGCCGCCTGGGATCGAACCAGTCTTCGAGCGTCGCCACTGATCCACTGTGCTCGAACGGCCCTCGGTACCAGACGCCTTTGAGCGACGGGATCTTGTAGTAACCCGTGCCGCGTCTTGTCGTCATCGTCAGCGCTGGATCGGTCCCGACGCGCACGTCGAGAATGTCGAAGCGCTGGTAGTGATCGGCAGGCGGCGTGAACCCGTCGGCCGGCACGAGTTTGTTGGCCGTGTAGAGCGGCGGCGTGTGACACCGCGCGCAGCCGGACGCGTTGAACACCGCCTCCCCCTGCTTCGCGCGCGCGTCGAACGGGTTCGGATTGGGCGGCGGCGTCATCGCGTAGATGAACAGCCCCAGCGCATAGAGTTGGGCGTCGGAGTAGCGCGAGTTCGATCCGGCGAAGAAGCCTTTTCCCGGCGGCGGCACGGTGCGCATGTCGTTCGAGTTCGGCACGAAGCCGCCGTAATTGCCGTTGACATCCTGCAACTGATTCATCGCCGCGTAACGCATCATGTCGGCGATGCCGCGATGACGGCCGAGGCCCGATTTGTCGAGATACCGCCGCTCGCGGACGCCGATCAGATCGGGAACCGCGGGCGGCGCGAACAGGCTCGTACCCTGTCGCACAATCACCCCCGCGGGAACGCCGGCCAGCGCCTGCTGGAACTGCGCGGTGGTCATCCCCTCGATTCGCTCCGTCACATCACGAATCCATGGCGTGCCCACCAGTATGCGGAACAGCGTTTTCGTCACCGGCGGCGGCGCCCCGTCCAGCGTCGTCGCTGTCACCGACTCGAAGGGAAAGTTGCCTTGCGCACCGGCCAGCGCGGTGCCGTCGGGCATCACGCGCGTGTGGCACATCGCGCACGAGGTGTTGCCGATGTCGACGCGGCCCTTCTGGCGGATCACGTAGCGCGCAAACGGCATGGCGCCGTCGGGCGTGAGCGGCACGCGATGCTGTTCGTACCAGCCGGGATCGCGCACCATCTGCATGGTGACGATCGGGCCGTTGTACGCGATCGGCATCTCGAACACGTCGCGGCCCGCCGCAATCCAGTCGCCTTCCGTCTTGAACGTGGCCGCATCGAACGCCGGGAGGGGATCGAGAGCTCTCAGCTTGTCGAGGTACCCGGCCGGCTCGCGCGACGGGTGGTAGATCGGATAGCTCTTGTAGAGGACGCGCTCGGGGAGCGAGTAGTAATAGTCGCGCGAGACGTGCTTGGGGGTGTTCTGAGGCGAGGCGAGCGGAAGCTCGTAGTCGTGCAGCAGCTCCTCGCTCCAGAACTCCGGGATCGTAACGGTGGGCTGCGCGGCTCCGGCCGACACGACCACCGCAGCGGCGGCCACAGCGAACGCGGCGTGGCGCAGGCGGCGCTTCACGCGCGCATCATCGCACAGCTGGTTTGCGGCCGCGAGGGGCTTTCCGGACCGGCTTACGCGCCGCCTGGTCCAACGGCAGGTACTTCTCCGCCCAATCCGCGATGGCGCCGATTGCCTCGGCCAGCGCCTTCCCCTTCTTGGTCACCGAGTACTCGACCCGCACCGGCGTTTCCGGAATTACCGTGCGCTCGACCAGGCCCTCCTCTTCGAGCTCCTGCAGGCGCTCGCTGAGCATGCGATCGGTGATGTCGGGAATGGCGTCGCGGAGCGTCGCGAACCGGCAGGTCTGCTTGAGCAGCAGAAAGATGATCGCGCCAGTCCAGCGGCGGCCGATCAGCTCGCTGGCGCGGTGGAACCGCGTGCACAGGGCCGGGCTCTGGTTAGTGGTCATGGCTGACACCATAACAATACCACGGCATCTTAGTTACTATTTGACATATATCAACTATATTTAGTATAGTCGATACAGATTGAGAGGAACCAATGGACGCAGGATTGTTGCTCGCTCGGATGGTGTTTGGGCTGTTGATGGCCGCGCACGGCACACAGAAGCTGTTCGGCTGGTTTGGCGGCTACGGACTGGCGGGGACCGCCGGCTTCTTCGAACAGCTCGGCTTCCGGCCGGGCCGCTTCTTCGCGGCCACTGCAGCCGGCACTGAGATCGCGGCGGGATTGCTCGTGGTGCTCGGCCTGCTCGGGCCGCTCGGACCGGCGTTGATCGTGTCGGTGATGATCGTCGCGATGGCGACGGTGCACTGGCAGCACGGCCTGTTCTCGCAGAACAACGGCATCGAGTTGCCGCTGCTCTACTCCGCGGCGGCCGCGGCGATGGCGTTGACCGGTCCCGGCGCGTATTCAGTGGACGCGCTGCTCGGCCTCACCTGGCCGGCGGCAGTGACCTGGCTCGCGCTCGCGCTAGGCGTGTTGGGCGGCTTCGCCAACCTGGCGATCCGCAAGACCGGACCCGCGCCCGTGACCGTCTAAACTGGACGATGATGCTCGGACGTTTGCTCATTGCAGCTCTGCTGTTCGGCACCACGCTGAATGGGCAAGCGTCCGCGCCACCGTCTGCCGTGAAGCCGTTTCCGGCGGGCCTGACCGGCACGCTGGTCTTTCAGTCGCGATATTCCGCGGCCCCGACAACCCGGACGGCCGCAATCACATCTTCACGATCGATCTCGCGACGCGGCAAGGTCACGCAGCTCACCTCGGGCCGTAATCATCACGATTCCAACTCCGCGCTGGTCGCCCGACGGCAAGCGCATCGCGTTCAAGTCGACGCGCGACGCGGTCAATTCGACGCTCTACGTGATGAACGCCGACGGCACCAACGTGACGCGCGTCACCGATCACCCGGCCAATGATCACGATCCGGTGTGGATGCCCGACGGCCAGAGCGTGATCATCAGCTCGACGCGCGACAGCCGCGAGGATCTGTATCGCGTGTGGCTCGCCGACCGCCGCGTCGAGCGGCTGACGCATCACGTGGTCGGCCGCGCGATCATGCCGAGCATCTCGCCCGACGGCAAATCGGTGGCGTTCGCCGCGCAAACCCTGCAGCGCCTGAACTTCTGGGACTTCCAGATTCACGTGCTCGATCTCGCCACCGGCAAGAGCCGCGCGCTCGATGCGCCCGGCGGCACCTGCTGGCCGTCGTGGTCGCCGGATGGAAAACTGATCGCGAACGTCGCGCTGCACACGGAACCATCGCGGCTGCAGATCCGCACGCCCACCGGCGAACAGTCGCGCGAACTGCGCCCCGATCCGAAGCTGTGGCACTACTACCCGGAGTGGTCGCCTGACGGCCGCTGGATTGCCTTCTCGGTCAGCCCCGAACACCACAAGGGCGAAGACTGGGACCTCGCCGTCGTCGCCCCCGACGGCTCCGGCTACCGCCGCCTCACCACCGGCCCCGGCAACGACCGCCTGCCCGATTGGAAACCGTAAAAGGGAACCTGCTTCCGCTTTACGCGGTTCGTAAAAAGGAACCTGCTTCCCTTTTACGACTCACGTAAGCCAGCTACAATCTCTGCCGTGTCGTCGCGACTGCTGTTCGCAGTTTTTGCTACATTCCTCCTCGCCGGCTGCAACCAGACCCAGGCGACATCGGCGATCGATAAGCTCGCACCGTGCAAGGGCGACGACACGCCGGTCGACGCCTACTGCGGCACACTCAAGGTTTACGAGAACCGCGACACCAAACAAGGCCGCCAGATCGACCTGAACATCGTCGTCCTGCCGGCGCTCAGCTCCGACGCCAAGCCCGATCCGTTTTTCTTCCTCGCCGGCGGTCCCGGGCAGGGCGCGGCGAAGATGGCGAAGCCGTTGCGCGAGGCGTTCCGGCAGATCCTCACCGATCGCGACATCGTGCTGGTCGACCAGCGCGGCACCGGCAAGTCGCACCCCCTCAATTGTGTCGATCCCGACGAATCGCTGAAGTCGTTCAACGAGCCGGACGGAGACGTCGATCGAGAAGCTCAAGAAGTGCATGTCCGGCTACGACGCCGACCTGCGCCTGTACACGACGCCGATCGCGATGGACGATCTCGATGACGTGCGGGCGTACCTGGGCTACGACAAGATCAACGTGTATGGCGGCTCATATGGCACGCGCGCGGGCCTGGTCTACATGCGGCAGCATGGCGATCGCGTGCGCACCGCCGTGCTCGACGGCGTGGCGCCGACCAACATGCGCCTGCCGCTGTTCTTCCCGCGCGACGTGCAGCGCGCGTTCGATCGCCTGATCGCCGACTGCGCAGCCGACGCCGCGTGCAACGCGAGGTACCCCAATCTCGGCGCCCGCGCCCGCGCGCTCGTCGAGCGGCTCGAGAAGAATCCGCCGCTGGTCCGCGTGGTGCATCCGCGCACCGGCGAGCACGGCGAGATCCGCATGACGGCACGCATCCTCGCGAATGTGTTCGCGCAGACGTTGTATCAGCCGTCTGGCGGCGTCGCTGCTGCCGGCCCTGATCGAACGCGCCGAGCAGAACGATTTCCAGGGCGTGCTGGCGCTGACGGGTGGTGGCGGCGATCCGGAGGACCCCGCACATGGCCGTCGGCATGCAGCTCTCGGTGCATCTGCGCCGAGGACGCGCCGCGCATCTCTGCCGAGGAAGCGAAGAAGGAAGCCGATGGCACGCTGTTCGGGCCGCACGTGATGCGGATGCAGCGCGAGGCCTGCGCGTTCTGGCCGCGCGGCAACGTCGATGCGTCCTTCTACGAGCCGGTGCAGTCGTCGATCCCGACGTTGATCATGTCGGGCGAGATCGATCCGGTCACGCCGCCGGTATGGGGCGAGGCGATCGCCAAGACGCTGCCCAACTCGAAGCACATCGTGATGCCCGGCACGGGCCACACCGCCGGCGGCACCGGCTGCGGGCGTCGGTTGATCAAGGCGTTCATCGATGCCGGCACGACCGAGAACCTCGATACGTCCTGCGTGGCAAAGCAGGCGCGTCCGCCCATACTTCGTCACACCCGCCGGGTCCGGATCCCGCAGCCGGAAAAAAACCATGAGGGGCGCAGGCGGATGATCCGCGTCGAGAACCTGCACAAACGGTTCGGCGAGGTGCGCGCCGTTGATGGGGTCAGCTTCGCCGCGCCTGATGGCCAGGTGACCGCGCTACTCGGGCCTAACGGCGCCGGCAAGACCACCACGCTGCGCATGCTCTACACGCTGATGCGTCCGGACGACGGCAAGATCCTGGTCGATGGCATCGATGCCGGCGTCGATCCACAAGGCGCGCGCTTTGCGCTCGGCGTGTTGCCGGATCAGTCTGGGCTCTATCCGCGGCTGACGGCGCGCGAGCACATCGAATATTTCGGCGAGCTGCAGGGCATCACCGGCGCCGACCTGCGCCGGCGCATCGACCAGTTACTGACGCTCCTCGACATGACGGAGATCGCCGACCGCCGGGTCGCGGGATTCTCGCACGGCGAGCGCACCAAGACCGCGCTCGCCCGGGCGATCGTCCACAACCCGAAGAACGTGCTGCTCGACGAACCGACCAACGGCCTCGACGTGATGAGCACGCGCGCCGTTCGCGAGATCATCCGCCGCCTGAAGGGCGAAGGTCACACGGTGCTGTTCTCAAGCCACGTGATGCAGGAAGTATCGGCCCTCTGCGACACCATGGTCGTGATCGCGCGCGGCCAGATCGTGGCGGCCGGCAGCCCCGACGACCTGCGCCGCCAGACCGGCCACGAGAACCTCGAAGACGCATTCGTCGCGCTGAGCGGCCTGGAAGCGGAAGCGAGCCCCTCATGAGGTCTAGCGCGATCACCCAAACCCTCGTCGTGTGCCGCAAGGAACTGAAGGACTGGTCGCGCGATCGCCGCTCGATCCTCACCGTCCTCTTCAGCTCGCTGCTCGCGCCGTTGATCATCGGCGTGATGTTCACCAACCTCGCCAGCCGGGCGCGGCAGGTCGAAGACGTCATCGTCCCAGTGGTCGGCGGGGCCCACGCGCCGGCGCTGATGGAGTGGCTGCGGCAGCAGGCGGGCGTGACGATCGCCGATGGCCCGGCGGATCCGGAAGAAGCGGTGCGCTCGCGACTGGAAGACGTCGTGGTCGTGATCGACGAGGACTTCTCGGCCGACTTCAAGGCCTCGCGGCCGGCGCAAATCCGCATCATCGCCGACAGCTCGAGCCAGCAAACGCGGCCGAAGGTGCAGCGGGTGCGCGGGCTGTTTCAACGCTACAGCAATGAGATTGGCAGCCTGCGGCTGATCGCGCGCGGGGTCAGCCCGGTGGTGGCCTCGGCGCTGCAAATCGAGGATGTCGAAGTGTCGAGCGCGCAGCAGCGCGCCGCCACGCTGCTCGGGTTCATCCCGCTGTTCATCATGATTTCCGCGTTCACCGGCGGAATGCCGCTCGCCACCGATTCCACCGCCGGCGAGCGCGAGCGCGGCTCCATGGAAGCGCTGCTGGTGAATCCCGCGCCACGCGCGGCGATTGCCGCCGGCAAATGGGTGGCCGGCACGCTCACGGCAATGCTGAGCGTGACGGTGAGCGGCGGGCTGCTGTTCGCCCTGTTCCAATACATCCCGCTGCAGGACCTCGGCATCCGCTTCCATCTTGGTCAAAAGGAATTGATCGGCACGCTCGCGATCGTGCTGCCGCTCTGCCCGCTGATCGTCAGCATCCAGATGTATGTCGCGACGTTCGCCAAGTCGTTCAAGGAGGCGCAGAGTTATCTGAGCTTCCTGATGATGGTGCAGATGGTGCCGGGCATGATGGCGACGATGAACCCGGCGGCGACCAAGGGGTGGTGGATGTACTACATCCCGTGGATGGGGGCGCAGACGCTCCTCACCGACATGCTCGGCAACAAACCGATCAGCACGGCGGTGTTCGTCGTGGTTGCCGTGGTGAACATCGTCCTCGCGGTCGCCGCCGTGCGAGCGACCGCGGGATTATTGATGCGGGAGAAAATTATCTTTGGAAGGTAGGAATCAGGAATCAGGAGTCAGCAATCAGGAGTCAGAAAGACAAGGGCTCTTCTGATTCCTGATTCCTGATTCCTGACTACTTTACGTTCACCACCACGTGCGCGGTCGTCCAGCAGCACTGATCGCCACCGCCGCCGTTGCCTGAGCTGTCGTTCACCTGCGCGCGCAGCCAGTAGGTGCCCGGCGCGCTGAACGTCGCGGTGGTCTTCGCCTCGACGAACTTCTTGGCGTCGCCGCCGTTCTCGAGGTTAATCGTTTCCTGTGCGATCTTCACGTCGCCCGGGCCACGGTATTTCTTCCACAACACCTGGATGTCGCCGCGCTTTTCGCGCGCGGCCGCGGCCGCGGCGGCTCCGCCGCCGCCGGGTGCGGCCGGTGTGCCGCTAATGACGCGTCCACCGATGACCGCCGGGAGCGGTTCGTTAGCGGCCGGCGCGCGCGGTGGCCGGCCGGCGGCCGCGGCGGCGGCGCCGCCCGCCCCTTCGGCCTCGAACACCGTCGTCGGCGGTTGGTCCGCGGTCCATGCGGTGAGATCGAGCGGCTGCCCCACAGTGGCGGTCAGCGTTTGCACGAACTTCTCGCGCGGCGGGCCGATCAACTCAGGACCGGTGGGGCTGAACTTGATTCGCGGCGGCTCGTTGCCGTTTGCGCCGTTCTTGTAAAAATCGATCCAGTACTTCGGGTTCAGCCACAACTGCACCGTGGAGGTGTGGCCATTCGCGGTCAACGTCCACGTGAGCTTCCTCGTGCCAAAGTCTTTCGGCACCGCGATCGAAAAGACGCCCCACTGACGCCCAGACAGGAAATGCGTCGGCTGACCGTAGTCAGGGCCGGCGGGCTCGATCCGGTTGTCCGGTCCGATCGGCACATCGACCGGCTCCTTGTTTCGGTTGAAGTAGCCGATCAGCAGGACGTTGCTCCCGTCCTTGAGCGGTCCCCAGCCCTCGACCGCGGGATAGACGGCTTCACCAGTAGTGCCGAGCGGCTCCAGCAAGACGCCCGACGGAATGTTCGGGTTCTGCTGCGCATCGGCCACGACGAGGAAAGCCGCCGTAACCAGAAGGGTCACGGCCATTCGACTCACACGTGCGCGAGACAAGTCTCGCGCACATGTTCGCTCATGGCTGCCCTGAGCGACGTCGAGGGGCGTCCGCCGCCCCTCGACTAGTCGAAGGGCGGCGGCGAAACGGTTGACGCGCATCGGCGGGAGGCTACTGCTGCTGCGACGCGGTATTGGTCGTCAAGTTGAGGGCCTTGCGCCGTTCTTCGACTGCGGCGCGATAGTCCGCATCGTTCATGTAGGTGACGTTGACCCACGCGTGGGCCATTTCATCGACGGTGCGATCGCCGTAGCCGACCCACACGTTCGGATCCGGGTTGTTCTTGTTGGCCGGCGTGTTGTCATGCCACGCGGTGACCTTGATCAGCGTGCCTTTCGGCAGCAGCGGCGCCGAGGTCTCCTTGTAGACGTAGGTGTTGTGCCAGTTGAAGTTGAACTCCGCCACGTGGCTCAGCACCTGAATCTGCCCGTTCGGCAGGATGGCTTCCATGGCCATCGCTTTGCCGCGCAGGTGCATGTGCGGCTGGTAGCTCTCGACGCGGCCATTCTCGCGCAGCAGGAAGTACCCTACGGTGGCCTTCACGGTGTTGGGCGGGATGTCGACGCCCGAACCGAGCGCGCTGCCGCCGCTGCCGCTGCCATTGGTGCCGCCCATCAGATGGAGCACCTGGCGGAACTTCGGCTCCTGGCCTTTCGGATAGAAGTAGATACCGAGCTCGACCTGGTCGGTGATGTCTTCACCGCCGTTTGAGTAGTGGATGTCCCACACGATCTTCGCACCGGGCAGCATCAGCTTGCCGCTGTTGGGCCGCATCATTTCGCCCTGCTTGCCGACGGCCCATTCCATGAACGTGCCGGGCAGCGGGTTGCCGTTCGCGTCGGGCGGGTTCACCGCGAGCGCATCGGTTTCCTGCTGCTGCAGGCGGGCGATGGCGTGATGCGTAATCTTTCTGCCCTTGACGGTGCTGGGGCGGATTTCAATGGCGCGAACCCAGCGCGGTTCGGTGAGGTGCGTCTCGACCACGGGCTTCCACCACGCGTCGTTGGCGCCGGCCTTCTGCGTCCACGGTAGCGACTTGACGATCAGGTCCGGCTCGGTCTGGCCGAAATGTTTCGCGTAATTCCACCCTTGCTCGCTGGGCCACTGCACGGGAGGCGGCATGTCCTTCGTGTCGCCCTTCGGCGCGCCGGCGTCGACCCACTTCACGATGGTGTCGATTTCCTTGTCGGAGAGCGACCGATCGTTCTCGAATTCCTGGATGCCGATCGTCTTGTCGAGATGCCATGGCGGCATCTGGCGCGTTGCCACGCGGCTCTTGATCGAGCGCGCCCAGGGCCGCGACTCTTCGAACGAGACCAGCGACATCGGCGCAATCGAATCCGGCCGGTGACACGCTTCGCACTTGTTCTGGAAGATCGGGGCGATGTCTTTGGTGAAGGTTGGCGCCTGCGCGGCGGCGACAGCTGGCAACGCGACCGTGAATACCGCCAACAGGCCAAACGACGTGTAGATCCGGCTCATCTCCAGCGCTCCTTTAGATAGCTACGCCGTGCCCGAATTGTCGATCGCAGGAAATATAGCAGCCTCCCGGCCGGTTTGTCATGTGTTTCCCGGCGATAGCCCAGTTGGGTCGATCGATGCGTAAGTCGCATGGTTTCTGAACGTTACACGCAGATACAAAAGCCCCCCAATCCTCCGTGTCCTCCGTTCTTCTCCGTGTCCTCGGAACAATCCAGCTTGACAGCCGTATACTGTGTTACATACAGTATGCGCCATACAGTAGTTGACACACAGTATCAACCGATGGACCCCACGCTCTTCGATTCGTTGCGCCTTGAACTGAGGCGCGGATGCCTGACGCTGGCGGTGCTGGCGCAGCTGCGCGCCGAACACTACGGCTACACCTTGCGCAAGGCGCTCGCCGACCTGGGCCTCGACATCGACGAGGGCACGCTCTACCCGCTGCTGCGCCGCCTCGAGACGCAAGACCTGCTGACCAGCGAATGGCGCGAGGAAGGCGGGCGGAAGAAGCGCTTTTATCGCCTCACGCCAGAAGGCCGCCAGATCTTCAAGCAGCTGCTGGCCGAATGGAAAGGCATTAACCAGTCTCTCGACAGGATTGTGTAGGACCACATGGATCTCATCGATCGCTATCTCGTCGCCGTCCGCCGCCATCTCCCGCGTCCGCAACAAGACGACATCGTCTCGGAGCTGTCCGACAGCCTGCGCTCGGAGGCGGAGGATCGGGCTCGCGAGCTGGGCCGGCCGCTCACGGACACGGAACAGACCGAGCTGCTCAAGAAGCGCGGCCACCCGTGGCTGATGGCCAGCCGCTATCAGCCGCAGCAACAGCTGATCGGACCGGCCCTCTACCCCTATTACCGGCAGACCCTCGTGATGGTGGTGTTCTGGGTCGTGTTACCCATCACTTTGGTGGTTGGGGGCGTCAACGCGATCTATGCCGACAACTCCGCGCAGCTGTGGGCGCGGGTGCTGAACGCGGCGTGGAACGGCGCGATCTATTCCGTCGGCATCGTGACGCTCGTGTTCGCCGTGCTGGAGAAGGAGCGGGTGCGCATCACGGCGCTCGACAATTGGAACCCGGCACGGCTGCCGTCGGGCACCGATGGTCGCGCCGTGCCCCGCTCGGAAACGATCATGGGCCTCGTGTTCGCGATGACGTTCCTGGTGTGGTGGACCGACCTGGTGCGCGTGCCCAATTTCATGAGCTATGACGGCACGCCGGTCACGTTTACGCCGGCGCCGATCCTGGCCGAGCTCTATGTGCCCATCCTCTTCGCCCTGGTCGGCGCGATCGCGATCCACCTCATCGATCTCGTGCGCCCGTGGCGGACGCTGGCCGTGTCAATCGCGGACATCGCGCTCGGTCTCTACCACGTCGGCATCGCGGTCGTCATCCTGCGCGCCGGTCAAATCGTCGACGTGGGCGGCGATCCGCAGTTTGCGGATCGGCTGGTGCGGCTCGAGCGGCTGCTGAACAACATCATCCAGGGCACGTTCGTCGTGATTGGTGTCGTGGCGGTGTTCGAAATACTCTACGAGGTGTGGACCCTCTCGAAGGCGCGACGGCGCGTGCTCGTGTAGGGCTCGCGGTCGTGGCGCTGGCTCTCGTGGCCGGCTGCGGCGGGAACGCGAATGTCGAACGCGGGCCGCTCGCGGTGACGCGTGAGTACGTGGCGATGGGCTCGCAGTTGAAGGTCACGCTGTGGGCCACCGACGAGGCGAAGGCGAACGCCGCCGCCGATCGCGTATCGCGCGAGTTCGACCGGCTCGAGTCGCTCCTCTCGGTTTGGAAAGATGGCAGCGACGTGGTGCGGCTCAACGCAGCGGCCGGCCGCGCGCCGGTTGAGGTCAGTAGCGAAATGCTCGACGTGCTCACCGCCGCGCGCACGGCCAGCGAGTGGACCGCGGGCAAGTTCGACATCACCTTCGGCGCGCTCGCGGACATCTGGAAATTCGATCACGACCAGGACAACACGGTTCCCGATGCGGCGGCGATCAACACGCGCTTGCCGCTGGTGGATTATCAGGCCGTGCAGGTGGATGCGGCGAAGCGCACCGCGTTCATCTCCCGTCCCGGCGTCCGCGTGCACCTCGGCGGCATCGGCAAAGGCTATGCGCTGGATCTCGCCGTGACGATGCTGCAACGCGAAGGGTTCCGCGACTTCCTGCTGCAGGCGGGCGGGGATATGTATGCGGCGGGCACGAACAACGGCACGCCCTGGACGCTTGGCATCGCCGATCCGCGTGGCGCGCACGAGGCATTCGCGGCGGTCACGGTCGGCGACGCGACGTTTTCCACCTCAGGAGATTATGAACGGTTCTTCATGAAGGACGGCGTGCGCTATCACCACCTGATCGATCCCGATCGCGGCGAGCCCGCGCGTGGCTGCCGCAGCGTGACCATCGTCGCCGACCGCGCGGTGATCGCCGACGTGTTGTCGACCGGCGTCTTCATCATGGGCCCGGTCGACGGCATGGCGCTGATCGAGCGCTTGCCCAATGTTGAAGGGGTGATCGTGACCGCGTCGAACGAGGTCCTGATCTCGAGTGGCCTCAAAGGCCGCGTCGAATTGCGAGCGCAGCCGACCGACGCGCCGTAGCGTCTATACTCCCCGGGTGCCAATCACGCTCGATCTCATTCAGACGGTCGCGTTTGCGGGCGTCATCCTCTTCCTCGGATATGGACTGCGACGGCTGATCCCGATCCTGGCAAGGGTGAACATTCCCGCACCTGTGTGCGGCGGCCTCCCGGTTGCCGGCATCCTCGCGGTCCTTTACTTCTCCAACATCCAGCCGATCAAGTTCGACACGGCGCTGCAAGTGCCGCTGCAGAACACGTTCTTCGCCTCGATCGGCTTCGCCGCGAGCCTCGCGCTGCTGCGCAAGGGCGGACTGCTCGTCTTCGGGTTTTTCCTCCTTTCGCTGGTCGTCGCCGTGTTGCAGAACGTCGTCGGCGGCGCCGTGGCGTGGGCGCTCGGTCAGCATCCGCTGATGGGCGTGCTCGCGGGGTCGGTGACGCTGACGGGCGGTCCCGCCACCGGGCTGGCCTTTGCGCCGCTCTTCGAAGAGGCGGGCGTTCGCGGCGCGGCGACGCTGGCGGTCGCCGCTGCCATGGTGGGCATCGTCTCGGGCGGCGTGATCGGCGGTCCGATCGGCACCTATCTCATCGAGCGCAAGCTGCGTGGGCCCTTGCCGGGCCGCGCCGCCCAGGACACCCTCGAGAATCTTGCCGAAGCGCAACTCCCCACGCCCGTCGCGTCGTCGCCTGAAGGCGAGGACGTCGAGTCCTACGTGCTGATGAAGCACCTCGTAGTTCTGATTGTGGCGGTGGGCGTGGGCATCTGGGTGAGCCGATGGCTCACGAGCCTGGGCATGACGCTGCCCGCCTACATCGGCGCGATGCTCGTCGCCGCGGTGTTTCGCAACATCGACGACGTCACCGGCATGTTCCGGCTGTCGCAGAAGGTCATCGACGACATCGGCAACATCTCCCTGTCGCTGTTCCTGGTGATGGCGCTGATGACGCTACGGCTGTGGGAGCTGGCCGGGCTGGTGATCCCGCTGCTCATCATCGTGATCGCTCAGGTCGCGTTGATCGCGGCGATCTGCATCTGGGTGGTGCCCCGCCTGATGGGACGCGATTACGACTCGGCGGTGATGTCCAGCGGCTTCTGCGGCTTCATGCTTGGCACCTCGGCGAACGCCATGGCCAACATGGGCGCGCTCGTCGAGCGCTACGGCCCGGCGCCGAAGTCCTATCTAGCGGTGCCGCTCGTTGGCGCGTTCTTCATCGACTTTGCGAACGCGCTGCTGATTACGTTCTTCCTGAATCTCTGGCGCTAGGCCACCGATTGACGCCGATTAGGCACCGATTAGTCGGTGTCCAATCGGTGTCTATCGGTGGCTAAGCAGCGGCTTCGACGGATTTCGGCGGGTTGAACTCACCCTCCCATTTCGCGATCACGACCGCCGCGAGACAGTTGCCGATCACGTTGGTCATGGTGCGGCCCATGTCCATGAGGGCGTCGACGCCAAGCACCAGCGCGACACCGGCGAGCGGCAGGTTGAAGGACGCGACGGTCGCCGCCAGGATCACGAGCGCCGCGCGCGGCACGCCGGCCACACCCTTGCTCGTCAGCATCAGCGTCAGCATCATCGTCAGCTGCTGACCCCAGCTCAGCTCGATGCCCCCCGCCTGCGCGATGAAGATCGCCGCCAGCGAGAGATACAACGTCGTGCCATCGAGGTTGAAGCTGTAGCCGAGCGGCAGGATGAAGGAGACGATGCGGCGGGGCACGCCGAAGGCTTCGACGGATTCCATCGCCCGCGGCAGCGCCGCCTCGCTCGACGTGGTCGAGAACGCGATCAGCGCTGGCTCTTTGATCGCCTTGAAGAACGCCACAATCGGGATGCGGAACGTCAGCATCACCGGGATCAGCACCAGCAAGTAGAACGCCGCAAGCGCCAGATACAGGCACACGATCATGAAGGCGAGGTTTTGCAGCACCTGCATCCCGCTGACGCCGATGGTGTAGGCGATCGCCGCGCCGACGCCGATCGGCGCGTAGAGCATGACGATGTTAGTGACCTTGAACATCGCCTCGGTGAGCGACTCGCACCATTCGATCATCGGCCTGGCCTTCTCGCCGACCATACCGAGCCCGATCGCGAACACGATGCTGAAGACCACGATCTGCAGGATGTCGCCGGTGGCCATGGCCTCGATGATCGAGGTCGGCACCAGGTGCAGCAGGATCTGGTCCCACGTCTGCGCCGCCGCCGCTGTCACGCCCGTCGGCGTCGATTCGGCCGGCAGGATGACGCCGACGCCGGGTTTGAGGATGTTGACCGCCGCCAGGCCGATGAAGAGCGCCAGCGTCGTCACCACCTCGAAGTAGATGATGGCGCGCACGCCCATGCGGCCGACGTCCTTGAAGTGTCCCGCGCCCGCAATGCCGGCCACCAGCGTGCCGAACAGCAGCGGCGCGATCAGCATCCGGATCATGCGAATGAAGATCTGGCTGAACGGCCGGATGATGTTCGCGTAGTAGGTCGCGGTGGCGTCGTCAAAGGTGCTGATGTACCAGCCGACGAGCAGACCGACGACCAGGCCGATCATGATCTGCATGGTCGGGGAAATACGCGGCTTCGAAGGGGCCAGTGTGGACATTGGGTTGAAATTCTACTGCACAGGCTGCAGCGGCAAGATCGCGATCTTCCGATTGTTGTAGTCGATGATGCGCCAGTGCGGGCACACCTTGGTGTCCGCATAGAGACGCTCGCAGTCGTCGCAGCGCACGCACTCGGTCATCAGGATCTTCGGGCCGTCAATCGCGCCCCACTCGCAGGCCTTCTCGCAAATCCGGCAGGTGTTGCACTCCGACCACCGCTTGATCCGGAACACGGTGAGGTACGACATCAGGCCCAGGGTGGCGCCGACCGGGCAGAGAAACCGGCAATACAGGTTGCGGACGAAGACCGTGGCGACCAGCAGCACGGCCAGCAGCGTCCACATGCCGGCCGAACCGAACAGGCCGAACATCCAGAACGGCTCGACATACTGGTAAATCTGCACGTCGTGGGTCACCACGTAGTAGGCGATCACGCCGAACAGCAGCCCGAACTTGATCCACGCCGCGCGCTTCTCGATCGAGCGCGGCACCTCCACCCGCCACCGCCGGGGGATCACCGCGTCGAGGGTTTGCGTGAGCGCGCCGTAGGCGCACACGCGCCCGCAATACAACCGGCCCCACAAGATGGTCGACACCACCGTGAAACCAAAGAACAGATACCAGGCCAGGTTGTATTTCACGACCGGCCAGCTCCAGTCGACGATGCTGAAGATGTTGGTGATCGAGATCAGGTAGCTCTTGGCGAAGCCCATGTAGCCGATGGCGGCGGCAAAGGTCAGGTACTTCAGCGGCACACTTTTTTTCTTGAAGCTGTAGAACGCCAGCGCGATGAACGCGGTCAGCAGCGCGAGGTCGAGATACTGCGGGCCGAGAATATCAGCCCACGTTTCAACCGGCGCCGCGTCGAACCCCCAGGGATCGTCGGGCTGGAAAAGCCTGTCGCGCCGTAGCAGCGCAGCTGCGAAGGCGGACACTTACTTCACTTGATCCGGCGAGAGGAACGCCTTCGCCACGGCGCGCGAGGAATCGCGCAACGCGCGCGCGGCGCCGTTCATGGTGATCGACGCGCGCGACACGCCCTGGATGTCTTTACCGACCACGAACGGATCGCGCACGCTCTTCCCCTTCAGCCGCGCCACGAACTCGGGCGGATCGATCGAGAAATACCCGTACGGCTCCGAGTTATAGTCCACGACCACGCCTTGCAGGATGCCGTGCGTGTCCATGCCGACCAGCATGTGAATGGGCCCGTGATACGCGCGCTCGTTCGGCACGAGATCCGTGGTCCAGAAGATGTAGCCGATGGGCGGTGCGGTGGGATTGGTCTTCGGATCGGCGCCGTACACTTTCCAATGCAGCGGCGTGCCGCCGAATGACGAGAAGCCGCCGGCGTTTGGAAACAACGTCTTGAAATGCGGTTCAGGCCGCGGATTGGTGAAAATCCGCTTGGTTTGCGCCGCCAGCGTGACGATGCCGGCGGTGCCGAGCAGGAACAATAAGACGCCGAATCGTTTCAACCAATCCTCCGAACGTTGACCTATATTATGCGGCCCCGCTCGTGAAGTAACGTGGAGACGTGATCGAGGGCCCGATTCAATCCGGCGCTCGCATTGTCGTCGTGCGCAACCCGCGTTCGGGGTCGGCTCTCGATACAGAGACGCTGCGGCAGGCACTGCACGGTGCCGGCGTCAGCGCCGACATTGTCGACGTACTGAACGGTCCGGAGTTCGAGGAGTGGATCGATCGCCTCGCCGGCAGGCATGACGTGATCGCCGCAGCCGGCGGCGACGGCACCGTGTCGTCGGTCGCCGCTGCTGTGGCTCGCGCCAACAAGACCCTGGCGGTCATTCCGACGGGCACGGCGAATCACTTCGCGCGGGATGCGGGCATTCCGACCGACCTCGCTGCCGCCGTTGCGCTGCTGCGCACCGGAGTACCGGGCGCCGTCGACGTCGGCATCGTCAACGACCGCCTCTTTCTCAACAACGTCAGCCTCGGCGGCTATCCGCGCATGGTGGACGAGCGCACCGCGCTCGAGCGCCGCGGGCGCTCCCGGCGCATCGCGGCCATGGTCGCCGCCGCCAGGACTTGGTTGCGCCTGCGGAGCGTCACGGCGGCACTCACCGTCGACGGCTGCGATCTGATCCGGCGCAGTCCCTTTATCGTGGTCGGCAATGGCCGTTACGTGCTGTCCGGTTTCGCCTTGAGCCGGCGGCACCACATCTCGGACCGTCAGCTCTCGCTCTACGTGGCACCGCGCGCCGGCCGGCTCGGTGCGTTGTCGCTGCCGCTGCGCGCCCTGTTCGGAACACTCGACCGCCACGAACAGTTCGAGACATTCGCGGCCACGGAGATCACGATCGCGTTGAGCCACCGGCGTGTCCTGACCGGCATTGATGGTGAGGTTCGCGAGCTCGAATCGCCGTTGCGCTTTGCCGTCAGGCCCGGCGCGTTACAGGTGCTGTTGCCCCGGCCATGAAGACCCTGGTGCACCTTTCGGATCTTCATTTCGGACGCATCGATCCCGGCCTGGTCGATCCATTGCGGCGCGCGGTGGTTGAGTTGAAGCCGGATCTTGTCGCCATCTCCGGCGATTTCACGCAACGCGCCCGCCGATCGCAATTCGCGGCGGCGCGCGCCTTCGTCGAGTCGCTCGAAGCAACCACCCTGGTCGTCCCCGGCAATCACGACATCCCGCTCTACAACCTGCTGGAGCGGTTCGCGACGCCGCTGGCGCGCTATCGCGCGTACATTTCCGAGGAGCTCGAACCCGAATACCGCGACGACGAAATGATCGTGGTGGGCGTGAATACGGCGCGCTCGCTGGCCATCGGCGAAGGGCGGATCAGCAAGCGCCAGGTCGAACGCGTCCTGCAGCGGCTGGCAACGGTGCCCGAGGCGGTGCTGCGTGTGATCGTCACACATCACCCGTTCGATCTGCCGCCGGGTGTTGATGCGCGACGCCTCCTCGGCCGCAGCGCGATGGCGATGGCGCGTCTGGCGGAGGCCAACGCCGATCTCTTTCTGTCGGGCCACTTGCATATCAGCCATGTCTCGCACGCCGTGGATCGCTACGAGATTGCCGGCCACTCGGCGCTGATCGTCCAGGCCGGCACGGTTTCGACGCGCAGCCGCGGTGAGCAGCCGTCATTCAACGTGCTGCGCCTGCAGCGCCCCGACATTGAGTTGTTGCGCCACTGCTGGGATGACGCAACCGCGAGCTTTACGTCGTCGCTGGTGGGCCGATACCGGCACAGCCCGCGCGGCTGGACCGCGGAAAGCAACGTGGAGCCGGGCGGCGTCTGGACCCGGCCCCACACAATAGTAATATCCGGCTATGACGAAGGTCTCGATCGTTGCCGTCGCCGCCCTCGCGCTGGTCATCCCGGCCAGCGCCGGCGCGCAAACGCCGACGCTACCCTACGACCACATCCATTTGCTCGTGCCGGATCCGGCGATCGCGTCGGCGTGGTACGAGAAACACTTCGGCGGCAAGCGGATCATCGAAGCGCCGGACCGGCTGATGTTCGGCAGCACGCGTTTGATGTTCATCCGCAACGCCACCGCGAAGCCGAGCGCCGGGAGCGCGATCGATCACATCGGGTTCTCGTTCGCCGATCTCGACACGAAGATGAAGGAGTTCGAAGCCGCCGGCATCAAGATCACCACGCCCATGCGCGACGTGCCGGGACTCTTCAAGCTGGCGTTCCTCGAGGACCCCTGGGGCGCGCGCATCGAGGTCGTGCAGGATCCGGAGCTCCTCGGTCTGCATCACGTGCACATGCGCGGTCCGAATCCCGAAGAGGTGTTCACGTGGCTGCTCGACAAGTTCGGCGGCAAGCGGCAACAGCTCAAGGGACGCATCGACGCGGTGCGTTACGATCACGACGGCTTCAGCAGCATGTGGATCCTGGTGACCAAGGGCGAAGCCGAGCCGAGCCAGGGCCGCGCGATCGATCACATCGGCTGGCGATCCACCGGGCCGCTCGAGGCCACGATCGACGCCCTGCGCGCGAAAAAAGTGGCAGTCACGCAGGAGGTGCGGCCGCTCAAGCTGCCGAACGGGCCGCCGATCAACTATTCTTATGTCGCGGGGCCAAATGGCGCCCGCATCGAGCTCGTCGAACGGCCCGGACTCAAGCCAGGACAATGACCATGAAGAACATGACTCGACGCGAATTGATCGTGACACTCGGCGCTTTGGCGATAGCGGTCCCCGCGATGGCGGTGGATGACGTCACGCTCAAGGGCGAGCTGGTGTGCGCCAAGTGCGCCTTGAACAAGGCCGACGCCAAGGAATGCCAGGACGTGCTGCTGGTCAAGGATGCCAAGGGCAAGACCACTGAGTACGACATCACCAAGAACAAGGTGTCGCAGGAATCGGGCGAGGCCTGCACGCAGACGATTCCGGCCACCGTGATCGGCACGGTTTCGACAAAAGACGACAAGACGTGGCTGACCGCGTCAAAGATCACGAAGCACTGACACTATTCTCGTTCGAGGCGCACGCGCAGCGCCGTGACGTGCAGGAACATCATCATCAGCCAGCCGGCCGTCGGCATGGCGTTGGTGCAGCGCAGCCTGACATGCTCGCCCGGCACGGCGTGGATCTCGATCGTATGTGACAGCAGCGTGTTGAACGCCCGGACGCGGTGGCGGCCGGGCGCAATCTCGATCGACATCGTCTTGCCGTACTTCAGTTTCCCCAACGGCTCGTCATCCACGAACAGGTAAACCTGCCGGTCCTGAAAATCCGACGCGCCGTTGCGCGTGATGGTCAGCTGCGCGTTGTTGATCTTCGCGGTCGACGGGCCGTCGCTCGAGGATGGACCGTGCCAGGCCCGCTCGAGCTCTTCAATACCGAGGACATCGTCAACGAGGTCCGTGACAACGGGAGACATCGGTGCACAGGATAGCGCGATGCTACCGGACGAGGTGAAACAAACGCATCCACCCGGCCGTAGTGAGATGCAGTGAATACCAGAGTCGCATCGTCGCTCGTCGTTGCCCTCGTCCTGCTCGTCCTCCCGAATGTCATTCCTGGCTCCAGTCGCATCGCCGTCACCGCAGCGGCACCGCCAATCCCGCGCACGACGCTGAGCCCGGCCATCAGCATCACGTTGCCTGGCGAAGTGGATTCGAACAGCCCGATGGTGTGGGATCTCGAAGACGGCCAGCGCCAGCTGTTCGTGTTCACCTCTTCCCATGGGGTAGCGCACGTCGCCTCGGGACCCGCGGTGGAGCGGCTCGGTGGCGCGGCGGATATTTCGTTGCTGCCGCATCCGGGATACGGCGTGTGGATGGAAGCGATCGTGTCCGACGATGTGGAGACGTGGTACGGCTTCTATCACAACGAATGGCCGGCCACGCGATGCGGCCGCGAGGATCGGATGGTGTCGCGCATCGGCGCCGCGAAGTCCACCGATCGCGGGCGCAACTGGCAAGACCTCGGCCCGGTGATCCAGTCGCCGCAAAGCGCCACGGCGTGTGAGTCGCGGAACCGCTACATCATCGGCGGCGTCGGCGATCTGAGCGTGATGCTCGACGCCGACAAACAGTTCCTGTATTTCTTTTACAGCCAGTATCAACGTCAGCCGGACGCGCAAGGCGTCGCGATCGCGCGGATGGCGTGGGCGGATCGCGATCGGCCCGCGGGCCAGTTGGAATTGTGGCGCGACGGTATCTGGGATCCGGAGGCCGGCCGCCGCGAGCTGCTGCAGACGATTCCGGGATCGATGCGGCGCCGTCTCGAGTGGACCTATCCCGCCGGCACACCGCTGGTGGCGCCCACCTACGCGTGGCACGACAGCGACGAGCGCGTCGATGCGTTCTGGGGACCGTCCGTGCACTGGAATACGGCGCTCGAGCAATACGTGATGCTGCTCAATCGAGCGAAGGACGAGAGCTACGCGCAGGAAGGCATCTACGTGCTCGTACTCACCGACGCTCGCCGATCCGTCGCAGTGGACGCCGCCGGTCAAGGTCCTGAATGGCGGCAAGTGGTACCCGCAAGTCGTCGGTTCATCCCTTGGTACCGGGACCGACAAATTTGCGGGGGCCTCCGCTCGCTTTTTCATGAGTGGAAGATCGGACTGGGTGATTAACTTCGTCCGATGATTCTTGCCGGGATGCACTGCTTGCCGGGAAGCACTGCTTGTCGGGAAGTGATGCTTGTCGGGGGTGCTCCTGGCTCAGCGGCCGAAGCTTTCAACCACGCCGGCGCCTGGGGATGCGTGGCTACGGCCATACACCGTGCTCCCGCCAACGACATAGACGCGTTCCTTAAACCGCACCGCGCGGGCAAAGTTGCGGGCGGTCGGCATCGACGCGTCCGCGACCCACATCTTCGCGTTGGGGTCCAGCCGAAGCACGGCGTCGAGAACCACCTCCTTACTTTGCAGTTCGCCGCCAAAGTAATAGATCGCGTTCCCAAGCACCGCGGCGCCCCCGGTGCCGCGCGCATCGATCGCGATACCCGGAGTCCACTTGTCACTGGCGGCGTCATAAATGTGAACATCGCCGAAATCGTTCGGGCCGCTGCGGCCGCCGATCGAATACAACCGTCCGCCGACAACTACGGATGCAGGGCTACCCAAGCTGCGTGGTAGCTTCGCGCGCTCGGACCACGAATTCGTCTTAGGGTCGTAGACGCTGTGATCGTCGATGGTCGACACCGAATTGCCGCCGCCGATTACGTGGATGCGGCCATCGAGGACGGTCGCTGCGTGACCTCCGCGAGGCGCGGGGAGCGGTGCCGCGTCACTCCACTGCTTCGAGCGCACGTTGTAACGCCATACGTTGGCGACGGGCCGATTGGACGTCGTGCCAAAACCACCAATCAGATAAATCGTGTCGCCAATCGCAGCAGCTGCAGGCGCGTTCAGACCCTCACCGGGAATTGCAGTCTCGCGCGCCCACGTCTTTCCATCGAACCGTTCCATATCGAGCACCGGCCTCCCCTCAGGCCCGGTGCCCGCCACGACATGAATTGCGTCCGCGGTAGTCACCACGGCATGCGCCGCACGTGGCGTCAGCAGGTCGGGCTCCTTGCGCCACGTTCCGCGTGGGGACTGCGCAAATACGAGAGTCGACGCTGCCAGGATGCCGACGGCGACACGCCCGATTCTCATCGCAATCGTTTTAGCACAGGATGTGATGCTTGTCGGGATGTGATGCTTGTCGGGATGTGATGCTTGTCGGGATGTGATGCTTGTCGGGATGTGATGCGGGTCGGGGGTGCTAAGGGTGCGGCTTCGATCGCCACTAATCCAGCGAGTCGTGCAGTCTCCTGAGCATCGGTCTCACCCGTCCCAGCAATGCTGTAATCTCCTTGCCGTCGTCGCGCCGCAGAAGATTGTTTCGAAAACACACTTCCAGCTCAGTATCGAGCTCCCCGCCCGATCCCATCGCGATGGAGACGTGATTCTGGTACGCCTGCTGCCGGTCTTTGCGGCACCAGCCTTCGGCGACGTTCGAAGGGATTGAGATCGCGGCTCGCTTGATTTGCCGCTTCAAGTCGAACTCATCGGGCGGCATGGCCTTCATACGGCGGAGCACTTCGTCGACCAGGTCCATCGAGACCAACCAGACATCGAGATCGCGGTGGGAACCTATGATCGGCATGACGGGCACCCCTTACCGGAAAGCACTGCTTGTCGGGAAAAGGACGCGTGTCGGGAAGTGATCCTTGTCGGGGGTGATGCTTGTCGGGGGTGCCAACGGTGCGACAAGAGATCACTTCATCGACACACTCGGCCTCAAAGCAGAAAGCATGCCGCCGAGAAATCGCCGATTTTTGGTCGGCTGCGGTCGCGAATGTCAACCGGCGTTGTCACGCGGAGCGGCTTTCATTGCGCAACTCGCGTTGCACGCAATGCAACTGGAGTTACCGGCACTGGCACGCGCACGTCGACAAGTTGCACTTCCCGATACGCGTCGTGTCCCGACAAGCGGCTCTTCCCGACAAGAATCACTTCCCGTCGACGTCGGTGAAGATCTTTTCAACACACTGCCCAAACAGCCGACCCATCTTCAGCGCCAGCGGCAAGCTCGGGTCGTACTTCTCGGTTTCGATGGCATTGATCGTCTGCCGAGACACGCTGAGCCGCTCGGCCAGATCGGCCTGCGACCAGTCGCGCTCGGCGCGCAACACCTTCAGCCGATTCTTCACTGGTACCGCCGCTTCGCGCGCCACAGGCCCATGTAGTACAGCGCCGGCATCATTGCCCAGACGTGACGCATGCTCCAGTCGTCGGGATTGAGCGGTGTGGCGAGATCGAGCAGGCCGAGGGTCATCAGCAGGACCACCGCGATCGGAAATGCGAACGCGAGGGCTTCGAGCTCCATGCGACGTTCGAGCTCGTCCATCTGGCCGACACCCTTCATCCAGGTCCACAACCACCAGACAAAGAACGGTACGGGCAGGAGTGCGATCGCGATGCGCAGCGATTGCGGTTCAATCGCGGTCTCCAAAAGTCCGCGAGCAACGGCATAAACCGCAACCCAGAGCAGCCCGCGTACCAGCAGGCGCGCACCGTAGACGCGCTTGGTCTGGCCCACGGCCTCCATCGCGTCGTCGATCACATGCTTTGTGTCTTTCAGGACCTCGGCGATCTTGCTCTCAACCATGCTCTCCTCCTGACTGGCGAGCGTAAAGCAAGCATGTCTTATTGTCAAGTATGCTTTACATTGAGGCTTCAGTCATGCATATGGCTCAGGTAGATCTGCTCCAAATCTCGATGGTTAAGCTGTGCTGTATCAAGGACTTCCACGAGCCGCCCGTGTTTCATGATCCCGACCCTGGTGCCCGACTCCTTTGCCCGAAACAGGTCGTGCGTAGCCATGAGGATTGCGACGCCTCTGGCGGCCAGATCGGTCAGCAGGATCGAAAAGTCATTCGCCGCCTTCGGGTCGAGACCCGATGTCGGTTCGTCGAGCAACAACGCTTCGGCCCGCTTGGCGATTGTGATCGCGATGCCGATCTTCTGCCGCATGCCTTTCGAAAACGTGGCCACGCGGCGGCGCGCCTGTTCTTCGTTCAACCCGGCCTGCGTGAGGATCGCGAGCAAATCGTGATCGGTATCGGCGGCGGCGCCGGCGAGGCGGCTGAAGAACCGCAGGTTCTCTAAGCCGGTAAGGTTGCGATACAGCGTGACCTGCTCCGGAATATAGGACAGGCGTTTCTTGGTCTCCAACGGATGCTCGACGACGTCCAGTCCGCAAACCAGGGCCTCGCCAGATGTCGGCGGAATGAAATTCAAGAACAGGTTGATCGTGGTGGTCTTACCGGCACCGTTGGCACCAAGCAGGCAAAAGACTTCGCCCGCCTTAATCGTGAGATCAAGGGAGTCCACCGCAATGACATCGTTGAAGGTCTTACTCAGTCGCCGTGCCTCGATCATCGCGAGAAGAACTCCATCCGCACCTGTGGCACCCTTGGCACCCCGCGGCAAGGATCACTTCCTGGCACGCGTCTCCTCCCGACAAGCGTCATTTCCCGACAAGTGTCGTTTCCCGCCCGCATCACAACGCGTATCCTCGATAGCCGCGCAAACCAGCGAACAATAACAAGGCCCCGGCGATACCCATTGCGACAATCGGCAATGCCGTGCGCCTCACCATGGCGGACACCGGCGCATCAGCGTAGCGAAACACGGGAACGGCTTCGAGTTCCGTGGCGGTGAGCGTCGCGGCGTCCAGCACCCGCGGCTCGAAATAGGCCTTCCATTGCTGCTGAAACACGCGCGCTTCGGCGCGGAAGTGATCGAACCGCGACGCGCTTGTCCCCGCTGCCTCCAGCAACACCCCCTGCGCCACCATGGTCGGCGATAACACGCTGAGCCACGACGCGAGCCGCTGTTGCCGCTGCAACTGCGCATCGAACGTCTCCTCCACCGCTTGCAGGCGATCGGCGATCTGCTGGTCGCGCGCCGCCTGGAGCATCGCGAACTGGCGCATGCCGTCGCGGCCGACGTTGGCTGACGTCGGATGGTCCTGCAGGAACTGCCCAAGCTGGCGGCTGCCCTGCACGGTGGCGTCCTGCGTGGCCGCGCGCGCTTGCACCGCGGCTTCGACGCGCGACGGCATGGGATACCGAATCGCGATCAGGAGGTTGATCGATGCCGGCCCGACGATGGCGAAGATCAGCCAGATGCCGGCGAGCACCAGCGCATTCGCCGCGGCGTTCCATCCGCGCGCGTTGATCCACAGCGCGATGCCGTGCCAAATCGATCCGTATGCAAGCACGGTAATCGTCCAAATCAGCAACGACGTTTGGAGAGCGACGGCTTTAGCCGTCGCTGATGCTCCAGCCATCGCCAACGTCACGACCACGGGAATCAGGATGACCGGAAGCGCCAGCATGAGTGCTCTCGCGATCATCTTCCCCGCCACCACGTCGCCGAGCCGCACCGGATGCGCCAGCACCATGCGCAGCGTGCCGCGATCGCGTTCGGTGGCGGTCAGGTCGAAACTCACGGCGAAGATCAGCAGCGGATAAAGGAACAGCACCACGAAGGCGGCGTCGAAATGTCCCGATGCCACCGCCAGCGGATGCTCGATCTGATCGCCGCTGACCACCGCATCGAGATTCCTGGCGGTCACCTTGAGGTAGCCGGGATACACGTCGCTCTGGCCCACGGCCAGCGCGCCGAGCGGCGCGGGCGGAACCAGCGCGAGCCAGCCTTTGTCATTCGCCGCCACGTCGGCCCGCACCGAAGACGTCCGCGCGAGTTGTTGGGACGTTCGTGCGGCGAAGGCGTCGAAGGTGTGCTGCTCACGAGCGGCGCGCGCCGCGCCAAGCGCGGCTGCCGCGACGAGCGCGATCCCGAAGATCACGATCACCCACTGCATCACGGCGCTCGCCGTCAGCACCCGCCATTCATGCCGCGCGAGGAACGGGATCACGTTATTCGAGCCTCATCGACTTCACGCTCCACACCGCGGCGGCGCCGATCGCGGCGAGCCACGCACCCAGCACCGCCACGCTCCACGAGCGCTGCGACACCGCCCACCAGGCGCTCGGCACCTCATAATCAAACGGCGGCAACTTCTCCCACAGGTCGCGCCCGCGCACATAGTCGAAGCTGTTCAAGCGTCCGGATTGCGCCAGCTCGCTGTTGAGCGTCGACAGCATCGCGGTCCGGTACTGCGCGGCCGTCGCGGCGAATGCGCGATCGTGCAGGTCGTCGGTGCCGGCCAGCGCCATCGACAGCACGCGGGCCGCCAGCGTCGGCGCCACCACGCCCGCTCGTTCGTAGGCGCGGGCCTGGTGCTCGTAGCGCTCGAAGAGCCGCGTGAAGTGGCGATCGTAGAGCGCTGTTTCCTCCGCTTCGGACTCGAGCAACGCCACTACTTCGACGTTCGCCGGGGCAAAGGTCGACTCGAATTCACCGTCGAGAAAGCGTTCGATCACGCCGTCGACGCGCTCGTCCCAGGTCGGCCAGGTGTCTTTCTCGTCTTCGATCGCGGCCGCAAATTCGATGGCGGAAGGCGACGGCGCGGCCCACTTCGCCATGGCCATCGCCACCGGCGGCATCACGAAGGCGTTGGCGAACCACAACGCCAGCAACACGACGAGCGCGGTGGCCTGCGAGCGGGCCCGGGCCGAGACGGCGAGGCCAAGTCCGGTCCAGACGAGCGCGTGCGCAACATACAGCGCGAGCAATCCAATCGCGCGGGAGCCAACGGCGGCATCAGGATCCGCCGGCACATTGAGCCACACGAACAGCGCGCCGATGATCGCCGCCGGCACCATCACGAGCAGCAGCGGCACCAGCGCGCCGAGCGCCTTCCCCGCTAGTAACGACCATCGGCTGATGCCGAGGGCCAGCAGCGGACGGAGCGTGCCCTGATCGCGCTCGCCGGCAAAGCTCGAGAAGGTCAACGACACAACCAGCAGCGGCAACAACAACAGCGCCGCGGTAGCCGGCGTCAGCAATCCAAGGCGGCGCGTTGGCGACGCGTCTTCGATGGGCCGGTGCCGCGCCAATTGCTGCTTGTGCGCTTCGAGAAACACGAACACGCCGAGAAACGGATCGAGGCCGGGATCGATCGCCGACAGCGGCTGCACCGGCTTGAACACGAACGCGCCGTAATGCGCGGCGGCATGCGGGTTCATGTCGCCCTTGTCGAGCCAGGCGTCGCGCTCGGCGAGCTGCGCGTCGGCGTGCTGGCGCGCGATTTGGGATTGGTGTTGAGCGCCGCCAGCAATGGCGACGACGAGCAGAAGAAAGAGGAGTCCGGCCGCCCAACGGAAGCGGCCGTCGCGCCACGTCTCGGTGGCGTCCTTGACCGCGATGGCCAAAGCCGCCGACCCGCCTGCGCTTCGTTTCGGCGCGGCAGGCCGGCTGCGCCCCGCGGTCACTGCTTCGCGGTGGTGGTCGTCGCCGTGTACTGGACGTCCTTGGCCTTCAGGGGCTCAACGCCGTCGCCGATGTTGACCACCACGCGCAGGCCGGCCTTCAGGTCGCTCGCGGCGCCCTTCTGCTTGCCCCGCTTGAACGAGGTCAGCGGCGTGATCTCGAAGGTCATGTCCTTGCCTTCGGCGGTCTTCACCACGACCTTGTTCTTGTCGATCGAGGTGATGGTGCCCATCAACTTGTGATCGTGGCCGGGGTGGGCCAGCGGGATCGCCGGCGCGAGCAGAACGGCAGCCAGAACCAGAAACAGGACTGTCTTCATGCAACTAGCGTATCAGAAGGCGGGCTTTTTCGAGGACCTGCCCGGCGCTCCAGCCCTGCATCCGCAGCTCCCGAACGCCCATGTCACCCTCGGATTTGCTCAGCTTCTGCGTGGGCGATTTCATCACCAGCGGGTGATGCCGGAAGCGCGGCGGCGTGGGACGGCCCAGTAGTTTCGCGAGCCGCAGCTGGCGGCCGGTTGAATCGAGCAAATCCACACCACGAATCACGTCGGTTACCTTCTGCAAGTGATCGTCGACGGTCACCGCAAATTGATACGTCCAGTTGCCAAGCCGATCGCGCACCAGGACGTCGCCGCATTGCCGGCTGGGGTCCTGTTCCTGCGGTCCAAGAAGCTCGTCGAAGAATCGCTCGACACCGGGATCCATCCGAACGCGCCAGCCGACGCCGTCGGTGAGAGGGAGGTCTTTTTCGCGGCACGTGCCTGGATAAACGTCCGTCGGCACATCGGCGCGGCTGCAAGTACAGCCGAAGACGAATTCGCGATCGATCAACGGTTGCAGCGCCTTTCGATAGACCGCGTCGCGCTCGCTCTGCCTGGTGATGGCGCCGTCGTGAACGAAGCCGAGCCACGCCAGGTCCTCGCGGATCGACGCTTCGTATTCGGGACGCGATCGCTGGCGGTCGTGATCCTCGATGCGCAGCAGCACCGTGCCGTCGCGATCGTGCGCGGCGCCCCAGACGTGCAAGGCGTTGACGACGTGTCCGAGGTGGAGATGCCCCGTTGGCGCGGGGGCAAATCTAGTAATCACGAGGGTTCCGCACGGGGGTTCCACACGAAGGTTACCGCACGAGGGTTCGCGGCCGCCGTTCGATTGCCCGGATCGACCGTTCGCGCCCAGCCAGGCGCGATTGGGCACGCGATTCGCGTATAAGAGGACAGGCAGATGATCCTGATCAGCCTCGTTTTCCTGTTCGTCTACCTGTTTGGCGCGTATGCCTACGGCGCGGCCACCGTGTTCAGCATCCGCCGGGTCAGCCGGGTGTGGCACCGCGAGTCGGAGGACGACGCCTCGGCGGAGAACCGGCGACTCGACTGGCCGAGCATGGCGCTGCTGACGATCAGCACGATTTGGTTCGTCCTGCACACGCTGATCGAGTTCCGGTATCTCACGGGCGACGCCCCGCAGGACGACTTCCTCGATCTCGGCACGCTCATCGTCTTCCTCTTTCCGCCCGTGATCATGCACACGGTGTATCGCGAATCGAGCAGCGACGGCGAGCCGGCACCGCACCCGATCTTCCGCTACCTGCTGACCGCGATGTACGTGGTCGCGCCGGCGGCCGGTGCCGTGACGATCGCCATGATCTTCCGGGTCCTCCCGCGGCCCGACAATTTTGGTTCCTGGATCGGCGGCAGTATCGGCGGCCTGTTCGTCCTGGCCAGCATGTATTCGACGGTGCTGATGCTGCGCCGGCCACGCCGGCCCCGCACGCCAGACCAGATGCGGCTGCGCAACGTGATGATCTTCCTTTTCATCGCGATGGGCGGCGTGTTCATCGCCCTGATCTTCATGCGCGAGCAGACCCTCCTGATGGCGATTCTCAATAACGTCACCCGGACCACGCCCATCTACTTCCTGATCGCCTCGGTGTATTTTGAGAACCGCTTCGAGTTTTACGACCTGGTGGTCAAGCGCGCCGTCATGATCCTCCTGAGCGTGTTCGTGCTCGGCGTATATTTCGCGGTCGTGCTGTCGTCGCTGGAGCTGCTGCCGGGCGGGCCGGCGCGGCCGTGGCTGTTCGCGGTGGCGCTCACGCCGATCGCGATCATCATGCCCACCCTGGTGGCGCGCGTCGAGCGCTGGCTCGATCGCATGTGGCTCGGCCGCGAGTTCATTCCGGTGGAAGCGGTCAAGCACGTGCTGGCCGCGATGCAGCCGGCCATCGATGAAGCGTCGCTGGTGGCGGCCACTGAATCCCGGCTCAGCGAGATTTTCGGCACCAGGATCGTGGTGCGCGTGGGACATGAGCCGGTCGGCGAAGCGGCGGCGGTGATTGACGTGCCGTCGCCGGTGGCGAGCCTCCCGGTCCGGATCGTCGTGTTGCGGATCCCGGGCATGCGGCGCATCCTGAGCGAAGACCTCGCGATGCTGCGATCGCTGGCCGGCGTCTTCGGGTTCATGCTCGAGAACATCCGGCTGCAGCAACGGCGGCAGGAGCAGGATCAACTCGCGCAGGAGCTGCGCCTGCAGTCGAGCAAGTCGGAGCTGAAGGCGCTGCGCGCGCAGATCAACCCGCACTTCCTGTTCAACGCCTTGAATGCGATCGCGTCGTTGATCCACACCGACCCGGCGCGCGCCGATGAAGTGGTCGAGCAGCTCGCCGAGGTCTTCCGCTATACGCTGCGCCGATCGGATTCGGAATGGGCGCCGCTCGACCAGGAGCTGGCCTTTGCGCGCGCCTATCTCGACGTCGAGCAGGCACGCTTCGGTCAGCGGCTGACGTTTACGATCGACTCGGATCACCGACTGCCCGCGCCGCAGATTCCGTCGATGCTGTTGCAGACGCTGCTCGAGAACGCGGTGAAGCACGGGGTATCGCAGGCGCGCGAGCCCGGACGCATCGACGTGATCGTCCGGTCCAACACGGATCAGATCACGCTGGAAGTGCGCAACACCGGTCCCAAGGCTCAAGGACTGCCGGTGCCGGAAGGCGAGGGCTTCGGCCTCCACAGTGTGCGCGAACGCTTGAAGGGGCACTTCGGCGACCGCGCCTCGTTCCGATTGATGCGCGATGAAACCGCGGGCGTCACGGTGGCGCGCATCTCGATGCCGAACGCGAAGGTGGCCGCGTGATCCGCGCCGTGCTCGTGGACGATGAGCCGCCGGCGCGCGTGCGAATGAAGCAGTTGCTGGCCGCGGCGGGCGATGTGACGGTGGTCGGTGAGGCCGGCAGCGCCGTCGAGGCCCGCGAAGTGATTCGCAACACGCACCCAGACCTCCTCTTTCTTGATGTCGAAATGCCAGAAGTGCGCGGCACCGCGCTGGCGGCGTCGTTACCCGAACCGCGGCCGTTCATCGTCTTTGCCACGGCGTTCGATCAATACGCGCTCGACGCCATCGCGCTCGAGGCCACCGACTACCTGCTCAAGCCGGTGTCGCGAATCAAGCTCGCAGCCACGCTGGATCGGGTGCGGGCGCGACTCGCCCGACAAACGGTGGAGAGGGACATTGCCGCGGCATCAGATGTGCAGGCCCACATGTGGCCGGGCTCGCTGCAGGTGATCCCGGGATTTGATTGCGCCGCGGCCTCGCTGCCGGCGCGCGGGGTGGGCGGTGACTTTTACGACATTTTCCCTCTCTCTGAACGTAGGGGCGGGACTTTAGTCCCGCCCGGTTCTTGGGCACTCCTGCTCGGTGATGCCTCAGGCAAAGGCATCGCGGCCGGCCTGGTAGCCTCCGCCGTGCAGGCGCGCGTCCACACCGCGGCCACGCTCGCGCACCTCGGCCCCGAAGCGTTGATGGCCGCGATCGATGAAGACGTGCATGCCACCACCGACGGCGCGCGATATGCGACCGCGATCTACGCTGTGCTCGACGCTTCGCAACACCGGCTCACGCTCGTGAACGCGGGCCATCCGTCGGTGCTGGTGTTACCGCCCGGCACCGGCGAGGCACTCCGTCTCGACGCCACCGGGCCCGCGCTTGGCTTGATCGAATCGGGCATGTTTCGATCGCACGGTGTGCCGCTCGATTCCGGATCCGTGCTGGTCGCCGTCACCGACGGTGTCTACGATGCGCTCGACGAGGAGGGCGCGGAGTTCGGCGATGACAAGCTCGCTGAAGTCCTTCGTGACCTGCGCCATCGATCGGCAGCCGAACTCTGCAAGGCCATCCTTGACGCGGTGCGCGCGCATCGCGGCTCGCGGCAGGACCAGGATGACGTGACGGCGATGGTGGTGAAGGCCCGATGATCCGCGCGCTGCTGGTCGACGATGAGCAGCCGGCGCGTGGGCGGCTTCGCCAGCTGCTCACCGCCCATCCAGATGTGGAGGTCGTCGGCGAAGCCGAGGACGGTGTCCAGGCCGCCGAGCAGATCGCCGCGCTCACCCCCGATCTCGTGCTGCTCGATATTCAAATGCCGGGCGCCAGCGGCCTTGATGTGGCCGCGTCGCTTGGCAAGCCGCGGCCGGCGGTGATCTTCTGCACCGCGTACGATCAATACGCGGTGGATGCATTCGAGCTCTCGGCGCTCGATTATTTATTGAAGCCCGTCAACCGCGCGCGGCTGGCGGCCGCGCTCGATCGCGTGCGGAGCGCGGGCGCGCCCCAGGGCCGCGATCGCGCGCTCGAGCAGCTGTCGCACGCCACCGGTCTCGCCCCCACCCGCTTCCTGGCCCGTCGCGGCGCCCGCTTCCGCGTGGTCCCGGTCACCGAAGTGGTGGCGTTCACGTTCGTCGACGGCATCACGCACCTCGTCACCGCCACCGAGCAGCTGTCGATGCAGCCCACGCTCGCCGCGCTCGCCCGCCGGCTCGATGACCAGCGCTTCTTCCAGGTGTCGCGGACCGCGATCATCCGCCTCGACGCGGTGAAGGAAGCGAAGCCGTTCAGCGACGGCACCGGCGAGATCATCCTCGCCAACGGCCAGACGATGGTCGTGGCGCGCCGGCGGTGGCGGGCACTCCTCGATCGGCTCGAACAGTAGCCACCACCCGAGCGCAACTCAAGCCCTTCAACTGCGCTCAGGGCAGGCCGTATAATCCACGGCGCCATGACATTCAGACTGCTCTTTGCGTGCGCCGCAATGGCTGCGGCATCGTACGGCCTGCTCGCGCAGACGGCGACGCCGCCGGTCGGCGAGTGGCGCTACATCGGCGGCGACGCGCAGCACACGCGCTTCTCCCCGCTCGATCAGATCACCGCAGACAATGTCGCGACGCTCGAAGTGGCCTGGACGTGGCGCGGCGACAACTTTGGACCCACCGCGGATCCGATCTTTCGATCGACGCCGCTGTATGTGAATGGCCTGCTCTACACGGTAGCGGGAGAGCGCCGAACCGTGGCCGCGATCGATCCTGAAACCGGTGAGACCATCTGGACCTACCGCGAGCCCCACACCACGAGGTGGTCGCGCGGCATGCGCAACAACTACGGCAAAGGCGTGGCGTTCGCCGAGGTGGCGGGACGCCCCGTGATCTTCTACACGTCGCCCGCGTTTTTTCTCCACGCCATCGACGCGAGGTCCGGCGAACATCTCGAAAACTGGGGCACGCGTGTCCCGTTGCCGGGCTTTCCGCGGAGCGGCGTCGTGGACATGCTGCCAGATCTCGTGAAGGACTGGGAGCCGTGGCTCACTTCTGAATACAAGTACGACCCGGATCACGGTATCCCGCGCGATCTCGGCAACCTGTCGACGTCGTCACCGCCGATCGTCGTCAACGGCGTCGTCGTGGTCGGCAACGTCCACGAGCAAGGCTATTACCAGACGCGCGAAGAGAACATTCCGGGCGACATCCTCGCTTACGACGCGCGGACCGGAAAGCCGATGTGGAAGTTTCACGTCATTCCGCGGCCGGGCGAGTTCGGCCACGACACGTGGAAGAACGACGCGTGGAAACGCACGGGCGACGTGTCGTCGTGGGCGCCGATGTCTGCTGACCCGGCGCGCGGCCTCGTCTACATTCCAACCAACCCGCCGACGATCGACTTCTTCGGCGGTTTCCGTCCCGGCGACAACCTGTTCGGCACCAGCCTGCTCGCGCTCGACGTGAAGAGCGGCAAGCGCGTGTGGCATTTCCAGATGGTGCATCACGACATCTGGAACTTCGACAACCCTCAGGCGCCGGTGCTGCTCGACGTGCCGATCAACGGCAAGCGCACACCGATCGTGGTCGAGACCACCAAGCAGGGCTTCGCGTACGTGTTCAACCGCGAGACCGGACAACCGATCTGGCCGATCGAAGAGCGCCCCGTCGCGGCATCGGATCTCCCAGGCGAGCTGCTGTCGCCGACGCAGCCATTTCCCACGAAGCCAAAGCCGCTCGAAATCCAGGAGCTGACTGAAGACGTGCTGATCGACTTCACGCCTGAGCTCCGCGCGGAAGCCGTGGACATCATGAAGCGCTACAAGACCGGGCCGCTCTTCAACCCGCCGATCCAGGTGGGCCACCCGTCAGGGCTGCGGTCATTCGTCAGTTGCCCCGCGGGAGCCAGCAACATCAACGGCCCGACGGTGGCGGATCCCGAGACCGGCGTGCTGTATGTCACGACGCAGCGCCTGTGCCGCTCGGAGAACATGGTGCCGGGCAGCAAGATGGATGAGCCCGAGGATCCAAAGACCACGGGCCGCACGGTGTCGCGGTGGGTGGTGGCAAATCGCGGCGACTTGCGTGGCCCGCAGGGATTGCCGATCTGGAAGCCGCCCTACAGCCGGATCATCGCGATCGACATGACGACCGGCGAATTTCTCTGGGAGACGCCGAACGGGGATACGCCCGAGTTCATCCGCAATCATCCAGCGCTGCGCGGCATGAAGATCCCCCCGACCGGGCAGACCGTGCACGCGATCATGATGCCGACCAAGACGCTGCTGTTCACGGCGCCGGGTGTTGATTCCGTGCTCTATGCGCTCGACAAGAAAACGGGTAACCGGCTGGCGACGGTCAAGCTGCCCGCGCCCGGACAATACGGAATGATGGGGTACTTGCACCGTGGCCGGCAGTACGTGGTGGTGCAGGTGGGAAGCCCGACTCATCCCGGCTCGCTCGTTGCGCTGCGATTGCCGCGACCGCGTCCCTGAGCACGGCTCTTCACCTGGAACGCTATAATCCTTCGCAATGATTTCGAGACGAGACGTTCTCACCTCCCTGGCGATGGCAGCGGCGGCGCTTCACGTCGATCGACGGTTGCTCTTCGCGCAAGCACGCTCCACGCCGCAGATGTACGGCAAGGATGGGCTGATCGTACGATCGATTCGCCCGCCCGACTTCGAGACGCCGACGTCGCTGCTCAGAACCTTCATCACGCCCAACAACGCGTTCTACGTGCGATCGCACATGCCCGTGCCACAAGTGGATGCGGCCACGTTCGCTTTGAAGGTCGGCGGCGAAGTGAATTCGCCGTTCTCGCTGTCCGTTGACGAGATCAAAAAGCTCCCGGCGGTGACGACCACGGTGACGCTCGAATGCGCCGGCAACGGCCGCGCGTTCTTTCAGCCCGCGGTTGCGGGCATCCAGTGGGAAAAGGGCGCGGTCAGCACCGCGCGGTTCACCGGCGCCCGCATGTCGGATGTGCTCAAGAAAGCGGGCGTCAAGACCGCCGGCATCAACGTCGAGATGCACGCCGCCGATCGGCCGCCCGGCACCATGCCGGCGTTCGTGCGCCAGGTGCCGATGGCCAAGGCGATGCACCCCGACACGATCATCGCCTACGACATGAACGGCCAGCCGATTCCGCTCGTGCATGGCGCGCCGCTGCGCGCGATCATCCCGGGCTGGGAAGGCGCGTATTCGGTGAAGTGGCTCAATGCGCTGAACGTGCTTGCGAAAGATTCGGACAGTTTCTGGGTCGTCACCGGTTATCGCTACCCGACACGGCGCGTCGCGCCCGGCGCGGCGGTTGATGCGAAAGACATGGCGCCGCTCACCGGCCTGGTGGTGAAGTCGTTGATCACAACACCCGCGGATGGCGCATCGCAACCCGTCGGCAAGATCACGGTCGGCGGCTTTGCGTGGGCCGGCGAGGACGACATCAAGGCGGTGGACGTCTCGATCGACAACGGCGCCACGTGGCGACCGGCGCGACTCGTGGGTGAACAGGCACGCTATACCTGGCGAGGATTCGAGTTCGAATTCAACGCGCCGCGGCCGGAGTCGTATCTGATCCTGTCGCGCGCCACCGACGCGAAGGGCACCGTGCAACCCGCCGTCTCGCAGTGGAATCCATCCGGGTATTTGTGGAACCAGTACGACTCCATTCGGATCGAAGTCAAATGAGATCGATGGCGATCGTGTTGAGCGTGCTGGCCTGCACGACGCTCACAGCAGAGCAGCAACTGCCGGCCGGAGCGGGGCTCGACGTGCTGAACAAGCGTTGTCTCAGCTGTCATGAGGCCGACATCATCAGCGGACAGAAATTGTCGCTGACCGGATGGACGCGTTCGGTGGACAAGATGGTCCGCTGGGGTGCGACGATTCCGCCCGAAGAGCGTGACGTGCTTCAGCCCTATCTTGCGCAGCATTTCGCGCCAAGGCCCGTGGCGTCGCATCTTTCCGCCGATGCGGGCGCGGCAACCTACCAGCGGGTATGCCTGACCTGCCATGAAGCCGATATAGTTGAACAACAAAAGCTCACCCCCACGGGCTGGACGCGGTCAGTCGAGAAGATGATGCGGTGGGGAGCCACCGTGAGCGACGCCGAGAAACAACCGCTCATCGACTACCTGGCAGCGCGTTTCGGTCCACCATAAACATTTGCTGCTGTTCGGCCTCGCCGTCATTGTCATCCTCTTCACGATCCTGTGGTTCGTGTCGGTACGGCTCGAGGACTCGAGCATTGTCGACATCGCCTGGGGACCGGCGATTCTGATCCTTGCCCTGACGTATTACCTGACGAGCAACGGAGCGCCGGTCCGCGCGCGGTTGACGCTGGCGCTGGTGGCGCTCTGGGCGATTCGCCTGGCGGCGCATGTTTTTCTTCGCAACCAGGCCCAGGGCGAAGATTTCCGCTATGAGGTGATGCGCAAGTGGCGCGGTCCGTCGTGGTGGTGGTTCAGTTACTTCCGGGTATTTCTCCTGCAGGCGGTGACCGCCTGGATTGCGTCGATTCCGGTGTATTTCGCCGTCGTCTCGGTCTCGCCTCGGACGCTGACGATCCTGGATTACCTCGGCATCCTGATCTTTGCGGCGGGCTTTCTGTTCGAGGCCATCGGCGACGAGCAGTTGCGTCGTTTTCGCAACGAGCCAGGGAACGTCAAGCTCGTGCTCGAGACAGGATTGTGGCGGTATACCAGGCACCCGAACTATTTTGGCGAAGCTCTGGTATGGTGGGCCTTCGGCCTGCTCGGCGCCGCCACCGGCGGCGTGGTCGGCCTGATCATCCCGGCACTGATGACACACTTCCTCTGGAACATCTCGGGGAAACTGCTCGAACGCTCGCTGCTCCGGAACCGGCGCGCGTATGCGAACTACGTCGCCGAGACCTCGGCGTTCCTCCCGAAACCGCCGACCAGCGGTTGAGATGCTCCCGCTCCTCGCCCTGCTGTTCTTCGGATCCGGCGTCTGCGCGTTGATCTACCAGGTGATGTGGCTGCGGCTGCTGTCACTGGTGTTCGGCGTCACGGTGTATGCGGCGAGCACCGTGCTCGCGGGCTTCATGGCGGGCCTCGGCCTCGGCAGCTTTCTTGGCGGCCGCGTCGCAGCACGCATCACACGACCGCTCGCCGCCTTCGGCCTCGCTGAAGCGCTGGTCGGCATCACCGCTTTTGCCACACCGTTCGTTCTCGACGCGCTGACCCAGCTCTGGATCTCGGTGCACGACGATCTCCCGAACTCGCTCGGAGCGATCACCGTGATCCGTTTCATCGTCGCGTTTCTCGTCCTGATCGTGCCGACGTCGTTGATGGGCGCCACGCTGCCGCTGATCGTGAAGTCAGCCATCGCCCGCGAGGAACGCGTCGGCGGCAAGATCGGCCTCCTCTACGCCATCAACACCACCGGCGCCATCGTTGGCGCGCTGGTGGCCGGCTTCTATTGCATCGCCGAGCTCGGCGTCGAGCGTTCCTTTCAGATCGCGGCCGCAACAAACATCGCGATCGGCGTCGTTGCGGTAATCGCATCGTATCTGGCAGGATCCGCCGTCGCGCTCAAGGGTTTCGAGCGCGAAGGCGGACCTCAGCAGACACCTCACCGACCCAGACTGGTCCTTTGGGTTTTCTTTCTGTCGGGTGTGATGTCGCTGGCCCTGGAAATAATCTGGTTTCGCATGTTGGTCGTATTCTTACGACCCACCGCCTACGCGTTCACGATCATGCTCGCGTGCGTGCTGGCAGGTATCGCGATCGGCAGCGCCATTGCCGCACCGGTCCTTCGCATGCGCAGAAACTGGGTGACGGCACTGGCGGTCATCCAGGCGCTAATCGGCTTCGCCGCCGTGCTCTCCTTGAACGCGCTCACGCAATCGCAACGGGCCATTGACGCCGCCACACCGTGGTTCGATCGGCTCGGTCTCAACACGTACCTCGCGCCGCTCGTGGCATCGAGCATCATTGCCATGCTCCCCTCGACCATCCTGCTGGGCCTCGCCTTCCCGATCGGCCTGGCGTTATTTGCGGGCGACGATCCCGGTGAAGAAACCACCCGCCGCGTCGGCGTGTTCTATTCGCTCAACGTGTTCGGCGCGATTCTTGGCTCAGTGATCGCCGGCTTTGTCCTGCTCCCGCAGCTTGGCAGCCGCTGGAGCCTGATCGTCACCGCCGGCCTCGCGACGGGGTCCAGCGTGCTGCTCGCAATGTCACTGTGGAAGACCCATCCTCGCGCCGCGGCGTCGATCGCCGCCGGCGCGTTGGCGCTGTATGTCGGCGGCGCCGCCTTGGCAGTCGATCCGTTTGATGTCGCCTTTGAACGCTTTCACCGCACCGAGACGCTGGTGTGGCGCGAAGAAAGCGCGCAGACGACGGTAGCGATTCACGACCGCCCCGAGGCCACTCCGCCGATGCGCGTCATGTATCTCGACGGCAATCACCAGGCCAACGATTCGCCGGCCACGGCATTCATTCACCACCGCATCGGCGCGTTGCCGACGATGCTGCATCAGAGACCGGCCACAGCGCTGGTGGTGGGTCTCGGTGGCGGCGCCACGCCGGGGGCGGTTGCGCGCCTCAACGTCGCTGTCGACGTCGTCGAGTTGTCCGGCGCGGTGGTTGAAGGCTCGCATTACTTCAAGAACATCAACTTCGATCTGCTGTCGCGTCCCAACGTGCGCTTGCACGTGGACGATGGCCGGAATTTCCTGCTGATGAACCGGAAGAAGTACGACGTGATTACGGCAGACATCATCCTGCCGCGTCATGCCGGCGCCGGCGCACTGTATTCGCGCGAGTACTACGAGCTGGTCCGCCGATCCCTGGCGGACGGCGGCCTCGCGATGCAGTGGAACGGCGGCGACTCGGCGACTGAGTACAAAATGCTGATGCGGACGTTCATCTCGGTATTCCCCCACACCACGTTGTGGGGTGATGGCACCCTCATGTTGGGCAGTACGAGGCCGTTCACGCTTAGCAAAACCGCCTACGAAGCCCGCCGCACGACGTTCGAGCAGTTTCCGTGGGATCTCGCGACGCTGAAACGCATTTACGTGGCCGGGCCCGCTGAGGTGAACGCCTTCGTCGGCGAGGGCCCGATCCTCACTGACGACCGCCCCGCGATCGAATATTTCCTGTCGCTGCCGAAGAAGGACGGCCCTGGCTATTACACCGGGGCCCTCGGCGTGTTCGAAGCCATCCTGACGCCGTAAGGGCCGACGGGCCGACGGCCCGTCCACGCGCCCGCAGGGCGCGTATGAAATAATTCCGATATGCCCGTAGCCGCTCCCGAACTCGATAAAGCTCGTACTACGCTCGACGCCCACGTGCGCGAGATCATGCAGTGGCACTTCAGTCCCGAAACCGGGTGTCCGTTCTGGCTGCAATGGGCCGAGAAAGCGGGCTGGGACCCGCGCAAGGAAGTAAAGCAATACGAGGACCTCGACAAGTTTGGCCCCTTCCAGGACGAGTGGCTGCGCGGCGGACCGGTCAGGCGGTGGGTCCCGCGCGCCTACAAAGACAAGCCGATCTACACGTTTGAAACCGGCGGCAGCACCGGCGTGCCGAAATCGCGCATTGCCGTCGATGACTTCCGCATCGATTACGAGCTGTTCAGCAAGACGCTGCCGGACGACAAGTTTCCGAAGGGCGCCGATTGGCTGATGATCGGCCCCAGCGGCCCGCGCCGGCTCCGGCTCGCCATCGAGCATCTCGCGCAACATCGCGGTGGCATCTGCTTCATGGTCGATCTCGATCCGCGCTGGGTGATCAAGCTGATCAAGATGGGCGAGATGGAGATGATGGAACTCTACAAGCGCCACGTCATCGACCAGGCGCTCACGCTCCTGAAAGCCCACGACACGATCAAGTGCCTGTTCGCCACGCCGAAGCTGCTCGAGGCGTTGTGCGAGCGGGTGTCGCTCAAGAAAGCCGGCATCACCGGCGTGTTCTGCGGCGGCACCGAGATGACGCCGCAGTTCCACCGCTTCGCGGTGGAAGAGTTGATGGAAGGCGCATACTTCGCACCCACCTACGGCAACACGCTGATGGGCCTCGGTCCGCACAAGCCGCCGACCAAGGAAGACAACTGGGCGATCATCTATTACCCGCCCGCGCCGCGCGCGATGATCGAAGTCGTCGATCCCGACAACCCGTCGAAGGTGGTCGACTACGGCAAGACCGGCCGGGTGCGGCTGACGACGCTCACCAAGGAATTCTTCATGCCGCGCTTCCTCGAGCGCGATGAGTGCGAGCGCGAAGCGCCGTGCGAGCAATACCCATGGGACGGCGTGCGCAACGTGCGGCCCTTCTCACGTTTCCAGAAATCCGTCGTCGAAGGGGTCTATTAGGCAGGCCAACAGGCCAACAGGCCATCGGGCCAACAGGATCAACATGTTGCATCTTCCAATCCTTCGATGGGGCGTTCCGTATCGCAGCGTCAACCAGGTGGTCACGCCGCACTTCCGCACGCGCGAGCCGTTCGTGTCGATGAGCCAGGCCAATCTCGGCCTCATCCGCCGCGACCTGTTGCGCCAGGGCGAGGCGCGCGCGGCACTGCAGAAAATCCCGGTCGCGGATCTCATCGCGATGGCGGGACGCGCCGCCAATCACTTCCTGAACGACACGCTGCCGCTCGATCCGGAGAGCGGCACCACGCAGACGCCGCAGCAATACGTCGAGCAGGTGTCGGCCACCACCGGCATGCCGTTCAGCAACGTGCGCCGAAACATGCTGAAAGTCCACGGGGTGCTCGACAAGGTGGACGAGGTGCTCGCCGGACTCACCCGCGGCCTCGATCTGTCCGTGCTCGATTCAGGCTACGGCACGGTGAGCGGCCAGATGTTGAGCTACTTTGCGCGCACCGACGCGTTGGGCGTGGTGTTGCCGAGTAATTCTCCGGGCGTGCATTCGTTGTGGGCGCCCGCCACGGTGTTGAAAATGCCGCTCGTGCTCAAGCCGGGCAGCGCCGAGCCGTGGACGCCGTTGCGGCTGATCAATGCGTGGATCAAAGCCGGTGCTCCGGCCAACGCGTATGCGTACTACCCCACCGATCACGCCGGCGGAAACGAGATCCTGCGATCGACCGGACGCGGCATGGTGTTCGGCGATGTCGGCTCGACCAAGCGATGGAAAGCCGAGGGCGGGCGCGTCGAGGTTCACGGTCCGGGCTACAGCAAGGTCGTGATCGGACCCGATGTGGCGGACCAGTGGGAGCAATACATCGACGTGATTGTGGAATCGATTTCGAACAACGGCGGCCGTTCGTGCGTGAACGCGTCGGGCGTGTGGGTTACCAAGCATGCCGATGCGATCGCCGAGGCGCTCGCGAAGAAGCTCGCGACGGTTGTGCCGCGTGCCGCGGATGATGACAAGGCGATCCTGGCGCCGTTTGCGGATCCCGAAACCGGCAAGCGCATTTCCGCGATGATCGACGGCGACATGAGCGGTGAAACTGGGACGGCGCGCGATGTGTCGGCGTCGGTGCGCGGCGCCGACCGCGTGACCACCGTGCATGGCGGCACGTATGTGCTGCCGACCATCGTCCGCTGTGACGCAAGCCATCCGCTCGCCAATCGCGAGTTCCTGTTTCCCTTTGCCAGCGTGGTCCAAGTGCCGGCGTCGGATCTACCCGAATGCCTTGGGCCGTCGCTGGTGGTCACCTGCATCTCGAACGACCCGGCGTTCCGCGCGCGCTTCGTGGCCTCGCCACACGTCGATCGCCTGAACTTCGGGCCGCTGTCGACGACGCAGATCGGATGGGATCAGCCGCACGAAGGGAATCTATTCGAGCATCTTTACGCGCGTCGCGCGATTCAGCGGCTGGCCTGAGCGCCCGCACTACTTCTTCTCGAGAAGGTAGAAGCCCGCCAACTCCAGCGTCACGATCACGTCTTTCGGGCTGTCGTTCTTGAGGTACCAGCCGTGGATGCCGTCCCATGGCGCCGTGAACACGCCGCTCTGCGGCGTTCCACCCGTCTTGGCGTAGAACATCAGGTCGCCCACGCCATCCACCTGCGGCGTGTGGCCGTGGAACTCAGTGAGCATCAGACGCGGGTCGCTGAGCGTTCCGTAGCTGATGTTGTAGACCAGCCCCTCGCTCTTCTTCATGGTCAGCTTGTATTCGAGTCCCTTGCCGGTCGGCACCGGCACGCGGACGGTGTCGGTTCGCCACTTCGCGGGTTGGATCGAAATGACGCCGTCGCGGAGCGGGTATTCGCGCCAGCCATTGACCGCAACGGGGACCTGTTGCGCGTGAGCAACCAGGGCGAGGAGCGAGGCCAGGGACATACTCAAGAGTACGCGTGTCATCAGAAGCCCTCACTAAATGGCCGGCTACAGCACGCCTGCCGCGCGCATCACCGCCTCGGCCTTCCGGCGGATCTCCGTGGCGATGGCGAACGGGTCGCCGTCACGAAACTTCGGCAAGAACAACTCTACAGACAACGGACCGGCGTAGCCCTTCTCCCCGAGCTTCTTCAATATGGCGTTCAGGGGCGACACGCCGTCGCCGGGAATAAAGCGCGTGTTGTTGTCGAGCAGCTCGCGCGGCATGTCGGGAACATCCTGGAAATGAACATGCTGGATCTCGCCGGGCCGGATCAGGTCGAGGTCCTCGAGTTTATTGTTGCCGGACCAGAAATGATAGAAGTCGAACATCGGCCCGAAGTTCGGGTGCGCGGCCTCGCGCGTGTACTTGAGCGCCGTCGGCAACGTGGACATGTACGTCGATGCGCGCACGAACTCGACCATCGCCATCATGTCGAACTGTTTCGCCATGTCGCCAACGCGGCGCATTTGCTCCACCACCACCTTGTAGTCGTCCTGCGTCAGCTTCTGCGTGCCATTGGTGGTCGTGTAGACCTTCTTCAGGCCGAGGGCCGCGAACATCTCGAGGCGCCGCTTCAGGCCGTCGAACGCCGCCGTGTGATCCGGACTCGGCTCGAGCAGCGGCCCACCGCCGACGGTGCCAGACACCGGTGTCAAACCATTGTCGGTGAGGATGCGGCGCGCGGCCGCCTGGGTGTCGGTCTTGAGGAACGCCTCAACGATCGCCGAGCTGATTTCAACCTGCGTGATGCCGGCCTTCGCCCATCCCTCCAGCGCCCCGCGATACCCGGCCGCCGACGAGGTGTTGGTGTGGATGGCCAGCGACATCTTCCCCGACTGGGCGCCGGCAACGCGCGCGGCCAAAAGGACCAGGGGCGACACCATGAGCGATCGTCTCGACAGCATGCGGCAGTATACCGGCGGGGGCGGCGGCAACCACGCCTTCTGGTAGAGTCGTAATCAGCCCGTCACTGACCGGCGCCCACCCTGATGCGCATCCTGTCCCTGACCGCCGGCGCTGCCTCGATGTATTGCGGCAGCTGCATGCGCGACAACGCTCTCGCGGCCGAGCTGATCCGCCTCGGTCACGACGTCACGCTGCTGCCGTTCTATACGCCGACGCTGACCGATGAAGAGAATGTCAGCCGCCGGGAACAGGTTTTTTTCGGCGGCATCAGCGTCTACCTCGAGCAGCACATGCCGTGGTTCCGGCGCTCGCCGCGGTTCGTCGATCGCCTGCTCGACGCGCCGAACGTGATCAAGGCGTTTACCAGCGGATCGATCTCGGTGGATGCGAAACAGCTGGGCGCGCTGACGGTGTCGACGCTGCGCGGCGAAGACGGCCACCAGCGCAAGGAAATCGACAAGCTGCTGGAGTTTCTGAAAGACGAGCCGCGTCCCGACGTCGTCAACATTCCTTACACGCTGCTGATTTGCCTGGCCAAGCCGTTGAAGCAGGCGTTGCAGTGTCCGATCGTGATCACGCTGCAAGGCGAGGACCTGTTCCTCGACGCGTTGACCGAGCCGTATCGCACCGAGGCCATGGAGCTGGTCCGCCGGCAAGTGGCGGACGTCGATCTGTTTATCGCTGTCAGCGAGTACTACGCGCGGTTCATGCGCGGCTACTTGAGGATTCCCGAATCGCAGATGCGCGTCGGGACGCTTGGCGTGAACATGAAGGACCTCAGCGTCACCACGAGGACGCGCCGCGATCCATTCACGATCGGCTATTTCGCGCGCATTGCTCCGGAAAAAGGCCTCCACAATCTCGCCGAGGCCTACCGCGTGCTGCGACTCGAGAAAGGCCTGCCGCCATCGCGACTGGTCGCGGCGGGTTACCTCGTACCCGAACACAAGCCGTACCTCGAAGCCATTGCCGAGAGCCTGCGCGTGGCTGGACTCGGCGATGAGTTCGTCTATCGCGGCACCCTCGAGCGCGCGAAGAAGGTGCAGTTCTTCCACGACATCGACGTGTTGTCGGTGCCGAGCCCGTACCACGAGCCGAAAGGCCTGTATCTGCTGGAGGCGATGGCCTGCGGCGTGCCGGTGGTGCAGCCGAATCATGGCGCGTTCCCGGAGATCATCGCGAACACCGGCGGCGGCCTGGTGGCGCGGTCGGCCTCGGGCGCCGATATCGCCGACGCGCTATACGATCTGTGGAAGAATCCCGCGCGGGCCGCGCAAATGGGCCGCCGCGGCGCTGAAGGGGTCCGCCGGCACTACACCGTCACGCATATGGCCGAGAACGTACTGCGGATCTATCAGGAAGTCGTGAATGGACGTAGAGGCGGGAACGTAGAGGCGGGCCTTTAGTCCCGCAAACGTAGGGGCGGGACTTTAGTCCCGCCCGCCAGTGATGCTTGAAGCGAATCATCTGTCGAAGAGTTATGCGACGCCGGCCGGCGAGTTAGCCGTCTTGCGCGACGTGTCACTGTCGCTGCAGCCGGGCGACGCCGCCTGTGTGATGGGCCCGTCGGGTTCGGGCAAGAGCACGCTGCTCTACATTCTTGGCGGCCTCGAGCCGCCGACCAGCGGCACGATGCGCCTGCACGGCAGCGATCCTTATACGCTCAAGGCCGACGCGTTGGCGGCGTTTCGCAATCGCGACATCGGCTTCGTGCTGCAGGATCACTGCCTGCTGCCGCAGTGCACCGTGCTCGAGAACGTGCTGGTGCCCACGCTGGTCGGCGATGCCGATGCCGGCGCCGACGAGCGCGCCCGCACCTTGCTCGGGCAGGTCGGCCTCACCGATCGCCTGCACCATCGGCCGGCGGAATTGTCCGGCGGCGAGAAGCAGCGCGCCGCCATTGCCCGCGCGCTCGTGCGTCAACCGCGCCTGGTGTTGTGCGATGAGCCCACCGGTAATCTCGACGCGGAAACCGCCGAAGTCGTCGCCGATCTGTTGATCACGCTTCACGCGCAGCAACAGACGATCATGATCGTCGTCACGCACAGCGAAACGCTCGGCGCGCGCTTTTCTCGCCGATGGCGAATGCAGCGTGGCGTTCTCCATACATCGCTGACACTCACCGAGGCGGAGCCTCGGTAAGATGATGCTGCGCGCAAGCCTCAGGTACTTCCGGGCCACCAACGCCATGGTGATCCTTGGCGTGGCCGTGGCCGTGGCCGTGCTGGCCGGTGCGTTGCTGGTCGGCGCATCCGTGCGCGAGAGCCTGCGGCAAATGGCGCTCGGGCGACTCGGCGCCACAGAAGTCGTGATCACCGCGCCGGTACCCTTCCGGTCGGCGCTCGCCGACGATCTGAAAGTCCCCTCAGCGCCGCTGATCGTCTTTGGTGGCGCGGTCTCACACGACGAATCCAAACGCTCCGCCGGCCGCGTCATGGTCTACGGCATCGACGAGCGGTTCGGCAGATTCCACGGCGTCGACAATCTCACGCCGAACAATCGTGACGCGTTCCTGAGTCCGGCGCTCGCGGCCGAGCTCGGCGCGAAGGCCGGTGACGGCATCACGCTACGCGTGGCCCGCCCCACCGACATTCCACTGTCCACGCTGCAAGGCCGCAAAGAGGTTACGGGACAACGCATTCGCCTCACCATTGCGCGCGTCCTCGATCGCGCCTCGCTCGGCGAGTTCTCCCTCGCGCCGTCGCAAGGCCCGGTCCTCGCTCTCTATGTACCTATGGCGCGTTTGCAGCGCGACCTCGACCTCGGCGACCGGGCAAATGCGCTGCTGGTTAAAGGGGTCGGGGCCATTTTCGATCCCGCAACCCTGGTACGCGAACAACTCCAACCCGTTGTCACGCTTGAAGATCTGAGCCTTCGGACGCGCGATGCTCGCGACGCCACGATCGTAGAGAGCCGCGCCGGCCTGATCACCGATTCGCTGTCTGCGCAGATCGCCGAAATTGCCAAGCGTGATCGGCTTTCAACGGCGCCAGTACTCACTTATGTCGCCAACTCGATCAGAATCGGCGATCGCGAGATCCCATATTCGACCGTCACCGCCATCGACCTGCGAGAACTCGGCACGACTTCACTCGAAAAATGGACCCGACCCCTTTTTCTCAACGAATGGGCCGCCGAGGGTCTGAAGGCGAAGATCGGCGACATGGTCACGCTCGACTATTACCTCTGGTCTGACGAGGACGGTCTCCAAACCAGCAGCAGTGAGTTTCAGGTTGCGGGCATCGTGCCCATGGACGGCATCGGCGGCGACCAGACGCTCACGCCGGAGTACCCGGGATCAGCGATGCCGCGGATATGACGTCGTGGGATCCGCCGTTCCCGGTTGATCTCAAGCGCGTGCGGCCGATCGACGAGGACTACTGGGATCGCTATCGTGCCGCGCCGAAGGCGATCATCTCCATCGCCGACGGCCAGCGCATCTGGGGGTCGCGCTACGGGAAAGTGTCGTCGTTGCGGCTCCCGGGCAGCGCAACCGTGAGCGCGCAGGCCATCGATCCGGCCGCCGCGGGCTTTAGCGCCCGTCACGTCCGCCAGGAGGCGGCCGCCGCGGCGCAAGGCACGACCGATTTCGGCGAGTACTTCCTCTACTTCAGCTTCTTCCTCGTGGTCTCGGCGCTGCTGCTCGCGTATCTCTTCTTCGCCGTCGGCCTCGAGCAGCGGACCACCGAGATCGGGTTGCTGTCGGCGGTCGGCTTCTCGCCGGGCGCCATTCGACGCAGCTTCCTCAACGAAGGCGCCGTGTTGGCCGGCATCGGCGCGGTAATCGGCACGGTGGCCGCGCTCGGTTACGGCGCGGCGATCATGTACGGACTCCGCACGTGGTGGGTAGGCGCGGTCGGCACCACCGAGCTCACGCTACATGTGGCGCCCCAGTGGCTGGCCATCGGCGTCGGCGGCGCGCTGGTGGCGGGGCTCCTCGCCATCTGGCTCGGGGTTCGCGCCATGACGCGGCGGTCGGCGCGATCGCTGTTGAAAGGCGACACCGACACGCCCACCGCCCGTGCCGCAACGGCAACGAGACTCATCGCCGGTCTACTGATCCTGGTTGGCGCTACCCTACTCGCCGCCGCCTCTTTCGGCGCCATCAATGCCACCGCGGGCTTCTTTGGCGCCGGCGGCGCCTGGCTCGTGGGCGGGTTGTGCGCGGCGTCGATCCTGCTTCGCCGGCGACGCTCCTCGACCACGCTGGGCCGCGGTGTGCCGGCGATGTTCCGTCTTGGCCTTCGTCACACGTCGGTCCGCCCCGCGCGATCGGTGTTGAGCCTCGCCCTCATCGCCTTCGCCTGCTTCGTGCTCGTCAGCGTCGGCGCGTTCCGCAAGGACGTGACCGCGGCATCCAATGATCGCGCGTCTGGAACGGGCGGGTTTGCATTGATGGCCGAATCCGTGGCGCCGCTGATGCACGATCCCAACACGCGCGAGGGGCGTGATGGGCTCGGCCTCGAAACCAACGATCCAGTCATCGCGGCAGCGCAAATCTCGCGATTCCGCCTGCGACCCGGTGATGAAACCAGCTGCCTGACGCTGTACAAACCGACCAACCCGCGCATCATCGCTCCGGAGCCGCGTTTCCTCGAAGAGCCACGCTTCTCCTTCGCGTCATCGATGGCGTCGACGGCCGAGGAGCTCGCGAATCCGTGGCGGCTGTTGAACAAGGCCTTCGAGGATGGCGCCATTCCAGCCATCGCCGATCAAACGACGCTGATGTATGTGCTGCATCTTGGTGTCGGCGACGACTTCGTCTTCACACCTGAAGGTCATCCGGAAGTCCGCCTGCGCATCGTCGGCGCCCTCGCCGACAGCGTGCTGCAATCGGAACTGATCATCGGCGAGCCGGCGTTCATCCGGCTGTTCCCTCGCCATGAGGGGTATCGCGTCTGGATGATCGAAACGCCACAGGACCAGATTGGTCCCGTGACGACGCACCTGGAAGATCGGTTGTCGGACTTCGGTCTTGATGTGATTGACACGCATGAGCGATGGGCGTCGTATCACCAGGTGGAGAACACTTACCTCGCCACGTTCCAGGCGCTCGGGTCGCTAGGTCTCCTGCTCGGCACCGTCGGCCTTGGCGCAGTGCTCGCTCGTAATGTGCTGGAACGCCGCAGGGAAATCGGCTTGCTAGCCGCGGTGGGCTACGCTCCATCTGACGTGCGGGCGATGGTGCTGTCGGAGGGATTGGCGCTCGTGCTGGGCGGGTTATCGATCGGCACCGCCTGCGCCGCGATCGCGATTCTTCCAGCCCTTCGCGATCGCGCCCAATCCATGCCCTTTGGAAGTTTGGCGACCTTACTGATTGGCGTGGTGATCACAGGCGCGATCGCCTCTCTCGTCGCGATAAAGCTCACCACGCGAACTCCCGTCGTCGAGGCAATTAAATCGGAGTGACATTATGGCGCGTTGCACTCTTTTGTTATTCGTCATTTTTTATTCGTCATTGCCGCCGGCGCAAGGACAGGTGCCGGCGGCCTGGCCGCAGTGGCGAGGGCCCGCGCGTGATGGTGTGGCATCCTCATTCACAGTGCCCGCCACGTGGCCTGCGCAACTGACGAAGAAATGGGCGGCCACGGTAGGCGTGGGGCACGCGTCGCCGGTGCTTTCAGGCAATCGCGTCGTCGTACACACCCGCCAGGGCAATCGCGAGATCGTGGCCGCTTACGACCTCGAGTCGGGCAAACAGCTCTGGCAGGACGGCGTTGATGCGCCTTACACGATGAATTCGGCAGCGACCGGTCACGGGCCAGGGCCGAAGTCGACACCGGCGATCGCGGATGGACGCGTGTTCACGCTCGGCATCAGCGGCATCTTCTCCGCGCACGATCTCGCCACCGGCAAACTCCTCTGGCGCAAGAACGCGCCGCCCACGCCGCCCGAGTTTGGCACCGCGACCTCGCCGATGGTCGATGGGACTTCGGTGATCGCCTTCCTCGGCGGTCAGAATGCCGGTGCACTCACCGCAATGGATGTGGCCAAGGGAACCGTGAAGTGGCAGTGGACGGGCGACGGCCCTGCTTACTCGTCCCCGATCATCGCCACGTTCTCAGGCACGCGGCAGATCATCGTGCAGTCGCAAAACCGGCTGGTCGGTATCGCCGCCGCGGATGGCAACCTCCTCTGGCAAACGCCGATCAAAACACCGTACGAACAAAACTCTGTGACGCCGCTGATCATCGGCGACCAGGTGCTCTATGCCGGCCTCGACAATCCCACCATCTCGCTGCGAGTCCAGCCAGGCCCGCGCAAGGAGTGGACGACAACGCCGGTGTGGCGCAACGAGCAGGTGTCCATGTATATGAGTTCGCCCGCGGTAAGCGGCACCACGGTGTTCGGGCTGTCGAACAAGAGCCGGGGACAATTCTTTGCGATCGATTCGGCCACCGGCAAAACGCTGTGGACCACCAAAGGCCGCGACGCGGAGAACGCCTCGATTGTTCGCGCCGGCGACTACCTGCTGCTGGCAACGACGAACAGTGAGCTGATTGTGGCGCGCGCGAATGCGACGCGGTATGAAGAGGTCAAACGCTATACCGTGGCCGACTCGGCGATGTGGGCCCATCCCGCCTTCGCGGGACGGACCATCATCGTCAAGGACGTCAACACGCTTACGGCTTGGAGCTTCTAGCCCGCCCTGCCGTGAGCGCGCTAACGGCCTACGGCCGTTGGCGAGTCGAACGGCGCTCGCCGATCGCCCAAAGGAAGGACGAGGTGCGCATGAACAGCTGGCCTTCCGAAATCGCCACCGTGCTCAGACAGTACGGCGCGCAATCATTCAACAGCCGGTTCGAGGAAATGATCTCGAACTTCGGGCCGGCGCGGTACACGGTGGTCAGTCCTTCTTCTTCGGTGGTGACGTAGATTTTTCCATCAGCCAGAATCGGCGAGGCGCTATAAGTGCCGGACGGTAAACGCACAGGACCGTACACCGTGGCGCCGGTCTTCACGTCGAGCGCAAACGCGACACCGGTATCACGCACGACATACAGCAACTTGCCGTCGCTCACCGGCGTGGGCACGTCAGGTCCCTGCGCAAACGTCCACGCGACATGGGTCTTCGCCACGTCGCCGCTGCCGCCCGGGCGCATCGCCACCATCGGGCTGACACGGGTTGGCGCGATGATCAGGTCGTTGACGATCGTCGGGGACGCGATGATTCGATAGGCTCCGTTCCGCTCCGGGTTCAGCACGTCGGCCCGCCAATATTCCTTGCCCGTGGCCGGATCGTGTCCCGACACTACATCGCCGCCGGTGATGATCAACTCGGCGCGACCGTTCGCCTCAATCCATGCCGGCGTAATGTAGGAATCGGGCGATTCACGCACCGCCGGATTCGGACGCTCGACGCGCCACACTGTCTTGCCGGTCAGCTTGTCAATTTTCAGGATGTACGACGGATCGTCGGTCTTCATCCCGTGCAGCACCGGCACATAGAGCGCATCGTCTTTCAGCAGCGGCGTCGACGCGTATCCCCAGTTCAAGCCGAACTTGCCGTAATCGGCCTGGATGTTGCGCGCCCAGATCTCCTTGCCCGCGAAATCAAACGCCTTCAACACGCCGAGCCCCGTCATCACCCACACGTACTTGCCGTCGGTAACCGGCGACGGCGACGACATGTTCTGCTTGCGCTCCATGTGATTGGAGTCGGTGATCTGGCGTTTCCAGCTGACCGCCTGCTTGTTGCGATCGATCGCCCACAACTCGACGACACCGGTGTTCGTGCCCGTGGCGACGTTCAGAAAAATCGTCTCGCCCCAGATGATCGGCGTCGATCCGCTGTACGCCGGCAGCGGCAGCTTCCACGCGACGTTCTTCGTCTCGATATTCGCGCACACCGTGGGCACCAGTGGCCGGCCTTCGAAATTGCCGCCGCCCGGGCGCTGCGGCCGCTGCGCGGGAGCCATCTCGTCCGGCGCCGAGGGACCGCCCTCGACAATGTCGACTCCCATCGGCGTGGTTGGGGCACACTCCGCGCTCCAGGTATCCGGCAGCCGCGTCTCGGTGCTCACGCCGTTGTGGGTCGGCCCCCGCCAGTGCGGCCAGTGCTGGGCCATCCCGGTGGCCCCAAACGCGGTCAGCAGTGTCATCAGCGCAAGCACAGATCGAATCACCGTCACACTCCTCGGCTCATAGTACCTGACCGAACTCGGTCGTGGGGACCGGGCTCGCGACATAGAATGTCTCTCTTTACGACGGACTGGCCATGATCGTTTAAAGGGCCGCAGAGGCACTGAAAGCACAGAAGGGAAACGTGTTATGTCGTGGATTGCGTTGGCGTTTAGCGCCGCTTTGTCGTGGGGATTGTATGGGGCGTCGCTGCATCGCGGCCAGGTCGGGCTTGGGAACCCGATGAAGGCCATGTTGTGCGTGGGCGTGGCCTATTTCCTGATTGCCGTGCTCGTGCCGGTCGCGGCGCTGGCGTCTCAAGGTGAGCTGCGCAACTTCAACGTGACGGGCACCGTGACCGCCACCCTGGCCGGGGCGCTCGGCGCACTTGGCGCGGTGTGCATCACCTATGCGTTTCGCAATGGCGGAACACCGTTCCTCGTCATGCCGCTCGTGTTCGGCGGCGCGCCGCTCGTGAACGTGTTGGCGTCGATGTTGATTCATCCGCCAAAGGTGGCGCCCAACCCGATGCTGTATGTCGGCTTCCTGCTGGCAGCGGCCGGCGCGGGCATGGTGTTGTATTTCCGTCCGCCTGCGTAGTCGTACGTAGGGGCGGGACTTTAGTCCCGCCCGACGGATATACTTTCGCGCACGCATGGCCGCACCTCGTCTCACTCCCCTGCAATGGCTGATCTGCGCCATTGCCGCGCTAGGGTTTGCCTTCGACATCTACGAGATCCTGATGGCCCCACTCGTGGTGGGGCCGGCGATCGGCGAGCTCACCGGAGAGAAGCCGGGCACGCCCGGCTTCAACTTCTGGGTCGGGATGTTCTTCTGGGTGCCGGCGCTCGTCGGCGGCGCCTTCGGGTTGATCGGCGGCTACCTCACCGATCGCTTCGGACGCCGGAGCGTGCTGGTCTGGAGCATCCTGCTCTACGCGTTCTCCGCGATGGCGGCGGGGTTCGCCACCAACATCTACATGCTGTTGTTCCTGCGCTCGACCACCTACATCGGCGTGTTCGTCGAGTTCGTGGCGGCCGTGGCGTGGATCGCGGAAATCTTCCCCGACGCGAGGCAGCGAGAAAAGGCGCTCGGCTACACGCAGGCGTTTTCATCGATCGGCGGCCTGCTGGTCACCGGTGCGTACTACATCGCGGTGACGTACGGGCCGTCGTTGCCCGCGATCGCCGGTGGGCACGCGCCGTGGCGCTACACGCTGATCTCCGGCGTGATTCCCGCGCTGCCGCTGATCATCATCCGTCCGTTCCTCCCCGAATCGCCGGCCTGGCAACAGAAGAAGGCCTCCGGCACATTACGGCGGCCTTCGATCGCGGCGCTGTTTACTCCGGAGCTTCGCCGGACCACCATCGTGACGACGTTGATGTTCGCGTTCGCGTATGGCGCGGCCTTCGGCGCCATTCAGCAGATGCCGCGCATCGTGCCCGGCATTGAAGAAGTGCGGACGCTGCCGCCGCCGCAGATCCAGCAGACGGCGAGCCAGGTGCAGGCCTACCAGGAATTCGGCGGGCTGGCGGGACGGTTCCTGCTCGCGGTCCTCGCGTTGTATATCGTCTCGCGGCGGATGCTCATTCGCGTGTTCCAGATCCCGGGCCTGATCGTCATGCCGTTGGTCTTCTACTACGGGCCGACGCACAGCCTCGAACTGACGAAGTGGGGGATGTTCCTCGCCGGCGTGTTCACGGTGGGCCAACTGAGCTTCTGGGGCAATTACTTGCCACGCGTGTATCCCACACATCTACGCGGCACGGGCGAAGGCTTTGCCGCGAACATCGGCGGCCGTATGCTAGGCACCGGGTTCGCGTTCGTGACCACGACGCTCACCAACTACGCGCCGGGAGCCACACCACCATTGCGGCTCGCGTTTGCGGCCACGGTGGTGGCGACATTCGTCTATACCGCCGGCTTTATCTGCAGTTTCTTCCTGCCGGAACCCAAGGGTGAAGATCTACCTGAATGACCTAGTGCGTACGTGCGTAGCGCGCTGAGGTCGGTGCGCGAGCGGGCTGCGGGTGCCAGGCGCACGCAGCGGCAGCAATGGCCGCAGTTTCGCGGACCGGGCTCCACCGGCGTCGCTGAATCCGCAGGTCTTCCGGAAACGTGGAGCACCACGCAGAACGTTCGCTGGAAGACGGGGATTCCCGGCCACGGATGGTCGTCGCCGATCGCATGGGGCGATCGCGTCTTCGTCACCTCGGTGATTCCGTCGGGACAGGTCGAAGCCCCCAAAGGCGGCCTCTATTTCGGCGGTGAACGGCCGGCGCCGCAGGTCGAACATCGCTGGACGGTTTACGCGATCGATTTCAACACCGGGAAAATCGCGTGGCAGCACGAAGCGCATCGCGGTGTGCCGCCGGCGGCGCGGCATCTGAAAAATACCTACGCGTCGGAGACACCGGTCACCGATGGCCAACGCGTCTATGTGTCGTTCGGCAACGTCGGACTCTTTGCCTACGACTTCAACGGCAAGCAACTGTGGGCGATGCCCTTCCAGTTAAAGCCGATGCGCAACGGCTGGGGCACGGCGGCTTCACCAGTGTTGCACGCCGGGCGGCTGTACTTCGTGAACGACAACGATTCGGGCTCGTTTCTCACCGCCGTTGATGCAGCCACTGGCAAAACCGTCTGGCTGGTCGAACGCAAAGAGGGATCGAACTGGTCCACGCCGTACGTCTGGCAGCACAAGGGCCGCACCGAGATTGTGACCACCGGAACAGGCGCGGTCCGCTCCTACGGCCTTGACGGCGAGCCGCTCTGGTCGCTGTCGCCGATGTCGAGCATCGTGATCCCGACGCCGTTTTCGAAGTTCGATCTTTTGTATGTGGCGTCGGGCTATGTCGGCGATCAAGTGCGGCCGGTTTACGCGATCAAGCCCGGCGCGACCGGCGACATCTCGCTGAAGCCTGGAGAAACCTCGAACGCGTCGGTCGCGTGGTCGCTGCCACAAGGCGGACCGTACAATCCGTCGCCGATTGTCTATGGTGACTACTACTACACGCTATTCGATCGCGGGTTCTTGACCGCTCACGACGCGAAGACGGGCAAGGAGATCTACACGAAAGTGCGCCTCGACCCCGCGGCCGGCGCATTTACCTCGTCGCCGTGGGCCTACAACGGCAAGCTGTTCGCGATGAGCGAAGATGGCGTGACGTACGTGATCGAGGCCGGGCCGCAATACAAGTTGCTGGGACGAAATTCGCTCGATGAATTTACGATGGCGTCTCCGGCCATCCATCGCGGCAGCCTGATCGTGAGAACCGCGAGCGCGCTCTATCGCATCAGCGGCCAGTAAGACTCACTTCCCTTTCAAGGGTGCGAGCAGAGGAATGTCCTTCGCAGCCTTTGCGGTCGACATCGTTCGCAGGAATGCATAGATGTCTGCGACGTCGGCATCCGAAAGGATCTTGTCGGTGAACGCCGGCATCGCGCCGGTCGGCTTGCGCACATAGGCCGTGAAACCCGCCACCGCGCGCGCCGGCGGTCCGATGCGCGAGCCGTTGACGCCGAGGCCCTGGCCCAGCGTGCCGTGACAGAAATAGCAGGCATTGCTGGCGTAGAGCCGCTTCCCTTTTTCCGCATTCGGCGACGATGATTGATCCGCCCGGGCACCGGCTGCGGACAGAGCGAGGGTGACCAGTGCGAGCACGACACGTAACGCCATATCAAGCCCTCAACATCAGCGAGGTTGGGTGATCACGTCGACGAGGGCCGGCTCGCCTCGTGTGACGACGTCAATGGCACGCTTGAGAGCAGGACCGAGATCGTTCGGGTTCTCGATCGGACCGATGCCATACATGCCGTAGGCCTTCGCCAGCGAAGCATGGTCGATGAACGGATCCGCCAGCTCGTTGCCGATGTTCGACCGGCTGACGTCGCGATTGGCGCGCGCGGCCATGTCGGCAACGAACATCCGCTCCTGGTGATAGGCACGGTTGTTGTGCATGACGGTGAGCAAGGGAATGCGGTGATGCGCCGCGGTCCACAACACACCGGGCGCATAGTTCAAATCGCCATCGCACTGGATATTCACGCTGAGCCGGCCGTGCTTCTTGTTGGCGAGCGCCGCGCCCACGGCCGCAGGCGCACCGTAGCCGATGCCGTACGCGCCCGACCAACCGATGTAGTGATAGTGCTTCGTGACGTCCCACAACTTCAGCGGCCAGTGGTTCACGAAGGTGGTGTCGGAGACCAGCGACCAGTCCTCGTCCTTGATCAGATTCCAGAGCTCGGCCGCCATCCGCGCCGTCGAGATCGGGCTTGCGTCCCAACCCCACGCCGCCTGTTCGACGTAGAGATCGCGCACCGCCTTCGACGCTTCGGCGAGCCGCCGGCCGCGTTCGTCGAACAGACGCCGCCGCTCCGGCGTGATCAGGCGCTTGCACGCCTCGATCAGCGACGGCATCGTCGCCTCCGCGTCGGCGACGATGGCGAGGTCGGCTTCGGTGTAGCGGCCGAAGTCCTGGTAATTGCTGTTGGTCAGCAGCTCGTGCGACGAGATGGTCGCGATTTTCGTGCCCGGCTTGGTCTGACGCCTGGACTCCATCCCGAAGCGATTGATCGGCGTCAGCGTGTGGATCTGCTGAAAGAAATCCGGCATCTCGAGGCCGAGCACGAGATCGGCTTCGGCAACGCTGCCGCCACGAAGTGGGTGGCGACTCGGAAAATTCATCCGCTGCACGAACTGCTTGCCGTCCTGCACCGGCGCCTGCAGTAATTCCGCGAGCTCGACGAGCAGCGTAAGACCGCGCGGTGTCCGCGCGGCGCGGCCGGCGAGGATCGCGGGGTTGTCTGCCGCCACCAGCATGCGTGCCAGCTCATTCACCGCGCTGCTGTCACCCGACGGAGGCGTCGTGGGCGTGAGCTTCGGCACGCGCAGTCGGGCGCGATCAGCGACGGGAATGCCTTCCTCCTGCATCGGCCCGTCGGCGACCAGAATCACCGGGCCCATCGGCGGCGTCATCGCGATCTTGTAGGCGCGCACCGCCGACTCGGCGAAGTGCGACAGCGACACGGGCGTGTCATCCCACTTGGTGCAGTCGCGCACCATCGCCGCCGCATCCTGCACGGCGTGGGTCCACTCGACGTCGTTGCGGCGCCACTGGGCGTCGAGGATATTGCCGAGCACGATGTAGACCGGCACGCGATCGGCGTAGGCGTTGTAGATCGCCATCGCCGCATGCTGCAGGCCCACGGTGCCGTGGGCCATCACCATCATCGGCTTGCCCTCGATCTTGGCGTAGCCGTGCGCCATCGCCACCGACGATTCCTCGTGCAGGCACGTCAGCAGCTCCGGCATGCGATTGCCGCCGTAGTTGACGAGCGACTCGTGCAACGCGCGAAACGATCCGCCCGGGTTGGCGGCGGCGTACTCGATGCCGAGCGACTTGATCAGATCCACCATGAAGTCGGATCCGGGCCGGTCGGTGTTGTAGACGTCCGCTGGCGGAGCTGGCGTTGAGGGTGTGGCAGGCGCCGGCGATGGACTTTGTCCGGGCGCCTGCGCGGCGAGCGGCGTCGAGACGAGCGCAGCCGCGCCCGCCGCCGCGTCGCTCATGAACCGGCGGCGTCCGAACCCACGCTTCTTCGACACGGCCATGTCTGCCCTCTTCCCTGCTAGGCGTTGACGATCTGCGGCACCAGCGTGCCGTAGACATCGGTCAGACGCATGTCGCGGCCATTGAACCGGTAGGTCAGCCGCTTGTGATCGAGGCCCAGCAGGTGCAGCATGGTCGCGTGCAGATCGTGGTACGAGATCGGCTGCTCCTCGGCCTTGTACCCGAACTCGTCGCTGGCACCGATCACCTGGCCGCCCTTGATGCCCGCGCCGAACATCAGCACGGTCTGCGTGCCGGGGTTGTGATCGCGGCCGACCCCGCGCTGTGAGATCGGCATGCGGCCAAACTCCGAGTGCATGATCACCAGCGTCGAATCGAGCAACCCGCGCGCCTTCAGATCTGTGAGCAATCCGGCGGTCGGCAGATCCACCTCCGCCGCGTGCTGGGTGTGATTCGACTTGATGTCGCCGTGGGCATCCCACGTATCGGTGTTCTGATCGCCGACGCCGCCTGAAAAGATCTGCACGAATCGCACGCCGCGTTCAACGAGCCGGCGCGCCATCAGGCATTGCCGTCCGTAGGGCTCGGTGATCCGGTTATCGAGTCCGTAGAGTTTTTTGGTCGCCGCCGATTCGCTGTTGAGATCGACGGCCTCGGGCGCACACCCTTGCATCCGGTAGGCCAGCTCGTACGACGAGATGCGCGCCGCCAGCTCGGTGTTTCCTGGGAACTTCTGCATGTCGAGTTCGTTCAGCTTGGCGAGCGCATCGAGACGAGCGCGCTGATCCTCCGGGCTCATCCCTGCCGGAGGTTTGAGATCGACAATCGGATCGCCGGTCGAGCGGAACAGCGTGCCCTGGTGCGCCGCCGGCATGAACCCGGCGCTCCAGTCGTTGGGTCCGCCCAGCGGACCGCCACGCGCGTCGGTCATGACCACGTAGGCCGGCAGACTCGACGCAACCGATCCCAGGCCATAGGTGACCCACGATCCGACACTCGGGAACCCGAGGTTGATCTGTCCGGTCTGCATTTCGTAGGTGCCTTGCACGTGATCGTTCGATCGGCCAAACACCGATCGCAGGAACGCGATCTCGTCGACGTGTCCGCTGAGGTGCGGAAAGATCTCCGACACTTCGATCCCGCTCTTTCCGTACTTCTTGAACGAAAACGGACTCGGCATGAGCGGGCCTGGAAAACCCTGCCGCACGATGACGTCGCCGCGGACCCTGCCGTCGATCGGTTGGCCGGCGTACTTGGCGAGCGCGGGCTTGGGATCGAACGTATCCATCTGGCTCCAGCCGCCGCCCATGAACAGCGAGATGACCGCCGTGGCCCGGGCCCGGTGGTGCGAAGGCTTTGGCGCGAATGGATTCACGCCAGTGGTCGCGCCCGAACAGGCATCAGGCTGTGAGGCCAGGAGGTTATCGCTACCAAGTAGGTACGCGAGCGCGAGTCCGCTGATACCGCCGCCGGACTGAAACAGGAACTCGCGGCGATTCCAGAAGTGCTGACGGCATCGGTGTGACATCGGCTTACCTCAGGTAGATGAACTCGTCGAGATTGAGTAAGACGTGCGTGAACGCCGCGAGCGACCGCTCCTGGATCAGCGCCGCGCCGATCCGGGCTTCGGCCGCGGTGGCCGGCCTCGCCAGCGCGATCCGGTACGCGAGCGTGACCTGCGCTTCAGGATCGGTGGCGTCGCGAGCCACACGATCCGCGAAGCGTTGGGCTTGCGACAGCACGAACGGGTTGTTCAGCAGCGTCAGCGCTTGCGTGGGCACGGTGGACACATTCCTCGCACCGGCGGTCACATTCATGTCGGGATGATCGAAGGTATCGAACATCGGGTACGGCAGGGAGCGCCGGCGGTAGACGTACACTCCGCGCCGCCACGCCTCGGGGCCCTCGGGGGTGTTGGCCCATTTCCCGCGATACTGGCCGGTGAGAATGTCGGCCGGGATGAACGGGAAAATCGGTTCCCCGCCAATCGCCAGGTTGATGTTGCCGCCCGCCACCAGCATGCTGTCGCGAACGATCTCGGCTTCGAGCCGCTGCGGCCTGAACCGCCACAGATAACGATTTTCCAGATCGATCTTCGCGTTGGTGTCGTTGGCGAACACCGCGGCCATCTGGTAGGCCTCCGACATCATCATCAGCTTGTTGATCTGCTTGATGCTCCAGCCGCGATTCATGAACTCCACGGCCATCCAGTCGAGCAGATCCTGGTGCGACGGCTGCTCGCCCATCTTCCCGAAATTCTCGAGCGTGGCGACGATGCCGCGCCCGAAATGTTTCTGCCAGAGACGATTGACGATGACGCGTGCAGTGAGCGGATGCTGCGACGAACTAATCCACTGCGCCAGGGCGAGCCGGCGTCCCGACGTGTTGCCATCCGGGCGCGGAATTACCGTCGGCGGATCACCGTAAGTAATGACGCCGATGAAGCCGGGTTGCATCAGCGAGCCGCGGCTCTCGCTGTCGCCGCGAATCAGGAAGTACGACGGCGGCACCTGGTACTTCCCGTCCTTGTGGACGTAACTCCCCGGGAACGGCGGCGGGATGCGGCACTTCGGGCAACTGACAATGTTGTCGCCTTCGCCGAGTGGTGAGAAGCGATGATCGCCGTCGGTGGCGATCTCGGCCATCGGCAGCGGCGCCGGCCGCTGCTTGTCGAGGGCCGCAATTTGTGCCGCCAGCTCCTTCTTCGTCGCAAGCGCCGCGGGAGACAGCACCTTGTCGATCTGCGCCGCGGGCACGTTGACCGCTTCGTAGACCTGGATCGCGAGCAGTTTCTCGCCGGGTGTCCGCTCGGCTTCCGGCTTGGCTGCGGCGCGGTAGATGTGGTCGGCGAACCTGACCCGAATCTGCTCCAGCTCCAACCGATCGCGGTGCGGCTTCTCGATCGCGGCGATCGCCGTTCTCAGTGCCGACACCTTCGTGTTGATGTCCTCGTTCGTCGCGAGATACGCCTCGGCCTCGGCACGCGGCGCCAGCGGCACGTCGGTTTCGACGTAGCCGAACAGCGAGGCCTGGATCGAGTAGTAGTCCTTTGCCGCGATTGGATCGAACTTGTGATTGTGGCAGCGCGCGCAGTTAACGGTCAGCCCCATCGTGCCCTTACCGATAGTGCCGATGATCTCGTCGAGGTAGTCGAAGCGGCGTTCGGGATTGTCCTTCTCGCGGAACAGCACGCGGGGCCCCATGCGCAGAAAGCCCGTGGCGATGAGGGTCTGCTCCGTCTTCCAGTCCATTTCGTCGCCGGCAATCTGCTCGGTGAGAAAGAGGTTGTACGGCTTGTCGTCGTTGAACGACCTGATGACGTAGTCGCGATACCGCCAGGCGTTGGGCCGGTGCATGTCGTACTCGAAGCCGGCCGAATCCGCGTAGCGCGCCACGTCGAGCCAGTGCCGCCCGTAGCGCTCGCCGTAGTGCGGCGAAGCGAGCAGTCTGTCGATGAGCCGTTCCCATGCGTAACCGCTGTCGTCTGCGATGAACGCGGCCACCTGCTCCGGCGTTGGGGGCAGCCCGAGCAGATCCAGATAGGCGCGCCGCACCAGCGTGAGCCGATCGGCACGAGGGGCCGGGGTCAGCCCGCGATCGACCCGCGCCTTCTCGAGGAAGCGATCGATCGGGTTGGTGAGATCGCGATTGGCCACGCGCGGCACCGCGGCTTGAACCGGCAGCTTGAACGCCCAGTAGTTGCGTTGCTCCGGTGTGATGTCCATTCGCTCGAGCGCCGAGAGCGCCGCCACTGCGCTCCCGGGAGCGCTCGAGGCGACGGGCGTTGCATCCCACGTGGCGCCTTGATCGATCCACGTCTTGATCGCCGCAATCTGGGCCGGCGTGAGTGCATCCCCACTCATCGGCATCGCCGGCGCTTCAGCGCCGGTGATGCGGCGGAACAACCGGCTCTGCTCGGCATTACCCGGAACGAGGGCGGCGCCATGCGCCCCGCCCGCCAGGGCGCTCTCGCGCGTTCGCAAATCCAGCTTCGCGAGTTGCATCGTCGCACCGTGGCAAGGCAGGCAACTCGACTCGAGGACCGGGAGAATGTGCGTGGAGAAACTGATCGGCGCAGTCTGGGTCGCGGGTGCTGGTGCCTGCGCGGTCAACAGCGCAGCCATGGTGGCCACCCACAAGAGGGGCACACTCGACAAGAGGACCCGGCGTCGCATGAGGCGGATTCTAGCCCAGCTCGAAGGTTCGTTCGCACCGGTCACGACAGGAAAGTCGGAGGGCTATACTCTGCGTCGTGATGCTCGATCGGCGCACAATCATTGCGTTCTTCGCCGCGACCGGCGCCGCCAACAGCCTGTTGCCCGGCATGTTGTGGGCGCAGATCCAGCCGGGCACGAGAAAGCTCACCGTCGAGATGGTGCGCGAAGCGGCGCGTCTCGCCGGCCTCAACTGGACGGACCAGGAGTGCCAGGAGCTGCTCGATTCGCTATCGAGCTTCTCCCGGCACGCCGAGGGGATCGATAAGGCGACGCTGACCAACGCCTCACCGCTGCCGATCCATTTCGATCCGCGGCCGCCCGGCATTGCGCAACCGCCGCTGCCGCCGGCGGTGTTTCGGCTCGATGCGCCGCCGGGGCTCCGCCGTCCCCAGAACCTGGAAGCGCTCGCCTTCTGGCCGCTCACGCACCTTGCGCAGTTGCTGCAGTCGCGACAAGTCACGTCCGTCGAGCTCACGCGGATGTATCTCGATCGACTCGCGCGATATAACGCCCAGTTGAATTGCGTCGTGACAATCACGGACGCGCGCGCGCTCGCCGAGGCGGCCGCGGCCGACAAGGCGATTGCCGCGGGGAAATATCTCGGCACCCTGCATGGCATTCCGTACGGCGTCAAAGACATTATTGCGGCCGTCGGCTATCCCACTCGCTGGGGCGCTCCACACCTGGATCGACAGACGTTCGACGAGGACGCGGCGGTGGTGCAGCGGCTGCAGGCCGCAGGCGCGGTGCTCGTAGCAAAGCTCACCACCGGCGAGATGGCGTTCGGCGATCAGTGGGCCGGTGGCCGGACCAACAATCCGTGGAATCTATCCGAAGGTTCCAGCGGCTCTTCCGCGGGATCGGCCGCCGCCACGGCTGCCGGACTTGTCGGTTTCGCGATCGGCACCGATACCGGCGGATCCATCCTCTCCCCCGCCGTGCGCTGCGGCATCGTCGGGCTCCGTCCGACGTTCGGACGCGTCAGCAGGCACGGCGTGATGGCTGCGGGCACCACGCTCGACAAGGTGGGTCCGATGTGCCGCCACGCCCAGGATTGCGCGATCGTGCTGCGGGTGATCGCGGGCGGGGACGTGAAGGATCTGTCTGTTCGCGATGTGCCGATTGCATTTGACGCCACCGCAGGCCGGTACCCCAAGCGCATCGGCTATGTGCCGGCGATGATGGACGCGGAAACCGACGCCGATCAACGCGCCAACAATGCGCGCGCGCTCGCGATGCTCAAACGATTGGGCTGCAGTACGCATCCGGTCACGCTGCCCGGCGGCGATCTCAGCTACTTCATCGAGTATGTCGAGCGGGCTGCGGGCTTCGAGAGCTTCACGACTTCAGGACTCCACAGCGGGCTGCGGCCGCGCACCAGCCGCTTCCTGCGCGCGGGGCAACTCGTGACCGCGGTTGATTATCTGCAGGCGAATCGCCGGCGGGCGGTGATCATGCAGGACGTGGCACGCGCCATCGAGGGCGTGGATGCGGTGATGTTCACCTCGTTGTCATTGGACTCGCGGACCAGCCTGAATCCAGTGATGAGCCTGACGGGTCATCCGTCAATCGCCGTACCGAACGGATTTCGAGCGAACGGCTCCCCGACAGGCGTGATGTTCAGCGGTCACCTGTATCGTGAAGGCGACGTGATTGCGTTAGCGAAGGCGTGGCAGGATGCGGTCGAACCGATCGGAAACCCAACGCTGTTTGCTGTGAAGGGATGAGGATCAGGAATCAGAACTTTCTGATCCCCGATCCCTGATTCCTGATTCCTGATCCTGATTCCTGATTCCTAAAACTTGATCTCCCACACTCCCCGACCATACGTCGAGACGCGCAGGTAGCTGCCATCCGGCGGCATGTAGAGATCGCTGACGTTCACCACCGGCAAGCCCTGGCCGAACAACGTCCAGTTGGCTCCACCGTCAGTGGTCGCATACACGCCAATCCAGGTCGCCGCATACACCGTCTTGCCCGTGGCGTCGCGCGTGCTGACGATCAGCTTGTTGATCGGCACCCCCGGCAGGAGGTTCGTGCCGGTGCCGTTCGCGTGCGCCCAGGTGTTGCCACCATCGATGGACTTGATCACGCGCTGCGTGGTGCCGACCGGCGCTTCGTTGCCGATGTACATCGTGTCGTTGTCGGCATACGCGAGCGTGGCGTTGAAGCCCGGCCATCCCGCAACCAGCACCACCTCGGCGCCCGGCTCGACGATCGCCGGCGGAACCGGCGGAGTCGAGGCGATCACCTTCTTGGCCCACGTGGCACCGCCGTCGGCGGTGAAGAAGGCATGACCGCCGTTGCCGAGCACGCCGTAGTGATTCAGATCGTCGGGACTGATCCCGATCGGATGCATGCCCGCGCGCAGCAGGACCCGTCCTGGGGTCTGAGGCGCCGGCGGCGGCGGATTCGGATTGAAGGTCTCGAAGACCTTGTGCCAGCTCGCCGCACCGTTGGTCGTTCGATAGAGCTTGAACTGCGTGCGATGAAAGAACGTCAGGCCCGCGGGATCAGCGCTCGCGTTCGGAGTGGCCAGCGCGGTCCGGAAATACGACAGCGACGGATTGTTGAACTCGGGAATGCCGGTCCAGCCCACTTCCCACTTGTTCTGCGTATTCGCCGGATTGCGGCGATTACGAATGATGAAGGAATAGTAGACGGACCCAAGGCTGATCAAATCGTCGGCCTGGCTCCACGCCACGCCGAAACCGTCGCCGCCGAATACCTGGTTGTAAGTGCCGGTCGGTCCCACGCGCCAGCGCGTGCCGTTGTCCTGCAACCCGATCAGCACATCATCGACGTGCTTGGGATTGCCGGTCAGCGCGTAGATCAGATACGAGGACATGCCATCGTTCTTCTGGCTGCTGAAGGTCTTCGCGCCATCGTCGCTGGTAAACAGGCCGCCGTCGCCGCCAAACAGCAGGATCGGTGCGCCTTTGATGGTCGCAATGGCTGCCGCATGATGATCGGCGTGCACGTACGGGAGGCCAAACTGTGCCAGCCAGTTCGAGACGAGACGCCACGTGGCGCCGCCATCCGTTGACTTTGCAGAGGCGAGCTGCCCGCCGATGTAGACGGTGTTGCGCGACGGGTCCGCCGGATCGACCAGCAGCATGTGGTTGTAGAACGCCTGGCCGAGCATGATGTCCATGTTCGGTTGCTCCTCATTCGGATTCACCGGGACCTTGCCCACCCACACGGGCACGGGAGGAGTCCCAGTCGGCACATAAGCGCCGAGTCCGATCGCGGTCCACGTGAGGCCGCCATCGCTGGAGCGATACAAATCCTTCTGACGGCTGCTGTTGGTCGTTGCCGCAAAGGCATAGACGACCGCGTCGCCCGCGGCCGCCGCACCCAGAGTGATGCGTCCGCCGCCCGTGTAAACATTGGCGGCCGTCGCCAGCAGCGACCAGGTCGCGCCAGCGTCGGTCGACCGCACCAGCAGGCCATTGGCACCCGATTGCAACGCGGCAATCCAACCCGCGCTGGTCTGTTGCAGACTCCACACCACGAACGCGTTGTTGATCACCTGCGAGTAGCTGTTGCCGCCGTCGGCCGATCGGAACATGCCGGCATTGGTGCCGGCGAGCACCACATCGGTGGCACCGGTCGTGTCAACCTTGACGTCTGGAATCCTGGTTGAAATGCCAAGCTTGATTCCGGCGGACCAGTCATTGCCACCGTTGGTCGAGCGATAGATGAACCCGCCGACACCCGGGTCGAATGGGTCGCCGCTGGCCAGATAGATGGTTTCGGGATTCTTACCAAAGGCGGCGCTGCCGCCCGAGGTACTGAGCACGGTGTCGCTCATCGCGCGCCATGCTGGACGGGGCTCCGAGAAGTTCGTCGTCTTCCACAGGCCCCCGCTCGACTTCAGCACGTAGACGATGTCGGCGTTGGTGGGGTGCACGAGGAAATTGCGGACGCGGCCGGTGTCGGATTCGGTGACGCGCAAGCCGTTTTGAATCCAGTCGGAACGATACGGGCCGACGTTGGTCCATTCGCCGCCTGCGGGGACCTTGATGCCGCCACGTCCCGCCGGGCCGTACGCGGCCGCCTGCTGGTTGGCGGCAGCCACCAGGGACTCCATGAACTCCGGCGTAAACTCGCCGCCGAACTGTTCCTTGGTGGCTTCACGACGTCCCGCGGGATCGTCTTTAATCTTCGCATCGAGCGTGGTCGCGAGTGACTTCGGCTGATGCTGGTTGACGTAGCCGCCCTCCTTCGGGCCCTGCTGCTGCGCCTGTCCAATCACGCCGATGGACAACACGGCAATCAATGCCATGACAAATCTATTCCGCATCTAGAAACCTCCTGGGCGCTTGGGAAAGTACGAACTCTACTGGGATGAGTGCGTCCGAGATTTTGATGCTACTACCGAACGCCGTACTTGAAGCTGAGCCTTGCACGTAAAGTCCAGCGGCTATCGCGGGATGAACAATTTCGTTCTCGCGGTAAGCTTGGCGCGCATGCGTAAGCTCCTCACGTCTCTCGCTACGGTCGCGGTGCTAGCGGCCATGATGCAGCTTTCGGCGCTCGGACAAGCCAGACCCACGCTCTCGAATGCGGTTCGCGCCTACGTGTCGGTTGATGCGCCAGTCATTGCGCTCACGCACGCGCGAGTCATCGACGGCACCGGCCGGGCGCCCCTTGAAGATCAAACGCTGATCATGCGCGACGGCAACATCGTCGCCATTGGCGGTTTCGCGAGCACGCCGGTTCCCGAAGGCGCCACGACCATTGACCTCACCGGCAAGAGCGTGATTCCGGGTCTCGTCATGGTGCACGAGCACCTCTATTACCCGAACGGTCCCGGCGTCTACGGTCAGCTCGGCGAAAGTTTTTCGCGCCTCTATTTATCTGGCGGCGTCACCACGATGCGGACTGGCGGCAACGTGAACGGGTTCATGGACCTGAACATGATGCGGCTGGTGGAATCGGGCCAGAAGCCGGGGCCGGCGATCGATGCGACGGCGCCGTATCTGAATGGCCCGAACACGTTCATCCAGATGCGCACGCTGAAAGGCCCGGAAGACGCGCGGCGCCAGGTGCAGTATTGGACAGACGAAGGCGCGACATCGTTGAAGACGTACATGCAGATCACGCGCGGCGAGTTGGCGGCGGCCATTAACGAAGCGCACCGGCGCGGCATCAAGGTCACCGGTCATCTGTGCTCGGTCACCTACGCAGAAGCGGCGGGGCTCGGTATCGACAATCTCGAACACGGGTTCTTCGCCGCCACGGACTTCGTTCCCGACAAGAAACCCGATCAGTGTCCGGGCCAGGGCGTGGGCCAGAAGACCATCGCCGCGCTCGATGAGAACGGCGCACCGTTCAAGACGCTCGTGCAGACGCTGATCAAGGCCAACGTGGCGCTGACCTCCACGTTGACGGTGTTCGAAACCTTCACGCCGGGCCGCCCGAAGCCGCCGGGGCTCGAAGTGTTGACGCCGCAATTGCGCGAGCAGTTCGAACAGAACTACGCGCGCACGTCGCAGAACAAGGAGTCGATTTATTCGACGCTGTTTCCGAAAGGCATGGCACTGGAGCGCGCGTTCTCGCGAGCCGGCGGCCTGCTGATCGCCGGCACCGATCCCACCGGTGGCGGCGGCGTGATTCCGGGGTTCGCCAACCAGCGGCAAGTCGAGCTATTCGTCGATGCGGGTTTCACGCCACTCGAGGCGATTTCAATCTCAACGCTGAACGGCGCGAAGTATCTCGGCCGGGACAAGAGTGTCGGCAGCCTTGCGGTAGGAAAGCAGGCCGACCTCGTGGTGATCAACGGGAATCCCGCGGCCACCATCGGCGACATCCGCAAGGTCGAGACGGTGTTCAAGCAGGGGGTTGGGTATGACCCGGCGAAATTGATCGCATCGGTTTCAGGTAAGGCTGGGATCTGGTAGCTCCAGTACTCGTAGGGGCGGGACTTTAGTCCCGCCCGCCACGTAGAATATCGACAATGCCTTCGCGAATTCTGCTGACGTCCGCAGCGCTGATCCTGATGCTGTCGGCCTCCATCTCCGCCCAGGTGAAAAAGGAGCCGACCGCGATCGACAAGAACGATCCGATCGCGGTGGCCATCACCCGTGGCGTGGGCTACCTCACCAAGGAAGTCCCAAAGTGGAAGGCCGAGCATCCCTGCTACTCCTGCCACAACAACGGCGACGCCACGCGCGCGCTGCTCGTAGCGGGCGCGAAGGGCTACGACATCGGCACGTCGCTGGACGACACGCTCACCTTCCTGAAGCAACCGGGGAAATGGGATCAAAACAAGGCGCCCGACGGCTTCGACGACAAGCAACTGGCGCGTGTGCAGTTCGCGAGCGCGCTCGCGGTGGCCGAGCGTCACGGAAAGGCCGCGAGCACCGATCTCGATCAGGCGGCCAAGCTGCTGGTTGCCGATCAGAAGGCCGACGGCTCGTGGACGCTCGATCAGTCGCAGAGCGTTGCCTCGCCGGCCACCTACGGCACCATCATCGCGACGTGGTCGGCACGCACCACGCTGATCTCGTCGGGCATGCAGCCCGACAACTTCACGATCGTGCAGGCCGATCGCTGGATTCGCGGCATCACGGCCGAGAACGTCATTGATGCCGCCGCCACCGTCCTCGCACTCGAGCTCGCCAGCGACGTGATGGCCGAGAACCTGCGCCGCAACTGCCTCAGCATCCTGCGCACCGGTCAATCACCCGCCGGCGGCTGGGGGCCGTACGTGACCGCCGCCCCGCAGGTGTTCGATACGGCGATGGCCGTCCTGGCGCTCAGCCTGTTGGACGTCGAGCCGCGCCTCGCGCGATCGACGTATCGTCCGGAGGAGTTGAAAGAAGCGATCGCGAAAGGCAAAGCCTATTTGGTGTCGCAGCAACGACCCGACGGGAGTTGGCCGGAAACCACGCGACCCGCGAACCAGGAAAGCTACGCTCAGCGGATTTCGACGACTGGTTGGGCGATGCTGGCGCTGCTCGCTGGACCTTAGACAGAAGATCAGCGGATCAGAAACGGAATCAGAGTCTTTTCCGGTTCAGCGGATTTGTCGGAGCGATCGAACTGATCGACCTCGAAGGCGCGGCCAATCCGGTTACCGGCAAGATCCTCGAGCATCCCGAACGCCACGATGTGGTGCGTGCCGGCCTTCCAGAACTCTTTGGGCGTGAACGACCATGCCACCTCTCCAGGACCAACAGTGATGTCGCCGCCAATCGCGGCGCCGTCCGGTCCTTGGACGCCTAACGCGCGCAGCAGCAATCCGTGGTCGAGTGATTCGGGAAACGCGACGGTGAGCGGCGCGCGCGTCCCCACGGTCGGCGCCTGAATCTGCCACGCCGTGTGATCGAGCGGGCGCTCGTCAGGAGGGCCGACCTTGAACGTGCGCTTGTAGATTTCCTTGAGCGGTAAGCCGTTGCCGTCGCGCCACTCCTTGTCGACGACCAGCGTGTAGGACTTGCCTTCCGTCAGCGATCGGCCCATCTCGACGATCACCGGGATGCCGCGCTTCTGGCGGCCGGGATCGAAAAATACCGTATAGCGCGTGCGATCGTCGTTCCAGAACTCGGCGTCGAGCGGCAGGAATGGATCGATCACTTCCTTGCCCTCCTCATCGAGCAGGTGGACATAGTCGAGGCCGCCCTTCATGCCCATCGGCGCTGAGAAATGCACATAGAGCCGGAGCTGGTTCTCTGGAATCACCTCACCGCTCGGATACACCTGCGCCACGACGGTCGTTGGCGTCGTGTGGGTGGCGGGTAAACCGATCGTGGCGATGATCGGCACCGCTCCAGCCGGCGAGAACGTGACGTGATACTGCCGGCCGGGATCGAGCGGGAACATCGGCGTGAAGCGGATGCGCGTGCCGTCGATGCTGTACTCCCCAAGCATCGGTGCCGAATCCGCGGCCACCCTCACTGCGAACACCTGGGCCCACGCGTCGCGCGATTCGAGGGCGCGTAACGACGACAGCTGCGCCTCCGCGACATCGACGACGTCGACGGTCGGCCGCTCGGCGGACCTGTTCAACTCGATGCGCGGCGGACCGGCCACGCGGGAACACGCGATGTCCGGAGCACACGCCACAAAGAAAAAGAGCGCGGCCACCAGGGCCGCGCTCTTCGAGATACGCATGCGCGCGTTACGGTAACGCGACGACGTCGAGGTTGAGAACGCCGGCCTCGGTGCGCGCAAGCACGATGGTGTTGGTGGCGTCGAGCAGGTCGAGCTGCTCCACGCCCTTCATCGCGGTGATCGTTTCATAGCCCACGCCGGCCTTGTCGGCCACGGGCTTGGTGATGCTTTCCGCGGTGGCGAAGCCATCGGTCGAGATCTTCATCACGCCGCGGCTGTTGTTCGACATCAGCAGGAATTCCTTGCCGTCCTTCTTGTAGACAATCATGTCGAGCGGCCGATTGCGGTTGCCGAGCTCGGCAATCGTCGTCCCCATGACCTTCCCGCCCGGGCGGAGGCCCGTGATCGGGAACTTCACAAGCGGCGTGCAGAGATAACCCGCGATCAGGTTGGTCTCGCCCTTCACTTTATACGGCACGAACGTGTAGACCGGCGAGCGGGTTTCGAACTGGCCGTGGTTGCCGTGGTAAATCTCGACGCTGGTGCCGCCGTCCACGGTGTTGAACGGATAGCTCACCGAGCGCAGCTTCGACGAGAACTCTTCGTTCGACAGACCGGCGACATACAGCTTGCCGTCGACGAACGCCATGTCGGTGATCGACTGCGTGCGCGAGTTGCGGCGATCTTCCGGGTTCGCGGCGGGTGCGTTCGGCAGGTCGACCTTGCTGAACTTCACGTCGGTAAACGACACCACGTCGATCTTGCCGGCGCCGTCGATGCGCAGCAGCGCGGCGTGCGAGCTGGTGCCCTGGCCACGCATCACCGAGGCAAACGCGTTACGCGTTTTCGGATGCACGGCGAGGTCGGTCACCGTAATCTCGCGGACGTCGGTGCCGAGGAGAGCGGCGACCTTCTGGTCGAACGCCGGGATCGCCTTCGCGCCGGGCGCGCCACCGGTGGCCGCCTTGCCGAGGTCGAGCGCGAAGATCGACGCCGCCTGCGTGTCGCCGGCGAACAGAACGCCATCGGGGCTGAAGGCAAGGGGACCAATCGCCTTAAACGTGGGATTGGTGCCGTTGGCCGCGTTGGTCCGCTCCGCGGCGGGCACGCCGGACCAGGACACCACGACCGTGAGGATCAACGCCGATTTCAGGAACAGAGACCGCATCAGGGAACTCCTTTTCCAATTACACAAGGACGGATAGTATCTCCTACTACGGAGGAAGGCATGAGACGTTTACTCGTCGTCGGCATGCTCCTGACCGTGCCCGGTTTGAGCATGGCTCAACAGCCCGCCGCCCCATCAACCCAGCCTCAGGCCCCGAAAATGGCCTCAGACGAGGTAATGGCGCTCCTGGAAAAAGGGGAAGTGTTCTTCCTCGACGTCCGCGAGCCGAGCGAGCTGGAAGAGCTGGGCACGCTCGAGGGGTATGTGAACATCCCGCTTGGCCAGATCGAAAAGCGGCTGAAGGAGATTCCCAAAGACAAGGCCATCATCACCGCGTGAAACGGCGGTGGCCGGGCTGCCCGTGCGGCAGTTCTACTGGAATCCAAGGGTTACAAGGTGATGGCGTTCTGCGGGTTGAACGACTACAAGGGCAAGTCGGGCAAGGCGAAGATCTTCCCGAAGGCGAAACCTGGCGGGTAGGGCTTGCCCGCCGTAGCCTTGGCGAAGGCGGGAGGGTTTGGTCATGAACTTGACGTTTATGCCGCTGCTTCGCGTACAGCGCGAGTTGTACGCGATGCCGCGCGGCATGGAGCGGTTCCGCGAATACCTCAAGACCATGACGGATGCCGAGACCGGCGATCTCGCGCTGCCGCTCGTGGCGATGAACCCGATGGGCAAGGATCACGTGCCCGCGCTAATCGACGACTATCTTGCGCTGGGTGCGGAAGAGATCGCGGAAGGCGCGGTCAAAGAGGCTGCGGCCAACGTTCGGAGAGCGACGGCTTTAGCCGTCGCCGATCGCGAGTACCGCGTTGCACTCGTCGTCTCCGATGATCTCAAGGGCGGCTGGACCAACCGCTGGACGAGCGAGTATTCACATCGCATCGAAGGCGCGGCGATCACGAAGCGCGGATGGCTGGTGGGCTTGTTGTGGACCAGCGAACCCGCGTCGGCGGACCGCGTGCGCGAGGCGACACTGACCTCGATCTACCGCGCTGAGTACCTGCTCACCCGTCATGCCCCACGCACGCTCGGCGAGATGCTGGATCAGGAAGGCTACGCCATGTCGCGCGCCGGCTGCACCGCCCCGCAGCTCGATGACGACGACCTTGCCTATACGCGTTCGGTCATCGAGCCGCTCCGCGCCGCGAGCGATCGGGCCACGGTGATTGCCTGCCTGTTCGGCGACACGGCGGCCAAGGCGCTCGGCTATCCACCGCACGGCCTCACCGATCGTGCCGGCCTGGCGTTGGCCCTGAGCCGGGGGCGCACTGAGGTCATGGCGAAACGGTAGATACGCGTTAGACTCCGCGGATGCGCGCATTTCTCGGAACGGCGATCGCGGTAGGCATCCTCGCGTCCTCTGCCTCACAACCAATCGCGCAGGACGGGCCGTTCCAGATCAGCGTGACGTTGCCCACCAGCCAGGCCACGCAACCGGTGGATGGCCGGCTGCTCGTGATGATTGCGAAGGATCCGAAAGCAGGCGAGCCGCGGTTCCAGATCAACGACAGCATCACCGGGCAGCTGATCTTCGGCGTCGACGTCGACGGCTTGAAACCCGGCGAAGCGGTAACGGTTGACGGCTCGGCGCTCGGGTTTCCGCTCGAGAGCATCAACGACATTCCCGGCGGCACGTATTCGGTGCAGGCGCTGATTCACAAGTACCAGACCTTCCGGCGATCCGACGGCCACACCGTGAAGCTGCCAATGGATCGCGGCGAAGGGCAGCAATGGGCGCGCGCGCCGGGGAATTTGTACAGCACGCCGGTCACCGTGTCGTTCGATCCGAAGAAGGGCGGCACGATCAAACTCGCGCTCGACAAGGTGATCGCGCCGCTACCAACACCGACAGACACCAAGTACGTCAAACACGAGCGGATCCAGAGCGAGCGGCTAACGAAGTTCTGGGGCCGGCCGATGCATCTCGGTGCGCACGTGCTGCTGCCGGAAGGATGGGACACGCATCCGGGCGCGAAGTATCCCCTCTTCATCTATCACGGCCACTTCCCCGCCGATCTCACCAACTGGCGCGAGACGGCGCCCGACCCGAACCTCGTCCCGGACTTCGCGGCGCGCTTCAACTGGAAGGGCTACAACCGCACGCAGCAGGAATACGCGTGGCAGTTCTTCAAGGAATGGACCGGCGCGAATTTCCCCCGCGCGCTCGTGATCGAGATTCAGCACGCGAATCCGTTCTACGACGACAGCTACGCGGTGAACTCGGCCAACATTGGCCCCTATGGCGACGCGATCGTCTACGAGCTGCTGCCGTATCTCGAGAAGAAGTATCGCGGCCTCGGCCAGGGTTGGGCGCGCTTCATGTACGGCGGCTCGACCGGCGGCTGGGAAGCGATGGGCGCGCAGGTGAAATATCCAGATGAATTCAACGGCGCTTACATCGGCTGTCCGGATCCGATCGACTTCCGCGCCTACACCACCATCGACATTTACAAGGACAAGAACGCGTACTGGCTCGACGACACGTGGAAGAAGACGCCGCGGCCCGCGCACCGCAATTATCTCGGCCACGTCGACTCGATGGTGTGGGAGCAGAACCGGCTCGAGGAAGTGCTCGGCACCAAGACGCGATCGGGCGGCCAGTGGGATATCTGGGAGGCAGTGTTCTCGCCGGCCGGGCCGGACGGCTATCCCGCGCGCATCTTCGACAAGCGCACCGGCGTGATCGACAAGAAGGTGGCCGAGCACTGGCGCGAGAACTTCGACCTGATGCACATCGTCCGCCGCGATTGGAACAAGGGCCTCGGCAAGAAACTCGAGGGCAAGCTCAATATCTACGTCGGCGACATGGACAACTACTACTTGAACAACGCCGTGTATCTCGCCGAAGAGTTCCTGGAATCCACGAAGGATCCGTACTACAACGGCGAGGTGCTGTACGGCGATCGCGCCGAGCACTGCTGGAACGGCGACCATACGCGGCCCAACGCGCTGTCGCGATTGCGCTATCACCAAATGTTCATCCCCAAGGGCGTGGAGCGACTACTGAAGACCGCGCCGCAGGGAGCCGATCTCAAGAGCTGGAGGTACTGACGATGGCGATCACGCTGACGGTCAACGGACAAAGTCGCACGCTGGACATCGATCCGGACACGCCGCTCTTGTGGGCCATTCGCGAAACGCTGGGACTCACCGGCACCAAGTTCGGCTGCGGCATCGCCGAGTGCGGGGCGTGCACCGTGCACGTCAACGGCCGCGCCGAACGTTCGTGCATCATGCCGGTGTCGTCGGTCGAAGGCGCCGCCGTCACCACCATCGAGGGCCTCGCCGGCGGCGGTGCGCTCACGCCAGTGCAACAAGCCTGGCTCGATCTCCAGGTGCCGCAATGCGGCTACTGCCAGTCGGGAATGATCATGGCGGTGTCGTCGCTGCTCACCGAGAAGCCTCACCCGACCGAGGCGGAAGTCGATGCGGCGATCACCAACATCTGCCGCTGCGGCACGTTCGCGAGGATTCGCAAGGCGATCCACGGCCTCTCCGCCGGCGAAGGAGGTGCGTAATGGGCAAATGGACACGACGGGCCTTCATCGGCACCGGCGCGCTCGTGGGTGGCGGCTTCGTGCTCGGTGTAACCGGCGCTGTGCTCGCCCCCAGCCGTCACAGCGTCCGCTCGGATGACACGGAAGCGACCGGCGAGCTGAACACCTGGATCCTGGTCACGCCCGACAACATCGTGACCGTGCTCGTGCCGCACTGCGAGATGGGCCAGGGTGCGCAGACGGCGCTGGCCATGATGGCGGCGGAAGAAATGGACGCCGACTGGAATCTCGTGCGCTTCAAGGAAGCGCCCGCGCTGGACGCCTACGCCAACGCGTACATCACGCGCGCGTTCATCGGCGTTCCAGGACCGCTCGTGCGCGGCTTCGACTACGGCACCTATCGGCTGGCGCGCATGGCGGGCCTGCAAATCACTGGCGGCTCGCTCTCGGTGAGAACCACCGGGCACTACGGCATGCGCGTGGCCGGCGCCGCCGCGAGGGAGATGCTGGTGGCCGCCGCGGCTACCCAGTTCGGCGTCCGCGCGGCGGAATTCACCGTCGCCAACTCGCGCGTCACGCACACCGCGTCGGGCCGCTCCGCCAGCTTCGGAGAGCTCGCCAAGGCCGCCACGCGAGAGTCCGTGCCGTCACGTCCGGCGCTGAAAAATCCCGACACATATACGTTGCGGCGCACGTCGCGCCCGCGCCTCGATATGCGATCGAAGGTGGATGGCAGCGCGATCTACGGCATCGACTTCACGTTGCCGGGCCTGCTGCACGCCGCCGTCGAGATTGCGCCGGTCTTCGGCGGCAAGCTCGTGTCGGTCGACACGGCGCCCGCGGACAAGATGCCCGGCGTCAAACGTGTCGTGAAGCTCGAGGACGCCGTGGCGGTGGTCGCCGACACATACTGGCAATCGCGCAAGGCGCTGGCCGCGCTCAAACCGCAATTCGATGACGCCGGACATGGCGCCGTTTCGAGCCAGACGATCTTCGACGCCTTCGACAAGGCGATTGGCCAAGCGCCCGCCATGCCGTCCGGCGCGGCAACAACAATCACGGCCGATTACCGCGTGCCGTTTCTCCCGCACGCGACGATGGAGCCGATGGCGTGTACGGCGCGCGTGACGGGCGATCGCGCGGAGGTCTGGGCCGGCACGCAGGATCCGCTCAACGCGCGAGCCACGGCGGCAAAGGCATTGGATATCAGCGCCGAGCACGTGCAGTACACCGAACCTCGCGCTCGGCGGCGGCTTTGGTCGGAAGCTGCCCTCGTACCTGGATTTCGTCGGTATGAGCGCGCGCATCGCGAAAGAGATGTCGCCGGCGCCGGTGAAGATGATCTGGAGCCGCGAGACCGACATGCAGCATGGCTACTATCGGCCCGCGGCCATGGCGCGCTTCGCCGGCGCGCTCGACGCGGCCGGCGCGCCGCTCAAGGTCGCGTGCACGTATGCCGGCGGCGGCGACGGCGAATCGACGTTCATGCCGTATGCGATTGCCGACAAGGAGGCAACCGCGCGCGACGCGGAGCACCACGTCCGGACCGGTCCGTGGCGGTCGGTCCTGAACTCGCAACACGGCTTCTTCAAGGAGGCGTTCATCGACGAGATGGCGCACGCGGCGAAGAAAGATCCGTTCGCGTTCAGGCGCGACCTGATGACCGATCACCCGCGCTTCAAGGCGGTGCTCGAGCGCGCGGCCAAGATGGCGAACTGGGGCTCGCCGCTACCGCGCGGTGAAGGGCGCGGCATCGCCATCACTGAATGCTTCGGCTCGATCGTCGGTGAAGTGGCGCACGTGTCGGTGTCGCCAGACGGCGTATTGAAAGTGAAGATGGTCTACGCGGCCGTGGATTGCGGCGACGTCGTCAACATGGACACCGCCACGGCGCAGGTCGAGGGCGGCGTCACCTTCGGTCTCGCCGCCGCGTGGCTAGGCGCGATCACCATCGCCGAAGGCAAGGTCAAGGAAAGCAACTTCCACGATTACCGGACGCTCACGCTTGTGGACGCACCGGCGATCCAGGTCGAGTTCATTCGATCGGATGCACACTTGGGCGGGCTGGGCGAGCCGGCCGTCCCGCCGGTCGCGGCGGCGGTAACCAACGCCATCTTCGCGGCCACCGGAATTCGCGTCCGCTCGCTGCCAATCAAGGACGTCTCCCTGAAGGTGACCACCTAGCACGCTTCGACGAGCCGGCCGTCCTTCATCACCCAGGGTGTCGCAGTGAGTGACGGCTGAGCTGATTGTAAGCCCAGCCGCCCCCTTTCACGGGGCCACGGCTCGCGTAGTACCGATGGGTTTATGGTCGCTCTGTTTCTACTCTTAGCGTTACTTCAAGCGACGCCGACGCCCCCTAAGCCGTCACCTACGAACCCGAACCCGACGACTGCCCAGGCACCACGTCCCCGGCCGTCGAGCACCACCACAGGTACAGCTCTTCATCACCGACGGGAGCGGCAGGCCGGTCGAAGGTGTCACGGTGAATCTCATGGGTCCTGTCGATCGCGAGGTGAAGAGCCCCGCGAGCGGACCGACGCGCATCGAGGGATTGCGAGCCGGCACCTATCGCGCCCGGTTTTCGCGCGACGGCTTCATTACGTTCGAGAAAGAAATCGCCTGGCGCGCCGGCACGGCGGCGCCGGAGCTGTCGATCACGTTGAGTCCCGCACCGGCCGCGCCTCCTCCGCCACCGCCGCCGCCCGCCCCGGTGAAACCCGAACCATCGACGTCGAAGCTGCCGCCGCCGGGCACGCCGAAGACCCTGTCGCTGCTCGACTTCATCGAGAAGAACTTCATCTCCGCGCGCGAGCCGCAAAAAGAAAACCTGATCGGATGCTCAGGCGTCGGCCAGACAATGCTGTGGCAGGTTCGGGATCCGTGGAACGACCGCGAGCATGAATCCGCCGACGCGATGATCTACGTCGTGGCTGGTGAGGGCACGCTCAAGCTCGGCGAACGCGACGTCCAGATCACCAATGGCAGCTTCGCCGTGGTCCCGCGCGGAACCACGTATGGCTTCACCAAGCGCGGCAGAAACCCGTTGATCGTTTTGGCGGTTCTGTCAGGAGCGCCCTGCGCGGCAGACGCCGAAGCTCGCAAATAGCGAGCGAAGGCGGACCTGTCGCGCCGAAGCTCGCAATAGCGAGCGAAGGCGGATTACTCCGCACGCAGGGCCGCCACCGGATCAATCGACGCGGCGCGGCGGGCGGGCAACCAGGCAGCGAGACACGCGGCGATGCCGAGCAGCGCGACGACGGTCACGAGTGTGGCGGGATCGTGCGGCGTCGTCTGGAAGAGAAAGCTCGTGATGATGCGCGTGGCGTAGTAGGTGCCGGCCAGGCCTGCGACGAGACCAAACGCCACGGGCCACACCGCATCACGGATCATCACCGCCACGACCTGCGCAGGACGGGCGCCGATCGCAACGCGCACGCCGATCTCGCGCTTACGGCGCGCGACCGCATACGCCGTCATGCTGAAGATCCCAACGAGCGTGAGCAGCAGGCCGAACAGGCCCAGCATCGTAAGCAGCAGCATCCGGTGCCTCGACGTCGCGACCTGTTCGCTGAGCAGCGCTACCGCCGGCCGCGCTGCTCCCACGAGGACGCGCGGGCCCACCGACTCCGCCGTCTGTTTCAGGCGCTCGAGCGACAGGGACGCGCCATCCCGTAACCGCATGACCATCGCCATCCGCAGTGATGATGTTCCCCGGCTGTTCGGGTCGGGCAGCATGTAGATGGTCGGCTGCACACGCGCGTGCGGGCCACCGTGCCGGACATTGGGCACGACGCCGACGATACGCATGTGACGGGGATCCTTGCTGCTGAATCGAAGCGTCTCACCAAGGGCGTTCCCGCCGAAAAACTGCCGTGACGCGGTGTCGTTGATGACCACGGCGTCGCCGGTGACGCGATCGGCGTCCTCAAGGAGGCGTCCCGCAAGCGGGCGGACGCCCATCGCCTCGAGGTATCCCGGCAGCACGGTATGCTGCGGACCGCCGATCCTCGCGCCGGTATCCGTGATCGGGAAGTAGTGTGCGCCTCCCCCATTCAACGCATGCTGATCGATCGCGCCTGCGGAAGCGACTTCTGGAGCTCTTCGCAGCGCATCGGCCAGCGACGTGTAGTAGTCGCGCCGGAGGGGCGCCAATCGATCGAGCGGCTCGACCTCGAACGTGAGAACGTTGGCACCATCGAATCCGAGATCGAGGGACACGAGATTCGCAAAGCTTCGCAGAATCAAGCCGGCGCCGGTCATGAGCACCAGCGCGAGCGCCACCTCCACGCCAATCAGCCACTGCCCGGCGCGTTTCGACATCGGCGCGCCGCTGCGGCCGCCGACGGAAAACATCGTGGTGATCACGCTCGGCGCCCGTGACAGCTTGAGCGCGGGCAGCAAACCCGAGAGCAAGGCCGTAACCACGGTGAGGCCGAGCGCAAACGCCAGTGCAGTCGTGTTGATCTCCACCGGTGAATTAGCCGGCAGCGATAGCGGAATGAGCGCGACCAGCGAATCGAGTGAGAGGTAGGCGAGCAGCACACCGGCGAACGCGCCCGCCAGTGCCAGCAACAGGCTCTCGGTGAGCAACTGCCGGAACAACCGTCCTCGACCTGCGCCGACCGCCGCGCGGATCGCCAGCTCCACGTCGCGCGTCGCGCCGCGGGCGAGCATGAGGCCCGCGACATTGACACACGCGATCAGGAGAATGAGACCAACCGCCATCGCGAGCGTGCGAATCGTGGCGCCGAAACCGTCGGTCTCGTCGTCGTACATCGACTGCGATCACCACGCGAACCTGAACGGGTGCCGGGCCCTTCAGAACGGAGGGCGGCGTCACGGGGTCGAGGGCGGCCTGGGCCTGAGCGAGCGTCACGCCCGGCCGCAAGCGCGCGATCACCGGCGTACCGGAAGCACGTTGATTGAGCCTGGCGTTCGAGAACTGCGAGGCACTCCAGACAGCGGTATTCGCATAAAAGCCGGCCGGCAACACGCCGACGATCGTCGCGGGCCGGTTCTGGATGCGGACGACGCGGCCCAGCACATTCGGATCGCCACCGAACTCCTGTTGCCAGTAGGCGTGGCCGAGAAGGGCCACCGTAAGGGCACCTTCGCGCGTGTCGTCCGCGTGAATGCCGCGGCCAAGAATGGGCATGATGCCGTAGGTCTCGAGAAAATCTTCGGAGGCTTCCGCGACGATGAGACGCTGCGGCGTGGCGGTCTCCACGATGAGCTCCCCAAAACCACTGACGCGGCCCATTCCCGCATGCGCGATGATCCGATCGAGTGTTCGCCACGTGCGAATGTCTTCGATCGAGGGCGCGTAGTAACCCGGTCCTTGCTCGCTGGCCTCCTTCACATTGAGGATGACCAGTTCCTCCGGGTTGGGGTACGGCAACGGCCTCAACAGTGCCGCGTCAATCACGCTGAAGAGCGCCGTGGAGACGCCGATGCCCAGCGCGAGCGTCAAGCCTGCAATGATCGTAAAGGAGGGCTGGCGGCCCAGTTGGCGTAGCGAGTACTTCAGGTCCTGAAGCATCGTCTCCGCATTCTAGCAAGAGGCCCGTGGTCTGATAAGCTGAGCGTTTGAGGGTCATGTCGGAGAGAGATACTGGAGCCGCTGCCGCTCCTGCACAAGACTTTATTCGCGAGATCGTTGCCGCTGATGTGGCCGAGGGGAAGAACGGCGGCCGGGTCGTCACGCGCTTTCCACCGGAACCGAACGGCTACCTGCACATCGGCCACGCCAAGGCGATTTGTCTCGACTTCGGCGTCGCCGACGAGTTCGGCGGCTACTGCAACCTTCGTTTCGACGACACCAATCCGGTCAAGGAAGACGTCGAGTACGTGGATTCGATCAAGCAGGACGTCGAGTGGCTGGGCTTTCACTGGCGCGATCGCGAGTACTACGCCTCCGATTATTACGAGCAGCTCTACCAATTCGCGGAAGCGCTGATTCGCAAAGGCGTGGCCTATGTCGATTCACTGTCGGCCGACGAAATTCGCGAGCATCGCGGCACGCTGACCGAGCCGGGCAAAGACTCGCCGCATCGCACGCGCAGCGCCGACGAGAACCTCGACCTGTTCCGTCGCATGCGCGCCGGCGAGTTTCCCGACGGCGCGCACGTGCTGCGCGCGAAAATCGACATGCGATCGCCGAACATCACCATGCGCGATCCGGTGCTGTATCGCATCCGTCATGCCGAGCACCATCGCACGGGAACGGCGTGGTGCATTTATCCGATGTATGACTTCGCGCACCCGCTCTCCGATGCGATCGAGGGAGTGACGCACTCGCTCTGCACGCTCGAGTACGTCGATCACCGGCCGCTCTACGACTGGGCGATCGAACACGCCGGCACCCCTGCTCGCCCGCGGCAATACGAGTTCGCGCGGCTCAACCTGAATTACACGGTGATGAGCAAGCGCAAGCTGCTGCAGCTGGTCGAGCAGAAGCACGTGAACGGCTGGGACGATCCGCGGATGCCGACCGTGACGGGACTGCGCCGCCGCGGCTACACGCCGGAATCGATTCGCGACTTCTGCGCGCGCGTCGGCGTGGCGAAGAAAGAGAACATCATCGACGTCGGCTTGCTTGAGCACTGCGTGCGCGAAGACCTCAATCGCCGCGCGCCTCGGGCCATGGCGGTGCTGCGCCCGCTGAAGCTGGTGCTCACGAACTACCCGACGGATCAGGTCGAAGAGATGGCAGTGGCCAACCATCCGGACAACACGTCGCTGGGTTCGCGGCGCGTGCCGTTCTCCCGCGAGATCTACATTGAACAGGAGGACTTCCTGGAGGACCCGCCGAAGAAGTTCTTCCGGCTGGCGCCCGGCCGCGAAGTGCGCCTGCGCAATGCTTACCTGGTGACCTGCACGGACGTGATCAAGAACGCCGCCGGTGAGATTGTCGAGTTACGCGGCACCTACGATCCCGCCACCCGCGGCGGCGACGCGCCCGACGGCCGCAAGGTGAAGGCGACGCTGCATTGGGTATCAGCACGGCACGCGGCCGACGCGGAAGTGCGGCTCTACGATCGCCTGTTCACGTCAGAAGATCCGGAAGGCGCGGCAGCCAAAGCCGGCGGGGACTTTACGGCGACGATCAACCCGGCGTCGCTCGAAGTGTTGAAGGGCAGCAAGGTGGAACCGTCGCTGGCCGCGGCCGCGGCCGGCACACGCTATCAGTTCGAGCGGCAAGGATACTTTTCTGTCGATCGGGATTCGCGGCCGGGCACGCCAGTCTTCAATCGGACCGTATCGCTGAAGGACAGCTGGGCGAAGAATCAGTAGGGCACCCCTTTAGGGGTGCCTCACTCTCCTGCCGCGCCCACAAATCGATCGTCGTCGTTCGCAAACAACACATTGAAGCTCGTGAGCGACCCGTAACACCCGGTGATGTACCCCTGGATCTTCAGTTTCTGATCGTCGGGCAGGTCCGAGGCGTTCACCTGCTGTTCGAGCGTGCGGAGCCGATTCCTCAGCATCACGACCTTGTTGAAGAACGACTCGATCGGCCAGCTCTTCTCCTGCACGCCGGGTTTGCCGGGCCGCAGCACCAGTTCCCCACCGCGCCACTTCTCCGCGGGCGCCACAGGCGTGAGCCCGGTTTCTTCGCGAATAATGCGGCGGATCAGTAACTCGAGATCATCTGTGCCGGAAGTGTGTGACATAGGTGGGGCCTGTCGTTCTCGTTCGCTCACCAGAGGCACCCCTAAAAGGGGTGCCCGACGTTCAGTAGGGGCGGGCGTCGCGCGCTCGTAGCGCACCCCTTTATGGGGTGCCGCGGATCGTGGCCCGCCGCGATAGTTATGTTCGCTGCGGCAGAAGTCGCATGCCACGCGCAGCGGTTGCGCGTGCGCGTCGACGACGATCACGGTGTGCGTGCGATCCTCGTGGCATTGCCGGCAGTGGTCTTCCACGGACTGGCCGGCGCGATACTGGCGGGGCGACGTCATCGAACCGGTTGATCTTATCCGCCTTCGCCCTGCACCAAACGGACTTTGGAGGGCTTCGGCGAGACAGGCCGTCTAAGCTACGCTGCGAGGATCACCATGAGTTACACGATCCGTCCCGCCACCATCGCCGACATTCCGCACATCGTCTCGCATCGCGAGCAGATGTTCCGCGACATGGGCATCCCCGCCGAGTTCGAGGACATGACGGCCGCCACGGATTTGTGGCTTCGTCACGCCCTGCCGTCGCACGTTTATCGCGGCTGGATGGCGACGGCGCCTAACGGCGACATCGCCGGCGGCAGCGGCTTGCTGGTGATCCCATGGCCACCTGGCCCGATCACGCTGGACCCGCGGTGCGGGTTCGTGTTCAACGTCTACACGCTTCCCGCGCATCGCAAGCAGGGTATTGCGCGGCAGCTGATGGACGTCATGCACGACTGGTGCCGAAACGAAGGCATCGAACGCGTCGTCCTTAACGCGAGCACCTTTGGACATTCGCTGTATGCATCGATGGGCTACGTCGTGGCGGACGAACCGATGATGCGCCTGAGGCTGTAAGGTTTTTCGGCCTCGCCGGACTATTCCGGCATGACCCTACGTTTCCGACGCTGGCTCGCCGCGGTAGCGGTAGTCGGGATGACCACGGTTGAATCCGTGTCGCTCTCGCCGTTGCCCGCCGCGAGCGCCCAGCCTCAGCTCTCCAGCATCTCGCTGACCCCATGCCACATCGACCTGCTGGCCGAGCAGGTGCTCTGCGGCGTGCACGAGGTGTTCGTCGATCGTGAGCGCAACAGCGGCGCGCGCGTGCCGATTCATGTCGCGGTGCTTCCGGCACTGCGTCGGCGGGTCGAGCCCGATCCCCTGTTTCTCCTGGCCGGCGGACCCGGGCAGGGTGCGCACGGCATGGCGCCGGTAGCCGCGCGTTATTTCCGCGAGATCCGGCGTCATCGCGACATCGTGCTGGTGGATCTGCGCGGCACCGGCCGCTCAGGTCCGTTGCAATGCGGTGCGCCGGGAGATGAGATCGCGTTTCTCAAGGAAGAAGACGCCTCGGCGCTCGCGCGACAGTGCCTCCAGGAGATCGATGGCGATCCGCGCTTCTACACGCATCGGGAATCGCTGGCCGATCTGAACGAGATTCGCGCCGCACTCGGTTATCGCCGTATCAACCTGTGGGGAGGGTCCTGGGGCACTCGCGCGGCGTTGCTGTTTGCGTTGCGCTATCCCGAGGTCACGCGCACGGTAATTCTCGACGGCGCGGTGGCGCTGACCATGGCGTTTCCGAAAACGGCATCGGCCGATGCCCAGGCCGCTCTCGATCGCCTGATCGATCGCTGCCGCGAGGACGCCAGGTGCCGCACCACGTTTCCCGATCCGCGTGCGGAGATCGATCGGTTCTTTCAGCGCTTCAGTGGCGGCAAGGCCACGGCCACGATCCGTCACCCGAGAACGCACGCGCCGGCAGAGGTCACGCTGACTCGCGGCGTGGCCACCGACATCATTCGCGGCGCGCTCTACACGCCGCGAGACGCCGCGGCCGTCCTGTATTTGATCAGGCAGGCCGCTGACGGCGATTTCGCGCCCCTCCTCGCGCAACTGGTCCGCACCGCATCGGTGACGACCGACGACATGGCGCTCGGCGCCACCATGGCGGTGCTCTGCTCGGAGGATGTGCCGTCGGTCACCACGATCGACTTTGCTGCCGAAGCGGCGGGGTCGGTATTCGGCACAACGTACGCGGATGTCTGGCGCGCCCGGTGCGCCGCTTGGCGTGCCGGCCCTCCCCTGCCGGAATCCACCACGATCACGAGCGAGGCGCCGGCGTTGATCTTGTCGGGAGGCGCCGATCCCGTCACGCCGCCACGCGCGGGCGAGCTCATGACGCAACACTTCCCACGCCACCGCCACGTGGTGGTACCCAACGCCGCGCACAACGCGTCGTTCTCGGGCTGCGTGCCCGGGTTGATCGCGAAGTTTCTCGCCGATGGGCATGGCAATGACCTCGATGTGGCCTGCGCCAGCCGCGTGGCATGGCCGGCGTTTATCGAAGGCACCGCGGGGGCGCAGCCATGATTACCGTCACCGACATCCGCAAGACGTTCGGAAAGACGGCGGCGGTTAAAGGCGTGTCGTTCGAGGTGCCGAATGGATCGATCACGGCGCTGCTTGGCCCGAACGGCGCCGGGAAGACCACCACCATCCGCTCGATCACGGGGCTGGTGCGCCCCGATACCGGTCGTGTTGATGTGGACGGCATTCATGTGGCCGCGCAGCCCATTGCCGCGCGCGCCAGGCTCGGCGTCGTTCCCGAACATATCGGCGTCTACGATCACCTGACGGTCCGCGAACATCTCGAGTACAGCGCCGATCTGCAGGGCGTGGCAGCCGGGATGCGGCACGCCCGAATCGAACGGCTGCTGGAACAACTCGGGCTCGTGCCGCTCGCATCGCGACTCGCGGGTTCGCTCTCGTTGGGTGAACGCCGGCGTCTCGCCCTGGCTCGCGCGCTGGTGCACGAACCCGCGAATCTCGTCTTCGACGAACCAACCAACGGCCTCGACGTGATGAGCGCGCGCGAGGTCAGGCGCGAAATCACGCGGCTCGCGGCGTCGGGCTGCGCCATCCTCGTCTCCACGCACGTGATGCCGGAGGTGGCCGCGCTCTGCAATCGCGTGGTCGTGATGGCGGCCGGCGCGGTGATTGCCACCGGCACGCCGGGCGAGCTGCTGCAGCAGACGCGCCGCGCGACGCTCGAAGATGCGTTCGTGCAGATGATCGGATCGGAAGAGGGGCTGAACTGATGGGCGCCATGGCCGTTGCGCGAAAGGAATGGCGGGAGATTGTCCGCGACCGCCGATCGTTGTACTCCGGACTGTTCTTCGGCGTGTGGGGGCCGCTGGTGATGGGCATCGCCCTGCTCGCAACCGCCCGGCACCAGGGCGAGTTGGGCGCGATCGAGATCGGCGGACAGGGCGCCTCGCAGGCGCCGGCCCTGGCGGCATTTCTCGCGGCGCGTGACGTATCGATCGTCGAGATCGCCGGCGACCCGGCCGCGGCCATTCGCGATCGGCGCATGCCCGCACTGCTGATTGTCGATGACGACTATGCCGAGCGATTTTCGCAGAGCCGGCCGGCCACCGTGGCGGTGCTGCACGATTCATCGTGGACGGAATCGAACCGGCATGCGGCGCACTTGAAGTCGCTGCTGGCCGACTATTCCCGTGCCGTCGGCGGATACGCGGCTGGTGGTCCGCGGCATCGCCCCGTCGGCCATCACCCCGGTGCGCGTGCTCGAGCGCGACTACGCCACCGCCGCGGATCGGTCGGGCCGCGCCCTGGCCACGATGCCGATCTTCATCCTGCTTGCCGCGTTCATCGGCGGCATGAGCGTGGCGGCCGACGTGTCGGCGGGCGAGCGCGAACGCGGCTCGCTGGAATCGCTGCTCCTGCATCCCGTGAGCCGCGCGTCGATCATCACTGGTAAGTGGCTCGCGATCTCGGCCGCCGCAGTGGCAACGGTGGTGCTCGCGCTGGTCACCTCGTATGCGGTGATGCAGCACCCGCGACTCCAGCAGTTGGACCTGCCGATCGGTCTCAATGTGACCGACGCGCTGTGGATGCTCGGCGCCCTGACGCCGCTGGCACTCGCGGCCTCCGGCGTGCAGTTGCTGATCGCCTTCCAGGCGCGCACCTACAAAGAAGCCCAGACCAAGCTGTCGATGATGATCTTCCTGCCGATGATCCCCGGCTTTCTGTTCGCGTTCGGATCGATCGCGCCGTCGGCGTGGATGGGGTTCGCGCCTATGATCGGCCAGCACATGCTGCTGACCGATGTCGTCCGCGGGGACGTTCCGCCAGCGAGCCGGGTCATCGTGCTCACCGTCCTGACGCTGATCACGGGCGCCATCGCGTGCTGGGCGGCCGCGCGGCAACTGGATCATGAGACGGTCCTGAGGAGAGCCGGCGCGTGAGCGACGCCGGCGGCGCCACCGAGCGCCGCGATGATCGCTGCGTTCGGCTGCTGCACGAGCACGATCGCGCATTGCGGCGGCTGGCCGCCAGCTACGAGCGCGACCCATCGAAGCAGCAGGACCTCGTCCAGGACATCTGGCTCGCGGTGTGGCAGGCGCTGCCGCGGTTTCGCGGCGAGTGCTCCGAGCGCACGTTCGTGTTCCGCATCGCCCACAACCGTGCGGTGAGCCACGTCGATCACTGGCAGCGCCGGCGCACCGACCCGCTTGATGAAGATGCGCCGCTGCCGGCGCCGCAACCGGATCCGGAGCACGCGCTGTCCACCGAGCAACGGCGTGAGCGTTTGCAGGCCGCCGTGCAGTCCCTGCCGATTGGGCTGCGCCAGGTGGTGGTGCTGACGCTCGAAGGCCTCAGCCACGCCGAGGTGGCGGAAATCATCGGCATTACCGACAACAACGTGGCCGTGCGCCTCACTCGCGCCCGAGCCGCCCTGTCGCGCCTGCTTGGGGCGCGCGAGGATCGCCCATGAGCACGCAAGACGATCGCGATTTCCAGGAATGGACGAAGGAATGGCAGGCGGGCACGCCGCGCGACGTGACGACCGAGGAACAGATCCGCCACTACGTGAAGCGGCGCAGCGGCCTGCTGTGGTCGTTCATGGTCAGCGATTTCGTGATCGGCGGCATCGCGTTACCGATCCTCGCCTACTTCACCGTGGCCGCGAGGAACGATGTGGAGCGGATCAGCATGATCAGCCTCGCCTCGATCACCGTCGCAGCAGTGGGCTTTGGCTGGTGGAACTGGCGCGGTGTGCTCAGGTCGTCGGCCGCCAGCACCGCGGAGTACCTGGCCATCTCCGCCGAACGACTCCGCCGCCTGCGCCAGGCCTGGCGGATTGGTTGGATCGTCCTCACCGCCGAGGTCGTGGTGTTCGTCATCTGGATCTGGGATCACTTGTATTCCGGCGCTCGCCCGCACGACGTTGGCGCGGAACGCTTTGCGTGGGGGTGGTTGGCGGGATTCACCCTGGTCGCCATCGTGTCTCTGGTGTGGTTCGGACGGTGGATCACGCGCGATACCGAACGCTTCGAGGCCCTGCGGCGAGAACTAGAGTGACGCGTCGACGAGCGTCGGAGAGAGCACCCGCACGAGATCGCCGGGAGCCATCGACACGAGGAACCCGCGCGCACCGCCGTTGATATAGAGGCGATCGAGATCAGCGATCGATCGCTCGAGATATACCGGCAGCGATTTGCGCGTCCCAAATGGTGACGTGCCACCCACCAGGTAACCGGTGTGCTTCTGCGCCACCTCCGGCGCGCACGGTGTGACGGTCTTGGCGCCAATCTGACGGGCGAGATTCTTGGTCGACACTTCCCGATCGCCGTGCATCAGGACAATCAACGGCTGCTTCCGCTCGTCTTCCATCACGAGCGTCTTGATCACGACGTGCTCGTCCACGCCGAGCTCGCGCGACGACACGGCGGTGCCGCCGCGCTCTTCGTAGCGGTATTCGTGTTCGGTGAAGGGGACGCTGTGCTGGCGAAGAACGTGGACGGCGGGGGTGGAGGACACGGGATCGGGGATCGGGGATCGGGGATCGGTCAGATCTTACTCAAACTGCACCCACCGATCCCCGATCCCTGATCCCCGATCCCTACTCAGATCGCAACAGTGATACGGGATCCAGTTTCCTGATGCGGAGGGCGGGCATCACGCTGGCGGTTACGGCCACCGCCAGCAGCGCGCCGATAACGGCGATGAAGGTAACTGGATCGTCCTCGCGGACGCCCCACAGCAAGTTCCGTATCAAGCCCGAGGCGCCGAATGCCAGGACGCAGCCGAGCACCAGGCCCGCGATGGCCATGCTGATGCCCGGTCGTGCCGCATCGATCACCGTTTGACGCACGGTGGCGCCGAGGGCCAGGCGAATGCCGAGCTCGCGCATGCGTTCGGTGACACCGCTCGAGATGAGGGCGTGGATGCCGATGGCGGCGAGGAACAACGCCAACCCACCGAGCCCGGCGACCAGCAACATCAAGATGCGCTGACGCGCGAGCGCCGCCGCCCGGACGTCGTCCACGCCGCGAATCGGCGAGAGGGCCAGCTGGGAATCAACATCCGCCATGGCGCGGCGCAGCACCTGCTCGGTGACCGCGCCGTCGCGCGCCTGGCGAACGATCCAGGCTGTGGAAAACCAGCCATGGATGGTGCGAAGGCCGTTGGCAGGAAACTGCGAGAACGGCATGTAGATCGCCGGCACCGCATCGAGTGGACCGAAATCCTGGAATCCGCCACGCTGCTGCACGTTGGTGGCAACGCCCACGATCTGCCGCGTTTGCCCGCCCATGCTCACCGACTCGCCCACCGCATCGCGATCCTTGAAGTACCGGCGCGCGAACGCCTCGTTGACGATCACCGCTTTCGCAGCCGTGGCCGTGTCGGCGGCGGAAAACGAACGCCCGCGTTGCATCGGCAGGCGCAGCGTCTCGAAGTAACCGGGCGTCACGTAGGTGGCGGTGGTAAACACGAAGTCGCTCGGCTCGCCGGTTGGCTGAATGACGCGCGCCCCCATGTTCAGGATGCGCTCGTACGGAAGACCGAGGGAGACCGCCGCCGATTCGACGCCGGGAATGGCCTGGATCCGCGCCACGCTGCGCTCGAAGAGCTGCTCGATGCTCACGTGTTCTGCGTAGCGCGCATCATCGAGCGACGCCGTCGAGATAATCACCTGGCGCGGATCGAATCCCGGTGGACGCGTCTGCAAATAGAAGAACGTGCGAATCAGCAGGCCGGCGCCCACGAGCAGGACCACGCCGAGCGCCACTTCGGCGACCACGAGCAGGCGGCGCGGCCAGCCGCGGGCGCCGCCGGCGACGGACCGCGTGCCGCCTTCGGCGAGAGCGGCTTGCACGTCGATCCGCGTGGCTTGGATCGCGGGCACCAGGCCGAACAGCACGGCCGTCAACATCGTGAGTCCGAGGGTCACGGCCAATACTCGCGCGTCGAACGACACCTGGCCCCACGGCGTCACCAGGAGATCGGTGGCGGTCGCTTTCAATCCCTCGAGCGCGACTGCGCCGACCACGAGCCCGACCACACCGCCACACACCGCGAGCATCACGCTTTCGATGAGGAGCTGCCGCATCACCGAGCGACGATCGCCGCCCACCGCGAGGCGCGTCGCAATCTCGCGCGTGCGCCGGCCCGCGCGCGCCAGCAGTAGGCCAGCCAGATTCACGCACGCGACGAGCAGCACGAGGCCGACGGAAGCCCACAGCAACAGCAGCGGCAGGCGCACGCTCGCCGACATCGTGTCCTGCATTGGCAGCAGCGAGTGCCGGCCGGTGGTGCCCGCGCGCGGGTTCAACGCCGGATCGGCCACGAGAGCAACTTCTGCTGTCGCCTGCGCCCACGTCGCCCCGTCCTTGAGCCGCGCGATGAGGGCGTAATTGGTGCTCGCGCCCTCGCCGGTGGGGCTGGGCCTGATCGGCGTCCACAGGTCCGCATCGACATTCGCACGGAACGAGGGCGGCATGATGCCGACCACCTCGTGCGGCTCGCCTTTGAGCAGCACCGTGCGTCCCAGGACGGAACGGTCGGCATTGAACGCGCTTCGCCACAGCCGATCGCTCAGCACGGTCACCGCGGGACCACCCGCGCGATCTTCCTCCCTCGTAAACTCACGACCCATCGCCGGCTGGACGCCAAGCACGCGGAAGAATCCGGCGCTCACGCGCTGGGGCGCGATGACCACGGCACGATCGGGCAGCACCAGGCTGATGCGCGCCGACAGTCCCGACACCACGGCGGCGTCGAAGGTGGTCGCGTGATCGCGAATCGCCTCCCACACCTTGCCGGTATGCCAGGTGTTTTCACCAATCACCGCGCCATCGCGCGTCACGGTCATCGTCACGGTGGCGAGCCGCTCGGGCTGCGGGTACGGCAACGCCTTCAACAACACCGCGTCCGCCAGGGAGAACACCGCGGTGTTGGCGCCGATCGCCAGGCCGAGCGTCAGCACGGCCGTGATCGTGAATCCCGGCGCCTTGATCAGTTGGCGATAGCCGAATCTAACGTCGTCGGCGATCATGTCGTCTCCAGGGGAAATTCTATTCCGTCCGCAAGGCGATCAACGGGCTCACGCGCGTCGCGCGGACTGCTGGTAACGCACTCGCGAGCAGCGCCACGCCGACAAGCGCCAGCGAAACCGTTACAAACGTCCACGGATCGCTCGGCCTCACCTCGTAAAGCAAACTCTGCATCAATCGAGTCAGTAAGAAAGCCGCGACGACCCCGACAATGATGCCGCTGCCGGCGAGAGTCATGCCTTGCTTGAGCACCAGCGCCAGCACCTGCGTGCGGTCGGCGCCGACGGCCAGCCGGATTCCGATCTCGTGCGTCCGCCGGGCGACGAGGTACGAGAGCACGCCGTAAATGCCGACCGCGGCGAGCGTGAGCGCAATGGCCGCAAACGTTCCCATCAGGAAACCGGTCAGCCGGGGTGTGGCGAGGGACGTCGGCCACCACTTGAGTCATTGGACGAATATTCGCGACCGGCAGGCTGCTATCCATGGCGCGAATCTCGTTGCGCACCGGGCCAGCCACCTGCATCGGGTCGCCAGTGGTGCGAACCACCAGGAAACCGCCGCGAATGACACTGCCCGAGGTGGCGATGTGCCATTGGCTGTGCGGCACGTAGAACTTCTCCTTCACCGCTCCGGTCACGCCGTTGTGCCGCTCGTCGGCCACCATGCCGACCACGGTCAGGAAGGGACGATCCATCGCCGATCCGACGCGGATCTGCCCGCCAATCGCCTCTTCCGGATTCTTCCAGTAGGTGCGCGCCATCGTCTCGTTAATCACGGCCACGGCCTGCGACTGATGCGTGTCGGCGGGGGCGAACCACCGTCCGCGCATCAGGTGCATGCCCATCGCTTCAAACGATCCATCGGTGGCGATCTGCCAGTCGCCCTTCGCATTCACGCCGGGCGATTCCTGGAAGCCTTCGATATCGAGGCCGTAGTCGCCGATCGTCGTCGCCAGCGGCAAGACGCGCACGAAGCCCGCCGACTGCACGCCCGGCAATGCGCGCACGCGCTCGTTCAATTGCCGATAAAAGTCGACCACCTTTTCCGGCGTGTCGTAGCGCGCCGTTGGCACCGACACGCGCATCGTCAGGAGTTGTTCGGGTCTGAAGCCGAGATCGATCTGTCCCAGCGCCGACAGGCTCCGCACCATCAAGCCGGCGCCGATGACGAGCACGACCGCGAGCGACACTTCGGCCACGACCAGCACGTTGCGGAGCCGTTGACGATGGCCACCCACGGTTTGCTGGCCGCCTTCACGCAACGATTCGACGAGGTTGATGCGAAGTGTCCTGATCGCCGGCGCGAGACCAAAGACGATTGTCGTCACCACGCCGAGGACAAGCGTGAACGCGACCACGCTCCAATCGAGGCGCACCGGTGCGAGCGGCGGGAGGCTGGTGGGATCCACCGTCATCAGGATGCGGAGCCCCACCGAGGCGAGGAGCAAGCCAAGCAGCGCGCCGAGCACGGCGAGCACGACGCTTTCCGTGAGCAACTGACGCATCAGCCGATCGGGCGCCGCGCCGATCGCGGTTCGCACGGCCATCTCGCGCAAGCGCGCGTCACCACGCACCAGCAGCAGGTTCGCGACGTTCGCGCAGGCGATCAGCAGCAGGAAGCCGACCGCGCCCATCAGCAGCCACATCGCCGGGCGCACGCCGCCGCGGATCTCGTCGTCGAGCGACACGGCAAATGCCGAGAACTTCATCTGCACCGGATACGCGCCCTGTTCGGTGAGCCGCGTGCAGATGGCGCGCAACTCGTCGGTCGCGCTGGCCGCGGTTTGTCCGGGCGCCAGCGTCGCGACCGCGTAAAAGCCGTGGTTGCGACTGAGTTGGGTCAGGTCCCATGCCATCGGCCGCCACAACTGCGTCGGCTCCGCCGCGTCGTCGTTGAAGTCGGTGGGCAGGCGGAAACCTTCCGGCATCACGCCGATCACTTCGACAGGGACGTCGTTGATCATCACCTTGCGACCGATGACGGCAGGGTCGCCGCCGTAGCGCGCCTGCCAGAGCGGATAACCGAGCACGGCGACCTGCGGGCCGTTCGGGACGTCTTCCTGCGCCGTGATGATGCGGCCGAGCAGCGGACGTGACCCGAGCACGTCGAAGAGGTTCGCGGTCACGAAGCCAACGCCGATCCTGATCGGCTCGCCGTCGCCGGTGAGGTTCTGCTGTCCCGTCCCCCACGACCCGATCGCGGTCATGGTCTTCGACATGTTGCGGAAATCGATCACCTCTTGATCGGCAATCCACGTTTTCTCGAACGCGGTCCAGCGCGTGAAGATCTGGACCGTCCGTTCGGGCGATGCATACGGCAGCGGGGTGATCAACACGGCCTTGACGACGCTGAAGATGGCTGAGGTGGCACCGATGCCGAGCGCCAGCGTGACGAGTGAGGCGGCAGCGAAGCCCGGACTCTTGATCAGACCGCGAAGCGCGCCGGTGATGTCCTGTCGAAGGTTGTCAAACATGTACGGACCCCTGGTTGCGAGGTTGGACGGTCTGGACGGGTAGAGGGTTGGTTATGAGCCGGGCCCGGCAACGATTAAGATGAGTCGTCAACCATGAAAACCGCTGCAGGACCTTCGCTTTCCGCGCTCGTGCGGGATCAAATCGCTCGACCGTCGCCGATTCGCCAGATCATGAAGATGGCGGAGCGGCAGAACATCCTGGCGATGGGGCTCGACCCAGCCAAGGTGATCTCGTTCGGCGGCGGCTGGGTGAATCACGAGGCGCCGGACGAATTCCGCCAGGCGTACGAATCCATCGTCAAGGATGCGGACGCTGTTCCATAGGAGTGGCGCGTATACCGCCACCCTCGGTGACATGGAATGCCGCGAGCAAATCGCGCGATTCGAGGAGCATTTGTTCGGCATGCCGCGCCTTGGCGCCGAGCACATTGCGATCGGCCTCGGCAGCACGCAGCTGACCCACGATCTGTTCGTCACATTGCTCGACCCAGGCGACACCGTGATGTTGCTGGACCCCACCTACGCGAACTACGAAGGCCAACTCGCTTTCGCGGTGCCAGGCGTCAAGGTGGTGCGGCTGCGTGTCCTCGATCCGCAAACGTGGTCGTACCTGCCGCAAACCGATCCTGCCGGCATCGCGCGCGAGTTCTCGCGCCTGTTCGACGCGCACCGGCCGCGTCTCGTGTTATTCGGCGCGCCGGACAATCCCACGAGCCAGGTGCTGCCACAGGCACTGGCCGACGTGATGCTCGCAAAAACGTCAGAGACCGGTGCGTGGCTGGCGATCGACTTCGCGTATAAGTGCCAGTTCTTCCAAACCCCGCCCGCCTACTACGCGTGGTCGCCGGCCGATCATCCCAACGTCGTCGGCATCCACTCGAATTCGAAATGGGCGCGCGGCCTGGGCCGGCGGCTTGGATGGATCGAAGCGCACCCGTCCGTGGTAGAGGCGATCGAGCGCGTCCAGCAGTGCAGCATTCTCTGCCCCGACACGTTGTCGCAGATGACGATGGCGAAATACTTGAAGTCGGCGATCGCGGATGGATCGCTGAAGAAATATGTCGAGCACGCGAACGCGCTGTACGCGAACGCCGCACAGGTCACGTTGAAGGCGGTCGATGCTGCACTTGCAGCGCCCGCGCCTCACTCCCGCGGGCGGGCTTTACACCGTGGTCGACATCGGCACCAACGCCGAAGAATTCGTGCCGCGTGCGCTCAAGGCCACCGGCGTGCTGGTGGTGCCGGGAGGCGGCTTCGGTGCATCGCTGACCAACGGCGTGCGGATCTCTTTCGGCCCGCTCGTCAGGGATACCAACAAGATCGACGAAGGCCTGGCACGCTTGGGGACGTGGATGCGAGGCACCGATTAGCCGCGATCGAACGGCGTGCCGAGGTAATTCGCGTCCTGCTCCCACCGCACGATCAGCTGCGTGAACATGAACTGAATCGCGAAACGCTGGTCGGAAATGCGGGTGATCTGGATTTGCTGCGCGTGCCGGACGTGCCAGTCGTAGATCGAGTAGAAGTGGTTCGTGCCGACCTCAATGAAGTCGGGGAACTTACCGGCCGCACGCAGATGGGTCGTCAGCCGCCCGCGGATGTCGGCAATCGATCCGGCATCGAGCCCGGGCCCGCGCAGGCCTTGGTCCAGCGTGGTGTTGATTTTTTGTAAGTCCTCCTCGATCCGAGTCAGCACCGCACGCATCTGCGCGTCGTCCTGACTGCCGCCTTGTGACGCCTCGGCCGTGGCGGCCGAACCGGTGAACGAGCCCAAGACGCCTGCCGTAACCACTTCTCGTCGGCTAATCATCGAATCCTCCCAGCCCTTAGACGCCCCCAATCTTGCCTTGGCCGAACTAATATTGCGCAGATGAAGTGGGACTTGGGACTTGGGACTGGGGGCTTGGGGATCGGCAGGTTGGGCTTGGGGGTTTCCTTGGCGTTTTCGGCCGTCACTGGCGCATGGGCACAGACCGCGACGCCAGACGCGGGCGTCCCACTGGAGGTCGCCACCCACCGGGCGGCCAATATCAGCGACCTTCGCTACGAGTTGGCCCTGTCGATTCCCGATGCGATCGCCTCCCCGCTGACCGGCACCACGACGATCCGGTTCATGCTGAAGGACCCGAAGGCGCCACTCGTGATCGATTTTGAAACCAGCCGCGACCACGTCAAGTCGGTTGACGCCAACGGCAAACCGGCGGCGTTCACGTATGTGAACGGACACATCGTGGTGCCGGCCGCGTCGCTCGTGAGCGGCGCGAACACGATCCGCATCGCGTTCAATGCCGGCGACGCCTCGCTCAATCGCAACAACGATTTTCTCTACACCCTGTTCGTGCCGGCCCGCGCGCGGATGGCCCTACCCGTGTTCGATCAACCCGATTTGAAAGGGCGCTGGTCCGTCACGCTGGAGCACCCGGCGAAGTGGCAGTCGGCCGCCAACGGCGCCGAGCTGTCGCGCACCACCAGTGGCGAGCGCACCACGGTGACATTTGCGGAGACGCAGCCGCTGCCGACGTACCTCGTGGCGTTCATCGCCGGCGATTTTAAGATCGAGACCGCCGAACGAGACGGACGCACGTATCGGATGTTCCACCGCGAAACCGACGCGGCCAAGGTGGCGCGCAATCGCGAGGCGATCTTCGACTTACACGCCCGCGCGCTCGAGTACCTCGAGAAGTACACCGCCATTCCGTACGCGTTTGGCAAGTTCGACTTCGTCGCGATCCCGGCGTTTCAGTTCGGCGGCATGGAGCACGCCGGGAAGATCCTCTACAACGCGTCGGGGTTGATGCTCGACGAATCGGCCACGCAGAATCAGATGCTGGGCCGCGCGTCGGTGATCGCGCACGAAACCGCGCACATGTGGTTCGGGGATCTTGTCACCATGCGCTGGTTCAACGATGTCTGGATGAAGGAGGTGTTCGCCAACTTCATGGCGGCGAAGATCGTGAACCCGTCGTTCCCGACGGTGAATCACGACCTGCGGTTCCTGCTCTCGCACTATCCCGCCGCCTACGAAGTCGATCGCACGCCGGGCGCCAACCCGATTCGCCAGGTGCTCGACAACCTGAACGAGGCGGGCAGCATGTACGGCGCCATCATTTATCAGAAGGCGCCGGTGGTGATGCGCCACCTCGAAGCGCTGCTGGGCGACGAGAATTTTCGCGATGGCCTTCGCGAGTACCTCGAAGGCGCACGCCTTTGCGAATGCAACCTGGTCGGAACTGATTGCGGTGCTCGATCGCCGCACGCCGCTCGATCTGCAGTCATGGAGCCGCGTGTGGGTGGAGCAACCGGGACGGCCGGCGATCCAGACCGTGCTCGAGGTGAAGAACGGCGTCATCACCAGGCTCGCGTTTCGCCAGAGTGACCCGTGGAATCGCAACCTGGTCTGGCCGCAGCAATTGCGCGTCGCGATTGGCGGTGACGCCAGTCCGCCTAAAGGCGGACACCACCGGATTCTTATCGTCGAGTTCATCGGCCGCGAGGTCGAGGTCCCGCAGGCCGTTGGATTGCCCGCGCCGCGTTACGTGCTGCCGAGCGCCGCCGGGTGGGCGTATGGCGACTTCACGCTCGACCCGATCACGCTCGACTACTTGATGGCGAACCTGCCGGACGTGAGCGATCCGCTCACGCGCGGCAGTGCCTGGGTCACGCTGTGGGACACACTGCTCCGCGGGCAAGTGCGCCCCGACGCGTTCCTCGATCTCGCGATGCGCTCGCTGCCGCGCGAGACCGACGAGCAGATGGTCTCCCGCGTGCTCGGCTATGCCTCGAACACCTGGTGGCGCTTTCTCGATCAGGCCGACCGCAACACGCGCGCGGCGCGCTTCGAATCGCTGCTGCGGGAAGGCCTGAGCCAGGCCGGCACCGCCAGTCAGAAAGCCTCGTGGTTCGGGTACCCTGCGCAACATCTCGGTGACGCCCGGCACTGTGACATGGCTGCGGCAGGTGTGGGAAAAGAAGGACTCGGTCACCGGATTGCCGCTGGCCGAGGCCGATTACACCGCGCTCGCCCTCGAGCTCGCCGTGCGGCAGGTTGATGGTTGGAGCGGCATTCTGGACACCCAGCTGGCCCGCATCGAGAACCCGGATCGAAAAGCGCGCTTCCAGTTCGTGATGCCGGCGCTATCCGCAGATCCCGCCGTGCGCGAGAAGTGGTTCGCGTCGTTGCGCGATGTGAACAACCGGCGGCGCGAGCCGTGGGTGCTCGAAGGGCTCGGCTACCTCCATCACCCGCTGCGCGCCGAGGCCTCGAAGAAATACGTGCAGCCGAGCCTGGAATTGTTGTGGGAGATCCAGAAGACCGGCGATATTTTCTTCCCGAAACGGTGGCTCGACGCCACCTTCAGCGGCCACACCACCCGTGAGGTGGCCGACACGGTACGCGCATTTCTCAAGAACCTGCCGGAAAACTACCCGCAGCGCTTGAGAAACATCACGCTGCAATCCGCCGACGAGCTGTATCGTGCCGCGGAGATAAAGAAGTAGCCAGTAGCCAGAGGAGCCTATGCGAATTGCTCACGCCACGTGCCTTATCCTCGCGCTTAGTCACGATCATCACGGCACAGCCGAAGCCCGCCACCGTGATCCGCGCCGCGCGGCTCATCGATGGTCGCGGCAATGTGCTGGCTAACGGCGCCGTGGCGGTGACCGACGGCAAGATCGTGAGCGTCGGCATGCCCGGCTCCGAGGTGACGCACGAACTCGGCGCGCTGACGCTGATGCCCGGCTTCATCGACACCCACGTGCACATCGGCTGGCACTTCGACGCGAAGGGCCGCTATCACGCGGGGCCGGAGCCGCCGGAACAGGCGGCGCTCTACGGCGCCGAAAACGCGTGGGTGACGTTGATGGCCGGTTTCACCACCGTGCAGAGCGTGGGCGCCGCATCCGACAAGCCCCTGCGCGACGCCATCAACCGCGGCGTGCTGCCGGGCCCGCGCATTCTCACGTCGCTCGGCTCGATCGGGAACGTGAAGTGGACGCCGGAAGAAATCCGTGCCGACATCCGGAAGAAGAAAGCTGAGGGCGCGGACCTGATCAAGATCTTCGCCTCGGCGAGCATCCGTGACGGCGGCATCCCGACCCTGTCGCAGGAACAGGTCGACGCCGCGTGCGGTGAAGCTCGCGCGCAGGGCCTGCGCAGCATGGTGCACGCGCACAGTCCGGAATCGATGCTCCGCGCCGCGCGGGCGCGCTGCACGGTGGTGGAACATGGCGGCCTGGCCAACGCCGAGGCGCTGAAGGCGCTGGCCGACGCCGGCGTCTACTTCGATCCGAACATCGGCCTGGTCACCCAGAACTATCTCGAGAACAAGCAGCGCTTTCTTGGCATCGGCAACTACACCGAAGAGGGCTTCACGGCGATGGCCAACGCCCTCGAACTCAAGGACAAGATGTTCACGGCGGCGCTCCAGACCAAGGGCCTGAAGATGGTGATGGGCACCGATGCCGTGGCCGGCGCGCATGGACAGAACGCGCGCGAACTGATCGAGCGCGTGAAGTCCGGACAGTCGCCGATGGATGCCATTATCGGCATGACCTCGCTCGCCGCGGAATCGATGGGCCTGGAGAAATCAATCGGCGCAATTGCCGTGGGCCTCAACGCCGATCTCGTCGCGGTCGAAGGTGACCCGCGACTGGACATTACCGCGCTCCAACGGGTGCGATTTGTAATGAAGGACGGCAAGGTCTACAAGAGATAAGTCGATTTCTGATCTCAGATCTCAGATTGCAGATTAATTGTAGATGGTTGAATGTTCGATTGATGGGAGCTATATGAAACGACTCATTCTTCTGGCGATCGTCGCGACTCTTGCCGCCGGCTCGCTGGCGGCCCAATCCTCTGTCACCGTCTTCGAGGGCGCCCGCGTCATCGTCGGCGACGGACGCACTATCGACAATGCGACCATCGTCGTCCAAGGCGAGCGGCTGACGCAGGTCGGCCCGGCGGCATCGATCAAGGCGCCGGCCGGCGCAACGCGCGTGAGCCTCGCCGGCAAGACCGTGATGCCCGCGATCATCGACACGCACGTCCACACCAGCACCACCGAGGCGGAGCTCGTAAATGATCTCCAGCAGCGGGCACGGTTCGGCATCGGCGCGGCGCTGAGCATGGGCCTCGACGGCACCGATGCGGCGTTCATCCAGCGCGACAAGACGGTGCCGACGCTCGCGCGCATCTACACCGCGGGCCGCGGCATCACCGCGCCGGAGAAGGGCCGCACCGAGGTTCCCTACTGGATTACCACGCCCGAGGAAGGCCGCAAGGCGGCCCGGGAGCTCGCCGCGAAGAAAGTCGACATCATCAAGATCTGGGTCGACGATCGCGACGGCAAGTTTCCGAAGCTGACGCCGCCGCTCTACAGCGCGGTGATCGATGAGGCCCACAAGAATCAGCAGCGCGTCACCGCGCACATTTTCTCGCTCGAGGATGCCAAAGGCCTGCTCAAGGCGGGCATCGACAGCTTCGCGCACGGCATCCGCGATCGCGACATCGACGAGGAGACCGTCGGACTGTTCAAGGCGCGTCCCAACGTGGTGCTAATCCCGAATATGCCGGACCGCGGCGTCGCCGTCGATTACAGCTGGCTCAAGGGCAGCATTCCTGACGGGGCGCTCCAGAAAATCCAGGCCGGGGCCACCGATCGCCCAGAGGCGCAGAAGACTTTTGGCATCCAGGCTCGCAACCTCGCGAAGCTGTCGGCGGCGGGTGTGAAGATCACGGTCGGCACCGACGGCAATACGCCGTGGGCGCCGCACGTGGAGATGGCCGACATGGTGGCGTCGGGCATGACCCCGGCGCAGGTGATTGTCGCCGCGACGAAGAACGGCGCCGAGTTCCTGCGCATTCCGAACACCGGCACCATCGAGAGCGGGAAGATCGCCGACTTCATCGTGCTGGATGCGGACCCCCTGCAGGACATCACGAACACACGGAAGATCGCGACGGTGTACCTGCGCGGCACCGCAGTCCCCCGTTGATGTCGAAGGCGATTCCGGCGCTGCCTGTCCTGGTCACGATGTTGACGGTTGCCTGTGCGCAACCGTCAACCTCACCTTCCGTACCGGCGGCAGCCGCGTCGCAACCAGCGGCGCCGGCGCTATCGCCTGCTGATCGGCATCCGCTCGACGCCTTGAGCGCGGCAGAAATTGAAGCCGCCGCGAAGCTCCTGCGCGGCGCTCCGCAGTTCCCGGCCGACGGCCTCTTCTCGACGATTGTCCTTGACGAGCCTCCCAAGAGCGACGTGCTCGCGTTCAAGCCGGGCGCGCCGATCGCGCGACAGGCGTTCGCGATCGTGATCGATCGCCGCGGCAATAAGACCTTCGAAGCCGTGACCGATCTCAACGCGTCGCGCGTGGTGTCGTGGACCGAGGTCAAGGGCGTGCAGCCGCCACTCCTCAGCGGCGAGTACGACGAACTGGGACGCATCGTCAAAGCCAACGCCGAGTGGCAGGCGGCGATGCGCAAGCGCGGAATCACCGACATGGCGACCGTGCAGGTCGATGGCTGGGCGGTGGGCCAGGTCGAGGCCTCGCATCAATCGGGGCCTGCCCTGAGCGAGCGACTCGCGCGCAACGCGCGTGAGCCGCGAGTCGAAGGGCGGCTGATGCGCGCGGTGACGTATCTCGTCGGCGGCCAGACCAATTTCTACGGCCGGCCGATCGAGGGCGTGGTCGCTCTCGTGAATATGAACACCGGCCAGGTCGTCGAACTGGTCGATAGCGGCGTCGTACCGGTGCCGCCGCCGAGCCAGGAGCTCGACGAAAAGTCCACAGGAGTTCGCACCGCCCCGAAACGGCTCGCCACCACGCAGCCGGGCGGACCCAGCTTCACGATCAACGGCCAGGAAGTGCGCTGGCAGAAATGGCGTTTCCGCTACACGCTGCACCCGCGCGAAGGCCTCGTCCTTCATACCGTCGGATATGAGGACGACGAGCGCGTCCGGCCGATCCTGTATCGGGCCTCGCTCTCGGAAATGGTCGTTCCGTACGGCGACTCCGATCGCAACTGGCGGTGGCGCGCGGCGTTCGACGTCGGCGAATACAACGTCGGCCGGCAGACGAGCTCGATTGAAGAGAACACCGACGCGCCCGAGCACGCCACGCTCCTTGACGCCACGTTTGCAGACGATGAGGGCAAGCCGCAGACGCTGCCGCGCGCGGTTGGCATCTACGAGCGTGATGGCGGGATGCTGTGGAAGCACTACGACATGTATTCACGCCGCAACGAATCGCGGCGCGCCCGGCAACTGGTCATCTTCTTCATCACGACGATTGGCAACTACGACTACGCCATCAACTGGATCTTCAACCAGGACGGCACACTCGAAGCGGACGCGGCCCTGACGGGCATCATGCTGCCGAAGGGCGTCAAGGACACCACGGCGCAAGGCCACGAACTGGCGTTCCCATCCGGTCATCTCGTGGCCGCCAACGTGGTGGCGCCCCATCACCAGCACTTCTTCAATTTCCGTCTCGACCTCGATGTGGACGGCACCGCGAACTCGGTGCACGAGATGAACACCAAAGCGGGCGCCGGCGGACCGGGCAATCCGGCGTTGAACGCGATGGTCATGGAAGAAAGCGCACTGGCCAGCGAGAAACAGACGCCGCGCCGCATGGATCAGCAAACCGCGCGGCATTGGTTGGTCGTCAACACCGGGGAACGTAACGCGCTTGGCCATCACCCGAGTTACATCCTGGTGCCCGGCGCCAACGCGCTGCCGTATGTGGCGCCCAACTCGCCGGTGCGCAAGCGGGCCGGTTTCATCAACCATCATTTCTGGGCGACGCGCTACCGGCCGGGCGAGTTGCACGCCGCCGGTCCATATCCCAACCAGAGCACCGCGGACGCCGGCCTGCCGCGCTGGATCGCCGACGATGAATCCCTCGCCAACCAGGATGTGGTGGTGTGGTACACGCTCGGCATCACGCACATCCCGCGGCCCGAGGAGTGGCCGATTATGTCGGCCGCGCACGTCGGCTTCCGCCTGATCCCGGGCGGGTTCTTCGCGCGGAACCCAGCGCTCGACGTCCCGGCCTGCAAGACGCCCGCGGCGTGCCCGTAAGCTACAATTTCACCCCGGAGACTGAGCGCCGTGAGCAACAAGAAGTGGTACAACTACTTCGTCGTCACCAACCCTGCGGAAACCGCGTCCGAGACGCGGCCGGCGCCACCGGCAGCGCCCCGACGCGTGACCGAAATCGTACCCGACGCCGACGCCGAGACCACCTTTGCGACGCCGGTATCGACACCGACGGACCTCGCTGAGATCTATTCGTCGGCGCAGATTGTCACGCCCGCGCACGGCTACTCGGTGCTGAAGGTCGCCGAGATGCTGCAGAGCGAGCACATCCGCGCGTTGCCGGCCGAGGTGAAGCAGAAATCCATCATGGTGGCGCTCGATGCCGCCGGCGTGAAGGTGGCCGAGATCATCGAAGACGCGGTGCAGCGCGATCGGGCGCTCGACACTTACGAGCGCGTGCTCCAGAAGCATCTCGAGGACCTGCGCGCTCAGAAATCCGCCGAGAACCAGCGGATCGAAGAAGAGATCAACCAGCGCGTCGCCGAGTTGCGCGCGAAGGTCGATCAGAACAACGCCGAGCTCACGACCGAACAGAACAACCTGCTGGCCTGGCGGGTGCGCAAGCGCCAGGAAGAAGATCGGATTGCCGAGGCGGTCGGCTATTTCGTCTCAGAAAATCCGATCACGACGTCCACCGCGCCGTCAGACAAGGGAGGCTCCAATGTTCGATAGGCTGGGCCGGCTGTTCCGGGCCTGGATGGGGTTCTTCATCTCGATGGGTGAAGATCCCGAGGTGATGCTGCAGGACGCCATCGAGGAAATGCGCATCACCATGCCGAAGTTGAACTCGGTGCTGGTCGCGACGCGCGCCACGGTGATCCGGCTCGAAGAGGAACGCGACGCCTTGCGGCGCCAGGACAAGAACCTGACCGCGTCGATCCAGGCGGCGCTTCGCGAAGGCACCGCGGCGGCCCGCAGCGTAGCCGAGGAAGATGCCATCCAGCTGCAGCAGGTCCGCATGGATCTCTCGGCCACCGAGGAACAATGGTCCTCGGCGCAGAAGGCGCACGAAAGCGCGCAGATGTCAGTGGACTCTTTGAAGCAGAAGCTCAAGGAAAAGATCGAGACCTGCCAGCGCGCGCTGAAGGAACGGAAAAAAGCCGTGGTCATGAAGTCGGCCGTCGACGCGATCGTCGAGCTGCAGTCGTACGGGGTGGCGTCGACCGCCGACAAGTATCTCGAGCAGATCAAACAGGAAGTGGCCGAATCCAAGGCGGCCGTCGAGATCGCCACCGGGTCGATCGATACCAAGGGCATCGAGCACGAGCGCACGTCGCGCAAGGTGAAGGCGGCGGGCATCCTGCACGAATTCGAAGTCGAGATGGGCCTCGCCAAGCCGGTGGCGGCGCCGCAGTCCACGTCCGCACCAAGCGTGGGCGGCCGGGTCGGAGAGAAACAGGGCTCGTAAACATCGATGGCCCCGCCTCCCGAAGACATTTCCGCAGGGTCGATCCTGCGGGAGTTGATCTTCAATCAATACCAGGCGATTGTCGCCGCCGGCGCGGTGGTGGCCTCGGCACTGACACTCAATCCGCTGCCGCTGCTGTTGTGGCTCGGATCCGAGATGGTGCTGCTGCCGATCCTCGATTCCGGACCGCTGCGCCGGCTGGTGGCCAGGCGCCGCCGCGACGCGGCGCGGCTCCTGTCGACCGAGCGGCGCAAGAGTGTGATCGCCTCCTTCGACGCCGCGAACGCGAAGCGTTACGCGGCGCTCGAGGAGCTCTGCCGGATGATCGAAACCAATTACCAGAGCCTCACCGGCATTTCGCAGGCCTACCTCTCCGAACAACGCGGCAAGCTCGACAACATTCTCGACGGCTGTCTCCATCGCATGCTGGCGCTGCAGCGTTACGAGAAGATGCCGCTCAGCCGCGACCCTGACGACTTGAAGGACGAGATCGCCAGTCTCGAGCGCGAGCTGACAAGGCGGCGCGCTCAACGAGCGCGCGCGCGCGGCGCTGCAGAAAAACCTGGAATTGAAGCGGCGCCTGCTCGGGTCGTACGCCGAGGTCGGCGGCACCATGAAGGCGCTCGCGACGGAGCTTGATTCGATGGCCTCGCTCCTCGAAGTGCTGCACCAGAACTCGATTGCCTTGCGCGATCCGCAGGCGATTTCCGAGGAGCTCGATACCATCGTGCGGCAGTCGGAGGATTCCGAGCGCGTGGTGCGTGAGATGGAGGCGCTGCTGCGCAGCGACTCGTGGAGCGCCGACGTCGCGACCCTGCCGGCCGCGGAACGGCCCAAGGTGCCGCCCATTCCGACGCCGCCGCGGCAGAAAGTGAAGGGCCGGTGAGCACGGCGTTCACACACTACCCGCGTTGGGCGCAGACGCTCGCGCACGGCATTCGCGCCCGCCTCGGCAACACCTTCATCCTGCATGGCAACACGCACGACGTGGTGCCGCTGCCACCCACCGACCCTGCCGCCCCGCGCGGCTTCGTGCCGCTGACGACGTTTCTGGCCGACTGGATGTTCGGCCAGCGCGACGTGGTGATCGAGTATCAGCGCGCCAACGGCGCCACCTTTCACACGCGCGAATCGCACAAGCATTTCACCGACGCCGTGGCCGTGGTCGATGCCGTGCACGGCACCGACCTGGCGCGATCGCTGCCACGCGATCCGGCGGTACTGTTCTCGCTGCTCGATTCGTTCCTGAAACAGGTGACCCACCGCGACAAGCCGCTCGGCGTGGCGGTGATCCTGCCCTACGTCGAGACGCTGATCCCCGAGTCGTCCGGCGAGTCGAGCGCCGAGGACCGCGCGGTGCGCGTCTTCATCCAGAAGTGGGCCACCGATCCGGCGTTGCTGTCGGCGAACGTGACGTTCGTGCTGCTCACCGAGAACCTCGCCGACATCAGCTCGCGCATCGTGCGTTCGCCGCAGACCGTGGAAGTCGAGGTCGATCGGCCGGACGAGGCGGAGCGCCTGGCGTTCGTGGGGGCCATTCGGCCCGCCGAGTGGTTCACGACCAAATCCGACCTGCCGGCCGTACGGCTGGCGCAGCTCACGTCGGGGCTGACGCGCATCCAGTTGCGGCAGATCCTGTCGTCGGTCGACGAGCGCGGCACGAAGCTCGACGCGGCGCTGCTGCGCGAGCAAAAGAAGGCGGTGATCGAAGCGGAGTGTTTCGGCCTGCTCGAGTACGTGGAATCGCGATTTTCGCTCGACATGGTGTCGGGCCACGAAGGCGTGAAGCAGCGCCTCCGCCGCGCCGCGCAGGCCATCATGGCGGGCCGCTTGCGCGGCGTGCCGATGGGGTACCTCATCGCCGGCCCGGTGGGGTCGGCGAAAACGTTCACGGTCAATTGCTTCACCGGCGAGCTTGGCTTTCCGTGCGTGCAGTTTCTCAACTTCCGATCGCAGTGGCAGGGCGTGACCGAGGGCAACCTCGAGAAAATTCTCAAACTCCTGCGTTCGATGTGGCCCGTCGGCGTGATCATCGACGAAGCGGATGCGTTCCTCGGCGATCGGAATCAGCAGGGGGATTCGGGCACGTCCAACCGCGTCTTCGCGCAATTGTCAACGTTCATGGGCAACACTGCCTACCGCGGCAAGATCGTCTGGTTTCTGATCACCTCCCGCCCCGATCTGCTGCCCGTGGATTTGAAACGACAGGGCCGCGCCGAGGAACACCTTGCGCTGTTCTATCCCGAAACCACGGAGGAACACGACACGCTGTTCCGGATCATGCTGAAGAAGACCGGCATCACCACCACCGTGCAGTCGATCACTGAAGTCATCGACGATCCGGCTGGCCTGTCCGGCGCCGATATCGAAGCCATCCTGGCGCGCGCACTGCTCGCGTCGGACGCGGAGTACCAAGCTGGCAGCGCCGAGGTTTCGGCCGAGACGCTGCGGCACGCCTTCGCGGATTTCATTCCGGCCACCAGCCCACTCGAGCGCGAGCTGCAGATTCTCGTGGCGGTGCAGGAGTGCACCTCGCGCGAGGTGCTGCCCGAGTCGTACCGCTCAATGGAACGCGAGACGGTGCTGGCGCGGATCGGCGAGCTGCGCAGGCTGTTGAATTCTTGACAGGTCCCGGCGCATACGGGACGATACGTCACTTAAATAGCTGGCCCGCGCTCGCGCGGGCGTCTGCTGGAGGTTAATGTGTCGCGGAGTCCCCTGTTCGATTCCCTGCGCCAGGCGCTTCGAATCGCGGCCCTCGCGGCGCGCGAGCAACCCGGCGCGCCCCCGATCGACGAGCTGATCGACATGGCGCGCACGCGCCGCCGCTTCATTCGCGAGTCGGCGATGGCGACTGCGGGCCTGGCGATTGGCGCCGGCTGCACCACGCCGGCCCCGCCGCCCGGCAACGCCACGCCCAGCGCGCCCGCGGCCGCGCGCGACGCGCGCATCGCCATCGTCGGCGGCGGCATGGCGGGTCTCAACACCGCCTACAAACTCCAGAAGGCCGGCCTGCGCGCCACCATCTACGAAGGCGCGGATCGCACCGGCGGGCGCATCTTCACGGCCACCAACCTGCTCGGCGACGGCCTCACCACCGAGCTTGGCGGTGAATTCATCGACAGCGGCCACGCCGAGATGCTCGCCCTGATGGACGAGTTCACGCTCGAACGCCTCGACACGCAGGACCTCGGCACGCTCAAGCCGGAAACCTACTTCGTCAACGGCCGCCACTACACACAGGCGCAATTGGCGCGCGCGTTCGTGCCGCTGGCCAAGCAGATCTTCGAGGACTACGACTCGATGGGCGAGGTCGTCAACTACGAGACCGAAGGCGGCGGCGCCGCGTTCGACAAGATGTCGATGGCGCAGTACTTCGACAAGATCGGCGCCACCGGCTGGGTGCGGGAGTTGCTCGACGTCGCCTACGTGACCGAATACGGCCTCGACGCGGCTGAACAGTCGGCGCTCAATTTCATTTTCCTGATCGGCACCGGCGACCTGGAAGACCACAGCTCGGTGGCGCTGCTGGGTGAAAGTGACGAGCGCTACAAGATCCGCGGCGGCAACCAGCGAGTGGTCGACGAGCTGGCGCGCCGCGTCGACGCGCAGATCCAGCGGCGCCATCGCCTTGAAGGGATCCGCACGAAGGGCAACGGCTACACCCTGACCTTCCAGACCGGCAACGGCTCTCGCGATGAAGACGCCGACATCGTCGTCCTCGCCGTCCCGTTCACGATGCTGCGCGACATCAAGATCGACGTCGAGTTGCCGGCGGTCAAGAAAAAGGCGATCGCTGAACTCGCCTACGGCGCCAACGCCAAGGTGCTGGTGGGCTTCAACTCGCGGCCATGGCAGGCGCTTGGATATACGGGCGCGACCTACAGCGATGAACCGTTCCAGCTCTCGTGGGACAACAGCTTCCTGCAGTCGCCTGCGGCCGGCGGCTTGACGCTCTACTCGGGCGGCAAGCTGGCGATCGCCGCGGGCGAGGGTACGGCGGAACAAGCGGCGGTGCGATTGATGCGCGGCGTCGAACGCGCCTACCCAGGTGCCACGAAAGATCGCAACGGCAAGGTGTCGCGATTCCACTGGCCGACGTTCGCGTGGACCAAGGGATCCTACTCCTGCTACAAGCCTGGCCAGTGGACGACGATCGCCGGTGCCGAGGGTTTGCCGGTCGGCAACCTGTTCTTCGCCGGGGAGCACTGCAGCTACGACTTCCAGGGCTACATGAACGGCGCCGCACAATCCGGCGCCGACACGGCCAAGGCCGTGATGTCGAAATTGAGCGGCTCGGCCCTGCGCACGCGCCGGCAGATGGCGCTCACCGCGTAGGTTCGTGACAACGATGGAGGAACAATGGCGGACGAATCCGGAGGTGGTGGCATGCGGCTGACAGGCGCCGGCAGGGCGGTGTTGTTCCTCGTCGGACTTGCGGTGCTGGGCTATGTGGGCTGGACCTACCGTGACCAGATTTCCGCACGGTTGCGGACCAATGCACCGGTGGTGGAAGCGCCGGGCACCACTCCCCCGTCCGCAACCACCGCGCCGGCACCGCAAAAAGGCGTGCTGGCGCGCATCCGACAGACCGGCGTGCTGCGGGTCGGCATGGAGCCTGATGCCCCACCGCTGCACTTCATCAACGATCGCAAGCAGGAGGACGGCTTCGACTTCCGGCTCGCGGGCCTCATCGGCGAAGGTCTCGGCGCCAAACGGATTGAAGTCGTGGAAGCGGATTACGAGGAGCTGCCGGATCGGCTGAACCGCGGCGAGATCGATGTAATCATGGCCGGCTACGTTCCGGATCCGTCGATCACAGGCGTGGTGTGGTCGAACGGCTATCTCGACTTCGGCCTCTGCATGATCGTCCACGAGGGCATGGCCGCCACCTTCCGCTCGCCCGCCGATCTCAACGGCAAGCGCGTGGCGATCTACGACGACCCGGCGGCGGAGCGCTGGGTCAAGGAGAACATCCCCAACGCGCGCATCAGCAAGTTCTCGGGAGACGACGGCTGGTTCGAAGCGGTGGAAAAGGATCAGGCCGACGCGTTGATCTACGACTATCCATTCGCGGCAGAAGAGATCAAGGCGCACCCGCAGACCACGATCGTCAAATACAACCTCAATAGTTCGAAATACGCGGTCGCGATCCCTGAAGGCAACTTCGACATGGTCTACGAGGTCAATGCCGCCATCGATAAGTTCCGGGCCACGCCGCAGTACGCCGACTTGATGCGCGAGTATCTGTCGAGCTCGTCGGAGGTGTTCATGAAGCCGATCGCCGGCCGCAAGACCTACACCGTGCGCGCGGGCGACACGCTGACCAAGATCGCGGCAGCGCAGCTCAAGGACATGAATCGCTGGAAGGAGATCTGGGATCTCAATCGCGATCGCGTCGCGAACGAGAATCTGATCTATCCGAGACTCGTCCTGCTGATGCCGTAGGCCACCGATTGACACCGATTGGACGCCGATACTCGGATCCGCTCCTGGCGAAGCGCCTGATGCGACGCGCGCTCGCTCTCACGTTAGTCCTGTGCTGCGGTTGGGTCATCTCCGCCGCAGTCCAGGATTTCGATCTCGTCATCAGCAACGGACGGGTCATCGATCCCGAATCAGGACTTGACGCCGTGCGGAGCGTCGGCATCCGCGGCGGCACGATCGCGGCGATCGACGCGGGCCCGCTACTGGGCAAGACGGTGATCGACGCGGCTGGGCACGTGATCGCGCCGGGATTCGTCGATCTGCATCGCCATGGCCAGAACGACGAGAACTATCGTTATGCCGCGCTCGACGGCGTGACGAGCGTCTTCGAGCTCGAAGTCGGCACGCCCGACGTGGATGGCTGGTACCGCGAACGAGAACCGGGCCGGCTGGTGAACTACGGCGTCGCCATCGGACACATCGGCGTGCGCATGGCGGTGTTGGGCGATACCGGTGATTTCCTGCCCAGCGGCCCCGGCGCGAGTGCGGTCGCTACCGACGCGCAGGTCGCAGAGATGGCGCGAAGAATAGACGAGGGACTGCGGCGCGGCGCCGTGGCGGTCGGCTTCGGCACCGCTTACACGCCGGCGGCGTCGCCGTGGGAAGTCCTCGAGATGTTTCGCGTCGCGGGCCGTCATCGCGCGCCGGCGCATATCCACGTGCGGCGCGGCGTCGAGGGCGTGCAGGAAGCACTCGCCAATGCGGTGGCGACGGGAACGCCGCTCCACATCGTCCACGTCAACAGCAGCGGCGGCAACGACGTCGGCCGCATGCTCACGTTGATCGGCGACGCACAGTCGCGCGGCATCGACATCACCACTGAAGCGTACCCGTACAACCGCGGCTCGACGCGCATCGAGTCCGCGCTCTACGACAACTGGGAGCGCATGACGGATGCGGAGATCGCCGAGATCACCTGGGTGAATACCGGCGAGAATCTCACCCGCGAGAGCTTCGCGCGCTATCGCAAGCAGGGCGGATCGGTGATTCAGCGGCCGAGCCGGATGGAGAATGTGCAGACCGCCATCAACAGCCCGCTCACGATGATTGCGAGCGACGGCAGCCAGCTGCGTGAAGGCCGCGGACATCCGCGGGCCACCGGCACGTTCTCGCAGGTGCTTGGCCGCTACGTGCGCGAAGCGAAGACGCTGTCGTTGATCGACGCGCTGCGCAAGATGACCGTGATGCCGGCGCGGCGGCTGGAGGAAAGAATTCCGGCGATGCGCAACAAGGGCCGCATCAAGGTCGGCGCCGACGCCGACGTGGTGGTGTTCGACCCCGCTCGTATCATCGACCGCTCGACCTATCAACGGGCTGCGCTGGCGCCCGAGGGCATCGCCCATGTCCTGGTCAACGGCATCGCAGTGGTGTCGAACGGAAAGCTCGCCAACGTTGCGCCGCCCGGCCGCCCGATTCGAGCGTCGATCAAATGAGCTCACCGTGGGCCGAGCTGTCTCGATCGGTGGTCATGCCGGCGCACTGCGATCACTACGGCCACATGAACGTGCGGCACTACGCGGCGTTCTTCGATGACGCCGGCTGGCACCTGCTGTCGCGCGCCGGGGTTTCGCTCACCGACATTCGGTCACGCGGTCTCGGCAGCGTCGTCGCCACACTGACGATCGATTTCCATCATGAGCTGACTGCCGGCCAGCTGATTCTGATCACGGGCGCGTTCACGCGTGTCGGTGCCAAGAGCGTGAGCTCCGAGATGCGGTTGTACGAAGCGGATTCGATGACGCACTGTGCCACGCAGAAAACCACCGAGGTGTGCTTTGACACGACGGCACGCAAGTCAGCGCAGTGGCCCGACGATATCCGCGTCAAGCTGGCCGCGGCCGTGAGCTGATCGTTTCTAGCGACGCCGCTTCAGCGGCCCGGCGGTTCGCAACTGGGCGGCAACGGCTTCGAGCGCATGGCGCCTGGCAGCGCCCTTCCGCCAGGCGAGCACCAACGTTCGCGCCGGCGCCGGCGCCACGAACGGGCGCACGCGCAATTGCCCGCGCCGATTCTCAACGGCCAGTGCGAGCGATGGCAGCAACGTCACGCCGCCGCGCGCTGCCACCATTTGCACCAGGGTCGAGAGTCCGGTGGCGCGCAAATCGCCTTCGCGGGCACCCGCTCCGCCACACAGCGCGAGCGCCTGATCGCGAAAACAGTGACCATCCTCGAGCAGGAGCAGTGTCTCGCCATCGAGGACACGCGGCGAGACCGGCCGCCGCGCCTGCACCAGCGCGTTGTCCTTGGCGCCGGCCAGGACGAAGTGGTCGATACCGATGACGAGGTGTTCCATCGCGGCCACCCGCGCATCGAGCGCGAGAATCGCGGCATCGAGACCACCTTCCTCTACTTCGCGCATCAGGGTGCGCGTCTTGTCTTCGCTCCATACGATCTGCAAGTCAGGGAGCGATCGATTCAGGGCCGGCGTGACGTCGGGGAGGAGGTACGGGCAGACGGTTGGGATCACGCCGATGCGCACCGTGCCATGCAGCGGATGGCGGTGCTGTTGCGCCGTGTCGGCGAAATCGCGCGACGCCAGCAGCACCGCCCGGGCCCGGTCGATCACCCTCGCGCCGGCCGCGGTCACGCGCACGCCGCGGGCGCTGCGCTCGAAGATCTGGACGCCAATCGCCTGCTCGACCTGGGCGATCTGCGCGCTCATCGACGGTTGCGCCACGCCGCAGGCGTCGGCCGCCTTGCGAAACCCGCCGAGGTCGCCGACGGCGACGAGGTACTGCAACTGCCTGAGCGAATACGGAATGGTGTCCCAGAGGGCCATAGGCCAAGACTATCAATTCCAGAGAAACGATATCTTGGATGGCCGGGCCGGTGGTCCCTATACTGCCAGATTCAGGAGAACCGAGCCACGACATGACAACCGAAGCCAAGTGCCCGTTCAATCACGCCAGCGGTGGCGGCCGATCCAACCGTGACTGGTGGCCGAATCAGCTGCGCCTCGATATCTTGCATCAGCATTCCGCCAAGTCCGATCCGATGGACCCGGACTTCAATTACGCCAAGGCGTTCAACAGCCTCGATCTCAAGGCATTGAAAAAGGATCTCGAGGCGGTAATGACCGACTCGAAGGCGTGGTGGCCGGCGGACTTCGGCCACTACGGGCCGTTGTTCATCCGCATGGCCTGGCATGCCGCCGGCACCTATCGCATCGGCGATGGCCGCGGCGGCGGCGGCAGGGGCCAGCAGCGTTACGCGCCGCTCAACAGCTGGCCCGACAACGGCAACCTCGACAAGGCGCGCCGGTTACTGTGGCCGATCAAGCAAAAGTATGGCAAGCAGATCTCCTGGGCCGATCTCCTGATCCTGACGGGTAACGTCGCCCTCGAGTCAATGGGCTTCAAGACCTTCGGCTTCGGCGGTGGCCGCGCCGATGTCTGGGAACCGGATCAAGACGTGTACTGGGGCGAGGAAACCGCGTGGCTCGGCGGCGACCAGCGTTACTCCGGCGATCGCGAGCTGGCGAACCCGCTGGCGGCGGTGCAGATGGGACTCATCTACGTGAATCCGGAAGGCCCGGAGGGCAAGCCCGATCCGGTCGCGGCCGCGAAGGACATTCGCGAAACCTTCAAGCGCATGGGGATGAACGACGAAGAGACCGTCGCGTTGATCGCGGGCGGGCACAGCTTCGGTAAGACTCACGGCGCCGGCGTTCCCGACCAGGTGGGCCCCGACCCTGAAAGCGCCGGCCTCGCAGCCATGGGCCTCGGCTGGACGAGCACGTTCGGTTCGGGCCTCGCCGGCGACGCGATGACCAGCGGCCTCGAAGTCACGTGGACGAAGACGCCCACCAAGTGGAGCAACGACTTCTTCACACACCTGTTCGCATTCGAATGGGAGCTGACCAAGAGCCCGGCCGGGGCGCACCAGTGGCAGCCGAAGAACGGCGCGGGTGCCGGCACGGTGCCGCACGCGCATGACGCGTCGAAGAAGATCGCGCCGAACATGCTGACCACCGATCTCTCGCTGCGGATCGATCCCGCTTACGAGAAAATTTCGCGACGTTTCCTCGAGAATCCCGATCAATTCGCGGACGCGTTTGCGCGCGCGTGGTTCAAGTTGATGCACCGCGACATGGGTCCGAAGTCGCGGTATCTCGGCCCCGAGGTTCCGAAGGAAGATCTCATCTGGCAGGATCCGATTCCCGCCGTCGATCACCACCTGATCGACGCGAAAGATATTGAAGCGCTCAAGAGCACCATCCTCGCGTCTGGGCTGACGATCGCCGAGTTGGTGTCGGCCGCGTGGGCGTCGGCCTCCACCTTCCGCGGCTCCGACAAGCGCGGTGGCGCGAACGGCGCCCGCGTCCGGCTGGCGCCACAGAAGGATTGGGCCGTCAACAAGCCCGCCCAGTTGGCGAAGGTGCTGAAGACGTTGGAAGGCGTTCAGAGCAAGTTCAACAGCGAACAAAAGGGCGGCAAGAAAGTCTCGCTCGCCGACCTGATCGTGCTCGCCGGTTGCGCGGGCGTTGAGAAGGCCGCGAAGAACGGCGGCCAGATGGTGACGGTGCCGTTCACGCCGGGGCGCATGGACGCCTCGCAGGAGCAAACCGACGTCGAGTCGTTCGCCGTGCTCGAACCGGTGGCCGACGGCTTCCGCAACTTCCAGAAGGCGCGCTTCGCCGTCTCGGCCGAGGCGCTCCTCATCGACCGCGCGCAACTCCTGACGCTGACCGCGCCCGAGATGTCGGTGCTGGTGGGCGGGATGCGTGTACTCAACACCAACGTTGACGGATCGAAGCACGGGGTCTTCACGCAGCAGCCGGAGGCGCTGACCAACGACTTCTTCGTCAACCTGCTCGACATGCGCACGGCATGGAAAGCCGTCTCGGATGCCAACGAGCTGTTTGAAGCCCGCGATGCGGGCACCGATGTTGTCGAATGGACAGGCACGCGTGTCGATTTGCTCTTCGGTTCGAACGCGCAACTGCGCGCGGTGACGGAGGTCTACGGGAGTTCCGACGCGCGCGAGAAGTTCGTCCACGACTTCGTCGCGGCGTGGAACAAGGTGATGAACCTCGATCGCTTTGAACTTGCGTAATCGCTCTCGAGGCGCCGCCGCTATTTCAGCGGCGGCGTGCTCTGCGGCGGCTTGCGAACCTTCGCAGCCTGTTCGAAGGCAAAGGCCAGCTTGAACAGCATGGGCTCGCTCCACTCGGGTCCAAGCAGCTCGAGCCCGACCGGCACACCGATCGGCGCGCTCGCGGTCGCGGGCGAGAATCCGCCGGGGAACGTCAACGCCGGAAAGCCGGTACTGTTCGACAGCACGCCGTTGCGATCCGCCTGATCCTCGCCAATCGGCACCACCAGGCGCTTCTGATGCGGATACAGAATCGCGTCCAGGCGCTGGGCGGCCATCACCGTCATCACCGCCTGGCGCAACGTTTCACGGCGCGCGAACATTCGCTGGTACTCCGGTGAGCCCGGTCCGTCGGTGATTTTCAGATCGCCTTCCAGCCCGCGGCGCATCGATTCGTGAAAGCCGCCGCGCGCCACGAAGTCGTCGAGCGACTTCACCGGTGACACCGGACCGAGCGACGCCAGGTAGCGGTCAAAGGCGGCCTTGAACTCCAGGTTCATCAGGTTCAAGCCGCGCGTCAATTCATCGAGTCCTGGAATGCTGACGCGAACCACGGTCGCGCCCAGCGACGTCATTTTCGCCACCGCAGTATCGACGACGCGGTTGACGTCGGCGTGGATCGGATCGGTGCCGATGAAGTCCGTGAGCAACCCGATGCGCGCGCCCTTCAACCCATTCGGATCCAGCGACGCCGTATAGGAGCGCGGGATGTGGCCGCGGCTGAATGCGGTGATCGGATCGGCCGGATCGTAGCCGGCCATGATGTCGAGCATCCGCGCCGCGTCTTCAACGGTCCTGACGATCGGGCCGGCCTCGTCCTGCGTAGTGCTGAACGGCATCACGCCGCCTCGGCTCACCAGGCCGCGCGTCCCCCGCAACCCGACGAGGCTGTTCGCCGATGACGGCGATCGAATCGACTGGCCGGTGTCGCTGCCCGTGCCGAGCACGCCGAAGTTCGCGGCGATGGCGGCGCCGGTGCCGCCGCTCGAGCCGCCCGGTGTGCGCGCCAGGTCGTACGGGTTCTTCGTTTGCCCCCCCAACGAGCTGACGCTGGTGCCGGCACGAGCCAGCTCATGGAGATTGGCCTTGGCGACGATGATCGCGCCGGCGTCGCGGAGTTTCTTCACCACGAACCCGTCTTCCAGCGTCTGCATTTTCGCGAACGTGACCGATCCGCCCGTGGTCGGCATGTCGGCGGTGTGAAAGTTGTCTTTCAACACGACCGGAATGCAGTGCAGTGGGCGGCCGGACCTCGCGGCCTGGGGGAGGCGATCCATCTGCTCGGCGGTCTCGATCGCGCGTGGGTTGACGGTAATGATCGCGTTCACACCGGGCCCGCGATCGTCATAGGCCTCGATGCGATCGAGGTAATGACGGATCACCTGCGCGCACGTTGCCTTCCTGGCATCGATCGCGGCGTGAATGCCGCTGACCGACGCTTCGTCGAGGAGAATCGCGAGGGCTGCGGCCTGAATCATTGAGCCTCCCTGTCACGGGCGAAATCGCGCCGTAGCGCAGCGCGCGAAGGCTGATGGGCGCAGTATAGGCCACCGATTGACACCGATTGGACACAGATTAGTCAGTGCCTAATCGGTGGTAATCGGTGGCCGTTACTGTTCGCGCAAGGCTGTGAGTGGATCGATCCCGGCCGCCCGCCTGGCGGGCAGCAGTGCAGCAATAAGGCTGGTGCCAAGCAGCGACGCAATCGAGATCGCCAGCGTCGCCGGATCCGTCGGCTCCAGCCCATATAGCAACGACCCGACGGCGCTGCTGGCGAGCAGGGCGAACGCCGCGCCGGCGGCAATGCCGATCGCCACCATCCGTCCCACGTCGCCAAGCACCATGCCAAGGATGCGCGACCGTGAGGCGCCGAGCGCCACGCGCACGCCGATCTCCGCCCGTCGGCAGGCCACCGTGTATGAGACGACACCGTACAGGCCGACGATCGCCAACAGGAGCGCGACGCCGCCAAAAATGGCCGACAGCCGCGCCATCAAGCGCTCCTGCAGCATCGATTCCGTGAGCTGCGTATCGAGCAGCGAATAGCGAACCGTGATGTTGGGATCGATCGCTGCCAGCTCCGCGCCGATGCTGCGAACGGCGTCCGCCGCTGCCAGCGTGGAACGGATCACATAGCGACGCGTCGGGCTCGGGGTCGGATTCTGCGACGAGGCGTTGTAGAGGATTCGGGGAGCCTCCTCCCGGATGTCGAGATACTTCTGGTTCGCCACCACGCCAATGACTTCGAACTCGGTCCCGGGCCGGTCGTCGCGATCATCCGGGATGGTGAAGCGCTGTCCCACCGCCGGAGCCGTCAGATACGCCTCGGCGAACGCCTCGTTGACAATCGCCACGCGCGGGCTCCCCGGCACATCCCGGTCGTCGAAGTCCCGGCCGGCCGTCAATGCCGTGCCCAGCGTCGCGAAATACCCGGCACTGATTTCGTTGATGTTGGATTCACCGACCTTCTGGCCGTCGATGATGATCGTATTGTCGCGGAAGGTGCCGCCGAGCGGGGTCATGAACGCCTCCGACAGCGACACCACTCCGGGCAGCGTCCGGAGCCGATCGTCGATGGCGCGATAGGCGGCGACGCGGCCCTCGACGGGATAGTTCCTTTCCGGGAAGAACACGTTGGCGACGACGATGCCTCGCTCGTTGATGCCCGTCTCGAGCGACGCGAGGTTCTGGAAGGTGCGCACGAACAGCAGGCCGCCGAACAACAGCACCAGCGTGACGGCGATCTGCAGCGAGACCAGCGCCCGCCTGATCCCCAGACCCGCATTGGCGGCGCTGCCGCGGCTCTGGCCGCGGAACATGGCCGCCCGCGTTGCGCGTAACGCCGGAGCCATGCCAAACAGCAGCGCGGTGGCGACGCCCACGATCGCGGTGAAGGCGAACACCTGCCAATCGATCGCGAGATCGAGATGCACGCGATCGACCGACGTGCTGATGAGCGGCGGAATCGATTGGCTGACGACCATCGCGACGGCCACCGCGGCCGCCGATCCGAGCGCGGCGATCAGCAGGCTCTCGGTGAGGACCTGCTGTAGCAGACGGCGGCGCGATCCGCCCAGTGCCAGCCGGACGGCGAACTCGTCCTGCCGCGCCGTGGCGCGCGCCAGCAACAGGTTCGCCAGGTTGGCGGCGGCGATCAACAGCACGAGACCGGCGATCGCCATCAGAATCGACAGCGGCCGCTGATACGAGCGACGGAGCGGCGAGATGCCCGCCGAGGCATCGACGAGCTCGACGCCCATCGTGAGATACGGCTCGCGGTACTCCGCCCCGAAATCAGGGACGGTGTCCTGCTGCACCCCGGAGATCAGTCCCGTGAAGTGCGCCTCCGCTTGCGTGGTCGTCCACCCTGTCCTCAGCCGCCCCACGGTCGCCAGCCACCAGTGGTCGCGGCGCGAATATCCGGATGCGCACAGCGGCAGCGCGACGCCGAATTGTTTTCCCACTTCGACGCCAAAGAAGCCCGGCGGCGTCACGCCGATGATCGGCACGGGAACGCCGACGCCCGGCACCGTCTGTCCGACGACATCGGCGCGGCCGCCGAACTCACTCTGCCAAAGGGCGTGGCTGATCACCGCGACCCCGGCGCAGCCGGGCACGTCGTCTGCCGGTGCCATCAGTCTGCCGAGCACCGGGGCCACGCCGAGCACCTCGAAGTAGTTCCCCGAGACCCACAGGCCGTCGGCGTAGCGCACTTCGCCTGATGTGGCGAGATTGAAACGCGTGTCGCTGAACGCCAGCATCGAGGAGAAAGCCTGCTGACGCCTGAGGAATTCCTGATACTGCGGCAACGACACCTGGCGGTTGCGTCCGGTGTGGCGTCCGGATCGGCCGGCACCAGTGAGCCGCACCTCCACCAGTTCCTGCGCCGCGCGCACTGGCAGCGGCCGGAACGCCACGGCGTTGAGCAGTTGGAAGATCGCGGTGTTGGCGCCGATGCCGAGCGCCAGCGACAGGATCGCGGTTGCGGCAAAGGCGGGCTGCTTCCGGAGTTGGCGGAACGCCAGCCGCAGGTCGTTGATCAGGTACTCGATCACCGACACCCCGCGCGTGTCGCGCATTTCCTCCTTGCGCTGCTCGACACCGCCGATGGCGAGGAGCGCCGAACGACGCGCTTGCTCTCGCGTCATGCCCGCGGCCACGTTGGCGTCGACCTGGCGTTCCACGTGATCGCGCAGCTCTTCATCGAGCTCCTGATCGAGATCGGCGCCGCGCCAGAGCGAACGCAACCGCAACGCCATGATCCGCAGATGCCGATTCATGATTGCTCCGCTCGTAGCGTGGCCAGGGGATCGATGCGGGCAGTCCGCCACGCCGGCACGAAGGCCGCCACGCCCGCGACGGCGGCGAGTGCGAGTGCCGCCCCGACCCATGTCATGGCATCGGTGGGCGCGAGCTGGAACAGCAGCCGCGATGCCCCGCGTGACAATGCCAGGCTCAGGATGAGTCCGGCAGCCAGCCCGGCACCGATCAGCCACGCCGACTCACGCAGGATCATCATCACCACGACGCGGCGGGACGCACCAAGCGCCAACCGCACACCCATCTCCGAGCGGCGCCCCAGCGCGAGATACGCGATCAAGCCATATAACCCGATGGCAGCCAGCGAGACGGCAAGGATGCCGAAGACGCCGGCCAGCCACGCCAACATGCGCTCACGAACGAGCCGCTGATCCAGTTGCGTCGGCAGATCGGTGACGCGGACCCAGATGTCGGGATTGAGCGCCCTGACGCGCCGGCGCACGGCTTCCGTGATCGCTCCCGGCGCCAACGCGGTGCGGACAATCACGCTCTTCCACGTGCTGATGATCGGCGCTTGCGCCAGCGGCACGTACACGATGGGCAGGTCGTCTTCCCGCACATCCCCGTACTTGGTGTTGCCGACGCGCCCGACCACCTCATACGTGGTTGCTGGATAGTTCGGCTCCACCGTTGTCTGGATGACGGCGGTGTTCGCCGTCTCCCCGAGGAAGCGGCGCACGAAGGCGTCGTTGACGATCGCCACTGGCTTGGACTGCGCGCGATCGGCCGCCTCGAAACCGCGTCCAGAATGAATCGGCACCTGGAGCGTCCGGAAGTATTCGGGACTCACATAGTTGAACTTGGCGCTCAATCGTTCGGGGTTGCCGCGCAGGTGGAACCCCTGCGTCCAACTCGCGCCGCTCAACGGCACCTGGCTCGCGGAACCCGCAGACTGCACGCCTGGTATCGATCCAACCGTCTCGATCAACGCCTGCTGAAAGGCGTGACGTTCGGCCATGGACAGGCGATTGAGGTAGGGGTCGCCAAAGCCCACAATCTGCAGCCCGTCGGGATTGAAGCCGGGGTCGGTCGCGGTGATGTTGTGCAGGCTCCGCACGAACAGCATCGCCGAGACCACCAGCACGAAGCAAATGGCCAACTGGCCGACGACGAGCCCGCGTTGGAGCATCGCGCGGCGGCGATCGACGGTCTGCGAGCGCCCGCCGCTGCGCAGCACCACCAGCGGGTCGAACCGCGACGCCTGGAATGCCGGGCAGCAATCCAAACACCAATGCCGTGACCGCCACGACGCCCGCGGCCACAGCGGCGGCGCGCCAGTCGATCCCCAGTGCGACATGCAGCGGATCGAGATCCGCGCTCAGCATCACCACGAGCATGCGTCCGGCCGAGAGCGCGAGCGGCAGGGCCAATGCCATGCCGGCAGCCGATAGCGCCAGCGCCTCGATGACGATCTGCGTGATCACTCGGCGACGGGATGCGCCGAGCGCAACCAGCATGGCGAGCTCGCGACGCCGCGCATGCGCGCGTGCCAGCATCAGCGTCGCCAGGTTGGAGACGGTCAGGAGCAAGATCAACCCGGTGGTGCCGAGCAGCAACCAGAGCGGCGCCTCATAGGCGGCGCGCAACCGGCTGACGCCGTGGCTGGCCGACACCGCGGTGAAGCGAAAACCGCGATAGCTATCAAGGCTCGCCTGGTTGTGGCCGGGCGGGAGCGTGGACTCGATCAGACCGGGGCTCAGCGCGCGCAGGTGCTCGCCCGCCTGCGCGATGCTGACGCCGGCCGGCAGGCGCCCGATCACGTTCAACCACCAGAAATCGCGCCGCTCGTACGACTGTGCCGAACAGGCTCGACGCGCAGATCGGCAAGGCGACGTCAAAGGCGCGGCCGACCTCGAGCCCGGTAAAGTCCGGCGGCGCGACGCCAACAATCGGGAAACGCTGCTGCAGCAACGTGATCGACGTGCCAAGCACGGCGCGATCGCCGCCGAACCGCGACTGCCAGAACGCGTGACTCAGGACGACCGCGCCCTCGCATCCCGGTCGATCGTCGGCAGAGGAGAACAAGCGGCCATGCGCCGGCGACAGGCGCAGCGTGGCAAACGACTCGCCGCTGAAGTACAGGCCTCGCACCGGCACGGCATCCACGCCCGTCCCCATCAGCATGCCGGTCCTCCCCCACGCGAAGACGTCATGAAAGACGGTCTGCTGCGCGCGGATCTGTTGCCATAACGGCTGCGTGATTTCGGCGGCGGTATCGCTCAAGCCCCAACCGCCGCGGCCGCCGTTGATGCGAACGTCGACGAGTTCGTGCGGCGCCTCAACGGGCAGAGTGCGGAGCCGGATGGCGTCGACCAGCTGAAAGATCGCGAGAAACGCACCGATGCCGAGCGCCAGGGACGCGATCGCGACCAGCGCAAATACCGGGCTGCGCCTCAGCACGCGGAATGCGTATCGCGTGTCGGCCACGAGGGATTCGTATACTCGGACCCCGCGTTGGTCGCGGCATTGTTCAGCGGTTTGGCGCACGCCGCCGATCGCCACCAGCGCGACGCGCCGCGCTTCGACCGGCGTCATACCTGACAGGAGATTGGCTTCGATCTGCCGCTCGACGTGGTCGCGGAGCTCTTCGTCGAGTTCGTGGTCGACGGTGGCGCCGGAGAACAGTGAACGAAGACGGAGCCGGACGACCTGCCGGAGCCGATCGACTGTCATGTCACACCTCGGGTAAGGCGACGACCGATGAAATCGCGCCGGCGAGACGGGCCCACGATTCCGTTTCTCTCGAGAGTTGCTTCTTGCCCGACCGGGTCAGCGCATAGAACTTGGCGCGGCGGTTGTTCTCCGTCGGCTTCCACTCCGCTTCGATCCAGCCTTGCTGTTCGAGCTTGTGCAGCGCCGGGTATAGCGACCCGTCGCTGACTTGCAGCACGTCACCCGACATCTGCTTCAGGCGCTGGCTGATCGCCCAGCCGTGCATCGGCTCGAGGGCGAGCATCTTCAGAATCAGGAGATCCAACGTGCCTTGGACGAGGTCTAACGGCCGGCTCATGTGTTCCTCTCGTTTACCGAGTGGAATATACACCCACTCATATCGGTAAGCAAGAGGAGCCAAAATTTACGGAATTCGTAAGCGGAAAGGTAAAGTGGAGCAGGTTCCCTTTTCATGAAAACGACGGCGGACGTGGTGATTGTGGGCGGGGGATGCATGGGCTGCAGCGTGGCCTGGCATCTCGCCCAGCGCGGCATCACCAACGTCGTGCTCCTCGAACGCGAGCCGCAACTTGCCACCGGATCCACCGGCAAGAACGCCGGCGGCGTCCGTCATCAGTTCTCTCACCCGGCGAACATCGAGATGTCGAAGGAATCGATCGCCATGATCGCGCGCTTCGAAGACATCGTCGGCGTGCCGATCGATTTTCACCAGGACGGCTATCTATTCCTGCTGTCGAAGTCCGCCAACGTCGAAACGTTCAAGAAGAACGTGGCGCTGCAGAAGAAGCACGGTGTGGACGTGCGGTGGGTATCGAAAGACGAGGCACGCGAGCTGGCGCCGGGGCTCGATCTCACCGGCGTGAAAGGCGCCACCTATTGCCCTTCCGATGGCGTGGCCGATCCGAATGGCGTGACGATGGGGTTCGCGAAGGGCGCGCAGCAGAAGGGTGTCGAGATCGTTCGTGAGGTTGAACTCAATGGCGTACGCTTGAACGCGCACCGCGTCGTCGAAGTGCGCACGTCGAAAGGCAACATCTCCACGCCAATTCTGGTGAACGCGGCGGGCCCGTGGGCAAAATCCATCGGTCGCATGCTGGGCGTTGACGTTCCCGTGGAACCTGAGCGCCGCCACATTTTCATCGCGTCGCCGCCGGGCGGCGGCTCGTGGGACGATGCGCCGCATCGTGGCCGGGTGCCGACATCGAAGTTGCTGGTCATCGATTTCGAGAGCACGTTCTATTTCCACCGTGAAGGCGGTGGCCTGCTGTTCGGCATGGGCGATCCGGATGAGCGGCCTGGCTTCGACATCACCGTGCGATGGGATTTCCTGCCGAAGGTGATCGAGGTGGCAATGCAACGGCTGCCGGCGCTGGCCGATGCCGCTGTGTCACACGCGTGGGCGGGACTCTACGAGATGACGCCAGATCACAACCCGATCATCGGGCCCTCGTCAGATGTCGACGGCTTCTATACGATCGCGGGATTCAGCGGCCACGGCTTCCAGCACGCGCCTGCGGCCGGCCGCATCCTCGCCGATCAGATCGCGGGGCGCGATCCAAAGTTCGACGTGTCGCCGTTCGAGCTCGATCGCTTTAGCAGACGTGCCGTCGCCGGCGAAGCCAACGTGGTCTAGCGCGTGGCTTACCGCGGTGGAGCGAGCGTCGGATACACGATCCCGAACTCGGCCTTCATCTGGTCCATGTACGTCTTGTACTTCGTCGGATCGAAATAGTACTTTCGCATCGCCGGACGGTAGCGATCCATCGTCGTCTTGTTCAGCCAGATCGCCGGCTGATCCTGCGGCCGCAAGAACGACGCATATTTGCGCTGCTTGAGTTGCACGTTCTCGAAGTAATCGCGCGCCTGCGACACCAGTTCCGGCCGCAGCACGAGATCCAACGCGGTGAGGGCTTGCACGCGCGCCCCGGCATTCACACCCTTGTGGGCGATCGGCGTGGCCATCGGAATGGCGTTGGCCCAGTGGTGCCCAGGGCCGGCCTGGAAGTTTGCGGGATAGCTGAGGGACACGGTCGGCACGTTCCAGGTGATATCGCCGATGTCGTCGGACGGCCCGCCCAGCTTCTCTTCGTCCGGAATGCGCTCGCGGCCACGCAATGGGCCGATCGGGCCGGTTGCCAGGCCGACTTCGGGCGACTGCATCATGCGCTGCGTCGCCTTGGCCAGCGCGATGTCAGCCTCACTCCACTGCGGCAAACCAACGCGCGTGATGTTCGCGTACATGGTCTCCGCTAACGTCCGATTGGTGTGACGCGGCCACGCGGTGCCGAGGACCCGCGAAGTCCACGTCGTATTGGTCATCAGCGCCGCACCCTGCGCCATCTTGTCGCCGATGTCCCACATGTTCTTGATCGACTCGTAGTCGGTCTCGCGGAAGTAGTACCAGACGCCCGCGTTCCTGGGCACTACGTTGGGCTGGTCGCCACCGTTGGTCACGACGTAGTGCGTGCGCTGCGACAGCCGGAGATGTTCGCGGCGGTAGTTCCAGCCGACGTTCATCAGTTCCACGGCGTCGAGCGCCGAGCGCCCGCGCCATGGTGCGCCGGCGCTGTGGGCCGTCTCGCCTTCGAAGGTGTACTCCACCGAGACGAGGCCACTACCGCCGCCGTCGCCCCAACTGGTACCGAGATTCGAGCCGACGTGGTTGTAGAGCACGACGTCGACGTCCTTGAAGAGCCCGGCCCGGACGAAATGCGCCTTGGTGCCGAGCAGCTCCTCGGCGACGCCCGGCCAGATCATCAGCGTCCCCGGCAACTTCTCGCGCTCCATGATCTTCTTCACCGCCAGCGCCGCGACAATGTTGAGCGGCGTGCCGGAGTTGTGGCCTTCGCCGTGGCCCGGCGCGCCTTCGACGAGCGGGTCGTGATAGGCCACGCCTGGCTTCTGCGAGCCCTGCGGGATGCCGTCGATGTCGGACCCGAACGCGATCACCGGACGGCCCGAGCCCCACTTCGCGACCCAGGCAGTCGGAATGCCGGCCACACCATCTTCCACGGCGAAGCCGTGGTCGCGCAGCAGCGTGCCGAGATAACGCTGCGTCTCGACTTCCTGGAACCCGATCTCGCCGAAGCTGAAGACCATGTCGTTCATTTGCTGGCCCAGGTCGTACATCGCCGGCGACGACACGTCGGCATCGAGCAGCGCTTTCAGCTTCTCCACTCGCGGATCGACCGGCGCGGCGGGAGGAGCGGGCGCGGCCGGCGCCGGCCGCTGTGCCTGCGTCGCAGCAGACACCGCCACAGCGAAGACCGCGATAAGCAAGAACGATCTCGTAGTCATGGGTTCCCCATCAGCCTTCACGGTAACTGCAACTTAATAGCCTGCGCGCATTCCTCAGCCACCTTGAGGTAGCGCAACACGCTGTCGGTGCCGATCACGTATGGATTCGGATCGCCGGCCTTGCGTGTGGCGAGGGCCGGCAGCTTGGTCTTCGACCCGTCGAAGATGGTGTGATTCGAGATCAGCACGTCGGCGCCGGCCTTCTTGACGATGTCGGCAAAGCGGCGTGCTGACGACACGTATTGATCGAGCCGTTCTTTGTTCGGGCCGAAGTTGAACGCCGTGCCGCCCCAGTAAGCGGCAATGTGCTTCCTGCCGCCATCGGTCACGGGCACGATCGTGGACACCGTGCCCGGTGTGTGACCTGGCGTGAGATACATCGTCAGCGTCGTCCCGCCAAGCGTGAGCGCCTGACCATCGGTGATGACCAGATCGCGTGAGGGCTTCGCGGGATCTCGCGTATTCGCGGCCAGCATGTCCCAGTCAGCCGCCGACAGCAGCACCCGGGTCTTGAATGAGTCCTGCAAGTACTTCGCCCCGCCCGAATGATCGCGGTGGCCGTGGCTGACAATGGCGTACTTGATTGTGCCGGGATCGAGACCAAACGAACGAAGGCCGCCCGCGATCTGGCTGTCCACTGAGTACTCGAAGATGGTGTCGATGATGATGATGCCGTCCGGTGTCGTCACCGCCCACGCCGAGTATTCTTTTTCCCCGACGAAGTAGAGATTGTCGAAGACCTTGGCCGGCGGCGCTTCCCACGTGGACTTTGCCGGCGGGCCTGCGGGCTTCGGCGCGGCCGGACCTGGTGGCTTCGCGGCGGCCGGCTTCGGCGCAATGGCCGCAGCGATGGCGCCTTCCGGAGTGCACAACCGTTTGAAGAGTCCCGAATACTCCTCACCTGCCGCGGCCCGCGCGGCGGCCACATGCCTGGCTACATCCGGACTGACGGTTTGCGCTTCCACGAGTAGCGTTGCCGACACGATTGCGACTGCGATCGCGCCCAGCCTGTAGTTCGTCATGGATTCACCTCATCGACCAGGACCCGGCGGCCGCACGCCCTGCAGCGGACGCCACTCATTGCCCTGCCGCGTCGCCTTGCGCGCTTTCATATCAAAGCGATCACCCGCGCCCATGAAGTAGAACCGGCCATTCGATCCCACCACCGGCTTGTTGCTGTAGACCACGACGTAGCTTTTTCCGATCACGTCAAACTGATCCCCCTGCACGACGATGGCGGTGTCTTCGTCGAGGCCGATGCCGAGCAGCTCGGGGTGCTTGTCGATCACTTCAAGCATGTCGAACTGGCGGTTGCGGCGCAGCAAATGCTGATCGACGGCGGCATTCTTGAGGAAGCCAAGACCCACGGTGTGATCGCCGATCATCTTCTCGTTGCTCTTGGTGTCGCCGCGCACCATGAACGAGGTGAGGATCGACGCGCCGGCCGATGACCCGCCTACGACGCCGCCACGATTCAGTAGCGCGGCCAGCTCCTTGTGGGTTTGCGTGTTCAAGTACGAATCAGCGAGCCGCCACTGGCGGCCGCCGGCAAAGAATACGCCGCGTGCCTCGCGGATCGGCTTCACGAACGCCTCAGAATCCGCCACCTTGCGATCGCGCGTGTGCAGGACGGTCAACTTCTTCGCGCCGTTCTCGCGCCACTGCCGCAGTCCCGACCAGTACTGGTCGTATTCATCGTCGGCTTCACCCGCGGTCGGAATAATCACGATTGGCGCATCGGGGCCGCCGGCGAGATCGATGAATCGCTTGACGATCGCGGGATCCTGCATGGCTCCGCCGACGATGACGAGTGTACCCTTGTCGGGACCGTGCTCGCCGGCCGTCAGCGTGATGCCGGTGAGAAGCAATACCGCGAAGATGCCGCGCACCATGATCACTCCTTGAGAATCTGCCGTTCCGTTCCGGCTCCATCTTACCTACGTGGCATAATCCGCGCGTGCCGATCTGGGCGCGGCTGATTGTCGCGATTGCGAGCGCCCGCATCGCGGTGGGTTTGGTGCTGTTCCTGGCGGGTCAGGTCAACACCGCCAAACCAAGCCCGATACCGTTGTGGGCGTATGCGCTCCTGAGCGCCACGTTTGCGCTCGTCGGCGGCGGCCTCGTTGTGGGCAACAAACGTGACGCGCGCGCCACGTGGTTGGGCGGTTTGCTGGTGCTGCTCGCGGTGCCGCTCTCCCAGCGCCTGCTGGCCCTCGACCCGTGGCCCATGCCTGCGGTGGTCACGCTCCTCCGTCCCGACACCTTCCTGCCGGCCTTCCTGTGGCGTTTCGTCGGTGCGTTCCCATCGCCGCTCACCGGGAGGTTCAGCCGCGTGGCCGGCGTCACCGCCCGCCTGCTGGAGGTGATGGGCCTGGCGGCTTTCGTCTTGATGCTGTCACTCGTGGTGTGGCCGCTCGCCAAGGGCGATCCGCGTGGGCTACTCCTTCCGGTCGCGGATACGGGCAGTCTATATTGGCCGATCACGTTTGTGGCTGCCTTGCTGGCAATCCTCGCACTCGCCTACCGACTGATCGGCAGCGGCGGCGGCGACCGGTTCCGGCTGCAGGTGTTTGCCGCCGGCCTTGTGTTCGGCTTGTCCCCGCTCTTCATCGAGGTCACCGTTGAGGAGAGCTGGCCGGCCTACAGGGCGCTCGTGCACCAACCTGCCGTGGAGCCGTGGATCGCCATTCTGCTCTTCGTTCCAATGGCCGTCGTCCCGCTGGTCGTGTCCTATTCCGTCCTTTACGACCGCATCGTCGAGACGCGCGTGGTGCTGCGCCTGGCGGCGCAATACCTGCTCGCGAAGGCCACCATCATCGGCCTCAGCACCATGCCGTTTGTGGCGTTGGCGGTGTTCCTCTATCAACGGCGAACCGAAAGCCTGGTGGCGTTGCTGGGCGGGCCGCGGCCGATCGCGCTCGTCGGTATTGTCGTGGCGGGCAGCGTGGCCTTTCGGCTTCGGCGCCAGTGGCTGCAGGCCCTCGATCGGCGGTACTTCCGCGAGCCCCACGACGCTCACACAATGTTGTCGCACTTGATGGCCAGCGACTGGATCACGCAAACGCCGCGGGCCATTGCCGAGGCGCTGGCACAGGAGCTCGATGCGGTGTTCCACGCGCGGGCCGACCTTTACGTGCTCGATCCGGTGCCTGGAGACCTGTGCGATCCGCGAGGCGGCGGAGCAGTCTTGAACGTGCGCAGCACGCTGGCCACGCTGGTCATGGCAAGCGCTCAGCCGATGGACGTCGACACCGCGCGCGACACCGCGCTCAACCGCATACACGTGTCCGAGCAGCAGTGGTTAAACGGGGGCCCGTATACCCTGCTGGTGCCGCTGCGGACGCGCTCGGTGGAGATCATCGGCATCCTCGCCCTCGGCCCCAAGCGCAGCGAACTGCCGTACTCGGACTCGGATCGCCGCGCGCTCATGGCCATTGCCACACCAGTGGCCCTGGCGCTCGAGAACAACCGGCTGCGCAGCGCGCCCGATTCGCAGACACCACCCGCGGCCGGCGAGTGCGTGTCGTGCTCGAGGGTGTACGAGCCCGGCGCGGCCGAATGCGTGTGCGGCGGCCAGGTTGTCGAGGCCGCTGCCCCTTATTTGCTCAGGGGCGTGTTCCGCTTCGAGCGCCGCCTCGGTTCGGGCGGGATGGGCGTGGTGTATCTCGCGCGGGACTTGTCATTGGGCCGCTCGGTGGCCATCAAGACGCTGCCGCATCTGGGCTCAAAACACCAGGCGCGCCTTCAATCGGAGGCGCAGGCCATGGCGTCGATCGTCGATGCCAACCTGGCCGTGATTTATGGGATCGAGTCCTGGCGCGGCGTACCGTTCCTCGTGGAGGAGTACCTCGAAGGGGGCACCTTGGCGTGGCGGCTGGCCCATCGTCCGCTGGGCATTGTCGAGGCCGTCGACCTGGGCATCACCCTCACCAGTGCGCTCGGCCGCCTGCACGACGCCGGCATCATCCACTGCGACATCAAGCCGAGCAACATCGGTTTCACCCGCACGGGAACGCCGAAGCTGATCGACTTTGGCCTTGCACACATGTTGCAGTCGAGCGGCGATCCGCTCCTGGAGACCGTCACCACAGCGGGTGACGCCACCGTGGAGAAAGATTTGACGGTGTCCACCATGATCAGCCGGAACGGCCTGGTCGGCACGCCCTCATACATGTCTCCGGAGGCCCTGTTGGCAACCAAGCCGGACCCTGGCTTCGACGTGTGGGCGTTGAGCGTTGTCCTGTTCGAGGCCATGGCAGGCCGGCGGCCGTTTGTCGGTCGCACCCTCAGCGAAGTGTCTATCGCCATCTTCGACGGTCACGTCCCGGACATCCGCGAGCTGCGCGCCGAGTGCGGCGATCGGGTCGCCGGCTTCTTTGCACGGACGCTGTCGGCCGCGCCTGCGGGGCGGCCGATGACTGCGCGCGATCTGCACCAGGAGCTTTTCGCCTTGCGTGCCGCTATGCCGTAGGCTACGCTCCGCCGGTCCACTCCGAACCTGCGCGGCCCGTGGTCTCGTCTAAATCAAGTACGCAGGGAGGGTCGCCTTGGAGCCTACCCCGGAGGTACTGGCGGCGGCGGAGAACACTCGCACGTCGCTCCGAGAGTCTTCTGTGTGGGAGCCCGCGCTGGCCGGCACCGACATGCGATCCCCATCGGCTTCCGTTGAGCCCCTGCGGACCGACGACATCCATTACTTTCTTTTTGAATTCACCAGGGGACTGCTGGTCACCGCCCGCTTCGTACTCGGACCCGACGGCGCGCTGCTCGAAGCCGAGGGCATCAAGCGGCCGGCGGCCAGGCTCACTCCGTTCATCGACCACGCCTCGGTTCGGTGGTGGTCCGCCGGCCGATCGCTGCGGCAAGTATGGGCACCGGGCAGCCAGTCGACGACGCGCCTGCGTCCGTTCTGGGAAGTGTCGGCCCTGGGGGTAGCGCGCTACATGCGCGTGGACGGCGTTATGTTCGATCAACTCACGGTCAATACAGGTCGGGGCTGACGCAAGGGAGAAGTATCGTGGCGAAAAAAAGAGTGAAGCGCGGCGCGCCGAAGATTCCACAGTTCGATTCGCGCAAACTGCCGAAGGTGCAAGACTGGGAGGCCTTGTTCGATCCCAGGGGAAAGAAGCGGCTTCCGCTGGACATCATCGTGCAGATCGCCGGTTTTGGATTCGACTCCCACATGTTCATGGCGATTCAGATCACCAACCTGATCGTCAAGGAGGTCAGAGACGGCCTGGACGGCGTGGACCACAAGACCGCGAACCCCGGAGCGCTGGCCGAGTGGAGGGGGCTGCTCCAGTCCGCCGTCCATGGCCGCCTGCAGGCCGGCGGCAACTGGAGCACGGATGGCGCGAATGTGCTGGCCGTGGCACGCGACATGGGCACCATCGCAGGGTTGCTCGCGGGCGGAAATCCCGAGGCCGGCAAGAACCAGCTCAAGAGCGCCTTCGCGGCGACCAAGACCCACGTGACCTGCACCGCCGGTCCCGGCGGCATTGGCGGCGGCGCGTGGTGCACGTTCGACTGGATCTAAGAAGGCGATGGCGCAGAACTTCCTCCTTCCGGGCATCGAGCACGATACGCAGAGCTCGGAGTACTTCTGCGGTCCCGCGTGCATCAACATGGTGCTCAGCTTTTGGGACAAGCAGCAGGCACAGGCGGATTTGTGGGAGGCGATCAAGGTCAACACCGGAACGGAGAAACGGCCCAAGGACGCGCCGTCGGACGAGGGATCGTTCGACACGCAGCACTGCGACAGTTGCGGCCCAGGACACTACCACTGCTGGTACACCACACCCGAAGCCATGGAGGCGACGATCAACGACTCCGCGCCCGACACCGTGCGGGCGGAGTACCTTGGGTCTCACGATGTGATTCGGAGGATCGCCGATAGCCTCTCGGCCACCTCTCCAGTGCCTGCGGCCTTCACGACATTCGCATCGCTCCACTGGGTGGTGGCGGTCGGGTATCAACTGGACGGCCCTGGCAGCAGCGTTCTATGGAATGGCCAAAAGGTCACGGCCCTCTACGTGCGCGATCCCGGGTTGTCGGATCCTGGCGCAGACATAACGCAAATGGTCACGATGGCAGGATTGGTGAAGCCGCTGACAGGCCTGCTGATGTCGGTCGAGTGCGGCCCGAACACGGGTCAGTACCCGGTTGTCTCGAAGGGCACGCCGACGTGGATCAGGAACTACCTCATCGCCATCGTCACCACGTGGCGATCCGTCTCGAGATTGGCGTTTCGGCCGTGGCCATGGAAATGGTGGGTGAAAAAACCGCCGCGCCCTCCCCGTCCAATGCCACCCCTGTGACATCGAGCCGATCAAGTAGCGGCTACTCCCGATGGACCTTGCCGCCCTTCATGACGAACCTCACCCGCTTGAGGGCCTTGATATCCGCCGACGGATCGCCCTCGACGGCGATCAGGTCGGCGAAGAGCCCCGGCTTGACGCGCCCGATACGCTCCCCCTGGCGAAAGTACGACGCATTCCCTGACGTGGCGGCGACCAGGGCCGCGGCGGGCGTCATGCCCCAGTCCACCATCAACTCGAGCTCGCGCACATTGTCGCCGTGCGCGTAGACGCCGACGTCGCCGCCGAAACACATCTTCACGCCGGCCGCGAGCGCGGCCTTGAACGTCTGCCGCTTGCGGGTGATCCGCACCGGCTCGGGATCGACGCCTTTCTTCCATCCGCCATACTGTGAGGTCGCATCGCCCGCGGCAATGGTCGGACAATACGCCACGTTCTTCTCGACCATCAGCTGCCAGATCTCCGGCGTGCCCTCGTCGCCGTGTTCGAGGGTCTCGACACCGCCGAGGATTGCGCGCCGCATCCCTTCAGGTGATGACGCATGCGCGACCACGGGACGGCCGCTGCTGTTGGCGGCCTCGACGAGCCGCCTGATTTCGTCGAGCGTGAAGCCAGGCCGCGCTTCGCCGTTCGGCCCCCATCGATAGTCCGCGTAGATCTTGATGAAGTCCACGCCGCGCGCGATCTGCCCGCGCGCCACCCTCACCACACCGTCGAGGCCGTCGGCTTCTTCAGCGCCTTGCGGCACCGTGACCTCAGGCGCAAATCCCTTCGGGGCGTAGCTGCCCGTGACCACCATCGCCGGACCTGCCACCAACATCCGCGGGCCAGGCACGATGCCCTGCGCAATGGCGTCGCGAAGACCCACGTCCGCGTAGGCGGCACCTTCGCTGCCCAAATCGCGCACCGTGGTGATGCCGGCCATCAAGGTGTCGCGCGCGTGATTGACACCGCGCGCTACTCGCAGCGCCAGCGCTTCTCGCAACACCTGGTCGTTCCAGCTGGTCTCGTTGTAGGGATGCAACAGCAGATGCGAGTGGCCTTCGATCAATCCCGGCAACAACGTGGTGCCGGGCAAGGCGATGGTGCGCGCACCCGCCGGCGCGGTCGTGGATGCCGCGGGACCTGCCGCTTCAATGCGATCGCCACGGACCACCACGACCCAACCCGTGTGGGATCGTTCACCATCAAAGACCCGGTCCGGGCGCAGGACGATTGATGCCGGTTGGGCGGTCAGCACAACACCAAACGCGATCGCAAACAGACAGGCGCATGCCGATTTCATGGGGGCATAATACCGCCGTCGCCCCAATGGATGCTGCTGACCTCTCACCTGTTCCGGAGTCGCAGCAGACCCAGCCGGCCTTCGATCTGTTCCTGATCTTTGCGGCCGCCAACATCGTGGCCACGACGCTCCAGACCGGCGCGGTGCTTGGGGCGCGCTACGGCCGGACCGATGTCGTGGTGCTGGTGGTGGCCGGCGCGTGCTTTGGCGCCTCGCTCGTGGCCATGCTTGCCCCCGTCGGATCCAGGACCGGCGTGCCATCGATGATTGCCGCGCGGGCGCCGCTCGGGTATCGCGGGGCGCAGCTGGTGTCGGGGCTGCTCTACCTCACGAACTTCGCGTGGATTGCCGTCAACAACACGATTGCGGCCTCGGTGTGCGCGCAGGTGCTCGGCGGCTCAGACACGGCGCGCGTCTGGTCCGCGGGTCTCGGCGTGCTGGCCACCGTCGTCGTCGCGCGCGGACCGCGGGCCGTTGGCTACGCGGATCGAATCGCGATGCCGATCATGGTGGTCGCCGGCGCCTTCCTGACGTGGGCAGCGTTCACGCTGCCGCCACGAGTCGATCTGCTGTCGTCTCTGCCGCCCCCGCCACTGCTATGGGGACTGGACGTCGTGATTGGCTACCAGGTGTCGTGGCTGCTGATGTTCGCGGACTACTCGCGCTATACGCGCTCGACGCGCGCATCAGCAACGGCGGTGTTCGCCGGCCTCGCGTTACCCGCGCTGTGGCTGATGCCGGTGGGATGGAACCTCGCCCAAATCGCCGGTAGCGACGATCCGGGCACCATGCTGGCAGCCGCCGGTGTGGGCTGGTGGACGGCGGCGCTCGTGGCCCTGGCGACGATCACGACCAACTTCGTGAACATCTACTTGTCGTCGCTCGCCTGGCGCACGCTGTCGCCGCGATCCACAGGAGCCGGATCCGTGTGGACGATTGGCATCATCGGCACGGTGCTTGGCCTGGTGTCGTCCGGATGGCTGACGCAGTTTGCCAACCTGATGGTGTTGTTGGGATCGGTCCTGGTGCCGGTCGGCGGCGTGTTCCTCGCGCACTTCGTGGTCATGAGGAAAGGCGTGGATGTCGGCGCGGTCTATAGCATTGAAACGATGCCGTCGTTCCAGATCGCCGGCGTCGCCGCCTGGATCCTTGGCTTCATCGTCTACAAACTCGCGACCCCGATTGGCGCCACGCTCCCGGCACTTGGCACTTCAATTGTTGTGTACTTGTTGTTACATAGAATTCACATTGACGTAACACGTGTAAAACGTTGACTCCGTAGGCTCGAAGCATGGCGTTGAGCGTCCGACCCTGTGCCCGGTTGCTGGTGCTCATGATTCTCGCATCGGCCGGGCCGGCGTGGGCGCAGAGCAGTACGCAGGCGGCCGAAAAGAAACAGCCGTCGAACTACGACAAGATCTGGGGCCGGGTCACGAACTGGTACGACAACAAGGAAAATCCGGTCGTCCAGCGGGTCGTCTTCACCGGCCGCTACCACCAGGACTTCGCCTCCGTCGACGCCGATCAGGGCGAGACCGAAGAATGGAACGTCCGTCGCGTGCGTTTCGGGCCGCGCATTACCTTCTTTCGAAATTATCTGTTCCACACCGAAGTCGAGGTCAATCCGCAGGAGCACGATCCGTTCTACGTGCGCCTCACCGATGCCTACGTGGCATGGTCGCGTAATCCCACGCTGACGATCACCGTCGGCAAGCACAGCGTGCCGTTCACGCAAGAGGGCGCGACTTCATCCAGGGAACTCCTCACGATCGATCGCAGCAACCTGGCGAACAACATCTGGTTCGGCCAGGAATACATGCCGGGCTTGAGCGTGTCGGGCCGCAAGAACGCATGGACGTATCGGGGCAGCGTCTATTCGTCAGGCGCGATGACCCGTGAGTTCGGCGAGTTCAACGGCGGCGTCTTCACGCTCGCCGTGCTCGGCTATGATTTCGCCAAGCAGCTCGGCGTCAGAGAGGCGGTGGTGACGGGGAACTATCTCTACCAACAGCCTGACGTCAACAACACCTTCACGCGACGGTACGAACACATTACGTCACTCAACTTCAGGCTGGATGACGGCCGCTGGGGCGCGCGCGGCGACGTGGCCACCGGCGCTGGGTACCTGGGCCAGCGCGATATCTGGTCCTTCATGCTGATGCCGTATTTCAACGTCACCGACAAACTGCAATTCGTGGGGCGGTACGTCTTCCTCGACAGCGACGGCAACAACGGTGTCTCGCTGCCGACGTATGAGAATCGCGTGGCGAGCGGCAGCGGCGACAAGTACAGCGAGGGCTACCTGGGCGTGAACTACTACTTCTACGGCCATCGCCTCAAGCTGCAAAGCGGAGTGGAGTTCGGCGAGATGCAAGACCGCGCGAACGACGGCGGCGAATACTCGGGCATTTCCTGGGTGACGGGACTGCGCCTGGGTTGGTAAGCCACCGATTAAACACAGATTTGGACACCGATAAACAAACGTCAATCCGTGTCTAATCTGCGTTAGTCTGCGGCCCAAATGGCCACGACACGTCGTGAGTTCATCCGGAACGCAACTACCGGCGGCATCGCACTGTCGGTGCTGGGGTTCGATCTCGCACCCGCGCTGGCCCAGGTTCGCGAGCTGAAGATCGCGCGCACCACCGAAACTCGATCAACCTGCCCATACTGCTCAGTCAGCTGCGGCGTGATCATCCACACGCTGGGCGACAAGTCGCGGAACGTCACGCCGACGGTGGTGCACGTCGAAGGCGATCCCGATCATCCGATCAACCAGGGCGCGCTGTGCCCCAAAGGCATCACCCTCAAGCAGAACATCGTCAACGATCGGCGGTTGACCACGGTGAAGTACCGCGCGCCGGGAAGCCGCGCCTGGGAAGAGAAGCCGTGGGACTGGGCGATCGATCGCATTGCCCGGCTGGTGAAAGACGCGCGTGACAAGCACCTGATCGAGCGAGACGCGCGTGGCCGCGCGATCAATGCGCTCACCGCGGTCGGCGTGATCGGCGGCTGCACCGACACCAACGAAGTCAATTACCTGCTCGTCAAGGCGTTCCGCGCCGGGCTCGGGGTGATCCCCATCGAGCAGCAGGCCCGTATATGACACGGCCCCACGGTGGCCAGTTTGGCCGCCACGTTCGGACGCGGAGCGATGACCAACGGCTGGACCGACATCCGCAACGCGGACGTTGTGCTGGCGATGGGCGGCAACCCGGCTGAGAACCATCCGGTCGGCTTCCGTTTCGTGATGGAAGCGAAGCGCAATCGCAACGCAAAGCTCGTCTGCGTCGATCCGCGCTTCAATCGCACCGCCGCGGTGGCCGACCAGTTCGTGCAGATCCGCGTCGGCACCGACATCGCGTTTCTCGGCGGCTTGATTCATTACGCGCTGTCGCGTAATCGGTTCCACGCCGACTACGTGCGCGCGTTCACCAACGCGCCGTACCTGCTCAAGGACACCTACGCGTTCGACGCCGAGAAGGGCGTGTTCTCGGGCTGGAACGAGGAGACCAAGTCGTACACCGACACGTCGAGCTGGGGCTACCAGCTGGACGCTCGCGGCTTTGCCCGGACCGATCCGTCGATGGAGCATCCGCGGTCGGTGTTCCAGGTGATGAAGGCGTTCTACGCGCGCTACACGCCCGAGGCGGTGGCCAACATCTGCGGCTGCACCGCCGAGGACTTCGTCAAGACCGCCGAGCTCATCACCTCGACGCACACGCCGAATCGGGCCGGCACCATCATGTACGCGCTGGGCTGGACGCATCACAGCCACTCGGTGCAGCTGATTCACGCCGCAGCGATGCTACAGTTGCTGCTTGGCAACGTCGGCCGCGCCGGCGGCGGGGTGAATGCGCTGCGCGGCCACGCCAACATCCAGGGCGGCACCGATTGCGGCGTCGCGTACCACAACCTGCCTGGATACATACCCATCCCGAAGGCCGATCACGAATCGCTCGATTCGTTCGTGACCGCCGTGACGCCGAAGGCGCTGAGCGCCACGTCCACCAATTTCTGGTCGAACACGGATCGCTTCGCGGTCAGCCAGCTCAAGGCGTATTACGGCACGCATGCAACGCGCGAAAACGGTTTCGGCTACACGATCCATCCGCGCCTGCCGCAAGACGAGGCCGGGGGCTACGAGAACTGGAGCTGGGCCTACATCTTCGACCACATGTACCGCGGCCGCATGGAGGGGTTCTTCAGCTTCGGGATGAACCCGGTGAGCAACGGGCCGCACTCGCGCAAGGCGGTGGCCGCGCTCTCGAAACTGAAGTGGCTGGTCGTGGCCGAGAACTTCGAGCAGGAAACGGCGGCGTTCTGGCGCGACGACATTCAGGCGCTTGTCGACAAGAAGCCGGAGGACGTGCAGACCGAAGTGTTCATGCTGCCGGCGGCGAACTTCGCGGAGAAAGACGGATCGTTCGTCAACTCGGCGCGCTGGATTCAGTGGAAATGGAAAGCCGTCGATCCGCCGGGCGAGGCGAAGGCGGACCAGGAGATCATCGCGCGCGTCTTCCTCAAGGTGCGCGAGCTGTACGAGCGCGAGGGCGGACGCCACCCTGATCCGATCCGGCATCTCAACTGGTGGTACTCGAACCCGATCCATCCGTCGCTCGACGAAGTGGCCAAGGAGATCAACGGCTGGGCGATCGCCGACGTGAAGGACGCCGGCGGCAACATCGTGGTCCGCGGCGGCCAGCAGCTGGCGCGCTTCGCCGACACGCGTGCCGATGGATCGACCCTGTCGGGCAACTGGCTCTACATCGGCATGTATACCGATGCGGGCAACCTCAGTCAGCGGCGATCACCCGCGGACCCCAGCGGCGTCGGACGCTATCCCGACTGGGGCTTCAGCTGGCCTGCCAATCGCCGCGTGTTGTACAACCGCTGCTCAGCCGATGCCGAAGGCCGGCCATGGGATCCGTCACGGCCGTCGATTGCGTGGTCGGGATCGCGATGGACCGGAGACGTGCCCGACATCACCGCCGATAGTCCGCCCTCCGCTGGCCTCGGCGCGTTCATGATGTTGCCCGAAGGCGTGGCTCGGCTCTTCGTGCCCGGCCAGTTCGTCGACGGCCCGTGGTCGGAGCATTACGAGCCCTCGGAATCACCGGTGGCCAATCCGCTGCACCCGTCGCACAGTTCAAATCCCGCGGTGAAGCCGTTCACCACCGAATACGACGTGCTCGGCACGGCCGACGAGTATCCGATCGTCTGCACGACCTACCGGCTCACCGAACACTTCCACTACTGGACGAAAAACAATCCGTACAACACGCAGCTGCAGCCGGAGTTCTTCGTCGAGATCCCGGAGCAGCTGGCCGCGGAGAAAGGCATCGCCAACGGGGATCGTGTGCGCGTGTCGTCGGCGCGCGGGTCGGTCGAAGGCAAGGCGATGGTCACGCGACGCATCAAGCCGATGCAGGTGGCCGGCAAGACCACGTATCAAATCGGATTCCCGATCCATTGGGGCTTCCTCGGGCGCGGCAAGCAGCAGGGCGCGTTGGCCAATCTCGTGACGCCGACGATCCTCGATCCGAATTCGTTCGCGCCGGAATACAAGGGCTTCCTCGTAAAGTTGGAGAGAGTCTGATGGCCGCGCCGCTCGAGATCATCCGCTCGTCCGCCGGACCACCGGCCGCGGGGATCAGGCAGCAGCCGATCATCGCCAAGCTGGTCGACACGTCGACCTGCATCGGTTGCAAGGCGTGCGAAGTGGCCTGCCAGGAGTGGAACGATCTGCCGCCGGAAGCCACCGTGCAGTCGGGCACCTACCAGACGATGCCCGACATGACGTCGAACTATTGGAACCTGATCCGCTTCAGCGAGCTCGACAACCCGGACGGCAGCTTCAACTGGCTGATGCGCAAGGACCAGTGCATGCACTGCAGCGAGCCGGGCTGCCTCATCGCCTGCCCCGCTCCCGGCGCCATCGTCCAGCACGCGAATGGCATCGTCGACTTCCACCAGGACGAGTGCATCGGCTGCGGCTATTGCATGACCGGCTGCCCGTTCAACGTGCCGAAGTTTGCCGAGAAGACCGGCCGCGTTTACAAATGCACGATGTGCGTGGATCGCGTGTCGGTAGGATTGCAGCCGGCATGCGTGAAGGCGTGCCCGACCAGCTGCCTACAGTTCGGCACCAAGGACGACATGCTGCAAATCGCCAACCTCCGGGTGGAGCAATTGAAGGCGAATGGGTATCCGCAGGCGGCGGTCTACGATCCGGCCGGCGTCGGCGGCACATCGGTGGTGACGGTGCTCGCGTTCGGCAATCAGCCGGAGCTCTACGGCCTGCCCGCGAATCCCACGGTGCCGCGCGCGGTCACATTCTGGAAAGGCGCGCTCAAGACCATCGGTAATGTGGCCATGGCCGCGGGCATCTTTGGCGCGGCGGCTCACTTCATTCGCTACGGACGGAAACATAAGGAAGGCATCGACGAAGGCTCTTAACCGATGCGCTATAAATTTTCTGAACGTGTGATGCACTCGTGCGCGGCAGTGTCGTACGTCTACCTGCTGCTCACCGGCCTGGCGTTCTGGAGCCCCTCGTTCTACTGGATCGCCACCGTGCTCGGCGGCGGGTTTCTCGCGCGCGCGATGCATCCGTGGGTCGGCGTCGTGTTCGCGGCCGTCGCCGCATGGATGCTCATCACGTGGATGGCCGTGATGCGCACCACGGACGAGGACCGGGCGTGGCGGAAGGCGATGTGGCATTACATCCGCAACGAAGATCAGCATGTGCCAAGATCCGGACGCTTCAACTACGGCCAGAAGATGCAGTTCTGGGTGATGACGCTGAGCGCGTTCGTCTTGCTGCTGTCGGGCCTGGTGTTGTGGTTTCCCCAATCTATTCCCGCATCAGCGGCGATCGTGCGCGAGGTCGCCATCCTGGTGCATGTGATCACCGCTCTGATCACGATTGGCGCGTTCATCGTCCACGTGTATATGGGCGTCGTCGTGGTGCCGAACGGATCGGCGATCGTGATCGGAGGATCGACTGACGACCGTGCCGCCGCGCGCCGCTGACGCATCGGTGTCTAATCGGCGTCAATCGGCGGCTTGGGACGCCCGCATCACACGCGCTCGTGATCTGGCAGCCACCCATCCTGAAGCACGCGCGGCGCTCGAGTTCCTGGCAGAGCTGTCGGCCTTTCAGCAATCACTGCTCACCCGGCACACTGACGCTCACGCGGCATGGCCGGATCACCTGCGATGGCTCGAACGTCATGCGCCAGGGCCGGTGAGCGAGTACGTAGGGGCGGGGCTTCAGCCCCGCCCGCCGGCGTCGGACTGGTGGTGGCAGCTACGCGACGAGTACGCCGCTGCGACAGCAAGCGCGCTCGAATCACCCGCCATGTTCGCGGTCGAAACGCTGCTGCACGTGTTTCCGCCCAATCCCTGCTCGCACGATGGTCTGCCGATGGTCTCGCTGCTTCGCGAAGCTGGCCACGGTTCGCGCCGCTCGTATGTGTGCGGTGTGTGTCTTGCGGAAACGCCGGCGCCACGCCTCGGGTGTGTCGCTTGCGGCGAGGCCGGTGTTGAACGCCTGCCGATTTATCGCAGCGACGCCACCGAGCCGGCGCGGATCGATGCGTGCGACGCCTGCCATGCGTACGTGAAGACGATCGATCTGACACGTCATGGCGCCGCGTGCCCGATTGCCGATGACCTCGCGAGTGTGTCGCTCGATTTGTGGGCGCGCGAGCACGGGTATCACCGCGTACGGCCGAATTTACTTCGGCTGTGACCCCATGAATCTCGACCTCACATTTCGGCCGTACGTCATCGCCGGCTTCGTGCTGATCATCCTGATCGCGATGCCGTTTCGGATCCGATCCCAGGCAACCGGCGAAAAGCTGGATCGGAGGCAGGAGGGGCTGGCGATGCTGATCGGCTTGCGGCTCGCCGGCGCTGTGCTCTGGGCGGCGGCGATTGCCTACATGGCGAACCCGGCGTCGATGGCCTGGTCGTCCCTGCCGCTGCCGATCTGGCTTCGCTGGACGGGCGTCGCGCTGTTCGCGATCACCGCGGTGCTCCTGATCTGGACGCTCCGCAGCCTTGGCCCGAACCTCACCGACACGGTGGTCACGCGCCAGGCGCACGCGCTGGTCACGCGCGGCCCGTACCGCTGTGGTCCGCCATCCGTTCTACGACTGCATGGCGCTGTTCATGCTGTCGATCGCGCTGACGGCGTCGAACTGGTTCCTGATCGCGACCGGGATACCGGTGTTCGCGCTGCTCGCGACGAGGTCGTGGACCGAGGAGGACAAGCTGCTGGCGCGGTTCGGCGAACCGTATCGTGCCTACCAGTTGCGCACCGGACGCTTTCTGCCAAGACTCGGAAGCGCAAGGTGACTGACGGCCGCGGGATCTGCCCGACCTGCGGCCTTGAGGTGTCGTCGCGGCACTGCCCGGCTTGCGGTGAGCGTCAGTTGCAACCGGCGGATCTGACCGTCAACCATCTGGTCACGCAGGCGATCGAGACCATCAGTAATATCTCGGCTATCGGTCCGCGATTTTTCTGATTACGCTCTACGCGACCTGAGCCTGCGCGGCATCGGCTCCAGCGAGGCACCGCCGCAATGGCCTGAGGATCAGCGTGGTCCAAGGCTGAGCGTAGCCGTGAGCTTTCGCGGTCATGGATCGCTGTAACGTTGCTTCGGCCATCGCCCAGTATTGATTTCCCGCAAGTCGATTACATCCAGCAGATCCGCGCGTCATCGGGTAAATCGGTTCGGCGTTTGCTGCGAGCCGATTGCAGCTTACGCCAGCATTTTGCACTGGCTACCTCGAGGCACTACGGGTGCTCAGCGTGTTAGTCTTCAGCCGTCAGCTGGTTACGGGTTCCGCTAACGACTTCGAGTGTCGTGGTTAATGAGATCGAGGCGGTCTACTCCATAACGAGCTAGGCGGGATTGAGCGTTGGCTTACCATGGCCGGTGATGGGAAGAAGTTCGACGTGGCCCTCTCGTTCGCGGGCGAGGATCGGCAACACGCAGAGGCGTTGGCCCGCGCGCTCAAGGCCTTAGAGGTGCGCGTCTTTTACGATGGCTTCGAGAAGTCCGAATTATGGGGAAGGAATCTCTACGACTACTTGGCTGACCTGTACCAGAGCCAAGCGTCGTACTGCGTGATGTTCTTGTCCAAGTATTACGCGGCAAAAGCATGGACGAGCCACGAGCGGCAGGCGGCTCAAGCGAGAGCGTTTAGAGAAAAGGGCGAGTACATACTGCCCCTACGCATGGATGACACTGTCATTCCAGGGCTTGCCGAGACCGTCGGATACTTGGATTGGCGCAACGAGTCGGTCAGCTCAGTCGCGAACATGGTCTTGGACAAGCTTGGAAAGCGCAAGTCGCATGATCGACTGCGCTTCAACTACAAGTTCGAGCCGGAGCCAGGGCCAAGGTACTGGCACCGAATCGGAGACGTTCAATGGGTTGAGCAGTACCCCAGTGGCCACTCGTCAACATTTGTGGTCGTCAACCGAGGCGAGTTCAACGGGGACACGGGCTACATTGTCAGAAAGGTCATCGGCGACGCCGACAAGACATTGGTGCCTGACTATCGGATGGAGGTGTTCATACCGGATCCCGGCAGTAAGAGAATGTGGCTTGCGCTTAGGCATCTGTATCCGGATGGATGGACCGCTTGGCGGTACTTCGTTGACTTCGAATACATTGATTGAGCCGCCTAACCTCGCGATGAATCCCGCGCGACCACGCCGTAGCGCGCGAAATTTCTGGCGCGCGAAGGCGGGCCGGCAAGACGAGCCATTCACGGAGGGTGACACCGTCTCACGCGTAAGCGCGCGGGCGACGCGTCGCTACACCGCCACTGATGACGCCGACTGCGCCGGCATGCTGCGCGCATCGGCTTCGACGATGCGCCGGCGCAGCGGTTTGAGAATGAGAATGGCGGCCAGCGCGGCGCTGATATCCAGCGCCGCCATTGTGTAGAGCACGGTGGTCCACGTCCCGGTCGCTTCCATCAGCACGTTCCCGAACGGCACCAGCAACGCCGCCACGCCCTTCGCGCAATACAACAACCCGTAGATGGTGCCGATGTTCTTGGTGCCGAACGTGTCGCCGGCGGTGGCGCTGAACAGGCTATAGACCTCGCCCCACGCGAAGAACACGATGCCCGAGAGCACGACGAACGCCCACGGGTTGGAGCCGTACCAGCCGAGCGCAAGAATCCCCACCGCTTCGAGCGAAAACGCGATGAACATCACGCGCTCGCGGCCGATGTGATCCGACAGCCATCCGAACACCGGCCGCGAAATGCCGTTGACCATGGTGTTCATCATCAGCGCGAATGGCAGCGCGGCCATGGTAAAGAAGCCGAAGTTCATCTGGAAGTTTCGGACACCGAGGTCTTCGGCAATGACACTCAACTGCGCCACCGCCATCAACCCGCCGGTCACCGTGGCGGTGAACATCGCCAGCATCACCCAGAATACCGGCGTGCGCAGTGCTTCGCCGAGCGTGTAGTCGCGCCGCGACTGCACGACGTTTGCGGAGTACTTGATCGCGCCGGGCCGCGGCGCCTTCAACAGCGCCGCGAACGCCACGATCACTGCGCCCTGGATCAACCCGAACGTGAAGAACGTCGACTGATATCCCGCGCTGGCGATCATCCTGGAGATCGGGATCACCGTCAGGATGGTGCCGGAGCCGTACCCCGCCGCGGTCAGGCCCACCGCCAGGCCGCGCTTGTCGGGGAACCACTTGATCGCGTTGTTGATGCAGGTGGCATACACAGCGCCGACGCCGAGGCCGCCGATGACCGATCCCACATAAAAACCCGTCAGCGACGTCGCATACGAATTGATGACCCACGCCAGTCCGGTGAGCACACCGCCGAAGAGGACCAGGGCGCGCGGGCCGAGGCGATCGATCAAGGCGCCGACAAACGGCGTGCACCACGTCTGCACGACCACGAAGAGGCTAAAGGCCGTTTGAATCGCGGCGCGCTCCCAGCCATGCGCCTTCTGGATTTCGGGAACGAACTGCGTCCACGAGTACTGGATGTTGGAGGCCGCCACCATACACGCGACGCCAAATACCAATTGGCTCCAACGAGACGTTTCGGCCTGAAGCGGGGCGGAAGAGGCTCTCGCGGTGGACATTGAGGGCATAGCCTACAGTACAATTCCCTGCTTATGACGACCTCTACCACTGACGCAGCCGTGAAAGCTGCCAAGACCGCCACCACTGCAGAAGACACGCTCAAGCAGAAGAGCCGCGACGCGAGCGTCATCTCGGGCGGTCACCTGGTCGCCAAGGCGCTCAAGGCCGAAGGCGTGGACACCATCTTCACGCTGTGCGGCGGTCACATCATCGACATTTACGACGGCTGCATTGATGAAAACATCCGCATCGTCGACGTGCGCCACGAGCAGACGGCCGCGCATGCCGCCGACGGCTACGCGCGGCAGACCGGGAAGCTGGGCTGTGTGGTGACGACGGCGGGTCCGGGATGCACCAATGCCGTGACCGGCATCGCTACCGCGTTCCGCTCGGAGAGCCCGGTGCTCCACATCGGCGGCCAGAGCGCGCTGAGCCAGTGGAAGATGGGCGGCCTGCAGGACCTGCCGCACGTCGACATGATGAGGCCGATCACCAAGTTCGCGACCACGGTGATGTCCACTGAGCGGGTCGCCGACATGGTGGCGATGGCCGCGCGCGAATGCTTCAACGGCGCGTACGGCCCGTCGTATCTCGAGATTCCGCGCGACGTCCTCGATCGCGAAATCGAGCTGACGCGCGCCGTGCTGCCGAAGGCCGGCCACTACCGCGCCTCGACGAAGTCCGCCGGCGATCCGGCCGACATCGAGCGGCTGGCCGACATCCTGGTGAATGCCGAACGGCCGGCGATCCTGTTCGGGCAGCAGGTCTGGGCCTGCCGCGGCCACGAGGAGGCCATCGCGTTGCTACGCGGCCTCGACATTCCCGGCTACTTCAACGGCGCCGCCCGCGGCTTTCTGCCGCCCGGCGATCCGCACCACTTCGATCGCACCCGATCGCTCGCCTTCGGCAAGGCCGACGTCGTGGTCATCGTCGGCACGCCGTTCGATTTCCGCATGGGCTACGGCAAGCGCATCAACGTGCCGACGCTCGTGCAGATCGATCTCGGTTACAACATCGTCGGCAAGAACCGCGACGTCGACCTCGGCATCGCCGCCGATCCGGGCGCTGTGTGCCGCGCCGTGTTGCAGGCAGCCGGCGGCCGGCTGAAGAACGACAAGCGCCAGGCACGACGGGAGTGGATGAAGCAGCTGACCGAGGCCGAGGATGCGGCGCTCGAGAAGCTGATGCCGATCTTCAAGTCGGATCAGTCACCGATCCATCCCTATCGGGTGGCGTACGAGATCAACGAGTTCCTCACCGACGACACGATCTATATCGGCGACGGCGGCGACGTGGTCACGATTTCGGCACAGGCCGTGCGTCCGCGCGCGCCCGGCAACTGGATGGATCCCGGCGCCCTCGGGTCGCTCGGCGTCGGCACCGGCTTCGCAATGGCGGCCAGGCTCGCGCATCCGAAGAAGGAAGTGCTCTGCTACTACGGCGACGGCGCTTTCGGCATGACGGCGTTCGACATGGAAACCGCCGATCGTTTCGGCGCGCCCTACATCGCGGTGATCGGCAACAACTCCGCGATGAACCAGATCCGCTACGGACAAATGGCCAAGTACGGTCCCGAGCGTGGGAATGTCGGCAACAAGCTCGGCGACATGAACTTCTCGGTGTTCCCGCAGATGTGGGGTGGGTGGGGCGTGGAAGTGCGCGAGGCGGCCCAGATCGCGCCCTCGCTACTCAAGGCGCGCGAGATGGTGGCCAAGACCGGCAAGTCGGCCGTGATCAACATCTGGGTCGACCCGAACGAGTACGCGCCGGGGACCAAGAACCAGACGATGTACAAGTAAGCCACCGATTGACACCGATTAGACGCGGATAGCCGAGGACAGAGACACTGATGGCAGCTCGGAAAAAGGCCAGGACGGCCGCGACGAAAAAGAAGACGATCAAGACGAAGACGGCCGCGACCAAGCGCGCCGCTCCATGGGGCAAGGCCGGCAAGGCACTCGACGGCGTTCGCATCCTCGATTTCACCCACGTGCAATCAGGGCCGACCTGTACGCAGCTGCTCGGCTACATGGGCGCGGACTGTATCAAGGTGGAGCGTCCGGGCACGGGCGACATCACCCGCGGGCAGCTGCGCGACATCAAGGGCGTTGATTCGCTCTACTTCACGATGCTCAACGGCAACAAGCGGTCGATCACCATCGACTCGAAGCATCCCAAGGGCAAGGAAATCATCGAGCGGCTGATCAAGGCCTGCGACGTGCTGGTGGAGAACTTCGCGCCCGGCACGCTCGATCGCATGGGGTTCACGTGGGAGCGCGTCCACCAGCTGAACCCGCGCATGATCATGGCCTCGGTCAAGGGCTTCGGCCCGGGCCCGTACGAAGAGTGCAAGGTCTACGAGAACGTGGCGCAATGCGCCGGCGGCGCGGCGTCGACCACCGGGTTCCGCGAGGGTCCGCCGCTCGTCACCGGCGCGCAGATCGGCGATTCCGGCACCGGTCTCCATCTCGCGCTCGGCATCGTCGCCGCGCTGTATCAGCGCAACCGGACCGGGCGCGGCCAGCGTGTGCTCTGCGCGATGCAGGACGGTGTGCTCAACCTGGCACGCGTCAAGCTGCGCGATCAGCAACGCCTGCAGCATGGCCCGCTCGAGGAATACAGCCAGTTCGGCGAAGGCGTGACGTTCGGCAAGTCCGTACCGCGCGCGGGCAACGATTCCGGAGGTGGACAACCGGGATGGATCCTGAAGTGCAAGGGCTGGGAGACAGATCCTGACGCCTACATCTATTTCATTACTCAAGCACCGGTGTGGGGCGAGATCTGCGATTTGATCGGGAAGCCGGAGTGGAAGTCCGATCCCAATTACGCAACGCCGCCCGCGCGCCTGCCCCGCTTGAAGCAGATCTTCGGAACCATCGAAGAGTGGACCAAGACCAAGACGAAGTTCGAGGTGATGACGCTCTGTAACGAGCACGACATTCCCGTCGGGCCAATCCTGTCGATGAAGGAGATCGCCGAGGAGAAGTCGCTTCGGGACACTGGCACCGTGGTCGAGGTCGATCATCCAAAGCGGGGCAAGTACCTGACGGTTGGCAATCCGATCAAACTGTCGGATTCACCGTGCGAGGTGAAGTACGCGCCGCTGCTTGGCGAGCACAACGACGAAGTGCTGACCAAGGTGCTCGGCTACAGCGCGAAGCAAGTCGCTGAAATCAAGGCGTCGGGCGCAATGTCAGCGTCGGACAAATAAGCCACCGATTACACCGATTAGACACAGACATAGATGCGAATCGTCGTTCACGGCCAGCAGGCGTTTGGTAAAGCGGTGTTGGATGCACTGCTGAAGCGCGGAGAAAACATCGTCGGCGTCTATGTGGCGCCGGAGAAGCCGGGCCAGAAGCCGGACCCGTTGAAGGAGGCCGCCCAGGCCGCGGGCCTGTCGATCTTTCAACCTGCGTCGTATCGCCAGCCGGAGGTGTGGGCGCAGTTCCGCGAGCTGAAACCAGACCTGCAGGTAATGGCCTTCGTCACGCTGATGGTGCCGGAAGAGTTTCTCAATATCCCGACCCACGGCTCGATCCAGTACCACCCCTCGTTGCTACCGGCCCATCGCGGCGCCTCGTCGATCAACTGGCCGATCATCCTCGGTGAAAAAGAAACCGGCCTGTCGATCTTCTGGCCCGACAACGGCCTCGACACCGGCGACATCCTGTTGCAGAAGAAGACGCCGATCTCCGAGACCGACACGCTTGGCAGCGTCTACTTCGATCGCCTGTTCCCGATGGGAGTGGAGGCGATGCTCGAAGCCGTGGACATGGTGAAGTCCGGGAGCGCGCCGCGGATCAAGCAGGATGAACGGCTCGCGACCTATGAAGGCAAGTGCACAGCGGAAACCGCCCGCATCGACTGGGGCAAGTCGTGGCGGCAGATCGATCCGCTGATTCGCGGCTGTAGTCCGGCCCCCGGCGCGTGGACGACGCTCGACGGGAAGACGCTGCAGATTTTCGAGGCGAAGCCCGTGCCGGCCCAGACGCCCAAGGGCATTGGCGGCAAACCCGGCGAAATCGTCGAAGCCGGCAACGCCGGCTTCACTGTGGTCTGCGCCGATGGACGAATCACCGTGTTGCGAGTGAAAGGCCCCGACGGCGGCAAGGTCAGTGCCGGCGACTTCGTGAAATCCGCTAACCTCGCGCCCGGCGCGCGACTGGTATAGACATGCCCGCTTCGCAACATCAGAACCCCAAGAGCGACATCGAGATCTCCCAGGCCGCAAAGATGACGCGGATCGCCGAGATCGGGCTCACCCGTCTCGGCATTCCTGCTGAGAGCCTCGAGCCGTACGGCCACTACAAGGCCAAGGTCTCGATGGAGTACGTCAAGTCGCTGAAGGATCGCCCCAACGGAAAACTGATCCTGGTCTCGGCGATCACGCCAACGCCGGCCGGCGAAGGCAAGACGACCACCACCGTTGGACTGACCGACGCGCTCAACAAGATCGGCAAGAAGGCGATGATGTGCCTGCGCGAGCCTTCGCTCGGACCCTCGTTCGGGATGAAGGGCGGCGCGGCCGGCGGCGGCTACGCGCAAGTGGTGCCGATGGAGGACATCAACCTCCACTTCACCGGCGACTTCCACGCCATCACGTCGGCGAACAACCTGCTGGCGGCGATGCTCGACAACAGCATCTACTGGGGCAACCCGCACGCGATCGATCAACGCCGCGTGACGTGGCGCCGCGTACTGGACATGAACGATCGGGCGCTGCGCGAGATCGTCAACTCGCTGGGCGGCGCCGCCAACGGCTACCCGCGCGAGGACGGCTTCGACATCACCGTGGCATCGGAAGTGATGGCCATCTTCTGCCTCGCCTCCGACGTGAACGATCTGCGCCGCCGGCTGGGCAACATCATCGTCGGCTACACACGCGACAAGAAACCGGTGCGCGCCTCCGATCTGAAGGCGCAGGGCGCGATGACGGCGGTGCTGAAAGACGCGTTGGCGCCCAATTTGGTGCAGACGCTGGAAGGGACGCCGGCGTTCATCCATGGCGGACCGTTCGCGAATATCGCGCACGGCTGCAACTCGGTGCTGGCCACCACCACGGCCCTAAAACTCGCCGACTACGTGGTCACGGAAGCCGGCTTCGGCGCCGATCTCGGCGGCGAGAAGTTCCTCGACATCAAGTGCCGCAAGGCCGGGCTCGAGCCATCGTGTGTGGTGCTCGTGGCCACGATCCGCGCGCTCAAGATGCACGGTGGCGTGAAGAAGGACGATCTCAAGAAAGAAGATCTGGCTGCGCTCGACACCGGGATGAGCAACCTGCGCCGCCACGTCGAGAACATCCGCAAGTTCGGGCTCGAGCCGGTGATCTCGATCAATCGCTTCAGCGCCGACTCCCCCGCCGAAATCGAGCTGGTTAAATCGGCGTGCACCCAGCTCGGCGTGGAATGCCACATGGCCGATCACTGGGCGATGGGCGGCGATGGTGCCACCGATGTGGCGCACGCGGTGGTCCGTGTCGCCGACAAGGGCGCCGGGAAGCTGAAGTTGCTCTATCCCGACGACATGCCGCTGTTCGAGAAGATCCGCACCATCGCGCGGGAGATCTACCGGGCGAAGGACGTGACGGCCGACAAGGCGGTCAAAGATCAACTCGCCGCGTTCGAAGGGCTGGGCTACGGCACGGCGCCGATTTGCGTCGCCAAGACGCAGTACAGCTTCTCGACCAATCCCGATGCCAAGGGCGCGCCGGTGGATCACACGATCAACGTGCGCGAGGTCCGGCTCTCGGCAGGAGCGGAGTTCGTGGTCGCCATCTGCGGCGAGATCATGACGATGCCGGGCCTGCCGAAGGTGCCGGCGGCGGAATCGATCGACGTCGGCGCGGACGGCAGGATTGTGGGATTGTTCTAGGCCACCGATTAACACCGATTAGGCACTGATTTAATCGGTGTCCAATCGGTGTCAATCGGTGGCTTGCCTAGCCTCCGGCGGGGCGGGTTACACTCAATCGATGGCCAGTCCCCGCCGCCTCATCGTTGGCATCACCGGCGCGAGCGGGTCGATTTTCGGCGTGCGGCTGCTGCAGATGCTGCGCGGCACCGACATTGAGTCGCACCTGGTGATGAGCCGCTGGGGTGCGCGCACGCTCGTGCACGAAACCGGCTACACGCCCGAGCAGGTGCAGGCGCTCGCCGGCGTCTCGCATCCGCTCACCGATCAGGGCGCCTCAATCTCGAGCGGGTCCTTCGTCACGATGGGCATGGTGATCGTGCCCTGCAGCGTGCGCACGCTCGCCGCCATCGCCCACGGTCTCGGCGATCACCTCGTGCACCGCGCCGCCGACGTCGTCCTCAAGGAGCGCCGCAAGCTCGTGCTCGCCGTGCGCGAAGCCCCGCTCAACGAGATTCATCTCGAGAACATGCTGAAGCTGGCGCGGATGGGCGTGGTGATTGCGCCGCCGGTGCCGGCGTTCTATTCGAGACCCGAAACCGTGGACGAGATCGTCAACTTTACAGTAGCGCGATTGCTCGATCAGTTCGGCATTCACGTCGACGCGGCCAGATGGCCCGGCCTGAACCCCGCCAGTCCACCGGAGGGTATCAAGGTATGAGGAGCGGTCCGGAAACGGTGACGGTTGAGTGGCAATTCAAGAAGTCGGGCGTGCCCGAGATTGTGACCACGGAGACATCGGATCCCACGCGGCACACGTTGACGCCGCGAATCCGCTGTCCGAAATGCCAGTGGCAACCTGAGCGCTCGAGCACCTGGCTGTGCTGGAGCGGCCCGGGTCCGGAACCGCCGTTCGAATCGTGCGGCACATCCTGGCACACGTTCGAGACCGGCGGCCGCTGCCCCGGCTGCGACCATCAATGGCAATGGACCACGTGCCTGCGATGCGAGGAATGGTCACCGCACCTTGACTGGTATGAGAATCCCGGGCAGGAGCTTTAGGCTCGCCGCATTGGCCGCGCCGATCTTGGTCGCGGCCTGCGACGGCGCCATCGCCCAGCGGCCACATGGCGCGACGGATTGGAACGCAGCACGCAAGAACATGGTCGATGCACAGATCGTCGCCCGCGACATCAAGAGCCCGCGCGTGCTCGACGCCATGCGCAAGGTCCCGCGCCACGAGTTCGTTCCGGAACGTTGGCGTGCCGGCGCGTACGAGGACACGCCGCTACCGATCGGCCACGACCAGACCATTTCGCAGCCGTACATCGTGGCCTACATGAGCGAAGCGCTCGAGCTCGATCCCTCGCATCGCGTGCTGGAGATTGGCACCGGCTCCGGATACCAGGCCGCGATTCTCGGCGAACTGGCGAAAGACGTGTTCACCATCGAAATCGTCGAACCCCTGGCGGCCCGCGCACGACAGACGCTGGCGCGACTGGGCCATAAGAACGTGCACGTCCGCGCCGGCAACGGCTACCTCGGCTGGCCGGAGGAAGCGCCCTTCGATCGGGTGATGGTTACTGCCGCGCCGGACGAGGTGCCGCCCGCGCTCATTGATCAGCTGAAGGTGGGAGGCCTCATGGCCATCCCAGTCGGGACGGGCTATTCAGGAGCTGAAAATCCTGCGGCGCACTGCCAACGGCGTCGAGACGCTCCGCACGTTGCCGGTGCGATTCGTGCCGATGACCGGCAAACCGAAGCCCTGAAATGTTGCAAAGGTGCCAGACCCCTCATTTCAACATCCCAGGTAAGTCGCCGACGTTGTGGCGAATGTTGAAATACAGGGTCTGGCACCTTTTCAACAGGGTGTAGCATTTCGTCTCATGGGCAAATTCCTGACCGAGTTCATCGGCACGTTCTTCCTCGTCGCGACCATCGGGTTTACGGTCATCGCTCCTGGCGCCGGTGACCTGGCCCCGCTCGCGATCGGCGCCTCGCTGATGGTGATGATCTTCGCCGGCGGCCACGTCTCGGGAGCTCACTACAATCCGGCCGTCACGCTGGCGGTGTTCATCCGCGGCCGCTGCACGGCCGCCGATGTCATGTCCTACTGGATCGCGCAGATCCTTGGCGCCGCGGCGGCCGCCGCCATCGTCCTGTTCATGAAGGGCAATCCCGCGGTGGAGGTGATGGTGCCCGACGTGACGCGGGCGCTCGTCGCCGAATTCCTCTACACGTTCGCGCTCTGTTACGTGGTGCTCAACGTGGCCACGGCGAAGGGCACGAGCGGCAATTCCGCCTATGGACTCGCCATCGGGTTCACCGTGCTCGTCGGTGCTTATTCAGTGGGCGCGATCTCCGGCGGCGCGTTCAATCCCGCGGTGGCGGTGGGGATCACCATCATGGGCCTGTCTTCGGTCGCGAATATCTGGATTTATCTCGTCGCCAACCTGGCCGGGGCCGCAGTGGCCGCGTTCACGTTCCTCGCGATCAACCCAACTGATAAATAATGAACCGTTAGTTGAAAGTTCAAGAATTTACGGTTGACAGTTGAGTTGATAAGTTTTCGGTTACCAGCTGTAGCTAAAACTGGAACTGCCACTGGCAACTCAACACTCTTCCACTTCACTTTCAACTGTAAACTCTTGAACCTTCAACTAACCCTGGCTGAGCAATAGAGTCGCCACAGAGAGGCCGAAACGCGGAGACCGCGGTTCGCTGGGCGGCTGAAGGCCGGACCTGCGAACTCACGTCTTCGGCTCGTGCCTCTGTGCCTCTGTGGCAAGGTCCGTGACAGCGGCGATATACTCGTCTGTCCGCTATCCCAGAGGTTCCTCGTATGAATTTGTCCCTGCTTGTCCGTGCCACCGCCACCATCACCTTCGCCGCGGCGCTCTCGATTTCCGGATCGAACACCCACGTCGCCGCGCAGGCCGACGCCAACACGGTCGTGCCACAAAACGCCTACAAGGATCTCAAGTGGCGAAGTGTCGGCGCGACGCGCGGTGGGCGCGTCACCGCGTACTCGGGCGTGCGACAGCAGCCGCACACCTTCTATTTCGGCGGCGTCGGCGGCGGCGTCTGGAAAACGGATGACGCGGGCATCACGTGGGTGCCGGTCAGTGATGGGCAGATCACCTCGACGGGATCGATCGGCTCGATCGACGTGGCACCCTCCAATCCGAATCACGTGTGGGTCGGCACCGGCAGCGCGGCCATCCGCTCGAACGTGATCATCGGCCGCGGCGTCTACAAGTCGACCGACGCCGGCGGCAAGTGGGAGTTCATGGGCCTCAAGGACTCCGGCCAGATCGGCGGCATCAAGGTCCATCCCTTCAACACCAACACGGTGTGGCTGGCGGCGCTGGGCTCGCCGTTTGGTCCGAACGACGAGCGCGGCATCTTCAAGACCACCGACGGCGGCAAGACCTGGAAGAAGACCCTGTTCGTGAACAACGAGACCGGCGGGCGCGACATCGAGGTCGATCCCGAGAATCCAGACATCCTCTATGCGGCGATGTATCGCGGGTTCCGCAAGGGCTGGGACATCATCAGCGGCGGTCCCGCCAGCGAAGGCGGCATCTACAAGTCCACCGACGGCGGCGAGACCTGGAAGAAGATCAGCGCCGGGCTACCGGGCAAGTTGATCGGCAAGATCGACATCGATATCGCGCGCAGCAATCCGAAAGTGCTCTATGCAATGGTCGAAGCGCCGGGCCCGGAAGGCGGACTCTTCCGATCGAACGACGCCGGCGAATCGTGGGCGCTGGTCACGAACAATCAGCGCCTGCGCGCGCGGCCCTTCTACTTCCATTACGTGACGGTGAATCCGAAGAACGAGAACGAAGTGTGGGTGAATGAGCTCGGCCTCCACAAATCGATCGACGGCGGCAAGACGTGGACGACGGTGGACACACCGCATGGCGACAACCACGGCATGTGGTTCAACCCCGACAATCCGAACATCATCCTGCAGGTCAACGATGGCGGCGCGAACGTCAGCCTGAATGGCGGCAACAGCTGGTCGTCGATCCTCAACCAGCCCACCGCCGAGTACTACATGGTGGCGGTCGACGAGCAGTATCCGTATCGCCTCTACATGCCGCAGCAGGACAACAGCACGCTGATCATTCCGAGCATTCCGCCGGTGTCGTGGGGCTTCGAGCATCCCGCGCAGGCGTGGCAGCAGGCGTCGGGCTGCGAGACCGGCCAGATCTGGCCGAAGAAGAACGGCCTCGTGGTGTGGGGCGCCTGCAAGGGCGAGGTCGGCCGCTACAACACGGTCACCGGCCAGGAAAAGCATTACTGGGTCTACCCGCAGAACCGCTACGGGCACGATCCCGATGAGATCAAGTACCGCTTCCCGCGCCAGACAGTGGTTTACGTGTCGCCGCACGACGAGCGCGTCATCTACCAGGCCTCGCACGTGCTGCACCGGTCGATGGACGAGGGCATCTCGTGGGACATCATCAGCCCGGACCTGACGGCGAAAGAGCCGCAGTATCAGATCGTGTCGGGCAACCCGATCACGCGAGACGTGACCGGTGAAGAGGTGTACTCGACGATCTACGCAATGATCGAATCGCGTCTCGAGCGCGGGGTGCTCTGGGTGGGCGCCAACGACGGACCGGTGAGCGTGACGCGCGATAACGGGAAGACCTGGAAGAACGTGACGCCGAAGGATCTCGTCGGCGCGCGCATCCAGACCGTGGAAGACTCGCCGCACATGAAGGGCCGCGCCTACATTGCCGGCTATCGCTTCATGCGTGAGCACGATCTGAAGCCGTACATCTATCGCACCGACAACTACGGCGAAACCTGGACGCTGCTCACCGACGGCAAGAACGGGATTCCGGTCGATCACCCGACGCGCGTGATCCGCGAGGATCCGCGCCAGGCCGGCCTGCTCTACGCCGGCGGCGAATTCGGGTTCTTCGTCTCGTTCAACGGCGGCCGCAACTGGCAGCCGCTGCAGCAGAACCTTCCCGCCACGCCGATCACCGACATCAAGGTGCACCGCAACGACCTCGTCATCTCGACGATGGGACGGTCGGCGTACATCATGGATAACATCACGCCATTGCAGCAGCTGGCGGCGTTGATCGCCGGTCCGCGCGCCACGGCGGCCGGCCATGATGGTGGTGAGTACGACTCGGTGGTGCCCGGCTTTAGCCGGATAGACGCCGAACAGGCGCTGCCGGCGGTGGCGTTGTTCCAGCCGCGCGACACCATCCGCTATCGCAGCAGCACCGCGCCGCTCTCCAGGGCCGAGCCCGAATACCCGGCGCAGTTGGCGCAGTTCGATCTCTATTTCGCGAGCGCGCCAGGCGCCGACACGACGCTCGAAGTGCTCGACGCCGCCGGCACGGCGCTACGCACGTGGAATGTCGCGCCGCCGAAGAGCGCCGGCGCCCCGGCGCAGGAAATGCGCGGACCGTTCGGCGGCCGCGGTGGCGGTGGCTCGACCAGCATTCGGGCTGAAGCCGGCATGCAGCGCATCTCGTGGGATCTGCGCTACCCCGGTTCCTGGACGGCGCAGAATCCGAGCGGTGGTCCCGGCGGGCCGATGGTGCCGCCTGGGAAATATAGCGTCCGCCTGAAGGCGGGCGGCCAGACCATCACGCGCACGTTCGCGCTCATCTCGGATCCGCGGGTCGCCGGCGACGGCGTGACCGACGCGGCGATTGCCGAGCAAGTGAAGTTCCAGCTCCAGGTGCGCGATGCGATTAGCGACGCTCGCAAACTCCAGCAGAGCATCGAGCAGGCAATGCAGAAGGCGGGCCAGAAGCCGCAGCTCGCGCCGGGCCGGCCCGGCGATTCACCGAGCAACACGAAGTACGAGAATGAACTCCAGGCGCTGTATGCAAAGGTGGTCGACACGCCGGGCATCTACACGCAGCCGATGCTGATCAGCCAGTTGAACAACATCCAGCGGATGGTGACGCAGGCCGACCAGCGGATCGGACGCGACGCGCACGAGCGGTATGCCGATCTCATCAAGGAGATGCAGGCGATCGAAGCGCAGCTGAAGAAACTGAGCGGTTCGTAGCGACGCCGGACCGGCAACCTAACGGTTGCCTCTATAGGATGTCGGTATAGAGGCCGCCGTTAGGCGACCGGTCGCCGGCGGGCCAGCATCTGGTTGATAATCTGCCGATGTGCGACTTTGGCCAGCCTCACCACCACGATCACAAAGATTTCGGCTTTCTCGTCGACGTGCCAGAGATCCGCGATCTGATCGACGAAACGCGTCGGCTGACTCACGAGATTGCGGACACGCCTGCCCGGGTTGAGGCGCTGCGGCCGGCATTCGGGAAGCTGCTGGCGGCGGACGGTTGGCTGCCGAAAGAATTCGGCGAGCCCGATCTCAAGAGCGGCATGGGCGGCGGCATCGGGCAATACGCGTTGTATCGCGCTGAGGATGGATCGCTATGCCTGTTCTCACTGGTCATTCCTCCTGGCTCACAAACACCTATTCACGATCATCTCGCCTGGGGTCTCATTGGCGTCTATCGCGGCGTTCAGGATGAAACCGTCTATCGACGCACAGACGACGGCCGCGACGAGTCGAAGGCGGACTTGCAGATCGCTCGTCAACAAACCGTGAAGCACGGCCAGTTCTATACGCTGCTCCCGCCGCTCGACGACATTCATTACGTGAAGACGGTGTCGGATACGCCGTCGATCTCGATCCACCTGCTCGCGAACGACACCGCCTGCGTCACCCGCCACCGCTTCGACGCAGCCAGCGGCATCGTCACACCATTCAGATCGGGTTATACAACGCGAAATGCGTTGACTGTCGGGCGTAACCGGGCTGTTCCCGACCGGCCACCTAAAGGCGGCCTCTATATGAGTGGGTGTGAGGTCAGCGCGCGTACGCAGTTTTTGCTCTCTTGAACATTCGCTCAGACGATGAGAGCGTCGTCGTCATGGGAGGTCGAGTGATGAGCGAACGGCCAACGGTGTGGGGAGAGTTGCCGCCGGATGGAACGATCCTGACGACGGCCGAATATCTGCAGACGACGGAGTCGATGCGCGTGCAGGAGCTCGTCTTCGGCACGCTGCGGGTGAACGAGTCACCGTCGTTTCGGCATCAGAACCTGCTCCTCGAGTTGGCGGTGCTGATGCGTGTGTTTGTCGGGCAACACAAGCTCGGTACAGTCTGCATTGCGCCGCTCGACGTGATTCTCGATCCCCCGCGCGCGCTGATCGTGCAGCCGGACCTGTTCTTCGTGTCGAAACAACGCCAGGACATCATCACCGATCGCGTCTGGGGCGCGCCGGATCTGGTGGTCGAAGTGATGTCGCCGCATCCGCGGATCGGCAAGGTGCAGGACCGCATCAAGTACTTTGCGAAATACGGCGTGCGCGAGTGCTGGCTGATCCATCAGTTGACGCGCGAATTCGAGGTCCTGGAGTTCAGCAGGCACGGCGCCACCGAGCGACATACTTACCGCGGTATCGAGTGCATCCAATCGAGCGTGTTGCCTTACTTCAGCCTGTCACCCGAATTGCTCAGCTGCTGGTAAGCCACTGATTGACACCGATTAGGCGCCGATTATTCGGCGGTGAATCTGCGTCTATCGGTGGCCTAGGGGGTGCGGAACCGGTAGATCGCGATGTCGCCCTCACTGGCGATCTCCTGGAGCTCGTGGGTCCGGGCAATCTGCGCAACGCGATCATCGCCGAGCGCCTTGCGATGCACGATCACGTGGGTCACGCCACGATCATGGAGCGCGATGAGCGATTCCTGGGCCGGGAAGGCGCGCGTCGCCTCATACGACTTCTCATAGGACGCCGGCAGGAAACCGCTGTAGCCGTTCAACATCGGCCGCCAGTGCTTCGTGGAATTCACCATGTAGGTGGCGTTGAGAAACCACTGCTGCGCCATCGGGAAGGGCAGCTCGACGACTACCGCGGTGCGTTCGTGCGCGAGCGTTTCATATATCTTCGGCACCGCGTCGAAGTGCATAAAGCCAACCGGGGCGCGGAACGCTTCAGCATTCACGAGTAGCACCAGCGCAGCACCAACCGGCCATCTTGCGGCGATCGGCCATCGCCGTCCCAAGGCCGCGGCGCCAAACCCGGCGAGCACCGCAATCATCAGGAGCACCACTTGCGCGAGATGCGCGGGCACGCGAACCGCCTGGAACAGCGGAATGGCGCTATGCAGTGCCGGATAAAACGGCCACCGCGGCGCCATCGACACCGCCAGGCATCCCGCTGCCACAACCGCGCACATGCGAAAGCGCGCGTCGCTGCGCGTGTCGGCACGAGTCATTGCGAAGACCACCAACAGGATCGCCACCACACCGGGAAACGCGTACGCCTGTGATGCGGCCGCTTCGGCCGGCACCCACCAGCGGTGCACGCGTGCGCCGGTAGCGAGATAGTTGGACCACGAACCCGCGATCTGCTCGACGGTGCCTCGCCCGAAGCCGCTTTCGGATCGCAGTTGCTGGTACGTCCGCAGGTATGGCCACAACAACGCCACGGCCACTACTGCCGCCGCGGCGAAACGGATCACGGCACCGAGCGCACCGGCGCGCCACCATTCGGCCGCCCGGGAAAGGACGGCGAACACCAGAGTCCACGCCGAAAACACGAGGAGATACAGCGAGGTCAACCCCTGCAACGCGAAGCCGATGCCGAGCCAGACCGCGTCTTTCCCCTGCCGCGTGCGAATCAAGCGATCGAGCGCGAACAGCATTAACGCGAAGAATTCGACGTGCATGATCTGGAGATGACCGAATCGCACCAACGACATGCGCGTTGAAGGCCGCCAGCGATCCGGCAAGATAGCCGGCAATCCAACTGCCCGTCCATCGCTGGACCAGCAGGCAGAACGCCCATCCCGTGAAGGTCAGCCCGGCCAGCAGCACGACGTTGAAAGCCAGCACCGGGGAGCCGCCGAGTTCCACGATCGGCGCCGCCAGCGCGCCCTGCACGAGCATCATTTCTGAATACGCCAGCGTGTGACGCTCCGGGTAAAAGATGTTGGCCTCGAACAGGTGCGCCGGGTCACGCACAGGTGCGATCCCACCCAGTTGACTGCCCAGATATTGAGCGCGGCGTCGCCGTTGTCGATGCGCGACCAGTGCGCGGGCGCGCTCGCCAATGGCCACGTGTGCGCCACCGCCAATGCGGCGAACACCAACAGCGAGAGCAGAACGACGCGTGTATGATGGTTTGGCACCTCGACACTCGCCGCCATGCATAGAAGAGCCTACAACAACATCCTGGAAACAATCGGGAATACGCCGTTGGTGCGTCTCAATCGCATTCCCAAGGGCGTTGTCGCCGCCGACGTCTACGCCAAGATCGAGACCACCAATCCCGGCAACTCGATCAAGGACCGGATGGCAGTGAAGATGATCGAGGACGCCGAGAAGTCCGGGAAGCTGAAGCCGGGCGGCACGATCATCGAGGGCACGTCGGGCAACACCGGCATGGGGCTCGCGATCGCCGCCGTGGTGAAGGGCTACAAGTGCGTCTTCACCACCACCGACAAGCAATCGAAGGAAAAAGTCGACGCGCTGCGCGCCTTTGGCGCGGAAGTGATCGTCTGCCCCACTGACGTCGATCCCGAAGATCCGCGCTCGTACTATTCGGTGTCGTCGCGCCTCGAGCGCGAGACGCCCAACTCCTGGAAGGCGAACCAGTACGACAATCCGTCGAACGCGCAGGCCCATTACGAACAGACCGGCCCGGAAATCTGGGAGCAGACCGAGGGCAAGGTCGATCACCTGGTGGTCGGCGTCGGCACCGGCGGCACCATTTGCGGCGTCGCGAAATACCTGAAGGAGCGCAAGCCGTCCGTGAAGGCCTGGGGCATCGACACCTACGGATCGGTGTTCAAGAAGTACAAGGAGAGCGGCGTCTTCGACAAGAACGAGATCTACCCGTACATCACCGAAGGCATCGGCGAGGACTTCCTGCCGCAGAACGTCGACTTCAGCCTGATCGATCACTTCGAGAAGGTGACCGACCGCGACGCGGCGATCATGACCGGCCGCATCGCGCGCGAGGAAGGCATCTTCGCGGGCAATTCAGCCGGGTCGGCCATGGCCGGCCTGATCCAGCTCGGCGATCGATTCAAGACCGGCGAGACCGTGGTGGTGGTGTTCCACGATCACGGCACGCGCTATCTCGGCAAGATGTACAACCCCGACTGGATGCGCGAGAAGGGCTTCCTCGATCCGAAGGGCCTCACCGCGAGGGATCTGGTGGTGAATCGCCTGAAGGCGCCGCTGGTGACGATTGACAAGATTGAAACGGTCGAAAAGGCCGCGCACATCCTCACCGAGAACGCGTACTCGCAGATCCCGGTCACCTCCGACGGCCGTTTGATCGGCACCGTGAACGAAGGCCATTTGTATTCGGCGATCGTGAAGAACCCCGAAGTGTTGAAGGGACCGGTGGAAGCGATCATGCAGCCGGCGCTGCCCTTCGCCGACATTTCCACGAGCGTGGATGCGTTGGCGGCAATGCTGACGCCCGACACGCCGGCGGTGCTGGTGCGCGATTTCAAACTGGATGCGACCTACATCATCACGCGTTGGGACGTCATTAAGGCACTCTCCTAGAGTGCACATTGTGCACGTTGTGCACATTGTGCACCTTACAACCCGAGCCCACGCCGAACTACCGGACGAGCCGGTCAATCAGCACGACGTTGGAATTCTGCTGGAAGCGATCGAAGACCAGCGACTTCCCGTCTGGCGCGACGTCAAACGTGCGGAGCGCGCCACCGCTGCTCAACGCCGTTAACCGGCGCGATTGAGCCGTGGCCAGGTCGAGCAGCCAGAAATCGAGCGCGTGAATGCCGGGGAGATACACTAGCGCGCTGCCATCCGGCAGGAAGCGATAGCCGCCGGGCCGGACCATCAAATGCGGCATGCCCACAGCCGATCCGTCTGGTCGCGCACCACGAATCTGGACCTGGCCGACATTGGATCGACCGGCGTAGACAATCAGATCACCCTTCGGCGACCACACCGGGTTATGACCGACACCCTCGATTATTCGTACCGGCAATCCGCCGTTCACCGGAATCTTGAACAACGCCGGCCCGGCCGCGTCGCGGCCGCCGGTCACAATCCATTGGCCATCAGGCGACCAATCGATGGCGCCCTGACCCGCCGCGCCTTCCACGTCGATTGACGCCGCCAGGGTGCGGCGGTTGGAGCCGTTCGCCGACATCAGCCAGATGCTGCGTTTGCCGTCGCGCCTGACCACCACGGCCAACTCACGCCCGTCCGGAGAGACCGCCGCCGGCTCCGACAACGTCGCGTCAACATCGCGCCACACCTGCATGCTGTGCGTCGGAGGTGACCTGCCACAGGCCGTCACCGGTTCCGTTCGCCGACAGGTAAAACAATGCCTCGTGGTTGAAGCGTGGCGCCCGCGTCCATCCCGTTCGCACCGGTAGCGAGTACAGCTGCGCATCGCCCTCGGTCGCGGTCCGGGTCAGCAGCGGTACCCGCCAGAGGCTCGAGCTCGGGTTCGCGACGGTCGCGACCATCCGCCGGCCGTCGCGACTCGCGGAGATGGACATGGTACTGATCGATTCCAGACGAGATGCGCGCCGTTGTTCCGTGTTCAACATCGAGTGACCACAGCCATGGGCCGGCGCCGTCGGCGTCGCGGGCCACGTACAGCACCGTGCCCTGATCGATGACGACCGGGTAATTCGCGGCGGCGTGTTGATTCGTCAACCGTTGCGGTGGGCCTCCAGACGGGCGCACGCGCCACAGATCGACGTCCATTTCGTTCTGAGGCTCGGCGCCGCTCGCGAAATAGACCCACTCGCCATCCGGCGACCAGACCGGGTTGTTGTGATGGAACGCGTCCGCGTGGTCGCGCTCACGAACGCCGAGCCGCGGCAGAGGCACCTGTTCGGGATTCGCGCCGTTGCGATCGGCCACGAACATCGGATCATCGCCGTCGACCGGCTTCTGAAAAAACACGACGCGTGTGCCGTCGGGCGACCATGCCGGCGTGTTGAATCCTTCCGGCAGGAATGTCGCGGGCCGCGCCGCCGGTCAATGGCAGGAGCTGTAATGGCTTGCGGTCGGCAGGATTGAACCAAATCTCGGACCCATCACCGGAGAACCCAAGCTTGCGCACAATCGTGCCGCTCCCCACTAGTGGCGGCAGGCTACTGGTCAAGTTGGCGAATCGGCCGGTGCCGATCTGGCTGACCCAGATATCGAATTCGCCGTTGTGGTCGGAGAGAAACGCGACGAACTTGCCGTCTGGCGAAATCTCTGCGCCCTCCTCGGCGCCGGCCCAGTTGGTCAGCGGCGTGAAGATCGCGCGAGCGAGCGGGTTCCGCGCGACGGCGGGCCGCCTTAACACCGCAGGCATCGCGATCGCCAGCGCGATCGCTGCTCCGGCAATCCATTGCCAGCGCCGTGCCGTCGTGCCGGCACGGGCGGCACCGTCGACATGCGGATCCTCGGCGGCATCGAAGTCGATCCGCCAATCGCCAATATCGCGAAGGCGGGCCCTGGCATCCTTGGCGAGGCAGCGGCGCAGCAGCCGCCGCAGCGCCGAGGACGTTGGCGCGGGGAGCGCCGACCAGTCCGGTTCGCGTTCAAGGACCTTGGCTATTGAATCCGACGCGGTCTCGCCGGCAAACGCGATGCGGCCGGTCAACATCTCATAGAGCACGCAGCCAAACGCCCAGATGTCGGTCCGCTTGTCGACGGGCAGCGCGCGCGCCTGCTCTGGACTCATATACGCCGCAGTGCCGATCGGGGCGCCCACTCGTGCCCGCCCGGACCCGCTTGCCGGCGCGTTGCTGAGATCCGGCGAGGTCTGGCTGACATCGACGATCTTTGCGAGCCCGAAGTCGAGCACCTTGACCGTTCCGTCGGACGTGATCTTGATGTTCGCAGGCTTGAGATCGCGGTGAACAATGCCCTTCTCGTGCGCGACTTCGAGCGCGGCAGCAATCCCGCCGGCGATCGAGAGCGCCTCTGGCAACGACAAGGGTCCGACTCGCTTCGCCAGCAATGCCGCCAGCGTGTCGCCGTCGACGAGCTCCAGGACCAGGAAGCGCACGCCGTCTGCTTCGTCGTAACCATAAATCGAACAGATGTTGGGGTGATTTAGCGACGCGAGCACTCGCGCTTCGCGCTCGAGGCGGGCGAGGCGATTTTCGTCGCCGGCGAGTTCCGGTGGCAGAATTTTGATCGCCACCTCTCGTGCGAGCTTCGTGTCGCGCGCCCGGTAGACTTCGCCCATGCCGCCGGCGCCCAACAATTCCTGTAGCTGGTAGCCGCCCAGCCACTGACCCGGGAACGCCGCCGGGAGGAGATCGAGGTGAAGGGCTGCAGGCACCAGCAGACCTGGACCATCGAGCAGTTCCTCGCCGGTATCCGCGGCCAGCAGCGATTCGACTTCGCGCCGCAGCGCCTCATCATCCTGGCAGGCGTCGCGAAGAAAAGCCGCGCGCCCGTCCGCGGCCAGGCCGGACGCCCGGTGATAAAGCTCTTCGGTGCGCTTCCAGCGCTCAGGTTCCATGAGGATCACCCTGGCGGCAAGGCCGGGTGGGCGGCCGTCATTGTAGCCCTGTTTGAGGGCATGCCAGTTTTTGCGCTCGCTTTCCGCTTTACGAATAGGGGCCTCGTCCGGCCGCACGGTGTAACGGTGAGGAGGGCAGCCCCAACAGGAGCGAAGAATGCGAAACACCGTGTACGCGTGCGCGGTCGTCGTGGCTTGGGCGGCCATGGACTCTCCGGCTGCCGCTATTCAGGAGGCATCTGCCAGCGTGCGTGTGACGCCACTAGGCAGTCATCCGGGTGAGCTGTGTGCGCGCGATCGCGCCATCGTGTTCGAGGACCCGACCGGAGTTCGCATCCTTTACGATCCCGGGTTCGCCGTCGATGAGACCGACCCTAGGCTCGGCGAGGTACACGTCGTTCTGCTCTCGCACGCGCATAACGATCACATTGGCAGCCGGCGAGATCGCGGTGGCACGTGCGCGGCGCCCACGATGGGCCCGGCCAACGCGAACTCGAATGTCGCCAGCATCGCCGCGCTTAAGAGCGCGGCGGTCATGACCGCGAACGAAGCCGCCATGTTTCTCAGCGTGAAGATCCAGGCCATTCGCGGCGCCGCTACGCCGGTCTGCCCCTCTGGCGGCTTTGATGATGAGACTACGGTGCCGCTGTCGTCGGCATGCATCGCATCGCTAGGCGTGAGCGGGACTCGTACGGTGCGGCGCGCCGGCGCGGGTCGCGTGGTCAGTATCACGGCCGTCCAGGCCATGCATCCCAACAACATCCCGGCGGCACTGGTTGATTCACCCGGGCTCGCTCCGGGCACGACGGCATATGCCGGACTCGCGCTCGGGTTTGTCGTGCGCTTCACCAACGGCTTGACCGCCTACCTGACCGGCGACACCGGAGTGTTCGGCGACATGGAGTTAATCGCCAAGTTCTACAGCCCTGGGCTGATGGTGATCAACATCGGTCCAGGCGGGAACGGACCAACGGCGCTTGGCACCGATGACGCGCTCAAGGTCCTGCAACACCTGATTCGACCAACCACGGTGATGCCCTCGCACGTCGGCGAGCAGGCAACTTCGGGCGGCAGACTGCAGGGCAATACACGCACTGAATTGTTCGCGCGATATGCAAAGACGTTCACCGAAGTCGTACTACCGGTCAGCGACGTGACGCTGGCCTTTGACGGCAACGGCCGCTGTACTGGGTGTCAACGTTGATACGCCCTGGGTCGTCGTCAGGCTCCTCAGAAAGGGATGGCAGCATGTTGCGACAATTCGTAGGCAGCGCGGCGATCGTTGCCGTCGTCGTGGTCTTCGCTTCTTGTAGCGAGAGCAAGGGTCGACTGCTCACGGCACCGACCCGCGTCAGCGCTGTCCCGCCGCCGGCATCACCAGGCGCGGCCGACAACGCTACGCCCATCGCGGTCGGCCAGGTAGTGGCGCAAGTCCTGACCGCCGCCGATCCTCCATGCGGTATCGAGCTGCCACCGGAGCCGCCGGAACCCTGCCAACGCTTTGCCGTCTCACCAACCAGCGCGGGAGTGTTGAGGGTTCGGCTCACATCGCCGGGTCCAAACGATCTGACATTGAGGTTTGCGTCGCGGATGTACTGGGGCACTGCTGCCGAAGCCTCGGCGAGCGTCGCGTCGGGATCGACGTACGAAATCGCGGTGGCTCTGCACGGTGGAAGAGGCAGCCAGCCATTCGAGCTCAGAGCAACGCTCGAACCCTTCTGACACGGCGAGACGCTCAGTCGCCTCGCGAAGCGTGCATCGTCCGCCGCAGCCATGCTTTGGCGAACTGCCAGTCACGCATGACGGTGTCGGGAGAGACGTTTACGATTGCCGCTGTTTCGTCGACGCTCAAACCGCCGAAGAAGCGCAGTTCGACGACCCGGCTCTTGCGCTCGTCCAGACGTGCCAGCGCTTGCATAGCATCGTCGAGAACCACGACGTCGTGCGGCCGCTCATTGCTGACGGCAATGGCCTCGTCGAAATCCGCTCTGGCGGCCAGGCCGCCGCGCTTTTCGGCAAGGCGGGCGCGCGCGTGATCGACCAGGATCCGGCGCATTACGCGTGCGCACACGGCGAGGAAGTGCGCGCGATCGTGGAACGTCATGGCCTTGGCGTCCACCAGTCGAACGAACGTTTCGTTGACCAGCGCGGTGGCTTGAAGGGTGTGGCCGGCACGCTCGCCGGCCATGTGTCGGCGCGCAATCTGGTGAAGCTCGCGGTGGACAAGGGGGATGAGTTGATGAAGGGCCGCCTCATCGCCATCGCCCCATCTGATCAGCAGCCCGGTGATCGTGGTCGAGTCGTTCCGACGGGCGTGATCTGAGGCCTGATGGCTCACTGGAGGCTACGTCCCTTCGTTTCCGGACCCAGCCACAACAATGTCACGACACCCACGCCGCCGCCGATGATGCACCACATCATCGCCTTCTGCAGATCGGTGCCGGCATCCTGTAGGGCGCCAATCAAGTACGGCGCAAACGCACCGATGCCCACGCCGACGTGATACGAGAACCCCGTGCCGACGCCGCGCGCCTCGGTGGGAAATCGCTCCGACAGATATCCCGGGACGATGCCCCAGGCGCCGGAAGCGCAGAAGCCGATTAGCCACGCCCCGAGCATGAGTCCGCCGCTGCTGCTGGAGAACAGGTAGACAGGCGCAGAGAGGATGCCTGCGACCATCCCGAGCGTGGCAGCGCCGCGACGCCCGCCCCACTTCTCGGAAAGCGTGCCGAACGCGATCGAGCCGATGACGCCGCCGGCATTGAGGAGCAACAGAAACGCCAGCGGCTGCAGCTTCATGTTCGCCAGCAGCGTTGGATACCAGATGGTCGTTGACTGGTACATCCACACGAACGCGCCCATCAGCAACGACGTGTGGAACGTCACCCAGCGCAAGTCACGATCGAAGAGGCGCGCCAGCGACAGACGTCCCGGTGCATCGCCGCGCAGGCGCCGCTGCTCGAGCCAGAGCGGGCTTTCGCTGACGCGGGTCATCAGGTAGAAGATGAAGATAGCCGGCAGTACGCCGGCCCACAACATGAGCCGCCACGCAACATCGGGGCGATCGCTGATCAGCGGGTATCCCAGTTGATAGACGAGCGACGAGAGCAGGAATCCGACCGAGTAGCCGCCCTGCAGGATCCCCGATGCGATGCCGCGATGTTTCGCGGGCCACTGTTCGAGCGCCAGCGGCATGCCCGCCGCCCACATGCCGCCCATGCCGATCCCGAACAGGCCCCTGAACGTGAACAGCATCACGTAGCTCGTCGACAAACCGCTCAAAAACGCGAAGCCGGTATACCAGGCGATCGAGAACAGGATCGGACCCTTGCGGCCATACCGATCGGCGAGCGTGCCCGCGACGATGCCGCCGACCATGCGGAATAGCAGCGTGACGGTGGCCAACGCGCCAGCCAGCGCCAGGTTGACCTCGAAGCTGCGCCGGATGTCGGTGAGGACGAAGGTGATGATGGTGAAGTCGAATGCGTCGAGCGTCCATGCGGCGAAGGTGGTGAGGAACGTCTTCCACTCTTGCCGGCTGACCTCCTGGTACCACGGTCGCGACATGAAGGGATTCTAGGTCGATCAGCGCCGCTCCCATACGCCAATATCGAAGCCGAGGCTCGCGGGATCATCGCCGCGGAAGCCGACGAACACGCCATTCAACAGCGTTTCGATCGGGATGAAAGGAAAGGGTCCGCTCACGCAAATTGGTACGGTGCCCTCCTCCTTCTTGATCCCCTGCTTCGACCGTCCGCCGGCGAAGTGCGTCCCCGTCACCACCGCGAAGTCCATGGTCGCCTCGGGAAACCCCGGCGCGTCGACACCTTCCTCGATGCTCAACCCGCGATCGAGCGGTGATACCAGCGCGAAGCCGGACAGGTCGCCCGGCAATTCAAGGCCGACGCCGGTAATGTGACTGGTATCGGATGAATTGGTGACCTTGAAACACACCACGCTCAAGCCGGTGTCAAAGATCGGAACGGGCATGTCGGTTAGCGCGGCCGCCGGGCTGCGCACTGCCGCGACATTCAGATCCGAGTGATTGACGCCGATTACCCTGTGGGCCGACAGCTCGATGGCCGCACCGACCGCCACTAACACACACAGGACGAGCATACCGACACGTACTCGAGTGGTAGACATGGGAATCTCCTTTTCCGCCTCATTGAGAGAGGCGTAAACCGAGGAGGAGTTCCCTCATCCGCCGTTTTCGGCCTGTTTATCTGCCGGCCGAGTACCGTGCCGTCTCGCGCTCGTGTTCCCGGCGAAGACGGTCGAGCAACTGGATGACCGCAGGATCGTTGCGGACGGGATCGAGCAGGGGATCCCTGGCGAACCAGGGATAGCAGGCGAAACCGCTGGTGGCCGCCCGCTCCATCCACCTGACGCTCGCTTGCGGATCGCCGAGCTGCGCCCAGGCTGCGGCGAGGCTGGCGGCCACATGGTGATCCATATAAGGGCCACGCCCGATCGCCTCGATGCGGGCTCGCGCCGCCGCCGTGTCGCCGGCCGCGGCATCGACGCCGGCAAGTGCGGCCTGTGAGCGCACATCGGGACGCCCGCCGCGCTGAACGCCCGCCAACGTGGTGCGCGCAGACGCGGTCTCGCCAACATAATGTTGCGCCAGCCCGAGATAGTTACGAATCACCGGCGCGTCGGTTCGCGCCAGCATGGCCAGCGCCTGATCGCGCGCTCGCGCGTACGACCCGCCAAACAGGCTTGCCGCGACTTCGAGCCTCGCAATCTCGACGTTGCCGAGCGGGTTGATCCGGCGCGACGCGATTGCCTCGTCGGCCATGTTGTCAAACAACCCAAGATGAAAGAACGCGCGCATGCGAACCACGTGCGCAAGGTCCAACGTGGGATCGGTTGAGAGCGCCTGCGTCGCCTGCTCGATCACGACGGGCCAATTGAAGCCGCCATACAGCGTGCCGGCGGCGCTGGCCAGCGCCAGCGTGGCCTCCGCCAGTGACGGATCCGCTGCCAACGCTGCCTTCGCCTCGCGGTCCGCACGCGCACCCCACTTATGGGCATCGGTCTCGTACGCGTACCGGATGCTGAACCATGCCGCTGCGATCGACAGCCCGGCGCGCGCCAACGCGTAATCGCCATCGATCGCGATCGCCCGCTCAAACGCATCGATCGCCGTCTTCATCTCGGCTTCCGTATAGTTCACCAGCGAAGCGCGGCCACGCACGTACAAGTCGTAGGCCTCCGCATTCTCCGTATAGCGGCGTCTAAATCTCGCCCGATCGACCGAGCTGAGTTCGATCCGTAATGCCTCCACGACCTGCTCGGCAATCGTGTCCTGAAGAGTCAACAGGCTGCCGCGGACGACGTCGTAGGAGCGTGCCCATACCACCGATCCGGCCGGGCTTTGCATCAGTTGCAGGGTCACTCGATACGCGGTGGCGGTCGGCTGAATGGTCCCCACCAGGACGTGATCCACTGCGAGCGCCTCGGCCACACGCAGCGGCTCGACGGGCGAGTCAACGTAGCTCAACACCGCTGCCGTCGGGCCGCAAGCCGATCTGTCGCACAATTGCCAGTCGAGTGATGATCGCGTCGGCGATACCCAGACCAAGATGACGATCGGCCGATGCCACGTCGCCGACGAGGCGCAACGGCAGCACGGCAACTTGTGGCGGCTTTGCGGCAACCGGCGCGCTGGCCGGCGGTCCTCCCCGAGGCCACCCGAGCCATATCGCCGCCACCAGTACCGCAGTGACCAGAGCGCTTGCCGTGAGCCACCGCCAACGAACGTTCTGTGAGGAGGGCGCCGTCGGTGCAATCTGCGCTAACGCGTCGTGAAGCTCGGCGGCTGATTGCCAACGGTCGTCCCGGTTCTTGCGGAGGCACCGCGCGATCACCGCGTCGACCTGCGCCGGGATCGAGGACCGCAGCTGGCTCACCGGCGGAGGTTCCGAGACCATGATCGCGGTCAGCAGGCTGGCCGAACTTCGCGCCTGGAAGGCCTTCCGTCCACTCAACATCTCATACAACACGCACCCGAAACCAAACACGTCGGTGCGCGCATCGGCTTCCATGCCCTCGAGCTGTTCCGGCGACATGTAGTGCAATGTGCCGAGAATCGCTCCGGGTGCCGTCAGCTCAGAGGACCCTTGTGCCGGCCGCGTCTCGACGACCGACGCCGACGCTTTGGCCAGTCCGAAGTCGAGGAGTTTTGCCCCGGACGAGGTCAGCATGATGTTGCGCGGTTTGAGATCGCGGTGCACGATGCCTTCGCGGTGCGCGCGATCGAGCGCCGACGCGATCTGCACCGCATAGGCCAATGCGTCGGCGACGGGAAGCGGCCCCTTCGCCAGGCGATCGGCGAGCGTCTCACCGTCCAGGTACTCCATCACCAGGTACTGAACCGCCGCGGAATCACCGCCCGCTTCGGGGACGATACCGACGTCGTGGAGCGTGCAGATGTGAGGATGGTTCAGCGCGGCCACGGCCCTCGCCTCGCGCTCGAACCGCTCGCGTGATGATGTGTCGCCGGCCGCGGCAGACGGCAGGAGCACTTTGATCGCCACCGTCCGGCCAAGCCGCGTGTCGCGCGCACGGTAGACCTCGCCCATGCCGCCGGCGCCAATGCGCGATTGCACGGCGTAGGGACCGAGCCGCTGCCCTTCGAGGTGCGACCCGAGATCGCGGCCAAACAGCATGACCGCCGGAGTCTCGAGAAACCCACTGCCCCGCGCATGCGACGCGAGCAACCCTTCCACCTGCCGGCGCACGGACGAATCGCCGCATGCGCGCAACAGGTACGCGTCGCGATCAGTTGCCGGGACCGCGAGCGCGCCTTCGAAAATCGCGCGCACGCGCCGCCACTCGTCAGCACTCTGCGTAATCGACACGGATGTTCGGGGCCGATCTTAGTGCATCCCGGTGTACGCTCCTCGGGTGTGACCGTACCGGATAGCTTCGAAAAACCCGACGTAACACAGTTGCTGGCCGATTGGCAGCGGGGCGACCAGGCGGCGTTCGATCGGCTGGTGCCGCTCGTCTACGACGAACTTCGGCGGGTGGCCAGGGCACGGCTCCGGACAGAGCGCGACGGCCACACCCTTCAAACCACGGCGTTGGTCCATGAGGCATACGTCCGGCTCGTCGATCTCAATCGCATGACGCTGCGCAACCGCACGCATTTTTTCGCAATGGCGTCCCGTCTCATGCGCGAGATCCTCATCGACCACGCCCGTCGCAACAACGCCCGCAAGCGCGGTGGCTCAGCGGAGATCGTCAGCCTCAATGAGGTCGATCCCGAAGCCGGAGGCGACGCGTTTGACCTGCTCGCGCTTGACGAGGCGCTGAGGCAGCTGGTGGCGGTCGATCCGCGCCTCTGCCAGGTCGTCGAACTGCGGTTTTTCGGCGGTTTGAGTATTGCCGAGACCGCCGAGACGCTCGACGTCTCCTCGGCCACGGTGGAACGCGACTGGGTGGTGGCCAAGGCTTGGCTGCACCGGCGGCTGTCCTCGGCGCCATAACGCCGCCGGTTCGCGTTTACGGCGACGCAAACGTTTTCCCCTGTTATACCGTCTGATATAACGCGTGAAGAATCGCGTCTACCTGATCCTGGTCGCCCTGGCCGACGCCGACCTCCACGGCCTGGGCATTGCCCGGGCCGTCCAGGACCTTTCGGACGGGCAGACCCGCCTGTGGCCGGCATCCCTCTACAGCACGCTCGACGAGCTCGAAGAGGCCGGCTTCATCGAGGAGCTCAACGATCCCCGTCACCGTCCCGCGGATGAGAGCGAGAAGAAGCGGTTCTACCGGCTCACGCGGGCCGGCCATCGCGCGCTGGCGGCGGAGACCGATCGTCTCGCGGCGCTGGTGAAGGTGGCGAGATCGCGGCTCAAGCCGCGCCCGGGAGATGTCTCGTCGTGAACGGCTATCGACTGCTGCTCCGCCTCGCTCCGAGACGGCTCCGCGACAAACACGGCGCGGAGATGGAAGCGGTGTTCCGGCACCGCCTCACCGAAGCGCGTGCCCATAGTCGCATGGCTGCGGCGCTGGCGTGGCTCAACGCGGCGCGCGATCTCATTCACGCGATTCCCGTGGAGATGGTTTATCAGTGGCGGCGGCGCGGACGCGTCGGGCCGCCGCGAGAAAGGCGATCGATCATGTTCGGTTCCGACCTTCGATATGCGTGGCGGGCGCTGACGCACCAGAAACTCGGGAGCGGCCTGGTGGTCCTGATGCTGGCCCTTGGCATTGGCGCCACTGTCGCGGTGTTCTCGCTCATCAATGGCCTGTTCCTCCGCCCATTCCCGTTCCCCGAGCCCGAGCGGCTGGTCTACATCAACGAGGCGGCACCGAAGTGGAATCTCGAGCAAACCGGCGTCAGCTTCGCAGACTTCACGGTGTGGCATCGCGATCAGCAGGCGTTCGAGGCGATCGCGCTCTACGACGAGACCGCGTTCAACGTCGCGACCGACGAGGGCGCCGATCGCATGAATGGCGCCGGCGTGACCATCGATTTCCTCAAGGTGCTCGGCCTGCAGCCATTGCGGGGTCGCTCCTTCACGGTCGAGGAAACGAAGCCGAATGGACCACGCGTGGCCATGATTGGCGAAGCGTTGTGGCACGAGCGGTTCGGCGGCCGGGCCGATGTGCTCGGCAAGGAGTTGCGGCTCAACAGCCGCGTCTACACGGTGGTCGGCGTGCTGCCAAAGGCCGCGGAATTCCCGGGCGGCGTGCGCCTCTGGGTGCCGATGCAGGACAACCCCACCGACAGGAACGGCTACAGCTATGACGGGATGGGCCGGCTGAAGGCAGGTATCACCGTTGAACAGGCCACGGCCGATCTACTGCGCGTGCAGCAGCAAATATTCGACGAGCACGACAAGGAACGTGTCGTCTCGCCATTCACACGCGAGCTGCGCGCGCAATTCACGCGCGAGTTCGGCACGATTGCATCCACGCTTGGCGCCGCAGTGGCATTGCTGCTCGCCGTGGCCTGCGCCAACGTGGCAGCGCTGATGCTCGCGCGCGCGCTCGCCCGCCGGCGCGAGATCGGCATTCGCCTCGCGGTGGGCGCCAGCCGGGCGCGCCTGCTTCGGCAACTGCTGGTCGAAAACATCCTGCTCTCGGTCGCCGGCGGCGCGCTCGGACTGGTGGTCGGTCACTGGGCGATCCAAGTGCTGATCACATCTCTGCCCGATCAGGCGCCGGGCTGGACGACGTTCACGCTCGATACGCGGATGGTAATCTTCACGCTCGCCGTCTCCATGCTGACCGCGGTCTTCTTCGGGTGGGCGCCCGCGCTGCATGCGATGAACTCGGATGTCCGCGGCTGCGATGTCGGCTGCCACCGCCGGATCGACGGCGCCAGTGCGTGGCCGCCGCACCTTGTGGGCACTCGTGGTCGCCGAGTTCGCTCTGGCGTCGCTGATGTTCGTGTGCGGCGGGCTCCTCGTCCGTGCCTACGATCGGGTCCGCAATACCGATCCAGGCTTCGATGGATCCAACGTGCTGACCTTCGCCGTCAACATCCCTGGCGCCACCTACTCGGACAGCCCGAAGCGCATCGCGTTCTGGAACCGACTGCAGGAGCGGCTCCGCGCCCTCCCTGGCGTCGACACCGTGGGTATCGTCTCCTGCGCCCCGGTGAGCGGCTGCCACTGGGGATGGCTATTTTCAGCCGAGGGGGCGCCGCCGCGCGCAGCCACCGACCCGAATCCGATCGTGCTGAATCGCACGGCGTCGCCGGAGTACTTTCCGGCGATGGGCATCCGGCTGAAGGAAGGCCGGCTCTTCACCGATGCCGATGCGGTCGACGCCTTGGACAAGGCGAGCGCGATCATCGTCAACGAGATGTTTGTAAAAACGTTTTGGCCGAACGGCGGTTCCGCGATTGGCAAACGGGTCCGCAACGGCGAGAAGGCGCCCTGGCGCACCGTGGTCGGCGTCGTGCACGACGTCAAACATTACGGTCTCGAACGGCCGGCGCGCCCGGGCGTGTACATCCCGGTTCCGGTGCTGTCGGGGATGACGGTCGTGCTGCGGACCGCGGGGGATCCGGCGTCGATCGGGCCCGCCGCGCGCGCGGCGCTGCGCGAGATCGATCCCGAGGTGCCGGCGTACGACATGCGAACGATGGATGAGCGGCTCGCCCTGTCACGATCGTTGCGCTCCGCGTATTCATGGCTGCTCGGCGTCTTCGCGGTGATGGCCCTGCTGCTCGCGCTTGGCGGCAGCTACGGCGTGACGTCGTACCTCGTCTCGCAGCGGACCCGCGAGCTCGGCATCCGCGTGGCGCTCGGCGCCAAGGGCGCCGACATCTCGCGGGCAGTGCTCAAGGGCAGCCTCGCCGTGGTCGCCACCGGCGTGGTCATCGGCATCGCCGGCGCCATCGGCGCGGGCCGTTTCCTCTCGTCACTGCTGTTCGGCGTGCCGCCGTACGACGGCATCATTCTGGCCCTCGCCGCGGGCGCGCTCTTCACGACGGGGCTTCTGGCCAACTGGCTCCCCGCGCGCCGGGCTTCGCGCGTCGATCCGATGATCTCGTTACGAACGGACTAATCGCGTCATCGTGTTATCCAGGCGGCGATGTCGCGAACGACGGCCTCATCGATATGGCCAGGCTGGTTGTACTCGGCCGGCGTCGATGGCCCGGTTCCCTCGATGAACAAGTGATTGAGCGCTGGATACGATTTCAATTGCACGTCCGCGCGCGATCCGAGCGCGCGCTGCCACGCCGCATAATCGGCCATTGTGACCTGGTAGTCGCGCTCCCCTTGCAGCACGAGCATGGGTTGCTTCAGGCGGCTCGCCGCGGCCGGCGGGTCGTAGCCGCGCAGGTCGAGCCAATATGACGCCGGTGCGCTGAACGGCGGTGACACGATCGGCGGGTCCGAGGGCTTGAGAGCTCGAACATCCGCGGCGAGCTTGGTGGCGGAATCAAGCGCCGTTTGCTCCTCAGCCGAAACCTTGCCATCGAGCATCGCCAGGTAGCGCGTCTGATTCACGATCGCCTGCTCGAGTGGCGTCGTCGCCCCAGCCATCAGGATCAGACCGGCGATCGACGGATCGGCTGTGGCAATGCGCGGTGCGAGCATGCCGCCGAGGCTATGCCCGAGCACGAACACACGATCGGCGCGGATGCCGCGTGTCTCTCGCATCTTCTTCACAGCCGCAACCGCATCGTCGACCACTTCCTCTTTGACCGTAAAATCGCGGAGGGTAGCAACACGGCTGGCGTGCGTCCTCGTGCGCTTGTCGTATCGCAGCACCGCAATCCCGCGGCTGGCCAGGCCCTCCGCAAGATCGCGGAACAGCTTGTTCGGCCCGATGGATGCATCGCGGTCGTTTGGTCCCGACCCATGGACGAGCACCACGCCCGGAAACGGTCCCTCGCCGACCGGCAGCGAGAGAATGCCTTGGAGCGGCCAACCGCCGGCGTCGATAGTGAACGCCTCGTCACGAAATGCCGACGCGGTGACGTATGCCGGCGCCGAGTAGGTGACGGTGGGTTCGGGTGGCAGGTAGCCAAGGCCGCCAAGACGGTCGAGCGGGTCGAACGCGACCCGGATCTCGACGTTGGCGCGCTCGAACGCGCACGACACGAGAACGACGCGCATCACACCCTGCGACTCGAAGCGGGCGCCGGTCTGCGACTTGAATGCGCCAAACTGGGCGACCAGGCCCGGGATGAGTCTACGGAGGCCATTCGCATCGACGGCCGCCTTCATCTTGTCTGTGAGCGTGGGCAACAGGGGCTCCACCTCACCGGATACCAGCCGTGTGACGACCTCTTGCGCTCGCGCCACGAGGACGGACTGGTCTGCCGGCTGCACGGCCGCGGACACGCTGGTCGCGATGGTCAACCACAGGACGAGCAGAAGGCGGAGCATGGGCACATCGTAGCCAGTTCTCGCAGTCCGCTACAATGCGCGGATGCTGCGCACCCGCCATCTCCTGCCGATCGTTCTGTTGCTCGTGGCCGCCGCCGATCTCTATGCTCAGGCGGATGGACCGGTCTACGTCGCCTACTTCTGGCGCGCCAAGCCAGGCATGACGGCGGCGTACGAGGAGTACATCAAGACCATCGCTGAAAAGATCGACGAGGACGCCCGGAAGGCCGGCGTGTTCGAGGAGATCGTCACGGTCACGCCATCGCAGATGGGCACCTCGGCGGCGATCACGGACTGGACGCATCTCCGCATTTTCAGGTTGAAGAATCGGGCCGCGGCGGAATCGCTGAGCAAAGGACTCGACGCCGCGACGCAGCGCATCGTTCCCGACGAAGCCCAACGTAAACGCAACAGCGAGCGATCGGCGACGCTGCGGGATTTCGTCCGCCAGGAAATCTGGACCACTCTCCGCTAGGCATCGCTATGAAAAGATTCACGCTCGCCGCCGCTCTTGTCATCTCCACCCTTGCATCTACGACCGCGCAGGGACCGAAGACACATCGACTCGAAGCAACACCCGCCACCGTCGCTTACGGCCACTATTGGGCGGAGACCAAGCCGGTCCTGACCATCAACTCGGGTGACATCATCGATGTCGACACCCTGCTGACCTCGACGCCGGATCGCCTCGAGAAATCCGGCGTCCCCGCATCTGAGATTCAGGCCTCGCTGCGCGCGATCGTCGAGCAGGTGAAAGATCGGGGCCCAGGCGGCCATATCCTGACCGGTCCGGTGTTCGTCACCGGCGCGGAGCCAGGCGACGCGCTCGAAGTGAAAGTGCTGTCGATCGATCTGCCGATCGCCTACGGCTACAACGGCTGCAGCGGATTCATCCGCGAGAATTGCGTGGCCGGCCGCGGCCCGACCATCCTGCGCCTTGACCGGAAGAACATGACGTCGGAATTCCTGCCCGGCATCGTCATTCCGCTCCGGCCGTTCTTCGGCAGCATGGGCGTGGCGCCGCCGCTCGCAGTGGGACGGGTCAGCAGCAATCCGCCGAGCACGCATGCCGGCAACCTCGATAACAAGGAACTGGTCGCGGGGACGACGTTGTGGATCCCGGTCCACGTTCCGGGCGCGCTGTTCGAGATCGGCGACGGCCATGCCGCGCAGGGAGATGGCGAAGTCGATCAGACCGCAATTGAAACGTCGCTCAGAGGCCGGGTGCAGCTCACCGTCCGCAAGGGCATGACGCTGAAGTGGCCGCGCGCCGAGACAGACACGCACTTCATCAGCATGGGGACGGACGTCGATCTCACGGCGGCCACGCGCGTGGCCATCCAGGAGATGGTGGATTTCCTGGCCGCGACCAAGAAGATGGACAAGCACCAGGCGTATCAGCTCACCAGCCTTGCCGGGGATGTCGCCATCACGCAGCTCGTCGACGGAACGATGGGAGTTCACGTCAAGATGCCGAAATCGATTTTCAAATGAGACGATTCGTCATCGCCGCCTTGTTTGCGGTGGCGGCCTGCTCATCGAAGCCCGCTGAGCCGATTCCTGCCGCCACAGCAAAACCGGCGGACTCACAGCACGCAGGCATCACCACGCCGCACGGCGATCATTCTCCCCGTCACGGCGGCCTCGTCCTGATGCAGGGTGAGCTGCATTACGAAGTAGTGCTCGATCGCAACGGCAAGCATGCCATCTGGTTCAGCGATGCAGTGCGCGAGGATTTGCCGGCGTCGGTGGCGTCGAAGGTGGCGATGACGGTGATGCGGCCGAAGGCGCCGGCTGAAGTATTGTCGCTGGCGATCGACGATAGCGGCGAGAGCTGGATTGCGTCCGGTCAGCCAGTTGCGGGAGACGATGTGATGGTGAAGGTCACGTTCGTCGCCCGCGGCGAGCCGTTCGAGATCGAAGTTCCGTTCGTGAAAACGCCTTAGACCCAGGCGGCCCTTGCTATTCGTAGCGAAGGGAATCGATGGGATCGAGCCGGGACGCGCGGCGCGCGGGATAGTAGCCGAAGACGATGCCGACGATAGCGGCGATCGCAAACGCCGACAAGAGCGTCAGCGCGGAGAGCTCGGTGGGCCAGTCGAGAACAGCGGTGAGGGCTCGCGCGGTCACGATGCCAATCCCAACGCCGATGACGCCGCCAATCAGGCTCATCACCATCGCCTCGACGAGAAATTGCAGCAGCACATCACGGCGCCGGGCACCAACGGCGAGGCGCAGCCCGATCTCCTTGGTCCGCTCGGTCACCGACACCAGCATGATGTTCATGATGCCGATGCCGCCGACGATCAATGAGATCGCCGCGATACTGCCAAGTAGTGCCGTCATCGTCGACCCGGCGCGGCTCAGCGTGCTCGACATCTCCTGCAGCGTCACCGCGTCAAGCTTCGGCATGTTGGCGAGCGCGAAGGCCGCCACCGACGTGTAGAGGCCTTTCGTGACGTTGGCGGCTGCCTGCGTCTTCACGGTGAAGTCGTCCACGGACGAGCCACCACCGCCGCCTGGCAGTTGATTCCCGCCGAGACCGGCCGTCGACGGCGCACGCTGCCCGCGTGCATGACGCTCGCGGAGCAGGGTCGTGATCTGTTCGGCGATACCGCTCGCATCGCCGGCCTGCTCAATCGACACCGTGATTGTGTGCAGGTGGCGCACGTTCAACATCGACTGCCCCGCCGCCAGCGGCACGAACACCGTTTCATCCATGTCCGAATCGTTGGTGCGGAAGTATCCAGAGACGATGAATGCACGATCGCCGATCGTGATGCGATCACCGACGGGATCGAAACCTTCGCCAAACAGCTCGCGCGCCGCGGCGCGGCCCATCACCACGCGATCGGCTCCGTCTTCGAAGCGGCCGCCAAGCCATTCCCAGCCATGAATGTCGGCGAGCGGCGGCTGCGTGCCGCGCACCTGCGTGAAGAACTGCCGGTGCGCGGATTTCACGAACGATCGATTGCGCACGCCAGCGGCCACGTGCTGCACGCCGCTGATGCCGCGAATGGCTTCGGCATCCTCCATGGTAAGCGTGGTGGCGGCGCCGAGCCCGCTGGCGATGTTCATGCTCTCGCCGCCGCGGGTGTAGTTGCCGGCGCTGACCTGGATGATGTTGGTGCCAGCGGATTTGAGCGACGTCTCGACCGATCCGCGCGCGCCCGCGCCGAGCGCGACCATGGCAATCACGGCGGCCACACCAATCACCACACCCAGCATGGTGAGACCCGTGCGCAGGGCGTTCCGCTTCAGAGCGCGGACCGCAATTTGAGCGCTAACGAACAGGAACCTGAACATTTAGTCGCGGCGAAGGGCGACGATCGGATCGAGTTGAGACGCACGACGGGCTGGATACCAACCGAAGAACACACCGACCGCCGCGGCCACACCAAACGCCAGCAACACCGAGAACGGCGACACCACCGTGGCCCATTGCAGCGATCGCGCGATGCCGATCGAGGCCAGCACGCCGATGATGATGCCCAGCAGTCCGCCGGCGGCGCTAATCACCAGCGCTTCGAAGAGGAATTGCCTCATCACGTCTTTCCCGCGCGCCCCCACGGCCATGCGCAGGCCGATTTCTTTCGTGCGCTCGGTGACCGATAGCAGCGTGATGTTCATGATGCCGATGCCGCCGACGAGCAGCGACACCGCGGCGACGGCGGCCAGCAGCCACGTCATGGTCCGGCTCGCCCGCTCCATGGTCAACGCCAGTTGCTCGAGCGTCACCTTTTCGAGCTCGGCGACATTCGCCGCCACCGCGCGCGCCACGCTTGGAGGCAATCCGCCGGTGGTCAGCGCCTTGGTGGCCTGCGTGATGATCGTGAAATCGTCCGGATCGTTGTCGCCAATGCCGTGCCGCACGCGCAGCAGCTTGGTGATCTCGCGCGAGAGGCGCGAAACATCGCCGGAGGATTCGGCGGTGACGGTAATGTCGTTCAGCTTCGATAGATTCAACAGCCGCTGCGTGGTCGTATACGGCATGTAGACGGCGTCGAACTGATCGTCGCCCGGCGCCGGTTGTACCACCCAGGTCGCGCTGGTGACGACGCCCACCACCTCGAACGGCTGGTTCCACAACGTCACCGTCTCGCCCACCGCGTTCGCGCCGGCGGCGAACAATCGGTCGGCCACCACTTGTCCCAGCACAATCACCTGTTCGGCGCGGTTCTGCTCGCGCTCGGTGAAGAACCGGCCGGCGGTGAACGTCCACGCCCGCTTGATCGACGGCATCATCACGTCGGTGCCGTGCATGCGCGTGAACCAGCGTTTCTTGTCGCCCCTCGACTCCGCTCGGGGCGACCCTGAGCTTGTCGAAGGGTCGAGGTGGACGCGGATGTTTTCGTGGATGCCACCGGCCACGTAACCCACCCCCGGCAACTTACGAATCGCCTCGGCATCATCGAACGTCATCGTCGCTGCCGATCCGAGTCCCGCTTCGAGATCGCCAAGTCGCTGACGCGAGGTGGGGTGATCGTGCTTCTCCATCGGATCGTCTTCCGGATGGAACGCGATCTTGACCACGTCATCGTTGAGGCGCTGGAGCGGGTGCTTCAGCGACTCCCGCGCGTCGCCCTGGTGCGCCACCGCCTCGTCGCTGTCGGTCACCTTCGGCCGCCAATTGCCGGCCCGGATGGTGATCTGATTGAGGCCCGCCGCGCGCACTTGCTGTTCGATCGATCGCTGCGCGCCGGCGCCCACCGCCATCATCGCCAGCACCGTGGCCACGCCCACGGTGATGCCGAGCATGGTCAGCGCGGTCTGCAGGCGATTACGCCCCAGCGCCTTGAGCGCGACGTCAACCATGGGATGCCGCAGGTCTCGAACGTTCATAGGCGCCCCACCCTGAGCGAGCGATTCGGCCGCAGCGCGGACGGAATCGCGAGTCGAAGGGTTCATTGGGTCGATCGAAAACGATTCAGACCATCCTTGAAATCCACTGGTGCGCGTCCCGTACGCGGCGATATCGCGCTCGTGCGTGATCACGACGATGGTGATCCCCCGCTTTGCGCTGGAGGCCGGCAAAAATCTCCATGACTTCGTGACTGGTCACCGAGTCGAGATTGCCGGTTGGCTCGTCGGCGAGCAGCAACGACGGCTGGGTCACCAGCGCGCGGGCAATGGCCACGCGCTGTTGCTGTCCGCCCGACAGCTGGTTGGAGTGATGCTCGGCCCGGTCGGTGAGGCCCACGGCCTCGAGGGCCGCCATCGCGCGATCCCGGCGCTCCGAGGCCTTGACGACGCCCTTCCGCGTATAGAGCAGCGGGAGTTCGACGTTCTCCACCGCCGACGTACGCGCGAGCAGGTTGAAGCCCTGAAACACGAAGCCGATCGTCTCGTTGCGAACCCGCGCGAGCTCGTCGGCCGGCAACGTCGACACGTCGCGTCCGTTCAGGATGTAACGGCCGCTCGTCGGCCGATCGAGGCAGCCGAGGATGTGCATGAATGTCGACTTGCCCGAGCCGGATGGCCCGACGACCGTGACGAACTCGGCCGCGGCGATCGACATGGTGATGCCGCGCAGGGCATGCACCACGTGATCGCCGACGTGATATTCCTTGGCGAGGTCGTGGACGCCGATCATCGCCGGCTTAACTCGTGACCATCAGTTCGTTTTCGTGGGCGCCGGTTTCGCCGGTGCCGGAGGTATCTTTCCGGCCCATGCATACACCAGCGTCGCCACGGCCTTCTCCGCTCCGGCCATGCCGTACACCTTGCCGGCGCCTTCGATCACATCAGTACTCATTCGCCGCGTGCGCGCGGCCGCCGGCACCCGCCCCGCCGCCGACGATCGGCACACCTTTGAAGTTGGAGATCTTCTCGCCGACTTCGCCGTTGCCGAACATGTAAGCGGGCCAATAACCGCCGGCCCCCGCGCCGCCGCCGCCGATCGACCATTCCTGGCGCGGCTCGCTATGCGGGATGTTCATCACTTGAAAGGTGCGCTGCATCGCGCGGCCAAGGTCCGAGTCGGCGCTCATCTTCGCCCACGGCACGTCGCCAATCATCTTCACTTCGACGTCCTTGTAGCCGTTCTTATCGAGCTGCGCGCGCAGCTTCTTGACGATGCCGGGACCGGTCATGTTCGGCACGTAACGGAAGTTGTGCTTCGACGTCACCTTGTTCGGCAGAATGGCGCCGGCGCCGCCCGCATACATGTTGCCGCCCCAGATGCCGTCAAGATTGAACGAGGTGCCGTAGCGCTGCATCTTGAGCATCGTGTATGGATCTTCCGAGATGAAACGGCCGACGCCGACGTTCTCCGCCGCCACCTTCAGATCGGTGCGTTCCGCCGCCGTCTTCAACTCCGTTTCATGGAACTTCTCGATCGGCAGCATGCCCTCGTAGAAGCCCTCGATGAGCGGCGTGTTGCCGTCATCCGACACCAGCGAGGCCAGCATCTTGATGTGGCGCCATGCCGGGCTGTCGACGCTGCGCTTGTTCGAGCCGTGGATGTCCGACTGGATGGGACCACGGCCCCACGACTTGCCGCTGGTCGTGAGCTCGACGTAGACGCAGCCCTCCGAACCGGCGCCGTAACTGCCGCCGCCGCTGTTCGACTGGCCGCCGAAGAGCAGCATCGCGTCCGCGCCCGCCAGCAGATCCGCATGATCCTTGACGAACTTGCGCAGGCCAATGTCCATGCGCTCCTCATCGCCTTCGGCGATGAAGATCACGTTCACCGGCAGCTTGCCGTGCACCGCCTTGATGGCGCGCAACGCGTTGAGCTGCGACATCTGCGGCCCTTTGGAGTTGGTGGCGCCGCGGCCGATCAGCACTTTCTTGTACGGGGCCTGCTCGACGAGCCGCGCTTCGAAGGGCGGGGACGTCCACGCGTCGGGCTGCGTCACCGGCATCGTGTCGTACATCCAGTAGATCAACAGCGTCTTCTCGGCGCCCTCGTCGCACTTCGCATAGACGACGGGATTGCCCGGCGAGCCGTATTCGGTGACGCCGACGTCGAAGACGCGCGTCTGCTGGCACCCGAGCTCGTCGAAGAAACCCTTCACCATCTCCGCCGATTCCGGAATGCCTTCGCCGGAATTCGAGATGCTCGGCTGGCGGATCCACTTCTGCAGGTTCTCGACGTGCGCATCGATGTTCTCGTCGATATGCGCGTAGACCTTCTGCAGATCCGGCGGCACCTGGCTCATGTCGGGTTGAATCTCGGTATCGCCCGCGGGGCGGATGCCAAGCTTGGCGGCCGCTGGGGCCGCAGGCGCCGGTGGCGGCGCAGACGATTGGTTACAACCGGCCACCGCGACGAACGCGCAAAGAGTGATGAGAACCCGACCCATGTGCCCTCCTAAGGCGGAGCCCCGCTAGTGTGATGGAATATGCATTCAGCCTCACTCATCCGCGGATGTCAATTCGTTTTGCGCTCTGCCTGACCGCGCTGCTGCCGGCCTTCTCCTGCACGATGGGGTCGGCTCCCTTCGAAGCAATCGCCGAAGTTTATGTGCGCACGACCCTCAAGCTCGCCCAACACGATCCCTCGCTCGTCGAGGATTGGCGCGGACCTGAGTCGTGGCGGCCAGGTCCTCGCCAGCCCGTAGCTCAGCTGCTGGAGGAGATCGGCGAGCTCGAGCGGCAGCTGGCGGCCGCGCGATCCGACATCTCGTCGGGCCAGGAATACGCGAGGGGTCGGTACCTTGCGGCGCAGGTCAACGCGCTGCGCTTCGCGGCGGAGCGCCAACTCGGCCGCGCCGCCTCGATTGACGATCAAGCGCGTGACGAGTTCGCGGTCACGTTTCCGCCACTCGACCAGGCCGCGATCACCCGCACGCATGACGCCCTGAACCGCCTGATCCCCGGCGATCGGCCGCTGGCGGCTCGCATCGACGGCCTCAGGCAGAGCACGATCGTGCCCGCGGACAACCGCGGCCACGTGATCGGCAGGGCGCTCGATGCCTGCCGCCAGGCCACGGCCGCCGTGATCGAGCTGCCGAAGGATGAACGCGTGCGCGGCATATTCCGCAGCGGGATGGAATGGGACGCCTTCGCGCGATACACGGGCGATCGCGTGACCGATCTCGAAATGAACGACGATGTGATGCTCGATGTGTCGCGGGCACTCAGAATCGCGTGCCACGAGGGATATCCGGGCCATCACGTGCAGCACGTCCTGATCGATCGTCTTTTCGAGCAAAGACGCTGGCCGGAGTTGCAGCTTGTACCGGGGTTCGGCCCGCACCTCTTGCTGCTCGAAGGCGGGGCGGAAGTCGGCGCGGATCTCGCGCTCACGGCGTTGCAGCGCGAACACTTCTATCGCGAACAGCTCTCTCCCGCGGCGGGTCTGAAGCCCGATCGCATGAACTCGCTCGTCCAGGTAGAAGGGCTCCTGCAGGATCTGCTTCCAGTGGTGACGGACGTGGCCCGCCAGTATCTCGGCGGTAACCTGACGCAGGAGCGCGCCGTCGAGCGACTCGCCAACGACGCGCTGGTTGCCAACCCGCAGGGCACGCTCGCGTTTATCGAGCGCCGGCGGGCACGCGCCCTCGTCTACGGCGAAGGCCGCCGCGTGGTCTACGGACTGATGAAGACGAGGGACCTCGCCGGTTTGTACGCGGCATTTCGCGACGTGGCTGCGTTACAGTGATGCTCGATGAAGTCGCCGATCTTCCCTTTCCTCCTGGCAGCCGTCGTCACGATCTTGATTGGCGTCGGTGTCTGGATGGAACCGTACTTTGCCGGTGATGTGGAACTGACCCGCGCCTTCCAGGCGGCCGCGCCGAATCCCGGATGGTGGGCCACGCCCATCAGCCGCCTCGCGCCGGCGCCCGCGAAGTACTACGTGATGGTGATCGCGTTAGTGCTCTCGTACGTCGTGGCCGGGTGGCGTGGTCTCGTGATCGCCGGCGGGTTTGTCGCCCTCGAGCAGTACGGCGCCGAATCGACAAAGGCGATCTTTGGGCGGCCGCGGCCGTCACGCGAGCTGATCGCCGTCACCGGCAATCCAAGCGGTTTCACGTTCCCGTCCACCACCATCACGTTCTTTTGCGTCACCTTCGGCCTGGTCGCCGTGCTGGCCGCGTTGCGCCGAAAAGCGCCCGGCCGGTGGCCGATCTTTGCGATCGCCGCAATCATGCTGGTGCTCGGGTGTGCCGCTCGCGTGGCGCTCGGCGCGCATTGGCCCAGCGACGTGTTGCTCACGTCGGTGATTTGCCTCTCGTGGATCTGGGCAACCACCCGGCTCGTGCTGGGAAGGAGTTGATCGTGAGCGACTGGCTCTGGTCCATCGCGTTCTACACGACGGTCATCTTCGCACTCGTGGGTGCCTTCGGGGTGATCCGTCCGCTCCGCCGCGTGCATCGCGGCAAGCGCCGCCACGCGGCGGTCATGTTCCTGCTCGGGGCCGCCGCCGCGTACGCGATCTCACGGAGCATGCCTCGCGCCCAGTCGAGCAGCGCGCACCACGGCATCGACGAATTCACGCCGGCGTTTCATTTTCGCGAGCAGCACGAGATCACGATCGTCGCACCGGGCACGCGCGTCTTCGACGCCGTCCGCACGGTGTCGGCAGATGAGATTGCGCTCTTCCAGACGTTCACCTGGCTCCGGCGGTTCGGCCAACCGGGTCCGGAAAGCATCATGAATGCGCCGGAGCACAAGCCGATTCTCGAGGTCGCCACGACGTCGGGATTTCTGCTGTTGCAGGATCGGCCGCCGCATGAAGTGGTGGTCGGCACCGTGGTGGTGGCGCCGCCGGGCACGCGGCGGCCTCGAGAGTTCGGCGTGGAAGACTTCAAGCAGCTCACCGGTCCCGGCTTCGCCACGGCCACGATGAACTTTCGCGTCGAGGATGCCGGTGCGGGAACGTCGCGGCTGATTACCGAAACGCGAGTGTTTGCCACCGATCGGACCGCGTTACGGCGGTTCACGCCGTATTGGCGCATCATCTTCCCCGGCAGCGCGATCCTGCGCATCACCTGGTTGCGCGCGATCAAGGCGCGGGCGGAGCGCTTGTCCTGATGCACGCGTTAGTTCGTGCCGCCTGTGCTGTCGCGATCCTGCTGTTTGCTTCACCCGTTCACGCACACCCGGCCCCGTTCAGTTATCTCGACCTGCGCTTGAGCGCCAGCGGCGTGACCGGGACACTGGTGGTGCACGACCTCGATGCCGCGCACGATCTCGGCCTCACCCAGGCTGATTCGCTGCTCGATCCCTCAGTGGCGGCGAAGCATCGCGATGCGCTGGTGGCACTGCTGTCGCCGAGAGTCGCGCTGCAATTCGACGGGCAGCCGGTCGAAATCATCTGGGGCGGGGTCGATGTGGTTCCCGAGCGGCAAAGCGTGCGATTGGCGTTTACCGTCACGAACCGATCACCGGCGCACGTCGCGATTCGCGCCTACGTGTTCCCGTACGATCCAATCCACCAGACCTTCATCAACCTGTACGAAGAGGACGTCATCCGGCTCCAGGCGATCCTCGATGCCAGCCGGCAAACCGTCGAGTACTACGCGGGTACCACGCAGGGACGGCTCGCGGTGGTCCGCACGTTCGTGCTCTCCGGCATCGAGCACATCCTGATCGGACCCGATCACATCCTCTTCCTGATCGGACTCCTGCTGCTCGGGGGCACGCTCGCGCGCCTGGCGCTGATCGTCACCGCCTTCACGATCGGCCACAGCATCACGCTGTCGCTTGCGGCGCTGGACATCCTGTCGCCACCCGCGTACTTCATCGAGCCCCTGATCGCCCTGACCATCGTCGTAGTAGGTGCGGACAACTTGTTGGTGTTGCGCGCCGGCCAGGGTAAAGACGCGTCGGATATTCGCGCGTGGTTGGCGGCGGGTTTCGGGCTCATCCACGGATTCGGATTTGCCTACGTCCTGAAAGAATTCGGCTTGCCGCAAGCGGCGCTGGCGTGGTCGCTGTTCGCGTTTAATGTGGGCGTCGAAATTGGGCAGCTGCTGATCGTCGCGGTGGTTGCCGGCAGCTTGATGTTCATCAGGAAGCGCAGTCCCGCCGCTGCCCACGTCCTGGCGATCGGTGGATCGGTGGCGGTGATCCTCGCGGGCGTGTATTGGTTTATCGAAAGGGTTTTCCTAACCTGATCGCCAGCAACCATCCCAACACCGCCGTCACTGCCACTCCGCCAAGGTGCGCCGACAACACGTGCGCGGGCTCGCTGAAATGGCAGAACATCCGCCATCCCGCGTCCGCGATCACTCCGGCGCCGAGACCGAGCAGGAACCCGGCGATCCCCGGCCGCGTCGGGTAGGCGCGCGCCACCAGCACGCTCGCCAGTGCCACCAGCGGCAACGCGGTCGCCGCCGATCCGCCGAGACACAGCACCCAGACGATCCACCAGGAGCGCTGCAGCATCACGGGGCTGGCTTCCCAACTGGCAAGGGTCACTCCGATAGCGAGCACGATCGGCGCGGCGATCCACAGTCCGATCGCGCCGGCACGCCACGACCGTCCCGGAACGGATTCGCGTAGAGCGGCGGCGATCAGGGCGAACCCCACCGCAACTTGCACGAGTGATGTACCCCAGCTGCCGAACCAGCCAAGTTGCCCGGCGTCTGAGCGCACGTTGAAGTAGGTTGGCGCAGCCAGCAATGCGAGCACGGCGAACGGCGCGCACCAGAGCGCTCGCACCCACGGCGACGGCAGCGGACGAACTGCCGTATAGTCCGCGTGAATCCGGGCCCGCAGGTCAGCGGGGACGCTCGTCATTTGACGCCGTGTCCCTTCAAGAGCGCGCGCAATTGCGCCATACCGCGGCTCGATCGCAGCTTGGCTGCCGTTTCGGCGATGCCAAGGCGGGCGGCGATTTCCTTGAAGCTCAACCCGAGCACGTGATGCTGAATCACGGCCGAACGACGCGAAGGTGCCATTTGGCCGAGGGCGCGGCGCACGTCGCTGTTTTCCGCGTACGCAGCCGCTTCTCCCCTCACCGGCAGAGACATCTCGGTCACATCATCCGGCGCCCACGGCCGCCGCGACAGCGTGCGCCGATCCATCAGCCACACATGTCGCGCAATGGCCATAGCCCACGGCATCACGGGAAACGCCGGATCGTATGTGTGGCGGGCGCGGTGTAGTTGCAGAAACGTCTCCTGGATGAGGTCGTCGGCCTTCGCGGCGTCGCGAACGTGCGAGAGCAGGTAACGCCGCAGCGCGGGTGCGATGTCGGCGTAGATATCGTCGAAGGCCTCGAACTGGCCCGACTGATACGCCCGCATCAGCTCGCGAAGGTGAGTGTCCTCGCCCTGAGCGAGCGGAAGGCCAGCGTCGTCGGCCTTCCGCGAGTCGAATGGGTCTCCCATGAGAATTTGCCGAAGTCCCCGGATCGTATCCGAGTTACTTCTGGCCGTTGGCAAACGGGGTCAAAACAGCGGTGATGAACTGGTGGGTCGGCGCCGGCACGCCCACCTCCTTCCCGAGCCTGACCACGGCCCCGCTCAGCCAGGGCAGCTCGAGCCGCCGCCCGCGCTCGAGATCCTCGAGCATCGAGGACTTCGCGGTGGCGGGAAAGTTCGGAATCATCGCGAGCGTGCTCTCGACAAGGTCGGCCGGGAAGGTGACGCCGCGCGCGGTCCCGACCGCGATCGCCTCGTCGGTCGCCGTCATCATCATCCCGAACAGCACCGGATCATCCCGCAGCACACCCATTGCCGATCGCGTGACTGAGGTCATCCCGCTCCACGCCGAGAGGCGCACGAACTTGATCCACAGATCGGTCTCCACCTGTGTGCTGGCCTTCGCGCCGAAACCGGCGCGCTTGCCCGCTTCTTCGAATGCGACGAGACGATCGGAGCGCCGGCCATCGCGCTCGCCGAATACGAGGCTCTGCCCCGTGGTGTGACGTAAGTGGCCGGGTTGATCGACCACGACCACGATATAGGCGGCGCCGCCGGCAACATGTTCGGCGCCAACATGCGCGGCCACCATGTCCGTTGCCTCAACACCGTTCTGAAGCGTGATCACAGCAGTGTCGGGGCCGATCAGCGGTTGCAGCGTGGCGGCCGAGGCATCGACGTCGTACATCTTCACCGTGAAGAGGACCACGTCCACGGGACCCACCGCTTGCGGACGATCGGTGGCCTGGACCCTTGGCAGATGGAACGAACCCTGCGGACTCTCGACGTGCAGACCGCCGTCCTGCATCGCCTTGAGCTGCGCGCCGCGCGCGAGGAACGTCACGTCCTCGCCGGCCGCCGCGAGCTTCGCGCCGAAGTAACCGCCCACTCCGCCCGATCCGAAAATCGCAATCTTCACAATTTCACCGCATCCAGACTGACGACCGGCTCGTCGCCCATCACCGCTGCGTTGTGCACGGCGCCGCGTGGAATCTCAATCCACTCGCCGGGGCCGAGCACTTTCGTATGGCCGCGGACCACGAGGCGAAAGCGGCCGGACAAGACCGCGTCAATCTTGTCCACGTCGTGCTTGTGATCGGGGAAAACGGTCCCTGGATCGTAGACGTAGCGCGCCACGCGATAGCCGAGAGATTCGAGCTTGGCGCGCATGGCCGCTTCCGTGAGCGGCCCGTCCGTGGGATTCCATCGGTGTGGAGTCATGAGCCTGCCTCGCCGAAGGCGGGCCTACGACTAGTTCTGTGCGGTGTCGGTCGGCGACGCGGGCATCCCGGGCACCGATCCGCCCGCGAGCTCCTGGTCCACCATCAACAGGCCGACACCGGTGTTGCCGGCCAGCCGGATGCGGCTCAGCACCGCTCGCGCCGCGGCTTCTTCTTCCATCTGCTCGGTGACGAACCACTGCAGCATCACCACGCCCGGACGATCCTTGGCCTTCTCGGCCACGGTATAGAGCTCGTTGATCGACGCGGTGACGTCCTGCTCGTTCTTGAGCACATGCACGCAGAGTTCTTCGGCGGACTTCCACGACATCTTCGGCGCCGCAATCGCCGGCAGCACCACCTTCTGATCGCGCTCGACGAGGTGATCGATGATGCGCTTGGCGTGCAGCGTCTCGTCGCTGGATTGCTTGCGCATCCACGTCGCAAAGCCAGGTAGATCATGTTCCGCGAGCCACACCGACATCGCGAGGTACTCGTGCGATGCGCGGAACTCGAGCTTGAGATGGTCGTTGAGGCCTTTCAGAAGGTCCTTCGTCATGTGTGTGCGCCTAATCTGTGCTTAATCGGTGTGAATCGGTGGCCTGTCTAATCGGTGTGAATCTGAGGCCTACGGGGTAATCGTGAATTTCTGTGTGGCCGACGTCGCCAGCACCTCGGTGCCCTTACGCGCCGACACACTCCACGAGTGCACTTCGGGTTCGAGGGCCACCGTGGCCGGGAGCTTCGTTTCCGTCACGGTCAAAGGTTGGCTTTCCCACACGACCCGGCCGTCGGAGGCCTGGATCTTGACCACATATCCATCCGCTCCGCCGACCGGCGACCAGCGGAACGTATCGATATGCCCGCCCATGGCGCCGTCCGTGGGTTCGAGCAACGAGAGCGTGCCTACCGGTTTCGGCGCAGCAGCGGTTGGAGCCGCGGCGGGTGCGGGAGCCGAGGACGCGGCGGGCGCGGCGTTATCAGCACCTCCGCAGGCTACCGAAACGATCAATGCGGCACCAACGGCCGCGGGCGCAATCACACGAAGCATCATGAGCGACGTCGCGCGAGCTCGAAGCCCACGCCTCCAAGGATGACGAACAACACGGTTCCGGTCATGGCCAGCGGCATCTGACCGTGCCCGCCGAAATAGACGGCCACGGCCATCGCGGCCGCGGCGAGAGACAATACCGCGACCACCGCGGCACCCGACGGCTTATCTGTCCCCATCTCCTAATTCTATTCAATCGCTAAGCCGGGGGCAGGCCGCGCTTTTTAGCGATTCGCTAAGCTAGGGTCAGGTCCCAACGCCGCATGGACCTGGCACCGACTTAGCGAATCGCTAAAAATCGCGGCCTGCCCCCAAGTTAGCGAATTCGATCCGACAACAGGCCGACGGCGAGCGCATAAGCATGCGCGCAGTTGTAGCCAAGCAGCGCGTCGTAATTGCCGTAAACCAGGTAGGTTTTCGAGCCCGCGTTCAAAAGCGACGCGTCGCGATTGACCTTGGGCAGCGCAGCGCCGGCGGCCGTGCGGACGCCAAGCGATTGCCACTTGGCCAGCGGCAGCGGGACCGACATCTCGCGCGAGGCGCGGCAGCCGCTCTGCCGCAGCCCCACCGCCTGGACGAGCGGCGCAAAGCCGCCGCCCGGCAATTTCACCTCGCGGCCCCATGCCTGCCCGTTCACCCACCCGTACGCCTTCATGTAATTCGCAATCGACGCAAACACGTCGGGGAGCGTCGTCCAGATGTCGCGCCGGCCATCGCCGTCGTAATCCTGTGCGTGGGCGAGGTAACTCGACGGCATGAACTGCGTCTGCCCCATCGCGCCGGCCCACGATCCCTTCATCCGATCGAGCTCGATGTAGCCCTTGTCGAGGATCTGCAACGCGCTGATCAGCTCCTGCGTAAAGAACGCGCCGCGGCGGCCGTCCCACGCCAGCGTCGCCAGCGCCTGCACGATCGGACGCGTGCCAGTGAATCGGCCGTAGTTGGACTCCATGCCCCAGATGGCGACGATGAGCTTGCTCGAGGTGCCGTACTTCTTGCTGATCTCCGCGAGCGATTTGCGATGCGCCCGCGATTGCTCGACCCCGGTCCGCACGAAATTCCGCGTCAGACGTCGCTGCAGGTATTGATCGATGGTGAGAACGGTTTCCGCCTGTGTGCGATCGCGTTCGACCACCACCTCGAGCGGCTCAAGGCCGGTGAGCGCGGCCTCCACGGTGGCGGCACTCACCCCTTTCTCGAGTGCCTGCTCTTTGAGCTTCGCGACGAACTCAGAAAATTCCGGGCGCGGCGTTTCAGCCGGCGCAGGGACAACGGTCTGCGCAGACAAGGCTGCTGAAAGCAGAACGAGGCTACAAAGCGTTGCCAGCCGCACCATCGACCGTGATTGCCTGGCCCGTGATGTAACTGGCCGCCTGCGACGCCAAAAAGACGACGAGGTTGGCCAGCTCTTCGGGCCGCCCCAGGCGGCCGAGCGGAATGCTCGACACCGAGGCCTTCCGTACATCTTCGATCGATTTGCCGCTCTTCTGCGCGTTGGCCTGATCCAACTCGGCGATACGCTCGGTGTCGATCCGGCCGGGGGCGATCACGTTGACGAGAATGCCCTGCGGCGCCAGCTCGCGCGACAGGGTCTTGGCGATGCCCCACACGCCGGCGCGCAGCGCGTTCGACAACGCCAGGTTCGGAATTGGCTGCTTGATCGATGAGGACGCAATGGTCAGCACGCGGCCGTACTTCGCCTTGGCCATTTCCGGCGCCGCGGCGCCGACGATGCGCGTGAAACTGAGCAAGTTCTGTTCGAACGCCTTCTGCCACTGCTCCTCGGTCATCGCCAGCGTCTCACCCGCGGGCGGACCGCCCGCGTTGTGGACGACGATCTCGAGCCCGCCGTACTCCGACACGGCCGCCGCCACGAGGCGTTTGGCTTCGCTCGCCGAGCTAACGTCAGCGGCCAGCGCCGTCACCTTGGCGCCGGTCTCGCGCCGGATTGTGTCGGCTGCCGCGTCAATCTTCTGCTGATCGCGACTGCAGATGATCAAATGGCAGCCCTCGCGCGCCAGGCCCAGCGCCGACGCATAGCCCAATCCGCGGCTCGCCGCCATGACGATCGCGCGCTTGCCCTTCAGTCCGAGGTCCATGTGGGTCCTATACCTTTGCGGTCAATCCGGGGTCCCCGCCGCGCGGACTTTGCGCGGTGGGGTGGAAACCGGGGTCCCCGCCGCGCGGACTTTGCGCGGTGGGGTGGAGCAATGACAGACGGGCGAGGATGTCGTCGAGATCGTTCAACGTCTCCGCGTCAACCGGTGTGAACGGCGACCGCACGCGAGACGAGGCGATGACGCCCCGCAGGTGATAGATGTGCTTGCGCAGCGCGAGGTTGATGCGCGGCTGGTTCTCGAACCGGATGATCGGCAGGTACTTGTAGAACACGTTGGTGGCGCCGTCGCGATCGCCCGCCATGAACTTGGTGTAAATCTCGACGAGAATCTCCGGAAACGCAAACCCGGTCATCGTCCCGATGGCGCCGTGCCGCAGCTCCTCGAGGAACATCATGCCGCCAAGGCCGCCGAAGATCTTCACGTCCTTCGAGATGGCGCGGATCTGCGTGATCTTCATCGGCGCCGGATCGTCCTCGAGCTTGAGGAACGCGAGCCGCGGCGAGGCGGCGGCAAGTTTCGCGATCAGCTCGACGCCCATCGTGATGCCACCCACCGCCGGCGGAAAATCCTGCACCACCACCGGAATGTCGATGGCCTCGGCCACCGCCAGGTAATGACGTTCGAGGGCCGCGTCGTTGTTGCGCGCGAGCTTACACGGCGCCACCATCACTGCCCTGGCACCGAGCTGTTGCGCGCGCCGGCTGTAGGCAATGCAGCCATCGGTGCCCGCGTGCGTGGTGCCGACGCAGATCGGAAGATTCGCGCCCGCCGTCTCGATCACGATCTCGGTGACGCGATCGCGCTCGCCCTCGGTAAGCTTGTCGGCCTCGCCGAGCACGCCGAGGATGGTCATGCCGTTCACCCGCGTGCCGCGCGTGAACTCGGTTAACTTACGGAGGCTCGGCTCGTCGAGTGTGCCGTCCGGTCTGAACGGGGTCGGCGTGATGTTGTAGATGCCGGTCAGGTAGTCGAACATAGGCGTTACTGCGTAGTTTGGGCGTCCGGGAATCTGGTGACGCGATTCACCACGGGCTTCTGCGACCGCAGGAACGCATAGATCGCCGCGAGGTCCTCGCGCGTCATCCCGGCGTAGGCGGTCATTGGCATCACGGTGTTCTGCCGGCGTTCGGTGTCGCCAAGAGTGGCCGGCGTCGTGTTCTCAAACGCCTTGAACTTCTCGATGAACTGCTGTTCGGTCCAGGTGCCGATGCCGGTGTCGGCGTCCGGCGTGATGTTGGCCGAGCGCACGCGATAGCCGGTCTCGACAAACTCCATGCCGCCCGCGAAATCCATCCCGGGTAGCGGAGCGCCGCGGTCGTCGATCGGCGTATGACAATCGGAACAGAGCGAGATGCGCGTCATGTAACGGCCGTACGCGATCTTGTCCTGCGGCGACGGCCGCTGCTGATGCGACGCCGCCGCCGGCATCGTCCGCACGATCAGATTGAGCGGGAAGCTCAACTTCCGGTCGGGAATGTTGGCGTTCTCGATGGGCTTCAGCGAGCGGATGTAGGCCAGCACGGCGTGGACATCGTCTTCCGCCATGAAGCCGTAATGCGGATATGGCATTAACGGAAAGAGCGGGGTGCCGTCCTGCGACACACCGGCCGTGACGGCGCGCAGCAGCTCGCCGTCCGTCCAGGATCCAATCGCCGCGGGCGTGATGTTTTTCGAATACAGCATGCCTGCCGGCCCGAGGCTAAAAGACTCCCCGCCGGCGCCAATCAGGTCCGGCTTCACGGGACCGGAGAACTTCGTCCAGTCACGTTGGGTGTGGCACGTGGTGCAGCCCGACACGTGATCGTTCAAGTATTTGCCACGAGCCAGCCGTTCGGGCGTTGCCTCGATGCGAAACTCGGTGACCGGCACATTCGGAAACGCGTAAAACAGATACCCGAGGCCGGCTGCTGCCACGATGAGCAGCAGCACGACCAGTACTCCAACAATTTTCAACAGTATTTTCATAGTTTATTGCTGTCCCGCCGACGTCGAGGGGCGCCGCTTGGCGCGCTCGACGATCGCCGCAACGTCCGCGGCGAGTTTCTTTGCGTCGTAGACGATGCCATCCTTGATTGTGTACTTGATGCCGCCGACGCGCTCGACGCGGCCGTTCGCATCATTCAACTTCACGGCGCCGGTGGCATAGAGGACCTTGAAGTTTTCGAGCGGGTTCTGATCGACGAGCACCATGTCCGCGAGCAGGCCCGGACGAATGATGCCGAAGTCGATCTTCTTGCCCTTCGGTTCATGCAGCGTTTCGGCGCCGTTGAGCGTGGCCGAACGAATCACCTCGAGCGGATGGAACCCCGCCTCCTGCAGCATCTCGAACTCGAGGATGTAGCCGAAGCCGTAGGTCTGATAGATGAAGCCGGAATCCGATCCGGTGGTGACCCGGCCGCCGGCGTTCTTGAAGTCGTTGAGGAACGACATCCACACCTGGTAGAACTTCTTCCACTGGATCTCGTCCTCGGTGGTCCAGTAGAACCAGTACGCGCCGTGCGCGTTGCGGTTCGGCTGGTAGAAGTCCCATAGCGACGGGAGCGTGTACTTGTCGTGCCACTCGGCCTCGCGCATGCGCATCACATCGCGTCCCGCCGAATAGATCGTCATCGTGGGATCGATGACGAACTTACGATCGACCCACTCCTTGATCAGCGCGTTCCACGGCTCGCTGCCGCGCGGATGAATCTTGTCCCACAACCGCGCCACCTGGCCGAAGCGATGCTGCTCGTCGTTGTAGTTCTGATTCACCGGGAACGGCTGCACCGTATAGTCCTTGAGCAGCGCCTCGAAGAGACCGTAGTAGTGCGTGAGGGTGCCGAGGCCGAGCCGCGACGCGTCACGCGCGTTCATTCGCGCGACGCCCATCTGATCGAGGTGTGCGGTGGAGCCGAGGTTGAGCTTCTTCGCTTCGTCGAGAAGAGCGGCCATGATGTCGGGATCCATCGAGCCCAGCTTCAGGCCGTCCACGCCCTTCTTGGCGGCAAAGCGCACCCACTCGCGTGCCGTCTCCGGCGACTGCCCGCGTGAGCGATCCCATCCTTCGCCGCTAAACGGGCGGTGATAGGAAAAAATGCGCGGCGCAACGATCTGGTTCTTCGCCGACAGCTCGCGCTGGTTGAGATCCCAGTCCATCGATCCGCACGGCACGCCGCGCACGGTGGTCACGCCATGCGCGAGCCACAGCTTGTAGACGTATTCAGCATCGCGGGCCTGGCCGCCGCCGCAATGCACGTGGGCATCGACAAAGCCCGGCATTAAATACAAGCCGGTGCCGTCGATCTCCTTGGTGCCTTTCGCGGGCCGGCCGCGTTCGTTCATCGGCACGCCTGGGAAACCCACGCTCGAGACGTCGGTGATGCGATTGTTCTGCACCACGATGTCCATCGGACCGCGGGGTGGGGCGCCGGTGCCGTCGATCACGGTGACGCCGCGAATCACCATGCGATCGAACGGACCCTCGCCTTCGCCGGCCTGGCGGTTCGGCGTCTGCGGCATCTGCTGGGCCGACAGGGAAATGAAAGCGCCGAGCAGGATAGCGGCGCTCAGAAATATCGACTTGGAGACAAGCATTTTTCCTCCGGAACCCAACGAGTATAGCTGACGGGAAGAGATACTTGCCGGTAAGAGATGCCCGTCGGGAAGAGATCGCTGTCGGGAAGAACTACTTGCAGCGAAAGGCCTCCCTGCAGAACAGCTCCAATGTCAACGCTGTGAAGAAGTCGACGCCCTCAGTGTTTTCAGGGCTTCAGCACTCCTGCCGACTCACTCCATCCGCAACGCCGCCATCGGCTCAATGCGCATCGCGCGCCGCGCCGGAAGGAAGTTCGCGAACGCAGCGGCGGCAATCATGGCCGCGATCGCCAGCCCCCACGCGATCGGGTCGAACGGCGTGATGCCGTAGAGGAGGCCGCGAAGCGCCGTCGCCGCACCTGCGGCGAGCACGGCGCCGACGCCGAGACCGATCGCGACAATCGCAAAGCCCTGCCGCATCACCATCGACAACACCGCCTGCGGCCTGGCGCCCAGCGCCATGCGTACGCCGATCTCGCGCGTGCGCCGCGCTACCGAGAACGCGATCACGCCATACAAGCCGATCGCCGCCAGTAGGGTGCCGAGTCCACCAAACGCGGTGGCGAGCATGGCGCCCACGCGCGCCGGCATCAGGCTCGTCCCCATGTTCTGATCCATCGTCGAATTGCCCATGAACACCAGGCCCGACTCCATGGAGAGCAGCTCGCGGCGCATGGCGGCGAGTAGCGCGTCCGCGCCGCCGTTGGTTCGCGCGACGATGTATTTGTAGCTGGGATTCGGGCGCTGGCTGTCGGCGAAATACGCGAACGGGTATGGCTTCTCGAGCACGCCGTGCTGCTTGTGGTCGCGGTTCACGCCGACGATTCGATACGTGCGCGATTGCGTGCCGTTGAGCACCTGCACGGTATGACCGACGGCCGATTCGTTCGGCCAGAAGGTTCGTGCCATCGTTTGGTTGATCACGGCCACTGCTGGGCTGCCGGCGATGTCGGTCTCCGCAAACCCCCGGCCTTCGATGATCGGCACGCCGAGCGTTTCCAGGTAGGTCGGCGAGATCATGTTGTTCTCGATGATCTCTCCGCGCTGCCCTTCGCTGTAGGTGCGGCTGTCGATGCGCATTTCGCTGCGTACTGAAGTTGAACGCGAACGGCAACGACGGCGACGCGAAGCCGGCCGATTGCACGCCGGGCAGAGCGCGCACGCGCGTCAGCGCCTCGCGCCAGAACACTTCGCTGCGCTCCGGGTTGTAGCGCACCATGTCGGTATCGATTGAGATGGCGGCGACGCCGCGCTGCTCAAATCCCACATCGGCGCGCTGAGACGCGCCAAGGCTTCGCAGCAGCAGGCCGGCAACCACCAGCAGCACGGCGGTCAGTGCGACCTGGCTGACAACCAGCACATCGCGCAGCGCGAAGCGGCGGCGGCCGAGTCTCGCGGCCGGCGCTTCGCCGCGCAAATCGCCGATGAGGCTGGGAGCGGACGCCTTCATCGCCGGCAACAGGCCGGCCAGCACTCCGGTCATCGCCGCGACGAGAATCGAGAACGTCAGCACGCGCGCATCAATCCGCAGATCGAAAGCGACGTCGACCGGGAGCGGCAGCTTGATGCCCTGCAGGCCCTGGACCAGCGCCCACGCGAGTGCGACGGCCGCGACGGCACCCAGCGTGCCGAGCAACGCGCCTTCCACGAGGAGCTGTTGAATCAAGCGGCCGCGGCTGGCGCCAATCGCGAGGCGAACGCTGATCTCGCGACGGCGCGCCGAGGCGCGCGCCAGCAGCATGCCGGCCACGTTCGCGCACGCGATCAACAGCACGAGCCCGACCACGGTCATCAGTCCGGCCGCGCCGATCGACAGGATGCCGCCGGCCTGGGGCACTAAGAGGCGCACGTCGTTGGTCGGCACGACCGCGATCCGGCGATCCTTGTTGGTCTGCACGTTCGCCGCTTCGAGCTGCCGGCCAATCAACGCGACATTCGCATTCGCCTGTTCAGAGGTGACGCCGGGCTTGAGGCGTCCCTTCACGAACATCCATCGGAAACCGCGACGCTCGAGGCGTGTCTTGCCGACAGGCGACGGCACGTTGTCGTTGATGCCGGCCGGCTCGACTTCCTCGACGTACTGAATCGGGAGCCACAATTCGGGAGTGAGCAGCGGGACGACGCCCGTGAATGACGCCGGTGCGACACCAGCGATCGTGTATGGAAGACCGCGCAGCGTCAGCGTCTTCCCCGCCATGTCCGGATCGCTTCCGAACTCCCGCTGCCACATCCGATGCGAGAGCACCACCACGCGTGGTGCGCCCGGATCATCATCCGAGGGCACCAGCAGACGTCCGAGGAACGGCTGGACCCCAAGCATCGAGAAGTGATTGGACGTGACCACCTGCCCGAGCGCGATGCGCGATCGGTCGCCCAGGCTGAGCGGCGCCATCATCGGGCTGTAGCCGATCATGTCGCTGAAGACGGTGTTCTGCGATTTGAGATCGAGAAAATCCTGGTAGGAACTGGTGGCGTATTCGTCGCCGTCGCCGCCGGTGGTAAAGACGTCGACCAGCGTGTCGGGCGAGCTCACCGGCAAGGGCCGGAACAGGAGCGAGTCGACCAGCGAAAACATCGCGGTGTTCACACCCACGCCGAGGCCCAGCGAGAGGATCGCCACGGCCGAGAATCCGGGGCTGCGCGCCATCCATCGCAACGCGTAGCGAATGTCTTTCAGCAGAGTTTCGGCCATATGAAACCTTACGAAGCCGGCCGAGGTAAGTTCACCGGGAGGGCGGCACTTCGGTCCCGCCGTTCACGTCTTTCGATATCGCCGTCCTGCCAGGCCCGACACCCAGCGCGCCAGGTTGCGTGGCACGGCGCCGGTCAGCCACACCAGGAACCCGTAGATCCATCCGTTGACGACCACGGGGTGGCCCCGCATCACGGCGTCGTAGCCCTCGCGCGCCACCGACGCGGCGTCGAGCCAGAGGAAGCCCGGCATCTTGTTCATCCTGTCGCGCGTGCCGGTGACGTCGTGGAACTCGCTATGCGTGAAGCCTGGGCATACGGCCGTCACGTGCACACCTTTCGGTGCGCCCTCGGCTGACAGGGCTTCGGAAAATCGAATGAGGAACGCCTTCGACGCGCCATAGAGCGTGTGGCCCGCTGGGGCCGGGACCATGCCGGCCACCGACGCGATGTTGACGATGCGGCCCCAGCCGCGCTCGAGCATCGCCGGCAACAGGCGGTGCGTGAGATCGAGGACGGCGGTCACCATCACCTGCATGAAGCGCGCGTGATCGGGCCACGCCACGTTGACGTAACTGCCCGGCACGCCGTAACCGGCGTTGTTCACGAGGAAATCGATCGTCAGCCCGCGTTGCTGCAACTCGGTCACGATGCGAGACGAAGCATCGGGCTCGGCGAGGTCGGCAACGATGGTGTGGGTCGCGATGCCGTGGCGTTGGAGTAACGCGGCCGCGAGCTCATCGAGCCGGTCGCGGCGCCGCGCGGTCAGCACCAGTGCATAGCCTTTTTCCGCCAGCAGCTCGGCGAACGCTTTCCCGATGCCCGACGACGCACCTGTGACGAGCGCGGTCTTCCCGTGGCCTTCGTTCATGACGTGTATGATTGATCAACCCTGCCGGAGGAACCTGTTATGCGCGTCATCCGAACCCTCGCCGTGCTGATTGCCACCGTCACGCTCACCGCGTGTCTCAACAGCACGACCATCGTGAAGGTCAAACCCGATGGCAGCGGCACTGTCGAGCAGACCACGCTCGTCAACACGGCGGCCCTGAAAGGGGTGGTGGGGAATGAACCCGGCAAGCAGGTCGGCGGTCCGGTGATCAACCGGGAAGACCTCGAACGCACCGCGGAGCGCATGGGCAAAGGCGTCACGCTCGTGTCGGCGGAACCGTTCAAGGGCGAGAACGGCTTCGAAGGCACCAAGGCGATCTTTGCCTTCGAAGACATCAACCTGATTCAGATCAGCCAGGACCCGAACATCCACCCCAACGCGCAAAGTCCGCGCGTTGGGGGCCCCGGTATGAGCGGCAGCACCAGCGGCCGCAACGCCACCGAACCCACCGCGGACGATCCGGTGAAATTTAAGCTCACGCGCGGCGCGACGAGCTCGACGCTCACGATCAACTACATCGACAAGGTGCCGAACAAGGACGCCACGCCCAATCCGGCCGGCGGCGGCGACATGCCCGACCTCACCAACCCGATGGTCATGAGCATGATCAAGTCCATGTTCAAGGGCTTCAAGATCAACATCGGCCTCGAAGTGGTGGGATCGATCGTGAAGACCAACGCGGAGTACGTGAGCGGCCCGCGGATCACGCTGCTCGAGATGGACGTTGAATCGCTGCTCGCCGACGAGGCGAAGTTGAAGGCGCTGCAGGGCAAGCTCGGCCCCGACGTGTCGCTGAGCGAGATCAAGCCGCTACTGAAGGACATCAAGGGGATCAAGATCGACGGCCCCTCGATCAGCGTCGAATTCAGATAATGCCGGGAGGGCGGCTCTTCAGATGATGCCGGGAGGGCGGCTCTTCAGAGCCGCCTAGGCAAAACACAGCAATCGACCTTCGGTGGAGCCGATCACGATTCGTCCCGCGGCGAGGGCGGGCGACGCGCTGAGCGCGGCGCCCTCATCGTGTTCCCACACCACCTTCCCGCTCGCCAGATCCAGGCAATAGAACCGCCCGTCGTTCGATCCGACGTAGACGCGGTTGCCGGCAATGGCCGGCGACGAATCAATGCGCGCGCGCGTCATGTGCGTCCAGCGCGCCTTGCCGGTCTTCGCATCGAGCGCGTGCACCATGCGATCGCGCCCGCCGAGCACCACCGTGCCGTCCACCACCGCGGCCGATGAATAGAACGGGAACTTGCGATCGGGATGTTCGTAACGCCACAGCACCTTGCGCGAACCGAGATCGAGCGCCAGCACCTGGTTGTCGAAGGTGCCGAAGTAGGCGACGTTGTTGACCAGCGCCACCGACGCGCCGGTGTAGGCGGTAGCTGAGGTGTTAATCCGCTCCTTGCCGGTCTTCACGTCCACGGCGTGAAACACTTCGTCGCACCCGGCGAAATGCGCCACGCCGTTGACGATCGACGGCGTGCCGTGCACGTAGTTTTCCGTCTTGTAGGTCCACACCTGCTTCCCGGTGGCGGCATCGAGGCCATACAAGTTGCCGTCGTACGATCCGATGAGCAGGATGTCGCCGATCACGACCGGCGATGACTTCACCTCGGACTGCGTCTTGAAGGTCCAGATCGGCTTGCCGTCGGCGATGTTCACCGCGTGCACGACGCCGATCAGATCGCCGATGAAGACGCGGCCGTTCGCCACGGTGGGCGACGATTCCCCAATCGCTTCGCCGGCCTTGTATCGCCACCGCAACTTGCCGTCGTTCAGGCCCACGGCGATCACCTCGCCCGTCGCGGTGCCGACGTAGACCACGCCATCGACAATGGCGGCGGATGAATCGAACGCTTCGCCGCCTTCCCAGGCCCAGGCCAGCTTCGGCGCGGGCGCGATCGTGGTGGAGGAAATGCCGGTGAGGGTTGGTGAACCGCGAAACTGCGGCCAGGCATTCGCCGGTGCAGCGGGTGCAGGGGTTGCAGCGGGCTTGGCCTGAAACGCCAACGCGCGGGGCGTTGTCGCCAACGCCGCGCACGTGATGAGAAAATCCCGCCGTCGCATGTTGTCTATTTTTAATTTGCTATTTCTTGAGCTGTGCGCCTTCTTGCAGGGCGTACAGCTGATTGCGATTCATGATGAACAGCTTGCCGTTGGCCGGCACCGGCGTCGCATACACGGAGCTACCCATGTTTGTCTCGGCCACGAGCTTGAACGTCTTGCTGTGCTCGACCACTGCCACGTCGCCGTCCTCGTCGCCGAGATAGACCTTGTCGTTGATCAGGATCGGCGATCCCCAGATCGCCGCGAACATGTCGTGCGTCCAGAACGGCTTGCCGGTCTTGAGATCGACACAGTGCAGGAAGCCGCTGAAGTCGGCGAGATAGATCATGCCGTCCTTGATCGCCGCGGTGGAGATCGAGCGCCGGATCTTGTCGAAATGCCAAATCATGCCGGTCTTGGTGATGTCGCCGCGCTTGGTGCCATCGATGGCATAGGCGTGGCCGACTCCTTCCCCGTGTTCCGGATCCTGGCCGTTGGAAATGTAGACGACGTTCTCGAAGATCACCGGCGTGCTGATCACTTCGTTGCGTGTCTTCGGCCAGACCGAATCCTTCGGGTTGGTATCGAACTCCCACAACTTCTTGCCCGTTGTGGTTTCGTAGCCGCGGACCCAGCCGTCGCCTTGCGCGTGCACCACCTGCCGCACGCCACCGATGTCGCCGACCGCGGGTGTTGACCACTGGCCGTGCAGCACCCGATCGCCGACCGAGTTGTCTTCCCACTTCAGCGTGCCACTCTCGATGTCGAGCGCGATGATCGACGGCGCCTTCGGCGACGGCACGTTGACGTGGCTTTCGTCCTGGCCGTTGCCGGTGCTGCAGAACAACAGGTTGCCGTCGGACACCGGCGAGCAGTTCGCGAGGTTGTGCGGGAACGCCCCCACCTCCTCGATCATGTCGAACGTCCAGATGATGTCGGGGTCGCCCTTGCCGGTCAGCTTCTCGTCTTTGACCGCCCCGTCGTTTTCGTTGTCGTGAAAGCCCTGTAAGTCCGCGGCGACGATCGTGCCGCGGTTGGTCGTGAAGTAGGCAATCCCGCGGATGACGAGCGGCGAACTGGCGATGCCCTGGAACGGCCAGTCGTTGGCGCGGCCCGCGGCGAGCTTTTCAAACGTCGCCTGCCACATGAACTCGCCGGTCTCCTCGCGAAACGCCATCAGCACACCGCGATCGCCGCCCTGCTTCGGATCGCGCATCGCCTCGTTGTTGGTGCCCACGAGCACCACGCCGCCCGCCACGACCGGATTGCCGTACGACTGCGAGCCGAGCTCGGCGACCCATTTCACGTTCTTGCCGGTCTTGAGGTCCCACGTGGTCGGCAGACCAGTCATGGGCGACACCATGTTGCGGCTCGGCGTGCCGCCCCACATCGGCCAGTCGGTGGCCGACACCGCGGCCGACGCCGCAATCACGAGCGCGCTCAGAATGAATCGATGCATCACTGATTCCTATAGACCTTCACGTTATCGAAATAGACGTCGGAAATGCCGTCCGCGTAAATGCCGGGGCTGCCCACCAGGTGAGGGATCTTGTCGATCTTCTCAATGGTCCACGCCTCGGGCTCGGGGCCGTCGGCGGCCCACACCTTCCCGCGCACCCGCGCGGTGCCGTCTTTCTGATGATCGACGCGCAGCTTCATGCGGTACCACTTGTCGGCGTCCCACGCGAACGGCACGCGCGTGGTCATTTCGTCCGCCGCCTGCCACGGATGGAGCTCGAGCTTCTGCCCGTTGCCGAACAGCACCAGCCCGTACCGCTCGTTGATCAACCCCACGTCGCCTCGCTGGCGCCGCTGTTCGCGGGCGCGCACATCGGCTTCCACCGTGAAGCCGCTCAGGTTCGGCTGACCGAAAAACACTTTCGCGCGGCGGCCAACGGTCTCGTCACGCGGGCGGACCAGCACCTTCCCCACGCCTTCGACCGTGCGCTGCACGACCTTGGTCGGCGCGCCGACCCACCACGCCGGCGGCGCTTCGGCGGTCGCGTTCTCGAAATCAAACGTCCATGGCGGCGCCTCGATGACGCGCACCCGCGCAGTGCCGCTGAGCGCGCCGACGGTGGCCTTCACGAATCCTGCCGAGGTGCCCTGCTTCGCCGCGCTGTAGACGCCTTTGGCATCCACCGCGCCGCCCACTTGCTCGACCGACCACTGCGCGGCCGGCTCCTCGCGAATGAAGTTGCCCTTTGCGTCGTACAGCTTCGCCTTCAAGGTCACGGTCTGCCCAGGCGTCAGTAGGACCTCGTGAGGGAAGACCTGAACAAAGGCGGGCGCACCCTGTGCACCTTGGCATGGCACCTGTGCACCTTGTGCACCCTGTGCACTCTTGTGAGGAACACGTTTTCCAATCGCATACATCGCATCCATCGACGTCACGTAGACGCGTCCGTCGGCGACAATCGGCGAGGCAACGATCACTTCGGGCGATTGCGCTGAGCCAAGCAGATCCTCATCGAGCACTTCCACGCCGGTTGCCGACGGACGCAGGATGAAGAACTTGCCGTTCTCGGTGCCGATATACAACTTGCCGTCGGCGAGCACCGGCGATCCCTTCTGCAGCGTGCCGAGAGTCTTCTCCCACACCTTCGCGCCGGTCTTGAGATCGAACGCGCCGATGATGGCGCTGTTATCGATCGTGTAGAGGCGCTCGTCGTCCATGACCGGTGAGGCGTAGGTCGGCAGGAAGCCGCGCGTGCGCCACTTGAAGGCATCGGCCGCGAGCACGCCGGTCCTGGTCGCATCGACAGCGGCGATCAACCCCATCTCGGTGGTGTCGACGTTTTCCTCGCCGTGGGTGATATACGCGACGTTGTCGCGCACCAGCGGGCTGTTGAGAATGGCGCGCTTGCTGACTTCCATCGACCAGATCTTCTCGCCGGTGTTCACTTTCAGCGCGTGATAGACGCCGTCGGTGCCGCCGACCACCAGCGCGCGCGTGCCGTCGATGGGTGTGACAATCGGCGTTGAGTAGTTGGTGTCGTAATGCCGCGACTGCGGCGAGCTGATCCAGATCGTCTGCCCGGTTTTCTTGTCGAACGCGAAGTAACGGTTGCCGGGCCGATTGAGATCGCCCCAGGCCAGGATCAGCGCGTTGAGAATCAGTTTGTCCCCGTCGATGATCGGCGAGGTGGTGCGGCCGCCATGTGTGGTGACGGCGCCGTACTCGTCAGTGAGCGATCGATCCCACAGCACTTTGCCGTCCGGCGACACACACACCAGCTGTGCGGCCACCGTGAAGAGATACACGTTGCCGGTTTCCGTGTCGACCGCGGGCGACGCCCACGAGGCGCGGTGCTGCGGCACGTCGCTCAGGTAAAGGCTGAAGCGGCGCTCCCACACGACCTTGCCGGTCTCCGCGTCGATCGCGATCAGCCGTTCCTGCGTCTGCGTAGGGTCGCCGGGCGTGGGCGAATTGACGTAAATGCGGTTGCCGAACGCCACCGGCGCCGACCGGCTGCCGATCGGGATGCGCCAGGCCAGGTTGTCGCCTTGCGGCGACCAGCGCGCGGGCAGGTTGGTTTCCGCGGAACGTCCGTCTCGCGATGGGCCGCGCCACTCCGGCCAATCCGCCGCCGCGGGGGCGGTGATCGCGACGGCCACCAGGCTGGCCACGACCGCCGAACGGCGCAGAAGTGATTGAAACAATGCGGGATGCATGATTCGGTTACGTAATCCTTTCCGGAGCCGTTTACGGAAATCGGCCAAAAGGAAGATGCTATCTGCTCGGAGGTCAAAAAAAGGCGTATTCGAGCAAAAACTAGATAAATCTGTCTTTATTGTCGTATACTGTCATATCGACTACTGGGTCGCCTTTCGCGGCCGATAAGATTGGGAAGCCAAATATACTGACGTTGCTGGAGTTTCCCCCCGGAAACAGGCGTCGGAGAGAGTGTTCCGATGAGCACACGCATCAAGTCACTCGTATGGGGCCTGGTCCTCATGTGTGGCGCAAGTCTAACCGCGCAAACCGGGGTGAGGCTTGTACCGCCGCCGCGCCCGGGAGTGACCTTTGCGGAGTCGTGGCGCCCGCCCAACAACAAGAGCGAAACGAAGGTTATCGGCACGGTGATCGACATCCGGCAAGTGCCGGTTGCCTATGCCAAGGTCCAGCTTCGCAATCTCGTGACCGGCAAGGTGGCGATGGAAAGCCAGGCCAACGACGTTGGCGAGTATGAATTCCTCATCGACGACCCGGGGATGTACGTCGTCGAAGTGACCATGGTCGACGGCTACGTGCTGGCGCTGAGCAATGCGGGATCGCTGGCCCGCTACGAAACGTTACACACCGTGGTGCAACTGCCCGGGCGCTGGGACGCCGGGTTGCGAAACATGACCATGCCGCAGAACGCCGCGAACTTTCTCGGCATGAGCTCGCAGACCACCATGACGGCAACGACCTTGACGCTCGCCGCAGACCAGAACGTCGCACCCCTTGACCCCGGTGAGCCGGTGTCACCTGTGAGGCCGTAACCGCCGGGCACAATGGCGAACGAAACACCCCACACGCCGGCCGCGCCGCCGGCCCAAGTGCGTTCCCCGCAAGGTTTCGGGGCCGGGGCGGAGCCGCATCTGTTCGATCGGCTGTCGGTGCTCTACAAATATCGTTGGGCCGCGGTGCTCGTGTTCATGCTCGTCGTCGGCTGGGTGATGGTCGACAGTTACACGCGCATTCCGGTGTTCGATTCGACGGCGCGCATCCTCATCGAAGATCCCAACGCCGACCTGGCAACGCCCTCCGAGATCTCGCGCAACGTCACGCTGGCCGATCCGGAGATCTACCTGCAGACGCAGCTGCGCATCATGCGCGGCCGCGACCTGGCGCAGCGCACCGCCGCCAAGCTTGACATGCAGCGCGTGCCTGAATTCAACGGGCAGGGCCCGAAGCCCACGCAGCTGGCCGTCGGCATTGCGCTGGTGAAGTACTACGCGCTGTGGCCGTACCGGCTGATTACGTCCACGCAGGTCGAAGCGCCACGCACGGTCCTTGATTCCGTTTCCGAGTCGAGCTATCCGGAAGCGTTGCTGGCCCGGCTGGCCGTGAATCAGGTCCGCGGCAGCCAGCTTGTCGACATCACGTTCCGCGCCGCGGATCCTGAGTTCGCGGCGCGCGCCGCCAACATGTTCGCGGACGAGTTCGTGGCCAATAATCTCGCGCTCAAGGTGTCGACGCTCGAGAAGAGCGCCGAGTGGCTGACGGGGGAAGTCGAGAAGCAAGGCAAGCTCGTGCAGCAAAGCGAGCTGGCGCTGGCGCAATACAAGGAAAAGCAGGACGCCGGCGCCCTCGACAGCACCCAGAACATCGTCGTGGCGCGCTTGACGGCACAGAACGACGCCCTGACGAAGGCGCGCCTGGATCGCATCCAGAAGGAAGGGTTGTTGCGGCAGATCAACAGCGTCGGTCAGGATGTTGAAGCGATTAGCTCCGTGATCGCCAACCCCAACATTCAGACCCTGCGCAGCACCTTCAACGCGTTGCAGCAGGAGAGCGCACGTCTCGCGGAGCGCTACGGAGATAAGCACCCCGAACGCCAGAAGGTCGCGGCGCAGCTCACGAGCACCGAGGGCCAGCTGAAGGCCGAGATCGCCAAGGCGGTACAGAACGTCAAGAACGAATACGACAACGCGGTCCAGCAGGAGAGAGAGCTGCAGTCGTCGCTGAACGAAGCCAAGCAGGCGGCCACGGCACTCGGACGCAAGGGCGTGGACTACGCGGTGCTGCTGCGCGAGGCGGAGTCGAATCGCACGGTCTACAACCAGCTGCTGACGCGCGAAAAGGAATTGCGCGTGGTGGCCAACAGCCGCACCAACAACGTGCGCGTCGTCGATCGCGGCGAAGTCCCCAGCAGGCCATCCTCGCCCAACCATCGCCGCGACTGGGCGTACGCCATCGCGCTGGGCCTGGCGCTCGGCCTTGGCGTCGCGTTCGGCATCGACTATCTCGACGACACCGTCAAGACGCCCGACGACATCACGCGCCGGCTGAAGCTCAAATTCCTGGGCCTGGTGCCCATCGTGTCAGGCGATCGCCATCCGCTGATTTCGGGTCCGGTGCCGCACGATTTCGGCGAAGCCTATCGCTCGATTCGCACGACCCTCGCGGCGCAGCTGCCGGGTACCGGCTCCCGCGTGGTGGCCGTGGCCAGCTCGCAGCCGCTCGAAGGCAAGACCACCACCGCAGTGAACATCGCGATGGCGCTGGCGGTGGGTGGGGCGCGCGTGTTGCTGATCGACGCCGACATGCGGCGCCCGAGCGTGCACAAGGCTTTGCGCATGGCCAACGATCGCGGCCTGTCGCAGCTGCTCGCCGGCCAGGCGCGCATGCGTGAAGTGGTGCAGCGCACGCACGATCCGAACCTGCTGACCATCACCGCGGGCCGCACACCAGCCAACCCCTCGGAGCTGCTCGCCTCCGATCGCATGCGGGCGCTGCTCGCCGGCCTCGAGACGGGCCCGTTCGACTGGATCATCATCGACACGCCGCCGGTGCTAGCGGTCACCGACGCGGTAATTCTCGCGCCGCTGGTCGGCGCGGTGACTTTCGTGATCGGCGCGGAGATGACGCGGTGGCGCTTGGCCGAACGCGCCGTGGAAACGCTGCTGAGCAGCAACCCGCGCAACGTGCTCGCGGTGCTCAACAAGGTCAACTTCGGCCGGAACAAGTACTACTACTCGCGTTACTACGGGCATCAGTACAAGAACTATTACGCGGAATCACCTGCGGCCTGATCTGTGCAGCGGGCGCTGCTCCTCCTCCTCGTCGCCGCTTCCTACCTGCTCTTCGCGGGCGGCAGGACGTGGACCCTGGCGCCGCTGCTGATTCTGGCCGCCGCCGCCGCGATGGCGGCACCCCGCAGAACACTTTTCTTCCCCAAGTCCGATCGTCCACTCGATCTCGCGCTCGTCGCGGTGCTCATCGCGATTGCCATTCAACTCATCCCGTTACCGGCGTCGCTGGTTGCGACGCTGTCGCCGCATGCCGCCGAGGTCAGGGCCGCGGTTCGGTTCAGCGCGTTCGGCCAAGCCGCGCCATCGTGGATGACGCTCACGGTGAATCCGGCGGCGACGCTGGTCGCGCTGGGGACGGTGTTCCTCGGCGTATGCTCGTTCTGGATCGCACGCGGCATGTTTGGCGCCGGCGGCAACACGCGCACGGTGTGTCGCGCGCTCGCGTTCCTGGGCGCGCTAGCCGCGGTAATGGCGGTCATCCAGCGGGCCGTGGCGCCAAGCACCGTGCTGTTCGTGATCGAGCCCGAGGCGCGCAGCGCCAGTCCTTTTGGCGCGTTTGTGAATCGCAATCATTTCGCCGCCTGGCTGCTGCTGGTCGCGGCGCCGGTCTCTGGCTACTGCATTGCCCGGCTGCGCATTCACCCGACGTCGCGAGGACACTGGCGGCAATCGATTGGGCAGATCCTGCGTTCAGGTGTGGTGTACACCGCGCTCGCCGCGTTCGTGCAGGTCGGTGTGCTGCTATTGACCCTGTCACGGTCCGCGGTGGCGGGCCTCGGCGTGGCCGCGGTTACGTTCTGGAGCTTCGGACGCTCCCGCGTCGAGATCGAGATCGACCGCAGCAGGATACCCGTCGCGCTGGGGATCGCTGGTGCCGGGCTGTTGATGCTCGTGCTGTTCGTGGACGTCGATGGCTGGGCGAAGCGAATCGAGCAGAGCCTCGGCCCAGACACTGGCGCATTCAGCCGGCCGACCATCTGGCGCGAGTCGCTGCCGGTGATGAGGGACTTCTGGTTGACCGGCAGCGGGGCCGGCACCTATGCCGACGCGATGGCGCTGTACCAGCAATCGCGTATCTGGGTGGGCTCGATGCAGCGCTGGGCGTTCTTCAACAACGCGCATTCGCATTTCGTGCAGGTGGCCAGCGAAGGCGGACTGCTGGTCGGCCTCCCCGCGCTGATGGTGCTCGTACTGACCGCGAAGCTGGGCCTGCGCGCGGTCCGTGCCGATAAAGGGGAAATGTTCTGGGTACGCGTCGGCGCCCTGGCCGGCCTCGCCGGGTTGGCCACACAAAGCATTTGGGAGGTGGCGCTAATCATGCCCGCCAACGCGGTGCTCGCGGGCGTGGTCGGCGGTCTGCTGGTCTATCGCCGCGATCCGTACAGGCAGGAAGCCCTCCCGGTCGCGCCGGACATGACGCTTCCGCGGCCAACGCCCGCGAGAGTCAGCTGACCGCATGATCATCGTCGGCCTCAACGCCTATCACGGAGATGTGGCGGCCGTCGTGCTCCGCGACGGCGCGCTCGTGGCGGCGCTCGAAGAGGAGCGCTTCTGCCGCATCAAGCACGTTGCCGGCTTTCCGGCGCGCGCCATTGAAACCGCGCTGGCCATGGCCGGCGTCACGCCCTCTGACGTGGACGTCTGGGCCATTGCGCGTGGCCGCCGCGTGCACCTCCTGCGCAAGGCCTGGTTCGCGCTGACGCATCGGCCGGGCGCGGCGCTCGTCAATCAGTATCGACGCTCCGCGGACAAGAACCGCAACATTCCGGAAGTGATCGCGCAAACGTTTGGCTTGCGCCTCAGCGACGTCGAAGCGCGCGCGACCTACGTTGAACATCATCCCGCGCACCTGGCGAGCGCGTACTACACGAGCGGGATGCAGGAAGCGGCGTGTTGCGCCATCGACGGCTTCGGCGATTTTGTGAGCGTGTCGGTCGCGCACGGTCGCGGCGGCCAGATGGACGTCATCGATCGCACATACTTTCCTCATTCGCTGGGCCTGCTCTATCTCGCCATCACCCAACACCTGGGTTTCAAGAAATACGGCGACGAGTACAAGGTGATGGGCCTGGCGCCGTATGGCACGCCGGCGCATACCGAAGCCATTCAGACCCTCGTGCATCTCGAACCCGGCGGGCAGTTCTCGCTCGACCTGGAGTGTTTCCGTCATTGGACCGGCGAGATCTCGATGTCGTGGGACTCGGGCGAGCCGAACGTGCCGGACATCTTCACGGACCAGCTGATCGATCGGCTTGGTCCAGCGCGCCGGCACGACGAGCCGGTCGGCAAGCGTCACGAGGACATCGCCGCATCCGTGCAGCGGGTGTTTGAAGAAGCGGCCTTTCATGTGTTGCGCGGCGTTCACGCGCGCGTGCCGCTCGAGACGTTGTGCCTCGCGGGCGGCTGCGCAATGAACAGCGTGGCGAACGGCAAGATCCGGCAACACACGCCGTTCAAGAAAGTGTTCATCCAACCCGCGGCCGGCGACAACGGCACCGCGCTTGGCGCGGCACTGCAGGCGTGGCATGCCGGCGGCGATCGTACCATCGGCGCGCGCATGGAACACTCCTATTGGGGCACAGAGTACGCTGCCGCGGAGATTGCCGCGGTGATCCGAAAGAGCGGGGTCGTCGAACAGGGCCGCTGCACGTGGCAGACCATCGACGATGAAGCCGAGTTGTGCCGGGAGACGGCGTCACGAATCGCCGACGGCCAGGTGATCGGGTGGTACCAAGGGCGCATGGAATGGGGAGCGCGCGCGCTCGGCAATCGCAGCATCCTGGCCGATCCGCGGCGCCGCGACATGCGCGACATCATCAACCAGAAGATCAAGTTCCGCGAGCGGTTTCGCCCGTTCGCGCCGTCGGTGCTGGCAGAGTCGATCGATCGAGTACTTCGTCGGCGCCGTTCACGATCCCTTCATGATTCAGGTGTATCCGGTGCGTCCCGACAAACGCGAGACGATCCCCGCGGTGACGCACGTCGATGGCTCCGGCCGGTTGCAATCGGTGACTCGCGAGGGTAACCCGCGATACTGGGCGCTGATCAATGCGTTTCGGGCCAGGACCGGCGTGCCCATCCTGCTGAACACGTCGTTCAATGAGAACGAACCCATTGTCGAGCGCCCGGAACAGGCACTCGACTGCTTCCTGCGGACCGACATGGACCTGCTGGTGATGGGCCCGCACATGTTGAGCAAGCCGTGAAGACCGAGAGGACGGCTGCCTCAATGCGGGTCTGCTACTTCAATCGATCGTACTGGCCGGATACCGGCGCCACCGGCCAGCTGCTCACCGAGCTCGCCGAGGATCTCGTGACGGTGCACGGCATGGACGTCACGGTGATCACGGGCTATCCGCTGGCCCAGAACGGCCACGCCGTCGCTTCGTCCGAACGGCGCAACGGTGTTCGCATCCTGCGCGCGCGCGGCACCACGTTCTCGCCGCGATCGTTCGCGGGCCGGGCGGCCAACTACATCACCTACTTCCTGTCGGCGGTCTGGATCGCCGTGCGGCTGCCACGTCAGGACGTGGCGGTGGCCCTGACCGATCCGCCGATCATCGGCCTGGCGGCGCTGGCCGCGCGGCCGCGGCGCGGCATGGTGTTCTTTTGCCAGGACATCTTTCCGGAAGTCGCCGGCCTGCTCGAGGATTTTCACAGTCCGCTCGTCAACACGCTGCTCGATCGCCTGAATCGCTATCTGCTGCGGCGCGCGGTGAGGATCGTCGCCCTCGGCGACACCATGGCGTCGCGGTTAATCCACGGCAAGGGCGCCGATCCCGCGAAGATGACCGTGATTCACAACTGGGCCGACACGACGGCGATCGTGCCGTCGCCAAAGGACAATCCGTTTGCCCGCACACATGGCCTGCAGGATCGGATGGTGGTGCTGCATGCCGGCAACATCGGGTTGTCGCAGAATCTCGACATGGTGATCGACGCGGCGGCCAAACTGAAGTCGAGAAGCGACATCGTCTTCCTATTCATCGGCGACGGCAACCGGCGGCCGGCGCTCGAGGCCGCGGCCCGCGCGCGCCGCCTCGGCAACGTGCGGTTCCTTCCCTTCCAACCGCGCAATCAGCTGCGGTGGACCTACGCGTCGAGCGACGTGTGCCTGGTATCGCTCAAGCCGGGACTTGCCGGCTACATCGTCCCGAGCAAGCTGTATCCGATCCTGGCCGCCGGCCGTCCGTACATCGCGGCCGTCGAGCCGTTGAGCGAGGTGGCGGCGGTGACGGAACGCCATCGCTGCGGCGTGCTCGTGGAGGCCGGCAATGCCGCCGCCCTGGCCGCGGCCATCGTCCGCCTCGCGGATGCGCCTCACGAGCGTGAATCGATGGGCGGCGCGGGCGCGCGTGGCCGCGGAGCTGTTTGGGCGCGATCGGCAAATCGCCGCCCATGCGCAGGTCCTCGAAGAAGTGGCGGGCCGGCCGTGAAGCGGTTGTTCGACATGATCGTCGCCGGCGCCGGGCTGATCGTGTTCGCCCCGGTGTCGCTGCTGATCGCGCTCGGGATCAAGCTCGAAGACGGCGGGCCGGTGTTCTTTGCGCAAGACCGTGTCGGCCGTGATTGCCGGGTGTTCAGCGCCTACAAGTTCCGGTCGATGGTGGTCGATGCCGAGCGGTTCACGGGCGCGGTGCAGGCCACCGAGAACGATCCGCGCGTGACGCGGATGGGCCGCGTCCTCCGCGCGACGGCGTTCGACGAGTTGCCGCAGTTGTGGAACATCCTGCGCGGCGACATGAGCGTGGTAGGCCCGCGGCCGTTGCGTCCGGGCGAGGCGGATACGACCGCTGACGGCGTCCAGTTGCCGCTCAGCGCGATTCCCGGATACGAAGCGCGTCACCGCGTGCGGCCTGGCTTGACTGGCATCGCACAGGTGTACGCGCCTCGCGATCTCCCGCGAACCGGCAAGTTTCGTTACGACCTGCTCTACCAACGCAAGGCCGGCTTCTGTCTCGACCTGCGGTTGATCCTGCAGTCGTTCTGGATCACCGCGCGCGGCCGCTGGGAAGATCGCGGCCGAAAGGTCTGAGCGGCTTGTATAATCGGGCCTTAATGATCGATGTTGCGATCGTTGGTGGCGGCCCGGGAGGCATGGCGGCCGCGCGAAGCCTTGCTGCGGCCGGATGGGCCGTGACGGTCTTCGAGGAGCACCAGAAGATCGGCCTGCCGGTGCACTGCACGGGCGTACTGGCGGAAGACGTGATCGCTCAGCTCAACCTTCCCGCCGAGGCCGTTCTCAATCCGCTGTCGACCGTCCGCTTCGTCGCGCCGGCGGGACATTCCTTCGAGTACACGACCGCGACCACCGAAGCCGTGGTCATCGACCGCGCGGCGTTCGATGAAGCGCTGGGCCGGCGCGCAGAACTGGCGGGGGCGTCAGTGATTCGCGGCCGCCGCGTCATCGCCATCGAGGTCGTGGCCGGGGCCGCACAGTTGACCTTCGCGGACCATGAACCGGTGCGCGCGCGCAGCGTGATTCTCGCGTGCGGCGCCAATTACACGTTCCAGAAGAGACTCGGACTCGGCATGCCGTCCACGTTCCTGCAGTCGGCGCAACTCGAGCTGCCGGCCGAGCGTCTGGGCGACGTCGAGATCCATTTCGGATCCGAGATCGCGCCGAAGGGTTTTGCGTGGGCCGTGCCGGTGCGGCGGTCCTACGGCACGTTCGCGCGCATCGGGGTGATGGCCGCCGCCGATCCCGCGGCGTATTTTTCGCGAATGATCGCGCGGGTGCGCGACCGCTGGGGCGTGGCCCTGCCCGATGCAGCGGCACCGAGACGACGCATGCTGCCGCTTGGCAGCGTGAAGCGGACGTTTGCGGAACGGGTGCTGGCGGTCGGCGATGCGGCGGGACTGGTGAAGCCGACGACCGGTGGCGGGATCTACTACAGCGTGGTCAGTGGGGAGATTGCGGCAGAGGTGCTGGGATCGCGACTGGCGGTGGACGATCTGTCAGCCAACGCGATGCGGGAGTACGAACAGCGGTGGCGGACCCGCTTTCAATCGGAGTTCACGGCGCAACTGGCCTTGCGCTTCGTGGCCCAGCGCATGCGCGACACCGACATCGATGCGCTCTTCAGCCTGGCGACCACCGACGGCATCCTGCCGCTGGTGCGGCAGACCGCGCGATTCAATCGCCATCGTGATTTCATTCTCGCGCTGCTCCGCCACCAGCCGGCCCGCCGGGCCCTGTTCGGACGCCTGGCCAGTTCGACATAGCGCGGTGCACGAGAAACAGCGACAAGATCAGTTCGGACGTCGCGCGCTGCAGCGCATAAAACAGCCCGGCCCGGCCGTCGAGAATCCCACCTCGCAAGAAGTAGCAGTAGAAGAACATCGCCGGCGGCGCGATCACGATCCATTGGCGTACGCGATCGGCCAGGCCCAACGTCCCTCGCCGTGGCTCCATCGAGTTTGTCGGCTTCGAGCGCCATGTAGCCTGCCTGTGCTCCGAGCCAGTGACTGAGTGACTTGCGGTCGTCGTGCTGAATGCGCGCGGCGAGCGGCCGCACCTCGCCGTCGAGCCGCACGCGTTGCGTATGTCCATCCTGTTCGTAGCGGCCGCGCGCGCGCCGATAGAGAACCGTGACCGGCGGATAGGCGGCGCCGCGCAGCGGCTGCCCGTCGATGCAATAGTCGAATGACGCCGCGAACCCGCGACACCGGCGGGTCGGGCTGCAGCGCCTGGAGCTCGCGACTGAGATCATCGGTCAGCACATAGTCGGCGTCGAGCGCCAGCACCCATTCGGTGGCGATGCCGGTTTGCTCGAGACCGAAGTTCCATTGCTCCGCGTGCGTCGTGAAAATGCGCTTGAACGATTCGCACGTTCGGGAAGGCGGCCGCGATCTCGGCGCGTGCCATCCGTGCTCAGGCTGTCGACGATCGACGATGTCGCGCAGCCACGACAACTGCCCGAGCGTGCGCGCAATGTTCGGCGCCTCGTTGAACGTCAGGATCAGGCCGGTGATGTCGTTCACGCGCGCGCGCTCCCGCGCGTGATCACCGATTCATAGAGCGATTCCATCTGCGCCGCCACGGTGGGCCACGAGAATCGGCTCGGCGACGGCCTGCTCTCCCCGCTGGCCCATCGCGAGCCGCTGCGCCGGGTCGCTTCAGGAGCGTGGCGATCGCGCGGCTCAAGCGCTCCGGTCCGCCTTCGGCGACCAGTCCCGCGCCGATCGACGTCGACGACCGGGCGCCAGGCCGACTTCGGGTGTGACCACCACCGGCCGGCCGGCGGCCATCGCTTCGAGCACGACGTTGCCGAAGTTTTCCGAATAGGAAGGCAACACGAGCAGTTGCGCACCGGTCAGCAACGCGGCCTTGCCGGCGCCGTGCACCGGTCCGGTGAACGTGATGCGATCGGCCAGCCCGAGCTGCTGCGGCCCTCTCTTCGAGAGCCGGCCGGTACTGTCCTCGTCGTTGCCCGCGATCACCAGTCGCGCATCCTCCACGCGAGCGAACGCGGCGAGCAATCGATCGAGGCCCTTCTTCCAGTTGATGCGGCCGAGAAACAGCACGTAGGGCGGGCCGTTGACGATCTGGCTAATCGCGTCCGGGACGGTTCCCGTCGCGGGTTCGAGATCGGCGCCGTTGGGAATTTCACGCACGCAGCGCAGGTGAATCCGAATGTGGCGGCTTCCTCGGCCTCGCGGCGCGCTGGTGACGTGGATCGCCGCGGCGCGCTCGAACGTCCGCCGCTCGATAAACGCGATCAGTCCCGCTTTCCAGAGCGCGCTCTTCTGCTCGATCAGGCCCTTCTCCAGCATGCCGCGCGGCGACACCACGTACGGCACGCCGGCCGCATGCGCGCTGCGCGCCGCCGCCCACAGCGGCCACAGATAGATGGCATGCGTGTGGACGAGATCGAATTCGCCGACGTGCGATCGCAACTGCCGCCGCATCGCCGGGCGCCCAATACACGCGCCTGAACCGCGGCGACTGAAAGTACCAGACCTTCACGCCGTCGAGATCCACCGGGGTTTCGTGAGGCACCGGCGAGTCGGCGTCGCCGTCGACGCTGGTCGTGAAGACGTGCACGTCGTGGCCACGCGCGGCCAGCGACCGGCACAGGCCGTGCACCGACGCGATGGTGCCGCCGTACCGGACGGCCGGCAGATACGACGCCGCGACGTGAAGCAGCTTCACCGCGTGGCGATCGCGCGCTCGCGGGTCAGCCGGTTCGCCGCCCACCACGCCACGAGCGCGTAGCTCATGATGACCAGGTCCTGCATCGAGCGCATGCCCGAGACCAGGACCATGACGGCCAATCCGTAGACGATCGGGTTGGTGCGGTACTCCTCGCGCTCGCGCAGGACGTTGGCCGTCCGCGCCAGTCGGCCGTGCAGCCAGCCGCCGAAGATCGACGGCGAGCCAGCCGAAGCTCAAATACCACTCGCCGATGATCGACGTCGACAGGCTGACGCCCTTCATGCCCGACGAGCGATGGCAGGTCGAAGCCGGGATCGACGGGCTTGCCGGGCCAGAACACGCGCGGCACCGGCCGGACGATCGTGAACCACAGCTGCTGGTAGCCGACGTGCGGATGCTCGGCGGGAACGATCTCGATCACCTGCGCGAGGCGCAGGAAGTTGTCGTCGACGTGCAGATAGTCGTATTCGCTCTGCCGCCGCGGAAGCAGAACTCTTCGTAGCCGACGTTGCGAATGTTCAGCATGAACTGCATCGCCGTCAGCAGGCCGACCACCGCCGCCGCGGCGATCGTCAGCCGTCGCACCTTGAGCGTCTGGTTGCGCCTGAATCCAGACGAGGATCGCCGCGCCGACGGTGACGCCGATGATGCGGCGGCCGCCGCCCTGCGACAGGAACGCCAGCATGACGCCCGACAGCACGATCGACACCCAGGTCTGGACCGAATGAAGCCGCGACGGGCGATCAGCAGCGCCGTCAGGCTTGGCAGCACGTAGCCGAAGTACTGCATCTGATCGCAGGAACGCGTCCCAGCCGCCCAGCTGGCCGCGGCCCCACGGCGCCGCCCATCGCTTCTCGCCGAGGTACGAGAACATCCGCGGCAGGTCGAAATCCGACGGCGTAGGCGAAGTTGAACATGCCGAGCAGGAAACACACGCGGCACGAGGCGGCTCACCGTGCTGCGTGTCCATGGGGCGCATGGCGATCTCGCGCCAGCCATTTCGGCAGCGGCCACGGCCGGCCGGCCGACGCCCAACCACATGGCCGCCGCGGACACGCCGATCGGCGATGAACGCCAGTCGGATCGCCCAGATCCGCCGCATCGCGCAAGATCGTAGGCGCCCTGGATCAGGTCGAGCAGCAACCAGAACACATAGCCCAACGCGACCAGGTTCTCCGCCAGAGCAACCGGGGCGATCGGCGAATGGCGCGCACGCAGCGGCACGAACAGGATGCCGGCCGCTCAGGATCAGGGCCGGGTAGCGTCAGCGCGCCTGCGGGGTTGGATCGACAGGGAACAACGCCAGCGCGATCAGCAGCGCCGACCGATGTGGCCGCGAAACCGACGCCAGCTTCCGAACGGCCGTCCAGGGTGTCAGACATGTTGAAGCGTCAACCGTTGCAGCCACTGCTCGAAGGCGAGCACGGACCACTTCCGATACCACGTGTCGATTTTGACGGCGGATGGCGCGTCGGGCTCGGGAATACTGCCTGCCCACTCGTGCCTGAACCAGTGCTCCATCGGCAACATGAAACCGCGCTTCGGACGGCTGGTCACCCACTCGAGGAATTTCCGGAACGGCTTGCAGCAGCAGACCTTTGCCAGGTTGCAGCCGCTGATCCGCAGGCATGCGCGAGAGCGTCGTCGAACAGCATCGAATCGATCGAACGGCACGCGCAGCTCCACGCCCGAAGCCATGCTCATCACGTCGCTGTCTCGCAGCAGCTGGTTGCGCATGTAGCGCGTCAGCTCCAGCCGGCTGACACCGTCCTCCGCGGTTGGATCGCTGCCGGCCGGGGCCTGACGCCTCGTCGATCGCGGTGTCCCCGCCGACGTAGTGGGCCGTCAATGTCGCGCGCCTCGTCGCGGGTGTAGATGCCGCGAAACACCGCGTAGGCGTTGTCGAGACTCCGGGCGACGAGCATCAAATCATCGAGACGGCGCAGCCTGCGAACCACCAACTTCGCCGGCGGCGCGAACCGCGGCCGCGCTCAACGGACCGCCCAGCCGCGCGCAGCTGTCCGAGCTTCGCCAACCGCGGCACATCGCGGAACGAGGGATAGCCGCCAAACAGTTCGTCGCCGCCAAGTCCCGACAGCACCACCTTGGTGCCGTGCTGCCGCGCCAGACGGCAGACGCTGAACGTGTTGAAGCCGTCGATGCTCGGTTGATCGGCAGCGGCCAGGAACTCGTCAAACAGCCGCACGCGCCGTCGTCGCCATCAAGCGCCCACTCGTGATGCGTCGGTGCCAAAATGCTCCGCGGTGCGGCGCGCATCCGGACCTTCGTCAAGCGGCGAACCCGGAAACGCGAGCGAGAACGTGCGCAGCTCGCCGCTGCGAAGCAGCCGCGCCAGCGCGACGATGGCGGTAGAATCCATGCCGCCGCTGAGGAACACACCGACCGGCACGTCGCTGACGAAGTGATGCGTGACCGAATCGAGCAACGCCTGCCGGGCGACGGCGGCGGGATCGCCGGCCGTCCTGTGCGTCCGGAAATTGCAATCTCCCAGTACCGGCGACTGGTCAGCCGCGCCATCCTGCCACGTCAGGTAGTGGCCGGCCTCGAGCGCGCGCACGCCGTGAATCAGCGTCAAGGGATCGGGCACCGAGCCGGATCGGAAATAGTGATAGGCGGCCGTGCGGATCGACGGCTGGCGGGACACGCCCGCCGCCAGCAGCGCGCGCACTTCGGAGGCAAACGTCAGCACGCCGCGGGCGTCGTGGTAGTAGAGCGGCTTGATGCCGAAGCGATCGCGCGCCAGGAAGCAGGTGCGCTCGCTGCTCGTCCCAGATCGCGAACGCGAACATGCCGCGCAGCCGCTCGACGAACGCCGCGCCCTCGCGCTTCGTACAGGCGCAGGATCACTTCGGTGTCGCTGTTCGAGCGGAACGTGACACGCCGCGCGTGATCAAGGACGCGCGCAGCTCGGCAAAGTTGTAGATCTCGCCGTTGTAGGTGATCGTGAAGCGTCCGTCGGTCACCGCCATCGGCTGATGGCCGGCCGGCGACGGATCGATGATCGCCAGACCGGTGTGCGCGAAGGTGCGCGTGGCCGCCGCGCCGAATGCCAGGTGCCGCTGATCGTCGGGACCGCGGTGCGCGATGGCGCGCTGCATGGCGGTCGAGGGAACCGCGCACTTCAATCGCGGGATCGCGGCCGCACGAAGCCGGCGATGCCGCACATGGCTAGCCGTGGACCTCGACGCCGTGCACGGCAGCGTGCACGCCGTCCATAAATCGTCGTGCGCCGGCCGGCAAGCGAGTGGCCGCTCACGCTGGCGCGCGCGCGATCGCTCATCGCGCGCCATCGGTCCTCGCTCAGCGCGGCGGCGTCGCTCATCGCACGGTACAGCGCATCGTCGTCAGCGGCGGGAATCAGCCAGCCGTTGTGACCGGTCCGATCAGATCGAGCGCTGCACCGGTGCGATCGGTGGCGATGGTCGGCAGGCCCGACGCCAGTCCTTCGGGCACCACCAGCGCCCCAGCCGTCGTGGCGCGATGGCACGCACAGCACGTGCGCCGAGGCGTAGACAGCGGGCAGCTCGTCCCAGTCCTTAAAGCCGATCCACTCGACGCGATCGGTGCCGGCCAGCAATTGCCTGACGCGCGGCGTGCAGATCGCCTTCACCCATGATTGTCAGCCGCACTCTCGGCGATTCGGCCGCCAGGCGCGCGAACGCGCGCGCCAGGAGATCCACGCCTTTGCGATGCGTCAGCGCGCCGGAAAACAGGAAGGTGAAATCGGATCCTTCGAGTAGCACGGGCCGCGATCGCTGGAAGCGATCGAGATTGGAGTAGTACGGCAGGTTGAGATAAGTTCGCGAGGATCCGAACTCTTTGCGATAGGCGTCAACGGCCCAGTGGCCGATCCCCCAGATCGGCTGCCGGCCGCCGCGAAGTGCCGCAAGGCGGCCGAGCCGGTTGAGGCGCGCGAGCCACGCGTACCGATAACCGGGCCGCTCACCCCAGAAGCACCAGGGTTTGCCCGTCCGCTCGCGCACGCGAATGAGCTGGGCGGCGCGGCTGTCGTTGTAGAAGTTGAACACCACGAACTCGGCCTGTTCGACGTCGGTTGCCACCGACTGCGGTACGCCCGATTCGTCCAGGTAAGCGTGCGCGTGGGTGGCCGCCACGCCTTTCCAACTCCTGCGTCGGATCGCGGCGGAACAGGTAGATCACCTTCAACCAGCCGGGCGTGCTGCCGCTCGATTTCATTGAACAACTCGACCTGGTAGGGCGACGGGAAGTGCGTAATGACGACGGTCATGCCTTGGTCGCCTGCACGTAAACACTGTCGGCCACGCGAACGAGCCAGGGCAGCCGGCCGCTGAGCGCGGTCATGGCCATCGACGCACGCAACACCGCGCGGCGTGGCGCGGTCATCAAGTGCGCATCGGTTTGTTGCAGGCCAATACCGAAGTATCCATCAACTTCGAGCCGGCTGTGGCCAATCCGCTCGGTGAACAGCCGCGAGAGATCCCGGACGCGCCAGTAACGCACGTCAAAGCCGTCGCCGTCGCTGAAGCCACGGCGCGCTTGGTGATAGAGGCAGCGCAGTCCGTAACGGGTCGGCATCTGCACGCGCGCATGACCGCCGGGCCGGAGGACGCGGCCGATCTCCTCCACGGCGCGCGTCGCATCGGCTCGCGAAAAATGTTGAATCACGCTGTACGAGAACACCGTGTCAAGAGCGCCGGCGGCGAATGGCAAATGCCGCGCATCGCCGACGACAAAGGTCGCCGCAAGATTCAACTGCCGCGCCACCCGTCGCGCCGCCATCACCGCGCCGAGCGAGGGGTCGATGCCGATGACCATGTATCCCAGTCGTGCAGCGGCCAACGACCAGCGGCCCCAGCTGCAGCCGACGTCCAGCAGCGTGCGGCCTTCGCCCGGCGGCAAATCGATGTCCGGAATCGGGTACTGACTCGAGCTGGCCGATCAGGTGGCGGTACATCAACCCGTTGGTGGCCGCAATGAGGTACGCCACCACTGGATCGATCACCGGCTGTCGAGCCGCCAGCGCGAGAACGCCGCTCTTTTCCTCGTCGCTGATTTCGACCGATTCAAGATACAGATTGGGCGCCCTGAGATCGGCGGTCTTGCCCGATGTCCGGGCCAGCGACGCGCCTGCCGCTTTGAAGGTCTGCGGCACATCCGCAATCAGCATCACGGGTACGCCATCCACGATTGGATACACGTGACCCGCGGCGCACCGCAACGTGCCATTGGCGTCGCTCAGTGGGTCGTGGTCCCGAGGACAGACGAGACGCTCGCGCAGCCGGGAATCGATGCCCACTGTGCCACTCATGAGCGTTCGAGCGCCACCAGGCCCTCGGCAAGTGTCGTCATGGTCGCGGCCGGAAACCGGCGCGGTGTTCTGCGAATAACGCACGAGCAGGTCTGGCGACTCCATCACGCGTCGCAACGACGCCGCCAGCGCGCGCGAGGAAACCTCCTCGAGCACGATGCCGGTCTCGCCGTCACGGACCACCGCTCCGCAGTGTGTCGAGGCAATGATCGGCAGGGCCCATGCCTGCGCTTCGATCTGGGCCATCCCATAGCCGTCGGAGTGCGACGGAAACACGAGAACGTCGCTCGATCGGTAGTACTCCATCACCGTGTCGCGATCGACTGGACCGATCCAGTGGATGCGCGGGTGCGCACGGAAGCGATCGGGAACCGTGATCGCGAGATTGCCGACGAGACGCAGCTCGATCGAGAGCCCTTCGAGTTGTTCGATCGATTCCAACAGCTCCGGCACGCCTTTCGTCACCGATGCCGTGCCGACAAACAGCGCGCGAAGCGGCCTCTGGGCGGAAAACACGTCGGGATAGACACGCGCAAACGCGGGAGCGCCCGGTGGTGGTTCGTACGGCAGCGGCAGGATGCGGATCTTTCGCTCCGGCACTCCGGCGCGCATCAGTCGGTCACGCGACCACGGTGAATTCACGACAACCCACTCGGCCAGCTCGCATTCCTGCCGCCACTCGTCGAAGTATCGGGCCGGCGGCGAGGCGGCCGTCGCCCGGTACTCGGGTCGAGAGCTCACGAGCCGCTCCTCGATCGCGTAGTGCTCCGGGCCGGGATCGATCTGCCCGAGGACGACGGTCCATTGCCGCCGCTTCGCCTCTCGAAAAATTCCGGCGGCCGCGTAGCTGTGCGCAAACACGATCGTCCGCTCACCGTCGCGTGCGGCCGGCAGCAGAGCGGCGGCGCGTGACTGGAACCACTGATTGCGCGCGATGAAGTAGTCCCAATCGCGGCGGCCCTGCGCGCGCCACAGCAGCTCGTGAGCGATCAACGATCGCGTGAGCGAGGTGACCGGCGCACCTGCCAGATCGTCGTGATGGCGCTGGCCAAGCCTCCCAAGCGCCTGCAATGGACCCGGTGGTGCCCACGCGTCCGTCACCAGGTGCGCCAGCCGGCCACTGCGATGCAGCGCGCGCGGCACCGCGTAATGCTCGCGGGCGCCGAGCTGGCAGCAGACCCATGCGGTTCGGGTCGCATTCACGGAGCGGCCGACTCGTCGCGGTAGCGCGAATGCAGGAAATGGCGCTCGCACAGCTCGAAGCACACGCAGCCGAACCCGACACACGCCACTGCCCCCAGGACCGCAAGCCAGCCGTGGAGCGGACGTCCGCCCTGCGTGTGGATCACATACGCGCTGATCAACGCCAGAAATGGAAAGTGCACGATATAGATCGTGTAGGAGCGAACGCCGAGGAACTCGGCGAAAGCCACGAGCCGGTTACGCCACTGCACCGCGGCAAAGAACATCACCGCACCGGTGCCAAACAGCAACGCGCCGATCAGCGCCAGCGGCACTGTCGGGATGAGGACGCGAAGCATCACACCGCCGCCGAACAACGCGGCGCCCATCATCGCGGTTCGAGAGGTGACACCGGCGCCAGCCATCCGCTCCGCGAGGAACGCGCCGGCCAGCCAGATCGGATAGTGCGCCAGCACCGTGACAGGGAACGCCGTGACCGGAATGAATGCGAGCGCCAGGCACGCGGCCGGCACTCCGGCAAACGCGGCCAGCGCGTTTCTCCTGCGCAGCCACAGCCACGCCGGATAGATGGCGTAGTAGACCGCCTCGAACGCGAGCGACCACAACGGCCCGTTGGATCCGAAGTCGCGCCCAAGAGACGTCGGTAACACGACCAGCGCGGGCAGAACCGCGGCGGCCGAATAGCCACCCCAGGCAAAGGTCTCGTCGAGCAACGGGTCACCGGTCCGCGACAGATAGAGCGTCGGCCACCAGCTCCGCCCAACGGCGTCAAAGACAATCGTGACGACCAGCGCGAAAAAATACGGCGGCGCCAGCCGGTGCCATCGACGCCGATAGAAAGACGCCGCTCCCGGCGGCGACGAGTCGATCGAACGCCTGGCCGCCTGATAGTGAATGAAGAACCCGCTGAGCACGAAGAACACCATCACCGCTTCCCTGCCAAAACGGAAAGCAGCGGAGGCATAGGCCGGCACAACTTCCCACGGTTGGTAGGAAAACGCGAGCCAGGCTGCGTGTCCTCCCCACAACAGCCAGCGGCAGTGACCGATGGCGACGTACACCGCGAGCAGCCCGCGGAGCGCGTCAAGGTTCCGAAAATTGATGGCGCTCGTCGCCGCCGGTATCGTCAAGCTCGGCTCGGGCGCGGGCGAAGCTGCTCCGCCGAGAGCGTCCGCGGGTTAGCCGCCAGGCTCCGTGCCAGCCGGTAGGTGTCCTGCGACACCGGCAGGCGCGGCTGCGACGTGAAGAGTCGAAGGCCTGCGATTATTCCCGATAGCCGGGTCGCCAATCGTCTTGGCTGAAGCGTGAGCAGCGACAGGCGAATCATCACCACCGGCAAGTGCCACATCAGGTCGGGCATCGGCACGTTCTGCCAGACGAACAGCACGCCATTCCTGGCGCCGAAGTAATCCATGCGGCGAAAGTCCCGCCGCGACGACTCGAAATGGTGAATGGGATCGGCGCGCCCGAGGCGCACGAAGCAGCCGGCCTCCAGCATCCGCAGGCAGTAGTCGCCCTCCTCGCCCTGGTGCACGAGCGCATCGCGATAACCACCAACATCGATGAACACGTCACGCCGAAGGGCATGCGCCGTCCCGATGAAACGATCGGTCGCGTACACCACGCCGTCGGCCGGCGCGCGTTGCTTCACGCCCGGGTCGCGATTGACGTCGACGTACGGCATGGCGACGGCGCCGATCGCGTCATCCGTGAACTCGGCCAGCGTCTGGCGCACCACGTTCGGCGTCGAGAACGCCGCATCGTCATCGATCGAAAACACGATCTTCCCTCGTGCCTCGCGCACGCCTTCGTTGCGACGGACGATCAACCCGCGCGACTCGTCATGGCGGATCACTCGCGCACCCGGGAACTCCTGGCGCAGCATCGCGGACGTGCCGTCGGTCGAGCCGTCATCGATCACGAGCATCTCCACTGGCATCGACTGGCTGGCCACGGAACGGAGCGCGTTACGCAGCTCGTCACAGCGGTCTTTGGTCGTGATGAGCACGGTCGCACCGCAGGCGTCCGGCTCAGGCACGTGGCCCCGGCTTTCTGCCCTCGAGCACGAATGACTCCATCTCGACAAAGCCCGCCGGCATGCGGTCGGTCTTCGCAAGACCGGCCAACTCGGCGTGCGTGCTTTCGTTCAGTGCACAACGCTGCAGCTGTTCAAATCCCGCCCGGGACATCAGCGTGCCCAGAGAGGCTGCGGTGTGAATGTACTGATGGCCCCAGGCCCGAACGAAATGATTGAAGACGGCAATACCCTCGGGACCCTGCGCGTGAATATGGTGCTCGTCGATCGAATACGCGATGTAGTCGCGCAACACGGCCGGCGGAGGTGTGCTGAGCAAGGTGGTCAGGAACTCGAGATCCGGCGTGACGATGCGAATGGTGCCGCCGGGCGCCATCACCCGAAAACACTCCGCCAGCATGGCCTCCGCATCGCGTAAGGCGATGTGCTCGATCATGTGCTCGGTATAAATGAAGGCAAAGACGTTGCCGTCAAACGGAAATGGCTTCGTCGCATCGAGGAAGATCTGCGTGCCGCGAGGGCACAGCTCGGTATTGAGCCACCCGGCCAGTTCGTTGTCGCCGCAGCCAACCTGCAATTTGCGGGGACTGCCCGTGGCCAGGTAGTTCGCCACGAGCCGCTGATTTCGTCGCGTCATACCGCGAGTGATCCGGATCAACCGGGGTTCCGCCGCAATCCACGCTCGGCTCGCCGGTTCGTAGGCGTTCAACGCCTTCAACACGGACTTGAAGTACGTCTTCACCGACGGGCGACCCGTCCCGCCGCCATGAGCGGGAACCCCACGAGAAACCGCCACCGGCCCAGACTCAGGTGCCATCGGAATGTCGTCAGGTACATGCGCCACGCGTCACGCTGCCGACCTTGCTTCAGCGTAGTCAGCATGACGGAGCGAAGTTGGCGACTGAGAATCCGACGTCGTGCCGGCGCCCGTTTTTCGCCGCCCGGGTAAGCGCCAGCGCGCTCAGTTTCGAGCAAATGCCGAGCGCCACGAAGGGTATGGTCAAAATTACCCATCGCACTGGCAGCGTGGGTGCGGTAGCCGAGCGTGCTCGGCGACACAATTTGTACAAAGCCCGGCGAGGTGCCCAGTCGCATGGCGAGATCGGCGTCCTCCCCATTGATCCGACTACAGGTAAATCCGCCGACGCTCTCGAACGCATCGCGTCGCACGACGAAGGCGGAAGCGCCCCACCACCGCCATTCGTCTTGCGACGCGTAATAATCGGGGAACTGGTTGACGCTCAAGGGCGAATTGCCCGCCGAACTCAGCTCGCTGGGCAACGAAAAGTATGTAGGCACCCCCAATAGAAACGTCGGTTGAAGCCCAGCTTGAATGGCACGCGCGTAGGTATCGAGCGTCCACGGGAACCACAAATCGTCGCTGTCGAGAAACGCGAGATAGGTGCCCCGCGCGTGGCGTGCGCCGAGGTTGCGGGCAGCACCTGGACCTTGATTTGGCTGCTGATACGAGGAAAGGCGGCCAGCGTACGATCGCAAGATAGTGGCTGTGTCATCGTTCGAGCCATCATCGACGACGATGACCTCAAAATCGTCAAACTGCTGCTCCCACAATGACTGAAGCGCTTCGACCAGCAAGCCCGCACGGTTATAGGTCGCAACGACGACCGAGAACAGCGGGGGGTGGGGCGTCCTCATCCACGCGCCCACGACGCCAGCATTTCGGTGGCCCTGAAGCCAAGCCAGCGATACGCGCGCTGGTATCGCGGCGGCGCCGCGCGACCCGCCGGGACAAAACCCGGCATCGACTCACGGATGCGTCCGACGATGGCCCACGCTTCCGACGGGCTCTCCTGCCAGGCCGACCGTGCGGTTTCGAAGCGCGCCATGTTGACAGCCCAGTGGCGTTCGGCCGTCAGCTCCCCTTTCGATTTCAAGAAGGCTTCGAGACGGTCCTCGATCTCGAGCTTGAGCTTGCGGGTGCGAGCCTGGTCCTTCTTCCAGAGCGTGGTCTCGCTCCACTGGCGATACACCGCGCCGTTGCTGTCGTGATAGTAAAAGCGCTTTCCGGCCATCAACAGCCGCAGGTACAACTCGTGTTCCTGACACGCCGGTTGATCATCCTTCCAGCCGCCGACCGCCTCGATCGCCTGCTTTCGCCACAACGGCGCGCCGGTCTGTGGCAGGTACCAACGCGCCAGGAGAATCCAGTGATCGTGTGGTTCAGGAATATTGAGCAGCTCGCGTGTGGTCTCTCCCGCAACAATGTGCTCGAGCGTCACGGGCCCAAACACCACGTCGGTGTCGGGATGTGCGTCGAGAAAACGCACTTGGGAGGCGATTTTTTCCGGGAGCAGATAGTCGTCCGCGTCAAGGTATTGAACCCACGCTCCCGTGGCTCGCCGGAGCAACTGGTTGCGCGTGGCGTTGGCACCGGCGTTGGCGCCGGCTTCCCACTTCGCGCGGCCATCGAACTCCCGGATGATCTCCAGGCTGCCATCCGTCGAACCGTCGTCTCGCACGATCACTTCGGTGTCGCGCCAGGTTTGCGCCAGGGCACTTTCGATCGCCTGGCGAATCCATTGCCGTGCGTTGAAACACGGGATGAGAATCGAGACTCGCATCACGCCGGCCGTCGTGGCGGGTCGAGCGGTTCGAAGTTCGAGGTCACGCGTTTGTCTGCGAACCGATCCGGGTATTGCAGCCGCTCGACAATTTCCACGAGATGGACGCCGAACTGAGCCGACAGCACCGGGCGGCGGCCATCGGTGATTGCATCGGCCATCTCCGCCGGACCCAGTAGAAAATCAACGGGCTTGACGGGCGTGGCAACCGCCGTGGTGGCAGGCCCCACCGGCTGCCACGGCGTGGCGAAGAGTGCCCCGACACCCGCGTCCGTGAGCCGCGCCTGGAGCCAGCGGTACAGAAACCTGACGCGGTGTCGCAACACCCGTTCGAGCCGGCCCGGCACCACAGATCTCCACATCACCGGTGCGCGATCATCGCGCACGTTGCCGACCATCAGGGTGCCTTTGTCGCCGACGACGGTGATCGACTTGTCTCGTGGCGCCGCCAGTCCGCAGGTGACCCGCGCGACGACGCCGCCATCGAACTCGATGCAGCCGACAGTGAAGTCGGGTGCCATCACGTCGACCGCAATGCCCTTGTCCGGTATCTGAACCGACGCAAATGAGGTCACCCGGCGCGCGGGGCCGAACATCGCGCACAGCCACGTGATCACATACCCGGCATGCTGATACGTGCTGCCGACCTCGAACTCGTCTTTCGCCGGCCACGGCACACCGGCCTCATTGATCCACGTCCACGGCGCCTGATGAGGGGCGATCATTCCGTCATCGAACGTCGCGTACACGACGCGGACGGTTCCGGCGGCGCCTTCGCGCACGGCGCGCCACAGTGTCTGGGCTGCGCCGCTCAATACGCTGCACGGTGCTGAGCCGAGCCGAAGCCGCTGTCGCTCGGCCAGGTCGGCGAGACACTGCGCTTCGCTCGTGGTCATCGCCAGCGGCTTTTCGCTGTAAACATGCTTGCCCGCTTCCAGGCAGGCGCGATTCACGGCGAAGTGACTTCGCGGATTGGTCAGGTTCACCACCAATTCAACTGAAGCATCACCAAGCAGCGCCTCGAGCGACGGGTAAGCGCGCGTTGCGACCTTTCGCGTGAACGCCTCCAACCGTTCCGCATCGCGATCGTAAGCGCCGGCCAATTTCAGCGCGGGGTGGTGCGCAAGCGTCGCCATGTACTGCTCGGCCACATAGCCGCATCCGACAATGGCGATTTTCATGATCGCGCACCCGACTGGCGCGCGTGATGGTCCTGGACTTTTCGAAGCGCGGCGGTAATGTCGTCGATATCGGAGGCGCCGGCGAGGAACACATTGGCCGGCAGATAGACGATCTCCTCAGCGGCGCGATCCGAGACAGGCGTCGGCAGTACGCGAACGTACTCGGGACGCCGCTTCAGCAGATCCTGCATGGCGACCTGGGCCGAGAGCGTCGACGCGTAGCACCGGGTCAGTGGAATCCCCTCCGCGTTGACGTCACGGATGAATCGATCGATCGGCAGGCCGTTGCACACGGCGGGTGCGTAGCGCATCACGAACATGTACATACCGTGACGCTTGACGCCGGGATGCACCTGCAATGGTTGTACGCAGCTGACGTCTTTGAGCTGATCGCGCAGGCGCGAGAAATTTGCCGCACGCACGCGCTGTAGGTCGTCGAAGCCGCCGAGCCGATCGAGCAGCAACGCCGCCTGGTATTCGGTGGCCCTGATATTCCAGCCGAGCGACACGTGTTCCCAGCGCGCTTCCAATTCGCGGGAGCGCCCGGCGTTGTGGATCGAAAACGCGCGATCGAAATAGGCATCGTCGTTGGTGGTCAGGACGCCGCCTTCGCCGCACGAGAGGTTTTTCGCCGATTGAAAGCTGAATGCGGCGGCATCTCCCAACGAGCCGGCCGGACCGCTCTCCCATTCCGCGCCATGCGCCTGGGCTGCATCCTCGATGATCTTCAGCTTATGCGTGCGCGCGATGCGCTGCAGCGCGGTCATGTCCGCGGGCTGGCCGAACTGGTGCACGGGCATGATCGCCCGCGTCTTGCCGGGAACGATCGCCGCTTCGACGCGGGCAGGATCGATGTTCAACGTCCCGGCATCGACATCGACAAACGCCACGCCGAACCGGCGATCCAACGGCGCCGTCGCGGTGGCGATGAACGACAGATTGGGGACGATGATTTCGCCGCCGTACGCCAGGCCATCATGATCGAACACGGCTGCCAGCGCGATGCGAAGCGCGTCGGTACCGTGCGGCACCATCAAGCCGTGGCGGCACCCGCACCGCCGCGCCCATTCCGCGGCGAACTGTTTTTGCCGGGTCTGCGGCAGACCTTCCACGCCGCTGAGAAAGATCCGGCGCAATTCAGGGCCAACCGACGTCACCCAACGCGCCACGGACGCGGGTTGCGAGCGCGGCCAGGGTCGGTAGCGGAGGTTACGGACCGGGGTGCCGCCGTTGCCGGCAAGAGGGCCCTCGAGGCGCGCCCGGCCTCGAGCGCGGCCGATAGTATGGCGCGCGAGCATCCTGGCGGTGTCCTTGAGCATCGACATGGTCAGAAATTTCGGAACGGTGCATTCCACGGGCGCTCGACGGTCCCGACTCGCTGGAATGCGGTGAGCTGCGTGCGGCCGAGCATGCGGGCAAGCCGGTAACGCATCGGCCGGCCGTCGTCGGGCCTGAAGCGCCGCAAGTCGAACTCCGCCAGCCCATCGCCGCCGTTTGCGCGCAGGAACGCGATCACCTTGCCGACGTGCGGGTCGCTGCAGTCATCAAAGGCGACGACGCCGCCGTCAGCGAGGAGGCGAGTGACGAAATAGGCGTCGACCAAAACATCTTCGACGAGGTGGGATCCATCGACATAAGCGAGCCCAACGCGCAGGCTCGTCCCCAAAAGCGCCGGAAGCGCAATGGCGGATGGCGCCTGCCGCACATCAACAAAGCGGCCGAGGCCGGCGCGTTGCAGTCCGTCCAGGGCGGTGCTGTCCCAAAAGGAATCCTGAAATGGGTCGATGGCGATGTGCTGTTGCGCGGCCGCGCGGCCAAGGTCGCGATAACTCGAGGCGAAGACCAGCGCCGAGCCACCCAGCGACAACCCGATCTCGAGCGTTCGCTCCGGCCGCAATTCGATCATCAGCTGTCGCAGGGTCAGCAGGTTGTTGAGACTCGACACCGCGCCCGTCAGGAACGTCTTCCCGGAGCGCCCCTGCACGCTCGACCGCGTCATCAGCTGCGCGAGCTCGGGACAGAAGTCGAGCGATCGTGGATCGTGCCGGGTCACGAACGAGCCCGCATGGATACAAAGAGGCCGAATTCCGCCGGCCGTCGAGTGACCAAGCCGGCCAGGCCAGCGGTTCGAGCCGCTTTGGCCAGGACGCGCGCGACCACATCGCGCACACCGCCGGCGGGCTGCTGCCACGCCATTGCCCGCGCCGACATCGGCTTGGGTGCGGGCGACTGCCACGGCACGCGAACAAGTTCGCGAGCGGCCTGGGCAAGAGAGTCATCCGCGTTCAGCCGCTCGATGGTTTCGTCAACATCGGCGACGACGGACAACTGATGTCGCCAGAATCCTGGCGGAAACAGCGTCACCAGATCGGGCGGCGGCGCCGAATGCATCCACAACTGACCGCGGAGTCTGAGGGCATCCAGGTTGGGCGCGTTGAACAGTAATGTGCCGCCCGGCGTCAGTCGCGCCAGCAAGGACCTGGTCATGGCAATCGGGTCGGCAACGCACCCGATCAGACCGACGTGGTAAATGATGTCGAATGGACCGCCGGCATAGGCCTCCGGCGCGTCGTCGGTCGAAAAATGATCGCCGAAGGCCGCACGCGCCGACTGGACCGCTGTGGCGGAAACATCGACGCCACGAATCGGCCGACCCGTCAGGATGAAGTATGCGGCGAGGTAGCCGCGCGAACTGCCGACTTCGAGGATGCGCGCGTGCTTGGGCGCGCGGGACACCTGCTCGATGATGAACCGATACTTCGGCCATCGCTCGAGCTCACGCTTCAGACCGTCAGCATTGCCGGCGGCAAACAACGACTCGCACCGCGCCGCCAATCCGCTGTACTCGTCGTAATACGACAGCGTGCGACCCTGATGAAACCGGTCGTGAACCGTTGCGTCATGCGCCGTATACCTGCATCCGCAGTCGTGACAGTCAAACACGTCGAGGTCGAACCCCAGCAGGTATTCAACGTGCCCGCGTCGGACCACGCGCGACGAACCGCAGATCCGACAGGGCGCATCCGGCGCGGTCATGCTGGGCGTGCGAACACATGGTTCGCCGCTGCCTCGCCCGCGACTCCTTGGGGGTTGCCGACCGACACCAACGTCCAGCCGCACTCGTGCATCAGTGTCAGCGCGCCGTCACGCTCGACAGCATTGGTAAGGGTGAGCTCGACGATCGCCGAGCGCAGGCGTGGATTGCGGAGGGTCGCAGTCGCGCCCTGCAGGATTGGCCCTTCGAGTCCGTCGACATCGATCTTCAGTCGCGCCGGTATCGCCACACCGAACCGGGAGACGAAATCGTCAATCGTGAAGCTGACTGCGCCGTGGGTGAGCGGCCGCGCGTTGGCCGAGTAACGCGAGGCTTCACCCGGCTGGCCAAACTGGCTGAGCGCGGCGCCTGGTTCGGCCGAATCCAGGTTCAGCACACCGAGACCGCTCGCGCCTGACAGGGCCACACAATACGCCGTGACCCGCTGGCCCAGGTCATTCAACTGCAGGTTGCGCGTCAGCATGTAGTAGTTCGAGGCCGAGGGTTCGAACGCCACCACCCGGGACCCGCGCACTGCGGCCGCGTAGACGCTGAAGACGCCGACGTTTGCTCCCACATCCCAAAAAATGTCGTCGGGTCCCGACTCGTTCAGCCACGCGATGGTATCGGGTTCCTTCGTCAGCATCGCGGCGACGCGGCTGCGCAGCAACGTCGAGGGGACAAAGAACTTGAGGTCCGCGCCGTCCACCGGGGCGCGCTCGATGAGCTCGCTCGACAATAGGTCCAGGGCTTCGACGCGCGTCTGTGCATCAACGGCCCTGAGCGGCAACGCGGCCGCGCGCCGCGCCACGCCTCGCAACAGCCGGACGAGGCTCATCGCCAGAACACCGATGCCCCGCGGCGATACGCCGCCGGGATCTCCGCATCCTGTGGAATCTTGAACTCGCGGCGAACCGCGCCCGTGACCACCCGCATCGAGGGCAACCACCGCATTATCCGTTTGGCGTAGGCCAGCGTCGAAAGCACCTGATACCCGAACCGCCCGCCAGTCGTCGACATCGAGTCCTTGTGGTTGATGACCACGTTCGCCGGGAACGGCAGCGCGGCCAGCGGCTGGCCGCGCGCGGTCATGAAGGTACGGAAATAGGCGTGACCGACGGCGGCGAGCTCGCAGACTTCACGCCGGTGTCGCGACAGGTACTCGATGTAGCGATCTTCGCCGCCGCCCAATACCAGATCTACCCACGCGCCGCTGAACGGCGGACTGGCAAACGTGAGCAGGTCGCGACGGACGATCACGCATGGTCCCGAATAACCGCCACCGATCCGTTGCAGCCGCATCACCCGTCCGCCATAGGTATAAAGCCGCTGCGACGCCGTATACCAGCCGTGGGCGCCGCGATGCGCATCAACGAAGGCCGCCAGGCGATCGCTGACCAGGTCGTCGGCGTCGTTGAAGGCGATATGGTCAGCGTCGCCGCGCGATACCACCCACCGTGCTCCGGCCGACAGCTTCAGCACCTTGTCGACAGACATATCGTCGAAATTGCGGCTGGGAAGCTCAATATCGAGCGACAGGAAGTGGACCCGCCGGTCCCGTCGCAAGCGCGACTCCGGGAGATCGTGGCATGCGACCACCACTTGGGCATCGCCGCCCGTTTGTGCGAGCATCGAGTCCACGACGCGCTCCAGCAGCCAGACGTGATAGGGCCAGTCGTCGGCGAGTGCCTTCGCCCGCAACGACGTGCAAAACGCGATACGGCTCACGCGAATCGTTCCTTAGGATGCCAACTCGATGGAGTGTTCAGCGAGGAACGTCCCGTCACGAGGCCCGGGCAGCTGCCCGCTTCCATAGAAGTCGCCCGGCTCCACCTCGAAACCGCCTCCGGCCATCAGCCAGTCGGCAATCTCCCCACTCACCGTTGTGAACAGGTTGTATTTGTACGAACCAGGCATCAAGGCCAGCCGCGGCAGCCGGATTCGCACGTAGGAATCGCCGGTGGGCAACACCGGAAAATCGCCGCCGGCATACGTCGTTGACCACGTGACGACGCGCTGACCAATCGCGTTGTCGATCCCAACCGACACGTGCACCGACCGCAGAAATTTTCCGGTCGCATTTCGCAGCCGCAATTCGAACGTCGCCGTGGCGCCGCATGTCAGAACACGGACCTCGGCCGCGCCGGCGTCGAGCAGACGCGCGTCGACAAAGCGCAGCGTGCCGTCGCCGCGCCGATCGGGCCGATCGGCAAATGAATGCGAACTGTCGGCCCTGACTGTCGACGAGTACGCTGCGATGACCTCGCGAATCGGGCCCATCGCGGTCACGCGGCCGCGGTCCAGCAACAGGCCGGAGCGGCACAGGTTTTCCACCGTCGCCAGTTGGTGGCTGACGAACAACACCGTGCGGCCGCTGCCGGCGACCTCGCCCATCTTGCCCAGGCACTTCTGCTGGAACTCGGCATCGCCGACGGCCAGCACCTCGTCCACGATCAGGATTTCGGGTTCGAGGTGAGCAGCCACCGCAAACGCCAGCCGCACATACATGCCGCTCGAGTAGCGTTTGACCGGCGTATCCAGGAAGCGCTCGGTTCCCGCAAACGCGACGATCTCATCGAACTTCCGCGCGATCTCCGCGCGCGGCATGCCCAGGATCGAGCCGTTCAGAAAAATGTTCTCCCGTCCGGTCAGCTCGGGATGAAAGCCGGTGCCGACTTCCAGCAGGCTCGCGGCGCCGCCATGCATGGTGACGCGTCCTTCGGTCGGCTCGGTAATCCGGCTCAGGATTTTGAGCAGCGTGCTTTTCCCGGCGCCGTTGCGGCCGATGATGCCCAGGACCTCGCCCTGGCGCACTTCGAACGACACGTCCTTGAGCGCCCAGAACTCCTCGACCTCGTCTGGTGAAACGGCCGACGACAGCCAGCCAACCGGCCTCCGCACCGCATCCGCGAGGACGTCGCGCAGCGCCACGTAAGATTGGCGCGCCTGCTGGTGGTGCAGGCGGTAGCGCTTGCCGAGCCGCTCGACCACAATCATTGGCTGACTCACGATGCGATCAGATCACGTCGGCGAACCGCCGCTCCATCCGCCGGAAGTACCACACCCCGAACGCCAGGGAGATGACCGTGATCACCACGGAAAGACCGAGCGCCCGCGGGTCGAGGGCGGTTCGCCCGCCCAGGATTGACCAGCGAAACCCGTCGATGATCCCGACGAGCGGGTTCAGGGAGTACACGAACCGCCACCGCTCGGGGACGTTCACCGATGAAAACGCGATCGGCGAAACGAACAGTCCCACCTGAATGATGAACGGCACGACATACCGGAAGTCGCGATACTCGACGTTGAGTGCCGCCAGGAACAGGCCGAGCCCGGTCGACAGCGCCACCGTCGCCAGGATGAAGAGCGGCAAGACGGCCAGCGTCCACCCGGGAGCAAAGCCCTGCCAGGCCATGACCACCGCGAGAAGACCCAGGGTGATCACGAAATCCACCAGCGCCGTCGCGACCGTCGCGCTCGGAATGATCAGTCTTGGGAAATACACCTTCGAGAGCAGGTTGGTGTTGTTAATCAGGCTCGCGGAGGATTCGGACAGCGCGTTGGCGAACAGCTGCCACGGCAGCACCGCCGCGAGCACGAGCAAGACGTCGGGCACCTGGCCGCGCTCGATGCCCATCAGCCGGCGAAACAGGACGAACACGACCATGGTGAGGGCCGGCCGGATCAGCGCCCATGCCACGCCAATCACGGTCTGCTTGTAGCGCACGGCGAGATCGCGCCACGCCAGGAAGTACAGCAGCTCGCGATAGCGCCACAGATCTCGCCAGTAGTGCGCGGCGGCGCGCCCGGGTTCGATGATGATTTTCAGGGGAGATCCCCGCCAGGCGGGGGCTATGCGATGAACTAGATGAGGCGCTGCCGGACGCGAATGGTGTCGTTCGGCTTCACGAGATCGGACATGTCCGCGTCGAGCTCGACTTCCTTGTCCTTGACCTTGCGGATGATCTTGATGCCGCGCGTCGAGCCGCGCTCGCTGATCCCGCCGGCTTCGGTGATCGCCTGGCGCACCGTCATACCCGACCGCAATACGAACGATCCCGGCTGCTTGACGAACCCATCCACGTAAAAGCGCTCCGCCGGCGGCACGATGATCGTGTCGTTGTCCTGGAGCAGGATGTTCGCCACCAGCCGGCCCTCGCGCAGGTCCTCGAGACTCACCCGCATCACTTCCGCCGATCCGGTATCCCCAGGCAGCGCCGGCGCCGACACCGCGGCGGCTATCCCGTCCTTGTAGCGCTGAATGATGATCGTGTTGCTCGCCGTGGGCGTTGTCGACCCGGCATGCGCGATCACTTCGAGCAGCGTCTGCGGACCCTGAATGCTGTAACGCCCCGGATTGCGGACCTCGCCAATCACGTAGATCGATCGGGACCGGTAGGTGGCGATCTCGACCGACACCTGCGCGCGGCGGATGTAGTCGGGCGCCAGGAGCTTCGTGACGTGCTCCTCGATCTCACGCGTGGTTTTTCCAGCTACTTGAATGCGGCCGATCAGCGGGAAGGTGATGCTGCCGTCCGAATCCACCGTGTAGTTGTTACTCAAGTTGTCTTCGCCGAACACCTTGATGCCCAGCACATCCGTGGCCCCGATCTGATAGATGGCGCTGAAGGGCGGAGGGGCCTGCGCCGTGGCCGGCTTGGCCGGATCAGGCGCCTGCGCGGGCGCGGCCACCTGGCCGGCGAGAAGGACCGCGAGCGAGAGCAGTGTGTACAACATGACTAGAACGCGAATTGCCACGACAGAAACGCGCGACGACGCTCGTAATTTCGTTCTGCGAAGACGGGGGAACGCCGGCGCGCATATTCATAATTGAGCGCGATGCGCGTCCGATTCCGAAGATTATAGCCGACACTCGCGGCGGCCGAATCGAGGGTGTCGGTATGGGCCGGCTCCGTCGGGCGAGCCTCGTAATCGAACCCCGCGCGCATCCCCAGGACCTGCGCATCAACAGCGCCGAAGAGTCGATGCGTGTATGCCACCATCGCCGATTGCTCGACGTAGTACCCCTCCCCAGCGTCGAATGAATACTCAGCACCCCTCGACAACGTCGCGCTTAGGCGGCCGACTTCGAGAAACGAATACGCGATCGACGCAGTACCCACAAAGCCCCGGAACGAGACGACCCCCGGATCCACGAAGTCCATGTCACGGTATCCGGCGGTCACGACGCCGGTGATGATGGCCTCGGGCGCAAAGCGGAACGTGGCCAAGCCGGACCAGCTCTCGGCGTTGCGAAGCGGCTCGAACGTGAACTTGTCGTCGCGGTACGACGCGAAGAGCTGCATCGAGAGCAGCGGCGTCAGGTCCGTCTTCATACCGGCCTGGTAGTTATACTCGTTGCGCGTCATCGTCTCGCTGAGATTGACGCCACTCTCTATGGCGTCCTCATACTCGATGCTCATCCGGTAGGCGGAGCCGTAAAACAACGCGTTCGGGGAAAGGTCGAACGCCAGCCCCCCTGAGATTTCGTCTTCCTGTCGATCCGCGCGCGTATCGATTTCACCATTGGGGCGCGTCCGCGTTTCCACTTGACCGACACCGATAAACGGCCGAACGCGGCTCAGCAGGACGTCGGCGCGGGCACGTAAGTTGTGGCCAACCGAACGCTCACTCTCGTAGGTCTTGTAATACGTGAGCTCGGAGCCGGCGTACGCCGACAGGCGAAGGAACCGCAGTCGCGTGAACGCCGAGACGTCCGGCTGAACCGCGGCCACCCAGTCATCCTTCGGCGACTCAGATTCGGACTCGTCGAACACATTGGAGTCCCAACCAATCTCACGAATGGTGAGGCCTGGCGCAAAGCGGACGCGGCCGAGGGTGAGGATGCCGATTGTGGGCTCCACGTCTGGCAGTGAGCTGGTGAGCGGACCGCCGCCGACGCTGGATTGCGCCACCACCGTCCCGGGCCACAGCAGAGCCAGACAAGTAAGGACGACCAGGGTCAGTGAACGGACGGGGCTGGCGAGTCTCATCGAACCGCTCCAGGAGTCCGTGCCGGCGGAGCTGCCTCGCCGGGCACGCGAACGAACGTGCCGTCGCCATCGGGATCCGCTTCCACGACGCTGTTGCCTTTCGCGTCGTACAACACGCGGCGGTCCGGACGGCCCTTCATGAATGTCGTATCGAACGAGGCTTCGCGCAACGACCCGCCCTCGTAGCGCTCCCACTTGTCGATGCGCCCGTCGGTATTGGTATCTTCTTCGGCGCGCACAAGTTGATCGCCGCGAAAGAACTCGTGCCGATCGGCCAGCCGATCGTGCAGCCGCGCCGTGGACACGTGCACCTCGCCCGACGAGTTGGGCGAAGGTCGCGTCCAGGTGTCTTCCACGCCATCGCCGCGGCTCGCGGTGCCCACGAGGATCAGGGCCGCTTGCAGGTCGAAGTATTCCCACCGATCGATGCGGCCGTCGGCGTCGAGATCCGATTCGCCACGCAGCGGACGATTGCCGTCAAGGTAGGTCCATTGATCGATGCGCCCGTCGCCGTTCTGATCCGCGCTCAATTGCATCAGCCGGCCGCTGAAGTCGTCATAGCTCGGCACCGCCCGGCGCGAGCCGGCGGCCTGCTCGCATGCCACGGTGACTGCGATCGCCCCGAGAAACGCGGCCACTCGAGTGCCAGCGCTCCCCACAGCTTCGCCCTCTCGATTACAGAACAAAATCGTAATCAGCTCTTTCACGAATGACTTAATATGACTTAATAGGTCATATTAGGACGACATCAGAGTGTGAACGAATGCACAGGAGGTGTCAAATTGGCGAAATCAGCCAAACCCTATCCCTCCCAGCGTCTTATCGGTCCGAATTGGGAAGCCGGTTAACTGATTGATGGCGGAGGTGATGCGGGGCGGGCGACCGATCTCAGGCGGCGTTGGGCGGCACGGGCGGCTGAAACGACGAATTCTGTGATTCTGGCCGGACCACGAGGCTGCGGACGATGAAGGAGGCGCCGACGATCACGATGGCGCCGCCGATGCCGATGCCAACAGTCGGCGTTTCTCCCGCAATGCCGATGATGGTGATCAACGCGAGGCCAAGCCCGACCACGATGATGCCAAGCGATAGGGAGCGGCTCGACGCTCCAGACCCCCGGCGGATGGTGACGTTCTGATCCGGCAGTGGAATTTGCCCACGCTCGATCATCGCCATTCGTTCACGGTGCTGCCGTTCGAGCACCTCCGAGCGCTGGCGCATGGCAAGGAAGATCACGAACACGCCGCAAAACATCCCAACCGTGAACACTAAGGCAAGCAATAGCACTTCGGGTTCCATACGCCTCCGCTTTTACCAACTGGGGAGATTAGACTACCCCCCACCACGGATTGTTTCAGCCGGGGCTCCCGCCACGCGTAATTTGCGGGGTGGGGGAGCGAAACAAAATCCTTGAGCCACCGCTCTAATCATTACGAACGCGAATGAGGGCGACCTCCGAGCACGAGCTGGTTGAGCGGTGCCGGCAGGGCGATGAAACTGCATTTCGCGAGCTGGTGGACCAGTACAAAGGCCTGGTCTTCGCGCTGGTCGCGCGCAGTATCCCGAACCGCGCGCGCGCCGAAGAGCTGGCGCAGGACGTGTTCCTCAAGGTGCACAGGGGCCTACCCTATTTTCGCGGGGAGGCCAGGCTCTCGACGTGGATCTATCGCATCGTCATCAACGCGCTGTCGCAGGAACGGCCCGAGTTGGCGACCGTATCGCTGGACGATGTTCCGAAAGGTGAGGATCGCGAGCGCCACCAGCCCGGGGCCGACGATCGCGCTTTCGGTGACGTGGTGTTGAGAGACCGCCTGCAGAAGGCGATTGAGCGGCTGCCGATCCAGTACCAGGTGCTGATCAACGGCCACTACATGAAGGGGATGCGTTACGAGGAACTGGCAGCGGCGCTGGACATGCCGATGGGCACGGTGAAGACGCATCTTCATCGTGCCAAGCGGCTGCTGCGCCACCTGCTCGAAACGGAGTATCGCTGACGTGCGTTGCGATGAGCTCGAACCGTTAATCGAAGCAATTGCCGACGGGACGTTCGACCTGGCCCCGGAAGATCGCGCGCACCTGTCGTCGTGTGCGGCGTGTGCGGCGCGGCTCGCGCAGGCGCAGAGCATCGAACAGTGGCTGACCTCGCGCGAAACACCGCCACCGCCGGCGTCGTTTACGGTCTCGGTGATGGCCCGCATCGGCCAGGAAAAATGGCAGACGGAGCGCGTTGTCGACATCGGCTTCAACCTCGCCATTGCCGCGGGCGTGCTCGTGATCCTTACGGGTGGCGCGGGGCTCGCCTGGTCGCTCGGGTTCTTCACGATCGATATCGATGTCATGGCCCTGCTCGACGCCGCGACGTCGCAAGTCGAGGGCCGCATGATCAATCAGCTACAAACGGTAGCGATCGCGGCAGTGGTGCTGACGATGGCGCTGGGGTTGTGGTGGTGGGCCGAAACGGGCGACGGATTAAGGGATTAAGATCGTCGGCGTGGAACGCCGGGGCCTGCGCCCCTTTCTGAAGTGGGTGGGTGGGAAACGGCAGCTGTTGCCGGTGCTGCGGCGTTTTTATCCGGACTTCAGCGGCCGCTATTTCGAGCCATTCGTCGGCAGCGGCGCCGTGTTCTTCGACCTGCTGGGCCGCGGCGCGTTGCACGGCCACCAGGCCACGCTCAGCGACGACAACGCGGATCTGATCGGCTGCTATCAGCGCGTCGGCGACTCGGTGGACGAGGTGATCGGCGAGCTCGATCTACTCGCCGCGGCGCACGCCGCGGGCGGGCGTGACCATTACCTGTGCGTGCGCGACACGCGGTTCAACCCGTTGCGCGCGGCGTGGCGCGCGAGCGGAGCGGAGATGGCGCGCTATCCGAGCGAGCTGGCGGCGATGCTGATCTACTTGAATCGCACCGGTTACAACGGGCTGTTTCGCCTCAATGCTTCGGGTGAATACAACGTGCCGCCGGGCCGCTACGACAATCCGACGATCGTCGATCGCGCACTCCTCACGGCGGTGTCCACGGCGCTATCGACGCTCGACGTCCACGTGCAGCAGGCGCCCTTCGATCGACTCTTGAACGACGCGCGTGCCGGCGACTTTGCCTACTTCGATCCCCCTTACGCGCCGCTCAGCAAGACGGCCAACTTTCGCGGTTATACGGGACGCGGCTTTTCGGATGACGATCAGCAGCGTCTCCAGCAGGTGCTGATGGAGTTATCGAGGCTCGGCGTCCACGTGTTGCTGAGCAACTCCACGGCCCCATCGGTCACGGCGCTCTATGAACGCGACGCCGCCGCGAAGGCCGCGGGTCTGCGGGCGTGGCGTTTCCCAGCGAGGCGCGCCGTGAACTCCGACGCCACCCGCCGCGGCGCCGTCGAGGAGCTGGTGGTGTCGAACATCCAGCCGCAGCGCGGCGATCACGCCGGCTAAGAGATGGCGCCGCCCGTGTGTTAACCTCGTAGGGTTAGTCCGCGCGCGAAAGTGGCGGAACTGGCAGACGCGCCGGCCTTAGGAGCCGGTAGCCGAAAGGCTGTAGGGGTTCGAGTCCCCTCTTTCGCATTTATTCGACCGCGCGATGGAATCGCGCGGCTCGAATAAATGTCCTGAGCGAGCACTCGGCCGCCCAAAGGGCGGTCGATGTGCGAGTCGAAGGACCCTCAGAAAAAAATGAAATCAGAAATTGTCGACGTGAACGAAACGCGCCGCGATCTGACGATCGAGGTGCCGAGCAATGTCGTGGATGAAGCGATCGGCCACGCCGCGGCGAAGCTGGGCCGCTCGGCGCGCATCCCGGGTTTCCGTCCCGGTAAGGTGCCGGCGAACGTGATCCGCCAGCGCTTCAAGCCACAGATCATGCAGGACGTGGCTGAACACCTGATCTCGAAAGCGGTCGGTGATGCGCTGGTGGAAAAAGGCGTCGAGCCGATTGCCACGCCCGACATCAAGGACCTGGTGCTCGAAGAAGGCAAGCCGCTCACGTTCAAGGCCTCCTTTGATGTGGTGCCGGGTTTCGATCCCGGCGACCTGGGCACGATTGAAGCCACCGAGCCAACGGCGGCCGTTGAAGACGAGGCCGTCAACCAGTCGCTCGAGCGGATCCGCGAGCGCAACGCGCGTTACGAAGCCGTCGAGAGCGGCGCCGTCGAAGCGGGCCACACGGTGGTGGTCGGCCTCGAGCGCCTGGGTACGGATAAGGACGGCAAGCGCGGTGAGCCCGACAAGCACGAGCAGGTCAACATCGAGCTCGGCGCGCCATCGAACCCGCCGGGCTTCGACGATCAGATGATCGGCATGACCGCCGGAACCACCAAGTCGTTCACGATCACGTATCCGGCGGACTACGCCATTCCCGAGCTGGCCGGCGGCACCGTCGATTACACGGTGACGCTGAAGGAGATCAAGAAGCGCGTGGTGCCTGCGCTCGACGATGAGCTCGCGAAGGATCTCGGCGAGTTCGATTCGCTCGACGCGCTGCGCACGCACGTGCGCCACGATCTCGAGCACGAAGCCAAACATGCGTCCGAGCGGCAACTGCGGCAGGACGTGATGAAACAGCTCGCCACGCGGGTGCCGTATCCGGTGCCGGAATCGCTGGTCGAACGCGAGATCGATCGGCGGCTCGAGGATTTCGCGCGGCGCTTGATGGAGCAGCGAATCGATCCGCGGCAGGCGAACATCGATTGGAACGCGTTCCGCGAAGGCCAGCGTGCGCCGGCCACCGAAGCCGTGGGGTCGGCGATCGTGCTCGACGAGATTGCCAAGCGGGATGCGATCGACGTGACGGACGAAGACATCGAGGGCGAGCTGCAGCGCTACGCGGAGCAAACCGGCCACACCGTGCCGAGCATCAAGGCGCGGCTGCAGAAAGACGGCGAGCTGGGCCGTCTGGCGGCGGGGTTACGACGCGAAAAAGCCGTAAAGCACGTGCTATCTCAGGCGAAGATCAAGAAGGGCTGATTTTACAAAGGGTTAGCTCTTCTCGTACCCTGCCCTTTCGGGTGGTGCACTTCGAGCCCGTTCCAGCCGATAACTACGAAGGATAATAAACAGACAATGAGCGTCTACCCCCAGAACCAACTGGTCCCGATGGTGGTCGAACAGACCAACCGCGGCGAGCGCGCGTATGACATTTTTTCGCGCCTGCTCAAAGACAACATCATCTTTATTGGCACCCCGATCGACGACGGCGTGGCGAATCTTGCGATCGCGCAAATGCTGTTTTTGGAAGCCGAAGATCCGGACCGCGATATCCAGCTATATCTCAACAGCCCGGGAGGATCGATTACGGCTGGGTTTGCAATCTACGACACCATGCAGTTCATCCGCCCCGACGTGCAGACGATCTGCATTGGACAGGCGGCGTCGATTGCCGCGGTCCTGCTCGCCGCCGGCGCGAAAGGCAAGCGATTTTCTCTGCCAAATTCGCGCATCCTGATCCACCAGCCGTGGATGTCGGGGCTCGGCGGACAGGCGACTGATATCGATCTCGCGGCGAAAGAAATCCTGCGCATGCGCGAGCGGATCAACGAGATCCTGGTGAAACATACCGGGCAGGACATCAAGCGCATCCAGGACGATACGGAACGTGATTACATCATGTCGGCAGACCAGGGACGTGAGTACGGAATTATTGACGACGTGATTCGGAAACGGGTGTAACCTAGAGATATCGGCATGGTAAAAAAGAGCGGTGACGGTGGCGAGATTTTGCGCTGCTCGTTCTGCAATAAAGACCAGAACGACGTCCGCAAACTGATTGCGGGGCCGACGGTTTTTATCTGCGACGAGTGTGTCGAGGTCTGCAACGACATCATCGCCGACGACAACCGCTTCGACAGCCGCGGCACCCGTACGTCCCTGCCCTCGCCGCCCGAGATCAAGAAGTTCCTCGACGAATACGTGATCGGCCAGGAGCTGACCAAGAAGAAGCTCGCGGTCGCGGTCTACAACCACTACAAGCGGCTTGAAATCCAGAAGCAGCCGCGCAGCCGCCACGACGTCGAGCTCACCAAGTCAAATATTCTTCTCATCGGACCGACCGGCACCGGCAAGACGCTGCTCGCGCAGACGCTGGCCAAGCTGCTGTCGGTGCCGTTCACGATCGTCGACGCCACCACGCTCACCGAAGCGGGCTACGTCGGCGAGGACGTCGAGAACATCATCCTCAAGCTGCTGCAGGCCGCCGGTGGCGACATCGAGAAGTGCCAGCAGGGCATCGTCTACATCGACGAGATCGACAAGATCGGCCGCAAGGACGAAAACCCGTCGATTACGCGGGACGTGTCGGGCGAGGGCGTGCAGCAGGCGCTGCTGAAGATCCTCGAAGGCACCGTGGCTAACGTTCCGCCGCAGGGCGGCCGCAAGCACCCGCACCAGGAATTTTTCCAGATCGACACCACCAACATCCTCTTCATCTGCGGCGGCGCGTTCGTCGGCCTGGATAAAGTGGTGGAGCGCCGCGTCGGCAAGAAGACGCTCGGCTTCAAGGCCGAGATCAAGTCGAACAAGTTACGCGACGTCGGCGCGGTGCTCGAGCAGGCCGAGCCGCAGGATCTGATCAAGTTCGGGCTGATTCCGGAATTCGTCGGCCGCCTGCCGGTGATGGGCACGCTTCACGAGCTCGACCGCCCGGCGCTGGTGCAGATCCTGACCCAGCCGCGCAACGCCATTACCCGCCAGTACCAGAAGCTCTTCGAGTACGAGAACGTGAAGCTGCGCTTCACGGAAGATTCGCTCGACGCGATCGCCGAGATGGCGCTCAACCGCAAGATCGGCGCCCGTGGCCTGCGGATGATCATCGAAGACCTGATGCTTGACTTGATGTACACAATGCCTGGGCAGAAGAAGGCCCGCGAGGTCGTCATTACGCGCGAAATGGTCGTCAGCAAGACGGCCGGCCTTGAAGTCATCGAAAAAGCTGGTTAGCTGTCCGTCGTCAGTCTCGACCCATTATGGTTGAAGTTTACGAGACCCTCCCGATCGTCCCGTTGAGGGACGTGGTCGTGTTCCCGCACATGATGATGCCGTTCGTAATTGGACGGCCTTCGTCTATTCGTGCTCTCGAGCATGCGCTCGGCAAAGACAAACGAATCTTCCTGGCGGCGCAGCACGACGCGTCGACCGACGATCCCAAGGCGGAAGACATCTACACGATGGGCTGCGTGGCCAACGTCGTGCAGAGCCTGAAGCTGCCCGACAGCAACATCAAGGTGCTGGTCGAAGGCGTCGATCGCGCGCGCGTGATCGAATGGAAGGAAGACAAGGGCTTCTACCGCGTCGTGGTGAAGGTGCTGCAGCGGCAGAAAGACACCGCCGGCGACGTCGAACAGGTGATGAGCCGGGTGGTGACGCTGTTCGAGCAGTACGTGAAGCTGTCGAACAACCTGCACTACGACGCGATGATCGCGGCGGTGCGGGTCGACGACCCCGGCAAGCTGGCCGACACCATTTCGGCGCACCTGCTGGTCGGCATCGACGAAAAACAGAACCTCCTCGAGATCGTCTCTCCCCTCGAACGCCTCAACCGCATCGCCGGCATTCTCGAAGCTGAAGTCGACAAGCTGCAGGTCGACCGCCGCATCCAGTCTCGCGTGAAGAAGCAGATGGAGAAGGCGCAGAAGGAGTACTACCTCAACGAGAAGATGAAGGCGATCCAGAAGGAACTGGGCCGCAAGGACGACAAGGGCAACGAGGCCGAGGATCTCAAGAAGAAGATCGAACAGGCGCGGATGCCGAAGGACGTCGAGGAAAAGGCCGTCCAGGAGCTGAAGCGCCTCGAGGCGATGCCGCCGATGTCGGCGGAAGCGACCGTGTCGCGCAATTACCTCGACTGGCTGATCGCGGTGCCGTGGCAGAAGAAGACCAAGGAGAACCGCGACCTCAAGAACGCCGAAGTGGTGCTCAACGAAGATCACTACGGGCTCGACAAGATCAAGGACCGCATCCTCGAGTTCCTCGCGGTTCGTGCCTTAGTGAAGAAACCGAAGGCGACTATTTTGACCTTCGTGGGCCCTCCGGGCGTGGGTAAGACGTCGCTCGCCAAGTCGATCGCGCGGGCGATGAACCGCAAGTTCGTGCGCCTGTCGCTCGGCGGCGTGCGTGATGAAGCGGAAATCCGCGGCCATCGCCGCACCTACATCGGCGCCTTCCCCGGCCAGATCATCCAGATGATGAAGAAGGCCACCTCGCTCAACCCGGTGTTCCTGCTGGACGAGATCGACAAGATGTCGATGGACTTCCGCGGCGACCCGTCGGCGGCGCTGCTCGAAGTGCTCGACCCCGAGCAGAACAACACCTTCCTCGATCACTATCTCGACGTCGAGTACGACCTCTCGCACGTGATGTTCATCTGCACGGCCAACGTGCTCCACACGATCCCGCAGGCGCTGCGCGACCGCATGGAAGTACTGCAGCTGGCCGGCTACACCGAGCAGGAGAAGGTCGAGATCGCCAAGCGCTTCCTGGTGGCCAAGGCCGTGGAAGGCTCGGGCCTCACCGACAAGAACATCACGTTCGCCGACGAAGCGATCCAGACGATCATCCAGCGCTACACGCGCGAAGCGGGCGTCCGCAATCTCGAGCGCGAGATCAACTCGGTGTGCCGCAAGGTGGCGCGCAAAGTGGTGGTGGACGGCGCCCAGACCTCCGAAGCCATTACCGCGGAGAAAGTCACCGAATACCTTGGCGTGCCGCGCTACCGCCCGAGCATGGCCGAGGAGCAGAACGAGATCGGCGTCGCCACGGGCCTGGCCTGGACGGAAGTGGGCGGCGAGATCCTCGTCACCGAATGCACCTTGATGCCCGGGCGCGGCCGCCTGATGCTGACCGGCAAGCTCGGCGACGTGATGCAGGAATCCGCACAGGCGGCGATGAGCTACGTGCGCACGCGCGCCGAGGAGCTCGGCATCCAGAAAGACTTCAACCGCAAGCTCGACGTGCACGTGCACATTCCCGAAGGGGCGATTCCGAAAGACGGCCCGTCCGCGGGCATCACGCTCGCCACCGCGTTGATCTCCGCGCTCGCACACGTGGCGACCCGCCGCGACGTGGCGATGACCGGCGAGATCACGCTGCGTGGCAAGGTGCTGCCGATCGGCGGCGTGAAGGAAAAGCTGCTCGCGGCGCACCGCGCCGGCGTCAAGACAATCATCATCCCGAAAGACAACGAGAAGGATCTCGCGGACATCCCGAAGAACGTGCTCGATGTGCTGAACATCCACATGGTGAGCCACATGGATGAAGTGCTGAAGGTCGCGCTCGCGGGTCCGCTGACGCCGATTCCACCGACGCCCGAACGGGATTTCGAGGAATCGTCGGACGCGACGACGCATTGAAATTCTCGTAGCGGCGGGTCTTCTTGTCCGCCGAAGTTTTAGAGAAGGCGGAAGACCGCCTGGCGGGCGGGACTGAAGTCCCGCCCCTACTTTGTTCTGAGAACGTTTGAAGGTATCTGCAGACTTTGTCACTAGCGCTGCCGGAGCCGAGGGGCTTCCCAAGGACGGCCTGCCTGAGATCGCGATGGTGGGCCGATCGAATGTCGGTAAGTCGTCCCTGATTAACGCGCTCGTCCGGAAGAAGCTGGCACGCACGAGCGCCGCGCCCGGCAAGACACGACTGGCCAATTTTTATCGGGTCGCCGTGGAACCGCGGCCGCCGTTCCTCCTGGTGGATCTCCCCGGGTTTGGCTATGCGCGGGGCGGTGATAAGACGCGCGAGGAATTCGACGCGCTGGCGGCTGAGTATTTCGGCTCGCGCGTTAACGATCCGCGATTTCGCGGCGTCTTCGTACTGGTCGACAGCCGGCATCCCGGCCTCGACAGCGATCGCAGCACGTGGAACTGGCTCGATAGTTACGGCGTCCCTCGCCATGTCGTGGCGACGAAGGTGGATAAATTGACGCAGTCGGAGCGGCGGCGTCATCTCGCGGAATTCGAACAGCTTTACTCAGGCCCGGTCACGCCCGTGTCGGCGGAAACCGGCGAAGGATTGGATGCACTGTGGAAGAAGATCGCAACTCTAACGACAACAACACGGCCGTAGCCACCGAGGGCGCTCCCGCCGCTGCCCCCACCGACCCGCCCGCCGGCGCTTCACCGAAGGCGGAGCCCCAAACCCTCGACCTGTCGACACTCAAGGATCTGTCGACCACCGCGCTGACCAAGATTGCGCGCGAGCTCGAGATACCGGGCGCCACCGGCATGCGCAAGCAGGAGCTGATCTTCGAGATCCTCCGTGCCCGCGCCGAGAAGGCGGGATTGATCTTCTCGGAGGGCGTGCTCGAAGTGCTGCCCGACGGCTTCGGCTTCCTGCGTGCCCCCGACTACAACTATCTGGCCGGCCCCGACGACATCTACGTTTCCCCTTCGCAAATCCGCAAGTTCGACCTGCACACCGGCGACACCATCTCAGGGCAGATTCGATCGCCGAAAGAAGGCGAACGCTACTTCGCGCTGATCAAGGTTGAAGCGATTAACTTCGAGCCGCCCGCCCGCGGCAAGGAGCGGGTGTTCTTCGAGAACCTGACGCCGCTCTATCCCGAGGAGCAGATCCACCTCGAAGCCGATCCCGAGAACCTGTCGACGCGCGTGATGGACCTGATGACCCCGCTCGGCAAGGGCCAGCGCGGCCTGATCGTCGCGCCGCCGCGCACTGGCAAAACCATGCTGCTGCAGGCGATTGCCAATGCGATCACCACCAATCACCCCGAGGTGTACCTGATCGTGCTGCTGATCGACGAGCGCCCGGAAGAAGTCACCGACATGCAGCGTTCGGTGAAGGGCGAGGTCGTGTCGTCGACGTTCGACGAGCCCGCCCAGCGTCACGTGCAGGTGGCGGAGATGGTGATCGAGAAGGCCAAGCGCCTGGTCGAGCACAAGAAGGACGTCGTCATCCTGCTCGACTCGATCACGCGCCTCGCCCGCGCCTACAACACGATTGTCCCGACCTCGGGCAAGGTGCTGTCGGGCGGCGTGGACAGCAACGCCCTGCAGCGCCCGAAGCGCTTCTTCGGCGCCGCCCGCAACATCGAACAGGGCGGCTCGCTCACCATCGTCGCGACGGCGCTGATCGACACCGGCTCGCGCATGGACGAAGTGATCTTCGAAGAGTTCAAGGGCACCGGCAACATGGAAGTGCACCTCGATCGCAAGCTCGCCGACCGGCGCGTCTTCCCCACCATCGACATCCAGAAGAGCGGCACCCGCAAGGAAGAAATGCTGATGCCGAAGGAAGATCTCAATCGCGTCTATGTGCTGCGCCGAGTGCTGACGCCGCTGTCTGCGGTTGAAGCGATGGAACTGCTGCTCTCGAAGATGAGCAAGACGAAGACGAACGGCGAGTTCCTCGCCGCGATGCAACAGGGGAAATAACGAATGACAAAGAACGAATGACAAAAGAATCCCTTTTGTCATTTGTCATTGGTTATTCTTTATTTCCATGAAGTCGACGGTCGTCAAGGTAGGACTTTCACAGATGGTGTGCGGCGAGGATCCCCAAAAGAACCTCGCCCATCAACTCGCCCTCGCCGAACAGGCCCTGAAGAAGGGCGCTAAGATCTTCTGCACGCAGGAGCTATTCCGCTCCCAGTATTTCTGCCAGGTCGAGGACCATCGGTTCTTCGCACTCGCCGAAACCATTCCGGGGCCCTCGACCGACGCCTTCTGCAAGCTCGCGAAAAAATACAAGGCGGTGATCATCGCGTCGCTGTTCGAGCGCCGCGCCGCCGGCGTGTACCACAATACCGCCGCGGTGATCGACGCCGACGGGTCGCTGATGGGCGTGTATCGCAAAATGCACATCCCCGACGATCCGCTGTTCTACGAGAAGTTCTATTTCACGCCGGGCGACACCGGCTTCATCGCCTGGAAGACGAAGGTCACCACCATCGGCACGCTGGTCTGCTGGGATCAGTGGTTCCCGGAAGGCGCGCGGCTTACCGCGATGCAGGGCGCCGAGATTCTGTTCTACCCCACTGCCATCGGCTGGCATCCGTCGGAGAAAAAGCAGTACGGCGAAGCGCAGCATGATTCGTGGGAAGTGATGCAGCGCAGCCATGCGATCTCCAACGGTTGCTTCGTCTGCGTGCCGAACCGCATCGGCCACGAGATCATCAAGGACGCGAAGGGCAAGCCGGTTGACAAGGACGGCATCGTGTTCTGGGGACAGTCGTTCGTCGCCTCGCCCGATGGCCAGGTGGTGAAACGCGCACCGGTCGGCAAGGAAACAGTGATGGTCGTCGATTGCGATCTGGCGAAGGTGGAGTTCAGCCGCACGCACTGGCCCTTCCTCCGCGATCGCCGGATCGATGCCTACGGCGGCCTGACCAAGCGCTTCAGCGACTAGGTGGCGGGTCAAATCCGCTTAATCATCCGCTTCAGTCCTCGCATGATTCGCTCGGTGAGGTGGCCAAACGGTTCATCGGTGGTGAGATAGGTCCAAGTCGCGCCGCGCTGGCGCGGGCCAACACCTGCCAGCACGGCCTGTTCGAGCCTGACCGGCCATTCCTCTTCGATCGTTCGTTGGAGCACCTGGAACATCCCATGGATCTCGACGATGTACTTCGCGAATGGATTGGCGGCGCCGAGTGAAATCCAGACTGCATCGGCGCGAAGGTCGCTGACCGCGGTCAGATAATCCGCCCAGAGATCGTCGATCGTCTGCAACAACACCTGTCGTTCGAGGTCCGAAGCCTTCGGGTCCTCACCGGTCAGCACGCGAACGCGGCGGGCGCCAAGCTGGAGCCGCTGGGCTTCGACAATGGTTTCGTACTTGCGCAACAGCAGGCGGACACCGAGGTTCTGCCCTTCCGCAATCCGCTGCGCCTGATCGGGCGACACGCACTCGCTGCCGAATTTCACCATCAGCGCGTCTTCGTTCGAGATGAAGACACGCGAGCTGCCCGGATCGCCTTGCCGGCCCGCGCGTCCGCGCAGCTGATGATCGATGCGGCGGCTCTCGTATCGCGTCGTGCCGACCACATGCAGCCCGCCGAGCTCCGCGACGCCGGGCCCAAGCCTGATATCGACCCCGCGCCCGGCCATGTTTGTCGAGATCGTGACGGCGCCTCTCTCACCCGCACGCGCGACGATCGCCGCTTCGGCCTCTTCGTTCCGCGCGTTCAGCACGCAGTGGGTGATGCCCGAGAGTTGACGGCTAATCGATTCTGATTCCTGGACGCTCGACGTTCCCACCAGCACCGGGCGTCCGCTCGCATGCGTGGTGCGGATCTCCCGGATGATGGCCGCTTCCTTCGCGGCCCTGGTATCGAAGACCGCATCCGGGTGGTCGACGCGAATCATCGGCCGATGGGTCGGGACCACTTCGACGTCCAGGTCGTACATCTCGCGGAAGTCACGAGCCTGGGTCGCGGCCGTGCCGGTCATTCCGCACACCGTGGGATACAAAGCCACCAGGTTCTCGACGGTGATCGAGCCCAGCACCCGTCCCTGAACCTTGCTTGGCACGCCCTCTTTCCATTCGAGCGCGGTTTGCAACCCGCCAGGCCAGCGGCGTTCGCGGACGATGCGGCCCTTGAATTCGTCGACCGAGAGCACCTCGCCCGCATGCACCACGTAGTCGATGTCGCGATGCAGCAGCGTGTGCGCGTGCAGCGCCTCATGGACGGCGGCCATCATCGGCGCAGCGTCGATAGCGTAGAGATCACACGCAAGGTCGCGCTCAACCGCGGCCAAACCCGACGGCGTCAGCGCCACGTTGCGACCGCCCTCGTCGACCGAACGGTCCCATGGGCGCAATCGCCGCACGGCGCGATCGGCCCTCGCCGCCAGGTCGCTGACCTCGGCAGCCCCTCCAGCGATCACCAGGGGAATGCGAGCCTCGTCGATCAGAGCGGAGTCCGCCTCGTCGCACACCGCGACAGCGAGCGGACGCAGCACTTGCTCCTCCGGCTCCAGCGCCAGTTGATCGCGCAAGTAGTCGAAGCCGACTTCGTTGGCGGTGCCATACGTAACATCGCAGCGATAGGCGGCGCGTCGTTCCGCGCTCGTCTGGTGCTGCTGAATGACGCCGACCGACAGACCGAGACGGTCGTAGACGGGACCCATCCAGCGGGCATCTCGACGCGCGAGGTAGTCGTTGGCGGTCAGCACGTGCACGCCCTGTCCGGCACGCGCAAACCACGCGATGGCCGGCACTGCGGCAACCGTTTTGCCCTCGCCGGTCTGCATCTCAACGATCTTCCCTTCCGCCAGAGCCAGCGCCGCGTGGAGCTGAACGTCGAACAAACCGAGACCCAGGACGCGCGATGCGAGCACCGTCGTCACGGCGACAACTTGCGGTAGAGTGGCTGCGCTTTTCACAGCCTCCGCCAATTGCTCATCAGCAAGTGCCGCATAGGCGCGCTCGGCGCGCCGCACCTCCTCGACCGCGTCCGCAACCGCCGCTGGTTTCGCTGTGATGGATCGCCACCATGCGCGCATGGACTCCTCCTCCCGTGACCTTCGGTGAACTGATGACTCGTGAACACACGACAAGCAGAGGCTGCGGCTGTCGCATCGCGACAGGAGAGCCGTCCGCCGACGTCAGTTCTGGAGAGGCGGCGGGCGCTGGAACAGCGAATGAGGACGAAGGGCGGACGAGAGAACCGGAGCCGGATGCGCGTTAAATCCGCTGCGCGCAACCGCGGCGCTGGGGATCGTGGCGTTCGAAGGCTGGCGCCTGCTGGGGCTAACGATCCGTTCGCTGCTGAACCACGCGATGCTGACGTCCTGGCGAGCGGCGTCCACGGCGCGGACCGACGGCATGGGGCCGGCGGCGGCAAGTGCCGCGAGCAACACAGCGAGGCGCAAGCGCCGGTTCACACGAGGAAGTATGACATGGCTCGGCGAGGTAGGCGATGCGCGCCTCGTATACGGTAATCTGGGTGGAATGCCCCTTTTGGCACGTAAGGCACCGTACGCACTGACGGGCACACCCGCTCAGCGCGGGTTCTCCTTTCCACCTGAGTGGTATCCGCACAAGGCGACGTGGATCTCCTGGCCGCGGCCGGAGGGCATCTCGTTTCCCGGCAGGTACCATGAGGCGATTGAAGATATCGCCGGCCTGATTCGCGTGCTCGTCGAGAGCGAGCAAGTCCACCTCAACGTCCCCAACGAAAACTACGAGCGCATCGTTCGCGAGTTCCTCAAGGGCCGTAAAGTGCCGCTGCGCCGCGTGTTCTTTCACTACATTCCAACCAACGAAGCCTGGGCGCGCGATCATGGCCCGGCGTTTTTGCTGCGCACCAAACTCGGAAAGACCGACGCCGCCATCGTCGACTGGGGATTTAATGCGTGGGGCGCCAAGTATCCGCCGTGGGATGCGGATGACGCCGTGCCGACGCGCATCGCCAATGAGCTTAAGCTGCCGGTGTTTGACCCGGGCATTGTGATGGAAGGCGGCGCCGTCGACTTCAACGGCGCCGGCACCATCTTGACGACGACGTCGTGCCTGTTGAACAAGAACCGCAATCGCGGCCTGTCCAAGACGCGCATTGAGAAATATCTGCGCGACTACTATGGGCAGAAACACATCGTGTGGCTCGGCGAGGGCATTGAGGGCGACGACACCGACGGCCACATCGACGATCTCGCGCGATTCGTGGACGAACGCACGATTGCGATCGGCATCGAGACCAACAAACGCGATCCGAACTACGCGATCCTGCAGAAAGCCCGCCGCGCGCTCGACAAGGCCCGCGATCAGGACGGCCGCGCGTTCGACATTCTCGAACTGCCGATGCCAAAACCGATGTCGATCGATGGCCAGCGCGTGCCGGCCACCTACATGAATTTCTACTTCGCCAACCGCGGGCTTCTGGTGCCGACCTTCGGCCAGCGCGATCGGGATTGGAAGGCAATGGGGATCCTTCAGAGGCACCTCTACGATCGCGAAGTGATCGGCGTGAATTGCAGCCGGCTCATCTGGGGCCTCGGCGCGATTCACTGTTTCACACAGCAACAACCGCTGGCCTGACGCGCCGCTTCCTCGTTGCCGGTTGGGAGGGTTGACATGATAAATGCATGAAAGTATTCTTCTGCCATGTCGATGACCCATGTCCAGATCCGTAACGTGCCGGAGGATTTTCACCGGCGCCTGAAGGCGCGCGCCGCGATCGAAGGCATGTCGATGTCCGAGTACATCCTGCGCGAAGTCGGCAAGGTGCTGGATCGGCCGACCAGACAGGAAGTGCTGGCGCGGCTGCGCGGGCCCGCGCCCCGCAAGCTGCGCCGCAAGGCGGCGGACGTCATTCGTGGAGAACGGGACGCCCGGTGATCGTGCTCGATGCCTCGGCCGTCGTCGAGCTGCTGCTCGACACGGCCACCGGGCGAAGGGTGGCAATGCTCATCGAGGATGCAGCCCTGGGACTGCACGTCCCTCATCTTCTGGACGTCGAAGTGGTCAGCGCTTTGAGGCGTTTCGTCCGTGACGGCAGCCTGGACGACGAGGAAGCGCAGGCGGCAATCGGCGACCTGATGACGCTCGATCTCCAACGACACTCGCACGAGGCTTTATTGGAACGGGCGTGGGCCCTTCGCGCCAACGTCACGACCTACGATGCGGTCTATGTCGCGCTGGCAGAGGCGCTCGACGCGACGCTGTTGACCTGCGACAGCAAGCTGGCGCGCGCACCGGGCACCAGGATGCGAGTCGAACTGATTAAGTAGCTAACTCGGAATTGTCGAGCTGCCGCACACGCACCCACCCTTAGGCACCCGTACGCACCGTGCGCACCTGTACGCACCTTTAGTTGGTTCGCACCATAATTAGGGCGTGCATCGCCCTCTGAGGCTGCTGGCTGACCAGGCGTTTGCGCGCACCGCGGGTGCGCCCCTCATTGGTGGCAATGCCGTGCGGTTGCTGAAGGACGGCTGCGAGAACTTTCCGGCGTGGCTCGACGCCATCCAGTCAGCTGAGCAGTGGATCCACTTCGAAACCTACATCCTTCACGAAGACAAGATCGGCAAGGTGTTCGCGGAGGCGCTGTGCGAGCGCGCGCGCGCCGGCGTCAAGGTGCGGCTGCTGATCGACTGGCTCGGCAACCTGATGAAGACCTCGCCGAAATTCTGGCGGATGCTGAGACAGGCCGGCGTCGAGGCGCGGAGCTTTGGCTATCCCTCCATCGACTCGCCGCTGGGCTGGGTCTCGCGCGATCATCGCAAATCGCTCGTCATCGACGGCCGCATCGCCTTCGTCAGCGGGTTGTGCGTCGGTGACGACTGGACCGACGACGGCCATGAAGCCCAACGCGATACTGGAGTGATGATCCAGGGTCCAGCCGTGGCGGATGTCGAAGCTGCGTTTGCCGAATCGTGGGCGATGACCGGCCGGCGCGTGACGCCGGAGGAATTGCCGACACCGGAAATGATTCCACCCGCCGGAGATGTTGCCCTGCGCGTCATCGCAACCATGCCGTCGACGTGGGGCGTCTTCAAGCTCGATCAGCTCGTGGCCTCGGTAGCGCGCGAAACGTTGTGGGTCACCGATGCCTATTTTGTGGGCGTGTCGGCGTATATCAACGCGTTGATCGCGGCATCGAAGGATGGCGTCGACGTCAGACTGCTCGTCCCTGGCACCGTGGACGTGTTCGGCGTCGGCGCCATGAGCCGCGCCGGGTACCGTCTCCTGCTCGAGGGCGGCGTCCGGATCTTCGAATGGAACGGGGTGATGCTCCACGCCAAGACGGCGGTGGCCGACGGCCGGTGGGCGCGGGTCGGCTCGACCAACGCCAACATCACCAGCTGGTTCGGCAACTGGGAGATGGACGTCGCCATCGAGGACGCGAACTTCGGCCAGCAGATGGTGGCGATGTACGAACAGGACCTCGCGAACTCCACCGAGGTGGTGCTGACGGCGCACAAGATGCGCTCGGTCGAGCGGCGGACGTCGCCGCGCCTCGACGACTGGAAAACCCGCGGCCGCACCACGCGCCGCGCCGCCTCGGCCGGCGCCATCCGCATGGGCCGCACGCTCGGCGCCGCGCTGACCGCGCGCCGCGAAGTGGGCGCCGCGGAAGCCTACAACCTGTTCTGGAGCTCGTTGATCTTCCTCAGTTTCGGCCTGCTCGCCTTCAAGTGGCCCAAGGCGATCGCGATGCCGTTTGCGGTGTTGGCGGTGTGGTTCGCGCTGGCCGGCCTGTTTCGCGCCTGGCGGCTGTATCGGAGCGTCCCGGACGAAACCCGCAGCGTTCCGGGCGAAACCAGGGCACCGTGATATGATCGGGGTTTCTCATGCGTGCCGGTAAGTAGGCCTAGAGCCTTGGACCCGGCGAAAGGACGCTGACGTGAAGCCGAATATCCATCCGGAATACCTCGAAACGACCGTCCACTGCGCCTGCGGCGCCAAGTGGCAGACCCGGTCCACCAGCAAAGATCTCCATCTCGACATCTGCTCGCAATGCCACCCGTTCTTCACGGGCCGCCAGAAGCTGATCGACACCGAAGGCCGCGTCGATCGGTTCACGAAGAAGTTCGGCGTGCAGACGTCCGAGCAGCGTAAGACCGCTGCGAAGGAAAAGAAGGCCGCTATCGCGAAGAAGACGCCCGCGAAGAAGAAGGCCAGCTAGTTACTGCCGCAACGCCAGCACTGGATTGACCCGCGCCGCCGCTCGTGACGGCAGCGCGGCTGCGGCAACGGCGACCATCAGGAACAGCACGCTCGCACCGATGAGCGTGAGCGGATCGTAGCTCGACACGCCGTAGAGGACTTGCGAGAGTCCTCTATTGGCGGCGCTCGACAGGCCGGCGCCGGCAACCACTCCCGACACGACCGGCACCAACGACTCCCGCACCATCAGCCGAACCACATCGCGCGTTTGCGCGCCGATGGCGATCCGTACGCTGATCTCCTGTCGCCGGCGCTCGACGGCGTACGCCAGCATTCCGTAAATACCCAGACAGCAGATGAACACCGTCACACCGGCAAATACCGTCAGCAGCGACGACAGCAGGCGCTCGCGCCGCAGGCGCCGCTCCACCAACGCGACGACTGGTGCCTCGCTGAAGGTCGGCGTGTTGGCATTGAGCTCGGTCATCGCTCTCCGTACTGTGGGAATCATCGCCGCCGGATCGCCGGCGGTGCGGACGATCAGCGTGACGGGTCCCTGAAAGCCGCCGAGCGGAAAGAACAACGCCGGTGCCATCGCGGCTCGAAGATCGGCCCGGCTATCGCCCACCACGCCAACGATCGTCAGGCTGCCGAGTGACCCGGTGCAGTCGTTGCCAACCCTGGCGGCCTGGCCGACGGCCGATTGTCCGGGAAAGTACTCGCGCGCAAATGCCTGATTCACGACCACCGGCGAAACCCTGCCGGGTCCCATCGGTCCAAGGTCGCTCAACATCAAGTCGCGGCCGTCGACGATGGGCATGCCCATCGTTTCGAAATAGCCTGGGCTCACGGTGCTCATCGCAACGAGATCCGGTTGCTTCGCTGCCTGGCGCGGCGTCGGCGGGCAGACGCCTATGCTGAAGTTACCGACGCCGACGCTCGTGTCGCCGCCGAGCGGCGCCATACCCGTAGCCGTGGCCGCCGTCACTCCAGGAATGGCGCGGAGTCGCGCGACGGCGTCCTCGAAGAACTGCCGGCGTTGTGCCTGCACCAGTCCGCCCGAGCGCGGTTCGATGCGTGCATAGAGCAATCCCTCCGTCTGAAAACCAAGATCGGCGGACCGCAGGTTGGCGAGCGTCCGCATGAAAAGCCCCGCACCCACCAGCAGGAAAATGGCGAGGGTGGTCTGCGCGGCTACCATCGCCTGCCCACCGGTGAGACCGAAGCGTGGCAAGCCGGAGCGCGCGTTCTCCTTGATGACGGCGATGAGATCGAGACGGGTGGCCCGCAGGGCCGGAATGGCGCCGAACAATAGTCCGGATAGCAGCGTCAGGCCCACACCAAAAGCGAGCAATCGGCCATCCAGCATGGATGCGAGACTGAGCGTGCGATCGGCGCCGAAGAGCGTCGGCATGAACTGGCTCAGGAGGGCGCTCCCGGCCCCTGAGAGCGAATAGGCGAGGACCAACCCGAACACGCCGCCGGCAAACGACAGCACGAGACTCTCGGTGATCAACTGGCGAACGATCCGGGCGCGCGAAGCGCCAAGCGCCAATCGGGTGGCAATTTCTCGAGAGCGCGCGCTGCCGCGCGCGAGCAGCAGTCCGGCGATGTTCGCGCACGCGGCGAGCAGCAAGCCACCGACCACGATCAGGAGCACCACCAGCGGGGTCGCCGTTCCGTCACGGAGGGTCGACTGGCCGTACTCCGCCGGCACCAGCAATACGCGTGGCGGATCGTACGGCTCTGATGGCGGTGTCGACGCAATCGACGCCGCCAGCACGCGCTCGAGATCGATCCGCGCCTCCTCTTCACTCCGTCCCGGCGCCACCCGCGCGACCACACGGCAGGGGTTCCAGAGTCCGCGGTTCTGCAGCGGCTTCACCGTCGCGGCCGCAACCTCGACGGCACCGTTCGGTACCACGATGTCAGGCGAGACCGCAGGATCCAGGCCGAAGAAACCCTCCGGCATGACGCCGATGATGGCGAACGTGCGGCCGTTCAGTCGCAGTGTGCGGCTGGTGACATCGTCCGCGCCGCCGAACGTGCGGAGCCAGAACCGATGACTGATCATCGCGACCGGCGACCACGCATTGATCGAGTGATCCTCCGGTTGAATCGTTCGGCCCAGCGCCGCCCTCACGCCGAGCGTGCGGAAGTAATTGCCGGAGACGAATTGCACGGTGCCGAAGCCCAGCTCGCCAAGAATCACCGGCCGCGCTTCTCCGAGATCCGCCCAGCACGCGATGTCGGAGAACGCGGTGGCCTCGTCGCGCATGGCGAGATAGGCCGGGTACGACACGGTCCCAAACGTGTCGGCGCCATTGACGCGCGGGCCTGCCATGACATTCGGCCCGAGCACGAACGGATGCCGCGGCGACGTCCAGGCGACGAATCGCAGATCGTGCGGCGCCGCAACCGGCAGCGGTGTCCAGAACACCGCCTTGACCTGCCCCACAAGCGCCGTGCTCGCCCCGATACCGAGGCCGATGGTGGCAATCGCGATCGCCGAAAAACCGGGCGTGCGCGCCCACTGGCGGATCGCCAGACGAGTGTCCAGCCACAGGTGTTCGAAGGTCATCTCGCGGCTCTCAACGGGAGTATAGGTCGCGTCACAACGGATACGGCAGCGTCGCACCGAGCAGCGTGACCAGCAGGATCACCACGGGTGTGAGCGCGAGAAACACAATGAAGGTATAGCCCATCACGTCGCGCGCCCGCAGCCCGAACATCCCCAGGATCGGCAGCATCCAGAACGGTTGAACGAGGTTCGCGAGCGCCTCGCCCAGATCGTACGAAGCCACCACCCAGCCAAGGTGAACCTTGAGCTCGTGCGCCGCGCTCATCACGTACGGCGCCTCGATCACCCACTTCGATCCGCCTGACGGCACGAAGACGCCGAGCACTGCCGAATAGATCGCCACCACTGCCGGATAACTTGCGGGCGTCGACACGCTGACAAACGCATTGGCGAGTTGCTGGCTCAAATGCGTCGACGTGATGATCGCGGCGATGCCCGCATAGAACGGGAACTGCAGGATCACGCCCCACACCGCCGGTGTGGCCGCCTGCACGGCTTGCATCAATCTCGCCGGCGTTTGATGGAGCAACACGCCCACCAGCAGAAACGTGAAGTTGATGATGTTGACGGTAATCGCATTCAGCGGTTCTGCGGCGCGGCCGAAATATCGGACGAGGTACACCGCGCCGAGTCACGACGACGATCATGTTGAGGATCGGCGAGTATTCCAGCCACTGACCGGGGCTGATCACTTTGGGCTTGGGGCTTGGGACAAATTCCTGTTCGCCGAGGTTGATGCCCAGGGCAGCCGCGGTTTTCGCTTTGTTTGCCGGCGGAGTGGCCATCCACATCACTAGCGTGACGACTACTAGTTCGACGATCACCGAGACAAAGCTCTGCCAGAGAAAGATGGTTTCGCTGAACGGGATGATGCCGCCCGGCACCATGCCGCCGTTAGCGACGATGTCGCGAATCTGCGGTTGCAGGGCGCCGGGCGTGGCCATCTGCAACGCCGCCGAGCCGCTGAGGCCTTGCGCCCAGATGCTGCCGGTGCCGAGCACGCTCGCCGCCGCCAGCGCGCGGTAGTCGACGCCGGGGACGCGCCGCGCCACTTCCTTGGCCAGCACCGCGCTGAAGATCAGGCTGAAGCCCCAGTTGAACCACGAGGTGGCCATCGCGAAGAACGTGACCAGCGCCACCGCGCCACGCGGCGTCCGCGGCCAGCCGGCAATGGCGCGAATCGCCTTGCCAACCGGCGCCGAGGTGGCCAGCACGTGGCCGGTGATGATGATCAGCGACATCTGCAGCGTGAACGGGATCAGATCCCAGAAGCCGCCGCCCCACGCGTCCACCACCTGGGTGAATGACGATGGCGTCGAGACGAGCGCCGCGACGAAGACGATGATCGTGGCGAGCAACGCAAAGATGAAGGCGTCGGGGATCCACTTCTCGGTCCACGCGGTCAGGCGGATCGCGGCGCGGGCCACCAGACCCGGTTGCTCATCCATTGCGGATGATTCTAATCGCGTACGTAGGGGCGGGACTTTAGTCCCGCCCGCTAGTCGTGAAGCGGCAGGGTCGCTGTGTAGCGGGCGATCTTGCGTTCGAGACGATCGAGCCGGTAGCGGACGCGCACCTGGTTGGCATCCAGGTCCGACAGCAACTCGAGCGCGTGCTGGCGGGCGGCCTGCAGGTTCTTCGAGCGGTGCTCGTGATGAATCGCCAGCGCTTCCCTGGCCTCGCGGCGGAGCGACGCCGCGCAGCGCGGCAGCGTCGCCAGTTCGCGCCACGCCTCGGCGGCTTCGTGAACGCGGCGGGCCCGCCGGCGAAGCCACGCCAGGCGGCGAAGGGCCTCGGCGTGGACTTCCGGCTCGGCCCCGACGCGGCGGGCAAAGTCGATGGTCTTGAGTAACGACGCTTCCGCATTGTCGTGCGCGCCGGCGCGCTCGTACACGCGCGCCAGGCCATAGGCTTCCTGCGCCGTGCGCGCCTCGCCCGGTCCGCGCGTGACCAGCGTGATCGCGCGCGCCAGCACCGCGGCCAGCGAGATCAAATCGAGGCGGTTGTGTTCGAGCACCGCTTCGAGCGGCCGCGCATCGCCCTCGCGGACGAAACGGAAAAACCGCGACGGGATTTCGTAGCCGGGCACGTCGCCCACGCGATGCAGGCCGGCAATCTGCTTCTCGAGCACCGACAGCGAACAGCTCGAATCATCCGGATCCGGCGTCCCGGTAGTAAGCGGGCGCTGCCGCCACAATCGCCGCGACGCATGCAGCATGTCGAGGTGCGGCACGCCGTCGAGCGGGCACGGCAGCGCGATGGAACATGAACCGGGTTTCGATCAACGGCACGTCGAAGCTGCGGCCGTTGTAGGTGACAAGCGCGCCGTGGCTCTTCGACCACGCTTGCACTTCGTTCAGGACCGCGCGTTCGTGTTCGAATCCCGGCAGCAGGAATTGCCTGACGCGGATCGAGTCGCCGTCGATGGCCGCGCAGCCGACGAGAAACGCCTGCGTGCCGGCGCCGCCGAACAAGCCGGTCGTTTCCAAATCCAGGAACAGCAGGGGCGGGACTCTTCCGCCCGGCGGTGCGTCACCGATACCCTTCGCGGACGGCCACGCTTCCGCCATCAGCTTCATGGCGTCGGTGCCGTCGTTGATGACCGAGGCAATCTCGTCGATCGGCGTTCGGCCGTGCCGCATGCCGGCGCGATATTCGCGATCGACGACGATCACCGCGCCTTCGGTGCGTTCGACGACGGCGCCACCGAGCGTGAGTGCGGCGTTGATGATCATCTGTCGAGCCGTCTAAGCGACGGCTAAAGCCGTCGCTCTCCAAACGAGGCTGGCTGGGTTGCTGCGCGTCTGGCGCAACGATCGGAACGGATGGTCGCGTTCCTTTTACGATTCCGCGCAGTCGATCGAGGGTCGACATGGCTAAAACGGAACTTCTTCGTTCGTTTGGAGGGCGACGGCTTTAGCCGTCGCCTCATCGGAGCCTGCGAGGAGATGCTGAAGGATCCGCAGCGCCACCTTCTTCGCGAGCGGCTCCGGTTTCGCCGATCGGGCCCACGCACATCGGGCAACCGGTTTCGCAATCACAGCTGGCAATCAGCGCGCTGGTCTGCGACAGCAGCTCGCGCTGCATCCCCCATAACGGCGCGCTGAAGCCGATGCCGCCGGGATAGGCGTCGTAGATGAAGATCCGCGGGGTGTCATCACCGTCCGTTTCGCCGGCGTTTACCGACAGGCCGACGTCTCGCGCGTCGCACATCAACAGCAGTTGCGCGACCTGTTTCATGGCGAACGCCAGGCCAATCACGCCGTCCCGGCGATCGTCGGTGGCAAACGGCAGGGCGTTGATGATCGACAACGGAATCTCGAGCCAGTACGACGTGGTGTGCATCTGCTGCTCGGGCAGATCGAGCTCGCCCGAACCGACGTTCTCGTTGGTCTGGAACCTGATCTTCTTGAAGCCGACCACCCGCGACACCACGTGCACCTCGCCGTGCAGCGCGACGTTGGGCTCGTCCGCGGCAAAGCGATCGAGAATCGTCACCTTCGTATAGGTAATCGCGGTCGTGTAGTAATCGCAGTCCACTTCCCTGACGTGCGCCTTGCGGCCGATGAAGTCGAGCTCCTCGACCTGGTAGATGCGGCCCTCTACCATGTAGATCGCCTTCGGGTGCAGGGTCGACAGGGCGCTGGTGAAATCGGTTTCGCCGATCACCTTGGGGCCGCTGGTGTGATCGGTGATCACGAAGTTGTCGGACGACACCGACCGCAGGCTGACCGCGTTGGCCGGATACGACTCGCTCGTCCAGTGCCACTGCCCTTCAGCATCTTCGCCCCCCGATCGATGCACCAGGCCGGATTCCTGCAGCACGCCTAGCACTTCCTGAACGTTGACCTGGCCGTACGACTCTTCGGTGGTGAACGGCAGCTCGAAGGCCGCGCACTTCACGTGATCGACGAGGATGTGCAGGTTGTCGGGGTTCACCAGCGCATGTTCGGGCGAGGCGTCGAAGAAGAACGACGGGTGCCGCGCCACGAACTGATCGATCGGCGCGCTCGAAGCCACCATCACGGCCGCCGATTGGCCGGTGCGCCGGCCGGCCCGGCCCGCGCGCTGCCACGTGGACGCGATCGTGCCGGGATAGCCCGCCATCACGCACACGTCGAGGGCGCCGATATCGATGCCGAGCTCGAGCGCATTGGTCGAGACCACGCCACGCACCTGACCGGCGCGCAGGCCCTTCTCGATCTCACGCCGGCGCAGCGGCAGGTATCCGCCGCGATAGCCGCGAATGCGCTCCGGCATCCCGGGCACATCCTCGAAATCTTCTTTCAGGTACGTCGTCAGGATCTCCGTCGTCGTTCGGCTCTGCGCGAAGACAATCACCTGCAGATTGCGGCGCAGGAATTCACCGGCGACGCGCCGTGATTCAGCCACGTACGATCGCCGAATCCCAAGCTCGCGATTGACGACCGGCGGGTTGACGAACACGAAAAACTTCTCGCCGCGCGGCGCGCCGCTCTTCTCCACCAGCGCGAACGGCCGCTCCGCGAGACGCTCGGCCAGCTGCGACGGATTGGCAATGGTCGCCGACGAGCAGATGAACTGCGGATGCGAGCCGTAATGGCGGCAGATGCGCTGCAGGCGGCGCAGCACGTTGGTCAGGTGGCTGCCGAACACGCCCCGGTAGGCGTGGAGCTCGTCGATGATCACGAATTCCAGGTTCTCGAACAGCTTCGCCCAGCGCGGATGGTGCGGCAGGATGCCGGAATGCACCATGTCGGGATTGCTCAACACGATGTGCGCGCGGGTGCGGATGGTGCGGCGCGCATCCTGCGGCGTATCGCCGTCGTAGGTGTGCACGCCAATCTGTTCGCCGCCGACGTCGCCAATCGCGCCGGCCAATTCGTGCAGCTCCGCCATCTGATCCTGCGCGAGCGCCTTGGTCGGGAACAGGTACAGCGCGCGCGCCGCCGGATGCTTCAGGATGCGATCGAGAACCGGCAGGTTGTAGCAGAGCGTCTTGCCCGACGCGGTCGGCGTCGTGACCACAACCTGACGGCCGTTCGCCACGTGGTCGAACGCTTCCGCCTGGTGCGTGTAGAGCTGGTGCACGCCGCGCTTTTCAAGCGCGGCCTTCAACCGCGGATCGATCGAATCCGGAAACGGCGCGTACGCGGCGTCGACGGCGGGCAACCGTCGCACTGCTGTGACGACCTCGTCCGGCGTGTCAGCCCGGTCGAGTGCCGAACCGGACGCCAGGACCGAGAGCGCGCTCTGAAGGGCAACTTGCTTGTGTTCCAGCGTCCGCAGTGCGGGGAGCGTCGTCGTCGGATCTGACGCCATAGTGTAGTGGTGTGCAATCCTACACGATCAACAGACGAAAGCGAAACAATCACAAAACCGCCGCAATGCGGTTTTCACGAGTAGTATCAGCCCCGCATGGCCAAACTCGTCCGCTCGCTCGGACTGTTGAGTTCGATCGGGCTCGTGATCGGCATCACGATCGGCGGCGGCATCTTCCGCACCCCGGCGGGCATCGCCGATCGCGTGCCCGATCCGGTGTGGATGATGGGCGTCTGGATCCTCGGCGGCGTGATCGTGCTGTGCGGCGCGTTGTCGTTCGCGGAGCTCTCGGCTTCGATGCCGGAGACGGGCGGCATGTACGTTTACCTGCGCGAAGGCTGGGGCCGGCCGGCCGCATTCCTCTACGGATGGGCGCAGCTGGTGCTGATCCGCGCCGCCGCGCTCGGCGGCATCTCGTCGGTGTTCGGCGAGTACTTCATGCGGGTCTTCGGAATGGATCCGGTCGCGAGTCCGAGAATGGCCGACTATCTTGCGGCCGGCGCGATCATCTTCGCCGGCGCTACCAACATCGTCGGCGTCCAGCTAGGCGCGCTGTTTGCGGGGCTGTCGACAATTGCCAAGTTCGGCGCCCTCGCACTGCTCGTGGCTGCGTCATTCCTGATGGGCGGCAGCGTGGGCGCCTCATTCACCAACATGGCTTCCAACAGCGCCGCGATCGATGCCGGCGTGTTTGGCCTCGCGTTGATCTCGGTGATGTGGGCCTACGACGGCTTTGCCGACCTCACGTTCGCCAGCGGTGAGGTCAAGGATCCGCAGCGCAACCTGCCGCGCGCGATCATCATCGGCACGGTGATGATCATCGCGATCTACCTGCTGGCGAATGCCGCGTATCTCTACGTCAATCCGATTGGCGTGATGGCGAAGTCGCCCTTGATCGCGGCCGACACCATGGGCGCGCTTTTCGGCCAGGCCGGCGTTTCGTTCGTGGCGGTGGTGGTGATGATCTCCACGTTTGGATCGTTGATGGGCAGCATGCTCGCGTCGCCGCGCATTTTTTTCGCGATGGCGGACGACCGCATGCTGTTCGAACCCATCGCTCGCGTGCATCCGAAATGGAAGACGCCGCATGTGGCGATCGGCCTCGCGTGCGTCCTGGGCGTAGCGATGGTGATGACGCAAACGTTCGAACAACTCACCGACACGTTCGTGCTGGCCATGTGGCCGTTCTATGCATTGAGCGTGGCGGCAATCTACACGCTCCGCAAGTCGCAGCCGCAGTTGAGCCGGCCGTACAAGGTGGTGGGTTATCCGTTCGTGCCCGCGGTGTTCATCGCGGCGGCGATCTATCTCGTGGTGAACGCGTTAGCGACCGAGCCGGTGTGGACGTCGATCACGTTTGCGGTGGTCCTGCTTGGCCTGCCCGTTTACTACGTGTGGTTCGCGAACCGTCGCTTGCCCTGAGCGACGAATTCGGCGCATGCGCCGAATTCGGAGTCGAAGGGTCTAGAACATCCGTGATTGGCAACCGTCAACAACGACGGTGGTCCCGCTGATCCAACTCGCCTTCGGTGAGGCGAGAAACGCGATGGCGGCGCCCACTTCCTCCGGCTTGCCAAAGCGACCAAAAGGCAGTTCCTGCTTGACGAACTGTTTGATACCTTCCGGATCGGCTTGCTGCCGCTTCCACCACGAGCCGCCTTCGAACAGGATCGACCCGGGCGCAATCGACACCACGCGAATCTGATCCTTCGCCAGTTGCTGGGCCAGCGATTTCGCCAGGCTGATCTCAGCGGCTTTCACCGCGTTATACGTCATGCGTCCGCCGGCTTCGCGGCCGAAGATCGACGAGACGATGACAATGGCGCCGCCGTGTTGTTTGCGCAGGTGCGGCACGGCCGCGCGCGACATCCGGATCGCCGGGAACAAGGTCTGGTCCAACGCCTCCTGCCAATCGGCGTCGGTGGTGCCCTCGAGGTCGGCGCCCTTGCCGAGGCCCACGTTGTTAACGACCACATCGAGGCGCCCGAACTCTTTGACCGCCGCATCGACCACGCGCTTCACGCCAGCATCGCTGGACACGTCGGCGGCGACGCTGGAGACGCGAGCTCCGGACGGGGCCAGCGCTTGGATTTCCTTTGCCGATTTCTGCAGCTGCTCTTCCCCGCGCGCGCAGATCACGACGTGGGCGCCTTCGGCGATCAACGCCTTGGCCGACGCCAATCCGAGACCGCGACTCCCACCGGTGACGATCGCAACCTTACCTGTCAGTCCTAAATCCATCGCAACTGATCACTCAAACTGCCCACGTGTCACTGGTGAACTCAACTGTCAACCGTCAACTCTTAAACTGTCAACTAACCTAGCGCCCCGTGAGGTCGTTCAGAGTCCAATCGAAATCGTGAAAGACCATGCGGAAGGTATTCTTCCTCAAGAACTCTGATTCATTCGGCACCAGCAGCGGATCGATCATCGCCAGCACCGCGCGCTCGAGAGGACTGCGCTCGTGGTACACATCCTTCGCCTTGTCGGCCATTTTCACAAACGCGGCTTCACGCCACGAGAAGATGGGATTCACCGACAGCTGGCCGTTGGCGGTGTCCACGAACACCAGCACCCTTCTCGTCACCAGCTCGCTCGTCATCGTGGTCAGCTGCGTGTCGAGCCGTGCGGAGGTAAACGCCTCGCTCTTCAGGCGCCCGCCACCCATGGCGCCGCGGCTCAGCGCGAACAGCGCGCGCGGATCGCCAAAGCCGGCAATCACCTCTCGCTCGAGCGCGTCGAGCGTGAACGAGCGGCCGCCGGCGCGGTGCGTGGTCCGCTCGAATGCGCCCGGGATCTGCCGGATGCTGTTGGCGGGATACTCCGGCGCGCGGCCGCGAATCGGGTAGTGATCGATCACGGTCTTGAGGACAAACGCATTGTAAGTGTTGATCCAGAAGGCGAGCTGCCGTTCCGGGGTCCAGCCCTTGACCGTTTCGGCGCCGGTCTCGGTCAGCGATTGCACGTACCGATCGAACCTGCCGCGCTCGCCCTTGAGGGCGCGGTAGTAGACGAGACCGTCGCGCACGTAGATATCGAGGATCTCGTCGAAGGGCCTGTGCAGGGGATCGACAACCGGGGGCACGGACTCTTGTGCCCGGGTTGCACCGCATGCGAACAGGAGGACCAGGAATGTCGCGACGACTTTCATGCCTTACAGCTTAGTGAGAAATGCATTCAGGGCGGTGTTGAATGCGTCCGGCTGTTCCAAGTTTGCCAGATGTCCGGCCTTCGGGACGATCACGAGCGTGGCACCGGGAACGGTGGCGGCCATACTGCGCGACTCGTCTACAGGAATCAGCTCATCCTCATCGCCGGTGATCACCAGCGTCGGCAGCTTGGTCTTGCTGAGCAGCGGCATCGAATCCGGGCGCTGCATCATGCGTTGAATCGCGGTGCGGATCCCGATCGGCGACTGCTGCTTGATGAGTCGACGGACATTGGCTTCAATCTCGGGGTTAGTCTCGCGGGTGGTCTTGCCGAGCAGCTTCGGCATCATCTCCCGGGCCACGCCGGACGGGCCCTCGCGATCAAGCAGAGCCAGCATGTTGCGGCGGTTGGCCCGCGCTTCGGGTGAGTCCACGCCGGCACGGGTGTTTGCCAGCACCAGCCCATCCACACGCTCGCCCGCCAGCCGTAGGAAGGCCAGGGCGGCATACCCGCCCATCGACGCGCCGCCAATCACCGCGCGCTTGATTTTCAGCTCGTCGAGCAAGGTGCCCACATCGTCCGCGTAGTCGCTCATGGAAGCGCCACTCATCGAATCGAGCTCCGTCGAGCCGCCGAAGCCGCGCAGATCGGGCGTGATCAGCCGCCAGCCGCTGGGAATGCTGCGGATCTGCGGCTCCCACAAGTTGGCGCCGATCGGAAACGCGTGCAGCAACACGTAGGTCCGCAGGTCCGCCTTGCCGGGCGCGGAGTCGAGGTACGCAATGGTGCGGGAGCCGATGTGGCAATACTGGCGGGTCACGTGTTGGACGCATTATTCCATGATGAAAAGGGGTCAGACCCCGATTTTCAACATTTGTCACATTTGAACCTGATGACAAAACGTTAGAAATCGGGGTCTGACCCCTTTTGATCATTCCGATCGCAATGCTACAGCTGGATCGATCTGCATTGCGCGGCGCGCGGGCACGAGGCACGCGATCAACGACACGGCGCCGAGCAAAGCGACCACGATCAGATACGGTGCGATGCTCAACGCTGATACGCCATAGAGCAATCCGGCCAGCAATCGGGCGGTCAGCAGCGACAACCCGGCGCCGAGCACTAATCCGAAGCCGACCTGCGTGAGTCCCTCGCCGAGAATCGCGCCGAGGACGCGATAAGGGCTGGCGCCAATGGCCATCCGCACACCGATCTCGCGCGTGCGCTGGCTCACAGCGTGACTCATCACGCCAAACACGCCAATGGCCGCCAGCAGCAACGCCGACACGGCAAACACCGACAGCAGCCAGGCCATCGACCGCGGCGTCGCCACCGCGTTGTCGACCACTTGCTCCATGGTGCGGACCTGGAACAGCGCCAACTCGGGGTCGAGCCGGCGCACCGCCGCGCGGATCGCGCGCCCCGTCTGGTCGAGTCCAACCGCGTTGGTGACGCTCGACGTGAGCGGACCGAAGAGCGATGCGATCGCAGACGAGGCGGGCGCCGGCGATTGCGCGGTGCGGACCACGATCGCGATGTTGTTGACGGCGGGAACCTGCCGATACGCGACGAAGAACGACGGCGTCGCTTCGGTGTCGATGCCCGTGTGCCGCTCGTCGCCGACGACGCCGACCACCTGGAAGGGCGCTTGGGTCGAGTTACCGACGCGCGCGAGCCGCCCGATCGGATCGGCCTCACCGAACACCTGCCGCGCCAGCCGCCGATTGATGATCACCACGCGATCGGTGCCCGCCGTGTCGCGCGGGGTGAAGGCGCGACCCGAGAGCAGCGGCACGCCCATTGACTCGAGATAGCCGTCGGTGATCCATGCGACGTTGGCGTTCTGCGGCGCGGACGGATCGGCGGCCGATCCATCCAGACGTTCGAAGCCGGTGCCCTGGCGGTTGTCGGCGATCGGCACGGCATCGATGACTCCAGCGGCGCTGACGCCTGGCAACTCCGAGATGCTGGACAACAGGGCATCCACGAAGCGGACACGAGCCGCCGCGTCCGGGTATCTCGACGTGGGAATCGTGAGCTTCGCGGTGGTGACCCGCTCGGGTTCAAAACCAGGATCAACCGCGCGCAGTTGCCGGAAGCTTTCCACCAGCAACGCTGCCGTCACCAGCAGGGCCACCGCCATCCCGATCTGTCCAACGACCAGGGCCTGTTGCGCGCGCAGGCCGCCTGGACCTGATCCGCCCGATCGATCGGCGAGCCAGCTGGCCAGCCTGGTGCGGATCACTCCCAGTGCGGGAATCGCGCCGGCCAGCACGGCCGACAGCACCGATGCGGCAATGGCGAACATCGCCGTACGCGCGTTCACATCCACATCGCGAAGGCCGGGCATCGACGCCGGGCCCAGCAAGGCAATGATGCGGACGAGGCCGATCGCCAGGCCGAGGCCCGCGATCCCGCCGACGAATGCGAGCGCAAAGCATTCGGAGATGACCTGCAGCGCCAATCGCGCACGGCTGGCGCCGAGCGCGGTGCGGATCGCGAACTCGCGCCGCCGACCCACGCCGCGTGCGAGCAAAAGGTTCGCAACATTGGCGCAGGCGAGGAGCAGCACAAACGCCACCGCCGCCACGAGCAGGCTCACGGCGCGCCGCGACGTCTCGGTCACTTGCGTGACCAGCGGCACCACATTCGCCCGCCAGCCACGGTAGTCCGGGAACTCGCGCTCAATCTGCGCTTGAATGTCGTTGAACTCCCGATGCGCGCGTTCGAATGACGCGCCGGGACGCAAGCGGCCGATCACCGCGAGGTAGTGTGCGCCCCGCTGACCGGTCTCGAGATTGGTCGCGTGCGGCACCCACAGTTCCGCGCGCTCCGCCGGGGCGGGGCCGCGCAGCACGACGGCGGGCGGACACTCGAAGCCCGGCGGCATCACGCCGATGATTTCCGTCGGCACGCCGTCAATCGGAACCGTGCGCCCGAGAATGGCGGGATCCTGCTGGAAGCGGCGGCGCCAGAGGGCGTCGCTAATCAACACCACCGGGTGGGCGCCAGAGCGATCTTCCTCGGGGAGAAACAGCCGGCCAATCTGGGGCTGCACACCGAGTGCCGGCAGCAGACCGGCCGTGAGCCGCGCGCCGCGAATGCGTTCCGGTTCGGTGCCCCCCAGGGTGACGTCGCGCCACTGGAACCCGCCCATCGCCGCTACGGTCTGCGACCGCACCTGCCATTCGTGGAGGTTGGGCGGCGACGCGAACATAATCGGCAGCGGGTGATTGGGTGGGGTCTCCCAGATCACCGCAAGACGCTCAGGATCGGCATACGGAACCGGGCGCAGCAGCACGCGATCGGTGACCGCGAAGATCGCCGTCGTGGTGCCGATGCCGAGCGCGAGCGTGGCCACGGCCACGGCCGCAAAGCCCGGCCGCCGCACCATCAGTCGAAGGCCATACCGAAGGTCCTGGAACATGCGCACCCTCCCGCCCAGATTGGACGGAAATGGCGGGCGAAACGATTATTCCTGATCCCCGATCCCTGATCCCCGATCCCCGATCCCTAGATTTCTATCGCGCCGCCGAAGCCTTTGAGATGGTCCCGGAACGTGTACCAGGGATCGGATTGCCGTTTTGCCATGTATTTCTCCAGATCGAACTGCGTGCGCAGCAGCTCACCCTGGAGCAGCCGCACCGCCTGCGCGCCCTCGCGCGACGCAATGTCGCGCGCGGTCTCGACCACCCGGTCGAGATCCTGCCCCGCCACCACGACCACGCCATCATCGTCCGCAAACACATAGTCGTCTGGCGTGACCGTTACGGAACCGATGCTGCCGGCGGTGAGCGCGGTCATGGTGCGCCGGCGCAATTCCAAGGGACCGTTGGGGCACGTGCCGAGGCTCCAGACGCGCGCGCCAATGGCGGTAATCGCCGCGGTGTCGCGGTGAGTGCCCCAGCAAATGGTTGCGGCAATTCCGCTCATGAAGGCCTCGCCGATCACCAGGTCACCGATGCAACCCTCGTCGGTGCGCCCACCGTTATCGATGACCAGGACGTCGCCCTTTTGTGACGCGGCGATGGCTTCGAGAAACACGTCAACGCTGCCGGCGTGCCTCGCGGGACGGGCGGGGCCGGCGGCCTTACTACCCGGGAAATTGCATTTGAGCCCGAACGGCCCGATGCGAACCGGCAATGACAGTTGCACGCACGCGTCGGCAATGAACGGGGTGGTCCACTCGAAATCTTGGAGTAACGGATTCATGAGGATATCAGTGCACAAAGTGCGCAGAGTGCACAAGGTGCACATCGTGCACCCTGCGCACCCTGTGCACCTTAATCCTGTCTGAGCGCCGTCATCGGATCGATGCGTGACGCGCGGTGGGCGGGAATCCAGCTCGCCAACAGCGAGACCATCAGCAATCCCGTCGCGACCAGGACATACGTGACCGCATCGGTTGGCGCCACTTCAAACAGTTGCGCGCGTAGCAGGCGGCTGGCCAACACCGCCGCCACCAGTCCAAGCCCGACGCCGACGACCACCAACTTGCCCGCCTGCGACATCACCATGCGCAGCACCTCGCCGCGTTTGGCGCCGAGCGCGAGGCGGATGCCGATCTCGCGCGTGCGTTGGCCGACTGCGTAGGCGAGCACACCGTACAGGCCGATCGCGGCCAGCAGCGTGGCCGTGAGCGCGAAGCTCCCGACCAGGACCAGGTAGAGCCGCGGTTGGGCAACGGCAATCTCCCGGATCTGCGGCATCGAGCGAACGGCATACATCGGCACATCAGGATCCATCTCGCGCAGCAACGCGCGCAGCGGCTCGATCAGGGCCGACGGCTCGCCGCGGCTCTTCGCAACGATGGTCATGGAATCGACCGGCCATTGGCCGTGTGCCAGAAACATTGTCGGCGCCGGCCGCGATGCGGGACCGTAGTCTCTCACGTCGCCGACCACGCCGACCACCGTGCCACTGGCCCTGCCGCGACCCATGCCGAAGCTGGTACCGATTTCCATCTGGTGGCCAAGCGCGCCGCCATCAGGCCAGATACGCTGCGCCGCGGCTTCGTTGAGCAGCATCACCGGCTGCGATCCGATGCGGTCGGCGGCCGTGAAGCCGCGGCCCTGCTTGATCGGGATCGTCATCGCCTTGAAGTAATCGGGCGTGATGACGCGAACCTGCAACGTGAGGCGATCCTGCTCGTCATCCGACAACGTGACACCGTCGATCACCGAGGTCGAGATCCCGAATCGGGAGTTCGTCAGCGGCAAGCCGGTGATCGCGCCGGCGGACTCGACATCCGGACGCGTCGAGATGCGCGAGAGCAGCGTTTCGACAAATTCCTGGCGCAGTTGCGGCTGCCCGTAGCGCGTCTCGGGCAAACCCATCGAGAACGTCTGCACCGCATCCGCCGTAAAACCGAGATCGACGGCGAGAAGCTTCGCGAAGCTGCGCGTCAACAAGCCGGCGCCGACCAGCAACACCACCGCCAACGTGGTTTCGGCGACGATCAGCAGGCTGCGCGTTCGCTGGCGTTTCGGATCGCTCGTGGTGCTGCCGGCTTCCTCGCGAATACGCGACACCACATCGGTGATCGAGGTCGCCTGCCAGGCCGGCATGGTCCCGAACAGAACCGCGGCGAGCACGCGCCACACCAAACGCAAACGCCACGACCACCACGTCGAGACGGGTCTGGTTGAGCAACGGCACACCGATCGACGGATCGAGCGAAGCGATGGCGGTGGTTGCCCAATACGCCAGGACCAGACCCGCGAGCGCCGCCGGAGATGCCGAGGACGAGGCTCTCGATCAGCAGGCCACGAAACAGGCTGAATCGGCCCGCGCCAACAGCGACGCGCACGGCCAGCTCGCGGCCGCGGCTGACACCGCGAATCAGCACGAGACTGGCGACGTTCACGCAGACGATGAGCAGCACGAGGCCTACGGCGCCCAACAGCACGAACATCGATTGGCGAACGCTGCCGACCAGCGATTCGCGCAGCGGATGGACAGATACCGAGTTGTCGCGATTGGTCCGCGGATACAACTGCGCCAGCCGGCTGCCGATGGTGCGCATCTCCGCGCGCGCCGCCTCGATCGGCACGCCGGCGCTTCAGGCGCCCGAGCACCTCGATGTAGTGCGCGCCACGTTGCGTCTCGAGATCCCTCGCTGAGAACCGCAAGGGGATCCACAACTCGGATCGCAGCGGGAAATTCGACGCCGGGCGGCATCACGCCGATCACCTCGCGCGGAATGCCGTCCGCCTGAATGGTCTGGCCGATGATCTGCGGATTCGATCCGAAGCGGCGCGCCCAGATGGCGTGACCAAGCACCACAACGTCGCGGCCGCCCATCGCATCGTCCTCGGTGGTGATGGTCCGGCCATACAGCGGCGCCGTCCCCAGGATGGTGAAGAACCCTCCGGTGACCTCGCCGATGCGAACCACTTCAGCTGCGCCCTGTCCGGTCAGCGCCAGCGAGTCGCTGTCATAGGCCGCCACCTCGGCGAAGACGGTGTTGTCGCGACGCCAATCGGTGAAGTCGGGCGGCGACACGGTGCCGCCGATGCGATCCGGCTGCTTCACCGAGGTTTTGTAGACACGCACGAGCGCATCGGGATCGGGATACGGCAACGGTCGCAACAGCACGGCATTCACGGCGCCGAAGATCGCGGTGGTGCCGCCGATGCCGATCGCCAGCGTCAAGAGCGTCACGAGCGTGAATCCGGGTTTCGCCTTGAGCGCTCGCAACGCGTGTTTGAGGTCCTGCCAGATCATCTCGATCCTCCATCGATCCCAACGAAGCCAGGCGGCATGAAAGAAAACGCCGGAGGTGCGCCACAGGCACGTCAGCGGCAGACGCCGCCCGTTTTTCCCCGCGCGCGAACACGCGTAGGCGAGCTCGGCGCGCCACTCGCGCATCCAGTCGGCGCGCAGGTCGTACGGGACGACCGGGGCCGCAGCACGAATGAGAAAGTCACACCACTGCAACATCAGCTGCGTTACCTGGCGACGCGCGGTTTGGTGGCTGGCAGCAACGAACGGTAATACGCGCCGGCTTCGGCGAGCGCTTTCACGCCCGGGGCCGTCAACTTGTAGTACCGCCGCGCCGGACGCCCTTCGGTGTGGGCCTGGTGCTCATCTTCCCAGGCGGACTTCACGAAGCCGTCACGTTCCAGGCGGCTCAAGGCCGGATAGACGGTGCCGCTGGGAAGACCGGTCTGATCGATGACGTCAAATCCGTATTGATAGCCATTGGCGATGGCCTGAAGGACGCTGACGGTGGTGATGCTGAGTTTCCTCATAAGGCTTAGTAGTTTTACTACATAGCCTTGGACGAGGAAACACTATCAAAGGTTTGCTATTAGCTGGCACCCTCGGCCTCTTGCCGATTCTTATGGCAAGATCCGCTTCCCATGGTTGCCCGCTTCCTGTGGCTTCTGTCGACTGCCGCCGCCGTCACCCTGCTGGTGGCGAGTCTGACCGTTCCCAGGACGTCCCCGGAACAAGAGCCCAGGTTCGACGAGCCCGCCGCTGCGGCGCGTCACGACCTCGAGCGCCGGCGGCCCGCGGATGCCCGGCTGGAGATGCCACGGCTGTATGAGGCCGCGGCCCGCCAGGTGGCGTCCCTGTCACGTTTTGCCTCCCGGATCGATCGCGCCATGCCTGCGGCGCTGCCTCAGGCGCGCGTCTGGTTGTCGGGCTCGGGCGTGACGGCCCTGGAGCGCTCCAATGCCGCCGGCATTCTCGATGCGTGGACGCCGCTCGGCCCGGGCAACATCGGCGGCCGCACGCGCGTGGTGCGCTTTCACCCCACCGTGCCCACCACGCTGTTTGCGGCCGGCGTGTCCGGCGGCATCTGGAAGAGCGACGACGACGGCACCACGTGGCGGCCGACGGGCGACGGTCTCATCAACATCGCCGTCAACGCGCTCGTGATCGATCCGGGGCGTCCCGAGGTGATGTATGCCGGCACAGGCGAAGGGTATTTCCGCGAGGAGATCCGCGGCACCGGCCTGCCGCTGCGCGGCAGCGGCATCTTCATCACCACCAATGGCGGACAAACCTGGCAGCAGCTGCCGGCCACCAACTCGCCGGACTTCCACTGGGTGAACGATCTCGAGCTGGGTGTCAACGACAAGCGGCGGATCTACGCCGCGACGCGCACCGGAGTGTGGCGATCGACCGACGGCGGCGCGACCTGGGCCCGGCTGCTCGAAGTGAACGTGCGCGGCGGCTGTCTCGATCTCGCACTGCGTCCGGATCGGACCGAGGATGTGCTCTTCGCGTCATGCGGATCGTACGAGCAGGCCACCGTGTATCGATTCCCGCGCGCCGCCGAGCGATCGGATTCCGAGGTGGTGCTGCGCGAACCAGACATGGCGCCGCACGTCGGTGGCCATCGCGCCGTCGAACCCCGATGTGATGTACGCCCTCGCCGCGAGCAATGTCGACGGGCCGAACGGGATCTATCGACAAGGACTGCTTGCCGTGTATCGCAGTGACCGCGGCGGTCTCGCCGGCTCGTGGGAAACCCGCGTCAACAATTCCGACCCGACCTTTCTCAACACGTTGATTCTGACCAACGCCGCCAGTGCCGCGAGCCGCGTGTGTAATCCGCAGGCGGCTCCAGTGACGCCCACGACCATGGGCTGGTACAACAATGTGCTGGCGGTCGACCCTCGCGATCCGAACCGGGTGTGGGCCGCGGGCGTCGATTGGTTCCGGTCAGACGATGGCGGGCGCAACTGGGGGTTGGCGAGCTGGGGCGGCACCGGCGCGGCGTCGTACGCGCACGTCGATCAGCACGGCATCGCGTTTCATCCGCAGTACGACGGCGACGCCAATCAGGCCGCGCTGATCGGCAACGACGGCGGCATCTATCGCACGCGCAACGCGCGGGCCGCGACGTCGAATGGCGAGCGCGCAGCGTGCACCGGCGGCGCTCCGATTCAGGTCGCGTGGACGTCGCTCAATCGTGGCTACGGCGTGACGCAGTTCTACCACGGCACTCCGCTTCCCAACGGCACGCAGTATCTCGCCGGCGCGCAGGACAACGGGACGATCTTCGGTTCCGATGCGTTCGGTCCCGATGGCTGGCGCCCGGTCTTCGGCGGCGATGGCGGCTTCAGTGCCGTGCATCCGGTGCAGTTCAACACCTGGCTCGTCGAGTTTCAGTGGGCGAGCCTTGGTCGAACCACGAATGGTGGCGGCGCCTTCACCCGCCCGCTCACGGGACTCGATCCACCGGTGACCGACGTGCTCGGGCCCGATGCCAACTATTTGTTCGTCACGCCGTTCACGCACGATCCCATCGCCAATCGGATCTGGCTGGGTGGGAACTTCCTTTATCGTGGTGCGACGTTCGGCCTGTCGTGGGAGAAGGTCGGCGCCGTGGCCATGCCGGATGGCGGCCGCATCAGCGCCATCGCCGTTTCACCGCGCAACACCGCCTTGGTGATCTCCGGCACGGACAAGGGGGACATCGTCCGAACCGACAACGCCGCGGAAACGTCTGGGTCGGCCGTGCGATTCACCGCCACGCGCCCGCGCAGTGGCTGGGTGACATCGATCGCGTTCGATCCGCGCAGCGACAGCGTGCTCTATGCCACCTACGGCAACTTCGGCGGTGCGCATGTGTATCGCACCCTCGACGGCGGCGCGACGTGGCAAAGCATCGACGGCTCGGGATCGACCGGCCTGCCCGACATCCCGGTGCATTCGATCGTCGTCGATCCGGATGATTCGCAGCGGCTCTATCTCGGCACGGATCTGGGCGTGATGACGACCATCGACGGCGGCCGCACGTGGATGATCGAAGAGACCGGCTTCGGTCCGGCCGTGACGATGTGGCTGTCGCTAATTCGAACGCAGGCAGGTCAGAAACAGTTGTACGCCTTCACGCATGGTCGTGGGGCCTGGCGTGTGCGACTGCCTTGAGAATGAGCTCCCCTAGATCCTGAGCTTTCCTGTCGCCCACGCCGTAAACATGCCGCAGCTCTTCGATGGTCTTCGGTTTCACTCTCGCGATTTCGCGCAATGTGGTGTCGTGGAAGATCACATACGGCGGCACGCGGCGGCGACGGGCAATCTCCAGGCGCAACACACGTAACTCTTCGAAGAGATCGCGATCGACGCCGTCCCAGCCCTCGGTCTCCACCCGCGATCGCTTCGGCAGGCGATTCCGGTCGGGACGCTTCTGCCGCGCCAACGAGAGATCCGGTGCCGCACCCGCATCCTTCAGCAACGCGTGGCCTTCCGTCGAGATCTGCAGGATGGGATATTCCTCACCCGATTGCTGCAATAGCCCGTGCGCGAGCAGCTGATCGACGTAGCCGCGCAGTTCATCGATGGTGGCTTCCCTCATCAAGCCAAACACCGAAAGCTCATGATGCCCGCGCGAGCGCACCTGGTCGCTATCGCTGCCACGCAAGACGTTGGTCACGTGCGCGGCGCCAAAGCGCTGGCCGACGCGCGCCACGCACGAAAGAACCTTGCGCGCCACGGTGGCCGGCTCGGTCACCTGTTCGAGCTCGCCCAGGCAATAGTCGCAGGCGCCGCAATCGTCCTTCGCGAACGTTTCACCGAAATACCCGACCAGCCGCTTGTGACGGCAGCCGACACTGGCGGCATAGCGCTCCATGTCGCGCAACAGGCCGCGCCGCGCCTCCGAGAGCTCGCCGTTTTTCTCGAGCATCATGCGCCACTTCAGGAAGTCCGCGCCGGAGGCGATCAGCACGCATTCCGCTTCGAGACCGTCTCGACCAGCACGGCCGGATTCCTGTTGATAGTGCTCGAGCGATTGCGGCGCGCCGGCGTGAATCACGAATCGCACATCGGAGCGATCGATGCCCATGCCGAACGCCACGGTGGCGACGATCAGATCGATGTCTTCGTTGAGGAACGCGTCCTGGTTGCGATGGCGTTCTTCGTCCGCGAGACCGGCGTGATATGGACGCGCGCGCCAGCCGGTGTCCTGCAGCCACTGCGCGAGGGCTTCGACCTCTTTACGAGAGGTGCAATAGATGATGCCGGCCTGGCCGCGATGGCGCTCGAGCACGTCGAGGATCTGCGCCTTGAGCGCCGAGCGCGCGAGCACGCGGTAGACCAGGTTGGGCCGATCGAACGATCCCACCAGCTCGGTCGCGTCGCGCAGGCCGAGCTGCGCGACGATGTCCTTGCGGACGCGCGCGGTGGCGGTAGCGGTGTAGGCGTGAAGGCTGATCGACGGCCAGCGATCGCGCAAGCGCGCGAGCTGCCGGTACTCGGGGCGGAAGTCGTGGCCCCACTGGCTGATGCAGTGGGCTTCGTCCACGGCGATGAAGCTGACCGGTTGCGACGACAGCAGGTTCTGAAATCCGTCGCCGCCCTCGCCCACCAGCCGTTCCGGCGCCACATACAGCAGCCGGTACTTTCCTTCCCGAACGCCGCGCGCCACGTCGGCCTTGTGCTCCGCCGGCATCGAGCTGTTGTAGCAGGCGGCCGCCACGCCGTTGCCGACCAGTGTGTCGACCTGATCTTTCATCAGCGAGATGAGCGGCGACACCACGATGGCGAGCCCGTCGCAGGCCAGGGCGGGCGCCTGGAAGCAGAGCGACTTGCCGCCGCCGGTCGGCAGCACGAGCAGTGAATCGCGGCCCGACATCACGGCGTCCATCGCTTCCCGCTGCAGCGGCCGGAAGCTCGAATACCCCCAATACCGCTCGAGCAGTTCGGGTAAGACGCCACTGGTCACCGCGGGCGTGTCAACCATCCCAATGTCGTTGACGGTCGTCTCGGGTGTGTTCATCCTTGCGACACCATGAGAATCGCTGCTGCTCCTGTCGTTGCTTTCACGCTACTTGCCTCGGCGGCCGTTGCCGGACCGATGACCCCCGGCGAGCGCCAGCGCCTGGTCGCCCACTTTGAAATGACCGAAGCCTGGCTCGAAGACGAAGTGAAGAACCTCTCCGATGCGCAGCTGAAATTCAAGATGACGCCGACTAGCTGGAGCGTCGAAGAAGTGGTGATGCACCTGGCGATCGCCGAGCCGCAGTACCGGGATCAGTTCAAGCAATCGCTGGCCAAGCCGCCGCAGCCAGACTTCAAGCCGCAGGCCACCGACGTGTCGATGTTGTGGTACGGCATCGATCGCACGCAGCGCACCACTACCGGCGAAGCCAGGGTGCCGCGCGATCAGTTCCCCGACATGAAATCGTCGCTCGCCTCGTTCAAGAAGCTGCGCGCCGAGATGATGAAGACGGCCAAAGAAACCCAGGAAGATCTGCGCGGCCGGCAGTTCCTGACAGCCTCGCAGGACCTGTATCAATGGTTCCTGATGATCTCGTCGCATTCGCACCGGCACATCATGCAAATCAGAGAGGTGAAGGCTCACAGGGACTTTCCGAAGAAGTAGAGAAAGACTAAAGGCCGGGGATTGATTCCCGGCCTTCGGCCTAGTCAACGCTCACCAAACCGCGGGCGGGACTAAAGTCCCGCCCCTACCGTGCTCGTTACGCGCAGCCGCTGGTCGTGCCGCAGTTGCTGCACTTGTAGCAGGCGCCGCTTCTCACCATGATCGAGCCGCAGGTGGTGCACGGCGGCGCGTCTTCCTGGTTCTGGATCGCCGCGAACTGCGAGGTCGACGGCACGATTGCTCCGGTCGGGCTCACCTTCGCGGTCGGCGTCGACGGCACTTTCGGCGACGGCACGGCTGTGGCTTCCGCGACCTCCACCTCGTCGCGGTTGTTGACGCCGGCGCGGTACTGCGCCTCCGGCGACAGGAACTTCGACGCCATCCAGCGGAAGATGTAGTCGACGATCGACTTCGCAAAGCGCACGTCGGGGTTCTTGGTCATGCCCGACGGTTCGAAGCGCACATGGCTGAACTTGTCGACCAGCGCCTGCAGCGGCACGCCGTACTGCAGCGCGTAGCTGATCGCCTGCGCGAAGGCATCGGCAAAGCCCGAGATCGTCGAGCCTTCCTTCGCCATCACGAGGAAGATCTCACCCGGCATCCCGTCTTCGAACAGGCCCACGGTGATGTAGCCCTCGTGGCCCGAGATGTCGAACTTGTGCGTGAGCGCCTGGCGCTCATCGGGCAGCTTGCGCCGCATCGGGGTGCGCGAGGAGAGCGCCGCGGCCACGGCCGCTTTCACGGCTTCGGCCGTCGACTCGCTCTGAATCACGCCCTTGGCATCGATCGCCGCCTTGGAGGTGTTGAGCGGCTGGGTGCGCTTTGAGCCGTCGCGGTAGATCGAGATGGCCTTCGCGCCGAGCCGCCACGACTCGAGGTAGGCCTGCTCGATGTCTTCCACCGACGCATCCTTCGGCACGTTCACGGTCTTGCTGATCGCGCCGGAGATGAACGGCTGGGTGGCGCCCATCATCTTGATGTGGCCCATGTAATGGATCGAGCGCTCGCCCTTGTGGGCCTTGAACGCGCAATCGAACACCGCCAGGTCGCGCTCCATCAGGTGCGGCGCGCCTTCGATGGTTTCCTGCTCGTCGATGAACTTGACGATGTCGCCGATCTGCGAGGCAGTGTAGCCCAGCTTGCCGAGGGCCATCGGCACGGTCTGGTTGACGATCTTCATCATGCCGCCGCCGACCAGCTTCTTGTACTTCACCAGCGCGATGTCGGGCTCCACGCCCGTGGTGTCGCAGTCCATCATGAAGCCGATGGTGCCGGTCGGCGCCAGCACGGTGGCCTGCGCGTTGCGGTAGCCAAAGTCTTCACCGAGCTCCACCGCATCATCCCAGGCCTGCTTCGCGCCGGCATACAGATCGTCGGGGACGTTCTTCTGGTTGATGTCCTTGATCGCCTCGCGATGCTTGCGCATCACGCGCAGGAACGGCTCGCGATTGATGTCGTAGCCGTCGAACGGACCGCCGTGATCGCGGGCGACGCGGGCGGACTGGGCATAGGCCTCGCCGGTCATCACCGCGGTGATGGCTCCGGAGAAGTCGCGGCCGGCGTCGCTGTCGTAGGGCAGGCCGCGCGACATCAGCAGCGCGCCGAGGTTCGCGTAGCCGAGCCCGAGCGGGCGATAGGCGTGGCTGTTCTTTTCGATCGCCTTGGTCGGATAGCTCGAGTTGTCGACGAGAATCTCCTGCGCGGTGATCAGCGTGCGGCAGGCGGCGCGGAACGCGTCGACGTCGAATTCGCCGTCGTCTTTGACGAAGGTCATCAGATTCAGCGAGGCAAGATTGCACGCTGAATCGTCAAGGAACATGTATTCCGAGCACGGATTGCTGGCGTTGATGCGGGCCGTGTTCGGGCTGGTGTGCCACTCATTGACGGTGGTGTCGAACTGCATGCCCGGGTCGCCGCACACCCACGTGCCCTCGGCAATCGACCGCATCAAGTCGCGAGCGCGGTAGGTATCGACGACTTCACCGTTGGTGACCGCCTTGGTCTGCCACAGCCCGTCATCCAGGACCGCGCGCATGAATTCGTCGGTCACGCGAACGGAGTTGTTCGAGTTCTGGAAGAACACCGAGCCATACGCGGTGCCGGTGAAGGAGCCGTCGTAGCCGGCATCAATCAGCGCCCACGCCTTCTTCTCTTCCTCGACTTTGCAGTTGATGAACTCGAGAATGTCCGGGTGCTCGGCGTTGAGGATCACCATCTTCGCCGCGCGGCGCGTCTTGCCGCCCGACTTGATGACGCCGGCAAACGCGTCGAAACCCTTCATGAACGACACGGGACCGGACGCGGTGCCGCCGCCCGCCAGCAGCTCCTTCGACGAGCGGATCGCCGACAGGTTGCTGCCGGTGCCCGAGCCGAACTTGAAGAGCATGCCTTCGGTCTTGGCCAGCCCGAGGATCGACTCCATCGTATCGTCGACGGAATTGATGAAGCACGCGGAGCACTGCGGCGCCTTCTCGAAGCCGCAGTTGAACCACACGGGGCTGTTGAAGGCGGCCATCTGGTGCACGAGCAGGAACTTGAGATCGTCGCTGAACGCCGACAGCGCCGGCTCCGACGCAAAGTACTTCTGCTTGCGCGCCCATTCGGTGATGGTGTTGACGACGCGGCCGATTAGCTGCTTGACCGAGCGTTCGCGGTCGGGCGATCCGACGTGCCCCCGGAAATATTTTGAGACAACGATGTTGGTCGCCTGCTGCGACCAGGCCTTCGGGATTTCCACCCCGCGTTGTTCGAAGACAACGGTGCCTTTTTCGTTGCCGATGACGGCATCGCGCATTTCCCACTCGATCTGATCGAACGGGTCTTCGCTTGGGGTCGAGAAAAAGCGCGGAAACTCGAGGCCGGGGGAGGCCTGGGACTTCCGCGTGCGTGCTGTTTCGCCCGGGTCAGTATTCGCGGCTGTGTTTCCTGAGGCCGAACTCACGGTCTGTCCCGATGGTGCCGCTGACAAACCCTTCTGGGAAGCGCCTTCCTGCATGCTTCATCCTCCGCATGACGACACCCCTCCCCTATGGGGCGATCGCCCTATCTGATCGAACGGTTTCAATACTTGGTGTGTTACGCGCGGTCTGACTATCTTTAAATCGGTTCTTCTCTTACGGTTGTGCTTTGTTACCCGCTTCGATTCCGTCTCAATCGCCTGGCGCCGGGAGGAGCCTCGCGACTGAAAGTCATCTTCGCGCGCGACGCCAAATATGCGCTCGTAACTTTTTGTTGTCAAGCGCTTAGAACACAACATGTTGCGATTTATTTTAGGTCGTCCGCAATATGTCGATACTTCTGGCCCAAAACAATCCATTCGTCTTATTTTCGCTTAACGAAGTTTTTTCGGCAATGTAAACGTGCAGCCGCATGCATTCTCGATAACCCTTACTTGTTAGATGTCTGTCCGCCTTCGCGCTTGCACCTTCGCCCTTCGGGCTTCGGCGGACAGGTCGCGAGCGACGGCGAGATTGGTTCGCGTGAACCTCAGCGCACCAAAATCGCCGCCATGGTCGCAGCTTTGTCTGCGAGCCTTCCGGCAAACACGATGTTACGGGTCTTCAGCGCTTCCTCCGCCTGCTGCAGGAAGCGGCGCGCCGTCTCGAATTGCGAGCGGCCGTCGGCATTGAGCGCGTTCGCATTCACGCGGGAAAGATCGCGCGAGGCGCGGTTCATCATGTCTTGAATCGCCGTCACCGTTTGGGCTTCTGAACCAGGCGTCGGTGTGAGCGTCAGTGACACAGCGGGCGACGGCCGGGCTGCGGCTTCAACCGGCTCCGGCGGCGCCACGATCGGCTCGGGCCGTTGTTCCGCGCGAGCAGGGCGCGCCGGCGGTTTCGCGGGCGTGGCGGTTTCTACAGCGGGCGTGACCGGCAGCGGCTCGGGTAGTTCGACGTACGCCACGACGACACGTGGTGGGGGCGGTGGCGGCTCCAGGAGCGGCAATTCCACCTCGGTACGCACCTGAGCCTTGACAGCGCAGGCGCCGAGGGTTGCTGTGAGCAGCACGAGGGGTACGACGCGCACCACACGCATTCTCGTCATTGTAGCCCGCTCAGGCCGTAGCCGCGCCTTCGGCGACGAAGGCGGATTTCGCGGACGCGGGCAAGACGACGATAAATGTCGTCCCTACCCCGACCGTAGATTCGACGTCGATCTCGCCGTTATGGATCTGAATGGTTCGATACACCATCGATAATCCGACGCCCGTGCCGCTTTCCTTCGTCGTGTAATACAGCTCGAAAATCTTCGGCAGGTTCTCCGGCGCGATGCCGACCCCTGTATCTTCGACGCGCACGCGCACCCGGCGGTTTGGCAGCGACGAGCACGAAATGGCGAGGCGGCCGCCCCGGGGCATCGCCTGAATCGCGTTTTGCGCGAGGTTCAGGAACACTTCACGCAGCTTCGCGGCGTCCCCGTCAACCAGCAGCGTCCCGTCCTGGCACGCGCGCTGGATCGCGACACCGGCGAACTGGGCCTCGGGATTGACCGCATCGAGCACGCTCGCAATCAGCGGCGACACCGCCACCGGGGCAAAGGTGACTTCCTCCGGCCGCACGAATTTCAGGAAGCCCTGGATGCGCTCGTCGAGGCGGCGGATCTCATGCGCGATGATCTCGACGTGGGTGTTGGCGGGCTTGCCCGCCGCGAGCTTCTGCTTCAACAGCTCGAGATGAATCGTCATCGCGTTCAGCGGGTTCTTCATCTCGTGGGCCACGCCGGCCGTGAGCCGGCCCACCATGGCGATGCGCCGCGACAACTCGGACAGTTGCGCGGGCTTGAGCCCTTCGGGCGAGGCAGCTCGCAACTGCGCGCTGACCTGATCGAACACGTCCCCGAGGTCGCGGAACTCGGCGTCATCGCGGAGATCGAGCGTCGCCCCCAGGTCGCCGCGGCCGAGCCTCGACAGGCTGCTGCGGATCACGTGCATGGGCCGCAGCACCACCTGCGCGAGCAGCATCGCGGCCACCACTGCCACCAGCAGCGCGATGCTCGCCGCCACGGCGGCCGGGGCGAGCGACTGGTTGAGATTGCCGCGGACCAGGATGGTCGACAGGCCGATGCGGATCTCGCCGAACGGCTTGTCGCCGAGCGCGATCGGCTGGCTCCATTCGAGCGACTGCTCGGTGTTGTAGACGGCCTGCAGCTGCGCCAGCCCGCTCTCGGCAATCAGGTTGTTGAGCGGGCTCCGCGGCGCCAGCGTCTGTCCCACCTGCATCGGATCGCTGGACGCGATCACGGTGCCCGCCAGATCAACAATGAGAGCGTCGATCACGTCCTGCGAATAGATCGCCGCCTCGAGCGCCGACTGTACGCTGCGGCTGGTGCGGACATCGTTGTACGCGGTGGCTGGATCGGTGATCACCTCGCGCGCCTGGTGATACACCGTGTTGGCCAGCAGCTCGACGCGGGCCTTGCTTTCGATCAGCAGGACGCGGGCCAGGTTCATCAGGTGCAGCAGGCTCAACGCGGTGACGACCAGCGCCACCATCGCCGTCACGCCCAGCACCTGCTTTTGCTTGAGGGACAGGCGCATCACGCGCCTTTCGCACCTTCTTCTTTGAAGCGATTCAACTTATTGTGCAGCGTCTTCAGGCTGATACCCAGCATGTCGGCGGCGCGCGTCTTGTTGCCGCCGGCCGAGTCAAGCGTGGCCATGATCAGTTTCTGCTCCGCTTCGTCCACCGTCATGCCGGGCGCGATGGTCAGGCCGAGCGACGCCGGCGCCGCGGCCGCCACCGCACCCATCACCGGGAGGTGCGCGGGCTCGATCAGCTCGCCCTTGGCGAGAATCGTCGCCCGCTCGATCACGTTGCGGAGCTCACGCACGTTGCCCGGCCACTCGTATTGATCGAGCTGCCGCATCGCCGCCGGCGACACGGTCCGGACCGAGCGGTTGTCGCGCGCATTGAACTCGTCGATGAACGCCTGGATGAGCAGCGGCAAATCGTCCTTGCGGTCGCGTAGCGGCGGCAGCGAGATGGTGAAGACGTTCAGGCGGTAATAGAGATCCTCGCGGAGGCGGCCCTCGCGGATCGCGACGAGCGGATCGATGTTGGTGGCCGCCAGCACGCGCACGTCCACTTCCTGTTCGGTGCGGCCACCGAGGCGGCGGAACTTGCGTTCCTGCAGGACGCGCAGCAGCTTCACTTGCGTGGCCGGCGTCATCTCGGCAATCTCGTCGAGAAACAGCGTGCCGCGATCGGCGAGCTCGAAACACCCGGAGCGCCGATCGGTGGCACCGGTGAACGCCCCGCGCTCGTGCCCGAAGATTTCGCTCTCGAGCAGCGTGTCGGGAATGGCGGCGCAGTTGAGCGCCACAAACGGGGCCTGCGCGCGCGGGCTCAGCTGGTGAATCGTCTGCGCCACCAGCTCCTTGCCGGTGCCCGACTCGCCGAGGATCAGCATCGAGGCCGGGGTCGGCGCCGCCTGCTCGAGCACCTGGTATAACGCGCGCATGCCGGGGCTGTTGCCGATGATGCGGCCAAAGCGGCCGCGATCGTTCAGCTGACGCCGCAACGCCTGGTTCTCGCGCTTCTGCTGATTGAGCTCGGCGAGCCGCTCGAGCAGGCGCTGCAGCTTGTTGGGATCGAGCGGCTTGGTGAGGTAATCCTCCGCGCCCGACTTCACGGCTTCAACGGCGGTGTCGACCGTGCCCTGCGCGGTGAGCAGGATCACCTTGATGTTGTCGATCTCGGGTTGCAGCGCTTTCAACAACTCAATGCCGCTCATCCGCGGCATCACCAGATCGGTGACGACAATCGACGGTCGAAACACCGTGATCTTCTCGAGCGCCTCGGCGCCGTCGGCGGCCGCCTCGGCCGTGAAGCCCCACGTCCGCACCAGCTCGGTCAGCCCGCTGCGCGTGGCAGGGTCGTCTTCGACGATCAGGACGCGTTCAGCACCATGCGCCGGCTCGCTCACTTTTTTAGCCTATCATCGAGCGAGCCAATGGATGAGCCCGCCGTTCCCATGCCACGCTCGACATGGCCGACGTGGATCGAGATCCTGTTGTGCTCGGGATACCCCACGCAAATCGCCATCGGCTTCGCGCTGCAGGCGGCCGGCCTCCAGCCCACCCGCGACGGCTCGCTCTCGGCAGCGTTTGTCTTCGCGCTGACGCTGCTGGACACCATCTTCCTGTTGGTGCTGATCTTCGCATTCCTGCTGCGGCGCGGCGAAAGTCCGCGACGCGTGTTCCTCGGCGATCGGCCCGTGGCGCGCGAGGTCGGCGCGGGGGTGCTCTCGGTGCCGGTCGCCATGACGATCGTCATCGTGGTGTCGTTGATTGTGCGCCGGTTTGCGCCGTCGCTGCGCAACGTGCCCGACAATCCGCTCGAAGCCTTCGTCGGCACGCAGGCCGGCTTCTGGATGTTCCTCTTCGTGGTGATTGTCGCTGGGGGCGTGCGCGAGGAGCTGCAACGCGCCTTTCTGCTGCACCGGTTCCGCTTCGACCTGGGCCAGCCGTGGATGGGGGTGTTCATCACCAGCCTCGCGTTCGGCATGGGGCACACGCTGCAGGGCCTCGATGTTGCGATCATCACCGGCCTGCTCGGCGCGCTATGGGGCGTGATGTACCTGGTGCGCGGCAGCGCCGTGGCCGCGATGGTCAGCCACTCGCTGTTCAACAGCGGCGAGCTGCTGCGGGTCTTCTTCCGTTGATCCCGCGGCTAAAGCCGCGGGCCATAAGCCGAGTGGGATCTCATTGCGCGAGGATGACCACGTCGGTGCGGCGACGCAGTTCCGACAACCAGTCGGCCAGCAGCTCCGCGCGCCGTGCCGCAATCAGCCGCTCGCGGACGATCGGCGCCGCCTGCTCGGCCGTCTGGCCGGCCTTCTCGAACTCGGCGGTTTGCCGGTTGTACGCCGCCAACACCTCGGTGTCGCTCGGTAGGCTCGCCGACGCAAACCGTTGCGCCAGGTACGCCTGCGTCCGCAAGTCATCTCGAACCCAGGCACGCAGCCGGGCTTCGGTGAACCCGTGCGCCTGCAACAGCCGCGTAAGGGCACCCGGCGACGGGAAGCGTTTGCGGATCTCGTCGAGCCGCGTGGTGACAATCGTCTCTTCGGGCGCGGGCGGCGCATAGCGCTGCACCTCGCGGAGCACCAGCTCGCGATCGACGAGTTGCGTGGTCGCGCTCGCAATCGGATCGGCGCCCTTCGGGATCTCGACGAGGCCCAGCCCGATGGTCGCGCGTGCGTCGCTCAAGGTGATCGCCTGACCGCCGACCAGCGCCAAGGTGCGTTCGATCAATTCTGGTTGATGCGTGCCGGGATCGGGGATCGGGGATCCGGGATCCGGAAGGACGCTTGCCAATAGTGCGAACATGAACCACATCAGAATGCCTGGCCGAGGGAAATGTGCAACACGTTCGATCGCTCGCGCCCGGTTTCCAGCAGACGCGTGCTCACTTTCCAACCCCAATCGACGCGCAGCGGACCGATTGGCGATCGATAACGAAACCCGATCCCGCTCGTGACCCGCAGCTCGTCGAGCCGGATGTCGCTCACGCGCCTGAACACGTTGCCGGTGTCGAGGAACCACACGAACTGGAGCTCCTTCCAGTACGGCGCGCGCGTTTCGAAGTTGAAAATCGCCATGGCGTTGCCGCCCTGGGGGAATCCCTGTGGATCGAGTGTCTCGGCGCTGCCCAGGCGATCGAGCGCAAAGCCGCGCACGGTGGTATCGCCACCGGCGAAGAACCGCTCGCTCGCCGGCAACTCGCGGATGACCGTGGGAAATGCCTCGGCGCGATCGACGGCCCGCGTGAGTTCCCCCAGCGCCTGCCCACCGTCGCCTTGGCGAAGGTGAGCGATCTCGAGCACGGGCGGTACTTCTTGCGAAAAGCCGACCGCCACACCGAGGCGCGCGCCCGCGGCGACCACCACCGCACGGCCCGGTAGGCGGCGATACACGAAACCCTGAGCGAAACTCTTCACGAAGCCCACTTCGGAGCCCAACACCTTGGCGGCCACCGAGGTGTCCACGCCGATCACCGACCCACGCTGCGGATCGAGCACGTCGTCTCGCGAATCGCGCAGCACGGCGCCGGAGACCTTCGACAGGCGCACCTGCGGAAACAAGCGATCGATCAGCAGCTGATCCTCGACCGAGATCGCCTCTTCGAAGACCTTCGTGTAGTCGAAGGTGTAGCGGCCGGTGTAAGTGATCGCGGCAATGCGGCGGGCGTAGTCGGACGTGAGGCCCTTGCGATTGAACCAAAAGCTCGTGCGCCGCGCCTGCTCGACGAAGGCGGTGAACTGCGCGTCGCCGGTGGTGCCAAACGCCCGCGGCTCTCGGAACGTGAACAACCCGCGATAGTCGTGGAAGCCGTAGCCGCGCGATTCGGTGTCCTCAGCGGTGGTTTCGGCGATGGGTTCGCCGATGGCCTCCTCCGGATCGCGCCTGAGCGTGACGCGACCGAACAGCGTGACCGAGCGGTTCTTGCCCCACAAGTTCCGCCGGCTGATCGCGAAGAAGCCGCGCGGCCCGATGTCGAGCTCGTCGATGGCAAAGCCTTCGTCGTCGACCCCGCCGATACGTCCGACCTCGACGCCGCCGCCGTAGTCGATCGTCGTCGTATCGGCCTCTTCGAGATCGACCAACACATCCCTGGTCAACGAGCCGGTCCGCGGCAACTCGGTAATGCGGACCCGCCGGAACAGCCCCAGCTCCGCGAGGCGCCGCTGGCTCTCGATCATCGCGTCGTCGCTGATCGGGCTGCCGCGTTGAATGGTCAGCTCGCGCTGGATCAGCGTGGTCGAAATGCGCGAATTGCCATTGATGAGAATGCGATCGATCGTGATCTGATCGCCTTCACGCACCGTCCACGTGATCGCGACCTGGCGTTGACCATCGGCAAAGGCCAGTTGCGAGATCACCGAGACGTTCTGGAAACCCCGGTTCCGATACGCGCGATCGATCGCCTCGCGATCGACCGCGAGTTGCGGGCGATAGAACGGCCGCCCCGCGGCGAGCGCCAGTTGCGCCTTCAACGTCTCTGCCGGAATCGCCGTTGTGCCCAGGACCTCAACGCCCGACACGACGGTCTGCGGGCCTTCCTGGATCTCGAAACGAATTGCCACCGGCCGGTACGTGACCGCCGCGTCGGTGGCTTGCGGCAACACCTGGAGGGCCGCCTTGACCGCCGCTTGCGCGTACCCACGAACACGATACAGCTCGGTGATCGCCGCCGCCACCACGCCGGCGCGCGCCTCCACAAATGGTTCGCCCGGCTTGATCTGGAGCAACGGGGCAATCGCGGCGCGATCCAGTGCGGCGTTGCCCAGGATATCCACCGACTCGACGCGATGCAGCAGCCCGCGCGCCACCGTGAACGTCACCACGAGCTCGCCGGCCTTTTGGAGACGCGCGTAGGGCGCCTGGGCCGACCGGTAGCCTTCCTGGCGCAGGCCGTCTTCGATGGCAAGGCTGGCATCCTCCAGCAGATCGAGATCGACGGACCGTTCGGCGCGGATCGGCACGAGATCGTCCGGGTCGCCATCGGGGAGCGGGTCACCGGCGAAGACCAGGCTGACGCGAGGCCCGGTCTCGACGGTGGCCGTCACCGACACGGTGCGGCCGTCGTCGGCCATCACGCTGCTCTCGCGAACCTGGGCCTCGTAATAACCGCGCTCGCGCAGCGACTCCTCGTAGGCGGCAATGCGTGCTTCGATCGCGGGTCGATCGTATGGGCGTCCGGGTTGGAGCTCGAGCCGGGTCAGCACCTCCGGCGCGGATTCCAGCGGCGTGCCCGTGACGTTGGCGGCGCCGATCGTCACACGCTCGCCGGCGTCGATCGTCAGGACCAGGTCAACGCGCTCGGGAGCGGGCTCCTCTTCTTCGATGCGCGGCAGGATGGTGGCACGCGGGAAACCGCGATCCGCGTAGTACGTCTTGAGCGTCGTGACCATGTCGGCCACGCGATTCGAGGACGGTAACGCTCCGTACCGATCGGTGAGCTCGGAGCGGATGCCCGCAACCGGCAGCACCGGGTTGCCGGCCACCGACACGCGCGCGATGCGGCGCACCGGCGTCAGCTGCCACCGCAGCGTCACACCCTGATCGGCCGGTGACGCAAACACCTGCACGTCTTCAAATCGTCCGAGCCCCACGAGGTGATCGATGGTCGAGCGGACCGCCTGCATCTCGAGCGCTTCGCCGATGCGCGTTTCGATCAGGCCGAGCACATTGGGATCGATCACGGGCTGGCCGGCGATTTCGACGCGGACGTCGGTGACGGTTCTTCCCAGGTGTTGCGCCGGTGCCGTGTCCGCAACACCGAGCACTCCGGCGAGCAGGACGAGCAGACGCGCCATGCGCATCAGAATGCGTGCCTCTTTCGCACTTCGAGCGCGTAGGTGCGGTCCTCGTTCTGCGACAGCACCCACGACAACGATTCGCTCTCGTCGAACTCGAGCAGGATGATCTGATTTTGCGTCGATGACGACAGGCTACGCGCGTAGGTCAGGAAGATGCGATCCGAAATGCGCTTGCCGATGGTGACGCGCGCCGCCGGGTTGAGGGTCAGGGTCGTCGACTGCTGATACGGATCGGTCAGCAGCGGCGTGATCTGGAACGTGTCCACGCCAAAGGTCTGCTCGACGACCCGTCCCACTTCGGCCGAGAGGGCGCCGGTCAGGGCGCGGGTGGCGCGGGCCTCGACCAGCCGCTGCTGGCGCTCGTCGGGACGCTGCAGTCCCGCCAGTTCGATGTCGCCGCTTGGCGCGAAGTCGCTGAAGAGCAGGGTCAGGATGTCGAGCGTTTGCAGCGGCGGGTCGGAGGTGAATTGCGGCTGCATCCGCTCCATCGTGCCGGCCATGCGCATCGTGATCGCGATAGGTCTGCTTTCGGCACGCGCACGCGCGTCTCGGCTTCGATGTCGAAGAACGGCTGAATGCGGGTGGCGTCGGCAAAGTCGAGACTACCGCGGGTGATCAGGTAACGGCGCCCCTCGAACTCCACCTCGCCGCGTTCGATCTCGGCGCGGCCGAACAGCAACGGCCGGTCGAGCGTCCCACGCAACGACAGGTCCGCACTCGCCACGATCCGCGCCTGATCGTTGTCCACCCGCAAGGTGGACGGGGCCTGGATGCTGACGTCGAAGCGAACGCTCGAGGCGGCAGCGGCGATCTGGCCTTCGACCACCGGCGCCACGGGGTCGCCGCCGGCCAATCCGCTGAACAGGCCACCGGATGCGCCGCCGAATCCACGCGTCCAGCTGGCGCTCTTGATCATCACGTTGCCGGTGACCATCGGCGCGGCTGCGGGGCCCTGCAGCGCGAGGCTGGCGTCAACCAGCGAGCGCATGCCTTCTGGATAGCGCAGGTTCAGGTTCTCACCGACCGCGGTGACGTCGAACTCCGTCAGTTGATACTTCGACAGGCCGATGCGGCCGCCGAAACGCACCGGGCCGCCGCCAAGCTGCGCGGTGATGCCGTCAAGCCGCACGCCCGACGCGTTGAACGTCACGATGCCGTTGACGTTTTCGAGCGCATTGGGAAAACCGATATGACGGATGCGGCCGTTCGCCAGCAACGCGTTGCCCGCAACCACCGGCTCGGTCGCCGTCCCGCTGATGCGCGCGGAGAGCTCGGCGCGGCCGGAGCCGCGCACATCGGGCAGGAATCCCTGTAGCACCGCGAGGTTGGCCGCGCCATTCGCCTGCAGGGCCAGCGTTTGATCCTTCAGATTCACCGACCCGCTCAGGTCGAGCTCGGTGTCGTCACCGACCAGCCGCAGCGCCTCGACCCGCAGCATCTGCCCTTCGACGCTGAGCCGAATCGGCGCCGCACTGCGCAGCGGATAGTCGAGTAGCGCGACGTTCACCTGCTCGATCGTCGAATCAATGCGCAGCGCGTCCGGGTTATAGAGCTCGCCGACCACGCGGATGGTGCCGCTCGCAATCGCCGACGTGAACGGCGAGAACGTCGGCTGAATGGCGCGCACATACGGGTCGAGCGACGTGTCGGTGACGCGGAACGACAGCTCCGCGTCCATTTCGTCGTTGAGCTCGATGCGGCCGGTGCCCGACACCGCCAGGCGCGGCGACGCCGCTTCCAGTTCGTAGGTCATCAACAATCCGCGCATCGACAACCGCCCGGTCATTTCGCCGACGCCCTCTTCGCCAAAAAACAGATCGCTCGCGCTCCACTTGACGTCGTAGCGCGGCTCTTCGAATGTGCCGCTGCCGTTGGCGGTGAAATCGAGCGAGCCGGAGAGCGTCGGGTAGCCGGGATAGGTGGTGAGCGCGAGGGTGTCGACGGCCATGCCGCGGCCATCGACGTTGAACGAATACGTGCCGCTCCATCCGACATACGCGGCGCCGGTCACGGTGCCGCCGCCTTTTCGCATCTCGATGCCGTCGAGGCGCACGCCGGCGCCTTCGAAGCGCAACGCCGCCACGGCTTCGGAGAACGGCTCGTCGTAGGCCATGCCGCGCGCGATCGACATGCGGCCAAACCCGTGCGGTCCTTCGTAGTCGCCGTAGACGTGGAAGTCGCCCGACAACGAGCCGTCGACGTCGTAATCCTGCAGGTCGAATGCTTCGCGGAGATCGACCAGTGGGCGATCGGTCAGGCGAATGCGCGCGTCGATCTGCTCGCCGCCGTCGGCGCGCGGATAGCCGAGCGAAAACTGGCCGGTGACGTCCATGCGCGACAGGCCCGAGAGGATCACCGCGCGGCTGATATTCGCGTACCAGTTCTCGACCACGAAGTCGCCGTCGATCTCGCCCCAGTTGACGTCCCACGCGCGCATTTCGGATCCGGTAAACCGTCCCTCGATGCGCGGCCGCCGGAACGCACCAAGCATCACGCCCTCAAAGCGGCCGACGCCGTCGATCGGAATCGCGCGCGTCGGCGCGCCGAACGCGGTCATGATGCCGGCCAGGAAGCGATCGCTCTCCTGCCAGTTGCGGCTGGTGACGCGGAACGGAATCTTCGAACGGTCGCCGTACGCGGTGGCGCCTTCAAAGGCAATGTAGGTGTCGGGCGTGTAGATGCGGCTGGGCTCGAAGAACATCGCCACGGGATCGAACGAGTAGGTCACGTCGCCCGACACCGGGATCGGCTCGATCGGCGTGTGCGTGCTGAATGGCCCCTGCATCAGGTATCGCGACCGCGCCGCCGCGGCGGCATCCGCAGCCAGCTGCGGGCCTTGCAGGCTCGCGCCGCTGGTCGACACGAACGTCGCAGTGCCCAATCCGAAACGCTCGGCATAACGGCCGAGCGGCCACTCCATCTTGTTGCGGCCCGACGCGCGGCCGGCGAGGCGGAACCCGCGCATCTGGTAGAACTCGGTCACCGCGGACAGGTCGACATCGCGATAGTCGACATCGAAATACGCGCGGGCCGGCTCACCGCGTTTGCCGAGCGGCGCCATCAGGTAGCGGAAGTCGGCCTTGCCGCCGCTGAAATCAGCCGAGGCGCGCGTCACCTCCATGCGATCGCGCACCCAGACCACGGAACCCTCGAGATTCGGAAAGCGGTAATCGTTCACGCCGGCGAGCGCGCTCGTGAAATCACCCTTCAGCTCGCGGCCGCCCTTGAACATGTGGAACGTGCCGGTGAAGTTCCCTTCGCCAAACAGACTGAACTTGTCGCGCACGAAGAAGATCTCGCGCATCTTCGGAAACTGGATCCGCGACTTGATCTGATACAGCTGCTCCGGCCACTTGGGCAGATCGACGACACCGCTCATCGTCGAAACGGCGCCATCGGTGATGAGATCGATGCGATCCATCACGATCTTGCCGTCGATGAATGCGAGCGTTGCGGTGAGGTCGGCCTGCATCGGCTCGTACTTCTGGATCACGATCGTGCCGCCGGAGAAGCGCATCGTGCCGCGATAGTCCCGGCCCTTGGCGACGACGACTTCGAGATTGGGCGCGACGGCGCGCCAGTCCGATCCGTAGTCGTTGAAGACCAGCTCGCCGCGATGCGCGCGCACGTATTGCAGTGTGGTCACGACCGGACGCGGTCCGGTGCGAGGCTTCCGCGGGGGGCCGGTCAGCCGCGGGAATGTCTGGCGGCCGTCGGGGAACGATTCCACCACCATCCGCCAGTCGCTCATCTCGATTGAATCGAGCAGCACTTCCCTGCCGAACAGCGCGCCCCACGTCAGCGAGACATCGAGGCGCTTGGCAACGAGCCAGGCCGGCTCATTCGGAAACATGCCGTCGATTTTCAGGTCCTCGACCACGAAGCGGCCGCGCCCGAGCTGTACGCCGAGCCGGCCGATCGTCATCTTCCGATCGAGCCAGTTGCTGCCCTCACGCTCGGCGCGCGCTTTCAGCGCCGGGCCGAGGTCGATGGTCAGCGTCGAGACGACGATCACGGCGACGATGATGCCGAAGGTGACGGCAAAGCGGCGCGCCAGGCGATAAGCTGGCGCGAGCGGCCGCGAACAGCCTCTCCCGCATCGCTACTCCACCACCAGGAGCACCGTGCCGGCATCCACCGACTGGCCCTCGGCCACCGACAGTTCGCGCACGCGGCCGTCACGGGCCGCGCGCAGCTCGTTTTCCATCTTCATCGCCTCGACTACGACGAGGCCTTGCTTCGCAGTGACCTGATCGCCGGCCTTCACCAGCACGCGCACGATCTTGCCGGGCATCGGCGACACCACTCGCTGCGGACCAGCTCCTCCGGCATGGCCTGTCCTGAGCGCGGCTGACGCGCCCTGGCGCGTCAGCCAAGTCGACGTGCGGACCTGGACGGGCACTGTGCGTCCCGCGACGTGAACGTCGAAGTCGCCGCCGCCGTCGCCAATACTGGGGGCAAGGGCCTGCACCGCAAACGAGGCGTCAATTGATTGCACCGGCAGGTCGCCCTTGCCGTTCTGCACCAGCAGCGAGAGGGCCGAGTCCGACACGCGGCGAGCATCGACGACATGCGTGTGCCCGTCGATCGTCACGTGCAGCACGGCGCCCTTGCGGACCACGCTCACCGTGCGCACCCGATCGCCAATCGCCACTTCGAAGATCATCTGAGCGCGTCCACCCTGCCCGCGTCGCGCCAGCGGCTGGGCGCGTGCGCCACGGTCCCGTTCGCGGCGGACGGCCTGGTGAACACGTGGACCGCGGCGGCAATGGCCGCCAGGTCCTCGTGCGCCCGCTCGATCGCCTGCAGCGTGGCGCCGTTCGCGCCGAGCTTGCGATCGACGAACGAGGTGTCGAAGCGGCCGGCCTTGAAATCTTCATCCTCGAGGATCCACTTGAAGAACGGGATCGTGGTGCGAATGCCGCGGACTTCGTACTCCGCCAGCGCGCGCCGCATCCGTTGCAGGGCATGATCGCGCGTGTCGCCCCACGTGATGAGTTTCGAGATCAACGGGTCGTAGAAGATCGGCACCTCGCCGCCCTCATACGCACCGCTGTCGTCACGCACGCCCGGGCCCTGCGGCACGCGCAAACCCTGGATGCGGCCCGGCGATGGCAGGAAGCCGTGCTCCGGATCCTCCGCGTAGATACGGCACTCGATGGCGTGTGCCCGCGGCGTCAACAGCGATTCGGGATCGAGCGTGAGGCGCTCGCCGCGCGCGATCCTGATCTGCCACTGCACCAGGTCAACCCCGGTCACCATTTCGGTGATCGGATGCTCGACCTGCAGGCGCGTGTTCATCTCCAGGAAATAGAACGAGGCGTCAGTATCAACGAGGAATTCGATGGTGCCGGCGTTGGTGTAGCCAACGCCGGTCGCGACCGCCGCGGCGGCCGCCGTCATCCGGCGTCGCAGATCAGGCGAGACGGCCAAAGACGGACTTTCCTCGACGACTTTTTGATGTCGGCGCTGGATGGAGCACTCGCGCTCGACGAAGGGCAACACCGTGCCGTGATGATCGCCGAGCAGTTGCACCTCGATGTGCCGCGGCGAGAGAATGCGGCGCTCGAGGTAGACCGCGCCATCGCCAAAGGCAGACAACGCTTCAGAGCGCGCGGCCCGCAACGCCCCCGGCAAATCAGCCGGCGACGCCACCATGCGCATGCCCTTGCCGCCGCCACCGGCCACCGCTTTCAGCATCAGCGGATAGCCGATGCGCTCGGCAACCTTCAGGACCTCGGCGTCGGGTGCGTGATCGCCGATCGGCTCTTCCGTGCCAGGCACCACGGGCACGCCGGCCTTGATCGCCGCCTGCCGCGCCGCGGTCTTGCTGCCCATCAAGGTGATCGCTTCGGGAGACGGGCCGATAAAAATCAGGCCGGCATCGCGACAGGCCGCGGCGAAGTCTTCGTTCTCGGCGAGGAAGCCGTAACCGGGATGCACCGCATCGGCGCCCGATTGCCGGGCGACGTCGATGATCTTGTCGATGCGTAAGTAACTTTCGCGCGGCGCGCTCGGCCCCACGGGCCACGCCTCGTCCGCAAGGCGCACGTGCAGGGCTGCGCGATCGCAATCTGAGTAGATCGCGACGGTGGCAATGCCCATGTCGCGGCACGCACGAATCACCCGTACCGCGATCTCGCCGCGGTTGGCGATCAGGATCTTGTTCATCAGCCAGAACCGCTTACGATTCTAACCCTTCGACTCGGATTTCAGCCCGAAAACGGGCCGAAGTCGCTCGCTCAGGACAAGGGCAGTTAGAGCCGTTCGGCGTGGATGATGAATCGCTTGGGCGCGTTTCCGACGAAGGAGAACGGATAGCAGGTGATGAGGGTCAGCGATCGATGCGAGCGCGCGTGTAATACCGACACATCGTCGGGCTGGACGATCGATGTTTCGACGACGCGATAGCGGAACTGGTCGCGGGACGTGCGGAATTGAATCTCGTCGCCGACCTTGATGTCTTTGAGCGGCCTGAACAGGCCGTCGCGATGGCCGGCAATGGCGCTGTTGCCGTCTTGCCACGGGAACGGCGTATCCGGCAGGTGTCCGACGGCGCGCTGGAGCGTCGAGTCGTCGTCGCCCTCGATCACCGGGGTGGTCAGCTTCAGCCTGGGCACGTCGAGCATCCCTACCAGACCGCCCGACCGGACATTCACGGGCGCATAGGCTGCCGCTCGGCGCGCGAACTCGGCGGCCTGCTTCGCCTGGAAGCGGCGGGCGTCGACGGTTTCATAAGCGTAAGTGCCGAGGCAGCCGAGGCCGATGCCGAGAAGCAGCCATTCCAACCACACCGACAGCCACTGGCGAAGCGGCTTCATCGAATGCCTCCGCGCATGTTCTCGAAGTAGCCATCGCGGGTCCGCACGCGCAACGCGCGGCCGTCCTTCGATCGCACGTAGACGCGCACGGTACGCCGGCGCCGTTGGTCCTCACTCTTCCCGGCGGTCGCCGTCGTGGGCGCGTACGCGAGTGTGTAGGCGCTGCGAATGTCTCGTGCAATCTCGTCGAATGCTTCGCTGATGTCGTCGACCCGCCGCGGCCGATACGACTCGCCGCCGGTGGCGCGCGCCAGGCGGCTCAGCAACTTCGGATCCCCCTCGCGCGTCAGCGGATCGATGAGAGCAATGGTGTAGATCGTCGCGTCCGACTGTTGTACCTGCTTGAGCACCTCATCCCGACTGGCCTTACTCGCGTTGTCGTCGCCGTCGCTGAGGGCGATCAAGACCTGGCGGGAGTGCATGCCGCCGGCCACGCCCTTCAAGCCTGCCATGATGGCGTCGTAGATTGCGGTCATGCCGCGCGCGACAATCGCACTCGACATCGCCGACGTAAAGCGGCCCGGCTCCGTTTCACCAGTGATGAACGGTCCCCACGCGCGCCGCACTTCCTCATTGAAGGTGAGCACGAAGATCTGGTCTTTCGGATGACTGTGCTTCACGAATTCAACCGCCGATATGATCACCCGCTCGCGGTTGGGCCGCATGCTGTTGCTGTTGTCGATCAGCAACCCCACTGACGCCGGCACGTCATCGGCGGAAAACATCGACAGGGTCTGCGGCTTGCCGTCGTCGATGACGGTAAACGCGTCGCGGTCGAGGCCGGTGATGTAGCGCCCGCTGCGATCGCGCACCGACACGTGCAGCACCACGAGCTCGGATTCCGCTTTGAAGACGGGCGCAGGTTGTTCGGGCGGTTGCGCGGACAAAGAGAAGCCGGAGACGAGAATGCACAGGCAGGCAATCATTCTCATCGCCGGCTTCCCCGACTGGATCGTTACACCCGGCGCGAGCGGCGCAGCCAGCGGCTGCCCACCAGCGAACCGATGCCAATCACTGCGAGCAACGGCAGGAAGCTCGCCGTGTTCGGCAGATCGGTGCGGGCCGCATCCGTGTCGCGGTCGGGCGTCGGCGCCCGGTCGGGAGTTGGCTGCGGGGCCGGCGTCGTCTGGGCGGTCTGCGTAGCTGTCGCCCGCGGCGCCGGAGCTGGCTCGGGCGCTTCCGCGGAGGCCGCGGTCGAAGGCGTCGCCGACGCTTCGGTGCTGACGGCCGTATCGGTGCCGGCGCGATCGACGCGAGTGAGATCGGCGTCGTCCACGCTGGCCGCGATTTCGGTTTCCGACTTCGTGGTCAACACCGATGATCCAGTGCGCGAGGCAATGCGCATAGCCTGTGAACGCGGGTAGATGAATTCATGCCCGACCGTGGTGCCGGGGTAGAACCAAATTTTGATCGCGTTGGTGCCGGCCGCGGCGGACGTGCCGTTGGTACCGTTGGTGCCCGACGCAGGCGTCTCCATGAACCGCACCTGCGGATCATCCGCGGGGCGATCGTTCGAGTAGAACGGAATCGCCAGCAAGGTCGCGTAGATTTCCTTGCGGTCCGCGCTCATTACTTTCACGATGTGCCGGTTGCTGGCACTATCCGCCAACTGGAAGAGGTACTTCCCTGCCGGCAATGTCTTGTTTGGCAGCTCCACATTCTGGCTGAACGTGAAGAAGGTGTCCTGGTTACGGGGGCTTTGCGCGGCTGCGCCCAACGGCAGCGCCAACAGTGCGCTGGCCACACACGCGAGGGCGGCCTTACGAATCGACGTCATCTATCCTCCTCCTCGGCACACGCATGTGTTGCGATCAGATAAGCCGAGTCTTCGCGTTTGTTAGGAGCAAGGATGCGGCCAACTTGTGAGGGTGTGCGAGGCGCAGTTCTGAGGCGGAGCGTGGCGATCTGGTGACGATCACCGGTCACATTGTGTAAGGAGCACGCGCGGGTGGAGAAAGAAACTTAACGGTTTGCGAGCGTGCCGCGCTCGTCGCGCGGCACGCCAAGGCCCAGTTCACGGCATGCGGAACGAGTCGTCGAACGTCAACACCGCAGTGGCCGCATCGCTGGGTACTACGCTCTTCGGCACGCCGTCGCCGCCCATGTAGATGCCCACGGGAATCCCCGACGGCGGCGGTGCGTTACCGCTCATCACGCCCTGTTCATCGAAGGCTGCCGCAATCCACACACGCTCGGCCGAGACGCCTTCGAAGGTCGCCACTCCGCCGTTGCTGTCGACGGATAGTTCCGCGATCGGCATGGAGTTGGGGCCGAGGTCCGGCGACGTGAACAACCACACCCAGACACGGTGCGATCCATCAACGGTACCTTTGCCTTTGTAGTTGAGCGTGACCTTTACGGTACCGGCGGCAACCCGCGCGCTGGCGGCCGCGGCCAGGACAGTGCTCAAATGCGGCGCGGTGGCGGCGATCATGACAGCGAAAGCGATGGGAACGATCTGTTTCATCTCGGCGGTCTCCTTGTGCCCGATTGACAGGTGAGACGCGAGCCGCGGAGGCGCGGTTCAGGGGTGGCCGGCGAGCGGTACGGTTGGCCGATCGAGCGGTGGCCACGAGCGCCGAACGGCGGTCACGAACAACTGAGGAAGTGCTCGAAATCGCAGCACGTCAACGACGGCGGCGGCTGCAACTGCTCGAAGTGCGATGCCTGGAAACTGGTGGTCAAGGCCACCACGCGCATGCCGGCGGCCTGCGCCGCGGCAATCCCCATCGGCGCATCCTCGAACACGAGGCAGTCCTCAGGAGCCACGTCGAGGCGCCGTGCGGCTTCGATGAAGACATCGGGGGCGGGCTTACCTCGCGGCACCTGATCGCCACGCACGATCACCGAGAAGCTTTCGGCCAACCCGAGCTCTCGCAGGGTGTGGGTGACGTTCGCCTCCGGCGCCGAGGTGGCCAGCGCCATCGCAATGCCGGATGCCGTCAGCCGGTCGATCAACAGCTGCAAACCCTTCATCGGCAACAACCGTCCGCGTGACAGCTCGCGATAGAGCCCTTCTTTCTCCTCTTCGTACGCGAGCCATTCGGGCCTCGGCACTTCGCGCTTGAACAGGATCGGAAAGATCTCGCTGTTGCGGCGGCCATCGAGACGGGCGCGATCCTCCGAGGTCAGCGGCGGCAAGCCATGGCGCCCGGCAAACACCGCGAACGCCTCGGCGTGCAGGTGCATGTTGTCGACGATGGTGCCGTCGATATCGAAGATCACGGCGCGTGGGGCAAAGCGAATCGGCACACACAACTATAATCCGCTCACCCGCGCATGTCAGGTTGTCGCATCTGTAGCTCGGCGATCGAGCCATTCATTGACTTCGGCCGGATGCCGCTGGCGAACGGCTTCCTCACACCCGATCAATTCGCGGGCGAGTACTACTTCAACCTGAGCGCCGCGTATTGTCCCCGCTGCACGCTGGTACAACTGGTCGAACAGCCGCAGCGTGAGCGGATGTTCAACGAACGCTATCCATTCTTCTCGGCCACCTCGGTCCGCATGCAGGAACATTTTGCCGGCCTGGCCGGTGACCTGATCGCCACGCTACCGCCGGGAAATCCCTTCATCGTGGAGATCGGCAGTAATGACGGCACTTTCCTGCGTCACGCTGCGCACGCGGGCGTTCGCCATCTCGGGATCGAACCATCCGCCAGCGTGGCAGAGACCGCAATCGCCGGCGGTGTCGCCACCATCTGCCGGTTCTTTGACACCGAGGTGGCGCGGGAGATCGTCGCGGCGCACGGCCAGGCCCACGCAATTGTCGCGGCCAACACGCTTTCACATATCGCCGACCTGCATACCGTCGTCGAAGGCCTCGCGATGCTGCTCGCACCGGCCGGCAGGTGCGTGATCGAGGATCCATATTGGGGCAACGTCGTGGCCGCGACCGCGTTCGATCAGATCTACGACGAACACGCGTCGTACTTCACCCTCTCGTCGTTGGCGTATCTGTTCGCAGAGCACGGCCTGACGGTGCTCGACGCGATTCCAACGGACGTCCACGGCGGGTCCATGCGCTACCTGATCGGCCGGCCTGGATCGCAGCCGGCGGACGCGCGCGTCGAGCGGCTGCTCGAACACGAGCGTGCCATGGGACTGCACCGGCCTGAGACCCTTGCCGGGTTTCGCGACCGTGTCACGAACACCGGAATGGCGTTGCTGACGCACTTGCGCAGCTGCAAGGCGGAGGGCAAGCGAACGGTCGGGTACGGCGCCACGTCCAAGAGCACGACCACGATCAATTTCTTCGGCATTACCCACGATCTCATCGAGTACATCAGCGACACGACGCCTGCAAAGCAGGGCCTGTTCAGCCCGGGGGCACACATTCCCGTCCGGCCACACGCCGAATTTGCCGCACGCTACCCGGATCGGGCCCTGCTGTTCCTGTGGAACCACGCCGCCGAAGTGCGGGCCAAGGAAGCGGCGTTCGCGCGCGGCGGCGGAAAGTGGATCGTCTACGTGCCGGCGGTTCAGGAGTTGTGACGGCCTCCGGTCAGGAACGATCGCACCGGCGTGAGTTCCCGCGCGGCCTCCCGTGCCCGCAGGGTCCGAAATTCGGTGCCATGAACGAAATCGTGCGAGAGCCAGCGGGTTCGCCGATAGCACGCCAGCGCCACCCGGCGAAGAACGCTCGTGCGCGGCAGGTTGACCAGAGCGCGGACCACCTGCAGCACCAGAGGCATCGACCACGACACGGTCGGCTCCTCAACCAGGTCGGCGAGCAGCGACGGCGCCACGGACATCTTGTAGGACTCGACGACGGTCCGGCGGGCTTCCTCGACGGGGATGCCGTCGGCGCGTGACAGCGCCGCAGTCGCACAATCGACAAACCGCGTGAAATCCTCCGACCACGTCGGCAGCAACATGCGGTCGTACCAGTCGCCGAAGCGATCCTGGTGCGCGCCGCCGCTGCTGCCCGGCGAATCTTGCTGCCGGGCAATGTAGAGCGTGTCGAGCTGGCGCGTCTTGCCGGCGATGGCGGTGAGGAACATGACGAGTTGCTCCATCAGGAACAAGTCACGCGGATTACAGTCCCGCACTGCCTCGAAGTAGCGCCGCAACAGATCGGTGCGGTGCACGGCGTAGAAAACATCGTTGGCGCCACGGCAGCGCTCGCGCAGTCGCTCCCGGGCGGTGTCGGCGACGTCGGTTGAGAACTGGCTGCTGCATTTCCATTCGACGTTCTCGCCGTAAATCGCGGCCCCAGCGGAAGTGTCGGTGCCCGGGAGCCAGAACACCGCGCATTGCCCGCCACACGCCACGTACTCGGAGTGCGCCAACAGGAATTCGACGGCGCGCGCCAGGCCCTGCGGGACGAACAGGTCGTCGTTGTCGGCCATCACGACCAACGGCGTGGTCACCCGCGACAGCGCATCGGCGAGCTTGGCGTAGTAATCGGCGTAGGTACTGTCGAACGGATAGCGGACGTATTCGATGTCGAGACCTCGAGACTTTTTCTCCGCCACCGTTTGCGCGATCGTGCCGTCGGCCCCGCCATCGGCGATCAGAATGCGGTACGGCAGCCCGGCACTCGCGGCATACGCCAGCCACCGATCCGTGAACGGCACACGGTCCTTCAGCGGCAGGAGGATGGTGAGGTTGGCCGAAGAGGTCATGGCTCGGCGGGGGCGCCCATTATACTGGCGCTCGAGATGCCGACGCGGTTCAAGCGAAGCCTCAAGGCGATCCTGCCGCCGCTGCTGTGGAACATCGGGAAGGATTTCAAGAGACGACTACTGCGTTCGGTGGATCACTTTGCGTACGCCCCTCAGGGATGGTCCACGCGCCTGCCGGCAGGCGCCACCAGCGAGGATTATTGGAACTCAATAGTTGCGCGGGAGCGATCAGCGTGCGAGGCACTGATTGCCCGTGTCCAGGCCCGCGACCCGATGCTGATCCCGGACGAGGACGTGAAGGATGTTCTCTTCGGTTACGTACTCGCACTCGCCGCTCGCCACAAGCCGAAGATCACGGTGCTCGATTACGGTGCAAACCTGGGCGACCACTACTGGCTCGGCAAGGCGCTCGTTCCGGGCGTCGACCTCGACTATCACTGCAAGGAGCTGCCGAGGGTGGCCGAGGCCGGGCGCCAGCTCACTCCGGCAGTCACCTGGCATAGCGACGATGCGTGCCTGGCCCAGTCACATGACCTGGTGATGTTCTCTGGCAGCCTGCAGTGCCTGCCCGAGTGGCAGGACATTCTTCGCCGCGCCGCGCAGTCAGCTCGCGGTTACCTGCTCCTCTCGGAAGTTCCTGTGGTGTACGACGTGCCCGCCTACGTCGTCACGCAGCGTTCTGGAGGCATCACGAACCTGCAATCTCAGTTGAACCGTTTCGAGATCGTCGCCACGGTCGAACACGCCGGGTTGCACCTGGTCCGCGAGATCAACCTCGGCGCTCATCCGCCAGTGGCGAACGCGCCTGAGCAAGCCACTCGCGTTGGCTTGCTGTTCCAGCGCGCTCTGGGCTCTTGAGATTCCGATGCGCTCCAAGCGGATCCTCAAATCGATCGTGCCGCCGCTGCTCTGGAACATCGGGAAGGATTTCAAGAGACGACTGCTGCGTTCGGTGGATCATTTTGCCTACGCTCCCCAGGGATGGTCTACGCGCCTGCCTCGGGGCGCCAACAGTCAGGACTATTGGTCCACCTTCATTACGCGTGAGCGCGCGGAGTGCGAAGGGCTGATTGCACGAGTCCAGGCCCGCGTCACCGATGTTGACGGACGGTGACGAAAACGTGAAGCATGTCATCTTCGGCTACGTGCTTGCGCTCGCCGCGGCCCAGCAACAAAAGTTGACGGTGCTCGACTATGGCGGAAACCTCGGCGACTACTTTTGGCTCGCCAAGGCGTTGGTACCGGACGTGGACCTCGACTATCACTGCAAGGAGTTGCCGAGAGTGGCCGAGGCTGGGCGCCAGATCACTCCAGCCGTGACCTGGCACACCGATGATGCGTGCCTCGCCCGGCCACATGACCTGGTGATGTTCTCGTCGAGCCTCCAATACCTGCCAGGGTGGCAGCACACTCTTCGCCGCGCCGCGCAGTCGGCTCGCGGTTACCTGTTTCTCTCGGATGTGCCCGCCGTGCGCGACGTGCCTTCCTACGTGGTCACGCAGCGTTCGGGAGGCATGACGAACCTGCAATACCACTTGAACCGTTCCGAGATCATCGACACCGTGGAACGTGCCGGGTTGCGCCTGATCCGTGAGTTCGCGATGGGTCCGCATCCGCCGGTCGCGAACGCGCCTGAGCAACCTACGTGTCGCGGCTGGCTATTCCAACGCGACTGCCCGTGAGCATGGCGACCGTGTCGCCGATGCCGCGTTCGAGGCTGCCGGAAAATTCGAAACCTAATTGCGAGAACCGGCGGTTGTCCACGCAGTACGACAGCCGGTTCATCAACGGCGAATCGACGTAGGAGATTTGCAAATCGGGGATGATCGCCGACAGGACTTCCACGACGTGCGCCACGGTCGCGTTGAGCGTCAGCACGTTGTAGACCCGCGCATCGAACTGGCGCCGCCGCATCACGAACATCATCGCGCGCACCGCATCGGAGAGATCGAGGTACGGACGAAACTGATGCGAGGCCGTCTGCCACACTTCGATGGGTTGTCCGACAACGGCACGCCAGCAGAATTGGTTCACTGCCGTGTGGAAGCGCATGCCGACCGACGGACCGAAGATTGTGCCCATCCGGAAAATCACGAACCGCAACCCTTCCTGCCTGGCCAGCGATCTGAGCAACTCCTCGGACTGCATCTTCCATCCGGCATAAGGACTTTGCGGTTTCAAATCCGCTTGCGGGCAATCTTCAGTGACCACGCCATGCGGGACGCCGTAGACGCTCGTGGTCGACGGGAACAACAGCCCGATGCCCTGGGCCGCGCACGCCCGCGCAACACGCTCGGTGCCGGCCACGTTCACGCGTTCCATCTGCGCGTGAAGGTCCGTCCGCGCACCATTGGTGAGCGCGGCCAGATGAACGACCGCGTCAGCGTCTGCGAACACGTCGATCAGATCCGCGGTCAGGACATCGCCCTCCACGAACTCGTATCGGCAGGCCCCTGGTAAGTTGTACAGAGAGGCGTATCGTTCGGTGGCGAGATTGTCGAGCATCACGACCTCGATACCCGGCCACGCGACGGCCAGCTCGCGAATCAACCGCGATCCGATATGCCCGAGGGCACCGGTGACCACTACGCGCACGTCAACGCCTCGATAGTACAATCGATGCCCTCGGTCAGACTCCACGAGGGCCGCCAACCGGTGGCGGCGGAAAACCGCGATGGATCGCCGACGAAATGCCGCTGCTCGATCGGCGACCGCGGCGCCGCCGGCTCGGTCGTGGTGACCGCCACGTGCCGCCCGGTCAGCCGCTCGACGCGCGCGGCAACCAGCTCGAAGGCGTCGCGGATACTGATGCCGCGCCCGCTCGCGACCACGAAGTGGCGGCGATTTACCTGTTCAGGGTGCACGGCGGCCATCAGGAAAGCATCCACGACATCCTCGACAAACACGTAGTCTCTCAGGTACTCGCCGGTGCCAAAGACCGTGAGCGGCCCACCCGCGATGGCCGTCTGGATCATGCGATTCAACACGTCGCGATCCCGCGTGCGGCCGTGCCCTCCGGGCCCATAGACATTGGCCAACCGGAGCGTGGCTCCGCGAACGATGCCCTGCGAGGCCGCCGTCTTCAAATCCTCTTCCGCGATCAATTTGTGCCGATCGTAGACCGTGATTGGATCATCGGGCGCGTCTTCATCAACGGGTAATCGCGACGGCATGCCTGCCTGCGTGACCGTGCCCGCGAACAACACGATCGGACGCGCGCCGCTCTGTCGGCACCCGGCCAACAGATGGCGCATTGGCGTCACGTTCGCGTGGAAGTCCCGATCCGGAACATCGGCGGCGGCCGCGGTGCTGGTCTGCGCGGCGAAATGGAATATCACATCGGCCTCAGCCACCCGATCCCAGACGCCGCGATCGCCGACATCGCCGGTCACGTCAGTCACGGTCGCAGCCATCGGGACGTCGATCGGGGGTTGCGCGGATCGCGCGACGCGGATCAGCCGGCAGGCGCAGGGGGCCAGGCGAGTCAGGAGCCGGCCGCCGAGGTAGCCGGTGGCGCCGGTCACGGCAATGGTCTGGCCGCTGTAGGCGGACAGCCAATCGTGCACCGCAGGTTGACGCGTTAGTGAGTCAGGCACAGTCCGGGGTCCCCGCCACGCGTTTTGTGCGTGGTCGGGTGGAGACTGCCGCGCGACTCGATCAACGAAATGGCCCCGCGGACGACGCGGCCGGTCTCGATGCGGGTCAGGCACTTCTTCGCTTCGTGCACGCAGTCGTCGAGCATGCAGCCCGCGCATTCAGGCCGATCTTCGAGCACGATGTGATGCGCGCCGAGCGGCTCCCATTGTCCGGGCGCATTGCGCGCGCTGAAGATGGCGACGCACGGAATCCCCACCATCGCCGCGAGATGCGTCGGACCGGAGTCGTTGCCGATGAAGGTGGCGCATTGCGACAGCACCGACGCCGAGCCAAACACGCTCAAGCGGCCGGCGAGATTGTGCGAGCGCGGTCCCCAGGCGGCGCACAGCTCGTCGCACAACCGCCGCTCGCCCGAGCCGCCGATCGCCAGCAACACGAGGTTGCGGAACTGACCGAGCAGCGCGCTGCCGACGGCCGCGAAGCGTTCCGCCGGCCACGCCGTTGCCGATCGGCCAGAGCCGGGGCCCACACCAATCAGCATCTGATCAGGCCGCACGCCAAGCTCGTTGAGCAGCCCGCGCCCCATCGCCTGTTCGGTCTCTGGCACTGCCAGGCGGAAGTTGCCGAGCGCGTCGCCATTCGCCGCAGGATCGACAATGCGAAGCAGGCGAAGTCCTTCGTGTTCAACGTGCGCGGGATCCGCGTCCGACGGCGGCCACGCCGCGCGGCACGCCGCGTGATACCGTCGAGCGCCAACCACGCCGCGGAAGATCGACGAGTCGATGCGCAGTTGCCACGTGGTGCGCGGCGGCGCGAGCGAGAAGATGTCGTGGTAGCCGATGCCGCGCAGCCGCAGGGCCAGCGACAGGTTGTGCCAGCGATCAGCCGCCGACGCCGGCTTCACCGCATAGAAGCACACGTCTTCGAACCATCCGGTCTCTTTCAGGATGGTCCACGGCGAGACGCGCGTGGAGCCGGCAACCTGGCCTTCGGTGAGGAGCGTGAGCCGATGCTCGGGGTACTGGCGGCGAATCTCGGCGATCGCCGGCAGGGACACCAGTGTGTCGCCAAGCGAACCCGGCCGATAAACCAGGGCCCGGAGCCCGTTGCGCATTGCGCCCCGATTATACCGGGCTAACGTCAACGCGCCGCCCTGCGCGTCTATTCACGAACCACAAAAGCGGCTCTCCCGGAGTCGGCCACCACGCGATCGCCCCGCAATCCGACGACCCGCCAGAAGTAGGTGCCGGGCTCGAGTTTGATCTCCTTCGGCCACTCGATCGATGTGCTTCGGGCGCCGGCATGCTGAAACACCACGATGTCGATTTCGGTGATGACGGTGATGTTGTAAGTGTCGACGCCGTCTGTCGCCGTCCACTCGAGTCGGGTCGGCGCCGGGCCGACAGAATCGCGTCGCGGCACCACGTGTTCGATCTCCTGCTTGGTGATCGCGGCGACCTCCGGTGCCGGCGCATCGCTGCTCTCGCGCGGCGTGCACGCCAGGCACAGCAGCGCGAGCACGAGGACACTAGAGCGGAATGTTGCCATGCTTCTTGGGTGGGTTCTTGTCGCGCTTGTGATCGAGCGTGGCCAGCGCCTGCACCAGCTTGGCGCGCGTGGTCCGCGGCAGGATGACCTCGTCCACGTAGCCGCGTTCGGCCGCCACATACGGGCTGGCAAACCGCTCACGGAACTCGGCGATCTTCTGCGCGCGCACCGCCGCCGGATCTGTCGCCTTCTCGATCTCGCGCTTGTAGAGAATGTTGACCGCGCCCTCGGCGCCCATCACCGCAATCTCCGCGCTCGGCCATGCGTAGTTGAAGTCGGTGCGAATGTGCTTGCTGGCCATGACGCAGTACGCGCCGCCGTACGCCTTGCGCGTGATTACCGTGATCTTCGCCACCGTCGCTTCCGCAAACGCGTACAGCAGTTTGGCGCCGTGCCGGATGATGCCGCCATACTCCTGCACCGTTCCCGGCAGAAAGCCCGGCACGTCTTCGAAGGTGATCAGCGGAATGTTGAATGCGTCGCAGAAGCGCACGAAGCGCGCGCCCTTCACCGAGGCATTGATGTCGAGGGTGCCGGCCAGGTAGGCGGGCTGATTGGCCACGATGCCGACCGGGCGGCCGCCGAGGCGCGCAAAGCCGACGATGATGTTGCGCGCGTAGTGCTGGTGCACCTCGAGAAAGTAGCCGTCATCGGCAACGGTGTGGATCACGTCAAGCATGTCGTAGGGCTGATTCGGCGAGGCCGGCACCAGCGCGTCGAGCGCCTCGTCCTCGCGATCGAGCGGATCCTCGGTGGCCTTACGAGGCGGATCGTCGAGGTTGTTGTCGGGCATGAACGACAACAATTCGCGAATCAGCGCGATGCACTGCGCATCGTCGTCGACGGCGAAATGCGCGACGCCGCTCTTCTCGTTGTGGGTCATCGCGCCGCCGAGGTCTTCCTTCGTGACGGTCTCGTGCGTGACGGTCTTGATCACGTCGGGACCGGTCAGGAACATGTAGCTCGATTCCTTTACCATCACGATGAAGTCGGTAATCGCCGGCGAGTAGACCGCGCCGCCCGCGCAGGGGCCCAGGATCGCGGAAATCTGCGGCACCACGCCGGAGGCGAGCGTATTGCGGAGGAAGATGTCCGAGTAACCGGCGAGCGAGACAACGCCTTCCTGGATGCGCGCGCCGCCGGAGTCGTTGAGGCCGACGATGGGGGCGCCGTTGCGCACCGCCATGTCCATCACCTTGCAGATCTTCGCGGCGTTGGTTTCCGAGAGCGAGCCGCCGAACACGGTGAAGTCCTGCGCGAAGGCGTAGACCACGCGGCCGTGAATGCGGCCGTGGCCGCTGACCACGCCGTCGCCGGGAATCACGAACTGCTCCATCCCGAAATCCTGGCAGCGGTGCGTGACGAGCTTGTCCACTTCCTCGAACGTGCCCGGGTCGAACAGGCGCGTCATCCGTTCGCGCGCGGTGAGCTTGCCCTGATCGTGCTGCTTCTTGAGCCGCTCTTCGCCGCCGCCGAGCTCGGCGAGCCGCTCGCGTTCTCTCAGTCGTTCGATGGGGTCCATATCAGGCGGCGACACAGGGGTTGCCGAGAGTCCCCACGCCCTGCACCTTCACCATCACGCGATCGCCGGGCCGCAGCGGGCCCACGCCCGACGGCGTACCCGTCGGAACGATGTCGCCCGGATTCAGCGTCATGAATCGTGAGATGTGCTCGATGAGATGCGGCACCGCGAAAATCAGCTCGCGCGTGTTCGATTTCTGACGCCGTTCGGCATTCACCCAGCATTCGACGTCGAGCGCCGACGGGTCGAGGCCGACGGCAATGCACGGCCCGATTGGCGAGAACGTGTCGAAGCCCTTGGCGCGCGAGTACTGCCCGTCTTTCGCTTGTAGCTCGCGAGCGGTGACGTCGTTGAGGCAGGTGAGGCCGAGGACGTAGTCCATGGCCGACGCGGCCGTGACCCGCGACGCGCGCTTGCCAATCACAATCGCCATCTCGGATTCGTGCTCGATGCGGCCGGCCCATGACGGCAGCCGAATCTCCTCGTCGGGGCCGACCACCGCACTCCTCGGCTTGAGAAACACCAGCGGTTCCTCAGGCAGCTTCTTGTTCATCTCGGCGGCGTGGTCCTTGTAGTTGAGACCGATGCAAACCACGATCGACGGATCCACCGGCGCAAGAAATTGCAGTTTGCCGCTGTCGGGAACCTCGTCGCCAATGCTGTACTCGCCGAACACGTCGCCGCGCATCCAATAAAACTTGCCGTCGCGCTCGACCGCGTACCTGCCGCCCGTCGCCTGCTTCACTCTGTAAATGCGATCCATCCTGATCCCCGATCCCTGATTCCTGATCCCTGATCCCCGATCCCTGATCCCTACTGCCGCGCGGTCTCTTCCTGACGGTTTGATTCCGCACTGCGGTTGCCGGCCCGATCGACGGCAACCACCGAGTATACGTAGCGCACGCCGGGCTTCACGGTCTCGTCGCGATATGTCGCCGCCGCCACCGGCTCCTGCGTGATGGGCTGCAGTGTGTCACCCGGCGCTTCGCCGCGCAACACGAGGTAGCCGACGAGATCGCGTTCGCTGTTGGCGTCCCAGATCACGTTGATAACGCCGCTGCCGGCGATCACCGCGAGCGATCGCGGCGCGGCTGGAGGAAACGTGTCCTTCGGAGTGATGCAGGTCCGCGGCGACGCCGGGCTCATCACCGGTGTGCCGGCGACGCGATCCACCGCGCGCACTTCGAAGCACTGTTCGACGCCGAAGCTCACGTTTGGGATCACGTGCTCGGTCACGGCCAGCGGTTGCGGCGTCAGCGGCGCCGGCACCTTCAGATCGTAAGGATCCGCCGGCGACGCGTTGGCTGAAATCGCATAGAGGTTGTAGGTGGTGGCTTCCGTCGAGAAGCCGAGCGACTTCGCGGGCAGTGTGGCGCGCGGGGGCGCGGGCGGCGTCACGTTCTTCGGCGACGCGTTGGTTGGTTTTACCGGCGGCGGCAGCAGGAAAATTGAGGTGCGGGCATCGGGCGGCGGCGGCCACGTCACGGTCATCTGCGATTCGGTGTATTCGATCTGCGGCGGTCCCGGCGCCGAGCTGCCGGTCTCGAGCGCGACGGTGAGCGGCGGCGACGGATCGCTCTTGCGTCCGCGCGGGCTCACGCCGACCACGAAGTAGTGGCGGCGCGGCAGCTGCGTAGGCGGCGGCGCGACCAGTGGCCCAAACAGTTCGGGCTCCGTGTCCTCCGTTGGTTCCTCCGTGTCCTCGGAACGCGTCCGTTCTTCGGGAAGCGCCACCGGCGTGAGCACGTCAGCCGTCACCGCCTCCCGAACTACCGCCGTGGCCCCCCGATCGACGCCGGGAGGCAACGGGATCGGTGGCGGCGGCGTGCCATCCGCCGATACCGGAAGCTCGGGCAGGATGGGCCGCACGGGAATGGTGGCGACCAGGGTCGCCACCTCGCGTTGGTCCTCCGTGGCCGGCGGCCGCGTCGACGTCACCGCGTAGACTTCGAGCGCCGCGATGTCGGCCGGTTGCTGGCCATCGACATTCGTCGAGGGCACCGGAAACGACAGGTAGATGTCACTGCCAACGCGTTGTGCAGTGACGTTGGCCACCGTGGCCGGCACGCGGACAAAGGGCGCCAGGGGTGGCCCCTTCTTGCCGCAGGCCACGGTAGTAACAAGGATCGCCAGGACGATGTGGCCTGCCCTGAGCGAGCGGTTCGCGCGCGACGCGCGTGAACCGCGAGTCGAAGGGCACATCGTCACAAGATATAGCGTGATAAGTCTTCGTTCTTGACGATGTCGGCGAGCATGCGTCGCACGTAGGCCGCGTCGATCGTGATCGATTTGTCGATGAGGTTCGGCGCGTCGAACGACACTTCGTCGAGCAGCCGCTCCATCACCGTATGCAGGCGGCGCGCACCGATGTTCTCGGTGCGCTCGTTCACGATGGTGGCAAACTCCGCGATCGACGCCACGCCATCCTCGGTGAACTGCAGATCGACCCCTTCGGTCGCCATCAGCGCGATGTACTGCTTGATCAACGCGCTCTTCGGCTCGGTCAGGATGCGGACGAACTCCGCCTGACCGAGCGCGTCGAGCTCGACGCGAATCGGGAAGCGCCCCTGCAGCTCCGGAATCAGGTCCGACGGCTTGGACACGTGAAACGCGCCGGCGGCGATGAACAGGATGTGATCAGTGCGGACCATGCCGTGCTTGGTGTTCACGGTGGTGCCTTCGACGATCGGCAGGATGTCGCGCTGCACGCCTTCGCGGCTGATCTCGGGGCCGTGGTTGCCCTCGCGGCCCGCGATCTTGTCGATCTCGTCCACGAAGATGATGCCGGCCTGCTCGACCCGCTCCACCGCCGCGGTGGCCACCGCGTCCATGTCGATCAGCTTCTGCTCTTCTTCCTGCGTGAGCCGGTCGCGCGCTTCCGCCACGGTGACGCGCCGCCGCTTCGAGCGGCCCTGGAACAGTCCCGGCATCATGTCCCGCAGGTTGACGCCGACTTCCTCCATCGACGAACCGGTGATCAACTCGATCGACGGAAACGACTTTTCCTGGACGTCCACTTCGACGACGCGGTCGTCGAGCTTGCCGGCGCGGAGCTGTTCGCGCATGCGCTGGCGCGTGGCGCTCATCTCGTCGCGGATGCGGCCGGGATCCTCGTCCGGGGCGCCCGGCCGCGGCGGCAGCAGCAGATCGAGCAGGCGCTCCTCGGTGTTGAGCTCCGCCTTGGCGTGGACGTCCTCGATGCGCTCGTCGCGCACCATGTTCACCGCGAGCTCGACCAGATCGCGCACCATCGATTCCACGTCGCGGCCCACGTAGCCGACCTCGGTGAACTTCGACGCCTCGACCTTGATGAACGGCGAGTGCGCAAGCTTGGCCAGGCGCCGGGCGATTTCGGTCTTGCCGACGCCGGTCGGGCCGATCATCAGGATGTTTTTCGGCGCCACGTCTTCCGCCAGCTCCGGCGGCAGCTTCTGCCGCCGCATGCGGTTACGCAGCGCAATCGCCACCGCCCGCTTGGCCTTCGCCTGGCCGACCACGTATTTGTCGAGCTCGGCGACGATCTCGCGCGGCGTCAACGAATCAAGGGCCGTGGTCGTGCGCTCGGGAAGTGAGATCGACATCTTATTGGAGCGTATCAGCTAGTTGGACGCTAGGCGCTACGCCTCTCAACCAACGTTCAGGGGCCGTTCCTACGGAACGGCCCGAAAGGGCCATTGAAATGTAAACCATTAAAGCTCTTCGATCGTGAGGTTGGCGTTCGTATAAATGCAGATCTCAGCGGCGATGGTCATCGCATGCTGCGCGATGTCGCGTGGCGACATGTCGGTGTGGCGCGATAACGCGGTGGCGGCAGACTGCGCAAACGGGCCGCCCGAGCCGATGCCGATGATGCCTTCGTCAGGCTCGATCAGATCGCCGGTGCCGGATAACAGGAACATCGATTTGCGATCGAGCACGATGAGCATGGCCTCGAGCCGGCGTAACGCGCGATCGGTGCGCCAGTCTTTGGCGAGCTCGACCGCCGACCGATCGAGGTTGCCGCGATACTGCTCGAGCTTGGCTTCGAAGCGCGCGAACAGCGCGAACGAGTCCGCCGCCGAACCGGCAAACCCGGCCAGGATGCTGTCGTTGTAGAGCCGACGAATCTTCCGGGCGCCCTGCTTGACCACGGTGTTGCCGAGCGTGACCTGGCCGTCGCCGGCGAGCACGGCCCGGTCGTCCCGGCGCACGGCCAGGATCGTGGTGGCATGGAACGTCGAGTCCATCCCTGTAGTTTCTCACAAGGGGTTTAGGTGTAATCTCCTAAGTGCCAGGCCGCGCTGCCAGCGCCCCCCTAGGAGTTCGGTATGACATCCCGAATCGTTGCGATCCCCTTAGGACGCACCATTACTTTGCACGAGATCCTCAGGCCGAGACCCTGATCCGCCGTTCCAATGTTCCATCGTTCCAGCGTTCCAGGGTTCTGTGCCCTGGGACTTTGGAACCCTGGAACGCGGAACTATTTCTTCCGCGCGCTCACCGGCGACGCTATTGAGGAGCTGAAGACGGGGGCACAATCCCCTTCATGCGCATGTAGGTGACGATATTGCCGTAGTGCTCGTTGCCGTGCACGACGACCATCGTCAATTGTGTCCCTGAGGCAGTCTGCCGAGTGTTTGGCGCCGTCCCAACCACGATCATGGTCGCGAGCTTCTCATCACTCAGGCTGGCGAACACGTCGTCACAATAGGCGAAGCCATCCTTCACCATCTGCACGACTCCGGCTTTGTCGGTAACGGTCTTCTCGAGGTTCTTCCCGGCGATCGGATTGGTCCCACCCTTCACTAGGTTGCAGAAGAAGATCTGCGTATCGATCGTGTGCGCGAACAGCTCCGAATAGGTGCGCACTTCCGGCGTCGGCCGGAAGCTAAAGTGCTCGGCCGGCATCTTCTCCGCCGCTCCGGTCAGGTTCCGTTTCAGCGTGGCGTACTGCCCTTGCAGAAACATCGCCATCGTCTGCGGCGGGCGCGGCGTCTGGGCGGAGACGTCCGCAGTCAACAGGACAAGCAACGTCGCGGCAAACATTCGCATGGCTACTCCTACTTCCGGCGGGCGAAGAGGTAATAGATCGGCAAGCCCAGCCCAATGACGAGAATGCCCCACGCCGATGGACCGATCGGCGTGCCCGCCATCAGCGGTTTGACCAGGTCGGTATAGAGGGCGTTGGCGAGGATCACGAAACACGCAATCGTGAAGATCGCCGGCGCAACCGGATAGCCAATCGCCTTGAACGGCCGTGGCGCATTCGGCTCGCGCCACCGCAACACGAACAGCGCGAACACCGCGACGCCGAGAAACAGAGTGATCGAGAAGCCGGTGTAGGTGAGGAGCGCGTTGCCGCTGCCGGTCAGGATCAGCAGCGACGTCCAGATGGTCTGGGCGAGGATGGCAAACGCCGGCGTCCGGTAGGTCGGATGGACCTTCGACGCCGCGTTGAAGAACACGCCGTCGCGCGCCATCGCGAAATACACGCGCGGACCGGCGAACGTCATCGCGCTGTTGCCGGCCATCAAACTGACGATCGACACCAGGCCCATCACGTGACCGGCGCCCGACCCGAGCAGCTTGTCGGCCACCACGTCCAGCACGCTGCCTTTCAGCGCCGCCAGCTCGGTGATCGAAAACACGAACAGATACAGAAGATTGATGCCGAAGTACACGGCGATCACGGCGATCGTGCCGATCGCCAGGGATCGCGGCAAGTTGCGCCCGGGATCACGGATCTCCTCGGCGACGTAGGCCGAGGCGTTCCATCCCGAATACGCGAGCATCACCGGGATGAACGCAAACAGCCAGTTGCCGGTCGACACGCTGCCGCCGGCCGTCGTCACGTTCGAGAACGCGCCGGTGCCGAAGGCAAACCCTGCCAGCACGAAGAGCATGAACGCCGTGACTTTGAGTGCCGCCAGCACGTTCATCATCACGCGTCCCGGGCCGACGCCGCGAATGTGCACCAACGCCAATAACCACACCGACGCCACGGCGACGATGGTGTGCGTGGAGAAGGTGAGCGGCACGTACGGGATCGGAATGGTGAAGATCGGCGTCTGGTTGTCCACGCCCGGAATGAAGCGCGCGAGATAGATCGGAATGAAAAACGCGTTGGCGGCCATCGCGCCGGCGAAGCCGGCGACAAACGAGGTCCACCCGGTCAGGAAGGCGGCAACGCGTCCGTAGGCCGCGTCGAGGTACACATACTCGCCGCCCGCCTTCGGGCGCAGCGCCGCGAGTTCCGCGTAGGCCATCGCGCCGGCAAACGCCAGGGCGCCGCCCGCGAGCCACAGGCCCAGATACAGCCAGGGATTCGGCACGAGACCGGCCATGAAGGGCGGCGCGAAGAGGATGGTGCCGCCAATGACGTTGGAAACGATGATCGCCGCGCCATCGAGAGGACCGAGGCGGCGTTCTAGAGTGGATTGTGCCGGAGTCGCCATCGACCCCGGATTATATGGTTACTGCGTCAGAAGCTGTCGCTGAATCGGGTACTCCGGCCAGCTTGGCCCAGACCTTGGAGCCCTGCTTTAAATAGATCTCGACCTTCGCGTCGACGAACTCTTTGTTCTGCAGCATCTGCATGCGCGGCTGCTCACCGGTGTAACCCAGCGCGGATCGCATCACCAGCGTATCCGTGGCGGCGCCCGCGGGCAGCGGGGTGCGCGGCACCGCCCATCCGAAATACTCGCCCCACATCTCCTGCTCGCCAACTCTGCGGAAGATGGCGTTGATCTGAATCGATCGGATTGGCTGGTCGGTCTTGTTGCGCAGTTTCAGCGTCACGCTCGGCACCAGCTTGTTCTTGCCGCCGGCGATAATCCCGTCGTCAAACCAGCCGGTGACCACGTCGAGGGGTTCGAGCGCCGCGACGGCCTCCTGGGAGGCGCCGCAACTGATCGACAGCAGCGCGGCAATGACGAGCGCGAACGGGGCGAGCGAGCGGATCATGTCGCTATTCTAAGACACCGCTTGATCAGAATTGGCTCACCTGCACCCGTTTGCGGACCTCATCCCTATCGATCCGGCCCTGCCGGTATTCCTGGAGATCGCTGCCCTTGATCCGGTAGATCATCGTCACGATCTCTTCGAGTGGATCGGGCGGCGACAGCGAGTCGCGCCCTTCGTCATCGCGCGCCGCCACGGTGAGCCACTGATCCGCGCCAATCTGCATCGGCGTGCTGTAATCGATCATCGCGTCGACGAGCGCGCGGGTCACGGCTTCGGTATAGGCGCGGTTTGGATCCTTCGCCCACAGGTTGTTCGCCGCCGGCGACGCCGCTGGGCGAGGAGGGGGCGCCGCTGACATGCCCACGGCTACGCCCGCGCCACTGCCGACCGCGGTTGTGGTCTCCGGAGTGACGATACCGGGCGAGACTGGCGTATTGCCGGCGTTGCGCGGCATCGCGGATCGACTCTCGAGCTGCTTCAACAACCGCTCGAGCGACGCGCGAGTCGCGGGATCGGTCACGCCCTGCAACGATCTGCGGATCTCGTTGATCGAGTTCTGCATCTGCGCGTCGTCCTGATCGAGCATCATGCGCAGGCTCCACATCATGCTCTGGCGCATCATCGGCACGCGGACGTCGAAGTAGACGCCGTAGCCATCGAGATGCACGCCCCTGGCCCGCGCTTCGCCTTCGAGCATGAAGACGCCTGGCATCACGGCGAGGATTTCGCGATTAAGCTGCTTGGCGCCGTAATCGACGGCGCGCGCCAGCGCGCCTTCCATCACATAGATGTGATGCCGCAGGTCGGCCAGGTTCAGCGGCTTGGGCGCGGCCGCTGCTTGCGGCGCGGGCTGGATCGACGCGGCGACTGGCGGCACGGGTTCTTGTGCGGCGGCCGGCGTGACCGACGCCAGCACCGAGAGAACGATCAACTTGGTCATGTGCTTCTTCATGGCTGTAGTTATTGCTGCCCCGTTAATGAAACGCGCATCACGTTATTGAGCATCTGCCGTTGACGCAGGATCTGTTCATCGAACTGGCCGAAGCTCTGGGTAATTTTCTGCAGGTCGGCGCGGCGCTGCATGTTGGTGTCGACGGCCAGCTGCGTGAGCCGCAACGAGAGCTCGCGCTCCTGCCGTTCTTCACTCGCCGCGATCAATTGCTGCACGCGCCGGATGGTCGCCTCGTCCGCCGACGGCGTGGCGGCGCGGACGGTCGTCGGTTCATGCGTCGATCGGATTTCAGTGCGCAGCTGTTGTTCGAGATTCGCCAAGGCTGTGCGCCACTCGTCTTGCCCTTCGACTCGCACTTCGCGCGCGGTGCGCGCGGACTGCTCGCTCAGGGCAGGTTTCATCCAGCCAGTAGTGACCGAAAACCCTTCCGCGCTGGATGAAACCTGCAGATTCGCGATGCCCGCGCCGGCGGCGATGACCAGTACCGCGGCGGCGGCTTGCGCCCACGCCGGGACGGTAGTCCACCACCGCGCCGGCCGCAGCACTTGCGCGGATGGCGGTTCGGACGTCCTGGTAATCGCGAACCCGAGCTCCGCGTCGGGCGCGCCCCACAGGGCCAGCTCCGCGCGCACGTCGCCGAGCGCGGTCATTTCCGCGGCGCAGCGCTCGCACGTCGCCAGGTGCGCGTCCACGCGATGGCGCGTCGCCGCGTCGACCTCTCCATAGAGGTACGCGATCAGGGTTGGCTTGTCGTCACACGTAAACGTACTCATCATTGCTTTTCACTCTGATATTCGGTCATGCCCTGGCTCTCGAGATGACGGCGCAGGACGGTGAGGCCTTGATACAAACGGGTCTTGACGGTGCTCAGCGGACAGCCTTGCAGATCGGCGATCTCCTGGAACGTGAGCCCGTGGTATCCTTCAACACGATCGCCGTGCGCTGTTCGTCGGGCAGCAATTTCATGCCTTCCGCCACGATGCGGCTCATCTCCTTCCGCGCGACGAGGTCCTCGATCGATTCGACCGGTCCCTGCTCGGCGGCAAGTTCGATAATGTCGACGCCCTCGGGCATCTCCACGACGGGCGTGCGCTTTTTCCGCCGGATCCAATCGCGGCAGAGATTCAGCGCAATTCTGTACAGCCACGAGGAGAATTTCGCCTGACCCTTGAACCCGGGGAGGGCACGGAAGGCCCTGAGAAAGGTTTCCTGGGCGACGTCCCTGGCATCCTCATCGCGGCCAATAACCCGGTACGCGAGGGCGTAGATCGGCCGTTCCCAGCGCAAAACGAGCTGGTTGAAGCTATCTACGTCGCCGTTCATGGACCGGGCGACGAGCTCCTCGTCGGTCGCTACCATGCGATCAGATTCGCGAATCGTGCACGCTATTGTCTAAGACGGCGGGCATCGGCCGATAGTCGGTCAAGCCCCCGCCTTCGCCATGGCCTCGGCGCGGCAGGCTGCCTTCGCCAAGGCTTCGGCTTGGCAGGCTCATTTACGCAAGGGTTCGGCGTTTTGGGGCCTGCCGATGGGGTAAGATACCGTGTTCAGAGACACTTAGTGGGCGTCAACTTCCCCAACGACGAGATTTTTCTTACGACCGAAGAAGTCCTGGAGTATCTCCAGGTCAACCTTCGCACCGTGTACCGGCTGATCAAGGCCGGCAAAATCCCCGCCGTCCGGGTAGGCCGCCAGTGGCGCTTCCGCAAGCGCGACATCGACGCCTGGCTGGACACGCAGCGCCCCCGAGGCGAGCGCGCCGTCGGCGCGGCGTCGGACAAGCCCGCAGCCCGTGACGGCCGCAGCCGGGTGCTGGTCGTGGACGATGAATCCAGCATTCGCGAGCTGTTGCAGAAAACCCTCGCCTTGGCCGAATACGACGTCGATGTGGCGCCGGATGGCCGCGCCGCGCTCGAACGCCTGCGCCTGGGCAATTACGACCTGCTGATTGCCGACCTGAAGATGCCGGGTATGGATGGGCTCACGCTCATCCGCGAAGCCAAGCGCCTGAAGACGGACCTGCCCGTGATCATCATCACCGGCTTCTCCACTGAGTCGAGCGCCATCGACGCGGTCAATCTCGGCGTGGCCGGATATCTGACCAAGCCGTTTCGCGTGCCGCAAGTTCTTGCTGCGGCGGCACGCGCTCTCGGGGAGTGAACGAGGTCTTAAGGTCTTAGGGTCCTGAGGTCATAGGGCAAGAACGCTGAACGTTTTTCAAGACCCTAGGACCCCAAGACCCTAGGACCTCGTTGAGACCCTAAGACCTCTTCGATGCTCCAACTTCAAGACGTCACCAAAGCGTTCGGCGAGAAGACCCTGCTCGAGCACGTGACGTGGCAGGTCGGCGACCGCGATCGTGTTGGCCTCTGTGGACCAAACGGGGCCGGCAAGACGACGCTACTGAAGATGCTCGCGGGCATGGACGAGCCCGACTCCGGCCTTATTCAAAAACCCAACGCGCTCACGCTCGGTTATCTGCCGCAGGACGGCCTCGCCCATAGCGGCCGAACCGTCGTGGCCGAGGCCAGCCTCGCGCTCAAGCCCCTGCTGGATTTGAAACACGAGATGCACGCGCTCGAGGAACGGCTTGGCGATCCCGCGTTAGCCGAAGCGGCTCACGAGGCGATTCTCGCGCGTTACAGCGAGGTACAGGATCGCTTCCGCCTGGGCGACGGCTATCAGATCGAGCTCAAGGTCGCGACGGTGCTGCGCGGGCTCGGCTTCGAGCCGGAGGTGCAGGAGCAGCTGACCGATCACCTGTCGGGCGGCTGGCAAATGCGTCTCGCGCTGGCGAAGTTGCTGCTGAGCGCGCCGGATCTCCTCCTGCTCGACGAGCCGACCAACCATCTCGACCTCGACGCCCGCAACTGGCTCGAAGAATATCTCGTCGCTTACCCGCATGCAGTGATCCTGGTGTCGCACGATCGCTACTTTCTCGACGCAGTGGTGACGCACATCGCCGACCTGACGTTGCGGACGATCACCGACTACCACACCAACTACACGAAGTACCTGGAGGAACGCGACGCGCGTCTCGAGCGGTTGCGCGACGCCAAGCGGCGCCAGGACGAGGAGATCCAGCGCGTCGAGGAGTTCATCAATCGCTTCCGCTACCAGGCGACCAAGGCCGCGCAGGTCCAGAGCCGCATCAAGATGCTCGAGAAGGTCGAGCGGCTCGAAGTACCGCCCGAGCGCAAGCGCATTCACTTCCAGTTCCCGGCCGCGGTGAAGAGCGGCCGGATGGTGTTCGAGTTGAAGGGCGCGCGCAAGGCCTACGGCGCGAACATGGTGCTCGACGCGGTGAACCTGCACATCGAACGCGGCGATCGCATTGCGTTGGTCGGTCATAACGGCGCCGGCAAGTCCACCTTGATGCGGCTGCTGTCTGCCGAGGAAGCGCCCGACGCGGGCACGCGCGCGGAGGGCCACCAGGTGGTGATGCAGTACTTCGCGCAAGACGAGGCCACGCGGCTCGATCCCACGCTGACCGTGTACGAGACCTTGTCGGCCGGATCGCCTCACACGATGGTGCCGATGATCCGCAACATCCTCGGCGGCTTCCTGTTTTCAGGAGACGATGTTTACAAGAAGGCCGGCGTGCTGTCGGGCGGCGAGCGCACGCGCCTGGCGGTAGCGCGCATGCTGCTGCGGCCGTCGAACACGCTGCTGCTGGACGAACCGACCAACCACCTCGATATCGACTCGAAGGAAGTGCTGCTCGACGCCCTGGCCGATTACGGCGGCACCCTGGTCTTCGTCTCGCACGATCGCTACTTCGTGGAAAAGCTCGCGACCAAAGTCATCGAGGTCGGGGACGGCAGGGCGACGCTTTATCCGGGGACCTACGAGGCGTTCTTGTGGAGCAAGAGCTCGGGTGCATCGGGTGCATCGGGTGCACCGAGTGCACCGAGTGCATCGAGTGCATCGAGTGCGCCGAATACGCGAACGAAGGCCGCTAAGCAGGTCGCACGTGATGCACGTGATGCACAAGATGCACCTGCGCGAGCGCATGAGGAACGAAAGCGCGAAGCGGCCGAGAAGAAAAAACGCGAGCGCGGGTTGAAGGCGTTGAAGGATCGCGTCGCCGAACTCGAGAAGCGAATCGCCGAACGCGAGAAGGCGATCAAGGAAGTCGAAGAGAAAATGTCAGCTCCGGACTTCTACAGCGATCACGAAAAATCCAAGCCGGTACTCACGCAACACCAGGAGTTGATGTGGGAAGTTGGCGAGCTCTTGGGGCAGTGGGAAATGCTCCAAGGGGAGCTCAGCAGTTACGAGGACATACGAAATTCGTGATTAACTTACATTTTTGTAATTACGCCTCTACTTAGGCGATAATCCAAATTCTGTAATCGCAACGACTTAGAGCGTTAAGTCGCCGCCTCAGCCGGGGCATGGCCTTTGCCTATCCCGGCTTTGGCAAGATGCTGATGGCCAAGCGACCGGCAAAAGCAGCCAAGCAACAGGACGCATTTTTCCGCCACTTGGTGGGGAACATGCGTAATGGGGTCCTGGCGATCGACCGCGACGGCAGCCTCGTCGTCATCAACGACGAAGCCCGCCGGCTGTTCGCATTGGATCCGGGCAGCGACATTATCGGCACGCCGTACGCCGACGTGCTCCATCAACACCACGACATCGTCCGTGTGCTCGGCGGCGCGTTCGTGTTGAAGTCGCTGCCCAACCGCGCAGAGCTGCGGCTGAAGTCCACCGACACGGTGATCGGCTACACCCTGTCGCTCGTGCGCGACGAGCATGGCGAGGCGGTCGGCGCGGCGCTGTTTTTCAAGGACCTGACCCACGTCGAGCAGATGGAAGAGCGCGAGCGCCTGCGCGATCGGCTGGCCGCGGTCGGCGAGATGGCCGCGGTGATGGCGCACGAAATCAAGAACCCGCTGGCCGGCATCGAGGTGCTCGCCGGCCTGCTGCGCCGCAAGGCGCCCGAGAACCTCGACGTGCAGTCGCTGGTAGGCGACATCATCAGCGAAGCGAAGATGGCGAACGCGATCGTGCAGGAAGTGCTCGCGTTCGTGCGCCCGGTCCGGCTGCAGGTCGATCGCACGCAGCTGGCCGATGCGGTGTCGAGCGCGGTGTCGCTGGCCGACGGCAAGGCCCAGCGCGGCGGGATCATCGTCGGGGTGTCGCTGCCCAAGGACCTGCCGGCGCTCGGCGCCGACCAGCATCAGCTGACCCAGGTGTTCTGCAACCTGTTGATTAACGCCTACGAGGCGCTCGAAGGCCGCGGCCGCATCGAGATCAGCGCGCGCCTGGCGCGCACCAGCGCCGAAGGCGCGTTGCTTCCCGACGGCCACGTGCCGGTGCCGACGGTGGTCGTCGACGTCGCGGACGATGGGCCGGGGATGCCGTCGAGTGTGGCGGAGAAGATTTTCAATCCGTTTTTCACGACCAAGGCGCAGGGCTCGGGCCTGGGCCTCGCCATCGTGCGCAAGATCGTCGACGCGCACGAAGGCCGCATCGACATGACCACCGTTGATGGGCGCGGGACGAAGTTCCGCGTCACGTTGCCGGTGGAGCCACACAAGAAACAGGACTCGCCCAACAAGTCCGGAGTTCGACGGCACAACGTGGAAGGCAGGATGGACTAGCGCATGGCTCGCATACTCGTAGCGGACGATCACGACGCTCTCCGGCGGGGGCTCGCACTCTCCCTTACCACCGCCGGGCACGACGTGGATGAAGCGCCCAACGGCAACGCCGCGCTCGAGCGGCTGCACGAAGGCTACTTCGACGTCGTGGTCAGCGACTTGAAGATGGGCGGGTCCGACGGACTCGATGTGCTGCGTACCACCAAACAACTGCATCCGTCGGCGTCGGTCATCCTGATGACCGCGTTCGGATCGGTGAATACCGCCGTGGAAGCGATGAAGCACGGCGCGTTCGATTACGTGCAGAAGCCGTTCGAGCTCGAGGAGATGGAGGTCAAGGTCGAAAAGGCTCTCGAGCTGAAGCGCCTGCGCAACGAGCTCGATTACCTCCGCAACGAGCGCCAGGAAAACTACGACTTCGACAAGATTGTCGGCGGCAGCGAATCGCTGGGCCGCGTGCTCGGGGTGGTGCGCAAGGTCGCGAAGAGCAACTCCACGGTGCTGATCCGCGGCGAAACCGGTACCGGCAAGGAGCTGATCGCCGGCGCCATCCATCACAACTCGCTCCGCTCGGCGCGCAACTTTGTGAAGGTCAATTGCGCGGCGCTGCAGGAGAACCTGCTCGAGTCGGAACTGTTCGGCCACGAGAAGGGCGCGTTCACCGGCGCGGATCGCCAGCGCATCGGCCGCTTCGAGCAGGCCGACGGCGGCACGCTGTTCCTCGACGAAATCGGCGACATGAGCGCCAGCACGCAGGCCAAGATCCTGCGCGTGCTGCAGGAACACGAGTTCGAACGCCTCGGCGGCACCCGTACCATCCGCGTCGATGTGCGCCTGATCGCGGCGACCAATCGTGATCTGTCGGCGATGGTCGCCTCGGGTCACTTCCGCGAAGACCTCTATTACCGCTTGAATGTCGTGTCGGTGGAGACGCCGCCGCTGCGCGAGCGCAAGGAAGACATCCTGGCGCTGGCGATGCACTTCATCCGGCGCTTCGGCAGCGAGCTGAAGAAGCGCCTCGACGGCCTCGATAACGACGCGCAGAAGCTGCTGGTCCGCTACAACTGGCCGGGCAACATCCGCGAGCTGGAGAACGCCATCGAACGCGCGGCGCTACTGGCGGAGACGCCGATGATCATGTCGAGCGACCTGCGCCTCGGCGACTTCGCGCCCGCGGGCACGTCGCGGGAATCACAGAGCGTGGTGAAAATCCCGCCGACGGGCATCGCGCTGGAAGACATTGAGCGGCAGGCGATCACCGAAGCGCTGAAGATGGCGAACTGGGTGCAAAAGGACGCCGCGGAGCTATTACAAATCAGCCCGCGCGTGATGAATTACAAGATCAAGACGCTCAATATCGAGATGCCGAGGCGGCGGGTGCTCGCCTCGGCCTAGTAGGCAATCGCGTCACAGTCGCGACGAGGATCGGCGGCCGCGAAGCGATTGGCAAGCTATAATCGCGCCCGATGTTCGGAAGAACCAGGACGCGACAGTGGGGCGCGATTGTTTCCGCTATCGCGATTCTCGTTACCATTTCCGTCTCACTCTCGGCGCAGCGCACGGTCACGCGCTCGGTTTTCGTGAGCGTGGTCGACACTGCCGGCAGGCCGGCGCTCGATCTCACGCGGGCAGATTTCCAAGTCACCGAACGTGGCGCGAAGCGCGACGTCACACGCGCCACGCTCGGCGACGTGCCGATGCGGATCGTCCTGATGGTCGACTCGAGCACGCCCGTCGGAGCGGTGATCAACAACTTCAAGGCCGCGCTCGCGGGATTTGTCGACACCCTGCCGCCACAACACGAAGTGGTGTTCATTTCGACTGGCGGACAGATCCGCGTCCGGACGGTCCCCAACGATGCCCGCGACAAGCTCCGCGCGGAAGTGGCCCGCTTCTCCTCTGAAGGCGGCGCCAACGCGTTTCTCGACACGCTCCTCGAGGCCGACAGGCGGTTCCTCAAGGCCGCGCCGGAGCAGTGGCCGGTATTCGTGATCGTGACGACCGATAACGGAGAGGGCAGGAGCGAGCCGGACTTCGTCGCTTACAACAAGTTCATGAATGACTTCGTGGCGCGCGGCGGAGCCGCGCACGCGGTGATCCTCGCCGGCAAACAAACGGGAGCGGTCACCGACCTGGTGATGAATCTCGTCGACAACGTCGGCGGCCTCCGCCAGACGTTGAATACCGCCAACAGCCTGCCCGCACGGTTAAAGGACATTGCGGAGCGGCTCGACATCGATCACCGGATCATGATGTCTCGCTACGAAATCGCCTATGCGGGCGATCCAAAGATTGCAGAAGGGATGGTGAACGTCACCGTCTCGCGTGACGACTTACGGCTGCAGCTGTCCACGCGCCGCCCGTTCTAGGACGTTCGGAAGGCGGAACTGCACGGCTGCAGACTCAGTACGCAATCGCGTAACAGTCGCGACGGGGATCGGCGGCGGCGAAGCGGTTGCCGGTCGCCGGATCGATCATCACCGCCGTCGCACAACCTGACATCCCGAACGGGCGCAGGCGGCTGACGTCGTGGCCGCGGGCTTTCAGCTCGTTGAACACGGCGTCGGGAATGGTCGCTTCCACGTTCAGCTGATTGAAGCCCGCCTCGTGCGGCCAGAACGATCCGTAAAAGTGCATCGTCTGCACGCGCGGGCGCTCGAACGCGAAATGCAGGTTCGGGTACCAGTCGTTCCAGAAATCCACCACGCTCAGCAGCGCCTGCAGGATGGTCTGATCCTGGTTGTCGCCGCCAGGCGTGCCCAGCCCCATCATCGGCACGTCACCCTTGAACACCATGCTTGGCGTCAGGGTGTAACGCGGCCGCGCGCGCGGGCGCATTTGATTGGCGCGCGTCTTGTCGAGCCAGAACTGCTCGCCGCGCACGCTCATGCCGATGCCGGTATCACCGAGGATCACCGCGCCAGGCACCCAGCCGCCGCTCGGCGTGACGTCAAAGATGTTGCCGTCCTTGTCGATCACCGCCATGTGCGTGGTGTCTTTGACAATTCCCGCCGAATCATCCTGGCCCGCGGTGCGCGGCGTGGCGGCACCGGTTTCATTGGCCTTCCAGAACGTCCACTGCTTCACCTTCGAGTCGAACTTGAGCGGGTCACCGGCGATGAACGTGGTCGAGGCCTTCTTTGGATCGATCAGCGCCGCGCGCTCCTTCGCGTACTCCTTCGACAACAACCCCTCGCCCGGCACCTGCACGAACGCCGGATCTGCGTAATAGGTATCGCGATCCGCATAGGCGAGCTTCATCGCCTCGGTCACGGTGTGCAGGTAGTCCGCGCTCGCGTGTCCCATCTTCTGCAGATCGAAGTTCTCGAGGATGTTGAGCGCCTGCAACAGCACCGGACCCTGGCTGCCGAAGCCGTGCTTGTAGACGGTGTAGCCACGATATGTCGTCTTGGCCGGCTCTTCGATGCGCGCGTAGTACTCGGCAAAGTCGCTCACGTCGAAGGGCGCGCCGTGCTTCTGCAGGAACGCCACCATCTCCTTCGCGATGTCGCCCTTGTAGAACCGATCGCGCGCCGCGACGATGCCGGCGACGCGGCCGCGGCCCTTCGCGGCGCGTTCAGCGTCGACCATGCGCTTCAGCGTGCGCGCCAGCGTCGGCAGCTTGATGGTTTCTCCCGGCTGATACTGCGACCCGTCCGGCTTCAGCCAGTAGGCCTTGTTCGCCGGCCAGTTGTCCATGAACTTCAGCTGGCCGCGAATGGTGCGCGCGGTGCTGTTGCGCATCGGGAAGCCGTGCTCGGCATAGGCAATGCCCGGTGCCGCCACTTCCGCGAACGTCATCGTGCCCCACTTCTCGAGCACGGTCAGCGCCGCATGCAGGGCGCCAGGGACCACGGCGGGATCGAGACCGGCGCCGTCCAGGGTCTTGTTGCGCGACAGGTACCAGTCGACATCCACGGCCTTCGGGGCCCAGCCCTGGCCGACGATCGAGGTGACCTTGTTTTCCTTCTTGGGATACACGAGGACGAGCGCCTCGCCGCCGAGGCTGTAGAGGTCCTGCTCGAGCACGCCGCCGGCGATGAGCGACGCCACGCCGGCGTCAAAGGCGTTGCCGCCCTTCAAGAGAATGCTGAACGCGGCCGCAGTGGTGAGCGGGTGACCGGTGGACACGCCACCGGTCGGTCCCATCACCGCGGGCCGCAACGCCGATCCGGCGGCCTGCCGATCCTGCACCGGCACCTGCCCCGAGCCGGACGCGCCCAGGAGAATGACGAGCGCCGACATTGCGATCAGCAGATAGCGCATGGCTTATTTCTTCTCGGGTTTGGCCGTCTCGATCGTCGCCTTCTTGATGAAGTCGAGCTTCGGATATTCCTTGTTCAGGTACGCATTGCCTTCACTGATGATGCGTCCCTGGTCCGGCACGTTTTCCTTGCCGTAGCTGTGCAGCTTGTCGACCGCGGCCATGCCTTCGACCACTTCACCGAATGGCGAGAACCCCTGCTTGTCGAGGAAGCTGTTGTCGCCGTAGTTGATGAAGAACTGCGTCGATCGCGAATTCGGCGCGCCGGTCTTCGCAAACGTCACGAAGCCGCGCTTGTTGCTGCCTTTGACCGGATCGTCGTTGAAGTTGGCGCGGCTCCACACTTTCTGGATCGCCGGGTCGCCGTTCATGCCGACCTGGGCCATGAACCCGCTCAGCACGCGGAAGAAGCGGGCGCCGTCGTAGAAGCCGTTCTTCACGAGGTTATAGAACCGATCGGCGCCGAGAGGCGACCACTCGCGGGTCACCCTGATCACGACCGGACCGGCGCTGGTGTCGAGGCGCACGTTGTAGGTGGCAGGCGCCTGTTCTTTCAGTGTGGCGGGATCCTTCAGCGACGGTTGTGCCAGTGCCGCGCCAGGCAGCAGCGTCATTCCAATCATCAATACCAGAGCTTGAACTACACGAGTCATCGAGTGTCCTCCGAGGCCCGCCGAAGGCGGGCCGAGTCCGCCGAAGCCCCCAGGGCGAAGGCGGACCCATTATCCTCCTATCCGTTTATCCTTGCGAAGCGCCCACCGACGGCAGCGGCACGTCCAGGGCATTACGGACGGCACGGGCCAGCGCCGAGGGCGAGAACGGCTTCGACACCATCGTCGCATCCTGGAGGTCACCCGGCGTGACCACCTCGGCGGCATAGCCCGACATCAGCAGCACCTTGAGCCCGGGCCGCTGGGCGCGCAGCCGGGCCGCGAGCTCGGGTCCTTTCATGCCGGGCATCACCACATCCGTCAACAGCAGGTGGATGGTGCCGTCAAAGGTACTGGCGAGCCTGAGCGCCTCTTCGCCGCTCGGCGAGGAGATCACCTGATAGCCGCTCCTTTCGAGCGACTGGACGGCCAGTGCTCGCACAGCCTCTTCGTCTTCCGCGACGAGCACTGTTTCCGTGCCCCGCCTCGCATCCTCAGAGGGACGGCGCGATTTGGGCGTGGCCGCAGCACCGGCCGCGCGCGGCAGCAGCAATTCGATCGACGTGCCTTTCCCCGGCGTCGAGAGCACGCCGATCGAGCCGCCGCACTGGCGCACGAATCCGTACACCGTGGACAGCCCGAGCCCGGTGCCTTGCCCTTGTGGCTTGGTCGTAAAGAACGGTTCGAACATCCGCGTGCGCGTTACTTCGTCCATGCCGATGCCGGTGTCGGTCACGGTGATCTGCACGTAATCGCCAGGCTTCACTTCACCGTCGGGACGACGTTCACCCTTGGGGCGCGGGGCGTTGCGCGCGGTGATCTGCAGCGTGCCGCCGTTGGGCATCGCGTCGCGCGCGTTGATCGCGAGGTTGACGAGCGACTGCTCTACCTGAACGGGGTCGGCGAGGATCGGCCACAAGTTGTCGTCCGCGTGCGTGGTCACGGTGATGTTCTCGCCGATCACGCGGCGAATCAGCGCCACCAGGCTGTCAAGCACCGACGCGACGTCGACCTGGTTGGCTTGCAGCACCTGCTTACGGCTGAAGGCCAGCAGCTTCTGGGTCAACGTCGCCGCACTCTCGGCGGCCTTCCGAATCTGCAGCGCCTGCTGCTGGATCGGCGACTTCGGACCCGCGTCCTCGTAGATCATGCTGGCGTAGCCGAGGATCGCCGTGAGCATGTTGTTGAAGTCGTGCGCAACACCACCGGCGAGCTTGCCGATCGCTTCCATCTTCTGGGACTCGGCCAGCTGCCGTTCGAGCCGGCGCTGCTCGTCCTGGGCGCGCCGTTCGCGCCGCGCGAGGAGAAACCCGACAATCGGCACCGCCACCAGCAGGGCAGCCGACAGCGCCAGCTGGCTCAACACCGACCGTTGGATCTGCGCCGCCACCAGGTCGTAGCTCGCCGACGATGCGACCATCCAGGTTTCGTTGGCGGCGTTCAACTTCGCCCACGCATGCACGCGGCGGCCACCCTCGTCGTCGAGAATCGACGTGCCTTGCGCCTCGGCGTGGTTATGCGCGTCAGCGGCGGCCGGCGTCACCCCGGACCTGCCTGGACGCATCAGCACGCCGTAGGTCGGCGTGGCCAGGCCGACGACGAACTGATTGCCGGCGAGATCGTCAATCGCCGGGCCGAGGTAGACCTCGACGAAGCGGTTCAGGTCGATGACCAGCGCCAGCACGCCGTTGAAATCGTTGGACGGATTCGGCGTTTCCGCACTGGGAGCCGTGCGCCACACGGGCACCACGAGCGCGCGCCTGGATGGGACGCTGTTGGCCCACCCGTGAATCACACGAATCTGATTGACGTTCGCTCGATTTGACGCCCACTGCCAGAGTTCCTGATCGAGATAGACCGATTCCCCTCGCGCTGTCTGTGTCCCGTCCGGCATCCAGTGATGTAGTCGGCCTGTGGCGTCGGCCCGGACGATCAGGTTGATAAGCGAGTTCGGCTGCACACCGAAAGCAGCGTGCACGCGCTGGTTGAGCACCGGATCGATAACCTGCACGCTGGGCAGGCTGTTGAACTGTCGCAGCTGCGCGGACATCGATCGAATCTCCGCCTCCACGGCCACGGCAGCGGTCCGCACCATGGCCAGTTGCTGGCTGGAGTGCTGCGCGACGGTTTCGCTTGCGGCGGTTTGATAGATCACCACGCTGAGCGTGGCCACCACTGCGATTGCCGCCAGCGTGAAAAGCCAGATGAAGCGGGTGAATGCCGGCGGGGACTGCACCATTAGTGCGGCGCCAATATACCTTAAGAACCAGGGTGCGCAGGGTGCACAGAGTGCACGAAGTGCGCAGAGTGCGCAGGGTGCGCAAAGTGCGCAGAGTGCCTAAGGAGTTCGCACTGTCACGGTCACGCCGACGCGATCCGGGGCGCGGCCAGTGAAGGCCGTGGGGCCGGCCACCGGCCAGCTGCCACTCACCCACGGATACGGATTCGAGACGTCCACCCAGAAGAAGCTGACGTTCACGAGGCGGTTGACGTCGACGAAGCCGCGCACGATCAACGCGCGGTCCTTCTTTCCCATCTCCACGCCGTATAAATTGTTCAGCGACAGGTATTGGATCAGGCTGTCGTCGCGCAGCAGTTCCTCGCGGGTGATGCTGCCGCCAACCCGCACGCGCGATGAGACCGGGACATTGAGCTGCCCGCCCATGTAATACCCGGTCTTGTCGATCGGCTCGATCGCCGGAATACCGACCAATTCACCGGAGGTCAGCGTCGGCCCCCACTGGTAATGGGCGTACTCGGCGAAGATCGACGCCCACGACACCGGCGTAACCTTCAGGCTCCCCACAATCGCATCGTCATTGCGCTTCGACGCCCAGTAACTTGGCAGCCGCTCGACTTTCGAGCCGGTGTAGCCCTTCTTGTAGGCGGCGCGCAGCTCGAACGCGTTGACGGGCGCAATGCGCGCCGAGGCGACCACGGTGATGGCGCTGTTGGTGTCGAGCGACGTGTTGACGAAATAGAACCAGTCGTAATCCTTCTCGCGATTGCCGTCGCCGAGCACGGCCATGATGCCGGCGTCGAAAATCGCCCGATCCGCGTTGCGCTTGGTGAACGCGAGCATCGCGCCGAAGTTGGCTTCGGCATTGATCCGCGTGATGCGCGCCATGTCCTTGGCGCTGGTCGCGCCAACTTCACGGGGTGCCAACCCGATCGGCAAAATGAAGCGGCCGCCGCGCAGCGAGACGTTGTTGGAAATGCCGACGTCGATGTAGCCCTCGCGCAGGAGGCCCTGCTGGTTGATGTAGTCGAGGGAAAACGTGTTGTAGGTGTCGACGCGTTTGAGGCCGTCCTCTTCGTCGCACTTCACGATGGGTCCGGTACCGGCGAAGAGGTTGGGGTCGTTGGGGAAGAAAAAGTCCTTCTCGCCACACGCCGGCCGTGACGCCGTTTCGTTGACGGGATTCACCGACACGTAATATCTGACGCGATCGGAAACACGGCCGCTGACGCTGAGGATCGCCCAGCCGACGCGGCCCTGCTTCTCGAAGCCCAGCGCGGCCTGCGCGCCATCATGCGACCAGCCGAACATGAGTTCTCCGCCAAACCGCAACCGCTCGCTCTGGTTGAAGGTGAAGCCGAAGAGATCAACCGGCGCGTCATTGGGCGCCGGATCGGGTGAGGGCTGCTGCGCGAAGGCTGCGGAGGCGCTCAGGAGGATCGTGACTATCGCGAAACGGAGCAAGTCGCCGTCTATTCTACCCGCTCTTGACGGCACGTGGATGCGATTTGCGATACACCTCGATCAATTGCGCGGCGTTGACGTGCGTGTAGCGTTGCGTGGTGCTCAGCGCGGCGTGGCCCAGCAGTTCCTGGATGGCGCGAAGGTCGGCGCCGCGTTGCAGCAGGTGCGTGGCAAACGAGTGGCGCAACGCGTGCGGGCTGATGCCCATCCGGGTGCTGCACTGCGCGACGTATTTCCTCAGCAGGCGATCGACGCTGCGATCGGTCAGGCGGGTCCCGCGATAGTTGATGAACAGCGGGTCGTCCGCCTTCGCGCCCTTCGGGCGCTTCGGCGAGACCGGCCGTGATCTGCGTGATGCAAGGATCAGGGTACGGTCTTTCATCCACGCGCGGATCGCGTCGGCGGCGCTCTGATTGAATGGCAGCAAGCGTTCCTTGCGTCCCTTGCCCATGACCCGCACCATGCGCCCGCTCAGGTTGAGGTCTTCCATGTCCACGGCGACCAGCTCGCTCAACCGCAGCCCTGAGGCGTAGAACAGCTCGAGAATGGCCCGGTCGCGCCGGCCCAACGGATCGCCGGTGTTGGGCGTTTCGATCAGCCGGGTGATCTCCTGTTCGCTCAGGAAGACGGGGATCGTCTGATCGCGCTTGGGCGCAACCGCCATCGCGGTGGGATCGTGCTCGATCAGATCTTCACGGCGCAGATAGCGGACGAACGTCTTCAGCGCCGACAGTTTCCGCGCAACGGATGAGCGGGCCTTGCCCGCCTTGTTCAGTGCCGTGAGATGCGACCGTGCTGACAGCATGTCGAGATCGGCGGCCTCGAGCGCCGACATCTTCTTGCCGGTTTCGCCCGCCACCCACGCGAGGTATTGCGTGACGTCGCTCTCATAGGCGCGTAAGGTGTGCGGCGACACGTGGCGATTGTGCTTGAGGAAGGCGAGAAAAGATTTGAGGTGCTCGCGCATGTCGGGCCAGGGCGGTACGCAGTTGGCGGGACTAACGTCCCGCCTCTACGAAAGCGCCACGCCACGCATCGAGATCCGCCAACGCGCGTTCGGCGATCATCAGCTTCTTTTTCATCTTGTCGCGCGGCGGTTGATCCAGCGGCGGCATGATGCCGTGGGTGATGTTGGTCGGCTGATACGTCTTCGGGTCGGCATGCGACACGTAATAGCCCAGCGAGCCAATCGCGGTGGTGCGCGGCGGCGCCTGCGGCGCCTCGCCTTTGGCGATTGCCGCGGCGTTACGCCCGGCGATCAACCCCGAGGCCGCCGATTCCACGTAACCCTCGACGCCCGACACTTGGCCGGCGAACAGCAGATCCGCGCGGTGCCGGGTCTGCCACGTCGGCAGCAGCACTCTCGGTCCACAGATATAGGTGTTGCGATGCACCATGCCGTAGCGAACGAACTCGGCGTTCTCGAGGCCGGGAATCATCTTCAAGACCCGAGCCTGGTCGCCCCATTTGATCTGCGTCTGGAACCCGACGAGGCTGTAGTGATCGCCGGCGAGCGTGTCTTGCCGCAGCTGCACCACCGCGTACGGCAGATGGCCGGTTCGCGGATCCTTCAAGCCCACCGGCTTCATGGGCCCGAACCGCAGCGTGCCTTCGCCGCGATGCGCCATCACCTCGATGGGGAGGCAGCCTTCGAAGAATTTCGTGTTATCGAAGTCATGAACCGTGGCGGACTCGGCCGCGATCAGCGCCGCATAGAAGGCATCGTATTCGGCCCTGGTCATCGGACAATTCAAGTAGTCGCCTTCGTCATTCTCACCTTGCGCACTCTGTGCACCCTGCGCACCCTGCGCACCCTGGTTCCATACGTTCCGGCCCCAGCGAGAGGCGCGAAAGACTTTCGACACGTCGATCGATTCGGCGAGCACGATCGGGCTAATCGCATCGTAGAAGGCCAGGTGTTCCTCGCCGACCATGTCCTGGATGCTTTTCGACAACGCATCCGACGTCAGCGGACCGGTGGCGATGATCACCGGCGACCACTCCGGTCCGGGAACGGCAAGCACTTCGTCACGCGAGAGGCGGATGCGCGGATGCGCCTCGATCGCGCGGGTCACGGCCTGCGCGAACACGTGACGGTCCACCGCGAGCGCCGCACCCGCCGGAACGCGGGCCTCGTCGGCGGCGCGCATCACGAGCGAGCCCAGGCGCCGCATTTCTTCTTTGATCAAGCCGACGGCGTTATCGATCTTGTCGGCGCGGAAGGAATTGCTGCACACGAGCTCGGCAAGCGCACCAGTCTTGTGCACGGCGGTCGGCCGGACCGGGCGCATTTCGTGAATCGTCACGTCTGCGCCCAGTTCCGCCGCCTGCCAGGCCGCTTCAGAACCCGCTAATCCGCCACCGATGATGTGAATCATACGACCCGTGTTTTCCACCAGCCTCGTCTAAAGATAACCCCGCTGACGACCGCCAGCGTGGAAAACGCCACGGTCATGGCGATGAACACGCCGATCGGTCCCATCTCGAGACGAATCGCGAGAAACCAGGCCAACGGGATCTGCCACGCCCAGAAGCAGCCCAGATTGATCCACGTCGGCGTCCACGTGTCGCCGGCGCCGTTGAACGACTGCGTGAACACGAGGCCGTAAGCAAAGAACACGAATCCCGTGCTCACGATGCGCAAGCATGCCGTGGCATAGGGCGCCACCTTCGGGTCGGTCGTGAAGATCGACACGATCCATGGCGCAAACACGATGAAGAACACGCTCACCACGCCCAGCACAACGGCGTTGTACAGGCCCGCGGTCCACACGGCTTGCTCGGCGCGATCGGGCTTCTTCGCGCCCAACGCCTGCCCCACCATCGTCGCAGCGGCGTTGGCGAGCCCCCACGCCGGCAGGATCGCGAAGATCACCGTGCGGATGCCGATCGTGTAGCCGGCCAACGCATCGCTGCCAAACGTCGAGATGATGCGCACCAGGCCGATGTAGCTCGACGTGTCGATGAGGATCTGGATGAATCCCGAGCCACTGAGTCGGCACACGTTCCACATCACCGCCGGAATCACGGTGACGTGCCGACGGCGAATGTGAATGCGGCTCCGCCCCGACCAGAGCATCCACAATTGCATCAGCACTGCCGTACCGCGGCCGATATTGGTTCCGATCGCCGCGCCCGTGACCCCCATCTCCGGAAACGGGCCGATGCCGAAGATCAAGAATGGGCATACGACGATATTGATCGCGTTGCCAAGCCACAACATGCGCATCGCGATGGCCGGATCGCCGGCGCCGCGAAAGATGGCGTTGTTGAGGAACAGCAACGTCACGGTGGCATTGCCGGCGAACATCACCTGGGTGTAGCCCAGCGACGACGCGATCATCGACGGCGTTGCGCCCATGGCACGCATCAAGCGCTCCGCGTTGAAGAAACCGAAGAGCCCAACGGCGAGCGCCACCAGGAGGCCGAGCGCAACCGACTGGGCCGCGGCCTGCGCGGCGCCGTCCTCGTCCTTTTCGCCGACGCGGCGCGACACCACCGCCATCGCGCCGATGCTGAGCCCCAACGCCACCGTGTAGACGATGGTCATCATCGACTCGGTAATGCCGACCGTGGCCACGGCGTCGGCGCTCACGCGCGACACATAAAAGACGTCGACGACGGCGAACAGCGACTCCATGGCCATTTCCAGGACCATGGGCACCGAGAGCATGACGAGCGCCGGACCGACGGCACCAACCGTGTAATCGCGGTCGGAGCCGCGAACCGCTTCAAGAAAGAGGGACCACCAACGCTTCATGACCACACCTGCAACCAGCCCACGCACAGGTGCCGCGCACCTGGGGCTGGAACAAGTGAGCAGCGAATTTTTTCGCTAGTTGGAGAAAACGATCGCAATCCCGGCCGCAGTGGCCAGGACGAAGGGCGAGGTGGTGGGAATGTGCCGCTTCATGGATCGCTCGGCAGCTATTCTACGCCGACTTCTTCTTTGGCGCAGTTTTTTTGGCGGCGACCTTGGCCGTCTTGCGGCCACGACCTTTTTTCACCGACATGCCGGCCCGGGCATTGAGCAGTTCGACGGCGGAGGCCATGGTGACGGCCTCGACCTGCGTGCCCTTCGGCACCGACGCATTGGTGGTGCCGTCGGTGACATAGGGGCCGTAACGGCCGTCGAGAATCCGCACGGGCTCGCCGCTCTCTGGGTGTTTCCCAAGCGCCTTCAGTTCCTTCGGCGCCTGGCTCGCGCGGCGCATCGACTTCTTCGGCTGCGCCAGCAGCTCCTTCGCGCGCTCGAAGCCAATCGTATACACGTCGTCTGATTCCTCGAGCGAGCGGAACTCTGAGCCGTGCTTCACATACGGGCCGAACCGTCCGAGGTTGGCGAGAATCGGCTCGCCGTCCTCGGCCTTGCCGAGCTCGCGCGGCAGCGACAACAGCCGCAGCGCGACGTCGAGCGTGATCGTTTCTTCGGTGTGGTCGCGGCCAAGCGACGCGCGGCGCGGCTTCTCGTCGCGATCCTCCGGCGTTTCGCCCAGCTGAACATACGCGCCGAAGCGTCCGTGCATCACGTAGATGTGCTGACCCGTGGTGGGGTCGACGCCGAGCGACCTGGGCCCTTGCGCCTTCGCCTTGAGCAGCGCCATCGCCTTGTCGAGCGTGAGATCCGCCGGCGCGAGATCCTCGGGCAGCGACGCGCGCGGGCCGCCGTCGTTCTGCGATCCGAGCTGCAGGAACGGACCGTAGCGCCCGATGCGCACGCGCACCGGCAGGTTACTCTCCGGATCCGTGCCCAGCTCAATCACCGGGTATTCGATCGCCTGGCCCTTGTCCTCGACGAGATGTTCCAGGCCGCGATGCTTCTTGTCGCCGCGGTAGAACTCGGCGAGGAACACGAGCCAGTCTTTTTCGCCGTTCGAGATCTTGTCGAGGATCTCTTCCATTTCGGCGGTGAAGCCGATGTCGACGTAGTCGGCGAAGTGATTGCGGAGGAGTCTCGTGACGGCAAACGCGGTGAAGCTCGGCACCAGTGCCTTGCCCTGGCGCGACACATAGCCGCGGCGCTGAATCGTCGCCACCGTCGGCGCGTACGTCGAGGGACGGCCGATGCCTTCCTCTTCCAGACGCTTCACGAGCGACGCTTCGGTGTAACGCGCGGGCGGCGAGGTCTGGTGGCCCTTCGCGTCGAGCGCCAACAGGATCAGCTCTTCGTCAATCTTGTCCGGCGACCACACCTGATCGCCAACGGCGAGCTTCGGCAGAATGGTCTCCTGCTCGTCGAGCGCCGCGGTGGGATCGTCCGACCCCTCCACATACGCGCGCAGATAACCGGCAAACTCAATCGCGTTGCCGCTCGCGTTAAACGTGACCGGGCCGCCGTCGGTGGTCTCGCCGGTAATTTCAACGGTGGTGCGCAGCATCTTCGCGTCGGCCATCTGCGACGCCACCGCGCGCTTCCAGATCAACTCGTAAATCTTCAGCTCGTCGCTCTCGAGGATCTTCTCGAGCGACGCGGGCGTCTTCTGGAAATGCGTCGGGCGGATCGCTTCGTGCGCTTCCTGCGCGTTGCGCACCTTCGTCTGATACTGCCGCTGGTTGTGGAACCCGGCGCCGTACAGTTCCTTCACCGCTTCACCGGCCTCGGCTAACGCCTTCGTGCTGAGCGTCGTCGAGTCCGTGCGGTGATACGAAATCAAGCCTTCGAGATCACCGTCGCCAAGGTCCATGCCCTGGAACAGGCGCTGCGCGATCTGCATGGTCCGCTCGGACGAGAAGCCCAGCTTGCGATTGGCTTCCTGTTGCAGCGTGGAGGTGGTGAACGGCGGCGAAGGCCGCTTGGTGAACGGCTTCTCTTCGACGCTGGTGACGCTCCACGGGAGGCGCCGCATCAGCGTCTCACGCAGGGCCTGCGCCTCTTTCTCGCCGAGCAGCCTGACGCTGGTCGAGGTGAGGTTGCCCTTGCTGTCGAAATCCTTGCCGGTGGCCACGCGCTGCCCGCCCACTTTGGCCAGCGTCGCGGGGAACTCGCTCGCGCCGCTCCGCAACTTCGCTTCGAGATCCCAGTAGCTCGCGGTGTGGAACGCGAGGCGTTCCTCTTCGCGCTCGACGATCAACCGCACTGCCACGCTCTGCACGCGCCCCGCGCTGAGACCGGTCTGCACCTTCTTCCACAACACCGGCGACAGCGTGTAGCCGTAAAGACGATCGAGAATGCGCCGGCTTTCCTGCGCGCGAACGAGGTTCTCGTCCACATCATGCGCTTCGGCGAGCGCCGCCTTCACCGCTTCTTCCGTGATCTCGTGGAACACGATGCGGCGCACTTTCACTTTGGGCTTGAGCAGTTCCTTCAGGTGCCAGCTAATCGACTCGCCTTCGCGGTCCGGGTCGGTGGCGAGGATCAACTCCGAGGCGTCCTTCATGGCTGCCTTCAGCGCCGTGACGTTCTTCTTCTTGTCGGCAGGCACCACGTAATAAGGCGTGAAATCCCCGTCGGTGTCGACGCCCAAGCGGCCCCACGACTTGCCTTTTATTTCCGCCGGCACTTCGGCCGCAGACTCCGGCAGGTCGCGGATGTGACCGTAACTGGCCTCCACTCGGTACTTGCTGCCCAGGAACCTTGCGAGGGTCCGGGCTTTCGCGGGGGATTCAACTATAACGAGCGGTTTCGGCATTCGAGAATCTCTACACCTTACTCCGGGAACGAACGAACCGACCTAATCCAATCCGTTGAATTTCGCCGGTCAGCTCCCATTCAAGGAGCCGCGCGAGCGCTTCGCCGGGTGGAATCTTCAGCTTTTCAGCGATGTCATCTACCGTAAATTCAACGCTTTCCAGCGCTTCGTGCACGGGAACCGCGGTCGCATCGAACCCTAGCTCTTGGAGGATATCGACCGCAGACTCCACGAGCTTTGCCCCGTCCCGCAAGAGGGCATGTCCGCCGCGGTTCTGGCCGGAACGGGTCGGGCCCGGCACCACCATCACGTCGCGGCTCTGATCCCCGGCCAGGCGCGCGGTGATGAGCGACCCGCTCCGCTCGCGCGCTTCCACCACGACCACCGCCTTCGAGAGTCCGCTGATGATCCGATTGCGTTGCGGAAAGTGGAACAGCTCGGCATGCGCGCCTGGTTGAAACTCCGTCACAAGCAGGCCGCGAGCCGCGATGCGTTCGTGCAGGTCTTTGTTTTCCGCCGGATACACCCGATCGATGCCGGTGCCGAGGACGGCGATCGTCGTGCCTCCCCCATCGAGCGCGCCGGTGTGCGCGGCCGAATCAATGCCGCGGGCCAGACCGCTCACGACGACGATGCCGGCACGCGCCAGATCGCTCGCGATTTGATACGCGATTTCCACGCCTTCGCGAGACGCGTCCCGGGCGCCGACAATTGCGATCGCCGGCCGCAAGAAGAGCGAGCGAGCGCCTCGCGTCCAGAGACATTCCGGGGGATTGGAGATTTCCGCGAGCAGCTGGGGATATTCAGAAGTGCCTAGATAGATGCAATCCATGCCCAAAACACGGGCTGGCTGCTCCTGACCACCGACGACGATGCCGGATTTGGGACGAAATGGCAACTGCCAACTGTTAACTTGCCCGCTTGCGGACAGGGGTATAGAGTGCTTTTAAGGCAACATGTCTGCAAGGATCCTCGGGCTCGTTTTGTTGATGGCCGTGGCGTCGGCGTCCCCTGCGTGGGCGCAGCGCAAAGAAGCCAAGGAACAAGTCGAGTTCGGCATCCAGGTTGCGCAGCGTGGGCTATGGAAAGAGGCGATTTATCGTTGGGAACGCGCCACCCAGCTGGATCCCTCTTATGCCGCCGCGTTCAATAACCTCGCCGTTGCTTACGAGCACGAGGGACAGTTGGCGAAGGCGCGGGCCGCTTACGAAAAAGCGCTCGCGCTGGAACCTGAGAACGCGCTGGTGAGACAGAACTACGATCTCTTCAAGGAAATCAATGACCGCGCGGCTCAGAAAGACGGTCGCTAGACGCCCGGCCGGCAGCCGGCAAATGCAACACTGCTTCGGATTGGCGCTCCTCGCTGCAATCTCGGCCTGTACGAGCTACACCGAGATCCCGATCGAGACGCCCATCTCGCCCAAGCTGGATGTCTCTTCGTTCCAGCGCATCTTCATCGCCGGCTTCATCGCCGGCGCCAATGAAGACGTCGACGCCAACATGGAAACGGTGCGCCTGCTTCGCAGCCAGCTGCGAAACAAGGGCATCATGCGCGTGATCGACGCCGACACGCTGCCGCTGCTCGAAGTGGCGAAACAGAATAGTGCCGAGGCCACACCGCCCGTGCCCGATCAACAGGCCGCGCAGCCGCCGCAGGATCAAGACAAGCCGCCAGTGTTCAGCGACGAAAAGGATCTGGAGCCGTACCAACACCTGTTCGCGAACGTCGCGTATTGGAAACGGATCGGCGAGGAGTATCAGCAGCCGCTGATCGTGACCGGCGCGATCCTGTTTGCGCCGCAGCAGCGGTCAGGGTTCGTGCAGCGCGAACAGGAAACCTACGATCCGTTCGGCCGCCGCATTGTGGTGCCGGTCCGGACCTACCAGGAGCGCAAGGGTTTCGTCCTGCGCCCGACATTTATCTTCATCGACGGCCGCACGGGCGAGACGCTGCACAGCGAGACGTTCCGGGAAGAGATTCTGTATAACGCCAACCAGCAGACCCCGGCGCTCTCGTCCTACTTCGAGCTGATGGATCGGCTGCTACCTGCCTTCCTTAACACGTTGAGCGCACAGAAGATAAAGGGAACCAGGACCCTCCTGAAGTAGCCCGAGCCGGGAGGCCGGAACTTCAGTTCCGGCGTGACCGTGTGGTATCCTTAACAGTTCCCGGCGGAACAAATGTTCCGCCCTTCCGGAGAGATATCGTGTTTGCAATCATCAAGACCTCTGGCCGCCAGTTCCGTGTCGAACCCGGCGCCGTGATCGCCATCGACGGCCACAATGCCGGCGAAACGGGCGGCGAGGTGTCGTTCGACCAGGTCCTGCTCGTCAGCAACGACGCGGGCGATGTCACGGCGGGCACGCCGTTCGTCTCCGGCGCCAAGGTGCTCGGCGTGATCGGCGAGATGGAAAAAGGCAAGAAGGTCCGCATCTTCAAAAAGAAGCGGCGCAAGCAGTACCGTCGGACCAAGGGCCACCGTAGCCATCTGACACGCGTCCGCATTACCGACATCCAGGTGTAAGCGCAATGGCTACAAAAAAAGGACAGGGATCGTCTCGTAACGGCCGCGACAGCAACTCGCAGCGGCTTGGCGTCAAGCGGTTCGACGGCAACCTGGTGACCGGCGGCTCCATTCTCGTGCGTCAGCGCGGCCGCAAGTATCGGCCCGGGCTCAACGTCGGCCTCGGCAAGGACGACACGTTGTTTGCGAAGGTCACCGGCAAGGTGAAGTTCGAAGACCACGGCCAGCGCGGCACGCTTCATCTCGATCCATCCGGTAGAGAATTAGGGATCGGGAATCGGGGATCGGGGATCGGTACGTGCGCTGATCCCTGATCCCTGATCCCTGATCCCCGACCCCAATGCAGTTCGTCGACGAAGTCGACATCCACGTCACAGCAGGACACGGCGGCAGCGGTTCACTCAGTTTCCGCCGTGAGAAATTCGTCCCGCGCGGCGGCCCTGACGGGGGCAACGGCGGTGTCGGCGGTTCCGTATTTGCGGTGGCCGATCCGCACCGCAACACGCTGGTCCACTTCCAGTTCAATCCCGAATACAAAGCGCAGCGCGGCGGCAACGGCGCCGGTGCGCTCAGGACCGGACGCGGCGGCAAGGATCTCGACATCCCCGTTCCGGTTGGCACGCTGATCTTCGCGAAGGACCCCGAGTCGGGCGAGCTCACGCAGGTAGCGGACCTCACCGTCGTCGGCCAGCGCGTGCGGCTCGCGAAAGGCGGACGCGGCGGGCTGGGCAACGCGCACTTCGCGACGTCGACCAATCGCGCGCCGCGCAAGGTGCAGCCGGGCGAGGTCGGTGAAGAATTCGATCTGCATCTCACGCTGAAGTTGCTCGCGGATGTGGGTCTCGTCGGTTTTCCCAACGCCGGCAAGTCCACGCTCATCTCGGTGGTATCGGCGGCGAAACCGAAGATTGCGAATTATCCCTTCACCACGCTCACGCCGAACCTCGGCGTCGTCGCGTTGAGCGGCGATCGCAGTTTTGTGGTCGCCGATGTTCCTGGCTTGATCGAAGGCGCGCACGAGGGCCACGGCCTCGGCCATCAGTTCCTGCGCCACATCGAGCGCACCAAGGTGTTGATTCACCTGGTGGACATCTCCAGCGAATCAGGACGCGACCCGGTTGAAGACTTCGACACCATCCGCCGCGAGCTCGAGCTCTACAACCCGGAATTGCTCGACAAGCCGCAGCTGGTGGCCGCCAACAAGATCGACGCGCTCGACGATCCGAAACGCGTCACCGCGCTCGAGAAGCGCGCGAAGAAGTTGAAACTGAAGTTCTTCAAGATCTCCGCGGTGACCGGCGAAGGGGTCAATGCCCTGATCGAAGCGGCGTGGCCGATCATCGCAAAAGGCCGCGAGCTCGAGCTGCAGGCGATCGATCTCGACCAGGAAGACGAGGAAGAGCGCGAGGTCCCGGCTGACTACAATCCCGCGCTCGTCCCGCCCCTTCGGGCCGGCGGCACCAGCAAGCCGCAAAAGAAGCAGCACGCCAGAAAACGTTCATGACGCTGGGTGTGCTCGGCGGCACGTTCGATCCCATTCACCACGGCCACCTCGCGGCGGCCGCTGCTGCCCAACAGTCGCTCGACCTCGACTCCATCGTGCTCGTCCCGTCCCGCATTCCGCCGCATCGCGCGGATCCCGTAGGGGCAAGTGCCGAACAACGGTACGAAATGGCGTCGCTTGCGGCGGCGGAGCGGGGCTGGTCGGCGTCGCGAATCGAGATCGATCGCGAAGGGCCGTCTTACACGTTCGACACATTGGCCGAGCTTCGGAAGAGTACGCAAGTCTTCTTCATTCTCGGGGCCGATGCCTTTGCGGAAATTGCCACCTGGTTCCGGTACCCGGACGTGCTCGACCTGGCAAATTTCGTCGTCGTCTCGCGGCCCGGAATCACGTTAGACTCATTACGTGAGCGAGTGCCGTCCGCGTTCAAGCATCACCCTCCGTGTTCTCCGTCCGCACTCCGTGACCTCGGCAGCGAAGAAACCCGAGTGATTCTCGTCGAATCCAACACTCCCGACATTTCCTCGACCGACATTCGACGACGCGTCCGCGCGGGTCAGCCTCTCTTCGGTCTCGTCCCGGATTCGGTCGCCAAGTACATCCAAGCCCATCGTCTTTACGTCGGTCATTAACTTGCATGGCAAAGACAACCAGCCAGCGGAAACCCCGAACCCGCCTACGCCAAGGCTCCGGCGAGGCCAGCTCTAAAGCGTCGCCGTCAAAGTTGCCGAAGCAGATCCAGGCCGTCGTCGATGCGGCCCGCGATAAGAAGGCACACGGCGTGGTGGTGCTCGACCTGAAGAAGGCGGGCGCGTTCACGGACTACTTCGTGATCTGCTCGGCGGCCAATCCGCGGCAGGTGCAGGCCATTGCCGATGCGGTGGAAGACGCCCTCAAGGCCCAGAAGCAGCGCCCATCGCTGGTGGAAGGCTACGCCCGCGCCGAGTGGGTGCTCCTCGACTACTTCGATTTCGTCGTCCACGTCTTCTCGAAGCACGCCCGCGATTTCTACGGTCTCGATCGCCTCTGGGGCAGCGCCACGCGCATCGAGTTCCCCGACGTGGCGTAGGCTCACCAACCTTCTTCTTTCGTCGTTATTCGAGCCGCCATGCGCGGCCTGTCGCGAGCGCCTGCGTCACCCGCTCGACGGGTCGGTGTGCGAGGTGTGCTGGGCCAGCATTCGGCGCCTGACGGCGCTGGAGGTCCGCTTCGACGCCTCGCACGCCATCAGCTGGGCGGCCGCCGTGGACGAATATGACGGCCGGATGAAGGACATCATTCACGCGTTGAAATACGATCGGCGCCGCTCGATTTCGCCGCGCCTCGGTGCGCTGATGCGTGAGCGGGGCGCGGAGTTGTTACGTGATGCGGATTGCGTGGTGCCGGTTCCGTTGCACCCGCGACGTGAATACAGTCGCGGATTCAATCAAGCGCACGATCTCGCCTTGCATCTCGGGCCGCCGGTTCTCCCCTTGCTGAAGCGCATTGTCTTCACGCAATCTCAAATCGATCTGCCGAAACATGAGCGCAAAGCGAACGTGAGGGATGCCTTTGCATTTCGTCCGGATCCCAGATTCCGGATCCCGGATCCCGGCGTCGTGGTGCTGATAGACGACGTCGCAACGACCGGGGCAACCTTAGAAAGTTGTGCGCGCGTCCTGCGAAGCGCGGGCGTGACAGAAGTGAGAGCCCTTACAGCAGCCCGAGTCGTGACCGCACGGCGCTAGTCACCGCGGCCGACACCGCGTCCTTGTCCTGATGGCCTTCGAGGCGAACCCAGTCTTTCGATCGCCCGGCCTGGCGCAGGTAGCTTTCCCGGACCCGGCCCAGCAGCGGCAAATCGCGCTCGAACTTGTCGCGCGCCACTTGCTTCCGGTTCAGCGAGGCGTCCGGAGGGATGTCGAGCAGGATGGTCAGCGACGGTTGCGGCAGGAAGCGCTGGATCTCGGTCAGCCACGCGCCATCAACGCCTTGCGCCTCGCCGTAGGCGATGCTCGACGCGAGATAGCGATCGCACACCACCATCGTCCCGGCCGCAAGCCACGACTCAATCTTGGGTTTGAACTCGAAGCGATTCGCGATGTACAGCAGCTGCAGCGTATCGGGCTGATAATCGCGCTGGCCATGCAACGCCTTATCGATCTCGTCGCCGACGGCCGTTTCGTAGGCGGGAAAAGTGAGGAACTCGGTTGCGTGCCCCTTCGCGCGGAAGGCCGCGAGCAAACGCTCCGCCTGTGTTTGCTTTCCGCTTTGATCTAGTCCCTCGATCGCTATCAGGTGTCCGCGCGCCAATACTATTCCTCGAGAGACAGCAGTTCGTCCAACGTCTGACGACGGCGAATGATACGCCAGTCGCCGCCGTCGAGCATCACCTCAGGCGGCAGCGGACGGCGCAGGTAGGTATGCCCCATCGCGGCGCCGTAGGCGCCTACGTCGGCGACCACGAGCAGATCGTCCACGTGCACAGGCGGAAACGCGCGATCGCGCGCGTAGGCGTCGGTGCTCTCGCAGATCGGGCCGACGATATCGACGATGGTCTCGTCACCGTCGCGGCGCACCAGCGGCTCGATGCGGTGATAGGCGTTGTACAGCGCCGGCCGCATCAGCTCGGTCATGCCCGCGTCCACCACGACGAAACGCTTCGCACCGGGAAACTGTTTGACGTCCACGACCTTCGTCAGCAGCACGCCGGCAGGCCCCACCAGCACGCGGCCGGGTTCGATCGCCACCTTCAAGCCGCTGCCGCGCGTCGCGCCGACGAGGGCGCGCACATACGCCGCCGGGTCGGCCACCGGGCTGCCGTCGTACGAAATCCCCAGACCGCCGCCCATGTCGAGATGCTGCAGCTCGATGCCCTCACCACGGAGCGCATGCGCGAGCGACACCACCGCCTGCGCCGCCTTCTCGAGTGGCTCGAGCGAGGTGATCTGCGAGCCGATGTGGACGTGCGCGCCCACCGGCTGCAAGCCGCGCCGCCCCGCCATCTCGCGAAACAGCGCCGGCGCTTCGTCGATCGGCACGCCGAACTTATTCGACTTGAGCCCCGTGGAGATGTGCGGGTGGCTCTTCGCGTCGATGTCGGGATTGACGCGCAGCGCGACCCGCGCCCGGACGTTCTGCGCGACGGCGCGCTGATCGATCCGGTCGAGCTCCCCCGGCGACTCGACGTTGATCGCGAGCAACCCGAGCGACACCGCGCGATCGATCTCGGCGGCGCTCTTACCGACGCCGGTAAACACGATCTGATCAGGACGGAAACCGCACCGCAGCGCCACGTCCACTTCGCCAAGCGAATTGGCGTCGGCGTGGCTGCCGAGCGATTGCAGCAGTCGCACCACCGCCAGCGACGAATTGGCCTTCAGCGCGTAGTGAATCGCGTGCGGATAGCCGTCGAAGGCGCGATCGAGGGTGGCGTAGGCGGCGCGAATGCCGCCGGCGTCGTAGACGTAGCAGGGCGTGCCGGCCGACGCGGCGATGTCGCCGAGCCGCGCGGTCCTCTGGTCTGAAAGTGTCGAGGGAGTGGTGGCAGCCACTCCCCCGATTCTATCGTGACATGCGGCCGAGCTTGGCGGGACGGGATGGTATGATTTCGAGTCGGGGACGAGTCGTTCCCGGTTCACCAGACGTCATGAAGGGACCGGCGCATGTTCTCGTATCAACTTCATGAACCCTTCAGGACGTCTCGCCCCGCCGGAGGCGGGGCAAGAAACGCTGCCCCAGCGAGGCGGAGCCGATGGCGCCTGCGGGATGGTCGGTGGCGGAGCCTCGTTAGCGATGTCTGACCCTTCGGTCCCTACTGATGCGATCGACGCGCTCATCCAGCGTTGCCTTGGCGGCGATCAGGTGGCTTGGGAAGACATCGTTCGGCAGCACCGGCGGAAAGTGTTCAACATCGCGTACAAATTCACCGGCCGGCACGACGAAGCCGAGGATCTGACGCAGGACATCTTTCTCAAGATTTTCAAGTCGCTGCACACGTTCGATCGGCGCGCCAATTTCCAGACCTGGCTGGTCAGCGTCAGCCGCAACCTGTGCATCGATCACTATCGCAGCGTGCGCAAGGAGCGCGAGACGATCGATCGCGACGTCGACGCCGGCGAGCTGACGCCGGCGGCGCCGGGCCAAAGCGCCTATCAGGCGCTCGAGCAGGCCGACCGGGTCGAGTTGCTGCGCAAGGCGATGGCCGAACTGCCGCCGACGCTGCGCGAAGCGGTGGTCAAGCGCGACATCCAGGAGTTGTCGTACCAGGAGATCGCCGATCAACTGGGGTTGCCGGAAGGCACCGTGAAATCACGCATCAACCGCGGGCGTACGGAGCTGGCCCGCCAGGTGCAGCGCATTCGAGAAACGGATGAAGGGGTAACGGAATGAATCTGTCTACTGATCGTGCTCAAGGCATCGCCATCGTCCGGGTTGGCGAAACGCGCCTGATGTATCCGCTGCTCGCGGATTTCTCCGGCGCCGTGATGGGCCTGCTCACCAGCGGCGACAAGAAGGTGATGATCGACCTGTCGAAGGTCACGTATGTCGACTCGGCGACGATCGGCTGCCTGATGGACCTTTACCGCCAGGCCACCGCGGCCGGCGGCCAGCTGCGCCTCTCCGGCGTCAACAAGCGCGTCGAGACGATGCTGACCATGACCGGCGCGCACAATTTCCTGAAGATGTTTCCGGATGAGGCAGGCGCCCTCCAGAGCTTCGGGAGCTAAGCCACCGATGGCGCAGATTACGCAGACGGGTGCTCAATCATGAGAAGCATCAAGACCACGTCGGGCGCAGAGATCGTTCTCGACGGCGACCTGCTCGCGGTGCTCGAAACGCTCTATCACGAGGTGACGGCCCGCAAGGAGCTGGAGCGATCGTTCGAGGACATGAAGCGCGAGATCGATTACCTGATCGAACAGCTCACTGACGACGAGCGGCGCGAGTATCTCGCCGAAAGTATTTTTCTCAACCAGGTGAAGTACCAGAACGACAAGCTCGAATCGTACCTTCGCAGACTAGGAAAGTCGGCCCAAGGCTAGATGTCAGAGAACTATCTCGCGACGCGCTATACCTGCTCGTGGCCCTGGCAGATCGGCGTGATGTTGTGCGACGGCCGCATGGTGTGCGGCTGCGCCGACCCGTACGCGAAGCGCGTGCTCGGCGACGCGCGCACCACGTCGATTGCCGGCATCTGGCAAGGGCCCGTGGCTTCGCAACTGCGGGCCGACATCAACCAGGGCGGATCGAGCTTTTGCGGCGACTGCCCACTCAAGCTGCCGCTGTCCGACGACCAGGCGCCCCCGCAGCGCGATCTGAACGTCAGCCCGATCCCGGGCCGGCTGTATATCGAGTGCACTGCGGCCTGTAACATTTCCTGCAACCAGGCGGTCTGCGCGCCTGAAACCGGCATCACGCGCACGCGTCAGGCCGGCATGCTCGACTTCGATCTGTTTACGAAGGTGATCGACGAAGCCGGGCCAACCCTCGGCCGCATCGACTTCTTCAACTACGGCGAAGCGTTCCTCCACAAGCGCGCCGTCGAGATGTGCGAGTACATCAAGACCAAGTTTCCGCACATCTATCTCTACACCAGCACCAACGGGCTGGCATTTAACGAAGAGAAAGTCCGGCAGCTGGCGCGTTCGGGGATCGATGAAGTCACCTTCTCGCTCGATGGCGCATCGCAGGAAACGTACGTTCAATACCGTCAGCGCGGCAATTTTGACAAGGCGATTGCCAACCTGCGCGCGCTGCTCGACGAGCGCGCCAAGACCGGCCGCGACCTGCCGTTCGTGAACTGGCGCTACATCCTGTTCAACTGGAACGATAGCGACGAGGAAATGCAGAAGGCCCGCGCGATGGCTGCCGAGATCGGCGTCGATCGATTGTGTTGGGAGATCACCGATCATCCCGAGAATGCCTTCTCGCGGCGATTCGCGCCGGGGACGCCGGACTACGAACGAATCCGGCACGAGATCTGGGACAACAGCGGGCTCGGCAACGCGATTGCCGGAGGGACGCCGCGCGCCGAGATCGACGTGCACACGGTGCTGCCCGACCTGCCGTTCCTGGTCAAGCCGGCCACCACGTTGTCGCTGACCGCAAAGGTGAGGAACCTGTCGTCGCGGCCGTTCAAGAAGAACACCAGTTCGGGACGCCGGTTGGTGCGGTTGGGCGCGCAGCTGGTTGCGCCGGACGGCTCGTTGATCGATCGCGATTACGCGCGCGCGTGGTTGCCGGACGATCTGCCGCCCGGACACCACACGCAGGTGAAGATCGACATTCCCGCGCCCGAGCAGCCGGGGCGTTACGCCTTGAAGTTCGACCTCGTCAGCGAAGGCATCGACTGGTTTGAAGCCGCGGGGTCGCCGACGATCACGCGAGGGCTGTGGGTTAGTTAACGTGCACAAGGTGCGACGATGAAAACACTCATTGCGTTATTCGGAATCGTCGTCATGGCATCGATCTCGCCGGCTGCGCCAGCAGCGTGCGGCGGACGGCGTCACGATCAACGACGACGGCAACCCGCAGTATTCGACGTTCTCGCTGTGCGCGATAGACCCCGCGACGGGTCAATCCGGCGCCGCCGTCACCACTCGCGTACCGTTTGTGGGCCGCGCCGTGCCTCACGTGCGCGCCGGCATCGGCGCCGTCTGCACGCAGGCGTCGACCGTGGTCGAATACGGACCGCGCGGACTCGACCTGATGGCGAAGGACGTCGAGCCAACCGCCGCGATCGCGCAGCTGCTGTCCGACGACCAGCAGCGCGAGTCGCGTCAGCTCGGCATGATCGACATGAAGGGCCGCTCGGCCGCGCACACCGGCAAGAGCAACGGCAATTGGGCCGGCTCGAAGCAGGGGCTGAACTACACCGTGCAGGCCAACATCATGGTTGGCCCCGAGGTGGTGGAGGCCGTGGCGGCGACGTTCGAATCCATGGAAGGCGCGGGCGTGCCGCTCGCGGAGCGCATGATCCTCGCGATGGAAGCCGGCCAGAACAAGGGCGGCGATCGCCGCTTCGGGAATCTGCAGTCGGCGGCAATCAAGATCGCCGATCCGAATGATCCCGGCCGCGGCGGCGATCATATTGCGCTCGCGATCGAAGTCGGCGAGCATGCCGAGCCCGTCGGCGAGATGAAGCGGATTTACTACACGACGGGACGACGCCTCGGGTATCGAACATTCTCGCGGATTGAAGGCCAGGACGTGGTCGAGCTCAAGCGCATGCTGCACGCGCTCGGGTACTGGCGTCCGTCCCTCGCCACCTTCCCATCGGCGCCGCCCAATGCCAACTCGCCGAAGATGCAGGAGCTGCGCAAGTCGAATCCGGCCGCCTACGAAAAGGCGCTGGCGGAGGCGAAGCAGGCCTCGGCGAGCTACACGCGCGACTACGCCGTGTTCGACGACGAGGTCATTGCGGCCGTCGACAAGTTTCGCGCCGAGAAGAGCCTCAATTACCAGGGCAATCCCCCGGGCCTCGTCGATCAGCGTTTCGTGGACGCGCTCAAAGCGGCGTACCTCGACAAGCGAAAATCCAGCCGGTGAACAGGCGCGATGTCGTGTGGGCGATCGCGATCGCCCTACTGACGGGCGCACTCTTTCTCGCCACGCTCAGGCCCGACGTCGGCGGCACCGAGGATTCACCGAAGTTTCAGTTTCTCGGACAGGTCCTCGGCACCGCCCACACGCCGGGTTACCCGTTCTACACCCTCGCCACGTACGTGTTCACGCGCGTGCCTCTTGGCACGCTCGCCTATCGCGTCAACCTGTTCTCGGCGATCTGCGGCGTCTTCTCGTGCGTATTGATTTTCCTGATCGCCCGGCGAGTGAGCGTGTCCCGATCGCTGGCAGCCGTGGCGGCGCTCGCGGCCGCCACCGGCTTTCCGGTGTGGAGCAATGCGATCACCGCCGAGGTCTACACGCTGGCCGCCTTGATGTCGGCGTGGACCATCTATTTGCTGATCGCGTGGATCCAGACAGGCACCTTGTGGCGTCTTTATGCGGCCTGCATCGTCTTCGCCGCCGGCCTCGGCAACCACCTCACCATCGTCGGTCTACTTCCGGCGGCGCTGATCTACGGGATCGCCAGGGATCGGTCGGTGCTGCGGCCGCGGGTGCTGGCCACCGCCGCCGTGATTGGCGCGATCGGCGTAGCGCAGTACGGGTTCATCGCGCTTCGCACCATCCAGGGGGCGCCCTATCTCGAAGCGCGCGCCACGACCATCCGGGGCATCTACGACGTGATCATCGCGCGCGACGTGTCGTGGGCGCGGTTCTATCAGGCGGCCGACAAGGTGGTCGGCATCGAAGTGCCGATGCTGCTCGAGGGATTGCGCGTCCACATGGGGACGGTGACGGTGATCCTCGTGGTGATCGGGATAGGGATCGCCGCATGGCGCAGGAACTGGGAGGCCTTGCTGGTGGCTGGCGGAGCGGCCGGGACGCTCGCCATGATCGCCAACCTGTGGGGCGACGTCGTCGGGTTCATCACCCCGGTGATCGTCCTGCTGTGGGCGCTCGCGGCGTACGGGCTCGAAACGATCGTGCGGGCAATCCGGCCGGGCGACCGCGCGGTGAATCTCGTCGCGGCGGCGGCGCTGCTACTTCCAGTCTGGAATCTGTTCGCCATTTATCCGAAGCTGGCCCCTGTGCTCAATCCGGGCGAAGGCCCCGCATTGAGGATGATGTACCGCCGCTTGCCTCCCAACAGCGCCGTCGTGGCGCACAACTACTTCATCGCCCGCATCCTCAATTACCTGCACTATTCCAACGAGTACGATCCGGATCCGAACCCGCGCCTGCTCGACAACGATGCCATTCGCGTCAAGGCCGCCGCGGCTGAAGGGCGGCCGGTGTTCGCTCTCGATGCGGCGATCCCCTCGCTGACCGCGTACGGACTTCGTTTCGAACCGACGGGACTATCGTGGCAACCCTTCGAGCGATGGATGGCGGAGCAGCCTGCCGGCACGAACGTCCTCATGGCGTCGGCCGGCAGGTTGTTGCCCTTCGAATGGCTGCCGACGCCCGCTCGTAACCAAAGCGGACGGCCCGCCAACTTCGGCGCTGTGTCGTGGACGATCCGGCAGCCCGATCTCGAGCTCGAGCAACACGACTCGACGGTGTCGATCAGCCGCGAGCTTGGCGGCCGACCGCTCACGATCTCCGCCAACGACGACGGTCCGCAAGTAATGTGGGGCGACGATGTATTGGCGGCCATCGACAGGGGGCTGGTGGTGGTGGTGATCAACCCGTCCGGACGGGTCGTCGGCCGTTGGCAATTCAAGCCGAATGAGGAGCCCGGCGCGCAAATTCCTCCCGCGACGTTCATCCTTCGTGGTGAAGTGCCATGCGAGACGTTGCGAACCACGCAGCGCGTCGACGTATCGAGGATCCTCGCCGAAGGCGGCTGGTATGCCACCGTCGATGGCCGCGGGACTGCGGAGATCACGCTCGAAGGTGCGGCCCGGCCGGGTGAATGGCGCCATCGCTTGTCGAACGGCCGCGGCGAGGCGTCGGTCGCTGCCGCCACGTCACGACTGATCCTCAATGCGGTTCCGGGAACGCGATCGGTGTTTCGGTTGTCAGTCCCGATTCCGAATGCGGCCGTCACCGCCACGCTCGAATCGAGCGACCACGCAGTGCGCGTCTGTCAGGCCCCGGTGACGACGTTGCCGGCAACGGGGGCGCTCGATGTGGGGTTCGATTACGACGAGCATTTTGGTTCCGGGTGGCACATGGCCGAACACGCGGGCACGCAGCAGTACCGGTGGTCGACCAGGACCTCGTCAACCCTGTGGCGGATGGAACAGCCCGCTGACGTGCGGTTGTTGCTGCGGCTGAGGGCGGCGCACGCCAACGGAGCGGCCATTCGCGCGTCCCTCAATGGTGTTGAGCTGTCGTCCTGCACCTTGCCGCCGGGGGCGTGGACCGAATGCCGGATCGAAGCGCCGGCTTCAGCAACGCGTTCGGGTCTCAACGATTTGCGATTGACGTCCGACACGGTGGCGCCCGACCGCCCAGGCGACCCGCGCGAGCTGGCGTTCGTGATGCAAGGCAGCCGCGTGCGAACCGGGCGCTGAGGATGAGCCTGTAGGGCCTATGATGGGCGCCATGATGCGCCGCTGCCTCTTGGTTGCGATCCTCGCCGCGTGTGCCCCGGGTGCATACGCGCAACCGGTTCCGCCTCCGCCCCCACCAAGTGCCCCGAACGTGTTGCTGATCGTCGCCGACGATCTGAACGTCGACCTCGGCGTCTACGGCGCGCCCGTCAGGACCCCGAACATCGACGCGCTTGCCGCTCGCGGCGTGCGCTTCGATCGCGCCTACTCCCAGTTCCCGCTCTGCAGTCCCAGCCGCTCGTCGTTCCTGACCGGCCGGCGGCCGAACTCGACCGGCGTGCTGGCCAACCCCGCGCCCGCGCGGCCGATGTCTCCCCACCTCCGCGAGAAACTGCCCGCGGCCGTGACGCTGCCGCAGTTGTTCAAGAGCAACGGCTACGTGGCCGCGCGCATCGGCAAGCTCTATCACTACGGCGTGCCGGGCGACATCGGCACGTCGAGCCTGGACGACTATCGCTCGTGGGACGTGACCATCAATCCACGCGGACACGATCGCGAGGCGCACGACCGCATCACCACGATCGGTGAGCCGGGTAACTTTGGCGCGACGCTCAGCTGGCTGGCAGACGAGGCGCCGGATTCAGAGCAGACCGATGGCATTGCCGCGAACGAGGCGGTCCGGCTGCTCGAGCGCTTCGCGAAGGAGAAGCGTCACTTTTTCCTGGGGGTGGGCTTCTATCGGCCGCACACGCCTTTCGTCGCGCCAAAGCCGTACTTCGATCAGTACGATGCGAGTCGCGTGACGCTGCCCAGCCTCAGCGATGACGACCGCGCGCGCGTGCCGGCGGACGCGTATGCCAGCGCGCGGGCGGTGGAAGACAAACTGGATGACACACGCAAACGCGAGGCGATTCGTGCATACCGCGCCTCGACGAGCCTGATGGACGCACAGGTCGGCGTGGTCCTGAAGGCGCTCGATCGACTGGGGCTCGCGGATCGCACGATCGTGATCTTCACCAGCGACCATGGCTACCACCTCGGCGATCACGGCTTGTGGCAGAAGACCAGCTTGTTCGAGAAGAGCGCGCGCGTGCCGCTCGTGATCGCCGCGCCGGGCGCGGCTGGGAAAGGACGCGTGACCGCCGGCCTGGCCGAGCTCGTCGATCTCTATCGCACATTGGCCGACCTCGCCGGGCTGACACCGCCGGCGGAGATCGAGGGGACCAGCCTCCGCCCGCTCCTCGACGATCCGTCGCGCTCGGTCAAGCCGTACGCGTTCACGCAGATTCGGAACGGCTACGCGGTGCGCTCAGCGGCATATCGCTATATCGAGTGGGACGGGGGCAACGCGGGCACGCAGCTGTTTGACATGACGCGCGATCCGGGGGAGACGCGAAACCTCGCTGCCGATCCAGCGCATGCGTCGGCGAGGGCCGAGCTGTCGAAGGTGCTGGCTGCGTACAGGACGACCGGCAAGTAGGCGGCGCTACACCGCTTCGCGCCGCATCAGCCGCACCACGAGGCCGAGCAGCACGAGCACGGCGAGCGCCAGCACCGACCAGAACACCACCGGCTGCACCATCTCGACATCACTCGTCGAGGCGGATTCCCCGAAGCGTTGTTCCGGACCAGGCACCACTTCCTCCGCGAGGCGTCCCATCAATTGCGGGGCAAGCAATTGCAGGTCGTAGCGCGGCGCCGGCACACGGTCCTTGCCGTAGATCAAGCGCAGCGGCAGATCGGGGCGCCGGAATAGTCGCATTGCGTACCGAGGGCAGGAGGATCGTTGCTTTCTCGATCGGCAACGGCTGGTTGTCGCCCTCTTCGACGATCAGGAACAAATCACCCTCGATCGACTCAGGCAGCGGAAACGTGACCGTGGGTGCGGCCATCGCCTCGTCCGCATGGACCCAGGTGACGTTGCCGTGCGTGACCAACCGCGCCGGGCGGCGCTCGGCCGCAGGCGCAACGCTACTGAGGGTCACCGAGCGCTTGAACACCCGCGCCTGTGTGCTGAGCACCAGCCTGGCCTCCGGTAACGCCTGATAGGGCAATCGCACCGCGTACGACGTGATGCGGCCGCCAGGCGCCTGAACCGTCGACGGCAGATCACGCCGCTCCATCGTCGTATCGACGATCAGCGGTTCGTCGCGTTTCTCGAGCAGATACGGCACCTGCAGGCTGCTGCGATCGACTACGCGCAGATCGGTCAGGCGGCGCGAGCTGATACCACTGTGCGCCATCACTGCCGCATCGAGCGGAATGGTGATCAATCCCGCGGGGCCCGCGGGAATTTCCCGCGTGTACTCGAAACCATCAGTGGTCAACGGGCCGCCGACATCGGGCATCGGCAGACCTTCGGATTCGGGAGCCAGGGTCCGCGGCGGTTCGGCACGCCACGTCGCCTTCGCGGGCGTCGTTGGAATCGTGTCGCGAACCGCTTCGAGGTCGTATCGCGGCGCCGCCAGTTTCGGATCGCCGAAGCGCGCCACCACGGTGCCCGGCGCGGCCTCGAAATAGATCCACGGCAGTTCCGCGAACACCGCCGTCACACCTTCCAGCAGAAGCGGTGGATTGTCGCCGTTGTCCACCACCAAGTCGAGCTGCGGCTCGCGCGGCTGCCGAATCGGGATGCGCAGCGCGTCCGCATTGATGCCGTCCTGGATCACGCGGACCAGCTGCGCGTTGCCGATGATCTGCGGCTGCGCCTGCTCGCCAACCAGCGAGGCCTCGAGCACCGTGGCCGTTCTCGACAAATGGCCGCCGCCCACCGTCAATTCAAGCGCGACGATCGGCAGCCGCGCGGCGGGCAATGTCAGCCGAAATCGGCTGCGACCTGGCTCGCTTGGCCGTTGTGCGACCGTGATCGGCGCCCGGAGGATCGGTCCCGAAGACGATAGCGTCACACGTCTCGCGGTCACCACATCCGGCGGGGCCACACGCGCGCTGTTCGTGTCGTCCCAAGTGACGCGGACAAACCGGAACTCACCCGGCTCGAACTCGATCCGCGTGAGCGCCAGTTGTTCCGCAGGAAGGCTGAAGGCCGTACCTTCGGCAATGAGCTGCGTCCAGCGCGAGCGGTCGCCGCTCCCTTCAAGCCTGAAACGTTTGAGGAATGGTGCTCGTACCCGGCCGAGATCGATCGCGTCGATGACTCCGACGGTTTCGAAATCCACTTCGAAACCGCTCGCCTTCACATTCGGCGTGTCCGTGGCCGTGATCGGCAACACGCGGCCCGAGACAAACTGGGGCACATCGGGTGATGGCGGGACCAGTAGATACGGGATCTCCGGGCCGTTTGCGGAGAACAAGCGCAGGTCGTTCAGGCCACCGGCAGCGATGAAGCGCTCGCCCGGACTGATCACCGTGAATGGCTGCGATCCCTGCAGCAATGCCACGTCGACGTCCAGCCGCTGCTGGCCAGGCGTGGTCACCTCGGCGTTGCGCTCACGCTGAAACCGTCCGGCCGTCCCCTGCGCCAACAACGAAGCGGTGGTGGCCGTCACCGCGATCAGCGTCAAGAAACGGCGTGTCATAGTGCGGCCTCCTTTTCGGGCGCCAGCACGTATTTCTGTAACGCCAGGGACACGAGCGCGAGCGACACCGCCAACCCGACGAATGCGCCGACGCGATACAACCCGCCGAGCGAACCGAGGTCGTAGAGGAAACACTTGAACGCGGTCACGGCGATCAGCGCCACGGCGGTCACGCGCGCCGGCCGTACTTTCCAAATGATGCCGACCGCCAGCGTGATGATGCCAAAGATCAGCCACGCGATCGTATAGGTCAGGTCCTGCTGGATGCTCGATCCAAAGCGAAACAGGATCTCGGGGCCGGTCGAATAGTAGTCGGCGATCTCGATGTTCAGGAGCAGGAACAACAGGATACCCGCAGCGGCTGGCAGCAAGTGCCGCGGCCGCGGCATGCCCGGGAGCTGATCGTCGGTCTTCGAGAGGAACCACGCCGCCACACCCATCGCGAGCGCGGCGACCACGTAGGTGTAGAGATACCAGTTGATGATGCGCATCTCGCCGCGCGGTTCGTAGACGAACACCGACGGATTGAGCGCGAGGCGCACGAAGACGGTGCCGAGCAAGCCAACCGAGGCGAGCAATAAACCGCGATGCGGAATGCGGGTGTAGAGCCACGCAACCGCGGCGCCTTCGAGGGCCCACCCAATCGTGATCCACTGCTGCCGCAGCTGTAACGGAATCGCCACCGTCAGGAACGCGAGCGCGGCGCCCGCCACCAGCGCAAGCCGTCCGAGATCGCGCTGGCCCTTCGGCTGGATGCGCAGCAACTGGCTGAGATGCAGCGTGGTGATGGCGCCGATCAGCACCGGCACGATGCCGACCATCCAATCGAGATCGGCGAGCGCCATGCCTCGCCGCGCGATCAGGAAGACCCACGCACCGGCGATGAGCGCCGCCACGTACGGATCGCGATTGTCACGCGCACGCGATCCAAGAACGAGCGGATAGAGCGCAAACGGCAGATAGATGACGCCGGCGTGGATCAGCACGTCGCGGCCCGCCGGTGACGCAGGCAGCAGGATCGACGCGGCGGCCATGCCGCCGAGCAGCGCCACCGCCGACGCGGCATTCGGCCAGCCGTAACGGGTCACCATGGTCAGCAGGATGACGAACCCGATCACGTGCGCGCTCAAGGCGATCGGCAGCGACGCAGGCGAGGGCAACAGCATCATCACCGTGAGATTGATCTCGGAGATGACGATCACCGTGACCGCCGCCAGCGCCGCGATCATGGCGAAGCGTTTCATCACCGCGATCCATGCGAGGGCAAACACGGTCAGCACACCGAACGCTGCAATCGCCGTTTCCGCGTAGCCCGCTTGCTGCGTCACGCCACGCCACGTCACCAGGATCACGGCCGTCATCGCCACCGAGGCGAAGTGAATGGGCGCATTCCTCGCCGCGAGCGCGGCAGTACTGAACGCGAGTGTCACCACGGCCAGCGCGCCGAAGAGCGGCCATGGTGGCACCGCCCAGTCGAAGTTGGCCGCCACCGCGAACAGGAACAGGTGTCCGAGCAGCGCCAGCCACAACCCGTGCGACCCGATCGGCGCGCCCATCACCTGGGGCTCGTCCGGGCGGGCTGGTGCCGCATAACGAAGGCCCCAGATGTATCCGCCCACCATGACCAGCGACAACCCCACGACGACGAGCAGCGACGATAACAACCCGACGGCGGCCGCCGCTTCGGACCACCACGCCAGCAGCACGATCCATGAAATCAGGCTGCCGGCGAGCGCGAGTATCGGCAGCGACGCGCTGGCGCTCTCGATGAAGAGCGCCGCATTCAGAATCGCGAGGAGCAGCGCGAGCCCCCACAATCCGGCCGCGGCCACTCTGGCGTCGGCGAAGTAACCCAAGAGGAGCAACCCGAGCAGCAGCACGATCCCGGGCCCGCCGGCCGGCTGCAGTGGCGCGCCACGCCGCCGGGCAATCTGCGGAACGCCGAGATACAACAACGCGAACGCCGCAAACGTGATCAACGCCGGTCTCAGCGTGGCCTGGGTCAGGTATTGCGACGACCACGCCGCTTCGGTGGCGAGCGCGAAGAAGGCGGCGATGAAATACAGCCGGCCCGTTGGCTCCGTGAACGATCGCCACACGATCGGGATCACGAGCGCGAAGAGCGCCGGGAACAGCACGGCCGGAGATTCGGCGCGAGGCTCGCGAGCCACTAGCAGCGGAAACGCGGCCAGGAGCAAGGGCGACGCCAGCACCGCGTGCTGGCCAAGATCTTCGAACGGATCGCCAAACCGCGCCGCAATCGCCGGTGCGGCAAGGTAGAACACGACGAACAACGCCACGAAAGCAATCACCGGCCACACCGCGCCAGGCAGGTACGCCGTCGCGATCCAGATCACGACCGCAAGGACGGTGGTCACGGCGCTGAACGCATGCAACACCTCGTAACCACGCGCGACCGCGATCGCGAGCATCGCCGCATCGATCAGGAAGATCCACCCGAACAACAGCGCATAGTGATCGCGATACGCCGACGAGGCGGCGAGATACAAGGCGAATGCCGCCGGCAGTACCGACGCCGCCAGCATCGTCCACTCGAACCGGCCATCAGCGCCGTCATCGGCATCATCACGGGCGCGTGAGCGCGCGACCATCATCACGCCATACCCGACCACCGGGAACACCGTGAAGATCGCGATCGCCAGCGGCACCTGCGCGGCGTCGAGAAACCGCGCCACCCAACCCCATTGATAGATGGTGGTGAAGACGAGAGTCAGAATGCTGAGGCTCGACCAGCGATTGCGATAGCCGACCCATGCCAGCCCGATGTTGAGGAGCAGTAAGTAGGAAAACAGCGAAATCGGGCGGTTCTCGCCGGTGGAGAGGAGGATCGGCGTGGCAAATCCGCCGAGCAGTCCGAGCACCGCGATGAACAGCGACTCGTGCCGAATCGAGAGCATGACCGCGGTCAAGGTCACGAGCGCGAGCAGTCCGAAAGCCTGGGTTCCGGAGATCAGGTTCCAGAGGGAATGCGCGGCAAAAAATGTCGTGAAGAGGATCGCGATGGCGGCAGCGTCCATCGCGTTCGCGAGCAGCGCGTACCTGCGCGCCGCCTTGCGATCGCACACCACCAGCAACGCGATCGACACGAGGGTGCCAATGACGACGCGCACTTGCGGTTGCAGCCAGCCTTGATCGATTGAATAACGGAGAAAGAAAACCCCGGCGAAGACGAGCGCAATGCCCGCGACCGCCGAGAACAGGCGCACGCCGACGAATTGCTCGAGATCGAAACTCCATGCGGGCGGCGGCGGCAGTGGTTCCTCGAACATCGGCTGGCGCGGCGGTGGTGGTGGCGGAATTCCAGGTGCCTGGGGTGCCTGAGGTGCCGGAGGTGCCTGAGGTGCGAAAGGTGCTTTTGGTGGCTCGGGTGCTTTAGGTATTTCAGGTGGCACAACACTCGCCGGCTTCACTACTGGTGGCGGTGGCGGTGGCGAAGAGGCTCAACTGGTTTCACAACCGGCGGTGGCGCTGGTTCCGAAACTTTCACCGGCGGCACCGGGTCTCGCCGTAGCTCGCGGGATGGTTCGCGAGCGGAGGTGGAAGGCGTGGGCGCGACGCCTTCCTGTTTCAGCTTGTGGAGTTGATTCGAGAGCTTGAAAATCTGATCGTCTTGCAGGGCGATGCGGGCTTCGAGATCGTCGACACGCGCGCGAAGCTTGCGCGCGATCAAAAACGATACGAGCGGCAAGATAAACGGAATCGAGAGGAGCGCCAGTACGAGCGCGACAGCCCCTTCCATTGGCCCACAGTCTAGCTCAGCGGGGCGCCAATCACTGCACGACGAAGCGTGTAATTACGCGACTACTCGCGCACTGTGATCGGCGAGACGCAGTCGCGCGCTTCGTCAACGACGATGGGCTGCCATCCATCGAAGCCGGGCTCGGCGGCCGTCAACATCACCGGCGACAGCGCGTCCGGGCGGTAGGTGCCCGTCGCATGTGGCGCCAGTTGACGGCGGAACGCGTCGTACTCCGGAATCGAGAACCACACGAAGTAAAGCTGCCGGGTCACGCCAACGGCGGATGCCCGACGGTAGCCGACGCACCGTGGTGATACCCGCACGCGATCGAGGCCCATGTCACGCGCGAGCGTGAGCAGTTGAGTGGAAGTGACGCCCGGAGCGAGCTCACGCCGCATTGCCAGCACGATGCCTGGTGCGGTCGGCGTTGACAGGGATTCCATCTGCCGCCTGAACAGCTGCCGAAAGAGGTTCATCGTCAGTTCGACCGGCGGTCGTAGCGAGAGCGCCGCATCTTCGGCGTCCTGAGCCGTGTCGGCCGCGAGTGTCCAACCCGACAAGTGGCCAGACGCAATCTCATACGGCTCCGCGCGTACGTCGCTGACACTGCGCACGAACAGATAACCAACCGCCGCCAGCACCGCAAGCGCGGCCACCGCCTTGATCGCCGGATGCAGGCGTTTGCGAGGGCCGGACTCAGGGTTCACGGGATGCCGTGTAGGCCGCAATCGCGATCATGTCGTCGATGGTCAGCTTTTCGACGGCGGCTTTCATCAGGGCAGACCACGGCCCCTTACGCATGCCCTGCTGCATGTCGAACATCTGGCGCACCGTGTAGCTTGGCGATCGTCCCGCCAGCGGCGGCACGGGACCGAGGCCTTTCAGATCAGCGCCGTGGCACGTACCGCACGCGATGGTTGTTCCGCTGCCACCGGTCTTCACCAGCGCCTCGCCTTTCGCGATGCTGCCAGCCGGCACGTACGCCACAAAACCGGATGACCCGTCGCGCAGCTCGGTGCGGGAAAGATCTTCCGGCATCTCGATGATCCGCCGGCCGAGCGGCTCGGTGCCGTCGTTGGTGGGCACGTGCATCGAGCCGGCCACGCGCGTCTTCGGCACCTCGTTCGATTCGACGACGCGAATCCATTTCTTGTACGGGAACGAGCTGAAGTACGCCGCGGCCGACGTGATCTCTTCATCAGTCGCCGCCTTCGCGTCCTGGATCATCGCGTTGGGCGGACCCATCCGCGGTTCGGCGCTCTTGCGATCGCCGCTCTTGAAGTCCGCCATCTGCTGAATGATGTACGCGGCGGGCAGTCCCGCGAGCGATGCGTTCTCCGGCCTGCCCTGCCCGTTTACGAGGTGACAGAAGCCGCAGGCGCGCATCTCAGGGCGGCGGCCGTGCGCAACCGACGCCGGCATGGCCGGATGCGCGTCCGGATGCCAATCCGGCGGATTGAAAGCGTCACGCGTTTGCGCGGGGGTGAGCGAGACGCTGCTGCCCGGAATGGTCCGCGGTGCCGGGTTCGCGACCGCGGGCGCGGGCTTGGCGCCGGGCGCCGGCGGCGGGTTCACGGTATACGCCCACGGTGGTGGCGACGCCGATTGCGCGCGCACCATTGCGATCGAGCACAGCCCGACGATTACGCACACTGAGCACAGTAAACGTGTCATCCCAAGCCTCAAGCCCCGTCAGTTTACAGCGAGATTTCAATGGCTCCGGTGATCGACTTGCGCGTCGGGCTGTAGCGCGTGATCTCCACCGGGGTCGCCAATGGATCGTCGAGCGCGCCGATTGGCAGCACGCTCATGCGATTGCCGCTGATCTTGGCGAGCAGGAAGTGACAGTCCGAGGCCCACGACACCGTTGCCGCCTCGATGAAGCGATCGGGAGGGGTGCGCCTGACTTTTCCCGCCGCGCCGGTCACGAAGTGATCGAGACCGTCGGTCCGCGAATGCTGGAAATTGTGCTCGTGACCGGCAAACATGACCTTCACGCCGGAGCGTTCGAACAACGGCACCAGGCGATCCATGCCGCGCGTGTTGTGATGCTGCGGCCCGGCACTGAGCAGCGGATGGTGCGCGAACGGGATGCGCCATCGCAGAGGCGCGTTCGCCGGAAACGACTGCTCGACGAATTCCCAATGCTTCGGATACTCGAACAGCCGCTTGCCGCGGAAGAAATCTTCCTTGGACGTGTCGATGCAGACGAACTCGATGTCGGAACCGTAGCGAAATTTATAGAACAATCCCGGTCCGAACGAGGCGCGGCCCGCCGGTTCTTCCGAGGCGATGCGCTCGCGCAGATAGAAGTTGTCTTCGACCTGCGCGCGATCGTCGCGCTCCTCGGATTCATCCGCGTCGTGATTGCCGATCGACGGATACACCGGAATGCGATTGATGATGTAGCGGTACGGCTGGAAATAGGTGAAGAACCAATCGTCGTCTTCGTCGCCGCTACTGCCCAGCGGGAGGCCGAGAATGCGCCGCCCGGCGTAAATGTTGTCGCCGGTCGTGAGGATCAGCCGCACATCCTCCATGTCGACGATACGGCGTAAGGCATAGGCGACTTGTAGTTGGCGGCGATCCGCGGAATGATGCCGCACGCCGATGCCGAAGTCGCCAATCACCGCGAACGCGAGGTCGTTGGCGGGGTGCACCGCATCGGGGTGGGTGCGAAAGCGGTTGTCGTAGATCCCACCCTGCACGAGCGCCTTGTCGGAAGCGGACCAGTCCCACCGCTCCCCGCTTGCCCATTCCTCCCCCTTCACGAACACTTTGTAGGTGTATTCGGTGTCAGGCGTCAGGCCCGCCACCCAGCAGTGGTTGCAGGTTTCGGTCTTGGCGACCGACACCGTGGCGCCGGCGCGGTCGTAGACTTCAACGCGCGCGGGCCCGTAGGGCGCCGACTGCGCCCCAATCGAGTCTTTCCGCGGCGGATGCACATATTTCAAATCGTCGTCGTCGATGATTTTCCAGTGCCCCTTCGAGTTGGTACGGAAATAGAAGGCACCCCAGGCAATGAGGGCCGATTTGTGACTCACGGCGGGCAGGTAAATGTAGGGCTCGGAATGAAACTCAGGCATTGGTGTGATGTCCTGGTCTGACGCGCTGCAAATCCTATTCTGGATCGCCGTTTCGCTCGTCGGCGGCTTTTGGATTGTCTTCGGATACTGGCGATTACGATCCGAATGGCAGAGGCGGCGGGAGGGCGAGACACCTCTGCGGTCGCATCAGGCAGCGATCTGGCGCGACCCCGGGAAGATCAGTGCGCTCGATCTTGGCGCCGGCCCTGGAGAGCCGCCCCAGCCGCCATTTCAGTTCATCGAAGAACACGCAACCGGTTCGCAACCCACCGTGTCTGTTCGGGACGGCAAGGGCAAGGAATGGCGTGTGAAATGGGGCGCCGAAGTCCGTACCGAAACGTTCGGCACCCGGCTGGCATGGGCGCTGGGATACTTCGCCGAGCAAACTCACTTCCTCGCCGAGGGCGAGATCAGCGGCACTCACGATCTCAGCCGCGCGAAAGACTGCATCGACGAACACCATCGGTTCCGCGAGGCACGATTCGAGCTGACCGGCGAACACGACGTCGTCAAACACTTCGACGCGCACAGCTGGGCCTGGAACGACAACCCGTTCGTGGGGACGCGCGAGCTCAATGGGCTGAAGATCCTGTTCATGCTGGTGTCGAACTGGGACAACAAGGACGTGCGCGACGTGGCGCGCGGATCGAACACTGCGATCTTCGAATATCGGTTGCGTAAACACGTACGCGAAGCGCGCTACCTGATCATCGACTGGGGCGCCGCGCTAGGAGCGTGGGGCAGCAACATCGTGCAGCGCGGGCGCTGGGATGCGGCCGCGTATGCGGCACAAAACGAGTTGTTCGTAACCGGGGTTGACGGCGATCTCGTGAAGTGGGGCTACCAGGGTCAGCGCACTACCGACATCACCGACGACATCACGGTCGAAGACGTGCGGTGGTTCTACAAGCTCGCTGGCGCGCTGAGCGACGAGCAACTCCGAGCGGCCTTCCGCGCCAGTGGCGCCACGGCGGAAGACGTCGAAAACTTCACCGCCGCCGTGCGTGGCCGCCTCGAGAAGCTGCGCGAGGTTGCCAGCCGCACGAGCGTGTGATGAAACAGGTGGGACGAAACGTTGGCGTTTCGCAGACCCTGACCCACAATAAACGCGCAATGAGACTGGCGTTCGTCGTGCTTGCGTGTGTGCTGGCGACTGCAGCCCAGTCGTCCGCGCAAACCAGCGTGGACGCACAAATGAAGGCGTGGTCGAAGGCGCTCGGCGTTGACTGTGTCCACTGCCATGTCCCGGACAACTGGACTGACGCATCAAAACCGGCGTTCGCGTTCGCGCAGCGGATGAACCGGATGCTGGCGGCACTCAACGCGGGCCCGTTGAAAGACGTTGCCGAGATCAGCTGCTGGACCTGTCATCGCGGCCAATCGATCCCCGCGCGCCTCCCTCGCGAAGCCTGGGAGAAAATCCGCGCCGACCATGCCGCCGAGTTCGAAAGTCCGAATCGTGCGATCGCGATGAGCGTCTACGCCGCATCGCTCGGCGTGGATTGCTCGCATTGTCATGACACCGATCGAAAGTTGAATACGAGAGCTCCGAAAGGGATGGTCGCGAAGATGCTGCCGATCTTCGAGGAGATTCCAAAGCATTTCGACAAGGCACAGCGCGCACCGACCACGCAGTGCTTCATGTGCCATCAGGGGAAGACAAAGCCGGAACGGCAGCCACCCACGCCGTAACGCGAACACGGCGGCGCTACCATAGCCCCGTGGCCAGCCCCGCCCTGCGCCGGACGCTCACCCTCCGCGATCTGATCGTTTACGGCTTGTTATTCATCGGCCCCCTCGCGCCGGTCGGCGTCTTCGGCGTCCTCGACGCGCGCACCGATGGCGCCGTGGCGCTGGTCTACGTGGTGGCGACTATCGCCATGGCTTTCACCGCGTGGTCGTATGCCGAAATGTCGCGCGTGGTGCCGCACGCCGGTTCCGTGTTCGCCTACGCGTCCACGGCACTGGGATCCATGCCGGGATTTCTCGCCGGCTGGCTGGCGATGCTCGATTACCTGCTGATTCCCTCGGTCGCGTACCTGTTTTCCGGCATTTCACTTCACGCGCTCGTTCCCGCCGTGCCGGTCTGGGTCTTCACCATCGGCGCCTTTGCGATCACCACGGCGTTGAACTTGTCGGGGGTCCGCCTGGCCGCGCGTGTGGGCCTTGTCGTGCTCGTCGTGGAGATCGTGGTGTTACTCGTGTTCGTGGCCGTGGCCGCATCAGCGCTCGCCACGACCGGGCCGGCGCGGCCGTGGTTGTCACCCTTGACCGGCCTCGGTCCGTTCGCGCTCGCGCCGATCATCGGCGCCGTCTCGGTGGCCGTGTTGTCGTTCCTCGGTTTCGACGCCATCGCCAGTTTCGCGGAGGAAAGCGCCGGCTCTGAGCGCGATGTGGGCCGCGCGATCCTGGTGTGCCTCGTGGCCGCCGGCACGGTGTTCATCCTGCAGACGTGGCTTGCCGCGCTCGTCAGCCCCGTCGATCCCGGCGAGCTCGCCGCACGGCCGGAGCGGCAGGGCACCGCGTTCTACGACATCACCCGGGCCGCGCTCGGGCCGTGGCTGGCGATCGTGTTGTCGATCACCAAGGCGGTGGGTCCTGCCTTCGCGGCGATGACCGCGCAGGCGGCAGCGGCGCGCCTGTTATTCGGCATGGCCCGTGACGGCCGCCTGCCCCGCGCGCTGGCATCCGTCGATGCCCAACACGGCGTGCCGCGCACGGCGCTCGTTACCGCGGCAGCGCTCACAATGGTGGTTTCAGTCTGGGCTGCGCGCCGGACCGACGGCCTCGACGTGCTCGTGTCGATCGTGGACGTCGGAGCGCTGGCGGCGTTCACGCTGCTTCATGCGTCGGTGCTTGGATACTTCGCGTGGCAAAAGCGCGATGCCGTTCGGCCCGCACATTACGTGGTGCCGATACTCGGCGCCATCGTCACCGTATGGGTGATCGCCGAGGCGCGTCCCGTCGCGCATGCGGTGGCCGTGGTGTGGCTGGCAGCCGGCGTGGCCGCGCGGTACTGGCGTTCTTGACCTCAGCGGGCGTATTCGCCCCGGAAGAGCCCCCGAAAGTAGAGCGGCCGCCGCTTACATGACGGTGCCGATTCCCGCCTTCAGGACTGAAACCGTGCGCACGCACGTAGTCAGGATCCTCTCGCCGGCCACGAGTTCCATCTGGAACCCGGCGTAAACACCGTGGAGCTTGAGGAGGCCGCCGCCGAGCGAGCTGCCGGCCACGCGCGCCCGGCTGAATTCTGGAAAGAAGCTCCCGCCGCGAACCATGACCGTTGCCGTTTCAGGCTCGATGACGACGATCTCGTAGGTGCTGTTCCGAGTGCGAACGATGAGCTGGTCGTACTGACCGAGGCGCGGAAGGAGAACCCCGTGGCGCCAGTCGTACCCCGTCCAACTCTCGAGGGAGGTGGGCACTCGCGACGGCGATCGAGAGATGGTCGAATTCATCGGAGCCGGTGCACGTCCGCGTAAGAATAATCCGTCACTTCGATTTGCGCCAGAGTTCCCTCGGGCGCTCGTGATGAGACCTGAACGTACTCCTTAGTCAGCCCGCGCGTGGTGTCGTTGACATCGCGCAGTGCGGGTGCTACTACGGCTTCGGATTGACGGCTCTTCCAACAGGATCGGGAGGTCTTCCTATGCGTTTGGCTTTCGTTCGAGCGGGAATTGCTGTGATCGCGCTGGCGTGCGCGGCACCGGCCTTCCCGCAAACTGTGACGGGCACCATCACCGGGCGCGCTCTTGATTCGAGCAGCGGCGTGCTCCCAGGCGTCGAAGTCACGATCACCAGCCCCGCGATGATCGGTGGTGCGCGGACGTCCTTCACGGATGAGCAGGGCGTCTACCGATTCACGCAGCTCGCCGCCGGCGAGTACCGCGTCAGCTTCAAGCTCTCGGGATTCAAGACGCTGAACATCGAGGGCGTCCGCGTCGATACCGGCGCGACGATGACCATCAACGGCCCGCTATCGATTGACGCACTTGCCGAGGAAGTCACCGTCATCAGCGACACGCCGGTGATCGATCTCCAGTCGACCAGCGTCGGCGTCAACTGGGACGAGAAGCAGATGGACGACTTGCCGTATGGCCGCGGCGTTCGCGGGCTGGCCCGCCTTGTCCCTGGTCTGTCGCCGACCCAGTTCGACGTCGGCGGCAACACGGTCGGCGGATCCACGACCACCGGCGCGCGCAGCTACGGCCGCACCGGCCAGGAGCTCATCAAGTTCGACGGCGTGGTGTGGGACCAGTTCTTCGGCGACTACAACACGTATGAGCAGATCCAGGTGTCGGCAGCGGCGAAAGGCGCCGAAGCGCAGAGCCCCGGCGTGACACTCAGCTTCGTGATCAAATCGGGCGGCGATCAGTTCAGCGGGATGTACCTGGCGGCATGGCAGGACGGCGCCTTCCAGGGCGACAACGTGACCCCGGAGCTCCGCGATCAGGGCTATTCGCCCGGCAATAACAAGTTCACGCGCTACAACGATTTCAGCGCCGACCTTGGCGGTCCGATCATTCGCGGCAAGTTGTGGTTCTACGGCGCGTATGGCCACAACTATTCCGGCCTCTTCATCCCCGGCTTCATTTCCGAGGAAACCGGCGAGCAGGTCGAATACTTCACGCGCCTCGACAACCCGACGATCAAGCTCACTTACCAGATGAATCAGAACAACAAGTTCGAGCTGTCGCAGCAGTACAACCGCAAGTGGCAGCCGTACCGCAACGCGAGTGAGTTCCTGCCGATGGAAGCCACGCAAAATCAGATCGCCTGGACGGCGATCGGTCCAGCACTGAAATGGACGCACATCCTGAGCCAGACCATGACCTTCGATGCGAGCTTCAACCGATCGGGCTACTGGTGGCCGGATTATGCGCACACCGACGATAACCGGCGGACCGACCTCACCACCACTCACACGCGCGGCGCATTCCTCGAACTGCGTCGCGATCCGGTGCGATGGGGCTACAACGGCACCTATAGCTGGTTCACGAACTTGAAAAACATGAACCACGAAATCAAGTCCGGGTTCCTCGGCTACACGCAGCACCAACCACGTGGAAACGTACGGTTACCCAAACCAGCAGATCTATCGGTATCGGAGCCTGCCTGGCGACACCGATTTCTTCCAGCGGCCCGACTCGGTGCAGGTGTTCGATTATCCGAACGACACCGATGCCGGCGTGAACTTCAATTCGTGGTTCGTCAACGACATGGTCAACCTGACGCATCGCCTGACGCTGAATGCGGGCGTCCGGTTCGATCGCTACTCGTCGTGGCTGCCGGCACAGGGCAATCCCGGCACCGGGCCGTACTCCGTGGAGAACATCTATCCGGAGAACCATAGCTTCCCCGCCTATAACGCGTGGTCGCCGCGCCTCTCGCTGATCTACGACATGTTCGGCAATGGCCGCACCGCGATCAAAGCGAGCTATGGCCGCTACGCCGCGTCGGGCTCTGGTGTGACCGCGGCCAGCGGACCGGTGGCCGCGAGCGTGAACCCCGCGGCCACCCGGACCAGCACCTACCGCTGGAACGGCACCATTCCGTACACGCCGAATCCCGCCGACCTCCAATCGGTCACCGGCGGCGGCACCGGCACTCGGACGCTCGATCCGAATCTCAAAGCCGAGGGTATGGACGAATTCACCGGCGGTGTCGATCTCGGATTCACGCGCGATCTCACACTGCGGCTGAACGTCGTGCGCAAGCACGATTGGGGCGGCAACAAGGAACTCGACCTCGCGATGCCGTTCGAGGCCTATACCGATTTCCGCACCGCCGTCGATCCGGGCCGCGACAACCAGGTCGGTACCGCTGACGATGGCGTGCTGGAAGTATGGTCGGTGCCGCGGACCTATCCGACGTTCGGCCAGGTCAACCGCCTCCAGACGAACACCGGGCCGGGCGAGGGTGAAGATAGCTACACCGCCTTCGAAGCGACCGCCAGCAAGCACTATTCGAACGGCTGGTCGCTGCTCGCGTCCTATTCGATCGATCGCCGCGACGTTCGCAACATCGACGCGCGAAATCCGAATGAGGCGAAGTACCGCGCGGTGTCGAGCAACGGCACGATCTCCGGAAACTTTCCGCCGGAGTTACCGCAGACCTACCAGGGTGTCAGATTGAGCGGCACCTACGAGCTGCCGTGGCAGATCATGGTGGCGTCGACGTTCACCGGCCAGCAAGGTGAGTACTTCCCGCGCATCGTGCAGGTGCGCGACGCGCTCAATCAACTCGTAGATGTGGTGGCCGAAGGCCAGGCCGGACGGTACGACTGGGTGAAGCTGGTCGACCTGCGGGTGGCCAAGACGTTCAGATTCGGCAAGCACTCGTTCGAAGGGATGTTCGATCTGTTCAACGCCACCAACTCCAGCGTCGTGCTGCGCGTGGTGACGACCAACGGGCCGAACTACCTGAAGCCGCTGGCGACCGGCGGCATCGATGCCGCGTCGGCGAATCCGATTCCGGCGCCGCGCATCTTCCGGTTGAGTGCGAGGTATCGCTTCTAGCGAACAGTCATGAGTGGGGCGCCCTCGAGGGTGCCCCACTCGTCAGACGGTAAGATGAAGCCTATTGCGCAGCTCGGCGACTGAGTTTAGCTGACGCTTGTTGATCAGATACACGAAGCCGGGACGGTCGAGAAAATAGTTCGCGAAGCGCTCGGCGTCGCGGACTTGCCACAGGCTTAACTTAGTGCAGGCGTCCGCTGCGGAGTTCCGCCTCGGCAGCGTCGATGTAGGCATGGTACCCCTTAGGGTCGATGAACGGTTCCACTGCGTCCTTCGCAGCAGCGCTGGCGACGAATTTGCGATATCTGCCCCACCATCTCGCATGGCACGTCACCCAGATGTCAACGGGGAGGTCTCGGAGCACTCTGAAGCTGCGCTCGAGGTCGGCCTCTTGCTCTGGATACTGCGATGTGGCCAACCGCCCCAAGTCGCACGCGCTCACGACGTTCAGCACGCGATCACCGTCACGAACGTGGAACGACCATGAGGTGCATCCACGCGTGTGCCCGCCGGTGATGTGCGCGGTGAGTGCGAGCGGCCCGAGGCGGATTGTGTCGCCGTCCTTGAACCGGTGGTCGACCCGCATGGCCGGGTACCCGACGACCCCGATCCGGACAAGGGCTCTGAGCGGCAGGATCGCGTCGGGGTCGTCGCCACCGGAGGTGAGGGTATAGGCACTCGCTTCGCTCGCCCACAGTTCGGCGCCAGACGCCTGCTGGAGCACTGCCAGCCCGCCGGCATGGTCGGGATGAGGCTCTGAGTTCAGGAGCACTCTGACATCCTTGATGCTGAAGCCGAGCTTCGCAATGCTCGCGATGATCATCGGTGCGGTGGTGGGATAGCCGCCATCGAGCACGATGTGGCCGTCGGGCCCGGTGATGAGGAAGGCCGCGGCATCCGTCGCGCCAACGTAGTACAGGTTGCCGGCGATGCGGAACGGTTCGGCGGGCCCCTGCCCGCCTCGCTTTGTCGCGTTCAGCCACCTGCCGACGAACACCAGCGCCACAATACTCGCCAGTCCGAGGAGGACTACCAACCGGAATCGCTTGGTGAACTGGGGCAACCGTCACTCTCCCGGTGCGAGGGTAACCAAGGTGGTCGTAATCAGTCGGCGAGTTGGATTGGGCATGGCGTTGGCTCGGCGGGCTTTGTCGATGATGAGCCCTGTGGAAGCCTTGCCACAAGCAACACACCGATGAATGACAACGTTCTCGCTATCGCTGCTCGCTCCTGTCTCGCTCGTTTCGTCTCCCAACGCACGTGTGCAAACTAGGGCTCCGTTCGCCGCGGCACTATCCGATACCCCGTGACCACGCTGCCACGATCTGGGTCGTGGCTCCACACCCACTCCACGTCCTCGTCCGGTGCAAGTTTGACGCTGAGCACCTCACCTCTACCCATTGCACCTGTGCTGCTCGGCGCGGTGACTATGCGCTTCACGCCTCCTTCGTTTTCCGCCATTGTTACCTCCATCGATCTGGTGTCAGATGGCCCTACCTCTTGGTCAGGCGCAGAAGCTTGCTTTGGGGATTCGCCAGATAATTCTCGAAAAACCTGGCTCCATATTCCTTCAGTCCCTCGGAACTAACGAACGGGTCTCGCCAGTCCGAACTGAAGCCCACGGCGCCTGCAATGCCGTTGAGGAAGCCACGCTCCCAGCGTCGAAACTCCACGGTCAGCTCTCGCTCCTTCTCAAATCCGCCGGGATGGAATCGCAGCAGGCCTCCATTGCCGGGTTCCGCCACTGAAAAGTAGTAACCAAACTTCGTCCTGGAATCCAATGGATCGTGCTTGTCCAGATCGAACTCGGGGTTGGCAATCATCGTGACAAACTGGCCGCCCTCAGGGAGCGTCTCGTGAACCCTTCTCAACGCCGATTCTATTTCCGCCGCACTCTCGAGATAATGCAGCAGATGAATCGCCGTCACGACGTCGAATCGGCGTTCCAGCTCGAGGGACATGACGTCGCCGACTCGGTACTCGATGCCCAGTTGGTCGCGCTGTTCGATCTCCTCCGCCCGCTCGATTTGCTTCGGGGACAAGTCGATCCCCATCACGGGATTGGCGGCGCATTCGGTTCTGAATCGCCGCGTATAGAAGCCATCGCCGCACGCCACATCCAACAGTGACTTGCCGCGAATATCCCCAAGCGTTCCAAAAATCACCGGATCCTGGCAATGACGATGGTAGAGGGCCATCCTTGCCATGCCTTCCTCATAGCGCCCGTCGCTCTGTACCTCGTCGTACTGCTGCTTGACGATGTCGTGCTGTAAGTATTTCTTTTGGGGCTCCATGATCAGGCCTCCATGGTTTTCCGCCGGCTGCGCGCTGTGTCGTTCTAATGGAGAGGGCATGGAGCCGGCGCAGTGCGCCCGCGATGGCCCGGCGATCGTGAGAACGATCAAACAGGCCTGAGCTGGAGCACAATGAAGCCCCGTCCTCCGTCCTTCTCCGCCTGCCCTGAGCGAGTGAGGGGCGAAGCGGAGCTTCGCGCACACGAGTCGAAGCGTGTCCTCGGAACTATTTCTTGGGCAACTCGAACACGTACAGCATGTGGCCGCTCGCGGGCGGATTGATCTCCGGCGCAATCGTGCGCGGCACCACTCGCGGGCTGCCTCCGCCATTCCCCGTCGTCACGGCAACATATTGCTTGCCGTTCGCGGTGAACGTCACCGGAAAACCCTGAACCGCGGTGTTGAGCCGAGAGGACCACAACACCTCGCCCGTCTTCACGTCGAGCGCGCGGAATTGCCGATCGAGATCGCCGATGAACAGCACGCCGCCCGCGGTGCTGAGCGCGGCCGTCAGGTACGGCGCCCGCTGATCGCGGCTCCACATCTCTTTCATGTTCGTCACGTCGATGGCCAGGAGTTTCCCAACGTTGCCATCGCTGCCGGGCATTTCGAAGAAGCGGCGGCCCGCCGCGGTGCCGCCCGATCCTTCGGCAAACTCCACCTTGCGCGGCACGATCTCCATGCACGACTGACTGAGCGGGATGATCAACTGCCGGGTCGGCGGGTGATAGGTCATCGCCTGCCAGTTGTGGCCGCCTTCGGTGCTCGGGCACACCGTCAGCCACTCGTCCATCTTCTGGTTGACGATGTCCTCGCGGTAAGTGGGAATGCCGCGTTCGGGATCGATCTTCTCGAAGACGTTCTGGAACACCGTCTGGGTATGGCCGAGGAATCGGCCGCTCTTCCGTTCGAGCTTCCACAGTACGCCGGCCTTCCCGATCGTGAAGAGGGTCTGCTGCGGACCGATGTCGACCAGTACTTTCTCGAACACTTCATCGAGATCGAGCGATTCACCGGGCGTGTGCTGGAAGTGCCAGGCCAGCGATCCGTCCTCCACGCGCAAGGCCACGGTTGACGCAGTGTAGAGCGCGGCGTCGCTGACCTTGTTGCCGCGGCTGACCGGCATCCACGGCTTGGCCTGCGCGATGCCCCAATAGGTCAGGTCGAGATCGGGATCGTAGCTGCCGGCGATCCAGGTGTCGCCGCCGGCGCGCACGCCGTCGGGCACCGTTCCCCAGGTGTCGCCACCGGGTTCACCGGTGCGCGCGATGGTGTGAAACTTCCAGAGCTGCTTGCCGGTGTTCGCGTCGTAGGCGCTGATGTAGCACCGCTCTTTCTCACGATAGCGATCGCAGCCGTGCAGGCCCTGGATCACCTTGCCGCGCGCCACGATCGGGCCGCTCGAGTTCGTGAAGCCGCTGGCGGGCGCGGCCACATGGACGTCCCACACCACCTTGCCGTTGCGCGCATCGAACGCCACAAGGCGGCCGTCGTTGGTGGCCATGAAGACCTTATCGCCATAGATCGCGGTGTTGCGCACCGCGCCGAAGCCGCGAATCGAGTTGGGGCCGACCTGGTTTTCCCAAATCAGATCACCGGTCGCAGCGTCGAGCGCCTGCATCATGTTGCCGGTGTTGCCGAGATACATGACCCCGTTGTGAATGAGCGGCATCGGCTGGTTGGCCCCGGCCTCATTCATCGACCAGCTCCACGCCAGCTTCAGGTCCTTGACGTTCGATCGCGTGACCTCCTCGAGTGGGCTGTAGCTCCACGCCTGGTAATTACGCCGCGCCATCAACCAGTCCCCTGGCGGCGGGTTCTTCAACATCGCATCGGTAACCGGCACGTAGTTCTTCACGTCACCTTGTACCGAGTGGCCACGCGATGGCGGCGGCCCGGCAGGACGCGGCGCGGGTCCACCCGCGGCGCCGGCGGTGGGCGTTGCCGGCGGCGCACCCGAGGCGATCGATCCGATCGTCACGCTGCCGGAGGGCCGCAACGGTTGCGTGCCCGCGGCAGCCCCGTTTGCGCGGAGGATAAACGCCGCGATGTTCTGATATACCTGCGTGCCCAGGCTCGGTTGGCCCGGTGGCATCGTCGCCTCCATGTAATCGACGAGATCGCGCGTACTGCGACCGCCCCACGTGCGGATGAAGTTGGGGCCGCGAAGCGGCGGCGCTTCATTCTGTCCGACGAGATCGGGAAGATGGCAACTCGCGCAGTTGGCCTGGTAACTGGCCTGCCCCGCCGCCGCCTGCGCCGCAGTGTACGCCGGTTCACCCGCAGGAGCCTGGCGGGCAGACGTGTTCAGGGTGATGCCGGCCGCCAGCAGACACGCCATCGCAAATGTAAGCCGTTTCATTTCTTCCCCTCGAATGCGAGCAGCCAGCCCCAGAGGTTTCCCTCCGGCGCCTTCTCGCTGTGCAACATGACATAGAGCCGGCCGGCCGCGAGATCGGCGGCCTGCGCGGCGCTGAGCTCGATCGAGCCGCTAATCGTCCCGTCGGTCGCCGCCGTGGCGGTGAGATCGCCGATGGCCGGACCACGCATCGCGGTTTTTGGCCCGCGATGCAGGCGCGCCGCGGTGGCCGGCGTCTTGAGTCCGGTGAACGTGCCGTTGATGGTGAGCGTCGTGCCCTTGAGCGCCGCGGTCGCCGATCCCGACCCGGCAATCGTCGATTGCATGGCGATATCGAGCGGGACAGGCGAGAGGCGCGCTCGGGTACTGCGCCGTTTGCGCACCGGAGGATGCCGTGACAGCCACCAGCGCCAGGGCGGTCACCACTACACGAGTCATGAGCCGGAATGATGCCACAGAACTCCGCCAATGCTAGGATGCGTCCTTCCATGAAATTGTTCATCCTCGGCGGCACGGGCGGCACTGGAAAACAGATCGTCGTTCAGGCATTGGAGACGGGGCACGAGGTGACCGTCCTCGCGCGCGACCGCGCCAAGTGCGGCCCCGATCATCCACGACTGCGTGTGATCGTGGGCGATCTTCAAAACGGCGCCGCCCTCGCCGAGGCAATGCGCGGCCAAGACGCGGTCATCAGCGCGATTGGGCGCGGCTACTCGTTCAAGTCTGAACACCTGATCGAACGCACCGTGCCGGGCATCATCGGCGCGATGAAGGCGGCCGGCGTTCGACGGCTGTTGTTTACGTCCGCGCTCGGCGTTGGCCCGTCGTTCGCGGACTCGCCGATCATGGCGAAGCTCTTTTTTCTCACGCTGCTGCGCGGCATTTACGCTGACAAGTTGATCGGCGATCAATTGATCAGGCAGAGCGGCCTCGACTGGACCATCGTGCAGCCGTCCCAGATGACCGACGGGCCGTTGACGCGGCGCTATCGGTCGGGCGAGCGGCTCGCATTACGAGGAATGGCGCAAATCTCGCGCGCGGACACGGCGCATTTTTTGTTGGCGACGGCGGCGGATCCCGCGGCGATCGGCAAGACCCTGCTGCTGTCACAGTGAAGCGGCTGAGGCATGTTAGGATGCGCGGACTGTGTCAGACCCCGAGCGGCATGCGCGGGCATGGCTGTATCTGGTTGCCGCGCTGGGCGTCCACGTCCTGGACGAAGCCCTGACCGGCTTCCTCGATTTCTACAACCCCCTGGTCCTTCAACTCCGCGAACGCCTCGGCTTCTGGCCAATGCCGACGCTCACGTTTGGCGTGTGGCTCGCTGGACTGATCGCTGCGGTTGTCGTCCTGGCACTGCTGACGCCGGCAGTGCGACGCGGGGCCACAGGCACGGGCGTCCTGAGCTGGGTGCTTGCGGTCATCATGCTCGGTAACGGCATCGCGCATCTGGTGGGGTCGGTGTATTACCGGCGATGGTTGCCCGGCGCCACATCTGCGCCCCTGTTGCTCATCGCCGCGACTGCCCTCCTCAAGGCCACTCACGCGAGGACTCGACATGCCCACACGCCGTGATGCGTTGCGCTCGTTCGCAGCCGGTTCGGTTGCGCTAGCCACCGCTCGGTTGTCCGCAGGCGTGGCGCAACCGCGCGAGTTGTTGATCCGCCGCGGGCGGGTGGTGAACGCCGATGGCGAACGCGATGCCGACGTCAGGATCGTCGGCGAAACGATTGCCGAAATCGGCAACGACCTGCGGCCCTCGGCCAACACGCGGATCATCGAGGCGGCGGGCCGCCTGCTGCTGCCCGGCGGCATCGACCCTCACACGCACTTGCATCCTTCGTTCGCCGACGACTTGACGAGTGGATCGATGGCGGCGCTCGCCGGCGGCATCACCACCGTCGGGACATTCGCCAACGCGACCGCGAAAGAAACGGTGACCGCTGCCATCGAGCGAATGGCCGCGCGCGTGCGCTCGGAAGCGATCGCCGACGTGATCCTGCATGCCGCGGCCTGGCCGCCCTCCGCGGACACGGCGGCGGCGATGAAAACGCTCGCCGCGATGGGCCAGCCCAGCTTCAAGGTGTTCCTGACCCGCCAGGACGCCGGCGCGCGAATCGCCGAACTGATTACGCAGCTCGAACACGCCCGCGCCGCCGGCGTGGTCACTCTGATGCACTGCGAAGACGGCGCGCTGCTCGCCGCCGCCGTGCGGCGGTTGGAGAGCGAAGGCCGCACTTCGCTCCGCGACTACGCCGCCAGCCGCCCAGTGGTCGCGGAAACCGCGGCCACGCAGCAGGCCGCGTCGCTCTGTGAGAGCACGGGCGCCCCGATCTATCTCGTGCATCTCTCGTCGGCGCGCGCGCTCGCCATCTGCCGCGCGGCGCGCGCCGCATCGCGGCTGCCGCTGTTTGTCGAGACCCGGCCGATGTATCTGCACCTGACGATCGAGAAGATGCGCGGCCCCGACGCACCGCTATATGTCGGCCAGCCGCCGCTACGCGAGGAGGCGGATCGATCGGCGCTCTGGCAGGGCATGCAGGACGGCGCGATCGATGTGCTGGCCACCGATCACGCGCCATGGACCCGCGCGCAGAAGCTCGACCCGGCACTGACCATCACGCGGCTGCGTCCCGGTGTGAGCGACCTGCAGTTCATGCTGCCGATGTATTTTTCCGAAGGCGTCCACGGCCGCCGCCTGCCGCCACCGAGATTCGTCGCGCACACCTCAACGAATGCGGCGCGGATCTTCGGCCTCTACCCGCGCAAGGGCGTGATTCAACCCGGCGCCGATGCCGACATCGCGGTGTGGGATCCCAAACGTTTCGACGTCGTTCGGGCCGAAACCGATCACTCGAAGTCGGACTACAGCGTGTATGAAGGCTGGAAAGTCACAGGCTGGCCGGTGATGACCATTCGTCGCGGTGAGATCGTCTACGACAGCGGCAAGATTACCGGCGCCGCCGGCACCGGCCAATTGATCGGCCGCCAGCCGTGGCGGCCATGACGAGGGCGATCGCGCGTGACGTATTAGCGGCGCTCAGTCTGCTGTGCGGTGCGTCGGCCGGCGCGGCCGCGCAGTCGGCGATCGAGATTCGAGGCGAAGACGGCGGCGTCATTCACGCGGACCTGTACGGCTCAGGCGACCGCGGCGTCGTGCTCGCGCACGGCGGACGTTTGGATCGCACGAGCTGGAAGCCGCAGGCGCTTGTCCTGGCGGGAATGGGCTTTCGCGTCATTGCCATCGACTTTCGCGCTGCGGTCGAGGCGCGCAAGGGCCGCGAGACGCCGTGCCTCTATGAAGCGACGTGCCTGGCGAAGGACGTCCTGGCAGCGGTGCGTCACCTGAGCCGCTCTGGCGCGAAGACCGTCTCGATTGTTGGCGGCAGCCTCGGCGGCGGCGCGGCGGCCGAGGCCTCGATCGAGGCGAAGCCCGGCGAGATCGATCGCGTCGTGCTGCTGGCGCACATGTTGATCGACACGCCCGAAAAGATGCGCGGCCGCAAGCTGTTCATCGTGGCGAGAAATGATCTTGGCGGCAACGACCGTCCGCGGCTCGACGGTATTCGCAAAGCAGTACGAGCAGGCGCCCGACCCGAAGGAACTGGTGGTGCTCGAGGGTTCGGCCCACGCGCAGTTTGTGTTTCAGACCGACCAGGCGCGCCCGCTGATGCGCGAAATCGTGCGCTTTCTCACCGCGCCATAGCAAACCACGCTGCTAGTGCTTGTGCTCGCTCGGCATGCCCAGCCGGCTGATCGTGTCGCCTTCGAAATCGAACTCGATCAACACCACCGCCTCTTTGCCCACCACCCAGCCGTCGTGGCCGGGGTCGATCGCCACCACCTGCGGCGCTTTGTATTCCACCACGCAGCCGTCGGCGTACTCGATGTGAATCTCTCCGCGCGCCAGGAAACCGGCGTGGGCGTGCATGCAGCGATCCGTGCCGACAATCGGCCTCATCGCCTTCGACCAGCGGAAGCCCGGCGGATAGATCATCCGCTTCACGCGCGCCTGTCCGGCCGGCGCCACGTCGAGCCGGACACCGCCAACCTCGCGGCTGGTCGCGCCCTTGATCGGTGCGAGCAGCGCATCCGGCGCCGATCGGCGCGCGGCCGCCCGGCGGACGCTCTTCGTCGGTGACCGTTTCGCGGCTTTGCGAGTGGACTTCGCCGGCTTGGATTTCCTGGACTTCTTCTTGGCCATGCGCGGCTTTGTAGCACGATCAGGTGAACCAGCGCCACAACACCACGGTGGTGACGGTGGCCGACGCCAATTGCAGCCAGAGCTCGACACGCTCGCGAAGCATCAAGGCGCCGAGCGCGGCCAGGGCCATGGCCGCCGCCAGGAACCGCCAATACAACTCGTCGACGGTCCCCTCCTCGATGGCCGCCGGCGCCTGCCGCCGGCCCGCGTCGATGATCGCGTTGGCGATGTCGCGATCGGGATCGCGATCGAGCTCGAAGTATTGGCCACCGCCCGCTGCCGCAATGCGCTGCAGCGACGCGCGATCGAGCCGCGATTGTCCGGGCGACGGATCCTTGGTGCCGTCGGCGTACGGCGTCTCCGGCAAAGCACCGCCGCCAAGCGTGCCGACGCCAATCACGAACAGCGGCACCTGCTCTCGCACGGCGCGCTCGATCGATCGCGCCACCTCGCCGCTCCAGGCCTCGCCGTCAGATAGCATCACAAACAACTTGCCGTTCGTCGACGGACCGTGCAACTCGCGATCTTTTTCGAGCAATCTCAATCCCCACGCGATGCCCTGCTCGAGATTGGTGTCCCACGTGGTGTCGTCTTCCAGCCTGAATGGCGGACGCCCGTGCAGATGATCGAGGAAGAAGAACACGGTGTTGGGATCGCTGGTGAGTCGGATTTGCGGCGTCGCGATATGTGCGAACACGGTCAGCGCCATGCGATCGTCGTTCCAGCTGAGCGAGTCGCCCACCAGGCGAAGGAAGGTCATGGATCGTTGCCAGCGATTCCCACTCACATCGTTGACGTGCATCGATGCCGAGCCGTCTTGCAGGATGACGATGTCGACGCCGGCGCGATTGACGACGGTGGTGACGCCGCGTGGACGGGCGAGCGCGATAGCCAGTGACGCGAGCGCGAGGATGAAGAACAGCCAGGACCACAGCTCGCCGCCGAGCGCAAAGCGCTCACGGATCGGCAGCGATCGCTGAGTACGAAGGCGCCGCAGATCCGACAGGCGCCGCCAGAATCGCCACAGCCATGCGAGCAGCAGCACCGCGGGCGCCGCGAGGAGCCACAGAAACGGGGGCGCCCCGAAAGCAATGCTGTTCACCCCTTGCGCTCGCGCTTGCCGCCGGGCGTGGCTTCAGGCTGGGCCTCGCGATCGCCGTATTCCATCGGGGCCAGCATCTGCAGGTCTTCCATCTTGGCTTCGGGCGGCGGCGCGCCTGGCCGCCCATGAATGGTCGGCCCCATGGGCAGATCGCCGACCATGAGGGCCGCCGGGGCCGGGGCCGGCTTCACGGGCTTACCTTGCGGAGCGCGCGCGACCTGATCGCGAAGCCGCGCGACGTATTCATAGTTGTAGGCCGCTTCCACGTCACGCGGCGATGCCTTGAGCGCCGATGCGTACGCCTGCAACACGCCGTCGAGCCGCTGAACGGCGGCCGAGCCCGCGAGGGGATCGCGCTCGCTCTCTCGATAGGCCGCATTGGCGACGGTCCTAAGCACGTGGGCGTCGGTTTCGGCGTTGTTCGTGTCGGCGGTGATGCCGCCGTACTGTCCGAGCCAATAGCTCACGGTCGCGGTCGTGCCCGCATCGAGGTCGCGATCGACCTCGGAATGCCGCAGCGTGGCGATTTGCTGGGCGGCGTCGCCCATGCGCGCGGCCAGCTGTGCTTCGGACCAACTGAACCAGGCGCCAATCGCCAGTGCGATCGCGATCACGAGTCGAATGAGTGTGGTGCGCATGTTTTAATTTCTAATTCTTAATTATGGAATTTTTGAGAACCACGGCGTCAGCACCTTCATGCTGGCGGCAGTGGTCCAGAGCATGAACGCCGCGAACGCGAACAGAGTGAATCGGGGTTGTTGGCTGGAGTATTGCCGCGCCGAAATCGAGCCCACCGCTTCCCGATCGATGTCGTTGATGGCGGCGATCAAGCTGGCTTCGTTTTTCGCCACGTAGTAGCGTCCGCCGGTCTTCTCGACTGCGGCACGCCACTGCGCATCTGGAATGCCTTCACCGAAATCCTTCTCGTAATTCGTGCGGACGAAGAACAGCGGGATCTGGTTGTCGACGGCGCTCTTGAGAATGTCGTCGAGGCTGCGGCCGTGGACAATCCGCGTCGTGTCTTCGCCGTCCGTGAAGATCACCATCAGGTTCCCGGAGGCTTCCAGGAATTCGAAGGCCTTGAAGATCTCGATGCTTTCTTCGAGGGCGCTGGCAATCACGGTGCCGGAGTCGGGAAACAGCGAGAATTCAACCGGATCGCCGATCAGCGCCATGCTCAGCAACAAGTTGTCGTAGTCGCTGGTGAACGGCGTGATGACGTACGCGCGGCTGCCAAATTCGACGAGCGCCATCAGGTCGCGATACTTGCCGGCCCGCCGCAGCTCGACGAAGCGCTGCGCGGCGGCCACCGTGGTGAAAAACGCTGGCTGCACCTCGTTGCGGGTGTTGAGCGTGGCGGCCCTGAACGACGTCTGCATGCTGTCGGACGCGTCGATCATCAGCGCGATGCGGCGGCCGGGATACGTGACGTTCTCCGCGACGAGCGACGTGTACGGATCGGCCACCGCGAGCACCGCGAACGGCAACCCGGCCACAAACAGCGCCACCGGCGCGTGACGTACCCACGAGAATCGAGCTGGTGACCCGCCGCGAAGGATCGCCGGGAGAGTGACCTCGCGCCGGCCGGGCGTGCGGGTCACGGCGGCGCGAATCAGCAACAGCAGCGCGGCCAGCGAGACGAGCGCAATCAACACCAGTTGCGCGGTATCGCGCTGCCAGAACTGCAGGCCGGCCACATCGAGGGCCCGCCATTCGGCCGCGACGCTCGCCGCAATCGCCCCTAGCGCCGCGCCCATCGTGTACTCCACCAGTTGCGCTCGGCGGCCACGTCCCTCGCCACGCTGATCGCGTGACGCACCGCCTCATTCAGCACCACGGCCTCACGCGACGGCGACTGGCGATACAAGGCGGCGGTGAAATCCGCGAGCCCCGACTGCAGGCCCTCGAGGTGATGACCGCGCGTCACCGTCATGGACGTGGCGTCGCGAATCGCCGATCGGCCGACCTCGTCGGCGGTGACCGGGCTCGAAACGGTTACTCGACACCGATCGCAGCCGGCCAAAGCGCACGAGCAACCGTCCGTCGGGCACCACGCCGTCTTTGCCAAGCGGCCGCTGACTCACGCTCCGGCCGATCGTCGCCGCGGCCACGAGGCGAATGGCCGCCAGCGCCTCCGAGACGATGTCGTCGGTCCAGCCATCGCGCGTGGCGCGCATCTGGATGTCCGACAGTGCGTCGGCTGCCCGTGTCAGGACCGCGCGATCGGGAATCAGCTCGGGACCGGCGCTCGTCGTCGCGCGCGCGCGCCGCGCCAGCGGCACGACCGCAAGCACGAGCATCACCGCCGCGGTGGCGGCAAGCGCGAGCGCCAGCAGCTCGAACCGGCGCGATCTGGAACGCCACGCGTCCACGGTGGCGAGGCTGGCCTCCGAAGCATCGCGAATGTCCGTGGCATCCGCCGGCACGAGCGACAGGACCCGGATGGGCATTGCCGGCAACACGTAGGACAAATCGCGGCCTTCAAGCTTCGCGGCCGCGCCGACGCGGCTGTGGACGCGATAGGAGATCGTCAACGGCGGCACGTTGACGTCGTGACCGATGGCGTCGCGGCTGATGATGCGGAGCTGATAGTCGGTACTGGAAGAAGCGTCGCGATCCCCGACGCACGTCAGGCGGGTGCGCGCCGCCGAGAATTTCGAATGGCGCCATCTGGATCGAGGCGACGTTGAGCCGGGATTCATCCGGCACGACCTGCGCGTCCGCCGACTCGAACACCGCGCACGTCACCGTGACGGTGAACGCTTCGCCGATCGTCACCGCACCCGCGCTCGATTGACGCCAGCAGCGCAGCGGGTCGACGGCCTGGACGTTCGGGATCCGGGATCCGGGATCCGGGATCCGTTTTGGATCCTGGGCAATCACCTCATGAGCGAGGGTTATCAGAATCGCGAGCACCACGATCCCGGTTCCCGGTTCCCGGATCCCGGCAAGTGTGCTCCTCATGGGACCGGCACCTGATCGATCACATCGCGAATCACTTCTTCGGCGGTGAGCCCATGCGCGGCGGCGTGCGGTCCCAGCCAGATGCGATGGGCCAGCACGAAGGGCGCGAGATCCTGGATGTCTTCCGGATAGACCTCGGAGCGGCGCCGCTGCAACAACGCCCACACCTTGGCCAACCGGCTCCAGCAGATGATGGCGCGCGGCGACGCGCCCAGGTCCACGCCGCGCTCGACCAGATCCGATGGCGAGTGCACGCGCGAGTCGGTATCGGGGTTATGCGGCCGCGTCGCGGCCACGAGACGTTGAATGTAGCGCCCCAGCCGATCGTGCAGAAACACCTTCTCGCTGATCACCGCGCGCAACTGGATGATGCGCTCCTTCGACAGCAGCGGGTTGAGGCGCACCTGCTTGAAATCGAAGTTCACCAGCTTCTCTTCTTCTTCCGGCGGCAGGTAGCCGATGTTCACCATCGCCGCGAAGCGATCGGTCGCCGCCTCCGATAACGGGAACGTGCCCTGCCCCAACTCCACCGGGTTCATGGTCGCGATCGCAAAGCTGAAGATCGGCAGGTCGTAGGTCGACTTACCGACCGTGATGGTGCGGTCCTGCAGCGCCTCGAGGAACGCGCTTTGCGACTTGAGCGGGATGCGGTTGATCTCGTCGAGCAGGATGACTTCGGCCGAGGCCAGCGGCCCGAATTCGGTCACCAACTGGCCGGTTTGCGGATTGATCATCTGGAAGCCGACCACCTCGGTCGGCTGCAGATCGGCGCGGCCCTGGATGCGCGCGAATTTCGCGTTGCTGATCGCCGAGAGGATGACACCGAAGAACGTCTTGCCGACGCCAGGCACGCCGCGCAACAGCAGGTTGCCGGCGTTGACCTGGCGCTCGGATCGCTTGTCGTAGGTGGTCGGAATCTCCGAAAGCAGCACCACGTTGGCCACGGCCTTCGCCGTGTCGTAGCCGACCAGGGCCTTGCTGCCTTCCGCGAGGACCGCGACGTGAAAGTCGACGGCCTCCTGGAGTTCCGGGTGCACCTATTTTTGCCCTGCTTGAATCTGCTTCGCGACCTTGTCGACCTCGGCCATCACGCGCAGCAGGTTGCCGCTCCAGATCTTGGCGATCTGTTCCTCGGTGTAGCCGCGCCGCACCAGCTCCAGCGTCACGTTGAAGGTTTCTTCCGCGCCGTTCCAGCCGGTCACACCGCCGCCGCCGTCGAAATCCGACGAGATGCCGACGTGATCAAGGCCGATCTTCTTCACGAGGTAATCGATGTGATTGACGAACTCGGCAACGGTGGCGCGGGGATCGCCCGGCGTCTTCTTGTCGATCTCCGCCATGCGCTCGATGTACTGTTTCCGCTGCTCCGGCGTCAGGCGGTTCATCGCGCCGCCGCCCCCGCCGCCGCCGGTACCAGGTCCGCCGCCCTGGCCGGCCGCGGGCAATCCAAATTCCTTCCGCAGCACCGCAATCGCCGCCGCGCGCTCAGGCGAATCCGGCTTATTGATCTTGACGTAGCTCGCAAACGCCACCGTCTGGATGACGCCGCCGTTTTTCTTCAACGCCAGCAACTGCTCATCGTCCATGTTGCGCGAATGATCGGCGAGCGCCCGCGCCGCCGAGTGCGAGGCGATGACCGGCGCTTTCGACAACGCGAGCGCCTGCATGTTGGCAGCCTTCGAGGGGTGCGAGAGATCGATCATCAGCCCCCACCTGTTCGCTTCGGCAATCACCTGTTTGCCAAGCTCGCTGAGGCCGTTGTGCAGCCACTTGCCGTCGCGCTCGCCGGTATTGGAATCGGCGAACTGGCTATGGCCGTTGTGCGCGAGAGAAATGTAGCGGCCGCCGCGATCGTAGAACTCCTTCACCCGCTTGATGTCGGTGCCAAGCGGATAGGCGTTCTCGATGCCGATGAGCGCCACCTTCTTGCCCGACTTCGCGATGCGCGCGACGTCCGCAGCGGTCAGCGCCAATTCGATCTGTCCGGGCGCGATCTCCTTGGTCAGGTGATGGACCGCCTCGAACTTCGCCACCGCCTGCTTGTAGGCAGCATCGTAGCCTTCGGGCGTCATCGGGCCCTGACCCACGTAGACGATGAAGAACGCGGCGTCGAGACCGCCTTCCACCATCTTCGGCAGGTTCACCTGCGTCTCGAGCCGCTGCGTGTAGTTCTTCGCGCGCGTGAAGTTGTCGGGGTTGATGTCGGCGTGCGTATCGAGCGTGATCACGCGATCGTGAATCGCGCGCGCCTTCTGAATGAGCGCCGCGTCCGCTCCGGCTTGTGCCAGGGGCCTAACGGTCAGCGTCGCGACGGTGAGTGCGGCCGCGGCAATAACACAAATGGTCTTGAGGGCCTGCTTGTCCACCATAGTCTTGGCGAAGGTGGAAGGACTTGAGGACTTGAAGGGTGGTCGCGTCATAGACCGCCGATCCTATCGCGAAAAGATCGGGTGCGTCGGGTGCATCAGGTGCATCGAGTGCCGAGGTTAGCGGTCGATCGTAAAAGGCCGAAAGTGCGGCCGACCACGGCACCGCGCGACACGATCTCCGCCCGCGCCACATAGCTGCCGGGCGGCAACGCCGCGATGGGCAGCGTGGCGCGCGCCATCGACCAGCCGCCCTCTTGGACCGCCGTCGTGGCCGCCGCCGAGACCAGGGGATCACCTGAAGCGCTCGCGGCAATATGAACGCGAACGGCCTCAGGCCGCGGCGCACCCCCACTGCCGTGCATCTCCAAGTAGGCCACCACGGCGCTGCCGGTAACGCGATCGATGAATGGCTCCAGCCGATCATTCGGCGACGCCGGCGGTGCGGCCAGCATCAAGTCGCCGAGATGCAGTTCGTCGGCGGCCGCCGGCAGCACGCGGAACAGCCGCTCGACGCTGCCTTGCCGGCCAAAGGGATCGATCGCCGCGGCGCGCAAAGTATAGGTGCCCGCGGGTACGACCGCGCTGAATGAATAGCGGCCGTCGCGGGCCTGGTGGGTTGCAGTGGCGGCGATCACGCCGGCCCCGTCAATCAGTACAAACCCCAGCCACGTGCCCGACGGGGTGTCGCGGCGGCCGGCCTCCGCACTGATGACCACGCGCACCTTCTCCGCCGATGGCTCGGCATAGGCATAGGTCGCTACGCGCAACGGCAACTCCGTCACTGGTTGCAACGTGCGCAATAACGCGGTGAGCTCGGCGCCGCGCGCCGCCAGGCTGGGCGCCGGCAGCGTGAACCCGGTCCGCGCGCGCAACTCGCCACCACGGCGCGCGAGCGAGACGCGAATGCGGTGCGGACGGCCGTCGCGATCGCCGTCGCGCGCCTCGAAGGCGAGGAGGTAGTATCCCGTCAGCTCACGAGAGATCCGCTCGAACGGTTTCGGATCGGTGCCCACCTGGCGGAACACCGCACCACGCGCGGCCCCCACTACTCTCGACACCCCGTCGTGACGGACATGGAGATCGCGCTGCGCGGTTGGCGAGACGCGATCCTGCGACGCTTCGAACGCCGGGATCTCGAGCTGAAGGCCGTAGATCGTCACGCGCGCGGCCTGCGCCTGTGCCGCCAGCTGCGACAAATCCACGCGCCGCGGATCGACGATCATCCCTTCCGAGATCAGCACCACCGTCTTGGGGCCCGGCAGGTCTTTCAGCCGCGCGATGAGGGCCTGCAGCGATCCAAGCGACATGCCGGCCTGCATGTGCGCGTACTGCGCCATGGCGCGTGATTCCTGTTCGACCTGCTCCGGACACGCATCGCGGGCCCCCGCCGCGTCATCCGCGGCGCGCGCCGTGCTGACGTACTCGGTCAACGCGCGGCCGCATTCACGCAGCACCGCGTCGGCCAGCCGCGCGCGACTGCCTTCGGCAATCTCGAGCGCCTCGCTCACGCCGAGGTTCAGCTGTTGCGTCATCGGATCGCCGATGCCGGTGAGCGACTCCAGGTGTCGCCTGAGGGCCACGCGATCCAGCGTCAGCGTGAAGCGATCGGCGCTCGACAGCCCGACCACCGCCACGCGATCGGCCGGCGGCAACGCTTCGATGAACCGGGTCGCGGCCACGAGCGCGTGCTTCCCCTCGAGCCGGCGGATGTGCGCTTCGTCCACCGCGATCACGATGACCCGGCCGGCGTCGGCGCCTTCGTTGGAGCTGAAATGGGTGGCGGCGGCGGCCGGCTGCGACGTTTCCGACGTATCCAGGGATACAAATTGTGCAGTGGCAATCGCTCGGGGACGGCCATCGACCTCCAGGCGGAAGTCCTCGGCCGTCAAGGAGCTCACCGGCCGTCCATCGGAGTCATGCACGGCGGCGTCGACGGTGACGAGGTCAACGCCGGAGCGGAAGGTCGGCTTGCCCTGACCCTTCGACAAGCTCAGGGTCACCCCGAGCGGAGTCGAGGGGTGAGCGAAGTCGAAGGGCTTGCCCTGAGCCAAGTCGAAGGGCTTGCCCTGAGCCAAGTCGAAGGGTTGCTGGGCCGCCACGGTCATGCCGGCGGCGGCCAATGCAATCCATCCCAGCAGAGATGCAGTCTCCCTTGACATCGTTGCTCCGAAAGGCCATTTTACGCCGTGCCGCGAAGTGACTAATCGCGGGTTTCCGGGTTTCAGCTGGTCTGAACCAGGGACGAACTGCATTGAACCGCTTCCGTTTGGAGGATGTCTTGACTCAGCCTCGCATCAAACTGCGAATACTGGCCTGCTTTGGTCTGGTTGCGCTATTGCACCTGACCGGACCCGCCGCTCACGCTCAAACGGGCACCGCCGCCCTCGTTGGAGACGTGGTCGACTCTCAGAAACAAGTAATCCCCGGCGCCACCGTCACGCTGACCTCCGCGGCCACCTCGGCCTCGCAGGTTACCACCACGGACGATCGCGGCGCGTTCCGCCTCGCCAATGTGCAGCCGGGCGTCTACACGCTCAGGGTCGAGCTCGCCGGATTCAAGACGGCGCAGGTCGAGCAAGTGGTTCTCCAGGTCGACTCGGTGAGGCGCGAAACGGTCACGCTCGAAGTGGGCGGCGTCGCTGAAACCGTGAGCGTGGTCTCGGAGACCACGCACCTGAATACGACCGACGCCAGCGTCGGCAACGTGATGTCGCGCGAGCAGATTCGCCAACTCCCGGTGGAAGCGCAGAACGTGGTCCACCTGCTCAGCCTGCAGCCGGGCGCGGTCTTCATTCCCACCAGCAACCCGGCCACCGTCGATCCGCGTTACGGATCGGTGGCGGGCGCGCGCGCTGACCAGCAGAGCGTCACGCTCGACGGCATCGACGTGAACGATCCGCAGATGGCCACCGCCTACACCTCGGCGATCCGCATGACGCAGGAAGCGCTGCAGGAATTCCGTGTCAGCACCTCGAACTACAACGCCGAGATGGGACGTTCGAGCGGCCCGCAGGTGTCTCTGGTCACACGCAGCGGCACCAACCAGTTCGACGGCTCCGCCTACTGGACGTTCCGCCGCACGGCGACCTCGACCAACGAGTATTTCCTCGAGCTGTCGCAAGAGGCGGCGGGTCAGGAAAGCAAAGCGCCGAAACTCGACAAGGACATCTTCGGCGGCTCGTTCGGCGGACCAATCCAGCGCAACCGGTTGTTCTTCTTCGCCAACCTCGAACAGTTGAAGGAGCAGAGCGAAGCGCCGGTGCTCCGCAACGTGCCGTCGAACTCGATGCGCGACGGCGTGCTGATGTATCAGTGCGCCACCGCCGGAGCGTGCCCCGGTGGTTCGGTGCGCGGCGTCACCGGCAACCACTCGGTACCTGCCGGCTGGTACGGCATGACGCCGGCGGAAATCGCGGCGATCGATCCGCTGGGCATTGGCCCGAGCGCCGCCGCACTGGCGTATTTCCAGAAGTACCCGGCGCCAAACGATCCGGGGCGCGACGGCCGCAACCTGATGGACTACCGCTTCGCCGCGCCGATCGAGAACGACTTCTTCAATATCGTCAGCCGCGTCGACTACAAGGCCGCCGACAATCACAGCTTCTTCGCGCGCATCGGCAAGCAGGACGACACGATCAATACCGCTCCGCAGTTCGAGGGGCTCGATCCGCTGCGCCAGCGCCTGTTCAACAACTGGGGCGGCGCGATCGGCTACGACGCGGTGCTATCGCCGACGCTGACCAACAGCTTCCGCTACGGCTTCACGAAGATCGACGAGAACAACGCCGGATTGACCAACAGCAACTACAACACCTTCCGGTTCATCTCCCCGTACGAAGGCATGGGTTCGTCGTTCACGGATACTCGCGCCACGCCGACGCAGAACTTCGTCAACGACCTGTCGTGGTTCAAAGGCCGTCACACGATGAAGGCGGGCACCAACATCCGCTTCACGCGCGTGCCCAAGAACCGCTTCCAGACCTCGTACCTCAGCGCCACCGTCAACCCGTCGTGGGTGGCTGGCATCGGCCGCCGCAACATGCCAGGCAGCGCGTTCTGCACCGTTCCAGGCTGCAACCTGCCGGCAGTGGCCACTGGCGGCCAGGCGGGGTACGCTGATGCCTGGCTGAACATCATCGGTGTCCTCTCCCAGGCCACGCAGCGCGCCAACTACAACAAGGACGGCACGCCGCAGGCGCCCGGCAGCGCGGTGGCGCGCGAGATCGGGTCGGATGAGTACGAGTGGTACGTCCAGGACGCGTGGCAGCTGCGCCCGAATCTCACGCTCACGGCCGGCGTGCGCTACAGCCTGTATTCACCACCCTATGAAACCAATGGCATGCAGGTGGCGCCGACGGTCAGCATGGGCCAGTGGTTCGACCAGCGGATGGCGAACATGAAGGCGGGCATCCCGTCGAGCGCCAGCCAGATCGTCACCTTCGATCTCGCCGGCCCGAAGAACAACAAGCCGGGCTTCTACGCGTGGGACAAGAACAACTTCGCGCCACGCATCGCCCTGGCCTGGACGCCGGCCGAGCGTTTAGTGGTCCGCGGCGGCTACTCGAAAGTGTTCGATCGCGTCGGCGTCGGCCTCGCCACCAACTTCGACGAAGGCTTCGCGTTCGGCATGTCGACGCAAATCAGCAGCCCGTTCGGCGGCGCGTATGAAACCAATCCCGGCGCGCGCTTCGTGAACATCAGCACGATGCCGCCGACCATGCCGGCCGCGCCCCCTGGCGGCTTCCCGCAGACACCGCCGCAGCGCGCGGGCATCATCACGTCAAGCATCGACGACACGCTGGTGACGCCCTCCGCGCACATGGCCAGCGCCATCATCGGCTATGACCTGACCCGCAACTACTCGATGGAAGTCGGCTATGTCGGCCGCTTCGGCCGCGACATGCTGATCCGGCGCGACATCGCGATGCCGCTCAACCTCACCGACCCCGGGTCGGGCATGGATTACTTCACCGCCGCGCAGGCGATGATTCGCGCCGCGCAGGCGGCGGGCATTTCGGCGAATTCGCCGGCCAGCGCCTACGCCGGCCTGCCGCGCATGGCGTATTGGGAGAACCTCGTTCCCGCTGCGGCCGGCGGCGGCTTGACGGCCACGCAGGCCATCACCCGCGCGTTCATGCAGAACGGGCCGGACTGGATCACGGCGCTGTATGACATGGACACCGCCTGCTCGCCGGCGTGCACCAAGTTCGGCCCGTACGCGTTCTTCGCGGAACAGTATGACTCGCTCGCCGCGATTAGCTCCATCGGCCGCGCGAACTACAACGGCATGAACCTCTCGCTGCGGCGCCGCTTCGCCGACGGCGTGCAGTTCGACATCAACTACACGCTGGCGAAATCCGAGGACATGGGCTCGCAGGTCGAGCGCGGCAGCAGCTTCGGCAACTTCAGCAACGGCGGCAGCACGGGGTTCCTGATCAACTCGTTCGAACCGGAGTTGAACTACGGCACCTCCGACTTCGACATACGCCACCAGATCAACACCAACTGGCTCGCGGAACTGCCGTTCGGCCAGGGCAAGCGCTTTGGCGGCGGCGTCAGCAACGCGATGAATACATTCATCGGCGACTGGTCGATCGCCGGCCTGCTGCGCTGGACCAGCGGCTTCCCGTTCAGCGTGGCGAACTGCCGCTCGTGCTGGGCGACCAACTGGAACCTGCAGGGCAACGCCATGCTGGTAGATGAGGGCCGGTTGCCGGAAACCAAGACCGTCGAGAACGCGGTGGACGGACGGCCGAGCCCGTTCGCCAATGCCACCGATGCGCTGACGTTCTTCCGGCGGGCGTTGCCAGGCGAGCAGGGCTTGCGTAATCCGTTCAGAGGCGACGGCTACTTCAACGTCGACCTCAGCCTGAGCAAGTCGTTCCGGATCGGGATTGCCGACCACCGTCTTCGCTTCCGTTGGGACGTGTTCAACGCCACCGACGCGGCGAAATTCGACGTGGCCCAGCTCACGAATACGCCCGACCTCGCCGGCTTCGGCCGCTACAACGGCACGCTCGCCACCTGCGACGCGCAGGCGGGACGCTGCATGCAGTTCGCGCTTAGGTACGAATTCTGAAACTGAAGGGATCCGGGAGCCGGGAGCGCGGATCTGGTAGTGCATCCTGATCCCAGCTCCCGGATCTCCGGATCCCGATTCGTTACGTGATCTGCCGATTGCCAGTTGAGGACGACCGTAAAGGGGATCGTCGCGCCTTGTGACACGGGTAGGGCGACGAGGAAGCGCCGTCCATCATCAGTGACGGCCCAGTTCGCCGGCATGCCCGGTGCATCGAACAACGCAACCGGCTCGCCGATCCGTTCTCCGCTGACCGTAACCGCGACGATACGCCCGGCGGCCGATTGGTAGAAGAGTTCCTGGCTGTCGCGACGCCATCGCGGCGCCGTGCCTCCGCCGCGCGACACGAGGGTGGCGGTTCCCGCCGTGGCCGTCGCCGCAGTCCATCGCGCGATGAACACCTCGTCCACACCTGACTCGTTCGAGACGTACGCGATCCACCGGCCATCCGCCGAGACCTCGGCCATGCCTTCGTTGAACGGCTGCCCCAGGACCACCGACGGCGACGCGTTGCCGCTCGTGGGCAGGCGCCAGACATCGTCTCGCGAACCGCCGCGGTTTTCGGCTTCAAACAGCAGGAAGCGGCCATCCGGCGTGGCATGGAGACTGGTGAGAATCGAATTGACGCGAAACGGCAGCGGCGTTGATTGCGAGAGGATTGCCGACCGCGGCGCGCCTGACAGCGGCTGCCGCCAGATACTGCCGCCATCATGGCCGGTCACGTAGATCACCGACGCGCCGTCGGCCGACCACGCCGGCACGGACTCCGGCATCGAATCGGTCGTGAAACGGGTGGTCGTGGCGCGTTGCAGATCGACCATCCAGAGATCGGCGTCCGCGCGGTTCAATCGATTCTCGCGCACGGCGACCACACGCGCGCCGTCGGGCGACAAAGCCAGGCCGGCGTACTGCCCGGGTTCGCCGATCGTGGCGGTGCGTTGACCGGCGCGATCGACCCACGTCAATTGCGACTCCTGGTTGATGGTGCGATACGCGAGCGTGGTTGTCGACACATGAACGTTCGCGCCGTCGCGGAACGAACCGACGCCCTTGGCGATTTCGGTCGGTTCACCGGTGAGCACCCCACGCTCGAGATCGAAGGGCACCTGCATCAGCACGTCGTCACGGAGGAACACGAGGCGGCCCGATCCGTCGGGAGACGTGACGAGGTCGGCACCAAAATTGGTCGTCAGCAGCCGTTCGTCACGTTGCTGATCGGGCGCGCGTCGCAAGTCGGCCAGATACACGCCTGCCCGCGATGGGTTGGAACGCCAGACGCGCAGGTAGATGACGCGCTGGTTGTCAGGGAGAAACGTCGGGAGCAAATGAATCTCGGTTGGATCGTCCGAAACCTTCGCGGTCACGGGCGCCGCGTCGCCGCCGCTCGCCGGGCATCGCATCAGCCCGCCGCCGACGTTGCCGACCACGATGGTGCCGTCGGTACTCCACGAACCGCCCACCGCGACCGAGGGCACCTTGCAAATGACCTGCGGCGCACCGCCGGTGCTCTCCACCCGCTTGATCGTGCCACCGGCGTAGAACGCGATCGACCGCCCATCGGGCGAGAACCACATCGTGCTGTTGCTGGCGACTTCGTTCTCGGTGCCGATCAGCGGCCGGGTTTCAAGGTCGTCGAGGGTGCGCGACCAAATCCTGAGAATGCCGTCGGCTCCTGTTCCCGTAAATACCAGACGCCGGCCGTCGGGCGAGAGCGCAAACGCCTGCGAGTCGGCTGTTCGGATCGAGAGTGGCAACTCGAATCGGATCGGCGCGGGCGGAGCGGTGTCTTCTCGAGACGGCCACATCGCTGCCGCGCCGGCAGCGAGGATCAGCGCGGCGGCGGCGGCAGCAATGGCCACACGCCGTGACGCCGGCGCCCGGCGTGTGTCGCTTGGTATCTCCAGCGCCAGGTCCAAATCGCCGACGTCTCGCAAGCGCCGCTTCGGATCCTTCTCCAGGCACCGCGTGATCAGACGCTGTACTCCCGGTGGCGTCGATGCCGGGAGCGCCTGGAAGTCGGGCTCGGTGCCCACGATTCGCGCCATCGTGTCGGTGCGGGTTTCGCCGAGAAATGGCGATCGCGCGGTCAGCATCTCGTACAACACGCAGCCGAATGCCCAGATGTCGGCGCGCCGATCGAGCGGTTGTCCGCGCACCTGCTCCGGGCTCATGTACGGCGCGGTGCCGACGATCACGCCGTCCTGCGTCTCCATGAGGGTCGTGCCGGAGTCGGCTTCCGGACTTTGCAGCGCCTTCGCGATGCCGAAGTCGAGAATCTTGACGGCGCCGTCGGACGCGATCTTGATGTTGGCGGGCTTGAGGTCGCGGTGGATGATGCCCTTTTGATGTGCGGCATCCAGGCCTTCGGCGATCTGCCGCGCAATCAGGATGGCTTCGCCCGCGGGAATTGCGCCGCGGGCGATGCGGTCGGCGAGCGTGTCGCCGTCGACCAGTTCCATCACCAGGGCGCGGATGCCGTCGCCCTGCTCGATGCCGTACAGCGTCGCAATGTGAGGGTGATTCAGCGACGCCAGCATGCGCGCTTCGCGTTCGAAACGGGCGAGCCGATCGGTGTCACGCACGTAGTCCGCGGGCAGCACCTTGAGCGCCACATCGCGGCCAAGCCGCGCATCGCGCGCGCGATACACCTCCCCCATGCCGCCTGCGCCCAGCGGTCTGAGGATCTCGTACGGTCCAATGCGCGTGCCAGCAGGGAGGGTCACGTGGGTTGCGGGCTCGTGCGAATTCTACATGAGCGCGATCGGCGAACTGTCGACAACGCGCGCCGTATCGGGCACCATCGTCACGGATGGATCCCGCCCAGGTCGCGCGCCTCTACCAGAAGGCCGGGGCCAAGCAATGGAATGTCGATCCGGGGCAATTCGGCGAGGCGCTCGAGCGCAGCGCGGCGAAAGCGTTCGCCGGGCGCACGCCTTCGAACGCCGACACCGATCGCTATTACCAGTCGTTGCACCTGTCCGATCTCGCCCTCGCGTGCGCCTGCCAGGCGGGGCACGAACCGGCGTGGGATCACTTCGTGATGGAGTTTCGGCCCGCGCTCTATCGTGCCGCCGACGCGATCGATCGATCCGGCGGCGCGCGCGAGGTGGCCGATGCGTTGTACGGCGAGCTGTACAGCAAGGCCTTGTTTCGATACTTCCACGGCCGCAGCAGCCTCGCCACGTGGCTGCGATCGCTGGTGTCGCAACGCTACGTCGATCGGATCCGCGAGACGCGCCGCCTCGACCCATTGCCCGAGGAATCGTCACCGGCCGCGATTCCGGCACGACCGGTCGCGCGTAACCCCGACCACGCGCGATTTGTGTCGGCGGTGCAGTCCGTGCTGGCGGCGGCGCTCGCCGCGCTGGAGCCCCGCGATCGGCTGCGGCTTCGCTGCTACTATGCCCAGGAGATGACGCTCGCGCAGATCGGCCGCGTCACGCGCGAACACGAAGCCACCGTCTCGCGCAACCTGGCGCGCACGCGGAACGTGGTCCGTGCCGAGGCCGTCCGGCGGTTGCGCTCCGAATACCGCTTCGGAGACGACGAGATCGCCGAATGCTTCTCATCCGTATCCGAGGACGCCGGCACGCTCAACCTCGGCGATCTGCTGGGTGAGCGTTTACCCACCGAAGCTCCGGAAAACCGGCCCGGAGCGAAGGTGGGCAAGGAATCAGCCGACGATCGTTCTAAGCCTGAGGACGTGTCGTGACGATCGATCGTAACTGCCTCGACGCCGAAACGGTGGCCGCCTGGATGGACGGCGGACTCGACGCCGCCAGTGTGGCCGCGGCGGAGGCGCACGCCTCGACGTGCGAGCGGTGCCAGGCCATTGCTGGCAACCGTCGTCAAAACGCTGCCCATTGAAGATCTGGCACAGGGGGACGAGGCACGAGGCACCGCCAGGCTCTGGAAATGGTGGTTTGCGCCGCTTGCCGCCACGGCGGCCGCGGTGACGATCTGGATGGTGGTGCCGCAAACGCCGATGCAGCCGCCCGCCGCAACGCAAATCGCTCGGGACATGGCGGACGAGCCTGCGAAAGCGCAGCCGCAAGCGCCGCCTGCCGAGTTCGCCCCGGAAGCGCCCGCCACTGCAACGCCGGCGCCGGCGCGTGATGACTCGAGGCGCAACGTCCCGGCGGCATCGAACCAAGACCAGAACAAGCTTGCCGCTACCGCGGATGCGGCGAAGATGGATGCAACGGCGCTTGGACGTAAGGACGAGCAAGGCAAACGCGAGGAGGGTAAGGCCCTCGCCGAGATGCGCCAGTCCACCGAACCTGCGGCGGTACCACCAGCAGCCGCGGCCACGGGAGCATCGGCGGAACGTATGCGCGAAGTGCCCGCGGCCCCGAGCATCGGCGCGGTCACGCAATTGCGCAAACAGGTGTCGACGCCCACGGTGGTGTCGCCGGATCCCAATAGCCGGTGGCGCGTCAGTGCAGGCACCATCGAACGATCGGAAGACGGCGGCCGTATTTGGATTCCCGTGCGCCTCGCACCGAACGAGGAAGTGCTGGCCGGTGCGTCGCCCGGCCGCCTCGTCGCCTGGCTGGTCGGAAGAAACGGTCTCGTGCTGCTTGCCACCGATGGCACGAATTTCACACGGTTGCCCTTCCCCGAACCCGTCGATCTCGTGGGGGTCTCATCGCCCGAAACGCGCATCGCGATAGTCACCACCGCCGACGGCCGCACCTTCAGAACTGAAGATGCGGGCCGAAACTGGCGCCAATAAGCACTTTGCGCACTTTGCGCACGCTGTGCACCCTGTGCACCCTGCAAGAATTTCCCGCCTTCCCGTTCTAAGGAAAAGGGCCAATGACGGCCCCGATTTCCAGGAGCGGTTTCATGTCCGCACGCACGTATCTCGTAATCTTTGCCGTCGCTGGCAGCACCTTCCTTCTGAGGCCGGATGCGCCCACGACGGTGGAGGCCGGACCGGCGCCTATTGACGAAGCACCGATCGGCGAGGGTCAGGATCTGACGACGACCCTCGACGATCAGTCCGAGCTTGCGATCACGGTCTACAACTCCGACATCGCGCTGATTCGCGATGTGCGCAACCTGACGCTGACGCGCGGCGCCGGCAACCTGCGGTTCATGGATATCGCGGCAACGGTGAATCCGGCGACCGTGCATTTCCGATCGCTCACCGAGCCGTCGCAGGTCAGCGTGCTCGAACAGAACTACGAGTACGACCTGCTCGAACCGGACAAGCTGTTGCGCAAGTACGTCGGACGCGAAGTGACGCTGATGCGCAATCGCACCGAGAACGGCACGACGCGGCAGGAAGAGGTGAAGGCGCTGCTCCTCAGTTACAACACGCAGCCGGTGTGGAAGATCGGCAACGAGATCGTGACCGGCATCGGCGCCGACCACATTCGCTTTCCCGAGCTTCCCGAGACGCTCTATTCACGCCCGACGCTGATCTGGACCGTGCAGAACGACGGCGCCGCCAAGCATCGCGTCGAGGCGTCGTACCTGGCGAGAAGCCTGGCATGGAATGCCGACTACGTGTTGACGGTGGGCCGCGACGACAAGGCCGCCGATCTCAACGGCTGGGTCACGCTGACCAACGGCAGCGGCACCGCGTTCAGGAATGCGAAGCTGCAACTGGTGGCTGGTGACCTGAATCGCGTGCGCCAGCAGCTGGGCAAGATGCAGGCCGCTGAACGCCGCGACGCGGCGGCGCCGGCAGCGAATCAAATGGTGCAGGAGGCGTTCTCCGACTATCACCTCTACTCGATGCAGCGGAAGACCACGATCAACAACAACCAGACCAAGCAAGTCAGCCTGCTCGAAGGCACCGATGTGCCGACGACGAAACGCTATGTGGTGGAAGGACAGAATTACTACTACCACAACCATCAGCACCCGGGCTCGCCGATCAAGGACCTGGTGCAGGTCTACTACCAGTTCAAGAACGAGGCGAAGAGCGGCCTCGGCATCCCGATGCCGGCCGGCGTGCTGCGCGTCTATCAGCAGGACTCGAAGGGCGGCACGCAGTTCGTGGGCGAAGACCGCATCATGCACACGCCGAAGGACGAGACGCTGAACATCAAGATCGGCAACGCGTTCGACGTGGTGTGCGAGCGCAACCAGATCGACTTCACGAAGATCTCCTCGAATGTCTATGAGTTCGAGTACGAGATCACGCTGCGCAATCACAAGGCGACGGCGGTGTCGGTGGAAGTCAACGAGCCGATCGGCGGCACGTGGCGAATGCTGCGCTCGTCGCACGAGTGGACCAAGACCTCGGCGTGGGCGGCGCAGTTCAAGGTGCCGGTCGCGTCGGACGGCACGGCGGTGTTGAAGTACCGCGTGCGGGTGACGTACTAGGGTTTGGCTTACACTCAGCGCAGATGAAAGTCCTCAGTGCATCGATGATGGCGCTGCTGATCCTCGCGGCCTGCGACCAGGCAGAGCGGGCGATCGGCAGCGCCGTCGGACCGCGCAAGGCCATCGCCGAACTGAAATACGCCGGCGACCGCCCGGACGTGCCGCCGCTCGAGGAGCGCGGCAACGCGCAATTCACCGACGCGGCCTACGACGACACCGGCACGCTCCTCATCACGCAAGCCTGGTTCGGCTCCGCGCGGCTGCAGGTCTGGAACGCAGCGGACGGCACCCTCATCTCCGGCTTCGATGGCATCATCCCGAATCCCGGCAGCAAGAACATCTGGATGATCGACAGTGCGCGCCGGCGCCTGTTCGCGCGCAACGGCAAGAGCGACGGCTTTGCGCTGTTCGATCTGATGACCGGCAACACCATCTCGGTGATTGACGACACTGACGATGGTGCCGGCGGCAAGGCGGCGCCACCGAAGCCGTTCAACGACTGGTACCCCGTGGGCTTGGTGAACGACAACACGCAAGTCATCCTCTTCAAGCCGGGCGCGATCGAGTTGTGGGACGTGGATCCGCCGCGGCTGGCCAAACGCGTGCCATCGCCGTTTAGCGAGCAGCGCTTCGCGCCGGTGGCCGTCGGCGGCACGCCGGGCAGCGCGTATACCGACAAGCACCAGTGGGAATGGTCGCCGGATCGACGCACGCTGGCCGTCGCGTATACGGACGAGCCGATGCAGGGGCCCACGCAGTACATGCTCATCGACGCGGCCACACTCGACGTCGAACGCCTCACGCATCCCAACGTCGAGCAACGCCGCTCGCACACGGGTTTTGCGTTCTCGCCCGACCACCACTGGCTCGCGATCGGCGACACCGATGGCTTCTGGCTCTACGACCGCACCACGAAGGAGTGGGTCAAGCACATCGCCGGCGAGCAGCACCGCAGCAACGCCCTGGCGCCGATGCGGTTCATCGCCGACAGCTCGCGCCTGATCGCGCTCGGTGATCAGCTGCAGATCTCGGTCTACAACGTGCCCACGGGATCGCTGGCGGGACGGTACCAGCCGGCATTCGAAAACTGGGAAGGCGCGATCAGGATCGCCGCAGGGGGCAGCCGCATCCTGGTCTACAAGTTCCTGAGCGACACCTTCGAGGTGCTCGACGGCAGCGACGCCAACCGGCTCGGCTGGGTGTGCCCGTATTTCTGCAATGTGCTGCACGCGCCCCTGGATCGGCCGTTTGCGGTGAGCCCCGACGGCAAGAGCGTCGCCATCTCGAATCGCCGAGGTGTGGCGGTGTGGGATACGGCCACCGATACGATACGATTTCCTCTGAAGGATCCGCAGCGGAAGCCGCTTCCGTACCCGATGCAACGCTGAGCTTCGCCAGGAGGTCGCGTGAGGAACATCGTCCCGGATGTTCGTGAAGCGTTACGGCAATGGCGCCGCACCCCTGGCATCACAGTTGCGGCACTGCTCTCGCTTATCCTCGGCATCGGCGCCAGCACGGCGATCTTCTCGCTGCTCAACGCGCTACTGCTGAAATCCCTGCCGGTCCGCGAGCCGCAGCAGATCGTCACCTTCCGCGACGATCGATCGCCGACCGTGCTCAACCTGCGCATCAGCTATCCGATGTTCACTTCGCTCGCGCGCAACGGCGCGGGCCTGGAGGCGGTCGCGGCCTATGCCGCGATGCCCGTGAACCTGTCGCCGATCGGCGCACCGGTCCGGAACGCGCGCGCGCTGTTCGTGTCGGGATCGTACTTTGACCTGCTCGGCGTTGGCGCATCGGCTGGACGCATGCTGGCGCCGGCCGATGATGACCCCGCGGCGCCGTCCCGTCATGTCGTGGTCAGCGACGCGTTCTGGCGGAGCGCGCTCGGTTCCGATCCGAACGTGATCGGCCGGCAGATCGACATCGTCCATCGCCCCTTCACGATCGTCGGCGTGATCGACCGAAGGTACTTCGGCCTCGATGTTGGACAGACGTTTGACGTCGCCATCCCGGCTACTGCATCAAGCGCCATTTTCGGTCAGAACTACCTGTCCACTCCCCAACTCTTCTGGCTGACGGCGATCGGCAGGATGCGCACCGGTGAATCGCTGGCGGCGGCCGAGGCGCGGCTGAAACCCGCGCAAGACCAGGCGATTCGCGACGCCGGGATGCCTGAGACCATCGCGACCTCGCTGCTGAAGTCGTCCTGGCGCTTGTTGCCGACCGCTTCGGTAATGGCGGGCGCGCGGGTCAGTTACCAGCGCCCGCTGCTGATCCTGCTCGGCATCACGACCATCGTCCTGCTCGTCGCCTGCGTGAACATCGCCAACCTGCTGACGGCGCGCGCCGTGTCGCGCCGCGGCGAACTTGCCGTGCGCCTGTCACTGGGCGCGTCGCGCGCGCACCTGATCCGCCAGTTGGTGCTCGAGGCCGTCACGCTGGCGGCCGCGGGAACGCTGGCTGGCATCGCGGCCGGCGTGGCCGGCGGCCGTGCGTTGATCTGGTTACTGTCCACGTCTCGCAATCCGATTCACCTCGATCTGAACATCGACTGGCGCGTGGCGACGTTCGCGGCCGGCGCCGGCGCAATCACGGCGATCGTCGCGGCCGTGCTGCCGGCGTGGCGCTCGACGAGCGTCGATCCGATCGAGGCGATCAAGGCGCGTGCGCCTGGCGTGATCGGCATGCGGCGCATCGGCGTCGGCCACGTGCTGATCGGCAGCCAGATCGCGCTCACGTTCGTGCTGGTGCTGGGCGGTCTGGTGTTCTCGACGTCGCTGGTGCGCCTGATGAACGAGGACCTGGGCTTCGATCGCGGCCGCGTGCTCCTGGTTGGCGTCCGCGGCGCGACCGGATCGCCAACGCCGGTGACGGCGCTGGCGCCCGCGCTCGAGGAGCGCCTGCGCGCGGTGCCCGGCGTCGAGGACGCGGCCTACTCATTGATGGCGCCGTTTGGAACCGTGGACTTCATCACCTACGCTTCCGTCACGGGCCCGCAGACTGGTCGTAAGAGCTGGCCCGAGAGCTTCCATACGCGTCAGAACCAGATCGGCCCGAACTATTTCCAGACCATGGGCATGCGCATCCTTGCCGGCCGCGCCTTCAGCGGCGCCGCCGATCGCGCGGACGCCGTGATCGTGAACCCCGCGTTCGCCCGCAAGTTCTTCAACGGCGAGATGCCGCTCGGACGCACGGTGTGGATCGGTCTCGAGCAGAAATCCCATGAGGTGATCGGCGTCGTCAGCGACACGAAGGTGCGTTCACTGCGTGACGAGCCGCCACCGATGGTGTACTTGCCGTGGCAGAAGGACGCCATGCGAAGCACCTACGTCCAGTTGGCCGTGAGGAGCAGCCGCGTCACGCCATCCGCGGCCGCGATGGCCGAGGCGATCGAGCGCATGGTGCCCGGCGCCGCGCTCGAGGTGCGCTTCCTCGACGTCGAAGTCGCGGATACGATCACCACGGAGCGCGCCACCGCGATGCTGGCGTTCCTGTTTGCGCTGTCTGGACTGCTGCTCGCCGCTGTCGGGCTGTACGGCGTGCTGTCGAGGGAAGTGCACGTGCGGAGGCCGGAGATTGCGGTGCGAATGGCGCTCGGCGCTGCGCCTAGACGCGTCGGCAGCCTCGTGGTGTTTCGCATTGTGGCCGCCACCGTTGCCGGCTTGATCGCCGGCGTCGGTTTGTCCGTGGCCGCCGAACAGGTGGTGCGGTCGTTGTTATACGAAGTGCAGCCGTCGGACGCTGGTCAACTGGTCACGTGCATCGCGATCATCGCGGCTGTCGTGGTTGCTGCCGTGGCCGCGCCGGTTCGCCGCGCCACGCGCGTCGATCCAATGACGGTGCTGCGTTCCGAGTAAGATCCACGGATCGAATCGGCCAAAAAGGCGAAACGCCCGAGCCATAAGGCTTCGGGCGTTTCAATGCGCGTAAAGCGCGTCCCAGTAATAACCGGGACTTTAACTTAACCCTTAATACTTGCTGCGCGTGGCCTCGGCCTAGGTTCCGAGGTCACGCGCCCAAGTGGCCCGGTGGATCGTGCATGTCCACCTCCTGTTCGGAAAACCGTGTTTGCACCTTCAGATCTACGCCTGTCGCGGCGGCAGGTCAAGCACATCTAACAAGTCCCGATGGGGCATTTCCCCAAAGCATGGATACTGATGAAATCGCTGAGGGAATTACTGCAAATAACGCCAGCCGGTCCGCAGCGCTCCGGTGATTTCACGATTGAACGACATCAGGATGGTCACGGTGGCAACGGCGTGTGACAACGCCAGGGGCACGATGTTGGGATACCGCGCGTAAATTCCGCACCATGCGAGTCCGCCCACGAACGTCACGACGACAAGGAACGGGTTGGGCAAATGCAGGCTCGCGAAAATCGCGGCCGCAAGGATGGTGGCGCCCCGGCGCACCACCGACTGCGACTCGCGGAGGAGCGTCGTCTGCAGGACGAACTGCTGCGCGCCGCCCCAGACAATCACATAGAGAAAGTCGAGTAAGGGTGCCCGCGGCGCAGGCGGTGCTCCGAGCGCGTGACCGATGAACCAGAGCGCCACTCCAAGTGGCACGGTCAACGCGATCGACCAGCCGAGCGCCGGCCAGAACGCCTGGCCCGAAAAGCCCCAGTCCCGGGTTGTCATGTTGTGCTTGAAGCAGATTGCGAGGATGAGCAGAACGGGCAGCGCTACCCACGGGCCGCGAACGTTGACCAGTGGGTCGGCGACCCACATGTAGCCGAAGACAATGGCCACGATCGCAACCGTGTGAGGCATCAAGGCGTCATGTCAGGGCGATAGGTCGTGATGAACGTGCGAATCGCTTCCGCTTCCACCATGTCCTTCGCGCGGAACCGGACCGAGTGCGCGTCGGTGCGCTCGAACATCGGCAGGAACGCCAGCGTCTCCGCGGCGGTGTAGTTCTTGAAGCTGACGTCCACGGTGACCGGCGTCGTCACCTTATAGGGCTTGAACTCCGCGCGTCGTCCGATCGCGGCCTTCACGCGCGCGGCGATCAAATCGTAGGACGCCTGCGGCGTGATCGTCATCGCCGAGTGGAATCCCAACGTGCGCTTGGTCTCCGCGGCCTCGATGTTCCCGACCGCCGAACGCACTTCCGCGATCGCCGCATCGTCTCCCGAAATCATGATCACCGGCGCGTTGAAGTGACCCGCGATGGCGGCGGACCAGGAGCCTTCGGACACGTTCACGCCGTTCAATGCCACGCGCGTGAGGGTCGCGCTCGAGAACGTGTGGGCGCGCACGCCTTTCACGTTATTGGTCGACGCGTGATAGCCGATGAACATCACCGCATCCACTTGTTGATCGACGCCGGCCACCATGCCGAGTTGGCGCGGCCACGAGCGAATCACGCGCACGTCCGGCGGAAACTGCTCGATCAGCAGGTTCTCGCCGTTGCCGTGGGCATCGGTGACGATGATGTCGGTGGCGCCGGCCGCCTTGGCGGAGGTGACGGCGGCAAGCGCTTCGCGCGTCATGAAGTCGCGGAAGCGGCCTGTACTCGAATCCTGTTGGGCCCAGCTGATCGCCGGTGACCGCACCGACCACGCCTTCCATGTCGACGGAGATGAGGACCCGCAATCGGTTCTGCGCGCTCGCGGGCGTCAACGCGATCAGTGCGGTAATGAGCAGGGCCAGCGTGGTTCTCATGATCGTCATCTCCGGGTGTCGGTGAACGAAGCAATGGCCGGCGGCAGCGCAATCAGCAGCAGCGTCGCCAGCAGATATCTCGAATACGCCACATTCTGCGCCCACGCCGGCATCTGCTCGATGAACCAGAACCGCCGTCCGGCGGGAATCATCATCGCCGCCACCGCGCAGCCGACCATGACCACATGGAAGGGACGCGCGTCGCGCAGCGACACAAGGTGCAGGATCACCAGCGGCAGCACGAGAACGAACGTATGGCCCCACCCGAGCGGCGCGATCACCGCCGCCAACGCCATCACGCCCGCGGCGCTGTCCACGGCCTCGAGGCGCGGGCCACGGCCGGCACGCCGCCACAACACCGCAATCACCGCTACGGCAAACGCCCAGTTGAAGGCGCGGATGGCCGGGCCAACTGTGATCGCCTGCTCGCCGGTCCAGTTGAGGAAGCGCTCCGGCGGGATGGCGAAGCGTTCGATGAACGCCACCAGGGCCTGATTCGAGATGTGAACCGCCGTCTTGTCGAAACGCAGCGGCAGCACTTCGGAAACATATGACTGATACGTTGACAGCGGCACAATCGGCAGCGCGATCACCACAACGGCCAGCGCACACGCCGCGGCATAGGCGATGCGCCGCCACGCGCTCCGGTCCCACAGGCCGATTACGACCATCAAGACCGGGTAAATCTTCAGCCAGACACCAATCGCCAGCAGCGCGCCACCAACGGTTGGGAGCCTCGAACCGATGGCGACAAACCCGACGGCGCAGAGGAGCACGAACGCGTTGACCTGGCCGAAGACCGCGTTGCTATAGGTGGGGCCAAGCGCCACGGCGATGAGGCCCGCAGCCATCGCCGTTGGCACGTTCACCGCGACTTCGCGCCGGGTCAGATAGTAGATCCATAGCGCAATCGAGAAGACGACGGCGGCATACGAGGCAATCGTCAACTGAAGGAGCGCATTTCCCAACGGCAGATGCGACAGCGCCACGAATGGGAGGATCGCGGGTGGTGGATACGCGAAGCCGGCGATGACGTCATCGGACACGCGGTACAACTGCGTGGGATCGGCGCGGAACCGGAGCGCGGCCTCGTAGTAGTAGTGAAAATCAGTCTGGAGGGCGTTCGGGTTGTCTAAGAGCGGCGACAACACCGCCGTGACGAGCGTGAATCCTTCGTAGGCCAGCAGCGCGATCGAGACGCCTGCGAGAATCCACAGCACCGCGCCTATTATAGAGGCCACAGCGAATGCCAATCGAAAAGCTCAAGGTCGTTGTGGTGATGCCGGCCTACAACGCCCAGCACACCCTCGAGAAAACCTGGCGCGAGGTGGTGGCCCACGACGTGGTCGACCTGGTGGTGATCGTCGACGATGCCAGCCAGGACGACACGGTAAAGCTGGCGCGCGGCCTCGACCGTGTGGTGGTGCACGTGCACCCGAAGAACCTGGGCTACGGCGGCAACCAGAAATCCTGTTACGAGCTCGCGTTGAGCCACGGCGCCGACATCGTGGTGATGGTGCATCCCGATTATCAATACACGCCGAAGCTGATCCCGGTGATGGTCAGCATGGTGTCGAGCGGGTTGTATAGCTGCGTGCTCGGTTCGCGCATTCTTGGCGGACAGGCCCTCGCCGGCGGCATGCCGGTGTGGCGATACGTCGCCAATCGATTCCTGACGCTCGCCGGCAACATCCTGCTCGGCACGAAAGTCTCGGAGTTCCACACCGGCTACCGCGCCTTCTCACGCGAGCTGCTCGAGGCCTTGCCGCTCGACGCGAACTCAGACGACTTCGTCTTCGACAACCAGATGCTGGCCGAAACGGTGTGGTTTGGGTTTCAAATCGGCGAAGTATCGTGCCCGACGCGATACTCGCCGGATGCCTCCTCGATCAACTTCGCTCGTAGCGTGAAGTACGGCTTCGGGTGCCTCAATACCGCGATGCAGTTCAGGCTCGCGAAGTGGGGGCTATTTCGCTCGCCGCGGTTCCCTGTCGATCGTCACCTCGCTCACAGCACCAAGAACGTAGAAGCAGGACTTTAGTCCCGCCTTCTGGCGGGCGGGACTGAAGTCCCGCCCCTACGTACTGCGTACGTTCTACAAAACCTGGCGCCAGCGCGCGAACTGAGCGAAAAACAGCAGCAGGAACGGCACGAACACCGCGCACACCGCGAGGAAGGCGGTCCGCGACCGCAGCATCATGGCGAGCCCAATGAACACGGGGAACAGCACTGCCGTGAAGCGGCCCGTGCCATCAAGACCGTTGACGAGGCCCATGCCCACCGATGTCAGCGCCCAGACCGTCAACCCCACGCCGAGGGTGCGGCTCGCATACAGGACACTCGCGATCGACAGCGGGATGAGAGCGACGTACCAGTAACCGAGTACGTTGCGGGTAAATTCGAACTCGCGTAAACAGTCGCCAATGCTGCCGCAGCCGAAGACCGAGCCCTGGAAGAAGTAATTGAAGTCGCGTTGCAGCGCCGCAAAGCCCGATGCGCGACCCCATCCCTGTTGCCGCGCGTGGAGAAACGCGAGCGGATCGCCATAGCGCCATTCGTGGTACCCCGCGATCAGCAGCGGCCCGGCAGCCAGGATGACGAGGGACGGCCATTGCTTCTTGAGGGACCGCAGATCGAAATCGTGCTGCCTGAGGTACTCGAGCCCGATGGCCGGGAACAACGCGAGTCCGGGAATGCGGGTCATGGCGGCCATGGCCGCAAGGGCACACGCCGCCGGCCAGCGCCCTTCATAGGCGAACGCCAGGGACCATGCGGCGAGACAGAAATAAAACGCGTCGGCATACACGGCGGTCATGAAAAACGAAAACGGGAACACCGCCATGAGCCACACCGCGCGGACCGCGACGTCCGCGCCCGCCAGCTTCGACGCCAGCCGGAACACCGCCATTAGCCCGAGCAGGAACGACGCCGACGAGACGATCAGCGCGCCGATGTAGAACGCGCGCTCGTGATCGAGAACCAGCCGGATCGGCAGCGCCACGACCCACGACACGAACGAATAGAGCGGGAAGAAATTCGCGGTCGAGTGGCCCGCAGGAAGAAACCGCGGCTGGTTGTTGACGATGGCCTCGTACCACATCGCGTCCCAGCGCACCCAGCCATCGATCCAGTTGTTACCCGGAAAGACGATGCCCTGCCAGGATTCAACGGGATGCGCGGGAAACATCGTGAGCACGAAATAGCCGGTCACGATCAGGAGGAGGCGCGTGGACGCAAACGCGGTCCAGACTTGGCGCATTGCTACGAACTGTATCCAATCCGCGCCATCGGTGGAATCCGTGTAATCCGTGGAGAAAAAAAGAAGGCCGCGGGCGTCCGCGGCCTGATGCGTTCACGTTGGAGGTTGAGGGAACTTTGACTAGTGCGCTCGGGCGCCGACCACGGCCGTATCGAACGCGGCTTCCGGCACCGCCGACGGCGTCTCGACCAGGCTCCACGCGTCCTGATCGCCGAGGATCTCCGAGGCCAGCGCGGTGTGCAGCGCATGACCGGCACGATGCGCCACGACGTGCCCGACGATGGGATGACCCACCAGGGCGAGGTCGCCGACGACATCGAGAATCTTGTGACGCACGAACTCGTCGTCGAACCGCAGCGCGTTAAGCACGTTGGTGTCGCCGATGACGATAGCGTTTTCGAGCGAGCCGCCGAGCGCGAGGCCGTTCTGGCGCAGCCACTCCACTTCCTTCAGGAAGCCGAAGGTGCGCGCGGCCGCGATGTTGTCCGCGAACGAGGTCTCGGTGATCCGCTCGGTGCGCGACTGGTGCCGCAGCAGCGGGTGATCGAAGCTGATCGTGTAGCTGACCTTGAAATGATCCGAGGGGTAAATCGCGATGCGTTTGTCGCCGGTGGCGATCTGCACTGGCTTGAGAATCTTGAGGTAGCGGCGCGGCGACGACAGCGTCTTTACGCCGGCTTCCTGCAGCAGATACAGGAACGGGGCGCTGCTGCCGTCCATGATCGGCACTTCGCGGTGATTGAGCTCGACCACCACGTTGTCGATGCCGGACGACACGATCGCGGCCAGAAGATGTTCGACGGTTTCCACGGTGGCGCCGGCCTTGCCGAGCACCGTGGCGTGCTGGACGCTCGAGACTTCGTTGACCGTGGCGGGGATTTCCACGCCGAGGTCGGTGCGGCGGAATCGAATGCCGGCGTTAGCGGCCGCCGGTTTAAGGGTGAGGGTCACCTTCTGACCGGAATGGAGCCCGATTCCTGCGCACGAGATCTGCCGTTTGATAGTTCGTTGAGCGTCCATCCAGGTTGTCTGTGCTCCAGAAGGAAGCAAAGACGATGCCCGGGAATGGACGATTAGGTCAAAACAGATAAGTCAAATATCTGCAACAGTTACAGCGAATTATCTGACCTCGGAATAGCCATCGCTGTGTTTCCCAAGCCACAGAGGCAAAGGACCGAACTGTGTCAAAAATGCCTCATCACTTGCGCGCCGGCCCATACAAGACACGGCCGGGCCGGGCCTCGGTCATCTTACCCGCCTCGAAGGCCACCTGCCCGTTCACGATCACCAGGCTCACTCCTTCAGCATAGCTGTGAGGTTTTTCAAACGTCGCCGTGTCGCGGACGGTCGCGGCGTCGAACACCGCGATGTCGGCCTTGAGCCCGGACCGCAGTACCCCCGATCGCTCATCCCCAGCCGCTGCGCTGGAAAGGCGGACATCTTCTGCACCGCGGTTTCGAGCGGCAGGAGTTTCTTGTCGCGCACGTAGAGCCCGAGCACGCGCGCAAACGTGCCGTAGCTGCGCGGGTGCGGCACGTTGCGGCCGAACACCGCCACTTCGCCGTCCGAGCCGATCATCGTTGCCGGGTGGACCAGGATGCGTTGGAGATCCTCCTCGCCGATGGCGTGGAAGATGCCGCCGCAGCCGCCCTGCTCGACGATCCACATCGCCGTTTCCGCGGCGTTCTCGAGCGAGACGGCGAGGCCGCGGCCCTGCGTGATCTGGCCAAGGTTCTGCCCCGCGAGCTTCGGATCGAACTGGCAGGCCGACACGGACACGTTCTTCGGATCGCCGCCGCCACGCTCGTCGCGGATGATCGCCACGCTCGCCGCCTTGATCTTCGCGCGCGTCGCGGGATCCTTCAGCCGCTTGAGTGTGGCGTCGCGGCCACCTTCGTTCGCCCACGCCGGCATTAAGGCGGCGCCGATACTGGTTGCCGAAGCAGTGTACGGATATTGATCGATCGTCGCGTCCACTCCGCGGGCCCGCGCCTCGTCGACCATGCGCAGCGTCCGGACGGATCCGCCCCAGTACTTCTTGCCGACCACCTTGTGATGCGTGATCTGCGTCGGCAGCCCGCCTTTCTCACCGATCGCGATCGTTTCACGCACGCTTTCCTCGAGGCCACTCGCCTCATCGCGCATGTGCGAGATGTAGATGCCGCCCATCGATCCGGCGACCCGCGCGAGCTCGATCACTTCCTCGGTCGGCGTGAACGCGCCGGGCACGTAGAACAGCCCGGAGCTCAGGCCGAAGGCGCCCTGCTCCATGCCTTCCCGCACGAGCGCGCGCATCTTCTCGAGCTCCTCTCGCGTCGCCGGCCGATCGACCTCGCCCATCACCGCGCTACGCACCGATCCCTGGCCGATGAACATGGCGAAGTTCGGCGTGATACGCACCTCCTGCACCTTCGCGAGAAACGGCCCCAGTGGCACCGGCGATCCGCCGTCGGGACCTTCGATGAGCGTGGTCACGCCCTGTCGCACGTAGTTGTCGGCGGTCGGCACCTCGAAGATGCCGCGCCGCGCGTGCGTGTGGATGTCGATGAATCCGGGCGCGACGATCAGGCCCTTCACGTCCACCACCCGCAACGCCGGCTCGGTGATCGACGGCGCGATGCGAACAATGGTGTCGCCCTTGATCGCGAGATCGGCCACATACCAGGGGCTGGCGGTGCCGTCGACAATCCGTCCACCGCGCAGAATCAGGTCGTAGGTGGGCGCCTGGGCCGTAGCCAGCACAGGCATGAGCAATAGGACAAGGATGAGTCGCCGCATACGCGACAGGTTACTTCAATAACCCGGTGGGATTATGATGCCCGAGGGTCTGTGGCCCGCGGAGGCATCAATGACAAGAGCATTTGTGTTGGGGGCTTTGGTGGTGGTCGGCGGCCTGGTGACATTGCAGGCCCAGCCCGACCCGAACGCGCCGAAAGTCGTCGAAGTCGAGAAGGTCAAAGACAACCTGTTCGTGCTACGCGGCGCCAACGGCGGCGGCAACACGGCCGTCTTCGTCATGGCCGATGGCGTTGCGGTGGTCGATTCGAAGAATCCCGGCTGGGGGCAGCCGATCCTCGCGAAAATCAAGGAGCTGACGCCGAAGCCGGTGACGCTGTTGATCAACACGCACACCCACGGCGATCACGTCAGCGGCAACGTCGCTTTCGCGCCTTCCGTGGACGTCGTCGTGCAGGAGAACACGAAGACGAACATGGAGAAGATGCCGATCTTCAAAGAGAACAACAACAACGGGATGGCGAAGCGCACCTTCAAGGACCGGATGACCATCGGCAAAGGCGCGGACCAGATCGACCTCTATTACTTCGGCCGCGGCCATACCAATGGCGACGCGTGGATCGTGTTCCCGGCGCATCGCATCGTGCACTCAGGCGACATCTTCGCCGGCAAGTCCGTACCGCTGATCGACGGCAATAACGGCGGCAGCATGCGGGAGATGCCGGAGACGCTGCGCAAGGCGCATGAAGGGCTCAAGAACGTCGATCAGATCATCAACGGCCACATGCCGGCGCAGACAACGATGGCTGATCTCAAAGAGTTCGTGCAGTTCAACGAGGAGCTGGTGGGGTATGGCCGCGCAGGACTCAAGGCGGGCAAGACGCCCGAACAGCTTGCCGCCGAATGGAAGCTGGCCGAGAAATACAAAGGCTACTCGTCGCAGGTCAGCCCGATGATGGGCGGCCTGGCCGGACGCTTCCAGTTGCTGCAGAAGGAAATTCAGTAGCGACGTGTCGTCGAGGACAGAGTCAAGGGTCTCTTCCGATCTCTTGACTCTGCCCTCGTGCGTGCTACTGCCCGGGCGACAGTAGTCTGGGCGCAGTCGATTCGCCGCCAGGCGTGCGCGCCGTGTTGAGCACCATCGCCAGCATCGAGTAGTAGCCCACGATGCCCACCGTATCGACAACACCCTGTTCGCCGAACATGTTGACCAGGCGCTGATAGGTGGCGTCGCTGACCCCTTTGGTCCGAAACAGTTCCTGGCAGAAATCGTAGAGCGCCTCGTGATCGGCCGCCATGCCGGCTGGCCGCCGCCCGTCGGCAATGGCGTTGGCGGTGTCGGCGCTCACCCCCGCCTTGAGCGCAATCGGGTAATGCGCGTTCCATTCGTATTGCTGCGTCCACTCGCGAGCGGTCATCAGGATCACGAACTCGCTGAGCCGCGGTTGTAGTCGGCTCCGGTAGCGCAAGTACTCGCCCAGCGCGCTCGTGCGCACCATCAGCTGGGGACTCCGCAGCAGCGGAAAGAACGGACCCGATACCTCGGCGCCCTTACGGATCACCCTGAACTCGTCGGCCGCCTTTCGCTGCTCGTCGGTCATCCTGGACACCGGAATTGGCGGCAGCCGATCGGCAGCGTGCGACGGCTGCATGCCGCCGGCCGTGATCGTGCCGGCCGATGACGGTGAGGCCATGATGGCAATCACCGCGCGGGCGAGATCCGGGACGGCGGAACTCGCCGCAGCCGCCGCTCGGAACTGCGTGAACACCTGGAGCTCGCCGGGCAGTGGCCCCACGAGCGTGGCGCCGGCCACGGGAAGAATCTCGCTGATCTGGGTCAACCCAATCTCGGCTTCACCTCGAACCACGGCCTCCGCGGCCCCCAACACCAGTCGCGTCTTGGCCTGCATTTCTGCCGCGATCCCGAATCGATCGAAGATGCCACGGACGATGGACGCGGTCGCGCCCTGGCCGACGAAGGCCACCGATCGCGCCGCCATGAAGGCCTTCTTCAACGCGTCGGGAGTGGAGATGTCGGGAGGCGTGGTCCCCGTTCGGATGGCCACTCCGACGCCGGCTTTCGCGACGTCGGCGCGGGAATCGCGCGCCAGCTTTCCGTTTGCGACCAATGCCTCGATCGCCGGCGCGGTAAGCACGGCGACGTCGAATCGTTCGCCCTGCTCGATGCGCGTCCGGAGATCGGTGGAGTTGGCAAACCGGAGCTCCACCGCACGCCCCGCAGCCCTCTCCATTTCCGGCGCCAGCTGCTGCAGCACGGCGCGGGTCGCGTTCGAGCTGAGCACCACCAGCGGTGGTGATTGCGCGCTGGCCAACACGGGAAACGCAAGCGTGACTACACCGGCCGCAAGGCGTCTGCTCATGACGGGCATTCTCCGCCAAGGGCGCGTTCATCGGCAATTGGCCGACGCTGCTGCGGCGCGGAGTTACTTCAGAATCTCGTTGAGAAAGTGACCCGTCGCGGAGTTTTTCGCCTTCGCCACCTGCTCCGGCGTCCCTTGGGCCACCACTTTCCCGCCGCCGCCGCCGCCTTCCGGACCGAGGTCAATGATCCAGTCGGCCGACTTGATCACGTCGAGGTTGTGCTCGATCACCACGATGGTGTTGCCTTGTTCGACCAGCCGCATCAACACGTCGAGCAGCTTGCGCACGTCCTCGAAGTGAAGGCCGGTGGTCGGCTCGTCAAGGATGTACAGCGTGCGTCCGGTACCGCGTTTCGAAAGCTCGCGCGACAGCTTCACGCGCTGCGCTTCACCGCCACTCAACGTCGTCGCTGACTGCCCCAACGTGATGTAGCCGAGGCCCACGCTCTGCAGCGTGCGCAGCTTCATCGCGATCGGCGGGAAATTCTCCAGCAGCGGCAGCGCCTGGTCGACGGTCAGCTCGAGCACGTCGGCGATCGACTTGCCGCGGTACTTGATTTCCAGCGTTTCGCGGTTGTAGCGGCGCCCCTTGCACTGCTCGCACGTCACGTAGACGTTCGGCAGGAAGTGCATCTCGATGGCAATCACGCCGTCGCCCTGGCACGCCTCGCAGCGGCCGCCCTTCACGTTGAACGAAAACCGTCCCGGCTTGAAGCCGCGCTGGCGTGCTTCGGGCACCATCGCGAATAGCTCACGGATGAAGGTGAACAGGCTCGTGTAGGTCGCCGGGTTCGATCGCGGCGTGCGGCCGATCGGCGACTGATCGATTTCGATCACCTTGTCGATCAGGTTGATGCCTTCGATCTTGTTGTGCGCGCCCGGCTCGTCGGCGGCGCGGTAGAACTCGCGCGCGAGCGACTTGTACAGGATGTCGTTGACCAGCGTGCTCTTGCCGGATCCGCTGACGCCGGTGACGGCGACCAGCCGGCCGAGCGGGATCTTCACGTCAAAGTCTTTCAGGTTGTTCGCGCGGGCGCCCTTGATGACGATCTCGCCCTTGGCGTCCTTGCGTCGCGCCTTCGGCGTTTCAATCGCGCTGCGCCCGCCCAGATACGCGCCGGTGAGAGAGCCATGACCATTGCCGATCAATTCCGCCGGCGATCCCTGGAAGATCAACTGTCCGCCCAGCTCGCCTGCGCCAGGACCGAGGTCGACCACGTAGTCGGCGGCGCGGATCGTTTCCTCGTCGTGCTCCACCACCACCACGGTGTTGCCGAGGTCGCGCAACCGGCCGAGCGTGGCAAGCAGCTTGCGATTGTCACGCTGGTGCAGGCCGATCGACGGCTCGTCGAGCACGTAGAGCACGCCGGTGAGATTGGAGCCGATCTGCGTAGCGAGGCGAATGCGCTGGCCCTCGCCGCCCGACAGCGTGGCCGCGGATCGTGCCAGCGTGAGATATCCCACGCCGACGTCGTTGAGGAAACGCAGCCGATCGCGGATCTCCTTGAGGATCCGCGTGGCGATGATCGCTTCGCGATCGTGCAGCTCGATGCTGTCGAAGAGCGTCAACGCTTCAGAAATCGGCAGGGTGACGTAGTCGGCCATCGACCGGCCCTTGACCGTCACCACCATGCTCTCGGCGCGCAGGCGATTGCCGTTGCACACCGGGCATTCACGCAGCGCCCGATATGGATCGAGCTCTTCCTGCACCGCCCACGAGCCTTCTTCGAACCGCCGGCGGAGATTCGGGAGCACGCCTTCGAAATCGCGGCCGAACGGATCCGGTTCCGACAACTTCTTCTTGAGCGCCTTCTTCGCCGCGCTCAGCACCTTCTTGACGGTCGTCTTCTCTTCGTCGGCCTTGTCTTTCGGTGCCGCCCCGGGCCCGAGCAGAATGAGGTCGCGATGCTTCTTCGGCAGCTTGCCGAACGGCGCTTTCGGATCAATGCCGTAAAAAGCCGCGATCTTGGAAACGGCTTCCGCCACAAGTTTGCTGTCGCCGCGTCCCCACGGTGCAATCGCGCCACCGGAAAGTGACAGCGAATCATTCGGCACGATGCGCAACGGATCGAAATCCCACGTCGCGCCGAGGCCCTGGCACCCCTGGCAGGCGCCGTGCGGCGAGTTGAACGAGAACGCGCGCGGCGACATTTCGGGCACGCTGATCCCGCATACCACGCACGCCAGCTTGCGCGAGAACAGCCGGTCCCCGCCATCCAGTGAATTAATCACCACGACATCGTCCGCGAGGTTGAGCGCCACTTCGACCGACTCGCTCAGCCGGCGCTCGATGCCGCTCCTCACGATCAGCCGATCGACCACGATGTCGACGTTGTGATTGCGACGGCGGTCGAGCGTGATGTCTTCTTCGAGCGAGCGCAGCTGGCCGTCGACGCGCGCCTTGGTGAACCCCCGCGTGCGTAGCGCCTGCAGTTCCTTCTTGAACTCGCCTTTGCGGCCGCGGACGATCGGCGCCATCACGGTGATGCGCGTGTCTTGCGGATACGTCATCACCAGGTCGACGATGCGCTGGAGGGACTGCGACGCAATCTCGCGGCCGCAGTTCGGGCAGTGCGGCACGCCGATGTTGGCGAACAGCAGGCGCAGGTAGTCGTAGATTTCGGTGACCGTGCCCACGGTGGATCGCGGGTTCGACCCGGTGGTTTTCTGTTCGATGGAAATCGCCGGCGACAGCCCTTCGATCAGATCGACGTCGGGCTTCTCCATCTGCTCGAGGAATTGCCGCGCGTACGCAGACAACGACTCGACGTAGCGGCGCTGGCCCTCGGCGTAAAGCGTGTCGAACGCGAGTGAGGATTTCCCGGATCCAGACAGACCGGTAATAACGACGAGCTTGTCGCGCGGGATGTCGACGTCGATGTCCTTGAGGTTATGGACACGCGCCCCGCGAACCGAAATCCAGTTGTGCGGCATTGGGTCGTATTGCGGGGTTTTTGTCGAAAACCCCAATCCCCAATACTACTGCCTCGTAGGGCACCTCTTAAAGGGGTGCCCTACCTTTTCGTAGCTTGCTGTGGCGGTAACCGTAGGCGATATACACGACGATTCCGATCGCGAGCCAGATTCCGAAGCGTTCCCACGCCTGATACGGCAGGCCGACCATGATGAACAGGCAGGCGGCCACCCCGAGCGGGGCTATGACCCACACCATCGGCACCCTGAACGGTCGCGGACGGTCGGGCTCAATCACCCGCAGCACCATCACACCCGCACAAACCAGCGCGAACGCGAACAACGTCCCGATGTTGGTGAGGTCGTAGGTCTCCGCCGCATCGCCAATCGCCGACGCCACCGCAACGAGGATGCCGGTGACCAGGGTAGCGGTGTACGGGATGCGCGTTTTCGGATCGATGCGCGCCACCCACTCCGGAAGCAGGCCATCACGCGCCATCGCGAAGAAGATGCGTGGCTGTCCGTATTGGAATACCAGCAGCACCGCCGCCATCGACACCGCCGCGCCGAAGGCGACGATGGTGCTCACACCGGTGTAGCCGATCAGCTCGAGCGCGCGGGCCAGCGGATCGGCCACGCCCAGTTCCGTATACGGCACCATGCCGGTAATCACCGCGCCGACCACCACGTAGATCAAGGTGCATACGGCCAGGCCGCCGAGAATGCCGATCGGCAGGTTGCGTTGCGGGTTGATGGTCTCTTCCGCCGCGGTGGAGATCGCATCGAACCCGATGTAGGCAAAGAACACGATCGCCGCGCCTTGATGGATGCCGGTGAAGCCGTTCGGCGCGAACGGGGTGTAGTTAGCCGGTGTGATGTTCATCATGCCGACGCCGATGAAGAGCGCCAGCACCACCAGCTTGATCACCACCATCATCGTGTTCGCCGTGGCGCTCTCGCGCGCGCCGCGCAGCAGCAGCCACGTGATGAGCATCACGATGCCGAAGGCCGGCAGGTTGATCAGGATCGGCAGTCCGAACAGCTGCGGCGCGGTATTCATCAACCCGCTGACCTCCGGATTCGAGCTCAGGAGCGCCGTGCGATAACCGGTGGTGAGCCACGCGGGAAGGTCGATGCCGACGCCCCTGACCAGCGAATTGAAATAGTCGCCCCACGAGATGGCGACGGCCACGTTGCCCACCGCGTACTCGAGCATCAGGTCCCAGCCGATGATCCAGGCGACGAGCTCGCCGAGCGTGGCGTAGGAATACGCGTAAGCGCTGCCGGCCTGCGGAATCATCGCGGCGAGCTCCGCGTAACAGAGCGCCGCCAGCGCGCAGGCGCCGCCGAGCAGGATGAACGAGAAGATGAGCGCCGGTCCGGCGGCGTAACGAATCACCGTACCGTCGGGGGCGACCTGCCCTGCCGCCGCCGTGCCGATCGCGCCGAAGATGCCGGCGCCAATCACCGCCCCGATCGCGAGCATCACCAGATCGCCCGCGCCGAGCACGCGCTTCAGCGCGCGCGGATCCGTTTCGTCGACGATCAGCTCGGCGATCGGCTTGCGTTGAAAAAGTTGGCTCATACGCGCGCTGGCATTCTACTTCGGCCGGCTCGGCGACGAGCCACACGATGAAGCGCCCTCGGCGTTCAGGGCAGCTTGAATGCCAGGAGCTCGCCGGGATAGCCGGCGCCACTGATCGCCAAAACAAGGAACTGCTTGCCGTTCAGCATGTACGTCATGGGCGAGCCGCTTTGTGGCGCGGGCAGATACACAGCACCGACTTCGCGTCCCGTGGCCTTATCAAACGCGCGCAGCATCGCACCGCGTGCGCCAGACGGGGTCGGGCCGAAGTTGCTTTCACCCGCCACCAGTAGCGTCCGCGTGACGAGGGTTCCGGAGTTGTTGCCTGGCCGGCCTAACGGTGGAAGATTCAAACCCTTCAGAGCCGGGTGATTGCGGATGTTGTTCGGCGTGGCGCCAAACGGCACCTGCCACCGGAACGTGCCCGTGTCGAGATCGATGGCGGTGATCCGGCTATAAGGCGGCTTAATCAGCGGCAGTCCCTGAACACTGAGATTCGCACTGAGCTGCTCTGAGATCGGCGGCGCGGGTGGCGCACCCGCGTCTGATCCGGACCCGCCCGTGAGGCGCGCTCCGGACAAGACTGTCCCTTGAAAGTAGGGCATGTCTGAGCGTCCTGGTGGAGCGGGCATCAGGCCGAGCGTGGCGACGGCGGTTTGCGACGCGACAAATACCGTGTGTGTTTCCGGATCGTAAGAGCCCCCCGGCCAGTTCGTCGCCGCAGCCTGCGCGCCCATAGTCAGCGTCGCGATCGGGCCCTCCACCCGGCTGACGGCGGGTGGCGTGAAGATCGGGCCGAGCCGGTATCGCGAGACAAGCTTCACCGCCTCGGCACGAAGCTCGGGCGTGAAGTCGATCAGATCATCGACAGTTAGGCCCTGCCCGTCGTAGGCCGGCGGCTTGGTCGGGAAGGGCTGCGTTGGTGAATACCACTCGCGAGGCGTGTCGCCCTTGGGAACCGGGCGCTCTTCGATCGGCCAGATCGGCTCACCGGTGGCGCGATCGAGCACATACAAGAAGGCCTGTTTCGTCGGTTGCGCGAGTGCCTTGATTGTGCGCCCGTTGAGGGTGACGTCGGCGAGAATCGGCGGCGCCGGAATGTCCATGTCCCAGATGCCGTGGTGCACCAATTGGTAGTGCCATTTTCGCTGCCCGGTTTGCAGATCGACGGCCACGATGCTCTCGCTGAACAAGTTGTTGCCCGGGCGGAAGCCGCCGTAGTAGTCGTGCGTCGGCAGCTCGGTCGGCAGGTACGCGAGCCCGAGCTCCGGGTCGGCAGACATCTGCGCCCATACGCCGGTGTTGCCCGTGTAGGAGGCGGATTCTTCCAGCCATGTGTCGTAGCCGAATTCCCCGGGCCGCGGGACCGTGTGAAAGATCCACAACCTCTTGCCACTTCGAGCGTCGTAGCCGCGAATGTACCCTTTCACGTTCGTCTTACTCGACGGATTCGCTCCAGTTTCGAACGCGGCTCCGATGATGACGACGTCCTTTGCCACCAGCGGCGTGGCATGAAGCCCGACGGGCGCCGTGGTCGGATCGAGCTGTTGATCGAAATCCTGCTTCAAGTCGACCACGCCGTTCGAGCCGAAGCCAGGGACCGGACGGCCGGTCCGCGCGTCGAGCGCCACGAGCCGATACCCAGGCGTCACGTAGAGGATCCGCTCCTGCTTTCCGTCCGTCCAATAGGCGAGGCCGCGGCCAGACAGTTGTCGAGGCGCCGCTTGCCCGCGGGCGCCTTCCTGCTCGCTATGCATCCAGAGCAGTTCGCCGGTCGCGGCGTCCAGAGCGACCACGGCACGTCGCGTGCCGGCGGTGGAAAACAGCCGCCCGTTGATCATCAGCGGTGTCGACTGGAATCTGAATTCCGGCCGCGGGCCGAGGCTGTCGGTCTTGAATCGCCAGGCGACTTCCAGCTGGCCGAAGTTACTGGCGTTGATTTGCTGGATCGCGGCATACCGCGTGTTGCCGAGGTCGCCGCCGTAGGTGGGCCATTCGATGGTGGTTGTGTCCGACTGGCCCTGGACTGCAACCGAAATCCAGGCGAGCACCGTCACGATCATCAACCTGCGCGGCATCGTAGGTATCCTTTCGATTGTCAGCTAAGCGTCGCAGTATAGACCACGGCTAGGGTTCAGACCGGCGCTCCGCGACCACCGACGCAATGAAGCGGCCGTCGATATCGCCCTCCCGCGATCGCAGAATCGTGACTGGCGCCATCATCGCGATCAATTCGCCGTCTTTCAACAGGAACGCGGGACTGCGCGGGTGGCCGCGCTCCGCCTGCCGGATGGTGAAGGTCTCATAGAAAATGCGCCCACCCGTTTTCGTCGCGGCTCGGAGCGCCGGCACCAGTGGCCGATGGAGATAGTTGAACACCAGCACCGCATCGTAGGTTGACGACCCCAGATCTGGAGGCGGGTCGGTTTCGAGATCGACGACTTCGGCGTTGAGCTTTAGTGCCAATCGATCAGCGGTGTCGCGCACGAAGGCGATCGCATCCGGGTCGCGATCGATGGCGCGGACCTCGAAGCCGGCGCTCGCCAGCAGCAGTGCGTGACGGCCGCGGCCGCAGGCAACATCGAGGACCTTGCCGCCGCGCGGCAGCAGATCCGCGTTCTGGATCAGCCACGATGACGGACCGCGCAGCACGCCGGGACCAAACTCGCGCGGCCCGGTCCACGCAGCGAGACCGCCGGCCAGGTTCAACACGTGATCGAACCCGGCCGCCGACAACAGCCGCGAGGCCGCGACACTGCGCACGCCGTGCTCGCAGTACACGAGCACCGGACGATCGTCCTTCGGCAACACCGCGGGAGCGGACGCGATCAGGTCAACCGGTAGCAGCCAGGCCTGCGGGATGTGACCGAGCTGCTCGTACTCACCGGGCGTGCGCACGTCGAGCACGGTGACCTCGCCGGTGCCGAGTAGACGTCGCGCTTCCTCGTGATCGATGGTGCGGAACGACGTCACGGTGCCAATCTACTGCGCCGCCACCTGAACCACCACTTGAGAAGGTCGAAGACCCCGACCGGCGACATCGACAGCAATAGCCCCAGAGCGAGCTCGGGCACGCGATAGCTGTCCGCAAGCTCGAGGATGACCAGCGTGATCAAGGTGCCGGCGACGATGGAAAGCACCAGCCGGCCGAGCGGATGGAACGCGGGCCCGAGCAACACCGCGGTCGTGCGCAAGCCAAGCGAGATCGCGGCCAGCGCGACCAGTCCGATGATGACGGCGCTCATTGAGCCGGAAATGAATAGACCGAGCCGTTCGACGCCACGACCATCTCGCCGCGAGGACCAAACGCGAGGCCGACCAGCCCGGCGCCGGCGACCACGAGCTCCGGATCGCGCCCCCGACGCATCGCATACACGCCGCTCGATCCCGCCAGGGCCTCGACCACGTGCAGCACACCGGCGGAATCAAACGCGAGACCTTGGGGGCGGCCGAAGGGCACCTTCAGCGTTTCGACGCGGCCTTCGGAATTGATCTTGAACAACGAATCGTACGAGGCCAGCGTCGGCGCCGAGACGAACAGCGTGCCGTCCGGCGACATCGCGAGGTGAAACGCCGCGATGCTCGACGGCACGCTCGCGAACGTCTCGGTGCGCCCCTTGCGATCGACGCGAAACACCGTCCCCGATCGATCGCCGACAAACAACGACCCATCGGGTCCAAACGCCAGCCCGCACGCCACGCCGAGGTCCGACGCCATCACCTCATAGCGGCCATCGTCGAAGATGCGATAGACGCGGCCTTCGAAGCGGCTCGAGACGTAGAGATGGCCATCCGGACCCAGCACCATCGACGTGGGATTCACGAGCTCGTGGACGAAGGGTTCCCGCGCGCCATTCGCGGTGACCTTGAAGATCGAGACGGTGGCTTCCTGGCCGCGCGAGCCGCTGTAGGTCACATATAAATTGCCGTCGGCGCCGAACACCGGGTTGTCTACTTGATGAAGGCCAGTGGCGAGGAAGGTGCCAACGCGCGCGTACAGCGTGGCGCCCGGCAGCCACGCCACTTTCACCGGCGTCTCGCCGCCGTCGAGACCAGGCGGCACCACCACCGCCATGCGATCCGGCGCCGCAAACGCCATGCGCGCCGGCACACCGCCGATGGTCACGAGGTCAATCGTCGTCTCAGGTTGGGGAAATCCGTCGCCGCGAAGCCACAGCCGTCCGCCTTCGATTACGCGAACGGGCTCGAGACTCGTGAGCACAGGCACTTAGTAAGCGACGCTGCCGTCGCGAGGCCAACGCCTCGCGACATCAGCTGTCCTCATCCAGCTCGAGGTTCCAGTACCAAGTAGTCGCGCCAGCTTTCCGGCGCGCTGCGTAACCCGATCGTGATCCGGATGGCCGGCGCCGACATCGGCCGCCGCGGCGGACGCACCAGGCGCATGCGCGCCCCTTCGGGCGTGCGTCCACCCTTGCGCCGGTTGCACGACACGCAGCACGTGACGATGTTCTCCCAATCTTTCCGGCCGCCCTGCGAGACCGGAATGACGTGATCGAACGTAAGTTCTTGTGTGGGGAAGACGTCAGCGCAGTACTGGCATTTGAATTCGTCTCTCGCGTAGATGTTGGCGCGAGAGAAGGGCACATAATCGAAGCGTTTTTTGATCCGGACGTACCGGAGCAGCCGGATCACCGACGGCAGCTTGAAGGAAAACGACACAGCACGGACCTCACGGTCGTGATGCGCGATGATCTCGACCTTGCCCTGACACCACAACGTCACCGCCTTTTGCCAGTGAACGACTTTCAGCGGCTCGTAGGTCGCGTTGAGGAGGAGCGTTTGCTCCATTCACGCAGCATTGTGCCATGAATCGCTCAGGACTACACAATTCGGCAACAGTGGCCGATACTGATTCGTGATGGCTCGGGTCATCCTCGTCTTTTGCTTCGCCACCTCTCTCGCCGCATGTGCGAGCACAGGCGCCGTCTATACGCCGAAGCCGTTTCCGATGCCCGGAGATCGCCCCGGGTCGGTTGCAGTTCCCGCGCCGGCTCCGGCACCCGAGGCACCCGCGACACCTACGGCGCCAACGGCACCCTCGGCACCAACAGCACCTGTACCGAACCGCGGCAACGCCGACGGCTATGCGTTATCCGGCACCGCGTTGTCCTTACGAGGCGCCCCGTACCGAAACGGCGGCGTGGATCCGAACGGTTTCGACTGCAGCGGATTCGTTCGCTACGTCTACCAGCAGCACGGCGTGCCGATGCCGCGCGAGGTCCGCGAACAGTTTCGCGTCGGCAAGAACGTCGACCGCGGCCGGCTGGAGCCCGGCGACCTGGTGTTCTTCAGCACCGTCGCCCCCGGCGCCTCGCATGTTGGCATCGTGATCGGCGGCGATCAATTCATCCACGCCCCCAGCGAGCGCGGCGTCGTCCGCGTGGAGAATCTCACCTCGCAGTACCTGGTCAACCCGTTACATCGGCGCCAAACGCGTCGACTGAAGCGTTGGACTGGCTTACCGTTTAGGCTCGCGTGCCATTTTCTCGGTGTAGCGAGCGCCGCTGAGGATGTTCGCCAGGCCGTAGTTCCCTTCGTGGCAGGCATACTCGTACAACGGACCCTTGGTCGCGATCATCGGAATCTCCGCGCTCCACGGCCTGGTCCACGTGTTCGGATCGTCAACCGTAAAGCGGTAGAGGATCGTGTCGGCGCTGACGCGCGTGAAGCGTTCGACGACATGCAAGGCGGAACTCGAACCCTGGAAGGCAGTCCTGCCGGTGAAATTCGTGGTGTCGACCACGAAGGTGTCGCCCTCCCACCGGCCGGTCGAGTCGCCGGCCCACAGTTGAACGTGTTCCGAGATGTGCGGCCGCCCGTCGGTCGGAATCAGACGCGGTGCGGTGGACAACTCCCGGTGCACGAGGAAGTAGTCCGATGTCTGGACGATCTGCAAGACGTCGTTGTAGGGCGGCGGCATCATGGGGGGACCTTCGTGCGACCAGATGATGCAGCGCTCCTGTAGCGGACGGTTTTCGTAGCTATCAAAGCCGGCGATCGCCCTTCTCGCGGCGGCGCGGGTTCGCGCGTCCGGCGTCTGCGGCGGAATCTTCCCGTCCGGCGGATCGTAGATGAGTGACGTCCGATTGCTGGACAGCGGTTTGAGGTCGGGCGTCGCGAGCCATTGCGCGTTGTCGTAATGCGTCGGGTCATTCTGCACGACGCGTTTACGCCGTTCCTCGTCGGTCGCGCCGAAGATCCCCGCGACCAGCGGATCGACATCGTCCTGAGTGAGGAGCGCCGTCAGTTCAGCAGCTTCCTCTTCTGTCAAAAACTCCTGGCCGTCATATCGCGCGGGCCGGACGAGCGGTGTGTAGGTGTGCATCGTCCAAATGCCTTGTAGATCCGGGTGGCCGTCAGGCGTGCGAGGCATCGTCCACGCACTCTGGGATACCGCCCGGCACGCGAAGCTTGCGTCCTCGTCTATGCTCCCGTTTCCCTTGTAGACCGCCACCTGCGGGTAAGGGCACAGCGGCCGCGTCCGATCGACTCGTCCGCCGGTGGTGTGCGACGCCTGGATCTGGTCCGGGGCCTTACCTGCCTCGACCCACTGTTCGAGAGCAGTGACCATGTCGAATGTGTTCGGGCCCTCGCCGCCGCCACAATGCCCCATCCCTGGCGCAAGAAAGAGCCGGTAGGACTCACTCACCTTGGCGGCGCCACCGCTCGCCGCCACGGCGCGCTCGTAGTACTGCACGCTGCTGCCCGGAGTAATCTGCGGATCGCTCCACCCGTGGTACTGAATCAGCTTGCCGCCACGATCGATGAATGGCTTCACATTCGGGTTGAGCGCGTTCACGGTGTTGCCGTCCACCTCCTCCGCGCGCGCAATGTCGGCGGTGGCGTTGAATTGCTGCACCGTCCATGAAGGGTTGGCGAACACGAGGAAGCGGAATTGATCCAAGCCCGGTGGCTCTCGCCGATGCGGTCCATCCGGTGTCGGTCCAACCCAGTTCGCTGCCCGGAAGAAGGCCGGCGATCTCGCGTCCCGTCTTTTGATTCTTCACCCCCGAATAGATGAGCCGCGCCGTCTCCACTTGCGGCGCGCTCAGGCAGCCGGTTTCCACCCCTTTCCACCCCACCACGCAAAGTCCGCGTGGCGGGGGCCCCGGCTTGGCCGGCGCCGCTGCACTGCAGCACGGCCGGATCGAACGTGCATCGCATCGGGTTCTCGAGCAGGCCGTCCGTGACGCCGTCCAGCGCGTCGCAGGCCTCGACGACCGCGCGATGCAGCAACTGACGCTGCGGCTGTAGGAGGCGGGCCTCGGGGTTCCGGTCGAGCGCCTGCGCGATGCGGACGGCCTGGGCGGCCCGTCCGGTCCAGTCAAGGCCAGGCGCACCGGCGATGATGCCGTCGAAGTCGTCGGGGAAGCGCTGGGCCTCGGCCATCGCCTGCCGGCCGCCCGCGGAGCACCCGTTGAAGTACCAGAACTTCGGCGCGGTGCCATAGTGAGCGGCCACTACCTTCTTCGACGCGACGGTCATCTCGTGAACGGCGCGCCAACCGAAATCGATCAGTTTTTCCGGGTGCCCCAGGGCGAAGCTCGCGCTGTTGCCGGCGTGACCGGTGTCGGTGGACGCCGCCGCGTAACCGCGCGCGAGCGCCCGGGCCATGGCGGGATAGGCGATCGCGCCGCTGAATCCGCCGTTGCCCACCGCCTGGAATTTGCCGTTCCAGCCCGAGGCCGGCAACCAGACTTCAATCTTGATGTCAGAGTCGCTAGTCGGCTTCAGCGTTGCGGCAACCCGGCAGAATGCGGGTAGCGCGGTGAAGTCGCCGGCGTCACCGGGTGCGTCGGGCCTGAACGCCCCGGCCAGCACCGGTGCGGCCACGGTGATTGTGGCGCGAGGCAGCGCCACCTTCGCGAGGTCGCTGCACGAATCAGCGGCCGCCATGGCGGGCGCCTGATTGGCCGCCGCCAGCAACAGTGCGAAAAGGCCAACCGCAAGCATTCTCATCACGGCTCCTTGAACCGCGAGTGTCTCACGAACGGGGAATCGGAAACGGCCGGGGCACCGGCGTTCCGTTGGACGGCGTCACGTTGCCCGGCGCCGGCGGCGTCGCGTTCCCCGGCGGCATCGGGAAAGGCAGCGGCGTCGGATCGATTGGGATCTGGATCGGCGTTTCATTCAACGACGGTGGCGGAGGCGGCGGCGTTTCCTTGATGCCCATGCGACGCACGATGATCTGCTGACGCCGTAATAATCGCCGGGTCGGTTTCGCGGGGCTGTGTTCGCGCGGATTGATGATCGCGCCCGCCATCAACGCCGCTTCTTCCATCCCCAGGCTCGCGCACGGCTTTCCGAAGTACGCGCGTGCCGCCGCTTCGCATCCGAAGATGCCGTCGCCCCACTCGATCATGTTCAGGTAGATCTCGAAGATGCGCTGCTTGGTGAGCGCCGCCTCGAGCCGCCGCGCGATGAACAACTCCTTCACCTTGCGGAGCGGATTGCGCGACGGCGAGAGGTACAGGTTCTTCGCCAGCTGCTGGGTGATGGTGCTGCCGCCGCGCAGCAACTGCCCTTCCTCCCAATTGCGCTCGAGCGATGCCTTGATCTCCTCGAGATCGATGCCATCGTGATCGAAAAACGCCGCGTCCTCGGTGACGATCACCGCGCGCTTCAACATCGGCGAGATCCGGTTGTACGGCACCCACTGCTGCCGGATCGGCGAATTTCCGCTTTGCTTTCTGCGCTTCTTCGACGCGCAGCTCCATGAACGCAGTGGTTTTCGGATTGGTTTTCGCGAGCGGGCGGACGTCAGGCAGCGTCAGGTAGATGTAGCCGAGGTACGCGAACGCGATGACTGGAACGAGCAGGAGAATTCGAACGATCTTCTTCCGGATCGATCGCAGACGGGCCACACCACGATTGTAGCCGCCCTATCAGTGTCTAATCGGTGTCTAATCGGTGGCTAGCCCTCGACGACGATCTTGACGCGGTCGCCGGCCTGCGGCTGAACGCTGACGTCGTGGTCGTTCATGATCGCCAGCGTCGCGGCGCTGACGAAGCTCTTGCCTTGCCGCGTCGCGATCGATTGCCACGAGTCGCCCGCCTTCACCACGTAGAAGTCGATACGGTTCGGCTGGATGCGCGACGCCTCGGCCGCGCTCAGCTGCCGGAACGTCTGCACCGACGGCAGAATGTCCTTGTCGACCTGGTCGAATTCCTTCTCGGGCGCAAAGCCGGCCACCACGTAGAGCTGCCGGCCGAGCGCGATGTGGGCCGCGCGCATCAGCACCTTGCCCACGTCCTTGGCGTTGCCGCGATACAGTCCCACGTGCGCTTCCTGGCCGTTGATCTTGTCGATGCGGCCATCCACTACCGTGTAGCCCGCGCTTCTCATCGCTGCCACCGCCGCATCGCCGATCGATCGGCCGCGAACCTGCTCCACTGGCTGGAGCACCATGAAGTGCTGTGTGCCCGGCTCTTGCGCGAGCACCGCCGACGCCGTGTTGGTCAGCTCCCATCCTTCGGGAAACTTCACGGCAAAACGCAACAGCGGATGCAGGAACTCGTTGCCGCGCACGATGCCGTCTTCGGGTTTGTCGCCAAACACCATCCCGTGAATGCGCTCGAGATACTGATCGCGGTTGAGCGTCTTCGCATCTTCGGAGACGAACTTGCCCGCCACCGGTTCGGCCTTCACGACGCGCGAGCCCGGATCGGGATGGGTCGACAACCAGTTGGGCACGCCGCGTTCGCTCAACGCATCCACGCGCGCGAGCGTGGCGAGAAACCGCGGCACGCCGGCGGGATCGTAGTTCGCGCCGGATCCGTACTCGACGCCAAGCCGATCCGCTTCGAGCTCCGCTTCGCGCCCATGACGCAGGAACAACACGCTCAAGCCCGTGGCGCCCAGATCGGCAAACGGCGCCGTGCCCGGCACGAAGATGCTGAGAACCGAGAGGGCGATGCCGGCCTGCATCTGCCGGGTGTAGGCCTGCGCCGCATGCCGCGCCGTCACGTGTCCGATCTCGTGACCGAGTACGCCGGCCAATTCGGATTCGTCGTCGAGATACGCAAGGATGCCGCGCGTCAGATAGATGTAACCGCCCGGCAGCGCGAAGGCGTTAATCGCCGGGCTGTCCACAACGGTGAACGTCCACGGCAGGTTCGGGCGATGCGACACGCGCGCCAGCTGCTGGCCGATGTCGTTAACGTAGCGCTGCAACTCGGGATCGTCGTAGACGCCCATCTCCTTGCGGATCTCGAGGTCCTGCTGCTGCCCAATCGCCAGCTCTTCGGCTTCGCTGAGCAGCGACATCCCTCGCTTGCCGGTCACCGGGTTCGTGGCGCATGCCGCCACGGTTACCAGCAGCGTGAAAAGAAGGCAGAGCCTGATCCCCGATCGCTGATCCCCGATCCCTGCTTGCATAACCCGTAACTGTGCAACGGCTGTACCAGCCGGAGCCGTCATGGTTTAGGGACACTAACGAGTTGGAACAGCCTCAAACAGGCCCAATTCCTTGAGGTGCTCGCGGATGACATCAATGGCCTGCTGTCCCACGGGCTGGAGCGGCGGGCGCGGGACGCCGCCGTCAAAGCCAAGCAGCGTGAGGGCCGCCTTCAGCCCCGGAACGCCATACGTGGCGCCAACCAGTTTCGAGAGCGGCGCGAGTCGTCTCGACAAGCGCCGCGCATCGTCCAGCCGGCCGTCGCGAACGGCGTTGAAGATGTCGACGCACAGATCGGGTGCCACGCCGGCCACGGCGAGAATCGCACCGTGCGCGCCAAGCGTCAGCGCGGAGTAATAGGTGGCGCCGGACCCTGCGAGCACCGTAAAACCGTCCGCGGCGCGAGCCAGGTACTCGCCGAACTGCACCATGTCGCTGTTGGTTTCCTTGATCCCGGCGATATTCGGATGCTTGCTGAGAATGCCGATGGCCTCCGGCAAGAGGTTCACGCCGGTATAGATCGTCACGTTGTAGAGCAACACGGGCACCGGCGATCGGTCGGCGACCTGTGTGTAATGCCGGACGAACGCGTCCGTCGTCATCTGCCCCTTGTAGAAAGACGGCGTGCGCACCAGCACGGCATCCACCCCCAGGGCGGCGGCGCGTTCGGTGGCGGCGATCGTGGCCCCGGTGGATTCTCGGCCAGTGCCGGCCAGCAACGGCCGATCCTTCGGCATCGCGTCGCGCACCGTCTTGATGGCAAGGTCGGCCTCGTGCTCTTCGAGTTGCGGGGCTTCGCCGTTTGACCCGAGTACCACGAGGCCAGTCAATGGCGAGCGAAGATATCGTTCGACGTTACGCGTGAGCGCACGAGTGTCGAGTGACCCGTCCGCGGCAAATGGCGTGGCGAGCGGCGTGTAGATGCCGGCGAAGCGATGCATTCGCCGGATCTTATCAGCTAGTCTGCTCAGGGTTGCGTTGGTTTGCGACGAGGTTGGTCGCGAGGACGATTGCAAAGATGGCGATCGCAGGGGACAGGGTCCAGGGAAACCTCGAGATGGCGTTGTAATTTCCCGCACCGGCGAGCATCGTGCCCCAGCTCGCAATGGGATCCGGAAAACCGAGGCCGATGAACGAGAGCGTGGCTTCGGCAAGGATGAACGCGGGCAGCAGCAGCGTGGCCTGCACCAGCAGGTGACCCGCGCATGCCGGGATCAAGTGTTTGATCACGATGCGCGCGTGGCCGGCGCCCAGCGACTGCGCGGCCTGCACGTATTCGCGATTGCGCTCCACCGCCACGATCGCGCGCACGCCCTTGGCCACGAACGGCCATCCGACCAGGATGAAGATCACGCTCACGAGCAGGAAGACGGTGAATGGCGGGAGCACCAGCGGCAGCACCGCGCGCAACACGAGGACGACGTAGATCACCGGCAGGACGAGGACGAAATCGGCGATGCGCATGATGGCCTCGTCCATCCAACCGCCGCGATAGCCCGCCCACGCACCGGCGATCGCGCCGATCAGCACCGCGCCGATCATCGCCACGAGCGCGAGGCCGATCGACGTGCGCGCGCCGTACAGCAATCGCGACAGCACGTCGCGTCCGAAATCATCCGCGCCGAGCAGGAACACGGGCACGTCCGAGTCGCCAAACCACGGCAACGGCACGGTGCGCGATCGATCGGCTTCGAACCGCTGCTCCATGCGGTTGGCGAGCACGAGCGGATGCGCCACGGGCGTGCCGCCGTCGAGATGCGGGCGCATCGGCGGGGCATGCAGGAAATCACGAAACGCCTGGCCCGCGTCGTAGGGCGCGAGCGCCGGCGCGGCGAGTGCCAGCGCGATCAGCACGGCGATGAAGATCGCGGTGCGGCGGATCACGCCCGTTCTCCTGATCCGACGCGCGGATCGGTGTAGGCCAGCAGCAGGTCGGCGATGAGCGTGCCCAGCGCGAGGAACAGCGCACCGGTGGCGGCGCAGCCGGCCACCAGGAACAGATCGCGCGCCCTGAGCGCCTCGAACATCAGCCGCCCGAGCCCCGGCCACGAGGTGACGACTTCGACAATGAAGGAGCCGCTGAAGAGTGAGGCGATCATCACGCCGTAAAGTCCAAGCACCGGGCGCAGCGACACCGGCCATGCGTGCCGCAACAGCGCCTGCGTGCGCTCGAGGCCGCGGGCGCGGCTGGCGGCGACAAACCGCTCTTGCGACGCCGCGGCGATGGCTTGCGACTGCAGCCGTTCGAGAGCCGCGGCCAGCGGAATGGCGAGGGCAAGCGCGGGCACCGGCAAATGCCGCGCGAGATCGGCGAGCCACGCGCCCCAGCTCAGATCGAGTCCCCCTGAGGACGTCATGCCGCCCACCGGAAACCATCCCGTCCGCGCCGCGATGAACACCAGCATCAGCGAGCCGATCAGCGGCGGCACCGAAATGCCGAGCACCGACAGCGCGCGCACGATCGATCGGCCGAGGCCGCGTGTCCGGGACCCGGAGTAAATGCCGAGGGGGATGCCGATTGCGGTGGCGAGCAGCAACGCGGCGGTGGCCAGCATCGCGGTATTGAGGGCGCGCTCGCTCAGCAGCGTGCTGACCGGCCGCGAATAGAGAATCGATCGGCCAAAGTCGAACCGCACGACGCCGCCAAGCCACGACAGATACTGAACAACGAGCGGCCGATCGAGGCCGAGCTCTTTCCGGATGCGCTCACGTACCGCGGGATCCAGGAACGCCTGTTCGCTGCCAGCGTCGCCGGGGGCCAGCTGCGTCAGCAGCAGCGCCGCCGACGACACCACGAAGACGAGCAGCAGCGCGAAGCCGAGACGCCTGAGGAGGTAGCGTCCCATTGGTGGTCAGCGGCGCGCGGGCTGTACGGTGATCCTGTCGACGTTCCACAGCAATTGCGGTCGCAGGATCGCCGGCTCGAGGCCGCCGACGCGCCCCGAGACGCCCATGTGGAGCCGCGGCGCCACGAAATACAGCACCGGCAGATTCTCCGCGAAGATGCCCTGCACGCGGTCGAACAGGCGCTTCCTCTCGGCGGTGTCGACCATGGCAGTCAATTCCCGCATCAGGTCGTCGATCTCTTTTTCCCAGTCGGTGGCCGGCTTAGCCTGCCCGATATTCCACACGTGCGCGGACCCCGAGCTGAGCCACAGATCCTGGTTCATCGACGGGTCGAGGTTAGTGAACGAGAAGAAAAACATGATCGACTCGAACTCGCCCTTGAGCAGGCGCTGCACCACCGCGCCCTGTTCGAGCGTCACCACGTCCACGGCGATGCCGGCCGGCCGCAGCGCGTCGCGCAGCACCGCGGCGCCGCGCTCGAGCGAGCTGTTGCCGCGATAGGTCAGCAAGGTGAACCGGGCTTCGGTGTTGTTCTTGTCCTCGAGCCACTCATCGCCGTCACGATTGGTCAGCCCCAGCTCGCCGAGGATCTCCCTGGCGCGTTCGATCGAGTAGCCGTAGCGCATCACGTTCGGCGAGAACCACTCCTTGTTTCCGGGGGTAATCGGTCCCCAGATCGGCACGCCGGCGCCGAGGTAGACGGTGTTCGCGTAGGCCTCGCGATCCACCGCGTGCGAAATCGCCTTGCGGAACTCCTTGCGCGTAATCCAGTCGCGGCGAGGGTCCTTCTCCCAGTAGGGCGAGCGCAGGTTGAAGAAGAACATGTCGGGATCGACGCCGACGCCCAGCTCGATCACCCGCAGGCGGCCCTGGTCGACGAGCGGCCGCAGCGTGGCCACGTCTTCGGGCCGAATCTGCTGCTGCAGCATGTCGATCTGCCCGGACTGCAGGCGCACCAGCTCCGCGTTCTGGTCGGGCACCACTTCGAGGATCACCTGGTCGGCATACGGGAGTTGGAGGCCGGCGGCGTCTTTCTTCCAGTAGCGCGGGTTGCGATCGAACACCATGCGCTGTCCGGCCTCATAGCTTTTCAGCATGAAGGGACCGATGCTGACCAGTTCCGCCGGCGGCGTGGCCGCACCGAGGGTCTGCGCGAACTTGCCGCTCTGGAGCGCGGCCTGCAGTTTGTGTTTGGGAAGGACGTGGACGTTGTCGAGGATGGCAATGCCTGGACCGAACGTGCCGGGCAGCGTGACCACCACGGTCCTGGCGTCGGGCGCGGTCACTTTGAGCGGCTGGCCGTTCACACGCAGGCCGCTGGCGAGCACGCTGGCCACCTTCGGGTCGTAGATCACCTGGAAGGTGAAGAGCACGTCCGCCGAGGTGAATGGCGTGCCGTCCGACCAGGCCACGCCGTCGCGAAGCGTCAGCGTGTGGGTCAGGTTGTCTGGCGACGTTGACCATTTCTCGACGAGCGCGGGCTCGAGCGCTCGTGTGGCGCGGTTTACACGGATGAGCTTGCTCGACGTCAGGATGTTGAAGAGGTCGACCGGAAAATTCTGGTCGAGGACGCGATTGAACGTTCGCGGCTCGCTGCGAAGCGAGGCAACCAGCGTGCCCCCGCGTGTTGCATTTTCAGAGATCACGATCTCGCCGGCCGAATCGGTTCTTTCAGGCGCACCCGACCACCATCGCCAAATCACGACGGCAATCACGCCAAAAAGAAGAACGCTCAGCAATGCCCGCGCTTGTCGGTTCACTAGTTGTCCTGTCGGCCAACCCATTGGCCGTTTTTTTTCGGTGCAAACGGACCGCTAAATCTGCGATTTGTGTGCAAATCCTGCGATTGTTGGCGCGCTAATAGTTTTCCCTGACCCGAACGGGGTAAGGGCTTAGCTTGATTCCACCCACTCGAGCCTGGCAACCGAACGCATCCTAGACCAACAACCCCTGTAATTGCAATCACTTAGCGCAATTGAACACACCAACACCCGCGCTGGCATCGCCCGTGCGATTACAAAGCGGCATAGGAGCCACTTGGTTATGGATGTTCAAGGTCTGACATTCCCTCAGCATGAGTTTCAACCCCAGCTCGGCCGCAGCGTCAGCATCGAGCAGGCAGCACAGTTACTCGGAGTATCGCGTCGCACCGTTTACTACCGCATTCGCGATGGCCGGCTACGCACCATCCGGACTATCGGCGGATCTCAGCGTGTACTGATGGATTCCGTGGACGAAATACGCAGCTCGCACTAATTCGCTTTGTACTACACCGCGGGAAAACCCTGGGAGAGCGTATGACTAACCTGAGACCGGCCGCCTTACGGACGCGCACAGTGCTGCAGTCTCCCGTTGTGTGTCGGTGCGGGGCCGCAATCTTGGCCGTCACGCTCCTCCTTACCTCCGCCGTATCGGCGGAGGCGGGCTCGAAGCGGGCGCGGCTGTCGTCGGATCTCACGGCGCACCTCAATTCCACCTCCGACGGCTCGGTCGACGTCATCGTCACGGGTTCTGTGGAATCCGTGGATCGGCTGGCGAAGCGTCACGGCCTGCGGATCAAGAAGTTCCTGTCGTCGGGCGCGGTGTTGAGCGTGTCGAAGCACGAGCTCGAGGCGCTGGCGGCCGACGGCGAGTTCGAATCGGTGTCTGGCAATTCGCTGATCCGCTCGCACATGGCCATCACCACCGCGGTGACCGGCGCGCAGGCGGCCTGGGAAGGCGCGGTGAAGTCGCTCGGCGCGGTGGATGGCCGCGGCATTGGCGTGGCGATTCTCGACAGCGGCATTGCCGGCGACCATCCGGCGCTCGCCAACCGGGTGATTGTCAACGTGGACTTCACGGATCCGAAGGGCCGCGGCGAAGACTTCTACGGCCACGGCACGCACATCGCCGGCATCGTGGCAGCGCGGGATTTCCGGAACACCGCTACCGGTGCAGATTCGGGCATGGCGCCGGCGGCGCACCTGATCAACCTGAAGGTCTTGGGCAGCGACGGCAGCGGCGAGGCGGCGTACCTGATCGAGGCCATCGACTGGGCCATCCGCTACCGCAAGGAGTTCGGCATTCGCGTGCTGAACCTCTCCCTGGGCGCGGCGCCCACGCAGAGCTATAAGGACGACCCGATTTGCCTGGCCGTGGAGCGCGCCGTGAAGGCGGGCCTGGTGGTGGTGGCCTCTGCCGGCAATTACGGCCAGACGGAAAAGGGCCAACTGGTGTTCGGCAGCGTCACCTCGCCGGGCATTTCGCCCTATGCCATTACCGTCGGCGCATACCGCACGCAGGGCACGGTTGATCCATTGGACGACGAGATGGCGCCGTGGAGTTCAAAAGGTCCAACGTTCGTCGATCGCATTGTCAAACCCGATCTCGTCGCACCCGGCTCGAAGATTGTCTCGACCGCTGTGAAGGGGTCGATGCTATCGAACACGCTGGCGGACAGTTTCGTTGACGGCCCCGGTGGGCGCGATTACGTGGCGATGAGCGGCACTAGCATGTCGGCCGCCGTCGTGTCTGGCGCTGTAGCCCTGGTGCTGAACGGCGACGCTAAGTTAACGCCGCTGCAGGTGAAGTTGGCGCTGCAGGCTGGGGCAGACTTTGATCCGGCCGTTGGATTGTTAGGTGCAGGCGCGGGAAAGCTGAATCTGGCCAGCACCACTGACGAGCGGATTCAGGCAGCGATTTCCGCTTCGAAGAACATGACTTGGACGCCGGAAGACGCCAAAGCGCGGGCGCAATCAGATCATCTGGGGCGAACTCAATCATCTGGGGCAACTCCATCATCTGGGGCAACTCCATCATCTGGGGCAACTCCATCATCTGGGGCAACTCCATCATCTGGGGCAACTCATCATCTGGGGCAACTCATCGTCTGGGGCAACTCCATCATCCGGGGCAACTCCATCATCTGGGGCAACTCCAGCAGGGGAATCCATCATCGTCTGGAGAGATCAATCATCTGGGGCTGACGATTCGATCATTTGGGGTAACTCAATCATCTGGGGAAATAGCGCGTTTTTGGACTCTTGATGACGCTTATTTCACATGAATGCACGCACTAGCAAAAAAAAGGAGAAAAGCCGTGAATCGACTCATCATTTGGGGCGAATAATTCGATAGCTAGGCCGCGAGGTCTACTGACCTATCTAAATGCTTGCCGCTGATCACATAGCAAAAGCCGGCCGGGCCTACTTCAGGGCGATCCCTGTCGTTGGCCTGTGCGTGCTGGGATGGGCACTGCTGATCTTTTCCTGCATCCGCCGGCGCCCGCGTGGTTGGCTCTCGCTGCGCTTACTGTTCTGACCGGTTCCTTCACGGTCAAAATCCCGGGACTGGTAGCTCGCCTTTCAGTTTCGGAACCTTTTGTTTTCGCCGCAACACTTTGGTTTGGCCCACCAGTCGGCGCAGTAACCGCTGCGCTCGACGCACTCATTATGTCGTTATGGCTGCTCCCAAGCCTGAAGACGGTTGAGCGCGTTCTCTTCAACGTTAGCGTGCTTGTTATCTCGATTTGGTTAGCCTCACAAGGCTTCTTTACGCTCTCGGGTATCGATCCTCGCAATCCTGTCTATAACTCTCTGGCTGAGTTTATTGTCCCGCTATACCTCTTTACGGTTTGCTCTTTCCTTCTGAACAGTGGCCTCGTCGCGATTGCGATTTCCTTCGAGCGAGGGCAGTCAGCATTTCGCATTTGGCGCGAACAATTCCTTTGGCTTTCGCTGAACTATTTTGGCGGCGCTTCGGTGGCGGCAGTACTGGTCGTTTACGCCAAGTCAATGGACTGGGCAATTGTCGGCATCATTATCCCTTTGCTCGCAATTTCGTATCTGACATTTAGAACGACGCTTGGCCGCCTCGACGACGCAAACGATCATCTGACCGAGTTGAACCGTCTATACCTTTCGACGATCGAAACGCTGGCGATGGCAATCGACGCGAAGGATCAGATTACTCATGGACACATTCGACGCGTGCAGCGTTTGGCAGTAGGGCTTGCCAAAGCGATGGGCGTTAACGAAGAAGCTCAACTAAAGGCAATCGAGGCTGCAGCCCTGCTGCACGACATGGGGAAGCTTGCAATTCCCGAATTCATTTTGAACAAGCCAGGCAAACTGACGTCACATGAATTCGACGTCATGAAGCAGCACGCAAATATCGGCGCGGACATTCTCGGCTCGATTCATTTTCCCTATCCGGTGGTTCCTATCGTGCGGCATCACCATGAAGCGTGGGACGGTTCAGGCTACCCCGATAGACTTAAGGGTGTCTCGATCCCGCTCGGGGCTCGAATCCTCTCCGTCGTGGACTGTTTTGACGCGTTAACCTCCGACCGGCCCTATCGGCAGCGGCTGTCAGTCGAGAAAGCTATTCAGATTCTTGTTAACCGTCGTGGGTCGATGTACGACCCCTTGATCGTTGACAAATTCGTCGAGGCCCAGGCCGAGTTGTCGGAACTTGCCGAGGTCGACGACGCTGAGAAGGAGGCAATCGATACCATCGCAACGAAATTGCGGCTTGCTTCCGAGGCGCCAGCACCTGCTATTCCAGAGGTAAATGATCGGCTGCCCCTCAAAGCGCTAACGCTACTTCGATCGATCAAGCCGTCACCGTCAGGCATTTCTACTGAGGACCTCGGACACGTCGTCTCAAATCAGCTAGCAAAGCTAGCCGGGTTTTCAGCTATCGCGTTGTACTGCGTGACTGAGAGTGAGCAAGCGATCAAGTGCCGGTACGCCGACAAGCCTCTGGCAGACTTGGTCGATAGCCCGGAGATCCCACTCGGTGAAAGACTTTCCGGTTGGGTCGCAGCTCATCGCACAGCCATTTGGAACTCAGACGCCACCTTGGATTTATCCGCCGAAGTCGCGCAGCGAACAGACATCGCGCTTGGGTCGAGCGTGCCGCTCATCGATAATGAAGTACTAGTCGGAACGTTGACATTGTATTGCCGTGCTGGCATGGAGATCGCCGTCGAACAGCGGCTCTTAATCCAATCCGTCGCACCGCTACTCGCGACAGCCGTTTCCGCATCAACCGCTCACGATGAAGTGGTTGCAATCGACGCCACTCAAAAGAGCGAAAAGGAAGCGCTCTACTCAGTCATCGACACGTGGCTTTCGAACCGATCGCAATTGCCTGACCGGAACAACCCTGATCGACTCACCATAGTGCTGGTCAGTTGGCTAGGCAGCTCGCTCGAACAACAGAAACAGCGAGCGATGCAATCGATTCTGCAGCGCGCGATTGCATCAGCTACGAATGGCACGGGCCATCTCCTTCGCCTCTCTGCGAGCGAAATGCTAATAGCCGCACCATTCAGCGTGCTTCTTGCGGCTGGGTTATCGCCAACCTACCTTAAGTCGCTTAGGTTGCCGGAAGTTCAAGTGACAGAAATCGCAAACTCATTACAGCTACGCGAAGCGATGGGACTCGTGCATCCTTCGGAATCGCAGTCGCACCCAGGCAAGCCGCTAGTTCACTAGAAATCCTTTCTGATTGACCAGATGCTTCAACAGGAGGCAAGCGCGCTGTATAAGGCCGGTTTTTACGGTCGCGCGTTGGCAAGCCTTGAAGTCGCGCGAGTTCGTCGCGAGTTGACCGTCGATGAACAAGTTTCGCGAGCTGAACTGCTTCTACTTACTGGCGCTGTAGAAGCAGCTGTAACGGCAGCCACGAGGTTACAGAAAGATCGCCGGTTGGCCGTCAATGAACGATGTCGGCTTTCTGACGTTCTCGGGCTTAGTTCCTTCCGTTTAGGACACTTTGAAAGAGGCACCGCTGAGTACCGTCGAGCAATCGAACTCGCCGAGAAGCACGATGCACTTCGAGAAGAATGTCGTCTCCGTGTTCAACTCTTCCGTCACCAGATCCATTGGGTAGGTCCGCAGCAAGCTGCGGTGGACGTCAGCAAGCTGCGCCGAATAGTGCATCAATCCGGAGAGCCCTCGATATCGCTGCAGTTTCAGCTAGGTCTCGTTGAATTGGCTGCAAGGCTGGGTTTACCAGCGAGGGCTCGTCGACACCTCGAAACGGCTCGCTCATTATTAGAGACAGTTTTAGATAAGGCTACTCACGCCGAGTTCGCGCTCACCGAGGTTGCAATTACGGCACTGGAATCGAATTTATCGGATGCACTCAAACTCGGGCTGCGACTAGCGACGACTGCGGAGGAGGTTCGAAGTTCATCAGCACAGTTTGGAGTTGCCACTAACCTCGCGCACTTACTAATCGCCCAGTCACGCTTCGCCGAAGCATTGCAGTGGATAGACAAGGGCCTGCAAGATCGGGATTTCGGCGGTGGCGCCGAGATCGCGCTACGGGACACGCTCTTACTCTTACACCTTTCAAAAGGTGACCTCGAAGCCGCAAGTGGTGAGAGTCGTACCATTGATGCACTACTAGCAAACTCCGACAGTCGAGATTCTTTCTTCGGCCTGTGGCACTTGGTTAACTGCGTCAAGCTCATTTATCGTCTTAACGACGCTCACACGGGCCTTAGGATCGCGCTGGATGCTGTGCCTCGTGCGCAACGTATGGCGGATCGCACACTTGTCGAGCGGATGCAACTGCTCGCCGCGGAGGGACTGGGACGCACAGGACGAGCATCCGAAGGAATGGCCTTGATGGTCGAAGCCGTGAAGGGCAACCCAGACCCGGCACCAGAAATGATCGCTGAGTCACTGAGAGTGGCCGGAAGGCTCGTCGCACCAGATGACAATGCGGCAGGTGCCCGATACTTCGAGCGATCGGCCAGGATGCTCCGGCTCGTTGGCAATTTGGCGGCGGCCTCAGAGGCCGAGCGCGACGCCGCTGAGGCCCTAGGGTCCGCTGCCGTTAGGCCGGCGGGTGGGCAAACTCAAGAACGCTCAGCTGAGTGTCGGCCTGGGGACGTAATTGAGCGACTCGCAGTAATAACCGAACTTGGCGCTCATCCGATCTTGCTGGCCTCGGAGACATTTTCGCTACTGGCAGAAAGCGGCGCAATCTCGAAGGCGAGCCTCTATGCAATCTCCGGCGTCGAACGCCAGGAAATCTCATCTCATCCCTGTGCGGGGCAGCACGTGGGTAGTGGCGACAACGCCGACCTCATTCGAATCGTCCTCGGAAACAATCACGACGCGACCTTCGAGATCGTCGCGATACCACGTGCAAGTATCTCTGCGCGCACCACCATTCTTTCCATCGAGAAACTAGTAAGCAATGCGTTGACGATCGCGCGGGCGCGCCAGCACGAACGGGAACAAGCGGCTCTCTGGCCCGACTACTCTCCCGAACAAGAGCTCGGTCTCTTATGCACGTCTGATCGAATGGTTGACCTCGTCAAGACGATTCGGCGAGTCGCTACTTCAAACTTGACTGTGCTCCTGACCGGCGAGACCGGTGTCGGAAAGGAACTGTTTGCACGTGCACTGCACCTTGCGTCGCCACGCAAGGATCGCACCTTCCTGCCGTTCAACTGCACCACGGTGCCACGGGAAATGGTCGACAGCCAGTTGTTCGGCTATCGCCGCGGCGCATTTACCGGTGCCAACGAAGATCGGCCGGGACTGATTCGTGCCGCCGCGGGCGGCACGCTGTTCCTCGATGAAATTGGCGAAATGAGCCTTGAGGCTCAACCCAAGCTCCTGCGTTTCCTCGAGTCGGGCGACGTCCTGCCGCTCGGCGAAACGCGCCCACTCCACGTCGACGTCCGCGTCGTCGCCGCCACCAATCGGAACCTCGATCAGCTCGTCGCCGACGGACTGTTCCGCGAAGACCTGTACTACCGGCTGAACGTCCTGCAGATCGCGATTCCGCCGTTACGCGAACGCCGCGAGGAAATTCCAGCGCTCGTCGAGCTGTTCCTCGAGAAGTTCGGCGGCGAAATGCAGAAGCCGCTCCTGCGCCTCGCCGATGACACGCTGGAATACCTCCTGCTCTATGCCTGGCCAGGCAACGTCCGGCAGCTCGCCAACGAGATCAAGCGCATGGTGGCGCTCGCCGAACCTGGCGACACGCTGCTGCCGTCACACCTGTCGAAAGACATCGTGGCCAGCCGTCGCACCATTCCGGTGCAGCCGACCGAAGCCGTCATCCGGGTTGACCAGCCGCTCGATGCGGCCACCGAACAACTGGAGCGCGTCGCCATCGAGCGCGCACTGGCGGCCTGCGGCGGCCGCAACGACGAAGCCGCCAAGCTCCTCGGGCTCTCGCGCAAGGGTCTCTACCTCAAGCGTCAGCGCCTCAAGCTCTGATCGCCCTACGCTCGGCCCATTCATCGCAGCCCCATACGTCGGACCGCGAGCCGAAGCTATGCAGTCATGACATCTCTGTCGTTGACTTTGCCTGACGCGCAGGCCCAGGATTCGCGCCACCAAACTGCCTCCCACCTTAATAGGAAGTGAGGGCAACATGCAGCCGTACCGGTTCGTGTCCGTTCCGCAGCGTGTCATGGCGAGGGTAGTCGCCGGCTTCGTTACCACGGTGTTCGTGTTCGTGGTGTCGGGCCTGGGCGCGCCGCCGCTCAAGGCCGACAAACCGCCGCAGTACTTTGTCGATGAAACGAGGCTGCCCTTCGACGCCCTCAGTGGCACCACCACCACGCGCCTGTGGGGCGTGCAGGGTGGCGCGGGCTTCCGCATCGAAGTGCCCGCGAACTGGAACGGCGAGCTCGTACTCTACGCGCACGGTTTTCGCGGCGGCGGCCTGGAGCTGACGGTCAGCAACCCGCCGTTCCGCGCGGTATCTCGTCGAGCACGGCTTTGCCTGGGCCGCGTCGAGCTACGCCACCAACGGCTACGACGTCACGCAGGGGGTCAAGGACACGCATGACCTGGGCACCCGCTTCAACGGCCTCGTCGGCAACCCGAGCCGCGTCTACTTCACCGGCACGTCGATGGGCGGCCACATCACCGGCGTCGCCATCGAGCAGTATCCGAATCACTACGACGGCGCGATGCCGATGTGCGGCGTGATGGGCGATAACAAGTTGTTCGACTACTTCGTCGAGAACCATTTTGGTGCGCAGGCGCTTGCCGGCCTCGACGTGCCGTTCCCCTTCCCGGCGGACTACACGGCCGTCACGGTGCCTCAGATCAAGATGTTGTTCGGCTCGCCTTTCCCTGGGAATGGGATCACGCCTTTCCCCGGGAGCTTGACACTCCTCGGCCAGACATGCGCCGGCGTGGTCGAAAACCTGAGCGGCGGCGATCGCCCGATGTTCGAACCAGCGTTCATGTTTTCGGGCACCGGCGCCAATTTCCTGTTCACCCAGGGCGTCGGTTCTCCAGCCAGGAAGCCGGACCAATATCGATACCGTCTACCAGATTGACTCGAACCCGGCGCTGTCGGCCGACGAGATTGCGCTGAACGCCAGCATCCGCCGCGTCGACCTGGACCCGCAGGCCAGGCGTGAGCAGGGCCTCGCCGGGGTCCCGGCGATCGCAGGAGCACTTGAGATGCCGGTGCTGTCGATGCACACGCTGGGCGATCTCTTCGTGCCGTTTTCGATGGAGCAGATCTACGCGCGCCGCGCGATCGCGAACGGCGCCGGCGATCTGCTTGTGACGCGCGCCATCCGCGACATCAATCCATTGCGGCTTTGCCACGATGGAGATGGAGCGGGGGTTCGCCGACCTGGTGAACTGGGTCCACAACGGCGTGAAGCCGGCCGGCGACGACATTCTGACGCCGGCGACGGTGGCGAACCCGAACTTCGGCTGCGCCTTCACCGTTCCCGGGCACGCGCTGGCGCCGGCCTGCCCGTGAGTTGAGGATCGGACATCTGGACTTTGGGTTCCTCGCCGGAATCCAAAGTCCAGTGCTTGCAACGCAGCGAAGGCACGAAGCGCACCGACGGAACAGCCCGTGGTGTCAGCAAGCCAGGCACCACCGAGAAAATCGTCAGCAACGGCTCAGACCGCGCGGCGCATAGTCAAGACGATCGCGACGCTCAACGCTAACAAGAAGATTGTGTCATTGGCTTCGGGAACGGATTGAACTCCTGGCGTCCATTTCACATACACAACGTTGACGTCGGCGCTCGAGTCGTAGCTGGGCGCAAGCAAACCACCTGAATTGAAGTCAACGCTTTGGGCCGGGGAATTATTGTTTGCCGCAACGTACAGGAGGAGGCCGCCTGCATTGAACTGGTAGGGAGTGACCATGTAGCAGTTCAAATTCCAAGTGCAGCCGTTCGTCAACTCAGGTCTGGAATCGAAATCACCCAAAGCACCGTCGAGAAGCACTTGGTCGAATAATGCGGACGACGCCGCCAGCGCGTCAGGCTGGGTGGTGAACGGCAGGTGGGCCGCGTCACAGACGCCGAAAACAACGGCGCAAGTGGCGTCGATAAAAGTGACGTCATATGGTGTCCCGTTCACCATGACGTCGCTGGCACCCAGTAGGATTCCATTCGCTACCGTGATTGACGTGGCTTGCGCGTTATTACTGACCAAGACGCTGACTGAGAAGACGGCAATCAAGAAAGCGCGAATGCGGAGCGTTGCTCGGATCAATGGGTATCTCCTACAGCCGGTGGGCGCAAGACGTCGTCGCGTTTCTGAAGATCTGCATGCTGTCGCGCTAATGCAGCCGACGCGCCAACTGAACAGTTCGCCGAATTCATCGTTTCTCTCACATATTCCGATCCTCCCATCGAGTACCCGAACGAACGCGCCTTCGGGTTTGTAAGGAATTCCGACAATTGAGCTAAGAAATTCGATGGCGGAATCGTGAGGGCTCGCCAGACTGGTGCCGCTCACCGTTGGCAGCTGCAGGTTGAGGGCATTTCTGAACTGGGCGTAGCCGTTTCACGACTGGACCGTCGTTGTCACGACCTGTGGCCGCATGTGCTACGAGAATCGCAGGGTGAACTTAAGCCCGGGCAAAGGTCGGCGTCGCGAAGGTCAGCGAGTTGTTCAAGTTTTGAAACTCGGTGCGATTTTCTCGCCCTCATCCCACCATTTCCCCTCGAACGGCTTGTGATGCCGGATGTTCGACAACTCAAGCCGCAGCACCCTTCCAATTGCATCCAGGGTGTCGACGATCGGCTGCGTCAAGAGCAACTCCGTGTCGACCGACGACCTCGATGAGATGGTTGTGGGCGTCCGAAAGGCGGTCGGTATCATGTTGGAGCACCCGTTAGGTCACATCCACTGTCAAACGGTCGTGTGCCATTTATGAGGGGAAGGCAGGCGCGCGAGGCTCGCCAACACTCCGTCAGCGCCTCAAGCTCGAACTCGGCTAAGGAGCCAGAGGCTCGTCGGCGCATGCTCGAAACGGCCATCGCGCGGGCGAAGGCGTCGCTCGCCCACCTCACAACGGCGGTCTCCGAAGGCGGCGCGGTCGCCACGCTCGTGCAGGCCATTCGCGACCAGGAGCGACGGCAACAGACACTTCATGCGGAGCTGGCCAATCTCGACCGTCCGCGTGTTGTGCCGCTGAGCGTAGGTAACCTCAAGGCACTCTTGGAGACCAAGGCCGAGGAGTGGCAGGGATTGTTACGGAAGCACGCGCCAATCGCGCGGCAGATGGTGCGGAAGCTCGTCGAGGGCCGGATCGCTCTTCTACCCCCGAACGCGAGACTCGCCGCTACCGGTTTTATGGCGACGGGCACCCTCGCGAATTTCTTCAGCGGAATCATATGTCCACAAGCGGTGGCGTCCCCGACGGGAACCGGTCGTATCTTGAAGGTCAGTGACCACGTAATCGTGGTCGCGGCTGCCTAGAAGCAAGTCACCTCGCGCGTGGATATTCCCCCGCGAGTTTGTTCAGCTGATTCGCAGAATGTCGGCTCGAAACTCGGTATACGTGAGCGCCTGGCTGCCATCGGTCAACTCGGCGTACCTCTTACGCGCCCGCCTGTCATCGGAAACAAAGATTGCAGCCTCGCTATGGACCGCGTCCACGATGATGGCGTCAGAGAATTGCTGCGACTGGCCGAGGTGAGCCGCGTACACCTCTCCCTCGCCGAGGCATGCGTCGCCGAGCGTCCAATTGCCAAGCACCGCGACACTGTCTGCCGTAGCGGTGGTCGGAAACCAGTTGGGGACGCCGAAGAATGGTTCTGATGCAGCTGACGACTCAGCGTTGAAGGCACGATCACTTCTAAGAGCGCGGCGGCGCACATTTCATTGATCCGCGCCTTGGCGGACTCGTCAATGGGGAGCTTGTCCCAGACGTTTGAATCGAATACGGCTTTGGTCATGCGGCATGATCCCAAGCACCCAGGTCGTTAGCGACCGTTGCAAGCTTTTTGCCCGAAATCCATTTGCTGCATATCTTCGCGTGGTGCCGCCCTGCGGTTCGCGGACTGAAAATTCGCAAACATCCGATCACGCCCCACGGTTGAGCTGGCTACTCGGTCGGGTGACGACACAACGACAACCAATCGAGATGATCACGTCATGGAAATGGAACGTCGCGGATTTAGAGTGGCGCAGATGGCGGCTCAAAATGTTTCGGTGATGGCGGTGCGCGAAGGAACCCAACGGAACGCGATCGAGCGAGCGGTCATAGTTGATGGATCGCTGCGCATCGGCAGTCCCTGTAACGTGGAGTTTGGCGCGGTGACCGCCTTTGTCGGAAGCGGCCCGATCCGGATCGAGGGACAGTGGCGACGGTGCCAGGTGATATCCGTGGAGGGCGGGATCGTCGCACGTCCGCCTGTGGCCGGTGGCGTGGGAGGATTCCCCCCCGATCGCGCCGGAACATCCCCGCGGCGGCCTGGCGTCCCATTAGAGCGGCATCTCCTCAGGCGCGACAGGCGGGTCGCGACAGCCGCGATCGCCTGCGTCAAATTTCGACGTGGGGATCAACTTGGTCGAGTCGATCCCGAAGTGCAATCGCAGATGAGCTCCTGATCGCATCGTCGTTCCACCCGATTGGACCGGAGCGATCTTGAAAAACCTGTTTCTGTTGCGCGACGCTAATCGCGTCAGCCCGCTGGCCGACGGCCGACGGGCGCGGTCTTCTTTTTCGTCGCCGTCGGTTGCGCGGCCGCGCCGTCGGCGGACCGATGCTCGTCGGTGATTTCCTCTGCCGACACTTCACCGAAGCCGACCAGATTGGAGACGGCCCGATTGAAGCGTGGGTATGGGCGTGACTACGGACGTTGTCTTCGGTGGCTCAAGGCGATCCAGACGCGCCTGCGCGGATTCTTGGGTGACGGGGATGCCTTGCTGGAAGCGAACACCGTTGAAGCACGTGGCGTGCTCGACAGCGTCCTCGCCGATCGGATCCGCTTTGGGCCAGACCGGGATCAGCGCCGGTATACCCTCACACTGCCGATCGCCTTCGATCGCGTGCTGATGGCGGCGTTGCCAGAGTTGGGGGCAGGGTTACAAGAAACGATGGCGTCCCCGAGAGGTATGGTCGTGAGGGTGTGTTAGCCGTGGACGTGGCCGGATACGTCGACTTGCGCGTTGCGTAAACGCCGCCCTAGACGTGGCGTCCCCGAGCCGGAATTCCGACGTGTATGGGAAGGTAAGGGCCGCGTCCCCGTGGCCGCCAGACGGAAGGGCCAGCAGGTATCGCGCTATTGCGCACGTGTCCCAGTGACGACGCGCCAACCTCTGGCACTGGCCTCGTCGGGAAGATCAACCGGTGTCGTGGAAAGAAACGGGCAACGATTCTCGAGATCTGGCGTTTGGTTGCAGGCGTGCAAACGCCGATACCGCCTAGGTTTGCCTCGAGCTTAGCCACATTCACTCACTGCCGCGAGAGCATCGCATCCGCGCCCCACCTTCGCAGTGATTGCGACGTGCCCAGCTACAGAATTCGATAAGCTAAGTTGGTTTTTCGCACCGCCGGAACCATTCACTCTTATTCTCAAAGGCGGTCGACACTGAGGACTGCCAACTCGCCAACACTATGGCTCAGCGGATGAATTGCTCACGGCGCAACTTGGAAGAATTCATGTGCGTCTGTTGCTGACTATGGCGCCGAATCTAACGGACTCGTCCCCCCTTGCATCGGACGTTGTCGTTCTTGCCATCCATGGCGTCGGCAACACAGAGCCGGGCGAAATGACCGTCGCCCTTGAGGCAACCTTGCGATCGGTTGTCGGCGACGATGTCAGGATCGAAGAGTTCTGCTGGAACTCCTTCGTAGATCATTCAGCCGTCAACGGCGAATCACTCTTGGAACGCGGGAAATGGCTTTCTGAGAGCCTAGTAAGTGCCGCGTACCACGACCACGAAAGAAAACCACATCATAAATTTAGACAGGTCCTTGAAATTCTCGATCATGTGACCCTGGCCTTGGGCTCGGCCCCGTTGGCGCTCGGAGCCCTACTCGCTGGCGGGATCGGGATCGTTGCGATTTTCATATTCGGGATGAATCTGGTCGCGTCAATGCGCGGGATGCAGGACCCATTTCATGCAACGATTGTCGCAGTCGACACGCTCAGGCGGTTGGCGCGATGGCTGGGGCGTACACGAGCGTTCTTGCTATCGTCTGGGCATCCTTCGCGTGTCTCGGGTTCGTGCTCGCACTGGCAGATTGCGCACGACGCGGTGCCCTGACGCCTTTCAACACGCGCCTGCGACGCACAGTCTTGCTATTGCTCCTCCCGGCGACCGTCGGCATCTCCTTCTTACAGATTCTGTCGATGATGATAGTCGGATTGCTGGTAGTGGCGGTCGCCTATGCTCCCCGCCTGCTGCTTCTAGTGGGAATAATCTCGGTCATCAGTTTCGTCCCGAACCTGCTCTCCGGCAGCGTGACGTTCTATGCGAGCTGGCTGGTCGTGGATGTGGGCGCCGGCATCATTCTCGTCGCCTCTGCTGGTGTTGCGCTAGTAATTATTGGCTTCCTAGTGTGGCTACTTCTGACTCCATTTCGAACCTTCGTCAAAATCGTCCTTGACGTATCGCTGTATTTTGGGTCGCCGTCGTACCGTCACTCTCTGCAATCAAAACTTGACGACCACCTGACATCACTCAACATCGGCAATCGGTCGCTGTTTATCGCCGCTCACAGTCTCGGCTCCGTGATAATCGCGGATTCGCTTGCAAACTCCGCCTTCTGGGACCGTCGCGAAAGGTAACGCTGGTTACATTCGGATCGCCACTGCATCGTCTCGTTTGGCGCTTTTTTCCCTCTCTTTACTTCCCGTGCGGCGTAGCCAGCTTGGTTTCGGCAGTCGCGTCTCGGGTCGCGGAGTTTAGGTGGATCAACATCTATCGGCCATTCGATTACATTGGCGGTCGGATTGGTTTGAGCCCTTACGGAAGCGAGCGATGTACGTGGCAGTTATTTCGATCGCATACTGACTATTGGAAAGATCCCAAAGCCTGTGCCGCCGTCTTGAAGTGCCTGACGGCGTGTCGGCCGGTTGCAGATCTGCAGCCGCGACCCTCATGGTTTACGGAGGCGACGGAGCGACCACCGGCGCTGAACTGGACAACCACCCTTTTCGCGACTGGCCGTCAGGCCTTGGGCCTGTGGTTCCTCGTTGGCGGTGTTTTGGCTTTGATCGGATTTGGCGCCTACCGTCTCGGAACGAAGCCAACTCCGGCAGCGCCGCCATTCCTCCAGGCAGGCATCGCCACGGTCACGCACGAACGGCGTTTTGTTTTCAGCAAGGGTTCCGGCATTGCTCACCGGTTCACGTTCGAAGTCACAACCAAGGATGCGATGCACCATCGTGTCCTAGTCGAGATAGGGGACTCTTCGGTTTATTCACCTTGCCCAAATTCGACTATTTTGCGCTGGCCTCATACATCCGAGCTTCATGCGAAGAAAAAGGTGGACGACCTGATGGGCGTTGGTGGTTCTGGACGGCTGGTCGATGTAGCCGCCAGGGCATTGCGGTCATGCTGGAGCCAAACGGTGCACTCCTTGTTCCCGACTTTGCCTTTCGTCGTCAACAGTGGACAATCTTCGACTGGGCATTGACCTTGATATTCGGCCTGTTCGCCCTTCTGATTGCCTCTATGTGCTCACTGCTGCTGTTTTTGACCATGCTGACGTGGAGCCTTCTGATGATCGGCGGAGCACCCGTCGCAATCGCCACAGAGTCGCGTGAACCTGTGGTCTGTCCATAACCGCGACAACTAGCCTCGGACTTTACTTGGGGGCAGCACCGCGCCCTTCAAGATTCCGGATAGGGAAGGGCCAGCGGGTATCGCGCTATTGCGCACGTGTCCCAGTGACGACGCGCCAACCTCTGGCACTGGCCTCGTCGGGAAGCCAACTGGCCTCTGCCTTCGGTCCGCGGAACGATCCTGCAGGCATAACGCTCATACGGCTTGCCAGCCATCCTGACGCGTCCTCGATAGGTCGTAGAGCCGCCGTGCTGGTCGTCAGTCGCTGCGTAATGACTCCGCGAATCCAAGGGAGCGCCAAGTCGTTTGCCTTCTTGACCCACTCGGCCGAACCATGTGTTGCACCATCCTCGTCGTGTACGGAGCGGATTGCTTGCGCTGCCGCCGGCAACCACTTGGCCCACTGCTCCTTCGGTCCATTCATCCCGTCCCACGGAATGCCAGGGGGCAGTGGTGCAGGTAGTCGGCCGTGCACATGGAACACCGGGAACGTCTTTTCGGCCACTGCCTGGTGGCTGCCCCGACACTTGGCGTAGCGCATCTGCAAGTTCGCGCAGACGCGCTCCTGGGCGAGGTTCTCAAAGTTGAAGCTCACCACTCGGAGTCCGGTGTTTGCCCGTTCGAAATCAGCGAGAGTCCCAACCCCTTCCGCCATCGCGGCTACAACTTCATCGACCCAATCGCCTTCTCGGATCTTTACCGGCTGAAGGGCGAGGCCGAGAACTCCAGTCAGCACACTCCGCCCGATGTCGTTGAAACCATCGACATGCGCTCGGTCCTGGAGAAACTTATCAATCGATTTCACCGCCTCGTTGGTCGCGAAGTCGTTGCCAAGCTTTGACGCGATCCATACCGTGCATCGAGGTACAGGAGCTGGCTAAGCGGGTCATCCGGCCCGAGCTTCTTTGCGCGAACGGCTAGCGAGTTACCCATCGGAACACTGAACGGATCACTCGCACCGGCACCGATCACGAACGTCGTCGGAATCGAGATGGCCATTTGGATAGGAGAGTCTAAGGCAAACAGTTGAGCTTGTGACGGGAAACCTATAAGACTGGCTGCTATTTAGGTAAAGTCGCCCGCCACCAGTTTGAACGGCGGGCGTTACTATGAGGCATGGCAGACCACCCGCCACGCCGCCGCGGCCGACCGCCACTCGATCCGAGCGGCCGGCCCTCGGAGCCTGTTCAAGTCAAACTGCCGCCGGACGTGTTCGATAATGCGTGGGGGGTCGCGCGCCAGCACCGCGAATCGATCCAAGACCTCATTCGCCGCGGCCTCAAGAACGAGCTCCGCCGGCAAGCACTCGAGCCCCCGCCGCGCCACGATTAACACCGCCGCTCGCTGCTGTCGCCGATCGTTCACTGACGGCGCGTCGCGCGCGCGCGACGCTTGCCTTGGATCCGACGAACAGATGGGGTGATGCGATTAAAGAACGCGTCGACGCGTTGCGGGGTGATTCCGAGCAGGCGGGTAAGCCGTGCCAAGATGAGCAAGGCCATGAAGAGCGAGACGATCACGAGCGCGACCGCGACGGTCCCGTACACGATTATTTGGAGGACGATTCCGCCGAAGAAGATGATGAGGCCTGGGACAAATGAGAGCATGACCAGCCATAGCAGCAGTTTCAACCATTCCCACAGGCCTTTCATTTGCGGAACTGCACTTTAGGGCTGGGCGGTCGCGGTGTCAACGGGTAATAGGGACGCGAGGCCTTTCTGTTGGTTGGCGTGGATCCTAGACGGACGGCGCAGACACACCCGATGAAAAACTAACAGGGCCGCGACGCCGGCGTGTGCCGATTGAGGGCATGGGGGATGAGGATGCGCTTCCGCCAGGCGCGGAGCCGCCGCCGTTCAAGCGTGGGCACCGCGGCGATGTAGCGTTCGATCCAGTCGGAGGGCTACGCCGGCATCTTCACGATCGGCGGATCGATGGAGGGAACGATGTGCCCAACACTGTTGGTGTTGCCGAGAGGTATGGCCGTAAGGGTTGCCCATGGATGCTGCCGCATACGCCGATTTGCGCCCATGCGTAAATCCGCTGAATCCGCTTAACTTTGTGGCTACGGTTTCCTTCGGAGAGTGCGTCACAGTGCCGTCCGAACGTGCCGTTGAAAATGCGACGAGAGGACAGCTCAGGTATACTCGCCCGTCGCGAGCAAACGCCACGGGATACCTCCGTCTAACGATTCCGAGTGTTCGTGGCCGTAGAGCAGCATCATGCACATCGACACGATCCGCATCGAGAACTTCCGCACCTTCCGTCACGCGGAGATTGACTTGCTACACGCCGATCGTAAGCCCGGCGATCTAAAGACGCAATTTGGCATCGACGTGTTGTACCCCAACATCAATCTCGTGCTTGGCAATAACGGTATGGGCAAGAGCGCGTTCCTGAAGGCCATCGGTCTCGCATGCTTGGGGCCAACGGTGCGCGACTCCGGAATCTTCCCTTACCGCTTCGTCCGCCGCGAACCAGGCAGCGCCGAGGTCACTCCAGAGATAAAACGCAGGCTCAACGTGCCCGGCAAATCGATCACGATTCCGTCCACGCGCTCGTTGATCAAGGGAGAGTTCGTCGTCCATCAGCAGGACGGAGTGGCGAACCTCGAGCGGGTCCTTGTGAGCTCGATTCGGATTGACCGTAAGGGAGATCTTGAGACGCTCATGTTTTTGAAGCGTGGCGGACAGTCCTGGGAAGCCATTTACGAGGACGAGCGTGATGCGTTCTTCTTCGTGGGCTACGGCGCGAGCCGGCGTGCGGAGGAGCGCTCGAACGTCGACTACGCCGGCCGACGCAAAACGGCCACTGCGCGTGCGCAGCGATTACGCAGCTTGTTTCAGGACGACGCGACTCTGATCCCTTTGGCGTCGTGGCTGCCCCAGTTCGCCATAAAGAATCCCGGCCGCGCTCGGCAGGTCACGAGTCTCTTGAGAGCGATCACTGGGCCGAACCACTACCAGTTCACCGGCGAGCTCGAGAAGAACGAATATCTATTTCAGCGCGACGCGCAGCTCGTGCCGTTTCCCGCACTGTCGGACGGTTACAAAGCGTTCTTCAGTTGGATTGGTGACCTGCTCTACCATGTTTGCCATACTGCGCCCAGAGGCAAACTGCTGACCGAAAACCGCGGCATCGTCATGATCGACGAGATCGATTTGCATCTGCACCCCAGTTGGCAGATGGAGATTCTGCCGAATTTGAGTCGGGCGCTTCGCAACATTCAGTTCATTGTGACAAGCCACAGCCCGTTGATTGCAGGGTCTCTGCAATGGGTGAATCTCATCGCACTGGAGCCAGGTGACGCGCAGAGCACTGTGCTTGCGCGCAAGATCGTACCCATACATGGCCTCGACGCTGACCAGGTCCTCCTGTCACCGTTCTTTGCGCTGAACACGACGCGCACTGGATTGCGCGCACAGAAGCTGCGCGAGCTGCGCGATCGCGCTCGTAGCGGTAACCGCGACGCCGCTCTACAAGTGATGAAGGAGCTTACGCACGGCTCCGAAGCGTCGGATCTCGTTAATCCAGTCTCGGTTGCTGGCGATGACACGCCGCTCACGGCGCCTCTTGATCAAGTCGCGCAGGGTCCCGCCGTTAAGGCCGCGCGCCAACCCACCCGCAGGGCGCCGTCGCGCGCGAAAAGAAAGAGTCGCAACAAGGCATCGGCCAAGAAATGATCCGTCACAGCATTCCCGCGCCAGACCTGCCTGCACGCGTCGACGCCGCATTACCAAAATGGCGAGCCAAGGCGGCGGTACGCACGGCCCGCTTCAAGAAGAAGAAGGTGTACGCAGAGAAATCATCTATCTGGAGCGAGGTGAAGCCGCTGTTCATGACGCTGCAGGGCGAGAACAAGTGCATCTACTGCGAGCGCAAGTTCGGCAGCCTTGCCGCGAGCACCGTGGAGCACGATTTAGAACACTTCCGACCGAAGGCACATGTCGACGAATGGACCATGCCGGCGAGCCTTCAACAGGCGGGCATCGCTGTTACCAAGCCTGCAGCCAACAATAAGGGTTATTACCAACTGCCGTACCATCTTGACAACTATTCGTCGTCCTGCAAGACCTGCAACACGCGCTACAAACTAGACCGTTTTCCGATTGGTGGTAACTACGAGCTGACCGGCTCAGAGCCGCGTCAGTTGCTCGCCGAAAAACCGTTGCTCATCTACCCCGTGGGGGACTGGGATATCGACCCAGAGTCGGTATTGAACTTCTTCGGCATGATGCCGCAGGCCAACGCGAATTCTCCAGATTTTCATCGCGCGCTGGTAACCATCGCGTTTTTCGGGCTAGACGACATTGATGTTCGATCAGACTTATTCCTCGAGCGTGCCATCATCATCGTATCGATGATGCCGTTGCTCGAAGCCGCCAACGATCCAAACGCTACAGCGCCACAACGCGCCGTCGCCCAACGAGGCATCGATCGTTATAAGTCGGCCAAGAGCAACCACGCCAATTGCGCCCGATCGTTCGAACGTTTGTTTATCGCGGATCGGGCTGCGGCGGACGCGTGCGTCAAGGCGGCCGATGACTATTGGACATCCAAGTCCTAGCATCTCAGTCACGGTGTCCGAAACGGCGGCACTGCTCTGCGGTAGCGCGCCTACAAGGCGGCCTCGGCTCTGCAGCCCTTAAAAATGAGCCTGGGCAGCTTCAGGCTCCGCCCCGGATTACAGGCAAAGTTCCGACCTCCGCACTGACTCAGCCCGTGGAGTCGTTGCGCTGGCGCAAGCTCCTCCGGCTGCGAGGGCTGGCCGAGCTACCGGTCGCCTTGCGCCTTGGCTGCTCGCTGAACTTTCAGACCACTCGACCCGCTGGGTGAGCAAGGCCGGGGGCAGCCCGCATGACCCGTTCGGGTGATGCCGAGGCTGGGCCTTTGACTTAACCTCTGCCATTCAAGCCAGTTGCGCTGACTTCGTGTTGCCCCCCAGCAGTGCAGGAGACGCGACTCGATGGTGACCACACATCAATCGGCTGCGTTGACGGCCGTCGCGAGTGCCCATGGCTGCAGCACGGCTAGCGGCTTCACGGCACCGACGCCGGCATTGAACGACTGGGCGGCCGCGCTGCGGTACAGCTGCTACTTGGCTGCGCTTGAGACGGCCAGTGGCGCCATCGCGCTCTGGATGCCGCGGGCATTGGCATCTGGCGCGAAGGCAGTGCCTTCTACTTCGGCGACGGTGAACTCAAAGGCCAACACCTCATCGGGGTCTTGATAACCGGCATCCTGCTCACCTTTGACGCGCCGTTCTGGTTGCAGCAACTGAAGAACTCTGCGATGTTGCGTAACGCCCTGGTGAAACGGAAGGACGAGGAGAAGTAAGGCGATGGCGAATCCGACACGAATCTGCGGCTTGGTGATGAAAGGTGGCATCACCAGCGGCGTCGTCTACCCGCTCGCAGTCTGTGAACTTGCGAAGACCTATGCCTTCAAGAACATCGGTGGCACATCGGCGGGCGCGATCGCCGCCGCCGCAGCAGCCGCAGCCGAATACGGTCGTCGCACCGGATCAAAGGAGGCTACGGCGTTCAACGGACTCGCCGAGCTACCTGACTGGATTGGCGCGCCGGGGCGCCTGCTGAAGATGTTTCAACCGGCGCCGTCCACCCGAGCACTGTTCAACCTCGTCATGGCGGCGGTGAACCCCAAGTCTGCCTCTAGAAAGCTCTTCGCGATCGCGTGGCAGTTGGTTAGGAACTTCCCTTTCACTGTGATGCTGCTTATCGGAATTGTGTGGGCGATACATCGCTGGCTGCTGTCGGACCTCACAGGCCTCACCTACATCTATGCCCTCGTCGTCACCGTGATCGTTGCACTATTGGCATTTCTGCTCGTCGTCGCATTCTTTCTGCATGGTCAAGTCACGCGAACGCTTCCCGAAAACTTCTACGGGATGTCCCGCGGCTATGACGAGACCATCGGCGACGGCGCCTCCGATGCGCCCCTCACAAATTGGCTGACGCGGTTCTTGAATGAACTTGCCGGAAAGCCGGTCACCACAGGCCCACTGACGTTTGGCGACCTCTACAGCGCTCCTCGCGCGAAGGGAGATCCTGAAGAGACTGGGCCTGGCTATCGCTCAATCAATCTCGAAATGATGACGACGGCGCTGAACCACGGGCGACCGTATCGAGTGCCGTTTCAGCCACCGGACACGCTGTTCTTCTTCTCCCCCGACGAAATGCGCCGGCTGTTTCCGCCGGGGGTCGTGCAGCACATGATCGATCACGCTACTCCCTTGGACGGCGTGCTGCCAGAAGCCCCTGGGTGTGGACCTCTGTACCGGATGCCGGCAGCTGCTGACCTCCCGGTGGTCGTCGCGACTCGGATGAGCCTGAGTTTCCCGGTCCTGCTGTCGGCTGTTCCTCTGTACGCAGTGGACTTTGGACTCAAAGCCAATCAGGACCACGCAAGGGCACCTCTTGCGGAGCGTTGCTGGTTCTCAGATGGCGGCATCAGCAGCAATCTCCCGATTCACTTTTTCGATGGTCCCCTGCCGCTCTGGCCCACGTTCGCGATCAACCTCAAGCAGTTTCATCCTGACTTCCAAGAAGAAGAGAACGCTGTCTTCTTGCCCAAGAACGTAAGCAGTGGAATGCAGGTGGCCTGGACGCGGTTCGAGAAGGCAGGTCAGTTTGGATTCGTGACCGATTTCCTCTGGGCCATCATCGAGACCATGCAGAACTGGCAGGATTCAACACAATCTCGGGTGCCAGGCTACCGCGATCGATTGGTACATGTCAGCCAACGCAAGGATGAAGGCGGCCTCAATCTCAACATGCCGCGCGCGACTGTCACGCTCCTTGCCGAGCGCGGTCGCCGAGCCGGCGAGAAACTCGTCAAGAGGTTCGGCACGAATCCCGAGGCTGCGGATTCTGGATGGACTGAGCATCGCTGGGTGCGATTCCGATCGTGCATGGAACTCACGGCGAGCTGGATCGGACGGCTCGCAGCCGCGTATCAGCACGCGATCCCGCCAGATCCAGATTTCGATGCTTTCTTGGTGCGTCCACAAGGTGCACCGCCAAAGCCGTACCAACAGAGCGCTGCTGACCAACGGCGCTCGAAGACCGCCATGGACCACTTGTTAGTCATGTCGGCGAAGTGGAAAGCGGATGAGACGGGCTTCGATGATGAACGCGCTCCACGTCCGACGCCATCACTTCGGATTAGAGCCAAGGTCTAGGTGCGGAGCCCAACTGTCAGAAGAATCACCGCTCTATCTTCGAGGATCTGAATGTCGCATGAAGGATTTTCATAGGTTCCTATGACTAGTATTCAGCTCGCATTTCCTCGGGCTCGAAGGTTCGTCATCCGAGTTTCAATCCAGTGGTCCACTGGAACCAGCTTCGGATAATCTTCGCGTCATGCGCAGTCTCGTTCCCGAACCACCTTCCCGCCGACTCAGGATATTTGCGTTTGACCCGAGCATCGCGGGCCGCTATGAAACCTCTGACATCGGTGAGGTTACCACTCACTTACTTTGGGAAGATACTCGGCCGGGACCGATCGGCGAGTATCTCGAGGTTTTGGATGTGGATCCCGCCAGCGGCGTGTTCTACGAGCCGGTAGATCTCAGCCATCCCTGGCTGCTGGCGCAGGATGGTTTGCCGCCATCCGAGAGTAGTCCCCAATTTCACCAGCAGATGGTTTACGCGGTCGCCATGACCACCATCGGGCATTTCGAGCGGGCGCTAGGACGGCCGATCTTCTGGTCTACGCACTCACCTAGTTCGGGAGAGCCGGAGTATGTCCAACGTCTCCGCATCTATCCCCACGCGCTGCGCGATAGGAACGCCTATTACAGTCCCGACAAGAAGGCGCTGTTGTTCGGTTACTTCCAGGTTGACAGTCGTGATGCCTTCAACACGCCCGGGACAATCGTCTATACCTGCCTTTCACAAGACATCATCGCCCACGAAACGACCCACGCCTTGCTTGATGGCATGCGTCCGCTGTTTAACGATATTAGCAACCGCGACATGCGCGCCTTCCACGAAGCCTTCGCGGACATTGTGGCGCTGTTCCAGCACTTCTCGTATCCGGAGGTGCTGCGTAGTCAGATCAAGAGCACCCGCGGCGATCTCGCAACAGAAAACCTGCTCAGCCAACTCGCCCAGGAGTTCGGCCGTGCATCCGGTCGAGGTTCGGCTTTGCGAGATGCTCTTGGCGCGGTAGATCCAAAAACTGGAACATGGCGACCTCATTTGCCGGATGTCCGCGCTTTAGATGTCACATTCCAGGCCCACGAGCGGGGAGCCATTTTGGTGGCGGCAGTGTTTGGAGCGTTTCTAAAGGTGTATCGCGCGCGCACACGCGACCTGTTTCGGCTGGCGAGCGAGGGAACAGGCATTCTGCGCGAGGGAGACCTATCACACGATCTCTCGAACCGACTCAGCGCGGAGGCGGCCAACTGCGCACAGCAAGTACTGCACATGTGTATCCGCGCGCTCGATTACACCGCGCCCGTTGGCATTACGTTCGGCCATTATCTAAGGGCGATCGTCACCGCTGACTTTGACCTGAATCCAGAGGATGTATCGGGCTACCGTCTGGCCTTTCTCGATAGCTTTCGACAGTGGGGAATATACCCAGCTGGAATGCGAAGCATTTCATTGAAGTCGTTGCTGTGGCCCAGCTTTGATCACGGCAAAGATTCCTATAACGATCATGTAGTCGAGTCAGGCCTGCGTGAATTAGCGTGGGCGATGGGACTGTGGACTTCCGAGCGTAGTCGCGAAGACACTTGGCGCCAAGTCCCTCGCAGAGCGAAAGCCGTCCGAGAGTGGCTGCAGTCCGATGCTGGGCGGCCGCTTTTGCCAGCACTGGGACTGGTCTTGGATGACGCTCCGGCGACCGTCTTTAGGACGGAGGCAGGCATTCCAGCGATAGAAGTGCGCTCAGTTCGAACGGCGGTTCGCCGCAGCCCTAAGGGTGGTGCAACGGTTTCAGACTTGGTTGTTGAGATCACGCAGCGACGGCGTGGCTATTTCGACCGGTCGAAACAGCACGAACATGATCAGGGTAACGGGTCGGAGAATATTCCCGATTTTGTGTACCAGTCGGGATGCACGCTTTTGATCGATCTGGCGAACATGCAGTTGAGGCGTGTCATTCGATCGCCAGGGACGGTCGCCGACGAGGCCGAGTTGGAGCGCGTGCGTCGGTTCTTCATTGGGGGAGGACTACAACCTCTGAATGCATTTGCGCCGGCGACAGCGCAGATCTCGGCTCGCGAGCCATTTGCAATGCTGCATCGGAATCAGGAGGACTAGGCGTGGCAGGACGGACTCCAGTCTCATCAAGCGCGAAGCGTCTCCTTCCGCCGCCAGGCGGCGCAGTGGTGCGGATGTACCGAATTGGTCACGGTGACTGTTTCCTGATCGCCTTCGACGGCGACGAAATTGCTAGACCGGTGTATGTCCTTATCGACTGTGGTTACAAACCTGGTTCAGCGCAGTACGTCAACACGACAATTAAGCAAGTGACGCAGGACATTCGCGATGCCACGGGTGACCACATCGACGTGGTCGTCATCACGCACGAGCATCAAGACCACGTGAACGGGTTCACCAAGGCGAATTTCGACGGCGTGGCAGTTGGGCAGGTATGGTTGGCGTGGACGGAGGATCCAAATGACGAACTCGCCAACCATCTCAAAGATGAATTCCAGGCAAAATTGCGCGGTGTCATCGCATCACGAAATCGTCTAGCGGCCACTGGCAACACAATTGAGGTGGCTCAGATCGACGAACTGCTCACATTTGAATTCGGCGACGCGGAGATGCGGTTCGATGTCGGTGGTGTAGACGGTGTCTTTGGTTACGCCGCATCGTCGAACAGGGGGTCGATGGACCTCGTCCGACGTTTGTCAGGCACGGATCCGCTCTTCATTCGACCCCACGATCGAGTCATTCGAATGCCGGGTACATCGAACGTCAATGTGTTTGCGTTGGGACCTCCGCGAGATGCCGAGTTGCTCCGCCTCTTGGAGCCAGAAGGCGCTGAGGCGTTTTATCCCGTTAGCAATACCGCCAGTTACTTTGCCGCTGCCGCCGGATCGGGCAAAACCCTGTCAGACTCCGAGAATCCTTTTGAGGCGCACTACTCGATCGGGTTTGATCGGTTGAGCGAGTCGGAGTTTGCACCGTTTTTCACCGAGCACTATGGGGCGATCGACTCACGGGATCAGAATGCCGCCATCACTCCAGAGGCGACAGCGTGGCGACGCATTGATGGTGACTGGCTGCAGTCGGGCAGCCAGCTGGCTCTCGACATGAACCGGCAAACGAATAATTCCAGCCTCGTGCTGGCGTTTGAATTGGGGACGAAGGGAAAGGTCTTGTTGTTCGCTGCGGATGCCCAGCGTGGTAACTGGGCTTCGTGGGCAAACGCAGACTGGCAACATGGCGACACGCGTGTCACAACACGGGACCTGCTGGCTCGCACCGTGCTTTACAAAGTGGGGCATCACGGCAGCCACAACGCAACATTGAACGGCCGTGAAACGGACTCAACCCCGAACCTGTCATGGATGGGAACTGGACTTTACAGTCACGAGTTTACGGCCATGATCCCAGCGGTGCGCGCATGGGCAGAGACCCAAAAAGGGTGGGACCATCCGCTTCCAGCCATCAAGAACGCCCTCTTGAAGAAGGCATGCGGGCGAGTTTTTCAGACTGACACTAACGTAGATCAGATGAAGCGCACGACTAGCGGGCCACAGATGGACTGGCAAGCCTTCGTTGAACGGGTCTCAGAAACCTCGCTCTACTTTGACTACCGCATCCCATTAGAAAAAGAGAGAACCTAGATCAGCAACGGTGGGAAGCCGAGCTAAGAACGGCGAGCATCACGGGACTCCAAACTTTGCGATGAATCCCGAAGAGTGCGAGTGCTGAGGCACAAAACGAAAGCGACATCGGGAGCACCACGATCAGGTCACCCTCGCCAAGATCTACGAGGGGTGAGCCTTGGTAGAACGCCAAGACTCCAATTGCCAACGTTATGGCGATGGATGCTGCTCCAAGGCCAGCGCCGACCCATGAAAGTATTGTCATCTTCGATGTCTGCATCGCGGACTAGAGACTAGAGCACCGGTCCGGCTGCCCGACGGGATTCGGTGCCGATAGCGACGTTCGAAGAACGTCGCTTCAAACAGGAATACGTCGGTGGACGACAAATTTCACGCGCGCAGCGCGTGAAATTGGCGTCCCCGACCGGAATGGCAACCGAGGTACCGATCGGCGGACCGCGGCTGGTGTGCGAGTCGGCTTCTGAGCAAAACTTCCCGCCGGCATGAGCAGCAATGATCCGAGGTCGGAGGACGGAGCTTGTCGGCCAAGCATCCGTCCACCGACACACGCCCGAGCGTCAACGCGACGGTAGCAGTTTTATCGCGTCGCTTCTAGAAATGTTCACGAACGTGCCGTAGTACGAATCGAACCCCGACGCTATGAGATCCAACTGCGCCATGCCATTGCCGAAGGGCACGTTACCCTGCGGCGTGAGCTCGAGCGTCCACGGCGATGCGGTGGACGAGCAGGGCGTGAACAAGCTCGCGTTCGCGGTTGTCAGCAAGAACCGGTTCAGGCGCTGCGTGACGACCGCATTAACGCCCACGTTAGCAGGTATGGTGCACGCGATCATGCCAGTCAGACGCACCTTTCCGGACTGTCTGTCGACTTGGCCCGGCGTGTCGATCGTCAGCGATATCTGAAGGGGCGGCGGCGGCGGCGGGTTCACGATCTGCACCTCGCCGAATAACGCCGCGGCGACACCTTCGCAGTGCTGCTCAAATGTCGCGTGGAAACGCTCGATGAACCCGTTCGGGCCGAAGGTTGCCTCGAGAACTTCGAAGCGGCCAGTCAGGGTGTTGCATCCGCGTCCGTCGCCGACCAGCGAGAGCCCCGGCTCGCCCGGGGTTTGGAACGGATACCTGACCGCGCCTTTGTACGCGCCAGGCACCAACTGCGCACCTTGAGGCGCCGCGATGTCGAGGAACCAGAACCCACCGGCGAACGGGAACACGGTCACCCCGAAATTGCCGCCATTCTGCCCACTGCGCGAGGTAAACGATGCGGAGTCGAGCGTGAACGAGCGAGACTGACCGGCGCCGATGTAGTCACCCTGATCGCTGACAAACGAGAGCGATGCCTCTAACGGCTGCTGAGCGGCGACGGGCGCCGCCGCAAGGCCGAGCATCGCCACGAGAACCGCTGACCTGAATAGGACGCGCATAATGTTGTTCCTTTCCAAGACTGACTCAACGTGTTTCCGCAACCGACTGCATCTGGTTGACGCAAGGTCGGCATGTAGATTGGCCAGGCCGGGCCAATCGTTCTTCGCCAGTCACCAACAGGCGCCCTCATTCCGATCGCGCCACTCCGTTGAGAGGACGATCTGATCCATCCGACGGAAGTCAGTGAAGGAACCGCCAAATGCTCCCGACTCGTAAGGTGCAGAATCGAGTCGCGGTGGCTCACGCTAGCCTCGAGCGTTTGACATGAGAAACCGCTCGAGTGTCCGCCGCCACTCCGGTGCGACGTGGAGGCCGAGATAAGAGCCTGTTTTCAAGGGAATCTGGCGCTCCGACCGTCGAGCGGCGTAGCTTATAGCGGGAGGAACGAGGATGACGCTGTGTTTCGAGGTCACCATTAATCGGGACAATCCAGTGACCGCGGGCGCGCCTGAGGCCAATGTATTGACCGCAATTTTCAGCTACCTCACTGCGCGACGTGAGATGGCCCTTGAAGTCGGCGCGTTGGCAAGCACTTGGCGCGACCAGCTACGTGGCTCCAGCGCCGGTGCCGCAGATGGTGACGGTGCCGGTGGTGCAGCACACGGTGCGGCAGCCGTGGATGGCCACGGCCGTCGGCAGGCCGATAGCGGACGTGCGCATAGTTGGGAGGACACGCTCATGCTCGCCGCCATCTACGCACGGAAGAGCACCGAGCAGGACGGCAGGAGGCGTAACCGTTTGCGTCCACCGACCCTATAGGTCTCAAAGTCGTCGTGGTCGATCGTGAAGACCGTCGAGAGCGACTCACGCCGCGCCAGATGCACGAGCGTGGCGTCCGCGTAGTCCATCGGCCGGTCACGATACTTGCGCATGAGCGCCTCGATGTCAGGCAGGTCCCGATCCGATAGTGACGCGACAGTAAGCGCACCGGAGCGGACGAACTTCCACGTGAAGTCCAGCTCGCGCGGACTATCGCCGACCAGGTGAAACAGCTCCGTCAGGACCGCCGTTGATGTCGTTAGCGGCAGCCGAAACTGCGCGAACGCCGACCGACAGCGCTCGTGCCACCGGTCCGCGGCGTCGAGGTACGCGAGCAAGGCCCCGGTGTCGGCGAGCGCCTTAACGTACACGGGCGCGGCGTTCGGTCAGGCGCGCTCGAACCCGAGCCTTGACCTTCGTACTCCGAAGTGGGTCGGTGCCGGAGAATCGTCCGGCGAAACGAGCGGCTCTGGCATGGAGACGGCGCTGGTTGTCCATTTCCGCCTCGCCCGTCTGCTCCGTCGCATCGAGTCGTTCAGCGACGATCTCCTCCAACAGCCTGGCGACGCTGCGATTGGTATTGCGCGCCGCCTCTTCGAGGCTGGCCTTCATCGAGGGCGAGACGCGCCACGTGTAGACCTCACTCTTGCGAGACATGCACTACAGTGCAATGCATGCCCCTCCGTACATCAATCCTAGGTCGCGCCTGCTCACGGCGAGCACAGACAGAGGCGGGTCTGGATTGGTGACGAGTGCTTGACAGATTGGGAGTATGCTCGCGATGCGCCACGGTGGCGCAAGAGGCTCACCATTGACCATTAGAACCGTTGCAGGTGTCAGCCTAGTCGTCCTCACCATGTTGATTTCTGGCTGCAGTGGCGGTGCTTACGTGGCCAACCCAGTAGGTCCTTCGCCGTTGCCGACTGCGGTAGTCCCACCCCCGGTCGTTCCAGCTGCAAACCCAGGCCCCGGCGTTTGGTTAGGTGGGACCTATACCTTGACGGCCGTAACTCTGTACGGGTTGGTATACGAAGAGACACCGGCCGGGCGCGTCGGCATCGCTGGGGCGGCTGTTTATTGTGAAGTCTGCGGAGAAGCTACGCACACGTGGGCGATCGCCGACGCTCATGGGTTCTACCGCTTTTCGGGCGACCTCGCGACCGGCGGTGGGGTGTGGCTGCGATCCGGAGCTCTGACTGTTGTCGGAGTTGAGCACGATGACTATCAAGACCCACCCGGAGTTCCATTGATGTTCAGCCAGGGCGGGTGGAGGCAAGTCATGGTGAACGGCGACACCCAGTTCGACATTCAACTCGTCCGACGCTAGCAGCCGAAGCCCGGCAAGCTTTCAGCCGGGCGAAGGCTGGCGTCCCCGAGAGGTTTGGCCGTGAGGGTATGCTGGCCCTGGACGTGGCCGGATACATCGATTTGCGCGCTGCGTGAGGAGCCATTTCTGAGGTCGCCGGCACCTAAAGAACGTTCACAACGCTACTGAACGATCAAGCGCCAAATCCCTGCCGACAAAGTGTCCGCGACTGCGCGACCGAGGGAGTCGAGCCATTCAGCGACTCAAAGGAGCCTCAAGCCGACATGGTGTGGTGCGTAGGGTACTGGACGGCTTTGCGACTAAGTCAAGGAGGGTTGGTGGCGAACGGCGTCAACCTGATGCCCAACGCGCGGATGCTACGCGATGGCGATCGCGCGAAGGCCGCAACCTATTTCGGCTGCGGCCTTCCATTACTTCCTGATGAGCCCGAGGACGCGGGCCAGCAGGCTAGCTCCGAGCGAATCGCCGTCGAGCAACGGCGATCCCGGCCACGCCAAGCCCGAGCAGCGACAGCGTTGAGGCGGCGTCGGGGACGTCGTGGACGTCTAGCTGCGCCCCGCCAATCCGAAACTGCGCCGCGTCCGCCAGCGGAACGTCCGCCTCGAACGCAATGCTCAAGTAACGCTGACCGTCTATTGTCGTGAAGGTGAAAAAGTTGTTTCCACTTCCCGAAAGCGCGATGTCATTGAACACCTGGATGCCCGTGTTCGTGGTCGCAATGAAATCGACCGTGCCATCCATGGTGGCATCCGGGTTAAGAATGAGCGAGGTAAATGAACCGTTCGGCACATCGATCGTCAAGAATGTGAACAAATCGTCAACGGCGTCGATTCGTGCCTGACCGTTGGCAGGCGCGGTGAGATCTTCAATGCCGGTGAATCGGACAGCCAGCCCGGTTTGGTTGGTGGTTCCGAAGATCGGGTTCCCGCTCAGACCCGTGTTCAACAGGACATTCTCGTCGCCTAGTTGCGGGTCGTTGCCGATCGTCAAGATCGCGGTGGCGTGCGCCTCACTCGCCCACATCAAGACCACAGCCATGAGCACCAGGAACATTTTTTTCTGAAACATTGCATCCCTCATTCCGCAAACGTCTTTCAGCCTCGATCCGCAATCGTGTGCCAGGGGATGGCGCGTTAACGGTATCAGAGGTTGATCAAAACGTAAATCTCAGCAGTGGGCCTGTCGAAAACAATTCCGGCAGCCATAACAAGTTGAGCTTGGACGGGCAGACAAACCTAGGTGGAGGACATATATAGGTCTCACGTACGATACGTCCGCAAAGCGACCGGTCCTATATCGACGCTCCGGGTTTGTGCGTTTCGGTGTAGAGTAGCCCTCCCAATGGTTCAGCTTTCCCCTGAGACTCCAGTCGAACTGGCGAGGTGTCCAATGCCGCATTCACCCAACTCGTATGTCCATCGTGTCGTGGCCAGAAGAAGCGGGATTCGTCTTCTGGCTCATCGGCTGAATAAACTCAAAACGGTACTCGTGCCAATGCTGGTGGTTGCCGTGATGGCTGCTGCGGCGACACGAGCCGAAGCGACCCCGATAGCGCCAGGGGAAACCGTCGGCGCCGAGGGAATTGCCTTCCCGGGCGGAACGGAACTCGCTTCCGTGTACTACGCAAACGTAGGGGTGGCCAACCTGGTCACGGATATTTCGGCCGCTGTGTTCGAAAATTTCGCGGGCCTCCTGGACTTCTACTACCAGGTGAGAAACGACAGCGCCCAGAACCTGGTTCACCGGTTGACGGGCTCGAGTTTTACGGGTTACCTCACTGACGTGTGGTACATACTCGACGGTGGGTTGGTGCTCTGCAGCGCATGCCCCGGTGGCTTCTTCGAAACCGGAACGCAGGACCCTCTCACCTTCGACCGCGACGGCTTCGGAGAAGTGGTCGGCTTCAACTTCCCCACCCCCGACTTCGAAGTCAACCCTGGAGAGGCAAGCCTCGTTCTGTTGATCCGAACGGACGCGACTGCGTATGACCCGGGATTTGTCTCGGTGATTAACAGCGGCTCGTTCACCGACCGGGCCTTCGAGCCCGCCGTGGCCCAGGTCCCGGATCCGGCGTCGTCGCTGCTGCTCTTCGGCATCGGCCTGCTCGGAACCGGCGCCATGCGCCGCAAGCGGAAGGGCTAAAAGACGGCTGTCCGTCGCCTGGGGCTATGAATCTGGGCAGGTGCGCCCCGCGCACCTGCCTTTCTTTTATCCGCGCGCGCCGAACATCCTGCGGCCTGCGGCCCTACCACACCCCTTCATCGCAAAGACTACGCGGTAAGGATGTCAATGAACTGGTAGCGTCCCTTTGCCGAGAGGGCTGGTGTTGCCGCCTAGCCGGACAACGGAACCTCAATCGAACTACGGTGTCTAATATCGATCGGGCCAGCTCGATCATCGGGCGGCACATGCGGGAGCCTCTATGACGAGTGTGATCGCGGTCGGCCTTCTGTCCGCAGGAATCGCGCTCAGCGCGTCGGCGGCGCAATCGGGACTTGCCGGAAAGTGGACGGGTGCCGACCAGAACGACCATCCCGTCGGTACTCGAGTTGGTCGTCAACGGCGAGGAGGCGACTGGTACCTTGTCCATCGGCCCCGATCCGGTAAAGACCCTGGCCAACGGCAAAGTGCAGGGTACCACGGTGACGTTCACGACGCCCTCCCTGATGAATGGCCGCGAAACCACGATCACATGGCGCGGTGAGTTGAAGGATGACCGTCTCACGTTTACGCGACGGCTGGGTGGAGGCCCTGAGATGTCCCCACTGTCGCTGCAACGAGCACCGCCATGAAGTCGCCCGCGTCGCTTGAGTTGCTCAGAACTTGGCGCGTCAACAGCAGCGAGAAACATCTGCGCGCGGATAACAGTGGGTGGCGTCCCCGAGGGAATTTTCACACGTGTATAAGCGCGTGCGCGGGAGATTTCCCATGGTTGCATAGTGCACGCTGTTGCCACGGCGGTTGTGTTAGTTTTACGACTCCCATGTCTGCCGCCGAAGCCGTCCGCTTTCCGATGGCTTGCCCTGCTTGCAGCGCGGTCTCGGCGATGCCCTACAGCGCGACGACGATGCCGGGCGGTGTTACGCATGTTGGGATGCGATGCAAGCAATGCGGTCACGAGTGGCGCATTGAGCAACCAGCCAGCATCGAAGTGACGAAAATACGAAGCGGCGTTCGGTTGCCGCTTGCGCAGCCGCCGAAAGTCGAACACGAGTAGTCGATGCCCGCTTCGATGAGTTAGAAGTTGAGGGTGTTCTTTCGTTTGCGGAGTACGTGCTCGAAACAAAAGCTGATGTCCCCGCCAACATCGCTGAGGTAGCCATTTCCAACCTGCCCTCGGCGCTCTTTGAGTCAAAGGCGTACGTGTGCTAGGAAGGATTTAGTTGAGCTTGTAAGCTGAGCAGTATATATATACCCCTGTCGGTCACACCGATTTCAATCCCTACCACAAGCGGCACCGGCAAGGAGAAACTGTGAACAGGATCCGAGTAGCAGTATTGTGCTTCGTGGCTGCCCTTTTTTTGGCCCCCCAACACGCCCTCGCACAAGGTGGCGGCGGCACCAACAACCTCACCGCGCTTAACGCCCGGCTGACCGCGCTAGAGGCGACAGTCGCCGCAGAAAAGGCTGCCCGCCTTGCGGCTGAAGCTGCGCTTCAGAACAGCGTCACTGCCGAGACGAACGCCCGGGCGAGCGCAGACACTGCTTTGCAGGTGCAGATCGACAAGCTGAAGGGAAACATCACGGAGCTCGACCTCGTCGGCACCTATGATGTCTATCTGCTCGGAATCTCAATGGATGACCCCGGCACCGTGCAGACGTTCAATGAAATGTCGTCGTACGCGTTCACGGGGACTGCCGTGTTCACCAACGACTTGAGGGGTTCTCTCAACGGGACGCTCGCCGGCCGGGTCATGATCGAGCAGACGCCCGACCAAATCTGGGCGGCCGACGGGGGAAGTTTCCAGGTCACAGGTGGAGACGACGGAGATTTTTCGTGGAGCTACAGCAACAACGTACTGACGATCACTGTCGACGACGACGTCCAATTCAAGGATTACGCCCTCAGCGTCGCCGGAGGTGGCCGGGTATTGGTGGGCGCGAGTGGCGGCCCTCCTAGCAACAACCAGCAGCTGACAGTATGGACGCGGCGGCCGTGAACCTGCGTACCACGTGAGGACGGCCGACACTCAGCGTCTTTTCATCGATTTCTCAGGACTTGATACGCCGGGCGCGCCATTCTCTCAGCATTCAGGAGAATGATGATGAATCTACTCTCTCGACCATTGGTTGCCGGTGTGCTCGTCGCGTTGTTCTCGTGCTCCGTTAGTGCTGACTCACTTAAGGCCGCTGCGGAGCATGAACTCCAGCGGTTAATAGACCGTGACATGGAGGCCCATCATCCCACCACGGCAGTTCCCGGTTCGGGATCTCAGAACGGCAAGCGCCGCTTTTTGTTCGTGAGCGGAGTCCTCCTGTCCGTGATCGGGACGTACGCTCTGGCGGTGAATCTCACAGAAAAAGGAGGCTGTGGCGGCGGCGGTGGTTTTGGGTTACCTAGCCCCCCTCGAGAGGGATGCGTACCGCATAGAAGCGTCCCCGGAATCGCCGCGTCGATCGGAGTTGGCACAATCGGGGTCGTACTGATCCGAAAGTACCACTAGGAACCGCGAATGGTTGGAGGGTCCGCTTTGCCAGAAAAGCGGCCTGATCACTATTCTGGCGTCCCCGAGGGGTATCGGAAAAGGGTGGAGTCCTCGATTGGCTGGTGTTGCCCCCTGAAGCCGGGATGCCGCGGCTGAACTAAGGCCGAGCGCAGGTTGACGCTTCATCTATTGTTTGGGAACGCGAGCGCGCATCCGTTCCGTGGCAACGTCCAACGCCCGCCAAATGTCGCTCAGCTTGGTTTGGGGGAGATTGTTATAGTCCCTCAGTCGGTGGTCGAAGTCCTGACCGCGTGTCGCATCCTCGATAGCGAACCGCACTTCCTGGAGGGCCACTCGGCGGTGGTCATATTCACCGAGTACCTCGATCGTGGCCTTCTGAAGGGCGCAGAACAGGCTCCGCTTTCCGCTCGACTCGTCGTCCGTGCACTCTCGATCATCATTGCGGTTCCAGACCTGATCGTTTTGTAGCAGTGCTTTCGTGCGGGTGATGATGTGAAGATCGTCCTCCGTAACAGGTCGATCGCGACGTTCAAGCATGACGAAACCAATCATGAGCGCAATTGACATAAAGGCAGCCACCACTGTTTTCCACCCCACCGCCTTCGACAGTGTCATTCCACTATCCTCCACGGGACCGCGAACCCTCGATGTCGTCGTTACCCGGTGAGAGTCTATGCCAGCGGGGCCCCTTCGTTGTTGCGCGAAGGCAACCTTGTTGCTTCAAGCTGCTGCGACGGGAGCAGGTGCCGCTAAATGACTGTTGTGGAGTGGGATTGATTTCAAGCGGTGGCGTATGCAGCGCAAGAACTCCAAAGGCGTCGCCGACGGGATTCGGTGCCGATAGCGACGTTCGAAGAACGTCGCTTCAAACAGGAATACGTCGGTGGACGACAAATTTCACGCGCAGCGCGTGAAATTTGCGTCCCCGACCGGCGGCGCCGGTACCGCCACGTCGCGGTACTCAGACCGGTGACGCGACAGGCTCGACGCAGGCTCGTGCCCGCCGTGAGCAGCCACCCCACCGCCTCGCGCCGCGCGATAGGGCTCACCATTTTTTTGCGACGACCGCCTTGAGCGCTTGAATGTCGAGCGTTTGCTCCGCGACGATCTGCTTCAGCCGGCGATTCTCGTCCTCGAGCTGTTTGAGTCGTTGCATCTCGCTGAGCTCAGCGCTTCGAGGAAAAGTACCTATAGCTGGAGGCGCACGGACTTGGTCGGAAAGAAACGTTTCAACTTCAAAAACGGCTTCTCAAGAAAGATCCAGGATAGCGTTGCGATGCCATACGACACCGCCAGAAGAATGGGTGCGGCAAGAACCGGATAGTCATCCAGGGAGAGCAGTCTCCCGAGGTTGAACGGAATCTTGTGGAGCAGATACAACCCGTAGCTGATTGCTCCCGTGTACACGATGAAGCGATTTGTTAGTAGAGATTGAAGCCATTGCTGTTTGGAATACAGCGAGACATAAACCAGGGCAACCGATGCCACTGCCGACATTGAGAATACGAACCATCGTGCATCGACCGATGTAATAGCGAAAGCCAGAGGCCCCAGAGCAAGGAGTGCTACCCATGCTCTGCCGAGAAATCTGGAGGGTTCGAAGCCTTTTGACCGTATGACGCACGCAAGCAAGGCTCCCGCCATTAGTCCATCGAGCCGCGAAAACGTGTTCGAGTAGATTTGCATGCCCTGGGAAACCATGAACAGCCGCAGTAAAGGCGAGAGGCAGACCACAGTTAATGCGATTCGTCGTACAGCGACCATTGACGAAAATCGGACGACAAGGGGCCAGACAAGATAGAACTGCTCCTCAATGGCCAGCGACCAGGTCACACCCAGTAAACCTGTCGCGTTGGCGGGGATAGGTACCAGAAAGTTTTGCAAGTAGAACGGGTAAGCCCACCAGGGTGACGATCTTTCGGCGAAAATCGTCGCGCTCTCGCTTGGCCGCACCAAGGGTACAACAACGAACATGAAGAAGAGCGAGGCGTAGTCCAGAGGCCAGATCCTCAGGCAGCGGCGAATGTAAAAATTACGGAAATAGCTCTCCGACTGTTTGCTATCGAGAAGAATCCCGGTAATCAGGAAGCCGGACAGGACAAAGAAAAGATCCACCCCCATCCAGCCGTTGGTAAACAGGCGATCCAGGGAGAGTAGAGGGTACTTCACGCTCTCGTTGTGGATAATCACCATGAGAATGGCGATGCCACGAATGCCATCGAGTTGAGGAAGCCGGGATTGCATCAGCGTCCGAGGATTATAGACTTCGCGATGAACGCCCTAGTGGGGCTAGCGTTCTCGACCAAACTGGGAAACCTCGACCTGACCGAGTGTTTCGCGCAGATGCTGCTCAACGCCGAGGCAACGTCACACGGTGAGAGCAAGAGTCAAGAGTCGATTCTCGCCTCACAGGTCATTTCGACGAATGCGATCTATACGGACCTGGCTTCCCTTTCTTACGACACCGACCGTCAAATACCAAGGGATGTTCCGGCAAGTTCGAGGCAACCTGAAAACGGAACCGTCGAGGGTCCCAGGCACGCCGTTACACTCGTGCGTCGATTGACGGAGGACTACGGCCCTGGCTTGTCGGACAACTTGTCCACGGTCCACGCGTGCGCGCAGCTGGCGCAGTTCAGCAACAGGCGGATCAAAAACGGTTCTCCCGGTACCGTGGACCCGCTCTTGGGTACGCCCGTCTGCTTGCGGCAGGACGGGCACTCCACCGAGTAAGTTTGTGTCGGCGGCACACGAGGTCGATCGTCGTTGCTCACTTAAGCAGCAAATTACGACCGACGGACGCCCGAATCGGGCTTGCGGTGGGGACCATCCATGAGGCACGCCGATCTCGACACGAGGCTTCGCTCGAACGGTGGAAAAAGCGGCGTATCGCGATTGCAGCTATCGCGAAGTAGACATAGGCTCATCGTGGAATCTGCCGCCGTCGGTCCGGTTTGGGATGAACCAGCAACGGTGGTTCTTCCGCCAGTTGTGTCCAAGTGTGCTGGCAGCAATCGCAACGAAGCGTGACGGTGATCAGGTGTTCCGAGGCGTTAGCTGATGTTTCGACTGGAAGTCCGGACCGCTCCCGACACGACGGACAACGCATGGGGAAAACCCAAGCCGCAATGAAATTGGACACCGGAACTCGCAGGATACCCGCTTCGCTTGGGCGTCTTCGACTCGGGAAGAACCTGATCGGCAGTGGCGCGCTCGCAACGGCCGTCGCACGGTAAACGAACCGTCCAGCTGCCCAGTCGAATATGCCAGCCCACGCTAACAAGAATCCGACGCCGAGGAACAAGGTCGCGCCTGTCGCTTGCCCCGTTTGCGAGGGCAAGATGGAGGTGGTCTACAACCGAAACAATCAGCAGGTGGTCGTCTGCGCGGATTGCCACTCCGGGTTGACCATTCCTAGCACCGCGTGGGACATTGCCCGAGTGAAGCGCGCAGCGAAGTGGATGCCCAAGCCGTAAGATGGCGTCACATGGCGGATTCCCCGTCCGCGCCGCCGCTACTACCGCAGCCACCGTATCCAATCGTCTGCCCGAAATGCAGTCAAGTGAAGGGGCAACCCTACGACGTGTTCATGCTAAGTAGCCACCTTGCGATCACCGTGTACCTTGAATGCGACGGCTGCCATCACCGATGGTCCGTCGATGGTCCCGACCCAATAGTGCCCCGGCGCGACAGACGGTACTAGCGTTTCTTCGCCTTCCTCACGCCCTTAGTCGGGACAGGCATCGGGATTGCTTAAGCCGTTGGCTATGAGCGCGGCGTGCCAATCTCGCAAGGTGTGACCGAGTGCCCAACACCGCGAGGACGGCATGCCCCGCATGCGGGAAGATGGAGGGCAATCTCGTAACCGTCGCCACCGTCAAAGGCGATTCCACTAAATTGATCATTAGGTTGTGCTGTCGCGCCTGCCAACACCGATGGGAAGGCACGGTAGACACGGCCAAGCTGCAGTAGTTCGCCGGGGGGTTGCCGGGATCAGAAGTCGTGACGCTAACGAATGGCGTGACCGCCTTGGCCGTGTATCGCGAGCGCTCTCACCGAGCGCTGCGAACAGGTGAATCATCTGCGCCGACCAGTCACGACCGGCGCGATTGCGTCGTTGAGGTCGACCACCCGCACGCCTCTCGCGTCCGCGCGCGAGACCTAGAGATGTCATCCACCTAGGTTTGTCTGCCCGCGTAGGGTATCTTCGACGGCTTTGCGACTAAGTCAAGGAGAGTTGGTGGCGAACGGCGTCAACCTGATGCCCAACGCGCGGATGCTACGCGATGGCGATCGCGCGAAGGCCGCAACCTATTTCGGCTGCGGCCTTCCATTACTTCCTGATGAGCCCGAGGACGCGGGCCAGCAGGCTAGCTCCGAGCGAATCGCCGTCGAGCAACGGCGATCCCGGCCACGCCAAGCCCGAGCAGCGACAGCGTTGAGGCGGCGTCGGGGACGTCGTGGACGTCTAGCTGCGCCCCGCCAATCCGAAACTGCGCCGCGTCCGCCAGCGGAACGTCCGCCTCGAACGCAATGCTCAAGTAACGCTGACCGTCTATTGTCGTGAAGGTGAAAAAGTTGTTTCCACTTCCCGAAAGCGCGATGTCATTGAACACCTGGATGCCCGTGTTCGTGGTCGCAATGAAATCGACCGTGCCATCCATGGTGGCATCCGGGTTAAGAATGAGCGAGGTAAATGAACCGTTCGGCACATCGATCGTCAAGAATGTGAACAAATCGTCGACGGCATCGATTCGTGCCTGACCGTTGGCAGGCGCGGTGAGATCTTCAATGCCGGTGAATCGGACAGCCAGCCCGGTTTGGTTGGTGGTTCCGAAGATCGGGTTCCCGCTAAGACCCGTGTTCAACAGGACATTCTCGTCCCCTAGTTGCGGGTCGTTGCCGATCGTCAAGATCGCGGTGGCGCGCGCCTCACTCGCCCACATCAAGACCACAGCCATGAGCACCAGGAACATTTTTTTCTGAAACATTGCATCCCTCATTCAGCAAACGTCTTTCAAGCCTCGATCCGCATATAGCATTTTGAGTGCCAAGGGCGATGGCGCGTTAACGTAACGTTTTTGCTGAAGAGTTGGATCAAAACGTAAAGTTTTCCCTCAGCAGTAGGCCTGTCGAAAACAATGCCGGCAGCCATCACAAGCTGTGCTTGGACGAACAGAAGCGCGTCGAAGCAAAGGGCAGAAAAAGAGGGTGACGGCAACCTCTATCACGTCAGCTTACTGTTCAGTAGATTAGAGGGATTTGGTGCCCCGAAAAATGGAATGGCGTCCCCGAGGGGAACTGGTCATATCTTGAGCCTGGATCATCTGATCGTGGTTTCGGCGGCGTAGCTCAATTCTGCCTATGATCGCTCCGCTTTGAATGCTCGGTTCGATGTCACCTGCACCCGCTGCGGGAACGAGGTACCCTTCAATGAAAGCCGAACATCTGCGCGGTGCAGTGCCGAACAACGCGACCTTCGCGGCCATCGTCAGTACGCTCCACAACCAAGCAACGCATCGCGCCGATATTGTTCCGCCTATTCGCGAGGCGGACAGAAAAGGGAAACGTCATGAAAAGCGTTACTGCAACTACCGTGGTCTTAATGATGTTGCTCTCCACGATGTCTGCCCAGTCGACCCCTGAACGAGACGTTCTGGCTCTGCAAAAGGAGTACGAGAGCGCCATCGAGCGCCGAGATGCGTCGGTTCACGAGCGCCTGTTTGCAGACGACTATACGTATACACCGGCAAATGGCGCTTTGATGGACCGAGCGAGCCACATGGCCTTCACACGATCTGGAGCGCTGGCTGTTGGTTCTTTTCAGAGCACTGATCAGAAGGTGCGTGTGTACGGGGATACCGCGATTGTCACGGGGCGCTGGGCCCTAACAGGTGTAAGGAGTGGCAAACCTGTCGACAACCAGATTCGATACATAGCCGTTTATGTCAGGCGAGGCGGGCAGTGGCAGATTGTCGCGGAGCAGCGAACAGGCATCGGTCAATAGCTTCCAGCACGTTGCGAGTAGATGTCGCCTCCATTCTCCCTCCCGGGGAGGGACCGAGAGCACATCATCATCGGCGTGCAGGCTCCGACACGCTTGAGGGCCGTGCCTTCCGCGGGGCGCACGCTGCCGCCGATGATCGTTTAGGACCAGCCCTCGGAAGGCAGTGAGGCATGCGACCTTACGTGGGAATGGCAGCGGGTATCGCGCTCATCGCGGCGGTGTTGTCGGCCACTGGAGCGCTTCCGGCACTGGCCAGGGCCCGCTCAAGCCCCTTGAGGCACTGATCGTCAATGACGTGAGCAAACCGGTGCCAGTGCTTGTCACAAATGCGCCGCCACCAGGGGCTCCTGCTCTCGTCAAGTGCTTCAGGGAGATCAGCGCGGCCTCGTCGTCGATCGAGCAACGGCGAACCATCGCTGCGGAGCTGGCGCTCGCGCAGCGGGCGCGCGGCGTGCCCGTGCTGAGTTCGAAAGCGATTCAGGCACGCCTCCGCGGGTTTCTGGGGGACTGGGATGCCCTACTGGAAGCGAGCACGGTCGAGGCGCGCGGAGTGCTCGACGGCGTCCTCGCTGATCGGATCTGCTTCACGCCGGATCGCGCCAAACACCGTTACACGCTCACGCTGCCGATTGCCTTCGACCGCGTGATGATGGCTGCGCTTCCTGAGTTAGGAGGAAGGTTACAAGAAACGGTGGCGTCACCGAGGGGGACCGCTGACGGTTGGCAGCTTGATGTCGAGGGATTTTCGGATCTCGCGGCTTAGTGAAGAACGACCATGAACCGGGTGTCGTAGTGTCGAGCCCAATGTTTGCGAGTTGGAACCAACTCGGCGGGTGGCTACGCCAGGTTGAGGCATTGCGGCGCGTGGTAGGCGCAAGTCTGGACTAGCGCAGGTCGGGAGCAACGCCAAACTCCGGCTGAGGTAGACTCTCGAAGCACGAAGCCAGAGGCCAGGCTGCGTACTTCGATGGGCTGAGTAAGTCAGTCAGATCGCCGAATCCTCGTTAAGAACAAGTCATACCACTGGAGGCGTGATGGGCGACGATCATCCACGGCACCGGCAGGGAAGAATGCCGGCGGTCCTTGCCACAGTCGGTTTGTGCGTTGTGGCTCTCGCATCAGCCTCGCTCTGGGGGGCACGGGGGCGAGCGGGGCAACCGGGGGCGCGAGAGTCATCCGGCGCCATGGAAAATCCAGGTCGATGGGTTAATATCGGTCCGGCGCCCATGGTGCGCGGCCCTTCTTCCGATCCCCATAGTGGACGGGTGGCCTCGGTTGCCGTGGACCCCTCGAACCCCGATCACTGGCTGCTCGGTGTTGGCAATGGCGGCGTGTGGGAAACACGCGACACGGGTCGCACCTGGACGGCGATCGCCGATGACGCCCCGACGCTCGCGACGGGAGCTGTGACGTTCGCCCCTAGCGATTCCAATGTCATCTACGTCGGTACCGGAGAACCCGTGCACGGAATGGCGCACACCGGCCTGGGGATTCTGCGGTCGACCGACGCCGGAAGAACATGGTTGGTTCTGGGCGCGAGCACGTTCAGCCGCGTGGCCGTCAAGCGTCTGCGGGTTCACCAGACGAATCCGGGCATTGTGATGGCGGGCAGCTCGCGCGGTGGAGGCGGACGCGATGCCTCCCACGACGTCCGCCCGCGCTCTCCTTCTGGCATCTGGAAGTCCTCGGATGGTGGCGTCACCTGGTCGCGCAGGCTTGGCGGAGAAGCCACCGCGCTCGAAATCGACCCGACGAATTTCAACAATCAGTATGCGGCGATTGGCGAACAGTCGCCTGGACGCAGCATCGATCCTCCAGGTTCTGCGCCGAATGGCATCTACCGCTCCAGTGATGGCGGCGAGACGTGGAGTGTGATGGACGGTCCGTGGGGACTCACGGTGGGTCGTATCGAACTGGCGATGGCCCCATCGAATCCCAACATCGTGTACGCGGGGATTCAGCGTGGCGGCTCCGCCGAGGCCGGTCTTCTGGGCTTGTACAGAACCGATGACGCGTTGGCGGCAACGCCGACGTGGATCAAGATCCCGACGAGCCAGACCAACGACGATTACTGTGGATCAGGCGAAACGAAATGCGGGTATGTGCACTTCCTCTCCGTCGACCCGGGCGACCCGAACCGCCTGTTCGCTGGCGGCCGCTTCGTGTGGAGATGTACAAATTGCGCCGCCTCGCCGACATGGAACAACGTCAATTTCGGCACGGCGGACTTTCACGCGACGGCGTGGGTGGGCAGCCGCCTCATCGTCGGCAATGATTTTGGGGTGTACAGCACGACCAACTTCGGTGCTCCCTGGCAGAATCACAACGCGGGACTGCCGACGGCCATGTTCTACAGCGGTGCCTTGCATCCGACCGATCCCGCGTTCATCGTGGGCGGGTTCCGGGACTTCGGCACGGTTGTTCAGCGAAACGGCAGCCTAGCGTGGCGCGCCCTTCCCCCGTCGGTCGCCGCCGAAGGCGAAGTCGCGATATCCACGTCTCACCCCGACACCGATTGGATGACGTCGCGCGGTGCCATATTGCGAACAACGGATGGAGGCGAGTCGGCGATAAAAGCCGACGACGGTATCGACTGGAGTGGCAGCCAGGCATTTGTCCAGCCCGTGAGAAAATGCCCGAAAGACGACAATGTCTTTCTCGCGGCCACCAGCCGCATCTGGCGCACCAACAACTTCTTCAGTTCGACCGCTCCATCGTGGGCGCCCAACAGTCCTTCGGGGGATCCTCGTCAAGCGTTCAATGCCATCCACTCCATTGCGTACGTGACGAGTGATAGCACGTGCAACGCTTACGCGTACCGGTACCCAGGGCGGGCGCGTGCAGATGACGCAAAATGGAGGGGCCACGTGGATGGATCTCGATCCCCGCCGCACGCTCCCACTCCGTCCGATCACCTGGTTGGCGTTCGATCCCACCAATCCGAGCATGTTGTACGCCGCGGTCTCCAGTTTCGATGACTTTCCGCCGGGGAGACCGCCCGGGCACGTCTTCAAGACGACGAACGTTGGACCCGACGCCACGTGGCGGGATATCAGCCCGCCGTCGAACACGCCGTTCAACGTGGTCGCGATCGATCCCAGGAATCCGCAGCGCGTGTACGCAGGCAGCGATCTGGGCCTGTGGCACAGCAACGACGGGGGCGCCAGCTGGATCAAGGACGGGTTGGACGTCGGCCTTCCCAACGTGTCGGTGTATGACATCCAGATCAATCCGACCACGAATCGTACCGTGATTTTCACGTACGGGCGCAGTGCGTACGTTCTGACACCACCGGAATGATCGCGAACGTCTTTGGCCTGGAAGAGTAATCTTCGCGGCCTTCGTGGGCCCATGAGGTCGAACACAATTTCGGCCCAGACGATACGTGGGATTCTGACTACGGCAGACTGCTCGAAGTGGCTCACGTTGTGAACAACCTGACCTGAGGGTAAAAGTATTGGCGTCCCCGACGGGATTCGGTGCCGATAGCGACGTTCGAAGAACGTCGCTTCAAACAGGAATACGTCGGTGGACGACAAATTTCACGCGCGCAGCGCGTGAAATTGGCGTCCCCGACGGGATTCGAACCCTTCGCCAAGCAGTCATAGACGGTTCGTAACGGGCTAATCGCGAGCGCCAGCAACTCAAATTGGAACTGGGTCACGTTCTTAGGGATACCCAAAGTCCAGCTTGTGTTAAAACAAGGCGAATGCCGCTGGCTGCGCGATCGCTTGTGGTGGCGTCGTGTCTCCTGACGTCCGCACTCGCGGCCGCACAGCCGAACGCGCCAGCGCCAAAGCCGGCCGCGCCCATCCTGCCGGGCAACTCCTCGATTGCGGGGCGCGTGGTCGAACAAGCCACCGACCAGGCCGTCGCGGGCGCGATTGTGACGCTCGAGTCGGTGGACCGCGCGCGGGCGCTCGTTACGCCAACCGACCTCGCCGGCCGATACTCGTTCACGCGCATCGCCGCCGGCGAATATCGAGTGATCGCCTCCCATCCGGGTTACGTGAAGACGGAGTTTGGATTGAAGGCCGGCCGCGCTTCAAACACACCACGCACCGGCGTCATCGCCCTGGAGCGGGACGCCGCGAGAACGAACGTCGATTTTTTTCTCGTGCGCGGTCTGACGGTCACGGGCCGGGTGACACGCCACGATGGCGCACCGGTGCCGGGCGCGAGGGTGGTGGCCCTGCCGGCGCGCGACGAGAGCGCCGACGATCCCTCAATGCCGCCAGGCGCCTTCGGGCGCGCGAACGCGCGAGGCGAATACGAGCTGGCGAATTTGCCTGAGGGCATCTATCAGATCAGTGCCTTCAGCGACGGAGACGCGCGCACGCGAGGAAATACCACCGTCCACTATCCCGGCACCACTCGCGCCGAGGACGCGGTCGCAGTGAAAGTGTCCAGAACGGCCGCCGCGAACAATATCGACATCGTGTTTCCGGCGTCAGAGCTCTTGCGCATCTCCGGAACCATCGTCCACAGCGACGGCGCCACCGGCACCGAAGCGTTTCTCCTGGCCGGGCGAGAAACGCATCCAGTGGTCGTCTCGGCAAGCGGCACGTTTATCACGCCCGATCTGCGCGCCGGCCGCTACATGCTCGTCGCGCGAGCAAGGAAAGATGACGAGGTGGAGGTCACGTCAACAACGATCGACCTGGTTTCCGACATCACCGATCTCGTCGTCGGCCTGGTGCCCGCCGGGACGATCTCCGGCAGGGTCGTCACCGACGATGGCACGCCGCTGAAGAGCCTGATTCAGGTGGCGGCCGTGCTCATGGACGAAGGCAAGGAAATCGATGAGAACCGGCGCGATCGCACCGACGTCACTGGCGAAGGCAAGTTCGTCCTCAAGGGCCTGTTTGGCCAGCGCGTCATTCGGCTGGCCGGTTTCACCGACGGGTGGAGGATCGCCCGCGTCACCATTGGCAAGGAGGACGTCACGACGGTGTCCATTGCGGCAGGGACCACGGTGGATGACGTCGTGATCGTGATTACCCGCACGCCACCCGCCTTTCGAGATAACGCTAAAAACTGATGATCAGGAGTTGAGAGCGTGCGCCTGCCTGAGGATCCGCCGCGTGTTGTCGAAGTGGAGGAGGCTGAGCGCGTCTTCGTAGCGGCGCCAGGCTAGCGCGCGTTCCTCCGACTGGCTGGCTTCACCCTGGTAGTGCATCAAGAAGAACAAGATCCGCACGGGCCGTCCGTCCACGGCGAATTCGCACTCTCCAGCTGGTGCGACGATTGCGGCGCGCACGCCGGCTTCTTCCTCGACCTCGCGCACAGCTGCGGCTTCCGGGGTTTCGCCAGGCTCGATGTGTCCCTTCGGCAGGACCCACACCCCGCGGCTCCGGCGCGCCTCGACGAGCAGGTACTCCCGCTCCCCGTCGATGATGCGGGCCACGATGCCGCCTGCGTGCGAGTACTCGGACACGGCCGGACTATACCTCTGCGAGTCTCATTCTTCCTTCACGACGACGCGCTCAATGGGACCTCACCGTTTTGAAGGGCCACGACCTCCGTGGACTCCACCGGTGCCGGGTTCTCGCTACTACACCGTGATGTAACCATCACAGACGAGGACGCTGTCGCCACCGATTCTCGCCGCCACGACGCGGCCGCCGCGCTTGTCGGCTTCCGCAAACAACACGCTCGGCCGCCCCATCTCCACGCCCTGCGCGATGCGCACGGCGAACGTGCCTTCAGCGGCGTTCTGATAATGCGCAAGCAGGGCGCCGAGCGCGCAGTTCGCGCTGCCGGTGGCGGGATCCTCGACAATCCCCTCCAACGGCGCAAACATCCGTGCGCGAATGTCGAAGTCATCCTGGCTGCGCGCGTAATACAGCACGTTGGCCGGCACGCCCTGTTGCGCCACCGCCTCGAACGCGTTGAGGTTGACCCGCGCCCGCGCCAGCACTTCGTGGCTCTTCACTTCGCAGAACAGGAACGGCAAGCCCACCGAGGCCACCTGCGGCGGATGCGTGGCCGAGACGAGGTCGGACGGTGCAACGGAGATGGCGGCGGCGACCAGCGCGGGGTCGACGCTCTTGCCAATCGACAGCGCCTCCGGCGCCGAGAGCACGCAGCGGAAGCCCGCGCCCTGCGGGTGAATCTGCACCGGCACGCGGCCGGCCTTTTCGTCGAAGGTCGCCGTGGTGGACTCGCCGATGTCGCCCAACTCGCCGATGGTGGCGAGCACGAACGCCGTGCCGACGTTCGGGTGACCGGCAAACGGCAGCTCCGATGCCGGCGTGAAGATCCGGACCTGGCGCGTGCCGCCGGTAGTCGAGGGAAACACGAAGGTCGATTCGGAGAAATTGAACTCGCGCGCAATCTGCTGCATCTGCGCGTCCGATAACCCGGACGCTTCCGGTAACACCGCGAGCTGATTGCCTCCGAAACGCTGATTGGTGAAAACGTCGCAGATCAGAAATCGATAGCGCATCGATGGACTATAGCCGGTGACGGCGGCGTCTGTGCCGGTACAGACCGATCGTCGTCAGGGGCGACAGCCGTGACGATCCTGACAGTCCCACGACGACAATTGTTCCGGTTGAGAACAAGCGCAGCATGGGACGACGAGGGTGACGACAGCCGAATATTCTTCAGCTGTTGAGGGCGTTTCCCGACCGGTCACCACCGGCAGCTGAATTGCACAGTCGTAATTGGAACCCCCAGAGGCAAGACGATGACCTCTGATTCGACACCGTCATATCCGGTCACCTGTCCGACCTGCGGCAAGCGAGACGGCATTCCGACGCGCGCGTCGGTTGGCTCCACTCATGGCACGATCGTCGTGGAACTGCGGTGCCGCGCTTGCACGGCGGCGTGGATTGAGCAGCTCCCCAGCACGAATAATCCGCTCTGGATTTAACGCCGGGTTCGCGTCCAGCGCATTACGCGAGTTCGCGCTTCAGCTTTGCGATTCGCCACGCCATTGCCGGCACGGTGATGCCAGTGCGGCAGTCGGTGCACACACAGACTTTCTGATGATAGCGGTCATAGACGACTTCCATCCTGCCCAAACAGATGGGGCACGTGCTAATCACGTCATCAGGGACGGGATGGTCCGCGTCTGACTTGAAATTGAACGTCAAGGGTATTTCCTACACAGAGGCGGCACAAAAAATTCGTGCATACCATCAAGATCACGACAATCGGCTGCAGTCAGCAAGAATTGCGCCGAACTTGGGAGGGCGGGCGGGCTACTTCAGCAGTTCAAAACCAAGATCGTCTGCGCCGTGTCCGGAGTTGGTGAGCACGACGGCGGCGATGCGCCGCTTCTTGTCGAAGCCGAGCCATGTCCGGTACCCGCCAGTACCGCCGTTGTGCCAGACAATGTCCTGCTGATCGGAGACGCGCCGGATGATCCAGTTCATGCCGATCGACATGTCGGCACGGCCGGCGGACGCACGCACCGCATGGGTGCTTTGCATCACCCGCTGTAAACGTCCGCTCGTTTCAAGGTTCGCGCGCGCGAACTTCAGCATGTCGTTGAGCGTCGAGCGTAGCGCCCCGGCGCCCGCCAACGTCGGAATATCCCAGTTCGACGTTACTGCCCCTTTGGTGTCGTGGCCCTTGGCAAGATGCTCGATCATCCACGGCGTGAGCGTGACGGCCGTGTGCGTCATGCCGAGCGGATCGAGAATGCGCTGCTTCACCAGGGCTTCGTAAGACATCCCGGCGCGGAGCGCCAGCACGTGGCCGAGCAACCCGACGCCGAGGTTGGAATACTCGAACTCGGCGCCGATGTCGCGCCTCAGTTCGTGGCGGCTGAGAAACTCGTACATCTGCTCTACGGAGTAGTCCGCATAGGGGTTGCGCAGATCGGCCGGCTTGAGGTTGTCGGGCATCCGCGGCAGCCCGGAGGTTTGCGTCGAGAGATCGAGCAAGGTGATCGAGCGGCCTGCACGCTCGGGTACCCGCATGTTCCCTGGCAGGTACTTCTTGATCGGATCGTCGAGCGCCACCTCGCCGCGCTCGGCCATGTCGGCGAGCAGGATCGCGGTGAAGACCTTCGTGATCGATCCGATCTCGAACACCGAATCGGCGTCGATCGGGAGGCTGCCGGGACCGGGATTGCCGTAGGCCGCGATCGTGGTCTTGCCTTCGTGATCGACGGTGCCCACGGCCATACCGACGTTTTTTCCGGCATCGACTCGCGTCTTGATCAGACCAAGAATCTGCGCCTCGCGCGACTCCTGCGCAGCAGGTGCGGCCAAGTAGACGGCGAGGGCCGCAACGCAGAAAAAAAGACGACGGCCGGCGATCGCGCTCATGACCTCCTCGAGGTGAGGGATTCTACATTGCTAAATGGTTGAGTTCGCCGTCTGGGGTTCAAGGCCGGGGACAGGTATAATGCGAATCTCCAGCTCAGCAAGAAAAGGCAAAATCGGCGAGGTTGGCAAAAATCGCCACTCGAGGACATGCAGGACGTTACTGGGCTACTCCACAAAATCGCTCGGGGCGACGCCTGACGCAGCTGCCGAGCTCGTCCCGCTGATCTACGGCGAGCTCCGCAGGCTTGCGGCCCATTTCATGGCTCGAGAGCGGGACGACCACACGCTGCAGACCACGGCGCTCGTTCACGAGGCCTACCTGCGTCTGGTGGAGCAACGCTACGACACCTGGAACAACCGGGCACACTTCTATGGGGCTGCCGCTGGCATCATGCGGCGGATCCTGGTGGATCACGCGAGAGCGCGGCGCACGGCGAAGCGGGGCGGCAGCGCGCACCATGTTCCACTCGAGGACGCCGCGGGTTTGGTCGGCGACCAGCCGGAGGAGCTGCTTCGCCTCGACGCGGCGTTGACACAGCTCGCGGAGCGGAGTCCTCGCCAGGTGCGCGTCATCGAGCTCCGTTTTTTTGTCGGGCTCGATGTCGAAGAGACCGCCGAGGCGCTCGCCGTCTCTCCGAAGACCGTGAAGCGCGACTGGAGCGTCGCTCGCGCGTGGCTGCTTCGGGAACTCCGATGAACGGCTCAGGGATGACGCCCGAACGCTGGGAGATGGTATCGGACCTGTTCGAGGCAGCTCTTGAAAAAGAGCCGCACGAGAGGAGCGCGTTTCTCGCGCGAATGTGTGGCGGCGATGACGAGCTCAGGACAGAAGTCCAGTCGCTGATTCACGAGCACGAAAGCGGCGGGGAATTGCTGGTTCGTCCGCCGATCGATGCCTCCGCACTGTTGCGCGACGCTTGGCGACAGGCTGTCGAGCCTTTGACCCCCGACCTTCAGGCAGGCACCATTGTCGCCAATCGTTACCGCATCGACGCATCCCTCGGCCGCGGGGGCCAGGCCATGGTCTACCGTGCCTGTGATCTGACGCTGATGTCGAAGCCGGTCGTCGTAAAGATACTGGCGCCGTCCGCGCAGAACAGCTGGTTGGGCAGCCGCCTGCAACACGAGATCGAAGCGCTGGCGAGGATCGATCATCCAGGCGTGGTGGGCGTGCTCGACACCGGCGCGTTGCCGGACGGCTCGCCGTTTCTGGTGATGCAGTATGCCGAGGGCACCACGTTGCGGCAGGCGCTTGCGAGCGGCGCCCTGGAGCGCATGCGCGCCGCGACGATTCTCAGGCAGATCGGTGCGGCGCTCGAGGCCGCGCATGGCAAGGGCATCGTGCACGGCGATCTCAAGCCCGACAACATCGTCTTGCAGCGGCTGAGCGACGGTAGCGAGCTGGTGAAGCTGATTGACTTTGGTCTCGCCCGCGTGGACCTGTCCAAGGCGGCAGCGTCAACGAACACCAGTCCGATCGCCGGCAGCGTCCGTTACATGGCTCCCGAACAGTTCCAGGGCGAAACCTCTCGCGCCAGCGACATGTATGTCCTGGGGCTCCTCGCGTGCGAGATGCTGGGAGGACAACCGGATGTTCGCGTGCTGCATGCGCCCCAACGAGTGGCTCGCCTGGTCCGCGCAGCGTTATCGCCGGAGCCGAGCGACCGTCCGGCGAGCGCGAAGGCCTGGTGCGAGCAGCTGGCCGGCGCGCTGCTCCACCCCTGGCGGCGGAGCATGGAGTACGCGGCTGCTGGCGTCGCGGCTGCCATCGTGATCCTCGCCTGGGCCGCATGGAACCGCGATGCTCCGGCGCCGGACAACTCCCGGCCGAGATTCGAACGCTGGCCATCTTGCCGTTTCAGATGCTCGGCCCGTCTGCCGAGCAGGCAGCGCTGGAGGTTGGGGTCGCGGATGCGCTGATCACCCGATTGAGCAATATCGCGGGATTGGTCGTTCGTCCAGTCGCCACGGTAAGGCGGTACCATGCGGCGAACGTCGATCCGGTCTTGGCCGCCCGATCGCTCAACGTCGATGCCATCGTGGAGGGGACGCTTCAGTCGTCCGAGAGCGGCATTCGAGCGAGCGTCCGGTTGATTCACGCCCAGGACGGGAAGGCGCTCTGGGCCGGCACGGTCGACGCCAACGGCGGACGCCTGTTCACGCTTGAAGATTCGCTGGCCGAGCAGATCGCGTTGCACGTGAACGCCAGGCTTACGGAGAGCGAGCGACGTCGTCTTGAGGCGCGGCGGCAGCTGAATCCGCACGCGCACGAGCTGTACGTCAAGGGGCGCTTCGAATGGGGCAAGCGGACGCGGGATAGCCTCGAGAAGGCTGCCGACTATTTCCGGCGGGCTATCGATCTCGACCCGACCTACGCGCACGCGCATGTCGGACTGGCGGACTCGTACGTGTTGCTCGGCGGGTTCGGGCATTACCCGCCGGCCGAAATGCTGCCCAAGGCGGCCGCGCTCGCATCGCGGGCGCTCGAGCTCGATCCCTCGCTCGGTGAAGCGCACACGACGCTTGCGTTCGTGTCGCAACACATGGACTGGGACTGGCCGCGCGTGGAAGACCATTATCGGAAGGCGATTGCGTTGTCGCCCAACTACGCGACCGCGCACCACTGGTATGCCGAGTTGCTCTCCATTCTTGGCCGGTTCGACCAGTCGCGCCGCGAGTTTGCCGAAGCGCGCCGGATCGATCCGATCTCGCCGATGATCCAGGTGGACGAGGCGCAACTCTCCTATTTCGAGCGGCAGTACGACCGCAGCCTGGAGATCCTCAGGAGGGTGGCGCAGCAGAATCCAGGCGTCGACGTGGTCCATAATCGGATCGCGCTGGCGCTCCTGGCGCAGGGGCGCGAGGAGGAAGCCTGGTCGGCGGTACAGCGATTTGCCGACTGCCGCGAGGAGACGAGCGATTGCCGCCGGGTCTGGACGGCCCTGCTCGCCAAGCGCGACCCGGCCGCGGCCCGGCGGGCGCTGCGCTGGATGGAAGCGGAAGCCTCGAGCCGCCTGATTGCTCCGACGACCCTGGCCCATGCCTACGTCCGGCAGGGCGATTACGATCGCGCGGTGGACTGGCTCGAGCGCCACCTGGACTGGCACGACGCCTGGATGATTACAGTCAAGGTCAGTCCGATGTTCGAACCCTTACGCAGACATCCGCGATTCGAGGGACTCCTCCGAAAGCTGAATCTCGCCGAATAACGTTTGTCGCGTTCGCGGCTCGAACGTCAATCGCGGCCGCGGCAAATCCTCCGTTCACGCTCATTCTGGGCAACGCCCCCCAGGGGCGACGTCGGGCGCGCGTTGGACTGGCTCGAATACATGCTGGAGAAGCACGAGGTCTCGCTGATCACGATTGCCGTCAATCCGCTGTTCGATCCCCTGCGGACGGAACCGAGGTTCGCTAAGGTCCTCGAGACGCTGAAACTGCCGAGTCACGCGCCACCGGCACCGCCCACGAGTCCGCCCGGTTCCTAGTCGGGTTTCCCAATTCGTTTTGATTTCGAGTGACCCCGATTGCCTCCGTTTCGCGCGAGGTATAGAGGCAAGGCCTGTCGGAAAAGTCCTGCTGGACCGTCACGTATCGCTCGTTTCGCGTTGAAGCTGAGATTTTGCCCATTTAATTGACCGTCGCGGTCGCACCTAGCGCAGGAGAGACGACTCCATGATCCCTCGTGTTCCCTCGGAACCACCCCGCCGGTGGACCCGCCGACGATCGGCACAATTGAGTTCGCTTGCTTTGGCGACCGCGCTGCTTGCCTGCACTCCCGTAACCGTCATGGCCCAGGAACTGTTCACCGGAACTTGGACCGGCACCTACACGTTCGGCTCAATGAAGGCCGTTCTTCAGCAGACCGGTTCCGTCGTCAGTGGCGAGATTACGGACGCGGCTGCCTGTCGGTGGGATGTCAGCGGCTCTGGATCTGGCTCACAGCTGTCGTTGCCGTCCTGGACCCTCGTGAACAGTCCAGGCAATCCAGCCCCATCAATCTGCGTCGGTGGAACGGTGACAATGAGCGGCACACTTGACAGTTCGCACACCACGATCACAGGGACTGGAGAGACCACTCTCGCAAGCGGGTCCAAACATCCGTGGACATTCACCATTAGGCGATCAGGTGCGTGCCTCCCTGTCATTCGAGCTTTACCGAACCAAGCTGTCGATTCTCAAGACATCAGCGGAGACGGCACCATCGACATCGTGGCACACAGAACCACCGTTTTTAGAGTGACGGTGTCTGTACCAGCTGACTGCTCCGACACAGATGAGCTCACTCTCTTCGCCCATCTGTCTTCAACATCGCGAGCACCGATCAGCGGCAAGAGCTTTGGATCGTGGCGTCAGGAGCCGACGTGGACATTTACGATGTCCGCCGCCGATCTTCCGCCTGGGCCAATCACGCTGACCATCGACAGCGACAGACCGATCGTGACTGCTCCGTTCCCATTCGAAGCGAAGGCGGTACGGCCATTAAAGGTTTTGTACCTACCAACTAACTCATCTCGGCCTGACGCCAGAATTCCACCAGACCGTCGTCGACAGTGGTGATTTCATCCGAGGCGTTTACCCGCTTTCCGACCAAGGACTGACCAATCAGCCGGCGCCTTTCAACGGATTCTTCCCGATAGTAGAGTCCTTAAGCCGCATATCCGGGCTAGGGCTTCGTTACGATGCGAGCACTTTGTGGCTACTTTCAAAAACGACCGGCGCGGACCGCGTGGTTGGCATTGTTCCGCCCTTTTACTTTCAGTTTCACTTCTTCAAAACCTTGAGGGGACTCGTCACCAAGCTACATGGGTCGGTCGCATTTGTTACCGATGGTGACCCGACGACTACCGCACACGAATTGGGGCACACATTCGGCCTCATTGACACGTATGGTCCCGGAACGAACGGGGTCGCAATTCTCGAGTCGGACCACCCGATTTGGGCGCAACACCAATCACGAACGTTCTCGCTCGACTGCGCGGTTGACCCGGACTGCACGATAGATTTCATGGGAACTGAACGCCAGGTTCCTTATCCGACACAGCCGTTCCCTGTGTGGACGACTCCGGTCTGGTTTGGTTACCTGTTCCACCAATTCAGGACATCGCCTGTCGACCCTCCTGTGCTCCTCGTGACGGGAAGCATTGCGCAGAATGGCACGGCAGCGTTCGACAGAATTCACAGGACCATGCAGGGGGTCGTGACCCCCTCGGATGGGAATGATGCGAGCATCCGCCTCTTAGATGCGCAGAACCAGACCTTGACAGAAGTTTTCTTTGCGCTCGACTTTGTGATGGGAGATCCGCCACTGGAGGTAGAAGAAATCCCGTTTGGATTCTCCCTACCTGATCTTCCCGGTGCAACTTCCGTGGAGATCGTGCGGGACGGTGTCACGCTGGTTCGTCAAGATGTCGCGGCCGCCCTTCTGAAGACTGCCGTGCAGGGCCTTCCCGACAATGCGTTCGCCTCGAATCCGTCGCAGCTCCGCAATGCCCTTCTGAACAAGGTAGAGGCATTCGAGCGACAAATAATCAGGGCTGCTACTCAAGGAGCACGAATGAATCTTCAGAACGATATACGCAAGAGCCTTGAGAATTGGCTTGTTACGTATCAGCCGCAAACACCACTACAGCAATCCAAGGAGGCGATCCTCACGTTGGTGGACACCTTAGCGGCTAGGTTGAAGTAGGAGACCGCTGCGCGGCAGTTTGTTCGCGAGGCGGTCCCAATCCAGACGCCGCGGGCGGCGCCGACGAGCCCTCCCAGCTCCTAGCTGTTTCCAGAATTCCTTTGATTTCCCGACCGTGACCCCGATCGCCTCCGTTTCTCGCGAGGTATAGGGGTGAGGCGTGTCGGAAGGCCATGGGGCCGTCCGAGTGCGCCCCCTCAGACCCTAGACCCAAGAGACGGATATGCCCAGAATGCGATTCGAGTCACCCAGAGCACTCGTGGCAGCCACTGTCGGGCTCATCTTCCTCATCACAGGTCTCGCAGCGCCCGCCGCCGCCCAGTCTCTCACCGTCACCGGCACTGTCACTGAGGTCTCACCGGTGGACACGCTCGGCGTCCGGCCAGGAGACATCTTTACCTTCACGTTCGCCTTCGAGCCTGGTGAATGCATGAGCTCGCATGATGGCTGTTCAAAGCGAACCTCAGCGACCGTGGTCGGCCTGATCGGTCCGATCGGGGTGACGATGAATTTCAACTCCAATGAGTGTCGGCTCTTCCCCAACGATTGCGGCTACTCCGTGGCCGCCTACCCGCCGACCGTATGGTGGGGAAATCCGCACGATCTCTTGCGGATCGAGTCGCCGGGGGACGGGTTCATTACCAACACTGGTATTCCGGTGAAATTGGACGTAGCGGCGGGAGCGCAAAACTGGTTCGGGCCGATTCCCTTTCCGTTTCCCCCGACATCAATTCCGTCCGCTCTCGAGCGAGACTTTTCTCGATTACCTCCTCTACCTCACCAGGCTTCGCGATCAGGGGGCGTGTCAACTGCTTCGTCAACTGTATTCCGCTCACGATCAGGACAACATCGCTCCCCCCAGTGCAGCCTGGCCAGCCGTATCTGACGCATTTGCAGTCGGTCGGCGGAACGGGCAATTACACGTGGTTCGTCGACGGCTTGCCGCCCGGGGTGTACTTCACGACCGCTGGTAGATCTACAGCACCGGTAACGAGGGTGTCCCTGGAGGGACGTACCAAGCGCACATCGAGCTTCGCGACAACGGCACCAGCGAGATCAAGGAAGTGACGCTGCCCTTGGTTGTGACTGGTTGTTCGCCCTGGGCTCTGACGCAGCAGTTGGTGACCCTCGACTATCACGGCACTGGCGGCCCGTTTACCGTGGTGCTGGGCAACGGCTCGGCCAATGAATGCGAATACAGAATCTTCAGCAGCGGGGTCTACCCGAGCCTAATGTTCAGCGATGCCGCCGGTAACGGCATCGGCCAGGGCGTCATCGCCCCCGGGACTTCTCGACAACTGTCGGCGCATGTGTCGAGCTTGCTGCCAAACCCATTTTGCGCGTTCCGCTATCCCGCAATCACCGTCTTCGCACGGGACTCGGTCACCCACGCGGTCGACAGCATCTCGTTGCGGGCGGAGTGGGCGCCTCGACCGAGAGTGCTTCTCCCGAACGGCACCCCTTCTTGCCAACCGTCGACAACTATTGGTCCGCCGAAGCCTACCAACTTCCGACTTCCAACAAAATTCAATGGCGGCGGAGTGAGGGGCTGACATGAGGCGCCACATCACATTCGCCCTGCTCATCGTCCTGTGCTCATCCGCGTCGTACGCGCAGGAGCGGTTCACGCTTGTGGACCTGGGCGTTCCTGCAAATTCCGGCGGCGATGCTTACGGCGGCGTCAACAGTGCGGGCGCAGTAGCCGGCGCGTACACCATACCAACGGGTCTTCGCGCTTTCGTTCATTACCCAGGTTCCGGGTTCGTCGATATCGGGACGCTCGGCGGAGGCATCAGCCGCGCCAACGATGTCAACAATGCGGGTGTTGTCGTCGGCCGCTCGGCAACGGATTCTCAATTCACCCATGCGTTTCGGTATTCGCCAGGCACGGGAATCCAGGACATCCATTCGTTGGTGAGCCTCGGCGGAGCGAACAGCGCGGCTCTCGGTATCGACGACAGCGGCAACATCGTCGGTTGGGCGGAGACATCGGGCGGAGCGGCGCACGCCTTCTATTTCGACGCGGCGTCGCAGACGCTAAGCGATTTGCATTCGGACCCGGCGTGGCCGCCGTCGGAGGCTGCCGCGTATGACAGCGATCTTGGCGACGAGGTCGTGGGCGTGTACACCGATAGCTCGGGGCGCTCACGCGGTTTCGTGTACTCACGTCGCGACAGGACGTTTGCAGCCATCAACACGTTAGGCGGCGCTGACTCCGTCGTCTTCAAGCGCAACGCTGCCAGGAACGTCGGCGCCGCGGATGTCGATGGCGAGGCATCGCGTGCCATCAGCTTCGACTTCGCCTCCGGCCTGATCGATCTGGGGACGCTCGGAGGCAGCCAGAGCATTGCTTTCGATATCAATGTCCGCCGAACGATCGTTGGATCGGCCAAGACCGCCGACGAAGAGACGCGCGCATTTATTTACGACGCGGATGGAATGCGCGATCTGAACGATCTCAAGACTGATCCAGATTGGTATCTGCTCGAGGCACAGGGAATCAATGACGCCGGCCAGATCGCCGGGACTGGTTACCTCAATGGCGAGCTGCGTATTTTCCTGCTGACGCCTATTGTCGATACCACAGCGCCGGTCCTCGGCGGTACCCGCAAATTTCAGCGTTGATCCGTCTGGCCCGGCGGGGACTGCCGTCGACTTTACGGTGACCGCTATCGACGACGTAGACGGACCGGTGGCTGCGACGTGCATTCCGGCGTCAGGCTCCGTGTTCGCGACTGGAGCGACGACCGTGGCGTGCACGGCATCCGATCAGGCTGGGAATACCCGCGCCCGTTCATTCATCATCACCGTGAGGACGGTCTCCACGATTACCTGGCAGAATCCCACTAGCATCGTCGGCGGGACGCCGCTCAGCGCTGTTCAACTGAACGCCACCGCAAATGTGCCCGGCAGGTTCGCTTATGCACCGCCATTCGGCACGCTGCTGACCGTTGGTGCCGGGCAGCCCCTATCGGTGACATTCACTCCCACCGACACCGTCAACTACACGACGGCGCAGATGCAGGTCACGATCGACGTCGTTCCAGCTGGACCAGCAGCGCCCGCCATGTTCCACGCAATCGGTGACCTGCCGGGCGGCCCGTTCGTCAGCGATGTCCGCGACGCGACCAAAGTTGGCGGCGTGTTGTATGCCGTCGGCGCGTCCGCGTCCAACAATCAGACTCTCTGTATCAGTTTCAACAACCCGGTCGGCTGCGTCCCGCAGTTCAATCCGGACACGGCCGTGCTCTGGAGGTGGGACGGCAACGCCGCGACGATGACACCGTTGCCGAACCTTGTGGCGCCGCCATCGCCGCCAACGTACCTGCTCATTGCTTCGGCGATCACCCGCACTGGCGATTACATCGCCGGCCAGGCGCGCAGCAGCGCGACGGATCCGGCGCAGAAGCTCGCGGTTCGCGTCAGGCGGGATGGCTTGACCAACCTGAACCTCAGCGCGCCGCCATTCCTGCAGCACATCCAGCCGTCGGCCGCGCAAGCGATGTCGGATGACGGCTCGATCCTGTACGTGGTATCGGGCTTTCCACAACGCGTGCTTCGGTTCGACATCAACACGTCGTCGCGTGTGTTCGTCCCGCTGCTGTTCCCATCACACACCGGGCACGTCGTCGCGGGTCGCGGCACGTCGTTCGACGGCTCCGTCGTGGTGGGGACGAGCTTTACGTTCCCATTCACCGGTACCAACGGCCGCGCCTTCCGCTACGTGCACCCGAGTCCCACGGGCACGGTATCTGCGATTCCATTGCTCGACGGCGGCACGTGGAACAAGGCGATCGCCGTCTCTCCCGATGGCCGCCGCGTGCTCGTCGCCGGCAACAGCCCGACCCTGCCGTATGGAGAGATGTACATCTACGATGCGTCGAGCGGCGTCACGACGCCGCTCGGTTCGCCGAACACGCCGTGGATGCCGACGGATCTGGGCGGCATGACGGCGGATGGGTCCGTCGTCGCCGTGACGCTGTCGGCCTTCGCGGGCGGGGGCGGGGGCCGGCATGCCTACATCCACAACGCCCACGGCTGGTTCCATCTGACGACGATCCTCGGAGCCAACGGCATCAACATCGGGGCATCGGGCTGGGACCTCGAAAAACTGCAGATCCACGGTATCTCCCCGGATGGCACGCTGGTGTTCGGGCAAGGCGAGCGCGGCGATGACGTCGAAGGGTTCGTCGCCGAGTTTTCACCCGGCTATCTCGCGTCGTTCGACGTCCCCGCGGTTCCGCCGAGCAACACGTCGATCGTCGGCGTCTGGTCGGGTGGCGACCAGCTCGAGGATGCAATCGCGTTCCTGGCCGATGGCACCTTTTTCCTCGCGACTCCGAGGTACGGTTCGCCGCCGTCCACCGATCACGGACCGGGCTTCGAGCGCGGCCGATACCACTGGAATCCGGTCACCGGCGCGTTGACGTTCACCACTCTCCAGGACACGAACGGGAGCTATGGGTTCTCCGGCGGCAACGGCGTCCCGATTCCGGTAAGCGTGTCGGGCGACACGCTCGATATCGGCTTCGGTGCCATCGTGCTCACGCGAGTCGCCAACCCTGCGGGCTCGATCGTGGGAGGCTGGGTATTTGGCGACCCGCGTGTCGACGACAGCTCGGGAATCGTGATCTTCGGCGCCGACGGCAGGGTGCTGCTGGCCGAAGACGGCGGAAGCGCGCAGCATCCCGATGGAGTCGAGGCCGGCACATACACGTGGAATGCCGGCGGTGCGCTGTCACTCACCGTCACACTCGATACCAATGGAGGCCTGGGCGCAGCCGACGGTCCGGGCACTCACAGCGTCATGACGCTGTTGTCTCCCGACGAGCTCCTGCTCGACGTTACCCGATGCAGACGTCCAGCTCCGGAGAATCGTGGATCCGCAGGTCGTGGTGCCGGTGATCACGAGCGCGCTGTCGACCATGGCGACGTCGGGGTATCCGTTCGCCTACCAGATCACCGCGACGCGTGTTCCAACGTCCTACGGCGCCACAGGTCTGCCGGCAGGGTTGGGCATCAACGTGTCGACTGGTTTGATATCAGGGTCGCCCACTCAAACGGGCATCTTTGATGTGACGATTTCGGCGTCGAATGCATCAAGCACCGGCACAGCGCACTTGCAACTCGCAGTCATCGCACCGATCGTCACGGCGGTTGGGAGCAACGTGGTGGTCACGCCGAGCGTGCCACCCGGCGCGCCACCAGTGCCGGTGACTCTCCAGTTCGAGACGGTCACCCAGGGTGGCGTGACCGCCGTCACGGCCATCGACCCGGCCACGCTTTCCGAAGCCTTTGAACTGCCGGCGGGCTTCTCGCTCGGCGATCCGGCGTTGTATTTCGAGATTCAGACCACGGCGTCGTTCGATGGCCCGGTCAACGTGTGCTTCAACTATGCCGGCATGAGTTTCAGCGGTTTCCCGCGGCTGCTGCACTACGAAACGGCGCTGGCAAGCTGGGTGGACATCACTTCGAGCGTGGATACGGCCACCACTACGATCTGCGGGCTCACAGCGTCGTTGTCGCCCTTCGCACTTGCGACCAGTGAGCTTGCCGCAGTTGGGTTCCATAAGCCAGATCGGTCCGGTTGCCGGCGACGTAAACACGGTGAAGGGTGGATCGACTGTGCCGCTCAAGTTCAACGTCTATCGCGAGGGCGGCATCGAAATCACGAATCCCGCGGATATCAGCAATCTGTCGTTCGCCGTCGCGGCGATCGGCTGCACGGAGGGCGAGGCGGAAGCGCCCGTTCCGTTCACGACGACGGGACACACCAGCCTGCGGTACGACACCAGCGGTGGTCAGTTCGTCCAGAACTGGACGACGCCACGGACGCCGGGCTGCTATGTCGTTCGCGTGACCGGGAACGGCCTGCTGCTGACCGCGCGGTTCATGGTCAAGTAACGCACGCGCCGGTTCGGACGCCTGCTGCGGCGTAGGGCTTACTCCGATCGCAGCGTGACGATGGGATCGACGCGGGTGGCGCGCCAGGCGGGCACCAGCGTGGCGACGATGCCGACCATCAGCATGATCGCCGCCACCGCGCTGAAGGTTCCCGGATCGTGCTGGTCCACGCCGTAGAGTAGGGTCGTCATTACTCTCACCAGAGCGGCGGCCAGCGCGAGGCCGAGCACCACGCCGATCACAGTCGGCTTGAGGCCCTCCATCACCACCAGCCGCAACACGCCGCCGGTGGGCGCGCCGAGCGCCATGCGAATGCCGATCTCACGCACCCGCTGCCGCACCGTGTAGGCCAGCACGCTGTAGATCCCGACCGACGCCAGCACCAGCGCCAGCATCGCGAATGCCGCCAGCAGCTGCATCGCGAACGGCCGCTGCCCGAGGGACTCCTCCACCACGTTATCCATCGTCGCGATGAAGAGCACCGGCTGCTCCGCGTCGACGGCGCGGACCGCGCCGATCAGCCCGCTCGTGAAGCCCGCTGGTTCCACGGTGGTGCGGACCACAATGGTCGAGCCGTTGTAGCCGAACTGCGCCGCCGGCGCGTAGACCGCGGTTTCCGATTCCGCGGCGCTCTGATCGAGCGCGCCCATCTTGATCTCGCGCACCACGCCCACTACCTCCGCCACTTCCTTCGTCATCATCGTCAGCGTCAGGCGCTTGCCGATCGGATCCTGGTTCGGCCAGAACCGCTTCGCGGTGCCCTCGCTGACGATCACCACCGCAGGCTTGCCAAAACCGTCCGCCTCGGTGAAGTCGCGGCCGGCCAGCATCTGGATGCGCGACGTCTTGAAATACCCGGGCGACGGCATCCGCACCGCCACCACGGGCATCTCGGATTCCTTCATCGGCGGCTGGCCGTCGACGGCGACGTACTGCGTGGAGCCGCCCTGCAGCGGCAGGTTGTCGATCCGGGCCGCCGACTCGACGCCCGGGAGCGCGCGCACGCTCTGCAGCACGCGATCGAAGAACTGGTTGCGCATTTCGGGCGTGGTGTATTTCGCGTTCGGGACCACGACGGTGCCGGTCAGCGTGTTGCTCGAGTCAAACCCCGGATCGACCGAGCGCAGGCCACTCAGGCTGCGCATCAACAGGCCGGCACCGATCAGCAGCATCAGCGCCAGCGCCACTTCCGACACGACCAGCAGGTTGCGCATGCGGCCATGGCCGGCAGACGAATTGCCGCGGCCCGGTCCTGTCTTCAACGCGTCGTTGGCATCGCGGCCGCTCAGCTGCCACGCCGGCACCAGGGCGGCGAGCAGCCCAGTGCTCACGGCAATCAGCATCGTGAACGCCAGCACGCGCGTGTCGATGGTCACCTCCGACGCGCGCGGCAGCGCGGTGCCGAACGCGGCGATCAGCACATCCACGCCGTAATAGGCGGCCAGGAACCCAGCCGCGCCGCCGCCGGCGCCCAGCACGAGACCTTCCGCAAGCAGCTGCTGGACCACGCGCATGCGGCTCGCACCGAGTGCGCCTCGCACCGCAATCTCCTTCGCGCGCGCATGGGTGCGCACCAGCATCAGGTTGGCGAGGTTCGCGCAGGCTATCAGCAGCACCAGCGCCACGGCGCCGAGCAGCACCATCAGCGACGAGCGCACATCGCCGATCATGTCTTCCTGCAGCGGCAACACCAGCGCGCCCCAGTCCCTGTTGTCGTCGGGATAGGCGGCCTCGAGCCGCTTCGAGATCGCATCCAGGTCCGCCTGCGCGCGGGCCACGTCCACGCCCGGCCTCAGTTGCGCGATGCCGGAATAGTTGTGGTTGTTGCGAACCGCCCGGGTTTCCGCGGGCCACGCGAGCGGCACCCAGACCTGCACCCGGCTGACCCACGTGGTCACTGGCGGCACCACGCCGATCACGGTGTGCGGCACGCGGTCGAGGGTGATGGTCTTGCCGATGATCGACGGGTCGCCGCCGAAACGCGACTGGAAGAACGACTCGCTCAACAGCACCGTCATCGGCGATCCGGCGCTGTCATCTTCCTTGCGGAAGCCGCGGCCAAGCGTCGGCGACAGGCCGAGAATCGGCAGGAAGTCGGCGGACCCGCGCAGGGAAATCACCGCGTCGGGCTCGCCCTGACCGGTAAGGGTCATCCGGCCGGTCCGAAAAATAGCGAGCCGCTCGAACACCTGGTTCTGATCGTCCCAATCGATGAAGTTGGCCGGCGAGATCGCGAAGGTCGGCGTGTTGAAAAGGGACTGCGGTGGCGTCTGCCACAGCCGCATGATGCGATCCGGTTCCGCGAACGGCAGCGGCTTCAGCACCACCGCGTTGACCACCGTGAAGATGGCGGAATTGACACCAATGCCGAGGCCGAGAATCACGACCCCGGCCAGCGCGAAGCCCGGCGTCTTGAGCAGCGTCCGGACGCCGTAGCGCACATCGCGGACGAGGGACTCGAACGCCGGCAGGCCGCGGCGATCGCGATACGCCTCCTTCGTCCCTTCCACGCCGCCGAGCGCGAGCATCGCCCGCCGCCTGGCCTCCTGCGGCGTCATGCCGGCGCGGATGTTGTCGTCGATGTGCAGTTGCAGATGGCTTTCGATTTCGGCCGAGAGCTCATGCTCGGCTTTATTCGATCCGAAGACGCCGAACAACCGCATGAACCAAGCGCGCACAGACTTCATGACTCGTCCTCAATCACAACGAAGGGTGGAAACCGGATCGACGCGCATCACGCGGCTCGCCGGGATGGCGGCCGCGACGAGCGCCACCGCGAGCAGCACCCCGGCCACGCCCGCGATGGTGACCGGATCGGCCGCGCCGATCCCGAACAGGTGACTGGCCACGAGCGGCGAGAGCGCCAGCGCCATGACGATGCCGCCGCCCACGCCGGCCGCGGCGAGCAGCACGGCTTGTTTGATGAGCAGACCAACGAGCCCCCGCGGCGAGGCGCCCAGCGCGAGACGAATGCCCATCTCCCGCTTGCGCTCGGCCACTACGAGCGAGAGCACGCCGTAGACGCCGACTGCCGCCAGCACCAGGGCGAGCACGCCGAACGCGACGATCAGCGCCATCAGGAACACGCGCGCGCTCACCGACGCGGTCCGCAAATCGTCCATCGTCTTCACGTCGTTCGGCACCATGCCGGCATCGAGCTCACGCAGCGCGGCGCGGACCGGCCCGGCGAGGCTCGCCGGATTGCCGGCGGTGCGAATCACGAGCAACGGCGCCACCGGCGGCCCTTGCAGGTAGCTGATGTAAACCTCGGGCACCGGCGCCACATCGAGTCGTTGATGACGCAGATCGCCGATCACCCCGACGATCGTGGCCTGGCGGACGGGAGAGCTGGGACCGAGGCGCAACTGCCGGCCGATGGGATCCTCATCGCCGAACATGCTGCGCGCGAGCGCTTCGTTGATTATCACCACCGGCGGCGCCTTGGCGTGATCGGCGTCGGTGAACAGCCGCCCGCGTCGCAGCGGGATGTTCATGGCTTCGAAGTAGTGGTGCACGGCGCGGCGGAAATCCGCCTCCGGCCACTGCCCGTCGGGCGGCACGCGGCCCTCGACGGCCACTTGCGTGACGGAATTCGTGCCGGCCAGCGGCAATCGGGTAGTTCCGCCTACCGACACGACGCCGGGAATGGCCTCGAGTCGCCGGAACAACTGCTGGTAGAAGCCGATGCGCTTCTCGTTGGTCTCGTACGCCTGCGGCATCTGGATCTGCATCGTTAACAGGTGATCCGCGCGGAAGCCCGGATCGACGCTGAGGACGGCCAGGAAACTGCGACCGAGGAGCCCGGCGCCAATGGTGAGGACCACGGCGAGGCCCATTTCACCCGCGACCAGCAGACCGCGAAGCCGGCGCCGGCCATCCGATGACGATCGTCCACCCTCCACGAGGGCGCTCCGCATCGAGACGCGAGATGCGCCAACACCGGGCAGCACGCTCACCGCCATGCCGCATGCGACGGCGATGGCCATCGTGAACATCACCACCGTGAAGTCCGTGGTCACTTCGCTCAACCGCGGCGTCCCCGCGGGCGCGAGCGCAACGATCAACGGCGTCGCCCATCGCGCGAACAGCAGGCCGAGCATCGCGCCGGCCGATGAGAGCACCAGGCCTTCGACAATCACCTGCTGCAGCAGGCGCGATCGCTTCGCGCCCAGGGCCGCGCGCAAGGCGAGCTCGCGTTGCCGCGCCACACCGCGCGCGAGCATCAGGTTGGCCACGTTCACGCAGGCGATCAGCAACACCACGCCGACGCTGCCGAGCAGCAGCAGCATAGCCGCCCGCACCGGCGCCACCGCATGTTGATGCAGCGGCACCACGTGCGCCGACCAGCCGCCGTTCGCATCAGGATAGGTCTCTGCGAGCTGGCGCCACGCATTGGCGAGGTCGGCCTGCGCCTCCTCGATCGACACGCCGTCCTTTACTCTCGCGACCACGGCGTGCATGCGCGCGCCGCGATCGGTGGAGCCGGGTTTCGGATCGAGCAGGGGAATCCAGAAGTCAACGTCGGACGAGGCCACGAAGCTGACCGTGGCCTGCAGCATCGAGGGGTAGGGCAACGTGAATCCGCGCGGCATCACGCCCACCACGGTGGCGGCGGTGCGGCCGCGGCCAAAGGTGCGGCCGACCACAGCTGGGTCGCCGCCGAACTGCCGCTGCCAGAAACCGTGACTGATGACGATCACACCGGGATCGTCGCCGCGCTCGAGGGTGCGGCCGTAGAGCGGGCGCGTGCCGAGGACGTCAAAGATGCCAGGAGTGACGAGCGCGCCATTCACGGTCACGCCCTGGCCATCGATCGGCACCGTGCCGGGAATGATGTTGGCCTGCAGCATGCCGAGACCGCTAATCGTGGTCATCGTGCGCTCGAGGTCGAGGGCGTTCTCGCGCGACATGGCGTTGGCCTGGCGGCGGATTTCGGGATGGCTGGTCCAGATCGTGATCAGTTGCTCCGGCTTTGCGTACGGGAGTGGCGCGAACAGGACGGCATTGACCACGCTGAAGATGGCGCTGTTGACGCCGATGCCAAGCGCCAGCGTGGCCACGCACGCCACCGCGAACGCGCGGTTGCGGCCCAGACCCCGGACGGCATACCGCGCGTCCTGGACCAGCGATTCGAGCGCGGGCAAGCCGCGGCGATCGCGATGCGCTTCGCTCACGGATGCCACGCTGCCCAGCCTGGCGAGCGCTCGGCGACGCGCTTCGTCCGGCGTCATGCCGGCGCGAACGTTGTCGGCCACGTGCAGCTCGATGTGGCTCTGCAGCTCGTCGGCGAATTCCTGCTCACCGTGACGCGGCCGCATAAAGCCAATAACGCGAACCAGCCACGCGCGCAGCGTTCTCATCTGCTAGTCCTCGTTGGCCGCAAGAAAGCGCGTCATAATCGCCGACGTCGTTTCCCACTGCTTGATGTCGCGCTCGATTTGCTTCTTGCCGGCCTTGGTGAGCTTGTAGAACTTGGCCTTGCGGTTGTTGTCGGACACGCCCCAGTGCGATGCGATCAGGCCTTCCTGTTCGAGCTTCAGCAACTGCGGATAGAGGGTGCCGTAATTAATCGACAGCTTGCCCTGGCTGGTCTGTTCGATGCGGCGGGCGATCCCATAACCGTGCTGCTCGCCCATCGTCAGGAGCGTGCGCAGCACCATTAGCGACAGGGTGCCCTGCCACACCGCGTTCTTCTCGAATTGAGTCATATCTATGGCCTTCCCATATGAAGGATACCGGCCCTCATATGGGTTGGCAATAGGAATAGACGGAACCAAGGTTCCAAGGGTTGCCAACGTTCCAAAGGTTCCAAGGGCAGGGGTTCGAACCCGACCATTGGAACGTTCTGGAATATCTGGAACTTTTGGAACCTTTTGCACGCATTTGTCGCCCCATCCTTGCTTCTAGGCGGCAACCGCATTAATGTCACCTTTCGGCTTCGCGCCCCCTTGTTCATTTTCCGCGGAGTCCGGTGACCCCCGTTGAGCCAGGCGACTGTAGATTCTCTGCCTGTACTCGCGCAGGACGGTATACGTCTGCGCGAAGTACATTTTTCGGATGCGGCGGCCTTGACGGCGTTGTTCCAGATGCCGGACGTGTCGGCGTACCTCGATCCCCCGCCCGCCACCATCGCCGAATTTAACAGCTGGATCGCGCTCAGCCAGTCGCGCCGCGCCGATGGCCGCGCCGCCTGTTACACGCTCCTCACCGGGCAAGACGAGGTCTCAGGGCTGTTCATGGCGCTGCGCATGGGAGACATGCACTGCGCCGAGATCGGCTTCGCCCTCAACCCGGAACTCTGGGGCACGGGCGTGTTCATCAAGGCGATGAACCTCTATCTCGATTTCCTGTTCAACGAGTGGCGCGTGACGACGCTGCTCGGCAAGACGCTCGAGCAGAACGACCGCGGCGTCGGCGCGATGCGGAAACTCGGCGCCAAGGTGATTGAGCGGGCGGTCAAGAACGACGTGCCAGAGTTCGTCTGGACCATCGAACGAACGTAGAAACTAAAAATTAAGAATGAATAATTAAGAACCAAGCACTAAAAGGTTGCTTGCAGGATCTCGCGGATGGCCGCGCGGATCTCGGGCGTCAGGTGGGCATACTTCGCGTCGGTGATCTTTCCCGCGAGCACATCGTTGACGCGTCCCATCACCAGGTTCTTCGGCGCCTCAGGCAGCGCCTGGAACTGCGGCGAATAGATCATGTAGCTGAGCGGATACTTCTGCAGCCGCGTCCTCAGATCGAGCTCGCGCAGCGATCGGCCCTTGCCGTCCTTCTTCCCCGCCGCCACAAACGTCTCCGCGAACCCTGACGAGCCAACGATCGGACCATCGGTGATCGGCGCCTCGTCTACGAACAACAGGTAATCGGCGATCGTCTGGGCCGCCTCGGCGATGCGCATCTCCTGGCCAAGCCGCGCTTCCCACGTGGCGCGGGTCACGAGATTGCTGAAGTGCGCCTGGTGGTCGAGCACCATCAGCGCCACGATGTCGCTGTATGGCGTGAGGTAACCGCTCAGATCGAACTGCCCTGCCAGCGACACGCGCGCCGGGGGCGACACGTCGATCGGCGTGGGCACAATCAGCGGCAGGTTGCCCATGTGGCGCGCGGGCACCCGCTTGCCGGTCACGTACCAGCCACCCCAGCGCTCCTGGATCTGCCGGTAGTGATCGACGAAAAAGCCGTTCGCGTAATCGCGCTCGCTCTTGCGCGGCATCGTGCTGAGCACGCTCAGTCCGGGCACGCCGAGCGTGTCCCACGACAGGTGACAGCGCAGGCACTGCGACTCGCGGCCGAACCGCTTCGCCGCCTCGGCGGCCTGGTGCACGACGTAAAAGATCGATCCCAGGTTCGCGTCCTGTGCGACGATCTCGAGCATCCCGGCGCCGCGGATATACCCCACCGACACTTCGTCGTTGAAATAGATTGCGCGCGGGTTGGTCATGGTGATGTGGCTCGACTGCTGGCTGGTCTGCGTGTAGACGAGCACCTGCGATTCCACCGGAATCTTCAGCAGGTCGAGCACCGACTTGAGGTAGCCGCTCTTGTCGGCGAACTCGAGCTTCGCGGACCCGTCGGCGAGCTTGCGATTGAGCTCGTCGACGACGGTGTTCGAGTCGCTGGTGCTGTATTTGATGGCGGGGTGGTTCATCGACTGGTCGAACACCCCCGTCCGCTGGGCCACCGCCCCAGACACACTCACCGCAAGGAGCAGGGCCGCCTTCGCGAAGACGCTTCGGCGAGCCAGGCTGTGCCGCATCCTTCTAGTCTAAATCGAGCCGTCGTAGGCGTGCCGAATCCAGCCGAGCAGTTCCTTGTCCACGTCTTTCCGGTCGCCCACGCGCACCTTGTATTGGCACATGCCGCCCGGTTTCTGCTCGATCAGGCGCGAAGTCCCCTTCACATCCTTCATATTCAGGCCGATCTCGACCTGGGTGTTGGTGGCCGGACCGATCATCGCGAACTGCTTCTTGCCGCGCAGGCTGACGTAGCCCTTCTTCGGCGCGATTTCGAACGGGCCGAATTTCTCGATCGACGCCATCAGCGCGTCGTGAATGGGCCGCAAGTCCGCCTTGGGGCCGGTATAGATGTCGTCGAGCACATCGGCGGCGCCCTTCCCCGCCGCGGCCGCGGCGGACGTGCCGTCGGACTTCAGCGCGTGATGCACCAGCGTGTTCGCGTCGCCGTGCCCCATGCCGAGGTCGCTTTTGAGCATGGCCACGAGCTCACCGTGCTTGGTGAGACCGCTGCCTTTAACGATTTTGGTGAGCTGCGCGAGGGTCTTGCCGGTCCGCTTCTCGATGTTGGCGAGCTGCGTGGCAATGGCTTTGTCGATGTCCATGATGTTGTGTTCAACGTGCGGGCGGGATGTGTGTACTGGCGGGCGGGACTAAAGTCTCGCCCCTACGCACGCGTGATGAGCCACGAAAGACCCGCCCCCACGTACGTTTTGAACGGATTAGCCGCCGAACCAGCTGGGGATTGGCATGTCGGCCATGGTCCGCAGGCCGGGCGTCACGCGCAGGATTTTGGGGATGCTGTTGACGGTGATCGAGGCCGTGGCCACATCCCCATGCAGGCCGCCGGAAATTTTCTGCGTGATGCGCGGATTGCCCTCGACCGTCACCGCGTCGTAGGACTCGGGCGCGCCGAGGTAGGCCTCCATGTGCAGCGTGATCACGGGCTTGCCCTTCACGTAGCCGATGCCGTCCTGGATGATGCCGCACACGTAGCCGGGATCGACGGCAAGCAGTTCGCTCTCCACGCCCTGCACGGCGATCTTCGGCTGAATTTCGTCGGTGACCTTGTCCAGCTTCCAGCCCATCGCATCCGCGATCATGGTCACGCTCTCGGCCAGACCGACGTGACGGACGCTGGTGTCCTTCACCTTTTGCGCGAATTGTTCTTTGTTCAGGCCGGCACCGATCTTCTGCTGGAACGGCAGCCGCCTGGTGCGCGCGTCCTGGATGCGATCGACGCGAATGCTGTCGACGCGTTCGCAGATGCCGGTCAGCATGATCGGCAGCGCGTCCATGGCAAACCCGGGATTGACGCCGGTGCCGACCACCGCGACCTTCGCCTTCTTGGCGAGGGCGTCGATCTTTTTCGCGAGCGCGCGGTTCTTGCCGACCGGATACGAGAGCTCCTCGGTGGTCGAGACGATCGCGACCTTCTTCTTGAGAATGGCCTCGATCTGCGGCATCACGTTCTTCAGCGACGAGCTCGTGCACAGCACAGCCACGTCGGGCTTGCCACTCTTGACGGCGCCCGCGGCGTCGTTGGTGATCCGCACGCGCAGTTTCTTGTCGAGTCCGATCACCTGCCCAAGGTCGAGACCGATCTTCGCGCGATCGATGTCCACGGCACCGACAATCTGAAATCCCTTCCGCGACGCCACTTGCCGCGCCACAGCCGCACCAATGGGCCCAAGCCCATACATCAACACGCGAATGGCCATAAGAGCCGGATTATATCTGAGACTGATCGGCCGGCTGTGGCCTTGGCGCTCTGAAAACGAGTTACGATGAACGGCGGTGGCTGACAGAAAGGGACTCGCCCGACATCTCGTCATCGCGTTGGTCCTGTTCGGGTCCGTCCTGCTTGCCGGCGCTACGTCGAGGCAGGCTTTGGAGGCGCCGCCGACCAACGCGTCGCCGCGCACCGCGAGTTACGACATCGACGTCACGCTCGATCCCGCCACGCGCACACTGACGGGAAGTGAGATCATCACCTGGAGGAACCCAGGCGCCCTTCCCGCCTACTCCATCCGGCTGCACCTCTATTGGAACGCGTTCCGGAATACCAACTCGACGTGGCTGAAGCAGCGCCAGCTGGCCGGCGACAACGCGCTCGGCGCCGCTCCCGAAAGCGACTTCGGTTACACCAACGTCACGTCGCTGAAGCTGCTCAATCCCGACGGCAGTGAAACGGAGCTGCCGCGCTTCCGCCACATCTCGCCCGACGATCAGAACCGCGACGATCGATCGCTCGCCGCCGCCGACCTGCCGGTTGCTGTGCAGCCCGGCGAGACGATGCGACTGAAAGTGACGTGGACGGGACGTTTTCCGCGGAACTTCGATCGGACCGGCGCGATCGGCAGTTACTTCTTCGTCTCGCAATGGTTCCCGAAACTGGGCGTGTTCGGCGACGGCGGCTGGGTGGCACACCAGTTCTTCGCCAACTCCGAGTTCTTCGCGGATTTCGGCCGCTACGATGTTCGCATGACGGTGCCATCTGGATTCATCGTTGGTGCCACCGGCGTCGAGCAATCGCGCACGCCCACCGGAGATCGGATCACCTATCGCTACGTGGAAGACAACGTGCACGACTTCGCGTGGACGGCGAGTCCGAACTTCGTTGAGCGGACCCAGCGGTTCGAGCACGCGGGCTTACCGCCGGTGAACATGCGGCTGTTGCTGCACCCGGACAAGATGCATCTCGCCGATCGGCATTTCACCGCCGCCGCGGCCACGCTGCGGTATTACGGCGAATGGTTCGGCCCGTATCCGTATCAATCCCTGACCATCGTCGATCCGGCATTCCAGAGCGACTCGGAGGGCATGGAGTATCCAACGATCTTCACTGCCGGGTCGCGCTGGTTGTCGCCACGACAGAGTAACGATCCCGAGTACGTGGTGATTCACGAGACCGGCCACCAGTTCTGGCAGGGCATGGTGGCCAACAACGAAACCGAGCACGCGTGGCTCGATGAGGGGATCAACGAATACGCGGATTCGCGACTGCAAGCGGTGGCGTTCCAGCCGAATTACCTGGTGCAGCGGTTCTTCGGGGACTTCATCCCGTGGCGGTACCGCGACATCGCGCTGAAACGGGCCACCGATACCAACTGGATGAACACGTTTCGCCGCGCCGCGGATCGTGACACGCTGGCGACCCCGACCTGGGTCCTCTGGCCAGGCACCCATCAAAATCTGTCGTACCACAAGGCGGCGTTGATGCTGCACACGCTCGAGCGCCTGCATTCGTGGGAAGTGATGCAGCGCGTGCTAGCGACGTTCTTCACGCGCTGGCAGTACAAACATCCCGCGCCCGATGATTTTTTTGCGGTCCTGAGCGAAGTGACCAACCAGGACCACGCGTGGTTCGTCGAGCAGGTCTACCGTAATTCGAACACCTTTGATTACGGCATCGAGCGGCTGGCGTCGGAAAACATCGCGTGGCGCGGACTCAACGATACGAACGCGTTCGAAAACCAGACGCTCGACAAGCTGTGGCGCACCACGGTTGTGGCGCGGCGGATCGGCAGCGGGCAATTTCCCGTGGACGTGCTGGTGACGTTCAGCGACGGCCACCAGGAGCGCGAGCGGTGGGACGGGCGCGCGCGCTGGCAGAACTTCTCGTACGATCGCCCGGCGCGGGCGGTGTCGGCGCAGGTCGATCCGGAGCGCGTGCTGCTGCTCGATACGAACTTCACCAACAACAGCAAGACGCTCGAACCCGCGAACGATCGCGCGGCCACGAAGTGGTCCCTGCGGTGGATGATCTGGCTGCAGGATCTGCTGATGACGTGCGCGTTCCTGGTATGAGCGGGCTATCAGGCCATCAGGCCATCGGGCCATCAGGCCATCAGGCCGTCGGGCCATCAGGCCATCAGGCCATCACGCCATCCGCTGCGTTCATCGACGGGCTCATGCGAGTCACGCGCGCTCCGTGGCTGGTGATCGGCCTGTGGCTCGCCACCGTCCTGGTGGCATTACCGTTCGCGATGATGCTGCAGGCGCTGATTGGCGATCACCTTGGCGCGAGCCTCGCCGCGCAATCCGCGGCCGACAGCGTCGACTTCGACTGGTGGAACGAGTTTCTGGCGCAGACCTCGGGGGTCGGCGTGAGCTTCGTGCCCGCCATTCTCGGCTTCGCGGCGGTGATGAAGAACCTCAGCACGGTGGCGGACGGCACACCCATGCCGACGGTGGTCGCCATCGCGGTTTCGGCACACATGGTGGTGTCGCTGTTCCTGATCGGCGGGGTCATGGACCGCCTCGCCCGCGATCGCGCGGTCGGCGCCGGCGCCTTCTTCTCGGCGTGCGGAGTCTACGCGGTGCGGTTCTTCCGATTGGCGATCATCGCCACCGCGGTGTACTGGGTCCTGTTCGTTCCCTATCACGAGATGTTGTTCGACGAACTCTATCCGGCGTTGACCGAAGGCGTGACGCTCGAACGAACCGCGTTCTTCTATCGCGCCGGTTTGTATCTGCTGTTTCTCGCGCCGCTGCTCTTCGTCAACCTGATCTTCGACTACGCAAAGGTCCGGGCCGTGGTCGAGGATCGCCGGAGCATGATCGGCGCGCTGGTGGCGGGATGGCGATTCGTGCGCCGGCATCCGGGTGCGGCCATCGGGCTATACGCGCTCGATGCGCTGCTGTTCCTTGTCGTGATTGGCGTGTATTTCCTGGCGGCGCCCGGAGTGAATCAGAACGCGCTCGCGTTCGCGGTGGGACAGTTCTACATCGTGCTGCGGGTGATCGTGCGCCTGCAGTTTGCCGCCTCCCAGATCGCCTTGTTCCAGGGCCGGCTGGCGCACGCCGGCTATGTGGCGCGACCGGTGCCGAAGTGGCCGGATTCTCCCGCCGCCGAGGCGCTCGGTCCCTCCTGAAAAAAGGAACCTGCTTCCCTTTTTCTGATTTCTTACGATCTGCGTAAGGAAACGGCTGAGCTTCAGTTACGTCGATCGTAAAAGGGAAGCAGGTTCCTTTTAACTGGAGAGAGCGTCGACGCCTGCGGCAGCGGCCGCGGCATGCCGTAGCTTCTCCCTGGCATCCACCGCCGTCGCGCGCAGCAGCGGATCGGTGTCATCGCGCGCCCATTCATCCAGCTTCGCGGCAAAGCGGGTCAGGTGCATCTCGCCCATGGCGTAGGCGGCGCAGGCGCGCAGCCACGGATCCTCGCTGTGCGCCATCACCTCGATGGCCTCTTCGCGATCGCCGAGGGTTGAGCCCATCACCCGATTGGCGTTGGCGGTGCGCTGGGCCACCGTCACGTTGCGATCGAACAACGGGATGATCAGCGAGCGCACTTCCGGCGGCAGCACCGAATCCATGAACTCCACCGCGTTGTCGTGCACAACGGGATCGTCGGACTGCATGCCAACGTACGCGCTATGGAGATCGTACTGCGGATACAGGATCTTCAACAGCCGGAAGATCCGTTCCGTCTCCTTCTCCATCGATTCGCGCAGCCCGTGCTCGACCGGGTTGGACGGGTCGTCCATCGCCCCCATCGTGCCAAGCACTTGGTACGAACGGTAGTGGCCCATGATCTCGGCGGCGAGCACGGTCTCGATCAGCTTGCGATCCGTCGATCGTGCGGGATGCGCCTGGCCCAGGCGATTGATGGCCGCGATGGTGTGATAGCGCAGCACCACATCGCGATCGAGAATGCTCTCCACCAACACGCTCTGCGCCGCGGTGGTCCCGATTTCTTGCAGCACTTTCGGAATCTCGCGGCGGACTTCCGGGCGCATGTCCGGATCGATCAGGTAGTCGCGCAGCGTGCCGACGATGCGATCGCCGAACTTGGCGAGCGCGGTCACGCTGCTCTCGTTGAGCGCCGGCTCGGCGAGGCGATCGAGCAGCGTGCCGATCATCGATCGCTTCTTCAGCGCTCCCACTGCCCCAATCGCCGTTCGCGCCACCTCGACGTCCTCATCGTCCAGGAGCGAGCGCAGCTCGCGCTCGAACGTGTCGGGCAGGATGGCCATGAGGCGCGCCGCCTCCAGCCGCGTGCGGCGTCCCTCTTCGCCCGGTTCCTCGACCATCTTGGACAGCATCAGCTTGGCCGCTTCGACGTTCTGGGTTTTGCCGGGCCTGGCCAGGAACGCCACCAGCGCGGCCCTGATTGAAAAGTCCTCGAAGTCGCCCAGCTGCTCGATGCGTTCCAGCGGATCGGTGTCGTCGAACGCGGTCAGGTAGAGCAGTGCTTCGGTGCGAACTTCAAGACTGCGATCCTTGACCAGCTGCTCGACCTCGTTCTTCACGGTGGCGTCGCCGGCGCGCGCCAGGAGGCGGATGGCCTGCTGGCGAATCTCGGCCTGCTCGTGGTTCAGCAGCCCGCGAACGGCCGGGTGCACCTTGCGGTCGTGCGCCATCTCGAACAGGCTGAGCGCGTAGGCAATTTCGCGCGTGTTGCCTTTGAGCCGCGATGAGATCAGCTGCGTGGTGTCGCGGTCCATCACTTGCATCGAGGCGCGCTCGTGATCGACGCGGTGCTGGTGAATGCTCTCGCGGAGGTTCTCGACGTATTGGCGTCTTGCCACGTAGGCCGCCACCATCCACGCGGCGACCAGCACGATGCCGACGATCGACACGCGCGCCGGCGACCAGCCAAGCACCGCGGCAAAGAGCAACACCACCAGGCCGCCGCCAGCGTCGCCGAGGCGGTAGACGACGGTATCGATGAACGACTTGACGCGGAACGTATGCGCGGACGGCACCGGCAGGTAGAGCAACTCGACGGTGGCCTTGTCGATGGAATAGCGCAACACCTGGTCGCTGGCCTTCAGCGTGGCGGCCGCGACGATCGAACCGAGAACCAGCACGCCCATCGATCCGAGCATCATCGCGGTCGGCACGATGAAGAGCGCCGGACCCACGCCAAGCGTTCGCAACACCCGTCCGGTCAGCAGCAACTGCAGGACGAGCGACATCAGCCCGGCGATCATGTTGAAGGTGCCGAAGAACATCGCCAGGTCGTCGGTGTCGGGCACGGCGGCCTTGGCAATGGCCTTGAACTGCCAGCCGGCCACTGTGGTGGCGAGCGCCGAGATCAGGATCAGCGCCGCGATCGCCCTGAGATAGGGGGATTCGCGCACCAGCCGGAACGCGCCCTGCAGCGGGAACGTGTCTCGCTCGAGGCCGGAGGCAGGCATGTCGTTGCCGACATACGACGGCCGCGCCCGCCAGATCAGCATCACGATGCCCGCGCAGGTCAGGAGCGCCACGGCGACAAACGCCAGCATGTTCTCGGTGCCGAAGCGCGACACGCCCGTGCGCGTGACGAAGCCGCCGACGATCCAGCCGAGAATGGCGCCGCTGCCGATGAAGCCGAACGAGCGCTTGGCCTCGCGCGTGGTCATCACCTGGTTGGCGAGCGTCCACACCTGCGACGGGGCGAGCACCGAGAACACCCCGACCCACAGGTAGATGACCACGAACAGGACGCCGGATTCGTGTGCCGCGAAGATTGACCACGACCAGAAGATCAGCGCGTTGACCGCGAAGAAGAGCAGGCTGGCCACCTGCAGGTTGCGCAGGTTGGTGCGGTGGCCGACCCAGATATACAGGCTCGCCGCCGCGCCCACCAGCGCCGCGATCGCGATGTCCACGTACGGCAGATCGATGGCGCGATAGCGATCCAGGAACAACGCATCGCGCGCGGCCTTACTGGCCACGCTCGACGCCATGGTCAGGAACAGATAGGCAAAGAGCGGAAAGGCGCGCCGCAGTTCGGCGCCCGTCAGGCCGAGCGCCCGTTCGATCAGGGTGGTCACAGGCCCACAGATTACACGGATTACCGCGGTTGCCGGGACTCCCGTCGATATAAGATCCGCTCACTCTTCATGGCCGAACGTCCGACGCTCGCGGCGAGACTGCTGCGCCCAATCGTGCAACTTCGAGAGGGCGAGTCCACCACCGCCCTGTTGATGTTCCTGTACTCGTTCCTGGCAATGACGAGCTACAACATCATCAAGCCGATCACCCGATCCGAATACATTTCCAAACTGGGCGCCGACGACCTGCCGTGGGTCACGTTCGGGATGGGCGTGACCATCGGCTTCATCATGCAGGGCTACATCAAGGCCATCGCGGTGGTGCCCCGGCGCTGGATGATCCCGGTCACCCAGTTGGGCATCGCGGCATTGCTGGTGCTGTTCTGGTTCCTGTTCACATTCATCGGCGCCGACTGGGTGGCGGTGGCCTTCTACGTGGTGGTGCAGATCCTTGCGATCCTGCTCATCAGCCAGTTCTGGACGCTGGCCAACGACGTCTACGACCCGCGCCAGGCCAAGCGCATCTTCGGCTTTATCGGCGGCGGCGCGAGCCTCGGCGGGGCGACCGGCGCCGGCCTGACCGCGTTCCTCGTGCAGTCGGTCGGATCGCGCACGATGATCCTGATGGGCGCCGGAGTGATGATCGCCTGTCTCGGGATCGTGATGGCGATCGTGCGTCGTGAAAAGTCGGCGGGCACCTCGGACGCGTCGAAGACCGGCGAGGAAGAAGGCGTCAGCGGCGGCGAAGCCATCCGGCTGCTCCGGTCGTCGCGGCACCTGCAGATCATCTCGCTCGTCATCGCCTTCGGCGCCATGGCCTCGAACATCGTCGACCAACAGGTGTCGATGGCCGTGGCCGAGTTCAAGGGCGAGGGGAACGCCGACGCTATCGCTGCCTTCCTGGCGCAGTTGATCGTCTATTTGTCGCTGATCGGCTTCGTGATCCAGGTGACCCTGACCAGCCGCGTCCACCGCGTGCTCGGCATCGGCTTCGCCCTGCTCATGCTGCCGGTCAGCATGGGCGCCGCCGCCACGCTGATCCTGCTCAATCGGGCGCTCTGGGCGCCAAGCGTCGGCCGCATCATCGACACCTCGATCCGCTACACCATCGACAAGACGTCCCGCGAGGTCCTGTTCCTCCCGCTGCCGGCCGACCTCAAGTACCGCGCCAAGCCGTTTGTCGACGTGACGATGGATCGGCTCGCCAAGGGCGTGGGCGCCGTGTTGATGCTGGTGTGCATCAAGGACTGGGGCTTTGGCCTCGACTGGCAGCAGCTGAGCTATGTGAGCCTGGTGCTGGTCGCGTTGTGGGTCGTGGTGGCCATTGCCGCGAAGCGCGAGTACATGCGGTCGTTCCGGCGCAGTATCGAACAGCAAATTGTCGAACCCACGCAGTTGCGGTTCACCAATCCCGATCCGTCGTCTGTTGAAACGCTGGTCACCGAGCTGGCGCATCCCGATCCCAAGCGCGCGTTGTATGCGATCGATCTGCTCGACGCGATGGACAAGCGCCATCTCGTCACGCCGCTCCTGCTGGCCCATGATTCCGCCGACGTTCGCGCGCGGACGCTCACCATCGCCGAATCCGCGGGGCCGGCGCTGGCCGATCGGTGGCTGCCCGGCGTGGAACGCGCGCTGAAGGATCGCGAAGGCGCGGTGCGCGTAGCGGCGGTGTCGGCGTTGGCGGCACTACGCGGTGGCGCGGCCGCCGACGTGATGCGACCGTTCATCTCCGGCAGTGATCCGGCGCTCGCCATCGTGGCGGCGGCGGCATTGGCCGGTAGCAGCGCCGAGCCCGATCTGAAGAGTGCCGAAGACACGCTGCGCCGGTATTCCGCGGATACGCACGAACGCGGCACCGAATGGCGCCTGCAGGTGGCGCGCGCGCTCGGCGACGTGCGCAATCCGTCATTCCGGCCGCTGCTCGTCCCGCTGATGTACGACGCCAACCTCGACGTGGCCCGCGCGGCAATCGAGAGCGCCGGCCGGCTCGGCGCGGACGACTTCCTGTTCGTGGCGCCGCTGGTGTCGCTGCTGCGCAATCGCCGCCTAAAGCCGGCCGCGCGCGCGGTGTTGATCGGCTACGGCGAGCCGGTGGTGGCGCCGCTCACCTACTTCATGCGCGATCGCGACGAGGACAAGTGGGTTCGCCGCCACGTTCCGTCGACGCTCGCGTCGCTGCCGTTTCCATCATCGGTGGACGCGTTGCTCGGCGGGCTCGATGAGAACGACGGGTTCATTCGCTTCAAGGCGGTTGCGGCGCTGGATCGGTTGCGCCGCTCGCATCCGGATCTGCCAATCAACCGCGACATCATCACCCGCCACGTCAACAGCGAGGCCGCGCGCGCGTTCAACGCCATCACGCTGCATTACAACCTGTTCGTAGCCGGCGGCCTTGACGCGAACAGCCTGCTGGCTCGCGCGCTTGTCGAGAAGCGCACGCGCGCGCTCAATCGCACGCTGACGCTGCTCGGCCTGATCCAGGGACCGGACGACGTGGCGATCGTGCGTCATGCGCTGCGGATCGACGATGCCCGGCTGCGATCGCGGGCGATTGAATACCTGGACAACCTGCTCGAAGGCGACACGCGGAAGCGCGTGATGCTGCTCGTCGAAGAGATGCCCGCCGAGGAGCGCATTCGCAAGGGCAACGTGATGTATCGCACGCGGACGCGCGATGTCGAAGACACGCTGGCGCAGCTGCTGCACGACGAGGACGAGTCCATCGCGTCCGCGGCCGTGCTGATGGTGGAGGACAAGGGCCTGTGGTCGCTCGCCGGCGATCTCGAGCATGTGCTCGAGCATCGCGACGTCCGCGATCAGCATGTCTTCGAAGCCGCGTCGTGGGCGCTGGCGGCCAACCGGGTGAAGGCCGATCGACGCAAGCAGCTATGGCAGGAACCCTTGCCGGCAGTGGAGCTCGCCGATCGCCTCCGCCACATCCCGCTGTTTGATTTCACGCACATCCACGAGCTGTTCCGGCTGGCGCGGCTGGGGCGCCAGGTGCGCCACGAGACGGGCCGCACGCTGTATGCGCGCGGCGCTGCGGTGCACTCCGTGCAGTTCCTGCTCGATGGCCAGGTGGCGATCGCCGGACCCGATGGGAAGCAGGACGTCCGCGCGCCGGCGGCGTTCGGTGTCGAGGAGCTCCTCGAGGGCGCGCCGATGCGCGCCGCGGTGGTGGCGACCGAGCCGGCGATCACGTTGTCGATGTCGGCCGACGATTTCCTCGCCCTGCTGTCGGAGAACGTCGAGCTCGCGGAAGGGATCTTCCGCATGATGATCGAGTCCCACGGCCTCGGCACGGGGCAGACGCTGATTCACGGTACGCTCGCGCCGGAGCTCAGGGACAAGGCGCACGACGAGCTGCGGGCCATCGATCGCGTGTTGCTGCTGCAGGCAAGCCCGCTGCTCGCACACGCCACGGCGGCCCATTTGTGGCGGCTGTCGGCGATTGCCCGGCCGGTCACGATCGCATCGGGCAAGGAATTTATGCCAAGGGGCAGCGACGCCTCGATCCTGATCGTGCTCTCCGGTTCGTTGCAGGTTGAGACCGGCGCCGGCATGGTCGGGACCGCCACCGCCGGCGACGTCATCGGCATGTACGAAACGCTTGGGGGCGCCAAGCTCGACGCCACGATCACGGCACACTCGACCACGCACGCGTTGCGCCTCGATCGCGATGCGCTGTTCGAGCTGCTGGCCGACTACACCGACCTGCTACAGGGCGTGTTCTCGACGCTCCTGCGCAGACAGCAGGATCGTGAAGACCGTGCCGGCGCCGTGCTCGCTCCGAACTGACACGGTACCGCCGTGCCGATCGATGATGGCCTTCACGATCGACAGGCCGAGACCGGATCCTGCTTGCGATCGTGACTGGTCGGCCTTGTAGAAACGATCGAAGACGTGCGGTAAGTGCTGCGCAGGAATCCCGACCCCGTTGTCGGCGACCGTCAACTTCACTTTGCCGTTGTCACGCGACGCGCCCAGGCGGATGTTGCCTCCCGGCGGTGTGTGCCGCAGCGCATTCGAGGCGAGGTTCTGCACCGCCTGCTCCAGCCGATGCGGATCGCCGACCAGCCGAATGTCGTCTTCGTGCGGCTCGACCACGATTGTGACGCCCTTGTCCTGTGCCGCCTGCGCGTGACGCTCCGACACCCGCTCGAAGATCTCGTCGACGTCGACATTTTCGAGCGCGAGCGAAATGCCGCCGGCCTCGAAGCGCGCGAGGTCGAGCAGATCCTTGACCAGCCGCTCGATGCGCTCGCCTTCCTCGTGAATCACCTTGACGGCGCGCTGCCCTTCTTTCGACGGCGGAATGAATTGCGGCAAACCGAGCGTCTCGGCATAACCGCGAATCGCGGTCAGCGGCGTCATCAACTCGTGTGAGACGTCAGCCAGCAGCTGACGGCGCGCGCGGTCGGCCTCGACGAGTTGCGCCTGCCGGGCCGCCAGATCGGCGGCCATGCGATTGAACGCGGTGGCGACCGCCGCCACTTCGTCGCCACCCATTTCGGGCGCGCGGGCTGAGAGATCGCCCTCGCCAAACCGCCGCGCCGCCTCCTCGACGGCGCTCAATCTCGCCTGGGCCGGACGGAAGATCACCAGCGTGGCGACCACCGTGCCGCCAATCAGCAGCAGCACCGCACCGATCGCGAGCGGTGTGCCGATCTCGGCCGCCACGCGCTGCAGTCCGGTCAGCGGCGGCACCCACACCACGGCCACCACCTGATCGTTGTGTTCGATCGGCGCCATCACCGGACCACGCCGCGGATTGCCAAACGCCGTCCGCGGCCGCATCTCCGCGCCATCAGGCGGGCGTTGTGGCGGACCGCGCCGATCGTCGCCAGCCATGCGGCGGCGGAACGGACCAGGGAACCGAAGGTTCCTTGGGATCGGTGTACCTGGCGGCGCCACCGCGCTGCCGTCGGGGAACACGATCGCCGCCGGACGATGCAGCTCGTTGATACGGCGCTCTGCGTAGCGGCGGAGATCAAGCTCGGGCTCGCGCGCCAGCGCGGCTTCGAATTCCGACGCCACGAGCTCCGCAAAGTCGCGGCCCATGCGCTCGGGCATGCCGCCTTCGGTTTCACCGGCCACCCAGATGAACAGCCCTACCTGCAGGATCAACGTGATGGCGAGAAAGAGAATGAAGCCGAGGCCGATGCGCCAGTACAGGCTGCGCACGCGGATCCCCGGCCTGTGCGAGCCCGACGTGTCCGCCGTCGAGTGCGTCGGGCGAGTCGAATGGCTAGACATCGGCCGCCTTATAGCCGCTGCCCCACACCGTCAGGATGATGTCGGGATTGGCGGGATCCTTTTCGATGCGCCGGCGCAGGCGCTTGACGAGCGAATCGACGCTGCGCTCAGTGACGAACGTGTGATCGGGCCACACCCGCGTCAGCAGCGCTTCGCGGCTGAACACGATGCCGGGATGCGTGGCGAGCACGTGCAGCAATCGAAATTCCTGCGCGGTGAGATCGACATCATCGCCCCTGACCCGAACGCGGCGGCGTGCCGGATCGATGTGCAGTCCGTGGACCTCGACGGGCCGCTCGCCCGCGCTTACCGCTTCCGCCTGCAGCTGCGAGCGGCGCGGCCGGCGCAGCAGCGCGCGCACGCGGGCCACCAGCTCGCGAATGCCAAACGGTTTGACCAGATAGTCGTCGGCGCCGCTCTCCAGGCCCAGCACCTTGTCGCTTTCCTCGCCGCGCGCGGTGAGCATCAGGATCGGCACATCCTGGTTGGGACCTTCGCGGCGGATGGCGCGGGCCACGGCAATGCCGTCCACGCCTGGCAACATCAAGTCGAGAATGATCAGATCGAAGGAGCCGGAATGCCCGCGCACCAGCGCGTCCCGGCCGTCGGCCACGGCCTCGGTCTCGAGGCCTTCGAGGCCGAGGTGGAGGACGATGAGGTCGCGAATGTGCGGGTCGTCTTCGACGACGAGGATGCGGGCCATCGTGTAAGGATCCTTCCACATTATTTCGCTTGCCCGCGCCTCCGGCGCGGGCCGGCGCGGGCGGCCATAGTTTTTTCACATCCCGGCCACGGCCCTGCCATGAAGATCCCGTCTCATGAAGCAGTGCCACAGAAGGCACCAGGGCCACAGAAGGCACAGAACGCTCAGATTAGGCAAGACGCAGTTCACAGGAGCAGCTTCATGACGACACGATTCAAAACTGCATTGGCCGCCGGATTCGTGGCCATTGCGATGGCCGGGGCCATCCCGGCATTGATGGCGCAGGACGCACCGCAGGAGCGGCGCGGCGGCCCGGGCGATGGCCGGCAGATGCGCGGACCGGGCGGAGCCGGACCCGAGTTCCGGGCACTCGACTTGACCGACGACCAGCGCGCGCAGCTGCGGAAGATCCGCGAGGCGCGGCAGTCGGAGTTCAAGGCGGCCGGCGAAAAGCTCGGCGCCGCGCGCCAGGGCATGCGCGCGTTGATCGAGGCGGACGCGATCAACGAGTCGGCGATTCGCGCCAAGAGCGCGGAAGTGGCGGCGGCGGAAGCGGAAGTGGCGATTCTCAACGCGAAAGTTCGCGCTGAATCACTGCAGATTCTGACCTCGGAGCAGCAAGCCAAGCTCAAAGAGCTGCGCGCGTCGCGCGAGGGAAAGATGAAGCAGCGCCGCGGCCCGCGCGGTCAGTAGGGGCGCTCCGGGGACGCTACTTCAGCGTCCCCGGAGTCCATCGCCATTCTTCTCCACCGGGCTTGCCGTTCATCGTCCCTTCGATCCTCGCGCGCAGATCGTTGCCGTCCTTCCAGTAGATGATGCGCTGCGGAAAATCGTGCTTGGGATTCTCGAACACCACCCGCGTGCCCGACACTTCCTTCAACGGAAACGGCGTCGCCGGCGAGCGGCCGTTCGGCATCGAGAGATAGACAATCTGATCGCCCTGCTGCTCGATGCGCAGGAACTCGAACAGCAGCGTCCGGCCCTTGCCGACGTCGCGATGGAGGCCGACCATCGAGTTGCCCTTCGGTGCGGTCCAATGTTCTTCCATCTCGATCCCCTGGCTCGTCCCCGTCCACGATCCGGCCAGCCACGCCAAATCAGACAGCGTCGGTTTCTGGGCTTGCACCAACGTTCCAGACAGAAGCAGCCATACACACACGATTCGCGTCATGCGCCTAGAATAAGGGCCTCCGCCGCAGCGGTATTGAAGAAAAGCGACTTCATGGAGTTTGCCTATCACCAGCCACCAGCCCCACTCGCAGGGTTGGTTAAGACGATCTGGACGGCGCGAGGGACGAAGGAGGAATTCGATTCCCCGGAGCCCATCGTGCCAGACGGATGCGTCGAGATCATTTTGAATCTCGCGGATCGCTTCGAGAATGGCCAGCTGCAGCCGCTGGATCTGCTGGCAGGCCAAATGACCAGACCGGTCGTCGCGGTGCCAACCGGCGCCGTCGATTTGATCGGAATTCGATTCTGGCCGGGCCGTGCGGGAGCCGCGCTGCGAACACCGATGTGGGAGCTGCAGGACCAATTGATTGAGGCATCCAGCGTGCTGCCCGGAATGGATCGTCTACTTGACCAACTGAAAAACACGCCGCGGCAAGAACGCTTCGACGACGTGACCGCTGCCCTGGCGCGCCGCTTCAGTGATCGCGGCCGATCGCACGGTTCAATCGATCATGCCCTCACGCTGATTGAATCGCGCCGCGGCAACATCGCGATCGATCGGCTGGCGAAACATCTCGGCATCACGAGGCGGCACCTCGAGCGGCGGTTCAAGGAAGAAGTGGGCCTGCCCGCGAAGCAAATGGCGCGCATCGCGCGCCTGCACGCGGTGCTGCACACGCTCCGGCATCAGCCGTCGCTCAGCGGCGCGGAGATCGCCGCCGACTGCGGCTACAGCGATCAGCCGCACATGATCCGGGACTGCAAGGCGCTCACCGGCCACACGCCGGCGCGACTCATGACGTCCGGGCGGTCACTGGCGGGGTTGATGCGCGAAGGTGCCGCATCCTAGCGGCCCACAAGAATCAGGATGCCGGCGAGCAACGCCAGGACCGACATCAGCGGGGCCGGTAGAACGAAGGCGACAAGGCCCATCACGCCATAGAGAATCAGCCACACCGCCAACAGCAATAACCCGACGCTCTTCTGAAACACAACCGCCATTTCGCCCTCCTCGTGACCATGTGAACTGGTACAGCCGGTCAGGTGCCGCTAAGTTGGGGGCAGGCCGCAAAAATTAGCGTTTCGCTAAGTTGGGGTCAGGTCTGATTTGTAACGAGACCTGACCCTCCCATAGCGTTTCGCTAATTTTCGCGGCCTGCCCCCAACTTAGCAGCATACCCGCGCGCCCTATCTAGGAGTGTGCAGAATGAGTCACTCGGGTGTTTGGGCCCGCAGCAGTCGTAGCCCATTGAGCGTCACGGCAACCGTTGCGCCCGTGTCGGCCACCACCGCGAGCCATAGCGGAGCGGCGCCGAGCACCGCGGAAACCAGGAACGCCAGCTTCGTGACGAGCGCCAGCACCACATTCTGGCGAATCACGCGCAACGCGCGACGGGCATGACTGACGAGGAAGGCGATGTCTTCGTCGTGATCGCACGTCAGCACGACATCGACACGATTCAGTGGTGTAGGGCTAGTACGACACTGCACGTTGACGCCGGCCTCACCCAACGCGCTGATGCTCGAGGTCTTCACCGTGGCCGCGCGCTCGAGCGGGCCGCCGCCTTTGAACAGCACACCCCGTCTCGCAGCTGACGTCAGCGCGGCCACCACCGTCACCGGTGTGGAGATCACCAGCGCGCACGGACACGCCAGCACGAGGAAGATCAACCCGCGATAAAACCACACCGACCACAAGCCGTCGAAGATCGGCGGGATCAGCACCACGGCCAGGGCGGCAAAGGTGACGAGCGGGGTGTAGACGGCCGCGAAACGCTCGATCCAGCGCTCCACCGGTGCGGCCTCGTGCCCGCCGTCGGCGCCCCAACCCGGTTCATGTCCAACCAGATCCGCCACGGCATGGCGGGCGCGCTCGATGCTCCACGCTTCCATCAGGTGCGCAACCGCGAACAGGAACGCCACCGTCGCCGCTTCCGCCCATTGCCCGATCGCCGCGGCGCCGATGGCCGACAGGCACACCAGCACGTGCATGTCGAGACGGCGGAACCGCAGGGACGCAAAGGCGCGCGGCGCCATCGGGAACAGGCCGGCAATGGCGGAGACCGCGTACGTGGCGATCGCCGCCGGATGATGGGCGTGACCATTCTCGCCGTGATCGCCGAACACCGCATCGGTCCAGCTTTCGGCGTAAGCGCCGTCGATCGCCCAGCCGATCAGCAAGGTCGCGCCGCTCGCCACCGCCCACCATTTCGCGGTGTCGTGGTGGTGGTCGTGGTGCGCGTGATCGTCGCCGACGTGATCGCCGGCCGCGTGGGTGTGCGCGATGAGGCCGGTGGCGCTGACCGCGTCGAGGACCGCCGCGGCGGAAATGCGATCGGGATCGAAGGTGACGTCGACGCGGCGGCCGACGAGATCGAAGTTGAGCGAGAGGACGCCGGGCCTGGCGAGCGCGTGGCGAACCAGCGCCGCTTCGTCGGCGCAATCCATCCCTGCCACGTGCAGGCGAATCTCAGAGCTGCTGGACGGCGGCAAGCACTTCCTCGGCGTGGCCATCGACCTTCACGCCGTCCCATCGCTTCGCGACCTTGCCGTCGGGCCCGATGAGATACGTCGTGCGCGCCACGCCCATGTACTTCTTGCCGTACATCGACTTCTCCTGCCACACGCCGTACTTGTCGATCACCGCGTGGTCTTCATCCGCGAGCAGCGGGAACTTCAATCCGTACTTCTCCGCGAACTTCGCCTTGCTCCTGGTGTCGAGCACGCTGACGCCAAGCACCGCCGCCCTGCTCTTCTTGAACTTCGGCAGGTTGTCCTGGAACGCGCACGACTCGGCCGTGCAGCCCGGCGTGTCGTCCTTCGGATAGAAGTAGATCACCACCGGCTGGCCGGCGTAGTCAGCGAGGTTATGGGTCTTGCCTTCCTGATCGGGGAGCGAAAACGTCGGGGCTTTCTTGCCAGGGTCGATGAGAGCCATATCTTCGGTGTCCCAAACCCGCGCCTAAAGGCGCGGGCCATATGACGCAATCTTCATTGTTGTTGTGACGTGGTGGTGGCGCCGCGTGTAAACGGCACGGCGGCATGCGAACGGCGCGGCTCGGCGCCGCCCTCAACCTTGCGATTCGGCACGTCGATGGTAATCGCCGCGGCATAGCCGTAGCGGACCTCGCCCTTCCGGCCGATCTTCTGGAACTTATGCCCGCGCGCGATCAGGTCCTGCAGCAACGGCCGCGGAAAGCGATCCTCGATCTCGACGCGCTCGCCGTTCTCGAGCGGATCGGCGGGGTCGCGCCCGGGCAGGAACCGCGGCGCCTCGATCGCCGCCTGCGCGCCGAGGTTGCCGTCAATCACGCCGGTGATGATGTTGTAGACCGACACCGGGATCCACGCGTTGCCCGCGCAGCCCACCGCCAGCCGCGGGACTTCCTCGCCGGCCGCGTTCCGGGCGAACACCAGCGCCGGCACCGCCGCCGTCGACGATCGCGCCAGCGGCACCAGGCTGCCGTACGCCCCGGCCGTCAACCGGTTCGATCGCAGGTGATTGTTGTAGAGGAAGCCAAGCCCCTTGGACACGTAAAACGTGCCGCCCCACGTGCTCAGCGTCTGCGTGACGGCGATCATGTTGCCGTCGGCATCGGCGACGGCAAACGACGTCGTGCCCGTGCTGATGCGCGGCGGCGGCGCGGTGGGCGTGGTGGGTTGATCGTCGGGCGGCGTCCGCTCGTAGCGCGACGCCTTCTTCGGATCGATCTTGGCAAACAGCGTCTTCGCGTGTTCCTTCTTCAGGTGCTCTTCGTAATCCACCGGCCAGCGTTCGGGATCGGCGACGCGGCGCAGCGGATCGCGCACCTTCCACGATTCGACGAGGTAGTGCAGGTAATCCGGATCCGTGGACGCGCGCGCGCCCGCCTTCGGCTGGTAGTTCTCGAGCACGTGCAGCGATTCGAACAGCTGGATGCCCGTGGACAGCGGCGGCCCGCCCGCATACAGCGTGTGCCCGCGATACGAGCCCGCCACCGGCACGCGCTCCATCGCGCGATACTGCGCCAGGTCCGCAAACGTCAGGATGCCGCCGTTGTCTTCCATGTCGGCGGCGATCTTCTTGGCGATCTCGCCGCGGTAAAACGCGTCGGCGCCACCCTTCTGAATCGCGCGCAGCGTCGTGGCGTAGTCCTTGTTGAAGAACCGCTCGCCGGGCCGCGGCACCTTGCCGTTGGGCAGATAGATCTTCGCGGCTTCCGGCCACTTCTCGAGGAAGCGGCGGCCTTCCGCGATGCTCGACGGCAGGCCCTCGTCAAGGATGAATCCCTCGTCCGCGAGCGCAATCGCCGGCGCGACCAGGTCCTCCCACTTCACCTTGCCGCTGCCGTAGGTGCGATAGGCGTAATCAAGACCCGCCACCACGCCGGGAATGTTGGCAGCGGCCGGGCCGTCGGCCACGATGCGGCCGTCCTGCATGATCTGCGGGTTGTCGGCGGTCGCCTTGATCGGCGTCATGTCCTTGTATTCGATGACCGTCGGCTTCTTCATGCCCTTGAGATACAGCACGGCCGAACCATCACCGCCGATGCCCGACGCTTCGGGTTCGACCACGCCCAGCGCAAACGACACCGCGATCATCGCGTCGACCACGTTGCCGCCTTTTTCGAAAGCCAATCGGCCGGCTTCCGACGCCAGCGGGTGGCCGGAAACCACCACGGCGCCGTTCGAGGTGACAACCGGCTTGATGGTCGGCTGCGCCGCCACCATCTCGTCGATGACGGTCTCGAGATCGGCTTCATTCTTCGCGGCGATGGCGCGTGAACGATATTTCCCGCGCGCGCTCGCCCACTGCCCGGCGGTGTCTCCCGCGGAGTAATAGAGCGACTTCAAGGTCGTCCACACCCGATCGAACATCGCGCCGAAAAGCGCCGGTGACGCGGTCACCTCGGCAGGCACGGCCCCGCCGTCTTCGTGCACCGGCAGGGGCGCGGCCATGCGCCACAACTGGAAGGCAGAATTCAGCGCGAAGAGCGGCGGCGCTTCCACTTCGTTGCGGAGCGGATTGCCGTTGTAGACCGGTTGCGGATCCGGCAGGCCGGAGACGAGCAGCGACTTGCCGTCGGGGGACCACGCCGGCGCGCCGCCCTTCCGCGACACCAGTTGCGGTTGCGCAGCGGGCTTCGCGCGCGGCAGTGGCTCTTCCGCGCCCTCCGGGCGCGGGGGTTCCGCGGTGGCGACCCATACCGAGCCGATGCCTTCGCGCACCGCGTAGAACGCGACGCGGGTATTATCGGGCGCCCAGGACGGGTAGGCCTCGTGTCCGCGCACGCGCGTCATGCGAATGGCGCGCAACGGACGGCCGTTCTCACCCACTGCCGGAACCGACGACGACACGGGCTTCGGCGGCCGGGTGCCGAGCGGAATCGGCTTCGCAATTGCGGCAGACGGCACCGCCATCCACCACATGTCGACGTCGTCTTCGGAATCACGCTCGGAAATGAACGCGACCTTGGTGCCGTCAGGCGACACGCGCGGATACGTTTCGCTGTCGGTGGTCTCGGTCAGCGGCACCGGCCCTTGCCACGCGTCGGAGCCTGCAACCGGAGAAAGGAGGAACAGATCGAACTGCAGGCTGGGATCGGCGGGCCGGCCCTCGGGTTTGACATCGCGATGCGCGAACACCAATCGGCCATCGGCCGTCCACGACGGCCATCGCTCATCACCCGCCGTCGTCGTCACGGCCACCGGGGCACCGGCGGCGATGCCGTTCTTCAACGAGACCACGAAAATGTCGAAGCCTTCACCGCGATCAGCAGCGAAGGCCAGCTTGTTGCCGTCCGGCGACCACGCCGGTTCGCGCTCGATCGTCGTCGCGTCGCCGGTGGTGACGGCCTTGGCCTGCTTGCCATCCGCGGTCAGCGTCCAGATGCGATCGAGATACGACACCGCGATGCGCTTGCCATCCGGCGACCACGCCGGCTCCTGCACGCCGACGGGGGCTTGCGCGTGCCCGGTGGCAAGAGCCAGGGAAATTAACAATGCCAAATTAAAAACTAAGAACGGGGGAGGTCGCTTCATGGTCAGCCTGTGACTGCATTGACGATGTGGCGCGCCGAGATGCCGAACTTGTCGATGAGCTCGTCGGGCTTGCCGCTGCGCGGGATTTCCGCAACCGCGAGCCGCTGCACCGTGAGACCCGCGGCCGCCACCGCGTGGGCCACTGCGTCGCCAAGCCCCCCGGAGAAATAGTGATCCTCGACGGTGATGAGGCGGCCGGTCTGCTTGCCGGCCTCGATCAACGAGGCGGCGTCGATCGGTTGCACCGAATACAAATCGATCACGCGGATGGAAATGCCTTTGGCCTTCAGCTCGTCGTGCGCCTTGAGCGCCTCGAACAGCGTGACGCCGGCGCCAATCACCGTGGCGGTGTCCTTGTCGCTCTTCCGCACCACCTTCAAGCCGCCGATTGGAAACTGTTCGTTGTTGTCGTAGATCACCGGCGTCTTCGGGCGGGAGGTGCGGATATACACGGGCCCGTGGAACGCGGCGGCCTCGGCGATCAGCCGTTCCGTGGAGACGGCATCGCTCGGATAGAGCGCCACGAAGTTGGGCTGGGCGGTAAACATCGCAAAATCTTCGAGCGCCATTTGCGAAGGACCGTCCTCGCCGATCGACACGCCCGCATGCGAGCCGGCCACCTTGATGTTGACGCCGCTGATCGCTGCCATGCGGATGAAGTCCGCGGCGCGCGTGAGAAATGCGGCGAAGGTGGACGGGAACGGAATCGAGCCGCGAGCGGCCAGACCCATGGCGGCGCCGATCATCACCTGTTCGGCGATGAAGAACTGGTAGAAGCGATCGGGGTGCGCGGCTTCGAACTTGTCGCTGAAGGTCGAGTTCTTGACGTCGGCGTCGAGGACCACCACGCGTGGGTCGACGCTCCCGAGCTTGGCAAGCGCGGCGCCGTAAGCCTCGCGGGTCGCGATCAAGTCGCCGAGCTTGAACTGCGGCGCCGGCATCGGCTTCGGCGACGCCTCTGATTTCTCGGCGGGAGGCGCGGGAATCTTCGGCGCGCCGCCAGCCTCCGGCACGATCTGCTGATCCAGCTCCGCAAACGCCTTCGTCATCTGCTCCTTGCTCAGCGGCTTGCCGTGCCAGTTCGGCAGGCCTTCCATGAACGTCACGCCCTTTCCCTTCAGCGTGCGCGCCAGGATCATGGTGGGGCGCCCCTTGGTGGCACGCGCTTCCTGGTATGCGGCCAGCACCTGCGGGAGATCGTGGCCGTCGATGGCGATCACGTGCCAGCCAAACGCGCTCCAGCGAACGCGATAGGTTTCAAGATCGTGTTGCAGCTCGGTGGGCCGGCTCTGCCCGAGAGCATTGACGTCGAGAATGGCGCACAGCGAGTCGAGTTTGTAGAAGTTCGCCGACGCCGCCGCTTCCCAGACCGAGCCTTCGGCGGTTTCCCCGTCGCCCATCAGCACGTAAGTGCGATAGTCCGATCCGATGCGGCGCGCATTGAGCGCGCAGCCGACGCCGGCCGCCAGGCCCTGGCCGAGCGATCCGGTGGCCACGTCCACGAACGGCAGGCGCGGTGTCGGATGACCCTCGAGATTCGAAGAAAACAGTCGCAGGTCGGTGAGCCGCTCGCGCGGAATGAACCCGGCCTCTGCCCACATCGCGTAGAGCAACGGCGCCGCGTGGCCCTTCGACATCACGAGTCGATCCGCCTGCGAATGCTGCGGGTTCTTCGGATCGAATCGCATGTCGGCGAAGAACAAGGCCGCCATCAATTCCGCGGCCGACATGCACGTGGTGGGATGCCCGCTGGCCGACGCCGTCGTGGCGCGAATCGACTCGATGCGAAGACGGGTGGCGATGTTCTTCAGCGAGGACAGGAGCGGCGCATCAACCTGCAACAGGGTTACCTCCGGGAATAGGAATCAGGAATCAGCAATCAGGAATCGGGTTCAGGGATCGCGAAAGTTTATCAGTAAAATGGTGAGATGTTCCTGCTGCGCTACCTCTACGTCGTGGCGCTCGTCCTCTGGGTGGGCGGCCTGATCGTGGCCGGCGCGCTCGTGGCGCCGTCGGTGTTCGGCGTGCTGCAGGCGTGGAACCAGTCGCAGGGTCGCGTGCTCGCCGGCCAGGTGTTCGGCGAAGTGCTCCTGCGGCTGACGTGGCTGTCGTACGCGATGGGCGGCATCATGTTCATTACGCTCACGCTCCATCGCCTGCTCGGCGCGCGCCCCCTCAAGTACGGCATTCGCGTCGGCATCATGGCGATGATGCTCGTCATGATGATGGTCACCGGCTTTTACCTGATTCCGGAGGTTGACGCGATCCAGGCGCAGGTATCCGGGCCGGTTTCCGAATTGCCTGATACCGATCCGCGGCGTGTGGAATTCAATCGCCTGCACGGACTTTCGAACATCCTCTTTTCGATCACGGCCATTGGCGGGCTGGCGCTCTGCTGGTGGGAGGCACGTGAATAGCGAATCTCGTGATTTGGTGATTTGGTGATCTGATTGACACGAAAAATCACTCTTATCGCGGGCGACGGGATTGGTCCGGAAGTCACGCGCGCGGTAGTCAGAGTTCTCGAGGCGGCGGGCTTCACGCCTGAATGGGAAACGTTTTCGGCCGGCGCGCAGGCCGTTGAGGAGCACGGCACCACGCTCCCGCAGCCGCTGCTCGATTCGATCAGGAAGAACAAGATTGCGCTGAAGGGCCCGATCACCACACCGGTCGGTAAGGGCTTCACGAGCGTGAACGTCGGCTTGCGCAAGGCGCTCGACCTCTACGCGAACCTGCGCCCGGTCTCGAACCTGCCCTCGGTGAAGTCGCGCTTCACCGGCGTCGACCTGATTATCGTCCGTGAGAACACCGAGGACCTCTACGCCGGCCTCGAACACATCGTCGTGCCGGGCGTGGTCGAGAGCCTGAAGATCACCACCGAGGCCGCGTCGACCCGCATCGCAGTGTTTGCGTTCGAGCAGGCGCGCCGGCGCGGGCGCAAGAAGGTCACCGCCGTGCACAAGGCCAACATCATGAAGCTTGGCGACGGCCTGTTTCTCGAGTGCGCGCAGAAGGTCGCGGCGCGGTATCCCGACATCCAGTTCGACGATCGCATCGTCGATGCCGCGTGCATGCACCTGGTGATGCACCCAGAGCGCCTCGATGTACTGCTCCTGCCGAACCTGTTCGGCGACATCGTTTCGGATCTGTGCGCGGGACTGGTCGGCGGCCTCGGCGTAGTACCCGCCGCCAACCTCGGCGAGAACGGCGTTGGCGTGTTCGAGGCCGTTCACGGCACCGCGCCGGACATTGCCGGACGCGATATCGCCAACCCCACGGCGTTGCTACTGTCGGCAGTGTTGATGCTGCAGCACCTGCACGAGGATGCGATGGCCGACGCGATCATGGCGGCCCTGAAGAAAACGCTGGCGAGTGGACACGTCACGGCCGATCTCGGCGGAACCGCCACCACCACTTCTTTTGCGGATGCGATTAGCCGCGAGTTATCATCTCGGTGACCCAATGCGGCCCGACACGATCGCTGAAGCCGTTCTTGCCCGGGAAGACGTCGCGCGTTTTCTCGAGGGCAGCCATGGCCTGACCAGCGACACCGCGCGCACGCGCGTGATGACCTATCTCGAGGAGCTGCGGACCACTCAGCGCTACGAGCTATATCGGGCGCTCGAGTACCCGCTCTACCCAATCCTTCGCAAGATCGAGCGCCACGGCGAGAATCAGCAGCTCGCGGTCGAGGCGGCAAAAAAGGGACGCGTCGTATACGCGTCGAACCACCGCAGCCACATCGACTATCTCGTCGAACCGCTGGTCCTCGACGACGCCGGCATCCGGCCGCCGATCATCGCCGCCGGCATCAACCTGTTTGGCGGACCGCTCGGGTTGATCCACAAGCACGTCACCGGCGCGCTGCCGATCCGCCGCAACATGAAGGACCCGGCGTACCTGATCACGTTGAAGGCCTACGTCAGCGAGCTGCTGCACAAACACGACCTGTTCTTCTATCCGGAGGGCGGGCGCAGTTACAGCGGCGAGCTCAAGGCGGCCAAAGTCGGGTTGCTGAACGCGTGCCTGGATGCCCAATTGCCGGGCCTCAAGCTGCTACCGGTGGCGGTCGCGTACGACCTGGTGCTCGAAGATCACGTGATTTCCAAGCAGCGCGTGAAGCGCTCGCAGAAGACGTTCAGCCGCGAGATCGCGGAGCTGGTGCGCTATGCGGTCGGGTATCGCAGCCGGGCCTTTGTCACGTTCGGCAAGCCGATTTCGCTCGACGGCATCGATCCGGAGAACAAGAAGGTGGTGATGGATCTCACCCGTCACGTCCGCAATCAGATCGGCAAACTCTACAAGGTGTTGCCGACCGCGGTGCTGGCGGCGGCGATGAAGCGGTCGGCCACGAAAGCCGAGCTCGCCTCGCGCATCGACTTCGTCCTCGAGACGCTGCGCCTGGCCGACGCTAACATGAGCGTGTCGACATCAGCCGACGTGCTCGACGCCGCCACGGAACCGCTTGTCACCAGGAACATCATCGTCGTGGAGGGGGGCCGGTATCGCGTGCGCGAACGGAACGTGCTTCGCTACTACGCCCGGTCCCTGGCGCATCTGCTGTCGCCGCCCAGCTCCACGCACTGATGCTGGACGCTACCTCGAAGGCCCTCTTCCACGGCCTCGCCCAAATTCCGACCCTGCAGCGCCTCGCGTCGAAGTACGGCATGGCGCCCGGTGGCGGCTTCGCCCGCCGCTTCATTGCCGGCGAGTCGATCGAGGAAGCGATTGCCGCGGTCGGCGGCTTGCAGCAGCAGGGATTGCACCTGACTCTGGACTACCTCGGCGAAAGCGTGTCGAGTGCCGCGGCAGCGGCGGCCGTGGCGGCCGACTACGTCAAGATCATCAACGCGATCGTCACCTCCGGTATCGAACGCAACATATCGGTGAAGCTGACGCAGCTGGGGCTCGATGTCGATCGCGCCACCGCCGTGGACAACATGCGGCGCATCCTTGAGCCAGCCGATGCGAACGGGTTCTTCGTGCGCATCGACATGGAGAACTCGCCTTACACCGAGGCGACGATCGAGATTCTCGAAACGCTGTGGCAGCAGGGGCACGTGCAGATTGGCACGGTGATCCAGTCGTACATGAAGCGGTCGGAGGCTGATGTCCGTCGGCTCAACGCGATGGGCGCGCGCGTGCGCCTGGTCAAGGGCGCGTACAAAGAGCCGAAAGAAGTCGCGTATCAAAAGAAGAACGAGGTCGACGCGGCGTTTGTCGAGTTGATGCGACTGCTGTTGGACGAAGGGACGTTCCCCGCCATCGCCACGCACGACCCGGACATGATCGACGCGACCAAGGCGTATGCGCGCAGCAAGAATTACTCGAACGATCGTTTCGAGTTCCAGATGCTCTACGGCATCCGCCGCGACCTACAGACCGCACTCGTGAAGGAAGGCTACAAGGTCCGCGTTTACGTTCCGTTCGGCAAGCAGTGGTATCCGTACTTCATGCGCCGTCTCGGTGAACGGCCGGCCAACGTCGCATTCGTCGTGAGAGGGTTACTCAGCGATCGCGGGTAGCACGGCCCGCGCTGAGAATCCGCAGCCCTGACACCGGCGATTATTGCGATCGTCTCGACCGGGTCAAATGGCAGAAACTGCGACGTTGGTCGACTGACCTCTGTCGGATTCACCGATTCCCGCAAGAACCGCATTCGGCATCGAACCTGCTTCTGATCACCTCCAAAGGAGCTTGCGATGGACGATGGTAGACTGCCGAGTGAGATGACGCTCGACGGCATTGCGAAGCGGCTGGACGCGATCGATACGAAGCTTGGCGGAATCGAGACCAAGGTTGGCGGACTCGAGACCAAGGTTGGCGGACTCGAGACCAAGGTTGGCGGACTCGAGACCAGGGTTGGCGGACTCGAGGCCGAGATGCGATCCGGCTTCACGCGTGTCGGCGAAGAGTTGAACAAGGCGAAGATCCGCGACGAAGAGTTGCATGGCCTGTTGAAGTTCAGCCTTGAGGCGCGGGAAGGGCTCCGCGAATCGACCGAGGAGCGTTTCGACGAGATGGGGAAGAAGCAGGACCAGGAGCTCGATCTGTTGAAGGACGTCCTTCGCCACGTCACGGGGACGCGTGCGAGCGGCTAGCGGCACCAATCGCGCGCCAACGCGACTAACGCGTCGCGGCACTTCAACACCGACTGGACGTTGACCCACTCGTCGACGCTGTGAAGGCCGCCGCCCGTTGGCCCATACAGAATCGATGGGATCCCGGCATCACCGAGAATGGCGGCGTCAGTCCAGAACGACATGCCAATCGGCGCGCTGGCAGTGCCGCACGCACGCAACATGGCCTGCGGCAGGTCGTGATCGCCCGCAAGCTCGTACGGCGAGCGCGCAAACATGCTCTTGCTGGCCGCTTTGAAGTCCGGATCCTCTGAACGCAGTCGCGTCAGCACCTCATCGACCTCTCGGGCGGCCGCACCCGGCGCTTCGCCTGGTATGGTGCGCCGTTCCATCTGCAGGTGACACCGATCGGGATAGCTGCTCAGCTCGCGGCCGCCTTCGATCAAGGAGGCGTGCAGTGAAGCCGTGCCCAGGAGCTTGTGCGGCGGCTTGGACTGCAGCTGCCGATCGATCGCATCGAGTCCATTCAGCACGCGGCCCATCATCCGAATCGCGTCGCGGCCCTCACGAGGCCGGCTCCCGTGCGCGGCGCGACCCTCGGTTTCAATCTCGACCCATTCGAAACCTTTGTGCGCGACCGCGACCTGCATATCAGTGGGCTCGGTGACTACCGCGCCATCCGCACGCCATTTCGTCACCAGCGCCTCGGCGCCGATGCTGGCGTGCTCCTCGTCGACCACGCACGCGAGGATCAGCTTCCCCGCCGCCAGGCCGCCCGATTCGACGATCACGCGCGCGGCGTCGATCATCGCCGCGACGCCGCTCTTCATGTCCTGCGAGCCGCGACCGTAGATGCGGCCGTCGCGCTCTTCGGCGCTGAACGGCGCCGCCATCCCGGCCACGCCGACCGTATCGATGTGGCCGCAGAACATCAGCGAGCGTCCGGGTGCCGCGCCTTCGAGCTCGGCGACGAGGTTGGGACGGCCGGGCGCGACGATCTGTTCGCGCACCCGCAAGCCAATGCCGCCCTGGATCGCGACGGTCAGCACCCGGGCGATGTGCTGTTCGCCGGCGGCCCCGAGGACGAGCGACGGGTTGACCGAATCGATCTTGACCAGATCCTTCAGGAGCTCGATCGCGCGATCGCTCATTTGCGCGACTTGCCCCCGTATTCATCGTCCGTGGTCTTCGTCAGCCACTTCGTGGTGCCGCCGAACTGGATGTTCACCTGGACGAGTGGTTCAGCCGGCGTTGCGCCATGCCAATGCTCGACGTTCGGCGGCGTGTATTCGCTGCCACCCTGGTCGTATTCCTTAATCGCCTGGCCGCGCCGGCCCGTTCGCATGCGGCCCTGCTCGGCATAGATCAGCTGTCCGCGGTCGTGGCTGTGCCAGGCCGTGCGAGCACCCGGGTCAAACTTGCGGCGGCCGCCGGAGATGTCTTTGGCATCCATCGCCGTGACCACGCCGGTGAAGTTGGGATCGCTGGCAGGCTGCTGGGCGGCCAGGATCGAGAAGCCACTAATCGCCAGCATTGTGGCGATTAGAATCCGCATGCGATTAATCGTCATCGAAGTCCTCTCCGCACCTTGTGCACCCTGTGCACCTCGCGCACCTTGTGCACCTTTATTTAATCGGCGAGTAATCGGTCGGGTCCATGTACACGGACGTGATGCCGGCCACGATCTTGCCGTTCACCTGCGATTCTTTGGCCACCTTCTGCCATTCCGGATCCGCGCCAAAGGCCGCCCAGCTCTTCTTCGCGGCGTCGCGGCTCTCGTGCGAAATGATGTAGATGAGCGTGTTCTCTTTGGTGGGCGCATCCTGCGGCACCCAGTAGCCGACGTTCTTCATGCCGTGGCGCTCGAAGATCCGCATGGTGTGATTGCGGAAGCGAGCATTCAGTTCGGGTAGCTTGCCGTCCGGCGCCGTGTAGGTACGAAGCTCGAACACGCGATTCGCACTCTGCGCATTCGCCACCGCGGCGCCGTGCCACGAGCCAACTCCATAGCCAACCGCCAACAACAACACCGCCGACGCAACACCGACCGGTTTCAACAGGGTCATGGGCATCCTCTCCGCCCACCTGCGCGCTCTATGCGCTACGGTGGGCAGGCGGCCATCATATGCTGTCCCTGTGGATCTGGAACACCAGGCCCGGCGTGTTGCCGGCGCCGTGCGCGAAGCGGGTGGGCGCGCGCTGTGCGTTGGCGGATTCGTTCGCGATCGCTTGCTGGGACGCCCCTCAAAGGACCTCGATCTCGAGGTGTTCGGCATCGGCCAGGACGCGCTGCTGCCCCTGCTGAAATCGTTGGGCCGCGTCGAGCCGGTCGGCCAGGCCTTTCCCGTCTACAAGCTGGGCGCCATTGACGTGGCCTTGCCGCGTCGGGAATCGAAAACCGGCCGCGGCCACAAGGGCTTCACCGTCCAGGGCGATCCGTCGATGCCATTCGAGGAGGCGGCGCGGCGGCGTGATTTCACGATCAACGCCATCGGCTGGGATCCGCTGACTGACGAATATCTCGATCCGTTTCAGGGCCGGAAGGATCTCGACCTCCGTGTCCTCCGCATTGTTGATCCTGGAACGTTTGCAGAAGACTCCCTCCGTGTCCTCCGTGCCCTGCAGTTTGCGGCACGGTTTGATCTGACGATCGATCCGGAGACCGCACGGATTTGCTCGTCGATCGCGCTCGACGATCTGCCGGCGGAGCGCATCTGGGGCGAGTTCGAAAAATTGTTGCTCCAGGCCGAGCGGCCGTCGATCGGCTTTGCGCTTGGGCGCGAGCTCGGCGTGATCCACCAGTTGCTGCCGGAGATGGAGGCGCTCTACGACTGCCCGCAGGACCCGGAGTGGCATCCCGAAGGCAACGTGTGGATCCACACGTTGATGGTGATCGACAAAGCGAGAGAGCTGAACGGCGATCTCGATCGACCGCGGCTGGCCACGATCATGCTCGGCGCCATCTGCCACGATCTCGGCAAGCCGCCGACCACCGCCGTGATCGACGGCCGGGTGAGGTCACCGAATCATGAAGCGATGGGCGCCGCGCCGGCGACCGAGATCCTGAATCGCCTGAACATCAACACGCTCGATGGATTCGACGTGCGCGCGCAGGTGCTCGGCCTGGTCACGGAACACCTGCGGCCGATGGCGTTCTTCAAGGCGCGAGACACGGTGACCGACGGCGCGTTCCGCCGCCTCGCCCAGAAAGTCGACCTCGAATTGCTGGCGCGGTTCGCGCGATCGGATTGCCACGGCCGCACCGGCACGTTCGACTGCTCCGGCATCGACTGGTTCCTCGAGCGCGCCCGCTCGCTCGGCGTCGAGCATAAGCCGCCGGCGCCGATCCTGCTCGGGCGGCACCTGATCGAGCTCGGCGTCGAGCCCGGTCCGGAGATGGGAAAGATCCTGAAGGCGATTTACGAACTGCAGCTTGACGGCGTCGTCACGGATCTCGACGACGCCCGCCGGGAGGCGGCGCCGCTCTTGCCAGGGTCTGGAAACGCCTGACCGCCAGCTCGACCGCGATCCGTTATAATCCGCGCGCCCCCCCATGGCGCTTCAAACAGGCACGTCCCTCGGTCCGTACAAAATTCTCGAGCTCGCCGGCGCCGGCGGCATGGGCGAAGTCTATAAAGCCCGCGACACACGCCTCGACCGGGCCGTCGCGATCAAAGTCCTGCCGCCGCACGCGTCAGCGGTGAGCGACCTGAAGCAGCGCTTCGAGCGCGAGGCGCAGACGATCGGCAGCCTCAAACATCCCAACATCTGCGTCCTCCACGACATCGGCAGCGAAGGCGGCGTCGACTTCATCGTCATGGAGTACCTGCAGGGCGAAACGCTCGCCGAACGCATTGCGCGGGAGAAGGGACGCAAGTCGGGCGCGACGGTGGCGGGCAGCGCCACGCCTGGAAGCGGCAGCAGCGGCGCGAAAGCGGCGGCGCAGTCCGCCAACCAGACCGCGACACCGGCCACCGCCCGCCCGCTAAAGCTCGAGGAAGCGCTCGGCATTGCCATTCAGATCGCCGACGCGCTCGACCAGGCGCATCAGCACGGCGTGGTTCATCGCGATCTGAAACCGGCAAACGTGATGCTGGTGCCGTCCAGTGGCAGCTCGGGCTCCGCCGCGCACGTCAAGCTGCTTGATTTCGGCCTGGCGAAGCTGACGAGACCGGATGATGCGATTGCGTCCGCGCAAACCGTGCACTCGGATCTGACGGGCCCCGGAATGGTGCTCGGCACCGTGCGCTACATGGCGCCCGAGCAGGTCGAGGGCGGCGCCGTGGACGCCCGCACCGACATCTTCGCGTTCGGCGCGGTGCTTTACGAAATGCTCACGGGCCGCAAAGCCTTCGACGGCAAGACGCAAGCGAGCCTCATTGCCGCGATCATGAGCGTCGATCCGGTGCCGGTGTCGGCGCTGGCGCCGATTGCGCCGCGCGCGCTCGAGCGGCTGGTGTCGCGCTGCCTGGCCAAGGATCCGGACGATCGCTGGCAGACGGCGCACGATCTCCTGATTCAGCTGCGATGGATCGCGGGGCGCGGCGCGAAGGACGGCACCGCCGTCGCAACGGGCGCGCGCGCACGGCGCGAGCCGTTGACGCTGGCCGCGCTGGCGGCGAGCGTGCTGATCGCGGCCGGGATGGCGTTTCCGGCGTATCGCTACATCCAGGGGCCGTCGGACCCGGATGAATTCCGCTTCAGGGTGCCGGCGTTCGGTCTCTCTGCCTCCGACATGGCGATTTCGCCCGACGGCACGACGATCGCCATGGTGTCGCGTCCCGGGCAGGAAAATACCGCGTCGTTGTACGTGCGTCCCGTCAACGCGGTCACCTTCCGAAAACTCGCGGGCACCGACAATGCGACGCAACCCTTCTGGTCGCCCGACAGCAGCACGATTGGTTTCGTGGCCGGCGGGCGATTGAAGAAGGTGGCGGCGGCGGCGTACCCGCCACAGGAGCTCGGCGCGCTGGACGGCTCGTTCTTCGGGGGGACCTGGGGCGCCGACGGCACGATCCTGTATGGCACTCCCGCCGGCATCCGCCGCATCTCCGCCGAAGGCGGCGCGTCCGAAACGATCACGACCGTCGAGAAACCTGAATCGGGCCACTACTGGCCGGCGCTGCTTCCGGACGGCAAGCGTTACCTGTATCTCTCGTGGACCGGTGAGACCGACAAGCGCGCGATCTTTGCCGGCACGCTGGGGAGCAACGAGAAGACGCGCCTGCTCGCCGCCGACTCCAATCCTCACGGTACCGCGTCGGGGTATCTCCTGTTCCGCCGCGATTCGACCGTACTGGCGCAGCCCTTTGACGCCCAACAACTAGCACTGTCCGGCGGGCCGGCGCAGATCGCGGGCGACGTTGGCTTCAACCTCACCAACGGCCGCGGCTTCTACAGCGTCTCGCAGAGCGGAACGCTGATCTACTTCCAGGGTGCAAGCGGAGCGGCCACGGGCCGCGCGGGTGTTCAAGCCGGCTGGCAATACGGCTGGCACGATCGCGCGGGCAAACAGCTCGCCGACTTCGGCGACCCGGGTCCCTACGGCGAGCTGGATGTGTCGCCGGATGAACAGTTGATCGCCATCACCCGCCAGGAACCCGCCTCGCCGGGTTCGGACATCTGGGTGATCGACTGGAAGCGGAAGGTCAACACGAAGGTGACACTCGATCCATCGGACGACATGAATCCGGTGTGGGCGGCCGACGGCAGGCGGGTCGCGTTCGTCACGTTTCGAAGAGGCAACGCCGACATCTACGTCAAGAATGCCAGTGGCATCGGCCCTGAAACACCGCTGGTCGAAACGGCGGCCGACGAGTTCGTCGAGGATTGGTCGAAGGATGGACAATCGCTGGTCTACAAACAGATCAACGGCGAGTTCGAGGATCTGTATGTGCTTCCCTTCGATCCCGACGGCAAGCCCGGCAAGCCGTTTCCCATCATCCAGGGTCCGTATCACAAGGACGAGCCGCAGTTCTCGAGCGACGGCCAGTGGCTCGCGTACGTGTCGGACGAATCGGGACGATTCGAAGTGTATGTGACCTCGTTTCCCGCGCTCGACCAGAAGCTCAAGGTGACCAATGCGGGCGGCGGACGGCCACGATGGCGCGGGGACAGCAAGGAAATCTTCTTCATCGGGCTGCAGTCACCGGTGTTCGCCGTGGACTTCATGCCCGGCCGAAGATCAACGCCGGCATTCCCCACCAGTTGTATTCGCCCGCAATGCCCCCGGCGGCGCGATTCCGACGACCCACCGCTGGGACGTGTCTGCCGATGGCCAGCGGTTCTTCCATCGCACGGCCACCAGCATCGCGGGTGGTACGGTCACGGCCCAGGGAGGCGTCCCGACGGTCCCCGCGAACTTCGTCGTGGCCGGACAGGGGCCTGCCGCGCCGGCACCGCCGCCCCGGCCTTTGCCTCGGCGCCGAACAATGGGCTGACCGTAGTCCGCAATTGGACCGCGGCGTTCCGAAAAGCGGTGAAGTGACATGTCGCTGAATGCGGGCACTCGACTCGGGCCGTATGAAATCGTCAGCCGCCATCGGCGCCGGCGGCATGGGCGAAGTCTACAAAGCCACCGACACGCGGCTCTTCGCGAACGGTCGCGATCAAGGTGCTGCCGTCGCATTGGGCCGACAACACCGAGATGAAGCAGCGCTTCGAGCGCGAGGCGCGCACGATTGCGTCGCTGAGCGATTCGCACATCTGCGCGCTGCACGACATCGGCCACGAAGCCGGCATCGATTTTCTGGTCATGGAGTACCTCGAGGGCGAAACGCTCGCCGCGAGGATCGCCCGGGGTCCGATCGGCGTCGGCGAGACCGTGACGATTGCCATTGCCATGGCCAGCGCGTTGGATCGCGCGCACCGCCAGGGCATCGTGCATCGGGATCTGAAACCGTCGAACGTGATGCTCACGCCAACCGGCGCCAAGCTCCTCGACTTTGGACTGGCCAAACTCGCGGCGGGCCAGGCGCCGGCGAACCGCGAGTTGAGCACGCCCGGTGCGGTGCCCGGCACGTTGCAATACATGGCGCCCGAGCTGCTCGAAGGCGCCGAGGCCGACGCCCGCAGCAATCTGTTCGCGCTGGGCGTGATCATCCACGAGATGGTGACGGGTAAGAAGGTCTTCGAGGGCAAGAGCCGCGTCCTCGTGATGTCGGCGATCGCGACCCACACTCCGCCGCCACTCGCGGCCGCCGATCCGGCGACGCCGACGGAACTGGACCATGTGGTCCAGACGTGCCTCGCCAAGGATCCGGCGGATCGCTGGCACAGCGCCCGCGATGTGCTCGCGGAACTTCAGGCGATCGCCGAAGGCAGCACCGACGGCGACACCACGACGTTCGCCGCCGCCGGATCGGCCACGCGCGCGCGCCGCGATCGGGCGTCGGCGGCCGCCGCCATGCTGATCGCCATCGGTGTGTCGGTACCGGCCATCGCGTACTTGCGCGGCGATGCGGCGCCGGCCGAGCTGCGCTACCGCATGCCCATGCAATTGACGGCGGCAGCGGCGCCAATCTCCGTTGCCGGCGTGGCCGCCGGCGCATTGTTCGGCTTCTCGAGTTTCGCGGTGTCCCAGACGGTACCTCGGTGGCGTTCATCGCACGGACAGGCGCGGCCGAGCCGTTCAGCCTGTATGTGCGGCCGCTCGGTGCGCTCGTGCCGCAAGCGCTGACCGGGACCGACGATGGCGCGGCGCAGCTATTCTGGTCCGCGGACGGACGCTCGATCGCGTACGTGTCGGGCGGGCGCCTGAGGAAGATCGCCGCGTCCGGCGGCCCCCCGCAAGACCTCTCTCCCGTGGAGGACTTCTCCGGTGGCGCCTGGAATCGGGACGGTGTCATCATTTTCGGAACGTCGAAGGGGGTGTTCCGCGTCCCCGCCGAGGGCGGCACCCCGGAAGCCGTCACGACGCTTGACGCCAGCGAAACGGGGCACTACTGGCCGTCGTTTCTTCCCGACGGACGCCACTTCCTGTATTCGGCATGGTCGACTGATCCTTCGCTGCGCGTCGTCTATGGAGCGGCACTCGACTCGAAAGACAAGACCCGCGTGTTCGCCGCCGAATCGAACGCGATCTACTCGGGCACCGGTCATCTGCTGTTTCACCGCGGCAACGCGGTGTATGCGCAGCCGTTTGACCCGGCGACGCTGGCTCTCTCGGGGGAGGCGGCCCGTGTGGCGGATGAAGTCAGTTTCGCGGAGAACGATGGCCGCGGACACTTCTCGGTGTCCGCGAACGGCGTGCTCGCGTACTTCGAGAACACCGGTGCCGCGGGCGCCGCGGGCACACAGTCGGAAACCGCCGAATGGCACCTCGCGTGGATCAGCCAGGGCGGAGGGGTGACGGACCGGCCCGGCCCTTCGGGCAGCTTCCGCGGCGTTGAAGTATCGCCCGACGCGAAGCGGATCGCCGTCCACCGCCACGAAGCGGCCGGAGGGGACATCTGGATCATCGAGCCTTCGGGTTCGGAAACACGCCTCACGTTTGATGCGGCCCAGCACAATGCCAGCCCGGTGTGGTCACCCGACGGCCGCGACATCGTCTACACCTCGCTCCGGGGCGGCAAGTGGGGGCTGTCCCGGAAACGCTCTGACGGGACCGGCGTCGACGAGCTCCTGATCGAATCAGAGCTGCCGAAGGCGCCGATGTCGTGGTCGCCGGACGGCGCTCGCATCGTGTTCGGCGTGACGGACCCGAAGACCAAGAGCGATCTGTGGGTGCTGTCGCTGGCCGACAAGAAGGCGGCGCCGTTCGCGAACACGCCGTTCGTCGAGACGCACGCGCAGGTCTCACCCGACGGGAAGTGGATCGCCTACAGCTCCGACCTGGTGGGCAACCGCCGCGAGATCCATGTCCGGCCGTTTCCCACCGGCACCGGGCAGTGGCAGATCTCGGTTGCCGGAGGCGACTGGCCGCGGTGGCGCCAGGACAGCAAGATGCTCTTCTTTCACTCCATCGGACCGGTCGCGACCCCGCAGAACCCGGGCAACCTGGCCTTTGTCGGCCCGATATATTCCGTGACGGTGAACGGCGCTGGATCGAGCTTCGAACACGCCGCGCCGAGGGCGTTTGTGAACCACCGCGTACTCAACTACCTGCATTCGGGCGTTGAGTACCATACCTACGCCATCTCCCCTGATGGCCTGCGTCTGCTCTACTTCCAGTTCGTGGTGCCGACGGCCGCAGTGGCGCCGGCAGTCGGGCTCGATCACCCGAGCGGTCTTGTCGTGGCGATGAACTGGGAATCGGGGCTGAAGAAGTAAGCAGTTAGAAGTAAGAAGTAAGAATTCAAACGACTCGGGAATTCAGGGTACTTCGCGAACGCCTCGGGCGCGACGTTGCCGCCGCTGACGATGGCGACGATCGTCCCCGTCGCGTGACCTAAACCCGATCTGGCCGCTGCCGTCGTCACCGCGCCGCTCGGTTCGACCACGAGCCGTGCGTTTCGGAACAACCACGCCACCGTTTGTGCGATGTCGTCTTCGCCCACGGTGACAACTTCATCGACGAATTTCTGGATGTGAGCAAACGTGATGTTGCCGGGCCGCAGGTTCATCAAGCCGTCGGCGATGCTCTTCGACGAGGGTAACGTCGTCGGCTTGCCGGCCGCGAGTGAAGCCGTCATCTTCGGCGCACCGAGCGGTTCGACCGCGACGATGCGCACTGACGGCTTCATCTGCTTGATCGCGGCGCCGGTACCGGAGGCGAGTCCGCCGCCGCCCGCCGGCACGAACACGGTGCCAACGTCGGGGCACTGCTCGAGGATCTCGAGGCCAACGGTTCCCTGGCCGGTGATGATCTGCTTGTGATCGAACGGCGGCACGATCGTCAAGCCGCGCTCGCGCGATTCCTTCTCGGCGCGCGCCTGGCGATCGAGCGAGGTAGTGCCCTCCATGATCACTTCAGCGCCGTACGATTTGCAGCCGTCGATCTTGACCTGTGGCGCGGTAGTCGGCATCACGATCACCGCCTTCGCACCGAGCTGCTGCGCCGCCAACGCCACCGCCTGGCCGTGATTGCCGGATGAATAGGTGATCACGCCGCGATCGAGCTGCTCTTTCGACAGCTGCGCGATCATGTTGTAGGCGCCGCGGATCTTGAACGCTCCCATGGGCTGCAAGCTCTCGGCCTTCAGCCACAGCCCGCCGGCTTCGATCATCGGCGTGACGCGCGCCGCGGGTCGAATGCGCTCGCGCGCGGCACGAATCTCATCGAGTGTGACGTAGTCGATCGCGCTGGCGGGCGGGACTGAAGTCCCGCCCCTATTTTCTGACTTGACCAAACTGATCTCCCTCGTTGTACTTCGGCAGGTCGGTCTGGTTGGCAATGCGCCAACCTAGCTGTGCGAGCACGCGCATGTCGTTGACGCCGCCGCTGAAATCCCACGACGGATCGAACTGGTCGCTCGGCTGGTGATAGTCCTTGCCGTTGTACTCTTCCTGCTTCTTCTTCAGCTCCGCCGCGTTCGGTCCGGTGAACTGCGTGGGCTCGCTCAACGACAGCGCCGGAACGCCCGCCTTGGCGAACGGGAAATGATCCGAGCGGAAGAAGTAGCCGCGCTCAGGATGTTGATCGATGCCCAGCGTGCGCTTGCGTTCCTTGAGCAGCGAATCGAGCATCGGGCCGAGCGTCGAACGATCGGCGCCGAGCATCACCATGTCTGAGGTCGGACCCAGGTAGTTCACGCCATCGACGTTGATGTTGGCGGCCACCTTGTCCATCGGGATTGGCGGGTTCGCCGCGAAGTACGACGACCCCAGCAGTCCTGACTCTTCCGCGGTCACGAACGCGAAGTAAATCGAGCGCGCCGGCTTCTGCGGCGCCTTCGAGAAGGCCTTGGCGATTTCGAGGACCGCGCCAACGCCCGAGGCGTTGTCATAGGCGCCGTTGTAGATGCGATCGGTGTCGGGTTTATCGGTGGGCAGCGGCGCGCGCGTGCCGAAATGATCCCAGTGCGCGCTGTAGATCACAGCTTCACCGGCGTTGGTCGTGCCCCTTAGCACGCCGATCACGTTTGCGGACGTTTTCCGCGCCGCTTTCTGCATCAGCGTGGCGGCGGCTCGAACGTTGAGCGTCACCGGCTTGAAGCCGCGTCCCGACGCCGCCTCGCGGAGCTTATCGAGGTTCTGTCCGCCGCGGCGCGCGAGATCCTTTGCCGCCGCGTCCGTGATCCACGCCTTGATGCCAAGCGCCGGCTCGCCGGGTTGCGGCGGCAGCGAGTACTGCGTCCCACTCCAGGACGACTGCACCACTTGCCACGGGTAGGTGGCTGAGGCATCCGTGTGAATCAACAACGCACCGGCCGCGCCCTGGCGCGCGGCTTCTTCGAACTTGTAGGTCCAGCGGCCGTAATACGTGAGCGCACTCCCGCCAAACAACGTTGGCTCATCGGCCGGCGCGGGCGGATCGTTGACCATGATCATCACCCACTTGTTGCGCACGTTCGCGCCGGCGTAGTCGTTCCATTTCAGCTCGGGCGCGTTGATGCCGTGGCCGACGAACACGACCTCGCCCTGCACCTGAACGCGCGGGCGCTCGAGACCCGAGAACGCGACGACGTCGTCGAAGTACCGATAGGTGTTGCCGGGCACGCTCAGCACGAAGTTGCGATCGACCACTGACTCGACAATCGGCACCTGCTGCAAATAGCTGCCGTCCGGTGCGCCCGGCTCGATGCCGAGCGCGGTCAACTGCTTGGCCAGATAGTCCTGCGTCTTCTCGCCGCCTGGCGAGGCCGGCGCGCGGCCCTCGAACTCGTCTGACGCGAGCATCTTGATGTGCTCGGTCATCGGTCCGGTCGCGATCAGATCTTCAACAGGACCCGCCGGAGGCGCGGGCGGCGGCGGCGCCGATTGGCACGCGATCGATAGTGCGACGACAACAACCACTGTCACTTTGCGCATCTCACGCGTTCCTTTCGCGCTGGGTGTTCCTGAACTCTTCGAGCAAACGCGCCACGCTGCTGATCACGCCGGGCTGCGACGGCGCCCAGCCGAGCGCGCGCGCCTTGGGGCTGCGCACTTTCTGGTCGAGTGCCAGCGCGTCCGCATACGTGCCGAACTTCTTGTGCGCCTCGTCCATCGGCATGAAACGAATGTCGGGCTTCTGCGGAACCTGGGCGGCGATCGCTTCAACGATGTCGCTGACGCGCTCGTCCTCTTCATCGTTGGCGTGGAAGATACCCGCGGCGGTGGGCGTCTCGAGAATCTTCACGTAGAGATCGCCAAGGTCGTGGTCGTAGACCAGCGGCCAGCGGTTCTTGCCGGGTCCCACCACGCGCACGAGGCCGTTGAGCGCATCCTTGATCAGGTCGGAGACAATCCCGCGCCCGCCGCCGTAGACGATGCCCGGCCGCACCACCACGGTGCGTTGCGTGGCCGAGAACGCCGACAACACGATGTCTTCGTGCGCCGGACGCCACGCCACGTGCGGCGGCGGATCGAGCGGTGCGGTCTCATCCGCGGCTTTGAGGGCGCGTCCCACCACCCAGATGCCGGACGTGTAAATAAAGGTGCGGATCTTGCCGTCGGCCTGGCTGGCCTGGGCCTGCGCGGCAAGCATCGTCTCGAGCGCTTGTTTCTCGAGCGCCACCCCGCGCGGCGACGATTCGTACGCCGCGTAGACCACCGCGTCGGCGGCCTTCACCGCGGCAAGGTAGCGCTTGGGCAGGCCAAGCTCCGCGACGACCGGCGTGGCGCCCCTGGCTACCAACCGCTCCGCCTTTTCGGGATCCCGGGCCATTGCCGTGACCGAGTGGCCGCCCTTGATCAACGCGCCGAGCACCGCCGACCCGATGTACCCGGTGGCGCCGGTTAAGAAGATATGCATCGCCGTACCGATACGAACAGTCACCCATTGTACGCGGAAGTAAGATTCTGATAGTGAAAACGCTGGTTGACGTTTTCCAAACGCTGGAAAAGCGCCGCGGCGAATTCCTCGTCTATGACGACGGCTACCGCGTGCGGAGGCATAGCTACGCGGACGTGACGCGCGCCGCCCGCGGCTTTGCCGCGCGCCTCATCGCCCACGGCGTCCGCAAGGCCGACAAGGTGATGCTGTGGGGCGAGAACCGCCCCGAGTGGATTGCGTGCTACTGGGGTATCCAGCTCGCCGGCGCGGTGGCGGTCCCGATCGATTTCCGTTCATCACAGGAGTTTGCCGGCCGCATCCGGACCATCGTCGGCGCGGCCGTGGTGCTCGCGGGAGACGATGTCGATCCCGGCGCGATACCGGTCTGGAAGCTGGCCGACCTTGATTGGGACGCCGACGGCCCCATTCCCGAGGTGCCCGTCGATCGCGATGACGTGGCGCAGATCGTGTTCACGTCGGGCGCTACGGCCGAGCCGAAAGGCGTGGTGATCCGTCATCGCAACATCCTCGCCAACGTCGTGCCGGTGGCGCGCGAGATCGACAAATACAAGAAGTACGCGCGTCCGTTTCAGCCGATCCGGTTCCTGAACCTGCTGCCGCTCAGCCACCTGTTCGGACAGTCGATGGCCACGAACATTCCGCCGCTGATCGACGGCACGGTGGTGTTCATGCGCAGCTTCAATCCGCACGACATCGTGCGGCGCGTGCGCGAGTGGAAGATCTCGGTGATCGTCTGCGTGCCGAAGATCCTCGACGTGTTGAAGGAGCACGCGCTGCGCATCGATCCCGCCGCGGCCAACCCGCCACCGGGCCTGTCGATTCCAGCGCGCTGGTGGCGCTACCGACGCATCCATCGCGGATTCGGCATGAAGTTCTGGGCGTTCATCGTCGGGGCGGCGCCGCTGGGATCGTCGCTCGAGGATTTCTGGAAGCGCCTCGGCTTCGTGGTGATCCAGGGATACGGCCTCACGGAAACAGCGCCCATCGTCACGCTCAATCATCCGTTCAAGACCAACACTGGATCGGTCGGGACCGCGATCGGCGGCGTCGAGATCAAGATCGCTGATGACGGGGAGATTCTCGTCCGCGGCGAAAACGTGAGCACCGGATACTTCAACGAGGCGGAAGGCGGACGCTCGTCGGACGCCGAAGGGGTGGTTACACACCGGCGATATTGGTGAAAAGGATGAACAGGGCCGCCTGTTCATCAAAGGCCGCAAGAAGGAAATGATCGTCACGCCGGAAGGGCTCAACGTCTTTCCCGACGATGTGGAGCGCGCGATCAATAGCCGCAGAGGCGTGATCGAATCTGCCGTCGTTGGAACCAGGGCGACAGAAGGCACCGATGAAAGAGTTCATGCGGTCCTTCTTCTTGATCCAGGAACAGATGCTGAATCCGTAATTCGCGACGCCAACGCTGAACTTGCTGATCATCAGCGGATTCGAAGCTTCTCGATCTGGAACGACGGTCCGTTGCCGCGCACTGAAGGCACGAAAAAACTCAAGCGCGCGGCCCTCAAGGAATGGGTGGCCTCCGGCGCGTCGCCTGCGGCCGCGGGCGCCACGGATGATCCGCTGCAGACCCTCCTCGCGAAGTTCGCCGGCGGGCGCGCGCTCGATGGCGGCACCTCGATCGAAGGCCTCGGGCTCAGCTCGCTCGAGCGCGTCGAGCTGATGGTGGCGCTCGAAGATCAGTTTCAGACGCGCATCGACGAAACGAAATTCGCCGGCGCCAGAACGCTGGAAGAATTGCGAACGCTCCTCGCCGCCGCGCCGGAACAAGCGGAGGTTCTGGAGCCGGTGGACTTCCCGACGTGGAACCGCGCATGGCCGGTGCGCATCATCAGGCGCGCGAGCCAGTTCACGTGGATCCTGCCGATCGCGCGGCTGTTCGCGTGGGTGCAGGTGCGCGGACTGGAGAACCTCGAGCACGTCAGTGGCCCGGTGGTGTTCGCGGTGAATCATCAAAGCCACATGGATGTGCCGGTGATTCTGTCGGTGCTGCCGGGCTCGTGGCGCGCGCGTATTGCCCCGGCGATGGCCAAGGAGTTTTTCAAGGCGCACTTCTTTCCGGAAGGGTTTTCGGGACGGCAGGTGTTCACCAACCGGCTGAACTACTACCTCGCTGCTTTTTTCTTCAACACCTTCCCGCTGCCGCAACGCGAGGCGGGCGCGCGGCAAACGCTGCGCTATATCGGCGAGGTCACGGGCGCGGGCTATTCGGTGCTCATCTTTCCGGAAGGCGTCCGCACGGACAAGGGCGAGATCAAACCCTTCCGTGGCGGCATCGGCATGATCGGCTCGCGGCTCGGGTTGCCGGTGATCCCGGTGCGGCTCGAGGGGGTGGATAGAGTGCTTCACACCCGCTGGAAGATGGCCAAACCGGGTCGCGTGGCGGTGACCTTCGGGCGGCCAATGCGTTTATCTGGTGATAATTACGCAGATTTGGCGAAACAGGTGGAGCAAGCGGTACGAGATTTGCCTACGGCGCCCACAACATGACACAATCAAGTGTTTGGAGTTGAATGAGTAAAGACGATCTAATTGACATGCAAGGCACCGTCGTCGCGGTGCACAGCGGTGGCCTCTACCGTGTGCAGGTGGACGCCGGACACGAAGTTCTCGCGCAGTTGAGCGGACGCATGCGGCGGTTCCGCATCAAGGTGGTTCCTGGCGATCGGGTCACGGTCGGCATCTCCCCCTACGATCCGCAGCGCGGCATCATCACCTTCCGCGCTCGTTGAGCCACCGATTGACACCGATTACGCACGGATTACGAAGTGCCACTTGAATCCTGAGACTGCACGCTCGCGCCGGCCCGGCCGGCGCCGCCCTGGTGGCGCTGGTGGCCGAGGCGGCCGCCGCGGGCCATCACAATCTGTTTCGTTCCGTCCTTCGGCGCCGCCGCCGGACCTGCCGTGGGACGTCGTCGACGTCGATGCACCGCCGATTCCGTTCGACACGATGGGCTTCGACTCGCGCCTCGAGTCGGGCTTTCATTCGCTCGGCTTCGAGGGGACCCGCCCGGTGCAGGGCGCGGTGATCCCGGTGGCGTTGGAAGGCCACGACGTGGTGGCCTGTGCGGAGACGGGCACTGGCAAGACCCTCGCGTTTGCGGCGCCGATCGTCGAGCGGCTGCTGAGCGAGATACCGGGCTACGGCGATCCGGCGCGCGAACACTACACGCGCGCGCTGATCCTCGCGCCGACGCGCGAGCTGGCGGTGCAGATCGAGGATTCGCTGGTCGGCCTGACGTATCACACGCCGGTGACCTCCGCGGCGGTGTTCGGCGGCGTCGAAATGGGCCCGCAGGAACGCGCGCTGCAGGCCGGCGTCGACATCGTGGTGGCGACACCGGGCCGGCTGATGGATCACATGCGGCACAGCAACACCGATTTCGTTCGGGTGCAGGTGCTGGTGCTGGACGAAGCGGATCGCATGATGGACATGGGCTTCTGGCCGGACGTGCAGAAGATCATGTCGGCGCTGCCGCCGGATCGGCAGACGCTGCTCTTCTCCGCGACGCTGCCCGGAGAGATCCAGCGCATGGCGACGGAGATGTTGCGGTCGCCGCGCTACGTGCAGGTCGGGCGGGGCGGCGCGGCGCGGACGATCGACCATCAGAAGGTGGACCTCGAATCGGGCGCGAAGATCGACTGGCTGGCGTCGTTTGCCAAGCGCGACGCGGATGGTCCGGTGCTGGTGTTCGTGCGGACCAAGATTGGCGCCGATCGCGTGGCGCGGCATCTGGTGGCGAAGAGCATCAAGGCCGCGGCGCTGCACGCCGATCGCTCGCAGCAGGAACGGTTATCAGCGGTGGAAGGGTTCCGCTCGGGGAAGCACCCCGTGCTGGTGGCCACCGACATCGCCGCGCGCGGCCTCGACATCGAGGGCATCGCGCACGTGGTCAATTTCGAAGTGCCCGACTCGCCGGATACCTACGTGCACCGTGTGGGACGCACGGGCCGATCCGGGGCGTCGGGCCACGCGGTGACGCTGGTGTCGCCGAATGAACAGCGGTCGTGGGCCGCTGTGGAGAAAGCAATTGGAATCCGGGCCCGATAACAACAACTCACCGTCGGTCACACGCTTCCTGTCGTGCCGCTGGCGCAAGCCGGCCGAAGACGGCGTGCCCGATCACTGCACGCATCGCGACGTGCTGCCGATGGCTGGCAAAGAAGGCTTCAGCGCGGATTCGTGGTGTTCGGATTGTTCGCTGTATAAGGCGAAGCGGATGCCAAGAAAGCGCGAAGAGCAACCAGCCGGCGGTGTCGCCAACGACGACTGGCGCTTCCGATACTAACTCCGCCTCATTCGTTTCGAATCGCCCGCGCCGGATCGATCGCCGCGGCCCGTCGCGCCGGCAGGTAGCCGGCCACGAGCGTCGTCAACAGCAACGTCGCACACACCGCAACCAGCGTCGGCGGATCGCGCGGCGACAGGCCAAACAGGAACGTCGACACCGTGCGCGTAGCGAACCAGGCGCCGGCCACGCCAACTCCCACTCCGGCCAGCGATATCAGCAACGTTTCACGAAGCATGCCCCAGAGCACACGCACGGGGCGGGCGCCCAGGGCGAGCCGGATGCCGATTTCGCGCGTGCGCCGTGTCAAGGCGTACGACATCACGCCGTACAGTCCCACGCACGCCAGCACGAGCGCCAGAACCGCAAAGGCGCTCGACAGCGACATCAGCGTTCGCTCGCGCACCAGCGAGCTGTTGATCTGCTGCGACATGGTCCGGATGTCGTCGGCCACCAGGTCCGTGGTCACACCACTGACGGTCGCGCGAATCAGATCGGCGGTGATGTTGCGAACATTGCGCGCGCGGACCGCAATCAACAGGTGGCCGCCCAGCTCGCGTTCTTGAGCGAGGGGCGTATAGGCCATGCGCGGCGCCGGCTCGCGGAGCGTAGTTTGGTAGGTATCGGGAGCGATGCCGATGACCTCCACCGGTTGCTCCCTGGCATTCATGAACAGGAACGTGCGTCCGATCGGATCGTCGGCGCCGAACAAGTAGCGCGCCGCGGTTTCGTTGAGGATCGCGACCTGTGGTGCACCGTCGCGATCAGCGGTGGTGAACGCACGGCCCTTCAGGAGCCGAATCCCCATGGTGTCGAAGTAGCCGAGGCTGATTGGATTGGTCCAGATTCCCCGGGCCTCCGGTGTTGGCGGAAGATCTGGCAAATGCAGTCCACGGATGTTGCCACTCGTGTGAATGGGTACCGACATCGATCCCGACGCCGAGATCACGCCGGGTAGTCGCTCCATTCGTTCCACGACGGTGTCATACAGCGACGACAGCTCAGCACGCGAGAACGGCTTGCCGAACGCGTCGATGTAGAAGGTGACGACGCCTTCCGGATCGAATCCTGCGTCCTGGGCTTTCAGGTTGTACACGCTACGCGCCAGCAGCGCCGCCACCGCAACCACCACCACACACAGCGCCAGCTGACCCGCCACGAGAAAGTTGCCGGTCCCCCACCGTCGCGCGGGCGTGCGCGTGACGGTCCCGTTCTCTTTCAGCGCCGGCGTCAGATCGAGTTTCGTGGCTCGCAGCGCCGGAGCAAGACCGAAGAGGATCCCGGTGCCGAGCGCGACCGCGGCGGTAAACACGAGCACTCGGGTGTTCAATGACACATCGAGGACGATCGGCTCCGGTCCTCCTGAAAGGAGGCTGACGATCAGCTCAGTGCCCCATGAGGCCAGCAGGATTCCGGCCAGCGCACCCGCGACGGCCAGCAGCGTGCTCTCGGTGAGAAACAGGCGGACCAGCCGCCCGCGGCCGCCGCCGACGCACAGCCTGATCGCGATCTCCTTGGCGCGGGCAGCCGATCGTGCCAGCAGCAGGTTGGCGACGTTGGCTGACGCGATCAGCAACACGAGCGCGACCAGCGCCATCAGCACCTGCAACGACGCCGTGTACTGGCGACGGAGACGCGCGCCGCCCTTGGCGGCCGGCAGGAGACGCGCCACATCGTACTGGTCCGGCCGGCCCAGCCGCGCCCACGAATTTTCCGGCTCGGACATGTACTGCTTGAAAATCGCGTCGGTCACCGCGAGCGCCTGGGTCTCGGAAACGCCGCGTCGCAGCCGGGCGAGAATCGGCATGCTCGTGAACGTGTCGTGCTGTTCCAGATACTCCGGCTGGTCAGCAACAAACATCGCGAGCGGCAGCGTGATGTCGGCCGGCGCACCGGGGACCAGGCCGGTGAAACCGGCAGCTGTGACGCCGACGATCGGCACCGGCGTGCCGCGAATCGAGACCGTCTTTTCGAGCACATCCGCCGCGCGGCCGAATTTCCGCGTCCAGTACAGACTCGCTGATCACGGCGACCGGCGGATCGCCCGGGCGATCGGACTCGTTCACGAAGCCGCGGCCGCGCAGCATCGGCGCCTGGACAATCTCGTGGTAGTTGCCGCTCACATATTGGCCCGGCACCAGCTCAATCGATTCACCGGCGTGCACCTTGAGTAGCAAGGTGCGGTACGCGGTGACGCCGCTGAAGACCTGCGCCTCTCGATACCGCTCGTAAAGGGGATAGTTGGAGCTCGTGCTCGGAACCTCCGCGCTGTCATGCGCGAGGAAGAACAGTTCGTGCGGATTCTCGACCGGTAGCGTGCGCAACAACACGGCGTCGATCAGGCTGAAGATCGCCGTGTTCGCGCCAATGCCCAGGCCGAGGGACAGCACCGCGGCGGCAGTGAACGCGGGGGTTTTGCGCATCAAGCGAATCGAATAGCGCAGGTCCTGCCACGTCTCGTCGATTAGGCGCAGGCCGCGCGACTGCCTGGCGTCCTGTTTCACGACATCGATGTTGCCGAAGGCCATGCGCGCGCGTCGCTGCGCCTCGGCCGGCGGCACGCCGGCGCGTTCAAGGTCGGCCGCATAGGCGTCGAGGTGAAAACGCAGCTCTTCGCTCATCGCGTCCTCGAAGCGGTCGCGACGGAATAGCGCGTTCATGACGGAGCGGAGGCGGGCGGTCATGCGCGTCATCACCCCTAGATACGCTAGGAGTAGACTATTTGTTCTCCTAGTCTGTCAAGGGGAGCCCGCTGTTACCCAAGACGCTGCATGAAACTAGGGGTGCGCCCTAGAAACCGGGCGAGGAACGGTAGAATGCCTGTCGGCGAATGTTCCGGGCCCTTTTCGTCGGCAGTTTGCTCGTGATTTCACTCCTGACGAAAACTACGCCGGAGAGCGCGCACGAATACTCCCGCCTGGGCACGGTGGAATCACTGGTCCAGCGCCAGACGTTTCAGCTGGACGATTCGACCTTCATCGACACGCTCGACAAGATCTATCGCGACGGTCACTACTATTCGCATCAGCCGCCACTGCTCGCCCTGATCGAGGCACCGGTCTATTGGGGACTCCATCTATCGGGCTTGCGGTTCAACAACCGGGGCCGTCTCGTCCTCACCTATCTGTTCTCGCTGCTGACCAACGGCCTGGCGCTGGCATTGACGATCGTCGTCTTTCGGCAGATTCTGGGCCTTGGTGGCGTCGCGGCACCGCTCCGCGATCTCTACGCCGTGGTCTTGCCGTTCGGCACATGGCTGTTGCCGTACGGCCTGGTGGCGAACAACCACGGCATCTCGGGTTTGCTGCTGACGATCGCGATTTACTTCCTGCTGAAGATCGAGTGGCATGGCGCCACCATCAACAGAGTATTTGGCGCCGGGCTGGCGCTTGGCCTGTTGTCAGGGATCGAGTTGCTGCCGATCGTTTCATTTCTACCGCTGGCCATCGTGTATTTCCTGCGCCGCCCCGATCTCAACCTTCGCATGTGGCTGGCATTCGTCGCGGGGGTGGGGATGCCACTCTTGGCGCATGCAGCGGCGAATGTGAGCATCACCGGTGACATCATTCCCGCCGGCTTTCACCATGAGCTCTTCAGCTATCCCGGCTCGGCATTTGACGACTCGACACTGACGGGGACGATCAAGTACGACTCGACTGGCGCCACAGCCAGCTATGCGTGGGCGTCGCTGGTGGCGGGCAAAGGCTACTTCGTCTTTGCGCCGATACTCGCGCTCGGCGTGATCGCGGGCGCCGTGGAGTGGCGTTGGTGGGCGCGAGCGCGCGGTGTCTACCTGGTCCTGATCGGCGGAACGATCCTGAGTCTTGCTGCGTCGATCCTCACGACCAATAATTTCGGCGGCGGTGCCGTAGGGTTTCGACATGCCACCTACCTCGCGCCCGCGCTCCTGGCGCTCCTGCTGCCGTGGCTCGCGAGTCCGGCGCGGCCGCGCCGCGCGGTCGTCACGGTAGTCGCCATGCTGTCGATGGTGTCGATGATCGCGTTCGCGTCGCCGAGGCCCTGGTGGCCGCTGACCGTGGACCGCGCCGCCCTCGGCGCATGGAACGAGTACGCGCCGCTGCCGTTCCGTCTGGCCACCGGCCGCTTGCTCGAGCCATGAGCCGCTAAACGCTAAACCTCACACACGTATGCGAAGTAATTGGGATTGATGGCGTGGTGGCGAAAGTACTCGAAGTCATGATTGCGCACTGCGCCAACTCGCTGACCGGTGATGCGGTGCCACGCCATCGCTGCCAGTTGCACCGCATCCCGCCCGCGCGAGGGCGGTTGATCGAACGAATTGAAGTAGCGAACGAACCGTGGCGGATAGGCGATCCGAACCTGACGGAATCCCGCCTCACGGCAAAGCCGGGTGACATCCCAATAGTGAGGGGTCCACGACACTCCTGACGTGGCCTTGGTGATCCACGCGGGATCTTCCGGCGTCATGAACCACATCCGCTTGGCGAGCGGGTACTGGTGCGTCATCGTGTACAGGATCGCCCGGCGCCGTGCGATCCGGCGCAAGTTGAGCAGGTGCTGCCATGGGTTGGCCAGGTGATACAGGACTCCGAGACTCATCGCGACATCGAATCCCTGGGCGTATTTTTCTCCGTACGCCGGGTCGTCGGCCGACAGCGGGTCATGAACCGCGCGGACCCGTTCGCGATAACGGTCATCGGCGACGGCGTCCAGGATCGACGCCAGCTGCGCGGCTTGATTCTCGCGAATTTCGACGGCGGTCACCGCACCCACCCCACAATCGACGGCGAGCAGGGAATTGCGGCCGGCGGCCGAGCCGATGTCGATGAGCGTTTCGCCGGCCAGTGCCGACGCCGTCGTGCCGGTCGTCAACAACGAGCGCAAGAATTGTGACCACTCATCGCCGGCGACGAAGCGGTCATAGGCGCGTTGCAGCTGTTCGACGTCTCCGTCGGGAGACTGCTCATTGACCCACGTATTGCCGACGCCGTCATACTTGAAGTGCCCGGTATACAGCCGTGGACCAAACTTAAAGGCATGCATCCACGGCGCGAGCGCAGGTAACCGCTGACTGAAGCCGGTTCGATGAGACTCCTTCAGCGCGAGTTCCATGGTGAGATCTTACTGCCGCGCCCGTCGAGCGCGACTATCGCAAGACGACCGTAAAAAACGAGGGACCGTTGACCTCGGGAATATCCGCCAGGCGCGTCGCACCGGCAGCCAGCAACTCCTTGAGCTGGTAGTCCTCGTGGTTGCCGAGCACCAGGCTGCCCGCCGGTATGTCCTGAAGCGTGTCCCACTCCTTGAGGAACACCGCGCGCTGCAGGAGCGCCTCGTGGCCGTGCTTGGTCGCGTAGAAACGCCAATACCCGGGCAGGTGGTGATTGCGCAGGTCGGCGAAACGCAGGCCCGATCGCAGGGTCGCGAAATACACCGGCGCCTGCGGCCGACGATCGGATTCCGCCATTAGCTGCACCAGCGCGCCCCGGATGTTGCCTTGCAGCCACAACGCTACGCGCGACATGTACTCGCCGTGATAGCTGCGCTGAAAGGTCACGAACTGCATCGCGATCACAAGCAGGATCGGCAGCACGATCAGCCGGCCGTGCATCTGCCGCGCCGACCACGCCGCGATCAGAAGCGCGATGATGCCAATCACGATCACCCGCGTCGCGGTTTCGCTCATGCGGCCCTGCGTCATCGCGGTTCGCGCCATCACCATCACGCCGGCAGTCACCCCGATGCCCGCCACCGTCAACGCCAGCGGCCTGAAGAATGGCACGCGGGCAATCCGTCCGAGCTGCGCCGCGCCGAGCCCCGCCAGCAACGCTCCGAAGGCCAGCATTCCCGTGGCCCGGCGGATCGCCCCTTCGTCCTGCAGGATGCTCGCCGCCAGCGGCGACAACAGGAACCCCAGCAACACGACGATGGTCATCGCGTTTCGGTAGGTGATCATGGCGGCGTAGATGCCCGCCGCCATCAGCAGTCCGGCGGCGCCCACAAAGACACCGACGCTGCGAGTGGAGAACGGCAAGTAAGTATCACCAAGGCGGAACAGAAAATCGAACTTGAAGAAATTCAGATGGCGCCTGAGCATCGCGCCCACGTCGAACGTCTGCAGCATCGCGCCGGCGGTTGCCGACTGCGGCGCCTCAATCAATCCGTAGCGGCGCGCGGTGGCCTCCACGGCGTCGGGATGTTGCAGCAACCACCCAACGAAGAACGCCAGGGGCAACACGAAGCCGGCGGCGAACGCCGAGGTGTCGCGCCAATCGCGCTTCCCCGCGAAAAGCACGCCGGCGGTCAACACGAAGTACAACGGCATCATGACGACCGACGAGATGTACAGAGTACCATCCCACGCCGAGGCACAGTCCCGATGCGGCGAGCCACCAGCGGGATCGCGGGCTGTCGAGCGCAACGAGCAGGCACCACATCCAGCCGAGAATGAACGGGACCGGCAACGTGTAGTCGAGGGCGTAGCGGCTGAGGATGAAAAACGCCGGCGCGCAAGCCAGCACGAATGCCGCGATTAGCGCAGGGAGAGGGTCGCCATACAGCCGGCGTCCGACGAGATAGGTCAGCGCGATGCTGAGGACACCGGCCAGCACAGTCGGCACCCGGATGGCCCATTCAACAAACGGGAACACCTGCAGCGCCAGCGCCATGCCGTAATAGATCATCGGCATGAACCAGCTGCCGAAAAAACCGGCGCGGAAATATAACGGCAGGAATGTCCCATCCAATGCGCGGCCGGTGGTGGCCAGCACATAGGCGTCGTTGGCAATGATGGTTTCGTCGGGCGCGAGATAGATTGGCGCGTCGCCCAGGCGCCAGAAGTAAACGGCCGCGGTCAGGAGCAGGAGCAGCGGCGGCGCCGCGCGCCGCATCAATCCGAGAATTCCTTGGCGAGCTCGACCCACTCCCCTTGCGGCGCCAGTCGCTCGTAGGTGCGCCAGTGCGTGCGGGCGTCCACCGAGCGTCCCATCTTCTCGAGCGTCACCGCGAGGTAGAAGTGAGCATCCGGATAGCTGTTATTGAGCGAGAGCGCGTTGCGATAGGACGCCTCGGCATCCCCGTAGCGCGCGTGATCGTGATGGATATTGCCAAGGTTGAAGTGCGCCTCGAAATACGAGGGATCGAGCGCGATGGCGCGCTCGTACAACGCCTGCGCCTCGGCGAGCTCGTCACGCGAATAGCGGATGTTCGCAAGGTTGATCAACGCCGCCACGAGGTCGGGATCGTGATCGAGCGCCCGCCGGTACGCCGTCACTGCCTCTTCGATCCGCTCCGGCGTCCCATCGTCCAACAGGGACCCCATCAGGAAATACTGTTCGGCCTCGCTCAACACGCCAAGGGTTCCAGGGGCTCCAAGGGTTCCAGAGGTTCCAAGGGTTTGGTTCGACGCGCTTCGCGGTTTCAGCTCGATGATTCGCGCCGGCTGTGCCTCGAGGCGGAAATCGAACGTCAGCTGGCCGGTGCGCGACGCCTGGAGATTGCGGACCACGGCGCGGAACGGGGCGCCCTGCTGGAGCTCGCCGGCAATCTGGCGCAACGCCGTGAGATCGCTGAAGCCGAAAAAGCTCTCGTTGTTGTTCCTGGAGGCAGGTTTGATGAGACCGCACTTTTCGAGATAGCGAAGGTGATCGAGACGGAGGGCCGGATACATCGCGAGAATGTCGCGCCGCCCGTAATGCTGGGGGGCGCGCTCGTTCTCCGCGGTCACGACGATCGCCTGGCCGCGGAGCGGCCGTTCGTTCGGCGGATCGAGTGGCAAGTCAGGCATCGATCGACTTCAAGATGAAGCAAGTTGTTCAGGAAGTCAATCGTTCCTTCGACTCGCGACAGAGTCACGCAGCCACGCGACGCCGCCGCCACACAGGATCGCGTAAAGCGTAATCACAGGTACGCGAAACCGCGAATAGGCCTCGGCGCCAAGCGCCATGCCAAACATGTACACAAGTACGAGCAGCACGAGCCACGTGAACGCGCGATCGCGTCTCCACCAGTAAGGGATGCCGAGCACCGCCAGCACCGCCAACGGCACGGTATAGGCAAGGGATAGCAGCCGCGCGAGCGGTTCGCTGACCCCGGTGAGCTCGGACAGCAGGCTGGCGGCGCCGCCGAACACGATCATGCCGAGCGCGCGCGCGGCCTGGCGTCCGGTGGCGACGGGATCGCCAAGAAGGATCGGCCACGCCGTGTCCGCGTACTCGCCGGATCGTTCGGCCCACGATAGCGTCGCGCAGGGCCGTTGATACTGCGATTCCAGCTCACTGCACGCCATCTCCTCGAGCTGTTCGCGGCGCCGAATCAAATTCGCGTCAATGCCGCCGGGATCGCGAATGGCCAGCGTCCCCGCGGCCCGGAAGTGCAGCAGGTTGATGCCGGCCAGCGAGCTCAAGGTGGCCACGCCAGTTTCACGAACGTTCCGTGCAATCCAGAACGCAGGCAGCACCGCGAACGCGGCCAACAGGGCGCCTGCGGCGACGATCCGCCGGCGCCGATCGGCGCCAATCACCAGGGCTATCGCGAGCGGCACACCGAGCAGGATCGCAATCGGCCTGACCAGCGCGGTCGCGCCGGCCAGGATGCCCGCAAGCACAGCCCATCGGACGGCCGCCGACGGTGCGGCGGCGCGCGTCGCCACAAACGTGCAGCACACCCCGCCTACCAGGGTCGCGGCGGCAAGCGTTTCGCTCAACACCGAGATGGAGCTCTGCACGCCCGGCAGATCGAGCGCGGTGATAAGGCCGGCCGCCCCCGCGGCCAGCGGCGACCCGGAGGCCCGCAGGGTCAGCCACATGGCGGCGGCCACGAGCGCGATCCAGATCAGATGCTGTGCCGCCATGGCGCCGGTGTAACCGAGCCCGCCGGCAAGAAACACCGCCAGGAACAGCGGATAGCCCGGTGTGTATCTCGTTTCCGGCTGACCGGCGGCATCGAGCGATGCGCCCTGCTCGACGAGCGCTTCAGCCTGGGTCCGGTAGAACGCCGAGTCGATCTCGACGCGCGGCTCCACCAGGATCGCCAGCGCGACATGCAACACCACCGCAATCGAAAACGGAATCAGCAGCGAGCGGTTCATCGTGTGGCCGCTCGATCGAGGTACGGCTTCAACACGCTGCGACCGACATATGAGGATCCCTTTGGTGTCAGGTGACCAGAGTCGAGGACCATGAGATCGAGATCGCCCTCGTCCGGCACCCGGCCAAGACACGCGCCGTCGCGGCACAACCTCGCGAGCAACGACACATAGGTCATGTTCGGGCCGCCTGACAATGCCGCCGCAACCAGCTGATCGACGGCGAACACCTCGTGGTCGAGGCCGGTGTGAATGTATTGCGCCGAATCACGCAGGTGATGCTCGCCGACGATCGCCGGCAATCCTGGCCGCCACATCGGGAATGGTCCCACGACGAGCACATGCCTGGCACCCAGTTCGATGACACGGGCGGCGATGCGGGTCCAGTCGGTGTCGACGTGCGCGGTGCTTTGCGCCAGGATCACGAGGGCAGGCCGCAGACCCCGAATGCTCTCCATCGCGTAGAGGTTGGTTTTCTCGCAGCGACGCTCGCGAACGGTCAGGTCGAAACTGTCGATCGCGGGACGGCACGCGGAGGTCGCGACCTGTGCGAGGGACATGCCCGGGGGCAGCTGCTCGCGAATGCCAAGCGACAGCGCCTGCGCGAATGAGTCACCCCACAGCAGGATGGTGCCGTCGCGGCCGGCCGCGGTGCACGACGGATCCAGCTCCGCGCGGGTGTGCTCGGTGACCCAGTCCATGAAATCGCACTCCGCGCGATACGCCGACCGAAGACCCTGCTTGCGCATGCGCTGGTAATAATCGACCAGCCGCACGGCATCATCGCGATTGATGGGCCTGTCGAGAAAGCCTCCCGACGCCGTCGTCGCCAGGCCGAAGGCGAACAGGGCGGTCATCGCTGTTGCCAGCAGCGGCACGATCATGCGCCGCCGCGCACCGAAACGTACCGGCCATTCGATCAGGCGATACGTGATCCAGGCCAGGACCATGCTGACGCCCACGAGTGCCACCACGAGCGAGTCCGGCGTCATGCCAGGCGTCATAATCCGCGCAAACGACAAGAGCGGCCAGTGCCACAGGTAGAGCGGATAACTGATCAAGCCAACCCAGACCACGGGGCGCAGCGTAAGAATCCGCCGATTCACCCACGCGCGGTCACCGGCCACGAGGAGGAAAAAGGTGCCGACCACCGGCAGGAGTACCCACAGACCGGGGAACACCCGCGTCGAATCAATCAGGATCACGCCGGCCGCGATCATCAGCGCGCCCGCGATCGCCAGCACGTTCGGCACGAATGGACGCGCGGTGACCTGCGCCAGGAAACCGCGGAGCACAGCGTCCGCTTCGATACAGGCCAGCGTCGCGCCGGCCAGCAGCTCCCAGAACCGGTTCCAGGGCGCATAAAACGCCGGGGTGCGATCGATGCGCACCGTCCAGATCGCAACCAGGAACGATATGGTGCCAATCGCCAGCGTCATGGCCAGCGGGCCCCGCCGCCATCGTGCAGCGAAGACCAGCAATAGCGGCCAGGCCAGGTAGAACTGTTCCTCGATGCCGAGGGACCACAAGTGGAGAAGCGGCTTCAGCTCGACGGCCGTATCGAAGTAGCTCGACTCACGCCAGAGCACGAAGTTCGACGCGAATGCCGCGCCGGCCGCAACGTGACGACCGAGCCGCTGGTAATCGTCCGCATAGAGTACGAACCAGCCGCCAATCAACACCGCCGCGAGCACAGCGGCGAGCGCGGGGAAAATGCGCCGCATGCGTCGCGCGTAGAAGTGCGCGAAGCTGAAGCGGCCCTCGCCGAGCGCGCTGAGGATGATCCCGGAAATCAGGTAGCCGGAAATGACGAAGAAGACGTCGACGCCGACGAAGCCGCCCGGCAGCAGCAGCGGGAAGGCGTGGTAGGCGACCACGACGGCGACGGCGACGGCGCGCAGGCCATCGATGTCCGGGCGGTAATGGGCAGCGCGATCCGTCATCGCAACGAGTGCGCAAACTGTTCTGCGGACTCGAAACGGTTGGCGGGCATCCCGTCGATTGCTCGCAGGATCGCCGCGTTGACCGGCGCGGGAAGATCAGTGGCCATTGTCGCCGGCGGCGTCGGCTTTGCCTGCAGCATCTGCCCCATCAACTCCGGCAACGATGCGGCCTTGAACGGCAGCTTGCCGGTCACCATCTGATACGCCAGCACGCCAATGGTAAAGACGTCGGCGCGCGCGTTCGGCGCGCCGCCCATCAGGATTTCGGCGGCGATATACGGAAGCTCCTGCTCGCTGGCTTCCTGCCCTCTCAGCTCCTGCTCGCGCATCGTCGCCAGCACATCCGACACCGAGCGAATGCCGGCGGTGGTCATGACGATCACTTCTGCGGAGTGGTCCGCCGACGCGCTAAGGCGGATCATGTCTGGATTCACTCCCGAGATGAAACCACCTTTGCGATTCAGCGCGCCGACAGCGCTCAGTGCCTGCTCGAGGAGGTTTGCGGCGCGCGGCCAGGGCATGGTGCCGGCTTCGGCCATGGCCTGGCGAAGACTCGGCCCCTGAATGAGGTCGGTGACCACATAGACGGCGCGATCGTCTTCGGCAAAGTCGCGGACTTGCAGCAAGCTGGGATGCGAAACCTGCAGTGTTCGCGATTCGAGCAGGAACCGCGCGCGAACGACGTCCCAGTTCGGTTGCTCATCGCGCTTGAGCACCCGGATCGCCACCTCGACGCCGAGGGCGCGATGGGTGCCGGTGTAGACCAGGCTGCCGAGACGGCCACGGCCCAACAGCGGACCCAACTCGTACTTCGCGAGGAGGCCCGTATCCTGCGGAGCTATCCGGCTAAAGCCGGACACTACACTGCCATCGGTTGGACCAGCGGCGGCAGTGAGTGCATCCACGAATTCCGAAACAGACTTCCAACGCCTGCCAGGTTCCTTGTCCAGGGCACGCATCACTGCGTTATCCACTCCGGCGGGCAGATCGCCCCGGCGAGCCGCCGGACTGACCGGACTTTGCGTCAAGGCCTGCGCGATCAACGTCGCCTGGTTTGCAGCGTCGTGCGGACGCGCGCCGGTCAACATTTCATAGGCGATCACCCCGAGCGCGTAGACGTCGGTCGCCGGTGTGACCTCCTCACCGCGCATCTGCTCGGGCGCGGCGTAGGCCAGCGTGCCCAGGAAGAACCGCGGATCGGTCAGGCGGGTCTGATCGTTGGTGGCCTTGATCGCCGCCAATCCGAAATCAATCACCTTGTAGACGCGCTCCCCCGACTCGTAGCGATGCGCGACGATGTTGGCCGGCTTCAGATCGCGATGCGTGATGCCGCGATCGTGTGCGAGCTGCAATGCGGCGCCGACCGACCCAAGGATCGACGCCACGCGCGCCGGCGACATCGGCGCCTCGAGGTCGATCTCCTCACGCAGGCTCGGGCCGCTCAGCAGCTCCATCACCATAAAGGGCTGGTTGGCGGTATCGAAGCCGAAGTCGAGCAGGCCGACGATGTTCGGGTGGCGGAGCTGTGCGCAGGCACGGCTTTCACGGAGAAACCGCTCGCGCATTTCCGGCGGCGTGTTGGCCGTCGCCTGCATTACCTTGATCGCCACTTCATCGCCGAGCCTGAACCGGCGGGCGCGATAGACGTGGCCCATCCCGCCGGAGCCAAGGGCATCGATGATCTCGTAACGGTCGTCGATGCGGGCTCCGGGCGATAGCACGCGAGTAGCTTATACGTGAACGAGCTCTGATTCAGCCTGATCGAGCAGGTGTACGAACCACAGGTTGGAGAGTTTTTCCTGCACGCTGTTCTGCCGCAGGCGGGCCCGCAGGTTGTTGAAGTCGACGCGGTCGAGCTCCTGGTCCTGGTTGTAGCAGGAGAAGATGAATTCCTCTTTGCCGGTCTCGGGATCGACGTGGCGCTGCAGGCACTGCGCGCACACTTCCTTCATCATGCACTGCATCGGCGAGTTGATGCTGCCGATGCCGATGTGCCGGGGATTGAGGTGCGGTTGCAGCGCGCCGTGGCGTGCGAGACGCACGGCGTTCATCATGCGATCGGACCCAATCGCGATAATGCGCGTGACATCTGAAAGCTTCACGGCCCGCGACCCCAGCTTCCCTTCGGCATACGCCACCATCGCCTGGACGATGTTGCCGCGGAAGTGTGCGTCCTGCGGCCGTTCGGGCACGATCGGATCGCCCATGTCGGTGGACCAGATCACCTGGTCCGTGCCGGCCTCGATCTCTTCGCGCTTGAACAGGTCGGCGCCGTCCTTGTAGCCGGCGAAATAGAGCACGCGGTTGCCCTGCGCCTTGAGCGCTTTGGCGATCGAGAACAACACGGCGTTACCAAGGCCGCCACCCGCGAGCAGCACGGCGGAGCCTTCGGGGATTTCGGTAGGCGTGCCGGTCGGGCCCATCATCACCACCGGCTCACCGGGCTTCAAATACGCGCACAGCCGGCTCGACACGCCCATCTCGAGCGTGATCAGCGACAGCAGGCCCTCGGCCGGGTCGACCCAGGCGCCGGTGAGCGCGATCCCTTCCATCAACAGCGACGAGACGTGGTCGTCGAGGTGCACGTGAGGACTCAGGCGCTCGAAGTTCTGCAACCGGTAAAACTGGCCGGGATGGAAATGCCGCGCCGCTGCGGGCGCGCGGACGATCACCTCGACGATGGTCGGGGTCAGGCGCACCACGCGCTCGACGCGCGCGAGCAACTGGTCGTCGAGCGTCCAGCCCAGCGTGTTCCAGGTGTCCTCCCGTTGCGCCTGATCGGCCGGATTGAGCGCCGCGATGTGATCGGCGAACAGCTCGACGACATGTGGGTAGCCATGCTTGGCCGACGCCATCGCTTTCACCACGTTGCCGTTGTAACGCGGATGGTTGTCGCCGTAGTAGCTCACGAACTTACCGTCGGTGTCGTGCGAGGTGAAGAACCCGTTCGGATCCGCCTGCAATTCGTATCGCGATCCGTTCTTCACGGCCTTGAAGCCCTTGAAGAACTTCTGCTTGTTGTCGAGCGCGAACGAGTCGGGGTGTTCCTTTTCGTAGGTGACGTTGGGCGAGGTGCCCGCCGCCACGAGCACGGTCCGGGCCGGCAACTCGATCGACGATCCGTCGGCGCGGGTGAATACCATCGCCTTCACATGACCGTGTTCGTCCGGAACCGCTTCCACCGGATTCATGTTCTCGGTGACCGAGATGCCCTCTTCGAGCGCCTTCGTCACTTCTTCATGATTCAAGCGGTATGCGGGCGCGTCCTGGAGGCGCTTGCGATACGCGAGCGTGACGCCGCCCCAGCCGCGGATCATCTCGATGAAGTTCGGCTTCTCGCCGGCGGCAGCCGCCCGCGCGCGCTCGGCCTTGACGGCCACGCCATGGGACCGGAATTCGTCGAGGATGCCGATCTCTTCGGCGTCCATCATCCCGCGCACGGGCGCCTCGCCGAGGTCACGGACCAGCGCGTCGTAGCGTTCGAGGATCTTCTCCACCTGGATCGGGTAATAGGCCATCAACTCGGTGGCGGTATCGACGCCGGTCAGGCCGCCGCCAATCACCACCGCGGGCAGGCGGGCCTGCAAGTTCGACAGGGCGTCCGTCTTGAACGCGCCGGTCAGCTGCAGCGCCATCAGGAAATCGCTGGCCTTGCGGATGCCGCGAATCAGGTTGTTCTTGATGTCGATGATCGTTGGGCGCCCGGCGCCGGCGGCGATGGCGATGTGATCGATGCCCATCGCCCACGCTTCGTCCATCGGCAGGGCGCCGCCGAACCGCACGCCGCCGTAGATGCGCAATCTGTCGCGCCGCGCCAGCGTCAGGTGAATCAGCGTGAGGAAGTTCTTGTCCCAACGGACGGTGATGCCGTACTCGGAGACGCCGCCGAAACCCTCGAGCACGCGCTCGTCGAGCGGGCGATAGATCTCGCTCCACTCGCGAATCGGCCGCGGCGCGCGCAGCGGCCAGGCGCCGGAAATGTCGTCGGGCAACGGCTCGATCTTCAGCCCGTCGATCGCGACCACGCCGAAGCCTTCGTTGAGGAGGTAGTGCGACAGCGTGTAGCCCGCGGGACCGAGCCCGACCACGAGCACGTTCTTGCCGTTGTATTCGAGCGCGTACGGGCGCTTGATGTTGAGCGGGTTCCAGCGCGTGAGCAGGCCGTAGATCTCGACGCCCCATGGCATCTGCAGCACGTCGGTCAGCACGCCGGTCTCGATCTGCGGGATGTTGACGGGCTCCTGCTTCTGGTAGATGCAGGCCTTCATGCAGTCGTTGCAGATGCGGTGGCCGGTGCCCGGGCACATCGGGTTGTCGACCACGATAATCGCCAGTGCGCCGATGGCGTCGCCGCGCTTGCGCACCATGTGCATCTCGGAGATCTTCTCGTCGAGCGGGCACCCCGGCAGCGGAATGCCGAGCGGGTTGGTGGCGACCTTGCCTTCCTTGTCGCGGATGCCCTTCGAGCAGGTGTCCTTGTCGCGCTCGTGGCACAGCACGCAGTAGTGGATCTCGCTCATCACCTCACGCCGTGAGTAGCGTTCGTCGGTGAGCTTGAAACCCTCGCGGCGCCGCAACTTCTCAGCCGGTCCGACGATCTGCTCCGGCAACGCCGGATCGGGACGCCGCACCTGGACGAGATGGTCGTAGTCGAGATTTTCGGGGAAACGAAAGACGACCCAGGTCTTGAAGCGCGGATCGTGAACGTGGGCCGCGCTCCAGCGCTTCAGCGATTCGATCTCCGCAGCGGCACCTGCCTTGTCGGTGGCTTCGCGGTCGAGAAGCGAACAGCCGTAGGCGGCGAGCGCCATCTCCGGATCGGCGGAAGCAGTGACGCGTTCAACCAACGCATGATCTTCGGCGGTCGCCTCAACGTGCGCACCGGCTTTGAGCAGTGGCAGCGCGCGGCGACGGACGAAGTCGATCTTGAACCGGAAGAGGATGTCGTAGGCGCGCGTCTGCGCGACGATGGCCTCCACATCGGGGCCGACGCTGAAGAGCACGCTGATGAAGCGGTTCACGTGCGGCGCCATCGCAACAATCAGGTTGCTGCGGGCCACGGGGCCGAGCGAGTCAGGGACCTCGCGATACTGCTCCCACAGCGTCCACAGCTCGGGCTCCGTGTTTTTCACCTGGTCGACGAAGCGCGCGTACAGATCGCGCAAGCGCGCGGGCCGATGCAAATCGGCGAAGGTGAAGCCGTCCAAGCCAAGCGCATGCGCCGGAGTGACGTCGGGAGCCATACGAATCTTTCAATTATATGGCGACGTCGGCTGTGTTTGAACGAAGGGTCAAATCACATCAGTGGATGATGTCGGCGCTATCGAAAAGGGAAATGCATCCCTTGATTCGCCGTCTGTTAAGGAGAAGGCGCCAGAAACCGTCAGCGTAACGCGTGTGGCGTCAATCCGAACGGATTTCCATGATAGGTGACCGGCCGTTCCGCGGCGCGGCGAGCGGTGAGCAACGCCGCTGACGACACCGTTCGGAAGTCCTGATACCAGCGCACGTCCGTCCAGCCGGTCATGGCCAGCATCGTTACGATCGCCGACGTGCTCGGCAGCAGCATGCTACCTACCCGCTTCGTGTCCCATCGGATTTCAAGAATCGCCTCGCCCGCGCTGATCCGGTTCTCCAGCGGCGTCACGGTGCTTTCGAGCGCCAGCATCGTGCCTGGCCGCGCGAGTTCCCACAGCGTGGCGAGCAGCCGAAACTGGTCGACGTTGTGGTAGAGCACTCCAAGACACACGATCAGGTCGAACGGTGCGTGCGCCGCAACCTGTCTCGGTTCCAGGATGTTCTCGAAGTAGAGCTTTGCGCCGCACTCGGCTGCGTAGCCGTGATCGACGGCCGTGGCGAGATCGATCAGCACGAACTCGGACGGACGTAGCGTCGACGCCAGCCAGCGCGTATGGTGCCCGGCCTTCGGCCCGACCTCGAGCACGCGTGCGCTGGTAAACTCCGCGGCCGGCACGATGGCCGCCAAGTCAGCCACCGTGACCGACAACTCGCTGGTCGGAATCGCCGACACGCCTCCGTCTATGATTCCACGCACCGGCGTCCAACCGATACCCAACTGCCGCGCCAGGAACATCTCCGGCGCCTCTCGAAGCGAAGGTCGACTCTCGACCACGATCAACCCGGTCGGCCGGAGAGCCCGGTTGACCCACGTCAGGAGGCGGTGGCGCACGCGCCGATCTTAATGCAGGCAATCGGAGGCGCCAAAGGCGGCCGGCGATCTTGCACTATGTCGGTGTCGTGATCGTGACGGCCGGCGTGCCGTGGGTGTGCTACCGGCTCATCGAGCGTCCGGGGATCGAGGCGGGACGGCGTCTCATCGAGCGCCTCGAGCGAGGCGCAATCCACTAGGATCACACCACCGCATGGGTCTTTTTCGATTGGTGCTGGCCTTCTGTGTCGTGCTGTCGCACGGCCTGAACGTGCCGATCCCCGCCGCGACTGCCGACGTCGCGGTGCAGACCTTTTACATCGTCTCCGGGTTCTACATGGGCCTGGTGCTCACCGAGAAGTACAGCCACTTTTCCTGGTACTTCACCAACCGTCTGCTGCGGCTGTATCCCGCGTACCTGGTGGTGCTGACGGCGACGCTGGCGCATTCCCTGCTGCGCTGGCTCAGCGGACGGTCCGCGGCCGATCCGGGGCTGCTCATGTACGAAACGCACTTCTCGCCGCTCAACTGGCCGGCGCAGGCGTACGTGGTGGGCACCAACCTGCTGTTGTGGGGACAGGACGTCGCGCTGTTCCTCGAGTTATCGGATGGCGGCCGGTCGTTCTCGTTCACGACGAATTTTATGAACAGCAATCCACGTGTCGAGAAGTTCCTCCTCGTGCCGCAGTCGTGGTCGTTGTCGATCGAGCTGGCGTTTTACCTGCTGGCGCCGTGGCTGGTGTTGCGTTCCACCCGCGTCCTCGCCGGTGTCGTGGCCGCAACGGTCCTGATGCGAGTGGGGCTCGCCTCGGCGGGCCTGACCTTTGACCCATGGACGTATCGGTTTTTTCCCGTCGAGATCGGGTCGTTTGTCGCAGGCATGCTGATCTACCGCTCGATGAAGCACCGTTCGGCGTCAGTTCCGATCCAACGGGTGGCGCTGGCGGGGTTGATCGCCGCGGCGCTGGTGCTGGCGGTGTTTCCCGATCACTGGATCACGCGCCTCGCCTTCTACGGCTATTGCGCGTGGGCGCTGCCGCTGGCGTTCCAATTGACGCGCCTCAATCGCGTCGATCGCTACCTTGGCGAGCTCTCCTATCCGGTCTATCTCACGCATCTGCTCGTGATCAGCGTGGCGATCTACTCAGGCTGGACCGGCCCGCGGCTGGCCATCCTCATCGTGGTGATGGTGGCGGCGGCCTCGATCGTCCTGCACGAAGGCGTGCAGAAGCCGGTCGACCGTTTCCGAGCCTCCCGCGTTTCGTAAGTTGGCGTGGCCAGCCAACCCCTGTGGTACGATTTGAAGTCGCAGCCATGACCATCACTCTCAATGGCGACACCCACCCGATCCCCGGCCCGCTCTCGGTGACGGAGCTATTGGCGCGGCTCGAGATTGACGCGCGGCGGGTGGCGGTCGAGCTGAACCTGTCGGTCGTCAAGAAAGCTGCCTACGATTCGTCGGTGATCAAGGACGGCGACGAAGTCGAAATCGTGAATTTTGTCGGAGGGGGCTAGTGAGCGATCTCGTTATCGCCGGCCGCACCTTTCGGTCCCGGCTGATCGTCGGCACCGGCAAGTACCCCTCGCACGCGATCATGAAGGCGGCGCATGAAGCGTCGGGCACAGACATGGTCACCGTGGCGGTGCGCCGCGTCGACATCTCGCGCAAGACCGAATCGCTGCTCGATTACATCGATACTTCGAAGATCTTCCTGCTGCCGAACACCGCGGCCTGTTATACCGCGCAGGATGCGATACGCACCGCGCACCTCGGACGCGAGGCCGGCATGTCGAACTGGGTCAAGCTTGAAGTGATTGGCGACGAGCAGACCTTGTTTCCCGACAATGAAGGCCTGCTCGAAGCCACGCGCGTGCTGGTGAACGACGGCTTTGTCGTGCTGCCCTACACCAACGACGATCCGGTGATGTGCCGCAAGCTGGCCGACGCCGGCGCCGCCGCGGTGATGCCGCTGGGCGCGCCGATCGGTTCGGGCCTGGGAATTCAGAATCCCAACAACATCCGCATCATCAAGGAGCAGGCCAGGGTGCCGGTGATTGTCGACGCCGGTGTGGGCACCGCCTCGGATGCCGCGGTGGCCATGGAGCTCGGCGCCGACGGCGTGCTGATGAACACCGCCATTGCCGGCGCGCAGGATCCGGTGGCCATGGCGCGGGCGATGCGTCTCGCCGTTGAAGCCGGCCGACTGGCCTATTTAGCGGGCCGCATCCCGAGAAAGTCTTACGCGTCGGCCAGCAGTCCCTTGCACGGTGTGATCGGATCGTAGTTTCATTGCGCCGCACTCCCTGATGCGCGCAACGACCATCCGCTTTCTCGACTACTGGCTGGGAATCCCTGCCTGTGCATTCCTGACCGGCCTTCGCCGCCTGGCCAATCTCGCGGCTTCGGCGCGGCAGGCTCCCGCAAGACCACAGAAGGTGCTGTTTCTGAAGTTCATCGAGCAGGGCGCCACCGTGCTGGCCCAGGACGCGATCCGCCTCGCGGTGCGCGACGTGGGGCGCGACAACGTGTTCTTCTGCGTCTTCGAAAGCAATCGCGCAATTCTCGACGTGCTCGAGACGGTACCGGCGCGGAATATTCTCTCCATTCGCGATCGCGCGCTGGCCCCATTCCTCGCCGACTTCCTGCGCGCCGCCTGGTATGTCCGGTCGCACCGGATCGACAGCGTCATCGACATGGAGTTCTTTTCGCGGGCCTCAGCGATCTTCGCGTTCCTCTCAGGCGCCAGGAATCGCGTGGGACTACACCGCTTCACCGGCGAGCTGCCGTACCGCGGCGATCTGATGACGCATCGGGTCCAGTTTCTGCCGCACCTCCACATCTCGGTGCAGTACTTGATCCTGGTGGCGGCGCTCTTCCGCCCATTCGACTCGCAATCCACGCGCGATGCGCGCGAATTGCACGCTCGGGGCAGCGCCGATCCCGAGGAGCCGTTGCTGAAGGTGCCGCTCGACGACATTCGTGCCGACGCGGTGGGCCAGCCGCCGCGCTTCGTCCCTCGCCCGGCGGAACTGGAGCGAATGCGCACCCGCGTCGGCGGCGCCACCGCCCGGCCGATCGTGATTCTCAATCCGAACGCCAGCGATCTGCTGCCGCTGCGGAAGTGGCCAACCGAACGATTCCAGGCGCTGGCCGAGCGCGTGCTCGCGGCCTACCCGAACGCGCAGGTGGTGCTCACCGGTGCGCCCTCGGAGCGCGCCGCGGCGGAAGCACTGCGCCGAAGCCTCGGCTCGCCGCGCGTGGTCTCGGTGGCCGGAGAAACCTCCCTTCCCGAACTGTTAACGCTGTACAGCCTGGCCGACGTGCTCGTCACCAACGACAGCGGCCCCGGCCACTTTGCCTCGTTGACGCCGGTGCACGCCGTCGTGCTGTTCGGGCCGGAGACGCCGCGGCTGTTCGGCCCGCTTACTTCATCAACAGTGATCTGGAAGGAGCTCGCCTGCAGTCCGTGCGTAAGCGTGTTCAATCACCGGCTCTCGCCGTGCACCAACAACGTCTGTATGCAGTCGATTACTGTGGATGAAGTGTTCGACGCCGTTACGGCAGCAGTGGCCAGTTCCGATCTTTCTCCGAAATAATCACCGGCTCGAACGGCCAGCTAATCCCGAACGCGGGATCGTTCCACCGCACTCCCGACTCGGCCTGCGGCTCCCACGGCGCCGACGCGTGGTAGTAGGCCTCCACATTGTCGGTCAGCGTGAGATAGCCGTGGGCGACGCCCTCCGGCATGTAGAGCATGCGGTGGTTGTCGGCGGTGAGCTCCACTGCATCCCATTGGCGATAGGTCGGCGATTCGGGGCGAAGATCGACGATCACATCCAGCAGCGCACCGCGGGTGGCCCTGACGATCTTGGCCTGCGCGTGCGGCGATTTCTGGAAGTGCATGCCGCGCAGCGTGCCGCGCCGGTCGTTGAACGCGAGGTTGCACTGCGCGAGCACCGGCTCAATGCCGTGCTTGCGGAACTCCTCAGGCAGCCAGGTCATCGCGAAGAACCCGCGCTGATCGCGGATCGGCGAGATGTCGATCACCCACGCGCCTGGAATGCGCGATGGCGTGAACTGCATTGCTAGCGAGGCTCCGCCTCGGAACGGCAAGCATGCTGGGAACGGCTCCGCCTCGCTAGCAATGCAGCAGCGTCGCTTGGCCCCGCCTCCGGCGGGGCGAGACGTCTTGAAGGGCCACTCGAAAGTTGACACATTCGCATGAATTGCGGCCCTTCAAGACGTCTAGAGCCGAAACACGTGGTCGCGCGTCACGCCCTTCAAGGCGTTGCGCGTGTCGACGAGCAGCGGGAACAGGTTGACCATTGCGGCGTAGTCGAACGCCTTGTGGTCGGTGATGATGACGCCGCAGTCGACGCCCTCGTGCATCTTCTTCTGGTCGACGCTCTTCAAGCTGAGGGTGCCGTGCGTGAACTCGGGCACGTAGGGGTCGGTGTACGACACCTCGGCGCCACGGTGCGAAAGCAGCTCGAGCACTTCGAGCGCCGGCGACTCACGCAGGTCATTCACATCACGCTTGTAGGCCACGCCGATGATGTGCACCTTCGAGCCATTGAGCGATTTGCGCTGCGAGTTGAGCGCATCGATGATGCGCTGTACCACGAACTCGGGCATGGCGCCGTTGACCACACCGGCCAGCTCGATGAAGCGCGCCTCGAAATTGAACTGCTTGGCTTTCCACGACAGGTAGAACGGATCGATCGGAATGCAATGGCCGCCGAGGCCAGGCCCCGGATAAAACGGCATGAAACCGAACGGCTTGGTCTTGGCGGCGTCGATCACTTCCCAGACGTCGAGACCCATGCGATGGCACATCATCGCCAGCTCGTTGACCATGGCGATGTTCACGGCGCGGAACGTGTTCTCGAGCAGCTTCACCATTTCAGCCACGCTCGGTGAGCTCACCGGCACGACCGTGTCCATGACCTGCGCGTAGAACGCCACCGCGGCGCGCGTGCTGTCCTCGTTGATGCCGCCGACCACCTTCGGAATGTTCTTGGTCTGGTAGTTCGGGTTGCCCGGATCGACGCGCTCGGGTGAAAAGGCCAGGTAGAAATCGACGCCCGGCGTGAAGCCCTTGGCCGCCAGCGTCGGCTGCACCACCTCCACCGTCGTCCCCGGATAGGTGGTCGACTCGAGGATGATCAGCTGCCCTTTTCTCAGCACGGCCGCCGTCGCTTCGACCGCCTGCACGACATAGGTCATGTCGGGGTCCTTGGTCTTGCGCAGCGGCGTCGGCACGCAAATGTCGATGATGTCCGCCTCGCCAAGGCGGGTGGCGTCGGTGGTGGCGACGAACTTGCCGTTCTTCACCACCTCCGCGAGGTGCGCGGACGGCACGTCGGGAATGTAGCTGCGACCCGCCGTCAGGTCGGCGACCTTCTTCTGATCGACGTCGTAGCCGATCACCGAAAACCCGGCGCGGGCGAATTCAACCGCCAGCGGCAAGCCGACGTAGCCGAGGCCAATCACGCCGAGCTTGGCTTGTTTCGACTCGATCTTCTTCAACAGTTCCATCAGTTATCCTCGGTAGAAATTCCGAATGGCGCCGACCACGCACGATTGCTGGGCGGGGGTGAGCTCCGGGTAGATCGGCAGTGCGAGTGAGGAGGTCGCTGCGGCTTCGGCCACGGGAAACGCGCCGGCCTGATAGCCGAGGTCGGCGAAGCAGTGCTGCAAGTGGAACGGGACCGGGTAGTAGATCTCGGTGCCGATGCCCGCCGCATCGAGATGTTTTTTCAGGCGATCGCGACTTGGCACACGGATCACGAACTGATTGTAGATGTGCGTGCGATCCGGCGCTTCAACAGGCAACGTGACTTCGGCCAGGCCGGCGTCGGCAAAGAGCGCTCGATACCTCGCGGCGTTGGCGCGGCGCGCGTCGCTCCACGACTGCAGGTGCGGCAGCTTCACTCGCAGCACGGCGGCCTGCATGGCGTCGATGCGGAAATTCGCGCCGACGAGGTGATGGTAGTACTTCGGCTCCATCCCGTGCGTGCGAATCAATTTCAGTTTCTTCGCCATGCCGGCGTCGGTGGTGGTCACGAAGCCCGCGTCGCCGAACGCGCCAAGATTCTTGCTGGGGAAGAACGAGAAGCAGCCGATCGCGCCCCAGGTGCCGACGGGACGGTCGTGATACCGACCGCCGATCGCCTGCGCCGCATCCTCGATCACCGCGATGCCGCGCGGTTGTGCCACCTCGATGATCGGGGCCAGTTCAGCGGCCTGGCCGAACAGGTGCACCGGAATGATCGCCTTGGTCCTCGGCGTGATCGCCGCGATCGTCGCGTCTACGTCGATGTTGAACGTCCCCGGCTCGATGTCCACCAGCACCGGCTTCGCCCCGACACGCACCACGCAACCGGCGGTGGCAAAGAACGAATAGGTCGGCGTGATCACCTCATCGCCCGGACCGATGTCGAGCGCCATCAAGGCCGCGAGCACGGCATCGGTGCCGGACGATAGGCCGATCGCATGCGGTACGTCGAGGTGATCGCACAACTCGCGCTCGAGGCCTTCGACTTCCGGACCGCCGATGAACCGCTGGCTGTCGCAGACGCGCGTGACGGCGTCGAGGATGGCCTGGCGAAGAGGCGTGTACTGTGCGTGGAGGTCCAGCAAAGGAACGGTCACAAACCATCAATGTTACATCCGGCAGGATCAACCACGCAAATCAGCGCCCGCCGGAAGGGTCCGCGCACGAGACCTGCCTCGCTCTGAACTGCGCCAGCGGCATGCGCGATAAGCTGCTCGGCGAGCGGCGGAGGCGCGGTGACGGCGCGCGCAGGACCGGCGCTTCGTTACTCACGGCACGGGCCCGGCGCGGGACACCCGGCTCCACACGCGCAGCAGAAGGACCAGCCCAAGCAGCGGAAAGCCGAAATACTGATACGCCTCGGCCACGCTCAGGTGCTCGTAACCTGCGGCGCGCGCGCCGACGTCGGCGAGCACCAACCTGCCGAACAGCCCGCGCGGCACGATATTGGCCACGAGCAACACCGCGGCTGTGTACTGCGCCCACAGCCACGCGTCAGCGCGCAGCAGGCAGGCCGCCAGCACGTAACTGAAGGCGCCGAGCGCAAGCACCATATAGTCCTGTGAAATCTGCGGCGCGAGCACGAGCATCATGATCGCGACCAGCGCCCATTCAAAGTACATCCGATCGGCGGCATCGGCCCACTTGCGCATCACGAGCTGCCACCCCAGCCAGGCCACCGCCGCCCCTTGCGCCACCATCGCCACGAGCACCGCCATGGGACGCAGCGCACCGGGCACGATCACGTAGTAGCCAATCTGATAGGTTGCTGCGGGGTTCGAACCCGGCTCCTCGAGATAGCCGAACGCCTTGAAGGCCAAGCCGCGAATGGAGACGTTCTCGTGCCAGATCAGACCGGCGGCGTTGCCATAGCCTTCGCCGCCACGTGCGGCGTTGACGATCATCGGCAGATAGCCCCACCCCATCTGGTAGCCGTAGAGTGCCTGCGCCAGCGTCACGAGAACGCCGAGTGCGATCACCGTGTAGGCGAACGTCCGTCGATCGCGGAGCAACAAGTACGGCAGGAACACCAGCGGCAACATCTTGACCAGGGCCGCCGCGGCGATCGACCAGGCCACGACCCATCGCCGTTGTTCGAGCAATGCCGCGCCGGCCACTGCCATCAGGGCCAATTCCCACAGCTCAACGTTCTTGATCGCGAGCACGCCGTACAGCGGGCTGAAGTTCATCCAGAGAAACCACAACGCCGGCGTGGTCGCGCGCGGCAGCGTGAGGCCCCGCCGCGAAGCCCAGGTCGTGATCGCACGGCGCGTGGCGACGAAGGCGATGCCTATCGCCAGCATGTCGAGCGCGTATCCGTACCAGGCAAGCAGATCGGGACGCGACAGGGTGTAGCGGTAAACGGGTTGGAACAACGCCAGGAAGACCGGACCGTACTGGCGTGGATGATCGACGGTGGCTTCCCCGGTGGTGAACAGGCGGTAGAGCGGTTGAAGCTCCTCGATCACCTGGCCGACGTTGTCGCTCCGCAACGGCTGGACGACCCCTGATACCACCAAGTGGACGAGAGAGTACGCGGCCGCGGCGGCAATAGCGCCTTGCACCGGCCACGGCAGGCGGCGGAACGAAGTGACGGCGGATAGCAGGCGGACATGGTACATGCCGCCGAGCGACCCCGCAACTTCCGGCCGCAGGGCGAGAGTCGATTCGGTTGTCTGGCGCGATATCATGCACAGCGCAACCTGTTGTGGACGCGAACTCTTCCAATCGTGGGCTGACATGGCGGTCTGCCACCGTGGCGGGTCTTGCCCTGGCGGTCCTGTATTCGGCATCGCCATTGTTCACGCTGACAGTGGCGGCTTCGGCCGTGCTCCTGATCGCGAGCGGGCGGGGCCTCGCGCCGCATGAGCAGCGGCTGTTGCGGTTCATTCTCGGCGCCGCGCTCGCCGCCCGCTTCCTGTTCATCGGGGGTCTCCTCATCCTCGCGCTACCGCTGCTCAACGATTTGAGTGTCGGCGGGCTGAGCGGTGATAACGCGTATTACGTGACTCGCGCGATCCGGGCGCGCGATGTCGCACTCGGCGTAACCCAGGGGCGATACGACTTTTTCGTCATCAGCGACGAGGTCCGGCCGCACTAGCTACCTGCAGTTCCTGACCGTCCTGCAGATTCTTTTAGGGCCCACACCATACGGCATGCGCGCGCTCAATGGATCGCTGTACGTGACCGATACGCTGATCGTACCTTCCAGCTCGTTCGACCGGTGTTCGGCGCAACCGCATCGTTCAGCGGATAGTTAGTCCTGTTGTTCCTACCGTCGCTCTTCGTGTCGTCAGTCACACTGGTCAAGGAGCCGGTCTAACTTTCTCGCCACCACCTTGCTGTTGTTGGCCACCGTCATCACCCTCCAGCGAGCGACCGTTATGACGATGATCGGTGGTGCCGCACTCGGCATCAAGTGCGTCATGCTCCTCGACGATCTGCGGCGCGGTGGGTTGGGTCTGGCGATCGCCAGTGTGCTACTCGGCGCCACCCTTCCCATCTAGCTCGCGACGACGCGGCGCGCGCTCGCCACAATCACGCTAGTGACCATCGTAATCAACCTAGCGCTGCTCCAGCCGCGCATTCGCGCCGACGCGGTGAGCGCCGTGACGGAAGCCGCGAAAACGCACAGCGGCCACCGTGTTCACCACAAGTCACACCTACAAGCTGCTCGACCACGGCTTCTACTTCCTTCCCAGCACGCCGGCATCGTGGCCGCTGCAGCTGACCGACGCCCAGGCGATGAGATTTTTGGTGCGCGCGGTGGTGAGTTTCCTGTTCACGCCGCTGCCTTGGGAGATGACGTCACTGAGCGAACTGCTATTCCTTCCTGAACATGCTGTCTGGCTGCTGATGATCGTCTTTGCGCCGATCGGCGTGGTCGCGTCGTGGCAGCGTAATCGGCGCATGACCGGCCTGCTGGTGATGTGGATCGTGCCCACTGCCGCCGCGATCGCCATGACCACGGGCAACGTCGGTACCCTCTTGCGCCTGCGCGGTATGGTCACGCCTACCTCGTGTGTTCGCCGTGCTGGGTGCGCTCATCGTTGCCGAGCGGCTGTTGCGCCGGCAGCCCGAGCCTGCCCTGGCGATGGAACCCGGACGATGAGCGTGGTGGACTCGCAAGGCGGCTGTTCGGCAGGTGAACCTGGTTGACGCCGCAGCGATCGTGTTCGTGTTGTTCCTCATTCCCGTCGGCTATGCCACCTATCTCTTGTTCCGTCCGTCGCGGCCCCACATCGATAGCGTGACGCGCGTCGAGATTACGAATGCGGAGCGACGCTTCGGCGGCGGCGCGCTCGTTGTCGCCAAGCTGAAGTCAAGGGGAGCGGACTCAACCCGCTGCTTCGTGCACGTATCGGCGGCGCCGAAGCGCTCGGATTCGTCTTCGAGAATCCAAACTCGGCCGATGTGCTGGTCGGTGCGATGCCTGCCGGGCGCCACAATCTCGTGCTTTACGACGGAGTCCAGGAAGTGGCACGAGCGGCCGCGGCGGTCGAATTGCATTCCAGCACCGCTCCATCGGTGCGCGCCTACGGATGGTTGACGAATCTTTCACCCGAGGAAGCGCCCGCGCTCAAGGCGCGTTTGCGTCGGATAGCAATGCCCCCGGAGCGTTCACGATTGTCGCCATCGGCGAGCCAAGCCCGGCCCGTCGCGAATGGCCACGAGCACGCTGGCCGTCGATCTTCCGGTGCCGTGGAAGCTCCAGCAGCCCGTCGAAATCATGGTGCGTTGCGATTGGCCGGCGTCAGGCCCTTGCACTCTCAGAGGAGAATCCCTTACACAGGAACCGCCCATCAACGTGACACTGCCGCGGGACTGACGTTCCAGATCGAGGAAGTTGCGCCGCCATCGCCGCCGACGCGCGTGACGGCGCGTGTGCAGTTCACCGGACCGCTGCCGGCGATGACAGCCGGCGAGCGCTAAGCGATCGTTGGATCTCATGCCGCCGAAATCGTCGCGGTTGACGGCGGTGCGAATCCGGTGGCGACATTGCCGATGGGCGCGGATGCCTCGCGCGAAGGGTGGCGCTATCGCGGCCGTTTGCTCTCGCCTGCGCACCGTTCTTGATCCGCACCGGCCGTTATGTCGCCCAAGGCACCGTGGTCAGCGTGACGCGGAGCCTCGACCATGAGCACCGACTTCGAGCCGCTCCATGCCACCGCGCCCGAGCCGTCTCTGGCGCTTCACCGTGACAGCAGTGGCGCGCCGCAGCCGCCTGGCGCTCATCGTGGAGCCACCGCACCATCGCCCACGCCTCGCGCTGACTACCCAACGCGCTGCGTGTGTGCCACGCATCGCCGTTGCGCACGCCATCTCGCGCTCCCACGTGATGCTCACCGTCGTTCCGCGTTCCCGCGATGCTCTTCGCCGGATCGCGTACCTCACAGTCTCTGCAGCCGTCGCGTTCCCCGCGCGTGCACAGTCGCCGTCGCGCGCGCTTAGGTTAATCCTGGTTTCATGACACACATCGACGTGGCAGTGATCGGCGGCGGCGTCACTGGGCTCGCGTCAGCGCTGGCCCTCGCGGAACGTGGCGCCAGCGTCTGTGTGCTCGAGAGCGCGGCGAAGGTTGGACGCGCCACCAGCACGCACAACAGCGGCGTGATTCACGCCGGCCTTTACTATCCCACCGGATCGTTGAAGGCGCGGCTCTGCGTCGAGGGCCGCGATCGCCTCTTCGAGTTCTGCCCGAAGCACGGGATTCCCCACAGCCGTTGCGGCAAGTTGATCGTCGCGGCGGACGAAGATGAGGCACACGAACTTTCGAAACTGAAAGCCAAGGCTGAAGCAAACGGCGTGCGGATCATGGACGCCGACGCCGCGTTCGTGAAACAGAAAGAGCCGCACGTCAGCGCCTATGCGGCGCTCTGGTCGCCCGACACCGGAATTGTCGAAGCCGAAGCGCTGGTGAAGACGCTCGAGCAGCTGTGCAAGCAGCACGACGTGGCCATCGTGGTGGGCAGCCCGCTCCAGGATGCCGCGCCGGCCGCGGATGGCATCGAGCTAGTGACCCCGCACGAACGCATCGTGGCCGGCACGGTCGTCAATGCCGCGGGTTTGTATGCCGACGAGGTCTCACAAAAGCTCGGTGGCATGACATACCGCATCTATCCCTGTCGCGGGGAATATGCGGAGCTCGCGCCGTCGCGGCGTCACATGGTCAACGGCCTCGTCTATCCGCTTCCCCATCATTCAGGCGCGGGCCTCGGCGTGCACCTGGCCAAGACCACGTGGGGAACCGTCACGCTCGGGCCGACGATCCATTACCAGGAATCACGCGACGACTACGAGGGCGGACGGATCACGCTCGAAGAGTTTGTCCCGTCGGCGCGAAAGCTCCTGCCGTGGATCACACTGGCCGACGTGCAGCCGGGCGGCAGCGGCATTCGCGCGAAGCTGCAGGGGCCCGGCCAGCCGGTTGCGGATTTCCTGATTCAGCGCGACGCGGAGAACCCGCGGGTGATCCAGGCGGCGGGCATTGATTCGCCCGGACTCACGTCGTGTCTCGCGATTGGCAGACTCGTGGCCCAGATCTGGGTCGCAGCCTAACGGACCTTTTCACCCCAGACGCACCAGCCGCGCACGTTGGCCACCGCATGGACCTTGCAGCCGGCCTGCTCGACCAGCTCGCGCGCGCCTCGCTCTGAATACCGCTCCTCGATCGGCGCCGCGAACCGGTCGTACAAGTCGGGGATCAGACTGCGCATGGTTCGGTTTTGCGTCGCGGGATAGGGGAACCGCTTCGCCCACCCAAAATGCCGCGACGGTAGTGTGCAGGTGACATACACCAGCGGCGCAAGGGCAGCGCACACGCGGCGGATGTTCTTTGGCGACAGCGCGCTGATCGGGCGCCGCACAGCGTTCACGGTGGTCAGCGCCGCTCGCCACGGCCACGCGCGGCGCTCGAAATCTTCGTAGACGTAAATCAGCAGCGTGCCACCCGGCTTGAGCGCCCGCACAATCTCCCGCACGGCAAGTTCCGGATCAACCGTGTGGTGAACCACGCCGTAGGAGTACGCCACGTCGAACATCGACGAGCGGAGCGGCATCTGCAGAAGGTTGCCCTGCACCACCGAGGCACGCGGAACGGTTCGAATGCGGGCTGCTGTGGCGCGAACACCACCGTCGCTCAGCTCGACTCCCACAGCGCGGCACCCTGGCTGCAGGGCCGCGGAGGCAAGATCGACACCCTCACCGGCGCCGGCGTCGAGCACGAGGCCCGCGGGCGGCCGGGCGCCCAGCGCCTTGATCATGACTTCGAGGTGGTAGGGGATTGGCGCGGTTACCGGTGCGGGCAGGCCGCCGACCGTCCAGCCAAACCCGAATCTTTCGCTGGTCGCGCGGGTCTTGTCGGTCACAACGATCAGGCGATCAGCTGGCCTGATTCGATGCGGGCGAGGTCGGCATCGACCATCATGTGGACCAGGCCCTTGAAGTCCACGGTCGGTGCCCACCCGAGTTCCTTGCGCGCCTTGGACGGATCGCCGATCAGGTGATCGACCTCAGCCGGACGAAGATAGCGTTCATCGACGCCGACGTGTTTCTGCCAGTCCAGGCCGACGTGCGCAAAGGCCACCTCGACGAGGTCCTGCACCGAGTGCGCCTTGCCGGTGGCGACCACGTAGTCGTCCGGCGTGTCTTGCTGCAGCATCAGCCACATCGCGCGAACGTAATCGCCCGAGAAGCCCCAGTCGCGGTGCGCATCACGATTGCCGAGCATCAACTTGTCGCTGAGGCCAAGCTTGATGCGCGCCACGCCGTCGGTGACCTTGCGGGTCACGAACTCGATGCCGCGGCGTGGTGACTCGTGGTTGAAGAGAATGCCGGAGCACGCGAACAGGTCGTAGCTCTCGCGATAGTTGACGGTGATGTAGTGGCCGAATACTTTCGACACGCCGTACGGACTGCGCGGGTAGAACGGCGTCATCTCGGTCTGCGGCACTTCGCGCACCCGGCCGTACATTTCACTCGATGATGCCTGGTAGAAGCGGATCTTCGCATTGACGCTGCGCACGGCCTCGAGCGCGCGGGTCACGCCCTGCGCGTTGTACTCGCCGGTCAACATCGGCTGATCCCACGAGGCCGGCACGAACGACATCGCGGCGAGGTTGTAGAACTCCGCCGGCTGCGCCTTTTCCACTGCCTTGATCAGCGACAGCTGATCGAGGAGGTCGGCCTGCAGCAGCGTGATCTTCGGCAACAGGTGCTGAATGCGCCACACGTTCGGGGCGCTCAAGCGACGAACGACGCCGAAGACTTCGTAACCCTTTTCCAGCAGGAGCTCGGCCAGGTACGACCCGTCCTGGCCCGTGATACCGCTGATCAGCGCGCGCTTTTTTGTGCTCACAACCGTACGATTCTAGCCGAAGTCCGCCGTAGCTCGGCTCAACAGACGCCACAGTCGTACGTAGAGGCGGGTCTGAAGACCCGCCCCTGCGTGCTTATCGAGCGGCGGCGGACATGACGGCGCGCCAGGTGAGCGCGCGCCGCTGATCGTCGGCCGCCATGGGGAACAGCATCGCGAGCGGCAGGCCGGCGACGAGCGTGGCCGCCAGGCCGAAGGTCGACGGCCACATGAACCCGATACTGCTGTGGTACGCGACGAAGTATGCCGTGAACGCGCCTGCCAACCCGGCCACTAGCACGGCGCCGCTCCGGGCACGCTCGCTGAACATCGCCAGCAGGAAAATGCCGAACAGCGGACCGGTGAACGCGTTGACCACCTTCGCGTTGATCTCGAGGAGCGAGCCGATTGCCGCTACGTTGCAAGCGAGGGTCGTGCCGAGTACGCCGACAATAAGGGTGGCAATGCGGCTGGCCAGCACCTGTTCACGATCGCCGGCAGCGGTGAGGGCCAGCCCGCGGACGTCCCGCCCCTTCCATAATCGATTGTAGAGATCGATCACGGCCACCGACGAACACGCGTTGATCGCCGAGTCGATGCTCGAGAGGGACGCGGCCATGATCGCGGCAATGACCAGGCCGACCGCCCCGATCGGAAAGGCCACCGACATGAAGTACGGCAGCAGCTTGTCGGTCTGGTACTCGACCGGCAGCGGGTGCTGCTGGAAATACGCGAACAGGGCGAGGCCGACAAACGACAGGCCGATCATCCATAACGCGTCGCCCGCGGCGTTCACGGCAAAGGCGTGCCGCGCCTCCTTGACCGATCGCGTGGTCTGCATGCGCTGCACCATCACCTGGTCGGTGGTGTATTGCGCCATGCGGCCGACGACCAGCGCCACCAGCAGCGTGATCACGTTCATCGGCTGTTGAAAGAAACTGTGGATCTGGTCGACGAAGCCAATCGCGGACGGATCGGTGAGCGGCGGCCACACGTTGAGCTTCCCCGCCGCTGCCGCGCTCGACCAGATCTCACTCATGCCGCCCGGCACGCTCCACCACGCAATCGCGACCGTTGCGGCCAGGCCGCCGAACATGATGCAGAACTGGATCACATCATTCCAGATCACCGCCTGGATGCCGCCCAACATCGTGTACATCGTGACCACCACGCCGACCACGATGGTCATGGTGTTGAGATCGACTTGACCACCGGAGGCCGCATTCACCGCGAGGCTGGGCACATACATCGCCGTGGCCATCCAGCCGAGCCGCCAGAACAGGAAGATCACCGCCGCGAGCGTGCGGACGCGCACGTCGAAGCGCGCCTCGAGATACTCGTAGACCGAATAGAAATTCAAGCGGTGATAGAACGGGAAGGCGACCCTCGCCACCCAGGGATACAGCGGCAACCACGACACGATGCCGATAGCGAGCACGATGCCATAACGAATCGTGGACGAGGGCTGCATCAGGTAGTCCATGCCGCTGTTGAGCGCGGCCATCAGCGACAATCCGACGGGCAGCCAGCCCATGCTCCGTTCGGCCAGCAGGTATTGATCGAGACTGGTCTGCTTGCGCGAAAAGTACAAACCGATCGCGGCCATGGCGAGCAGGTAGATCGCGATGATCGCCCAGTCGAGCGCGTGGAAAGACGACTGCATGCGCGGTAAGGATGTCATAGAGTGGTGTCATCCTGACCGCCGCGAGCGTCGACACCCGCTATCGCCTTCCAGCGCTGTTGATCTGGATCGCGTATTTCGTCATCCCCAACGACGCCGGCGGCATGGTCCGCGGTATTCCCCTTGGTCCGATTGAAGCCACGGCGCTCCTGATGCTGGCGTGGCTTGGCCTCGTCGGTGCGCGCGTCCCTGGTGCTCCAGTGGTCGCCATCCTGCTGGCTGTCACGTTCGTCACCGGCGCGGCCATTCCCGGTGAGGGCGGCTTTCGTGCCCGCTACTTTGCGAACGCGGCGGCCACCGGAGATCACGAGCGCAGCACCGAATTCCCCGACAGCGCGTTCACGAAACTCGATCGTCAGCTGGACTTCGACGCCGACCGACGCCAGTTCTCGCTGCCGTTTTTCAATGACAACAGCCGCTTCAACTTTTACAAGGTCGGGGAACCGCAGCGGCGCTATCTCGAATTCGCGGTGCGATGGAGCGGGTTGTGGTGGGTGGATGCGGAGCGGCCGCGTCTTTACATCGACGCGCCCGCGGCGTCCGCAGAGATTTTCATCGACGGCGAGGAAGCCCTCGCGATAGCCGCGGGTGTCGGCTCACCAGCGGTGCGGGAGCTGACGCTGACGCCAGGGTGGCATCGCCTCGATGTGACGTTCTCGTCTCCGTATGCGGCGGGTCGGTCCTTCTCGAGCGGCATCATGAACGGTGATGTGCGAGTGCCCTTCAATGCGTCGATGGTCGTGACGCAGCAGATTCGCGACTGGCAGATGACCTCGGCGCGAGCCCTGCGCTGGATCAAGACCGGTATCGATGGGGCACTGCTGGCGTGGCTGGCGTGGGTATTCCTCACCACGCTCGTGCGCGTGACAAGGGAGTTGAGGCGAACACCTGCAACCGCGACCCTTCGCCTGACCCACGTGCTCTGGCTGTTCGGCGCCGTGGCGGCGGCCGAGGCGCTGATCTTCGCGCTCCCGTGGTGGCAACACAACATGTTGTTGGTCGGCGGCGACGACACCATGACGTACGAAGGTTACGCCCGCGACATTCTGTTGAATGGCATCTTGATGAACGGCGGACTGCCTGCGGGCCAGGGCGAGCCGTTCTACTACCAGGCGTTCTATCCCTACTTCCTTGCCGGCGCGCACGCGGTGTTCGGCGAAAGCATGTTCGGCCCGGTGCTGCTGCAACGGCTGCTGGCGGCGCTGGCGATGTGGAAGATCGTCGAGATTGCGGTGGCTTTTAGCAGCGCGCAGATTTGGAAGGTCGCGCTGCCGATCGCTGCGCTGTTCATCGCCTGGAAATTCTGGCCCATTGCCGCGCAGCCTTTGAACGAATCGCTGTATGTGCCATTGCTCGCGGCCACTGCCGCGTCGTTGATTCGCTTGTGCCGTCAGCCGCAGAGGCGTGCAGCGTTGACGAGCGGCCTGCTCAGCGGGCTGACCACCATTACTCGGTCCACGGCCTTGCTGTCGTGGGTGATCGTGTGGCCGGCGTGTTGGCTGGCAATGAAAGGCGTTCCGCGGCGCCACGCGGCGATTACCACTCTGGCCGCCTCGACGCTCGCGGTGTTCTCGCTGATCTCCATCCGCAACTGGATCGTCGCCGGCGTGTTTGCGCCCTCGTCTACCGAGCTCGGCATCACGTTGCTGGGTGGCAACGAAGTGCCGCCGGGCGTGACGATCAACCTCGCCACGCGCGCGCCGCTCTACCAGGGGTTCGGCATCAGCGATCACACGGCGACGGTCATCGAGTACGCGATCACGGCTCCCGGATTGTTCGCAAAACATCTCGGCCACAAGGCGCTCTTCGCGCTGGGATTCTACGAGCCCTATGCGCCAGGGTGGGGCTACTCGCCCGTTTACGTTGCGGTCTGGGCGAGCGCGCTGGTGGGATTGTGGCTGGCAGTGCGACGCTCTGAGCGGGTCATACCGGTGCTCCTCCCCGCGCTGATCGCCGTAACGCAGTTTGTCGCCGTGGTGATCGTCTATCCAAAGGGCGAGCGCTTAATCGTGCCGATCTACACGATGCTGGTGCCGTACTCGGCGATTACGGCGTGGCACGTGATGCAAACAGCCGCAGCCCGGCGGCGGCGGACATCAGTCTAAGCACCAGGCGCATCACGATGTAAGCCTGTCCGATTGCGATCGCGCGCCAGCCACCAACTTGCGAGCCGCCGTAGATTTCCAGCGTGCCGTAGGCAATGGTGACGGCCACAAACAGCGCGCCGATCAGCAGATACACGGTGATGGTGGGACCTGCGTTCGCGCGCACGAACGCCACGCCGGCACGCCACGACTGCCCCAACGACTCCGCCGCTCCGGCGACAGATGCTACGCGCGCGTAATCCGCCACCAGGCCGACGAGCGCAACCGGCGCGAAAAACGCCATGTACAAGACGACGCGAACGAGAAACCTGCCGGGTTCCGTCGAAGTGCGCGACACGAGGAATTGGTGGATGGGACCAAACAGCACCGCGTGCAGGGTGAGATACAGGCCCACGATGACCGCGGCGGCGATGACGGCGATGGCGATGAATCGCGGCAGATGCCTCAGGCCGGCCGCGGTGAAGGCTCGCACGCCAAGTGCCTGGCCGGCATGGTAGCGGCTGAGGATGCCACCCCAGAGAAACGCCCAGGCCAGGATCGACAGCGCAACCGGCCCAACGACCGCGAGGGGTGGCTGCCGTCCATCGAGGACCGCACTGATGCCGTCGAGCGCCGCGGCGAACCCGACGATGGCCGGCGTAAACGTGGCCTCGAGCCCGCGCGCCTGCGCTCGAAATTCCTGCCACCACTCCGGATCGATTTCGGTTTCGTCCAATGCGACCGGCGGCTGTGACGCCAGAGACGCCTGCACGCGTGAGCCCAGGGCGAGAGCAAACGGCACCGCCACCAGCATCGTCGCCACGCTCACGGCCACGATCAGGAGCGGCGCGCGCAGCACCGCTGACACGCCCTGGACGAACGCCCGAAGCGGCAAGCGGCGGTCGTATGTCGTCATACCAGGGCGGTGTAGGACAGCATCGTGTGCTGCAGCCATGCCATCCAGGACAGCGCCAATCGGATGCCGAGCGGACGAATCGGCGACGTGGTCGTGAACGTATTGTTCGCTCGATTGACGTCGAGCAATAGCATCAGCTCGGGATCGATCGCCGCGGACACGACCGGAGACTTCGCCGTATAGACCAGCGTTGTGGATGGCGCGGCGCCGTCAAACCAATCACGCATTTCCGTCCCATCGGCGAAGCGCACGAGCACCGGCATGCTCCGCTCGCGGTCGCCTTCGCCCGCCATTTCGAAGATGCCCGATCCCAGGCGAACGAGAGTCAGCGATGTTTCGAAGAACCCATCAGCAGACGACGATGATGCTACGTTCGCAATGGCGTAGTCGAACACCGCGTCACGCTTGAAGCACTCATGAACCAGCGCAGTGACGTCGGCGCCGCGCGCGGTCGACAAGGTCTCGGCAAAGACGCTGGCGTCAAGGGCGCCATGATGTGTCGCCCGCATGGTGGCCAGCGCTTGGGCGATCGCCGGCCACCCCACATACCGCTCCAGCGTCTGCAGCCCTCTCACCGTCCGCAACACGTCTGCGTCCACGGGCAGTTCCTCGAATCGCCACACGCGAGGACGCGGATCGGCCACCGGCGGCGACAGCAGAACCGAGCGGAGCGGAAATGGCACCAAGCCGCCGAAAAACCGGGCGACTTCGAAGTTGCTGCCCTCGAGCAGCTCGTGAATCGCCCGGGTGCCGGTGTAAACCGCGAGTGCTTCTTCGAAACGATTCAACGGCACGGGCGACTGCGGGCGCGACAGGTCGCTGCGCTGCCACATCGCGCGGAAGATGCTCGCGATGACACGGCGCTCGGTACGATTGATCGCGCTTGATCCTCGGCCACGGTCGCGCAAACTCGACGGCAAAGCCGTGAGGCGACGCCGGCGGTGGGCCGAGCCACTTCGTCGCCAGGTCGATCGCCGCCAGCTGAATAGGTTCTGCCGCACCGGAGCTGGATTGACCATGCGCCCGAAACGCCGCCAGCGTCACGCAAGCGAGGATCGACGCGATGGCGCGTGCCCATGGTCTCCTGGTTCGCACTGCGCGTTATAGTACATCGGTCCTCTTGATGCGGATGGCATTGCAGCGATCGCTCGACTCCCCCCGCAGCACCACGTACGCGTCGCTGACCACGCTCGCCATCGGGTTGTTCTTCGTGTTCGTGTGGGCCCCGCATCCCTGGAGCTGGCGCGGCATCGATCAGTACGACGACCTCGCGCGCGCGCTGGCGCGCGGCGAGCCGTTCGGCACCACCGACGTCCCGTGGGGCTACGCGTATTTCGTCGCGGTGTTCTACCGGCTCTTCCCGAACAGCCCTTGGGCGGCGGTCACCGCGCAGGTGACCATCAACGCGCTGGTGCCGGTGCTGTTGTTCCGGCTGGCCCGGCCCGCTGTTGGCCAGCGGGTCGCGGCTTTGGCCGCCTGGATCGTGGCGGTGTTTTCCTTCAACACCATTTACGCCTCGACGCAGACGTCGGATTCGATCTGCACCGTGCTGTTCCTGGGGTCGCTGCTCTGTTTCGTGCACGCGCACAGGACGTCGCGCACCTGGGTGTTTGTCGCCGCCGGCGTGTTGTCTGGGCTGACACCGCAGTTTCGGCCGAACATGATCCTGCTGCCGGTACTGGTCATCGCCGGCTATGCGTTCTGGCCGCCACGCAGCCGACGGCGGGTGCGGCACTGCGCGGTCTTCCTGCTGGCGATGATCGCGATGCTGATGCCGTGGATCGTCCGCAACTATCGCTACACCGGCACCATCCAGCCGACCAGCACCCATAGCGGCGTGCAGCTCTGGTACGGCACCTTGCAGGTCGGCCCGTACCTCGAGAGCCGGGCGCATAACCCAAGATCGATTTTTGCGTCGGCCGCCTTCGACTACACGAGCCTCGAACGGCCGATCGTCATCTCCGCCAACCACGAGTGTGCCGCACAGGGGACGCGGCTTCGACTGGCCTATCGCACCGATCGCGATGCGGCGCTGACATGGCTGGAAGGCCGCCCGGTCTCGGGCCTGCGCCACACGTTCGAAATTCCCGCACAGGTGTCGCCCACCACTGTTTATTACTTCTTTGAATCCGGGCGCATGACGTTTCCGGAGGGCGGGGATGGGGAGCCGTTGATCTACGTGGTGTCGACCGACCATCTTGGTGATCTCGATCGGCATCACGAGCTGCTCGACGTGTTCGACATCGGCCGGTTGATGCGACACCTCGCCTGGCAGGAACCACTGCCCGCGGCGCCGCCGCTGGACGTCAACCACGACGGCCGCACCGACATCGCCGATCTCCGCACGAGCGTGGCCGCGTTGATTCCCCAGGTCACCGGCCCGCTGGCAGGATTCGACGTGAGCGATGGCGGCGCGGTCATGACATTGTCGGACGGCTCGACGCTGACGATGCCCCGCGAGTTTCACGGCCGGCAGACCGATTTTGAAGTGAACGGCAACCTGGCCGGCATGCTGGTATCCAGGAACGTCAGCTTCGCAACACTCGAAAAGCGCGGACAGCATCGCCCGACGTGTGGCGTCGCCGCCGACATCAAGGTCAACGATGTGTTCTACCGCAAGGAACCTCACGAGATGCGCCGCTACACGACGCTGGCGTTCGACAACGTCGCGAGGGACCCGCTGGCGTTCGCGCTGGCGTCCGCGTATCGCCTGGTTCGCCTGTTCATCGTGCGTCCCGGCACCGGCGATCAGGCCACGACCTTCCAATATCGCGGCAGCCGGGCGATCTTCAATGCCGGGCTGATCCTGTCGTTCACCTACCTCGCCGCGTTCCTCGCCGGCGTGGTCATCGCGTGCCGCGTCCGCTCGCCGTTTTTGTACGCGCTGATCCCCATCGTCTACGTGCCGGTAACGATTTGTTTCGTGCTGACGAACATGCGCTACACCATTACAGTGCAGCCGCTGATGTTCGTGTTTGTGGCGTTGGCGGTGGCCGCGGCGCTGCGGCTCGATCGTACGTAAAGGCGGGACTTTAGTCCCGCCTTCGGAAGGGCGGGTCTCAAGACCCACCCCTACGTACTCAGGAGTGAGGCGGGAACTGACGGCTGATCAGCCGCGAGGTGATGAAACCGGCGGTGACGATGACGGCCTGAATCACGACGACCATCCACGAGATGGGCGCGTATCCATAGTAGACAAACACGAAGGCTTGCGTGGCGAGCATGCCGAGAACCACGCCTTGCAGGACGATGACGATGTCGGCCGCGACGATGGGGCGCCACAGGCCTCGGTACAGTCCCATGGTGAAGAACGCCACCAGCTGCATCGCGATCACGATCGGCAGCGTCTCGTAGAAGATCTCGGCATTGCGCAGGTACGCCTCAGGATCCTGGAAGACGATCAGCGTTGCCCAGTAGTAGGACGCGCCGATCAGCGACGCATCCACCAGCACTTCGACGACGCGCCGCTTGTTCAGATATGTCGACTGCAGCGGCGTCAACGTCCCCGGCGTCGCACCAACCGGCACATCCTCGTAGACGCGGACCCGCACCAGGTAAATCGCGAAGACGCCCATGCCCAGGAGGTACACGCCACCGACCGGCAGCGACCAGGCGGAGCTGAAGTTCCTGAGCACCAGCCCGATCAGGCCGCCCATCGACGCCAGCGACCACAGCACCAGGACGGCATCACGCTCAGACAATCCGATCGCGACGAGACGATGTGACGAGTGATCGCGGCCGCCCTTCGCCGGCGAACGCCCCGACAGCAGCCGCGCCACCGTGACCAGCGAGGTATCGAAGATCGGAATGAGGAGCACGAAGGCCGGTCCGGCGATCACCGACAGCACGTCCGAACGGCTGGCGCGCACGCCTTCCTGGCCGAGGGTCAAGGCGGCGAGGCTGAAGCCAAACAGCAAGGCGCCCGAGTCGCCCATGAAGATCGAGGCGGGCGGAAAGTTGAAGACCAGGAAGCCGGCGGCGGCGCCGGCGAGCGTGGCCAGCAGCGTCATTTCGGCAGCGGCGTTCTCGCGCGACACTCCCGTCCAGAAGCCGGCCAGCAGCATGATCGCCACGACCAGCGCGATGCCCGCGCACAGACCGTCCATGTTGTCGAGAAAGTTGAACGCGTTGGTCAGGCCGACCACCCAGACCATGGTGAGCACGCTGTCGAGCAGCCGCGATTCGAGCCAGTGCAGCCTGAAGCCGAAATAGACCAGCAGCGCCGCGACGGCAATCTGCGGCACCAGCTTGCTCGCCGGTTTCAGGCGCATGATGTCATCGACCAGCCCGATCACGAACACCGCCATCGAGACCACCAGGATCACCGGCATCGATTCATGGAGGCCCGACAGCAGCGAGGTGAACAGCGTCGAGAGACCGATCGCGATGCCTCCCAGCAGCGGGACCACCGTGCGGTGCCAGCGATCGGCACGCGGCCGCGCCACCACGTCGAGGCGAATCGAAAGGACCCGGCACAACGGCACCAGCGCCACCGCTAGCGCAAAGGCGATCAGCAGAGGCTGGACGATCACCGTGAGGGCGGAGAAATTCTCGTTCACGGCTTCACGGCGGCAGCGGGAACGAGCGGCGGCAACACGCGATCGCGCAAATACTGGAAGAGCGCCTCGGCTTTCACCAGATTGGCGTTGCCGAGCGAATGGCTCGCGGCGCCCGGCACCTGCGACGGGCGGTAGTGCAACAGCTCGGGCAACGCGCTCACCGCCGGTGTGCCGCGGCCGAGCACCCGCATCACCGCGTCGTTATCCGCAAAGGAACCGTGGTCGAAAAACCGATCGGCCGCCTGACACTCGTGCGGCGCGAGGTTCGCGAAGAACACGATTCGATAGGTGCCGATCTGGTGAAGCCGCTGGAGGTGCTCGACGGCGGCGAACCACGGGGCGAGGTGCGGGGCGCGCTGATTGAGATCGTTCGCCATACCGGGCGGTCCCGCGGGACCGATGCCCTTGCATTCGAACGAGCGCACGTCCTCGTCCGAAAACCGCTCGAGGTTGCCGAGCTGCTGCTCGCCGGCTTGATCGGCCCCCGGACGCCCCAGCAGCGCGTCCTCGCTCTCGAGGTGCTCGAGACGCCGGCGATCGGCGGTGGAAGAGAATAACTGCCAGCGCGCCGTCAGGTAGACGCGCTTATACAGCTCGGTCGAATACACAGACCGCTGCATCGTGCGCAGCATGCCGCTCAGCATCCGGACCACCAAGCCGGGCGACGGGTCCGGCTCGTAACCAGTGAAATCATTCGGGAAGAAACCCACGACGACCAGGTCGGGCGCATAGCGCCCGCCCACCGCTTCCAGATACGCCAGCTCTTGCGACGTGTTGTAGCCGGGCACGCCGAGGTTCCATACCTCCCAGGCCATGTCGGGGCGCCACGCCTTCAACCGTTGTTCGAGCAAGTAAGGATACGTGGTTTCATAAACGGCGCCGTGGCCGAAGGTGACCGAATCGCCGAGCACCAGAATACGGAACACCCCTGGCGCCTTGGTGAGCCGATACTCGCGAGGATCGCGGAAACCAAGCGAGTTGGTTCGCGCCGGCACGCCGGCGAACCAGCCATCGTAGTTGGCGGCGAGGCGCTGGCCGAGTACCGGGATCGCTGAGGAAGAACCCGGGGGTGCCTCTCGTCTCATCCCAGACCAGCCGCACCCAGGCCTCGATCACCAATGCGCCGAGCAGCAGCGCCGCCAGCGTCGCCGGCAGCGCCAGGGTGAGCAGCTTCTTGAGTCGAGCCCGGGTCAAATGCGGCCGCGCCACCAATACGCAATGATGGCGACGTACTCCTGCAGCAGCCCGCGGATCTGTTCGACGCTGGCGCCGCGCTGGTGCGTGTAGAACTGGGAAGCGGCCGGCGGCGTGGCCGTCACTTTCACTTCGGGCGCGACCTTGCGCCAGGTCAACAGCGCCCGGCGCATGTGGTACGGCGAGCTCACCAGGGCAATCGTCCGCCAGCCCCGCTCGGCGAGAATGCGCGCGGTGAACGCGACGTTCTCGTAGGTATTGGCGGCACGCTCCTCGAGAATAATCGCGCTCTCCGGCACGCCATTGTCGATGGCAATCGCCTTCATCACTTGGGCTTCCCGAAGCGAGAAGACGTAACCCGAGGAAATGATCAGCCGCGGCGCCACGCCGTCGCGATACAGCTCCACTGCCTTGCCAATGCGCTCCTGCACGCCACCACCCGCACGCCCCGATTCACCCACGCCGCCTGCAAACACGACCACGGCGTCTGCCGGCTGCGGCGGCTCAACGATGCGAAGCGGCTCGGCCAACCACCACACGAAGGGACTCTGGAAGATCAATAGGTAGAGGATAAGCGCTGCCGCGGCGATCTTCGCCGGGCCGGCGTTGGCCGCGCTGTAAATCCGGCGCAGCCGCTCTTCCCAGCCGGTGGTGCGCGCCTGGCGCTGCGTCAGCTCCGCGTCAATGAGCGCCGACATCTTCTCGAGACGCCGCTCCCAGCTGTTCGATTCCGCCACCTCGACACGCCTCGACACCTCCGACGGCAGCGCGACGGTGACAACCGCGTGCTTCACCGCATCCGCGTAGGCCTCTGCAGTGTCGGCGATCTGGACGATGGCGCCGTGCTCGGTGTTGAAGCGCCGAATCTCCGCGAGATCCGTGGCCACCACCGGGATGCCCATCACCAGATACTCGTTCAACTTCGTGGGGTAGACATTGGCGGTGTACTCGGTGATGCGATACGGCACCAGCCCGCAGTCGAAGCCGCTGACGTACTGCGGCAATTCCGCGTGTGGGCGCTGGCCGAGCAGGTGGACGTTGGGCAACGCCTTGAGGCGCGACACATCGGTTTGCTCCGGGCCGATCAGCGCGAAGGTGACCTTGGGCAGGCGAGCCGCGACGGCGGCCAGCAGGTCCTGATCGACCCATTGGTGCAAGCCGCCGACATAGCCGGCCACCGGGCGCTTGAGCGCGGCAAGATCTGCCGGCACGCCTTCGCGCGCCTCGCGCGATTTCTGGAACACCGCGAGATTCACCGCGAACGGGAACAGGTGCACTCGCGCACTGAATTGGGCGGCGCGCTGGCGCAGGCGCTCGGAGGTGACGAACACCAGGTCGGCCTCCTTGAACAGCGCTTGCTCGCTCGTCACGATCTTGCGCGCCTCGCGCGAGCTCGAGGCCAGGTCGTCGATGCAGTAATAGATCGCCAGCGCCGGGTTGATGGCCGCGATCAGGTCGCGGGCGAGCGGCGTCGGCAGAAACGTCCATACCACCGGCCGCGACGCTCCCACGGCGCCCATCCAGCGGTTGATGCCGCGCATCAGCATCGTCCGGTTCAGCCACTTCGCGATCCGCGAGTATGGCAACGGCACCACGATTGGCGAATGAATGAACAGGTTGGGTCGTTCTTCGCGGAAGCCCTTGGTACCGCGACGCCAGTTGCGCAGGCGGCTCATCATGCGCGGCAGATCGCTCATGCGGGGCGGCCGCACCCCGGTGTTCTCGATGAACAGCACGCGATGCCCGCTGGCGGCGAGGCGGGTCATGATTTCCTGGTGGCCCTGCCAGATGAAGTCCCAGTCGATCGACGAGATGCAGACGATGTCGTGCTGCGTCACGCGGACTTGGTCTCCATCGCCTGCGCGGGGCTGCGATCGATGAACTCGCGGAACCAGAGCTCGAGCATCAGAAGCGTCCACAAATGGTGGGCGTGATCACCGGCGCCGGCGTTGATGATCAGTGTAGAGCCGTTGTACCACCTCGGGCCGGAACAGGCCGCGCGAGGCAAACCGCGGACTGAGGATGTGATCGGCGAGGAATTCCTTCAGCTCGCCACGGAACCACGCGGCTACCGGGACTGAGAAGCCCTGCTTCGGGCGGGACATGTTCTCGGCCGGCACGAGATCGGCCACGGCCTTCTTGAGGATGTACTTCGAGGTGTTGCCGTGCACCTTCAGCGTGCTGGGCAGCTTCGCGGCGAACTCCGCGAGGTGCCAGTCGAGGAACGGCGACCGCGCTTCGAGCGAGTTCGCCATCGTCGCGATATCCACTTTCACCAGCAGGTCGGTCGGCAGGTACCACTCGATGTCGGCGCGGATCATCGCATCCACGGCGTCGAGTGAAGGGGCGGCGGCAAAGATCGCCTCGAGCTGATCGGCGCCCTTCAGATGCGGTGTGACGTACATTTCACGCTTGAGATCGGCGGTGAACACCGATAACCACTCGCGGTAGCGTGTGGGACGTGGGCGGCTGGCCGCCGACATGAAACGCGACAATCGTGCGATCGGTGAACGGCGACGCGACGACAGCGGCGCGAGACCCGCGCCGATCCGTTCGGCGAGGCCGCGCAACGGCGCCGGCACCTGCTGCCACTGTTCGGCGAGACGGCCGCCAAGATGCCAGCCGTAGCCGCCAAAGGCTTCGTCACCGCCGTCCCCATTGAGGGCGACGGTGACATGCTGGCGCGTCAGCTTGGCCAGATAGAAGCTCGGAATCGCGGATGAATCAGCGTACGGCTCACCGTAGTGGCGGACCAGCAGCGGCGCCACTTCGATGGCACGCGGACGGACTTGGAACTCGTGATGCTCGCAGCCGTATCTCTCCGCGACCCGTCGCGCGTGCGGCAGCTCGTTAAAGAGGGGATCGTCGAAGCCGATGGCAAAGGTTTTCACCCTATCGCCGATCAGGCCGGCCATGATCGCCACAACCGCGCTCGAGTCCACGCCGCCGCTCAGAAACGCGCCCAGCGGCACTTCGCTGATGAGTCGCTTGCGGACCGCTTCGGTGAGCAAGCGGCGGACTTCGCGCGCCGCTTCTTCTTCACCGACCTGGATTTTCGGAAGATATTCGAGCGACCAGTACCTCGAAATGTGTGTGCCGTGCGCATCGCGCACGAGCACGTGCGCGGGCGGCAGCTTGCGGATCTGGCGGTAGATCGTGCGCGGCGCCGGCACCGACATGAACGACAGATACTCGTCGAGGGCTTCGTAATCGATGTCGCGGCTGATCGCCGGATCGGCGAGCAGCGCCTGGAATTCGGAACCGAACCACAGGCGGCCGCCGGCCTCGGCATAGAGCAGCGGCTTCTTGCCGAAGCGATCGCGCGCCAGCAACAGCCGCTGGCGACGTTGATCCCAGAGCGCGAGCGCGAACATGCCGTCGAGCTCGCGCACGAAGTCGTCGCCCAGCTCTTCGTAGAGATGCACGATGATTTCGGTGTCGCTCTTCGTGACCAACTTATGCCCCGACGCTTCGAGGCGCGCGCGCAACTCCTGGAAGTTGTAGATTTCGCCGTTCTGGACGGTCCAGATGGTGCCGTCTTCATTGCCAATCGGCTGATGACCACCGGCAACGTCGATGATGCTGAGCCGGCGGTTGCCGAGCACCGCCCGCGGTTGCCGCGGCGCCGGCAGACGCGGAATTCCCATCACCCCTTCATCGTCGGGACCGCGATGGCACATGGCGGCGCACATCGCGCGAACGAGGGACTCCGGCGCGTCCGCGCCGTCAAAGTCAACGAGGCCGGCAATGCCGCACATCTACCGGGACATCCTGCCGAACGTCACGATCACGCGAAGAACCCGTACGACAACATGGTGTTCTGCATCCACACGATCCAGCGCGCCACCCACTTCCCCACCGGCGCGTTGGTCGGTGATGCGGGCACGATCGCGTTGTTCAGGTAATTGGCGTCAAGCACCAGGACTCGCTCGGGGTCGAGATGAGCGGCGGTGGCCGTCGACGGACCGCGAAACCTGACGGTGCGCGCCTGATCGCGACCATCCCACCAGGCCCATGCCTGCTCGCCGCTCGCAAACGTCACCCGCAGGGCCATGGCATCGCCGGACTCGAACTGGCCGGCGCGCGCGCTCGACCGGCCGCTGAAGAGTCCGTCGCCGAGACGCCGGACGGTCACGGCGGTGTCAAAGCATGGCGAGGCGCAATCGTGTGCGCGCGTCGACGACAGTTCAGCGACGGCATAATCGAACCTGACGGCCGGATCGGCCGCGGCCGAAAACAGCCACGCGAGATCCTGGCCGCTTGATCGTGTGATCGTCGTGACGATGCCGGCGGCGGTGATTGGGGCCGCAGGCATGCGCGCGACCTCATACATCGCGGCTTGCAGCGCCGGCATTCCGAGCCAGCGCTCGAGAGTACCGAACAGGGCGGCGGATCGCGCGATCACACGGTCGCCATGACCATGACGCGCTGCCGACCATCGCGACAGCCGCAGCGTCGGCACGCTCCAGATCACGTGGGCGCCGAAGAGCGGCAACGACTCCACGCTATGGGCCCTGCGCAGGTAGCGACGATCGAACAGTCGCTCGATGACGTGTCCCTGCAAGTGGGCCGCGAAGCCGTCGAGCAGCGCCGCCGCCCGTTGGTCCGGCAGCTGCGGCGGCCACCAGGATCGGATCACCGCGGTGGCGACCTGGCGCTCGACCACCATGGCGCCACGGCCTTGCCAGATCGGCGGATCGATCGCGATGGCGCCGACGGCGCCGGACGGATGGACGCCCAGCCAATCCCGGCCGGTCGCCGCCGCCTCGTCGGCGGCAGCCATCGCAGCCGCGCGCCAGCGCTCGTGCGCGGAGGGCAGCGTCAATTGGATGGAGGGCACCGGAACAACGTCCTGCGCAGCCGCGCGTGCCGCGGCGGCGATCACCACGCAGGCGGCCACCACGCAGCGAAGCGCGATCAGCGTCGAGCCTCGCGAGCCATTACGTTAGTATAGCTGTGGTGATTCGCCATCGCCCGACGCGACGCGCGTTCCTCGCAACGGCTGCTGGCCTTGCGATCAGCGTGCGCGCCGGCGCGCAACCCGCTCGCGAAATCCTCTACAACGGCATCACGTTGCCGCAGCCATGGCCGCCGCGGCGTCATCAACTGTCGGCCGTACCCGGTCGCGCGCCCTATCTCGCCAGCCCGCCGGATGTGATCAACATCGACGTCGGCCGGCAGCTGTTCGTGGACGATTTCCTGATCGAAGAGTCGTCTTTGTACCGCGCCATCCACAAGGCGGCCTATCATCCCGCGAATCCGCTGCTGTCCCCCGAAATGCCCTGGGAGACCGCGGACCCTTACAGCGTGACGACCAAAACGCCGCCGAGCCCGGCAGCCATGGTCTATAGCGACGGCGTGTTCTTCGATCCCGCCGAGCGGCTCTTCAAGATGTGGTACATGGCGGGCTATCAGCAGCACACCGCGCTGGCGATCTCGCAGGACGGCGTGTCGTGGACCCGTCGCAACGCCGCGGTCATCCCCGGCACGAACATCGTCCGCACGCACCCTCGCGACTCGAGCACGGTGTGGTTGGATCTGGCCGATCGCGATCCGTCGGCGCGCTACAAGATGGCATGGACCGATCTGCAACGCGGGCGGCTGCGCCTTTCCACCTCGTCCGACGGTGTGCGCTGGATGGATCGCGGCTTGACCGGGCCGGCCGGCGACCGCTCGACGTTTTTCTTCAACCCGTTTCGCGATCGCTGGTGCTTCAGCCTGCGAGACGACGATCACCGGTTGAAGCGCATGCGCCGCTATGTCGAGAGCCGGTCGTTCATCGACACGCAGTGGGCGGCCGGTGATCCGGTGCTGTGGGTCGCGGCGGAATCGCGCGACCATGTGCAGCCGGGATCGAACGTGATTCCCGAGCTGTACAACCTCGACGCCGTCGCGTATGAGAGCGTGATGCTCGGTCTCTTCGCGATCTATCGTGGTGAGGGCGCCGATCGCGAAAAGCCGAACGAGCTCTGCCTCGGGTTCAGCCGCGATGGGTTTCACTGGTCCCGCCCGACCCATGAGCCCTTCATCCCGGTATCGAATCGCCAGGGTGATTGGAACTGGGCCAACGTGCAATCCGCCGGCGGCGTCTGTGTGATCAAGGGCGACCTTCTGCATTTCTACGTCAGCGGCCGCGCCGGCGTCCCCGGGACGAGCATGCCGGGCCGGTGCTCCACTGGTTTGGCCACGCTGCGCCGGGATGGATTCGTTTCCCTGACCGATGCCTGGCCGTCCGGGTCGACGCGTCCGATCCTCCGCCATGAGGCCACGATCATCACCCGTCCGGTGCGGTTCACCGGCGCACACGCCTTCGTGAATGCGGATGCCGCCGGATCGATTCGCGTCGAGATGCTGGACCGCGACGGCCGCACCATCCGTGGGTTCGAAGCCGATCGCTGCGCGCCGGTGGCCGGCAATCACACGCGGCACCAAGTCTCCTGGAGCGGCGCGTCGCTCGCCGGCCTCGCGAACGCGATCGTGCGATTCAAGTTCGTGCTCGATCGCGCCCACCTCTATGCCTTCTGGGTCAGCCCGTCGCCGCGCGGCGAGAGCCGGGGCTACGTCGCCGCCGGTGGCCCCGGGTATGCCGGAGCGCTGGACGCGTGATTTCCAGGCGCGCGTTCCTTCATGGCACGGCGGCGGCGCTGGTACTGCCCCTCGGCCTCGAGGCGCGGCAGCGGCAGACCCTGTATAACGGCGTTTCGCTCGGCTCGCCGTGGCCGCCGCAGCGTTCCTCCGCGGACGAACATCCCAGCAGGCCGCCGTATCTCGCCGACCGGCCGTCGGTGGTGCCGATCGACGTCGGCCGTCAATTGTTTGTCGACGACTTCCTCATCGAACAGACGACGATGAGCCGGACGTTTCACAAGGCGGCCTATCATCCGGCCAATCCGGTGCTGTTTCCCGAGCACGAGTGGGAGATCTACGACGAAGCCGCGACAAGGACGAAGTCACGTGGCAATCCCACTGCCATGGTGTTCAGTGATGGCGTGTTCTTCGATCCGAAGGATCGCAAGTTCAAGCTGTGGTACATGGGCGGCTACGGCCGCTTTACGTGCGCGGCGGAATCAAGCGACGGCATCCAGTGGACCAAGCCGGTGTTTGACGTGCGACCCGGCACCAACATCGTGCACACGATGCCGCGCGATTCGACGACGGTGTGGCTCGATCAGTACGAGGCGGACCCGGCGCAGCGGTTCAAGATGGCGTACTGGTACGACCATACGCTGGTGCTGAGCAGGTCGCCCGACGGCATTCATTGGACCGACATCGGCAGAACCGGGCGAGCCGGCGACCGATCGACCTTTTTCTACAACCCGTTCCGGCGCGTGTGGTGCTTCGGCGTCCGTGCCGATCAGTTCGACAGGTCGATCAGCGGTAGATACCGCCGCTATTTCGAGACCGACAGTTTCGCGGCCGCACGCGACTGGTCGGGGCGATCGCCGGTGGCGTGGATCAAGGCCGACTCGCGTGATGCCGCGATGCCGGGCCTCGCACAGCGGCCCGAGCTCTATAACCTCGACTGCGTGGGCTACGAAAGCCTGATGCTCGGACTGTTTACGATCTGGCGTGGCGAAAGCCTGGTCCGCGAAAAGATCAACGAGATCGAGGTCGGGTTCAGCCGCGACGGCTTTCATTGGGATCGGCCCGATCGCTCGACATTCCTTGGCGTCGCGCAAACCGAGGGCGCATGGAACTGGGCGAACGTGCAGTCGGCCGGCGGCTGCTGCCTGGTCGTCGGCGATCACCTGTACTTCTATGTGAGCGGACGGCAGGGCCGGCCGGGCACTGCCGATCCCGGCGTCTGCACCACCGGATTGGCGACGCTCCGACGCGACGGCTTCGCATCGATGGACTGGCTGCCGGGTGAAGGCGGCGTGCTGCGCGGCCGCCTCTCGGATGCCGCGACCGGTTCCCTGACGACGCGGCCGGTGCGGTTCACCGGCAAACATCTGTTCGTGAACGCCGACCTGCCGGGCGAATTGCGCGTCGAACTGCTCGATCGCGACGGGCAGCCGATCGCGCCGTTCACCAGCGCCTCGTGCGCACCGGTCAGCGGCAACGCCACGAAAGCGGCCGTGCGATGGAACGGCGCCGACCTCGCGGCGGTGGCCGGACGAGACGTGCGCTTCCGCTTCACGATCACCAAGGGCCGGCTCTATGCGTTCTGGGTGAGCCCGAGGCCCTCGGGTGAGAGCCGCGGCTATCCAGCCGCGGGCGGCCCCGGGTTCTCAGGACCGCTCGACAGCGGACCGGCCTGAGAGGACGCCAACAGCACCCGGCGCCCTCGTCGAATCGATACCGCTCCTGCGAATCCGGTTGCCAGGAATACAGGGTCCAACGGCAAACGGTATTGGATGATGGCCGGCACCTGGCCCGCGAACGTCGCCACCAACAGCGTCAGCGACAGCAGAAATATCGCGACGAGGACGCGCTCACGCGGATCAACCGTCAGGAACATGAACGGCACGGCCAGCAGACCCGCGGCGACCGCCAGAATCATCGGTGCGTACAGCAGCCCTATCGTGTTCAGGATCGCCGACAACCATTCGACGCCGTTCCGCACCGGCAGCTGCTCGCCAAGCCGCGCCACTTGCGTTGCCTGTTCGCGAAGCCGCCGGGTAGCGGATTCTTGCAGTGGATTGCCCGGATCGTAGCGATGATCGGGCGTCCCCCCCACATGTCCTGATACGGATACGGAACGATATCGCCATCACGCGGCGCCTGCGGCGGCGGGTTCTCTCCTGAATCGTCAGCGCGGTCACGTCGCCTGGGGGTCGCTACGGTGTGCTTGACGATCAGGCTGTGCAAGGCGGTAGTGACGGTTCCGAGGACGTAGACCGCGGGATTCGACCGAATGCTTTCAATCGACACGTCGCGAAGCTTGCGGTAATTCGACTCCCATCCCCAGATTCGATCCGACATCGCCACGACGTCCGAGTAAAGACGAACCGATTCGGATCGTAGCAGGGCCTCGGTTGTGAGATTCAGCCCACGATACGGCTCATGCGGCAGCAGGTGCTGTTCAATAGCCGCCGCGAGCTCCGCCGACGCGGGCCCATTGGCCGGTCGAACGAGGCGATCTTTCACCATGACTCGCATGAACGGCTGCGTCGCGTCGGTGAGACGGCTGATCCCAAAGAAGCCAAACCGGGAGTAATTCACGGCCGAATACGCCAGCAGCGCGATGCAGATGATCGCTGCGCTGCCCGTGACCTGACGGAGACGCACACTCCAGGGCCGATCGCTGAGGACGAGCGGCAACCCGGCAAACAACGCAAAGATCAGCGCCGCGGGACGCGCCATGATGAGCGCAACGATCCACACGCCGTGAACGATCCAGGTGCGGGTTCGACGTGAGGGCGCGCTGGTGATGGCGTAACTGGTCCAGGCGATCAGGAAGAACGCGAACACGCCATCGCTGTCGACGCGGTGGTAGAGCGCACCGTACCATGGATGGACAATCACCAGCGCTGCCAGCACTGCGGCCAGGCGCCGGCCCCACGGCAATCCGATCCGGTAAGCGCACACCCCGGCCAGCACGTACCCGGCAGACTGAATGACCTCTGCGACGCCGGCACCGGCGTAATCGAGCAACATTCCGTACCAGAGTGAGGGCAATGGCGTCCGGTACGACGCGACCGTGGGCAACAGCGGATCGCTCTCGAATAAATCGAAGTAATGCTGGAGAAACGCACCACCGTCGCGGCCGAGATCGAACGGCCACGCCACGGCGTGAATGAGATACGCGGCCAGCCCGGCGAGCGGCACCCACCGCGGCACGCGTTCACCGGACTGGGGCCCGATCGAATCACGGATCTGCATCACGGTTTGGCGAACCACGCGCCGTACTGTCCGGTGCGCTTCAAGATAGCCCGGTCCAGTCCGCGGGCCGAAAGAAACTCATTGACCGCCGCATCACACCCTGGCCAGCGGCCATAGTCATCGATATTGACGATGCCCCCGGGAACCACGCGGTCGTAGAGCACATCGAGCGTCTCCTTGACTGATTCGTACCAGTCGACGTCCACATTCAACAGCGCGATCGGTCCGGTCTCGGATCGGCGCAGTGTCTGACCCAGCCAGCCTTCGACGATGCGCACCGCTTCGAGCGATCCGCCAGCTGCCACAAATGCCGCGACGACATCCTCCGATGTGGCCCGGCACCAGCCCTGGAAGAAACGCTCTTCGACGTCCGGTTCGTCGCGCCCGGTCGGCCGGGGCAGCCCGGCGAAGGAATCAAAGCCCCAGAGTGCCCGTCGATCGCTGCGTTGCCGCAGCACCCAGTCCATCAGCGCGAGACTTCCACCCTTCCATGTTCCGCACTCAACAACGCATCCGGACAGCCGCCGCTCATGAACCATTCCGGCGAGCGCCGCAAGCTGCCGGAGTCGCGGCAGATCGACCATCGTGAACTGCGGCGCCAGGCGCGCAATGGCGTGTTTGAGACGCCGATCCTCATCAGCGCGCGGGCGCCATGCGGCAAGTTGCCCTCTGATCCGCGCCGAGATCAATCCTCGGCCGATCGCATGATCCGGCGACAGCCAGCGATTGATCGTGGGCCTGATGGGCAACTTCACCACTGTGTTAGTGTGAGGATTCGCGCCATGTGTGGGCTCGCAGGCATTCTTCGATGGCACCACCAGCCCGATCGCCAGACTGCCGCGAGGATGGCCGGTTCATTACGCCACCGCGGCCCCGACGCCGAACAGGTCGTCGTCCTGCCGTCCATCGTCCTCGCCCACCGGCGGCTGGCCGTGATCGACCTGAACGAGTGCGCGAACCAGCCGATGGCGGATGTATCTCGCCGATGCTGGATTGTCTACAACGGCGAGCTCTATAACTTTCGCGAGTTGCGCAACGAGCTGCAACGCGAGGGCGCCGTGTTCACCACCCAGGCCGATACGGAGGTGATCCTCGAAGCGTTCAAGCGCTGGGGCATGGATTGTCTCGCACGCCTGAACGGAATGTTTGCGTTCGCCATTTGGGACGTGCAACGCGAGACGCTGTTTCTGGCGCGCGACCGCGCCGGCGAAAAGCCGCTCTACTACCTGGCACTGGCCGACGGAGTGGCGTTTGCGTCCGAAGTCCAGACCCTGCGTTTGCATCCAGACGCGCCGCGGACGCTCAACCCTCAAGCGCTCGGATGCTACCTGTCGACCAATTACGTGGTCGGCCCCGATGCGCTGAGCGGCGGCATCAAGCGCCTGCAACCCGCGCACTTCACCACCATCACCCGGCAGGGCATCGCCGATCCGGTTCAGTACCTGGGATCTGGCGGCGTGCTTCCATCGAAAGCGCACGGTCACCGACGTGGCGGCGACCGCGGAAGAGCTGCGGCATCACCTCGATGCCGCCGTGCAGGGCCAGCTCGTGAGCGACGTCCCGCTCGGCGCCTTCCTGAGCGGCGGACTCGATTCGTCGTCGATTGTGGCGTCGATGTGTGCACAGCGCCCGCCCGCCCAGAACACGACGTTCAGTATCGGCTTCAACGAAGACACGTTCGACGAGCGGCCGTTCGCGCGTCGGGTGGCGCAGGTGCTTGGCGCCGAGCACCACGAACGCGTCACCGCCGCGGACATGGCGACCGCCCTGCCGCAGATCGTCCGCGCCGCTGACGAACCGATGGCCGACACCTCGATCGTCCCGATGTATTATCTGGCGCAGTTTGCGCGAGAAAAAGTCACGGTCTGCCTCTCTGGTGACGGCAGCGATGAGATTTTCGGCGGATACGAGACCTACCTCGCCGATCAGCTGTTTCGCGCGGCCGGCCACCTGCCGGCGGCCGTCTGGCGCGTCTCGAAACAGCTCGGGCAGCTCGCACCGGTGCGCTTCAACAAGGTGGATGTGACGTACAAGATCCGCCAGTTCCTTGCCGCCGGAGGGCTGTCGCCGCAGCGCGCGCACGTCTCGTGGCGTGGGATTTTTGACGACGGTGAGCGGCGCGAGCTGGTCCATCGCGATCTTCACCAAGCGGTTCTCGGCGTCGATCCCTGGGCGCAATTCGACGCGCACTTCGCCGAGGTCCGCGACTGCCATTATCTCGACCAGGCGATGTACGTGGACTTCAAGACCTGGCTGGCCGATGACATCCTGGTGAAGGTCGACCGAATGACGATGGCGCATGGGCTCGAGTCGCGAGCGCCTTTTCTCGACCATCGTGTCGTCGAATTTGCGGCCTCGCTCCCCGTCGCGCTCAAGGTGCGCGGCACCACGACAAAGTACCTGCTGAAGCGCAGTCAGCAGGAGCGCCTGCCCCGCGCGACCATTAACCGCAGCAAGCGCGGGTTCAACGCGCCCGTCTCCCGGTGGTTTGCCGGTCCGCTGGCCGAACTTGGACGCGAGGCGACGTCGCCCCGAGTGCTTGGCGAGTGGTTCGATCCGGCGGCCATTGGACGGTTGTGGGAAGAGCACATGGCGCGCAAACGCGACAACGGCTTCAAGTTGTTCGGGCTCGTCTGCCTCGGGCTCTGGCTGGAACAGCGCGCATGATCTCGGTGGTCATTCCGGCGTTCAACGAGGAGGCCTCCATTCGCTCGACGATCGAGCACCTCCGCGCCCTGCCCGCGTACGACAACTGGGAATTGCTGGTGGTCGACGACGGTTCCAGCGATCGCACCGCCGAGGTCGCCGCCGCGCTTTCCGCCCGCGTCATGCGTCATCCGCACAATCTGGGCTACGGACGCGCGCTCAAGACCGGCATCGCCGCCGCGACCTACGACACGATTGTCATCATGGATGCGGATGGCACGTATGACGCCGGCGACATTCCGCAGTTGCTGGCCGCGTACGCGGGCGGTTTCGACATGGTCGTCGGCCGGCGCTCCGGAGTAGGCCAGACCGAATCAACTTTCAAGACGGTGTTGCGGTGGATCCTGACCGTGCTCGTGGAATTCACGGCCGGCCGCCGGGTGCCGGATGTGAATTCCGGACTGCGGGTGTTCAGCCGGACCACCATCCAGCCGTATTTCGGCCAGCTGTGCGACACCTTCAGTTTCACCACCTCGCTGACGCTGGCCTACATGATGACCGCGCGGTTCGTGAACTTTGTCCCGATCTCATACGGAAAACGTCACGGCCGGAGCAAAGTGCGGCTGTTCCGGGATGCCTTGCGGACGCTGCAATACATCGTCCAATCGATCCTGTACTACAACCCGATCAAACTGTTCCTGCTCGCGGCGTTTGGCACGGCGCTGTTGACCGCGGCGCTGGCCCTCGTTGCGGTGACGGTCGACTCGACGACAGCGCTGATCGTGCTCGCGATCGGCGGCGCGGCGGCGGTGTTGCTGTTCGGACTGGGCCTGGTCGCCGACCTGCTGCGTCAAATCATGACGAAGTAGCCGGTTCGTGCGGCCGTCGAAACACGAACTCAACCTCGTCGAATCCTCCGACCCAGAAGCACCAGATTCGCGATGCGGCGAAGGGACTGAGCCTTGCCACCGCATCGATGACCACACCGGCAGCGGTGCCGATGCCGGCCGAGGTAGTGCCGAGCACGCTCCGCTTCAACTCCGGCTGCCCGAACCAGCGCAAACGCGTGCTCACGGACTCGAGATGCGTGCCGCTGTAGCCACCGCGGAATGACGGCTGAAAATACAGTGGGAAGCTGACGTCAAAGCCGCATTTGTGATCGGCATGCGTGAAGCCGCGGGAAAAGTGCGGGACACGAATCGTCGCGACGCCGCCGGGCTTCAGAATGCGCGCGAACTCGGCCATCGTCGCAAACGGATGGCGCAGGTGTTCGAGGACGTGGGAGGCGAAAATCTCGTCGGCGGTGCCGCTGTCAAACGGGTAAGGAAAGACGTCGAGATCGAGCCGGACATCCGGGTTCGCCCGCGCATCGTTGTCGACGTTGATCCAGCCGGGCCTGGGAAACTGCCCGCAGCCAAAATTTATCCGGGTGTTTGCCATCAATGTACCGACTGAAGGATGCGCCGGCTACGCGCGAGCGCGCGCTCGCGTGAGCTCGTCGTAACAGGCTAGCCATCGCTGCGCGATTGTATCCCTCGAGAAACGATCGAGGATGACCCGGCGCGCCGCCGCGCCGATGGCGCCGGCGCGCGCGGGGTTCGACAACAGCCCGGCGATCGCTGAAGCGAATGCGGGCACGTCGCCAACCGGCACCAGCAGTCCTGAGACGCCGTCGTCGATCAGGACGTCGGTGGCGCCTGGCAGTCGAGAGGCTACCGATGGCAGGCCGCACGCCATCGCCTCCATCAGCGCCACGGGCAATCCTTCGCGCCGTGACGGCAGGACGAACACGTCGGCCAGGCGGAGATACCGGTGCACGTCATGCACCGGTCCTGTCAGGATCAGCCGGTCCGCGCGCTCGTGCGCGGCCGCATCGCGCCGCATGCCATCAGCGATCGTTTCGTCGACCTCGAAGTACCTCCGATTTATAGGCGCCGACGAAGTACGCTGTCGAGTCAATGCCGTGCTCGTCACGCAGGCGCAGCCAGGCGTCGAACAAGACGCGCGGTTGCTTGTCGTGGGAGAAATAGCCGACAAACACGACCACCGGCGCGTCGGGGTCGACGTTCAACGCACCGCCGCAGCGCGCCGCGTTCCTCCGCAGATGCTGGAGTGAACCGATCGGTATCGATCCCATTCGGCAGGTACTGGATACGTCCGGGATCTACGCCCGCATCGAGCGAGCCCTGCATCAGGGCCGGGCTCACGGCGAGATACCGCGCTGCCGATCGAAAGGCCCACCAGGCCAGCGCGCCCGACCGCCTGATCGCTTCGGGCGCATCAGCGCCCATGGTGTGGAGGCTCAACACGATCGGCCGGCCGACGAGCTTCGCGACGGCTGTCACGAGCACGTTCTTGGTCGAAACTCCGTGTACATGTACGACGTCGCACCACCGGACGAGCCTGACCAGCGCGACGGTCATGAGCACGAGGGCCCGCAACTGCGCAAGCGGCCTGCCGATGCGCACGTGAATGCGCGTCACCTCGATGCCGTCGACCCTGGAGTGGCGCGGCGTCATGGGGTCGACGGCCGTGGTCAGCACGCGGACCTCGGCACGGCCCCGCAGCGAGCCGGCCATTGTTTCCGATTGGATTCCGCCGCTGCTGATCTCAGGAGCATACGCGCCCGTCACCATCAACACGTTCATGACGACACGAAGCCGGCAAAGAACGTCTGCCAGAGCGGCAGTTGGACGTCGTAGCTGTTGTCAACCGCAGTACGACGTGCCGCGGCGAGCACGCTCGCCGGCGCGCCGTTGGTGAGCACTTCGCGAGCCCATCGTGCCAGGCCGGCGGCGTCATCGACCTCCACCATCCACCCGTTGTGTCCGTGTTCGACAAGATCCATCGCCTGACCGACACGAGTCGTGACGATGGGAATGCCGGCCGACATGCTCTCGAGTATGGCCTTGGGTCCGCCCTCCTGCCGCGACGGCACCACGTAGAGATCGATGGCGTGATAGAGCGGCGCCAGCGCGCGCGGATCCTCGAGGTAGTGGTGCGCAAACGGCACGCCTTGCTGCCGCAGCCCTGCTGTCACATAGCCGCGTGCCGGTCCCGATAACAATACGAACAAGTCCGGCACGTCGCGGCGCAGTTGATCGATGACGGCCAGGAACACGTCCGGTCCCTTCACGAGCTTCGCTTCGTCTCCGTCGCCCCACCCGACGCCGTCCTTCTGGAACGAACCCACCACCCGCGCATGTTGCGGGATGCCGAAGCGCCGGCGGGCGGCATCGCGAGTCGCCGGGCTCACCGTTGGGAAGATCGATGGATCGACGCCCAGTGGAATCAGGAATACCTTCTCGCTGGCGATGCCGGACTGCAGGACGATTCGATGCATCTCAGAGTGCGTGGTCTGCACGCGATCGAAACGCTCGTGATGGCGCCGCAACACGTCGAAGGCACGATCGAACTCCGGCACGCCGGTGCCCGGCTTGCCGTGCAGGTAAGCCATTCCGAGCCGGTTCGGTTGGCGCCACTGTCCGTCGGTCAGCAGGCTGAAGTGACTCGCATAGAAGACGCACTGCCGGCTGACATACGGCCACAGTTGCGCGTCGGCAGTGGTGACCCCAGCGCGCTCGGCCAGCTTGCCGACCTCCTCCATCTCATAGGCGAGCACCCACGCCGGTGTGTCGCTCATGAGGAGCAGCCGTGAATACGGCGGCCATCCGCGCGTCGTCCCATGACCGGCGCGGCGCACCATCGCTCGCCACGCCCGGCCCGCCGCGCGACGGAGGGCGTTCATCAGTGCGGTTGCGCCGGCAGTCCCATCAGTGCCAGGTAGCGATCGGCGACGTTCGACAATTGCGGCGGCGCGACGCGCGCTGCCAGCGCCGGGTGCTCAGCGGCAACCCGATCGATCGCGCTCGGCGCCTCGTCTGGCGTGCGGAACGACACACCGCCGCCGCCGACCACCTCGCCGTGGGAGCCACTGTCGAGATATGCCACCGGCAACCCGCAACTCATCGCTTCGATCAGCGCGTTCGAGCAAGGCTCGTTGCGGCTGGCAATCACGAAGATGTCGTGTGCGCGGAGCTGTTCGGCAACGCCTTCCGAACCGACCGGGGGCATGGTGGTGATGTTGGTGAATGGCACCGGCGTCCGGCCGAGGAAGGTGAACTCGAAGCGCGAGAAATCGAGATGCCGATCGAGATGTTCGTACACGTCCGCACCCTTGTTGACGTTGGCCGACCAGCTCGTGGCAATCAGTCGCACCCGCGGCCCGGCGAGAAACGGCCGGCGGCTTCGCGCGTGGAAGATCGCCGGATCGGCGGCGTTGCGGATCACGTGTGGCTGCCGGAACTGGAGCCCGATCGCTTCGTGGCTGCGCCACGAATAATTCGACTGAAACACGGTCACGTCCGCCGAGTCGTGATTCACGTTCCAGATCTGCTGGTCGATGCCCTCGTCGATGCCGCGGTACGCCGCCACCGGGCCGTCGACCCGATGCACCATGCGGCAGCTGTCGCGGCGCATGCGCGCGAGGCGATCGGCATCAAAGTTGAACGAGTTGTACAGGCAGGCGCGCGTGCTCGGCGAGATCGAATTGTTCTCGAGGCGCCAGCCGCGGCGCTCGAGCTCGCGGCGCAGCCCCCACAGAAACTGGTTGCCGCCGCCATAGGGCGGCGGCACGAAGTCGTGAAAGATGGCGATGTCGGCCGAGTCAAAGTTGGCCTTCCATCGGGCCGCGCGATTGACCGCGGATCGCAGCAGCTTCCGCATCAGTCAGGAGAGCGGTGGACTGAGAGCGCGTCGTAGACGGGCATGACGTTGGCAAGACGCGACCGCGGGTTGTACACGGTCAGCCGGCAACCCCGCTCGCGGAGCACGCTCGTCCACGCCTGCATGGTTTCGACGATGCCGATTCGCACCGTGTTGTGGGCATCGTCGTAGCGCGTGTCACGTATGGTGTTGTACTCGCCCGAGATCGCGCCGGTGTCGGCGTTGATGTTGGTGGTCTCGTTGGGCGGCAGCCAGAAGTACCGGGAGTCGTACAGATCGACCCCCACCAGCACAATGTTCTGCCAGCCCAGACACACCGCGGCGTTGATCGCGTCGCTCAGGGTCCCGCTGGTGTGACGGAGGCCTTCGTCAAAGGATCGGGTCGGTGGTCCATCGGCGCGCGCGGTATGGTAGCGAAAGATCGGCTGCCCTGCCGGCAACATTCGATAGCCGACCATCTGGTTGCAGAACTGCGCCTGATACTCGCCCTGCAATAGAAACGCGGTGTCCCGGCAATTGGGGTTATCGCGGATCGTTTCGGCGATGTGCTCGCCGTACGAACGCCAGGCGAGCTGTCCCTCCGCGCCGCCGCGCAGAAGCTGGAAGCGAATCGGCACCCATCTTTCGTAGATGAACATGTTGAAGCCGAACACGTCGTGGGCGGTGAAATGCTGCCACTCGCTGTCGCTCAACTCGTTCAGTGAGTAGCCCGAGCCGAAGATGAAGACGGTATCGGAAGTGCGGCGCTCGCGTAGCGATGCTTCGCCGAGCTCGTGATAGTGATGCCGGTTCAGCCGCTCGCGGATGTAGGCATCGGTCAGCATCCGGTTCCACTGCCACGCCCATCCCAACCCATGCTGCCGGACGTGAGCAGCCTGCACCCTCAGGAGGTAGCGCGCGTTTGCCGGTATCACGGCCTTCGCCACTGCGCGCAGCATTACCGCACAACCTGCGCGAACGCGCGCGCCCGGCGGCGCGCCCCACCGAGCACCGCCGACGCCATGAATCGGGACCACGAGAGGTGGGCCGCGAGGCGCGGCTCGCGGCGCAAGGCCCGCAGGTAAACGCGAATGGCACGCCGGCGCGACGGCGGCGTGAGGCGGTAGGTGATGGCATCGAGAGCGCGGGCAATGGTCCGCCAGTAATCGCCAGAGCCAGCGGCATCCGGCCGCTTCTGCTCGTACCGTTCCCGGAGAGCGTCGAACAGCGTCAAGAAGCGATCGAGCTCATGAGGCGCCAGGCCCACGGTCAGGCCCGCCAGGAGGTCGGCGTCGTCATCGCTGACGGTCAGCTGCAGTTCCTGTTCGAGCTGACGGCGAATCACCCGGGCCATGCTGCGGCGCAACTGGGTCCTCGGCCCCGGTGCATCGCGCTCGGCCGACGCCATGATCGAGTCGGACCGCTGGCGGTAGTCGATGAGCGGCGCGTCGAGGTTGCACACCTCATGCGCCTTCATGATCCGCCCCCATAAGTCGAAGTCCTCGGCAAAGGGCGCGTCGTCGCGATAGCCGCCAACGGCAAGAGCGGCCGCGGCCCTGAACATCGTTGCGCTGTGAATGAACGGGTTCTGCAACAGCGCGTGCCAGCGAATCGCCACGTCCGAGAGCGGCCGCCACACCATACCGCGCGCGTGGTCCTCTTCGTCGATCAGCCGCGCGATCGATCCGACCAGCGCAGTCGAGGGGCGGGCGTCGAGCAACGCCGTCTGCCTCGCCAGGCGATCCGGGTGCGACACGTCATCGTGATCGAGCCGCGCCACGTATTCCCCGCTCGCCTGTCGAAGTCCGGTGCTGAGCGACGCGGCCAGGCCGAGATGGCTCACGTTCGCGACGTATCGGATCCGGGAATCCTGGTAGCGGCGCACGGTGGACGAGGTGGCATCGGTCGACGCGTCGTCGACAATCAGCAGCTCGAAGTCCGCGAACGTCTGCGCGAGCACGCTGTCAATGGCGCGGCCGATGAAGCGTTCGCCGTTGTGCACCGCCATCAGCACGGTGACCTTAGGCACGGGGCCGCACCTCGGCCCAGATCTCGCCCCAGTTCACCTGCAGGTGCACGATGACGAGGCCGGCCTCGGCCATCTCTTGCTCGAAGGTCTCGCGCGTGTATTCGATGTCGTGTGTCGGATCGGAGAAGTGATAGAGGCCGAGCTCCTGACGGAGCGGCACGCGCCACTCGCGATCGAACATCGGGACGCGAATCAACAGGCGCGACGGCGTGGCCTTTGCGCACAGCGCGGCCAGGAATTCGTGGCGCTTCGCGATGTGCTCCAGCACGTTCGACAGCACGATCACGTCGAAATGCTCGTGCGTCAGATCACGTGGCGCCTCGCCATGGACGAAGGTGAGGCCGGCGGTATTGTACGAGGCCCGGGCCTGGGCCACATTCGCCGCACTCAGGTCGATACCGGTCACTTGCGCGCGCGAACGCTCGGCAATCGAATGGGCGACGGCGCCGTAGCCGCAACCAACGTCGAGCACGCGCGTTCCGGGTTCGATGCGGTTCACGAAGAAGTCGTGATAGCGCATCAAACGGTGTTTGACGTGGACACCATCACCGGTACTCGAGCGCCGCCAGGTCGATCTGACCCGAGACCACGCGCTCGAGCTCGAGCAGCTCCACCAGCGCCGGCCGCGCCGGCTGACTGGCCGCGGCAAACACGCCCGCCTTCAGCAACCTCGTACGAATCGTTCGTGGCATCAGCCGCCATGGCCACTCCACCAAGTTGCGTAGTAGTCGCTTCATCATCGACCGGCAAACACTCCGCGATGCCGCGCCACCCATCCGTCGAGGCTCAGATGTGACACCGCCCGCTCGCGCGCGCGTGACGCCAGAAGATCGCGGTCACGCTCGACGGCCATCACCGCGTCGGCGAGTGCCGGCGGCGGCGGCGGGTAATCGCGTTCGAAGCTCGCCTCGCTCGGCACGCCGGCGCCCGCGTCCGCCACCAGCTCGGGGACACCGCCCGTCGCGGAGAACACCACCGGCAGGCCAGTGGCCAGTGCTTCGATCACCACGGTTGGACACGGATCGTTGTACTTGGTGTGCAACAGGATGTCGGCGCGCTGATATAGCGACGGCGCGTCCGCCTGTGCATACGGGCCGAGCAACTCAACCGCATCGTCCAGATGCAGATCGCGCGCGAGCTGCTGCGCTTCATGCATCGCTTCGCTCGCCACCCGACGCCACGCCATCCTTCCCGAGACAATCAGTTTCACCGGCCGGCCACGACGGCGTAGTTCCGCCACGGTCTTCACCGCTGTCTCGTAGCGATACCACTGGTGGTGCGACCCCGTCAGCAGCAACGTCAGCGGCCGCTCCGGACGCTTCGCCGCCGGCGTGAATACGCTGATATCAACGGCGTTGTGAAGGATCTCCCAGGGCGCCGCGGTCGGTCCCGCAAACTGGTCGGCGCTCACCTTGCAGAACGTGCTCTGATAAAACACGTGATCGGCGAGCGCGAGCAATTCGCGCATCGGCCGATTGACGCGCTCCCACCCGGGTCCGTACCAACCTGGATACGCCACGCCATTCTGGTTGACGACGAGGCGAGCGCCTTTCCGTTTCGCCCAACGCGCCAGCGTCACCGCGCCGTCCGGCAGCGCGCTGCTCACCAGATACAGCACATTGAAACCGAACCGGGTGTTCGGGAATTCGCGTTCGAGGCCTTGCAGCTTGACGATGCCGCCGTGGGCAAGCTCGTGCGGCTGCGGGAGTCGTGCATGTCCATACGAGACGCGAACGCCCGGCGCCGCGGGCGCGAAATAATCGATGGCGCCACGCGACCATGCGCCGGCGGTGCGTCCGGCCTGCGCGATGGGCCGGAGCAACGCCCCCACTGCCCCGGCCACTACGACACCATCCTGAGGTGCCCGATCAGCTGCGTGATGAGCGCCCGATACGTCAATTGTTCGACCGCCACCTGATGCGCGCGCGCGGTCAGTTCCTCGCACAAGGCCGCGTCCTTGAACTTGCGAATGGCCTCATCGGCGTTCGAAAAGTCCTTCGTGAGCGGGATGTAATGAACGTCCGGCAGGAAGTACCCGTCGTAGCGGCCCTCGAAGAGGATTTGCACGGTCCGCGTGCCGGCCGCTTCGATCTGCCGGCCGCTGATGATGCGAATCGGCACAGACGGCCCGTAGCTTGCGAAGAGCCGCCGATGCATCTCCTCGAACGTCGCCCCGGGATGCTCCGCCTCGTAGGCAATCACCGCGTTTCTCGTGCGATCGTCGAGCTCGAAATAGTCGCCGCCGGCCTCGGCGCCAAGCTGGCCCTTGCACCGGTCGAGGAAGCCAGCCCATTCAGTCTCGTTGAACCGGTGCGCCGGACTCATCGAGATGTCGACCGACAGGCCGTGGCGCGCCGCGGCGCCAATGAAATAGTCGGCGATCGCCCGCCGCTCCTGGTGTCCGAGATACGACGGACCGTCGTCGGCGCGGTAGCCGAGATCGATCGGCCGCTGCGAGCGCGGTGTCCTGGCCACGAACAGCGCCTGGTCGAGACCCGTGTTGGGAATCCCCGCCACCGGACAGCCAAGCCGCTGCCGGTACAACTGATGGATCGTGGGAGAACTGCTCTGGGAGATCAGCAACGCCACCGGCAACGATTCCGCGAACGCCATCTTCTCCGGCATCAGCTTGTACTCGTTGCCGATGAAGAACACTTTTGGATGCGGCAGCCGGCGCACCAGGTCGAGCAGTCGGCCATCGAGCCGCCGCGCATTCGAGAACACCGAATGCAGCAGGACGACGGCATCGTAGCTGCCACCACCGATTGCGCTAAGAGCGCGGAAGCGGGGCCACCACGAACGATCGTCCAGATTGACGACGGTGGCCGAGACATCCGGGTGCGTGGCAAGGTGGCGGGGCCACGCGGTGTGATAGGAGAAGGTCGACTGGGGATCGAACGCGCACAGCACCAGCAGATCGAGCCGCCGGCGTGCGCTCATCGCGCCCGCTCAATGCCGAACCACACACTATCAACGCGACCAGCGTCGGTCAGGAACTGCCCGCGCTGAAGACCCTCGCGACGCCAGCCGGCTTTTTCGAACGCGCGGATCGACCCGAGGTTCGTCGCGTAGATGCGCGCGGTCAGCTTGTCGAGTTCCAGGACGGTGAAGGCATGGCGGGTTGCGGCGGCAATGGCATCGCTGCCCAGGCCCTGTCCCCACGCGCTGCGCTCGCCGATCACCAGCGCGATGGTGGCCGAACGATGGTGCCGATCGATTGCGCCAATCCGCAGATTGCCGACGTGACGGCCGTCCACCCGCCTGATGATGGCCAGGAAGACCACATCGGCAGCGGCCGTCTGCTCGCGGACGTATCGCCGGACATCCTCCGGAGTGTGCGTGACGAATCGTGTTTCCAGGTACTGATTGACGTGCGAGTCGTTCAGCCACGCCACGTATTCGTCGGTGACGTCGGCCTCCACGACTGGACGAAGATCCACCGCCGCACCTTGAATCAGCCTCGTCATGCGATGCGCATCTCCAGACCGGCCTGCCGCATGTACGATCGCGCTTTGATCACGCTTTGATCGGTGAAATGAAAGATGCTGGCCGCCGACACTGCCGAGGCGTGACCAATGCGCACGCCGTCGACGAAATGGTCGAGCCTGCCAACACCGCCGGACGCGATCACGGGGATGGACACCGCATCGGCGATGGCGCGAATCAGCCGAAGATCGTAACCGGCGCGCGTCCCTTCTCGATCGATCGATGTCACCAGCAGCTCGCCGGCCCCCATCGACGCCGCCCGGACCGCCCACTCGAGCGGCCGCAGTCCAGTGTCGTTCTCTCCGCCGTGGGTCCACACCGTGCCTTCGAGCGAGCCTTTCACGTCAATCGCGACGACCACGCACTGGCTGCCGTATTTGTCCGCCGCGTCGCGAATCAGTTCGGGCCGCTGCGCGGCCTGTGAATTGATCGCCACCTTATCGGCGCCCGCCAGCAGCAACGCCCGCACATCGTCCACGCTGCGAACGCCGCCGCCCACCGTCAGCGGCATGAAACATTCGTCGGCCGTTTGCGAGACCACGTCGAGCAGCAGCGGCCGCTCCTCGACCGACGCGGCAATGTCCAGAAACAGCAGTTCGTCGGCCCCCTGCGCGTCGTAGACCTTGGCGGTGGTCACCGGGTGGCCGACGTCGCGGTAGTCGGCGAAGCGAACGCCCTTCACCATGCGGCCGTTGCGCAGGAGGAGTGACGGAATCAGCCTGACTTTGAGAATCTCAGTTCCTTGCGAGGAAATTCTTCAGCAGCCTGAGACCGTTCTGCTGGCTCTTCTCGGGATGAAATTGCACCGCCCAGATGTTGTCGACGGCGATCGCCGCGGCAAACGGCAGCCCGTAGTCACAGGTCGCCGACACCAGCGCGCGATCCCCGAGGTCCACGAAGTAGCTGTGTACGAAGTAGAACACGCGATTGCGCATGCCCTTGAACATCGGCGCATCGGCGGCGGCGGCCACGTCGTTCCAGCCCACGTGCGGGACCTTGCGTTCGGGCGTCGCCTCGAAGCGCCTGACCATACCGTCCAACCACCCGAGCCCGCGTGCCTCGCCGCCTTCGTCGCTGCGGCCAACGAGCAGTTGCATGCCGACACAGATGCCGAGAAACGGCTTGCCGCGCTCGCGCACCTCTTCGGTCAAGGCATCGACCAGCCCGGTGGCGCGCAAGTTCGCGGCGCACTGCCCGAACGCGCCGACGCCCGGGAGAATCAGGTGCGAGGCGGCGCGCAGATCCTCCGGAGACGACGTGATGCGCGGGGTCTCGCCGATGGCCTCGAGCGCCTTCGCCACCGACCGAAGGTTGCCCATGCCGTAGTCGACGATGGCGATCACGAACGATCCCAGCTGGCCTGGTCGGGCAACGGCTTGCCTGGACGGACGGTCGCCGGGTCATGCTGGTACGGGCTGACTTGATGGCTCATCGCGATAGCCATGAACTCCGCTTCATCCATGCCGACGTACTCGAGGAACACGTCAAGGCTCGCCGGCCGCTGCCCTTCATGTTGCTCGATCAACGCTTTGGCCTCGTCGCGCGTCATCCGCTCGTTGCGGATGTCGATGCTGGTCAGGTGCGTCGCGCGCGAAAAGCCGCGCTTGATGAACTTCAGGTAGTCACGCACGCCCTGCATCGCGCATTCGATCTTTTCGTACTCATATCCGGGCGGCACGCCTTCCACTTCGCTGCCCTGCCACCCCAGTTCGCGCGAGATCACTTCGTACTGTTTCTTGACGTCCCACGGCAGGTAGCTGCCCAGGCACACCGATCGCAGCTTGAGCTCACGAAGCTGCGACACGGGCGGGTACGAGAACGGTTCCAGGTCGCGCCGCGTCACCTCGCCGTCGAGCATGCCGGCCATGTCTTCGGCGGTGATGCCGAGATTCACGAACCTGTTGAAGCGGCGCTCGTCGACTTCCTCATCCTCGTCGTAGCCGTAATAGCTCGTGTACTCCGAGCTCGGCTCGCCCCAGAACACCAGCGGCACCTTGAACTTCACCGCGATGTGCATCGGGTACGAAAAGATGCCGGTGTGGCAGTGCCAGCAGAAGTCGCCTTTGCGCGTCACCGACTCGCGCATCAGCTTCTGGACCACTCGCCAGCTCGGACGGAATTTCAGGTAATCGACGCCCAGTTTCTTGATCGTGCGCTCGGTGTTGGCGAGCAGGGTCGGCCGCATGAATCCGTGATCGAACGTCACTACCAGCGGCTTGACCCTGTAGCGCGTCACCAGCTCGTAGAGCGTGAACGTGCTGTCCTTGCCGCCGCTGAACGGGACGATGCAGTCGTAGTCGTGCTTGCCGCGATATTGATCGATCAGTGCGACCAATTCACGTTCACGATCCGCCCAGTCGATGCGTGACTGCTTGTAGTCGTGTTGGCGGCAGATGTTGCACACGCCGGCGGCGTCGAACTCGATCGTCTCATGCGTCTCCGGCATCGCGCAGCGCGTGCACCGCCGGAGATTGTTGAGAATCGCGCTTGGCTCGCCCGGCGCGCGAAATACCGTGACGATGTCCAGCGATTTGTCGTGCGGCATGAACCTTCCCTCTAATTATATCGGCGCATCACCGGCTTCACCGGCGGGCCGTCGAGCAGCGTCCCGACGGATCGGCGCTCAATCGCCTGCGCATAGACGCGCGCGGCCAGGTGACACGCCTCGGCCGTTTGCGCGAGCTCCGACTCGCCATGCCTGAAAGACGGGCAAATCCACGGCATGAACACACCATGCCTGACTAACTCCTGGAGAAACAGCGTGCGGTGCGGCGGTGACGGCCGGCCCTCGTGATCGAGGCACAGGATCACCGGCCGGCAATCGAAATCACCCTCGGCCTTCAGGAACTCGCCGATGCCGGCGGCTGCTGCGGCATCACGCACCGCTGCCGCGGCCGTCCGCCCCGTGCGGTCCAGCTGCCCGATCACGTCGTGCGACTCGTAGAAGTTCATCGTCGCCGTCGCCGCCGCGAGCCCTGACTGTTCCGCGCCATTCGTGGTCGACAACAGGAACACGCGCTCGCCGGCGTGATCGAGACCACCGCGCGCCATGATCGAGGCGCGGCCGGCCAGCGCGGCCACGGCGTAGCCGTTGGCCATGCCCTTGCCGAGCGTCATCAAGTCGGGCTGCACGCCGAACAGGCGCGAGGCACCGTGCCGGTAATACCGGAAGCCGGTCACGATCTCGTCGAAGATCAGCACCGCGCCATGGCGATCGCAGAGCGTGCGCAGGCCCTCGAGAAAACCGGGCGCCGGCCGGCGTTCGCGGCACGGCTCGAGAATCACCGCGGCGATGTCGCTACCGTGGTCGGCGAACAGGCGTTCGGCCGAAGCGAGGTCGTTGTAGGTAAACGGTTGCGCGAGGCGTTTGGCCTCGTCCGGCACGCCGGCATCGACCGGCGTGTGGCCGATGAACCAGTCGTGAATCGCCAGGAATGGCGCCGCGCCGTCAAACAGCACCAGGCGGCGTCGGGTGACCGCGCGCGCCAATCGCAGCGCCGCGGTATTGGCGTCCGATCCGTTCTTCGCGAACTTGATCATCTCCGCGCCATCGACCAGCGCCGAGAGCATCTCGGCCGCTTCGACTTCGCGCGGCGTCGGCCTGGAGAAATTCTGGCCGCCGCGCAAGGCCTCACACGCCGCATCGTCGATCGCGTCCTCGGCGTGTCCGATCAGCACGTTGTTGATCCCCATGCCCCAATCGACGAACTCGCGGCCGTCGAGATCGTGGACGCGCGCGCCCTTGCCGCGCACGAAGGCCTGTGGCGCATTGGCCGGAAATTGGTCGCGGCCCTTCGAGTAGGTATGGGCACCGCCTGGGATCACGCGGGAGGCGCGCTCGTTGAAGGTCATATGGGTTTCAGCAGGCTGGGTTCACGCCGCAGCAGCGCGACGACGGCGTCCAGGTCGGCGGCATCCCCGAGCCGCGACCAGATTGAGCGCAGGCGATCGAGGTCGTCTGCGGTGTCGAGCGTCACGCGCCACGAGGACCGATCGACGATGTCGGTGACGTTCTCGATCCGAAAACGTTCCGGTCGCCTCCAAATGAATGGCGTCACATGCTCGCGCTCATACGCATCGCGGGCTTCCCGCCACGCTGTATCAAGGGCCGCTCGGCTAAACACTTCAGTGTCATAGCCATCGGGGAACGTCGGCGGATGGACGTTCGAGGCGTAATCGGCGCCGGCGGCGGAAAAGCGTTCGACCACGCGGCCGGCGATCGACGGGTCGAGCAGCGGACAATCGGCGGTGATGCGCACGACCGCATCAGCCTTCGCCAATTGCGCGGCGGCGTGATAGCGGTCGAGGACGTCCGTCGCACTCCCCCGCACGACGCGCACACCGATGGCACGGGCAACTGCGTCGAGCGGATCGTCTTCCGCGCCTTCGGGAATCGCCAGCACGACCTCTTTGACACCGGCAATCTCAGCGGCTCGAGCCAGGACGTGTTGCACGACGGGTCGGCCACCGAGATCCGCGAGCACCTTGCCTGGCAGACGTGTCGAGCCCATCCGCGCCTGCACGACGGCCACGATGATCACAGCGCGATCTCCCGCCGGGTAGCCGATGATTCTCGCGCCGCTTCAACCACGGCGAGCACGCGTTTGCCATCAGCGATCGTGGCGAGCGTCGGCTCGCCCCCGAGAAAGGCCTGCATCTCGGCAACGTAGGGATCATTGGGGGCAGGCACGAGTGGCTCGTCATGCGCGGAACCCGTCGCCGCAGTGATGCGCAGGCCGGCGGCCGAATCCCAGTGCACCGTGCCCTCGCTGCCGATCAGTACGCACCGGCGCGAATAACCGCGTTGGATGCAGTCGAGATGAATCTCGCCAAGCATGCCGGATTGAAATCTGATGACCAGCGCGGCCGTGTCCTCGACATCGATCTGCAGATCGCTAAGCGTCGCTGCCGATGCGAACACCGCCGCCATCTCCCCTGCGATCCAGCGCACGTAGTCGATCTCGTGTGACCCGTCGAGCAGGATGCCGCCGCCTTGTGCCGCCTGGGCGGTATAGGTGTCACGGTAGTCCCGGGCCGGTCGCCACGCCGGCAGGTACTGGCCGTATTCCGCCTGGACGGCGAGGAGCTTCCCGATCGCGCCGCTCGTCACGAGCTCGCGCATGCGTTTCACCGCTGGGTGGAAGCGAAGTTGATACGCGACCGCGGCGCGAATGCCGCGGGCCGCCAGCGTCGCTTCAAGGGCCGCGATGCCCTCCGCCGAAGCGGCAAGCGGTTTCTCGATCAGCAAATGACATCCGGCAGCAGCGCAGCGCTGGGCGATCGGGATGTGTGAGGCCGGCGGTGTGCACACCACCGCGACCGTCGGCTGCCAACCGAGGGCATCGTCGAGACTTGCGAAGGCGGGACCGCCGATCGCCGCAGCGAGATGATCACGGCGCGGCCGATCGGCGTCCGTGACGGCGATGTCCGTAATGCCAAGGGCCTTCGCGTTGCCCGCGTGCCGCGTGCCGATTGATCCGGCGCCGACGATCAGCAGTCTGGTCACTTCGCGATCAGGTGCCATGCCAACGGCGTGCCGCGCTTGATCGCCGCTGCCGCGCGGCGGCCCATTAACTCACGCAGATGCCGCGGCGGCAGACCGCTGCCGGGCCGCAGCGCCTTCACGTTGTCGGCGGTGAGCGGCTCGCCCGCGGCGATGTCCGCAACCACGAAGAGCGATCGGCGGAAGACGAGATTCGATCGTTCGGCGTCCGTCGCTCCCGGAATTGCCGCGTCCGCGCCCACGGCGGCTTCCGCGACGCGCAGCTGGCGCACCAGTTCGCGGAGTTCGTCGGGCTCCAGCGAGAAGGATGCGTCTGGCCCTCCGAGCTTCCGATCGAGAATGAAGTGCTTCTCGATCACGCTCGCGCCCAGGGCGACCGCCGCGACGGCCACGACTGGATCCATCGTGTGATCGGACAGGCCCACCTCGACGTCAAACAACTCGGCCAGCGTGCGCATCGCCGCGAGGTGTGTGTCCGCAGGTTGTGCGGGGTATGCGCTGGCGCAGCGTAACAAGAGGAGCTCGCGACATCCTGAGTCGCGCAGCACTTTCACCGCTTCAGCAATTTCAGCCTGCGACGCGAGACCCGTCGAGAGGATCACGGGTTTGCCGGTGCAGCCCACACGCTCGAGCAGCGGTGTGTCGACCAGCTCGAACGACGCGATTTTGTACGCGGGCACGTTCAACGATTCGAGAAAATCGACCGCGGTCTCGTCAAATGGCGTCGAGAAGAACGCGAGCCCCTCTTTCGCCGCCACCTGTTGCAGCGGCGCATGCCATTCCCACGGCGTGTGCGCTTCTTCGTACAGGTCGTACAACGTCCGGCCGGTCCAGGTATTCCCCGCACCAAGCTGGAACGTCTCGGCGTCGGAATCGATCGTCATCGTGTCCGCCGTGTAAGTCTGCAACTTGATCGCGTCGGCGCCGGCACGCGCCGCCTCGCGCACCAGCCGTTCCGCCTGGGCATAGTCGTGATGGTGGTTCGCCGACACCTCGGCGATGACGAAAGCCGGATGACCCCGACCGATGCGGCGGCCGTTAATCGTGATCATGGCGGGAATCCTGCGGCTCCTCGGTCAGCTCGACGCGAACGCGGACGCGCCGGCCGCCGCTCTCGAAGTACACCGCCGGATGAGGCGGAAATGTCAGCGCGCGCAGCCGGTCGATCAGCTCACGGCCGGTATAGCGCGCCTCGAGATCGAGGCGCTCGCGGGCGCGCAGATCGGCACGGCGGTGTGTCGAACCGGCACCGGTCTGCGGCGTTCGCGGCGCCTGGCCGGCGGCAATCGATGGCCACAGTTCCTCGAGCAGCAGCAGACTTTCGTCCTCGAGCCGCCGGTACAACGTCTGGCCGGTGTCGGTCGGTTCGACCATGACGCGGCGCTGGCCGACGATATCGCCGGTATCGATGCCCTCGTCGATCCAGTGCACGGTCGTTCCCGCCGGCTCGCCGTCGAGCAGCACCCACGCGTTGGGATCGGCGCCGCGGCCGTAGGGAAGCAGCGCCGGATGCAAATTGAAACAGCCCTTCGGGAACAGCGAAAACACCGAGCGTGACAATTTGTAGCCGAACAACACCGAGAGCCCGACGTCGGCACGGATCGCGCCGAGCGCGTCGGCGACCGCTGGATCGGACAGATGTGTCGCATCGAAGATGCGATCCGCCTGCAGGCCTGAGGCGCGAATGATCTCGTCACCGCAACGCCGCCGTTCAGCCGGGTGAACAACCAGGGCGGCGACGGTTTCACCCTTGGCGATCAACACCTCGACGGCGCGGAGGCCCAGCCGGTTATTGACGAAGCAGATGACGCTCACGCCAGCGCTCCCTGCCGCAGAGTGCGGACGACGCGGTCCGCGCCGTGACCGTCGATCACCTGCCGCCCGCGCGTCGACAAGTCCATTCTCCGCTGTGAATCCAGTATCGACTCGAAGGCCGTAACGATCTCGGTATCGGTCACGCCGTTGAACCAGCCAAGTGAATGCGCCAGGCCGGCAGCGTCAACGCCATCGGCAATCGCCTCCTGGTTGTCGGCCACCACCATCACGATGGCCGGGATACCAAGATACGCAAGCTCCCAGCACACGCTCCCCGCGGCCACGATGGCCACGTCGGCCGCGTGCATGATGCGGCTGAGATCCGATGTCGTGTGCCAGGTCACATTTGGATATGCCGGGGCGGCCGATTCCGTCGACATCAGACCGGCAGCAACATCGAACTGAGTCTGCGAGTGCCGCACGGCCAGCAGCTCGATCACGCGGTTGCCCTGCCGATGGTAATCATGTCCGCCAAAGCTGACGAAGACCCGCGACACCCGTTCGCGCGGCGGCGCGGGCAAGAGCGCCAGGAACTCATCGCGGAGCAGACAGTAACGGCTGCCGAGCATCAGCAACGCCTGCGGCTCGATGTCATAGGCCAGGCGCTCGGCGCCGACGACCTGATTGAGCAAGGCGTCACACTGGTAATTGCCCCACCGCCGATCGTCGGCGAGCACGAACGCGCGGCCGCCCGCGGCGCGGACGCGAGACGGGCCGGCGGCGAATTCGTAGCCGTCGATGCATACCCACCCGCCAGGATGGCGGAGGCTCCACGACGCGATCTCATTCCAGTCCTCACCAACAACATGCGTCTGCGCAGTTCGCGATTGCACCAGTGCTGTCAGCATCGGCGGCAGCGGTCGGCAGAACCAGTCGACGCGGCCGCCGGATCGGCGCCAGGCATCGGCAAGCGCCACGCACCGCATGACGTGACCCGCGCCAATCCCCGGGCCGGCGTCGGCGCGAATCGCCAGCGCGTCCGCAGTCATCGACGGTAGGCACCGATCACGCGCTGCACGGCGGTAATCACGTCGTCGATGTCGGCGTCCGCCATGCCGGGCCAGATCGGCAACGTCACCATTTCGTCGTAGGCCTGCTCGGCCACCGGAAACCGGCCGCGCCCTGAAGGCCCGTCATAGGCCGTGTGCAGATGAACCGGAATATAGTGCACGTTGACGCCAATGTTCTCGGCTCGCAGCGCGGCGAAAATCGCCGCGCGGTCACGGTGCAGCGCCGCGGCATTGATGCGGACGACGTACAAGTGCCACGCTGACTCGCGGTCCGAAGGTATGGCCGGCGTTCGCAGCTCGGGCATCGTCGCAAAGGCGCGATCGTACTGCGCGGCAATCTCGCGGCGACGGCGCAACCATTCCGGCAGCTTCTTTAACTGCGACAACCCCAGCGCGCACTGCAGGTCCGTCAAACGGTAGTTCATGCCGACTTCGACGATGTCGTAGAACCACGAGCCGCGTGCGGCGCGCGTGGCGCTGTCGGCGGTCATCCCGTGATTGCGGAACCGGCGCAGCCGCGCGGCAAGGGCCGGATCGTTGGTGGTCACCATGCCGCCCTCCGCGGTGGTGACGTGCTTTACCGGATGCAGGCTGAAGGTGGTCAGATGAGCAATACCGCCGACCAGCCGGCCTTTATAAGTGGCGCCGAGCGCATGCGCCGCATCCTCGATGACCGTCAACCCGTGCCGGGCGGCAATCGCCAGGCATTCGTCGAGATCCGCGGGCGCACCGGTGTAGTCCACGGGCAGAAGGGCGCGAGTCCGTGCGGTCACGGCGCCCTCGATGTGGTGCGGGTCGATGTTCAAGGTGTCGGGACGCACGTCGGCAAACACGACCGTGGCGCCTTCGTAGCGCACGCAGTTCGCGGTGGCGGCGAAGGTCATTGGCGTGGTGATCGCCTCGTCGCCCGCAGCCAGCTGCGCCGCATGCGCGGCGCCGTGCAGCGCCGCCGTGCCGTTGCTGAACGCCACCGCATGCGCCGCTCCCACCTGTGCCGCAAACGCCGCCTCGAATGCCTCGACGCGCGGGCCGGTCGTGAGGAACTCCGATCGGAGTGCTTCGAGCACCGCCTGCTCGTCGGCGGCGTCGATCGTTTGCCGGCCATACGGCAGCAGGCGCGCCCGCACCGGCGTGCCGCCGTCGATCGCGAGACGATCAGGCACGCTCGGCCATCTCCTGCAACTGCGCTTCGGTCAGCCAATGCTGGTTGCCGTCGCTGCTATAGCGGAATCCGTCCGGCAGCGGCCGGCCGCCGGTAATCGATTCCGTGGTCCACCAGGGGAAGATCGGCTGCAGCAGGTACATGTCGTCGAACTCGAGGGTGTTGCGCGCCTCGTCTTCCGAGATCAGCAGTTCGTGCAGCTTCTCGCCTGGCCGGATGCCGGTGACGTCGATGGTGCATTCGGGCGCGAGCGCCTTTGCCAGGTCGGCGACGCGCATGCTCGGGATCTTCGGCACGAACACCTCACCGCCCCGCATCTGCTGCGTGCAGCGCAACACGAAGTCCACGCCCTGCTCGAGCGTGATCCAGAACCGCGTCATCCGCGGATCGGTGACGGTCAGCCGGCCACTGGCGCGTTGCTGTGTGAACAGCGGGATGACGGAGCCGCGGCTGCCGACGACGTTGCCGTAACGGACGCACGAAAACCGGGTGTGCGAGTGGGCGGCGTAGGAATTGCCCTGCACGAACAACTTTTCGGCCACCAGCTTGGTGGCGCCGTACATGTTCACGGGGCTCACGGCCTTGTCGGTCGACAGCGCGATCACGCGTGTGACACCTGCGTCGATGGCAGCATCGATGATGTTGCGCGCCCCGAGGATGTTGGTGTTCACCGCCTCGATCGGGTTGTACTCGCACGCCGGCACCTGTTTCAGCGCCGCGGCGTGAACGACGATGTCGACGCCGTGAAACGCGCGCCGCAGCCGATCGGCGTCACGGACGTCGCCAATGAAATAGCGCAGCGGCGAGTCGCCGGTATCTGGAAACGCGCGCGCCATTTCATGCTGTTTGAGCTCGTCGCGGCTGAACACCACCAGGCGCCGCGGCTGGTAGCGCAGCACGCGCTCAACGAACTTGCGTCCGAACGATCCGGTACCGCCCGTGATCAGGATCGACGCGTTTTCCCACTGCATTCCGTTCACGTTCACTCCTTGGCGGCCGACCAGGGCCGTTCACCGGCCTTCAGCCGCGCCTGCACTCGCGCGCACACGCGCGCCACGCCGTCCTGCACCGACACCTGCGGGGTGACGCCGAGCAGGGTCTGCATCCGCTCGAGGGTTGGCCGTTTCACCAGCGTCATACGCGCCGGCAGGTCGTTCACGCGGATCAACGACGCATCGGCGTTGAGCGCCGCCCGGATCATCTCGGCCAGCGTTTCGATCGGCATCACGTCGGGATGGCCGATGTTGATCACCGCATACTGATCGAGTGCCGCGGCCGCTTCGATCGCTCGCACCGCGTCGCTGACGTGGAGCCAGCTGCGCATGCTGCCGCGATGCACGTCGATCGGCCGGCCCAGCGCGAGGTCGCTCGTGAAACGGATCATCGCCGAGCGGTGGTCACCGAGCTCCTCGTTCTCGTCGTACATCATGAACGGCCGCACGACGCACGCCTTGAGTCCATGCGTACGCACTTCATATTCGACCAGTTGCTCACCGAGCAACTTCGACAGCCCGTAGCGATTGTTGGGCTTGGGATCCGACAGCCGCTCGTCCATCGGATCGCAGTGGGGCCCGTACACCTCGGACGTCGAAAAGAACACGACGCGCGAAGCCGCCCGCTTGGCCAGCTGCAGCACATTGTTGATGCCGCCGAGGTTGGTGGCGATCGCAAGGCTGCTCGCCTGCTCGCACGTGACGCGGCTAACCATGGCCGACAACAGGAACACCACATCGGGTCGCCAATCAAACGCCGGCAGCAAGTCGATCGGATGATTGATGTCGGCCATCACGAAGCCCTCGCGCCACCCGGGCCTGATGTCCGATTCGAGTACCTCGACGCCGCTGGCGCGCAGATGCCTCACCAGGGGTGCGCCGATGTTGCCTTCCGATCCGAGCACGAGAACTTTCTTCATAATGTGGGAGCCGGCGGCGCGATCGACTTGATGGCGCGCGCGGGAACACCGCCGACAACGGTGTAGGGGTCGACCGACACTGTCACAACTGCGCCCGCAGCCACCACGGCGCCGCGGCCGATCGTGACACCGGGCAGCACCACCGCGCCGGCGCCAATCCAGACGTCGTCCTCGATCGTGATGGGGGCATCCCTTGTCACCGACCACCGCGGCAACTCGACGGGATGTTCGCGCGTCGTGATGGTGACGTGTGCGGCGATCAGCACGCGGTTGCCGATCCGAAGGCCGCCATTGGCGCGAAGGTGCGTGAATTCGCCGATGTCCACCTGGTCGCCGAACTCAAGTGACTCCGGCGCATAGATCACCACCGGCATGCGCAGCCGCACGCTGCCTGCCTTGCGGCACTGCGCGATCAGCCGGCTCGAATCATGAGCATTGGCATAGCGCCGTGCCGTCGACGCGATCCAGCCGGCCAGCCGGCCGATCATGACGCCCGCCTCGACATCCAGACCTCATGCCCGGCGCACGCCTCGCGCATCATGCTCTTGCTCGTCGCCCGCGCGGCCGTCTCCCGATCGAGGCCGCCAGGCGCTTCGGTGCGATCGACCGCGGCGTTCGTCACGGGCCGGCTCAACGCGTCTCCGCCCCGAGCTTGCGGCGCCAGATCGCGCGCTGCGCGCGTGTGACTCGGTCCGCGGCGTCTTCTCCCGGCGCGTAGTTGACGCCGCCAGCGCCGTCCGCAACACCGATGACGCGCGTGGGGTTGGTGATCGAATCGACGACGACATCGCCGGTGCGGCCGACGAGGCCGCCGGCGACGATGGCGACGCCATCGAGCTCGGCGCGGCCCATCAGCTCCGAGGCGACGCGGTGAGTACCGGCGGCGGCGGCGAGTTCAGCGGCCATCGCGGCGCGCATGTCCGGGCGAATCACCGGCAAGGCGTGGGCCGCCGCGTTGGCGATGGCATCGGCGTGGAGCGTGCCGATGCCGGCGTCGAAGATCGTCGCCCCCGCGGGCAGCGCGGCGACCACCGCGGCGGACACGGCGCCGCGGCCGAACGCCACCAGCACCTGCGCGCCAGGAGCGGCCGCGACTTGGTCTGGAACGAACTCGAGCCGGGCGCCTGCGCAGGCCACGGTGCGTGCGGCATCGACGAACGTTGGTTCCGTGCCGCCGATCGCCACGCGCATGCCGCGATCCGCCAGTCCGATGGCGACGCGCACCGCCCTGGGATCGCCGCCGATCACGAGCACGTCGGTCGCATCAGGGCACACCGCGGCGACCTGCATCTCGACGGCCCGTGTCCACACGTCGGTATCGCGATAGGCGAGCACGCGGCTCTTCCGCACGAGCGGTCGCAGCACGCCCGCCACCGACCAGCCACCGGGCTGCACGTCCGTGTCGGCGAACCACACGTCCACCTCGCCATCGACGGCAGCGGCCACCGCCGCGATCGCCGCGGGATCGTGCACCTGGGCGCTGCTGATCACCGAATCGAATTCTTCCTGCACAAACGGCGACACGCTCGACGCGCGGCGGCCCGGCGGCGCCGCCACCAGGTTGAACACGCTCATCCGCCCGCTCTTGATGGCCACGACCCTGGCTTTACGAGCAGCTTCGACGGCTGCCTCGGCCAGCGACGCCGGCGCATCAACAGCCGCGGCGCTCGGCTGCTGCGGCAGTTCAACGATGTGCATGCCAGAGCGGCCGTGCCGCCGCCGGCTGATCTCGGCGGCGACCGTGTCGACCAGCGTCTCGGTAACGTCCACCCGATCCACGCCGCTGACTTCGACGATCAGCTCGCGCGGGTCGATGCGATGCCGTTCGGCGTGCTTGAGGATGATCTGCAGCGCGCTCGAGTGAAACCCGGCCAGGCCCGAGGTGATGTTCAGCGGATCGTGGCCTTTGCCCTTGAGCAGCGGCTGCACGACGCGCTGGCTCAGATCCATCAGCCGGTTCAGGTCGATCCCCGTATCGACGCCCTGCTTGTGCAGAATCGCCACGAGGATCTCCGTCACCGGGTTGCCGCCGCCGCGGCCAATGCCCTGCAGCGTCGTATCCACGACGGCCGCGCCGGCCTCGATCGCGGCGAGCACGTTCGCCATGCCCAATGCCAGGTTGTCATGACCGTGGAATCCCACGTCCACGACGAGGGCATCCTTCATCCGGCTGATGTAGGTCCGCACATCCTCGGGCAGCATGGTGCCGGCCGAGTCGACCAGGCTGACCACCTGCGCACCGAACGATTCGCCAAGTTTGGACAGCTCGACGAGCCGATCCGGCGGCACGGCGTACGACTTCATCAGGTTCACCGAGACGTGCAGCCCCAGCCGGCGCGCGTGCTGCACGAAGGGTTCGGCCTGCGCGATGTCGGGCGCGTTGGTGCCGATGCGCACGAACTTCATGCCGTACCCGGCGGCCATCTCGAGATCCTCGTGACGGCCGATGCCCGGGATGAAGAACGTGCCCCAGCGCGCGCGGGTCAGGGTTTCCGCCGCCGCGCGCACGTAGGCTTCGTCGCTGGCCGCCGCGTTGCCCTTCCCGGCCGCGGCGGCATTCAGTCCCAATCCGTGCCCGATCTCGATCCACTCGATGCCCGCGCTCTCCAGGCCCGCGGCAATCACCGCTGTGTCTTCCGGCGTGAACTGAAAGTCGACGACGTAGCTGCCGTCGCGGATGGTGCAGTCGAGAATGCGCGTGGTCATGACTTGCGGGCAATCACCGAAATGCCGCTGTCGCTGACGTGGAAGCGCTCTTCGGCGAGCTGCAGCGACGTCAGCCAGCCCCTCACCTCGTCAGGCGTGTGCCGATGGGCATAGCGCGGATGGTACCAGTCGAAGTTGACGTGCACGTTGTCGTCGAAGGCGAGCGCGTCGTTCCAGAAACACTTGAACAGGTTGTAGTAGATGAACCGCTGCACGTCGTACGAGCCGCGGCGGAAGCCGAGCTCCGGCAGATCGTCTTCGACGACCAGGGTCGCCTTGAGCGACGACAGGCTTCGGCCGAGCCGCGTCAACGCTTCCATGCGGCGCCACGCCTCCTCGGGCGGTAGTCCAGCCACCTGTTCGCGCAGGTGGTCGTCCACGAACTCGCGAATCGGCGCCTTCTTGACGTAGACGTAGAAGATGATCCGGCCGCCGGGCTTGAGATGCTTCGTCAATGCGGCCAGCGACGCGAACGTGTCGGGCGTGTGGTGCAACACACCCGCAGACCAAATCAGGTCGAACGACTCCTCGGCCAAAGGCAATCGCGTCAGATCGGCCTTCACGAACGTCACATTCGGGCGCGATCCGAACCGGCGCCGGCACGCCTGTACCGCGTCCGAGATGTCGGCGGCCACGATCGACGCGGGCCAATCAATGAACTGGCCGAGCGAGGCTCCTGAACCACAGCCCGCATCCAGCACGTCGCGGCCGCGCATCAACCGTTCGAGCATCCGCTCGTCGGTCCATCCGAACACGTCGGCCCACACTTGCCGCATCACCGACTGATGCTCGGGCTTGAAGCCCCAATCAGGTTGACGATTCCACTTGTAGCCGAATGAATCCGAGGTCTGCTGCTGCCCCGCATCCGACGCGGCCGTGAAATCCGCGACGCCGTCGACGATCGGAAAGCGCCGCCCGGACGGCGACACCAGCTCGCCGTTCTCCTGCACGAGCGGGCTGACCCGATCGTCCGGATCGACGAAGGCAATGCTCACGCCACCGCCGCTCTCGTTGTTCGCCACCGTTCATACCCCTCGGCGATTTCACGCCACCAGCGATCCGCGTCCGCCACGCCGGCCGCGCTCTGCCGCTGTTCGGCCGCCAGCGCGTCCGCAAATGCCGCGTCGACCAGGCAACGCTGCCCGAGGGCGTAGTAGTCCTCAATACTCCACGCCGTGCCGCGCTCGACGAGCAGCGAGGGGATTTCGCAAATGCTTGGCTGCGTCCTCCCCCACGAATTGCGATCGAACTTCACACCAAGATGCGGCGCGGGCGCACCAAGGGCGTAGGCCTCATAGCGCGACGAGCCGCCGCCAAGCGGGAAGGGATTCGGAGCGAGCCGGGCGCGGCCCAGCAGATCGACGAGTTTGTTCCAGCCTTCGTTGGCGACCGCACCGGTGTCGTCCCGAACCGCGGAGAACTGGCCGAGGTACTGCATTCGCGCCGCCACGCCGCGGCGCTCGCCACACGCCTTGATCGTCTGCCACGCGTTGCCGTCATCACGCCCCATCAGCAACAACATCAGCTCCGGGTCAGACTCCAGCCAGCGGCACAGCACCTCGAGGAACGGCGCAGCGGCAAACTTATAAAGGGATCCGTGGCAGACAATGATCGGATCGCGCGCCGTCCATGGCCGTGGTGCGGACGACAGCAAGTCACGCGGGTCGATGTAGCCCTTGATCGTGTGGACGTAGCCATCGCTGAACCGCGACGCCGTGGTGCCACAGAACATCTGCCCGCCGGCCACGAAGTAGTCGGCCTCGGGCTGGCCATGGTACTGAATATCGATGCGCGGATGGTGCAGCAGGTCGGACGCCGCGCAGTAGTTCGCCAGGCACGGTGCGTTCAGGCGATCCAGGATCGCAAACGCATCAGACTTGTAGCCGATGTTCAGGATCAGATCGGGCTCGGCCGCGTTCACAAACGTCGCGAGCCGATCGTAGTCATCGTCCCCGCGCAGGTCGAATCGCTGATACGCCGCCGCGTGGGCGGCGAGGTATTCCGCGTGCCGGCCGAGAAACATCACGTCCGCGATCACCAATTCCACGGGGCACCGCGCCATCAACTCTTTCGGAAACCCCAACAGCCCGACGAAACCGCCAACGCAGGCGACCCGCGTGAGCGGTCCGCGAATCGCGCGTCGCGGCGGCGACGGCGCCACGCCGCGATGGCGGTGGCGGAGGCGCGCGGTGAAGCGCGACACGTGCAGATTGATCCAGCCGCGGCCGTAGTGCGGCCAGCCTGAGAAGGCGTAGTGGCGTTCGATGAGACTGATCAAGCCATCGGCGGCAACAGCGCCGCGCAGCGCGCGATAACCGTTCACGATCCAGAGGGCAATCGTTCCGGCGATGCGCCCGGTCAGCACCGCATAAGCCGCGCGCCACCCCAGGAAGCCGAGCTCACGCATACCCGAAGCGAATCTCCCGCTCGGCTGCATCGGCGAGACGCTCGGCGTCGGCGCGCGTCTCCCCGCCGGTGATGACGAAGCCGGCTCGATCGCCGCCCACGCGCACCGGGCGAATGGCCTGCCCCGGCGCCACCGTGACGGCACAGTCAAGCACGCCCGGCCAGGCGGCAACGGTCGCGACCCCGTGAACCGACTCGAGCAGGCCTGGTGGCGGTGTGAGGAAGCGATAGCAGCATCCGCGCGCGCTGACCGGCGTCAGGTTGAGCGGCGCGTCTCCGGTGTGCAGCCGCACCACGTCGCTGAGCATGTCAATTCCGGTCACGAACGGCACGATTGGATCGGGCGTTCCCCCGCCCCCGCATCGCGCGCCGAGCTCGAACAGTTTCGGGCCGTCGCGCGTGGTGCAGGCCTCGACGTGCGCGGCACCGACCTGAATGCCCAGCACACCGACCGCGGCTTTCACGAGAGACTCGAGCGCCTCGCGTGCGGCGGGCTTCAGTTGCGTCGGATAGTCAACGCTCTTGTCGACGCGATACGGCAGCGGCGTCTTCACCTTATCTGATATCGCCAGCACGTGCGTCTCGCCGTTGCAGGTGACCGTCTCGACGCTGTGCTCGATTGCCTCGATCCATTGCTCGATCACCATCTCAGGATCGTCGTAGGCGGTCATCGCGAACTCGACCGCCGCGGGAAATTCCTTTGCCGAATGTGCCACCGAGACGCCGCGGCTGGCGCCGCCGTGACTGTCGGCCGGCTTGACGATCAGCGGCCAGTAGTCGAGCTCGGCCGCCGCCGTCATCGCCTCATCCATGGTGCGAGCGGCACGCCAGCGCGGTTGCGGCAGCCCGGCGGCCTCCCATGCGGCGCGCATCGAGGTCTTGCGCGTCGCCCGTGCGGCGGTTTCCGGCGTGATGCCGATCAGCCCGAGATGGTGAGCGACGTGCGCCGCAGTTTCGACGCCGAAATCGTTGAGCGGCACCACGCCGTCGATGCCCTGCTGTCGCGCCACGGCAAGCACGCCTTCGCGATCGGTGATGTCGACCACGGCATGCGCGTCGGCAACCTCGAAGCCTTCGGCAGCCGGATCCCGATCCACGGCGATCACCCGATAACCGATCGCCCGTGCCTTGTTGATCGAGCGCGCGTAATACCGCGACGCGCCCAGGATCATCACCGTCTTCACGCCGGCGAGCCGCCTCGCTCCAGCAACCGCGCCAGCGTGCCGTGTCGCACGTTATCGGCCTTCTCTTGCGGCAGTCCGGCCACGAGCGCCTCCAGCGCGCGCACCGCGTCCGGAATCGGCACTTCGGGAAAATCGGAGCCGAATGCCGTGCGGCGATCGAAGCGCTCCGTCAGGAAGCGATGATCCAGCGCCACCGACGTCGACTGGTATCGGGTGAGGCTGTATGAGAGATCGAACATGACGTTGGGCAATGACGCGAGCGCCTCGAAAAACGCGAGCGCGCTGGCACCGCCGGCATGCAGCAACATGAACCGCAAGCCGGGATAGCGTTCGGCCAGGTGCCGCACCGACGCCACCGGCGACAGCCGCATCGTCACGCCCGTGGGATACAGCAGCGAGTCGAGCCAGATTGGCGGAGCCGCGGACCAGCCCGCCATCTCGTCAAGAAGCGCCAGCACCTTTGCGTCGAGCACGTCGTAGGCATTCAAGCGCGGATGGAGTTTCAACACTTCGCAAGGCCCATCGCGCAGCGCATCTCGTGCCGAAGCCACGACCTCGGCCGTCGGCGCCGCCACCGGATTGAGCGACGCACCCGGGATCAAGCGGCCAGGATGACGCCGGCAGACATCGAGGACGAAGTCATTGGCGATCACACCGGCGAGCGCCACGACCACGGCCCGCTCGACGGCAGCCTGGTCCATCTCGCGCAGCAACCGTGCTTCGCTGGCGTCGAACGAGGTGTTGAACCAGCGGCCATCGGCCGTCACGTGAACCAGCGAATCGAAGTAGGCCGCCACTAGCGGTTCGCCGGCTCAGGCTGGCGGCGCAGGAAGAATACGAAGCACTGCGACAGGTTCAGCGGGATGAGGGGTTTCACGAACGTGTTCAAGACGGCGCGCCACTGCCGCTCGCGATCGGTGATCTGGCCGTCAGGCCGGCGGAAGTACCACGCGATGTGATGTTCGCCGTTGTAGCCGCGAATGCCGGTCACGTCGAACCCGGCTAGCTTCATCATCGCGGTCCAGTCGTTGATGGTCCGAAACTCGGTGACGCCCTCCTGGCCCTGGTCGTCGGCCTCGCCGTAGGTCATCACCCGCCACACCGTGCCGAGGTAATACGCGTTCGGCACAATCACCATGGCCTTCGCCGCCGGCCGCATCACCCGCCGCATTTCCGCCAGCGCGCCTGCCGCATCGGCGAAGTGTTCGAGGCTGCCGAGATTGACGCAGTAATCGACCGAGTCGTCGGCAAACGGCAGCTTCTCTGCCGGCGCCTGGTGGTAATCCGCGGCGCCGGCGCGCCCGCGCGCCTTCTCGAGGGCCACCGCCGAGAAGTCGACGCCGTGAAGCGCCAATCCCGGGAGCAGCCGCGCCGCCTCTGCCAGGAAAAAACCCTGGCCGCAGGCGATGTCGACGAGCGTGAATCCGTCGCCGCGCCCGGGAACGTCGAGCCACTGGACGAACGCCGGATAATCCTCCAGCGGAAAGCGCAGTTCGGCTTCGCGGTGCAGGCGATCGTAGGTTCCTTGCCGGACAGTGTCAGCCATTGCTGCGTGTCTCCGTCGGTGTGCCCCACCCCTCGAAATCAGGAAACAGGTAGACACAGAACTCGTAGAGGGGATAGTCGTGCCGGAGCGTCACGCGCTTGGTGATGCCCTTCGCGAGCGCGAGCACCCGTTCGGGCTCGTAATAAAAGATGTCGGCGACGCGGTAGTCGACATAGGACGTCTGGAAATCCACGGCGACGGCCCGGCGCGCCAGTTCGTGAGCGCGACGCATCATCCGGCCGGCGTAGTCATAGTTGTCGCCGCTGCGCAGCGCCAGATTGAAGATGCCCGAGGCCACGACATAGTCAACGGGTTCGATGTCGTCGACGAGGATGTCGGCGTCTCGGAATGTCGCCGAGGGATACTTGTGCCTGGCGATGTCGAGCAACTTCGGGTTGAGGTCGACGCCGAGATACTGCACGTGAACGCCGGCGGCCGCCAGGTAGCCAAAGAAGTCGCCAAAGCCACAGCCGACATCGAGCACCGAGCTGCCCTCCGTGATGCCGGCCTGCCGGATCACGTCGAATCGCATGCGGCGGCGCTCTTGCGTTCCCGAGCCGAGCGTCCGGATGTCGTCGCCGAACTGTTCAAGACGCGCGTCGTAGCGAGCCAGCATCCAGGAACGGTCTTTGGGATCCAGCGTCATGGCAGGAATCTGCGGCACCAGGTCTCGAAGCTGAGCAACGACCAGATCAACAGGCGGTGGTTGACCCGGCCGGAACAATGTTCGTCGAGCACGCCGGCCACGTAAGCGGGTTCGATGAACTCGAAGACGCGCGCGCTGCGATCGCGCAACAGCCGGTTGACATAGTCGATGCTCTCACCGCGGAACCACGAGGCGTCGGGCGCGGAGAAGCCCTGCTTGGGACGCTCCCACACCGATGACGGCAACAGCGGCTTCAGCGCCTCGCGCAACACGCGCTTGCCGTCGGCAGTCGGCTGCAGCCGGTAGCGCGTGGCCTTGCCGACCTCGTCTTCATCCACCGTCGGCGCCTGCGCGAGGTCGAGCAGCTTGAACCGCGCCGGCACCCTGAGCGCGAAATCAACCATGTCGTTGTCGAGGAACGGCACGCGCGTCTCGAGACTGTGCGCCATGCTCAACTTGTCCTCCACCACCAGCAGGCCGTGAAGGAAGGTGCGGCTCTCGAAGTACAGCGACGCATTGACGAAATCCTCGGCGCTACGCAGCGGCGGATCATGACCGGTGAACACCGATCGAAACACTTCGAACGGTTCGTGGTGTCGCACGTCGGCCCAGGTGGCGGCATTGAAGAACCTGGGCCGGTCGGCGTCAGGAATGAGCCGCTGCCAGTAGTCGTAGTACGAGCGATAGAACTCGTCTGGTGATGACGCGTGCATACCTCGGTAATACCGCCACGGATAGCCCGCGAAGAGCTCGTCGCCGCCGCTTCCCGACAACACGACTTTGACGAAGCGGCTCGCCAGCCGCGCCACGTAGTAATTCGGGTAGCACTGGCCAACGCGCAGGTCCTCGAGATGCCAAATCAGCTCGGGCATCACGTGTTCCATGTCGCCGGCATGGAGCACCGTTTCGTAATGGTTGGTCTTGAACTCGTTCGACAGCATCTCGCTCGTGGCGCGCTCGTCGAAGCCAAGCTCGAGGCCCGACGCCGACGACATGTCGAAGCCGCCCGTGAACGTCTGCACGCGCGGAATGCTGCGCACCGCCACCGCCACAATCGAGCTGGAATCCATGCCGCCGCTCAGGTAGGACCCGACCGGCACATCCGACACCAGTTGCCGGCGCACCGCGGCCTCCACCAGCGATCGCAACTCCTCCGCCGTATCGGCGAAGCTCGCATCGCCGTTCGCCGCGAACTGGTAATCCCAATAGCATCGCGGTGTGGCGGTTCGCGCCGCCACCTCAACCGCCATCACATGACCGGGCGGCAGCAATCTGATGCCATCGAACAGCGTCAGGTCGCTGAACACGTTCTGGAACGTGAAGTATTCCGACAGCGCCGATCGGTTCACGCGCACGTGCTGGCCGGGGTGCGCGAGGATCGCCTTGATCTCAGAAGCGAAAATCAGGCGCGCCGCGGTCAGCGTGTAATACAGCGGCTTGATGCCGTAGCGATCGCGCGCGAGGAGAAGCCGGGGCGCGGCCGCGTGGCGATGGTCGGCCAGGGCAAAGGCGAACATGCCGTTGAACCGCTCGACGCAGGCATCGCCCCATTCCTCGTAGGCGTGCACGATGATCTCGGTATCGGTGGTCGACTTGAACACGTGGCCTCGCGCCTGCAGCTCAGCGCGCAGCTCGCGGAAGTTGTAGATCTCGCCGTTGTAGGTGACGACGACATCGCCGCCCTCGTTCGCCATCGGCTGCCGCCCGTTCGCCGACAGGTCGATGATCGACAGCCGGCGGTTGCCCAATGCGATCGCGCCGGCAGTGTGCCAGCCTTCGCCGTCGGGGCCGCGATGGGCAATGGCATCCGTCATGCGCTTCAGCACGTCGCTCCCTGCCGGACGGCCCGCGAATTCGACGACGCCAGCAATGCCGCACATCAGGCGTGATCGATCGCGTCGACGAGCGAGGTGACCACCGTGTCAATCTCGGCGTCGGTCATTTGTGGATAGAGCGGCAGCGACAGCGTCAGACGGTCGGCGAGGTACGCATTGGGAAAGTCGCCGGGCGCGATGCTGTACTTCTTCGCGTAAAAGTCCTGGATCACCGGCGCATGCGTGCCCTGGCGAGTGGCGATGCCTTGCGACTCGAGCCGCGCCATCAGCGCATTGCGGCGCGCGTGCAGCCGTTCCACGGTGTGCAGCCCCGGGGTCTCCGGCCGGAACAGGCAGACGTACGACTGCCAGCCGTGCGTGTCGCCAGCGGGTGCCGACGGCAGCGCCAGCCAGTCGAGACCTGCCAACCGTTCGGCATACGCGCGCGCCACGCGCGCGCGGCCGCCGAGGAGCGCTTGGGCACGCGCCATCTGCGCGCAGCCAAGGGCCCCCTGGATGTCGGTCAGCCGGTAGTTGTAGCCAAGATGCGGATAGGACGCGAGCAGAAACGATCCCGATTGGTCGTGCCGATCGCGATCCGATTTCGTGGCGCCGTGGTCGCGCAGCGAGCAGATCCTGTCGTGCAGCTCGCGCCGTTTCGTCGTCACCATGCCGCCTTCGCCGGTGGTGATCGACTTGCGCGGATGGAAGCTGAAGCACCCGGCGTCGCCAAGCGTGCCGCTGTGCTGTCCGCCGGTCCACGCGCCAAAGCTGCAGGCAGCATCTTCGACCATCCACAACGAGTGCCGCTCGGCGAGCCCGCCCAGCGCCGGCATCTCGGCGCAGAGCCCGAACAGGTGCACCGGAATCAACCCCACCGTTCGCGTGGTGATCGCCGCATCCACAGCGGCCGGATCGACGTTGAAGGTCTCGAGCCGGATGTCGGCAAACACGGGACGAGCACCCATGTACTCGGCGACATTCGCCGTCGCCACCCACGTGAAGGCCGGCACGATCACCTCGTCACCTGGCGCCAATCCCAGCGCGGCCACGGCCAGGTGCAACGCCGTGGTGCACGAGCTTGTTGCGGCGGCGTACGCCGCGCCGGTGAAAGCACTGAAGCGCTGTTCAAACTCGCGGACCTTCGGCCCTTGCACGACCCACCCCGACTCGAGCGGCTCCTGGACGGCGCGCAACTCTTCGGGGCCGAAGAACGGCTTGGTAATCGGAATGCTCATGATGACGACCGGGCCGCGGCCGCGCGCCGGTCGCGGGCGCGCCATTCGACGACCGAACGCAGGCCCTCGACCAGCGGGGTGCGCGCCTCAAAGCCGAGCAACCGCTTCGCCTTCTCGGTGCTGCCCACGCGATTGGTGACGAACATCTGCTCGTTGGGGCGGTAATCGATCTGCAGCGACGATTGCGTGATCGTCAGCAGCTCGCCGACCAGCTCGTTGATGGTCGTTTGCACGCCGGTCCCGACGTTGAAGCCCTCATCCGTGACGTCGCTCGTCATGGACAGGAGGTTGGCTCGTGCCACATCCGAAACATGGACGAAGTCGTATGCCTGCGAGCCGTCGCCGAACACCACCGGCCGCTCTCCGGCATCGATCTTGTCGAGCACCTTCATGATCACGCTGACGTAAGTCCCCTTGTAGTCCATCCGTGGGCCATAGACGTTCATGTAGCGGAGCGCCACGTAAGGCAGCTGGTGCTGCTCGAAGGTGGCGCGCAGGAACTGCTCGCCCGCAATCTTGGTGGCGCCATACATCGTCCGGTTGTTGAAGGGATGCTCTTCGGTCATCGGCAAGGTCACGGCGTCGCCGTACACGGACGCCGACGAAGAGTAGACGATTCGCTGAACGCCGGCGGCACGCGCCGCTTCGATCACGTTCCAGGTGCCGTCGACGTTCACTTCGAGCGCCTTGCGCGGTTCGTGCACGCATTCGAAGAGCCACAGCGCGGCGAGGAGAAACACCCCGTCAACCCCCTCGAGCGCCCGATCGAGCAGCGCGCGATCGGTGATGCTGCCCTCGATCAGCCTGACCCGGGGGTCTCCGAGCGCCCGCTCGATGTTGGCACGCGTGCCGCGCACGAAGTTGTCGACGATGACCACCTCGGCGACTTTTTCCTGGAGCAACTGATCGACGATATGGGAGCCGATGAAGCCGGCGCCGCCAATTACGGCGATGCGGCGATCCTGTAAGTCCACGTTTCTTTGCTCCTAGTTGTGCGCCGGCACGCCGGCGATGCGCCGCCATGCCGCGGGCGGCCGCACGTAGCCGTGCACCGTGGCCCAGGGGTAACTGTCGGCACCAGAGCGGGCGACGCCGAGGGCCGTGAAATCGAACGCCTGCTGCACGTAATCAATCTCGTTGCCGTCGGTGCGCGCGATGGCGATGTCGAGCGTGTATTGGCGCGGCAACAGGGCGACGTCAATATCGGCGACGATGCGATGCGTGCCCGGTGCCAGCGACCATCCGGGCGCACCGTTGGCGGTGGAATAGACGGTGGCCGCGCGGACACCATCAAGCGACGAAATGCCGACCGCCACAACTACGTCGCTAATTGGCAGGGCCACGTCGAACGTCATCTCCACGCTGGCGGTGTCGCCGAGATACACGCGCGACACCGATTCGCCGGTGCGATCGCGCAAGCGCAATTCACGGAGCCGGGCCTCACCAGAACCCGTCCGCGGCACATCCGCCGGGACGATGCCGTCAGCGGCGGCCACGCGGCCCGCCGACAGATACGCATCGACAACTTCGTCCACCGGGCCGTCCCGCATGACGCGTCCGGCATCGAACAGCACGGCACGCTGGCACAGCGACTTGACGGCCGCCATGTTGTGACTGACGAACACGATGGTGCGGCCATCGCGCACCACGTTCTGCATCTTATCGAGGCACCTGCGCTGGAACTCCGCATCGCCGACGGCGAGCACTTCATCGACAAACAGGATGTCGGTGGTCAGGTGGGCGGCCACCGCGAATGCCAGTCGCACATACATGCCGCTGGAGTAGCGCTTGACCGGCGTGTCGAGAAACTTCTCGACGCCGGAGAACGCGACGATGGCGTCGAAGTTCCGTTCGACTTCGTGGTGCCGCATCCCGAGGATGGCGCCGTTGAGGAAAATGTTCTCGCGCCCGGTCAGCTCGGGGTGGAATCCGGTGCCGACCTCCAACAGCGAACCGACGCGTCCGTAGATGTCGGCGCCGCCGACGGTCGGACGGGTAATGCGCGACAGGATCTTGAGCAGCGTGCTCTTGCCGGCGCCGTTACGGCCGATCAATCCGAGCACCTGGCCGCGCGGCACGTCCAGCGACACATCACGGAGCGCCCAGAAGGTGCCCCGCGGCTCGCTGTCCGAGGTGTCGCCGCGGAGCCGGCGCGCGAGGCTGGAGGCGCGATCCGACAGCTCATCGCGCAGCGCCTTGTAGCGAAACATGCCGGCATCGGCGCCAAGCTGGTACTGCTTGCCGAGTCCCGCGATGCGAATCGCCAGTGATGACATCAAACGAAATCCGCGAACGCGCTCTCGGCGCGGCGGAAATAGTAGAAGCCGCCGATCAGGAAGACGATCGTCGCCAGGACCGATCCCAATAACAGATGCCACGGCGACTCGCCGCCAAACAGCGCCCAGCGAAAGCCCTGGATCACGCCGACCAGCGGATTCAACCCGTAGCTCGCCTGATACCGCTCAGGCACTAACGTGATCGAATACGCGACGGGCGACACAAACAGCCACAACTGCAGCAGGTACGGGAGCACGTAGCGAACGTCGCGGTACTTCACGTTCAATGCCGCCGACCACAAGCCGGCGGCCAGGGCCGTCAGCAAGGCAACGAGCGCGAAGATCGGCAGGAAAATCACGTTCGGCCCGAACGGCACGCCGTACCAAATCATCAAGCCCGCGAGTAGCAAGAACGCCACGGCGAAGTCGACGAGGGTTGCGGCCACGGCCGACAGCGGCACGATCAATCGCGGAAAGTAGACCTTGGTGATGACGCTTGCGTTCGAGGCCACAGAATTCGCGGCCCCGGTGAAGGCGTTGGCAAACAACTGCCAGGGCAGCAGCGCGGCCATCGTGAAGAGCGGGTAAGGAATGCCTTCGGACGGTAATTGCGCAAGGCGGCCGAACACCACCGTGAACACCACCATCGAGGCAAGCGGCTGGATCAGCGCCCAGCCGACACCCAGCACGGTCTGCTTGTAACGGACTTTGATGTCGCGCCACACCATGTAGTACGCCAGCTCGCGATACTCCCAGACGCTCGCGAGGTCGAGGGCGGTCCACCCCGATTCCGGGCGGATGCGGATGGTCGGTGGTGTGGATCGATCAGGCATCACGCGGTGAGCAGGTTCACGATCTTCGCCGCGGCGTCGCCGGCACCGTAGAGCGTTGGCCGCGCCGCAGGACGGCTGGCCCTGGTCGCCGCCCCAACGATGCGATCCGCCGACGAGCCCGCAAGCACGTTCCACCCGGCCGCGACGGTTTCGACCCATTCCGTTTCGTCGCGCAGGGTCACGCACGGCACGCCGAGCCAGTAAGCCTCTTTTTGCAGGCCGCCCGAATCCGTCAGGATCGCGCGCGCCTGGGCGGCGAGGCCGATCATCGTTCCGTATCCCTGTGGTGACAGCTCGCGGACGTTCGCCGGCAGCTCCAGGTGATGCGCGGCGATCGCGGCGCGCACGCGCGGATGCATCGGAAACAGGGCCGGCAATGACAGGCCGTCAAGGCCGGCGAGAATGCCTGTGAGGCGGCCTGCGTCATCGGTGTTGTCGGCGCGATGCACCGTCACCAGGTAGAACTGCTCCGGCGCCACACCAAAGCGCTCGCACAAGTGTGGATCCGTGCTCCGTCGCACACGCGCCATCACGTCCGCCATCACGTCGCCGACGACATGCACGCCAATGGTGATGCCCTCGGCGCGCAGGTTCGCGGCCGCCAGCTCGCTCGGGCAGAACAGCCACGCCGACAGCCGATCGGCGACCAGGCGATTGATCTCTTCGGGCATGCGCAGGTTGCGCGAGCGCAGCCCCGCTTCGACATGCGCGATGGGCACGTGTGCCTTCGCGGCGGCGAGCGCACCGGCCAGGGTCGAGTTGGTGTCGCCGTAAATCAGCACCAGGTCAGGTTGCGTCTCGCCAATCGCACGTTCGATGCCGGTCAGCATCTTCGCCGTCTGCTCGGCATGTGAGCCGGAACCGACGCCGAGCTCAATGTCCGGCCGGGGAATTGGCAATTCGCGGAAGAACTGCGCCGACATCGCGTCGTCGTAATGCTGTCCAGTGTGCAACAGCACCTCGTGATGGCGCTCGCGCAACGGCGCGCTGACCGCCGCAGCCTTGATGAACTGCGGGCGCGCGCCGACAATCGTCAGGATCTTCAGATCAGCCTTCGATCAGCTGCAATGCGTCGCCGGCGGCCTGATAGCGTGAACCGCACGCGCCGCAGGTCGCCTGCGTGGGCGGCGTCCTTCCTGGCGCGAGCTTGATGCCGCACTGGCACATCCAGCCCGACACGCGGCCAGGATTGCCGACGATCAACGCGAAGTCGGGCACATCCTTCGTCACCACCGCACCGGCGCCGATGAAGGCATAGCGGCCAATGGTGTGGCCGCACACCACCGTCACGTTGGCGCCGATGCTGGCGCCGCGCTTGACGAGCGTCTGCCGGTACTCGTCCTTGCGCGGGACATGGCTGCGCGGATTTACGACGTTGGTGAACACCATCGACGGCCCGCAGAACACGTCGTCTTCGAGGATGACGCCGGTGTAGATCGACACGTTGTTCTGGATCTTGACGTTGTCGCCAATCGCGACCTGCGGAGACACGACCACGTTCTGGCCGAGGTTGCAGCCACGGCCGATCTTCGCGCCGGGCATGATGTGACAGAAGTGCCAGATCTTGGTGCCTTCGCCGATCTCACAGCCGTCGTCGACATATGACGACTCGTGGACGAAGAAATCGGCCATCACGACACCTTGCCAATCTGAGGATGACGCGCGCCCTGGGTGCGCTCGGCGAGCGGCTGCTGCCGGATCGTCGAGGTCAGCTCAATCGATGGCCGTGCTTGATCGATGCCGAATCCGCGTCCCGCAAGGACTTCCTCATACACGCGCGTATGCAGGTCGGTGAAGCCCTCGCTGAACTCCATCTCCTCACCATCAACGACAATCGAACGGAGTGTCGTCTTGACTCCGGGTTGCGGGTCGAACGGCAGATCGCTCGCGTCGGCCGACAGGAACCAGCTGACTTCGGCGCGCTCGAGCGCGATCCACCCGCCCATCCGCTTCGGCTCGCGCAGGTGCACCTCCGACCCCTGGGGGCTGCCGAACAACCAAATCAGCAGATCGAAGAAATGGATGCCGATATTCGTGACGATGCCGCCAGAGCGATCTTCCCGGCCCTTCCAGGACACGTCGTACCACGGTCCGCGGGCCGTCATGTAGGTGAGCGTCACTTTCTTGGGCCGGCCGGGGGCCTCGGCGTCGAGACGGGCCTTCAACGCCACCAGGTCCGGATGGAGCCGCAGCTGGAGCACGGTAAACACGCGCTGACCGGTTTCCTCCTCAATCTTCTGGAGCGCATCGAGGTTCCATGGATTGATCACCAGCGGCTTTTCGCAGATCGCGTCGGCGCCGGACCGCAACGCCATCCGGATGTGCGCATCATGCAGATAGTTGGGTGAACAGATCGACAGGTAGTGCACCCGCTCGCTCTCGGGACCACGCTGCAGCTTCTCGAGGTGCCGATCGAAACGCTCGATCTCCGTGAAGAATCGCGGATTGAACCAATAGCGATCGAGGACACCGACGGCGTCATGGGGATCACAGGCAGCCACCAGGCGGTTGCCGGTGTCCTTGATCGCCTTCAGGTGGCGCGGCGCCACGAAGCCGGCGACACCCGTCATCGCAAAGTTCTTGTTCATCGTCTGCGTCCTAGTCTCGGGACAAATTGGCCGACGCCGGCGAGGCGCCGACCGCCCGGCGCAGCTCGAACCAGAGCCGCCGCGCCGGCATTTGCAGTTCGGCGCGACTCAGCGCGGGAGCGGGCCGCGGCTGGTAACCGACGAAATACGAGAGATAGTCGTCGATCGGAGTGACGCCCGACTGGCGCGCGGCACTCACCACGATCGCGTGATCGCGGGCGATGTCCGCGGCCGTCGCCAGGCTGCCGGCTCCGGTGCGGAAGACGATCCCGCGCGTGACGTCGAAGACGCGGAACTCGCCGTCGAGCCACGCATAGGACAACGGCAGCACCCGCGGTGAACGGCCGATCGGCTCCCAATACGCCCGCACTCCCGCGTACGACAGCACGGTTGCAAACACATCGGCCTGCTGATCGGATTGTCCGTAACCGCGCTCGATGACGTTCCAGATGTGATCGTCGATCACGGCCCTGTCGCCCGGCGCGTACCTGATGTTGGTCCGCGTCCAGGCCAATGCGGCGAGCACCTTCGCTTCGTTACCGCTGACCCCGCCGAGCACGGCCTGTGAGGTCTTGCGCAGCTGCGCGTCACGCTCGATGAACTCGGCCGCCTTCCGCCACAACGGCAGCGTTTCGCGCGAGACGACATAATTCACGCCGACCAGGCGGCTGGTGGGCCACCACGCGACGGTCAACAGCACGGCCACACCACCCGCAGCGACCACCCGCCGGAACGTCCGCCGGCGGCCATCATCGAACGCCGGCATGCAGCGCCTGTGCGGCATGTTCGAAGACCGAGATCACGGATGGCGCGTGCACCCGCAGTGAATACGCCGACTCGATCCGCTGCCGCCCGGCGGCGCCGAGGCGCTGCCGCGCCGCCGCATCGCCCGTCAGCACGGTCAGCTGGCGCAGCCACTCGTCGTGCGTCGCGGCAAGCAGGCCGTCCACGCCGTGAGTGATGATGGTCGGGTTGACGCCAACCGGAGAGGCCACCACCGGGACCGCACACGCCATGAACTGAATGGCCTTGAAGCCGCATTTGCCGAGCGTCCATTCGTCGGTGGGCATCGGATAGACACCGATGTCGCACGACGCGAACAGCTCGATCTCACCGGCCAGCGTCCACGGCACGTTCTCGATCGTCACGCCCGGCATGGTCACCGCCGTGCCCGAGCCGGAGATGCGCAGGATGAACGGTGTGGCGCGGGCCAACGCCTCGAACACGGGCTGGAGCGCCAGCAGGTATGGCGTCGTCGTCGGCGTGCCGATCCAGCCAACCACCGGCGGACCGCTCCGCGACCCCCGCGGCAATGGTGCCCACACCGACGTGTCGACGCAGGTCGGAATCACGTTGACGCGCGACGAGTAGCGCCGGGCGTACTCCCCGAGATGCGCATTGCCGGCGATCACCTCGGTCGAGAGCGCGACGATTTCGGCGGTCTTTGCCGGGCGCTTGAGGAAGCTGACCTCGCGGTTCGCGTCGCTGGCGTTTTGCAGGTAAATCGCGTCGTCGAAGTCGAAGATCATGGGCACTCGTCTGGCCAGCCAGCGTTCAATCACCGGTTGCCCGAGTGGATACGCTTCGCGGTGGATGAGGGCCAGCTCATAGTTGCGGCGCAGCGCGCGAATCCGGTTGCTGGTGCTCGACACCAGCGCCGCGACCTTTTCGAGTTTGTGGCCCCGCTTGTAGAGCAGCCGGAAAGCGTCAGTGTCGATCAGCGCATGCGTCTCGACGTCGAAACCGGCGGTGGCGAGGAACGGCAGAAACTGGCTGACGCGGAACCGGACGCTGGCGGCCTCTTCGGAAAAGGGCAGCAGCGCCAACACCTTCACCGGGCGCTCACTCACCGCGGCCGCCATCCAGCGCGAGAAGCACCGCACCGGCGGCGGCGACGAGCGCCGGAATAATCAGCCAGTACCAAAATTGCGGTCGCACCACCACGCTCACCAGCCCGACGTGCGTCGCCACGGCGGCGAGAACCGTCACGCCGCGGTGGCGCCCGGTCACGCGAGCCATCGAACGCGCCGCCTGCAGCACGCGCGACGACTTCGCCGCTTCACCCAGTCGTGTCGCCGCACGTTCCACTGCGGTCACGATGGCGCTCTGTTCGATCACGCCGAGGGCAAGGTGATCGTCAGCCTGTTTCATGGGCGGGTTGTGGCCGCCGCCTCAACCGAGAGAATGGTGGCGCGCAGTTCGTAATTAGGTCCGTAGAACGTCGTCACGGCCCCGGCCCGTAGCGTCCGCCCCGCATAACTCCACTCGTTTCCCAGCCGTTGCGCCGGTACTCGAAGCACCGCGTCGCGAAACGCCAGGTCGGTGGCCACAAACGCGGACATGACGCTGGGCGACACCGGAATGACGACGCCGACCGAGGTTGAGGCCTGGCGAAGGCCACCGAGCGACGCAATCGACGCGCCGGCGGCGAATTCGTTCTGGCGGCGCACATCGCGATCACCGCTACGCATCAACTCCAGCGCGGCGCGATCCCCGGCGAACCGCACGCGCACGGTGATCGGCTCGGTTGGGCCGACGAGGCGCAGTTGATCGACCTGAAACATCATGCTGCCGCCCGGCAGCGCGAGGCGCAGCACGGTGTCTTCCATCAACGGCAGGTCTCCCGCCATGCACCACACCGACCCGCTGCGCGGGACCAACGCGCACTTGGCGCGGACGATCGCCGGGACGTTGAACACCCCGTCTGAAGGCACGTCGAGAATCAGGCTGGGACCAAGCGTGGCTCGCGTCAGGGACGGCACCCGGGATCCGACCTGCGTAATCTGCCCGACGCCGTCGACCGTCGTGCCTTGCGTAATCGATGCCGCCAGGTGATCGGCGAGACCCGTAAACGACCCGATCACATCGAGCTCGGCCTCGGGTCGCGGTGTCGCCACCACTTCGAAGCCCTTGGAGATCCGTGCCTGCTCCTGCGCGTGGTCGTAGAGGATGACGTCGTAGACACCGGGTGGCAGCGCATTCATCGGCACGACCGCCTCGGTTTCGTCGACGAACAGAAAGCGGTTGCCCTGATGCGTGCCGACCGAGACGCGCATGTACGGACGCAGATTCGTGCCGCGGACCTTGAGGTCGAGGTCGGTGCCCGACAGAATCCGCGCGGGTTCGATGGCCGTCAGGGACGGCCGCGACGGCTTGAACAGCACGTAGGCGCCGTAGAGCAGCGGGATCAGCCCGATGAGCACGACGCCAATCAACGCATCGACAATGTTCCATCGACCGAACAGACGACCCTGGTCGTCAACAAAGGTCATAGCGAACTCCCTGCTTGAAGGCGAACGGCTCGTGCGTAGAACGCGACCGGATCCTGGAGAGAAGCGCGCAGGCGCCAAACGCGGCCAGCCAGACCAGGTACGGCACGACCAGACCGCGATGCCGGATCAACGTGCCGATGTTGCCGCCGGTCAGGGCCACCATCGCGCACGCGACCAACGCGTGCGACATCAGCAGGCAGGTGACCACAGGCGCGCGGGCCAGGCCACTCGCCACGCCAAACGGGACCAGTGCGAGAATCAAATACCAAATGGCCTGCTCGGGCAGGTAGGCCAGCGCCGACCGCGACTGAATCTGCGACGGCCGCGGCGCCGTCAGGAACTCGACGCCGGCGCGAATCACATACCGGGCCCCCTCGGGCGCCGTCATCGTGTACACGGAGACGCGGTCATAGTTGGCGTAGAAGCGCCGATCGAGCAAACGATAACTGACCCCTGGCGTGGACAGGTGCCCCCAGTGGAGGAACGCCGTGTCGCCAAGCGTGCGCATGACGCGCTCCTGGACGCGCGGTTGCAACCCGACAGCGACGACAATTACCGGTGCGACCGCCAACGCGACCCACAGCCATTTTGGACGAGTGATCAGCACTGAGGCGGGCACGCCGATCAGCACGCCAGCCACGGCCAGTTCGGTGCCGCCAATCCGCAGGCTACCCAACACCACGGCGCATGCCGCCACACCAAGCGCGGCAAACAGTCGACGGGTGATGGTTCGCGCGCACAGGATCTGCACCGCGCAGATCACCTCAAGCCCGGCGACGAGGATGTAAGCCGGCTCCTTCAGGACCGAGATCGACCAACTGAACAGGCTGGGCAAAAACAACAGCACCGCGGCACTGGCGAGCGCCGCGACGCGCCCATACACGCGCCGGAAGAACTTGAACATCAGCGCCACGGCGGCGACGTACACCACGGCGTTGAGGACGTTGTTGCCATAGGGAGCGTCGCCGGTGAGCGCCTGGATATAGGCAAGGACATACAGGTAACTGGACCTGCCCACTTCATCGAAGACGTAGATCATGTCGGCCGGCGAGATCGGGACGCCGAGTCCGACGTTGCGCAGCCACACGGTGCGGCTCTTGAAGAGTTCCTCGTCGCCGAAGAAATTCGCATACGGACGCGCCGCATCCGCAACGAGGAACAGCCCGGCGATCGCGGCCAGCCGCAACGCCATGGCACAGGCGATCAGCCCGATGAACCAGTGCCGCTCGCGCGGTCCGAGGTCCCGCGCCACGAACATCACGACGGCGGTCAGCGCGGCCAGGCCGAGCACGGTCAGCGGCGACAGCGAGTAGAGCGCGCCAAGCACGACACCGGCCGCAATGGCAGCAGTCATGCCGCGAGCCGCTCCAGGACGGCGTGGTAGCGCGCAATCACACGCGGCGCCGCAAATCGCTCCGCCGTCACGGCTGCGGCGCGCGACATGGCCCTGCGCACGTCGCCATCGTCGAGAACGCGGCGGAGCGCACCGGCCATCGCTTCCGGAGTATGCGGTTCGACCAGCAGGCCATCGGTGCCGTGGGTGACGATGTCGCGCGTGCCGGCGGACGCGGTGGCGACCACCGGAATGCCCACCGCCATCGCTTCGATCAGCACGTTACCGAAGCCCTCGTAGTGCGAGCTCAGCGCGAACACGTCCGCACGGGCGATGAACTTCCACGGGTTGCGCTGGAACCCGAGCAGGGTCACGGCATCGTTGAGACCGCGATCGGCGATGTGGCGGCGCAGCGACGGCTCGAGTTCGCCCTCGCCGAGGATGAACAGCCGCGCCGGCGTGGATTGTCGAAGCACGCCCATCGCATCGATGAGCAGCGGATAGTTCTTGGCGTCGGCCAGCCGGCCCGCCGCGACGATCACCGGCCCGCCGCCATTCCCGTCGAGCGACGCGCCCTCGCGCGCTTTTGCTCGCACTGACTCGAGATCGACCGGGTTAGGCACCACCTGGATTGACTCGGGGCGGACGCCGAAGTTGCAGGTCAAGTCGTCGGCGACGCCGCGTGACGTCGCGATGATCAGATCGGCGGCCGCATACGTCAGCCGCGACGTGGCGGTAAACACGGTTCGCCGCCAGCCGTGTCGCCATTGGTAATCGGCGTCGCTGAGAAACGCGGTCATCGGCGTCTGCTGATTGAAGACGACACGGGCGCCGGTTTGAGCCGCGCGGGTGGCGCTGAGTGTCGTGGTGTAGCTCAGGAAGGCGACCACGACGTGAGGATCACGGTCCTTGATGAACCGGCGCAAGGCCTGCCAGCGTGCGCCGCGCGACGGGGACGGCGATGACTGCAGAGCGATTGCCGGATCGAGATCGGCAAGATAGGGACCGGTGCGTTCGAAGAGGAACATCGACCGATCCCACGACGCGGCGTCGAGCCCGTTCAATACCTGGACGGCGGCACGCTCGGCGCCGCCGCCATTGAGCGACGGCAGCACAAAGCAGACGCGGCGTCGATTGCTCATCACGCGGCGGTGGAGCGATTGAGGCCGAATTCACGATTCACCGCCGCCATCAGCTGCGCGGCTTGGCGTTCGAGCGTGTGCGCCCGCGCCGTTAGGTAGCCACCCTGGATGAGGCGCTGCCGCAGCGATGGCGATTCAATCAGCCGCCGCACCGCCGTCAGCAGCTGATCGGACGAGGCCTCGTCCACCAGCAAGCCGTTCTCCTCATGCGCGATCAAGCTGGCGATGCCCGACACCCGCGTCGTCACAATCGGCAGGCCGGCGGCCATGGCTTCGAGCAGGACGCGTGGAATGCCTTCCCCCGGACGCGTCGGCAGGACGAACAAGTCGTAGTCTCGATACAGCGGCATCAGGCGATCGAGGGCAATCACCCCGCGCAATCGGACGCGGTCGGCCACGCCGGCCGCGGCGGCTGCCGCTGCGATCGCATCTCCTTCTGACTCGCCGATCAGTCCGATCGGCGGCCCCACGATGTCGCTGGTCGCGTTAATGCCAGCCTTGACGAGCGACACCACCAGTGCCGGGAGCGCCCGCAGGCCCTTACGCGGATCGATCCGGCTGACGGTCAGGATCCGGATCGCCGGCCCGGTGCACGTGTCGGTCCGCGTCGACACATCAGCGGCCGAGAGCGTGGTCGTCTTGGTTTCGATGACGCGCGCGCCGTGCCGCTCGTGCTTCTCTCGCAGCGCGGCTCCGTTCGCGAACGTCAACGCTCGCGTCGTCATGTGGCGCAGCGCCCACTCCTCGAACGCCACGTATGCGCTAAAGAGCGCCTTTTTCATTCCGCCATACTCAAGATGCGGCAACAGCGCCGCATAATCGCCAACCACCAGCAAAAACACCGGCTTCTTGAGGGCACGCGCAATGCGAAACGCGAAAATCGCCGCCGGGCTCGGCACTCGCAAATGGATCACGTCGCACTGTTCCACCCAGGCGCGCAGCCGCGCGCGCATCGAGGGCAGCATCGGATAGAACTGCCGCGGGCCAGGAAAGTACGGCAGCGGCGCCAGCACGACGTTCCCGGACTGGACACGAGAACCCGACGCCGGCGGCGTGTCGAATACCGGCACCGACAGGATCACCTTGTCGAAGTACGGCGCGAGCGAATCCACGTAACGCGCGAACGATCCTTCCGCTTCCCACAGGGCGCCATCGGCACTTTGCCAGAACGGCATGTGATACAGGATGCCGAGCGTCACGCCAGGCCTTTGGCCGCGAGCAGCCGATCGTACAGGCCGGCGATCGAGTCCACGTACTTCTCGACGCCGAACCGCGGTAACACAAAGGCGCGCGCCCGCTCGCCAAGCGAGCGGCGCAACGCCGCGTCCTCGACCAGTCGTGCCAGCGCCTGGGCGAGCTCACTGCTGTTGCCTGGAGAGACCAGCAACCCGCTGACGTCGTGCTGCACCACTTCGGGAATGCCGGCCACGCGCGTCGCCACAACCGGAAGGCCGGCACCCATCGCGAGCACGAGTGAAAGCGGCAGTCCCTCCCACAGCGAAGGCATCGCGAACAGATCGACGGCGGCGAGGATGTTGCCAAGGTCGCGCCGCGCACCAACGAAGTGGACGCGATGCTGCAAGCCGAGCATGTCGACACGCTGCTTCAGCGACTCGCGCAGTTCGCCATCGCCGACCACAACGAGATGCATGTGCTGCAGCGGCGGATGTTGCGCCATCGCGTCGAATAACACGCGATGCGCCTTCTGCTCGGTCAGCCGCGCAATGATACCCGCCGCAATCACACCCGGTGGCATGCCAATCGAGGCGCGGAACTCGTCGCGGGTCACGGTGGTTTCGAGCTGCGACCAGTCAACCGCGTTGTAGATCACTTCGACCTTGGCCGGGTCGGCGCCAACCTGGCCGATATAAAACTCCTTCACCGATTTGGCCGAGGCAATGACGGCGTCGGTGCCGCGCATCAGCCATTTTTCGAAACGGGCGTGCGAGGCGCGCTTGTTCTCATAAATGTTGACCTCGGTGCCGATCACAATCGGAACGCCGGCCATCATCGCGGCGAAGCGGCCGTACAGGCTGCCGGTCAGCAGAAAGGTGTGCACGATGGTGGGTTGAAAGGTGTGCAAAAAATCCCGCAGCCTCAGCAGATCGAACGGCCGGGAAATGCCGGGCTCGAGGCCGAGCACACTGAACGACACGCCGGTCTTCCGGATCTCTTCGCCGATGGGACCCGCGCTGTGAATACTGACGACCGCAGGTTCATACCGATCGGGCAGACGGCGCACCAGGTTGAGCACCATCTCCTCGGCGCCGCCCACCATGTACGCATGCGAGAGATACAACACTCGGACACTCATGAAACAGCTTGAGCACGGTAGAACGCCACGGTGCGTTCGAGCCCATCGTGCAAGGCAATCGCCGGGCGCCATCCCAGCTGGCGCTCGATGCGGGAGATGTCGGCCACGAAGTCACCGGTCTCGACCTGCTCCGCCAGCGCCGGCCACGGCACGTGCTCGACCTTCCCGCCGCCGGCAATGCCGGTGACGATCTTCGCGAGATCGACCAGGCGCGTGCCGGTGCCGCTGCCGACGTTATAGGCGCGGCCGTCCGATCGATCCGAGGCCGCCATCGTCAGCAGCGCCTGCACGACATCGTCCACGTGCACGTAGTCGCGCACCTGCACGCCGTCGCCGTAGATGGTGAGCGTGCGATCGGCGATCGCCAGGTGAATCATCCGGTTGATCACGCCGTAAGCGGTGCGTCCCGCCGGCTGGCCGGGACCGTACGGATTGGTGATGCGGGCCACCGTGTAGCGGATGCCGAACAGCCGCCGATATAGCGCCAGGTATTGCTCGACGGTCTGCTTGTGGATGGCGTGCAGGCACAGGGCATCCTGTGGAGCGTCTTCGCTGACCGGCACGCGCTCGGGGTGCCCGTATTGCAGGCGCGAGCCCGAGAAGACGACCTTCGCGTCGCGATTGTGCTCGCGCAGCGCCTCGAGCAGCACGAGGTTGCCACGGCAATTCACGTCGAGGTCGGCCCACGGATCTTCCATGCTGCGCACGGCGCCGGACTGGCCCGAGAGGTTCATCACGATTTGCTGGCCACGGACCACGCGCGCGATCAGGTCGCGATCGCGGAGGTCGCCTTCCACCACCGCGGTACCGGCTCTCTCGAAGGCCGAGGCCTGCTCGGCGTGCCGGCCGCGATCGGGCGTCAGAATCGTTGGCCGTGCGCCAAGCTCAATCAGTTTCGACGTGAGATTGACGCCAATGAAGCCCAGGCCGCCAATCACGAGCACGCGCGACTCGCGCAGGCTCACGAGGCTTTCCTCCCGACACAGCGGCCGTGCAGGTGGACATCCGACCGAAAGCGATCGATCGTCTCGATCGCCATCAAGCCGCGAAGCTGTTGGCGAATCCAGCGCTCGTCGCCGTACATTCCCCCAACCATCAGCCGGTGATGCAGCGCATCGCCGATCGGGCCGGGAGCGATCGGCAACATCGCAGTGGCCACGCGGCGAGGCAACGTCACCGGCACATCGGGTGATTGCGGATCGATGGTGGTAAAGGCAAAGCGGCCGCCGGGCCTGAGCCATCCCGCCACGCGCTCGACCAGCGCGCGCGTCAGTGCGACATGCTCGGCCAGCACGCCGATCGAATACACCAGATCGAAACTGCCGTCGCGGAATTGATACGTGGCCAGATCGCCTTTCACGAGCGTGATGTGCCGCGCGCGAATCTCTCCCCCGCGCGTCGGATGGGCTGCCTCGGCGAGCATCGGCTCCGATGCGTCGAGTCCGGTCAGCGTATTCACCTTGCGAAGGCCCCAGAAATAGCGGCCGGTGCCACAGCCGAGGTCAAGGACATCAATCGGATGATCGAAGCGCTCGCAGACCTCGCCGACCCACTGCACCAACGCGTGATACGAACCCACACCTTCCAGTTCTTCGTCGCGGCTGCGATACCGGCGCGCATACTCGGCGTCGTAGAGGGCTGACATCACGCGGCGGTGTCGAACAGGCGCTCGATGGGCACGAACTTCGACTTCCGGAAAGCCGGCGGCGTAGTCGAGAAACCTCACCAGCACCTGCTTCAAAGTTGGATCGACTTCCCAATAGTGGGTCGCGAGACAGAAATGACCATTCGCGGCGCGGGCTTCGTCGAATGCGCGCTGTAGTTCCTCGAACGTCGTTCCGGGGATCAGCCCATGGCAGCCGAACTCGGCGTGCTTGCGATAACGCAGCACGTGGGGAAACACCATCCGATCGCCTTTGGTTCGACCGGTCTTCTCGCGATACTGCTTGACCCGCCACCAGTTGGCCGGCGTGTGCAGATCCCAGGGGCGCAGCGACGGGCGGAACGACAGGAACGATCCGAGCAGGTTCAATCCGGCAGAACCGACCGCCGCCAGCCCGCGCTTCGACAAGGCGTTATGCGGCGGCACAAACACGCGGATCCGCGTGTCGAGCACGCCTTCGAGGTACGCCTGGCCGCGCGCGAGGCGGCTCTCGATGTCGGGTGCCGCCTGGAACTCGTGGCCGTCAGCAAAATCCTCGTGCGTGAACCCATGCTGCGCGATGGTGACGCGGCCGGCCTTGACGTGTTCGCGCAACGCCTTCACCAGCGCCGCATTCTCCTCGAGCGGAAAGGCGCGGCCCGCGTCCCAATATTTTTCGGGCACCGCTTTGTCGAAAAATCCCGCCGCCTGGGGCACTACCGCGAGCCCGACGGGGATGCGATGCCAGATGTCGTGATACACGGCCTCGAGCCGCGCGGGCTCGGTGAAATACGACGTATCGTCGTCTCGCAGGGCAACCTTCATTGCGCCAGAGCCTCGGTGTAGGTTTGCTCGAGCTCGGCGGCAATCACGTCCCACGAAAACGTGCGCATCACCCACTCGCGCGCCGCCGCGCCCATGGTGCGGCGCCGTTCGTCGTTGCTGATGATCGACAGCACCGCCTCGGCAAGCTGGCCGGCATTGCGGCTCGCGAACACAAGACCGCTCTTGCCGGCGTCGACGGATTCAGGAAGCGCGCCGGCATCCGAGACCACCACCGGCACGCCCGAGGCCTGCGCTTCGAGCGACGTCAGCCCGAGCGCTTCCGGAAATACCGACGGAACGACGCTCACCGCCGCGTCACGGTAAACCGCCGCAAGCTCGCGATCGTCGTAGGTCGGACCGCGCAGTTCAATGCGCGGGTTGGCCTCGCATCGTGCGCGCAGGGCCTGGTAATACGGCGACGGTTCGGCGTCCCAGTAGGAATGCGGCCCGACGATGCGGAGCCGCGACCGCGGACGTTGTTTGCTGATCACCTGCTCGAACGCATCGACGAGCACGTGAACGCCTTTGCGTTCCTCGACGCGGCCGACATACAGGATCGGCGGATCGTGCGGTTCGCTCTCGGGCCGAAACACGGTGCCATCGACGCCGTTGTAGACGGTCCGTGACTTGCCCACGACCGACGGATAGCGCTGCTCGACATGCTCGCGAATAAAGTTCGACACGCCCAACACGCGCGTCGCGGCCGCGAATCCGCGGTTGAACAAACGGCGATCCCACCGGGCATATCCGAACGACCAGCCGTACTCCATGCTGTGCAGCGAGATCACCTGCTTCGCCCGCGGCGCGCCGCCTTTGCTGAGCCAGAGACCCGCGGGGCGGCTGTGGTGATGGACCACGTCAGGGGCAATCATGCCGAGCAACTGCTTGACGCCGTTGTAATGCCAGAACCCGCGCAGCATCACCGCCGCGACCCCGCTGTCGATGGACGAGGGAATCTCGACGAAGTGGTAGTGGACGCCGTCAATGACAGCTTGCTTCCGTGAATCGCCGTGATCGCGGGCAATGACGTGGACCTCGTGGCCGCGGCCGTGAAGCCGGACGGCCGCATCGCGAATCCACCGCTCGATTGCGCCGCCACGGGTCGGCGGAACGGGCAGCAGCTCGGGGCCCACATGACAGATCCTCATGCCGCCCCTCGACTTCGCTCGCCCCTCGACTTCGCTCGGGGCGACCCTGAGCTTGTCGAAGGGTCGGGGCGGCCCTGAGCTTGTCGAAGGGCCGCGGCACGGGCGTTGGCGGCCCCCAACTCTGCGAGCACAAGGCCGGCCACCCGCTCAGCCGAGCGGCCATCGGTGAACTGGCACTGATCGAGCACCACCTGCTTGCGGCCGGCGGCATCGAGCGCGGGATTCACCAGGTAGGCGGCGACCGCATCGACCATGTCGGCGGGCGACGCCGCCACGCGCACCGCGTGACGCGACGTGATGTTCACGTAGTGCGTAAACGAGTAATAGCGGCGCGCCGATTTCACATACGGACTCTCGCCAGGACCATCGAAGTTGATGTTGACGACCGGCGTATCGAAAATGCACGCCTCGATGCTGATCGTCGACGCCACGTTGACCACCACGTCGGCATGACACAAGGTGTCGCCCAGATGCTTCTGGTGCTCGGGCATCACGTCGATGGCGAGGCCATCGGCGACCTTCACCGTGTCGCGGAACGGCTTCTCGATGATCACGTGGGGCAGGTTCGTGAACTCGCGGTACGCGTCGAACTCGTCTCGGGGATGCAGCCGGACCAGCACCTGGGCATTCACGAACCGTCCGCTGTTCATCGCCGCGACCAACCCGCGCAAGACATGATCGTGATGGCTGTAGAGCGAGCGCGGCGTCGTGGTGAGCGCGATCAACTGGCGCGAGGGATCGGCGCCAATCCGCTTGAAGAACTCCGCTCGCGGCGTTCGGGCGCGAAAGTGCGGATCGAACTGCGGCGCCCCGGCGACGCGGATGGCATCAGCCGAGTAGCCATGCAAGGTGATCGCCTGCTCTTTCATGATCTCGTTCCACACCACAAGCCGATCGACCTGCCGGACCGGGATCAGCTTGTTGGTGAAGTTGTCCCAGCTCGGATCGATGGCCATGCTGCGCACGCCGCGGCGGCGGGCCGTGCGCAATAGCGGCACTTCGGAAAACACCAGTCCCGGATTCGCCGCCACGACGAGCACGGGCTGATACCGATCGAAGAGCTGCTCCATGCCGGAATGCGATACGAGGCGATCCGAGAGTGCGTATCGCGAACCGTTGCGCGTGAAGGGCTCCACCAACACGCGGCCGATCGCCCCCTTAAGTCCAAGCCAGCGGATGATGCCGTTGGCCCGCGCTTCCGCCAGCCGGATGCGGACCGACTCGGTTTGACCCTTGCTGAGATAGCTGGCCTGAACAATTGCCATCAGCCTGGCTTCGAGTCCGGTGGGTTGATGCGGCGGTTGATCGATCACCGTGACCCGCGGCCGCTCGAACTCGCGAACGAACTGCGGGTCCTTCGCCATCGGCGACAGCAGCACGATGTGCAGCGCCGGGTCCGAGTCCAGCATGCGATCCAGCAGGGCTCCCGACCGCAGCATGTTGCCGGCGCTGGTGCCATGCGGGACCGAAACAAAAATGGAACGCGTCACACTGGCTCATCGTGCCTAATCGGTGTTTAATCTGTGGCGCGATGTACCACCTCGAACGGCACTGTCACCAGGCCATCCTGCTCGTCTGCCAGGCTATCGACACCTGACCCGTGGCCGGCAATCGCAAAGCGCGGCCCCGCGGTCACAACGTCGTACGACGCCAGTTGAAACGCATCGGTGATGGAAAGCCTGAGCACGTACTGGCGCGCCCGCAGCGGCAGGTGCGCGAATCGAATCTCAATCTCGCCGGGTCCCTGGACGATCCCTGCCGCCGCGCGGCCCGCGGTGCTCGCGGTGGTCACCACCACGCCGGTATCCACATCGACGATCGCGGCTTGAAAGACCGGGGACTCGACCGGCTTCGTGGCGACATAGGCGCCGCGGATGACGAGCGTATCGTCGCTGAGAAACACGGCTTTCGGCGCGCCGTCGCCGCCGAACAGATCGACACTTTCGAAACGGACTTCGCCGGTGCCGCCGCGATGGCTTTGCAGCGAGGTCCCCTGGTTCTGCATCGCCTGCAGGTTGACCTCATTCATGTACTGCTCGGCGATCGCGCCCGCCTCGCCGTAGGCGCGCACGGTGCCGTTGTCCATCCACAGGATTTCGCTGCACAACCGCCGCACGTTCCACATGTCGTGCGAGATGAACAGCACCGTCTTGCCCTGCGCGATGAGGGAGCGCAGCGCCTCCATGGCGCGGCGCCGGAACGCCGCATCGCCGACCGACAGCACCTCGTCGACCAGCACGATGTCGGGATTGCTGTGAATCGCCACGCTGAATCCGAGCCGCGCATACAGGCCCGACGAGTACCGCTTCATCGGCGTGTCGATCAGCCGTTCCACGTCAGCGAACGAGACGATGGCGTCGAACTGGCGATCGATTTCCTTGCGGGTCAGCCCGAACAGGCCGGCGCCAAGGTAGACGTTCTCGCGGCCGGTCAGCTCGGGGTGAAAGCCGGCGCCCAGCTCGATCAACGACACGACGTGCCCCGCAACGCGCACTTTGCCGCTGGTCGGCCAGGTCACTCGCGAAATCAGCTTGAGCAGCGTGGTCTTGCCGGCGCCGTTGCGGCCGATGATGCCAAGACCTGCGCCCTCCCGGACGTCGAACGACACATCGTCGAGCGCATGGATGATCGCGTCGATCTTTCCGCGCGTGGCGCTGTGGACTTCGTCGCTCCGCCCGCGCAGTTGATCGATGCTTCCCGCCACGAGGTCGACAATCGTGCGCGAGCGCCCGGTGCGATACCGCTTGGTGACGCGCTCGAGTTGAATGGCTATGGACAAAATTCTTGTTGGCCCGATGGCCTGTTGGCCTGTTGGCCTGTTAAATCACGTCGGCGAAGTACTTGTCGGTGTTCTTGAACAACACCACGCCGGCCACGAAGATGACGGTAATCAATGCCGAGGAAATGCCGACGACGGCCCAGTCCGGTTCACGGCCGAACACCAGCACGTCGCGCAGGCTTTCCACGACGCCCGCGAGCGGATTCGCCAGCCAAAAGGCGCGATATTTTTCGGGCACGGCCGACAACGGATACGCCACCGGCGTCAGATAGAGCCAGAGCTGCAGGCCTATTTGCACCACGGGATTGACGTCGCGATAGAACACGTTGATCGCGGAAGTGATCAGCGTCACGCCGAGCGTGAACAGCAGCAACAGCGCCAGGAACACCGGCACCATCGCGGCCCAGGGCCCGACGCCGACCCGGTAATAGATCATCAGCACCACGAACAATCCGGACGCAGCGGCGAGATCCACCAGGCGTGAGCCCACCTGGGCCAGCGGCACGATCTCTCGTGGGAAGTAGGTCTTGGTCACGATGTTGCGATAGGTGACGAGGCTCATGGTTCCCGACATCACCGAGTTCGAGAAGAAGAACCACGGCACCAGCGCCGCAAAGGCGAACAACGGGTACGGCGCGCCACCCGACGGCATCTGGGCCAGCCGCGAGAACACCAGCGTGAACACCGCCATGGTCGCCAGCGGCTGCGCGATCGCCCACGCCGCGCCGAACAGCGACTGGCTGTAACGCCCTTTCACTTCGCGGCGGGTGAGGTTCATCAGCAGCTCGCCGTACGCGGCGAGCGACATGGCCTCGGGTTTATCTGAGAGCTGGCGTGAACCCATCAGTCGAGCGCGAATTCCTTCTTCCACGACTCGTCTTGTTTCATCTTCGGCTGTGCCGATTTCTCGAGCAGGAAATTTTCGAGGACGAGCAGGTCCATGTCGGTGCGCATGAAGCAGCGGTAGGCGTCTTCAGGCGAGCACACCATCGGCTCGCCGCGCACGTTGAAGGACGTGTTGACGATCACCGGGCAGCCGGTCATGCGGTGAAAGGCGTCGATGATGTCGTGATACAGCGGATTGGTGTCGCGACGGACCGTCTGAATGCGCGCCGAGTAATCGACGTGCGTGATCGCGGGCACGCGTCGAGCGCGGCACGTTCAGCTTCTCGATGCCCCACAAGGCTTCCGCTTCCGGTGGCACCGGCAGCCGCTGGTCCTGGCGCACGTCGGCCACCAGCAGCATGTATGGGCTGTCGCCATCGAGCTCGAACCAGTCCCCGACGTAGCTCGCGCAACACCGCGGGAGCGAACGGGCGGAACGACTCGCGGAACTTGATCTTCACGTTCATCACCGCTTGCATCTTCGGTGAGCGCGCGTCGCCGATGATCGACCGGGCGCCGAGCGCGCGCGGCCCGAATTCCATCCGGCCCTGCAGCAGGCCAACCACCTTCTCTTCCGCCATGGCCGCAGCCACTTGCGCGGCCACGTCTTTCGGGTCGAGACGCTTCGCGACCCAGCCGCCCTTGTGAATCGCCGCCGTAATCTCCGCTTCGGAATAGCGCGGCCCCAGGAACGATCCGCTCATGCCATCGGCGTACTTCAGCGTCGGCGCTTTCGACGTTCTGCCCACCGGCTTTGGCGGCCGCTGCCATGTGCCCGAGGCCTCCGGACTGGTCCGCGGCTTCTCGAGATGCCGGTGCCACAGGCTCATCGCGACGCCAAGCGCGCCGCCAGCATCTCCGGCAGCCGGCTGGATCCAGATCTGCTCGAACGGTCCCTCGCGCAGGATCCGGCCGTTGCCGACGCAGTTGAGCGCGACGCCGCCGGCGAGACAGAGATCCTTCATGCCGCTCTCGCGATGCGCGAAGGCGGTCATTTTCAACATCACTTCCTCGGTGATTTCCTGAATCGATCGCGCGAGGTCCATTTCGCGTTGCGTGAGCTTGGTTTCCGGCTGGCGGGCCGGGCTGCCGATCAACGACTCCAGCTTGCTGCCGGTCATGGTCAGCCCATGCGCGTAAGTGAAGTACTCCTGGTTCATCCAGACGCTGCCGTCATCCTTGATCTGGACCAGGTGGTCCTTGATCAGCTGCACGTACTTTGGCTCGCCGTACGGCGCGAGGCCCATCACCTTGTATTCGCCTGAGTTCACCCTGAAGCCGGTGAAGTAGGTGAACGCGGAATACAGCAGGCCGAGCGAATGCGGGAAGCGCATCTCGCGGAGGATCTCGAGGTCGCGTCCTCGACCCACACCGATCGACGAGGTGGCCCATTCGCCGACGCCGTCCATGGTGACGACCGCCGCGTTTTCGAACGGCGACGGATAGAACGCCGATGAGGCATGTGACTCGTGATGTTCACCGAACAGCACCGGGCCTTCGTACTCCTCGAGCTGGTCGGCAATGTCGTCGGCCATCCACAGCTTTTCACCCAGCCACAACGGCATGGCCATCAGGTACGACTTCAACCCGCGTGGCGCCGACGCCACGTAGGTTTCGAGCAGCCGCTCGAACTTGACGAGCGGCTTCTCGTAGAAGCCGACGTAGTCGAGCGCCGAGGCCGGGATGCCCCCTTCCTTCAGGCAGTACTCGACCGCCTTCGAGGGGAAACCTGCGTCGTGCTTCTTGCGCGTGAATCGCTCCTCCTGCGCCGCGGCAACGATCTGCCCGTCCACGACCAGGCACGCGGCCGAGTCGTGGTAATAGGCGGAGATTCCGAGAATGCGGATCGGCACCTAGAAGAGCGTGTAGATGAACGGCGCGATCGCGCTCGACTGTGAGAACACGATCAGCAGGCCAAACAGCACGAAGACGACCACGATCGGAATGAGCCAGTACTTCTTCTCCTGACGGAGAAACTCCACGAACTCGGATAGCACGCGACTTTTAGCCATGACACAACCTCAATACATCTTCGTGAAGTGATCGCGACTGCGATAACGGGCCGGATAGACCGTCCAGCCGGGGAAACTCGCGCGGCGATTGGCGAGCGGGTCGCGCCCGATCAGCCGCCAGATCAAACCAAGCGGTATGAAGACGATGGCGAAGGCAATCGTCAGGATCACGCGGGCGTTGACATAGCCGAGCACCATGGCGAACTTCCACCACACCGCGCTCGGCCACTTGAGCAGCAGCGGCTTCGTGAGGCCGAGGATCAGCAGCAGCGCGCCGATGCCGCCGGTGATCTCCGCGACGGTGATGCGGCCGCGCCAGATCGAATAGGCGGCGACCAGCAACAGGACGCTGCCGACCGAGATGCCGAACGATCGTTCCTTGAATTGCGGATGTTGCTGCTTGCCCTTTTTCATCGCTCGAGGTCTGCGGCCTGCACGGCTTTGAGGATGGGTTCGACCAGTGCGTCCGCCACTTTGCCGTTGCCGCCGGGATTCAGATGCATCCCGTCGAACGTCACCGTTGTATCCTGCATGTCGAGCAGGTTCGACAGGTCGGCGTACACCATGCGCCGGTCGCCGGCGAAAGTGGTCATCACCATCCCGCTCAGCAGCTGCTCCTGGAGTGCGTGCATCAAACTCGCCTCCCTGCCAGCGACGCGTGGTTGTGCCCCCACCACCACCGCCTTGCCCCGCTCGAGCCCGAACCGCACCGCCGCGGCAACCGATTCGCAGTATGTGACGTACGGAAATGTGCAACCGAGGGTGGATTCGTTCGCGGCGATCGCCGGCGGCGGCGACACGTTCCGGGTCTTCTCGAGTTGGCCGTCGAGAGCCCGCGTCATTGCGGCAATGGCTTCCAGCGCACCCGCGGAGGTCCGCTTGGCCAGGTTTGGCTCGAACACGACCTTTTCCTTCAACCGCTCGGCGTCGTACGCCGCGTTGAGATCGCTCCCGTGCCGCAACGTCATCGCCTTCTCATCGAGGTACAGGGGGAGGATCGGAAAGTAGCCGACCGCGCGGTAGATCGCCGAATTACGGCGGAAGACGGCACGATTCACACCTTCGTCGCCGGGAAGATCGTTATAGCCCTCGTAGAGCACGATCACGTCGGCATCGAGGTAATCAAAATCCTCGAGGTTCGGCACGAACGCGAAGGCGCCCTCGTTGTTGAAGCCGAGGTTCACCACCGTCACTGGACGGCCAAGCCGAGCCTGCAGCCGCGACTCGAGTTGCGCGGGGATGGATTCCTTCCACCCGACGCCGTAGCCAAACACCGTGCTGCCGCCAAGCATCACGACGCGCAGCTCGCCGGCTTGCTTCCGCCCGACGACCGGGCCTCGATAACCATACCGATTGAGTCCCGCCGATCGTTCGGCGCGCGCGTGCAGCACCAGATCGGCGACCAGCAACAGCAGCATCACGCCGGCGACCGACAGTGCCATCGCCATCAACGCAAAGGCGATGAACTTCTTGCGGCTGAGTTTCAGCGCCATCGTGATGCCGCCATGATCGGCGCGACCAGGTTCGCCGCGATGGTGTCGTTGCCGCTGGCCACGAGGTGCAATCCGTCGTACACAATTGCGCGGTCGCGCATGTCGATGGCGCGGCCAAGATTGACGTGGGCAAAGCGCTCGTCTCCTCCGAAACGTGCCTTCAGCATCGCAGTTACGTTGGCCTGCTGTTCGATATGTTCATCGGACACGTACGGCTGCGTGACGAAGATCACGCGCTTGCCGCGGTCGAGCGCCCAGCTCACCGCGTCGCGCACCGATCCGCAATAACGTCGCCACGCCGGAATGCACTCATCGTCGACGGCCGGATTTGGAGGAACCGGAGAAAGGACGCCGAAGCTGCTGGTCAAACCGCTGGTGAGATCGGCGGCGGCCGTCAGCGCCCCGGCCGCTGCCCGTGTCGCCAGCCCGGCTTCGAACCTGACCTCGCCGGGAGGGGCGGGCACCGCGCCACCATTCATCATCGCCTGCGCCTTCTCCCGCATCACAACCGGCAGGAGCGGAAAATATCCCGACCATCTGAAGATCGGCGATTCGCGCCGCCACAGGAGGTAGTTGTTCGTGCCCCGTTGCGTGATCGGGCCAAGGTCGTTGTAGCCCTCGTAGAGGCAGACGATGTCGTAGTCCAGAAACTCGAAGTCCGCGAGATCGAACGCAAACCCGTACGCGCCCTGGCCAGGAGCGCCGAGGTTGACGACTGAAAACGTCTCGCCGCCGCCGTTGAGCCGCCGTTCGAGGAACGAGGGAATCGACTCGTGCGCCGGCAGTCCCCAGCCGAACACCGTGCTGCCTCCCAACATCACCACTCGTGTCTCACCGGGTTGCTTGGCGCCGATCGGCGAGCCGCGATAGCCCCACACGTTGACACCGGCCACGTCCTGCGTGCGCCAATGCACGTAGACATCGCCGGCCACGAACAGCGCCACGAGGAAACCGGTCGCCAGGCCGACCGCCATCAGCGCATACAAGAACTTCCGCCGCCGCGGCAACGGGGTCATGCTGATCGGCGGGTGATAAAGTGAGCGCACGCCGCCAGATGCCGAGCCACTCGCCCACGACACCCGTTCCGGTGATGCGCATCATTACGCGGTTGAACATTGGCGGACCGTCGATTCAAGCGACCCGCCTGACCAGCGCACTTGATGGCCACGGCTTTACGACCACCCTGATCCACGGCCGCCTCGGCGACGGTGAAGGCGACATGAGTTACCTGATCGCTCCCGGTTCGCGCGCCATCTATCTCGACTCGTTGCGGCGCCCACTGTCGCCGTTGGCCGACCTCCCCACGCTGCTGCGGCTCTATCGCGAACTGAAGCAGGTGCGCCCGCAGATCGTTCATACGCACATGGCCAAGGCGGGTCTGCTGGGCCGTGTTGCGGCGGCGGCGTACAACATGACGCGCGGTGCGGCGCCGCGCGCATGGGTGATTCATACCTACCATGGGCACGTGCTCGAAGGGTATTTCAGCCCGCTGATGACGGGACTCTTCATTACGCTCGAGCGACTGCTCGCGCGCGTCAGCGACGTCATTGTCGCCATTTCTCCAGCCATCGAGCGCGAACTGCGAGACGGCTTCCGCATCGGCCGCGCCGCGCAGTATCGTGTGGTGCCGCTTGGCTTCGATCTCAGCGAGTTTGCCGCGATCGATGATGATGCGCGAGCCGACGCACGCAAACGTCTCGAGGTCGCGACCAATGCCGAGGTCGTCAGTACCGTTGGCCGCCTGACGGCGATCAAGCAACACCGCCTGTTCCTCGACGCGATTGCCGCGGCGTCGCGCACCCGGCCGCGGCTGCTGGCGCTCGTTGCGGGCGACGGCGAGTTGCGTGACGAGCTCGAAACGTATGCCCGAAAGCTGGGGATTAACGATCGCGTCCGCTTCCTTGGCTGGCGCCGCGACCTGTCGGCCATCTACGGCGCCACCGACGTCTTCATGCTCACGTCGAGAAATGAGGGCACGCCGGTCGCGTTGATCGAAGCGATGGCTTCGGGCGTTCCCGGGGTCAGCACGGATGTGGGTGGCGTCAGGGACGTCATCGATTCCCCCGACGTCGGCGCGCGTGTTCCCGATGGCGAAGTGGCCGGACTCGCCGCACATCTCGTGCGCTACCTGGCCGATCCCGATTTGCGCCGGCGTACCGGCCAGCGTGGCCGGGCGGCCGTGCTCGATCGCTACAGCCTCGATCGTCTCGTGCGCGACATCACCGCGCTCTATCGCGACTTGCTGGCGCGTTAGCACTATCATTCCAGCTGGATGCCGCCGCGCCGCACGCTCATCCTGATCGTCTTGATCGCGCTGGTTCACGCCGCGCTGTTCATCGTCTATCAGCGGCCGGATTGGCGGGTCGCATGGAGCGATCAGGGCGGCTACCAGCAGCTCGGCGCCGCCATGGCGCGAAGCGGCGAGTTCACGCGCTTCCCTGAATCGCCGATCTTCATTCCCGAAGTCCTTCGCACGCCCGGCTATCCCGCGTTCGTCGCGGTGATCTATCGGCGTGTTCGGTGAACACACGATGGCGGTCGCGATCGCGCAGGCGATGGTGTTCGCGTTGATCTGCGTGATCGTTTACGCGCTGGCCCGCCGCATCGCCGGGGATAGAACGGCCACCGTGGCGGCACTCATGACGGCGTTGTTCCCGCCACTCCCCTACTACGGCGCGCTCGTATTGACGGAAGTGTGGACGACCTTCGTTTTGATGGCTGCGATGCTCGCGTGTGTGCGCGCCGTCCAGCAGGGACGCACGCGCGATTTCGTCGTCGCCGGTCTGCTGTTCAGCCTCACGACCCTGGTGCGGCCCGCCTTCGTGCTGTTGCCGTTCGGCCTGGCGATCGCCATGCCGCTGCTCGTGCCCTCCGAACGCAACCTGCGCCGCGCCGGCCAATGGGCCGCCCTTGCCGTCGTCGCGGCGCTTACCATGGTGCCGTGGTTCACCTATAACTACGTCTACCTCGGACGCGTCACGCTCTCGCCCGCCGGCGGCATCGGGCGCGGCTTGTGGGAGGGTTCCTGGCAGGGCCGCTGGCCCGGCGAGCCTTCACAACGACCTGACCCACACCGCCGAACAAGGCATCAGCGCCGATGAGCTCGATGCCCGCGTCCGCGCCATCGCCGCCAAAGCCGGCCTGGCGCCCGACGGCATGCTTGTCTACGTGCACGAGTGGCGGGAGATTCGAAAAATCTGGGAGACGCCGACCGACCCGATGGAGCGCGCCCGCGCCCGCGTCGTGGCGGACCAGGAATACTTTCGAGTCGGGATCGCGCACATCACCGCCGACATCCCCGGATGGATCGTGCGGCGCGTGACGTATGGCACGTTCATTCTGTGGGCGTCCGACATTCCGATCCGCTACACCGACATCAACGCCACGCCGCGGCTGGTGGTCCGGCTGATTTGGCTCCTGCAAGTCGTGCTGCTGGCCATTGCTGCAGTGGGCACCGTGATGTTGCTCGGTCGCCGCCGGTTTGCCGAGGCCGCGCTGTTGACCCTGCCGCTGCTGTATGTGACCGGCGTTCATCTGCCGCTGCTCTGTGAGACGCGCCAGTCGCTGCCGGTGAAGCCCCTGGTCATCGTGCTTGCGGCAATCGCGGTGAGCGCGGCTGCAAATGGCAGCAGGTGGATGGAAAACCGCCCCGGATAAGCGTGCGAGTGCACTATGAACGCGCTGCCGACCCCGGTGATGGCCACGATCACCAGCGCCGCCGGGATGCGGCGAGCCAACGGTACCGGCAGCAACGCCAGGATCGCGACGACTGCGCCGATCGCGAGCACCACGCTTCGCACATCTGGCCGTGGCGGTTCGTTCATGAAGATCACGGCCGCCAGGCTGTGCACGACATTCGACCAGACCTCGAGGTCGAGGATGGTCCAGGGCCGCAAGCCGATGTCGTTCTTGTGCATCGACGTGCCATAAAATAACGAGAACTGTCCGGTGAAGTAGTAGGTGCGCGTCATGAGCGCCACCACGGCGACGGCAAAGCCGCCGAGGTATGCCACCGCAGCCCGCCACGGTACGCGCGCCATAGCGACGCGAATGCTCGCGAAATCCGATCCGGTCTCGGGCGGTAGCAGCAGCGCCACGAAGCAGGGCGCCCACAGCAGGTGGTTCTGGCGCGCGTAAAACATCAACGCGGCCATCACCGCCGCCACCAGGGCCCATGCGGCGCCGCGATCGCGCGCGCGCAGCAGCGCCGCCGCGGCGAGGAACGCAAAACCGGCTGCGGAAATTTCCGACAGGCCGCGGCCAAAGAAATGCCAGCCCGTCGACAACGTCATGGTGGCCAACACCAGTGCTCCGGCGGCGAGGCCCCACTGGAACCCCGCGTGCCGGTGCGCCAGATAAAACGCCAGCAGCGCACCGATCAGCAGCGACGAGGCATCCCAATAGGTTTCGCCGACGCTGGCATCGCCGAAGACGAGGTGAAGCGCGCCGGTAATCCAGCGATACAACATCTGGTAGTCGAACGCCGCCGTGCCGCCCTCCAGCCAGTGGCCGTTCATGTAGATGCGATAGCCGGCAATCTGGTACGCCAGCCAATCGTCCACCGAGTACGGAGTGAGACGGCCGACGAGGTCGACCGATGACGCCGCAAAAAACGACAGCCACGATGCGCCGAGCATCCACGCGGCCAGCCGCAGGTTGCCCGACGCTGCGGGAACGCGCGCCACGAGCGCGCCCAACGCGATGACGCCGGCCGCGCGATGCGCGGAGTCAGGCAGTTGCGCGAGCGCCACGCCCATCACGGCCGACGCCAGCACCCACGCGACCGATCGCGGTTCCCGCAATACCGTGGCGGCCGAGCGCAGCAGCATCGCGAGGATGGCGAGGCACAGCACCGGCGCCACCGTCCATGCCCACGGAGCGAGCGCGCGATCGATTGCCGACGGCGGCGCGGTGGTCACCAGCGGCGCACTCCACACGGAGGCTCCGTTGACGGTGGGATCGAACACCCATGGATCGCGCTTCAGCGCCAGCGAATACTCCACCGGCTGCGTCTGTCCGTCGTTGGTGACGAAGCCGCGCACGGTCATCGTGAAGTCGCGCCGCCTCATCATCACATCGGTGATATTGACGAACCAGGCCGGGAACGCCTCGGTGTCGGGCAACGGCCGCGACAACACCGCCGTGCATTTCGGCTCGAAGTCCCAGAGATCGGCGCGCAGGTCCCAGCTGCGCAGATACCCAAGCGGCTCCTCGATAGCAAACGTGATCGCGTCCCCGTGCAAGGGCTGAGGGGCGCGGAATTGTGCGCACAGCCCTTGCTGCACCGCGACGGCGGCGGTCCCGGCCTTCCACGTCAACAATGCCAGCACCGCGATCCGGAACGCCTTGGTGCGGCACGCGTCACGCCCGAGCCAGAACGCCCACGGCAACACCAGGCCCAACCCGATCGCCTCGAGTGGCGCATCGAGTGGCACGCCGTCGAACGGACCCAGGAAGCGCGACGGCCACAGGACGGCGGCGGCGATCAACACGCCCCACGTCACCGGCGACCGCCACACCGCGCTCAGCACCGTGCTCACTTGCCCGCGAATCGCAACTTCATGAACTCGAGCATTTCTGCCACCCACACGCGGCCGTCGGCGCCTTTGCGCTCGATGTGATCGGCGATTTGGAAACCCAAACCGACGTTGTCATCCATGCTGTTGTTGAGGAACAGGCCATGGCGTCCGAGCGTCATCACGTTGCGCACTTGATGCACGCCTTCGAGCACCGGGATCAGGTGATCTTCGAAGTTCAGTTCGTATACCGGGTAGGCGGTGGGAATGTCGGTGACGTAGTACATGTCGACCTCCGACTCCGTCACGCCGTAGCTCATCTTCATCAGATCGCGAAGCGCGAGCCGGTAGATCTCCTCATCGCTCGCTTTCCACAGCGGCTCGTCTTTCCACAACGACAGCTCGATGCAGAGGACGGTGCGGTCCTTGGGCACCATGTCGGGGCTGACGTTCTTCTGCTCCGACATGCGGTTGACGCGGAACTGCTCGTCGAGCAGGTAGACCCAGTGATAGTCGGTGAGCTGCGGACGCTTGAGGGCGATATAAATCAGCTTGAGGCTGCGATAGCGCAGCTTGGCCGCATGATCGATCACCGGCTGCGGCAGGGCCGGCGACATCATGTTCACGAGCGTTGGCAGCGGCAGCGTCGAGAGCAGCACGTCACAGTCAATGGATTGCTCGCCACTTGATGTCTTGTAGATCACGCGCGACACTCTGTCGCCGTTGCGCTCGACGCGCACCGCCGGCGAATGGAGGCACACCTGGTTCCCCGCCGCGGTGATCTCGGCAGCCATGCCTTCGTACAGCAGGCTGATGCCCCGGCGCGGGTAGAAGTACTTCGTGAAGTACGTGGCCGGGTCGGCCTTGATGCCGAGCGTGCGCAAGATGATGTTCTTGAGATTGAGCTTCGCGACCCGCTGCGCCTGCTTCGACGAGATCTGGCGGGTCGGCAGCCCCCACACGCGCTCCGAGTAGATCCCGAAGCACAGGTCGTAGAGCGTGCGGCCGAGGTTGCGGACGCCCCATTCCTCGAACGAGTCTTCCGTCTTCGCCGGCGCGAAGAACGACTTGAGTGTCGCGAGGCTGTAGTCGAAGAGAATGCGGAACGACAGGATCGGGCTCACGCCGAACAGCACCTGCAGCATCTCGAGCGGGTAGACGTATTCCTTGCCGCGCAGCAGCACGCGCGTGCCGCGCGTCAGCGTCAGCGGGTTCTCGCCGAAGAACGGCGTGATCGTCTTCAGGATTTCCTTGCTCTCCGGTGTCTCGCGGATGTGAAACGTGTGCGGCCCGAAGTCCACCGAGTAGTCACCGACCTTGATGGTGCGGCCCATTCCGCCCACCGCGCCGTCGCGCTCGAGCACGGTAACCGGGTAGCCCAGCTTGGTCAGCCGCCACGCCGCCGAAATGCCGGCGGGACCGGCGCCAAGGATCACGACCTTCGGTTTCTGCACTACGCCGCCTCCGCGACCATGAAGTAGTAGAGATTCACCGCGTACGGCAGCGGCCGGAACGGCAAGGAAAACTCCTCCGTGACCCGAAATCCGTCCTTCAGCCAGCCGTGCATGCGGCCCGGCGTCGTGAACGTCAGGTGATCGGGGTAGCGAATCGGGAACTTGCCCAGCACCAGGCGCCCGGCACTCATCGTGACGTCGTTGGGCACCACGATGATCGCGCGCCCGCCCGGTTTCAGCACGCGGCGGGCTTCGGCCAGCACCCGCCACGGCTCGCTGGTGTGCTCGAGCATCGCGATCAGCAGCACCGTGGAGAACGACCCCGACCTGAACGGCACCTGGTAGCCATCGCCGCAGATCGCCGGCTGTCCCTTCGCCCGCGCGAACTGCACGCGCCGCATCGACACGTCCATCTGGATCGGCGCGATGGTGGTGCCATCGAACATCATCCCTTCGCCGCACCCAATTTCGAGGATCTCGCAGTTCGGCGTGCCCTGCACCCGCGCGATCACCTCGCGGCGATACATCTCGTAGAAGTAGCCGACGACGCCGGTGACCTGTGAGCCGTGGCCCTCGATCTCCGCGATGTACTCGTGGAGCTCGTTCTCGGTCATCTTCCTGGGGTTGCCTGCCACGTCAGCTCCTGCCAAGAAATGTCGTGAGCCGCTTGAGCCCGTCGGCAAACGAGATCGATGGCGTGGCGCCAAACTGCTCGCGCATCGCCGCATCGACTGAATGAAACTGGATGTATTCGGCGACCTGTCCTTCGTGCCGGACCGTCACGTCGACGCCAAGCGTCGCCGCCATCGTGCGAACCACCTCGTTGACGCTGACCGGCGAGCCCGACGCAAAATCCACCGTGATCTTCTGGCCGCGTGCCTTCACCAGCGCCAGAAACCCATCCACCGCATCGTCGACGTACATGAAGTCGATCAGGTTCTGGCCGTCGCCGCGGATCACGAACTCGCGCTGACCGGCCGCGAGCGCCTGCAGCCACCGCGTGGTGATCTTGCGCGTCGGCTCATACGGACCGTAGGCGCCAAAGAAGCGCACGTTCACGTAGCTCGACACGCTGCCGCGGTGCTCGGCGAAGAACCTGAGGTACTGCTCCGAGGCCAGCTTCGAGATCGCGTACGGCAGTCGCGGCGACACGGCCGACGTCGGCGACACGGCACCACTCAACCCGTCGTAGACCGCACCGGACGACAGATACACCACGTGATCCGCGGGACAGTGTTCGAGGCAGGTCACGAAGGCGAGCGTGTTCGATTCGAGATCCCAGCGCGGCCGCTCTGCCGACGCCGCCGGATCGCCATTGGCGGCGAGATACAGCATCGCCTCCGGCTTGCCGCCAATCGTCCGCGCCAGCGCCTGCACGTCTGATTCATTCAGGAGATCACAACGCACCGGACGGACGTTGGTCAGCCCGTGCTGGGTGACGAAGGCCTCGAGGCCCGGCGTGGAGTGATACACGGCATATACCGTCCACTCCCGCGGCGCCCGCAGCAGCACGTTGTGGCCGATGAATCCCGACGCGCCGGTAACGACGACTCTCATTAACTGTGAACTGAAGACTGTTGACCGAACTCTTAACTGCCGACTGTTGACTGCTAACTGTTACTTCTTCCCCGCCACCGCGTCGTAGTTCTCCCGATACCAGGTGATCGCCTGCGACACACCGGACTCGAGCGACACGGTCGGCTTGTAGCCAAGCATCGTCATCGCCTTTTCGATCGCGGGCACGCGAAGTTCCACTTCGGGTCCGGGATGCGGCTTGAACACGATCTCCGACTTGGAGTTGGTCAGCCTGAGGATCAGGTTGGCCAGCTCGAAGTTGGTCGCGGTCCCTTGCGGGTTGCCGATGTTGAACGCCTGACCGATGGCCGCCGGATTCTCGCAGCAGCGCAGGACGCCGTCGACGAAGTCCGAGACGAAGCACCACGATCGAATCTGGGTGCCGTCGTTGTAGAGGGTGATCGGCAGGTTCTTCAGCGCTTGCAGGGTCATGCCGCGAATGGCGCCGTCGCCCACCTGCCGCGGGCCATAGACGTTGAAGGGCCGCACGATTGCAAGCGGCAGGCCCTCCTCACGATAGTGGGCATACGACAGGTGCTCCGACGCGAGCTTGCTGGCGGCATAAACCCAGCGGCTTTCGCCGATCGGACCGATCGGCGTGAAGTCGTCTTCCTTGCCCTTGTGGATGAACGAGCCGTAGACCTCGCTGGTCGAGAACTCGACGAAGCGTTCGACGCCCACATCGAGCGCCGCCCGCACCACCTGGTGCGTCCCGAGCAGGTTGACCTCCATCGTTCGCACCGCGCTCTTGTCCACGGTGTAGACGCCGGCGATCGCCGCGCAATGAATCACGATCTGGCAGCCATCCATCGCCTTGCGTGTCGCCTCGTAATCCAGGACGTCGCCCTTGGTGAAGTGGAGGTGCTTGTGATCCTCGAGGTGCGCGAACTGCAGCGCGTTGCGATGCAGGTTGTCGTAGACCACGATCTCGTTGTTGTCGATGAGATTCGAGACCAGGTGCGAGCCGATGAAGCCGGCGCCGCCGGTGATGCAGATGCGCTGATTGGTCAGAGCCATGCCGGACTGTCCTCTTCGTCTATGAGTTCTTGCCGTTACGCGTGCGAACCGGAACCGCTTTTTTCTTCGGTGGGGGCGCCGTTTCCTTGCGCAACGGAAACAGCTTCTGTTTCGGCACGCCCACGTCGAGCAGCGCCTGCAGCTGCTGCCCGGAACGATCGAGCGTGGCGACGATAATCATGTCGAACTCGACCGTGGCGTGCTCGGCAATCGGCAGCACGGGGCCGCCGAGGAAGTCGCGGCCGCCATCGTTGTCGAAGATCGCCACCGGGTCGAGCCCCGATTCCTTCAGCGACAGATAAGCGAGCTCCGCGGCTTCACCACTGCCGCAGATCGCCACCCGCTTGCCGGCTGCCGCGCACTCGTGCAGCGCGGTGCGCAGGTGTTGCCGCACCTCGCCGTATAAGTGCAGCGAGTAATCCATGAACTCGTAGGTAAGCCTGGCCTTCTCAGCGATGCCGCGTGGCGTGATCAAGTACGAAATGCGATTCGGCTGCACGTTCACGCACTTGATGTAGCCCTTGTGAATCATCCGCTTGAGGTAGATGTTCGCCAGGCCGAGGGCCATGCCGAGTTTATTGGCGAGACCGCGCTGCGTCAGCCGTGAATTCTGCTGTACCGCTTCGAGGACCCGGAGGTCGCGATGTGCTTCAACGTCCATGATGTATTACTGCGGTTTATTGCCGTGAGGACAGCGCGCGTTCGGCCGCGTGCCAGTCCTCGAGGTCGTCAATGCTGATCGAACGTTCGGCCGGCATCCGGTAGGCGACGACGCGATTGCCGTACAAGCTTGGCTCCGCGCCGAACAACACCCGGGTGCGGCAGGCGTAGATGGCGCCATTCATCACCCACGCTGGGGGAAGGTCCTGCCGTCTGTTGATGCGCGTGCGGACCGGATCGCCGCTGACAAACAGCACGGCATGGCTCTTGTCATCGAGACGAAGCGTCCGCATCGGATGCGAGTGCACGGGGACTTCGTTCACGCTGAGGACGGAATCCGCGCGGGAGGTGTCGAGCAGCGCCACGGCGGCGGCGATGTCCTCCGCGGTCCGTAGCGGCGAGGTCGGCTGCAGGATCATCACCGCGTCGGGCTGATAGTTGACGCGTTCCTGCATCCACCGCGTGGCGTGCTGGATCACCGGCAGGTGCGGCGTGTCGTCCATGGCGAGGTCCAGCGGGCGGATGAACGGCACGTCGCACCCGAGATCGCGGCCGGCCGTCGCGATGGCTTCGTCTTCCGTCGAGAGAATCACGCGATCGAGCGCGCCGGATCGGCGCGCCGTGTCGATCGTGTAAGCCAGCAGCGGCTTCCCCGCCAGCAGCTTCAGGTTCTTGCCGGGGATGCCCTTGGATCCGCCGCGGGCCGTGACGATGCCGAGTACTTTCAAGACAGGAATCAGGAATCAGGAATCAGCAGATCGGTCGATCAATCGTGAAAGCGTTTTTGCGTGTAGAGCGGGGTCTTCGCGAGCACGGCGGCAATCGCGTCGCTGGCATTCGCACGGTAGTAGATGTGCGACGGCGGGTATCGCCCGTGCGCAAGCTGCGTCGCAATCGCCGCACCGATCTCCTCGCCGTCGTAGCCCGCTTGCAGGACGTGCGCGCTCGTCAGGCGGCCCTGCTGGCGGTTGCCGATGTTCACCACCGGCGTCCCGAGGAACGAACACTCCTTGATGCCGGCCGACGAGTTGCCTACCAGGCAGGCCGCGTGCGCGAGCAGCGCCACGAAGTCGTTGGCCGGCACGTTGGTGATGAAGCGCATGTTCGCGGTGATCTCAGGATGACGCTCGCGCGTGTTCCGAAGCATGTCGGCCATCTCACCGGTGCCGGCATCGGGATTGGGCCAGAACCAGATCGTCGGCAGGTCGAACGACGCCACCACCTTCAGCGTGGTCTCGAGATGCGCGCGGTTGTCGGCCTCCGTCGTCACCGGGTGCTGCACCACCATCAGGAACGGCCGCTCGATGTCCACGTCGTGGCCCACGCCGAGGGCGTTCACCTGGTCGCTGGTAATGTTCGTACTGACGTGGGCGGCCAGCTCCACGTCGAGCGATCCGGTGTTGAAGACGTAGCGGGGATCTTCGCCCATCGCCAGCACGCGCCGGTGCGCGCCCTCATTGGTCACGAAATGCAGGTGCGCCAGCTTCGTGATGGCGTGACGCACGCTCTCGTCGATGCTGCCGGTCACATCGCCGCCTTCGATGTGGGCGATGGTGATGTTGAGATACGCGGCCGCCATCGCAATGGCCAGCTGTTCGAACCGATCGCCGCAAATCACCACCACGTCGGGCGAGGCGGTGAAGAAGCTGTTGGTGAACTCGAGCGCCGTCAGGCAGGCGGTCTTGGCCATGGCCACGTGGTTGCCGCCTTCAATGACGTTGAACAACGACGCGGCGATGTCGAACCCGCCGGCGGCAATATCGTCGGCCACGTGCCGGCTGTACTTGTCAAGCAGGATCGAGCCGCCGAGCATCAGCTTCAGGTCGACATCCGGATGCGCGTGAAGCTTGCGGATCAGGAATTGACTGCGGCCGTAGTAGGCGCGGCTCGTGATCGGAAAACAGATTTTTCGCTTGGCTCGCATCGTGGGGATATCGTTTGGAGAGCGACGGCTTTAGCCGTCGCTAGACACGCGCGGGTTGATGGTTGATCACCACGGTCTTCAATTCCGTATACACATCGATCGCTTCGGTGCCCGGCTCGCGGAAACCGTTACCCGAATTCTTGACCCCGCCAAACGGCATGTGCGGTCCGGAGCCATATGTGGCGCCGTTGATCGACACCAGACCACCCTGGTAGCGGGTGATGAACTCCTGCGCGCGGTGCAGGTTGGTGGTGTGAATGGCGCCGGTCAGTCCGTAGTGCGTGCCGTTAGCGAGTGTGACCGCCTCGTCAAAGCCGCTCACGCGATAGAGGCACGTGACCGGACCGAACAGTTCGCGCTGCGAGACCTCGTCTGACGGCACCACATGTTCGAGCACCGTCGGTTCCATGTAGTAACCCGGTGCGAGTGAGGCGGCCTGGCCGCCGCCGGTCACCAGCGACGCGCCGCGCGAGACGGCGCCACGCACGTCGGTCACGAGTCGATCGAGGCTGGCTTGTGAGATCACCGGACCGCAGTCGTCATCGGGGCCCGATCCCACCTTCATTTTCGCGACGCGATTGAGAAAGGCGCTCCGAAACGCGTCGTAGACGCGATCGAACACGATGATGCGGCTGCCCGAGGCACACCGCTGGCCGGCATCGATGAACGCCGATGCCGCCGCGAGCTCCGCCGCCAGTTCCAGATCGGCGTCATCGCACACCACGAAGGGATTCTTGCCGCCCAGCTCGAGGCAGACCTTCGCCAGCACCGTTCGCTCGCTGACGTTCTTCTGGATCAACTTGCCGGTCGCCGACGACCCCGTGAAGCTGACCACGCCAACGCGATCGTCCTGCACCAGCGCCGCCCCCACATCCGGGCCGAATCCCTGGAGCGCGGAATACGTGCCGGCCGGCAGACCGGCGTCCTTCAACAATTGCCCAAAGGCCACCGCGGTGTACGGCGTGAGCTCATGCGACTTCGCGATCACCGCGTTGCCGCAGAGCAGCGCGGGAAACACCTTCCAGGCCACGCCGGCCAGCGGGCTGTTGAACGGCATGATGGCCGCGCAAATGCCGATCGGGCTGCGCAGTGTCTGGACGGTGCGATTGGGAATCGGGCTCGGCAGCGTCTTCCCGTACAAACGGCTGCCTTCGCCTTCCATGAAGATCGCCAGTTCGGCGGATGAACCAACTTCGGCGATTGCGTTCTTCCAGGGTTTTCCGGTTTCCTGTTGAACGATGTCACCAAACAGCTTCTCGCGCTCGCGAAGCAACTGCGCGGCCTTGCCGAGAACGGCGCCGCGCTTCGGCACCGGCCAGCGTCCCCATTCCGGCGCAACCTTGGCCGCCGACCCCAGCGCACGCGACACCTCCGCTGCGCTGCCACGCGCCACTTGCGCGATGACACGATTGTCGGAGGGACGCCGTTTCTCGAACGTGCCGCCATCTTTCGACGGCACTTCGGCGTCGTCTATCCAGTGCGGAACGAATTTGGGATACATCAGTTGATTCGTACGATCGATACGTAGGGGCGGGACTTTAGTCCCGCCCGCCGACGGCGGGTCTAAAGACCCGCCGCTACTTTCTTGGAGGCGAGCACGGTCCGCGCAATCGACGCGCCATCGAGGCCGTGATAGGCGAGCACGTCGGCGTTCGAGCCGCAGGCGGGGATTTCCTTCAGGCCGATCTGCGTCAATTCGACGCGAACGCCGGTGCGCGCCAGCGCCGCGCCAACCATCACGCCCTGGCCGAACTCGAGGTAGTGATTGTCCAGCGTGACGATGTGCTTGAAGGAAGCCATCGCTTCACGCACCCACTCATCGTCAATGCGGTTGAGCCACGGCAGGTCGATCACCGCGGCCGAGATGCCCTGGCCTGCCAGCACGTCTGCCGCGCGCCAGGCGTTGGTCAGCAACACGGTGCCGTAGCCGATGATCGCGACGTCTTTGCCCGGGCGCAGCGTCACGCCGCGCCCCACGCGAAGCGTGTAGTCGGCCGGCATCGTGTACGGCAGGTCGAGCGGCACGTTCACGAAACGGAGATACGTGCTCTCCGGGTTCTGTTCCACCGCCCAGCGAATGCCAAGTCGCGCTTCTTTCTCGCTGCACGGTTCAAAGGCGATGAGTCCAGGCACGGCGCCAATCGCAGAGATGTCGCGCACCGACTGGTGTGAATGGCCCGGCCCGCCGGGAACGAGACCGGCCAGGGTTGCCGTGTAAATGATGCGCCGCTTCTCGGTGGCGTTGTTGTAGATGTGCTCGTTGGCGCGCGTCGACAGGAAGCACGCGAAGGAGTGCGCGACGGGCAGCATCCCGCGCAGCGCCATGCCGCCGGCTGCGGAGACCATGTGCTGTTCGGCGATACCGCACTCGATGAAACGATCGGGCAGCTCCGCCTTGAACGCCTCGATGCCGCAATCCGACAGCAGGTCCGCATCCAGCACGATGATCTCGGGGCGCTGACGCGCCATGGCAAGCAGCTCGTCGCCGTAGGCCAGCACGATCTTTTCGGGCGCCTTCGGCGACACGCGCGTCGGCAACGGCGCTGAGGTCAACACCGCCGGCGGCTGGTCGAGCCGCTCGAGCCGCTCGTTCACGCGCGCGATCAATTCACGCGTCGCCGCCACGTAGTCCTTGAGCGACGGCGCGCCGGCGTGGAAGTGATACGTCTGGTCGCCGCACGCAATGCCTTCCATGAACGACACGCCCTTGCCCTTGATGGTGTCGGCAATGAACACCTTAGGCTTGTCGGTGACGGTGTCGAAATGGGCGAGCGCATCGCGCAGCACGCGGAAATCGTGGCCGTCGCCACGGCGCACTTCCCAGCCGAAGACACGGAACTTCTCTTCGAGCGGGCCGAGATCGCTCACCGCTGCTATCGCGGTGTCGGATTGAAACTTGTTGTGATCGACGATTACCGTGATCTCGGCGAGGCGCTCGTTAGCCACCGGCTGCAGCGACTCCCAGATCTGACCTTCTTGCAGCTCGCCGTCGCCGGTCATCACGAAGATGCGGCCGCCGCGGCCGGTGTAGCGATTGGCGCGCGCCATCCCGTAGGCCTTCGAGATCCCCATGCCGAGCGATCCGGTGTTGGTGGCGATGAATGGCGTGCTGACATCGGGATGACCGGGCAGGCCATTCAACTGGCGCAGTTTCGGCAGCAGTTCGAACCCGAGTTTCTCCATCGCGATGAGCAGCGAATAGAGCGCCGGCGCATCGTGACCTTTCGACGAAAAGTACACGTCCGCATCGTCGCTGTCGCCGTTGGGATCGCGCAGGTGCTCGGTCCACAGCCAGGTGATGATGTCGGTGGAGCTGAAGCTCGAGCCGATGTGGCCCGAGCCGGCCTGCATGATCATGAACAGCGTATTGATGCGGCACAGGTCCGCCACCAGTTCCGCCCTCGCCATCGGATCGGTTACCCGCTCACGCACCGCGCGAAACACATCGCGCGATACGAACGACAGTGTGTCGTCTCCGACGAACGTTCGATCCGAAAAATCTTTTTCACCCATACACTTTGAACTGCCAACTGGCGAACTTAATTGTCAACCGTGAACTGTCAACTGTGAACTAACGCGCTGTCCAGCCTCCATCGACGACGACGGTGGCGCCGGTCATATACGAGGAGGCGCGCGAGGCAAGGAATAGAACCGCGCCGTTGTAATCAGTTTCGGTCGCCATCCGTCCGAGTGGCGTTCGCTTCTGGTACTCGGTCACGAACTCGGGAGCGTGCCCCGCTTCCCTTACGCCGCCAGGGACCAGCGTGTTGGCGCGGATGCCGAGCGGCGCGCCGTACTCCGCTAACCAGCGCGTGAAGTTGAGCACGCCGGACTTGGCCACGCTGTAGCCCACCGGCTTGAAGAACGTGGCGCCCGACACGCGCTTGTATTCGTAGATGGACTGGTCCGGAGAAACCACGCCGTAGGTCGACGAGACGTTGATGATGCTTCCGGCAATGCGGCCGCCCTCGCGATAGTGGCGGATGAACGCCTGCGACACCAGCAACGTCGTCTTCAAGTGGGAGTCGATCATCGTGTCCCACGCGGCTTCCGGATAATCCTCGAACAGGCCGTTCTCGGTGCCGGCGGCGGCCGGTGAGGAGCCCATCCCGGCGTTGTTGATCAGGATGGTTGGCGCGCCTAACTCGCCGGCAATTCGCGACACGGCATGGTCGGCGTCGGCTTTCCGGGTGAGATCGGCGAGCTCGACATGGACACGGCCCGCGCCCTCGGGCAACTCCACAAAGGTCTCCGGATTCCCGGCCAGGTCGATGGCGCCGACATCGGCGCCGGCCTGGGCCAGCACGCGCACGTACTCACGGCCAAGGCGGCCGAGGGCCCCGGTCACGATTGCCACCTGCCCCGACAGGCCGAACAGGCTGCCGAGCATCTGGTCGCGCATCTCTTTATTATTCAATTAGTTAGGGTGTTCAAGGAAGGCCGCTAGGCATGCCGGGTATAGATACCTCCGGTACGGCCAGTCACAAGGAGAGCCTGCCTCGCCGAAGCCCCGAAGGGGCGAAGGCGCGACGTTCACGAACTGAACAGGCATTATACACGCCTCGTTCACGAAATGAACAAAAAGTGAGAGGCGCGTGCATGCCATGTTCAATGTGTGAACATAGCCGCGGGAGCGTTAGCGCATGGCGCGGTTAGCGCCAGCGTAGGTGCGCTTCTCTTCGACCACCCGATCGATGATTTCGTCGAGCTGCACCTTCGGGGCATAGCCGATCGCCTTGTAGATCTTGGTGAGGTCGGGCACGCGGCGGGGCATGTCTTCAAAGCCCGCTTCGTAGGCCTGGTCGTAGGGAATCGTGACGATCTCCGAGCGGCTGCCGGTTTTGGCCTTGATGCGCTCGGCGAGGTCGCGGATGGTGACCTCTTCGCTGTTACCGACGTTGTAGACCTCGCCGATCGCACTGGGCTTCACCATCAGCTTCAACAACGCCTCGACGACATCGCCGACATAGGTGAAGCTGCGCTGCTGCGTGCCGTCGCCGAACACCGTGATCGGCTCGCCCTGCAGGGCCTGGCGCACGAAGGTCGGCACCACCATGCCGTATTGCCCCGTCTGCCGCGGCCCCACCGTGTTGAAGAACCGCATCACGATCACCGGTTGTTTCTTTTCCTTCCAGTACGCCAGCGCCAGGAACTCGTCGAGCGCCTTGCTGCAGGCATAGGCCCAGCGGTGCCGCGTCGTCGCGCCCATCACCAGGTCGGCGTCCTCGCGGAACGGCACGTGCACGCTCTTGCCGTAGACCTCCGAAGTCGACGCGATGAAGACCAGCTTCTTCTTCTTCGCGGCATGGCGGAGGATGACCTCGGTGCCGTGCACATTGGTTTCAATGGTGTGGACCGGCTTTTCGACGATCAGCTTGACGCCCACGGCGGCGGCCATGTGGAAGATCACGTCGGCGCGATCGACCATCTCGGCCACGAGCGAATCGTTGAAGACCGTGTCGATCGTGTAATGGAATCCCGGGCGACCCTTGAGGTGCGCGATGTTGTCGATCGATCCGGTCGAGAGATCGTCGAGCGCAAACACTTCATGCCCGTCGGCCAGCAGGGCCTCGGCCAGGTGCGAGCCGATGAAGCCGGCGCCGCCCGTTATCAAAATGCGCATCCGGCTATTCTATCCGGGCCAGCCGTTGCCGGGCACACGAGCTGTTTCCAGTCCGTCGATCGCGGCGCGGCCCATCGCCAGTTGCGCTTCCCGCGAGGCGCCGCCGATGTGCGGGGTGCCAAGGAACGTCGGCAGCGCCAGCAGGCGCGGGTTGGCGTCCGGTTCCACCTGAAATACGTCGGCCGCCGCGCCCGCGAGGTGGCCCCGCTCGAGCGCGTCGGCCAGCGCCGGCTCGTCGATCAATCCGCCGCGGGCGGCGTTGATGATGAACGTGCCCGGCCGCATGCGCGCCAGCTCGGTGGCGCCGATCAGGCCGCGGGTGCTCGCATCGAGCGGCACATGCAGGGTCACGACATCGGCGGCTTCTAACAGCTCAGCGAGTGCGACCGGCGTCACGCCGTGAGCCGCATAGAAGTCCGGATAATCGCGAATGTCGTGGACGAGGATCCGGCATCCGAATGGCGCGAGCAGCCTGACCAGGTCCTGACCGACAAAGCCGCAGCCGATGATGCCGACGGTCTTTCCGGTCAGCTCCCGGCCGACGACCTTGTTCCACTTTCCACGCCGCAGCGCGACGTCGCCCTCCGGCACGCGATGCAACAAGGCGATGGCGAACGCCACCGTCAATTCCGCGACCGAGCGGCGGTTCACGCCGCCTGTCCAGCCGAGTTTGATGCCGCGCCGGATCAGGGCGTCGACATCAATCCCGTCAAGCCCGACGCCGTACTTGCTGATCACGCGAAGCTCCGGCAGCTGCGCCAGGACGTGGTCGTCGACGCGCTCCAGTCCGACGATGGCGCGATCGTGGCCTTGCATCATGGCCACGAGGGCGTCGCCGCCGAGGACGGACTTGGCGTCGGTGAAGGACACGTGCGCGTACTTCGCCTCCAGCTCCGCGCGCAGGGTGGGGTTACCCGCAAACGACAGTGAGGCCACGGCAATTCGAGCCTGCCCCGCCGAAGCCGTCGGGCGGGTCATGCGGCAGCCTTCGACGCGAGATAACGCGCCATCGCGTCCTCCCACAGTGGCATCGGGTAGCCCGCCCGCGCGAGCTTCGCGTTGTTCAACGCGGCAAACTGCGGCCGCGACGCCCTTAACTTCACATCGCGGACCGAGATCGGCTTGAGCAGCGACTCGGGCTTGCCAAGCAGCCGGACGATTTCACGGCCAACGTCGTACCAGGTGGCGAGACCGGAATTCACGCAGTGATACACACCGAACTCCGGTTGCGTGCGGAGCAGGTGCGCCGACGCGGAGACGACGTCGGCGACAAAGCTGGGCGAGACCACCCGATCGACAAACACCGGCGCGGGTTCCCCGGCAAGCACGGCGTCGGCAATCCGATCCGTGCTGCTTCGCGTCTGGGGCCCGCCAAACAGGCTTTCCACGCGCAGCACGTAGTGCCGGGGCGCGTCGGCCGCCATCCATTCGCCGACCAGCTTCGACTGCGCATAGGCGCTTTGCGGTTCGGGACGATCGAGTTCGGTGTAGGGCGCGGAAGCCGTGCCGGAAAAAACAAAGTCGGTGCTGTAGTGCAGCAACAGCGCATCGAGATCGGCCGCGGCCCTCGCCAGCGTGCGAACCGCGAATGCGTTGACTTCGAGCGCGGTCTCCTGGTGATCCTCGGCTTGATCGACCTGGTTGTAACTCGCGCAATTGATAATCGCCGCCGGCGCCAGACGGAGCACCATTTCGCGAGCCTCGCGGTGCCTGGTCAGATCGATCGAGTCGCGGGTCCACGCCGTGACCTGGTGGTCAGCGGTCATGTGCCTGACCATCGCCTGCCCGAGTTGGCCGGCCGCGCCGGTCACCAGCACTTTCATCGCCTGGTTCGCTCCTTCACGGCCGCTCGCGTTTCACGATCGATCTCACGCCGGCGCAAGGTCTCACGTTTGTCGTGATCCTGCTTGCCTTTGGCCAGCGCGATCGCGACCTTGACCTTGCCGTTCTTGAAATACAACCGGGTCGGCACCAGCGTGAGGCCCTTCTCCACCGTCTTGCCGATCAACTTGCGGATCTCGTGCTTGTGCAACAGCAGCCGCCGCTTCCGTTTCGGATCGTGATCGACGTAGCCGCGATGGCTGTAAGGGTTGATGTGGACGTTAAAGAGCCACACCTCGCCCTTCTCGACCCTGGCATAACTGTCGCGGAGATTGGCGCGGCCCTCACGGATGCCCTTGACCTCGGTGCCGAGCAGCGCAATGCCGGCTTCGAAAGTTTCGAGGATGTGATAGTCGTGGAACGCCTTGCGATTGTCGGCAATGGGGCGGCTATCGTCTTTCTCCTCGGCGTCCTTTTTTTTCTGGGTCGCCATATTTTATTGTGCCCCGCCTCCGGCGGGGCGAGACGTCACGAGGGCCCGTCTGATGACCTCATTCATGAGCATGGCTTCCGGACCCTCGAGACGTCTAACGCGCGGCCGCCATGTGCGCCGCCAGCTTGACCGCTTCGATCATGCTGCCGGGATCGGCCACGCCCTTGCCCGCAATGTCGAACGCGGTGCCGTGATCGACCGAGGTGCGGATGATCGGCAGGCCAATGGTGACGTTCACCGCATGCCCGAAGGCCAGCAGCTTCACCGGAATCAGACCCTGGTCGTGATAGCACGCGATCACGCAATCGAACTCGCCTTTGGACGCGCGCACGAACACGGTGTCGGCGGGAAACGGGCCGCTCACGTCGATGCCACGCGCGCGCGCCGCGGCAACCGCTGGTGCGAGAACCCGATCGTCTTCGACGCCGAGCACGCCACCTTCGCCAGCGTGCGGGTTGAGCCCGGCGATGGCCAGGCGCGGCTTGATGACCCCGAACTGCGGCAGCGCCGCGCGGGTGAGATCGATCGTCTGGGCGACCAGTTCCGGCGTAATCAGCGCGGGCACCTCGCTGAGGGGGACGTGCACGGTAATCAGCACGACCTTCAGTTCCGGTGCATGAAACATCATCGCTACGCGCGAGGTGCCGCAGAGGTGCGCGAGTAGATCGGTGTGACCTTTCCACGGCAGTCCCGCCTGCGCAAAGGCGAGCTTGTTCACCGGCGCCGTGGCGATTGCGTCGACGTCGCCCTTGATGGCCGCGTCCACCGCCCGCACGATCGTGTCGTAGGCGGCGCGGCCGGAAGCCGCCGACACTTCACCCAGTTTTGCAGGCGCGTCAGAACCGAAGATGATCGGTTCGCAGACCGCGCGCACCGCGGCGTCAGCCGCGGCCTTGGCCGCGATCTCAGGTCCGATGCCGGCTGGATCGCCGGCGGTGATGGCAATGCGAGGCCGCGCCATTACACCTGCACGGCCAGCCACTCGGAGACGACCTTGATGCCGGCGTTCCGCTCGAGTGCGGTCAAGGCGCGATCGACCGCGCCGAAGGCATCGCGCGCGCGATCGCCGGTGAACGCGCGCGCCAGCGATTCGAGATCGCCGGCGAGCACCGGGTTGGCCAGCACCGCACGATCGGCGCCGGCGTTGATCGCCTCGAGGTCTCTCAACATCGACGCCATCAGCCGCAGCACCACCGCCAGGTCCTCGCGGCTGCGTTCCTTCTTGCCTCCTGAATACAAAGCCGAGGCCGCCTGCAGCCGTGTTTGCGTATCGGCGCGGCCCGCGGTCTGTTGCAACAGCCGCATCGCCGCCTCCCGTAACGCCGTGAGATCGTTGTCGGCCAGCGCCAGCGCCTGTCCGATGCTGCCGTCGGCGAGCGGTGCGGCCTCGCCTGCCTCGCCTTCCGATCGATCGTGATCGCGCACCAGCGCGGCGGCCACCTCGGACGAGGTCAGCCGTCCAAACCGCAGCCGCATGCAGCGCGAGCGCACCGTGGGCAGCAGCGCGCCGGGAACGGCAGTGGTGAGGATGAAGCTCGTGCCCGGCGGCGGTTCTTCGAGCGATTTGAGCAGGGAGTTCTGCGCCGACGTCTCGAGAGTGTCCGCCTCGCGGATCAGCACCATCCGGCGCTTGCCCTCGAAAGGACGGTATGAAGTTTTGTCGAGCATGAGGCGAACAGGGTCGATCTTGATCGACGCGAGCTCGTCCGGCTCAATCGCGACGACATCCACATGCACGCCGCGCGCGATGCGATCGCAGGCACGGCACTTCCCGCAGGCATCAATCGCCAGGCGGTCGTTCGGCGACCGCACCGGGGCGAGACAGTTGACCGCCTGCGCCGCCGCGCGCGCCACGGCCCATTTACCCACGCCCGGCGAACCCACGAACAGCAGCGTCGGCGGCAACGACTCGCGCTCGATCGCCCGCGCGAGGAGCGTGGTGAGACGACGATGGCCGATGATGTCGCGGAAAAGCACGAAAGGATGATAGCGCGTGCCCCAGCGAAAGTTGACGCAGGCATCGTCCACTGACTACAATTTGATGTTCCGGGGTGTCGGGCGGTTAGCTCAGTTGGTAGAGCACCGGCTTTACACGCCGGCTGTCACAGGTTCGAGTCCTGTACCGCCCACCAGCGTCACGGTGGAGATTGATGATTCGAGATCGAGTGGTGACAACTCGATCAAGTCCGACATCAGCAATCTGAAGTCTGCAATTCCCCTCAAGGGGTGGTAGTTCAGCTGGTTAGAACGCTGCCCTGTCACGGCAGAGGCCGCGGGTTCGAGTCCCGTCCACCCCGCCACAACTCGCGCTAGATCAAGGACTTGCGGATGTAGCGATTTTCCGTCTCCAAAATTTCTCCACAAGATGCGGTAAGTCGCGGGTTCATTCATAGGCAAATAGCAATAAATGGTCGCAGGAACGAATCGCCTATCCCGTCAACCTTCCTTGAGTGATTGCCGCGGACATCTTCGCGCCGGCCAGTAGCTTCTGCAGAACATCGAACGTCTCGCGGGGCGTCCCCGACTCGGCGAGGCGCAAGGCGTAGGTGACTTGCTATCCGGTAGCGCGACTTCTTCATCACTTCTCTGTCCGCCGGCTGAAGCGACGTACTCTACTTTTCAGCCGTCGCGACGATGTGACAAGCCTCCTGCAACTGAATCTTGAATGGTTCCTCGCTCAACAATGGATATCCGCGTCGCGGCGAATTCGGGATGCGCAGGCCATGGGGCGTGCAGGCCCCTGACGCCGAACCAACACAAGTGACAGGTCGCAACTGGAAGCGTCGCGTTGGTGATTGGCGACGAGTATTTCGCGATCCGTCAGTTCACGGAGGAGTAACAGATGAAAGTGCACCTCGACATGAACAAGATCGCCCGTGGGCTTCGCGCAGAGCGTAAGGGCAAGGTCGTGGCCGGTGGCGGCTACTTCGGGGCGATGCAACTCCTCGCCGACATCGAGACACGTTTGCGCGTGCCTGCTGGCGGAGGCCGAGCGACGGATCCGGACTGGACCGAACGGCGGCTGGTTCCACTGGTGCCGCGAACCCTGAAGCGTCTGGAGGCGATTACGGAAGGTGTCAGGGCGCGGAGCGGCGTGAGCGTCGAACCGATGCAGCTTGCAGCGCTGCTGCTCGAGAAGACGACTGAACAACTCAACGAGGACGACGTGAAGGATCTCGTTACCGTTCGGCGTCGAGCCAGTCGGTGAAAGGATTCAGTGCACGCGATTCGCCGAGGTTCGTCGCCGTATGACTACTACACCGCACCTTAGGCTGGTTCCGGCGCGCATTGTGTCGGCTATGTGTTGCGCTGCCACTTTCCTTCGCGAATGGTCAGCGAGGATCGCTCGCGACTTTGAGACCGATGCGCGACGTGACGTGACTTTGTTGGCTGACGACAGACTCTGGATTCGTTCGAACCGGCGACGTTGGACGCTCACGGCATCTCGCGTTCCGTTGTGTTCGCCGCGGCGGCGATGCGCGCCTCGCGGATCCCCATTGCCACGAGCAAGCCATTGAGAATCGCTTGCGGACGCGGCGGGCACCCGGGGATGTACACATCGACTGGCAGCACACGATCGACGCCGCCGACAGCGGCGTACGTGCCCTCACCAAAGATCCCGCCGCTGCAGCCACACGCGCCGACCGCAACGACGATGCGCGGTTCCGGCGCCGCTTCATAGGTCCGTTGCAGTGCGATTTCCATGTTGCGGGTCACCGGGCCAGTGACCAGCAGCACGTCCGCATGCCGCGGGCTGGCGACGAAGTGGACGCCGAAGCGTTCGAAGTCATAGAGCGGGTTCGTTGTCGCCGCGATCTCCATCTCGCATGCCGTTGCAGCTTCCTGCGTCCACCTGGCGCACGTGGAGCGATCGGCCTAATCGACCGCGGATCCGCTCGCGGAGCGCGATCCGCCGATTCCTGAACGGTTGGGCCTGCGTGAGCTTCCAGTTGATCGAGACGTGCCACGTCCGGTGGCCGGATTGATGTTGAACGATGCGCTGCGCGCGAGCTGTTGCCGTGCTGTAGGCAGCGACCTCGACCGTGTGCGAAATGCTGACGACCTGCTCCGGACATTCGGTCGACGCAGGCTCGGCACTGAATGCAGGCGGCGTACGACAAGGTGAGCGATCTTCCGGTCTGCACCGGCCGCCATCGTGTGGATGGCGCCCGTCGGGCACACGCGGCGCACTCGTCGCAGGCGGTGCATCGACTGAAATCGATCACCGGAAAGCCGAAGGAAGCGGGTGCGCCGAACGGGTCGCGTTCGGTGAGGATCCCGGTCTTGAGACTGTTGATGATGAATTCCCAACATCTGGTTCAGTCCTCTGTTCTATCGGTCGTTTCCGGAATACGAGAGGTTGAAGCTCTTATTGATCACCGGGAAGTCCGGGATGATGTTGCCCGGGCACCGCGTGGATCAGCCCGGGCCAGTTCAGGAAGCTCGGGTCGGTGATCTTGACGCGCGTCAGATCGCCCCCGTCCGTCGGTCGCAATCCAATGCGTGCACGGTCCGCGCCACGCTTCCACCCAGCCCGAGCGCCGCCGAGTCGGCGGGCAGGCGTGCGGGCATGGGCGCAGCCAGCGGGCGTGTCGGGCAGCGCGGTCGAGCGCCTGGTGCAGGATCAGCTAACGACTGCTCGACCTCCCGCGCGCGCACCATCAGCCGCGCTCTCACGTCGCCTCCCTCCTCAACGGGTACCTCGAAACGCAGCCCCTCGTACGCATCATGTCGGATGGTCTCGGCGGAAGTCGCGCATCGATGCCGGACGCGCGCGCCGCCATGCCGACAATCCCCAGGTCGCGCGCCGCCTGGTTGACTCAGGATGCCGGTGCTGTCCACGCGATCGGTAAAGGTGCCTGAGTCGATCAGCAGCGTGATCAGACTCGTCGAACTCGTCTTTCGAACGCGTCGCAGGTGGCGTGCGCAGCGCGTCGCATCCCGGTCCGGCGGCAGATCGTGCTTCACACCGCCGAACGCGATGGTGCCCGCGCAGCAGTCGCGTGCCGAACAGACTGGTCCTGCAGCCGGACGAGACCTTCGCGTTGGGCCTGCGCGTCGACTCGCCGGTACCGTGAAGGCGACATCAGTGGCGAGGGCGCCAATGTCGGCGATGTGGTTGTATAGCCGCTCGAGCTCCAGCAGGACCACGCGCAGCGACCTGGGCGCGCGCGGGTACGGTCGATGTCAGCCAGCCGCTCGATCGCGTGCGCGTACGCGAGCGCGTGACCCACAGCGGTGTCACCGGAAATGGATTCGGCCAGGAACAGCCCGTGTGCCGCCACGGCAGCCGCTCGAAGCGCTTTTCGATTCCCTTGTGCACGTAGAACAGCCGGAGCTGCAGGTACAGCACCGGCTCACCGGCCACGCCGAATCGGAAATGGCCGGGCTCGATGATGCCTGCGTGCACGGGCCCGACGGGCACCTGGAACACGCCTTCGCCGGTGACCGGTCGAAACGGGTGGAAATCGCCTGGCGACGCGCGGCACCTGCGTGTCGGTATCGGGAAATCCTTGCGCAGCGCCCACGCCCCATCCGGCCAGTCGTCGTGGAGGGCGACCCGCTCGGGTTCGGATGGTCCTCGGGAACGAGACCGAAGAAGTCCATGACCTCGCGTTCGAACCAGTTCGCCGCCGGATATCTCGCCGCGATCGAGGGTAAGAGGGCTCAGCGGGATCCACGGGCGCCACGAGCTGCAGAAACGACGCGCAGGTTCGGGAGGAACCAGACGATGGTGCACGACGAAATCGGCCGGTGGCGTCGCCGCTCGTCGCTTGCAAAGAGCGACAGCAGCCGGCCGCTCAGATCGGCGACGTGATGCGATCGGCGAACGCAGGCAAGTCGCGGCCGCCGTCGTCTCCAGCACGAAGCTCGCCGGGGCGCGGCTCGCGAACGGCTGCCCTCCGGCGACTCCCAGTGCGGTCGACACGCGTCGTCACGACGGACATCATGTTACCACTCCGAGACGACTGCGCGGCCGCACGGATCAAGGCCATCAGTGGCCCCGGCAGGTAGAACGCGGAGACGATCGGCGATGGAGCGCCGCCACGAGCGTGTCGCCCATGCCGAGGTCGAAGCGTTCCGGTAGTCGGCCTGCGTCGATCGCACGGTCGCGTGGCGGTCCCGAGCACCAGCTCGTCCGACTCTGATAGGCGAACCCACAGAACAGACACGATCGAGCGCGGCGAGGAACACGGCGGTCGCGATCACGTGCGGTCCCAGCGAAGCCAGCTCGGAGAATCATCGATCTCGCTGAAGAACAGACCAAACGGCGGAGACCCGGTGATGATACAGCGCGGCGAGCACGCAGGAGCGCGCTCGTGACCGGCGCCCGGCTGAAGCGTGCCATGCCCGATCACGGTCGAAGTTCGGACGAGCTGTGGAGCTGTGCCAGTGTGCCGGCGGAAAAGAACGCCACCGGCTTGGCCAACGAGTGATAGGTCATGTGCAGCAGCGCCCCGAAGACCGCCGCCTCCGCACCGAGCCGATGCCGACCGCCATGATCCCGACTGCTCGATGCTGGAGTACGCCAGCAGCCGCTTGAGTTCCACTGGATCAGGATGAACGGCATCGCGACGAGCACCGACAGCAGGCCGAGCGTCAGCAGCAGGCCGCCGGAGAAGTCGGGACCCAGCGCGCCTTCGAAATCAAATGGATGCGCAAGAGACAGTACAGCGCGCCGTTCAACATGCCGACCGCCATCAGCACGCCGGCCGGCGACGGCGCCTCGCGATATGCATCGGGTTTCCACGTTGCATCGGCGCCAGTCCGGCCTTGTGCCGTAGCCGATCAGCGCAAACACCACGCCGAGGCGAAGCGTAAACGGATGCAGTTCCGGGGCGTGCCTGCCATGAAGCTGCGTCCAGTGGAGCGCCGCCAATGCCTTCGCCAAGCGCTCCCTGGCCGACGCAAACAGCAGGACCGTTCCCAGCAGGGCGAAGCCGAGGCCGAGGCTGCCGAGCATCAGGAACTTCCATGCCGCCTCGAGTGAGGTGTCGCGGTTGTGAAACGCGATGAGGAATACGGACGCCAGCGTCGTCAACTCGACCGCGATCCACAGGATGCCGAGATTGTTCGAGACCGACGACCAGCAGCATGGCGAAGACGTACGCCGGGATCAGCACCGAGAACTCGCGGCGCATGCGCGGCGTGACGAGCCCGCGGGCGTCGTTGCGCCGGAGGTATCCGATGCCGTACGCCGCCGAGAGCAGGCCGACGAAGCCGCAGAGCACGAGGACGAGCGCCGACAGACCGTCGACCCGCAATGCATCGTCAAACGCCGCGGGCATGCGGCCGGTGAGGAACTGCGCAGGCCGTGGCGACGCACAGACGCGAACGTCAGCGCCAGACCGCTCGACGATGACGATCTCCTTGAACCTGCCGCGAGGCCGCCGAAGCCGCCGAGGGCAGCGGTGACCAGCGGGGCGAGCCAGCGTCCAGACGAGCAGTGTTCACGTTACCCTTTCAACTTCGAGAGACGGCTGACGTCCATCGACTCGAACCGATCGACGATGCGGCTGGACGAGGATGCCGAGAACCAGCACAGCCAGAATCACGTCGAACGAAGATGCCCAGCTCGACGACGAGCGGCATGCCGGAGGTGATACCCGACCGCCACGAGGAAGACGGCGTTCTCCACCGTCAGCAGCGCGAGAATCTGGCTGATCGCCTTTTTTCGCGTCACCATCAGGAACAGCCCGATCATCAGCAGTGGACAGTCCCACGCCGATCACGTGATGGGTGACGCCGACGGTGCCCTTCGGGAAAGCCCGTGCTGACGCGGTATCCGACCACGGTCAGGCCGAGACACGCCAGCAGCGACGCCGGGCACGTTCAGGAACGGCTCGATCTCCCGGTGAATGCCGATGCGATCGACGACGCGCATCAGGAACAGGGGATCAGCGAACCCCTTCAGCACAGTCGTCATGTCCGGCCATGACGAAGAGATGCAGGACGCGTCGTCGCTGATCGCCATCGTCGACGGCCACGGTCGCCAGCAGCAGCGACTGCACGCCGTACAGACGGATCGTCGTGAACAGCGACTTCTGGCCGACCATCAGGTAGGCGCTGACCAGCATTCCGGCCGCGCACAGGATCACGACGTTCGGCGTCATCGTACGGGACCTCACAGGAATCGGATCGCCAGCGCGAGAAACCCGAGACCCGAGCGACACGGCGACGAGCTCGGGCACGCGGAACAAACGAAGCTTGGCGTTCGTGCTTTCGACCAGCGTGATCACGGCACGCGAAGCACGAACACTTTGCCGACCCACGCCACGACGGCGATCAGCACGGGCCACGGGCGCGATGGTCGTGGCAATGCCAACCGGCATGAAGAGATCGACCAGCAGCGTGATGTACAGGAGCTCTTTGACGGCGGACGCCCATTCGACCAGGGCGAGGTCCGGCCCGGCGTATTCGAGGACCATGGCCTCGTGGATCATCGTCAGCTCGAGATGGGTCGCCGGGTTGTCCACGGGAATGCGACCGGTCTCGGCGATCAACAATGACGAAGAGTCCCGGCAAGCGCCAGGATGTCGCTCGGATGCGAAGAGCGACGCCTGCGCGCGAGCAGCGCCCGCGCACGACTGCGCCGAGATTCAGGGATCCGGCCGCGAGCGCGGAGGTGAAGAGCCCCAGCATCAAGCGCCGGTTCCGCGAGCGCGGCAATCGTCATCTCGCGGCTTGCTGCCCATGCCTCCGAATGGACTGCCGGTATCGAGCGCCGCCGTCGCGAGCGCAAAACGGCCCGAGCGCCAGGTGCCGACCAGCCGCAAGGATGCCTCCGGCGCCTTCGAGCGGCGCCGCCGCGACGATGAACCGGCACCAGCGTCGTCGCCGCCACTGCGGCGGCGAAGTAGAGCCGCGGACCCAGCACGTACACCCACGACGCCGTCGTCCGATCGCACGGTCTCCTTCCGCAACAGCTTCGCGAGGTCGTAGTACCCCTGCAGGAGCGGCGGTCCCTTGACGCGTTCTGCATCGTCGCCTTCATTTTCTTGATGACGGCCCTCGAGCAGCGGCGCGACGGCCAGCAGGCCGGCGGCCTGCAACACACGCACCGCGCCAACGCGCCCAGGATCGTCGTTCAACGTCTACTGCGTTCCTCCCAGCCAGATCAGCAGCACGACCCGAGCACCAGCACGTATCCGAGATACGCATGGAGGCTGCCCGCCTGCAAGCACCTTCATCCGCTCGGCGAGTCCGCATGACGCCGCGCACCAGCGGGTCATAGAGATAGCGCTCGAACGTCGGTTCGATTTCTACGCGGTAGCGAACCTCGTCGGGAAATATGGCGACACGTCAGCCAGGGCCTCGACCTCGCGCGTCGGGCGATAGACTTCGCGGAAAACCATCAGCAGCGGCTTCGAGAATGCGGTCGCGGTGTATTCGGTGCGCGGGGTCCAGGGTGCCGCCGCAGCCCCACGTCGGGGCACGTCGGATGACGCGCGTGACGCCAGTCACGACGACGAGAAGCGCCAGCCAGACGCGAACCCGCCGACGATGCGCGATGGCCGAGCGCCGCGGGCATGACGTGCGCGAACGGACCGGCGCCCGACGCCATGGTCAGCGCGCCACGACTCAGGGCTGACGACGGAGTGCAGTCCTGGCAGCGAGGCCGTCGACGCTTCCGAGCGCGCATCAGAACCGACGCCGGGAAACAGCCCCAGTGCCAGACACACGAGCGGCGCAGGAAAGCCTGATGGCATCGAGCATCAAGTCGCCGGTGATTCGCGGGCCTCCGCTGCCGCCGCGGCTGCGCGGCAGCGCGAGGAACGTGATGCCGAACGCCCTGACGAAGCATGCGGCGGCGAGCGCGCTCGTCAGCGCCAGCAGTGCGCCCGCCAGCGGGAAATTCACGCGCGTGAGCCCGGCGACGGACTAAACCCGAGCAGCAACGCCTGGAACGTGAGCCACTCGCTGGTGAAGCCGTTCAGCGAGCGGCACGCCCGAAATCGCCAGCGCACCGACGAGAAAACACGCGCCGGTCCACGGCATCCGGCGCAGCAGACCTCCGAATTGCCTCGATTTGCCGCGTGCCGGTCGCCATCACCACGCTTCCCGCGCCCAGGAACAGCAGTCCTTTGAAGACCGCGTGATTCATCACGTGGATAGAGACTGGCCGCTATCGGCCACGACCGCCACGTGCTGTCGGCCCGTCGGCCAGCATCGTCATCCCGGCGCCGAGCCCGAGGAGCGATGATTCCGGCGTTTTCGATGGTGCTGTAGGCCAGCAGTCGCTTCAGGTCGTTCTGGGTCAGCGCATAGAGCACGCCGAGAATCGCCGAGAGTGTGCCGACCGCCATGAAACGTCAGGCCCCAGTGCACAGTCCGGGGTCCCGAGACCAAACGCGCAGACTCTGAAGAGACCGTAGATGCCCGCTGTGATCAGCACCGCCGACATCAAGGCCGAGATGCTGCTCGGCGCCGCCGGGTGGGCTTCCGGCAGCCAGACGTGCAACGGGATCACGCCCGCCTTCACGCCAAAGCCGAAGAAGAACAGCGCGAACAGTCACGTCGCGCAGCGGACCCGATACGACGTCTCCGGTCAGCATCGCCGGCAAACGACAGCGAGCCGGCGGCGGACGCGAGGATGAGGAAGGCGGCGACCAGAGCGCCGGTGCCGACGTGGGACATGACCAGATAGAGATACGCAGCACGCCGGCTCGTCGCGCGACTCGTGTTCGGTCGCGACCAGCGCCGCCGTCGCCAGGGTCATCACCTCCCAGCGCGCAACAGAAATGCCGATCACGTTGTTGGCGACGAATACGACGCTCGACTCGCGGCGAGCAGCGACATTGAACGCGCACGCCGACGGCGGCCGTGCGCGACGGGCGTACCGCGTGGGCGAAGTAGCCCATGCTGTAGAGCGCGACGGGGACCGCCACGGAGACCCAGCACTATGAGAAACCACGCCGACAACGGCGTCACGGAATAGTCGAGCACGAGTGCCGGACGCCATGTGCGGAACAGCATGCCGTCGATCGCGCGACCCGAGGCGAGGACGTACACGGCGACGCCGGCGGTCATCACCGATGCCAGCGATGGAGCCGCCGAAGCGCCAGCCCACCGGCACGGCGCGGGCGTTGACGAGCCAGCGATGAGCGTCGCCACGACACTCGTCAGACGAATGACGAGGGCCAGCGGCACGCCGATCGCGAGCAGTCGCGTCCATGGTCATCGTGTCCACCACACGTAGAGCACGAGAGTGACGACGATGCGCGATCACGTAGCCGAGATACGCATGGAGGCTGCCCGCCTGCAGCATCTTGCATGCCCGTCGGCAATCCGCAGCACTGTCTCCATGAGCGGGGCCGTACACGTGTCGCTCGAACGTCGGTTCGATCTCGACGTGGTAGCGCACTTCCTGTGGGAAGTACGGCGACACCTTCGCTCAGCGCTTCGACTTCGCGCGTTGGCCGGTACACGGCGCGGAAGATCATCATCAGCGGCTTCGAGAAGGCCGTGGCCGTGTACTCCGTCCGCGCCGTCAGCAGGCCGCCGCATCCCCATGTGGAGACGCGCCGGACGGCGTGTCCAGTGGTCGCGCACGGCAGCAAGCACCGTGAATGCCCAGGCCGCCAACAAGCGCCAGCGCCGAGCATGACGGGGATCACGTGGTCGAAGGACGGACCAGCCGCCGACGCCATTCCCAGTCGACCCTCGGACCAGCTCCGCGCGGAGGCTGCAGACCGGGCAACGACACCATCACGACGTTCAGACGCCGTGAGCACCGACGCCCGGAAACAGGCCCAGCCCGACGCAGAGCGCGGCGAGCACGCCTGCGGCGCGAGCATGACCAGCGACGACTTCCCTGGCTGCCTGCCGCCGCCGGGCTCCGCGGCAGCGCCAGGAACTGATGCCAAACGCCTTGACGAAACACGCGGCGGCCAGAGCGGTCGTCAGCGCCAGCAGTGCGCCGCCGATGGGGAAGAGTAAATGGACGAGCGGCTCGGCCGAAGCCCGGAAGCCGAACAGGAATGCCTGGAACGTGAGCCACTCGCTGGCGAAGCCGTTCAGCGGCGGCAGCCCCGAGATCGCCATCGCGCCGACCAGAAAGAAGGCGGCCGGTCCACGGCATCCGCCGCAGCAGGCCTCCAAGCTGCTCGATCTGCCGCGTGCCCGTGGCCAAGACGACGCCGCCCGCGCCGAGAAACAGGAGGCCCTTGAACACCGCGTGGTTCAGCACGTGGTACAGAGACCGGCCGCCAAGCCGACGGTCGCAAGATCGGCTGGCCGTACGCAGCGCCGATCATCCCCGCGCCAAGGCCCAGGAGAATGATCCCGATGTTTTCGATGCTGTGATACGCCAGGAGGCGTTTGAGATCGTGCTGCATCAGCGCATAGAGGACGCCCAGCACGGCTGACAGACCGCCGATGACCAGCACGATCACGCCCCACGACAGCCGCGGCACACCGAGCCCAAATGCACAGACCCGCACGATGCCGTAAATGCCGGTCTTGATGAGGACGCCCGACATCAGCGCGGAGATGCTGGTGGGCGCGGCCGGGTGCGCCTCGGGTAACCAGACATGGAGCGGGATGATGCCGGCCTTCACGCCAAACCCAATGAAAAAGAACGCGAACAAGATGTCTCGTATCGGTTCTGATCGCCGTACCACCTGACAGCAGCGTCGCAAATGATAGAGAACCGTACGCGGACGCCAGCATCAGGAATCCCGCGATCAAGAAACCCGTAGCGAGATGCGACATGACGAGGTAGAGATAGGCCGCGCGCCGGGTTGTGCGCTCCTCGTGTTCCGTGACCACGAGCGCAGCCGTGGCCAGCGTCATGAGCTCCCAGCCACAGAGGAAGGTGATGAGATCATCGGCAACGAACACGAGCTCGACCGCGCCGAGGAGCACGTTGAACATGACCCCGAGAAAGGCAGACCGCCGGCTCCAGTGTGGGCCTCCAATATATCCAAGGCTGAAGAATGCGATCGGCACCGCCACGACCGACAACACCAAAAGAAACCACGCTGACAATCCGTCAATCGAATACCCCAGCGAAAATTCGGATGCCTGATGCAGATACAGCACGCCCTTCACCCGCGTGCCGGTGCCCAACACCTGAGCGGCCACCAACCCCGTAGCGAGCGACGCGGTAGCCGAGCCCAAGAAGGCGACACGACGCGCCACGTCCTGCCGCCTCGCGGCGAGGACGGTGACGACCGCAATGCCGATCCGTAGCCCGAGCGAAAGAGGCAGACCACTCGCGAGATCGAAAGGCGTCACTCGTTCACCACTCAATCCTGGAGATGACGAGTGCAATCAAACCGAGTGCCGCCAGAATCACCAGACGAATACCGATCTTCCGCCGCTCCGCCGGATCATCCGGCAGAGGGGGCGGCTGCCATCGGCCATCATGGCGTCTCATGAGCGTCTCCTCGGTTTACGACACCAACGGCACTCAGTCTTCTCGCTTCGCCAGTCGAACGGTGATTCGCTCCGGAGAGATGGCGTCCACGGCAATACCGCGTGGCAGTGAGCGTGGGACCCCGAGGGCGATGTCGTGGACGCCCTGCGACAGATTGCCAACATCAGCACGGGCCGCCAAAGGCGCGCGTTCAATGGCGTCCAGCGCCCATGAATTCCCCCGCAGCTGCAGCTGGGTGGCAACTGCAGACTGGTCCAGAATCATCAGCTCGGGCGCCAGATTTGTGACCTCGATGGGCACGGTTCTCACCCGAACGACCGTGCCGGCAACCAATGACGTGGCAGCCACGACGACGAGGGCAAGCACCACGGCTATGCCCTGCAGCAAGAGTTCAGACCGGCGGAAATGCCTCGTTGACCGTACCGTGGGTTGGGGTGCGAAGAGCGTCCTGAGCTCGGTCAGCATTTCGCCGGCGCTCCGGACTCGACGAAACTCGCCGTCGTGCATCAGCGTCACATCCCCGCGTTCCTCCGAGGCCACCACAATGACCGCGTCCGAGCGCTCTGCGAGGCCCATCCCTGCGCGGTGACGCGTGCCCCATTGCCCCGGCAGCTTCTCGCTCTGAGACAGCGGTAATAGCGCTCCGACCCGCGTGATCCGATCACCTTCGATAATCGTTGCACCGTCGTGGACCGGTGAGACCTTTCGGAAAACGGCCTCCAGTATCTCCGGTGACACGTGTCCACCAAGTGGGACCCCGCCTGGGAGCAACTCGTTGACCGCATCGCGGCGGGTCAGCACCAGGAGAGCGCCGCGTCCAGCTCCGGCAAGCGAGAATGCGGCGGCCGAGACCACTTCCAGCGCGTGCGACAAGGCGCCACCACGGTCTGATCGTTTCAGCGCGACCTCCAGTGTGTTGAGCGCATGCCGAAGCTCAGGCTGGAACAACACGATCAGCACGACGCCGGCCGTGACTGCCGCCGCATGAAGAACCCAGACCGTGATCGCGAGATCAAGCTGTCGCGCGATGAATGCGCCTGCCTCCAGGCCGAGAATGCCGAGCGTCACGCGCAGCGCGCGCGCATCGCGGCTCCACCGCAGTAGTAAATAGATGAACAGCGACAGGACGACGAAGTCCACGAGGCTCTGCCAGCGGAACCCATCGGCCGTCGTGCTCACCCACGTCACGCAGCGGGTTCCCCTGATCCGAAATGCGCGCCGTCTTGGTGGGACTGTCGTACTCGTGTGGCGACAGCGGCGGAGTAGCCGGCCAAATCGGTTATCGGGTGAGAGGCGGCCCCGCTCCGCGCGGCAGCACCGGCAACAACGCCCGCGACGCTCGGAAGCACCTCACGGTCCAGCGGTAAAGGAATAATGTAGTGACGCCCGAATGATGCAGAGGTACGGGCTAGTGCGGCGATAGCTCGGCACGCCGCCAGCTTCATTTCGTCGTCGATGCGTGTCGCGCGCACATCGAGGGCCCCGCGAAAGATTGATGGGAACGCGAGCACGTTGTTGACCTGGTTTGGATAATCCGAACGACCGCTGGCGAAGATCGCGTCGGGACGGACACGATCGACGACCTCGAAGCTGACCTCGGGTTCGGGATTGGCCAAGGCAAAAATAAGGGGACGCTCGGCCATGGAGCCCACCATCGCCGCCGTCACCGTGCCGGGGCCCGATACTCCGACAAATACATCGGCGCCGCGCAGCGCCTCGGCGAGCGTCCGCACTCCGGAGCGAGTGGCGAATCGCCATTTGTATTTGTTCAGGTCGATTCGTTCCGTATGCACGACCGCCCGCGAATCGACCAAGACGAGGTGTTCCTTGTCGACGCCGAGGGCGGATAGGATCGCCGCGCAAGCGATGCCGGCCGCGCCAGCACCCGCAATGACCACGCGCACGTTCTCGATGGCCTTCCCTTGAATCTCCAGCCCATTGAGGAGCGCCGCTCCGACGACGATGGCCGTCCCGTGCTGATCATCGTGAAACACCGGAATCGAGAGAACGTCGCGCAAGGCTTCCTCCACCTCGAAGCACTCCGGCGCCTTGATGTCTTCGAGATTGATGCCTCCAAAGGTTGGCGCTATCGCAGTCACGATGCGCACCAACTCTTCAGGGTGCACGGCATCGAGCTCCAGATCGAACGCGTCGATATCCGCCAGTCTCTTGAACAGGAGGGCCTTGCCCTCCATCACCGGCTTGGCAGCCAGCGGTCCCAAGTTTCCCAATCCGAGCACGGCAGTGCCGTTCGACACGATCGCGACAAGATTGCCTTTATTGGTGTAGCGATAGACCGAATCCGGATGCCGCTGGATCGCACGGCACGGTGTGGCGACGCCCGGCGTATAGGCCAGAGCCAAATCGGCGGCGCTGTCACACGGCTTGGTGGCCGCAATCTGAGTTTTTCCTGCAGGTCGGCGAGCGTGATAACGAAGGGCTTTCATGGGTCTCCGGGCTGTTGCTGTTATACGGCGAAGTGCCGCTCGGCCACGGAGGGCATCACAAACGTGACGCCCTCCCCCGGATGGAGCGTCGGGCAACCCGACGATGAGCCTAGCTGCACGCGCTGGAAACCGGCGAAAGCCGGTCGTATGCAACATATGAATATTCTAATATATACTTATCCAGGCCCGCAACATTTCGTTGCAGGCGAGGGTAGGTCGGATGGCTGCGCGATCACGAGTGCAGGATGACGCGGTGCGTCAATTGCGCGAACTCGTGAGCACCTTGGGTCTCTCCCACGTCGTGTATCTGCTCGCGCAGATTACCGACGAGCAACGCGACGTTGCGAGGGCTTGCGACGACGCCGCGGGCGACGCTCGTGCGGCACACGACACGAAGGTGCTCGGGGACACCGCGCGGCGGGTCCTCGGCTGATCAGGACGGTACTATGGCGAACATGACAGACGTGTCGACGGAGGACCTGCAGGCGTTCAAAGCCGCATTCTTTCGAGCATTGGCTCACCCCGTTCGGATCCGGATTCTCGAGATCCTGGTGCGCGGCGAGCGGAGTGTTCAAGAATTACAAGAGACGCTCGGCGTCGATCAGCCGGTCGTGTCGCAGCAGCTCGCCGTGTTGCGGGCGACAAACATCGTGTCTGGGAAAAAAGAAGGCGTGAGCGTCCGCTATACGGTGCGCGACCCGCTGATCGGTAAGCTGCTCGAGACCGCCCGTCAGATTTTCAATAACCATTTAGTCGGCACGAAGGACCTTCTCAAGGAATTACAGCGCGAGCACCGTCGCAGGTAGACGGCCGCACGAGTACCGCGGAGCCGCTTCAGCTCTTGAGCCGTCTGCCTCGGTGAGTGTTTGACCTTCCGACTTAAGATATAATTCCGATATTAAGATATTTGCATATATAGGTGACCTCTTCAACGGCGTTGGCCGGTGCCACGGCGGCGGGGACGTCAGCCGAGTGTGCCATTTTATGGGATCAGCGGCACAGGTCCGTCACGTTCAACGTGAACGGCTGCCTGAAGAATTGTGGAGGGCTACATGGCGTTTCGACGCGGAGATCGGGTCCATCAAGATGCGTATGGCGCAGGCGACGTTGTCGATGTGAACGTGGACTACATCACCATCGCCTTCGATGAGGGCGTTACCCGCAAATTCGTCGTGGCAAGGGTTCATTTGCAGTCGAGCTCTGCTCCGCGTCCCGTCCGTCCCGTGCCACGGACTCGCGCCAAACGGAGCCGGGCGAAGGCGACTGCCACTGATGGCACAGGATCAGTGTCGCCGATTCGTGTGTGAGGTCTGACCATGCACAGTGCTCCGGCATGGCGGCAACGACTCTGGGTACCGCGAACTGTCCGCTCTCGAACGAGCACGAGACGTGCATCCGGGAAGTGTCCGGAACTGTTCGTCACTCATGTCGGAGACCCGCTTCTCCCGGCTGACGATGGAGACGTGCTTGGATACACGCTGACTCGCGCACAGCGTCGCTATCTCTCCCGCGCGACGTGGCTGGTTGCCGCCAACGGCGACCAGGCGCTGGGCTTGGCGGCGCATCACCCCGTTGAGAGCGAGGTTCGTCTCGTACTCGAGTGTCTCGTTGACCGACGGCTATCCACCCGGAGCCGTCGCGGCATCACAGAAACTCTGGTCGATGGTATGGAGGCCCTGGCGCGGGCCGACGGCATTCGACTGCTGATTGTCATGCTGGAACGCGACGTGTCACGAAACCCGCTTTCGCGGCGAGGCTTCACCACGGTGGCCGTCGAGCCCTGGGGAGCGTGGATGCAAAAGCATTTTCTACGCACCGCCCGCAGCCGTCCTCTGAAGTGGGTGCAGTGAATAACCTACCGTAGCGCCGGAGCGCTTTCGGGTAACCTTTCAGAGTGTAGTAACAGCGATGAGTCGCGAAGGGCGGATCCATGCAGTCGGGATTTGGGAAATCAGTCGTAGTCACGGGCGAGCTCACGGCAGGCGAAGATCTGGTCGTTGGCGGGCGAGTTGAAGGCGCGGTCGCGCTGTCAAACCACAAGCTGACGGTGCTTGACGGCGGCGAGGTTCACGCGAATGTCGTGGCAAAGTCGGTAATCGTCCTTGGCACAATCGTTGGCAACGTTGAAGCCAGCGAGCGCCTTGAGCTTCGCGAGGCCAGTACCGTTTTGGGCGACGTAACCGCACCCCGCATCGCGATGGCTGACGGGGCGATCGTCAACGGGACGATTGAGATGTCAAAGCGCACTTGAATCAAGGCTTCGCGTTCGCTTGCGCCGCCGGAACGGACGAGTGTTTGGCAGCTCGTCACACCTCGGCGCCGTTTGTGGTTGGTGTCCGCCAGCAACTGGCAACAGCCGTCTCCAAAATGTCTCCACGACGCGCGGCAGAATCGCGAGGACTGGGGTGGACGGCAGGGAACGAAACGGAGCGACGTAACCGCCTGTGCTTCAAGCGCTTGGAACCAGAAGTCGCGCGCCATCACCACTTTAGAAGAACAGACTGCTCCGGGTTCGAGTCCCGTCCACCCCGCCAATCTCGCTTCGTTATCACTCGCTCGATTGTCGGGGTGTCCGGGCCTCGGGATCAATCAGCGCGGAGCTTCGCTCCGCGCTAGACAGTGCGAGTCCCGTCCACCACTTCGCCCGCGTCGGCCGTTCGGCCTCCGCGAGGCCGTTCCTCAGACAGTGCCGGTCCCGTCCACCACTTCGCCCGCGTCGGCCATTCGGCCTCCGCGAGGCCGTTCCTCAGACAGTGCCAGTCCCGTCCACCGCGCCAGCCTTCGCTCGCTACGCGAGCTACGGCTAGGCCGGCCACTTCAACCGACATCGACATGCGAAGGCTGCCGCGCAGCAGCGGCGAAGCCGCGGAGGGATCAGAGTAAGCTCGCGCCCATGCCGTGTCTCGTCGGATGTCTCGCGCTGACGATGCCGCGATTCGCGATCATCCTCGTCGTGATCTTCAGCGACTACATCGGCCGAGCGTACCAGACAGCCTTGTGGCCTTTCATCGGATTTCTGATCATGCCCCTGACGACGCTGGCGTACGCGTGGGCAATCAACAGTCGTGGCTCAGTGGCGGGCATGCATCTGGTGCTGCTCGTTCTGGCAGTGCTGATTGATCTCGGCCTAATGGGTGGATCTGCCTCGCGTCGTCACCGGTCGAGCGATAAGGAATAGGTGCAGTGCTTAGAAATCCTATATCGATCGCATGGCCACCATCGGCTGGACCGACGCGGCGCGGCGTGCGGGTGCGAGGCTGGCAAGGACCGCGACGAGTATGGCAATCACCGGACCGACGACGTAGGCGATCGGCTCAGCGTTGCTGAGCGAAATCCCCATGTTCTCAGCGTTGAGGCGATTCAACACGATCGTGAGAACCACGCCGACGAGGGTGCCGGGCAGCACGAGCTTCACGACATCACGGATGATCATCACCAGCACGCGCCAGCGGGTGGCGCCGAGCGCGGCACGGACGGCGATCTCGCGCGTGCGCGTCGCGACCATCAGGCCGACGACGCCGTAGATCCCGAGCGCGGCCAGCAGCAAGATCACGCCGCCGGCCACGGCAGCGACCGCCGACTGGGTCAGGAAATCGTTCATGCTGAACTCCCGGAGCCCCACCCCGGTGACGATGGCCGTGGGCTGAAACTCGGGATCGAGCTCGCGGGCGACGGTCTCGAGCGCCGTCGTCAACTTCTTCGCCGGTTCGCCGGGCGCGCTGCGCGCAATCAGCAGCACGTGCGCCGCACTGCTCATGTCGTCAACCACGGCGACCGAATCCCAATTCACCCCCGGATGCTGGGCCAGCGGCAACAGCAACTGCTCGCGCGTCGTGCTCATCTGCGACGTGGGAAAATCCGCGGTAACACCAACAATCGTCAGCGCCTGCTGCGTCTTCGGGTCTGCACCGAGCATCAAGGTCTTGCCGATCACGTCGCCGCCGGGCACGAGACGATCGGCGAGCGGTTTCGACAGGATGGTCACCGGCTCAGCGCCAGCACCATCCTCGACAGTAAATCCGCGCCCGCCCACCAGCGGAATGCCCATCGTCTTCAGATATTCGCCGCCGACGCGCGTCACTTGCACGACAACCGGCCTCGGAGCGGTGTTCGCATCCACCTGAAGCGACACCGGAGTGCTGCGACCCCGGAAGTCGAGGGGCAAGCCATCCGCCACAGTCACGGACGCCACACCGCTGGCATGCGCGAGCGTGTCGCTGGCCTTCCGGATCTCGAAGCCAGCTTGATCGATGGCCAGGCCGTCGAGCTTCAACGGCACGGCGTATAAGAGATCGGACGTAAAGCCGAGATCGTTGGTGGCGGTCGCGCGGAGCCGATCGAGCGACTGGCCGCTCATCACGAGGAGTGGCACCGCGATCGCCACCTGCAACGCAGCCGTCACGCGATGCACACGTCCCACCCGCATCCCACCACCGCCGCCCGCATCGTCCTTGAGCGAAGACAGGATCACCGGACGACTGAACCGCATGGCCGGCAGCCACCCGAATACGAGGCTGGTGAGGAGACAGAGGCCAAGACAGATGGCCACCATCGGCACATCCACCCTGAGCGCCTTCAGAATCTCCGGCGGAATCGGATCGTCGGTCAGCCAGGGCAGCAGCGACGGAATGTTGAAGAGCACAATCGAGGCAAGCGCCCCACCCGTGCACGCGAGCACAATCGATTCGGACAAAAGGTACTGAGCAAGCCGCAAGCGGCTGGCACCGATCGCCTGGCGGATCGAAAGCTCGCGCTCTCGCATCGCGCCGCGAACCTGCATCATGCCGGAGATATTCAGCGAGACGACGAGCAGCACCATTCCGGTGAGCGTGAGCCCCACCGTCTGAATGATTCTGAGTTGCGGACGCTGGAGATACCCGAGCGGGTCGTAGGCCGCGGCGATACCGGCCTTGAACTCGTTGGTCGCCGGATACGCCGTGGCCAACTGCGCGGTGACCGCGGCAACCGCTGCACTCGCCTGCTCAACGCTGACGGCAGGCGACAGCCGGCCGTGAATGTTGAGCCACTCCTTCGAGCGGTCGGCGCGAAAGTTCTCCTCGGCGTCGGCGGCGGTGCGGGCGAGAAGGCGCGGATGCCGTTCGAGCGGAACAAAGAGGTCCCAGCCCGTAAACCCCAGGTGACCACCAAATTGATCCGGCGCAACACCCACCACGACATGCGGAATGCCATCCATCGTGAGCGTCTTGCCAACGATATCGGGGTCGGCGCTCAGACGGTTCTTCCAGAACTGGTAGTTCAGGATGACGACGGGTTCTGCTCTCAGCGGCTCGTCCGCTGAGGCGTCGAACCCGGCGCCCCGCGCCAGCGCCACGCCCAGCGTCTTGAAGTAGTTCGCCGGCACGAACATCGTGGACGCGCGCATCTTCGATCCGCCCGTGGCTTGAAACGCGATTTCGCTCTGCGCCCCGCTCCAGCCGATCAGTGTTATGCCGGTATTGGCGTCGCGAAGATCCACGTAGTCCGCATAAGACCACTGCTGGGTCTGCTGACGCGGGCCCACGGACGTCGTGACGAGCTCGACCAGCTCCTCGGTGTTCACGCCCGGCGGCGTCAGCGTTGTCAGGCGCGAAACGTACGGAATGGCAATGACCGGCGCCATGCCGATGCCCAGCGACACGACACACACGCACGTGAACGCTCGAGCCTTCGCCAGCGACCGGCTGGCATAAGCGAGGTCACGCCAGATGCCCTCGAACATTTCCCGATTCAATCACGATCTTCTTTGCAATGCAAAGTTATTTGAACCTTGACTCGCGCACATATCTGCCGCCCGTTGACTACTGCTTGGGCGGCGGTGTCGGCAGGTTCTTCAACAACAGCGGATACACGTAACCCGCGGGCAGTGCGCGCTCGGGATCGGGGCGCACGCTGAGATACGTTACGTGATCGGTAATCTGGCTCCAGCCATGCGCGACCATCGTCGGAATGATGATGATGTCGCCTTCCCTGACGACGCGGCTATAGGCGCCCGCGCCGGCCGTGCCGCCGCCGCTCGGCCCATTCATCACGTTGGGCACGCCGGTGCTCGCCCGCATGTTCTCGATCACGCCGCCCGTCGTCAGCACGCCGCTTCCCGACGTGATGATGTACACCTCGGGCGTGTAGTCGTGATAAATCACTGAAATCGGCGCACCGGGCTTGTCGTTGGTCGGCCCGCGATGAATGATTCCGACGCCGAGGTTGTACTTGCCCATGTCGACGACGCGCAGCTGGCGGTCCGGAGGGCTGGCCGGCGCGTTCTTGAGCACGAAATCGATGTCAGCCTTCGTGATATCAAACGCCACAGTTGGAATGGGCCCGTTCTGGGTAGGCGCCGGCTGAAAAGTGGCCGGGGGCTTTGGTGGCGCCGCCGGTGTTTGGGCACGCGCCGGGGCCTGCAACGCCGGCGCGAGCAGCAGGGCACTGGCCACGCAAACAATCATCCTCTTCATAGGTCCTCCGCTTGGATTGAGCGAACACGACAAAATTAGGCGTACGCATCATACGCGTCGCCGAGCGAGGACCACCCAGAGATGCTCAGGTTCGGTTCGTCATGGACGCAAACATGCTTTCGTCACGTTCGGCGGCCACTCTTAGCAGCGCGAGCACCTGTGTCTGGGCCTTCACGAATTTCTCGAGGCGCACCTGAAGGCCTTCGTCGCGTGTTGCGCGAGCCCGATGCCACACGTCGGCGCTTCATCCACGAGGAGTAACCTGCGCTGCTGGATCGTGATCCGCAATCAAGTTCAATTCGATGCCATGCTCGAGAAAAGCCTTGGCGCCGGCGAGGACGAAGCTGAACCCTCCGGTTGAATCAAGTGCCTCGGACACCGTCTTGTCAGCGTCACCTTCAAAGCCCCAGTTTCTAACCCTGACCATCGTCTCGCCCTCGCTTCTCGCCTCGAACTTCCACTCGACAAGACTCGGATTGTCGGGACCGTTCCATTCGATCAGGATTCGCTTGTTCTCCTCAATCGCCTTCACCTCGACCGTCGTCGAGACGCCGTACATCTCCCAGTCCCATCGAATCTTCTTCCCGGCCTCCAAGCGGCCGCTCGAATGCGTGAACCAGAAGCGGGTCGTCAAAATCGGGTCGACAAATGCTTTGAAGGCTTCCGCGGCCGGCCTGCGGATGAGCATCTGCGCCTTCGCAACCGGCGGCTGAATGGTGTTGGCCATGCATCTCCTCCATTACTCTCGTTTCGAGCTAGGGTAAGGTGTATTTCTTGCAAAGTGACCTTCATAAATCGCTCAACGATGGAGGATTCGATGATTCGCAAACTGAAGTCCGGAGCCTATCGTCTGTATTCGCGGAAGGTCGACCCAAAGACCGGACGCCGCCGCAATCTTGGAACGTTCCGTTCACGTACGGCCGCTGAAAAGCATGAGCGGGCGGTGCAGTTCTTCAAGCACGCAGGCTGAGCAGAATGCAATAAGGCCGGTGCAGTCCAGCTTCAACTGCTTCATCAGGTACTTGATCCCTGTATGCGCAGTGCCCGGGCTGCCCCAGCCCACTCAATGTTGGAGCAAGCAGGGTGCCAGTCAGGTGTCTTGTTTTCCATAGGTATTTGGAACGTTCACCGAGAGACCATTCAGTCAGCGGAACCGATCTACCGAAATGAGCCCATGACGTCCACACGATGGCAAGCGCTCAGGTGCGTTACTCATCCGCTTGGTTCAGATGCAATATGTCGGCCTTCCGCCAGCCGTTCGAGTCCCGTCTCTTGCTGAGGTCGTTGCCGATCACGTGCGGATCGAAACTGCTGATGTTGACAGCCGACGCCCCGAGGAATACGGTCGTCTATCGACAACGCCGTCCGCGACATCTTCTACGCCCTGCGCACGTTCAAGCGCGCTCCTCTGGTTGCCTTCACCATTGTGTCGACGGTGGCGCTCGGGCTCGGCCTGGTCGCGGTGGCGTTCACGATGCTCAACGCGTTGCTGTTTCGCGTCGATGCCGTGCCGAAGGTGCATGAGATGTTCGCCGTGGCGCGGCCGCCAACCTCCAGCGGCGACCTCCCGGGTTTTACACGCGCGCAGTTCGACGCGCTCCGTCGCGAGACCACCGTGTTCACCGACGCCTACGCAGAAGTGGCCGACGTCGACAGCCGTGTCGACGGGCGCTTGATGTGGGGCACGTTCGTCACCGGCAACTTCTTCCAGGTGCTCGGCGTCAACGCCGCGATGGGACGCACTCTCACGCCTGCGGACGACGAGCGATTCGCGGGACAACCGGTGATGGTCCTCAGTCACCGCGGATGGGACCGGCTGTTTGCGCGCGACCCGGCCATTCTCGGTCGCGGCCTCGTCATCAATGGGCTCACCTTCGAGATCATCGGCGTCATGCCCGCGGAATTTCGGGGACTGACCGTCGCACCCGACGACTATTGGGCGCCGCTCTCGATGCTCGGTCAGCTTCGCCCAATCCATCGGGGTCGCGAGGCGAATGTCGGCGTCGAGATCGTCGGACGCCTGAAGCCGGGCATGTCGCAGCAAACGGCACAGGCGGGACTTGCCGTCTGGGATGCCAGCCAGTCGAATGGCACTTCGATCGAGCGCGGCGCTGCCAACATCACGCTCGTCCCGAAGCGCGGTACCGCGCCGCAGCCTCTGGAAGTGGTGCCCGTGATCGCACCCCTGTTCTTTGCGTTCGGCCTCATCCTGCTGATTGGCTGTGCCAACGTCGCCAACCTTCTGCTCGCCAGGGGTGTGGCACGGCAGCGTGAGATTGGCGTCCGTCTGTCGCTTGGCGCCACCCGTCGCCGCATCGTCCTCCAGCTGTTGACGGAGAGCCTGCTGCTGGCGCTGGTGGCCGCCGCCGCCGGCTTCGCGATTTCGCGCGTCGTCCTCGAGGCGATCATCTCCGCGGTGATGACCAGCATGCCGCCCGATCTGGGAGATGTCCGGCTGTCGGTACCCGACGCGGACTGGCGCTTGCTGCTGTTTCTCATCGTCGGCGCCGGTGTCTCGACGATCTTTTTCGGGCTCGCTCCCGCGCTGCAGGCCACGCGCGTCGAACCGATCAGCACGATCCGCGGCGAGGTGGTCAGGGACGCGCGGCCGGGACGGGCGCGAAACTTCCTGATTGGTTTGCAGGTGAGCGCGTCGGCGCTGCTGCTGATCTCGGCGGCAGTGTTCTTGAGAAGTGCGTTTGCGGGGGCCATGTTCGATCCGGGCGTGCGGACTTCAGACACTGTCGCCATCCAGATCGTGAACGAGACGAACCGCAATGCGATCGTGCAGGCGCTGGCGGCCGAGCCGTCGGTGGCCTCGGTGGCCGCGTCGTGGCCGGACGCACCCCGAGCGGCGTTTGCGGAAACCAGCGGCGCAAAAGCGACGGTCGCATACAAGTTCGTCTCACCTGAATACTTCAGCGTGTTCGAGATCGCGATCGTGCGGGGGCGAGCGTTCACACCGGCTGAGCGCACGTCGAATCTTGCGGTGGCCGTCGTTTCCGAGACGGCCGCGCGCGCCCTGTGGCCGAATGCCGATGCGGTCGGCCAGGTCCTCAGCCTCGACCCGAATTTCACGGCCGAACCGCGGCATGACGACGAGCCGCCGCTCGCGTCGCGAACATTCACGGTGGCCGGTGTCGTCCGAGACGTCGCCGGGTTCCGCATCGCACCCTTCAACAAGGCCGCCGTCTATGTGCCGGCGAGTACTGAGATGCCGAAGGCCTCGCTCATCGCGCGCGTCCACGGCGATCCTGAACTGGCACGGCAAACGCTCCTCAATCGATTGACCCTGATCGATCCCAACATGGCCCGGCAGGTGGTGACCATGCGGACGCTGGCCAGGATGGACACCTACCTCCTGCAGGTCGCGTTCTGGTTGACGGTGGTCCTCGGCGGGCTGGCGCTGGCACTGACGCTGTCTGGCCTGTTCAGCGTGCTGTCGTATCTCGTCGAGCAGCGCACCAGGGAGATCGGCGTGCGGATGGCGCTCGGTGCAACCACTCGAGATGTCACGCGGCTGGTCCTGTCGCAGTCGATCCGGCCGGTCGGCTTCGGCCTCTTGATCGGCGGCGGTGCAGCCGCCGGACTGGCCGCGTTACTGCTGGCCACGCCGGCCGCCGCCACCATCGGCGAGATCGTTCACGTCCTCGATCCGTTCGCCTACGTCGTGAGTCTGCTCATCATCATCGCTGCCTGCCTGGTGGCCGCCGCCATTCCGGCCAGCCGTGCTGCCCACCTCGACCCGACACAGGCGCTTCGCCAGGAATAGGCGCCTCCCGGATCGATGTTTGCACGATCCACAACGCGGGAATTTCTCACCTCTGGAGAAAAAAATTATGGCGACTGTCGCTACCGGAAAGCACGCGTTCGTCCAAGGAGTGCACGGTGTCCGATATCAAGTCAAAGACGTGGCGGACGCGGTCGCGTTTTACACGACACATCTCGGCTTTACGCTCGAACACCAACAGCTTCCTGCGTTTGCCAGCGTCTCGCTTGGCGACGCGCAGATTCTGCTGAGCGGCCCACAAGCGTCGGGATCCCGGCCGATGCCCAGCGGCCAGCAGCAGGAGCCCGGCGGCTGGAACCGTGTTGTGCTTCGGGTCAACGATCTTCAAGCGTTCATCGCGACCCTCAAGGAAGCTGGTCTGCGTTTTCGAAACGACATGGAGACGGGTCCTGGCGGCAAGCAAATCCAGATCGAGGATCCCGATGGGAATCCCATCGAGTTGTTCGAGCCGGCTTCACGTCAATAGATCGACGAGAACCTCCCCTACTCCGATCGAATCGCCTGCAGCACGTCGACCCGCGACGCGCGCGCGGCGGGCATGAGCGATGCGGCGATCGCCGCGGCCGTCAGCAACGCGGCCGCTCCGGCCACCGGCACCACGCCCGGCATTTGGACACTCGTGAAATAGCTCGCCGCCACGGCGGCAAACACGTAGGCACACAGCACACCGGCGGCAATGCCGATCGCCACCATCGCCGCGCCCTCCGACAACACTCGCACCAGCAAATCACGCGGCGTCGATCCAATGGCGAGCCGCACGCCGAACTCGCGCGTGCGGGCGCTGACGCCGAACGCCAGCACGCCCGCGACACCGACCACGGCAATCAACAGCGCGATGCCGGCGAAGCCGGTGACGACGAATGCGTTCAGCCGCTCCGGTGTGAGGACCTCGGCGCGCACGTCCTCGAGCGTGGCCGCACGGTCGACGGCCTGGTTCGCCGACAAGTCGCGGATGATCCGGATCACCGACGGCACGAGCGCGTACGGGTCTCCCGACGTGCGTACGAACATGCGCATCGGCAGGCCCTTGCCGCGATACGGGGAATAGAGAGCCATCGCCGGCGCCCGGTCGACATTCTCGTCGTCCACATCAGCGACGATCCCGACAATGCGAGAGGGCACGGGCTTGGTGACACCCGACTGGTTCAGCGAGCCGAGCACCGTCACGTTGCGATTGAGGGCGTCGCCGTTCGGGAAGAGCCGCTGGGCGACCGTCTGGCTGACGATGATGACGCGCTCTTTGCCGAGGCGATCGTCCTCGTTGAACTCTCGGCCGGCGACGACCGAGATGCCGAGCGTCGCGAAGAAGCCAGGCCCGACGTTGCGCGTCCTCGCGTACGGGTTCTCTTCGCCGTTGGCCGGTGTGTAGCCTTCGACGGTGAACCGGACGGGTGCCCACCTGCCGGAGTCGCGCCAGGGCACGAAGAAGCTGCCGACCACGCCGTCGACTCCAGGCAATTGCCCGACCCGTTGCGTCACTTCGCGATACAAGTCGGGCGCAGGTGGCGGCGGGCTCGGAGCCGGCGGATTCGGTGCGGACGCCGACGTGGGCCGTGCGTTGGCCGGGACCGACCCGAGCGACAACGGCGGAATGTCGAAGGCGAGCACCTGCCGGGTGAGGAAACCGGTGTTCGCCGTCTGCAGGGCGATGAGCGCCGCGACCAGCATGCCCGCGCCGGCGAGGAGCACGAACGAAAAGGCGATTTGTGTCGTGGCAAACACGCGCAGGCGGCGGTTGGTGCCGGGTGTAATCCGGAGACTGCTGTTTGCGAGACCGAATCCCGCTGGCCCGCTCGACGAAGGTAGTCGCGGAACGTAGGCGAGAAGAACGGCGGCCGCAATCGCGAGGCCGGCGCCGACCCATAACAGCGTATCGTCAACCTTGACCTCGAGCGCCCGCACCGAGAAGCGCGCGGCATAGCGCGCGACGATCGAGACCATCGGCTGCGCCAGCACGACGCCAAGGATCGCGCCGGCTCCGCACAGCACCAGGCTTTCCGCCAGCAGCGTGCGCCGCAGTGCGCCGTTGCTGGCGCCCAGCGCCGCGCGCACCGCCAGCTCGCCCTCGCGGCGAACCGAGCGCGCCAGGATCAGGTTGGCGATGTTCGAGCATGCGATCACGAAGACCACGGCCGCCGCGGCCAGCAGCACGAGCAGGATCGTGCGCGCCGGGGCGGTGATCTGATCGCGCAGCGGCGTCACGGTCAACTGCATATTCGCTTCCGCCGGGTATGACTCAGGGTGTTCGCGGACCATGGCAGCGTGGGCGGCGGTCAGTTCCGCGCGGGCGCCTTCGACCGACGCGCCGGGTGCCAGCCGGCCGAAGAGCTCCGTCATCCGGTGCACGCGCTCGATGTTCATCGTCGCGCCGAGATGGTGCGGGCTGGTGACCATGTTGGCGATGATTTCGGTGTCGACCGGGTAGGGGACCGACGGTTCGAGCACGCCGACAATGGTCGCCACTCCGCTGCTCAACCGAAGCGGCTTGCCGATCACCGACGGGTCGCTGTTGTAAAAGGTGGTCCAGAACCGATGCGTCAGCACCACCGCGCCCTCCGCATCGCGCCCGTCGTCCGAGGCATTCAGCAGCCGGCCCAGTACCGGCTTCAAGCCCATCACATCGAAGTACGAACCGCCGACGACGCCGGCGTGCAGCAGCCGCGGCTCGCCGGAGCCAAGCATGGTGAATTCGATCGTCGAGAAATCGCCAAAAGCGCCGATGCTCGTGGCGGGCGCCTTGATGTCGTTGTACTCCGCCATCGAGAACGTCATGTTCGCGATGCCGAGGCCCGGCGCGCTCTGGCGGATGTAGATCAGCCGATCTTCACCACGATTGACGAGCGGGCGCAGCAGGACGCCGCGGACCACGCTGAAGATCGCGGCGTTGGCGCCGATGCCGAGGGCGAGGGTAATCACGACGGTGGCGGCCAGCCCCTTGGCGCGCATCAGCGAACGCGCGCCCACCTTGATGTCTTGCGCGAGCGCTTCCGCCATGTCGTACCAACGGCTGTACCACACGCGCCGGATGGCCTCTCGGGCGTGCGGCACGTAGCCAAACTCCCTTAGCGCCGCGAGGCGCGCTGCCTCCGGATCCTCGCCGCGCTCGATTCGTTCCCTGACGCTGATCGCCAGATGACTGCGAATCTCCTCGTCGACGTCGTGTTCGTCGGGGCGCATACGCTACTCCTTCGTTGCCGGCGCCGGGTCCATCACGCGCCCGATCGCATCCACCATTTGCGACCAGCGGTCGCGCTCGCGGAGCAATTGGGCCTTGCCGGTAGGGGTCAAGCGGTAGAACTTGGCCTTCTGATTCCCTTCGCTTACGCCCCACTCGGCCTTCAACCACCCGCGCTTCACGAGGCGGTGCAGCGCCGGGTACAACGATCCGGTTTCGACCTTGAGCAGGTCGTCGGACTGCTGCCGGATGGCCTGGCCGATGCCATGGCCGTGCTGGGCGCCCCATTGAAGGGTTCGCAGGATGAGCATGTCGAGGGTGCCCCTGAGGAGATCCAGGGACTGGTCGTCGGAGGGTTGGGCCATGGTAGTAGATAATCTACGGCAATAGACGTAGGAAGTCTACTGCTTGTTCCAGCCCGTCAGTCCGCTCTGTCAGCTTCTCGTGGTCAACGTGTCGCGATGCGATGCTGCGTCAACTTCCGGTAGAGCGTCTTTCGATCGAGGCCAAGCACTCGCGCGGCAGCGGCCTTGTTGCCCGCCTCAGCGCGCAGCGTGCGAACGATGTGTTCGCGCTCGACGTCGGCCAGGCGACGGCCGCCGCCGGGTCTTGCGTTCGACGGGGGCCGTTCGCGAAGACTATCGGGAAGATCCTCGAGCTCGATGACCGACCCGGCGCCGAGCACCAGGGCACGCTCGATCACGTTCTCCAGCTCGCGCACATTGCCCGGCCAGCGATGGCCACGCAACACGGCCATCGCGTCCGCTGAAACCGAGCACTCCTGCTTGCCGACCTTCACGCCATGCTTGTCCAGCAGATATCGGACCAGCGGCTCCAAATCGTCGGGGCGGTCGCGAAGGGGCGGAACCCGCACTTCGATGACGTTGATCCGATAGAGCAGGTCTTCGCGGAAGCGTGCTTCAGCGACCAGCGTGGTCAAATCACGATGCGTGGCGGTAATGATCCGGACGTCGGTTGGCACGGGCACAGGAGCCCCAACCGGATGTACTTCCTTCTCCTGCAACACACGCAGGAGCTTTCCCTGCAGGGCCGGCGCCATGTCGCCGACTTCGTCGAGGAAGATCGTCCCGCCCAGAGCCAGCTGAAACAACCCGGGCCGGTCCTCGCGCGCGTCGGTAAACGCGCCTTTCTTGTGGCCGAAGAGCTCGCTTTCAAGAAGCATCTCCGGGATGGCCGAACAATTCACGGCGACGAACGGGCCCGGCGCCCGTGGGCCGTTGTTGTGCAGCGCCCGAGCCAGCAGTTCCTTGCCCGTGCCACTCTCGCCAATCAACAACACTGGTGTGTCACAGAGCGCCGCACGAGCGATTAACCCCATCACCGTTCGCATCGCCCGGGACTCAGCGAGAATCTCCGGTCGTTCTCCAGCAGCCGCGCGGGCCTGAGGACCCTGATTCACACACCGGTTCGTGATGACGTCGGACAAGGTGTGCGTCAGTTCGCCAAAAGGCACGAGTCTGATCGCAAACAAAGATGGGCGCCGATCTCGGGACTGCGCAAGGGCCGTGTCGTCGGGACTGTCTGAGACCAACACGAAGGGCGTCTTGCCGGCTTCGGCACACAGCGCGTCCAGGCTCCTCTCGTCACCGGTGGTCAGCTTCACATCGACCACCATGGCATCGACGGTCGTGCGCGCCCGAATCTCGTGGGCTTGCGCCCAGCAGGACGCCGTCAGCACTGTGTACTGCGAGCGCAATGCCTGCTGGAGCAGTCGCTGCGTGGATTCGTCGCTTTCAAGGACTAGAACGGTTGCGCTTGCAGCCATCAAACGATCTCACGCTAGGACCCGGGTTTGGGGGAGGGACGCGCAATTGATTCTGACGTCGAGCAGCGTCGTGTGGCTCGCTCGCCGAGTCGACCGCGGCGAACCTCGCGCGGCCTGGGGGGTTCGAGGCTCGCTGTACGCAGTGTATGAGAACGGGATCGGGCTTGTCACGGAGGAACAAAAGACGAGCTGAGTCCATTGATTCGTGACGAATTGCTCGCAGCGATTCGGACGAGGAATGTGCCGCGCGAAAAAAATTCGCCAGCCATCGTCGTCGCGATTCGGGAGTGGGCGTCGATGTGGGACGCATCGCCACAGGCGTAGCCGATCGCCACGAAAGCGGCGGAAGGCGCACGGCGTTAACGAGTACTCCGGGCTCGATCGCAGGCAACTGCGGCGGAACGGGGCACGCGCCGGGCAGCTCGACGTCGGGCGGGAACCGATCTTGGCGTGTTTTTGCGTCGGCGCGCGGGCACGCAGGTTGCGAGTGAACCGAGAACACGGACAGCGTCGGCATCCGTAACGTTGCCTGACGAACCGTGTTTTCACCAAGGAGGCTTCATGGCTGGAAGTGTGTATCCCATCTCTCAACCGATTCCGTTCGGACTCTCGCCGTACGGGCCCTTCACTGTGACCGCGAGTCCATTTACGTCGCCGCAGCAATCCGGCCAACCGCTGCAACAGATCCTCCAGGTTCTGCAGATCGTGCCCCAGCAGTTGCAGCAGCTGCAGCAGCAGCAGCACGTGCAGCAGCAGCACCTTCAGTACGTGCTGCAACTGCTTCAGGCCGTCCCTGGCCAGTTGGCGCAGCTTCAGCAGTTGATTCAGTTCGTGCCACAACAGATCCAGCAGATCCAGCAGACACAGCAGCAGTCATTCGGACAGTCACCAGGACTGAGCGGCTTTGCCGCAGCTACGCCGTGGGGCGTCGCACCGCAGATCTTCGCCCAACCGGGGCAGGTGATGTGAAGCGACCGCGATCAGAACAACGACTTGCGGCCGGCCTTCGTCGATCGCTGGTTCGCCTCTCGTGACCATCCATTTGCAAATCACCAAGGAGAACAACTCACATGGTAGAACCGCTCTTCGCACCGGTATCGCAGTTCTGGCCGGCGATGCCAGCACCGGCACTCGGCTTTGTTCAGGCGCCGATGGGTTCAGCTCATCGCCCATTCGGCACCTTGTCGACCGGTATGTCCTCTCAAGGGCCCGCACCTGTCAGTGCTTTCAGCCCTGCGCCGGCGGCGAACCCGATGCCCGTTGACCCGTACGCGTTCGCTGGCGGGCTCGTTCCGGTCCTGGCGGGACCGAGTGTCGGCGCCGGACTATCCGCCATCGGGTCGGGCCCACTCGCAACCAACGTGCCGGCAATGACGACGTCGGAGATTGCCGGTGGCGTCACATCCTCGGTGCTGCTCACGGCAGTCGCCATGCGGCGGGGCCAGCCGCTCGGCCCGACCAATGATCAGGAGATCGAAGATTTCATGTCCGACGCGCTCGATTTGCTGCCTGGAACGAATGATGTCGAAGTGCGCGTCGAAGGAGGGCGCGCGACGCTCACGGGCTCGGTGCCGCACAAGCGGCTCAAGCGGGACGTCGGTGAAATCGCGTGGACGATCCCCACGTTGAATGACGTGCAGAACAACGTCACGGTCATCCAGCGCCGGCGGTCACGGGCGAGTCGCGAAGCAGAGAGCCCGGCCGTGGCTGGCCGAAAGCAGACCTGAGACGCGGAGAAAAGCGATCAGGATAGAGGCGGAGCACCGTGAGAGGTGCTCCGCCGTCTCGTTACGGGGCTTGCGCGATGATGTTCACGCTCGTGGCGTCAAGGAACCGCAGGGCCGCCGGCTCGAGATCACCGAAGGTCCCAAGAAGTAGATCGGCGGGCCGAGATCGGTGATCGGACCGCCGATTCCGGCCCTCTTTTTCTGCCCGGGGACAGGCGAGCGTGAGAACGAGGTGTGATCGATTGGGTTGCCGCGTTCCAGATAGGGAGGGATCGTGACCTCACGAACGGCGGTTGCTGTTAGCGGAACAGTTTTGACGCGAGCACAAGCATCGCGGCGGCGAGCCCGGCGACCGTGTGATGCTCGCGGTTGTGGAGCGCCCGCTGCCAGCTGAACGGACGGTCCATCGGCGCCGATCGCTTCTCCACATACGCATCGTAGGCGTCGCCGAACTTCTCGCGCAGATGGGCCTCCTCGCTGCTCATCGCCGCCGTCAGCGTCAGCAACAAGTACGCGACCACGATGATCGCGACCACGAGGTGATTGGCCGCGATCGCAAAGCCGATCCCGATCAGCGACGACCCGAGATACAGCGGATGTCTCGTGAACTGGTACGGGCCGGAGCGCGTTACCTCCTTGCTCTTTTCGAGGTGCCCCGCCGCCCACCAACGAATCGATTCACCGACCAGCGACACGACCGCGCCGATCAGCAACGACATCGGCATTGGAGTAGCGAGCCAGAGCGCGACGGCCGCAAACGCGAACCCGAGGAACACACGCCAGCGCGCGAGCAGACGAATCATGGACGGCCGGATCGCAAGCGCCGCTCGGCCGCCGCAATCACCTGCTCAACGGTGATCTCGTTGATGCATGGCGCGCCGCGCAGGCACTGGCGCTTGTGATGGCAAACGCACGTATCGGACCTGGAGATCACTTCATCTCGTGGTTCCCACGGACCGTTTCGCTCGGGCCGCGTCGGTCCAAACAATCCGACGATGGGCGTGCCGACCGCCGCGGCGATGTGCAGCGGGCCCGTGTCGCCCGAGATAGCCAGGGTCGCGGATCGCATCAGCGCCGCCAGATCCGAGACCGACGTCGGTGGCGCGGGCGAGGCTGCGCCGCCCGACGCGTGGGTAACTGATTCCGCCAGATCGCGTTCCTGCGGGCCCCACGTGACGAGCGAATGCAGTCCAGTGCGATCCCGCAGCACCCTGGCGATGGTACCGAAGCGATCGGGCGGCCAGCGTTTGTTCGGCCATGCCGCGCCCGGATTGATCACGATGTAGCCGTTCGAGCCGCCGGCGAGCTGGATCGCTTTGATCATCTCCGCCGACGCCAACGGTTGCAGCAATAGCTCCGGCGGGCCCGGTGTGACGCCCAGCGCCGGGAGGATCGACAGGTTCTTGCGAATGACGTGGCCGCTGACATCGGGCTTGACCGTTTCCGAATAGAGCGACGCGGCTATTGGCTCGCGCAAGGCGTTGCGATCGAAGCCGATCACGCGCTTCGCGCCGGAGGCGCGCGCCCAGGTGGCGGACTTGATTAACCCCTGAAGGTCGAGCGCGGCGTCGTAATGCTGTGACCGTAAGAAGGACATCGCGCGAAAGTAACCGCCGGTGCTGGCAAACGATACGACGTCCCCTGATGAGATGTTCGCGGTCGCGCGAACGATGATGCGGCGATGCAGGCCGGTCGCCAGCGCTAAAGTGGCAGCGTAGTTCTCCTCGACCAGCCAGTCGATCTCCGCAGCCGGAAACGTCTTCCGTAGCCGATTGAGCACCGGCAACGCGTGCACGATGTCGCCAAGCGCGCTGAGCCGGACGATGAGGACGCGATTCACCCTTCGACTCGCTTGCGCTCGTTCAGGGCAGGTTTTGGCGATCGCAGCCTGGTGAGCAGGTCCGACGTGGAATGATCCTTCGGATCGCCGACGATGGCGATGCGCCCGCCGTAGGCGCGCACCGTGGCGCGCTCGGGCACGGTGTCGACCGTGTAATCGGTGCCCTTGCAGTGCACGTCGGGCTTCAGCAATTCGAGAAGCGCGGTGACCGTGGCTTCGGAAAAAATCACCACGTAGTCGACGGCGCGGAGCGCCGCCACGAGCTCCGCGCGATCGGTTTGCGGCAGCACGGGCCGCGACGGCCCCTTCAATCCTCTGATCGATTCATCGTCATTGATCGCCACGATCAGGCGATCCGCCTCGCGCTTCGCCGCTTCGAGGTAGCGGATGTGTCCGACGTGCAACAAGTCGAACGCCCCGTTGGCGAACGCGTGCGTGAGACCGCGAGCGCGGTCCTGCTTGACGCGCTCAACGAGTGTCGGGCGATCGAGGATTTCGGCCATCGCTGGCAGGCGGGACTAAAGTCCCGCCTCTACGCTCACGGCGCGCCGCAGCTCCGTGGCCGACACCGTGGCGGTGCCCCGCTTCATCACCACGAGGCCGCCGGCATAATTCGCCAGCCGGGCCGCGTCTTCAAACGACCCGCCCGCCGCCAGCGCCAGCGTCATCGTCGCCATCACGGTATCGCCGGCGCCGGTGACGTCGGCGATCTGATCCGAGCCGAAAATCGGGATGTGCACGGTCTTCTTGCCCGGCTCGAAGAGCGCCATGCCGCGGCTGCCGCGCGTGATCAACACGCACGCCATGCGCGTGCGCTCGAGTAGCTTTCGTCCGGCCCGTTCGAGGACGGCGGTTTGATCGTCGATCGTGACGCCGAGCACCTGTTCCACTTCCGATTCGTTTGGCGTGCAGGCGGTGAGGCCGCGATACTTCGTCAAGGCGTAGCGCGAATCGATCAGGATCGGCACACCGCGCCGGCGTACCCGTGCCGCGAGCTCGGCCACGAATCGCGGCGTGACGAGCCCGGACCCGTAATCCGAAACGAGCACCGCGTCAGCCTGTCGAATCGCTTTCAAGGCGGCGCGCTCGGCCACCTTCCGCTGCGCATCGGCGACCGGCTCACTCGAATAGCGATCGATCCGCACCACCTGCTGCTTTGCGGAATGAATGCCGCCGGCGAGGATGCGCGTCTTCACCGGCGTGCGATAGCCGCCCGGCCGGCTCAAGCCCGCGCGCTCGACATTGCGCGGCAACACCTTGAAGAGGCGGCGGCCCGGTTCGTCGCGGCCGACGAGCGACACCAGCCGCACCACGCCACCGAGGCTCGCGACGTTGTTCGCGGCGTTGCCGGCGCCGCCCGGCAAAATCTCGGTGGCGTTGTATTCGAGGATCAACACCGGCGCTTCGCGCGACACGCGGGCGATGCGGCCGTAGACGTATTCGTCGGCGATCAGGTCACCGAAGACGACCACACGTTTGCCCTTGCCAGCGGCGATGAGCTCGCGCAGGCTTTTCAGTCTTCTCTCAGACATTGTCAGCTGCAATTATCACTGAGACAGCGTGAATGAGGTTGTCGCAGATGGCGTCGACGCGCTGGCCCTCTGGGCGCCGCCGTTCCTGTTCCGAGCCCCAGCCGGTGCGCACCAGGATCGACCGCGCCCCGACCGCGAGGCCGAGATTGACATCGAGCCACTTGTCGCCGACCACCCACGACTGCGTGGGATCGATCTGCAGATCGCGCGCCGCGTCTTCGACCATGCCCGGCAGCGGCTTGCGGCAGCGGCAGTCGATGGCGAGCGATGCAACCGAGCCGCGCGGATGGTGATTGCAAAAGTACAGGGCATCGAGATCGGCGCCGGCCGGCTGCAGGCGGCGCCGCATTTCGGCGTGACAGAGGTCGATGAACCCCGGGTCGATCAAGCCATGCGCGATGCCCGACTGGTTGGTGACCACCACGAGCGCATAGCCGGCGCGCTTGAGCAGCCGCAACGCATCGGCGGTCCACGGGTACAACTCGAGGTCCTCGAGGCGGTGGAGATACCCGACGTCCACGTTGAGCGTGCCGTCGCGATCGAGAAAAATCGCTTTCTGTTTCACTCAAGACTCCAGGCGGGTCTCAAGACCCGCCTCTACGTACTCACGACGTCTTCGAACACTCTAGCTGCGCTGATCCCGCTCATACAACGATGGTCGATCGGACACTCGCGAAGCATGCAGGGCCGGCAGAACACCTCGTGCGAGACGATGGCCGGGCGCGGGCCATCGGCCCCTGAGCTGAGTGGCGCCGTGCGCTTCTCATTCGTCGCGCCAAAGATCGCCACCACCTTCGTCCCGACCGCGCCGGCAAGGTGCATCGCGCCGGAATCGTTCGACACCACCGCGCGCGCCAGCGACAACACCCCCGCCAGGGATGGCAGATCGGTTTTCCCGCTCAAGTCGATCAGCCGGTTGATCCGAGTACCGGTCGCAGGCAGGCGCGAGGCAATGTCCGCGCACGCCGATCGATCCGCATTGGAGCCAACCATCAAGACGCTCCAGCCGCGCTCGTTGATGAGGAGGTCGGCGAGCTGGGCGAACCGCTCGGGCAGCCACTGCTTGGCGCGTCCGTAGGCGGCGCCCGGCGCGAACACTACGAACGGCTCGTCGAGATCGAGGCCGACGTTCTTGAGAACCTGGCGCGCATGATCGGCATCGGGCCACACCCTCGCAAATGCGGGACCCGCTGGTATCCCCAACCCGGTGGTCAGCGCCTGGTAGTACTCAGACTGGTGGGTCGTGCCTTTCGGTTTAGGCAACGCGCGGGTGAGCAACCGGCCGCGAAAGTCCGTGGCGAACCCCCATCGTTCAGGGAGCTTCGCGTTCTTCGCAATGAGCGCGGTGGCAAACGAGTTCGGCAGCAGCACCGCAATATCAAACGCGCCAGCGGCCAGCTCCGGAGCGTGCACGCGCCAGCGGCCTGGCAGGCCGACGAGCTCGTCGACGCCTTTCACCATCGTGAACAGCGGTGCGACCGGCGGCCGCGCCGCGATGGCAAGGTGCGCGTCCGCGTAGTGATACCGCAGATCGGCAATGGCGGGCAGGGCCATCACCGCATCGCCCAGCCAGTTCGGCGCGATCACCACGATTCGTTCAGGCGCCATTCGTCATTCGCTCTTCGTTATTCGTTCTTCCTTCATCCTTCGCCTTCGGAAACATGCCGCCGGCGTCGGGAATGGGCGCATCGCGCCAGCGGCGGTGCATCCACAGCCACAACTCTGGATGTTTCCTCACGTGCATCTCGAGCACGTCGGTGCAGCGTTGCGTGAAATCGCGGATCGCCTCCGGACCGTCTTCTTCCGGCGCCTCCACTGGCGATTCATACACAAACTTGTAGCGCCCGCCCGGCAGCGGATGCGCGAACACCGGGATCACGGCGGCGCCGGTGCGGAGCGCGAGGGCCGCGAGCGTCGACGTGGTGGCGGCCGGCCGGCGGAAGAAATTCACCCAGATCGCGTCGGGGCTGTGCATGTGCTGATCGATTAACAATGCCACCCCCTCGCCCGCCGCCAGCGTCTTCATCACGCGCCGGACCGCGCCTTGCCGGTAGATCACCGTGTTGCCGGTCCTGGTGCGGACGCGCTCGAGCAGGTCGTTCAATCGCGCGTTGTCGAGCGCGCGGGCCAGCACGCCGATCGGCCGCAGCTTCACCGCGTGCGCGAGCGCGTGCAGCTCCCAGAACCCGAAGTGGCCGGTGAAAAACAGGATGCCTTTGCCCTTTGCGTACGCGAGACGCACCCGTTCGTCGCCCTCGTACTCGGAGCACACCATCATCTGCTCCGGCGTCAAGCCGCTGAACGTCAGCAGCTTGAGCAGCACCTGGCCGAAATGTGTGAACGCGCCTCGGGCAATCGCGCGACGCTCGCGAACGGTCTTGTTGGGGAAACATTGCTCGAGGTTGCCGAGCGCGACCCGCCGGTGTTGCCAGTCAACGATATAGAACGTCAGCCCGATGGCGGCGCCCAACGCGTTCACCACCGACTCGGGCAGCCGGCGCGCAACGGCCTGCACCGCGACCACCGCCCAGAATTCGATCGTGTCCCTCACGCGAGTGCCGCCATCACCGATTGAAATAACGCGTCGGGCGGATCGAACTGCACGACGAGGGGCACCCGATAGACGGCAAACGGCAGCGACAAACCCTCGAGCCTGACGGCGTCTTTCTCAGTCGTAAACACGACGTCCGCGCCGGACGATTGCAGCTTCGAGTCGATCGCGGCGATGTCTTTCGCGGTGTATCGATGATGATCGGCGAACGCGATTGAGTCGACGATGTTCCAACCCGACTCGCGAAGGGAATCGACAAAGCGGCGGGGATTCGCTATTCCGGAAACGGCGAGCACCCCCCGATCCGCGAGCCCTGATCCCTGATCCCTACCGATTGCCACCGGCGCCGCCAACGTTCTCGCGGCGCCACAGTGCTGTGAAATCCCCAACGCCCACGCTTCCGCCGACGCCGCCCCCGCGGTGGCATCCGACACCACGAGAAAATGCGCGCGAGCCGCCGCATCCATCGGCTCTCGCAATCGCCCGGCCGGTATCACGCGCCCATTCGGAATCTCACCAATCGTCGTCACCAGCACGTCGAGGTTTCTCGCCAGCTCGAGATGCTGAAACCCATCGTCGAGAAGGTGGACGGTGCACCCCAGCTGTTGCTCTGCGAGTATGCCGGCGAGATGACGATCCGGCGACACGCAGACGATCGCTTTCGGCACCTGTCGCGCGAGCATCAACGGTTCATCGCCAGAGAGATCAACGGTGACGCGGATGGCGGTGCCGTCCGACACCACCACGACGCCGTCGCTCGCATCCGCGCGCGCGTAACCGCGGCTGAGAATCGCCGGCCGATGCCCGGCCGCGATCAACCGCTCAGCGAGCGCCGCGACTACCGGCGTCTTGCCGGTGCCACCGACGGATAAGTTGCCGACGCTGATTACTGGCCTGGCGAGGCGCCGTTGCCGCTGCGGGTGGCGTTCAACCCCCCGCCGCCGCAGCCGCATCACCTGGCCGTAAAGGGAATCAAGCAAGGGGTCTGAAAGGCCGCACGTTGGCCGGATATTGCCGCGGCTCGCGCGGCAGCAAATCCGCCAGCACCGTCACGCTCTTCTCGTTGGCGCCGCGGTTGGCTTCAACCAGCGCCCGCGCCGCGGCGCCGAGCCGCGCCCGCCGCACCGGATCGCTCATCAACGACAGAAACGCTTCATCGAGATCCTGTTCGCCCGACAGCTGCACGCCGGCGCCGTTGGTCACGAACGCTTCGGCGATCTCAGCGAAATTCGACATGTGCGGACCGAACACGATGGGCTTGCCGAACACCGCCGGTTCGAGCACGTTGTGGCCGCCGGTGGCCACGAGGCTGCCGCCCACAAACACGATGGTGCCGATCTGATACACGGTGGCCAGCTCGCCGATGGTGTCGAGCACGACCACGTCCACGCGCGGCTCGCTGTCGACGGCGAGATCCGACCGCCGCGACGTTTTCCATCCTTCCGATCGGACCAGCTGTTCGACCTCGCCGAAGCGCTCCGGATTGCGGGGCGCGATCACCAGCAGCGTCGACGGCGCATTGGCACGGACGCGGCGGAACGCGCGCAAGACCGTGGACTCTTCACCCTTCATCGTGCTGCCAGCGACGATCACGGGTCGAGACGAGGGCACGCGGAAGTAGCGCAACACGCGATCGCGGGCGCGGGCCTGCAAGGCGGTGGACGACAGTTCGAGCGAGTCGAACTTCAGGCTCCCCGTGACCACCACGCGCGCGGGATCGGCGCCGAGGTCGATGAATCGGCGTGCCGACTCTTCGCTCTGCACCAGGAATCGATCGATATGGTCCAGCACGCGGCGCATGAACGCGCGCGCCATGCGATAGCGCGGAAACGATCGCGCCGAGAGCCGGCCGTTGACCACGGCGGTCTTGATGCCGCGGGCACGGCATTCCCGCAGCAGGTTCGGCCAGATCTCGGTTTCCATCATGATGAACAACCGCGGCCGCACCAGGTCGAGTGTCCGCCTGACGAAAACGCCGAGATCGAAAGGGAAATAAAACACCGCGTCCACGTCCGGCACGTTGCGCCGCGCCAGCTGCTGGCCGGCGAGCGTGGTGGTGGACAGGAACATCCGCAGATTCGGATAGCGCCGCTTCAAATCGCTGATCAGCGGGCGCGCGGTAAGCACTTCGCCCACCGACACGGCGTGGATCCAGATCGATTCGTCGGCGTCCATGTTGAACGACACGGGCAGGTAGCCCATGCGCTGGCCGAGGCTGCCGACGTATTTCTTGTAGCGCAGCGCCTGATAGACGAACCACGGCGATGCGATCACCGCGAGCGCGAGCACGAGAACGCTGTAAACGCTATACATCCAATGACTTACGTTTATTATACAATCTTATCTTTTGGAGGCTTCCTCTTCATGGCCATCAAGGTAGGGATCAACGGATTCGGACGAATTGGCCGCAACATCATGCGCGCCGCCCTGGCGCACCACGATGTGGACATCGTCGCGGTCAACGACATCACCGATGCCGCAACGCTCGCTCATCTGCTCAAGTACGACTCGGTGCTCGGCAACCTGACCGTTCCCGTCAGCGCCACCGCCGACACCATCAAGGTCGGCAGCGACCAGTTCAAGGTGCTGGCCATCAAGGATCCCGCGCAACTGCCCTGGAAAGATCTCGGCGTCGACATCGTGTTCGAGTGCACCGGCAAGTTCACCAAGCGAGACGATGCGGCCAAGCACCTCGCCGCGGGGGCGCGCAAAGTGATCATCACCGCGCCTGCGACTAATCCCGACGTGACCGTGGTGATCGGCGTGAACGATCACCAATACGACGCGGCGAAACACCACATCATCTCGAACGCGTCGTGCACGACCAATTGCGTCGCACCGCTCGCCAAGGTGCTCCATGAATCCTTCGGCATCAAGAAGGCCTGGATGATGACGGTGCACGCCTACACGAACGATCAGAACCTCCTTGATTTGCCGCATAAGGATCTGCGGCGCGCGCGTGCCGCCGCGCTGTCGATCATCCCGACCACCACCGGCGCCGCGAAAGCCGTGGGCGAAGTCCTGCCGGCCCTGAAAGGCAAGATCGACGGCACCTCGATGCGCGTGCCCACCCCGAATGTCTCGGTCGTCGATCTCACGTCGCTCCTCGAAAAGAAGGTGACGCCCGAGGAATTGAACGCCGCCCTGAAGGCGGCGTCCGATGGCCCCTTGAAGGGCATCATGCAGTTCGTGACCGAGCCGCTGGTCTCGATCGACTTCCGCGGCAACCCGCATTCGTGCATCATCGATGCCGAATACACGAAGGTCATGGATGGCGACTTCGTGAAGGTGATGGCGTGGTACGACAACGAATGGGGTTACTCGAGCCGCTGCGTCGAGTTGCTGAAGAAACTGTGAACAAGTATTCGATCAAGGATCTTGATCTCGGCGGCAAGCGTGTCTTCATTCGCGTAGATTTCAACGTTCCTCTGAAGGACGGCGCGATCACCGACGATACGCGCATCACGGCGTCGTTACCCACGATTCAGTACGCGCTGGACAAGGGCGCAACCGTGGTTCTTGCCTCCCACTTGGGCCGCCCGAAGGGCCAACCGACACCAGAGTTCAGCTTGAAGCCGGTGGCCGATCACTTGAGCCGGCTGCTGAAACGTCCGGTGGTATTCGCGAGCGACAGCATCGGCGAGGCCGCGAGGAAGGCCGTTGCCGAGGCACACGCGGGATCGAAGGTCGTGCTGCTCGAGAATCTGCGGTTCCACGCCCAGGAAGAAAAAAATTATCCCGCGTTTGCGAAAGCGCTCGCGGAGCTCGCCGATGTCTACGTGAACGACGCGTTTGGCGCAGCGCATCGGGCACACGCGTCGGTGGCGGCAATCGTGACGCACGTGCCAGACGCGGGCGCGGGCCTGCTGATGGAGAAGGAGCTGAAGTACCTCGGCATGGTGCTTGGCGATCCGGACCGGCCGTTCGTGGCGATCATGGGCGGCGCCAAGGTCTCGGACAAGATCGACGTGATCGTCAGCCTGCTCGCCCGCGTCGATCGGCTGCTCATCGGCGGCGCGATGGCCTACACCTTCTTTAAGGCGCTCGGCATGCCGGTGGGCAAGTCGCTGGTCGAAGACGACAAGCAGGACGAGGCCCGCGAGGTGATCGCGGCCGCGAAGGCGCGCGGCGTGGTGCTGCAGTTGCCGGTCGATCACGTGGTGGCCGGCAAGATCGACGCCTCTGCCCCGGTCGAGGTGCTCAAGGTTGGCGATGCCGCGATTGGCGATCGCATGGGCCTCGACATCGGTCCGGAAACGGCGCGGTTGTATGCGGGCCTGCTGAGCGACGCGAGGACGGTGGTCTGGAACGGGCCGATGGGCGTGTTCGAGGTGGCGCCGTTCGCAAAGGGCACGCTGGCAGTCGCCAATGCGGTTGCGGCCGTGAACGGCACCACCATTGTCGGCGGCGGCGATTCCGTGGCCGCGATCAACGCAGCCCGCGTCGCGGACAAGATCACCCACATCTCCACCGGCGGCGGTGCGTCGCTCGAATTCCTCGCCGGCGAAAAACTGCCCGGCGTCGAAGCGCTACCGGATCGTTCATAGTTGAACAACATGCGCCAGCCACTCATCGCTGGAAACTTCAAGATGTTCAAGACCGTGGCCGAGACGGTCGCCTACGTCGGCGAGCTGCGGTCGCTCGTCAAGGATGTACGTGGCGTTGACATCGTGATCGCGCCGCCGTTCACGGCGGTGGCGGCGGCGGCTGAAGCGGTGAAGGGCAGCGCGATCGGCGTGGCCGCGCAGAACATGCATTGGGAGCGCGAAGGCGCGTTCACCGGTGAGGTCAGCGCCGGCATGGTGCGCGAAGCCGGCGCCACGTTCGTGATCATTGGTCATTCTGAACGCCGCACGCTGCTCGGCGAGACCAACGCATCGGTGAACAAGAAGACGCGCGCGGCCATCACCGGCGGGGTGATCCCGATCGTCTGTATCGGTGAAACGCTCGCCCAACGAGACGGCAACGAAACGCTCGCCGTCCTCGATCGACAGATCAAGGAAGGCCTCGATGGGGTCACGGGCGACGAGTTGTCGCGAATGGTGATCGCCTACGAGCCGGTCTGGGCGATTGGCACCGGCCGCAACGCCACGCCCGCGCAGGCCGGCGAAGCGCACTTTCACATTCGTCAGCGATTGAAGCAGTGGTTTGGCCTCGACGCCTCGGAACGCTGCCGTGTGCTCTATGGCGGAAGTGTGAAGCCCGACAATATTGCCAAGCTGATCGCCGAACCCGATGTGGATGGGGCACTTGTCGGCGGGGCGAGCCTCGATCCCCGGAGTTTCTTCGCAATCATTGAGGGTTCGAAGAAAACCTAGAACCCGTTCGAACCCAACCCTTGGAACCAGTGGAACCCGTTTGGAACCCCTGGAACCTCCTGATATAGTTAGTAGTTCCGGATCATGCTTTATTACCTGATTGTGACGTTATACGTTCTCGTGTGCGGGCTGCTGATCATCACGATCCTCCTGCAGCAAGGCAAAGGCGGCGACATTGCCAGCGCGTTTGGCGGTGGCGGCAGCCAGGCGGTGTTCGGCGCGCGCGCCGGTGCCACCTTGCTGACGCGTGCGACCTCGGTGCTCGCCGCGCTCTTCGTGGTTGGCGCGTTGGCCTTGACGATTTGGGGCACGCGCGGACCGAGCTCGGTGGTGGGCGGCATCGAAGGTCCCGCGCCGACGCCGGCGCCGCCGGCGAATGCAACCCCGACCCCCGCGGCGACGACACCGCCGCCGCCGGGCAACAAAACTCCTTAGTCGGAGTAGTCACGCGGAAGTGGCGGAATTGGCAGACGCACCAGCTTGAGGGGCTGGCGGTAGCAATACCGTGGAGGTTCGAGTCCTCTCTTCCGCACCATTCGACTCGCCATGCGGCCCGCCTAACGGCGAGCCGCAGGCTCACTCATGGCGAGCCATCCCATCTCAGTCGAATGTCCTGAGCGAGAGTAATCGGCCGACCGCAGGTCGGGCGATTTACGAGTCGAAGGACGTCTCGGCCCGCTACGCGGGCCTTTTTTATTTGGTGCGGGAAGAGGGACTCAGCCACTCGGCCTTCGCGCTACGCGCTCGGCCTAGAGGGGTCGAGTCCTCTCTGCGTCCCTTGCTATCGAGGCACACCTAGATACTTGTCGAGCCAGTCGAGCGAGTCTTTGATCATGCGCGAGAAGGGAAACACATGCCCGCCGTCGTAGAGCTTGTGCACCTTATCGGCAGCCGGCGTCCCGAGCAGCCGATATAACGGCTGCTGCGACGTCTCGATCGGAAACGTGAAGTCGTCGCGGCCGTTCAACAGGAGGACCGGCGTCTTGACGCGCGGCGCGTAATTGATGGGATCCACTTCCGGCACATAGCTGCCCAGCGGCAGCCCCCCCGACCAGACCACCGCGGTCTTGAATCGCGGTTCGACCGCCAGAATGATCGAGGACCGATTGCCGCCGAGGCTGACACCGAAGAACGCGATTTTGTCGGCAGCAACATCAGGGCGCGTCTCCAGGTAGTCGAGCGATCGGCGGAGATCTTTGACCTGCTGAATCACCAGATCGCGTAGGGCATTGGGCCCGGATGGTGGCTTCGGCGGGCGCCGTTCATACATGCCCTGGTACATTGGGAACAGGAGTGCGCGGCCCGCTTTGATCAGAAACGCGAGGTAGGCCATTTCGCCTTGTTGAAACGAACTCACCATCGTGCCGCCGGAGTGCGGGAAATAGACCACCGTTTGATACGGCGGGGCCGCGTTCTTCGGAAGATACAGATAGGCGGGAATCCGTTCGCCGCCATATGCGGCGGCATAGGTCACGCGTTCGACGCGCCAGGACTCAGATTCCTCGGAAGACTCGACCTTCGCAGCAAGATCGGTCTTGTCATAGGAGAACAAACGCCGATATGCGGCGAACACTTCATCAGTGACCGGTTTTTCCTGGTTGTAATCGCGAGTCAGCCGCGGCTCCGGTGCATAGGCGGCCTGCGGCACTGCCGCCGGATCGGCAAGCTTGATCAAGCGCAGGCCGTTGTTGGCGGAACGATCGAACGGTAAGCGCGCGTCCGCCTGCCGGTACTGATAGTTCGGCTCGTTCCACCCTCCGCCCAGGATGTAGCGGCGATCACCAACTTCGTTGGTGCACCATTCCTTGACGTTGCCGGCCATGTCGTAGGTGCCGTAAGGCCCGACGCCGAGGAACTCGCCAACCCGCGCCGCGCTCTTTCCGGTGAAGTTGCTCCAATTCAGGATCTGCGAGTGCACCGACTGGCTGGCGGCCAGCCGCCAGTGATGGACCGTTGGCAGCGACCGACCGGCGAACTTCGCATAGGCTGCGGCTTCGTACCAACTGATGCCACCCACCGGCCACTCCTCTTTGCCTTCCGGGTAGCTGCCCAGGTCCCACGTCGATGGCCCCGGCCGGCCGGTCGCATCACGAAACTCGGCCACCGCTTCTTCCCACGTGAGCGTGCGTCCGTCTTTGACGAACGGGTGTTCCCAGTGCGCGCGATCGCGATAGCCGCCGGCATCGACGAACTGTTTGAAGGCCCTGTTGGTCACCTCGAAACGATCGATTGCAAAATCCGGAATGCGCCCGGCCCCACCTGGCAGCGGACCACCCCGCACGCTCACTGCGTTCTCAGGTAAGGTTCCGGTTGCGGCGAGCGCGATCCTGACGTCGCCAATAATGGCATCAGGTCCGCCGCCCTCGAAGGTCTCGAAGCCTGGCTTCACGACCCGAAACAGAAATGGTCCAATCGCGCCGCGTGACTCGATCGGCGTGCGCCCGAGGAGCACCCAGTCTCCCTTGGGCTCGTCGTAGGCCTTGATGTAAACGTCTGCGCCTTCAGGATCGGAATGCACCGTTGCTGGCAGGAAAAAATCCTGGCGCAGCTTTTCGACCGCCGGGTCGGCCGCAATGTCAGGAGGCAGGCTCAACAGACGCAGATACGATGCCGGGAATTCCTCGGCTTCGATGAGGCTACGGATCTCTTCGACCGCCGCCTGCGTTTCGCGCGCCCGCATCGAGACCCGCAGCCACCACCCGCCTGCGGCGGCGACGATCAGAATCGCGGCCGCGGCCACCACCAGCGCCCGGCGGTTCGACGCGCTGCTCGCCGCGACGGCATGCGCCACGGTTGTCGTGGCGGTTGCCCTGAGCGACGCGCGAAGTGCTTCCAAATCCTTCAGCAGATCGTTCGCCGAGACATAGCGCTCACCAGTGCGCTTCTTCAACGCGCGCTCGACAATGGCGTCGAGCGCGGGCGGCACGTCGGAGCGCAGGCTGCCCGGCCGCGGCGGCCGGTCCTCGGTGATCGATCGCATGATCGCGAGGGCGTTGTCGCCGCCAAAGGGCCGCTTGCCGGTCACCAGCTCGTACAGGACCACACCCAGCGACCAGACGTCGGCACGCTCGTCGATCGCGTGGCCGCCGATGTGCTCGGGCGCCATGTACGGGGCGGTGCCGACGGTTGATCCGGTGCGCGTGACGCCAGTCTGGTCGCTGAGCTTGGCGATGCCGAAATCGAGCAGCTTCACCGACCCCGTCTCGTCGGTGTATCGGGCGGTGGCGTGCGCAGCGACCTCGGTCTCGTCCTGCGGCCGCGGCGCCGATCGCGAACACAGAAAGATGTTGGCGGGCTTGATGTCGCGATGAATGATGCCGGCCTCGTGCGCGGCCGCGACCGCGCGGGCCGCTTGGATCACGATGTCGAGCGCTTCGGCCACGGGCAGAGCGCCGCGGGCGACGCGCTTGGCGAGCGTTTCGCCTTCGTAGAACGCCATCGCCAGAAATAAGCGGCCGTCCGGCGTCTCGTCAATCTCGTAGATGGTACAGATGTTCGGATGATCGAGCGCGGAAACCGCCTGCGCCTCAATGATTAGCCGCTGCTTCGCGTCCGCGTTGTCGCTGAGTGCCGGTGTCAGCACCTTGAGCGCCACCGGCCGCTTCAGTCGCGTATCTTCGGCCTTGTAGACCTCGCCCATTCCGCCGGCGCCAACGAGCGCAGCAATGCGGTAGCGCGACAGGGTATCGCCCGGATTCATGAATGGAACCGGCGTCAGGATACCTGATCACCGTGCGGCGCGCGCGGCGGTTCGTGGCCCGTCTCACTCTGCTGCCGACGCTGACCAGCAATCCTCCGACCACGCGGTCTTCTCCCTTCGGGCTCGACCCAGCGGAGCCGATCGGGTATACATAGCTGATCTCTGAGGTCGCGCGTGACGACCGTTCGGTTAAGCCTGATTCTCTTCTCGCTGAGCATCGTCACGCTCGCTGCTCAGCAAACCGCACCCTCTTCTCAACCAGGGCTTGTCACATCGTCGACCGAGATTGATGGCGTCGCCTTGCGCGTCCGTTCCTCTCTCGCCAAGAGGACCGGCGCGCCGGTGCCGGTGGTCGTTTTTGAAAGCGGCGCCGGAATGCCGCTCGAGACCGGGATCCCATTCTCGAGAGGGTCGCCGCATTCGCGCCGGTCGTGGCGTACCGACAGATCGGGAACGGGCCAGTCGCCATGGGACGGCCAGTCACCGACACCGCAGCGCGCGAATCAGCGGCTCAAGAAGCTGCTCGAATCGCTGGGAGTGCCCTCACCGTTCATCCTCGTCGGTCACTCGTGGGGCGGCGCACTGGCCCGCTACTTCGCCGGCGAGTACCCGCAGCTGGTGCAGGCGATCCTGTACATCGATCCGACTGACGTCACGATGACCGAACCGATGTGGCAGCAGATGTTCGCATCCTTCGGCGCGACCGCCAAAGATCTCGATGCGTTTTTTGCGGCGATGGATACGTCTACCAGGAACGCGCCGGCTGCGGTTCGTGCCGAGGTGTTGGTCATGGCCGATCTCCTGCGAACGCGAAAACTCGAAGATCGTGACTTGAAGCCGGCGCCGAATATTCCCTCGTCCGTGCTCCTGGCCAGTCGCGTGGCATCGCTGCCCAAGGGAATGGTGCCGTTCGACGGCGACGCCTCGTGAGGGCAGTGCAGAACGCTCGCGTCAACGGTCTTCGTCAGTGCTCACGAGGTAGCGGACGATGGCTCGTTGTCGAAGGCGCAGACACTTCGTCCAGCGGGACGCGCCTGATGTGGTCATCAAAGAAATACAGACTTTGATCGACAGCACGCGCGCTCAGTAACCGCTCTCTGAGTTCGCCGTGTCCTCTCCTTCCAGACATTCCCGTCCCCTTCGCGGCTCAGGCATTCCCGTCATCCGGACACTCTCTCGCGTTTCTGCTGGGAATCGGACTGGCACATTCCTTGGAGATAGACGAGGCAGATGCTGCGTCTGTCCACCGCGCGATCGAAGCGCTTAGCGCCCGCGCGGGAGGAGTAGATGCCATGGTCACCAGTCGCGTGAAAGTGATTGCCGCCGGTTTCGCCGCCTGCGCCGCGCTTGCGGCGCCGACAGCCGGATCGGCCCAGAGCTACCGGTATGCAGACGACGAGCAGCCGGCGGTGATCGTGGAATGCGGTCCGGGTCAGCGAGCGGTGATGGCCCAGCGTCGCGTGAACGGCACCTCTCAAGTGGTGGCGCGTTGCGAGGCAGCCTCGCAAGCCGTGCGCGCGCGCAATGTGTCGCGCTCGAACGTGCGGTATGCGGAACGCCAGCAACGCACCAAGACCAAGACCGCGCTGATGATCGCCGGAGGGGCCGCGACCGGCGCCGGCGTCGGCGGCGCACTGAAGGGAAAGAAGGGCGCGCTCATCGGCGCCGCCATCGGTGGCGGATCGGCAACCGTCTACGAAGCCGTGAAACGACGGTAGCCGCACAACTGACAGGACCGGCCAGGTTGGCTGGCCGGCCCTGTTTCTGTTCGGTGAGCGGCAGCGCGCAGGAAAGGTATCGCACGTCATAATACCGACCAACCCATGCGCCGGTGGTTGCTGCTGCTCTTTCTCGCCACGATCGCCATCGACTGGCCACCACTGCCGTTCAACGCGCGCGCGACGGATGCGGTATTCGTCGTTGCCGCCATCGCGATTCTGGCGAAAGCAAAATGGTCCCGGCCTCGATTCACCGCGCTCGATCTTGCGATAGCCGGCTACCTTGCGGGCAGCGTGATCGCGGTGATGTTCTCTCCCGATCCTCGCGCGGGCACGATTGAGCTCGTTCGACAGTCCTACCTCGTCGCCATCTACGTTGTGATCGTCCTCGCTGTGCGGCAGGGCCTCGCGACCACCGTCGCCACCGGTCTTGCCTCGAGCGGCGCCGTGCTCGCGGTGGTTGGCGTAATCGCGCTCGTGATCCAGGCGGTCTTCGGCTTCGGCACCGGTCGCATCGGCCCGGTGATGACGCTGCCCTACCTTGGGCCGACGCTACGCCTCACCGCGCTCACCGTATCCCCGGCGATGTTCGCGTGCGTGCTGGCGGTGTCGGTGCCGTTCGTGATGTTGCATCCCGCCATCGCGGTCTCACGCGCACGGTCCTGGGTGGCCGGCTTCGTGATGGCCATCGCAACGGCGATGACGTTCAGTCATTCGGTGGCCGGCGTGGCGGTCTCGGTCGTCACCGCCTCATGGCAGCGGCTGCGCGCGCGACCGTGCGGATCGCCGCGGTCGCTGCGGCGGCGGCCATCGTGATGGCCCTCAACTTTGCCGCTACCGTCTCGATTCGATCCATCGGCGACTCTCCGATTCGCGACAACACGATCTATCAGTACGCGGTGGACGGCGGTCGCGCCCGGATCGGCGGCGTCGACGTCGAGTACCAGACGATTAGTTATTTCCGAATCAAGCAGGTGGCGTGGGATGCGTTCACCAGCCGGCCACTGACGGGCATCGGCCTCGAACGTTTCCACGCGATCACAGAAGCGGCCTTTCAACGGGGCAGGCTCACCGAGCCGTATCGCCTCATCGATCCACACTCGACGTTGTTGGGCCGTCTCGCCGAGGCCGGGCTGATCGGCGGAGTGACACTGATCATCTTGTGGATCGTGATTGCCACCGACACCCGCAGCTTACTGGCGCGCGATCATCGCCATGCCTGGATGGCCACGGCGGCCGCGGCGGCGCTACTGGGCACGCTCGTCAACACGATGAACGCCGACGTGATGAATTTCCGTTTCGCCTGGGTCGTGCTCGGATTGGTACGGGGCCTGCGCGAAACCCAGAACGTAGCGGCGTCTCTAGACCCGGCTGGCGGGCGGGACTTCCACCTTCGCGCTTAGCGCTTCGGCGGACAAGAAAGTCCCGCCCCTACGTATCCATTTTCAACGCGGCCATCGCGCGCAAGTCCGCCGCACCGAACGCGTCCACGCCCTTGAAACTCCATGGCCAGGCGCCGAGGTAGCCGCCGTCGCGCGCGAGTGCCAGGTAGTCCTCGAGTGAATACGCCGGCGAGAGATGTCCCGGCGGATGCAGCCGCGGCTGCGACGGGAACTCGCCGATCACGAGCGGCTTACTCAACCCAAAGCTCGCAGCGGTGCGGCCAAACACGCTGTGGTCGCGGCCTGGATACCGCACATCCGGATACGAGTGCACCTGCAGGAAGTCGAGATCGTACGACGGGTGATCCCATTCACCGACTGGCGCCACGCGTCCGCCGCCCAGCGTGATCAACGCGGGCGAACCTGCGCGGATCCGCGCCGACATCAGCCCGGCGAACGTTCGCAACCGATCGAGCGGCCACACCGCGCGATTGGGATTGGTCGCCAGCTCCTGGATCACCCAATCGGGCTCGTTGATCAAGTCGAACGAGTGAATCGCCGTGGCCTTGCCATAACGATCGAGAAACGGATCGATCACCTGGTCGAGAAAGGCTGATCCACCGTCACGATCGAGCAAGGCGAGGCGCCGCTGGGGATCGTGGAACCACAGGTAATCGATCAGCACGAGGCAGAGGCGCACGCCGCTGGATGACGCGATCTCAATCGCGGCATCCATGTCCTGGAAGAACTCGGCATCGAGGCCGGCAACCCCGCCGTCAGCCGTCCAGCGAATGCCGCCGCGGCCGTCCGTAAACACGAACCAGCGCGTGACCTCGATCCCAGCCGCACCCATGTCGGCGAAATCCGCGCGCACGTCGTCTGCATGAGCGGTCACTCCAGTGTGGCTGTCCCATTTGTTGCGGCCGAAGTCGCAGCCGTAATTGGCACGGCCGTCGTAGATCGCCCAGGGGTAGTTGATGCCGGCGATCACACTTCGCGCGCGGTAATCGTGTACTTGAAGCGATCGGGATCCAGGCTGTCGACGCGCGTGCCGGCGATCTCCGCTTGCGGATACATCAGGAACGGCAGCGGCTTGCCTTTTGACCCGGGCAGCACCACGTCGTGCGCGTCGTTGTAGGCGATCCAGTTCATTTCCCAGGATCCGAACAGCGCATCACGAACTTTCGCGACGTACGGCTCCTGCAACGATGCGGTGGGACGCTCTTCGAGAATCAGTTTCCGCACGTCGGCGGGATCGACGGGGACCCAGCCGATGCCGTCGATCCACACCTCGGCCCGGCAATGCTGCGCGGTGGTGACGTTGCCGCCGCCGCGGCCCAGGCTGGGAAACTGCGTCGACGGCGCCACGCGCAGGCCGTACAGATCGCGCGCCGGCAATCCCGCGGCACGCGAGAGCCCGACGAACAACGCGTTCAAGTCGGCGCATTTGCCGCGCAGGTTCTTCGTCTCGAGCATCCAGCGAATGTCGCCGAGCCCGCACCCCTTGACCTCGGGATCACGGACGGTGTGCTCGACAATCCAGTCATAGATCGCGCGCGCCTGTGTGAGCGGCGTGCTATGCCCGCGCGTAATGGTGTCGGCCGTCTCCTTGACGATGCCATCGAGGGGAATCAGGGTGGCCGGCTTGAGATAGGCGGCCAGGTCCGCTGATCGTTTCGCGCCGTTCAATGGCGACAACGCGACTCGGTGATTCTTGGTCTCGACCCGCGCGGTGACCACGAAGATCGGCGCCGGCATCATGTGGCCCCACTCGGCGACGGCGATGGCCGTGTCGGAGCCCGGCAGCTTGATCACCCGCGAACGTTCAGCGTTGCCGCCCAGCGTGTGGCCGCGATCGGATTGATACGGGGCCGGCCTGCCCAGCGGCAACGGCACCCACGCGATTGCGGCGTCGTGCTCTTCCGGCAGCTCGATGCGCGTGGTGATCTCGAATGTTCGCCGCGCCTGGCTCGCGCCCTGCGTGCCGAGCGCCAGTGGCGCCACCGCCATGGCGCCGAGAAATTCCCGACGGTTCATCACCCAGCATCCTAGCGCAGTCGTGCGAGAATCGCGCGATGGGCTGGCGGAGTGTGTCGTGGCTGGTGGGTCTTGTGTGTATTTCGGGGTGTTCGAACCCCGAGTCGACACGGCCGATGCCGCCGAGCAACTCAACGGTGCCGGCAATGTCGATCGTCAACATCCCGCACGGGTCCGATCGACCCTCGGCCGCGGACGGCGACATGCGCACGCTCGAGCCGTATACCGGCGATCTCGATGCCATGATCGAACGCGGCATCATTCGCGTGCTCGTGACTCCGAGCCGGACCCATTTTCAAATTGTGAGCGGCCGGCAGCGTGGGCGAACCGTCGATGCCATCGCCGCGTTCGAGCAGTTCCTCAATCAGCGCATCGCGCCACAACGCGTTTCGCTTGTCCTGATCCCTTCGAGCGAAACGTCGCTGATACCCGATCTGGTCGCCGGCCACGCCGACATCGCCGCCAGTCTTCTGCGGACCTTCGAGCGCGACGATCAGGTCGCGTTTGCCAACCCGTGGCGAACGGCGGTTCGCGAGCTGATCGTGACGGGCCCGGGCACGCCTCCGCTGGTCAGCCTCGAGGACGTCGGTGGACGTGCCATTCACGTGCGCCGCAACAGCGATCATCACGCCAGCCTGCTGCGGCTGAACGATCAGCTGAAGAAGATCGCTCGCCCTCCGGCAAAAGTGGTTCTTGCCACCGAGTCCCAGGCCGACGAGGATCTGCTCGAGCTCGTCAACACGGGGAAGATTCCGGCCACGCTCGTGGATGACTACCTGTACGACACCTGGAAATCCACGGTCGATAAGACCTCGACCAATCGCGATGTCGCCGTGAGCCAGGACGGCGCGGTCGGGTGGGTCACGCGCAAGGAATCCGCACAGCTGCTGGAACTGATCAACGAGTTCTTCGACACTCACCGGTTGACCTTCTGATATGCGAAGACTCTTCGCGATCTCCGCATTAGTGGCAGCCACTGCGTGTGGCGGCGGCACCACGACGGGCCCGACGGCGGCGGTCGAAACGCTCGAACTGCGGGTCCAAACCGATCGGTTCCTGGTGTTCGCCGGCACGGCACCTGATTCAGCGGTGCGCGCCGCGCTCGATCGCCTCGAAGCGGAATATCCTCGCATCACCACCGCGCTCGGCGTGTCGTCACTTCCCGTGATCACCGTTCGCGTGTGGCAGGACGAGCGGACTTACTTCGACGAGCTGACGAGGTACTTCGGCGTACGCTACCAGGCCGGCGGGTACATCACGGGCCCCGCCGAACTTCGCGTGCTCGCCGTCCCGCAACTCGCCACCAACGTCGTCCATGAGTTCGTTCACGCCGTGACGATGACGTTGAATCCGTCATTCGGCAACAATCCGCGATGGTTGTGGGAAGCTGTGGCGCTTTACGAAAATAACGAGCTGGTCAATCCGCGCAGCATCTCGTATCTGAATAGTGGCGTGTTTCCGACGCTGCAGCAGTTGAACGCCGATCCGAATGCCGGCCGCCAGGTCTACGAAGTGGGCTACCTGCTGGGCGAGTTCATCGTGGCGACGTGGGGACGCCCCGCCTACCTGCGCCTCATCCAGGCCAACGGCGATCTGCAGTCGGTGCTCGGCGTCTCACCGGCTGCGTTCGAATCCTCATGGCAGGCGTTTGTGCGACAGCGGTATCTTTCCTGATGGGATATGCGCGTTCTGGTTGCTGAGGACGATCCGGTGATTGCCGACTTCGTCTCGCGGGGTCTTCGCGAGGCGGGGTATGCCGTGGATGTGGCCTCGACCGGCACCGACGCGTTGAAGAAGGCACTCGACGGCGGCTACGACGCGGCGGTGATGGACGTCATGCTGCCGGAGCTCGATGGGCTCTCAGTGATCGAGCAGTTGCGCGCGAAGCGGCAGCAGATGCCGGTCTTAATCCTGAGCGCCAGGCACACCGTCGACGATCGCGTCAAAGGCCTGCAGGCCGGCGGCGATGATTACCTGACCAAGCCGTTCGCGTTCGCGGAGTTGCTCGCGCGACTGCAGGCCTTATTGCGGCGCTCCGGCGGCACCACCGAGCCGACGCGACTGGTGGTCGGCGAGCTCACGCTCGATTTGCTGTCACGAAAAGTCGAACGGGCGGGCAAGGTCATCGAGCTCAGGCCGCGCGAGTTCGCGCTGCTCGAATACCTGATGCGGCATCCGGGTCGCGTCCTCTCGAAGACGATGATCCTGTCGCACGTGTGGGGGTATTCCTTCGATCCGGGCACCAACGTCGTCGACGTGCTGGTCTCCCGCCTTCGAGATCAAGTAGACGAGGAGTTTCCCACCAAGATGATTCACACGGTGCGGGGCGCGGGCTATGTCCTCAAGGTGGGCTAACCGCATCAGCCAGGCCCTTGGCCTGCGCCTGGCCGCGTGGTACCTCGGCACGTTCCTCGCCAGCACGCTGGTGATTGGCGGATTGACGTACGGTCTGCTCGCCTCGCAGCTCGAAGCGCGCGATCACGACATCATCCAATCGACGCTGCGTGAATACGCCACGCGCTACCAGGCCGGCGGGCTGCCCGCGCTGGCGCGCGCCATCGAGATCGAACAGCGATCCGGCACTCGCGAGCCGTTGTTCGTTCGCCTGGTCGGACCGTTCCAGGATGTGTTGCTCTACTCGCTTCCCGAAACGTGGGGGGCGTTCGACCTGGCCGAGCTACCCGGCGGCGGCAACGCCATCTGGGCGCAGGTGCGCGCGCGCGATCGCAACGCGGTGCTCGAGATCGCGAGCATTCGCGTCGGCAGCGGATCGATCCTGCAAGTCGGCAAGACCAGCGAGGCCCGCAACCAGCTGCTCGCGAATTTCCGCAGCGTCCTGATCCTCGGCGCCGGCGTCGCCCTGATGATCGGCGTCGTCGGCGGCGTGTTCCTGACGCGCTCGACGCTCAAGCCGCTGCGCGACCTGCGTGATACGGTGCGGCGCATCCTGCACACCGGCCAGACCGACGACCGCGTGCCGGTGTACGACACCGACGACGCGGTGGATGAGCTGAGCTCCCTCTTCAACGCCATGCTCGCGCGCATCACCACGTTGATCCACGGCATGCGCAACGCGCTGGATCACGTCGCCCACGATCTGCGCACGCCGATGACGCGGCTGCGGGTGACGGCGGAATCGGCGCTGGCCAGCAACGATCCGGCCAGGCATCGCGAAGCGTTGTCGGATGTTCTCGAAGAAAGCGATCGGGTGCTCTCCATGCTCACGACGCTGATGGACATTTCGGAAGCCGAAACCGGCACCATGAAACTCAACGTGTCGCAGGTGGAGCTCGCGAAGCTCGCCGCCGAGATCCGCGATCTCTATGAGGACAGCGCCGAAGCGGCCGGTGTCACCTTCGACGTGAACGTTCCCGCCGGGCTGATCGTCGCCGCGGATCGCGATCGGTTGCGCCAGGCCCTCGCCAACCTCGTCGACAACGCGATCAAATACACGCCGCGTGGCGGTCGTGTCGATCTGGAAGCTTCGGCCGATCAGCACTTCGTCGAAATCCGCGTCCGCGACACGGGCGTCGGCATTACCGAACAGGACCTGCCGCGCATTTTTGATCGACTCTACCGTGGCGATCAGAGCCGGACCACCAAAGGTATCGGTCTAGGGCTGAGCCTGGTCCGCGCCTACGTCGAAGCCCAAGGTGGCAGTGTCACCGTAAGTGCAAGTCCCGGCAAGGGTTCCATCTTCACGATAAAACTCCCGAACCTTACGCGTTTGTAACCCTCCAGTAACGCTCCTGAAAGTCCCTCCAGCGTCTCACTACACATGGAGGAACGTGTAATGTCCCAGAAGTCATTCAGCTCCGAAGCGCGCCGAAGCCCGTTTGCTAGTTGGCGGGCGAAGGCGGGCGCTTTGGTGCTCGGCCTTGGCCTGGCGTCCGCGGGCGCGTACGCAGGCTTCCCCGCGGCATCGGGTGTTGAGGCGGCGGTCGCAGCTCCCGCGACGGTGATGGCCCCTGTGCAGGCAGGCCGCATCGCGCCCGAGGGATTTGCGGACGCGGTTGCCAGAGTCACCCCCGCGGTTGTGACCATTCGAACTGAGCGCACGGCGTCACCGCGAATGACGCAAATGCCTCAGATGCCCGAGGGGTTTCCCTTCGGTGATCTCTTCGGCCAGCGGCAGCAGCCGCGCGGCCGACAGATGCCCGCGCCCATGCAACGCGGTCTCGGTTCGGGCGTGATCGTCACCGCTGACGGTTACATCTTGACCAATCATCACGTGATCGACGACGCAGCGAAGATCCAGGTCGAGTTGTCGGATCGGCGCGTGATGGACGCCAAGTTGATTGGCTCGGATCCGCCGAGCGACCTCGCCGTGATCAAGGTCGACAGCAGCAACCTGCCGGTCGTGCCGATCGGCGACTCGACCGCGATGCGCGTAGGTGATGTCGTTCTCGCGGTCGGCAACCCGCTCGGCGTCGGCCAGACGGTGACGATGGGTATCGTCAGCGCGAAGGGCCGTGCGACGGGCCTCGGTAACGGAGGCTATGAAGACTTCCTGCAGACCGATGCGTCGATCAACCAGGGCAACTCCGGCGGCGCGCTCGTGAATACCGCGGGCGAGCTGGTGGGCATCAACTCGCAGATCCTGTCGCCCTCGGGCGGCAACATCGGCATCGGCTTCGCGGTGCCGTCGAACATGGCGAAGAACGTGATGGACCAGCTCGTGGTGAACGGGCGCGTGCATCGCGGGCTTCTCGGGGTCACCGTGCAAGGTGTGACGGGCGATCTCGCGACGGGCCTCGGCCTCGACAAGGCGGAAGGCGCGCTCGTGAGCAACGTGACGCCGAACGGCGCGGCCGCGAAAGCGGGCGTCAAGCAGGGTGACGTGATCCTCAGCTACCAGGGTCGTCCGGTGGTTGACACCAACGCGTTCCGCAACGAGATTGCGGCGACCAAGCCCGGCTCCACGGTGACGCTGAAGGTGCTCCGTGACGGCAGGACCAGCGAGCTGAAGGCGACGCTCGAAGAGATGACGGTGGCCCGCGACGGCAACCGTTCGCTCGACGGCGAGCGCGAAGGCTCGGGCGGCAGGTACGGCATGACGGTGGAACCGATCACGCCGGAACTCGCTGCGCAGCTGAACCTCGAACGCGATATCCGCGGCGTGGTCATCACGGGCGTCGACCCGTCGGGCGCGGCGGCATCCGCCGGCCTGCGGGAAGGCGACGTGATTCAGCAGGTCAACGGCAAGAGCGTGCGCGCGGCGGCCGACGTCCGCGACGCGCTCAACGCGACGTCCGGCAAGCCGGCGGTGCTGTTGATCACCCGTGGGGAGGCGACGATTTTCGTCCCGCTCCGCGGCAAGTAAGGGAAATAACGAAGAACGAATAACAAATGACGAAATACTTCGTTATTCGTTCTTCGTCCTTCGTTATTCTGCGTGCTTGCGCCTCGACAAGCAGCTGAAGGCAATGCACGCAGATCTGTCCTGGCGGCAGGTCCGCGACGCCATTGAAAAAGGTCAAGTCACCGTCGATGGCCGGGTCCAGAAGGATCCCGGCCTCGATGTGTCTGCGGGGGCGGCGATTGAGCTGAACCTCAATCGGCCCGCCCAGTCGCGCGCCCGCGCGGCGTTCGACATCCTTCACGAAGACGACCAGATCATCGTCCTCAACAAGCCGGCCGGCTTGTTGTCCATTCCTTCCAGTCCGGAGGCCGGCAACTCTGAAGACACCGTCCTCAAGCGCGTTCGGGAATACATCGCGTTCAAGCGCGGCCATAAGAGTTATGTCGGGATGCTGCACCGCCTCGATCGCGACACGTCCGGATCGCTGGCGGTGGCGTTGTCGAAAGACACGCATGCCGCAGGCCGCGAGCTGTTCAAGGAGCACCGGTTCGAACGCCACTATCTGGCGCTCGTGCAAGGCATTCCCGATCCACCCAGCGGCACCATCAAGGCCCGCATTTCGTCGGGATATCGCGATGGACGCCGCAAACTCGTCGAGGACTACCAGGCAGGCCTCGATGCGGCCACCGACTACCGGGTGCGCGAGCGTCTAAACGGCGCTGCCCTGCTCGAACTGCGTCTGCACACGGGCCGGCAGCACCAAATACGATTGCACCTCGAGCAGCTTGGGCACCCATTGATCGGCGAGCGTGTTTATGCGGGCCCAAGCCCCAAGTCGGCGGGACAAGCATCTGTCACTACAAAAAGAAACATGCTTCATGCTTGGACGCTGGCATTTCCGCATCCCCTGACGGGGGAGCAGATCTCTGTCGAAGCGCCGCTCCCGGCAGATTTTCTGAAGATGATGAAGAGATTAGGCGGCTGACGTTATGATCGCCGCCATGCGATCAATCCTGGCCGGCACCGTGGTCGCGGCGCTCGTCGCCGCCTCCGTCACTCTTTCTTCCCAGTCCAAACCCGCACCTCGATTCACCGTGGTCGAAGCCTCGATCCAGGACATGCAGCGCGCGATGCGCGAGGGGCGCGTCACCTCGCGGCAGCTCGTCGAGCAATACCTGATCCGGATTGCGCTCTACGAGGAAAAGCTGAACGCGGTGATGGCCGTGAATCCCAAGGCGCTGCAGGAGGCGGACCGGCTCGATGAGGAGCGCCGCGCCGGCAAGGTGCGTGGGCCAATGCACGGCATTCCCGTGGCGCTCAAAGACAACGTCCACACCACCGACATGCCGACCACCGGCGGCGCGATCGCGTTCGAAGGTTTGATGGTCCCGTACGACGCGACCCTGACCAAGAACCTGCGCGATGCCGGCGCCGTGATCCTGGCAAAGACGACGTTGACCGAGCTGGCGAACTTCGTGGCCAACGGGATGCCCGGCAATTACAACGCGCTCATCGGCTATGCCATGAACCCGTACGATCCGCGCCGGGATCCGCGCACCGCCACGGCGGACGGGCGGCCGGTGCTGAACACCGGTGGCTCGAGTTCCGGCGGCGGCACAGCCGCCAATTTCTGGGCCGCCAACGTCGGTACAGAGACGTCGGGATCGATCCTCAGCCCGGCGAACCAGAACATGCTTGCCGCCATCAAGCCGACCGTGGGCCGCATCAGCCGTTACGGCGTGATTCCGATCACTGCCGATCAGGATACGGCTGGGCCAATGGCGAAGACGGTGGCTGACGTCGCGATCATGTTCGGCGCGCTCGAAAGCGCGTCGCCGGATCCCAACGATCCGGCAACCAAGACGTGTCAGGCGCCACCAAACCGCGACTACACGCCATTCCTCAAAGGCGGCGCTTTGAAAGGCGCGCGCATCGGGATCCCGCGCGCCAACTACTACGACCGCATCACGCTGCCGGGCGACAAGGAACCTCGCGGCGGCCTCAACGAGCCGCAAGCCAAGGCGATGGCGGAAGCCATCGAGATTCTCAAAAAGCAGGGCGCCACGGTGGTCGACGCCGACATTCCCAGCGTGATCGACCAGGATCCCAAGAACAACTTCGTGCTGTGGGGCAACGCCTGCGGCAAGGGGCCCCGCGAGACGAATTGCTCGTCGGTGTTGTGGTACGGCATGAAGCGGGACTTCAATGCGTGGCTCGCGTCGCTCGGACCGGCGGCGCCGGTCAAGACGCTCGCGGAGCTGCGCGCCTTCAACACCGCCCGCAACAACCGCAACGCGATCAAGTACGCGCAGGCCAATCTCGATCAGTCCGATGAGCTCGACCTCGAGAAGGATCGCGCCAAGTGGGAGGCCGATCGAAAGCGCGACATTCAGCTGGCCGCGACGCACGGCATCGACGAAGCGCTCAAGATGCACAAACTGGACGCGCTGCTCTTCCCTGGCTCCGGCGGAGCCGGGATTGCCGCCAAGCCCGGCTACCCGACCGTGATCGTTCCATTTGCGCTCGTGACGCCTGTGCCGCCGGCCAACGCGCCGTATCCCGACGGCTTCACGCCCGCGCCGGCGCCCTACGGCGTGAGCTTCACCGGCACGGCGTGCAGCGAACCTCGCCTGATCGAGCTGGCCTACGCCTTCGAGCAGGCCACCAAGCGGCGCGTGCCGCCGCCCAGCGCGCCATGAACGACGCCAGGCCGATCGCCATCATCGCGGCGGTGATCGTGCTGCTCGTTGCCGGCGGCGCGTGGTGGATGATGCGCCGCGCCGAGGCCCCGGGCAATGACTCGCCGAGGGCGGTGACCGCCACGGACGCGCCGATCGACAAGCCGGGCGATCCGGCGGTGCCGTTGCCGCCGCTCGACGAGATGGATGGGTTCCTTCGTCCGCTGCTCGCCGCGCTGTCGTCGCGGCCCGAGCTGGCCAATTGGCTGGCCACCGACGACCTGGTTCGTCAGCTCGCTGCGGCGATCAATCAGGCATCGACCGGCGCGTCGCCGGCTCGTGACTTCAAGGTCCTGGCGCCGGAAACACCACTCACGACGGCGGGACGCCCAACGCAGCGCACGATCGATCCGGCCAGCTATCAGCGCTACAACGGTCTCGTGGGCACCGTCACCTCCATGGACGCCTCCGCCGTCGCGAAGATCTACCGCACCATCCGGCCGCGGCTCAATGAGGCGTATCGAGGCATGGGCAATGCCGATCGCGACGTCGACAACGCCGTGCGCAACGCGCTCGACATCCTGCTCGACACGCCCGTCGTCAAGGGTCCCATCCGTGTCGTCGAAGGCGGCGGCGCGAGTTGGGACTACGCCGATCCGAAGCTGGAATCGCTGACCCCGACGCAGAAGCAGCTGGTTCGCATGGGCCCGGCGAACACGGAAGCCTTGCTGGTGTGGTTACGCGCTTTGAGGAACGCGCTTCAATGAGTCATGGCGTACACGATGGCATTGATGCCGAACGCGTAGCCCTTGGTTGAGAACTCGTAGAAGTATTGCGGGTTCGACGCTTCCTCTTCCCACGAATCGCCGATGTCGGTGTTGTGCGTCATCAGCACCATCATGCGGCCCTGCGCATCGAAGATGCCGCGCGCGTGCGGCACGGCGCTTTCGGCGCCGCGCTCTGACGTGCCGCCGCCGCTGCCCCACCAGTGCCCAATCGAGGCAATCTGCGGCACGCCGCCGATGTCGAACAAGGTGCGGAACAGCGGATGGTCCTTCTCGAGATCGCGAATCGGAAATTCGGCCGGGGGCAGGGCCTTGCTCAACTGATCGGTCCACGCCTGCCACGCGTACTCGCCCCAGAAATCATCGGCCCACACGAAGCCGCCCTTGAGCACATAGGTCCGCAAGGCTTCCGCTTCAGCAGTGTCGAGATACGCCGCGCCCACCTCGGTCATCATCACCATCGGGCACTGAAACAGCGTCTCGTCGGTGAGCCTCACGACCACGTGATTCGGTTCTTGCGGCGCAGCGAAGCTGACGGCAGCCTTGGTCAGCTCCGACAACCGGATCGACACGTTGATGTCGGCGCGCGGGAAATCCACGCCCCACCCGCCGCCGTCGCCGGCGCGATTGCCGCGGAATGCGACACGGCAGAATTGAAAGAGGCCGTCGAAGTCTTCGGGAGCGGCGGGACTCACGTTGAATCCGCCGCGCCCGCCACGGCGCTGCCGTTCGACTCGTTCCCGATCGCTCGCGATCGGGAACTCGCTCACGACAAGCGCATCGCCGGCTGCAGCGGCGGCGGTCAGGATCGCGAGGATGAGCGCGAAGGTGCGCACGGCGCCAGTCTATCGCGAAGGAACGTGGAGGCGGGACTTTAGTCCCGCCTGATTTTGGGGTTATCTGGCAGCAGGGCGGGACTAAAGTCCCGCCCCTACGTACTCATGCAGGCACTTGCAGATCCGGCATCGGCCGGCCGGAGAACATCTTGGCCAGCGGCTTCGCGATCATTCGCGTCATGCGGTGCGCCTGGTTCGAGCGGGCGCTGTCGGTCGAGATGCCGGTATTGGCGTACATCTGCCGGTAGAGTTTCGAGATCATCACGAAGGCGATCCGCGACTTCATCGATTTCACGCACTTGGCGCGCTCCCAGACGAGTCGCAGGCGATAGAACTCGTCCCACACGCCCTGCGTGCGCTGGCGAATCTCGTCGGCCGACATGAGCGGGTGCGGTGTGTAAACCTTGGGGCGCAGATGTTTCGGAATCAGCCAGTGCCGCGTGACCGGCACGCCGCCAATCTTCGGCGCGTTGCCGTCCTGCGCCGCTTCCCAGCGCTGGAAGTCGAGCGTGCCAGGGAACGGCGTGAGCATCACGAATTGCGCGAGCGTGATGTTCGCCTGCTGCGCCAGCACCGCGGTGGCATCGAACGTGGCCGGCTTGTCGCTTGGCAGCCCGAAGATGAACGAGCCGAGCACGTGCACGCCGCGCTTCTTGAATTCCTGCAGCCGCTCCGCGAGCGCGTCGCCGGCGAGGTTGAAGTCCTTGTAGACGTCCTTGAGGCCTTCCGGCGTCACCGATTCGATGCCGACCAGCGCGCCGCGAATGCGGGCCTTGCGCATGGCATCGAGGTATTCCGGATCCTCGGCGGCTTCCATGGTGATCTGCGTGAAGAAGTTCATGTCTGATGGCAGCTTCGACATCTGCTCCATCAGCTCGAACCGCTCGTCGCGCAGCGCCTTGAGACGGTGATAGGTGCTCTTGTCGGCGCGCCGATCCGCCATGCGGAGATCTTCCAGTGTCACCGGATAGAAATTGTCGTCGGCAAGCGCGATGAAGCGGAAGCCGAGACGCCGCAACTGCACCAGCTCCTCGATCACCGCATCCGACTCGCGCACGCGCGGCTTCTGGCCGTCGGTGCGCCACACCGAACAGAATGAGCAGTGCTTGGGACAGCCGCGCACGGTCTGCACCGACGCGATCATGTACTTGTTTTGCGGCAGCAGATCCCAGCGCGCCTGCAGCATCGCGGCCCCTTCGATCTTGCCGCCGTCGTAGAGCTTCTGTGGCTTGCCGGCTTCGCAGTCGGCGATCACCACGGGCCAGACGCGATCGCCGTCGCCCTTGACTACCGCATGTGCCCCGCCGTGTTCGAACGGCTCATCGGGGAACAGGCTCGAGTGAATGCCGCCGTACACGACGTAGGCGCCGCGCGCGCGCGCCGCACGTCCGACTTCGTAGCCGCGCAGGGCGTTCAGCGTGTGGATGCCGATCCCGATCACGTCGCCGCGCGACACGGTGTTCAGGTCGATCTGCTCGAGCGTTTCGTCGATCACTTGGGGATCGCCCAGCCGCGCGGGTGTGGCCGCGGCCAGCACATACAGCCATCGCGGGGTAATTACCGCCGCGCCGAACGCAACGTCACTTGGATTGATGAGGTGGATTCGCATCTAGGGGCAGTTGGGTCCCATCGCGGCGGTTTCGCCCGGCGGGGATTCCTGACTTTGCTAGAGAAGGCCCCAACATGTCAAACTCTCGCCCATGAAACACGCGATCACGGCGCTTTTCGCGATCACGCTGGCGGCGACCACCCTTAACGGGCAGCAGCCGGCTGCACCGGCCGCCCCGGCGAACGATCCGATCCGTACCCTGGTAGGACGCCTCGAGCTCGAGAAATACAAGGCCACCATTAAAGGTTTGACGCAGTTTGGCGATCGCCGCCAGGGGACCGAGCGCAATCGCAAGGCCGTGGACTGGATCGAGGCGCAGCTCAAAAGTTATGGCTGTCCGACGGAGCGCTTGAAGTATGAGTACAACCCGGCGCCGCAGACCAAGGGCGGTGGGGGCGGGGGTGGCGGCGGGCAGAAACCGCAGACTCCGATCATTGCGAGCGGTGAGGTGCGATCCGGACCGGGCGGCTCGCGCTATCGCGGGGTCACGCGGCGGACCGGCGTTAATAACGATCCCAACGCGCAGCCGGATGCAAAGCTGCGTGAGCTCAATCGCGAGCCGACCACACCGGGAGCCCGCGAGCAGGTTTTCTGCACCAAGGTCGGGACCACCCGGCCCGACGAGATGTACATCATCGGCGCCCACATGGACGGCCACGGCTGGGGCGAAGCGGCGAACGACAACGGCTCGGGCACGGCGCTCGTGATGGAGTTGGCGCGGATCTTCAGCTCGCCCGATGTCGTCACCGATCGCACGATCCGTTTCGCGTTGTGGAACAACGAGGAGACCGGCCTCAACGGCGCGCGCGCATATGTCGCGCAGCGCGCGGAGCTGCGGGGCAAGGAGAACCCGCCCGGCTCAGGGCGTTACCCCGAGCCGAAGTGGCTCGGCATGATCCAGCATGACATGATGATGTGGGATCACGGCATGCCGCGCCCCGACGGGACCTGGAATCCCGAGCAGCGGCCTGAGGCTGATGTCAACATCGAGTTTCAGTCCACGGCCCAACGCGCCGACGAGGCGATGAAGCTGGCGTTCTTCTTCCGTGACGCCAACGAAAAGTACGCCACCGACTACCCGGCCGCGGTGGGTCCGCACATGACGAACACGGACTCGACGCCCTTCATGGACATCATTCCGGCGATCAGCCTGCGCGAGAACGAGCGGGGCATGCACACCGGCGCGGGTTGGAACCCCACGTGGCATCAGCCGATCGATGTCTTCGCGACGTTCTCGGACAAGGATTTTCGCCTGGGATTGAATGCGGCGCAGACCACGCTCAGCGCCGTGGCGCAACTGACCAACGCGCGCCTGAAGTAACGATCACAAAATCAAAAGGCCGGGAGTTTGTCCCGGCCTTTGGCTATTTCTCTTCTTCTTCCGCGGGCTCAGCTTCGAGATCATCAAGCCACGGATTGGGTTGTGGACCCGGCACGATTCCGGCGATGTCCGGATCGATCCCGGGTTCTTTGGGCGTGGTCTCGTTGCGCCGCTGTTTGGTTTCCTCGCGGCGCACGGCCTTCTGCTTCTGCTTTTCAGCTCGCGCCCGTTCGCGTTCGCGTTTTCCTCTTCCGAGTGGTCCTCGTGTGGCCATTCAGCGTGAACCTGCGGTTACCAGCGCGGCTCCCTGCGTCCACCGCCGCCGCCACCGCCGCCACGGTTGCCGCCGAACCCGCCGCCGCCACCACGGTTGCCGCCGAAGCCGCCACCACCGCCGGGACCGCGCGGTTCTTTGGGCCGCGCTTCGTTCACGGTCAGTGTGCGACCGCCCAGTTGCGATTCATGCAGCTCGGTGATCGCCTTCTGCGCGCCCTCGTCAGTGGCCATTTCGACGAAGCCAAAGCCGCGCGCGCGTCCTGTTGCCATGTCGCGCATCACCGTGACCGATTCCACCGGCGCCACGCGCTCGAACAATTCCTGAAGATCCTGCTCCGCCGCGGTGTAGGGAAGATTTCCCACGTACAACTTCCGACCCATCGTCTGCTCCTCGTCTCGCTGAAGGCTGATGAACTGGAACACCTGAGGACTGAAGCGAGACCCAAGGCCCTGAAACACCTAGGGCCGCCCTGGGCGGCCCTCCCCTACAGCACCATCGAGTCTACCAGAATTGCCCCCTCAACTTAGCTCAGCCGCGCCATTGCGCGGATAATCAGAATCGACGTGTTTGGGCCAACAACTGTGCAAGCGGCCGCGCTTTTTGCGTCAGCGGCGCTCTCGATCTGGGCGGCGATCATCGCGCGAACCCGCCGCGGCGTGCCGGGGGGCCCGGCCTTTGGCTGGATGATGCTCGCCGTCGCGCTGTGGAGCTTCACGAGCGCGATCCATACCCTGATCGACGACCGCGAGATCAGGGTCATGATCGCGAAGTTCCAGTATCTCGGCGTGGCCTCGGTTGGCGTGTTGTGGCTGCTATTCACGACTGAATACAGCCGGCTGAGCTGGACCCGCGATCGGCTGCTGCGCGCGGCGCTCTGGATGGTGCCGATCATCACGCTCGTCCTCGCCTTCACGAACGAGCAACACTATTTCTACTGGTCGTCGATCACGGAAGTGCCGACCGCACTCGGTTTACGCCTCGAGTACCGCGGCGGGCCGTGGTACTGGGTGAACGCCGGCTACAACTACTTCCTCGTTCTGATCGGGACCCTGACACTCATTCGCGGCCTGCGCCATTTCCCGCCGCCGTATCGCCGGCAAACCGCGCTGATTCTGACCGGCGCGATGGTGCCGTGGGCCGGCAATGTCCTGTATCTCACGCGCGTGCTCGGGGCCGGCATCGATCCGACGCCGCTGGCATTTGCCGTCTCCGGCGCGTGCTTGACGTGGGGGATTTATCGCCACCGCCTGTTCGGTCTCGTGCCCATCGCGCGCGACATGGTCGTGGACAGCATGGACGACGGCGTGCTCCTGCTCGACGCGCAGCGCCGCATCGTCGATCTGAATGCGGCCGCCGAGCGCTACACCGGCCTCACCGTGAGCAGCGTCGGCCAGCCAGTGGAAGACGTGGTGGCGTGGTGGAACGAGGCGATCGCCGAGGACCGGCCGATCCTGCAGGGCCAGCCGGCGATCGTCAAGACGGAGCCGGGGCCCAGGTATTTCGAGGTCAAGGTCTCCGCGGTGCGCGACTCACAGCGCCGCTTCGTCGGCTGGCTGGTGATCATTCACGACGTCTCGAATCGGCGCCGTACCGAAGCGGAACGTATTGCGTTCGAGCGCCGCGTGCAGGAACAGCAAAAGAGCGAGAGCCTGATGGTGCTCGCGGGCGGCGTGGCCCACGACTTCAACAACCTGCTCACCGGCATTCTCGGCAACGCCGATCTGATCACGATCATCTCGCCGCCGGACTCCGAACAACGCCGCGCCGCCGAGACGATTGTCATCGGCGCGCAGCGCGCCGCCGATCTCGTGTCGAAGATGCTCGCCTACTCCGGCGGCGGGCGCGTGGTGGCCGAACAGGTCGAGCTCGATGCGCTCGTGGCGGAGATGGTGGATTTGCTGGCGGCGTCGGTGGCGCGCCACTGCACGTTGACCTACAAGAGTCCCGGACCGCTGCCGCTCGTGGAGACCGACCCCACGCAAATCCGGCAGATCATCCTCAACTTGATCGTCAACGCCGCCGAAGCGGTCGACGACGATCGCGGCGTGATTACGGTCGAGACCGGCCGCGACACCCTCGACAAGGACATGCTGAAGCAGATGACCTTCGGCCATGACCTGCCACCGGGAGACTACCTCTTCATCGACGTGGTCGATAACGGGGTGGGGATGAGCGAGCAGACGCTGGCGCGGATCTTCGAACCGTTCTACTCGACCAAGGACACCGGCCGCGGCCTCGGCATGGCTGCCGTGCGCGGCATCGTCCGGAGCCACCGCGCCGCGCTGCGCGTGACGTCAAAAGAAGGTCAGGGCACGCGGTTCCGCGTCTGGTTTCCGCTCGGCTTGTCGATCCACTCGACCAGCGCCGACAGCGACGCCACCCGCGGACAGTCGACGCCGTCGTAAAGACCCGCCATGTCGAACAGCACGCCTTCGCGCAGGCCGGCCTGGCGCGCGCCGACCACGTCCACGTGATACAGGTCGCCGACGTGGACCGTGCGGGACGCATCGGCGCCCGATTGTTCGAGCGCCAGCCGGAACAGCCGAGGGTCCGGCTTCTCAACGCCCCATTCGTGCGAGTCGAGCACGTGATCGAACCACTTCGTGAGGTCGATGCGGTCGAACAGGTGTTTTAGCCGGCCGTTCGCGTTCGACACCACCACCAGCTTCAAGCCGCGTTCGCGCAGCGCCGCGAGCGCGGGCGCCACATCGGTCTCGACGTGCTCCCACAGGTTGTCGTGGCGATGGTATTCGCGCAGCTCGGCGAGCGCCGCGTCGGTGGCCTCGCTTTGCGGCACGCCGGCGTGGTGCAGCACGAGGTTGAAGTACAGCCAGCCGCGCGCGCGATCGTCGGTGGACCCGATCACCGACGCCTTGTCGATGTCGTAGGTGGCCTTTTGTTCGGCGGCGGCAAGCGCTGCGGATGTGACCTTGGCGCCGTGACGCACCAGCGCGTCGGCCACGCGCGTCCACGACGGGTGGCACAACACACCACCGGCATCGAGAAACACCGTGTCAATGGACATGACGCATGACATCGCCTCTGAGGCGCGACAAGTCGAGTGGCGCCTGGTCTTCCGGTCGCGGCAGCCAATGATGATACTCGACGAGCGGACGATCGTCGGTGAGGATCGGGCCGTCGCCGACAAACGCGCGCATCTCGCCGGGGCCCGCGGTGTACCAACTGCGCAGGACGGCCCAGCTGGTCAGACCCACCGCTCTCAATGCGTCACTCGTCTGCGGATTCTCGCGCAGGCGATCGACCGTGCCGCGATCCAGAGTCAATGGCCGGCGGGTGCCGACCATGAAGTTGGCGTCGTACCACAGCGTGGCGTCGGGAAAGACGTCGAGAAACGTGCGCATGATCAGCGTGTATTCGACGCGCGGGCGGTGGCCGATCCACTGCAGCACTACGCCGTCGTCTTTGAGAGCGTTCCGTACCAGCGTGAAGTATTCGCGCGAGTAGACGTGGCCGGCGCCGGCGTGACCGGGCTGGATGATATCCGCGGTGATGACGTCGAACTTCCGATCCGTCAACGCCAGGAAGTTCCGCCCGTCGTCGATGCGCACGGTGACGTTGGGCTGCGTCAGCAAGTCGTAGTTGACGTGCTTGAAGTACGGCGCCGCCTGCCGGACACCATCCGACAACTCGACCACATCAACACGCGCGTTCGGATACTGGCTGACGGCGCCTGGCGTGGCACCGCCACCCATGCCGACCACGAGCACCTCTTTCGGATTGCCATGCAGCACCATCGGCAGGTGCCCGATGGCGCGGTGCAGCTCCACCATGGCCGGTTGATCGTTGGCCTGGTGAAGGCCATCGAGATACAGCACGTGCTGAAACTGCGACGCGCGAACGCTGACCGCGGTCTGCGGGCCCTCGTGCCGCCAGAATTCGAGCAGCTGGTCGCCGTAGCGGCGATCGATCGCGACCTTGAACGGATCCGGCAACTCGCGCGAGACCAGGACGAACGCGACAGCGATCACCGCGGACACGACCCACCGAACATAGCCAGGTGCCTGCCTTGAGCGAACAGCAGTTCGCGGCAGCGAACTGGTGTGAGTCGAAAGGAGCCACAATCCCGACGCAACGAACAGCGCCGCCAGCGCGATCAACGCGTTGACGCTGCCGATGCGGGGCAGCAACAGGAACCCGGCACCGAGTGATCCGGCGATGGCGCCGGCGACGTTGAGCGAATACATCACGCCAACCCGCCGCGCCACATCTTCTTCACTATCTCCTTCATGAGCGGCATCCGAACGCCGGCCCGCGATGCCGAGCGCGAGGGGAAACCCGATGCCCATGAAGAGGGACGGCGGCAGGATCGCGATCACCACGGCCTGCCACAGGCCCATGGTTTTCCAGCCTTGCTCCACCGTCCACAAGAGAAAGGTCATGCTGCCGACCGCCGCAACGCCGGTGAGCGCCTGGACGATGCCGAGGGCCGCCACGTGATCGCGCGGCTTCTTCAGGATCCAGGCGGCGATCAATCCGCCGGCGGCGATGCCGCCCAGGACGGTAGCCAGCATGGCGGTGAAGGCCTGGGTGGTGGCGTTGACGAATTGCAGCATCAACCGGAACCACACGATTTCGAGTCCGAGTGATGCAAAGCCAGAAACGATGACGACGATCCACAATGGCCACTGGTCTATCCGGCTAAAGCCGGACACCACAGCAATCTGAGCTTCTGCCTCAGGAGTGTTGTGGTGTCCGCCTTTAGGCGGATGGACAAGAGGTGCCTTGCTCATCCACAACGCCACGACACCAACGATCACATTCAACGTTGCCGCCAACAGGAACGATCGCTGGATGCCGATCGCGGGAATCAGGATCATGCCGCTCAACAACGTGCCGGTCATCGCGCCGAGGGTGTTGATCGCGTACAGCAAGCTGATGCCCGTGCCGTTGGCCGTGCCAGGCGCGGAGACGGCGGCGCTCAGGAGCGGCAGCGTGATGCCCATCATCGCGGTGGGAATGGCGAGGATCGCAAATGAGCACGCGAGTCGCGCCACCGTCAACACGCCGAGCGAATCTGGTGATACCCGGTGCAACGCCTCGTAGAGGAATGACGCGGCGTCGAGCAGCAGCGGCGACATCAACCCGGTGATGCCGACGAGAATTTCCGCGAATCCGAACGCGGCCAGCGGCGCAGCGTAGTATTGCCCGGCCTCCGGTCGGGAAGTGCCGCGACGCAGCACCCGGCTCGAGAGTGCGCTGCCAATCGCCAGTCCGGCCATGAAGGCGGCGAGCACCGTGCTTGCCGCATAGACGGTGACGCCAAAAATCAGCGACAGACGGCGCAGCCAGAGGACCTGGTAGATGAGACCCGCGATGCCGGACACGTAAAACAGCGCAAACACCGCTCTCCGGCTCAGCATCGGGACCTTGATCATATAATCCCTGTGGCGCCCATGAACCCTAAACGCGGCAGTTCGCACCTCGCGGCGATCTTCGGTCCGCTCGAGATCCGCGTGCTCGACGCGTTGTGGGCACGCGGCACAGCGGCAGCGGTCAAGGATCTGCAGCCGCAGTTCCCCGGTGTGGCGTACACGACGCTGATGACCACGCTGGATCGGCTGTTCCGCAAGGGCACGTTGTCGCGGTTCAAGAACGGCCGCGCGTTCTTCTATCAGCCCACCGCCACGCACGACGAGTTGCTCTCGCAGCTGGCGGGCTCGGCCTTCTCGACGCTGCTCCCAGGCGACAACGCCGCGGTGCGTCCAATCCTCTCCATGTTCGTTGACAAGGTCGGCCAGCGGGATCGGGCGTTGCTCGACGAGCTCGAAGCGCTGGTCCGGGCGAGGCAGGAAGAGCTGAAAGGCAAGGGGCAAGGATGAGCCGCCCGCTGCTAATCGCATCAGTCGCACTCGCGAGCTACGCCGCGCTCAATCTCGCGATCTCATTGGTCGTGGCCGCCGTGTGGCGACGGCTTGCCGCGGATCACGCGGGCGTGCCGCCTGCCGCACGCGCTCGCCAGCTGGTGTGGCTGCGCGCATGCCCCGGGGTCGGCGCCGCCGCGATCACGCTGATGGTGATTACGCCGGCGTTCGCCATCTTCGAACCCGAGCGCGCATCGGAAATGGCCGGACCAGTCCTGATCATCCTCGCCGTTACGGCGCTCGTTCAGATCGGCGCGGCAATGGTGATGGCGGCCGCGACGCTCGCGCGCACCCGTGCCGCCGCCCGCGCATGGTTGCGGTCGGCCCTGCCGCTCGACGTCGATCCACCGGCTGGAGTGCCGGCCTACGCCATCGAATCGCCCGCGCCAATCGTGGCGCTGGTCGGCGTCTTCACACCGAAGCTGATCGCCGCTCGTACGGTGATCGAATCCTGCACCACCGAAGAGTTGACCGCCATCGTCGCGCACGAGCGCGGCCATCTGCATGCCCGCGACAACCTCAAGCGTTGGCTGATGTCGTGCGCCCCGGACGCGCTGCGCTGGACGCCGTGGCACCAGGAGATCGCAACCGCATGGCACGACGCTGCTGAGGACGCTGCCGACGATGCGGCGACGCGTGGCGACGAACGCGCGCGGCTCGATCTGGCGACGCTGCTGGTGAAGATCGCGCGTCTCACCCCGGAACCGTCGTGGCCGGCGGCCACCATCAGCCCGTTCGTGGAGAGGAGCGGCCTTGATCGCCGTGTCCGCCGCCTGCTGGCTTCGGGTGAGCGGCTTTCGGCCCCCTCGCGCTGGCTGCCACTTGCCGCCATGGCCGTCGCAATCGCGACCTTCGCCCTCACTCTCAGCCCCGCCACCCTCGAACAGATCTACTACGTCGTCGAATCGGTCATCGCGTTCGGCCGGTAGGCGCTAAGACCTACGGTGACTGGTAGTAGTACGGGGCAACCCGTATCTTCGTACGAATGCGCATCGGTCTCCTTCTGGTTGTGTTCGTGTGCCTGTCGTCGCCAGCCCTGGCTTTCCGTGGCCGCGTGGTCGATCGCGAAGGCAAACCCGTGGCGAACGCCACCGTCTCGGTCCTCGGCCGAACCGGCGAAGCCATTACGGATCAAGACGGCCGCTTCGTGTTTCAGCCCGATCCGCCAACGCCCTTTGAAGTGCTGGTCATCGATTCCGCCGGCAGCTACTCGCGGCCGGTTCTGATCGAGGCGCTCGACCCCGCGGCCGAGCTGGTGGTGACGATCGCGCCGATTCTCAACGAGTCGATCACCGTTTCAGGTTCCGCCCCGAGCATCGAGTCCACTCCGGGAGCCGCGACCGCGAGCCTGTCGGCGCGTGACGTTGCCGTTCGTCAGCCGACCAACCTCATGCAGGCCGTCGAGAACGTGGCCGGCGTCAACCAGGTCTCTGAAGGGCAGGCCGCCGTCCCGGCGATCCGCGGCCTGGCGCGCGGACGCACGCTGATCCTGATCGACGGCGCGCGCGTCAGTTCCGAGCGGCGTGTCGGCGCCAGCGCCACGTTTCTGGATCCGTCATTGATCGAAGGCGTCGACGTCTCTCGTGGACCCGGTTCGGTGGCCTACGGTTCGGATGCATTCGGGGGTGTGATCTCGGTCCGCACCCGCCGCGTGATGCCGGGGTCCCCGTTGGCCGTTCAATTCAGCGGCACTGTCGGCGCGGGCATGCCCGAACTCCGCGGCGCGATCGAGATTGCCAAGGGCCTGCCGTCGGGCGGCGTGCTGTTTGCCGCGCATGCTCGCGAGGCAGACGATTGGGACAGCCCCGAAGGCGAAGTCTTCAACTCGGGATTCGCGGATCGCGGGTTCATGCTGCGCGCCGAGCAGAAGGTTGGTCCCGGCTATCTGACCGCCGGGTGGCAGAGCGATTTCGGCCGCGAGATCGAACGCCCCCGCAACAACTCGCGCACGGTGCGGTTTTACTATCCGCACGAGGATTCCCATCGCCTCACTGCCGGGTATGAGGCCCGCAATGTGATGGGCCTGCAGCGGCTCGCGGTGACCGCGTTCGTCGGAAACTACGATCAGCGCACCGATCAGGATCGCTTCGCCACCGCCACGACCGGCCGCAGCATCGAGCGCGCCGACATCGCGGCCAACGACTTTCACGTGCGCAGCTTCGGCGAAAAACTCGTCGGCAAATCGCGCGTCGAGTTTGGCGTCGATATCAACGGCCGCTTCGGCTTGAACGCGATTGACGATTTGATCCAATACGACCTGGCAGGCAACGTCGCCAGCACGCGCCCTAACGTGTCGATCGACACAGCGCACCGCGTCGATAACGGTGTCTACGCCAGCATCGAAACCGCGGTGGCACCGGTGCTGGTGCTGAGCGGCGGCATCCGCGGCGACTACGTGACCACCTCGAATACCGGCGGTTTCTTCGGTAATCGCTCGACTGGGAACGGCGCCGGTTCAGGGTACGCGTCGGCAACCGTGGGCAGCTTCGGCGGTTTCAGCCTGACGGCGCAGATCGCGCGCGGGTTCCGCGATCCGGTCCTCTCCGATCGCTATTACCGCGGACCCACCGGGCGCGGCTTCATCACCGGCAATCCCGACCTCAATCCGGAAACCAGCGTGCAGTTCGACCTCGGCCTGCGCTACGTCTCGCCGCGTTTTCGCTTTGCCACTTTCTACTACCACTATCGAATCAACGATCTGATCGAGCGCTACCAGACCACTACGGATTTTTTCTTTTTCCGCAACCGTGGCACCGCGCGCGTGCGAGGGTATGAAGCCGAAGCGCAGGCGACACTGCCGGGCGGCATCGCCCTTGACTTCGCCGCCCAGGTGGCCGAGGGCCGCGCGCTCGATGACGACGCGTATCTGGACGATATCTCTCCCGTCAACATTATGGCCACGGTGCGCCGGCAATTCGGCCGCGGGTTCGGGCAGCTGCGCACGGCATACTTCGGAGATGATGACCATTTCGGCCCGACCGAGCGTGCCGTGCCAGGCTACACGCTGATGGACGTGGCCGCGGGCTATCAGGTGGTCAAGCCGCTCGAACTGCGCATCCAGGCAAGGAACCTGCTGAACGAAACGCATTACGCAAGCCAGGACGTGCGCGCCGTGTTTGCGCCGGGCCGCTCGGCGTCGCTGGTCGCGACCGTGAAGTTTTAAACGGTAACTGTCTTCTCGATGATGAAGATGTTGTTCTCGGTTTCCTGGATGGTGACTTCGATCGTGTAGCGGACACCGCGGCCGGGATACTGCTTCCTGATCACCTCGAGGACGCCGTCGAAGACATACGCCGCCACGTTCTCGACGCTCGGCCCCTTGCCTTTCAGCATCACCACGCCTTCCGGCTCGAACAGGCCCTGATCCAGGAAGGTCTTGTCCTGTTCGGTGATCAGCATCTTGTGATCCATGAACCGCATCACGCTCTTGATCTCGCCAAACTCGAGCGACATGTCCAAATCGTCGCGCGGAAACTCCTCCGCCGCCACCACCACCTTCCCCTGCCACGTGTGGCCGTGGACGAATTTGCATTTTCCCGGGTAGCCAAGCTGGCGATGGCCGGTGTGAAACTTGGCCGTGACGATGATCTTTTCCATTACGGATCGATTATAGACTTGCCCCTGTGCGAGCCTTTGTCACGCTCGTCGCCCTGGCAGTCGCGGTCTCCGCCGTCCCCGGTCAGGAACCGCCCATCGTGGCGGTGCTTGCCCGGGCCGCCGACTACGTGGCCGCCTACAAACAGCGCCTGTCGGGCATCGTGGCCGAGGAGCACTACCGGCAGCAGGTGATCGCCACCTCGCGCCCCGGGCGGGCGTCGAACCGCCAGTTCCGTGAGCTGCGTTCGGATCTGCTGCTCGTGAAACCCGGCGACAACGAATCGTGGCTGCAGTTTCGCGACGTCTTCGAAGTGGATCGCAAGCCGATCCGCGATCGTGACCAACGTTTGTACAAGCTGTTCGTCGATGCGAAGACGGATCCGCGTCACCAGGCCGAGACCATCCAGGCTGAAAGCTCGCGGTTCAACATCGGCCCGTTGCAGCGCACCATCAACGTTCCGATCCTGGCGCTGTTATTCCTCGAGCGCGAGCATCAGTCGCGCCTGCAGTACGCGCGCGCCGAAGCCGGCAACGTCAAACGGTTCGCCGACCTGGCGAACGAACACGACATCTGGATGCTCGAGTTCCGCGAGATCGCCGACGATACGATGGTCAGGGGCGAAGGTGGCCGCGACGTGCCCTCGCATGGCCGCGTGTGGCTCGACAGCGTGACCGGGCGCATCCTCAGAACCGAACACATCAGCGAAGACACCGCCGTGCGTGCCGTGATCGACGTGACCTATCGATCGGAAAAGGGACTCGATTTGCTGGTGCCCGTGGAGATGCGCGAGAACTACCTGATTCGCCGCAGCGAGTTACGGATCAACGGCCGCGCGACCTATAGCCATTTCCGCCAGTTCACGGTGACCACCAGCGAGAAACCCAAGCCACAGTGACAATTCGTCCCGCCACGAGCGCCGACGCGGACGCGATCTGGCGAATCTTCCGTGCCGTGGTCGCCGGCGGCGACACGTACGTGTTTCCTCCCGGCACGCCAAAGACCGCAGCGGTGGCGTATTTTCTGGGGCGCGGAATTCGGTCGTGGGTTCTCGAGGCCGATGGTCGCGTCATCGGCATGTATAAGCTCATTCCCAACCACATCGGCCTCGGTTCGCACGTGGCCAACGCGTCGTTCATGGTCGATCCCGCCGCGCAGGGCAAGGGTGCCGGCCGGTTGATGGGCGAGCATTGTCTCGATGAGGCGCGCCGGGCCGGCTACCAGGCGATGCAGTTCAATTTCGTGGTCAGCACCAACTTCGCCGGCGTCGAGTTGTGGAAGAAGCTGGGATTTCAAATCGTGGGGACGCTCCCGAAAGCGTTTCGTCATGCTGCGCAGGGTGACGTTGATGCATACGTGATGCATCGGTTTCTCTGATGTCGTGATTTGGTGACTTGGCGATCTGGTGATTGCAGATGACCAGATCACGAGATCACCAAATCACCAAATCATTCGTAACGCAAGGCGTTCATCGGATCGATCTTCGACGCTCGCACCGCCGGAATAAAGCCGGCGCCGAGGGCGACCAGCGCGAGGGCGACGGTGGCAACGGTGAGCACCATCGGATCGTAGCCAACCATTTCAAACAGCATCGATCGCGCGAACCAGCCGATGGCCACGGCGATGATCAGGCCAATCACACCGCCGACGATCGCCATCTTCGCCACCTGCTTCATCACCATGCCGCGCACTGCATTGCCGTCGGCGCCAAGCGCCATGCGCAGGCCGAACTCACGCGTGCGCTGCGCCACGGTGTAGGCCAACACGCCGTAGAGGCCGATCGCGGCGAGGATGGTCGCCAGCAACGCAAACCCCAGCGACAAGGTGCTGATGATGCGATCTTCGCTGACGTTCTCGCGCACCTGCATCTCCATGGTCTTAACGTCGCCCACTGGCAGGCTCGCATCGAGCTTGCGCATCATTGCCGGGACGCTGCCGAGCATCTGCTCGGGCGGCGTCGAGGTGCGAACGTAGAAGTAGCCGAAGCCGAGGCGCTCTTCCTGGCGATACGGCAGAAAGTATTGCGGTGGCACCGCCCGCTTGACCTCGCTGTACTTCGCATCCTGGACGACGGCCACGATTTCGATGTCGGGCTTCGCGTTCGGGCCACCGAGGCCGAACCGTTTGCCGATCGGGTTATCGCCAAGATTGAACTTCTTCGCAAAGGCCTGGTTGATGATGCCGACCTTCGGCGCGCCGGCCGCGTCGGCGCGGGTGAACTCACGGCCGGCGATCAGTGGAATGCCCATGGTGCGGAAGTAGCCCGGGCCCACACCGTTGAACGACGCGTTGGTGTTGGTATCGGGTCCGGCTTCGAAGCCTTCGACGACCAGGCTGTTGCCCCAGTTGTCGCCGGCCAGCACCGGAACCATTGTGACGACCACGCTGGTCACACCGGGCGTCGCGGCAAACTCATCTTCGATGCGCTCGAACAGCTGGCGGGTTCGTTCCGTGTTGTAGGAGTTCAGTTCCGGCGCCAGGCTGAAGAGCACCATGTGGTCGGTCTTCAAACCGAGATCGACACGACTAATGTTGAACAGGCTCTTGGCGAAGAGGCCGGCGGGCACGAGCAGGGCCATCGACATCGCGATCTGCACGGTGGCAAGCGTGGTTCGAAAGCGCCGCGCCGCCTTCGCGCCGCCGGGCTGCCCGGCCTGGTTCTTCAGGGTCGAGGCGAGATCCGGCCGCGTGCTGTGCAGCGCAGGAAACAGGCCGAACGCAATGCCCGTGACGATGGCCGCGGCGCCCGCGAACATCAACATCGTCGGGCTCAACGCGAACGCGACCATCGAAGCCTCATCCGCAGGAATGAACGACGCGATCACATCGAGCGTCCACTTGGCGACGAGCAGGCCGGCGATGGCGCCGAACGCAGCCAGCATGATCGACTCGGTGAGCAGTTGCGTGATCAGCTGGCGGCGGCTTGCGCCAATCGAGAGGCGCACGGCCATTTCGGCGGAGCGGCCGGCGCCGCGCACGAGCAGGAGATTGGCAATGTTGGAACACGCAATCAGCAACACGGTGCCGGTCACGACCAGCAGGATCGTCAGGGGGGCGCGCGCGTCTTCGTCGAAGCTGCTCTGGCCGCGGTGGCCGGGTGCCGCGGTGATCTGTTTCTTGCGGAAACGCTCCATCGTCTGCTCGCTCATCCCCTTCTGAAGGGGCGCTTCGACGTCGTTGACGATGGCGCTATACGGCCCGTTGATCGTGACGGCGGCTTGTTCCATCGACACGCCGGGTTTCACGCGGCCGAACACATAGGCCCAGTATTGCCGGCGGTTCTCAAACCCGTTGAAGCCGGGCGACATCAACCCGCGCATCGTGATCGGCACGAACACGTCGGGGTTCTGGCCGAGCGTGGTGCCGCTGAAGCCGCGAGGGGCGACGCCGACGATGGTCATCGCCTGGCCATTGACGATGAGGGTCTGGTTCAGGACCGACGGGTTGAGCTCGAAACGGTTGCGCCAGTACTCGTAGGTGAGCACGACCACGAAATGACTCGCGATTGTCTTGTCGTCCTCGGGGGTGAAGAGGCGGCCGATCGCGGGGTTGAGCCCCAGCACCGGGAAGTAGCTGCCCGACACGAGCAGGCCTTCACCGCCGAGCGTCGCGCCCTGGTAACCGAGGCTGGCGCCGAAAGGTCGATGCGCGGCCAGCCCGGTGAAGCTGGTTTGCACGCGCTCGAGATCGCGGAACATCGGGTAGCTGAAAATCTCTTCGCAGCTGCCGGCCTGGCCGCACGACTGCGATCCCGGCTTGGGTCCAGGGGCGCCAAGGTTCACCAGCTCTTCCGGACTCGGCACCGGCAGCGGGCGCATCAGCATCTGGTCAAAGAGGGAAAAAATCGCCGAATTTGCCCCGATTCCAAGCGCTAAGGAGAGGATCGCCACAAGCGCGATGAACGGCGACTTGAACAGGGTGCGGAAGGCGAGACGAAGATTGGGCATAACAGACGCTTGGACGAGAATACGGTGGGCAGGGTTTGCGGGAACTACGAAAAAATTCGTATTGATATGGTTAAGACCTACGGACTGACCCACGTGGCCGTTGCCGTGCGCGACCTGGACCGCACGGCGGCTTTCTATGCCGGTATCTTGGGCGCGAAAATCGTCTATCAGGACGTGGGATTCCTGCAGATGCAGACGCCAGGATCCCGCGACGTCCTCGTCTTCGAGAAGAACGCGCGCAAGGCCGGCAAGGCCGGCGGCGTGCTGCACTTCGGTTTTCGACTGACGAAGGAAAAAGACATTACCGCCGCGCGCGCGGCGGTGAAAAAGGCCGGCGGGACGATCACCGACACCGGCGAATTCATTCCAGGCGAGCCGTACCTGTTTGCGACCGATCCCGACGGTTACACGATCGAGATCTGGTACGAGATTCCAACGCCGGTGGATCCGAAATAGCGATGGACACCTGCGACCCTCGCGAGCGCGTCGATCTGGCTGCTGATGATCGTCGCTTCCTCGGGTTCGTCCTCTACCGCGTCAAGGTGCGCCGCCAGCCATATCGGCTCGGCGGCCGCGGGCACGGTCTACGACATCATCCAGGACGACAAGCGCAAGGCGATCGAGATCGTCGTCGCCAACAAGGCCGAGGCGCGCGACTTCGAGCGTGGCGAGGACGACAAGGATCCCTAGTCGAACAGCGAGAGCTGCTTGTCACTTGCCCTGAGCGAGCGATGGCGACCCCTTGGGGCGGCATCGCGAGTCGAAGGGTCAAACACCGAACGGCCATCGAGCGACGGTGAGATCGCGTGCTCGTGCGCCATCACCGCGTCGAAATCCGCTTCGGGTGCGTAGGTCTTCTCGACGGCCCGCACGAATTTCTCGAGACGTTTCATCCCGTCGATTTTTTCGGTGTCGCCAACTCTCGCGGCATCGAGGCTGCAGCGCAACACCGCGATCGACTCGTCGTAGGTCTTGAGCGGCACCGGGAATGGGTGGCGGTCCTTGCCGCCGTGCGCGAATGAGAAGCGCGCCGGATCGGTGAACCGCGTCGGCGTGCCGTGAATGACTTCAGCAATCAGCGCGAGCGATTGCAGCGTGCGCGGGCCAAGGTTCTCGACCAGCAATAGCGACGCAAAGTCGTGAAGCTGCCTTTCGTACGATACCGCCAGCACTGCGCCCAGCCGCTTCAGGTCGACATCCTTCGCACGCACGTCGTGATGCGCAGGCAGGCGCATCTTCATCACCTCGGATAAGGTGCGCTGGGGATTGTCGCCGGCGATCGACAGCAGCGCATCCTGCGCCGGCTTCGCGTGTTGATCCACCAGGTTCTGAATCACGCCGGTCCGTTCGCCGACAATGGCCGTGTGCGGCTCGCACGTGAAGTCTTTCACCGTCGCCGAATGCCAGTGATAACGTCGCGCCAATCGCGACGCCTCGTTCATGCCCTGCTGCACGATCGCCCACTCGCCGGCTTTGGTGAGGACGAAGCCGTGCAAGTAAATCTGAAAACCGTCGGCGATGGCGTTGTTGTCGACCTTCGCGGCCAGCCGGCTCGTGCGCACCAGCGCGTCGCCGTCGAGGCCGGTCTGCTCGGCAATCCTGCGGAGCTCGTCGGGGGTGTTGCGCGAATGGCGGCCGCGGCCGCCGCAGATGTAGATGCCAAGCTCGTGCGCGCGCGGATTGAGGCCGCGTTTCAAGGCGCCAAGCACCGACGTGGTGATCCCCGACGAATGCCAGTCCATCCCCATCACGCTGCCAAGCGCCTGAAACCAGAACGGATCGCTCAGCCTGCTGAGCAGCGCCGAATGGCCGTAGTGATGGATGACGCTCTCAGAGATCGCCGTGCCGAGCGTCGTCATGCGCGTGGCCAGCCACTGCGGCACGCGCCCGCCGTGCAGCGGAAGATCGGCGACGCCTGAACGCTTCACATCTTCATTTTATCGGGTCATTGACCGCTCGGCCGACCCTGAGTAGTTGATGAAGACGGTCTTCAATTCGGTAAAAAAGTTCAAGCCCTCTTCGGCCATTTCCCGCGCGCCGACGCCCGTCGACTTGGTGCCGCCAAACGGCAACTGCGCTTCGCCACCGACGGTTGGCTCGTTGACGTGCACCATGCCCACCTCGACGTCTTCGACGAATCGCATCACTGACGTGATGTCGTTCGTGAAGATCGACGTGGTGAGACCGTACTCGACGTCGTTGGCGAACTTCAGCGCTTCATCGAGAGACGACGCGGTGGCTACCGACAGCACCGGTCCGAAGATCTCTTCCTTGAAGATACGCATCGTCGGCGACACGCCGTCGAAAATGGTCGGTTCGATGAAGAACCCCTGCGACATCGCGTCCGGACGCGTGCCACCGGTCACGAGCCGGGCGCCTTCGCCCTGCCCCACCTTGATGTAGTCCATCACCGTTTTCCATTGCCGATCGTCCACCGAGGGTCCCATGTCGGATGAGTCGCTGAGGCCGGGACCCAGGCGAATCTTCTTCGCTGCCGCCACCAACCGCTCGAGCAGCGCGTTCTTGATATCCGGGTGTGCGATCACCCGCGAAGTGGCGGTGCAGCGCTGCCCAGTGGATCCGAACGCGCCGCCGTGAATCGCGGTGGCGGCCTTGTCGAGGTCGGCGTCGGGCATCACGATTACCGCGTTCTTGCCGCCCATCTCGCAGGTGACCTTCGCGCCCCGCCTGGCCGCCTTCACGTAGAGTTCGCCGCCGATCTTGTTCGAGCCCGTGAACGAGATGGCGCGCAGCTCCGGTGCGTTCACCATGGCCTCGCCAACCTCGGCTCCGCTGCCGACGAGCATGTTGAAGACCCCGGGAGGCAAGCCGGCCTCTTCGTAGATCTCAGCGAGCAGGATCGACGTAGCGGGCGTGAGCTCGGCCGGCTTGAAGACCACGCAGTTGCCAGAGACGATGGCCGGCGCGCTCTTCCACACCGGAATCGCCCACGGGAAATTCCAGGGGGCAATCAGTCCGACCGCTCCAAGCGGCTGACGGATCGTATAGGTGAAACAGTCGCGCGTTTCCGACGGCAGCGTCTTGCCGTGCATGCGGAACCCTTCGCCCGCGTAGTACTCGAGCAGGGAGATGCCCTTCATCACCTCGCCGCGCGCCTCCTTGAAGATCTTCCCTTCCTCGCGGGTCAGCGTCCGCGCGATCTCGTCGACGCGGCGGCGGGCAATGTCGGCGGCGCGCCACAGCACGCGCCCGCGCTCAGGACCGGGCGTCTTCCGCCAGGACGGAAACGCCGCCACGGCCGCATCGATCGCGAGCCGGACATCGGCCGCCGTCGCGAGCGGATACTCGGCGATCACCTCACTGGTGTCGGCCGGGTTGATGTTCTTGGAAATCTTTTTGGAAGAGGGAGTGTGCCACTTCCCGTTCACGTACGAGCTATTCATCAGGCAGCCATTTTATCTGTACGGGCGGAGGCATTCGATCCCATCAGCACGAGGTAGATGACCGCGCTGAGCGCGAACGTCACGAACCACGCGTAAGTGTAGAGGTGATCGAAAAAGGTCGGGTTGGCCACGACGCCGCCGGGCGTCATGGCGGCGCGCACGAATCCTGGAACCACCGGCAGGATCGACACGACCAAAGCAATCATCGCCTTGGCATTGACGCCGCCGCTGTAGCTGTAGCGGCCATCCAGTTTGAACAGATCCGGCAGCGACAGCTCGCGGCCGCGCAGCAGCCAGTAGTCGGCAATCAGGATGCCGCCGACCGCGCCCATCAGGCTCGAATACCCAATCAGCCAGGTGAAGATGTAGGCGGACGCATCCGCATACAGCTTCCACGGCATCATCACGATGCCGAGCGCCGCGGTGATCAAACCGCCGGCAACATAGCTGATTTTTTTGGGCGCGAGGCTCGAGAAATCATTCGCCGGCGAGACCACGTTCGCAGCCATGTTCGTGGTGATCTGCGCGGCGAGGATCACGAGCGCACCGACGATCACGACCATCGGGCTGCCGATGCGCGCGATCAGCACCACTGGATCCCAGATGGCTTCGCCGAAGATCACGATCGTGGCGCTCGTCACCGCGACCCCTAGAAACGCAAACGCCGTCATCGTCGCGGGCAATCCCAGGGCCTGGCCGAGGGCTTGTGAGCGCTGCGACTTCGCGTATCGGGTGAAGTCGGGAATGTTGAGGCTCAGCGTTGCCCAGTAGCCGACGTTGGCGGTCAACGCCGCCGGAAACAGCGTCCAGAAGGGTGTGCTGCCCTGCTGCAGCTTTGCCGCCTCGGAGAGAATGCGGCCAAGCCCGCCGCCGTTGTTGATCGCCCAGATCAGGAGTGCCACGCCGCCGCCGAGCAGCAGCGGCGCCGACCAGCTCTCGAGCATCTTGATGCCTTCAAGGCCGCGAATGATGATCGCGACCTGCACCAGCCAGAAAATCGCGAACGAAAGCCAGATGCCGCCGGGGACATTGGCCCAGCCGCCCCACGCGGCCACCAGCAGCGCCTGCAAGGCGAGTGCGCCGATCCAGGTTTGGATGCCGAACCAGCCGCAGGCCACGATCGCGCGCAGGATCGCCGGCACGTTGGCGCCTTTGACGCCGAAGGCCGCACGGCACAACACGGGAAACGACACGCCGTACTTCGTGCCGGCGTGGGCGTTGAGGATCATCGGAATCAGGACGATGGCGTTGCCGAGGAGGATGGTGACGAGGGCCTGCGACCACGTCATGCCTTGCTGCATGAGTCCCGAGGCGAGCGTGTAGGTGGTGATCACCACGCTCATGCCGATCCACAGCGCGGCGATGTGATAGGTGGACCACGTGCGGCTCGCCAGCGAGGTGGGGGCCAGATCCGCGTTCCAGAGCGGACTCGACGAGACGTCTTCGGTTAATTCAACGAAGTCGAGTTGTCCAGAGCCGTGCCGGGAGGACGGCACTTTAGTGCCGTCCCTCCGCAGCATAGCCTTCAGCGTCGTGTCCGCCGTGGTACTCCTTGCCTTCGGGGCGGCGAATCTTCGAGTGCACCACCACGTTACCGCGGCGCATGCCGCGGAAATCCTCGATCGACTTGTAGCCGCGCTTTTCCATGAACTGCTGCATGCCCTCGGTCAGCGCCTTGATTACGTTTGGACCGATCGCACGGTCGAGCATCGCCGCCGTGCACACCTGCACGGTGCCGCAGCCGAGGAGCATGTAGTTCAGCGCGTGCGAGAACGTGCTGACACCGCCGATGCCTGAGAAGGCGTGATCGGGGAACGCGTTGGTCAGCTGCGACATCTTCGCGAGCGATTGCGGCAGGATTGCGGGACCACCGAGGCCGCCGCTCGACACGAGGCCATCGACGTTCATTTCAAAATCGAGCGTCTCCGGATCGATCAACGGCAACGATGGGAACGTGTTTGACGACACGATCGCATCCGCCCCGCCGCGAAACGCCGCGTCGGCTTCTTCAACGATGTCGGTCGTCGACGGCGTGAGCTTCGCCCACACCGGCACCTTCGCCACTTCCTTCACCACCTCGGTGACGATCGAGACCTGCGCCTGGTCCTTGCCGATGTTGGATCCCATGTCCTTGCGATCCATGTGCGGACAGGACAAGTTCAACTCGAACGCATCGGCGCCCTCGTCCTGGCACCCCTTGGCGAGTGTCTGCCACGCGGCCAGCTCCTTGTCGCTGCCCGAGCCTGCCATGATCGACGCGATCAGCATGCGATCGGGATACGCCTTCTTGATGCCGGCGATCTTCGGGATCCACCAGTCGAGCGGCTTGTCGGAGATGAGCTCCCAGTTCCACGACGAGTGCAGCGCCGTTTCCGGCCGCTTCTGCATCGAGAGCTGGCCGTCGAGCGTCGAGCGCAGGAACTTGGTTTTCGGGCCCGCGACGTTCGTCACCGGGTGAAGGCCGATGGTCTTGGTGACCACGCCGCCCCAGCCGGCGTCGAACGCGCGCATGATGTTGCTGTCAGATTCGGTGGGCGGCGCCGAAGACAGCAGAAACGGGTTGGTGAACTTCAGGCCCGTGAACGTGACCGAGATGTCCGGCTTCATCGGGCGAATATAGCGTAGGGCGCCCCTTTATGGGGTGCCCGTACGCAAAACAGAAGGGATGCCCACAATTGATGCAGACATATTCCGCGTGGCCGCCGCGGGTGGTCAGGAAGTGAATGAAGTGGCCCGCAATCACGCAGATCGCGGGATGTCTGATCACTCGTAGGGGCGGGACTTCAGTCCCGCCCGCCTTCAGGAATGAGTGGCCGCAGAAGCATGCATATTCCTCGTAACCATTCCGGGTCGCCACCTGCTTGGCGCGATGGCCAAACAGCCCGCACAGGTAGCGGACCTTCTTCCTAAAGGTGGCGGTCGCGGCGTAGGGATCATGCTCCTTCTCAAAGAGCAGCGGGTGGCCGCATTGCGTGCAGACGTATTCGTGACACCCATTGCGGTCGGCGAGCTTCTCGTAGTGGTGCTTGCCGAGGAAGCACGACAGCGTATGGCGCACTCGCGTGACGGAAAGGTTTTCGCCCAGGTAATCGGCCCCACATCGGCAGCGCCGATGATCGGTATCGGATTGCTTGAACACGTGGTTGTCGACATGGTGTCCCCATAGCGCGCACGACAGCTTCTGCAGTTGAGCTCCCATGACATTCCCCCTTATTGCGGAATGTGCAAGAACCGTCCGGAACGGCTCATTTCGCTACCTTGGGTCATTTCGCTAAGTTGGGGTCAGACTGCGATTTTTAGCGAAACGCTAAGTTGGGGCCAGACTGACCCCTGGGAATCTTGGTGCCGCTCCCAACGAAATGAAAGCGAGGTCCTGAACCCCGGCCTGGAGTCTGGCCCCCGCTTAGCGAAACGCTAAAAATCGCAGTCTGACCCCGGCTTAGCGAAATATAGTTGGCGGGCCATGAGCATGCTGATCAAGAACGGCCATGTCGTCACCGCGACAGACGACTACGTTGGCGACGTCTTCATCGACGGCGAAAAGATCACCACCATCGGGACGACGCTGACCATGCCGGCCGACAAGGTGATCGACGCCAAGGGGAAGTACGTGCTGCCTGGCGGCATCGACGTCCACACCCACATGGACATGCCGTTCGGCGGCACCACGTCGGCAGACGACTTCGAATCAGGCACGATCGCGGCGGCGTTCGGCGGCACCACGACCATCGTCGACTTCGCAATTCAATACAAAGGCCAGACGCTGCATCACGCGTGGGAAACGTGGATGAAGAAGGCCGAGGGCAAGGCGGCCATCGACTACGGCTTCCACATGATCATCACCGAGCTCTCGGACCAGGCGGAGATCGAGATGGACGCGCTGGTGAAGCAGGGCGTGACCTCGTTCAAGCTGTTCATGGCCTACCCCGGCGTGTTCATGTTGGACGACGCCAGCATCTTCCGAGCCATGCGCCGCACCGGGAAGAACGGCGGCACCATCTGCATGCACGCCGAAAACGGCGGCGTGATCGACGTGCTGGTCAAGGAAGCACTCGCCCAGGGCCACACCGCGCCCAAGTATCACGCGCTGACGCGGCCGGCTCGCGCGGAAGGCGAAGCCACGCATCGCGCCATCGCGCTTGCGGAGATCGCGGACGTGCCCGTCTACATCGTCCATCTCTCAGCGGTCGAAGCGTTGGAGATGGTCACCGAGGCGCGCGATCGGGGACTTCCGGCCTTCGCGGAAACATGTCCGCAGTATTTGTTCCTCTCGTACGACAATTACGAAGAGCCCGGGTTCGAGGGATCGAAATACGTGATGAGCCCGCCGCTGCGTCAGAAGTCTACGCAGGATCGACTCTGGCGAGGACTCGCCTTCAACGATCTGCAGGCGATCGCCACCGACCACTGCCCCTTCTGCATGAAGGAGAAGCATCTCGGCGATGGCGACTTCTCGAAGATTCCCAACGGCGCTCCCGGCGTCGAGACGCGCATGAGCCTCGTCTACGACGGCGGCGTGCGCACCGGCCGCATCTCGATGAACCGGTTCGTGGAATTGACATCGACGTCGCCGGCGAAAATCTTCGGCATGTTCCCGAAGAAAGGCACCATCGCTCCGGGCTCCGACGCCGACATCGTCATCTTTGATCCGGAAAAAAAGACGACGTTGTCTGCGAAGACGCATCACATGAAGGTGGATTACAACCCGTATGAAGGACGGCAGGTGACGGGCGTCACCGAAACCGTCCTCTCGCGCGGGAAGGTGATCATCGAGGGCGGGAAGTTCACGGGCAAAGCGGGCGCGGGCGCCTTCTTAAAACGGAGCCCGCGCGCTTAGTTCCACGGTCCCACGGTTCCAACGTTCCAAGGTCAGTGGAACTCTGGAACCGTGGAACATTGGAACTACTGCAACACGACCGCCGTCCCACTGACGGTGACCATCAACATGCTGGCATTGCCGCCGACGGTCTCGTAGTCGAGGTCGACGGACACAACCGCGTTGGCTCCCAGCTCGGCGGCGGAGGTCTTCAGCTCTTCCATCGCGATGTCGCGCGCTCGCTTGAGCTCGCGCTCGTAGGTCGCCGAGCGGCCGCCGACGATATCGCGGATGCCGGCGAACAGGTCCTTGAAGATGTTGGCGCCCATGATGGCCTCGCCGGTCACGATGCCCCGATAGCTGGTGATCTTCTTGCCTTCGACATTCGGGGTGGTGGTCACAATCACAGCTGCAGACATTTTCCTCACGCCTCCTGTAAGCAAGAGACGAAGGCCGGCGCTGGGCGTTCCATCGATAATTTCGAGGAAAGCGGTCGAATAATTCGTTATTCGCTCCTGAGCGCTACCACTGGCTCGACCCGCGAAGCCCGCGCCGCCGGGATGAGATACCCGGCGAGCGCAATCGTTGCCAGGCCCACCGCCGAGCCGGCGAACACGATCGGATCGGTGGCGCTGACCTCATACAACAGGCTGCGCAGCACGCTGGATGAGGCGGCGGCAATCACCGCACCCGCGGCAATGCCGGCGCCGCTCAGCAGCAGACCTTCACGTAGCACCATCGACAGCAACGACGATCGGCTTGCGCCCACGGCCGCGCGAATCGCAAGCTCACGCTCGCGCTGCGCCACCGTGTACGACATCACGCTATAAATGCCAAGGATCGCGAGCGCCGCCGCGAGCGCACCAAACAGCACGCTGAGCCACGACAGCAATCCCGAGGTGCGCGTCGCCGTCGACACCACTTCCTCCAGCGTGCGCACCGCGGCCAGGGCGACGTTTGGCGTCATCTGCGCAAGCGCGGAGCGGATCTGGCCGGTCAACGCCGCCGGGTCGCCTTCGGCTCGGACCACGTAGTTCAGTACCGGAGAAGGAAACTGATTGAACGCGATGTAGACCTCGGGGTCGGGGACGGCATCGGGCCGCCGCGATCGAATGTTCGCCACAACGCCAACGACCTCGTTGGTTGCCCCCGTCGTCGCGCCCAACCGCACCGGCTGCCCGATCACCGCTGTCACATCGCGGCCTGGGAATAACCGCGACGCCAGCGTCTCGTTGATGACGACCACCCCTGGGGTGCCGAGGCGATCGCGCTGGTCGGGCACACGGCCGGCCAGAACCGGGATGGCCATGGTCTCGAAATACCGGTCCATGATGACGCGATACTCGACGATCGGCACGCCGTCACGCTCGTCGACTTGATCGGCTCTGCGCACCGGTCCGTTGCTACCTGTGTTCGCAATCGGCAGCATGTTGATCGCCGACACATGCGTCACACCGGGCAGCGCCCGCACGCGCTCGGCAAACTCCGACTGAAATCGCAGCACCGCTTCGTTTCCCGACACAACCGACGGCGGCAGGCCGACGCCGAACGTCAATATCGGCGTCCTCGTAAATCCAAGGTCCTGGGCCTGGAGCCGGAGCAGGCTCTTCACCATCAGGCCGGCCGTGGTGACAAGCGCCAGGGCGAGTGCGACTTCAGAGACGACGAGGATCCGGCTCGCGGTGCGAGCGCGTCCGGCGGTGGCGCCGCGGCTGCTGCCGGATCGGATCACTGAGTTCAAGTCCGAGCGAATCAAGTGAATGGCCGGAGCCAGGCCGGCAATGAGGCCAGCGATCACCGCCACGACGAGCGAGAAGCCCAGCACACGCGTATCGAGCGTGATGGCCGCGAGCCTCGGGAAGTTGGCCGGCGCCAGCGACACGAAAATCTGCAGCAGGCCCCAGGCGAGTGCGATGCCCACCACGCTGCCGAGCACGCCGAGCGCGATGGTCTCGCCCATCACCTGGCCGAACAGCCGTTTGCGGCCCGCGCCAAGCGACGCGCGAATCGCGAGGTCGCGTTCGCTCACCACCGCACGGGCCAGCAGCAGGTTCGCCACATTGGTGCACGCGATCAGCAGCAACAGGCTCGTCGCCGCCAGCAGCATCCACAAGCCGCGCGTGGCGTTCTCGGTGATCACCTCATGAACCGGCCGCGCGGTGAAAGTGTACTTGTCGACTGCGTGCTCCCGAGACATCAGCGCTGCCAGATCGGCCAGGCCCCGGCGTGCGCCTTCGAGCGTCATGCCGTCGCGCAGTTTGCCGAACGACATCAGGAAGTTGCTGCCACGGTTCGACGGATCCGCGACCTGGCCGAGCGGAATCCACATGTCGTGCCGCCACACTTCTGTGAACCCCGACGGCGCGACTCCGATGATGGTGTAAGGCTCGCCGTCGATTTGCGCCGCCGCGCCGACCACGCTCGCGGATTGCTGGAAGCGGCGCCGCCACAGTCCCTCGCTGATCACCACGACCTTCGCCGCACCGCGGCGATCCTCGTCGTCGCCGAAGTAACGGCCAACCACGGGCGGCGCGCCGATCACGTTGAAGAACGACGCCGAGGCCATGACGCCGGCGATGCGCTCCGGTCCTTCGGTGCCCGAGAGCGTGAAACCACGCGGCGACCAGGAGCCGAGGTCGGTGAACACGCGCTGGTGCTGCCGCCAGTCGAGGTACCGCTGGTACGACGCCGACCCGTAGGTCAGCGCGGGCAGCTCGCTTCGCCACACCTGAATCAGCTTGTTGGAGTCGGGGAACGGCAGCGGTTCCAGCAGCACCGCGTTCACCACGGTGAACAGCGCCGTCGTGGCGCCGATACCCAGCGCCAGAGTGAGGATGGCAGTGACCGCGAACCCCGGCGCGCGCCACAACAGCCGGAAACCCTGTCGGAAGTCGCGCAGCAGATCCATCATGGGCGGTTTGACGAGAACCTTTGCGCAATCGTTGGCAGCGGTCACGGTTGCGCTTTGCTAGCATCTAGGATGTGCAACCGCTGACCAATCCGAGGGGCCTGGGCCTCGTGCTGAGTGGTGGCGGTGCTCGCGGCGCCTACCAGGTGGGCGTGCTGCAGTATCTCGCTCGCCAGTTTCCCACGGCCATCCCCGAAGTACTGACCGGTGTCTCGGCCGGCGCGATCAACGCGGCGTTCATCGCCTCCCGGCAGGAGCCGTTCGTCCAGAAGCTCGACGAGCTGGCGGAAATGTGGAGCAACCTGCGCATCGAGCAGGTGTTTCGTGTCGACCACGACATGATGTGGCGCGCGGTGCGCTGGGGCGGCCGGCTGCTGACCGGCGGCAAATCGCCGCTGAAACCTGCGAAGAGCATGGTCGACACCAGGCCATTACGGGAAGTGCTCGAGCGTGAGCTTCGCCCTGCCGCCGACGGCACCATCGAGGGCGTTCATGCCAGTTTGAGCGCCGGGTGGCTGCGCGCGTTCGCGCTCACCGCATCCAGTTACACCACCGGCCAGTCGATCACCTGGGTGCAGACGCGAGAAGATTGCGCGATGCCGGCGTGGGAGCGCCCGCAGCGAAAGAGCTCGATGTGCTCGCTGCGGGTCGATCACGTCATGGCATCGGCCGCGTTGCCGTTCTTCTTTCCCGCTATCGAAGTCGACGGCGCATGGTACGGCGACGGCGGCATTCGCCTGACCGCACCGCTGTCGCCGGCGATCCATCTCGGCGCCACCCGCATTCTCGCGGTAACTACGCGCTACAACCGCACGCGCGAAGAGGCGGATCGGCCGGTGATCGTGAATTACCCGCCACCCGCGCAGGTGGCCGGTATCCTGTTCAACGCGATCTTTCTCGATCAGCTCGAAGACGATGCGATGCAGTTACGGCTGGTCAACAAGCTCATCGAGGCGCAGCCTCCCGAACAACGAAATGGTTTGCGCCCGATCCAGCTGCTGGTGTTGCGTCCGACTGAAGATCTTGGCCGGCTCGCCAACCACTATGAGGCTGACCTGCCGAAAGGATTTCGCTTCCTCACGCGCGGCCTCGGCACGAAGGAAACGCGTTCGAACGACATGCTCAGCCTGGTGATGTTCCAGCAGGACTACGTGCGGCACCTGATCGAGCTTGGCCAAAGCGATGCGGCGGCCAAGCGCGATCAGATTGCGGAATTCCTCGGGTTGTAACTACTCCCCTCGCAGCGCCGAAATCGGATCGACGCGCAGGGCGCGGAAGGCCGGTATCAGGCTCGCGATGAACGCGGTGAGGATCATCACGCCCGCGGTGGCCGCGTACGACACGATGTCGAGCGGGCGCACCGCATAGAGCTGGGTCTCGACGAACCGGCCAAGACCCGCGGCGGCAAGGCCGCCGGCGACCACGCCAATCGCAGCCAGCGTCACACCCTGGCCCACCACGAGGCCAATCAATTGCCCGCGACCTGCGCCGAGCGCGGCGCGCACGCCGATCTCGCGCGTGCGTTGACCCACCCAATACGCAAGCAGGCCATAGATGCCGATGATCGCGAGCACGAGCGCCGTGCCCGCGAACACGCCGGTCAGCCAGGTCAGGAATCGGCTCGCCGCCAGCTGCTGCGCGACAAACTCGTTCAAGGCCTGCACGTTGAAGACGGCCACGCCGGGTTCCCGGCGGCTGATCACGTCGGTGGCCGGGCGGCCGAGCGTCGACGGGTCGCCGCTCGTGCGAAGCAGCACGGCGAACGCGCGCGCCTGCGCGTTGAATGGCAGGAAGATGTCGGGATCGCGCGTGGGATTCTGCGGAATGCCGCGCAGGTTCGCGTCCTTCACGACGCCGACAATCGTGAGCCACGGATTCTCGCTCTTCAGATCGCCGAGCTTGATGCGGCGACCGACGACGCTCTGGCCCGGCCAGAAGCGTTGCGCCAGGGCCATGGTCACCATCACGTTGTTATTCGCCACGCCCAGATCGCTCGGGCCAAACGTGCGGCCCTCGACGAGCTTCAGGCCGATGGTCTCGATGTAGCCGGGAGACACCCGGTGGAAAAACGCGCGCGGCACATTGGTGGCGTCGACCTCACCCATGCCCTCGGCGGCATAGAAAATCGCGCTGGCGTTCACTAGCGGCACCGACGACGTGAGCGCGGCCTGCGTGACGCCCGGAAGTCCGCGCAGAGCTTCCAGGAGCACCATCGCCGCCGCGCCCGCGTCGTTGCCTTGCGGCGTGGCCGCCGGCGCCGCAGCCTGCGCCCCCGCCACCACCGGCAGCTGTACGCGCATGCTGAGCACGCCGTCGGATTCGAACCCCGGATCGAATCGCGCCAGCGCCGCGAAACTGCGGCCGAACAACACCGCTCCCACGAGAAGCGTCACCGTGACCGCCACCTGTCCGGCCACAATCACCTGGAGCGTGCGCGCGCTGCTGCCGCCGCGTCCTTCGATCGCGCCCTCGCGCAAATCCTGCGCGAGCGAATGCTTGCGCATCGAGCGAAGCGGCGAGAGGCCGATCACCACCGTGATCAGCACGCCGATCGCCAGCACGAACAACATCGTGCGCCAGTCCACGCCGGGAGATGCAAAGCTTGGGAGTTGCACCGGGCTGAGCGCCAGCAACGCCTCGCCCGCCCACAACGACAACAGGATCCCGACCGTGCCGCCGAGCAGCACCACCCACGCGCTCTCGGACAGCATCAAGCGGAGCAGGCGCACTTCATCCGCGCCGATCGCCCTGCGCAGCGAGAATTCGCGGCGGCGCGTTTCGGTGCGCGCGAGCAACAGGCTCGCCACGCTGGCGCACGCGATCACCAACACGAACGAGACGGCGCCGAACAACAAGGAGATCGCCGGCCGGATCTGCCCGAATACTTCGTTCACCAGCGGCGACACTTCGACGCCGCGCTTCTCGTTGGACTGGGGGTAGGCCTGGGCGAGCTGCTTGGCGACGGTGGTCATGTCGGCCTGCGCCGCGGTCAGCGTCACGCCCGGCGCGAGCCGCGCCAGTGCACTGAATCCGCGGCCGCCGCGATTCGGCTTCGCGTTGGCCGGGTGGCCGAGCATCGACACCCAGACTTCGCTCGCGTCCGATCGTCCGCGAAATGCCGCCGGCACGACGCCCGCGATCGTGAACGCCCAGTTGCCGAGCCGGACCGAGCGGCCAACGACGTTCGGATCGCGATTGAAGGCACGTTCCCACAAGCGCTCGCCAATCACGGCGGCGGTACCACCGCCGACGGCGTCGTCCTGCGTGTTCAAGGTGCGCCCGACGATTGGGTCCACACCCAGCATCTCGAAATAGTTGTCTGAGACCAGCTCGCCGCTAACCTGCGCCGGCGTGCCGGCGCCGTACATGACGAAACTCGCGTCCGACCATGCCCCCATCAGATCGAACGAGTGGTTCTTGTCGCGCCAGTCGATGTAATCGGGAATCGATGTCCCGCGACGTTCGATGGTCGCGCGTTCGACATTGCCCCACAGCTCGACCAGGCGGTCGGACTCGGGGTACGGCAATGGCCGCAAAGCCACGGCATTCAGCAACCCGAACATGGTGGTGGTGGCGCCGATGCCGAGCGCTAGCGCCAGCATGGCGCCCAACGTGGTGGTCGGGCTCTTCCATAACGCGCGCCACGCAAAACGAAGATCGCTGATCACGTCGCTGCATAGAGCAAGCCTCGTACCCGCGAATTCAGGCCTGATCCTTCAGAATCGACCACGAATACGTCCCTGCCCGGAACCTAAGTGTTCGCATTCGGACGTCCGTCAGACAAGAGCCTGCCCCGCCGAAGCGTAGCGCGAAGGCCGGCACTTCGGCGACGCAGTCCTCCCACAACCTTTTGATGGGAGCCTCCGTCCAATGTGATATTCAGCTTGCCTATATATGACGAAACTGCTGCTCGACTTGTCCCGCCGAAGCCGCCCGGCGGAGGCGGACCGGTCCGCCCTGGACGCCGCCAAGAAAGGGAGCGCCGATCTCTTCATCCTCGCCCTCCTGGACGATGCCGATCACCACGGCTATGAGATCGGCCGGCAGATCGAGGCGCGATCCGGCGGCGACGTGCGGTTCACGATGGCGTCGCTTTACGCCACGCTCTATCGTCTTGAAGAACGATCGCTCATCAAGGGCCGATGGGTAGAGAAGGCCGGTCAGCGGCGGCGGCGGTATTACCGCATCACCGAGAGCGGCCGCGCCATGCTCGCCACTCAACGGGAAGACTGGGCCCGTTTCATTGCCGCGCTCACGCAAGTGGCCGGCGTCAAACCGGCGTAACCCATGAAGTCGTCGATCAACTTCCGTCATGAAATCGAGCGCCGCGTCGCGAAGTCGGGGCTCGTCCTGCCCGACGCAACGATGGACGAGCTCGTCGCCTATCTCGAGGACCTGCACGCCGCGGCCCTTGATGAAGGGGCGTCGAGTGATGAAGCCCGGCGGCGCGCGATGGCCGCGCTCGAGGAATCCGCATTTTCACTGCTGCAGCGACACGCATCGCAGCATCCCGATCGTCTTCAAGCCGCGCGCGCCGATCTTGTCGCGCAATCTTCCAGTGGAAGGAACCTCAACGTGATGAGCGCCATCAAGCTGGCCTTACGCCAGTTCCGTCAGCATCCGACCTTCGCGCTCGTGACCGTGCTGGTGCTCGGACTCGGGTACTGGCGCGGCTACCACCGTGTTCACGATTGTCGATTCCGTGGTGTTGCGGCCGTTACCTTACGAGAGTCCAGACGAGCTCGTCACGCTATGGGACACCAATCCCGAGAAGGGGCTCGCGCACGATCCGATCTCGCCGGTGAACTTCATGGATTATCGCGCGCTGCCGGTGTTCAAGGACGCCGCCGGCTGGTGGGTACCTGGTGTCAACCTTGTCGATCCCGGTTCAGATCCGATGCGCGTCAACACCATCGAGGTAAGCGGCAATCTCTTCGAAGTGCTCGGCGTGAAGCCGCAAGTCGGCGCCGGCTTCCCGGCCGGGGGCCCGTTCTTCGTCACCAACGAGTTGATCTGCGTAATCAGCGATCGCCTGTGGCGCACGCGCTACAGCGCCGATCCATCGATCATCGGTAAACAGCTTTCGCTGAACGACACGCCATACACCGTGGTGGGTGTGATGCCTCCCAAGATGCATTACCCCGACGATGTGGATATCTGGCAGCGCGTTCGTTGGGACTACAACCAGCACAGCCGCGCCGCCCACTTCATGGAAGCCGTCGCGCGTCTCGCGCCGGGAACGACCTTCGACCAGGCGCAAAGCGCGGTGCAAACGCTGGCGCTGCGGCTCGAACAGGAAAACCAGCGGACCAACAAGGGCTGGGGATCGCGCCTGATCCCGCTGCTCGATGAAGAGCTGGGGTATTACCGGCCGGCGTTGATGGTGCTGTTCGGCGCCGTCGGGTTGTTGCTGATCATTGGCGTCTTGAATGTCGCCACACTGCTGCTCACACGCGCGCTCTCGCGCGAGAAAGAAATCGCTGTGCGCGTGGCGCTCGGTGCCGCGCCACGACAGCTGATCACGCAGCTGATGGCCGAAAGCCTCGTCTTGTCGGTGGCCGGCGCCGCGGTGGGCGTACTCGCCACGCTCGCCGCCCTGCCGGTGATCATCAACCTGACGCCGGTGGACATTCCGCGGCTCGAAGAAGCGAGCGTGAACATGCGCGTCCTCGGCCTGTGCCTTGGCGTGGTTGGCATCACGACGCTGATCTTCGGCCTCGTGCCCGCGCTGCTGTTGTTGCGCACGCAATTCACCACCGATCTGAAAGCCGGCGAGCGCGGCAGCTCGAAAGGACCGCGACGGGTTTACTCCGTGCTGGTCGCCGCGGAAGTGGCGATGGCCTGCGCGCTGCTCGTGAGCTCGGCGCTGCTCGTGCGAACCGTCGGCCAGATGATGGAGACGCCAACGGGCGTGGATGCTGATGACGTCACCATTTCCACCGTGCAGCTCTCGCCATCCGCGGTCGGCGCGCCGGCCAGGGGCGGCACCATTGCAACCGTGTGGTTTCCGGTGGCCGACGTCCACGCACGAATCCTCGACGAGATTCGCCAACAGCCCGGCGTGATGGCGGCCGGTCACTCGAACCGCCTGCCGCTGGAAGTGGGGTGGCGCAATCCGTTTCATGTCGAAGGCAAGCCGCGTCCCGGCCGCGTCGAGGATTTGCCGCAAGCGCAGTTCTTGAGCGTAAGCGAGGGCTACTTCGAGGCGATGGGCGCGCAGTTGTCGAGCGGCCGCGCGTTTACCGCGTTCGACAACCGCGACTCGGTCGGCGCCGTGATCGTCAACGAGTCCTTCGCGCGCCGTTACCTGGCGGATGGCAACCCGATCGGCCAGGTGATTCGCACCTGGGCCACGGGCATCGGTCCGCTCGGCACGCACCTGAAATCGCCGCCAAACTACCGGCCGCCACCCGAGGGCATGCCGTCCGAGGTGATCGCGGTGGTGAAGGACGTGCGCAACGTACCGCTCGGCCAGGCGGTGGAGCCGGCGGTCTACTTCACGACGCGGCAGTTTCCGTTCTCGGAGGTCTTCATCGCGGTCAAGGCCGCGGATGGCAGCACGGCGCAAGCGGCGATCCGCAATGCGCTTCGCAAAGTGACGCCCAACGTGCCGATGAGCGTGACGCAGACGTGGGGTGAGCGGTTTGCCGCCCGCACCGCGGAAGCGCGGTTGCTGATGACGATCCTGCTGTTCTTCGGCGGCCTCGCGGCGTTCCTCGCGGCGCTCGGCGTCTACGGGTTGTTCTCATGGTCGGTCGCCACCCGCACGCGCGAGCTGGCCATTCGACTCACGCTCGGCGCGAAGCCGTCCAGTGTCGGCGCGCTGGTGATCGGCCAGAGCGCGGTGCTCGTGATCGTCGGTGTCGTGACCGGCCTGGTGATGATTCGCCTGGCCGAGAGCGCGCTGGCGCGCGTCGTGTTTGGCGTGACCACGAGCGACGTCATGGCCCTGGCCACCGCCAGCGCGTTGTTGCTGCTCGCGGCCCTGATTGCGTGCGTGCCACCGGCGCTGCGGGCGATGCGGGTGGATCCGGTTGAGGGTCTGCGAGCGGAGTAGATTCGTACTCCGCTCTCGACTAAGCAGCGGGGCGCATTGGGCTGGCGTGCGGCCACCCTGACGACCTTTCTCGATCATATCAGCTGGAAGAACCAGTCTGTTTCTCGATCGCCCCTCTCGCGATAATCGGCTGCATGACGCAGACGATCCCGGTTAACGGCCTCGATTTGTTCTACCGCGACAATGGCAGCGGTGAGCCGCTCCTGCTCTTGCACGGGTTCACCGGCAGCGGCGACGACTGGCAGCACGTTTTCCCGCAGCCGATCGACGGCCGGCGGGTGATCGCGCCTGATCTGCGCGGGCATGGCCGCTCGACCAATCCGGGCGACACCTTCAGGTTTGCCGACGTTGCGCGCGATGTCTTCGCACTACTGGATACGCTCGGCATCGACCGCGTGCGCGCGATCGGCATGAGCGCCGGCGCCAACACGCTGCTGCACATGGCCACGCAGCACCCATCACGCGTCCCGGCAATGGTCCACGTCAGCGGCACCCCACGTTTCCCCGATCAAGCGCGCACGATCATGCGGACGATGACCGCGGAGACGCGGTCGGAGGTCGAGTGGGCGGAGATGCGCGGACGCCATCATCACGGCGACGATCAGATCCGCGCGCTGTGGAAGCACGCGCGCGGTTTTGCCGACGATCGCGACGACATGAACTTCACCGCCGCGACGCTGTCGCGCATCACCGCGCGGACACTGATCGTGCACGGCGATCGCGATCCGCTGTATCCCGTGGAGCTCGCCGTCGAATTGTTACGAGGGATTCCAAACGCCGCCCTGTGGGTGGTCCCCAATGGCGGTCATGGTCCGATCTTCGGAGAACAGGCCGCGCCGTTTGTAGCCACGGCGACGGCCTTCCTCCGTTGATTCTCAATTCTTGATTTTCAATTCTTAACTTCCGACCGCCGCCATCCGTTTTCCTATCTCCTCGGGCGAGACATCTTCCTTGTGCGTCGCGATGGCCCACTTGTGACCGAACGGATCGACAAGGTTGCCCATGCGATCGCCCCAGAACATGTCCGCGGGCGGCATCTCAGCTTTCGCGCCGGCCGCGACCGCGCGGTTGAACACCGCATCAACGTCGTTCGTGTAGAACATGACCGAAGATGCCGAACCGCCGATGGTTGGAGGCGACAGGTGGCCTTGCTCCTTGTTCTCGTCCGCCAGCATCAGTATCGCGTTGCCGATCTTCACCTCGGCGTGCATGAGCTGCCCGTCTGGACCCGGCATCCGCACTATTTCCTCGGCGCCGAACACTCTCGTGTAGAAATCGATTGCCTTTGCCGCGCCTTTGCACACGAGGTACGGCGTCAGCGAGGTATACCCATCTGGAATTGCTTTCACGGCCATTGCGACCCTCCTATCCGCTTATTCAGCGTCACCAACACCTTTCTGTACCACGAGTGCAATGACATCGTCTTGCAGAAAAGCGACTATCTGGGGACAAGCGGATTGACGACGAGCTCCATCGGCACCACATCCGTAGAAGGCGCGGGCATTGCGATCAGGAACCGGCTACCGTTGGCGACGGGCGCATACAGCCCGCCAAAAAGCGGCGCATCGAACACCGGCGATGCCGGCGCCACCGAGGGGGAGCTGCCCGTGAAGGCAATGGCAGCGGCCATCAGGCGATTGCCAGACCCAAGGAAATAGAGCTCGCGGCCGTCAGCGCGCCACAGCGGCCGCAACCCGCCGCCGGCGGATACGGGAATGCGTCCGCTCATTTCCGGGAAGCGGCTCAGGTAGACCTCGGTGCGGCCAGACTCATCAGATGTGTAGGCCACAAACCGCCCGTCGCGCGACAGGCTCATTTCGTTCTCGTTCGCCGGGGTTTGCAGCAATCGCTGCGGCGGCGAGCTGCCGTCGGCAGCCACCGTGAAGAGATCCCAGCCCGTGTCGCTCGAGAACGCGCGAAACAGGATGGTCCGCGCATCCGGCGTGAAGCCAGACGCGTAGTGCATCGTCGCCGACTTCGTGATGCGCCGTTCGGCGGAGGTGCCGCGGTTTTCGCGAACGACGATATTCGGCGGGGAGTCGGCGGCGATGCTGTAAGCGAGCACCGATCCGTCGCCGCTCCAGACCGGCGACCCGCTCCAATATTCAGCCGGCACCCGCACCGTAGCTCCCGCGTCCAGATCGATCGTCCACACCGACGATACCCCCTGCGCGTCGCGCCGCTCGACGGCGGCCACGCGTCCGTCCGGTGACAACGACAACTGCCGGAACGCCGCAGCCGACGCGGCGACCTCCGACAGCGCGTTACCGCGACGATCGATCCACATCAGCGATCCCAGCGCCAGGTGTTGCCGCGGCCGATACACCAGCACGCTGCGCGCGATTGCGAAGGCCGCCTGGCCCGGCGGGTTGTAGTCCACCGTGTCGGCGATCTTGATCGGCTCGCCCGTCACGGTGCGCGACGCCGCATCGAACCGGCGCGCCATCAGCACGCGATCCCGAACGTAGAGCAGGTGCCCGCTCTCGGCGTACATGCCTGGCGTCGCCGCGGCACCGGCCGGAAGCGACGGATCGGGGTCAAACAGAAACGATCGCTCGCTCGATCCGAGCTCGCCAACATAGAGCCCGCGCTTCGTGCCGGCCACATAGAAGACGTAGTGCCGCCCGTCGGGCAGGAACGACGGATACAGGTGATGCGTCTCGCCGGCCGCCGCGTCGAGCGTGGTGGCCGGCTCGGGCCGCCCACCCGCCGCCGGCACCTGCATCAGGCGGCCCTGCTGATGCGGCTGAAAGACGATCGTGCCGTCCGCGTTCCACGTTCCACCGGCGCCGATGCCGGCTTCACTGATCACCGTCGCGCCGCCGCCACCGATTGGAATGCGCTTTAGCTCGTCGTTGGCGAAGAACGCCAATTCCGCACTCGATGGCGCCCAGAACGGATCGCTCGCGCCCGCGGTGCCGGCCAGCGGCTGCGCGCGCGACGAATCGAGCTGCCGAATCCAGAGTTGCCGGTCGCCGTTGGCATCGGTGGCCACAAAGGCGAGGTGGCGGCCGTCCCGCGACAGCGTCAGGCCCCCGGTGAGGTAGCTGCCCTCAGGCGGCAGGAGAAAGGCGTGCAGCCGTAACTGATCGGTCGTAACCGGTGGCACAGTGCCACGCATCAGCACTACACCGGCCGCGAGGCCGGCCAGCACCGCTCGCCGCGATTGGCCACCACCGATACGAGCGCCGACGCGCCGCCGGAACTGCCGGCTTGGCCATCGATCCGGACTTCGCGTTGCTCAGGCCGCTCAACAACCATCGCAATTGGCGGGCGACATCTCCCATGCCCTGCCACCGCTCGTTGGGATCCTTGGCGAGACAGGTATGGATCAGTTCGTCGAGGCCGGCGGGCGTGACGGGCACCAGGGTCGACACCCGCGCCGGCTCGTCGCGCAGAATCGCGCTCAGCACGCGCGCCGGGGTCTCGGCCTCGAACGCTTTGAGGCCGGTGACGGTCTCGTACAACACGGCGCCGAAGGCGAAGATGTCGGCGCGGGTGTCCACCTCGCGTCCGTCGAGCTGTTCCGGCGCCATGTAATGCAGCGTGCCGAGCAGTGTGCCCTGCGTCGTCAGCGCGGTCCGATCGGCGGCAGCGCCGGCCAATGTGTCTCCGTGGGCCGACGTCGTGGTCACGGTCCTCGCGAGACCGAAATCCAACAGTCGCGCGCCGGCGCGCGTGAGCATCACATTGCCCGGCTTCAGGTCGCGATGCACGATGCCCGCACGATGCGCCGCCGCCAGCGCCTCGGCGATCTGAATGCCGACGTCGAGCGTTTCCTTGATCGACAACGCGCCACGCGACAGCCGATCCGCCAACGTTTCTCCCTCGAGAAACTGCATCACGAGGAAGAGGCCGCCGCCCACGGCAGCCGGCAGCTCGCCGACGTCGTAGAGCGGACAGATGTTGGGATGTTCGAGGCGCGAGATGCTGCGCGCCTCGCGCTCGAATCGCTCGCGGCGGATCGGATCGGCGGCCAGCGCCGCCGGCATCACTTTGATCGCCACGGCGCGATCGAGGCGTGTGTCGGCGGCGCGATAGACCTGCCCCATCCCGCCCTCGCCGATCAACCCGAGGACTTCATAGGGACCGAGTCGTGTGCCGGATGGCAGCATCGAGGAGTTGGACGGGGTGAATGCGAGAGCGGTTTACGGGATCGCGCGCGGGAACAACAAAGTCGCGCGCGCGTATGTAGAAGGGATCACCACTGGCGGTCGGGACTTCCACCTTCGCGCTCCCCGCTTCGGCGGACAAGAAAGTCCCGCCCCTACGTACTGGCGGGCGGGACTGAAGTCCCGCCCCTACGTACTATGACTCAATGAGGGTGCGCGCCGGATCGACCCGCGCCGCGCGCCGAGCCGGCAGATAGCACGCGATCATCGCCGTCAGGCCGAGGAGCAACCCGGCCGCTGTCATCGACAACGGATCCGAAGGCGGCACGCCGAACAACACCGCGGACAGCGATCGCGCGGCGAGGACGCCCGTCACCAGGCCCACGCCCACGCCGGCCAGCGCAATCACGCCGCCTTCCCTCATCACCAGTCGGACGATGTCGGCGCGGCTGGCGCCGAGCGCCACGCGTGTGCCCAGCTCGCGGGTTCGCCGGCGGACGCTGTAGGCCATCACGCCGTAGATGCCGATCGCCGCCAGCGTTAGCGCGACGGCTGCAAAGCCGGTCAGGAGCCGCATCGCCAGCTGCGCGACCGCGGTCGATGCCGCAGCCACGTCTGCCATGCTGCGCGCGCGATGCACCATGATGTTGGGCTCGAGCGTGCGTAGCGCGGTGCGCACCGCCGGCAGTGCCAGCAGTGGCTCGCCCGTCGTGCTGATGAACATCGTCGCACTGGTGTCTGCGAATCGGGCAAACGCGAAATACATGTCGGCGCGCGGCCGATCGGTGAGCGCGCCGCGGCGGATGTCGCCAACCACGCCGACGATTTCGAGCTGGTCGGCGCCGCTCTTCAAGCGATGGCCGATGGGCGATTCGCCAGGAAAGTACTCGCGCGCGATCGACTCGCTGATGATCACCGGCGGGACCGGCGCCGCGGCATCGCGATCCTCGAACAGGCGTCCGGCGCGAAGGGGAATCTCGAGCGCCTGGAAGTATCCGGCCGTCGCAGTCTGCCAGCCGACGTCTGGCGGTTTCACGCCAGAGGGCGACGGCCGATCGACGCGCTCGAACGGCACCGTCCAGTTGTTGCCGGTCAGCGGCGTCACCGCCGCGACGCCAGCGTGATCGATCTCCGGCAGCGCCGCCAGCGTGCTGAACGCTCGCGCATACAGCTCGGCACGCGCCGGTGGATTGGGATACCGCGCCGCCGGCAGCGAGACCTGTACCGTCAGCACGTTGCTCGTGCGGAAGCCGGGATCGACGGCGATCAGGTTGGCAAAGCTCCTGAGCGTCAATCCTGCGCCAACGAGCAGCACTCCGGCGAGAGCGATCTCGGCCACCACCAGCAGCGAGGCCGCGCGACGGGCGCTGCCGCTCATTGAGGTGCCGCGCGTCACGGCCAGCGCGGAGCGCTGCTCGCCACTGGCCAGGCTGAGGCACGACACGCCGCCGAAGAGCAGCGCCGCAATCACCGAGGCTGCCACCGAAAAGATCACGACCGGCGCGTTGAGACCGACGGTGCGCAAGGCCGGCACGGTCGTCGTCTCGGGCACCATCGCCGCCAGTGCCGGCGCGAGGTAGGCGGCGAGCACGACGCCTACGGCGCCGCCGACCAGGGCGAGCACGAGCGCTTCGCTCAAGACCTGAGACGCGAGGCGCGACCATCCGGCACCGAGAGCCGTGCGCACCGCCATCTCCTGCCGCCGGCCGAGCGAGCGCGCGAGCAGCAGGTTGCCAACGTTGACGCACGCAATCAACAGCACGAAGCCCACCGCGGCGAGCAGCAACAGCAGCGGACGCTTGGTGTCGCCCACCAGCGTGTCGCGCAGTGACTCGACGTAATACTGCGTGCCGCGATTCTGATCGGGATAGAGCCGCTCGAACTCGGCGGACAGCGCGTTGAACTCAGCACTGGCTGAGGCCACGGTCTGCCCGGGCTTCAAGCGGCCCATCATCGGAATCCAGCCGCTCTGTCGCTGCGCCGGCGGCGTGGCGGGCAGGATGAACGGAACGATCACCTGCGTCGGCGAGCTCGGCGGATAGTGAAAGCCGGGCGGCATCACACCGACCACGAGGCGGCGCGCGTTGCCCAGCTGAATACTGCGCATGAGGATGTTCGGATCCGATCCGAACCGCGTCTGCCACAGGTCGTGGCTGATGATCACCACCGGTGGCGCGCCCTGCCGCATGTCGCCTGCCTCGAGAAGACGGCCCATCGCCGGCTGCGCACGCAGGATCGACAACAACTCCGGTGAGGCACCGAGCCCCTCGACACGCGTCGGCTCATCGTCTCCAAACAACGTCCCCTGAAAGCCGCCGTAGGCGGCGACCTGTTCGAGCGTGCGCTGCCGTTCGCGCAGATCGAAGAAGTCACCCGTCGCCAGGAACTCCTTGGTGAGACCGGTGGACAGCGCGCGATGCCGTACCACGACGAGACCATCAGCGTCCGTCACTGGCAGCGGACGCAACAACGCCGCTTCGACGACCGCGAACAGCGCGGTGTTGGCGCCGATGCCCAGCGCGAGCGTCAGCACCGCCGCGGCGGTAAACCCCGGTTCCATTCGGAACAACCGCAGCGCGCGGCGAACATCCTGCATCAACATGGCAACGTAATCCTTCCTAAGCGGTGGTCCGATGAGTGCGGTATTTTTCTTGTGGTGGTGTCCGCCTTTAGGCGGACTGACGTTGAACATCCACACCCGCCAACACTCCAACCACACGGCGGCCGTGGCAATCTGCAGACGAATTCCTGTCACACGTTCCGCGCGCAGATCCTCGAGCGACGGATGAAACAGATCGCGCTCCGCCTCGCGGGGCAGAAAACGCGCCCAGCCGCGGCGGAATTCAGGCATCGGACCACCGCAATTTCGTGGACGCGCGCGCGACGTGCTCGTAGAACGCACGCGCTTCGTTCCATCGGCGCGTGCCTTCGGGCGCGATGCGGTAATGCCGTTCGGTCACCGCCTGATCGCGAACGGTGATCTGTTCGTACCAGCCATCCACCAGGCGCTCTTTCTCCATCCGCGCCATCAGCTGATAGAAGGCGGGGCTGGTGCGGCGGATGCCGTAGCCGGCCAGCGCCTTTCGCAGGGTTCGTCCCGGCTGCGGGTCGTTTCGCAACACCCCCAGGACGAGGAATTGCAGATGCGTCAGCACGGGGAGCATGGGCTTCGACATAACGTGATGTTATCTACGATCGGGTTAGACGCGGTCAACAGGGGAATGGTTCGCATCAGGGATAGAATTCCCGGCGTGCGAAGCGTCATTGGCATGTTGCTCGTCACCCTGTCGGTCCCAGCCTGGGCGCAACCCAACCAGCCTGCGGCCATTAAACCCACCGCATGGTTCGGCCTCGTGTTGGCTCGCCCGGCAAGCGCCACGCCGGCGGTGAAAGTCGGCACCCGTCCCGCCAGACCCGCCGAGGCCGCGGCCGTTGACGCCCTCACCGGCGCGGCGATCAAACGCGACGTTGCCACCATCGTCGGTTTTGCCATCGAGGCCCGTCGGTCGAAAGAGATCGGTAACGGACAGATGTGGGGCCGCATCGCCGGTTTCCGTTCGAGCGACAACTCTGTCACGTGGGCGATGGAGCAATTCCGCAAGGCGGGTATCGCTGACCTCAACACACAGACGATTGAACAGGACGCGAAAGCGTCGTTGTGGCTGCCGCTGTCGTGGCAGGTGCGACTGCTCGCCGATCCCGCGTTTGGTCTCGGGTCCGCGGACGTGATCCTCGAATCGGCATTGCCGGTCGGACCGTCGAACATTCCGGGTGGCACCCTGACCGCGCCGCTGGTGTACGTCGGCGCCGCCAGTCCGGCGGTGCTGCAGCACATCGACGTCAAGGGCAAGATCGCGGTCCAGCTGATCGTCCCGCAGGGCCACATGCTGTTCGAACGAGGCGCGGTGGATTCGCGCGCCGAGGAGCTCGTCAAGCGCGGCGCGGTTGGTGTGTTCAATCTCGTCCGCCTTCCCGGCAACGAGCTGTCGCGCGACTTCAGCGATTGCGGCAACCCGTGCTTCAACATCGGCGGCCGCGACGGCTGGTTCCTGGAAGCCGTGTTCGATCGTGCGGCTCGCGCCGGCGTGCAGGACAAGCTCCGCGCGACGATCGAACTGCAGACGCAGACCTATCGCGGCTTGAAAGCGATCAACGGCGTCGCCGTCATTCCGGGACAGAGTGAGGAGACCATCGTCATGAATGCGCATGTCGATGGCTGGTTTGACGGAGCGGGCGACAACGGCGACGGCCTGGCTGTGCTCGTGGCGCTGGCGCGTCACTTCGCGCAGCCGCAAAACAAGCCGCAACGGACGCTGGTGTTTGTGGCCAGCGCCGGGCATCACACGCCGGGCATCAACGGGCCGCGCAGTTTCGTGGCCGCCAATGCGGCGCTCGCGAAGAACGCCGTCATGCTCATCAACATCGAGCACGTGGCGCAGCGCAACTTTTCCCCGGCGCGGACCACCTCAGCAGACGGCTATCGCGAAGCGGTCGCTGATTCCGGCGAGGCGCCGATTGCCGTTGGCGTCACCAACAATTCGCCGTTCCTGCAAGAGCTCATCGATAGCGGCCCGGCGCGTTTCGGGGTGAATTTCATCTCCGAACGCTCGACGTTCCAAAGCGGTGAAACCGGCGGCTGGGCGGCGTTGAACGTGGCGAAAGTGAGCGTGATGCAGGCGCCTCCGCTATACCATACGACCGGCGAAGTGCTCGACGTCATCTCCGAACCCGGCCTCGAACGCATCGCCCGGTTCCTGGCGTTTTTTGTGTCGGCGGCCGATCGGTCGCCGCGTGGGAGGATCAATCCGTGAAACGCGTAACCATCCTTGGAATACTGATCGCGATCGGCAGCCTGTCGATCGCCGTGAAGGCGGCACAGCAGCCGGCCCCGCCGCAACCGTCGGTGGACAACATCACCGTCGAAAAAGTGAAAGACAACCTGTTCGTGCTGCGCGGTGGCGGCGGCAACACCGCCGTGTTCGTCACCGCGAAGGGTGTCACGCTGGTCGACACCAAGAATCCGGGCTGGGGCCAGCCGCTGCTCGACAAGGTGAAGACCCTCACCGACAAGCCGGTCACCACCGTGATCAACACGCACGTGCACTACGATCACGTCAGCGGCAACGTCGCGATGCCGGCCACCGCGGAGATCGTGGGGCACGCCTACACGGCAAAGAACATTGCCAACCCGCAGCCGGTCGCGGGCATCACGAGCAACAACCCGCCAGCCAACGTGTTCAAGGAAAACCCCGGCAAGGGTCTCGTCAAGCGCTCGTTCACGGACAAGCTGACGATCGGATCGGGCGCCGATCGGATCAACCTCTATTACTTCGGTCCCGCCCACACCGGCGGCGACGCCTTCGTCGAATTCCCGGCGCACCGCATCATGCACACCGGCGACGCGTTCCCGCAACATGGGACTGCCGATCATGGACAAGCCCAACGGCGGTTCTGGCGTCGAGTACGCCAATACCATCCGCAAGGCGGTGAAGGGCGTGCCGAACATCGACGCCATCATCAACGGCCACACGGCGGCGCAGACGACCCCGGCCGACATGTTGCGGTTTGCGGACTTCGTGCAGGAGTTCGTGACGTACCGTGCAAGCCGGCAAGAAGGCGGGCAAGACGGCCGAGCAGATCGCGAAAGAGTGGTCGACGCCGGCGAAGTACACCGGTTTCAGCGCCGCGCCGCCGATCGAACGCGTCACGGCGTACGTGAACTTCATCTTTGCCGAGACGAAGTAGGTCGAGAAGGACAAGCCATGCGATCGATCGCCTCCACCCCACGACGCAAAGTCCGCGTCGTGGGGGCCCCGGGCTGGGCCACGACTCTCGTTGTGCTGATGGCAACATCCGCGAGTCTGGCCCAGGGGCCGCCCGAAAAGAATCCGGTCGAGGGCAATCCCGAAGCGATTCTCGCGGGCATGGGCGGCTTCCGCCAGCGCTGCGCCGATTGTCACGGCACCGACGGCAAGGGGGTGCGCGGCCCCGACATCACGCACGTGTGGTCGTCGGGGCGCACCGATCAGGGCCTGTTTCGAACCATTCGCGCCGGCATTCCCACAACGGAGATGCCGTCGTTCCCGGCGCCGCGCACATCGGATCGCGAGATCTGGCAAATGCTCGCCTACCTCAAAACGCTCGCTGCGCCGCTGCCATCCGATCCGCCGCGCGGCAACGCCGAGAATGGCGCGCGCGTGTTCCGCACGCACTGCGCGTCGTGTCATCGCGTCAACGCCGGCGGTGGACGGCTCGGTCCGGATCTGTCGCGCATCGGGGCCGCGCGCTCGCGCGACGTGCTGGTCGCGCGCATTCGCCGCGGCGCAGAAATCTTTCGGCCGGGGTTCGCGCCCGTCACCATCACGCCCGACAGCGGTCCGCCGATTCAAGGCGTGAAGAAGAACGAGGATCTGTTCTCGGTGCAGATCATGGACACGAATGAGCGGATCCAGGGCTACGAGAAGGACAAGATGAAGTCGGTGGTGAACGGGACCACCTCAGCGATGCCGCTGTTTGGACCCGCTCGTCTGACCGACAGCGACCTCGATGATTTGATTCGGTATCTGCAAACGCTGCGCGGGTTCAACCCGACGGTCCAACAGCAGCAATAGGAGACAGGTGCGCCATGCGAGCGGCTCTGACCTTCGTGCTCATCACGTGCAGCGGAGCGGTAGTGCCGATGGCGCAATCGCCGCCGCGCCCGAACGTTGCCATCCAGGAAATCCTCGACGGACTACCCGCCGATGGATCGCGATGGCTGACGTTTGGCGGCGACTACGGTAATCAACGTCACAGTCCGCTGAAGCAGATTGCGCCCGACAACGTCGCGCGTCTCGGTCCGCGCTGGACATTTCAGACCGCGACGCTGGGCAACTTTGAAACCACGCCGCTGCTTCGCGACAACGTGCTCTATGTCACCGGTCCGCAGAATGTGGCATGGGCGATCGATGCGCGCACTGGCCGGCAGATCTGGCGCTACCGCCGTGAGCTGCCATCGAACCTGACCGCGTGCTGCGGTCTGGTCAATCGCGGCTTTGCGGCCCTCGGCGACAAGCTCTACATGACCACGCTCGATGCGCATCTGGTCGCGCTCGACATGCGGGCGGGAACCGTGGTGTGGGACGCCGTGCTCGGCGACTACAAGATCGGCTACTCGTCGACCATCGCGCCGCTGGCGGTCAAGAACCTGATCATCGTCGGCGTCGCCGGCGGTGAGTACGGCATTCGCGGCTACATCGACGCCTACGACGCGCAGACGGGCAAGCGCGCGTGGCGCTTCTATACCATTCCCGGTCCGGGCGAGCCGGGCAACGACACGTGGGCCGGCGATTCGTGGAAGACCGGCGGTGCCAGTGTGTGGGTCACCGGTGCGTACGATCCGGAGCAGAACCTGCTCTTGTACGGCATCGGCAACCCCGGGCCCGACTATCACAGCGACAGTCGCAAGGGCGACAACCTCTATAGCAACTCGATCGTCGCGCTCGACGCCGACACCGGCAAATTGAAATGGCATTACCAGTTCACGCCCCATGACGTGCACGACTGGGACGCCACCGAAGTCCCGATCCTCGCCGACCTCACCATCGCGGGCCAACTGCGCAAGGTCGTGATGTTCGCCAATCGCAACGGTTTCTACTACACGCTCGATCGCACCACCGGCAAGATCATCGTCGCGAAGCCGTTTGTAATGACGACGTGGGCGAAGGAGATCGGCGCCGACGGACGGCCGGTGCTGCTGCCCGGCCATACGCCGAGCGAAAAGGGATCGGTGACCTGTCCCGATCTCGTCGGCGGCACCAACTTCTGGCAGCCCAGCTACGATCCGGCGGCGCGAACGTTCTACGTGAACGCGCGCGAGACCTGCATGACCTACTTCTCATGGAAGCCGGAATACAAAGCCGGCGAACGATTCACCGGCGGCGCGGGCCAACGCATCAACTCGCCCGACAGTCCTGCCTACGGCGCCCTGCGCGCGATCGATCCGATCACCGGCGACCGCAAGTGGGAGTTCAAGTACCTGACGCCGTCAACCGCGGGCCTGCTCACCACCGCCTCTGGGCTCGTGTTCACGGGCGATGCCGACGGCAACCTGATCGCGCTCGATTCGACGAACGGCAAACTGTTGTGGCGCTATCAGATGGGCGCACCGCTGCACGGCACGTCGGTCGTCACCTACATGGTCGACGGCAAGCAGCATCTCCTCGTTCCAGCAGGAACGACGCTGACCGCGTGGGCGTTGCCGTGACGCTCACGCAATAACAAAGAACAAATGACGAATGACGAATGACGAATGACGAATGACGAATGACAAAGGTGGCTTTTTGTCATTCGTTATTCGTCATTCGTTATTCGTTATTGTTCCCCGCCCTCTCCCCCGTCCGGGGGATGCGCCGCTCGCGTTATTGGAGAAAATTACTCTAGACATCCGTCTAATCCTGCAAGGAGTAGAGCGATGCGGTACATCACAACGGCTGCGGCAGCGTTGGTGTTGTGTGTGTTGCTTGGCGCCGTGGTCAGCGCGCAAACACCTTCACTCGAAGTGCTGTTTCAGAAAGCCGAGGTTGACGTCGCGCGGGCCGACGCCAGGGTTCAACAGTGGTCGTGGGACGCCCAGGTGAGCTGGGTGGTTGTCGTCCTGATCGCCTTGCTCGGTATCATTACGGCGGCGGTGCAGGCGCTCGACTTCAAGGCCAAGGGTTTTGTGACCGCAGTGATTGGCGGCCTGGTCAGCGGCGCCACCGTCTACAGCGCCGCGACGCTACCGGCCGACTACAAGACACTCAACAGCCTGGTCTCGGAAGGCAACGACCTGGTCGCGTCTGCCAGAGTCTGGCTCGAGAAGCGTGCCACGTTAGCCGCCGATGACCGTCTGTTCGCCCTGAACGAGATTGCGACGTCCCTGCGGAAGTTCGACGATCTCGACATCACGAAACGGAAGGCTCTGGCCACGCCGGCCGAGAAACCGTCGTCGCAAACAGGCGGCGCGATGCCGTTGATCTCCTTGATCCCGGTCGTGCACGCGGCCGAACCGGCATCGATGCCGCAGCGGTGCGATTGTTCCGCATTGCTGCAACGGGGATCGAAAAACGCAAGCGAACTGATCGCGTGCGCAACGGCTGCGGGGACAACACTGCGCGACGCTCATACGCGGGCGGTGACCGAGGCGTCGAAGACGCTGGCCTCACAACTGCGGCGCCGGATGCAGAGCCAGACGACCGTGACCGCCGACCAAATGGTGGACTTCGTGCAGCGTTTCGCCACCGAAGAGGCGTCGTGTCCAGGATCCGGGAAAACCATTCAGCTATCGGTGTTGCTACGCCTGCCGGAGCGCCTCGGATACGAAGGAGCCATCACCGCCTTCGCGAAGCGCGAATCGCCCGCCCGGCTGAGAGTACCCTCGATACGAGTCATCGAGGACGGCTCCACCGGCGACGCCGGCTGGAGCTTCGATATCCTGGTCGACGGCCGCCTCGTGACGCGCCTGCCGGCGCGCGACTATAGCGATCGCGGCGCCACACGCATCGTCAACCTGTCGGGAGCGAACGCCGTCGAGGCGTCCGTCGGTCTGCCGAAGAGCAGCTTCTGGCTGGTGGAGATCAAGGGTCAGCGGACCAAGAACGGCGACACGGCGATCGGCGGGGCCGCAATCAGCGACGTCGGCAAGCCGGTCGAGATCGCGGTCGCCAACCCCGTGGCGACGAACGGCTCGTTCGTGTTTACGGTCTCGTTCGCGAAGCCGTAACTACCGGAACTGCGCCATCAGCTTCTGCAGGGCGTCGTTGCCCGGGCAGAGCTGGTCGTGCGGGAGGTTGTACAGGGGCGTGCCGACCGTTTCGTTCTGGTCGTGCACGTCCTTGGAATCCGTCGAGATGTACAGCAGGCCGGTCATCACCTCGCCCTTGCGCTGGTGATCGCGGATCGCCGAGTAGGCGGCGTCGCGGTCGGTGGCGTCGTAATCCTGGTCCACCTTGTGCAACTTGACGATGCTGCCGTCGTGGAGCGTGACGCTCTGCACGGATCCCTCGGGATAACTGGTTTCGATCGGGTCGCGCAGCGGCACGAAGTCCGCGTGCACCACTTCGACCTTGTGCTCGCGCGTGTGCGCGTAGCTCTTGGTCGAGCCTTCGTGATCGTTGAAGGTCACGCACGGCGAAATCACGTCGATGAACGCAAAGCCCTTGTGCGCCAGGCCGGCCTTGACGATCGGCACGAGCTGATCCTTGTCGCCGGAGAAGCTGCGCGCCACGAACGTGGCGCCGAGCGTCAGCGCCATCAGCACGCCGTCGATCGGCTCCATGGCGTTGGCTTCGCCCTTCTTGGCGGTAGAGCCCTTGTCCGCGGACGCCGAGAACTGGCCCTTCGTCAATCCGTAGACGCCGTTGTTCTCGAGCACGTAGAGCATGTTCACGTTGCGGCGAATCGCGTGGCACAGCTGGCCCAGCCCGATCGACAGCGAATCACCGTCGCCCGACACGCCGATCATGATCAGATCGCCGTTGGCGGCATTCGCGCCCGTCGCCACCGCCGGCATGCGGCCGTGCACGCTGTTGAAGCCGTGCGCTTCGCGCAGAAAATACGCCGGCGTCTTCGACGAGCAGCCAATGCCCGAGAGCTTGGCCACCTTGTGGGGCGGGATGCTCAGCTCCCAGAACGCCTGGATGATCGCCGCGGTGATCGAATCGTGGCCGCAGCCGGCGCAGAGCGTCGTGATCGCGCCTTCGTAATCGCGACGGGTCAGCCCGATCGCGTTCGGCTTCAGCGAGGGATGATGAACTTTCGGTTTCGCGATGTAGGTCATGCCGCCTTCTCCAGCTTCGCCTTCACGCCGCTGATCACGTGGTGCGCGCTCATCGGGAAGCCCGCATAGTAGCGCACCGATTCCAGCTTCTCGACGTGCACGCCGAGGTCGATCATCAAGAGGCTCCGCAGCTGCGCGTCGCGGTTCTGTTCCACGATGAAATTCACCTCGTGCTGTTCGAGGAACTGCCGGACCTCGTCGCCGAACGGGAAGCCGCGCACGCGCATGTAGTTCAGCGCGATGCCGTCCTTGGCGAGCAGATCCATCGCTTCGACGCAGGCGGCGTGGCAGCCGCCGACGGTGACCAGCCCCATCTTCGCGCCCGGCGTCTGCTTGATGAGCGGTTGCGGCACCGCTCGGGTGGCACCCTGGATCTTCCGGCCGACGCGGTCGAGCACCTCTTGGTACTCATCCGCATCCTCGGTGTAACCGCCCTTGCTGTTGTGGCCCGACCCGCGGGTGAAGTACGCGCCCTTCGGGTGCACGCCCGGCAGCGTAGCGCTGTGGGATGCCGTCGCCGTCCACGTCGTAGTAGCGCCAGAAGTTCTTGGCTTTTTCGAGATCGGCCGCCGACAGCACCTTGCCGCGATCGGGCTTATAGCTGTCGTCCCATTTCAGCTTCGGCACCATCCAGTCGTTCATGCCGATGTCGAGATCGCTGACCAGGAACACCGGCGTCTGGAACCGCTCGGCGAGATCGAACGCCTTGGTCGACATCTCGAACGCTTCCGCGGGATCGGCCGGATAGAGGCAGATGTGCCGGGTGTCACCGTGTGACGCGTACGCGCACAGCAGCAGATCGCCTTGTTGGGTGCGCGTCGGCATCCCGGTGGAGGGGCCCGTCCGCTGCACGTCGACGATTACCGCGGGAATTTCCGCGTAGTAGGCGAGGCCGATGAACTCGTTCATCAGCGAGATGCCGGGGCCCGCCGTCGGTGTGAAGGCGCGCGCGCCCGCCCACGAGGCGCCCACCACCATCCCGAGCGCCGCCAGCTCGTCTTCCGCCTGCAGGATCGCGAACTTCTTTTGCTTCGTCACCGGATCGCGGCGGAACTTCATGCAGAAGCTCTTGAACGCTTCCATCACCGAAGTGGCCGGGGTAATCGGGTACCAGGCGCCGACCGTGGCGCCCGCATACACGGCGCCGAGCGCCGCGGCGGTGTTGCCGTCGATCAGGATGCTGTCTTTCGTGGCGTCCATCTTCTCGAGATGGATCGGCAGCGGGCAGTCGAAGTGCGACTTCGCGTAGTCGTAGCCGAGCGCGATCGCCTTGGCGTTTGAGTCGAGCAGCGACTGCTTCGCGGCGTACTTTTCCCTGGTCAGGTTGGCAATGATCTCGGTGTCCATGCCGATCAGTGCCGCCAGCGCGCCCGCGTACGCGATGTTCTTCATCAGGATGCGCTCGCGCACACCCTTGAACGTGGCATTGCACATCTCGGCGAGCGGGATGCCGATGTAGGTGACGTCGGGCCGCTTCAGCTTGTCGTCGAGCGGCCACGACGAGTCGAACATCAGGTAGCCGCCCGACCGCACTTCGGCCACGTCTTTCGCATACGTGGCGGCGTTGAGCGCCAGCATCAGATCGAAGTGCGGCGTGCGGGCCGTATAGCCGTTCTTGTTGACGCGGATCTCGTACCACGTCGGCAGGCCCTGGATATTCGACGGGAATACGTTCTTCCCCGTCACCGGCACGCCCATGCGGAAGATGGCCTGCATGATCAGGCCGTTCGCGCTGGCGGATCCAGTGCCGTTCGCCGTCGCAATCTTGAACGCGAAATCGTTAACTCTACTCATAGATAAATGCGTTTTTCACTATCGACCAACCGCTGCGAGCGGAATGAATGCCGTTCCTGCGTATGGAATCTCGACCACGAATTTGCGCATGTCCCACGCATAGGTGGGACAGCGCTCTGCGCACAGACCGCAGTGGAGGCAGACGTTCTCGTCCTTCACCATCAGCCGCCCCGTCTGCTTCAGCGGGGTCGAATGGAACAGCGGCTGCTCGAGGTTGGTGGCCGGCGCCAGCGTGCGGGTGCGTAGCTCCGCCTCGGTCTCCGCTGCCGGAATGATCGTCAGGCAATCGGTCGGGCAGATGTCGATGCAGGCATCGCATTCGATGCACAGCGAATCCGTGAAGTGCGTCTGCACGTCGCAGTTGAGACACCGCTCGACTTCATGGCGCGTCTGCTCTTCGGTGAAGCCCTCTTCCACTTCGACCGTCATCTTCGAGAAGCGCATCGGCAGGTCGACGTGCTTCATCTTCTGGCGCTGCACCGGGTCGTAGTTGTTGCTGTACGACCACTCGTGCAGGCCCATCTTCGTGCTGCTGAGCGTCTGACCGTGCGGTGGACGCTCGGTGACCGGCAAGCCCTGGCAATACTGGTGGATCGAGATCGCGGCCTGGTGGCCGTGCTCGACCGCCCAGATGATGTTCGCCGGGCCAAACGCCGCGTCGCCGCCGAAGAACACGCCCGGCCGCGTTGACATGAAGGTGGTCTTGTCGACGACGGGCATGTCCCACTTCTTGTCGAACTCGAGCCCGATGTTGCGCTCGATCCAGGGGAAGGCATTCTCCTGGCCGATCGCGAGCACCACCGAATCGCACGGCAGCGTGATGCGGCCGGCCGGCTCCTGGATCAACTTGCCGTTCTCTTCGCGCGACGTGAACTGGTCGAACTCCATCCCCGTCAGCTTGCCGTTCTCGATGATGAAGCGGACCGGCGAGAGGTTTTCGAGAATGTCGACCTGCTCTTCTTCCGCGTCCTCGAGCTCCCACGGCGAGGCCTTGAAGTACTTGCGCGTCTTGCGCGAGATCACCTTGACGTCGGTGGCGCCGAGGCGCTTCGCCGAGCGGCAGCAGTCCATCGCGGTGTTGCCGACGCCGATGATCAGCACGCGCTTGCCGACCGAATCGATGTGGCCGAAATGGATCGACTCGAGCCACTCGATGCCGATGAAGATCTGATCGGTGTCGTGACGGCCGGGCAGGTCGAGCTCCTTGCCTTTCGGCGCGCCGCTGCCGACAAACACCGCGTCGAACTCCTGCGAATCGACCAGCGACTTGAGGCTGCTGACCGGCGTGTCGTACTTCATCGTGACGCCCATGTTCACGATGTAGCCGATCTCTTCGTCGAGCACTTGTTCGGGGAGGCGGAAGGCGGGGATGTTGATGCGCATCAGGCCGCCCGGACGCGGCCCCTTCTCGAAGATCGTGCACTGGTAGCCCAGCGGCATCAGGTCGTTCGCCACGGTCAGGGCGGACGGACCAGCGCCGACGAGCGCCACCTTCTTTCCGTTCTTCGCGGTCGGAGATTTCGGTATGCGGTGAGTGATGTCGTCCTTGTGGTCCGCGGCCACGCGCTTGAGCCGGCAGATCGCCACTGGCTTGCCGTCGATGCGGCCGCGCCGGCACGCCGGTTCGCAGGGCCGGTCGCAGGTGCGCCCGAGAATGCCTGGAAAGACGTTCGACTCGCGATTGAGGATATACGCATCGTCGAAGCGGCCATTCGCGATCATCCGGATGTATTCCGGGACGTTCGTGTGGGCAGGGCACGCCCACTGGCAGTCGACGACCTTGTGGTAATAGTTCGGATCCGACGTATCCGTACGATTCATGGTTTCCCCCGAATTATATAGGGGGCGCATCGTACGGTGCCCTTATCAGGCGGGGGCCGGATCCGCCGACAGGCGGGACGCAGCCGGCTTGGACACCTCAATCAGATGGTTGCGACCTGATTCGCTTATGAATCCCTTCTCAAAGCTTTCCGCGGTTGAGCGTTCCTGCACGGTCGCCAGACGGAAGTAGTCCGCCTGGAGGCGCTCGCGGGTGAGGTCAACGACGAAATAGCCGCGATAGCGCCCATCAACATAATGAAGGTGCGGCCGCGCGGCCATTGTGTCGGCGAGCTGCTTTGGACCTTCCGGTCCACGGCCGAGATTGCTCGGCGAGGTCACCGACGTCCCGGCGAACTCCACGCCCATCGAACCCTTGCCGGTGGCCTTGTCGTAGCCCTTGAACGGGTTGCGCGGCAGATCGTACGCCCACGAGCTGTGCACATCACCGGTCAGGACGGCGAGGTTCTCCACCTTGGCGCGCTCGATCATGTCGAAGACGCGCGAACGAGCCGAGCGATACCCATCCCACGAATCGGGATTGCCCGCCGTCGTGCCGGGCTCGGTTTGCGGCGCAAACATCACCTGCTGCCCGAGCACATTCCATGTCGTCTTGCTGCGCACGGCCGAGACAAACTGCTCCGCGAGCCACGCTTCCTGATCCGCGCCCAGCAGTTGGCGCGACGGCAAATCGATCGCCGCGATGTCCTCGCGCTTCATCTGCTGATCGCGGCCAATCAGCCGCGTGTCGAGCATCACCAGCGTAGCGAGATCGCCGAAGCGGAACGTGCGATAGATGCGCGCTTGCAGCGTTTGCGCGTCCTCGCGAATCGGCATCCATTCCATGTACGCCTGGTGCGCGGCGACGCGCCGGGGCGACCACTCGCCTTCCCCTTCGTTGTGATTCTGGGCGCCGCCGCTCCACGTGTTGTTGGTGAACTCGTGATCGTCCCAGACGACGATGAATGGATGCTGACGGTGAATTTCTTGCGAGTCGGGATCCGCCTTGTACTGGGCGTGGCGCTCGCGGTAGTCCTGCAGCGCCACCATCTCCCGATCCGGAACCGGTACGCGGTCCAACGGTCTGCCGTCGCCGTACTGGTCGTTCGCGTACTCATATAGATAGTCGCCGAGGTGCAGCACGGCATCGAGATCGGCGCGGTTGGCCAGGCAGGCGTAGGCGTTGAAATAACCTTGCGGCAGGTTCGAGCACGACACGACGCCAAGGCGAACGCGCGAGACGCCCGCGCGAGGCAGGGTTTTGGTGCGGCCGACGGCTGAGCGTTCGCCGGCGGATTCAAAGCGGTAGTAATAGGTGGTCCCCGGCTCGAGGCCGGTGGCATCCACCTTCACGGTGAAGTCGCGGACCGCGCCGGTCTCGACTTCGCCGCGCGCCACGGTGTTCGCGAATTTCTCGTCGCGCGCCACCAGCCATGCCACCCGTTGCGCCGTTTCGGTGCCGCGCGGCGTCACGCGTGTCCAGAGGATCACGCGATCGGCGAGCGGATCGCCGCTCGCTACGCCGTGTCGAAAGACCGGATTAGTGACCTGTGCGAGCGAATTGATCGATCGCACCAGGGGCAGCGCGCCAAGGGCGGCGCCGCCGGTGGCCAGAAAGCCGCGGCGGGAGACGGTTCGCATGGACGGGAGTCTAACTGAACGCCGCGACGTTTTGGTTACCTGCTCTCCGCTCAGCTCAAAGGGTGGCCTCGTATCGCTGCAATCGCGCTTTCATCTGCGCCAAGAACGCGACGAACCGCTCATCCGTTCGCAGACTGTTCAAGTTGTCGTCCTGCTCGAACAGCGGATAGCAGGGGAACCCATCGTCCGCGGTTGTGTGCAGCCACCGGATCGCCTCGTCGGACTTGTTGAGCAGCGCGTAGGCAGACGCAATGTTATAGGCCGTGTGATGGAAGTGACCGAAGCCTCTGCCGATCTCGATTGCGCGCTGGATGGCTTTCTCGGCGTCGCGGGCATTGCCGGCTTTGGCCAGCAACATCGCCTTCAGGCTCGTCACCGTTCCGCCCTCGTCTGCCGAATAAGTGGCCAGATAGTCGTCGACGAGTGTAGTGGCCTCCTGGATTCTTCCCAACTGCGACAGCGCCGCCGCCTTCTGAAACGTCACCAGCGCTGGATTCTTCTCCAGCGGCGTGCTGTCGAAGATCGCCAGCGCCTCTTCGTTCCGGCCACGGTACAAATCGATCACGCCGAAGCGGAATCGGGCCATCGTGTTGGCGGGATTGGCCGCGAGCGCTTGTTCGACCTGCGCCCAGCCTTTGTCGAGCAAACCGACGTGGAGGTACACCAGTGCCAGTTGATGATGCGCTTCGTCGAGCTTGGGATTGAGTGCGATGGCGCGCTCGTACGACTGCGCGGCCAGGTCGTGCGGAAAGCGGTTCTGGTGCGTCCATAACAACAGGCCGCGAGCCAGGTAGGCTTCGGCCACATTGGGATCCAGCCGAAGCGCCTTTTCCACCAAGACCTGGGCGTCTTCAATCAGTTTCTTCTTTTCGGAATCGGACGCGAAGTAGAACGCTTTGATGTGGTAGGCGCGAGCCAGGTGCGCGTAGGCTGGCGCAAACATCGGATCGGTCGCAACGGCCTGCTCGAGCAACTTGATTGCCGTCTCGTTGTTGTCGCGATTCTCACTGCCGGCGTTCACCTTCCCGCGTAGGTAGAGATCAACGGCTGCGGAGTTGATGGTCTGGGAGCCCGGCGAAAGTCCGCCCGCTTCCGGGAGCCTCACGAACCACACGTAACTGGCCGCCACCACGGCAACCGTCCCCAGAACGGTCGCCAGCGCGGTGCGCGGCGTGACCATCACGGCCGCCTGCGCTACGCGATTAGACGCAGCACGATTCGACGGCAGTGCAACGTCCTCCGCGGGAACGGCTGCTGCGCCGCTTTCAAGGGTGCGGCGTACCGATTCGAGCTCGAGCCGGACCTCGCGCATCGACTGGTAGCGTTGCTCGCGATCCTTTCTCAGGCATTGGCGAAGGACACGCTCGACACCTGCCGGTGCCGTGACACCATTTGTTGAGAGTGGCGGCGGGTCAATGGTGAGCACTGCTGAAATCGTTTCGGCGACCGTTGGCGCGCTGAACGGACAGTGTCCGCTCAACAGTTCGTAGAGGACCACACCAAAGCTGAAGATATCGCTGCGTGCGTCGAGGGCCTGCCCCTTCACCTGTTCCGGAGACATATAGGGCGCCGTTCCGACGATGGCACCAGCCTGGGTCAACACACTTTGCGTCTCGACGCCGGCGGCGTCGGCGTCTGCGGCCGCTTTGGCGAGGCCGAAGTCGAGAATCTTGGCTTGCCCTCGTGCCGTGATCATGATGTTCTGCGGCTTGATGTCGCGGTGCACGATGCCTCGCGTATGCGCCTCGGCGAGTCCGTCGGCAACCGAGATCGCGATCTCCAGCGTTTCTGACACTGGAAGACGCTTTCGCTGGATACACGCGGCGAGGGTTTCGCCCTCCACGTACTGCATGACGATGAAGGCGCGTCCGTCTTGCTCGCCTACTTCGTAGATCGAGCAGATGTTTGGGTGATCGAGTGCCGCTGCGGCTTGTGCCTCGCGCACGAGCCGTCGACGGCCGTGTTCGTCGGCGTTCGAGTCGGCAGTAAGAATCTTGATGGCAACCTGGCGCTTGAGGCGGCTATCTTCGGCGAGATAGACCTCACCCATGCCGCCCTTTCCGAGCGTGGCACGGACTTCGTACGGCCCAAACCGAGAGGGAGACGGCAGTGACATCTGGGGGGATTCGCCTGCGCGGTGATAGTCTCACACTCTTCGCGACAGCGGCGAACAGCAGTATTGTGACTCGAGTGGGCGGCCGGCGGTAGGAATCGCCGGCGGCAAGCCGTCAAAGAAGCGTCCGCTGCCCCTTCTCAAGTTCAAGAAGTGCCCGTTTCGTCGGCAGGCCGCCGCCAAATCCGGTCAACGACCCGTTCGAGCCGATCACGCGGTGGCACGGCACGATGATCGCGATGGGGTTGGCGCCGTTGGCCATGCCCACCGCTCTCACGGCCTTCGGATTGTTGATGCGGTTAGCGAGATCGAGATAGCTGATCGTCTCGCCGTAGGGAATGCGCGTCAGCTGCTTCCAGACTTCGTTCTGAAACGGCGTGCCGTTGAAGGCGAGCTTCGTCGAGAACTTCTTCAACCTTCCCGCGAAGTACTGATCGAGCTCCCGGCAGACGCCGCTGAGCACGCCCTTCTTGTCCGGCATCCACCCGGCGTCGATTTCCCGCGGGCGTGATCCGACGCCGAACGCGAGCACGTGCAACGCTTCTGAATCGCCGGCCAGCAGCAACGGGCCCACCGGGCTGTCGTCGATCTGGGTATAGAAGAGCGCGCTCATGGTTAGACAGTACCTGTGCTGACGCCGGTCAAGCGATCCGCTGCTTGTGCGTACAGTGCGTACGGTGCTTAAAGCTGTCCCACTCTATAATTCTGCCGTGGCAGTGACACTCGGCACGACTCGTCTCATGAAGTCCGGCCGCCTGAAAGGCCGGCGGGTCGGCATCGTCAGTAACCCCGCCTCGATCGACGCCAACTATACCCATATCGTCGACGCCATGATGGCATCACCCGACGTGACCGTGGGCGCCATTTTCGGACCTCAACATGGGTTCCGCTCCGACGTGCAGGACAACATGATCGAGACGCCGCACGCGAACGATTGCCGGCGCAAGGTTCCTGTCTTTTCGCTCTACAGCGAAACGCGCGAACCGACCTCCGACATGCTCCGGCACGTCGACGTGATGCTGATCGACCTGCAGGACATCGGCGCCCGCATCTACACCTATATCTACACGATGGCCAACTGCCTGCGCGCCTGCGCCAAGCACGGCGTGGACATCATCGTGTGCGATCGGCCGAACCCGATTGCCGGCGTCGACGTGGAAGGGCCGATGCTCGTCGCCGGCAACGAATCGTTCGTCGGACAGTTCCCGATCCCGATGCGACACGGCATGACCATCGGCGAGCTGGCCCGCTTCTTCAACGAGTACTTCGAGATCAAGGCGCCACTCGAGGTCATCGACATGGAGGGCTGGTCGCGATCGATGTACTTCGACGCCACCGGCATTCCGTTCGTGATGCCGTCGCCGAACATCCCGACGCTCGACTCCGCCATCGTGTATCCGGGCACGGTGTTGTTCGAAGGCACCAACGCCTCGGAAGCGCGCGGCACGACGCGGCCGTTCGAGCTGGTGGGCGCGCCGTGGGTTGACGCGGAACGTTTCGCGCAGGAGATGAACGCGCGCAAATTGCCCGGCGTGTATTTCCGCCCCGCGGTGTTCGAGCCGACGTTCCAGAAACACGCAAAGAAAACGTGCGGCGGCTGCCAGATTCACGTGCTCGATCGAACAACGTTCAGGCCGGTGCTGACCGGCGCGGCGTTGATCGATCAAATTCGCGCCGCCGGTCCGAAGGATTTCGCCTGGCGGCGGCCGCCTTACGAATACGAGCACGACAAGGAGCCCATCGATATTCTGGCGGGATCCCCGGCCTTTCGCCTCGCAATCGACGCCGGGACGCGCGCGGAAGATTTAGTGCCGGTGTGGGAACGCGAGAGCAAACCGTTCGAGGAAGTTAGGAGAAAATACCTCGTCTACGCCTAGGGCCACAGAAGGCACAGACGGCGCAGCTGTCATATCCCCATGGCAACCGAGACGAAGGTGCTCGATATCACACGCACGCAATTGATTCAGGCCCCACCCGCGCGGGTGATGGCGGCATTTTTCAATGACGGGGATCTCAAGAACTGGTGGCAGGTCACCAAGTCGTTCACGGTAGCGCGCACGCTCGGCACCTATGCGGTCGAGTGGGACTCCACCGATTTCAAGGACGAGGTGCTCGGCCGCCTTGGCGGCGCCTTCCACGGCACCATCATCGACTATCGTCCGAACGCTGCGTTCTTTCTAGCCGAGGCGTTCTGGCAGCCGCCTGATGGTGATCCGATCGGCCCGATGGCGCTCGAGGTGCAGGCTCGCCCGCAAGGCAACGGGCGCGTGACCCAGTTGACCGTGCGACAGAGCGGCGTGGGCGAAGGCCCGCGGTGGGAGCGCTACTTCCACATCATGGGCCATGGCTGGGAAGGCGCCTTGATGGAGTTGAAGGACTACATGGATCGCGAGGCGCAACGCACGCGCCGCGATGACTAGCGAGGCTTCGCCAAGACAAGAGACCTTCGGCGCCGCCGCCGCCTCGCTAGTGGCAGTATTGTCTTGCCCGGCCTCCGGCCGGGCGGGGACGTCTTGAACGACGTCTGGAGAACCAGAGCCGATGCAAGGCAATTCTGCTTTCAAAACGTCCCGTGTCTCCGACCTCATCACGTCCCTTACCCTGTGGGACGTGGTGGCGATGAACATTGTCGCCATCGTTGGCCTGCGATGGATCTCACGCAGCGCGCGCATCGGCGCCCCGGCGGTCACGCTGTGGATCCTCGCCTGCCTCCTCTTCTTCGTTCCACTCGCCGCGGTTCTCGCCGAGCTCTCGAGCCGTCATCCGCAACAGGGTGGGATCTACGCTTGGGCACGGCGCGCGTTTGGCCCCACGCACGGGTTCATCTGCGGCTGGTGCATGTGGGTCAACAACCTGTTTTATTTCCCGGCGCTGCTGCTGTTCGCCGCCGCTAATGCCCTGATCCCGCTTGGCATTGCCGGAGAGATGGCGGATAGCCGCCTCTACTCCGTCACGTTCGTGCTCGGGTTCCTGTGGGCGACGACGTTTCTCAACATTTTCGGTTTCTCGGCGGGCAAGTGGCTGCAGCACGCCGGCAGCGTCGCCACCTGGATTCCAGCGACGATCCTGATCGCCTGCGGCGCCATCGCGTTCGCGACCTTCGGCAGCGCCACCTCGTTTGCGCCGTCGGAGCTGCTGCCGCGCGAGAACTTCTGGGAAACGATTGGATTCTGGTCGTCGTTGTGCTTCGCGTTCTCGGGCTTCGAGATTTCGTCGATGGTCGGCCAGGAGGTCTACAACCCGCGCAAGACCATTCCGCGCAGCATCGTGTTGTCGGGCATCGCCATCACGGCGATCTACATCCTCAGCTCGACCTCGATCCTCGTCGCCGTGCCCGCGAGCGAGATGGCGGAACGGAGCGGCATCGCCGACGCCGTCGAGCTCGTGACCGGCCGGCTGGGGTTTGCCGGCATCGGCGCGTTCATCGCTTTCCTGCTGGTCGTCGGATCGATCGGCGGCACCAGCTCGTGGATTGCCGGCGCCGCGCGGGTGCCGTTTGCCGCCGGCGTGGACGCCGCCATGCCCGCGGCGTTTGCGAAGCTGCACTCGAAGTACCGCACACCGCACGTAGCGCTGATCGTGCAAGCCATCGCCACCACGGCGCTGTTTCTCGTCAGTGTCTTCCTTTCGGTAGGCGGCGGCGAGACGACGATCCAGGAAGCCTACGACATCATGGTGAACCTCACCATCCTGATCTACTTCCTGCCGTATCTCTATCTGTTCGCCGCGTTCCTTCGCTTGCGCTCGATGGACAAGGACATGGCGGCGGATGAGAACACCGTCACGTTACCAGGCGGAACAACCGGGGCCTGGCTCATCGCCGGCTGCGGCCTGCTCTCAACCGGCATCGCGATGGCGCTCGTCTTCGTTCCACCGGCGGGAACTGAGAATGTCCTGAACTACGAAGTGAATCTGATCGGCCAGGCCGCGATCTTGATCGGCATCGGGATGGCCCTCTACTTCACCGCTCGCCGCAAGGAAGTCTAGACAAGATCATCCACGGATTACGCGGATTACACGGATAGTCCGAGTGCGCGGAAACGGCGTCGTCTTTATCCGTGAAATCCGTGGACGACTCTTTCAGGCTCGTCGAATACGAACAAAGTTCGACGACCCGCGGTCGAGATCCCTGGAGGTATTCACCACCACCATCACGGCGTTGTCCGGCGCCTGGATCCGCTTCACCGCGGCCTCAACCACTCTCGTGATCACCTGTTCGATGTCACCGCTCAAGTCGCAGACGACCGGAATTACGCCGTGCCAGAGATTCACGCGGCGGGCAACCTCCTCGCTGTCGGTGGCAGCCAGGATGTCGGCGCGAGGACGAATCGCCGACAACAGCGACGCCGTGTTCCCCTCCCTCGTCACGGCGACGATGGCCTGGGCGCCGGATCGCGATGATAACGAGACCGCGGCTTCGCACAGCGCCGCGGCGTGGTCGACGAGGCCGTCACCGCCGCGCCGGCGGTCGGTCGGCGGTGGAATCGTCTCGGCATCGCGAATAATCGCGTCGAGCACCTGGACGGACCGCACCGGATAAAACCCCGTCGCCGTTTCGCCAGACAGCATGATCGCGTCGGCGCCGCCATCCACCGCTCCGGCCGCGTCGCTGGCCTCCGCCCGCGTGGGCCGCGGCTCGGTGCGCATCGACTCGAGCACCTGGGTGGCCACAATCACCGGGACACCGCGCCCGCGCGCCTTGCGCAGGATCTCTTTCTGCACGCGAGGCACCCGCTCGAGCGGCATCTCGAGCCCCAGGTCGCCGCGCGCCACCATGACCGCATCCGATGCGTCGAGGATCTCGTCGAGGCGATCGATCGCTTCCGGCCGTTCGAGCTTCGCGATCAAAGGTACTTTCGGCCGGCCTTCCGCAACGACCAGCGATCGCACGCGCGCGATGTCGTCCGCGGATTGCACGAAGCTCAGCGCGATCATGTCCACGCCGAGCGCGAGCCCGAACGCGAGGTCGCGCTGGTCTTTCTCGGTCATCGCCGACTGAAGGGGCACACGCGGCGCATTGATGCCTTTGTGTTCGCCGAGGTCGCCGCCCTCGATCACGCGCGTGCGAATCTCGGTTGCCGTCGCCGACTCCACCTCCAGCTCCAGTTTTCCGTCGTCCAGGAGCAAGCGGTCGCCCTTCGACACTTTGCGGGCCAGCTCGCCGTAGGTGGTGGAAATGTGGCCGGGTCTGCCGATCTCGTCGCCGATGGCGATGATTAACGGATCGCCTTTCTTGAGCAAAATCGGGCGCCCGTCGAGTAGCTGGCCGGTGCGAATTTTCGGCCCGCTGAGATCCTGCATGACGGCGATGTGCCGATCGGCGCGCGCGGCGGCCTCGCGCACCAGATGAAACAGGGCGGCGTGCTCGCTCTGCGTGCCGTGCGAGAAGTTGAGGCGGAACACCTCGACGCCGGCCGCGATCAGGGCATCGAGCACGTCCGGCGTGCGCGACGCGGGGCCAAGCGTCGCGATAATTTTGGTGTGCCTCACAGGGTCATCTTAGAATCGAGGATCGACAATTGGCCATGGCAAACATTACACCGCAACCAGTGGCGGATTACCTGTCGGGGCTCCGCCGCGATGCGCACGAACGGCTCGCGCAGATCGATCTCGAGGGCCGCGCCGAGGGGCTGCCCCTGGTCTATCCGGATACCGGTGCGTTGCTGCACACGCTGGCCAGGGGCTGCGGTGCGAAGCGCATTCTCGAGATCGGCACGTGCATCGGCTATTCGACGCTGTGGATGGCCACGGCGCTGCCCGAGGATGGCGCGCTGATCACCATGGAGTACGACGCCGCGCGAGCGGCGCGGGCGCGCGATCATTTTGCCGCCGCCGGGTATGCCGATCGCGTCAGCGTGATCGTCGGCGACGCCATGCGGTTTCTGCACAAGGTGTCCGGACCGTTCGATGTGATCTTCCAGGACAGCGACAAGCAGCTCTACGAGCCGATGTTCGATCGGCTGGTCGGGTTGTTGAGGCCCGGTGGACTGCTCGTGGCCGACAACATTCTCTGGAACGGTGAAGTTATTCCGGGCTACGTGGCGCAGAAGAAATATAGTGAAGAGGATACCGCCGCAATCGTGAGCTTTTCACAACGCGTCGCTCACGATCCGCGGCTTTACACGTCGTTCCTGCCGGTGGGTGACGGCGTTTCGGTGTCGGTGAAACGGACATGACAGTAGCTGAGTGGTTGGCGCTCGCCAAGGCCGACGCGGAAAAGCGTGGCTTGCCGGATCTGATTCCCGCCCTCGACGGCCTGGCGAAAGCCACCGCGCAACTGCGCGCCGCCGACTGGAATGATGCGGCCGACAAGGATCTCAAGGACGCGGTCGAGGGCACTGATGACGATCGGTGAGCTCTCACCCAAAGTGGCGGCCGGCACGATCACGTCAGAGAAACTCACCGAGAACTGCCTCGCGACGATCGCCGACCTCAATCCCAAGCTGAACGCCTTCATCACGGTCACCGCGGACCTGGCGCTGGCGCGGGCCCGTCAGGCCGACAAGGACATCGCCGGCGGCCGGCGCCTTGGCCCGCTGCACGGCATTCCGATCTCCCTCAAGGACTTGATCGATTTCGAGGGCACGCCGACCACGGCGGGGTCGCAGGTCCGGAAAGATCACGTCGCCACGACGGATGCGGTGGTGACGCGCCGCTTGCGTGAAGCCGGCGCGGTGTTTGTGGGCAAGACCAACCTCCACGAGTTCGCCTTCGGGACGACGTCGGAAGACTCGGGATTTGGCCCGGTCAGAAATCCGCACGACCCGTCCCGATCGCCCGGCGGGTCGAGCGGCGGTTCGGCCGTCGCGGTGGCCACCGGCATGTCGCTGGGAACGGTCGGCACCGATACGGGCGGCTCGATTCGTATTCCCGCCGCGGCCTGCGGCATCGTCGGGCTGAAGCCCGAGTGGGGACAAATCTCCGCGAAAGGCGTGGTGCCGCTCAGCCGGCAGCTCGATCACGTCGGGCCGCTTGCGGCATCGGTGGCTGATGCCTGGACGCTCTATAACGCGATGCTGCCGGCGGCTTCCCGGGTGCGCGAGCTGCCAGACGCCGGGGCCGTCAAAGGATTGCGGATCGGCGTGCTCGCGGGCTACCTGTTCGACCGTCTCGACGAAGATGTCGAGCGCAGCGTGCTGGGCACCATCAACATGCTGAAGAGCAAGGGCGCCACGGTGACCGAGGTGACGCTGCCGCATGCCAACGACATCGCCACGGTCTATCTCCATCTCGTCTTTGGGGACGCGGCGGAGTATCACGCGCATACGCTCGAATCCCGGCCGCACGATTACACGCCGAACGTGCGCCTGCGCCTCGAAATGGCGCGCTACGTGCTCGCGGAGGATTACATCCGCGCGTTGCGCGGCAAGGCGATCATCGCGAGAGAAATCGATCGGGCTCTCGAGGGAGTAGACGCACTGCTGTGCCCTGCCCTGTCGATTCCCGCCCCACCGATCGGCGCTGCGACGATGCCTGTGAAAGGCGGCGTGGAGGCGGTGCGGACGCTCATGTTGCGCTGCACGCAGCCATTCAACCTGTCGGGCCATCCAGCGATCTCGCTGCCGTGTGGCAACACTCCGGCCGGCTTGCCAATCGGCCTTCAGCTGGTGGGACGCAAAGGCCGCACGCACACACTGGTGCAAGCCGCACTCGCCCTTGAAGAGGTGATCGCCTACTCGTGATGCACAGATATTTTCATCGGTGGGAGCAGGAGCTTGCCGCCGTCAGCCAGCACGAGAGAACCGTCCGGCCGTTCGAGTGGGGCGAGGATTGGCTCGACGACAAAGCCGACGGACCCCTCGCGTCGCTCGATCGGGTGTCGACCTGGGTTGAGACCGTCATGAAAGACTCCGACGCGTTCTACACGCCGGAGCCCGCGCGTTACACGTTCACGAAAGCGCCCGAGTCCATTCGCGCCGCCGGCGAGGAGGGCGTGCTGACATTCTCGAGCGGCCTCATCACCCCACACCCCGAGAACAACACGGTGGTCGCGCGATTCTTTCCGGCCAGGCCGTTCCTGAAGCCGCGGCCGGGCGCACCGCGCCGGGCGGTGGTGGTGCTCGCGCAGTGGAACGCGGATGCCGATGGGCACATCGGCCTCTGCAAGATCCTGTCGCGTCTCGGCATCGCGTCGTTGCGCATCAGCCTGCCCTATCACGATGCGCGCCGGCCGCCCGAGCTGGTGCGCGCGGACTACATCGTCAGCTCGAACATCGTGCGCACGTTGCAGGTAAATCGGCAGGCGGTTCGTGATGTGAGGCTCGCGCTATGGTGGCTGCGCGATCAGGGATATGAACGGCTCGGCCTGCTGGGCACGAGCCTGGGGTCGTGCCTGTCGTTCCTGACCACCTGCCACGAGCCGCTGGTGCGCGCGCAGGCGCTCAATCACGTGTCGCCGCATTTCGGCGACGTCGTCTGGCGAGGCCTCTCCACCGAGCACGTGCGGCAAGGGCTCGATGGCCACGTCGACATCGATCAGCTGCGCAACCTCTGGCGCCCGATCAGCCCGTGGTCGTTCATCGAGCGGCTGCACGACAAGCAGACGCTGATGGTCTATGCGAAGTACGACCTGTCGTTCCCCGTCGATTTGTCGTTGACCTTGATCAACGAGATGCGGCGCCGCCGCTATCCCCTGCAGGTGAGCGTGTTGCCGTGCGGACATTACTCGACCGGCGTGGCGCCGTTCAAGTATCTCGACGCGTGGTATCTCGGGAAGTTTCTCGCCACAAGACTCTGACAAGGTTCCAAGGGTTCCAGGGTTCCAGACGTTCCAAAGGCAATGTTCTAAGAGCGGTTACAACGGCGCGAAGAACATGGAACTCCGTCCGAACCAAACCCTTGGAACCGTTGGAACTCTTGGAACCCGTTGGAACCTTACAAGTAGCGGAGCAGCCTGACGAGGGCGTCGTAAATCGAACCCGCGAGTGACTGCACCAGTGGCGTGACTTCACCCGAGTCCATCGACTCGGCGACCGTGACCGGATCGGTCAGCAACAGCCAGACCGTGGCGCCCGCCACGATGGCCGCAAACAGCCCGATGATGCCGACCAGGCTGAATATCCGTCCGCCAATGCCCGAAGGCTTTCGCTGTCTTGGGACGTCCATGACGCTGGCTCGCAGGGATCATACACCCCGACTTCGCTCGCTCCGAATACAGGCGAGCTACGGCGGTGCACACCGACAATAGATCAGTTGGACGGAGGACAGGCCTAAAGGTTCAGACGACCAGGACGAGCTTGCCAAACTGCTCCCGGGCCTCGAGGCGGCGGTGCGCGTCGGCGGCTTCGGCGAGCGGGAACGTTTTGTCGACCACCGGGCGAAGCTCGCCGGCAAAGAAGAACTGTGCTGCGCGCAGCAGCTCGCCTTTCCGGCCCATGTAGGAACCGAGCAGGGACAGCTGTCGTGAAAAGAGCACGCGCAAATCGATTTGCGCATCGTGACCGGTGGTGGCGCCGCAGGTGACGAGCCGGCCGCCACGGGTCAGGCTCCTGAGGCTGCGGTCCCACGTGGCGATGCCGACATGTTCCACCACCACATCCACGCCGCGGCCGTTCGTGAATTCCCTGATCTTCGCGGGCAGATCCTGGGTGGTGTGGTTGATCACATCGTAGGCGCCGAGCTGCCGTGCCCTGGCCAGCTTCTCATCCGTGCCCGCGGTGGCGAACACGCGTGCGCCGTGACGCCACGCAATCTGGATCGCCGCTTGCCCCACGCCGCTGCCGGCGCCGAGCACCAGCACGTCTTCGCCGGCGCGCAGCTTCGCGCGCGTGATCAGCATGTGCCACGCGGTGAGAAACGCGAGCGGGAACGCCGCGGCTTCGACAAAACCGATCGCGTCGGGAATCGCGATCAGGTTCTGCGTGGGGACCTTGACCATCTCGGCATAGCCGCCGTCGCTGCGGTAGCCGAGCACGTCGTACTTCGGACACTCGTTGTCACGCCCGTCGAGACACGCCGCGCAGCGCCCGCACGAAATGCCAGGCTGCAGCATCACGCGACGCCCCGCCCGGAACTCGCTGTTCGGCGCGCTGATCACCTCGCCTGCGACATCCGCGCCAGAAATGTGGGGAAAGGGGATCTGCACCCGCTCCATGCCGCGGCGCTGCCAGAGATCGAGGTGGTTGAGCGCGCAGGCGCGTACCCGGACCAGAGCTTCGCCCGGGCCGAGTATCGGATCGGCGGCGTCTTCGTACCGGAGTACGTCGGGTCCGCCATGAGCGTGAAAACGGACGGCTTTCATTTCAAAAGTTCCTGCACACCAGGGCAGAACTTACAAGCTTACAGAGCCTTCCCAGCCGGCTGTCGCTGGAGCTTCGGCGAAGACGGACCTTCAAGGATCGATCGTCAACAGCTCTGGCTGGCCAAGCTCCAGTCCATGCAGTGAGCCGACAATCTTATCCAAGTCACCGACGATCAGCGTCGTCATTTTGGCGGGATCGAGATATCGCTGTGCAGCCGCCACCACGTCTTCTGCAGTGACCTGCGACAGTCGCGGCACGAACTGTTCGAAATATGAATCCGGGAGGCCGTGCAACGCGAGTTGTGCGACAGACCGTGCAACTTGTCCCGCTGTTTCGAATCCGCGGGGGTAGCCCTTGCTCACGGATGCAAACGCGAGCGCCACTTCCTCGGGTGTCGCCGGACGCGACCCGGCAATGTCGCGGATCTCGCGCCAGGCCTCGGTGATCGCCGGCGTGGTGACATCGGTGCCCACGCTGGTCTGCATGACGAACGGTCCGATCCCGCGTCGCAGGTTGAAGCCGGTGCGCACGCCGTAAGTGAACCCCTTCTGCTCGCGCAGGTTCAGGTTCAGGCGGCTCACGAAGTCGCCGCCGAGAATCGTGTTGAGGATCAACAGCACGGGATAGTCGGGCGTCGAGCGTGGCGCGCACGCGTGGCCGATGCGAAGCTCCGACTGCGCCGCGCCGGGGCGCGCCACCACACCCAGCTTCACTTCGGGCGCCGCCGGCGGCGGCGCCAGGGCAACGGAGCGATCGATAGTGATCGGCGAGCTCGGCGCGCGCCAGCTCTCGAAGACGGCGGCGGCGCGATCGAGCAGCTCTTCTTCGGCCCGGTCGCCGACGACGATCAGCGTGGCTCCGGATGGCGTGAACATCGCGCCGTGCAAGGCTCGCGAATCATCGACGGTGATGGCGTTCAACGACGGTTCGGAACCGAGCGACAGATGCCCGTACGGATGCGCGCCGTACAACACGCGCGCAAACGCGCGATCGGCCATCGCGCCGGCGTGGTCCTTCAATTGACGCAGCCGCTCCAGCCTCAGGTTGCGTGTGCGATTGAAGTCGTCGTTGGCGAGGTTGGGCTCGGTGACCACCTCGTGAACGAGCGACAGCCCGGTATCGAGAAACCGATCGAGCGTGGTCATCCCGACCACCACCGCGTCCACCCCGACTTCGAGGTCGAGCTCGCCGCCGATGCGCGCCACGCGATCGGCGACCTCGAGCGCCGTCTGCCCGCGACTGCCTTCGTCGAGCAGGCCCGCGGTGATCGATACGAGCCCATGCGCCGCCGCGGGATCCACCGACGATCCGCCGGGCACCAGCAACACCACCGCGGCAACCGGCACCGAGCGGTGCGTCACCGCGCGGAGCTCGAGGCCGTTGGGCAGCATCCTTCGGTACGATGCGAGGAAAGTGGAACGGGCGATCGGCGCCTGGAACGGGAAGCCGGCTGCGGTCCACGAGGGTCACGAAACGTTGACCTCGACGGCGCCAGGCAACGCCAGCTCGCGCCGGCCGCGCGGCACCACGCTCAGCGACACCGATGGCGCCTTCACCAGCCAGCTCGACACGGCCGAGGCCACGCCTTTGCTGGTCACATTCACATACCGCTGTCGATCGTGCTCGAAATAGCCGGGGTCGCCGATGAAAGTGTTATAGGCATTCAGCTGATCCGACTTGCCGCCGAAGCCGCCGATGGTCTGGAGCCGATAAATGAACTGCGCCTCGGTTTGCGCGAGCGCGCGCTCGAGCTCGGCGTCGGTCACGCCGTCTGACGCCAGGTGCTCCACCGCGGCGCGAATCGCCACTTCCAGCTCGGTCAGGCTGACACCGGCCGCGGCTGTGCAGGCGATCTGGAACACGCCGCTCATTTCGCGTGAATGCTGATACGCGGACACGTCGGTGGCGACCCGGCGCTCGTAGACGAGCGTCTTGTAGAGACGCGACGTCTTGCCATGCGCGAGCACGTCCGCCGCCACATCCAGCTCCGCGTCGTCTTGCGCAAACATCGCCGGCGAGTGCCAGCTCACATACACACGCGGCAACTCGACGCGATCTTCGAGCAGCAGGGTGGCGCTGCCGGTCAATGCTGCCGTCGCCTTGACCGGGCTGACGGCCGGTCCTGGCGCGAGGCCGCCGAAGTATTTCTCCGCCAGCTCGAACGCCTGCGCCGTTTCGAGATCACCGGCCAGCGACAGCGACGCGTTCGCCGGATGGTAGTAGGTCTGGAAAAAATCACGGACCTGGTCGAGTGACGCGGCGTGGAGATCGGCGGTGAACCCGATGGTCGGCCAGTGATACGGATGATCCGGCGGAAACATGGCCGTCGACAGCGCGATTCCGGCAAGGCCATACGGCCGGTTCTCGTAATTCTGCCGGCGCTCGTTGATCACCACCTCGCGCTGGTTCTCGAACTTCTTGCCGGTGAGGGCGGGCAAGAGGTACCCATGCGATCGGATTCCATCCACAACGCGAGATCGAGCGCGCCAGTGGGCACCACTTCCCAGTAGTTGGTGCGATCGGTGCTGGTCGATCCGTTCAGCAGGCCGCCGGCGCGCTGCAACGGAGGGAAGTAGCCGTGGTCGTGATGCTCCGATCCTTCGAACATCAGGTGCTCGAACAGATGGGCGAAGCCGGTGCTGCCGGGCCGTTCGTTCTTCGAGCCGACGTGGTACCAGACGTTGACGGCGACCATCGGCAGTTGATGGTCTTCGTGAACGATCACATCGAGTCCGTTGGAAAGCGTGCGCTTGTTGTAAGGGATTTTCATCGCCGCGACTGTCACTTCATTCTATCTTCCGGGCCCTGCAGCCTCCACATGGCCCACGCGCCCAGCAACGGTCCAGGTACGAGCACCAACGACGCCCACCGCCAGCCGATGTAGTCCGCCACTCTCGGCAGGAGCTCGATGGTCACCATCGTCAGCAGGAAGCCCACGCACGTTTGCAGCGTGAGCGCGGTGCCGACGTGGTTGCGAGGCGCATGCTCACTGACCAGCGCCGAAAACTGCGCGGAGTCGGCCACCACGGCGAAGCCCCAGACCATGATCAGCAGATAGAGCAAGATGGGCGCGCCGCCGTACACCACGACGGTGAGAGCGGCACAGGTTGCGCTCGCGATCATGGCCCACATCGCGACCCGTGCCTTACCGAGACGATCCGCGCCATATCCCGCCAGCACACAACCCGCCGCGCCGCTGCCAATCGCGAGAAACGCGGCCATCGATCCCGCAGCGGCGACATTGGCCACGCCGGAATCGGTCAGGCTCGTCCATGCAAAGACCACCACCCACGTCCACATCGCGTACAGCTCCCACATGTGGCCCAGGTATCCGAAGATGGCGAGCCGCGCGCCGCGGCTGGAAAGTATTTTCCGGATCGCGTGCGGGTCGAACGGTGTCGTGGCGGTCACGTGCGGACCATCCCGAACGACGAGTAGCACCAGGGTGCCGCCAACGATCGCCAGCACCGACGCCAGCAGCATCGGCGCTCGCCATTGGGTCCCGAACAGCGCCGCCAGCAAGTGCGGGAACGCCTTGCCGAGCGTCAGCGCGCCGATCAGGAAGCCCAGTGCCAGTCCGCGGCCGTCACGAAACCATCCGGCCGCGATCTTCATCGCCGGCGGATACACGAGGGCGAGCGACGCGCCGGTCACGAATCGCAGGGCGATCACGCTAACGCCGTCGGGCGCGAGCAGAACGGCGGCGTTCGCCGCGCCGCCGACGAGCGAGCCCACGAACATCAACGTGCGGGAGTTCAGCGTGTCGGCGATGTTCGACAACGCACTGAGCAACGTGCCGGCCACGAAGCCGGCTTGAACTGCCATCGTCAGCCATGGCGCATGCGCCTGGGAGATGTTGAACTCGTAGATGAGAAGAGGCGTCACCGCCGTGGCCGAAAACCACAACGTCATGCCCAGGAACTGGGCGACGCACACCACCGCCAGCATGCGCCACGCGGTCGCTCTATCGCTCAATCAAGATCCCAGCGAGAAGTGCCAACCCCGGCAAGCAGTGCGATCCCCGGCAAGCATCTGAGCCCCGGCAGGTTACTTGACCTGTATGAGAGGAATCTTTCCTTTGTTCGCCGCGGCGGCCTTATGCGCCGCCACCGCGAGCTGCGCCATCACCGTTTCGGCCAGCTCCATGAAGGCGCGCGTGCCGACGGAATCGGGTTCGGCGATCACCAGCGGAATGCCGCGATCGCTGCCGATGCGGATGGGTTCGTACAGCGGCAGGCGGCCGAGGAACGGCACGTTCAACTGCCCCGCCATTTGCTCGCCGCCGCCGTGTCCGAAGATCTGGGCGATGTGATGGCAGTTGGTGCACTCGTGGAAGCTCATATTCTCGACGAGCCCGAGCGGCGGGATGTTGAGCTTCTGATACATGCGGACGGCGCGGCGGCTGTCGGCGAGCGACACCTGCTGCGGGGTGGTCACCACAATCGCGCCGGCGGCCGGTACGGTCTGGCTTAATGAGAGCGCCACGTCGCCGGTACCCGGCGGCATGTCGACCACGAGATAGTCGAGATCTTTCCACGACACTTCCCGGCAGAACTGCTGGATGGCGCTGTGCAACATCGGCCCGCGCCAGATCACGGGCGCTTCGTCCTGCGTTAGAAAGCCCATCGACACCACCTGCAGGCCGTATTTCTCAGCCGGCCGGATCTGTTTGCCGTCGGACTGGAGCTGCGCCTGGAGGCCGAGCATGATCGGCACGTTCGGTCCATAGATGTCGCCGTCGAGGATGCCGACGCGGGCACCGCTCTTCGAGAGCGCCACGGCGAGGTTCACCGCGACGGTGGTCTTGCCGACGCCGCCCTTGCCGGCGCCCACCGCTATCACATTCTTGACGCCGGGCAGCGGCGGCTTGCCGTGCTCGGGCGCCGAGACCGACCGCACCACGAATCGCGATTGCACGTCGACGTTCGCCACGCCGGGCAGCTTCGCCACCGCCTCGCGCGCCTGCGCGGCGAGCGCCGCGCGCTTGGTCGGCGACGGATTAGACGACTCGATCGTGAAGACCACGCGATCGCCATCGACGCTCACGTCCTTGACGAACTTGAGCGCCACGATATCGGCGTGCAAGTCCGGGTCCGTGACGCTCTTGAGCGCAGCCAGGACCACTTCAGGTGCCATAAGAAATTCAGCTTACCACGCGCATGAAATTGGTAAACTCCGGCGTCCCCCAAAACGAAGGAGATCCCAGATGGCCGACGCGACGCCCGGAAGTGCGCCCTCGAGCAACCGCAACATCATGATCGTCCTGTCGTACCTATGGCTGCTGGCCCTGGTGCCGCTGCTGACCGAGAAGGACGACAAAGAAGTGCAGTGGCACGCCAAGCACGGCCTGGTGCTGATGGTGGCCGAGCTCTTCTTGTGGATCGCGATCAGCGTGGTGCTCGGCGCCATCCCGGTGTTCGGCTGTATCGGATTGCTGTTCACGCCGCTGCTGGCGCTCGGACAGCTGATCCTTCATGTGCTGTGCATCATGAAGGGCATCAACGGCCAGCGATTGATTGTGCCCGGCATCAGCGAGTTCGCCGACAAACTATAGACCTGCCGGCCGCGACGATGTCGCGGCCGCCGCAGCGCAATCGCATGAGAATTCGGATATGGGCGGGCGTAATCGTGGCGACTCTGATTCTGGCGATCGCGCTCGATCTGCGCCGGCCGCCACCCGATCAACTGTCCACCCGCGCGGCCGTGGGCGCTATTCATGTGTATCAAGCCACGTTGTCGCCGCTGTACGAACGGTTAGGCGCTCGGTGCCGCTTCACGCCAACCTGCAGTCATTACGGGGAGGCGGTGATCGGAAAGTTTGGCGTGGTGCGCGGCGGATGGATGGCCACGAAACGGGTTCTCGTCGCAGTGCTGGGCCGATGGACTCGCCAGCCGGTCGCGAAGGTCGGGACGTTGGGTACCGTCCGTGGGCACGGTTCGCAACCACGAATCCTCGAACCTCGCGGTATCGCCGCGTAACGAACCCTTCTGGGACCTCGAAGAGCGACCGCCCCTCATCCTTGAGAACACCCAACACGCGTAGCCGCCCAGCGCGGTGCCGAACGGGAACAGGATCAGGTTTCCCAAGGCGAGCGCCAGCGACATCAGCCGGGCCGAAGGCCGATGGCGCCGCAACGTGCGTCCAACGAACAGGTGAAGCGCGCCCCACACCAGCGCGATGATGGCGACCACCGTGATGGTGATCGCTGTGAGCCGCGCCGCCATCTCCGATCCGAAGCGGACCGGTCCGGTCGACCCGGCGATGGCCGCGGCGCCCAGGCCAGCGCAAAGCCGGCCAGCGCCACGAGCACGAAGATCGCGCCCCACACGAGATAGAGCGTCGAGAGGAATTCGACGTGGCGCTTCACGGTAACTTCCGACAGACCGGCCGGCCCGGAGGGCCGGTCAAGCTAGACAGGCCGGTCAAGCTAGACAGGCCGGTCAGGCAAAAATGACGCGCACGTTCACCCTCGTGCGCGGCCCGCGCGGCAACGACACGCTGAAGCTGAACCGATCGCCGTGCTCGACGCCGGCGGGGACCGCCACCGTCAGGCGCTGCTGGTGCAGCTCCTGGCCGCGGCCGTCGCACGGCTCGCACGGTTCGCTCCACACTTCGCCGCGGCCGCCGCAGCACGCGCAGGTGCGCGGCACGCTGACGTCGAGCGGAACCATCGCGCCGGTGCCGGCTTGATTGGCGGAGAGCGTGATCTCAGCGTGCGTCGTCTGCGTCGGCCCGTCAGGCTCGACATGATCGCGGCGGAAAAACTCTATCGCCGCGCGAGACGAGGGAAAATCAATGGCCACTTCGTCGGCAAACGACCGCCGATACGCTCGCTCGTGGGGCACGAGCGTTTCGAGCGCAACACGCGACGCGTCGGATCGCCGGGGACGAAACACCTTGCAGCCACGATAGAAGCCGATGCCGAGGTTGTCAAGAACAACGCGTGTGAAGTGCATGTTAGGATGCGCACATGGCGCCGAAAGAATGCCCGATGTGCGGCGAGTTCATGCGCCTCGAGACGCGTGAAACCGTGTCGCGGGTGCCCGGCACTTCGCAGGAAGTCAGAACGCCGGTACGCGAATGGATTTGCCCGGAGTGTGATTATTTCGAGGAGGACGAAAGCAAGGCGGTAGTTGAGAGCTAACGTGCGCCGAGCGTGAGCAGCACTTCCTTGCGGATCGCTTCCTCCGCTTCGTCGAAGTTCAGCGCCGTTTCGCACTCGTCGCAGAGCACCTCGATCACGCCAGGTTTGCTCTCCTCGGAGACTTCAACGCGCGTGTCGTCGAACTGCACGACATGCATCTGCAGCGTTTTCACAAGAAAGTTGCGGGCGTTCCCGCAATTCGGACACGTCAATCCCACTAAGTGAGGCTCCTTGAACCTGCAAAATTGTATGGGATGCTCAAGGGCATACGCAATGCAATTCGGTCTGCGCTAGGCAGATACGGCCTTTTGCGGCAATCGCACCGCTGAAACACGCCTCAGCACGTGGGCGGCGCTGCTGCCCTGCCACACCAGCCGACCGTCATCCGGGCCGGCCATCAGGGTCGGAAGAGCTGGCGGCAGCACTTTGCCGAGCGATCCGCGCTGCAGGGCGACCTTGCCGGCGGTGATGGTGCCGGCCAGATAGAGCCGATCGCGCGCCCGCGTCAACGCCACGTAGAGCAGCCGCTTGGTTTCCTCCGCCTCTTTGTCGTCGTCGCGATCGCTCGCGCTCTCGTGATCGCTGATGGTCACCTGCGGCTCGCCGCCCTCGTCCTCATCCTCGGTAAACGGCGCCGGCGCCACGCGCACGTCGTCGCGATTACCGCCGCTGCCTTTGCCGATGTTGACGATAAAGACGACCGGGAACTCGAGGCCTTTGGCGGCGTGCACCGTCATCAGGTTCACCGCGTCGGCCGCATCGATGATCGCGTTTGATTCATCGCCGCCGGCCACCAGGCCGGCGAAGTAATCAGACAGGCGGTTCAACGTCGCATAGCCTCGGTTCTGGATGCGGCGAATGAGGCCGCGAATCTTCTTCAGGTTCTCACGTGCCTGCGCGAATCCGGGCCCCGTGATCTCGACGGCGTACGCCGACTCGGCAAGCACGCGATCAATCAGCTCCGCGGCCGGCCATTGATCCGCGAGATCGATCCACGTGCCCGCTGATTCGCGGACCAGGCGCAGCCGCTCGCGATCGTCATCGGCGAGTTGATCGACCGCTCCCGGCAGCTCGCCGGTGATTGCGCCCGCAAGATCGGGCGCAAGGATCTTCAAACCTTCGTCTGAAATGCGGACGATGCGTGAGCGCAGCAACGCGGCCGCCCTGAGATTCGAAAAGGGATCCGCCAGGTAGCTGACCAGCGCGAGGACGTCCTTGATCTCTTCCGCGTCGAAGAAGCCGAGGCCCTTGTAGACGTAGTACGGGACGCCGCGTGTTGCGAGGGCGGCTTCAAACAGCACATGGCTCTCGCGCGTCCGGAACAGGACGCCGATGTCGCCAGGGCCGATGGGACGGCGGACGCCGGTATGCCGATCGCGAATCGTGACGCGTTCGCGCAACAGCCGGGCGATCTCGCCGGCCACGGCCTCTGCTTGCGCACGATCGGAATCCCCGGTAATCACCCCGATCGCCTCAGCCTCGCGCGGCGCGTCCGCGATCACCGGAAACGCATCGTCGTCGGTGTAGCGGAACGCGTCGGGACGATCAGCCTTGTCGATCGCGACGCACACATCATTCACGAACATCAGCAGCTCGTGGACCGAGCGGTAACTGCGGGTAATCGCTGCGCGCGCCGGCGCTTCAGGCCGCAAGGCGTCGACAAATGCCGCGGCCGCATCGAGCACGGTCACCTCGGCATCCCGGAAACCGTAGATCGACTGTTTGCGGTCGCCGACGATGAAAATCGACGGAGGGATGGGGCCGTGGCTGAGCCCTTCGCCCGCCGCCCAGGCGCGCACCAGCTCGCGGACCAGCCGCCATTGGGCGCGGCTGGTGTCCTGGAACTCGTCGACCAGCACGTGCTCGTAGCGCGATTCGAGACGGTACCGGCTGCGCGAGAACTCCTCCATCTGGCCGAGCAGCTTGAGTGTGCGTTCGAGGAGGTCAGGGAAATCGAGCACGCCATGCTTGTCGAGCGTGCGGCGATATTCGTCCTGGGCGATCACGAACAATCGGCGGACGCCACGGGCGAGCACGAGGTTGATATCCTTGCGGAACGCCTCGACGGCGGCCTGCACGTGCGGGCCGAGGCCGAACACGATCGTCTTGTGCCGTTCGTAATCGGCCGTCGAACGAAAGTGGGCTTTCGTATGGACAAGTCGCTTCCGCGCCTCGCCCTTTTGCGTGAGCACCAGGTCGGAGAGTCGATCGAGCAGGCCGCGCAATCGCCCCGGCGGCAGTTCATCGGACCCCATCAACTGTTCGATCTCGAGCGCGAGAAGCCCGAACCCGGCGGCGTTCGGTCCGCTCGCCACAAAGGCGCGGGCGGAAGCCCTGTCGCTGCCGGCAATCGAGGCGATGGCGCCTCGCAGCGAATGCTGGAGCCTGGCGCACGCGGCGGCGACGCTCATCTCGCGGCCGCGCACGAATCGATTGAGCGCGTCGCGCGCCACCAGTCGTCGATCGAGGAGCGCGGTCAGCGCCTTCCGCAATCGCGGTTCGCCCAGCTCCGTAAACAGCAACGCCACATCCGGATCGTCGAGCGAGACACCGCGGCCGATCGCCAGGGCGCTATCCAGCGAGGCCTCGATGAAGCGCGGCGTTTCGGTTTCATCGGCAAGGTCGAAACCGGGATCAACGCCGGCTTCGAGCGGGAATTCATGCAGCAACGCGAGGCAAAACGCATCGATGGTGCTGATCCCAATGTCGCCAAACGCGTCGCGGATCTCGCGCCAGCGGGCGGGCGTGATGCCGCCTTCGCGGTGACGCTGCCGCAGCGTCGCCATCACGCGCTGGCGCATCTCGGCGGCGGCTTTGCGGGTAAAGGTGATGGCGAGGATGTTGCGCGGCGCCACACCCGCTTCGAGGAGGCGCACGTAGCGATCGACGAGCACGCGGGTCTTGCCCGTGCCCGCGGACGCTTCGAGCGCGACATTGCGCCGCGGATCCACGGCCAGCCGCCGCGCCCGCGCGTCGGCGGTTTCCGGGGGGGCGTCGATCGGACCGGCATCGAAGTTCAGCCGTGGCTGCTCAGACACCGTTACCCTCCGCTTGCCCCAAGCGAGGCGCGCCGTTCTCGGCGCTGTCGAGTCGAAGGGTGTCCTCGGTAGGTTCCATCCCGCCGACAGTTCGGCAGACCGCGGTGAAGCGACACATCGTGCAAAGGTTCTTTGTCTCAGGCACGGGCGGGTAATGGCCGCGCGCGATGTCGTTCAATGCCGCCACCAGGCGATGGCTGGCGGACGTCGTCAAATCTTCGAACAGCTTCCCGCGCTCTTCGAGGGGCACCACCGCCTGCGGGCCCTCGAACGACAGATACATCGCCTCACTCGCGGTGATGGTGCGGCCGTGCTGCTCCGATAACGTCTGGCTCACGCAGCGGCTGTAGATCGGCAATTGCAGCGCCGTTCGCCGATCGGGCACGTACTTCGTCTTGTAATCGATCAACCTGAAGGTGCCGTCGCCGAGCACGTCGACGCGATCGATCTTCGCGCGCAGCCGCACCGCCCGTGTCGCGCCGTCGTCGCCGGTGAACGTGAACTCGCCGTCGAGCTCGTATTCCATCAATCGCTCGCGGATCTCGACGCCTCGTTCCGCTTCCATCGCGAACACGCGATCGGCAATGCCGGACCCAACCGCCGATCCGAGCAGCCGCGCGCGCTCGAGCGCCGCTTCGGCCGGCGACAACGAACGGAGCGCCGGCTCGGCAATTTCCTCGAACAACGCCCGCGCGTCGGCCATTTCGCGAGACGTGATGCGGCCGCGGCCGCGCGCCTGCCATTCATGGAAGAACGTCTCGAACAGCTCATGCAGGAAGCGGCCGCGCTCGAGTGGCGAGCGCGAGTTCTCGTCTTCCGGCTCTTCGGCGACCTGCAGCACGTTCGCCACGTAAAACTGGAACGGGCACTTCATGTAACGCTCGAGCCGGCTGACGCTGACACGAGGCAGCGTCCAGGCGCCGGCCTGCCCTTCAAATCGCGAGCGATCCCGCTCCGCGTTACGGGCGCGGGCAGCGGCCCACGCCGATCCGGTGGCGGCGGGGTTGGCGATCAGCGCTTCGTAACGGAACGCGCGGACCTGGTCGCTGCCGGCGGTTTCAGTGGACAACCCGAATCCCGGAACGTCGTCGATAAAAGACGATGGCTCGACGACGGCGTCGGATTCGAGGGCAAAGGTGGAGAGCCGTGTTCGCCGCCGCGCCAGGCCGAGCAGGTCACGAAACACCGCGCGTGCGGATCGAATCTGATCCCGTTCCTGGTTGATGTCCACGCGCTCTGGACGCGATGGTTCAAGCTGCGCGATCAACGCGCGCGGGTAGAAAATGTTGCGGCGCGGGCGCTCGGGCCACTCGCCTTCCACCAGGCCCATCACCTGCACATCGTCAAATTCCGCAAAGCGCGCCGCCTGGGCATCGACAATGCGGATGCCACCGCGGCTCGGAGTGGTGGCAAACGTTTGCGCGCCGATCCACCGGCGGACGGCGCCGGTCACTTCAACGACGGTGCCGGTGGCCGCGGGATCGTGACGCCGGAATGCGGCGGCGAGACCTTCGAGCGTGATCATCACCGCGCCGCGCGCGCGGCGGCGCCGCTCTTGATGATCTTTATCGTGCCGGTCGAGGAACTGGCGCAGCAGATCGACCTGATCCGCGAGAGGGTTCGGTTCCAGGAGCGGCGCCAGCTCGTTCGAGACCGACAGCGCGACGTCCGCGGCTTGCCGTTCGGGCCCCGCGAGCGTGCCGGCCAAGGCCGTCAATCGATCGAGCCCGCCCAGATAGCGTTGGGCGGCCAGGCACTGGTCGAGCCGCGACACGGCCGCGCGATCGAGATCACCGCCATTGCTGTCGAAGCGGAAATGCGGCTGGCGCAACAACGCCATCAACGCCCGCCTGGTGAAGTTGGCAGCCGCGCATTCGAGCACCACGTCAACCGCGGCGGCATAAGGCTCGGCGGCCAACGGCAAGGTGTCGAGCGCTTCGAAGGGGAGGTCCGCGCCGTCAAACACCTCGCGCGCGAGGTAGAGATAGGGCAACGGCCGCGCCACCACGAGCCCGATGCTGTCGAACGGCGGACCGCCGGGCGATTGAGGTTCGGCCTTCACGCGACGAGCGACGGCTTCAAGCTCGTCCTCGCGATCGCGATAGCGCCATTCGACTCGCGCCGGTCCTTCGACCGCCGCTCGCTCATGGCCGCCTTCGGCGGGAATCACCAGCACGGGCGCGGCGCCGGCGGGCGTCGATGACGCTTCTTCGATCTGAATGAAGGCCAGGCGGAGGCGATCGAGGTAACCCGCCTCGAGGACACCATCGGTGGCGAGCAGATCGATGCGCTGCAAACCGGGGAGCGTCGTGAACATCGTGACGTCGGCGGGCCAGTAGCCGTCGGCATCGAAGGGGCGATCGCCAACGGCCACGACAAGATGCCGCAAGGGCCGGGCTGAGGGAACGCTGAGAATCTGCGACCGCGCGACATGTTCATCAACGTGCCGCCCGTCGATCAGCCGCGTCTCGTACAAACGGAACGCCGCAGACAGGAAACGGGTTTGTTCGAGCAGCTGCCACGCGCCGCGATCCGACTCCGCGGCTGGCGCAAGCTCGCCGGTCAGCAATCGATCGAAGTCGTCAACCGTGCGCCCGAGTCGGCGGATGTGATCGTACAGCGCCAGCATCTCGGCCACGAGCGCCGGCCGGACATGGAAGGGCGCCGGGTGACCGCCCTCTTCGGCATCGCGCGCCGCGGCGCCGAGCATCGCTTCGCGTTCGAACTCGGAGTGGCGAGACGGCGGATCGGGCAGGCGCGACAGCAGCTCCTCGTACAAGTCCGCGCGCGTGCCAATGTGCCATGAGCGAGCGGCAGGCGTGCCAGCGGCACGACTGTCGCGAGTCGAATGGTCGAGCGTCCGCGCCAGCTGGATCGCGGCCGCCTGCGTGGGCACGAGGACGAACGTGGCTGCCGCCGTGTCGGGATCGAGCGCGCGAGCGAGGTCGATGAGGTGTGCGCGATACCCGGCCAGGTCTGGAGCGCGAAGGAGCCGGGTGTGCCTGGCGTCAACCTGTCCCGAGTGAAGTGTCGCGGGTCGAAGACCCGCGATACTGAATCGAGGGATACTCACTTGCGCGCCGGGGGCTCCATGGCGGCCAGCTGATCCGCCCGCGCGCGTTGATACAACATCAGGGCCCCTGCCGCCGCAGACGAGGCCCGTTGCGCCACATCGACACTGTTCTGCGAGACCGCTTCGAGCCGCAACCGGAAGGCGCTGTCGGCGAGCTCCCAGGCGCTGCGGATCAACGCATGCGTGGACGCCAGATCCTCGGGCGCCGCGACTTTCGCCACCGTCTTGCTCGAGCGCGCCAGCCGCTTTGAAAGCGGCGTGATGGTCGTGGTCGGCGGCCCGCTCATCGCCTTGACCTTCTCGAGCGGGGCGACGGCGTCGTTGAACGTCTTGAAGTGAGTGTTCATCGCGCGGCGATAGCGGCGGTACGCCGGCGCGCGCCGCTGCCACAGCTTGTTGGCCTCGCGAAACTGAATCGCCGCGGCCGCTTCCAGGTCGATCGTCGCCAGCAACGCCGCCACGTCGCCCGCGCGTTGCCCGCCCAAGCGCTGGTCTTCGGCCCTGACCTTGTCACGCAGCTTCTCGAGATCCGACATCTTGCCGCGAGCCGCAAGGTTCGCGGCGGCTTCCAGCGTCGATTTCCGCAGTGCGTCGTAGGCGCGCTCGGTCTTTCGCTCGCGCTCGAGATCGTTCGCGACGGTGACGCGCATGCGGTCCGCCCATTCACGTGGCAGCATCCCAACGGCGCGATCGAGCAGCCGCAACACCGTCTGCAGCAGCCCCAGGCGTTCCGCCGGTGATTCGGCGATCGAGGCTGCCGCCGCAAACTGTTCCACCAGCTCCGCGTCGGTGGGCGGCGGGAGCGGCGGCGGCGGCGGTGCCGGCAGCGGCGCGCTCAAGGACAGATCGAATCGCGTGATGCCGACGCTCACACGCAGTTGCGCGATCACCTCGTCCAGCACGTTCAGCGCTTCGCGCACTTCGCCAATGCGATAGCCGTAATGCGCGGCCGGCCAGTCGGCGAGCTTCTGCCGGGCCCGTTCGGCCGTGGCGAGGCGCTCGCGCGGATTCGAGATCTTGGCAACCTCGTTGAGGGTTTTCGCCACTTCGCTGGTAAACACCGCGAAATCGGCGTCGCCGCGGTGAGCGGCATAAGCCGCGGCGCGCACGGATTCCGCATACATCTCGGTGCGCGGCCAGTCCACGCGCTGTGACGGAATCGTTATCAGGTGCAGTTCTACCGGGTCGCGCGACAACCGCGTCGGCATCGAGAAGATCACGCGATCGTCGAGGCGGGCCCACTCGCCATAGCTGGACAGCACACGCCCGTCCGACAGGAACACGCGGAACAGCACACGGCTCGCCGCGGGTGCGACCACCGCGGTCGATATCGGCGGCGCAACTGCGACCGCCGTTATCGACTGCACATCAGCCGTCGACGGCATCGGCGCGTCGGACGTTCCAACGACCGGAGGCGCGATCACCGGCTCGGCGATCGCCGCCGCGTTCGCAACCCTCTGATCAACGGCTTTCGTGAAGAGCACGCGCAGCTCGTCGCCCACCGTTTCCACGGTGTAGGGGATCTTGCGGGCGAGGTCGATGACCACGCGCGTCACCAGAGGCTGACGGCTGTTCATCGCCACGCGCACGCGCTCGATGTCGTCGTTATTCAGCCGCGTGATGGCGGCTGCGGAGCCCGCGGCAACACCAACGAAGTCGAGGAACACGCGGTGCGGCGTTTCATTGGTCGCCTCCACCTTCGCGGCGAGGAGCGGACCATTGCCCACGAGCGTGACCGCGTAGCCGCTTTCGATATTCCTGAAATGCACGGAAAGGAGCTGGGTCGCCGGCTTCATCGGCGTCGCGGATTCCGGTAAGCTCTGCTTTTCTGTCGGGGCTTCCGTGCGCGCGAGCGACGGCGTTGTCCGAGCAATCGCCGCCTGATCGGCCTTGGGCGTAGGCGCGCCGGTCTTGGTAGGCGGCTGAGCCTTGGCCGTTGCCGGCAGTGTCCCAGCCATTAGCAGAATGGCGGTCGCGGCCCAAAGCACTGGCAACATCGTGGATAGTCTCAAGCTTACCGCTTTCACTCTGGCGAGTCTAAAAACTCTCGTCATCGGCGCCTGTGGAAAAGCTGTGAATGATCGGTCGAAAACTTGTGGATGACGCGACACGAAAAAAAATCTCGGCCCGTTCTCCGACTGATCTGACGCCCCAAACGCGCAGCCGGCCGCTTTCGCGCCGCGCTTCGCTTGTTTCGTTCGCACGAATCCTTACAATCAACGCTCCTTGAACGCAACGATTCACCGCTACGAAGAACTCATTGCTGGACGTACGTACCTCATCGAGGTGTCGGAAGTGTCCGCCGCGCGCTGGCGCGCGCAAATCGCCCGCCGCCCCGGCATGTCGACGTCGTTGATGCCGTTTTATGGCCAGACGCCCGAGGAAGCTGCACACGAGCTCAGCAAATGGCTTTCTCTCGTGTCCGCGCCGGCCACAGGCAATACATAATCAAGGGCTGTATGACACAGCCCCTTGTCCTGTTGCTGCTCGTTGCGGCCGGCCTGGCGCCGCTCGTCGCGCAACGTCCGGCCGGCGCCTTGCCGCGCGTCCACTTTGTGGCCACCGGCGGCACCATCTCCAACCGCGACGGCGGGCGCCTCACGGCGGCGGAGCTGGCCAAATCGATGCCCGGCGTCGAGCGTTTCGCCGAGCTCACGCACGAACAGTTCACCAACGTGGCCAGCAGCGAGCTGACACTCAAGCAGTGGGTGGGCCTGTCGAAACGCGTCAACGAGGCCTTCGCCGGCGATAAGGACCTCGCCGGGATTGTCGTGACGAGCGGCACCGACACGCTGGAGGAAACGGCGTTCTTCCTGCACCTGACCGTCCGCGACCCGCGGCCGGTGGTGGTGGTCGGGTCGATGCGCAATCCCAGCACCGTGGGCTATGAGGGCGCCGCCAATCTGCTCGAAGGCGTCCGCGTCGCCGCCGATCCACAATCGCGCGATAAGGGCGTGCTCGTGGTCCTCAACGACGAGATCAACTCCGCGCGCAACGTGACCAAGACCGACGCGCTCAGGCTCCAGACGTTCCGCAGCCGCGACTACGGCCAGCTTGGCGTGGTCGATCGCGATCGCGTGGTGTACTTCAATCAGATTACGAAGCGGCACAACGAACAGGTTGAATTCGACATCAGCAAGGTCACCGAGCTGCCGCGCGTGGATGTGATCATGGTCTACCAGGATGCGCCCGGCGACTTGATCAAGGCGGCCGTTGACAACGGCGCCAAAGGGATCGTCATCGCGGTGGCCGGCGCCGGCGCCACGAGCGGAACGCAAAACGAGGGGCTCGCGTATGCGGCGTCGAAAGGCGTCTTCATCGTGACCAGCACGAGGACCGGCAGCGGCCGCATTGCGCCGCCCCGTTCGGAGCTGCCGCCGGGGTTCAAGCCGTCAGCGGAACAACAACGCCGCCGCCAGTTCACCATCGCGGGCGAAGATCACGTACCGGTGAAAGCGCGGGTGCTGTTGATGGTGGCGCTCACCAAGACCACCGATCGCAACGAGCTGCAACGAATCTTCAGCGAGTACCAGACGTCTTGCCCCGCCGGAGCTGGGGCGAAGCGACACTGTCACTCGGCCTTCAACACCGCCGCCGGATCCGTGGAGGCGGCGCGTCGCGCCGGCCACCAGATGGCCACCAGTCCGCACAGCATCAACAGCGTGGCCGCCGACGCGATCACGACCGGATCGGTCCGGCCAACTCCGTACAACTGCGCGCTCAGAATACGGCCCATGCCGATCGCGCCAACCGCGCCGGCCACCACGCCGGCCACGAGCACGAGGCTACCCTGGCGGACGAAGAGGCCGGTGACCGATCGGCGATCGGCGCCAATCGCCATCCGTACGGCGACTTCGCGCTCGCGTTGCTGCACCGCGTACGACACCACGCCGTACATGCCGAGCAGCGCCAGCAAGGCGGCAAAGGCCGCAAACGCCGACAGCATCCACGCCAGCACGCGTGGCTTGAGGCGCTCCTGGTCGAGGGCGGCCTGCAACGCGCGCGGCACGCCAACCGCAACTTCGGGATCGATACCGGCCACCGCCTCGCGAAGCTCGCGCTCCCATGCCGGCGTCGGTGTGCTCACCGGCATATAGAGAAAGGTGAATCGTCCCGCGGTCTGCAGCAACGGCACATACGCATCGAGCAGGTTGCTGTCGGTATGGGTCTGCCGCACATCGGCGGCGACGCCAACTACGCGATAGGTCAGCGTTTCGGGCGTTCCCGTCTGGGGCCTGGTCGACACCCGAACGGTCTGGCCGATTGCGCTTGATGACGGCCAGAGCCGGCGCGCTAGTGATTCGCTGACCACGACCACCGGTTCGCCGCCGAAGCGATCGGCGGTGGAGAACGGCCGTCCTTCCAGGATGCGGACGCCAAGCGCGCTGAAGTACCCGGCGCTCACGCCGACGGCGCCGCCGTCGACGATCGCTCCGGTGCCGGCGTCGAACTGTCGGGGCGGTGGCGCCTGCAGCGGCCACCAGTCGCCCATCGCTACTACGCGTCCCGGCGACATCACCGACATGCGATCGATCAGTCGCTCGAAGAACGGCGCGCGCGTGGCCACGTCGGGATACGACTGCTGCCGTAGCGAGGTTCCGACGGTGGTGACGCTACCTGGCTGGATGCCGAAGTCGACCGCCAGCATGCGCAACGCGCTAATCGTCATGAGCAACGCGCCCGTCAGCAGCGTGAGTGAGACCGCGACTTCAAGACCAATCAGGATCGAGCGTGCCCGCGATCGCCCGCCGGAAATTGTTGCGCCCCGTCCGCCGGCCGCAATAGACGAGGCCAGGCTCTGACGCCAGAGCCCCATCGACGGCACCAGCGAGAACGCGAGGGTCGACACCAGGCCGCCGGCGATCGCGATCGCGGCCAGTTGCGGATCGAACGCGATCGCGGTCGCCCCTCCAGGGATGCGCCGTTCGAGAAAACCCTCGACGAACGGTACGAGCCACCGCAGCGCCACGATCGCAAGCGCGACACCCGTCGCGGTGGCCGCTACTCCAAGCCAGAGCGCTTCCGCCACGAGCATGCGCAGCACCTGCGCGCGGCTGGCGCCAAGCGCCACGCGCAGCACCACCTCGCGTTCACGGCGCTGGCTGCGCACCAGCATCAGGACCGCCACATTTGCGCACGCGATCACCAGGACCAATGCAGCTGCGGCGCCAATCGCCCACACCACGGGCCGCACGGACGTGACGTATCCGGATTGAAAGGAGATCAGCGTGGCGCGAGGCGCCGACGGCTCGCTCGATTGCACCAGTCGCGTGACGCGATCTTCCGCGAGGCGCGCCGGCACACCGTCGCGCAATTGCAGCATGTAGGGATAGGCGGCGACGCGCAATGGCGCGAGCACCTCGGTGTAGGGATTGACGTGCCAGAAGTCCGGGCGCGTCACGCCGACGATTTCGATCGATTCGGATTCGTTCGGCCGATCGCTGACGTACGCCGTCAAGCGGCGGCCGACGATCTCCGGATCGCCGCCGAATCGTGATTGCCAGAGCCGATGGCTGATCAGCGCCACCAGCGGACGTCCCGGCTCGAAGTCCGAGGCCACCAGGTCGCGTCCGATCGCCGTCCTGACGCCGAAGCCGCGCACGTAACCGGGCGTGACCCACGCGCCCGGCGCGGATTCCGGGTAGGTGCCGCCGAGCAGGTAGAACACATCGAGGTCCCATGCAATCGGATGCTCGACGATGTCGTTGAGCGAGGCCCAATCGAGTGCCGCCAGCCCGCGCGGCGCGCGTTCGTTCGGCAGTGCGTACTGAATGTTGTAGAGACGATCAGCGGCCGGATACGGCAAGGGCCGGAAGAGATAGGCGTTGGCCACAGCCGCGACGATCAAACACAGCGCAAGACCGACACCGAGCGTGAGGATGGCAGTGAGGGTGAAGCCGCGGGCCTGCGCGAGCGAGCGCAACGTGATCGTCATGGCACCAGATACGACGCCGTGACGGGGAAAGTAAAGATAAAGATGCGATGTAACGGTTAGACGGCCCGTTACATCGCATCGAAAGCAGAGAACTACTCGCGGGCGCCGAGCGACTCCAGGTAGCGGACGACCCCCATGTGCCGGTTTTTGCGCGCCTGGCTCAGCGCCGTCCGCCATTCTTCTTCAGACTGTCGGCCATTCCAACGTTCGGCCCGGATGCGAGTGTTGATGTCGGCACCCTTGTCGATCAAGAACTTCACCACTTCGATGTGACCGCCCTCAGCCGCGTTCATGAGTGGATTCTCGTCGCCGTCGACAGCAAGATTGACGTCGGCGCCGCGTGAGATCAGTAGCGCAACCTGATCGAGCCGGCCGAACGCCGACGCAACAATCAGCGGACTGCCGTCGCCGGGAACGGGTTGGTTCGGGTCGGCACCGTGGTCGAGTAAGTACTGGGCGATCGAAATCTTGCCCGAGCGGGCCGCTCCGATCAATGGACTGCCGTCGCCGTCGATCACCGCGTTCGCATTCGCGCCGCCTTCGACCAGTTCTCTCACGCCCGCATAATCGCCGTCGTTCGCAGCCTCGTAGAGCTCGGTATCCAGCGCACGCGATTTTCGCTCACCTGGCGGCACCTGTCGAAAGCGCTGCTCCTCGATCTTGGCGATCACCGCGTCTTCCGTGACCTCTGGCCTGATGACCGCGCGCACCGGCGCCACTGCGATCACCACAAGTGCCGCGGCGGCCACGGTGCCGGCCGCCAATGTGAAGCCGGCCCGGCCACGGTGCAGGCGATCGTCGAGCACCGCGGTCACGCGCGTCGACAGATCGCTGCGATTCGCCATGCCCAGCATCGGCTGCACTGGCGTCGCCGACATCCGCTGCGCCAGCGTCACGAGCTGTTCCGCGTAATCGGTCCGTTCCTCGCTGATGACGACCGCATCGTCACAGGAGCGCTCCGCTTCGAGACACAAACGCCGCCACGCGGTCCACACCAGCGGGTGGAACCAATAGCAGGCGGCCACCACACGGGCCAGGATCTGCATAAGCCAATCTCCTCTCTTGATGTGTTCGAGCTCGTGCATCAGCGCGCGCCGCAGCTCGGCCTCGTCCCAGTCGCGCGCGTCGAGCGGCAGGACGATCACGGGGCGGGTGATGCCGAAGGTCATCGGGCCCGGCACGGCTTCGTGCTCGAGCAGTTCAACGGGCTGGCGCACGCCACGTTCGGTGGCCAAGCGCGTGATCTCATCGCGCCGCCAGGCTACCGGCAGTCCGGTGCGCCGGATGGTGGACAGCCGCCAAAAGACGGACAACACGGGGAGCATAAAAATGACAACGCCCGTGACCCATACGGCCCTTAGTGCGCCGGCAACGGAGAACTGCGGCGCGGATGTTCGCGGTGGGGCGGTGACGGTGGAGGCTACGGAGGTGCCCCTTTCGGGAGCCGCGCTGCTGTTGGCCACGGACAGCGCGGTCGCCGCGACGGGCACGTCAATGGTCATCGACGGCGCGCCGGCCAGCCAGACCGGCAGCGCGATTAGCGCAGCAAACGAACTGGCGATCACCAGGTGCCGCACGGAGGCGCGCGCGGTTCGCGACAGGCGCGTCACGGCGAGCCCGGCAATCAGGATAATGGTCGCTTTCGCGAGCAGCGACAGCTCGAGCGAGCGCGACAACAGCAACGCGGTGTCGGAGAGGGACGGCATCATGGTTTCCTCCGGTGCTTGCGAACCTGTTCGATCTGCTCGCGCAAGGCTTCGAGCTCGGCGTCGCTCCACTGCTCCTGCTTGAGCAACGCCGTGGCGGCCTGGCTGGCCGAGCCGCTGAAGAACACGCGCATCAACTGGCTCACGGCCTTCTTCTGAGCCGTGGTCCTGGACGTGATGGGTGAATAGACGTAACGCAGCCCTTCGGCGCGGTGGCGGATGAAGCCCTTGGCTTCGAGCTTCACCAGCATGGCGCGAACGGCGGAATAGGTCGGCGGATCGGTGAGGCGCTCGCGAATCTCGTCGGCAGCCGCGTTGTCGCCAAGGGCGTACAACACATCCATGATTTCGCGCTCGCGGCGGCTCAGCTTTTCAACAGGTGGCATGCTAAGAACGCAGCATAGTGCTACGTTCGTAGCATGTCAAGCTCTCAAGAATGGGCGCAATTCGGCGAGAACGTCGGCCGGAATCTCCTCTTGCAGGTTGTGTCCACCCGGCAGGCCCTTGCCGTTGACGTTGACGCCTTTCTCCTTCCAGATGGCGAGCACGTCATAGATTCGGCCCATCGGTCCCTTCAGGCCCCACAACGTCAGCAGCGGGCACGCGACCTTTTTCGCAAAGTCGGCCTCGTCGTGTTTCAAATCGATCGACGCGCCGGCACGATAGTCCTCGCACATCGCGTGGATGTTGGCCGGGTCGCTCGAGGTGCGCAGGTATTCAAGTTGCACTTCATTGGTGGCGCGTGCCTTCTGCGCTTCGTACTGCTTCAGCAGATCGTTTTCGGGCGCCGGCGCCGCGCGCACGTAGTTGAACCAGTGAAAGTACGCCTGGATGAAGTCGATCGTGACGTGCGTGTAGAGGTAGTGAGTCGGGATGATGTCGAGCACGCAGAGCCTGGTCACCTTGTCGGCGTGATCGAGCGCCAAGCGGTGGCCGACGCGCCCGCCGCGATCGTGGCCCACCACGGCGAACTTGTCGAAGCCGAAACTCTTCATCATCTCGACCTGATCGAGCGCCATCGCGCGCTTCGAGTAGTTGATGTGATTCTCGCCGTCGGGCGGTTTGCTGCTCTCCCCGTAACCGCGCAGGTCGGGCGCGATCACCGTATAGTCCTTGGCGAGATCGGCGGCCAGGTGCCGCATCGAGACGTGCGTCTGCGGCGCGCCGTGCATCAGGAGCAGCGGTGGTCCCGATCCGGCATGCACCAGGTTGATCTCGGCGCCCGACGTCTTCACACGTGCCGACTTGAAGCCGGGGAAGAACTTGAGCGTCGTGCCTGGACCTGCCGTGGTCTGCGCCTTGGACGGGCGGCTCATCATCGGCACGGCCGCTGCCGCGGCCGCCAACCGTAACATTTCCCGCCTGCTCATGATTTCCATGGGACGAATATTATCGCGGAGGGGCCGAAGGCCCTGAGCGAGAAAGACTTCGCGTTGCGAAGTCTTTCGAGTCGAAGGGGAATAAAAGGCGACCTGGCATGCATATAACAGCGTGTGCCCGATCTCCGGACCTTCGACGCCGCCGCGCTCGTCCACCTCGACGAGCTGTTTCGTGTGGCCAGGCGCGTAATGGGCGATGCCACCGCGGCCGAGGACGTCGTGCAGGAAACCTACCTTCGCGCATGGCAAGCGTTCGACCGGTTCGAGCCTGGCACCAATTGCCGCGCGTGGCTGTACAAGATCCTGTTTCGCACCATCAGCAGCCGCCGGCGTGAGCTGCAACGCGAGCTCGCGATGTTCGACGATCAGCTCTTCGAGGAGTCGCGGTTCCCATCGTCGATGCCGCCCAACCCGTTCACGGCCCACCAGATTCAGAAGGCGTTTGCGGAATTGCCGATCGCCTTTGCGACGGTGATCCAGCTCGTGGATGTCGAGGGACTCTCGTACACAGAGGCATCCGAGGCACTCGACATTCCGGTCGGCACCGTCATGTCGCGGCTGCATCGCGGCCGGCGCCAGCTGCGCCAGCGGCTGGCACCCGGTCCGACGCTCGTTCACCCTGAGCGAGACTCGTCGCGCCAAGACGCGACGACGTCGAGTCGAAGGGTCAAGCAGATCAAGGAGCGATCGTGACCGACTGTGCGCGTATCGCCGCCCTCTTCGACGTCTACGTGGACGATGAATCCACCGTCGAGACCAACGTGATGGTCCAGCAGCACGTCGAGCACTGTGAAGCCTGCGCGCGGCGGCTGCACGACCTGCGCGAGCTTCGCGCCTCGATGCGAGAGGCCTTGGGCCGCGATGCCGCACCCGAAGGGTTGTATCGACGCGTGCGTACCGTGGTTGCGGCGCCGCCGCGCCCGTCGGTTGCGTCGTTCATTCGCAGCTGGATCGTGCCGGCGACGGCCACGGCGATCGTGGCGTGGATCATGTTGCCGCGGGGGCCAGCGGAGGAGCCGGGGATCTATCGCGCGACGGCCGTGGCCGAACATCGCGCGTGCGCGCTGGAGAGGGTGGTCCAGCCGCGCGCGATCTCGTACTACGAGCCGGACGCGTTGATGCCGCTGCTTCCCGGTAGCGGCGGCACAGTGCGCATCGTCGAAGCACACCTCTGCGGCCAGCAGATGGACTACATGCACGTGATTCTCGAGGAGGGTGGCACCAAGGCGTCGATCTTCATGGCGCGCGCCGGCGAAGGCGCGGAACGAATCTTTCGCCCTCAACGAATCGGCGGCTATGAAGTCAGCCAGGTGCGCACGACGCGGCACCGCGCGTTCCTGGTGATCGATCGCACACGCGCGCGGGCGCTCCGCGAATGGCGCGAGCCAACCCTGCAGCGCGTACGGCAGTTTCTCAAGCAGAAGGAGGGCGTGTGAAGATATGCGGTCTCGTGATCGTCGGTCTGCTGGCGTGTGGCGCCGTTGAGGCCCACGCGCAGCCACAGCCGATGGTGTTGCAGGTGCAGAACCTCGACGGCAAGATGCAGTGGCTGACCGACTTCAAAGGCAAAGTCGTGCTGCTGAACTTCTGGTCCACAAACTGCCCGCCCTGCCGCGTGGAAACGCCATGGTTCGTCGAGTTCCAGAAGCGCTGGGAGAAGGACGGCTTCACGGTGGTCGGCGTCTCGATGGACGACACCCACGACGCCATCCGCAAGTTCAACGCGCAGTACAGCGTGAACTATCCGATGCTGGCCGGCCGCGACGTCGAAGATAACATTCAGAAGGCCACGGGCGGCATCTGGGGCTTGCCCACCTCGTTCCTGATCGGCCGCGACGGCAAGGTCCTCAAGAAACACCTCGGCCTCACGCCGAAGGCGATGCTCGAGAAGGAAATCAGCGAGGCGCTTGGTCGAACCGCGCCTTGAAGGCGTCGTACGCTGCGGTCGGCCCTTTCCATTCGAGATCGTCTACCGATTCGAACACCGGAATGTTGGTGCGGATGGTCGCGAGATCGCGGAACAACAGCGCGAGCTTGCGATCTTTCTCGAGCGCGATCGACAGCGCGCCGGGACGCGCCACATTCACACCCCAGGAACGCCAGTCTTGCGGAATCAGCTCGAGGTGCTTGAACTTCGCGAGCACCGCCGACGCTGACTTTGCCCCCCACCCCGCCAGTCCCGGATAGCCGTCCGACGAATCGCCGACGAGCGCGAGGTAATCCGGCATCGACACGGGCAGCACGCCGAACTTCGCAATCACGCCGGCCTCATCGCGAATGGTCCGCCGCAATCGATCTTCCTGGACGATGTGCGTGCCGCTCACGCATTGCGAGAGATCTTTGTCCGGCGTGCAGATGCGCACCTGCGTCACGCGCGGATCGGTGGCCGCCTTCACCGCCGCCGCGCCCAGCGCATCGTCGGCTTCATACTCGACCATCGGCCACACCACGACGCCGAACGCCACCAGGGCGTCTTCGAGCAAAGGGAACTGCGATAACAGGTCGGGCTCAATCCCCGCGCCGGTCTTGTAGCCGGGCCATAAGTCGTTGCGAAACGACTCGATCACGTGATCGGTGGCCACCCCCACGTGCGTGGCGCCGCCGTTCAACATGCCGCGGATCGAGCCCACCACGCCGCGCACGGCGCCGATTTCCGCGCCCGTCCCATCCCGCGCGGATGGGACCGCGTAGAAGTGGCGAAAAAGCTCATAGGTGCCGTCAATCAGATGGACGATCAATTTCGGGAAAAGGGAACCTGCTTCCCTTTCATAATCTCTTACGGTTTTCGTAAAATGTCGATGTAAATGCCATCTGTACGCTTTACGCGCAATATCCAGCGCCACGTCGAATGTCCGACGCGGGATGTCGACGGCGCCACGCTCGGCGAAGTGCTCCACGCTTACTTCGCCACCAACGAGCGCGCGCGCGGGTATGTGCTCGATGATGAGGGCAAGCTGCGCAAGCACATGGCCGCGTTCATCGACGGGCGCCAGATTGACGATCGCGATCGGTTGACCGACGCGGTGCCTGATGGCGCGGTCGTCGACATCGTGCAATCGTTGTCAGGGGGTTGAGCGTCATGGGCCGTTGTCACGTCAGCACGCGAAAAGGACTCTTCACGCTCGAGCGCGGGGCCGGTGGCTGGGACATTGCGCGCACGAATTTTGTCGGCGACAACTGCACGCTTGCCATGCACGATCCGCGGAACGGTCACTTGTTCGCGGCCCTCAATCACGGACACTTCGGGAACAAGTTGCACCGCTCGACGGATGGCGGCGCCACGTGGACCGAGATCGCCGCGCCGAAGTACCCGGAGAAGCCGGAGGGTTACAAACCGCAGACGCCGGTTGAAGGCACGCCCGTCGAGTGGTCGCTCAAGTTGATCTGGGCGCTCGAGCCGGGCGGCAAGAACGAGCCGGGCGTGATTTGGTGCGGCACCCTGCCAGGTGGCCTGTTCAAGTCCGAAGACGGCGGCTGTTCGTGGGCGCTCAACCGCCAGCTCTGGGACGATCCGCGCCGCGAGCAATGGTTCGGCGGCGGCGCCGATCAACCCGGCATTCATTCGATCTGCGTCGACCCGCGTGACTCGCGCCACGTCAAGATCGGCGTGTCGTGCGGCGGGGTGTGGACCACGCGTGACAGCGGGCGGCAATGGGAGCTCACCGCCAAGGGCATGCGCGCGAACTTCATGCCGCCCGACAAGCAGTACGAAGAGAACGTGCAGGACCCGCACATGGTCGCGCAGTGCCGATCGAATCCCGACGTGCTGTGGGTGCAGCATCACAACGGCATCTTCAAATCGGAAGACGGCGCGGCGAACTGGCGCGAGATTACCGACGTTCAGCCATCGACGTTCGGATTTGCCGTGGCGGTGCATCCGGCGGACCCGAACATCGCCTGGTTTGTGCCCGGCACGAGCGATGAGAAGCGCTGCCTGGTCGACGGCCGCGTGGTGGTCACTCGCACCAAAGATGGCGGCAAGACCTTCGAGACGATCACGCGAGGGTTGCCGCAGCGGCACGCCTACGATCTCGTGTATCGCCACGCGCTCGACGTCGATGAGCACGGCAAGACGCTCATCTTCGGATCGACGACAGGATCGTTGTGGGTCAGCGAGGATGGCGGCGATTCGTGGCAGGCGCTGTCGTCGCACCTGCCGCCGGTTTACGCGGTGAAGTTCGAGAAGCGGCTCAACTAGCGCGCGCGAGCAGCGCGACGCCGAGAATCGCCAGCAGCACCGCCACCACGCGGCGGAAGGCAGGCTCTGGGATTCGTTTGAGGACCCGGCCGCCAAACAAAGTTCCCACCACGACACCCACCGTCGTCACGCCGATCACCGGCCACATCTGATTGAAGACGTGGCCGTGTGAAAAGAAATACACCGGCATCCGCGCCCCGTCGACGAACAGTGCAATTGCGGTGGCGGTGGCGACGAACGTATCCCGATCGAGACGAAAGCCGAGTAACGCGGCCGATCGCAGCCCGCCCTGGTTGCCGACGAGGCCGCCGAGCATTCCTGAGACCGCACCCGCGATCCATGCCCACGGCCCGCTGAACACCATGCGGCGCGAGAAGCCGGTAAGCTCTCCGGCCCCGACAAACAGCAACAGCAGTCCCAACAGCGCGAGCAGCCATGGGCTTTCGAACACCGTATTCAACAGCGCGCCGATAATGCCGCCGGCGGCACTGGCCAACCCGAAGCTCCACATCACGCGCCGATCGACGCCGCCCTTCAGCAGCCAGAACCGTAACGCGGTGCCGATCACGTGCGGAATCGAAATCACCGCGACGGCCAGCTTCGCGTCGTACCAGAGCGACAACGTTGGGGTGAGAATGCTGCCGATGCCGAAGCCGGAAATGGCGGCGATCCCGCCGGCGATCACGCCGGCCACGGCAAGCATCAGTGGTTCAATGGCCTCCATCCGATGAGAACAGCCATGCTACCATTCGAGTTTCATGCCCACACGAATTGGCGCGATCGTCATGGCACTCTCGATGGGCGCCGCCTGCGGCTCGAACGACGCGGCGCCGGCCGCCGCCGCGACGCCGGCCGCACCGGTCACAATCTCTGAAGTGACAGGCACGGTGCCGCGCAATGCCATCGTCACCCTGCTGCCCGCCGAACCGGTGCCAATGCCGGCCGGCCCTGCGGTGATGGATCAATACTCGAAGACGTTCGTGCCGAATGTGCTTTACGTGAGGGTGGGGCAACCCGTGGAGTTCAGGAACAGCGAAGACATGCCGCACAACGTCACGGTGATCAGACGCGGCAGCGGCACTGAGGTGTTCAATGTCAGCACCGAGCCGCAACAGAAGTACGTCCACACTTTCGATCGCGTCTCGCAGTTCGACGTGACGTGCGACATTCATCCCGGAATGCAGGCCACTCTGATCGCGGTGCAGAGTCCGCTCGCGACCATCGCGGGCGACGATGGACGGTTCACGTTGTCGAACGTGAAGGTCGGCTCGTACAAGCTGAGTGTCACATTCGAGGGCCGCACGGTCGAACAGCCGCTCGAGGTGTCGCAGGCCCGCACGGAAGTTCGCGCCACTCCCTGAACCCGGCTACTGGCGCAGGAATAGCAGAGTTCAAAGCGATACAGCGCTCACAGGCGTAGTTCTTGCACTCTAGTCCCAAGTGCCGCGTCCACTGATTAGGTTCAGATTTGTTGTCCTCCTCGCAACGTTCGTCGCGTGTGCGCCGCCTCCGCACGCGCAAACACCCGCGGCGACGCCGGCCGATATTGCTGAGCTCTGGCAGGAGCCGGTGGATTTGTTGCAGCGCGACCTTTTCAACGGCCCAGGTGGCCCGGCCCTGACACCTCAGGCAGACGACCCCTATCAGTTCGTCGCGTACAAGACCACCGGCACCAATCCTGGCTACGACGTGCGCGACAGCTCCGGCCGCCTATGGAGCGTGAAGCTGGGCGTCGAGGCGCAGTCGGAAGTCACCGCTTCGCGAATCCTGTGGGCGATGGGGTTTCACCAACCTGCTACCTACTACCTGCCGCAATTCGCACTCAGCGGCGTCGACGCGGGCACAAAAACTCGGGCGCGGTTCCGTACCGACCTCGAGCCGTGGCGAGCGGGCGGCGAGTGGTCATGGTACGGCAATCCATTCGCTGACTCGCAGCCGTTTCGCGGCTTGATCGTCGCGCAGCTGGTGCTGAACGCGTGGGATCTCAAGACGTCGAACAACCGGATTTACGAGGCCGCGGATCCGCTGTTGCGACCGCGCCGCCGCTTCATGGTCCGCGACGTTGGCGCGTCGCTCGGCCAGGCGCGACAGTTTCCGCTGTTCGCGCTGCTGGGCACGCGCGGTCTTCAAGGCACCAAGAACAACATCGTGGACTTCGAGCAGCAGGGATTCATCGCGAGCGTCGACGGTAACAAGGTGGCGTTCGACTATCGGGGCAGGAACGGCGTACTCCTGAACTTGATCAAGGTGCCCGATGTGATCTGGGCGTGCGAGCTGCTCGCCAGGATTCCCGACGGCCACTGGCAGGCGGCGTTTCGCGCCGGCCACTACTCCGCCGGCGACAGCGAGCGGTTCATCAGGAAGATCAAGGAAAAGATCGAACAAGGTCTCGCGCTCAGGTCCCCGGCAACGCTCACGCGTTAGACGCCGGGCGCTGCAGCTTCAACAACGTGACGAGATCGCGGTGCGCGAGCACCGCTTCCGGCAACTCCTGCAGCGCGGCGTGATAGCGCATCGCGTACGGCGTGCCGGCTTCCGGCGACACCAGCTCGCGTGCCTGCGCCACCAGCGGACCCGTTTCACTGACGTCTGGAGGTTTTTCCTCGAGCGCTTCGTCGATCCGCACGATCAACCCCGACATGGTGCGCAGCCACGCGAATGACGGATCGTTGAAGATCACCTGCAGCAGTTGCGTTGTCTGCAGCCGGCCGTTTAGCCGCTCGTAATCATCCCGCTGCCAGTCGATAAGCGTCTTGTGCAGGTGCAGCAGCAGCCGGCGGAGCTCGGCGAGCAAGGCGCGATCCCGCTCGTTCATTGCGCGAGCGACAACGTGCCGGTGGGGAGCGGCTGAGAAACGTTCTGGCTGGCGTGCACGGTAATCAAGGCCGGCCTCCGTTCGGCCAGACCTTTTACCAGCGACCAGAACGACGAATCGGTGATGTAGTACGCGCGCTCGCCTTCATGCATGCCGGCCCACGCGGCATGGATGTCGAGCGGGCCACGCGACAATTGCTCGAGCAGCCGGCGCTCGCTGCGCGTCAGCCCGTCCCCACCGGGAGCTTCGTCGAGATATCGCTGCAGCGCCGCCGCCAGGAATGGCAGCGCGGTGGTATCTCGCCGCAGGAATGCCTGAATTGTCGCGCGGTCCTGAGATCGGAACGCGTCCCACGCGGCGGCAGCCAGCGCGAACTGTTCCGCCGTGACGCGCGTCCGCGCCGTGAACAACGACGCAATGTCCGCCGGCGTGAGCTCGCCCAGACCCTTGAACTGCGGATGCCCCGGATATGAATCGATCGAGATCAGGCTGACCGGCTTGGGCACGATGCGATCGCGGCCGACGCGGCTCAAGAGCTGAATGAGGTTGAGCTGATCGAACAGGTCGTGTTCGAACCACAGCACCAATTCGTCGTAGGCGGCGTGGTCGTCGACGACGGCGCGCCAGTGACGCAAGTCGGCTTCGACGGCTTCGGGCGTGACATCGAGACCTGACGCGATGACCCGCGCGCGCACGCGGACCAGTTCATCGTCCGGCACGTCGGGCACCGGGCCGTCGTGCAGCACGTCCGCCCAAATCTGCGTGCGCCCGGAAAGCCCGGCCGCCTCAATCAGCCGTGTCGTGCAATGCCCGTTGGCAACATGAAGAGGCGCCATGCTCTATTCAGCATAACGCGATCGAATTACGGCTTCACGAACACCTTTTCGTCCACTGGCCCGTTGTGTTCGACCTTGGATATTTCCACGGTATAGCTCTGCATTGACGAAGACGCGATCAGCTTGTGGGGCACCTTGACGCCGTCGACCTCGCGATAGTCAGTAAGTTCGGTGGTTTGTTCGAGGTCGCCCATCTGCGGCACGTTGACCTTCATCATGAATCGAATTGGCAAAAACGATTGCGCGTCGATGAATTGACGAATCGTGGAACCGGCCGTGGGTTCGAAGACCACGACGTAGGCTTCGCGCTCGCCGACCTTCTCCTTGCCCTGGAGTTTGGCGACAATACCCTGCTCCTTGTAAGTGAGGAAGCCATGCGGAAAGCCGGTGTTGCGCATGTTATCCAGCATGTTGCCGGTGAGCTCGCGATTGCCCTGCAGCGAGTCGAGCACGTAGCCCGCCTGGCCGTCGAACCGCTGATCGATCACGAGCGGGCCGGCGCCAAGCGACGTCAGGTCCGCCTTGATGAGGGTGCGCGTCTTGTTTGGACGCGCGTTGGTGATCTCGATGGTGCCGGGAATGTCCCCGGCCGGCGTGCCGAGCGTGATGGTGCCCGACATCGATCGCGACTTGATCTTCTCGTGAGCGGCGCGGCCACCCAGGGCCGCGAGGCTCTTGTCGATCACTTCCTCGACCGTTTGCGCCCAGGCCGCATTTGCCGAGACCAGCACAACCACTGCCACCGCCAGCCGCATTGCCATTCTCATCTCAAGATCCCCCGGCACTATCTTAAGACGCATCGGCTGCGCTCCGAGTGCTAATCCGACTTGATGGCGGTGACCGGATCGAGAGAGGCCTGGCTACACCTCGTCGGGCGTCGTATTGAGCGCGCTGGCAATCGCCGCGGCGAGCCGGTTCCAGCCGGCGGTTTCCTCGCGCAGCCGTCTCCGTCCCGCGGCCGTCAGCGTGTAGTACTTCGCGCGCCGCTTGTTTTCGCTCTCACCCCATTCGGCCGTGATCAGTCCCTGGTGTTCGAGGCGATAGAGCGCCGGATACAACGAGCCTTGCGGAATGTCGAGCGCGTTGCCCGAGATCTGGCCGATGCGCAGCAGCACGCCGTAGCCGTGCAGCGGCTTCAACGAAACGGCCTTCAGGATCAGCATGTCGAGCGTGCCGGGCAACAGGTCGGCGTTCTTGGCCACAGGGCTCCTTCCCTAGTTAAGCTAGGAGGGTAAGCCAACTCTCCTAGTTTGGCAAGTGGAGCGAGGTCCGGTGCAAACAGCCAAGCCTGGCCAGCATCACGCCTTCACAGAAGAAGGAAGGTGGTAAGGATTAGAAGGCGTGATCTCTTCTGATCCTTGCGACGGTCTGTTCTTCTGTCTGAACGAGTGGCGCAGCCGCGGCGACGGTTGCCGCGGCCCACACACCAAGTATCGTGACGGTGATGAGATCAGGCGCGAGCACGGACTGGCCGCGCAGCGCTTGCGCGAGGAGGATCCCGAATAGGCCGACGTAGCTGGCCGCGGCGACAATCGTCAGTCGCACTCGCCTGATCTCGGTCAGCCGCCGCCGCCCAAGCACCAACGCCACGATCGGCAGCGCCTGCAGGGCGTGGAGTCCGACGAAGTGCGGCACCCGCAGGTCGCCGTGTTCCATGCTCCAGCCGGTCCCCGGCAGGCCCGGTCCGCCATCCGGCGCGCCCACGGTGTGAGCGCCCGACACCGGCATGCCCTCGCCGGCGCGCGCCGCGTCGAGTTGGCGAGCGGTGGGCGCCGTCATCAAGCCGCCGGTAAACGCGCCGATGATGGTGATCGTCATGCCCAAGCGGAGCGCCCACCCGATCGCGCGATCCGTAAATTGCGAGCGCCACAATGCCACCGCAACGGCGATTGTTGAAAGCGTCTGCGCGACGATTGCGACTCCCATGATGGTGAACAGCACCAGGTCGAGCGGGGTTGACGCGTTGAAGTGGCTGGTCGTGCCGCGGAACGCCTGCCCGCCGATGATCGCCATCTCTACCACCATCGTCGCTGCGGTGGTCCAGCCCACGATTCGGCGAGTGCGCGGCCACTCAGGGAGGAACGTAAACATCCACGCCAGCGTGAACGTGTAGATCGCGATCGACGCGGCGAACTTCGCGGGCTTCAGCCAGACGGGTGCCCCGGTCACGATCCGCGGATCGATGATGAGGCCGAGAACGGTCAGCGCCAGGACGGCGATCATCGCGAGTCCGGTTGCCGTCAGCGGGGCGCTGCCGCGCCAGAGTCGAGCCACCATGATGAGGTCCTTTCCCCGGTGAGATGTAATCAGCGTCAACACTAAGATACCGGCACTGTGTTGACAGTGTCAACATTAGAGAATACGCTGGTGACAGATGACAGGTTCCGTCAAAAACCGGCCGAGAAAGAAGCGGGCGGACCGCTACCACCACGGCGACCTGCGCCGCGCCCTCCTCGTGGAGGCCCTGCGTACCATCGAGACGCACGGGGTGGAAACGCTGACGTTGCGGACGGTTGGCGAACGGCTTGGGGTCTCGAGAACCGCCCTCTATCGCCACTTCTCGGACAAGCAGGCCCTGCTTGCGGCGGTCGGCCGCGAGGGCTTCCGCCTCCTGCGCCTGACGTTGATCGAGGCCTGGGACCAGAACGGGCATGGCCGCGCCGGATTCGAAGCGATGGGCGTCGCCTATGTGAACTTCGCGGTCGCGCACCCTTCGCACTACCGCGTCATGTTCGGACGGTTCATCGAGTCGTGCGAAAAGGACGCGGAGTTCATCGCGGAAGCCAAGTCGGCGTTTCAGGTGCTGGTAGATTCACTGGTCGAACAGCAACAGACGGGGCTGGTGCGACGTGACGATCCGCTGATCCAAGCGCGGATGATCTGGTCGCTCGTGCACGGTATTGCGATGCTGGTGATCGATGGCCAGTTGCGGGGCACCGACGAGCGCGGCGAGGCGCTCAGTCGCTACGTGTTCGAGCGCATGCGCGACGCCATCCGCGCGGTCTAGCCGCGTCGCTCGCAGAAGCCATCAATCCTAGGGTGGCAAATGGAGCGATGCGGAGTGCGCAAAGCCAAGTTTGCGCGCGAAGCCGGCGTCCTGCGATCCGGCGCCGATGTAGAGACACCGCTCCGGATTCAGCCGGTGCCGGTGGATTAGCTGCACACCGAGACCGGGCAGCGGCTTACGGCACCAGCAGCGAGGCGGGCCGGCGCCATGCGCACAGAAATCCACGTCCACCGAGAGCCCGGCGCGCTCGATCGCGGTGGCGAAAATGGCGCGCACCTCAGCCTCGCTACGCTTGCCGTCCGCGATCGATGGTTGCCACGACAGCGCGCAGAGCTGCCAGCCCTCTTCCTGATACCGACGCAGGACCGGCGCGTGTGACTCGAGCTCGGCCGCATCGTCGCACCACACGATCACGGCGCGATTCACGTGGGCCGGATCCCGGCGCCGCTCAAACGGCATCACGTCGATTTGCGAAAACCCTTCTGACACATCCGGGGGTTCGAGCTCGCGTTGATAGCGAAACAGCGCCGTCGGTGGAAACGCCGCGACGTCGGACTTGCGCAGGACCGCCAGCTCGGTGTCGCCTGGTAATTTGCCGTAGCGCGCAACCAGGCGAGTCACCGCGTTGACCTGCGCCTCGTCCACGCTGGTCGTGAGCCACACACAGCGAATCGGCACGCCGAGGTCGGTCGCGACCTGGATCACGCCGGCCCGCGCCTGGCGCGTGACATACGTGTTGTCGAGAACGATGCGGGGTCTCTCAGCCGACAACGATCGCTTGAGATCTGGCAGTAGTCCCCGCAGCGTGCCGCCCGTCTCATCACGGTTCAGCCGCTGAAAACCATCGGCGACGAACTGCTCGGTGAGCGTGCTTTTTCCAGCGCCTGGGAGGCCCATCACCAGGACAATCTCCGCGTCGCGACGTAGCGCCGGCGAGGCTTGCGGGGCCGTCCGGCTGCGTAACGTTCGACCGTGCGCGAACTGCTCGTCAAGCACGCGCCGATCCGCATCGGTTAGATGGATGCGATGTGCGCGCGCCGCCGACCGCGCGGTGTCGATGCGGGTCACGCCTGGAATCGGCACAATCACCTCGGCGAGGTCTGCGAGCCATGCGAGCGCCACCTCAAAGGGCGTGGCGGCGTGCCTTGACGCTAACTGGTTGAGCGCGGGATCCGACTGTGTTCGTGGTTGCGACTTGCGGCCGCCAAGTGGACGATAGGCGAGCAGCCTGATTCGGTTCCTGACGCAGTACTCGGCGACGCCGCTCAGAATCCCGCCGTCGTGCCACACGCTCAGCTCGTTTTGAATCGCGTCGATGTCCGCAATCCCGCGGGCTTCTTCGATCTGCCCCACGGTGACGTTGCAAAGGCCGATCGACTTGATCAGGCCATCGCGCTTGAGCGCGGCCAGCGCGCGCACGCTCGTGGCCAGCGACGTACGCGGATCGACCACATGCAGCTGATACAGGTCGATCGCACTGACGCCCAACGCCCGACAACTGCGTTCGCACGCGACCGCCAGATGCTTCGCGCGTCCATCGGGCTCCCATCGTCCCTCGGGTCGCGTGATGCCGCCCTTGGTGGCCACCGTGATCAGCGATCGATCACCTCGCCACGAGTTCAGCGCGAGCGCGATCAGGCGTTCGTTGTGACCCGTCTCGGATTCGTTCCAGCAGTAAGCGTCAGCGGTGTCGAGGAGCGTCACGCCCGCGTCGAAGGCCGCGTGCAGCACCGCCACGGATCGCTCGTCATCTCGAGCGGGCTCCGTCGACAGGCGCATGCATCCAATGGCGGCCGGCATCAAGACCTTTACAGAAGAATAGAAGGTAGCAAGGGTTAGAAGGCGGATTTTTCAACATGCGGAGGTCAAGTTGATCGCAGGATCTGCGTCTTCGTACCAGGGTGCGGTGGGATTTCCACGAGAAACCACGCGGCTCGATTCATGCTCCTTGACCGCACATGTTGCGACCATACGATGCCGTTGAGGACGTGGCGCACCGCGTAATCGGCTGCGCCATCGAAGTGCATCGGATTATCGGACCTGGCTTATTAGAGTCCGTCTATAAGGAGTGCATGGTAATTGAATTGCGAAATCGGAGGATGCTGGCCGAGCGCGAAGTACCGGTGCCGGTTGTTTACAAGGACCAGCGGTTAGCCAGTCCTCTGAAGATTGATCTACTGGTTGAAGGCTGCGTTGTTGTCGAAGTGAAAGCTGTTGAACAGGTGCACTCCATTCATGAGGCGCAAGTAATCACCTATCTCAAGTTAACCGGGCATCCCGCCGGCCTCTTGATGAACTTCAACGAGATCCTACTGAAGAATGGCCTTCGTCGATTCGATCACCCTGACCGGTACGCAGCCAAGAGAAGCCAGTCCTTCTAATCCTTGCTACCTTCTTTTCTTCTGTAAAAGTGGGTGGCGCGGTTCAGCCGCGCGGCGCGCGCAAGCGATACACGCCGGGCGCGAGCATTTCCGCGTACTGCTCGGCGACGAGCGCCCGATTGCCAAGCCCGGCTTCGGGCCGCGATAAGCCGGTGACGCGGGCCAGCTCGCCGGGAATGGTCATGCCGGCGCCATTCAGGAAGCCGCGCGCGATCTCGCGAACCGCGTCGGCACGCTTCACGCGCCGCATGAGCTCATCGGGAAATCGTCCGATCGCCAGCTCCCAGATGTAGGTGAACTTCGGCTGGTAGACCACCTGGCTCGGCACCACGATCATCGCCGCCTGCAATTCGTCCAGCGCCGCCGTGAACGTCTTGCGGTCCTTCACGCCCGACTCGTCACGCAGGTCGGAGGTGGCCATTTCCCACTCTTTCCGAAGCACGCGCAGGATCGCCTGGGCGTGGCGGCTCAGGCGCTTCTTCTCCTCGGCGCGGCGAAGTCCCCAGATGGCATAAAAGTACGGAATCATCCGCGGCGCGAGAAACAGCGCCTTCCCACGGGACAGCTTTGCGTAATACACCTTGCCGCGAGCAACGAGCTCGTCCTTGAGCACCCACGTCAGCGACGCCTCTGGATCCTTCTGGACGTTCCTCGGCATCACCGCGTCGCGTCGACCGCACACCGCCACATAGAGCGAAGGGCCGGGCCGGCGCGAGTCTGTGAGGCACGCCGCAAAGCCGACGTGTTCGATGAAGCGCTCAGCTTCGATCGCCGTTTCGATCTGTCGAGTTGCCTCGCGCCTCCAGCACTGGTCACGATGCTCTTCGATGTCTTCTGGGATCGAGGTCTTCTGCATTGGCGCGGTCATGCCAATAGTAGCTGCCCCGACACCTCACGTTGACGGGCGGCAGGCCCCGATTGCGGGTACGCATCTTGCTCTGTTCATCTTCCATCGGACCGTCGAATCACCGGCGGGCCGGGACATGTTTATTGGGAGGCATCATGCGAAACGGTTTCTGGTCGATGGCCTGCGTGCTCGCGCTGGCGGGTAGCGCCGCGTGCGCGCAGACGGCGCGCGGGGTGGTGCAGGACACCAAGGACAATACGTCGGCCGTCCGCGGCGGGATCGAAACGGTTGACGTGAAGACCGCGATCATCGCCGACAAGACGATCGATTCGGGCGCGATCGACGTCGATACCTATCAGGACAAGAAATTGGTGGTGCTGCGCGGTTCGGTGCCAACTGAAGCGCAGAAGCAGAAAGCCGAACAGATCGCCCGCGAGAATGCGACGGGCTACAAGATCGAGAACCGCCTCGTCGTCGCGCAGTAACGCCAGGCCGCCGACGGACGCCCTCCCGCGCTACTGCGTGGCGGGCTTCCAGTCGGCAATTGCCTTATTGATTGCGTCGGCCGTGATCTTCGCGCGGTAGTCGAGCAGCTTCCTGCCGTTCTCGAGCATCTTCGCCACCGAGCCGATCTCGACCTGGTTGATGGTGAACTTGTTTGCCTTCAGGCGCTGCTCGGCGCGAATCAGCTTGGGATCGGTCAGCGCCACCAGCGACTCATAGTGATAATCGTCGTGGATGTCCCACCGCGTAGCGGATCGGACGTCGGGCTGCTGCAGGATCCCGAGTGTCTTCAGGTAGTCGAAGCTCCAGATGTCCTGCGTGTAGTACTCGGTCACGTAGTGCACCCGCGCCGGGTTGCCGTTCCATTTGGCATTGAGCTCTTTCGCCACTTCGGTCATGCCGGTGACGTTGCCGCCGCTGTCGGCAATCATGATGATGTTGGTGAAGCCCATGGTCTTGAGGCTGGTGCTCATGTCTCGCAGCACGGCGCGAAACGTGTCCTGCGTGATGAAGACAGCGCCTGGCGTGATGTTGGGATTTTCGGGATTGCCGGGTTCCATCGTCACGATCGGGGCGCACAGCGCGTTGCCCAGCCGCCGCGCAATGGCGTTGCAAGTGGAACGGAGGACGAAGTTATGTTTGCCGTTCGCGTTATAAGGACCGTTCTTCTCGAGTCCGCCGCTGCCGATGATGGCGGTGGTCTTCCCCGCCTTGATCGCATCGCGGGTTTCCATCCATGTTTGTTCTTCGATCCAGACGGTATCGAGCGCATCGATCGGCCGCACACCGTCCGCCACCGCCTGGGCCGCGCGCTGCTTCTCGCGCTCCGCCAGCTGTTCGGGAGTCAGGTTCGCGTCACGACGCCCCCCAGGTTGCTGTGCCACCGCGCTCACCGTGCCAACCAGGACCAGCACCGTCACTAGGATTCTTCGTAGCTTCATAATTCCCCCAGAGGTTCAGCCAAGGCGTGATTCTACTCGGCTTCGCATTACTCGAGCTCGCGCTTCTTGGTTCGGTTTATGCAATCGAATCAGCCTTCTGGGGAAAGTTTCAATCGGGTCCATACGGAGGAACGCCATGTCATCGAACAACAAGCAAATTGTTGAAAAGGTCAACGCCGCATTCGTCCAAGGCAACGTCGAAGGGTTCTTGTCGCAGTGCGCCGACGACGTGGAGTGGACGATGGTCGGCGAAAAGCCCATCAAAGGTAAGGATGCGATCCGCAAATGGATGACTTCGATGGGTCCGGAGGTGCCGAAATTTACGGTGAACAACATCCTGGCCGACGGCGACTTCGCCACGTGTTACGGCGACATGACCATGCGAAACAAGGACGGCAAAGTCATCCCGTATTCCTACTGCGACATTTACCGGTTCCGGAACGGGAAGGTTGCGGAGCTACGGGCCTTCGTGATGAAGAACGAACCTCAACACGCAATGGCTTGAGTCTCCGGGGACCGTGGACGCCAGGGCAAACCCTGGCGTCCAGTCCGGATACGACTATTGGGCGCCGGCAGACTTGAGAGCGCGCGCAATCATAATCAACGGATCCGCTTGCCCCGCCGGCAGCTCGGTCCCGCGGACCTTCTGCAGCACGGCGATGTAGCGATCGAGCCAGGGCACGTGCTGCCCGGACTTGCCGCGATCGTCGGCCGCCCCCGCGTGCTCCAGCATCTGAAGCAGTGTCTTCTCGAGCTTCCGATCCATGACCGAGGCCTGCGTCAACGCGGCGAGATCACCAAAGTTGAAGAGCGTGGTCGTGGGGTTGTATTCCAGCTGCACGCCCGGCAGTCCACGCCAGTTCTCGTGATTGGTGCCGACCTTCGCCGCGGCGAGCGCATCGGTCACGAAGTCCTGAAACACAACTCGCACCGAGCCATCACCGAAAACGAAGTTCGCGCCGCCGCTGTGGAGGCTGCCCAGGCTGAATCCGCCGTCACCGGTCAGCGACTTCAGCACTGGATCGACCATCTCATCGGGATCACGGAGGGCGCCAATCGCGGTCTCCGCGAAGTTGCTTTGCTCGATGTACGGCAGCAGCTCGTAGAGGCGGTTGATCGCCTGCGCGCCGGCCTTGGCCAGACCGCGCACCATCTTGCGGCGTCCTTCGGCCGCGCCCGGCGTGGGCACGAAGGTGATCTTCGATTCGATCCCGGTACTCGTCTTGACGACCTCGAGGATGCCGGTTTCCCATCCGGTCACGCCGGGATCGGGCTCGGCCATGACCGTCACCGCATCTTTCTCGAGCCGCGGCGCCGTGAAGTGGAACCCGTCGATCAGGCCGTCGTCGGGGGCCCTGTTTCGAGACCGATCAGGATGCCTGCCAACGATGTCTGGAACGAGCCGTTGGCGTCGTGATAGTTGTGCAGCGCGAGGCCGATCTGCTTGAGATTGTTCGTGCACTGCGCCCGCGCAGCCGCCTCGCGCACTTTCTGAACGGCCGGCAGCAGCAGGCCAATCAGGATGGCAATGATGGCGATGACGACCAGCAGCTCGATGAGCGTGAAGCCTCGCACGCCGCTATCGATCCGAGGTTTCCAGGATGAGACCCGCATCACACTCCTAACCTTCCTGGGGGGAAGGACGACAGGCTATCGTGGTCGGGTGATGCGATTCATCCCCCATTCGAGGGTGGGTATGCAGCCAGACCGTTCCGGCCGTCATACTGACGTGCGTCGATACCGTCACGAATGGCAATGATCCTGAGGGCGGCGCGAGAGTCGGACGTCGATCGGCTCGCGCAAATCTGGTTCGATGGCTGGCGCGACGGGCATTTGGCCCTCGTTCCCGCCGCGCTTGCGCGGCTGCGCACCCTCGAGAGTTTTCGCGACCGTTTATGCGCGGCGTTGGCGGATACGCGGGTCGCGCTCGAGGCGGAGACACCAATTGGGTTCGCAATCCTCAAGGGCGATGAGCTCTACCAGTTCTTCGTCGCCGCCGAGGCACGCGGCACTGGCGTGGCGGCCGAGCTCATCGCCGATGCCGAGCAGCAGCTGGCGGCCCGCGGCGTGCCCACGGCGTGGCTGGCGTGCGCGATCGGCAACGATCGGGCGGCCCGATTCTACGAAAAGCGCGGCTGGCGGCGAACGGCGACTATCACGTATCACGCGGAGACGACCGAGGGACCATTTCCGATCGAGAACTGGCGGTATGAGAAGGACCTGAGACAAACCCCGTAACGCCTCACTCCGGCTACGAAGGCTCCCCGCACGGCATGTAATAATCGCCACCGTCGCTTAGGAGAAGGAGGCGCATCTGATGGATGGCACCCGTCGTAGTTTCTTGAAGGCTGCCGTGACGGCCGCGGGCGCAGCCGCGACTCCTGGCCTTGCGCAAGCCCAAAGTGTCGGCCAACCTCACAGTAACGCGCACCAGGCCGTCCCTTCCGATCTCGAATTGCGAGTCAAGTCACTGGAATCGATCCTCGTGGAAAAGGGGCTGGTCGATCGTCCTGCCCTCGATGCACTTGTCGACACGTTCGAGAACAAGGTAGGACCGCGCAACGGAGCCCGCGTGGTGGCGAAGGCCTGGGTCGACCCTGCTTACAAGCGGCGCTTGCTGGCCGACCCTGACGGCGCGATCACGGAGTTGGGCTTCACTGGACGGCCGGGCGAGCACATGCTCGTCGTCGAGAACACGCCCGCGGTGCACAACGTGGTCGTGTGCACGCTCTGTTCCTGTTATCCGTGGCCAGTGCTCGGTCTGCCGCCAGTGTGGTACAAGTCGGCGCCGTATCGCTCGCGTACGGTGATTGACCCACGTGGCGTGCTGCGCGAGTTCGGGCTCGAACTCCCTGACCAGATCGAGGTTCGTGTCTGGGACAGCACGGCGGAGTTGCGCTATCTCGTCTTGCCCGAGCGGCCCGCTGGCGGTGAGAACATGTCCGAGGAGCAGTTGGCGACGCTGGTTACCCGTGACGCGATGGTCGGTGTCGCCAAAGTCACGCTTCCGCAGGCTGGAGGTAAGCCGTGAACGGCGTGCATGACATGGGCGGCCAGCACGGGATGGGTGCCGTGCAGTATGAGAAGGACGAACCGGTCTTCCACGCGACCTGGGAAGCTCGCGTATACGCGCTCACTCGCGCGATGCGTGCCTGGCGCAAATGGACTCTCGATGCCGACAGATACGCGCTCGAGATCATGCCTCCGGCCGACTACCTTCGCATGAGCTATTACGAGCGGTGGCTGAAAAGGCTCGAAACTCAGGTCGTGAAGCACGGCTTCATCACGCAGGAGGAACTACAGAGCGGGACCCCCGCGTCTGGGTCGAGCCCGCAGACTCCCGCGCTTACGCTGGCGACGTCGGCACGTTGGCTGAGCCGAGGACTTGCGTCGAGCCAGGATCCAAAGGTGCGGCCATCGTTCAAGGTCGGCCAGCGCGTTCGCGCTCGCAACATCCATCCGACCGGCCACACTCGCCTCCCCCGATACGCGCGAGGCAAGGTGGGAGTAGTTTTCCGCGACCATGGCGTCTACGTGTTCCCGGACACCAACGCGCATTCTCAGGGAGAGAAACGGCAGCACGTGTATTCCATTCGGTTCACGGCACGCGAGCTGTGGGGCGAAAGCGCTTCGGCGCGCGACTCAGTGCACCTCGACATGTGGGACGACTACCTTGAAAGGCTCTGATCGGACGGCAGAGTCCGATCGACTGTCCGTGTTGCCGCGTTTACCGCGAGACGAGGACGGGCCGGTTTTCGCCGAACCATGGCAGGCACAGGCCTTCGCGATGGCGGTCAAACTTTCAGAGCAAGGACACTACACCTGGAAAGAATGGGCCGCCGCGCTGGCGGATCAACTCCAGGCGGCTGCGAAACGTGGTGAACCTGACGACGGTTCTCGCTACTACGAACACTGGCTGGCCGCACTGGAGAGCCTGGTGACGGCGAAGGGGCTCGCCGATCCACGCGCGCTCCAAGCACGAAAAGAAGCCTGGGCAGCGGCGTACCGCAACACGCCTCACGGGCAATCGGTCGAGTTGCTGCGATCGCGAGCGCCCGACGCTCGCTGGCTTCTCGTCGGGCTCGCGTGCACATTCGGTGCGTACTGGATGTTTCAGTACGCGAGTGTGGAGTCGTTCGCTGCGAGCGCTGGTCTGGGCGCGTTGCTCGGCATGCGTCACGCGCTCGAGCCCGATCATCTCGCCGCCGTGTCCACCCTCATGACGGGCGAGCGTAGCAGCGCTAAGGCCGCGTGGCTCGGTGCGTTCTGGGGACTGGGCCATACGCTGACCCTCTTCACCGCCGGGGCGATCCTGGTGATGTTGCAGACCGAGATGCCGCCGATTGCGGCGCAGGTGCTACAGACCTGCGTGGTCCTCCTGTTGGTCGGCTTTGGCGTGCGCGCGATTTATCTCGGCGCACGGCGCGTGCCTGCGGGTCCGACGCATACCCATCGAACCCCGGTTGCGTCGACATTATTCCAAGCGGACCGATGGACCATCGCCCGACCATTCCTGGTCGGAGCGGTCCATGGACTGGCCGGCAGCGGCGCGTTGATCGCGATCGTAGTAACTACCCTGCCGTCAACGATGACGCGGTTGGGTTACCTGCTGCTGTTTGGTGTGGGAACAACGGTGGGAATGGCGGCGCTCTCCGGGCTCATGGGCTGGCCCATGGCAAGGCTCGGCGCCCATCCCCTGTTTGCCCGCACCGTGTCGCTTTCCGTCGGCAGTATTTCGATCGTGCTCGGTCTGTCCTGGGGTTATCCACTCATCAGAGGCTTGTTCTAGCCTTCGCGCCACGGCGCGCGTGTGGCCCGTCTGTATATGCCTTGACAGGCATATGCCCAGCGGGGTATATCAAAGGGGTGGAATCCGTCTTCGAAATCATTGCGGAACCGAACCGCCGCGCGATCCTGGGCCTCCTGCTCTCGTCAGAACAGTCGGTGGGCGAGATCGAGCGCCAACTTCGGATGCCGCAGCCAACGGTGTCAAAGCACCTGCGAGTGCTGCGCGACGCCGGTTTCGTGGAATCCACGGTGGACGCGCAGCGCCGTCTCTACCGGCTGAAACCTGAACCACTTCAGGAGCTCGAAGCCTGGCTGGCCCCGTTCCGCCGGTTCTGGTCCGCTCACCTGGACGCGCTCGAACGTCACCTCGACCGGATGGATCAATCAATACCCAAGAAAAGGAAGACAGGAACAAGGAGAGGGAGATGATCGATCGCGAACGGTACACACCCGGTCCGGCCCGCGGGGCGCAGGTACGAAAGGACGGGGACAAATGGACGTTGGTTCTCGTCAGAGAACTGCGCCACTCGCCGGAAAGAGTCTGGCAGGCGCTGACTGACCCGGCGCATCTGCGCGAGTGGGCGCCCTTCGATGTCGATGGGAGCATGGCTACGGTTGGCACGGTGAAGCTCACATGGGTGGGAACGCCCAAGCCGCTGGAAACACGGGTAACGCGCGCCGACGCTCCGAAGGTGCTCGAGTACAACGATACCCGGTGGGAGCTCGAAGCGTCTGGTGAAGGCACGCGCCTGACGCTGTGGGCCAGCATCGATCGTCGCTTCATCTCGATGGGTGCTGCCGGATGGCACATTGCCATTGACGTTTTGGATCACCTCCTCAGCGAAACTCCGATCAGTCGCATCGCTGGTGGCGAGGCCATGAAGTTTGAAGGCTGGCAGCGGCTCAACGCCGAATATGCCCAGCAATTCGGAATTGAATTGCCCAAGTGGTAAGGGAGGTCCCAATGAACTGGAACGTTTGGATTCGGCAAACCCACCGCTGGCTGTCCATCGCGTTTACGTTGACCGTGATCGCCAACTTCGTCGCCATGGCGCAGGGGCCGCCTCCCGCGTGGGTCACCTACTCGCCGCTGCTGCCGCTCGCATTGCTGCTGTTCAGCGGTCTGTACCTGTTCGTGCTGCCGTATGCCGCCAAGTGGCGCAGCGCGCGGCGCACCGCCTGAACGGGATAAGGGTACGGAGCGTGGCGAATCTAAGAAAGCAGCGACCGATCAAGGCGTCAACCAAGAAGCCGAAGGCAGGCGCGAAGGCCAAGACAGGCGTCGTCCTCCTCACGGGCGGCAACCCGCAAATCGCGAAAGCGGAGGGCGACGCCCCGGTGCGCGCGTACATCGCCGCGATGCCGGGCTGGAAGCGCGCCATCGGGAAGCGTCTCGATTCGCTGATCGTGCGCAGCGTGCCCAACGTGCGTAAGGCCGTGAAATGGAACTCGCCGTTTTACGGCATCGAGGGCCGCGGGTTTTTCATGCAGTTCTACGTCTTCACTCGCTACGTCAAGGTGACCTTCTTCCGCGGCACGTCGCTGTTACCGATCCCGCCCGGCCCCAGCAAGCACAAGGAGGTCCGCTACTTCGACATCTACGAGGGCGACGAGCTCGACGAGGCGCGAATGACGAGTTGGGTGAAGCAGGCAGCCGCGTTGCCCGGCTGGGTCCCTGGCCGATAAACAAACTCAAGGAGAGACCATGGTGAGCAAAGCGAAGCGCGATTCGGAAGATTGGCGCGAGGAGACCCTGGCCCGCATGCGGGCGCTGATCCTGGAAGCCGCTCCCGAAATGATCGAGGAACGGAAATGGCGGAAGCCGTCGAATGGGATGGCGGGGGTTCCGGTCTGGTCGCACGACGGGATTGTCTGCACCGGGGAGAAGTACAAGAAGGTCGTGAAGCTCACGTTCGCCAAGGGCGCCAGCCTCCCCGACCCATCGCGCCTTTTCAATTCCAGCCTGGAAGGCAACACGCGAAGGGCGATCGACATCGGCGAAGGGGAACAGATTGACGCGCGCGCTTTCAAGGCACTCATCAAGGCCGCGGTCGTCCAGAATCGACGAGGGTAAACTGTTCGGCCCCGCCGTTCCGCTTTTTGAACATTTATTGAGGCTTTCTTGAGCCCGCCTTGAAGTCTTCGGCCCCTGCGGCTCAAGTTCTCTACGGCGCCGGACCCGCTCCGAACACCGAGCCCTCCGCGGCGCAGCCTAGCTACCTGTATCAGATCGATCCGGCGACCGCAAGGTCACACAGATCGGCTCGATCGGATTCCCGTACGTGCGAGGAATGGACGTCGATCCGATTACCGGCGTGATTTATGCGACCGCATTCCGGCTGACCGGAGGCGTCTCTGGCGACATCGTCCTTCTCACGATTAACCCCACAACGGGACAAGGCACAGAGGTCATGTCTTGGGGAATCACCAACAGCGGCGGGAACTCAAGAATCGCGCAATCGCTACATATCGGCCCGGCGGGAGACCTTTGATCGTGAATCGACCCTTTTGATCGGGCCGCGCGCGCTCTCGACAGTGGTGGGCAGCCGTCGCGTGATTCAATACGTCAGTTGCGAGTGGACAGGCTTGTGAGCGACGCTCCCAAGCCTGTCCCCCAGCGATCCTACTCGTGCGCGTGGCGAACTCGTGCGAGCCGCTGCGTGACGGCGTGGAGGTCCGCGTCGCTCGCAGCAGGATTGGAAATCGTCGCTTCGGCCTGAAACATCAGCTCGAGAAACGGGATGGTGTCGTGACCGCCAAGCGGCACCGTGTTGTCGTGCTCGACCGCCCCGCTCGCAAACTGCAGCCAGGCGATCATGAGCTCCGCGATCGCCTGCGCGCGCCGGTCGCCTCCGACCGGCGAGAGAATCGCGTGCACATCGCCCGGCGAAGCAGCGATCACCTGCTCCGAAAACACGCTCGACACTGCGTTGACGATCTCGAGGTACCCGGCGGCCACGGCCTCGTCGATATGCGCCGAACCGTTGCCCGAATACTGATGCTTCCACCAGCCCGATCCCTCCGTCGTGGTCGCGCCTCCAGTGACGATGACGTTGCCGCCGTCGCTGTCGCTGCCGCCATCGTCATCGCTCAGCGTGACGCTCAGTGCCTCGACGCCCGGCGCCCCATACACGGCGTCGATGGAGTCCGATGCCTCGAATGGGAATGTACCAAAGGGACTTGGCAAAGGATCCGGTCCGATCCCGTCGTTGAAATACACGTTGACGTCGCCGACGGTCCACGTGAACGTCAGATCGTCTGATCCGGGATCGCTGCCCGTTGCGGATGATGGCAATGCGCTGCCGGCTTCGACGATCTGGTAGTCACCGCCGGGGAAGCTGATCGCGCCGCTGACGTCAAAGGTGACGGCCGGAGCGAGATTCGCCACGTTGACCATGACCACATCCGCCCCCGCACCGCCGTCGTCATCCGTCACCGTCACGGTGACGGCGTAGGCGCCGTTGTCGCCGTAGACGTGTGTGACGCCGGCCACAAGCGCCGCGACCGAGACCAGCTGGCCCGGGGATCCGTCGCCCCACAGGATCGACGCGGTGTGCGTATCCTGCGTGCCCGGATCGAAGAAGGTCGCGCGAACCGTCGCGACACCACCTTCGTTGATGTTATCGCCCTGCGCGGTGACGGTCGGCGGCACGTTGAGAACCGTCACGGTAGTGTCGTCGTCATCGGTGAGCGCGGTTGCCGCCGTGACGTCGCCGCCGATGTCGCTGACCGTGAGCGTGAAGTTGTCGACGGTATCGTCGATGGCGGTGTAGATTGGCGTTGCGCTCGACGGATCATCGAGGTTGGCGCTGGGCGACCAGGTATAGCTGAGGATGGCGTTGTGCGGATCGGTGCTGCCGGTGCCGTCCAACTGCACTGTCGATCCTTCGTTCACTTGGTACGGTCCGCCGGCGTCGGCGGTGGGCGCCGTGTTCACGCACGGGCCAGCGGTGTATGACTCACCGTCGGTATACAGGCTGTCGCCGTTATCGTCGCCGTCGCTGAAGCAGACCACGGTGACGCGGTTCCAGGACTCGTTCGAGATGAAGCCGCCAAGCTGGCTGAAGGGCGGCGTGGTTCCGGCCGGAATGGCGGCAACCTCGAAATGCAGGTGCGTGCCGGTAGCCGACCCGATGTCACTCTGTCGTCCGATCGGCTGGCCGACGAGGATAATGTCGTCCACTTCCCATCCGAAGCCGAGCATGCCTCCGAGGGTCACCGAACCGGTTGCCAGGTGCGTATATTTCGTCCACTCGCCGTTTGGATGCTCGATCCACACATAGTTGTTGTGCTGCGAGCAGAACCCCTTGACGGTGCTGTCTTCGATCGAGTCGCCGTTCTCGTCCTCTTCATCGATGCAGCTGTGTTCGAGGCTGTCGTCCTGTGGCGTGACCAAATCAGCGGCGAGGCCGTCACCGAGGTCGTTGCTGTCGCCGTTGTGATCGACGATGCCGCGAATGATTCCCGATGCCGCCGCGACGACGACGGTGCCATCGCCGCCGCCGAGGTCGACGCGGTTGGGCACGTTGGGATGGTTGTGGTGGTCGTTGTTCGCGGTCACCGCCGAGCCGTCGATGTACGGAATGCGGTAAATGCCGGCGGACGTCGTGAACACGTGGTCGGCAGTCAGCGGCGCGACCGGAGTGCCGAGCACGACGAGGCCCAGTAAACCCGAGGCCTGCCGCAACACGCGTGCATGTTGCTTTGGAGTCGGGCTCGAGCAGCGTAAAACCACGCGCGTGGCGCGTTTTCATCAGACACCTCCAGTTGGGGAGTGCACAGGCTACGCCGGGCGGGCGTGGAGGAGAATCCCCCGTCGGAGGTAAGCGCGGCGATCTTGAGATCGAACCGGTTGGAGGGATTGGTCAGAGTGTCGCGAAAAGAAAAACAGCCGCCGAAAACCTCGGCGGCTGCTCAAAAACTCGATGACTTGAGCGGAACTACGGGATCATCCGGCGGACAAATCCGAGACCGCAGAGACCCACGCCCAAAAGGAGCGCTGTTAAACCGCCATCCGGCACGCTGTTCAGTTGCACGTCATCGATCACGGCGCCAAATGAATTACTGACGCCAGTGCTCCTGAACTCCAGCGTGTTGTTGCCGCCAATCGGCGATGACCGTCGTCGAATAGGACGACATAAGAATGCCGCCAGGGTTGCTGGGAGGCGCAAAGTTGTCCACAAGGCCGCCGTTCCAGTAGACATCGAATGTTTCGTCCAAGCCGTCCTCTCGATCGGCGTAAAGAAACGACAAGGTAAAGGCGCCGGAGCCTGCCACGACCTGGGCCACGGTCGAATTGCCGGTCGAGTCGAGTTCCAGGACCTGATTTCCATGGTGACCCGTGATGCCGTACAGACTCGCGAAGCCGATCTCTATCTCGCCGGCAGTTGCTGTCCACCCTGGGATCGATGCGAATAGGCCCCAGTTGCCATGGTCGCAGTTTCCCGCAACGCCGCAATTCGGATCCTCAAAGCTTCCGTTGATGATGGAATTTGCGTTACTGACCGCCGCTGAACCGAGCAGACACGCGACAACCAGGAAAACACGAACCATACCCTTCATGAAGCCGACCTCCGACGCGGACCTAGCAGATGACGTGCCAACCCAGAGCAGTCGCTGTACAACGTGCACAATCGTGCATCGTCCTCATACTCAATGGGTTACGCCGACGAGGCGGCAAGCGGCCGATCCCGATTGGTCTCGTGTGATCTTGAGTTTGTAAGAGTTTCCGACGCTTCTCTCGCGTGATTCAATACCTCAGCCGAAAGAGCTGCCACTCCTTCATCCATTGCGCGTTGCGACGGTGGTAAAAGTCGCGCGCCGGCGTGTTCCAATCGAGGACGTTCCAATCCATGCGCCCGCAGCCACGCTCCTCGCCGAGCTTTCGTACGAACTCGAAGAGCTTCCCGCCGGCTCCCGAGCGTCGGGCGTGTTCGAGGACGAACAAATCCTCCAGGAACATCGTTGGCTTCGCGAGGAAGCTCGAATAGGTTTCAAACCAGATCGCATAGGCGATCGGCCGGTCGGCCTCGTCGAGGGCCAGCGCCGCCTCGAAACGCGGCCGTGATGCAAATGCATCAGCGCGCAGACGAGCCATGGCCGCCGCATCGGGCCGGTCGAGCCGCTCGTAGTCGGCGAGCGCCTCGATCAAGCGGACAAAGTGGTCGAATCGCTCGGGCGTCAGCGGGACAATCGTCATAGATGGTGTGAGCGTTTACTGCAATGCCGTGCGCCAATTCTGCACCAGACCGAACCCTGACGTCGGACATCTAACTAAGGGACATGAAATGCGCCGCAATTGCGCTGTGCATGGCCCTCATCGCTCCGGCCGCGGCAGCCGGCCAGCCGGCAGTTCCTCCGCGCGAAATGCGCTTTACCGGCCCCTCGGCGGTGGACGCATTGTGCGCGTGCCTGCTCGACCTGCGGCGGAGCGCCGAGGCGCAAGGTCGCCTCGATTTCAGCGCCGAAGTCGAGCTCGCCGGTACCGGCTTGCCACCCGAAGCTCGCTCAAGTTCAGACGAGCGAAGGGTGGTTGACCTGACCGCGCGCGTCTGGGTGGGATCGGCTCATGCGGTCGGGCGTATCGACTTCGCCGGTCACTCGGGAATCAACGACTCCACGCTCCGCCGCGCCATGACGATCTACGAGCGCGAGCCGCTCGACGTCAGACAGCTACGGCGCAGTCTTGCGCGAATCAACGACATCGGCGTCTTCGAGCCGCTCACGCTGGCGGACATCAGCGTGGCTCGCCGGGACGATGGCGTCACGGCGGATCTGACGATTCCACTGCGTGAACGGAAGCGGCGGTGGTGGTCGGTATCGGGTCCGATCTTCCCCGGCATCGGCACGTTGCAAGCCTCAGTCTCGTCGCGCCTTCCACCATGGGGACGCGGCGTCTTTGAAGCGACGACGTATTTCGTCTCGCTCAACGTGGCCGGATTCGCGAAGCCGTTCCTGTTCCTGACACTCCAACGGCCCGTGGTTCCAGGGCAGGAGCTGCTTTCCGGCTTCGCGGTCTCACCGGCGCTGTCGCCGCGGGCGATGCTGACGCACTACGGACGCACGCACCTCGCGCACCGGATTGTTCCCATGCTCGATGTCGAGTTGAACGATCCGCTGGCCGTGCCAGTCACGTCGGCCGGGCCGCTGGAGGCCGAGCCGATCGTCTGCGTACCACCCAAGCCACGCCTCTGGTGGCTGCGCCGCGGCGCAGCAGCGGCTGCCAACGTCGCGTTTGCGGCGGTGATCCCCTGAGCGTCGTTCAGCTGAGCGCGCGAGCGAAGAGCTCGGCACCTACACTGATCGCGAAATCACGAATGCGAGGAGCGCGAGTGCGGCGCCTGCCAGTGCATCAGCCGCATAGTGATATCTCCCCACCACGCTCCCGATTGCAATCGCGAGCGCCAGCAACCCGAGCGGGAGGCCGACAAGCGGAAGGCGTGCGCCGACAGCAAGCGCGGTCGCTAGCGAAGCGGCGGCATGCCCGCTCGGAAACGTGTTCAGCTGCGTGCTCGCGAGGCCGAGCACGCGTAAGTTGACGCGCCTGACCAGCCCGGGCGATTGCACTGGCGCACCTTCGATCGCACGCGGTGGTCTCGTGGGGAGCCATGGCAGCACGCCGTAGCACCCGAACACTGCCAGGAGTACTGCGGTCCAAAACCGGTCCGACTCCTCGCGTAAACCGGCGACGTACAAGCAGGCGAAGCCGATGGGGACCATCGGAGAACAGAAGAGATACGCGAGCTCGAGCAGCTCGATCACAGGACGCGGCGCGCGCTCGCCGATCGTGGTCACGTTCTCGATGCCGAGCCAGCGACGGTCGAGTGTCAGCAGCCTGCGTTCAAAGGCCTGGTTCGTGCTGGTCACCAGGAGAGCTGGAAGCCAGTAGCCGATCAGAATGTAGGTAACCGGCATCCAATCTCGCCACACCATTGCCCGGGTGCCGAACGCCGCGACCGTGAGAACTGCGATCATGACTGCTACCGCCGTGCCGATCGCGCGAAGTCGCTGCGGTCGGCCGAGACGAGGCACAACGGCGGCTGCGCCAGCCAGATAGGCGAAATACGCAACGGTGATCCATTCCGACGCGCGTAGTTCCATGCGAATACATGCGCAGCGCGCCCTGCGTTAGGGCTTCGATGCGGCGCTCTCGTCGGCGATGAACTGGGCCATGCGCTGCTCCAACACCGGCAGCGGCACCGAGCCGATCGCCAGGATGGCGTCGTGAAAACGCCGCTGGTCGAATCGTGAGCCGAGTTTCTCTTCGGCCTCGCGGCGATGCCGGCGGATTTGTATTTCGCCGAGCTTGTAGGCCAGCGCCTGTCCGGGCCACGCGATGTAGCGATCGATCTCGGTGGTGATCTCGTGCTCGGCTAGAGGAGCGCGGTCACGCAAGTAACTCATCGCCTGGTCGCGCGTCCAGCCGAAGTGATGAATGCCGGTGTCGATCACCAGCCGGCACGCGCGCCACATCTCGTACGCCAGCCGGCCCATGTCCTCGTACGGCGTTTCGTAGATCCCCATCACCGTGCCCAGCCACTCGACGTAGAGTCCCCAGCCTTCGCCGTATCCGGAGAACGACGTACCTCGACGGAAGGCCGGCCGTTCCGGCCCTTCGAGCGCCAACGCCGCCTGGAAGCTATGACCTGGCGTGCACTCGTGCAGGGTGAGCGGGACGATCGTGTACAACGGGCGCGCCGGCAGGTTATAGGTGTTCATCAAGCACGCCTCGAGGCCACCGCGTCCCCCCGTGTAGATCGGCGCGATCGCATCGGGCACCGGCCGGATGCCGTGCCGCCGCCGTGGCAGGAAGCCGATGGTTTCGGCGAGCTTATCGTCGGCCTTTTTCGACACGTAGGCCGAGAAGGCCAGCAGCTCGCGCGGCGTCTTCGCGTAGAACTGCGGGTCGGTCCTCATGAACTTGAAGAACTCGGCCATCGTGCCTTTGAAGTTCGCCTTGTCCTTGGTCGCGCGCATCTCGGCCTCGATGCGAGCCACTTCCTTCAGGCCGAGGTCGTGAATCTCCTTCGGCGTCAGCGTCAGCGTGGTGTGCTTCTCGATCTGCGCCTGGTAGAACTTCGCGCCGTCAGGCATTTCGGAAGCTCCCAGTGTTCGGCGCGCCTTCTCGAGGTACTCCTGCCGAATCATCGTCAGCAGGTTCGCATAGGCCGGAGCGACGATGTCGCGAATGACCGTGCTGGCTTCGGCGCGCAGCGCGGCTTGATCGGCCGCCGGAATGCCGGCCGGCATCTGGGCGAACGGGGCGTAGAGCGGATTGCTGGCGTCGCCCTTGACGTAGGGCTCGATGGTCTGATCGCGTCCAATCACCGACACGCGCGGCACCGTGTAGCCACGCGCCAAGCCGGCGCGCATGTTGACCATCTGCTCGTCGAAGTGGCGCGGCACGTCGCGCAGCCGCGCGAGATAGGAGCGATACGCCGCCGCGTTGGCGAAGCCTTGACGGGGCGTAAACGAGGTCCAGAAGAACGTATCGCTGTTGAACGGCGCTTCGTAGGTGCGGTACTGGATGTCGCTGACGAGCTCGCGCAACGAAGTCCGGAAGATCTGCGCGTTGACCTTCTCTTCGGGTGAGAGCTCGTCGAACGGGATGGCATCGAGCGCGGCGAGCGTTCGCGTCCAGTAGGCGAGCCTCGCCTCTTGCGATGCGGCATCGACGCGCGCGAAGCGATCGTTCGCGGCCTCGCCGCGTGCCAACTCCTTCTGCCGCCAGTTCCATTCCTCGGTGTAGAGCGCCCGGAGCCGGCCGTCGGCCGAGGTGTCCGCCGGGGTCTGGGCCGATAACGGCGACGACAGCGCCGCTGCGATCAGGAAACCGATGAGCACGACGTGCATGGGGACAGTCGACATGACGGGGATTATCCTACGGCTGATACCCGGTCCCGGTCAGGGGCGGTAAGCCGCGCAGAACGCGCGCCAATCGCGCTCGGCCTCGTCGAGCGAGCGGCCATAAAGCTGCTGGAAGCGCGCCTCGAACTCCGACGATCGCACCCGCTGCAGCTGCTTGAGCCGCTCGGGGCCGCCGTGATCGAGCAAATAGACGAGAAACGACGCGCTCGCGTTATAAGTCACCTGTGAGATGTAGTCCCCCCATTTGCCGTCATCGACGAGGTTCGACAGATCCGGGATCTGCGCCGCGTTCCTGGCGGTCCATGGATACAGGAACGACTTGCCGCCGGCATGGAAGCGTTCCGACATCACGGCGGACGCCAGCCCTTCGTTCATGAACGAAGTTGCCGGCGGGCCCAGGGCGTTGTGCTCGATGACGTGATTCGATTCGTGCGCCAGCAGGCCGAAGGTGGTCTCGAGGGGCGGGGTCACGATGGCTCGCACGGCCCCGGTTTCGGGATACGCCGTACCCGATCGGTCGTTCGTATCGTCAGCGTCAGCCGCCGATGCATAGAGGAAGAGCGAAATCCGGCCGGCGTAGCGGATGTCGAGCGCGCTCAGCGCAAAGGCGTATTGATCTTCGAGGACTTCGCCGAGCCGAGCCGCGTTCTGCTCCGCGTACGATCCCGGACGCACGTTCAAGATGAAATGCGGCGTCTCGATCACCTGCCAGTTCGAGTCCATCGACGAGGGACCCAGGATGGGATGACACGCCTGGCCCACCCACGCCAGCGCGGCGGCGAGTGCGAATCGACGAAGTCTCGTTCTATTGATGGCCAGAGGTCACCCCCACCACGAATCGCGACCGGCCGAAGGTGAACGTGTCGTGGGAGGCGCCGCGGCCCTCGCCGCTGTTGAGCCAGGCCGCATACACGCGCGCCCGCGGTGCGACACGCACCTCGCCTCGGACCTCGAGGTTGGTGTACCAGCCGCCGCCCCACGCACTGAGCGTCGTCTCGGTCTCGGCCCGGTGGCGGGCCGTGGATCGTCCGAGCGTCAGGGCGTTACCCCACGCGGCGACAACCGACCATCGCGACCACCGCTGCAGGCGCGCGGCAATCACCGCCGCGGCGCCGAGATGGGTCAGACCGGTCTGCAGCTCGATAGCGGGCTCGTAATGACGATCAAAAGAGAGATGTTCGCCGCTGCCCTCGACGCCGATGCCGACGTCGAAGCCCGTCATCCAGAGATCCTGCCAGGGATAGCGGCGGTACTGGTACCGGACGCCGACTCGCCGGGCGCCATCGTCCTCGGGGGCCGTCGTTGTCCGCACCGGTGAGCGCAACTCGAAGCCGCCGGCCGATGAGAACGCCGCCTCGAAGTGATGCAGTCGTGACCGGCGGCCCCGGTCGTGCGAGACGTACACCGCCGGTCCCTGACCTTCCCAGGAGATAGGTGATGCCAGGACAGGCGGGCCGGTCCTGGCTACGTCGCGCCACCACAGCGACTCGACCCCGGCGGCGACTGTCCACTGCGGAGGTCGCGATGTCTCCCCGGGAGACGGTGCTGGTTGCGCGATGGCGGACGCGGCGATGAAAAACCCTAGCAAGGCGACGAATCCCGCGCGGGTGTAGATCGTTCGCGTCTGCACGACTGGAACGCATGGCAAGAAGTTCGCCAACATTCCTTCCCAGAGCCGTTGCGTTTGCGTTGGATCAGCGGGGTCGTTCCCGATGGTCGGCGAACATTTTCGCCGCGTCGAAGGCTTCCTTCCTCGAGACCTTGAGGTCGGGTTCGACACCGATCACTTCCCAGCCCTTCACCGGATAGGGATTGTCGAGTGGGGCTGCTTCCTGAATGCCCATGCCGAAGTGATCGTTGATGCGGCGGAACGCGCCCGAGTGCTGATGGCCCGCCGTCGTCTCGCCGACGACCATTGCCCGCTTCAACATCTTCAAGTTGTAGACAAAGTACTCGGCCGCCGACTGGGTTCGTGACGACGTGAGGACGTACACGGGCTTGTCCGCGAGCTTGTTGCCCGCAATCGGCGATGCGGTTCTGGCGGGAACGGGAGAGTTTGGACGGGGATCGTACATGTATGTCGGACGATCGAATAGATATCCAGCGATTTGCAGCGCGGTCTCGCCAAACCCGCCGCCGTTGTCCCGCAGGTCGACGATGAGAGCGGCGGCATTGTTCAACGATGCCATCGCTCGGCCGGTCATCTCCTGACATACGGTCGCATTCGCAAAGCCGTTCAGTTTCAGGTAGCCGACGTTGTTCGGCAGCGTCTCGATCGTCTCGAACAGGCAGTTCTGCTGAAGTATCGCGGCGCGATTGCGCTCACGAGCTTCCGCCGTCATGGGTGGCGGCGGGCCCGCCGGCAGCGGGCGCTCGCTGTAGACGACGTCAGCAACAAACACACCGCGAGGAATTCCGAGAGCGCGACTGGTGATCTGAATGTGGCTGTTGATGCGAGCCGCGAGATCCGGCCCGAGGTCGAGCAAGTTGTAATCGCCCTTCCGGTCGTGCGCCAGTAAATCCTCTGCCAGCTGTTGGCCGATGTCGCGATCGACGTAGAACTGCTTGAGGTTCGCGGCGATGGCGGCAAGGAGCTCCCGATGCCCCTCAGAATCGGGAACGACGGTCAGCTGCGCGGAGTCATTCGAGTCGGCGCCTGGAGTTTCAATTCCCGATCCTTCACCGAGCTGCGCTGGCCGATTCGCGAGTGTCTTCGGCTGAAACAGCAGCGTGAAGCTCGCGAACAGGAGCATCGACGTCAACATCCCTGCGGCGAGGGCCTCCGGACGTGGTCCGTGGACTTCGATGATGTGGAAACGAGGTGCGCCGTCGATTCGCGCGAGCAACGGCGTGCCCGGTTGCCAGCCGTGACGCCAGGTCGCGAACAGATCGATCGCCAGATCCATCAGCAATCGAGCCCGTAAGAAGACGCCTCGCTCGTGGCGTGCGCGGTCGCGTACGAGCTGCACGGCCTCACGGCCGTACGCGCGTCGAAACCCGGCCGGATAGATCCGCAGCAGCAGGGCGCAGAATCTTTCAAACATACTGGCCCTTCAAGAGTTTTTTTGCGCGCGCCACACGCAGCACGCCGGCGAGTCGCTCGGCCTCGTCGCGGGCGGCCTTGCGTCCCACTGCGGTCAAGCGATAGTAGCGGCGCCGTTCGTCGTTCGGGTCGGCATCGCCGGGTGACGCGACTTCGGCGATGAATCCGGCATCGAGCAACGCCTGGATCGAGCTGTAGAGCGTTCCGGGTCCGATGCGGGTGCGTCCGCCAGTCTGTTCTTCGACACGCCGCATGATTTCGTAGCCGTGAAGATCGTCATCAGTCAGCGACATCACGATCTGGAACGCCGCCGCGGGCAGCGGATTGAGCTTGGGCTTCGGCATAGCGATGATCGTTATATCGATAATCGACTATGAAGGCAAGCGTCGCAGCCGGTCATCGCAGCCCGCCGGGGCATCAGCGGCACGATCTCTGCGTCAGCAGTCCTCAAGATTCGACGGATCTACGGATTTCCGCGGAAACTGCCGCGGATCCGATCGGCGGTACCACGGTATTTCGTGACCTGCGCCACCAGCGGCAGTAACTGTCGACCAGGCTGCTCCGCGCGACTGAAGGCTGACTATGACCACACGCTTGATTGCCGCAATCCTCGTCTTGTTCGTGGCGTGCGGTCCGACGCAGGACCGCGGCGCGCAGGCCGCGCAGGCCACACCGCTGCCGACAGGCACGTTGGACCAATTACTCGCTCCGATTGCGCTCTACCCGGATTCACTGCTCGCGCAGATGCTGATGAGCGCAACCGAACCCGCGAAAATCACCGAGCTCGACACGTGGCTGAAGGCCAATCAGGAGCTGAAAGGCACGGCGCTTCAGGACGCCGCCGTCAAAGCCGGGTTCGATGCGAGCTTCGTGGCGTTAGTGCTCTTCCCTCAAGTGGTGGCGAAGATGGCGGACCAGATCGCGTGGACGAAGGTCCTGGGGCAAGCGTTCACCTCCGATAAGAGCGCGGTGTTTGCGAGTATCCAGAAGTTGCGGCTACAGGCGAAAAACGTCGGGACCTTGAAGAGTTCGCCACAGCAGGAGGTCGAAACCAAGACCACCTCATCCGGCCAGGAAGTGATCGTCATCGAGCCCACCAATCCGCAGATCGTCTATGTCCCGCAATACAACACCGAGGTCGTGTACACCCAGCCTCCGACATCGGTGGTCGTCATCGAGGAAGACGATGACGCTGACGAGGCGATCGCGGCCGGCCTGATCGGGTTCACTGCCGGGATCGTGATTGGCGCGTCGATGGACAACAACTACTACTACGGTCCGTACGGATTTCACGGCGGCGCTTACATGTACAACGACGCCTGGGACGACTACTACGACCACCGGGAAGACGCGCGCGAGGACTGGCAGGACCACCGCGAGGACCTCGGCGAGGAGCGCACCGATCGCGCGGAGAACCGATCGGAACAGCGGACCGACCGCGCCGGCACGGCCCAGGAGCAGCGCACGGACCGTCAACAGACGCGGCAGGAGAATCCTGGGACGCAGGCGCAACGAACCACGCCGTCAGAACGCGCTTCGACCCAGGGCGCGACGTCACAGGCAACCGGCTCGGGTCGCACGGGCAGTGCCGAAGCCCGCGGTTACGGCGGTGGCAGCACAACTCAGGCAGCGAAGCCGACGCAACGGAGCGGCGGTTCGGACGCATTCTCTGGATATGGGAACGGAGGAGCAGCACGCTCGTCCGGTGCTCGTGGACAATCGAGCCGAGGCAGCTCGCGCGGCGGCGGGGGCCGACGCCGGTGAGCGCTCGAAAGAGGTCGACACACATGACCAGGACTATTGTTTTACTGGCGCTGCTCGCATCAGCGGCGGCCATCGCGGCACAGACCGCGACGCACCGCGCGTTTGCGGCGCCCGAAGACGCCGTCAAGGCGCTCGTCGACACGGTCAAGGCCGAGAACCTCGACGAGCTTCTGGCGCTCTTCGGTCCCGAAGGGCGGGAGCTCGTCGCGTCATCCGATCCCGCGATCGCTCGGATGAACCGCAAGGTATTCGCTGTCGCGTTCAAAGAGCAGTGGCACCTCGAGGATACGACGCCCACTCAAAAGACGCTCGTCATCGGCCACGAGAACTGGCCCTTCCCGGTGCCGCTCACCAAAGTGGCAGAAGGATGGCGATTCGACACCGCCGCCGGCAAGGAAGAAGTGCTGGCGCGGCGGATCGGACGTAACGAGCTGAACGCGATCGCGACCGCCCGTGCCTACGTCACCGCGCAGCAGCGCTACGCGCAAGAGGGACACGACGGCAAGCCCGCCGGCGTGCACGCCGCAAAGTTCCAGAGCGATTCCGGCAAGCAAGACGGCCTGTATTGGCCGACCGCGCGCGGCCAGAAGCGGAGTCCGCTAGGTGATCTGCTGGCACAGGCAGCGCCGGAAGGACGCCAGGTTGGCGCGCAGCCGACGCCCCTTCATGGTTACTATTTCAAGATCCTGACCGGCCAGGGAGCTGCGGTACCGGGTGGCGCCAAGAGCTATATCGTCAAGGGCGAGATGTCTGGTGGATTCGCGCTTGTCGCCTGGCCGGCTCAGTACGACGCAACCGGCGTCATGACGTTCGTCGTCAATCACGACGGCACCGTGCGGGAACGGGACCTGGGCCCTCAAACTGACGCCATCGCTCGAAAGATGACGGTCTACAACCCGGACAAATCCTGGCGAGCGGTCCAGTGATCGTCAGTAGGTGTCGAAGAACTCCTGCACTTGCTTGGGGTCCGACGTCTGGGTCAGTGCGAGCTTCAGCAGGACGCGCGCCTTCGCCGGATTGAGCTCCTTCGACGCGACCGTGCCGACGGTGTCGTCGTCGACCTCGATGTTGCGGCGGACCATGCCGTCGCCGACTCGCGTCGAGCGCACGACCACGACGCCTTTGCCGATGGCCCGCTTGACGGCGTCGAGCGCCGGCGTCGTCATGTTGCCGCCGCCGACGCCGGCGATAACCAGGCCCTTGGCGCCGTTGGCAACGGCGCCATCGATCACGTCGGGACACATCCCGGCGTGTGCGTAAATCACATCAACGCGCGGCAGCACCTGGCCGGCCGCAACCGAGAATGGTGTCGCCGTCGTGTGCGCCCGCGCGGGCGAGCGCTCGAACTCACGATCGTCGAACAGGCAGACGCCGACCAGCCCGGCTTCCGATGAGACGAACGTCTGGACGTCGCTGGTGTGACGCTTGGTCACCGCGCGCGCATCGTGGATATCGTCGTTCGCCACCACCAGCACGCCACGCCCTTTCGCCCTCGGATCGGACGCCACGCCAACGGCGTTGTAGATGTTCAACGGGCCATCGGCGCCGAGCGATGTGGACGGTCGCATTGAACCCGTGAGGACCACCGGCTTGTCACTTTTGACGACGAGGTTGAGGAAGTACGCGGTCTCCTCCATCGTGTCGGTGCCATGCGTGATCGCGACCCCGTCGACGTCCGCTGCCGCCAGCAGGCGATTGACTTCGGTCGCCAGCGTCACCCACAGCTCGTCGTTCATGTCCTGACTGCCGAGCGACGACACCTGCACGCCACGGACGTCCGCGAACTTCTTCATTTGGGGCACGGCGGCGATGAGGACATCGACGGCGACGGCGCCGGACTGGTATCCGGCAGCGGTCGCGGATTCGGCACTGCCGGCAATCGTGCCGCCGGTCGCGACGATGACGATGCGCGGACGCGAGGGTTGAGGCATTGCGGTTCTAGCTGTGGATGCCAATGCAGCGATGCCAATGCAGCGGCCAGCAGCGGCCTCTCGCTCAGAAGCGGACGACCGCCCCCACCGCGAACTCAATCTGTGACAGCCATGACTGGCAGAATCCAAAAGGATCGCAGACGTCACCGGCCGATTTGTCGTGGAGTGCCGTCGGCTTGAAACGGGCGTGCGCACGCATGCCGATGCCCCGCCACGCGAAGTAGTTGAGGCCGGCGCCATAATCAAACGACAGCTTGGTCTCCGACTGCAGATCGGCGGCGCTGAAGAACGTCGCGCCGATGCCGCCAAACACGAACGGCCGCACCTTTGCCTCGCCGGCGCCGAACTCATAGAGCACGTTGCCCTGCAGTTGTCTGACCTACAGGGTGAAGAAATCGAACGTTTCCGGACGATGTGGTGCTCCCTTCGAGTGCCGACTTCTGCTGCGTCCACAGCACCTCGGCGCCCCAATGCGTCGTGAACAGGCGGGCCGCCCGGACACCCCAGGTGAACGAGCCACGGATGTCGAGCTGATTCAGATCGGGCGCGCGACGGTCGATGTCCACAGCGGGCGTGTACCCGGCGAATGCCGACGCCTCCCACGACTGCGCCTCCGCCCGCTGACACGCGAACAGCAAGCCGAGCGCACCGACAAGTCACGGTGAGGCGGCTCACGGCATCACCAAGTTCGAGCCGAGCACCACAAGGTAGCCTCGGAAGCCATCCGCCGCGGCTCCGCTCCCGACGAGGACACGGCCGTCGGGCGAGATGCCTTTAATCGAGCCCGTATTGACCCACGTCGCGAACGCGTCGGGCACGCCGTTGACCTGCAGGAACTCTTTCAAGTACGCCGGCTTGCGATCGATCCAGATGATCGCGTCGGAATCCGGCGAGCTGGCGACCGCCTGGCCGCCGCCGATCACGCGGCCGTCATCGCTCGTCGCGTTGGCCTCAACGATGATCAGCGGACCAGGCGACGGGCGCAGTCTCGGCGCGGCCAGGCATTGCGTGCCGTCCGGCGTCCAGACCCACGCGGTCTGAAAGTCCGTTCGCCGAGTTGATCAGACGTCGGCCGGCAGATCCGGCCGACGATGATCGAGCCGTCGACGTTCGCGGCGTTCGCGGTGCTGACGAAGCCATCGACACCCGGCACCCGTTCTTGTCTCGTCCCGACCCATTTCGTGCCCTCAACGAATCCGGTCGATTGTTCCTGATAGCCGACGATCACCTGCCCGTTCGCCGACACGCCGAGGGCCAAAGAACCTCGGCTCGGAACACTGGAACCGAGATCGACCATGCCCGTCGACTCTTCCCACCGGAACGCGTGCGACAGTGAGCATCCGTTGTATGCATGGCCGACGACGACTTTTCCGTCACGGCTGGTGTCGGTCGCGAGGCTGAGCAACGCGTCACACGGCAGCGCGTTCGGGAACGACCCGAGCAGTCGCCACTCCGTACCGCGCTGCCAGATGGCAGCCTGCGTGGTGGGGCCTGGGCCAAGCGCCAGTCCGACGATCACCTTGCCGTCGCGGCTCACCTTCGTAGCGGCCACGCCGCCGGTGTAAATCGCGCCCGTCGTGGGCATCCAGTAAAACCCGCCAATCTCGAGACTGCCGACGACGACGGCCCCGCCGGCGCTGAGACCTGACGGCTGGGCGCCGGCCCTGGGAGCGAGCTCGATCAGCACGGTCTTCTCGCTGGCCTGGCCGGACCATGTCGTGGCCAGGAGCAGCAACGCCAGAATCAGAGCTCCGGTGCGCAACATAGATGGACTCCTAGACGACAGCCAGAGCCACGGTCATCTTTGGCCGCGGGTCGGCGAGTCGTGGCCTCAGACGTTGGACGCGCTACTGCTGATCGTGACAATACGAGCAATCGCCATCGATCGCCGTGCCGTCGCGCGCCACGAGAGTCCCGCTGTGACAGCGGAAACAACCCTCCGACGTCGTGTGGCCCAGGTTGTCGCGGTAGACCCCCCACGTCACTTTCATGGTCGGAAACACGTTGGCGCGATAGAGCTGCTGCGTGGCAGCGATGGCCTGTGACAGCTTCGCCTGATCGACGCCCGCCTTCGAAGCGTCATAAACGGCGCGGAATCCCGACTCGATCGCCGCGGCGGCGGCGGCCTCATCGGTATAGTCGGATTTCAGCAGTCGAACCGCTTCGCGGCGGACGAAGGGCAGGGCCGGACTGATCTGGCCGCCGGCCATGGCGCGGTTGACGGCCTGTTCGGCGGTGGGCGCGATTCGATGCGCGGCGGCATTGTGACAGTCGATGCAGTCCATCGTGCGCGTCGTGCCCGCCGCGAGCGCCTCCGGCGTCGTCCCTGCCACGACATACTCCTTGGTCTCGCCCTTCTCGTTGATCGTCCGCACGAAGGGAATCGTTTGCCGATCCTCATCGGTCGTAATGTATTCGATGCGCACGTTCGGGTCGGCGTGCCAGTGGATGGCGCGGCCTGACGCGGTCTTCTGATTCGGCCCACCCACGTGCATGCGTCAGCGTCGTCGCCGTCTCCGTGTTCTTCTCATCTTCCGCGTACTCGCGAAAGGTGCGCGTGCGTTCACCATGCCCGAGCGTGGGCGAGTGGCAGGTGCCGCAGGTCTCGAGCGCGGGCCGCAGCACGGCCTGTGACGCCGGAATGGGCCGCGGGTAATTGCCGCTGATGACGTGCACCAGCTGACGGACGCCGGCCAGCTTGTAATGCACCAGTGCCCGCGCGCCGTCGCCGATGTGGCACTTCACGCAGTCGACTTCAGCGTGCGTCGTGTTCTGCCACGCCGTGAATTGCGGGTGCATCGGCGTGTGGCACGACGCCCCGCAGAACTCGGACGACTCCATGTAGTGCAGCGAGCCCTGGGCGGCGAGCAGGACCAGGGTGGCATTGACGACGGTCATGGCCGTAAGGACCAGCACGGTGGTGCGCACGCGCGACCGGCGTAGATCAATGACCGGCCAGTCGGTCGAGGCCGACGGGTCCCGGCGGAGCGCGCGGCGCTGCAGCCAAATGCCCATGGGAATAAGCAACAGGCCCAACACGAACAGCGCCGGTACCGCAATGAAGATCACCAAGCCGGCATAGGGATTGGTGAACATCCCGAACATGTCCGCGGCCACCAGCGTCAAGAACGCCACGGCGGCCACGGTGGTAATCACCACCCCGACGAGCGTGACGGGGTGGCGAACGGAAGCCCGGTCGGACAGCATGGTGCCTACTTCAGGCTGACCATGTAGGCGACCAGCGCGTCGATGTCTGCCGCCGGCAGCTTCGAATAGCGGTCGGCCATCGGCGGCTTCTTCGTCGACTTGGTCTTTCGCTGTCATCTCTTTCGGCGTGACGATCCACGCGCGGATGTCGGCCTCGCTCAGCTTCTTACCGACCCCGTCGAGCGGACTCGCCTTTCCGCCCACGCCGGCGATGGCGTGGCACATCGAACACTTCTGCGCGGCGTACACCGCCTTGCCCTTCTCGGCGTCGCCCTGGGCCATCGCCGGACGCGCCGCAACCACGGCGAACACGGCGGCAATCATCAACACGCGAAACACGATACGCACGGTCAACCTCCAATCGACAATCGCCAACGTCGAACTACCAGAAGTAGAGCAAGCCCACCACCGTCGAATGCGTGGTGTAGGGCCGATAGACGTAGCCGAGAACCAACGTTTTGGTTTGCACGATGCCGTCGATCACGCTCATCCATCGCGAAATCATAAACCCAGAAGTCCTCGAACGCGTACGAAACCGAGGCCGCAAGCTGCCTCGAGGCAACGCGCAGCATGTTGCGCTGACTGTTTACCACCCGTAGGTCAGCCGGACGAACCCGACATGCGCGGTGTAGGGACGATACTGGTAGCCCAACAGCAGCGCGTTCGTTGTCGGCGCCGCCCCTTCCTGCACCGGCGGGAAGGCGATGCCTGAAATCGTTTCCGGTCCGAGCGCGAAGTCCTCGACCTTGTAGTCGTCGAACCAGTAGGCGACGCCGAGGCGCAGGTTGGGCGACAGCTCGTAGGTCGAGATCGATCTCGGCGCGCATCAGTTCGTTCTTCACCGGCGGCAGCTGCTCCGGTACCGCAATCGGCGAACCCGTAACCAAGCCATAGAGATAAGTGTCGTTCGAGCGGTTCCAGTCGCCGCTGATTCGAATCATCGTGCGCTCGATGGCGTTGATGTCGAAGCCGGCCTCGAAGTAGTTCACCTTGCCGGTGTAGTCCGTGGTCCAGTCGCGCTTCGGGTCTGCCTGCTGGACCGCGTCGCTGGCGTTGCGCGAACGCTGCTGTGACGAATAGTCCTCCCAGCCGTAGCTGGCCGAGAGGTTGAAGCGATCGTCCGGCGCGATGTTGGCGCCGATCGAGTACTGATTCGAATCGAACTTCAGCAGGCCGTGCTGGCTCTCGGTATATTCGTCCTGGCCGACGCCGGCTGATGCGTTGAGCTCGACGGTGCTCGTCACGGCCGCCGTGCCGATGAAGGTGAAGCGGGTGCGATCGCGATCCGCGATGTCGAAGTGCCGCATCGTCGGGAGCTCGCCCACGTGGGCGAGCGCCTCGGGATCGAAGCCGTCGCCTGTGCGCTGGCGGGTTTCATACTGCGCGCGCAGCATGAAGCGCTGGTTGCCGGTGCTGTCGGCCGAGACGCGGAAGACGTCTTCGTTCGTCGTCTCGAAGATGCGATGCGTGTAATCGGAGCCGAGCTTGCTGTAGCCCGCCTTGATCGACGTGTAACCCGTCAGCGTGAATGCGCCTTCAACGTCAAACGTCGATCGCTTGACGCTGTGATACTCCGACGCCAGGCATTCGAGCTCTGCAAGTTGGTGTCGTAGGCGATCGAGCCCGTCGATCGATCGAACTCCGGCGTCTGCACGTCGACGTCGCTGTAGCGATAGCGCGCGTTGAGGAAGAAACCGGCAGCCGGCCGCATCGCCGCCGTGAAATTTGCGATGGTCATCTGGCTTTCGGCCTCCGCGGTGGTGCGCGCCAGCGGCGGCGGCGGCGCGAACGCCGTGTTGATGGTGTGGGGCAGCAGGTCCGTGCTGTTGCGGCCCTGGCCGAACGCCGCGTATGCCGGTCAGGCGGCCGTTCAACGGGATATTGACGGCGCCCGTGCCGTGCAGGTAGGTCAGCGTATTGTCGGGCCACGACGCGTGACGGCCCTGCGAGGGCCCGCCAACGATATCGGGCCCGAAGCGCAGCGGGTTGTCCCACACCACGTTCTCGATGGTGTTGTCGAAGGTCGACCCGTCCCAGCCGAACCGGGCCAGGCCCTTGTTGTTCGACCACTCGATGGCCGTCTTCAAGTCCGTCGTGCGGTGGTCGAGCGGCATCGGGATTTCGACGGCGTTGCTGAAGCCAAACGTGCCGCCAAACGGGATATGGCCGTCACGATTGGTGTTCTTGATCTGCAGGACGATGTCCGTGTTGGGCGTGGCGTTGAAGACCACATCGGCCTGCCCGATGCGCCGCATCGTTTCCAGGTCGAAGCGCACGGCCTGATCGGTGTACTCGTGCAGCGTGGCCTGGCCGGCCTGGATCGTCTGCTGCATCGAGTCTTCGAGCCGGAACACGCCGGGCTGTGTCTCCACGTACAGCGTCTTGCTGTCGGCGCTGATCCACAGCGGGATCTGATCGTAGAGGAACGACGCGCGCAGCCGTCCGACCCGGTCGAAGTCGAGCTGATAACGCTGATCGCGATAGCCGATGTTCCAGGCTTGCGCCTCGAGCGACCAGTCCTGGGTGCGACGCCCGGCGACCAGGTTGTTGGCGTAGATGCCGGAGCGCAAATCGCGATAGCGCTGCGCGCGCGCTTCATCGCCGTCGATCGAGGTGACGCGCCCGCCGAAATCGACCGTGCCGTACCACTTGCCGGTGAACTCGCTGCGCCCGATCGCCACCGGATCGGTGGGCGCCGGGAGTGAGGGCGGATCCTGCGCGAACGCGCCGGGCGCGGCGGCGAGCAGGAAGGCAAACGTCAGAGCATATGTGCGTCGCATGATCGCCTCCGCTACTGCCGCAGGAATGTCGACCCGGACGGATGGTTCGACCCGTGGATCGCCGAATGACACGTCACGCAACTGCGCGCGAACAGGCGGTTGCTGCTTTGCACGACCTTGTTGTCGTAGATCGTCGACGGATGTTTCGTGTGGTTGTGGCAGCGCTGGCAGAGGAACGGCAGCTTCGCGACCAGCATGCGGTCGTTGCTTGATCCGTGCGGGTCGTGGCACGTCGAGCAACTCTCGCCGTTGATGCCGGCGTGCTCGAACAACCACGGGCCCCGCTTTTCGGCGTGACACGACGAGCACGCCTCGTTGACCGTGTTGCCGGTCTTCAACAGCTTCACGTTGGTCGTGCCATGCGGGTTGTGGCACGACGAGCATTCCATCTTGCCCTCGCGCACCGGCATGTGGCCCGACTTGTCGAGTTTCGCCACCTTGTCGCGATGGCAGGTGATGCACGTGCCCTGCTGGTTCATCGCCTTCAACTGCCCTGTCGTCGACATCGGCTTGTGGATGCTGTGGCAACTGATGCACGAGACATTGCGCGCTTCGTGCTGGCTGCCTTTCCACAAGGCATGCACGCCCTTGTTGTGGCAGGTCGTGCAGGTGGCGTTGACTTCCTTGGCTGAAATCCTGGCGAGCTGTTTCGGCTTGATCTTCTCCGGATCGCTGGCGTGCGCCTCGCCCGGACCGTGGCACGATTCGCATCCCTGCGCAGCCGCGGGTGTGTCCGGATGCCTGGCCAGGCCGTGCCTCGACGCGTTAATCGAGGTGTCGTATCCGGTGTGGCAGGTCGCGCACGTCTCCGTGCCGACATACCCGGCTTGAGGCGTGGCCGGCGCCTGGGGTGTGGCTACCACCGTCGTTTGCGGTGTAGCCGGTTTCGTCGTCTGCGGCGTTGCCGGCTTCTGCGGCGCAGCCTGACCGCCGTTGCTGGTGGCGACCGTCACCGCCGTGAACAACGCGCACGCGCAGACCAGCAGCCAGAACCCCGAATTCCGCCTCGAATTGGGTCGTCGCAGTTGCATCCGGAGTTTCCCTCGCGCACACTAGTCAGCTCTCGGCCTGCCGTGACTCTCGACCGCATCTCGGTTAGTGCCGGTGCCGGCAGCCTGCTTCGAAAAGTGAAGAAACCCCAGGCTTTCCGCACGTCTCCGCATTGGCGTTGCGCTTGCTTCAGCGCACATCAGCAAGGCCCATTCCAAGAGGTAACGCGATGTCGTTGAACCGCAGAGAGTTGCTGAAGCTGACGGTGGGTGGCGGGACCGGACTGGCGATCGGGGGCCTCCTCGACGTTCCAGCGATGCGGGCCGCGACCAAGGACCTGAAGCTCTCGGAAATCAGCGAGTTCACCACCTCGTGCAACTTCTGCTCGTGCGGGTGCGGCATGATCGCCGCCGTCCGCGACGGCAAGCTCTTGAAGATGGAGGGCGACTACGACCACATCGTGAATCGCGGAGCGCTGTGCGTCAAAGGTATCTCGATGTTCGCGACGCACGCCTCCCCGCAGCGGCTGACCACGCCGCGCTACCGGGCGCCGGGCAGCGACCACTGGGAGGACATCTCCTGGGACGAAGCCATCTCGAAGGTGGCGCAGAAGGTTCGCAAGACCCGCGACGAGACCTGGATCGCCACCGAAAAGGTGGATGCGCCTGAACTCCTCGTGGATCGCGCTGCAGGTGATCGGATCGCCAGCGCCCCGCGGTTCGTCTCTCAGGAGGCCGGCCCCAGAGACGTGCCCGTCAATCGCACGGATGCGATGGGATTCATGGGCGGCGCGCAGAACACCAACGAGGAGTGCTACCTCTTTCAGAAGGCGGCCCGCCTGCTCGGCATGTCCTACGTCGAGCACCAGGCCCGGCTTTGACATAGCCCCACGGTCCCCGGTCTGGGGGCCACGTTCGGCAGGGGAGCGATGACCAATCACTGGGTTGACTTGCAGAACTGCAAGACGATCCTGGTGGAAGGCAGCAACGTGGCCGAAAACCACCCAATGGCCTTCAAGTGGATTCGGAAAGCCCAGCAGAACGGGGCAACGATCATCCACGTCGATCCTCGCTACACGCGGACGTCCGCGGGGGCCGACGTCTATGCGCGCATCCGGCCCGGCACCGATGTCGCGTTCCAGAACGCGATGATCAACCACATCATCGTCAACAAGCTGTACGACGAAGACTACGTCGTGACCCACACCAACGCCCTGTACCTCGGCGACGCAGCCTTCGGCTTCAACGATGGTGTGTTCAGCGGCTACGACGAGGCGACCCACACCTACGACACCCAGACCTGGGGATACCAGCTGGACGCGAAGGGCTATCCGCGCGTCGCCAGGAGCCTCGACGATCCGAACTCCGTGTTCACGCGGTTGAAGACCTTCGTCTCGCGCTACACGCTGGAAATGGGTGAGCAGATCACCGGAATTCCTGCCGATCAGATCAAGCAGATCGCCGAGACGATGGCGAAGAACCGGCCGGGCATCGATTCTCTACGCGCTCGGCATGACGCAACACACGACCGGCGTGCAGGGAATCCGGGCGTTCACCATCCTGCAGCTGCTGCTCGGCAACATCGGCAAGCCCGGAGGCGGCGTCAACGCGCTGCGCGGCGAGCCGAACGTGCAGGGCGCATGCGACATGGCGGTGCTCTACAACTACTACCCGGGTTATCTCAACTCGCCGACCAGTGCCGAGCCGACGATCTATCATTATGTGCGTAAGAACGGCGTCGCCGACAGCCGCTACCTCGTCAACACGCTGAAGGCATTTTTCGGAGACGCCGCAACCGCAGAGAACGACTACGCGTATGAATGGCTGCCGAAGCGCAACGCCGCCAAGGACTACGGCACCTTGCCAATGTTCGAGGATGCGCTCGCCGGCAAGCTGAAGCTGCTCTGGATTGTCGGACAGAATCCCGCGGTCACGCTGCCCAATCTCAAGCTGACCTTCGATGCGATGGCCAAGCTCGAGACGCTGGTGGTCCAGGAAATCTGGGAGACCGAGACCGCGGCGTTCTGGCGCCGGCCCGGCGTCGATCCGAAGACCATCAACACCGAAGTGATCCTGTTGCCGGCGGCGTTCTTCATGGAGAAGAACGGCACGATCAGCAACTCCGGCGGGATGGTGCAGTGGCGCCATGCCGCCGTGAAGCCGCCCGGGCAGTCGAAATCCGACGGCGAGATCGTCGACCTGGTCTTCCGCAAGGTGCGCGATCTGGTCAAGGACTCGACCCAGCCAAGGGACGAGATCATCAACAAGGCCTTCTGGACCTACACCACGGCCGAAGATGTCCTGCGCGAAATCAACGGCTATGCGTTGCGCGACAACGCGGAGACCGGCCTCAAGAAAGGCGATCTGATCCGCAAGGTCGGCGATCTCAAGTCAGACGGTTCGACCTCGTCCGGCGCCTGGATCTACGCCGGTGTCTTCGCGGGCGGCCAGAACCTGTCGAAGCGCCGTGACTCGGTCAGCGATCCGGGCGGTCTCGGTCTCTATCCAGGCTTCGGCTGGACCTGGCCGAACAACATGCGCATCCTCTACAACCGCGCGTCATGCGACAAGGACGGCAAGCCCTACCCGGGTTCAAAACCAATCATCTGGTGGGACGAGAAAGCGAAGCGGTGGACGGGTTGGGATGTGCCTGATGTCCCCGTCGTGACCGACGGCCCCAACACACCGAACGGCCAGCGGCCCTTCCATCTGGGCGCCGAGGGCGTTGGGCGCCTCTTCGCGGCTGTCTACAAAGACCCCGACCCGCGCTTTACCGAATATTGGCGCGACGTGGCCTACGTGCCGAAAGACGGCCCGCTACCGGAGATGTACGAGCCGGTCGAGAGCCCGGTGGAAAACGTCCTGCACCCGAACGTGAAGATCAACCCGATGGTCAAGTATCCGCGCGTCGCGTCGCACCAGCCGATCGGCACCGTCGACAAGTTTCCGTACGTGTTGATGACCTCGACGGTCGCGGAACATTGGTGCGCCGGTTCGACGACGCGCAACATCCCCTGGCTCAACGAGCTGATCCCCGAACCGGTGCTGGAGCTGCCGGGCACGCTGGCCAAGAAGCTCGAGATCGAATCGGGAGACTGGGTCAAGGTCTCGTCGGCGCGTGGTGAGCTCGAGGTGAAGGCGCTCGTCACGCCGCGCATGAAAGCACTAAAAATCGGCGACCAGGAGGTCACGGTGGTGTGGATGCCGTACTGCTGGGGCTTCCAGGGTCTGTCGACCGGCCCGAGCGTCAACCACATCACGATCGACGCCACGGATCCTGGGGCGGGAACCCAGGAAACGAAGGCGTGCCTTGTCAACGTCGTCAGGGCCGGCCGCCCGGCGTCGCGACGATCCGGATCTCCGAGGGGACGCACATGAGTCCAGCCGCCGCGGGACCGAGCAGGACCACGCTGATCGACATCGGCAACTGCATTGGCTGCCGGGCGTGCCAGGTGGCGTGCAAGCAGTGGAACGAGCAGGATGGCGAGCAGACCCAGCTCGAGTCCGACCTGGGTTTCCAGAACCCGGCGACGCTCAGCGCCAGGACTCTACACGCTGATCGCGTTTAACGAGTTTGAGAACGCCGCAGAAGCCGGGAGGCGTGGAATCCGCGTTCGTGATGCAGCGGTGTCTCCACTGCCTGGAGCCGGCCTGCGTCGTCCGCCTGCCCGACGACGGCGCTCTTCACCGGCAGGACGACGGTCCGGTGTCGTACAACGACGACGAGTGCATCGGCTGCCGCTATTGCCAGCTGGCCTGCCCCTGGGACGTGCCGACCTCGGAATGGAACTCGCTTGCGCCGAAGATCTCGAAGTGCACGCACTGCGCCGACCGCGTCGCGCAGCCGGTGCCGATTGCTTTCAACGGCCAGGCGGTCTCCGACGCCGAGAACAAGCGGTTCAGCGGCAGTATCGAGACCCCCGCCTGCGTCAAGGCGTGCCCGGCCGACGCCTTGCTCTACGGCACACGTGAGGAGATGCTCGCCGAAGCGCACAAGCGCATCGCCGACCGGCCCGAAAGGTACATTGATCACGTTTACGGAGAGAAGGAGCTGGGCGGGACGAGCGTGCTGTACATCTCGCGGGTGCCGTTCGAGAAACTTGGCTTCCCGACCTATGGAGAGAAACCGTTTCCGGCCTTCAGCACGACGGCGCTCGGCGCCGTTCCTCCCGCCGTGATCGGCGTCGGCGCCATGCTCGGCGCCGCCTATGCCTTCTTCCGCAAGCGGGCTCAGAAGGTCGCGGATGAGGCGAAGCATTCCGGATGATCACGGCCACGTTGAGTTCGAACTTCTGCGGGCACGCTGAGCACGCCCTTCAACTGGCTGCTCCTGCTGCTGATGGCGTTTGGCGCCGTCACCTTTGTCGCGCGCTTCGTGCTTGGGCTCGGCGGCAGCACGAACCTCTCCGACACCTACCCGTGGGGCCTGTGGATCCTGTTCGACCTGGTGTGGATCGCGGTGGCCGCCGGCGCGTTCGCGATGGCCGGCATCATCTACGTGTTCCAGCGAAAGGACCTGTACGGGCTCGGCCGCTCGGCCGTGCTCATGGGCCTGCTGAGTTATTCGTTCGTCATGGTCACGCTCATCGCCGACCTCGGCCTGCCCTGGCACTCGTACCAGCTGGCGCTGCAGGCGCCGGAGCACTCGGCGATGTTCGAGGTGTCGTGGTGCGTCGGCCTCTACGTCACGATCCTCCTGCTCGAATTCCTCCCGGTGCCGTTCGCGCACTTTGGTTACCTGCGCGCCGCCGATGCGTTGCGTAAATGGAACGGCGCGTACGTGGCGGCCGCGGTGACGCTGTTCGTCTACCTGCTGTCGCGTAACGTGTTCTACGCCCTCGCGACGGCCGTGGTGTTCGGCACGCTCGCCTGGGTGTTCCGCGCGCGCGACCAGCACGCCGAGCCGATCATGCTCGCGATCGCCGCCGTCACGCTGTCGACCATGCACCAGAGCTCGCTTGGCTCGCTGTACCTGCTGATGCCGAACATGCTCGCCCCGCAGTGGTGGTCTCCGGTGATGCCGGTCTCGTTCTTCCTGTCGTCGATCGCGGCGGGCACCGCGCTCGTGATCCTCATCGACATGTGGATCGCGAAGGGGTGGCGCCGCCCGCTCGAGATGACGCGGCTCGCCTCGGTCGGACAGATTGTGTTCTGGTCGCTGTTGGTCTACCTCGTGTTTCGCGTCGGCGACATGGCGATCCGCAACCAGCTCACCGGAGCCTTCGCCGGAACACTCGGCATCGCCTTCGCAGCCGAGATCATCGTCGGCGGCGTGCGTGCCGCTGCTCCTGCTGGCTCAAAAGTCACTTCGGCAACGGCCCGACGTGCTCTTCGTTGCGTCACTCCTCGCGGTGCTCGGCGTGGCGTACAACCGCATGAACGTGGTCATCTTTGCGATGAACTTCCGCGGCCGGATGCCGTGGGTCGCTGCAGAGAGCTACGTGCCGTCGGTCGTCGAGTGGGGCGTGTCGATCGGGTTGATCGCCGCGACGATCTTCCTCTTCGGCCTGGCGGCCCGCCTGATGCCGGTTCTCTCACGGGCGGAGCCGGTCGAAGGACATTGAGCCGATGACTCCGGATCTTTGGCTTGAGGCGCATGCGTATCTCAAGCCGATCGCCGATCTCTCCGCCGAGGTCGATCGCGCGGCGGCCGGGATCGACGTCCTCGACGCGCGTATTCCCGACTGGGAGGAATACCGCACGGACTTTCTCGCCGGTGTGACACTGCTGCAAGCGCCGACGCCGCCGTCGATCTCGAACCGGGTGGCCGAATGGCGGCAGCGCTGCTCGAACGGCTGGCCTCCGGAACCTCGTCGGGAACGCTCGCGACGGAGGCCCGTGCTCGCGACCGAACTGCGGCGCGAGCCCCAGGTCTCTCGCCGCATCGCGGACTTTCTGCTGGGCGACGAGACGATCGCGCCGCCGTTCCCCGGGCTGTTGCGTTATGTGGGGTGGACGGCGATGGCGCGGTTCCTCCGTCCCGTCGTGAACGCCTTCGACGATTGGCGAGACGAGGAGCGGTGGCTTCGCAGGTATTGCCCGACGTGCGGATCGCTGCCCGCGATGGCCCAGCTGGTCGGCGTTGACCCCGGGCGTAAGCGTCTGTTGTCGTGCGGCTGCTGCGGCACACGCTGGCAGTTCAAGCGAACCGGTTGCCCGTTTTGTGACACCGACTCGCAACGGCTCTCCAGTGTGACCATCGAAGCAGAACCCGGCCTGCGCATCGACCACTGCGAGTCCTGTGGCGGCTATCTCAAGACCTACGACGGCCAGGGCAACGAGACCCTGTTGCTATCGGACTGGTCTTCGTTACATCTCGACCTCATCGCTCACGACCGTGGATTGAAAAGACTGGCCGCGTCGCTTTATGAATTCGAGCATTGATCGCGTCGCCCCGTCGCGACGACGGCCGGCCGTGAACAGGACCAACCTCAAGGAGATGCTATGTCTGCCATCATCACCAGGCTCGGGCTTGCAACGTTCCTCTTGTGCCTCGCAGCAGTGAACGTCTCGGGCGAAGAACCACAAGCGACCCAGAAGAAGGAAGCGGTGCCCAAGGGCTCGGCCGCCACGACGACGCAGCTGAGGGGAGAAGTCATAGGCGTGGGGCCGGACTGGCTCGTAGCCAGGATGGTTCCGGACGGCGACTATCGCTTCTTCGACGTCAGACCTGGCGCGGTGGCCACGATTGAAGGCGTGAAGAAATCGCTCAGCCAACTGAGGCTGGGGACGATGCTCACCGCCGCCGTGACGACAACGGAGACGCAACTCGTCAAGCGCACGACGACAATTACCAAAGGCAGGCTGCTCTGGTCGAGTCCCACGACCATTGTCGTGGCCCTGGAGAACGGCAACAACAGGCAGTACACGGTGCCGTCTGGCTTCAAGTTCACCGTCGAAGGCAAACAGTTGGGGGTAGAGGAGCTTCGCCCCGGCATGATCCTCACCGGCACCAACGTCACCGAGGAGCCGGTGACGGTGATCACGGAAGAGACCGTGGTGTACGGAACCGAGCCGAAGAAGTAACTCCGAGGGCCGTCGCGTCCCCGCTTGGGATTGATCTAGCCCCGCCTGATGTCGAGCGCCCGGATCCGTTTGTGCAGGCTGGTGCGTTCGGTCCCAAGCAGCCGCGCCGCGCCGGCGACATTCCAGCCGGCCTGGTCCAGTGCCTGGCGGATGCGTTCGCGCTCGGCCGCGTCTCGCACCTCCTGAAGCCCGTACCCGGATCGCGGCGACGGCGACTGGCGGATCTCGAGCGGGATCGATTCCACCGTGATTCGGTCGCTGGTGGTGAGGATCGCCATGCGCTCGACGACGTTGCGCAGCTCGCGCACGTTGCCCGGCCAGTGGTAGCGTTCGAGCACTGAAACCACGTCGGGGTCGATCTCGCGCCGCCGGAAGTTATTGCGCGCGCTGAACTCGCCGAGAAAATACGCCACCAGCTCACCGACGTCCTGCGACCGCTCGCGAAGCGCGGGCACGCGGATCGGCACCACGCTCAGCCGGTAATAGAGATCCTCCCGGAACCTGCCAGCGGCGATCAGCTCGTCGAGACGGCGATTGGTGGCCGAGACGAGACGAACGGCCACACGAACGGATTGCTCGCCGCCGACGCGCTGCAACTCGCCGTCCTGCAGGATGCGCAGCAGCTTGGCCTGCGACGCTTCGTGCAGGTCGCCGACCTCGTCGAGAAAGATGGTGCCGCCGTCGGCCAACTCGAACTTGCCGCGGCGCATCGCCGCGGCACCGGTGAACGCCCCCTTTTCGTGGCCGAACAGCTCGCTTTCGATGAGCTCGGTGGGAATCGCGGCGCAGTTGACCTTGATGAACGGACCGGACGCCACCGGGCTCTCGCGGTGGATGTGCGCGGCCAGCAGCTCCTTGCCGGTGCCCGACTCGCCCGAGAGCAACACGGCAACATCGGAACGCGCGACCTGCGCCGCCTGCTGCACGGCGTGCTGGAACACGGCGCTCTTGCCGATCATCCGCGGCCCCTCGCCGACGAGCTCGCGGAAGCGCTGGTTCTCGCGCTGCAGGTCGGCCCGCTCCAGCGCGTTCTTCACAACCAGCAGCACGCGATCGCGGGCGAGCGGCTTCTCGAGAAAGTCGAACGCGCCGTTGCGGGTGGCCTCGACGGCGTCGCGGATGGTGCCGTGCCCCGAGATCATCACCGCCGGCGCCGGGTCGTCCGCCTGTTTCAGCGATCGCAGCACGTCGATGCCGTTGCCGTCGGGCAGCCGGACGTCGAGCAGGTAGAGGTCGGCGCGCGCCCGGCCTCGCTCGGCCTGGAACTGCGCCGCAGAGTCGCAGATGGTGACGCGGAAACCCTCGCCCTCGAGGATCAACCGCAGCGACAAGCCGATGTTCGGCTCGTCGTCCAGGATCATGATGTGGTGACGGCGGGTCACGACGCCCGCCCCGCCGCGATTGCCTGCCCTGAGCGGAGTCGAAGGGCCGCATCAGCGCGGCGCAGAGAGACGCGAAATGCTGCGCCGCCCAGCTCGCCGTCGAGGCGCGAGAGATCGCCGTTGGACAGCATCGCGTTCTTCTTCGCAATCGACAGGCCGAGTCCCATCCCCTGCTTCTTGAAGGTGATGGTGGGCTCGAAGAGCGTGGCCGATGCGGTGGCGCTCAATCCGGGGCCCGAATCGTGCACGTCGATGAGCACGTACGTTTCAGTGATCGCGGTCACGATGCGCACCGTGCCCTTCGCGCCGGCGGCCTCGGCGGCGTTCTGCAGGAGGTTGGTCAAGATGCCCTTCACCAGGTCCGCGCCGGCATTGGCGAGCGGCCGGCGCGGGTCGAGCCGCAGCTGAAAGTCGGTGTCGGGGTGGACGCGCCGCTGCAACTCGATCCGCTCGGTCACGACCGCGTTGACGTCAACCTCTTCGAGCACCACCGCGGGATCGCTGGCGAACTCCGAGAAGGCGCGCACGCGTCGCTCGAGCGCTTCGATCTCGCTCACCACGATCTGCGCCGCCTGATCGATGAAGGCACGGTCGGCTGGTTGCCGGGCCTGAATCTCTTCCACCGTCAATCGAATCGGCGTGAGCGAGTTCTTCAGCTCGTGCGCGGTCTTGCGCGCCAGCGACTGCCAGCTGGCCATCTGAGTCAAGTACACGAGTCGCTCCCGCTGCTGCCGCAACTGGTCGGCCATGTGGTTGAACGCTTCGAGCGCCTTGCCGACTTCATCGCGCGCGCCCTTTCCCTCGGTCTCCACCGGCAGGCGCCGTGTCCAGTCGCCTGCGGCGAACGCGCTGAGCGCTGCCGTGAGCTGCTGAATCGGCTGGCTAATCCGGTGGGCGATAAAGACGAGAGGCGCCAGCGACAGCAGCCACGCCGCGCCCAGCAGCAGGAGCAGCGTGAGCGTGAAGCCGCGCCGCAGGTCGCGGCCTTCGATCGATTCCACCAGTTCGCGAGTCTCCCGCAGTTCGGCCGACAATTGCTCCATCTGGATCCCGCGGAGGTCGCGGCTGAACGCTGCGACGCCGCTCATTGGTCCTTCACCGCCGGCGCGACGCAAATAGTCGAGATGATCGCCGCCCGGCCCGGATAGGGCGAACCGCTCTGCCTCGCCGCTGTCCCAGAAGACGCGAACCGGCTCGGGCCATCGGGCGATGTCGGCCAAGGCGTGAATCGTCGGCGTGGTCCGTCCCGCGAGCGCATCCTGCTTCAGCGCCTCGCGCTCTCGCTGATAGAGCTGCCTGACGGTGGCCTCGAGGGTGCGCGACAGGCGATCGAGCGCGCCGGTGGTCGCGTAGCCAAGACTGCGCTCGAGCAGCGAGGCGCCGATCCACGTGGCCGCCGCGAACGGCAGGATCGTGGCGACGAGAAAGGCGGCGATCAGGCGGTGGCGAAGTCGGTTCACACGCAGCCTTGTGTCACTGCCGGACCCGGAATGGCCCGGCCTCTGCCGAGTGAGAGGTCTTCTCACTGGCTTGGCGGCGGCTCAGCGTGTCGATTATGCCTCGCAGTGTCAGGCCCTCGTCTTCGCGGACGTCGCTCTTGCCATTGAGGATTCGCGACTCGAGACGAATCCAGAACGGCTCGCTGCGGAGCGAGCCCAGCCCGCTCACCGGCACCGTCAGTTGCTGGATGCACCACGCCTCGGCCGCCTCCGCGGTCAGGTGCGAGACCGATCGCGATCCGGTGCCCGACACCGCCGCCGCGAATCGTTCCTCCCAGAGATCGTAGCTCAGGACAAACGCCTGACGGCTTTGGGCTGCCGCAACCGCGGTGCCGGGTCCCGCGAGCACGCGCATCTCGAGTTCCACGCGCACCGTCAGGCCGTCTTTCAAGCGGGCGAGCGGCTCGCCCGCGATGAAGCGGAAGCCAGGTGCCTGCACGCGCACCTCGCCGCCCGTGGTCGTGACCGTCATCGACTGCGATCCCAGCCGCGCGTCGAGTGACGAAAGCGTGGCGGCAATCAGCAGCGCAAACGCCGAGGGTTTCGAGAGCGTCACCAATGGCCCTCAGTACTTCCGCATGCCGATGCCGCCGAACCGCACACCCGTCGTGAATACCGCCCGCACATCGTCGGTGTTGAGCGGAAACCCGAGCGTCATGAAGAACGGGTCGCTGTGGAACCCGAGTCCGGCGGCGACGCGGACGTGTTTGTCGACGCCGGTGTCCCACACGGTGCCGGAATCCAGGAAGAACGCGAAGCCGCTATACCGGTACTCGAATGAGGTGTGAAAGACGCGCTCGCCACCGGCCGGCGCGATGTCGTACTTGTTCCAGCCGCGCAGGGTCCGCGAATCGCCCAGCGAAAAGCGTTCGAAGAGCGGCGCCGTACCGTCGATGCCGCCGACCAGGCCCGATGCCAGCACGGTGTGTCGTGACCTTCGGTACTCATACTCGGCCTGTCCGAAATACCGCGTGTAGCTGAAATCGCTCTCGAGCGACTCGGAGCCCGACCGCACGGTGAATTGCGCATCGACGGCGTGATCCGCGGCGCCCTGCTCCCATCGAGGGTCGAACCGGACCCGCCCTATGTAGGCGTTGGCCATCTGCGATTCTGGCGCTCTCGACAGCGGCTCGATCTCGGTGATGGCGACGCCGCCGCCGACGCTCAGCTGCCGCGTCACGGCGAAGTTGACCAGCGGCGTGACCGTCGTGCGATCGTCGTACGCGCCGGGGATGCCGGGATTCGCGATCAGCGCCGCGAGTGTGGCCTCGCGCCAATCTTGATCGAAGGTCGTCCACTCAAAACTCGCGCCCAGGCGTTCGGTGCCCAGCTTGCGGCTCTCCACCCGCAGGCCGAAGCCGGAATACTCCTCGATCAGTTCATCACCGTGGTCGATCGCAACGATTGGGGTGACGCGGAAATCGCGGCCGCTGATGGGGAAATCCATGAAGGCGCCCCACCCCTGATCCGAGTGATAGAGCAGATCGGATTTCAGAGGCGTGAAGCGCAGCCATCGCGCCGATTCCCTCTTGTCGAGGATGAACAACAGGCGGATTTCGCCGGAGCGACGGCCGCGGATCACGCGCCGGCTTACGTTGTAATCCGGAAACGCCGTTCTCACCTTCGCTTCGACCTTCTCGACGTCCTCGGATCCAAGGGGCTTGCCGACCAGCGTCTGCACCTCGGCGTTCAGATCGTTAGCGAGATCGCTCTCGCTGATGCCGCGGGTTTCCACGCGCTCGATCAGATAGCGGGCATTGGCGTCACCGCGTCGATCCTGATCGCGCATGTGTGCCACGACAAACACAACGCGGACCACGTCCGCCGGCACGCTGACGACGCGGACCGCGGCGACGTATCGCGGCTGCTCCTCTTCAATCCGGGCCGCCAGTTCGTTGAGGCGCGCGCGATCAAGTGGTCCGCCGGCGAGCCTCGCGATGTCTTCCTGGAGGCCAGGACTGAGCCGACCGAGGTCGAACCCGGATACCTGTGCCGAGGCGACGATGGCGCCGTCGGGGGGATCGGTCGGCTGCGCCTGGATTGTCATCGGCACTGCGAGCAGAGCGAGCACGAGAGCGGCTTTGGTCATGCGCGGTGCGGATTGCAAGCGTTGCGCCATGCGCTAACTTGCTGATAATAAGGCGGTTGGCCCGATCGATCCGTGTGAAGGCGGATCACAGGTGTGACACGGCGGCACGCCGGCTGCCAACTGCGATTCAACCTCGGACCCCTGTTGTCATTGTACTATTGAACTAGTACAATAGGGCTATTGGCGCTGACGATCCGCGCGCCACCAACGGAGGGCACCATGGCCAATAGACAGCCGCTTTCCATGCTTCAGCTTCTTCCCGAAGATCGCCGGTCCAATCGCCTTTGGGTGCTCCTGATCATCTTGGGCCTTTTCGTGACCGTCGTCAGTTGGCTCGACTGGATGTTGTGACCGCCACTGCACCGTGAGGCGCATTGCGTCGGCCCCATCACTCGGTTCAGGTATTCAACCGCGCAAGAAATTGCAGCGCCCTCAGGCCCGGCATGAAGAGATACGCGCCGGCCTTGACCGTCACGAACCGCGGGAGCGCGGAGGTGCGCAGTCGGAGTGGTTGCGCCGGGATCGTCATGTGGCTCGACGGCTCGCCTGTCCGGTCGTTGTCGCCACTGATTGGATCCTTGTTGTCGTTGAGCCCGCCGAAGCGCGGGTTGTTGCTCCATGTCTGCTGCACGAACTCGAACTGGCTTCGAATGCTCGCGTTGACGCAAAAGAAGTGAATGCCGCGCGCGCGGCCATCGTCTGCCAGCGCGAGTAGCGCCGTGCGACACGGGTCGGAGGTCGCATCCGCCAGGTCCTTCGGGTCGAATAACGTGGGACCGAAGACGCGCGCCCGCCGCAGGATCCGATGCGCCTCGGACATGCTCAGCGACTCCGCGGCGGGATATGGCTTGAGGTCGTCCCGGGGGTTGGTGCGGCGCACGTGCGCCCCGAGCGGGCAGGCCAACCCGCCTGGGTCGTCCCTGTAGAAAAAGTCGTTCCGGTCGCGAAGCTGCGGATCGTCGGCGAGCGGGGCCAGCGCCAGCGGGGCGCCGCTCGGCCACCGCCCGACGCAGCGTGCTGCCAGCCAGACCATGTGGGCGGCATCTTCCTTCCCCTTGAAGCGAACCGCTTCGCGCTTCATGAACTGCCAGAACCCAACGACGTCCTGTTGGAGCTTCCGATAGACGACATAGGAACCGTTCATGCCAAGATCGAGCAGTCGCGCGTGCGCATGATATGGATTGTCGAGGACGGGCAGAACCCCTTCAGCATCAATCTCGGCGGGCACCGCCGGCGTCGGTGGCACGATCTTGTAGTGATTCGAGTACCCGAGGATGAACTCGCCGGTGGGAACGCCTTCACCGCTGATGCCGGCGATGGACGGTTGTGCGACCCCGTCGTGAAAGCCAAACGGTTCATGATCTCCGTCCGGCCGGTAGCCGCTCTGCATCGTGCCGGCGAGTTCGGCCACGCCCCCTGCTGTCTCTGCGAGCAGCGCACGCTGTGCCTCGCAGGCGCGTTCGAGCGCAGCCACCGAGATCGCATGAACGATCACGACGGCATGAATCGGTGACGTGGTGCCGCCAAATTCCCAGTTGGCCGGGTCGCTTTCTTCAGTGTCGCCGAGAATTTTCGAACGGTGCTGACGCGTCATCCCTTCCTGGAATTCGACGGAGAACGTGCAGAGCACGCGGGTTGGCAGCCCGAGCGCCGCGAGGCCGTCGGCCGTAAACGCGATGTTGCACACCAACTCCGGTTTCAACTTCTCGCCGTCCGCTGTCGTCGGCCACGCCTTGGCCGAGGTGATGGCTGGCGCCATCAGTGCGAGCCACCGTCGTGCCGGTCCGGCTTCCTGAAACTGGACGAAGAGGTACGCGGCATACGACAGGTGCCCGTAGCCGCTCGTGATAAAGCCCTGGATGTCGGCGAGGACATCATCGGGCAGTCGGGTCGCGGCTCCCGCCGACATCACACGCGCTGGAGCAGGCCGCGCAGCGGATCGCCGGCGGCGCCGGCGCACGCCTGCGCAAAGGCCCGATCGTTGACGATATTCAGCACGGTCTGCTCCGGGTAGGCGCTGAAAAAGATCTCAGCGGGCACCTGATGACTCCTGAGGAACCGCTTGAACGCGGGCAAATCCCGTGCGCCATCAGGCGGGTAGCCGTACGACGTCTCCCATATCGCGTCGAGACCCGAGAGGATCATCTCGGCGAACTCGTCGATGTAACTTTCCCACGATCCATCGTAATCGCTGACCATCATCAAGCGGCGTCCGTTGTCGATGACGAGCCATTTGACGAAGTGAATCGTGCTGATGCCGATCAGGGAACCGGGCGGCGACAGCCGCTTCGCGTTCGAATCGATCGCCGCCATCACGGCACGGACGCGGTCGACCTGTCCCGGCATCACGACCGTAACGAGCGTGAGCTGGTTCTGCGCGATCACGTCTTCCCTGAAGGTCGGCGGTATCTGATGGTCCGGGCCCGACGGCACTTCGTCGCCGGGCACGAGCGGTACCGGCACGGTGCAGTGGTCGAGCGACACGCTCGAATACGGCGATCGTTGTTGTGGCAGACGGTTGCCCGTCAGATGGTTCAACCAGCGCAACAGCGGATAGCGGTTGAGGCTGGCGATGATGCGCTGCGAGCCGCGAAAGACGTTCCCGAAGCCACTCCGCGCGACCGCCCTGAACAGGTCGAGCACGATGGGAAGCGCGCGGAGCAGCCGCTCGGTCGCCGCAACAATCGAATGCAGCGGCTGGCCGGTCGCCCACGCCGGTGCGCCCGACGACAGGCGCGGCAGCAGAGCGGCGAGCGAGGCGCTCGAGGCTTCGTCGACCAGCGGCTGCGCGAGCCGTCGAAAGGCGATGGCGTCGTGGAGACGCTCGACGGTTTCGTCGCGGAAGGCGATATAGAAGGCCTCCGGCTCCTGCGTGTGCGCGCGGATGAACGCCGCGAAGGCGGCGGGACCGGTATAGCCTTCAACACGGCCCCAGATGGCGTCCATCTCGGAAGTGATGGCGATCAATTCGGCGAGGTGGCTCTCGAGCTCGCCGTCGTAGTTCGCTGAGTACAGCAGCCGTTTTCGATCGCGCCCGCGATCGGGATCGTCGAGGACGACGAAGCGCGCAAAATGGATATGCCGGCTGTGGCGGAACTCGATGCGAGGCTGAACAGAACCCGGCTCCAGCCGCTTGCCCTTGATATCATCGCCGATCGGACGCAGAACGGCGCGCAGCGGCTCTTCTTCGCCGGGGCGGATGGCCGCGAGCACCGTAAGTGTTCGAGGAGTCACGTTGCTCACGTCGCGCTGGCGCAGGTCGCTGCGTTCATCGCCGCATCTTAGATCAGACCGACTTCTCCGCTGGTTCAGCCCAATCGAGGCGCTCGGTGCGCGACGATCTTGTGATCCTCAAGGAGTTGGCCGGAGTGTGCCTGCTTGCTTGCTCACGCGCATCCGGATGAGCGCCGTCTCGGCGGCTCTGCGTACCGACGGGTCTCCATCACTCGTCAACGGAGATAGCGCGGCCTCGGCGTCCGCGTCCGCCACGAACCCCATTGCCGTGGCGACGCGCTCTCGCACGAGCGGGTCGGCGTGCCGCAGGTAGGGCACCAGCGCCGCCGGCCGTGCGCTGCCCAGCTCGACGACGTAATCGATCGCCTGATTGGCCGTGTCGGGATCGATGAGGGCCATGACCACGCGTTCCACATACGGCCTTCCCGCGGCAGCCAGGGCGAACGCCATGGCGGTGACTACTGCCTCATCGCGTTCCTCGATCAGCAGCTGTTCGGTCGCCACAGCGTCGGCGGCCTGAATCCCCCCGAGCCTGGCGATGCCCTCGTACGCATAGCGGCGGTGCGCCTCGCTTTTCGACAACCGTTCCCGCGTGAACAGTTCCCAAGTCGACCGGTGCGCGATGCGGGCCAGGGCCTCGAGCGCGGTCCGTCCCGCTGTGGCGCCGCGGTAGTACTCGAGTTGCTCCTGCAGCGCGACCAACGCACGCGCCTCGCGGATCTCGCCGACCGCACGCATCGCGGCAAGACGGACGGGCAGATCCGGATCGACGATCCGGCCAATCAAATGGTCCCCGCCCCGGGTGGCGCGCAGCCGTCCGAGAGACCGGGTAGCCGCGAGACGCACCGAGTTGTCCGGGTCCGCAAGTGAGTAGATCAATTCGTCGGCCACGCGGGCGTCGATCGGTGGCGTCATCACCACACCCAACGCGTAAGCGGCATCGCGGCGCAGCGACGGCCAGTCATCGGCAAGAGCACGCACGAGGTTGGTGAGCAGTGCGGGCGGCACCGCCCATGGCGTGGTCCGATATTGGGTCCATCCAAATGCGTCTTCCGCGCTGGAGACGCGCGCGCGCGGCGGCGGCTCCACGTAGATGGCGACGATCGCACTGATGGCGTCGCTGCGGATGTCGCGCTCGGGATCGCTGACCAGCAGGCTGAGCGGCTCTATGGCCTCCGGTCCACGGGAAGCCAGCGCTTTCAGCGCCGCGCGCCGCACCTTTGGATCTTGGCTGTTCACATCCGCGGCGAGCCGCGTGATCGTTTGGACTTCCTGATCCCGTGAGGCCCACGACACGGCCGGTGCGACGACGACGATCGCCAATGCCGCCGACACGAGCAGCCGTGGGAGCCGGCGTGCCCGGCTTGCGTTGGACTTCCAGGCGCGGACGCGTATCAGAATCGCCATGTGAGGAAAGCGCTCATGGGCAGCCCGACACGGCTACCGGTTTCGTTGATCCCCTCGAGACCAGTGCCCGGCAGGACGGGCGCGGGGCTGAACTTCGGCTGATAACGCAGGCCAATTTCGGCGCCAATCGCGATCGTGTCGGAGAGATCGCGGCTGATGCCGACATCGCCGCCGAAGACGAACAGCGTGGAATCCTCGAAGTAGGCGAGGTCGTCGATCCCCAGCCCGACCTCGGGCACCCGGATCGTGACCCCGACGCGGTCCTGAAATCTGATGCCGGCCACTCCGGCGACGTAGGTGCGGGTCGGCCCTTCGGGGAGGAAGTAATAGCGCAAGCCACCTTCCAGGTCGAGGGCTGACGTGTTGCTGAAGCGCGAATAGAGCGGGTAGCCGGCGACCGATCCGGTGATCCGCTCTGTAGCGTTCATCTTGTTATAGGCAAACGTGACAAAGGCTTCCTTTGTGAAGTCGAGCCCAAAATTGCCCGTCACCCGCAACCGCAGTGCGTCGCTGAAGTGGTTGCCGTAGCCTTGCTCGACGAAGACGGCCGGCCTGCCGTTGATGGCGCCGACCGCTTCGGTGATGACGTTGCCGCCCAGCGTGAGGCCCGTGCCCACCGCGAACGTCACCGAGCGCTTGTTTTCCATTCCCTGTGCGGACCCAGCCGAGGGCCACAGCAGCGCCACCAGAGCGGCCACCGCGATCACCGAACGATATGGTGACAATTTAGAACTCCGTTCAAGCAAGACGAGAAGGCGCGCCAGCATCCAACATGGATCGCCGGCCCGTAAGGGGGGAATCGCGCAGCGTCACATTGCGCCGCTGCACGGAATTTCACTATACGTCCCTAGCCACGATGAATCAATGGCTGACGTGACACTCCCGCATGAGCTTGCCGGCCTGGCGCCGCGTCTACTTGGGCGCGTTCTTGACGAGATTGCCGAACATCTTGCCGCCGGTGGCGCCGGCGCCCCACGTGCCGGCATAGCCGCCTTTGTAAATCACCAGCCGCGTATCGAACAGCCCCGGCGTGCCCTGGATCCCCTGGCGAGTGAGCGACATCACCGGCGTATCACCCGCGAAGAACACCGGCACGTTGATCGTGACTGGGAAATCCTTCTTGTTGTATTGCACGCGCGCGGAGAATCGCCAGACGCCATCTTTCACCTTGGTCACGCTTTCGATGACATAGCGATCGGGGTGAAGCTCGGTGCCGTCGCCGACCGTGAAGAATCCTTCAAGGACGACATCGGACATGGTCTGGTGAAATGCCTGCTCGGCTGGAGTCATCTCCACCGCCGGGCTAGGCTGCTGAATCAGCGACGCGGCAAGCAGTGCGGCAACGATCCAAGTCATAGGCCGCTCAAGGTATCAGAAAGGCGATCGGTATCCGATCCAGCTCGTTCAACGGAGAGATTGATCGTCGACCCGAGGGCCGGTCGCAGGAGGCGGCGGGATCGGATCCGCGGGGTCCGGCCAGTACACGCGCGACAAGTAATGCAGCGCGATACCTGCGCCCCAGCGGTTGGGGGCCGTCCAGAACAACAGCGCCACCAGGACGACCAGCATCGTCAGGCCTAACACCGGACGCAGACGCACCACTCCGAAATAGATCAAGACGATGATCGCGCCAATTGGCAGCCGATCACCAATGATGGTGAAAAACCAGGTATCGCCAGGATTGCGTACGAAGATCAAGCCGCAGATTGAACATCGTTTGAGTTCGGACCACCCGGAAAACAGTTGCCCCTCGCCGCAGTGCGGGCAGCGCTTGCGCAGTCCGCGCCGAAGCGCAGGGATCCATTTCATGCCTCATAACACTAGGACGTAGTGGTGGGTTAGTCCAGACCTGCTCCAACCCGGGACCTTCATCGAGATTCGAATGAAGGACGGCTCGCATTTCAAAGGGACGTTCGTGCAGCGGTTCGACGATCGGGTGGTGGTGAAACCGCGCACACGGGTCGCCGTGCCCGCATGCGAGGTCGCACTTGCGGATGGTGAATCGATCGCCACCTCCAAGCAAGGCATGAGTCCGGCGAAAAAGGTGCTCATCGGCCTCGGCGTGGGAATCGGCGCGATTGCGCTAATCGGGGTGTTCCGGGCTCCATCGTGGCGGTGAAGGTCAGAACCTCAGCACGAAGCCCAGCGAGCCTCTCGTGAAATCGACCTTCCCGGGCGACTGGGCGACCTCGACGCCGAGAATCTCCAGATCATCGAACGTCCGGAAGTAGCGCACATCGAATCGGATACCGGCGCGGGTTCCGAAGAACAGCAGGACGCCGCCGCCGGCGCTCCACGTCACATTGTTCTCATCGATCTCGGCGACGCCGGCACCGAAGTCCGACTTCGAGGTGAGCACGCCCGCGCCGACGAGCCCGTATGGACGGACGCCGAAGCCCTGCTGGCCGCCGAAAGGAATCCCGAGAACCAGGTTGCCCGTCGCCGTGAACGCGTTGCTGCCGCCCACCTCGGTCTTGCCATAGAAATCCGGACTGAATCCGAAGTCCGCCTCGAACCCGAAGACGCCGCCCCCCATGAAGGCAAGGCTCGCGCCCCAGTTGTACTGACTGGTGTCGAACGCTTCCGAGAACTCCTTGCCGGAATCGCCGCCGAAATTCACGCCGAAGAACGGAATGAACAGTCCGTCTGCCCGCGCGGGCACCGGCGCAAGCGTGATCGCAACGAGCGCAGTGGCAATGACTCTGGTTGAAAACATGTCGCTCCTCCTCGAGGGGGATCTACATTCGCACTACGCAACCGTCGTACCATCGGGGCCGCGACGCTGATGAGGCAGATGCCGGGGGGTCTGCCGGCTTTTTGGTTGCGCAGCTCAGCCTTACCTGGAGACCCCTTTCACCGATGGCGGTCAGCGATCACCGCCGGCTGTCTTCGAAGAGAATCCGGCGTTGCCAGAATGCGTCTTCATTTGACTTCCTAATGGAACACGAGCATGATCCATTCGGATGTCTAATAAAGAACCTTCCAAGGCGGAAGTCCTGCGCGGCACGCTCGACTTGATGGTGTTGCAGACGCTCGCTGCGCTGGGGCCGCAGCACGGCTACGCCATCGGCGCCCGGCTCGGGCAGGTCTCGTCGGGCGCGCTCACGCTGAACATGGGCACGCTGTACCCGGGCCTGATGCGCCTCGAGCAGCAGGGCCTGATCAAAGCCGAGTGGGGTGTCACCGACAACAACCGCCAGGCGCGCTTCTACGCCATCACCACCGCCGGACGCCGGCGGCTCGCCGCGGAGAAGAAGGCGTGGGATCAGATGGTGTCCGTCATGCACACGCTCTTCGAGGATCCGGCATGACGTTCCAAAAGGTCTGCTCCGCGCTTCGCGAGTGGACACGCCGGGTATGGGGCGCGCTCAGTGGCCGTCGGACCGACCATGACCTGCAGCGCGAGCTTGCCGGACACCTCGCCTTCGCTGAAGACGAGCTCCGGCGGAAGGGCCACGCGCCGAGCGAGGCCGCGCGACTCGCCCGGGCCGGCGCCGGCGGCCGCATCCAGGCGTTCGAAGCGTTGCGCGAACAGCGCGGGCTGCCCTGGCTGGACTCGTCTCTGCTCGATGCCAGGCTCGGGCTCCGACTCCTCGTCAGGAACTGGGGGATGACGCTGGTCGGCGGGCTGGCGATGACTGTTGCGATCAGCATCGCGGCGGTCGTCTTCGCCGCGTTCGACATCGTGATGTGGAGTCCGCTTCCGCTCGACGAGGGGGACGAGGTTGTCGCCATCCAGGTATGGGATCGCGAAGCCGGCCGGCGGCGCGACACGACGTGGCAGGACCTCGAGCGTTGGCGCGGCAGCCTGCAAATGATCGGTGACGTCGGCGCGTTCCAGACGATCCGGCGCAACATCATTACGTCCGACGGATCGGTCGAGCTCGCGTCGATCGCCGAGATCTCGGCCGCCGGATTTCGGATCGCGAGAGTGTCGCCGCTCGTCGGCCGGCCGATCGCCGACGCGGATGCCGCGCCGGGCGCTGTCCCCGTCGTCGTCATCGGCCACGACGTCTGGCAGCGGCGCTTCGCCGGCGCGCGAGACGTCATCGGACGCGAACTGCGGCTCGGCACCGACGTGCATACCATCGTCGGTGTCATGCCGAACGGCTTCCAGTTCCCGTTGAACTTCCGGTACTGGGTTCCGCTCCGGCTCGGGACCGACGGGATGCTGCGCAACACCGGTCCCGAAGGCGCCGTCTTCGGCCGGCTCGCGCCGGGCGCAACGCTCGCGCGTGCGCACGCTGAAGTGTCGGCGCTCGGGATCCTCCCGCCTGCCCGCCAACCCGGGAAAAAGCTGCGCGGCCACTCCCGAGCGCGCAGCGCGAAGGAGCGCGCGTCGTGCCGTACACGTTTGCCTTCACGGGGGACTTCGATCCCGGCGAGCTGGGCCTGTTGTGGTCGCTGTCGAGCGTGATGCTCGTGTTGCTGCTGCTTCCTCCGTGCGCGAACATCGCGATCCTGAACTACGCGCGCACCGTCACGCGGCAGCAGGAGTTCGCCGCGCGCCACGCCCTCGGCGGCAGCCGCGCGCGGATCGTTTTTCAGCTATTTATCGAGTCGCTCGTGCTGACGGCCGCGGCCGCTGGCGTCGCGCTGTTGATCTTGCGCGTCGTGTCGGTCGTGATGGCGGGGCGCCTGCAGAACATCCCCGGCGGTCCGCCGTTCTGGATGACTTTCGAGGTGTCGTACCGCACGCTTCTCTTCGTCGCGGTCCTCGCCCTGGCTGGTGCCGCCGTGTCCGGTCTCGTGCCGGCGCTCCAGGCCACGGGGCGCCTGGCGCGGCTAGGTGCTGGCGCGCTCGCCGGGCGGACCAGCGTGCGGCTCGGCGCCACGTGGACCACGCTGGTGATCGCGCAGGTCGCCTTCTCGGTTGCCGTGTTGCCATTGGCCGCCGAACTCGCCTGGGGCACTTTGCGGACTGGCGTCGTCGGCCCGGGCTTCGCCGCCGAGGAGTATGCGACCGCGCGCGTCACGCTGGAAGGCGACAGCGCCGTGCTCCTTGGCAATCGCCAACGCGAGTTGACGCGACGGCTGATGGCCGAACCGAGCATCCTCGGCGTGGCGGCGGCTTTACGGCCACCCGGCGAAGAGCCCTGGGTGTTCGTCGACATCGAAGGCCGTACCGTGCCCGAGGTCTTCAATGGCAGGCCGCCAGGATTTCAGGCGCGGTTCAACCAAGTCGATACTGCGTTCTTCGATCTCTATCAGGTGCCAGGCGTCGCAGGTCGCCGATTCAACGAGGGCGACGTTGCCGCGAAGGCCGATGCGGTGATCGTCAACCGCAACTTCGCCGAGACCATCGCCCCCGGCGGCAACGCGCTCGGACGCCGTTTCCGGTACGTCCGCGCGACGGGCAGCGAGTGGCCGTACGGCCCGGAAGCGGACCGTTGGTATGAAGTCGTCGGTGTGGTCGGCAATCTGCCCGTATCGACCGACGCACGGGTCGCGTACCACGCGGCGGTCCCGGGTCAGATCCATCCTGCGCACCTGCAACTTCGCCTGAGAGGCGATCCGGCCGGCCTCGCTGAACGCCTCCGCGACGTGGTCGCGAATGTCGACCCGACGCTGCACGTCGATGAGGTCCGTACGTTGGCAGCGATCTATCGCGAGCACCGCTTCGGCGACAACCTTGGCGCCATCACCATCGGCGCGGTCACCGGCAGCCTGCTGCTGCTCTCGGCCGCCGGCCTGTACGCGCTCATGGCGTTCACGGTCGCGCAACGCCGGCGTGAGATCGGTATCCGTTCGGCCTTGGGTGCCTCGCCGGGCTATTTGGTGGCGGCTGTGTTCAGGCGCGCGTTCTGGCAGATCGGCGCCGGTTCGGCGGCGGGGATGCTCGCCGCCTACCTCGTCGGGCGGTACCTGCCGATTGAACAGATCGGCGGCTTGCCGATTCCCGGCATCCTCCCCGGTGCGGCCGCGTTCATGCTGCTCGTCGGCGTCCTCGCGTCGCTGGGGCCTGCCCGACGCGGACTTCGCATCGATCCCACCGAAGCGTTGCGAAGCGAGTAGGGGACGCTATCTCTGCACGACGGCGAGGGCATACGGCTCGTGACCCACTCCGGTCACCGTGGCGACGACGCGGCGCGACCGAAGGTCGATCACGTAGAGGTGACCGAGCTCCTGCGAGAAGGGCGGCGACGACGGACCCCCGCTGATCACCGCATACCGGCCGTCGGACGTGATCACGGAGCCCTTCGGGCGAGCTGGCTGTCCGTCGGAACGGACGAGGGGAATGCGGGCGACTTCCGCGTCAGGACTGCCGGCAAGCGCCCGCTCGACGTTCACGATCGACACGTTGTCTGCGCGCACGTTCGGAACGACCACCTCGCGGCCGTCGGGCGTGACGGAGGGGATCAGTGGGTGGGTTGGTGCCGACGGATCGTCGGTGCCGACGCGGACGCGAGCCACTTCAGCGTTGGCCGCGCCGGCGCTCGCGCGGTCGACGTTGATAAAGGAGATCGTGTTCCCCGCGGTTCCATCCCGCTGACTCCCGCCGTTCGCCACGATGATGTGCCGCCTGTCGTGCGTGGCAGTGATGCCCCACGGGCCGACCTGCATCGGGATGCGGCCGATCTCCGCACGCGTCTCCCCACGTAGCGCACGACCGAGGTCGATCACGGACACGTCGTTCGTGCCGCCGTTTGCGGAGAAGACATACGCGCTGCCATTGGTGGCCTGGCCCAGCGCCAACCCGTTCGGATTCGGGAAGCATCCAACGCCCGGCCCCCCTGCGCGCACGGCCAGGTTTCGCGGCGGCCCGTACGGCGGGACATAGGGTACCGGGTAGTCGGGACATGGAAACCCGGGCGAACCCAGCGCGAGTTCGACCATGCCGCGGAGGCTGCCGGTCCGTCGGTCGACGAACGTGATGCGATTGCCGCCGTCCTCCGTCAGGTGGTTCTCGGCGTTGGCGATGACCAGCATCTCGGACAGGAGCACGATGCCGAGCGCACCGAAGCCGCCGGAGTCCATGTGCCGCCGGAGCGCGTTTGCGGTGCCGTTGTTCCGTGGGGACAGGAGGTCGTCCATGTCGAGCACGGCAATCTGTCCGCGGCCACCGTGCTGGCGAAACGCGGCGTTGTCGATGGCGCCATGATGATTCACCACGTAGACGGTGCGGCTGTCCTCGCTCACGACGAGATTGGCGGGATCGCCGAGCAGACGCCCGTCCAACCCGTCCGTCGCCACTTTGCTGCGGCCAACGATCGCCTTGGCTGTGCCGTCGTTTGCCGGATTGAGCGCGGCATCGAGCGAAATGACATACAAGTACGGGAGTCGCCGTCCCGCCGCGAGGATGTATCGACCTTGGCCCACAGCCTCCTGCGCGACGGTCGCCGGCGCGAGAAGAGTCGTCACGGCGAGTACGAAGCATGCGAGGGACGTTCGTGCGGACGGCATGGGTGGCAACCGCGCGATTATAGGCAGATCGCAGGCCACGCGAGCGCTATCCTCGCTATAGTGGACGCCGCATGGCGCGTCCCTCGCTCTTCGCTCCGCTCCCGCCAGCTTCGTCGCCGCAGACATTGGCGCGTGTGCTTCTCGGGGCGCTACTGCTATTCGCCGGCACCGGGCATCTGACATTCGCACGGCAGGAGTTCGCTGCTCAGGTACCGGCCTGGGTGCCGTTCAGCACAGACTTCGTGGTCGTCGCCTCCGGCGTCGTCGAACTCGGCCTCGGTGTTGCGCTCGTGCTCCTTGGGTCGCGGCGCGTGCTGGTGGGCTTGCTCGTCGCCGCCTTCTTCGTCGCTATATTTCCCGGCAACGTCTCGCAGTATCTGACCCAGACGTCGGCCTTCGGTCTGGATACCGATGGCAAACGGTTCGCCCGGCTGTTCTTTCAGCCGCCGCTGGTGGCGTGGGCGCTGTGGAGCACGGGCGCGTGGGCGTGGCTGCGTAAACGCGAATGATCGCAGGCTAGCGCGAGGCATTCCCCTTCTGGAACTCCAACTGAATGTCGGTGGGCACCTGCTGGGTGAGCAGCTTCATCGGGACGCGGCTCTGCGCGGTCGCAAGGTCGCAAGCCTCGGCGATCGTCGATGTCTTTATGCTCGCGTAGAACGTCGTCATCCAGTTGCTCAGGGCGCTGGCGCTGAAGATCCCGTGCGGTGAGATCACGTTCGTGAAGTCGAGGAGCTCTGTCGCCAGGGCGAGCGAGTCGCCGCTGGCAATCACTACCAGACGCGTCTGCGCGCTCTTGAGCCGCATGGCCAGCGCTGGTGCTTCGACGAAATCCGGCGGCTTTACGAGCGAGCGACCCGACGGCATCTCCACGTCACTGAAGTACATCCTGCCCGACCGCGGACACACGTACGCAGCGATGTGAACCACGTCGACCGCCTGCGGTCCGAGAATGCCGAACAACTCCTGGGACGTCGTCACGACCTCGTGCTGAAGGTTCATAGGGAAATGATCGAGGACGGTTTGCAGCTCGTTGGCCAACCCTAGATCGAGGTACTGCCGGCTGCTCACGCACAAGACGTGCGGATCCTGCACGATCGAATCGCCGTTGTGACGGCCGCTAGCGGCCGTTTCCGCTGCGAGCTGTGTCGCATACTCGCGCTCGAGATTTCTGAACTCGTCGGCCAACGCACGGAAATTCGTGTTTGGTAGGTCGCACCCGATCTTCGCGCGAATCCGCTCGTACAGTTTCTGCAGCCCTTTTTCGTCGGTCAGCATCACACCTTGTGACATGGCGAGAGGCACGGGAAGGTGATCCGGAATCATGCCGCCATAGCAAAGCGGAATCACATCCACGCCCCGAGCGCACGCACCTCCGGCCTCGTAGTTAATCCACGGTTGACCAACGGCCTCGTTGCTGCAGAGCGCCAATAGCAGGTCAGTGCCCTGAAGTTCCGCGATGACCTGTGCGTACCACTGGCTGCCAGCCGGCACGCTGGTGACGTCTGTTGAAATGAAGAAGTTGATAATGCCGATGAAGTCGCGCGAGAGGTGCGCACGCAAGAGGTCGGCGAACTTTGCCTCTACGGTGCGGTGACTCACAAATACGTTCAGCTTGGCCATTTCTTGCCCCTAGTTTTTGCCCTGGAGCGAATGTTACGCCAACGTAGTTGACACACGGCGACGACAGCACGGGCGACGGCAACACCGAACCGGACGTGCAAGGCGCGACGTTCGGCGGGCGTGCCGAACGCCCGTCGCACGACCGTCGTTGTTTACACGATTAGACCCTTCCGCACCGCATACAGCACGATCTCGGCGGTGTTATGCAGGTTCAGCTTCTCCATCAGGTTCGCTCGATGCGACTCGACTGTCGACACTCCAAGGTCGAGCAGCGTCGCGACTTCCTTGTTCGATCGTCCTTCCGCGAGCAACTGGAGCACTTCCTTTTCGCGGTCCGTGAGCAGATGGTACGAGTCGGTCAATCCGCGCTGCTGCAGCCGGCGAACGTAGTCTTCAACGAGCACGGCGGCGACGGCCGGACTGAAGAACGGCTTTCCCGCGGTGACGGCTCGTACCGCGGGAATCAGATCCTCGTCTGTCGCGCTCTTCAACAGGTACGCGCGGGCACCAGCCGCAAGGGCGCGCATGATGTAGGACTCGTCGCCATGCACGCTGAGAATGATCACCCCGGGCGGGCGGTCCATCTTCTGCGCCCGCGCCGCGACTTCGATGCCGCTCAGCTTCGGCATGGCGATATCCAAGATCAGCACGTCGGGTTGATGCTCCTCGCAGAGACGCGTCGCCTCCAGTCCGTCGCTCGCCTCAGCGATCACCGTCAGGCCGGCGGCCTCGAGCAGGCCGCGTAATCCACGCCTGACAATGCTGTGATCGTCAGCCAGCAGCACGCGCACGTGAGGCCTCCGTATTGACTGAGGGCAGGCGCAACTGAACTGCCACCATGGTTCCACCGCCTGCTTGCGGCGAGATGGTCATCGTCCCTCCCAGCTCCCTGACGCGCTCGTCGATTCCACGCAGACCCAGACCGGTGCGGCGGCGAACAGGGTTCAGGCCGACGCCGTCATCAGTCACGGACACATGCAAATGGCCGTCTCGCGTGTGCACACGGACTTTGACGTTCTGGGCATGCGCGTGCCGGACGCAGTTGGTCAAGGCCTCCTGGACCACGCGATAGACACACGTGCGGTGCTTGTCCGGCAACGGATCGAAGTCGCCATCCATCTTGAGATCGACGTTGATCGCAAATCGGCCTGTGAAATCGCGCACGTGCCATTCCAGTGCGGCTTGCAGGCCAAAGTCATCCAGCATGCTTGGACGAAGGCCGAGTGCCAGACCCCGCACGGTGTTGAACATGTCGTCGACAAGCCCTTTGCATTCGGCGACGGCAGGACCGACTCGCGCATCGAGCGGCGCGACGATTCGCTCGACCCGGCCGAGCTCCATCCTGAGCCCCGTGAGAACCTGGGCGACGTGATCATGGAGCTCGCGAGACAGGCTCTTGCGTTCTTCTTCCTGCGTATTCACCAGTTGTTGCGAGAGCTCGCGCATCTGCTGCTCCGCCTCTTCAGATCGCCGCTCGAGAAAACGCAACCGAAACACGACGACCAGCGCGACCGTCAGACCGAGCAACACCGTCTGCCACGTCAGCCGGCGCAGGTCATTGCGGAGTGCCGTGTGACGACTGGCGACCTCCGCGCTCTGCGCCGCCAAATTCGCGTTGTTCAGCTCCTCGATGCCTTGCGCGAGCGACAGTACCGCATCTCGACGCGGCAGGACCTCGCGTCGCAGAAACGCCGCACTCTGAACGATCTTCTCGACTGGCGTCCAGTCGAACAGGGGATCGAAGGTTTCCCAATACTCAGCAAGTTTCGTCTGCAAGCTTGAGATCTGGTCATCACGTCCGACCAACGGTCGGAGTTCCTCCAACGTGGCGACACTGGTGCGGCGGAACTCGGCAAGTTGGTCGCGGTACTCCGGAGCCCGCTCACGCGCGACGTCCAGGAGATAGTCGCGCACGAAAATGCTCGACAGATGGACATCCGACCGAAGCGCTCGGAGCTTCGCCTCCACATTGCGGTGATGCGCATTGAGCTGATCGAGCTGCGCGTAGATGTTCTGAGTCCTGCGCGACGACGCAAGCATCGACACCGCGATCAGGATCACCAGGCTGCCGAGTCCCAACGCCGCGACCAGCCACGTTTTCAGCCGCATGTCGGCCTCCGGACTCGATTATGGGCTTGCTGCGGTCGATGGACTGCAAGCGTAGGAATCAGTCGTGCCAGCAGAGGGCCCGCTTCTCGCCTGCGCGAGGCAACTGGCGCGGCGCTCAAAGCTCGCCATTGAGGAGAGCCTTGAGCGCCAAGCCTGACGAACTTGCAATCGAAACCGAGTCTCTACTTCTTGGGCTCCACGATAACGCGTGTTGCGGTCTTCGCCTTCGTCTGGGGATCTTCCGAGAAGTGCACCGTCACCCGGCCCTCTTTCATGGTCGCGAGGCCGGCCGCATCTTTCTGCGCGCCGGAGATGTCGGTCTTGTCGTTGTAGGTGAATACCAGGTCGGCACCTGTCAACGGCTTGATCGTGATCTTCTTGGTGGCGGTATCAACCGAAACGAGCTCGCCTTCAACCGGTGAACGCAACGGCTGCGCTTCCTGTCTGGCCGGCGCCGGCGCCTGAGCGGCCGGCGGCTGAGCCGGCGCCTGAGCGGCCGGCTGAGGCGTTGGAGACGGAGTCTGCGCCGACACCGGCGCAGCAAGTACGACCGCCATCACAGCAGCAACGGCGAGTCCGAGAAGAGTTCTGATACGCACTGTAAACCTCCTTGTGCAAGAGACGGCTCCCGACTCGTCTATGAGTCGACAATGCCGTCTTGCTGGGCAATCCCGAAACGGAGGGCAAGTCGCGTACCGGAACGTGACCTTGGAAAGGCGGCGATTTTCGGGGCAAAACGGTGCTGCTCACCATCTCTGCGTCTGTTTGCGCAACACCCCCAGTGTAATTGTTTCGTATCTCGGGTCTTTATGGGATGCCCGTGAGCTCAACCGAGTGCTACGTTCAATGCTGCCCGATGAGGCGGGCTCCCGTCATGCACCAGTCGTCGCATCGCCACTTCTTAGCGTTAGTGTGCGTTCCTGTCATCGTCATCGGTCTTGCCACCCAGATGGACGCCAGCGAGCCACCGAGCACTGTTGCGCTTCAGGAGTTGGTCGATGGTCTCAAGACCCAATTCGGGATCGATGCCGTCGTCTCTGCCGCGATCGTGGCAAACAACAGTTTGCTGGTCTCGGTGAAGCCTGGCGGCGACCCCGGCACGTTTCGGATAGAGTTCGAGGAGCAGTTTCTGCCTTCCTTGGATCAGGACGAGCTGAAGGCGGTTATCGCCCACGAGCTCGGTCACGTCTGGATTTACACGCACCATCCATATCTGCAGACCGAGCGTCTTGCCAACACGGTGGCGATGCGGGTGGTGCCACGCGCAAGCCTCGAACGCGTCTACAGTAAGGTCTGGGAACATCAGGGCACCAAGGGCGACCTCGCGCGCTTCCTGGGACCAGAGTAAACACGTCTTGTCAGGCGTGGAGCGCGGGACTCCTCTAGTTAACAACTGACCCTGTTAGCGCGCGGCGCTGCTGCCAAAACACTGAGAGAACTTCTGCCCCCGTCGTCCTCGGGGACTATTCCATTGATCGCTATAGCACGAACGGCTAGACTCGGGCCATGTCTCGCGTCCGTCGTGAAGGCCCGGAACCAGACGCTTTCCTTCCGCTGCCGCGGGATACCTTCGACGTGCTCGTCTCGCTGGCTGATCGAGAGCGCCACGGCTACGCCATCCTGCAGGACATTGCTGAACGCACGGACGGCCGTATCCGCCTGAGTCCGAGCACCCTCTACGCGGTGATCAAGCGGCTGCTCGAATCCGAGCTCATCGAAGAGCTGAGCGAGCGACCCGATCCGGCACACGATGACGAGCGTCGCCGCTACTATCGCCTGACGTCGTTGGGCCGCCGTGTGGCCGAATCTGAAGCCGCCAGGCTCACGCGCCTGCTCGCGGATGCGAGGGCGAGCGGCCTCGTGCCGCGGAGGCGATAGCCGATGCCCGTCACACGTGTTGAACGGCGGGCTCGTGCGTTGTTCGCAGCGGTACTGCATCTTTACCCAGCCTCGTACCGTGACGAGTACGGGAGGGAGATGACGCTCGTCCTGGTAGACCGGCTCCGCGGCGAGCACAATGCTGCCGCGCGAGTCGTCGTGTTCTTCGCTGCTATTGCGGCTGTCTTCGCGGACGCTCCCAAACAGCACGCGTTGGTCCTGGCGCATGATCTTCGACTCGCCCTTCGTCTGATCCGGCGCGAGAGATGGTTCGCGACCGTGGCGATCGGTACCGTCGCGCTCGGCATCGCTTTGTCGACCGCCGTGTTCAGCGTGGGGAAGTCCTTGCTCGTCGACGCGCTGCCATACCGCGAGGCCGAGCGCGCGGTCATGGTCTGGGTGACCAATCCGCGCCAGGGGCTCGACCGGGACGTCACGTCCTACCCGCGCCTGCTCGCCTGGCGCGAGCGCAGCCAGTTGATCGAGACATTCGCGGCCTACGCATTCAGGCGCGCGGTGCTGACCGGCATAGCCGATCCCGAGCAGCTGCGCCTCGTTCGAGCCACTCCGGAGTTCTTTCAAGTCGTTCGGTCCGAGCCCGTCGTGGGACGAGTGTTCGGCGCGACCGAAGAACAAGCCGCCGTCGTCGTGCTCAGCCATGGTCTCTGGCAGCGGAGATTCGGCGGGCAGCCGAGCGCAGTCGGTCAAACTCTCCGACTGGATTCGATCCCGTACACCATCATCGGAGTGCTGCCGCCGTCGTTTCAGTTCCCCGCACGCGAGTTGGACGCCTGGGTGCCATTTCGGCCGACCCCGGACGAGCAAGAGAGCGGGGCTTTCTGGCTGGAGACGGTTGCGCGACTGAAGCCCGGTGTGTCGCTCGCGCAGGCGCAGCAGGAAATGACCGCAATCGCGGCTCGGCTGGGCGCCGAGCGCCTTCAGGATCGCGAGCTCGGCGTCGCCCTCGTCGGTCTGCGCGACGAGATCGCGGGGCCATTCAAACCGGCGCTCGTCATGCTGACCGCTGCCGTGCTGGGCGTCCTGGCGATCGCCTGTGTGAACGTCGCGGGCATGCTCACGGCGCGCGGGGCGGCGCGGCGGCGGGAAGTTGCCATTCGGACCGCAGTGGGCGCGTCTCGGCGTCGCGTCCTACGACAATTGCTGACCGAGGTGATCGTCCTGTTCGTTCTTGGGGGCGTTCTTGGCGTCGTTCTCGGGTCAGTACTCCTGCGGTTGCTCGTGAGGGTCGCACCACCGACGTTGTCGTGGCTCAGCGACGTTTCACTGGACGGACCGATGCTTGCGGTCGGGCTCGGAATGGCTGCTCTCACAGGCGTGCTCTTTGGTGTCCTGCCAAGTTGGAAGGCCGCCGGAGCGGACGTTGTTGAAGTCGTGGCCAGTGGGGTCAAGGGCGCGGGGCGCGGTGGGCTGTCGTCACGCCTCAGGTGGGCGCTCGTGGTCTCACAGATAACGATCGCCACGATCGTCGTTTCGGCGGCGAGTCTGTCGCTCACCAGTCTCGTACATGCGCTGCGTGTCGACCTCGGGTTCGAGCCGGGCAAGGTGCTGACCGCAAGATTGCAGCTTCCCCCGAACAAATACGCGGACGCCGCGGATCGCCAACAGTTCTTCGATCGCTTTCTCGAACGCGCGCGCGCATTACCTGGTGTCACTGGCGCTGCCGCGGGGAGTTCGGTCCTTGGCCCAGCGAACTCTTCCAGCTTCACGATCGAGGGTCGGCCGGAGCGGATTCAGCAGCCCCTGACCTTCGACATCATCACACCTGACTTCTTCCAGGTCCTCCAGGTTCCATTGCTCCGTGGACGCTCGTTCTCGGATCGCGACACCGCTGACGGGCAGCTCGTCGCCATCATCAACGAGACCACGGCGAAGACGCACTGGTCCAACGAGGACCCGCTTGGGAAGCGCTTCACATTCGGGGGTGGTCGGTGGATGACGGTCGTAGGGATTGTGGCGGACACGCGAAGGGCCGGTGTGGATCACCGTGTGCGCACCGAGTCCTACCAGCCGTACACGCAAGACCCCGGGTCGATGACCGTCCTCATTCGCAGCGCTGGAGAACCGAGTGCGATCGTGCCCGCGCTTCGGGCGGTGGTTCGCGAGTTGGATCCGGAGCAGCCTCTCGCTCGGGTCGCGCCGCTGGACGAATTGATCGACAACCAGACCGCCGCTCGCCGCTTCAACACCTGGCTGCTCGGCGCCTTCGGCGCGGCCGCAATAACCCTCACGGCAATCGGTCTGTACAGTTTGCTCGCCTATCTGGTTGCTCTTCGCCAACATGAAATGGCCGTACGTCTCGCGATCGGTGGAACGCCCAGCCATGTGCTTGGCCTTATCGTGCGCCACGTCTCATGGGTGGTCGGAATAGGAGTGAGTCTCGGCTTGGCCGGAGCGCTCATCGCGGCGAGGTCGATGCGAAGCCTGCTCTTCGGGATCGAACCATGGGATCCACTGTCGCAGATGGTGACCATCGCGCTACTGGGCGCGGTGGCGGTCGCCGCAGCGTGGATTCCGGCGCGCCGCGCCATGCGTGTGGATCCTGCCATGGTTCTGCGAATGGAGTAGCTCACTCCCTGGATTCAGCGGTCCGCATAGCATCGCTGCGCACGCTTCATGTCTCCAGCGGACGCGAAGCGATGGGTGGCTTGCCAACCGTAGCTGAGGTGCAGTAATGGAAGGTCCACCCGGATAGCGAAAGGCACGATAATGAGCTGAGCGCTGTCTACCATGACTGTTCGCGACGCGCGGCGGTTGGCGGCTTGTCTGACGCTGGTCCTGGCGATGATGAGTGGCTCATCTCGCGCCCGCTCCCTCCAGATTGCGCCGTCTCCAAACGAAATTGCCGGCCGTCCGATCGTCTATTCCGCCGTCGTAGACGGCATCATTCACCCGGTATCCGCGGAATACATGATGGACACGATCGAGCGGGCGGATCGCGCCGGGGCGGTGCTCGTCGTGTTCACGCTGCGGACGCCGGGTGGGCTGCTCGAGTCCACGCGGGCAATCGTGTCGAGCATGGTCGCCTCCAAGGTGCCGGTGGCGATCTTCGTGTCCCCGTCTGGTGCCCGCGCGGCCTCGGCGGGGTTCATCCTCACAATCGCCGCGGACGTCGCCGCCATGTCGCCGGGCACGCATATCGGCGCGGCCCATCCCGTCGAAGGCGGCGGCGCGAAGATGGATGAGATCACGTCGAAGAAGGCCACCGAGGACAGCGCCGCCTACGCCCGTACTCTTGCCACCCATCGCCACCGCAACGTCGAGCTCGCCGCGCAGGCGGTGACCGAGAGCCGCGCGTTCACCGAGGGTGAGGCCGCCGCCGCCGTGCCGCCGCTCGTCGACGTCGTGGCGCAGGACGTTCCAGACCTGTTGCGGCAGCTCGACGGCCGCACCATTACGCGTTTCGACGGCACCACGGTGGTCTTGAAGACGCGCGACGCGCACATCATTCCACTCGAGATGAGCCTGCGACAGCGTATCTTGAGCGGGGTCGCGCATCCGAACATCGCGTACCTTCTGCTCAGCCTGGGCACGCTGGCCTTGACGATCGAGTTGTGGAGCCCGGGCGCCATTCTGCCCGGGGTGGTCGGCGGCGTTTCGCTGTTGCTGGCGTTCTTCGCATTCTCAGTGCTGCCCGTGAACTACGCCGGGCTGTTCCTGGTGCTGTTCGGATTGTTGCTGTTCGTGCTCGAGATCAAGGTGACGAGCTTTGGCCTGCTCACGGCGGGCGGCGTCGTCAGCCTGATCTTCGGATCGATGATCCTCGTGGACTCGACGCTTCCGGAATTGCAGTTGAGCCTCAGCGTGGTCGTACCGGTCGTGCTCGGGTTCGCGGCCGTCGCGGTATTGCTCACCAGGCTGGCGGTCGCCGCCCAGCGCCAACCACCGGTCATGGGGCAGGCGGCGATGATCGGAGAACACGGCGAGGCGCTCACCGTCATTGCGCGCGAACACGCCGGGCAGGTCGCCACACGCGGAGAGATTTGGAACGCGACGTCCGGCGAGCCAATCCCCAAGGGCGCGCGCGTCCTAGTCACCGGAGTCGACAGACTGACGCTCGTCGTCCGCAGGGACTGAGGTCCATCATGCTGATCAATCCAATCCTGATTCTGATTCTGGTCGTCGTGCTCTATCTGATGAGCTCGATCAAGATCCTCGCCGAGTACGAACGCGGCGTCATCTTCCGCCTCGGCAAGCTCTTGCCGCAGCCGAAGGGACCGGGCCTGATTTTTGTGTTCGCGCCGATCGATCGGATGGTGCGCGTGGGCCTGCGCACCGTGGTGCTCGACGTGCCGCCGCAGGATGTCATCACGCACGACAACGTCTCGGTCAAAGTGAACGCCGTCGTCTACTTCCGCGTCATGGACTCCCTGAAGGCCATCGTCGAAGTGGAGAACTACAACTACGCGACGTCGCAGCTGTCGCAGACGACCCTGCGCAGCGTGCTGGGCCAGGTGGATTTGGATGATCTGCTCTCGAAGCGCGAGCACCTGAACCAGCAGCTCCAGCAGATTCTCGATCAGCGCACCGATCCCTGGGGCGTCAAGGTGTCGGCCGTCGAGGTGAAGCACGTCGATCTGCCGGACAACATGCAGCGAGCCATGGCGCGACAGGCGGAGGCGGAGCGGGAAAAGCGCGCCAAGATCATCCACGCCGCAGGCGAGCTCGAGGCGTCGGCAAAACTGTCACAGGCGGCCGGCGTCATCGCCACCGAGCCGATTGCGATCACGCTGCGTTACCTGCAGACGTTGACCGAAATTGCGGCGGAGAAGAACTCGACGATCATCTTCCCGCTGCCGATCGAAATGCTCCACCTCCTGCAGACGGCTACGGCGAAGAAGTAGGAAAGAGGGGATCGAAGGCTCAGTTTGGCCGTCCTCTTGCAGTCAGTCACCTGAGGAATAGCAGCTCGACCGGGCTGCAAAGGGGAACTTCGTAAGGAGAACCGACTATGCCAGTACGCACGTTCGTCGTAGTTCTTCCGATGCTCATCTTTCTCCTCTCGGGCTGTGGCTCGCCGCCTACGGCAGAGGCGGATGCGGCGCGTCAGTCGATGGCCAGTGCATCGAGCGCCGGTGCGGACAAGTACGCCGCCGCTTCGCTCAAGGAGGCGCAAACAGCCCAGGCGGCCCTCGACGCCGAGCTGAAGGCGCAGGAGGGGAAACTCATCAAGTCGTACCGACCGCGCCCGCGAACTGGCTGTCGCGGCAAAGACCGCCGCCGATAAGGCCGCGACGGATGCCACAAGCGAACGCGAGCGCGCGGAGGCGGATGAGGCGAGAAAGGCGAAGGCCGCCGCGGCCCGACGCGAGAAGCTCGCCAAGGCGATTCGCGTCGGCGGTCAGATTCGTCCGCCGATCAGGATCAAGGAGGTCGCTCCGCTCTACCCGGCCATCGCTCAGTCCGCTCGCGTACAAGGCGACGTCGTGATCGAAATGACGATTGACGATGAGGGCAAGGTCGCCGACGCACGCGTCGTGAAGTCGGTGCCGATGTTGGACCAGGCGGCACTTGACGCCGTTCGGCAGTGGCAGTATCAACCGTCCCTGCTGAACGGAGTTCCCACGCCAGTGGTCATGACCGTGACGGTCAAATTCACACGGCCGTAGGGCTCCCGAAGCGGAGCCTCAAACCGGGAGGCGAGCTGAGAGGTCAATCGACGTGGTTACGGCGGTTCGAGATCAGAGAGCCGCGCAGGGCTGCGAGTGCCCAAGGTGGTAGATTAGCCGCGCTGTGACCTCCTAGCGCGAGTAGCGGGTTGCACCATCCTAAGAGGGACGCAGCGATGACAAACCGAACGATCGCGATCATTATCGTATTGATTGCGTCCAACTGCGTGGTCGGCTGCAGGGACGGTTCGTCACAGCTACCGACGGCTCCCACGTCCGCAGCGTCCCCAACCATCCCATCGCCGGTTCCCGCCACGGGCGCACAGGAGCGTTGGAATCTCACCCGCACATTCACAGGTCACACTGGGTCGGAGGGGTGCACTCTAGCCCTCGACACAATCGGAAGAGTGGTAGTCGACTCGGTGTTGCTGATCCAGCGTTCGGGCGCGTCCATGCGCTTGTTTACTGCTGATCACAACACCTACGTAGGCACGGCGGCCGGGAACGAGTTTTTCGCAACCGAGATTGAAGACTTTGGGTCGCCCTTGCAATGTGGCGAAGCGCGGCTTCGTTTCCGCACTGAAGCGCGCGTTTCGGGAAGATTTTCATCGGACGGCAGTGCCCTCACCGGTGAAGAGACAAGTGTCTTTCTTCTTGAGTCGGGAAAGACGATCACTCGCCATTGGGACTGGCAGGCTAGGCGCGACTAGATCGCTGCCGCAGCCCGAGGCTCCTGACGCGCGTTCGGATCAATGCTTTGTCGCGATGAGGTACAACCGGCTCGCAGTGGCCAGATAAAGTGCATCGCCGACCACAGCCGGACGCGAATAGAGCGGGGCATCCATTTCGATCTGCGCCAGCAATTCCTTTCGCCGTCCGGCACGAAGAACGGTCATGAGTCCTCCAGCGTTCCCAACGTAAAGGCGGTCGCCGGCCAGCAGGAGGGATCCCCAGATGGCATCGTTCGTCTCGTGCTTCCATAGGTGGGCACCGGTTGCTGCGTCCAAACAATGAACGGTTCCGCCCAAGTCCCCAACGTACAGCAGACCGTCCTTCACGATGGGCGTTCCCACCACGCGGCCGACCTCACGCGACGTCCACAGGCGCCCGCTCTCGGTAACGTCTTCCTGACCGTTGGGATTGATCGCATGAATCAACGAAGGTCCGTTGGCGTGCCCAGGAGACAGCCCCATGGCAACGATGACGCGGCCGTCGGCGAAGATCGGTGAAGCAATGATGGAGCTGCGTGAAAGGACACCGGCGCGCGGAAGCCAGCGGGCATCCTTCGAGTTGCCGTCGAATCGCCAGAGTTCCTGACCTGACGCTGCGTCGTAGGCGCGCAGCCAACCATCTCCTCCCCCGAAAAGCACCTGCACGCGCCCGCTGACGTTGGCCGCCACAGGGCTGGACCAGGCGCCGTGCAGCACCCGGTCTCCTGCTCCGATGGCGCGCCAGACCACCTCGCCCGAGTGCTTGTTCACCGCGATCAAACTTGGAGCGTGCGACGATGGGACGCGCGTGTGGCCTTCATTCTGGCCGTTGGAGGTACCGACCATCAGCAGATCACCAAGGGACAAGACGTCGCTATTGCAGGCTTCGTGTGGAAAGACACCCAAGGCGGGCATGTCCACTTCCCAGACGATGTCTGCTGCACCCTTGTCTTTGAAGACCTCCTCCCGATATGGACCATCGTTCTCACCATCGCCGAAACCCTGCGTGTCGAGGGAACGGAGTTGACACTGGGAGGTGACGTAGTGCAACCGGTCGCCTTCAACATAAGGAGCACTTGTCGTCGAAGGCAACAGCCACTCCCTTAGGCCGCGCTCCACTCGCGGGGCCGGATCCTGCCAAAGGAACGCGCCATCCGTCGCCCGAAACGCCATGAGCACGCCTGAATGTTCCTGAAAGGCGGGGTTGATTCGCCGGGTATTGTCGGCACCCACATAGACCACAGCGCCGGCAACCACGGGACTGCCGTACACTTCGTTTCCCAACTCGAGGCTCCAGACGATGTTCCGTCGCGTGGTCGTATCCCAGTCAACGGGAGGATTGCCCGTGTGAGCCACAGTCGTCTGGGGTTGGAGGACGGAAGGCCCTGGCAAATGGGGTGAGACCACAGGCTTTCCAGTTTTGATGCCTGCGATGCGATTCAACGCCCACTCGGCTTGGTCACGCAATGCGGGATCGTTTGCGGACGCGATCAACGCCTCCCGCGCTGCCTGTGCCTTCGGCCCGATGCTTCCGAGCGCCCCGGCCGCGTAGATCCGAACGTAGAGGAACTCATCCTTCAGAGCTTCAATCAACTCAGGCACAGCCAACTGCGCGGCCGGGCCGATGCCTGCGAGGGCCTCACCCGCCGCCCAGCGGACCCCGGGAATCGGATCGCCCAAGGCTCTGGCGAGGTCCTGAACCGCCGCGCTCGCCTTCGGACCGATGGACGCCAGGGCCTCCGCCGCGTAAATACGAACGTGTGGCTCCCTGTGCGACAGAGCCTCGACGAGAGCACCCACCGAAGGACTGGCCCTCTCGCCCAAAGCGCCCAAGGCACGTGCGGCATCGGCCGCCACCATCGAATCCTCGTCGCTCAGCGCCTGTCTCAACGCCGGCTGAATCGATTCTGTATCGGGCGCCAGGTCAATCAAGGCATCAGCAGCAAAGCTCCGGAAGGAGACCTCCTCATGCCGAAGCAGCTCGACCAGCAGGGGAATGGCCGGCGGACCGATTTGCCGGATGATTTCAAAAGTTTGCTGACGCAGGTCGTACTCGTCACTCGCGAGGAATCGTCTCAGCAAAGGTAGCGAACGCCCCGCACCTTTAACCAGGGCGGCTTCGGCGGTGGCGCTGACCTTCCGGTCGTTGGCCAGCAGGCGATTTGCCCATTCACGTACCAAGGCGGGATTGCTGGAAAGACTCGACTCCGTCTGGGGCGGCGGTGATTGGGACAGCGCGACCCCTTGGCTGAGGCCAGCGGCCAATATTATTGCGAGAGCACGTCTGTTTAGGAATGATCTCACGTAGCCCTTTCGCGAACGCCTAACGTTCCCCGCTCACCGGTTCACAATAGCCGCTTTGTCAAGGCGAAGCACGTCGAGTTGATCAGTCGGGCGTCTGATCGATGAACACCATCACGATCGATTCGGAATTCGGAAAGTCGCCATCCCGATCGCTGCTGACAATCCCTCGGAAGCTGGAGGTCGAAACCAAGACCACGTCATTTGGTCGTGGGCGAGTTGAACATCCCTTCGTAGGCGGTCTCAGACACATGCTACTCTGCACCGTCCGAAGAGGTAGGAGACCGCGCGGAGCATCAACTCGACGGCGAAGATCGTATAGGCGGTCTTCGGTCAACCTCGGCCCCCCAGCGACAACGCCAGCGCAGGAACCGATAGGGCCATCACCGACGGGAGGGAGACATGGGATTCCTCACACGCGCGCCGAGGCAGGATCGAAAGCGACGTGGCGACGTGCCGGGTTGTCGGTTCCTCCTCTGCTTGGCCTTCGCCGCCGCGGCCTGCGGACCAGCGCAGGAGTCGCCGAAGCCTGCGGCAGCATCCGGGGAGCTCGAGTTCAGCGGATCCTGGAGCGGCCTGGGCAGCCGTCACACCATCCCCCTCGGCGGGGAGCGGTTTGGCTCGATCGTCAATCTGAAGGGCACGATGCTGCTCACGGGCCCGGGCCGGCTCGGCGTCGGATTTCAGTCCGAGGTGATTGGACTCACCGACAGCGCCACGGGCTTCCAGGGCCGCAGCGTCTGGACGGACGAGCGCGGCGACCAGGTTTACAGCGAGCTCCGGGGCGAAGGTACCGCGGCGAAGAACCACATCGCGGGCACGATCCTTTCCGGCACAGGGCGCTATGCCGGCATCACGGGCTCCTACGCATTCTCCTGGCAGTGGGTGATGGAAGGCGAGGAAGGAGCAGTCCACGGACGCGCCGTTGACCTACAAGGTCGCGTTCAGCTCGGTCCCGCAGCGGGAGGCTCGCCCCGATGACGACTGGACTGCGGATCAAGCGCGCGGTGCCCTTCGCGTTGGCGCTCGGCATCTGGTTCTTCCCGGTTCCGGCCGGACTCACGGCGCCCGCCTGGCACCTGTTCGCCGTCTTCGCCGCGGCCATCGCCTCGGTGCTGATCAACGCATTCCCGCTGCTCACAGCCTCGATGCTGGCCGTCGCCGCCATCGTCCTGACCGGGACGATCAAGCCGGAGCAGGCCTACTCGGGCTTCGCCAATTCGAGCGTGCTGCTGGTGGTGATCGCGTTCATTGTTGCGCAGGCCGTGGTGAAGTCGGGCCTGGGCAGACGCGTCAGCCTCTTCATGGTCGGCCGCTTCGGCGGCTCGTCGCTCGGCCTCGCATACAGCATTGTGCTCACGGACGCGGCCATCGCGCCGGCCTTCCCGAGCAACACGGCGCGCGGCGGCGTGCTTTTCCCGATCGTGCTCGCCGTCGCCAAGGGGGCGGGCTCGGAGCCGGGGGATCCCAAGACCCGGCACCTGGGCGGCTACCTCATGTTCTGCTCGATGGCGGGCCTCGCCGTCTCCTCCGCGCTGTGGATGACGGCCACCTCCGCTAACCCGATCGCCGTGCAGCTCGTACAGCAGGCCGGGCTCGAGATCAACTTCGGGACGTGGTTCCTCGCCTCCGCGGTGCCGTCGCTCGTTGCGATCGGGCTCCTGCCCCTGATCGTTGCCAAGCTCTTTCCACCGGGCGTGGGCAAGACACCCGAGGCCCCCGCCGCAGCGCGCAAGGAGCTGGCCGCCATGGGCCCGATGTCGCGCGACGAGTGGATCACCGCCGTGACCTTCGCGCTGATGGTCGCCGGCTGGATCTTCGGCAACAGGCTACAGCTCAACACGACCAGTGTGGCCTTCATGGGCTTCGGCGTGCTCCTGTTCCTGAACGTGATCACGCTCGACGACATCACCAAGATGGGTGACACGCTGGTGACCTTCTTCTGGCTCGCGGTGCTCTTTGCAATGAGCGCGCAGCTGAACGAGCTCGGCTTCATGGGTTACGTCGGCGAGCGCCTCGCCTCGGGCCTCGGCGGCCTGTCCTGGACGAGCCTGTACGTGACCCTGATTGTCATCTACGTCCTCATCCATTACATGTTCGTGAGCCAGACGTCACAGGTGCTGGCGTTGTTCGGCGTCTTCCTCGACGTTGGCACGAAGGGCGGGGTGCCGTTGCCCTTGATGGCCTTCGGCCTGCTCTTCGCGAGCAGCTACTTCTCGGTGATCACCCCGCAGGGCGGGAGCCAGAACATCATCTTCGCGGCCAGCGGCTATCTGACGCAGCGCGAGCTCTACAAGCTCGGCGGACTCATCACCTTGGCCTTCCTGGCGATATACCTGCTGATCGGTTCGCCGTGGGTGTATTTCGTGATGCGTTGATGGAGGCACCTGCGACCGTGCGATCGATCATGCGCGTGATCGGATCCGCGTGACGCTGGGACTCTTTGTGGATAACGCTGAGAGGAAAGCCGCCGCACGAATCGCGACGCACGCAAGACGGCGCGCGTCGACCCGGTAGTCGCGCTCCGTTACGAGTAGCGCTCGCCTTCACGACTAGGCGTGGGAATTTACGGGCCGCAAGCTCGTGCCACTCGGCTCACTGTATAGGCGGGTTCGAAGATTGATGTGGGTTGATCGATCTCAGTCGTTTGAAATCAACAAGCTGGAGATGGTGGACCAGAACCGCGCCAGTTGGAACCCGCTAATCAGCTGGCTGCGTCGGATTGAGAGCCTTCGGCGAGCTGCATAGTTGAATACCTGTCCTCTTTCAGCATTGGCACACACCAGAAACGAGCGCAGTGGCGGTGGCCGTCGGCGACAGCGCGAGTCGGCCGACGGAACCCAACGCAACTAGAACGGAAAGCGTTGATCTATCTGCGACTTGATCCAGTTGCGAACTTCCTTGCTGTCAACCCGGGCGCGATTGTCGGCAGACACACAATCGAGCGCGCCATCGGATGCGACCGCGACCACTCGGCCGTTGAAGAAGGTCGGTGCGCCTGAATCACCGTAACAGACGCCAACCGGGTCGCGGTTGAAGGTTACCCAGTTCTGATCGATGACCTGGTCGACTGTGGACGTTCCCCAACGGCGGATGCCGTCGTAGAGCGACGTGTCACCTGGTCCCCCTGGAGCTGGTGCCGTCGTCCCGTACCCAACGATGGTCATCCTCGTGCCCGGGACGCGCTCATCGTCGAGACTTCTGTTGGCCAGCCTTGCCGCTCGGATGCCGAGCACGGGCTCGTCGAGAAAGCAGAGGCCGACGTCGCTGATCCCCGGTTCGTACTGCCCGTCGGTGTCGTCGAACGGGCAACTCTGCGGAGTGCAGGGCCTTGGAAAGGAAGGATGGGCGATGCAGCCGCGGACGCGAGTGATGTCGATCCATGTGCTCTGATCCAAGGCATTTGGAGCGAAGCTCACGACGATTCGAAGCCAGGGCGGAAGCGTTCCAAAGCTCTCGGCCCGCGCCGCAAAGTGTCCCGCCGTGAGTAGTGTCTGCGGGTGAATCAGGACGGCGGTCACCTGGCCGGCGAGCCCCCCGGGCAAGCCGGGCGGATTGCTGGGAGCGCGCCAGACCATGATCGACCCGACGTTCGAGTAGGCGTTCGCCCGATCGACAGCTTCAGCCGATGTGAGCGCCATGCCGGGGCGGGTGAGGTCGGGCATTGTCCAGACGCTGATCAGCGCGAGCGACAGAGCCACATACAACTTACGCATGAGCCATCTCCTTGCAGCCATATCTGTCAAAGCCGGAGCGAAGGCCGATGGCTGAAGCCTAGGAGTGCGCTCCTGCACGCGCAAGAGACAAAGACTGCCGCCGCGAAGATGGCACACTTTGGCTCGTGGCGCGGTCCTCAACCGCCTCTTCTGGTCGACAGCTCCGCAGGAGCTAGAATGGCGTTTGCGAACCTCCGGGCCTCGATGGATACGGCTCCGTCCCACGCTCCGTCGCAAACAGACGCCTCACCGACCGGGGAACGGCTTGATTCCTGGAAGGAGATTGCGGCCTACCTGAAGCGCAGCGTCCGAACCGTTCATCGCTGGGAAACGGAAGAGGGCCTGCCCGTTCACCGCCAGCTGCACAAAGACCTGGGTTCGGTGTTCGCCTACAAGAGGGAGCTCGACGCGTGGTCCAGCGGACGCAGTGTGCACGCGGGTCCGCGGGAAGACACACACGAACGGGCCTCAGCAAAACCCTACCGCCTGATTGTCGCTGCCACCCTGGTGGTCGCTCTCGCGCTCATTGGGATAATTGGCTACGTTGCCTCTCGCCGTTCCCGACCGGCGAGATCTGGGCAGGACGCTCAGTTAGCCGGCCTCGAGCTCATTTCGACGTTCGCAGGATCGCACCGCTCGCCGGTTCTCTCACCGGACGGCCGTATGGTCGCGTTCGTCAGTGATGCTGGCGGTACTCCGCAGGTCTGGATCAAGAACCTCGCGATCGGAGATCCCATCCAGATCACATTCGGTGACCTTCCCGCCGTCCGCCCTCGGTGGTCGGCCCAGGGAGACCGCATCATTTACTCCCGCAGCGGCGGGGGGATCTGGTCCGTGCCGTCACTCGGAGGCGAACCTCGCCAGATCGTGAAGGACGGCTGGAATGCCGATCTGTCGCGCGATGGCCGACGGCTCGTCTTCGAGAGGGCCGGACAGGTTTTCATTGCTGGCGCTGATGGCGTCGGCGCCAGCCAGTTGCCGCGACTCCCCGGGCGGCTGATTGACCACTACGGCGACAGCTGGCCGACCTTCTCACCGGATGGCAAGTGGATTGCGGTCTTCCTCGGTGAACAGGGCCGGTACGGCGATTACTGGATCCTCCCTTCGGACGGAAACGAGCCTCGCCGAATCACCTCAGACCTTCAGGACGGCGGTGCACCAACCTGGACCCCGGACGGGAAGTCGCTCGTCGTTCCCTCGGCACGATCGGGCAGTGTGAATCTATGGCGGATACCGGTGGCCGGCGGCCCGCCCGAAGCGCTGACAACCGGAACCGGTGAGGATCTCGATCCGACGGTCTCGCCCGACGGACGAACGCTCCTCTTCGCGAACGTGAAGCGCACATGGGCCCTGGTCGTTCAGGACGCGCACAGCGGCAGACGAAGAACGTTGCTCGAGAAACGGACACCTCTCGCATATCCGCGCTACTCGCCTGATGGAGCCCGCATTGCGCTGATGGGCCGGAATTCGCGCGGTGAAATGCAGCTCTTCGTCACGGACGCCGATGGATCGAACGTGACCGCCCTCACCGATGGCGCCGGCGATATCAACATCATGCCGCAGTGGAGTGGCGACGGCGAGACGCTGTACTTCTATCAAGTCCGTCCCAGCCTGACGTTTCGAAGGCTCTCTATCACCGGTGGTGCCTCGGGTGAGATCGCACCGTGGTCTTTCGGACGCCAATACCAGGCGACCGTCGACCCTCGCGAGCGCACAGTCGTCTATTCATCGGTGGAAAACGGCGACTTACGGCAATCGCAAGTGCGCGACCTCAAGACCGGATCGGAAAGGCCGCTTCCGTTTGCCCTGTACGAACAGCGGTTCTCGCGCGACGGCCGACTGATCGCCGGAGAGTCCCGTGATCACGAACTCCTCGTGTGTGAGAGCGAGAGCGGCCGCTGCCGAACGCTCATCCCGAAGGACGACCGGTTCCTCACTGCGCTGGCGTGGTCAGGCGACGGTACGCGGCTCTTCTTCTTGCGCCACACGAGCGCTCGGGTGTCCGGCGAGTTGACTTCGGTCGCTGTCGATGGGGGGGCGATGAAGGTGCACGGCCTACTTGGGCCATTCGAGCGCTATTTTCAGATGTCGATGGACGTGTCGCCGCGCGACGAAATTGTGTTCCCAATCTGTCGCGAGGGTCCGCACGAGTTGTGGCTCGCAAGGCTGCGCTGATTGCGTGCGCACTTCCGATCTTTAGAATCAACAAGTTGGTGTTGGTGGCCCAGATTTGTCCCAGATGGAACCCACTGACCAGCTGGATACGCCAAATCGAGGACTTCCAGAGAGCCGCCTAGTTCGAGTCCAGCCTGGCGAGCCAGCTCCTAAGACACGCTTAATCAACAACTTACAAATCCAGCCGATCGCAGTATCGAACTTCCACAGCCTAAGTCATTGATCTGAAGGTCCCGTGACCAGCGCTGCGCACCGAGTGTTAAGTGCTGATGAACATCGTGTTGCGGCGCACGCGCTTACGCTTGATCCGGTAGGGTTAGCAGAGCGTCACTCCTGTCAAATCGGCGAGCTTGGCCGAGAGTTCGTCTTGAAACGCGTCGTCTTTCACTTGCTTCGCTGGCGTGCGTGGTTGGCGATGGTGCCAATAACAGCCGCTCACAGTCGCTTCGGGATCATCGCTCACCGCAAGCCACGTCTGCGTCAGGTAGCCCTGTTCAAGATCGTCCGGCGCACCTGCACCGCCCATCTTCGTTGGAACCCAGCCGGGATCGACGGCATTGCTCCGCACGCCCGGCCATCGTCTCGCGATCGCAAAGGCGAGTGCAGTGAGATACAGCTTGCTGTCCGAATACGCCTGGTTGGAGTTCCAGCGTCGCGCGTTCCAATTGATGTCGCGAAGTGAGCTCGTGCCGCTGTGATGCATGTCGCTACTGAGGTACACGATTCGGTGCGGACGCTCGATCAGGGCCGTGAGGATGTAAGGCGCGAGCGTGTTAACGGCGAGGATGGTCGCGTGGCCTTCCGGCGTCGGTGTGCGCCCCTTCGTGGACGATATGCCCGCATTGTGAATGACGGCGTCCATCCGTCCGATGGCATTTACCTGCTCGGCGATGCTTCGCGTGTCGTAGGCACGACTGAGATCACCAATGATCACGCCCGCGGATCGCGACGCAATATCGTCGAACGTTGAGGCTCGCTCGCGAGATCGGGCGTGCAGAACGACGTCATGCCCCTCGTTGATGAGCGTCCGCGCGGCGGCACGGCCCAAGCCGTCTGTGCTGCCCGTGATGAAGATGCGAGCCATTGAAGTCCTTTGTATCGCGCCGAGAATTCGCTAGTAGTTCAGAGCCACCGCGCTCGCGTCGAAATACTTAGCGTGTTTTGTATTGCTCATCGCTGACTTTCTCCATCCAGTCGACGTTCTTGCCCTCCGCCGTTCCGGTGACCGCTAAGTGAGTCATGGCGTTCGTAGGAGTCGCGCCATGCCAGTGCTTTACGCCGGGCGGACACCAGACCACATCTCCGGGACTGATCTCCTGCACGGCTTTGCCCCACTCCTGCGTAAGCCCCACGCCGGAAACCACGACCAGGCGCTGGCCGGCGGGATGAATGTGCCAAGCCGAGCGAGACCCTGGCTCGAACGTAACGAGCTCGCCCGACGCAGTGATGCCAGCGTCGGCGGGCCAGATCATGTCGACCCGCACGCGGCCGGTGAAATTGGCTTCAGGACCAATCGCCGAGGACTGACTCCCGGCGCGCGTAATCTGCTGGGTGGGCGCCGATCCGCTCTGTCCGGTCACCTCCTCGCTCTTGGAGAAGTTGTCCGCTCGGTTTGCCTTGTCCGCCCCCATCGCGCTCAATGATCCAAATGAAACGCCGAATAGCAGAATGATCGTCTTGATCATCAATTCTCCTTGGTAAGTCAGATTGCTAACGAAGCGTTGTCGATGACGAATCGGTATTTGACATCGCCCTTGAGCATGCGTTCGTAAGCTTCGTTGACTTCATCAGCGTGGATCATTTCGATGTCCGCCACGATGCCGTGCTCGGCGCAGAAACCCAGCATCTCTTGTGTTTCGGGAATGCCGCCGATCATCGAGCCGGCAAGGCTGCGACGCTTCGTGATGAGGCTGAACACCTGCGGCGAAGGATGCGGTGTCGCCGGAGCCCCCACTAAGGCCATAACGCCGTCGCGCTTGAGCAGACCGAACAAGGGATCCAGGTCGTGGGGCGCTGCCACGGTATTGAGGATGAAGTCGAAGCGCTTGGCATGCGACGCCAGCTCGTCGGCGTTGCGCGACACCACGACCTCCTTTGCGCCGAGGGCAAAGGCCGCCTCTCGCTTGGATTCGGACGTGGTGAGCGCCACCACGTGCGCCCCCATAGCATGCGCCAGCTTGATGCCCATGTGGCCCAGGCCGCCGATGCCGACCACGCCGACCGTGTGCCCCGGTCCCACCTTCCAGTGGCGCAGCGGGGAGTAAGTGGTGATGCCAGCGCACAACAGCGGCGCAACGGCGGCCAGTTGTCCCTCAGGGTGACGGATGCGCAGGACGTAGCGCTCGTGCACGACGATCCGCTGCGAATAGCCGCCGAGCGTGTGGCCGGGCGCGTCCGGCGTTAGCCCGTTGTAGGTGCCGACCATGTGGTCGCAGTAGTTCTCCAACCCAGCGTGGCAGTCCTCGCACCGCTTGCAGCTATCGACGATGCAGCCGATGCCGACGAGCTCGCCCACTTGGAAGCCGGACACTTGCGCGCCCGCCGCTGAGACGCGGCCAACGATCTCGTGTCCCGGCACGCAGGGGTACAGGGTGCCGGCCCACTCAGAGCGCACTTGATGAAGGTCGGAGTGGCACACACCGCAATACGCGATGTCGATCTGCACATCGTGCGCGCCGGGCGCGCGGCGAGTGATGTCCAAGAATTCGAGGGGGTGGTCGCTCGCCCGAGCCCCAAAGGCTTTGATCAATCGCATAGCTAGTCCTTCGAAAAGACGACCCGTACGCCGCGCGGGCCGAGCGCCTGCGCAAGGCCTGTGGGGTCGTCCACGCGACCGAGACGCGTGTACGCGTACGCCGAATCAAATGTCACATAGAAAACGACCAGGGTGTTTGAGCCGTACAGCATGAGATCGCCATTGCGGATCGTTCCCGGTCGGCGCGCGTTTGTCGGTAGCGCTTTCGGCAGGCCGACCGTCTTTTCGTTGCCGTTGAGCTCGGACATGTCCAGCGTCAGCGGCAGCAGCTTGGCGAACGCGCGAGCCGCCGCGTTGTCGTCCAACGTGATTGCAAAACGACGTTCGCCCACCGTCATCCACATGCGTAATTCCTCCGGTTGTACGGATGCCGTATCAGCAGTCGAACCTTCAGCAGATTGCGTGCTCGCTTCGCAACGGGCGGGCACGACGAGTGCGAACAGCACAATCAGTCCGGGCAGGAAACCCTGGCCGACACGGGCGCCGAAGTCGTTCATCGTTAATCTCCGTCTTTGCCGATCTGCGCCATCTGTCGCGCATCCATGCGGCCACCGTAGATCTCGATGCGGGACATGGCGGTTTCGATCTTGCGAAGGTCCTCTGGCGTCAGCTGGACATTGGCCGCGCCGATGTTCTCCCGCAGGTGATCCAGGTTCGTCGTGCCGGGGATCGAAACAATCCACGGCTTTCGCGCCATCAACCACGCCAGCGCGATCTGTGCGGGCGTTGCGCCCATCTTCGCGCCGAACGTCGTCAGAAGCTCGATGATCGGCTGGTTGTTCTTCATCACCATGGGCGAGAAACGCGGGAACGTCGCTCGCAGATCAGTCTTCGGGTCGAAGGCGGACTGTGCGTTCACGTCCATCGTCCCCGGCAGGAACCCTTGCCCCAGTGGCCCCCATGGAACGAAGCCGATGCCAAGTTCCTCACACGCTTGAAGCACGCCGTTGTGTTCCGGGCTTCGTTCGATGAGCGAGTATTCCGTCTGGATGGCCGAAACTGGCTGAATCGCGTGCGCGCGGCGAATGGTCTTCGCGCTCGGCTCCGAGAGGCCGAAGTGCAGGACCTTCCCCGCCTTGATCAGGTCCTTGATCGTGCCGGCCACATCTTCGATCGGTACGGTGAGATCGACGCGGTGTTGGTAGTAGAGATCGATACGGTCGGTCCTGAGACGCTTGAGCGATGCCTCGACGACCCGCCGGATGCGCTCCGGCCGGCTGTCCAACCCGTTCGTGCCGTCGATCTTGAAGCCGAACTTGGTGGCGATCGCGACCTTGTCGCGCACCGGCGCGAGGGCCTCGCCGACCAGTTCCTCGTTGACGTAGGGACCGTAGACTTCCGCCGTGTCGAAGAACGTGACGCCGCGCTCGTGCGCGTCTCGGATCACACGGATCCCTTGCGCCCGGTCAACACCAGGGCCGTAGTGCCCGCCGCTGAGGCCCATGTTGCCGAAGCCAAGCTCCGACACTTCCAAGCCTCCCAGTTTCCGAGTTCTCATTGTGTATGCCTCCCGCTTGATGCCTTGTGTTGATTGAGCCGCGGCCGGGCTTGCCCACGATGCAGCACCGACAGGCAGCGCGGCACCCGCCGCGGCCATGACCGCTGCTTTCAGGAAATTGCGCCGGTCGGAGTCCATGACAAGTTTCTTAGCCATAAATCAGCCTCATCCTGAATAATCATTCGCCCTCGCCACTCACGACCATTTCGTCTGAAAATCAGTGTAGGTCTCGCTTCGAGCCGCGACTAGACGGTAAAATGTGCATGGGTTGTTGACGAGGATCGAATAATGGCGCGCGACGAACTTAGCGTCCTTTCAGCGTTCATGGCCGTTGCCGAGGAGCGCAGCTTTACCCGTGCGGCAAAGCAGCTGAACATCTCCACGTCAGGCCTCAGCCATGCGATCCGGCGGCTGGAGGAGCAGATCGGTGTGCGGCTGCTGACGCGGACGACGCGGAGCGTGTCGCCGACGGACGCGGGCGAGCAGCTGCTCGCACATTTGCAGCCGGCGCTCGCGGACATTCGCGAAACGTTAAGCAAGTTGTCCGGCCTGCAGGCCAAACCAGTGGGCCGCGTACGATTGCTGTGTCCGCGACTCGCTGCGAAGTCCGTCCTGGCTCCGAAGCTCGGTCAATTCGCGCGAGATTACCCGGACGTGCAGCTCGAAATCACGACCGACGACAGTCGTGTGGACCTCGTGTCAGCCGGTTTCGACGCGGGCATCCAATTCGGCGAGTACCTTGCGCAGGACATGGTGGCCGTTCGCGTGTCGCCGGATCTTCGACCAGCGATCGTCGCCGCACCGGCGTATTTCGCGTCACACCCCAAGCCGACAGCCCCGCGAGACGTGCTTCACCATCAATGCATCGGCTTCCGTCACCGCGGTGAGAGTAAGTACCGGTGGGAATTCGATAAAGGTGATCAGTCGATGGCGATCTCGGTCAGGGGTTCGCTCCTTGTCGATGACCTCGATCTCGTGATTCAAGCGGCGCTCGACGGGGCCGGCCTGGCGTGGGTGGCGGAAGACAGCGTCGCACCATTCCTCGCCAGTGGAGCGCTGGTGCGCGTGCTCGAAGATTGGTCGCCGCCGTTCCCTGGTTTTTTTCTCTACTACCCGAGTCGCAAGCACCAGCCAGCTGCGCTTGCCGCTCTAATCGAAACCTTGCGTTTGGAACCTGCCGTTCGCAGGCACACCAATTCGCGAGGAGGGAACGCTGGACGGAAATAGACCTGTTTACGCAGCTTCTTTGATGAGCCAGTTGCGGAAATCGTCCAGTGCGGCGAGCCACCATCTAACCTCAATAATTTCAATATCTGGCAGAACCGGCCAGTTTGCACCTTCGAACTTGGGCATCCGCTCGATATCGCACGTGGGATCTGCAGACCTTAGACCACCTCTTTACTCACCGTTCACTTGCCGGAGTCACATCGGCGATTGGGGATACGAACGCTGCGGCTTCCTAAACGGAAATCCGCCTCTATGACATCCTCGATTTTCTTCGTAAACCATTCAATCTGACACGAGTAGCTCACGGGGACCGATCTCACGGTGTACGCGCCCGATCTCCGGGGATGCGTCCGCATTTCTTGATCGAGATCAATGCGCTCCCCTGCCGCTCGCAGCTAACTTTCGTGTCGGCGAGGCACAGCAGTCGGTGCGCCTGTTATTTATGCGAGAGATTCTTTCGGACTCGGCTGAGCGTTTCTGGCGAGACGCCGAGGTACGAAGCAAGCATCCGCTGAGGCACGCGGAGCGCGATGGCTGGGTACGTCTTCATGAAGTCCATGTAGCGCTCCTCCACCGACATGCTCAGCGCGTTGATGATTCGGCGGTCCTTCGCAGCGGCGTATTTCTGAAACGCCACCCGGAACATTGCCGCAAAAGTGGGGACGGATTCAACCATCTTCTGGTGCGAACCCTGATGGAACAACAGGACGTCGGAGTGTCCGATCGAGTCGATGAAACATTCACAGGTGGTTCCCCCCGTGAGAAACGTGCGGTCCCCGATCCACCAGTTCTCGGGCGCGAATTCGAGGATTACCTCTTCCCCATTCGCATCGACGACGTAGCTGCGAAGACAGCCACTGGCCACAAATGCCGCATGCCGCACCGGTTCACCAGCGCGCTGCAGGAACTCACCGGAGTGAAGCGATGATGGAACAAAGAGCCCTTCGAGGAAATCAAGCTCTTTCGCCGTGAAGGGTGCCTTGCTTAGGAGATACGCCCGCAGCGGATCGAATACAGACATAGCCAGGCGGCGTCCGGACAGGACTGGAGCCTGCGCCAGTCTACGCCTCTGGTTTGGAGGCGACAAGAAGAAGTCAACTATGCCTTCCTTGTTGCTGTAACGAAGGAGGAAGCCGATGCAAATTCTCGAAACTAATAAACCGATCGTTGTCGCTCTGACGATGGCTGCCTCCATCGCGTTCCTGATCATGGGCGCCATGGCGAGACACACCTTCGCTCAAAACCAGCAGAAGACGTCCGCATTGGTCGTGCGTGTTGCGGTCTTCTCGAACGATCAGGGGCGGCTTGACCATTATCGAGACTTTATCGACAACCATCTCTTCCCGACGCTGCGGGCCGTACCCGGCTACGTGGGCACGTTCCTTGGTCGCGACGCGAGCAGCGGTCAACTGATCTCACTGAGCTTCTGGCGAAGCGAAGCAGATGCTGTGGCAGGCGAGGAGGCCGTCGGTCGCGCGATACGTGGGCTACCTCAGGGCTCGGCACCACGACCGTCGAAGGTCGAGAAGTACGTCGTCGAATATCGCGACCTCAGGGAACCGTTGTCGAAGTAGAGCTGACGAATCGAACCGCGGATCAGCAGAGGAGGCCTCATGCATCGGCGAACATTTCTCGGCGCACTGACGGCCTTCGGCGCGATGACAGCTCGAACGTCACGGGCTGTCGGTCAGGTAAAGCCGTCACAGCAGTCGCCCGTACGGTCGCTGTCGGCAAGGACCTTTTTCGGGTGCCCGGCCGGCGAACTGACCACCTTCAAGGCCAACGTGGCGGTCGTGGGAGTTCCCTACGACCTGGGACATGGCACCAACCCGGGCACCCGGTTCGGCCCCCAGGCCATCCGCGAGGCGTCGGGCGTCCAGGCCACGCGCAATATCGGTCTTTACGACATCGACCGCGACGAGTCTGTGCTCGCTGGCGTTCGGCTGGTCGACATCGGCGACGTCGTGGCCCCACCCGCACAGATCGAGCTGACGCTGGATCGGATAACGGCCGTCATCGGAACAATCGTCGAGCGCGGCGCGCTGCCGGTGGTTCTGGGGGGCGACCACTCGATCACCTTCCCCGTCCTGCGCGGCTATGCCAAGACCGCACAGAAGCTACACCTCATCCATCTGGACGCGCACCACGACTTCAGCGGCACCACCGATCCGTCGTCGGGACTGCCCTCATATCGACACGGCAATCACGTCAGGCATGCCATCGATCTGCCCTGGGTGAGCGGCGTCACGATGATTGGTCTGCGCGGAATCGTCGGACCACAAGCGGAAGGTGCCATTCAAGAGGCCAGGAAACGCGGCGTGCAAATCGTGTCGGCGTCTAATGCCATCCGAATGGGCGCTGAGAAGGTCGCCGCCTCGATTCCCAACGCCGAGGGTTATTACGTAACGATTGATATCGACGTCATGGATCCCTCGCTCGCGCCCGGCACCGGCACGGCAGTGCCCGGCGGATTCACGTACTACCAGCTTCGCGAGTTGCTGGCGGCGATTACCGTCAGGGGCCGTGTGGTCGGATTCGATCTGACTGAAGTGTCACCGCCCAACGACTTCGAGAGCACGACCTCGCGGCTCGCCTCGTACCTGGTCATCGAGTTTCTCGGAGCGATATTCAAGGCGCGGCCAGTGTCTGCGTTGGAGAAACGAGGTTGAAACTACTACCCGTCGCCGACCTCTGGAAGGTTTGGTGGACCAGAACAACGCCAGCTGGAACCCACTGACGAGTTGGTTGCGACGAGTCGGTGGCCTGAGACTACCGATTTACAACACCGACGTGTCCCACAGGTTCGCGAGTTTATCGACGGTCATCTCTTCCCGACGCTGCGGGCCGTACCCGGTTACGTGCGCACTTCCTTGGTCGCGACGCGAGCAGCGGTCAACTGATCTCACTGAGCTTCTGGCGAAGCGAAGCAGATGCTGTGGCAGGTGAGGAGGCCGTCGGTCGTAGGATACGTGGGTTACCTCCGGCTCGGCACCATGACCCTCGAAGGTGGAGAAGTATGTCGTGGAGTATAGAGATCTGAAGGAACCGCTACCTAATTTTCGGTAATCTGATACTGCGCCCTGCGCGATCAGCGCCACGGAGGTGCGTCATGACGAAAACCATCCTCGCTGTAGCAGCAATCCTCACACTTTGCGCACGTTTCTCCTCCGCGCAAAGCGGCAGCGATCGGGTTCCAGGAGCCGAATTTGTTGCCGGTGCGAATCTCACCGGGAAGAACGTGAAAGCGGAGGGTACGATCTTCGTGCCGCATAAGGTGACTCGTATCCGTGCGGTGATTGTCACGGTAGGAAGGACGCCGCTCGGCAACACGGCAGCAGAACCTTTTCACTTGTGGCGTACCTTGTCAGAGACGAGCGAATGCGCCGTTCTGTACCTAAGATTGGGAACGATTCGTCCTGAACCGGCTGCTGGTCCGGTTTTTATACGTGATGCCGCGGCGGGCGGCGCCGACGCGCTTTTTGCGATACTCCAACGTTTAGGAGAACAGTCTGCGCACCCGGAACTAAAGGACGCTCGATTGCTGCTTTGGGGAGGGTCCGCTGGCGCTAGCTTCGGGACGACTTTTGCGGAACTCTATCCTGAGCGCACCGTCGCCTTCATTCGGTATCACGCGCACCTGCGCGGATTGTCCCCGAACATGAAAGTCCTAAAAGACATCCCTGCGCTGCTCATTGCGGGTGGCAAGGACGAAACAGCCGGGACGGAGGACGCCGAAAGATTATGGAAAAACGGACGGTCAGCGGGCGCGCCGTGGACATTCGCGATCGAACCCGGCGCGACGCATCGAGACGAACAGACCCAAGTGTCCAGCCAGGAGCTGATCATTCCGTGGATCGCAGCTGTACTCCGTCAGCGTCTCCAACCTGGCAGCATGCGATTGCGACCCGTAACCGAAGATAGCGGGTGGCTTGGGAACAGCCACAAAACCGAGGTTGCGCCGTACGCGACTTTTCCGGGTCCGAAAGGTGAAGCAAGCTGGCTGCCTGACGAGGTAACCGCGCGCGGCTGGCGAGCTGTGTTAGGCGCAGCGAAGTGAGTGTGGTACGCGCGCTGCAAGTTGTAATGGTTGCGGGGGATTCCGGCACGGACATCGGGGCGTGAGCAACCCTCCGGGCCGGGGTCGGGGTCGACACCCTGTCCAAACAGCTCGACGTGCTCAGAAGCGTCGCGTAAGCGCGCGGCCCAACCAATGATCGACGCAACCGATTTGAACGTTCCCGCACCGCCAGACTAGAGTCCGGTCCACAGCAAGAGGAAGCAGAGATTGCTCATGAATCGGACGCGCAAGGCAAACACCGTCACCGAACCCGCAGGTGGGTTCTGCCTGTCATCAAAACGAGGATGAGTGAACGTACAGCGACCGTCGCTGGAGCGCTGTTCGTCTCGATGTTCATCGGATGCTCTTACCAGCGGAACATCGAAAAAGCAGCGCAAGCGCGGATGCCGCAGCAATCGCCTGCCGGCGCGATCGATCACTTCGTTCCGCACATCTCCACCGAACGCGCCAACCGAGGTTCTTGGGTCAGCCTCTTCATGCGGGAGCGCCGCGGCACCTCGTCGGGGCCCGTCGTCCTTCTTGTTCACGGGCGCGCGGCCGCTGCCGTGCCCTCGTTCCATATCCAGTGCCAAGATTACAGTTGGATGGTCTATCTGGCTGATGCGGGCTTCGATGTCTTCGCAGTGGATCTACAAGGCTGCGGGAGTTCGTCCAAGCCCGCGATCATGGACGACCCGTGCAACACCTCCGCCGACAATCAGGCGAAGCACCTCGTTCCGATCCCTCTCCGGGCCGTGTGTCCGCCCAGCTATCCGCATTCATTCGGCAGCTTCGCGACGGATTGGGACGAGATCGACACGGTCGTGGAATTCATCCGTTCGCTTCGCGGTGACCGCGCGCTCAAGGTAAACCTCGTGGGTTGGTCTCGGGGTGGAATGAGAGCCATCGGTTATGCAGCGCTTCGTGCGGGACAACATCGAGAAGGTCGTCGTGCTCGCGCCGACGCGGTTTCCGCCGGTAGCAAGTGTGCCGAGCTATCCGATGAACATGACGGCCAAGCGTGATTTCTTCATCGACTGGGATAGCAAATCGACTCCAAGAATTGTGCCCAACAAGTCGACCCCTCGATTCGCGACGCATTGTGGGATTCGACGATTGCCATGGACAAGCTCGGAAGCGGTCGGGGGGTGTCAGGTGTTCGGCGCTCCCGCGTTCACCGCAGCAGGATGGACCCCCGACCTTCCGGGCCGCGTTCAGGCGCCGACGCTTGTCATACGAGAAGCGCTCGACGATCAAGCGCCCGAGCAAGCGACACGCGCTCTCTACGACGCGCTCGGTGGCCCGAAGGCGTACGTTACCGTGAGCTGTGGAAGTCACGAGCTCGTCTACGAGACACAGCACACGAAGCTGCTGCAAGCTTCCTCGGAGTGGCTCCGATTTGGCACCTACGAGGGCCGGGCGGGCTCGAGCTCGAAGTGATCGGGCGCCACGAAACAGCCGTGTGTGCGAATCCCGACGACCGCACATACAAGTGCAACGTGGTTCGATTGACGGTGTGGGTTCCTAAATTCAGTTGTTTAGAATCAACAACTTGAAGTTGGTGGACCAGACCGGGATCGCACTAGCTGGCAGACGCGAAGCGTCTGCCGCATGAGCCCGAGGTCCGGGATGGGCCGCCAACCGAACGAGCGTAGCGAAGTGAGGTTGGTGGACCAGACCGGGATCGAACCTGTGACCTCATGAATGCGATGTCCTTGAAGCTCGATGTCGGGTTCGATCCCCGTCTCCCGCTCCATTCGACTCACCTGCCGGCTCGCGGACGAACCGCCGAGCGATCACGCCAGACGAAGTGGTCAATGCGAAGAAAATGATCGCAGGAACCGATGCTGGTTTCTGCAAGACTGCGGCGCACTTGCGAAATTGCATGTTGCCAGGTCCCCAGGAAGTCGGCCGTCGGGTCACGCCTATTGGTCGGAGGGTCGCCGCGCCGGCGCAGTTTCCTTCCAGAACCTCATGCCACGCACGCGGCCCGCTTCAAGCACGAAGCCGGTGACGGCGCCGGTCGCATCGCGCGTGAAGCGGATCACACCCGGCTGACCCAGGAACGTGTCGGTAATGAGCGGTTCGAGTTCGGCGGAGGCCGACTTGAGCCGCTCGAGGCGCAGCCGGCCCTCCTTGATGACGAGGCGGTAGGTGGCTTCGATCTCGTCGCTGCGATACACGCCGGCGAACGCCTCGAGCTGCGCCGGCGTCGGCGCGAACGGTTCGGCACGCTCGAAGATGTCACCTGTTCCGGTTGGACCGTCGAACGTCATGCGATTGTCCCCGAAGACGACCACGAACGGCGCCCCGTCGTCTGGCACAAAACGGCGATTGCCGATCGATTTCAGCGCGACCGTCTGCTGTGGGCCCGTCCGCATTTTCAGGCGACCATCCTCGAAGACGAAACGGCCTGGACTCGCATCTCGGGCGTTCCAATACAAGCCGGCGAGGGCCGACAACTCCGCCGCAGGAAGGGGCACCTCGGGCCGGGTGTCGGAAGCGGTGGTCGTCGCCGGCTGCATCTGGTCAGCGAGATACACCTCGGCAACGCGCTGCGCCAGCCGCCCGGGGTTGGTCTGCGCCAGGTTGCACAACGTCGAGACGCCGAAGCGCTGGCCGGGGTAGCGATTCAGCGCCGAACGATATCCGGCGTCTGCGCCACCGTGACTGATTGTTTTCAGTCCGCGATGCGTGCCGTGAACGATGCCGGAGGCGTAGTCGATGTCGCTGCCGTCGTTGAGGCGGCCGCGTGCCTCGATGGCGGCCACGAGCGGCGCGCCGCCGACCACCGGGGTCTGAAAGTTCGCGTCCCACTTCGCGAGATCCTCGGCGGTGGTCAGCAGGCTGGTCGCGCCGGCGGTATCGAAGTTCGTGACGCTCAGCTTGAACGTCCCACCCTGCCGCGTATAACCGTACGCCTGGTGCTTGACGATTTCCGCGAAGTCATCGCGGAAGTGCGTATTGTTCATGCCCAGCGGCTTGAAGATCCGCTCGTCGGTGAACGCGCGGAACGACTTGCCGCTGACGCGGCTCGCGATCACCGCGAGGAGCGTATAGCCACTGTTGGAATACAGATGCCGTTCGCCCGGCGTGAAGTTCAGCTCGCGCTGCCGGGTCAGCACCGCGAGCACGTCATCGTCGGTAATGAGATCGCGCGAGTAGCGCCAGCCGGCAAAACCGAGGAGCGACCACTGATCGCGGAGGCCGCTGGTGTGATGGATCAGATGGCGGATCGTGATCTTCGTCCCGAAGTCCGGCAGTTCGGGCACGTGCTTCCGGATGTCGTCGTCCAGTGTCAGTTTGCCGTCCTGCGCGAGCAGCAGGATCGCGGCGGCCGTGAACTGCTTCGACACTGACGCCACGTGGAAAACTGAGGACGGCGTGAGGCGCACATCGTGATCGAGATTGGCCATGCCGTAGGCCCGGCTCAAGACCGTTTTTCCGTCCTGATAGACAGCCACGGTGCAGCCTGGCGAGCCGGGGACCGTGAATTCCTTGAAGATCTCATCGACGCTCGCCGCCCGATCCGGCGGCGGCGCCTGCGCGAGCCACAAGACGATCAACGCTCCGCCGAGCAGATGTGAAGTCATGTTGCCGCGCATCGTAATACAGTCGGCTGCCGTCACGCTGCGCGGAATAGCTATTCCTGCTCGATTCTCTTGATAGCTGCCTCATCTGAAGACTGCGCCCAGAGGTGGTGCAGATGCGCGCCCGCGACGAGCGTCTTGCTCGACAACTCGGATGTTGAGGCCATAAATCTTGGACGGATCAATGGTCGCCGCTTCTTCGGAATCAGCGCCGAGTAAACCCTTTTCCCGAAGGAAGTCCTTCGCTCGTTGCAACGATGTGACGCTGATCACCAGTGCCTGAGTCGTATTGTCCTTGGCCTGGACGAGGCGTATTGCGGGCCCGTCGCCCACCTGCCACCAACTCGAGCCGGACATTGGCGTTGGATCCAGGAGCCGTTGCCAGAGACTGCGCGCGGCCTCCAGATCGGTGACGCCGACGATGACCTCCTTCACAGCTTCCACGCCCAGCGGCCCGCCGCGGCTCTCCGCCAACTGCTTGCGCAGGCGTTCACGGCGCTCCTCGACGTTCACATAGGTGGGACTGTACTCGCTGAGAAAGACATGCCTCGTCGCAACTGCGGCGTCACCGTCAGAGAACTGTTGCAAGGTAACGTTGGTCCATAGCGTCCTCTTCGAGCCGTCCGGCGCCGTGGAGATCAAGGGTCGCCGCTCTCCGTATGTGATACCCCGCTTGTCCAATTCGGCAAGCGCTGTCGCTAACGGCGAAGGCTCGAATCCAAATCCGAGCAGCTGCCCACTTGACGGTTGACCCTTCTGCCCGGGGAATCGAATCGCTTCGACGTTCACGTTGCCGAATCCAACGCCTCCAGTCGCGACACCCTCTCGTGGGCTTAGTAAGGGCCACGCAACGGGAAGTTGAAGGACTTCTGTGAAGAAGGCGTAAACCTTCGCAGGGTCATCCGCCCTGATCATGATGTGGTCGATTCGCCGGATGGGAGGTGCGGTCGGCTGCGCGGCGGAGTCGAAGCCAGTAAGCGCCAGCAGGATCATCGCCGCGAGAAAGGAGAGCGTTCGTCGTTGGCTCATGTCCGCACCGCCTTGTCAGGCCCAGTTGCAGCTATGTTTTCACTTTCGCACACGCTGCTTCAACTCCTCGAACCAGTGCTCGACGAGGACCATGCTGGCTGGCGTCGCGTTCGGATCGCCGGCTGCGCTTGCTTTGAGCATGAGGAATCGCTGGCCGCGCCGTGACGTCGCGAGCCATTGGAGCCTTCTTCAATCAGTTGGATCGGAGGGCTCAGGATAGCACCAGGCGAGCCTTTGTCCAGATTGACCCATTTGGGACGCCGTTTGCGCGATCTCCAATAAGCGACGCTTTCAAGGGCTTCGGTGCGTCGGACATTGGCGGCAGTAAGCATCAGGCGGCAACGCCGAAGGAGTGTGTATGAAATTCGTGGTTACTGCGTGTCTCGGTGCTGGGGCGTTGGCCGCCGTCGGGTGTGCCGACGGACAAAGGCTTCCGACGAGTCCAAGCGCGAGTGCGGCTGTGTCCAGTGTAGCGACGGCGCCCGGCAATGCCCTGTCGTCGGCGGCGTCGGCGCGAAGCGGAATTCTCCGAGTGACGAAGGAGTGCTCCGGGTACACGGGCGGCGCCGGCTCCTTCTGCACCATCACGGCCTCAAACCTCGACGCAATCGAGGTCAACTCGAAGATCCTCTATCTCCAGCCGGAGCAGCTCTTTACTCCCGCGGGCAGTGACGTCGTCCTCGACCTGCCGGGGCCCGGCAACAACACCGTGTTCGGCAATTGCTCACTCGCCGTCGGGGTGTGCACGTTCTCGGGCGGGACCGGGAAGTTCACCTGGTTCCATGCGAGTGTCGATGTCACGAATGACGCTGATCTCTGGTTACTGGGAAGGAACGTACAGCTACAGTCCGCAGGATTGAGTGACGCCTGGCGTGCTCCGGTCGAGACGCTGCGCGTGGAATAGCTATTCCTGCCGCAGCGTTTTCATCGGATCGACCTTGGCGGCTCGACTCGCAGGGATCCACGCCGCGAACAGGCACGCGACAATAATCACCACCAGGCTGGAAAGATATGCGACGGGATCGGTGACGTGCACGATCGCAGAAATCATCGCGCCGGCTTCCGTTGTGAGCACGAGAGTCGCCAGTGACGCGGCGAGTCCAGCACCGGCCAGCAGCCCGAACAGGACTGGCCGGGTGGTTTGCGCCAACATCAACTGCGTCACCTTCTGAGACGAGGCGCCCAGCGCGATCCGCACGCCGATCTCCCTGCTGCGCTGCTCGACCAGATACGACAACACGCTGAAGAGCCCCGACACGGTCAGCAACAGCGCGAGCCCGCCGAGAATCACCGACACCCAAAAGGCCATCTTCAGGAAGAAGGTCTCGAGCCTCGCCACGGTCCGCAGGGTCATGATCATGCCCATGTTCGGATCGATCCTGGTGAGCCGCTCGAGAAGCGTTTGCCGCGCCAGGTCGGGATCGCCTTGAATGCGAGCGACCAGGAAGGTCTTTGGCGCCTCGACGGTGGTCGGCAGGAATACGCCGGCTTCCCTCACATCGGTGATACGAAAACCGGCGACGTCTTTCGAGACGCCGATCACCGTGACTGTGCGCGCCGTCAATTGCGCGTCGTCGGCGTCGGCCTCGGGATTGATGGTGAGGAAGGCGCTCCTCTGCTGGGCGGTGAGATCCGGCTCGATCCTGAATGTCTGGCCGACGCCATCGCCATTCGGCCACAACGTCCGTGCGACCGACTCCGAGACCACCGCCACCGGATGCTCATCGCTCTCCGCGACGGTGAACGCGCGCCCTCGCACGATGGGAACGCCAAGCACGTCGAAGTACCCCGCCGAGACGTACTTGTACGTGAGCGCGACCTTCCCCGCGCCGACGTCACCAAGTGCGCGGGGTGGCAGCACCAGCAACGGTGGCCTGACGCCCGCGAACGCCGTTACCGTGGGGTCGCTGCCCAGCGCCTGAAGCATGGCGTCACGCTTGTTGTCGTTGATGGTGTCGATCAAGAGCGTATCGGCGGTGCGAAACCCCGGATTGAATTGCGATGATGAGAGCGTGCTGCGCAGAAAGATCGCGGAGCAGATCAACAGCAGCGCCGATGCAAAGACTTGCACGCCGATCAGGAGGTTGCGCGCGCGACCAGGTCGCGCGTCCTTGACCAACTCGCCGCGCAGCGTCCGGACCGGGTCGATGCGGGTCGCTTGCAGCGCCGGCGCCAAGGCGAAGAAGGCGGTGGCGGCAATTGCCGCCAGCACCAGGAACAGCGCGACGCGCCAATCAGCGGCGGGCACACTGAGGTTGACGTCACCCAGATCAACGGGGAAGGTGCGCATCGCCCAGTAGACAGCGCCTTCGAGTGCGAGGCGCGAGACGAGATAGCCGCCGGCAGCGGCCGCCAACGCCAGCAACACACTTTCGGTCAGCAACTGGCGGACAATGCGGCGCCGCGATGCGCCAATCGACAGTCGAATGCCGATTTCCCGCTGGCGCGCCACGCCGCGGGCCAGCAGCAGGTTCGCGACGTTGGCGCAACCGATCAACAGGATCAATCCGAACGCGAAGAACAGCGGCGTGAAGATCGCGAAGACTTCGAGGGACTGAGGCACGGTGCCGCGCTGCGGTGAGAGCTCAATGCTCATCGTCCGGTCGGCGGTCGCCGATTGGTTCGAGTCCCACGCCGCGAGCTGGGCGCGGGCGCTCGCCATCGACACACCGGGTTTCAGGCGTCCGACAATATCGATGCCGACCTTGTCTTCGCTGCCGCGGACGTCCGGCATGAAATCGGCGAGGCGGGCGAGCGGCGCCCAGAAGTCGGGCGCATTGACTTCGAGACCGCGGAACCCCTCCGGCATCACTCCGACGATCTCGTATGGCGCGCCGGTGACGAGCACCGTGCGTCCAATCACGCTGGGATCACGATTGAACTGGCGCTGCCATCCCTTGTCGCTCAGCACGAGGACGGGGTTGCCGCCTGCGCGATCATCGTCGGCAGCGCTGAGCGCGCGTCCCATGATCGGGTTCACGCCGACGACACGGAAGAAGCTCGCGGACACGAGATTGACCGCCATCATCCGCCCGTCGACCCGCAGATCGACGTCGTTCAGCTTCGCGTAGGCCTCGGTGAAGACGCTCGTTTCCGATCGCAATGCTTCGAAATGCTGGCGTGTGAATGTTGACAGGCCGTCATTCGCCTGCTGCGGGCGTTCAACGGAGTAGATCTCGGTGACGTCTGGTACGGAGTCGGTCCGGAACAGCAGCGCGTTCAGGACCGTGAAGAGGACGGCCACCACGCCGAGTCCAATCGCGACCGTGACGACGATGGTGAGCGCGGCGAGTGGCGCGCGCCTGAATGTGCGAAGGGCGTAGTGAAGGTCGCCGATGGTGTTGTCGATGAACGCGGTGCCGCGCTCGTCGCGACATTCGTCGGCGGCAACGGTCGTCGACCCGAACTTCGCCTGTGCCCTCGCCCGGGCGTCTTCCGGCGGCAGACCTTGCTCCATCAGCTTCATCGCCTCGCGTTCAATGTGAAACGACAGCTCGTCGTGAAGATCGCGCTCCGCGCGGTTCGGCGCGAACAGCGCGCGGGCGCGCAATTTCAGGTCGCGAAGGTTCATGCGGTTACGCCAGTTGCATCACGCGGCTGATCGCGTGCTGCATCCGGTCCCACGCACGCGTTTCGATGGTGAGCTGCTTGCGTCCTGACGTGGTCAGCCGGTAGTACTTCGCCCGCCGCCCGAGCTCAGACACCTTCCACTCGGCTTCGATCCAGCTCTTATGCTCGAGGCGGTGCAAGGCAGGATAGAGGGAACCCTGGTTGATCTGCAGCACGTCCTCGGAAACTTGCTGGATTCGCTCGGAGATCGCCCAACCATGGAGCGGGTCCTTCTGCAGCGTGCGAAGGATCAGTAAATCTAGCGTTCCGGGGAGCAGATCAGGGGTGCCAGGGGCCATTGGTGTCGATAGACGACACCAATGGCAAAAAAGTTCGGAGCGGGTTCACCGAGCTAAGATTGCCAGCGATGGGCACGGCACCCGGGCTCAGAACACGAATTTCACCGCGAGCTGCACCTGCCGAGGATCGCCCACACCGAGACGCAGGAACCCGTCGAAGTTGAACAGCGCCGGAGTGACCAACGGGTTGATGTTGTTCTCGTTGTTGAACGTGTTGAACATTTCGAGGGTCGGGATCAGCTGGTAGCGGTCACCGAACCTGAACGTCCGTGAAATCCGCCAGTCGAACGTGAAGAAGGCGTTGTCTTTCCGCTCGCTGTTCCTCGTCTCGGCCGAGCCCGGTGACGGCGTCATCGGCTGCGCTCCGCGCGCCTGGACGCGAACGTTGCCGACGATCCCTGCCGGAAGGTTCGCATAACTGAACAGGTTGAACTTGTGCCGGATATCACGGTCTGACGGCGCGTAGAGCCGATCCAGCTCGGTCAGCGGCACGTCGAAGCTGCGATCGGTAAAAGGGTCACGCTCGCTCGAGTCGGTGTCCTTGTCCGTCGACAGCACGTAGTTGGCTTCGAGCTGGTAGCCCTCTGAGAAGCGCTTGCGGACCGCGAACGTCGCGCCGCTGTAGCGCGACCAGGCCTTGCTCGTGTGCACGAATACATCGCCCAGCTGCGGGCCGAACGGCGCTCCGCGTCCCGCAGTATTGATGTTGAGAAACTGGCTCAGGTTGTCCCCACGCGACCAGGTGAAGTCGAAGTACACCGACCAATCGGGGGCCAGCTCCTGCTCGAGTGCCACGTTCGCGGTCGTGATTCGTGGATTCTTGAAGTCAGACGCCGTGGTGCGCACGCCCGTAAACAGGGGGAACTCGCCCACCGGAAGCGGCGGAAGCTCGACCACACCGGGCCAAGTGGGCATGGGCAGAACGCCGGGAACAAGTCCGGTCACAAGCCCACGCACGGTGCCCTGGTTCTGAAGCCCGTTGGCGGTGACGGATCCGGCCTGGCTCAGCATGTTGTTGCGCCCGTAGTACAGGCCGAAGTTGCCGCGAACGACCGTCCGACCGTTGGCATTGACATCCCACGCCACGCCGACGCGCGGCTGGAATAGTGCGACCTGATCCGGAATCGTACCGTCAGACAGAAAGTCCGGGTCTGTCAGGAACTGCGCGTACGCCGTCGTCGTCGGATCGACGGTATCGGCCATCAGCTGTGCATCCCAGCGAATGCCGTAGTTGAGCGTGACGTTCGGACGGATCTGCCATTGGTCTTGCGCGAACAGCGCGATGTCCTCGTTGCCGAGCACCGACTTTCCGGGAGGATCGACATTCGGAAAACCGGTTCCGGTCTCCTGGATGAACAGGAGCAGCGGCGTCCCCGTCAGCGTGCTGCCCGCAGGGCACGGCGTCGGAACCGTCACCCAACTTCCGTTCGAACACGCAACCGCGTTCGGTCCAAAACCTCCGGCTGCGGCGGGCGACGCGTAGCGCAGGAACCCGCTGACGGTGCTGAAGAGGTAACGGCCGGTGAAGAAGCCGCGGAATACCTGGTCGTTGAGCGTGTGGAGCCACTCGCCTCCGACCTTGAACGTGTGGCGTCCCTTCACCATCGACACGTTGTTCTTGATTTGCAGGCGCCAGAGCAATTCGTCGACGTTGGGCTCCAGGAAGAAGGGGTTGCCGAAACGAAACGCGGGATCCCCCATGCCGGTATCGGCGGGAATGTTGGACGCGACGGCGTTGCGCGGGCGCAGTTCCCGCGCGTAGGTCACGTGAAATTCGTTCAGCATGGTCGGGGCCAGGGTCGAGAAGAGATTGAAGTTGGCGACGTTGATCTTGGATGGGCCCTCGATGCCATTGGCCGAACTTCCATAGGTCGGCACATCGAAGGTCTGGTTGGTGTTCTCCGAGTGGTCGAAGTTGTACGACGCGCTGAATCGGTTGGACGGGTTGAAGACCACATCGAGCTTGCCGAGGATCGCGGTGTTGTCGATGGTGTGATCGATCGGGTTGCCTTCCTCCTGGCCCCGGGTGGTGCGAAAGAAATTCAGCAGTGCGAGGCGCTGGCACTCGAGGCTGCCGTTGATCTGGTTCTCGTGATCGGGATTGGTGATGATCGGGTTCTGGGTCGCGCACGTCCCCGTCGGCTGGCTGAGGTTGGCGCGTTGCAGGTTCTCGTTGATGTGCTCGATCGCGCCGAAGAAGAACACGCGGTCGCGCCTGACGGGGCCGCCAGCCGTCCCTCCGAATTGTTCGCGATGAAAGTCGGTTGGCGGCGTGCCATCGGAAGCCTCAGCGGTCAAGCCCTCGAGGCGCTGGAAGTGAAAGAGGCTGCCGTGCAGCTCGTTGGTGCCCGACTTGGTGATGACGTTGACCACGCCTCCGGCGGTGCGGCCGAATTCCGCGTTGGCTCCGCTCGCCACAACCTGGAACTCCTTCACCGCCTCCAGGGTGATATCGATCGCCGCGCGCTGGCCGCCGAGCTGCTCACCGAAGAATCCGTTGTTGTAATCGCCGCCATCGAGGCTGACGTTGTTGTACATGCCTCGTTGACCGTTGAAGGTGATCTCGTCGCCGTCCGGTCCCTGGACGACGCTCACGCCGGGCGTGAGGGTGAGCAGGTCCTCGAATTTGCGGCCGAGGATCGGCATCGAGCCGATAGTGGTCTCGTTGAGTGTATTGCTGACTTCCGTGCGGGTCACGTCGACGAACGAGGTACCGGTCACCGTGACCGTCTCCGCGGTCCCCGACACCTTCAACACGGGATTGATGGTGATCGACTGCCCCACGGTGAGGTTGACATCTTCCTGCACGTGAGTGGCGAACCCCGACAGACTAACCGTCACTCGATATGGGCCCGGCTGAAGTTGGAGGGCGACGAAGCGGCCGTCAACGGCGGTGGTCAGCGCGCGTGCAAAATTCGTCGCGGTATTTCTGACCTCCACCGCGGCGCCTGGGACCACCGCTCCGGTCGGATCCGTGACCGTGCCCTGGATAACTCCCGTCGTAATTTGCGTCTGGCTCGAGGCTGGTAGGGCGACAACTAAAGTCATCCCGAGGATCAGCGCTATTTGTCTCGACATGGCCGACTCCAACGACCGCCGAGGGGGTGCGGACGTGCAACAGGGTTGTAAGCTCCGGGCACTTATACAAGCCATCGCAACAGGACGCAAGCATCCGTTGCACTGTGTATGAGCCCGAGCCCGGGATGGTCCGGCGGCGGAGGCGCGACCGGGGAACTAGCGGCGTCGTCGATGCCTTAAACCCAGGACCGCTTCACGGACGCCACCGCAGCTAAGAACTCGCCGGCCGTTTGCGGCCGCTGATGGCGATTACGCGAGAGTGCCTTCGCCAATGCCTCGGCAAGCGCCGCGGGGCAGTCCGGACGTTCGACGCGGGCATCAGGTACGTCGCCGCTTGTGACCAGCTTGATGATCTCCGGCATTGATGGAGCGCGAAACGGATTTACGCCCGTCACCGCTTCGTACATCGTCACCGCCAGGCTCCACAGGTCGACCGATGGACCAGGCGATTCCATGGCAATCGCTTCCGGAGACATATACGCAGGCGTTCCGATGAACTGGCGCAGCGACGACCTTGACCAGTTGCCGGCATGCGTCGCGTCAGAATCCACCGGCGGTGGAGCGGTGGTGCCGCTGTCTGTGAATGTTGACTGCTCCGACGCGTCGGCAATCATCTGCGCCAATCCGAAATCAAGCAGCTTCAGCGCGCCCTGCGACGTGAAGCCGACATTGCTTGGCTTGATGTCGCGATGCAGATACCCGGCGTTGTGGATGTGACGCAGCACTTCTGCCAGCGACGTGAAGATCAGCAGCACATCGTCCACCGGCAGTGGACCGGAGCGGACACGATCCGCGAGTGTGCCGCCTGCCAGATACTCGAGCACCAGCACCGGCGCGCCGCGCCACGATTCCATGCCGTGGATAACTGCCAGCTGCGGGTGTTGCAGCGCGGCCATCGCGCGAGCTTCGCGGCGAAGGCGCGCGGCCGCCGCCGTGCCGAGGCGCGGCAACACCTTGAGTGCGACGGAACGATTGAGCGAGAGATCGCGGCCGCGATACACCACGCCCATGCCGCCGGCGCCGATCTGTTGTTCGATCTCGAACTTGCCGGACAGTACGATCGGCAACAGCGCATCGCGCACCAACCCACTGCAGGCGTGGCAGCGGTTCCCGCTTCGTCCCTGCACCCGTCCGCAAGCGGTGCACTGCGCCGCGTTACTACGCGGTGTCGAGGACGGCGTATCGAAGTTCGGCGACTCGCGGCTGAATTGCTGCTCGATGGCGAGCGCGGCGGACGCGGCTACTGCTGTCATCAGCCGCTTGTCTTCGTCCGTGAACGGTAACTCGCTGCGTTTGTCGCCGAGTACGAGCACGCCGATAGGTCTGTCACGAACGCCAAAGAGCGGCACGATCAGGCGCGCCCCGGCATCTGCCAGCCATTCGCGTTCTTCTCCAGGCAAGCGCAGCAACGCTGAGTTTGCCGATGACAAGTCGACGTCGAGTGGCGCACGCGACCCAGAGAGGATGGCGCCGAGCGGACCACTCAGGCTCAGTGATCGCACGCGGCCTTGCGAGTCGCCGAGGGTGTCACCGGTGTCGTCGAGCATCAGCAGTGCCAGCCGCTCGAGATGCAGGGCCCGGCCTACCTCACCGACCAGCAGATCCATCACATCGCGCGTGCTGTGAAGTGACTGGCTGCGTTCGACGAAGTTGATGAGGATCTGCCGCGCGTCATACTGATCGCGAAAGAAACGGCGATCGATCGCGCTCAACAGGGCGCGGCGCGACAGCAACAGGATCACCAGCAGCACCGTCAGCGTCATGGCCAGAGGCGAGCTCGCAATGATCTCGGCTAGCGGCCGCGACCTGTTGCCGTAAGCGATTGCTGCTACCGCCATCACTACCCCAGCTATCGCCGCGATCACCGTGTATTTGGCGAGCGCATACTGGACGGCGCGCCGCACCACGAACGAGACGTCGAGCGCGTGCTCCTCGACGACGGCATACATGGTGGCCATTGGGCTCACGAGCGTAAACATCGTTAGGATGATGCCGAGCGCCCGACTCGTCTCTGGCTCTTCGGCGAACGCCGCATAGGAGGGGATCGCCACCACGAGAACGATGTGCGCCAGCATCGGCAGATTGCCGACCACGATGCCGGCAACCACCCAGGTGAGCCGCCGCCGTTCGTTGAACGCGGCGCGCCGCCATTTGACGATTAACAGCCACAGGCAGGCGATCGAAAGGGTCGTCAACGCCTGAAAGAAGATGCGATCGTCGTACTGCGACGTCCAGGCAAGGTACGGCTGTAACGGCGGCGATGCGAGTGCTAACAGATTGCCGATGACGAAGGCGAAACCGGTAAGCAGCGTCGCATATTCCATCGCCGGCCCCACCCAGCGTGGACCCACTCCCGGTTGCGCACGCGGAAACAGGTAAGTAAATCGCCAGAACGCATACGGACAGAAGGCGACCAGTTGCACCGTCCCGAACAGCAGCATCGCGCGAGCGACGAGGTCGGGCGCGTGAACGGCGGCGCGGACGAGGATGCGATCGGCGAAGAGCGAGGCAAAGAGCACAAACAGCGCCGCGAGCGTGCGCGCTCGGGCATCGCGGCTGCCGCCGACGAATAACCACGATCCGGAAACGAGAAATACGGCTAGCAGCCAGACGTAGTACCACGTCGGCAGCGCCGGCGGACCCGGCGCCGGTGTGCCGATCAGCACGGCCGACGCCAGGATTCCAACCGCGACCTTGACGCTCGCCGCGAAGAAGAGCACCCGCATGGGCGATGCGAAATTAGCTTCTGTATTTGGCCGCGCGCTCTGGATCAAAGAGCTCGAGGGATGGACACGGGCCGAGCACAGCGGGGAGTGAGAGTTCGATGTCGACCCAGCGAATTCTCGCCCGGCCGGCGTGCGCGGCGCGGACGGCCGAGACCTGGCCGAGCGTTCGCAACAGCGTCAGGAAGGCCCAGTGAAACGTGGACCAATTTCCTGCGGCTCTCTCGACCATTTCGATTTCCGTCGACAGCAATTGTTCGAGTGCCTGCTCCTCCGCGAGCATTGCGCCCGCTCCCTGTCCGAACGCCATTGCCATCTGCAACTTCACCCCATCGATAGTTCCTGCCATGTGTGCCTCCCGCAAAGGCCGAATGATGTGGACGACGCAGGTAGCATGCTACCTTGGCTGGGTCTCGACGTGGACCAAGACAGCGTCAGTTGGAATCACATCGCGAGCTGGATCCGCCGGGTAGACGGGCTTCGACTCGCTGCATCTCGCTCAGCCGTATGAGGAAATCCTTCGCGGCGCCGTCCACAATCCGGCGGATTGCAGCACGACGTGTCTTCCAGTCGGCGAGCCACGATCCTGCGCTAATCGGTCCTCAACGCGTTGGTTGGGTCGACACGCGCCGCTCGTCGCGCAGGTAGGTATGTCGCAAGCGCAGCCGCCACCGTCAATGCACAAGCGACACTCACGAACGTCGTCGGGTCGGCGGGCGTGACATCGAACAGCAGCGACCGAATCCATTGGTCCGCTGCGAGTGCGCCCCCCAATCCTGCGGCAAGCCCAACTACCGTCAGGGCCATGCCTTCGCGGACGAAGAGCCAGACCACACCTGACGGCGATGCGCCGATCGCAAGCCGCACGCCAATTTCCTTCGTCCGCTGGCTGACGAGGTACGCGAGCACGCTGTAGACGCCAATCGCCGACAGCGCGGCCGCGACGACGGCAAACGCGAGAAACAGGGCCATGGTGAATCGACGTCCCACGATCGATGCGTCGACGAGTGACGCGAGCGACCTGAGGTTGGCGAGCGGCAACAGAGGATCGAGTCCGGCAACATCGCGCCGCAACGACGGCACCATGGCAAGCGGATTCGCCGTGGTGCGCACCGCGACGGTAAACGCGTCTACCCGTTGCTGGTCGTACGGCAGATAGATTTCGGCGGGCGTCTCCTCGTCGAGGCCGCGGTATTTGACGTTACCGACAATGCCGACGATGGTCTTGGGACCATTGCGGCCGTCGCGCGCGAGTTGCGCGGTGACCCGAATTTGTTGACCGATGGGATTGACGCCGGCGAAGAACCGCTGTGCCGCCCGCTCGTTGATCAGCACGACCTCAGGCGCGGTTGCTGTGTCACGCCGGTCGAGGAGGCGGCCAGCGCGGATCGGAATCCTCATCGTCTTGAAGTAGTTGGGGCTGACGATCCGCATCGACGCCGACGGCATGGATGCCGAATCCGGCTCGGCCTGGCCTTCATGACGGAACCCGGTGATGAAATTGAGGCCGCTCGTGAAGGGCAGCCCGCAGGCAACGGCCGCCGATTCCACGCCGGGTTCCGCCTCCAATCGCGAGAGGAGCGACGACACGAACGCCTCGAGATTCGCGGAAGCCGGATACTTCGCCGCTGGCAGCGATAGACCGAACGTCGCGACCCCGTCAGGATCAAATCCAGGCTCGACGCGCTGCAGCTGTAGATAGCTGCGGATGAGCAGCCCCGAACCGACCAGTAGCATGGCGGCAAACGCGAGCTCCGCGACGACCAGCACTCGACGAGCGCCCGTCGTGCTCTTCCCCACCGCACCGCGGCTACCCAGCGCGGAGGAGCCGTGGGCACGTCGCCCGGACATCATCACCGCCGGCGCCAGGCCGAACACAGTGCTGGTGATGATGGCCGCGCCAACCGCGAAGGCGAGCACGTTCACGTCGACGGTCAGAAACGCCAGGCGCGGGATCGAAGCCGGTCCGAGGAGCACGAGCGCGCGGATCAGCAGCACGGCCATGGCCATACCGGCGAGAGCGCCAAGTATTCCCAGCACGAGGCTCTCGGTCAGCAACTGCGCGATCACCCGGCGGCGGGTCGCGCCCAGCGCCGTGCGGACGGCGATCTCGCGGGCGCGCGACTGGGCGCGCGCCAGCAAGAGGCTTGCGACGTTCGCGCACGCGATCAGCAGCACGAGCGTCACGGCGCCGACGAGCGCGAACAGCGTCGGCCGGATATCTCCCACGACGCGGTCATGCAAGGAGATCGCGCGCACCGTGACGTCTTTCTCTGTGTCAGGAAATTCCTGCGCGAGGCTGTCGCCGATTGTTTGCAGCGCGGTCGTCGCCAGTTGGGCCGACACGCCGATCTTCAGCCGAGCCAGTACCTGCACCCATTGGGCGCCCCGCGCCTCCGACGACAGATCGTGCGCGGTGAAGATGAGCGGCTGCCAGAACTCGGCGGTCGAGGGGAAGTTCAGATCCGCCGAGCCGACACCGACAATCGTGACGGCGCGGCCGTCGAGCGTGGTGGTCGAGTTGATGACGTCCGCCCGCCCACCGAATCGCCGGCGCCAGAGGCCATGGCTCAACACGATGAGACGGCCGTCGCCCTGGCTGTCGGCTTCAACGAACGCGCGCCCGTGTGCCATCCCGGCGCCGAGTACGTCGAAGTAATTCCACGAGACTCGCGCGCCTTGCAGCCGTTCGGGCTCCCCGACACCCGTCATATTGGCGGTGATGGGCGTCAGCGCCGCTGTGGCCGAGAACGCGTCGTTCTGAGCCGCATAGTCCCGGAAATTCGGTGGGGAATACCACGGTGACACCGTACCGTGGTGCCCGTACAGGAGCATCACCAGATGAGCAGGATCGCGATACGGCAGCGGCCGCAGCAACACACCGTAGACCACGGTGAAGACGGCCGTCGTCGCCCCAATGCCCAGGGCCAGCGTGAGAATCGCGACGCTGTTGAATGCCGGCTGGAGCCGCAAAGCGCGGCCGGCGTGGCGCAGATTCTGAAGCAAAAGGTCCACGGGCGTCCTCCGTCTGCGTTGACGCCGAGAATTCGGCATCAAGTAGACGGCTCAGTGCTGCGGAAGGTTGTCGGGGCTGGAGCGGCCGAGGCCCGGCGGCCGATCACGCTTACTGGTCGCATCCCGCGGACCGCGGATCACGCCCGGCTACGCTCGAAGGTGTCAGCGGGCGGGTAAGTCTCGGAACGCTGGACGCTGGAGGTGGTGGACCAGATTCTCACCAGTTCGAACCCACTGATTGGGTGGCTGACGCTACTGGATACCCTGTGGTATGTCAGCGACGCTCGAATTCGCGGCGGTAGCCGTCGACTGTGGCTTTCAACTCCGTCATGAACTGCACGAACTCCGGCGCCTTCCGGATCTTGTCGAGCAGCGCGTCCCGTTCGAACAACGGATACACACGGAATCCGGTCGCGACGGCTTCGCGCAACCATTTCACGGCTTCCGCGCTGTTGGCGTCGGCGGCGTAAATGCACGCGACGACATACGCGGTGTGGTGATAGTAGGGATCCTTCACGGGATGCCAATTCAGCAGCGATGGAATGGCCGCCTTGGCTGATCGCATATCGCCATGCAATGCATCGAGCAAGGCGTTCACTCTTGTCAGAGCCAACTGGCCCGCGCTGCCATCCGACGTCACGCCCAAGTCGACCGCGCGACGAGCATCAGTCAGACGGCCCACGGTCAGCAGATCCCACGCATCCATTGGTTCGTTCGGAAACAACCGTAGTTGCGCAGCGAGCCGCTTGTCCCATTGCGCGCTCGTCTCGTACGACGAAATCAATTGCCGTTTGGCGTACGCGCTGGTCGGATCGATTTCGAGGGCGCGCTCGCCGGCCCGTTCCGCCAGCTCCGCCAGTCCGAGATGTGCGTAGTGGAAGGTCAGTTCGGCGTGCCCGACGTTGGCGTCGATGCGCTGTGCCGTTAGCAGCACCCGGACCGCCTCGTCGCCGCGAAAGCCGCCGAAACGGCTTCCGAGCAGTGCCGCGCGTGCCAGTGCGATCTCAGGCAGGTCCGGGTCGAGCGTCTGCGCTCGCGCGATCTCGGCTCTTGCTCGCTCGTCCGTCTCCGGCGCCCCCAGCTGACGGAAGACGGCACCGACCGCGTAGGCGAGCGCGAGTTGGGCGTGCGCCAGCGCGAAATCGGGGTCCGCTTCAATTGCTAGATTGAAAAAATCGATCGGGCCGGCCTTCTCCGCGACGCTGAAAGACATTCGCTGATCGAGCCGGTGCAGTCCTTTCATGTAGTACTCGTATGCTTGCGGACTCGTGGTCGGGCGGCGGCCCAGCCGCGCTTGCTGCGCGGGATCGATTCTGAGTTGCAGGTGCGACGCGACCTCGCGCGCGACGCGATCCTGGATCTCGAAGATATCGGTCGTGCGCAGTTCGAAACTTTCTGCCCAGAGCGATGCGCCGTCGCCGACGCGCAGCAGGTTGACGCTGACGCGGAGTCGTTCGCCGGCACGCTGCACGCTGCCCTCGAGCACGATGTCGGCGCTCAACTGCCGCGCCGCCGTCAACGCATCAAGGTCTTCGGTCATGTATCGCTGGATTGCGCTCGTCGGGCGCACGATCATCCCGCCGGTCTGGCTGGTCCTGCGGATCACCGCGTCGGCGATGCCCAGCCCGAGATAATTGTCGCCGGCGTCAAGCGACTTCAACGGCAACACCGCGAGCGAGCGTGCGGTGGTCGTCGCAGACGATGCCGGACCCACCCGCCAGTACCAAACCGCACCGATCGCACCTGCAGTCAACAATGCGGCGAGCACGGCGGCGCCAATGCGGGACGATGGGCGCGACTGGCGAGGCGGCGGAAGCGCGCGCTCTTGATGTGAGTCGAGTGCCAGCTTTTCCTGGAGGCGTCGAACGTCCGATAGGAGCTCCTCGGATTTCTGGTAGCGTTCGTCCGCGTTCTTGCGCAGGGTCTTCGTGATGATCCAGTCGCACTCGGCTGGAATGTTGGCCGGAGGCGCGGTGAGCGGTGCCGGCTCCTTGTCGAGAATGCCGACCAGCACGTCGCTGGTCGTCGGTCCGGCAAACGGCGATCGGCCGGCAAGCATCTCGTAGAGCAGACAGCCGAGACTCCAGATATCCGATCGCGCGTCCACGGCGGCGCCGCGCGCCTGCTCGGGCGACATGTACGGCACGGTGCCGACGATCGCGCCGTCGCGCGTCTGCAACAGCGTCCGGGTAATCTGGTCGGTGTCGGGACTCTCGTCAGGCCGCTGCGTCAGCTTGGCGATGCCGAAGTCCAGCAGCTTGACGTACCCATCCGGCCGCACCATCACGTTCTCGGGCTTGATGTCGCGATGCACGATGCCCGCCTTGTGCGCGGCGGCCAGCGCCGCCGCGACCTGCACCGCAATGGCGAGCGCATCGTTCAGCGGCACCCGGCCTCGCTGATTCAGGACCTGCCGCACGGTCTCGCCATCGACGAATTCGGTGGCGATGAATTGACAGCCGTCGGTCTCGCCGGCTTCGTGAATCGTGAGAATGCCCGGATGATTGAGGGCGGACGCCGCGGTGGCTTCCTGCCGGAACCGCCGGATGCGGTCCTGGTCCTGGGTGTATGCGCCGGCGAGAATCTTCAGTGCAACGTCGCGGCCTAGCCTCGTATCTCGGGCGCGATACACCTCGCCCATGCCGCCTTTGCCGACTTTGGTGAGGATCTGGTACGAGCCAAACGTCTGGCCGATCTGCAATCGCGCCTACGATACTACGTCCGCCATGCTCGTCGCCCCCGGGACTCGCCTCGGCTAGGCCTTGACCATCAATACCGTCCAGAAGTCTTCGTTAGCACTCCGGCTACGTTCGGCAGTTTCCGCTGGAGACATACAAGTTGAATGCGTGCAGGCGAGTTCCATGACGCGAAGGGCCCGCTCTTTAGCCCGCGTCGGCGGACAACTTTCCGTGAGCGTGGTGCGTGTCGTGCACGTGCGAGGTGGCGCGAGGCGACGGCCGGCATCTGGCGAACTCGCCGAGGCGTAGACTCGATGTTCTATCGCGCAGTTGCAATCGAGTTAGGCTGGCAGCTTACGGCAACCCCGCCTATCGGTGGTGTGAGCTCGTTGGCTTGCCAACCGTAGCCCGCTCGTGTATCAGGCGGGCGAAGGTTACCCTTCTCCATCGTGTCGAGACGGTCAGGGCGTCGGCTTCACCCCGTACTCGCCCCACGCGACGAGGTCGAAGAAGGCCTGCGTGAGCTCCTGCGGCGTGAAGGTGCAGTGGCCGTAGCCGCCCCCGAGCCCCGGGACCGAGCGCTGAACGAGCCAGTCGGCGCTGCCGTTCGCCGCAACTTCCTGGCCGTAGATGATGCGGTGGAAGCCCGGGATGACCGGATCGCGGAACGTCGAGAGCGTGAGCGCTGGAACCCGGAGATCGCCCGTCGGCGTGTAGTTGTGCTCCAGGGAGTTCCGGCCTGCGGGCGTGCCGGAGAATCGCTGGACGTTCGCGTTGATGAACGCCAGCATCGGTGCGGGGAGCGCTCCCGTGTACTGGGTCGCGGTGTTGTCGAAGTAAGCGCGCCCGTGCGTCAGTCCGAGGATTTCCGGATAGCCCGCCGCTCCGCCGAGCGCCGTCGCAATCGACTCGATGAGTTCCGGTCCGTTCGCGAACTGGACTGGCGTTTGCGCGACGCTGGCGATCGCCAGCGCCCCCGTCGGGTCGGCTGTCATCGCCGCGACGGCCGGGGTGAAGATGTCCTGGACCACGTCGATCCCGGACGGGACGTCGATCGCAGTTCCTGGGAGGACGCCGTGATAGAAGAGGTCGAAGAGGACGCGCACGTTCGCCATGAAGTCCACCTGGCGAGCGAGTCCGCCGGCAACCGCGCACGCGGGAAGCACGCCCGCGAACTGGTCGGGCCAGGTCTCGATGAGGCGAATCGCGATCAGCCCGCCCATCGAGGCTCCCGCGACGTAGACGCGGGCCGGGCTGCCGAACTTCGAGGTGAAGAGCCCGAGCAGCTGGTGCGTGCGCTGCGTGCCGTCCTTCACGACCCAGCCGTTCTCGGAGAAGCTCGACACCGCAACTGCGAAACCTTGATTTGCGAGCAGCGAGATGACGAGTTGAGCGTCCGGCGTGATGCCGACTGGCAGGTCCTTCGAGACGTAGCCGTGCGCATAGAGCAGCAGGATGCCGTTCCAGTTCGACGGCCGGACGAGGCGGTAGACGGAGCCGGGGCCCGTGCTGCCGTCGACGACTTCGTCGGCGAGGGCCGGAGCGGCGAGCCCTAGAACCGTTGCAACGGCGAACAACATCGAAAACATTCGTCGCTTCAGCACGAGGAACTCCTGCGTCTCTCCACCTAGTGATCGTGGTCGCCGCGCCGGGCTGGAGAAACCCGACGGCGACGGGGATGCTGATTATGCGCCGTTTCTTCGAAGTCGAACAGCAGGACCGTAACCCACGGATTGATGGGGTTCGCTTGTGCGCGGTGTCACTTCGCGATGGGTAATTTCGCGTTCAGCTCCCGGAACCAGTTCTGCACGACAATGATGCCCCGGCCGGCTCGTCGAGTCTCTGTACGTGGTGACGAAGGAGCAGGGACGCTGGGCAATCAAGATGCGATCCAGCTTCGTGCCATGATCCGTTCTAATGTGGATGATCTACGGCGCCAACGGCTACACCGGCAGGCTCGCCGCGCGCTATGCGAAAGATCACGATCTGAGCCCGGTTGTGGCCGGTCGCCACGGCGAACGCATCCGGCCGCTGGCTGACGAACTCGGTTTTGAGTCGCGCGTATTCGATCTCGCGGACGTGGCGATTGCGGCCAAGAACCTTGAAGGCATCGCGGCCGTGTTGCACTGCGCGGGTCCGTTCTCCGCGACCAGCAGCCCGATGCTCGCCGCGTGCCTGCGCGCCGGAACGCATTACCTCGACATCACCGGAGAAATCGCGGTGCTCGAGGCCATCCACTCCCGTAAGGAGGAAATCAGGAATGCGGGCATCGTCGCCGTTCCCGCAGTCGGCTTTGACGTCGTGCCTACGGACTGTCTGGCGGCCATGCTGAAACGCGACCTTCCGTCCGCAACCCATCTCAGGCTCGCGTTCAAGCCGCGTTACGGCAAACTCAGTCCTGGCACCACCAAAACCATGTTCGAAGGCTTGCCTGAGGGCGGACGGATTCGGAAGGAAGGCACGATCATCAAGGTTCCCCCTGCGTACAAGGTCGAAACCATTCCGTTCACCGAGACGCTTTCCGCCACCGCTGTCACCCTTCCCTGGGGCGACGTGTCGACCGCGTACTACTCCACTGGGATTCCGAACATCGAAGTCTTCGCAGGCGTGCCGGAAAAACAGATTGGGAAAATGAAGATTCCTGACTTCGGACGTTGGCTGCTGGGGCGTGCGCCGGTGCAGGCATTTCTCAAAGGACCGATCGCGAGTCGCGTGCAAGGCCCCACCGACGATCAGCGCGCCCGCGACGAAGTCTATCTTTACGGCGAAGCCTGGAACGACGCCGGAAACAAGGTCGCCATGCGCCTGCGTACGCGCGAAGCGTACACATTGACCGCTGAGGCGGGCGTCAAGGCGACCCTGAAAGTCATCGAAGACCGCCTCGCACCGGGTACATACACACCGTCGATGGCGTTTGGAGCGGATTACGTACTGGCGCTGGACGGCGTGATACTGAGCCGCGTCGCGTTATAGAGAGGCGGCGAGGACGGCCATGTTCCGCGGTGCACTCGGTCCAGTAGCGGCGAATCCTTGTCTCTAAGTGGAATTCTTCTGCTAAGTCGCTGATCGCGTATGCGTTAACGCGCTTCGGAGTCGCTCAGTATCGCTCGACGGCTTCGCTTTCCAAGCGTGCTCCTTCAACCACTCGGACATCTCTCCGTTTAGAATCAATAACTTGTGGTCACAGCTGAAGCGCGGAACTCGGAATTGTGTAAGACCTCCTAATGCGCCGCGATCACTTACGGCCTCTTCAGTATAGCCGCCGCGGACAGTTCGAGATGATCGACGCGCCGCTAGCAGAGGCCTTTAGGTCCGGCGGCAATCCGTTTGAGAAAATCCGCGGTCACCCGTACCTTCGGGTCTCGCCGGAATTCCGGATGGGTGATCAACCACACATCGTGGTCCGCGACGGTTTCCGAGACGGAGACGAGCGCGGGCTCGACCTGCGCGACGAAGTGGGGCAGCACGGCCACGCCCGCGCCCGCACGAGCGGCGGCCAGCAAGGTATGCGTGCTGTTGGTTTCCACGCTGATGTTGGCGGAGGCGAGCACCGGCTGGAACCACTTCGCTTCTTGGAGCATTTGATAAGCGGGCGTATAGACGAGCAGTGAGAGACCGCGCAGATCCTCAACCCTCTCGATCCAGAGCTTCTTTCCGCCGAGCAACATCTTCGACGCGTACAGCGCATTGGCCGTGTGCGCAATGCGGACCGTGAGCAACCCCTGCTGTCGCGGACGTGGCGATTGAATCGAGAGCTCAGCCTCGCCGCGGGTGAGATCGCGCTCGCGCGTGCCGACCAGTATCTGTAATTCGATCTGCGGATATTGGACTCGAAAGGCCGGCAGTTGCGGCGCCAGCCAGTGCGACGCAAACTCGGGCGCCATCGCGAGCCGGACGCATCCGGCGACGGCCCCGCTCCCTTCGCGCGCGCGCGCCGCCGCGGCAATCGCTGCCCGCTCCATGGTTTCCGCCTTGGCCATCATGTTCTTGCCGTGGGCGGTGGGGAGATATCCGGTCGTCGTGCGGTAGAACAGCGGCACCGCCAGCTCTTTCTCAAGCGCGTCGAGCCGGCGCGACACGGTCGTGTGCTCGACCCCCAGACGCCGCGCCGCCGCCGAGATGCGGCCGGTCCGCGCGATCATGAGGAACACCTGCAGATTGTCCCAGTCCATCGCCGCTGTGCATTATTGCACAATGGATGTGCGTATTTTTCGAGTGTCGGCTCGGTCAGCGGGCTGTTATCCTGCTCAACCAGAACGTGACAACCTTGAACCGCCAGCACCCTGGAACCCTGACTGGAGGAGTTGTTATGCCCGTGCTCATTACCGCCGAAGTGCCTGGTCAGACGAAGGAAGGCTACGAGGGAATGCTGGCTGCGCTCGGCCCGCTGCTCAAGGACGCCAAGGGGTTCATTGCCCACGGCGCTGGACCGGTCGCCGAAGGCCACTGGCGCTCGTTCGAGGTCTGGGAATCGCAGGAACAGGCGACCCAGTTCTTCGCGAAGCACATTCATCCGAATCTGCCGCCCGGCGTGACGCCCAAGCGGACGATTCTGGAGTTGCACAGCCTGATCAGGCCGTAATGGACGTCAAGGAACAGCAGAAGAAACACTGGAATACGGTCGCCGGCGGCTGGGGGACGTGGCTCGACTGGACATCCCGCAACTTCCAGCCGATCGCCGACTGGCTCGGCAACGCCGCGCATTGGCAGCCGGGCGCGCGTGTGCTCGACGTCGCGTGCGGCTCGGGATTTCCAGCGCTCGCGGCAGCGGCAGCGGTTCGCCCGGGCGGCACCGTTGTCGCCACCGACATCTCGCCCGAGATGCTCGCGGTGGCCGCTTCGCGCGCAAGGCGAGACGCGCTCGACAACATCGAGTTTGTCGAGATGGACGCGGAGCAACTGACGTTCGGTGACGGGGAATTCGACGCGGTGATGAATGTCTACGGATTGATGTTCAGCCCCGACCCGTCGCGCGCGATCGCCGAAGCCCGTCGGATCCTGAAACCCGGAGGCCATTTCTCAGCCGTCACGTGGGACGAACCATCCCGGAGCCCGTTCTTCTCGGTCATCATCCCTGTTGCGGTTCCGTTTCTTTCGATTCAGCCGCCCGTCGCCGGCGCGCCAGGGCCTTGGCGGCTCTCCTCAGCGACAGAGCTTGAGGCGCTGCTGCGAGGGGCGGGTTTCTCCGATGCCCGCGTCGATCGCGTGCCGATGACAGTCGAACTGGCATCGGCCGACGAATATTTACAGGTCTTCAGCGACGTCGCGTGGGGCCCGAGGGTGGCGGCGCTGTCCGAGAGCGATTTCGCCCGTCTTCGAGAAGCGGTCACCGAGGCCGTTCAACCGCATATCGTTGGCGGACGGGTGCGTCTCGTGGCCTCGTCGCTCTGTGCGGCTGGTACCCGCACTCCCTAACCTGAAGGCTTAAGTCGGCAAACGTCGCACCCGAGGCGGTGAACCGCGAGTCGGACGTTCTTGATCTGGACAGAAGATGGGTCACCGCGCCGCTCAAGGTGTGCCGTGGAATATCTCGAGTCCTCAGCGGGTTTGGATCGGAGTGGACAACAGCGGTTCTATCCGCGTTCTTGCCATCGCGAGCAGGCGTTCTTGAAAACACACGTGATCGTTCTTGTGCTCGCCCTCTGCGTGCCCGCTACCGCGTGGCCCACGGGTGAAGGGTCGTGAGACGGAGCCACCGCGCTCGCGGTGATCTCGGCTCGACGAGATCAGTCGCCTCATAGTGGATAGCTGCTGTTGACACCGACCGAACAGCGCAAGTCGGTTGGGCAATGGAAGATGCACGGCGAGCGATCGAAACCGGGTGACGCAGGCTTGGAGGCACTGCGCTGGCTCACGGTGAATGGGCATGAATCGTTCGCGGGAAATCGATTGCTGCGCTAGAGGATTTGTAACATGAGAGTTCTGGGAATCTGCGGCAGCCTGCAAGCCAAGTCGGGAAATCTGGCGCTCCTGAAGACGGCCGCCGAATCGATGCCTCCGGGCGCGGAACTCGTGCTCTTTGACGGTCTCCGACGCTTGCCGCACTTCAATCCCGACATCGAGGCGGGCGGCGTGGCGGAGAGCGTGACGGAGTGGAGGTTGGCATTGGCAGCGAGTGACGCCGTCCTCATTGCGTCCCCCGAATACGGATTCAGTTTGCCGGGTGTGCTCAAGAACGGCATCGACTGGGTGATCGGCTCGGGCGAGTTCGAGCAGAAAGTTGTCGCCATTACAGCCGCGGTGTCCGGACCAGAGCGGGGCCGGCGCGGATTGCAGGCTCTCCGCGATACGCTTTCTGCACTGCGCACGACGGTCGTGGGCGGGGAACCGATTGCGAAGGGTCCGGGCTTCGAGGCGCAGGTCGCGGCACTCGTGCAACGTCTGGTCGAGGCGGCGGCGCCCTGAGATGGCTCCTCAATCGTCATCACGACTTCCCTGATGCCTCGCCGACCCCGAATCGGCCACTGCGCTCCCCGAGGCATCAATGTCCATCAGCAACGCGTCAATAGAACTCGCGCGGCCCGCTACGTGTGCCCGCGCCCATCGACCCGGGCCAAGGCGGGCTCGCACCCCGGGTTCCGCCAGTTCTTGAAGGTCGTCCAATGACTTGTCGACCACCGCGACACCCGTACACCCACGATCCTGTGCAGACACTCGCGAGCAGTGTGGACTCCGTCAGGCGAACGAACGAATTCGTGGAGCCGCCTGTTGTGCATCTCCCGTCTCGTTCCGCTGCACAGTGGTAACCATCCGCTCGCATCAAACGAAGACATAGGCAGGTAGGTACAAACAGACCGGATCGTGTTGCCGGCTGCTGGCCGTTCAGAGGAGGCATGACGGACCGGAATAAGAACCGGGCTAATCCAGTTCTCCTCCCGGAACCCAGGGTTCTACGTGCCGAGTCGCTCAGTGTGAGCGACTAGTGCAGCGATCGACCTCATCGAAATGGAGCAGAGACGAACATGCTGAAGAAAGTTGCAGGGGTAACCGCGGCAGCGCTGCTGACCGCAGGCATCGTGGCGGGGGCAGAGCGGCACCGGACGGTCATTGTGACGAGCTCGAACACGGCGGACAATCACCTGCGCGTGTATGACACAGCCGGTACGCTCATTCAGGAAGTGCCTACGCTCGGGCAGGGCGGGGTGGGCGGAAACGCCGGCGGGATCGCGACGAGCAACGGAACCGTGGCGGTCGTCAACTTTGGATCTCAAACCGTATCGCTGTTCTCCCGAGGTGACGCAGGCTTCGAGCTGCGCCAGACGATTCCGACCAGCTCGCAGCCGGTCAGCGTTGCGTTCGGAAAGATGCATCTGTACGTGCTCGGCACGACGACCGTGGAGTCACATCGGATCGGACCGGACGGAGTTGAGGCCAATGCGGACGGAATAGCCGGACTGCTTGTGGCGGACGGCTCGGCGGCGCAGGTCGCTGTTGCCGGCGATGAATTGATCGTGACCGAGAAAACCGGCGCGGTCGAGCGCGTTCAGTTGCGCGAGGGCGCGGTGTTCGGCACGCCAGTTGCGGTCGCGCTCGCGGAAGGGCGAAGCAATACACCGTTCGGCGTAATGACCCGAGGCAGCAACGTCTATGTGACGTTCGCGGACTCAGACACGATCGGCGTCGTGAAGAACGACCGTCAGACGGCATTTGCCGCCGTGGGGATCCCCGGCGGAACCGGGCAGCACGCACCCTGCTGGATCGCCGTCGTGGGCCCGTACCTCTTCACCACGAACTCCCCCAGCCACAGCGTCTCGCGACTGATCGCCGGCGGAGCCAACATCCTTCTCGACGACCCTGTTGCCGCCCAAACCGCAGGAGCACCAATTGACGTCGCCGCTGAGGGCGACCTGCTCGCCCTCGTGGAGTCGGACGGCGGGGGCGCGTCGCACCTGACGCAATTCCGCATCGACGAGGACGGGAATCTCACGCGCACCGTCAGCACACCGATTGCGAGCGCCGCGAACGGCATCGCGATCGTCACCGAAGGATAACCCCGCCGGCCGATCGGAGTGGCGCAAGCGGCACAGTGCGTGCCGCTTCGCCACCCAATCACGACGGGCTGCCCATGGAGTCACATGTGTCTGAAGGCGGTGTCGATATGGTCACAGTTGGTTTATTGGTTCGCTTGGCAGCAAAACCGGGCAGGGAGCTGGAACTCGAGCAGTTCCTTCGATCGGCCCTTCCACTCGTCGAAAACGAGCCCGGTACCACTGCGTGGTTCGCGCTGAAATTCGGTCCCTTCAGCTTTGGAATCTTCGATGCGTTTCCGCATCACGCCGACCGCCAAGCCCACCTGGCCGGACGCGTTGCGGCAGCCCTCATGGCACGTGCAGCGGATCTGCTGGCTGCGCCTCCCGACATCGAATATTTGGACACGTTCGCGTCGAAGCTCCCGCATGCATCTAACGCACTTCTTCCGACGGGAGTCCTCGGGCCTGAAGGTGCAAACGATGAATGAAGCACCCCAAGTCCGCTGGTCCCCATTCCAACCGTCGATCGCAACCTGGTGGGCCGTTCCGTTGCGTGTGATCGTTGGGTACGGTTTCATCGCCCACGGATTTGCCAAGCTCTCGAGGGGGCCGAGTGGCTTCTCCAACACCTTGCACGCTCTGGGGGTGCCCGCGCCAGATGTCATGGCCTGGGTAACCATACTCGTCGAGTTGGTCGGCGGGTTTGCCGTCCTAATGGGCGCCTTCGTGTCGGTCGCCAGCATCCCGTTGGCTGTGGTCCTTCTCGTCGCCATGTTCACGGTCCACCTGCCGTACGGATTCAGTTCGATCAAGTTGATCGCGGTTACCGATGCTGGCCCCCAATTCGGACCGCCAGGGTATGAAGTCGCTCTTCTGTATCTCGCATCTCTCGCGGCCCTCGTTGCAGGCGGGTCCGGGCCTCTCTCGATCGACGGCCTTCGTATGCCACGTCAACAACTGGGCCGTCGCGGCGACTAGATCGAAGGTGTGGGCGATGTACGCGATTGACGAGGCACGATCGAGCGACCTTCCGCTGTTGCCAGCTATCGAGCTCGCCGCCGCCACACCCCTCGATGGCCACGCACCTGCGTCTGTTCTCGCCGAGACGACGAGCCAAGCGGAACTGGAAGACGCACAACAACGCGGTCATCTCTGGGTAGCTCGCGCGGACGAAGTCCCCGTGGGATTTGCGCACGTCAAGGTGCTCGAGCCTGGCATCGCACACCTAGAGGAGATCGATGTTCATCCTGAACACGGCCGTCGCGGACTCGGGAGGCGGCTCGTCATCACCGTCTGCCGGTGGGCAGCAACGAACGGGTACTCATGGGTCACCCTGACAACGTTCCGGGACGTACCCTTGGAACATGCCGTTCTATGCGCGACTGGGGTTCGAGGAGATGCCGCCCGAGGAGCTCAGCCCTGCCATGCTGTCCGTCATCGAAGATGAGACCCGACGAGGTCTGAATCCCAGATGTCGCGCGGCCATGCGACGACGAATCAGCGGCACGCACATTCGCCGGGCGCAGCTGACGGAGCACGCCGCGCTGGTCATGTTGTGGGAACGCTCTGTTCGCGCGACGCATGACTTTCTTGTCGAGGCGGACATCGGTTACTTGCGGCCGCTCGTCGCCGAGTACTTCGCGGGCTCCGCGACAGACATCTGGGTGCTCACGGCCGAGCAGAACGTCCCTATCGGCTTTCTCGGCCTCGCCGGCGACTCGATCGCGGCGCTGTTCATGGACCCCGCCCACCGCGGGCAAGGCGCTGGCCGGCGCCTTGTCTCGCACGCGCAGGAGCTCCGTGGCGGTGCCCTGACGGTCGATGTGAACGAACAGAATGTCAAGGCGCGCGGCTTCTACGAAGCTCTCGGCTTCGCGGTCGTTGGACGGTCACCCGTCGATGACATGGGGCTGCCCTTCCCGATTCTGCACCTGCGCCGCGAAGCGCCGTCGCGTACGGGCGCGGCTTGAGTGGGGCCCAGTCGCGCGAATGATCGCTAATCACGCGGCGCAGACCGCGATCAGCAGCTGTGGCACGACGTGGTGCCCGATGCGGAAGCCCTTTATCGGTTCAGCGGTGAACTCGCGCCCACAGGGCACTCGAACGGCACACGCTGGAGTTGCTGAGGTCGGTCACCGCTCGACCGATTCATCCGATGGACGCACTGCGCATTACCTGCGCGTCGCTCACGGGAGACGTCACTGGTCATCCGGTCGCAGTCCGGGGGAAAGCGGCGGCGTGGCAGCGACTACGTGGAGCGGGGTTCCTGACGGTGTCGCCCGCCAAACAATGACGATCCGACCGCGACGCCTGCCAGCGTGAGCAGGACAACCGGAGCAAAGTGCCACAGCAGCTGATGAGCGGCTGTGTCGTTGGAGCACACGAACTGCGCCCCGAGCGCCCCCACGGCCAGGCTGGCAAGTCCTGCAAACCCCGCTGTCCACGCCGCCTGCAACGGTGCCGCATCCCGCAGCATATGGACGAGGGTGGCTCCGGGCAGAAGTGCGGTCGCGACAATCAGGAGGACGCAGGAGGGATGAGGCGTTGCCTGCAGCACGACCTCGAGCGGCGACCCGTTCGCCGCGATCGCGCCGACAAGCATGACGGCCCAGACGAGGCACGCCCCCAACGCCAGGGGCCGGACCAGACGTGATCGCTCGGCCCCCGGCACGCTCATACAGAAGGCGACGATCGCAGCGGCGACCACGATGGCCAGCGTTGCAGTCGCGCGCGCAACGAACCAGCCATTCATCATTTGCGCCGCGACATCGGATCGCACGCCGAGAATGGCGACGCTCACGAGCGCGAGGGCGGTGGATGTGATCGCCCACTTGGCCAGGCGAACCGATGGCCGCTCGAGAGGCGTCACGGGTGTCGCGCTGCGCACGAGCCTCGCGATAGTCAGGGGAAGATCCGGGCGTTCACTCTTCACGGAGGTCGACTCCAAGTAGACGCCTCAGCGTCCGATACCCTCGATGCGCGGTCACCTTGACCGCCGTCATCGTCATGCCCAATCGAGCCGCTATGTCGCGGACACTCTCATCGCGGAGCTTGATCGCCTCGACCACCTCGCGCTGGCGAGCCGGCAGTGATGCGAGCGCCCGCTGGACCGCGTCCATGTCGACTTGAGAGCTGCGATGGTGCGTGACATCCGCCAACTCCGGCAACACGGCGCCGGCAATTTCACGCTGCCTGACATGTTGCTCGCGCCGAAGAACATCCACGAAACGATTACGGGCGATGGCATAAAACCACGGTGCGAACGGCCTGCGGCCGTCGAACGTGTGCCGCGCATGATGCACCGCCACGAGGGTCTCCTGCACAGCGTCATCGACCCAGGGCACCAGCGGACCAACGCGTGATCGTACGTAGCTCCGTGTGGCCGACGTTAGCAGGACGAGCAGCTCTGTGTAGGCCTCCTCCTCTCCCTGTTGGGCGCGGAGCATGAGACCCGCTGCCTGTGCCTCCTGCTGCTGTGTCACCTCGCTTAGACGCCCACAGTCGGTACTTCGTTTCACAAGGCCCACAGGTTACAGCGGTTCACGCTGGTAACCATTCGCTCGCACGAAACGAAGACGTCAGCAGGTAGGCACAAACAAACCGGATCATGTTCCGGCTGGTGGCCGCTCACAGGAGACATTTCATGACGCGTGTGTTTCGTTTCGCGCTGGCGATGGCCAGCATCATATCGGCGGTTGCGGGCGCGACCATTGGCGCCAGCCAGACTGGCCGCATGGATCAAATGGGTCAGATGAATGACTTCAAGCCATACACAGCCGAGGCTGTCAAGGTCGCGATGTCAGAGGGGAAGGCCACCCTTCTGTTCTTCCACGCACCCTGGTGCCCGGTCTGCAAGGCGCAGGAACCGAAGGTGAAGGCGCACCTGAACGGGGCCCACAAGAACGTCGTGGCCTTCAAGGTGGACTACGACTCCAACATGGCGCTCCGTAAGG
>CAWARO010000001.1:0-1199902 GCA_963784445.1 uncultured Acidimicrobiia bacterium | reverse complement strand
CCGGCCTCGAGCGCAATGCCCAGCTCCTGGGCGCACACCCGCACGTCGCGCAGGGCCGCGGCACCGGCCACCCCGAGAAGGCGCGGCTCGCTGAAGTGCACGACCCCAACTCCACCGGCGGCGCAGAACTCCAGGAGTTCGATGGCGGAGAGATCCTGCGAGCGCAGGCTGAAGACGTCGAGGCCGAGGAGGGGAGGACGGGGCACGAGATATTGTGGCGGTTGTCAGTTCCCAGTTGCCAGTTCCCAGTTCCCAGTTTGAAGTCAGTCTCCAGCAGTCAGTTCTGAGCGCTTCGAAGAGACTTGCAAGGGTTTTCTGGAAACTGGGCACTGGAAACTGCCCCCCGGTTCACAGAACTCCCGGGTTCACCTTTACACTTGTGGGATGCAGCTACGCACAGCCCGGCTGTGTCTCGACTGTGAGGAGGTGCACGACGGCATGATGTGCCCCTCGTGCGCCTCCGAAACGTTCACCTACATCACGCGCTGGATCCCGGCCCCGGAGCGGCGGCAGCTGCCGCGGCCGACCACGTCGAAGGAGGCGGAGGTCTATCGGACCCTGGTCGCGAAGGACTCGCCGGCGCCCTCAACCGGACGACGGGTGCTGAAAACCGGTGTCGTGGGCCTGACAGCGCTCGGCCTGGCCGGCTGGCTGCTGCGAAAGAAGCCGGATGAATCGGGCGGGCAGTAAGCAGTCCTGGGCCCGGCTTCTGCTGTTCGCCTCGGTGGCCGCGGTTTCGTGCCGCAGCGCCACGCCCGCGAGTCCGCAAATCATCCAGCCTGGAGCGCCCGGGCAGGCCAGCCGCGTCGTCGATGCCGCAGCCGCCGCGGATGTGTCGAAGGTGCCGTTCACGCCGGCCGACGTTCGCTTCATGCAGGGGATGATCGGGCACCACGCGCAGGCGCTCGATATGACGGCGCTGGTTGCCCCGCGCAGCAGCAGCGAGGCGATCAGGAAGCTGGCGCAGCGCATCGAGCTGTCGCAGGCCGACGAGATCAAGATGATGCAGGAGTGGCTGACCGGCCGTGGTCAGAAGGTGCCGGACCAGCACGCGCACCACGCGCCCGGTGCGACCCTCATGCCGGGTATGCTGACAGCCGGAGAGATGGCTCGCCTGGCGCAAGCTACGGGGCCGGAGTTCGACCGCCTCTTCCTCGAATTCATGATCAAGCACCACGAGGGTGCGTTGACCATGGTGCAGGACCTGTTCGCGCAGCCGGGCGCGGGTCAGGAATCGGACGTGTTTGCTTTTGCCTCGGACGTGGACGCCGATCAGCGCATGGAGATCGATCGGATGCGCGCGGCCCTCGTCCCATCGAAGGAGCCATTGAGATGAAGCGGTTCGTGGTCTTTGGTACGTCGGCGTGCGCGCTGTCGCTGGCCGTCGCAGTGCAGCTCACCGCGCAGCAGGGCAAACCTGCCGATCCGCGCGTCGGCCTGAAGGCCGGCCTGCGCGACGCCGGCAAGGCGGCGTGGCACCTCGAGCTCGTCGCCTCGATGCAAAAGCCGCCCGGCTTCTTCGATCCGGCCTCGCCCGCGGGCGACCCGACGGCGCCGGAAAAAGACCCCACCGGCCGCTCGAATGAAGACGACCAACCCGCCAAGCCGGACGAGGAGCCGCCGCCGGCGGCGTCGCGGTCGAGCGGGCTGAACTTTGCCAATTCCGACCTGGCGTTCAAGGGCGAGCACCTTTTCGCCGGCAACTTCAACGGTTTCAATACCTACGACATCGAAGACCCGAAACACGCGCGGCTCATCGCCTCGGTGGTCTGCCCGGGCGGGCAGGGCGACGTGTCGGTGTACGGCAACCTGCTGATCATGTCGGTCGAGCAGACGCGCGGCCGGGTCGACTGCGGCACCGGCGGCGTGGAAGCGCCGGTCAGCGGCGAACGCTTCCGCGGCGTCCGCGTGTTCGACATCACCGACGTGCGCAAGCCCCGCCAGGTGGCCGCGGTGCAGACCTGCCGCGGCTCGCACACCCACACGCTCGTCACCGATCCCAAGGACAAGGACAACCTCTACGTCTACGGCTCGGGCACCAGCACGGTGCGTTCGGGCGATGAGCTCGCGGGATGCTCGAGCGCGAATCCGAAAGACGACCCGAACACCGCGCTCTTCAGCATCGACGTCATCCAGGTGCCGCTCGGCGCGCCCGAGAAGTCGCGCATCGTCAATCGCCCGCGCATCTTTTCGGACCCTGCTACCGGCGCGCTTGCCGGGCTCAATCCCGGCGGCAGCCAGGGACCCGGCGCGCAGCCGGCGCGGGTCACCAACCAGTGCCACGACATCACCGTCTTCCCGGAGCTCGGCCTGGCCGCCGGCGCCTGCGCGGGCAACGGCATCCTCCTCGACATCAGCGATCCGGTGCGCCCGGTTCGTCTCGACGCGGTGAGCGACAAGAACTTCGCCTACTGGCACTCGGCCACGTTCAACAACGATGGCACCAAGATCATCTTTACCGACGAATGGGGCGGCGGGACGCGCCCGCGCTGCCGCGCGATCGATCCGCCGACCTGGGGCGCCGATGCCATCTTCGACGTCGTCGATCGCAAGCTGCGCTTCGGCGGGTACTACAAGATGCCGGCGCCGCAGACCGATCAGGAGAACTGTGTGGCGCACAACGGGTCGCTCATCCCCGTGCCCGGGCGCGACATCATGGTGCAGGCGTGGTACCAAGGTGGCTTGTCCGTGTTCGACTTCACCGACTCGACAAAGCCCTTCGAGATTGCCTATTTCGACCGCGGTCCGCTCGACGCCAAGCAGCTGTTCACGGCCGGCTACTGGTCCACGTACTGGTACAACGGGCACATCTACGGCACCGAGATCGCGCGCGGGCTGGACGTCTTCAGGCTGACGGCGAGCGAATTCCTGACCGGGAACGAGATCGATGCCGCCCTGTCCGTGAAGCAAGGTATCTTCAACGCGCAGCAGCAGATGCGCGTGACCTGGACGCCGAACCCGGCGGTCGCGAAGGCGTACCTCGATCAGCTGACGCGGAACAAGGCCATCGGCGGCGAGCGCGCCGCGGCAGTGAAGACCGCCATCGAGCGCGCCGACAAGGCGCGCAACGCGAAGGATCGCGGCGCGCAGGCGGCGGCGGAGCAGTTGAAGACGCTGACGGGACAGCTGGAGACGGATGCCGCGGCCGCCACCGGCCGCGACGCCGCCCGTCTTCGGGCGCTCGCCGCGACGTTGAGCGAACGCGCAGCGGCGCTTCAGTAGACGGCAGGTCGGCAGTCGGCAGGTCGGCAGTCGGCACGGCAGTCGGCAGCCGGCAGTCGGCAGGAGCCGAGCCCCGAACCCCGAGCCCCGAGACAGATGCCGCAGCGGGCATAGTCCCCGCCCGCTGCGCTACCTACCGATTTTGATTTTGATACCGGCCGTGATCAGCCAGATGCGGTTGTCGATCTGCCCCTGTTCGACGACCTCGGCGCCACCCTTGATCCCCGCGCCGCCTCCCTCGCCGTAGAACGCGAACGCCGGATGTACCCAGGCTTCGATGCCGCCTGTGGCCAGCCAGCCCCAGCCGTCGGTGTTGGCGTCAACCGATTCTGTCGAGCCTGGCGTGGTCGTTGTGGTGCCGTCCTCGTTTGTAATAGTGATGGGGTCAATGACCTGCGTCGTGCCGGACTCGCCGGTGTGATAGTTGAACCCGGCGCGCCCGTAGAGGCGCACCGGACCGAGCGGGACGCCCACCTTTCCAGCAATCGTGAAGAGGTGCGGCTCGAAGAAGCTGTCGAAATGGAAACTGTTGCCGCTCCCGGCAATGGTCAAGTGGGGCGGCCTGATGTACGAGCCTTCGACGGCGAGGTAGCGCGTGATCCAGTAGTCGGCGCCGACCGTGTAGCCGATGCCGCGATCGTCGCCCGAACAGCTCGGCACGCCGCTGCAGCCGAACTCCAGCGAATTGGAGTAGTCGACCAGCGCGGCGCCGCCCCAGACGACGAACCCGCGCGGCGCCTGCCGGCGCGGTCCGCGCGGCCGCAGGTCGTAGCTGCCCTGGCGCAGCAGCACCGTGGCAATCGGATCGCCGATGCTGACCACGAGAGAGGTGACCTTGCGAATCAGGAAAATGCCGGTGATCTCCTGGCGTGTGCAGTCGGTTTCCGGGGGAATGGGCGCCGAATCGCGGTCGGCGACGATGACCCGCCGCGTCTCGCCGCAGCTGTCGGCGTAGATGCGCGCATCCATCTCGGTCTTGCCCGTGGGCAGCGTGAACGGAATCTTCGCATCGCCGGCCGAGTCGGACTTTGCCGATCCGGCCTTGGTGGAGTTGACGACCAGCTCGATGGTGGCGCCTATCGGGGCCCGTCGAACGATCAGCGTCTGGGCGGCCGCGAGGCCGCCGCCTGCGGTCAGGAGCAACGCAGCGGCCACAGCGAACGGCCGCAAAGGTATGGGCATCCAGTAATTATGGCCGAAAAAACGGATCACAGCCGCAGCAACTTCTGCGCGTTTCCGTGCAGCAGCTTGCGTTCGATCGTCCGGCTGCCGGCCAGGCGGCGGATGGCGGCGATGGTCTGCGAGCCCTGGCATTTCGCGCCGCTGCCGTCGGGGTCGCTGCAGTCGCTGCCGAAGAGCAGCTTGTCCTGATGACGCTCGAGGAAACCGCGCGTGAAGTCTTCGTCGCGCGTCAGCGCGTTGAGCCCGGATCCGGCCGAGAGGTCGCCGAACATGTTGGGGTAGTCGGCGAGATAGCGATCGGTCAGGCCGCCGGCGGTCACCGGCCCCTTCGGGTAGAGGACCGTCTGGTCGGCGTGATTCCTGTCGATGTTCGCCCACCAGGTCTGCGCGTGCCCGAGAAAGCGCACCTGCGGGTATTTCTCCAGCATGCGGTGGAACCGCTCGAAGCCCTTGTTGTACGTCTCGAACTGCCAGTGCATCAGCACCGGGACGCCGCGCTCCCGGGCCAGCGCGTAGAGGCGCTGCATCTCCGGCGAATCGCACTCGACACCGAATTTCTGTTCGGCAATCATTACGGCGCCGCGGCCGAGGTACTGCTCGATCTCGGCCCGCGCTTCCGGGATGTCTGGCACTTCGTTGGCCGCGAAGCGATACGTGTCGCGGTGACTTCTGGCAAACTGCCAGCAGGCCTCGTTGCCGAGCGCCTGCGCGTCGAGGCCGTTCGACTTGCCCTCGTGCGTCGAGGGGCGGCTCAGCGGGCGCCCCGACGGCAGCAGGATCGTCGTGGTTGCGCCCATCGCGACCTGGTGGGCCAGCAGCGCCGCATCTGAACGGCCGCTGTAGTTCAGGTGCTGGTGGATGTCGATAATCGGTTCGGTCCGGGAGCTCGCCTGGTCCGGCGCGGCGGCCCCGAGCAGGGCGAAACCAGATGCTGCGAGAAATTGCCGGCGCGTCGGAGCAGAGTCGTTCTGCGTGGCTTCCGCCTTTCCGCCTGCGCCAAGGCTCCGGCGGACCCGCCGTAGCTTTAGCGGAGGCTTGGGCAGGCGGAAGGCTGCGGCTGTCGAGCAAATCTGCATGCTTCACGCATCCTTCCGGCTGACTTGTCCGCCGTAGCCTTGGCGAAGGTGGAAGCCGGAAGCCACCCTGGATAAGAAGCCGGAAGCCACAATGGTTAGAAAGTAACACGTGACTCTTCGAGTTGCCGCCCTAGTCATTGCCGCTGCCGTCGCGAGCGCCTCCGCCTTCCAGAGCTCGCAGGCCAACCGGCCCTGGCCGCCGGGCGTGCAGAAGATGCCGCCAGAGTCGCCGCCGTTGCCGCCTGACGAGGCGCTGAAATCGTTCTTCATGCCTCCCGGCTACCGGATTGAGCTCGTCGCCAGCGAGCCCATGGTGCAGGAACCCGTCGCGATGGACTGGGACACGGGCGGCCGGCTGTGGGTCGTCGAGATGCCCGGATTCATGGCGAATCTGACCGGCTCGAACGAGCACGATCCGATCGGCCGCGTGGTGGTGCTCGAGGATACCGACGCCGACGGCCGGATGGACAAGCGCACGGTGTTCGCCGATCAGCTGGTCCTCGCGCGATCCATCAAGGTCCTCGACCGCGGCGTGCTGATCGCCGAGCCGCCCAACGTCTGGCTGATGTCCGACGTCGACGGCGATCTCAAGGCGGATCGGCGGACGCTCGTCACCGATCGCTACGGCCGGCGCGACGCCGATCCGCAGAACAACGCCAACGGGTTCCACTGGGCGCTCGACAACCGGATGTACACGGCAGGGCAGGCCGACATCCACCTCCGCCTCGACGACGGGCGCTTCGACACGCCGCGGACGCTGCAGCGCGGTGAGTGGGGTGTCACGGAAGACGACGCTGGCCGGATCTACCGCAACACGAACGAGTCGGCGGTGCACGTCGATCTGGTCCCGACCTACTACTACGCGCGCAACCCCAGCCTCGTCCGCACGCGCGGCAGTTACGAGCGGCTCGCCACCGGCAACGAAGCGCTGAACATCGTCTGGCCGGTCAGGCCGAATCCGGGCACCAACCGCGCGTACCAGACGGGCATCGATCGGCCGGACGGCACGCTGTTCAAGTTCACCTCCGTGTGCGCGCCGACGGTGTATCGAGGCGACCGGCTGCCGGCAGAGCTCTATGGCAACGTCTTCGTGGCCGAACCGGCGGCGAATCTCGTGGCGCGGCTCGTGCTGGAAGAGGGCAGCGACGGCTTGACGGCGCGGAAGGCCTATCCGCAGGGGGAGTTCCTCGCGTCCACCGACGAACGTTTCAGGCCTGTCTACCTGTCCAGTGCACCGGACGGCACGCTGTACATCGCCGACCTGTACCGCGGCATCATCGAGCACCGCATCTCGATTACCGAATACCTGCGCGATCAGATCCTCGAACGCCGCCTCGATCGCGGCACCGGGTTCGGCCGCATCTACCGCGTGATGCACGAGACCACGACGCGCGACGTCGCGGTGCCGCTTCGAAGTGCGTCGACCGCCGAGCTCGTAAAAGCGTTGTCGCATCCGAACGGCTGGTGGCGCGACACCGCTCAGCGCCTGCTCGTCGAGCGTCAGGACAAGGCGGCGGCCCCGGCACTTGTGGCCCTGGTTTCGAGTACGGACAAGTGGCAGACGCGGCTGCACGCGCTCTGGACGCTGGACGGTCTCGGTGCCATCGAGCCGGCGCTCGTCACGGCCGCCCTCGCCGAGAAGCAGCCCGAGGTCCGCAACGCGGCGATTCGTCTGGCCGAGCGCTGGCTCGGACAACCGGGGCACCCGCTCGTCGCGGAAATCGCCAAACGGGTGGAAGACGACAACCCGTGGATTCGCGCCCAGCTCGGCGCCTCGCTCGGCGCGCTGCCGGCGGGGCCGCGAGAGGACCTGCTCGAGAGGCTGCTGCGGCGCGCCGGCGACGAGCCGGTCACCGTCGATGCCGCCCTCAGCAGCCTGCGCGGCAGCGAGCTGATCATGGTCGATCGGCTGAGGACGTCATCCGGGGCGACGCCGCAGATCGAGTCGGCCCTGACGATGCTCTCGGCCACGATCGTTCGCGGCGGCGAGGATGCCGCCGTGCAGAGAGTGCTGGCGGCCACCGCAGAGGCGACGACGGCGGAATGGCAGCGAGGTGCGATGCTGCGCGGGCTCGAAGTGGCGCTGCTCGGCGCGCCCGCTCCTGGCAACGCGGCTGGCCGCCGCAATGCGGCGCCCGCGCCGGCGGCGACAGCGGCCCCGCTCCCGTGTCCCACCTGTCCCGGCGGCCGCGGCGGGCCTGGCGGCGGCCTATGCGTTTCCCCGGCCGGCCGACTGGCCGGCGGGGGCCTCTCGGCCCGGGGCGGATCTGCGCCTGAATGGTGAACCGCGCACGTTCGCGGCCTTCGCCGCCGGCAAGGACCCCGAGGCGCAGCGCGCGGCCGCGGTCCTCAACCGGATCGTCTGGCCGGGTAAGCCAGGCGCAGCGGTGGTTGCGCCGCTGACGCCGGCAGAACAGGCCCGCTTCGCCGCCGGGCGCGAGATCTACAGGAACATCTGCCAGGGCTGCCACCAGCCCGACGGCCGCGGCCAGGATCGGATTGCGCCAACGCTCGTGGGCTCCGCCCTCGCGCTCGCTCCCCCGGACATTCCGGCTCGCGTGCTGCTGCACGGCAAGGAGGGGCCGATTGGCCTGATGCCGCCGGTGGGCACGACGTTGCAGGACGAGCAGATCGCCGCCGTCCTGACCTATGTGCGCCGCGAGTGGGGCCAGTCGGCGTCGCCGGTGGACGCGGAAGCCGTCAAGCGGGTGCGCGAGGGCAATGCCGGCCGCACCCGGCCCTGGCGCCATGACGAGCTGATCAAGATGCTGCCGACGCCGCAGTGAAGGCCGGTCGAAGAGACTGCCTCGTGAGCTCGACCTAGATCGTTGAGGGGGGCCGGCGGCCCGAAAGAGCGGATTGCACCGCCACACCCCGAACGATGGATCGCGGTGCCGCTCACGGATATGCAGACACTGGGCGACCAGTTGTTAGTGATCTGCACGGGTCGAGCGCTCATGCGGCGCGATCGACGCGCGCGGGGGCTCGCCGCCGCCTACGTCCAGTCGATACGCCGAGCTGTGTGGCTGAGTTTTCAAGCAGCGCTTGAATGTCCAGGGCGAGATCCTTGGCGCCATATCCGTCGACGACCTGCGTCATGGCGAGGCGGTCGCCCAAGCGCAGACCCTGCTGATCGCGCGACAACGTCCGCGCCTCGAGAAAGACCGCGGCGACATTGGCACCCGGTAAGAGAAAGATGACGTTGCGTGACACAGAGTCGCGAGCCGAGCCGGGCCGGCCAGTCTCGAGTCTCACGACTGTCAGACCGAGCAGGAACTTCCCGAGACTGCGCCCGCAGACCGCATCGCGCAGCAGGATGCAGGCCGCCCCAATTGCAAGAAACGCTATCGACGCCGAAGACCAGTACAACGCGAAGATCGAGGCGACCAGTAGGCCATCGATCGTTGCCGCGTACAGTCGTCGCCGCGACTCGGCTTTCGCATAGGGCGACGCGAGGCTCAGTGAAAGCTTCGCCAGCAGCATGGGGTACATTAGCGCGAAGGAAACAGCCAGTCCGGCTAACCCCACAACGGTCTGCATGTTCATGTGCAACATGCGTTTAGGTTAATCCCATACGGCTGTCCGGCATCGACGTAGCACTTCACCACAGTCAAGTCCTGCAAACGCCGATCGGGCGATCAATCCGAACTGCTCGATGACCCGCCGTACGCGGAGACTGAAGAGTGATTCGACGGCAGTGTTGGCTGGAATTGTCGCGGCAGTTGGTTCGCCTCCGATCCGGTTCTACGGCCTGTCACTCTCAGACTTTGGACAGATTTTCATCACGCAGCAAAACCCAGGTTGACGTCGACAACGTCGAAGGCGTCAAACTGTTCTGAGGATGAAGACTCTGCTGGTTCTCAGGCACGCCAAGTCGAGCTGGAACGATCCGGCGCTTGATGACCATGAGCGACCGCTGAACAAGCGCGGCCGGCGGGATGCCCCGCGGATGGGTGAGCTGGTGCGGGAGTACGGGCTGATACCCGATGTGATCATCAGCTCCGACGCGGTGCGGGCGCGGCTGACGGCTGAAGCAGTGGCCGAGGCGGCTCGCCATGTAGGAGAAATCCTGCTGGACCCGCATCTCTATCTGGCTTGCCCGGCCGACATCCTCTCGCTGCTGACAACGGTGCGGGAGAACGCCGGGACCGTGATGATCGTCGGGCACAATCCTGGGCTCGAAAAGCTGGTCGAGCAGCTGACCGGCGAGCGGCAGGACCTGCCGACCGCCGCCCTCGCGCAGGTTGGCCTGCCGATCGATCACTGGCGCGATCTCAAACTGTCGACCCGAGGGACGCTCGTGGGCCTCTGGCGGCCCGAGGAACTGACCTAGCTGCACCGACCCGGCCGAGATGCAAGACGGCCGTGCTGAACGTGTGACGCCAGGAACTTCCGATTCCCGGCACGTTTTCGGAAGTCCTTTGGCGCATTACGGAGTGATCATTATTGACTTCGCCAAGCGTCGCTCTTGTCAATGAGCCGCGGATGGCGGCGGTTCAGAGAAGCCGATAATCGTACCTTCGGGTGCCCGTACGTACGCGACTTCAAGACCCCAGGGCATTCGCCTCGGTGCGGTGATCTGCGAAGCCCCCTCCGCGATCGCCTTAGCGAATGAAGCAGAAACATCTCGCGTGAGAAAGGCGATCTCTACGCCGGCAGGCTGCCCGTCGACAGGCCGCATATATCCATCCGGCATCAACATCTCCCCCAGCGAATGGGCAGCGATGGCCAGGGTGGAACCGCCGGTCGCCAATTCGGCGAATCCCAGCGCTTCGTCGAAGAATTGAAGTTCGAGGCCGAACGCCCGTTGGTAGAAGTCCACGACGGCAGCGACCTGGTCGACGTAGAGAACTGTCCCTCCGAACTGCATGGTCATATTATGTGTCGCGTCTGGCGCCGCAGGAGTGAGGAGTCCTCCAGGCTGTGCGCGACGGTGAAGGAGGCCGTCGCCGATGCCAAGGTCGAAATCCCACAAGAAGAAGCGGCAGCCGAAGCGGGTCCTGACCCTCCCGCACCTCGAACACCGTCCTAAACAGCCGCCGCGCTCCACGATTTGGACCGCCGTCCCGGTATCATCTGCACGAGTCCGTTGTGCAGAAGGCTGTTGCCGAGGCGGCGCGATTGGCGGGCGTCACGAAACGCGTCGGCCCGCACACGATGCGTCATTCGTTCGCGACGAGTCGACTTGAAGATGGGTATGACATTCGCACGGTGAAGGAGCTGCTCGGTCATCGAGACGTCAGGACGACGATGACGTATCTCCACGTGATGAACCGTGGCGCCCTGGGTGTGAAGAGCCCGATGGATCGACGTGAGTGGATACGCGCGGGCCTCGCGCGTATCCACCGCCGCGCTGATCGCGCCGCCTGCCGCGCTTGAATGGCGCCGAACAGAAAGAACACAGGAGACGCCGCCGATGAGTCAAGCATTCGATTCCACTCGTTGTCGTGTGGAACGGCTGGAGCGCCAAGTACGCATTCTGCAGGCACTTGTGGCCGCGGTCCTTGTTCTACTCGCAGTGACTGCCCTGATGCCGAGCTCGCAGGCGCAGCAGGCGACGGGAACCATGCGCGTCCGTCAGTTGGTCGTTGAAGACGCAGACGGACGGCCGCGGATGGTGCTTGGCTATCTGGACGCCCCAGGGAACGTGCGTCGATTCGGCATACGCCTCGACGACCCGAAGGGAGCGGAGCGCTTTGGCATGGCCTACATGGAAAGCGGGGCAATGGTCATGGGATTCGACGCACCACCAGGAACAGGTGACGATCGCAATCGTGAACGCATCAACCTTGTTGCGGATGAGAAGGGCGGCGCTCACATTCGATTCCTGGATCGCCGGACGAGCGTGGTGTCCCGCATGTACCTCGACGAGCAGAACCGCGCTTGGTTGAGTTTCAGCGACTTCACCCAGAAGCCGGCATCCATTCGACGATACGGCTTGGCGGGCGAAGAGATCGTGGGGCCGCAGTCGCCACAGTGACAGGCTTTGCGGTCGCAGTCGGATGCGGCCTGCTCTGTGCGCTTCTGCAGTACAGCGGCATTCAGGTGTAGAGCCTGGGGCACCACCCGGCCATAGGTAACGAGCAACGCCGTAGTGGCTTCCGACGGCTGGTCCAGTTTCGGAAAATACTTGGCGACTGCTCGTTACTGATCTCGGCTGGGGTCGTGAGTGCGTGACGTACGGCGCTATCAGTTCCTCGGCACGAGGCGCTTCAGCTACTCGAGCCAGTTTTGCACAAGAATGATCCGAGCCGACGGTGAGCGCTCGTCGGCCACACTGGAGCGACTTCGATGATGAACCGGCGCCAATTTTGCTGCGCAGCCGTTGCGGGCGCTGCGATGCTTGCCCGAATTCCGAATGCATTCGCGGCGACCTACGATCTGCTCATCAGGGGTGGGCGTGTCATTGATCCCTCAGTTGGGCTCGACGGAGTTCGGGACCTGGGTATCGCCGGCGGCCGTATTGTGGCGGTCGAGGCGAATCTCGCGGGCGACGCCACCGAAACGATTGACGCGCGCGGCAAGATCATCGCGCCAGGCTTGATCGACATCCACTCCCACGCCGGCCGCACCAAGGAAGGCCCGGTGATGTGCCTGCAGGATGGTGTGACAGGCTTTGTCGATGGCGGATCGGGGGGAGCGGACAACATGGATCAAATCGCCGCCAACCTAAGGGCAGCACCGCAAATCGGTCGCGCCTTGGTCAACATTGCGCACACCGGGCTCGCCCCCGGCGGCGAATTGCACGACATCAATCGCGCCAACGTGTCCTTGGCTCAGGGCGCCATCGCCCGCAACCGCGATGTCGTCGTCGGTGTCAAGGCGCGGCTTTCGGCCAACGTCGCCGGCCCTAACGATCTCGAGGCGCTACGTCGCGCGCAGGAGGCGGCCGCGCCCTTCAATCTCCCGGTAATGATCCATGTGGGCCAGAACTACTCGCCGATGCGCGCCATCCTGCCGTTGCTCAAGCGCGGCGACATCGTCACGCACCTGTACGCACCGGGAGCGAACGGCATCCTCGACGAGAAGGGCACCCTTTTCCCGGACGTGGCTGCTGCGCGTCGCCGCGGCATTATTTTCGACTTTGGCAACGGAGTGAACGATCACTTTGATTGGGCCACGGTGGAGCGCGCCACCAAGCAGGGTTTCTGGCCCGACACCCTATCCACTGATTGGAACGTGATGTCGCGTACCACCGGAGTCGTTGACTTCCCGAACGTAATGTCGACGTTCATCATGTTTGGCCTGCCGCTCAGCCAGATCATCGCGTGTGCGACCGTCAATGCGGCACGCGTGTTCCCGGCGTTTGATGACCGCGGCACGCTTAACGTGGGGGCGCCGGCTGACGTTGCGATCATGGAGCTGCGGGAAGGCAGCTTCGAATTCGTCGACAACTACAAAGGCACGCGCTCCGGCCGGCAACGGCTGTTCCCAATCGCGACTGTGTTCGCCGGCAAGCGAACAACCTCGCGGGCGTAGGCACTTTGTCCGGTGCCGACGACCGATCAATGCTGTGCTTGGGCCTTATCCGGCTCGATCGGCGGCATCGGGTTGCTGCGTGAGCGGCGCTTGGACCTCCGACTGTGACTGGTTTGATTCGGTTGGAGATCCCGCGGTTGGCTGGATGCGTTCAGGAGGATTCATGGCGCAACCCCGACGCACGACCAGCGGCGTCGCTGACCCTCCGCAGCCGGGAGAGGTCGCCCCGGCCTCGGCTCGGCCGACGGCGCGGTGCCAGCAAATCCCCGAAGAGCCTCTCGACGAGGATGCTCACACTGGCCCCAACTCATTTCTTCAGTCCCGACGCCCAGTTGAGGACGACGGTGATTGGAGCGGCCGACTGGTCCGTCACCCTCAAGAGGAAACGGCCGTCCTCCGAGACATTGTAGGACCCGCGGTCAGGAGCGCTGGAGGAGGTGGCTACGGGCGCCTTAAACAGAGATCTCGGAGCCCCGACTTCCAAAGAAGAGCCAGTACCGCTGGATCGACACGGCCATCAATGTGAAATCGGGCGCCACAAAGAAGAGCTCCTCGCCATCATGGCTCCAGCGCGGAATGAATCCCCCCGCCGTCGAGATCTGCTGCTTTTTGCCGGCTTGCTGGAACGACTGGATGTACACTTCTCCGTCACCCGATCGCGACCTTCCTGATTCGTCCGATCTATACGCGACCCAGCGGCCGTCTGGCGAAATCTTGGCGCCGCCCTTGTTGAATGGCGTCTCCGTCATGCGCAGCGCTTGCGATCGCCGAACAACGGGAGTGCCGAGAGATCTCTTCTGCCAGAAACGTAGACAACATACGATCCATCGCGAGACCAATCCGACGGATCGAGCGTGACGTTACTGTTCAGTAACTGCTTCTCCTCTCCAACGACGCCGATCGCGTGCTCGTCCAGCCCAGGGCCGTCACGGTTCGACTGAAACGCGACCGTGTGCCCGTCAGGCGACCACACGGGGGAGTTGTCCGCCCCTGCGTGGGACGTGAGCCTGCTGGTGCGACCTTTCTCAATATCCAGGATCCAGATGTCACCCGGATCGCCGCGGCTGAAAGCGACGTATTTACTGTCCCGTGAAAGCTCAGCATTCCTATATTCACCTTTCGGACCGGCAAGCGCGACTTGGTTTCCCTTCCGGTCATACCAGACAAGCTGGGTGTCGAGGGGGACTCCGGCCACGTACGCAAAGGCGCCGTTCGTTGAAGCCGAGAACGGAGTCACGATTCCTCCGGCGACCTGTTCAGCAATCGGAAACGCCTCACCGGATCATTCCCGGCTCTTATGTCGAACCTCTGGGCCATCAGCGTGCCGCGGTCCAGAAACACAACGTGGCCGGTCGGGAAGTATTTCGCACCCGCCCGAATACCCGGCAGCTCGCGACGCGCCTTCGAGCCGATCGTCCCGACATAGGTAACCCGATCGGCACTATTCGGCGACCGGACCATATACAGATAGTTGCGGCCATCGGGAAGGAAGGCTGGATAGTCATGAGAAACGTCCTCCCGCGACGCATCGATTTCTGTCTCTTCCGTCGGTTGACCGCCATCCGCCGAGACCCGGAGAAGCGGCTTACCTACTTGCCCTCCGATGAGAATCACGTCGTCCAGTGCGCTCCATGCGCCCTCCCGACCCGTTGCGTTGCAGATCACCTGGGGCTCCCCGCCGCCGACCGGGATCTTCTTGAGCTTGCCCCGCGCAAAAAATGCGATGTACTTGCTGTCCGGCGACCAAAACGGGCTCGTGGCCCCGCGCCGTCCCGGGCAGTTGGTTCGCCGTGACCAGAGTCGAGCCGACGCATCGAAATGAGCGTCTGCTCTTGGGACGCCGCCGCGAACGCCAACAGGCGTCCGTCCGGTCACAGCGGCTCCCCAAACTCGATTCTCGCGCCTTCCGGCGGGAAGATGTGGAACCGCGTGACGCGTGCCTCGGGCGCGGGCGCAACGAACATCCCGGTCGCAACTGCCGCTGCCGCCAGGAGAGTGAGCAGCGCCACCGCGGCCCACAGATATTCGCGCTGGCGTGACGGTTTCGGCGTGGTGATCGCCGCGCCAGCGGGCGTACTGAGTTCGCTGCCGGCTTCCTCGATCTCGAACCGCGCATCGGCGATGTCGGCCAGGCGCCGCTTGCGATCCTTCTGCAGAGCGCGACGCAAGAGCCTTCGGATCGACGAAGGCGTGTTCGCGGGCAGGGCGCTCCAATCAGGCTCGCTTCGCAGCACCGCTGCGAGCGTGTCGCTCACATCCTCGCCGAGGAACGGGCGCGGTCCCGGTCAACATCTCGTAGAGCACGCAGCCGAACGCCCACACATCGCTCCGCTTGTCAGCCGGCTCGCCCCTTCGCCTGCTCCGGGCGACATGTACGCCGCCGTCCCGAGGATCATGCCGACGCTGCGTCATCGCCGGCGTTGTGATGGTCGGCGACATGCGACTGCGCTGGAGGACATCGCCGCCACCGGCTCCGACGGTTTTCGCCAGGCCGAAATCGAGCACCTTCACCGTGCCGTCGGCGCGGACCTTGATGTTCGCCGGTTTGAGATCGCGGTGAATGATGCCCTGCTCGTGCGCCGCTTCGAGCGCCTCGGCAATCTGCTTCGCGATCGGGAGCGCCTCATCGAGAGGTATCGCGCCTCGCGCGATGCGCTGCGAGAGATCGTCTCCTTCGACCAGTTCCATCACGAGGGCGGTCATGCCCCCGTTCTCTTCCAGGCCGTAGATGCCGGCGATGTTCGGATGGTTCAGCGACGCGAGCACTTCGGCTTCGCGCTGAAACCGAGCCAGCCGATCGTGATCCGCCGCGACGCGAAGGCGGCAGGATCTTAATGGCGACCTGACGCTTGAGCTTAGTGTCGGTCGCCCGATACACCTGCCCCATTCCGCCCTCACCGAGCAGGGCGGTGACTTCATAGACGCCAAGACGCGTGCCGGGAGTGAGAGCCAAACGGCTGGGAGTATAGCGGTTAGCGTCGCGAGGACGCGATTAATCCTGTGTGACGCCGCAGGAACGACGATCCATGAAGCTGTCGGCGACGGTGAAGGAGGCCGTCGCCGATGCCGAAGTCGAAATCTCGCAAGAAGACGCCGCCGAAGCGTGTCTTGGCGCTCCCGGACCTTGAACACGCCAAGACGGCCGTCCTGAACAGCCTGACGTCCACGAGTGGCCAACGAACCTACGACCACGCCATTCGCGACTTCGTCACCTGGTATTGCTCGGAGCCCCGCCTGGCATTCAACCGCACGGTCGTCCTCCGCTATCGCATTCACCTTGAACACCGGAACTTCGCGCCAGCCACCATCAACCTTCGGCTCGCCGCGGTTCGGCGCGTGGCGTACGAGGCGGCCGATGCCGGTCTCCTGAGTCCCGAATTGGCAGCGGGCATTCGCCGTGTGAAAGGAGTGCGCCGCATCGGCGTTCGGCTGGGGAATTGGCTGACGCCCGAGCAAGGCCGGCGGCTACTCGCTCGCGCGCTGCTCTCGACACCCCGTCAGTTACGCGACCACGCGATGGTCGCGATGTTGATTGGCTGCGGACTGCGCCGCGGCGAGCTGTTGGCCCTCCGCCTCGACTCGATCCAACAGCGCGAGGACCACTGGGTGATCGCCGATCTGGTCGGCAAGGGCGGACACATGCGAACCGTCCCGATCCCAACCTGGGTGAAGACGGCTGTCGACGCGTGGACGGCCGCGGCTGGGATTACCCATGGCCCAGTCTTCCGTGCCATCAACAAGACCGGGCGGGTGTGGGGAGATGGCATGTCGCCCAAGGTGTGCTGTGGGATGTCGTCCGCGCGGCGGCGGCCTACGCCGGCATCGACAAGTTGGCGCCGCACGACCTGCGGCGGACATGCGCCAGACTGTGTCATCTCGCGGGTGGCGAACTGGACCAGATCCAGTTTCTGCTGGGGCACGTTTCGATTCAAACCACCGAACGCTACCTGGGATGCAAACAGAGGCTCCGGTCGGCGGTGAACGACCGATTGGGAATCGAACCTGACGCAGGTTGACCAGCCGTCGCCAGGGCGGACTCGTCATCCGCCCTAGGCGACACATCGCGGGTAATCGCACTCGCGCTGGTCAGATAACGCCAGTTCCCTTCAACCTTGCAGGGCCAGGTCGCACTGATCACGAGCCTGATGGGACTGGTGAGAACGGTCTTATCTCGCCTGCTGTGCGGGATTCGAAATGACCCCCAGCTGCATCATCATGCCGAACGTGTCCATCAGGATTCGAGTCGAGACGATCTTCTCTCCAGCAAATCGGTCGATCACCATGCCCCACACACGAATCGGGCGGTGCGTCGCCGGAATGCCCAGGAACTCACCTTGATGCGTGCCGGACCAGACAAACCGGCTCAATACTTTGTCGCCCTCCGCGATCTGTTCTTCGACAGTCCAGTTCGAATCCGGAAACGCGGATCGAATGCGAATCAACGTTTCCTTGAGACCATCGAGTCCCGGACGCTGTCCCGGGAAGGGCACCTCCTCCACCATGTCGCGCTCGAAGTAGTCGCCGGTCGCCTCGATGTCGCCACCGGTGAGGACACGGTCAAGGAATTCACCGACACGAGCCTTGTTCCTGGCGGACATGTGCACCTCAGTCGAGTCGAGTGGGCCGCAGTATATCCCGGCCATCGGCGGGCGTGTCTTGCGAACCGAACGATGGTCGAAACGCCGACCGAACCTGAAGCGTTGAAGATCTTGAGCGCTAGGGATAGTAATGGGTGACGCCGATCCGGCGTTCTTCGAGGCGGTTGAGCCAGTGGAAATACCCTTGGCGACCAGGCAGGAGTGATCGGGCTCGCCCACGAGATCCCCTCGGCTGGCGCTACTTGCCGGCCGGCACGCGCCGCCGCAGTTCGTCCGCGAAGTTCAGGAGCATGACGATCTCGTGCTCTTGCTGGGGGGCCTGGGCGGACCCTGCGGGGATCACCACCGCGACGCGCTTGCCCTCGGGGGCGAGATCCCAACTGGTCCCTCAGCAGGACATACACCATCGCCATGGTGTTTTCGGTCGCGGTGTCAGCATCGTGCCGGGTCGAGTGGCAAAGAAAGACATCGTACGTTTTCATGCCGTTCGGAGATTAACAGCCTGGCCGTCGCGGCCACGCCGGACTACAGCTGAAACACCAGGAAGGTACCGCGGAGGTTGGCGTTGCTCGCGGGCTTCGTCATGGTTGCACGGTGACCAAAGGCGTACACGAACTTCGGGTTCGCGACGAAACACGCCGCGCGCCAACCACTGAAGCGCCCGAGGGCGCGGCCCATGTCGGCGTAGAGCGCGAGCAGCTCCGCTTCGCCGTGCTCCCCGCCGATGCGCACGCCATAAGGCGGGTTGAAGCAGAAGACACCCGGCTGCATATTGCGCACCGCAGGCAGCAGGCGCTCGATGTCGTCCGGCGTCAGCCCTCGAACGTCCTGTTGCGCGATGACGATGGAGTGGTCGTACGCGGCACCGGTCAGAGCCGCAGCGCGCAGGTTGCCCACCATCGCGGGAATGCACTCGCCGTCGGCGTCGAGCGCGACGATTTTTGCCACGGTCCCGGGGAACAGGTCGGGCGTTTCGTTCGGCAGACCCCTGAACGCGGCGAGATGGCGCAGCGGGAGATCCGCCGGGTGACGAATGGCAGCGCCCACCGCGAGGCCGGCCGCCTCGATCGGAATCGTGGCGCTTCCAGCCATCGGATCGACGAGCGGCTCGGTTCGCGCGTCCCAGCGCGACAGCATGATCAACTGTGCCGCGAGCGTCTCGCGCAGCGGCGCGAGCCCGGCGGCCACGCGCGCGCCACGTCGATGACGCGCGCCGCCGCCCACGTCGATGCCCACCACTGTGCGCCGCGCGTCAGGCGTCCCCGCGCGGCGCGCGACAAACACGACGTCCGGCGCGTCGCCGTCGACGTCGGATGCGACGCCTCGTAACGCCAGCGCCTCGACGAGCGCATTCTTGACGACGCCACGAAGCTGGAGAGGCGACGCTTCGAAGTCTGACGATGAACCGACCTCGACCGAGAAGCGGAGGTGCTTGCCGTCCGGGAGCCTGTCGTCCGACGAGAGCGCGGGCAGCAGGTCGGCGAAGAGCGGCTCGAGGCGCACGGCCGGACTGGAGCACAGATCCCAGGAGATTCGCGACGACGTGCGGTGATGGCACGCCGCGACCCACCCAACGCGCGCGTCGAAGGCGTAGAGCAGGGTCTCTTCCCCCTCGCGCTTCGGCTTGTCGAGGCGCACGTCAAACGGCGAGCGCATCACGAGGCGCTTGAGCTCGGCCTCCATGACTCGGTTCGCGCCGCCGGAACCGGTCAGGCGCAGGTCGTTGCAACGCTGCGCGTTCACGCGTCGCACTCGTGTTTCATCTCGAGCAGGGCCCGGGTCAGCACGAACCCCTTGGCGTCGGGGACCCACATTTCCGGCTCGGAAACTCAACGGCGCTGATCCGTTACTTGCTGCTGGTCTGTGGCCGGGCCTTGGCCTGCTTCTCCCTAGCCTGCTGATCCTGTTTCTTCGACTGCTGCTGCTTGCTCCTTTCCTTGTCTTTCTTGCCGCCCTTGTCTCCCATGGTCTCTCCTTTCGGTCATTATGGCCCCGCAGGGCGGCGCCCGCGCGCGCATTCAAGAAAGGGATTACCGCGCGGCAACCAGACGACGAGCCAAAGGGTGGCTACGGATAGGGCGCACTACGCGACTAATCAGGACCAACCAACGAGTGCGGCCATCCACGCTGAGGCTGCCGCGAGCTCCTGGTTCGAATCCCAGACACCCAGCCAATCCCAATTTCGTTCCCGGGAACGAGCAGGTCGAATGGCTTGCTGTAGGCAGGACAGAGAGTTCCGCAATCGAAAGTGCAGTTCGATAGTACGTTTCGAGCAGAGCGTTGACGGTTGAAGTGCGTCTTCGTTGAGCCATAATCAGCGGTCGCTATGATCGGCAAGACGCTAGGCCATTACCGGATCGATTCCAAGCTCGGCGAGGGCGGCATGGGCGTCGTGTACCGTGCTTTCGATACCCATCTTGACCGTGCCGTCGCGATCAAGGTGTTGCGCCCGGATGCCGTTGCCAGCCCAGACCGTAAGCGCCGCTTTGTGCAAGAGGCGAAATCGGCTTCCGCCCTGAATCACCCTGGCATCGTCCACATTTACGACATCAACACCGCAAATCTGCCCGATGGTCCCATCGACTTCATCGCCATGGAGTTCGTGCCAGGCAAGACGCTCGACCAATACATCGGGATAAGTGGAGTGAGTTTCAAAGATGCATTGAAGTATGGAATTCAAATCGCCGACGCACTGGCGCGCGCCCACGCCGCCGGAATCGTCCACCGCGATCTGAAGCCGGCCAACATCATCGTGGCCGACGATGGCCGTGTGAAATTGCTCGACTTCGGCCTGGCCAAGCTGACTGAAGTCATCGACGGCGATCCGGAAGGCGCTACGGCGACCATGACGGCGCAGGAAACCCCTCACACAGAAGAGGGCGCCATCCTGGGCACTGTGGCCTACATGTCTCCCGAGCAGGCCGAGGGCAGGAAGGTCGATCGCCGCTCTGACGTTTTTTCGTTCGGCTCGGTTCTTTACGAGATGGTCACCGGGCGGCGCGCCTTCGCGGGCACGAACAACATCTCGACGCTTGGCGCCATCCTGCACACCGAGCCGACGGCCGCAAGCGAGATTTCAGCGGGCGTGCCGATGGAACTGGACAAGATCATCGCCCGTTGTCTGCGCAAGGATCCGGAACGCAGGGCCCAAGGCATCGCCGATATCAAGCTCGCGCTCGAAGAGCTGAAGCAGGAGTCCGAGTCGGGCACACTCTCGGGGCAGGTCGGGGCAGCCACGGCCGTTCGTCCGCCTGCGCGGCCACTTCGACGCTTTGTCGCGATCACAGCGGGAGTTGTGGCGCTGGTCGTTGCCGCAGCCGGCCTGGCCTGGTGGCTGCTGACCCAGCCTGCTTCCGCCCCGGCGCGCTCCGAATGGGTGCAAATCACGAACCTGCCCGACTCGGCCGTCCAGCCGGCGCTCTCGCCGGACGGCCGCATGCTGACCTTCATCCGCGGCCCTTCGAGCTTCAATACGGCCGGGCAAGTCTACGTGAAGATGCTGCCCAGCGGCGAGCCGGTGCAACTCACCCGCGATAATCGCACGAAGATGAGCCCGGTCTTTTCGCCGGACGGGTCGCGGATCGCGTACTCGGTGACAGGGGGCATTTGGGACATGTGGGCCGTCCCCGTGCTGGGAGGAGAACCGCGCCTGTGGCTTCCGAACGCCTCCGGGCTGGTGTGGATCGACAAATCGAAACTGCTGTTTTCTGAGATCAAAGATCAGCGTCTGCATATGGCGATCGTGACCTCCGATGAGAGCCGGGCCGGGTCGCGTGATCTCTATGTGCCGCCCCATGAGCGCGGCATGATCCATCGCTCGTATCCCTCACCCGACGGCAAACGGATGCTGATGGTGGAGATGAACGAGAGGGGGGCCATTGACCGGTGCCGCCTGGCCCCGATGGACGGGAGTTCGACAGGGCAGCAGATCGGCCCGCCCAGTGGCGCCTGCACCTTTGCCGCATGGTCGCCCGATGGGGAGTGGATGTACTTCAGCTCCGACTCCGGCGGGGCCTTCCATACATGGCGCCAGCGGTTCCCCGACGGCCAGCCGGAGCAGATTACTTCGGGGCCGACCGAAGAAGAAGGACTCGCCATAGCGCCCGACGGCCGCTCGTTCATCACGGCCGTGGGATTGACGCAGAGTTCCGTCTGGTTGCACGACGGCGCGGGCGATCGGCAAGTCTCGCTGGAAGGTTACGCCTTCGCGCCCAGATTCACCCCGATGGGAAGCGGCTGCTCTACCAGGTGCGAAAAGGAGCCGCGAGCGAATTGTGGGTGGCGGAACTCGATTCCGGACGTAGCGAGCCGTTGCTGCCGGGTTTCGCCGTCGCACTTGATTCCTACGGAAGTTATGACATTTCCCCGGATGGCCGTCAGGTCGTTGTGGCGTCACCTGATGGCGATGGTAAGTTGCGGTTGTGGCTCGCGCCGCTCGACCGCCGCTCGCCGCCCCGGCGAATTCCCGGCATCGAAGGTGAACAGCCCGTCTTCGGCGCGACCGGTGAAGTCTTTTTCCGCCGCGCCGAGGGGACCTCTTCGTTCCTTTACCGTGTCCAGGAAGACGGAGGCCAGCTGCGGAAAGCCTTCGACGTGCCTATTGTTGGCCTATCGGGCGAATCCCCAGACCGTAACTGGCTGGCGTTGGGCTCCGGAGGTGTGGTTATTTTTCGGGTCGATGGCGGCGCTCCGCTTCTCACGCAGATCCGGGCCTCTTCAACGACGCTCAGTTGGTCCGGGGACGGGAAGCATTTGATTGTGCAAGGTAAGGGTGCGGCAAACCTGGACAAGGCCTACGTCTTGCCATTGTCCCCGGGTCAAATGGTGCCCGACAGTATCGTCGATGGGCTTCCGTCCGAGCAGGAGATCTTGAAGCTGCCAGGAGCGCGGGTAATTCCGTTGAGGAACGTTGTGCCTGGCCCCACTGCGGAAACGTACGCCTTCACCCGCCAGAGCGTGCAGCGCAACCTGTATCGGATTCCGATCCCATGATCCGGCGTTTAGAGAGGCCGTAGGTGCCGATTCCTGCGCGGCGTTCCGTGACGGCGTGAGCGTCGTCCTGACGTCCTGCGGTTCTCGGTCGCGCGGCTGAAGAACGCCGCGAATTTTTTCCGCATGCGCGCCTGTCTACATCTGGACTTGTCCGAAACTTGTATACATTTTTCGGACATCTCGACCGCCAAGCCGTCGTGCGAGCACCACACGGCGCCTCGAAGGAAGGGGTTGCGGGCACATCTCCTTCAGGCAGCGGTCAGCAGCCAGTTGCGAATTCCGTCCCTAACACCCAGCCAAACCTAACCGATTCGCGAAAACCGACTTAACTCAATAGCGGGCCATGAGTTGCGAGTTCGAGATTCGGCGACCATTCAACCGTCGACTCAGGACGTGGGTCATCTCGAAAACAGCTAGCGATCACTCTGCCAGCTGCCCGGTTAGCTACTGTCGTGACGTTCCGATCGAGGCGTTGATCGGCCGCGCCATCGGGACCGTCCGATCAGCTAGCGATGCGAGATCGAGGCATCGTCGAGACCCACGCGCCGGACGAGCGGCCAGTAGCGCGCGTCGGATCGAATCGGATCCAGTCGAGGATGCACGCGCAGGAGGATGAGTCCCGACGCCTTCTCCTGCACGGCCAGCTCCAGCCAGCGATACGCCTCTTCGATGTCACCAAGGCTCGCGTGCACGGCGCCGATTCCCCATGCCGACACGACACGCTGCACTCGCGCCGTCGTGAGGTCGTCCAACATGCGCCGCGCTTCCGCCACGTTACCGGCTGCCGCCTCGAGATGCGCAAGGCCGAACGACGGGCCGGCAATGCCGCCCGACAACCGCCGTCCTGTCTCGTATGCCGCGCGCGCCTCGTCGAAGCGGCCAAGCGCTTCGAGCGCGCGCGCAAGGTCGGTATGCGCGCTGGCGAAACGGGGGTCGAGCTCGATCGCCATGCGATACGACAGCACCGCCTTCTCGTATTGGCGCGCGAAGTAATACACATCGGCGAGGATGGTGTGCAGCATGACCGCGAGCGGATCCAGGCTGACAGACCTCTGCGCGGCGGCCAGTGCCTCCTCGTGTCGCTCGAATGCGGAAAGCACGCGCGCCAGCATGTTGTGCGCGATGGCGAGCGCCGGATTCAGTTCGATGGCATGGCGCAACGAGCGGATGGCCTCGTGCAGATCTCCCGTGTGCATCTGGACGACGCCGATGGACACGTGGGCATCGGCGAGCGAGGGATCGAGCTCGAGGGCGCGCCGTGCGGCCGCCGTGGCCTCCCGTGCCGCCTCGGCCGGAGGCGCCATCCCTCGCGTCGCGCGAATCATGTGGCAATCGGCGAGTGCCGACCACGCCGCGGCGAACTCCGGATCGATGTCGAGCGCCCGCTGCACGTGACGAAGGCCGAGTTCGACGCCTTCGGGCGATCCACCCCACGCTGAATGCCGTCCCTTGAAATATTCGAGATGCGCGTCCGGGTTCACGACGTGACGGCGCGCGAGCCGTGTGGCCTCGGTCGGCGTCAGCTGCACGGCGATCGCGTGGGCGACCTGTTCAGCAAGCTCACTCTGCAGTGTGAGTACGTCTTCGAGCTGTCGGTCGTAACGATCGGTCCAGAGCGTTTCGTCGGTGCGTGCGTCGATGAGCTGGACATTCAGCCGCACACGCCGGCCGACGAGATGTGCAGAGCCTTCGAGAATCGCCTCCACGTTCAGTTCCCGGGCGATTTCCGGGAGCGACAGCGCGGTCCCCTTGTACTTCATCGCGGACGTCCTCGAGATGACACGCAAGGCCCTGATGCGTGCCAGGTCCGAAATGATCGCCTCGGTCATGCCGTCGGCGAAGTACTCCTGCGTCGGATCCTGCGAGACATTGCGAAACGGCAGGACGGCGATTCCGCGGATCGTCTCCCTCGACGACAGGGACGATGGCCCGCGCTCGCCGCTGGCGGGCGGCCGTCGCAATGAGTCCGCGACCGCCGCTGCCGAGGCCGGCCGGCGGCTGCGATTCTTCTCGAGGCAGGAGGCAATCAGATGGTCGAAGTGAGCGGTGGCATCGGGCCGAAGGGATCGCACTGACGGGGCCGGTGTATTGACGATCGCGAACATCAGCGCCTGCGGCCGGTCCTGCGCAAAGGGCCGCCGGCCTGTGGCCAGTTCGAACAGCGTGACGCCAAGCGCGTAGACGTCCGTTCGCGGGTCTTCTTCCTCGCTCGCGAGTTGTTCGGGCGCCATGTAGGCCAGCGAGCCCATCACACTGCCCGCCTGCGTCAGCCGGCCCGTCACGGCGTCGCCCGACAGGAGCCGTGCGAGGCCGAAGTCCAGGATCTTCGGTCGCCCATCCGTCGTCAGCGCAATATTCGCCGGTTTCAGATCGCGATGAAGGACGCCGTGGCAGTGCGCGTCCTCCAACGCGTCGGCGACCGCGGCGCCGAGCGATTCGACCTGCCCAAGCGGCAGCGGACCCTCTCGCAGCCGGGACTCGAGCGTGCCGCCCGGCACAAATTCCATGACGAGAAACTCCTGATCTCCCTCGGAGTGGAAGTCGAAGACCGTCGCGATCCCGGCATGCGACAGCCGGGAGAGCGTCAGGGCCTCACGCCGGAATCGCTCGTGGCCGGAGTCGTGGCCGAGAGGCCCGAGTGCCCCGCGCAGCAGCATCTTGACGGCGACGATGCGATCGAGCCTGGCGTCGTGGGCCTTCCACACTTCGCCCATCCCGCCGGCGCCGATCCGTTCGAGCAGCCGATAGCGACTCAGCGTGTCAGTGTTCATGGAAGGCGAGACGATGAGCGCATGGAGTCTCCTTGATTCGCGTGATTATCTTCCAAGTCCGCTCGTCGCGGTGGATCCACGACCAACGTCCCCGATGAGTCGATCGCGAAAAGGTCTTGAAACGTTCAAGTCGGGCCTCCGAGCGTCGCGTGTCCGAAATACGTATACAAATTTCGGACGGGCTTTATCGTGGCGTCGTTCCGCACACCGCGAAGTGACTGACCGTTCGTGGGTTGCGTGGAGTGACGCTCACGCCGCCGTGATGAGGTAGTTGCGAATACCGTCCCTAGCTCCCAGCCAGCCTTCGCTTTTGTTCACGCGAAGGCTGTCTCGCCGAAGCGCAACGCGCGTAGGCGGACTCCCATCACTTTCTGGCCCAAACGCGAGCCCCTTCGCGGTTCCTCGAGCTTCGGCGACACTAGCCAAGAACAACGCGTGTATGAAAGCCGCGGACAAATTCTCTCCGCGCAACCCGAAGATACCCGTCACCACGTGCGCTTCGGCCGGACTGAAAAATGTCTCGCCTTCAGCAGCGCCTCGGGGCTGATAGCTCGCCCGTCGGCAGCGATCGTGTGACGGATGGCTACATCCGCGGGCCTGAGAGGGGCTTCTCGTCGGACTCGCCCAAAAATTCAGCTGAGCGCCGAATCGCGGGAGGCCCTAATTGCACAAGTTCATCAAAAGCCGTAATAATTCAGGAAATCTCGTAAACCCCCGTGAACCTGTCCTGTTCGAAATCGTGTCCAACCGCGACACTCTTAACCCGCCCGGAACGATCCATCAGAAATGGAGTAAGGCGTGACGGCGAGACCTGATGCGACTGGCAGTGACGGTCCGAAAGCAGCGTTGTCGCGCCGCGCGCCCGGCGACGATCCGCTCGCGATCTTCCCGCGTGAGTCTCCGAAGGTCGGCAAGGGATCGGGCGACGGCGCGGCGCGGCGCATGGATGCCATCCCGAGGCAGGCGCCGTCCGTGCCGTTCGCGACGCCGAGCGTGAACGATGGCAAGCCCCGCACGGCCGGAGTCGTCAACCGCATCAAGAGAGTGTTGCGAGCACTCGATATCGCGCGCGATTTCGAAAAGACGGTCGACAACCGGCTCGCGGCGTTGAGGGGTCTCGATCAGGAAGTGCAGGACCGCGCCGGGCGCCTCGAACGGCTGAACCAGGAGATTATCGTTGGCGCCGCGCACGCCGACGATATCCTTCGAGCGATCGGATCGTTTGAACGGCCGCTCGCCGACTTGCGACGGCATCAACAGGATCTTCAAGCGATCGAAACCGCTGTTGCCGCCTTCGAGAACCGCGCGCAGACCGTTTCGACGAGTCTCGGTGGCTATGTGGCTGCCTGGGAAGCCCGGGAAGCGGCCGTTGTCGACGCGGTTGAGCAACTTCGACGTCGCGCGGCCGATACCATCGACGACCTCGAAGGGCGCGTCGGAGATTGTGAAGCCCGTGCCCACATCGCAGAGCAGACGATCACGCGCCTCTACGACGTCTCGTCGCGAACGCTGCCCGTACTTCAGGAGCGGACGAAGGAGGCGGAGGAGCAGAATCAATCCCTCGAGCGGTTGGTCACCGAGGCTGTACGAATCGCGGCGTCCTTGACCGCCCTGAAGGAGCGATTGCCCGCGGTCGGTCAGTGCGATCAAGCCCTGGCTCGAATCGAACTCGCCGTGCCGCAGATCGCGCGGCAATTGGAAGACCTCAATGCGAGTGCCGAACAGCAGATCCGGGCGCTTGCGGTCCATCAGCAGCGGGTGCGACAAACGCTTGACGAGTCACAGAAGACCGCCGCCGTCGTGTCCGAACTGGCAGGCCGGATCGTCGATCTCTCAGGCAGCCATCAACAGCTCGATCGCCTTGAGAAATCCGTCACACAACTCGAACAGCGCGCCACAGCGGCTGCCGGCGAGGTCAGACATGCGACACGCGCGAAGGACGAGCTCCAACGCGAGATCGCGAACTGTCAACAACAGATAGAACGATTGACGACGGCCGCACAGGGTGAAGCCGAGAAACTGAATGGACTCAGGCGGCACGCTGAATATCACGGGGGCGATCGCGCGTCGAGTCCTTCCGCCCACGATCTGTTGAACACGCTGCGGTTCCGGAGGCCGAACACATCGCGGGGGTTCTCTCCCGCGCGCCTGGTCTTCGGAGGTGCCGTGTTCGCGCTTTCCGCAGCGATCATTCTTCTCGTCGGTAGCATGTGGAGTATCAGCCCAGTCGAGAACCAAAGACCTGAAAAGGCGCTTCATGCACCCGTCCTGGCAAGCCGAGCGCTCACGCTCGCGCCGACATTGGCGGTGGCGCCACCAATGCCGGTGACGGCCGACATCATTCATGACCGTCCCGAAGCCACTCGAACGGCTCCCACAGTACCGGCAGTTGCCGTTCCGCTGGTCGTCGTCTCAAAAACTCCGATGGCACCAAGAGGAGTCCCGACCGCCGCCGTACGGGAGCAGTCCGTCAGGAAGGACGCAAACACGCCTCGGTTCGTCGGCACGCTCCTCATCGAATCCGACCCAGCGGGCGCCGCCGCTTTTGTCAATCAAGAGTCGGTTGGCGGCACCCCGGTTCTGCTGAAGGATCTGCGTGCCGGATCGTACGTCGTGCGGCTTGAATATGAGGGTTATCAACGGTGGTCGACCGCCGCAACGGTTTCCGCGGTCCGTCAAGCACGCGTAAGGGCGAAGCTCGAGCGCGAACGTAGTCGTTAGCGCAGCAGAATTCCTTACGGGCGCAGATTTGGGCGTCTGCCATCTCTTACCTCGCCTTCAGTTCACGCCGCACGGATGAGCCAGTTGCGGAAATCGTCCCTGACACCCAGCCAGATTTCTCTCTACAGCAACAACTTGCGGTTATCGAGTTTCCTTCGAAAATCCCTGCCTCTCGTCGTCTTAAGTGCCACACGGACTTTGACTTGCGCTGACCGCCCGTTCGCCGTCTCCAAAATGTCTCCACGCTCAGGGCCGGGGTCCTAGAAGTCGTCCCGGATCACCGAGGGGATATCTTTCGCTCGGTATACACCGTTCGATTCGCCGATCGCGTGTTTGTGTTGCACGCGTTTCAGAAGAAATGAAAGCGCGGGGTCGCAACATCTAATTCGCTTGCTATGGCGAGGGTAGGTCGCGTCGACGGACGAGTAGCGCGGAGCTTAAACAATAGCCGACGATTCCACTCGTGCCATAACCCGCCAGCGGTGTTGGATAGTTACCGCCGAGTGCGAAGGCAATCAGCGCGAGCCACGTCGTTCCAAACACGGCATATTCCACGACATCCTCCGTCTCAGTGACGACGCCGACAATCGCCGGAATCAGCGGAATGACTAACGCCGCAACTATTGCCAGTCCGTACAGCGCATCGAACGCGAACGCCGATTGGACGACGTGCTCCACGAATGGCGCGGGAGGAACATGATCGTCCCTGACCAATGTTGCCGCAAACCCGCAGCTCGCGCCGACCAAGCTCAATGTCACCCAAGCATCCCTGCGATAAACCCATTGCACCGCAAGTCCGGCAGTGAGTGCACCTGCCACTGCGCGATCCGGCTGGAAGGCGAGCGCTGCGCCTGCGAGTAGTAACCCGATTGACGATAGCCAGTACCGATTTCCAGCAAACAGCACCATGACAAGCGGCAGCAGTATGAGACTCGGCTGAAACGAGATACCCGCGATCCGAACCCACCGCGACGCGCCATCGACGCGGTGACCAACCAGCGCCGTTGCGAGCAGCACCAGTCCGACCGCGACTGTGAATGTTCCGACGACCTGCTGATTGAGCACGAGCGCGGACCTCACTAAAGATGCGGCTAGTAAACCGGCGGCGAGTGCTGACAAGTTGACGAGAAGATAGGAGGAGGGTGCTCCGGCAGCATACATGTAGGCCGCTCCGAGCGCGACACTCACGGTGGCACAGAAAAATGGAGAAAACCAGCGTCGAGTTGAGCGCCTAGTGAGCATGGTCACTAATGTAATTGACGATTCGGCGCAGCGGTCCGCGCGTTGCCTCGGGGCATGAACTACGTTGCGTCGTGAACGCATCGACGTGATCTCGAGGTCGCCGCGAAGCGAGCCCAGATTACGCGCTCACCGTCTCCAAAATGTCTCCACAACGGAGGTCGATTTGCGAGGACTCGCGGGCGCCCGATCTTGGTCTAGCGCTGCCCTCCGTACTCACAAGAGGAGCCGTTCACCGATCGACTCACTGAGGATCGATTCGGTACAGCGTCGTATGGGTTGTCGCCTGGTTGGGTGCCGCCACTTCATTGGCGATTGCCAGGTAATAACGTCCGCGATAGGCGAAGGCGGATAAACCCTCGGGCGACAAATCTCCCGGCGTCACGATCATGTCCAGGAACGTCACCTGGTTCGGATCGCTGACATCGAACACCGCAATTGCGGCGGTCGTGGTTCGTTCAAGACCGACAAACGCATATGTGCGTCCACGAATGTCCAGCAGCGCCACGCCTTCCGGTTCAACACCCTTGTCGCGGCTTCGGCCGTTGTCGTAAATGCCGCGCTCGTGTGCCTCCGTATCGAGAATGCTGCCGCTGTCGTAGACGAGGGTGCCGTTCGCTTCGCGAATCGACATCGAACGCGCACCGGCGGCGTACAGATTACCCGGGGACGAGTCGACATTCGAGATGCGCAGGCGATCGAGCGGAGCGAGTGCGAAATACGGCGCGCTGCCAGCCGCCGAACGATCAGCATTGTCTTCCCTGAAGTCGCCCTCGTTGGCCAGCACGACATACGTGCGGCCGCGATACTTGTACGACGCCACGCCGTCCGGCATGTACAACGCTCGGGCGTCGGCGTTGATGAAACTCACGCTGCCGTCGTTGTCCTTGGGATCGAACTCGTTGCCCTGAAGCCTGAAATCCTTTACGCCCAGCCCGATGATCTCGGTGAACGCGTTCAGCGAGAGATCGAGCACGGCAATGGCATTCGCTTCCTGCAGGGTCACGAACGCCCTGGAGCCGTCGTGCTCGACGCTGATGTACTCGGGCTCGAAATCCATCCCGGCATTGGTCCGCAGGTTGTCGCCGAATTGCGGCACGCCGTTGAATCCGGCGGTCGCGATCACGGTTCGCGTTTCCACGTCGATGACGCTGACGCTGCCGACGGGATCGGGCGCGGTATAGGCGGTGTCCGCCACCGCATTGGGCGTGCCTTCATTTGCGACGAGCAACTTGCTCCCATCGTGGGTGAACGTCACCATGTCCGGCAGTGCGCCAACGGTAATCGGATCGCCAAGCCGCTCACGTGTCCGGGTGTCATAGAGCACGACGACGCCGGGCCTGCGGCGATCGGGCGGCCCCGCCTCGATCGCGAAGGCCGCGAGACCGTTGTGAATCGACACGCTGTTGACCAGGCCGTACGGCGTCACGTCGATGTGTTCGACGAGCGCGCCGGTATCGCCGTTCAGGACGTCAACGCCGACGACGCCGGCGACCCAGATCGTGTTGGTCCGGCGATCAAATGCGGGAATTTCTGAGAGTTGTCCGGCGGTCGCATGGTTATGGGTCCACAGCTTTGTGAATGAGATCGTCGGGTCCGCCGACGCCGCGGCTAATGGGATGGACAGCAGCACGATCATCAAGACATGTCGCATCATAGAGCCTCACAGTGTTGAGCTGGCGTCCGTGGTTCAATCGAAGAGGGGCCACTGTAACCGCACTTGCGGTCGACGAGGTAAAGATTCGATAACAGGGGCGCAAATTCCTGCGCGAAGGACGACTACGTGTGTCTCGCGGTGAGAAGGCACGTGCCAGGCAGCTCATCGTAGCGATGGGCGATTCACCTGAACCCCTCTGGGGTCGAGTGGTCTACCACCTGCTGACGTCGAACCTAGACGCTGCGGCCGACTGGTACGGTCGCATGATTGAACACCGCGATCCGTTTGCCCTGGTGTACGCCTGAGCGTCCGTTGTCGAACCCTTGCGCGGGCATCCTCGCCGGCCCGAGCTCGCTGCGCGAATAAAGCGGCCAGCCATGGCACGTGACCCGGCGGACTTCACGCCTCGTTCAACAACCAGTGCGGAAACCGTCTAACACCCAGCCACTCACTCGGCTCGGCCTCCTCCCACGTTGACATCTTGCCTTAAGCTCAGCTGTGCCGTGCCATCACAGTTCGTTGGTACATCTCGACGAAAACTCACATCGATTCGCTCTAGGATTGGTATCTCCCGTCGAGTTCCGTCATGAGCGAGCCACAAGTACGCGCAGCAGAAACTCGCCTGCTCTATGAGAACGCCAATACCGGGGTGGCGATTACGCTCGTCATCGCGGTGCTGTTGGCGTACGCCCAGTGGGACGCCGCCGCGCCCGTCGTCGTCGCGGCATGGCTGATCTACATGATCGTCGTGTCCCTGGCGAGATTCGCGCTCGCCCGACGGTATTGGCAGGCGTCGGCACCTGACGCGGCGAACGGGCGCTGGAACGGGGCGTTCGTGCTCGGCACCACCCTCGCGGCCGCCGGTTGGGGCGCCGGCGTCATCGCGCTCTACCAACCGAGTCTGCCCATGAACGACCTGCTGCTGGTGTTCGTCATCGGCGGCGTCATGCTGGGAAGTGCCTCCCTGCTTGCCGCGCGGCCGGAGGCGTTCCTCGCCTTTCTGCTGCCGGCGGGGCTTCTCACCTCCTGGCGTTTGGCCAGCCAGGGCGATGAACAGCACGTGATGATGGGATTCCTGGGCGCGCTCTTCACGGCCGCGACGATCATCACGACGTGGCGATTCCATCTGGCGATCGCATCCTCCTTCACACTGCGATTCGCGAACCAGAATCTCATCGAAAGTCTGCAGGAGGCCAAGAACAACGCCGATGCGCTGAATCGAGATCTCGAGCTGAGAGTTCGTGACCGGACCGCCAAACTCCAGGAGGCGGATCAGCGCAAAGACGAGTTCCTGGCGACGCTCGCCCACGAGCTGCGAAACCCGCTCGCGCCGATACGGTTCGCGCTCGACAGTCTGAAGCGCGACACGCCTCCTGCGACGATGGCGCGCGCGCACGCGGTCATCGAACGTCAGATCAGACAGCTCGTGTGTCTGGTCGACGATCTCCTCGACGTGTCCCGCATCACCGGCGACAAGATTCGCCTCCGGCGTGAGCCGCTCGACCTCGCCCGGTTGATGGAAACGGCCGTCGAGTCAGTCACACCGATTGCCGCCGCGTCTGGCCACACGCTGGACGTGCAGGTGCCGGCGGAGGCGATCTGTGTCGAGGGCGATGCCACCCGGCTCGTGCAGGTGTTCGGGAACGTGCTCAACAACGCGGTCAAGTTCACACCCGGCGATGGGCAGATCCGGTTCACCGCTGAGCGGCGAGCTGATGTCGCCGTTGTGCGCGTCCGGGACACCGGTGTGGGCATCGCGCCCGAGGAACTCACGCGTGTGTTCGACATGTTCCACCAGGCCGATCCGATGCTCGCGCGATCCAACGGGGGACTCGGCATCGGCCTGACGCTGGCGCAGCGGCTGGTGAAGTTGCATCACGGTGAGATCGACGTGCGAAGTCCCGGCGTGGGCAAGGGCACCGAGGTTGAAATACGTCTTCCCATCAGCGCGGCACCGATCGCGACCGCCGTCACCGCTGACATTTCGCCGATCGCCGTGACGCGCCAGCTTCGCGCGCTGATCGTCGAGGACAACGTCGATGCGGCGGAAATGATGAACGTGGCGGTCACGCATCTCGGTCACCTCACGAGAGTGGCTCACGACGGCGCGAGCGCGATCGCCGCGGCGAAGGAGTTCGCACCAGACATCGTTCTTCTGGACATCGGCCTGCCGGACATCAACGGTTACGACGTCGCGCGAGCGTTGCGATCGCGGTTCCGCCACGTCAATATCACCGCCGTCACTGGCTGGGGCCAGGACGAGGACCGGCGCAAGGCCCGGGAAGCGGGGTGCGACGCTCATTTCACCAAGCCCCTCGACCCGGTGAGGCTGGAGGCGCTGCTCGCAGGCCTTTCGAATCGCGAGCCGGACATCCCCTCGGGATCCTGATGATCGCCCACTGATAGGTCGCCGTCTCAGGCCGGCGGCCATACGCACATGGCACAATCGGATGTATGAAGAAGACGCGGCACATCGACGAGCAGCTCCTCCGTGAGGCGAAATCGGCGGCGGGCGCCAAAACGGACACCGACACGGTTCGGCTCGGTCTCGAGGGCTGATCCGTCGTGCCGCCTATGAGCGTCTTCGCACGCTCCGGCGGCCTGAACGAGCAACGTGTCTCTTGACACCGCCGACGTCGTTAGAGATGTCTCCACGTTCAGGACGGGTCATCGCTGCCATAAGCGTGGCCGAAACTTAGAAAAACGCTTCGCTCCGAATTCGAATCTCTGCCGATTCCTTCACATCGCCACTCACAATCGATGCGTGGGGTTGGGCTGCGGTAACCGCAGCTCAGCACACCTCACTTCGTCTGGAGGCAGGACTTCGAACAAGCCGGAACCTCGGCATCGAGGTCCCGACCCGCCAGCTTTCACCGGAGTGACGGAACGAAGTCATCCGTGCAGCGGTCGCAGATAACGCTCAACCCAAGCACGACGCTGTGGGCGTGGTCGACCAATTGCTGGAGTTGGTGGAGATGCGCGCGCGTCTGCACCAGGGCGCGCCGCAGATCGACGGCGGCGGTTCTGACTGCGGGATTGACGTTGCCGGGCGGGGTCAGGAGGTCAATGAGGATCTGCAGCTGTTCGCTGTCGAACGCAAGCGTCCTTTGCACTTCTTCGATCGCCGCGACGGTCGGGATGTTGCCGCCGCCGTTGACCTGAACGATCGCTTCTGCCGTCTCGACGTCGATGGCAAGCTGGTCCAAAAGGCGACCGGCCTCGCCGCCGATTTCGGCAAGCTCAGGAATCTCCTGCGCGCGCCTGGCAGCCTCGCGCGCCGCTTGCACGGCCGGCAACAGCAGGCCGATCAACACGGCGATGATCGCGATCACGACCAGCAGCTCGATTAACGTGAATCCGCGGAAGTTGAGACGTAGAGGTGGCATTGATAGCTCCTGTCCGGCAGAGAGCGGCCATACGATACGCCCTGGCGACACGCACGGCTCCTCGCGAATGGGAGCGAATCCCTGCCTCCCAGCCAGCTCAACTGCCAGGCACACAGTCTCCTACACTCGCCGGACATCAATCACGCCTTGACGCGCAGCGGCGCGGACATTCTCCGCAACGACGGGTTCGAAGCTCAGGAGCTGGTCGGCGACGCAGTAGAGCCGGTAATTGGCGCCTTGCGTGAGCAGCTCCCAAACCGTCGGCAACGTCGAAAACGAACGCCCGCCGACACGGAAGTGGAACGCCCTCGCTGTCCCGCCACCGCTGATACGGATCTTGTCCAGCGCTCCTTCCAGCACCTCGATCCGTCCTGCGACGAAAGCAGCTTTGCGCGCACGACGCCGCGCAACGCTGATTCCGGCGCAGACGAAAAAGACGAGCCCGAGGAACACGCCTGCTCCCGCGATGGCATAGGCGGCGTTGGCATCGACACGCGAAGGATCGGGTCCCAGCCCTTCGTAAAACGCGTACGCTCCAACCAGGCCGCTCCCGAGCGCCAGAAGCCCCAACGTGGCGAGCACGACGATCGATACCAGTCCCTTGCGCAACCCTCTCGCGAGCTGCCCGGGATGCAGGGCGCCTCGCCGGTTGGCTTCGAGCTCGTCCAGCGTGAAACCGTGCTGCCGCCCGAGTTGCTCGAGGTACGGGGTCGTGCTCATCGCGCGTTGCTCCTGGCGAGTGCAAGCACGGCCTCCATGGGGCCGTGCAACTCGGCCTGGTTCGATGGTGTATCGCCAAAGGACAGAACGAAGTGGCCACTGTCGACGACGAGCCGGAGCTCCTGCTGCGGGCAGCGAAGCAGCGCCGTTCTCACGGCCGGCGTGAGTAGTACGCGCACGGCGGCGGGCGCGTCGCTCGTCACCCAGCGCTGGCGATCGAACTGGGGATCTCCCGTAGGAACGAGGTGCACGTCTGCCGCAGGCTTTCGGTGCGAGATATTGATCGTGCACGGAAGCAAGCCCGGCGCCGGCGATGCGACCAGGGTGCTCCTCATCCTCGTGCGCCCGCGGGTTTGGTACGTGGAAACCACTTCGAGGGGCGTGCCGTTCACGACACCCGTCAGCCGCGATGAGTCGAGAACATTCCGCAGAAAGCCGCCTCGCTTCTCGCGCGTAAAGCTGAACCCGTATTTCCTGGCCGCTTCCGGAAAGAGCGCGTCCAGCTTGCGGCTCCAGCGGACGATGACGTAGACGGCGACGAGAAAGACCGCTGCAATCGCGCCGACCAGCAAATAGTCGCCAGCCGTCATGGCCGCACCGCCGGACTCGACGTTGCGCGGTCGAAGAGCTCTGCGAAGTGCCCGACGACCGCGCGGGCGACGAGGGCCGCCCCAGGCTCCTGACCGATGGTGAAAACGGGTGCTGTCGCGAGGGTCCCTGTCAACGCCGCCACCGTCAGGACCGATTTCATCGGTCCCGGACTGTATCACCGTGCGTGAGCACTGACGAGCTGTCGCGATGCCAATTCCTCATCTCGCACGCCGCCCGCTGGTGAATCAATGTCCGAACCAGAGAGCTGTCCGATGTTTGCCTGGCCGAGGGCCTAGGAGGCCCGCTTCCAGCCGAACCGCGCGCGTGGCTGGACACGCTGGATGTCACGCCCCGCGCGCGGATTCAGGCGCGGGTGCTGCGGTTCTCGACCGGGAATCTCGGCGACCACAAGAGCGTGGGCGTGGAAGGCTTACCAAGAGGACAAGCGCCGTGGCAAGACGAAGTGAAGACTGGAACGTTGGACTCGCGGAGGATCTGCGCGACGCGACGTTCGCGCGCGAGTTCCTGCTCGCCGCGATCGACGAAGGCGTGGACCTTCAGATCGCGCTCGGCAAGGTGATCCGCGCGATGGGCGTGAAGGAGTTCGCGTCTGAGTCTGGCGCCGATCAAGCGCAAACATGGTCGGAACGCCGCATGAGCGGCGGACCGGCGTCGCCGAAAGACTGGTGCCGCCACGCGCGTTCAAGGGATATGGGAGGCACGATGATCCCTCAGGCCGCGTGGACGAAGTAGTTGCGGAAATCGTCCCTGACACCCAGCCAATTCTCTTCTGCGGGTCAAAGACGCTGCGTCCCAAGTAGTTGCGCCTCTCTTTCGAACCCGGGCTTTGCGGCGACGATCGGCGAAGAATTTCGTCGTCCTTTTGAACGTCAATCCTCACAGCAAGTTGGCGGGACGTCGCGTGGTTCGAATCCCACAAGGGTGTCGCCGAGGCTGCGGTAACCTCTCGTCGATGACGACGCCGGTCGCCCCCGATTCTGTACATGCCGGCGAGAAGCCCAGTCGGTACGTCGCGCTGCTGTTCATCGTGAGCACGGTGAGCTTGATGGACCGGCAAATTCTCGCGATCCTGCTGGAACCGATCAAGCGTGAGCTGGGTGCCTCGGATACCGAGATGGGTCTGCTCACGGGCTTCGCCTTCGTGCTGTTCTTCGCGCTCGCCAGTGTTCCGATCGCACGTCTCGCCGACCGGCACTCCCGGCGCAACATCATTGCGGTCGCGCTGGCGTTCTGGAGCGTCATGACGATGTTGTCCGGATACGTGGCGACGTTCCTGCAGCTCGCGGCAGCGCGGATCGGTCTGGGCATCAGCGAAGCGGCGGCAACACCCGCGTCGGCGTCCATGCTCTCCGATCTTTTCCCCAGGGAACGACGGACGACTCCGCTTGCGTTGCTCGCGGTCGCCGCACCCGTCGGAACGATGCTCGCGTTCACGATCGGCGGCATCGTGAATGCGGCCGTCGGGTGGCGGATGACGTTCGTGGCGCTCGGCGCGCCAGGCCTGCTGCTGACCGTGGTGATGCTGCTGACGATTCGAGAACCTCGCCGCGGTGCGGCCGAGGCCCCCGGGGTCGGTGCGGAGCAATACGGCCTGTCAGACACGATCGGCTATCTATGGCGCCTACGCTCGCTTCGGTGGCTCGCAGTAGGTGCGTCGCTCAATGTTTTCGCGGCATCGGCGAAGGTGGTTTGGAGCGCGCCCTTCTTGATCAGGGCTCACAACATGAATACTGCCGAAGCCGGCGCCTGGCTCGGGATTACGACCGGCATTGGCGGAACGGCGGGCATCGTCCTTGGCGGCCTCGCAGCGCAACGCCTGGCCCGGCGGGATCCTGCCTGGCTGCTACGCGTCCCCGCTGTGACCTCTGCGCTCGCCGCGCCTTTTGTAATGCTCTTTCTTACGCTGCCGCCTTCGAGTGCACCCGTAATGAACCTGGGCGCGACGTTCTTTGGTTCGTGCATGGTGGCGTCGGTGCTGGCGGTCAGCCAGACGCTGGCCAAGGTCCGCATGCGCGCGCTGGCGACGGCCCTCGTCTCGCTGGTTGTCAATGTGATCGGCGCTGGACTCGGCCCGCTCACGGTGGGACTGTCAAGCGATCTGCTCGCTCCTTCTTTGGGCCCGAGTTCAATCCGGTACGCCCTGCTCGTACCTGCGGTCATTGCTCTGCTCGGAGCTGCACTCTGTTTCAATCGAGGCGCACGGCACTTGGCGTCGGAGTTCGAGCGCGCACGCGAGTGACCGAGCCGGGCGCCATCGGGGCCCGCGGGTTTGCCGCACGAACACCTTCAGACACAACGAGTTAGCAGGGAAGAAAAGAAGAAGATCAATCAACCCGCCGGCCATCGACTCGCGCAGCCTCCGAGCGTAATGTCCCGGCCATGCATATGGGATCGGCAACGACGGCAATCGTCCAGCCTCTCTCGGATCCCATCCGAAAGCCGCGTCACGGCCGCTGGTTCTTCGTGGGAATGGCGGTCGCCGCCGCGGTCACGGTCTTCCTCGGGTTCTCTCGCACGTACTACCTGAAGAGCCTCTTTCCGATGCCATCCTTCCCGTGGCTGTTCCACATCCACGGCGCGCTGTTCACGGCGTGGATGCTCCTGCTCGTGCTCCAGGCGGCTCTGATCGCTGCACGGAGAATCGCGATGCATCGCCGCGTCGGATCGATCGGCGGATTTCTCGTCGTGCCGATGCTGGTCACCGGATGCGTCGCCGCGATCGCGGCGGCCCGAGGGCAGGGACCGATCAGCGCAGCGGTGGCGCGAGGGGAGCTGACGAGGTTCGGCCCCGGACTCCCGCCGTTGGAAGCGATGATCGTCCCGCTGACGACGATGCTTCTCTTTGGCGTGTTCGCTGGTGCCGGTCTGGCCTGGCGACGGTGGCCCGACGTGCACAAGCGGTTCATGGCGCTCGCCACGATTGCGATGTTGCCGGCGGCGATCGGGCGAGCCATGGGCTGGTTGTTCGGTGGTGCCCACCCTGCACTGTTCTTCGGCGCCGTTGGCTTCTTTGTTCTCGCGATCGTCGTCTACGACCGCCGAAGCCTCGGACGCGTGCATCCCGTGACGCTCTGGGGAGGATTGGCGCTGATGCTGTCATTCCCCGCACGGCTGGCGCTTGGCAAGACGGATCTCTGGCTCAGTTTCGCGGCGTGGTTGATCCGCTAAGACGGCCCATGCAGCGGTGACACGAGAGTTAATCCAGGCGACGTCCTCGTGCTCGCCTCGCTCGAAGGAGAAGACCGATGAGAACATGGCATCAGCTCGCCGCGGGCTGCCTGACGCTCGCCTCGGCATTGACGATGAGCATCGGCGGGGCCGCGGCGCCGCAGAACGCGCAGGTTCGTACCGAACCCGAACGCCCATTCGATTGCGGTGCGCAACCGTGCGATGCGGTCGCGCGTGGGTTCCGCGCCTTCATGAACCGGCGCCTACACGGCATGGACGGAAACGGACGGGCGTGCGGTGACTGCCACATGCCGACCGACAGTTTCCAGCTCTCGGCCGCGAGCGCGGAGGCGAGATTTCAACTGCTCCAATGGCGCCGCCAGTTCGATCCGGAGGCAGACGATCCGCTCTTCCGCCCGATCGATGCCGATGACTTCCGCAGCAATGGGGCCGCGGCAGTTGATTTCCGGAACCTGCGGCAGAACGGTCTCATCCGGATCACGTTCGCGCTCCCGCCGGGCATCCGGCTGATTGACCCAGCCACCAACCAGCCATCGAGCGAAACATTCGTGGATGTGTGGCGGATGGTTCCGACCGTCAACGACGTCAAGCTGACCGGCCCCGACGACGCAAATCCGTGGCCCCGCGGCCCAAACCCCGTGGGTGGATACCAGTTGGATGGCCGGTTCGGGACGCTGCAGGAGCAGGCACTCGGTGCGTTCATCAGCCATGCGGAGGTGGCCACGCTGCCCTCGCCGCAGCTCCTTGATGATCTCGCAGCATTCCAGCAGGTGCTGTTCACGAACCCACAAGTGCGCGCGGTCGCGGACGCTGTCGCTGCGGGGACGGTCCCTCCCGATCCGGATCCGCAGCTCACCGAGCTGGAAGAACAGGGCAAAGCCGTCTTCACGCGGGCGTGCGCCCAGTGCCACGGCGGTCCGGGTCAGTCGACATCACAGGCACCCGTCGTTCGGTACCACACCATTGCCACACAGTGTCCGCGTCCTATCGATCCGGTGAGTCCTGCGCGATTTGCGTTCGCGCCTTGCCCGTCGCGCCTGGCGCGGAATGCGCGAACCTACGAGATTGTGCTGTCGGTTCCGACCCCGAGCCCGGCGGGGCTGCTCCCGGCTGGGACGAAAATCCGGCGCCCGAGCTCGGATCCCGGACGCGCGCTGCGCACCGGATTCGTGGGCGGAGCTCCGGAGTTGGATGATTGGAACAAGCTCGATGTGCCCGGTCTCCGCGGCATCAGCCGAACGGCGCCGTACTTCCACAACAACAGCGCGGCGACACTCGAAGAGGTCGTCGACCACTACATCGAGTTCTTCAAGGCTGGCAGAGCGCTCGTACCGCCTGGCGTCGTCCCGCCAGTGGCATCGACCGACGGCATCAACTTCGATCGGGCGCCACGCCCGGAAGAACGGGCCGCGCTGCTGGCGTACCTGCGCAAGTTGTAAAGGACGTCGAAGGCAGCTACCAGTGTGCGGACGGTTGTGGTGGCGGGAGTGGCAGGTGGAGGTCTGCAAGAAGCCGTCGATATCGGAGCTCCGGCGACAGCGCGGCAAAGAAGGGGCCGCCGACGGCAAGCATCCGGGCCGCGCGAGTGCGAAAGCCGTCTTCGAGGGCAGTCAGCGCGGCGTCCGTTTCACCGAGACCAGTCAGGACCAGCGCGACGTCAACCGGCGAGACATAAGGGGCAGAGGACCGATGCGTGATTGCGTCCAGGATCCGCCTTGCCTTGTCGGGGAAGCCAGCGCGCGCGTACGCATATCCGAGATTGGCTTTGATGATCGGTCCGTGCGGGGACAAGCGTGCGGCCGTTGCCAACGAGGTGATCGCCTTGCGCGCTTCGCCCAGCAGCATGTACCCGCAACCGAGCAGCAGGTGGGTCAGTGGGGCGTTCGAGTCGAGCTCGAGCGCTTTCAACGCCGCCGCGACGGCCCGGTCGGCTTTGCGCGCTTCGAACCACACATATGCGATCGTCGCATTCACGGGCACTGACACGGGATCACATTGGCGGGCGAGCTCGATCTCAGCCAGCGCCTCCTCATGGCGCGCGAGAACAGACAGCAGCATCGCGTAGAACTGATGGGCGGTCGCGTGGTCCGGAGCGAGCGCGATGGCGCGACGGTACGACACTTCGGCGGCCGCCCAGTCCCATTCGAAGAATCGGTAGACATCTCCGAGCGTGATGTGGGCGTCCGCAACTTTGTCGTTCAGCGCGAGCGCGCGTTCGGCGGCAGCGCGCGCTGAGCGAAATGCGTCGTGCGGTGGTTGGAGGCCAAGCACTCCGAGCGTGGCTCGAGACTGCGCGAGCCCGGCCCAGGCATCCACGCACGTCGCATCCTGCTCGATCGCCTGGCGGAAGTACTCGACACTCCGAACCACGCCCTCGCCAGTTCGCTTGTTCCAGAAGTGCCGCGCCTTCACGAGCGCTTCGCTCACTTGCGGATTCTGCGTTGGGTGGGGCGACGCACGGCCGACTGGAGCCACGAACCGGTAGCCGCACCTGGGCACGGTCTGGATGAACCGTGGGCGCTCCACGTGGTCCCCCAGCAACTGACGCAGCTGATTGATCGTCTTGTTGATCGCTCGATCGAAGTCGACGAAGGTGCCATCCTGCCAGAGCGCGCGGCGCAATTCCTCCCGCGTGACGACGGTGCCTCCAGCGTTCACGAGCAGCACCAGGGCGTGAAGCGGCTGCTGGGTCACGCGCAGCCTTTTCCCGCGCTTACGCAGTTCCCGCGAGGGCCAGTCGAGTTCGAAGTCGCCGAACGCAAACGTCGCGGCGAGCGGGTCACTCCGGATCATCGGCGCCCAATTCTAGCAACGGGCGACGGCGCAGGTGCGAATGGACGGATCCAGGCGTCCGCCACGATTGGCGAGAGGCGCCATGGTTTCTTGGCGCCGTTCGTCCCGACGCATCACGCCTTACGCCGCACGGATGAGCCAGTTGCGGAAATCGTCCCTAACTCCCAGCCAAACAAAATCGATTCCGGAATTCCTTCAGAAGCCTCTGCGCCAATGGGTTGCGAGTTCTAAGCTCATAGCTCGCTTCTCGCACGCCGAATTGTCTCGGGGCCTGACGTCAGTCTAAGACTCTCGCTATCAGTGAGTTGGCGCGCTACCCTTGTTTCGCGAATCCCAGGCAGATCTTCATCTCACTCGGCCGCCGCGGAAGGACGCCGGCAATGGGACATGTGTGCTGGCCGGCATTGGAACCGGATGTCGAACGCCTTGTCGTCGTCAGCCACCGGGCTGAGCCGCTTACGACCAGTGTGCACAAACGGACAGCGTTTCAGACGAGCGCCAGACAGACTTCATTGGATGCGCGAGTTCAGCATTGAGGGAGTGATCCATGAGCGTTGAAGCCCTGACCGATCGGCCGACGAATGATCCAGGCGTAGACGGCGTCATGAAGGCGCTGGTCTACCACGGCCCCGGCCAGAGAGCGTGGGAGACCAAACCCAAGCCGACGATTCGTGAGCGAGGCGACGCGACGTCGTGATCCACAGCAGCGGGTCACACGCGACGCCGTCGTTTGCCATCCGCGCGGTGCCCGACCAGTTCGGTTGCGCGACCCGTGCGGAGGCGGAACGGATGGCGCGATCCTACGCCAAGCGCTCCGAAGTCAACCTGTGGTTTTCTGAGAGCCTGACCGACTTCACGCTATTGGGTCGTTTCCGAGGAGCAGCACGTCAAGAACCCCGGCGAACGCCCCTGACCGATGGTGCGATCCCTAGGCGGAAGCCAACCATAGCCCGGTCCACATCATGAGCGAACGCATTGGCGTCGAAGCCGCGCGAAGGCGCCACGACGGTGAGCGATGGAATGGTTGACCGACCACGATGGGGTCACGGGCGAGGAATACATCGCCGTTGACACGCGCGGTGAAGCGCTACTCCGCGATCCCTTGACCAATAAAGGCACGGCATTCACCGAGGGCGAGCGCGCCGACCTCGGCCTCGACGGGCTCTTGCCGCCGGCCGTCAGCACCATGGACCAGCAACTGGCCCGCGTGTACGAGAACTATCGTATCAAGCCGACACCGCTCGAGCGCTACATCCACCTCGCCAGCCTGCAGGACCGGAACGAGACGCTGTTCTTCCGTCTCCTCCATGACCACATCGACGAGATGATGCCGGTCGTCTACACGCCGGTCGTCGGCGAAGCGTGCCAGCAGTTCTCGCACATCTTTCGCCGCGCCCGCGGTCTCTACATCTCGTACGAGCAACGCCACCAGATCGATACCATTCTCAGGAATCACGCACGGCCGCCCGCCGTCATCGTCGTCACCGACGGGGAACGCATCCTCGGGCTGGGCGATCAGGGAGTCGGTGGAATGGGCATCCCAACCGGGAAGCTCTCGCTCTACACGGCCTGCGCCGGGATCCCGCCATCGCTGACGTTGCCAATCATGCTCGACGTGGGCACGGACAATGGGGAGCGGCTGAACGACCCGCTGTATCTCGGCCTGCGGCACCAGCGGATTCGGGGACGCGAGTATCAGGACTTCATTGATCGCTTCGTCGACGCCGTGATGCGCGTGTACCCCGACGCCGTCCTGCAATGGGAAGACTTCCTGAAAGCCAACGCGCTCACCCAGCTCGCACGTTTTCGGGAGCGCTTGTGCACGTTCAACGACGACATTCAGGGCACGGCTGCCGTTGCGGCCGCCGGTGTATTCGCGTCCCTGCGGATCACCGGTCAGCAGATGCGCGACCAGCGCATCGTGCTCGCTGGAGCCGGCGCGTCCGCGCAGGGCATTGCGCAGCTCTTCGCCTCGGCGCTACGGGAGGCCGGACTTTCCCACACGGAGGCGCGGATGGGGATCTGCACCGTGGACAGCCGGGGACTGGTGACGCAGACGCGGCCGAATCTAGAGGACTTCAAGGCGGCCTACGCCCGGCCGGTCGAAGAGGTCGCGACCTATGTGTGCCACGATCCGGGACACATTACGCTCGAGGAAACCGTCCGCAATTTCAGGCCGACGATCCTCATCGGCACGTCGGGCACGGCAGGTCTGTTCACGGAAGCCGTGGTCCGCGCCATGGCCGCCCTGAACGACCGTCCGATCGTGTTTCCCTTGTCGAACCCGACGAGCAAGAGCGAGTGCACGGCCGAGCAGGCGATTCGGTGGTCCGATGGTCGTGCGATCGTCGCGACCGGCGGCCCGTCCGACCCGGTCGTCCAGCGCGGTCAGACGCACCGCATCGGCCAGGGAAACAATGCGTTCGTGTTTCCCGGAGTCGGACTGGGTTTGTGGGCGGGAGGCGTCCAACGCGTCACCGACGCCATGTTCCTCGATGCCGCCCGGGTCCTGGCGCAGATGGTGAGCCCGGCCGACTTGGATCAGGGGGCCGTCTACCCCGAGCTCACGCGCATTCGGGACTGCTCACATGCAGTCGGGTGCGCGGTGATCCGCCGCGCCGTCGCCGAAGGCCACGCGTCGCCGGAGATTCTGGCCGGCCTCGATGAGACCGTGCGCCGCGCGATGTGGTTCCCGAAGTACCGACCCGTTCGCTATCGGCGAGGCTCGCAATCCGCAGCCTGATCACGCTCGAAGGCTTCGATGTCGCGCGCCCGCCGTCCGGGATCTGCCGCTAAGCTATGGCGCATGGCTCACACCCGCGATCCGAAAGCAGTCTCTCCTTACACAGCGGACGAGGCACTCGCGCGGCTGGTTGACGGCAACGACCGGTTCGTCAAGGGTGAAGCGCGGTTTCCGACTGTCCAGAAGGACGTCCTCGCAGCGCTCGCGAAGGAGCAACACCCGTACGCGACAGTCCTCGGATGCAGCGATTCCCGGGTGCCTCCTGAATTGATCTTCGACGCCGGCTTCGGTGAGCTGTTCGTCATCCGGGTGGCAGGCAACGTCGTCTCGCCCGAGATCATGGGAACGCTGCAGTACGCGGGAGTGCACCTTTGCACGCCGCTATTTGTCGTGCTCGGCCACGAAGGCTGTGGCGCCGTCAATGCGGCGCTAGCGGCAAAGACCTCGTCGTCAGAGCCGGCTCACATCAGCCGTCTACTGGACGACATTCTTCCTGGCCTCCGGGAACTTCCTGACGCGTCGAGTCCCCAACAGCAGATGCGCCTGGCCGTCGAAGCGAACACGCGCTGGTCGATGCGCCAGATCCTCGAAACCCCAGAAGCGAAGGTTCGGACGGTCGAGGGGAGGATGAAGCTGGTTGGCGGCATCTATGAGCTTGAAACCGGCCGTGTGCGGTTCCTGGTGTAGCCCGGCATCCCCGGCGCGAAGCGCGAATCAGGGGCGCGGCACTCATGCCTTAGGAGGCCGACCCAGACCCTGGGCCCGGCGCTTCGGCGGCTTTTCCCCACGCCGTCGCAATTCCTTCAAGACAGTAGGCGGCATTGCTCGACACCCACACGCTTTCGCATGCGCGACGTGCCACTGCACACGCTGGTCGAGCGTCGAGCCCATGGGCATAGGATGTTGTTTATGCCACTCAGCATTTGTCACACAAAGCTCCCGGGTGAAAAGTTACTACGGCACGGCCACTCCGAGGATCCAACCCGCGACCCATCTTGTCCGCTCCGCTTCGCGATCGCAATCCGCCGCGCCGGCGATGCGGCGCGCGCTCATGCGGCCGCACGTTGATTTGCCCGACGCTCGCCCTTCTTCGCCGCGCGTAACGCTTCCGCCCGTCGTTTCAGACCGAGCAGCATGCGTCGCGTCATGAGGAAGCCCGCGGGCTCGATCGCATACGTAACCAGCCGGGTCCAGGCGCTTCTTGTACGCACGCAGCTGCGCGACACGAGTTGTGTTCGATTCTCGTCGATCGCGTAGAGGCCAAACTGCCAGACCCAATCAAAGCCGCCGAGGTTCCTCATGTCCAACACGAGCGCGCGGTTGGGTTCGACCGCCGCCACTGGCCAGCTCGGGCCTCGACCCAGGGGAATTTGGTCACCCACGGCGAGGTTCTGGAACTCCGGGAGAATGCGGATGGCACTCGGACGATCGAGATAGCCGAACAGGCGATCGAGCCAGTCATAGCTGTACAGCCCGCCACGCCGATAGCCGATCTGGACGAGCCACGGCCAAATGTGTTCTGGCGCGGCGTTTACGATGACCGCCATCGTCCCTGAATACGTCGGATTGACGAGCAGCGCATCGCCCGCCATGACGCGTGTCACGTCGGACGCCGCCGCGCCCCAACGATTCATCCACCTTCGAATCGGAAACCAGTACAGCAACAGGCCCGTGACAATAACGAAGAGTGTCGAAAGCATGGGATCCTCCTTCCGCCTGCGTCAAGATGCCACCCGCTCCGCCCGGCGATCCCTCTGCTCGGCGAAGAAATCGGCGACCTCGTCGCGGATGACTCTCGTTTGGCCGATCATCAGGTGCCCTCCCGATTCGAGGCTCACAAACCGCGCGCCGGGAATGCGCTCGGCCGCGCGCCTGCTCGCCGCGTGCGAGGCGACCTGGTCGTCCTTGGTGTGGATGATCAAGGTTGGTACGTTGATGGCCTCCAGGTTGTAACCGTTGACATCCGCGTTGGATACGAACGCGTCGAAGTCGACACCCTCGGGACTGACGGGAAACAGACTGTCGATGAATTCGTCCACGAACCGAGCGTCCTCACGACTGATGGCGAACCCTTTCGGGAGCCCCGCCACCAGCCGGACCATCATCGATGGAGCGAAAGTCCGCAGCACCCACAAGGGGAGTTGCCGGTTGAATCGCTTCGCCCAAGACGGTTGCACGACGGCGGTGGGGCTTCCCGGCAGGTTGCCGACGAGCACAGCGAGATGCTTCACCTTCTCGGGATGACGCAGGGCCAGTTGCAGCGCCGATGTCGCACCGGCTGATTCGCCGATGACGTCGATCTGATCGATACCGAGCGCGTCGAGCAGAGCGGCTAACGCGTCGGCTTGGTGTGCCGGTGTCGCGTCGAGCGGCATGTTCGAGCCGAGATAACCGAATCGAGACGGAGCGATGATTCGACGGTCGAGGAAGAGGTCACGGACGGACAGCAGACCCCCGACGCAGTTGTGGAAGATCCCGTGGACGACGAGCACCGGAGTCTCCGGAGCCCCGCTCGGCATACTCGACCGCACCCCATGGCGTCGAGATGACATGGCGTTCACTGCGGCCAGGCGCTCGCGAGCAGCGTTCATATCGCGTCGGTAACGGAGGTAGACAGTCCGGATGCGGGGATCGCCACGCCGGCAGCAAGTGCCGCGACGAGCTGACGCATTCATGACGTACCTCCTTCGGCGATTTCTACTGGCGCAGAGCCGGTCCGCCACAGCATGGTCGCCAGCACCACGACCCACAGCAGGAACACGCTGATGTTGATGCGCTCCCACAGCCCTATCCACGGCGTTGGCAGGTTGGTCTGCAAGCGGGGAGCCTCGAGGAACGTCAACCCGCCGAACGCAAGGAGCACGACGATGCTTACGATCGAATACAGGCGGAACCGCTTCCCGAATGCCGTGGCTCCAAACCCGATCGCGAGGAACATGAGGAACACCGTCACGCCACCGAGCGCGACGTGCATGGTGTCGCTTAACGTGCCCCCGCCGGCGGCCAGCACGTACCGTTGGTGCATCGGCGCAAACGGCCACAGGAGACCAAGAGATGCGTAGGCCAGAATCAGGGCGCCGACGAGGCGCAAGGCCCGATTTGGTCCGGATCCCCAGATACCCCAGCCAAAGGCGGCGACCAGCAGGGTGTAGATTGCGCCCAGCCGCGCCCACAACTGTTGCGTCGGCGCCCCAATTGCTGCCAGTTCGCTCGGAACCTGAGAGATGAGGCTGTAACCCTCGTAGCGAATTCCCCAGATCATGCCCGCATAGAGCAACGAAGACGCGATGCCGCAGGCGAGCAGCGTCTTGCGCCTCTTGTCATCGCTCCCTGACGCGTCGCCCGGAAGTGGACGACGCTTTTCCAGCGATGTAGCGATACGGGTCGCGGCCAGCATGACACCCCGAAGAGCATTTGCTGTACCCGCACCGCTGACGATGCAATCCCCTGAATCCCGCCAAAAAGGTATCGCCAATCCGACAGCAGTCCTGAGTCAGCGCCGAAAATTCCGCGCTCCTTAGGATTCTTTCGAGTTAGGCGACCCACCCCGGAGGCGGACCGGCGCTCAGGCCGCACGGATGAGCCAGTTGCGGAAATCGTCCCTAACTCCCAGCCAGCCTTCGCTCACGCGCGCGCTTCTTGACGTGAGCTTCGGCTCGGCCGGACCTTTGGCCCGGCCATGTGTTCGATCACCTGAGCATCCGGTGATCGGCGAAGGCTGTCGCGCCGAAGCAGCGCAGCCGCGAAGGCGGACCTCCTTACCGGCCGATTCACATTTCAGCGGTCCGTCGTCAAGAGCGTCGAGCGTTAACAGCGCCACGCTCCGCTGCTTCGCGAGTACGCCAGCGTTCGAGCGCGGTGCGCGCGTCGGTCCATTTCGTCTGTTCCGCGCGGACGAACCGGCTGTAAGGACCGATGCTGTCCGTCAGCCGGTGCACGCTGCGATCGCGCGCGGCCACGAACTCGCTGCGCAACGCAGCCGTGAGCCGCTGGCGCAGATCTGTGATCTTGGCCTCGAGCTCGGCGCGCGCGCGCCGGCGTTTTGCCGGCAGGATCAGCATTCCGACCGCGCCGAGCACACTCGCGGCAAGAATGCCGCTCACGTCGGCCGCGGCGGTGCTCGCGACGACGGTCACGAGCGCGCCGAGGCCGAGCGCACTCGCGCCAACTGCTGCAGTCGCCGCGACCGCAGTGCGGGCGCCGTCGGCGAGTGCCTGCGCCTCGACGCGGCGATCGAACGTTTTAACGACGCGCTGCGCCTGGCGGCCGACCGAGTCGAGGAGCGCCGCTCGGTCGTTGTGGAAGCGACCAGTCTCTTCGCCGGTCATGTGCTCGCCGTGCGCCTGCCGGCGCTGTGCCAGGCGTGACGAGAGAGCCTGCCATTGCCGCAGATCCTGGTCCACCAGCCAGTCGATCAGTTCGGAGACACGCCGCTCGACGTCCGCCGGCGCATCGGCGATGACCCGCTCCTCGAACTCACGCTGAACCCGCGGTCGATTCATCAAGTCGAAGACGCGGCCGATGCGCAGCGTGTCGTCGAGATAGGTCTGACCGCGCGACTCCATGTCGACCAGAGCCTTTTCGACCGCCGTCATGCGCAGCTCGAAGCCACGCTCGAGATCCTCGCCGTAGAGCGACAGCTGCCGCGTCGTCGCGTCGAGCGACTCGACGTCGGCCGATAGAACGGAGAGCCGGTCGGCGGCGAACGTCTCGTATCGTGCCGCCAGCGAACTGCCAACGCCGAGCGGGCTCGCCAGTTTCAGCCTGAAGCGCTCGTCATTGTCCAGCGTCTCGAGCAGGAATGTTTCCAATGGACCAAAGCCGCTGGCCGCCCACTGTTCCGGGTCGCCGTGCTTTGCGCGCCAGGCACGCCGCGCGCTGACGGCAAACCGCTCGGGCGTGACGCCCAACAATCGGCTGGCAGCCTCATCGACGAAGGTCAGCACCTGAGCGAACTGGTCCTGGCTCTCGAGGATGTCCACTTTGTTGACGACGATGACGATCTTCTTGCCCCAATCGCGAATCGTCTCCAGGAACGCCCGCTCGCTTTCAGTGAACGGCCGATCGGCCGAGGTCACGAACACGACCAGATCGGCGCGCGGCACGAACTCACGTGTCAGCCGCTCGTGTTCGCGATTGAGTGCGTTGGTCCCGGGTGTGTCGACGATCTGCAAGTCATGCAGCAGTTCCACGGGGGCGGTCATGACGAGCGCGCCGCGGTCGTCGTGGCCGGATGCCGCAGTCGCACCGTAACGAATCAGCTGGATGCGGGCGGTCGTCGGGGTGACGCCTTCCTCGAAAATGCGCTCACCGAGCAGAGCGTTCACGAAGGCGCTTTTGCCGGCGTTGAACTCACCGACGACGACGATCATGAACAGCTCGTCGAGCTGGCGAACCGAAGCGCTGAGCGTCGCCAGGTCAGGAGCGGTCGCGGGTAGCGCGACCAGAATGTCGCGAAGATCGGCGAGCTGTTGGCGGACTTCGACGAGCTGTCGCTCAGCGGAGGCGCCGAGCAGACGGGATGATCCGAAGGCCACGCGCGATTGTATCGCGCGTCGATCGTCATCCGGGGCGCCGCCGATTGGCAGAGTTGGCAGGCCGCGCTTCCAATTCGTGTGTGCAGAGCGCTGAGTGAAAGAGCAGGGCCCTGACGGCCGCAGCGTCTCCAAAATATTTCCACGACGGGGGCAGAATCGAGTCAACTCGCGTGGACGGCAGTGAACCAAACGCAGCGACTTAACCTCCTTGACTGAAGCGCTTATCACCAGAAGTCGCGCCAACACCAGTTTAGAAAAACGGTTCGCTCCGAATTCGAATCCCTGCCTCCCAGCCAAGCTCATCCGCATCACCGCAAGCTACAGATTCAGAACTAGTTGGCCGCTTTGAGTGGGTTCGAATCCCAGACTGTCCCGACGAAAGCCCACAGTCCTCGGCGCCTAGCTTCCACGTGACCTTCGGGTTCTGCGACGCATTCATGATTCCCTCACTGAGACAATGACCTTGCCCTTTGCGCGTCCTGCTTCGACGTAGGCCATCGCGTCCTTTGTCGACGCGAAGGGGAAGACGCGATCCACGACCGGGTGAATGATTCCGTCATCGATGAGCGACGTGATCTTGGCCAACTGGCCGCCGTTCGCTCTCATGAACAGAAACGAATAGTGCACTTGCCTGCGCTTTGCCTGCGCTCGAATCCCGCGGCTCAAGGCACCCATGATCATTCTCAAGACCCATGACGCGCCGAGAGTTCGCGCAAACGCGGCATCGGGTGGGCCTGAGATTGAGATGAGCTGTCCACCGGGCTTGAGCACGCGCAGAGATTTCTCGAGCGTCACCTTGTCCAGGCTGTTCAGGACCACGTCGTAGTCACGGAGCACGTCCGCGAAGTCCTCCTTCTTGTAGTCGATCACGACGTCGGCCCCGAGACCTCGGACCAGATCCACGTTGTCTGTGCTCGTGGTCGTCGCCACCGTCGCGCCGGCGTGCTTCGCCAGCTGGATGGCAAATGTGCCCACACCACCTGAGCCCGCGTGGATGAGCACCTTTTGTCCAGGCTTTAGGTTCGCTCTCTCGATCAGCGCCTGCCACGCGGTCAAGCCGACCAGAGGGATGGAAGCCGCTTCTGCCATGGTGAGGGCTGTGGGCTTAATCGCCACGTCGTCTTCTTTGATCGCAATGAATTCCGCGAATGCGCCGACTCGCCCGTCGGCCGGCCGCGCATAGACTTCGTCGCCGGGCTTGAATCGACGCACTCGAGATCCGACGCGGACCACGACCCCGGCCACGTCATGGCCCAAAATGAGCGGCAGGCGATACCGCAGAAAGGACTTAAACTCGCCGTTTCTGATTTTGGAATCCAGAGGGTTCACACCAGCGGCGTGAATCTGGACCAGGACGTCATCGTCGCGCGGTTCCGGATCTGGCATGTCGCCAGCCCGCACGCGATCGGCTCTCCCGTAACGATCGAGGATGAATGCCTTCATTGATGTGGTCTCTCGATTACTCGAGTCTAGGCCGCGGTGGAGACCTCTGCGACCTGCCGCTCGAGTCCTTTCGGATCCGCGAAGAAGGCCGGCCCAGTGCCCTGGCTCATCTTGTCGGGAAAGATCTCCTCGTTGCCCGCGATGATGCCCGCCACAATCGCCCGTGCGGCGTCCGCCGGCGACGCCTTCTCGAGCGTCAGCGCGTCGCCCATCCTGGTGTCAATCGGGCCGGGATACACGCCAAACACTTGCGTGCTCTGCCCCCGCAACATCGCGCGCGTGACCTGAGTCAGCGAATGCGTCGCGGCCTTGGAAGCGCTGTACGCCGCGAGAATCGGGAAGCTGACGAACGAGGCCACCGTCGCGCTGGCGGCGGCGGTTGCGATCTGCACCGCGTTGGTCACACCGAGCTGGAGCGGCACGACGCGTGAGCCGTGGCGGTCCACCAGCGGGTCGAGCGTCGAGATGTTACGGGCGGCGGCGTACACCTTTTTCACGCCGGCCGCGAAGAGCGCGTCCACGAGGGCTTCGCCGATGCCACGGTTGGCGCCGGTGACGAGTGCGGTCTTGCCTGATAATGCGTAACCCATGTTGAGACTCCTGACGATCTCGCGATGCGCGGGACCTGAAACGGATAACCACCTGCGGAGAAATCGCGAATAGACCGTTCTGTCTATTCATTCCGTTGACAATAGACCGATCTGTCTGTATTGTCAAGAGGTGCCGCGAAAAGCCAGAAAACGTGCGAACAGCTCGGAAGTCGGTGTCCGTGATCGCCTCCTCAACGCTGCCGATCGGCTGTTCTACCAGGAGGGTGTGCGGGCCGTCGGCATCGACCGCGTGCTGTCGGAGGCCGACGCGGCGAAGGCGTCGCTCTACCAGCACTTCGGCAGTAAGGACCAACTCGTGGCGTCGTACCTCGAGCGCAAAACCAAGGACGCCCGAGCGAGCATCGAGGCGTACCTCGCCGGCACGCCGCCGTCACAACGCGCGCTCAGGTTTTTCGACTGGGTGGTGGAGTGGGCGGAGTCGAAGGACTTTCGCGGTTGTCCGCTGCAGCACACAGTGAGTGAACTCACCGACGCGGCGCACCCGGCGCGCGCCATTGCTCACGGTCAGCGCGAGTGGTTCGCGGAGCGCTTCCGGGAGTGGACGACGGCGGCGGGAGTGACAGACTCGAAAGCGACCGCTCGCGCTCTGATGGTGCTCTTCGACGGCGCCGTCGCGGGGTCAGAGGTGGACGGGCCGCAGCGGGCGAGCGACGCTCGATGGATGGCTAGGAAGTTGTTGGCCGGCTGAACGCGCGAGCTCTCCTCATCGTCGTTCTTAGCGCCTCAGAAAAGCGACACGCCGGTCATTTCACCGAGCCTGGCGGAGAGCTGGTCTTGAAAGGCTGGGTCTTCCACTTCCTTGGCCGGGGGCAGCGGTCGGCGGTGATGCCAGTATCGGCCGCTGACAGTTGCCGCGGGATCTTCGCTCACGGCAAGCCATGTTTGCGTGAGATACCCCTCTTCGAAATCGTCCGGCGCACTCGCCCCGCCCATCTTCGTCGCAACCCACCCGGGATCGACGGCATTGCTCAGCACGTCGAGCCAGCGTCGTGCGACGGCGAACGCAAGTGCAGTCAGATAGAGCTTGCTGTCTGAGTACGCCTGACTGGAGTTCCAGCGCCGCTCGCTCCAATCGATGTCTCGCAGGGAGCCGGAGCCGCCGCGGTGCATCCCGCTACTGAGGTACACCAATCGCCGGGGCCGTTCCATCAGCGCCGTGAGCACATAGGGCGCGAGGGCGTTGACGGCAATGATGGTCGGGTGGCCCTCTGGCGTCGGTGATCGACCTTTCGTCGAATACGCGCCGGCGTTGTGAATGACGGCATCCATCCGTCCGAGCGCGTTCACCTGGTTCGCGACATTTCGTGTGTCAGTCGCGCTACTCAGGTCGCCTATCACTACGCCAGCGGACCGGGGAGCGAGGTCGTCGAGCGCCGCCGCGCGCTCAGGCGATCGCGCGTGCAGAACGACCTGGTGATTTTTTTGGATCAGAGCCTGTGCTGCTGCTCGGCCCAGGCCATCTGTGCTACCGGTGATGAAGATTCTCGCCATGCTGCGATCACAGGCTAGTTTCCGCCGGACCGTCCTTCGTACTGCTCTGGAGTGACATGTTCCAGCCAGTCCACCGGCTTGCCATCGAGCTTCTCGCCGAACGTCTCCGTCAGGAAGGAATCGCGCTTATGGCCACCGTCGAAGCGCACGGCCTGCCTCAGCAGACACGACGAGATGCCGATGCGGATCGGGTCACGGACGCCGGCGTCGCCATTCATGGACCTGTCAGAACGTGCGGCTGTCATAGGCCCAATGCAGGACGGCCTGTCGCTGTTTGCGGCGGCAGTCCACGTCGCCCTTCTCGCAATTCTTCCGAATCGCCGCGACATGCCGCGCGATCGCGCGCCACCGTCGAATCTGCCTCGCGTCCTCCCGCGTCCTCCGCCCCATGTAATAGCGGCAGTACCATTGAAACCATCCGCGCGGATCCTGCGGATGAATCCAGCCGTTCCGTCGCCAGACAGCGAGCGACTGTGACGCGTTGACGCCGAAGTAGTTCAGACGCGGATCGTGACGCTCGGCGCACAGTCTCGCGCCGGCGAACCAGGACGCGGGAAACTCGCCGCGGCAGTCGGTCATGTACTTGCCTCCGAACACCCCGAGTTTGAGCATCTGCTTCGGCGTGAGCTGCGGCTCGAACCCGGGAGCGAAGTTCCGCCCAAGCGGTTCGGTACGGTGATAGACGTAGCCTCGCTGCATCGTGTCGTTGGCGATGACCGTCAGTTTCATGGCGCTGCCAATAGCACCAGGACCGAGACGAGTCGCACGTTCCGAAACGGCGCGGCCGACACCTCTTGTATCAGGATCCGCCGCCAGACTGCGGCGTCGGCAGGAGACGTTCGATGTCGAACCCGTTGTCTCGCGCAGCCGCCCGCGCCGCCGCGACCGACGCGTCGTTCAGATGCGGCGTCCGAGCGAGAATCCACAAATAGTTTCGGTCGGGATCACCGACAACCGCCCAGGAGTAGTCGGGCGCGAGGCCGATAATCCAGTAGTCTCCCCAGACCATCGGCAGCCACGACAGCCACCCGGGAGCGAACCGCACCTTTAGTCGGGCGAAGGTCTGCGTATCGACGATCCGTGCGACGCCGTGCGCCTCGGTTTGACCGTCGGCGGACCGGCACCGGTTCACCACGTCGATGCGGCTGTCAGCGCGCCGAGTGTAGCTGGCGCGCACGTCGCCGAGGCACTGACGCTGAAATCGGTTCGGAAACCGCGCGATCTCGAACCAGTCACCCGCATATCGATCCAGATCGACGAGTGAGGCGACGCGAACAGGCCTTCCCGTCTGCGCCGGAGCGGTAGCCGGCAGCAGTGTCGCGGCGGCGGCAACAGCGACCGCCGCCGCCAATCGGCGCGCGATCCGAGAATGCGGGCGGCCGACGCTGGCTCGCACTTTTCGATGACGGTGCGCGAACGCGAGGGTGAGCACAGGTCGGAGCAGGGCTGCTGCGACACGGTTCAGAGCGCCATGACGGGACACCGCAAACTCGAGTTGATCCTGGTGGAGCGTTTGCGACGGCCCGATTGGCTCGAACAGATGCGCGTGCCGCCAGACCGCGAACGGACCACGCACCTGCTCGTCGCAGAATCGCCACCCGGCGACATAGCCGTAGTGCCGCATCGTCCAGCGGACGCGTCCCGGACCGATGCCGAGCGAGAGCGTGACTCGCCCGCCGTCGCGGATCCCGCCCTCCTGCTCCTCGATTCGCACCAATGCCGGCGGAGTTAGGGCCGCGAGCGCTCCCGGCTGCTCGTGCCAGCGGAACACCTCGGCCGCTGGCGCGCCGATGATCGAGCAATACGCGAAGGTCGCCGGGTGCGTCGGCGCGGTCTCGTGTAGCGCGCGCCGCGCGACTTGCCGCAGCAGACCGCGAAAGATGAGGGCGTGGACCGGCAGGATCGCGTACCAGTAGGCGCGTCCCATCCACCCGCGCGGGTCGAAGGTCGCCGTCTGCCGAACCATCGACCGCTGTCCGGTGTCGAGCGGCGTGACCGCGAATTCAAGCCAGCCGTGACCGGGCAGCTTCAGGTTGGCCGACAGTCGCAGCCTGCGGTCGGGTTCGAAGGCCTCGACGGTCCACCCGTCGATCGTGTCGCCGACGGCACAGGCGTCGGCGTCGCGCCGCCCTCGGTTCATCCCCACGCCTCCGAGCCATCGATCCAGCCACCCTCGCGCCTGCCAGAGCACATTGCCGAGGTACCACCCGGTCTCGCCTCCGATGCGTCGAATCGGTGCAAACGCCTGCGCGGGCGGCACGTCGACGATCACGGTGCGCGTATCGCGTTTGAGACGCGCCGGGGCTCCGTCGTCGAGCGCTTTGACGACGGCCGCGTTGAACGGCATCGGGGCGATCCGAAACGTCTCGCGCGCCGCCGTCGACTGGACGACGGTCGAATTCTTCAGGCCTTCGACGAGCGCCCTGCCGACGCGGGCCTGCGCGGGCGTAACCAGGGCGAGCCACAGGCCGGAGAGGTGCGGCGTCAACACGGGCACCGGCAGCAGCAGCCGATGGAGTCCGCGAAGGCTGGCGAACCTGCGCATCATGCCGCCGTATGAGACCACCTCGGGGCCGCCAATCTCGAAAATGCCTGCCATGTGCCCGGGCGCGTCGAGCGCCGCCTCGAGATACGCCAGCACGTCGTCGATGGCGATGGGCTGAGTGAGCGTGTCCACCCAGCGCGGACAGATCATGACGGGCAACCGCTCGACGAGCGCCTGAATCATTTCGAACGACAGGCTTCCGGCGCCGATGACGACCGACGCGCGAAACTCGATCACGGGCACGCGGCTCGCGCGAAGGATCTCGCCAGTCTCGACGCGGCTCTTCAGGTGGGCTGATAGCGACGAAGCCGCGTCGGTCAATCCGCCCAGATAGATGATGCGGCGTACGCCGGCGCGCTGTGCCGCGCGAGCAAAGTTCTCGGCGGCGCGCCGATCGACGTCGGCGAACTTCGACCCGCGCCCCATCGAATGCACCAGGTAATAGGCGCACTGCACGCCGACCAGCGCGTGGTCGAGTGACGCTTCGTCGAGGCAGTCGCCGTGCGCGATTTCGGTGGTCGGCGCCGTCGTGTAGAGGCGGCCCGGCTGCCGCACCAGGCAACGCGTTGCGCGGCCGCCGTCTTCGAACCGTCGAAGAAGGCGGCCGCCGATGTATCCCGTGGCGCCGGTCAGCAGAACGGGAGCGTCCATGCGGGTCCTACTTGTCCTTCGGCACGATCACCGAGTCGATCACGTGGATGACGCCGTTGCTCGCGACGATGTCGGCCTTGACGACCTTCGCGTTGTCAACGGTCACGCTGCCGCCGTGCGTGGCGATCGTGATCGTGTCTCCGCTCACGGCCTTGGCCGAGTGCATCTTTACGACGTCCGCCGCCATCGCCTTGCCGGCCACGACGTGGTACGTGAGAATCCGCTGCAGCTTCGCCTTGTTCTCGGGCTTGAGCAGCGACTCCAAGGTTCCGGCCGGCAGCTTTGCGAACGCCTCGTCGGTCGGTGCGAACACGGTGAACGGGCCCTTGCCCTTGAGCGTGCCGATCAGATCCGCGGCGGTGAGCGCTTTCGCGAGCGTGTTGAACGATCCGGCGGCGACCGCCGTGTCAACGATGTCCTTGGTCTCCGCGGGCGCGTCATGGGCATGCGATGCCACAGCGGTCATCATCACGGTCACGAGTGTTCCGATTGCAAAGATATTCAACATTGTCTGCTCCTTGATGCGTGTAGCGGTTAGCGGGCGTGCGCCGGCGCGGGCTGCGCCCAGCGGCTGCGCACGCGATTAAAGAACAGCGCCTGGTAGAGGCCCGCCAGGCCGACCAGCCCGTAGACGACGGTCGTCAGCGGCGAGACCTCGCCGAAACTCATTCCGAACAACGCCGCGACAAGATCGAAACGGGCGACGGCGACCAACCCCCAGTTGAGCGCGCCGACGACCACGAGGACGGCGGCGATGACATCGATCTGCTTCATGACTTCCTCCACATTGGGCCTCGAGATTCGTTCCCGAGGCCTAATATTGAATTTAATGCAAAATATTTTGCATACAAGTAAAATCCGGACTGCCAGTGAAAGTCGTGTGAGCGACACGACAAAATCGCTGCGGGATTTCACTGACAGGAGAAACGGAGGAGTGATGCTCTCGGCGACGCTGAAGACAGGGCTGGGTAATTACGACATCGGCGGGAAGCTTCGGACGCTGCGCCTGAAAAAGAAGATGGGCCTCGTCGAACTCGGGCAGCACACGGGACTCTCGCCCGCGATGCTCTCGAAGATCGAGCGAGGCCGCCTGTTTCCGACGCTACCGACGCTGCTGCGCATCGCGCTGGTCTTCGGCGTGGGCCTCGAATTCTTCTTCGCCGGCGCCCGCGAGAAGCCGGTCGTCGCGATCGCACGCAAGCGCGAGCGGGTCCGGTTGCCCGAGCGGCCTCAGGCGCGCGACAATGCATTCCATTTCGAATCGCTCGATTACGCGGCCGTCGAGCGACGGTTCAACGCGTACTACGCGGAATTCCTGCCGGTGGCACCCGACAAGCGACAACCACACGCCCACGGCGGCGCGGAGTTCATCTATGTGCTGAAGGGAACGCTGAGCGTGCACATCGGGACCGACGAACACGCCCTCGGGGAAGGCGATTCGATCTACTTTGACTCGAGCATTCCGCACAGCTATGGCCGCGGCGGCGAACGCGCGTGCAGCGCCATCGTTGTGACGTCCGTATGACCGACGCGCGATGGCAGACGCTCGTGAAGGCTCGCACTATCCCGTCCGGATGAGCCAGTTGCAGCCAAATGTCCCGCTATAGCAACGAGTTACGTCCCACGAGTTTCCTTGGATAATCTCTGCCTCTCGTCGCTTTAAGTGGTGCGAGGCTTCGACTTAGAATGGCGCCCTTCAGCCGTCTCCACAATGTCTCCACATCGAGACCGCTGGTCCGAGTTCTTAACATCGTTGGCAATCCGGCTCGCAGGCTTGAGCAATGCCAGGGTCTATTCGGCGCGGAGGGCCTCAGTGGGCTGGATACGCAGGCCTCGACGGGCCGGGCCAATCGTGGCGAACAATCCGACGATCGTCATGACCACGGCCGTGACCGGCAACAGCGCGCGGCCGAAGGAGCCGAGCATCTCGCCGTCGCTGGCCCGATCGATCATGAGCGCCAGCACGGTGCCGACCACGATGCCTGCCGCGAGCTGCAGCGCCGCCCTCGTGAAAATGCTTCGTAACAGCTGGCCGGCATCAGCGCCCATCGCGGCCCGGATGCCGATTTCCTTGCGGCGCTGCGATACGGTGAACGACATCATTGCGTAAATGCCGGCCGCCGACAGCAGCAGCGCGGTCACGATCACCAGCGAGGAGCCGAGCACCATCAGGCGAAGCCCAATCATCTGCTGCCGCTTCATCTCGCTGAACGTCACGATCCGCAACCGCAGCGTAGGATCGAGCGACGAAGTTAGCTCTCGAAGGCGTGATGAGAACTGCAACGGATCGTTGCCGCGCATCCGAATCAGCGCCGTCGCCTGCGTCGCGCTTGGCAGCGAGTGATATATGACCGGCTCGATCAAATCCGGTGCGATGGTGTTGGTGTCCAGGTCGGTCACCACACCGACGATCTCATATTGCGTGACGGTGCCGCCCGCCGCCGGCTCGCGGCGACCTGCCTCGCCGTAGTGCACCCGGCGCCCCACGGCATTGGCGCCGCCCAGCAGTTGATTCACGAACGCGCGATTGACGACGACGGCCTGCGTCGAGCCCGTGCCATCACTCTCGCGCAACGCCCGGCCGGCAATGACTCGCGCGCCGAACACGTCGAAGAAATTCGCGGCGACGCCGCGGTTGAAGCGCACCTCGAGAGCACCTGATGGGACGTTGACCTCTCCGTCAATGGCGATGCGCGCCCTCGACTCGGCGCCCGGAATGGTGGTTGCCACCGTCACGTCATCCACGGCCGGTTCGGCTTCGAGGCGGGCGACGAGATCGGTTTTTGTCTTCTCAAAACGCACAACCGATTCGCGCTCATAGACGGACGCTGGCATGCCGGCCGGGGGATCGGGGTCGGCGGTGACCGTGGCCGCGAGGAAGGACTCCTCGTTGTAGTTGGCCCTGGTCAGGCCGCGTTGCATTCCGGACCAACTGATCATCATGATTGCCGGGAGTCCCGTCACCGCGATCGCCACCTGCGCAATGATCATGGCCGTCCAGACGCGTCCCAGGCGCAGCCCGTCGGTGCCGCTCGCCTGCTTCAGTGTGTCTTGCGCTCGTCGTCCGGTCGCGTGCAGCGCAGGAAGCACGCCGGCCACCACGGCCGCGATCACGGTCAGCATGGCGACGTACACGTAGGCCGCCAATGGCATATCGAGCTTGAGGAAGTAGGGCACCGCATCATTTCCCTCGGCGGCATAGATGGCGAAACCCTGTGCCAGGCCGAATCTGGTGAGCCCGATGCCGGCGGCCGAGGCTGCCGCGCTGAGCACGAGTGCTTCGATGAACAGCTGACCGACAATGCGGCGGCGGGTGGCGCCCAGCGCCGTTCGCACGGCGATCTCCCGTTGTCGCGTGGCGGTCCGGGCGTAGACCAGGACGCCGACATTGACGGCGACGATCAGCGCCAGCATGCTGCTCATCGACTGCAGCGCCATGAAGTCGCGGGTGGTGCTGCTCCCCTGGATGTCGAGGATCGGGTGCGCGTACGGCATCACGCGCGGTTGCAGCCGGGCATGCGTGAGCGGAAACGCGCTGGCCGCCTGCGCGCCGAGTGCCGAGAGCTCAGCCTGGGCTTGCGCCATCCGAGCGCCGTCACGCAAGCGTCCGAAGATGAAGATGTCGGGTCCCTCTCGTGGTCCAAACGTAGCAGCATCGGTGCTGAGTGGTATCCAGTAACTGTGGTTGACGGGGAATCCGTACCCCTCGGGCATGACGCCGACGATGGTGTGCACCACGTTGCCGAGCCGCAGCTCTCGTCCCAGCACCGACGCGTCACCGCCGAATCGCGCGTGCCACACGTCGTAACCGATGACCACGATCGGCGGGGCGCCGGCGCTCTCGTCGGCTGCGACCATCGCGCGTCCGATGACCGGCGTCACACGGGTGATGTTGAAGCCGACCGCCGTGATCTGTGCGACCTCAACGGCCTCAGCCGCGCCGCCAGCAGAGGTCAGGTTGCGCGCGATCGTCCGAAACGCGCCGATCTCCCCGACCGTCTTCATCTCGCGCTGCCACATCGCCAGATCGTGCATCGACCGCCGCATCTCGCTGTTGGCGTCGATGTCCCAATTCTCGAGTGCCACGATGCGCTCACCGTCCTCGACCGGCAGCGTGGCGTAGAGGAAGGAATACAGGAACGCGAAGAGGCCCGCGCCGATGGCGACGCCGACCGCCAGGCCCGCGCCGCCGATCAACGACAGCCCGGGGTACTTGGCGAGCATCCGCGCGCCGAGCGTGAAGTCCATCCGCGAGTTGTCCAGCCAGCGAAATCCGCGCGCGTCGCGCTGGTGCTCCTTGGCCTGTTCGACGCCGCCGAAGGCGCGTCGCGCGGCCAGCCGCGCTTCGTCTCTGGGCATGCCTTTCGAGACAAACTCGTCTTCGAGCAGCTGAAGATGTGAATGGATCTCGCGCGACAGCTCCGCCTCGCTGGCGCTAGGGCGGAAAAACGACAGCAGTCGGAGGACAAGACGTCGGATGGTGGTCATAGGTTGAGCGCGCGCATGCCCGGGCCGGAGCAGAGCCTAACCATGCTCCACTAGGACGTCAAGTGAAAGGCGATTGTTCCGGGACACCGTCTCCAAAATGTCTCCAGAACCAAGGTGGATTCGCGAGGACTCGGGCGGACGGCAGTGAACGAATCGGAGCGACGTAACCGCCTGTGACTCAAGCGCTTAGGACTTTCGTCCGGCGAGTTTCCTTTGAAACCATGCCGGGCGGCACCTGACCAGGACCGGATTTCGTGTTCTCGACCGTCGGCGAAAAACAGCTACGGCTGAAATGCTCGCCGTAGCCTGCGTCCGAGAGGCGCAGCTCCACCACCCCACCCTGCGATCACTGCAAGGGCGAGTGGTAGAAAAATCCGAGACATTCGATTGGCCTCACCCACCCGGCCGGATGACCGCCGAAGCTTCTGACGCGGTCTTTTGCCGCTCCGCACTCACCAACCCAAATTACTGACCGGAAGTCATGCTCCTGATCTGCCTCTCCAGCGTTTCCAGGCTCCAGTCACCCGGCTTCTGGCTCGGCGGGAACTCCTTCATCGACATCAGGAAATTGCTGGCGACTACCTGCAGCGGGATCAGCACGAACGCCCGGTCGATCATCCAGTCGTGGTAGGTGTTGGAGTTGTGCTGCGATCGTTCGAACGGATCACGGCGCAGGTTGAAGAGCAGTGGCAGGCGCAGCTGGATCATGGGCTCGCGCCAGACCTGCAGTTGCTCCGCGCGGTTCTCCAGGTACGTCGCCTTCCAGTCACCGACGCGAATCGACATGACGTTGCCATCGTCGCCCACATAAATGAATTCCTGGCGTGGTGACTCCTGCACCTTGCCGCTGAGGTAATCGAGCTGGTTGTAGCCGTCGATGTGGTTCTTGTAAGTACGGCCATTGAGTTGCACACCGCCCTTGAGCAAACGGGCCTTGATGTCCGGCGCGCCGGCAGCTGCGGCGAAGGTCGGTAACCAGTCTTCGTGCGAGACGATGCCGTTGAGCGTGGTGCCGGCAGGGAAACGACCGGGCCACTTGATGAAAGCCGGGACGCGGAACGCGCCTTCCCAGTTCGAGTTCTTCTCACCTCGGAACGGCGTGGTGCCGGCATCCGGCCAGGTGTTGTAGTGCGGACCGTTGTCGGTCGAGTACTGAATGATGGTGTTGTTGGCCAGCCCGAGATCGTCGATCAGCTTGAGCAGCTCGCCAACGTGCATGTCGTGCTCGGCCATGCCGTCGTGATACTCGTCGCCGCTCTTGCCGGAGATGCCGGTGTGCTCGGCCTTGACGTGCGTGCGGAAGTGCATGCGGGTGCCGTTCCACCAGCGTGATCGCCGATGAAACGCTGGGTCTCAGTGCGCTTCGCCCCGTCGGTCTGCGGGGCCGCTTCAAGCGCAGGAGCGACGTCGGTCGGCAGGATGCGCACTTTCACGCCGGGCGCGATCTCGTAGATGCGACCCTCCTGCCAATCGAGCATCGACATCGCATCCCAGCCGTCGTCTCTCATCATGCCGTTGACGATTGTCCGCGCCATGTCGGCCTGCTTCCATTCGAGCTCCCGGACGCTCTGCGACACACCTCGCCTGTACTGGGCGATGCCGACGCTCGCGGCGACGAGCGCGCTGACGATCGCCACGTACTTTGCGAAACTCTCGAGCCTGTTGACGTCGGGCAACCACGCTCACTCCTACCTTGCGGCCGACGGGCGTGAGCTAACAACCTACGGAGCCAATGGCGTCAGGTTGTAGCAGCGCGCCAGGTCGTTGATGCTTTCGCGCAACACCGCCCAGTAGCGTTCGGCCTGCGTGCCGTACTTTCCGCGCACCAATACCTGGTTGATCTTGCGCGCATCGTCCATGACGTTTTCGACTTGCGGCCGGGTCTCCAGCCACTTGTCGGTGGGGTCGAACTGGCGGCGTAGCCGGTTCGTCGTGCGATTCAGATCGCCCAGCGCGTCGTCCAACTCGTCCTTCGTCTCGTTCGCCACGGCCTTTTGCGACTCGGTTGCCTTCTTGCCCCGGCCGCGCGCGGCCGGGGCGGTCTGGGCACCCTTTGCCGTCTGTCCCTGCTCGACCCGCTTCTCCGACCACTTCCTGAATTCATCGACGCCGTCTTCCACTTTGCGGATGCGATCGGCAACCTGCACCTTGGTGAAGGCCACTTGGGCAAGCGCGATCCCGGAGAGCGCCATGCACGCGACAGTTCCTGCGATGAGCGTTATTCGAATCATCATGACACCCTCCGGTATCGCCTACTTCACTTCAAGCGTGACCTTGTTGATCTTGCCGGCTATGGCCGGATTCATGCGTTCGATCGGGGTATGGCTTCCGTTCAACTGCGCAAGGCTCGGCGTTGGCAGCAGCATCGCCACCGTCATTACCGCCGCGGTGCTGATCACACTGATTCTCGTCATTCCTTCAACGTCCGGAAGTTTCCAAGTTTCGAGAACAGGCAATTCGGCGGCCAGATGAACAGCCGCGCGGAACCGACTGAGTTGGTCGTTTTGGGGCGGAAAAGTAATGGCCTTGGAAAGGCTGTTCGCGGGCACAAGGGGGCGATCTGCGAAATACCGTGGGCTCTCAACCGCCTGTTGTTATCTCGGCGACCCCATCTACCCTCGCCTCCTCCCGGTTACCCAGGGACGGGCACGATACCTGCTCAGCTCTTTGGTTCCCGGGGCCGCGATTATCCAGTATTCGCGGTTTCGGGCGCAAAAATCACTGGATGGCCGCCAGCGATCACGGCATGTCGTGGATTTCATGGCGGAACCGACGGTCGGCTGGAGGTATAGCTGATCGAGCGGCGGGAGGAAGAGCTGGGCACCGACCATGAAGTCCTCGCGCCCGCACATCGGCGTTCGCCGCGTCGGTGCAGTCTTACTGCTCGCCGTGGCCGCCGGTCGCAAAGCAAAAAGTGATGACGACAATGCTCGCGCGCACTCCGATACGTTCGCATTCCACAGCACGATTTCTGCGAGGCTCCATGCGTCTGATCACAATTGCCCCTCTCTTGCTCCTGGTGACCGCGTGCGGCGGTTCTCCGACTCCTCAGCCGCAGAGTTCAGGATTACCGGCGTCGAGCCCGCCCGCAATCCTCGGTCCGCCGCCAACGCTGGCGGGCACGGCAGTCGCTGATGCCGGCCAAATCGAACCGGCCGATCCGAGCAAGTTCAACAAGACGCCGGGCTATTCCCCGTATGCCGGTCGCAAGTATCCCGAGCGCGTCTATTTTGGGGACGAACACGTCCACACGGCCTGGTCGGTGGACGCGGGCGGTACCGGGACGACACTCGGACCCGAGGAAGCCGTGCGGTTCGCTCGCGGAGAAGAAGTCGTGTCGACCAGCGGCCAACCAGTGAAGCTCGGCAAACCGCTCGACTGGATCGCTGTGACCGACCACTCCGACGCGCATGGGCGTCATCACGGAGATCAAAGCGGGCAATGCCGAGATGATGCAGGACACCACCATCAAGCGGTGGCATGACCTGTTCGCCAAGGGCGGTCAGGACGCCAAGTCGGCCGTGATGGAACTGGTCGCGGCCCAGTCCACCAAGAAGTTGCCACCGCTGATCATGGACCCGAAGTTCGCCAAGGCCGTCTGGGAAAAGAACATCGCGATCCAGGAGAAGTACAACGAACCCGGCCGATTCACCGCATTTATCGCCTACGAGTGGACGTCCAACGCCGGCGGCGGCGACAACCTGCATCGCAACGTGATTTACCGGGACGGCAAGTCGAAGGCCGAGCTGGTCCTGCCCATGACGACGTTCCAGAGCGAGAACCCCGAGGACCTGTGGAAATGGATGGCGGCCTGGGAGCAGAAGACCGGCGGCAAACTGCTCGCGATTCCGCACAACGGCAACTTGTCGAACGGACGGATGTTCCCGCTCACCACCTTCGCGGGCGACGCGATGACCAGGCAATGGGCCGAGGACCGTCAGCGGTGGGAGCCGCTCTTCGAAGCGATTCAGATGAAGGGCCAAAGCGAGTCGCATCCGTCGCTCTCCACGACCGACGAGTTCGCGGTGAACTACGAGCTCTGGGATCGCGGCAACCTGACACAGACGCCGAAGAAGCCGGGCATGATCCAGTACCAGTACCTGCGCGAGGCGCTGAAGAATGGCTTGAAGGTCGAACAGGATCTTGGCGCCAATCCGTTCAAGTACGGGATGGCAGGTGGCACCGACACGCACAACGGATTGGTCGCCGCGGAAGAGGACAACTTCTTTGCCAAGTTTCCGTCCGCCGAACCGAACGCCGAGCGCTGGAACGAAAACGCCATGAACTTCGACGGGCGCATCGTCAAAGGCTGGGAGATGACCGCCGCCGGTTACACCGGTGTCTGGGCGACTGGCAATACCCGCGAGGAGCTGTGGGACGCGATGAAACGTCGCGAAACCTACGCGACCAGCGGCCCGCACATGACCGTCCGCTTCTTCGGAGGCTTCGATTTCACGCAGGCCGACATCTCCCGCACGCCGGCCGCGGTGGGCTATGCCAAAGGCGTGGCGATGGGCGGCGATTTGAAGACGGCCCCGGCCGGCAAGGCGCCGACGTTCCTGGTGGCCGCGCTGAAGGACGCGTCCAGCGGAAACCTCGATCGCGTGCAAATCATCAAAGGATGGCTCGACAAGTCCGGCAAGCCTCAGGAGAAGATTTACGACGTCGTGTGGGGTGACGCCGATCGTCGCCGGATCGTGAACGGGAAACTCACGCCGGTGGGCAATACGGTTGATGTCGCGACCGCCTCGTGGACGAACACGATTGGCGACCCCGAACTGGTGACGGTGTGGCAGGATCCGGATTTCGATCCGTCGGTCCGCGCGTTCTACTACGCGCGCGTGCTTGAGATTCCGACGCCGCGCTGGACGGCGTACGACGCCGCCTACTTCAAGATCGAGATTCCGGATCCCAAGGTGCCGATGACGACGCAGGAGCGCGCGTGGACGTCGCCGATCTGGTACACACCGTGATCCGCCGATTGCTGCGAGAGCCGCTCCTGCACTTTGCCCTGCTCGGAGCCGTGATTTTTGGCGGCTATCGCCTCATCGCGCCGCCGGTGTCCGATGCGTCCGAGATCGTGATTACGGCCGATCGAATCGCCTCGATTACCGCGCAGTTCCGTGCGAGCCACGGCGGTCGACCGCCGCACGAGGAGGAGCTGCGCGCGGCCGTCGACGCCTACGTGCGCGACGAGATGCTCTATCGGGAAGGCCTCGCCCTGGGTCTCGATCGGGACGATCCCGTCGTCCGTAACCGGATTCGGCAGAAGGCCGAGCTCCTCAGCGAAGATGCGCTGACAAGCGAGCCGAGCGACCGCGATCTGGAAGCGTACCTCGCCGCGCATCAGGCGGAGTTCGACATTCCGGGCCGGCTATCGTTTCAGCAGATCTATATCGATCCCGGCAGGCACCGGGGCGAGGATCTGGCCACGATCGTCACCAGCATCCGGCAGGCGCTGACACTGGGAAGGCAGCCGGGTACGCTCGGCGATCGCACGCTGCTCCCGGCGACCATGACAGAGGCCTTGCCGCATGAGGTCGACGCGGCGTTCGGCAACGACTTCACCAGGCAGCTCGCGGCCCTCGACGGCGAGGTCTGGCAGGGTCCGTTGACGACCAGCTACGGACTCCATCTGGTGCGCATCACCCATCGCGGCGAAGCGACCCGCGCCACGCTGGCAGACGCGCGCGATGTGGTCGCGCGTGAGTGGTCACGTGCACAAACCGCGAGGATGAAAGCGCAGTTCTACAAAGTGTTGGCCGAGCGCTACACGGTCCGCGTCGAAACGGACGCCAACGTCCCTCGGACGGCACAGAGGTAGGAGCACTGTGCTGCGCCGATGGACGATCGCTGTCGTGCTGATGCTGACGTGGGCGGCCACAGTTCGCGCCGACGTGTTCCGCCCAGCCTACCTCGAGCTTCGTCAGACGAGCGCCGACACCTATGACGTGATGTGGAAGGTGCCGGCGCAGGGCGACACGCTGCGTTTGGCCATTCACGTCGTCTTTCCGGAAGGCACCGTCAATCTCTCCGAGCCGCGGGGAAACTTCACGGGCGACGGCTTCGTTGAACGATGGACCGTTCGACGCCAGGGCGGCCTCGCCAACGGCAAAGTCCGGATCGATGGGTTGCCAGGCACAGTGACCGATGTGCTGGCGCGCGTCGAACGCGAGGACGGCACGACCCAGGTCGCGCGGCTCCGGCCGGAACAGCCTGCATTCGTCGTCGAGCCATCCACGCACGCCACCGGTGTCGCCTGGACCTACCTCGGACTGGGCGTGCACCACATCCTCGTCGGCGTCGACCACCTGCTCTACATCCTGGCGATGCTCTTCCTCGTCAAGGGCTGGCGACGGATCGTCGCGACGATGACGGCGTTCACGATGACGCACAGTCTGACGCTGACCGCGGCGGCGCTCGGGTGGGTCCACGTCCCGCAGCCTCCCGTCGAGGCCTGCATCGCCTTGAGCATCGTCTTCGTGGCGCGCGAAATCGTACAAGCCCGTCGCGGGCAACCCGGACTCACTGCGCGGTGGCCATGGGTGGTCTCGTTCACGTTCGGTCTGATGCACGGCTTCGGCTTCGCCGGCGCGCTGGCGGAGGTCGGCCTGCCGGTGCGGGCGATTCCGGTCGCGCTGCTGTTTTTCAACGTCGGCGTGGAGATCGGCCAGTTGGTGTTTGTCACCGCCGTGCTCGGGCTGTTCTTCCTGCTAACGAAGATTCCAAGAACGTGGCCACGCTGGGCGGACGCGTTGCCCGCGTACGCGATTGGTGCGGTCGCAATGTTTTGGGTCATCGAGCGCATCGCGGCATTTGCAGGGTCGTAGCCTTTAACTGCGCGCTCGATTACTTGGGGTCAAATCTCCACGCCATGCAGACCCTGCTCGTCGCGACAACTCTCTTGGAAGGCATGACCGCACTCTTAAGCGCCGCGTCCATGCCAGATATGGCATAATCAGTCGTAGAGAGGCCCAGCTCGTTCAAGCCCGTGATCTGGCTCGGGGACTCGCTTCGTGAGTTGAAGACGTTCCCGGCCGCGGTGCAGGACGAGATGGGCTATGCGATCTACCTGGCGCAGTGCGGACAGAAGCACGTGTCGGCCAAGCCTCTGAAAGGGCTGGGCTCCGGTGTGCTGGAGGTCGTCTCCGATCACCGAGGGGATACATTCCGTTCGGTGTACACCGTTCGATTCGGCGACCGCGTGTTTGTGCTGCACGCGTTCGAGAAGAAGTCGAAGCGTGGTGTTGCGACGGCGAAGGCGGACATCGACTTGATCATGCAGCGGCTGCAGCAGGCCGTCGCGCTAAGCAAGAAGAGGGAGTAAACCGATGGCGCGGAAGGATTACATCGTCGGGAGCGGCAACGTGTTCGAAGATCTCGGACACCCCCGGCCGGCCGAGGCGCTGGCGAAGGCGGAACTCGCGCGCAAAATTGCGGAACTGATCGCCAAGCGACGCTTGACACAGGCCGCGGCGGCGGAGCTGCTGAACGTCGATCAACCGAAGGTGTCGGCGTTGGTTCGCGGCCGGCTCGCCGGTTTCTCGCTCGACCGACTCGTCCGATTTCTCGTGCAACTCGGCAGCGACGTCGAGATCGTCGTGAAGCCGCGTTCCCGGGCGACAAGGCGAGCGCGCGTCATGGTCGCCTGAACTCGTCCGCTCGACGACGCCCTCGCGGAGTATTTCGATTGGGAGCGTCAGGAACGAGGCGACTTCTTTGAGTTTCAGGGAGCTGTGTTCGACGCGTGAAACGAAACGACCTGCCAGCGGCCCGCGCGGCGATGGTAGACCTTCGTAAACATCCAGTCGTCGTCAACCGTCGCGCTCGCGACCACTCGCGTGCGTCGGAGACGGCCTGTCACGATGGCGCTCGCGTCATAGACGCGGAACTTCATTTCTGACGTCTCGTAGCGGTCGAACTTCATCCGGCCCGAAGTGAACATGCCGACCGCGTCCGCTTTGGTCATCACACGCATGCCCGGAACCATGATGACGACGTCGTCGGCAAATAGTTGCCCTAATGCAGCGGCGTCCCCGGTGACGTGGGCGGCGTTCCAATCGGTTTCGAGGCGTGTGAGCGCTGCAACGTCGGCGTCCGCCGGCGCAGTGCCGGCTGGCACCTGAGCCAAGGCGAGGGCGACGAGGCAGGAGCAAAGTACCATCGCTGTTTTGAATCGGATTCGGTCGCAATCCTACATCGGCCCATGGCGATGGGCAGGGTGCCTCCGACTAGCAGCGTCCGTGGCGAGCTGTTCACGCCCATCCACTCTGTGCGGCTTGTGTTCGTCCTCAAGGATGCTCCCGAGTTCACCAGAAAAATACACCACCGCCACCACCGTCGATGGACATCTTCATTCCAGAATGTCTCCACGACTGGGGCGGCAGATATCGCCGAGATTCCGTCCACATCGGGTCGAACGGCATCGTGACTGAACTGAGCGACCGGTTGAAGACTGCCTGTGACCCAAGCGCTTAACACCAGAAGTCCAGCGCGCCGAAGCCGCCGGGCCGAAACGCCATGAAGCACACCTCCTGACCATTGTTGCGGAACGCCGGCATCGCCTGGAAGAATGGCGAGTTCAGCGTATCGACGTTGACGGGGATCCCCCACGCATCTGACTTTGTCTGGCGCTCGACCACCCAGATGTCGATCTGCCCAATGTTGTCGGGCCTGGCCGATGAGAAAAACAGCTGCTTCTCGTTCTGGTTGAGTGCTGCGCCGAACTCCGGGCCTGCAGTGTTGACCGCTGGTCCCAGGTTCACTGCCGGCCCGAAGGGTTCTCCGACGTTGTCGCGTGTCGCCATCCAGATGTCGAAGTCGCCGAGGCCGCCTGGCCGGACCGAGTCCCAGTAGAGAGTTTTCCCGTTTGCTGAGATGCTCGGCTGGCCCTCGAAGTATGCGGTGTTGACACTGGGGCCGAGATTCTGTGGTGGTTCCCAGGGGTCGTCAGTGGATGCGCGGACGGTGACGTACAGATCCGCTTCCCCCAACCCGCCTGGCCGGCTGGAGGAAAAGTACAGCGTCAGCCCGTCGAGTGACAGTTCGGGGGAATAGTCACCGAAGCCGCGAGAGTGATCGTGGGTCCCAGATTCTGGCCGGACCAAACGGTTGAGCGGTTGTCTCACGGGTGGCTATGTAGATGTCCTCATCGAGCACTCCGAGGCTGTTCCGGCGGGCAGAGCCGAAGAGCAGCGTCAGACCATCCTGCGAAAGCGCCGGGCCGCCGTCGAAGAACGCCGTGTTGATGTGCGGGCCGGCATTGACAGCCGTGTCGTAACACAATTTCGAACCAGCAACGCACATGGTCGTCTGGTTCGGTTCCGAACGGTCCGCTGCGGACAAGAGGCGCCAAACCCTGCCATCACCATCAGCAGTAAAAGCTGCTTTGTCCAGTCTCGTCGTGATGTCATGACGTGGTTCTCCAAAACGTGAGCGATCAGAGTGCCACAGACACCGAGCCACTTCAGGCGCTCCTTGGTTATTCGCTATCATCTGGAGCGCGAGCGTCCGGCGTCTTGACGGCACTCTGACGATCTCTGACGAAACGCTGCGAACAGAACGACCCTGGTTTATGGAGCAAATCTCCATCTTTCGGTTCGGCGAGTTCACGCTTGACGGTGTCCAGCGCCGTCTGCTCCGCGCCGGTCAAGACGTCTACCTGCCCCCTAAGACGTTCGAGTTGCTGCTGTACCTCCTTCGGAACCGAGGACGCGTCATCACGAAGGACGAGCTCCTCGAGGCCGTCTGGCCTGACGTGAATGTCGTGGAAAACACGCTGGCCCAACGGATTCGGGAAATCCGGGAACGTTGGGGACGGCGCTCACGGCGCGCGATTCATCAAGACCGTTCCACGAGTTGGCTACCAGTTCATCGCAGCCGCTCGACGACGAACCGCAGGCCGCGACGACTGCATCCGCCGATCAGCGCGGCCCTAAGAAGGCGGAGGAGTCCGGGCTCGCTATCTCGTCCTGTTCTTCGGCGCCGGTCTTCTGACGCTCGTCGCCTTCTTCACTACAACGAGCCAGCGCCCGACCTCGCCGATTCCACTCTCCGACCACCAGTTGATATCGGACTCCGCGGGATCTCCGAGGTTTCCAAGCCTCTCACCCGACGGCAGCACCATCGCTTTCGTAGATGAGTCGACGGTCGATCGCAGGTGTGGGTCCGTAGCGTGACCGATGGTCCTGCCACGCAAATCACATTCGCGGACCAAACCGGCCTTGAATGGACTCGCTGGTCGCCGAGCGGTAACCAGATTTACTTCAATTACCGGGGAGGTATCTGGTCGGTGCCTGCGGTTGGTGGTGCGTCGCGCAACATCGTCGCACGCGGGAAGAATCCGAGCCTATCATCGGATGGCCGGACGCTCGCCTATGAAGGTCTCGGGGGAGCGGACGGCGATCTCGGCATTTGGATTGCCAACGCCGATGGTACGAATTCGAGAAAAGTCCTCGATAGACCATTCATCATTGCTTCGATGCCGGCAATTTCCCCTGACGGACAGTTGATCGTGTTTTTCCAGTCGAGCGGTGGACCGATGGGCGATCTCTGGATCGTCCCCTCATCAGGCGGCACCCCCCGACGCCTGACCTTCGACGATTCGGAAGGCGGCACTCCCACCTGGACACCTGACGGGCAGTTTGTCATCTTCTCGTCGAAGCGCACCGGAAGCCACACGCTCTGGCGCATACTCGCTGCGAGGCGGCGAAGCCGAGCCGATGACCTCTGGTGCTGGCGAGGACAGAGACCCTCAGGTCTCGCTCGACGGTAGACGGTTGATTTACACGAACGTCCGTAACAGCTTCAGCCTCGAGCTTCTAAATGCCGCGACCGGGCGCAAAACATCTCTCGCAACGCGGCGGACAACGATCGCTGGTCCGCGATTCTCACCGCAAGGTGACCGGATCACGTTCTTCCATGAAATCGACGCGGGGACTCACCTCTGGACGTTCGGCGTGGACGGACACGATCTCCGTCAGATAACAGCCGGGAAAGGAGAGCGGAATATCCTGCCGCGTTGGTCGGCAAAGGGGAACGCGCTGTTCTTCCGCCAGATCCTCCCAAAAGATTCGTTTCGGAGAGTCTCTGTGTCCGGCGGAGGTTCCATCGAAGCCGGACCATGGCCGTGGAATTCATGGGTTGAGCTGGATCCTTCCGGACCGTGCCGTTGTTTACAACCAGCCGGACGCAGTCGACTCCAGAAGTAGAAGTGCCTGCTGCTCCTGGTGGTCTTCCCGTGGCGGACTCCTGGTGTGACGATCGTTCGACAGCTCGAGAGGCCTGGAAACAATCCTCGGACGTGCCTTGATCAAGCCACGGTGGTCGCCCGATGGAAAAACAATCTTCGGGACCGAGCAGGTCAGGCTGGCGGACCGCAACACCTGGAATGTTGTGTCATGCGACAGCACCTCGGGGGTTTGCCACACGGTGACGAGGGGAGGCAATGTCGTCCCATCTCCGGACGGCCGCTCGCTGTATTTCACACGTCCCGCGAAGAAGGCATGCGACAGCTCTGGACCACAGACGTCGACGGACGGAATGAGCGCTATCTCGATGAGATTGGCCCCTTCCGGCTTCCCGACCTTGGCTTCGACGTTTCCCGTGAACATCTCATCGTCTGGCCAGCATTCCATCAAGGACGCCAGAGATCTGGATAGCGAAGTTGAAGTAGTTGGTCGTGTTCCTCGCACCGATCCACTGTCGTGGGGCGGGCGGCCGCGAAAGACCTTGTGCGGCGATCAGCAACCAGTTCGGAATTCGATCCCTGCCTCCCAGCCATTTGCCGAGAGTCGCTTCTATTGGCGTCTCTTCGCTCTAGTTTGCCGGTGTTCGCCAACTATCACCAAACCTTCAGATCCCGGCTGGCTGAGAACCCGATTCTCTCAGGCAACGTCGTTAAACTCCCAGAAGCGCTTCGCCCGTCTACTCCAAGGGTAGTTAGCCAGACGCGTAGGGCGACGCGACGAAGGAGCTGACCGATGGGCGCATCCGGATCTCGAAAAGCCGCAGCCACCCGGAAGCACAGAGCGGCACCGCAGAAGGCGGCCACTACTCGGAAGCGTCGAGCAACGGGCAGGAAGGTGGCAGCGACGCGCAAGCGTCGTGCGACGCAGAAGACGGGTGGCACCGAACGGCGCACACCATCTGTTATCCCGATGATTTCCTACGAGGACGGTATCCGGGCCTTGGTGTGGCTCGCCAGCGCCTTTGGTTTTCGGGAGACGGCGCGTCTCACGACGCCGGACGGAAGGCTCTCGCACGGCGAGATGCGCGCCGGCCACGGGTTGATCATGCTTGCGTCTCCCACGCCCGAATACCGCGGCCCGAAGCGCCATCGGGAGACCTGTGAACAGGCGCGCCGTTGGTCGACGGTGCCCTGGATTATCGATGGAGTGCTCGTTTACGTGGATCACCTTGAGCGCCACCTCGCGCGTGCCAAGTCAGCTGGTGCGACGATCCTCTCCGAGATCGAAGATGGGCCGCCTGGCCGACGGTATCGGGCGGAAGATCTCGAAGGCCATCGCTGGTTCTTTTTTGAGAAGGACGACGGATGACCGCAACGACCTGGCTAACATCCGAATGGAGCCGACGCGCCCTGAGTCGTGATGTCGCGCAGCGCACTACTGCCTGCTTTCGTTTGCCGCCGGTAGCATACTCTTGCCGCAGCAAACCAATCGATGCGTCTCCCCGCCTCCCAGCCAACTCAAGTTGCGGCTTGGTGGCGATCCGTTGAATGTGAGATGGTGACGGCCATGGCTGTCGCGCACCTTGCCGCAACTCCAGTAAAGGCAATTCGGCTCTGGCCTGGCGTGACTCTGGCGGTCCTGCTCGTGCTGGTCAGATTCGTCTTGCCTGTCGTCTTCCCGACGATGTTCCTCCAGGCAGTTCTGGGATCACTTCCCTTCACCTTGCTGATCGTGCTGTGGTGGTTGTTCTTCAGTCGCGCGCCCTGGTCGGCGCGCGTCGGCGCGATTGTGTTGATGGTTGTTGCATTGTGGACGACATCGCTTCTGGCTCACCCGTCCGTTGCAGCTGGTATGGGTTTCGTCATGCCGGCGTACATCGCACCTGTGCTCGGCCTCGCGCTGGTCGGCGCAGCGGCCGGCTGTCGTGCCGCGACACGGCAGTGGGTGCCGATAGTTGTGTCCATCGTTCTCGCCTGCGCCGTGTTCACGCTCGTACGGACCGACGGCGTGACCGGCGACGCCGCTTCGCAGCTGAAATGGCGGTGGATGCCAACGGCCGAAGAGCGGCTCCTCGCGCAAACGAGCGACGAACCCCGGCCGCCAACGTCGGCAGAAACCGCTGCCGCCATACCCAGTAAGCCGGCTGCGCCCGCGGCAGACACTTCGGTCGCTCCGGCTACTGCAAAGACGGAACCGCCCGCGCGGGCGACAGAAGTGGCGGCGGAGTGGCCCGGTTTTCGCGGACGCGATCGAAACAGCGTCATTCGCGATGTGCGAATCGACTCCGATTGGTCCACGTCTCCGCCTACCGAACTATGGCGCCGGGCGATCGGACCGGGCTGGTCGTCCTTCGCCGTTCGTGGCGATTATCTCTACACGCAGGAGCAGCGCGGCGAAGATGAGATCGTCGCCTGTTACAAGGTCTCCACCGGCCAGCCGGTATGGATCCATCGCGATCCGGTCCGGTTCTGGGAGTCGAATGCCGGCGCCGGTCCGCGCGCGACGCCAGCGCTGAGCGGTGATCGTGTCTACACTCTGGGCGCGACTGGAATCCTGAACGCGCTCGACGCCGGCAACGGTGCCGTCGTGTGGTCGCGGAACGCTGCGGTCGACACGGACACGAAGACTCCGGATTGGGGCTATGCAGGCTCGCCATTGGTCGTGGGCGATCTCGTCATTGTTGCAGTCAGCGGCAAGCTCGCCGGGTACGACGCCGCGACGGGCAAGCCTCGTTGGTACGGTCCGAATCGCGGCGAGAGTTACAGCTCGCCGCAGCTCATGACGCTTACCGGCGTCCCGCAGGTCGTGCTGCTCAGCCACGATGGCGCCACCAGCGTCGCGCCGGCCGACGGCACCGTGTTGTGGCAGCACGAGTGGTCCTCCGGCGCTATCGTGCAGCCGGTGCCCAGCGGCGACGGTGACGTGCTGGTCCACGCCGTCGCCATGACGTCGGGACTCGGCATTCGCCGGTTGGCGGTCGCGTACGACGCGGGCGGCTGGACGGTGCAGGAGCGCTGGACCTCGACGGGTCTCAAGCCGTACTTCAACGACTTCGTGGTTCACAAAGGCCACGCCTACGGCTTCGACGGCAGCATTCTCTCGTGCATCGACCTTACCGACGGCAAGCGCACATGGAAGGGCGGCCGGTATGGGTCGGGCCAGATGGTTCTCCTGCCAGAGCAGGATTTGCTTCTCGTCATCTCGGAAGAAGGTGAACTCGCGCTGGTCAGTGCGTCGCCGGACCGGTTCAGGGAGGTCACCCGGTTCGCGGCGATCGATGGCAAGACGTGGAATCACCCGGTCCTCGTGCGGGACGTCCTGCTCGTCCGCAACGGCGAAGAGATGGCCGCATTCCGGTTGGCGATGTCAGGAAGGCAGTAGCGCAAGCGGCAGCGCGTCGTCGACAGGAATGGGCGGAACGATGGGGCCGACTCTGTACCTCGCACTCGGCATTGCGATTTGCTTGGTTCAACTGACTTTCAGTCGCGCCTGGGTTGGTCGGTTTCAGTAAGGGCCGCACGAATGGCTCTGGCGCATGCTGAACTACGGTACGGCGATTCCACTCCGCAAGGTGCAGCCGTTACCCAGCACGTAAGAACATCAGCAGACAATCAGGGCTTCCACAGCTAGGCGGCATTTTCGACGAACCAAGTTCGAAAATCGTCCCTGCCTCCCAGCCACGAAATTTCCCCTGTGTAGATTCCGGTTGACCTCGCAATGGAAGGCAGTGATGATGACGGCGTTCACACGGCTGAGTGACGATCGATGAGACGCGCGCGAGCGCCGTCTACCGTGTGACACTCGAGGAGCCGCGGATGACTGCCACTGCCAGTGCCACTGTGGGCGCACCGCTCACTCCCGAAGTGAAGCGCTACCGCCTCGTCCTTTTCCTGAGCATCGCCGCCAATCTCACGGCCGGGATCTTCATCCTGTTCTGGCCCGACGCGTTTGCTGACGTTGCCGGCCAGCCGCACGCGTCGCCAGACACGTGGCCCCGGCACTGGGGCATGCAGCTCTGGGCGATCAATCTGCTGTATCTGCCGGGCTATTGGAATCCCGCCGTCAATACCTGGCCGAACTGGGTGGGGATCGGCGTGCGGCTGACGTTCGCGGCCTTCTTCTTCATAAGCGGCGACGGCTTCGTGCCGATGGGGATCTACGACGGGATCTGGGGGCTAACGCTCCTGTTCACGTACCTCCCAGTCGTCAAGCGCAGGGCCTAGCCGAATCACTGCCTCCCCAGCTCACGACGGCTGTCGTTGGCCGCACTCAGGCCGCGCCGCTGGCGGCACAGGGTGCGCGGCTGCTGCTGGTACCATCGCAGAACATGATGAAGCGCAAGGCCGCCGACGAATGGAAGCTGCGTCACAACCAGGTTCGGGCGGAGCGTGTCGGGGAAACGGGCATGTGGCTCGTCTCCGCCGATGTGACCGGTGAGAGAGGCCGTGACTACGTGGGATACGGCCCAACCAGCGTGATGAACCCCGCCGCAGAGGTTGTCGCCCAGGTGCCTCTGTCGACGATCGGCATGGTCCGATGGCACATCGTCTGATCGACTCTCCTCGGGCGGAACCCGGCAGGTTTCGCCCGAGTAGTCGGGCTGCGGAGTTCTATGATTTCGGCCGGCTGATCGGCGGGACCACGCCGTTGACGCGGTACGCGGTCACCAGTTTGCCGTAGTGTTCGCCCTGGTGCTCCAGCCAGCCCATCAGCTGCGGCCGCGGCTTGGACTTGACGAGGGGATACGACGCGGCAATGGCCGCTTCCATTTCGGAGACCACCGAGGCTCGGGTCTTCGGCTTGCCGGCATCGGCCTTCTCGCGCGCATCGAAATCGAACTTCTCGCCCTTGGCTTCCGCGGTGGTCATTTCCAGGCCAATGGTCACGTGCCGCAGCTCTTCCATCACGCTGCGCGCGTCGGGATGCGGCTTCCAGGCGAGCTTGTCGTCGGGAAACACCGTGTCCTTGGCCATTGTGAGGATCTTGTTGTGTACGCTCTCCCACGACCGCGCGAGGGCGGTCTCGTAGGTGGGAATTGGTTTGGCTTGCTCGACGATCACGGCCGCGGCAGAGCCGGACGCGAGCAAGGCCATCGCCACGACCAGGGAAACTCGATTCATTGCGCACCTCTCCGGGCCTCGACGAAACGAGCGGGCTCCTCCCGGCCGTGCCGAAGCCGACAGCTCCTGTACATCCGCCTGCCTTCGATCTATTCCCGGGAATAAGATTGCGGTGCTGAGACATATACGATCGCCACGCGCGATGTTCGGCATCTCTCATCAACGGCGCGAAGAATTCGACCGGGCAGCTCTGGTGCATGTGCCTGAACTGCTCCGTGTCGCATCCCGGCTCTGCGGCAGCGCCGACGCAGGCGAGGACCTGTTGCAGGAAACGTATCTGCAGGCGTGGCGATCGTTCCATCGCTTCGAAGCGGGTACCAACTGCCGCGCCTGGCTCTACAAGATCCTGCTCTTCACCTATTCGGCCCAGAACCGCAAGCGCGCGCGCCAACCGTTTCTCGTCGATCTGGACACCGCCGGCGAGACCGCCTTGCTCGTCGACGCGCCAACGCCGGACACCCTGACCGCCGAGGCCGTGAAGGCGGCCTTCGACAGCCTGCCGGAGCCCTTCCGGACGCTGGTCGTGCTGGTGGATGTCGAGGGGCTCACCTATCGCGAAGCGGCAGCGGCGTTAGACGTCCCGGTCGGCACCGTGATGTCGCGTCTGAGCCGCGGTCGCGGACTCCTGCGCCAGTATCTGGCGCGGCATGCACCCGCATCGTCGACCGGAGTGCCAGGCCAAGTGGACCTGTCTGCACAGCGGAGGGTGCGATCGTGAACCTGGACTGCCAGCACGTACGGGAAGTGATGGACTCGTATCTCTCCGAGGAGCTCTCGGTCGAGACCAACCATGGCGTCCTGCGCCACGTCGCACAGTGCCGCGACTGCGCGGCGGAACTGGGGCGCCGGCGGCGGTTGCGCGCATTGCTGTCAGACACGCTCGACGTTGCCGTCGACGCCGATCGCGTGAGGGCACGCATCACGCACGCCATGGATCGCGAGCTTCGCTCGTGGGTACGGGTCGCACGTCTCGGGGCCGTTGCCGCGACGCTGATCGCCGCGGTTGCCGTCGCGTACTGGGCAGGCTGGCGCGTCGACGCTGCCGCCTATGACGACTCGGCCGAGGATCACATCGCCTGTGCGCTCACCTACCCGGATGATGCTGCGTACGACAAGCTTCGCGCGGCCCAGAACCTCGAGTCACCGTTCGAGCAGATCGTCGACGCCGTCGGTCTTTCGCACGGCCCCTACCACGTGATCGACGCGCACATGTGCCCGTACAAAGGGCGCAACTACGCACACGTCGTCATTCGCGGCGACGGGCAGACACTGTCGCTCTTCGCCGAGCGCGCCCAGCGCGGGGCGTTGCCCGACACGCCGACGACCGTGCTGGCCGGAGACAGGCTCGACGTTCACGCGACGACGCGATTGGGGTATCGGATTTCGGCCGTGGCGACGCGCGACCACCAGCTTTTTCTCGTCTCGGAACGCCCGATCGACCCACCCGACCTCGCGCAGGGCATCCTGCGCTCGGCAGTGCGTTTCATTCGCGGTCTCGAGAACTAGGCTAGCGCACCCAGCTATTCCTCACGCAGCGCATCGACGGGCGCCACCCTCGACGCGCGCAGCGCCGGAATCAGTGATGCGGCCAGCGCCGTGGCAAGCAAGATGGCGGCGGCGGCCAGCAGCGTTCGGGGATCGCCGGGAGCGATGCCGTAGAGCTGCGCCCGTACGAGCCGCGCAGTAGCCCACGCGCACGCAGCGCCTATGAGCACGCCAGGCACCGCGATCGCCAGACCGTCCCGCACGATCATCCAGACGACGGTCTCGCGCGCGGCTCCTAACGCCCTGCGCACACCGATTTCTCGAACCCGCGCCGTCACCGAGCACGCGAGCAGGCCGTACACACCCATGCAGGCCAGAAGGATGGTGAGCGCCGCTGCGAAGGTGGCCAACCCTGCGATGAAACGCTGCTGCAACAGCGCACGGTCGACCCAGTCCGATGACGTGAGGAAGCCGCGCAGAGAGCGATGGCCCAGCGACTTCACGACGCGCGTATATCCCTCGCGCACCGTCGCGACGTCGCCGGTCGCCCGAACATACGCGATCGGAAACTGCGCCCTCGCCACCTCTTGCTGAATCGGCCGGAAGACGACGAGCGGCCTCGGGTCGTCCAGCCTGACGTAGGGAGCATCGGCGACGACGCCAATCACTTCGACGTCACGACGCTGCGATCCGGCGATCCGAATCTGCTGGCCGACGACGTCGCCCGCCGGAAACAGCGCGCGCGCCAGGGACGCCGAGACCAGCGCCACGGCGGGCTTCTCCAGGCCGTCATCCCACGAAACATCGCGGCCCTGTAGACGCTGGAGCCGGAACAGATCGAAGAAGCCGGGCGACACGAACTCCGTCAGCACCGTTCGGTCGAGTGTGAAGCCGTCGGCCCGCGTGTAGTGATAATCGGTCGGAACCGGACCCGTGTACCCGAAGTATGTGGGGTAATACACCGACAGCGCGGCCGCATCGGCGCCCGGCATGCCGGCAAGGTCGGTGACGAGCCTTTGGTAGTAGTCAGACGGCAGCAGTTGCTGATCGCCAGGTTCACGAAACGCGCGGCTGAAGACAATGTGTTGCGACTGGAGCGACGTGTCGTTCGCGCGCAAGTGACCCAGCGTCGCCGTGAAAAGTCCGGCTCCGACAAGCAAGGTCATGGACAACGCGACCTGGGCCGCGAGCAAGCCGCGCCCGAAGCGTCCCAACGAGCCGATGACCCGCCGGCCAGGGCGCAGGCCTTCGTCGATACGCACCGCGACCGACTGCCACGCGGACACGACGCCAATCATTAGGCCGATGCTGACGATGAGCAGCGCCGTGGCGGCAAGCACGTGGGCATCCGGCGTGACCGGCGGAAACTTCGAAGTCCCGCGGCCGGCCATGAGGGATGCCGCAACGGCTCGGACGATCCCCCACGCTAATGGGACCGCACCGGCGAACGCCACCGCCGACAGCAGGATCCCGTCGACCAGCAGCTGCCGGAACACGCGGAGCGGACTGCCGCCCAGTGCGAGGCGAATCGCGACCTGATGGCGCCGGGTCAGCGAGCGCGCCAGGGTCAGGCCCGCAAGGTTGGCGCTCGCGACCGCCAGGAGAATCGCCATCAGGGCCAGGAGCACCCAGAGCGTCGTGCCGTACCGGGTGCGCAGACCGGAATAGCCTGATGCCAGCGATGCTACTTTCAGCCGCTGGCGGAGCAGCGCCTCCCGATCGGCTTCGGGCAACGCGGTCGGCAGCGTCGCCGACTGAATGGACGGCCACCGCGCGAGCAGTTCTGCGCGTGCCGCCTCGATGGAGACGCCGCGCGCGAGACGTCCGACGATGTCTTTCGATCGAAACGGCTTGGACGGGTCACCAGCGGCCGGTTGCACGACCGCGAATGGCACGATGATGTCGAAAGGCCCGTCGAATTGAAGGCCCTCGAAACCGTCCGCCGTGACGCCGATCACCGTCGCCGGCACGGTGTTGACCTTGATGGTCTCGCCGATGCCGGGACCATTCCCGAAGACGCGCCGGCGGTAACCTTCGCTGATCACGACAACCGCATCGTCTGATTCGCTGAAGAACCGTCCCGCTGACGGCCGGGCGCCAACGAGGTCGAAGTAGCTCGGCGAGACGGCTTCCGTCACGGCGTCCTCGAACACGCCCGACTGCGCCTCGACGCGCAGGATTCCTCCGCCGGAGTACATGGACATCTCCGCGAAGGATCGCTGGGCGGCGCGGTACGCCTTGAAGGTCTCGGAGTAGAAGTAGCCCTCCAGATTCGCCCGCGGCTCGAAGGCCGACAGGGCCACGAGCTGCTCCGGATGGGGAACCGCGAGTGTTCGCCACACCAGTGCGTTGAGCAGACTGCCCACCGCTGCGGTCGGGCCAACAGCCAGCGTCAGTGTGGCGATGACGATCAGCGAAAACGTCGGCGTCCGGCGCAAACCGCGGAAGGAATGCCGGACGTCAAGGCGTAGTGCGTCCCACATGCGAGACGGTTAGTGTAGCGGTACTCCGCCGCGCGAAGGAGAGGTGTGAGGGCACGGCCCCGTTCGTCCGCTCGGACCTGCCTTTCGTCGCAATTCGCCCGGTCTGCGGCGTCGGCCCTGGCGCCGTTGCGGGTATCCTCGGTGGGTGATGTCCGAAGCGGCGACGGTCACGAGGCCGGTCAGCATCATCGCGAAAACATCGCGGCGCACTGCCGCCGCGGCGATGATTGCCATCGCCGCCGGCCTCCTCCTGAAGACGCATTCGACGATCCCTCTGTCCACACTCTTACTCCGCGCGCTCATCGTCGGCCTCTCGGCAACGACGGCTTTCACATTCTTCGAAGTGTGGCCGCGGCAGCTCCCGCGCTGGCTCCAGAGATGGGCGCTTCAAGTGGTTGCGGTCGGTGTGTTCATGCCGGTCACCACGTTCCTGATCTACGTTCTGTTCACTCCCCGCGATGCGCCACCGTTCTGGGAGGAGAGCGACCGCGTGACCGGGTGGCTGGTGCTCACGCTCCTCGCCATGCTCGTCGCGCCCTGGACCGCGCTGATCGCGATCGTCCGGCAGAAGGAAGCCGTCGTGCGCGATCAGAACCTGGCGTTCGCGCTCGAGCGCAGCGAGCTCGAGCGGCAGGCGCTCGATGCTCGTTTGCATCTGCTGCAGGGGCAAGTCGCTCCGCATTTCCTGTTCAATACGCTCGCGAACGTCCAGGCGCTCGTTGACGCCGGCTCGCCGCAGGCATCGCCCGTGCTTCGCAGCCTCGTCCAGTACCTTCGCGCCGCGGTCCCGCTGCTCCACGAGCCGGCGACCACCATCGAGCGCGAAGTGCAGCTCGTTCGGCCATACCTCGAGCTGATGCAAATGCGCATGCCTGACCGCCTGCAGTACGCGATCAACGTCGATTCGACGGTACTGCAGGTGCGCTGTCCGCCGACGACGCTGTTGACCCTGGTCGAAAACGCCGTGCGACACGGCATCGACCCCAGCGAAGAGGGCGGGCGGATCGACGTCGACATCACCCGGATCGGCGAACGCTGCGTCGTCCGTGTAACCGATACTGGTGTCGGGCTTCAGCCATCGGCGACCGGCCTCGGCACTGGACTCCTCGCGCTGCGCGAACGCCTGCAGCTGATCTTCGGGGACGCGGCGCACTTGCGGGTGACGGCGAACGATCCCTGCGGCGTCGCGGTCGAGATCGAGCTGCCAGCACAGACATGACTGACCATCCGACAGCGCTGATCGCAGACGATGAACCGCTGCTGCGCGAGGCGCTGCGGCGCCAGCTCGCGATCGTCTGGCCCGAGCTCGAGATCGTCGCCGAAGCCCGGAACGGACGGGAGGCAGTGCGACTGTTCGACGAGCGTCGCCCCGACGTCTGCTTTCTCGACGTCCACATGCCTGGGCTCTCCGGGATCGATGCGGCGACACACATCGGCCGCCGCGCGCATCTCGTCTTCGTCACTGCTTACGATCACTACGCCGTGCAGGCGTTCGCGCAGGGCGCCCTTGACTATCTGCTCAAGCCGGTCGAAGAGACGCGACTCGGCGACACCGTCAGCCGTCTCAGGGAACGCCTTCAGTCATCGAGGCCGGCGATCAACACCGAGCAACTATTGCAGCAACTGAGTGAGCAGCTTGCGGCGCTGCAGGGCGGCGGCAGGAACGAGGTGCTGCGCTGGATTCGCGCGCAAGCCGGAAAGACCGTGCGCCTCATCGGGATCGACGACGTCGATTTCCTTCGCTCCGACGCGAAATACACCATCGTCGCCTGGCGCGATGCCGGCAAGCCTGCCGAAGCGGTGGTGCGGACGACGCTGAAGGAACTGCTGCCGCAGCTTGATGCGGAACAGTTCGCGCAGGTGCATCGGTCGGTCGTCGTGAACCTGCGCGCAATCAGCCATGTGAAGCGACATGACAATGAAACGGCGGCGATTCATTTGAAGGGTCGAGACGACGTCTTGCCGGTGAGCCGCCATTACCTGCATCTGTTCCGCCAGATGTAGCCGCCGTTCGTCCTCGCCGATCCGCCCTTCGTCGCAAGCCGGTTGTTCGCGCACCTGCGGGCGACCACGATGTGTACGGATGAAGGACAACACGATCCTGGTCGTCACCTCTCTGCTCTCGATCCTCCTGCTGACGCTTCACGTCACGGACGACATCGTCCGGGGGATATCGAAGGCCGAGTCCTCTAACACCGCGCTGCTGGTGCTCGCGGTCTTTGTCTACGGCACCCTCGTGCTGGCGGAGCAACGATCGGGACACGTCATCATGCTGCTGGTGGGATTCTTCGCAGCAGCGATGCCTGTCATCCACATGCGGGGGGCGCATTACAGCGTGATCGCGAAATCTGCCGGCGGCTTCTTCTTCGTCTGGACACTTTGGGCGCTCGGCGGGCTCGGTGGCGTCACCTTCATCCTGTCGGCGCGAGGATTGTGGAGCCTGCGACGGCGGCAGCTTCCGAGGTAGTGTTGCTCTTACCAATCCATATCGCCGCAGGCGGGGTCGCGATCTGTCTCGGCGCGGTCGCACTGTCTGTGAAGAAAGGCGGAAATGTCCACCGCCGCAGCGGGATGCTGTTCGTGTACGCGATGCTCATCATGGGAATCAGCGCGTCGATGCTCACCATCATGAACGGTGGCGCCGACGGAAATATCGTCGCCGGCGTGGTCACGGCATATTTCGTCGGCACGGCTCTGACCTCCGTCCGCCCGGCCTCGTCCTGGACGCGCGCAATCAACGCGACCGCACTGGCGGTCGCTGTCGTGCTCATCTTCTGGAGCCTGGTGAGCGGAGCGTCGATCATCAACACACCCGGTCGCGACGCGAACGGTGTCCCGTTCCGAACGGCGGGAGGGATGTCGCTGATCGTTGCCACGGTGTTGGCGTTGGCCGCGGCGGGCGACGTGCGCATCATGCGCGCCGGCATGCCTCGCGGCGCGCCGCGCCTGGCGCGTCATTTGTGGCGCATGTGCTTCGCGCTGTTCATCGCGGCCGGGTCGTTCTTCTCGGAACGCGAGCGGGTGGCGCAGATTCTTCCGGAGCCCTTCACGACCGGGCCGATGCGCGCGCTGCCGATCGTGCTGTTGTTTGGCGCGATGTTCTACTGGCTATGGAGGGTCCGCGGCCGCCGGACGTTGCCAGTCCTGGTCCGACACGATTCCGTCGCGGTCGCACCTCGCGCGAATTGACGTCGCGCATCCCGTGGGCGGCGGGGACTCCCCTCCTGTCAAGCGGCAGTCTGGACAACCTGAGCCACGACGACTAGTCGATCCGTCGCTCCAGCGTGAACCGCGGGATCGTATGCGCCGAAGTACGCGACGGAACCGAAACCGCTGCGTTCGAAGATCGACTCGAGTTCGGTTCTCGTCCAACAGCGCATCACGAATCGATAGTCGCTCGAACGTTCTCCAGCCTCGTTGACCAGCGTGTGCGTTTCGGACAGAAGAAGCTGCTGGCGCTCCGGATCGAGTTCCGTGGTGCTCGTGAACGTGAGCGTGCCTCGATCCGTACGAACGCTCTTGCGAAAAACGGCAGTGATGGCGGCGCACTCCTGACGGACAGGACGGTCGAGCAGCAGATCGAATGCCCACGCGTACTCACCGTAAAAAGGGCGACTGGACTGCTCGGCCATGGAACCCCGCAAGACTGTATAACGATGTCGGACAGCGCGATGATTTTCCAACGGCGGGAGGGTATTACTCGTAGAACAGAGGCCCGCGCCCCCCATGGGCAGGAATGGAGACGTCGAAGTGAGTGCTGACCAGAGGATGACAGAGTCGGCCGAAGCGATTGCGCTAGCTGACGCCGTCCGAGCGGGCGACGAAGCGGCCTTCAATTCGGTCGCGGAACGCCACCGCCGTGAACTGCTGATCCATTGCTATCGGATGCTCGGCTCGCTGCAGGACGCCGAAGATGCCGTTCAGGACGCCCTGCTGCGCGCCTGGAAGTACCGTGAGAGCCTCAAGGAGGGAACCCCGATTCGCCCGTGGCTGTACCGGGTCGCGACCAACGTTTGTCTCGATGCCATCGGCCACGACGCGCGGAGGTCGGCGCTCGCCGCGAAGTCGTCTGTCGAAGCTCCGGGCGCGCCGTTAGTGCCCGCCGAAGTGACCTGGCTCCAGCCGATCCCGGATGCCATCCTCGAGCCGGCGGCGCCGCGCGACTCCGAACCGGAGGCCGTCGTCCTCACGCGGGAAACAATCGAGATCGCGTTCCTGACCGTGATCCAGCTCCTCTCGCCTCAGCAACGGGCTGTGCTGATTCTGCGTGATGTGCTGGGTTGGTCCGCGAAGGAGACCGCCGAGCTGCTCGACGTTAGCGTCGCTGCGGCGAACAGTGCGTTGCAGCGGGCGCGTGTCACTCTGCGTGCGAAGCTGCCCTCGCGCAGACCCGAGTGGCCAGCCGGGACTGACGCCAGTGCGGCCGAACGCGAGCTGCTCCGGAGGTACGTCGAAGCCTGCGAAAAGGCCGACATCGGCGCGTTCGAATCGATGCTCCGCGAGGACGCAGTCTCCCGCATGCCACCGCAGCCGGAGGTGACCCTGGGCCGCGAGGCCATCCTGAAGCTCTGGACGGACGCCGGGTTTGGCACCGAGGCGTTCGGCGATCTGCGCTGCGTCACCACACACGCCAACCGGCAACCGGCGGTGGCTGCTTACGTGCTCGACTCGGGCGACACGACGTATCGTGCGATGGCCCTCGATGTCCTGCACATTGAGGAAGGCGTCATTGCCGAGATCGTCACTTTCGGCCCCGAGGTCTTTCCGGCTTTCGCGCTCCCGCTCACGATGGACCCGGAGGGCGGACGCCCCGCACGGCATTGATACATACGAATGAGGATGCCTGCTTGAGTTGACCTACTCGATGCGGTCGCGGCCGGCATCCGATTCAAGCGTTTGCCGTCCCTCGCAAGCGGTGGCACGAGGGCTGCAGTGTCGGCGTCGTTTCTCGCGATTTGGCCTGATACGGAGACACGACGCATGCAGAGTCGACACGGCTTTCCCCTCATGTTAGTGCTGCTGTTATGGACGGCTGTGCCCGCGCGGGCGCAATGGACGGTCACGCCGTTCCTTGGGATCAATCTCGCGGGCGACGTGGAATTCCGGAGAGGCGGCCCCGGCGTATCCGTCGGCTTTCTCGGGGACCGGTTGGGATTCGAGATTGATGTCGAGCGCTACAACCATTTCTTCAGGGACGCAGATGTCGCCAAGGTCATCCCGAACAACTGCGGCGTCGGCACGGCCGGCGGCCCCGGACAGCCTTGCACCGATGCGAATTCCGACGCCCTGGGCTTCCTCGGCAGCGTCGTCGCGCCTCTTCGGATCTCGGGTGGGAGCGACTGGCGGCCGTACGCCACTGCGGGCCTTGGCGTGATTCGTGGATGGGTCACGGATCCGTCGCACCAATTGGCCGACACCGACCAGACAAACTTCGCCGCCAGCGTCGGCGGCGGCGTGATCTACTCGGCGAAGCGCCGCGTCGGTTTGCGCGGCGACTTGCGATACATCCGGGCGTTCGTCGACGAGAGCGCGCAAGAGGCGGTGCTCTTCGAGGATTACGGGTTCCTGCGCGCCACCATCGGCGTCACATTCACGTTCTCGCGGTGATCAGAAGTCTGGCGACGCCCAGCTCGCCCTTAGGCTGCACGGATGAGCCAGTTGCCGAAGTCGTCCGGCCCTCCATCGAGCAGCAGCTGAAGCGCGCTGGCCGAACACCAACGGCACCGACTGGACGAATTATCAAGCGCCCGGCGTCCAAGCCTTGTTACCGTTCGGGGAGCAGGAGAGTGAAGGTGTCGTTCCCGGACAAGGCGCTGTGGATCATAGAGCGCAACTCTACCCAACCGCTCACACTCGACGGAATCGCCGCGGCGTGCGGTGTCTCTCGGTCGCATCTGGCCCATGCCTTTGGCAGCGCGACCGGCCTGTCGGTCATGCAATACGTGCGCGCGCGTCGCCTGAGTTCCGCAGCGCGGGCACTCGCCGCCGGCGCGCCCGACATCCTCTCGATCGCACTAGAGGCGGGTTACGGCTCGCACGAAGCCTTCACGCGCGCGTTCCGCGACCGTTTCCAACACACGCCCGAGAGCGTGCGCGAGCGCCGCAGTGTCGACGGCCTCGCGCTCGTTGGCGCGCTCGAGCTGCGGCCGCATGGCAATGTCCGACTCGAGCCGCCTCGTGTCGTCGACGAACAGATCGTGCGCGTCGTCGGCCTCGCTGACAGCTGCTCCTTCGACACGACCATCACGATTCCGGCGCAGTGGCAGCGGTTCATGGAGTGCTACGACGCTATTCCCTATAAGCGGGACCATATTCCGATCGGCGTGAGCTACAGCGCGGATGACGACGGGCAGTTCCAGTACATGTGCGGTGCCGAGGTGTACCGCTTCGGGAAGCGCCCGCGTGAACTCCTGCATCTCGAGATTCCGGCCCGACAGTATGCGGTGTTCGAGCACCGCGGCCACGTCTCCACGATCTTCGAGACCTACCGCGGCATCTGGAACGACGCGCTGCCGGCTATGGGCCGCGCTGTGGCCGATGCTCCAGTCATCGAGCGGCACAATCCGGCCTTTAACCCACGCACTGGAGAGGGTGGACTCACGTTGTGGATTCCACTGGCCTCGTGATCGATCGTGTGGTCGGCAGCTACGCAACGACTGTTTCTATCGTCGTTGACAGACCAGCCAAGAAGAGGATGACCGCAAATGCACTACGACAGCATCGGCGAACTAAGCAGACGCATCCACGCACAAACAGTATCGCCTGTCGAAGTGGTCGAGGCCTGCTTGAAACGGATCGAGACGTTGAATCCCACATTGAACGCGTTCATCACCGTGATGGCCGATGATGCACGTGATCAGGCCCAAGCAGCCGGGGCAGAAATCAAAGCCGGAAAGTGGCGAGGCCCGCTGCACGGGTTGCCAGTGGCGGTGAAGGATTTTTATGACACGGCTGGCGTGACAACGACCGCCGGTTTCGAGCAGTTCAAAGACCGCGTGCCACAGACTGACGCCGAAGCTGTCAAGAGATTGAAACGCGCCGGGGCGATTGTCATTGGCAAAACCAACATGGATGCCCTGGGTATGGCGACAACGGGGTTGACCAGTTACTTTGGTCCGGTCCGCAACCCGTGGAATAGCGACTACGTGACTGGGGGCTCGTCGGCTGGTTCGGCGGCTGCGGTGGCCGCGGGGCTGTGTTTCGCGACGGTTGATACCGATGCTGTAGGTTCGGCGCGTCTACCGGCTGCGTGTTGTGGCGTAGTCGGATTCAAGGGCAGTTCGGATTTGATCAGTATTAAAGGAATTTTGGGCGATCAGCCGGTCGATGACTTTATCCGCTGGATGGCGCACGCCGCGGTGACGACTCGCAGCGCCGCGGATACGGCGCTCGTGCTGAATGTGCTGGCCGACCGCGACGACGATTTTGCCGCCGGGGTTGCCAAGGCCGACACCAAGGTGCGAATCGGCGTGGGCAATAACTTTACCGCGGATGCAGAGGTCACACATGCCTTTGACAAGGCCGTGACCGCCCTTCGGGACGCTGGCTACGCCACTCGTGATGCTGCCGTGCCGTTTGGCGATTCCAGTCAAGGCAGCATGGCTTCTATCGAAGCCGACCGTGCCGGCATTGCCGCTGAAGCCTTTACAGATGTCGATGTCATCGTGCTCCCGACCTTGGACTCGACTGTTCCAACCGTCAGAGTAGCAGCGACGAACCCTGAGCAAGGGGTCTCCGCCGAAACCACCGCGTTTGCCAACTACTACAGCCTGCCGGTCGCGACGGTGCCCTGCGGGTTCGATAGCCACGGCATGCCCATCGGCCTGCAGATCGTCGGCAAACCCGGCGACGAACGCACTGTTCTGAACGTGGCGCACCACTACGAACTCGCCGCGAAGGTCGGCCTCAAGCATCCGATTGCGTAGCGCGGGCTGAGCTACGTCTAGGCGGGCTCTTCGAGCGCGCCAGTCACCAAGCGAACAGCAGGGTGCTACGCTACCCTCGTTCACTTTTCTGGAGGACTGCCGCATGAAAGGCCTTGCCGAGCTCACGAAGACGACGCTGATCGGCGGACTACTCGTGGTCCTGCCGATATACCTGTCCATCCTGCTGCTGGCCAAGACCTTGGCCGGCATCCTCGCGCTGCTATCGCCGGTCACGGCGACGATCCCGGCCGGCGCGCAGTTCCGGCAGATCTTCGCCCTCATGATCGTGCTCGCCGTTTGCCTGGTGGCTGGACTCGTGGTCCGCACCAGTGCCGGGTTGCGGGCCAAGAACGCGCTCGAGCGCTCGGTGCTGGGGAAGATCCCCGGCTATGCGCTGGTGCGGGGCCTGGCCGAACGGCTTGGCGGTGAGGCGGGCGAGGGCTCGTTCCAACCGGCGCTCGTGGAATTGGAAGACGCGCTCTCGCCCGGCTTCATCATCGAGGAGCTGGAGGATGCGCGCTACACCGTTCTGGTGCCGTCGGTGCCGACGCCCGCTGCCGGTTCGCTGTTCATCCTGCCGCGGGAGCGTGTGCATCCCCTGGACGTGCCGTTCACGCAGGCGGTGAAGGTGATCTCCAAGTGGGGTGCGGGAGCGGGGGAACTTGCGCGCGGCGTAAGAGTCCGATCGTGATTAAATCGCGCCCGCGTGCCGAAGATCGGCAGCGGGTTCAGCGCATCGCCGATCGCCGCAGACGGCAAGATCTACCTGTGCAACGAGGACGGAGGGATTGACGTCGTCGCGGCAGATCGCAAGTTCCAACATGTTGCGACGAACGACATTGGAGAGCCGATCATGGCCACGCCCGCGCTGTCGCGGGGCGTCCTGTTCGTCCGCACAATGAACGGCGTGTTCGCGATTGGCCGCAAGCGGTAGTTTCGGACGACCGTTACGTCGAACCCGTGGGTAGTGTCTCAGTTTGAAAGCGTCGGCCCGATTTCCGCGACGACCATGCCCACAGTCATGATCGGCACCTGTGCGACCACGTCGGCATTCGGGTTCATGACGCTGGTCGGCCCGTAGCCAATTCGGCTTACATCCCGTGCGCCCGTGACGTCGGCTGACACTAGCCACATACCGGTCTCCCGAACACGTTCGGCCCGGATCGCATTGTGGCGGCACTTCGACTCCTCAGCGGCCTGAAGTCTCATCATGTTCTGCGAAGGCACGAGCAAGACTCGGGCGCCCTGCGCAGCCACGGCTTTCGCTGCCTCGGGGAAGTTCGTGTCGTAGCAGATGTTAATGCCGCAGGTGACGCCGTTCAGGGTGAAGGTCGGATACGCGTTTCCAGCTTGAAACAAGCGTTCGCCCGGCACGAGGTGGGTCTTGCGATAGACGCCTTCCAGCATGCCGTGCCTCACCACGACCGCCGTGTTGAAGTAAGCCGCACCGCACTGCTCGATGACGCCAAAGACCAGCGTCGGGCGAATGGGCGACAGCCGATCAAGTATTTTCTGGAATGAGGTCGCGGTGAGATCGAGCGCGTATTTGCTGATGTGTTCCGATTCGATTAGATAGCCTTGCAGGAAGCATTCTGGGAACAGCAGCAGGTCGACTTCGTCAGAAGCGGGTCGGCGCGCAAACGTTTCCATGCACGCGAGTGCAGCCTCGACATTGCCAAGAATCTCTGGCGTTTGGCATGCCCCTATTCGCAGGTGGGAAGTCAAATTGGCTTGGCGATTCTAGCGCGGTCGAATGATTCGGGCCGGATTCTACATCGAGCAAGCACCGCACCGTCGTGACTCGGCCGCTCGCCGCGTCATTCTCGTCGGCGGCGGTCAAACAGGAACAACGGATACGGTTCGACTGTCTCAGGCGCCTCGCTTCGCCGCAACTCGCTCTCCGCCGCTTCGACCGCCGTCCGGATCCGTTGCGCCGCGTCGTGGGTTGACACACGAGGATCGCGCGCCCGGTTCCGCCAGTCGTGTTCGCGCAGGGTCCACACCGACTCGGGATCGCGCGGAATGCCCTGTGGTGACGCCCCCCCGAGCGTCGTCTCGAACCGCGCACCGAGTTTTTGCACGGCGGCGTGTGCGCGCCGATTGCGCAGGGCGATGCGCGCTTCGAGACGCTCGACGTGCATGGTCGTGAACGCAAACTCCACGAGCACGTTGGCCGCGTCGGAAAACACGCCCGTGGACCAGAAATGAGTACTCAGCACAAATCCCCACTCGGCGTCTGACAACGTCGGCTCCAGGCGGACCTGGAGGATGCCGACCGCTGCCGTCATGCCAGCAGGAACAATTCCGAAGCAGACGCCATGGCCCTGCGCGCGTTGCCGGTGTGACCATTCGACAAATCCCGCAAACTTGGCGAGCGTCGGGGGCGGAGGAGCCATGTACGTAGTCACCGCAGGATCCGAGAACAAGGTGAACAGCGTATAAACGTCGGATGCGGCGACCTCGCGAAGCGTCGTCAGGTCGCCACGCAGGGGTGGCACTCGGTCTCTCCATCCGTCGAGCATCGAGTATCCGATATTAGCGGACTGCCATCACGTTTCGCGCATCGCAAGCAGGACCGAAACCCTTTTAAACCCCGTTAGTCACGAGTAGATCGCCATATATACTTTCGCACGGAGCATTCCATGTCGCAGTCGCCTTCGTCGTTCGCACTTTGCGGGACCTTGCTCACGGCGCTGCTGAGCGCACATCACCCCACAGTTACGCACGCATCAGCGGCGCAAACGACTTCCACGGCCAATCGAAGTGAGCTGGCGCAGAGCCGGCCGGCGCCGTGCGAAACGTTGGCGGCCGTCGCGCTCCCGAACGCGAAGATCACGAAGGCGGAGCGTGTCGAGGCTGGCGCGTTTGTCGCGCCCCCGCTGCCGCCGGGGCCGCCGGTGTCGGTCGACTACACGACACTGCCGGCGTTCTGCCGCGTGGCGGCGACCGCGTCGCCAACGCCGGACTCGGCGATCAAGTTCGAGGTGTGGCTGCCAGTCGAAGGGTGGAATGGAAAGTTCGTCGCCGTCGGGAACGGCGGTTTCGCCGGCATGATCTTCTACTTCGCCATGGCCGAGCCACTACGTCGCGGCTATGCGGTGGCCGGCAGCGACACGGGCCACGAAGGTGGCCAGGCCGACGCCAGCTTCGCTGTCGGACATCCCGAGAAGCTCGTTGACTACGCATGGCGCGCCGTCCACGAGATGACCGTGAAGTCGAAGGCACTGGTCACGACGCATTACTCCGTACCGCCGCGCCGATCCTATTGGGTCGGCTGCTCGTCCGGTGGAAGGCAGGGGCTCAAGGAGGCACAGCGCTTCCCGGATGATTTCGACGGCATTTCCGCCGGCGCACCCGCCAACAACTGGGTTCCGCTGATGGCGTACGGGGCGAAGGTGCAGCAGGTGATCGCCAATCCCACCGCGGGGCTGCGTCCCCCGCAGCTGGCGCTGCTCAAACGGGCCGCGATTGCGGCGTGCGACAGCCGCGACGGCGTCACCGATAGCGTCGTGGAGGATCCACGCAGCTGTACGTTCGATCCCGGGGCGCTCGCATGCTCGCCCGGCAACTCATCGGCGTGTCTGACGCCCGCCCAAGTGGAGGCGGCGCGTTCTATCTATGCCGGCGTCGTCAATCCCCGCAGCGGTGAACGGATTTTTCCAGGACCAGCTCCGGCGGGAGAGCTTCAGTGGGCCGCGTATGCGCCGGGGGTCTTCCCGATCGCCGCAAACTACTGGCGCGACCTGGTCATGCGCGATGCGACATGGAGTCCAGAGAAGCTCGACCTGGACAAGGATCTGGCTCTCGCGCGGTCGCTCGACACCGCGGAGATCGATTCGACCGATCCGAATCTCTCCGCCTTCGTCGCCCGCCGCGGAAAACTGCTGCTCTGGCACGGCTGGACGGACGGACTGATCCCGGCGCAAAACACCATCGACTACTACGAGAAAGTCTTGGCGACGATGGGGGCCGAGCGGGTCAAGGACTCCGTGCGGCTTTTCATGGCGCCCGGCGTCGATCACTGCTCCGGCGGCGACGGCACGTTCCAGATCGACGCGCTTGAGGCAATTGACGCGTGGGTCGAGAGCGGGAAGGCGCCCGAGCAGCTGGTCGCCAGCCGTCCGCTGGCAGGCGGCGCCAGGCGCACAAGGCCCCTTTGCCCTTATCCACAGGTCGCGCGCTATCGTGGCCAGGGCAGCACGGACGAGGCGAGCAACTTCGCCTGCGAGCCGCCGCGGCCGCGTTGAGATCAGCCAGCTGCGAATTCCGTCCCTGCCGATTCAGCGCTGGAGACAGTGCATCGGCAGGGCGAACTCTGACCGGTCTGACGCTCCGAGGGACAAGTGGCTGAGCTGGATTATGTTGGGACTGATCTGAGAATTCTCGTCTAGGTGCTCTATCATGCGTACTTCGCCTTTGAAGGAGCTTCTATGACCGACCGTCCCAAGATCTGCATTGACCGCATCCTGCCGCGCGATCTCATGCGCCTGCAACCCACGGCGCGCGGCGGCGGCCGCACCCGCGCTATCGTGCCCATCGGAAAGACCTGGATGAACGGATCCACGTTGCAGGTCCGGTTTATCGGCGGCACGGCCACCCAGAAGGCCACCGTGCGTGAGCAGGCCGGCTGGTGGACCGAGCACGCGAACCTGAAGTTCGTCTTCAACGACGCGCCCGGCGCCGAGATTCGAATCACCTTCGACCCGAACGACGGGGCCTGGAGCTACCTCGGCATCGACTGCCGGAGCATCCCGCTCAACGAGGCCACGATGAACCTCGGCTTCATGGACGGAGGGACGACGGCGCACGAGTTCGGCCATGCGATTGGCCTGGCACACGAGCACCAGAATCCGGCCGGCGGCATCCAGTGGAACGAGGCGATCGTGATTCGCGAACTGGGCAAGCCGCCAAACCTCTGGGACGAAGCCACCGCGCGCCACAACGTCCTGCGCAAGTATTCGGCCGACCAGGTCAACGGGACCAAGTTCGATCCCGATTCGATCATGCTGTACTTCTTCCCCGCCGACTGGACGCTCAACGGCATCGGCACCAAGGCCAACGAAGTGCTGTCGGAGGTCGACAAGGCGTTCGCCGCCGGCGCCAAGATGTACCCGAAGACCGGTCCCACAGTGGACGCGCCAACCGAGCTCACGGTCAATGCCACCAAGCGCACGGCTGCGTCGATTGGCAAGTTCGGTGAGGCCGACCTGTTCGCCTTCAAAGTCACGAAGGCCGGCCGGCACGTGATCGACACGAGGGGTCCCACCGACGTCGTGATGACGCTCTTCGGGCCGGATAACCCGACGGCACTCATTGCGGAAGACGACGACAGCGGCCTGGGCTCCAATGCGCGGATTGCGGCCAGCCTGATCGAAGGACGCTATTTCGTTCAAGTGCGACACTACAACCGGGCCAGCGGCGTGGGCAAATACACCGTGCGCGTGTCACGGGCCTGACCGCTTGGAGGCACAGTGGCTGTCTATTACCTTGGCACTTACGACATCATCGACCCGGAGCAATTCAAGAAATATCCACCGCTCGTGATGGCGCTTCTCCCGAAATACGGCGGTGTGGTTCTGGCGTCAGATACGCAGGCCTTCGTCGTGGAAGGGACGGCGCGGACGATGAACGCCATCATCCGCTTCCCGTCGAAAGAGGCGGCGCTCGGGCTCTACAACGATCCTGACTATCAAGAGGCGAAGCGAATCCGGCAAGCCTCCACGAAAAACGTCAGCATGGTGCTGGCGCAGGAGATTCAAGCCGGATCATAGATCGGGCGCTACGAGACGACTGACGATACGCTGCCTCGCCGCGCGGCCTCAATGGTGGCGATGTCGATCTTCTTCATCGGCATCATCGCCTCGAAGGCTCGCTTGGCCTCATCGCCGCCAGCCGCCATCGCGTCAGTGAGCACGCGCGGGGTGATCTGCCAGTTGAGGCCCCAGCGGTCCTTGCACCAACCACACTGACTCTCCTGGCCGCCATTTTTGACAATGGCATTCCAGTAGCGGTCCGTCTCTTCCTGAGTATCCGTTGCGATCTGGAACGAAAAGGCCTCGCTGTGCTTGAACTCCGGGCCGCCGTTGAGAGCGATACAAGGAATGCCGAAAACGGTGAACTCTACCGTCAGCACATCGCCCTTCTTGCCGCCCGGATAGTCACTGGGTGCCTCGCGCACGGCGGTCACTTTACTGTCCGGAAAGGTCTTGGCGTAGAAGCGCGCCGCATCCTGCGCGTCCTTGTTGAACCAGAGGCAAATAGTGTTCTTTGGCTGCATGATCGTGTGCTCCTAGGTGCTCCATCTGGAGCGTGTGGTCGAGAAACTCACAAAAGATGCAGGATACGATCCAGAATTTCGGAATCTGAGCTCCGCCATGCGCGCTCCAACCAACCGAGTGGCCCCTTCATCTAAGGCAGCGTCTATGCGCAGCATCCTGTCGCTCGTCGAGACGCTGGTGCGCGATCTGCGACATGCCGTGCGAAGCTTGCGGCGCGACGCCGCGTTGACGACGTTCGCGATCTTAATCATCGGGGTTGGCGTCGGCGCCAGCACGATCGTCTTCAGCGTCGTCACTGCGCTGTGGCTTCGGCCGCTGCCGTTCGACGACCCGGAACGCCTGGTGTGGGTCTCGAACGGACCGTCGGAGAACCTGTCGAGGCAGTCCGTTCAAGTCGGACATGTCGTCGATCTGCGCGAGCAGAGTCAGTCGCTGGCCGGCCTCGCAGGGTTCTCGGCGTTCTACGGCGTCGGCGACATCAGGCTGACCGGCACCGGCGAACCCGAGCGCGTCACCGGCGTACCCGTGACGGAGGGCTTCTTTCCGCTGCTGGGCGTACGAGCCTGGCTCGGACGAAACTTCACCGCCGAGGAATGCCTCTGGGGTGCACCACGAACGGCGATCCTGAGCTACACGTTCTGGCAGCGCCGCCTGGGTGCGAAGCCCGACGTGATCGGGGCGTCGATCACACTCGATGGCAAACCCACGACGATCGTCGGCGTGCTCCCGCCGTCGTTCGACTTCGCCGGCACATTCTCGCCGGGCCGACCGGCCGACCTGTTCCTCCCCTATCCGCTGAGTCCTGAAAACAATCGCCGAGGGAACACGGTCGCTGTGATCGGCCGATTGAAACCGGGGGTCGATCTGACGACTGCCGCCGTCGAAACGACAACGGCTGTCGATCGCTTCAGCAAGACGGCACCCGACGTCGAACCGGGCCGGCGCCGAAACGCGTTTCGTCCGATCCTCAGCCCGCTGCAGGACCGGATCAGCGGCCGGTTCCACACCACGCTTGCGGTGCTTGTGGCCGCGGTCGGGTTCCTGATGCTGCTGGTATCAGCGAATATCTCGAGCCTGCTTCTGGCGCGGGCGTCGGCGCGGCACAAGGAGATGGCGGTGCGGATTGCGCTCGGCGCAGGACGCTGGCGGTTGGTTCGTCAGATGCTCGTCGAAGGCGTGGCGCTCTCCTGCGGTGGAGCGGCGCTGGGACTCGTGCTGGCGTTCGCCGGAACGAGTCTGATCGCGAATCTCGATGGCGCCAGCATTCCGCTTCTCCAGGACGTCCGTGTGGACGGATGGGCGATGGTGTTCATCGCGTCCGTGGCCGTGATCACTGGGGTCGGCTTCGGCGTGCTGCCGGCTCTTCAAGCGTCGGGATCGGCGCCGCAGGACGCGCTGAAGGACACGAGTCGAGGCGTGACAGGCGGAAGCGGCTGGATGCGCCGCGCGATCGTCGTCACCGAAATCGTGCTGGTCTGCGTCCTCCTGACCGGCGCCGGATTGCTGACGCGGAGTCTCGGCCGCGTCCTCGACGTCGATCCGGGATTCACCTCCGAGAACGTGATCTCGCTGCGCGTGGACCCGTCACGCCTGGAACAGCCGGCGCGCGAAACACGGAACGCCTATTTCGATACGGTCCTGCAACACGTTCGCTCGGTGCCCGGCGTCGAAGCCGTTGGCCTGACCGACGCGCTGCCGCTCGGCGACAACTTCGGGTGGCGGGGATGGACCGTCTCGCCAAGAGATCGCGAGACCGATCCCGCCGCTCATCAGAACGCGCTAACTCGCATGATCGACGATCAGTATTTCTCCGCGATGCGCATCGCCATGAAAGCCGGCCGCGGCTTCACCTCGGACGATCACGCGGCGTCCGAGAGAGTCATCGTCATCAACGAGGCGTTAGCGCGTGCGTTGTGGCCGGATGCGGATCCCCTCGGTCGTGTGCTCCGCACGTCCGGCCGCGACTATCGCGTGGTCGGCGTGGTCAACGACGTTCGCTATTTCGCGCTCGAACGGGAGACCGGCCAGGAGATGTACATGCTTCTCACACAGACCGGCGACTATCAAACCGTCGATCTCGTCGTCAGGAGCGCGGTTCCTCCAGCGAACCTGATCCCCGGCATACGAGCGGCGCTCAAGCGTGCCGATCCCGGTTTGCCGGCCGCCGAGTTCCGAACGATGGAGCAACTCGTGGATCGGTCGGTGTTCACCAGGCGGATCATCGTGCAGTTACTCGCGGGATTCGCCGGCTTCGGGCTGATTCTGGCGTCGCTGGGGCTCTATGCGGTCATCTCGGTACTCAGTGAGCCAGCGAACGCGGGAAATCGGCGTCCGCATGGCACTCGGCGCCGCACCACTGGCCATGCAGGGTCAGATTCTGATGCAGACGATGACCCTCGCGGTGATCGGCCTGGCCATCGGCCTTCCGGTTGCGTGGCTCGCTGCGAAAGCGATTCAGGGACTGCTCTTCGGTGTCGTCTCGTCGGACCCGGTGACGTTCGGCGGTGTTGTCACAGTTGTGGCGATTGTCGCGGGGCTTGCCGGCTATGTGCCGGCGAGGCGGGCGTCGCGCATCGATCCCGTGCTGGCTCTGCGGTCGGAATAGGCCTGCGATTAAACGTTTGGTCGTCCGGCCTCACGGATGAGCCAGTGGCGACGAAGGCGGACGGACTGCGCCCTTTTCCATCAACCAGGCCATCCGCGCGATGTATCATCTGCGCCTCCGTTCAGGAGATTCATTACAACCGACATGGGGGTTCAACATGGCGACGACCAGCGTCAACAACGGCGTGAACGTACAGGCTCTGCTTGATGCGCGAGAAGTTCTGAAGGGCGCACCAGAGGCAGCTAAGTTCACATGGCGAGCGTCCTGCAAGTGGCAGAACGGCACGCTCAGCGAGTCAAAGGTCCAGAGCTTCTTCGGCCTCGGGCAGGAACAGAGCCACAAGACGGAGACATCGCTCAAAGCGGATCATCCGGAGATCTTCGCTTCGGAGGATCACGCCATCACCCCAATCGAATACATTCTCGTCGGCCTCGCGAGCTGCCTGACCGCCGGTGTGGCAGCAGTCGCGCAGAATCGGGGCATTCAGCTCCGCTCCGTGGAATCGAATCTCGAAGGCAAGATGGACATCCGCGGCATCCTCGGTGCCGACAGCGACGTGCGCAATGGCTACGACGACATCAAAGTGACGTTCAAGATCGATGCGGATGCGTCGAAAGAGGACATCGCAGCGCTCGTCGCGCAGTCGCAGAAGCGCTCGGCGGTCTACGACGTCATCACCAATCCCGTCAACGTCACGGTTGAAGTGGCTTAGTTAGCGAGGCGGGACCATCGAACAGGTCACCACGGTCGTCATCGGCGCCGGCCATCTGGGCCTGGCGGCGAGCCGATATCTCACCGAGCGCTCGATCGATCACGTGGTGCTCGAGCGCGGCGAGGTCGCCAACTCCTGGCGTCGCGAGCGCTGGGACTCACTGCGGCTGTTGACGCCCAACTGGCAGAGTCGACTGCCTGGGTATCACTACGACGGCCCGGACCCCGACGGCTACATGACGATGCGTGAGGTGATCGACTTCATCTCGCGCTTTGCCGTGTTATCGAGTGCGCCGGTGCGCACGCACACCACCGTCACGCGTGTGCAGCGAACCGACACCGGATACGACGTCGCGACGACCAACGGTGATCTGCGCTGCCGCACCATCATGATCGCGAGCGGCGCGTGTAACGCGCCGAGCGTGCCGGCGCTCGGCACAGCCGTGCCGCCGTCGATCCGATGCGTCACGCCATTCAGCTACCGCAACCCGGATGACTTGCCGGAGGGAGGGGTGCTGGTCGTCGGCGCATCGGCCACCGGCGTCCAACTCGCCGACGAAATCATCCGGTCCGGCCGGCCGGTCACGCTTTCCGTCGGCGAGCACGTCAGGCTGCCACGGACGTATCGCGGTCGCGACGTGCTCTGGTGGATGGATGCGTCGGGCGTGTGGAATCAGCGCTACACCGAAGTCGACGACCTGATGCGCGTCCGCCGCCTCCCCTCGCCGCAACTGATTGGGACGCCTGAAAGAGCCACGCTGGATCTCAACGCGCTCAGTTCCGCCGGTGTCGAGATTGTCGGTCGTCTCTCCGCAGTGCGCGACGGACAGGCCCTGTTCTCCGGCGGACTGCGAAATCAGTTTGCGCTGGCAGACTTGAAGATGAACCGGTTGCTCGGCACGTTCGATGAGTGGGCTCGGAGCCACGCCCGCGAGGCCGAGGTCGGTCCACCGGAACGATTTGAACCGACCCGCGCGCCGGAGTCGTCAACGCTGAAACTCGATCTGCGGAATGGAAAAATCCGTTCGATCGTGTGGGCGACGGGATTCCGGCCTGACTACAGCTGGTTAGACCTGCCCGTGATTGACGACAAAGGACACTTGCGGCACGACGGCGGCGTCGTAGCTGCGCCAGGTCTGTATGCGCTTGGGTTGCCATTCCTCCGACGTCGGAAGTCGACGTTCATCAGTGGTGCTGAAGACGATGCGCGTGAGCTCGTCGATCACCTGGCCGGTTATCTGGCTACGCCGGCATCGCGAAGCTAGTCACCGCGAGCGACTCTTTCTTCATTTCATCGCTCAGCGCACGATGGAGCTGCTGAACCTTTGGGAGGTCCCATTCGAAGGATGCGACCTCATCGGTCACTTCAAAGTGTCGGACCGCCAACTTGTCGCGAGCACTCTGATAGCCGGCGAACGCGGCCTCCGTGCCGGCGGCCACTGCGTGCGCGAGCAGTTCCGCATCGATCAACGCATCGGTGATGCCGTGGGCCGTTAGCGGATCCTTGAAGTAACCGGCATCGCCCACGAGGGCCCAGCCGGGTCCGAACGATTGTCGAAAGAATCCTGTCTCTCCCGAAAACCCGCGGTACTTTTCAACTCTTTCCGACTGTTCCACAACCGCCGCCAGGTCGGACGAGCATTCCCTCAATACTTGCCGGTATCCAGCGTCCGTACCGTGTCTCATCGTCTCGTGGAACCGCGTCTGTGGAACCGAGGCAAAGATGCACGTCAGCCCGTCATTGGTCGGAATCGCGCCGGCGCTCACACCAGGGTTGTAGTACCAGTGGTAGCCGTTGAAGCCCGGGCCTGACCAGTAGTTGAAGATAACGCCGGTCGCATGACGACCGGTTCGATAGCTTTCAGCGTCGACGAGACGCGCGACCGTCGAGTGGACACCATCGGCTCCGATCACGAGTGCAGCCGAAACCTGCCGCTCCCGATCATGACCATCTTTGAGGCGCACCCCGGAGACGCGACCGTTGTCGGCGCGGACCAGATCGACGAGGTGCGTTTCAAATGTGATCGTTGCACCGGCTTGTTGCGCGGCATCGACCAGCACCCGGTCAATGACAGTACGCCGGGGTGCGTAGAGACCCTCAATGTCGTGCTGCGGTTTGATCTGCACCGCGACGACCTCGTCGCCATAGTGAAACGTCGTCGAGCGAACCACAGGCGTACCCGCCGCTTTGATTCCCTCTAGCACGCCCCAGCGAGAGAGTTGGAGGACGCCGGCGCGCATGAGGGCGTGGGTCGAGACCGTATCGCTCCCGTAACGACCGCGGTCGATCGCGAGCACACGAAGGCCCTGTCTCGCGAGGAGGAGCGCGGTGGCCGCGCCGGCGCAACGGGCACCGACAATAACGACGTCAAAATCGACGGATGGGGCAGCGACGGGATAATATTAGCATCCCGTCTGACGGTCACAACTCGAGTCGAATTGGGAATATGAGCAGCACTATCGATCAAGTCTGGCCTGGTGGGATCCCACGCGTTGGGCAAGTCGCAGAGCGCTCGCGCACGGTGCACCCGAAAGATATTGAACGCTTCACCGAGATCAGCGGAGACAGGAATCCACTTCATTACGACGAGGCCTTGGCGAAGGCGAGCCGGTTCGGTGAGATTGTCGTGCAGGGTGGTATCACGAGCGCAATTCTCAACGCGGTCGTGGCCGAAGACCTCCCTGGGCCCGGCACCGTATTCCTCCAGGTGAATTGGAGTTTCAAGGCGCCGGTTCGACCCGGTGACACGATTACCGGCCGCGCCGAGGTGCTCGAGGTGCGAACCGATAAACCCATCACGAAGCTCAAGACCACCGTCACCAGGGACGACGGCACGCTCGTCATCGACGGTGACGCGATGTGCTATACGATGCCGATCGCGCGCTAGTTGATCAACCAGACGTCCTGATAGCCGCCGTAATCGGAAGACCACGCGTACGACACTTTGTGTTCGCGCACGTTCGACGCAAACACCGCACGCCAGACGCTGCCGTTGGCGGCATTCGGAAACGGTTTCCATGCACCCGGTTCGATGCGACTGACGAAGTTCCAGGTCGAGCCGTTCCACTCAGACAGCTCGACCACATAGGGCGTGCGGTTGTCGGCGATGAGTCGCGGTACGTTCTGCGCCCTTGCCGGCGTGGTCACCGCGACGACGAAAAAAACGAACAGAATCACGTAGGATGCCGTTTGCCGTGTGGTCATGCTCGCCTACCTGCCGGTGAGGGCTCGGAAGATTCGCTGCGTCATCAGGCGCCATTCGCCGATCTCTTCACACTGGTTCGATGCACCGAATAGACGCAGACATTCGTCCGGCGTCGGGTTCTGGGTGCCCACGAGTTGCTCCGCCGCCTTGCGCAGTTCAGGACCGCCGATGGGAAAGATTGACACCGAGCCATCAGCGCGGGCTGCGGCAAGGCGCGCGGCGTGCTTATCGAATGCCAGGGCTGTGATGTCGTCACCCGGCCCGGCAAGGAGAGCGGAGCGCGAGGGCAAGGACGTGTGGTGCAACGTAATTCCGCCATCGATGTAGGCCAGTGCGAAGTAGTTGCCGTCAGGCGACACGGCAATGCGTGCCACGGGCCGCTCCGTTTTGAGCGGCACGACCGGAAGCAGGTCACGCCACTCCATCACGGTTTGCAGGCACGATATTACGGTGGCGGCAAAACCAAGATTGCTGCTCAAGCTCGCCCTGCCCTTGTAACACTCGGCCGTGGGCACAGCGCCAGATGGCGGCGACGTTAGTACAGGCGGCGGAAGCAGCCTTTGTGAAGGCGGCGGCGGCGGCGTTGGTAAAAGCGGCGGAGGCGGCGGAGGCGGCGTTGGTAAAAGCGGCGGAGGCGGCGTATCGGTCTGCGCCGGCGGACGGCCTGGCGGAGGCAATTTGCCCGGCTGCGCCGATGAAGCGGGCGCCACGACGGCCTGTCTGACCGATGGGTCGATCAGTTGAACCACCGTCGACCCGACCACCTCGCCCAACGACATCGTGATGTGGCCACGGTAAGTGGGCGGTTCATCGAGCCCGACGGCCACTCGGTTGCCGTCGATGGCCATGGCGATCACGTCACCCGGAATCTGCTGCGAGACGACGTCTTCGTTCGTTCTGAGATCACGCAGAACAACCGCCGTCGTATGCGTCCCCGACTGCGCGGCCCAGGCCAGCAGCCGCTCCGACGCACCGAAGGCCACCGCTGTGATCGGGCCGCCGCCGGAGGGTTTCACCGGTGAACCAGAAGTGTCCTGAAGCGAGTGCAGGAGGATCTCTCCTTGGGCCGTCCCGATTGCGATGTGCTTGTCATCGGGCGCGAGCGCCAGCGCCGTGATCGGAGCCGGCGCCGCAATCGAGGAGGTCGGCGACCCGGAATGTGCGTCGTAGACTTGAACCGACCGCCCTGACGCGGTGATCACCGTGTCGCCCGCGGCGCTGAATGACACCGTCATCGGCGCGCCGGTCGCGGTCGCCAGGACCCGATCGACCTGAGGTCGGTTCCAGAAGTACAGCTCCTGCCCAGCAATCGTCACCGGGAGCCCACTAGGTCCGCCCGACCCGACGCCCGTGACCTCATGGTCGTGACCGCTGAGGCGTTCGATCCATCGGCCCGAACGCGCATCCCGCACGTCGACGCTCTCTGCGCTCCATGTCAGCAGCCGCTCGGCGTCATGCAACCACGCAAATTGAACCGCGCCGGGCACTTCGAAGGCCAGCCGTGGCTGCGCGAGATCCCAGACAGACACACTGTCCACCTGCCTCAGCGCCAGGCGATCACCGCTGAACTGGCCGTCCAATGCTGCCGCCGAACTCGGGAGCGTGCCGCTCCACGTCGTGCCCTGCGGCAATGAGACCATCAGCAGCGTCAAGGCGTCGGTTTCGGGGCGGACCGCAAACAACCGGCTGCCGTCCGCATTGAGTCCCACCAGCGTGGTCTGACCGAGTTTGACTGAGGCGCGTCCGCCCGATGATGACGCGAACGACAACAGTCCGTCGCTACTGAGCGTGGCGAAAGTGGTGGCGTCCCTGCCCAGGATGAAGCTCGTTCGCTTCGGCGCCACGATCGGGGGCCGCCATCTCGCGGCACCGCGATCGAAGGCCGAGAGCCACTGGGGTTCAATCGTCGAATACGCCGATGTCTGACTGGCCATCAGCAACCGCTCACCGTCGGGGCTCACCGCCGCGGCGATTACACTTCGGTCCCCGCTGATCGCCGGCGCGAGATGCTCGAGCCGAACCTCGCTCGCGTTCAGATCGACGCGATCGACCGCGGTATTCCGGTAAACGATGACCAACTCGCCACCGCGCCGGTCGAACGTGATGCTGAACACGTCGTCTGTTAGGTTCAAGTGAACGGGCGGCGACGCGAAAGCGGACGCTTTCCACAGCTCAATGAGGCGGGTCCCGGCGAGCAGCGCGACGTTCGCACCATCTGCACTGACCGCAATGCTCTGCGGTGTGTGCGCCAACGCAACCCGCCGCTGAAGATGCGGAACGCGCACGGCGTTGTTCAGCGCCAATAGCGCCAGCGGCATCGGCGCGTGCGCGCGCGCCGACTCGTTCAGTGCCCGCAGGCCCAGCACTGGTACTGAGTCTCGCGTTGCGCGGTACTTCCGAGTACGCCGCGTCCGCCCAGTTCCGCGCGCGCTGCTCGTGCTCGAGGCGTGAGATGCCGATGAGCGCGAGAACGGTGACGAGCAGGAGCAGGACGGCGACACCGGTCGTCAGCCCGTAACGGAAGGCGCGCTTGCGCTGCCGCTCGGCGTGCGCGATCGCACGGCGTGCCTCCTCAGTCCTGGCCTCGAGCGTCTCCCGCTCCTGCGCGAGCTTCTCCTGATCGAGGCGGTGAGCGCGGGATTCGAGCACCACGTCGACAAGCACGTCGTGCGTCAACTCAAAGCGCGCGACTCCGGCCGCGACGTCACGGCGCAGGATGCGATTGCGCGTGAGTCTGTCGAGATCGGCGGCCGGGACACCGGCCGCGAACGCCATCGGTTCAGCCGCCGGCCACCGCGATCGAGTGCCCGGCAGCACCAGCGTGTCCTCGACGAACTTGCGGGTGATCGGCTGGACGTCGCGCATCGCTTTCGTATAGAACGTCGTGAGAATCTGCGAGGCCTCGGCGCTGTCGACGAGCGCCCGATCGATCAACGCACCAGGAGTGGCCTTGCGCTTCTCGTTCAACTCACGGCAGAACAGGCTGAGCAGCGCCGGATCGACGGTTGCCGTTTCGGCGAGCCGTCCTGGCGCTCCCGTCACTTTCCTGATGATGCGGACGGACGTGCGCAGCGTTTGCTTGGTGCCGTGCCCTTCGATGAGATGCTGACCGGCTTCGCAGATGGCACGCGCCGCTGCCTTGCGAGTCATCGGTTCGAGACGCAGGAAAATGCGGTCGATCGACGGGATGATGCGCGACAGCCCCTTGACGTTAGCGAGGTAATCCTCGCGGAAGCTGAGGACGACCTTGCACACTCCCGGCTGACGGGTATACGTGGGACGCTCCATGATCTCGTCGGTCGCGCAAGCCGATTCGTACCACGGCGGCTCGTGACCGCTCTCGAGATTGGCGAGATCGTGCAGGAACTCGTCGAAGTGCCGCTGTGCGGCGTTGGGCGATTCCACTCGCGTAAAGAGTTCCTCGAACTGGTCGAAGACCAGGACCGGCGTCATCAACAGACCGCCAGGCCCCCAGAACCCATCGTCTGCCCGCCGGAAGTATTCCCACAGGCCACGCTCGGGCACCGGGGGCCGCGACGGCGATTCGACGTTCCGCTGACGTGCGCTCTTCTCGGTCGCCGCCACAACCTGCGCGGCGAGATCCGACGACGTCAGCGGCCGGCGGCCGTTACGCGCGTCCTGCGCCTCCGCGGAAACGAAATTCAGGCGCAGGTAGACGGGCAGGAAGTTGGCCGGCAGGTCCGGGAACACGCCGGCCTTCAGCAGCGACGTCTTGCCAAGTCCGGAGATGCCGTACAGCAATACGAGATCTTCTCGGACGATCAGGCGCAACAAGTCCCGCGCAACGTCGCGCCGGCCCTTGAAGTAATCCTTCCCGCGCTCATTGTAGGCGCGCAGGCCGGGCCAGGGATTCTCGCGATCGACGACGGAATCGGCGGTCGCCGCCCGATTGGGATCGCTGTTGGAGCTCATGCCCGCCGCCGCAGCTGGCAGCTCTTGAAGCCCTGACGCAACCGCTCGAGGAAGTCGGCGGGAAGCGAGCCGTCTTCTCCCCGCCTGCTCCACTGCTGCGCGCGAAACTCCTCCGGCAGAATTGGATTGTCGGGCTCGACGTCATCGATGACGAGCGGCATGATGAATGGCGTGCCGAGCCAGCGATGCGAGTACTTGATCGCGCTATTCCACTCGGCGGCGTAAAAGCGAGGCCCCTGGCGCAGGCTGGCGCGCGAGAGCAGTGGCACGAACAGCGCCGACGACTCGATGTTCTTCATGATCTTGCGTTCCCATTCGTCGCCGGCGCCGAGCTCGCGCCGGTCGAACCAGACCGGCGGGCCGCTGGCCTCGATCGCGCGCGCGACTTCGGCCGCCACCTCGCGATCCTCGTGTGCGTAGCTGAGAAACACCGAACACGGGCGAATCGCATCCGGTAACGCGCCGCGCCGCGACTGGTTGTAGGCGCGCCAGCGGCGATCGAGCTCATCGACAAAAGCGGTTGGCGCGGCAGTGAAGATCTCCGTCTGCGTGCGATACGTCTGGAGGAACTGCACGAGTTCGGCGTTCTCGCGCGCGCTGGAATCGACGACGAAATCCGAGCGATCGGTCGTGTGGAGCAACCGTTTCCGTCTCGTGACGCGCAGCAGGAATCGAACCAGCCAGTTGGGAAACCGGCAGCCAATGATGAGCAGGTTCTTGTAGCCGAGCAGATCGACGATGCTGGTCATGTGCTTCGACAGCATCACGACGGCAAACTCGAACGCATCCTCCTGCGTCACGACGTAGCTCGGGATCGCGGATACGCGTCCAAGCAGATGAAAGACGACGGGTTGCGCGTCGGACTCCGACTTGTCGAACTCGGGAAACGGTGCCTCGGGATCGAAGGCGTAGATTCGGGGCGGCGCGCCGCGCGCCTCGGTAATCGCATCGGTCAGCAGCGAATCGAAGGTCGCGGTCACATAGAAACGAAACGGTTCGATCGCGGCGAGCTTCCGGAGCGTCTCGGGTACGGGCAGCTTCCCGCGGTCATCGAGCGCACGATTGAGCGACGCGTAGATGAGGCGCCATTTGCCGCCGTTCAACAGGAATTGCGACGCGACGGCACCGAGCGGGTTAGCCTCTTCGGGGGATTCGGGGACCGGTGTCTTCAGCCACCGCGCGAGGTCGGTGGCAAGTTCGGCATAGAGCGATCGCTCGACGCCGCTGGCATCCTTGATGGTGAGGAGCTCGCGGCCAATTACGGGAACGATCGAACCAGCAGCAATGTACTCCAGCAGGGAATCCCAGTGCAGCTCGTCCTCTGTGTTGCGCGAATCCTGTGGATTCTCAGAAACCGGCGACGTCGGGGCCATGTCAGGCCGACCTCCCCTGTTGCCCCGAGTCTAAGCCTGAACCGCCCGCGCCGCACGTATTACAGCTGAGCTGATTGAAAAATTCCTTGCAGCCATCGCGACGCTCAAGACCAGTGTCATCAGAGACGACGGAACGCTCGTCCTCGACGGTGACGCGGTGTGCTATACGATGCCGATCGCGAAAGGCGCGAATGATCCAGCTCCTTGACCGTACGCCCGTGCAATCCATTGAAGAGGCACTCGCCGTCATGAAGGCGATCGACCACGACCTGCCCGATAGCGACGGCGTGAAGTGGTTCAACCGTCTCTACCTGCGCGTGACTATGGCTGTGGCGAGCGCCGTGGGCAGCCGCAAGTTCAATGACGCGGCATTCATGACCAAACTCGACGTGGATTTCGCGAACCTCTATTTCGCTGCACTGGCCGCAGGAGCGACCGGCATCGACCGGGCGCCATCGGCATGGCGTCCGCTGTTAGAAGCACGGAACCATTCAGGGATCGCCCGGATCCAGTTTGCTCTTGCCGGGATGACCGCGCACATCAACCGCGATCTCCCAGACGGCATCGTCCAGTCGTTTCTGGCATTGGGAGGCGATCCGATCACCGGCGACCTTCGGGAGCAGGACTTCGACAGCATCAACGAGATCCTGGAGCGCGTCGAGGACGAGGTGAAGGCGGAGTTCGCGGTCGGTGTGGTGGGCGCCGTCGATCGTCTCGGCGGACCGGTGGACGATGCGGTGGCCATGTGGAAGGTCAGAACCGCTCGAAGCGCCGCGTGGACCAACGCGCAGGTGCTGTGGGGCCTGCGCGGTGTCCCCCGTGTGCGTGACCGGTTCTTTAACAGGCTCGACGGCCTGGTTGGAATGACTGGGCGCGGGCTGCTCCTGCCCCGCCGTCACTTCAGGTAGGCCGTGCTTCCCGCAGGCGACACGTTATGATGCGACCTGGGGGAGTCATGAATCAGCGCTACATTGCATACGCCGGCCTCGTCGCCATCTTGATCGCCAATGCGGCGGTTGCCCAACAAGGCGCGTCCCCCCGACCGGCCGCGCCGGCTGTTCAGGTCGGACAGAAGAGCAACTTCTTCACGACCAGCGACGGGATCAAGATCCACTACCTGACCCACGGTGACCGCGGGTCGTGGGTGATGTTGATTCATGGCTATTCGGATTCCGCGCAGCGCATGTGGTTCAACACCGGCATCGCGCCCGAGCTTGCGAAACGGCACCGCCTCGTGGCGATTGACAATCGCAATCACGGACAGAGCGACAAGCCGATCGCCGGCGGATCCGGACGGGCGCAAGACGTGATCGAGTTGATGGATCACTTGAAGATCGACCGCGCCCACATTCACGGCTACTCAATGGGCGGCGGCATCGTCGGCCAATTGCTGGCGCTGATTCCCAATCGTTTCATCACCGCCGGGTTTGGCGGATCGGGCATGTCGGAAACCAACGACACCTATCGCGCCGCCGCGGAAGCGATGGACGATGCGCTGCCGAAAGCGACGGGGGCGGATGCGGAAGGGATGGAACGATTCCGCTCGCGCGTGGCAGCGGCACGACCGCAGGGCAGTGCTGCGGCGGCAACGCGCGCGCCGGCTCCGCCGGCGGTCGATCTCACCAAGCTGGCGATTCCGATCCTCGCGGTCAACGGGTCGTACGACAATCCGTATCGCAAGACACATCGCCTCTGGCGGGAAGTGCAGATCTTTCAGAATGTGATCCTGCCGGGCAAGACGCACCTCACCGCGATTGCTGCCGGCGCCGCACCGTCGCAGCAGTACGTCGATGCGATCGCGAAGTTCATCGACATGTACGACCAATAAGGCGGGCCGCGGACTGGCCGACTCTCGCCGTTGACGCGCCGCGATGGATCAGGCGCTGAACATCGCCTTCTTCGTGTTCCATTCGGCGTGGATTGTTTTCGTCTGCACCGGCTGGATCTGGAGACGCACGCGCCCGTGGCAGCTCGCCGCGATCGCCCTCACCGCGGCGTCGTGGTTCGTTCTGGGCTTCCGGTACGGCTGGGGATACTGCCCTTTCACCGACTGGCACTGGCAGATTCGCGCGCGTCTGGGCTTCATCGATCCGCCGTCGTACATCCAGTTGCTGATTCGCGAGCTTAGCGGCGTCGAGTTGCGTCCGGTCGCCGCCGATGCGCTGGCGGTGGTCACGCTAGTGGTCGCGGCGGGACTCGGCGTGGCGCGCACGCTTCGCGATCGGCGGTCGAGGTGAATCGCGGCTTCTAATGACTCTTCAACGCTGCACGCGCGCTGTCGGAGCGCCGGCCGAATCCGCGACCAGCATGCGAATCATGCCGTCCTGTCGCGAGGTCAGCAGCAGCTCGCCGTCGCCGGTCGGGCTGATGTGCAGATCGGCACGAGAAATGCCCGCCCCCATCGTTGAATCGACGAGGTCCTGCATCGACACGCCCATGCGCTTGCCGTTCGCGTCCCGCACATAGAGTTGGATTTCCTCGATCGGCGCCACGGTCTGAGGAAGGCCGTCGTCAGCTTTCTTCAGCTCGGCGAGATCGGCCGCGAAGAGCCGCCCATTCTGGATATCCCCGAACACGAACTTGCCGCGGAGCGCCGCGATTCGGCCGCGATAGGCGAACCCGCCGGTCACCGCGCGCCCCTCGTCGTGGTCGTAGAGCGCAACGGGGTAGGTGAGACCATCCTTCTCGCGCCCGCTCAGCACCTCCTGGGGCAAGGCAAACAAATCACTGAGCAGGCCGCCGCGCCAACGTCCGTTCTCCCAATACCCTTCTCGTCTCATCCAGCCATAGTTCTCGCCATTGCGGACGATATTGATCTCTTCGATGTGGTTCATGCCGATATCGGAGGCGAACATCGTCCCGTCGGTGTCCCACGACAGGCGGTGGGCGTTGCGAAACCCGTAGGCATAGATCTCGCCGAGCGTTTTTGGATCGCCGTCAGACGCGAACTTGTTGGCGATTGGAACGGTGTAGTCGCCGAGGCCCTTTGTCCCGCCAGTCACCTTCGGCGCTCGCGGATCGAACCGCAGGATGGCCGTCATGATCGAATCCAGACGCTGGGTCTGGCTCGCCGTATTCGCGTTTGGCCCACCGCCGTTGCTGAATCCGTGATCGCTGCCGCTGGTGTACAGCAGCCCGTAGTCGGCGTCGCCGGGCTTCGCGATGGGATTGAACTCCGCGGTGCCCATCGGATGCGTGAGATTCGCCACGACGTGAGCCTCGCGAAGCAGCTCGCGCCGCGTGCCGGCAAACGTGTTCGCCGCCGGGTTGGTGGCGTGCCATTCGGTGATGATGTTGTGATAGGTCACATCTTTTTCAGTGAATCCCGGCGGGATGAAGTCGGCGGTTCGCGGATTGCCCGGACCGCGCTCGCCGTGAACGGTGTAGATCAAACCGTTTCGCGCGAACTCTGGATGAAAAGCGAATGCCACGAATCCGCTCTCCAGGCGGTTGTAAACCGCGTTCGGAAACACGGCGGCGACGTTCGCGTACACCTGCGGCTGGTTGTTCGAATCGATGACGTAGAGCAGGCCGCGCGAATCATTGACGAACCGGCGGCCGTCGGGCAGGTCGCGCACAAAGCTGATACGCGCCCACCCCGGAGGCGTCACGTCCTGATCCACAGGGCGCATCTTGCGGGTATCCGGAAGGCGCAGCAGATCCTTGATCTCGACCTGCAACCCGCGTTTCGTGATCGGCGCCGGAATCGGATTGCTGACAGTCTGCGCCGCAACGATCACGGTGCACAGCGCGATCGACAGCCCGAGCAGCAGTGGCATCAGCTTGCGCATGCGGACCTCCCTGCGATAGTCCACCCCACCGCGCACAAGCCGCGCGGCGGGGGCTTCAACAGCTCCTCAATTACCGTTCACCACTCGAGCTTCGCGCCGAAGCGAATGATGCGCGGCGGGATGATGGTGGTCGGGAAGCCGAACGAACTTCCCGAGGTGTAGATTTGCCGGAACTCCGCATTCGAGTTCGCGATGTTGTAGAGATCCATGAAACCTGAGACCGAGCGGCCGCTGAAGCGAAACACCTTTTCCGCTCGCAGATCCCAGATCGTGACGTTGTCCAACCGGTTCGACGCCAGCGGCTCGACCATCACCGGCTGCGCGCCGTAATTGGTTGTCACTTGCACGATCCGGCCGATCTGATCGCCGGATTGGTGCCGCAGCATCGGGGTCAGCCGGATGCCGTAGGGTGCCTCGATCGTGGACATCAACTTCGCCGTCCAGTTCGTGAACTCGTACGCACCGTCTTCTCGATCGGTGTTGATGAGATCGTTGGGAGTGAACGGCAGGGTATATTGCCGGACGGTGCTTCCGGCGTAACTGTTGCCGTGGTCGGCGTTCCAGGTGTGCGTGAACGACGCGCGTAGCGACCAGCGCCCTGACATCCGCCGATTTCCGCTCACTTCCCAGGTGTAGTAGTCACCCTTGGCGTCCGGCTGATTGGCCACGGTCGTCAGCGTCGGGAGTCCGGTGTTGGCGGAGCTCAGATTGAACCCGCTGATCGGGGGGCCATCGTCGCCCGTGCCGGCGCGGCCATCAGGGCCGGGGTCGGCGTAGCTCGCCGGCACGTTGAAGGCGCTGAACGGACGATTGGCGTCCTTGTTCGCGCGCTGATTCCGGATCTGCCGCATCACCAATCCCGTGCGGACGCCGAAGTTCGGCGCCAGCTCGTGCTCGAACCACGTCGAGAACTCGCGCGTGTAGGTATTCTCGAGGTTGGGATCGACCAGAGTGCTCGCCACGCCACCCTGGCTCAACAACAGGCCCGTCGCACTCAGGTCTTGTTCGCCCTCGTCCCAATGCCCGTTTTGATTTGCATCGGCCCACCTGTAGCGGCGGAACCACGGCGATCGATTCGGATTGGCGGCCGTCGAGATATCGTTGCTCGGATTCCACCAGTACTGGCCGTAATTGAACTTCAGCACCGAGCGGCCTCCGCCCGAGAGGTCGTAGGTGATGCCGAAGCGCGGCCCAAACAGGTTCCAGCTCACCAAATCGTCTACCGCGGCGAACACAATCGGCGTACTGCTGAATCGGCCCGCGGGATGCTCCTGTTCGGGTAGTGAGTTGGCGAATCGATCGAACCGCAGTCCCGGCGTGATGGTGAGCCGGTTATTGACGCGCCACGTGTCGTTGACGAAGAACGAGTAGGTCATCAACGTGGCCTCGATCGCACCGGGATCGAGCAACTCGACTTCGGACGGGATGCCCTGGCGCGTGTACGACACTGCCAGGTTGCCGTAGGACGTCGGGAAGAATTCTTCGAAGAATGTTTCGTGAAACACCTCGCCACCGAATTTCAGATCGTGACTGCCGCCGAACCCCTCTTTGAAGTAGCTGACCGAGCCGATCACCTGGTTGCGGCGGCGGTTCTGTTGCCGGTGCAAGTTGGGCCCGGTCACGATGCTGGTGGTGAGATCCTCGATCCGCGGTCCGGTGGCGTTTTCGTTGGGGACGAGCGGCCAGTTGTAGCCGAACTGACCGCCGCGTACTTCGCTGAACGTGGAGTCTGAGAGCACCTTGTTCCATTCCGCTTTGTAGACCCAGGCCCAGTGGCGCTGCCCCTGCGTCGAGCCTTCCGTCGGGTTGATCGGGTTGGTGGCGCGCCGGGCGTCCAGTCGTGTCGGCTGGATCTTCAGCGTCCGCATCATCGAGCCGATGATCTTGTTATCGCCCGCCAACGAGAATGTCGTCTTGCCGCTGAAGTGCCGCAGCTTGGTTTGATGCGGTCTCACCGGGAAGCGCGGTTCGTTGATCTCGGTATTGAACTCGCGATAGGAGCCATACCACCACATCACGTCCTTCTTCACGTAGCCGCCGGCGTCGCCGTTGAAGTCGTAGTACACGTTCATGCGATTGACTTCTTTGTCGCGGATGCCCTTCGCGACCTGCTCGTCGGTGATGTTGGTCGCCTGCAGGCTCGAGTTTTGATAATCACCGTAGAGCGAGCCATGGAACTGGTTGCCGCCTGACTTGATCATCATCTGCGTCTGCACGCCGGGTTGGCCCATGTCGGCGCCATGACCGGCGGTGCCGGCGGTCACTTCTTCGAATGCGCCGTAATCGACATAGACGCCGATGGCGCCGGTGCCTTCGGTGGTCACCAGCCCATCGATCATGACGCGGTTCTGATCGCCGCGCGCATCATAGGTGCGATAACCGCTCTGTGTACCGGCGGCACTCCCGCCAACATCGATGCGCGCCATCGTCACGCCAGGCGACTCCGACAGGATGGCCCACATGTCACGAGCACTTGGAATCGAGGCCAGTTCTTTGGAGTCGTAGTTGGTCGACGTCCTCGTGGACGACACGTCGACCACCGGAGATGCCCCGGACACCGTCACCGTTTCCTGCAGTCCGGAGACTGCCATCGTGACGTTGAGCGTGGCCGTGAACCCGAGCGTCACGCGAATCCCCTCGCGCAGGACGTTGGCGAACCCGGGAAGCTCGTAGCGGACCATGTAGGTTCCAGGCGGAATGCCGGCGAAGCGATAGTTGCCCTCGGCATTGGTGACGGCGGCCTGGGCACCCTGCATCTGCGGCGACGAGATCGTGACCGTGACGCCCGGCAACACACTGTCGGAACTGTCGACCACCCTGCCGTTAATCGCGCCTGTCGTCGCGCCTACGCTCTGGCCCAGCGCTGCCACCGGCAGCAGTAGAGCCATGACCAAAACACCGAGGATGTACTTCATCACCCGCCTCCTGAATGCAAGACAGCGCCTACTCGTCTTGCGAGTGATTATGGACCTCGTGAAGGGAGAGTCAAGCGCCCTCGTCCCAGCAGTCTGCCCTCCGATGCCGGCGCCCTTTAGGGTGCCGAGCGTTACGCCGAAGCTGTTCGGGTTCGACACGCGCGTCCAGATGCGGGCCGCGGCGCCGGTTGTGCCGCGAAGTCGAATCTCACTCCGGCTTTGGATGATCCTGTTCGAACCTCGGCGGCTGAATCAGGCCTTGCAGGCTCTGAAGCGCGGCGGCGCATGCCGGCGTCGACGAAACGAATCGCCGCCAGCACGACAGTTCTCAATGGCCGATTCAGGCCTCGCTTTCGGCGCTCACGATCTTGAAGCGAGGCGCGACGCTGATGAAAGCCTCCACCACGGCTGGATCGAAGTGCGTAGCTCGCCGGTCGACGATGAATTTGACGGCGTCGTCATACGACATCGGCCGACGATACAACGTTCTTGTGGTGATGGCGTCATACACATCGACCACGGCCATCACGCGGCCCTCGACGGGAATCTCCGTGCCGCGCAGCCTTCGCGGGTAGCCGGTTCCGTCCCAGCGCTCATGATGGGTGTAGACGATGTCTTTGGCCATCGCCAGGATCGCATCGTCGCGGACCCCGACCCGGCCTTCGGCCTTCAGAATCACCTCGTATCCGTACTCCGGATGTTTTCGCATCTCCGCGAGCTCATCGGGCGTCAGCGCGCCGGGCTTGTTCAGGATGTGATCGGGAACGCCAACCTTGCCGATGTCGTGAAGCGGCGCGAGGCTCGACACCAGATCGATCCGTTCGGGCGTCAGGTAGTCGTGGAATTCGGGATGAGTGGAAAGCTGCTCGGCGAGCAGCCGGACGTACCGCTGCGTTCGACGCGAATGACGGCCGGTTTCGGCATCCCGGGTCTCGGTCAGCGACAGGAGCGTCTGGATCATCAAGCGCTGAGCATTGGTTCTTTCCCGCCCGGCCGCGTCTGCCCGTCCGCGCTCCACGGTGAACTTCACGAGGGTCATGATGCCCAGCGCGGCAACCAGGCCGATTGTGGGCATCAGCGGCGACACGAATACGCCGGTCGTCGAGAGCATCCACCCGGCGAAATACCAAAGCGCAGCGATGCTGATGCCGCTGCCGAGCACTCCGGACAGCGTGCCCGTACTCGCCACGAGCCACGTGATCGCAATGCCCAGAACGAGCACGGCCATTCCTTCTAGAGCCGTCCCGAGTTGAGACCTGCTGATGAAGTCCTGCTGCAGCAGGTTGTCCGCAACGGTCGCCTGGACCTCGACGCCGGCAAACAACGTGTCGAGCGGCGTCGCCACGACCTCTCGGGTTCCCAGCGCCGTCGTGCCGACAAAGACAATCTTGTCCTGCAGCGTTCCCGCCGGGACGCGACCGCTCATGACGTCTGCGGCCGATACGTACGGGAACGTTTGCTTCTCCCCACGATAGCGCAGCAAGGCATTGGCCCTGCCGTCGACCGGCACCACACTGTTGCCGACGATCAACGATGCGGTATTGACGTTCGAGATCCGCAACACCAGGTCGCGCGAACCGCTTGCTGCCATCGTCGCCGCGAGTGCGAGCGATGGGTAGACGCGGCCGTCGAGCTCGATGAGGAGAGGCACGCGTCTGAGAATGCCATCGGCATCGGGCGCAGCGTTCATGAAACCCGAGGCGCCTGATGCTTGCGCCAGTATCGGGAGGTTGCAGACGACGCCAGTGGCGTGAAAGTACTCCGCCGTGTCTGTTTCTTCTCCCCTTTGAAGAAGCACTGGTTCGACCGGATGCAGCACGCAGGCGCTTCCCGCAGGTGCGTTGTCGAATCGCATCGCGTGGCCGAGCACGACACGACCCTCGCGAAGCGTCGCCGCCAGCACTTCGTCGGAGGTGTGTCGAGCGCTTGCGTTCGGGGGTTCGTCGGAACCGCCGGAATCGCCGTAGCGATCGGGTTCGGCGAAGACAATGTCGAGCGCGATGGTCGCGGCGCCCATCTCCCTCAGGCGAGCGATCAGTTCACCAATGCGGTCGCGCCGCCAGGGCCATTGGCCGATCGTCGACAGGCTATGCTCATCCACGTCGACGATCACGACGCGGCCGCCGGGCGGCCTCGTGCGAGCGGATCGAAGCAGGATGTCGTACGCCGCGTTGTCGGTCCGCTTGAGAAGCGTCGGGGGAAAGACAGCGAACACACCGGTGACGAGCACCGCCCCAACGCCGCACAGAAACACGAGACGCCGACGCGTCGGCCGGGCGTGCGGGAATCTCGCCACAGCTGTGCGGCTACCTCACGGCGATATCGACGCGCCGATTGCGAGGCTCCGGAGTTTCGTCAGGTGTCTTGACCAGCGGATCGAGCTCGCCGACCGACGTGACGTCGATGGTCGAACCACTGAGGCCGGCCTTCACGAGGATATTTCGGACCGTCATCGCCCGCTTCAATCCGAGCTCGAAGTTCGCCTGCTGGGTTCCCATCGTGTCGGTGTGCCCGATGACGACGACGTCCTGGACCGCATGCTTTTTCACCGCCGCGAGAACTTCGGGGATGAGCGCTTGCGATTGTTCCGTCAGCTCATCCGACTCGAACCTGAAAAACAGCGTGAAACTTTGCGGTGCAGGCGGCAAGGCTGACAGCGCGTCGCCAAAAATGTTCTTCACGTCGGCCGCGCTCAACTTGGTGAGAACGGGCGCGCGATCCGCAGTCGCCAGCGCCGCGTCACGTTCGGCGGCGAGGTCGACGGACCCGTGTGGGTTCGAGACGCGGGCGTCTCCGGTCGAAAGGGTGTCTGAGTCCGGCAGCAACACGATTAGGTCCTGCCCCGGGCGAACGGGGCTGGATATCTGCTTCGGGCCGCACGCTGTAACGATCGCGACGGCGGCGATCGCCAGCAGCGCGCTGAAAGGCCGGACGTCTGTCACTCGGGCATCACGCTGATTGCCAGCGTCGTCCCTCGCACACCGATGATGGCCGCCGGCGTTTCGAGACGGACTGAGTCGGGCGCGAGCTTCGCGATCCGACCCGAAACGTAGGTCGCCGCGCCCCTGACGAACTTAAGCACCAAACCGAAACCGCTCTCGGCTGGCGTGTACATAAAGCGTTCGAGTTTGAGCTCGCTGTTCGGACCGAGGGACAGCCGCGTGTCGTCGTTCAGCGTGACGCCGATTTTCCCGTCGACGCCGGTTCGAATCCCGTCCGCCTCGAAGACGGTCTGCCCGACCTGCGCGGGAATCTGCGCGCCTGCTCGGACGATGAACGCGGACCCTGTCGAAATCTTGATTCGTCCAGCGACAGGCCGCTCCTGCGCGACGACCGGTGTAGCAAAGGCGCAGACGAGTACTAGAGCAGCGACCCACCACTTTGGATTGGTCATGGCAGTCTCCGGGGGGAGAACACACATATTGTGCGGCACACTGCGTGGATTTTCACAAAATGGCCGCTTCTCCTCCAAGATTAGGCCGGTTCGCAGCGGGCGAAGCCCTACCTCAGGCCCGCAGTTATTTCTGCAACGATGTCAGCTGCGACGACAAACGCCCCGGGTTGTGGCAGTTCTTGCACGTCACCCTGGTCGTTGCCGCACTTGCCGGATTCGCCTTCCACTGCTGTGCGGTTGCCTCGTACGGCGTGCCCTGCATCAGCGTGATCATGCGATCGAGATGCTGGGCCATCTCCTCGGTCCGGCCCGTTCGCTGCGCCGACTGAACCAGGCCGCCAAGCACTTCGCCGCGGTGATGAACGGGCAGCTTGTCGATGATCGCCCCCTGTTGCTTCCACAATAGCGAGTAGTTGGCGTACGAGTCCGCCCATGCGGTTGCGCGGTGCGGTTCCGGCAAACGATCGGCGAACACCGCGTAGGAGCCGCCGGTAATTGCGGCCGCTGCCTCGTTGCCCGAGGTCTGCTTGGCCGCTTCATCAAACGCCGCGCGCGCGGCCTGGAGCTGTTTGAGGGACTCGCCACTGTTGCCCGATTCATGGGCGAGCACCGCCCGGTGCAGCGCGGCAGAGCCTTTCCAAGCCAGCAGGTTGCCGAGCTGGTCGGGACGATCCTTGAGCAGTTGCTCGATGTTTCGCTCGGCGCGGGCAAAGCGGACCATGTCGTTGGCCATGAACCCGGCGAACACGTCCTCGCGCAGCAGCGTGTGCACGGTGAGCCGCGTGTCCGACAGGGGCGGTTCCGGAGACTGCGCCTTCGCGCCCGCGATGGCGATCAATAGCAGAACGAGACAGGACATTACGCGCATAGATCTCCTTAGACGCCCCGCCGGAGGCGAGGCAAAGCTACGCTTGTCGAAGCTTTCTACGGATGTAAGGGTGCCGCGGTTCCGCCGCAGCGGTCATACGTTATCATGCGGCCCAACCTTCAGGAGTCCCATCATGCCGACTTGGTCAACCGTTGTATGTATCGCCGCTTTCGGCCTGACGCTGTCAACCGCAGTCGCGGCAGGCGGATCCTCGGCAAGTCAGGGCGACGTCTTCGACCGCGTGACCCACGGCACTGCGGTGTCGGAGGGCGGCGTGAAGATTCACTACGCATCGCTCGGCAAGGGACCGCTCGTCGTCATGATCCACGGCTTTCCGGATTTCTGGTACTCGTGGCGGCACCAGATGGAGGCGCTCGCGCAGACCTTCCAGGTCGTGGCGATCGATCAACGCGGCTATAACCTGAGCGACAAACCGAAGGGCGTCGAGAGCTATGACATGCGTCTCCTCGTCGGGGATGTCGCCGCGGTGATCCGTCACCTTGGCCGCGATCGCGCCACCATCGTCGGTCACGATTGGGGTGGCATCGTGGCCTGGCAATTCGCGATGAACCTGCCGCTGATGACCGAGAACCTGGTGATTCTCAACCTTCCGCACCCGCAAGGTCTGTCGCGCGAGCTGCGAATCAACCCCGAACAGATCAAGAACAGCGCGTATGCTCGCAACTTCCAGGACAAGATGCCGGACGACCCAACCGTGTTCTTCGGCCGGCCGATGACGGCAGAGAACCTCGCCGGCTGGGTGCGCGATCCGGCCGCGCGCAAGCACTACGTCGAAGCCTTCAAGCGCTCGGACTTCGAAGCGATGCTGAACTATTACAAGCGCAACTATCCGCGTCAGTCGGGTGCCGATGCGCCGCCGGTTCCCGAGATGCCAAAGGTCCAGGCCCCGGTGCTGATGTTTCACGGCCTGCGCGACACCGCGCTGCACTCAGACGGACTCTCCGGCACATGGAACTGGGTGGCGAAAGACCTGACGCTCGTCACCGCCCCAGAAGCGGGCCACTTCGTCCAGCAGGACGCAGCGGAACTCGTCACGACGACGATGAAGTGGTGGCTTTCGAGTCGCGTGGGAGGATCGGCACCACGATGACGGCTTGATCGCCCTCACGATCGGTCGGCGTGCCGACCACTTCCCACAATCCGAATGGTGAGCACGTCGGCGCGAGGGTCGGCAACCGTGACCGCTGTTTAGAACACCATGAAACCGATCGTGCTGCCGCTCGTCCTGGGATTACTCGCGTCGTTCGGCTGTCAAACGATTCCTGGACGGGACGTTCGCTACGAACCAACGCCGATGCCCATCGTGCGCGCACTGCTGGAATTGGCTGAGGTGGGCCCGCAGGACGTCGTCTACGATCTCGGGTCCGGGGACGGGCGCATCCCGATCATGGCGGCAAAGGAGTTTGGCGCGCGTGGCGTGGGTATTGAGATCGATCCCGCACTGGTGACTCTGGCGCAAGCGAACGCGCGTGAGGCAGGTGTCGAGGACAAAGTGGAGTTCAGGCACGGCGACATGTATGCCGCGGACGTCCGGTCCGCTACCGTGGTGACTCTCTTCCTGCACCCAGGACCGAACCTCAAGCTACGGGAGAAGCTGCGCTCCGACCTGCAGGCAGGTGCGCGGGTCGTTTCTTACGTCTGGGACATGGGCAGTTGGACGCCGACCGACGTTCGCCGCGTCAACGAGCACCGGATTTTCCTTTGGCGGATCCCGTCCGGACCTTCGCCGTCAAGCGCTCGGACTTCGAAGCGATCTGATCTCAAGAGCTCAGCGCGCTACCTCGAAGGCCGCGGCAAGACACCGGCGTTCCATGCCAAATACCGCTTTTTAATGTCCGCGAACACGTCGGCTTGTTTGAGACGGAGATCTGTCTTCTCCCCGGGATCGATCGACACGTCGAACAGCCGCTCGGTACCCGAGTCCTTCAAGTACTTCCACCTGCCGGATCTGGCCGCGTCGCGATCGCGGCTGCGCCAGAACAGTGTTCGATCGTAGGGCGCGCGGGCCCCTGTGCACACGGGCAGTAGATTCTCGCCGTCGAGCGGATACGCCGGGTCGGCCGGTGTCCCAGAGACACCGAGAATCGTCGCCGTCCAATCCATTGTGATTGCGGGCTGCTCGGTGCTGCGGCCGGCGGGGATCACGTCCGGCCAGCGCACGATTGCCGGCACGCGAATGCCCCCTTCCCACAGAAATCCCTTCGCGAAGGAGAACGGCCAGTTGAACGAATAACGCTCGCCACCGTTGTCGCTCGTGAAGATGACGAGCGTGTTGCTCTCGAGGCGAGCGCGCCTGAGGGCATCGAGCACGCGGCCGATGCCGGCGTCCATGCTCTTCATCATCGAGGCGTAGATCTTCAGGGACCCTCCCTCCGTCATCGGTCCATCGCCGTGCTCGGTGTGACCGATCGCGGCATCCTCTGGGCCTTCCCACGGCGCATGCGGAGCCGTGTAGTGCAAGCTCAGATAGAACGGCTTCGTATGCGGCCGCGTGACGTACTCGACCGCTCTGTCGGAGAGCATGTCCGTGAGATAACCCACGCGCTCGATCGGCGCCAGGTTTTCCCACAGGTCTCTGCCGGCGCGCAGTGCGCGCGCATCGGGCGACGAGTGCGTGAAGTAATCGGCCGCGCCGCTGAGAATCCCGAAGAACTCGTCGTACCCGTGACGGTTGGGTCCGAATTCCGGTTTCCACCCAAGGTGCCATTTGCCAATCAAGGCGGTGTCGTAACCGGCGCCTCTGAGCAGGGAAGAGATCGTCGGGTGTGTCGGCGGCAGCCCGGCGTCCTGTGGACTGTTGCTCGTCAGCGGCTCCTGCAATCCAACGGCGAGCCGCTGGGGGTAGCGTCCGGTATGAAATGCGCACCGGGTCGGCGTGCAGACGGGCGCAGCGGTGTACGCGCTCATGAATTTGATGCCCTGTTGCGCGAGTCCATCAAGTGAGGGCGTCTGGTAATCGGGACGGCCGTAGCAGCTCAGATCGCCGTACCCCAGATCGTCTGCCAGGATGAACAGCACGTTAGGCCGTGACCGCTGCGCCGAGACGACGGCAGAAACGGCGGCCGTTGCCGCTGCCGTTTCGAGAAACTCGCGGCGAGTGACCTTTCGTCGCACGGCCAGATGCTACGGGCCACACCGCCAGCCGTCAAGATGACGCCGAACCCGCGGCAAGGCGGCCGGCCGGCACGCTACGGAAGCCGGGCGATGATGGCCGCCACGAGCGCCGCGGCATTCTCGCTCGCGGCCGCGATGAACTCCTTGTAGTTGGTCATCGCCTGCCCGTCGGCGCGGTCCGTGATGCTGCGAACGACAAGACACGGCACGGAGAACTGGCGGCAGGCCTGCACCATCGCCGCGCCTTCCATCTCCACGGCGCTGGCGCCAAGGCTGCTCCGGATCTCGTCGCGCCTGGCAACATCCGACATGAACACGTCGCCGGTGACGATTACGCCTTCGACAATCCGCGGCATCCGCTTGCCGTCGGCGGACTCGATCGGCATCAACGTCAAACCTTCCACCGCCCGCCGGGCCGCGGCCAACAGTGTCTCCGGCGCCGGGACGATTAGTGGATCCATCTCGCCGGTCACGGAATTTCTGAGCCCGCGCCGTTGAATGCCACCCGCCGCGAGCAAGCCGACGTCGTGTTGCACCACGCCCGTGCCGATGACAACGTCACCCGGACGCAAGGCTTGATCGATCGCTCCCGCGGTACCCGAGAAGAACAGCGCTGATGGATTGAAGTGGCCGATCAGCACCGTCGCGACGATCGCGGCGTTGACCTTGCCCGCGGCCGAACGGCCGACCACCACCTGCCGGCCATTGAGCGTGCCGACGCGGAAGACGTAGCCTCGCACGGGGACTTCCCGGCTGCCCTGGAGACGCGCTTCGATCGGCCCGACCTCCCGCTCGATGCCAAGCACGCCAACAATCGACTGCGCCTGCGCCGCTCCAGCAAAGACGGCAAGCAGAAGCGCCAGCGAGAATGCGCGGAACGAGCGGCAACGGCTCATGGCGGTCCGATAATAATCGGGGCGCTGCCTCAACGGTAGCGAAGATTCCCCGCGCGAGGGATTCACCTTTTCGCGATTCCGAGAATAATGCCATTCTCGGCAGTCTATTTACACGAGCAGAACAACCATGTCCAAGAAACGTGTTCTCGCCTACTTCATGCACGAGCATGAGCAAGCGGCCGCCGCCGCCAGTCTCGAAAACGCCGACGTCACCGACAGTTTCGTGTGCGGCGACATCGACGACACCAAGATCAAAGAGCTCGAGGCCAAGGGCCTCGTCGTCCAGATCGTGACAGACGAGGTGCCGGAGCCCGTAGCCGAAGCCATGCCGCGTGGCATGGCTGCCGGCCCGAGTCCTCGCGCGATGCGCGTGGCGCGGGCACGAGCAGGGATCACGCGAGCTCCGACTGCGAGAGCCCGGGCGATACCGCCCGCGGGTCCCGCGGCTGCCGGCGCGGCGCCGGCTCCGGATCCGGGGAAGGAATCCTTTTACGTGGTCGGCTTCGATGGTCCGGTCCTGCCACGCGTGCAAAAGAGTTTTCGCGACCTTGGCGTCTCGCTCGACGAGCGTCTCGACAAGGGCCAGTACGTGGTCAAGTTGCGGCCGGACCAGGTGGCGGCGGTCGAAAATCTCGGGTTCACGGAACTGAAGCCGTTTGATGAAACCGAGACGGAGCTGGCGAGCGCGGCGACGCCGCCCCCGGACGTGCCCAATACCGGCAGCATCCAGATGCTGACTTACGACGTGCTGCTGCACGACGCCACATTCCTCGCCCAGACGAGCCAGGAGATCAAGGCGCTTGGCCTGCAGATCGCCGGCGCGAAGGGACGCAAGATTCGGTACTACGTCCTCGCGACGGACGCCGCGGAGCACGAGCAGAACGTGCGCGCGCTCGAAGGCGTGCGCAAGGCGGAGCAATACATCGAGCCGCAACTGCATAACGATGTGGCGCGCGTGCTGCTCGGCATCGATCCCGTGACCAATCCTGGCGCCGGCATGGTCGAGACCGGCGCCGGCCAGGTGGTGGCCGTCGCCGATACCGGTCTCGATCAAACGCATCCCGACTTTAAGGGCCGCATCGTCGGCGTATCGGCGCTGGGCCGCGTCAACAATGCCACCGATCCCCATGGCCATGGCACGCACGTCGCCGGATCCGTGCTGGGCAGCGGCGCGGCGTCGGCCAAGAAGTATCGCGGCGCCGCTCCGGCAGCGCGGTTGTTCTTTCAATCACTGCTCGACAGCAAGGGCGGGCTCGGCGGACTGCCGCTGGATCTGAACGACTTGTTCGACGAGGCGTACCAGAAGAATGCGCGCATCCACAACAACAGTTGGGGATCCGCCGTCGGCGCCGAGTACACGCTCAACTCGCAGGAAGTCGACGAGTTCGTCGCCAACAAGCGCGACATGTTGATCGTGATCTCAGCCGGCAACGAAGGCCAGGCGGCCATGCGCGTGAACTCGAAGGTTGGCATGGTCGACTGGCTGTCGATCGGCGCGCCGGCCTCGTCCAAGAACGCGCTCACCGTCGGTGCATCGCGATCGAACCGCAAGGCAGGCGGCTTCTCGACGATCACCTACGGCGCCGCGTGGCCCGGGTCGTTTCCCGACGATCCCATCGCCACTGAAACCATTTCAGGATCGCCGGATGCCATCGCGGCCTTCAGCAGCCGCGGCCCCTGCACCGATCGGCGCGTCAAGCCGGACGTGGTGGCGCCAGGCACGGACATCCTGTCGGCAAAATCGAAACTTGCCTCGTTACAGAGATTCTGGGGACCCGGTCCTCAACCGGAGTACGCCTACATGGGCGGCACGAGCATGGCGGCGCCGCTCGTGGCCGGTTGTGCGGCGTTGGTGCGCGAATACTTCGTCGACACGCGCCGACATGCGAAACCGAGCGCCGCGCTGCTCAAGGCCACGCTGATCAACAGCACCAAAAAGCTGCCCGGCAAGGATGCGACGGCTGATTTCGATGTGGTGCCGAACATGCACCAGGGATACGGCGTGATTCACATGCCGTTCGCGTACCCGAACCCGGTGATGCCCGCGCTCCGGCTCGAGTTCGTCGACGACTGGCAGACACCCGCCAGGAGCTTTGCTGGCACGGGCGAGCGGCGCCGCTACGAAATCAACGTCGCGGCGGGCACGCGCTTCAGCATTTGCCTCGTGTGGACGGATGCACCGGGGCGGGCGCTGCAGAACAACCTGAACCTGCTAGTGGAAACGCCCGCGGGCCAGAAAGTGGCCGGCAACGCAAAGCTGCCTATGGCGCTCGGCCCGGTCGATCAGGAAAACAACGTCGAGATCGTCAGGTTCGAGGCGCCGGCGGCCGGCAAGTACCGCATCCAGATCTCGGCGAGCAACCTGCTGACGGCGAGCCAGGATTTCGCACTGGTGGTGACCGGCGCGCTGACGTCATCGCTCACTCCAATCTGAGGCGGCACCATGTTCAAGATCCACACGTTGCAGGCGGCATTCGGCGACAGTCTGATCCTCGAGTTCGGCAAGGCCACGAAGAAGCGCTGGGTGCTGATTGACGGCGGCCCCGAAGGCACGTATGGGGGCTCGCTCAGGAAAGAGCTGAAGGTGATCGCCGACGGCGGCGGCGCTATCGACCGCGTCATCCTCAGTCACGTCGACGGCGATCACATCGTCGGACTGCTGGAGCTGTTCTCCGAGCTCCGGCAGCAGTCGGCGCCGATCGCGGTAGCGGAGCTCTGGCACAACTCATTCGCCAAGACCATCGGCGACGGCACCGACGTCCAGGCCCGCTTTCAGGCGATGCTCGCTTCGGTGGCCGGCGCCAATACGATCATGTCGAGTAGCGCCGACGAAGTGAACACGATTGCCGACGGCAACAAGCTGCGGCTCGATGCCCTGGCGCTGACGATGCCAATCAATACCGGCTTCCAGAACGGGTTGGTCTCGCTCGATACCTCACCCGGGGTGATGACGTGGAGCAACCTGAAGGTCACGATCGTCGGACCGACGAAGGCGAACCTCGACGCCCTGAAGGCGGAATGGATTGCGTGGCTCGACAAGCATGAGGATGACGCCGGCGGCGATCCGATGGTGGCGGCGATGGCCGACGCGAGCAAGCCGAACCTGAGCAGCATCCAGATGTACGTCAAGGACGATCACGACAACACCGCGCTCTTCACGGGCGACGGCCGCGGCGATCACCTGCTGCAGGGACTCAAGCAGGCCAAGCTGCTCAATGCCAAAGGCGCCATTCACGTCAACGTGCTGAAGCTGCCGCATCACGGCAGCGATCGCAACGTCACCAAAACGTTCTTCAAGAAGGTCACGGCCGATCACTACATCGCGTGCGCGAACGGCAAGGACGGCAATCCGGATCTGTCGACGCTGCGGTGGCTCGTGCAAGCGGCGATGGACGATAAGCGGAAAATCACCATCCACTGCACCAACAAGACGAAGTCGACCGACGATCTCCTCGACGAGTTCGATCCGCGGAAGTCCGGGTACACACTGAAGTTCCGCGCCACGAACAAGCGCTCCATGACCTTGACGTTATCCTGATGATCTGTCTCGCGGAGCGCGATCGCTTGCTGCTCATCACGCAACCCGATCATGCGCAGCTAGCCGGACGCATCATGGAACGGTGTGTCCCGCTCGCGGATCGTCGCCGGCGTGGCTCGATTCTCCGCGCGTGCGCGGAACACGACGACGGCTGGATCGAGGTAGACGCGGCTCCCGAAATCGATCACCTTACCGGGCACGTGATCGACTTCATGACCGCCCCGTCGTTGACGAAGCAATCCGTGTGGCCGCGAGCGGTGGCGCGGCTCGCCGCCGATCCCTGGGCGGCGGCGCTGGTGGCGATGCATGCGGTCACGGTTTACAGCCGTTATCAAGACGACCTCGCCTGGGCCAGTTTCTTTCCAGACATGACCGGCGCGCGTGATGCGTTGGTGCGCGAGAGTGGTGGCGCGATTGCGGAACTGGAAGCGGACTATCCCTTCGTGCGCCTCGCCGACCTGATTTCGCTGACGTTCTGCAACCGCTGGCCGGAACCACAAGGCTTCGGCGGCTGGATGGTTCGCGGCGCAGGCACGCAGGTCACGGTGTCGCCGGACGCTTTCGGGGGTGCCAAGGTTCAATTTCAAGTCGCCGCGAGATCGGTTCCGCTCCGCCGCTACGCGTCCACGGATCAGTTGCGCGATGCGATTCGATCCGCGTCCCTTGTCTCGCTCGCCGGAACGGTCAGCGCGGAGTAAGCGGCGTCGTTACATCGGCGGAAGCTTCTTCCACCCCCAGATCCGCGTGACGTCCTCGGCTGAGAACTGATGGCCGAACTGGCGCGCGAGCGTAGTGATCTGGCCGCGATGATGCGCGTCGTGTTGCATCAGATAGGTGAGCATGCTGACCGCGCGCCGCGGCATCCCTTTGACGCGTGCCCGTTCGTCGGCGAACGCCTTCTCGAACAGGCGGCACAAGTCGTCATTGGTCCGGCGCATCGCTCGCCGTGCCTGGAGCGGCGTGGATCGTTTGGCATCGAGCGAGGGCGGGCCTGGCTTCACGCCGGCAAGGCGCGCGAAGGTGCGGCGCAGCCCCTGCATGTGCGCGACGATTGCAGCGATTGATCTGCCGCGGCCGTCGGGCGGCGGGGTTTGCCACAGCCTCGCTGGAACGGCGTTGACCAGGTATTCGTTGACGAGGCCGCTATGCCTGAGCGCTTCGACAAGCTCGGCACCAATTTCGAGTGGACGTCCCCTGGCCATTGTTTCCCTCGGCCAAGAGTCTGCCATCGGCGCAGGACGCGTGTCGACTCGGGCAGTTCACAGTATCGCCTTACCCATCGGGGTATTTGCCTCGACCGCTGTAGACCCGTAGACTAGGCGCCCTCAGTGGCCAAAAGGATCGTGGAGTCGGAACGCATCGCCTGGGTCAGAAGCCTGCCGTTCATCGGCATGCACGTCGCCTGCCTTGGCGCGTTCTGGAGGCCACATGGAAGTCGGCAAGCTGATTCAGACCGTGCAGAAGCGCAAGGCGCACATGGTGATCAGCGTGAAGCCATTCGGGTGCATGCCGTCATCGGGTGTGTCAGATGGCGTTCAGTCGTTGATCACGGCCCGCTATCCCGAAGCGATCTTCACCGCGATCGAAACCACTGGCGACGGCGAAGTCAACGTGCAGAGCCGCATTCAGATGGATCTCTTCAAGGCGCGCAAGCGCGCTGAAGCGGAATACGAGACCGCTGTTGAAAAGGCGGGGTTCACACCCGCGGCCCTCGAATCGAAGGCCCGGCGCAAAGCGAAGGCGCTGCACCACCCGCCGCACGTCGTGGCCGGCACGGCTGCCAACCAGGTGCTGGAGCTCGCCGGGATCAGGGAATGGAGTGCGTGATCCGGTCGTTGTCGGCATTGCCGCGCATTTTCACGATTCGGCGTGCTGCGTACTGATCGGCGGCCGGCTGGTTGCGGCGGCGCAGGAAGAACGATTCACACGAATCAAGCACGATTCATCGCTGCCGCGTCACGCCTTCCGCTGGTGTCTGGCCAGGGCGGGTGTGACCATCGCCGACGTCGACTGCATCGGCTGGTACGAAGACCCCGTTGCGAAACTCGATCGCCAGCTCTGGATGGGCCTGCCGCAGGTGCCGCCAGTGTCGCCGGCGTTTCTCTTCCGGCTCGATGCGGCGCGCGCCAGGCGTGAGCTGGACGAGCTCCTCGGGTGGGACGGCCGCGTCGAGTTCGTTCCTCACCATCTCGCCCACGCCGCCTCCGCCTTCGACTTCTCGGGATGGCGCGACGCGGCGATCTTCACCGTTGATGCGGTCGGCGAGTGGACGACGACGTCGTACGGACGCGGCGATGGCGCCGGTGTCGAGCTCTTCGAAGAGGTCCGGTTCCCCCATTCGCTGGGACTGTTCTACAGCGCCATCACGTCGTACCTCGGATTCGACGTCAACGACGCCGAGTACAAAGTCATGGGCCTCGCACCGTACGGGCGCCCGCAATACGTCGATCAGATGCGCCGGCTCGTGGAGCAGCTTCCCGGCGGACAGTTCCGGCTCGACCTCCGGTACTTCGATTTTCTGGGCGGCGCGCGCATGTTCTCAGAGGAACTCTGCACGTTGTTCGGGCGCCAGCCGCGCGAACCGGAGTCGGAGCTCGATGAGTTCACGAAGGACGTCGCGCGCAGCGCGCAGGTCGTGCTCGAGGAGATCCTGCTGGAGAAAGCGGCGTGGCTGCATCAGCAGGTGGGCTTGCCGCGGTTGTGCATGGCCGGCGGTGTCGCGCTCAACTGTGTGGCCAACGGACGCATCCTCAGGGAAGGACCGTTCGAGGAGGTCTTCGTGCAGCCCGCGGCGTCGGATGCGGGCGCCGCGCTCGGCGCGGCGACGATTGCACATCGACGACTGACCGGCGGGCCGCCGGCGGCGGAGCGGCTCGACCACGTTTTTCTCGGGCCCGCGTATTCGAGCGGCGAGATCCGCGCGCTGCTCGCCGGCAGCCAGGTCAAGGTGCAGGTCCTCAGCGACGAAGCCGCGCTCGCCGATCATGTGGCCGAGCGGCTGGCGCGTGGCGAGGTGGTGGGCTGGTTTCGCGGCGCGATGGAATTCGGGCCGCGCGCGCTGGGGGCGCGATCGATCCTGGCCGATCCACGAAACCCGGCCATGCGCGATCGGGTCAACGCCTTCGTCAAGAAGCGGGAAGCGTTCCGGCCGTTCGCGCCCGCCGTCATCGCAGAGCGCGCGCACGAACATTTCGATCTCGACCACGATGCGCCGTTCATGCTCGAAACCTGCCAGGTCCGCTCGCCGCTGGATCTGCCGGCGATCACACACGTGGATGGCTCGGCCCGCCCGCAGACGGTGCACGCCGCCACCAATCCGCGCTTTCACGCGCTGCTGCAAGCCTTCGAGCGCCGTACCGGGTGTCCGATCCTGCTCAACACCTCGTTCAATCTGCGGGGCGAACCGATCGTTTGCACGCCGGTCGATGCGCTCCTGTGTTTCGTCCGCTCCGATCTCGATTGCCTGGTTCTGGAGGATGTCGTGGTCGACCGGCGCGATGTGCCACCGGCGTGGATCGAGTCGTTTCGCGACATGGCCCCGGCTCACACCGGTGTGTCGAACACCGTCTACACGCTGCTGTGAACGAATCACTTCGCGGCCTCACGCGTCAGTTGGCCCAGACGCTTGCGTCCGATGACGGCTCGATCCTGCTCGCCAGGATGCAGCGACTCGCGCTCGCGGCGGCGCGCGGGCCGGCGCCCGCGAGGCCCGATCGCGGACTCCGCCTCGGCATCTGGGAGCCGATCGCGGGCGACGACGGTGCGCTCGAGTTCACGCGGACGAAAGACACCACGGGCGAATGGCGGTATTGGGCAGACGTCGCGCGCATCCCTCGCAAGACCGGGCCGCGAGTGGTGCTGGTTGGTGAATCGGTGGCCCGCGCGTATTTGTTCGACCCCGAGGTGACGCTCGCCGGCATGCTCGCGGCCGCGCTTGGCGTCGAAGTAGTCGACCTTGCTCGCACCGATTTGACGTCGGAACATTTGCCTTCGATATTCGATGCACTTCCCGCGCTCGAGCCCGACGCCGTCGTGCTGTTCGCCGGCAACAACTGGAGCAGCGTCCGTCTCGAGCTGGAGGACCTGGACCTGCTGGCCGGAGCGGTTCGCGACGGTGGCTTCGCGCGCTGCCGCGCGGTGTTCGTCGAGCGGCTGATCCGCGGGCGGGCACGAGCCACGCTCGACGCCATTGCGACGCGCCTGGAAGGCCTGCCGCTCTGCATCGTGGTGCCCGAGTTCAATTTGAAGGACTGGCGCAGCGAAGGGACGGTCGTGGTTCCCGTGATCGAGGACATCGGGCGGTGGCTGCAGCTACAGGCCGAGGGTCGTGCGGATGAGATGATCGCGCTCGATGGCGGCTCGAGCGCCGTGTCTCAGCAGATCGCCGCTGACCACGCGATGGCGCGCGGCGACAACGTCGAGGCGCGGCGGCGGCTCGAGGCCGCGCGTGACGCCCTGTGCGGGTCGATGATCGCGCATTCACCGCGATGCCCGAGCGTGGTGCAGGAGGAGCTTCGCGAGGCGGCGCAACGGCACAGTTTTCAACTTGTCGATCTGCCGCAACTATTCGGCGACTCAGGCCTGCCGGACCGTAAGCTGTTCCTCGACTATTGCCACCTGACCGGCGAGGGATTGTCGGCGACGGCGACCGCGATTGCCGCGGCGATCGCCCCGATCGTCGGCGCCACTGCGACGCCTCCACCGCAACCCGCCGCGCACGTGGCGGCGCGCGCGCACCTGCTGGCCGCCATCCACAATGCGCACTACGGCCAGCCGGCGGATGTTGTCGGTTACCACGCGAACCGGGCGCGCCAGCTCGATCCGGACATTCGCCAGCTGGCGGCCGCGCTCGCAGAGGTGGTCAGCCGCCGATCGGAAGCCTGGCTCTGCCGCGCGTGGGAAGCGGTGGGCGGCGACCCGCAAGCACATCGCTACCTTGGGGCGCCCGAAATGATGCGCGCGCCCCGCGTTGCCGACCTGACGCTGGCCAACGCGCTGGCGGCGGCCGCCGATGCCGCCGGGCTGGTGGACGCCGTCCTACTCGAGGAAGCCGATCCGGTGCCGGTCGATCTGCTGGCCCCGCGGCATCGCGCCACGACATTCCGGGACGTCATCGGCCAGGGGCTGGGACCGTTGCTCGGCTTCGTGCGAGCCACGGCGCCGATCTCGCGGTTTGTAGTGGTTCGCGCGCGGGCCGAAAACCTGTCGGCGCGGATCACCTTACGCGCGAGCGGCGAGGTTGCGGTGGTCGTGAATGGGGTTCGCGTGGCAGAACTGCCGACCGGTATGCGGTGGACCACGTCCGAGCTCTGGTTACCGCTCGGTCGTGGTCACAACCTCATCGAACTACATTGGCCGCCGCCGCGGCCCGACACATCCGCGCAGTTCGAACGCGCCGCACGGCGGCTCGAACGCGGCCTCTACCCGGATGTGCTGGCGGCATTCGGAGAAGTGCACGCCTTCGTCGCGAGTTGATTACTTCTGCTCGTTGTTGTTGCGTCCGGTATTGAGGTTCCCGAGGTTGCCATTGAAGTTCAGCGGCATGTCGCCGATGTTGCCGCTGAGGTTCATGTTGACCTTTCCGACGTTGTTGTTGCCGCCCTGATTACTGGCCGAGTCGCGCGGTGAAACGATGTTGGGGTGATCGAGCGTGCCAACCAGATTCAGATTCGACTGGCCGATGCTGCCGTTCAGGTTGAGCATCAAGTTGCCCTTCGGATCGGGGATCAACTCGCCGTTGATATTGTTGTGGCCGTCGTTGACGTTCAACTTGATCGGGTCGCACAGGCGGGTGTTGCAGTCGTTGTTCAAGTTCGTGTTGTTGCCACCGATGCGTGCGAGCGTCGCGGCAAGCGGGCGGATCGGGCCGCCGGCCTCGACCTTCTCCAGTTGCGACGCGAGATGCGACATCAGGAGGTCGAGCACAGGCGATTCCTGCGCGCTCTGGCCGACCTCTTTCAGGGCTTCGGCATCATTGGCCCTGACGGCGGCGGGCAGCGCCGCGGCCACCGCGAGCGCAGTGGCCGTCGACAGCCCGAGGCGCGTCAGGCGGCGGAAGACCCCCCACGATTCAATGCGGCCGTGCAGGTAAGCGTCAACGATTTCACGCGGATCCATTCGGGTCCTTTCGAGCAGAGGGGGACGAGTAAGGGACCCCGATTGTGAGTGGGGCTACCTGGTCTGTCAACACCCAAAGGTGTAATTAGCCGCGGTAGCCGACCGCCGCTTCAACCACGCTAATATCCACCGGTTTTACGAGGTGTTCGTCGAACCCGGCCTCGCGGCCGCGGCGCCGATCGTCCTCCTGACCGTAGCCGGTCAGCGCAATCAACCGGATACCTGTCAGTGACGGCATGGCGCGAAGCAGCGCGGCCAGCTCGTAGCCGTCCATCACCGGAAGGCCGATATCGATGAAGGCCGTGGCGGGCTTGAACGTCGCGGCAATCTGGAGTGCCGCTGGCGCGTCGTAGGCCACGCGGGTGTCGTAACCCTTCTGCGACAGGATGATCGACAGCATCTCCGCGCCGTCCTCGTTGTCGTCGACAATCAGCACGCGCGGCGCGCCGTTCTTTGGAACGGCGAGCCGGTCGATTTCGAGACCACGCGGAATGCTCTCGCTCTGCTCCGCCCATGTCGCCCGTGGCAATCGGATGGTGAACTCGCTGCCGCGTCCCTGACCCTCGCTCGTGACCTGGACCGTGCCGCCATGGCGCTCGACGAGGTTGCGCACGATGGTCAGCCCGATGCCGAGCCCGCCCTGCGCGCGATCGATCGCCTGCCGCTCCTGGACGAACAGATCGAAAATGTGCGGCAGCACGTCAGGCGTGATGCCAATGCCGGTGTCACGCACCCGAATGATTACTTCATTGTCGACGGCCTCGCCGCGGATGGTAATGTGCCCTCCCGACGGGGTGTACTTGGCGGCGTTGGTCAGCAGGTTTGAAATCACCTGGCTAAGCCGCGTGATGTCGGCATCCACCAGCAGGCCGCGTCTCGGCACCTGGACCGCCAGCGTGTGATTTCGCTGCTCGAGCAGCGGGCTGGCCATTTCGATCGCCTTCGCGACCACTTCCGAGATCTCGACGAGATCGGCTTTTAGTTCGACCTTGCCGCGCGCGATCCTCGACACGTCGAGAAGATCGTCGACCAGCCGCGTCAGGTGGGTGACCTGACGCTCGATCACGGCGCGGGCGCGCTCGGATTCTTCGGGCCCCTGCAACTTCATCAGCTGCAGCGCGGTGACGATGGGCGACAACGGATTGCGAAGCTCGTGACCGAGCATGGCGAGGAACTCGTCTTTCGCGCGATTGGCGTTCTCCGCGGCCATGCGGAGTCCGTCCAACTGGGCCAGCGCCTGATGCGCCTGGATCAAATTGCGCACGCGAACGAGCAGGTCCTTTTCGGCAAACGGCTTGACGATGAAATCCTGCGCGCCGGCGTCGAGGAGCTTGACCTTCAACTCGTCGTCGGCTTTGGCCGAGAGGAGCAGGATCGGCGTCCCGGAGAGTTCAGGCAACGCGCGCAGCTCGGCGATCATCTCGTCGCCGCTCATGTTCGGCATCATGATGTCCGAGACGATCAGGTCCGGCCGGAACCGCAGCGCCTGTTCGAGGCCCTCCCGTCCATCACATGCCGACGCCACCTCGTAATACGGCGACAGGCATTGCACGATGAAGCGGTTCATGTCCGCGTTGTCTTCGACCACGAGCACGCGGGCCGAGGTCGCGGCTGGCCGCGGCGTGGCAACGGGCACTGCCGGCAGCGACGGCCGGAGCTCTTCGAGCAGGCCGTCGAGCGTGGAGCGGTCGACGCCGCGCTCGTCACCTCCCGCCGCGCCGACCCGCAGCAGCGGCAGCGAGACTTCGAACCGGGCGCCGCCGAGATTCGAATCGAGGACGGCGATGCTGCCCTTGTGCATCTCGACGAACTCTTTCGCAATCGCGAGGCCCAGGCCGGTGCCGCCGCGTTTGCGGGTGGCGCCGCCTTCGGCCTGGCGGAAACGCTCGAAGATGGCCTGCCGCATCTCGCGCTTCACCCCGGGACCGGAATCGTCGATCGCCACCGTGAACGCGCCCGTTCCCTTGGTGACACTACAGCGGACGCGGCCGCCATCGGGGACGAACTTGAACGCGTTGGCGAGCACGTTCATGACCACGCGCTGCAGCTTGTCGGGATCGACGGCAGTGACACACGCGTCATCCGCGTCGACCACGTAGTCGATGCGGCGATCGGCCGCGAGCACCGCGAAATGTGAGGCGACCAGCCGCACGAGCGCGCTGACGTCGGCATCCTGCAGCTCAATCTTCAGCTTGCCGGCCTCGAGCTTGGAGAGGTCGAGCAGATCGTTGACGTGCTTGAGCAGCATGCGCGCGTTGCGCGCGATCACGTGCGCCGATTCGCGGCGTTCGGCCAGCGTGATCGTCCCCTGGTCGTCGACCAGGCGCTGCGCCGGACCGAGAATCAACGCCAGCGGCGTGCGCAGCTCGTGACTGACGTTCGCGAAGAATTGCGTCTTGATTTCGTCGAGCTCGCGGATGCGTTCGAGCAGGCCTTGCAGCTCGAGGTTCTTCTGCGCGATCAGGCGCTCCTGCGCCTTCTTCTCGGTGATGTCGCGGCCCTCGGCGCAAATAAACACGACCGTGCCATAGTCATCCTTCACCGGCATCAGCGACGCGTCGATGATGATGGTTTCCTTGCCGCCCGCGCGCCCGTAGATTTCGGTATCCCAGCGCACGAACTCACCGGCGGCGGCCCGCCAGATCATCGCTCGCAGCTCGTCGTTGATTGCTGCGGACACCTGCCACCAGAATGTGGTCCAGAATGGCCGGCCTTCGACGTCGGCGAGGGTGATGCCCACCGCGTCGAGCGCCACTTTGTTGATCTCGACGACGGTGCCGTTCGCATCGAGGAGGCCGACAAACTGCACCATCGAATCGAGCGTGACGCGCGCGATTTTCTGCCGGTACTGCTGGACAGGATCCGTGGAGACGATCTCGGTGCCGCGGACGACGACAGGGGTGTGCGAATCGGGCATCGGGCCAACCTTCATTGTTCAAGGTTGCTCCCTTGCACGGCAAGCTCTGCTATTGACCAAACCACTCTGACGGTCGCGTACACTCGCGCATGAGCGTCGGGCGCCTCGACGACAGCGGTCAGCGTTGGCACTTCGGACAATAAAACGTCGATCGCGCGGCTTGCGTGATCCGCCGGATGGTTCCGCCGCAGCCCTTGCGCAGGCAGTTCTCGGCTTCACGCTCGTAGACGCGGAATCGCGCGGATCCATACGGAGATTCGCGGCGGCGAATGGCGGCGTTCAACACCGCCTTCACGCCCTCGACCAGCCGCTCCGCCTGGGGCTTTGGCTTGCCGGTCGCCGTGGCAATAGACGAGGCCTTTCGCAATGGCGACAACCGCGCATGATGCAAGGCTTCGCTCGCATAGATGTTGCCGAGGCCGGCGACGATGCGCTGATCGAGCAAGGCCACCTTCAGAGAGATCCGTTTGCCGCGGCAGGCGCGCGCAAGGGATGCGGCATCAAAGTCTCTTGATAACGGCTCCGGCCCCATCACGCGCAGCGACGGGTATTCATCAAAGCGATCGCGCGCGGCCAGGTCCATGAACCCGAAGCGGCGCGGATCGTTGAACACCACGGTATGGCCGGACGACATCACGAAGATCACGTGGTCGTGCGGATCGCTGTCGCGCGAGCGATCTCCGGTTGGCGCCACGTGAAACCAGCCCGACATCCCGAGATGCATGATCAGCGTTTCGCCCGAAGACAGGCGCACGGTCAGGTACTTGCCACGCCGGCCCATCTCCTCGACATCGCGGCCACGCAGCCGACCGACAAATTGATCCGGAAACGGAATGCGCAGGTTGGGCCGATTGAGGATCACGCGCCGGAACCGGGCGCCCCGCATCGCCGGTTCCAGCATCCGGCGCACGGTCTCGACTTCGGGAAGCTCAGGCACTTCACAGTATTACCACGGGTGACCCGCGGCAATAGCCGCGGGGATCCTTGACAGCGATCGCCGCGCCGTGGGATAAGCAAGACACCGTGTTCGCGATCCTGACCTGCGCGTGTTGTTGCTGCGGAGAACAAGCCTCCGACGGCCGCGCTGTGTCTTCATCGATCGCAACCGCCTAAACCCCAGGCGCAATCGAATTCACAGATCGAGGCCCGGAAGGCATCCGCTTTCCGGGCCTTTTTGTTTTTGTTCAGGAGATCACCGTGGCGCAACGACCGATTGGCATTTATTACGAGCATCCCGACTGGTTCAAGCCGCTCTTCGCCGAGCTCGATCGGCGTGATGTGGCGTACGAACGTATCGACGCGGGGCGCCATCGATTCGATCCATCCAGAGACGACGAGACGCGGTTTGGCCTGGTGTTCAACCGGATGAGCCCGTCGGCATATCTGCGCGGGCGTGGTCACAGCATTCTCTACACACAGCACTACCTCGCCCATCTTGAACAGCTCGGCGTGCGGGTGGTCAACGGCGTGCAGGCGTTCCGGCACGAGACCTCGAAGGCCCTGCAGTTGTCGCTGTTGAAGTCGCTCAACCTGCCGTTTCCGGCGGCGCGAGTGATCAATCACCCGGCGGAAGCGCCGGCGGCCGCCAGTGGTTTGCGATTCCCCATCGTGGTGAAGGCGAACATCGGCGGCAGCGGCGCGGGGATCGTCCGCTTTGATACGCCGGAGGATCTGCAGCGGGCAGTAGACGAGGAGCGCGTGAAGCTCGGACTCGACGAAACGGCGCTGGTCCAGGAATACGTTCCGGCGCGAGGCGGACACATCACGCGCGTTGAAGTGCTCGGCGGCAAATACCTGTACGCGATCAACGTCTACAGCACGGGCGAGAGCTTCAACCTCTGCCCCGCCGACATCTGCCAGTCGGCCGACGGCGTGGAGTTGAATCGCGCGGCCTGCCCGGCCGACGCGCCGAAGAACAAGCTCCGGGTCGAGGGCTACACGCCGCCGGCGGACGTGATCGAAGAAGTCGAGCTCATGATGGCGGCGGCGCAGATCGAGATTGGCGGCGTCGAGTACATGATCGACGACCGCGACGGCCAACGGTATTACTACGACATCAACGCGCTCTCGAATTTCGTGGCCGATGCGCCGCGGGTGATCGGCTTCGATCCGTTCGCGCGTCTCGTGGACTACCTGGAGGCCCAGGTGGCCGCCCGGCCCCGCCTCACCAGCCTGGCCGGCGTCTCATAACGCCGGCCAGGACGCGGTTCATCTCGCGACTGCGCTCATCGCCGCCGCGAAGGGATTCTCGTCCGCCGTTGGTCCGTACACCGACGGCAGCGGCACGTCGTGCATCCGCAAGTAGACCAGTAGCTGCCCGCGATGGTGATACCAGTGGTTGAGCATGATCATCCGCAGCACCGCCGCTCGCGGCATGGCCATCAGCTCCTTGCCGTCGTGCATCAATCGCCACGTCGCGCCCATCGCCGCGTCGTCAAAGCCGCCGACGATTAAGCGCGCCTGGGCGACGCTGGCCGCTAGTGCGGGCACGAGCTCCGCGGCCGTGGCCGCTTCGGCCTGGATGAACTTCGGCGGTTCGGGAATCACGTCCGTCGCCGCCAGCGAAGCCACGTTTCCAGGAATTGTTGCGACGTGCAGCGCCAGCTGTCCGAGCGACATGGACTTGGCATGCGGTTTCCACGACAGCTTGGCCTGTGGTACCCGCTCCAGTACCCGGCGCGTGGCGTGTGCCTCCTGTTCAAGTTCGGCGATTATTACGTCTGCGATCTTCATGATGGATGCTCCTATTCCTGTCGTGCCGCTTCGGCCGCGCGTTTGACCCGTGCGTGAATCGCCTCCCAGCCGGGGGCCATATGTTGTTGAAATTCGTCGGGTACCGGTCCGACCATTGAATGTTTGAAAGAGATCAGCGTGCCGCCGTCCACTTCGGAAAGCCGATAAATAAGGTTCGACGTGGCGCCGGTCGACACGAACAATGGTCCCCAGATTTCGAGCAACGCCGGCCGCTTGATGCTCTGAACAAGTCCCCAGAGATGTCCGTTGTCGCCACCGAGGTCGCGATACCACCGTCCGCCCGGCTTGGGCTCGAGGATCATCGGCAGTGGCTTGCCGTCGGGCGTTTCGTTCTGGCGCCCGAGTTGCGTGATCAGGGAGGCGAAGGTCGCCTCCAGTGACGCGCGCACGTGAATGTCTTCGGCGATGGTGAGAGTCTGCGCTTGTTGGTCCGCGCCCGATAACGTCGTCGTCATTTCTTGGCCTCCGCGTGTGCCTTGATGCGGCGCAGCTGGCTGCGCCAGTACCTGAGCAAACATACCGCTCCAATCGTGAACCGTGCGTAAGGTGTCGGCGTTGGTTCGATACATCGTGCGCCTGCCGTCGCGCCTCGCACAGACGAGGCCGACGTCGAGCAGCACGTGCAAGTGCTTCGAGACCGACGGCTGGTTCAACTCCAGCGCGTCGGCAATGTCACCCACCGAGCGCTCCTCGGCGGCGAGGAACTCGAGGATGTGCCGGCGGCGTGGTTCCGCGATGGCGTTGAACGGGTCGGAGGTGGTGGAAGCGCGAGCCAACAGTAGTCTTATATATTCCTATATAGGAATAAGTCAAGTCCCGGCCGATCGCGAGAGTAGGATGGCGCCGGAGGACACCATGAATCGTTGGGCTGGCCTGGTCGCGGCGTTGATCCTGGCGGCGTTCGGCATCGGCGTCTCGGCGCAACAGGTCTCGCCGCTGCAAACCGAGTTGCTCACTGAAGTGCGATTGCTCCGGCAGGCGATTGAGGGCCTTGCCGGCACGAACGCGCGCGTGCAGATCGTGTTTGGCCGACTACAACTGCAGGAGCAGCGAACGGCCACTGCGACGGCGCGCCTCGATCAGGCGCGGTCGGCGCTCGACGACCTCAACCAGCGGGCCACCCAGATAAACGACCAGATCAAGCGGCTCGAAGCCCTTGCGGAAGACAGCCGTCTCAAACCCGAACAACTGGAACAAACGCGGCTCGAGCTGAGGATGATGGCGCGTGAGAGTGAACGGCTGGAGACTGAGCGGGCGCGGCTGATGACCGCGGAATCCGACGCGGCCGGCACGCTTAACCAGGAACAGGGCCGCTCGTCGGATCTGAACCGGCAACTCGACGAGCTCGAGCGCCAACTGACGAAACCGCCGCGGTGATGATCACGTGACCGCGGTACGGACCGAAAAGCGCGGCTCTCGCCACTCGCCGCTGACCAGGACAGCGTGCAGACGGTCGACAGCGTCCCACACGTCGGTGAACCGCGTGTAGAGCGGCGTAAACCCGAAGCGCAGGATATCCGGCGCGCGGAAGTCGCCGATCACGCCGCGGGCGATGAGCGCCTGCATGATCTCGTAACCATGCGTTGCATGGGCGAACGATACCTGGCTGCCGCGCTCCGCAGCAGACCGTGGTGACGCGAGCGTGAGTTGATGTCCCGCGCAACGTTGCTCGACCAGCTCGATGCACAGCTGCGTGAGCGCGACGGATTTCTCCCTAATGGCGGCGATGCCGCCGGCCTCTTCAGCAGCCAGCACCGTATCGACACCGCACTCGAGCGCGGCGAGCGACAACACAGGCGGCGTTCCACACACGAAACGCGCAATTCCCCTGGCCGGCTCGTACTCGGATGAAAACGCGAATGGAGCGGCGTGACCAAGCCATCCCGATAACGGTTGCCGCCATCCTGTGCGATCCATCCATGCCGTGTGTTTCGGATGGACCCAGGCAAATGCCGGCGCGCCCGGCCCGCCGTTGAGATATTTGTAGCCGCAGCCAACGGCGAAATCCGCGCTGGCAATATCAACCGGCACAGCGCCCGCGGAGTGCGCCAGATCCCAGATCACCAGCACGCCTGCCTTGTGCGCGCGGTCGGTCAGTGCCGCCATGTCGTGCATGAACCCGGTGCGATAGTTGACGTGCGTCAGCATCAGGATGGCGGTGCGATCATCGAGATGCGAGGCGATCTTGGGTTGATCAACGAGCATCAGCTCAAGACCCTTGTCACGCGCGAGCGTGTCGGCGATGTAAAGGTCGGTCGGGAAGTTCGTGCGTTCCGAAATGATTCGACCTTCTTGGCCCGCGACTGCAATGGCTGCGCTCAACACCTTGAAGAGATTCACCGACGTCGAATCGCCGACCATCACCTCGCCGGGTCCGGCGCCGATGAGCCGCGCGATCTTGTCGCCGATGCGCTGCGACAGCGTGATCCATCCGGCGGTGTTCCAGCTGCGAATCAGGCCTTCACCCCACTCGGTCTCCGCGACGGCCGCGATCCGCTCCGGCGTGGCCGCGGGCAGCACGCCCAGGGAATTGCCGTCGAGATAGATCACGCCCTGCCGGTCCACGCGCTCCATGGCAAACAGCGCCCGCAGCGGTGCGAGCGGATCGGTGGAATCGCGAGCGGCGCAGGTGTCGCGGGAGATCATGCGAGCGATCGCAGTACTGCGCGCACCGGCGAGGCGCAGGCGTGGGTCAACTTCAGCGGCAGCGCGATCAGCTCGTAGTCGCCCTCGGGCACGTCATCGAGCACGAGGTTTTCGAGCACCCGCATGTCGTGCGCCAGCAGTTGCTGATGCGCATCGAGCGTCTTGCTGTCGGCCGGATCGACCGACGCGGTGTCGATGCCGACCAGCCGCACGCCCAATCCCGCGAGCCACGGGATCGTCTGCGGCGCGAACGCAGAAAAATCCGATACCCAGCTGCTGGGAGCCTTGTTGCAAGTCCGCACCAGGACGCGCGCCGGCAGGTTCTCCGCGCGGCCCTCGAGATGCTGCGGCGTGATCAACGCGCCCTTACCCATCGCGTGAATCACGCGGCAGCGGCCAAGGAACGGTTCGAGGTCGACGTGGCCGATGGCCGGCGCACCCTGGCCATAGTGCAGCGGTGCGTCCGCGTGCGCGCCGAGATGGGGAGACAACGTGATTGCGCTGACGTTCACCGGGCACCCCGGCCCGATCTGCGCGGTCCACCGCTGCTGATACAGCGTGTCGCCGGGAAAGGCGGGCGTCTGATCGGAGATCGGCGGCGAAATGTCCCACAACTTGCGCATGCCAACGCACACGATACTCCGGTCCTGGGTCTTGGGTCTTGGGTCTTGGCTTGTCCCGCCGAAGCGTTTGGCGAAGAAGGAGTCTTGGCAAATGCTAGGCTTACGCGCGATGACGGAATCACGAGAGAAGCTGGTTCGCGCGATCGGAACGTTTGGACTTGCCGCGGGCATCATCAACATCACGATCGGCGGCGGCATCTTCCGGTTGCCGGCCAATGTGGCGGCGTCGCTCGGCCCCGCGGCGCCGATTGCATACCTGGTGTGCGCGGCCGCGATGGGGCTGATCGTGTTGTGCATCGCCGACGCGGGCAGCCGCGTATCGCTCACCGGCGGACCGTACGCGTACGTCGGCAAGGCCTTCGGGCCCTACATCGGATTCCTCTCGGGCGTACTGCTGTTCATGCTGGGAACCTTCGCCACCGCGGCGGTGTCCACGGTGTTTTCCGCGAGCCTCGGTCAACTCGTGCCGGCGCTCTCCGGACCGGTCGCGTCGATCGCGCTCCTCGTCGCCGCGTACGCGTTCTGGTCGATCGTCAATTTAAGAGGCGTCACGCTCGGCGTGCGTTTGAATTCGATCGCGACCGTCGCGAAGCTCCTCCCACTCGTGCTCGTAGCGGTCGGCGGCGCCTTCTTCATCAGCCCGAAGAATCTCGAGATCGTCGTGATGCCCGCCGCGGGCGATGTGGCGCGAACGTCGCTGCTCCTGATCTTCGCGTTTGCCGGCATCGAGTGCGCCCTGGTGCCAAGCGGTGAAGTCCGCGATACGGCGCGGACCGTCCCGCGCGCGATCGCCCTGGCCATGATCGTGATCACGCTGCTCTACATCTCGCTACAGGTCGTGTCACAAGGCATCCTCGGCGATTCCCTCGCGCGGTCCACCGCGGCGCCGCTGGCCGAAGCGGCGGGCATGTCGATGGGCGGCTGGGCGCGGTCGCTGCTCCTCGCCGGCGCGGCGATCTCGACCTTCGGCTATCTCGGCGGCATGACCCTCTCGATGCCGCGCATATTGTTCGCGCTGGCACGCGACGGGTTTCTGCCTCGTGCCCTCGCGGCAGTGCATCCGGAACATCGCACGCCGCAGACCGCGATCATCGTCCAGTCGATCCTCACGCTGGGCCTGGCCGCATCGGGCACCTTCGAGCAGCTGGCGATTCTCGCCAACGTGTCGGCCCTCGCGCTCTACTTCGGCTGCGCGCTCGCCGCCTGGCGCCTGCGTCAACTCGGCGTGGGCGGTGCGGGCGGTGGCATTCGCATGCCCGCCGCCGGAGTGGTGCCCTTGATCGCCTGCGCGGTCATCCTGTGGCTGCTGACCGGCGTGGCATCCGTCGAGTGGCTCGGCTTCGTGATCTGCGTGGGCGTGGCGTCGCTGATTTACAACGTCAATCGCGCCGCGCGACGGCCGATCGCCGATGAGTAAGGGGGGTCGGGTCCCGACCCCTTTTTCACTAGAATGTCGGCCATGAAAGCCGCTGCCTCTGCCGTCGTTGGTTTCCTGGTCGCTGGATCAATCGCCACCGCAATCGGCGCTCAACCTGCAACCGAGCGATACGACCTCGTGATCAGGAACGGGCGCGTGCTCGACGGCACCGGCAATCCCTGGTTCCCCGCCGACATCGCGGTCAACGCTGGCCGCATCGTCGCGGTGCGCGCGTTGCCAAACGCGCAGGCGTCGAGAACCATCGATGCCACCGGCAAGTACGTGTCGCCTGGATTCATCGACATCCACTCGCACGCCGACGATGGGTCGGGACCGAGAGGTGGATTCCGCGATCCGGATCCGGTGCGTCGCTCGGCGCCGAACCTGGTTTCGCAGGGCATCACCACGGTGGTGGTCAACCAGGACGGCCGTTCACCGTGGCCCGTCGCCGATCAACGCGCGCTCCTGGAGAAGACCGGCATCGGCCCGAACGCGATGCTGCTCGTCGGTCATGGCACCGTTCGCCGCCGAGTGATGGGCGACGATGTGCGCCGGCCGGCGCGGCCGGAAGAAGTCACGAGCATGCGCGCGCTCGTGCGTCAGGCCTTGCAGGAAGGCGCGGTTGGGATGTCCGCGGGCCTCGAGTACGAGCCGGGCCGCTGGAGCACCACCGACGAAGTGGTTGAGCTCGCACGCGAGCTGCCGGCGGTGAATGGCATCTACATCTCGCACGAGCGAAGCGAAGGCAGCGATCCGCTCTGGTACGTCCCGAGCCAGGATGGACCGATCGCGCCGACGCTGCTCGATGCCGTGCGGGAAACGATCGAGGTCGGCGAGAAGACCGGCGCGCGCGTGGTGGCCTCGCATCTCAAGGCGAAGGGCGAACACTATTGGGGCTCGAGCGCCGCCGCGGTCACCTTGATTCAGCGCGCCCGCGATCGTGGCGTCGACATCTGGGCCGATCAGTATCCGTATCCGACGAGCGGCACCGATGGGAACACGGTGCTGATCCCGGCTTGGGCGACGCGGCCACCAGGCGCCAATCAACCGCCGACTAACCGCGCCGCTATGTTGACGCGCGTGCTTGGCGATCCGCCCACCGCCAAGCTCGTTCGCTCCGATATCGCGCACGAAATCCGCCGCCGCGGTGGCGCGGAGAACATTACCGTCTACGAGTTCACGGACAAGTCGCTCTACGGAAAGTCGCTCGCCGAGATCGCGCGGCTATGGAAGCTCGATGCCGTGGAGACGGCGATCAAGATCCAGATGGACGGGCTGCAGGAAAGAAACGGCGGCGCCCGCATGCGCGGCTTCTCGATGGCGGAGTTCGACATGGAGCACATCGCGAAGCAGCCCTGGGTGGCGACGTCCACCGATGGCGGCATCGCCATGCCCACGGATGGCCCGTCCACGCACGCGCGTTTCTACGGCAGCTTCACCCGCAAGATCCGGCATTACTCGATCGATCGCGGCGCCATCTCGCTGGAGCACGCGATTCGATCGTCCACGGCGCTGCCGGCGCGCATCATGAGCCTGGCCGATCGCGGACAGATCCGCGAGGGCTTCGCCGCGGACCTCGTGGTGTTCGACCTGGCGACCATCCGCGACAAGGCGACGTTCTTCGAACCGCACCAGCATTCGGAGGGCATCGAGCACGTGCTAATCAACGGCGTGGCCGTGGTCGACGGCGGCAAGCTGACGCACGCCACACCGGGCAGGATCCTTACTCGATAGTGCTCGCCACGTACGTTCACACGGTGTTCGTGACAGTTTTAGGCCATTTTCCGCACATTTGACTTCTGCCGGAACTTTCGGCACAGTATCACTGTATTAGTTGAGTAATACAGTGCTGTTCCGACCCAACCCGTCCTCCGGCGTACCCATCTACCTCCAGCTCATGGAGCAGGTGAAGCACGCCATTGCCACCGGGGCGCTGCGGCCCGGCGAGCAACTTCCGGGTATGCGGAAGGTGGCGGAGGAACTGGTGATCAATCCGAACACGGTGGCGAAGGCATACCGCGAGTTGGAGCACGAGGGTGTGATCGAGTTGCGGCAGGGCGCGGGGGCATTCGTCTCGGAGAAGGCGCCGTCGAAGAAGGCCGCGGAAAAATTCCGCGCGGCCCAGACCGACGTGGCAGTCACCATCGAGAAGCTGCGTGCCGGTGGCGTCGCGGACGAAGACATTCGGCGATTGTTCGAAGCAGAGCTATCCGGTATGGCCAAGAGCGGAGCTCCCTCCTCTGCCAAGGCTACGGAGGGTAAACGTGGTGAGTGATCGCCTCGCGATAGAAACGATCGATCTCTGGAAGCGCTACGGCGACGTCGAGGCGCTGCGCGGCCTCGATCTCCAGGTGCCAGCAGGATCGATCTGCGGCTTCCTCGGACGAAACGGCGCCGGCAAGACGACGGCGATCAAAGTCCTGCTCGGCATCGCGCGCGCGACGCGCGGTGACGCGCGGCTGCTCGGCCAGCCGGCCGGCGACGCGGAGGTCCGACGCCGCGTCGGGTTCGTCAGCGACGAGAAGGACCTCTACGACTACATGACCGTGGACGAGATCATCGACTTCACGCGGCCGTTCTTCCCGAAGTGGCGCCGCGATCTCGAGCAGAAGTACCGCCAGAAGTTCGAGCTGCCGGGCCCGCGCGACATCAAGGATCTCTCTCGCGGCACGCGCACCAAGCTGGCGCTGCTTCTCGCGCTTTGCCGCGGCGGCGACCTGCTGATCCTCGACGAGCCGACCGCCGGACTCGATCCGGCAATGGCCGAAGACGTGCTGCAGGCGCTCGTCGGCCACGTGGCCGGCGAGGAAATGACGGTGTTCTTCTCGTCGCACCAGATCGCCGAAGTCGATCAGATCGCCGATCACATTGCGATCGTCGATCGCGGGCGCATAGTGCTGGCCGGTGAGCTCGACGGGCTGCGCAATTCACATCAGCGCGTGCAGTTGGTTTTTGCCGGCGATGCGCCGAACGTCGCGCTCCGCGCCCCTGGCGTGGTCCGCGTGAATCGCGAGGGCCGGATGCTGACGGTGCTCACCCGCGATCGCGAGGCGTTAATGACGGAAGTGCGAGCGCTCGCACCGGCCTCGATCGACTGGTCGCCGGTGACGTTGAAGGAAATCTTTCTCGAATCGGTACGCACGGAGGACTGATCATGTTGTGGCACAAAGCCTGGCTGGAAACCCGGTGGCGCTTCATCACTGCACTGCTGATCCTCACGGTGATGGCCGGCGCCAAAGTCTATGAGTACGTTGTCACACTGCGGATGATGCCGCTGGCCGAGTCAGTGGTATCCGGCGACAACACTCCCCTCGGTGCCGCCATTCGTGAAGCCGTCGCGGTACAGCGCGAGTTCCGCGGCTTCATCTGGTACAACGCCTTCCGCGACAACCTGACGCAGATGGGCGTGCTGTTCGCGGTGCTGCTCGGCTGCGGCGGCTTGCTCTCCGAGGCCAAGAAGGGCTCGGCGCTCTTCACGCTGTCGCTGCCAATCACGCGCCGGGAACTGCTCAAGGTCCGCACGGTTACCGGGGTGACCCAGTGCCTTGCGATCACGATGATTCCGCCGCTCGTTCTCCCGATCCTCGCTCCGGCGATCGGGCAGCAATTCAGCGTGATCGATGCGCTGGCGCACGGTCTCTGCCTGTTCTTCGTCGCCGCGCTCTTCTTCAGCCTGGCATCGTTCCTGTCGACGATGTTCGCCGACATCTGGCGGCCGCTGCTGATCGCGGTGTTCCTGGCTTGCATTGCGGCCGTCGTGCAATTCGTTGCGCCCGAGTTTGGCTTGTTCCGCGTGATGAGCGGCGAAACCTACTTCAGGACGGGCGCGCTCCCGTGGATGGGATTTTTGACCACCGCTGTGCTCGCTTCGGCGTTGCTGTACAGCGCTGCGGAAACCTTAGAACGCCGCGACTTCTAGGAGAACACCATGGATCCGATGATTGCTACGTGCCTCGGCGTTGTTGTTGCGATGGTGATCGGTTTCGTCGTCGTGAGACGCAAGAAGGCCTAGATGAAGACCTGCGAGTTACCCGATCCCAGGCAGCTGGAGAATCGGGGCATGGCGTGGATGATTGGGGCATTCGTCTTTTGCCCCTGTCATCTTCCAATCACGCTGGCGGCGTTGGCGCTGCTGCTCGGCGGCACCGCGGCGGGTGCGGCGTTGCGCGCGCACCCGTACATTGCCGCGGTTGTCGTAACGCTGCTGTGGGCCGCGGGAACGTGGCGCGGCTACCAGCTCATTCGTCGCGCGAAGTCTGTCGCTCGACCGGCTCAAGCCGCAGTACCGGCGTCGGCTTCCCATCTCGATCCTCGATGACGAGATAGATGAACCCGTCTGCGCCCTGGCGCAGGTCGCGCACGCGGCCGAGACCCTGCGCCAAGAGCTCGGTGTTGGTGAAGCCGCGCTTCGCATCGTAGGTGAGCCGCGCGACCTGTTCGCCGACCATGCCGCCGACGAAGAAGTTGCCCTTCCACTGCGGGAACTTGTCACCGGAGTAGATCATCAGGCCCGAGATGCCGATCGACGGCACCCACACGTGTCGCGGCTGCTCCATGCCCTCGCGGTGGGTGCCCGAGTGAATAATGGCGCCGGTGCGGTAGTTCACGCCGAAGCCAATTACCGGCCAGCCGTAGTTCTTCATCGGCTGAACCAGGTTCAGCTCGTCGCCGCCTTGCGGTCCGTGCTCGTTCGCCCACACGTCGCCGGTCTGCGGGTGAATCGCCAGACCCTGAACATTGCGATGGCCATAGCTCCAGATCTCGGGCTTCGCGTTCGGGGTGTTTACGAACGGGTTGTCCGCCGGCACGCGGCCATCGTCGTGGAGACGAATCATCTTGCCGTGATGGTTGCTGAGGTCCTGCGCCGGATGCGCCTCGAGTTTGCCCTCCGGCGGCACCTGTCGATCGCCGAGCGTGAGGAACACGAAGCCCTTGTTGTCGAATGCGATCTTGCCGCCAAAGTGGCCGCGTCCCACTGACTCCGATTGGAACAGCTGCTGGATATTGGTCAGCCGATCGTTTTCGAACCGTGCCCGAATGAGGGCAGTGGTCGCCGGCGTTGGCTGCTTGGGATCGGTCTTTTCTCCCGTCTTCTTCGAATAGGTGATGTACAGCAGCCGGTTGGCGGCGAAATCCGGATGGGCCGCGACCTCGAGCAGGCCTCCCTGGCCCTCGAAAACAACCGCGGGCAGGCCCTCGACGGGCGCCGGCAGCAGCTTGCCGTTGCGGACTATGCGCAGGCGGCCGGGGCGTTCGGTGATCAGCGTGTCGCCGCCGGGCAGGAAGGCGATCGACCAGGGCTGCACGAGCCCATCCGCGAACGTGACAACGCGATAGTCGTGAAGGGCCGAGCGAGATACGGACTGGCCGGACACCTGGACCCCAAGCAGGACCACGCCGGCGACTACAGCACTAAAAGCAGTTCGAGCCATGTTCATTTCCTCTGTTACGGCGTCACGAAAGTGCGCCTTACAAGCCGCCCTACACTATAATCCCGCTCCCTATGTCTTACCGAAGCCCTTATCCGGACATTACGGTCCCGAACGTGTCCCTCTTCGAAATAGTGCTTGGGCAGGCCCCCAAGCGGGGGGACGCCATTGCCATGGCCGACGGGATATCCGGGCGCACGATTACCTACGCACAGTTGCTGGATCAGATCCGGCGAGCTGGCCTCCGGGTTGGCGGCGCGAGGGATCAAAAAGGGCGACGTGGTGTCGGTGTGGTCGCCGAACGTGCCCGAATGGCCGGTGGCGTTCTTCGGCGCGGTGAAGCTTGGCGCAATTGTGCACACGTCGAACCCCGTGAGTACGCCGGAAGAGCTGGCGTTTCAGCTGGCCGACGGCGGCGTGAAGCTCCTCATCACCGTGAGCGCGCTGGCCGACAAGGCGAAGGCGGCGATCGCGGAATCGAAGCGCAGCATCGAGCTCATCACGTTCGATGAGACCCCGGGTCTTCCGACGCTCGCGTCGATCATGGTGGACGCCGAGCCGCCGGCGGTGCCGATCGATCCCGCCAACGATATCGCGGCCCTGCCGTACTCATCAGGCACCACAGGTCTGCCGAAGGGCGTCATGCTGGTGCATCGCAGCATCGTCGCGCAGTTGCAGCAAATCGACGCCATCGAAAGCGTCGAGATGCCGGCGCTGCTCGGCGTGCTGCCGTTCTTCCACATCTACGGCATGGTCATCATCATGATGCACGGCCTGATGCGCGGCGCGACCATCGTGACGATGCCGAAGTTCGAGTTCGAGCCGTTCCTGAAAGTGCTGTCGACCTGGCCGATTACGAGCGCGCACATCGTGCCGCCGATCGTGGTCGCGCTCGGCAAGCACCCGTTGGTCGACAACTACAAATTCCCCCACCTCAAGTACATCTTCTCGGGCGCGGCGCCCCTCGGTGCGGAGTTGACGGAGGCGGTCGAGAAGCGGTTGAACATCAGGATCCGCCAGGGCTACGGCATGACCGAAGCGAGTCCCGCCACGCACTACACGGTGGCCGGCGAGGAACGTGTCGGCACCGTCGGCAAACTGATGCCGAGCACCGAAGGCCGGATGATCGATCCCGAAACCGGCAAGGACGTGCCGACTGGGCAGCCGGGCGAAGTGTGGGTGCGCGGGCCGCAGGTGATGAAGGGGTATCTCAACAACCCCGAAGCCACGACGAAGACGGTCGATGCCGACGGCTGGCTCCATACCGGCGACATCGGCGTGATGGACGGCGATGGTTACCTCACCGTCGTCGATCGGCTCAAGGAGCTGATCAAGGTGAAGGGCTTCCAGGTGGCGCCGGCGGAGCTCGAGTCGCTGCTGCTCAAGCACCCGAAGATCGCCGACTGCGCGGTGATCCCGATCGCGGACGAGGAATCCGGCGAGGTGCCGAAGGCGATCGTCGTGTGCCGAGGGACCGCTGACCGCAGACGAAGTCATGCAGTTCCTGTTGCCGAACGTGGCGCACTACAAGCGCGTGCGCCAGGTGGCGTTCGTCGACGCGATTCCGAAGTCGCCGTCAGGGAAGATTCTGCGGCGCATCCTGGTCGAGCAGAGAACGCGCGGCGGCCAAGACACCGGCGTAAACGAACCTTACGCTCACTCGTTCCTTAAGACCGTCGCCGGCTGCAACCGCATCGCGCGAAACGCGGGAACGGCGCACGCCAGCACGGCCACCGCAAACAACAGCAACCCGGCAGACAGATATGCCGATGGATCCGACGCGCCAACGTTGAAGAGCAGGCTCGCCATCAATCGCGTTGTCCCGAGCGCTATCGCGATGCCGACGGCAATGCCGATGCCGACGACCGTCATGCCCTGTCCGAGCACAAGGCGCGCGACGTCGGACTGGCTGCCGCCGAGGGCCATGCGGATGCTGATTTCCTTGAGGTGCTGCTGCACGTAGTAGCCCATCACGCCGTAGATGCCGATCACCGACAACAGCAATGCCACCGCTGCGAAACTGGTGACGAGCAACGACAGCGATTGCGGACGCGCCAACGACTGATCGACCAGTGCCGACATCGTCGCGACGCTGGAGAGGGGCGCCGCCGGCTCGATCTCGCGAACCACCTGTTGCAGCGACGCGGCGATGGTCAGCGGATTGCCATCGGTCCTGACCAGCAGGAACCGCGCCGGCGCTCCGAAGAGCGGCGTATAGACGGTGCCGTTGTTGGGTTGAGCAATGCCGTCGTATTTCACGTCGCTCACCACGCCAACTACGGTGGTCCACGGGCAGGTGCTGCAACCGCCGCTGCGCATCCGCTTGCCGACGGCGCTTTCGTTGGGAAAGAAGCGGCGGGCCCACGCGCGATCGACCATCACGGCCCTCAGATTCTGCGCCTCCGCGTTGAGCAACGGATCGCGTTCGTCGAGCAAACGGCCTTCGACGAGCGTCAAGCCGAGCGTGCGCACATACTCCGGCGTCACGGCCAGCCACGGCGTCACCGGTTGGGACTTGCCGGGCCCCGCCGGGTACTGCTCGAGATCGAAGTTATTGTGCTGGCCGGCGGTGTTGGGCGGCAGCCCATCCGCGAACGCCACCCCGGCCACGCCGGGCAGCGCCTCCGCTCTGCGTTGCAGCTGCTCCCAGAACGCGTTGACGCGCGCGTTATCGCTATAGAGCGCGCCGGGCAACCTGATGGAGCCGGTCAACAGTTGTGAGGCCTCGAAGCCAAGGTCGACCTGCCGCAATCGTTCCAGGCTGGTGAGCAGCAGGGCCGCGACGATCAGCAGCGGCGTCGCGATCGCAAACTGTGCGGCCACGAGACTGCGGCGAAGACGACGGACACCGGCGCCGCCCGCCACGGTGCGGCCGGATCGCAGTGAGGCATCTCCGGATCCGCCGGTGGCATGCAGTGCCGGGACAAGGCCGAAGATCAACGCGCTCGAGATTGCGAGTCCGGCCATCAACCAGATCATCGGCGCATCGAAACGGATCTCCTGCGTGCGCGGAAAGTAGGTGGCGCCTTGCGCCTGCAGCAATTGCATCCCCGCCCAGGCCACGGCCACACCAAGCGCAACCGCGCCGGTCGCGAGCACCACGCTTTCGGCGAGCAGGTAGCGAAGCACGCGCCCGCGCGTGGCACCGAGCGCGGCCCGGACGGCAAGCTCCTGGCGTCGACTGGTCACGCGCGCGATTAGCAGGTTCGAGGCGTTCGCGCAGGCGATCAACCACACCAGTCCGACGGCGCCCAGCGCCAGGCCGGCGAGCGTGTTGACGTTGCCAACGAGGTTCGTCTTCAGATCTTCCATGTTCCACGTCGCCTTGTCGTCCTGGTACGACGACTTCCAGATCGGGAACAGCGCGCGGTTGAGCGCGTGCAGCTCGCTCGTCGCCTGAGAGCGATCGGCGCCCGGAGGCAGGCGCGCGATCACCGAATAGAAGAAGGGGCCTTTCCGTTGCGGCGGCGTGAACTGCTGGATCAGGAACAGGTCGAATCGCAGATCGAGGGGACCGGATGCCGGAGACATCACGCCGATCAGCGTGTACTCGGCGCCGTCGAGGAGGACCGGCTTGCCGACCACGTCCGCCCGGCCACCGAGCCGCTCACGCCAGAACGTGTTGGAGGCGATCGCCACCGGTGGCGTCCCGAGCTTGCCGTCTGCTTCATTGAAATCGCGGCCGATCATCGGCTGCCGGCCGAGGACGGAGAAGAACCCCCACGACACCACCCGTGCACGCAAGAGTTCGGCGGTGTTGCCATTTGTGAAGCTCAGCGCGCGATCGGTGTAGGTGGCGTGCCGCACAAAACTCTTCTGCTGTTCAGTAAAGGCGAGGTAGTCCGCAATGGAGAAGCGAAACTTGAACGGCGGCGCGTCGGTGTAGATGCGGACGAGGTTCTCCGGCTCCGCGTACGGCAGCGGACGCAGTAGCGCCGCGCTGACGGCACTGAAAATCGCGGCGGTCGCGCCGAGACCGAGGCCGACCGTGACGATGATCGTCAGCGTGAGGACGGGGGCACGCAACAGGCTGCGAATACCGATGCGAAGGTCCTGCATGAAATCCTCGAACAGCAGCGCGCGTTGCATCTGTTTCTCCTTTTCCTCATCCTGCCTGCGACAGTACTGACGCGTGGCCTCGAGATCGCCGAACTGTCGCATCGCTTCCTGCCGGGCGTCGTCCCGTGTCATGCCGCCGGCCACGAGCTCGTCGATCCGCATCTCGAGATGCAGCCTCAACTCCTCGTCCACGTCAGCCTTCACGGAGCGGCGCTTCAAGTACCAGAACGGACGGCGCGGGCTCACCTCAGACCCCCTCGAGAACCGCGTCAACAGCGCGAACATAACGGCGCCAGTTGGTGGCTTCTTCGCGCAGGCGCTTCCGGCCCGCGGGCGTCAGCGTGTAGAACCGCGCCCGGCGGTTGTTTTCGGACGGCCCCCACTCGGCGTCGACAAGATCCTGGCGATGCAGGCGGTGCAACGCTTGATACAGGGCGGCATCCTCGACCGTGAGGTCGCCGCCGGTCTGTTCCCGGACCATGGTGGCAATCGCATAGCCGTGCCGGGCACCGGAGGACAGGCACCGCAGCACCAGGAGGTCGAGGGTTCCCTGAAGCAGGGGCAGTGGGAGAATCGCCATTCTTCCCCTTAGACGATGTGGGGAGCGGATGGTTAGCTGTCTGTCAATCGCCGAAAGAGCCAGGCCTTCGCCAGCGCCCATTCCCGCTCCACGGTGGCCGTGGAGAGCCCGAGCGCTTCGGCCACCTCGTCGATGTCAAGCCCGGCAAAGTATCGCAGTTCCACGACACTCCCCTGCCGAGCGTCGAGTGCGGAGAGTGCGTCGAGCGCCTGATCGAGGGCGAGCACGTCCACGCTCGGTGGCTGAGCGGCGGGCGAGACGGCATCCAGGCTCACTATCGTGGCACCGCCGCCGCGCTTCTGGGCGTGTTGTAGGCGGGCGTGATCGACAAGGATCTGGCGCATCAACTTGGCCGCAACCGCAAAAAAGTGCGCCCGGTTCTTCAGCGTCAGTCGCTCCACATCCACGAGTCGCAGGTAGACCTCATGCACGAGCGCCGTCGCCTGGAGGGCGTGCCCAGGCAGTTCGCGCCGGAGATGGCGGCGCGCCACGCGGCGTAGCTCGTCGTACACGAGCGGGACCAGACGGTCGAGCGCCTGGGCGTCGCCCTGGCGCCAGGACAGCAGCAGTTCAGTTACATCGTCCACGCAGGGCAGTCCGTCAAGAGCTCGTGAGGGAAAACGCGGTCGTTTTGCGCATCTTATGTTACGGGACCACGCCGGTTGAAACGATCAGTCCCACAAGGAGTGTTATGAGAACCATCGGTATCCGCACACGCGTCGCGTCGTTGGTTGGTGCAGTGGCGTTACTCGTCCAGATCTCGCCCGCGATGGCGACCGCCGATGACCACAATCGGCCCGTCGACGTCACCTTCACGAAATGGGGGATCGCCGCACCTCCTCTGCCCGCGCCGCAGCCCCCGTTTGGTATCTTCGAGGGCTTCTCTGGCGACCTTCCGGTCGGCTCGTTCGTCGCAGAGGTTCTTTGGCGGCAACCGAGCCTGAACGGGCACGTCACCGCACTCGAGGCCCTGTATGAGGTCGTGGACGGGGAGCGTTCGTTCTCGGCGCTCATCCGGGGCGGGCAGAATGCGGCGGGCGAGGCCCACCTCGACGGCGTGATCCTGGCCGGGTGGCGCGTCGGCGCGCGAGTTCAGGTCGTATTTCAGAGGTATTTCGCGAATCCCACGATGCCCAGCTGCGAGGGCGCACCCGTGAACAAGAACTGTTTCGTGGGAACTATCCGCGTCGAGCGCGCCCCAAAGGACTGAGTGGCCACAGATTAAACACTGATTAGACACCGATAGGGCGTGGCCTGGGCACCCCATCTGTGTCTAATCGGCGTTAATCGGTGGCCTCATCGCGCCAGATTCATCGACACGATATCGGTATTGTTCCGGAGTCGATCGAAGACGATCTGCGTGCCGTCAGGCGAGACATCGAAGTTCTGGATAACAGGACCGGCCGTCAGATCGGTCAACTGACGCCGGTGCCCAGTCGCTAGCTCGATCCGGAAAAAATTCTGGGAGGCGCCCCGCACGCCTTCCAGCACGATGAGCGCCTTTCCGTCTGGCAGGAATCGATACGGAACGGCAGTGGAGAAGCCGACGATCTGAAGTTCGACGATTGGGACCGGCGCCTGATCCGGAGTCATGGCCTTCACTGCGAATTGCCCCGCGCTCACCTGCTCGGAATACACGATGAATCGGCCGTCGGGCGACCAGACGGGATTGAAAGAAAGCGTGTCGAGCAGCCGAACCGGCGCGCCGCCGCCCACCGGGATCTTGAACAGACGCGTACCTTCTCCCCGATTGGCGGCGACCGCCACCCACTTGCCATCCGGCGACCAGGAGGCGGTGCCGCGTACGTCGAAGGAGTCTGCTGCCAGCGTGCGGACGTTCGTGCCGTTGGCATTCATGACGTACAGGCCGGCCGTGCCTTTTGTGCGATACGAAAAGCAGATTTGACGACCGTCAGGTGAGATGGCCGGAGGAGCCACCACGCCGCCATCGTCGCCTCGCCAGAGTTCCAGAGGCGCGCCGTCTTCCAGCTTCCACAGTCCGTCCGCGCCGCCTTTGGAGGACAAGAAGACCAGGAAGGCCACGCCGCCCGGAGCGAAGCGAGGGCCAAGGGCCCGCGTGTTCGGAGCCGGCACCAGCGTCGCCGCCGCCTCCGTCTGAACGCGATCCGAGATGGGGACCGACCACAGGCTGGCGGTGGGAGTGGCGATCGTGGCGACCACACGCCGCGGTCGGGCTCGACTCACACCCACCGACAGATACTGCTCCCCAATGCCGGAGCTCACCCGGTGTGGGATGCGATGCTCGACATCGAGGGCGTACAGCCACTGGCCCGACCCGTCTTCAGCGGTGGCAGAATAGATCAGCGTTCGCGCATCGAGCCACGCTGGGTACGCCACCCGCGCATTGTGAAAGGTGATTCGCTCCGGCGCCCCGGCTTCGCTCTGGGACACGGGAATGCGCCAGATATCCAATTCCTCCGTCGGGAGGGTGCCCCTCACGAAATAGATGAAGCGACCGTCTGGCGACCACGTCAGATAGTGGCCATGCACACCCGGCGGTTGCACGAAGATCTGTCTGGGATTGCTGGCGTTCCGGTCCGCGATAAAGATGGGGTCGCCGAGATCGTTGGTGTGATAGACGACGTTCCTGCCATCGGGCGACCAGATGGGTTCCAACCCGCCTTCCACAAAAGTACGCGGAGCGCCGCCCAGGGCGGGAGAGATCCATGAGGTCCATCTCAGAGGTCGCGCACTGACTTGCTGCATGAACCACACCTGTTCACCGTCTCCGGAGAAGCCAGCCATGGGGGTGTTGCTATTGTTCACGAGCTGAAAGCGCCCTTTGGTGATGTTGACGAACTCGCCGCTGCCGATCTGGCTGATCCAAGCGTCGAATGGGCCGTCGCGGTCCGAGAGAAAGGTCATGAACTTTCCGTCCGGCGAGATCGCCGCGTGAACCTCCTCGCCTGCGAAATCGGTGAGACGCCCGACGGTGGCGTCGGCCAGAGGATTCTGCCAGAAGTAATCCTGTTGCCACATGCGCCAGACACCACCCGCCGCGATCAGGACGGCGACCGCTGCAACGCCCGCGAGCATTGTCCATCGCCGCTGTCGACGTCTCAATGAGGCTCGGTCTGAAGGCGGTGCGGCTGTTCCCAGCGATTGGATCCGCTCAGGCTCCACAACGGTACGGACAGCCGGAGCCGCCAGCGCGTCGTCGATCTCCAACCGTGCAGCCATGGAGGAATCGAGCCGGCGCGCGCGATTCTTTTCCAGACACCGTCGGAGCAACGTGCGAATCGCTGCGGGCGTCTCGGCCGGCAGCCTCGTCCAGTCCGGCTCGGTCGTGATGACGGCCGCCAGCACATCGGTCGGAGTGTCGCCCCCAAACGCCCGTTGCCGCGTAAGCATCTCGTAGAGGACGCAGCCAAACGCCCAGAGGTCTGCGCGCCGGTCCACGGCTTTGCCCCGCGCCTGCTCCGGACTCATGTACGCCGCCGTCCCGAGGATGAGGCCGGTCTGGGTCGCGTGCGGGCTCAGCGTCGGCGACTGCATCAGGTCCACCCCCGCGCTGCTCGGGACGTCGAGGCCTTTGGCCAGCCCGAAGTCCAGCACTTTCACCGTGCCGTCCTCGCGGACTTTGATATTCGCGGGCTTCAGGTCCCGATGGATGATCCCTTGCTCGTGCGCGGCTTCGAGGGCGTCCGCGATCTGCGACGCGATAGCGAGCGCCTCGTTGATGGGAATCCCCCCGCATACGATCCGATCGGCGAGCGTCGGGCCCTCGACCAGCTCCATCACCAGGGCGGGTAGGCCGTCGGCGTCTTCGAACCCGTGGATCTGCGCGATGTGCGGATGATTGAGCGACGCGAGCACCTGCGCTTCCCGCCGGAAGCGGGCGAGGCGGTCGGGATCGCTGGCGACGGCGGGCAGCAGGACTTTGATCGCGACCTGGCGATTGAGCGTCGAATCGCGGGCCTGGTAGACCTCGCCCATCCCGCCCGCGCCGATTCGCGACGCAATCTGATACGGGCCGATGCGCTGCCCCTCGAGGCTCCTTGTCATCCCGGTGTCGTCGCCCCGCACCACTGGTGGTTCCTCGAGAAAGCTCTTCACGCGCTCGTCCGATGACAAGAGCGACTCCACTTCCTGGCGCAGTGCCTCATTGCCGTCGCAGGCCGCCGCGAGGTACGCGGGGCGCTCGTCCGTCGGCAGCGCCCGCGCGCCCGTGAACACCTCTTTCAGGCGCGGCCAGTCGTCGGGGTGGAAGGCCAATCTCCGGTGGATTCTACTCCCAGGCCCACGAAGAAACCGGAACAGCTCCAGAGCTGTATCGGGTGATTTGGTGCTCTGGTGATCTGGTGACCTATCGGTGCCAAAGGTAGGATCGGGGCATGTCTGTATTCAGCAATCGATCCATCGATCCCCCGCAGGAGCGGGCCAAATATTCCGCGGCGATCCTGGAATTGGTGGGCGGGCGCGAGCCGATGAGCATCCTTCGGGAAACGCCGGCGGCCGCGTCGCGGGCCATCGAGGGACTGAGCGCCGCACAACTGCGAAGGCCCGAGGCGCCGGGCAAGTGGTCGATCGCCCAGGTGCTGCAGCACCTCGCGGATTCAGACCTGGTGTGGGGCTGGCGGATGCGGCTGATCCTCGCGCAGGATCGCCCGGTCCTGACCGGATACGACCAGGATCTGTGGGCCGATCGCCTGCATTACGCGGACGCGGATCCGGCGCACGCCCTCGAAACACTGCGCGTGCTTCGCCGCGGCAACCTCGCGCTGATCGATCGCGCCACGCCCGACGATCTCAAACGTGTCGGCGTCCATGCCGAGCGTGGCGACGAAAGCGCAGCGTATTTGATCGGCCTATACGCCGGTCACGACCTGCTGCATCTTCGCCAGCTCGATCGCATTCGTGCAGCGGCGCCCTAAGGGCGGGACGTTCGCAACGCTGGCGGGCGTGATAAGTCCCGCCCCTACTGCTTACTGCTTCGACGCGGACGTCGTCGCGGCCCGTGTCTTCACGTAGGAGTCGATCCACTTCAGCTCGTTGAGCATGCGGTGGACGTTGTTCCAGTGTCCGCTGATGCCGTGCGGTTGGCCGCGATACGCGATCATCTTCGCCGGCACGCCCTGGCGCCGCAGCGCGAAGTACATCTGCTCTGATTCTTCGTACGGCACGCGCTGATCCATCTCGCCCTGCAGGAACAGCGTCGGCGTGCGCACGCGTCCCGCCTGCATCAACGGCGACTGCGCGACCATCCGCTTGATCCCTTCTTCCTGCCACGGCGCGCCGAAGAACTCGGTCTCCTTCGTGCGATAGATGTCCGCGGTGCCGTAATCGCTGAACCAGTTGGAGATGCCCGCGCCCGACGCGGCCGCGGCGAAGCGATCCGGGTACTGCGTGATCAGCCAGTTGGTCATGAACCCGCCATAGGAATGCCCCATGGTGGCCACCTTCGCGCGATCGATCGGGTAGTTCGCGATGGCGTAATCAACGCCCGCGATCACATCCTGGCCGTCCTTGTTGCCCCACGCGCCCCACGTGGCCCACTTGAACGCGTCGCCGTAACCAGTGGAGCTGCGGAAATTGGTGTCGAGCACGAAATAGCCGTTCGCCGCGAAGTACTGCTGCTTGAAGTTGAAGCCGTAGCCCACCGCGGAATGTGGTCCGCCGTGATTGAACACGACGAGGGGATAAGGTCCACTTGCCTTGTTGAACCCGTACGGAAGCGTCAGGAAGCCTTCGATCACCGTGCCATCCGCGCTCTTCCAGGTGATGCGTTCGGTCTTCGTAATACCGATCTCGGCTCGCAGGTCGGCGTGCAGATCGGTGAGGCGCCGCTCGTCTGAGCCGTCGATGCGGGCGGTCCACACGTCGGAGGGACTGTCGTAGGTGTTCGAGGTGTAGGCGATGCGCGTCATCGCCTTGTCGAACGTGACATTCCCGAGACGACGCTCGCCGGTGGTCACCTGTTCAACCGGCGCGCCGGCGCGAGCGGCCACGCGGAACACGTGCGTGGTGCCGCCTTTCTCCGCGGTGAAATACACATGCCGGCCATCCGCGGACCAGCGCGGGCCATTCGGTTCGAGGTCCCACTTCTCGGTGAGGTTGATGGCCGCGCCGGCCGCCTTCGCCGAGGCTTCGGCGCCCAAGCCGACGGGCCACAGCAGCAGATCGTCGGAGCCGCCGTGCGACAGCTTCTGATCGATGATCATGCCGGTGCCGAACGTGCGTTCGGCGAGCAGGAACTGTCCGTCAGGCGAATACGAGAGCGCGCTCCACATGTAGCCGTCGTTGGTCAGGCGCGACACCGTGCCCTGTGTGGACACCGTGTAAATGTCGGGGCTCTCGAAGAGTTGTTCCGAGCGCCAGTTCTCATCCGCAGTGAACGCGATTGACGATCCGTTCGGATGCCACGCCACGTTCGATGGCCGGAAGCCAAGCGTGGTCAACGCGCGCGCGGCGCTGCCATCGGCGGCAGTCACGGTGATCTCGGCCGCCGGCCGCAGGCGCGGATCCGGCGTCGGATAGTCCTGGCCATCCTGCTGGAAACGCATCCAGTCGAAGGTGCGGCCGCGGAATCGCGCCGCATGCCGCTTCTCGAAATCGGTTCCGGTCACTTCAGGCGCCGGCTGGCGCGGCAGGTCTTTCGCGAGCGCGCGCGATTTTCCGTCGAAGCTGATCACGCCGGGGACGGCCGGTGCCGCAGGTCCGGCGGCTGCATTGGGTGCGTCGATCGCCACGGTGAATCGTGCTGCGGGCTCGGGCTTGGCGCGCGGCTCGTCGCCACCGACGAAGACGGCACTGTTGACGCGGGCGTTCAACGAATACTGCAGCAGGCCTTCATCGGTCCATTGCGGCGACGCCACGCTGCGTCCGTCGTGCGCGATGCGCCGCGGCGCCGCCGATCCGTCGACGGGGATCACATACGTGTCGATCGCATTGGCGTTTTCCTCTTCAACGCGCGTCGACACGGTGTAGACGACCCATCGTCCGTTCGGCGAGATCTGCGGGTCGCCAACCGACTTGATCCGGTAGTAATCCTCGATCGCCAGCGCGCGGCCGCGAGGGGCCTGACCTGACGCCGAGACGGTGAGCGCAACCGCAGACGATGACGAGAGTGGCCAGGTGCTTCATGGCACGAAACTCTAGACCCAATCGGCGCCAAGAGCTAGTGGATCGATGCGCCCGAATCGGGCCACACTGGCAGGGCCGCATGCACGGATATGACCTGATTCTCACGCTTACCGCCGGGCTGGGCGCCGCCCTTTTCTTCGGCTACATCACGCACCGCCTCGGCTTGTCGCCCATCGTCGGCTACCTGCTGGCCGGCGTGCTCGTCGGACCGAACACTCCCGGCATCGCCATCGATGGCGGCATTGCCGAACAACTCGCGGAGATCGGCGTCATCCTGCTGATGTTCGGCGTCGGCCTGCAGTTCCACGTCGACGAGTTGCTGGCCGTGCGAGGGGTCGCCGTGCCGGGCGCGATCCTGCAGTGCTCTGTGGCAACCGTGCTCGGCGCGCTTCTAGCCAACACGATGGGCTGGGGCTGGGCCGGGGGCACGGTGTTCGGCATCGCGCTCGCAGTGGCGAGCACGGTGGTCGTGGTGCGCGTCCTCTCGGACTACAACTCCCTGCATACGTCGGCCGGCCACATCGCGGTGGGCTGGCTCGTGGTTGAGGACATCTTCACGGTTCTGGCGATCGTGCTGCTGCCCGCCGTCTTCGGCCCGCAAGAGTCTGGGCAGTCGATCTGGATGGCCGTGGCGCTCACCGCCCTAAAGGTGTCGGCGCTGCTGGCGTTCACTTCAATCGTGGGCGCGCGCGTCATTCCGCGCGTTCTCGATCGTGTGGCCGCGACGCGCTCGCGCGAGCTATTCACCCTGACGGTGCTGGTCATCGCACTCGGCATTGCCGTCGGATCCGCGCAGATCTTCGGCGTGTCGATGGCGCTCGGCGCCTTCCTGGCCGGCATGATCGTCGGCCGTTCCGACTACAGCCTGCGCGCCGCCTCAGACGCGCTGCCGATGCGCGACGCGTTCGCGGTGCTGTTCTTTGTGTCGGTCGGGCTGCTGCTCGATCCGGCGTCGCTCTTCGATTCGCCGGGGCTGTTCGCCGGCACGCTGGCCATCGTCCTCATCATCAGCCCCGCCGCCTACGTTCGCTTTTATGTGGGCGGTACGCCAACCGTTCAAGGCGAGCCTTACGGTGGCGATCGCGCTCGCGCAGATCGGCGAGTTCTCGTTCATCCTCTCGACCCTTGGCCGCCAGCTTGGCCTCTTCCCGACGGAGGCGACCAACACCATCATCGCGACGTCGATCGTCTCGATCGTTCTCAACCCGCTGCTCTATCGGATCATCGACCCGGTCTCGGCGTGGGTCTCGAGGCATCCCGGGGTGTCGCGGTGGCTCGATCGGATGCCGGCCATCGAAAGCGGCGGGACGCGGGCCGTGCGAAGCGCCGAACTGCGGGCGCATCGTGCGGTCCTGATCGGCTACGGTCCGACGGGCCGCACCGTGGCGCGCATGCTGAAGGAGAACGGCATCGAGCCGACGGTGATCGAGATCAACATCGACACCGTTCGCGAGCTGAGAGAAATGGGCGCCGATGCCGTGTACGGCGATGCGACCCGGCCGGAAATTCTCGAGGAAGCCGGCATCCAGACGGCGGGCAATTTGATCCTGACCTCAGCCGGCATGGCGAACAGCACCGAGGTGATCCGCGCCGCTCGCGAGGCGAACCCCAAGATTCGCGTGCTGGCTCGTGCCTCGTACCTGCGCGATCTGCCAGGCCTGAAACACGCCGGGGCCGACACGGTGTTCACCGGCGAGGGCGAGGTCGGCGCTGGCGTTCGTCGAAGAAATGCTGGGGCGGCTCGGCGCCACCCCCGAGCAGATCGATCGTGAGCGCGCCAGCGCGCACCAGGAACTGTTCGGCGACGGCGCTAGCTCTTGATCCGTCCGCCTTCGCTAAAGCTACGGCGAGACAGGCCTTGTTTCGATCTTCGTCAACATCACCGGAGACGTCGCGAAGTTTTCGAGGATGATCACGTTGCCGCGCGGCATGACTTTCGTCGCGAAAGACAACGTCCCCTTGCCTTCTCCGTCCTTGCCGATCTCCATCTGGATGACGGTGAACGGATAATCAATCGAGCGCGGCTGGTTGCGCGCTTCCCAGAAACCGATCGGGCGATCGGTGGCGATCACAATGCGCCGGCCGCCGTCTTCCCCGGGCTCCTGATGGGCGTAGCGCAGATCGTAACCAAGCGAATCGGGCGTGCGGATGGTGCCGACGGATCGCTGATCGCGCAGCACGTCGAGCAGTGCGTCCGACCCCTTCTGAAGCGCGGCCGTCAGGCGGGTGCGTTCCGCTTCTGTTGACCAACGTTCCACGCGCATGATCACCCGGCCGGCGCCACTGCCGAGGTTGTTGTTCACGATCGCCACAGCGTTGAACTCCTCCGGCCGACCCATCGTTTGCGCAGCCAACCCGACGGCCCCCGCCAGCAGAACCAGGGAAATCCCTAAGTGCTTGATCTTCAACATGTTGCCTCCCTTTTGGCGCAGTAGAATTTGATGCACGAAGAATGCCCATCCAGCGATGTCGATCCGACCTCCGCTCGTTCGACGTGGTAGTAAAGGGGGATTCACACCGTGGAGAAAGTCATCTCGAAAGACGGCACGCCAATCGCCTTCGATCGAATCGGTAACGGCCCAGCCCTGGTGCTGGTCGATGGCGCCATGTGCTACCGCGGCTTTGGGCCCATGCCGGCGATGGCCAAACGGCTCGCCTCACAGTTCACGGTGTTCCACTACGACCGGCGCGGCCGTGGTGACAGTGGTAATCATCCCGACTATTCGGTGAGCCGTGAGATCGACGACCTCGACGCCGTGATTCAGAAGGCCGGCGGATCAGCGGTCGTGCTTGGTGTTTCCTCGGGCGGCGCGCTGGCACTCGAAGCCGCGACGCGGCTGCGCGGCATCTCGAAGGTCGCGATTTACGAGGCGCCGTTCATTGTCGACAACACTCATCCACCGCTCTCGCCAACCTTCGTGAGCGAGATGCGCGCGCTCGTGGCCGCGGACAAGCGCGGTGATGCGGTGAAGAAATTCATGCGCCTGGTCGGTGTGCCCGCGATTGGCGTGCTGGTGATGTCGGTGATGCCGCTCTGGAAAAAGATGAAGGCCATTGCGCATACGCTGGTCAACGACCTCACGATCGTCGAGCCGTATCAACAGGGTCGCGCGTTGTCGAGGGCCCAATGGGCCGGCGCCACCATGCCTGCGCTGGTGATGGCCGGCGGCAAGAGCCCGGCCTATATGCAGAACGGCATGCGGCATCTCGCGGATGTCCTGCCGAACGCGCAGCATCTGACCCTGCCGGGCCAGACGCACATGGTCAAAGATGCCGTGTTGGCGCCAGAAATCGCCAAATTCTTCACCCTTGCGCCGGCTGGGCCGTCCGCAAAAGAATTACTCCTTTCTCGTTGAATGGATCTGTCATGGGACTGCTGACCGACTTCCGCTACGCCCTTCGCTCGCTCATCCACGCCCGCGGCCTCTCGATCACCGTGGTCCTGACGCTGGCCCTCGGCATTGGCGCCAACGCCGCCATCTTCAGCGTGGTTCGGGGAGTGCTATTGAAGCCCCTCGTCAACGACGACGAGGAGCGGTTGATTTACATCCGGCAGACGGCGACCGGCCGCGGCACCGAGAACGCCAACTGGTCGGTGCCCGAGATCAACGACTTGAAGTCGCGCGTGAAGACGATCTCGCAGTTCGGCGATTTCTCGACGCTCGATTTCACGCTGGTCGGTCTGGGCGAGCCACGCGTCGTTCGCGCCGGCGTGGTCGGCGGCTCGTTCTTCCGCGTGATGGGGCTGCAGCCGATTCGCGGCCGCCTGATCGACGCGACCGATGACGGGGCCGACAAGCCGAGCGTCACGGTGCTGACCCACCGCTTCTGGAGCACGACGCTCAACAGCGACGACAGCGTGCTCGGCAAACAGATCAAGCTGGGCGATCGCGCGTCGACGATCATCGGCGTGCTCGAGCCGTCGGTGCCCTACCCCGCCGAAACCGAGTTGATGGCCAACGTGGTCACGAGCTCGCATCACATGTCCGCGACGATGCAGGATGGCCGCGTCCATCGCATGACGGAACTTTTCGGCCGCCTCGCGCCGGGTGCGGACCTCGCGCAGGCTCGCGCCGAGCTGCAGACCACGCATGGCGCGATCGTGACCGAGCACCGGGAGGCGTACCCGGTGAAGGACGACTTCAAGATCACCGCCGTTCAGTTGCGCGATCAGATCACGTCGCCGGCCCGCACCGTGCTGCTCGTGCTGCTCGCGGCTTCGGGATTGATCTTCATCATTGCCTGCTCGAACGTCGCCAACCTGATTCTCGCGCGCTCGGTGCGTCGTGAAGGCGAGCTGGCGATTCGCGCCGCGCTGGGGGCCACGTCGAGCGCACTGCGGCGGACGTTGCTGGCTGAAAGCCTGGTGCTGTGCGGCGCCGGTGCGTTGCTGGGCGTGTTGATCGCGCGGCCGATGGTGGCCGTGCTCGCCCGTTACGCCTCGCGATTCTCGGTGCGGGCGCTGGATCTCACCGTTGACTCCACGCTGTTGTGGGTCGGTGTTGGCCTGGCGATCACGTCGGCGATCCTGCTGGCGTTCGTGCCTCGCCTGCCGTCCACCGACGCGTCGAACGGCTTCGGGCTGTCGAACGGCAGCGTCCGCATCACGTCGGGCACCAATCAGCGCCTGCGGCTGTTCGCGGTGACGCAGATCGCAGCGTCGTTCCTGCTGCTGGCCGGGGCCGGGGCGCTGCTCGCCACGCTGATCGCGCTGCAGCAGACCAGCACCGGCGTCAACATGCGCAACGTGTTAGCTCTGCATGTGCCGCTCAATTTCGAGCGGCCGCCCGAGCAGACCCTGCCGTTGTATCGCGAAGCGCTCCGCCAAATCGGCGAGCTGCCCGGCGTGGAGCAGGTGGCCGTCGGCACCATTGTCCCCTGGCGTGAGGCCGGCGCCTTCTTCGACGCGCAGTTCATGGTCGAGGGCTACGCCAAGGCGGACGGTGAGGACGATCCGCGCGCGAGTTTCCGCACCGTGTCGCCCGGGTTCTTCAGGGCCCTCGGTGTGCCGATCGTCGCCGGCCGCGACTTCAACGCCGACGATCGATCGGATTCCGAGAAGGTCGTGATCATCAGCGAGAGCGTGGCGCGCCGGATGTTCAACAGCCAGCAGGCGGTGGACCGCAAGTTGATGTGGACCGATCCAGTGATGAAGTTCATCGGCATCTCGACAGGAGGTCGGCGCATCATCGGCGTCGCCGCCGACCTTGACGACGAGAACATCGTGCCCGGTCCGAAGCTGACGGTGTATCACCCGATGGAACAGGAATTCGGTGGCGGCCGCATCTTCGTGCACGCCAGCACGGATCCGTATGCGCTCGTGACGCCGATCACGAAGATCATCCGCGGCATCTCGGCCGAGCAGCCCGTTGAACAGGCGGCGACGCTCGAAGATGTGCGCGCGGAAGTGCTCGCGCCCAATCGGCTCAATACCATGGTGTTCGGCGGCTTCGCGCTCGTCGCATTGACGATCGCGATCGTCGGCGTGGCGGGGGTGCTGGCGTTCTCGGTGAGCGCGCGGATGCGCGAGTTCGGCGTCCGCCTCGCCATCGGCTCGACGCCGTCCAACCTGCTGACGCGCATCCTCGGTGAGGGCGCGGTGATCGCCGCCGCCGGCATCGTGGCCGGAGTGATTGGCGGTTTTGCGCTGCTGCGATTCGCCGGCGGATTCCTGGGCAACATCGAAGTGCCGGGCGCGGTGCCGCTGGCCGGCGCGGCGCTCGTGTTGATCGTCGCCGCCGTGGCCGCGTCGCTGATGCCGGCCGCGCGCGCCTCACGCGTCGACGTGATGCAGGCGTTGCGATCTGAGTAGGGATCGGGGATCGGGGATTTGGGAGCGGAAAAGCCTGATCCATGATCCCCGATCCCCGATCCCTCTGACTCTAATTCCCACATCCGGACTGTTCTACCAGCCCGGCCGTAGATCAAAACTACGGCCGTGCTCGTAGTTCGCCGATCGTCGCGTATCATGCTGGCGCGTTGAAGGATACGAGCGAACTCATCCAAGAGTTGGAGAAGCGGAACGCCGAGCTGGCGGCCCTTGTCGAACAATTGAAAACCAGCGAGGAACGGTGGCGCACGATTGTGAGCACCGATCCCGAATGCGTGAAGATCGTCTCGCCCGACGGCTACTTGATCGAAATGAATCCCGCCGGCCTCGCCATGCTGTCGGCGACTTCGCTCGAACAGGTGCAAGCGCGACCGTTGCTCGAATGGATCGCGCCGGAGTACCGCGAAGGTTTCAAGGACCTGCATCGCCGGGTGATATCGGGTGAAAGCGGCGAGCTCGAGTTCGAGGTCATCGGCGTCACCGGCGTGCGCCGCTGGCTCCGGACCCAGGCCTGCCCCCTGCGCGATCCCTGCGGCAAGATGACCTCGCTGCTCGGCATCAGCCGCGACATCACCGGCGAGCGCGAGCTCGAGTCCCAGCTGCGCCACTCGCAGAAGATGGAGGCCATCGGGCAGCTCGCGGGCGGCATTGCTCACGACTTCAATAACATTCTGACCATCATCCAGGGGTTCGCGCTCACGCTGCTGGAGGGCGAAGACGATCCGGTGTCGCGGAAAATGGCGACGCGGCACATTGTCGATGCGGCGGAGCGCGCGGCGGGCTTGACGCGCCAGCTGCTGGCGTTCGGCCGCCGCCAGATCATGCAGCCGCAGCACGTCGATCTGAACGAGCTGGTGACGAGCCTCGCGAAAATGGTGCGGCGGGTGCTCGGCGAAGACATCGATTTGCAGCTGCTGCTGTCGCCGCGGGCCCTGTCCATTCACGCGGACGCGGGACTGATCGACCAGGTGCTGATGAACCTGGTGATCAACGCGCGCGACGCGCTGCCGTCCGGCGGATGGCTGCGCATCGAGACGGCCGCGCGATCGTCGAACGAGGGCGAGCAGGTGGTAGTCCGGGTGGTCGACAGCGGCACGGGGATTCCGGCGGCGTGTCTCCCCAGAATCTTCGATCCCTTCTACACGACCAAAGACGCGGGCAAAGGAACGGGGTTGGGCCTCGCCACCGCGTTCGGCATCATCGCCCAGCACGGCGGCCGGATCGACGTGTCGAGCATCGTCGGGCGCGGCACGACATTCGAGGTCGTCCTTCAGGCCACGCCACGGGCCCCGCAACTCCGTCCACACGTAGCAGACGTCGCGGCGCCGCATGGCGGCACGGAAACCATCCTGCTCGTCGAGGATGAGCCCAGCGTTCGGCTGCTCACGCGCACCGTCCTCGAGCGCGGCGGCTACCGGGTGGTGGAAGCCGCGAACGGCTCGGATGGCTTGCGGGCGTGGGTCGAATCCGGCGGGCGAGTCGATCTCGTCCTGACCGACGTGGTGATGCCGGATGGCATGAGCGGCCGCGAGCTTGCGGATCGGCTGCAGAAGGGCCGGCCGCAGTTGCGCGTGATCTTCACGAGCGGGTATAGCACCGACTTTGCCGGCCGGGAGCTGGCGCTCAAAGACGGCCAGTCGTTCCTGCAGAAGCCGTCGACGCCGAAAGAGATTCTTGAAGCGGTGCGGCGGTCGCTGGACCGGTCAGACGCGAGCCGGGCTACCTCATAATCAGCGAATCTTCGTCCGGCACGTCGGCTAACGCCACCCTCAGGTTGCCGGGGTTGGTCGCGTAGAGATACGCGGTGCTCTGGGCAATGGTGCCGGCACGCACCAACTTCTCGAGCTCGCCGTCGAAATACTGCATGCCGTCGAGCGCGCCGTCGCGCATGGCGTCGAGTAGCGACTTGCCTTCCTTTTCACCCATCTCGATGTACTCGCGCGTGCGCATGGTGGCCTTCAACATCTCGATGATGGCCATCCGCCCGCCGCCTTTTTTCGGAATCAGGCGCTGCGAGATGAAGTAGCGGAACGACGCCGCGAGGCGGCCGCGAACCGCCTGCTGGTCCGACACCTCGAAGGTGCCGACGATACGCTCCACGGTCTTGGAGGCATCAATCGTGTGGAGGGTCGAGAACACCAAGTGGCCCGTCTCGGCGGCGGTGAGCGCGATCTCGATGGTTTCGCGATCGCGCATTTCGCCGACCAGGATCACCTTCGGCGCCTGGCGCAGCGCCGCTCTCAACGCCAGCGCAAACGTCGGCGTATCGGCGTGCAGCTCGCGCTGGTGTACCGTGCCTTTCTTGTGCGCATGCAGGAACTCGATCGGGTCCTCGATGGTCAGGATGTGTTCGGCGCGCGTTTCGTTGATCATGTCGATGATCGCGGCGAGCGTCGACGACTTACCCGAACCGGTCGGACCCGTGACGAGCACGATGCCGTTCTTGAGCGTGGAGCAGTCGCCAACCGCCGGCGGCAGACCGAGCTCCGCGAGCGACGGAATACGCGACGCGATTACGCGCATGACGATTGCGAACGTGCCGCGCTGGCGGAAGATATTGACGCGGAACCGGCATCGATCCGCCACCACGTAGGAGAGGTCGGTCGAGCCGCTGTCCTTCAGGGTGCGCAAGACCGTCTCGTTGCCTCTGATCAGGTCCTGGGCAATCCCCGCGGTGTCCTCCTGGCGCAACGTCGGCATGCCGTCGATTTTCACTTCCACCAGTTCGCCGTAGCGTTCCACCTGGGGAGGCCGGCCGGGCGAGAAGATCAAGTCGCTGATGCCCGTCCCGACGTCCAGCATGGTCTTGATGATCGAATCGGTGGGCACCAATCGGTCGGTGGACGTTCCGAACAGCGTCGCGGTGACTTCGGCAACCGAAAGTTGAGCAGAGGTGTTCATAAGAGGAGGCAGCTTACCTCATTCGGAGGGTCCGCCTCTATCCCCGCCAGGGGGTGGCCGGGGTCCGTGCAAATTGATGTAGATAAAGGGTCTAACGCGACGGAGCGAGCTCGGCCGTCACGCGCGCGACGCGATCGGCGGCCACCGCCACCACCGGGTCCACCGGCGATACCCCTCGCGTTCAATCCAGAGCAGATGTGAGCCTGCGCGCAGGTTCGCGACGCGCAACGGCGTGCGTCCAGCGAGAGTGCGATTGATAAATACGTCCCCCGCCGGCTTCGCATCCACGGCAAGCGTACCGACATAGGCGATGCGCGCCGTCGATCGATCACTCGCCGTCGATCGATCACCCGCCGACGATCTATCACTCGCGGTTGTCCTATCGCCAATAGCAACACCACACCGAGAGCTGCGCACTTCTTCACAGTGCGGCGTGCCATTACCGTGCCACCCCACCCAAGACCGCATGCTCACCGTCCGCCTCTGAGATTCCGGCCGCATTCGGACCGGATTCGTGCAGAATAGCTGTGCTGGTCGGCCATATCCCCCTATGCCGCTGACACCATTTTCTTCTCACGTCGTCGCTCGTATTGCGACTGAAGTCAGCAGCGCCGTCCATCTTCGGGCGGCGTTCGAACTGTTGGCGTCAGAGCTGTTCAGCGTACTTGGCGCGCGCGCGATCATTTTCGAACACACCGATACCGGTTGGATTTCCGTTGCGGGATGGGCGAACGACCTGCCGGAGCGCGACTGGCAGACGCACCTCTCCGCGCTCACATCGCAGGCGCTGGGGATGCTCCGCCTGGATGACCCCGAACGAGGCCACGCCACCGCGCTCTCTTTGACCGGCACCGAGGGACCGCCGGTGGCTGTCGTGCTCGATGGCGATTGGACTTCGCTTCGCGATTCGATGAGCACGATGGCGCTCGTGCTGTCGTTTGCAATCCAAGCGGTTCGCCAACGTGACGAGAAGCGGCGCGTCGAGCGACAGTTGCGCGGCGGCTACGCAATGGTGCGGAGGCTCAGCCGGCTGGGGACCATCGAAACCGTAGCGCAACACGTTGTCGACCACGTCGCGCAGCTGCTCGGAGCCGATCGCGTATCGCTGGCGCTCTATAGCAGCACGGACGAGTCGCTGTCGGTCGTGGCGACCCATGGTTACCCTCGCGCGCAAGTGGAAGAGGTGCGGATCGCGCCTGGCGCGTGGGTCATCGGCCACGTGTATTCGTCGGGCCGTCCGGTCTTCGTGCGCGACACCCGCCTGATGCCCGACCGGGTACGGCATCGCGATCAATACCGGACGTTTGCGTTCGCCGCAGTGCCACTGCTGGTCGGACAGGAAACGATCGGTGTGCTCACCGTCACCGACAAACGTGAGGGCGCGAGCTTCGGACGTGAGGACGAAGTGCTGCTGCGTGGCCTCAGCGTCGCCGCTGCGGTATCGCTGATGGCGGCGCGCAGCGACAGTGAAGCAGCCAGGCTGGCGTATGCCGCCACCACCGACGGGGTCACCGGCCTGCTCAACCGTCCCTACCTTGACACCCGGCTTCACCAGGAAGTCGAACGGACGAAACGCGAAGCGAAGTCGCTGGCCGTGCTGATGGCCGACATCGACGACTTCAAGCGGATCAACGACACCCTGGGTCACCAGGTGGGCGACTCCGTGCTTCGCGTCGTCGGCACCATCATTCAATCGGCGGTTCGAGTGTTCGACGTCTGCGCGCGCTACGGCGGCGACGAGTTTGCGATCCTGATGCCGAACTGCGATCACCACAGCGCCGCCGCATGCGCCGAACGCATCCGTCAGCGCATCGCTCAATACCGCGGCGATGGCGCCGTGCCATTGCCGTCGTTGACGATAAGCATCGGCGTGGCGGTCATTGCGGCGGGTGAGAATGCGGCGGACGTCCTGTTCCGCGCCGATCAGTACCTCTATCAGGCCAAGGCGGAAGGAAAGAACACCGTGCGGTCGCACCCGCCCCAGGCGCCGACCGAAGCGGCCGCGAGCGGAACCGCGGACACGCCGGCGCTCGCCTGGTCAAGTGACGACGCCACCGCACCGGGAACCCCGGTGGCCGAGCCGCGTGCTGTGGTGTTGCCTTACGTGCTGGTCGCCGATACGAACCAGGAACGGGCAGCGCGCTGCATGGAAGCCCTGAAGCCATTCAAGCTGGGTTTGTTGATCTCGCGCAGCGGCAGTCAAGCCGCCGGCTTGATCCAGCGCTTCGGGCCACCGGTCCTCCTGATTGTCGATCTGACGCGGCCCACCATGGACGGCTTCGCGGTCATCGACGCGCTGCATTCCGAACGCGAGGGCCACGACACGAATATCATCGCCTGGTCGTCGGCGCGCGACATCAGGGAGTACGCGGCCTCGCGATTAAGCGGCCTGAAGGCGCGTGTGTTGAGCGGCACGGCGTCGACCGTCACGATCCGCGCGACGATTGAGCGCACCTTGCGGCACCACGCTGACGCGCGGTTTGGAAATCCGCCTGATGCCGAATCGATCACCCCGGAGGCGTTGCACGCGATTATGGAAAGGCTCTCGGATCAGGTCCGTCAGGTGTGTCGCCAGCCAGGCGTGGCGGTTTACCTTCGTCCGCCGGGTGAGACGCAGTTCCGCGCCCTGTTCAGCTGGACGTCGGACGATTTGATTCCCGAGTCACCGTACTACATTCCTCGCGTGTTCAATCGCGTTCAAGAAACGGGCGAGTCCGTCGTGCTCCGCGACCTGGCCCAGACGCAGGACCTGCCGCCCGCCGGAGTCGATGATGCCGTGCGGGGATTGATGGCGGTGCCCATCACGTTCGCGCAGCAGATCGTCGGGGCGATCTGCGTCTTCGACGTGAAGCCACTGGCCGTGACCGATGCCGATGTTGCCGCACTCAGCGCATTTGGCACGACCGCGTTCGTTCACGACCGGCAGCCGGCGTTGGCGTACGGCGGAGGGCGATCCGCCGGTGCAGTGGGAGCGCCAACAGCGTTTCTTGACCGTGCGGAGGATCGGCGCGACCCGACGTCCTCTCCCGGCGAGCCGCAGATGCCTGCGATCGTCGATTTTCCGCCCGCGCTGTTGGAGCGGACGGGCGGCGAATTTGCGGTGGCTCGTGAGCTCGCGCGCGCCCGCCGCGAAGGACGCCAACTAAGCGTGGTGCTGTTCGACGTCGCGCCTGCGGCGTCACACGAGGCGGCCTCGTCACAGGACGAGCGCCTTAATCAGGTCGCCGACACCCTGCTCAAGGCGATTCGTCAGTCGGATCTGCCGATTCGGTGGAGCGTTACCGAGCTGCTGGTGGTGTTGCCCGGTCTTGGTGCGTCGGAAGCGCGAACGGTGGCCGAGCGGGTCCGCGCCGCGCTGCACGCCGGCTCGCAGTATAGCCTCGCCATATCGGGGGGCGTGGCGGAGCTTGAGCCGGACGAGCGATTCAGTACTGTGGTCGATCGTGCGCGAGAGAAAGTCTCGCTGGCGGTCGGACGGGGCCGCAACCGCGTGATTTGACCGTTCAGGCGATGCGGACGGGCCGCGGAAACCTGGAAAGGATTGGGTTCTGCGGCACGACACTCACGAAGCATTGCAGCTCGGTGCCCGAGTCTTCCCGCCGAACTTCCATCAGCTGTGAGGTCTTCTCGGAGCGCGCGAAGGCGCTCCAGTACAGTTGCGGCGCGGCGCGAAAGGCCGACAGCGGCTCGTGGCCATGGCGAGTGTCGAACACGATATGAGCCTGCGCGATCTTCACGAGCGTGTCGATTGCGGCCCCTGCGCTGCGGCCGCCGGCCGCGAGGTCATGTTCAAGGGAACGGGCCGTCCAGGTGTTCCCTGTTTCCGGAAACACGAGGATGCTCAATCGAGCAAGCGCCATACCTGCCGTATCGGCGGGTGGCCAACTCACCAGTAGCCGGCGGCGCGGAAGAGCCTGGGTCTACTGCTTTTCGACGGCCTTCAGCTTCATCTCGTTCTGACCCGCGAGGATCGAGCACCATTGCTTGTGGTCGGCCACCGGCATTCCACATTCGACACACACCTGGACCCGCTGCTTTGGCGGTTCACTCTTTCCTAACAGACGCTTCAGAAACGACATGAAACCCTCCCCCGTTTTCGTTGATACGTGAGACGGGCCGCAGAGGTTCATGGTTGGCTCAGAAACGAAAAACCAGGCCGCAGAAGACTCAGATGCCCACTTTTTCTGTAATTTCTGTGGCTGTGGGGCACAACGTGTCAGCTCGGTGGCCCGTCTAACCCCCCATGACCCTACCGACCAACGACGTGAAGCTGGCCGTCCGAGGGCTGTTCCGCAGTCCGCTCTTTTCGATCGTGGCGATCCTCTCGCTGTCCCTGGGCATTGGCGCGAACACGGCCATCTTCACGCTGATTGATCAAATCCTGCTGCGCAAGCTCCCGGTGAAGAACCCCGAGGAGCTCGTGATGCTCTATCAGCAAGGTCCCCATAGCGGCAGCAACATGGGCTCGCGGATGCACTCGTATCCGATCTACCAGGAGTATCAGAAACGCGCGGAGCCGCTGGCCGAAGTGATTGCGCGCCGGCTGGCCGATGCGTCGATCAGCGTCGACAACCAGACCGAGCGCGTCGACATCGAGATGGTGTCGGGCAACTTCTTCTCGATGCTCGGCGTGGGGCCTGCCGCGGGCCGCATGTTTAATTCGCGGGAAGACGACCAGACCTACCAGGGTCATCCGGTGGTGGTGATCAGCTACGACTACTGGAACCGCCGCTTCAACCGCGATCCCGGCGCCATCGGCAAGAAGATCCTCGTCAACAACTACCCGATGACCATCATCGGCGTGTCGGCGGCCGGCTTTGCCGGCATCGATCCCGCGCGCTCGCCGCAGATGCGTGTTCCGATTCTGATGAAGCCGGTGATTGTCCCCGAGTGGGGATGGGTACGAATGGACGACGAGCGCACCCGGTGGGTGCAGGTGTTCGCGCGGCTGAAACCCGGCTACACGATCGAGAGCGCGAAGGCGCCGTTGCAGGGGCTGTTCACGCAGATCCGCGCGCACGAAATCACGCTGCCCGGCGCGAAGTATTTCAGCTCCTACAACCGCGAACAGTTCATGAAGGGGCAGTTGATTGTCGAGAAGGCCGACGTCGGCTACTCGCCGCTGCGCAATGACTTCTCGACGGCTTTGATCGTGTTGATGGGGATGGTCGGCCTCGTCTTACTCATCGCCTGCGCGAATGTTGCGAACCTGCTGATTGCCCGCGGGTTCATGCGCCAGCGCGAAATCGCGGTACGGTTGTCGTTGGGCGCGACCCGCGGCCAGTTGGTCCGGCAGCTGCTGACCGAAAGCGTGTTGCTGTCGCTCATCGGCGGCGTGCTCGGCATCGCGTTGTCGGTGGCGCTGACGCGCGGGCTGATCGCGCTCATCCCGCAGCAGCAGCCGCTCCTGATTCAGCCGACGCCGGATCTGCGCATCCTCAGCTTCACGTTCGTCCTCACGCTGGTCACGGGCATTGTGTTTGGCCTGTTGCCCGCGCTTCGCGCGAGCAAGCCCGACCAGTGGGCGACGTTGAAGGACACGGTCGGCGCCGTCGCGGGCACCGGTGGGTCGCTCTTCCTGCGCAAGGGACTGGTGGCCGCGCAAGTCGCGCTCAGCTTCCTGCTGCTGTTCGGGGCCGGCTTGTTCGTCCGCAGCCTCCAGAACCTGCAGACCACCGACACCGGGATCCAGATGGACAACCTGATCACCTTCAGGTTGTCGCCGGCGTTGAGCGGATATGAAGAACAGCAGACGGTGAACTTCTACACCGAGCTGCTCGAACGGTTGAACTCCGCTGCCGGGATCAAATCCGCCGCGCTGGCGGCGGTCGGCATCCTCGCCGGCGACGAATGGGACAGCACCACGTCGGTCGAGGGGCACGAAGCCAAGGACGGCGAAGACATGCAGGCGTTCATGAACGCGCTCTCGCCCGGATATTTCAACACCATGGGCATCCGCTTCATCGAGGGCCGCGATTTTAACGCCGCCGACGTCAAGAAGGACAACAACCTCGTGATCGTCAACCGCAAGTTCGCGCAGCATTTCTTCAAGGACAAGAGCGCGATCGGCAAGCGGCTGGGCCGCGGCGTGGGCCCGGAAACAAAATTGGACATCGAGATCATCGGCGTGGTCGAAGACTCGTTGTACGAAGGACCGCGCGAGGGCGTGCGGCGCCAGGTGTTTTGGCCGAACTGGGGAAAGAACAGCGCCGTGTTCTACGTGCGCACCACCCAGGCATCGGCGGGCGCCTTCAATCTGATCCGCGGCGAAGTGAAACGGCTGGATGCGGCCATGCCGGTTTACGACGTGAAGACGCTGCAGGGGCAGCTCGACGAAACGCTGCTCACCGATCGCCTGATCGCGCTGCTGTCGGGCGGCTTCGGCCTGCTCGCCACCCTGCTCGCGTCGATCGGCCTTTACGGCGTGATGGCGTTCATCGTCGCGCGGCGGCGCAAGGAGCTCGGCATCCGGCTCGCGCTCGGTGCGGAGCCGTCCGGAGTGTTGTGGATCGTGATGAGGGAAGTGCTGCTGCTGCTGACGATCGGCCTTGCCGTTGGCATTCCCTCCGCGATCGCGCTCGGCGAGTACGTGTCGTCGCAGTTGTATGGAATTCAGCCTAACGATCCGTGGATCGCGGTGTCGACGGTCGTGCTCCTGACTGTGGTTTCGGCGGCCGCGGGCCTGATCCCGGCAAGCCGCGCGAGCAGGATCGATCCGATCCTGGCGCTCAGATATGAATGACCAGGGCTTGAGGATCGTGCGGGCGCCTCGCACAGCGGACGCTGGATCGCGTGCGCGCGCAAAAATAGCGCCGGCGAAACAGTCAGTTGCCCACCTTGAACGCGCGCGTCCCTACCGACACGCCATTGATCAAGATCTCGACGCTATAGTCGCCTTCAGGAAACCGGCCGGAGTTCTGGATATGGAACTCCGTTGAGTCCGGGCCATCGTAGTCGACCTGTTTCACCGGTTCATCAACCACACGGCCCTGATACAGCCACTTCACGGCGATTGTCCCCGGCGCCGAACCGGTGGTCTGGACCGACACATAAATCGTTTCGTTTGGCTTGAACAGCGTCGTCATGCTCCCGACGCTCCGGTCCGGATTCAATGCACGGCCGATCTGGATGTTCGCGAGTTGCAGCGGGGGATCAGAACACGCAGCCGCGACAAACACCGCGGCCGCCACAAAGCACTTCCTCACGATACTCATCAGATTGATTGTAGCTCTAGTGATTAGGCTTGGCTTCCTCGAGCGCGCGGGCTTCGAGTTGTTTTGACCCGGCGGCCGCATAGGCTTTGCAGCCATTGGCATCGATGAACGGGTCGGTGCCTTGCCCTTTCATCTCGGCGCGCCGCTTCAGTTTCGCATCGACTTGCGTGAAGAACGGATGGGGCGACAGGACAATGTCGCACGGCAGCGCGGCGACTTTCTCGATACTGCGACGGAACAACTCGAGGCCTGCCTTGCCGTACTTGAAGCCCGGCGCAGACGGCGAGGTCAGACTATCGGCGTAGACCATGTTCAAGCATTTGCCTGCATCACAGGACTGCCAGGTATACGCCGTGCTCCCCGGCGAATGGCCGGGAATGTGATGCACGGTAAGAGCGAGACTGCCGATGCGCATTGCTTCGCCGTCCGCCACCTCTCGCACGGTCTTCACCGCCGGAAACCCGTTGAACGCGCGCCCGAATCCGAACTGCGGATCGTCGGGCGTGTTCTCGCCGCGCCGTAACGCGGCTGCGGTGGAAGGGCTGGCGGCAACCGTGGCGCCGGTAAACCGCTGCAGCGACGCGACGCCGCCGCCGTGATCGAAGTGGCCGTGCGACACGGTGATCAACTTGATGTCTTCGGTCTTGAATCCCAGCTTGCGGATGTTGACGTCGATCAGCGCGGCGGTTTGCGACAGCCCGCCATCAAGCAGGATGTGGCCGGCATCGCCGGTAATGAGCAGCGCCGAAAGGCCGTCGCTGCCCACGTAGTAGGTGTTGCCAAACACGCGAAACGGATCGCGTGGCTTGTTCCACGTCGCACAGTCATCGCACTGGTGCGGCGGGTCGGGAATGAATTGTGGTTGAACGAACAATAGAAGAAGAAATGCGGCCGCGAGCTTGATCACGCTCCCATTCTAAATCGGCGAGCTCGAGCGTGGATCTCGGTGCCCGTCTGACATACCATCTGCGGATGGCGTGGACAGCCTCCAGACGCACGGTGGCGCTGATCGCGGCGATCGGCGTGTTGCTTCCATCGCTCGCGATCCTGCAATACCGGTGGCTCGGCGAATTGAGCGGCCTCGAGCAGATGCGCGCGCGGCAAAACCTCGAGGCGGCGACCGTCCGGCTCTCGACGGAGTTCGACGCGCGCCTGGCTCAACTGTATTCCAGCATCTCCACCATCGATCTCGACCGTCCGGAAGGCGCCGAATCCGCGGTGCGCGGCGCGCTTCGCGATCTGACACCCACCGGCTTCGTCAAAGAGCTGCGGCTGGTCGAACGGAAGGACATCGGCACGACGGCGCCCGCCTGGTTTGCCTCTGCCACCTCGCGCACGCTCGTCGATGAAGTGCCGGCGATCGTGGCGCCGGTCGGCGCGACGCGCGATCGCTGGATCATCGCGATGCTCGACATGGATCACATCGCCAACGATCTGATCCCCGTCATGCTCGCCGGCTGCTTCGAGGGCGGCATCCCGTCGGCGCTCGACGTGATGATCATCCGCGACGACGTCCCCGACATGGTGGTCTATCGCTCGCGCCCTGATCTCGCGCGCGCCGATTTCGACGCCACGGTGCCCGGCATCCCGCTGTTTGCGATTCACGGCCGCGATCTCGACGCCGCGACCGCCGGGCGCCTGATGCCCGACGCCGCCGCACATCGCTGGCGCGTGCTGCTCCAGCATCAGAGCGGCTCGCTCGAAGCCACGCTTGGCGCCATTCGCTTCCGCAACCTCGCCATCGGCATCGGCGTGCTCGTGCTGCTGGCGCTCAGCGTCGGCCTGCTGGTGGCTTCGATGCACAGCATGCAGCGTGCGGCGCGTGAACAGCTCGAGCTCGTGGCGCGCATGTCGCACGAACTGCGCACGCCGCTCGCCACCATCACCTGCGCCGGCGAGAACCTCGCGGACGATGTGGTCGGCACGCCGGCGGAAGCCAGGCATTACGGTGAGCTGATCAAAGTGGAAGGACGCCGGCTCGCGAAGACCATCGGCGACATCCTGCTCTGCTGCCGGTTGCAGGCGCGGCCCGACACGGTGCTCAACCGCCGGCCCACGGATGTGGCCGACGTGATCGCGAGCGCCGTCGAAGAGAGCCGCGCCGCCGCGCCGGCCGGGCAGCAGATCGATACGGTGATCGAACCGGGCCTGCCGATCGTGCTGGCGGATCGCGATGCGCTGAAGATGGCGGTGAAGAACCTGGTCCTGAACGCGGTGAAGTACGGGCATGGTGGCCCGGTGCGCGTGTCGGCGAGCGGCGGCTCCGATGTGGCCATCGCCGTGGAAGACGACGGGCCTGGCATTCCCGAGGAGGAACGGCGGCGGATCTTCGAGCCGTTCTTCCGCGGCCGTCACGCACAGGAGCGCGAGATCGAAGGCAGCGGCATCGGCCTCAACATCGTTAAACAGGTGGTGAAGTCTCATGGTGGCCGCGTGCGCGTGGCGAGTGGCGGGCGGGGGGCGCGCTTCATCCTGCAGTTGCCGGCGATGACAGCGGCACAGCGCGTGGCCGCGGAGCCTGCCCTGTGAGCGTAGGGACCGCGCGGGCTGCCACGACTCCGGAGCGCCGGATCCTGCTGGTAGACGACGAGCCGGGGCTGCGAAGAACGCTCTCGGATCGGCTGCGCAAGGAAGGCTATGCGGTCGAGACGGCGGTCAACGGCGCAGTTGCGCTGGACCTCGCGCGCAAAGACCACTACGACCTGATCATCCTCGACCTGAACCTGCCGGCAAAAGACGGTCTGCAGGTGTGTCATGAGCTGCGCCGCGAAGGGCAGAGCGTGGCGGTGCTGATGCTCACCGCGCGAGATTCGATCACGGACAAGATCACGGGGCTCAAGAGCGGCGCCGATGACTACATGACCAAGCCGTTCGAGAGCGCGGAACTGCTGGCGCGCATCGAGGCCTTACTGCGGCGCACTCGCGCGGATGCCGGCGCCGACGAGTTGGCGTTCGGGGATATCGTCGTTCGTCCGCGAGCGGGACAGGTCCTGCGCGGCGGACGTGCCGTCCGCCTGTCGGCGCAGGAGTTCAAGCTGCTCGTGCACCTCGTCCGCCATCCCGGAGTGGTGCTGTCGCGTGACGAGCTGCTCGACGCGGTGTGGGGCTATCAGGCCACACCCGAAACGCGAACCGTGGACGTCCACGTGAGCTGGCTGCGGCAAAAGCTCGAACCCGATCCGCACAATCCGCGTTACATCGTGACCGTCTACGGACTGGGATACCGGTTCGAAAACTGACCAGGTCCGTTTCTGTCTAATCCGGGCCGCCGGATCGAGCTAAGCTCCGTTTGTGATGGAGCTGGACCGGGCCGCGTGCGATCGGGCGCGGAAGTCGCGTGACGCGCGGTTCGACGGCAGGTTTTTCATTGCCGTCATCACCACGAAAATCTACTGCCGTCCAATCTGCCCAGCGCGATCGCCCAACGATCAGAACATCCGCTACTACCCCACCGCTGCCGCCGCTGAAACGGCCGGCTTCCGGCCATGCCTGCGTTGCCGCCCCGAGGCGTCGCCCGGCACGCCGGCGTGGTTCGGCACCTCGAGTGTCGTCTCCCGCGCGCTGAGGCTGATTGGTGATGGTGCGCTCGATCGTGAGAGCGTCGATCGGTTCGCGGATCGCCTGGGCGTGACCTCGCGGCACCTGCGCCGTCTCTTCGTACAGCACCTCGGCGCCACGCCTATCGACGTGGCGCTGACACGCCGGGTGCAATCGGCAAAGAAACTGCTCGACGAGACGCAACTTCCCTTCGCGCAGGTGGCCATCGCGGCCGGCTTTGGCAGCCAGCGCCGGTTCAACGGCGAGATGCGACGCACCTACGCGAGAACGCCCACGCAGTTGCGCCGGCTCGCGAAACGGCCGATCGCGGAGTCGGACTGTTACCGGTTTCGACTTTGCTACCGCCCGCCGTATGACTGGGAATCCCTGATCGCGTTCCTGTCGGCGCGCGCCACGCAGGGCGTCGAATCCGTGGATCGATCCGGATATCGCCGCACCATCGCCATTAACGGCAAGGCCGGATCGATTGCGATCGCGCCGGTGGCGGGAGCGTCGGCGCTGTCCCTCGAGGTGCGGTTTGCGGATCCGAACCTGTTGTTGTCGATCGTCGAGCGCGCCAAACGGATGTTCGACGTCGCCGCCGACCCTGCCGTGATTGCGGGGCAGCTGTCTGTCGATCCGTTGTTGAAGCGCGCCTGTTCGGCTCACGCAGGCATCCGCGTGCCGGGCGCGTGGGATCCGTTCGAGCTCGCGGTTCGGGCCATCCTCGGACAGCAGATCTCCGTCCGCGCCGCCACCACCATCGCCGGGCGAGTGGCCGCGCGATGGGGATCGCCGGTGGAAGCGGGTGATGGCCTCGACCGCCTCTTTCCCTCCCCGGCACAGTTGCAGGACGCTCCGATCGAAGAAGCCGGCGTCATTGCTTCAAGAGCAGGCGCCATCCGCGCCCTCGCGCGCGCGGTGTGCAGCGGCGCGCTCACGTTCGATGGCCCAGCAGCCGTTGACGCTTTGCGTGCGATCCCGGGCATCGGTGAGTGGACGGCGCAGTACATTGCGATGCGCGCGCTGAATGAGCCCGATGCGTTCCCTTCAGGCGATCTGGTGCTGCGCCGGATGGCCGGCAACTGTTCCGCGCGCGAGCTCGACGCGCAATCCGAGCGATGGCGCCCATGGCGCAGCTACGCAGTCATGCTTCTCTGGCAACTGTCTGCACACCGAGGACAAGATGCGACTACTACAACTCGCCGGCTCTCTGCTCATCATCGTGCTCGCGCTGCCTCTTGAGCTGCAGGGTGAGCAAGCGCCAATCGGGGTCGTCGAGATTCGTTCGTACAACTTGAAACCCGGCACGCGCGATCGCTTTCATCAGACGTTCTTGAAAGAAGCGCTGCCAATGCTGAAGCGATGGAAAGTGGACGTCGTCAGCTACGGACCGTCACAACACGATCAGGATTCCTACTTCCTGATGCGCGGGTTCGAAGGCGTTGCCCAGCGGCAGACGTCGGAAGACGCGTTCTACGGCAGTGACGAATGGAAACAGGGACCGCGCGAACGGATCCTCGCCGACATCGATTCGTACTCGACCATCGTCGTCTCGCTCGATGCGGCCACCATCAACGGGTTACGGCAGGCAGGCGGAGTAAACACCATGGCGAACCAGGCGTCGACGGCACACGATCTCGATCTGCTCACCCGGCTCAACGCCGACTACATCACGTCCGTGCAGAAGGGCGATGTCAAGCGCTTCGACGAGATTCTCGCCGACGATTTCCTCTGCTCAATGGCCGACGGCTCGCTGCTCGATCGCAAGAAGTTTCTCGAGGTCACTGCGCAGCCGGTGACCATTCGCAACCTCCAGGCGCACGACGTGAACATCCGGCTGATGGGCGACATGGCGATCGTCCACGCCGCCACCAGCTTCACCGCGGCCGATGGCCGGCCATCTTCCGGCCGTTATACCGACGTCTGGGCGAGGCGCGGTGGGAGGTGGCTCGCGGTATCGGCGCACGTCACGAGGAAGTAGCTGGAGTCAGTCAACAGTCGACGGTCGGCAGTTGAGAATCTCAGTCGACAATCTGCAGCTCAATCCACAGTCCGCAGTTTGACTGGCGACTGAGGACTGAGCCTGACAACTGTGGAGTGAAACTCTCAACTGCCGACTGTAGACTGTTGACTGTGAGAGTAGCTATCGTCGGGGGCCCCGGTGTTGGCAAAAGCACGCTGGTGCGCCAGCTGGCCGACCTCTATCACAACGGATCCTACGGTGAAGGCGAAAAGGGTGTGTGGGATCCCCGCGTGCTCGAAGACATCGCCGACGGCATGAACGCGGTTGGCGTCACGGAATACTTTGCGAGGTTGTACGACGCCAACTACCGCGACGCGCGCGACCACGACGGGCCTGGAAAAGTGATTTTCTTCGAGGGTGCGCGCATCACTCTCGAAGCGCACATGGCCGAGTACCCTCCCGAAGAGCACCGCGCCCTGCGCAAGGTCCTGGCGATTGGCGACACGTGGAACCCGGACCGCGTGATCGTGCTCACCTCGAGCACCGACACCATCGAGAAACACATCCGCCAGCGCAACCGTGCTCACGAGGATGTGGAGAATATGGTGCGCCGCTTCCGCCTCATCGATGGTGAGTTCAGGCGCCTGGCCCTCACCTATTCCAATACGGTCGTCATCAATCGCGACAACAAGGAATTCCACGAACGGCAGGGGTTGGTCGACATTATCACGCTGGCCGGCCTGCCGATGTTTCGAGAGGTTCCTTACCAACGAGCGCCGTAGAGCGCCACGGCACCCACCTTGCAGCTTCACCGGCATGGCCGAGTCAATACCTGTGTCCGTGCAACCTTTGAGTCAGCGGATGGAAGTTCTAGCCGCGCTGGAACCCAGTCCGTTCCCATTCATCAGCTTGTACCTGAGCTTGACCCCGAACCAGAACGGCCGCGAGGACCATCACCAGTTCGTGAAAAAGGTGTTGAGCGATCGCGCGAAAGGGTTCGCGGCGGAGTCACCGGAGCGCCAAAGCTTCGACCGCGATGCCGAGCGCATCCGCGAATACCTCGAATCGAAGCTCGATTCGGCAGCGCAAGGGCTGGCGATCTTCGCTTCGTCCGGGTCGGAGTTCTTTGAGGCGATTCCCGTCGAGGCGTCGTTCGGCGACCACTCGCTGTTCATCGGCTCGGTGCCGCATCTATACCCGCTCGCGCGGCTGGTTGAAAACTATCCGCGTTATGCGGCGGTGATGCTCGATACCAACAAGGCGCGGATCTTCGTCTTCGGCGGCAAGGCGGAACGTGAAGAAAAGATTGCCGGCGAGAAGACGCGGCGCACGTCGAAGGGCGGCTGGTCGCAGGCCCGCTATCAACGCCGCGCCGATAACTTCCACACCACGCACATCAAGGAAGTTGTCGACACGCTCGACAAGATCGTCCGCGAGGAGGACATCAATCACATCGTAGTGGCCGGCGCTGATGTGGCGATGCCAATCCTGCGCGAGCAGCTGCCGCAGCACCTCACCGACAAGATCGTCGAGATTGGCGCCCACGAGGACGGCGAGAGCGGCAGCTTCGTCGAAAGGACGCTGGCCGCGCTGCGTGAGAAGGATTCCGAGACCGACGTGGAAAAGGTCCAGGAGCTGATGGATGCGTGGCAGAGCGGCGGACTCGGCGTGGCCGGGCCCGAGGCAACGCTGTCGGCACTTCAGCTGGGACAGGTCGACGAGCTGCTGATCACCGGCTCGCCGGAAACATTGAAGCCGGTTCAGAAACTGCCGGAAGATGCCGCACCCGGCGAGGTGCAGGTCACCACTTCGAGCCCAAATACCCCTGATGAAGCCCGGCTGAAGCTGTCGGATGAATTGGTCACACGCGCACAGCAGACCGCGGCGCACATCAGGTTCATTGAAGATGCCACGCTGCTCGCCGACATCGGCGGCGTTGGCGCGTTACTACGGTTCCGCATATGAGCAGACAGAACAAAGTGAATCCCGGGCAGTACACGCAGCGCGGCCGCTTGGCGCAGGACGATATGGCCCGAGAGCTGAAGGTCCAGGACGCGTCGATTAGTTCGCAGAAGAGCTGGCAGCCGGCTTCGGACCGCCAGACGCCCTGGCCGGAAGCTACCAGCGGCGATGCCGAGGCCGAAGATAGCCCCGCCAATCAGACCAGCAGCGAGGCGCGCGAGAAACCACGCAAGCCGGCCGCTAAGGCCAAGCCCAGGTCTATGGCCAAGACTGCTAAGGCCAAGACCGCTAAGGCCAAGACCGCTAAGGCCAAGGCGCCACGAGTGGCGAGGAAGGCTGTGCTGGCGCGAAGCGCCGGCAAGGGCAGCGCGCTCTTGAAAGCTGGTCGAGCGAAGAAAAAGACCGGCACCTCGGCGAAGCGAAAGCGCTAACTCACCGCACGCGGCGCCCTCAGGGCATCGCGTTAGAATGACCACGCCTAGAAAACCTGGAGTGGTCATGTTCAAACAGTCAGTTCTGCTCGTCGGTGCCCTGCTGCTCGCGGGCCCGATCATCGAAGCTCGTCAACCCGCGCAACCAGCGCAGCGCCCGGCGACGCCGCCGTCCATCGAGGACCGCACGTCGGGCATGAAGAAACTCGACGGCTACTTCCCACTGTACTGGGATGAACGCAGCGGCGGGATGTTCCTCGAGATTTCACGGTTCGATACCGAGTTCCTGTTTTCCACGGGTCTCTCGGCCGGCCTTGGCTCGAACGACATCGGGCTCGATCGCGGCTCCGGCCGCGGCGGCGGGCGCCTCGTTTACTTCAACCGCGTCGGCCCGCGCGTGATGCTGGTGCAGCCGAATCAGTCGTTCCGCTCGAGCAGCAAGAATCCGCTCGAGCGCAAGTCGGTTGAGGATTCATTTGCGAAGTCGATCCTGTGGGGCTTCACGGTGGCCGCTGAATCGGCCGGCCGGGTCCTCGTCGATGCGACCGACTTCTACCTGCGCGATGTCGCCAGTGCCGCCGGCAGCCTGAGGCCCGGCAACTACCGGCTCGATCGCACACGCAGCGCGTTCTACCTGCCCAACACGAAGAACTTCCCGATGAACACCGAAGTGGACATGACGCTGACGTTCGTCAACGAACCGACCGGCGGCGGTGGTGGCGGCGGCGGTCCGACCCAGGGCCCGGCGCCGATCGGGCAGACCGGCGGTGGTGGTGGCGGCGGCGGTTTCGGCGGCAATCTGTTCTCGGGAACGGTCGGCAGCGTCACGCCGTCCCCCGATGCGGTGACGCTGCGCCAGCATGCGTCGTTCGTGCAGCTGCCGGACCATACGACGTTCACGCCGCGCCACGACGATCCCCGCGCGGGCTACGGCGGCGCCACGTTCGTCGACTACAGCACGCCGATCGGCGAACCGATGCAGTTCCGCTATATCCGCCGCCATCGCCTGCAGAAGAAGGATCCCACCGCGGCAATCAGCGACCCGGTCAAGCCGATCGAATACTGGGTCGACTCGGGCGCGCCGGAAGACGTGAAGAAGGCGCTGATCGAAGGCGCGATGTGGTGGAACCAGGCCTTCGAGGCCGCGGGCTTCCGTAACGCGCTCAAGGTCGAAGTGTTGCCGGCGGATGCCGACCCGATGGACATCCGCTACAACATGATCAACTGGGTGCACCGCTCGACGCGCGGGTGGAGTTCAGGCGGCTCGGTGTCGGATCCGCGCACCGGCGAGATCATCAAAGCCACAGTGACGCTCGGCTCGCTGCGCGATCGCCAGGACTACATGATCTTCGAGGGCCTGCTCTCACCGTACCTCAACGGCAACGAGCGGCCGACGGTGATCTACGAGGCGGCGCTGCAGCGCATCCGCCAGTTGTCGGCGCACGAAGTCGGTCACACGCTCGGCCTCGGCCACAACTACTACAGCAGCGGCAAGGGCTGGATCTCGACGCTCGACTATCCGCACCCGATGGAAGTGCTGCGCGAGGACGGCACCATCGACATCTCGAAGGCCTACGAGCAGAAGATCGGCGACTGGGACAAGGTGGCGATCAACTACGGCTACCGCCAGTTCGCTGGCGGCACCGACGAGAAGGCGGCGCTGACGAAGATCCTCGACGATGCGTGGAAGGAAGACCTGCGCTACTTCACCAACCAGGACACCGACATTCACCCGCGGTCGGATCAATGGTCGAACGGCACCGATCAGGCCGACGAGCTGAATCGCCTCATGCGCGTCCGCCGCGCGGCGCTCAACCGCATCGGGGTCAACACGATCCGCACCGGCACGCCGACGGCGCTGATCGAAGAGCCGCTGGTGACCACCTACATGTATCACCGCTTCACGGTGGAGTCGGCGGCGTCGATGATCGGCGGCCAGGACTTCGTCTACGCGATGCGGGGCGACGGGCGCGACCCGGTGATGTGGGTCTCGGCCGAAGCGCAGCGCAAGGCGCTCGACGCGCTGGGGCAAACACTGCGCGTGTCGGAGCTGGCGCTGCCGCAGCGGATCCTCGACCTGATTCCGCCCCGCCCGCCTGGCCACGGCATGCACCGCGAATTGTTCAACCGCACCACCGGCGAGGCGTTCGATCCGATCGCGCCGGCAACCATCGCCGCCGAGGTGACAATGGGCTTCGTGCTGCAGCCCGATCGTGCGGCGAGGATGATCGCGCAGAACGCGGTTGAGCAGTCGCGGCCGGGCCTGGGCGAGGTCATCGATCGCCTGATCAAGGCAACGTTCGATCAGACGACCACCGGCAACTACGAAGCGGAAATCAAGCGCGCCATCGAGCGCGTGCTGGTCGATCGCATATCGTGGCTGGCCGCGGTGGCGCCGAACCCGCAGGTGCGCGCGATCGCGTCACTCAAGCTGGATCAGATCGCCAACCGGGTGCGCCCGGCCGCCAATGCCGCGGCACCGGCGAACCCGGGCGCGGAATCCGAGCGGGCGCATCGCATGCTGCTGGCTGCCGACATCAAGCGCTTCCTCGAGCGGCCGATGAACGACGCCATGTCGTCGCGGATCATCCCGCCGCTGGCGGCCCCGCCGGGCGCGCCGATCGGCGACTCCGGCATGGACTTCCTGCGCCGCCCGCAGTGCGCATGGGACGACGTCAACCCGGAGATGTGGCTGTATTACAGGCCGCAATAGCAATCAGGAATCAGGAATCAGGAATCAGGAATCAGGAATCAGGGGAAAACTCTTGTCTTCCTTGGTTCCTGATTGCCAACTCCTGACTCCCGATTCCTGATTCCCGATTCCTGATTCCTGCTAGTTCCGGCTCGTCTTCTGCGCGCGCTGCCGCTTCTGCGCGTCGACCATCGCGCCAACATCCGCGAGCAACTTCTTCGCGTCGTACACGATCCCGTCCTTGATCGTGTAACGAATGCCGCCGACCCGTTCCATCTGGCCGGTGCGATCGTTCAGCCGCAGATGGCCCGTCCCGTATAAGACCTTGATGTTCTGCAACGGGTTCTGGTCGACCAGCACCATGTCGGCGAGCATGCCGGCGCGGACAATTCCAAACTGCGGCAACTGCCCTTTCGGCTCGAACAGCGTTTCCGCGCCATGCATCGTCGCGGCACGAATCACTTCGAGCGGGTGGAAGCCGGCCTCGAGCAGCAGCTCCATCTCGTGAATCACGCCAAAGCCCCACGTGTTGTAGATGTACGCCGCATCGTCGCTGACGGTGACGCGGCCGCCCATCTTCTTGTAGTCGTTGAGCAGGCGGAACCACACCTGGTAGAAGTTGCGCCAGGCGATCTCGTCCTGGTGCGTCCAGTCGAAGAAGTACGAGCCGTGGTTCTCGCGATTGGGCGTGTAGAAATCCATCAGCGACGGCAGCGTGTACTTGTCGTGCCAGTCGGCGTTGCGCATGCGCATCACGTCCCGGCCCGCCGCATAGGCGGTCATCGTCGGATCGAAGACGGTGCGCAGCTTGAGATGTTCCTGCAGGTACGCCTTCCACTCGTCGCTGCCGGGAGGATGAATCATGTTCCAAAGGCGCGCGACCTGGCCGAAGCGGTACTGCTCGTCGTTGTAGTTCATCTGCTCGGGCCACGGCTGCACGCGGTAGTCGCGCATCAGCGGCTCGAAGTGGCCATAGAAATGGGTCACCGCGCCGAGGCCCATCTTCGCCGCCGTGAGCGCGTCCATTTGCGCCACGCCGCGCTGCTCGAGGTGTGCGGTCGAGCCGAGGCCGTGTTTCTTCGCCTCGTCCAGCAGCGCAGACATGATGTGCGGCGGGTAGGCCACGAGTTTCATTCCGTCGACGCCGTTGGCGGCGCACCACTGCACCCACTCGCGCGCCTTCTCAGGGGTGTCGACCACGCCTTTGCCCCAGCCCGCGCCGGGACGCTGATAGTTGAAGATGCGGGGTGCGACAATCGCGTTCTTCGCGCTGCGCTCCTTCTCGCTAATCGCCATGGGTTGCGCCGTGATCTCGACGCCACGCACGGTGGTCACGCCATGCGCCATATAGAGCTTGAAGACGTATTCGTTCTGCGGCGCCTTCTTCTCGTCGCCGAGATGCATGTGCACGTTGACGAATCCCGGCATGAGGAACATGCCGGTGCCATCGATGATGTTCGGCGCGGGCGCGGGGGCCGGTTCGCGCGACGGCACGCCTGGCGTGCCGGCATTGACGATGCGCGCGATGCGGTTGTTCTCGACAATGACGTTCGCGGGACCGAAGGGTGGCGCGCCGGTTCCATCGATCACCGTGACGTTGCGGATCGTGAGCGTGGGAAATGGACCAGCGCCTTCACCGGGCCGGCGGTCGGGCGCGGGGATCAGGGTGCCCTGCCGCGCATCAAGCACCAGGCCGGTAATCACGAACGCCATGAACAGTGAAGCGATGGTTTTCTTCATGGGCGCATCATATATGCGTCTTGTCTATCCGGCTAAAGCCGGAACACCACAGGACTAGGTGGCGGTGGTGTCCGCCTTTAGGCGGATAGACACGTTCTTCAACGGCCGCGGCGGGTTCCAGGCGGCCGTGCATCGCGATATCGCGGGCAGCAGGACCAACCCAAGGCCGGCGGCCAGCGTCTTGAATGGCACCCACTCGGGATACGGGATCAAAGCGGGGATGCTGAACAGCGGCTCGCCGCCACCGATGCGCAGGACGAGCGAAACGGAAAATGCCACGACCGATCCGGCCAGGTTGGCTTTCGAATCGAACAGCGCGCTCACGAGCTGCGGGAACAGCAGCACGAAGACGAGATCGCTCGTGAAGAACCACAGCGCCTGCACGCTCTGCACTTCGAGCGCCATCCACACCGCGCCGGCGCCGATGGCGACAATCGAGATGCGCATCAATAGCTTCATGCCGCCGAACGACAGGTCCGGATTGATCAGGCGCCAGCAGACGTTCCAACTGAACATCGACCCCGCCGACAGGATGGATGAGGAGAAGCTCGACGTGACGGCGCCGATGATCGCCGCCAGGCCGAGCAGGCCGGCCAGCGTCGGCACCACGTGCTTGAAGATCAGCGGCAGCGCGTGCGCGGGTTGTTCGGCCAGCAACCCCGCGACGTCGGGCGGCCAGACATACGCAAACGCCACGAGACCCATCAGCAGCGGCGGGATCGTCAGCACGATCGTCAGCAGCCCCGAAAGAATCGAGTGGGCGACCGCGGCGTTTGGCGATCGGCACGACAGCACGCGCTGGAAATAGCAATTCCACGGGATGCCGCCGAGCATCAGCATGATGCTTGCGTCCCACCATCCGACAATCGATTGGGTGGTCCACATGCCGGCCGGCCGCAGGGGCGGTACCGGCAACGCCCCGTCCGGCCGCGACGCCTGGAACAGCGTCCACGCCGCGGTCACGCCCCCGACCGCGTCAAGCGCGATTGGCAAGGTGATCGCCAGGCCGATGCCGACGAGCATCAGCTGATAGGCGTCGGTATACGCCACCGCCCACATGCCGCCGGCCATGGTGTACAGCGTGACGACGACGGCGGAGACGACGATGGCGGTGGCGAGATCGATGTCGAGCATCACGCCGAACGTCGAGCCCAGCGCGACGAGCAGCTCCGCGCTCCAGAACATTTCCGCCAGCACCGCCGGCATGGCCAGCACGACCGCCCACTTCGGCCCGAAGCGCGCTTCGAACGGGTCGATCAGCGTGTGGAACTCGAGCGCGCGCATGCGGCGGGCGAAGAACAGGCCGCCGAGGATCAGGCTGATGCCGAAACACACCCCGCCTTGCAGGCCGCTGGCCAGGCCGCTGCGGTAGAGGCCCTCGGCGGTGCCGAGGAGGTAGCCGCCGTCCACCCAGGTGGCGGTCATCGTGAACGTCGCCAGCCACAGGGGCATCGCCCGGCCGGCGATCATGAAGCCGTCCACTGAACCGCTCCCGCCACGGCGGGTGGCCAGCCACCCCACGGCCAGGAACGACGCGTAGATCAGCGCGATGGTCGCCGCGCCGCTCATGCCGGCACCGCAGGTCCTGAGCGAATCGATGGATTACGTTGTTTTACGTAGTCATTACGTATAATGACGTAATGACGCCCGACAACCCGTTTGTCTACGGCGAGATCGTCACCGCGGCGGCGTTCGCCGACCGCGAGGATGAGCGTGCCCGGCTGGGCAGCGACCTGGCCGCCGGCCAGAAGGTGTTCCTGATCTCGCCGCGCCGCTACGGCAAGTCGTCGCTGGTGCGTGACGTCATGCGCGGGCTGGCGCGGCAGAAGATCCTCACCGTCGAGGTGACCGTCGCCTCGTCCAGCTCCTACATCGGCTTTCTCGAGTCCTACGCCCAGGCGCTGGTCGCCGCCGATACCCCGGCGAGCCGGCTGCGGCGCTGGGCCGGCGAGCTGCTCGGCGCCATCCGGCCGGAGGTGCGCTTCGATGCCGACCAGGCTGGGCGCACCAAGTTCGCGCTTGGGTTCCCGGCGGTGCGGTCGGCGCGCGACGCGGCCCGCGTCGCCACGGAAGTGTTCGCGCTCCCGGGCCGGATTGCCGCGGCGCGGCGGCAGCGGATGGCCATTGCCCTGGATGAGTTCCAGGCGATTGCCTCGTTCGACGGCGGATTGGTTGAGCATGCGTTGAGGGCCGCGGTGCAGGAACAGCGGCAGGTCGGCTACGTGTTCGCCGGTTCCGAACCGTCGTTGATGGAGCGCATGCTAGGCCCGCGACGGCCGTTTTACAAGGCCGGTCCGGTGATGCGCCTCGAAAAGATCGACCCGGCCGACTTCGCCACGTTCCTCGACGCGCGGTTTCAGGGCAGCGGCATCAAGCCTGAACCGGGCCTCGGCGAGGCCATTGTCGATCTCGCCGCGAACGTGCCCTATGACGTGCAGCGCCTCGCCCACGAGACTTGGGACGACATCAAGGCGTCAGGACGGAAGACGGCGGGCATGGAGGACCTGCACGCTACCCTGACTCGTTTACTCGGCGAGCAGCACACGGTGTTCGAGGAATCCTGGCAGCGATTGACCCTGCCGCAACGCGCGGTGCTGCGCGCGCTCGTGCTCGAGGAAGGACGCGAATTGATGTCGGCCGACGTGCGGACCCGGCATCGGCTGCCAGGCACGTCCACGGTGCAGGCGGCGCTGTCGGCGCTCATCCGCCAGGACATCATCACCAAAGATGGGGGGCGCTACGTGGCCGTCGACTCGCTGTATCGAGAGTGGGTCGCGAGAAAGACGTTTTAGGCACCGACCGACGGAACAACCCCGGCTAAAGCCGGGGGCTATATGGTTTCCGGCACGGCTAACGGTTGCGTGCGCTTGAACTTCACTGAATCGAAGAGTGAGTACGCGACCGGGGTGACGACCAGCGTCACCAGCAACACCATGGTCTGCCCGCCGATCACTACCCAGCCGATGGCGTGGTTGGTCCCTGAGCCAACGCCGCTCGAGATCACCAGCGGCAACATGCCCGCCACGAACGCCAGCGTCGTCATCAGGATCGGCCGCAGGCGATCGCGGCTGGCCTGCACCACCGCGTCGTGCGTGTTCATGCCTTCATCGCGCAGCTGGTTGGCGTGATCGATCTGTAGAATCGAGTTCTTCTTCACCACCCCAAAGAGCACCAGCAGGCCCAACCCGGAAAAAATATTGAGTGACTGCTGAAAGATGATCAGCGAGAGCAATGCGAACGGCAGCGTCAGCGGCAACGACAACAGGATGGTGATCGGGTGCAGCCACGATTCGAACTGCGCCGCCAGGATCAAGTACATGAAGATGAACGAGAGCGCGATAGCGGTCAGGAATGCAGTGGCGGTGCGATTGAGCTCGCGCGAGCGGCCCTGGAAATCGGCGCGGTATTCGGGACTCATGTTGAGCTCCGCGGCCGCAGCGGTGATGGCCTCCTGCGCCGTTGCCTGCGACGTGCCCGGCAGCATGTTCGCGTTCAGCGTCACCTGCCGTTGCCGTCCCATGCGGCTGATCGTCGCCGGCGAATCGCTGTCGGCGAAGGTCGCGATGTTGTCGAGCGTGACAATGCCGAGACGAGACGAGGGCACCGGCAGCGCCGCAATGGCCTCTTCCGAGCCGCGTTCGCTTTCCTCGGCGCGAAGGTGCACTTCGTATTGCTCGCCGTCCTCGTTGAAGGTCGTCACCTGATCGCCTGCCACCAGAAGTCTCAGTGCGTCGGCGGCATCGGCAATCTGCACGCCGAGGTCGGCGGCTTTCGGACGATCGAGCAGCACCTGCATCTCCGGTTTGCCGGCGTTGAGCGTCGTATCGACGTCGACCAGTCCCGGAATCGTCCGCGCTTTGATCAGCAGTGCGTTGCTGTACTTCTCGAGCTGGTCCAGGTCCGGGCCCTGGACCATGAACTGAATCGCGCCGCCGCCGCCACCGCCGGGCCCGCCGCCCAACTGGACGGCGGTCCGCAATCCGGCTTTCACATACTCCGGCAGGATGCGGTCGCGAACCTCGGCCATGACCGCGAACTGGTCGCGATCGCGGTCCTCGATCTCGTGCAGGCGCACCAGCATCGTGGCCGTGTTGAGCGTTCCGGCCGCATCACCCGCGACAGTGGTCAGCGTGAAGTCGACTTCGGGAATCCGGCGAACCGCGGCGCCGAGACGATTGGCAAGCACCTCCATCGCCGCCAGACTGGTGCCTTCCGGCGCCCGCAACGTGATGTCGAATTGCGACTGGTCATCCTCGGGCGTGAAGTTGACCTTCGTAATCATGAATAACGGCACGCTCGACAACAACAACAGGACGGTGCTGATCGCCACCACACCGCGGTGCGCCATCGCCCATTCGAGTAGCCGGGTGTAACCGCGGTCGAGCGGCTCGAACAGCCGGTTGTGTTTCGAATCGCGATGCGCGCCTTTCGGCGGCGGCTTGAGCCAGTAGGCCGACATCATCGGCGTGAGCGTGAAACTCACGAACAACGACACAATCACCGCGAAGGCCATGGTCAGCCCGAAGCTCTGCATGAAGCGGCCGACCATGCCGCTCATGAATCCCACCGGCGCGAAGATCGCAACCAGCGATAAGGTGGTGGCCATCACGGCGAGGCCGATTTCCCTCGTCGCCTCAACCGCCGCCTGCATCGGCGGCATGCCCTTCTCCTCGATAAAGCGATAGATGTTCTCGAGCACGACGATGGCGTCGTCGATCACGATGCCGACCGACAGTGTCAGGGCCAGCATCGTCAGCATGTTGAGCGTGAAGCCCATGTACCAGATCAGCGCGAAGGTGGCGACGATCGAGGTCGGAATCGCGATCGCGGCAATCATCGTGGAACGGACATTCCCGAGGAACACGAACACGACGATCGCCGCGAGAATCGATCCGACGATCAGGTGTTCCTGGACACTGGCGATCGACGCCTCGATGAACTGCGCCTCGTCGCGGACGATGCGCAGCTGATAGCCGGGCGGCAGGATGGTCTCGAGCTCGGCGAGCCGTTGTTTAACGTTGGAGGCCACTTCGACCGTGTTGGTGCCCGACTGCTTGCGGATCTGCAGCAACACCGTGGCTTCGCCATTCACGCTCGCCTGCGTGCGGGGCTCAGCCATGCCGTCTTCGACCCTCGCCACGTCGCGAAGGCGAACGGGGTGGCCGTTCACTTCGCGAAGCACCACGTCGCCGAAACCGGCAATGGTCTCGATGCGGCCGCGCGTACGGAGCGTGACCGACTGCCCGCCCTGATCGAGGCGGCCGCCGGGGACGTCGGCGTTCTGTGACTGGAGCGCGCGGGCCACGTCATTGACCGACAGCTTTTGAGCGCGTAACAGTGCAGGATCGAGCCACAGGTTGACTTGACGCTTCCGGCCGCCGATCACCACGACCTGGCCGACGCCATCCGAGCTCTCCAGGCGCCGTCGCAGCACGCGGTCGGCGAACTCGGTGATGTCGCGGACCGGCTTGTCGGCGGTAACCGCGACGGTAATCACGGGCGACGCCTGGAAGTCGAGCTTCTCGACCGTCGGCTGCAGCACCGTCCGTGGCAGCTGCGGCATGGCGCGGTTGACCCGATCGCGCACTTCCTGCGCGGCGATGTCCGCGTTCTTCTCCAGCTTGAATGACACCACCACCTGCGAGATGCTCTCGGACGAGGTCGAGGTCAGGGTATCGATGCCACTGATCGTGTTGACCGACTCCTCGATCTTGTCGGTCACCTCGGTCTCGATCTGCTCCGGCGCGGCGCCCGGGAGGCGCGTGGTGATCGAGATGGTCGGGATGTCGACGTTGGGGAATCGATCGACGCCCAGGCGGCCGAACGCGAACAGGCCGACCACCGTCAACGAGAGCACGAGCACCCATGCAAAAACCGGCCGCTTGACGCAGATCTCCGCTAGCCACTGCATGACGGTTACCTCACGACCACGCGAACGCCGTCCACGAGCTGATCGACGCCACCGGCAGCCACCCGCTCGCCAGGCTTCAGGCCGCTGACGATCTCGACACGGTTGCCGACGGCCGGCGCCGTCATGACAATGCGTTCTTCAACCCGGTCGCCATTGATCACGAACACGCGAGCCGTACCGGCGACGGTACGGACCGCGGCCGACGGCACGAGGATGCCGGGACGCTTCTGGGCTTCTTCGATCTGCGCCGTGGCGAAAAATCCCGGCTTGAGCCGGCCCAAGGTATTGGGGACGATGGCTTCGAGCGTCAAGGCGCGAGTTGCGGCGGTCACCGACGGCGACACGTATCGCACCTGGCCCGTGAACGTTTCACCGGGGTAAGTGTCGACCTCGAACGTCACCGCGCGGCCGACGGCCACCGCAGACACATATTGCTCGGGAACTGTCAGCTCGACGCGCAGGGGATCGATGCGCACCACTGAAGCGACCTTGGTGCCGCGCGTGACGTAATCGCCGACCGACACGAACCGCTCGCCGACGGCGCCTGCGAATGGCGCCCGAACCACCGTGTCGGCCAGAGCCTTCTGCGCCACCGTGACGCGCGCCCGCGCACCGAGCAGCGATTGATACTGTTGCGCGGCGCCGTTCTGCGCCACTTCGTACTGTCGCTGGGTGGCTTCCAGTTGCGCGCGGCGCTGCTCGAATTCCGATTGCGCGAGCAGCTTGTCGTCATACAGCCGCTGCGCGCGGGCAAACTCGCTGCGCGACAGCTCATAGCCGGCTTTCGCATTCGCCACTTCGGGGACACGCTCGGCATCGAAGGCGCCACCGCCGGCGAGGCCAAGCCGCGCCTCGATCTGCGCGACGTTCGACTGCGCCTCACGCGCCTGCGCTTCCACTTCGGTGGCCGCGATCTGCACGAGCGCGTCGTTCTCACGCACCAGGCTGCCCCGCTCCACCGGCGTGGCGACGATGCGCCCGGCGATCTCCGCGGCGACCTCGGCATCCTCTTGCGGCGTGAGCGTGCCACTCACGCGAATGAACCGCGTCACTGGCTCTTCGACGGCGACGGCCGGAGACACCGTGACGGCCACGGCTTCGGGCGTGCCAGCGGCCGTACCAGCGTCGGCGCCGCACCCCGCGGCGAACGCCGCAACAACGACGAACGAAAGTGAGCGCAACACGCGGCGGACTCCTGAAGTGGTCATGATGCCCGCCGCCGGATGGTGGCGCGAGTGGGCGAAACGAGGGTGGCGCGCCCGGTGGCAGCCGCGCCGCTCAAAAACTGGTCGACGTGCTGCCGCGCGTAGGCGCGCGGGTTCTTGATCATCGGCAGATTGGCGTCGATGGCGTGCAGCTGCCGCCACACGATCAGCGGGCTCAGGAACGCGAGGCTGAGCATGCTGACGTCGGCGCGGCGCAGCCAGCCCTCGCGAACCAGCCGCGACATGATGTCGTGCATGCGCTCGCGGCCGGGACCCATCCGCTCGTGCAGGTTGAGACGGCCGACCTTGGCGAGCCGGATGCCGTCCGACATCAGGATCCGGAACAGCTTTTCCTCGCGCGGCTCGACATAGCTGTCCAGGGTGGACTGCGCCAGCTGCATCAGCAGGGTGCGGGCGTCCTTGATCGGGCCTTCGGCCAGCGGCGCCAGCCGCTCGCGCTTGGTGGTTTGATGGGCGTCGAGGAGCGCGTCAAACAGCGCTTCCTTGCCGGCGAAGTAGTTATAGAGCGCGCTTTCGCGCACGCCGACTGCCGACGCGACGTCGCGCAGGCTGGTGCCGAAATAGCCTTTATCGGCGAAGAGATCGAGGGCCGCGTCCAGGATCGCCTGGCGGGTGCGCTGCCCGTCGGCGTTCCTGGGGCGTGCCATAAGAAATTAATGGTCGTTCATTTATTTGGCTCGTGTCAAGTTCACGCGGATGCACTACCGCCGGCGCTGGTTCCGCCGGCCTCGCGCCTCGCGGTAGCCCTCCTCGTAGCCTCGTTCGAAGCCCTGGCGATACACCCGCCGCCCGTCGCTCGACCGATAGCGGCCGTTGTCGGCACTGCGGTACTCGCGCTGGCCGCGGGGATCGAACCGGTCGCCGTCACGTGCATCGTCCCGCCCCTGGCGATAGCCGTCCTGGTAGCCCTGATCGAAGACCTGGCGCTCGACGCGATAGCCGCCATTCGATCCGTTACCTGGTCGGCTGTTGCCCCACTGACCATACGCCGGTGCACACGAGGTGAGCATGACGGCGGCGGCAAGCACCGCAACGCTTGTCCTGAGCGAGAAATTCAAGGCACGCCCCAAATTTCGAGTCGAATGGATCCACATGATGAGACTCCGAGGCAGGCGCACGCAGCCACAGCAAGAGCGGTACCAGCTGAGCTTGACGAAAATTTCCTCGGCAAACGGCGGATCGCACAAAATTGCCGGAGCCTGCAGAGGACAGTAGGTCCAACCGATAGTTCAGAGGCGAGGAGCTTGAATGGCGGAAGAGCGACGTAGGGCGAACTGGATCGGCGAATCAGTCAGCGTCAAGGGCGACGTGGTTTCGAGCGCCGACCTCACCATCGACGGCCAGGTGCAGGGGACGATCGAGCTCGGCGATCACGAGCTGACGATTGGGGAATCCGCCTCGGTGATCGCGGACCTGAGCGCGAAGGCGGTCGTCATCAGCGGTAAGGTCAAAGGCAACGTGCTGGGCATGCTCCGCGTGGAGCTCAAGAAAACCGCGAGCGTCGAAGGCGACGTCACGGCGCCGAAGTTCACGATGGAAGAGGGCGCGGCGCTGAGCGGGAAAATCGATACCGGCGATCGGAAAAGGTCCTAGGGTCCTAGGGTCCTAGGGTCTTGAAGAACAGTGCCTCTAAGACCGCCCTAAGACCCTAAGACCCAAGACCCTAAGACCTACTTCCCGGCGAGCATCTTCCGGATCTGCGCCACGGTGTTGTTCACACCGATCATGTGCAGATCTTTTCCAATCTCTTTCGTCGACTGGTGCGGGCTGCCGCTGAGGCCGTTGTTCACGCGCGGCGGCGCATTCGGGTCGGCCGCCCGCCGGCCACCGCCACCACCACCGCCACGTTGCGGCTCGGGCACGGTTTCGCCGCGGGCAATCGCCGCTTCGCGCGCCATTCGCGCATCACGCGCGGCCTTCCACTGCTCCGGCGTCTGTCCGGTCGGATCGAACGCCACGGTCTTGTAGGTCGGCCGCACGTAGACGCCCGGCGCCGGCTCGAGGAACAACATCTTCGAGGTTTCCATCATCGCGCCGTGCCCGCCAATCGGCAGCTTCTTCTCATACAGATACAACTGCACATCGTCCTGGAACTTCTGATAGAAGTCCGGCACGTAGAAGACGTTGACGCCGCGTGATTCGTACTTCTTGTCCATCTCGTCGGCGGCCTCGCGCATCATGCGCTGCCCGCCGCCGTGATCGCCCATCACGAAGATGTTCTTGAAGCCGTTCCACACCTGGCTTTCGATCTCGGCGAGTTTGAGGCCCTTGAAGATCTCCGCCGACACGGTGATGCCGCCCGGGATGTTAGAGCCGTCGCTGACGCCGGTGGCGCCCACATCGATCGGCATCGACGGCGAGACCAGCGTGTTGCCGAGCAGCTTCGCGGCATCGATCGCCGTGCGCTGCGACATGATGGTGTGGCCGGCGAGGATATTGTGCGGACCGCGCGCCTCGGTGCCGCCGTTGGCGATGATGACGTTGATGAAACCCTGTTTCTGCTTTTCGACGACTTCGCTCGAGGTCAGGAGCTCGAGCTCGACGATCTCGCTGACCGGCTTGCCGATCTGCGCGAGCATCGGCGTACCCAGCAGCAGGCACGCCATAAACACCGTAAATCTCTTCATAAGTCCCCCACGCCCGCATGAACCGTTGCGAGCGTGGTGGATTCTATATCTTCTGACTTCGCGGTTTTGTCTTCTTACTTCTTCGGGACCAGCTTGAGCAGGCGGCCCGCGGAACTGTCGGTCAGCACGTAGATGGCGCCGTCGGGGCCCTGCCGCACGTCGCGGATCGCCTCGGGTTTGGGCTGCAGATCCTTCAGGAGCCGCTCTTCCGCGACCACTTTGTCGCCATTCAGCTCCAAGCGCACCAGATCGCGCGTGCCGTGGCCGCCGACAAACAGGTTGCCCTTCCACGCCGGGAACAGGCTGCCGGTGTAGAACGCCATGCCGCTGGGCCCGATGATGGGATCCCAGTAATAAAGCGGCTGGTCCATGCCTTCCTGCTGCGTGATGCCACCGGTGATGGGCCCGCCGCGATACTCGATGCCATAGGCAATGGTGGGCCAGCCGTAGTCGCGACCCTTGCGCGCGATGTTGATTTCGTCGCCGCCGCGCGTGCCGTGCTCGACTTCCCACAATTCACCGGAGGTTGGGTGGAGTGTGGCCGACTGGATGTTGCGATGACCGATCGACCAAATCTCCGGCAGCACGCCTTCCTTGCCGACGAACGGGTTGTCTTTGGGAATCGAACCGTCGGTGTTGATGCGAACGATCTTGCCGAGGCCGCTATCCATCTTTTGCGACTGCATGCGGCCTTCGGTGATCGAGCGATCACCCTGAGTGATGAACAACGTGCCGTCGCGGCCAAACACGAGGCGGCTGCCGAAGTGCAACGGCGATCGCAGCGTCGGACGCTGGTGATAGATCACCTGCACGTTCTCAACGCGCGGCGCCACCGGATCGTCCACGAACGTGCCCTTCGCGACCGCCGTGTTGTTGACGCCCTGCTCGGCGGCGGGCTCGGCATAACTCCAGTAGATGGTGCTGTTCTTCGCGATTAAGAAACCGGGATCGAGCACCACGTCGAGCAGGCCGCCCTGGCCGCGCGCGTCAACGGCCGGGAGTCCGGTGACCGGCGCGGACAACTTGCCGTCGGCCGACAGCACCCGCAGCCGGCCGGGCCGCTCGGTGATCAGCATCTTGCCGTTGGGCAGGAACGCCACGCCCCACGGGTTCTGCAGCCCTTCGGCCACGGTGACCACATCGAACGCGACGCCGGATTTCTTTTCCGGCGCGTCGGTCTGGCCGGCAAGCGCAGGTTTTTGTTCAGGGTTGTTGGCCGGACGCGGATCCACGCCCTGAGCGAACGACGGGCGCGGGATGAAACTCGTGGCGAGTGCCACCAGGACGGCAAAAGAGCGAAGAGTCATAGGGAGAGATCTTACACAAGTCCCGTTTTCGTCAGGTTTCCATCACGACCCGCACCGGCCTCACCGCAGAAGGTGTCCCCATGCGGGAATGCCTCTTAGTCTCGGCGGCGCTGGTGCTCCTCACAACGCCGCGATTGTGGGCCGGCTCGACCACGGCGTTTCAACTCGGCCCTCAAGGCGGCGTGATGGTGCCGGTGATGGTGAACGGGTGCGGTCCGTTCATCATGCTGCTCGACACCGGCGCCACGCACTCGGTGATCAGCGAGGAGGTGGCAACCATCGCGGGAGCGACAGCGGTAGCGAAGAGCACCGTGATCTCGCCGGTCGGTGAAATCGTGCGAGCCATTGTCTCAATCGATCGGCTGGTGGTCGGTCCGATCTCCGCAGACAACGTGATGCCCTCTGTGGTGCCAGCGGGAACGTTCGACGCGGAGGGCAAGGTCCATGGACTGATCGGACAGGATGTACTTGCCTGGTTGCGCTACACCCTCGACTTCAAACACCGCGTGGTCGAGTGGCACCACGAGGCGCCGCCGCGCATCGGTATCGCCCTCCACCTCGCGTATGAACACGGCCGCTTCCTCGTCAGCCTGCCACAGGACCACACCACCTTGCGTCTCGTCCCAGATAGCGGCGCCGGCGGGCTGGTCCTGTTCAATGCGGCGGGCCGTGCGAGTCACAACATCGTGGACACCGGCGAGACGGTCCAGTTGGCGACCGCGCAGGCCAGCCGCCGGGCACGCCAGGTGCGTCTCCGCGAATTACGGTTCGGCGATTGGACGATGCGGGACGTGCCGGCCGTGTCGATTGAGCGCGCCGATCCGCGTGCCGGGGAGGGTGACGGCCTGTTGCCACTGCATCTCTTTGAGCGCGTGACGTTTGACGGCCCGGCGCGCCTGTTGATCCTGGGACCAGCGGTTCTTGGCCCCGCCTCCGGCGGGGCGAGTTGCGGAAAACCCTTCTGATGTTTTTGTGATGACGCAGTTCAGCGTCACCTTTCGCGGCCTGCCCGCGTATTCTCCTGACAGTGGCGACCCGTTATCGATGGGACGACTTCGTCCTTGACCTCGACAGTTATCGTCTTGAACGCGCCGGCGTCCCGCTTTCGCTCGAGCCCAAGGCATTCAACCTGCTCGCGTTGATGGTGCAGCGCCCGGGCCATCTCTTCACCAAGCAGGAAATCTTCGAGGCGCTCTGGGCCGACACGGCGGTCACCGATCACGCCCTGACCCGCGTCGTCGCCCAATTGCGTCGCGTCCTCGGAGACGATGCCGGCGCGGCCCGTTACCTGGAGACGGTGCCGACACGCGGCTATCGCTGGATCAAATCTGTTGACGACGCCTCTTTGGCACCTCAGGCACCCTCGGCACCTAAGGCCCTCTCGGCTCCTGAGGCACCCAAGGCTCGGCCGGTGATGCCAGGCCTGGCCGCCGCATTCGCATTAGGCGTGATCGCGCTCGCCTTTTTGGCGTGGTCACAACGACAGGAAGCCACGAGCGCCATCGCCGTCGCGAACGACCCGTCGATGATGGCCATGGCCGCGCGCGATCCGAGGTGGCCCGTGCAAGTCACCACGAACGCGGGACTCGACATGCATCCGGCAATCTCGCCGCAAGGTGATGCGATCGCCTTCGTCTCCGACCGCAGCGGCGGGTTCGAGCTGCTCGTTCGCAGTCTTGGCGGGGGCTCCGCCGAAACGCCGCTCACCAGCGACGGCGGTCAGAACGTGCACCCGGCATGGTCGCCGGACGGGAAGCTGATCGCATACCACTCGCAGCGCCATGGCGGCATCTGGGTGATCGCCGCACGAGGCGGCACCCCGAAACAGCTCACGACGATCGGCGCGCGCCCCGCCTGGTCGCCAGACGGCCGGCGCATCGCGTATCAATCCGACGAGCACGGCGACGTCGCGCCCAATGGCTACAGCGCGATGGCCGGCTCGACGATCTGGATCGTCGACGCCGACGGCACCAACGCGCGCGCGGTGACTACCGCGGAGAAACCGGTGGGCGGCCATGCGTCGCCGTCGTGGAGCCACGACGGACGCTTCATGGCCTTCAGCGTGTTCGATGGCCTGCCCGACAACGGCATCTGGGTCGTCTCGACCGATACCAGCGAGATGTCGCCGCTCGACCGCGGCCACAGCCTCTACGATCCGGTGTTCGCAACCGACGATTCGAGTGTCTACGCGGCCGGCGCCGATGCCTTCATCGTGAAGCTGCCCTTCGATGCGAAGACGGGCAAGCTCAGTGCACAGCGCTCGATGATTCCGATCGCCGGAGTACCGGGCGTGCGCGGGCTGTCGCTGTCGGCAGATGGCAAGCGCCTGGCGTTCGCGGGGCTCGCGCTCGACAGCCAGATCTGGTCGTTGCCGATCGGCGCGGACGGATCCGCGCGCGGGTCCGCCACCGCGGTCACCAGCGGCACCAGCCGCCGGAATTCATTGCCGGTGCTCTCTCCGGACGGCAAGAAGATCGCCTACATGTCGATCCGCCAGGGCGAGCTCCCCAATGTGTGGGTGATGGACGCCGACGGAGCCAACGCGATCCAGTTGACGTCGGACGAGACCGCGGATCACAAACCCGCGTGGTTCTCCGACAGCCGTCGTGTTGCGTACATGTCGAAGCGCGGCAAAGTTGGCGGGTTGTGGGCGGTCGACATCCAAACGCGCCGTGAAGAACTGGTCTTTGATTTCGCGGGCGCCGAAAAATATCCAACGCTCGAGGGACGGCTGGCCGAGTTTCAGCTGTCGCCGTCGATGACGCGAATTGCGTTCTCGTTGCTGACGCCGCCATCGGGCCGCCGGGCCCTGTATGTCACCACCGCGAAACCGTTCGAGCCGCGCGCCCTGGGCTCGCCGACGGTCTCCGCAGGCTATCCCGCGTGGTCACCCGATGAAACGATGCTGGCGGTGGAAATCAAGGACGGCGGCTCCACGCAGGCGGGCGTGGTCGATCTGCAAAGCGGCGTGCTGCGGCAGTTAAGTCAGGCCCGAGGGCAAACGTGGGTGCGCAGCTGGTCGCCCGACGGGAAGAAAATGGCGGTGGCCGCTCAACGTGATGGTGTGTGGAGCCTCCGCTGGATCGACGTGCAGACCGCGAAGGAATCGTTGTTCGCGCCGGAGAATCCACCGCGCGTCTACGTCCGCTATCCCGATTGGTCCGCGCATGGTGACCGTCTGCTCTTCGAGCGCGGCGAGATCCGCGGCAACATCTGGACGATCGCGATCCAATAGGCGCCCCGCCTGAGGCGGGCAAGAAGACACTACCTAGACGATCGACAGCGTCATCGGCAACCCGAGAAAATCGCCGTAGCAATCCGCCGCCGACATCACCGCGCGCGTTTGCACCGGCGTGAGCTTGCGGTACGGCGCCACTTCGATCACCGCTGAGTTTTCCTTCAGTGTGCGCGTCCAGCTGCCGGCGAGGCGGCCGTCGATTACCAGGTGATGCGGGTACGCGCCGCCGCTGCGCGCCACGATGTTCGCGGCCCGCGCGTCTTCCACCACTGCGCCGCGATCTTTATAGGCGATCAGGTATTCGTCGTAGTTCGGCAGCAGCAACGCGGTGCAGCCCCTGACGGGCGTGGTGGTGCGCGCCTTGGCGCGCCAGTAGGTGCGCCCGTCAATCGTCTCCTGTTGGAGTTTCGGCTTCACCGCCTCGATGCCCAGCTCCGCTTCCTTGACGGTCAACCCGGACCACCACACGAAGTCGCGGACCGTCGCGGGGCCATGACTGGTGAAATATCGCTTGGCCAGTTCGGCCACCGCGTCCCGGCGATCGAGCGGCTTGCTGGCCGGCGCGCGTTGATCGAGCAGCGCGTAGGTGAATTGTTTGCCGCGCCGCGGCCCGCTGCAAATCACGCCTTCCAGCTCGGCGTGCATCATGATGTAGGCCAGCTTCAATCCGTCCGCCGGCACCTTCGCGCGCTTCAACGCCACGGCCAGTTCCGCGCGCGTCATCGGCTCGCCGTCGTCGAGCACGCGATGCATCATCGCGCAACCGCGCGCGAACATCTTCGCGTCAAGTCCCGACTGCCGGTAGTAGTAGGCGTTGGTGGCGTGAACGCGAGGCGCGCTCAAGGCCACCATCCATCTGATGTCCTGGCGCGCCACGAAGTGCCACGTCGGCCGCAACACGTGCGTGCGAAGGATCGCGCCAGTCGTTGAACGCCTCCTCGATATCGTGGCTGTTGCAGCCGGGCGATCGCAAACCGACCGCCCATTTTGCGGCAGGAAAATCCTGGGCCTGCATCGCGCCCAGCCAGGCCACGACCTGCGCCGGCTTCTGCCGCTCGGGTCGGGTCAAATGCTGGTTGCGAAGCCGCTCTGAAAGGAACTCGTTCGAAGTGGCGGCCATGAGCGCGGAGCGCGAGGCCGGAGTCTACCACTCCGGCCCCGCCTTGATCTTCCTCGGCCTTAGTAAGCCAGGGGAACGGCAGTGTCAAAGCGAACACGTAAGACCGTTCCTGGTTCGAGGTGAACGTCCTTGCCTTCGGTGGCGGCAATCACGCCGCCTCCGCCGATCAGGATGCCGGTCATGGCGCCCTTCACGCCGCCGAGAATGCCGCCGATGATGGCGCCAATGCCGGCGCCGGCGCCGATGCGCTCGGCTTCACCCTTGATGCCTTCGCTCTCGAGCGCCTGCGTCACATAGGCGCGCACGTCACGCGCACGGCCGTTGACGGTCAACTTCGTGAACATGACCGTCAGGCTGCCTTTGCGATCCGTGCGGCTGGCGCGATCGACGGATGAGACGTACCCTTCGAGCATCGAACCGGCCGGCACCAGCAGATCGTCGCCCTGGTAGAGGTCGACCATGGTGGTGGCCTCGACGCGATCCTCAACCTGCGCATCGTCCGACGACAGGCGATTCGCCAGGCGCACATCCACTTCGCTGCCCGCCGGGATCTCCCGGTTGGCGCTTGTACCAGTTCGGTTGCCGCGCTGCGCGCGTCCCCTGGCGCCGGTATTGGTGGCCGTGCGGTTACCAAGCTGCGTCATGAAGCGATCGATACGACTGCTCAGATCGCGGCGCTCAGCGGTGGTGACCGTCATACCCCGGCGCACTTTCACGCGCAGATAAGTCAGGTCGTCCTGAATCTCTCGAAGTTCGGCTTCATCGCCGACCGTCTGAACGCGGTCGTAGGCCGCCTGCGCGTCCTCAACCCTACGTTCCAGCGTGGCCATATCTGCGACCGGCTGCGCGAACGTGACGCTTCCGGCAAGTAACACGGCGGCTAAAACGCTCATTCCGAATCTCATCATTGCACCCCCAAGCACGATAAACAGCGCTCCTTCGTTAGAGATAGCAACTGTCGTGCCGGAGTAGAGTTGCGAGAGAGAGGCCGTCTGCGAGGCACAAGCTCGTCCGTCTACCGTTTCTGTGAACCCTGATTCCACCTTCGAGGACACTGAAATAGGGTTCTGCGGCCTTCTGTGCCTTTTGTACCTTCAATGGCCACGGCGCGCTTTTTGAAACGGACACCGGTGAGGAAACGATTATGAAACTGCTAAGCCGCCTGGTCCTGGTCATCACGCTCACGGCTACCACCGTGGCCGCGCAGACCAAGGTCACGCCACCGAAAAACAAATACACGCCCCAACAGGACGTGCAGATCGGCCGCGAGGCCGCGGAAGAGGTCCGCGAGCAGTATCCGCTGATCAACGATTCGCAGGTTCGCAATTACCTCGAGCGTCTTGGCGAACGGCTGGTTGACGCCGCGCCGCCTGAGCTGAATCACGAGGTGTTCGAGTACTCGTTTACGCCCGTCAACCTGAAGGACATCAACGCGTTTGCCCTGCCGGGCGGACCGATGTTCGTCAACCGCGGCATGATCGAAGCGGCGCAGGGTGAAGGCGAAGTCGCCGGCGTCATGGCGCACGAGCTCGCGCACGTGCTGCTGCGTCACGGCACCGCCAACGCCACCAAGCAGCAGGGCTTCCAGATCGGCGCCATTGCCGGCGCCATCGCCGGCGCGGTGATCGGTGGCGGCCTGGGTCAGGTCATTTCGCAAGGCTCGCAGTTCGGCCTCGGCACCTGGCTCATGAAATACAGCCGCGACTACGAGAAGCAGGCGGATTTGCTGGGCGCGCAGATCATGGCGAGGGCCGGCTACGATCCACGCGATCTCGCTCGCATGTTCGAAACCATTGCGAAGCAGGGCGGCGGCAGCCCGCCGCAGTGGCTGAGCAGCCACCCGAACCCGGGCAACCGCACGCAGTACATCACGGCCGAAGCGCAGCAACTGCGAATCGCGCCGCGGCCCAGCGACAGCGGCTTCTCACAAGCGCGGTCGCGCCTCGGTTCGATGCCGCCGGCGCGGACCATGGCGGACCTAGAGCGATCTGGCGGCTCGGGCAACGGTGAGCGCGCGCCGGCATCGGTGGGTCGGGTCGGAGAGCCCGTACCGCCGCCGTCGCGACAGTACCGCAACCAACAAGGCGGGAACCTGTTCCAGTTGCAGGTGCCGACGAACTGGCAAGCGGTGTCATCGAACAATTCGATCAAGTTCGTGCCGCAAAACGGCTACGGCGAATACCGTGGACAGGTGACGCTGACGCACGGCGCCGAGGCTGGCGTGGCGCGCGCTGCGTCGCGCGACTTCAACCAGGCCACGCAGGCACTGATCGACGGCTTCGTGCGCAGCAATGAGGGGATGCGTCAGGCTGGGCAGCAGCAACAGGGGCGGCTGTCGAATCGCGTCTCCATCCGCACACCGCTCATTGGCCGATCGGCCCTGGGCGGCAACGAGCGGGTCGACGTTTACACGACGATGCTTGCGGACGGCAACCTGTTCTACGTGCTCACGGTCGTACCGGAGCGCGAAGAGGGCGCGTACACGCCGACATTCAACCGCGTCGTGCAGTCGGTCCGTCTGAACGACCGCTAGTGGGGTAACAACAACGCGTTGCCGACATACTCCGTAATGGAGAGCCGGCACGCGTTGTCGCCGATGAACCTCGTGGCGTGCCAGGTGTTCGACGGCACGTACACGACGTCTCCTTCGCTCGCGATGAACGGCTGCTGCCCTTCAAACGCGTAGCGGATCTTTCCTGAAAATACCAGCCACGCTTCCGCGCTCTCGGCGTGGAAGTGTCCCTTGTCGTCGGGATTGAGCGGCGCCATGTTCTTCTCGTGTCCGTAGATCACCAGCATCTCGGACTTGTCATCGCGGACGAATCGGCCGCCCGAGTACTTCTCGTTCTTCGACGCCGCTTCGTGGATATTCAGGTGCGGCTGGTTGAACTCGTCGTAGCGGCCGGGTGTCCGGTTGAGACGCACTTGCATCCACTGCTGACCGGGTGCGGGAGGAGGCGGCGCGACATCCTCTGGATACACCGTCTTCGCGCCAGCCACGTTCAGGGTGAATCGCAGGCTTGGCGAGGTCCCGATCGTCTCAACCGAATAGATCGTCTGCCGCGGAATGTTCACGAGCGATCCGCGCGTCGCGATCAACGGCTCCTGCCCTTCGATCTCGACCCGCACTTCGCCTTCGACCACGGCGAACCACTCACGCGTATCGGGATGAAAACGCCGCGACACTTTGGTGCCAGGCGCCGCTGAAACGTACTCGGCGGTGAGGCGGCCGTCGTTCACCAGCAATTCGCGCCACGTTGGTTGTCCTTTGTGCTTCGCCTTGAGATCCGCGAGCTTGATCCACGGTTTGTGAATGCCGGTGTAGCCCGGCGTCTTCACCGGCTTCTGCGCCCAGATCACAGTCGGCACCGGCTTCGGTGGCGGTTGCTGCGCGATCGGATGCGAGGCGGCGCCGAAGCTGAACAACAACGCTAGGACTGCAGAGCTAGTCTTCATGCACCCTGCGCATCTTATCCGCTGATCGTGTAAGAAGTTCGCCGCCCGCCAGCCAAAAACCACATTTTTTGGCCTAAATCAAACGGTACAAATCTTGGACTAGCAGGCTGCGTGAAGTTGCATGGAGGTGTTAGATGAAGGGAAGAACCTCAGCCGCCACTTTTGGTCTTGTGGGTGGACTCGCGCTCGGTGTGTGGATCGGGTCAGAGATGACCTCGGGCCGTGAGGCCGCGACACCCGGGCCCGCAGTGGTCACCACGCAAGCCGCCGACGTACCGGCGGAGACGCCGCAGCCCGACAAGCCAAAGCGTGTGACGAAAGTTGCACGCGTGAACCGTCCGGCCGCGGCCGTCGAGGCACCGGCACCGGAATCAGCGCCAAAGTTGGTGATGACGATTCCGGTGTCGGCGCCTGAACTCCACGCTCGCATGAAGCCAGTGCTCGCGCGCGGCACGAAGTTGCCGATGGCGGCCGAAGGCTTCAAGGACGCGGAGCAGTTCGCCACGGTGGCGCACGCAGCAAAGAACACGCAGGTGCCGTTCATTCTGTTGAAGCACCGCGTGATCGCGGAAGGCCAGTCCCTTGAGGAAGCCATCCGCGCGTCGAAGCCCGACATGGACGCCAAGCGTGAGGTGGCGCGCGCCCGTACCGCGGCCAGGTCCGACATTGCCGCGCTGACCAACGGCAACGCGACCATGGCCAGCAGCAACTAAAAGTCGAGGTTTGCTGTCAGGCGCGTTCCGTCCTTACGGAACGTGTCTGACAGCAACCGGATCCGCCGCTTCGCTTCATTCAGATCGTGGTTGCCGAGCGTGATGTTCAGCAGGTCGATGTACCACGGCAGCTTCGTCTCATCCATCACATAACGCTCGACAATCTCCCGCGCAATCGGCAGCGTGGTGTTTTTTGAGTGATCGTGCACGTCGCGATGGCTCGCCTTCAGTAACTTCTCGTATTCCTCGGCAAGCAGGCGCGTCCACAGTTGCTTGCTGAAGGTGTCGCCCGCCTTCACACCCGTGGCGTCGTCTCCCTCGGTCAACTTCGCACCCTTGTGCAGCCATTCCCACAAGATGCTCAATCGAATCTCGCCCGTGGCCATGTCCTCCATCAGATACAGCACATCGTCGTTGCCGAAGAAGTCCGCGGGCTTGAGCGCCGCCGCCTGCATGCCCTGGCCGAATGCGTTGCCATACTGAATCGCCACGCTGAGAAGATCGCGCGCGCCGCGCACAGTGAGCGGCGCCGGTTCGAGCCGGGTCAGATCCGCGGCATCTTGATCCGTGTAGGTGAGCCGCGGGAACGATCGGCCAAGCTGATTGGCCTCCTCGACCTTTTCCCACACCGGACGGACGATGTGCACCATCTTCCAGTGGGCCACCCATTTGCCGCTCGCGCCCTCGCGTTGTTCGCGTTCGGCGCCGGCGGTGGCGCGCTTCATACCGGCCGTGACGCCTTCCTTCGACCCTACCGGAATATTCGGCTCCATGCCGCCCTGCCACAACGCGTACTGCCCTTTCCGATCCGGCGTGTTGCAGGCGCGGCGCACGCGATCTTCGTACGTGCGCATGTAGCCGTAGGTCATCGTGATCTGATCGATGTTCGGGTTCACGAACGACGGATCCCACGCCATCGCATCCGACACGCTGTTGATGTAATCCCACCGCCCGGTATCGAAGCCGACAAAGCGGAGCCCAAGCGCCGCGCGGATCTCCATCAACTGAAAGCTGGCTTCCACCTGTTCCACCAGGACGTAGGTCTTGGTGGCGCCCAGGGGCAATTTCAAGTGCCCTTCGAGCGCCGAGAGAATGGCGTTCCAAAACGCCGCTTCCTCGGCGGTCTGAATTTTCGGCAGGTACAACACGAGCGACGCGCCCGACTCGATCAGGCGTTCGCGGTTGTTGACCACGTAGAGGGTGGCGTCGACGATCGCGGCGGAGAAGCCGGCGCCGCCGGCGTGACGGATGTGGCGATCGTCGAGGTGGAGCCCGCGCGCACGGAAGATCTTCGTGGTGAACGAGAGCTGCCGGCGCCAATCGGCGATGATCGGTTTCCCGAAAAACGTGGTGGCCCACGCGTTCATTTCGCCTGCGACCTGCTCGGCCACCTTCATGAACACGGGGTCGCCATGGATCGCCAGCTTCAGGTTTCTCTGGTTGTCCAGCGACATGGTCGAGACCTGGCCGAGCGCGTCTTCGCCATCGAACATCCAGCCATCGGCGCCGCTCAACAGCGCATAGGCGACGTTGCGAATCCCCGTTTCAACGGAGGCGCCCGGCCGGGCCGCGGGCCCGGTGCCCTGGATCCACTGCCTCTGAAGGTCACGTGGGATCTCGCTGCCCACGAACTTTCCCTCCCTGGCGTCGCGGACCTTGATCGGCGTGCCGCCAATCGTTGAATCGGGATCGAGGAACTCGATCGGCTGTTTGCGTGAGGCACGTTGCGCCCGGCGCTGGATGCGTTCGTCCATCAACCGCTTGCGGTCGGTGTCGAACCGCGCGAGCGCTTCAAGTGCTCGGACGGCGTCGGGAGTGATGATGTCGGCGTAGTCGGATCGAACCGTCTTTCTGAACTCCAGCATCCGTGAATCCTAGCAAGGCTCCGCGTCAGATCGGCAAGGCATATTGGCGTGGCTCCGCCTTGCGGCAGCGTCGTTTTGCCCCGCCTCCGGCGGGGCGAGACATCTTGAAGGCCGTCGACAACGTGACTCATTCGGATCGGACTTCAGTCTTCAAGACGTCTAGCGCGGCGGAACGATCCACAGCATCAGCTCGGCCTCGTCGATCTTGATGCGGCGATCCGGCGGCCAGCCAACCATTGGAAATTGGTGCCCAACGATGCGCGTGCCTGGCGCCAGCGCGCGCAGCTTTGGCTCCAGCAGCTTCATTATGCTTTGAGAGAGATAGGTCGTGATCACCGTGGCCTTGCTCAGGTCGGCAGTGAACAGATCGCCGACGATGAACGAGACACGGCCGGCGACTTCGGCTTCGTTGGCAATCCGCCACGACAGCTCGACCAGCTTCGGATCGATCTCGATACCAACCCCGCGGGCGCCGTACTTCTGCGCGGCGATGATCGGGATGCGTCCGTCGCCCGAGCCGAGGTCGTAGACCACGTCATTCGGGCCGACGCCGGCCAGCTGCAGCATGGCGTCGGCGATGTTGTGCCGCGTCGGCGTGAAATGGATATCGGGCGTGCGGGCCGGCTGCTGGGAGAACAATAAGCACACGATTGGCAGGGCCAGCCACATTAACGAAGGCTAGCACTTGCCACCTCGATATAGATTTTCTATATTTAATCCGATCGTTATGGCGCAACCTACCGAACTCCTCAAAGGCACTCTCGGCCTGCTGATCCTGCGGACGCTCGAGCTCGAGCCGCGACACGGCGTCGGCATCGCCGAGCGCATCGAGCAAATCACCAAGGGGACCTTCAACGTCAAGGCCGGCTCGTTGTTTCCGGCGTTGCACCGGCTCGAGCAGGAAGGGTTCATCGCCGGTGAGTGGTCGGTCACGGACGCCGGCCGCCGCATCAAGGCCTACCGCCTCACGCCGGCAGGACGACAGCAGCTGATCGCCGAAAAGAAGCAGTGGGCCCGCATCGTCTCGGCGATTGGCCTCGTGCTCGAATCCGATTAGGACGCCGATGCCGCTTCTTCCGAAGATCGTGAGCTTCTGGCGGACGCTGGCCAGCGGCCGGACGATCGAGCTCGATCTGGATGACGAGCTGCGGTCGTACGTCGAGGAGGTCACCGCGAAGAAGGTTGCCCAGGGCGTCGATCCCCGGTCCGCCCGCCGGCAGGCGCTGATGGAAATCGGCGGCCTGGATCAGGTCAAGGAAGAAGTCCGTGACGTGCGAATCGGCCGCCTCGTGGAAGAGACGTTCAGGGACGTGTCGTATGCGTGGCGGATGCTGCGCAAGGCTCCGGGTTTTACGCTCGCGGCCGTGACTACGCTGGCGCTTGGCGTCGGCGCGAACACGGCGATCTTCAGCGTGGTGTATGCCTTGCTGATCGCGCCGCTTCCCTACGCCGATCCCGCACGGCTCGTCTTCGTGTGGGCCGATCAATCCTCGGAAGGCTACCCGCGCGCGCCGTTGTCGGGGCCGGAGCTCGTCGATCTCGACACGAGGTCGTCTCTCTTTGAAGGCTTTGGCGCCATCTGGGCCACGACCGCGGCGCTGACCGGCGATGGCGAACCGGAGCAACTGCGCATCGGCCTCGTCTCCACCGATTTCTTCTCGCTGCTGGGCACGAATGCGGCCATCGGGCGCACGTTTGTAGCGTCGGATGAAGTGAGCGGGCCGGCGGCGGCGATCCTGCTAAGCACCGCGGTGTGGCAACGCCGCTACGGCGGCGATCCCGCGATTGCCGGCCGGCGCATTCTCGTGAACGGCCGACCGACCACCGTCGTCGGCGTGATGCCCTCGGACTTTCGATTGGTGATGCCGCCCGACGCCGCCGTTCCAGATGATCTCGACGCGTGGCAACTACTCGATCACGCGCTGCCCGAATTCCCGCGCGGGCAACGGTTTCTTCGGGTGGTGGGCCGCATGCGCGATGGCGTGAGCCTGGCCGACGCGCAACAGGACGTCGCGCGCGTGGGCGTGGAGATTTCGAAGGCCTATACGCATTACGGCGCCGCCGGCCGCAGATTTGAGACCGTGGCGCTCCAGGCCGACGCGGTGCGTGAGATCCGCGGACCGTTGCTCGCGATGTTTGGCGCCGTCGGCCTCCTGCTGGTGATCGCGTGCGTGAACGTGGCCAGCCTGCTGATCGCCCGTGCCGCGTCGCGCACCAGGGAAACTGCGGTGCGCGTCGCACTTGGCGCCGGCAACGGCCGCTTGTTTCGACAGCATCTGATCGAAGGTTTGTTGCTGACAACCATTGGCGCTCTCGCCGGACTTGTACTCGCGCGTTGGGGTCTCGACCTGTTGGTGGCGGTCGCGCCGGCCGCGTTGAGCCGTCTTGCGGGCGCGAAGATCAACGGCTCGGTGATTGCGTTCTCGCTCGCGGTCGTTTTCACGTGGGGCGTGCTGTTATCGGTGGCGCCGCTCTCGGAAGTGTGGCGGGTGCGCTTCGCGAATGCGATCCGCATCGATGCCGCGCGGACCGGTGGCGCCGCTCAAGGTCTGAGGACCCTCCTAATCAGCAATCAGATTGCGATGAGCGTGATTCTTCTGGTCGGCGCACTGCTGCTGGTGCGGACATTCATGAACGTGCAGGCGATCGATCCGGGATTCAGCGCCGGCGGGATCTACTCGTTCCGTCTCGCCGCGCGGCCGGCCAAGGATCGTGGCCTGGAATTTGGCCGCCAGTTGCAAGCGGAGCTGTCGGCGCTGACGGGCGTCGTAGGCGCAGCGTCACTCAGTCACGCGCCGTACGACCACGTGCCAAATTGGGGCGGCCCTTACGTATCGCAAAAGGGCGCCGATCCGTCGACGGCTCCCCAAGCGGATTACCGATCGCTCTCGCCAGGGGCGTTGGATGTCATGGGGATTCGCTTGATCGAGGGCCGTAGTTTCACCGAAGACGATGACGACAACGCGCGAGCGGTGGTGATCGTGGACGATCGGCTGGCGGCGCGGGCGTGGCCGGGAGAATCGCCCATCGGCCGGCGTGTTGCGGTGGACCCGTTCGTGATCGGCAAGCCGCAGATCTGGGCCACCGTCGTCGGAATGGTCCAACACGTGCGCCATCGCAGTCCCGTGGAAGAAGTGCGCGACCAGGTCTACTTCCCCCAGCGGCAGGTGCTGCGCAATCCATCGGTCTACATCGTGAAGACCAGCGGAGACCCGGCCGCGATCGTGCCGGCAGTACGCGATGTCTTGAAGAAGATCGATCCGGTGCTGCCGATCTATGACGTTCGTCCGCTGACCGCGTATGTCGAGCGCGCGAATGCCACACGCGCGTTCACGATGCAGCTGGCCGTCATCTTCGCGCTGGTGGCGCTGGCGCTCGCGTCGGTGGGCATCTACGGCGTGATTGCCTATTCGGTGACGTTGCGGCATCGCGAGTTCGGCGTCCGCCGCGCCCTCGGCGCCGGCGCCGCGCAAGTGATCGCGCTGGTGGCGCGCGACGGCGCAAGGCTGTTGACCCGTGGAATTCTCGCGGGCCTCGCCGGCGCCGCGCTGGTCACGTGGTTCCTGCGCGGGCTGCTCTTCGGCGTCAGCCCATGGGACGTCACTACGTACGCGGCGGCGATCCCCGTCCTGCTCATGGTGGGATTGATTGGGTGCCTGCTGCCCGCCCGCAGAGCACTCGCGACCAACCCTGTTGATGCACTGAGATCCGAATAGCACCCCGTGCACCTCGTGCACTCCGTGCACCTTGTCGTTATACTCCGCCCATGAACAAGACTCTCGCCGCGGCTGGTTTGTTCACGCTGGTAGGTGCCTCATTGCTCTTTGCGCAGGCCGTTGGCGGACCCGAAAAGGGCGTTCCCGTCAAAGGCGATCCCGGCATATCTTCGATGCGGGTCCTGGACCGTCCAGACTATTTCGTTCTTCGTGATTGGGCGGAACCGGGCGCCGTGCGGCGCATGCACAATCACCCGAACACGACATACCACGTGTTCACTTTGGTGACCGGCCAGCTACGGCTGACGATCGAGGGTCAGGCGCCGATCGACGTGAAGCCTGGTGAGGTCGTCGAGTTGAACAACGCCGCGATGCACACCTTTACCAATACCGGCACCGTGACGGCCACGATTGTTGAAGTGTTCGGCAGGGCGGCAAAGCAGTAGCGAGGCTTCGCCTCGCCAGGGGCAGCCTCTTTTAGCCCCGCCTCCGGCGGGGCGATCTAGCGGCTCCCTGGCTTGGTCTCGAACGAAATTATTTCCGTCAGATCGCCACGGGCGCCGATCCGCTTCCACAGCTTCTCGTAAACCGGCACCAACACGTCGGCGCTGGTCACGCGCAACGCCACGTCGTTGGCGAGGCGCTCCGTCTGTAGATAGGGATAGTGCGTGTAGATCCAGACGTGACCAAGCTCATGCGCAATCGCGGCCTTCAGCTCTTCCTCGCTTAGCGATCTAACGAACTTCTTGTCTGCTGTGATAATAAATGGGCCGCTTCGCCCTGCAAGGGTTTCCACGGACATCACCAGCGGATTGTGGTCAACGAGGGTGAAGTGCACGGACTCGAGAATCTGCAGCCGCTCGCGCAGTTCATCCGTAAATGACTGCAGATGGCCCATTGGCTCCGCAAACAAGCGCAGAGGTAAGACGCACACCAGTACTGCGAAGCCAAGCTGCTTCATAGGGTGACGAATCCGTTGCTACTGAGAGGACGCGACAGTCTAACCGAGATCGGGCCCTTTTGAGCGCTAGTCACCCGTGAGGAAGACTTTTATGGCTGACCCGCTTCTTGCAACGATTGAGCTTGGAGGCTTGGTATGAGTCCGATCCGACTGCTCGCCGCGCTGATGCTTGCGGCCGCGTTTGTCGCACCCCATGTTGTGGCGCAGGGGCGGACGTCGCTCGCGAGTGAGCAACTGCAGCAGGAGAAGAAGAAGGAACAACCGCCTGCGCCACTGGTCGGCGAGCTCGTCACCGTTGACGCGAACGCCAAGACCTTCGCGATTAAGACCGCGGCGGAAGGCGAAGTGAAGTTCAGTTACAGCGAGACCACCGAGATTGTCGGAGCGGAGAAGGGCGCAGCGGGACTGGCAGCCAAGCCCGGAGCCGAACTGACCGTGCACTACGACATGCATGGCACGGCGAGAATCGCCACGCGCATCGAAGTCAGGCCGAAGAAGTAGCTCAGTCGGCGCGGAGCGCGATGGCCGGGTCGATGCGCGCCGCCTGGCGCGCCGGCCAGACGCTGGCGATGAGTGCGATCGTCACCAGCAGCAGCGTCACCACGATCAACGTCAGCGGATCGCCGGGACTCACGTCGCGAACCATGGACGTCAGTAATCGGCCGCTGGCGAACACTCCGGCGAGTCCCAGCGCCAGGCCGATGGTGAGTTGGACGACCGTGCGTCGCACGAACATCCAGATCACCTGTTGCGACCGCGCCCCAAGCGCCATTCGTACCCCGATCTCATGCGACCGCTGCGCCACGCCGTGGGCAGTGAGGGCGTAAAGCCCGACCGTTGACAAAATCAACGCGGCGATGGCTGTGGTCAGGAACCACGAACCGAAGATCTGGCGCGGCACGCGCGACACGCTTACAGCCTCCTCGAGTGTCTGGATGCCGAACACGGGCAGGTCGGGATCGAGTGCGCCGACCTCAGCCCTAAGCGCCGCCGCTGCGGCGGCCTTGCTTGGGTCAGCGCCGGCTGCACGCACGATGACCGAGAGGCCGCGCAGCGGCGCAGGATCGGCATTGATCGGCACGTAGACCATCGCATCATCGACGGTGTCATTGACGGCGATGAACGTTGGCAACGACTGAGCCACGCCGACCACGGTCAGCCATGGCGCCAGGTCGGCTTTGATCGTCGGTGAGGTCAATCGGATACGTTGGCCGATCGGATCGACGCCGGCGAAGTATCGCGCCGCGAAACGCTCATTCACGACCGCGCCCTCCTGGCCCCGCACTTCGTCGAATGCCGTCAGCGTGCGTCCGCGCACCACGGCGAGGCCAAGGGTCGCAAAGTACCGCGGGCCGACGCTGGTGAATTGCACTTCCGGCGCGTCCTCGCCTGCCGGCCAGGCGCGCCCGTCCAGGGCGAGGGAGCGTCCGCCGAAGCCAAGCCGGTGAAGCGGAATGTCACTCCCGGTCGTTGCAGACGAGAAGCTCGGCACCGAGGTCAGCCGCTGATCGAGGTCGGCCACGAACTGCCGCTGCCGCTCCACCCCCGCATACTTTGGCACGGGCAATACGATGCGCATCGTAACGACGCCTTTCGTATCGAGCACCAGGTCGGCGAACATCGCGTCGATATAGGAGCGCACCATCAACCCGGCGCTAGTCAGCAGGATCAACGTCAGCGCCAGCTGGCCGATCAGCAAGGCGCCGGTCAAGCGCCGCGCCCGCATCGTGGCGCCGCCGGAGCGGCCGCCGTCCTTCAAGACATCGTTGGCGTTGGTCTTCGACAGGTGCCAGGACGGGATGAGCCCGACGGCGATGCTGGCGAACAGGCACAACGCGCCCAGGAAGGTCATCGTCAACGTATCGACGCTGATGTCTGCCCAAAATGGCCGGACGACACCGCCGGGTGCGCCGGCGTCGAAAATGTTGAAGGCGTTCGACATGATCGACGCGAGGTAACGCGACAGCGAGAAGCCGACCATGGCCGCGAGCACCGAAATGAGGAGGCACTCGATCAGCAGCTGGCGGACGATGCGCCAGCGGCTGGCGCCGAGCGAGGCGCGGATGGCAATCTCGCGCGAGCGGTGCGTGGACCGCGCCAGCAGCAGGCTGGCGACATTCGCGCAGGCAATCAGCAGCACGAACGTCACCGCGCCCATCAGCGTCCCGAGCACGCGCCACGCCACGTCGCCTGGGCTATAGGACTCGTGTAGCGTCATCACGCGGACGCGCAGGTCCTTGTTGGTCGCCGGGTGGGCCTGTGCAATCTGCGCGGCAATCGCGTCGAGGTCGGCCTGGGCGCGCCCGATGCTTGCTCCCGGTGCCAGGCGGCCGCTGACGCTCACTGCCCGCGTGGCGCGATTGGATCGGCTGACACTCGCCGCCGACGATAGCGGCTGCCACAACTGTGCGACCACGGGATACTTAAAGCCCTGCGGCATGACGCCGATTACTGTGGCCACCTCGCTGTTGACGCGAATAGTCTGGCCGATCACCGACGGCTCGCCGCCGTAGCGGCTCTGCCACACGTCGTAGGCGAGCATCACCACGGCCGGAGCGCCGGGGCGGTCGTCGTCCGACACGAAATCGCGGCCGATGAGCGGCGCGACTCGCAGCAGGCGGAAGGTGTTCGCGGTCACGTAGGAGCCGCGGAAGCGCTCCGCCGAACCACTTCCGCCGCTCACGTTCATCGTCGTGCTGGCATCGGCCATCAGGCCTTCGAACGACGTCGCCGAGGAGACCCAGTCGAGGAAGTCGGCGTACCGAGACCTGGCCCTCCCGACCACGCGCATCGACGAGCCTGGCTTCAATCAGCCGGTGCGAATCCTGGAACGGCAGCTCTCGGAGGAGCGCGGTGTTCATGATCGTGAACACCGAGTTGTTGATGCCGATGCCGAGACCGAGCGCGATGACCGCGGCGAACGTGAAGCGCCGATCTTTCGCCAACATGCGCGCGCTGAACCTGACATCTTGCGCGATGTCCTGGAGCCACGGCCACACCCACACGTCGCGCGACCGCTCGCGCGCCAGCAGATCGTTGCCGAGCGCGCGTTGCGTGCCCGCGACCAGATCGCGATCGCTCACGCCGCTGGCGCGCAACTCGTCCGCCTTCATCTGACGATGGAACTCGAGCTCCTCGGCGAGTTCGTCTTCCTGCCGCCGCCTGGTGATCAGAAACCACAACTGGCGAAGGACTCGCATGGCTAGGTGGCTCGCAACACCTTGTGAATCGCGACGATGATGCGGTCGAACTCTTCCACTTCAACCGCGAGGCGCTTCTTTCCCGCCGCTGTCAGTGTGTAGTAGCGGGCCCGGCGATTGTTTTCCGATGTGCCCCACTCCGCCTTGACCCAGCCGTTCAACAGCAGCCGCTGCAACGCCGGATACAGCGAGCTCTCGCCCACCTGGAGCACGTCGTCTGATTGCGTGCGGAGCTGTTGCGCAATGCCGTAGCCGTGCATCGCACCGGATCGGAGGCAGCGCAGGATCAGCAGATCGAGCGTGCCGGGCAGAAGATCAGGTGACTCTCCCATCGTTTGCCGATGGAAGTATCCCTCGACAGACGATGGGAGTCAACTGTCAACTGCCAACGGTCAACTCTACGAAGACGGCAGCAGCAGCGTGGCGCGAAGGCCGCCCACTGGTGAGGTGCCGAGCGCAATCGAACCGCTGTAGAGCTCGACGAGATCGCGGACGATGGCGAGGCCGAGACCTGAGCCCGGCGCTGCTTCGTCCGCCCTCACGCCTCGTTGCAGGACGGTCTCCCTCAATGACGGGTCCAGCCCGGGCCCATCGTCATCGACCGTGATCTCGATACGGCCGTCCATGATACGCGAGCGGATGTCGACGCGCGACTTCGCCCACTTGCAGGCGTTATCCACGAGGTTGCCCAGCATCTCCTCGAGGTCTTCGCGCTGCACGCGGACGAAATGCTCGTGCGACACCTGAACGTCGATCACGAGACCTCGGTCGGCATGAAGCGTCATCATCGTCCGCGCCAGCGCGTCAGCAGAGGTCAGCACGTGAGAACGCGCGCCGGCCGTTCCTCCTGACGCCGACGCGCGGGCTTGCGCGAGGTGGTAGTCCACCTGCCGCCGCATCCGTTCGACTTGCTGCGTGATCGCAGCGGCCAGTTCCGCCTGGCCCGCCGCCCGGGCGCTTTCCGCGTGCTGATAGAGAATGGCCAGCGGGGTCTTCAACCCGTGCGCGAGGTCACCCGCCTTGGTCAGCGCCCGCCCCACCCGCTCCTCGCGATCGGCCAGCAGGCTGTTGAGATCGTTGATGAGCGGCGCGACTTCCGCCGGATACTCGCCCTCGAGCCGTCGCTCGCGGCCCTCTTTCACGCTCACCAACCGTTCGCGGAGCACGTCGAACGAGTTCAATCCGCGCCTGACCAGCAGCAGGCCGATGCCCAGGCAGATCACGATCGCCACGCCGAGCAGTTCCAGGTGCGTGAAGACCTGATGAAACACAAAAGGGGCCCGCGGGTTCTGGTTGAACAGGTGCGTCAGCACCATGCCGGCGGCGATGAAGAGCGCCGCCATCCAGAACACCGCGCCAATGAAGATGCGGGCCCGCAGCGACAGGATCGTCTTCACGCCGGTCCCTCGATGCGATAGCCCATGCCGCGGACGGTTTCAATGAACGACGTGCCGAGCTTGCGGCGTAGCCGCGCGATGAACACTTCGACGGTATTCGAATCGCGATCGAAACCCTGCGAGTAGATGTGTTCGGTCAATTCGCTTTGCGAGACGATCCGCCCGCGATGGTGCATCAGGTACGACAAGACGCGGAACTCGTGCCCGGTGAGCTTGACGGGGACGCCCCCAACGGTGACGCGCGAGACGCGCGGATCGAGCACCACGTTGCCGCACCGCAACTCGGGTGTAACTTGGCCTGAGGATCGTCGAATCAGGGCGCGCACGCGCGCCAGCACTTCCTCGATCTGGAACGGCTTGGCCATGTAGTCGTCGGCGCCGCCGTCGATGCCCTGCACCTTCTCGTGCCAGCTGCCGCGCGCGGTCAGCACGAGCACCGGCGTGGCGATCCCCGCTTCGCGCCAATGCCGCAGCACCGTCAGGCCATCCATCTTCGGCAAGCCCAGGTCGAGTACCACCGCGTCGTATCCCTCGGTTCGTCCCAGGAACTCGGCCTTCTCCCCGTCGCCGGCCAGGTCGACGGCATACCCCGCCTCACCCAGCACCCGGCTAAGTTGTTCAGCCAGAACGACTTCGTCTTCGACGATGAGGATCCGCACCGTTCTTAACTCTGACCTCTTCTCTCTGAACTTTAGCTGAACGAGCGCTTCACGACCCGTTCAGGCGCACGTCGCTACGCTGCGATTCATGAAACCAAAACTGCTGCTGATAGCCGCCGTGGTGGTGGTGGCCGTGTTCGCCGTCGCACTACACCTGTTGGGACCGGAATTCGCTCGAGAGATTCACGGAGGGAAATTATGGCCATGGTAAGAACAATCGTCGTCGTCGCGCTCTTCGTCGCCGGTATCTCCGCGCAAGACAAGAAATTCACCGTCGACGATTTCGTCGGCACCTGGAACATCGAGGTGATGAGCCATCAGGTGGCGCTGGTCATCGAAAAGCCGGAAGCCAACAACGTGACCGCCACGATGATGGTGATGGGCCGCGATGTGCCGCTCAAAGGCGAGCTCGTCGATCGCACCATCACCTTCGTGGGCGTCAAGCCCGAAGGCGAGGCTGGCGGCCACGTTAACGTCGCCGCCAACGCCAAGCCGATCGTCGTCACGATGCAGGATGATGGGACGCTCACGGGCGAGATGATGACCAACAACGGCCCCGTGAAGTGGACTGCCGAGAAACTGAAGACGCGCAAGAAACCCGCAGGGGCGGGCCTTTAGTCCCGCCGCCAGAGCGTATCGTGTTCCTCACAGGCAAGCGTCTTTCTCGGCGAGCGGTGTTGAAGGGAATGGGAGCGACCATCGCGCTTCCATTCCTGGACGCGATGGTCTCTGCACATAGCCTGTCGTCCGCATCCGCCAAGGCTTCGGCGAGACAGGCTCGTTCACGCGTGAAGCTGGTCTGCATTGAACAAGTCCACGGCGCAGCTGGAAGCTCACCATTCGGGTTGCAGCAGAACTTATGGTCGCCTGGGGCAACGGGGCGCAATTTCGACCTCTCCCCCACGAGCCTGAAATCGCTCGAACCGTTTCGTGAGCACATCACCATCGTGAGCAACACCGATGTGCCGAGCGCCGATCCGACGGAAGCGCGTGAGATCGGCGGGGATCATTTCCGATCGAGCGCAGCGTACTTGACCCAGTCGTATCCCAAGCGTACCGACGGCGCGGATGTGGAATGCGGCATCTCGATGGATCAGCTGTATGCGCAGCGCTTCGGCCAGGACACGCCGCTGCCGTCGATGCAGTTGTGCATCGAGAGCGTCGATCAGTCGGGCGGATGTGGATATGGCTACTCGTGTGTCTACACTGATGCCATCAGCTGGTCGGCGCCAACCAAGCCGTTGCCGATGATACGCGACCCTCGCGTGGTCTTCGATCAGATGTTCAGCGTGTTCGGGTCGGGCGCGTCACCCGAAGAGCGCCGCGCTCGGCGGTCGGAAGATCTCAGCATCCTGGATTTCGTGCAGAACTCGACCAAGCGCCTCTCCGCGCGCCTCGGCCCCGCTGACCGCGTCCGGCTGACCGACTACCTCGACACCATTCGCGAACTTGAGCGACGGATTCAGGCCGTGGAAGCCCGCAACGGCAGTGGCGAGCCGCGCGAATTGCCGGCCGCGCCGGCCGGCATCCCGGATTCGTTCGCGGATCACGTCAAGCTGATGATCGATCTGCAGATGATCGCCTTCCGCTCGGAGATCACCCGGGTGTTCTCGTTCAAGCTCGGACGCGACACCTCAAACCGCGTGTATCCGGAAAGCGGCTCGAACGGCGCCTTTCACATCGTGTCGCACCATAGCGAGAATCCCGAGCGCGTCCATGAGTTCGCGCGCATCAACGCGTATCACGTCGGCAGCACGCTGCCGTATTTCCTGACGCGGCTGAAAGAAACTCCCGATGGCGACGGCACCATGCTGGATAATGCGCTGGTGATTTACGGCTCGCCGATGGGCAATCCGAACCAGCACAATCACAAGCGCGTGCCGTTCCTCGTCGCAGGACACGCCGGTGGCGCCATTAAAGGCGGCGTGCATCTGAAGGCCGCCAACGGCACACCGTTATCCAACGTCATGCTGAGCCTGTTGCACACACTTGGTCTCGACGACCTGCAAAGCTTCGGCGATAGTGAAGGAACGTTCTCGTGGGAATGATTCGACACGCGTTTCGGACCATCGGCCGCATGCCTGGACTTGCGGCGGTCGTGATTCTGTCGCTCGGCGTCGGCATCGGTGTCAACACTGCCGTGTTCTCGTGGATCCAGACGATGGTGTTGAAGCCGATTCCTGGTGTCGACGATAGCTCGCGGTTCTTCCACGTCGAGCCAAAGGCCGACATCGGTACCTATCCGGGCATGTCGTGGGCCGAGTACCGCGATCTCAAGCCGCAGCTGCCCTCGATCGAAGAGCTGGTGGCGTTTCGCATGGCGCCGCTCAACGTCGGTGAAGCCGGGCGAACCGAGCGCACTTACTCGCAACTCGTGTCCGGAAACTTTTTCACTGCGCTGAAACTGCAGCCGCTGGCCGGGCGTTTCATCAGGGCGGATGAAGTCGAGCGGCCAGGCGCGGAGCCGGTCGTGGTGCTGTCCCACGACTATTGGCAGAGGAATTTTGGCGGCGCGCCGACCGTGATCGGTCAGACGATTCGCGTCAATGATCTGCCGCTGACGATCGTCGGGGTGGCTCCTGAGGGTTTCCAGGGAACGATCCTCGCGCTGCAGTTCGACCTGTGGGTGCCGGCCACGCTGGCGCCGGCGCTGTTTGCCGGCTCGGGCGAGCTCGATTCGCGCAGCCAACGCGGCTACTCCGTGATGGGCCGGCTGCGTAACAACACCACTCAAGCACAGGCCACATCCGAATTCACCGCCGCGATGGGTGCGCTCGCGGTCGCCTTTCCCGAGACCAACGGCCGCATCAGCGGCGAGCTGATCCCGTACTGGCGGGCGCCGCGCGGGCCGCAAATGATGTTCCTCGCCGCGCTCGGCGTCCTGCAGGGCGTGATGCTCCTGGTGCTGCTCGCCGTCTGCGGCAACACCGCCAACCTGGTGCTCGCGCGGGCGAGCACGCGGTATCGCGAAGTCGGCGTGCGGCTGGCGCTTGGCGCGCGGCCGTCCAGCGTGATTCGCTTGATGCTCGCGGAGAACCTGCTGCTCGGCGTCCTCGGCGCCGCGGTCGGCATCGTGATCGCCTGGTGGGGCACCGAAGCCTTGCGGGCGATGCCGCCTTATGGCGCGTTCCCGGTGAAGTTCCAGACCAATCTCGATTTCATCGGGTTGGCTTTCGCCATGGTGCTCGGCATCGTCAGCGGTCTGCTCTTCGGCGCGGCGCCGGCGCTTCAGCTCGGACGCATCGATCCGCAGCAGGCCCTGAGGAGCGGTTCGAAATCCGCCGGCCGGAGCGCGATTCGAGATGGCTTGATGGCGCTGCAGTGCGGACTGGCGCTGCTCGTGCTCGTGGTGGCCGGCCTCTTCTTCGAAAGTTTCGTCGAGACCCGCGACACCGATCCTGGCTTCCGCACGGAGGGACTGCTGCTGGCCACCTACGATCTCAGCGGCACGGTGACCAACGACGAATACCCCAGACAGTTTGCTATCCAGCTACTCGATCGGCTGCGGCGAGTGCCTTCGGTGCAATCGGTGGCGCTGTCCAACGCGATGCCGCTCGATATCCACGGGCTCCCGCTGCGGAGCTTCACGCTGGAAGGGCGCGCCCAGACCACAGCGCAACAGGATCAGGCGCTCAGCAACATTGTCTCGCCCGGTTATTTCACGACCATGGGCATCCCCATCGTGGCCGGCGAAGACTTCGTCGACCTGTTGGACCGGTCGCGGCCGCCGCAAGTGATCGTCAACGAAGAATTTGTGCGCCGCTATGTGGCGCCGTCGGATCCGCTCGGCAGGCTGCTGTTGAACGGCGATACCAGCTACGTGATTGCGGGCGTGGTGAAGAACTCTTCATACGACGCCTTCGGGGAACCGCCAACGCCGGCGATGTTTTTCTCGTACCGCGATCGGCCGCGCTGGCTCGGTGAGATTCATCTCCGCGCCAGGCCTGGTTCGGAAACATTACTCGCGTCCGAGGTGCAGCGAGCCGTTCGCGAAATCGATGCTTCGTTGCCGGTCTACAACATCCGGACCATGGCCGAGCACATCGAGCGCAATTTGTTCTTGAGAAAAATCCCGGCGCGGATGTTTGTGGTGATCGCGCCGCTACTGCTCGCGCTGGTGGCAATCGGCATCTACGCGGTGGTGAGCTACTCGGTCTCGCAACGCACCACCGAGATCGGCGTGCGAATTGCGCTGGGAGCCACGAGCAATCGCGTCGTGAAGCAGATCGTAAAGGAAGCATTGATGGTGACCTCGGCGGGCTTGATCCTCGCGTGGGTGATCGCCGTGATGGTGGAATTGCACCTGTTCAGCGGCGGCCCTGGCGCGTGGACGGTGCTCATGGTGGTGCCGGCAGTGCTGTTCGCGGTGGCCATTTTCTCGTGCTGGCTTCCCGCTCGGCGCGCGACACTGGTGGACCCGGTCGTTGCGCTGAGATCTGAATGAGGAATACGTCGAGGGGTCAGTCTTGCAGGGTCGCAGTCGAATCTCCGTCGGCATGGACGGCATGGATCGTCGCGGCAACGCTGCCGAACACGAGTGCCGCTCCGTCCGCAAGCTCGGTCTTTGCTTCGATCGGTCGGCCGTTGACGCGGGTCCCGTTCTTGCTCCCGACGTCCTCGACCTCGACGCGGGACGACGTCACCTCGAATCGTGCGTGGTGCCTCGACACACTCGGGTCGGTCACGATGACATCGGATTGAATGTCGCGACCGAGCACGACGGTGCCCAGCGAAAGCATGATGCGGCGTCCCCTGATGGCCAGAACGAAACGCGTGCCGCCGAGCGGAATGTTCGCGACCCTCGGCTGTTCGACGACTTCGCCGCAAAAACTGTAACCGACGCCGTGATGCGTCTTGATGAGCCGGCCGGCATTCGAGGTGTCGCCGATTGCGGCGCGAATATCCCCGATCAGAATGCCGACGTTGGCCTCGGCCACGAAGGCATCGGGCCAGATCAAATCCATGATCTCGGCCTTCGTGAGCACGCGCGGACGAAACTCGATCAGCAGACGAAGCAGGTCGAATGCTTTTGGCGTCAACGTGCGCTCGACGCCGCTCGAGATCAACTGCCGGGCGGCGAGATCCAGCTGCGCATTGCCGAACCGGTAGAGCATTACTGATCTCCTAGCGTGCAGATTTGCGCAACTGCCAGCGCCGCCTTGCGCAAGATCACCAGGCCCGCTATGACCCGAAGGGGCCACACCGGCCCCCATTCTCTTTGAGCGGCCCGAATCTTAGCTCAAGCAAGCAAGGACGCCGTCCGCTACAGGACACAAGCTGGATTAATGCTGGGATTGCGCTGGGACTGAGCAACCGCTCGCGTTCGACCCTACCTCTATGCACGCCGCGCCCTCCGCGCGGCTGCTGGAGGCAGTCATGTTCAGCCACACCGTTCACAGCGTCATCGTTCTTGGTTTGATCAACACGCTGGCATCGGCCAGCACCTTGGAAGCCTCAAACAGACGCCGATGCGGCAACCCACCCTCAAAGGTTACCCGCGTTCAATTATTGTCTAGCACGACCACAACGCTTGGCCTGGGTGATGTCCGGCGGGTGGTCGAGCGTACCTGGCAGGCGGAGGGTCTCGACTTCGAGTGGGTCGACTCGCCGCGACCCGAGCGGATTGAGGATGTCGACGTTACGGTGATCGTTGCCGAATCGTCATTGCTCGGGGCCCCACCGCAGGCGCTCGGTGCCGTCCGGTTCGTCGCCGGACAGCCCCAAAAGTTCGTACGCGTGTCCACCAGCGCGATCGCCAAATGGTTCACGGCGCGAATGATGGCCTCGCGTATATGGCCCCGGGGGATGGGCGTGGGATCCGCGGACCAGAACGCCGTGGCGATGATGGAACGCGCGCTCGCCCACGTCATTGCGCACGAGATCGGCCACGTGCTCCTCGCGTCGAAGGAACACAGCCGCGAAGGCGTGATGCGCGCTAGTTATGTGGATGTTCAAGCACTGGCCGCCGATTCGCCGGTGATGACACTGGACGATGCCACCCGGGATCGCTTGCGGCTGAGAATGGCGGGACTCGCGCTATGCGGATAGCAGCGCAAGCGGCGCGGGTGGCCGCGCCTTCGCTACAATCCGCCTCATGACCAACCACGACCGGCGGCTGGGCATGGGCTCGCCGATCACCCGCCGCGACTTCCTGAACGGCGTCGCGGTCGGAGTCGGCGGCGCCATGGCCGGGTGGATTTCCCCGGACCTCGAGACCCTCATGGCTCAAGGTTCGGCCGGCGCGTATCCGCCCGCGCTGACGGGTCTGCGCGGATCGCACCCGGGATCATTCGAGGCGCTCCACTCGATGAGGGATGGCGCCTTCTGGAAAACGGCGCCCGCGCCGCAGGCCACCGGCGAGGAGTACGACCTCGTGGTTGTTGGCGCCGGCATTAGCGGCCTGGCGGCCGCGCACTTCTTCCGAAAGTCCCGGCCGGCCGCTCGCATTCTGCTGCTCGACAACCACGACGACTTCGGCGGCCACGCCAAGCGCAACGAGTTTGTGCACAACGGGCGCACTTACCTCGGCTACGGCGGCACGCAGTCGATCGACAGCCCCGCGCCGTACAGTGCGGTGTCCAAAGCGCTCATCGCGGAACTCGGCATCGACGTCGCGCACTACTCGAAGGCGCTCGACTCGGGTCTCTACAAATCGCTCGGTCTGCGCTCCGCGTTCTTCTTCGACCGGGAAACATATGGCGCCGATCGGCTCGTCGCCGGGGACGTTCGAGACGAGAAATTCCTCGCGGCCGCGCCCGTGACCGACAGCGTGCGTCGCGATCTCCGGCGCCTGCTCACCGAGCGATTCGATCCGATGCCCGGCCTCAACTCGGCGGAGAAGAAGGCGCGCCTGGCGCGAATGAGCTACACCGACTTCGTGACCAAATTGTGGAAGCTCGACGCCGGCGTGCTGAGGTTCTACCAGACGCGCACGCACAGCCTGTTCGGCGTGGGCGTTGACGCCGTGCCGGCGCAGGATGCGTTTGCCCTTGGATTCCCGGGGTTCAGCGGCATGGGGCTCGATCCCGACCCGGGCCCCGGCCAGAACTACGACAGCATCAGCCATCCAGACGCAGGGGACTATTACTTCCACTTTCCAGACGGCAACGCGTCTGTGGCACGGCTCCTCGTGCGCCGCCTCGTGCCGGCGGCGATTCCCGGATCGACGGCAGACGACGTGGTGACGGCACGCGCGGACTACTCGAAGCTGGACGACCCCGGATCGGCGGTGAGAATTCGACTGAGCAGCTCGGTGATGCGCGTGCGCCACACCGGTGGCGCGGGACCGAGCCAGCGCGTCGAAGTGGCCTACCAGCAGAATGGGAACCTCAAGACGGTGAGCAGCCGCGCAGTGGTGCTCGCGTGCTGGCACTCGGTGATTCCGTCGATTTGTCCCGAGTTGCCGGCCGCGCAGAAAACCGCGATGGCGTTCGCAATCAAGGTGCCGCTCGTCTACACCAACGTCTTCATTCGGTCGTGGACCGCCTTTCAAAAACTCGGCGTGCAGCGCGTGTCGACGCCGGGAATGTGGCACACGTCGGTGAATCTTGATTTCCCCGTCAGCCTTGGCGCCTACAAGCACCAGACCAACCCCGCCGAGCCGATCGTGCTGCACTTGTCGAAATCAGCATGCCGGCCCGGCTTGCCCGTGCGCGACCAGCATCGGGCGGGCCGCGCGGAATTGCTCTCGACGCCGTTCGAAACGATCGAACGGAGCATTCGCGATCAATTGGGCCGGGTGCTCGGCAATGGTGGATTCGATCCGGCAGCAGACATCCTTGGTATTACGGTGAACCGCTGGCCGCATGGCTACGCCTATCAGTACAACTCGCTGTCGGAAGACTTCTGGATGAACAACGGCGAGCAGCCGTGCGCGGTGGCGCGCCGGCCACATGGCCGGATCGCGATCGCGAACTCGGATGCGGCGGCCTACGCTTACACCGATGCCGCGATCGATCACGGTCACCGGGCTGTCCAGGAACTGCTGCGGTGAAAACCGCTTGAGTATTACCGTCGAACGAAGGCGAGATTCTGAACGCGGCCGGCGTCGAGGACGAAGCGCTCGGCGCGATGGTCAGGGCCCAGCGTAAAACGAAGCGTGCCGACCGTGCCGGCCAGCGTGACCGCATCGCGCGCCGTGAGGGTCTCCGGCTTCGCGCGCGGACGCTTCAGCGTGAGCGTGGACCCGTCGACGGTGATCTCGTAGAGCGCGTCGAGCTCATCAGAGTAGTACCGCCCCGCAAACTGACCGAGCGCGGCCGCGGAGAGTGGCGCCGCGGGTGCAGGCGTCGCGCCCGATCCTCCCGCATTCGCGCCGGCCGCGGCGTTCGCGGCGGCGGTCGTCGGGGTCGGCAAGGTGAACGAATCGCGCAGCAGGTGGTCGGCCACCTGGTGCGCGAGGTTCACGGCCGCCGCGTTGCTGACATTGCAGAGCACGGCAATCGACGTTTGATGCTTCGGGAATCGGGTGAGGACCGCGCGATAGCCGCCGGTGCTGCCCGAATGCTCAACCAGATCGAGACCGCGGTAGGTGCCAATCTGGAGGCCGAAAGCGTACGCCAGCAAGGTCCCTGAATTGAGCTTGCCGCGCTCGAGTTGACGCCGGAGGAACCCCGCCCCTCCGACCGCGCCCGTATCGAAGTTATTGTCCCACTTCGCAAGATCGAGCACCGTCGTCATCACCCCGCCCTGCCCGACGAGGTCGTTGTTCCACACGTTGATCGTGTAGCGGCCGCCGGCCGCGGGGCTGTACGCGTAGGCCCGCCCACGCACCGGCTTCGTGTGATCGTCCTGATAGTGCGAGTCGGTCATCATCAACGGACCGAAGATCCGATCGGCGGTGAATTCGCGCAGGCTCTTGCCCGTGACGCGCTGCACCACGATGCCCAGCACGATGTAGCCGGTGTTGCTATAGACGTAGCGCTCGCCCGGTGTGAAGTTGAGACCGCGCTGCCGGGCCGTCATCTCGAGCACGTCCTGGGCCGTGTAGGTGTCGTCGTAGCGCAGTCCCGCCATGCCGACCAGCTCCCACCAGTCGCGCAGCCCGCTCGTGTGGTGCACAAGATGGTCGATCGTGATGGGCGTGCCGTAGTCGGCCAGCTCGGGCACGTACTTCCGCACGTCGTCGGTGAGGGCGATGCGCTTCTCTTCGACCAACAGCGCAATCGCCGCCGCGGTGAACTGCTTTGAGACGCTGCCGACGATGAATGGCGTCGAGGGCGTGATCGGCACACCGTATTCGAGATTCGCGGAGCCGTAGCCCTTGGCGAGGACGACTTTGGCGTTCTGATACACGGCCACGGCGCAGCCGGGGCCGTCGGGTGTGAAGGACGAGAAGATTTCGTCGACCTGGCGGGGCAGCGACGGTGACGCGGGCGCCTGCGCCGAGACGGACGCGGCCAGGCCCGCGGCGATGAGCGCACCAAAAACAAGCCGAACCGCGGTAGACATTTTGGCTGCGGAAGGGCGATGGCTAAAGCCATCGCCCTCCGAAAGTGAGTTAGCTAATCATGACCTTGCGAGGATGCTGCGAGTTGTCCTCGAGGAAAGTCTTCTTGTTCGCGAGGTCCTGCTCCGTCGGCTGAACCTTGCCGGTGGCATCGGTGACGCGCGACACGATGGTGTGCTCACCCGCGGCCGCATTCGGCCAGTCGAGGTGATACAGCTTCCAGCCGTACTTCGCGGTGGTGGCCGGGTCGGCCTTCGCAGCCATCCACTGGCCCTCGTCCACCTTCACTTCCACGCTCTTGATCGGCGTGCCGTCGTTCAACACGATCACCGTCGCCTTGTGCGCGTTGCCGTTCTTGGTGACGCGCGCGACGAACGACTTCAGGTTGAGGTGCGTGATGCCGGTCTCGACCCACTTCATCTCACCGTTGATCATCTCGCCCTTGAGGGTGCGGTACCAGTGGGTCTGGAACTTGCCCAGGTAGGGGTCCTGCTGCGCGACGATCTCGGACAGCCACTTCACGTTCGGCGCGCCGTACCAGCCCGGCACGATCAGCCGCAGCGGGGCGCCCTGGTGTTTGGTCAGCGGCTCGCCGTTGAGCGCATACGCGAGGAACGGCGCCGGCTCGGAGGCCAGCGCGCGGGCGCGCGGCAGGCTGCGGCCGTACTGCTGTTCGACGTCGAAGTTGTTGCCGCGGAACGCCACCGCTTCCTTGCCGCGGTCGGCGCCGAAGAACACGATCTCCTGGACATCCGCCTTCAAGCCCGCTTTATCGAGCACGGTCTTCAGCGGCACGCCGGTCCACCGGCCGTTGCCAATCAGGCCCTGGATCGGACGACGGTTGCCAGAGCACTCGAAGCCGGCGATGAGCTCGGTGTTGCCCATCTTGCGCAGGTCGTCGAGCGACAGCGCGAGCGAGGAGTTGACGAGGCCCGACACTTTCAGCCGGAACGCGGCCGGATCGATCTCCGGATGTCCGTAATGCTGCGTGGTGAAGAACTGATCCTTCGGCGTGAACGGGCTGTTCAGCGATCGCGTGTCGAACAGGCGGCGATCGGGAGCCGGCGTCGGATTGAAGTTCTGATGCGAATCCGTGAACGGAACCACCACTTCGCCCTGCGCAAGCGCCGGCAGCACCCAGTCAAACGTCCCGGCAGCGCCGAGAACCGCTGCGGCCAATCCAGACTTCATCACATCACGGCGAGTCATTTCACTGGCCACTGGGAGCTCCTTTTCAAATCAAAGGGCGGGACTGAAGTCCCGCCCCTTCCGAACATGATGGCCTGATGGCCCTGATGGCCTGTAAGGCCTAGCAAGTAACGCAGCGATTGTTGTTCTTCGCTCCGAGCTTCACCAGCAACGCGATCGTTTCCGGTATCGCCGAAAGACGCTGCACCGGGCCGTTGGCCATGTCGGCCGTCGACTGGCCGCTGCGCGCCACCGCCGTCACGTCGGCGCCCTTGCTCACGAGATACAGGATCATCTCGTTATCGCCACGAGCGGCGGCGTGATGGAGCGGCGTGTAGCCGTCGTTGTCGCGATGGTTGACGTCGGCGCCAAGCTCCTCGACGAGATACTTCATCACGGTGAGCCACGCGTCGGGCGCGTGACGATGGGCGTTGCCGGCGAAGCCTTCGCCGTACTCGACGCCTGCGGCGGCGTGAATCGCGAACGCGCCGGGGCCGCCATACGGAATCGGCGGCGCATCGTACTTCGCCATGCCCTGTTCGGCGGTCGGCATGATGGCGCCGCCCGCGCCCTGCGGCTGTGCCGGGGCGCCCGGAGGGCCGCCGCCACGCTGCGGCCGCTCACGCGGCGACATCGTCGGGATGGTCGGGTCGGCGCCGTAGGCGACGAGCAGCTTCATCGCCATCAGGTCGGTGCCGTACGCGGCGCGCCAGAATGCGGTGGAACCGGTCGTGTCGGCCAGACCGCAATTGCGGTTGCCGCAACCCGTGTAGACGAGGTACCAAGGATGCGAGCTGATGCGGTGGTTCGGATCCGCGCCCTTGTCGAGCAGCGCCTGCATCACCTCGAGGTAGGTGTGCTTCTGCAGCTCCATCTCCTGAGGCTGCGGGAAGCGCGTGCGCGGCTGCCACATCGTGTTGACCGCCGCCCAGAGCGGCGACACGCCGTTGTTCTTCGCCGTCAGGTTCGTATCGGCGCCGCGCTTGATCAGCACCATCGCCATGTCGAACTGGCCGTTGATGACGGCGGTTAGCAGCGGGCTGGTGTTGTCGCCCGTCTGGGCCTTGTTGATGTCGGCGCCGCCGTCAAGCAGCGCTTCGGCCGACGGGATGTAGCCCTGGCGCGCCGCGTGCAACAGCGCCGTCATGCCGCCCTTGGCCGACACTGGCGGGTTGATCTCTTCCGGATTGAAGCCGCGCGGCGGCGGGGCGTTTGGATCGGGCGGCGGAATAACACCGGACTTGAGGAGCTCGCGCGAGGCTTCGATCGCGGCCTGCATCTGCGCCGGAGTCGGACGCTTGGCCGAATCCTTGCCGATGAAGCCCTCGATCACCTTGCGCTGCCGGTCGACAGCCGCGCGGTCCAACTGGCCCTGCTTGGTGACGTCGATCGTCTTGGTTGCGAGATTCGGGTCGGCGCCGTGCTTGATCAACGTGGTGATCGCTTCGGCGCGGTTCGCCGACGCCGCGAAAATCAGCGGCGTCTGTTCCCACTCGGCCTCGCGGGCGTTGAGATCGGCCTTGGCCTCGGCCAGCAGGGTGATCACCTCGGCGCTGCCGGCCAGAGCGGCCAGATGCACCGGCGTGGCGCCGCTGGGATTCGACTTGGCATTGACGTTGGCGCCCGCCTTGACCAGCGCTTTCACGACGGCGGAACTGCCCGTCTTGGCGGCGAGATGCAGCGGCGTGTACTGGCCGATTCGCGTCACCGCGCCGGTGTTGGCGCCGCCGTAGATCAGCAGGTCGGCGAGCTCGGCGTCGCCGCGCTCAGCGGCCCAGTGCAGGGCGCTCATGCCGTCGCCCTGCGCGGCGTTGACATCCGCGCCCTGCTTCAGCAGATCGCGGATCGCCGTTTTGTCGCCGCGCGCGGCCGCGTCGGCGACATTTGACGCCGCCTGCTGCGCGCCCAGGGTGGCGGTCATCACGAGCCCGATTACCAGCACGAAAGAAGACTGACGCTTCATCGCTGTTCTCCGGATGATTCGTTCATCAAACCCCTACGCCACCGTTGCCGGCGACACCTGCGTGAGCGACAGCTCGCCGGTCGAGTCGCCGAACTGCTTCAGGTCTTCCATACCGAGGATCTTGCCCATCGTCAGGAACGCGTTGGCCATCGGCGTGTCGGCCGCGGCCTTGATGTGCAGGTTGCCCTTCAGCGCGCCGTTGGCGCCGCCGAACAGGATCAGCGGGCAGCGGCGGTGGTTGTGCACGTTCGGGTCAGCCATCGGCGAGCCCCAGACCACCAGGGTCTTGTCGAGCATCGTGCCGTCGCCTTCCTGCGTCGCCTTCAGGCGATCGAGGAGGTACGGCAGCTGGCCGACGCGGAACTTGTTGATCCGGTTGAAGTCCATGATCCGCTCTTCGCGATCACCATGGTGTGAGGTCGGATGGAACGGCAGGTTGATGCCGCTCTCCGGGAACACGCGGTTCTGCGCGTCGCGGCCGGTCTTGAACGAGATGATCCGCGTCATGTCGGTCTCGAGCGCGAGCACCTGCAGATCGAACATCAGCTTCATATGCTCGGCGAACGAGTCGGGCACGCCGGCCGGCGCGTCGGGCAGCGCGCGCTGCTCGCCGCTGGTGTTGCGCGCTTCGATCCCCTCGATGCGGCGTTCGATCTCGCGCACGTGCGTGAGGTAGCGATCGAGGCGGGCCTTGTCGCCCACGCCGAGCTCGCGGCGGACGTCGGCCACCTCACCCGAGATGAAATCGAGGATGCTGCGGCGGGTCTTGCGGCGCTCCGAGCGATCCTGCTGCGAGCCGCCCGAGCCGAACAGCATGTCGAAGGCGACGCGCGGGTCGCGAATCATCGGCAGCGGCTCGTTTGGCGACGCCCAGCTGATCGAGTCGGTGTAGGCGCAGGAATAGTTGTAGGTGCAGCCGCCGGCCTGGTCGAGGCTCTCGATGCAGAACTGCATCGACGGCATCGGCGTGGCCTGCCCGTACTTCTGCGCGTACATCTGATCGAACGAGGTGCCGGCCCAGATGTCGGATCCCTGGGTCTGCTTGGGATGCGATTGGGTCAGGAACACCGCGCTCGAGCGGAAGTGATCGCCGCCGATTTCAGGGGCGGTGAACGCTTCGGCCATGCGCACGTCGGTGTTCGACACGATCGTCATGTGCTGCCGGTACGGCTCGAGCGACGAGAGCGCGCTGTCGGGCAGGATCGTGAAGTTCGAGCCGGTCTGCTCCGGCGCGTAGAGGAACTTGCTGGCGCCCCACTTGTTGCACCCGGCGAGGCCGTGCACCTCCTCGATGCAGATCAGGCGGGTGCGCTCCGCGGCTGCGGCGCCCTTCGCGCCGATGGCCTTGGCGGCCACCATCGCGTCCAGGAACGGCAACGCCACCGTGGCGCCCATGGCGCCCCGGAGGAACGTGCGGCGTGGCATGTGCTTTCCAGTCATGAAATGCATCGCGATCTCCTGTGAGCTATCGTCCGCTCGCCTTCGTTGTTTCGGTCGTTGCCGCTTCCGGTTGCACTCGCCGCATCCGGAAGGCGTCGCTCTTGACCACGCCGAGGATGAACGACGACATCTTGAAATTGTTGGCCTCCGCCGCCTTCGCGATGGTGCGAATGGTCGGCTGGTCGAAGTACTCGACCCTGCGGCCGAGGCCGTAGGCCATCAGGTTCTCGGCGAAATTGCGCACCAGCGGCGTCGGCCGCTTGACGAGCAGCGCCGACAGCTCCGGCAGCGACGTCACGCGCGTGCCGTCGTAGAAATCGCCCGTCGTGTCGATGGGCATGCCGTTCTCGCGCTGACGCCACCTGGCGGTCACGTCGAAGTTATCGAGCGCGAGGCCAATCGGATCCATGAACCGGTGGCACGAATTGCAGGTCGCGTTCGTGCGATGGATCTCCATCCGCTCGCGCGTGGTGAGCAGGCGGCCATCCTTTGCGGCGGCGGCGGCCTCGAGATCGGGCACGTCCGGAGGCGGCGGTGGCGGCGGCGTGCCGAGCAGCACTTCCATCACCCACTTGCCGCGCAGCACCGGCGAGGTGCGGTTGGCCAGCGACGTCTGCACCAGCATCGACCCCTGGCCGAGAATGCCGCGGCGCGAGGCGTCGGGATAAGTCACGCGGCGGAACTCGGGGCCGACCACACCCTTGATGCCGTAGTGGCCCGCGAGCCGCTCGTTGAGATACGTGTAGTCGGACGTCAGCAGGTCGAGCACGCTGCGGTCTTCCGTCACAAGGCTGTTGAAGAACAGCTTCGTTTCCGTGCGCATGGCCTCGGCCAGGTTCTCGTCGAAGTTCGGATAGAAGTTCGGATCCGGACGGACCTTTTCGATGTCCTGCAGGCGCAGCCACTGCGCCGCGAAACGATCCCCGAGGGCGGCCGCGCGCGGATCGGCGAGCATGCGCCGCGCGTGCTTCTCGAGGCCGGCCACGGTTGACAGCTCGCGCCGGCCGGCGGCGTCGATCAACGCCTGATCGGGCGGCAAGCCCCACAGGAAGAACGAGAGCCGCGATGCCAGGTCGATGTCGGCGACGCGATAGGTGCCGCCGGAGCGCGCGTCGGTCGGCGCCTTCTCGAGACGGAAGATGAAGTACGGGCTCGCGAGGATCGCTTCGAGCGACGCCCGCACGCCGGCCTCAAAGCCGTTCTTCGCCGCTTCGCCTTCGTAGAAGGGCAGGAGGCGATCGAGCTCCGTGCTGGTCAGCGGCCGTCGATAGGCTTCGCTGCCGATCCGCGTGATGATCTGCCGCGCGCAGGTGCGCTCATCGGCGGCCGACGTGGGACGGCAGCTGAAGATCTTCTGGCGGCTAGGCGTCAGCGAGATGCCGGTGGTCGTGTAGGGCCCGCGAATCACGACGTCGCGCAGCTGCGGCAAGGTGGTGATGCCGCCGCCGCCCGATCCGCCGCCGGCGTTGGACCAGCCGTGCGGTTTGATCAGATCTTCGTATGGGCCATCGGCGCGGCGAATGAACGCCGCCGCCACCTTGTGCTGGCCGGCCTTGACGAGAATCGGATCGGTGAAGAGCGGCGTCGCGCCGCTGCCGTCCGCGGCAATCTGCGGGCCATTCTCATACTGGAGCAAAGCCACGCGTTGGCCGTCGATCGAGATGTCGACGTCTTCGAAGCGCGAGTTGTCGCCGTTGGTGAACGTGACTTCGAACGCGTATTGGCCGTCGGCGGGGAAAACGTGGTTGACCACCATCCCGCCGCGCGTGCCGTAGGGCGCGCCCTCGACGTGATCCCATGGATGCTGCGAAACATAGGTCTGGTTGGTGTAAGCCTTGTCGATCGCCGGCGCGTTCTTGTCGCCCACTGCCATGCGGCTGATTTCGCCGGCGGCGTTGAGATACGCCTCGAGCAGCATCGGCGAGAGCGCTTGCTCGTCGGCGATGTTGTCGAAGTTCGCGCTCATCGTGTCCTGCGGCAGCCAGTTCGCGGCATTCACGTCGATCTCGAGCAGGTCCTTGATTGCGCGCGAGTACTCGGGGCGATTCAGCCGCTGGAACGTGCGGCCGCCCGGGTTCGGGTTGGTTTTCGCGTGGGCGTCAACCGTAGTCTCGAGCGCGCGGATGAAGCTCTGATAGGTCGCGGCGTCGGGGCGGGGCATGCCCGGCGGCGGCATCATGCTCGCCTGCAGCTTGCGGATCATCCGCTCGGCGACGTCGGACTCTTCGCCGGCTTTCGTAATGTCGAACGACGCGAGCGTAAGGCTGCCCGCGCGATCCTTGTTGCGATCGTTGTGACAGCCCACGCAGTAACGCTTCACGAGCGCGTTCTGATCGGCGTGCGCGACAACAGGCTTCGCAGGTGCAGCCGCTTGATGCGAGACCGCGGGTTTGGTGACGGCAGGAGTACGCGTCGGGGCAGACGTCGGCGCCGTTGGTGCGGGCTGCTGTGCCGCCAGGTACTGTGAACAACCCAAGGCACATAGCAGCGGTGCCGAGGGAAATGGAAGCGACGCTTTTCATTCCAAAGTCCCCAAACGTACTAAGGGCAGTGGCGCCGAGGCTAACTCGGCGTCCTACTCAATCTGTGAGGAATATACACCCAATCTCGGGGGCACATGGATGGGGCAAGAAGGTATTACCTCCGGTGACATTTGTAGACAATTCCGGCCAGAAATCGCGAAAACGGGCGTTTGACCGAGGCTGTGGAAAACCCGTGAAAACTGCCCTGTTTTTCACGGTTTTCTACATTTTTTCGTTCGCTGACCTGGTCCGCTGCCAAAAGACGATGGCGAGGGCACTGAGTGCCAGCGCGGCAGCCAGTATGGTCAGGCCGATTGGCTCAGCCACAGGTTTCTCGACCAGCGCCCGTGTGCCGTCACCGAACAAGACCAGCGACGACCAGTAGAACGGATGTGAATACCGGGGGTGGTTGACATACGCCACCTTGGCGCGGCGCATCGCCTCCTCTGACGAATGCCCTTGATTCATCTCGCGGTTGAACCGCTGCACGAACTCGGCGGCGAAGCCCTCGTTCGAGTTCCATAACACGCGAAACGGCGCCGTGTTCGCCGGCGATCGCCGCCACTGCACGAGTGCGTTCAACGACGGCGCATAGCTCACGGCATGACGCTCGATCACCATTCGGTTCTGAAGCGTCAACACTTCGAACGGCACGTCTTGGAGCGCGCCGTGCGGAACTATCACCATGGGCCGATCGTCGGCCGTTGAAATGCCGTCGAAGAGCATGCCGCCCAGCCGCGACGCCGCGGCCTTGAAGTCGCCACCGGCCGAAGGCGCACGCAACAGTTGGCCGAGACCCGTCACTTCCTTCTCGATGATGGCGCGGCTCGGAATCCGATCGAACACGATGTGCTCGTTCGACATCACCCACCGGAATGACTGCGGCTCGGCGAGGAAGAACACCACGACGATGTCGTCGGGCCTGAGCGCGGCCTGAATGCTTTTTGTATCAAGAAGCGCCGGAGAGCCGTCGCTCTCCGCGCGCTCGCGCTCGAGCGCGTCGAGCCTGGCGCGGAACTGCGTCTCGGCGTCTTGCGCCTGGGCCGGCGCGAAGGAAAACCCGATCGCCATGGCGACCGCAAGCCTAAGGAACGTCGCGGTCATCGCCGCTAGAATCTGGGATTGATCCGACCGGAGCGGCGGCGAGGGCACCGTGAGGAGCACGTCGCCCTCGCTACCAGTTGTTTTCTACTAAGTCTTTTTCGTCGCGACGAACGCGGTGGGCGACGCGATCTTGATCGAGGTGCCGTCAACCGTGCCGGTGTACTTCGTGGTGCCGGCCGTAAAGGTGATCTCGTTGCCGCGCAGCCGGCCCTGGATCGCCTGGCTGCCGAGCGTGCCCGAGATCGTCTGGAAACTCTGGGTCAGCGTCAGCGCGCCGTTCGGCGTGTTCCACGTGCCGGCGACCTTGGCAGGCACGATCCACAGCAGCGCCGTGCACCAGCTGCTCGAGCAGCCGTCGGTCACGGTCGTGGTCTCGTCCGCCTGCCAATCTTCCATCGTGAAGGTGTTCGAGACGATGCGCGTGCCCGGCGCGAGGTCGAGAATCTTCGGCCGCAGCTTCATGTTGATCGAGGGCAACAGGAACATCGTGATCACCTGCGCCTTGGAGAGGTCGGTTTCGAATAGATCGGCCTTCACGAACGTGGCGCGGTCCGTGACGCCGGCTTCCTTCGCGTTGCGCACCGACAGGTCGACCATGTCGGGGTTGTATTCGATGCCCATCGCGCGCGCGCCGCGTTTGGCGGCGGTAATCACCGTGCGGCCATCACCGGATCCGAGGTCCATCACGAAGTCGGTCTTGGTGACTTTCGCCATGTCGAGCATCGTGTCGACCACTGCCTGTGGCGTGGGCACCCACACCACGTCCTTGCCGGCCTGCCCGACTTGCGGCTCGAACGGCTTTTGCCCCGTGGTCTGGGCGAATGCCGTGCCGGCCAGGAGGGCCAGCATCGCCACAGAAGTAATGATTCGTCGTCTCGTCATCAAAGTATCTCCATCATTAAAGCGGACCCGTTCAGAGCAAAAGAGTATACGCCGGGCAACGCGCGGCGACCGCGCTTGTAATCGCTATTCTCGTCCGAAAACCCGAGGTGGATGGCGGGCTTCCTCGGCCGTTCTATTGTCCCAGCGCTTCTGGCGTTGGTCCCTACCTGCTCCGACTACGGCGCAGCCGGAACATGGAAGTTCGGCGAAACGTGGAGTCAGCGCGCCGTCTGTGTAGTGTCTACGTCCGTCTCAGCGTTGCCATTTACGGCCAGGAACCTGCTCTACCGTCGCCCGCTGGCCGATCGGCAATGCGATAAAGGTGAGTGTCGGTCCGTAAGAAGATCGACTTCGCGGCGATCGCCATTGACGCCAGCAAGCCGCCATCGAGGGTGTTCGTCGCGAGGCGTCGCGGTTCACGGCCAGGCGTCATCACCGTAGTGACGCCTTGTTCCGCCATGAAGTAGATGCGGCCGTCGGCAAACACCGGTGACGCCGAGTAGGTGCCGCCCAGGCGTTGCTGCCAGATGACGGCGCCGGTCCTGGCGTCCAGGCACGTCGCGATGCCGCCGTCGTTCACAATGTAGAGCTCATCCCCCACCACCAGCGGCGACGGGGTGAGCGGCGCACCGCGCTTGAGTTCCCATGCAATGTGCGTCCTGGTCACGTCGCCGGTTCCATCCGGACGAACCGCCAGCAACGACGGCTGCTGAAATCCTGTGGCGATGTAGACCAGCCCGTGCGCGAACACCGGCCGCGGCACGTTTGAAAACCCTTCGTCGTAGCGAACGCGCCAGATCTCTTTCCCCGTCAGCGGGTCGTAGGCGCGGGTCCGGAAAGCGCCAACGCTGATCAGCTGATCGCGGTCCGCAACGCGGATCACAAGCGGCGTGGTGTAAGCCTGATCGGCCGGAAAGCCGCGATTGGTTTTCCACTTCACCTTGCCGGTGTTCTTGTCGAGGGCGATCACGAACGCCACGTCGCTGCCGTCGCAGTTCAGGATTAACAGATCGCCATAGACGATCGGGGATCCGCCGGCGCCGTGCTGGGACTGGTAGTCGAAGCGGGCTTTCCAGAGGATGGCGCCCGTGTTGGAAAGCGCGGCGGTACCGTCGGCGCCGAAGTGCACGTAGACACGGTCGCCTTCGATCACCGGCGTCGGCGACGCCCAGCTGTTCTTTGGATTGATCTCCCGGCGGGACGAAGGAATCTTGAAGACCTCAACGTTGACGATCTCGCGCCCCGACGCCACGTCGAACGCAAGCGCGCGCAAAGAAATGCCGCGCTCCTCGGTGGCCGTCGTCATCCACACGCGGCCGCCCGCCACGACCGGCGAGGACCAGCCGAGGCCCGCGACCGGCGTTTTCCACGCCACATTCTTGCCCTCGCCCCATTCGAGTGGCAGTCCGCGCTCCACGGAGTGGCCTTGCCCGCCCGGACCGCGGAACTCCGGCCAGTTCTCCTTCGCTAAGGCTACGGAGGGCAGATCCTGCGCAGCCGCGTGAGCGGTGCCAACGAGCACGCCGCAAAGCAATAGGAGAAGCCTCGCCAAAAAATCGGTCTCGACTGGTGACTACTGGTGCGCCGCGACGCGGTGTTTACCCGAATCGAAGACCGCCGCGGGCGGCAGCGTGAAATAGAACGTCGCGCCCTGATTGACCCTTCCCTCGGCCCAGACGCGGCCCCCGTGTCGGGTGACGATGCGCTGAACGATCGCCAAGCCCACGCCGGTGCCTTCGAACTCCACCGTGCGATGCAATCGCTGGAATACGCCAAAGAGCTTCTCCGCGAACCGCTCGTCGAACCCGGCGCCGTTGTCGCGTACGTAGTAGACGGTTTCGCCGTTGGTGGTCGCGCCGATCGAGACCCGCGCGCGTTCCGTTTTTGCGGTGAACTTGATCGCGTTCGAAATCAGGTTGGCGAACACTTGTTTCAACAGCACCGGTTCACCCATACAGGGCGGCATCGGCTCGATCACGAGCTCGATCGCGTGCGTGGCCGTGGCGATGGCTTCATCCGCAGTAGTGCGCGCCAGGTGCGTGACGTCGACACGCTGTCGCGAGAGCGGCACGCGGGTAATCTGCGCAAAGGCCAGGAGGTCGTCGATCAGCTGTCCCATGCGTGTGGCGTTGACCTTGACGCGGTCGAGGGCGCGGCGTGCTTCGCCGTCGAGCGACTTGCCGTGGTCTTCTTCGAGGATCTGCACGAAGCCCACAATCGCACGCAGCGGAGCCCGCAAGTCGTGTGACACCGAATAGCTGAAGGACTCGAGCTCGCGATTTACCGCGCTCAGTTCCGCGGTCCGCGATTCGACGCGCTCCTCGAGCTCGTGCCGCGCCTGCTCCACGCGCTCGGTCATGGTGTTGAACGAATCAGCGAGCCGTCCAATCTCGTCGTGGCGATCGATGTCGATGGCGGCGACATGCCGCCCTTCGGCGACCTCTTCCGCGGCCTCGGTCACGCGGCGCAACGGCGTGGTCATCCGCATGCTGATCGCCCAGCCAACTACCGCCGCGATTAGCAGCAACGTGACGGCGATCGCCGAGACGCGGCGTCCCAGCCGATCGGCGGGCGCGAGCACCACGGCACGCGGGAACTCGATCGCCAGGAGCCATGGCGTGGCTTCAATCGGCCGGGCCCACGCGAAGACGCCCGGCATGCCGTTGCGTTCATACTCGAGCAGTCGATCGGTCGCGTCCCGTGTAATCGGCACGCCCGAAACCGCTTTGGACAAATCCGTCCACGCGGAACCGTCGCTGTTGCCCACCACGATGGTGGCCGCGCTGCCAATCAGGCCTGAGAGCAGGTTGACGGTCTGCTGTGTTTGCGCCGGGTTTGAGATCCGTCGTCGTTCGATGACGTAACCAAGCGTTTCGCCGTTCTGTTCGACCCGTCCGCCCACGGGATACAGCAATCCGTCGCCGACCAGACGCAACCGTCCGATCGCCGCTGTGGAGGCGAGCTCCTTGACGTAGCCGGCGTGCGACGGGTCGTCCGCAGCGTCGAACTGGACGCCGGCCGAAAGCAATCGACGGCCGGAGGGATCCCACAATTCAACGTCCGCGATTGTGGTGGCGGTGCCCAGGTACTTGAGAATCGACGCCTCGATCGAGGCGGCATGGGCGGTGTCTCTCGTGCGCAGGAACTCGATGATGTCGGCGCGCTGCATCAGTTGCTGCATGGCGGCGATGCGCTGGCGGCCAGAGAGGCCGAGCATGGTGGCCATTTGGGACGCCGCCTGTTCCAGGCGCTGCGAGGCGATGTCGACGACGGTCTGCCGTACTTCGAGGTACGAGACGACACCCATGGCCGTGCCGAGGATTAGCAGCACAAAGGCGAAGGCCAGCGGCAGCTTGACGGCGATCGATTGACGTGACCAGAACGACATGCTGATGGCCTTTTTATCGGCGCTTTCTGTGTTTTCTGTGCTTTGTGTGATTTTTTGTGCTTTCTGGTCCTTCTGTGGCCTAAGCCTACAATGGCAACGTGTCTTACGGATGGACCGTGCTGCTGCTGGCCGCGGCGGCCATGGTCGGCACCCTGCCGGGCAGGACGCAGGGCCTGGGTCTTGTCACCGAACCGCTGATCGCCGAGCTTGGCATCGGCCGCGTGGAATACGCGCAGCTGAACTTGTGGGCGACGTTGATTGGCGCGGTCTTCGCAATCGGCATTGGCCGGTTTATCGATCGCCTTGGCACGCGCGTAGTCCTGACCATCGTCGCCTTGTCGCTCGGGGCCGTCGTGGTGATGATGAGCGGTGTGCAATCGTTCTGGGCGCTCGCCGTGGCCGTCACGCTGACGCGCGGTCTCGGCCAGAGCGCGCTGTCGGTCGTCAGCCTGGCGATGGTCGGCCAGTGGTTCGTGCGCCGCATCGATCTCGCGATGGCCATCTACAGCATCGTCATGAGCATCGGCTTCATGATCGCCTTTCCGGTTGTGGGATCGATCGTGCAGTCGTCCGGCTGGCGATCGGCGTGGCTGATGATCGGCGTGGCGCTCATCGTGGTGCTCGCGCCAATGAGCTGGATCATCCTCCGGCGAAGTCCGGAGTCACCTTCAGGAGTGTCGACCACGTTCGCCGACGGTGCCACCTGGCAGGAAGCGCTGTCGACCCCGGCCTTCTGGTTATTCGCGATTGGCGCGGCGTTGTACGGCCTGGTCGCATCCGGGATCGGCCTTTTCAACGAATCGATCCTCGCCGAGCGTGGCTTTGGTCCGAATGTCTACTACCAGACACTCGTCGTGACGGCGCTCACCGCGCTGGCCGGCAACTTTGGCGGCGGCTGGCTGGCGATGCGCCTGTCGTTGCCGACGCTGCTGTCGATTTCCCTCTTTGTGCTCGCGCTCGGGCTCGCAGTGCTGCCGCACGTGACCACGATCGTGCACGTGATGCTGTGGGCCACCGCCATGGGGCTCGGCGGCGGATTGGTGATGGTGTTGTTCTTCAGCGTCTGGCCGCGCGTGTATGGACGCAAACACCTCGGCAGCATTCAGGGCGCCGCGCAGGCGATGACGGTGGTCGCGTCGGCGGTTGGTCCGTTGCTGCTGGCCTGGTGCGTGGATCTCACCGGCAGCTACAGCGCGATGTTCAACGTGCTCGCGGCGGTGATCGCCGTCACGGCCTTCTCGGCGCTGATGACACCGTTGCCGCGTGTTGTCGCCAGCACGTAGGGCCGGGTCTGTGCTCCACTTGACATCCTAGTGGACTAGTGAGACGCTCCCGCTAGTATGTCTAGTGAACGCGTCGAACTGCTTCAAGGGACCCTCGATCTGATCATCCTGCGCGCGCTCTCCACGATGGGCTCGCAGCATGCCTACGGGCTGGCGGCGCGGCTGGCGCAGGTCTCGGATCATCCGCTGTCGCTCAACCAGGGCACGTTGTACCCGGCGCTCGTGCGGCTCGAGCAAAAGGGCTGGATCAAGGGCGCGTGGGGCCAGACCGAAAGCCATCGCGAGGCGAAGTTCTACACGCTTACCAAGAGCGGCGAGAAAGCGCTGGAGAAGGAGACGGAGAAATGGCGTCGTCTCGCCGGCCTGGTTGACAAGCTGTTGCTCGAGTCGTAGTCATGGAGGCGCTGCGGCGGTTTCTACTGCGGATCGTGGCCACGATTCGTCCTGGCCGTGCCGAACATGACCTCGCGCGGGAGGTGGCGGCGCACCTCGCGCTGCTCGAAGAGCGTTTTCGGCTCGAGGGCCTGTCGCCTGAGGAAGCGCGACTCGCGGCCCGGCGCGCCTTCGGCGGCGTCGAGCAGGCGAAGGAGCATCAGCGCGATGCGCGGGCGTTCCGCTGGATCGCCGATCTCCGGCAGGACCTCGCGTACGGTGCGCGCAGCTTCGCGCGCAGTCCCGAATTCACCGCGGCCGCGGCGATCACGCTCGCGCTTGGCATCGGCGCGGCCACGACGATCTTCGGCGCGTTGCATGCCGTCAGCCTTCGCCCACTGCCGTATGCCGATGCCGATCGGCTCGTGCGCGTGTTCGAATACCTGCCGCCGCGTGACGCCGGGGCCGCTCCGCGGCGCGGGCATCCATTCGCCCCGAGCCAGCTCGACGTAGGTCCGGCAGGCGTCAACGCTCTCCCATGTTGGTCTCTGGATACCGCGCTTGACGGTGATGACTGCGGGCGATACGACGGCGCGCATCACAGGCGGCCGTGTCTCGGCCGCAATCTTTCCAATGATTGGCGCGCAGCCGATCCTGGGCCGCGGTCTTCAGGATCAGGACGAGCGGCAGGGATCGGACAACGTCGTCGTGATCAGCCACGCCCTCTGGCGGCAGCATTTCGCCGCACGCGACGCGGCGATCGGCGAAACGCTGACACTCGACGGCCGGCCGCACGTGATCGTCGGAGTGATGCCGCCGGGGTTCCAGTTTCCGCCGGAATCGACGGGCGATATCTGGACACCTCTTGTGCCGGCGGGGACGCCTCCGACATTCCGGCTGTCGTTCTATGCGCGCTTGCGCGACGGCGTGTCGCTGGCTGCGGCACACGACGAGGTCGCCATTCTCTACGACAGCGTGCGATCGACCACACCGGCGAATCGGCCACGTCTCGAAGTCGCGCCCGTCAAAGAAGTTCTCATCGAGCCGTTCGCGCCCGCGATCACGGTGCTCGTCGCGGCCGTCATCCTGGTGCTGTTGATTGCCTGCGTTAACGTGGCCAACCTCGTGCTCGCGCGCTCGACCGTGCGGCAGTACGAGATGGGCCTCCGCGCTGCGCTGGGCGCCAGTCGTGCCCGGCTGATCCGACAGCACCTGGCTGAAGGCACGCTGCTCGCCGTCTGTTCCGGCGTTGGCGGCCTGGCGATCGCCGCGATCTGCATGTCGTGGCTGAGGGCGTTCGGCAGCGCGGGACCGCGCGGCGACATGCTTCCCGGACTCAATATCCCGCGCCTCGCGGAGACCAACGTTGACCTGGCGGTAGCCGGGTTCGCGATTGCCGTTTCGGTCGTTGCGGGCCTGGCCTTCGGCGTGATCGCCGGCGCGCGACAGCCGTCACTCGCGCCTGCCCTGCGCCGCGAGAGCCGCCGCTGGTCGTTCCTCGGCGCGCGGGGCATTCAACACGCGCTGGTGGTCGCGGAAGTTGCGATGGCCGTCGTACTGTTTGTCGGCAGCGCGCTGATGCTCCGCAGCTTCATCCATCTCTCGTCTATCGACACCGGTTTCGCCGCCGCCGGCGTGACCACATTCCAAGTGACGTTGCCGCCATCCCGGCCGCTGTCGGAGCTGACGCGCGTCGGAGACGCACTGGTCGATCGCATCGCCGCCATGGCGTCTGTGCACGGCGTTGGCTATGCCGAATCACTGCCGATGGTTCCGGTCGGCCGCATGGCGGTGTTGAGCTCGACGCCGGTGTTTCCGAAGCCCGCTCCAGGCTCACCGCCGCGGCTCGACGTGCGAATCGTCAGCCGCAGCTATCTCGACGTGATGGGCATTCGGATTGCCGAGGGGCGTGGGTTCAGCGAGGCGGATGGCGCTCTCGCGCCGCGCGCGCTGCTCGTCAACGAGACGCTCGCGCGCGAGATGTTCGCCGGCAGAAGTGCCGTCGGCCAGCGCATCTACGTCGGCGGCGTGGTCACGTTCGACCCGCCGGGCCGCTCCGCGCCGCTCGCGCCCTGGGAGGTCATCGGCGTGGTCGCCGACGTGCGCCAGAGAAGCGTCGTCGAGCCGGCGACGCCGCAGATCTTCGTCGACCAGCGCCAGGTGCCGGGACCCACCAACACCTCGTCGATCAATGTGGTCGTGCGCATGGATGGCGATCCGGCTCCGCTGCTGGCGAGCCTGCGCCCACTGATTGCGCAGTTGGACGCGGCGGCTTTCGTCGACAACGTCGCGCCTCTGGAGCGCCTCGTGTCGAACACCTACGCCCGGCCGCGCCTGTACGCCATGGTGCTCGGGATCTACGCAGTGGTCGCGATCGGACTGGCTGCCGTCGGCATCTACGGCGTGATGGCGTTTGCGGTGGTGAGACGGACGCGCGAAATTGGCATTCGCATGGCGCTCGGCGCGCGGCGCCGGCAGGTGCAGGCGCTCGTGGTCCGCGACAGCGCGATCGTCGCCGGCACGGGACTGGCGATCGGCATCGGCGGCGCGGTGTGGTCGTCGCGGCTGTTCGAAGGCCTGCTGTTCGGCATCACGCCGCTCGACCGGACCACATACGCAGCCGTGGCTGCGGCATTCGCGGCGATTGCGATGCTTGCGGCGGTGATCCCGGCGCGGCGGGCCTCGGCGGTCGATCCGGTATTGGCCCTGCGCACCGAGTAGGAGCGTTCAGATGGGCGACGTCAGCTATGCGATTCGATCCCTGGCACAAAGCCGCGGTTTCACCGTCGCCGCCATCTTGACGCTTGCGATCGGCATCGGCTCGACGACGGCGATCTACAGCGTCGTCAGCACCATCCTGCTGAATCCGCTTCCCTATCCAAATGCGGATCGCCTGTTCACCGTCGTCGAGAACATCGCGCCGGCTCGCGTCGGATTCCCATGGATGCAGCGAGGTCCCAACAACCTCGAGTTCGCCGAGTGGCGATCGCGGACGAAGACGCTCGACGCCACCGCGGCGTCGGTCGGGATGGGTCAGCGGCTGGTGCGAACCGGCCATGGCACGGCCGGCCTTTGGGGGACCTCCGTCTCGGGCGACCTGATGGAACTGCTCGGCGCCCGGGCCATGATCGGGCGCACACTGTCTGCCGCAGACGATCGCCAGCCGGACGTGGTGGTGCTGAGTTTCGACACCTGGAGCCGTCATTTCGATCGCGATCCGGACATCCTCGGGAGGGTGATCGAGTTTCGCGCCGGTGGCATCTCCCAGTCCGTGCCGCGCCTGTTAACCGTCGTTGGGGTGATGCCGCCGTCGTTCGCGTACGGCGGCGATTTCGTGACGCCGATCATCCTCGACAGCTCGCAGTTTACGGTCGGCGGGCGCGCCGCTCCGCAACGGCCGTTCGGCGTGACGATGATCGGCCGTCTCGCGTCTGGGGTTTCGGTCGAGGCGGCAACGCAGGAAGCCAACGATCTCGGCGCCGCGATCCGCGTCCCCCGGCCGGCCAATGCCGCACCGCTGCCGGGCCTGCGCTTCGAACTCGTCGGTATGAAGGATCAACTCGTGAAACCCGTGCAGCCGGCGCTGGGGGTGATGCTCGGCGCTGTCGCAGTCGTCTTTTTGATCGTCTGCGCCAACGTGGCGAACCTGCTGCTCGCGCGCGGCACCACGCGGCGCCGCGAAATCGCCGTGCGCGCCGCGCTCGGCGCCGGCCGCGGACGCATCATGCGATTGATCGCCGCTGAATGCGCCGTGCTCGCCCTGGCTGGCGGGCTTGCCGGCGCGTTGATCGGCGCCGGCGGCGTGTGGCTCGTGAAAGAGATGGCCGTGACCGAAACCGACGGATTGTTCCGGCTGATCTTCGGCGGCTCGCTGCTCCCGCGATCCACCGAGCTGGCCGTCGACCTGCGCGTGCTCGTCACCGCGCTGGGCCTCGCGACCGCGACGGCAATCGTCTGTGGCCTCTTACCCGCGCTGCAGCTCTCGCGCACGAATCATCTCGGCGCGATGGGGACGCGCGGGACCGACACCTCCCGCGGCGAACCGCGGACCCGATCGCTGCTCGTTGTCGGACAGCTGGCGATGGCCACCGTGCTGCTCGTCGGCGCCGGCCTGCTCGCGCACAGCTTCGTCCGGCTGATGCGGACCGACCTTGGCTACACCACGCGCAACATCCTCGAGTTCCAGTTGCTCCTGCCCGACACCTACGACGTGCCGAAACGCGCCGGTTACGTGACCACGATGCTCGAGCGCCTGCGCGCCATGCCCGGCGTCGAGGCCGCGGGCTTCTCGCGGCATGGCGTGCTGATCACCGAAGAGCTCTTCATCGGCACCTTCGTGCCGCCGGGCCGCGGTGTCGAGGAGATGCGCAAGGAGACGCTCTCGCGCGTCCGTTCAGTGAGTCCGGGTTTCATCACCGCGCTCGAGATGCGAATGCTGCACGGCCGTGACTTCCACGACAGCGACGGGGCAACCGCACCGCCTGTCGTAGTCATGAACCGATCAGCAGCGGTCAAGTATTTCGGCCGGGCGGAGGCTGCGGTCGGGCAGCCGATCGACTGGTACCTCGCGAAGGCCGGGGTCCCTATGGAGGTGATTGGCGTCGTCGAGGACATCCGCAACGAGAGCCCGGCGCGCGAGTCCAAGCCCGAAGTGTTCGTCGATTACCGGCAGATGATCGAACGTTACGCGCGAGAGAACGAACCGGTCGGCCGCACCAACGAAGCCGCGATCGGCTGGCAGTCGTTCGTGATCAGGACCACGGGCGATCCGCGACGCTACGTGCCGCTCGTGCGTGACGCCGTGCAGAAGCTGGATCCGGCGATCGGCGTCGACTCCATCGAGCCGGCCGATCGCCTGGTCGCCGCATCGGTGGCACGGCAGCGCTTCTACGCCACGCTGTTGATCGTCTTCGCGGCCGTGGCCGGCTTGCTGGCGGCGATCGGCATCTACGGCGTGCTCGCCTATTCGGTGGTGACGCGGACGCAGGAGATCGGCGTTCGCATGGCGCTCGGCGCGCAGCGGTCGCAAGTGCTCGGCCTGATTCTTCGTAAAGGCATCGTGCTGACGGGAATCGGTGTGGCACTCGGCGTCATCGGCGCCGCCGCGGCCGCGCGGTACCTGCAATCGATGCTGTTCGGCATCGAGCCGCTCGATCCGCTGACGTTCGTGGCGGTCGCACTCGGTTTCACCGCCGTCGCCGCGGCGGCGAGTTATCTGCCCGCGAGGCATGCCACGCGTGTCGAGCCTGTCGTGGCACTACGGAGTGAATGATGGCGTCCATTCGACAGTGGTTGCTTCGCATCGTCTCCGTGTTCCGTCACGGCCGCGCTGAAGACGATCTCGCGCGTGAAGTCAGTTCCCATCTCGAGCTACTCGAGGAGAACTTTCGCGCCGAAGGGCTCTCACCCGAGGACGCCCGGCTCGCCGCCCGGCGCGCGTTCGGCGGTGTCGATCAGGCCAAGGAGCATCAGCGCGATGCCCGAGCGTTCCGATGGGTGGCAGACCTTCAGCAGGATGTGCGTTATGCGATTCGCTCGTTGAAACGGAGCCGCGCCTTCACGATCGCGGCGATGCTCACGCTCTCGATCGGCATCGGCGCCACCACCACGATCGTCAGCGTCGTCGATAGCGTGCTGCTGCAGCCGCTGCCACTTCCCGATAGCGACCGCCTGGTTACGATCCAGGAACCCGAGCTCACCAGGAACACGCCCGGTCCCAACTACACCGAGTTTCTCGAGTGGCGATCGCGTTCGAAGCTGATGGACTTGACGGCCGAGTCGTTCAACCCGTTTGTGGTGATGCCGACGCGTGACGGCACCGCGCGGCTGACCGCCGCTACGATCTCGCACAATTTCTTCGAGGTGATGGGGATCAACGCCGCGATCGGCCGCGCGATTGGCTCGGCCGACGAGGGAAACAGCGATCTGGTAGTGCTGACCGACGGCGCCTGGCGCACCTATTTCCGCGCCGATCCGGCGGCCGTGGGTTCCGTGATCGAGTTGCGCGCCAATGCCGCCGCGCCCAACGTCAAGCAGCCGGGCCGTCTCATGACCGTGGTTGGCGTACTCCCCGAGCATCTCGACGCGTTGTTCTCCCCCCATGATTTCTTCATGCCGTTCATCAGCACGCCCGGTGGCCGGCCGCCTGGCGTGGCGCTCCGCGGGCGATTGCGCCCCGGCGTGTCGCTGGCGCAGGCAAACGAGGAAGCCAACGCAATCGGCAATACTGTCCGCGCCAAGCGCGCCCAAGCCGATCTGCCGCTAACCTTGCCGCGATTTCGCGTCGATCCGTACAAAGAACGATTCGTCCGCGAGATCAGGCCGGCGCTGCGGGTGTTCCTCTGGGCGGTCGGCGTGGTGCTGCTGATTGTGTGCGCCAACGTCGCCAATCTGATGCTGGCGCGCGGCACCGTCCGCAGCCGCGAGATCGCGGTGCGACTGGCGATCGGTGCCAGCCGCGCACGCATCGTCCGGCAGATTCTCACCGAAGGCCTGGTGCTATCGCTGAGCGGCGGCCTGGCCGGTGCCGCGCTCGCTTCCGCCGGCGTCGGCCTGGTCAAGCAACTGGCGACCATCGATGCACAAGGCGTGTTCCGGATCAGCTTTGGCGGCCACCTGCTGCCGCGGATCAATGAAGTCGGCGTGAACGGACGCATTCTCGCGATCGCGATCGGACTGGCGCTGATCTCGAGCGTCGTGTTTGGACTGCTGCCGGCGCTGCATCTGTCGCGCGTCAGCCATTTGCAGGCGATGGGCGCCCGCGGCAGTGGCGCTTCGCGACGCGACACGCGCACACGCGCGGCTCTGGTGCTCGGTCAGATGGTGCTCGCCACCGTCCTGCTCGTCGGCGCGGGTCTGCTCGTCAACAGCTTCATCAACCTGTCGCAGGTCGAGAAAGGCTACGACCCCTCCAACGCGCTCGCCTTTCAACTGGTGCTGCCCAACGAGTACTCGATCGCGCGGAAAGGCGCCACGGTTGAATCGCTGCTCGCGGCGCTGCGGCAACTTCCGCAGGTCGAAGCCGCGGGATTTGCCTATGCCGGCATCATGCTTGGTCTTGAGGACACCGTCGGCTATTTCGTTCCTCCTGGCCGATCCGCCGAAGAGTTCGCAAATCAAAGCAGCGGCCTGGCGCGCGACGGAGTGCAGTCGCGGCCTCGTCTCAAGTCGATCAGCGACGGCTATCTCAAGGCCATGGGCGTTCCGCTGCTCGCCGGCCGCTATCTCGACGATCGGGACGGCGCGGGCGCTCCCTACGCGGTACTGATCAATCGGACGGTGGCCAACCGCTTCTACGGCACCGCCAATCCCGTCGGCACGACGATGACGTGGCATGCGCCGTCCATGCCGAAATCACCTGCCATGACCTTCCCGGTGCTGGTGGTTGGCGTGGTCGAAGACGTCCGGCAGAGCCGCGTCGCCGTGCCGGCCTATGCCGAAATCTTCATGGACTACCGGCAGATCATCGAGAGCCATGAGCGCCTGAAGTTCCCGACACCGCGCATCGAACAGATTAGCTTTGGGTTCCTCTCGTTTGGGGTGCGCACGCGCGGCAATCCGGGCACCGCGATGCCCGACGTCCGCCGGGTCGTCCGGACGGTGGACAGCAACGCCGGCATCGATGCGATGCACACCATGGATCACATGGTGGGCTATTCGATGGCGCGGCAGCGGTTCTATGCCGTACTGCTGGGCGTATTCGCCGCGGTGGCAGGGTTGCTCGCCGCGATCGGGATCTACGGCGTCCTCGCCTACTCCGTGATCCAGCGCACGCAGGAAATTGGTATTCGCATGGCGCTCGGCGCCGAACGCGGCCAGGTGATGGCGCTGGTGATGCGACGTGGTGTTGCGCTGGGCGCTATCGGTATCACAGTCGGTCTCGTCGGCGCCTTCGCCGGCGCACGCTATCTGCAATCGATGTTGTTCGGCATCGAACCGCGCGACCCCGCCACCTTCATTGCGGTGGCCGCGATGTTCGCCGTCGTCACCACCGCCGCCGCGTATCTACCGGCGCGCCGTGCCACGCGAGTCGATCCAATCGTGGCGCTGCGAGTTGACTAGCGCACTCTACGCACCCTACGCACTGTACGCACCCTACGCACCTGTTTTTCCTGACGACCACTGCGCCGAGCGCCAGGCTTCCGGCCGCAGGATCACGAGCACCGTAATCACTTCGAGGCGTCCGATCCACATCGCCAGCGTCAAGACGAACCGGCTGATCGGATGCAGATCGGCGAAATTGGCCATCGGGCCGACCTGGTTGAAGCCCGGGCCGACGTTGCCGAGTGTGGCGGCCGTGGCCGAGATTCCGGTGACGATGTCGGCGCCGAGCAGAATCACGATGGCGGAACACACCGCGAACGTCAGCATGTAGAACAGGAAGAACACGATCACGCCCTGAAGGATCGTCGACGGCACCACTCGTCCGTTGAACTTCACCGGAAGAATGGCCCGAGGGTGCAGCGTTCGTCGCAGTTCCTGCAATGTGAACTTCGCGAGCAGCAGGTGCCGCACCACCTTCGGTCCGCCGCCGGCCGAGCCGGCGCAACCGCCGATGAACATCAAGCCCAGCAACACCATCTTGGCCTGGTCGTTCCACAACTGGAAGTCGACGGTCGCAAATCCCGTCGTCGTGATGATCGACAGCACCTGGAACAACGCGGTCCGGATGGTGTCGCCGGCCGCCATCGAACCCCAGAGCGCCATCGCGAGAATTACCGTCGCGGCCAGCACCACGCCGCCATAGGCGCGCAACTCCTCGTCTTCGACAACGATCCGAAAATTCCGCTGTGCCAGAGCCCGGTACTGCAAGGCGAAATTCGCGCCGGCCAGGAACATGAACACGATGATCACCCACTCGGCCGCGGGGTTCTGCGTAGCCGGCCAAGGACAACGGGTGCGGGGAGAAGCCGGCCGGCGGCGAGGGTGGCGAAGGCGTGCATGATCGCGTCGAACAGCGGCATCCCCGTCAGCCAGCAGCGCGATGACCTGCAGTCACCGTCAGCGCGGCATAGAGCCGCCACAACAGTGCCGCCGTGCGGCGGATCTGCGGCGCTCACCTTCTCATCGTCGGGCCCGGACGCTTCGGCGAAGAAGATCTCGCGGCCGCCGATCGCCAGGCGCGGCAGGATGGCCACAAACAGCGCGATCACGCCCATGCCGCCGAGCCAGTTGCGTCATGCCGCGCCAGAAGAAGATGCCGCGGCCGTAGGCCGAGAAATCGCGGAACACTGTCGCGCCGGTCGTGGTCAGACCCGACATCGACTCGAACATCGCGTCGATCGGACCGAGGCCGTTCCACATGTACGGAATGCGCGGCGAACCAGGCGATCACCAGCCAGGCGATCGAGACAATCGCCAGGCCCTCGACGCGCCGCATGCCTTCAACCGCGTCCTCTGCGGCGAGCCCGCCGGCCTGTCGCATCAAGTGGCCCACAGCGCACGTGAAGCCCGTGACGACGGCGAACCCGACCGCATCGACGTACTCGCCGTAAAGCAGCGCGACCGCGAGCGGGGCCAGGAACATCAGGCCAAACACGCGCACGACGAGCCCCGTGACGTGAATGACTAGGGAAAGACGCATCCGCGGGTGTCAGCTACGTTTGTCACTGAAGTACTCCTGGACGCGATCCGCGGCTTCGCGAGTGGAAAAGACAATGATGCGGTCGCCGGGCTCGACGCGATCGTCGCCGCGCGGCACGATCGCGGTGCCGCCGCGCAGGATGGCGCCAACAATCGCATCGCCGGGCGCGCCGATCCCCTTGAGGGGTTTGGGCTGGAAGTGCGGCGACACGACGATTTCGAGCACGCGCGCTTCGCCATGTTCGACCACCGCCAGGAGGCTCGAGGTGCCGCCGGTGATCTGGTGAAGGATCGACGCCACGGCCGCGGCCCTCGCCGACAGCGCCACGTCGATGCCGACCCGCTCGAACAGGCGCAGGTTGGCGGGCCGGCTCACCCGCGTGACGATCTTCGGCACGCCGAGCTGACGACCGAGCAGCGAGGCGAGCAGGTTGCGCTCGTCGTTGTCGATCACGCAGACCAGCACGTCGGTGCGGCCGACATTTTCGCTCTCGAGAAACTCGAGGTCGGTGCCGTCGCCGTTCAGCACCAGCGTGCACTTCAGCCGCGCCGCGAGCATTTCCCCGCGCGAAGCATCGCGCTCCATGATGCGCACGTCGCAATGGTTGGATATCTCGAGCCGCTCGGCCAGCTGCAGGCCGACGTCGCCGCCGCCGATGATGGTCACGTGAATACGGCTGCCGCGCCGGGCCGGGTTCACCATGCTCTCGACCTGCTGCATCGCCTCGGGCGTACCCATCAGGATGATCTTGTCGCCGGGCTCCAGCTGGGTGTGGCCGCGAGGCACGAACAGGCTGGCGCCGCGTTTCACGGCGACAATCAGCGACCCGCGCGGCAAATGCAGTTGCCCGAGCGGGACTTTGACGAGGCTCGAGTTTGCGTCCAGCCGGTACTCGAGCAACCGGATCAGCCCGCCCGCGAACGACTCGGCGTCGATGGCACCGGGCGACGTCACCACGCCCTCGATGTCGGCGGCTAGCTGCGCCTCCGGCCACAGCACCCGGTTGATGCCGAATTCTTCAAGCCCTTGCAGCTTTTTTGAGTCAGGAAGGAAGTCCGCGCGCGACACCACACAGATGGTTTCGGGGCTCGCCAGCCGATTGGCAATCGCGCAGGCCACGATGTTGACTTCATCGAGCGGCGTCGTCGCAACGAAGAACCGCGCGTCCTTGATGCCGGCGCGCTCGAGCACCTCTTCGCTCGTGCCGCTGCCGACGATGAATTCGGCGTCGATGTTGGTGAAGGCGTCGGCGACGGCGCGATCGTGATCGATGACCGCCACTTCATGATCCGTTGCCAATGCCCGCGCCAGGGACGAGCCGATCTGCCCGCCGCCAACGATTACGATGCGCATTTGCCCATGGCCGGCAATCAATGTAGCTGATCTACGCCTGAACCGTGCCTCTCTCCTTGACGTCTAAGTAGGGGATCACATGAATCTTCAGGGGATCCGTTACGCGGTCCGCAGCCTCATCTTCGACCGCGGCGTTTCCGCGATCGTCATCGCCTGCCTGGCGCTTGGCATTGGCGTCAATGCCACGTTATTCAGCGTCGTCGACGGCATCCTGATCCAGCCGCTGCCCTACGCGGAAGCCGATCGCCTGCTCATCCTCACCGAGACCTTCGAGCGGGGTGGCATTCGCGACGCCGGGGTGGCGTACCGAGAGCCTCCGCGACTGGAAAGCCCGCGCCACGTCGTTCACCACGATTGCCGCCTTGCGCGGCATCAGCATCTCGCTCTCAGACACGGTTGAACCCGAACGGCTCGAAGGCGCAGCGATCACCTGGGACCTGTTTCCCATGCTTGGCGTGCCGCCGGTACTGGGCCGGCATTTCGTCGAAGAGGACGATCGTCCCGGTGCCGAGCCCGTGCTCATCCTGAGCCATGAAGTGTGGCAACGCCGCTACCAGGGCGACGCCGGGATCGTTGGCCGCAGCATCTCGGTGAACGGCCGGCCGCACACCGTGGTCGCGGTGATGCCGCCGAACTTCAGATTCCCTGAAAACCAGACGGCATGGATTCCGATTGGCCCGATCTCCGACAACGAGCCCAGAAGCAATCGTTCGCAAATGGCGATCGGCCGCATGAAACCAGGCGTCGACCTCGCGCAGGCACGATCGGAGTTGGCGTCGATTGCGACCGTGCTCGCCAAAGAGCACCCAGGCACCAGCGAGGGCTGGAGCGCAATGGCAGCGCCGTTGACGGACGAGTTCATCCCCGATGACGTGCGGCTCGTGGTGCTGACGATGATGGGCGCGGTCACGATCGTGTTGCTGATCGCGTGTGCGAACGTCGCGAACCTGATGCTGGCGCGCGCTTCGGGCCGGCAGCGCGAGTTCTGCGTCAGGGCCGCGCTTGGCGCCGGCCGCGCGCGTCTGGTGAAGCAGTTGCTGACCGAATGCATGCTGCTCGGTCTCGCCGCGGCGCCGCTGGGCCTTCTGATCGCATACATCGGCATCTGGCTGCTCGATAACGCGGTGCCGCCCGGCATGGTGCCGTACTACATTCATTGGGAGATTAGCGCACGCGGCATTGCTTACACGGTTGCGGTGTCGATGGCGACCGGACTGGTCTTCGGTCTGGCGCCGGCGCTTCAGGCCGGACGTCTGAATCTCCAGGAAGCGCTTCGCGATGGCGCACGCGGATCCGGACAGAGCGGACGCCGGGCGCGGTTGCGCAATGGCCTCGTGGTGCTTGAAATCGCGATGGCCCTGATCCTCCTGGTGGGTGCGTCGTTGTTCGTGAGGAGCTTCCTGAACCTGCAACACGCCAATCCCGGCTTCGATACTGCGCCGCTACTCACACTGCGCGTCTACATGACGGGGCAAACGTATGCCAGCGCGGATCAGCGCGTGCAGCGCATCGACGACATCGTTCGGCGAATCGAATCGCTGCCTCAAGTGGAAGCGGCGTTCGCATCGAACTTCATTCCGTTGGGCGCGGGTGGGGGCGGTGGCGGCGTGATCATCGACGGGAAAGCGGTGGCGCCTGGCGAGGAGCCCTTCATCTTCCTGGCCGGCACCACGCCCCACTTGCAGAAGACGATGGCCGTGCCGCTCGTCAAAGGCCGGGACTTCACGGACGCCGAAGGCATGAGCCGGACCACCGTCGCCGTCATCAACGAGACGATGGCGAAAAAGTTCTGGCCCGACGCGGATCCGATCGGACGCCGCTTCAAGCTTGCGCAGGGCGAACCCGCCGACTGGTTTACGGTGATCGGCGTGTCGCCGGACATCTGGCGCAACAACATGGACGACGATCGGCCGCAGTTGCCGGGCGCGTTCGTGCCGTACCCCTACGCCCCGACGCAGAACACGGGCTTCACCATTCGCGCCTCGGGAGATCCGGCGGCGCTCACCGCCAGCATTCGCGGCGAGATTCGATCGTCCGATCCGGCGCTCGCGATTTTCGCGATCCGCACCATGGAAGAGGTGCGGACGACGGGCTTCTGGCAATACCGGCTGTTTGGCTACATGTTCGGGATCTTCGGCGCGGCTGCGTTGTTCCTCGCTGCGGTCGGCGTCTACGGGGTGCTGTCGTTCTCGGTGTCTCAGCGCACACAGGAAATAGGCGTGCGCGTTGCGCTGGGTGCGAAGGGCTCGGACGTGCTCGGCCTCGTCGTCCGGCAGGGCCTGACGCTGGCGGCGATCGGCGTGGCCCTGGGTTTGCTGGGCGCCTTCGGCATCACCCGCGTGATTCAGTCGCTGCTCTATAACGTCACCGCCACCGATCCGGTCAGTTTCGGCGCGGTCACTATATTTCTAGTGCTCATCGCCGGAGTGGCCAGCTACCTGCCGGCTCGTCGTGCCACAGCGGTCGACCCGATCGTTGCCCTGCGCAATGAGTAGATCGCTCCGGTAAGATGAATGAGTGAAGACCGCCGCCCCAACTGAATCGAGCGGCTTCGCCTCGCTCGGTCTGTCGAAAACCCTGGTCAGCGCGGTCACCGCGCTCGGCTACGAAGAACCCACACCGATTCAGCGCGAGGCCATTCCGGTGATGCTCGCCGGCGGCGACCTGCTTGGCCAGGCCGCGACCGGCACCGGCAAGACCGCCGCTTTCGCATTGCCGCTGCTCGACCGCCTGTGCCGCACCACGGCAGACCGCGGCAAGCCGCGGGCGCTCGTGCTGGTGCCGACCCGTGAACTGGCGATGCAGGTGGCCGAAGCGCTCCACAAGTACGCGAAGGGCACCAACCTCACCGTGGTGCCGCTCTACGGTGGCGCGCCGATGGATCACCAGATCCGCGCGCTGCGGCGCGGCGCCGAGGTGATTGTCGCCACGCCCGGACGGGCGCTCGATCATCTACGTAGGACCACGCTCGACCTGTCGCGCGTGGCGGTGCTGGTGCTCGATGAAGCCGATGAGATGCTCGACATGGGCTTCGCGGAGGACATCGACGCGATCATCGCGCTGACGCCGGCGACCCGTCAGACAGTGCTATTCGCGGCGACCTTTGCGTCACGCATTCTCGCCATCGCCGGCCGTCACCTCAAGACCCCGACCAAGATTCAGATCGCGCAGGAAAAGCGCGCGGCCGGCAAAGTGCCACGCGTGCGGCAGGTGGCCTACATCGTTGGGCGGCGGCAGAAGGTCGACGCGCTCGGCCGCATCCTGGATTTCGAGAGCGCCAAGTCAGCGATCGTGTTCTGCAGGACGCGCATCGAGGTCGATGAGCTGACCGACACCTTGAACGCGCACGGGTTCGTCGCGCAGGCGTTGCATGGCGGCATGATGCAGAAGCAGCGCGATCGCGTCATGCAGCTGTTTCGCGGCGAGCAGGTGGAGATCCTCGTGGCCACCGACGTCGCGGCGCGCGGCCTCGACATCGAGCACGTGTCGCATGTGATCAACTTCGATCTGCCCTCGGCGCCTGAGGTCTACATCCATCGCATCGGCCGCACCGGTCGCATCGGCCGTGAGGGCGTCGCGATTACGCTCGCCGAACCGCGCGAGCAGCGGTTCCTGCAATACATCGAGCGGCTCACCAAGCAGAAGATTGAGATCGGCCGCCTGCCGAGTGAATCCGATCTCAGGAAACGACGCATGGAAGCGATCAAGGAGTCGTTGCGGGCTCGGGTCGCGCAAGGCGGTCTCGAAGAGGCACGCCAGTTAATCGAATCGCTCGCCGAGGAACTCGATGTCCTCGACCTGGCGGCCGCGGCCATTGCCATCGCCGGCGACGGATCGGAGCGTTCCCCTGCGCCAACTGCCGAGGATGCCGCACCCGGTCGCAGCGGCGCCGTCCGGTTGCTGCGGATCAGCGTTGGCAAGGAAGACAGCGTCAGGCCGGCCGATCTCGTCGGCGCAATCGCGGGCGAAGCCGGGATTTCCTCCTCGCTGATCGGCGCAATCAAGATCCACGACGACTATTCGCTGGCCGAGATTCCGGAAGAGGTGGCGGATCAGGTGATCATGGCGCTCAAGAAGACGAAAATCCGGGGTCACAAGGTTACCGTCCAATCCAGACCTGGTCGGTAGCCGGCACAGGCAACTTTTCGGCCGCTCCCCCCGTCTATATCCAACGTGTCTATATCCACATTGGATATACTAGCCGGCAATGGGTAACGACGCTCGTCCCGATTCTCTCCTGCCGCTGGCACCGGCGGTGTTCCACATCCTGATGGCCCTGGCCGATGAGGATCGGCACGGTTACGGGATCATTCAGGAAGTACTCTCGCGCACCAGCGGCGAGGTGCGCCTGAGCCCAGGCACGCTCTACCGCTCGATTCAGCGCATGCTCGAGGACGAGGTGATCGTCGAGATCAGCGAGCGCCCGGCTCCCGAGCTCGACGATGAGCGGCGGCGTTACTACCGGATCACCGCGTTCGGGCGCTCTGTGGCGCGCGCCGAAGCGAACCGGCTGCACGATCTCGTGCGTCTGGCACGGGCGAGCGGGTTCCATACCAGGAAGGCGTAAATGCTGTTCTACCGCGCGCTGCTGCGGCTGTATCCGAAATCATTTCGCGCCGAGTACGGCGCCGAGATGATGAAGGACTTTTTGAAAGAGTGGCGTGAAGCCTCAATGGCCGCGACCGCGATGCTCTTGGCGCGGGCGGCCGTCGACACCGTGGTCAATGCGGCGCGCGTGCACGGCGACATCACCAAACAGGATCTCCGTTACGCAATTCGCTCGCTGAGGCGCACACCTGGCTTCACCTTCACCGCGATTGTGGTCGCCGCCCTGGGCATTGGCGCTACCACCGCGACGTTTTCGGTCGCCGATCACGTGCTGTTGCGGCCGCTGCCGTTCCCCGACGCTGACCGCGTCGTCCGCCTCTGGGAAGATCACTCCTCGCGCGGATATCCACGCATGGAACCATCGCCGCCGAACTTCCTCGACTGGCAGCGCATGGCCACGGTGTTCGAGCGGCTCGAGCCCTTCACTGGCGGCTCGGCCAGCCTGGTAGGCCACGGCGAGCCGGAACAGGTCATCGGCGCGTCGGTCGGCGGCGGAGTATTTCAGATCCTGAGGCGACCGGCGGCGCTCGGTCGAGTCCTGACGGAAGCCGACGTCAACGCCGCCGAAGGCGAACGCCCGATCGTGATCAGCGATCGAATCTGGCGGACGCGCTTTGGCGCCAGTCCCGACGTCCTGGGCCAGACCATCTCGCTCGACGATCGCGCGCATGTGATCGTCGGCGTGATGCCGCCCGATTTCTATTTTCCCTCTCGTAACCGCGACTTCTGGCGCACCCTCCGCTTGGGGATCACCGAGAGCGACAGCGAGCGCGGTAACAACTACCTGGCGGTGATCGGCCGGTTGAAGGACGGCGTCTCGCTTGAGGATGCCCGCGCGGAGATGGACCTGATTGGCGTCCAGCTCGCTCAGGCGTATCCGAAAGAGCAAGAGGGGAAAGGTGTGACACTCGCCCCGTGGCGCGAGCAGATCACCGGGCAGCCGCGCGTGTTGCTGCTCGGCCTGGTTGGCGCGTCGATCTGCGTGTTGCTGATCGCGTGCACCAATCTCGCCAACCTGTTGATGTCGCGTGCGCTGGCGCGCCGATCCGAATTCGCCGTCCGCGCCGCGATCGGCGCCAGCGTTGATCGGCTGGTGCGTCAGATGTTGACCGACAGTTTCGTGCTCGCCGCCTGCGGCGGAGTGCTGGGCATTGTCCTCGCGGTCGTGGCCGCGCCGCTGCTCGTACGCCTGGTGCCAACCAGTCTACCCATCGCCGAGGTGCCGCCGACCGACCTGCGGATGCTCGCCGGCACGTTGCTGCTCACCATCGGCGCCGGCATGGCGTTTGGCCTGTTGCCGGCACTTCGCGTCTGCCGAAAGACCGATGGTTCCGCACTGAAGGATGGCGCGCGCGGCGGCACGAGCCGCGGCACTGAGAGACTCCGGTCCTCTCTGGTGGTCGCAGAAATCGTGGCGTCGGTGGTGTTAATCGTCACCGTCGGATTGCTGACCCAGGCGCTCCTGAACGTGCAGCGTGTCGACCCGGGATTCACGGCGGATAACGTGCTGACGGTACGGACGACCTTGCCGCGGATCAAGTATGCCAAGGCGGCACAGCGCGAGCAGTTCTACCAGCGCGTGCTGAACGACGTGAAGGCGTTGCCGGGTGTGCAGAGCGCCTCCTACATCAGCTTTCTGCCGATGGTCATGGGCGGTGGTGTATGGCCGGTGCTGTCGACGGTACCGGACCCTGCGAGCTCGCAACGGTTCATGCCGCCGGATCCGAAGAACGAGCGTCGCGCCAGTCTGCGCTTCGTCACCCCTGGCTTCTTCAGCACCATGCGGACCCCGATTCTGCGCGGGCGCGACGTCAGCGCGGACGATACGCCGACGACGACGAATGTCGCGGTGGTGAGCGAATCGCTGGTTCGCGAGTACTTCCCTGACCGCGATCCGCTTGGTCAACAGTTCGCATTCGCATTCAAGGTCCGGACCATCGTCGGCGTAGTTGGCGACATTCGCGTGCGTGGCCTGGAAGCCGAGAGCAGCGAGCCGCAGGTCTACTTGCCGGCCGGCCAGTTCACGGATGGCGATCCGCTGTTCTACGCGCCGCAGGATCTCGCCATCCGCGCCTCGGTGCCGGTGACGACGCTGGTGCCCGCCGTGCGCGCGATCATCGCGGCCGCCGATCCGCTCTTGCCGATCATCAACGTGCGGACGCTCGAAGAGATCGTCTCGTTGGAAACGGCGTCGCGCGTGGTGCAGCTGCGCGTACTGGGCGCATTTGCCGCGGTGGCATTTCTGCTGGCGGCCATCGGCATCCACGGCCTGCTCGCCTTTACGGTGAGCGCCCGCTCGCGCGAGATCGGCGTCCGCATCGCCCTCGGCGCCAAGGCCCGCGACATCATCGGAATGGTGATCGGCCGGAGCGCCGTGCTGGCCGTGCTCGGCGTTGTGATCGGAGCCGCCCTCGCCTACGCGGCTGGCCGGTCGATGCAGGCGCTGCTCTTCGGGGTGGACCCCGCGAACCCAGTTGTCTTCGGCGCCGCCATCGGTCTCGCTCTACTCATGACACTCGCCGGCAGCCTACTTCCCGCCTGGCGCGCCGTGCGAGTCGATCCCATGGCGGCCACGCGAGCGGACTAGGGGTCGGCGATCCCCGATCCCCGATCCCTGTATCCTTACCGTTATGCGTTTCTACGTAATCACTACGTGGTTTTGCGTAATGGCGCTTGGCGGCGTGGCGACGGCTCAGGATCACCTCGCAAAACTCGGCATCACCGCGGGACGCGCGCGCGAGGCGGTGTTTGACTCCTTCATCGGCGACACGATCTCGCTCGCCGGCGAGAACGAAGTGTTCAAGGCCGCGTCGTCCACCGCGCGCGTCGCGATCGTGAATTTCGCGCTGACGCTGGCCCGTACCTTCGTGGAAACAGAGGACTTCAAGCGGCGTTATGCCGATCACCGCGAGGCCAACGGCCCGGATCCGCTCCCCGAGGAGCCGAGCGTCGACGCCATCCTCGCCAAGCAGCGCGCCGGGTTCGAAGAGCAGGTCGAGCAGATGCGCAAGCTGTTCGATCAGATCACGCCCGAGCAGCGCGCCACGCTCGAGGCGGGCTGGAAAGACATGCGCCAGCAGCTGGCCGACATGGAAACGGGCCCGCGCCGCGCCGAGCTCGACGCGGCGCTAAAGGAGCAACGCGTGGCGCAAGTACGCGAGCGCGAATTGGCCATGAAACAGCTGGACGCGGTGTGGCCCTCCGATGCCCGCGCCCTCGTCGCCAACCGGCTCCGCCACTTCCTCGAGGTCTCGAGCAACGTTGATTACGACGCCAAGCTGGTCGATAAGAACGGCACGAAGGTGTTCGCCGACCCCACCCTCGAAGCCCGGCCGAAGGAGTGGAAACTGTGTTTTCGGGCCGGAAAACCCGCCACCGACGCCGCCCGCGCCTTTGCGCAGAAATGGCTTAGCGACCTGGCTGCTGCAGGCGTGAAATAGGTTGAATAGCAGGGCCTAAAGGGACTATTTTCTGCAGGATCCCGCCGTAGCGCGAAATCGAAATTCGTGCGCGAAGGCGGACCAAGCGAGAGGAACCCTTATGGAAGTCGATCGCAGAGCCTTCATCGCCAGCCTGGGCGGCACTGCCGCAGTCAGCCTCATGGACCACGAGGCGAAGGCCGAAGCAATGGAACACTGGATGGAAGAGCGCCTCGACGAAGCCGTCGCACAGCAGGGCGCCACCCCGCAGAAGTTTCCCAGCGCCGCCGAGCTCGAAGCGCAGATCGAGACGCGCAGCTATCGCCGTGGCGTCGGCAACCTGTTCGTCAACACGCGCGGCGGCATGATGAAGAAGCTCGAGCCGCTGCCGAAGAACGCCAACCTCCATGATTTCTTCCGCCTGCGCTTCGCGCCGGCCAATCACGTGCTGCAGAGCGCGACCCGCGCCCTGAAGACCGGCATGTCCGAGGAAGTGGTCTTGGCCTGCCTGCTGCATGACGTGGTGCAGGGACTGATCAAGGTCGATCACGGCTGGTGGGGCGCACAGTTGTTCGAGCCCTACATCCCGGAGAAGTCGACGTTCGCCATCAAGTATCACCAGGCGCTCCGCTTCTATCCGGATTCCGACGCCGGTTACGAGTATCCCGATCAGTACCTGCGCATCTTCGGGCACGACTACACGCCGCCCGAGCACATCTCGTCGACCTACCGGATGGTGCGCAACCACAAGTGGTACATGGAGCCGCGCCTCGTGACGGTGAACGACCTCTACGCGTTCGATCAGAACGCCAAGGTGTCGCTCGATCCGTTCACCGACATCATCGGCCGCCACTTCAAGCAGCCCAAAGAAGGGCTCGGCAACGACAACAGCCCGAGCGCCCACATGTGGCGCACGATCGCGAATCCGGATGCGCCTCTCTAGGGGCTTGGGACTTGGGACTTGGGGCCTGGGGCTGCTCGTAATAGCAGCCCCGGTCCTGGGCCAAAGCAAACCCGCTAATTACAAAGGTCTCGAAATCACGGTCGTAGGCATCGAGCGCTCAGCGACCGTCGGCCTGAAGGACTGCCCGCCCGGCGCCAACAGCATTCGCGGTCTCACCAAGCCCGGCGAAGAATTCGCCATCGTCAACCTGTCGTTCAAGGTGACGCCCGCGTTCAAGGAAACCATCGTCAAGAAGCCGGTGCTGCTTGACGCCTCGGGCAAGACCTTCAACACCGCGATGTCGTTCATCGATCCGGGCGCCACGCCCGAGTATTCCTGCGGCTTCGCGTATCGCGTGCCCGACGGGACGAAGCTCGGAAAGCTTCAAATCGACACGACGACGATCGATCTGACCCCATTCGACAAGAAGTAAGTTGCCTGCCAGCCGTAGCCTTGGCGAAGGCTGGAACGAGCTCGCCGAGCACGTCGCAGAGACGCTCGATATCGGTCCGGGCACGCGCATCTTCGAAGTGGATTGCGGGGACGGCGCGTTTCTCTTCCCCTTCTACAACAACGGCTACATCGTTGGCGGCATCGATGCCGAGCCCGCGGCGATCGCGCAGGCTCTCGAAGAAATGCCCGAAGGGCTCTTCACCGTCGGCCTGGCCGCGGCGCTCGATCCGGCCATGCCCTGGGACGTCGTGGTGTGCCGATCGTTTGCCGGCCGGCCGGAGGTCGACTACATCCGCGGCGTGGTGGCGCGCATGTTTGCCAAGGCCACGCACGGCCTTGCGTTATTGAACGTTCCGGAAAAAGCCCACCGTGCGCTGCTGCATGCGCTGGCGGAAGTGGGCGCGAAGGCGATTCAGATCGAAGGCGAGAACCTCTACGCCCGCGTGTAGCCCCGTTCTTAATCTTTAATTTTTAATTTTTAATTTAGCGGGGAGCACTTCGCATCTCCGCGTCCGGCGTCACGGGCGGCGCCACGTATCCGGCGAAATTGTCGCGCGACACGTAATCGATCAACGACATCCCCAACAGAATCGCAAGAAAGAACAGTCCAGTGGCCACGGTCAGCTTCGTCAAGTGGCTCTGATACTTCACGTGCATGAAATACCACACCACCAGCGAGGCCTTGAAGCCCGCTATCAACATCGCGACGGCGAAGTTGAACGGTCCCAGATTGAGGAACGCCGCCGCCACCGTCACGCCGGTGAGAATCATCAGCGCGGAGAAGATGGTTACGTACAGGCTGACCGGTGAAACATGGTCCGACATTATTGATGCCTCTCGACGAGGTAGAGCAGCGGGAAGAGGAAAATCCAGACGATGTCGACGAAGTGCCAGTAGAGACCGCTCATCTCGACTGGCGTGTAGTACTTCTCGTCGAATTTGCCCTTCCACGCCATCCACGTAATCACCATCATCAGCCCGACGCCGATGATCATGTGGAGCGCGTGCAGGCCGGTCATCGTGAAATACAGGCTGAAGTAGATCTGCGTCGTGTTCTGCAGCTGCGCCGGCGTCAGGCTCAAGTTGCCGTGCTCGCTGCCGGCTGGCGCCTCGCTTGCCCCGAGCGGAGTCGAGGGGTGGCCCGGCTCCGCCCACACGAAGTTCGGGCCCGGCACATGGTGATGCTCGAACTTGTCCGCGTACTCGATCACCTTCACGCCGAGGAACACGCAGCCGAGCACCATCGTGAGAATGAGCCAGTTGACCGTGGCCTTCCGGTTGTTGGTCTGCGCCGACCGCACCGCCATCGCCATCGTCAGCGAACTAAAGATCAGCACCGCGGTGTTGAGGCCGCCCCAGAACAGGTCGAGCGATCGGCTCGCTTCGGCGAACGCGTCGAAATACCAGACGCGGTAAATCATGTACGCCACGAATAGCCCGCCGAAGAACAGGATTTCCGTCAGCAGGAACACCCACATCCCGAGGACCGCAGCTTCCTTCTGCTGCGTCATCGTGTCGAAGTGATGCTGCTGCGCGGGATGATGCGCGTGGTGCGCGTGACCGTGGTCCGCGTGCACGACCGCGTTAGACAAGGTGCTTCTCCTTCGCGACGACGTGCTCGTACTCGTAAGGCTCGCTGGTCACGATCGGCACCTCGACGAAGTTCTCGGTCAGCGGCGGCGACTGCGTCTGCCACTCGAGGCCCGAGGCGCCCCACGGATTGGGCCCGGCCACCCGGCCGTACTTGAGTGAATAGAGGAAGTAGATCACCGGCAGCACGTAGCCGAGCCCGAGCACGGTCGCGCCCGCCGACGACATCACGTTCAGCACTTGCATTTCGTCCGGATACGAGTGGTAGCGGCGCGGCATGCCGAGGTAGCCGACCACGAACTGCGGGAGGAACGTGATGTTGAAGCCGACAAACACCATGATGGCCGACACTTTGGAGAAGAAATCGGAATACATCCGGCCGGTCATCTTCGGCCACCAGAAGTGCAGGCCGCCCAGGTAGCCCATGATGGCGCCGCCCACCATGATGTAGTGGAAGTGCGCCACCACGAAGTAGGTGTCGTGGACGTGGACGTCGACGCCGAGCGTTGCCAGAAACAGGCCGGTCAGGCCGCCGATCGCGAACAACCCCATGAAGCCGTATGCGTAGAGCATCGGCGTTTCCCACGAGGTGGCGCCCTTATAGAGCGTGGCGGTCCAGTTGAACACCTTCACCGCCGACGGGATGGCCACCGAGAAACTGAGGAATGAAAAGACCATCGCGGCGTAGGTCGACATGCCGGCCACGAACATGTGGTGCGCCCACACGATGAATCCGAACACGGCAATGGCGAGCGACGAGAACGCCACGAAGCTGTAGCCGAAGATGATTTTGCGCGAGAAGGTCGAGATCAGCTCGCTCATCACGCCCATCGACGGCAGGATCATGATGTAGACGGCTGGGTGTGAGTAGAACCAGAACAGGTGCTGGAACAGCACCGGGTCGCCGCCACGGGCCGGGTCGAAGATGCCGAAGCCGAACGCGCGCTCGACGCCCAGCATCACGATGGTGATCGCGATCACGGGCGTGCCGAGCACCTGCACCAGGCTGGTGGCGTAGTGCGCCCACACGAACAGCGGCAGCCGGAACCAGGTCATGCCGGGGGCGCGCATGCGGTGGATGGTGACGATGAAGTTGAGGCCGGTCAGGATCGACGAGAAGCCGGCGATGAAGATGCCCAGGGCCGTCGGCACGACGTTGGTGTTCGAGCCGGTGGCGCTGTACGGCGTGTAGAAAGTCCAGCCGGTATCGACGCCGCCGACGATCATGGCGTAGAGCGTGAAGACGCCGCCGACCCAATAAATGTAGAGGCTGAGCAGGTTGATGCGCGGAAACGCCAGGTCCTTCGCGCCGATCATCGGCGGGATCAGGAAATTGCCGAGCACCGCGGGAATCGACGGAATCAGGAAGAAGAACACCATGATCACGCCGTGCATCGTGAAGAACTTGTTGTAGGTGTCGGCGGTGACGAAGTCGCCCTGCGGCGTGGCCAGTTCGAAGCGGATGCCGACGGCGAACAGGCCGCCGATGAAGAACATCACCGAGATCGACATCAGGTACATGATGGCGATCCGCTTGTGGTCCTTGGTCAGCAGCCACGACTTCAGGGAGTGGCCCTCGTGCAGGTAATGGCGCTCCGGGATTCTGAGCTGGTCGAGCATGGCTTACTTCTTTCCACCCGCCGGTGCGGGAGTGGTCGTAGACGTTGGTGCGGCCGGCGCCGCCGTCGTCGCATTGGGCGACATGGACTTCACGTGTTCGATCAGGGCGACGAGGTTCTCTTCGCTGATCAGGCCCTGGAAGGTTGGCATCAGCGGCTGGAAGCCCTTCACGACCTTGGCCTGCGAGTTGAGGATCGATTCGCGCAAGTAGGTGTCGTCAACCGTCGCCGACGACCCGTCCTGCAGCTCCACGGTCGTGCCGACAATGTCCTTCAGCGACGGTCCGCGGCCCCGGCCGGTGTCGAGGTGGCAGCTGTCGCACGCCATCCCGCTGAACAACCTCGCGCCGCGCTGCGCGAGCGTGCCTTCCAGGCCGCCGCCCTGCAGCCACGCCTGGTACTGCGACGGCTCGAGCACGGTGACGTTGCCGATCATGCCCGCGTGGTTGGTGCCGCAGTACTCCGTGCAGAAAATGTGGTACGTCCCGGGCGTGGTCGCCTCGAACCAGAGCTCCGTGTAGCGCCCCGGAATCGCGTCCATCTTGGTGCGGAACGCCGGGAAATACAGGCTGTGCAGCACATCTTCTGAGCTGATCGTGATCTTGATCGGCCGGCCCGCCGGGATGTGCAGCTCGTTGATCTCGCGTTGGCCTTCCAGGTGCTGGAATTTCCACATCCACTGCTTGCCCACCGCGTAGATGTGCATCGACTCGTCGGGCGGACGCCGGAGGTGGTAGTACACCGACGCGCCCCAGCCGAACATCACCATCGAGATGACGGCGGGGATGACGCTCCACAGCAGTTCAAGCGGCAGGTTGCCCTCGATGCGCGCGCCAGTCTGGCGTTCGCGCGATCGGTGATAGCGGATGCCGAAGTAAACCACCAACACCGCCACGGCCAGCGCAAAGAAAGCGCTGACGGCGAAGATGAAGAAATACAGCGCGTCGACGTCCTTGGCGAACGTCGAAGCCTGGTCGGGGAAGACGGGAATGCCGAATATCTTCATGAGCTGTGTCCGGCCGCGCGGTGATCGCGTCGGATCGAGACGAATATGAATCCAATCAGCGCCACGAGCGTGATCGCGCCACCGAGCCGCACTGCCCGCATCGCCACGAACCCGTAATTGCCCGTCGCCGGATCGTAGTGATAGCAGTAAAGCAACAACCGCTCGGCCAGCGAGCCGATCTTCTCGTTAGACGACTCGATCAGCGCGAACTTCACGTCGCGCGGCGAATAGTCGATGCCGAAAAAATACCGCGACAGCCTGCCCGCCGGCGTTGCCACGACGATGCCGCTCGCGTGCGCGAACTGCTGCGTCTGCTCGTCCCAGTCGAAGCTGAAGCCTGCCGCCTTCGTCAGCGCGTCGATCGACGCCTGCTCGCCGGTCAGGAAATGCCAGCCCTGCTCGGCGCTCGACCGTTTGTAGCGTTCGAGGTAGGCCTTCTTCTTACCTGCCGCCAGCACCGGCGTTTCGCGCGCATCGAAGCTGACCGTGACCACATCGAATTCCTGGCCAATCGACTCGTGGATCACCCGCAACGCGCTTTCGAGGCCGTTGAGCACCTGCGTGCACAGCATCGGGCACTCGTAATACACGAACGCGAGCACCACCGGCTTGCGGCCGAAGTAGTCGCCCAGCTTTACGCTGCGGCCCGCCTCGTCCTTGAACGGCAAGTCCAGCGGCAGTTGCTCGTTGAGTCGCTGCTCGAACGCGACCTTGCCGAGCGGGCCCGGCACCGCATTCGACGGCAACGCGGCCGCCGGCCGCAGCCCCGGCGCCTCCCCCTGCGCCGACACCACGACTGATGTGAGCATCACGCTCATCAGCAATCTGGCGCCGAACTGGGTCACTGTCGCTGTCAACTTCATAACTACGCTTTCAACCGTAAACTCTTGAACCTTCAACTATCGCGGCACCAGCGTGCGGCCGGACGAACTGTCTTGCGTCACCACGTTCAGGGTGTCGCCACCCTCTGGGCGGACGGGGAAACCGCGCTGGATCATGATTTCCATCGCACGATCGATAGGTACGCGCGCGATGCCGCCGTCCCTGTCGACCCAGCCGAACGATCCCAATTTCTTCGCTTCCTCATCGCGCAGCATGTAGACGTCCCGGAACGGCTGCGTCTGCAGGCTCGGCGTCGGCGCCGGGCGCGTCACACCAGCAGCCAGCGGGAAGCGGCGCGCCGCGGTGTTGGCGGCATTCTCCTGGCTGTCGAAAAACTTGAACGTGCCATAAACGATGCCGAACGACAGCACCATCGCCACGGACAGCCACAAGGCGAACTTGAAGCCGATCGCCGGATCGATGTCGGTGTGCTCGTGCTTCGCGCCGGGCGGAGTCGGCCCGTACTCGAGATCGGGTTCGCTTGCGTGCTCAGTGGACATGGTGATGCAGCGCCTTATCGAGTTGCGGATCGTTCACCGGCAAGAGCGACTGGCCGCCCAGCTGCGCGACGAACAGTGAAATGAAGATGCCGCCGAGCGCCAGCGGCAGCGCCACGTCGAGCAGGCTCACCGTAAAGCCGCCGCGATGCAGCTCCGGCATGACGTGCCAGTAGTAATCGGCCAGACGCGCAGCCAGGATCCACGCCGCAATCACGCGCAGCTTTCCCGAGTTCTTCTTGAGGTCGCGCGACAGCAGCAGCGCGTAGGGCACGATGAAGTGCCCGACGATGATGAAGATGCTCAGGTACTTCCAGCTGTTGTCCCAGCGATTGATGTAGTGCGGAATCTCTTCCGGGATGTTCGCCGACCAGATGATCAGGAACTGTGAGAAGGACAAATACGCCCACAGCATCAGGAAGGCGAACAGGAACTTGCCGAGGTCGTGGAAGTGGTGCGTGGTGATCACGCGGTTGAGCGGCGCCACCTGCGACAGCATCACCAGCACGCAGATGCCGAACGCAAACGCCGACAGCCCCTGGCCGCCGATGTAGAGCATGCCCCAGATGGTCGAAAACCAATGCGGGTTCACCGACATCGTCCAGTCGACCATCGCGAACGTGACGGTCAGGAAGTAGACGACCAGGCCGCCGCCGGAGAGACGCTCCATCTTGCTGAGCAGCGCCGGATCGCCGGTGCGATCGTGTTCGGACGACCACTCCGTCAACAGGTAGCCGATCGTGCCCCAGACGACGAAATAGAACGCCTGGCGCGCCAGGAAGAACGTCTTGTTCAGATACAGCGCCTTCTCGCTGATGATCGGGTCGGTCAGGGTGATGCCCTCGTGCGACCACTCGTAGAGATCGTGCATGCCAAAGATGATCGGGGCGAACAGCAGCGCCATGAACGGCAGCGTGCGCACCGCCGCTTCGAACGGCCGCCGCAGCACCACGCCCCACACGCCGCCGGACAAGTGCTGCACCATCAACAGCGCGAGGCTGCCGAGCACCACGCCCATCCAAAACGTGTAGGCCACCAGGTATGCCTGGTAAAAGCGCGCAACGGGCGACGTCAAGAGGCCGGCAATGAGCAGCACCACGCCTACCGCGCCGGCAATCAAGCCGAACTGCTTCATGGCCGGCAGCGGGGTGCCTTCCGCCCGATAGGTTTCTGTAGTCGCGCTCGACACTAGTGTTTCTCCGCCGGCTTTGCTGTGGTGGTGCCTTGGCCCGCCGTAGTCGCGCCGGTGGCGGCGGCATCGATTGCCGCGCGCTGATCCGGCGGCAGGTCGTTGACCGACGCGTGCTGGCTGAATTGCAGCGTGCGCACGTAAGCGACAATCAGCCAGCGATCGCGAACCGGGATCTGCGCGGCGTAATCCGGCATCGCGCCGAAGCCGTTCGTGATCACGTCGAAGAAGTAGCCGATCTTCTCCTGGCGCAAGCGATCCTGGTGAAACGATGCCGCCTGGCGCAGCCCGCGCTGCACCACCATGCCGTTGCCGTCGCCGAGCTTGCCGTGGCACGGCGTGCAGTAAATGTTGAACCGCTGCTGGCCGCGCGCGAGATCCGCGTGCGCGATCGCGAACGGAAACTGATCGATCAACTGTCCGGCGACCTTGCCGGAGTACAGCGCTTCGTCGTCACGCAACCAGCCGCGCGGCACCGTGCCCACCGGCGGGATGCGCGAGGCGCGGTTGTCGCCGACGGTGGCGCTCGCTTCAAAAGCCTCGTAGCGCGGCGCATCGTGCATGTCCTGGCGGCAGCCCGCGAGCAGCGCCGTCGTCGCAAGGAGCGCAAAGGTGAAGTTACTGCGCAACGGCGTACACTCCCCTCGCACCCGTGCTGCGCAGGAACTCGTGGACCGTCTGGGTCTCGAACTTCCCGTCCGTGGATTCGATCACCAGGAAGAACTTGTCGGAGCTCGCCATCGAGAACCGCTCGACGTTGAACACCGGGTGATACGGCTGCGGCAGGCCGTTCAGCACGATCATGCCGATTGCCGCCGTCAGCGCTGAGAAGAGGATTGTCAGCTCGTACGACGGCACGATGAAGGCCGTCCAGCTGGCCATCGGGCGGCCGCCGACGTTCATCGGATACTCGATCACCGACGCCCAGTACCTGAAGTGCGAAGCCCGTGGCCATGCCGGTGAGGCCGCCGGTTAGCACCAGCTTCGGCAGGATCGTGCGCCGCTTGTGGATGATGTCGTTGAGCTCTTCGATCGGCACGGGCGAATATGCCTCGACCCTCGTGAACCCGTGCGCCATGGTCTGGCGCGCGGCCTCAACCAGCGCCTGGCCGGTGTCGTACTCCGCCATCACGCCGTGCAACGCGGTGGTGGGCGTTTCAGTGGCCATGGTGGTCCGCCTTCACTTTGCCCTGCGGCAGCAGCGTCTTCACTTCGAAGATCGAAATCATCGGCACGAAGCGCAGGAACAGCAGGAACAGCGTCAGGAACAAGCCGATCGTTCCGAAGAACGTCATGAAGTCCCATTGCGTCGGGTAATACATGCCCCAGGACGAGGGGATGAAGTCGCGGTTGAGCGAGGTCACGATGATCACGAAACGCTCGAGCCACATGCCGACGTTCACGAGGAGCGACATGACGAACAGGATCGTCGTATTGGTGCGGATGCTCTTGAACCACAGCGCCTGGACCATCACCACGTTGATCGAGATGAGCGTCCAGTACGACCAGCCGTACGGTCCGAACATGCGGTTCCACATCATGAAGCGCTCGTGCGGGCTGGCGCTGTACCACGCGAAGAACGCTTCCATCGCGTAGCCGTAGCCGACGATGAGACCGGTCGCCAGCATGATCTTCGCCATGTTGTCGATGTGCCGCATGGTGATCAGGCTTTCCATGCCGTAGAAGCGGCGCACCGGAATCGCGAGCGAGAGCACCATCGCGAAGCCGGAGTAAATGGCGCCCGCCACGAAGTAGGGCGGGAAAATCGTGGCGTGCCATCCAGGAATGAGCGACACCGCGAAGTCGAAGCTCACCACCGTGTGAACGGAGAGGACCAGCGGGGTCGAGAGGCCCGCGAGAATCAGCGTGGCCACCTCGTAACGATGCCAGTGCCGCGCTGAGCCGCGCCAGCCGAGCGACAATGCGCCGTAGATAATCGCCTTAGTCTTCGACACCGCGCGATCGCGCATCGTGGCGAGGTCGGGGATCAGACCGACGTACCAAAACACCACCGAGACCGTGGCGTACGTCGACACCGCGAACACGTCCCAGATCAGCGGGCTCTTGAACTGCGGCCACAGGCCCATCGCGTTCGGATACGGGAACAGCCAGTAGGCCGCCAGCCACGGGCGGCCGGTGTGGAAGATCGGGAAGATCGCCGCGCAGGCCACCGCGAAGATCGTCATGGCTTCCGCGAAGCGGCTGATCGACATGCGCCACTGCTGCTTGAACAGCAGCAGAATCGCCGAGATCAGCGTGCCGGCGTGGCCGATGCCGATCCACCAGACGAAGTTGATGATGTCGAACGCCCAGCCGACCGGGACGTTGTTGCCCCAGATGCCGATGCCCTTGAGCACCAGGTAGCCGATCGCCATGTGCAGCATGCCCGCGCCGAGCAGTGCGACCAGGAAGAAGCCGATCCAGCCGAGCGGGAACCGCCTGGACAGCGGCACCTCCGAAATGGTCTCGGTGACCGTCTCGAAGTCGTGACCCGGCAGGATCACCGGCGTTTCCTTTAACGCCATGGGTCGATGGATGTTGGGGTCAGCCATGAGCGTTACTTGTGCCCACCGTCGGTCGTCGTGGCCGCATGGTGGCCGCCGACCGTCGGGTTGTTGTGCAACGCGGGATTCGCGTTCTTCACCACCGCCAGGTATGTCGTGCGCGGCCGGGTGTTGAGATCTTCGAGCGTCGTGTAGTTGCGCGGGCTCGCCTTGAGCTTGGCCACGCGGCTGTTGGGATCGTTGATGTCGCCGAAGACGATCGCCTCGGTCGGGCACACCGCCTGGCAGGCGGTGAGGATTTCGCCGTCACGAATCGCGCGATCCTCGCGCTTCGACTGGATGCGCGCGGCGTTGATGCGCTGCACGCAGTAGGTGCACTTTTCCATGATGCCGCGGCTACGGACGGTGACGTCCGGATTGCGCTGCATCTTGAACTGCGGCGTGTTCCAGTCCTGGAACAGCAGGAAGTTGAACCGGCGCACTTTCCACGGGCAGTTGTTCGAGCAGTAGCGCGTGCCGACGCACCGGTTGTAGACCATGTCGTTCAAGCCTTCGGGGCTGTGAACGGTGGCCGTCACCGGGCACACCACTTCGCAGGGCGCGTTCTCGCACTGCTGGCAGGGCATCGGCTGGTGATAAGTGTCGGGCATGTCGAGGTCTTCGCCGGAGAAATAGCGATCGATGCGCAGCCAGTGCATCTCGCGGTTGCGCTTCACCTGCGCCTTCCCGACCACCGGAATGTTGTTCTCGGCCACGCACGCAATCACGCACGCGTTGCAACCGGTGCACGCGTTCATGTCGATCGCCATGCCCCACTGCTGGCCGCGATACTCGACGTCCTTGTAGAGGGAGATGCGCTTGTCGAGCTTGACGTGCTCCATCTCCTTCACGAACGCCGGGTTCTTCTTGAACTCGTCGAGCGTGGCGGAACGGACGATGTTGCGGCCCTCGACCGACCAGTGGTCCTGCGTGCCGACGAGATCGTAGTCATCGCCGGTGCGCGTGATCTGCGCGGCGCCGAAATACGGATTCGTCGAGCCGCGAAGGGCGTAGGCGTTGAAGCCGGCGCCGTTGCCTAGACGCCCGGCGCTCGTGCGGCCGTAACCGACGAACACCGTGAGCGAATCCTTCGCGTGGCCCGGAAGGATCCACACCGGCATATTCAGGTTGCGGCCTTCGTGCGCGATCGTGATCACGTCACCGCTCTGCAAATCGTTGGCTTCCGCGGTCCCGGGCGCGATCAGCGCTGCGTTGTCCCACGTCAGCTTCGACATCGGCTTGGGCAGCTCTTGCAACCAGCCGTTGTTCGCATAGCGCCCGTCGTAGATCGTCGGGTCGCGCCGAAAATTGATCTCGATCCCGTCCACCGGCTTGCTCGCCGTGATGCGCGTCGCCACATCAGGAGCAATCGGCGTAGCGCTCGCCGTCGCCGCGCTGCCCGCGATCACCCCGTCGTGAAGCCACTTCCTCCACGACCGCTCGAACACTTCGGTCGCACTCTGTGTACCCTGCGCACCTGGTGCACCTTGTGCACCCTGTGCACCTTTGGGGACGTTCGCCTGCCAGTATTCCCTGACGACGTCGTATCCATTACGTTCGGGACGCTCCGACAAGGTGGCTACGATCTCGTGAGCGCTCTTACCACCGTAGAGCGGGTGTATTAGAGGTTGCACGATCGACACCGTGCCGTCGATGGTCCGCGCGTCGCTCCACGCCTCGAGGAAATGTGTAGCCGGAATGTGCCACTGGCACTGGGTGGCCGTCTCGTCGAAGAACAGGCCAGAGTGAATACGGAGCGCCACCTTGCTGATCGCGTTCCTGAAGTCGAGATCCGCCGGTGCGCTGAGCACCGGATTCGACTCGCCGATCAGCACGAGCATCTGCACCTGGCCAGCGTTGATCTCAGCGACCAGCTCGCGCAGGGCGGCGTGTTGTTCCGACGGCACGATTTCCGGCGTCGGCAGATACGTCACCGGCGCGCCCAGCGCGGCGTTGATCGCATGCGCGATGGCGTGTACCGCGGGCGGCATCGAATCACCCGCAATCACTACGGCGCGGCCGCGATGCGCGGCGAGGTCTTTCGCCACCGCATCGACAAACGCTTCGCTGCCCGCCGGCGCCGTGCCGCTGATGCCGGCCACGCCGGAAGCCGCGGCCAGCGCGCGCGCGAAGCTTTCGATCTGGCTCGACTTGAGCGGCAGCCGGTTGTCGGCGCGGCCGCCGGTCACGGTGTGGTTCGACTCCACCACGTAGAGGCGACTCAAATTGTCGGCGCTCTCTTCAACGCGGCGCCGGCCCGCGAACTGTCGCGAGTAATGCAGGTTGAACGCACCGTCCGAGGCGAGGAAATCCGCGTCGAGCGAAACGATCACGTCGGCGCGCGTCAGGTCATAGAGCGGCTCGACGTATTGGCCGAACGCCGAACGCGCGCCGGCGCGGGCGTTGTCGCGATTCACCGGCTCCCACTGAATCCATTTCGCACCCGGATGCAGCGTGAGAATCTGCTGGATCTGCGCCGCGAGCGTCGGCGATGCCACGGTCTCGGTGACGATGCGAAGACCGGCGCCCTTGGTGGCGGCTTGCCCGGACAATCCGCCGCGCACCGCGGCAATCACCGCGTTCCACGGACGAATCTCGCCGAGTTGCAGGATCGTTTGCGACCGATCCGGATCGTAGAGCGTGAGGATCGAACCCTGCGCGTAGAGATCGGTCGCGCCGTGGCTCGCCGGATGATCGGGGTTCCCCTCGATCTTCGTTGGCCGACCCTCATGGCTTTCCACGAGCAATCCTGAAGCGACCCCGCCCTGCGTAATGGCCGTCGCGAAGAACAACGGCTTGCCGGGGATTTCCTCTTCAGGCTGGCGTACGTACGGAACGATCAATTCCTGCGGCTGCACCGTGCAGGCGGTGACGCCGGCGAGCGCCATCGATGCGCTCATCAACTTCAGGAAGCCGCGGCGGCCGACCGGATCGAGCCACTCGGACGCGTTGCTGGGAAATTCGCGGTGCAGGTAGTCCTGGAACTCGGGCGTCCCGGCAACTTCGTCGAGGCTGCGCCACACCTGGGGCGCGCCGTCTTGCTGCAACTTCGCACGCACCGCCTGCAAGTCAATCGGCGTTGACTTGGTGCGGTAGTCCTTCTCGATCGGGAGATTCGTTTCGAAGCTCATGTTTTTAGCGATGGCAAACCGAGCAGCTGGTCAGTTCGGCCACGCCCGCAATCTTGTAAGTCCTGACCAGGTCCGCACCGTTCACGCTCGCCGGTCTCACGTATCCCATCGTCGTGATCTCATCGAGCGGCCGGACGTAGCGCGAGGGATCGCGGTGGCAGTCCAGGCACCATTCCATCTGCAGCGATTTGGCCTGGAACATCAGCGGCATGCGATCGACGCGGCCGTGACAGGTTTCGCAGCCCACGCCCTTGCGCACGTGAATGCTGTGATTGAAGTAGACGAAGTCCGGCAGATCGTGCACACGGACCCAGTTGAGCGGGCGATCGTCACGGAAGCTGGCACGCACCGGCTCCAGGTACGGGCTCTGGTTCCAGATCTGCGAGTGGCAGTTGATGCACGTCTTGGTCGGCGGGATGCCGGCCGACGGCGACACTTCCACCGACGTGTGGCAATACCGGCACTCGATGCCGATGCCGCCCACGTGATGCTGGTGACTGAACTGGACCGGCTGCTCGACGAACTCATTCGCCGAGGTGACGAAGTCCGATCGTTGGAGCGTGAGAATGACCCACCCGAGGCCGAGCACTACAAACGCGATCGCGATCAAGCTGGCTTTTGACCAGGCATTGGCGACTTTTGGGAATACCTGCGGCATTGCGTTCCTGCGGTCCTTGCAGTCCTAGGCGAAGGGCCTATCTCAGCTGTTGCTCGAGGTGCCCAAACCTTGCAACTCTACCCCGAGCGACGCGGCAATAAAGCCTTGTGAAAAATTTCTCAAACTCAATTCTATGTGGGCCAGCGCATCAAACACAAGGATTGCAAGCCGACGCAGCAACTTGACGAGGACCTAACACCGCTGCTAGGCCCGAGGGTTACGAAAAACTTCAGCATCGGCATCGGGATGCAGATCTCCCGGGGCTTTCGTGATGGCAAGAACGAGTCCAGTTCACCCGGGAGGGATTTTGCGTGAGAACGAAGGTGACACATCAGGGATAACCCGGCGTGTCACAACATCCCGTGAGAGTCCGGCGGCCCGCTGCCGTTTCCGAAGGTCGCCTTCGCGCTTGACGAGCCGTCTGCCGGTGTCATAATCGCCCCTCCAATTGTTCCTGTCGTCAAAAAATGACCAATTCATGCGGCAGCAGGCTGACCAAGTCGGCGGCGCGCCCCTCGAGGAGAAGGCATGACGGATGTAGATGTGCGGGTTGGACAGCGAATGGAGATCGTAGGCGGCGTGGCGCGCCTCGTCGAGAACGGTGAGGTCATCCGCGAGCTCGCGATCCAGGAGCTGCCGCAGACTTTCATCCAGTGGCAACTCGACTACAAACGGCGCGTGTACGACGCCATCGAAAAAGACGAATACATCGCCTTCAACGCCGGGCATCTTCCGGTGGTGGCCACGCTGAACGATGAAGGCATCATCCCCAACCTGGCGAACAAGGGCGTCGGCTTCACGCCGAAGGACGAGTTCATCGAGCACTATGTGAAGATGGTCGAAGACGCCGTCGAGCAGATCATCAAGCTGCCGCCGCACGCGGTGGACGACACCCGCGCGCTGCGCATCGCGACGGCGCGCGAGTTCTACAAGCATCCGGAGCACATCGACTGGCGCCGGCTCGGCCTGCTGGAAATCTTCGAAGGCGAGACGTACAAGAACCTGACGAAGCGCCCGCTCGCGTCGGTGCTGTGGACCGGCGATTCACCCGTGTTCGTCAGCTTCCAGGTGGACTGCGCGGTCGAGATCATCCCGAAGGAGGATGCGCGCTACCGCTTCTCCTGGGCGATGCGCCGGCTGTTCGAATACGAGCCGTTCCACGTCGTGCAGACGATCTTCCCCTATGCCTATACCTTCTGGGTGGTCGGCGCACACGACAAGACGCCGAAGAGACGCCACAAATGAAGGAAGCGGGACTTGCGGAGCTTCGCACGCTGATCGACGCGGTGCGGCGGAACGTGGCCGCGCCCTTCGACTCGCCCGACTCCGTAAGCGGAGTCGAGCTCGCTCAGGACAAGCCGGCCCGACTCTATTTGGTCTCCCGCACCTCCCACCTGGCCGAAGGCTGGTGTGATCGGGTGCCCTCGCTCGAGTTGGCGGGGGACCCGGGCAAGGCCGATCTGGGCGAGGCGGTGCGCGAGGCGGGCCGGGCGCTTGGGGTCGATGTGGTGTGGGAGTCTCCGGTCGACGTGATCCCGCTGCCTGCGGGGTGGGAGGAGCGGAGCCTTCCCGCGATGATCGCGCAGGGTGGCACCGGCAACGCCCTCGAGATCCGGCACTTCGATCCCTACAGCGTGGTGCTGCGGCTGATCGCGCGCGGCGACGAGCCCGATTACGTGGCCGCCCTCGAGTACGTGCTGCACGGATGGGTGGAGCCGCCCCGGCTCGAAAGCCTGCTGGGCGAGGTCGTCCCGCGTATGACCAATCAGACGCTGGCACAGGATCCGGCGGAGTTTCGCCGCAAGTTCAAGGGACTGCGGCAGCTCTATCTGCGAAGCCACGCGGTATACAGCCCCGGCGGCACGCGGGCGGGCGAGGCGGTGTCGTCGGCGTGACCGGCGCGCGGACGGCGCCTGCGCGCCTGCTCGATTTCGGCGCGCTGAATCGCTGTCTTGCGCTTGACCCTCTCACAGTTTGTAGATAACATTCGCCGCGTTAATTGACGGGATTTCGTCGGCCCCTGCGACCGAAATCTTTTGGGGGTCGTGGATGTGGCATCACAGTTCCATAGCACGGCCTGGGCAACTGGTCTCCAGCGCCGCAGAGTCCTAGCCGTTGGCCCAAATCTTCCCTTCCTGGTGGAACAAGCTCCCGATCGTGGCCGCTCTCGCGGGCATTGTCGTTCCGACGCTCGCGATCGCCGGCGTCTGGTACTTCTTCTCCCCGTGGTACACGGACGTGGGCTACCGTCCCGTTCAGCCCGTCCCCTACAGCCATCAGCTCCACGTCGGCGAGCTCGGTCTCGATTGCCGCTACTGTCACGCGTCGGTCGAGATTGCTAACGTCGCCAACCTTCCGCCCACGCAGACGTGCATGAACTGCCATCAGGCTGTGAAGAGGGACAGCGCCCTGCTCGCACCGATTCGGGATAGCGCCCAGAACGGCCGGCCGATGCGCTGGATTCGCGTCCACAACCTCCCCGACTATGCGTATTTCACCCACCGCGCGCACGTGTCGGCGGGTATCGGCTGCGTCACCTGCCACGGCCGCGTCGACGAGATGGAAACGGTCACCCAGATGACGCCGCTCAGTATGAGCTGGTGCCTCGACTGCCACCGCAACCCCGGTCCTTTTAGACGCCCCGTCTCGGAAGTCACCAACATGAAGTGGACGCCTCCGCGTGACCTTCAAGCGCTCACGGCGCAGCTCGACCGCGAACGACCGGTCAATCCGCCGACTGACTGTTCGGGGTGCCACCGGTGACACCGAAATATTGGCGAAGTCTCGCCGAGCTCGAGGACAGCCCCGAATCCCGCGCGTTTCTCGAGCGTGAGTTCCCGGAGGGCGCCTCGGAGCTCCCCGAAGGGATCACTCGTCGCGACATGATGATGCTCCTCGGCGCCTCGCTGTCGCTCGCGGGGCTCTCGGGGTGCATACGGCGGCCCGTCGAAGAGATCGTCCCGTATGTCACCGCTCCCGAGGACAGCGTCCCCGGGGTCCCTCGCTACTACGCCACGACCATGCCGTTCCGCCGGAGCGCCTATGGCCTCATCGTCGAGAGTCACGAAGGGCGGCCCACCAAGATCGAGGGGAACCCGGCACACCCCGCGACCCTCGGGGCTTCGAGCGCTCGTGTCCAGGCGTCCGTGCTCGGCCTGTACGATGCCGACCGCTCGCAAGTGGTCAGGCTGAAGGGGGAGCAAAAGTCCTGGGCCGATTTCGTCACGGCCTGGACAGAGCTGGCTAAAGCTCATGCCGCGGATGGTGGTGCCGGCCTTGCGGTCGTCTCCGAGTCCTTCTCCTCCCCGACCCTCGCGCGCCTGACAACCGAGTTCCGCGCCCGCTATCCGAAGGCGACCTGGGCGACCTACGAAGCGGTCAGCGACGAGAACCGGCTCGCGGGCCTACGGTCCGCCATTGGGCGGGACGTCGACTTGATGCTGCGGATCGATCAAGCGTCCGTCATCCTCGTCCTCGACGCCGATCCGCTCCAGGCCGACCCCGAGATGATCCGTCACGTGCGAGGCTTCGCCGCCGGCAGACGCGCGGGAGCCTCGGGTGGCGAGATGAACCGGCTCTACGCCGTTGAAGGGGTCTACTCGCTGACGGGGACCATGGCGGATCATCGCCTCCGTCTCCCGAGCCGGCAGATCGCTCCCTTTCTCGGAGCGCTCGCGGCACGCCTTGCTCCGTCCGCCGCCGGAGCCGCAAGCGGTGCGGCAGCCCTCCCCGGTGTCCCCGCGGGTTGGATCGATGCCCTTGCCAAGGACCTTCTGGCCAACCGCGGCAAAGGGTTGATCGTGGCTGGCGAGCGCCAGCCCGCAGCCGTCCACGCCGCCGTCTGCGCCCTGAACACGTCTCTCGGCAACACCGGCAAAACGGTCAGCTACTACGAGACGAGGGATGCGGCGCTTCCGAGCGTGAGCTCATTGGCCTCGCTCGTCTCCGCGATGAATGCGGGCACGGTCCAGACGCTGGTGGTGCTGGGGGGCAATCCTGTATTCGATGCCCCTGCCGATCTCGACTTCGCTGCGGCCATGGCGAAAGTGCCGCACTCGATCGCGCTCACGCACGCGGTGGACGAAACATCCTCAAAGGCGGAGTGGCACGTGCCCCGCGCGCATTACCTCGAATCGTGGGGAGACGCGCGCGCGGTTGGAGGGATGCTCAGCGTCGTCCAGCCACTCATCCTTCCGCTGTTCAGCGGACGAACCGCCGTCGAAGTGCTGGGCCTGATCGTCGGCGACAAGGATCGTCCCGGCTACGACATCGTGCGCGACACTTGGAAACCGATCCTCGGAGAAGCCGACTTCGACAAGAAGTGGAACCGCGTCTTACATGACGGGCTGCTTGCCGGCAGCGAGCTCCCGGAGGTCGTGCCCGGTGTCAAAGCGGAGTCCTTTGCAGAGCTCGCGGGCGCTACAGGAACTGCGAGTGGTTTGGAGATCGTGTTCGTCCCTTCGCCGTCCCTTCACGACGGCCGCTTCGCGAATGACGGGTGGCTGCAGGAGCTTCCCGATCCCCTCACCAAGCTGACCTGGGACAATCCCGCGCTCGTGAGCCCGAAGACCGCCGAAACGCTCGGTCTCAGGAACGAGGACGTGGTCCGTGTTGATTATTCGGGCCGCTCGATCGAGCTGCCCGTTTTTCTGCTCCCGGGAATGGCAGACGACGTGGTCGCCCTCACGCTCGGCTACGGCCGTTCGCACGCAGGACGTGTCGGCTCGGGCGTCGGGTTTGACGCGTTCAAGGTCCGAAGCGCCAAAGCACCGGGCTTCGACAGCGGCGCCAGCCTCACCAAGCTCGGGCGCCGTTACCCGCTATCGGCGACCCAGGAGCACGGCAGCATGGAGGGGCGCCCCGTCGTGCGGGAGTCGACTCTGACCGCGCTTCGATCGAAGACGCCTGCCGGCGCGGAGCCGGCCGCGGACGCGCATGCGGAAGGTTCCTCGCAGCCCCCGACAAAAGGACAAGTCAGCAAACACGGCGTCTTCCCGGAGCACACGCCTCGCTTCTCACTCTGGAAGGAGCATGCCTACGATCAGGGCCACCAGTGGGGGATGACGATCGACCTGAACGCGTGCATCGGGTGCAACGCGTGCATGGTCGCCTGCCAGAGCGAGAACAACATCCCGATCGTCGGGAAGACCCAGGTCGCGAACGGACGTGAGATGCACTGGATCCGGGTCGACCGGTACTTCTCCGGCGACCCGGCCGGCAGCCCGGAGGTCGTGTTCCAGCCCATTCCCTGCATGCACTGCGAGGATGCGCCCTGCGAGCAGGTCTGCCCGGTGGCCGCGACCGTCCACGACGGGCAGGGCCTCAACGTGATGGTCTACAACCGGTGCATCGGGACCCGCTACTGTTCGAACAACTGTCCGTACAAGGTGCGCCGCTTCAATTTCTTCAACTTCACCAAGGACACGCCCAACATCCTCAAGCTCGCGATGAACCCGGACGTTACGGTCCGCGCGAGAGGCGTGATGGAGAAGTGCACCTACTGCACGCAGCGGATCAATCGAGTGAAGATCGATGCGCGGCTCGCCGGACGCGAGATTCAAGACGGCGACGTCAAAACGGCCTGCCAGCAGTCGTGCCCGGCCTCGGCCATCGAGTTCGGAGATATTCGGGACGCCTCGAGCCGGGTCGCCAAGGCGAAGGCCGATCCGCGTAACTACACGCTCCTCGAGGAGTTGAACACCAAGCCCAGGACGACCTATCTGGCCAAGGTGCGCAACCCGAATCCGGAAGTCCCGGGGACCGTTGCATGATCGCCCCGCCTCCGCTAAAGCTACGGCGGGCAAGCCGCCTGCTAGGGGTGATCGTCCTCACTTCTGTTATCCCCCTCGCGGGATGCGCGCGCGGCTGCACGTCGAGCCGCCCTCCCATCCATCTCAATCCAAGCATGGATGATCAGCCAAAGGTGCTCCCGCAGACGGCGAGCGCGTTCTTCTTCGACGGCTCGTCAATGCGCCAACCCGTTCCAGGAACGATCCCGATCGGCGGGCTGAAAGAAGACGCGGTCTTCTTCACGGGCAAGGGAGCGAACGATCAATTCGTCGCGACGATACCCGTGACCATGGACGAAGCGGGTCTCGAGCGCGGCCGCCAGCGGTATGTGATCTATTGCCAGCCTTGTCACGACGCTCGGGGGGACGGCAGGGGGATCCTGTTCCAGCGAGGCAACGTGCCCACGGCGACCTTCCACCAAGACAAGGTCCTCAAGTATCCGGACGGACAGATCTTCGACGTCATTACGAATGGATTCGGGTTGATGCCAGCGTACCGCTGGCCGATTCCTCCTGCGGACCGGTGGGCGATCGTCGCCTACGTGCGACAGCTCCAGCGCGATCGGCAGGCACGCGCCGCGAACGCGCCCGCCTCCGCCAACGCTTCGCCGGACAAGCCGGCGGCTAATCCTGCGGGCAAGCCCTGATGGAGGCCGCAGGATGAACGGCGTAACGAGCCGCAAACTGCTGTTCGTATTTGGTCCGGTCGCCGGCCTGTTGATGTTTGTCGGCGTCGTGATGATCGCGACGTTCCTGACCAACCGCGAGTACAAGGCGCCTTACCGGGCTCCTGCCGCAATCGTCGACCCGACACCGCGCGCGGGGGGACTGGAGGCCGAGAGAGCAGCGGAGGAAGCGGCGGCCAGGGCCAAGCCGTACGTCGAGGAAGAGTACCGGCGCTTCCCCGTCGTCGGAAGCCGCGTGGCGATCTGGGCGGTGGCGCAGCTCCACCTCCTGTTTGCGGCGTTCGTGCTTGCCGTCCCGATCTTCGCGGTTCTGATCGAAGCGATCGGCTACAAGACGGGTGATAAGCGATACGACCGGCTCGCCTACGAGTTCACGAAACTCCTCTCGGTCTCGTTCTCGCTCACCGCGACCTTCGGCGCGTTCCTCACGTTCATGCTCATCGCGTTGTACCCGAAGTTCACCAACTACCTGATGAGCGTGTTCTCGCCGACGTTTCTCCCGTACGTGCTGCTCTTCTTCCTCGAGGCGTTCTTCCTCTACGCCTACTACTACGGCTGGGGAAAATTCCATCCGCTGGTGCACCTGTTCCTGGGAATCATGCTCAACGTCGTGGGCACGGGCATCATGCTGATCGCCAATGCCTGGCTCACGTTCATGATGTCGCCGGCCGGAATCTCCGACACGGGGGCGGTCATCTCCGTCTCGGACGCGATTACGAACTACACGTGGATGCCGATCAACGTGCATCGTGTGATCGCAAACGTCGCCTTCGGCGGATCGGTCGCGGCAGCGTACGCGGCGTTCAAGTTCCTGAATGCGGAGACCGACGAGGAGCGGGCGCACTACGACTGGATGGGATACATCGGGAACTTCGTCGCCATCATCTCCTTCCTCCCGCTGCCCTTCGCCGGCTACTGGCTCGCGAAAGAGATCTACGCCTACTCACAGACGCTGGGACTCACGATGATGGGTGGGGCGTTCTCGTGGCTCTTCATCATCCAGGCGGTCCTCATCGGGAACCTCTTCCTCGGGGCGAATTACTATCTCTGGCTCGGCATGGGGCGCGTCGAGGGAGCGCAGCCGTTCCAGAGGTTCATCAAGTACCTGCTCGCCGCGATCGTGCTCTGTTTCATGATCTGGGCGACGCCCCGGTCGATCATCGCGACCGTCTCCGAGATCAGGGCGATGGGCGGAGGCACGCACCCGATTCTGGGCTTCCTCGGTGTGATGTCCGCGAAGAACACCGCCGTGAATATTCTTATTCTCACGACCTTCATGAGCTTCCTCCTCTACCGCCGGACGGGGAGGATCGCAACCGTGTCGTGGGCGAAGACGGGCCAGGCAGTACAGCTCCTCATCTTCGCGGCCGCGGCCGTTTTCGTTATCTTCCTTGGCATCTACGGGTACTTCGTGGAGGCGAGCGTCAGAATCGGCCTCTCGGTGCCGCAAGTGAGCTCGGTCCTGTTTGCCATGGTGGCCATCACCGCGATTGACGTCTTCCTATTCCGTAAGCCGAAGCTCACCGGCGAAACGCGCTGGGGACGGATGCCGGCGATCTCCCAGTACGTGCTGATCTTCATCGCGGTGACCTTCACCTGGCTCATGGGGCTCATGGGGTACGTGCGGTCCGGGCTCCGCCAGCACTGGCATGTTTACGGTGTCATTCGTGACACCTCGCCCGACGCCTTTACGCCCACCCTCGGCTTCGCGACGCAGGTCGTCTCGGTGACGGTGCTTATTTTCTTCGTCCTGATTGGATTCGTCTTCTGGCTTGCCAGCTTGCACGACCGGCCTGATTTCGATGGTGGGGGGACCAAGCACTCATGATGATCCCGCTCCCGCTCAGGATCGGTCTGCTCGTCATCGCGACCACCGCGTTCTATACCTACGTCGGCCAGTTGGTACCGCAGAAGGAAGTGCTTCCTCCTCAGGAAACCATCCTGAGAGCAGATCTGACTACCGCCGACATGGTTACTGTCGGCCGCCAGATCATGGAGGGGAAGGGTCTCTGCATGACCTGCCACACGATCGGCAGGTCAGGGGCGCTGCGTTTCCCCGACCTCGATGGCGTTGCTGCCCGCGCCGCGACGCGCGTGCCGGGCCTGAATGATGTCGAATACTTCGCGCAGTCGCTGTATGCACCCGACACCTTCATCGTCGCGGGCTTCAACCCGGGAATGCCGGTGATCAACAAGCCTCCGATCGGCCTGACCGATCAGGAGATCCTTACCGTGATCGCCACCCTGCAGAGTCTTGGCGGGACGGCGACGGTGACGCTGCAAACCAGTCACGCTTACTACACGCCTCCGGGCGCGACGCCTGGCGAAAAGCCGGACGAGAAAGCCGAGCCTGGCGAGAAGCTGCCCCTCCTCGCTCCAGGCAACACCACGCCTGGCGGGGCGAAGCCGCCAGCGCCTCCCGCGAAGAAAGGAGCATGACGCGATGAATATTCTCGTTGTCCTCGCGCTGCTTGTCGTCTTCGGGCTCCTTCAGTTCCGTCGGTCGAATCTGTTCACGTGGGCTATCGCATGGTGGGTCGGGAGCTACCTGTTATTCCGTTTCGGATTCGCCGCGCCGATTCCCACGTCTGTGATCTCGATCTACATGGGAATCGTCTCGCTCGCGATCATGGCGTTCGTTTCCTCCAGCGAGGAGCGTCGTGAAGAAGTCTCCCGTCCTCTCCTGCGGCTCATGACGGAGAAGCGGTTCACGCCGCTGCTCGTGGCAACGGTCGTCGCGATACCCGCGCTCGCAGCCGCGAACGTCTACGTCCAGATGAACGTACCGCTCGAGCCTCCGTTCTTCCCACGGACGGTCCATCCTGCATCGCCTCCGGATGTCACGATTGAAAACAAGAAGATCGCGATCGAGACCGGAGACAGCCCCTTCCGAAGTCTCGAAACGTCGAACCCGCAAGAGTTCCGCAAACACGTCGAGAACGGCCGCCGGGTCTACTACCAGAACTGCGTCTTCTGCCATGGCGACAACTTGGGCGGCAACGGCATGTTCGTGCACGGGCTGGACCCGATCCCGACCAACTTCGCCGACGGCGACACGATCGCCAATCTTCGAGAGACGTTTCTCTTCTGGCGAGCGGCCAAGGGAGGCCCCGGCCTGCCGGAAGAGGGCGGCCCCTGGGACTCGGCCATGCCGGCTTGGGAGAAATTTCTAAAGGAAGACGAGCTCTGGGATGTCCTCCTCTTCATCTACGATTTCACGGGTGAGAGGCCGCGCGCGTTGGAGGTGCACCAGTGACCTCCAAGTCGCTTGTGGGTGCCGCTGTCCTGTTCGCGTTGGTGTGTGCCTGGACGATCGGGACGACGGAAACGACGGGAACGGTGATCGCGCAGGGTCCCGACCTCGGCACCGATGCGCAGCGAGAGTCGGGTAAGACGCTCTACGCTAAGTACTGTGTGCAATGCCACGGCGAGAAGGGGGATGGAGAAGGCTATGCCACTCAGCACCTCATCCCGCGACCACGCGATTTCACAACCGGCAAGTTCAAGGTTCGGACGACTCCCAACGGAGCGCTCCCGACCCATCAGGACCTCATCAACATCATCCGGCGGGGCATGCCCTACACGTCGATGCCTGGCTGGCCCACCCTGTCGGATTCGGAAGTGTCGGACCTCGCCTACTACCTCAAGACCTTCTCCGCCGACTTCGCGGTGGCCGAGAACGTCCCCAAGCCCATGGAATTTCCAAGCGGGCCGGCCTCCACGAGCGAGTCCATTGAGCTCGGGAAGAAGGCCTACGAGGAGAACGGCTGCCTGAAGTGCCACGGCACGCTCGGCCGGGGCGACGGACCGTCCGCGTCAACCCTGACCGACGACTTAGGCCACCCGATCCGCGCGGCGAACCTCACGCAGCCTTGGACCTTCCGGGGAGGTCCGACTCGCGACGATATCTTCAGGACAATGACCACGGGGCTCAACGGCACCCCGATGCCCTCGTTCGCCGACGCGTTGACGCCCGAACTACGGTGGGCAATTACCGACTTCATCACCTCTCTCTCAGGGAGCAGTGAGCCCACTTATAACAACCTCGTCGTCGCCAAGTACTCCCCGGATGCGATCGATCTGACGAAGGGCGCCGCGAGCTTCGCGTCCGTTCCCGAGGCCCGCTTTCCGATCGTCGGACAGATCATGGAGCCCGGGCGCCAGTTCAATCCTCCCACCACGTCCGTGACCGTGCAGGCCATCTACGATGCTGAGTCGATCGCCTTCCTCGTTAAATGGCACGACATGGGTGCGGACAGGACAGGGAAGAACGATCCGACGCTGCCCGTGCCGCCGGAGGAAGAGCAAGTGACGCGAGGGGCAGCGGCGGGCGGCGCGGCGGCGGGCGGCGTCTTCGGCGATCAGGAAGTGGCCCAGACCCCGCCGGCCGCAGCGGACCCCTTCGCAGAAACGACAACAGCGGCTCCACCGCCATCAGAGTTCTCCGACGCGGTTTCGATCCAGATTCCAACCGCGACGCCGACGAGCGCGCGCAAGCCGTACTTCATCTTTGGCGACGCCCAAAACTCAGTGGATCTCTGGTTCTTCGACCTGGCCCGCGCCGAGCCCCTTCAGTTCACCGGCCGGGGAAGCGCGGACATCGCGGCGAACGACACCGGAGATCTCACCGGAGCGGCGAGCTACGACCAGGGCGAATGGTCGGTCATCTTCAAGCGGCCACTTCGCGCAACCTCGGGCGCTCCGTTCGTGCCGGGAGAATTTCTGCCGATCGGCTTCTCGGTCTGGGACGGGTTCTCGCGAGACCGTGGCAACAGGCGAGGTCTCACGCCCTGGTTCTACACCTACGTTGAGCCGCAAGTGGTGCCATCGGCCCTCGGCCCGATGGTGAGGACGGCGCTACTCCTTCTCGTCATCGAGCTGGCCGTGATCTTCTGGGTCCGGCGGCGTTATCGCTATGGCACCCGTGGGGAACTCGGCGGTGAGCCGAGCCATCCGGCAGCCACCAGGGCATAAGTTTTCGGGCAATTCGGAGAGGATCAAATGTACAAGAGCATCTACGTTCCCGTCGATAACTCGGAGCACTCCAACCGCGCTGTCGCGTGCAGCCTGGAGTTGGGGAAGGCGTACTCGGCGAAGCTGGTTGGCTGCCATGTCTACGCGGCAAAGCTGCATGACTATCGCTTCAGGCAGATGGAGTACACCCTGCCGGAGGAGTACATCGACGAGGTGGAACTGGAGCGTCAGCGAAAGATCCACGACAGCCTGATCACGATGGGCCTCAAGCTCATCTCCGACAGCTATCTCGACGGCATGTCGCGCCAATGCAAGGCGTCGAACATCGAGTTCGAGCCTCGGATGATGGACGGGAAGCATCACGCCGAGATCCTCAAGGACATTGTCGGCTCACAGCACGACCTGGTCGTGATCGGAGCGCTGGGAATCGGGCGCGCGCGCGACAGCGTCATCGGCTCAGTCTGCGAACGTGTGGCCCGCCAATCCGACCGCGATGTCTGGGTGGTGAAGCACGTTCCCGAGCCGGGCGAGGCGGAGCGCGACACGATCCTCGTCGGCGTCGACGGAAGTCCCCAGTCGTTCGGCGCGCTCATGACCGCCATCGACCTGGCCCGCACCTTCGGCAAGAAGGTCGAGACGATCGCCGTCTACGATCCCTATCTGCACTACTCCGTCTTCAACGGCATCGTCAATGTCCTCACCGAGCAGGCCGCGAAAGTGTTCCGCTTCGAGGAGCAGAATCAGCTTCACGAGGAGATCATCGACACCGGGCTCGCGCAGATCTATCAGTCGCATCTCGAGGTGTCCGAGCGGATGGCCGCCGAGGCGGGCGTGGAGGTCAAGAAAACGCTCCTCGACGGCAAGCCCTTCCAGAAGATCATCGATTACGCGCGCAAGACGAATCCGTTCCTCATCGTGCTGGGCCGCATTGGCGTCCACAGCCCGAAAGACGAAACGGCGTTAGGAAGCAACGTGGAGAACATTCTCCGCGGCGCGCCGTGCGATGTGCTGCTCTCCACGCGCCTCGAGGTGCCCCGGATCGACGTGCGAGCCGAGGAGACCATTCGATGGACGCCCGAGGCCGAGGCGCGCATGAAGAACGTGCCGGAACAGGTCAAGGGCATCGCGCGAACTGGGGTGCTGCGCCTGGCGCTTGAAAAGGGACATTCGGTGATCACCAACGCGGTGATCGACGATGCGATGGACCGGTTCATGCCGAAGAGCGCGTCGGCCGCCACCAAGGCATTGGCCGAAGCCGTGGCGCTCGAGCGGGCGAAGTCCGGCCCCGTGTCGATGTGCAAGTCGTGCGGCGTCGCGGCCACGCAGAGCGGCGCCGTGAAGTGCACCGTCTGCGGCGCCACGGACTTCGAGGTGATCTCGCAGGAAATGATCGAGAAGATTGCGGCGGCCGAGGGCGGTCTCGAAGAGGAGACCACCTATGACGGGCGCAAGCTGCGCTGGTCGGAGGACGCGAGGAAAGGCCTCTGGACCATGAAGAACGCCTATCAGCGGCGACGCGTGAAGGCGCGTGTCGAAAAGCGCGCCCGCATGACGAAGCTCGACACGATCACGCTCGAATTCGCTCGGCAGGTGATCGAGGAAGAGACGGGGACGCCGCTGCAGATCGGGTCCGCCGCCGCGCAAGTTACGGCAGCGGAGAACGCTTCGGCAGCACCCGGCGAAGCCAAGCTCGTGGCGCGCGACGACAAGAAGAACCCGCTGATCTCAACGTTCGCGTGGGCGGAGGACGCCACGGTGCGAATCCTGCGCGTGCCGGCCGGGTTCATGCGGAACAAGACACAGGAGCGGGTTGAGGGGCTTGCGCGTGAGCGCTCCTTAACGGCAATCGATCTTGGGCTCGTCGAGGAGGGCATCGAGATCGGCAAGAAGATCATGGCCGAGGTGATCGCGGCCTATCCGAACGCGGGCAAGGGCGCGGCGGCGGGGGCGCCGGCTGCAGCGGGCCACGGCCCCTCGCACGAACACAAGGTTGCGGAAGCCCAAAACAAGAATATTGCTGACGCGCAAAACAAGGCTCAAGTGGTCCCGGCTGTTAGCAGCGGTTACCTCAACGAGGTGAGCACCCTGAACGTGCCTCACAAGCCCGACGACAATCGCGAGCACTGATCGGTCGCCCGCCTTCGCCAAGGCTCCGGCGCGGTAAACTCTGGCGTGTCGTCGTACCGCTTCTGCCGCACGGACGACGTGTCGCTGCTCGTCGACGCGCTGAATCGTTGCTGGTCTCCGCACTTTCCCGACGAGCCGGCGGTGACGCCGGCCTCGTTCAAGCGGTCGATCCGCGACCTGCAGGTCTGGTGCAGCAGCTGCATGGTTGCCTTCTCAGGCTCCGATCCGATCGGCGTCTTAATCGGCGCAAAGCGACCGTCAGGTACTCTGATCCACAAGATCGCCGTCCATCCCGATCATCTGCGACAGGGTCATGGGCGTCACCTGCTCACCTCGCTCAGCTCGAAGCTCGCGATCCTCGGCCCGCCGAAAATGGTCGCAGAAGTTCCCGCAACTCTCGTCGCTACGTGCGGGCTCTTCAGCGCTTGCGGATATGCCGAGGAAGCGGTCCTGACCGACTATGTGTTGGATCGTGAAGCGGGCGTTGTGGGAGATGCGGCCGGCATGTTTGTGTTCCCAGTGACGATTGACGATCTGGCGGCCAACGGTCTCCTTGGCGAGGATCATCCTCCGGTCTGCTGGGAGCGCTCGGTGGAGACGCTGACGGCAAGGAAGGACGAGATCGCCGGACTCGCCGTTGCCTCCGACGAGCGTATTGAGGCCTACCTACTCTACGTGGACCGCGGACTGGAGGAGGCGGAGATTCTAGCGCTCCGATCGTTCGTCGACGATAGTGGCGCCCGTCTGACACAACTGCTCTCTCAACTTCGCGCGCGAGGCATCATGACCTTCCAGTTCCCGAAGGTCCACCCGGCGGAAATCTCGAAGGAGTTACTGGAGACGCTCGGTTTCCGCCCCGCCGGCGCGCATCTACTTTACGCAGCGAAGGCGCGGTCCCAGTAGTTCATTTCTTGCTATCCTTCATCGCCTCCGTCAACGCTCTTACGGCGATCGCAGCCAGGAGGGCAGTCAGGAGGACGCCGCACACGCCTATGAGTATCGCCAGCACACGTGTGAGCAGGACCTTGGGCGCGAGGTCACCGTAGCCAATCGTCAGGCCTGACACGAACGCGAAATAGATCGATTCCTGTACCGACCAGCCTTCGCGCCAACCGATGACCAAGCCGAGCGAGATCATCAATCCGAGGAGTACGGACAGGATTGGCCACACCACGCGCAACTCCGTAGACAGCCCGGCCAGGAAATTCCGTCTCAACGCTCGCGGATCCATCTGGTCTCCGAATCAGCAGATGTTACACCTACCCATGAAGGACCCGTCTGCCCTGAGCGAGCATGAGTCCGGCAAAGCGGACTCGTGCGAGTCGAGGGGTATACTCTCGGCCCAAGGGAGATGCCATGGCACACGCCAAGCCACTTCTGGCTGTCTTGACCCTGAGCACGGTCGCGGCCACCCTCGTGGTCGTTGCTTCGCAAGCGCCCCAGCCGCCCTTCGACTCCGCTCAGGGCAAGCGAACCGAATGGCGCTACTACGGTGGCAACAAGGGCTTCACGCGATACTCCGCCCTCGATCACATCAATCGCGACAACGTGAAAAATCTGCGCATCGCCTGGCGCCGCCCTGCGCTGAACGACAAGATGATCGCCGTGTTCCCCGAGACACGGCCGAACGCGTACCTGCGCGCAACTCCCATCATGATCGACGGCGTGCTCTATACGCAGGACGCACACGGCCTCGTGATTGCGCTGGACGGCGAAACTGGGCGAACGATCTGGGAGCAGCCCTTCGGTCGGGATCTAGACGATGCCCGTGGCGCGTCGACGCGTGGGGTTGACTTCTGGCGCGGCGGAACCGGTAACGCGGACCGTCGAATTTTCGCGATTCGCGGTGAGTATCTGTATGCCCTCGATGCGACCACAGGCGTGCCGGTGACAGACGTTCGGAACCCAGGGGCGCGTGCTCCTGCGCTTCGCCGATCGCCAGCCGCTGGCCGGACGCTTCAACGACAGCACCGGACCCCTCGTGCTCGGCAACGTCGTTGTGGTGACCGGAAACACGGGTGGCGCCGGTGACGGTGGCAACAGGAAGGAAGCGGCGCCCGAGGATATCCGCGGCTTCGACGCTGAAACCGGCAAGCTCCTGTGGACGTTTCACGTGGTGCCGCGGCCCGGCGAGTTCGGCAACGACACGTGGGGCAACGATTCGTGGAAAATCGCCGGCGATCTCGGCGCGTGGAATCCGATGACGGCCGATGAGGAGCTCGGTTACGTCTACGTCCCGCTCACATCTCCCACGGCAGCGTGGTACGGCGGCTGGAGGCCGGGCGACAACCTGTTCTCGAATTCGATCGTCGCACTCGATGTCAAGACGGGCAAGCGCGTGTGGCACTTCCAGACGGTCCATCACGACTTGTGGGACTGGGACAACATCGGCCCGCCGATGCTTGGCGAGATCACAGTTGACGGAAAGCGCATCCGCGCCGTGATGCAGGCGAACAAGGCCGCCTTCCTGTACGTGCTCGACCGCACCAACGGCCGTCCAGTGTGGCCGATCGAAGAGCGGCCCGTACCGCAGTCGACCGTGCCGGGCGAACGTTCGTCGCCCACTCAGCCATTTCCGACGAAGCCGCCGGCCTTCGATCTGCAAGGCATCAGTGATGACGATCTGATCGATTACTCGCCGGGGCTGAAGGAGCGCGCCCGGACTATTGCGAAGCAATACGTCATGGGCCCCGTCTTTTCACCGCCCTCGGTTCCGGGCGATGGCGGCAAGAAGGGCACGCTCGTCCAGCCTGGCGCCTGGGGATCGGCCAACTGGAACACCGGCGCGTTCGATCCGGATACCGGCTATTACTATGCGATCTCGCAAACGCTGGGCCCGGCAAATCGGACGGCGCGGAAGCAGACGGGAGATCCGCGCGCCACGATGGAGTACGCCGACTTCGAGCCAGCCCTTGGACCGACCGATCAACCGGCGTCCCAGTCGCCGCCATCGACGGTTGACGCCATCAGCATCGACGGCCTGCCGATTATTAAAGGCCCCTACGGTCGAATCACGGCGATCGATCTCAATCGCGGCGTCCATGTCTGGATGCGGCCCAACGGCGACGGACCGCGATTCCATCCGTTGTTGAAGGATCTCAACTTGCCTCCGCTCGGCTATCCGAACCGCCCCGCGCCGCTCCTCACAAAGACGCTGCTGTTTCTCGGCGAAGGCAGCGACGCCATCAGTGGAACCGCGGGAGCCGATTGGACGTGGGGAACGAAGTTCCGCGCTTATGACAAAGCGACTGGCAGCGTGATCTGGGAAATGGAATTACCGTCCGGAACGACCGCCGGACCGATGACCTACGTGGTCAAGGGCAAGCAGTTCATCGTGGTGGCGGTCGGTGCGCGAAATCATCCATCTGAGTACGTCGCGCTGTCGCTGCCCTGAGCGAACACCTCTCATCTCACTAACAGTTCACTCCTCTTGTACAGCGCCACGCCAGCCAGGCTCACCACATAGCGGACACCAGGTACACCAACTCTTAGTCAGACTGGAACGTGTGCAGACCAATCGCCATCAGGATCAGCACCGCTATTGCGAATGCCACCAAGCAGCACACCACTAACGATGGCGGTCCTCGGACCTCGACCAAACCGCGGCGATCGCGGCGTAGGTAAACACCAGCAAGAAACCCCAGATGAAGTAGCGACTGCGAACACCCAGATCCACGACTCAGCCACCGCCTCACCCACATTAAGGCGCGCCAGCATTCCAGCGAACTCCTGTGCCATCAAATAGGAAGTGATGACGAAATCGAATGCGTTCGCAACGAGGCCGGCAACGAACCCCCCAGGATCACTCGGCGTACGTTAATGCCAGACATAGGGTCTTTGTTGACCGGAGTCGCTCTGCCCTGCCGGCTCGAGTTCCCGCTCGTCGCCTCCTCGTTTCCTATCGCTTGCAGACCACAACCGCGAATCTGACCCCGCGCAGCCGCCGGGTCATCTGAAAGGTCTTGGCCGTACCCAACCATGTTCCCACGACGCGGGTCTCCTTTCTCCTCGATGGTCCAGGACCTGCACTGCCAGGCCGCTGAGCCTCAACGACCCGCTCGGGCCACGATGCCGCAATGAGAAGTCCGAACAATACGCCAATCCCCAGGATCGCTCCACTGATTGTTCTCTTCATGATTCTCCTGCGTAGCTAGTCGTTATGAGTGTCAGTCGGCTCAGCGTCACACTTCAACCGCGGCGGCTTCATTGTCACGCGAGCCCTCGTCAGCTGCAAGCCGTGTTAGGCGCGAGCGCACGGCGGACGCCAGGACGAGGTGATATTCCAGTACTTCGAGCGAGCGCGCGTCGCGCGAGCGGGTGTCTCGTGCAGCGAGCTTTCGAGCGAGCCGATTCAGGTTTTTTGACCGACAAACGGAGCGTAGGCCGAGACTGGCGCTGTTTGAGGCCAAGGAGTGCGCCGAGTTCGCGGAGTGCGTGGTGCGCTGAAGCGACGTTTGACCGGCGAGACGAGACGCTCGCGGAACGAGACACCCGATCGCGCGTAGCGCGCGACCGTTCGCCTTCGTGCCCCGTCCGGTGTAGGCTATCCGTTCAACGTGAAGGGCTACCACGACATCGTCGGCGACGGAGGGTCCAGAATCCTTGAGCAGGTTGCCGAGAAGCAAACCCGCATCGCCGAAGGGCTCGCCAGGGTGCGTCATCTCGTGGCCGTGGGCTCCGGCAAGGGCGGGGTCGGCAAGAGCACTCTCACGCTGCATCTCGCCGGCGCTCTGCGTGCCCGGGGGCTTCGGATTGCGATCCTGGACGCGGACTTCAACGGCCCCACACAGGCGCGCATGGCAGGTGTCCAGGGGGCGCTGTTCGTTCCCGGCAGCCAGAAGGTCGCGCTCCCGCGGACAACGAACGGGATCGGGGTCTTCTCGATGGGCTCGATGATCCCGGAGTCGGAGTCGCTCGAGTTCGAGAGCGCGGCGCACGGAGATTCCCATACGTGGCGCGCCACGAGGGAATTCGCTCTCCTCGGTGAGATCCTCGGATCCTTCGAGTGGGGAGCGCTCGATCTGCTGATGTTCGATCTGCCGCCCGGAGCCGAGCGGACCGTCCAGTACGCCGATTTTCTCGGGCCGCGAACCTCGTTCCTGCTCGTGACGATCCCTTCCGAAGTGTCACGGGGCGTGGTCGCGCGCTCGGTGGCGGCGCTGTCGAAGGGTCCCAATCGCGTCCTCGGTTACGTCGAGAACATGAGCGGCTATTACTGCCGAGACTGCAACGCCATCAAACCTCTGTTTGTCTCACCCGATCCATCGGGCCTTGAGATCCCCTGCCTCGGGACCGTCCCATTCGATCCCGAGCTTGCGCGGCACTGCGATCAGGGGATCCCTCTTGCTGAATTGCCCGAAACACCCGTTGGCGAGGCGCTGGAGCATGTTGCGCAGCAACTTCTGGACAGCCTCGAAAACGACAAGGAGCCTCGGCGATGAAGTTCCTCTGCGTCCCTTGCGATAGCCCGATGAAGCTGCAATCCATGGGCCCGCCCGAGCGCGGCTCGCTCTCGGTCGTCTATTCGTGTCCGGAGTGCGGCTACGAGATGGCGATGCTCACCAACGCGTACGAAACACAGGTCGTCCAGTCACTCGGCGTGAAGATCGGCCCGCAGGTCGAAGCGGGAGCGGCGAGTACGTCCGGTGGTAGCTGTCCGTTCTCCGCGATGATTCCAGGGAACGGAGAAGTGCAACCCGGCAAGGCCGGCGAGCCGGCGCCCGTTCGTTGGACCGCCGCCGCTGAAGCCCGACTCGCGAACATTCCCGAGTTCGTCCGCCCGATGGCGAAAACAGGCATCGAGAGATTCGCCCAGGAGAGAGGGGCCCTCGAAGTGGACGAGAAGATCCTCGACGCGGCCAAAGACTTCTTCGGCATGTGAGTGAACATGCAGCAGCCGAATGAGAACACGCCTCCCCTGAGCGAGCGTGCGTCCGGCCCAGCCGGAGGCGCGCGAGTCGAAGGGTTTGCTCGGCCGTACGTCGTCTCCTGGAACCTCACCTACCGCTGCAACCTCGCGTGCGAGCACTGCTATCTCGACGCCGGCGGCACGCCGCAGGTCGGTACGGAGAATTTCGCCGATCGGAGCGAGCTCGGCACCGAGGAATGCTTCAGGGTCATCGACGAAATCGCCGCGTTCGCGCCTGAGTGCATCACCATCCTCACTGGCGGCGAGCCGCTCTTACGACGCGACATCCTCGAGATCGTCCGGCGCGCGTCGGAGCGCGAACTGTGGGTCGTCGTCGGCACCAACGGCGTGCGCATCACCGAGAACGTGGCGAAGCGGCTTTCGGAGGCCGGCGCGCGCGGGCTCTCGCTCTCTCTCGATGCGCTCGATCCCGATCGTCACGACGGCTTCAGGAAAGTGCGCGGCGCCTGGCGGAACACGGTGGAGGGAGCGGAGATCCTGAACAGGACCGGTCTCCCCTTCATCGTGCAGACCACCGCAGGCTCGCATAATCTCGGCGAGCTCGAAGCAATCGCCGACTTCGCGCACGAGCGCCTCGCGGCCAAAGTCTGGAACCTCTACTTCCTGGTGCCGACCGGGCGCGGGCAGTACGTGTCGGACATCACGCCCGCCCAGTACGACGAGGTGCTCGCCTCGCTGTACCGGATCCAGAAGAAGTACGACCGCCGGATGCTCGTGAACGCGAAGTGCGCTCCGCACTACATCAAGACCGTTCTGGAGAATGGCGGCTCCCAGAATCAGGACTTACTCCGGAGGGGCCGGCGGGTGCCCGGCCGGAACGCACTACATGGGGATCCGGCCGAACGGCGATGTGACCCCGTGCCCCTACCTCCCGGTGTTCGCGGGGACGCTTCGCAACGCGAGTCTTGCGGACCTGTGGACGTCCTCGGAGCTGTTCACCGGCATTCGCCGCCGCACCTCGCTCGGCGGGCGATGCGGGGAGTGCGAAATGAACGGGCACTGTGGAGGCTGCCGCGCCCGGGCCTTCGGGATGACCGGCGATGTGATGGCCGAAGATCCCCTCTGCACCCACGTCCCCGGGAAGTTCGCCGGCGCTCCCCTTCTCACTCTGCGCGGTCCTGCCGCGGTCTCAGTCGGGGCTACTGCGATCGAATACGGGGCCGAAGCGCCGAAGACCATCGCCTGGGACGATGCGGCCGCCGAGCGTATGAAGAAGATTCCCGCGTTCGTGCGCGGCATGGTGATCGGGGCCGTCGAGGAGTCGTGCCGCAAGAACGGCCTCGACCGCGTGACCATCGACGAGCTCGAGCGGATCCGCGCGCGGATGCCGACGCCGAAGATGTTCGGCGATGCCGGCAGGAATCGCAGCAGCTAGCGAAACGGGTAATTCGGCCTTTCACAAACCCGGGGCTCACTACGCACGCCGGAAGACGGCCCTCCCATTGGCCACCGTCTGTTCGCCGCTGAACACCGAAAAACTGACGGCCAGCGTTTGGCCGTCCTCGGATACCTCAGTCGTGTCGCGCATTGAGAGTGCTCCGGCCTTTCTTGCGCTGACCTCCAGCAGTCGTTCCGACCGTCGAACAACGGAGATGGAATCCATAATGGGCGACCCTTGCACGGGGTAGTCGCGTCCATCGAACTGGGGGGCGAACGTCACGCGCAGGGCTGTGCCGTCAGCCTGCGTCAGATTCTCCTCGACCGTCATTCCAGTCTCGTGCGCGGACACGTTCAATATCCACGCAAGCGGTGACGGCATCGAGAACTGCGAAGCGCGGGAATCGAGCGCCCACCGACCGGTCAACGGATCAATCGCTTCCTTCACACCCATCCGCGAACAGTCCTCCCACCGCATCTCTCAGTGCGCGCGGATCCTAGCACGGTCATATCTGAACAACGGCGAGCGCGAAAGTCGACCCCGAGGATCCTTAGACAGCAGAGCTGAACAGCGCGGTTGGCTTTAGGCTTGCACCGATCCGGCGGAGGAGAACCGAAGATGGACCTCACCACCGGAATGTGGGTTGGAGCCGCGCTGTTTCTGTTGATCCTGGTGCCGTACCTCGTGTGGGAAATACGCCGGGGCAAGACGCACGGTCACACATGGTTCACGTGGTTCAAGCCGCGCGGCCACAGTGATATCGGAGGTGACGTCGGCGTTCGCTACACGAAGCCAGGTGTAGACGAGGCGCGGGGCGCTCGGCGCTAGCGCTCGACCGGAGGTCGGGCAAGACGCCCGGCCAACAAACACTTCTACCGGAAGGGATCCGGTGCGCTCTGCTCCGCGATCTGTTGCTCCAACCACGTCTGGAACTCTTCCGCGGTCTGGACCGTCACAAATCCCCGCATTCGCGCGTGACCCAAACCGCAGAGCTGCGCGCAGGCAATCTGGTACTGGAACTCGGGATTCCCCTTCAGGGTCCGCATCTCCGCGGTCGTCACGGTGGGGATGAAATGAATCGGGATTGTGAGGCCCGGGATCGCGTCCTGCTTCACGCGAAACTCGGGCACGCCGAAGCTGTGGATGACGTCCTTGCTCCTGAGCCTTACGATGATCGGCCTGTTCACCGGTATATAAAGCTGATTGAGCGTCGTGACGTCGTCTTTCGCGGCGGGATCGTCGCGATCGAGTCCGAGCGGGTTCGACTGCAGATCGAGCAGCTTGATGTCCGTGCGGCCGAACACGCCGTCGGGCCCGGGATAGTGAACGTTCCAGGCGAACTGCTCGCCGGTGACCTGAACGGTCAGCGCTTCACTAGCGGAGGGCATGTCGCCGACCCTCGCGGCCCACAGCGGGATCGCAAAACCGATGAGGAGAACCGCTTCCACAACGGCCACGGCGATCTCCGAGTATTTCGATGCGTTCGACGTGACGCCCGCATAGTCCGCCACTGGATTCCGCGATTTCCGGAAACGGACCAGGCAGTAGAGGAAGAACCCGCCCCACCCGACGAACAGGATGAACATGAACACATGTATCCAGCCGATCAGGTTGTCGATTTGCGCGCCGTGAGACGCGGCGAGCGCCGGCATTCCAAGCCACTCATTCATGATGTTTTGGGGGACCCCTGAAGTTCCGACCATTCATTGTCGAGGTCGGCATCCGCAATGAGCTTCGCGCGCTTGCGGAGATAGAGAAAGAAGGCAACGAACGCCGCCTTGCACCGCAAGCGTGATGCCCAGCAGTACCAGGATGCCGATCTTCGTAGCGTCGATGATCGAGGTCTCCTCCGCCCCGAAGCACACCGGGCAGGCGAAGACGCTCGAGCTGCCGAAGATCATCACGGCCACGGCGGTCGCGAAGGCCTGCGTACCTTCATCGCAGCGACCTCGTCTTGCGCAGGAACCACGAGTCGTAGACGATCAAGCCCACCGCCACGGCGAATGCCGCCACGCCCGCCGGCACGCTTGCGACCCCGCTGCCCGCCCGTACACGCCCAGGGACCAAAGACCGACCATCACCGCGAGGGCCGCGGAGAGGAGGATCAGCGGGCGTGGAATAACCTGAGGTTCATTGCGGAATCCAGAAGCCGTTGTTGTGCGTGAGCGACGGGAAGGACCATCAGTGCGAGAATTTGAACGCGGTGATCGCGAGCACCGCGTAGATCAGCTTCTTCTCGGAGATCAGGTGCATGAAGTAGCAGGCCACGAGCGATCCCTTGATCGTCGCGATGAACAGCGCCACGGCGATAGCCATGGGCGTGGAAAGGTCGAGATACGAGACCGCCACCGTGATGATCGTCAGCGCCATGAGCGCGACGAAGACGGTGATGTAGACCCTGACGTGCCTGTCGATCTCAGCTGGATCGTGACCGCTGTCGGCTGCGTGTCGCTCGTCGCTGCGTGGTCGTCTCATAGATGCCCCTACAGAAGATACAGCGTCGGGAAGAGGAAGATCCAGACCAGGTCCACGAAATGCCAGAACAGGCCCGAGTGCTCGACCCGGTTGGTGAACCACGCTGGATTCGTCTTCCACAGCTTCGCGCCGGGGCCCCAGAAATAGGCGTTCACCACCATCCCGCCGATCACGTGGAGCATGTGCAGGCCGGTCAGGGTGTAGTAGACGGCGAAGAAGTTATTGGTGCTGGGATATTCGCCCAGGTGGAGATGGTGGCTGTATTCGAAGTACTTGACGACGAGGAAGACGCCGCCGAGCAGGACCGTCGCCCCCATGTAAATCCGAAATTTCCCGAACTGGCGGCGCATCAGCGACGCCCACGCCATCACCATCGTGACGGAGGACCCGATCAGGACGATCGTGTTGAACGTAGCCATGGGCACGTCCAGACTTCGTGTCTCCGCGGGGCCAATGGGCGACCCCATCCGGATCAGGATGTAGCTCGCAAACAGGGCGCCGAACAGCATCACTTCCGAGGCCAGGAAGAGCCAGATGCCGATCTTGCCGTTGGTCAGGCCGGTGTCCCGGCGAACCTCGTAGGTGTAGGGAATCTCCATCGCGAATCAGGCCTCGTGCTGCGGCACGAAGTCCTTCGCCGCGCCGGGAACGCTGTACTCGTAGGGCCCGCGGTATGCCTGCGGGGCCGTGGCAAAATTGCCATGCGGCGGAGGTGAAGGAGAAGCCCACTCGATCGTCGTGGACTGCCACACGTTGTCCTCAGCCTTCTCCCCGTTCCAGATGCTCCAGAAGAAATTGAAGATGAAGGGTAGCTGGAAGAGCGCCATGATCCACGCGCCCCACGAGGAGTAGACGTTCAACCGCATGGTCGGCTGCGCAAAGTCGTAAGCCGACCCGGCGTCGAACAGGCGTCGCGAGACGCCGGCCAGCCCCACGAAGAACATCGGCATGAAGACGATGTTCATGCAGATCATCGAGCCCCAGAAGTGGATCTTGCCGAGCGTCTCGTTCATCTTCCGCCCGGTTGCCTTTGGATACCAGTAGTAGATCCCCGCGAAGAGGGCGAAGATCGTCCCCGGCGCGACCACGTAGTGGAAGTGCGCGATCACGTAGTACGTGTCGTGCAGCGGGATGTCCGCGATGTTCAAGCCGAGCGGAAGCCCGGTGAGCCCGCCGATGCCGAACATCGGCAGAAAGCCGAGCGCGAAGAGCATCGGCGTGTTGAAGCGTATCGATCCGCCCCACAGCGAGACGATCAGGGCCGTGAGGATCACGACCGACGGGATCGAGATGATCATGGTCGTGGTCTGGAAGAACGCCGCCATCGCCGTTCCCATCCCCGTCATGAACATGTGGTGCGCCCAGACGATGAACGACATGAAGCCGAGGAAGATCAGCGAGTAGACCATCGCGCGGTAGCCCCACAGCGGCTTCCGTGTGTTGTTCGCGATGATCTCGGCCACGATTCCCATGGCCGGCAGGATCAGGACGTAGACCTCCGGGTGCGCCAGGAACCAGAACAGGTGCTGCCAGAGCACCGTGTTGCCGCCGCCGGCGTACGTCAAGGACCTGGCCGCTGACGACGAGGCCGCTCGGCATGAAGAAGCTCGTGCCGGCCACCTGATCCATCAGCTGCATGACCCCCGCGGCTTCGAGCGGCGGGAAAGCGAGCAGCAGGAGGAAGGCCGTGACGAACTGGGCCCACACGAAGAAGGGGAACCGCATGAAGGTGAGGCCCTTCGCGCGGAGCTGGATCGTAGTGGCGATGAAGTTGATCGCGCCGAGTAGCGACGAGGTGATCAGGAAGATCATCCCGACGAGCCACATCGTCTGGCCCGCGCCCGCCAGGATGGAGAGGGGCGTGTAGGACGTCCACCCCGACTGCGCGGCTCCACCGGGCACGAAAAAGCTGCCGAGCATCGTGACGCCGCCGAGGAACAGGCACCAGTAGCTCGCCATGTTCATCTTCGGGAACGACATGTCCGGGCGCGCCAATCTGGAGCGGGAGCACGAAATTCCCGAATCCTCCGACGGCGAGGGGCACCACCCCGAGGAAGACCATGATGGTGCCGTGCATCGCCCCGAGCTCGTTGTAGAACTCAGGGAGCATCGTCCCGCCCGGCATGCGCGCCTCGCCGAAGAGGTTGCCGATGAGCGGCAGCGGCACGCCCGGGTAAGCGAGCTGCCAGCGCATCAGCATCATCAGGCAAAAGCCGAAGAACAGGAACAGGAGGCCGGTGACGCCGTACTGGATGCCAATGACCTTGTGGTCAGTGGAGAAAACGTACTTGCGCCAGAAGCCAAGTTCCTCGTGATGAGCTTCGTGCGCGCCGTGCGCCGTGGGTGCGGCGACAGTTCCCGGATGACTCATTTGACTTTGCTCCGGATTGTCTACTTAGCGCCGGGAACTGCGAACTTGAAGTCCTGGGTCTTTGTATCGGTGCCGGTAACCGTGACCGAGGCCGTCTGCGTCCCCAGCCTCTCGTGCCAGGCGCTGATCACGTAAGTCCCGGCGTCGAGGCCCGCGATCGTGAACTTCCCGTCCGCGCCCGACGTGGCGAAGAAGGGATGCTCGAAGACGCCGATGTAGGCGCTCATCCAGGGGTGTACGTCGCACTTGATCTGGAAGATCGGCTCAGGCTTGGCGAACGTCGTGGTCGCTTCTTTGCTCGTCGCCGGCATCGCCCGGTTGAATGACGGGTTGATCTTGGGAAGCGTGTGGACGTTGTGGAGGATGCCGTCGGAGTTGAGAATCCTATAGGCCTGACCGACCATGATCCCCATCGCGTGCGGCACGTACACGCAGCCCCTCTGATCGAGAGTTACCGGTGTCTTGGGAACGTCAAATTTCTTGCCGGCCGGGAGCCCCTTCGAAACCCAGAGAATGACGTTCGCCATGGTGTTACCGCTGCCGAGCACCAGCATCTCGGCCGGTACGGGCTTACCAGCGTGCTTCTTGGCGCAGGCAGGGTCGGCGTCCATCGCGAGCGGCTTGAGAGCGGGAGGTTTCCCGGCGAAGGTGATGGTTCCCGTGACTGTCGAGGCGGCAAAAGCTACGCCCGGCGACACCAACACCGTGACCAGCCACACCGCCAGCCACAACCTGTTCCCTGTCAAGCGCATGCTCAGCTCCTTGGTCATAATGGGCCGACTTTATACTGGGCTAGCCCTCTGTGCAACCCCATCATACAGACTCGGTACGTAGGGGCGGGTCTTTAGACCCGCCCGCCAGAAGGCGGGACTAAAGTCCCGCCTCTACGTACCGCCCGCTCTCAGACGTTCTCGAAGGCCAGCGATTCCGCAATCCTCGGGTCGCGCAGTGGCACGAGCGCATGCCGTCGCATCAGCCAGCTCGCCGCCGCCACGAAAGATCCGCCGACCGCCATGAGCGCAGCGACGTCAAGCAGCGACGGGTTGAGCCCCTCGGGATGGAGCGTCGGCATGACCTGCCAGTACAAATCCACGAAGTGCATGACCAGGATCCACGTTCCCCCGAAGGCCAAGGTCGCTCCGTTCCGCTTGACGCTCCGTCCCATCAGGTAGAAGAACGGCGCCACGAAGTGTCCAAACAGGAGGATGAGCGAGACCGTCAACCAGGACCCTTCCATCCGCGCTTTGTAGAAGATCGTCTCTTCCGGGAGGTTCCCGTACCACACGAGGAAATACTGGGAGAAGGCGATATAGCCCCAGAACGCCGTGAATGCGAACAGGAACTTTCCGACGTCCTGCATGTGCTCTTTGCTGATGACCGTGTCCAGCAAACCCGCCCCGCGCATTGCCGACACGACCACCGAGAGCAGCGCGATGAACCCCACCCAGGAGCCCGCGAAAAAATAGACGCCGAACATGGTGGAGTACCAGTGCGGCGTGAGCGACATGATCCAGTCGATCGACGCGAAGGTCGTGGTGAGCGCCATCACGATGATCGCGGGCCCGGCGAATTTGCGCAGGCGCGCCGACACCTTGTGATCGCCCGTCGCGTCCTGGCCGCGCGAGCCGCGGGAGTAAATCACCGCGATGAAGGACCAGATTCCAAAGAACAGCACCGCCCGGATCAAGAAAAACGTCACGTTGAGGTAAGGCGCCTTCCATGCCAGCAGCGCGTCGTGCTCCCTCGCGTCAGCGTGGGACCATTCGAAGAGATCGTGCAGCCCGAAGAGTATCGGGACGAACAGGACCGCCATCACGGGAATCGTGGAAAAGACCGTCTCCCCAATCCGCCGCAGCACAACCCCCCAGCCTCCCTGGGCCGCGTACTGGATCAGCACGAAGAAGAGCGCACCGAGGGCCAGGCTCATAAAGAACAGGAACGACACGAGCCACGAGAAGTAGAACTGCTTCGGATTCCCCGGCGCCAGAATCGCGCAGACCACCGCCCCCAGCAGGGCAATAACAGCGGCAATCACCGGAATCCGGTTCCACGAGTGCCCCGGCGGGATCGTGACCTGCTCGGCCCGAAGCGCGACGTGATCGTGTTCGGGGGTCATTCAGAGGACTCCAGGAGCTCGACGCTACGCGCGCCCACGGACTCCAGCAGCGTCCGGGTAGCCGACGGATCGAACCGGGGATCCCACGATTCGATCGAGATGAAGAACGTGTCGTCGCTCGCCCGCTCGAAGACCTTGGATTGGAAGAGCGGATGGTGGTGCATCGGCAGCCGGTTCAGGCCAAGCATGCCGAAGACCGCGCCGAGCGCACCGAAGAGGACGGCGACCTCGAAAGTGATCGGAATGAAGGCGGGCCAGGTGAAGAATGGCTTGCCGCTAATCACGAGCGGGTAGGCGGTGGTGTGGACCCACCACTGCAGGGCAAACCCAGCCAAAGCGCCCGTCAGTGCCATCACGAGGACGATCCAGGGAAGCAAGGAGCGCCGGAGTCCCATCGCTTTGTGGAGGCCATGGACGGGGAACGGGCTGTGGGCGTCCCACTTCGTGAAGCCGGCGTCACGCACCCGCTCGCACGCGCGGTAGAGGGCGTCAGGCGTCGCGAACTCGGCGAGGATGCCGTAGTAGGGTCCCTTCGGAAGCCGCGGGACCATCGGCAGCTGGAAACTCCATTTAGAAGGCGCTTCGGCCGCTGCAAGGGCCGGCGCAGGTGCGTGGTGCTGGCTCTCGGACGCGTGGTCGTGGTGCCCATGCAGGTGGGCCTGCGGCAGGACGGTCTTGACCTCGGCGGTGGCCACCATCGGGAGAAAGCGCACGAACAGGCAGAACATCGTGAAGAAGAGCCCGAAGCTTCCGAGCAGGCACATCACGTCCCAGACCGTGGGACTGAAGTAACCCCAGGACGAGGGCAGGAAGTCGCGGTGCAGCGACGTCACGATGATCACGAACCGCTCGAACCACATGCCGATGTTGATGATGATCGACACCGTGAACAGGATCGGGATGCTCGTGCGGGCCTTCTTGAACCAGAAGACCTGGGGGCTGATCACGTTGCAGCTGACCATGATCCAGTAGGCCCAGGCGTACGGTCCGCCCGCGCGGTTCAGGAACGTGAACAGCTCGTAGGGGTTTCCGCTATACCAGGCAGTGAAGAACTCCGTGGAATACGCGTAGCCCACCATCGTCCCGGTCACGAGCATGATCTTCGCCATGTAGTCGAAGTGTCGGAGGGTGACGATGTGCTCGAGGCGGAACGCCGTGCGGCAGATCACCATCAGCGTCAGCACCATGGCGAACCCGGAGAAGATCGCGCCGGCGACGAAGTACGGCGGGAAGACCGTCGTATGCCATCCAGGCAGGAGCGAGACCGCGAAATCCATCGAGACGATCGAGTGAACCGAGAGGACCAGCGGCGTCGCGAGCGCGGCGAGAATCAGGTAGGCGGTTTCATAGTGGTGCCATTGCCGCACTGAGCCCCGCCAGCCAAGGGCGAAAATTCCGTAGAGGAACTTTCGGATGGGGGTCTTCGCCCGATCGCGAATCGTCGCCAGGTCTGGAATCAGGCCGACGTACCAGAACAGGACCGAAACGGTTCCGTAGATGCTGACCGCGAAGACGTCCCAGAGGAGAGGGCTCCTGAAATTGGGCCACATGCCCATCTGGTTCGGGAGCGGGAACATCCAGTAGGCGACCCAGACGCGTCCCACGTGGATCCCCGGGAATGTCAGGGCGCACATGACCGCGAAAATGGTCATCGCCTCGGCCGAACGGTTGATCGAGGTGCGCCAGGTCTGGCGGAAGAGGAAGAGGATTGCCGAGATCAGCGTCCCGGCGTGGCCGATCCCGACCCAGAACACGAAGTTCGTGATGTCCCAGGCCCAGCCGACGGGCTGGTTGAGGCCCCAAATGCCAATGCCCTCCCAGAACAGCCACGCGACGGCGATTCCGAGAAGGCTAAGGAGCCCGAGGGAAGGGATGAAGAACAGCCACCAGCCGATCGGGGTCGCCCGCTCGACCGGCTCCGCAACCGCCTCGGTGATTGAGTGGAAATCGGGCGATCGCAGGATCAGCGTCGGATGGCCCGCGACAGGGTTGTCTAGCAGCTCTGCTTCCGTCTGGGCCAACCGGTTCCTCGCCTTCGAGTTCGAGAAGTGGCTGTTTGTACCATCTCGAATCGCGGCGAGTCAAGGCTTGAACGGCTTAACGGCCGGCCGAGAGGCCGGGCGAGAGTCACTGTGGCGCGCTCGTCGTCGGCTTGGGCGTTTCCTTTTTCTCGTCGCCCGGCGCGCGCTCCCACGTGTAAGCGCGGTTGTGGATGTACTTTTCGAACCACTCCATCTCGATCTGGAGCTTGAAGAGCCGGTGACGCAGTTCCGTCCATCCGTGGCCCTCCCGCGGCGCGACGTACAAGTGCGTCGGCACGCCGTTCGACTTCAACGCGCGAAACATCTCGATCGACTGCGGCAGCGGCACGCGCGGATCCTGTTCGCCGACGAGGAAGATTGTCGGGGTCTTCACCTTGGAGACGTCCTTGAGTGGCGAGTGATTCCAATACAGATCGATCGGCGCATTGGCCTGCCACGGTGTGCCGCCAAACCACGGCGTGCGGTACTCGCGGATGTCGCTCTGCGCATACATCGAGATCCAGTTCGCCGCACCGGCGCCGCTGCTGGCCGCCTTGAAGCGATCGGTGATCGTGATGATCTTGTTGGTCATGTGGCCGCCGGCGCTCCACCCCATCTTGATCAACTTGTCGGGATCGGCCACGCCCATCGCGATCACGGCGTCGGTGCCGGCCATCACGTCCAGGTGCGCCTGCTTGAAGTAGCCGTTCACCATGTCGCGCAGGAACGCATCGCCGTAGCCGGTGCTGCCGCGGTAGTTCGGCCGAAGCACCGCGTAGCCCTTCGCGGCGTAGACCTGCGTCTCGGTGGCGAAGCCAAATCGATCCGAGGCCGCCGGCCCGCCGTGCGTGGCCACGATCAGCGGATACTTCTGCCCCGCCTTGTAGTCGATCGGGTATGTCAGGAGCCCTTCAACGGTGACGCCGTCCTGGCCCTTCCATGTGATGCGCTCGATGCGCGCGGTCTTGAAGTTGGCGAGGTCGTCGGTGAACACCGCGCTCACGCGCGTCGGTTCGCCGCCACCGGCCGGCATCACATAGACCTCGCTCGGTCGCGGCCCGGTGTTGCGGAGGAACACGTGCAGGCCGTGGTCTTCGGAGACCGACCAGCCTTGCAGGTTGTGCTCGCCCTTCGAGAGCTGCGTCACCTGCCGCGTGGCCACGTCCACTTTCATGATCTCGTTGTGCACGCCCATGTTGGCGGTGAAGTAGATGCTCTTGCCGTCCTTGCTCCACGCCGCGTTCTCGACTTCGTAGCTGACAGTCTGCCGGCAGCAGCACCCGCGCCGCGCCACCCGCGGCAGGCACGAGGAACAGCTTGTCGTTGTAGTAATGCTCGAATTGCGCGCTCGAATCCGCCGTGAACAGAACCTGGGCGCCATCGGGAGAAAGCGACGCATTGGCCTCGGACACACCGTTGGTCGTGAGTTGTTTCGCGTTCTGGCCTGACGCATCCATGACCCACACCTCGCCGCGCTCGCCCGATCCCAGGAGCGGTGTCGGCGTGCGATGCATCGCGATGCGCGTGCCGTCGTCGCTCAGCTCGTAACTGCCGACCGACCAGTTGCCTTCCGTGACCCGTTTCGTCTTGCCCTCGAGATCCGTGGTCCACAAGTGGCGCTGCTTGAAGTTGTTCTCTTCGAACGCAAAGACATCGTCCTGCACGCGATCGCGCTCGCGTTCTTCGGCGGACTTGGCGTCGGTGGCGGTGAAATAGATCGACTTGCCGTCCGGCGCCCACGTGATGTTGCCGGTGGCCGTGCCGTGGCTCGTGATCTTGCGGGCCTCGCCACCGTCGGCGTGCAGCACGTAGATCTGGTTGACGCTGTCGGGATCGCGGCGCGCGGTGAACGCAATCGACTTGCCGTCCGGCGACCAGCGCGGGCTCGATTCACCGCGCTCGCCGAATGTCAGTTGCACCTGGTTGGTGCCGTCGGTGTTGATCCGGAAGATGTGACCGATCCGGCGGTTCGCCTTCCAGTCCGCGCGATCAATGACGAACGCGATCTGCTTGCCGCCCGGTGAAAGCTGCGGATCGGCCAGGACCGGCTGCTCCAAGGCGTCAACAAACGTGCGGGGGCGCTTTTCCTGCGCGGTGGCAGGCGCCAAAACCAACAGGCATAGCAGGGCGGAAACCGACAAGCGAATGCGCAATTTCATGTTTCGCTCCGGGCTTGAAAACTGGCAACCTAAACTTCAAACTGCCGAACTGGCAAACTCAACTGTCAACTGTGAACCGTAAACCGTCAACTTTCAAGACGATTTCGGACCGCTCGTGGCGAATGGTCGCAGTGGTCGTGGCAGCGGCCTTCGCCGTCAAGTTGGTCGTCCTCGTGCAGCTGTGGAACCACCAACTGCTGCAGCCACATGGTGAACTCGACACCGCTTACTACGTCACCCTGAGCCAGCGAGTCGCAACGGAAGGGTTGTTGGCGCCCATTGGGGCGTTCTTCGTGTCGCCGCTGTATGTCTACTTCCTCGCGGCCGTATTCGCGGCCGGAGGATCGTTGCTCGCGGCGCAACTGGTCCAGATCGCTCTCGGGGCCGCGGCGGTGGGGTTGCTCTTCGCCACCACCCGGCATTGGTTTGGCGAACGGGCGGCTCTGGTCGCCGCCGGGCTCGCGATTCTGACCGGCATCTTTGCGTTCAACGAAGTCCTGATTCTTCAATCGGCATTGGATCCGTTCCTCGTGTCGAGTGTTCTCTACGCGCTCACGCGAACGATGGCAGGTGGTGGCACGGGCGCCTTTGCCGCAGCCGGAGCGTCACTTGGACTGCTCGCTCTCAATCGCCCCAACGCGCTCGTGTTTGCTGTGGCGGCCGCCGCCGTTGTGTTCGTCAGCGAGTGGCGGGACGGCCGGATCAAACGCGGCGCGGTGCTGGTCACTGCTCTGCTCGCCGTCCTTGCAGCCAGCGCGGCACGCAATTATGCGGTGTCCGGGGACGTCGTCTTGATTGCCTCGCACGGCGGGTTGAATCTCTACATCGGCAACCACGATCGCGCCGACGGGACCTACACGCCTGTGCCGGGCATCACGCCATCGATCGCTGGACAGGCCGGCGATTCTACTCGCGTGGCCGAATCGAGTACGGGCCGGCGCCTTTCTCCCGGCGAGGTTTCCAGCTACTTTGCGTGGCGGGCATTCGACTGGATGGCCGGACATCCGGCCGATGCGCTCAGGTTGTGGATACGCAAGATCAGGATTCTGCTCAACCGCGTCGACGTGCCACTCAACTACAGTTACGCGTTCTACGCGCGCGAGTCCTTCTCATTCCTTCGCGTTCTGGCCATCGGTCCCTGGCTGCTTCTGCCGCTTGGCCTGGTCGGCCTGTGCTGGCCGATCGCTGCGCACGAACCGCCACGGGTATTGGGTGTGGGCGATGTTCGTCCCTTTGTACGGAGCATCGGTGGTCCTCTTCTTCGTGACGGATCGCTACCGCATGCCGCTGTTCGTGCCGCTGTGCGCTGCGGCCGGCGCCGTGCTTGTTCGGTGTTACGACCTGGTGCGAGCCCGCCGCTTCAGCCTGCCGTTGCGTCCGGCCGGTGCCATCGCAATGACTTCGCTCGTGGTGTTCTGGAATCTCGGACTCGACAACGGGATTGGAGGCGAGCAAACGCGTCAAGCGGTGTGGCTCGTCGAGCGAGGGTCGTTCGACGAGGCGCGCCGGTACGTCGAACAGATCTCGCACGATCATAGTCACCCTGGGGTTCTTCGTTTCAGAGTCGGGCAGGCGCTGCTCGATGCGGGGCGGCCGGATGAAGCGGTTGCCCTACTGACTGAGGCGATCGCCATTGACGGCCCGGAACCGGCCATCCGGCTCTCGCTCGGAGAAGCGCTGACCAGGGCCGGTCGCGCAGGCGAGGCGGTCAAACAGCTGTCGGGAATTGAAGACTCGGTGACGGGAACGTCGGCTGAAACTGCGCTCGACTTCGGGACGCTGGCGCTCGAGCAACAGGCCTTGCCCGAAGCAATCCGGTGGCTGCAGATCGCGGTTCAGCGGGCGCCGGATCGGGCCGAGGCGCACGAGAAGCTGGGCGTGGCAATTTTTCTGAACGGCGATCCTCCCACCGCTCGTCCCTATCTCGAACGTGCCTCCCGCCTCGACCCGGGGAGCGCCAGCGCGCACCTCAACCTGGCTGCGGTGTACGCCGAACTGGGCCGATTTTCAGAGGCCAGGACGAGAAGCGCTGGAAGCGATTCGGCTCGATCCCACCGAGGCGCGCGCCACGGCCCTCCTGAAAGCCCTGCCGAAGTAGCTTTCTCCGAGCTTCGGTATCGCAGTATCATCCGCCTCGTAAGATCTCGCTTCGTCGTCGGAGTTTCCACGTCGTCGTTAACCGCGGCCCCTCGGGCTCGTGACTTTGTTCTGTCGGCAGGGAGGAATCGCCATGGGACGTGTTCTGCGATTCGGGATTTGCCTGCTCGTTGTATTGAGTGCGGGCGTGTACTTGGCGGAGGCGCAGCCCACGGGCAGCAGCCTGCGAGGCTACGTCAAAGACAACCAGGGTGGCGTGCTGCCTGGTGTCACGGTCACCGCAACCAGCCCCAACATGATCACGCCGGCAACCGGCGTCAGCGACGAGACCGGCTACTACCGTCTGATCAACCTGCCTCCCGGCGACTACGCCGTCACCGCGGAGCTCCAGGGGTTCCGGAACTACCAACGCACGGGAATCGTGCTGCGCGGCGGCGTGAACTTTCAAGTCGACATCGTCCTCGAGATCGGCGCCGTGGCCGAAACCATCACCGTCACGGGCGATTCGCCCATGCTCGAGGTCAGCAAGCCCGGCAACATCCTGAACATCGACGGCGAGTTCCAGAAACAGATGCCGCTTGCCGCCCGGAAGAACTGGACCGACTTCCTCGAGCAGACGCCCGGCGTCCATTCGCGACCGTTCGATGACGGCAGCGGGCGATCGGTGTACTTCGGGCACGCCACGGAACACTTCGCCCACGTCGTGCAGCTCGAAGGCATGCAGGCGGGCAACTACAACGACTTCCAGCTCACCTACGTGCAGATGGGGTCGGACATGATCCAGGACACCCAGGTCAAGACCGGCGGGTCCGACGCGTCGACGCCGATGGGCACCGGCCTGGCGATCAACGTCATCACCAAGAGCGGCGGCAACACGTTCAGGGGGACCGCCGGGTACGCATACCAGCCGCTCAACTGGGTCAGCAACAACACCCACCACAAGACCGTGTTCAACCTTTCTGGGACGCCGCTCGGCCAGCATACAACCTGCCCCAACCAGGAATGCACCACCACCGGCGGCACGCCGGTGCAAGCCAAGATCGGCCAGTTCGACGGCTCGTTCGGCGGGCCGATCATGAGGGATCGCGTCTGGTTCTTCACGTCGTTCCGCAAGTCGGCGGTCGAGACCCAGATCAGCCGCAACTCGAAGAACGTCAACGACATCAAGAGCTACTATCCCAACGCTGAGTTGTTCCCCCAGGAGATCAAGGGCTACCAGCCGTACGTGAAGGTCACGTCGCGTGCTCGGCGCCGCCCACGAGTTGTCGGGGTTCTTCCAGCGCGACCGCACGCACGGCCAGAGCAACTGGCAGTACCTACTTCGATCCGATCAACGTCTATTCGAACGGCGGGAACGTCTACAACGCCAAGCTCACGTCGACGTGGGGCGACAGAATGACGACGACGTTCTCGGCCGGCTACAACAACAAGCGCGGCAACGACAACGACACCTACGAGGCGTTCGGGTTCAACGCCCAGGGACCGAACATCAACATTTACGACGGCACGCGCATCTCGAGCGGCTTCATCACCGGCAACTCGCTGATCCTCGAGGGCGGCAACAACGCGACTCGCACCAACGTGCCCGGCCTCGCTCTCCCTGATTCGCGGTGACCTGACGTATTACAAGGCCGGCTGGGCCGGCAACCACGAGTTTGGAACGGGGTTCTTCCTGGAACCGCAGAACATCTACGATCAGGTCACGCTGTACACGAACGACGGCTTCTTCCGGGAGTTCCAGACGGTGGTCGACGTCAACGACCCATCGCGAGGCACGCGGCCCTATCGGCGTGACTACGCCAATCCGATCAGCCTGCAAACGCGCCAGGCCCGCGACAGCAACTACGCCTTCTACCTCCAGGACAGTTGGAGGCCGAACGATCGGTTGACGGCGAACGTCGGGATCAGGTTCGACTACGTCAAGCGGGTTGACGAAGTGAGAGACATCACGCGGCAGAAATCCTGGTCGGTGCAGCCACGGATTGGCGCCACCTACCTCCTGACCAACGATGCCAAGAACGTGCTGCGCGCCAGTTACGGCCGCCTGGGAGAACAGGTCATGGGCCGCGACGGCGTCACCATTTTCGGCGCGGATGATACGGTGTCGTTCCGCCGCGAGTACGACAACGACCTCAACGGCACGTTCGAGACCACGCAGCTCGCTGCCGGCATCGAGCGACCGCCCTGGCCGGCCAGCAGATCGCGCCCGGCCTGCACCAGCCGTACCTCGACGAGTTCATCGTCGGATTCCGCCGGCAGTTCGGCTGGCAGATTGGCCTGGACGTGGGCTACATCAACCGCGCCTACAAGCACATGTGGGCGAACATCGACATCAACGGCATCTATCCCGACGCACCGGGTCTCCCCTTCGGAGGTTTCGGCAGAGTCGATCCGAACCAGGGACATGGTCCAGCAGCAGACGAACAACACCTGGAGCCAGCTGAAATACCAGGCTATTGAAGTGACAGCGACGAAGAACATGTCGAGGGGCTTCCAGCTGATTGGCGGCTTCACGCGGCAGTGGCACAAGATCGACGGCACGTGGAACCCGACCGACCCGGCGCGCTTCGTGCAGCCGAACCACTTCGCGAATGACGCCAATCTCTACATGCCGCGCGGCAACAACGACGGCAACTCGCTGCCCGACACGGGCAACGCGTTGAGCTACGGTCCGACGTGGATGAAGTACCGCGGCAACCTCGGCGGCGTGTGGCAGGCTCCCTGGCGCATCAACGTCGCGGCCAGCGCCACGTTCCAGGCCGGGCCGTGGTCGGGAGCGCCGTTGTATCAGCTGGCGGCCAACGATCCCGACGTCCTCAAGTACGGACCCGCGACGTTCACGTTGGCGAACGGATCAACAGCCCCGAATCCGCTGGCGACCCGCAATCGCTATGTCTTCAGCGACCGCGGCGAGGGGCAGGTCGCAGGCGCCGCTGATCACGACGGTCGGCCTGAAGATCGGCAAGACCCTGCAGTATCAGCGTTACCAGCTCGAGGTTGCGGGGAACGTCTTCAACCTTCTCAATGGTGGGGACTACACGCAATACAGCTACAACAGCGCCTATCAGAGCTGGAGCTCGAACTTCCTGTTGATGGTCAATCAGCAGCCGGCGCGAGCGTTCCAGTTGACGGTGGTCGGCCGCTTCTAAAGGCTTGAGGGCTTGGGCTTGAGGGCTTGAATCAGTAAGCCCTCAGGGTCCCAAGTCCTCAGGACCTCGACCCCTGTTTAGCGTATAGTTCCCCCCGCTATGGAAAACTCTCCAGAAAAGAATTCCTTGGTTTCGGCGCGGCGCTGGCCGGCGCAACGGGATTTGCCTCGGGCGGTCTCGAAACGCTGGCGAGCGCGCAACCGTCGGTGGGCGCCGGACCGGGTGTAGCCGCCGATCTGATCGTGATCAACGCGCGGGTGTTGACGGGCGAGCCGTCGATGGCGCGCGCGGAAGCGTTCGCCGTCAGAAACGGCCGGTTCATCGCCGTGGGATCGAGCGCCGACATTCGCAATCTCGCCAACGCGCAGACGCGCCAGATCGATGCGGCCGGCGCGACGATCACCCCGGGCTTCATCGATTGCCACTGTCACGTCAGCGGCGTCGGTGAGTTGTTCAGCGTGAATGCGCAAGTGCCGCGCGTGCGCGAGCTGCAGGCCAACCTGAAGGCGCGCGTCGACAAGACGCCGCCGGGCCAGTGGGTCGAAGCGATCATGTTCGACGACACCAAGCTTGACGTCACGCTGACGCGCAAGGACCTCGACGAGGTGTCGCGCGATCACCCCATCGCGGTGAACCATCGTGGCGGCCACACCAGCTGGTACAACACCAAGGCGTTCGATCTCGCGGGCGTCACCAAGGCCACACCCGATCCCGACCACGGCCGCTTCTTCCGCGACGAAAGCGGCGAGCTCACCGGCCGCGTGGCCGAGCTCGCGCGCGGCGTGTTTTCGAAAGTCGGCACCCGCGAACGGTTCACGCCCGAGCAGCAACGCGAGCGTGGCCGGCAGGGCAAGGCGCACATCTCGAAGCTGCTGACCGCGGCGGGCCTCACCTCCGTTCACGACGCCGGCGCCGGCCGCGACAGCATCCTCGCCTACCAGGACTCACGCAACGCCGGCGAGCTGCGGCACCGCGCCGGCTTCCTCGTTCGCGGCACCGACGCGTTCAGTGGCTTCAAGGCCGCCGGCATCACCTATGGCTTCGGCGACGAGTGGTTGAAGTGCGTCGGCGTCAAGTTCGCGGCGGACGGATCGGCCTCCGAGCGCACCATGCGCATGAGCACGCCGTATGTCGGCACCAAGGATTACGGCATCCTCACCATGACGCAGAAGGAAGTCGACGACGCCGTCGAAGATGCGTGGCGTCACAACATGCGCGTGGCCATCCACGCCAACGGCGACACCACCATCGACATGGTGCTCAAGGCCTACGAGCGCGTGCAGAAGCAGTGGCCGCGGCCGGACCCGCGCAACCGCATCGAGCACTGCTCGCTCGTCAATCCGGAATTGCTCGCACGCATCAAGGCCCTAGGGGTAATCCCGACGCCGTTCTGGACCTACGCGCACTATCACGGCGAGAAGTGGAAGTTCTACGGCCAAGACAAGATGAACTGGATGTTCGCGCACAAGTCGTTCATCGACAACGGCATTCGCGTCGCCGGCGCGTCCGACTACGGCCCGGGGCCGTTCGAGCCGCTGATGGCCATCCAAAGCATGGTCACGCGCAAGGATTTCGGTGGTAACGTGTGGGGACCACAGCAGCGAATCACGGTTGACCAGGCGCTGATGGTCGCGACCATCAACGGCGCCTACGCCTCGCACGAGGAAAACGTGAAGGGCTCGATCGCCCCGGGCAAGCTCGCGGACTTCACGATGCTCGAGAAGGATCCGCACGACGTGAATCCAGACGAGATCAAGAATATCAAGATTGTGCGGACCGTTGTCGGTGGTAAAGCAGTCTATGAAGCCTAACTTCGCCTCACCTATAGCCCCCGCCTTTAGGCGAGGGATCACCCGCCTGTAGGCGGGGGATCAAATGAGCGACGACCGAAAATATCGTCAACGCGGCTACCAGGACGACAACCGCGATCGCAAACCGTCGGGGCCGCGTCCCGACAGCGGTGGCGCCAAGCCGGAGCGCGAACCAGGCGCGCCCGCCGGCGCTCGGCGCATCTCCTCCGAAGGCGCCCGCAACCCTCGCATGATGGGCTCGCGCCAGGTGGCGCGCTGCTCACGCTGCGGCACCATCGTCGATGCCGAAATCATGTCGCGCAGCAAGTGTCCCAAGTGCCAGGTCGACTTGCGATCGTGCGTCCAGTGCGTGAACTTCGACCCGGGCACCACCTTCGAATGTGCAGTGAAGCTGACGGCTCGTGTGTCGCCCAAGGACGTGGCGAACGACTGCCCGCACTTCTCGGGCCGCACCACCTGGGAGCGGGAAACCACCACGGCCGTGAGCCAGAACAACAATCCAAAAGAGCCCAGCGGGGCCAAGAAAGCCTTCGACGATCTCTTCAAGTTCTGAATTTTCCGGATCCCCGATCCCCGATCCCCGATCCCGTCATAATCAGATATGGCCCTTCTTTCTCCGCAAGACGAAGCAACACTCAAGCAGCACCTTTCTGTCATCACCAATCCAGTCCAGGTCGTTCTGTTCACGCAAGCCCTTGGCGGCTCTGAAACCGGTACCATCACCAAACAAATCCTCGGTGAGCTGGCCGCGCTGAACAACAAGATCACCGTTGTCGACAAGAACTTCATCCTCGATACGGAAGACAAGGCGAAGTACAAGATCGACAAGGCGCCGGCCATCGTGATCCTGAGCGACGACGTCGATACGCGCATGCGTATGTTCGGCGCGCCGACCGGATACGAGTTCGTCGGCCTGGTCGAAGCCATCATCACGGCCGGCACGGGCAAGATCGAGCTCGAGCCCGAGACGATGAAGTGGATTCAGGCGGTCAACAAACCCACCCACATCCAGGTGTTTTCCACGCCAACTTGACCGCACTGCCCGAGGGCGGTCGTCCTCGCACACAAGATGGCTGCGGCCAACCCGAACATCACCGCCGACGCGATTGAAGCCACCGAATTCATGGATCTCAGCCGGAAGTACCGAGTGACCGGCGTGCCGAAGACGGTCGTCAACGAGACGATTGAGATCATGGGCGGCTTGCCGGAGCAGGAATACGTGAGAGCTGTATTGGAGCTGCCTGAATTGTAAAAGGGTCTGGCACCTTTACATGGCGTTTTGCTGCAATTTCTGCCAACCAGACGCTGCTTCCGCCAGTAAACGCCACGGATTTTCGGTTCGCCAATTGTAAAGGGGTCTGGCACCTTTACAATCGCCGATACGTGGCGCGGCCGAAGTCGCGCCAGGTGCCGTCCTTCCCTTTCACGCGATCGACGACTTCCATCGTGCCGTCTTCGCGGAGCCGGTAAGTCGTCTCGCCTTCTTCGGTATCGGGCGTGCCCCACTTCGACACGAGCGCGTCGCCGTCGCGTTTCGCGTCGAGTGGCCGGAACATGCCCGAGTTGTCGAACCACATGCCGCGATACTGACCGTCGGCCACCGGCCGGTAATAGGCATGGCCTTCGAACACGTTGACTTTCGGCGCGGTGCCCATTTCATTGCGGAACGTCAGCCGAATGAAGCGGCCGCCCAGTTCCCAGGTCCACGCCATCTGGATTTTCGAGGGTTGATTGAGCACCGTCCCCGTCCCGGTCCATTGGCCGGCCAGGCGGGATAACAGCGGATCGGCGCCCGTTTGCCCGCCCTGAGCGAGGTTAACTCGATGAGTCGAGTCAACCGAGTCGAAGGGAAGGAATGCGGTGGTCAGGACGAGAGCAAGGAACAGATGCATGGAAGTCTCCTGACCGAATGACGAACGACCGCGTCCAATTCGACCAGCACGTAGAGACGGGACTTCTTGTCCGCCGTAGCCCTTGAGGGCGAAGGCGGAAGTCCCGCCTAAGGTTGCAAACGCGCCTGACGAATCTTTTCGAGCGCGGCCGCCTCGACTTGGGCTTCGGCCACCTCGATGCTCCCGGCAGCGTTCAGCCTGAGTGTGACGGCGACCACCGTATCGATCGCCTCGCCGCTGCCACGCAAGGTCCCAAACAACCGCAGTTCTGTAGAGACCGTAGTCGGGCCGCCTGGCCTGAGCGACGCTGACTCGACTTGTTGAGTCAGCGGAGTCGAAGGCCGCTCGATGCGGGCGTCCGGCAGCGCATGCTGCAGCGCCTTGGCAGTGAAACGAAAGCCCGCCGGACCGCGGGCCAGCATCAGAATCAGCGGATCGGTCGGCGACTGGCCGAGCAGCGTTTCGAAGGGCGCGCCGTTGATCACGAACTGCGTCTTGCGATCGAAGAACCCGTCGGGCAGGTCCATCCTCTTCGCGTTGAAGAACGCGATGACTTGATCGATGGCAGCACTCAAACCTTCAGGGGCTGCCACCGGGCTCCGTCCTGCAACACAAATCGCGTCTCTTCGGGCACTTCCCAATCGGGAATGGTCGGGAACAGCGGATCCCCAGGCAAGGTGAGGATGAACTCCTTCTCGTTCTTGATGAACCCGGGCATCACGCGCACGATTTTCCGCGTCCGCGCCCACTGCATCACATCGTCGATCGACGAGCGCTTGGCAAGCTGGCGGATCGAGGTCCACGTCGGCGGCGGCAGCAGCAGCTCGCGCCGCTCGAAGCGCGCAATCGCTTCACGAGGCGACAGCCACTCCAACGCGGTCATTTCGCCACCATCGTGAATCGCGTTCTGGCCGTCAGGCATGCGCGCCAGGAAGAAGCGCGTGTCGAAGCGGCGCGTCTCGATCTCCGGCGTTACCCAATGCGCGAACGGGTAGAGGTCGTTCACCGTGATGTAGACGCTGGCCTCTTCCTCGAGCTCGCGCACGGCGGCCATGCGATAGGCAGCCTCGTCCACATCGCTCAAGTCGGGGAAGATCGCCGCCGGGAGCCGTTCACCTGCGGGAGGCCGATCGCCGTCGTCGACGCGGCCGCCCGGAAACACGTACGACCCGGCCATGAACGCCACCTTGTCGTTGCGGCGGACCATCAGGATCTCGAACGGATCGCCCGCGCGAAGCACGATCACAGTCGCTGCCGGGCGCGCCGCGGCGATGTTCGGTGGGACCATGGACAGCCAATTATGCCGGCCCGAAGTCGCCGTGCGAGGGACCGTTTCGGAATCGTACGGACCCGAACCCGACGGAGGCGCGCGCGAAGCGCCCTGCGACTTCAAACGCCAGTGAATCGTTGCCACCCGGGTTCATCCGCACGTCGAGAATGATCGCCGGCGCGGTGCGAAAGCGCTCGAGCGCGGCGTCGAAGTCGGCTGCACGGATGCTGTTCGAACCCCAGCTGCCGACCGTGATGTACGGTACGCCGTCGAGTACGCCGTAACCCCAGTCATTCTGGCCCTGCGTCCAGTTTGCGCGGGCGATGTACTGCTGCCACACTGTTCGATCCCAGTTCACAAACGTCTGCGGATCGTGCGTCGGCATCGATCGGCCCGCTGGGGTCGCGGAGAACGACGTGCATGTCGTGAAGATGGCCGAGCATCTCGCGGATGACGGCGATGAAGCCTGTCTGGTCCACCGCCTCAATCGCGCGGGGACGATACGCCGAGCGGAGCGCACTCCAATCGATCCGTTTGTGAACGAAGTACGAATACTCGCGATCGAAGGTGCTCCACAATGCGTCGAACTGCGCCGCAAAGTCCGACGCTGGCGGTGAAGGAGCGGTCGGCGAGTCCGATCCGCAGCCGCTCCCTGCAACGATCGCGAGCCACAACAGGACGATCAGCAACCGCCTTCGACAGGTCATCGCCGCCACCTCGCGCCAGAACCGTCCGGAGCCATTATCTCCTCCCAATTACCGGGCGCCCCATCCGAACACCACGCCGGCGATGGCCCGAACCTGCGAATTGTCCTCCTCGAACTCGTCGTCTTCGGTGAACACGATTCGCCGGTAGTCAACAGCCGCTCTCACGCTGACGTTCTCGGTGAGGAGCACCGTCACCCCGCCGCCAGGCTGCAAGGCGAACTTCGTATCGGTGTCAGTAATGTCGGGCGTGGCGGGGTCCGTGCTCCAGCGCAAATGAGCTGCGCCCGCCAGGACTTCTGCAAACGGGACGATCCGGCCGCGTTTGATGAAGACGGCGAATCTCATAAAATTCTGGACATGATCGAGCGCAAAGACACCGACGGCATCCGCGTCCTGAAACTCGCGCATGGCAAGGTGAGCGCGATGGACGTCGAGTTGGGTGAGGCGTTCACGCGAGAAATAGCGGACGCAGCCGCTGCGCCAATCAAGGCCGTGATTGTCACCGGCTCAGGTTCGGCTTTTTCCGCCGGCGTCGATCTGTATCGGGTCGTGAATGACGGACCTGAATATGGGCGCCGTTTTCTTCCGGTCCTCGACGCCTTTCTTCACGCGGCGTTGACCTTCCCGAAACCACATGGTGGCGGCGATCAACGGTCACGCCATTGCCGGCGGCTGCATCCTGGCCGCCGCCTGCGATCATCGGATCATGGTTGAGGGCAACGGGCGCATAGGCATTCCTGAACTCGCGGTCGGTGTGCCGTTCCCGGCCTTGCCGCTCCAGATCATGTCGGCGCGTCTCGCCGACGGCCCGCTTCGCGATCTCGTGTTCACGGGACGAACCGTGCAAATCGACGAGGCGAAGGCGATGGGGCTCATCGACGAGAAGTGCCCGGCCGGAATGCTCCTCGACCGTGCCACCGAGGTCGCGCAGAGGCTGGCCTCGATTCCTGCCGGCGCGTTCGCGCTGACGAAGGAGGCATTTTTCACGCCGATCCTCCAACGCACGAAGCAGCTCGCCGATCTCAACGCGCGCGTCGTCGATGCCTGGATGCAGCCGCACACCTACGACACGATTCGCGCCTATTTAGATAAGACGATACCGAAGAAGTGAATTTGGGTTTTTAATTTTTCACTGTTAGTTTTTCATTTCCTTCTATTCCCAAACCCAGTCTCTAATCGACAGCCCGAGCGCCCGCGGATCGCGTTGCCCGTAGTCTCGCGGCGCCCACAATCGATCGATCTCCGTCTCCAGAATCAGGTGCGACCGACCGGGCGTGGCCGGAATGTCCAGTAACAACGGCGAGCTGCGCCTGATCTCGCCGTCGAAGGCCAGCTTGCCGTCGGCCCACACCTTCGTCTTCACGGGCCGCTCGTCGCCATCTGGATGATCGATCCACGCCACGAACTTCAGCACCTTGCCGCTAACCGGTACCACCGCCAGCGACTTCGGCATGACGGTCCACCGTCGCTGAACGGGATTGCCACCAGGATCCGGCTCGGGCTCGCTCATTCCGTACTTGTAGAACCAGTCGAACCGCATCGAGCGATTGCGCGGCCACAGATCGCCGCGGGCGTCGACGATCGTCGCGCCGGCATGAATCACCATCAGCGCCAATGCGGCGATTGTGGCGCCACGCGTCCAGTCGCTGAGGAGCGCCGGGCCCGGCGCGTCGAGGTCGCCTGTCCTGAGCGAGCTCTCGTCACGCGACGCGTGAGGAGAGCGAGTCAAAGGGCGTTCGGCAAACAGCCAGAATACGAACGTCCAGAAGGTGATCACCACGGCCATTGCCTGGGATGGCATGCCGAAAATCGACGCCATGCCGAAGCCGATGATCACGGCGCGCAGCAGGCCGAACGACAGCCGATCACCGCCAGGTGGCCGGCTGAACATCACGTATACGAGCAGTACGCACCACCACAGGAGAGGAATGCTGCCGATGATGCCGAGCTCCGCGATGTTGTGACGCAACCAGTTCTGCGCGTTGTCGGTGGGAATCGCGTCCTCACCCGTGTAGCCGCGAAGCGTGGCGAAATCGTGGACCACGGTATGGAACACGCCGATGCCGACACCGTCGATCGGATGTTCCTTCACCATCTCGATGGCCGCCGGTCCGTATCCGAACCGTTCCCATAACAGCTCGTTCGCACTTGCCGCGATGCCGCGATCGCCGAAGAATGGGAGATAGCCCCACGTGCCACGCGCGCCGACGGTGTGTGTGGACGAGAACCCCAGCCCGACGATCAGCAGGATGGCGACGACGAAGGCGCCGCCGGCGATCGCTGCCACGCGGCCACTGCTAACGCGGCTGGCCATCGCGGCCGATCGCCACGCGCGCAAGGCTTCAAAGGCGGCTATCGGCAGGCTGAAGACCAAGGCGCCCAGGCCAGTTCGGGATCCCGACAGCCAGACTCCGGCAATGCCGAGCACCATCGCCGCGGCCCCCATCAGAAACGCACGCCTCGTGCCCGCCCGTTTTGCCAGCACCAGCGATCCCACGGTCCAGAACGCGGCGATCGCGCCGAGTTTGTTCGGATCGCCGAGCGTGCCGCCGGCGCGAATCATGTAGGCCCAAAAGCCGGTGTTGAGAAACGTGAGATCGACGTAGCCCTGGTAGATCGACACCACGCAGGACACTGCGGCGGCGATTGCCAGCGGCAGCAGCACTTCAACTCGAAATCGTTGATGATGGTCGCGATACCACCTGCAGAGTGCGTCGATCCAGAGGATGCCCACATTGTGCAGCAGCACGAAGTAGGTCACGTTGAGCGCGGCCTGCCACGGGCCGATGCCATCGCTCGAATTTGATACGCGCTCGAGCGGCACGATCGCGACCCACCACGTGAAGTCGGATTCGCGCAGGAACACGATCGGCCAGGAGATCGACACGATGGCGGCCCATGTCGCCAGCGGCCATTGCCATCGTTTGGGCAACGACCACGTCAGCGGGGTCGGGCTCGACAGCGCGAGTCCCAGCAGCGGCAGCAGCCAGATCGCGTCGTACCCGAATTCCTTGTAGCCGATCCAGAGGTGATAGATCGCGGGCATCACGTAGAGCAGCGGCATCAATACCGGCAGGGCGATTTGCCGGTAGCGATGGCCCGCGGCCAAGGTCGCGGCGAAGCCGGCCAGCGCGATCCCGAACACCTGGCGCGCGTCCCAGGTGGCCAGGTAGGCCTCGGTGATCGCCGCCACGATCGTGGAGGCGATGATGACCGTTCGAAGAACCCCCGCCGTCACCGGGCGAACACCATGACGGTCTCGAGGTGGGTGGTGTGCGGAAACATGTCAACCGGCTGCACGCGCGTCACGCGATAGCCGGCATTGAGGATAACCGGCAATTCGACGGCGAGCGCATCCGGATTGCAGGAGACGTAGACCGCCTTGGCCGGCCGCAGCTGCTCGAACACCGCCGACAACACGCGCGGCGGGCAGCCCTGGCGGGGCGGATCGAGGACGACCGCATCAAAGGTGCCTCTGATGGAGTCCTCTGCCCTGCCGGCAATGAACCGCACCTGCCCTTCCGGCAGCCGATTCAACCGGAGATTGGCTTCGGCATCCTTAATCGCCTGCCGGTTCTCTTCGACGCCCGTCACGCGCGCGCCCGCCTTCGCCAGTTGCAGTGAGAACAACCCGCTGCCGCAGTACAAATCAAGAACCGTCTTCGCGGGTCCGACCTCCTCGAGAACGAGTTTCACGAGAACCGCCGCTGCGCCCACATTGGTCTGGAAGAACGCCGCAGGCGAGACGAGATACGAGATCCCAGAGACGACTTCCTTGACGTGGCTGCGCCCTTCGATCTTGATCGTCTCGTCGCCGACCATGAACGGCCCGGGCTTGTCGTGGATGTTGATGAAGAACCCATCTGGTTTTTCCGGCGAGGCGAGAAACTTCTTGATTGGCGCACGCAACGCCTTGTCGTTTCGCCGCACCACCAGCATCGCTGACGCCTCTCGGCCATCTGCGGTCGCGCGGATGATGACGTGGCGCAGTAAGGGTGTTATCGCCGTTACTCGGGAGAGGTGATCGCGAAGGGCAAACGCGATTCGGTTGCCGCGCTCGTGATGTACAGGGCATTCCTCGATCGGGACGATGCGCTGCGATTCGAGTGCGTAATGCCCCATCACGAGCTGACCTCGAGGGCCCGCGCCAAACACGAACGCCACCTTGCAGCGGAAACCGGATTCGGACGGCGAAGGAATGAGCGCCGGCACGTCGAGGCGAAGCAGCCGCGACAGATCCTGCCGCTTCTTCGCAAGTTGATCGGCGTAGGGCACGCCTGGCAGCGTGCAGCCGCCGCAAACCCCGAAGTGGCGGCAGTTCATTGTCGCTGACGCGTCATCGGCGCGGTGTCCGGTGCGGCGAAGGGTGAGGCAATTTCAATGAATTCGCCGCGCATCAGCAGCGAAGGCGGAATGCCGAACATCTGGTAGAACGTGCGCGTCAGGTGGGCGGCGTCGGCGAAATCAGCCTCGTGGGCCGCGGTGGAAATGGTCTGCTGGCGGCCGATCACGAGCATGGCCCGCGCCAGTTTTCGCCACAGCAAATACCGTCGAAATGGGAGGCCCATCTGCTGCTTGAACAGGTGGGCGAATCGGCTGGGCGAGAGAAACGCGAGCGCCGCCGCGTCGTCAACGGACATGCGCACTTCGTCCGAGCGGCGAATCGCCTCGAGGACCCGCGTGATCCGGGAATCCAGCCGGCGACCGGGCGCCACACCGGTGCAGAGCGAGTGCACGCAGTACTTGACCAATGCGCCCACTTCCATGCCGGCGAACGGATCATCCAGGAACCGCTTCAGTTCGGTCACACACGAGACGACCCGCGTGGGCGGAACGACGGTGATGTCCCTCCGCAATGACATCAGCAGCCACGCGCCTTCGAGCGACTCGGGATCGACAAACAACATCGCGCCGACCGCCCCGCCCCCATCGAACGAGTGTTCGACGTCCGGCCGGACGATCACCGCTTCCGCCGCCTGCCAGTCGCCTCGTTTGCCGCGGATGCTGACATTGCCTTCGACCGTGATGACGATCTGGATGGCGTGATGCGCATGCGGCGGGACCACGCCAACGCTTTGGCCAAGCAGCAGGAATCCGCCGTCCCATAGATACCAGCGCGGCGGCACCGACCACCTTTGCCCGCCTGCGCCCGCAGCAGGTTTATTCAAGGACATCAGCGCGTTCGTTCAACAACTTCGGCTCGTCCGTTCAATCGCTCGGGGGTTCGCCGTCGCTATCGTTGCAGTGTCGCGGCGATGGTCGCCGCAAGAGTAAAGGAGACGGCAATGAACACAGCACAGCGTAGCAAATCACGTTACCAGCCGGCGGTCATCTTCGCGGTCATCATGGCCTCGGCCATCGGTCTCTCGGCGTGCGGTCACGTGATGATGATGGCCGGCAAGTCTGCGCGGAGGCCGGCCGCCACTGAATTCGGCCTGGGCCCGCGGCCCTCGGCCCAAGGCCGATACCTCGCCACCCTCGAACCGAGCGCGCTGCTGCGCCCCCGCAAAATGCAGACGGTTCGTATCGTCATCACCGATGCCGGAGGCCGTCCGGTGGACGGCGCGGCGATCGTGATCGCCGGCGGCATGCCGCAGCACGGCCACGGCTTGCCGACGCGGCCGCGGGTCACCAAGAGCCTGGGTGGCGGCGCGTATGAAATCGAAGGTGTGCGGTTCAATATGGGTGGCTGGTGGGAATTCAAGGTCGTGATTGAAGCCGCGCCCGGCGCCGATACGGTCACGTTCAACCTGGACCTCTGATTTCAGACGGAGCCCGCCATGAATGCGAATCGTTTCCTCATCCTGGTCGCCATTCTCCTGACCTCCGTCGTCGCGGTGGCATCTGGAGGTGAGCGCTGGACCGCGGCAGAGATCCACGAACTGCGCTCGCTGTCGCTGACGGCACTCGATCCGGTTCCGCCCGATCCGACCAACCGCGTGGCAAACGACCCACGCGCGGCCGCCCTGGGTGAACGTCTGTTCTTCGATGCGCGCCTGAGCCTCGACGGCAAGGTGTCTTGTGGGACGTGCCATCAGCCGCAGCGTGAGTTTCAGGATGGCACCGCGCTCGCAGTCGGTGTGGGGACCACGACGAGGCGAACCATGCCGATCGCGGCGACCTCCCGTTCGCCCTTTTTGTTCTGGGACGGCCGCAAGGACAGTCAGTGGGCGCAGGCTTTGGGTCCGCTGGAGAGCGCGGTGGAACATGGCGGCACGCGGGCCCAATACGCTCACGTGATCGCCACACACTACGCTCGGGAGTACGAAGCCATCTTTGGTGCGTTGCCTGATCTGACCCGTGTGCCGGTGGCAGCAGGTCCGGTCGAGAACCGCGACGCGACAAGGGCTTGGATGGCGCTCACTGAATCACAGCGCGATGACGTGACGCGGGTGTTTGTGAACATCGGTAAAGCCGTGGCGGCTTACGAGCGCCGGATCGAGTACGGCGCTTCGCGGTTCGACCAGTTCGTTGAGGCGCTCAGTGAGCGCGACGCGGACATCCTGTCGAACGACGAACGTGCGGGGCTGCGGCTCTTTGTAGGCAAGGCGAACTGCACGCAGTGCCACAACGGGCCACTCTTCACCAACAACGAGTTCCACAATACCGGAGTGCCGAGCCGGCCTGGATTGCCGGCTGACGATGGCCGGTTCAGCGGCGCCAAGGCGGTCCTGAATGACGAATTCAGCTGCAAGAGCCGCTGGAGCGATCGCCTACAGGGCTGCTCGGAGCTTGAGTTTCTCGTGACCGGTGAGCACACGCTGCAACGCGCCTACAAAGTGCCGTCGCTGCGTAATGTCGCCGAGCGCGCGCCCTACATGCACGCCGGTCAATTCAGCACGCTTGCCGAAGTGCTCGATCACTACAACCGTGCGCCGGCGGCGCCGGCCGGGCATACGGAGCTGAAGCCGCTCCGTTTGAAACCGGCTGAACTGCGCCAACTCGAAGCGTTCCTTCGCACGCTCAGCGGATCAACGATCGTGACCACCACGACAACCGAGCGTGAGCGATGAAGGCCACGGCCGACATCGTGATCTCCGGCGCCCCGCCAGCGGTGCTGGCGGCGGCTGTCGATGCTGCCGGCCGTGGACTGCACGTGGTGGTCGTCTGTCGTTCAACGCGCAAAGATCTGGCGCCTCGTTTGCGCGTGATGATGGGCGCGGCGGGAATCTCGCTTCAGCGCCTTGTGGCTGTGATCACCGACGCCGAAGTCGTGTTCGCCGACGGCGTCGGGGAGATTGAAGCTGTGGTGGTTCGGCTGATCCGGTCGGGACGCTTGATTGGAATCAATGCCTCCCAAGTGCTTTGGTGCGAACCGATCGCACCTGGGTGCGTCTCTACTTCACGTCGAGTAATTCGACCTCGAACACAAGCGTGGCGTTCGGAGGAATCACCCCGCCGGCGCCCCGCGCACCGTACCCCATCGCGGGCGGAATCGTGAGGGTGCGCGTGCCGCCGACTTTCATGCCGGCCACGCCCTCGTCCCATCCGGGGATCACTTCCTTGGCTCCAAGCGTGAAATCGAACGGCTGCATCGAGTCTTTGGAGCTGTCGAACTTCTGGCCGCGCTTGTCGGGACGGCTCGCGTCGTACAGCCAGCCCGTGTAATGCACGCGCACCACCCGCCCGGGCCGCGCTTCGGCGCCGTCGCCAACTTTGATGTCGGTTTTCAGTAACTGCGTCACACCGGTATCGGCCATCGGCTCGCCCTCGGGAAAATCGGCATTGGAATTGTCGCGGCAACCCGCCGCAACGACAAGGACGGCGATCAGCACCATCGCTCGCATGAAGGCAGGTTACCTCAAGTGCCGTCTTGGTGGACCTCGAGAGCGGACTCCGTTACCTCACTGCCGACATCACGAACGTGACCACTCGGTCACAGCGAGGACGGTAGAACCTGAAGACATCCCGGGCGGCAGCACCCGTGCGCTCGGTCAACGCGCGACGCAGCGCAGCACGGGCCCGCGACAACCGCGCCTTGACGACGTCGGTCGAGACGCCCAGGCATTCGGCCGCTTCCGTTGTGCTCAACCCTTCGACCTCACGCAGCACAAAGATTTCGCGGGCGCCGTCGGGCAGCTGATCGATCGCCCATTCCAGCAGCGCGTGCAGTTCGCCCGTCGAGGTCTGCCGCTCCGGATCTCCCAGCAGCGGAAACGGCTCCACCACCGGCACCTCGTCGTCAAACGGTTCGTACTTTCCGCGCCGGCGGACCCGGGCGATCGCTTCGTGGACGGCGATGGTGGTCAGCCAGGTGGCGAACTGCGCCCGCCCGGTGAACTGCCGCAAGTGAGTGAAGGCCTTGACATGCGTGTGCTGGACGACATCCTCCGCCTCATCCGCGTCGCGAGTGATCGCGCGAGCGGCGCGGTAGATGCGCTCGTTGTGGCGCCGCATCAGGATCTCGAACAGCTCGGTTTCGCCCTCGACAACGCGCGACACCACCTCTTCATCAGGGAGGACATTCAACCGCGCTAGCTCCTGAGCATTAGGCATTGGCATCAGGCATTAGAGTGGCGACCGCCGATTGCGTGACGTACCTGTCACCGTTTCCGTCCACCGCGCTCTATTAGACGGAGGCCGATATGCTTCGTCAATTCACCATTGTCCTTACGTTCGCCGCTGTCATCGCGGCAATCGTCGTCCGTGCCACCCCGGCAAATCAGCATGTTCGCTTCGCTACCTCAACGGTGCAAGCTCAGGCGTCGCCGGCAGTGATCGCGGAAGGACAACGCATCTTCCGGTTCGATACCTTCGGGGACGAACAGCTCTGGACCGACACGCTACGGCTTCACGAAGTAATCCAGAAGCAAGTTGATCCGACGACAGCGCTCAAGGTGGGGCTGAAGGTCGACGCCGATGTGCTGCCTCCGGGAATCCTGAAGAAAGTCGATCTGAAGAGTCCCGCCACTACGGTGGCGCTGCTGAAAATGAACGCGGTGGTCGGCGTCCAAGCCGTGGTTGATGCCAACAACAACATCACGCGTCTCGGCGTGACCTGCGCGCTCTGCCACTCGAATGTGGACAACTCGTTGGCACCGGGCATCGGCCGTCGTATGGACGGATGGGCAAACCGCGACCTGAATCCCGGCGCGATTATCGCGCTGTCGCCGGCGCTGCCTGCCGAGAAGAAGGCGGTGTATTCGTCGTGGGGAGCGGGCAAATACGACCCCCGCTACAACCAGGACGGCAAGAACACGCCGCTCGTGATTCCGCCGGCCTACGGATTGGCGCAGGTGACGAATGAGACTTACACGGCGGAAGGGCCGATCTCGTATTGGAATGCGTACGTCGCGATCACGCAGATGGGCGGCCGGGGAACTTTCTCCGATCCACGGCTGAAAATTGCGGTGAAGCACGACCCCGATCTCGTGACGTCGAAGCTGCCGGCGCTGCGCGCCTATCAGCACAGCCTCGCGGCGCCGCCGCCTCCGGCCGGCAGCGTGGACGCGACCATCGCCACGCGCGGCAAGACGTTGTTCGACAAGGAGTGCGCGAGTTGTCACGTCGGCGGAACCGGCACCGACAACAACAAGGGCGTGCTCCACGCGCCATCCGACACCGGCGTCGACGGCGCGTACGCGGCGCGGACCGCCAACAAGGCGTATCGCACGACGCCGCTGCGCGGCCTATGGCAGCATCCGCCGTACTTCCACGACGGCAGCGCCGCAACGCTCGACGCCGTGGTGGCGCACTACAACCGCACGCGCAAGCTTGCACTCACGCCGGCACAACAGAAGGAGCTGGTGGAATATTTGAAGTCGCTGTAGTGGGAGAGAGGAAGGGATTCGCGCCCGCTGCGTGACTGAATCCGTCGAGGAAGTGGCGGAGAGGAAGGGATTCGACCCCGCTAGCGGCGAGCCGAAGGACTCGCCGATGCGTGGCTGAATCGGCCTCGACGCCACGAGTGAGGCCGAAGGCCGAACGAAGTGGCGGAGAGGAAGGGATTCGAACCCCTGGAGCCCGTGAAGGCTCAACGGTTTTCAAGACCGCCGCTATCGACCACTCAGCCACCTCTCCCTCGTCTATTTTACCGGCTGAATCGCGGTCTTCCCTCCCATGAATGGCCTTAGGGCCTCGGGGATCTCCACCGTGCCGTCCTTCTGCTGGTAATTCTCCAGAATCGCGATCAGCGTCCGGCCAACCGCCAGGCCTGAGCCGTTGAGCGTGTGCACGTGATCGGCCTTGCCTGTCCCTTCCGGCCGGTATTTGATGTTCGCCCGCCGTGCCTGGAACGCTTCGCAGTTCGAGCACGACGAAATCTCGCGATACGCCTTCTGGCTCGGCAGCCACACTTCGATGTCGTAGGTCTTCGCCGACGAGAAGCCCATGTCGCCGGTACACAACACGACGGTGCGATACGGAAGTCCCAGTAACTGCAGCACGCGCTCGGCATTCGCGGTCAGCGATTCGAGCTCGTCGTACGAGTGTTCGGGCGTGGTGAACTTCACGAGCTCCACCTTGTCGAACTGGTGCTGCCGGATCAAGCCGCGCGTGTCCGCGCCGTACGAACCGGCCTCGCTCCTGAAGCACGGGGTGTACGCGGTGTACTTCAGCGGCAGTAGGCGGCCGTCGATGATTTCGCCGCGATACAAGTTCGTCACCGGCACTTCCGCCGTGGGGATCAGATAGAGATCCCACTCGCCGGCGATCTTGAAGAGGTCCTTCTCGAACTTCGGCAGCTGACCCGTGCCATACAACGTGGACGAGGACACCAGGAACGGCGGCAGCACTTCGGTATAGCCGTGTTGGTTGGTGTGCAGCGACAACATGAAATTGATCAATGCGCGCTCGAGCTGCGCGCCGGCGCCCATCAGCACCGCAAAGCGCGCGCCGGAAATCTTCGTCGCGCGCTCGAAGTCGATCACGCCAAGCTGCGGACCGAGATCCCAGTGCGCCTTCGGCTCGAAGTCGAAGTTGCGCAATTCACCCCACGTCCGCACCACGACGTTGTCGCCGGCGCTCGTGCCAACCGGGACGCTCGCATGCGGCAGGTTCGGAAAGGTTTCGAGCAGGATGGTGCGCTGCCGTTCGGCGGCATCGAGCTCCACTTCGAGCTGCTTGATCTTCTGCGCGCGCATCTTGCTTGCTTCGAACAGGTGCTTGGCGTCCTGGCCCTGCCGCTTCGCGCGCGCCACTTCGTCGCCCGACGTGTTCTGTTCGCGCTTCAGCCCTTCGATGGTTGGGATCAACCGTCGCCGGTGGGTCTCGGCCGTGGCCAGCTGCTGCAACTCGGTGGTCACATCGAGGCCGCGGCTCGTCATGCCCTTCTGGACGGTCTCTAGGTTGTCGCGAACGAACCCTGGATCAAGCATGTGTGGACTATTCTATTGGAGTGAGTGCTAGGATTCGTAAGGCCGTCTTCCCCGCCGCGGGCCTCGGCACCCGCTTTCTCCCCGCCACCAAGGCCCAGCCGAAAGAAATGCTGCCGCTGGTCGACAAGCCGACCATCCAGTACGGCGTCGAAGAGGCCGTGGCTTCGGGCGTGCCCAACATCGTGGTGGTCACCGGCCGCGGCAAGAACGCCATCGAAGATCACTTCGATGTCTCGAAGGAGCTGGAAGCGTTTCTCGAGAGCCGCGGCAAGAAGGACCTCGCCGACGAGGTCAGGAAGATCTCGGCGCTGATCAACGTGTCGTACGTCCGCCAGGGCGAGCCGCTCGGCCTCGGCCACGCCGTCCTCGTCACCGAAACCATCGTCGGCAACGAACCCTTCGCCGTGATCCTTGCCGATGACGTGATCGATGCCACGCCGCCGGCGTTGAAGCAGATGATCGATGTGTTCGATCGCGCGGATGGGCCGGTGCTCGCGGTCGAGCGCGTGCCGATGGACCAGGTGTCGAATTACGGCGTGATCGCCGGTGAACCTGCGCCCGAGCTCGGCAAGGGCGTGTATCGCGTGAAGGATCTCGTCGAGAAGCCGCCGCAAAGAGAAGCGCCGTCGGACCTGGCAATCATCGGCCGTTACATCCTCACACCCGACATTTTCGCCGCGCTGCACGAGACGAAGAAGGACAAGTCGGGTGAGATTCAGCTGACCAACGGCCTCCGCCACCTGCTGAAGTCACGGCCGATCTATGCGTATGAAGTGGACGGCGTGCGGCACGACACCGGCAACAAGCTGGGGTTCCTGAAGGCGAGCGTGTATTTCGGCTTGAAGCGTCCTGAGCTCGCCAAGGAGCTCAGGGCGTACCTTACGACTCTGACTTCGTCTCGGTCTTAGTTTCCGTCTTCGTCTCGGTCTTGGTCTCGGACTTGGCTTCCGCCTTCGCCGCGTTGGCTGAGGCCGTGCCGCCAGTCTCGGTCTTCCCCGACTTCGCGTAGTCGGTGATGTACCACCCGGATCCCTTGAACTGGATCGCCGGAGACGACAGCAGCTTTTTCACCACGCCGCCGCACTTCGGGCACACATCGATCGGCGCATCCGAAAACTTCTGGATCACCTCGAAGCGGTGTGCGCAGGCGTCGCACTGGTATTCATACAGCGGCATAAGTAAATACCTACTCCAACACGACGTCGTGATGGCTCTCCAGCATTAACCGGCGCAGCGCCCAGAATGGGGCCGAGCCTTGCGCGAGGAACGCATCGTGAAACGCGCGCAGCGACGGCTTGCTGCCCTGCTCTTCGTACCAATCGTGACGCAGTTTCAGGAGCATCATCTTGCCTGCTGAGTATACGAGGTAGGTGGGGTCGAATGTGCCACGTTCGGCTTCGCGCCGGGCGCTCGCTTCCTCGAGAAACGCTTCGTCCCGGAAAAACCGCACGCCCTGCTCCACCGACCAGTCTTCGGTGTGCAGCCGGATTCCGACCACGAATCGCGCGAGGCGCACCAGCGCTTCGGCGAGCTGGCCGAGCTTTAACGAGTGATCCCCGCGGCCGAATCCCGCCTCCATCATCATCTGCTCGCAGTAGTGCGCCCAGCCTTCGATGTACGACGCCGGCGCGAAGAGCGTCGAGCGGCGGACCTTCGATTCAACCTTCCGCAGGAACTGGTAGTGCAGGAAGTGACCCGGGTAGACCTCGTGGATGGAAATGGTCCACAGCGTCGGCAGGTTGAAGTCGCGCAGGTGCTCCGACTTGCGATCGTCTTCCCACTTCGGATCGACGTCGGTCAGGTAATACATCGCGCGCGAAGGTTTGGACTCGAACGGGCCCGGCGTCCACATGCTGGCCGAGGCCCAGCGGAAAAACTCCGGCGTCGGCGCCACGGCCACACCGGCGCTGTCGGGCATCGGCACCACCGGGTTTCGCGACAGGAAGGTGTGCAGCTCGTCGAGTTGCTCCCGGGCGGTGGCGATCAAGGTGCCCGCCTGCGGATACTTCTCCTTCGCCGTGCGCCACGCCTTCATCGGATCGCCGCCGTTCAAACGGCCGGCGAGCTGGCGAAATTCCTCTTGCGTGGCCTGGAGCTCGCGGGTCGCGATCGCCAGCAAACGATCGACCGTGAGCGTGATGCCTTCTTCAAGGCGAAGCTTCTGCTCGAAGCGCTCGCGTCCGAGCCGGAAGCTGCCCTTGGCCTTCGGGCGAATGTCGGTCTCGAGATCAGTGACGTAGGCGCCGATCGTATTCACCGCTTCGGTGCACGCGTCGGCCAGGTCGCCGAGCAGGTGCATATCGTCGACCGCCGAGAAGGCGCGCGGCAAATCAGCGTCGATAAACGACATCGCGCCGCGCCACGTATCGATGCCGACCTTCACGTAAATGGCCGGCGGGTCCTTGATGTTGTCGCGCGCCGCCTGCACGAGCCGCGGCACCTGGCGCAGCTTCGAGAGCACGCGGCGGGCGCGCTCGGTCTCGGGCGCGTAGTTGAAGATCGCCTGGGCGGCCAGGCTCGAGGCGAGTGTGTCGGCGTAGAAGTGCGGGTTGCGCTCCCACGACCGCACCGCTTCGAGCTCGAACTGCCGGCCGCGGATATTCGCCGACACAATCTGGTGCTCGACCTGTTCGCGTGTGCTGAGGTGAGTCTGAGGGATCCCGTCGAGCCTCCGCGCGAAGCCCGATAGCGCGCTCGCATGCGTGTCGATGGCCGATCGCCGGTAGTCTTCCAGCAGGTCATCGTGGACGTGAACCCCATCCATGGTCGCCCCGGTGGGGTGGACCTCATAAAGAAAGGCGAGGTAGTCGTCTACGAAGTGAGGTAAAGGTTCAGCCGCGTGCATGCCTGCCTAAAAGAGGTGACGACCGCCCGGCCGGAGGCCGGGCAAGGCTAAATACCAAGGCCCAATTAGGGGAAAGAGGGCATCAGGCAATGGTAGCTTAAAATGGCGGGATGCCTTTGGGGGGAGTGCTCTACGTAGTCGCCACGCCCATCGGGAATCTCGAAGACATCACGCTTCGCGCGCTCAAAACGCTCAAAGCGGTCCAGCTGGTGGCGGCCGAGGACACGCGTCGGACCGGCAACCTGCTCCGGCATTTCAACATCGACGTCCCCATCATCAGCGTTCACGAGCACAACGAAGGCGCCCGCGTGCAGAAGATCGTCGGCCGTCTTGCGAAAGGCGAATCCATCGCCCTAGTAACCGACGCCGGCACGCCCGGGATATCGGATCCGGGAGCCGGGTTGGTGGCCGCTGTCCGCTCGGAGGGCTTCCGCATCGAGCCGATCCCCGGCGCCAGCGCGGTGGCCGCAGCCATTTCGGCGTCCGGGATTAGAAGTGATGGCTTCACCTTCCTAGAATTCCCACCAATTAGGTCTAAAGACCGCAAATTATGGTTCACGGCATTAACCGAAGCAGCCAAGGACCGGGCGGTGGTCTTCTTTGAGGCTCCTCACAAGCTTCGGCGGACGCTCGAGGAACTTAAATTATTGGTCGATAGACCTATATTTATTGGGCGTGAGCTTACGAAGCTTTATGAGGAGTTAGTTTGGGCCACTCCTGGCGAACTCCTAGCTCGGTTCGATAGTCCGCACGGCGAGTTCACGCTCATTATCCCGCCAGGCCCACCCACCGAAGCCGCCAAGGAGGCGTCATCGGACGAGTGTATTCAGAATTTAGTTGGTCAAATAACAGAAATTGAACGACCTAAATCGAAGCGAGAGGCCGCCAGGATTGCCGGCGAACGCCTGGGTCTCACTGCCAAGCAAGTTTATGAGGCCCTAGAACGAGTCAAAATTGGTCAATAGACCAAAATGAAGCCTTCAAACCAGGTTCACGTAGTCGTTCTCGCGGCCGGCAAGGGGACGCGGATGAAGTCGCAGGTCCCGAAGGTCCTGCACGGCATCTCCGGCCTCACGATCATAGAACGTGTGCTCCGCACCGCTGCGACCGTGAACCCTCAAACTATCACCGTGGTCGTAGGTCACGGCGCCGACGCGCTTAAGGCTGCCGTGGCGCGGGTGAGGTCCGTGAAGCCGCAGTTCGTGCTCCAAGACCAGCAGCTCGGAACCGGCCACGCGCTGCTCCAAACCCGGCCTGTCCTGGAAGGAAAGTCCGGCACCCTCGTTCTGCTTTCAGGCGATGCGCCGCTGCTCACGCCCGACACGGTCGGCGCGCTGCTCGAAACGCACGCTGCGGCGGGCGCGGCGGCAACCGTCATTACCGCCAACCTGCCACGGCCATATGGCTACGGCCGAATCGTCCGCACCAGCGGACGAATCACCAAGATTGTCGAGGAACGCGACGCCTCGGACGCACAGCGCAAGATCACCGAAATCAATTCCGGGATCTATGCCTTCGCGCTCGAGACACTGTTCAAGGCGCTCGACAGCCTCGGCAACGCCAACAACCAGGGCGAGTACTACCTTCCGGATCTCATCGCCATCTATCGCAAGCAACGTAAGCCCGTCGCCACCTACACTGTCGCGCGCATGGACGAGGTCCGCGGCATCAATAGTCGAACCGAACTCGCAGAGGTCAGCACCATGGTCCGCCAGCAAAAAAACGAAGAGTTGATGGCCGCCGGCGTTACGCTCATCGACCCGGCCACCACCTACGTCGACGCCGACGTCGTCGTGGGGCCCGACACGGTGATTTATCCCTGCGTGTTTCTCGAGGGGTCGACCAAGATTGGCTCGGCTTGCGAGATCCACTCCGGGGCCCGCATCGTGAATTCGACGGTGGGAGATCGTGTGTGTGTGCGCAACCACACTGTGGTCACCGACTCCACAATCGAAGCGGGCGCGATGCTCGGCCCGTTCGCGCATATCCGGCCCGGATCGAAGGTGGGCGAGGAGGTCCACATCGGCAACTTCGTCGAGCTGAAAAAGACCGTGATGGGGAAGGGCGCGAAGGCGAATCACCTTGCGTATCTAGGCGATGCGACCATCGGCAGCGCCACGAATGTCGGCGCCGGCACCATCACCTGCAACTACGATGGTGAGAAGAAGCACCAGACCATCATCGGCAAGGGGGTCTTTGTCGGCAGCAACAGCACGCTGGTTGCGCCGGTCACCTTAGCTGATGGATCGTACATTGCAGCCGGCTCCGCGGTCACTACGGATGTGCCGGCAGGCGCGCTGGCAATTGGCCGAGCCCGCCAGGAAAACAAAGACGGCTGGGTCGCTAAGCGGCAACATGGAAAGGCGAAGCAACTGTGAACCGTCAACCGTCAACTGTGAACTGATTTATGTGCGGGATTATTGGTTACATCGGGCCTAAGCCGGTTGTGCCGGTCATTCTCGACGGTCTGCGGAGACTCGAGTATCGCGGCTACGATTCGGCGGGCGTTGCCGTGGTGCAGAACGGCAGCATCGAAGTCCGCCGGAGTGCCGGCAAGCTAATCAACCTCGAAAACTCCATCCAGGCGAAGCCGCTCGCCGGCGTGTATGGCCTCGGCCACACGCGGTGGGCCACGCACGGCCGGCCCACGGAAGAAAACGCGCATCCGCACCGCGACGGATCCGGCCGCATCGTGGTGGTGCACAACGGCATCATCGAAAACTACCTCGAGATCAAGCGTGAGCTGATTGCCGAGGGACACAAGTTCCAGAGCGAGACCGACACCGAAGTGGTGGCGCATCTCGTCGAGAAAGAGTGGAAGAAGGACGGCCTCGAGAACGCGGTGTTGCGCGCCATGCAGCGCGTGCGCGGCCTGTTCGCACTCGTGTTGATGTCGGCAGACGATCCGGAAAAGCTCGTAGCGGTTCGGAACGGTCCGCCGATCGTGGTCGGGATCGGCGAGGGCGAATATTTCGTGGCGTCGGACGTGCCCGCGCTCCTGAGCCACACCCGCAACGTCGTATTCCTCGACGATCGCGAGATGGCCGTGCTCACACCCAAGGGCGTCCAGTTCAAGACGCTCGAGGGCAAGACGGTGGAAAGGAAGCCCACCCGAGTGACGTGGGACCCGATCTCGGCCGAGAAGGCCGGCTACAAGCACTTCATGCTCAAGGAGATCTTCGAGCAGCCGCATGCGGTGCGCGACACGGTGATCGGCCGGGCGTCGCTCGATACCGGCCAAGTGCATCTCAACGAGATGGCGATCTCCGATACCGACCTGCGCGCGGTGGACAAGATTACTCTCTTGGCCTGCGGCACCTCGTGGCACGCGGCGCTTGTCGGTAAGTTCATGATCGAGGAGCTCGCCAAGGTCGCGGTAGAGGTGGACTACGGCTCGGAGTACCGCTACCGCAATCCGATCATCGATAACAAGTCGCTGGCCGTCGCGATCACACAGTCCGGTGAAACGGCGGATACGCTGGCCGCCTTGCGTGAGGCGAAAGCCAAGGGCGCGCGGAGCCTTTCGATCTGCAACGTTGTGGGCAGCATGGCGACACGCGAAGCCGAAGGCACCATCTACACGCACGCCGGCCCTGAGATCGGCGTGGCTTCCACCAAGGCGTTCACCACGCAGCTGGTCGCACTCTACCTGTTTGCCCTCAAGCTGGCCGAGGTGCGCAACACGCTGACGCAGGCCGAACGCTGCGATCACATCAACGCGCTGATGCAGCTCCCGAAGGTCCTCGAAGAAACGCTCAAGACCTCGAAGGAGATCGAAGAGATCGCGGCGAAGTTCTACAACCGCTCCGACTTCCTCTATCTCGGCCGCGGCATCAATTACCCAATCGCTCTCGAAGGCGCGCTCAAACTAAAGGAAATCTCCTACATTCACGCCGAGGGTTATCCCGCCGGCGAGATGAAACACGGTCCCATCGCGCTCATCGACGAGCAGATGCCGGTGGTGGCGATCGCCACGCACGATCACGTCTTCGAGAAAATGCAGGGCAACATCCAAGAAGCCAAGGCGCGCGGCGGCTCGATCATCGCCCTCACCACCAAAGGCGACACCACGCTCGAACAGCTACTCGACGAGAACGACAGCCTGGTTGCAGTTCCTGCCACACATCGGCTGTTGATGCCAGTCGTCATCTCGTTGCCGTTGCAGTTATTGTCGTACTACATCGCTGTGCGTCGCGGCTGCGACGTCGATCAGCCGAGGAATCTCGCGAAGAGTGTCACGGTAGAATAGGGATCTCCGATCCCTTCATGGACCTTCTCTCGTCACTGAATCCCGAGCAACAAGAGGCTGTACGCCAGACAGAAGGTCCTGTGCTCATTCTGGCTGGAGCGGGTTCGGGAAAGACGCGCGTCATCGCCCATCGCATCGCCTATCTCGTGTCGGAGCGCATTGCGTATCCCGATCAGATCATGGCGGTCACCTTCACCAACAAGGCGGCGCAGGAAATGCGCGAGCGTGTCGAGCGGCTGCTCGATGCCGACTGCCGCGCGATGTGGATTTCCACCTTCCATGCGCTGTGTGCGCGCCTGCTGCGTCGCGAGGCCCACAACATCGGCCTGAGCCGCGATTTCACGATCTACGACTCTGCCGATCAGCAGGCCGTCATCAAGCTGCTGCTCAAGGAATACCACCTGGCGGACGAGACGTATCAGCCGCGCATGGTGCTCGGGCGCATCAGCGCGGCCAAGAACCGCATGGAAGGCCCGGAGAGCTTCGAGAACACCTGGAACGTCCGTGACAAGGAAATCGGGAAGCTCTTTGCCGGCTACATGAAAGCGCTGAAGGACGCGAGCGCGCTGGACTTCGACGATCTGCTGCTGGCCACGGTGGAGCTGTTCGACAAGAACCCCGACGTTCGCGAGCGTTACGCGCACCGCTTTCGCTACGTCATGGTCGACGAATACCAGGACACCAATCGGCCACAGTACCTGCTGATCAAGCAGATTGCCGGCAAGCACCGCAACCTTGCCGTGGTCGGCGATCCCGACCAGTCCATCTACAAATGGCGCGGCGCCGACATCCGCAACATCATGGATTTCGAGACCGACTTCTCGGATGCCATGACCGTGCGTCTCGAGCAGAACTACCGATCGACGGAAGTGATACTCGATGCGGCGTCCGCGGTAATTGCCAACAACCGCAACCGCAAGAAGAAGGCGCTCTGGACCGACGTGACGGGCGGCGCGAAGATTCGGCTGTTCCGGGGGTCCGACGAGCTCGAGGAGGCGGAATACATCACCAGGACCGCCGTGGCCTCGATACGGGACGATGTCAACGCGAAGATGGCGGTGTTGTATCGCACCAACGCGCAGTCGCGTGCGGTGGAGGACTCGCTTCGGGCGGCGGGCATTGCCTACGTCGTGCTTGGCGGCGTCGGCTTCTACGAGCGGCGGGAAGTCAAGGACGCGCTCTCGTACCTGAAGCTGATCCTCAACCCGCATGACGATGTGGCGGTGCGGCGCATTATCAACGTGCCGGCGCGTGGCATCGGCAAAGGCGTGATGGATGCGCTCGAAGCCGTCGACGTCAGCGACGTCGACACCAGCGCGCAGCCGCTCTTCGCCGGGCTATCGCCGACTGTCTCTCAGAACTCCCTGTGGACGAAACTTGTCACCGCGGTTGATGGGAGGCTTCTCACCTCGAGACAAGGGGCCTCGCTGGCGGCGTTCCGCGACATGATCACCACCCTCGCGGATGTGGCGCGTCGCGAATCAGTGTCCGTGCTTCTCGGGAAAGTGCTCGATCAGTCCGGCTACCTCCGAGATCTCCGTGAAGACAGGAGCGAGGAATCGGAAGGCCGCATCGAGAACCTGATGGAGCTCGTCTCGGCCGCGCGTGAGTACGAATCCCGTGAAGCCGAGCCCTCCCTTGGCGGCTTCGTCGACCGGTTGTCACTGCTGTCGGACGTGGACAAGGAACAAGGACAAAAGTCGGACCCGAAGGTCATGATGATGACCTTGCACTCAGCCAAGGGTCTCGAGTTTCCGACCGTCGTCCTTGCCGGACTTGAAGAAGGCCTCTTCCCGCATTCGCGATCGCGGGAAGACGAGGCTGAACTCGAAGAGGAGCGGCGTCTCTGCTACGTCGGCATCACCCGCGCGCGAAAGCAGCTGGTGCTCACCAGCGCGGCACGAAGGCGTGTGTTTGGCGAGTATCAGAATACGGAACCATCGCGCTTCATCGACGAGATTCCCGCCGACCTTGTCGAGCGCGACGAGGCACCGTCGTCGAGCCGCGCGAGCAGCGGTACCAACTGGAGTTATCGGCCCAATCCTTACGCACGCCGATATGCGCCAAAGGATAGGGAAGTAAACACCGAGAAGGTCGCCACGCAGAATTTCCATTACGAGGAAGAGGACCAGACGCCCGGGTTGCGCCCTGGCGCACGCGTCAACCACGCCCAGTTCGGACCGGGCACCGTGGTGAGCGTTGAGGACCTTGAAGACGACCAGAAGCTGGTTGTAAAGTTCGTCACGGTGGGCACGAAGACGCTTCGTGCCAAGTACGCGAAGCTCACCGCGCGTTAACGCCTACCGGTACGTAGAGGCGGGTCTGAAGACCCGGCCCCACGTGCCCCTACAGCCCGGTAATTTTCGTGATGATCGGCCGGCCCTCGCGGCCGCCGCCGGCCACGCGCGCGATGGTGATGGTCAGGGTCTTCTGCGACGTCTGCCCATCCGGCGAGCGCACGTCGGCGTTCACCACCACGTCCTTGCTGATCGTCTCGCCTTGGAACGTCCGCGCGTCGAGCGGTGGCTGCCCTGGCTGCGTCAACGACGCTTCCGCGAGGCCGGTGGACGACTTGATTGCCGCGGTGGCCGATGAGGTCGCGCGCGCATGGGCGGCGATGCCTTCACGCCACTTGTCCCATTCCGCTTTTGTCTTCTGCAGCGCCGGCGGCCACTTCGCGTCCGGTTGAGCCTCGAGCTTCAGCACCTCTTCGATCGACTTGATGTTCGCGTTCTGATACTCGATCTTCGTGGCGAGGAACGCCTTCTCTTCCTCGCGGGCCTTTGCCTCCGCCTCGAACAGCGGCTTGAACGACAGCGGCGCGCGCTTCTCTTCGCTGATGCTCGTGATTTCGAAATCATCGACCGAGCCCTGCGTTCGCGGATCGATCTCCACCGCCGACATGCGGCCCACCGTGGTGTTGTCTCGCCCACGCGCAGCTCTGAAGAACTGGGTCAGAAACTGCTGCTCGGGCGGACGCGAGCAACTCACAACCATCATGGTCGCGGGAATGAGCGAGATTGCGGCGGCGATCCTTTTCATTCGTCCTCCTGGCGGGCGGGACTACAGTCCCGCCCCTACGACTGTGGCGGTTCGTCCGGTGTTGCCGGCGGCAGTTCATCCGCGACGGCGGCTTCCACGAGCGCCACCGACACGATCTTGTCGTCGCCTTCGAGATCCATCAGCTTTACGCCCTGTGTGGCGCGGCCGATGGTCCGGATTTCGGCGGCAACGGTCCGCAGAATCTTGCCCTGCTCGGTGATGACGAGCAACTCCTCGTTGGCGCGCACCTGCGCGATGCCCACCACGTGGCCGTTCTTGTCCGTGACTTCGAGGTTCTTGAGGCCATAGCCGCCACGGCCCTGCACGCGGTATTCGTCGAGCTCGGTTTTCTTGGCGTAGCCCTTTTCGGTCACGGTCAGCAAGGTGCCGCCGGGCTTGATCACTTCCATGGCTACCACCTGGTCGCCTTCGCGAAGCTGGATGCCGCGAACACCGTACGCGGTGCGGCCCATCGCGCGCGCGTCCGCTTCTTCGAACCGAATCGCCATGCCGTCGCGCGTGCCAATGAACACTTCGCTCTTGCCGTCAGACACCTGCACGGCCAGCAGCTCGTCATCGTCCTCAATGCCCATCGCGATGATGCCACCGGCGCGCGGGTTGGCGAACGCGGAAAGCTCGGTCTTCTTGATCGTGCCCTTGCGCGTGCCCATCATGATGAAGCGCTGATCGTCGAACTGCTGCACCGCCACCATCGACGCCAGCTTCTCGCCCGATTCCATCTGCACGAGATTGGCGATCGACTTGCCCTTGCCATCCGCGCCCACATCCGGGATCTCGTGGACCTTCAGCCAGTAGGCGCGGCCGCGGTCTGAGAAGATCATCATGTAGGAGTGCGTCGAGGCCACGAACAGGTGGTTGACCACGTCCTCTTCGCGCGTGCGCATGCCGATGCGGCCCTTGCCGCCGCGGTTCTGCGTCCGGTAGGTCGTGATCGGCGTGCGCTTGATGTAGCCCGTATCGGTCACCGTCACCGCGACATCTTCGTCGGTGATCAGATCCTCGATGCTTAGTTCGCCTTCTTCGTCGATCAGCTGCGTCCGGCGCGGATCGGCGAACTTCGCTTTGATCGCCTTCAGCTCGTCGACGATGATCTTCAGCAGCAGCGGCTGGTTGGCGAGGATGTTCCTCAGCTTCGCGATCAGCGCCGTCAGCTCGGCCAGCTCGGTCAGGATTTTGTCGCGCTCGAGGCCGGTGAGGCGCTGGAGCTGCAAGTCGAGAATCGCCTGCGCCTGGATCTCCGAGAGACCGAAGTTCGTGGTCAGGCCGGCCCTCGCTTCGGGCGGCGTCTTCGAGCCGCGAATCAGCGCGATCACGGCATCGAGATGGTCGAGCGCGATCCGCAAGCCGTCGAGAACGTGCGCGCGCGCTTCCGCCTTGCGAAGCTCAAACTCGATGCGGCGGCGGACCACCTCGCGGCGGAAGTCGATGAAGAGCTCAATGACTTCGATCAGGCTGAGCACCCTCGGGCGCCCCGCCACGATGGCCAGCGTGATGATGCCGAACGACTGCTGCAGCTGGGTGTGCTTGTAGAGATTGTTCAGCACGACCTCGCCGACTTCGCCGCGCTTCAGCTCGATGACGATGCGCATGCCGTCGCGATCCGACTCGTCGCGCAGGTCGGAGATGCCGTCGATCGCCTTTTCGCGCACCAGCTCCGCGATGCGCTCGAGCAGGCGGGTCTTGTTCAGCTGATACGGGATCTCGTGGACGATGATCTGCTGGCGATCGCCTTTTTTCGTCGTCTCGATTTCCGTCTTGGCGCGGACCTGGATCGAGCCGCGGCCGGTGAGAAACGCTTCGTGGATGCCGCGCCGTCCGACGATTTGCCCGCCGGTGGGGAAGTCGGGACCCGGGATCAGCCTGATCAGTTCCTTGAGCTTCTGCTCGCGTGTGTAGGTGGGCGCGTCGGGGCCGCCCATCAGCGTGTGCTCGATGAGCCAGACGACGCCGTCGATCACCTCGCCAAGGTTGTGCGGCGGGATGTTGGTGGCCATGCCCACCGCGATGCCGGTTGAGCCGTTCACCAGGAGGTTGGGATAGGTCGCCGGAAACACCGTCGGCTCGGTCGTCGTCTCGTCGAAGTTCGGAACGAAGTCGACCGTGGCCTTGTCGAGATCTTCCATCAGGCTTTCGGCGAGTGCCTCGAGCCTGGCTTCCGTGTATCGATACGCGGCGGGCGGATCGCCATCCACCGAGCCGAAGTTGCCCTGGCCGTCGACCAGGGTCTTGCGCATGTTGAAGTCCTGCGCGAGGCGGACCAGCGTGTCGTAAGCCGGCTGGTCACCGTGCGGATGGTAGTTGCCGATGACTTCGCCGATCACCTTCGCGCACTTGCGGTAGGCGCGGTTCGAGGCGAGGCCCATCTGGCTCATCGCGTACAGCACGCGCCGATGCGCGGGCTTCAGCCCGTCGCGGACGTCCGGCAGCGCTCGCCCAATGATTACGCTCATCGCGTAATCCAGGTACGACCGCTTCATTTCATCTTCGATGTTTACGGGAGTCCGATTAACTTCCATGCAGCGTTTTTTAAATCACCAGATCACAAGATCAAGAGATCGCTAAATATCGAGGTTCTTCACTTCAAGAGCATTGTCTTCAATGAACTTGCGCCTTGGCTCCACCTGGTCGCCCATCAGCGTCGTGAACATCGAGTCGGCTTCGGTGTGATCTTCCGCCCTCACCTGCAGCAGCGTCCGTATTTCCGGATTCATCGTCGTCGCCCAGAGCGTCTCGGGGTTCATTTCGCCGAGGCCTTTGTAACGGTTGATCGCCACGCCCTTGCGGCCGAGCGCGATGAAGTGATCGATGAACTCGTCGAGCGAACCCACCGACGCTGGCCCGGCCTTCGCAGCCGCCGCCGCGGCCGCGGCTGCAGTCGTCGGCGCCACGCCGATGACCTCGAGCGCTTCCTTTTCCTCGGGGGTAAGCCCTTCATCCGGCGTTTCGGATTCCTCGGGCGCCTTGCCGTTGGTGGTGATGCGAACTTCGATCGGGCCCTTCCGCAATGAGCGCAGCACGTGGCTGATTTCCAGGTAGCCGGCCGCCAGCGTCCGGAACTCGCCTGAGGTCACAAACTCCGGGCCGATCGTGTCGATGCGCGAGTAACCGGTGCCCCGATCGTCGACTTTCAGGGTCCACGCGTTGTGCTCTTCGTCGCGCTGCAAGGTGACGTCCCGAATCGGCGTCGTCAGTTGATCGGCGAGGCCCTGGAGGACCTGCTGGTTCTCGAAGAAGATGCGGCCGCGGGCATCGCGATCGAGCAGCGCTTCAACCACGTCGCGCGCGTGGCCGCGGCGTTCGACGGTGCGCAACACGTTGCGATACGCGATCATCCCGTGCAGGAGCTTTTCAAGGTCCGCGCCCGAGATGTCGGCGCCGTCCGCGGTGCGCACCGCGCGGCTGTCAACGGCACGGTGCACGAGGAAGTTCTCGAGCGCGCGCTCGTCCTTGATGAAGGTTTCCGCCTTGCCGCGCTTCGCCCTGAACAGCGGCGGCTGCGCGATGTAGATGTGCCCGCGCTCCACCAGCATCGGCATCTGGCGATAGAAAAACGTCAGCAGCAGCGTGCGGATGTGCGAGCCGTCCACGTCCGCGTCGGTCATGATGATGACGCGGTGATAGCGCAGCTTGTCGATGTCGAAGTCCTCGACGCCGATGCCGCAACCGAGCGCCGCAATCATCGTCTTGATTTCGTCGGAGCTGAGCATGCGATCGAGGCGGGCTCGTTCGACGTTCAGAATCTTGCCCTTGATCGGCAGGATCGCCTGGAACTTCCGGTCGCGCCCCTGCTTAGCCGAGCCGCCGGCTGATTCACCTTCAACGATGTAGATCTCGGCGAGAGCGGGATCGCGCTCCTGGCAGTCCGCCAGCTTGCCAGGCAGCGAGCTGCCGTCCAGCGCGCCCTTCCGGCGCACGAGGTCCCGGGCCTTGCGCGCCGCATCGCGGGCGCGTGCGGCATCCACGCACTTCATGACAATGCGCCGCGCCACGGCCGGGTTCTCCTCGAGGAACGCCCCGAGCCGGTCGTTGATGATGGCCTCGACGATGCCTTTGACCTCGGTGTTACCGAGCTTGGTCTTGGTCTGGCCCTCGAACTGCGGACTCGGGATCTTGACGCTGATGACCGCCGTCATGCCTTCGCGGATGTCGTCGCCGCTGATCGTCGTGTCTTTCAGATCCTTCGCCAGGTTGTTGTTGGTCGCGTAGGTGTTGATCGTACGCGTCAACGCGGCGCGGAACCCGGAGAGGTGCGTGCCGCCTTCGTGCGTATTAATGTTGTTCGCGAACGAGAATTCCTGCGGGTTGTAGCCGTCGTTCCACTGCACCGCGATTTCGGCGTCGATGCCGTCGCGATCGCCTTTCATGAACAGCGGCTTCTCGTTCACTACACCCTTGTTCTTGTTCAGGTGCTCGACGAACGACACGATGCCGCCGTCGTAGTGGAAGCGATGGCTCTTACCGTCCTCACGCTCATCGTCGAGCGTAATGGTGACGCCCGCGTTCAGAAACGCGAGCTCGCGCAGCCGGCCGGCCAGCGTGTCGAAGCTGAAGTCGACGGTCTCGAAAATCTGCGGATCCGGCCTGAACGTGACCTTGGTGCCACGCCGCTTCGTGGTGCCCGTGATGGCGAGATTCGCCAGCGGCTTGCCGCGCTCGTAGCTTTGCTGGTGCGTGTGATCGTTGCGCCAGATCTCGAGATCGAGCCGCTCCGACAGCGCGTTCACCACCGACACGCCCACGCCGTGCAAGCCGCCCGAAACCTTGTATGAGCTGTTGTCGAACTTGCCGCCGGCGTGCAGGACGGTCAGCGCGACTTCCGCCGCCGACTTGCCGCTCTCGTGCATGTCGGTAGGAATGCCGCGGCCGTTGTCGACCACCGTGATCGAGTTATCGAGGTGAATCGTGGCATTGACTTCGGTACAGAAGCCGGCGAGCGCCTCGTCGATCGAGTTGTCGACGATCTCGTAAACGAGATGGTGCAACCCGGCCGGCCCCGTGGAGCCGATGTACATCGCCGGGCGCTTGCGAACCGCCTCGAGGCCCTCGAGGACCTTGATGCTATCAGCGCCGTAGTCGCCGCCGTTGCCGCCGTTGCCTGGATTCTGTTCGGTTTCAGACACGCGTTCTTTCAGACCCTCATCGGCATGATCACGTAGGTGTAATCGTACCCGTCAGCGCCGACCGGCTTCATCACCGCCTGGCTGACTTCATCCTTCAATTCGAGAGCCACCACGTCCGTTTCCACTACGCCCAGGAAGTCCAGCACGTATTGCGCGTTGAAGCAGATCGTCAGCGCCGGACCGCTGTAGTCCACCGGAATCGGTTCACGCGCCTCGCCAAACTCTGGGCTGCTCGACGTCACTTCGACCTTGCCCTTGTCGAGCATCATCTTCACCGCGCGCGATCGCTCGTTCGAGAGAATCGACACGCGGCGCACCGCCTGCGTCAGTCGATCGCGCTCGAACTCGACGTGCTTGTCGTTGCCCTTCGGCACCACGCGCTCGTAAGCGGGAAACTGGCCATCGATCATCCGCGAGATCAACAGGCGCGGGCCGATTTCGAAAAACAGATGGTTCTCGCCACGCTCGTAGTTGACGTTGTTATTGCCTTCGGCCAGCAGCCGTCCGAGCTCCGCGAGCGTCTTGCGCGGCAAGATTGCCTTGATGTCGTCGCCCTTCGTGCCGTTGTGCTTCACGTTCATGAGCGCAAGGCGATGGCCGTCAGTGGCCACGAACGTCATGTCGTCTGGCCTCAACACGAACTGAGCGCCATTCAAATAAAACCGCGTGTCTTCACCGGTGATCGCAAACTGCGTCTTCGAAACCATCTGCGCGAGCGACTTGCCGTCGATCGTCGCCTTCACGCCGCCGCCGGCTTCCGGCAGGCTCGGAAAATCCTCACGCGGCAGTGTGGGCATCTTCGAGCTGAATTGCCCACCAGACACTTTCACGCTGTTGCCGCCCTTGTCGGTTTCGATGTTGACGTCGCCTTCGGGCAACGCGCGCACGACTTCGTAAAGTTTTTTCGCGGGCAGCGTCGCCGAACCAGCCTTGTTCACCGCGGCTTCGCAACGGCTGCGCAGTGCCACTTCGAGGTCGGTTGCAAGCAGGGTCACTTCGTTGCCCGACGCCTCGAGCAGCACGTTAGCCAGGATTGGAATCGTGTTCTTGCGCTCTACGATCTGCTGGAAAAATTGCAGTTCCCGCACAAGATCGACTTTCCTGGCGACCAGTTCCATAAGCCCTGCTTAACCTCTGAGATTTGAGTAAAAGGCGAAGATATAAAAGTATACAGGAAATAGGTCCTGTTTACGAAATTTCCATCAAGAATAAAGCCTTTAAAATCAACTATTTAAACTGTGCATTTTTCTGTGGGTAACCGGTGTGTCTTTGGACGCGATTCGAGGGGTCTTTCGCCCCATCCGCAGGGCGCGCAATTCATGCACAACCGGCCTGTGCAAAACGGGAATCAGCAACCAGTAATCAGGAATCAGGCCGCTTTCCTGATTCCTGATTCCTGATTGCTACTTGAACGAATCCATCAGGTTATTGACCTGTTTGTCGAAGTCGCCGCTCTTTTTCCGCATCTCTTCGACCTTCTTGATGGAATGAATCACCGTCGAATGATGTTTGCCGCCGAAACTGCGGCCAATCTCCGGCAACGATGCATGCGTGAGCGATTTGCACAGGTACATCGCTACCTGGCGCGGCATCGATACTGACTTCGCGTTGTTGCGCGATTTCAGCTCGGTCAGCTTCAACTGGTAGTAATCGGCGACGTATTTCTGAATCTGCTCAATCGTGACCGCCTTCTCATCGTGATCGAGCACGTTCTTCAACACGTCTTGTGCGAGTTCGATGGTGAGCGGCTTGCTCGTGAGCGAGGCATACGCGATGAGGCGAATCAGCGAGCCCTCGAGCTCGCGGATGTTGGTCTTGATGCGGCTGGCCATATACATCGCCACGTTGTCGGGCAACGGCACCGCTTCGCCTTCGGCTTTCTTTTTCAGAATCGCGGCCTTGGTCTCGATGTCCGGCGGATTGATGTCGGCAATCAATCCCCATTCGAAACGCGAGCGCAACCGCTCCTCCAGGGCAGGAATTTCATTGGGAGGACGGTCGCTGCTGATGACGATCTGCTTCTGCGCGTCATGCAGGGCGTTGAAGGTATGGAAAAACTCGTTCTGCGTGCCTTCCTTGCCCGAAACGAATTGAATGTCATCCACGAGCAGCACGTCAACGCTGCGATACCGTGACCTGAAATCGAGAATGCGATCAAAGCGCACCGCGTTAATCATCTCGTTCATGAATCGCTCGGACGAGATGTAGGTCAGCGCAAGGCCGGGGTGATGTTGCACCACGTAGTGGCCGATCGCGTGCATCAAGTGCGTCTTGCCCAATCCGACGCCGCCGTGAATAAACAGCGGGTTGTACGATCGCGACGGCGTTTCCGCCACCGCGCGACACGCCGCATTCGCAAACTGGTTCGACGGCCCGACGATGAATGAGTCGAAGGTGTAGCGGGGGATGAGGCTGCCGGCGCGTTGCGGCTCGGCGGGCGCATCACTCTGGGAGGGTTCGGCGGCCTCTTCGAATTCCGGTGCGGCCGACGCCCTGATCGACTGCCCGCGAGCCTCCTCGGAAGCACCAGAGGCATCCGGCACGAACACCAGCTTCACGTCCCCGCGGCCCACGTCCCGGAGCGCCTCGGCCAGCACCACGGAGTAGTGCTTGGGGAGCCATTCGACGAATAACAGGTTCGGAACCCGGATCCGCAGGCTGCTCCCCCCGTCTGCGAGCAGGGAGGTCGGTTTGAACCAGGTCGAAAAGCTGTGTTTGCCCACCTGCCCTTCGATGCGGCTGAGGACCTGGTCCCAAATGGTCGTGGTTAGCATCACAGGTAAACAACTGAATAATAAGGAGTTATATCAATAGATTCGCGGGCTTTTCCACAAAGTTTTCCACAGGTGTGGAAAACTTCGGGCACCTCCGGTTCCCTGAATCGAAATCCGACACCGGGCCGGCGGGAACGCAACTTTACCACCATGAGTGCAGGGGGGATTCGGCCTATAATCGTTAGTTCGACCGAGGAGAAAAATGGCTAGATCGAAGAAGGGCAAGCGAACGTTTCAACCCAATACCAGCCGTCGCGCGAAGCGGCACGGCTTCCTGGTGCGCATGGCCACCAAGGACGGCCGCCAGGTGCTGAAGCGCCGGCGCGCCAAGGGGCGGAAGCGCCTCACCGTTTCCGACGAGAAGTAAATACCGAGGGCCTGAGGACGTGAGGTCCTGAGGGCTTGATAGGAATGGTGCTCACGTCCTCAAGTCCTCGAGACCCCAAGGCCACTGGCTTTTTCCGTGATGAGCACGTCCGCAAGCGGGCCGACTTCGAACTCATCTACAAGACAGGAACCAAGCGATCGGGACGCCTCATGACGATGTTCACGAGGGAGCGCGAGGCCGGCGTCGCGCGCCTGGGCATTGCGGCCACCCGGAAGATGGGCGCCGCGGTGGAACGCAACCGCGCGAAGCGGCTCGTTCGCGAGGTGTTTCGCCATCACAAACCCGCGGGCGCGCTCGACGTGGTCGTCGTGCCTCGCCGCGAAATTCTTGACGCGCCGTATGACCGCCTCGAAGCTGAGTTCGTCACGCTGCTGTCCAAGTCAGGCAGGGTCGTGAATGCGTAGCTTCGCCCTCGCTCTCATTCGCCTTTATAAAGTCACCCTGTCGCCGCTCTTCGCCGGCAGCTGCCGCTACACGCCCGGCTGTGCCGATTACATGGCGGAATCGATCACGCGCTACGGTGTGGTCCGCGGCGGATGGCTCGGCACCAAGCGTCTGTGCCGCTGCCACCCGTTCGGCGGTCACGGCTACGATCCCGTTCCACTTCCCCAAGATCACTAGATCAAGAGATCACGAAATCACCAGATGGAACGCCGAGTCCTCATAGCAATCACGCTGTCGTTTCTTGTTTTATTTTTGTTCCAGCGTTTCGTCATGCCACCGCCACAGCCGGCACGCGTTTCTTCGAACGCGACTGCAGGTGCACAGGGTGCGCAGAGTGCACAGGGTGCACCGAGTGCGCTGCAGGCACCAGGACCTAGTGCACCCAGTGCACCCAGTGCACCTCGTGCACCGGAACAGCCCGGAAATGCCACACCAACGGGACCAACGATGACCGTTGGAGATGTCGCAGCCCGTGAGATCGTGGTCGAAACCACCAAGGTCAGAGCCGTTTTTTCGAATCGCGGCGCGAAGCTCGTGCACTGGATCTTGAAGGAGTTCCGCAACGACGCCGGCGAGCCGCTCGATCTCGTGCCCGGCGAAGGCATCCTGCCCCCGGGCATGGGCGACAGCCGGATCACGCCGTTCATCCTCACCGTGGACGATCCGGCGACGAGCGCGCGCCTCAACGAGGCGATCTATCGCGTCACGGTGAACGGCAATCCCGTCGCCGACAAGATTGACGCCACCGCGTCGCCACAAAGCGTGGTGTTTGAAGCCGCGGCGTCGGATGGCTTGAACGTCAGGAAGACCTTCACCCTCGAGCCCACCAGTTACGTTGTGAACTTCAGCGCCACGGTGCTGGCCGGCCAGCAGGAGCTGAATCCGACGATTCATTGGGGCCCTGGTCTCGGCGACGACATCGCGCGCACGCCGCCTTCGTCCTTCTTCTCGCCTGCATACACGCTGCCGGCACAGGCGATTGTCTATCGCGACGGCGATGTCGATCGCATGGATCCCACCGCCAGCGGATCGCAGGAGGGGTTGTTCAAGTACGTCGGCGTCGACGATCACTACTTCGCCGCCGTGCTGTTGAACGACGAACCGGCCCGGACGGTGCACATCGATTATCAGCCGCAACACGCGCCGCTGGTCAGCGACCCGTCGATCATCGGCAAGTACGTGAGCACGTCGTTGCGGTTTGCGGCGCCGCCGGTGAACGCGAAGTTCTTTTACGGCCCGAAGGTGTTCGAGGAGCTGCGCGAGATCGATCCAGAGCTGACGCGCGCCATCAACTTCGGCATGTTCTCTGTGCTCGCGGTGCCGCTGCTGGGCGCGCTGAAGTGGGTGCAGGGATTCGTCGGCAACTGGGGCTGGTCGATTGTCGTCCTCACTATCCTGATCAACCTGGCCATGTTCCCGTTGCGCCACAAGAGCGTGGTGTCGATGCGGAAGATGCAGGAAATCCAGCCGCAGATGAAGGCGATCCAGGAGCGCTACGCTGAGTACAAGGTCACCGACCCCGAGCGGCAGAAGATGAACACCGAGGTGATGGAGCTGTACAAGTCGAAGGGCGTCAACCCCGCCAGCGGCTGCGTGCCCATGCTCCTGACCCTGCCGTTCCTGATTGCCTTCTACTCGATGCTGCAGATGGCCATCGAGATTCGCGGCGCGAACTTCATGGGGTGGATTACCAACCTGTCAGCGCCGGATCCGTACTACATCCTGCCGGTGGCCATGGGCGCGGTGCAGTTCTGGCAGACCAAGCTCCAGCCGGCGGCCGGCGACCCGACGCAGCAGAAGATCATGATGTTCATGCCCCTCATGTTTGCGGCGATGTCGTTCTCGTTCCCGAGCGGGCTGGTGCTCTACTGGCTGGTCAGCACGCTGTTCACGATCGTCCAGCAGTACTTCACGAACTACTTGATTGGCAAGCCGGCCAAAGCTGCTGTTAAATAGGCCACCGATTAGACACCGATTAGGCACCGAGACCCTATGGCGACCGCAGACATCACCGAGTTCGTGCAGAAGATCGTCGACGCAATGGACCTTGATCTCGAGGCCTCGGCCGAGGAGATGCCGGACGGCGTCCGGATCAATCTGGATGGCGAGGACGGCAACGTGCTGATCCGCCGCCAGGGCGAAGGGCTCGCCGCGCTGCAGCACATCGTAGGCGCCGTGTATCGTCACGAAGCCACCGAGGGGCGCCGCCTCGTGGTGGATTGCATGGGATATCGGAAGGGCAAGGACGAAGAGCTGCGGCAGATGGCGCTCTTCCTCGGCGGCAAGGCCAAGGACACCGGCCTGGCGCAGGAGATTGGCCCGCTCAATCCTTACGAGCGCCGCATTGTGCACCTCGCGGTGGCGGAACTACAGTCGGTGGCGTCCGAGAGCATCGGAGACGCGTTCGAAAAGACGGTAATCATTTCCGTTAAGTAAGCTGCCGGGGGCGGCACCTCTTGCCGGGGAAGGTGGCTGCTTGCCGGGCACGTATTACTTGCCGGGGAAATCCGTCCCCGAGCCCGAATCAACAACCCCGGCGCGGATCGTCTCCCCGGCACGTATCATCCCCCCGGCGTGTTTTCTATCTCCGACACGATCGTCGCGATTGCGACTCCCGCCGGGCGAGGCGGAATCGGCGTCGTCCGCATTAGCGGTCCTGACGCCGAGCGCATCGCCCGCGAGCTCACCGGACGCGTCACGCAGTTCGAACCCCGCCACGCGACCTTCGCGAAGTTTGCCTCCAACGATCAAGTCGTCGTCACACTGTTCCCTGGGCCGCATTCCTACACCGGCGAGACCGTGGCGGAGCTCTCGGCGCATGGCAGCCCTGTGGTGCTCGCGTCGATCGTGCGGGCCGCGGTGGATGCAGGCGCGCGCATGGCGGAGCCGGGCGAGTTCACCCTCCGGTCGTTTCTCAACAACAAGATCGATCTGATTCAGGCCGAGGCCGTCGCCGACCTCATCGATGCGGTGACGCCGCTTCAGGCTCGCGCGGCGTTCGATCAGCTCGAAGGCACCCTCACGAAAACGATCGGCGAGATCGAGCGGGATCTGTTCGACGTGATCGCCAAGCTCGAGGCCTCGCTGGATTTCCCGGACGAGGGCTATCACTTCGTGGCGCCGCGGGAAGCCCGCACGTCATTGGCAGGCATCATCGCCCGCATCGACGGCTTGCTGGCGCAATCGTCGCGCGGCCGCCTCGTGCGCGAAGGCGCGCAGGTGGCCATCGTCGGCGCGCCAAACGTTGGCAAGTCGAGCCTCTTCAACGCGCTGCTAAATACGAATCGCGCGATCGTCACCGCGATTCCCGGGACGACCCGGGATCTGCTGACGGAGCGGGCCGACATCGGCGGACTGTCACTGTCGCTCGTCGACACGGCCGGCGTGCGCGACACGATGGACGTCGTGGAACAAGAAGGCGTCTCCCGCGCGCGCGACACTTTGCGCATCGCGGACCTGGCCATCGTCGTCCTCGATCGATCGCGGCCGCTGTCGGCCGAAGATCGCGGCGTGCTGGAGGCGACGGCGCATCAGCGTCGTGTTGTGGTCAGGAACAAGTCCGACCTGGCAGCGTCAGCCATGTCGTTTTCCGGAATCGATGTCTCTGCCAAGACAGGTGAGGGCATCGAGCAATTGATCGAGGCAATCGCGACCACGCTGAACACGAGCGAGCCGCTGCGCGACAGCCCGCAGATCACGAACATGCGTCACGTCGTGTTGCTCGAACGCGCCCGCGCGTCGATCGATCGAGCCGTCACAGCGCTCGAAGGCGAGGTGCCGGAAGAATTTCCGTTGCTAGATCTGCAGGAGGCCGCGCAGACGCTGCAGGAGATCACCGGCAAACGCACGAGCGACGATCTGCTGCGCCACATCTTCGAGCGTTTCTGCATAGGCAAGTAAAGCCAGCCGAAGACACGGAGAAGGACGGAGGACACGGAGGTTGTCATCGTGCCGTGCGACGCGCCTCAACGCCGCCAAACCATAGCGTCTCTATAGAGGCCGGCTTCAGCCGGAGGGTCTCGCTGCTATTCTTGAAGAACGCTCCGTGTGCTCCATACTTCTCCGTGTCCTCGGCGCTGATACATAACGAACACTTGCAAAAAATTAAGAATCCATGAGTGAATACGATGTCATCGTGATCGGCTGCGGTCACGCCGGCGTTGAGGCTGCGTGGGCGGCGGCGAGGTTGGGCCGCAGCGTAGGACTCTGCACGCTCACTCGAGAAACCGTCGCGCACATGCCCTGCAATCCCGCGGTTGGCGGCACGGCGAAGGGGCATTTGGTCCGAGAAATCGATGCGCTGGGCGGATTGATGGGCCGCGCAATCGACGCTACGGGAATACAATTCAAACTCCTTAATCGCTCGCGCGGGCCGGCGGTGTGGTCGCCCAGGGCGCAGGCCGACAAGGCCCGCTACGGCGAATGGGTGCGCGCCGCCCTGGAGGCCGAACCGAACATTGAGTGGATCATCGGCCGTGCTGGGCGGATTTTGCTCGAAAACGGCAAGATTTCCGGACTTCAGCTCGAGGATGGGCGAAGTTTCGGCTGCAAAGCGCTCGTTATCACGACCGGCACGTTCCTCAACGGTCTGGTTCACGTTGGGCGCGAACAGAGGCCCGCGGGCCGGGCCGGCGAGCCACCGTCGCGCGATTTGGCCGACTCCATCAAGGAATTAGGCTTCCGCTGGGGCCGATTGAAGACCGGAACGCCGCCGCGGCTCGCTCGAAAGTCGATCGAGTTTGACGAAGGCGTCAAGCGCGGAGTGTTCCACGTGGAACACGGCGATGACGCGCCGGTTCCGTTCTCGTTCATGGCCACAGAACAGCCGAAGAACGTCGCGGCGTGTTACCTCCTCCACACCACCGATCGCGTCCACGAGCTGGTGCGCGGGCACATCGGCGATTCCCCTCTGTATAACGGGCAGATCGCGGGAATTGGGCCAAGATACTGCCCTTCGCTCGAAGACAAGGTGATGCGATTCCCTCATCGCGAGCGGCATCAGCTGTTCCTCGAGCCGGAGGGGCTGGACGTTGAGGAGATCTATATCAACGGCTTTTCGATGAGCCTTCCCGCTGAGACCCAGCGAGATTTGATTCAGGCGCTGCCAGGACTGGAATCCGCAGAAATGCTGCGGCCTGGGTATGCCGTCGAATACGACTTCGTCCAGCCTACAGAACTGCGCTCGTCGCTCGAAACGCACCGGATTTCCGGCCTGTTTTTCGCCGGCCAGATCAACGGCACCTCCGGTTACGAGGAGGCGGCCGGTCAGGGGCTGTTAGCCGGCATCAATGCGGCCCGTGTCGTTCAGCGAAGGCCGGCGCTGACGCTCGGGAGAGACGAGGCCTACCTCGGCATCATGGTGGACGATCTGGTGACCAAAGGATGCCTCGAACCTTACCGTATGTTCACCTCTCGCGCCGAGTATCGGCTGCTCTTACGGACCGACAACGCCGACCTGCGATTGACGCCGAAAGGGCGCCAGATTGGCCTGGTTGATGACGTTCGTTGGGAGCGTTTTCAGGCCAGAAAACAGCGATTTGACGCGAACGTCGACGGTCTCCGGCGGAGCCTGGTGCGGGTTGACGGCGGTGCACGCGTACCGGCAAGCCAGGCATTACGCCGGCCGGAAATCACGCTGGAAGGGCTGCTCTCGACGGGGGAGATTGCCGTTCAAACCTCGACTGCCGACCGGCTTCTGGACATGGCTTCCGTTGAGACATCGGTCAAGTACGAGGGGTATCTCTTGCGGCAGGAGCAGGCGGTTGTCCGGGCTCAACATGCCGAGAGACGCCGGATTCCGGAGGCCTTTCCCTTCGAACGAGTGCCAGGGCTCTCGCGCGAGATGGTCCAACGATTCTCCGAAACGCGCCCAGAAACGTTGGGGCAGGCGCAGCGTATACCGGGTGTCACGCCCGCTGCCGTAGCTGTCGTGGGGGCTTATTTGGGACGCTTCAAATTGACGATTTGAAATCGAATGATTAGCAATTGTTGAGCGATTTTCGGATTCGGCGATCCACCAATTCGAATTGACGATCACCAAATTAACGATCGCCAAACAGTCTCCCATTCGCTAATTTGACATTCGGCAATGCGAAGCAATCGAGAATTCCGAGAGCGTTTGAGGAAACGAGCGAAGGCCGCGGGCCTTACGCTCGACCCTTCTCTCGTCGAAAAACTCGAGATTTACTACCAGCTCCTCACCAAGTGGAACGCGAAGATCAACCTCACCGCGTTCAAGCTGACGCCGGAGGGGGATGAAGCCGCTATCGATCGGCTGCTAATCGAGCCGGTCGTTGCCGCCCGCTACGTCGCGGAAAACGCTAGAACACTGCTCGATGCCGGATCCGGTGGCGGCTCGCCGGCGATCCCGTTGAAACTCGCCAGTGAGAACCTTCACCTGCGAATGGTCGAAGTCAAAACCCGCAAGGCCGTATTCCTCCGGGAAGCGGTGCGGGCTCTCGGGCTGCGTGATGCCGAAGTCGAGACGTCGAGATTCGAGGAGTTGCTTCCGCGCGCAGAGCTCCACGAAACCCTCGATCTCGTGTCTATTCGCGCTGTCCGCATCGAAACCCGGACGCTCCTCACGCTCCAGGCTTTCTTACGTACAGGCGGGAAATTGCTGTTATTTCGAGGCTCAAGTCGCAGTGAGCTCGAGGACGCTCCGCCGCCACCGCTCACCTGGATGGCCACATACCCGCTTGTTGACGCGCTTCACAGCAAGCTCGTAATTCTTAGCAAGACCCGCGTTTAGCCTGCCCTAGGCACCAAAAGTGGCTCTTGTTCCACGTGGAACGTTGCGCTAATCTGTTCAACACTTCACAGAGCCGTGTTGTTTAGGTCAAACAACAGTAAACAACCATAACTAACTGATATGGCTAAAGTTATCGCCGTTACAAACCAGAAGGGTGGCGTCGGCAAGACCACCACGGCGATCAATCTGGCCGCCGCGCTCGCCCTCGAAGGCCGCAAGGTGCTGCTCGTCGACTGTGACGCCCAGGGTAACGCCACCAGCGGCGTCGGGCTGAAGGGCCAGCGCGCGCCAGGCGGCACCATCTACGAAGCCATTACCAACCCCAGCGCCGACGTCCACGACTTCATTCTCCAGACGTCCATCGAGCGGCTCTGGCTGATTCCCGCCACCCGCGATCTCTCCGGCGCCGAGATCGAACTGATCGCCGTCGACGACCGCGAAGGGCGCGTCAAAAATCTTCTCGCGCAGCTGCGCGACGAATTTGATTTCGTGATCATCGATTCGCCGCCGTCGCTCGGACTGCTCACGCTCAACGCGCTGGTCGCCGCTGACAAAGTGCTCATCCCGCTTCACTGCGAATATTTCGCGCTCGAAGGCCTCGCCGATCTCGTGGCCACCATGCGCCGCGTGCGCGCCTCGCTCAATCCCACGCTCGACATCGAAGGCGTGCTGCTGACGATGAATGATGACCGCACCAACTTGGGGCAGCAGGTGTCGCGCGACGTGCGCGAGTTTTTCAAGGACAAGGTCTATCGCACGGTGATCCCGCGCAACGTGCGCCTCGCCGAAGCGCCGAGCCATGGCCTGCCGGCTGTGACCTACGACGCCCGCTCGCGCGGCGCCGAGGCGTACTTCGCCTTCGCGCGCGAAGTGCTCGAACGCAATACAGAAGTAGCCAGTATCCAGTAGCAGTAGCCAGGAACAACCATGGAGAAAAGACCAGCTCTTGGCAAAGGACTCAGCGCGCTGATCCCCGACGCATCAGACGCGCTCACCGCGCCACGCTCGTCCGTCGAGGTCGATATCGATCAGCTCGAGCCGAATCAGTATCAGCCGCGCGCGCACATGGACGATGCGCGCCTCGACGATCTCGCGCGATCGATCAAGGCCAACGGCGTGATTCAGCCGATCGTCGTGCGCAGGATCGAGAACGCGCTCTCCGCGCGTGAGCGCTACCAGATCATCGCCGGCGAGCGCCGCTGGCGCGCTGCCCAGCGCGCCCAACTCACCAAAGTCCCCATCGTCGTCAGGGACATCGCCGCGACCGATCGCAAGCGCCTGCTGGAGATGGCGCTGATCGAGAACATCCAGCGCGAGGATCTCAACCCGATGGAAGCGGCGGCCGCGTATCAGCGCCTGGTTTCCGACTTTCAATTGACGCAAGACGACATTGCCGCGCAAGTTGGCAAGGATCGCGCGACGGTGGCGAACTACCTGCGCCTGCTCAAGCTGCCGGAAGAGGTCCGCGGCAACGTGGCCTCGGGCGCGCTCTCGATGGGCCACGCCCGCGCGATCGTGGCGTTGACCTCCGAGAGCGACCAACGCCGTCTCGCGCGCGACGTGGTGTCGCGCGGCCTCTCGGTGCGTGAGACCGAAGCGCTCGTCAAGAAAGAGATCGACGACAAGCGCGGCGCCACCACCACGGCGCCGCTCAAAGCGAAGAAGGACGTCCACACGCGCGCGGCCGAAGAACAGCTGCGCATCACGCTTGGCACTCCTGTTGAGATCAAGCGCAAAGGAAAAGGAGGCACGATCGCGATCGCCTTCACGAACGAGAACGAGCTCCAGCGGTTGTACGAATATCTAACGGAACGCAAATGACGACACAGCAAAGGCGCCGGCTGACCGAGATGGTCAGCTGCGCCGGTTGAGCGAGCAAACTCGCAGCCGGCGAGCTCGCTCAGGTCCTGAGCGGCATACCAGTTCAATCGGATCCACGCATCCTCGTTGACTACAGGACTGCGGACGATGCTGGTGTGTACGCGTGGGAGGGTGGACCGGCGCTGGTGCAGACGGTGGATTTCTTCACGCCGATCGTCGACGACCCGTATATCTACGGACAGATCGCCGCGGCGAATGCACTGAGTGACGTGTATGCCATGGGCGGCCGGCCCCTCACGGCGCTGGCGATTGCGGCGTTCCCGCAGGATGGCCTGCACACCGACGACATTGCGCAGATCTTTCGCGGCGGCTTCGACAAGTTGCGCGAGGCGGGCGTGGCGTTACTTGGCGGTCACACGGTGCAGGATCGCGAGATCAAATTTGGTTACGCGGTCACCGGCGCGATCGATCCCAAACGCATCCTCACCAACGCCGGCGCGAAGCCGGGCGATCGTTTGATTCTTACCAAGGCTCTCGGCACCGGCATCGTCGGCACCGCGATCAAGTTCGGCCGAGCGTCACAGGACGTGATCGATCTTGCGGTGGCGCAGATGCGAACGTTGAACAAGGCAGCGGCGGAAGCCATCGCGAACGGCGATGGCGTTCACGCGTGCACCGACATCACCGGCTTCGGCCTGGCGGGTCACGCATCGGAGATGGCCGCGGCCAGTCACGTGACGATCGAGTTCGACGCGAGCGCGTTGCCGATCATCCCAGGCGTGCTGGCGATGACCGCGGAAAACAAGTCCGGGGGAATGAATACAAACCGGGAGCACTTTGCGGCGGGGATTGAATTTAGTCGGGACGTATCGGAAGCCCGCCGGGATGTGATTTTTGATCCTCAAACATCGGGAGGCTTACTCTTGTCGGTCGGCGCCCAAGCAGCAGATGCGGTCTTCGCCAACCTGGAAAACGCTGGAATTTCGGCCAGTTTTGTGGGATCCGTAACCTCCGCAGGTGGTTCAAGACTTAAATTTGGTTAACTACCCGAATTCGGAACCCACCCGCACCAAACCCCTGGAACCTTTGGAACCCCTGGAACCCTTGGAACCCGTAGGGAACGTGATAGATTTAATTGTTTGTTAACCCCGGATATCACTGCACTTTGGGTCGTCGGTTTCCTGCTGTTGTGCACCTTCCTGCTCAACACGCTGGTCTTCAAGCCGATCCTCCTTGTCATCGACGAGCGCGCCACGGCCGTTCGCGGCGCGCGTGAGATCGCCGAGTCCTCGGCGCAGAAAGCTGCCGCGGCCGCCGCTGAATACGATCAGAAATTGAATACCGCTCGTGCCGAGGTCTATGGGCAAATGGACGACATGCGAAAAGCCGCGCTCGACAAGCGCGCCGAGCTTCTCGCAGCCACTCGCGCGACCGTCGGGCAGGAACTCTCTGCGGCCACGGCGCGCGTGCAGCAGGAATCGACAGAGGCGCGCGCCGCGCTCGATCGCGACGCTTCACATCTGGCGGGCGCGATCGTGTCTCGCGTCCTCGGACGCGCTTCCTAAACAAGCAAGGAATCTGAAGTTGCAGACCCCGTTCCTCGCCGCTTGTGAATTAAAGAACAAAGTCTTAACTGCCTTGTTTGCAGCGTTTTTGCTGACGTTCGCAGCAGCCGTGCCGGCATCCGCCTCCGCTCCGCAAGTTTCTGCGGAGCCACGGCGCGACCTCGCCGGAGCGGCCTACGGCCGCGAAGGCGGGCAGGAACATCCGCCGGCTCCGGCGGGTCAGGCCGCAGCAGATCATGCGCAGCCCGAAGGCGAACACGCCGCTGAAGGCGGCCATGACGAAAGCATCGGCGGAATGATCTTAGGGATGGGTTGGCCGGTCGCCAACTTCATCATCTTCGTCGGCATCCTCTATTACTTCCTCAACCAGCCGCTCCGCGACTACCTCGCCACACGCGGTTCCTCCATCCGCAAGGACCTCGTCGAGGCGGCCGAGCTGCGCGCTGCGGCCACCGCGCAACTCGAGACCATCGAACAGAAGCTCAAGGCGCTGCCCGGCGAACTCGTCGCGCTGCGCGCGCGCGGCGCCGAGGAAATCAAAGCCGAAGACGCACGTATTGCCGCCCAGGCGGCCGCGGATCGCGATCGGCTGCTCGAACAGACGCGCCGCGAGATCGATCTGCAGGTGCGGCTCGCGAAGAAAGAGATTCTCGAGCACGCCGCCAACCTGTCGGTACAGCTCGCCGCCGAGCGAATCAAGAAAGACGTCACGCCGGCCGACCAGGAACGGCTCGTCGATCGCTATCTCTCGCAGGTGAAGGAGCAGCAGTAGATGTCACTCCGCACCTCAGCCAACCGGTACGCGAAAGCGCTGTTCGATGTGGCGCTGCAGGAGAAGGCCGACCTCGACCAGATCGATCGCGATTTGCAGGCCGTGATCGCCATGATGCAGGCGAGCCCGGACCTGGCCGCCGCGTCCAAGCGTGGCACGGTCACCGAGGCCGCGCGAAAGTCGCTGATGGAAGCGGTGTCGAAGGCGATGAGCTTGTCGACGCCGGTGACGAAGTTGCTGGTGCTGCTCGCCGAGACCCGCAAGCTGCACTATCTGCCCGATCTCGCCGAGGCGTATCGCGAGCGGCTGCTCGAGCACCACAACATCGTGCGCGCCGAAGTGACGAGCGCCGTGCCGCTCTCGCCGGAGAAGACGAAAGCGCTCGCGGAACGCCTCTCGAAAGTCACCGGGAAGAAAGTCGAATTGTCGACGAGCGTCGATGCCGAGCTGCTCGGCGGCGTGGTCGCCAAGATCGGCAGTACGGTCTACGACGGCAGCGTGAGGACGCAGCTCGAACAGCTGCGCAAACAGTTGGTTGAACAATGACAATCAAAGCAGACGAGATCTCCAAGATTATCCGCGAACAGATTGGCAGCTTCGCCGTGGCAGTGGACGTGGCCGAAGTCGGCACCGTGGTGTCGCTCGGTGACGGCATCGCGCGCGTGCACGGCTGCCAGCGCGCCATGGCGGGCGAAATGCTCGAGTTCCCGCACGGCGTGTTCGGCATCGCGCTGAACCTGGAAGAAGATAGCGTCGGCACGGTGTTGCTCGGCGAGTACACCGCGATCAAGGAGGGCGACCCGGTCAAGCGCACGGGCCGCATCATCTCGGTGCCGGTCGGCGAAGAGATGCTCGGCCGCGTGGTCAACGCGCTCGGCCAGCCAATCGACGGCAAGGGCCCGATCCTCACCAAGCAGACCTCGCCAATCGAACGCATCGCCCCCGGCGTGGTCGATCGCCAGCCGGTCCGTGAGCCGTTGCAGACCGGTCTCAAGTCGATCGACGGCATGGTGCCCATCGGCCGCGGCCAGCGCGAGCTGATCATCGGCGACCGCCAGACCGGCAAGACCGCCGTCGCCATCGACACCATCCTCAACCAGAAAGACACCGGCGTCATCTGCATCTACAACGCCATCGGCCAGAAGCAGTCCACGGTGGCCCAGGTCGTGCGCACGCTCGAAGAAGCCGACGCCATGCGCTACTCGATCGTCGTGGCGGCCACGGCGTCCGATCCGGCGCCGATGCTGTACATCAGCCCGTACTCGGCCACGGCGATGGGCGAGTTCTTCCGCGACGCGGGCCGCCACGCGCTGCTGATTTACGACGACCTCTCGAAGCACGCGCAGTCGTATCGTGAAATCTCGCTGCTGCTGCGGCGTCCGCCCGGCCGCGAGGCGTACCCTGGCGACGTCTTCTATCTGCACTCACGTCTGCTGGAGCGCGCGGCGAAACTGAACGACAAGAATGGCGGCGGCTCGCTGACCTCGCTCCCGATCATCGAAACGCAGGCCGGCGACTTGTCCGCTTATATTCCGACCAACGTGATTTCGATCACCGACGGGCAGATCTTCCTCGAGGCCGACCTCTTTAACCAGGGTGTCCGCCCGGCCATCAACGTCGGCAACTCGGTGTCGCGCGTCGGCGGCTCGGCGCAGATTAAGGCGATGCGCCAGGTGGCGGGCACGCTCCGCCTCGACCTCGCACAGTACCGCGCGCTGGCCGCGTTCGCGCAGTTTGGCAGCAGCGACCTCGACAAGGCCACGCAGCAACAGCTCAATCGCGGCGCCCGGCTTGTCGAAGTGCTGAAGCAGAAGCAGTACTCGCCGCTGCCCGTTGAACAGCAGGTGACGATCCTCTACGCCGGGGTCAACGGCTTCCTCGATGAAATTGCGGTGGCCGATGTCGGCGCGGCGCAGGACGAGCTCACAAAATTCATGAGCACCCGTTTCGGCAACGTGCTCGCGGCCATCAAGGAAAAGAAGACGCTCGACGATGCGCTGAAGAACGAGCTGAATGCGGCGCTGAAAGAATTCCAGGAGCACTTCAAGGCGATGAAAGCGACGGCTGGAGCCCGTTAATGCCGTCACTGATCGATATTCGCCGGCGCGTTCGCGCAGTCAAGTCGACGCAGCAGATCACGAAGGCCATGAAAATGGTTTCCTCGTCGAAGCTGCGCAAGGCGCAGGAGCGCATCGTGCGCGGCCGCCCGTTCGCGCGCGAGATGCTGCGGGTCTTCAACCACCTGGCGGCGCGCGTCGACTCGAGCAAGCATCCTCTGCTCAACGACGACCCGCTGGCCGCGCGGACGCTGCTGATCGTGATCACCGCCGACCGTGGGCTGTGCGGCAGCTTCAACACCAACGTCGCCAAGGCGGCGCTGCAGTTCACCCTCGAGCAGCCCAAGTCGCCGGATGGCCGAGACGTGGCGATGGCGCTCGTCGGCCGCAAGGGGCGCGATTTCTTCATGCGCCGCGGCTTCGACGTGCGCTACGAAGAGGTCGGCCTCTTCCAGAACGTCAAGTGGTCGCACGCGCAGGCAATCGCGCAGACGGCGATCAAGGAATTCCTGGGACCCGACATCAGCTCGGTGTATCTCGTCTACAACGAGTTCAAATCGGTGATCTCGCAGCGCGTGGTGATCGAAAAACTGCTGCCGATTCCGAAAGACCTCAACGAGGCCGAAGGCGTGGCGCCGGGCGGTGTGGCGGCGGCGCAAATCGAATACCTGTTCGAGCCGGATCCGGAAACGCTGTTGAACACGCTGCTGCCGTTCCACGTTTCGGTGCAGGTGGCGCGCGCGCTGCTCGAATCGGCCGCGGCCGAACACGCGGCGCGCATGCAGTCGATGGACAGCGCCACCAAAAACGCGAAGGAAATGGTGGACCGTCTCACCCTCTATATGAACAAGGTGAGACAGGCCGCCATCACCAGGGAAATTATCGAAGTGGTTTCGGGAGCACAAGCGACGTAGTGCCGGGAGGGCGGCATTTCAATGCCGCCGGCAAAACACATATGGCTACAGCAACCGCAGCGGGATCAAGAACCGGCAAGGTCATCCAGGTCATCGGACCGGTCATCGACGTGGAATTCGAAGGCGGGCACCTGCCGAACATCTACAACGCCATTCGCATCGTCGACGAGGGCCAGGGCATCGGCGAGAAGATCGACATCGTCGCCGAGGTCGAGCAGCACCTCGGTGAGGGCCGCGTCCGCACGGTGGCGATGAAGCCGACCGACGGCCTGCAGCGCGGCATGAGCGCGATCGATACCGGCGCGCCCATCGCGGTGCCGGTCGGTCCCGCCACGCTCGGCCGCGTGCTGAACGTGCTCGGCGAGCCGGTGGACTTTCCCGACCGGCCGGTCGAGGCGAAAGAACACTGGCCCATCCACCGCCCCGCGCCGAAGCTCGAGGAGCAGTCCACCGAGCTGAAGATGTTCGAGACCGGCATCAAGGTCATCGACCTGCTCGAGCCGTACCTGACCGGCGGCAAGATTGGCCTGTTCGGCGGCGCCGGCGTCGGCAAGACCGTGATCATCATGGAGCTGATCAACAACATCGCCATGAAGCACGGCGGTGTGTCGGTGTTCGGCGGCGTGGGTGAACGCACGCGCGAGGGCAACGACCTGTGGCTCGAATTCCAGGAGTCGGGCGTGATCGACATGAAGGACATGTCGAAGTCGCGCGCGGCGCTGGTCTACGGACAGATGACGGAACCGCCGGGCGCGCGGCTGCGCGTGGGCCTGTCGGCGCTGACCGTGGCGGAGTACTTCCGCGACGCCGAGAACAAGGACGTGCTCCTGTTCATCGACAACATCTTCCGCTTCACGCAGGCGGGCTCGGAAGTGTCGGCACTGCTCGGCCGCATGCCGTCGGCGGTCGGTTACCAGCCGACGCTGCTCAGCGAAATGGGCCAGCTGCAGGAACGCATCACGTCGACGAAGAAAGGCTCGATCACGTCGGTGCAGGCGATTTACGTGCCCGCGGACGACTACACGGATCCGGCGCCGGCGACGACCTTTGCGCACCTCGATGCCACGACCAACCTGTCGCGCCAGATTGCCGAGCTCGGGATTTATCCCGCCGTCGATCCGCTGGCCTCCTCGTCGCGCATTCTCGATCCGCGCGTGATCGGCGACGAGCACTACGACGTCGCGAAGCGAGTGAAGCAGATTCTGCAGCGCTACAAGGACCTGCAGGACATCATCGCGATTCTCGGCATCGACGAGCTGTCGGAAGACGACAAGCTGGCGGTCTCCCGCGCGCGCCGTATTCAGCTGTTCCTGTCGCAGCCGTTCTTCGTGGCCGCGCAGTTCACTGGGCTCGAAGGGAAGTACGTCACGATCGACGAGACCATCAAGGGCTTCAAAGAAATTGCCGACGGCAAGCACGACGGGGTGCCGGAACAGGCATTCTACCTGGTGGGCACGATCGATGAAGCATTGGCGAAGGCGAAAACACTGAAACAATAGGGGATCGGGGCTCACGGATCAGGGATCGGTAAACAGATCGATCCCCGATCCCCGATCCCCACACCGACATGGCCTTACCCACTAAACTCACCCTGCACATCGTCTCGCCCGACACGTCGATTTCCCAGGAGGTCGACGAGGTCTCGATGCCTGGCAGCGAAGGCGACTTCGGCGTGCTGCCGGGACACACGCCGTTCTTCACGTCGCTCAGAACTGGGGCGATGTGGTACCGGCAGGGCGGCGAGAAGCACTTCCTGATGGTGTCGGTGGGGTTCGCGGAAGTGTTGCCTGACTCGGTGACAGTGCTGGCACACGTCGCCGAGCGCGCGGAAGAGCTCGACCAGGAACGCGCGGAAAGCGGCATGAAGCGCGCCGAGGAGATGATGGGCGCGGTGCCTCACGAGATCGACTTCGAGCGCGCGCGCCGGGAGATGCTCACTACCTTGCAGCGGATGCAGGCGGAAATGCGCCGGGGGATGTGAGATGGTGATGTCCGCCTCCTGGCGGATAACGGATGTTTAGCAATCTCGCCAAGCTCCTCCGATACCGCGGACTGATTCAGACCCTGGTCGTCCGCGACCTCAAGGCGCGGTATCGGGGCTCCGTCCTCGGCTTCTTCTGGTCCTTCTTCAATCCCTTGATGCTGCTGCTGATCTACACCTTCGTGTTCACGAAGGTGTTGCCCGGCACGCATCCACCCGACATGCAGCCCTACGCGCTGTTCATGTTCTGCGGCATCCTGCCGTGGACCTGGTTCTCGTCATCGCTGCTCGAATCGGCGAACACGCTGATTGCCGGTGGGAACCTGATCAAGAAGGTGCTGTTTCCGGCCGAAGTGCTGCCGATCGTCACCGTGCTGGCGAACATGGTGCACTTCTTCCTCGGGCTCGTGATTCTCGTGGCGTTCCTGATCTACTACCAGCGGCCGATCGAGGGCCTGCAGCTGTTGTGGTTCCCGGTGATCGTGCTCGTGCAGCTCGTCCTCACCATCGGACTGGCGCTGCTACTGTCGGCGATGACGGTGCACTTCCGCGATCTCAAGGACCTGCTCGGCAACCTGATGCAGTTCTGGTTCTTCGCCACGCCGATCATCTACCCGATGCAGTCGATTCCGCAGGACATGCGCTGGTGGCTGAATCTCAACCCGATGACGCACATCATGATCTCGTATCAGGAGGTGCTGTTCTTCCCGGGCCCGCACGGGCATTGGCTGTGGCTGGTCGCGCTCGCCGTGGCGTCGGTGTTCGTGTTCCTGATCGGATACTTCGTGTTTGACCGGCTTCGCGATAGTTTTGCGGAAGAAGTATGACGCCCGCCATTGACGTCATCAACGTCTCGAAGGTCTACCGCCGTTACGCGCGAAAGCGGCAGTTTGCCACGCTGAAGTCAGCGATCCTCGACGGCAGCCTGCTGGGCGATTTGAAGCCCGACGAAACGTTCCAGGCGCTTCGCGGTGTGTCGTTTTCGGTGCCGAAGGGCTGCACGTATGGCGTGATCGGCCGCAACGGCTCCGGCAAGAGCACGCTGCTCAAGTGTGTGGCGGGGATTACGCGTCCCACTCAAGGCAGCGTCAAGGTTGACGGCCGCATCTCGGCGCTGATCGAGCTTGGCGCCGGGTTCCATCCGGAAATCTCTGGCCGCGAGAACATCTTCATCAACGGCATCATGCTGGGCCTCACGAAGAAGGACATCATGCGGCGGTTCGACGAGATCGTCGAGTTTGCCGAGATGCAGGACTTCATCGACGCGCCGGTGAAGACCTACTCGTCAGGCATGTATATGCGCCTCGGCTTCGCCGTGGCCGTGCACGTCGATCCCGAAGTGCTGCTGGTCGACGAGGTGCTCGCCGTCGGCGACCAGGGCTTCACGCACAAGTGTCTCGACAAGTTTGCCGAGTTCCGCCGGCGCAACAAGTCGATCCTGCTGGTCACGCACTCGCTCGACCTGGTCGAAAAGTTCTGCGACGAGGCCCACTGGCTCGACAAGGGGCAGACCAAGGGGGAAGGCGATCCAAAACGGGTCGTGGCGGCGTATGTCATCAATGTCGAGGACAGCGAGGAGAACGAGCTCGCCAAGGCGGAAGCGGTGCGCGTGGCGGCATCCGCGAAGGAAGTGTCGGCGGCCCAGGGATCCGCCTCCGCCAAGGCTTCCGCGGATCCTGACATGGTTGAGACCGGAGAAGGCGCGCCGGTGCCGGCGTCCGCCAAGACGTCGGATGATCAAGAGGGTTACAAGGACGGCTTCAAGTCGGACGAAGGCCGTTGGGGCACGCGAGAGATTGAGATCACCAAGGTGTCGCTCTCGGGTCCCGACCACGAGGCCGGCCACGTGTTTCAGAGCGGCGACCCGATCGAAGTGCGGATAGAAGTGACCGCGAAGGAAAAGATCACCGACTTCGTCTTTGGTCTCGGCCTGTTCAATGCCGACAACGTGTGCGTGTACGGAACCAACACCAACCTCGAGGAATTTCAGCCGACCGAGATCGACGGTAACGCCATCGTCACGTTCAAGATCGATCACCTCGATCTCGTCGAGGGCACGTATCGGCTGGACCTGGCGGCACACAAGATGGATGGCTATCCGTACGATTACCACCGGCTGCTCTACACGTTCCGCGTGAAGTCAAAGATTCGCGACGTCGGTATCTATCGTCCGGACCACAAGTGGGTATTTGGCGGCGGAATCAAGTTCAGTGATCACAAGTGAAGCGGTTGCGTTGGTCGAGCGCGCTCGCGCGGACGGCAAGGCCGTCGTCTTCACGAATGGCGTCTTTGACCTGCTTCATCCCGGCCACACCCGTTATCTTCGCGATGCCCGCGCGCTTGGCGATCTGCTGATCGTCGGCATCAACAGCGATCGATCGGCGAGGGCGCTCGGCAAAGCACCCGATCGGCCGATCAACACCGAAGCCGAAAGAGCGGAAGTCCTCTCGGCGTTGTCGTCGGTTGACGCGGTGGTGGTGTTCGACGAAGAAACCCCGCACGAGATCATCACGTTGATCCAGCCCGACATCTTGGTTAAGGGCGCCGACTGGGGCGAGGACGCCATTGTCGGCAGGGACATCGTCGAAGCCCGCGGCGGCAGGGTGGTGAGGATTGCGCTCGCTGAAGGCTATTCGACCAGCCGCATCATCGACCGCATCAAACTGCCGACAGCCGACTGAACTGCAGACTGCCGACTGAAAACTCTGAACTGCCGATTGTCGACTGCGGACTGAATCAGGGATAATCAAAAGTTCGGTATGTCGACCGCGCCGTCTCTAGCGCTACGGTCACTGCTGACTGGCGTGATTCGGGAAACGGGGCTGCAATCCCCCACCCGGCGCCTCAGCGGCGCGACCACACCTGTACGGGCGCTGGCGGTTGCGGCGGCGGCGAAGCGGCTCTCCGAAGGCACCGTGTTGCTGGTGCTGCCGACCGACGCGGAAATCGAGGCGGCGGTGGGCGATATCTGTTTTTTCCTCGGCGTGCTCGAAGGATCCGCGGATGCGGTGGTCGCGCAGCAGGTGCTGCCGTTCCCTTCCACTCAAGTTGATCCGTATCGCGGCTTTCAGCCGCACCTGAAAGTCGCCTCCGCTCGTGCCCGCGTGCTTCACGCGCTCGCGAACGGTACGGCGCGCGTCGTCGTTGCGTCGGCGGCGGCGCTGTTGACGAAAGTTCCGGAGCCGGCCGCGATCCTGCTTTCGTCGTGCGAGATCAAACCCGGCGTCGATCTCGATCCGCACGAACTCGCCAACACGCTGGTGATGGGCGGCTACGAGGCGGCGGATCCCGTCGATGCGCATGGCGAGTTCGGCCGCCGCGGCGGCATTTTCGACGTCTTCCCCGCGGGAGAAGAGCTGCCGATCCGAATCGAGTTCATCGGCGATTCGGTCGAGTCGGTCCGCCGTTTCGATCCAAGCACGCAACGCTCGGTCGAGACCCTGGATCGCTTCGGCATCGTCCCCGTTCGCGAAGCGTTGCCGTCCTTCAGCCGTCGTGCCGACGAACCTTCAGGTTCGTCCATCTTTCAGTATCTCCGCACTCGCGACGCGCAGATTTGGCTGTCGGAGCCCTCCGATGTGGACAGCCACATCAAGACCGCCTGGGAACAGATCACAACTTCCTATGGCGACGCCGTCGAGCGTCATCGCGGCGGGCCCAAGCCGCTCCTGCCGACCGATTTGATTCTGTCCGAGGAAGAACTGAAGGCTGAGCTCGCCATTGCGGTGGTGGTTGAGGAACTTTCGCTCGAGGATCCGGGATCCGGGATCCGGGATCAAGAACCGTCGATTTCCACTCAACCCACTGCAACGTTCCATGGCCGCATTCCAGACTGGATCGCTGACGTCAAAAGCGCGCAGGCGAACGACGACCTGGTGGTGTTTGTCGCCGGTTCGCATGGCCGGGCGGAGCGCACCGTCGAACTGCTGAAGGACTACGACGTCCGCGCCATCATGGCCTCCGATGCCGGCGATGTCGTCCGCGGCGCCGTCATGGTTGCGGAAGGCTGGCTGTCGAAGGGATTTCGTCTTCGGCGATCCGCCGGGTCTAACGACCCGGCCACAGAGCCAGCCCTCGTCCTCTATGCCGAAACCGACGTTTTTGACGAAGAACGCCGCAAGACCGGAGCCGGCAAAAAACGATCGGTCTCGGCCGCATTCCTCTCCGACCTTCGCGACCTCAAGGTCGGCGATCTGATCGTCCATGTCGATCACGGCATCGGCCAGTTCGTCGGCCTCAAGCAGATTTCCGTCGCCGGCGGCGATGTGGTCCAGGAGTTCCTCGAGCTTCGCTATTTCGGCGAAGCGAAGTTGTTCGTGCCGGTCGAGCGTCTCGATCTGATCCAGAAGTACACCGGCGGCACGAAGCCGCCGCTCGATCGTCTCGGCGGCACCAGCTGGGAGCGTGCGAAAACCAGGGTCAAGAAGGCCATGCGCGACATGGCCGAGGAGCTGCTCAAGCTTTATGCGGCTCGCAAGGCCGTGCCCGGTCACCCCTTCGGCCCCGATACGCACTGGCAGGAAGAGTTCGAAGACGCGTTCGAGTTCACCCTCACGCCCGATCAGTCCACGGCGATTGCGGAAATCAAACGCGACATGGAATCGCCGACGCCGATGGATCGCCTGTTATGCGGTGATGTGGGTTACGGCAAGACCGAAGTGGCCATGCGCGCCGCATTCAAGGCGGTGATGGACGGCAAACAGGTGGCGTTCCTCGCTCCCACGACCATCCTGGCCGCGCAGCATTTGAAGACGCTGCGCGATCGCTTTGCGGCGTTCCCCGCGAAGATCGACATGGTCAGCCGCTTCCGAAGCAAGCAGGAAATCAAGGAAGCGCTCGAGGCGCTGGCGTCCGGCCGTCTCGATGTGATCGTCGGCACCCATCGCCTGCTCTCGAAAGACGTCATCTTCAAAGACCTCGGCCTGCTGGTCGTCGACGAAGAGCAGCGCTTCGGCGTGGCGCACAAGGAGCGCATCAAGCAGATGCGCAAGAAGATCGACGTCCTGACCATGACGGCGACGCCGATTCCCCGGACGCTGAACATGTCGCTGGTGGGGATCCGCGACATGTCGGTGATCGAGACTCCGCCGAAGGATCGCCTGTCGATTCAGACCAACGTCGTGAAGTTCGACTCGAACGTGCTGGTCCGCGCCATACGCGCGGAGATCGAGCGCGGCGGCCAGGTGTTCTTCGTGCACAACCGCGTCGAGTCGATTTACTCGATGGGCAACCTCCTGCAACGGCTGGTGCCCGATGCGCGCATCGTGATCGGCCATGGACAGATGCTGGAGGACACGCTCGAGCGCGCCATGCTGGACTTCATGGCGCACAAGTACGACGTGCTGCTCGCGACCACCATCGTCGAGAACGGCCTTGATATTCCCAACGCCAACACGATCATCATCAACCGCGCCGATCGCTACGGCCTCTCGCAGCTGTATCAGCTACGCGGACGCGTCGGACGCAGCGATCGTGCTGCCTATGCGTACCTGCTGATTCCTCCCGAAGAATCGTTGTCGCCGGTGGCGCGGAAGCGCCTGGTGGCGATCAAGGAGTTCAGCGATCTCGGTAGCGGTTTCCGCGTGGCCGCTCTCGACCTCGAGATTCGTGGCGCCGGCAACCTGCTCGGCGGCGAGCAGAGCGGCACTATCGATGCGGTGGGCTTCGAAATGTACATGAAGCTGCTCGAGGAGACCATTCGCGAGTTGAAGGGCGAGGACCTCGAAGACGATATTCGCGCCACGGTGAACCTGAAGGTGGATTTCCGTCTCGAAGAGAGCTACGTGCCCGACATGAATCAGCGGCTGATGATCTATCGCCGCATTGCCGGCGCCCGCAGCGAGGACGAGATCGGCCGCATCGTGGACGAAGTGCGCGACCGTTACGGGCCGCCACCGACGGCGGTGCTCAACCTTGCCGACTTCGGGCGGATTCGCGTGCTCGCCGACGGCCTCGGCGTGGAGACGATCGACCGCGAAGGCTCGACGGTGGCGATCAAGTTCCGCCAGAAGGCGAAGGTCGATCCGATGCACCTCATCAATTTGGTCCAGGAGCGCGGCGACCTGAAGTTGGTTCCGCCCAGTACCGTGAAGCTCGATCTCAAGACGCCAGCTCGGCCGGAGACGCCCGCTTTCGCGCCGACGCCAACACCTTCGGGCGCTTCGGCGGGTCGCTCATCGCCGCGAGCTGCTTCGCACGTCGGACGACTCGCGAAGGTACAGCGAAAGCCGGCGTGGTGGACCGCCCGCGCAACGACCGGCGAGGTGACGCCTGGGTTCACAAAAGCCGAGATTCTCAAGCAGGCACCCGAAGACCCCCGCGCACCCGACGGAGTCTTAGTTAAGGTGACGGATCTGCTGGAAGACTTGCAGTCCTAATCCGACACATAGCCCGCCGCCTTGTGGCCCCCGACATTTAGCCCCCGCCTTTAAGGCGGGGGTGGGCGAGGGGTGCCGACGGCGCGGTACAATAGGTGATTCACATGAACGTTCGAAGAAACATCGTCTGGGCCGGCGTGATGTTGATTGCGCTTGCCGTCGCGGCGCCCCAGCTTGTCCTGGGCGAGAGTGCGGCCCGCGAAGCGGGTAGCACGCGAGTCGAAGGAGCTCAGATCATCGAGCAGGTGCTCGTCAAGGTGAACGGCGAGATCATCACGAAGACTGAGCTCGAGGCGCGTCAGATTGCCGCCCTTCGTCAGAAAAACCCGAACTTCCGTCCCGACAACGATCAGGCCTTGCAGAAGGCGCTCTCCGAAATCACGCCCGGGATCATCGTCGACGCCGTCGACGAAATGCTGATGGTCCAGCGCGGCAAGGAGCTCGGCTACACCATGACCGCCGAGCGCTTCAGCAGCATCGTCGAGAACATCAAGAAGGAAAACAAGATCGAGAGCGACGAAGCGCTTCAGGCCGCGTTGAAGCAGGAAGGCATGACCATGGCCGATCTGCGGCGGCAGCTCGAGCGGACCATGCTCGTGCAGCAGGTGCAGCAGACCGAGATCCTCCAGAAGCTGCAAGTCACCGAGACCGAGCTGAAGGCGTACTTCGAAGGGCACAAGGGAGAATTCGCCACGGTGCCGCAGATCACCTTGCGCGAGATCACGATCAACGTGCCCACCACCGCGCAAGGCATCAACGTGGCGCAAGACGATGAGGTCAAGGCGAAGGCCGAGGAAGTGCGCGTAAAGATCGTGGCCGGCGAGCCGTTCGCGCGGCTGGCGGCCGACTATTCGGACTCAGGGTCAAAGGCCAACGGCGGCCTCGTCGGTCCGCTTTCGAGGAGCGACCTGTCGGACGATCTGCAGAAGGCGATCGCCGGCCTTAAGACGGGCGACGTCACGCCGGTGCTGCGCACCACGCGCGGTTATCAGATCATCAAGATCGAGGCCTTGCAGACGTCGACGACCAAGACGTTTGAAGAGGCGCGGAGCGACATTGCCGACAAGATCGCCAATGAGAAGCGCCAGGGTGAGTACCTGAAGTTCATCGCCAAGCTGCGCGCCGAGGCGATCATCGACTGGAAGAACGACGAGATCAAGAAAGCGTATGAAGTGGGCCTCAAGATGGAGCAGTCCGCTCCGCAGCCCTGATGGAGCCGAATTGGTACGCGATCTGGACCCGATCGCGTCATGAAAAGCTCGTTCGTGACCAGTTAGACAAGAAAGCCGTCGACGTCTTCCTGCCGACCATCGGCAAGTGGAGCCGCTGGAAAGATCGCAAGAAGAAGATCGACTGGCCGCTGTTTCCCGGCTACGTGTTCGCGCGCTTCGTGCCCGATGAGCGCATCGGCATCCTCAAGGTCGACGGCGTCGTCCAGATCATCAGCAACAACGGCATGCTGTCGCCGATTCCCGTGGAAGAGATCGAAAGCATCCGCACGCTGGTGGAAAGCGAGCTGGCTTACGATCCGGTGCCGCTGATCAAGGAAGGGGACATGGTGCGCGTCTCGCACGGCCCCCTGAAGGGCGTCGTTGGCCGGCTGATTCGCAAGGGCGCCCACGCGCGTTTGATACTGTCGGTCGATTTGATCGGCCAGGCCGTTTCTGTTGAAGTGGATGCCGCGGACGTCAAACCGTACTAATGAAACCTCCGTGTCCTCCGTTCGGCTCCGTGTGCTCGGAAGTTGCGCCATGAAAATTGGTTCCATCGAGCTAACCTCGCCGTTCGTGATCTCGCCCATGGCGGGCATGACCGACACCGCGTTTCGCCGCCTGGTGAAGCGCCAGGGCGGGTGCGGGCTCGTGGTGTCGGAGATGGTCAGCAGCGAAGGGCTGGTGCGCGGCATCGATCGCACGCTCGAGTATGCCGAATACACCGAGGAAGAGCGGCCGGTGTCGATCCAGATCTTCGGCGGCGACCCCGACAAGATGGCCGAGGCGGCGCGCGTGGTCGAACAGATGGGCGCCAATATCGTCGACGTGAATATGGGCTGCCCGGTGCCGAAGATTGCCAAGCACAACGCCGGCTGCAGCCTGATGCGCGAGCCGGAGCATGCGGCGGCCATCATTGCGGCCATGTCGAAAGCGGTGAAGATTCCCGTCACCGTCAAGATGCGCAAGGGTTGGGACGACGGCGAGATCAATGCGCCGGAGCTCGCGAAGCGCGTGGAAGGTGCCGGCGCGAAAGCGATTGCGATTCACGGCCGCACCGCGAAGCAAAGCTACAGCGGCGTCGCTGACTGGGACTTCGTGACCGCGGTCGCGCAGACCGTTTCCATTCCGGTGTTTGGTTCCGGCGACTGCATCGAGCCCGAGGACATCGTCTTGAAGCTGCGATCCGGAGTGAGCGGCGTGTACGTCGGCCGCGGCGTCCTGCGTAATCCATGGGTCCTCGCCCAAGCGCGGGATCTGATGGAAGGCAAACCGGCCCGCTCGATCACGCTGGAAGATCGGGGGCAGTTCTTGCTCGACTACATGAACCTGCTGCTTGCCGAGAACGTCGACGAAGCGAGCGGATTTCGTCACCGGGCCACAACCGAGCGGAACGCGCAGACCGAAGCCGTTGGTAGGGAACGCTGGGTCATCAACAAGATCCGAGCGCTCTGCTCGTGGTACACGAAAGGCTTTGATGGCGGCGCCCAGTTCCGCATCGGCGTGAACTCCGCCAAGTCGATTGCCGAGCTCGAGGATCTGATCCAGAAATTCTTCCTGCCCGTTGGAGTCCGTACGTCGGGGCGGGACTTTAGTCCCGCCCGCAGCAAACGGATATCTGATGCTCCCAGAAATCTCCATCTCCGGCCGTCAAATCGGCCCCGCGCACCCGCCATTCGTTGTCGCCGAAATCGGGATCAACCACGAAGGCAGCCTGACGACCGCATTCGAGATGGTCGATGCCGCCACACGCGCCGGCGTCGAAGTGGTCAAGCATCAAACGCACGTCGTCGATGACGAGATGAGCGGCGCTGCGAAAAAGGTGGTGCCGGGAAATGCCAAGGTCTCCATCTACGAGATCATGCAGCGCTGCGCACTCTCAGAAGACGACGAGCGGAAACTGAAGGAGTACGTCGAATCACAGGGCATGATCTTCATGAGCACGCCCTTCTCTCGCGCGGCCGCGGATCGCCTGCAGCGGATGAACGTGCCGGCGTACAAGATCGGCTCCGGCGAGTGCAACAACTACCCGCTGTTGAAGCACATCGCGTCGTTCGGCAAGCCGATGATTCTCAGCACCGGGATGAACACGATCGAGAGCGTCGGCAAGGCAGTGGCGATTCTCGAATCCGTTCGCGTGCCGTACGCCCTGCTGCACACCACCAACTTGTATCCGACGCCGCCGCACCTCGTGCGACTCGGTGCGATGGTGGAGTTGGGCAAGGCGTTTCCGCAAGCGGTGATCGGTCTTTCCGATCACACCACCGACAATGTCGCCTGCCTCGGCGCCGTCGCCCTGGGCGCGTCGATCCTCGAGCGCCACTTCACCGACCGCATGGATCGGCCTGGTCCCGACATCGTCTGCTCGATGGACGAACAGCGATGCCGCGAGCTGATCGCGCAATCACGAACGCTGCATGCGGAGCTCGGCGGAACAAAAGGGCCTGCGAAAGAAGAGCAGGTGACGATCGACTTCGCCTTCGCGACGGTGGTGACCATTGCGCCGGTCAAGGCGGGCGAGCCGTTCACGATGCAGAACCTGTGGGTAAAGCGGCCAGGCACCGGCGCCATTCCGGCGGAGCGTTTTGAATCGATCCTCGGCAAGAGGGCGAGCCGCGAGATACCCGCGGATACCCATCTCGCCGAGACCGATTTCGCCTAACCTGATCGCGCTTAAGCGACGGCCTTCACCGGTCAGTCTAACTGCATCGCAAACAGGATCAGCGTGATCATCGCCGCAGCACCGGTCGCGGCGCCGATCGCGATCGCCTTGCCGATATTGACCCCGCTGCCGTGATCGCGTTCCATCTTGGCGATGTCCGCGAAGTTGACAGCGGTGGCGGCTTCGGGACGGCGCGTATTCCGTTTCAGCGTCACCGTCGTGCTGTCGACGCGCATCAACGTGCCGCTGATCCGTTTGTTCTCGAGCGTCTGGATCTTCACCTTCGATCCCAGGGGGATGGCTTCGGCAACCTTCCGCCACGTCTCCGCCTCATTCTGCTGGGTTCGTGTGGCTTCGGTCCGCCTTCGCGGCTCCGCCGCTACGGCGGATCCCGATGCGAGAACCGAGAGAATCAAGGCGATTGAAATTGGACGCATGATGTTCACCTCTAGAAATCAATTCCGAAACCTGCGAGAAGGCTCAGCGTGGTCGATGGCTTGGCATGTGTCACCTGGATGCCGGTGTTGATATAGGTCTGCGGCGTCATGTAAAACTTCGCGCCGCCCCCGAGGGTGACGCCGCCGCGATAGTCCGTGACCTTTGCCGATTCGAACTCGGGCCTGATCACAACGGGCTGACCGGTGCGAGGATCAACGGGATAACGGTATTGCGCGGGCACGTGATAGCGCTGCCGCTCGCTCTCGACCACGAAGCCACCGTTCACATACGGATGCACCCACGTGTTCTCGCGGAACTGCCACACCGCGCGCACCGAGGTGTGCTGAAAGCGATGAAAGGACTCGTAGCTGTATGGGTATTGCTGCGAGGTGCCGGGAATGCTGCTGAAGTCCTGGACGTAGCGCGACCCTTCACCGGTGGCCGCGAACTCGATCTCGGTCTTGAAGTTCTCGGTCCAGTAGTAACCCGCGCCGATCGCGTAGCGGCCCTCGAAATACCAGTCGTCGTAGCCGGTGTGCGAGTCGCCTTCGGGTTGCGCTTCGAAGAAGCCGGCGGACAGATTCACATCCAACCAAGGCCGTTGGGCCCCCGTTTGAGCCTCGCCGGCTGTCGACGCAAGAAGTAGGGCGAAAATCAACGAAATTCTGTGCATCTATCGACCTTCCTGACAGGTAATGCGCAGAAATCACTCAATTCGGCTCAGGCCGCATTGACGATCGATGAGTTAAGGAATTGGCGACTGTTTGGTGATTGCCAATCGACAATTGCCTGAATCGAATTCCCGATTCAGCAACCGAAGATCTCTAGACAATCGTCAATCGGTCGATTGCCAACCGGTAAGGTAGGATCGTGATGCCATTACAAATGCCGGCTCCCGACTCGGAGATGACCATTGCATCGCGCCTTTTTGTAGCCGGGCATCGCGGCCTTGTTGGCTCTGCGGTCGTTCGTCGCCTCCGCCACTTGGGGTACACCAACGTCCTCACAGCGACGCGCGATCAACTCGACTTGCGCGATCAGGCGGCGGTCAATTACTGGTTCCGCGCCAATCGACCGGAGTTTGTCTATCTTGTCGCCGGCACCGTCGGCGGCATCATGGCGAACTCCACGAGACCGGCGGAATTCATCTACGACAACATGATGATTCACGCCACGGTGGTGCATTCGTCGCACCTGTTTGGCGTGAAGAAGCTCCTCTATCTTGGCAGCTCCTGCATCTACCCGCGCCAGGCGACCCAGCCGATGAAGGAAGAGGAGTTGCTGTGTGGGCCGCTGGAACCAACCAATGAAGCGTATGCGGTTGCGAAGATCGCCGGCATCAAGCTTTGCCAGTCGTACCGCAAGCAGTACGGCAGCGATTTTATCTCGGCAATGCCGACGAACCTGTACGGACCGAACGACAACTTCGATCTCACGAGCTCGCACGTGCTGCCGGCGATGATTCGCAAGTTCCACGATGCTCGTGAGGAGGAGCGGACAGAAGTCACGATGTGGGGCACGGGAACGGCGCAGCGCGAGTTTCTGCACGTGGATGATCTCGCGGATGCGTGCGTGTTCCTGATGAACAACTACAGCGATGCCATGCACATCAATGTCGGCACCGGCGAGGACCTCTCGATCCGGGAGCTCGCCGAGATGGTGCGCCGCATTGTTCATCCGAACGCGAAGATTGTGTGGGACTCCACCAAGCCGGACGGGAGTCCGCGCAAGCTCCTCGACGTTTCCCGCCTTCACGCCCTTGGCTGGCGCCATCGCATGTCGCTCGGCGAAGGGATTGAGCAGACCTATCACTGGTTCCTTGCCAACCAGGCGTCGGCGCGCGGCGTGGCCGCCGCCTCTTCTTGACCCCGCGATCGGATGTATTGTTGAGACAGCTCCAATGCCCTTGCGCATAGGCTTCGACCTCGACGGCACGGTGGCCGACATGTATTCCGCGCTGCGGCGCGAAGCCATCAAGCTGTTCGGCGAAGAGGTGCTGCGTAAGGCCGAAGTCGTCCCGACCAAGCCGCAGGAAGCCGGCAAGGAACAATCGCCGCAACCCAAACCGGAAGACGACCACACCCCGACCCTGGCGTTGGACGAGTTACATCTCACCGCGCGGCAGCAGTCGCAGTTGTGGGATCACGTGAAGCAGATCGAAAATTTCTGGACCACGCTCCCCGAGCTCGAGCCGGGCATCATTTCGCGCATCGCGAAGGCGGCCAGCGATCGGCGCTGGGAGCTCATCTTTCTCACCACGAGGCCGTCGACCGAGGGCGAGCTCGTGCAGCTGCAGTCGCAGCGATGGCTCGAAGCGCATGGGTTCCAGTATCCGAGCGTGTTTGTGGTGCAACGGTCGCGCGGCAAGATCGCCGACGCGCTGGCCCTCGACGCCTTCGTCGACGATCGCCCGGAGAACTGTCTCGATATTGCCGTCGAATCGAGCGCGAAGGTGATCCTGGTGTGGCACGGACACCTGAACGACGTGCCCGCCGGCGCCAAGCGGCTCGGGGTGCGGCCGGTCACGACCATCACCGAAGCGTTGTCGCTGCTCGAACACCTTGACGACGTCCGCAATCAGCCAAGCCTGATGCGATCGCTGAAGCGGGCGATCGGCGTCGCGAGCGAGTAGCTTAGATTTGGTCCAGGGGTAGGTCTTTGAAGTCGTAGGCAAGAACCGCTTCGGCGGCCGTGAATAATCGGTTGCCGAGATCGACGTGGGCGGGGTGATCGAGGTAAGCGCGTAAGTCGGTTTCGGAATCGAATTCGAGAATGGCCGAGTACTCAAAGTGCTCGGCCATTTGTGTTTCATAACCAGGCCGGTTGAGCAGGATGCGCTTGCCGATGGTGGCGCGGCGGATGGTCGGGATGCCGCTGACCGCATGCCGCAGCGCCGCAATCAGCGCGTTGCGATCGGCCTCGGTGAGTGCAGGCCGCGGGCGGAAGAGCACGACGTGCGAGATCACTTGTCGTCCTTCTTCCCTTTCGCGTCCCAACGCTTACGGACCGTCTGCTTGAATCGTCCCCACTTCGCCTTCTTGGCGTCCTTGTATTTCTGCCGCGGATCCTTGTGCTCGCCGCCAGGACGCCAGTTCTTGTCTTTCTTCGCTTCAATGCCCAGAGACTTCTTGTATTCGGCTTTCGGGACCCACGTACGTTTCTCACGGGGTCCGGGATCCGGGGTCCGGGATCGAGTGACGCTTTCGCCCTTAGGCTTCCAATCGAGCTTTCCACTTCGCGAGCGAGCCGGCTCACTCTTGGGTTTCCAGTCCGATTTTGGCTTCCAGTCAGCTTTGGGTCGCGCACCGAATGATTTAGGTTTCCATTCGGGCCCGCCGTCGCGCTTCGTGCTTCGGCGCGATTCGCGGCCTTCGGCCGCGAACTTCTGGCGCTCGGGCGTGAACGATCCTTTAGGCTTCCACTCCGGCTTCTCGGATCGTTCGGGCTTGGGCCCGCCTTCGCGTTGCGCGCTACGGCGCGCTCCTCGGGCTTCGCCCTCGGAGGGCCTGACATCAGACTTGGGTATCCACTCGGGTTGCTTGGTTCGCCCGCCGTCGCGCTGCGCGCTTCGGCGAGGTCCGCGGCCTTCGGCCGCGGAGCCTGTCGCATCCTGTTTTGGTTTCCAATCGAGCTTCCCAGAAGGATTGCGTTCTTCGCGCCGCTCGCGGGAACTCGGGGCGCGATCGCTGTATCGGTCCGCAGGCTTGAAGGCCCGCCTACCGCGGTCTTCCTGCCGGGGATCGCTGCGACGCCCGATCTCGCCGCGGGCGAGCATGGCTTCCTGCGCATCAACACGTGACGCCCACAGTTTTCCGTTTTGCCACCACATCATCTTCGCCGACCGGTGTTTCTGCTGAAGCCGGTTGAACGTCGGCATCAGCTCTTCCTGCGAGCCCGACCGAAAAGCGGTGGGTTGGTCGTCGACGAGAATCGTCCAATACGCGTAGCGCGGCGGCATGCACTACCATCGTAATTGAAATGGAATTAGTTCACGCGCCCGTCCCCGAGCTGAAGAATCTCCTCACGCAGTCCTTCGAGGACTGGGCCCAGGACGGCCGATCGGTGGCGCTGTCCGGCGGCGGAACTGCGCTCATCTTTCTGCCCGCCCTGCGCGCGGCAAAAGTCGACTGGTCCAAGATCACCCTGTTCTGGGCGGATGAGCGCGCGGTGCCTGCGGATGATCCCGAGTCGAACTACGGCATCGCGGACCGGATGTTGCTTTCGCCTCTCGGCGCGAAGGCGCCGCGGGCGATCCGCATGCCCGCCGACATGCCGAACCTCGGCGAGTCAGCCCTGAAATATGACGATGTGCTCGCCGCCGAGCTTGCAGGACGCGCGCTGGACTTAGCGCTGCTTGGCATTGGCGAAGACGGTCACGTGGCTTCGCTGTTCCCCGGGCACGACGCGCTTACTCAGAACGACCTCCGCACCGTGGCCGTCGAGGATGCGCCGAAGCCGCCGAAGCGGCGGCTGTCGCTGACACTCAGATATCTGCTGCAGACGCGCAAGATCTGGGTGGTTGCCGTCGGGCCAAGGAAGTTGCCGGTGCTCCAGGCGGCGTTATCGAAGACGCAGCGATCGACGCCGTTGGATTTGGTGTTGCACCAGGCGAAGGATGTGACGGTGTTCACCGATCAGGTAATCAGAAGGCGTTAGAACCGCTTCAGCTTTTCCACCAGCGTGGTTCGCTTCAGGCCGAGCAGGCGAGCCGCTGCTCCTTTGTTGTTATCCGTGCGCGCGAGAGCGCGGTCGATCATTTCCTTCTCAATTTGCGCCACGAGCGCGGCAAGATCGAGACCCTCCTCAGGCAGAACGAGCGACGACGGCTTGGCGGAATCCTCGGCCGCGAGTTGAAGATCCGGCGGGAGATCGGTGACCTCGACCTGTGTGCGCGATCCCAACATGGCGAGGGCACGCTCGATGGCATTTTCGAGCTGACGAACGTTGCCGGGCCACGAATACGACATCAGACGGCGCATCGCCTCCTGCGCAACGGTGATTTCCTGATTCGGTGACTTGGCGGTTTGGTGATCCAGGAATTTCTTCAGGAACACGTTTACCAGCATCGGAATATCTTCCGGGCGCTCGCGCAATGGCGCCAGGTGCACGGCAATCACGTTCAGGCGGTAATACAAGTCCTCGCGGAACGTGCCTTCCTTCACCATCTTCGTGAGGTCCGCGTTGGTTGCCGCGACGATGCGGACGTCGACCTTGACGGTACGGGTATCGCCGATGCGCTCGAACTCGCGCTCCTGCAACACCCTCAACATCTTCATCTGCAGCGCCATCGGCATCGTCCCCACCTCGTCGAGGAAGAGCGTGCCCTTGTCGGCCTGCTCGAGACGGCCCTGGCGCAGGGCCACGGCGCCGGTGAACGCGCCACGCACGTGACCAAAGAGCTCGGCGTCGAGAAGCGTTTCAGGAATTGCGCTGACGTTGATCGCGACAAACCGCTCGCGATGACGCGGGCTGGTCTGATGGATCGCGCGCGCCACCATTTCCTTGCCGGTGCCGGTTTCACCGCTGATCAAGATCGTGGCGGTGGTCGGCGCCACCGTTTCGATCAACTGAAACAGCGCGCGCATCGGCGCGCTCTTGCCGGCCATCGATCCCAAACCAAACCGCTCGTCGAGCTGCTGATGCAGGTAGGCGTTCTCACTCTTCAACCGCTTCTGCTCGAGCGCGTTGCTGAGCACGTGCATCAGCTCGTCGAACTGAAATGGCTTGGCAATGAAATCGGCGGCGCCGCGCTTGATGACATCAACCGCGTCCTTCACGGTGCCGTAACCGGTGACGACGATGGCGACGATGCCCGGATACCTGGAGAGAGCCGCGTCGATGACCTGACGCCCATCCACGCCCGGCAGCCGCAAATCCGAAATGATGACGTCGAAGGCGAACCCGTCCAGCGCCTTGAGCGCCGCCTCGCCGTCAGCAGCCTGCGTGACGTCAAAACCTTCTTCCGCGAGACGCTCAGCGACGACCTGACGCAGAGCGTCCTCATCGTCCACAAGAAGCAGGTGCTTTTGATCGTTGGCCATTCTGGCGGGCGGGACTAAAGTGCCGCCCCTACGTACTCCACTAAAGTCCGGCCCTTGCGTACCCCATAATTAGTGCGTCAACATCTTGACATACAACCTGAAAGTGTCAACGCTGCACGCCTAATCCCACGCTGGCAGGGTCCGATACTCCTGTTGGAGGAATACCCCAGTGGAACGGCAAACAGTCAGCATCATGAAGGCGTGCGAGATGGTGGGCGTCAGCCGGCGAACCATCTACAACTGGATCGCGGCGAACAAGGTCGAGTACCTGCGCACGGCGGGCGGAAGCATCCGCATCTTTGTTGACACGCTGTGGCGCGAGCCGGACGGCACCAAGCATCCGACGAGCCCCAACGCGGCTGCGTAGAAACAGTCAACAGTTACGGTCGTCGATGCATATACACCCAATGAGCACAGAGGACCCCAAGGCCCTCCTGCACAGGCTCAATAACCAACTCGGCGTGATTCTCGCGCACGCCGAGTTGCTCGAGACCAAGGCGCAGGACGCCGCGCAGAAGGCGCGCGCCTCGCAAGTGGTGAATGCCGCGCTCCAGGCGATGGCAGTGTCGCGAGAACTGCGCGAAACCGTCGGCGAGAAATAGGACCTTCGGCTCCCATTCGACTCGAAACTCGAATTTAGCAATTCGAGTTTCTTGCTCTGGGTCACTCAGGATAGGGCCCTGCGACTGAAACTCGTATCTTCGATACGAGTTTTCGCTCAGGGTAGGCTCCCCCCAAACAATTTTGGCGGCACCCCAGGGTGCCACCTCCCGAATTCGCTCACGACAGGCTCCCCCTCTAAAATCCGCCATCCGATCTGTCAGGCGATCACACTTCTGTGATCGCGAGTACCAAAACAAAAACGTTAGTCAATTATTTGACGTCGCCATCTTGTAAATCGTCATCACGTTGACGCTGTTCGAATGCTTTTTAGACGGCAAATTCTATACGCCGTGCTGGGCAGATTCATGTAAGTAGCTGACAACTCAGCAACTTAGTTGGAGCTCAACCATTGGATGCATTGTCTGACGCACCCTGACTCATGGATGGCATCGTCGTTGCCTTAGGGCATGCAACGGAGACAACCAAGCGATGAAAACCGCCTCAACGAAGGCTGCGGTCGTGGCTGCCAGTCAGGCCAAGAGGGTCGAAGCAGGAATACCGTTTGTGGAAGCGCTCGCCAGGCGCATGGCCGCGACGATGCCGCATTCGATCGACCTCAGTGATCTGGTGCAGGACGGCGTTATCGGTTTGATCGATGCGGCGCACCGCTTCGACGATTCGCGCGGCATCAAGTTCGAAACTTTTGCCGAGCGGCGCATTCGCGGCGCGATGATCGACGCGTTGCGCAAGGACGCGTGGCCGCGCGGCGTGCGGCGCGTGCGGCGCGAGCTCGAAGCAGCCCGCGAGAAGCTGCGTGCTTCGCTCGGACACGAGCCGTCACTGGCCGACCTCGCCCAGGCGATCGGCTCGGATGAGAAGCGACTCGGCAAGACGATCGTCCGCATCAACACGATCGAATCCACCTCACCGTTCTCCAACGCCGACACGGTCGACGAATCACACTTGCCCGCGGTGCTGGTGCCGGCGGAGCCGGAGCGTCCGGACCTTCAATACGAGCGCGGTGAAGTGCGCAACCGTGTGCGCAACGCCATTGCGACATTGCCAGCGCGCGAACAGCGAGTCATCGCCCTCTACTACTACAACGAAGTGACGATGAAGGACATCGGCGCCGAGTTGGGCGTGAATGAATCGCGCGTCTCGCAGCTGCATGCGAGAGCGATTCGGCGATTGCGTGAAGCGCTCGGCGCGGAGATCACGCCGGTGGCCGCGTCACAGGCTTTGCGCGACGCGATTGCCGCGTTCGAAGCGAAGCCGAAGATGGCGAAGGCGTCATTGGCTGCCAAAGGGACCGAGGCTGCCAAACGGACAAAGGTTCCGATGCCGGAGTCCGACACGCGCGTTCCGGATGCAGCGCAAAGGCGCGCGGGCCTCGTGCTCATCAAAGCCGGGAACCGGGAGCCCCTCGACGATCACGACAACGTGTCGCGAGCCGAGCGGAGCAAGTCTCCCAACCTGAAAGGCTTGGAGAGCCAGCGGCAGCCGGTCTCTTCGAGAAAGCGTTCGGCGTCGGTGCCGGCCACATCGCCGGTCACGAAGATCACACGCCGCGCCAGTGCCGGCGTGGCGGCGGCCATCGCGCGGTAGAACTGCATGCCGTCGATGCGCGGCATCTTCAGGTCGCAGACAATCAGATCGTAGTTCGCTTCGGTGAGGCGGGTCAGACCCTCCTCACCGTCGCTCGCCCGATCGACGTTGAATCCCGCATCAACCAGCGCTTCCGACACGGCCTGCGCCAACGCGGGCTCATCCTCCACCACCAACACACGAAGTCCCTTGAACGCCTCGAGCGAGATCGGCTGTTGCGCCGCTCTTGCCGCCGGCGGATTCAGGTGCTGGCCGGAGATCGGCAGCTCGACGAAAAAAGACGTCCCAGTCTTATCGCTCGGATTTGTCGCGGACGCAGCCTTTGATTCGAGCCAGATCCGCCCGCCGTGTTCGCGCGCAATCGCGTAGGCCACGGTCAGCCCGAGGCCGGTACCCGATCCCACTTCCTTCGTCGTGAAGAACGGATCGAACACCTTTCCTCGACGGTCCTCGGGAATGCCGGGCCCGTCATCACTCACTTCCAGCACCGCCGACCCCCGCTCCTGATCGTGCATTGTCCGCACGACGATGGTGCCGCGGCCGTTGGCGCCCAGGCAGGCCTGCTCGGCATTGATCACCAGGTTGAGCAGCACCTGCTTGATCTGATGGCCGTCCACGAACACTTCGGGTAATCCTGTGGAGAGCGCTTCGACGACCTGGATGTTCGACACCTTTTGCTCGTAGGCGCGAAGCGCGAGCGTCTCGCGGACGACCTGGTTGAGGTCCACCATCGCGCGCGTGGTCTGGCGCTTGCGCGCGAAGGTCAGCAGGTTGCGCACGATGCGGGCGGCGCGTTCGGCCTCGCCGAGGATCACCTCGAGACCCTGCTTGGTCTTGTCGTCGACGTTTCGCTCCGCGAGACGTTCGGCCCACGACAGGATCGTGGCGAGAGGATTGTTCAGCTCGTGCGCGACGCCGGAGATGGTCTGGCCGAGCGCGGCCATCTTCTCGGCCTGCAGCATCTGATAGCGGCCGTCGCGGGTCTGGTCATCCCTTTTCTTGCGGTCGCTGACATCTCTGACGAGCGCCTCGATGGTCAGGTCTTGAGTCTTGGGTCTTGGGTCCTGGGCGTACGACGCCGTGGCGGATACCTCAACCCAGATTGGTGCGCCGTCAACTCTTCGCAGCCGCAACAGGTGCTCGGTGACACCGCCTTCTTTATCGAGTTTCTCGATGAAGTCGTGCCTGGCTTGCGGATCGACGAAGCGGGAAATGTCGAAGGGCTGGACGAGGGATTCAGCGGCGTCCTCGGGATAGCCGAGGATGGCTTTCAGATGCGGGTTGGCGGCAAGCGTCGTGGTGCCGACCGCTCCGAGGGTGCCCACGTAGACACCCTCGCGAACGGAGTTGAATAGACGCGCGAACGCTGCTGAGCGCTCGTCGTTCACTCGTTACTTCTTTGGCGGAAATGGCGTGGGTGTTTTTCCAGCGGCGTTCCCGGGGGTCCACTTGCGCTCGATTGCGGCGCGGATCGACACGACGTCGGCGCCCGACGAGTAGAGCTGCATCGCTTCACGCGCCACGTCGACGCAGACCGCGCAGCCGAAGCCGTGGGTGTCCCACTCGAGTACGTTGCCCTTGGCATCGCGGCGCGCGACGAAGCACATATCGTTCGCCTTGTGGCCCTGGCTCCCGCAGCCGCAGTAGCAGGGGACGTAGCTCAGGATCTCGGGATGCTGCGCGGCGAAGTCGTAAGTCGCGCGGACGATGTCCATCGGCCGCACCGGCGCGAAGCCGACGTTCGGCAGCGGCGGAACCGACACGCGGGTGCGAACCGGTCCACCGGTCTTGGTAGCTGGTGCCTGGGTCGCTCGTGCTGAGGTCTGTGGCTTTGGTGCCGGGGATCCTTGCTCGGTCGCGACGACCACCGCCGTCGCTAGAGCGAGGCCGGCAAATCCGAGCAAAAGCGTGATTCTAGAGTTCGATTCCATGCGCTCAACTTTACCAGAGGCATGCCGAGATCCGGGAACCGGGAGCGGGGAGGCCGGAACCATGCAAACCGAGAAAGCAACAGGCGCACAGGGGGCATACTTTCCCGCACCCCCATGAACCTGTTTGGACGTCAGGACATGCTCCTGATTGCGTCGTTGACCGCCGCGGTCGTGATGATCTTTTCGACGTCGATCTCACGCCTGCTGGACTATATCCGCGATATCGAGAACCGGAGCGGGCTCACACTGCTGCCCGCGCTGGTGCTAATCGCGCGAGCGGATCACGCGTTGTATCGAGCGAAGAACGACGGACGGAATTGCGTACGGATAGCTTCAGAAACGGCGCTTGTTAGTTGACAGTTCAAGAGTTGACGGTGGACAGTTGAGTTGCGAAGTTGCGCAGTTGTGAGTCCTAGTTGCTAAGTCATCTTTCTACCACGCGTTTCCGGAATTCCAATCCACAGCAGTGCGGCGATCAGGAATGCAACCGACGTGAGCATGAAGGCGGCTCCGAAGCCGCGGCGTTGCGAGAGGGAGCCGATCACGAATGGCGCGACGGCGCTCAGTAAGCGGCCGCTGTTGTAAGTCACGCCAAGCGCGGTTGCGCGGATTGATGTCGGAAAGATTTCCGCCGCGACGGCTCCAAACCCGCTGAAGTATCCCGTTCCGAAAAATGCGACGAACGGTCCGAGCGCGAGCAGGAGCATCGGGCTTCGCGTCGTGCCGTACAACCAGACGAGAATTGCCGCGAGCACGAGATACGTCACGTATGTGGGCCGGCGGCCGAAGGCGTCGCTGACGAATCCGAACGTGACGTAACCGAACCACATGCCCACCTGCATCGCGACAACAAAGAACGCCATCGTCTCAGTTGAAAGACCGACGCCGCCCTGTGCGGATGGCAGAGAGAGGTAGGACGGAACCCAAAGATTGAGTCCCCACCAAGCGAACATAGTTGCGGCGTTCATGGCGGTTAGGAGAAGCGCCAGCCTCATAGGAAACTTCGCTGACGCTTCGTGACGGGGCGGTACTTCCTGACGGGGCGGCACTTCTTGTCGCGAGTTCAACCACATCTCGGGTTCTTTCACGCTGCGGCGGATCCACAGCGTGAAGATCGCGGGTACGATGCCGACAAAGAACACCGCGCGCCAGCCGAAACGCGGCAGTACCATCGCCACAACGATGGCGGCGAGTCCGTAGCCGATGGCCCAGCAGCTTTGCATGATGCCGAGCGCCTTGCCGCGGTGCTTCTCGGGCCAAGTTTCGCTGACGAGGGTGGCGCCGCTGGCCCACTCACCGCCCATGCCGAGGCCGAGGAAGATGCGGAAGATGGCGAACTGCCAGACGTTTTGGGCGAAGCCGCAGGCGAACGTAAAGACTGAATAGAGGAGGATGCTGAGGTTCAGCGCCCGCGTGCGGCCAAGCTTGTCGGCCAGGACGCCGAATACCAGCCCCCCAATCGCGGAGGCTCCCAGGGTCAGGGAGGCCATTAAACCGCCCGTCTCACGCGACAGCCCGAGGTCGTGGATCACCGCCGTAAGGATCAGGGCGTAGAGCATCACGTCGAAGGCATCCAGCATCCAACCGAGGGAGGCGGCAACCAGCGCCTTCCGAGCCTCGGGGCTAGCCTCTTTCCAAAACCCCAAGGAATTGTCTAATATTCTGTTCATATGGCTTCAGACAGAACAATCGACGAAATTGACGGCACTTTACTGGATATTCTTCAGTACAACGCCAGAACGACCCAATCCGAGTTGTCGAAGGCCGTTGGTCTGGCGCCGTCAGCCGTCCTTGAACGCCTGAGAAAGCTCGAATCGAAGGGCATTATCAAGGATTACGTCGCACTAATCGACCCTCACGTGGTCGATCGCGGAATGCTCGCCTTTGTTGCCGTCCGTACCACCGAGCACGGTCCGGACATGCCATCGGCCATCGAGCTGTCGCGCATTCCCGAAGTGCTCGAAGTGCATCACGTGGCCGGCGACGATTGTTACCTACTCAAGGTCCGCGCGCGCGACGCGGAGCATCTTGGACAGATCCTCCGCCAGCAGATCTCGGCGACGAACGCCGTCATCTCGACGCGAACGACCATCGTGCTCGAGACGGTGAAGGAGGATCCTCGCGTCGCTATTCCCAAAGAGAAGACCCTCGGCGAGTTGACGCGGTGATGAGTCCCGAGCGCGGTCGAGGGAAGCTCGCTTACCTCGCGTTCATCACCGTCTGCCTCATCTGGGGCACCACCTACCTGGCCATCACCGTGGCGCTGGAGACGGTTCCGGTGTTGCTGGTGGCTGGACTGCGATGGATGGCAGCCGGCGTGGTGATGTCGGCGTTGATGCTCGTGACCGGGCGCGGCTTGCCACGGCCGGCGATGTGGGGTCCGCTGCTTCTTCTCGGGTTCCTGATGAACGTGGTCGGCAACGGCTTCGTGGTCTACGCCCAGCAGTACGTGGCGAGCGGATTGACGGCGGTGCTGATCGCGACTACACCCTTCTGGTCGGCGCTCGTCGAGCGGCTGGTGCCCAATGGCGAGCGATTCTCCAAGCGCGCGCTCTTCGGCCTCAGCCTCGGTTTCACGGGCATCGTCATCCTGGTGTGGCCGGAGATGACCAACGGCGGCGCCGGCGGCCGCGCGTTCGTACTCGGTGTGATTGCGATTCAGTTGGCCTGCGTCGGCTGGGTGATCGGCACGTCGTACGCGAAGCGGCACGAACTCGGCGACAACCCGTTTCGCTCGACGGCGCTGCAGATGGTGTTCAGCGGGACGATGTTGTTGACGGCGGCGACGATCAATGGCGATTGGCAGCACTTGTCGTTCACGCCGAGGACGATCGCGGCGATGGCGTATTTGAGCATCGCGGGATCACTCTTGGCGTATTCCGCTTACATCTATGCGATTCAGCATCTACCGCTCTCGCTGGTGTCACTCTACGCGTACATCAATCCCATCATCGCGGTGACGTTGGGTACGTTGCTCTTGTCCGAACCGTTTTCCGCTCGCGTCGCCGTCTCGGCCGCTCTCGTGCTGGCCGGAACATGGATCGTCGGCGGCGGGCGTCACTGATATCCGCAATGACGAATTGGCGATTGACGATTTAGTGACTGTTTGGCGAAGGACAATCGGCAATTGATGAATCGATCGATCGAATTGCAGATCGCCCGATTTCAAAATCGCCCAACAGTCACTAAATCAGTCGATCGGCAATCATCAATGCAGCGCCCGCCTGAGCTAACCTATCTACTAATGCAAAGGCTTCCAAAACTCGCACTCCTGACGGCTGAAGACACGGGCTGGGGATTCTTTCTTTGCACCTATAAAGAACTGCGTGCGGGAAGGAGCGGCAGCGAGTTCTTGTTTCTCAGCCTGCAGGATTCCACCGGACAATCCGTCGCGAAGGTGATGGCGGACGTCGATCGTTACAAGAACGAGTTCGACGCCGGCGAGTTCGTGCGCGTCGAGGGGCGGGGGAGCATCTACAACGGCGAAGTGCAACTCGTCCTGTCAACGATTCGTCGAGTGAATCCCGATCAGGATCGCCGCGAAGGCTTTCGCGAAGAAGATGCGATCCTGAGCGCGCCGCGGCCGATCGACGAGATGTGGTCGGAGCTTCAGGACCACCTGAAGAGCGTGAAGAACGATCACGTGCGCGTACTGCTGAATCGAATCGTCGGCGATCACGAAGCGCAGCTGCGCGTGTGGCCGGCGGCGCAGGTGATCCATCACGCGTATCGCGGCGGATTTCTCGAGCACATCACCAAGATGGCGGAGGTGGGCCGCTTTGTGAGCAGCGCCTACGGTGCCGACTGGGACCTGGTGCTGGCCGGCATCGTGCTGCACGACATCGGCAAGCTCCAGGAGCTGGCCTACGAAGGCGGGGCAGCGAGCTACACGCGCGACGGAAACATGGTGGGACACATCGCGCTGGGGATCGTGATGGTGCGCGAAGCCGTCAACGGGATCGCAGGTTTCCCCGATGATCTCCGCGCGCATCTCGAACATCTGATCGCGTCGCATCACGGCATTCGCGAGCATGGTTCGCCGGTTGAACCCAAGACGGTGGAGGCGTTCATCCTCGCGACGATCGATGAACTGGATGCGAAGCTGAATCAGGTGCGACGCGCCATTGAGGAAGACCCCTCTGATGGCGAATTCACTGGGTGGCACAAGCGCCTGGGGCGCGTCTTGTATAAGGGCGGGCGGGACTAAAGTCCCACCCCTACGACTGCTACTCTGTTCCGAGCGCGAAGGTCATCGTGCCGTTCACCACCACCTTGCCATTCACGGTCGCGCGTCCTTCGAGAACGCCCATTCGCGAGCGTAGCCTCTTCACCTTTGCTTCTACGATCACCGTATCGCCCGGATAGACCGGGGCCCGGAAGCGCACGCGTTCCATGCCGCGGAAGAAAATCAGGTAATCCTTGTTCTCAGGTTTCGCGAGAATGAGGATGGCACCTACCTGAGCCACAGCCTCTGTCAGAACGGTTGGCGGCAGCGACGGCCGGCCACCCTTCGGCCGCGACAGGTACGGCTCATTAATCGAGACGTTCTTTATGCCCACGATCCGTTGATCCGGCTCGAGCTCGGTGATGCGATCCACCAGCAGGAAGGGATACCGATGCGGGAGGATCCGCTCGATTGCGGAGGTGTCGAGCGGCAGCGTCAAATCCACCGTTCGATTATACTTTCGCCTCTTGGAGGTCAGTAATGCGCCATGTCCTCGTTACCGTCCTTGCTCTCTCTGTCAGCGCCGCTTCCGCTCCCTTCGACTCGGTTCTCTCCGCAAGCGGAGACAACCTCGCTCAGGGCAAGCAGACGCAACGTCCCGCCACTTTTGACGATGTGTTGAACCTCAAAGCAGTCCAGGGCGCCACCGTGTCGCCGGACGGCAGCCAGGTGATCTACACCGTGCGGCAGTGGGAATCCGAGCAGGACCCTTCGACTCCGGTTGCGGAAACGCAACCATCGCTCAGGACGGGCAGGATGGAAGGCCGCATGCGGGTGTGGAAGGTGGCCACTTCCGGCAGCTCGCCGGCGCGGCAAATCACCTTCGGCGACAAGGGCGACTCGCAGCCGCAGTGGTCCCCAGACGGCAAGCAGATCAGCTTCGTGTCGTCGCGCGGCAGCGCCGAAGCCAAATCACAGATTTACCTGATGCACGCCGACGGCGGCGAAGCGTGGAAGCTGACCGACGCCAAGGAAAACGTCAGCGCGTATTCATGGTCGCCCGATGGCACGCGCATCGCGTATGTGACCACCGATCCGCGCAGCTCCGAAGATGAGGCCAACATCAAGAAACGCGATGACGAACGCGTGTTCGAAGGCGACTTCCGCTATCAGCACGCGTGGGTCGTTGACGTAGCGACGAAGACGTCGACGCGGATCACTGAAGGCACGAACTACACCCTGCAGGGCGCGCCGTCGTGGTCGCCCGATGGCAAGCGGTTCGTGTTTGCCGCCGCGACCACGCCAATGCTGCGCGACAACCGCCGCGACGTCTACGTCGCGACCATCGACAACAAGCAGGTCGAGAAGATCAGCACGAACTGGGGCAACGACGCGTCGCCGCGATGGTCGCAGGATGGCCGCACCATCGCGTGGGTGACCGAACCCAACACCACCACGCCGTTGCCAGACGGCACCGCGTCGAGCGTGATTCTCCAGGGGCACCTGATGCTGTATGACGTCAACGCCAAGACGATGAAGAGCGCGGCCGCGACGACGTTCGATACCGAAGCCGGCAGCCCGATCTGGACTAACGAAGGCACGCGCGTGCTGTTCGTGTCGGGCAAGCGCGCCTACAACGAGGCGTTTGCCTATGACGTGACCACCGGCCGCTACACGCAGCTCACAAACAAACGCACGATCAATGGCACGTCGGTGAGCAAAGACGGCAAGACCATCGTGCTGACGATGGACGCGCCGGATGCGGCGACCGAAGTGTTTGTCACCGATCCGTCGTTCGCGAACATCCGCCGTCTCACGAACACGAACCCGCAGCTGGCCGAGATCGCGCAGGGCGACGCCGAAGTGATTACGTGGAAGAGCAGCGACGGCGTGGAAGTGGAGGGCGTGCTGCTCAAGCCGGTGGGCTTCGAGGCCGGCAAGCGCTACCCGACGCTGGTGGTCGCGCACGGCGGCCCGGCCGGCGCCTTCGTCAATGGCTTCCGCCTCGGCGGCCTCGAGGGCGGACAGGTCTATGCCGGCAAGGGCTGGGCGGTGTTCTATCCGAACCCGCGCGGCAGCTCCAACTACGGGCAGAAGACGCTGGCCGCGAACGTCAACGACTGGGGCGGCGGCGACTTCAAGGACATCATGACCGGCGTGGATGCGCTCGTGGCGCGCGGCATCTCGGATCCCGACAAGCTCGCGCACATCGGCTGGAGTTACGGCGGCTACATGACCGCGTGGGTGATTACGCAGACCACCCGCTTCAAGGCGGCCATGGTCGGCGCCGGCCTCACCAACATGTGGAGCATGTACGGCACCAACGACATCCCGAGCGTGCTGATTGCCTATTTCGGCGGCATCCCCAACAAGCAGACGTTGCCGCTCTATCTCGATCGCTCGGCGATGAGCCACATCGACAAGGCGACGACGCCGACGCTGATCCTGCACGGCGCGAACGACGAGCGCGTGCCGGTGGGCCAGGCCTACGAACTGTATCGGGGTCTGAAAGATCGCGGCAAGACGACGGAGCTCGTGTTCTATCCGCGCGAGGGCCACGGCATCCAGGAGTATTACCACCAGAAAGATCGAATGCAGCGGATCTACGATTGGGTGACGAAGTACACTCTTAGGAACCGGAGCATCGCGAACAACAGCTCAATAGACGCCGGGACCCGGGAGCCGGGATCCGGGATCCGGAAATACACTTGTCTTCGAACACACCTGACGGTTCAGCGTCCGACGCCGAACTTCTCGCTATCCTCTCTGAGCTGGCCCGTGAGGTCAGCTCGGTGCTGGATCTCGACGAGCTGCTCGAAAAAATTCCGCAACTGATCTCCCGGCTCACCAATTTCACGGTGTTCTCGGTGTATCTACTCAACGAGAAGCGTGAAGAGCTGAGCATCGCTTACGCGGTGGGCTACCCCGAAGAGATCGTCAAGCATTTCACCTTGAGGGTCGGCCAGGGCACGGTCGGCACGGCGGTGGCCGAGCAGCGGCCGATTCTCCTGAACGACGTGGACAGCGACCCGCGCTACCTGGCGGTGGTGCCGGGCGCGCGGTCGCAACTGGCAGTGCCGCTGCGCAACAAGGGCCAGGTGATCGGCGCGCTCAACCTGCTGAGCGACAAGCTGGGCGCTTTTACCGAGCGCGACGAATGGATCCTGCGCCAGTTCGGCGCCCACGTGGCCCAGGCAATCGCCACCGCGCGGTTGTTCGAATCGGAGCGCGAGTACTCGGAGACGCTCGAGACGCTGGCGGAAATCGGCCGCGAGATGAGCGCGATTCTCGATCCCGACGAGCTGTTGACCAGGCTCGCACACCTCATCAAGCGGGTGATCGATTACCGCATCTTCGGCATTGCCCTGCTGAACGAGGACACCCAGACGCTGGAAATGAAAGTCGCCATCAGCTACGGCGACGATGCGCGGGCGATGGAGCCCGTGAAGCTTGGCGAAGGCCTGGTCGGCTATGCGGCCCTGCACAAGGAAGTAGTGCTGGTGCCCGACGTGACCAAGGACCCGCGCTACATCCACGCGGTTCCGGGTGTGCGCTCAGAGCTCGTGATCCCGCTGTTGCTGAAGGACCGTTGCATCGGCGTGTTCGACCTCGAGAGCCCGGAGCGGGACGCGTTCAACAAGAAACATGTCAAGCTGCTGACGCTGCTCGCCTCAGAAGCGGCGGTGGCCATCGAGAACGCCCGTCTCTACGAGTCGATTCGCGCCAACGAGGCGCGATTCGAGAAAGAATTGCGGTTCGCCCAGCGCGTGCAAATGGCGCTGCTGCCGCAGGAGCTGCCCAAACGGCTTCGCGGCGTGGATGTGGCGTGGCATTTCGATCCGATGCGTGAGCTTGGTGGCGACCTGTGCGACTTCCTCGCGCCCGAACCGAATACGCTGGTGGTCACGCTCGGCGATGTATCGGGCAAAGGCGCGCCGGCGGCGCTCTACGGCGCGGCGATCGGCGAGATGATCCGCGGCCGCACGTTCCGGCGCCGGCTCGAGAAGAAAAGCACCACCCCGGCCGAGCTGCTCGCAGGCATCAACCGCATCCTGCACGATCGCAACCTCGAGGAGTATTACTGCACGCTCTGCTATGCGATGTTCGAATTCAAGAAGAAGACCGTGACGTTCGCCAACTCGGGATTGCCGTTCCCAGTGAAGTGCTCGAACGGCAAGGCGGAGCAGATCCACATGCCGGGCGTGCCGCTCGGGTCATTTGGCGGCTCCACATACGAGGACTACACGGTGACGATCGCGGCCGGCGACGTGTTCGTGCTCTGTTCAGACGGAATCTTCGAAGCGTTCAACGAATCCAGCCAGGAATTCGGCTCCGGCCGGGTGATCGACGTCATCGAGCAGAACTACACGATGGCGGCGAAGGACATCGTCAACGCGATGTTCTCAGCGGTGCAGAATTTTTGCGGAGATGCGGAGCAATCGGACGACCGAACGGTCGTCGTCGTCAAAGTCAATCAGCTCGGACCAAAGGTTCCAGAGGTTCCTTCGGTTCCAAAGGGTTCCAAGGGTTAGGTTCGAACGCGTTCCGAGAGTTCTCAGAACCCGTCAGAACAATGCCCTTGGAACGTCTGGAACGTGTTTGGAACCCCTTGGAACCTTTGATTAATGCGGCTGGGCGTGTGGGTGATGGGCATCGGTTCCACCCATCTCATCCCCGTGATCGTCGACGTGCGTTGCCGCCGTCAGGTAGATCGCGCCGAGCGTCAGGAAGATGAACGCCTGCAGCGGACCGACAATCAACCCCAGGAACTGAATCGGCAGCGGCAGGATGAACGGGATGATGCTGGCGATAATCAGCACCACCAGGTGTTCACCGAAGATGTTGCCGAACAGGCGCAGCGTCAGCGACAGCACGCGTGACATGTGGCTGATGATCTCGATGACGAAGATCAGCGGCGCCATAATCAGCGGCACACCCGGCATCACGGCGAAATGCTTGATGTAGCCGAACACGCCATTCGCCTTGATGCCCTGCCAGTGATAGTAGAGCCACAACGTGATCGCGCACGCGAACGGCACGTTGATGTTGCTGGTCGGTGATCCCAGTCCCGGGATCTGACCCATCAGATTGCCAATCAGGATGAAGACGAAGATTGTGCCGAGCAGCGGCAGGTAGTTGCGGCCCTTCGGGCCCATGTTGCCTTCGAGCACGCCGACGATGAACGTGACGATGTCTTCGAGGATGATCTGCAGCTTGGCGGGATTGTCGACGCTCAGCGAGGTGCGGATGGCGAGGCCGATGGCCAAGATGAACAGCGTGATCAGCGCAACAAACACCAGGTGATCCGGCACATGGATGTGCAGCGGCGCGAGCAGGAGATTGATGAACGCGACTAGCGGAGACGGGTGTTCGAGAGCTTCCACAGCCTGAACATTGTACTAGGATTTCACAAGCAGGGATCAGGGCTCGAGGATCCAGGGATCAGGACCGAATACCGATCCCTGACCCCTGATCCCCGATCCCTTTTCTTTACATGAACTTAATGCTCTTTTCCCGGAGGTGAAGTCCGAAGGAGCGGCCGCCAAAGAGTCCAAACTCTTCCACCTCGCCACGGACGCGAACGCGAGCGTTCTTGCCGGGAATCCGGCTGTTGTCCGAGATGACGAGCATTTCCCCCGACCCGTCGCTGACCCTGTAGACCTTGAACGGAACCAGTGGGATGCCCCACGAGGTTGTGACGATGCCTTCAACGGTCACGGTTTTGTCGGCGAATTTACCGGGGTTGGTCTGCACTTCGGAAATCGAGCGCGAGCCCATCGAGGCGCACGCGCCACCGAGCGCAGATGCCGCGATGATCAGACCCATGACGAAATTACGAGCGCGACCCATGGCTTTTCTCCCTCTACCTTTTACCGCCGCGAGCGGATCGTGAAACTGCGTCCGAAGGGCGGCGATGCCAGCGCCTGCCTGATAGTTCGCCCCTCGGTGATCCGCCGCGGCTGACCACTGCTACTCCAAAGGACGTGCCAAACCACAACAGCCGCAGAAGGCGCAGATTCTTTAGGTTTTTCGTGAAATGCGCTTTCGGGCGCGTCACCTGCGTTGGACGAGGCCGTCCGAGAATCAATACACGCCGAGGTAGCGATCCATCTCCCAAGGCGAGACGTGGCGAATGTATTCGGCCCACTCTTCGCGCTTGGCTTCGAGGAAGTGATTGAAGATGTGCTCGCCAAGCGTTTCTTTCACTAGCGCATCCCTTTCAAACTCATCCAGTGCTTCGCTGAGGCTTGCCGGCAGGTCGTCGATACGCAAGTGCCGGCGCTCGCGGTGGCTCATCGTGTAGATGTTCTTGTTCACCGGCGGACCGGGATCGACCTGTTGATCGATGCCGTCGATGCCGGCGCGCAACATCACCGCCAATGCGAGATACGGATTGCAGGAGGGATCCGGCAGCCGCAGCTCGACGCGTGTCGAGGTGCCGCGCGCGGCCGGCACTCGCACCAGCGGGCTGCGATTCTTCTCGGACCAGGCGATGGCCGTCGGCGCCTCGAACCCGGGCACGAGGCGCTTATACGAATTCACGAGCGGATTGGTGATCGCGCAAAACCCTTTGGCGTGCTGGAGCAGGCCGCCCACGTAATGCAGGCACGTCTTGCTCAGGCCGATCTCATTTTTCTCGTCGAAGAACGCATTCTTGTCGCCCTTGAAGAGCGATTGATGGGTGTGCATGCCGGAGCCGGCGACGCCGAAGATCGGCTTCGGCATGAACGTGGCGTGCAGATCGTTGTGCAGCGCCACATTTTTCACGATGAACCGGCACGTGCTGACGTTGTCGGCCGTCGTCAACACGTCGTCATAGTGGAAATCGATCTCGTGCTGGCCGGGCGCCACCTCGTGATGCGCGGCCTCGACGTGCATGCCCATCTGCTCGAGGGCGACGACAATCTCGCGGCGGACGTCTTCACCCAGGTCGATAGGCGCGAGATCGAAATAGCTGGCGCGATCGTGCGTTTCGGTGGTCGGCTTTCCGTCATGCCGCAGAAAGAGGAAGAACTCGGTCTCCGGGCCGGCCATCATCGTGAAGCCGCGCTCGCCGGCCAGGGCGATCACGTTCTTCAAGGTCGAGCGAGGGCAGCCCGCGAAGGGGGTGCCGTCCGGGTTCGCGATGTCGCAGATCAGCCGGCCGACGCGCGCGCCGTTGTCATCGGCCCACGGAAAGACCTGGAAGGTCGAGAGGTCCGGACGGAGATACATGTCCGATTCCTCGATGCGGACGAAGCCCTCGATTGACGAGCCGTCGAACATGATCTTGCCGTCGAGAGCGTCAGAGAACTGGCGGTTCGGGACCTCGACGTTCTTGATCACACCGAGGATGTCGGTGAACTGAAGCCGCAGGAATTTGACCCGTTCTTTCTCAGCCCGCTCCAGGATCTCCTTCTTTTCGCCCGTCCGAACCATTGCGTGATTGTAATGCTCCGCCGGGCCGACTCTCTGGCATTCTCTTGCGTCAAAGGGTGCTGAGGTCCGCCTTCGCCCGCTTGCATACCTGGCTTCGGCGGATCGAGTAGGAGAACGTTATGAAGAATGTGAAGTTTGGCGTGTTCTTTGTCGGGCTCGTACTAGCTATTGGCGGGGCAATTTCCGCAATCAGTGCGCAGGACGTTCGGGTCGAGCCGCGGGGCCATCGCGGTGACGTGTTCATGCTCGATGGCCGCGGCGCCCAGCTGGGCGTGCAAGTCAGCAACGTGGATGTCAAGGCGTCGACCGGCGGGGTTCGGATCGACGAGGTCAACGAAGACAGCCCGGCGGCAAAGGCGGGGTTGCGGGAAGGCGATGTGGTGGTCGAGTACGACGGTGAGCGGGTTCGCAGCGCGCGGCAGTTCACACGGCTCGTCCAGGAAACCCCCGACGGCAGGACCGTGAAAATCGCCGTGCTCCGGAACGGCCAGAAGCAAACGGTGGACGCCACTCCGGAAGCGGGACCGAACGCGTGGAATTTCGCCATCGACGGGGATCAAATCCGCCGCGAAATCGAGCGCGGGCTTCGCGATCTCCCAAGGGAACCATTCGAGTTCCGCTTCGACGACCGCGGTCCGCGGCGCTTCGAATACCGGCTGCCCGAGCGGGTGATGCCCTACATGGGATCACGCGGCCGGTTGGGCGTGAGCGTGCAATCACTCACTCCGGATCTCGAGGAATATTTCGGCGCGACGAATGGCGGCGTGCTGGTGTCGAGCGTGGCGCAGGATTCGGCGGCTGCGAAGGCGGGCATCAAGGCCGGCGACGTGATTACCTCTATCAACGGCGATCGCGTGTCGGACACGGGAGACCTGATGCGCGAGCTCGACGACGCGACCGGCGAAGTGACGATCGTCGTCTTGCGCGACAAGAAGGAAATGACGCTGAAAGCTACGCTGACCCGTCCATCAGGAGTTTTGTAGGCGCAGGCGGGACTAAAGTCCCGCCCCTACGTACGGGTCAAGAGCCGCGTCACTTCCTCGGCGAGCGCGGTGGCGTCGATCGGCTTCGACAGAAAGACGTTTGCGCCAAGGTCCAGGGCCTGCGGTTCCGTAGTCGAGCGATCGGTGCCGGTGACGACAATCACCGGTATCGATTCGCCTTTGCGCAGTTCCTTGAGGCGCGCCAGCACCTCGAAGCCGTCGATGTTCGGCATCACGAGATCGAGCACCAGCACATCGATGTGGTCGCGTTCGACGGCCGCCAGCGCCTCGGCGCCATCACGGACGGCCACGACGCGATGGCCGCTCTTTGTCAATGAGGTCGTCAGCACGCCACGAAGGTCGGCGTCGTCCTCGGCCACCAGGATTGTGGCGCCGCGGCGTCCCGCCAACGCCCGGCCAATCTCCCGCAGCAGTCGATCGGAGCCTTCGCCTTTGCCGATCACCGACACATCAAGCGGCAGTTTGCCGGAGGTTTTCGCCTCGATTGCTCCCGACACCACGACGATCGGAATCGCTGCCAGCGACTCCTCTTCACGCAGCTTCTCGATGAACCCCCAGCCGTCGATGCCCGGCATCAGCAGGTCCACCGTGATCACGTCGGGCCGGGCGGTTCGGGCGATCTGAAACGCCGACTCGGCGTCGCGCGCGTCGAACACGACGTACCCCGCGTCCTTCAACTGCTTCCGCATCAGCGCCCTGAAGTCATCGTCATCGTCGACGATGAGGATGCGGCGAACGCTGAGGCTGGCCGACCCATCCCGCTTGGTCGCGACCGGCGCCACTGCAGCAGCCTCTTCGGGCGTGGCGGCAGGGAGCGTGAACGAGAAGCGGGTGCCCTTCGTCAGCTCGCTGTCGACAACGATGCGGCCGCCGTGCTGTTCGACGAGGGCCTTGGTAATGGCGAGGCCGAGGCCGGTGCCGCCCTTGCGCCGCGAAGACGAACTGTCGACCTGCTGAAACTTGCGGAAGAGGCGATTCAGATTCTCGGGCGCAATGCCCTCGCCCTGATCTGAAACCGCGATGGTCACCATCTGATCGAATCCGCTGGCCGTCACCGTGACGGTGGATCCCGAAGGCGCGAACTTCACCGCGTTCGAGAGCAGGTTGACCAGCGCCTGGATGATGCGGTCCTGATCGACCATCACCGGCCGGAGGCCGGCCGGCAGCTTTGCTTCGAGCGTCACGTTGGCATTGCGAGCGTTGCTCTGCACCACTTCGATCGATTGGCGCACCAGCTCGGCCACGTTGACGGCCTTCTTGTAGAGCGTGAGATTTCCGGACTCCATCTTCGACACATCGAGAATGTCGTTAATAATTCGCACCAGGCGCTCGCAATTGTTGAGCGCAATCTGCAGCAGCTTCTGATTCTCCGGATCGGGAACGGAGCCGGCGTCTCCCACCACGAGCTGAATGGAGCCGCGAATCGACGTCAGCGGCGTGCGCAGCTCGTGGCTGACGATGGAAACGAACTCCTCCTTCATGCGATCGACTTCGCGAAGGCGTGAAATGTCCTGGAAGGCCACCACCGCGCCGGTGACGTGGCCGAGCTCGTTCTTCAGCGGGGCGCCACTGGCGATGATCGGGTAGACACGACCATCGGGATGGTGGATCTCCATCTCATGGTTACTGACCGTCTCTCCTCGCAGTGCCCGCGCCGACACCCATTGTTCAGGAGGGATCGGCGTGCCGTCCTTCGCGACGCGCTTGAACCGGCTCCAATAATTCTTTCGCAGCTCCGGATCCTGGGGCTCGATGCCGAGCACTTCGGTGGCGGCGCGATTGCGCAGTCGCACGGCACCATCGGGGTTGAAGATCATCAGCGCGGCCGGCGTGGTTTCCAGCATCGCGAGCAGGTCGGCATGCGCGGCTTCCACGCGCCGCCGTGATTCGGCGGTCACGGTGGCCAGCTCGCGCGTTTCGCTGAGCGCCTGCGCCAGCTCGCGCTCGCGGGCCTGCACCGCCTGCACCATCTTCGCGAACGAGTTGAACAACACGCCGATCTCGTCCGACCGCAACGTCTGATGCGCGGCCGTGAAATCCCCCTGTTCGATGCGACGCGCGGAATCGGTGAGATCGGTGAGCGGGTCGAGGACGCTGCGTTTGACCGACACTACTACGAACGCCACCACCACTATACCGACCAGCGCAAAGGTGCTCACGATGGTGAAGAACAACTGGCGGCGCTCGCTCATCAGGTTGACGGCGTCTTGTGAGAGCCGTCGCTCGCGCACGCCAAAGTCAAGGATCAGGGTGTAGATGGGCGCAAAGTCCGTTTCGCTGGTTGCGAACAACGTCGCGGACGTCTCGCCTGGGGCGCGCGCCGTTTGCGCCCACTCTGCCGTCCAACGATCGATCATGACCTCGAGCTGCTGAAGCCGCTCGGCCTGTTCGGGATCGGTCACGATCTCTTTGAGGTGCGCCAGGTAATCCGCGATCGATTGTTGGAGCTGCTCAATGCGATCGTGCACCGGAGTCAGACCGGTCAACGCGTAGTAATGCTGGTCGCTCTTCAACTCGACCAACACGCGCCACATCGAGCTGTGGACATCGAGAGTTTCGGCGATGCGCAGGCGCTCGGCGTCCATCCGCGCCGCCACGACATTCAGCGAGAACACCACGAACCCGATCGCGCTGATGGCCAGGATCGACAACAGCCACAGGCCGACGAACGCGCGGGTCCTGATGGTCACGGGGTCTTCTTCGCGACGATGTCCTTGACCTGCTGGCCGAGGGCGAGCGCGTCAAACGGCTTGGTCACATAGCCGGCGGCGCCGAGGCTGAGCCCGCGCTGGATTTCCGCCTCCTGTGATTTGGCGGTCAGGAAGATCACAGGAATGTTCGCGGTGTCGGGGTTGGCTTTCAGCCGCCGGCAGGTCTCAGGCCCATCGAGCTCGGGCATCATCCAGTCGAGCAGGATCACGTCGGGCGGATGCTGTCGGATGCTGTCCAGCGCTTCCTGGCCGTTGCCGACCACGGTGACGGTGAATCCGGCGCGCTTTAGCGCCAGCCGAGCAACCAGCTGAATATCGGGGTCGTCTTCGGCCAGGACTACGGTCATGAGGTCTTGGGACTTGGGGCTTGGGCCAAGACCTAGACTATAGGGCCGCGGTCTTTGACTGTTCAACCTTTGCAGCAGGTACGTCGGGTACCGACGGAATCGGATTTGCCAGCGTGGCGAGCTGGGCGGCGAAGATGGTGGCCAGCGCCACGCGCGCGCCGTCTGCCGGGATATCGGGCTTCAATTCCACCGACAACACGCCAACCGAGCCGCTGGGCCCACACAACGACACCGCTAGTGCGGCCGGCGCCGTCGAAGTGGCAGCGATGACCCGCGCCACGTTCTCGCGGAAGGCCGCCGCGGTGAGGTTGGCGCTATCACGCGGGATGCGGCCGATGCGGGTGACCAGCTTCTCATCGAATCCGTGGCTGGCCACCGGCGACAGCGAGCTGCCGTCGTTCGACGAAATCCAGACAATGACGCCGCTCGCTCCCAATACCCTCGCCGCCCGGTCCAAAGCTCCTGAGAGCGCCCCGGTATCTCCTAGCGAAGAAAGATCAGCGCAGATCTCACCGACATCACGCAAGACGGTGACGGCCACGCTCGGTTCAATCGGTGGCGCCACGGGCGTCACGGGTGCCACGGGTGCCGGCTGCGGTACCGGGGTCGGTGGGGGCAGAGGTTTCTTGATGGTGTGTGCCAGCTCCTCGCGCCACGAGTTGGGGTCCTTCACGGGCTCCGCCTTGGCGGGAACCACCAGCAACAACGCGATGGCGATCCACGTAACCACGACGGCCCCGCCGAGGACGGCCTGTTCGCGGCTCAGGGCCGAGATCCGCCGATCGTGCGCGGTGGCGAGCCTGGTGCGCGCGGTGTGGATCTGTTCTGTCGCCGTCGCCAGTAAGTCGCGGACTTCAGTAAAGACGACGTCGCCAGCGAGCAGCGTTTCACCGCGGCGGGCGTACTCGCGGGAGCGGCGCTCGGCGGCCGCCAGCTGATCCACGGCGTCGTGCGTCTCGGCGAGCGATCCGCCGGTCGGCGCCACCGCGGCGTCGAGGGTCACCAGGTGCTGGCGCAGGCTGTCGAGGCTCTGTACCGAGCGGCGCGACCAGAAGGGGACGCCCTGGCCGGGCGCCACGTAGGCGTACAACGAAGCACGGAGATCCAGCAGCGCTTCGAGCGCCTGCCCCGCGGCAAGGTTGTGCGCGACCGACTCGCGATAGGCGCGTCCGAGGGAAGCCTCATCGTCGACCGCGCGAAACGCCAGGGCGGCCGTGATGAGAAGACCGGCTATCAGCAATCCGAATCTCACCGGCTTGCGTGACATCGGAGGACAGGATAGCAGTTAAAAATTAAAAGTTAAAAGTTAAAAACCTAGAAAGTCGGGAGGTACGGGGTCAGCCACTGCGCGATGATCGTGAAGCGGTTGGTGAAGATCAGCACGCCGATGACAATCATCAACAGGCCCGAGACGATTTCGATTGCGTGGTAGTGACGACGAATCTTGGAGAAGGCGACGAAGAACTGATTGATCGCGAGCGCGGTGAGGAGGAACGGGATCGCGAGGCCGAGCGAATAGATCGAGAGCAGCAGGATGCCCTGGTTCACCGAATCCTGCTGCGCGGCCACGAGGAGGATCGCCGAGAGGATCGGTCCAATGCACGGCGTCCAGCCGAACGCGAACGAGATGCCGACGATCACCGCGCCGACCATGCTGGCGGGCTTGGTGTTGGCCTGGACGCGCGCTTCGTTCAGCAGGAACGGGATCTTGAAGACCCCGATGGTGTGCAGGCCGAAGATGATCAGCAGCACGCCGGCGATCTTCCCGAAGATGGTGAGCCGTTCCATCAGGAACTGGCCGAGGTAAGTGGCCGACGCGCCGAGGGACACGAACACCAGCGAGAAGCCGAGGATGAAGAAAAGGGAGGTGATGAGCACTTGCCGCTTCGCGTCAGCCGTGACGCCGCTCGACACCGCCACGGTGCCGCCGCCGCCGGTTGCCACCGGCATGCCGCGCATTTCTTCGAGCGAAACGCCGGAAATAAACGACAGGTAGCCTGGGATCAAGGGCAAGACACAGGGGGAGATGAAGCTCAAGACCCCCGCGATGAACGCACCGAATAGCGAGACGTTTTCCATTTTGCTGGCGGGCGGGACTAAGTCCCGCCCCTACGTTAGTCCGATGCCCGCGAAATCTCTTCCGTTACAAGTCGCAACGGAATCACGGTGGGCGCGGACATCTGTTCCATCTGGACGTTGTGACCCTTCACTGGCGGCAGGTCCTGGAACATGGTGTCCCACTTCCAGCGCTCCATCGGGTTGCTGGTCTTGAGCCAGTGCTCGGCGCTGACGACGCGGTTGAAGACCAGTTCGGCCAGGCCGGCGTATTCCGGGCGACCCGGGAGGCTCGCGGCCACGTCGGCGCGCACCTGCGCCGAGCTCGTGTAGGTGTAGGGCAGGCCGAGCGCCGCGGCGACGCTGGTCAGGATCTGCCAGTCTTCCACGGATTCACCAGGCGCGTTGATGGCCTTCGAGGCCGCCTGCACGATGCCCTGATCGTTGGTGTAGGTCGCGTCCTTCTCGACCCAAGCGGCCCCGGGCAGCACGACGTCGGCAATCTTCGAGAGCTCGGTTTGCAGGACGCCCTGGTAGATGACAACCGGCACACGGCCGGCCTTGCGCGCCTCGACGATCCAGGAGACATCGCCCATGGAGCCGTCCGGTCCCGGGTCGTGCACGTAGAGCACCGACACGCGGCCCTGATCGATCGCGGTCTTGAGGGCCGAGAGGTCGGCATCGCCGTCGGCAGTCGCGGTGGCGGCAAGGCCAACATCCTTCGCGCCGGTGACGTTGGGCGCGTCGATGGCCGGCACACGAAACTTCGTATTGGCGGGCTGCTGCTTCTCGGTCCGCCGCCACGCCACGTGCACGTGCGAAGCGCCGCCATCGCCCTTGAGATCTTCGGCGAGACGCTTCAACAGGAACATCTCTTCATGCGCCGCGTGCGCCGAGACGAGCATGCGCACTGAGGCCGGATCCTTGCGTCCCGCGGCGTTCAGGAGATCGCGAACGCGCATCAGCGCGTCTTTCCACGTCACCACCTGCTGCACGCCCTCTTTGGTGTTGATCAAGGGCTTACGCAGGCGCTGCTCGCCCTCGACCCACAGGTACTGGAAGCGGCCGATGTCGCACATCCAGAAATCGTTGATCTGAGGATTGTAGCGCGGCGTGATGCGCGTGAGGCGCGCGCCCTTCGCCCATTCCGGCTTCGCCTTCAGCCACGCCGTGGTGTTGCAGCCCTTTGCGCACAGCGTGCACGTGGTGTCCACCGCGTGCGGGTTGTCCCACGGGCGCGAGCGGAAGCGGTACTGCCTGGTGGTGATCGCGCCGACCGGGCAGACGTCCATCAGGTTGCCGGAGAGAATTGAGTGCACGCCTTCTTCGTTAAAGGTCGCTACTTCGCTGCCGTTCCCGCGGTTGATGGTGCCGATCTGGGCATCGCCGTCGACTTCGGCCATGAACCGGATGCAGCGCGTGCAGAGGATGCAGCGGTTGCGATTGAGCATCAACGTCGGACCGAAGTCGACGTCGGCCTTCACGCCCTCGCCGTCGAACGTGCGGCGCGGAAAGTCCATGCGGCTTTCGTCGTTGCCGAACGCGTATGAAAAATCCTGGAGCGGACACTCGCCGCCCTTGTCGCACACCGGGCAGTCGAGCGGGTGGTTGATGAGGAGGAACTCGAACACGCCCTTGCGGCCCTCGACCGCTTCCGGATCCTGCGTGAGCACCACCATGCCTTCAGCGACGGGCGTCGAGCACGACGTCTGCAGCTTCGGCATCTTCTCGATCTTGACCAGGCAGACGCGGCATGATGCGTCGATGCCGAGACCGGGGTGGTAGCAGTAGTAGGGCACCTGGATGCCGGCTTCGATGGCGGCCTTCAGAACGGCGGTGCCCTTCGGGACAGACAGCTTGCGGCCGTCTATCGTGAGCGTGACCAAATCCATATCTTCTAAATTCTATCCCAGGGCTTCTTGTCTATCCGCCTAAAGGCGGACACCACAACATGGCAGGGTGGTATCCGGCTTTAGCCGGATAGACAGGGATCACCGCCGCTCGAAATGCGCGACCGAGGCCCCATCGACGTTTGGCTCCACGGACCGCACGGTGCCTGTCAGTGGGAAACGGGCTTCGGTGGTGGCCTCAGTCACCGGGACGAGGAATTCGGCCGTCTTGCCGTCGCTATAGGTCACGCCGACCGTGACGGGCACGTCGAAGATGTCGCCGCTCTGTTCGAAACGTACGATCAACTCCTGCCCTTCCACCGCGGAGCTGAAGCGCAGGCGCGGGATGGTGTTGTCGTAGATCCATCGCTCGAAGAAGCGGTTGAGATCGCGTTTGCTCGCGGCCTCCATCGACTTTCGAAAGTCGTCCGTTCCCGCCTTCTTGAAGCGGTGGCTCGCATAGAACTGCTGCAAGCCGCCGAAGAATGCCTCGTCTCCAATCAGCCGGCGCAGCATGTGCAACACAGCTGCGCCCTTGTTGTAGACGAGCGCGCGGAACACGCGGCTCTCGCCCTTGATATGGCCCAGGCGATAACCGAGATACACGGGCCCTTGATCCGAATCCTCGACGGCCCAGCGGCGGAACTGGCGAAGCACGTCCCGGAAGGCGCCCTCGCCGCGCCGCTCCTTGGCGTATAGCGCGGCGAGGTATTGCGCGAAGCCTTCGCTGAGCCACTGCTCGTGATAGTTCTTCCAGCCCAGTGCCTGACCGAACCACTGGTGCGCGAGCTCGTGCGCGAGGAAGAATTCCGGGAAGCCCTGGAACGCCGCGGGATCGTTGCGCCAGTTGTACGGCGACACCGGCGGCGGGTTGTTGATCATCGCGAAGTACCCCGGCGCGTGGCCGCCGGGCAGTTCGTCTTCGACCATCGCCAGGGTCAAGGCGCCGTACGGCGCGTCGTTGAGCAGGCTCGCATACAGCCTGAGGATCTCGGCGGCGGTAACCATGGCGTCCCGGGCCCTCGCCTCCTGGCGCCGGGTCGCGTCCACCGACAGCTGCATGGTGTTGCGGCCGCCGACCGAAGGCGTGGTGGTGGTCATCGCATGGAGGCGATTGATTTGCTGCTGCAACGTCGATGCGCCCCGCATGTCGGGCGCGTCCGGTGGCTTGATCGCGATGTCGAGCGCCACGGTGGCCGCATCCACGCGCGCCATCTTGCCGACCAGCACGGCGAGATAACGCACCGGCTGCGGCGTGGTGAAGTCGTAGGCGACACGCGGAATGACCTTCGAGGAACCCTCGACGGCGGCCGCCGGCGCCGCGGTTGGTGATCCGCCCTCCAGAATGCCTGAGGAGACCACGTGATAGTCGAACGGCACCGACAGGCGAATGCGGGCGGTGGCGTAGTCGGTGACCTGATTCTGCGGGTACCAGTAGTTGCGATTGCTGAAGAGCCACTTGGGCTCCGCGGGGACGAAGGGGAGATCGTCGGGCTGAGAGTTTCGTTGTTGATCCACCTCCGCGCTTCGCGCGTTGGCGGACAAGTCGAATTCGATTGATTCGTCCTGGATTCGCTGGCGCTCGAGACGGCCCGCGTACGCGATGGTCAGCGTCAGCGGGAAATCGCGCGCCACCGGTTGCGGCAGGTTCACCAGCACGCTGTTCTGATTGCGCACGCGCAGGAAGAGCAGCCGTCCGAATTCGTCGCTCATCACCGACGACACATTCAGCGTTTCCGCAAAGCGCAGCGTGAGCACGCCCATCATGTGCGATTTCACGCGCACGCGCATCCGCGTGCGGCCTTCCATCCACTCGCGGTCGGGATAGAACGACGCCTGGATGTCGTAGTCGAGCACGTCGTAGTCGACGAGATCGTCTTCATCGAAGAAGCGGCCGCGGCTCTGCAGCTTCTGCTCCGAGGCGTACGCGGAGATGTTGCGCTTGCTCTTGCGCGAGAACACCGTGACGTCTTCAGCCTCGCCGCCCGATCGCGCATACGTCAGGTCGTCGAACCGGCGCGTGCGCACTTCCGCGACGAAGTCGCCCGGCTGCGGTAGCAGCGACCACACTTCGCGGCTCAAGTCGCTCAAGTCGAGGTTGAACGACTTCGGCGCACCCTCCTCGAACACCTCGACGCCGCGGCGATGCAGGCGCGCGTCAAATGCCACGGGCTCGAGCATCGCGCTCTTGAATCGCCGCTCGAACTCGAACGGACTGATGCGCACGAACGCCGTAGTAAACGGCGTTTCGAGCGACTCGGTGCCGGCGAACAGCTTCAACTGGCCGCGTTCCTCTTTCGGCGTCGGCTCGAACACCATGGTTCCGTCGCCGAGCAGCACCATCGCGGTCACGCCTTCCGGCGTCTCCGCGACGAACACGTCGCCATCCGGCAACCGCAGCTCGAAATCCACCGCCTGTAGGACGAGATTGCGCGCCGTGAATTGTTTTTCCGGGTGCAGCGTCAGGCGATGCAGTCCTTCGATCGAAGCAAGGCGATCCTGCGACGTGATGCGCCAGGGCTGGCGGCCGATGTCGTCGCCGCGGGGGCGGCGAATGTCGAGACGCCACGTCGCGATACGGCCGCGCGGACCGGTCTCGATGAAGACTTCGACGACGAGCGTGTAGCCTTCGCCGGGCAGCGCGCCCTGCAGCGCCGTACGATCGCGTTCCTTGACGACGACGCGGGTGATGCCCTGGGGCACCATGGCCGCGAAGAATTCGGTGGCCGAATCGCGATCGGCGCTGGTGGACAGCAGGTCCAGCCACCTCGCGCGATCCATCGTCGAAATCGAGGTTTGAACGGCTTCGAGGAACGCTTGCAGCGAGAGTTCTTCGGGATCGGCGGGACGCACGGGCACTTGGCCCGCGAAAGCGGAAGCGGGGAGCAGCGCGATCAGAAGGAAAACCAGTCGTGCAGACATTGCAAGCCGGGCAGCGCTCGGTCCCGTTATTAGACTCCGGAGGGACGAATTACGCTAGGCGCCTTCGACTCGGAAATCGGGGCGAAGCCCCGATTCCTCGCTCAGGCCAAGCGACTCAGGACGAGCACCGTGAGATCGTCAGAAAGACGTTTATCCCTCCGGTGGCGCTCAACCGCGTCAAAAACCGCCCGTCCCAGCTCGGCCGCGGCAGATTGCTGATACGCGCCCGCATACAGGGCAAGCGTGCGTTCGAGGCCCGCCTCGTCAAACGGCTGGCCATCCGGGCTTTCGGCCTCGGTGAGGCCGTCGCTGTAGAGCAACAACGCGTCGCCCGGGTTCATCTGCACCTCGCCGGACTCATAGGTGCTGCCGGAGAACATGCCCAGTGCGATGCCGCCGCTCATCAACCTCTCGATCGATCCATTTTGCCGGCGAAGGAGCGGTGGTGTCTGGCCGGCGTTGACGAACGTCAGGTGGCCGGTTGGAGGATCGTACGAGGCCAGAAACAGGGTAATGAAGCGCGAGGCGGGCGCGTGACGGCTCACCTGCAGGTTGAGGCGTTGCACGAGCGCCGGCAGGGTCAGTCCTTCGTCGACGAGCGTGCGGAGCATCGCGAGCAAGAGCGCCATGAGGAGCGCCGCCGGGCTGGCCTTGCCGGCCACATCGCCGAGCGCGACCATCACCGTTCCATCCGCCTGCGGCAGGATGTCGTAGAAGTCGCCGCCGACGGTATTCGCGGGCTTGGTCAACCCGAACGCTTCGACGCCAGGACCCGACCACGTGCCGTCGGGCAACATGGCTTGCTGGATTTCACGAGCGACTTCGAGATCGCGCTTGAGCGAAAGGCGATCGGCCACCTCGAGCAGCACCAGCAGGTTCATCAACAGGAAGCCGGCCAGCAGCCACAGCGTGCCGTTGGCAAACACCGGCGCTGGCACCCTGATGTTGACGAAGAACAAGGCGATGGGAATCGGTACGCGGACCAGGCCAAAGCCCGCGAAGAGCTGGAGGAGTCCGATCACCGACAACGCGAGCGCGACGCCGTACATCAGGCGGCGCGCCGGCGAGAGACGCATGGTGAACGCGAGGAAGAACCCCTGCGCGTAGCGGAGGGTCTTCTTGTACCAAGGCAGCCCCTCAAGCTCCGCAGTGTTGATGCCCCGCGCGAAGAATTGGTAGGCCTCCGGGGTTTCCCGCGTAAACAGCTTCCCCAGCTCCTCGGAGGTGAGGTCGCGGGTGTAGCGGGATATGAATTCTCGTGGCATCAGTCGACAGTCGGCAGTTAAGAGTTAGACGTCCTAAAGAACTCCGAGTTCCCGCCCGACCGCTCCGAAGGTGTCGAGAGCGTACTGCAGATCTTCCCTTGAGTGGGTGGCCGCCACGATGGTGCGCAAGCGCGCTTTGTCGCGAGCGACGGTCGGGAAGCCGATGCTCTGGGCGAATACCCCGCGCTCGAACAGGGTGTCCGACATCTTCGCGGCGGTGGCCGCTTCGCCGACGATGACCGGCGTAATCGGGCTTTCGCTCATGCCGGTGTTGAAACCGAGCGCGCCGAGCCCGGCCTTGAAGAAGCGGGTGTTGTCCCAGAGTTTCTCGATCCACTGCGGCTCGGTCTCGAGAATATCGAGGGCCGCGAGGCAGGCCGCGGTGACCGCGGGCGGATGCGACGTGGAGAAGAGGAACGGCCGGGCGCGGTGATACAGGAACTCGATCAGGTCGCGCGAGCCGGCCACGTAGCCGCCCAGCACCCCGATCGCCTTTGACAACGTGCCGACCTGGATGTCGACGCGGCCATGGCACTTGAAGTGATCGACGGTGCCGCTGCCGTTCTTCCCAAACACGCCGCTCGCATGCGCATCGTCGACCATCATGATGGCGCCGTATTCTTCGGCGAGCGCCGACAGCTCGGCGACGCGGCCGAGATCGCCGTCCATCGAGAACACGCCATCGGTGATCAGGATCTTCTTCTGGCCGGCGGGCAGCTCCTTCATGATCTTGCGCGCCGCGTCGACGTCCTTGTGCGGGAACACCTTGATCGGCGCCTTGCTCAACCGGCAGCCGTCGATGATGCTGGCGTGATTCAACTCGTCGGAAATGATCACGTCGTCTTTGGTGAGGACGGCGGCGACGGTGCCGGCGTTGGCCGCGAAGCCGCTCTGGAACACCACCACGGATTCGACGTGCTTGAATTTCGCGAGCCGCTGTTCGAGCTCCATGTGCATGGCCATGGTTCCCGAGATGGTGCGCACTGCGCCGGAGCCGACGCCGTACTTCTCGACGGCGTCGAGCGCGGCTTTCACGAGCTTCGGATGCGTGGTGAGACCGAGATAATTGTTCGACGACAGGTTGACCACGGATTTGTGGTCGAAGGTGGTATGAGCCTCGGGCTTTCCCTCGAGAACGCGCAACTTGCGATAGAGGCCTTGCTGCTTGAGGGACTCGAGTTCAGTCGACAAAAAGGACAAAGGATCTTTACGCATGCCAGTTAGTTGAAAGTTCAAGAGTTTACGGTTGAAGGTTAAGTCGAGCAGTTGTTAGTTGAAAGTGACAGTTAGAAGGATATCTCCGTCCGGCAAGCGTTCGACCTCAATTGCGCCGTGGGACTTCAGCCATGCCGCAACGGCGTCGGCATCTTCCGACGTGGCGAACGCGTTGCGGTGGAACACCACGTGCGTGGTGCCAGCCTCGCGAAGCGACTGCCAGGCGGCTTCGGGATTTGCCGTCACGCGTTGCAGGCGCGCGAGGCGCTCCTTGTATGCCGGCGGAAATGAACCGCTGTAGCCATTCGCGATTGGCTTCCAATGCGCGGCCGAGTAGTAGACGTATCGAATCTCCCAGGCCACGTCGCCGAACGGAAACTCGGTAATGACGGAGCCAGGCGGCAGGGCGGCAATGCGCGCGTAGACGGGCGGGGCGCTCGCGCTCGTTGCCGGGTAGACTCGCGCTGGCGGCATAGCCTGGTTCATGTTCCACCCGCGGTTGATCTCCATGGGGACGGCCGCGCCCTCCACGAGGATCAGAACCGCGACAACTGCCGTGGCGGTCCGCCTTCGCCCGCTTGACAGCGCTCCTGGCGTCGGCGGATCGAGAAGGGCACGGGTCCCGTAACCCGCCAAGACCGCGAGAAAGAGGCCGGCGATCATCGCGTAGCGTGCCGGCACGCGCACGCCGTTGAAGCCGGGCACATAGTCATAGAGCGCGGCGTAAATGCCAAAGCCCCTTGAGCGGCCGTCACCGTCGCTTGGCATCGGTCCCAGCGACAGCCACATCGCCAACACGGCGACACAGAAGAAAAACACCACGGGCGATCGGACCAGCTGCGCCGCCCGGTCGCGCATGCGTGGCGACACCGCCAGCAGCAGTCCCGCCGCGGCGACCAACTGGAACAGCATGCGCGCCGGCGTGCGGGCGCGAATGGGCAGGCCCAAAACGTGGACCTCGAATCCACCGAAGATCAGGACGCTGGCGAGCGCCACCAGCTGCGCCAGGCTGATGATCAACAACAGGATCTTGAGCCAGCGCAGCCGCGGCGAATCCACGCGCGACGTGGGAGTGGCAACGACGACTGAGAAGACGGCGATCAGTGCCAGTAGCGGCGCCACGAACCCGAGAAATGTTTCGCCCTCGGGACGCGGGGAGAAGCGCAAGGCCCTGCCCCACAGGTTCAGGTTTTCCGCCGCCGTGACGTACGACCAGGCATTCGCCGAGAAGGACACGACCTCGCCAAACTGCCGCTCGATGCCGAAGAGCGATTGCGCCTCCTGGTATGGAAACAGGAAGGGCAGCGACAACACCAGGGTGCCGACTGCCGCTGCAACCAGAAGGGCCCAGGTGCGTACGGTGCGTAAGGTGCCGAGAGCCCACATTCGATGGAGCACGAATAGCGGCACGAAGGGCGCGAAGTACAGCAGGTAATAGCCGCACGACCAGTTCTGCAGTACAAGCGCGCCGGTGCCTAGAGCGAGGGCGCGCAAGGCCGGGACCCGCGATTCGGGATCCGGGATCAGTGTGATGAACCTGTTCAGCCCCCACAACGCAAACGGCATCCACTGCGAGCTCATCACCTGAAGGTGCGGCACCGAGGCGATGCGATAGGGTAGGAATCCGTAGACGAGCCCGGCAATGAACGCGGCGCGCGTGTCGCCGGTCAGATCGCGCACCAGCAGGTAGGTGCCGAACGCCGACAGCGCGAACGACGCAATGAACAGCAGGTTGTAGCAGAGGATGATGTTGCCGGTGAGCCAGTACACCGGCAGGATCTGCAGCGTCTGTCCGACGAGATGTTCAGAGAGGGCGAGCGCCAGCGGATCCGGATGAAAGATGTTGGCGTTCCAGAATTCGCTCCAGCTGATGGCCCCAATCAGCAGGCGCGGCAGATGCTCCGCTCCCCACGCCAGAATCCACATGTTGAGGAGCGAATCGCCAAGATCGCCGGGAACATCGCTCGCGATGCCGCGAACGACAGGCCACGTCAGTACAAGCGATAGGGCGAAGTATGAAAGGCAGGCCTTACCGGCGTTCACGCCGGCTCTTTCTCAGTGAGATACAACTCTTCGACGAACACCTGGATGATGGCCGCCGTCGGTACGGCGAGCAGCGCGCCGACAAACCCCAACAACTCGGTGCCGATCACCAGCGACGCAATCACGGTCACCGCGCCCAAGCCGACCGTTTCTCCCATCACCTTCGGCACGAGCACGTTGTTCTCCAACATCTGCTGCGCGATGAAGAACACCGCCACGCCCAACGCCAGGCCTGGCGACACGGTGAACGCCACCGCAATGGCCGGAATTGCGGATAACAGCGGGCCGACCATCGGGATCATCTCGCCGATGCCGGCAATCAGCGCGAGGACGAAGAAGTACGGGACGCCCATGACCGCAAGGGCAATGGCGGTGGTGACGCCGATGATGAAGCCGAGCAACATCTGGCCGCCGAGCCAGGCGCTGACCTTGATCGTCACGAGGGCGCTGACCTGCGACACCTTTTGACGCCGCCGGCGCGGGAACAGCCGGACGAAGAAGTTAAACAGGCTCTGCGAATCCACCAGCAGGTAAAACGTCAGCAGCAGCATGGTGACGAATCCAAAGATCCCACCAACAAAGCCCCAGAGCGCGGCGATGATCATCGTCACGACATCGCCGCCGCCGCTTGGCACCCGCTCAAGAAGCTCTTTGTATGACGCATCAGGGGAGATCAATCCCCACGACACCAGGCGCGCCTGACCCTGGTCGATGAGTTGCGGCAGCGCCTTCCAGAATTCCTGCGACTGACGAACCATCGGCGGGACCACCGCCGCGCCGACACCGGCAATGGTGCCCAGCACGGCGCCATAGATGACGAGAATCGCCGCCGCGCGAGGCAGCCGCTTCGTGCCGATAGGCAGGACTCTCTGCCGTTCGATCATGCGCACCAGCGGGGCGAGCCCGGTCGCAAACAGGCAGGCGACGTAGAGCAACAGTAACTGGCTGCGGACCAGGTACATCGCCCACATCAGGGCGATGGTGACCGCCACACTGACGCACGCGTAGCGGATCAGGCTACGCGGATCGGAATGTTCTGGTGAACTCGTCGACATCGTCGTAGATCGCGTTCAGCTCGCGGGGTGTGGCAAGGAACACGATCCGAAAGAATCCGTCCTCGGGCGCGGTGCCGAAGCCCGAGCCGTACACGCAGAGCACGCCCTTCGACCGCAGCAAGCCGAGCACGTAATCGACGTCGGTCTTGCCCGGCGGCAACTCGACTTTCGGCATCGCGTAAAATGCGCTCCGGGGCGACACGCACGAGATGCCGGGAATGGCGTTCATGCGCTTCGCGGTCAGCTCCGCGCGCTCACGCAGCTGCTTGCGGAACACCACCTGGTGCGATCGATCGCCGGTGAGCGCCGCGGTCACGGCGTATTGCATCGGGCCCGGGCTGCAGAGACGCCCGTCGGCGAGCTTCTTGATCGCGGCGAGCGCGCCATCGAGCCGCGGCGACGATCCCACGGCCATCCAGCCCGCGCGCCATCCGGGCGCCAGATACGCCTTCGAGAGGCTCGAGTAGGAAATGATCGGCGCATCGTTGTCGAGCGCCGCCATCGGCGGCACGGGGCCGTCGTAGGACAAGTCGCCGTAGACTTCGTCGGCGAGAATCACCAGGCCGTGCGACTCGGCGAGCTCGATAAGCGCCTTGCGCATCGGCTCCGGATAGATCGCACCGGTGGGATTGTTCGGATCGATCACCACGAGCGCCCGCGTCTTGTCGTTGATCAGGCTGCGAATGTGATCGAGATCCGGCTGCCAGTGGTTGGTGTGGTCGGTGCGGTAGTAGGCGGGCTGCGCGCCGATCTTCGCGAGCACCGCCGTGTAGAGCGGATAGGTCGGCGACGGCACCAGCACTTCTTCGCCTTCATCGACGATCCCGGTCAGTGCGAGCTCGATGCCTTCGGATGTTCCTGACGTGATCAACACGCGATCCGCGGATACACTGACGCCGCGCGAGACGAAATCGGCGGCGGCGGCCTCGCGCGCTTCGGCAATGCCCGGTGAGGGCGTGTAGCCGTTGTGCCCGTCGCGCATGGCTTTCGCGACCGCTTCAATCAGATGCGGCGGCGTGAGAAATCCAAACTGATTTGGATCGCCGATGTTGAGATACCGAACGCTCTTGCCGGTGGCTTCGACCTTCTTCGCTTCCGTAACGATGTTCCTGATCGCGTAGGTAAAGCGATCAACTCGCCTCGCCGTACGAATTGCTGAGGTAGCAAGAGCCATCGCGGTTGATCTTATCTCTTGTATCCCTTCAGTAATGTTGTGCTCGAATCGTCATGTAATTGCTACACAGTTACATGCTTTCGGGCAGGTCTCTAAGCTCATCAATATTTACTAAAGCGTTGCAACTAAAAGGCTTGTCTGATTGGCAAGCTTATCGCTTATGGAGGGGGGCATGCGGCGGATCCTCCAAGCCCTCGCTCTAACGCTAGTGCCCTTTACCGGGTGGGCGCAGGAGGCCGCAGAGAAGCAACAGGCGACGTTTCGTTCGGGAGTGGACCTCGTTACGGTGAGCGCCACGGTCCGAGACAGTAAGGGGCGGCTAGTGAAGGACCTGACGCAAAAGGATTTCGAAGTGATCGACCGCGGCGAGCGCCGCACGATCAGCGATTTCCGAGCCGATCAGGCGCCCCTCAGCCTTGCGATTCTCTTCGACGTGAGCGGCAGCATGGATACGGCCGATCGCGCGACCGCCGCTAAGTTTGCGGCCCACCATTTGTTGAATTGGTTGGTGGATGGCCGTGACGAGGCCGGGCTGTTTGCTTTTGACAGCCGGCTACGCGAGGTGGCCCCGTTCTCGATCGATACGCGTGCCCTCAAGGGCGCGCTGGGGGAGGTCGATCCGTTCGGGGCTACCTCGTTACATGACGCCATTTCCGCGGCCGCCGAGCGCGTGGCCTCTCGCCCGTTCCCGCGGCGCGCGGTGGTGGTGCTGACAGACGGCATTGACACCGCCAGCAAGATGTCGCCCGCGCAAGTCTCCGCGAAAGCCGCGGCCATCGACGTGCCGGTCTACATCATTGCCACGGTATTGCCGATCGACAATCCGGGCCACGAGCGCGCCACCCCTGGCTCAAAGAAGCAGGCTCCCGAGTCGATTGGCACCGTCGAGGACCTCGCGCGATGGACCGGAGGCGCGCTGTATTACAGCAGCACTTCCGCTTCGGCTTACACGGCCGCGCGCGCGGTGATTGACGAACTACGCCACCTGTATCTGATCGCCTTTGCACCAGGCGTGGAGCCGGGATGGCATCCCATCGAGATTCGGACGTCGGATAAGGACTTCGTTGTGCGGACGCGTGGCGGATATGTCGCCGGCAGCGTTCGATGATTTAGGTGAAGGTGACCAAGGAGACAATGGATCATGCGTAACTCCCTTTTGACGGCGGGCGTGATTGTGGCGGCGATGAGCGTCGCCCCCGCGTGCGCGACGAAAAAGTTCGTTCGCACGTCGGTTGGAGAAGTAAACGAGAAGGTCGGCACGATGGGCAAGTCTCTCGAGGAGACGCAGGAGCGCGTGCGCGCTGCTGAAGGCCGCATCACCGAAACCGACGCGAAGGCAGTGGCGGCGGGCGAGTCCGCGACCAAGGCCAACTCCGCGGCGGCCGAAGCGGCGAACCGCGCCACCGAAGTTGGACGCACGGCGGAAGCGCGTGCGGTCAGCATCGAAGGCGAAATGCGCAAGCTGATCTTCGAGACCGTGCTGAGCGAAGACCGCGGCCAGTTCAAGCTGGGCAAGTACGAACTGCCGGAAGACGCCACCACGGCGATCGACACGATGGTCAACCAGCTCAAGACCGACACCAAGGCTGTGTGGGTGGAGATCGAAGGCCACACCGACAGCACGGGCGACAAGATCTACAACGAGCGCCTCGGCCAGGCGCGCGCCGAAGCTGTGAAGCGTTACCTCTATGAGAAGCACCAGGTGCCGCTGCACAAGATCAACGTGATCAGCTACGGCGAAGAGAAGCCGGTGGCGCCGAACAACACCCGCGACGGCCGCGCTCAGAACCGCCGCGTCGTGATCAAGGTCCTCGCGTAGAGGCTACGGGACAAGGGGCGCACTGAAGTGCGCCTCTAAAGTGACACGGGGTGGCGTGCCTGGGGGGGACCGCCACCCCGTTTCGCTGTACACTTCAACGGCTGCATGAAGCTCAGTGTCGTGATGCCTGCTTACAACGAGCAGGCCACCATCCGCACCATCGTCTCCCGCGTTCTCGAAGTCGATCTCGGCTCCATCACCAAGGAGCTGGTCATCGTCGACGACGGGTCAAAGGACGGGACGCGGGAAATCCTGAAAGAGCTGGACGGCAAGAACGGCGTGCGCGTCCTGTTTCAACCGCACAATCAAGGCAAAGGCGCCGCGGTGTGGCGCGGCATTCAAGAGTCGACCGGCGACATGGTGATCATCCAGGACGCCGATCTCGAGTACGACCCGCGCGAGTATCCGCAGCTGATCCGGCCCATTCTCGACGGCGAAGCCGACGTCGTCTACGGCTCGCGCTTCCTCGGCTCGCCGCGCGGCCATCGCGTGCTGTATTTCTGGCATTCCATCGGCAACCGGATGCTGACGATGCTCTCCAACATGTTCAGCGACCTGAACCTCACCGACATGGAGACCTGCTACAAGGTGATGGTCAGGAAGGTGGCGGACCGTCTCGATCTGCAGTCACGCGATTTCGGGATCGAGCCCGAGATCACGCAGAAGGTGGCGGCGATGCGCGCGCGGATCTACGAAGTGCCGATCTCGTACCACGGCCGCACGTATGAAGAGGGAAAAAAGATCGGCCTTAAAGATGCCTTTAAGGCCGTCTATACCATCCTCAGGTTCTGGGGATGGAAACCGAAGAGCTGAATTACAAATTCAAAATTAAAAACTACAAACCAAGTCTCACGTTACGGCTTCAGGACCAGCTGACCGCGGATCTCCCCACCCGGGTTCACCTGCGAGTGGACGTTGACGTAGGCGTGCCCCGTCAAGATCGCCTGCACGAGGTCTTCCCATGTATTGACGCCTTGCGGCTGTCGCGCCACGACGTCGGCCGGCCTGGCCGTGCCCGTGATGCGGAAGTCGTTTGACGCGCCTGTGGGCACCGTGAAGTTGACCACCACCGGCCCCGCCACGCCGACCCCGCCGGCATGGATGTGCCCGGCCGTCACACCGCTCGGCAAGTTGAAGACGTCGACCACCCAGTCCAACGTCTGGGCGGTGAGGTTAAGCGTTATGGTGGCGAGGCCACCTGCACCGGTCGCCGGTACCGGTGGCGCCTCATTGCTGCCCGACAGCGTCGCCGTGTAGATCAACGTTTGCGCGTGGGCCTGAGCCGATAGCAGCAGGGTAAACACCCCTGCAATTGCCAGAAAAAGGAAACGTCGCATCTCATCAACTCCTTGTGAGCGCCTTACAAACACCCGTGGCGCGTGGGGAGATAAGCAGAATGCGGGCCAGTGCACACCTGGCCTTTCCCGAAGGGACGCGTCGGTATCCCGATACTTGCTGTTTCGCACGGCGAAAATCGTTACGGCCTCCGTACAGACGGGACGGCACTTCTTGACGGGGAGGCACTTCCTGACGGGGAGGCACTGGTTGACGGGGAGGCACTCCTTGACGGGGAGGCAACTCTTGACGGGAAGGGCGGGTGTATTCTTCGGGGATGCACGACGAAGACAAGGACGTTTCCCGTCGAGATTTCTTCAAAACGGTTGGGGCTGGGTCGCTTGCGACGGCTGTGGTTGCCGGGGTCAAGGACACGGCGGCGCAAGGGCCCGCGGCGATCGGGCCCGACGAAGTCCCCATCACGCTGACCATCAACGGGCAGCGGCATCAACTGCGCGTCGAGCCGCGCGTCACGCTGCTCGATGCCATGCGCACGCGGCTCGACATTACCGGGCAAAAGCGCGTCTGCGATCGCGGCGCCTGCGGCGCCTGCACGGTAATTATCGAAGGCCGCACCTACTACTCGTGCTCGATGCTGGCCCTCGAAGCGCAGGGCCGCAACATTCGCACGGTTGACGGCCTTGCGAAGGGCAATGTGCTCCATCCTGTGCAGCAGGCGTTCTGCGATCACGACGGCTTGATGTGCGGGTTCTGCACGCCAGGCTTCGTGATGGCCACGGTGGCGCTGCTCGAGAAGACTCCCAATCCAACTGCCGAGCAGGCGAAGAAAGCCCTCGACGGGAATCTCTGTCGTTGCGGAACAAACATCGGCGTGCTCAAAGCCGCCCTCGCGGCCAAGGGGGTGACCCGTGGATAACCGACGGGAACCGGGAACCGGGAGCCGGGAACCGGAAGAGCGCTTGTCCGGATCCCCGATCCCCGATCCCGGATCCCGGCAAGTTGCGGAGGTCCAAGCACCAGCCAGACCTCCGCAACACCCAACATATCCGTGGCCCGAGAAGTCGCGGCTGCTGGGCACGAGGATTTCTCGCATCGACGGGCCGCAGAAGGTCACCGGCCGGGCGAAGTACTGGTACGACGTCACGCGGCCTGGAATGATCTACGGCCGCATCCTGCGATCGCCACACGCGCACGCGCGGCTGAAGAGCATCGACGCGAGCGCTGCCGAAAAAGCGGCGGGTGTGAAGGCGGTGCTGATCACGATCAAGCCCGGCGACAAGGTGCTCTATCCCGGCGAAGAGATCGGCGCGCTCGCCGCGACCACCGAACAGCAGGCGGCCGATGCGCTGCGGCTGATCAAGGTCGAGTGGGACGTGCTGCCGCCGCTCGCTACCGTGGAGCAATCGATGCGCCCGGAGGCGCCGCAGGTGTTCACGCCGGCCAACACCCGCCGCGGCACCGCGCAGGAAGACGGTGATCCCGCGGCGGGCTTCAAGGCGGCGGCGTTCACCGTCGAAGCGACGTATTCAACGCAGGTGCAAACGCATACCTCGCTTGAAACCCACGGCTGCGTATGCGAGTGGAACGGCGACAACCTGACGGCGTGGGTGTCGACTCAGGCCGTGCACGGCACGCGCGACGGATTCGCGCAGGGGTTGAAGATCCCGCAAGCCAACGTGCGCGTGATCACCGAGTTCATGGGCGGCGGGTTCGGCAGCAAGTTCGGTCCCGACATCCAGGGCCTGTTGTGCGCGCGGGTTGCGAAAGCCGCCGGCGCGCCGGTAAAGATGATGCTCGATCGCAAGGAAGAGCATCTCGCCACCGGCAATCGTCCCTCGGCGTTTGCGAAAGTGAAGGCCGGCGTCGCCGCCGACGGCAAGCTGACCGCGTTCGAAGGGCAAACGTGGGGCACGGGCGGCGCGGGCGCGGGATCCGATTACCCGCTGCCGTACATCTATGTGTTTCCGAATCGCCGCCGCTCGCACACCGATGTCTACATCAACTCGGGTCAGCAGCGGGCGATGCGCGCGCCGGGACATCCGCAGGGCTGTTTCGTCACCGAAGTGTTGATGGACGAGCTCGCGGATCAAGTGCGGATGGATCCGGTCGAGTTCCGGCTGAAGAATCTCCCGGCGCTCGCGCCAAACGCGATGTGGGCGAAGTACTTTCCGATGGGCGCGGAGCGGATCAACTGGAAGAGCCGCCATGTGACCGGTGATCCGACGCCGGGACCCATCAAGCGCGGCCTTGGTTGTTCGGCAAATCGGTGGGGCGGCGCCGGTACCGGCGCGCGCGCCCATTGCGAGATCACCTCCGACGGCAGCGTCGTGATGCGCTGCGGCACCCAGGACATCGGCACCGCCAACCGCACCATCATGGCCATCGTCGTGGCCGAGACGCTCGGCCTCGAGGTGTCGCAGATCACCATCGAACTCGGCGACAGCAATCATCCCTTCGCGCCCGGATCCGGTGGATCGACAACGGCCGCGGCGGTGATGCCGGCGATGCGGGTCACGGCCGGCAAGGCGAGGGATGCGCTGTTCGAGCGCATTGCGCCGCAGCTCGGCGTGGCCGCGGATCAGATCCAGATTGGTGTCGGCAATGTGATTGCCGGCGGAAAGACCATCCCGTGGAGAGATGCCACCAGGATGCTCGGTACAGTTCCGGTGTCGGTCGACGGGATGTGGGAACGCGGCCTGTCGGCCGGCGGCACGAGCGGCGTGCAGTTCGCCGAAGTTGAGGTCGACATCGAGACCGGCATCACCAAGGTGAAGAAGATCGTCTGCGTGCAGGACTGCGGGCTGATCGTCGACCTCAAGACCGCCGAGACACAGTGCTACGGCGGGATCATCAGCGGCCTGAACTACGCGGTGTTCGAGGAACGCATCCTCGATCGCAACACCGCCAACATGGTGAACCCGAACATGGAGTGGTACCACATGGCGGGCCAGTCGGACATTCCGGAGATCGACGTGATCCTCGTCGATCAGCCTGAACGCGGCGTGATCGGCATCGGCGAGCCGCCGGCGGTGGCCACGGCCGCCGCAATCGCCAACGCCATTCGCAACGCCACGGGCGTGACGCTGCGCCACATTCCGATCACGCCAGACAAGCTGCTGACGGAGCTCGAGAGAGCGGGAGGCACGAATTGAAAGCCTTTGCCTACGTCAACGCGAGTAACGAGAAGGAAGCGATCGCTGCGCTGAGCCCTTCGACTCGCGATAGTCGCGCCGCCGGCGCGACTGCCGCTCGCTCAGGGCAACCCTCGTCGGTCCCGATGGCAGGGGGAATGGACCTCCTCGGGTTGATGAAGGACTACATCGTTTCACCTGAGCGCGTGGTCTCGATCAAGAACCTCGATCAAACGATTGCGTCCGCCGGAAGCGGACTAAGAATAGGCGCGGCGGTGAAGATCGCGGATCTCGCCGAGCACGCCGACGTGAAGAAGCTGTATCCCGCGCTGGTCACGGCGGCTGAAGAGGTCGGCACCCCGCAGATCCGTAACATGGGTACGGTGGGCGGCAATATCATGCAGCGCCCGCGCTGCTGGTACTTCCGCAACGAGGAGTTCAACTGCCTGAAGAAGGGCGGCTCGCGCTGCTTCGCGGTGGAAGGCGAGAACCAGTACCACGCGATCTTCGGCGATGGACCGTGTCACATCGTGCACCCGTCGAGCCTTGCGGTGCCGGTGATCGCGTACGGCGGGCGCTTTCGAGTGGCCGGTCCGAACGGCGCGCGCGAGATCGAGGCGGGCCAGTTCTTCCAGCTGCCGAACGCCAACCTCTACGGCGAAACGGTGTTGCAGCCCGACGAGATCATCACCCACGTGCTGCTGCCGGCGCCGGGCCAGCGCAGCGCGGCATACGAAGTGCGCTTCAAGCAGTCGCACGACTGGCCGCTCGCCGCGGCGGCGGTGAACCTGGTGATGTCGGGCGCGACGGTCAAGTCCGCGCGCATCGTGATGGGAGCGGTGGCCCCGATTCCGTGGCGCGTGCCAGCGGCGGAACGCGTGCTCGCGGGGAAAACGATCACGGAAGCGGTGGCCACCGAAGCGGCGAACGCCGCGGTCGCCGGCGCACGGCCGATGTCGGGTAACGCCTACAAGATTCAGATCGCGAAGACAGCAGTGAAGCGCGCCATCATGGCCGCTTCGCGGGTGTGATTATGGATATTCCGAAACCTTCGTCGCCTCTCGTCAACGAACACCATTGCGGCAATTTGCGTCACAAGGGCATGTACGTGATGAGCGTGCCCGATCCGGACGAGTTCAAGTTCTACGATCGCTATGACGCGACGGCATATTGGTGCACCTGCACGCAGAAAGCGCTGGGGCCAGACGGGCAGTCGGTGCATCCGTCCACGTGCACGCATAGCGGCGGCCGTACCTGCTGCGAACCTTAGAGAGCCCGACCTTGCGCCACATGCTCATGGCCGGGCCGTTTCCGTGGAACGCGATGGGCGTGTTTCCCGGGGACTGGCGTGATTGTGAGATTCACGAATCGCTCGGCGAAGCCGATGCGCTGCGCTGCCTCCGCGCCCGGGCCTACGACGTGATCGTTACCTCCCCGGTGACGCCGGTGGCGCGCGATCTCGCGATGGTCGCCGAGGCGCGCGAGTGCCAGCCGGGGATCCGCACGATCGTGATCGCGCCAGAGCTCACGCCCGGCGACATCATCACTGCCCTGCGCAGTGAAGTGTTCTCCTGTTTCGCGATGCCCGTATCGGCCGATGAACTGCGCGATGCGATTGCACACGCGCTCGACGCGGAAGGCTGGAAGAACGGCATCGAAGTGATCTCGGCCCTGCCCACCTGGATCTCGCTGCGTGTGGCGTGCAGGCGCATCACCGCGGATCGGCTGACGCGCTTCATCGTGGAGCTGGCCGCCGGCATTCCCGACCTCGACCGCAACGATCTCGCCACCGCGTTTCGCGAGGTGCTGCTGAATGCGATGGAGCACGGCGCCGGCTTCGATTCCCGGAAGGTGATCGAGGTGGCCGCGGTCCGCACCGAGCGGACCATCGTGTATTACTTCAAGGATCCCGGCCCCGGCTTCAATCCGAAGGCGCCGGGCCTGGTGGCGACCGACGACGATAGCCTGTCGCACCTGGCGTACCGCGAGGCGGAAGGCAAACGGGCGGGCGGTTTCGGCATGCTGCTGACGGGCAAGCTCGTGGACGAGGTGCACTACAGCGAGCGCGGCAACGAAGTCTTTCTCGTGAAGCACCTCGACAAACTCCGTGGGCGCGCCAAGGTGCCGGCCCCGGCGACCGCGAAGAGGCGCGTGCTACCCTTTAACGAACAGGCCACAGAAGGCTAGACAGCCGCTCAGTGCATCCGTAAACGTGCCTGGCTAGTCGGCTCGTAGTTGTTCGGTGGGGTCGATTCGCAGCGCGCGCCGCGCCGGCAGCCACGCCGCGACCGCCGCGACCGTAAACATCACCGCGGCCGAGAGCGTCAGCGCAGCCGGATCGTACGGGCCCACTCCAAACAGGAGCGATCGAAGCGCCCGGCCCGCCACCAGCGCCAGTGCCAGGCCGATGACTACGCCAATGACGGTTTGCTGCAGCGCGGTGGCCATGACGGCGCGCATCAGGCTGGCGGGATTCGCCCCGAGCGCGAGTCGCACCCCGAATTCCTTGCGCCGGCTCTGGAACCACGCCGCGGTCACACCGTAGACGCCGACCGCCGCGAGCAGCAACGCGAAGAAGGCGCACGCTCCCAGCAGCGCCGAGACGAATCGGCGATCGGCGCGCCCGGCGCGTGCGAGCTCGTCCATCGAGATGAGATCGAACATCGGCAGGTTCGGGTCGATTTCAGCAAGGACGCGGCGAAGCGATTCGGCCATCGGCTGGCTGTCCTGTCCAAACGTCGAGGGCCGCCATTGCTGCTCCGACACGCGAACCATCACCGTTGTGAACGGGTGACTGAACTGGAGCGCGGGCTGGTACACCGCCGGCCCTGGCGCCTCGTCGAGAGGCCAGTAGGTGACATCGCCGGCGATGCCGACGATCTCGGCCGTCTCCGGATCGCCGTCCACGACTTCCGGCAGCGTGACGCGAAGGCCGATCGGATCCCGATCCGGGAAGAAGCGCCGTACCGCCGCATTGCTGATGACCACCACCTGGGGCCGCCCCCGTCGATCGTCGGCCGTGAAGCCGCGTCCGCGCACGATGGGGATTTTCAGGGCGCCAAAATGGTCGGGGCCGACGCGGTGCCAGCCCGTCACGAGCATGTTCGCGGTCGTCTCCGGCTGTCCCTCGATCCAGAAGCCGAGCCTTGCGCACCGGGAGCCAAACGGCGTGCACTGCGCCGCGGTGATCGCCTCGACGCCGTGGCTGCCGCGAAGGCCGGACAAGAGACGATCGACGAGCAGCGGACCGCTTCCGGGACGCTGCACCGCGAGATCCTCCGCCACGGAAAATGCCATCACCCGCTCGGGATCGAATCCCGGATCGCGCCGGTCAAGCGCGCTCACGCTCTTGAGGATGAGACCGGCCGATGCCACCAGGCTCAGCGACGCGGCGACCTGCACGACGAGCAGCACACGTTTACCCGCGCCAGGGCCGCGGCTGGAGGTGCGGTCGCCGCCACTCCTCAATGCGGCGGTCAGGTCCATGCGCAGTGACGGCCGCGTCGCCAGCACGCTCGCTGCCGTCATTGTCAACAATCCGAGCAGGGCCGCGCCGATGCCGACCAGCCCGTTGATTTCGAGTGAGCTGAAGGTCGCGATCTGCCCGTAATCGTTTGACGAGTTCACCAGCTGCGACGGCACCAATAGCAACACGAGATCCCGTGTCCACGCCGCGAGCAACAGCGCGAGGCCAAAACCACAGACCGCAACGATGCCCATCTCGACGGCCACCGTCCGCGTGACTTGGTACCTGCTCGCGCCCACCGCGAGGCGCACCCCAAACTCGCGCTGCCGCACGGCAACGCGGGTGGACACGAGGTTCGCGAGGTTGACGCCCGCGATCAGCAGGACGAGGACCGCGCCGACCGCCACGTAGGCGCGGGCACGGACCACCGACGCATCGCGACGAGCGTCCGCGAGCGGCATGATCGCGCCGTCGCGAGCGGTTGCGTCCTCCGATCGCGGTGGAACTTCCGCGGCCATTCGACCGGCGATGAGCGTCAACTCGCTCCGTGCCTGGCCCAGATCGACGCCAGGTTTCAGCGTGCCAATCACGTTATGGAAATAATCCTGTGACGTGAAGTAGCGCGCATAACTGACGCGCGGGGCCATCGTGTGCGGAACGAACGCCTCCGCCCGGCCGCTCAGGCCGCGAAATCCTTCCGGCATCACGCCGACGATGGTCAACAGCTCACGCGAAAGGATGATGGTCTGTCCAACCGCCGCCGCGGATCCGCCAAAGAGACGTTGCCAAATCCCGTGTCCAAGAACGATCTCGGCCGGAGATCCCGGTGTTTCCGTCGGACTCGACAGCGGAGTACAGGCCGAGAACAGGCGCTGTCGCGACGACGTTGAAATATTCCGGAGAGACGAACTCGATATCGACTCTTGCGGACTGGTCCGCGCCGCTGAGATTCTGGGCGCCGATCGAATAGGTGGCGAGGTGCTGATAGCTTTGCGCCGCGCTGCGGAGATACTGGACGCCGGCGTATGGCCACCGCATCTGCTGCCGGCGCCCGGCAGAGTATTCGGTCAAGTAGAGCACGACGGGATCGCCGGCCGAGGCCGCTCCGGAAGCGCCAAGCGCGCCAGCCAGCAATCCGAACGATGTCACCACGGCGCCGAGACCCAGCCCGAGAGTCAGTACCGCGCTCAGGAAGAATCCGGGGGTGCGTGTAATCGAGCGAAACGCCGCACGAAAGTCGAGCCTCATGCCTGCAATGGAGCAAGACGCGTTCCCCGCCGATTTTGGGCAGAAAGCCCGCAACAGCAGCTCGACGGCGTCCGTTCATGGGACGCGGATGGTCCGACACGGCCGTGCTATTCTGCCCAAAGAAAGCAGGTAAGCCCATGAAGTTCGCGTTTGCGGTTGCGGCGGCGTTCCTAGTGGCGGCCGGAAGCCTGTCGGCAGACGAAAAGGGCCGCATCACCGGCGAGTACGTCGAGGCGCGCACGGCGGAAGTCTTTGCCGGCGGCTGCATCATGAACAGCGAAGCGGAAACCATGGGCCGCCAGGCCGTGATGGCGTGGCGCATCACGTCAGGAACGTTTGACGGCGTGCCGCTCGAGGGCTTGACGGTGGCCGCGGCCGTGGCGGGCGATCGCAACCTGGGCATGCGCGAGATGGGTGGCGAAGAGCCCACCGCGGTGAAAGCGATCATCACGGTCGATCCGCGCGCAACCACCGCGCAGCGGGACGCGCTGGTTCGACTGGTGCGTGAGCTGTCGGGCGGATTGATTACGCACGTTGTGCGCGTGGACGTGGCGCCGGTGCGCTTTGCGACCTCGCAGAATTACGTTGAGGTCAGCGTGCCCGACAGCATGACGCTGACGGTGAACAAAGAGATGACACACGACCCGAGCTGCGGCGCCATGCAGTGGTTCAAGCCCTTCACGAAGCTCGCACACTCCGCAATGGGCGTTGCCGAAGCTCACGCGTATTCGGGGCAGGGTCTCGGCACCAAGTGGTCGGCCCCGAACAAGAGATCCGCCTTCTTTGGTACTTTCACTTACTAGCGCGCTCGTCGCGTTTCTGACGCTCGCACCGAGCGTTACGCCTCTTACAGAAAAACCGCCGGCGGAACTGTCCGCCGGCGTTCAATCAAGGCTGGCCCCGGCCGCGAAAGTGGTGGCGGGCGAGGCCACGCTCGAGATCTGGCTCGTGCAGCAACTCGAAAAGAACGGTGACGGTCCCGGCTGGAGCAGCGTCGAGAGCGGCACGCTGGCGGGTGCGATACGCGTAAGCGGAACCTTCAAAGAGATTCGCGGCAAGGTGGTGAAGCCGGGCGTCTACACGCTGCGATACGGCCAGCAGCCGCAGAACGGCGATCACCTCGGCATCTCACCGTTTCGAGAGTTCCTGCTGATCAGCCCGGCTGCGATCGACAAAGACCCAAAGGTTCTTGGCTTTGACGGGGTCGTCGCGCTTTCCAAGGACGTGATCGGCACGGCGCATCCGGCGTCGTTGAGCATCGATCCGCCTGAAGACGCGCCCGATGCCGTGTTATCGACATACCAGAACGAGTCGGGGCATGATGGCGTCGTGTTCCAGATCGGATCGATCAAGTTCGGGTTGATCGTCGCAGGGTTGATTGTTCATTAACGACAAAGTCGCGTTGATTACGGGCGGCAAGCGCATCGGCGCCGTCATTGCGACGACGCTCGCCACGGCGGGCGTCGATGTGGCGCTGGTCTACAACCGCTCGCTGGCGGAAGCGTCTGAATCCGAATCCGCGATCAAAGGCCTCGGCCGCCGCGCGCTGCTCGTGCAGGCGGATGTGACCAACGAACGCGCCTGTGCCGACGCCGTGTCGAGAACCGTGCGGGAGCTCGGGCGGCTCGACATCCTGATCAACATGGCGTCGCTGTATGGGTCGAAGCCCTTTGGCGAGCTGACCGCGGCCGATTGGGATCGGCAGCTCGCGGTCGATCTTCGCGCCGCCTTCCTGTTCGCGCATGCGGCGGTGCCGGCGATGAAGAAGGCCGGCGGCGGACGCATCATCAACTTCAGTGATTGGGTAGCCGCCAGCGCGCGGCCACGCTACCCGGGTTACACGCCGTATTACGTGGCTAAAGCGGGCGTCAAGGCACTGACGGAGACGCTGGCACTCGAGCTCGCGGCCGATCAGATTCTCGTCAACGCCATCGCGCCCGGACCGATTCTCGCGCCGCCCGAGATGTCGCAGGAAGAAAGCGACCGCGTGGTGAAGAGCACGCCGCTCGGCCGCTGGGGTGGCGAGGACGAAATTGCGAAGGCGGTGATGTTCCTCGTAAACTCCGACTTCGTGACCGGTGAAACCATCCGCGTCGACGGCGGCCGACACATCAAGTGATCAGGATTCGCGGCCATGAAGCGTCGCGTATCGAAGGGTTCAGCGATGCCGTGTTCGGCTTCGCGCTGACCCTGCTCGTCGCGTCCATTGAGGTGCCGCCCGATTTCGAGGCGTTGAAATTGACGCTGCGCGGCTTCCTGCCATTCGCGCTGACCTTCGCGCTGATCTCGTGGATCTGGTACCTGCACTACGCATTCTTCCGGCAGTTCGGACTTCACGACCGGTTGACGATCGTCCTGAACAGCGTGTTGCTGTTCGTGGTGCTGTTCTTCGTCTATCCGCTGAAAGTGGTGGCGAACAACCTGGTGCCGCTGGTGACGGGAATCGGCGAGAGCGGGTTCGAGAACCTGACGGAGTACGACAATCGCTTCCTGATGGTCTGCTACAGCTCCGGCGTGGTGGCCGTGTTCCTCGTGTTCTTCCTGCTGAACTGCAATGCCTACCGGCAGCGCAACGCGCTACAGCTTCGGCCTGAAGACCTGTATGACATCGGCACGGCGCTCCGCGGCCACGGTTCGAGCGCGCTGATCGGTGTCACCTCGATCGTCCTCGCCCTCTCGCTGCCGATGCCACTGTTTGGCTGGTCCGGCCTGATCTACGTGCTTGAAGGACCGGTGCAGGGCGCGAACGGGTGGATCAGGGGGTCGCGACGCGAGAAAGCGTTTCCTTCATCGACGCCAGCGCTCCAGTAAGCTCTTCGCGCGATCGACACGTGCAGAAGCGGATATAGCCTTCGCAGCTCGGCCCGAAGTCCACACCCGGCACGCAGCCGATGCGGCCATGCTTGATCAGGTACTCCGCCATCGCCCACGACAGCGACTCGCCCTTGATGCCGGCGGTCTTCGCCCAATCGGCGTTGATCTTCACGAACGCGTAAAACGCGCCATCCGGGGGCGCGCCCGAAAACACGCCCGGCGCCGATTCCTGCAGGCCCTTGTAGAACAGATCGCGGCGCAGCTTCAGCTCGGTGCGGAAGTCCTCGATGCACTGCTGCGAGCCTTCCATGGCGGCGACCGCAGCGTACTGCGCGATCGACGACACGTTGCTCGTGGTATAGAGGACGACTTTGAGCGCGCGGTCGCGCAGCTTCTCGTCCTTCATCGCGAAATAGCCGACGCGAACCCCGGTAATCGCGTAGGTCTTGCTCATGGTGTAGACGGGAATGGTGCGGTCGTACATGCCTGGCAGCGACGCGATGCTGATGTGCTCGCCGTTGAACACCACATCCTCATACGCCTCGTCAGACACCACCCACAAATTGCGATCGCGCGCGATTTGAGCGAGCCGCTCGAGGTCGGGGCGGGTCAGGATGCCACCCGACGGGTTGTTCGGCGAATTCAGGTACAACACTTTCGTCTTCGGCGTGATCGCGCGCTCGACCTCGTCGATGTTCCAGCGCCAGCCCAGCTCCTCGTGCAGCGGCACCTGCACGCCTTTCCCGCCAGCCGTCTTCACGATGGCCATCGTCGGTGGCCATTCGGGCTCGGGAATGATGACCTCATCGCCGGGCTCCAGCAACGCGTGGAACACCACGTACAACCCATGCGTCCCACCGTTGCTGACCATGATCTCGTCGTCTGATCCGACGGGGATGTGGTTTTTCTTGCGAAGCTTCTCGGCGAACGCCTTGCGCAACGGTGGAATGCCGACCGTTGGCAGGTAGTGTGTGCGGTTGTCGGCCATCGCCTTCGCCACACCCTGCTTGAAGGTGTCCGGCGCATCGAAGGAAACGTCGCCCTGATCGAGGCGGAACGGATCCTTGATGGTGTACATCATGTCGCGGATGCGAACGATGGCGGAGACGGGGACAGAATCGTAGAAAGAGCCCATGGTGTTAGTTGAAACTTTACAGTTGACGGTTGACAGTTAAGTTTCGAGTCAACAGTTTAAGGTTTAGGAGAACGAGAAACATTAAGAGCTCGTTAAGAATTCAGCGTGACGCCTGCCTTGTCGAGGATGGCGTTCAGCGTGGCAGCGGTTTTCTTCGTCGGCAGGTTGCTGACGTAGAAATGACGCGCACCGAGCTCGATCAGCGATCGGAGTGTGCGAGCGCACACATCAACCGGCGAGGCGCCGGCGGCAAATTCCTGGTTCAGCTCGTCAACGGGCACCGGCAGGAACTGGCTCAGCATCTCCAGCGTTTTCGGGTTCGCGCTGCGGTAGTAGAACACGCCGAACACGCCCGGCAACGTCAGGCCGCTCGAGCGGCCGGCTTCCATGAACGCCTTCACGCGATCGGCCTGGTGATGCGACACGATCTGGGTCAAATAGAAATCCGCGTGCATGTCCGGCTGCAGCAGGAAATCCACCTGGCGCAGCGGGTCCGCGGTGGGGTTGGCCCAGCCGCCAAGCTCGAGACCGGGATGCCGCTGGCGAATCTCGCGGCGCAACTGCCACGCATGTTCGAGACAGCGCGGCCGGCCGATGTGCTTGTCGCCGCCCAGCACCACCAGCGCCGGGAAGCCGGCGTGCACCGCCCGATCGGCGTAGGCGAGGCAGAACTCGAGCGAGTGCTTGGTCGTGAGAAACGGGATGACGAGGTGCCGGCCGACGGCATCGCCGAGATTGGTGACGAGGTGGCGGAGGTTGTTCTCTTCCTGTGCGCCGACGGCGCTGTCGGTGACCATCACGCGCACGTCGTGGCGCGTCAGCGAGCGGATCGCGTGATAGGTGTCGATCCACGCGTCCATGCCTTCGACCGCTGCGAGCTCCGCCCGCGGGGGGCGGAGCTCGACGGCCACGACACTCGACGACTCGCGCCGCAGCAGCGAAAGGTAAGAAGACACAGGGGTTATTGAACCCCCGGCTAAGGCCGGGGGCTATCGCCGGGGGCTATTTCTGCTCCTTGATCTTGTAGCCTGCCGGAGGCGCGAACAGGTCCGCGGCCAGGGCGCCGGTGTCAACCGACTGCACCGTCTGCGTTGAGGTGATGTTGCCCATCTTCGCAAACATGGCGGCCATCGGGCCGTCGCCGCCCATCTTGACGTTCATTTCCTGCTCGTACGGAATGCCGCCGGTGGCCGCCAACTCGCGGTACATCTCCGCCATCGCCTTCGCCATGCCGGGATTGCCTTTTGCGCCGCGCGGATCGCTGAAGATCCAGCCCTTCTCGACAGCGCCCTTGTAGAAGTTGAGGTACTCGGCGGTGCCGGGCGCGCCTTTCACGATCCACATCGGCCCGGTCAGCATCACGGTCATCTTCATGCCGTTCTTGCCGCCCATGGTGGCCGGCAAGGAGAGCTCCATGTCGTAGCCGTTCGCGGTCTTGCCGGCGATCTGCTTGGTCTGGCCGTTCGCTTTGATCGACGCCTTCATGTTCGATGTGTCGACGCTCTCCTTGAGGTTGTTGCCGAACGCCTGCATGTCCCACGCGTCGGCTTCCTTCTTCTTCGAGTCGAAGGAATACAGGCGCTGGTTGTCGACGTCGAAGATCATCGTGCGCGTCGTGTCGTCCATCACGGTGTCGGTGCGCATCTTGTTGCCCTTGATGTACGTGGTCGTGGCCATGGTGCCGGACATGCCCATGCCCTTGCCTGTGCCGGTGGCCTTGACGGTGACGTCGGCGAACGACGGCGTCGCCAGCGCGAGGGCGACGATGGTAGCGAGAACGAAACGGCTCATGTCGGTCAACTCCGTTAGAGGGGGAGCTCTGATTATAACGAGGGCGGCCGAGGGCGGCACTAAAGTGCCGCCCTCCCGGGTCCCGATTCTCGCGGTTTCCCGGTTTACTGCTGCTGTGTCGAGGTTGTGCGGGGCTTGGCGTTCTTCGCCCACTCATTCGCCCAGTTCAGCATCTCTGCCACCGTGTGAAGCACCGATTCGCGGGCGGCATAGCCATGCGCTTCATTCGGCAACGTCACGTAGCGGACCGTCGCGCCATGGCCCTTGAGCGCCATGTAGAGCCGTTCCGACTGGATCGGGAACGTGCCGCTGTTGTCGTCGGCTTCGCCGTGGATCAGGAGGATCGGTTCGTTGATCTTATGCGCGTAGTAGAACGGCGACATCGCCGCGTAAATCTGCGGCACTTCCCAGAACGTGCGCTGTTCGTTCTGGAAGCCGAACGGCGTCAGCGTCCGGTTGTAGGCGCCGCTGCGCGCCAGGCCGGCGCGGAAGATGTCGGAATGGGCCAGCAGGTTTGCCGTCATGAATCCGCCGTAACTGTGACCGCCCACGACGACGCGATTTCGATCGGTGACGCCGAGGCTGACGGCGCGTTCGACCGCGGCCTGCGCGCTCGCCACCAGCTGCTGGATATATGTGTCGTTGGCGGTCTCGCCGGGTCCGACGATCGGCATCGTCGGGTCGTCGATGATGGCGTAGCCCTGCGTGAGGAACAGCAGGTGCGACGCGCCGCCGATCGATGTGTAGCGGTCGGCGGAGCCGGTGACCTGGCCAGCGTTGGTGGGATCCGTGAACTCGCGCGGATATGCCCAGAGCAGCGTCGGCAGTGGTCCCTGCGCCGGCGTCCAGCCTGGCGGGGTGATGATCGTCGCCGAGAGCTCGACGCCGTCGTTCCGCTTGTAGGTGACGAGCTGCTTCTGGATGCCCTTGAGCTGCGGCGCCGGATCGGCGTACGACGTGAGGACCCGGCGCGTGCCGGCCTTGAGGTCTCGCACATAGACCTGCGGGGGATCGTTGCGGCTCTCGTATCGCGTCAGGATCGTCGAACCGTCGTCGGATAGCACGGCGATGACGCTCTCATAGGAACGGCCGGTGGTTTGAAACATGCGCTCGGTCTTGAAAGTGGTGAGGTCGAGCCGATCAACGAACGGCCGCGCGCCCTCCGGTGCGGCGCCGGCGCCGTTGACGAAGATGGCGTTGCCGCTCTGGCGGATGGTCGCAAGGCCCGAGGCCCGCTCACGCCGCTGCGGTGTGCCGGGATTGCCGTACGAGTCCTCCTGGCTGCGGTCCCATAGCTTGCGCGGCGTCGCGCCGGGCTTGTCGATGACCCAGGTGCGCGTCCAGCGCCGCGCCCGATCGTTTTCGGTCAGCAGGACGGCACCGCTGTCGGTCCACCACACACCGTTGTAGCGGTACTCCGTGCGCGCCATCTCGGAGGGAGCTGCCATGAACGGCGCGCTCATCGTCATCACCTTGTCACGATGCGGCACCTTGGCCTTGGGGTCGCCGTTGTCGAGCGCCTCCGCCCACACCACCGTCGCCGGCGCGAGCGGCTGCCATTGGAAGCTGCGCGGCCCGGGCAACACGCCGCCGTTCGGCACGGTGTCGGCAACCGGCAGCTGCGCCACGATCTTCACCTGGGCGCCGTTGCGATCCCACACCTCGACACTCGCCGGAAAATTCATGGTACGGCACGAGCCAGGAATACGGACGCCGCACGCGACGAACGAGGATGAATTGACCGTCAGGTGAAGGCGCCACCGTCCCGAAGACCGCGGGCGTGCCGACGGCAGTGCGTTGACCGCTCGCCGCATCTACGAACGCGAGCTGGCTGGTGCCGTAATAGTCGAAGAGCGCTTCGTCGTGCGCGCTGGCCAGCAGGTCCTGGTAGGTGCGAACGGGCGCGATGCCGCCGCGATGTTCCTGGATGTTTGGGCCGGTTGGCACACCGATCGATGGCGCCGCGCCGCGGTTGGGGGCCACAAACTCGCACAGCAGCGAGCCACCGTCGCCCACCCATTCGCAGGGCGTTCCAAGCGCCGCGTTCAATTGCGCGGTGGTGACCGACTTGGCCTGTCCCGTGGTTGAATCGCCGACCCACAGTTCGATGCCGTTGTCGCGCTGCTGTGTGAAGGCGAAGCGCTTGCCGTCGGGCGAGAAGCCGATCCACGACAGCTTCGGGTTGGGCGGCAGCGTGACTTTTTTCTCGGCGCCGTCGGCGATCGACTTCAGCGTAATGACGCGCGACAGTTGCGCGCGATGCGGGCCGTTGGTGCGCGGGTTGATGCGGATGCCGGCGAGCCGATGCATCGGCTGCGATAGCTCGGCAATTGTCGGCATGCTCGTCCGCTCGAGCAGTGCGACCACGTCCCGCGACGGGCTCACCTCGACAGTCGGCGGCGGCGGCGCGTCGAGGATGTCGACGATGGCTTTCGGAGGGAGGAGGTAGCCGGACGTGGCCGGTTGGGTCTGCGTTTGGGCGATTAACGCCGACGACGAGACCAGGACCGTGGCGATTGCGATCAGGCGATAACGCATAGAGAGCCCCTCCCGGGCCCGGTTATTTTACTGCGGCAGGTTTTTACAGAAGGTAAGAAGGAACCAAGGATCAGAAAGAAAAAACCTAACCTTCTAACCCTTGCTTGCTTCTTTTCTTCTGTGAAAAGTCGGGCATGGCTTCCAGCTCAGCAACGGCCATAGGGATCACCAAGATCGTGAATGGCAGCATGTGTCGCAATTCGCGGATGTAAACCACCATCCACGCCAGCACCACGTAGCAGGCCAGCGTGAGGGCGAGCGAGGTCAGGTATGCGTCCTGGGTGCGTCGCCAGGCACGCCACGCCCACCACCACAGGACATTGAGGAACAGGATGACCTTGAGGTTGTCGCGAAGCGACTTCGCGATTACCGTTCCTTCCCACGTGACAAACGGCACGTTGAGCCTGAAGGTGTCCCACCACGCCCATTGCGCGAGCGGCGCGGGATACATGATGCGCAGCGCCGCGGTCGGGAGCGCGAATGCGATGGCGCAGAGGATCACCGCGCTCCATGGAGCGCGCTTGCGCAACGCTTCAAACGTGACGAGAAAGACGATCAGCACCGCGGTTTCCTTGGCCCACGCGCCCGCGAAGGCGGCGAGCGCGGCGAGCATCCAGGCGCGGTGGCGAACGGCCAGCGCGCCGGCGAACCACGACAGCACTGCGAGATAGTCGTTCGTGAAGTAGATTGCGTAGCCTTCGGAGCTGAACGCCGCCGCGGTCACGAATAAATAGAGAACCGCGGCGAGAACCGCGCCAACCGTGCTGACGAGCGTGGTTGAAAACAGGTAAAGCAGCGCCGTCGATCCGGCCAGCGCCAGCGTCTTCAGTGCCACATCGATGACGTGCGGGTCGAGACTCGTGACCGATTCGATTGCTCCCACCATCCAGGAGGCGAGCACGCGCCATTGATAGGGGAAGGGTCGCGAGCCGGCGAGCGTGTCGTGATACTGCGAGAGCGACAGCTCGCGAAACGGCATTCGGGTGACGAGGTCGAAGGAGTTGAGATCGAAATAGCGGGTGTAGACCGACCAACCGCTGAAGATCAGCAGCGCCACTAACAGCGCGGCGCGTGTCGAAGTCGCCATCGGCGCCACTAAAGTGGCGCCCTCCCGGCGCCTGCGGCTATACCGGCGGCACGGCCGGTGGACCACGCCCAGGAGAAGTTGTGGCCGCCGATGGGGCCGAACGCGTCGAGCATCTCGCCACAAAGATACAGCCCCTCGACCTTGCGGCTCTCGAGTGTTTTGAGATTGACGTCGGCGAGCTTGATGCCGCCGCCGGTGACCTCCGCCTTCTTGTAGCCTTCGTTGCCGCTCCAGGGCAGCGGATAAGAGGTCAGCGCCTCGACGAGCGCCACCCGCTCGGCGCGCTTCAGGCTGCTGGTCCGGCGATCGAAAGGAACGCCGCACTCGGTCATGAGCTGCTCGGCCAGGCTGGCTGGGATGTGCCGGGAAAGAATCACCGCCACCGAGTCACCGCCCATCAGCTCTTCTGCCTTCAGCGCCGCCCATTGCACGCGGATGGCGGGCGAGTGACCCCTGGCGGTGACGTGCGAGATGTCGAGCACGCTCGGACCGCTGTAACCGCGATGCGTGAACAGGAAGCCGCCGTGCGTTTCGATCGACTGCGAGCCGTCCTTCGAGCGCAGGCGAACATTCAACGAGACGCCAGACAGCCCCGCATGACGATCGTCGCCGCCGAGGAGTGGCGCGAGCGCCGGATACGTTTCGACGAGGTCATGTCCGAACGCTTGTGCGATGCGAAGCCCGATGCCGTCGCTGCCGGTCGCCGGCACCGAGAGCCCGCCGGTTGCCAGCACCACGCGATCGCACTCGATGGTTCCGCCTGACGTCTCGACCGCAAATCCATTGACCGCGCGCGACACGTTGGTGACCGTGGTGCCGAACCGCAGGTCAACTCCCTTGGCGCCCGCGAACGTCACCAACGCGTCGCGCACGTCGCGGGCGCGATTCGATCGCGGAAAGAGTTTGCCCGATTCCTCTTCGAGCACCAGCGGAATGCCGAGGTCGTCTTCGAAGAAGGCGCGCTGTTCGTGCAGCGGCCACGATCGCAGCATCGCGCGCAGCAGATGCGGAGGCGAATCCGTGACGAAGTGTTCTGGGGTGGCCACCGACGGCAACACATTGCATCGTCCGCCGCCGCTGATCAGGATCTTGCGTCCGCCGTCCTTGGTCCGCTCGATCAGCGTGACGTTCGCGCCGGCCGCGGCTGCGAACGCGGCAGCCACGAGTCCCGCGGCCCCGGCGCCGACCACCACAACAGAGGGCTTCAACGCCTCCATTTCATCACGGCCGGGCATGGTAGCCTTCGGCACACAACGCTACCAGCCGAGGAAATGATGGGCCTACGAATCCTGCCGCAGTCGAGCGCCGCATTCATGGTGGCCGCGGCGACTGCCCTCGCGGTGACCGGTGTGACCGAAGGCGACTGGCCGCTGGCCGGTGTCACGGCCGCGGCGGCGGTGGCGTTTGCCACGATCCTGGTGCCCGGAGTGCCGAAGGCCGCGCGTGCCGTGATGCTCGTCGTTCAAGGGCTGACGATTCTCGCCATGGCGGCCACGCTCATCATTCTGTTATCCATTGCGGAAGCGGGAACCATGGGCTGGAATGGGATGTGGTGGTTCTGGGTCGGTGTCGTGGTGGCGTTTTTCGCCGCCGTCCATGCGGTCAGGGAAGGCTACCGTGTGTATCGCCATGCGTAGACTCTCGGTACTCATCGTCCTCACGGTTCCATTCATCCTTGCATCCGTGGCTCGCGCACAGGATCGCGTAATCGGCTTGCTGACGCTTCCCGAAGTGTTCGGCGGCGAGGCGTGCACGCCGTTCGAGCCACGGCCGGTGCCGCTTTATGCCGAACCGGCTTCGAAGCGAGAGGTCGCATCGATCCGTGTGGACCAGTACTGGTCCGTTGCGGCACATGGCGGGTGTGAGGGCCTTGAAGTCAGCGTCCATCGCGGCAGCGCGAAGGAAGAATTGCCGACCCGTGAGTACGCGTACGAAGCGCCGGCCGCCATCGCGCTCGACGAGCGCAACGGCTGGTTCAAGATTCGTTTGAGCGACGGCACCGCGTGGGTCGCGCCGGCGATGAATCATCAGTTCCTGCCGCTGTCGGAGCTCTTCGATCAGGCGTTGACGGCAATCACCGATCAGTTCACCGGCCAGCTGCGGCGTGAGCCGGGTGGCGAGGTCGCGGGCGAGCGGTGGACCGAGCATCGAGACATCCGCGTGATCGAGGTCAGGCGGGTAGGCGATCGCCAATGGCTTCACGTGGAAGTGATGAGCCACAACATCTGTGATGCGAACATCAACGTCGAGCCGAGAGCGATTGCCAAGGGGTGGATGCCGGCACACAGCGACACCGGTGAACCGACAGTGTGGTTTTCCGCGCGAGGCTGCTAGAACCAAGGTGCGTACGGGTGCGTACAGTGCCTAAAGGTGGGTGCCAGTGCCGATGAAATTCACGGTCATCGCCTCTCTGCTCGCGACTGCCACAGCGTGGGTGCTGCTACCGATCGACCAGCGTCCGGCGGCGACGGCGGGGTTTTGGTTCGAGCCGGTGTCGTACGAGTCGCGCGTGCTCGGCGGAGCACTTACGGCCGCAGATCTCGATGCGATTGCCAGAGTTGCGCGCGAGGAACTGGCGATCGCCTTTGACGGGTTTCACATCACACTGTCCGAGCGCCGGAACGCGCGCTACCGCGTGCGCGTGGTCCAGGAACTGGTAAGTGAGGCCATGCATCGCAAGACGTGGATTGCCGGCCACACGTTCGTGAGCGGGTTCGGGGGAGCCGGCGAGGTGAGCTTCTTGTACTTCGCCTCCGGGGCCCAGGTTTATGCACCGCCCGATCTTCCGCGATCGGAGTTGATCGCGGCGATCGGCCGGGGCATCGGCCGCGGTGCCGCGCACGAATTCGCGCACCTCATCGGCTACGCCGCGCACACCAGCCGCGACCGCGGTAGTTATGAGTACCAGGCGGCATCGCGACCGGAGCAGTATTTCGGACCGATGCATTGGGAGGAAGCGGGACCTGTTCTCGAAAAGAGAATCGGAAAGAAATAAGTAGGGTGCCCCGGGTGCCTGCGGGCGGGGACTAGATCAGCGCCTTCGAGTAGAACAGATCGTGGGCGCCGGGCGGGGTGAAGCCGGCCATCCGCACTACCGCGGCGATCTGCGCCCAATGCCGCACTTCGTGCAGCGCCATGTGGAACAGCAGCTTTCGCGGCGACAGCGGATAGGTGCCGTCCGACACCACCACATCGCGCGGCGTATTGAGATCGCCGGCGGCCTGGGTCGGCAGGTAACGCTGCACCGCTTCACGTCCGCGAGCGGCGTAGGCGAACAGCCCGTCGATATCACCCGCCGCCACACCAGTCTCCGTCGGCAGGTCCTTCCGCTGCAGGCGCAGGATGTGCCTGACCTCAACCAGGAAGATGTGATCGATCAGCGAACCGACGGTGGGAAACCGTCCGCCTGGTTGCAGGGGAACGTTGAGTGCTGCCGGGTTCGCCTTGAGCCACGGCAGCCACTTCGCCCGTTCTTCAGCGTTCCACTCCAGCAATTCGTCAAGTGTGATGTTGAGCGTCATAGCGATTTGGTCGATTATGACGCATGCGAATCGCAACGCTCACTGCTGTACTCGTTCTTATCTCGATGGTTTGTACCGGGAGGGACATCGTGGCGCAAACGGATGAACAGGCCATTCGGGATTCGCGGGCACGATCGAACGCGGCCATTGCGGCGCACGACATCGCGGGCATCGCGCGCGCATGGTTGAACGATGTTCACGTCGTATCGTCGACGAGCACGCAAACCGCCGGCAGCCAGGCTAATCAGCAACGCATGGCGGCGCAGTTCAAGAACCGCGCGGACACGATCTACGTGCGGACGCCGATCGCGGTCGATGTCTACTCGCCGTGGGATGTAGCGTCGGAGCGTGGTGAGTGGGTCGGCCGGTGGACCGAGCCGGATGGCAAGCTGGAAATCGGCGGAACCTACCAGGCGCAATGGCGGAAGGTCAATGGGCAGTGGTTGATTCAGGCCGAACTCTACGTGCCGACCCATTGTCGCGGCGGCAACTACTGCGGTCAACGCCCCTGAATTCATTCACAGAAGATCAGAAGGTCGTAAGGGTTAGAAGGTCTTCTGTAAACATTCAGCGGAACAGCTCGTCGATCGCGATGATATTCACCGGCCCGAGATTCAGCTGGCGAATCGGGCCTTCGATCACTCGCCGATCGCCAACCACCACCACCGCCATCTTGTCGGGTTGAATGTAGCGCGCTGCGAGCCGTTGCAAATCGGCGGCGGTCACGCCCGACACCGCGGCCACGAAGTTGGTGAACGTGTCGTCGGGCAGGTTATAGACGACCAGCTCTTCGAGTTTCTGCGCCAGGTCGCCGGTGGTTTCGAACTCGCTCGGAAAGCCGAGCGCGACGTAATTCTTCGCCTTGGACAACTCCTCCGCGGGCACCAGCGTGAGAATCGCGTCGAGCTCGCTGAAGAACTCCTTCACCGCATCGCCGGTCTTGTCGGTCTGCACATTCGCCGAGGCCAGGAACGGCCCGGCCGAAAGACGCATGTCGAAAAACGAGCTCGCGCCGTAGGCGTAGCCATTCCGCTCGCGCAGATTCTGATTGAGCCGCGACGTGAACGATCCGCCGAGAATCGTGTTCAGCACCTGCAACGCCGCATAGTCCGGCGTCGATCGCGGCACGCCGACCCAGCCAATGCGGATCTGCGTCTGCGCCGCCTCGGGCTTGTCGACGATGTAGACCTGGCGGGACTTTAGCTGCGGCGCGTTCGGCACGCCGGCCACAAGCGCCGCCATCCCCTCCGACTGCCACGAGCCAAACGCTTTCTCCAGCGCCGGCAGGATGGTGGCCGGCGTCACGTCGCCGACCACGAGCAGCGTGGCGTTGTCGGGACGGAAGTGCGCGCGATAGAACGCCTGCAAATCTCCGACCGTCAGCGCTTCGATGGCCGGCGGCAGTCCGTTCGCGGAGGTCCCGTAACGATGCGTCGGGCCATAGACGACGCGCGGGAACGCGAGCTGGATCAACGCGCCCGGGTTGTCGCGCGCCTGCAGCAGATTCGTCAGCCGCTCTTTGCGCAGGCGATCGAGCTCCGACGCGGGAAAGGTGGGGCGCAACGACACGTCCGCCATCAGCGGCAGCGCATCGCCGAGCTTCGCGACTGGTACCGAGAGCCGCACCCCCGAATAATCAAACGAGCTCGTCGTCGTGAGATTCGCGCCGAGGAACTCGAGCGCGTCGGCGAGGTCGAGCGACGATCGTGAACCGGCGCCTTCGTCGAGCATGGCGGCGGTGAGGCTGCCAACGCCGAACCTGCCGATCGGATCCGCGGCGCTGCCCGAACGCACGATCAGGTTGACCTGCGCGAGCGGCACCTCGTGATGCTCGACGATCCACACCCCGAGGCCGTTCGACAGCTTCTGTTTCTGGATGGCCGGCAGCTTGAGCGACGGCGCGGGCCCGATGGCGGGCGGCTTGGCGCGGTCTGGCTTCTGCGCCGCCGCGGTGACGGCCATGCCCGCCACCAGCAGCGCGATGAATGCGTGCTTCACTTCTTTTCTCCCGGAACGACGCTCAGCTCGACGCGGCGATCCTTCGGCAGGTATTGATCGATGGCGGCCTTGACGTCGGCCGCGGTCACGGCGCGGTAACGCGCGAGATCCTGTTCGAAATAATCGGCGGTGCGGGTGGACATGTAATACGAATTCAACCGGTCGGCCTTGCCGCTGAAGCCGCCCACGCGCTCCATGCCGCGATAGAAATTGGCCTCAATCTGATTCAACGCCCGCGTCATTTCGCGGGCATCGGGCGGCGTGGCGCGCAGCTTATCCAGCTCCTCGTCAACGACCGCCTGCAGCTTGTCGAGCGACTGGCCGGGCCGCGCCGTCGTGGTCACAATGAAGTTGCTGCCGAGCGCCTGCGACTGCTGGAACGCGCTCACATCCTGCGCGATCTGCAGATCGTAGACGAGCCGGCGATAGAGACGCGAGTTCTTGCCGCCGGCCAGCAGGTTCGCGACGATGTCGAGCGCGGCGTCACCCGGTTTCATGAACGGCGGTGTGTGCCAGGCCATGTAGAGGCGTGGCAACTGCACGCGATCGGTGATCGTCTTGCGCTTCACGCCGTCGAGCACCGGCGTTGGCGGCGCGAGCGCGGGCACCGGCTTGCCGCGCGGAATCTCGGAGAACCACTTTTCGACGAGCTTCCGGGTGGCGTCGATATCGATGTCGCCCGCAATCACCAGGCTGGCGTTGTTGGGCACGTAATACGTGCGGAAGAAGCGCGCCACGTCTTCAAAGCTGGCCGCGGTGAGATCCTCCATCGAGCCAATTGTCGACCAGCTGTATGGATGGCCCGCTGGATACAACATCGCCGGCAGTTCGATGAAGGCCTGGCCGTACGGCTGGTTGTCGACGCTCTGGCGCTTCTCGTTCTTCACCACGTCGCGCTGACCGTTGATCTTGTCGGGCGCCTTGTCGTCGAGGAGGAATCCCATGCGATCCGATTCGAGAAAGAGCGCAAGGTCGAGCGCGTTCGCCGGCAGATCGATGTAGTAGTTGGTCCGATCGACGGTGGTCGATCCATTGTTGTTGGCGCCGGCGGCCTCGAGCCAGCTGTCGAACGAGCCTTCGGGCACGTGCGTCGAGCCTTCGAACATCACGTGCTCGAACAGATGCGCGAAGCCGGTGCGGCCAACGCGCTCGTGACCCGAGCCGACGTGATACCAGAGGTTCAACGCCACCACTGGCACGCTGGTATCGCGGTGCAGGATCACGTTGAGGCCGTTGGGCAGCGTGAACTGGGTGTGCGGAACCGAGAGGGCCGGGCGCTGGGCGCCGAGGCCGATCGATGCGGCAAGTATCAAGGTGGAGAGGGTGATGCACCGGGTCATATTTGCAGTCTAGCGCACGTGTGCGCGGGGTGTGCGCACACCCCGGTGGGGCGGCCGTTGGGACGAAACAGGCCGAAATCCACCGATTCACGATGGCCCGAAAGTTGGATACGTACACCCTTTGTGACCATTGCCCCCCGGTTCAGCGTTGTGTTGCTGCTGCCGATTTGCTTCGCGTCGGTAGCAGCGGCGCAATCGATTACCCCGTCGGCGGCGGTGTGCATGCCCGCGTCCGGCTTGATCTACGCTGGCGACACCGCCGCGCCGCCGATGGAATTCATCGATGAGCAGGGCCGGCCCGCCGGCATTCACATCGATCTGGTCAAGGCGCTCGAGCAACAGCTCGGCGTACCTATCGCCATCAGGATGATGCCGCGCGCCGAGGCGACTGCCGCCGTGCAAACCGGCCGCGCGCACCTGACCACGCTTAACCGCTACGAATCGCGCGAGCGGCAATTCGATTTCCTGGCGCAGACGGTGCGCACGCGCTTGAGCGTGCTGCTCCATAGCGACGTTCGCCGGGTGACGGGCCTGAACGATCTTGCCGGTTTGCGCATCACCGCCGCACCCGGCTCCTACACGCACGAGATGCTGCTGAAACTGCCGCCGGCACAGCGGCCGGAACTGATCCTCGTCAGCGATCGTGATGAGGCCGCACAAATCTGGGCAGACCGGGGAGCCGATGGCATGGCCGGCTCGGGCTCGGCGCTCGTGTGGCTGGCGCGCCAGCAGCAGCGGACCGACTTTGTCGAGGTTCCGTTCGAAACCATCGTCATGAACCTTGCGACCCGCCACGGTTGCGGTCCGCACATGGCCTCGATCGGCACGGCGGTGCAGACCCTGCGCGAGCAGGGCGTGGTCGATGTGGCCCGTGAGCGCTGGGCGAATCCGGGTGACGGCTCGCTCTGGCGCAGCATCCGCTGGTTCGCGGGCGGCGCGCTCGCGTTGCTCGTCGCGGTGCTTGGCTGGAATCGGACGCTGCGCCGCCAGGTGCGAGAGCGCACCCACGCAGTCAGCGAAGCGCTGGCGCTGCAGCAACGCCTGACCACGCAGGCGGAAAGCGCGACGCGTGCAAAAAGCGCATTCCTGGCGACGATGAGCCACGAGATTCGCACGCCGCTCAACGCCGTGATCGCCACCGCCTCGCTGCTCGAGCAGACGCCGCTGACCGAGGAGCAGCGTGAGCTCGTCGACGTGATCAAGAAAGGCGGCGATTCGCTCCTGAGCGTGGTCAGCGATGTCCTCGACTTCTCGAAGATCGAAGCCGACAAGCTGGAGCTCGATTCCCATCCGTTCGACGTGCGGTCGCTGATGAGCGACACGGTGGCGCTGGTCGAACGCTCCGCGGCGGCCAAGGGTCTGCAAGTGCAGGCCGATATCGATCCGAACTTTCCGCGATGGGTATTGGGCGACATCAACCGCTTGCGGCAGGTCTTGTTGAACCTGCTCTCCAACGCGACGAAATTCACGGAGCGGGGCCGCATCGCCTTTTCCGCGACCGTGCAACCTCTCGATGACGATGAAGGCCGCGTGACGCTCACGATTTCGGTGAGCGACACGGGTGTTGGGATTCCGAAGGATCGCCTGTTGCGCGTGTTCGAGCCTTTCACGCAGGCTGACTCGTCGACGACCCGTCGTTTCGGCGGAACCGGGCTGGGGCTTGCGATCAGCCAACATCTGATCCGCCTGATGGGTGGCACGCTGCGCGTGACGAGCGATGTCGGCGAGGGATCGACCTTCACCATCACGCTGCCCGTCGCGCTGGTGCCGGCGCCCGCCGTGACACCGAGTCTGCTCAGCGGCACCGTCCAGTGGTCGCACCTGCGCGTGCTGCTCGCGGAAGACAATCCCGTGAACATGCTGGTGCAGAAGAAAATCCTGACCAAGCTCGGCGTCAGCTTCGATGTGGCAGCCGATGGCCGCGAAGCGGTCGAGCTCGTCTCAGCCAACCGTTATGACGTGATCCTCCTGGATCTGCAGATGCCCGTGATGGACGGGCTGCAGGCGGCCAAGACGCTGCGTCAGCGCGGCGTGAACACCTGGCTGATCGCCGTGACCGCGGACGTGACCACAGAAACGCGCATTGCCTGCATCGAGAGCGGCTTCAACGATTTTCTCAGCAAGCCGTTAACCGTCCGCGACATCGCGGCTGCCTTCCAACGGGCGCCGCGCGTGACAGCGGTGGCTTAGGCCACCGATTCACACCGATTCGACACCGATGAGTCGGTGTTTAATCGGTGTCTATCAGTGGCTAGCCGCGAAAGTCGCGATCGCGCGCAAACACAATCGCCTGCGCGCGTGACCACACCCCAAGCTTGTCGAAGAGATGCGAGAGGTGGTTGCGCACCGTCTTTTCGCTGATCCCGAGCCGCTCCGCAATCTCGGAGTTGCTCAACCCATCCGCCAGCAGCGCCAGCGTTTCACGCTCGCGCGGTGACAGCTCGCTGAACGCCGCATCCTGCGATACCGAGGATTGTCCGGTGAACGCCAGCACCGCTTCCTGGAACTTTATCCATGCCGGCTCGTGTTCGAGCAGCACGTGATTGCGCGACTCGAGCTCGACGAACTGGGCGCCCTCGATCTCGGTTCCGAGCAGCCGGCCTTCGGTGATCGGCACCACGGCATCTTCCCGCGCGTGCAACACCAGCGTCGGCGTGCGAATCTGCGGGAGGAGCCCTGTGATGTCGATATCCGCCCGCGACCGCAATAGTGGGCCGGCGAGTTCGGGAGAGACGGTCTTGAGGCACAGATCGTTGAACCATCGCAATTGCTCGTCGGTGCCTTCCGGAATGAAGCGTGACGTGAAGACCTGCCGAAACGCGGGGTTGTCGCTGCCCCACAGGCTCGAGAGCCGGATGATCGCGTCGTAAGTCCGGTTCGCCTCTTCATCGGTCCGGCGCATCGCACCGCGAGCGTAGCCGCCGCAGACCACCATGCGCGCGACGCGAGCCGGGTTCCGGATTGCGTACGCGATGCACACCGCCGCGCCTTGGGACATGCCCATCAACGTGAACGGCTCACTCAGCCCCGCGGCGTCGACGACGGTTTCCAAATCCTGGACCCGTCGATCGAGCGACAGATCGCGAATGTTCCACTCGGTCATGCCGCAGCCGCGTTCGTCATACCGGATGTAGTGAAAGTGGTCGGCGAGGAACGTCGTCCAGTGATGCCAGACCGGGCTCTCGAAATCGTGTTCGAGATGCGTCAGCCACGTGGCGGCCTTGACCAGGGGCGGGCCGCTGCCGGCCTCTGCCCAGGCCAGCTGCAGGCCGTCCGAAGCACGAACGTAGCGAATGGTTTGACGGCTTTTCGAGCTCATCGGATGCACCGGGCAGGCCGGGACATTCGTCCCGTCCCAGTAGGCGAGATTGTAGCGGCAACCGGGACGTTCCGCGCATGGCGCGGCATCGCAAGCAGGCGCACTCTCTCCTCAGAAAGACGAGGAGGAGTCAATGACTGCACGCATCCTGTATTTCGGCTACGGCGTTCTGGCCTACCTGCTGTTCCTGGCCACGTTCCTTTACGCGGCCGCCTTTGTCGGTGGATTCGCGGTGCCAAAGACGCTCGATGGTCCGGCGACGACGCCATTCATGACGGCGTTCATCATCGACGCCGCGCTCCTCGGCGTGTTCGCCGTACAGCACAGCGTTATGGCCCGGCCGTGGTTCAAGCGCTGGTGGACGCAGATAGTGCCGTGGGCCATCGAACGGTCGACCTACGTGCTGTTCGCGAGCCTGGCCCTCGATCTGCTGTTCTGGCAATGGCGGCCGCTCGGCGGCACGGTCTGGTCGGTCGAGACGCCGTGGCTCAGAACCGCAATCTGGGTGCTGTTTGCCTGCGGCTGGCTCCAGGTATTCGTGATGACGTTCTACATTGACCACTTCGATCTGTTTGGGCTCAGGCAAGTGTGGCTGCACCTGCTGGGACGTCAATACACACGCGTGCATTTCGCCACGCCCGCGCCGTACCGCATGATCCGGCATCCGCTCTACCTCGGCTTCATGATCGCGTTTTGGGCGGCCCCCACGATGTCGGTGACGCGGCTGGTATACGCCGTGGCCACCACCGCATACATGCTGATTGCGATCCAGTTTGAGGAGCATGACCTCGCCGCAGAACACGGTGCCTCGTACGCGGACTACAAGCGTCGAGTGCCGATGCTGGTGCCGGGGATCGGCGGCGGCTCGGAAGCTAGCGGCCGCTCTTCGGCAGCAGCATCTCGTTAGCGGCTTCAGAGATGGCGATCACCGCGGGATGCTTGAGCCGACGTTCGACGGAAATCGCGTAGTAACGTTCGCGTACCGCATCCAGCCGGCCCACGATGACGACGCCGAACTGGCGCATCACCTCTTTCTCGAGCACGGTCGGCGCGACGAACAACCCCGCGCCGCCCTGCCCGAATGTGGTCAGCAACGCGCTGTCGTCGAGCTCGGCGACGATCCGCGGCCGGATCGATTCCCGATCGAAATAATGATCGAGCGTGCGGCGCAGCGTCTTGCCGACGGTTGGCACGAGAAAGGGCGCGCCGTCGAGCGAGCGGGGGAAGTTCTTCTTACGCGAGGCCGCAAGCTTCGACGTGCCCAGCACGGTGACCGGCGTTTCACCGAGGAAGTGCGTGAAGGCCTTGACCTTGATTCCGGGTGAGATCGGCGCGTCGGCGATCACGAGATCGAGCGCGTGCGTGGCGAGGTCGGTCAGCAGGCGCTCCGGCGGGCCGTCGCGGCACACGATGTGGACGGGTTGGGGCAACCTGAGCGCCGGTTCGAGCAATCGATACGCGATGATCTTCGTCACCTCGTCGGCGACCCCGACCTGCAGCCGCACCGGCCGGCCGGTGGGCCGATCCTTGAGCGTGTCCATCAGCTCGCGGCCAGTGGCGAAGATGTCGTCGGCGTAGCGATAGACCACGCGGCCAATCTCGGTGAGCACGAGGTTGCGGCCCGAGCGCTGGAATAATTTTTCGCCAAGCTGATCTTCGAGGGCGCGGATCTGTCCGCTGATGGTCGGCTGCGCAAGGCGCAGCTCTTCGCTCGCGCGCGCGATGGTGCCCACGCGTGCCACCGTCCAGAAGTACAGAAGGTGGTGGTAGTTAAGCCACTCCATATCAGTCCGCAGTCGACAGTCGGCAGTTCACAGTTGAGTCCACAGTTGACAGTCGGCAGTCAAGTCGGCAGTCAACAGTCTCCGAGTGTATACTTTGCGTTTCTATCGTGACTGACAAACCACTAGTGGCCGTCATCATGGGGTCGACATCGGACTGGGACACGATGTGTCACACCGCCGAGATCCTCGAGCAGTTCAACGTCCCATTCGAAAAGGAAGTGGTGTCGGCGCACCGCACGCCGGTGTGGATGGCGGAGTTCGCGCAGGGCGCCGAAGCGCGCGGCATCGAAGTGATTGTGGCGGGCGCCGGCGGCGCCGCACATCTGCCCGGCATGGTGGCGTCACACACGGTGATACCCGTCCTGGGCGTGCCGGTGCAAAGCGCGGCGCTGCAGGGGCTGGATTCGCTGCTGTCGATCGTCCAGATGCCTGGCGGCGTACCGGTGGGCACGCTCGCCATTGGCAAGCCCGGCGCCATCAACGCCGGCCTGCTGGCGGTGGGCATCCTGGCCACGACCCGCCCTGAATTGCGCGAGCGGCTGCGGACATTCCGCGCCGAGCAGACCGCTAAAGTCCGACAGGATTCGCTCCCGTGAACCGCATCGTGCTGCCCGGCGCCACGATCGGCGTGCTGGGCAGCGGACAGTTGGGCCGCATGCTCGCGCTCGAGGCACGACGCATGGGCTACCGCGTCCACACACTGTCGCCCGGCGTCGACACACCGACGGGCCAGGTGGCCGATCTCGAAGTCAGCGCCGAATACGACGACATCGAGGCGATTCGCGCCTTCGCGCGCGGCGTCGACGTGGTCACCTTTGAGTTCGAGAACGTATCCACCGACGCCGCGGATTCCGCGGCCGAGATCGTTCCGGTTCGGCCGGGCGGCGCGGCGCTGCACATCACGCAACAGCGCGCCCGGGAAAAGGCGTTCCTCGCGGATCGCGGGTATCCCGTCACGCCATTCGCGAAAGCCCAATCGCTCGACGAGCTCGCGATCGGTCTCGGTTCGGTGGGCCTGCCGGCGATCGTCAAGACGGCCGCATTCGGGTACGACGGCAAGGGCCAGCATCGAATCGACCGCATCGAAGACGGCGAGCGCGTGTGGGGGCTCATTGGCCACCAGGAAGCGATCATCGAGAAGCTCGTCGACTTCACCCACGAGATCTCCGTGGTGGCGGCGCGCGGATTGGACGGGCAGTTCGCGCATTACGGCGCCATCGAGAACGTGCATCACAACCACATCCTCGATCTGACGGTGGCGCCGGCGCGGATTCCGGACGGCATCGCCGGAGAGGCGGTGCACCTGGCGCACCGCGCGCTCGACGATCTGGGCTACGTCGGGATCCTCTGCGTGGAATTCTTCGTGACCGCCGACGGCCGCCTGCTCGTCAACGAGATTGCGCCGCGGCCGCACAACTCCGGCCACTTCACCATCGATGCGTGCGTGACGTCGCAGTTCGAACAACACGTGCGCGCGGTGTGCGGCCTTTCCCTTGGCGATACCGCGCAGATCAAGCCGGCGGCGATGGTCAACCTGCTCGGCGATCTCTGGATCAACGGTGAACCCGATTGGGCCGCCGCCCTTGCCGTCCCCGATGTGAAGCTTCACCTCTACGGGAAAGGCGAGGCCCGCGTCGGGCGGAAGATGGGACACATCACCGCCCTCGGGGATACCGTGGAAGAGGCGGCCGCGAAGGCCCTCGCCGCCCGCGATGTGCTGTGCTGACTGGCGGGCGGTCGGGCGGGACTGAAGTCCCGCCCCTACGAGGGCATCAGGTCGCCGGATATCGCGAGCCTCGGGGTGGTGCGCCAGCGGCCGCGCGTGAAATCCGGGAATTCGACGGCGCGGCTCCGCTGCGCCGTCGAGCGGACACTGAGATCGACCACCGCACTGAGCGCCGCGGCATCGTAGACGTTCATGTCGGTCGGCTGCCCGGCCCGCAAGCACTGGATCAAGCGATAGTCCTCGATGTAGTCCATGCCGCCGTGGCCGGCGCCGGCGGCCCGCGCCTCGATTGCGACCCACAGCGGATGATCGAACTCCGCACGCACGGTGGCCGCATCGATCCATCGGTGCGGCTCGCCGCGGCCCTCGATGTAAAGCCGGTTCGGATATCCCTGGAAGAGTCCCTTCGTCCCCTGAACCATGTGGATGCGGCTGTACGGCCGCGGCAGGTTGGTGCAGTGCTGCACGACGATGGTTCGGCCGCGCGCGGTCTTGATCAGGCTGGTGTTGACGTCGCCCAGGACGAACTGCTCCCGCCGTTCCGGCGCGTCCGCGGGAAGATGCTCGCGCGCCCAGTCCTGCAGCCCGCGTGACGGCCCACTCATCGACACGAGATAGTCGAAGCGATCACCGCGATTGATGTCGAGACAGTTCGCGATCGGCCCAAGGCCGTGGGTCGGGTACGGATTGCCATCGAGCTTGCGCGACCACGCCCGGCGCCACAGGCCTTCGTCTTTCTTCTCGAACTTGATCTCGCGCAGGTCGTGCAGGTAACCGCCCTCGGCGTGCAGCACGTCGCCGAACAGGCCCGTCTGGACGATGTTCAAGACCATCATCTCGGGCCGGTCGTAGTTGCAGTTCTCCATCATCACGGCATGGCGCGCGTGCTTCTCGGCACTCTCGACGAGCGCCCAGCAGTCGTCGAGCGTCATCGCGGCCGGCACCTCGGTGGCGGCATGCTTGCCCGCTTTCATGGCGGCCAGCATCACCGGAACGTGCCACTCCCACGGCGTGGCCGTGAACACCAGGTCCAGATCCTCGACTTCACAGAGCCGCTCGAAGTCGCGCGGGCCGCGCGAGTACGCGGTGGGCAATGGCTGTCCGGCGGCGGTGACCTGCTGCTGTGCCCACGACGTGCGCTCTTCGCGCACATCGCAGACCGCGGTGATCCGGCACCCGGGAATGCGCAGGAAATTCCCGAGGTGCGACCCGCCCTGCAATCCGACGCCGACCATGCCGATCCGGACGGTCGCGATCGGAGGGGCCGCAAGGGGGCCGACCGCGCGTTGCGCCGCGGCGGCCGACCGCTCGACGTTGAAGGAGACGGCCGCGGCCGCGCCGCCAATCTTCAGGAAGTCGCGCCGGTTCAACTCGCTCATAGGGATACCCTCACCACATCACTCTAATCGCAAGCCGCGGATCGCATTGGACCAGGCGCGATCGCTATTGTCTCGGTATGATCGAAGCTGACCTCGTGACCGGATTAGCGGAGCGTATCAACGAAAACGAAAGAATCGAGGATCGTGGCTCTTCGAAGGAACTGGGGCCGTTCCGTAGGAACGGCCCGCTTAGATATCAAACGCATATGCCATTAGATCTGCGATGGAAGGCTCTTGCCCAGCGCGACCGCGCCGCCGACGGGACATTTGTCTACGGTGTGACGTCCACAGGCGTGTATTGCCGCCCCAGCTGCCCGAGCCGGCGGCCGCGAGCCGATCGCGTCCGCTTTTTCGACTCGACGAGTGAGGCTCGGCAGGCGGGATTTCGCGCCTGCAAACGCTGCCGTCCCGACACGGTTGGCCTCGCGCAGCCGGGTGTGGAAGCGGTGCGCCTCGCTTCCGCCTATCTGGCGACGCACGCCGATGAAACCGTCACGCTCGGGCATCTCGCCCGCGTGGCCGCGATGAGCCCGCATCACTTACAGCGCCGCTTCAAGGCCATCGTCGGGTTGTCGCCACGCGAATACCAGGCGGCGGTTCGCGCCGATCGCCTGCGCGCGAGCCTGCGCAACGGCCGTGATGTGACCTCGGCGATTTACGAAGCGGGGTATGGCTCGCCAAGCCGCGTCTACGAGGCGGCACCGACCGGCAAGGGGATGTCGCTTTCGACGTATCGGCGTCATGGCGAGGGCATGCACATCACCTATTCGATCGTGCCGAGCCCGATTGGCCGCGTGCTGGTGGCCGCCACCGGGAATGGTGTGTGCTCGGTGAAAATCGGCGACAGTGATGGCAGCCTGATCCAGGACTTGCGGCGCGAATACTCGGCGGCCGACGTGTCGGCGCAGGATCGGCCGCGCTCGGAATGGGTGAAGGCGATTACCGAGCACCTGCGCGGCGACCAACCGGCGCTCGACCTGCCCATCGACGTGCAGGCCACAGCCTTTCAGTGGAAGGTGTGGCGCGCGCTGCAGCGGATTCCGTATGGTGAAACCCGCGCGTATGCGGAGGTGGCCCGGACGATCGGCAAGCCGAAGGCGGCTCGCGCCGTGGCCCGGGCATGCGCGACCAACCCGGTGTGCCTCGTGATTCCCTGCCATCGAGTGGTGCCATCAACGGGGGGCACCGGCGGCTACCGCTGGGGCAAAGAACGGAAGGCGCGGTTGCTCGCCCGGGAGCAAAAGAGACGGAGCGACTAAGAGCGCGGGGTGCACAACGTGCACAATGTGCACACCGTGCACCCTCGAGCACGTTAGTATTTAGCGTGCCTTCAATTAGATACGGTGTCAGCCCTTGGCTGGCTGCCGTTCCAGTGAAAAAACGGCCCGAATTCCCGTCTTTTCGTGGCGTCATCACGCATCCCGTGGTGATTGTCGGCGGCGGCATGTCGGGTGCGATGACGGCGTTCGCCTGCGCCGCGGCCGGGTTGAAGCCGATCCTCCTCGAAGCGGATCGCGTGGGTCTCGGTGGCAGCGGCCGCGCCACGGGACTGCTGTCTGGTGAAGCGGCGGAATCATTTCGCGACGTCGAAGACCGCGCCGGACGCCGCGTGGCGCGCGCGCTGTTCAGCTCGATGGAGTCCGCGCCTCGCGATCTCGCGGCTACGGTAAAACGCCTCGGCATCAAGGCCGGCCTCGAAGTCGGCACCGGCCTGCGCGTGATTCCCCCGAACCAAACTGACAAGGCGCTTCACAAGGAGCTGGCCGCGCGTCACGCGGCGCGTCTCGCCGCCGCGTTCCTGACGCCCGGCGCCATCGCGCGCCAGACGGCCCTTGAATCCGCCGGCGGCACGCGCATGCCCGATGGCGGCTTCGTGGATCCGTTCAAGCTGACGCTGGGGTTTCTCAACGCGGCGATCAAGCGCGGCGCGCGCGTCTACGAACGCTCGCGGATCAACAAGATCACGTTCACGCGCAAGACCGTCACTGCGTTTCTCCAGGGCGGCGCCATCACGACGACCAACCTGGTGATCTGTATTGGTGAGCCGACTAGCCTGTTCAAGCCCTTGAAGCGACACTTGCGCCACGAGCATCGCTATGCGGTGTTGACGGAGCCCTTGCCGGCCGCGGTGCGCGCCGAGCTCGGCAAGCGCGGGATCCTGCTGCGCGACACCGAATCGCCGTCACACCATCTGTGGTTCACGGCCGATCACCGCGCGTTGTTTGCCGGCGGCGATCAGAAACGGCAGCCCGATCGCCTGCGTGAGAAAACGGTGATCCAGCGCGCCAATGAATTGATGTACGAGCTGACGAAGCTCTATCCGGCGATCTCCGGCACCGCGCCCGAGTACGGCTGGGACGTGCCACTCGCGCACCCGGTGGACGGCGTGCTCTATGCAGGCTCGCATCGCAACTTTCCGTTTCAGTTGTTCGCGTTCGGCACGTCACACGACCCCGCCCGGGCGTTTCTCGCGAGCCGGATCATTCTGCGCAACATTCTTGGCAAGGCCGAAAAGGACGACGTGCACTTTTCTTTTGCTCGAAACTTGTAGCGCCGGGAACCGGGAACCGGACTGACTCCGGATCCCGGATCCCCGATCCCGGCAAGAGGCCCCATGGCTGATTCAGGTGTGTTTCGCATCAACCCGCTGCAAGCCTGGCAGCGGGAAGCGATTTTGAAAGCGGCGCAGCTGCTGCGAGATCGTTTTGGCAACCCGCCGGTGGACGCGCAGGCCCGATCCGCTCACGACGGGCTCCTTGAAGTGCTGGACCCGTCGAGGCGAACGATGCGGTTGCAGAAAGAGCTGAGCGAGGCCACCCGTAAGGCGACGATAACGGAGCGGGCGGAACGGCGGGCGCGCGAACGGCGCGCAACGGAGCGCCGTAAGGTCAATCTGGGCCCGCCGCCTGACCATCCGGAACAGCGCAAGAGCGAACGACGTACCGGCGGCGATCGGCGCACTCGGAGGTGACATCCCGTTACAGGGGGCTCATCTATACTCGGAATTTGAAACAATCGCACCCCACACTGGAGGGCTTTGCCCCATGCTCCGCATTTTCACGGCGTTCATCCTGAGCCTGGCGATCGGGTCGTCTGCGCTCGCGCAGTCAACCGCGATTAACGGCACCATCGAAGGCACGGTCAAAGACGAACAGGGCGCATTGCTGCCCGGGGTCACGGTGACCGTGACCAACATCGACACCGGCGAACAACGCGTGGTCGTCACCAACGAAAGCGGCTTGTATCGCGCGCCGCTCCTCTCGCTCGGCACCTATCGCGTCTCCGCCGAGCTGCAGGGATTCAAGAAGTTCGAGCAGACCGGCGTGTCGCTTCGCGCCGGACAGACCGCGGTGATCGACGTCGGGCTCTCCGTCGGCGCGCTGGCGGAAACCATCACGGTCACGGCTGACGCGCCGCTCATCGACCTCGCCAAGATCGAGCAGGGCCGCACGCTGAGCGAAGAGGAAATCAAGACGCTACCGCTGACGTCGCGCAACCCGTACAACTTCGCGCTGCTGCAGCCGGGCGTGGTTGGCTTCGAGACCAACGAGTTCGGCGTGCCGCGTCTGACTGCGAATGGCGCCCTGCTGCGCGTCAACTACCAGGTGGACGGCAGCAACAACACGCAGAAGGATCGCGCCGGCCTGCGCCAGATGCCGATGTCGGAAGTGATGATTCGCGAAGTGAAGGTGGTGACCAGCGGCTACGCGCCGGAGTTCGGCCAGACGATGGGCCTGGTTTATAACGCCATCACGCCGTCGGGCACCAATCGACTCAAGGGCCAGGCCAGCTATCGCATTCAGCGCCAGCCGATGGTCGCGCTGCCGTTCTATACAGCCCCCGGCGCCACCAAGCCGCCCACGGATGTGAACGTCTACACGTTCGATCTCGGCGGACCGATCGCAAAGGACAAGACGCACTTCTTTGGCGGCTACGAGCACACCGAACGCGATCTCTCGGGCCTGAGCGTCATCACGATCTCCCCGGCGAACCAGGCGCTGCTCGGCCTGACCGAGCCCGCCTACATGCCGCGCGGCCTCAATACCGAATTTGCCATCGGCAAGGTCGATCACCAGTTGAGCGCGGGCAACCGGCTGTCGTTCCGCTACATGTTTTTCGACAACTTCATCACCGCGAACGTCGGTGGCGGGCTCTCCTCCGTGCAGCGCGCCAACGACTTCGCCGATCGCCAGCATTCAACCGGGGCGCAGTTGGTTTCAACACTTGGCGCGACGACGCTGAATGAACTGCGCGTGCAGTACGCGACCCGCAACCAGAGTCGCGTGGCCAACCCGCTCTCGGGCACCGGCCCGGCGATCAACGTGACCGGCGTCGCCAACTTCGGCGGCTCCGTCGCCGCGATCACCGACATTGGCTTCGGCTTTACGCAGAACGTCCTGCAGGTCAACGACAACATGACGTTCATGCACGGCAACCACTCGATCAAGGCCGGCCTTGATCTGCAGTGGGTGGCCGATACGCGCACCTCGGCGGCTGCACAGCTCTACACGTTCCCGAATGCCGCGGCGTACCTGGCGGCGCGTGATGGCACGAACCGTCTCGGCTACACGAGCTTCACGCAGTACTTTGGCCTGCCCGATCTCGAGTACAACACCGCGCAGTACGGATTCTTCGTCCAGGACGACTGGCGCCTGACGTCGGACTTCAAGGTCCTCTACGGCCTGCGCTACGACCTGTATGGTGCTCCGGACGGGGTGGCGAACGCTCCGATTGCCACATCGCGAGAGTTCCCCACCAGCAGCAACAACGTGGCGCCCCGGGTTGGTGCGGTGTGGACGCTCGGCGAAAGCAAGCGCTCGGTGGTGCGGTTCAACACCGGCCTGATGTACGACCAGACCATCAACGCAATCTACGAGCTGGCGCTGCAAAACGACGGCACCAATGCGCGCGCGTCGGCGACCTTCACGCCCGCCCAGGCCGGCGCCCCGGCATTTCCGGCCGTGCTCAGCGCCGGTGCCGGAGCGACGCCGAATACGGCGGCGACCGTCGACCCCGGTTTCAAGATCGCGCGGTCGTGGCAGAACAACGTGCAGTTCGAGCGGGCGGTCGGCGAGCGGTATGCGGTCTCGGTCGGCGCCTCGTTCGTGAAGGGCTATAACCTGCCGGTGGTGACCAACATCAACCTGATCAATCCGATCGGCACGCTGGCCGACGGTCTGCCGGTGTTTGCCCAGCCCGTAAACGCCGCGACGCGCGTCGATCCGCGCTTCAACGTGATCAACAGCGCGCAGTCGATCGGCGAGTCCACCTACCAGAACATGACGCTGCAGTTCACGCGCCGCAACTTCAACGGCATTGGCTTCGACCTGGCCTACACGCTCGGCAAGTCGGAAGACAACGCGCCCATCACCAGCGCGCTCTCGGTGCAGGGCGATGCCGGCCGCGTCGATCCAACCAACCTCGAGCGCGATCTCGGACCGAACATCCTCGATCAGCGCCACACTTTCAGCGGCAGCATCGTGGCGATGCCGCGCTCCGAGCGGGACGGCGCGATGGGTGCCATCCTCAACGACAACGTGTTTGGCGTGGCGATCCAGCTGGCCAGCGGCATCCCTGTGAACCTGCGCAGCAACCTCGAGCTGAACAACGACGGCACCGGGAGCGACCGGCCGCAGGGCGCGACTCGCAATTCCCTGAATCTGCCGGCGCGCAAGAATATCGACGCGCGCTACTCGCGGCGGTTCCGCATCCAGGGCGACATGGCGGCGGAGATCATCGCGGAGGTCAAAAACCTCTTCAACACGATCCAGCCGTCGAGCGTGAATGCCACGATCGTGACCAACGCGCAAGGCGTGCCGGCGGCCGCATTGCCGACGTCGGGCAGCCAGCTGACGCCGACGGGTGGGTATGAGCAGAGACAGTTTCAACTCGGATTCAAGTTCACGTTCTAGCAGGGATCAGGGATCAGGGATCGGTAGTGCCGGTGCCCTGATCCCTGATCCCTGATCCCTGAGCCCCGATCCCTGAGCCACATGCGCAACACTCTCTTCTCGATTGCCCTTATCGTCGCAGCCGCGACCGCCCATTCGACCACTCAACACCAGCTCCAGCCGGTCGCGGCGCTTCGTGGCGAACCCGCATTGGAACTGGCGTTGCGCAAACTGGACACCGTCGGCTCCTTCATGATGACCACGGCGCACCCGGACGACGAGAACAACGGGATGCTGGCGTATTTCTCGCACGGCAAGGGATTCCGCACCACGCTGGTCACGGCCACGCACGGTGAGGGTGGGCAGAACGAGATCGGCCCGGAGCTGTTCGTACCGCTCGCGGTGCTGCGCACCGAAGAATTGCTGGCGGCGCATCGCTTCGACGGCGCGGAGCAGTTCTTCACGCGCGCGATCGATTTCGGCTTCTCGTTCAGCATCGAAGAGACGTTCGAGAAGTGGGGCCACCAGGAAATCCTCGGCGATTACGTGCGGATGATCCGCACCATCCGTCCGGATGTGATCGTTGGGTTCGTCATGGGCGGCGACGGCGGCGGCCAGCACCACCAGGCGTCGACGCAATTGACGCTCGAAGCATTCAGGGCGGCCGCGGATCCCACCAAGTTCCCCGAACAGATCAAAGAGGGTCTGCGGCCATGGCAGGCGTCGAAGTTTTACTACACGGCCGGATTCGGCGGCCCTCCCGGTGCACGGGGTCCGACTTCGCAGCCCGCGGCTGCTTCGGCGAGACAGGCTCTGGAGGCGCCCACGAATCTCAATTTCACCGGCGGGGACGTTTTCGACCCGATCCTTGGTCGAACCTACAACGAACTTGGCGGCGAAGCCCGTAGCATGCACAAGTGCCAGGGCATGTCGCAGTTGCTGCCGCTGCCGGCCGGTGGCGGCGGACCGATGGGTCCTGGCGGCGTTCGCAACTATCGCCTTCGCGACACCGTGCTGGAAGGCGGCGTCGCGCGCAGCGAGCGCGAGATTTTCGATGGCGTCGATACGAGCCTGCGTAGCCTGGTGCGGTTCGCTGGCGCGAATGCGCCGCCCGAACTCGGGACGCGGCTCGATGCCATCGCCGCGTCGGCGGCGGATGCGCGCAAGGCGTTGGCCTCCGGCGGCAGCGCGGCCGCGATTGCGCCGCTGGGACGCGGGTTAACAGCGGTCCGCGATCTCCGCGGTGCCTTGTCCTTGCTCGATCAGACGGCGCGATTCGAGATCGATCTCCGCCTGGCGCAGAAAGAGGAACAGTTCGAACAGGCGTTGCTGCTCGCCGCCGATGTGCGCCTCGAAGCCATCGCGCGTGACGGTCTCGTGCCGGCCGGACAGCCCGTCGTGCTGGACGTGATGGCCGCGTACCGCGGTTCCGCATCCATCGGCGTGACGGCCACGATTAACGGCTTCGCGGCCGCTTCGGGCATTGGCGACCTCACCTCGTGCGGCACCCGCACGCCGGGACGAGGGCCCGGCCGGCTGACCTGCAGCGGCTCCGTGCAGGTGCCCGCTGACGCGAAGCTGACGGCGGCACATTTCCGCAACGCCCCGCAAGGCGCGCGCTACGTGTTCGATCCGGACGTGCCGTTTGGGTTGCCGTTCCGCCCGACGCCGTTCACCACCACGTTCAATCTCACGATCGAGAGCACGCCGGTGAACGTCACGATTCCGATCCAGGCGCGGTCGGAAGGCGACATCTTCAGCGGTGAGAAGCGATTCGAGATTCACGTGGTGCCGGCGTTCGCGGTGTCGGCCACGCCGGAAATCGTCGTTGTTTCAACCACCGAAGCGAGGACGAAGGACGTTCGCGTCACCGTCACCAATCATGCTAGCGGTGCGGCGAGCGCGGATGTAGCGCTGCAGCTGCCACAAGGCTGGCGCGCAACGCCGGCTACGCAACCCGTCCGCTTCTCGCGCGAAGACGAATCGATGACGGTGCGTTTCACGCTGCAGCCGCCGGCGGCATCAGTGTTGGCCGCCGCGGCCATGAAGCCGGGTGGAAACCAGTTTTCGGTGAAGGCGGTGGTGACTTCCACGGGTACGAGCTACGCGCAGGGTTTCCAGGTGATCGAGTATCCGCACACCACGCGGCGTCACGTCCTGGTGGACCCGCAGGTGGTGGTGAAATCGCTCGACGTGCGCGTGAAGTCCAACCTGTCGGTCGGGTACGTGATGGGCGTTGGCGATGAAGTGCCCGCGGCGCTCGAGCAGCTGGGCGTGAAGCTGTCGATGATCTCACCCGACGAGCTCGCCTGGGGCGATCTCAGCCGCTACGACGTCATCATGACCGGTGTGCGCGCCTACGAACGGCGCGCCGATCTGCGCGCCCACAACCAGCGGCTGCTCGATTACGCGCGGGCGGGCGGCACGGTGATCGTTCAATACAACAAGTTCGAATTCAACGACGCGCAGTACGGACCATACGCGGCGAAGGTGGGACGCGACCGCGTCACCGATGAGAACGCTGAGCTGAAACTGCTGGCGCCAACACACCCGGTGTTCAACGAGCCCAATCAGATTGGCCGTGCGGATTGGACGGGCTGGGTGCAAGAGCGCGGGCTGTATTTCCTCGACGACAACGGGCGTGATCCGCAATACACGGATCTCATCGAATTCACGGACCCGTTCCCCAATAACCCGGGCGCCAAGCGGGGCGCGCTGGTGGAGGCGAAGGTCGGGCAGGGCCGCTGGATCTACGTGGGCCTCGGGTTGTGGCGGCAGTTGCCCGCGGGCACGGACGGTGCATACCGGCTGATGGCGAATCTGCTGAGCCTTCCTTAAGGGGGGCTTGGGGCTTGGTTTGGGCGCCTAAGCCTTGGCGAAGGCGGCGACTTGGGGCTTGGGAAATGCTGGCCTCACCCGCGATCCCAACCGAAGTTCCGCGAGTTTTTGTAAGTCTGCACTAACCTCCTGGAGTGTTGGGCGGTCTAACGTATCAGGCCAGCCCCGGACGTCCTCCCACGCGGCAGTAACGGATCTGTATGCTCGAACACATTCTTCGGCGTATGGCGTTTGGCGCAAGTCCGGCGGACCTGGCCTTCTGGGCCGGCGCGGACGCGTCGTTCGTGGTCGATCGGCTGCTCAACTACGAGTCGCAGCCAACCGACATCGACACGAAAATCGCGTCGGGCGATGCCGCGTACGTCGGCATCAACACCACGCCGGGCCGGCCGTTCTCGCCCAACACTTCGATCAACGACGCGCGCCAGCGCTGGCTGTTCCGGATGGTGCACTCGCCGCGCCCGCTGGAAGAGAAGATGGCGCTGTTCTGGCACAACCACTTCGCCACGGCGTACTCGAAAGTCGCCGGCGCGATCGGCCAGGAGCGCGCGACGCGCGCCATGGACAACGATCCCGCGAGCCTGGCCGGCAGCCCGCCGGGACAAATCCAGTTGTTCCGGCAGTACGCCACCGGCAACTTCCGCGATCTGTTGATGGCCGTGTCGAGGGACCCGGCGATGATCTACTGGCTCGACATGCAGCTGAACACGCGCGCGCGTCCGCAGGAGAACTTCGGCCGCGAGATCATGGAGCTGTTCAGCCTCGGCGTCGGCAACTACACCGAGCAGGACGTGTATGCCGCGGCGCGCGTGTTCACCGGCTTCAACTGGCAGGTGGTTGGCGATCGAGCCGACGTCAACAACAGCTACTACTCGTTCATCTATCGCCCCAACGATCACGACCTCAACGCGAAGGAGTTCACGTTCGCGATCTATCCGGACGGCGGTAAGGTGATTCCGGCGCGCACGGCCGCGGCCGGCGAACAGGATGCCGCGGATCTGATCGCCGCGCTGGCGCGGCATCCGGCCACGGCGCACCGGCTGGCCACGCGCCTCTACAAGTTCTTCGTCAGCGAGACGGCCAATCCCGACGCGCCCACGATCAGCGCGATGGCCAACTCGTATATGGCGAGCAACCAGAACATCAAGCCGATGCTGCGGACGTTGTTCATTTCGTCGGCGTTCCGGAACCAGAACAATTTCTTCCAGCGTTATTCCTGGCCGGTTGAGTTCGTGGTGCGTGCCATCAAGGAAACCGGGTTTAACGGCTACTCAGTGGGTAACGCCATCACGCCGCTGACCAACATGGGGCAGAACCTGTACGAGCCTCCTGACGTGAACGGCTGGGATACGGGACCGGGATGGATGTCGACCTCGTCCATGCTGACGCGCATGAACTTCTCGTCCGCGCTCGCGCAGAACCAGCGGTTCAACCTGGCCCGCGACGCGCAGCCGTATCGACAATCGCCGGACCGCGTCCTCGAGTACATGCTCTCGCGGTTCCAGACCATTGGCTTCAGCGCCGTCGCCACCACCGCGATGATGGACTACCTCCGCGCCGGCAGTGGCTGGACGGGCACCGACGCGCAGTTGAACACGAGGATTCCGGGGCTGACGCGATTGATCGTCGGCGCCGGCGAGTACCAGTTTAACTAAGGGGCCGCCATGAATTTCTCACGACGACAATTCGTCAAGGGCGGCGTCACTGCATTCACCTTCGGCTTTGCCGCGCCGCAAGCGCTCTGTGATATCGCGTTCGCGCAGGGCGTGCCCTCACGCAACCTCGTGGTGGTGTACCTGAGCGGCGGTAACGATTCGCTGAGCACGGTGATCCCGTATCGCGATGCCAATTACGCCACGCGCCGCCCGACCCTGGCAGTGCCTGCCGGCAGCGTGCTGCAGATTGGCACCGATTCGTCTCGCATCGAGCTTGGCCTGCATCCGCGGCTGACGGGGCTGAAGTCGATCTTCGACGCCGGCCGCCTCGCGATCGTGCAACGCACCGGCTACGCTAACCAGAGCCGCTCGCACTTCACCGGCTTCGATATCTGGGGCACGGCCAGCGTTCAGAACACCTCCGGTACCGGGTGGCTCGGACGTTATCTCGACACGCTGTCGAACCCCGATCCCCTGGTGGGGTGGAATACGCAGCGCGAGACGCCACGCCCGCTGATGGCTGATCGGGTGGGCGTGCCGGCGATCACCAGCCCGGCCGCCTATGCCTTCTCCAGCCCGAACACGGGCGCCGAGGCCGGCTTCGAGCGGACCGCGCAGACGCGAATCTCATCGCACCTGCCGGTGGACCGCCCGCACCTGGCGTTCGTGAATTCGACCACACAGGCGGCACTGGCCACGCTCGACCGCGTGGCAACGGTGGCGGCGTATCGCCCGGCCAACGCCTATCCAAACAACGGCTTCGGCCAGGCGCTGACGGCGGTGGCGGGGGCGATGAACCGGCAGATCGGCACCAAGGTGTTCTGGGTGCAGACCGGCGGCTTCGACACGCACGCTATGCAGGGCGTCAACCAGGCCAATGGTGCGTACGGCAACCTGATGGGCACGCTTGATGGCGGCCTCAAGGCCTTCCATGACGATCTCGCCTCGCAGGGGCTGCTGAACAACACGCTCATCCTCGTGTACTCGGAGTTCGGCCGCCGCATCAGCGAGAACGGCAGCGCGGGCACCGACCATGGCGCCGGCGGCAACATGATGGTCCTCGGCGGCCTCGTGCGCGGCGGCCTTTATGGAACAGCCCCCAACCTCAATAGCGATCCGGCGAATCCAACGCTCGAGAACAACGCCACCGACGTGAAGTACGAGACGGACTTCCGCGCCGTCTACGCGAAGATTCTTGACAGCTGGCTGGGATCGAACTCGGTCACAGTGCTTGGCGCCGACTACAGGACGGGAGCACCGAGCTTCTTGTAGAGATCAGGGATCGGGGATCGGGGATCTGGGATCTGGGTCGGGGATCAGTAGTGCCGGTGCGCCGATCCCTGATCCCCGATCCCTGATCCCTACTTCCCGTACTTCGACAGCGTCGTCGTCCAGGCGCCCACCGGTTCCGGGGCGCCGGCCAATCCATCAAAGACGATTTGACCCGTGCGATATGCCGTGCCGTAGTACCGCTCGTTGGCATCGCGATCCTGGCGGATCGTCGATCCATTCAACGTCACGCCGGCGAAGAGGCCTCGGGCGCGAGAGTAGCTGAGGATCTGCGCGCGCATCTGGATGTCGGTGGACGCGCTCGCATCGCGCCCCACCGGTCCGGCGGTCGCGGCAGCGTCGGCGCCAATCTTGAACTGGTTCTTAACCAGCTGCTCGAGCCCGCGCTGGTTGTTGATCACGAGCACCAAGTCGATCGCCTGCGCGCCGAACTGCGCGCCGATGCTGCCGCCAGTGATGGTGAGAAATGCCGGCGACGACCACCCGCCGCTCTTCTTGTCTCGCGTGCTCAGAATGCCGCGGCCGCGCTGCCCGCCAACCACGATGCCGCCTTTGATCAGCGAGGGGAACACCGCAATGCCTACGGCCTTCTCCATGATCGATCGCGGGATCGCCTTGTCGGCGGCCGCCATGATTTCGTCGAGCACCGTGGTGGCGTCGGCGACCCGGCGCGCCTCATCAGAGCTCGGTTGGGCAATCAGCGGCGTTGCGGCCAGGAGCAGAACGGCGAACAAAACTCTCTTCATGAGGTGTCCTTATCAGAGTTGCAGGCTGCGCAACGCAGGATCGAGCGTGCGATGGCTGAAGCGGAACCCCATCTGCTCGGCGTGCGCCGGCACCGCGCGCTGACCCGTGAGGAGCACATCCGCCAACTCGCCGAGCGCGGCGCGCAGCGCGAACGCCGGGGCGTGAAAGATCGCGGGCCTCTTCAGCACGCGCGCGAGGGTCTGTGTGAATTCGCGATTAGTGACCGGCGTGGGGGCCGCCGCATTGAAGGCGCCGGTTGCGCGATCGTTCTCGATCATCCACATCACCATTGCGGTCCAATCGTCTGCATGAATCCACGGAAAGAACTGTTCGCCCGATCCAAGCGTGGCGCCGAGTCCGAGCTTGAACGGCAACAACATCTTCTTCAGCGCGCCGCCGTCCCGGTCCAGTACGGGGCTCGAGCGAACAATCACGCACCTTGTGGCCGGCGGCACCGCGCGCGCTTCCTGTTCCCAATCCACGCACAAGCGTCCGAAAAAGTCTGAGCCGGGCGGCGTCTCCTCGGTGACCGGCTCGTCACCATGCGGACCGTAATAGCCGACGCCCGAGGCACTGACGAACGCTTTCGGCGGGGTGTCGCATTGGGCGATGGCGCGCGCGAGCGTACGGGTCGGCAGAACGCGGCTGCTGCGCAGCAACTCTTTCCGCGCCGGCGTCCAGCGCCCGCTCGCGATGTTCTCGCCGGCGAGGTTGATGACGACGTCGGCGCCCGCGAGCTGTTGCGGGAGCGTTCCGGCAGACCCGTCAGGGTGCCACGTGATGGTATTGGCGCCGCCGCCGGCACGACGCGTCAGCGTGAGGACCCGATGGCCCGCGGCGGTCAGGCGGGCCGCCAGCTTCCGGCCGAGAAATCCTGACCCGCCGGCAATGGCGATGGTCATGCGGCCAGTTTAGTAGACCGCGGCCTGGCGCGGGAGCGTGATGCTACTGTTATCGCCGCTTGTCTGCTTCCAGGCTGCCGGTGCTCGCCGCGGCGATAGCTCTCGTCGCGCTGTCGGCGTTCGTACTCTTCGTGCTGGTGCCGGATACGCGCGAGCGAAAGGAGTTCGGATTTTTGCTGCAGACGGTGGCCGGTCAGCCGACGATTCGTGCCGTGCCTCCGGGCCCGGCGAGCGGCCTCCTGCAAACCGGCGATGTCGTGATCGCGTGGAACGGCGACGAGCGGATTCAGCAGGACGGCGCGGCGTCGTCCTTCTATCGCCAACCTCCACACCAACCGTACACGTTGACCGTCAGTCGCAACGGTGTGCAGAGCGAAGTTACGCTGACGCCGGCGGCGGCGCCGAATCCGCAGCAACCGCTGCGGGCGATCATGCTGGCGCTGGTCGCCACGACGTGGGCGGCCTTCGGTCTCCTGGTGATGGCGCTTCGTCCGCGCGACCGGGCGTCGCGGCTGTGCGCGGGAATGATGATCTTCATGGCCGCCTCGCAGTTCGGAATCAGCATCGCGGATGTTGACCATCCCGTCGGCGGCGTCCAGACGGCGCTTCGGTTCGCCGGGTTCGCGGCGTATCCGTGGCACATCGTGTTTGGTTTCCTGATGGTGTGCGCACTGGCGCCGACGCGATCGTCGAAGTCGAGTCGCATCGCTCAAGGCATGGTCGTGGCAGCGGCGGTGGTCTACACCGCCAGCGCGGCGCCTGGCCTGCTGACGCTTCTCGACGCTTCGGCCGCGGCGTCGGTTGCCGACGTATCGCGGGGCTGGCAGGGTACCCTTGGACGCGTCGTGCTCCTGGCCGCCCTCGCCGGTACCATCATCGTCCCAGCGATCGGCTACCGGCGCGCAGAGACTGTGACCGAGCGACGGCGCATGGCGTGGCTGCTCGCCGGAATCTTTCCCGCTGCAACTGCTTACATCATCAGTGTGGCCATCTCATTCGCGGCGCGATCGCGCCCTGAGCTTGCGCCGTGGTACGACCGCGCCTTGCTGATCACGTTGTTCATTTCGCTGACGGTTCCGATGGCCTTCGCATACGCGCTGGCCAGGCACGAACTGTTCGGTGTCCGTCTCGTCATTCGCCGGAGCATTCAATATGCGCTGGCCAAGAGCGCGTTGTTGTGGATGCTGCTCATTCCCGGCCTTGGGCTGGCGTGGACGGTGTGGCGGAATCCAGACGTGACGGTGCGCGGGCTGGTGTCCGCGGGAACGCCGCATTTCTATCTGCTGCTGGCGATTGCCGGATCGCTTATGGTGCGCGAGCGCCTGCTCACGGCGATCGACCGGCGATTCTTTCGCGATCATCGCGATCGCGAACGCATTCTCGTCGAGCTCGCGTCCGACATCGGCCGCAGTCAGACCCCGGAAGAAGCCGTCGCGTTGGCCGAGCAGGCGCTCGACGCCTCGCTTCATCCGAGCAGCGTGAGCGTGTGGCTGCGTAGCGCCGGCACGCCGATGCCCGAAGGGTTTTTCGATTCGGACACGGTTTCCCTTGACGAGATCGAGAGCGGCGTGGACGTGCCTCGCCAGCCGGGCACCCCGCCTCCGCAAGCATCCGCACTGACCGTTCCCATTGTCGATCACGAGGGCACCCTGATCGGGGCGTTGCAGCTCGGCTCCAAGCGTTCGGAAGAGCCTTACAGCGCGAAGGACCGCAGCCTGTTGCGCGCCGTGGCGAGGCAGATCGCGATGGTGGTCGAGAACGCGAGCCTCCGTCGCGAGGTCGGTCATGAGCGGCGCATCCGGCACGAGGTGCTGGGCCGCCTGGACGAAAGTGCGATCGACGTGCTGCGCGAATGTCCACGATGCGGCGCCTGCTTCGATCGTGGCATCGACGCCTGTCCCACGGACGGCGCGGAACTGATGCCGACCTTGCCGGTGGGACGCACCATCGCCGGTAAATACCGACTCGAACGGTTGATCGGCCGCGGCGGCATGGGCTCGGTCTACGAAGCGACCGATCTTGGCATCGGCCGCCTGGTTGCGGTGAAGGTGCTGCGAGCGCAGGCGTTGGGCAACGAGACCTCGACGCGCCGTTTCCGCCGCGAGGCCCGCATCCTCGGCGCGATCTCGCAGCGCAACATCGTGACCGTGCATGATTACGGCACCGTGGCGTCCGGCAGCGCGTTCCTGGTGATGGAGCGCCTCCACGGCCCCACGTGGCGAACCGCTCTTCGCGACCGTGGTTGCATTCCGCCCCGGGAGCTGGCGGCCTGGGTCGAACAGTTGTGCGACGCGCTGATTGCCGCGCACGCAAACGGCGTCGTGCACCGCGATCTGAAACCTGAAAACGTGATCATCATTCGCCGTCCCGAAGGCTCGCTGCTGAAGGTGTTGGACTTCGGTCTCGCCAAGCAACTTGATGCCGACGGTGAAACAGAAGGCCTCAGCGTGGCCGGCGCGGTGATGGGCACGCCCGGCTACATGTCGCCGGAGCAACTCGCGGGGCGCTCAGTGGACCACCGCGCCGACGTGTTTGCGGTGGCGGTGATGGTGTGGGAGGCGTTGAGCGGCGAAAAACCGTTCGCGGGTTCAACGCCGGCCGACCTTGCATTGGCAATGCACCTGGCGCCGCCTGTCGTACCCGACCAAATCCCTCCCGCGCTGGGCCAGGCCCTCAAACGGGCCATGGCGCACGATCCCGCGAAGCGCGTAGCTACCGTCACCGACCTGAAGCGCGACCTGCTGGCGGCGTTCGCGGTCTAGTCTCGCAATCTCGGCTCCTGTGGATTTGACATACGGCAGTGCTTGGTATTAACTAACTAGTTAGTTAACATGCCGCCTCGTAAGGACGTTGCCACCGTTCCCACCCGCGATGCCGTGTTCCAGGCCGCGGCCACGTTGTTTTCCGCCAAAGGCTTCGACGGGGTGAGCGTGGACGACATCGCCGCGCTCGCCGGCGTGAACAAGGCGATGATTTACTACCACTTCGCCGACAAGATCGCGCTCTACCGCAGCGTGGTCGCCGACATGCTGCTGGCGGTGAGCGAAAAGGTGGCGGCCATCGCCGAATCGCCGATCACCCCATCAGAAAAACTCGATCGGTTCGTCGAGAACTTCGTGCGCATGGCCGATGAACGGCCGTGGTTCCCGACCCTGATGATGCGCGAAATCTCCGAAGGTGCGCCGCATCTCGACCTCGACACGCTGGGCCACATCCGGTCGGTGTTTCTCGGCTTCGGCCGCATCCTCCAAGAAGGCGAGGCCGCCGGAACATTCCGGACCATCCGCCCGATTCTCGCCTACACCTCGATCATCGGCCCGCTGATGATGAACGCCGCGCGCGAGCGCATTGCGGCGCGGCCCGAGCGCCAACACCTCCCGATGCTGGTTCCGGTTTCACACGAAGACCTGATCGCGCACGGCCAGGAGACCGCACGGCGGATGCTTCGGAAAGAACGAATGACAAATGACGAATAACAGAAGAGCAGGCCTCGTTTTCGCACCTCTCGCGTTGCTGGTCGCGTGCTCGGAGGAAGCGCCGACAGATCGCTTACGAGTCTCTGGTCATGTCGAGGCCACCGAGACACGCCTCGCACCTGAGACGGGCGGCCGCATCCTCACGCTCACCGTCAAGGAAGGCGATCGCGTTCAGCCGGGGCAAGTGGTGATGACGCTCGACACCCGCGACGTGCAGCTCGCCATTCAGCGCGCCCGCGCGGACGTGGCCGCCGCCGAAGCACAACTGCGGCTCGCCATGGCCGGCGCCCGCGCAGAAGACGTCCGCCAGGCGCAGTCGCAAGTGGAAACCGCGCGCGCGGAGCACGCGGTGGCGCGAACCGAGCTCGACGCCGCGGCCCAGGATCTCGCGCGCTTCGAATCGTTACTCGCCAGCAACTCTGGCTCGCAGAAGCAGCGCGACGATGCGGCGACGAGAAGGGACTTGGCGAGGGACCGCGTCACCTCCGCGCAAAGCCGCGTCAGGACCGCGGAAGAGGCGCTGGCCAAACTGAAAGCGGGTTCACGGCCCGAGGAAATTGACACGGCGCGGGCCCGCGTCGCCGGCGCCGCCGCCCAAGTGGCCACGCTCGAGAAAGGGCTCACCGATGCCACCGTCCAATCACCGGTCGGCGGCATCGTCATTGAGAAGCTCGTCGAGGCCGGCGAGATCATTGCGCCGCGGGCGCCCGCGCTGATCATTGTCGATCTCGATCGCGCGTGGGCAGACGTGTTCGTGCCGGAGCCCGCGGTGCCGCAAATCACCATCGGCCAGGCGGCAACGGTCTTCACCGATGCCGGCGGTCCCGGCATGGCCGGCACCATCGGCTACATCTCTCCGAAGGCCGAGTTCACGCCGAGGAACGTGCAGACGGCGGAAGAGCGTTCCAAGCTGGTTTACCGCGTCCGCATCAACGTGGACAACAAGGACGGCGTCCTCAAGCAAGGGATGCCCGTCGAAGCGGAGATTGCGCTCAATGTCCGCCATTGAATTCACCAACGTCGTGAAACGCTTCGGCGCCGTCACGGCGCTCGGCGACGTGTCGTTTACGGTGAATCGCGGCGAGATGTTCGGGCTGATCGGCCCGGACGGGGCCGGCAAGACCACGGCGATCCGCGCGATGTGCGGGCTACTTCACGTGGATTCCGGCACCATCCGAATCCTCGGCAAGGATCCGGTCAGGCAGCATCGCCATGTGACTTCTTCGGTCGGCTACCTGTCTCAGCGGTTCTCGCTCTATGGCGACCTGAGCATCGACGAGAACATCGCGTTCTTCGCGGAGATTCATGGCGTGCGCGATTACCAGCAACGTCGTGATCGCCTGCTCGAGATGACGCAGTTGTCGCGGTTTCGCGACCGGCTGGCCGACCAGCTGTCTGGAGGCATGAAGCAGAAGCTGGCGCTGGCCTGCACGCTGGTCCACGAGCCCGAGGTGATCCTGCTGGATGAGCCGACCACGGGCGTCGATCCGGTATCGCGTCGCGAATTCTGGAAGCTGCTGTCGCAGTTTCTCGCGTCGGGCATCACCATCGTGATGTCCACGCCATATCTGGACGAAGCCGAGCGCTGTGGGCGCATCGTGCTCCTGCATGAAGGGCAGGTGCTCGCGCTCGACGAGCCGGGCAAACTGCGGACGTCAATCGCCGGCACCTGGTTCGAGATGATGGTCGCCGAACCGCGTCAGGCGCTCGATCGGCTCACGGCGCGGCCCGAGATTGCGGGCGCCCAGGTGTTCGGCGACCGATTGCACGTGCGGATGGACCACAGCGATCCCCAGGCCGCCCTCGACCATCTGAACGCCGTGGCGCGCAGCGAATCAATCGTTACGACGAATATCCGCCAGATTGTTCCGTCGCTCGAGGACGTGTTCATCTCCGAAGTCCTGAACAGGAATCCGTCATGAGTCGCATCTCGTTCTTCTCGATCTGTTTGCTGATGTCCGCGAGCGCATTCGCTCAGGGCCCCTTCGACTCTCGACGCGGTATCCACGTCACCGCGTCGTTCGCTCAGGGCGGGGGGGCCATACGGCTGACGCTGTCGGATGCGATCTCTCGCGGACTTGAAACAAGCCACCGGATCGCGGAGGTCAAGGCTCGCGAAGAAGGGGCACGGGCGGCAGCCAAAGGGGCCGAAATGGCAAACCGGCCGATCGTGGGCGTCAGTGCGAGCTACTTCCGCACGAATCACGTCGAGGCGTTTTCGGTTCCGCAACCCAACGGTACGTTCGTGGTCGTGTTTCCCGACATCCCGGATAACTTGTTCGGACGCGTCGGCTTTCAGTGGCCGATCTATACGGCCGGGCGCACCGACGCGCTCGAGCGCGCTGCGGAGGCCGAAGCCACGGCGGTCGGCGCCGAGATCGACGGCGTCCGCGCCGACTTACGGTTCGAGATCGCCAGGGCCTATTGGGCGGCGGTTACGGCGAGGGAGGCGGTTCGCGTGCTCGAGGAATCGACCGCGCGTGCCGACGCGCAACTGGGCGACGCCCGCCAGCGTTTCAAGGTCGGCCTGATTCCACCCAACGAGGTGTCGAGTCTCGAAGCGCAACGCTCGCGCGAGCAGGCGCAGTTTTTCGAAGCCCGGAACATACGCGAGTCGGCCCTGATCGAGCTCAGACGTCTCATCGGTGCACCTTTCGACACGGTGATAGATCTCGTCGATCCTCTTGAGGGTGCGCAAGGTGCTCAGGGTGCGCATCGTGCCCAGGACTTAATCAAGAGATCGCTCGAGTCGCGGCCGGAACGGAAGGCCATGGTGTCGCGATTGGGCGGATTTGAAGCAAGGCAAGAGGCGGCGCTGACGGGCAACAAACCGACCATCAACCTGACCGGCGGTGTGGACTACGCGAACCCGAACACCCGCCACTTTCCCCGCAAGGACGCGTGGCAGGACTCGTGGGACGTCGGCATCAACTTCAATTGGAACTTCTTCGATTCTGGCCGGACGAAGGCGCAGGCGGCCGAGGCGTCTGCGGCGGTTCTTGCCACGCGCGAGCGGATCGCCGAGTTCGACGCTGTGGTGGCCGCCGATGTGCAGCAACGGCTGCTCGATGTCGACACCAGCCACGCGATGGTCAATGCCGCGCGGGATGCGGTGCGCAGCGCGGCGGAAGCCAGGCGCGTGGTGGCGGATCGGTTTGCCGCGGGCGTTGCCACCAGCACCGATGTACTCGTGGCTCAGGTGGCGCTGCTCGAAGCCGAGCTCGCGAGGACGCGATCGCTCGCCAGCGTGAGATTGGCCGAGGCCCGTCTCGAGCGCGCACTGGGGTCGCCTGCGCCATGACGGACATCTCCGCCAAGCCGTCATCTACCGTGGCGATCGACGTCCGCGGACTGTCGCGCCGCTTCGGATCATTCGTGGCGGTGGACAACCTGTCGTTCGCGGTGAAGCAGGGCGAGATCTTTGGTTTCCTCGGCGCGAACGGAGCCGGCAAGTCGACGACCATCCGCATGCTCTGCGGGTTGCTGCGTCCGTCTTCAGGCACCGCCCTGGTTGGCGGCATCGACGTCAGCCGCGACCCCGAGGGCGTGAAGCGGCGCATCGGCTACATGTCGCAGAAGTTCTCGTTGTACGAGGCGCTGACCGTCGATCAGAACATCCGGTTCTTCGGCGGCATCTATGGTCTCTCGGGCGAGCGGCTCGAGGCGCGGCGCACCTTCGTGCTCGAAATGGCCGGCCTTGCCGGTCGCGGTGGCACGCTGACGCGCGAATTGCCCGGCGGATGGCGCCAGCGTCTCGCTCTTGGCTGCGCCATCCTCCACGAGCCGTCGATCGTGTTTCTCGACGAACCGACCGGCGGTGTCGATCCGCTGTCGCGGCGCCGATTCTGGGATCTGATCGGCGAGCTGTCGCGGCAGGGTGTGACGGTGCTGGTTACCACGCATTACCTGGACGAGGCCGAACACTGCCATCGCATCGCGATCATTCACGCCGGGAGGCTCGCGGCCATGGGGACGACGAGCGAGCTGAAGCACGTGTTTGCCTCACGACCGATCCTCGAAGTGCACGCTGCCAAGCCCGTGGCAGCGATGGACTTCCTCGATCAACACGAGGCGGTTGAAAAGACCAGCCTGTTTGGCACCGCCGTGCATGCCGTACTGCGGTCGGATCGCGTTCAATTCGACGAGATCGCCCGCTCGCTGGAGACCCATGGGATCAAGGTCCACTCCATCGGTCTGGTGTCGCCGTCGCTCGAAGACGTGTTCCTCGACGTGGTCGAACGGGTCGGAGCGGCGTAAATGCGCAAGGTCATCGCCGTCGCCACGAAGGAACTTCGCCAGATTCTCCGCGACCGGCGGACGCTGCTCATCCTGCTGTTCATTCCGGCGTTCTTCCTCCTGCTGTACGGCTACGCGCTGAACTTCGACATCCGCAACGTGTCGATCGTGGTGAAGGACCAGGACCGCAGCACGAAGAGCCGCGAGCTGGTGTCGGCGTTCATCAATTCCGGATACTTCACCCTCGTCGGCTACGTTGACTCCGATCGGGAGATCGATCGGCTCATCGATGAGGGCCGGGTGCGGACCGTCCTCGTGATTCCTTCGGGGCTGGAGCGGCGGCTGGCGTTGAGGCAGCCGGTGATCGTGCAGGTAATCATCGACGGCGACAACGCCAATACCGCGTCGGTGGTGATGGGCTATGCGCGAGCGTTGATCGCGGAGTACAGCGCGGCGCAACAGGCCCCAGTGGCGGTCTCCCTGCCTGGCTCACCGATCCCAACGATCGCCGTCGAATCTCGAGTCTGGTACAACCCGCAGCTGCGGAGCACGCTGTTCCTGGTGCCCGGGCTCATCGCCTACATCGCGATGATCACCGCCGTGGTCTCGACGGCGTTGTCGGTGGTGCGGGAGAAGGAGCGCGGCACGATGGAGCAGGTGCGGATGGCGCCAATCAGCCCGCTGCCTTACGTCATCGGTAAGACGCTGCCGTACCTTGCGATTTCGTTTGCGTCGGCGCTGCTGATCATCTTTTCGGCGATGCTCCTCTTCGAGCTGCCGATGCGCGGATCGTGGTGGCTGTTGTGTGCCGCGATCGGGTTGTTTCTCGTTGGCGCGCAGGCGCAGGGCCTGCTGATCTCGACGATCGCGCAGAGTCAGCAGGTCGCGTTCCAGGTCGCGCTGCTCTCCTCGCTCCTGCCGACGATGATCCTGTCGGGGTTCATCTTTCCGATCCCCAGCATGCCCGGCGTGGTGCAGGCGATCACCCACATCGTGCCGGCGCGGTACTTCATCGTTGCGCTGCGGTCGATCGTGCTGAAGGGCACCGACATCACCGCGTTCTGGCAGGACATGGTGGCGCTCGCGATCTTTGCCACCGTAGCCCTGGGCCTCGCGTCGATTCGGCTGCGCAGGGAGTGGTCATGACCCGCGTCCTTCACCTGATGCGGAAGGAATTGCTGGAGCTCAAGCAGGACCCACGTCTGTTCGGCATCGTGATCATTGCGCCGATTCTCCAACTGACGGTACTCGGCTACGCGGCCACCACCGACGTCAAAGACATTCCCATCATCGTCGTCGACACCGATCGATCGACGGCCAGCCGCGAGTTGATCCACCGGTTCGAGGCCTCGGACAATTTCAAGATCGTCGACATGCCGGGTTCGACCGAGCGAGATCGATCGCTATCTCGATCGCGGCGAGGCCTGGATGGCGCTCAGCATTCCGCCGGACTACGGACGGAAGGTTGAGTCGGGTCAGAAAACGACGCTGCAGATCGTGGCCGACGGCACGGACTCCAACTCCACCGGTGTGGCGATGAGTTACGCCCAGACCGTGATTGCCGGATACGTCCAGGATCGCGCGAGGGCCGCCGCGCCGGGAATGCCGGTGGGCGGACTCGTTCAGCCGGAGATTCGCATCTGGTTCAATCCGCGGCTGATCAGCCGCGACTTCATGATCCCCGGCATCCTCGCGCTCCTCCTGCTGGTGATCACCACCAACCTCTCGGCGATGGCGATCGTGCGCGAGAAGGAAATCGGCACGCTCGAGCAGCTGAACGTCACGCCGCTGGCGCGCTGGGAGCTGATCACCGGCAAGATGCTGCCGTACGCGCTGATCGGGATTCTCGACGTCGTGCTCGTGCTGATTGTCACGATCTACTGGTTTGAAGTGCCGATGCGGGGCAGTATTCCGCTGCTGTTCGGCATGTGCGTGATCTACCTGTTCTCCACGCTTGGCCTCGGCCTGTTTATCTCCACCATCTCGCAAACGCAGCAGCAGGCGATGATGACCGCGATCTTCTTCTTCCTCGTACCGATGCTGTATCTGTCGGGATTCATCTTCCCGATCGAGAACATGCCGGCATGGATTCAGCCGCTGACGTATCTGATTCCGCTGCGTTACTTCCTGGTGATCCTGAGGGGCATCTTCCTCAAGGGTGTCGGCATGGACATCCTGTGGCCGCAGGCGCTGGCCCTCTTCACATGGGGGGTGGTCGTGCTGACGCTGGCCACGTTGAGATCGTCGAAACGCCTCGGATAAATCATCCACGGATTACACGGATTACACGGATGGGTGCGCCGCGGGGAAGTCACGCGTCGGTCGTTTGCGGCCTACGGCCGCAGCATGAACGCGAAGGGCGCCAGAAATGAGTCTTGCATTAGTCGATTCAGACTCATTTCTGACGCTCTTCGTGTTCATGCAGACGCCCGGCGAAGCCGGGCGCTGACGACCGACGCTCGCATCCGTGAAATCCGTGAAATCCGTGGAAGATCTAGGCGGTGGCGGCGCGGACGCCTTCTTCCTCGTCAACCTTGCTCAGCACCCACGCCCCGGCGACGAACAGTCCGAGAATCGCCAGAATCGCCGAATGGCTGCTGCCGGTCAGCATCACGCTGATGGTGAAGATGGCCGGGCCAAACACCGTGGCAAAGCGCTCGGCAACCGCGAAGAAGCCGAAGAACTCCGACGATCGATCGCGTGGAATCAGCCGGGAGAAGAGCGCCCGGCTGAGCGCCTGCGCGCCGCCCTGCACGGTGCCGATCATGAATGCGAGCACAAAGAAGTGCACCGCGCTGGTCATGAAGTAAGCCAGGATGGTGGCCAGCGAATAGACGCCGATCGCAATGAAGAGGCAGGTCTTCGTGCCAATGCGGCTGCCGAGCGACCCGAACAGGAACGCAAACGGAATGCCGACGAACTGCACCATCACGAACGCCGCGATCTGCGACGTCTGGTCGATCCCCACTTCCGCGCCGTAGACGCCGGCCATGCGAATGATGGTCTGGATGCCGTCCTGATAGAGCAGCATCGCGATGAACATCAGGAACGCGTGACGGTACTTGCGGATCTCGCTGAACGTTCGCCCGAGCCGTTTGAACGCTGCGCTCACCGAGATTGGCGCCGGCGCGGCGTGCGGCTCCCGGACCTTCCTGAATAACGGCAGCGAGAACACCGCCCACCATACGGCCACCGCCACGAACGACGCGCGGATCGCCGAGACGTTGTTGCTGAAGCCGAAGGCTGCGGGTTGAAGAATCCACGCCAGGTTCACCAGCAACATCACGCCGCCGCTGACATAGCCCATCGCGTAGCCGGCGGCGGATACGCGATCTGTTTCCTCAGGTTTTGCCACGTGCGGCAGCAGCGAGTCGTAGAACACCAGCGAACCGGACACGCCGATGTTGCCGAGGAAGAACAGCAGCGAGGCCAGCGCGATGTTGCCTTCGGTGATGAACACCATCGACGCGCACGCGAGCACGCCGATGCTCATGAACAGTCCGAGCAGCTTCTTCCTGATGCCGCTGTAATCCGCGAGCGCCCCAAGGACCGGCGACATGATGGCCACCACGAGGACGGAGACCGTGGTAATCAACGCGTAACGCGCGGTGGCCTGTGCCGGCTCGAGGCCCGCCGCGGCGTAGGTGGCGTAAAAGCTGGGAAAGACCGCCGTGATGACCGTGGTGAAGTAGACCGAATTGGCCCAGTCGTACCACGCCCAGGCTCTCTGCTCCGGTGTGGTGAGGCCAACTCGACTCAGCAGGCGCGCGAGCACGCCCGGAATGATACCTTCAGACGATCTCGGATGTAAGATTTCAGATCTCAGATCAATTGCGGATGGCAGAGGGCCGGATTAATCCGTCCTTCGGCCATCTTCAATTAATCAGCAATCTGAGATCTGAGATCTGAAATCGTCTACCGCCGGATCGTGACATCCCCACTGAACGTCTTGAGGCGAAAGTCACCCGACCCACCGCCGTTCAACGACCCGCGGAAGTTGCGTTTGCTGCTGGTGTTCAACGTCACCGGCAGGTCGCTCTCGAAGCTGCCGCTGAAGCTGTTGAACGAGATGTTGCCCTTCGCGCTGGCCGGCAGGCGCAGGCGCACGTCGCCGCTGAAGGTGTTGACGTCGATGTCGTTGCCGTCGCCGAAATCGTTCGATTCGATGGTGACGTTCGAGCTGAACCCGTCGATGTTCTGGCTGCCGTTGACGCCAGTCACGGTGACCGGCGCGCTGAAGGTCTTGATGTCGAGCCGCGCCCGCGCCGGCACCTGGATGTCGAATTCGGTGTCGACGACGTTGTCGTTGCGGCGTTCGACAACGCGATGGTTGGCGTCGATTTCGATGGTGCTGCCGCTGGTTGTGATCTCGAGCTTGATGTCGTCGAGCCGTTCGCGCGTGGCGCGGCGGACGGCGTGAATCACCACCTGGTCGCCGGACGTGCCGGTAATCTTCACGTGTCCGGAGAACGTCTTCAACCGGAGTGTCCCATTCGCGGGAAACGGAACCGTGCGGTCAACGGTTTCGGTCTCGCGCGGTCCACGCGCGCGGTCGTCGTCTCGGTCGCGCTGGGCCAGGGCCGGCGCGGCGAGCACGACTGCAAAGAGAAGGGCGAGGGTGGTGGTCACTGGGCGCGTCATGGATACCTCGAAGGGAATAGACGAGAAATGGCGGCACGGGGTTGTCGATGTAAGAAGTGAGATCTCAGATCTCAGATCAATTGGAGATTTTTGAGATGTTAGATTGGAACGCGCCGCTAAGTTGTTGATTCCAAAGGATCGTGGCCGTGGCATTCGCCATGCTCCCAACGGCCGCTATGACCCCAAAGGAACTCAAAGATCGGACGAAGCGGTTCGCGGTTGGCGTGATCGGACTCTGTCGGGAGTTACCCCCCACCCTCGACGGCCGCCGGCTGGGCGGACAGCTCATCGATGCCGCGACGTCTGTCGCAGCCAACTATCGAGCGGCTTGCCGCGCGCGGTCGAGGGCCGAGTTCATTGCAAAACTGGGCACGGTCCTCGAAGAGAGCGACGAGTCGCTTTTTTGGCTGGAGCTGATGGTCGATGCGAACCTGGTGACGAAGCCACGGGCCGAGCGCCTCTTGAAGGAGGCCGACGAGCTGACGGCGATATTCACCACCTCGGTGAAAACCGCGAAGAGCTAATCAACAGATCTGAGATCTGCAATTGATCATCAATCTACCTTCTGAGATCTGACATCGTCTTCAGCTCGGCAAGATCCTTATCAGCTTTAGCCCATGCCTTTGCGGCGAGCTCGAATTCACGGCGAGCCGTCGCTGCATTGCCATCGTGATGAGCCACCAGGCCGAGCGCGAAGTGAGTGCCGGCGTAGTCGGGGTCGTGCTCGAGCATCAGCTGGGCCATTCGGGCCGCGAAGAGCCAGTCGCCGACCTGGCGGGCGGATCGGGCCAGGGCCTCGAGGCGGAACAGCGATTGGGTCCACGCATCAGGTCCCGGCAGCGATCGCCACTTCTGCGCGGCGCGTTCCATGACCTGCCGGCCCTGCTCCCGCTGCGCGGTCCTCAACCTGAACTCACCCTGTAGCGCCTCGAGCGGGATCACCGCGAGTGCCTGCCCATCCGGCGCGACCTTCAGCGCGCGGAACGCGGCGTTCGATGCGTTCCCACCGTCCGCGAACCGGTTCATCGCCAGCAACGCGAAGCCGGCTTCGGTGTGGCCTGCGGCTTGGGCCACCGGATGCGGATGCGTGCTGAGCGTATTCGCCGCCACCAGGGCTTCTTCGAGGCGGCCCCTTCCCACGAGAAACGCCGGATACTCCCGCTTGTTGACCACCTGCACCAGCAGGTTGGACGGCAGCGCGAACGCCTGTTTCAGCAACGCTTCCGCCCGCCGCATCTGGCCGACGTACTGATACGACGCCGCCAGCAGTTCGAGATTGTGCGCGTGATGCCAGTCGAATTCCGGCGCGACCTTTTCCCTGGCCAGGTAGTCGCGCTGCAGACGGTCGGCGGCTTCAAATTCCGCGATGGCTTCCGCGATGCGGCCGGTGCGCCGCAGTTCGTGTCCGTGCATGTGACGGGCGTGCGGGATGCTTGATGCCTGCAACGCGTAGGCCGCGGCGGCCTCGACGGCCTCCTTCATGCGGCCGTTGTTCTCGAATGCGTGCGTCATGAAATGACGCGCCGCAAATTGGGCGGCGGTCGGTACGGTTGACGCAGACACCTTCGTGGCTTTGAGCGCGCGCTCATAAAACGGCACGGACGCAAGGACCGAGCCCTGGCCGCGATCCGCGGGGTCGGGCGATTCGGCGATGCCGCGTTTCAGCAACAATTCGACGTCGTTGGGAAACGCCACGATCGCCGCGTCGAGTGCCTTGCGATACGCTGCCAGCCGGGACGAGTCGCGCGGCGCATCCTCCGCGGCCATCTGCAGCGCGCGCGCCTCGATGTGCCGCCGCTCGTGATCGCCGACTTTCGGCGCCAGCGCCTGCGCGCTCATCAGCGCCTGCTTCGCCTGGGCGGGCTTGCTCAGCTCGATGTAGGCGTAGCTCAGGCCAACGTGCGCGAGTGCGAGATTCGAATCATGCTCCAGCGCCTGGTGAAACGAGCGCGCCGCCTCGATCCAGACAAACGAATGCAGATACGCGAGCCCCTGATTGTAAAAAGCCTGAGCTTCACGCGATTTCGTGCCGGCATCATCATGCACCTCGCCGATGCCGGTACGAATCGGCACCGATCGCTCGAGCAGGGCTTGTGGAACCGAGGGGACGACGTGCGCGGCGTGTTGTCCCGCGATCGATATCTGAAGAGCGGTGGCTATGACCAAAAAGCAAAAGGGCCACGAATGGCGCATGACGCCATTGTGGCCCTTCTGCCCGAGTACTGGCTAGAACGAGATGTGCCCGCCGAACTTGAAGAAGCGGTGCTGCAGCACGTTGGTCGGGCGCAGCCAGTTCGACGTCGCCGTATTCGCGTAGGTATTGCTCAGCGTGTACGGCCAGCTGCTGTTGAACAGGTTGTAGAGGTCAAAGTCGACGCGCAGCTTGACCCTGTCCACGGTGAAGCGCTTCGCCAGCTTGATATCCAGCTGGTTCAGGTTGTGCTTACCGTAATCCTGGCCTTCCCACATCAAGCCGACGATGCGCGAGGCCACGCCGGTCCAGTTGCGGCCGATCATCGGGGCCGCCGCGGCGCTGGTGAGCGTCCAGTTGGCAAGCTGGCTCGGGCCGGCGCCGCCGGTCTGGATGCCGCGTGAGTGCTGGAACGTGCCCGCCAGCTGGATGTCCCACGGCAGGGTGTACGAGCCCGACATCTTCACGTCCGGGCGATACGGGTATTCACGGTGACACGCGCGAGCTCCGTCGGGATACGTTTCGGTGCCCATGAAGCTGGGTGGTTCCACTGGCGCGTATTCACGGCATCGAAACCCGCCGCGAGCAGGTTGCACTTATCGAACGTGCGCGACGTAGCGCCAATGCCTGCCTTCAGGAAAGCGCCGTTCCGGAACCGCGACTCGAGGTTGACGTCGAAGCCCTGATACAGGTTCGTCTCGCCGCCGAAGTCGTTGGAGAAACGAATCGAGCTGTTGGCCGGCTGGTTCAGCGCGAACACCGACGGCTTGAGGTCCATGACGCCGCAGACCTGGTAGCCGCCGCCGTCCGGCAGATCGGGATCGGTCGGCGCGGTGATGCAGAACGAGTCGTAGCTGTTCGCGTCGTAGCGCAGATCGTCGGTGAACGTCTGGTTGCCGAAGGTCCGGCGATAGTAGCCGCCGTTCACCGACATGCGATCGGCGAGCTGGTGCTGCATCGCGAACGTGAACTCGTTGTTGTAGCCGCGCTTGCCCCAGCCGCGCAGCACATCGGGCGAGTAGGTGGTGGTCGGCACCGTCAGTCGTCCGAAGGTGGGCGTCGATGCGGACGGCGCGAGCTCGTTGAACTGGATGTTGCCATTGGCGTCGAGCGGCAGGCCGTTGGCGTCCACGTCGGTCCACGTGCGCGTATCGGAGGCGGTGAGCGCGCCGATCGGGTTCACCTGGTTGACGAACGCGATCTGCTGCCCAGCCACATAACGCGCCCAACTGGCTTTGATGGCGGTTCGGCCATTGCCGAACACGTCCATGGCGACGCCGACGCGCGGCGAGATGTCCTTCCAGTTCTGGACTTGGCCCGTGCACAGCTCACCCGGATCCCACTGGCCATCCGGACAGTCTGCAGAAGGTCGCTCCGGCGCCATGACGGCTTGGCTTGACGGTACTCTCACGTGTTTCGCCGATGAACTGATCGAAGCGCACGCCCGCGTTGATCGTGAGCGCGGCCGAGCGACCACCGGTCCTGGGCATAGATGCCGAGGTCGCGCTTGATGCCGTTGGCGCGCTCGTTCGGCAGGCGCAGTGTCACCGACAACGGCCGGCCCGCATTGTAGTTAATCGGCTGGACGTCGCCCGTCCACATTCTCAGCTCGCGCCAATCGCCGTTGCTCAACGTGGCGCCGGCGCGGAAACTGTGCGAGCCGACCACGTAAGAGGCCGCGCCCATGAACGTGCGCAACACCGAGAAGTGATCGGCCGGGTTCTGCCAGGCGTTGGCGTGACGGTTATTCGAGGTGTCGATCACGTTATAGACGCGCGAGTTGCGGATCGCTTCCTCGTCCCACACCTTGCGATCGTGGCCCACGACGCTCGGCTGATACAGCTCCGTGTATTCCTGGTTATACAGACCGAAGCCGGCTTCGAGCAGCAGATTGTTCGTGTGTGTCCGCGTCCACTTCGTGACGTTCACGAAGCTGGTCGGGGTAACCTGCACGCCCGCCGCATCAGGAGGAATGGTCGCCGCGATGCCCCAGTGATTGCGGTATTTCCGCTGGTTGTCGTGATACACCGACAACTTGTCTCTCGTGCTGGCCTGCCACGAAATGCGTCCCGCGTTGCTGACGATGTGGCCATCGTCCACGCCGGGCTTGGTGAAGTCCGGATCGTAGATGAACTGCGAGGGGTTCTTGTCCTCGTAGGCGTCAGACTTGGTTTTGGTGGAGCCAAGATGCCGGAACGAGTAGTTGAACCACACTTTGTTCCGCAGAATCGGGCCGCCGAAGCTGGGATTGACGTCCCAGATCTTCTGAATGACGTCGACGTTGGTGATCGCGTTGGCGGAATTGAATGTCTTGCTGCCGCTTAGGTTCGAGCGCGAGCACGGCTAGGCCGATGCCGGCCGAACCGCAGTTGTCGGAACCAAATGATTCACCGGCGTAGTTGAACACCGCCGTGCCGCGGAAGCTGTTGCCGCCATCGCGCGGCACCATGTTGACGCGCATGCCGCCCTGGCCCATTTCAGTGGTGTCGGCGCCGGTCACATAGCTGAACTCTTCGAAGCTGGCGTCGTTCCAATACACGCCGCTGTAGGCGCCCTGCGCGCAGAGGTTGTTGAGGCGGATGCCTTCAATCGTCTGCACCGTGTCGCCCGAGCCGCGGTATTGCAACGGCGATTGCTGCAGGTTGCCCGAGCCGCCCACGTCGCGCGACAGCGCGCCGCCGCCGCCCGGGGCGATCGTGGTGCCCGGGATCATGATGCCGACCGCCTGGATGTTGCGGCCCGTCGGCAGGGCGTCGCGAACTTCCTGCGTCATCACCACGCGCTGGGTGATGCTCTGCGTGTCGACGATCGGCGATTCGCCGGTGACCGTCAGCGTTTCTTCGAGGGCGCCGACTTTCAGGTCGACGTTGATCGTGGCCGTGAAGTCCGAGGTGAGCTCGATGCCTTCGCGGATCACGGTAGAGAAGCCCGGCAGTTCGAACTTCACGGTGTAAAGGCCTGGACGGAGCGCGAGGATCGAGTAAGTGCCCGATCCGCCGGTGACCGTGGCACGGGTTTTTTCGATCAGCGCGGGACTCGACACTTCCACCGTGACGCCTGGCAGTACGCCGCCTGACGCGTCACGAACGGTGCCCGAGATCGTGCTGGTTTGCGCCGATACGAAAGACGGCGCGAGGACGAGAGTCAGAAAGACAAAACAACGAACCGTGAGCGAACGCATCACCAGTCCCTCCCCTTTAAAACATCCAAAACGGCCCACGGCACGTGGCCCGGTTAACAAACGTAAAGACCCTGTTAAATGAGCATTAAGCAGTAGCCGTGCAAGCCTGTCAATGGGTCCACCTTCCGCCTTCGCTTAAGCTACGGCGGACAAGTCGCCGGAGCTTCGCGAAACGGCCTACTTCTTCGTCGCTGTAAATGTACCGTTGACCATCCCCGCGATGTCCATCGAGCCTTTCATGGTGTTCTTCTCGACCGTTCCTTTATAGGTGACAGGCGCCTGCTGGCCCTGGACATCGACCGTAAAAGTGAACGTAATAGCGTTTCCTTTCACGGTTCCGGTCAAATCGGCATCCCCGAGCTGGCCTTCGTACTTGCCGGTCAGCTTCTCGCCGTCCTGTTTGAACGTGATGGTAGGGCGTGCCGCCGCCCTGGTCGGTGGTGACGGTGAACGCCCAGTCACCGGTGACATTGGTGCCTTGAGCGCCAAGCTGTGCAGAAGTGAGAAGCGCGACGGTCAGGATAACGGCGATACGGATGATGGTCTTCATAAGGATCCCTCTGGGCTGGAAATCCTAACTCATCTCGGTGCCGAACCCGTTGGCGGCCTACGGCAGACCGAAGGCCAGCAGCACGTTCCCTGGCTTTCCCCGCCACTGCCCGTATCCTGAATTCGTGTAAACCATTCCGCCGGCGATCACGGGACCGGCGGCGTCGAGCGATCCGCCTTGAGCCTTCACGCCGTTGACGGTCTCGAAAGGCTGCATCGTGTTGAAGTCCCAGATGATCTTTCCGTCCGTCGTCGAGTAGGCGCGGAAGTGACCGTCGATCGATCCGGAGAACACGACGCCCGGCATCACGCTGACCGGCGCGGACTGTGCGCCGGTGCACCCGGCTCCAACCGTGCACGACAATGGCGGAGCCGGTGTGTGCCACACGCGCTCGCCGGTGGCCAGTCGCACGGCGTGGAGTCCGCCGGCTTGTTCAGAAGGCGCGAGCACATCGGAGACCGGAACATAAATGTTCTGATCGTCGGCGGCCGATCCCCACTCGATCCCCCCGAGCATGCTGCCTTTGCCCGCGCGATACTGCCATAGCACCTTGCCGTTCTCATCGGGCGCCAATCCCCAGACCACGCCCGACTTCTGGCCGAGCGAGAGCACGCGACGCCCCCCGGGTAACGTCCGCAGGATCGGCGCGTTGCCGAAATCGAAATCGGGGCCGACTTCGTCGGGACACGGTGCGACGCCCGGTTTACAGCCGATGACGAAGGTATCGTCGGGCGTGGCCTGCTGCACCCAGCGGATGGCGCCCGTGGTCATGTCGAGCGCGACCACGGCATCGCTGGTGGGTGCGGCGGGCGTGGTGTAGGCATTGCCGGTGGCGACGTAGATCGCATTCTTCGCCGTGTCGATGGTCGGCGACGACCAGATCGCCGCGCCCGCGGGTTTCCATTGCGGCGTGCCGGCGGAGTTCTTGCCGGCGATCTTCGGCTCATCCATCATGTACGTTTTCCACAGCTGCTTGCCGGTTGCGGCGTCGAGCGCCACCACGCTGCCGCGGAACGTGCAGCACTCATAGTTGGGGCGCGCACCGGCGACTTCCTCGATCGACGCGACCGGCACATACAAGCGGCCGTTGTGAAACGACGGTGCGCCGGTGACGCGCGCCATCGCGTGATCGTCGACCTTTGTTTTCCAGAGCAGTGTGCCCGACTGCGCGTCGATCGCGTAAGCGCTCGCGCGAATGTCGCCGAACATCGCGACTGTGCGGGGCGTGCCGTTGACGGCGAGCTGCGCGACGGTGATCGCCGTGCGCACGCCGCCATCGGCCTTGAACGTCCAATGCGTGCAACCCGTTTTCGCGTCGAGCGAATACACCATGCCGTTGACGTTGCCGACAAACACCCGGCCCGCGGCGACCGTCGGTTGTCCTGATGCCGCCGTCGCGCCCGAAAATCCGAACGCCCATTTCAGCGTCAGCTTCGGCACATCGGCCGCCGAGAGGCCCGCGGCCTTGGCGTTTTGAAACCGCGAATTCGACGCGTCGTTGCCCCATCCGTTCCACGCCGGAAGCGAGGCGGGATCGGGAAGCGCCGCGCCGGCCGCACACATACCAACGGCCGGATCGGATCCGGTGGTCGCGCCCGTGCTGGAGAGAAACGCGGCGACGGCTTGTTTCTCCGCCGTCGACAACCCGATGGCGTTCGCGGCCATGCTGCCGCCAGGCTCGAGCGACGCAAAGATCTGTTGGACGGTCCGGCTTCTGAGCACATCGCGCGCCGGCGCGCGCGTGGCCTCGGCGCCGGGGCCGGGGTCGTGACACGAGGCGCAGCGTTCCTTGTAAATCGTGGCCGCGTTTGGTGTTTGGCCTGATGCCGCAGTCGCCGCCATCAAGAGGAAGGCACACGAAGTCGCAAGAAGAAGCTGTTTGGTCATTGACGCTCCCGGCGTTGGGCGGCAATGCTAGCATGGCGGTCTCCAGAAGACACTTTATGCGTCGAGCCATGTTGGTTGTGTTGCTGATACTTGCCGGCCTGTCATTCACCGGCGCGCAGTCGCGGACTGTCGAGTGGACGCACTACAGCGGCAATGCGGCGAGCCAGAAGTATTCACCGCTCGATCAAATCAACAAGGACACGATCGGGAAGCTGCAAGTCGCCTGGCGGTGGTCGTCGCCCGATAACGCCGTGATTGCCGCCAATCCCACGTCGCGGCCGGGCGCCTATAACGACACGCCGCTGATGGTGAAGGGCGTGCTCTACACCGTGACCTCGCTCGGACAGATCGCGGCTATCAATCCGGCCACCGGCGAGTCGCTCTGGGTGTTCGATCCAGCCAGCTGGAAGACGGGGCGTCCAGGCAACCTCGGGTTCGTGCATCGCGGCATCGCGTTCTGGAGCGACCCTTCGACTTCGCTCAGGGCAGGCGGCCCGAAGGAACGGTTGCTGCTCGGCACGAATGACGCGTATTTGATCTCGGTCGACGCGAAGACCGGAACACTCGACCCGGAGTTTGGCGATGGCGGCAAGGTTGACCTGATGACCGGCGTGGCGCACGCCGTGCGCGCCACGAATTTTTCGGTCAGCGCGGCGCCGGTGATCGTCCGCGACGTGGTTGTTGTTGGATCGTCGATTCACGACGGGCCGACGCACAAGGAGTGGCCGCGCGGCGACATCAATGGCTTCGACGTGCGCACCGGTAAGAAACTGTGGACGCTGCATTCGATTCCGCAGAAGGGCGAGTTCGGCAACGACACGTGGGGCGACGACTCCTGGACCTACACCGGCAGCACGAACGTGTGGACGAACATGACCGGCGACGAGGAGCTCGGCTACGTCTACCTGCCGTTCGGTACGCCAACCGATGACTGGTACGGCGGCCATCGTCCTGGCGCGAACCTGTTTGCCGAAAGCCTGGTGGCACTCGACGCCAAGACCGGCAAGCGCATCTGGCATTTTCAGGCGGTGCATCACGGCGTGTGGGATTACGACTTCCCCGCGGCGCCGATCCTCGTCGATATTAATGTCAACGGCAAGCCGATCAGGGCCGTGGCGCAGGTCAGCAAGCAGGGCTTCACCTACGTGTTCGATCGCCGCACCGGCGCGCCGGTCTGGCCGATTGAAGAAAGGCCGGTGCCGCAATCGAAGGTGCCGGGCGAACGAACGCATCCGACGCAGCCGTTCCCCACGAGGCCGCCCGCTTTCGAGCGCCAAGGCGTGACGGAGGCCGACATCATCGACTTCACGCCGGAGCTGAAGGAAGCGGCGCTGACTGCGTTGAAGGATTTCGACTACGGTCCCATCTTTACGCCGCCGTCAGAGAAAGGAACGATTCAGAATCCGGGCTGGGCCGGCGGCGCGAACTGGCAGGGCGCGGCATTCGATCCCGAGACCGGCACGCTGTATGTGCCGTCGATGACCAGCCCGATCGTGGTGCAGCTGATCAAGCCGAACCCGGATCGCAGCAACCTGCTCTATAACCGCGGTGGGACGATGATGCCGCCACTGCTCGACGGGTTGCCGATGCTGAAGCCGCCGTATGGACGCGTAACGGCAATCGATCTCAACCGGGGCGACACCAAGTGGACCGCTGCTATTGGCGATGGGCCGCGAAATCATCCACTGCTCAAAGATCTGAATCTGCCCCCGATGGGCTTGCCGCTGCGCAACGCGGCGCTCGTGACCAGGAGCCTGTTATTCGTCATGCCCGGGGCCGGCAACCTCGGCAGTGGGGGCAACCTGCCGATTGGCGGGCGGCCGCTCACCAAGATGCCGATTGAGCCCACGAAGATTCGCGCGCTTGATAAGGCGACCGGCGCTACGCTGTGGGAATTCGATCCGCCGTCGCGCCCGCTGGCGGCGCCGATGACCTACATGCTGGAGGGCAAGCAGTACCTCGTGGTTGCGGCCGGCGGCGGCCTGGCCGCGGAATTAATCGCATTCACTTTGGGGCAATAAACCATGCGTAAGGCACTCGCCGCCCTATTTCTTCTGATCCCCTCGCTTGCGATCGCGCAGGCGCTGCCGAACATCAATTCGCTGTCGGTGCGCTTCAACTCGCAGAAGACGGCGGCGAAGGCCGAAGGCGAGTTGAAGGCGCAACTCGACGAAGTGGACAAGGCCATTGCCGACGCGCGTCGCGTGGGCAACACCGGCGAAATCCGGCGTCAATTCGCGAAGGGCATGGCCCTGCTCAACAAGGACGCCTGGACGCCGGCGCTCGACTATCGGCATTCACTGGCGCTGCGCAGCGATCGCACGGTGATCGATTCGTCCGCGCCCTACACGTTCCGTATCGAGCAGATCTACCGGCCTTCGATCGAGCTGACACCGGCGCTTACCACCAAGGTGTTGATCCGGACACGGACCTCGCCTGCGCGGCCGGGTGCGCCTGTCACCCCGGCGCTGCCGCCGCGTCCACTTGGCACCTTTGACGGCATGAGCCGCGACCTGCGCGAGTCGCCGTTTGCGATCGACGTTGATCTCGCGGGCAGCGAGGACGGACCCTACGTGATCGAGGCGGAAGTCCTCGATGGCACGACGTCGCTCGGCACAGTGTCGCTTGGGGTGTTCCTTCACAAAGGTCTCGACGCCAGGCTGAAGGCGCTGGAGGCTGCGGCCGCCTCGGTTGCCGAAGCCGTGCGCGCCGACGTGGTGTATCCCGCCGACGTGATCAAGAACGTGAACCGCGGCCGCATCGAGCTCGGCGCGTTCAACGTGCAAAATGAGATCGCCAAGGCGGAAACAATTCTCGCGGGCGCAAAGGGCGGCAAGGATCCATTCAAGGGCCGCACCGGCGACTTCGAGCGCCACTACGTCCTGCAGGGCGCCAACGAGGTGATGCCGTATCGCGTCTACGTGCCGAAGGGCTACGCCGCGTCCAAGGGCACGCCGCTCGTGGTTGCGCTGCACGGCCTCGGCGCCAACGAGGATTCGTTCTTCGATTCGTACTCACAGCTGCCGCCGCAGCTCGCCGAGAAGCACGGCTTCCTGATGGCCGCGCCGCTCGGCTATCGTCCCGACGGTTTTTACGGCTCGACGATGATGGGCGGCACGGATGCCGCATCGCGACGACGCGTTGAATACAGCGAGAAGGACGTGCTCGAGGTGCTGCGCTTGATGAAGGCGGCCTACAACGTGGACGAGTCACGCATCTACCTGATGGGCCACTCGATGGGCGCAATCGGGACGTGGGCGCTCGGGGCGAAGTATCCGCAGACCTGGGCGGCGCTGGTGCCGTTCTCCGGCGTCGGCAGTCCCGCGTTGGCGGAGCAGATGAAGGGCATTCCACAATTCGTCGTCCACGGCGACGCGGACAATACGGTGAACGTCTCGGGATCGCGGAACATGGTGGCCGCGTTGAAGAAGGCCGGCGCCGACGTCACCTACATCGAAGTGCCGGGCGGCAGTCACACCGACATGGTGGTGCCGAACCTGCCGAAGGCGTTCGAGTTCATGGCTGCTCAGAAGAAAGGCGCCGCTCCAACTTCAACGAAGCAGTGAATCAACTCGTCGACCGGCTCACTCCTGACGCCCGCATCACGGTGATCACCGGTGCGGGTGTTTCCGCTGCGAGCGGTGTTCCGACGTTTCGCGGCGCCGACGGGCTGTGGAAAAACTTCAGGCCCGAAACGCTCGCCACTCCCCAGGCCTTTGCGAAAGATCCGCGTCTCGTGTGGGAGTGGTACGACTGGCGGCGGGGGATGATCGCCGCATGTGAGCCCAACGCGGCGCATCGCGTGCTCGCCGAGTGGAGCCGCCGCTTTCCGAACTTCCGTTTGATCACGCAGAATGTCGACGGGCTTCATGAACGCGCGTCCGCCTACGCCAAAGCTTCGGCGGGACAAGACGTGATTCGGCTTCACGGCTCGATCTGGGAGGTGTTGTGCTGGCGTCGTTGCGCCGCGTCTCCGCCGAGATGGCGCGACGAGACGGTGCCTTTCAAGGAGATGCCCCCGCGGTGTCCCCATTGCGGCGACCTGATTCGCCCGGGCGTGGTCTGGTTCGGCGAGCCGCTCGATCCCGACATCGTCGACCTCGCGACCGCGGCCGCGGACTGCGATGTCTTCATCACCGCTGGCACTTCCGCAGTCGTCTATCCGGCGGCGGGATTCATCGACATCGCGCGCCGGAAAGGCGCCTACACGGTTGAGATCAACCCCGAGGCGACGCCGGCCACGGGAACGGTTGACCTCGCCCTTCGCCAGGGGGCGGAGGTGGTGTTTGACGAACTCAACCGCGGCCTATAATTGCCCTGTGAAGCGGGTCACTCCAATCGCCGCGGCGATGCTCATCGGCGCCGCCACGCTGGGCTACCAACTGGTGCGGCCCAAACCGGTGGAGTCCCGTCACGTCCCGATCACCACCAAGATCGTCTTCAACCGCGAGATCGCCCAGATCTTCCAGAAGAAATGTTTCCAGTGCCACACCGACGGCAACGTCGGGATGGCGCTCACCACCTACGCGGAAGCGCGGCCGTGGGCCGTTGCCATCAAGGAAGAAATCCTCGAGCGCAGGATGCCGCCATGGAGCGCGGCCGGCGGCTACGGCCATTTTGCGAACGACATGAGCCTCACGGCGCGCGAGATGAGCCTGATCCTGTCATGGACCGACGGCGGTGCGCCCAGTGGCGTGCTCCTCGCCGACGAGGACAAGCAGCCGGTGTTCGTCCCGTCACTCACGTCGTGGGAACAAGGTGAGCCCGACGAGATCCTCAAGGTCGCGGAGCAGACGAAGATTGCGCCCGAGTCGCCGTTTCGCGTCGAGCGTTTTGAGATCGCCTCGGGGCTGAAACAGGCCCGGTGGTTGCGCGCGTTGCAGCTCAATCCCGCGGATCGAAAAGTGATTCGCTACGCCGCGGTGTATGAAACGCGATCGCGGCGCTGGCTCGGCACGTGGACGCCGTCGAGCCAGGTGAGCGCCCAACCGGCAGGGTCGGGCGTGCAGTTGCCCGCCAACGGCAAACTCACGATCGAAATCGGCTATCGCAGCAATCATCCTGATGGTGAGGTGTCCGGCGCCGCCGATCTCGGCCTCTATTTCCTCGAGAAGGCGCCGGCACAAGCGTCCGCGGCAATTGAGCTGACGGCTGCGGCCGCGACGATTGCGGCCGGTAAGAAAGCGGAACGCCTGCGCAGCGAAACGACGATCAAGACCGCGGCGAATGTCACCGCGCTCTGGCCGCGGCTCGGCGCCGGCGCGCGGTCGCTCGAGGTCACGGCGCTGCATCCTGATGGCACCGTCGAGCCGATGCTGTGGTTGAACAACTATCAGGCCGACTGGCCCACGGCCTACATCGTGAAGGAACCGGTCGCGCTTCCGGCCGGGACGCGGTTGGTCATGACGGCGTACTACGACAACGAGACGGCCGCGGCGTTGGCTGCGACACCAGCGTTGCACGTCACTACTGTGCCGCCGTCTCGCCCAGGCGCGACACTCGCACGGTAAACGGCACCGTCGACAATTTGTCCTGCCGGAGGAACTGCAGCCAGATGCGGTAGTGGCCCGGCTTCGGAAAGAGCGCGTGGAAGACGAGATCCGGTCCGCCGCCGGAGGTGATATTGGTCCCTTCCAGCATTTCTTCCGGATGCGCGTGCACGTGCTCGGTCATGTCGTCGTTCAGCATCATCGCGTGGCCGAAGGCGCCGAGATAGCGCTGCAGGTCCTTCACCGGCTGCCCGGTCTTTTCATCGGTGAAGTGAATCGGCACGTCGGCCTCTTCGCCTGAGACCAGTCTCGAGGGATCGATCTGGAGCTCCACCGTCACGCCGTTCACGGTTTTCACGTATGACTTGTCGGGTGCCAGCTTCGGCAGCGACGAGGCGATGTCGCCGTCGAACCCCGCGGTCACAAGGGGCGTCGCGAGCATCTGCGGACCGCCGCCGACAGGCATGAAGTCGGCGAACAGCATGTAGTGGCCGGCAGTTGGAATTACGTGCTCGTAGGTGAACGAGCCGTCCTTCTCCTTCACCGGATGCTCGTGAAAGAACTGCGTCATGTCGCGACTGACGATGAACAGGTGAAAGAGCTTGTCGTGCACTTCGGCAAAGTCCTGCACCGGCGCGCCGGTCAGCGGGTGCAGGATTGAAAATCGAAACTTCGTGTTTTGGCCGGCCTTCGGCGCGCGCGGCTCGGTGACCACGCGCAGCACGTAATCCGCCGTCGCCATCGGATCGCCGGCCACGAGCGTCATGCCGCAAATGCTGCACGTGCCCGGCTCTGCCTTTACTTCGTTCGGGTGCATCGGACAGATGAACCCGCTCGTGTTGGCGGGCAGGTTCTCGATCAACGGGCGCGCCGTGCCAGGGATGAGCTCCTGGCCGTACACACTCGCCGCCAGCAGGATGAAGAGAATCGCGGCGGCTCGCATGAATAAAGAATAACAAATAACGAATGACGAAAGGTCCTGCCCCTTTTGTCATTTGTTCTTCGTCACTTGTTATTTATCTTGGCCACAGCCAGCCGAAAGCGCCGGCGGTCAGCAGCCCATAGATGAGGCCGTCGATCATCGAACGAATCGTGGCGCCCCAGTTCTTGCTCCACCAAATCGAGTTTTGCGGCAAGGCCAGCGCATAGCCGGTAAACGCCACCGCGCCCGTGATCTGGAACACCTTCAGATATTCCGCACCCGTCCCGAGAGAGATGCCCGCAACGTAGGCGGCAAAGATCGACACCACGATCGAGTAGAGGAACCACTGCACGAGGTTGCCGGTCATGCTCATTTGGCCGGCGGGACGGACCGTGATGAAGGCGACCGGGCCGGCTTTCATCTTCGCGATGAATTCCGGAGAGCTCATCTCCTTCATCGAGTCCGGCTTCGGCATGCCGTAGTCGCCCGGGCGCAGGCCCAGGCCGCGCAGCGCATTCATCACGTCGGATTCGTTCGGAAATTTCTTGAGGTCGTGCTTATGGAACGGCGTGGCCATGTGGATGATTGAGCTGGCGATGAACACGAACACGGCCGAGACCACGATCGGGATCAGCAACGACAGCAATGGAGTCATAGGGTCCGTCCTTCGCGCCCGATACTAGCATCGGGCGCTTCGAAGGGCAGGGCATCCTTCGCGTCAGCGCCGCGCGGCGATGGCCAGGAGATCGCCGGCCATCGCAATGAGATAGGCCACGCAGAACCCCGCCACCAGCAGGCGCTCCGCGCTGAGAACTCGTGCGCCTGATGGGCGATTGCGCGCCTCGATCTTTCGACGTCGCGCGGCCAGCCGATCGTGGCAGCGCGCGATGGTCTTCGCGCTGCGCGACGCATCGGATGTGAGCAGCGACAGGGTTTCGATCATGTGGTCACCGCCTTCAAGTGCGCCAGGATACGGTCGTCGCATTCGTCGAGATGACTGGCGATCGCCGCGCGGGCGCGGCTGAGACGCTGGCGCATTGCTTCCGGAGTGATGCCGCAGACCGCGGCGGCCTCCGCCGGTTTCATGCCCTCGACAGCCACCAGCAGCAATGCTTCGCGATGCGCGGCCGGCAGCGACGCGAGCGCCGCTTCAATCCGCCGGCCGGTCTCGTTTGCGACGGTTGATTCAAACGGCGATGGCGGCTGCGTGCCAAGCGGCCATAAGCCGATCACATCCGCCGTCTGCGAGTCTTCGAGCAGGCGTGAGCGGCAGTAGCTGAGATACAGGTTGCGGGCCACCGTAAACAGAAACGGTCCAAGGCGCGTGTCCGGCTTGAGCTTGTCGGCGCGGTCCACGAAGCGCAGCCACGTTTCGTCGAGCAGGTCTTCCGCGGTCTCGCGGCGGCGCGACAGCCGGGCGAGGAAGTTGAACAGGCGACCGTTGAACTCGGCATGAATGGCGTCGAACGCTCCGGCATCGCCGGCGCGGATTCGCCGCACGAGGTCGAGCTCAGAGTCCCGGTCCATGTCGGTCATAACGCTTTGGACACCGAATCGTGACATCCGCCTGCCTCGCAGACTTGTCCGCCGTAGCCTTGGCGAAGGCGGGTCACGAAGGCCCTGGCCGAGCGTTATACCGGACATGGAACTATTCACAATGCTTCGCCAGATGGGCCCGGCCGCGCTGTTCAGCATCATCATCAGCTTCCTGCCACTGATTGCCGCCGGCGCCTATCTGTTCCGGCCGTCGGAGCAACGCCTGGCCATGATGCGGCCGCTGTCGCTGGCCGGGATTTTCGCCGGCCTCAACGGGAGCAGCCTTGGAGCGATCAACACGCTCCGAGGATTGTGGCTCGAGCCGCCAAGGGACGGGCGCCTTCTCGCGATACATTCCGCGGAATCGATCGTGCCGCTCTACGTGTCGTTCTCGTGCCTGATGCTCGCGTGGCTGCTCGTGGCGGCCGGCATGCGGCGCAAGACGTAGCGAGGCTGCGCCTCGCGATTGCAGCGTCGTCTTTCCGCGCTCGGCGCGGGCCCTAATCGAGGGCGAGCGAGCCGGTATAGATCGCCATGCCGACCACCGCATCGATGCCAACGGCGTCGAGGGCGGCGATCTCTTCCCTGGTGGTGATGCCGCCGGCGGCGGTGATCTTGCGCTCGGTGGCCTTCGCCACCGCCTTGATCGCCGTCATGTCGGTGCCCTGCATCAGGCCTTCCTTGTCGACATGCGTGTAAAGGAACTCCTCGCAATAGCCTTCGAGCAGTTGCACGGCTTGCACGGCGGTCAACGGCAGCATCGTCTTCCAGCCGTGGATGCAGACGCGTCCGGTGCGTGAATCGACGGCGGCAATCAGCCGGTTCATGCCGACGGTGTCGGCGAGCGCTCGGGCGAAGTCGTGATCGATCATCTGGCTGAGGTCGCCGTCCGGCGAGCGGCGGAACAAGCCCGACCCGGCGATCACCGCGGTTGCGCCGGCCGCGATCAATTCCTCCGCGCGCCGCACGCTGCGCACGCCCCCGCCCACGCGGCAGGGCAATTCGGCGGCGATCTTCCTGACCAGCTCGTCGTTGTTGCCGCGCGACATCGCGGCGTCGAGATCGATCAGCTGGACTTTCGGGAACTTCTTGAACTTCGCGATCCAGCCGTCGAGGTCGTCGGACGCGATGGCGAGCTTGTCGCCTTGAACCAGTTGGACCACGCGTCCACCCTGGAGATCTATAGAGGGAATCAGCATCGAGTATTCATATTCTTACTGGCACGCCCGATCGTTTCAAGAATTGCTTCAGCTCACTGACGCTTTTCTCGTTGAAGTGGAAGATCGAGGCGGCAAGCGCCGCGTCGGCGTGTCCGCCCGTGAACACCTCTGCGAAGTGCTCGAACGTCCCGGCGCCTCCGGATGCGATCACCGGAATGTTGACGGCGTCAGACACCGCCGCGGTCAGCTCGCAGTCGAACCCAACCTTGGTCCCATCGCGGTCGATCGACGTCAGCAGGATTTCACCGGCGCCCATATCGGTCGCCTGCTTCGCCCAGTCGATCGCGCTGCGATTGGTCAACGCCTGTCCGCTTCTTGCGTAGACCGCAAAGCGGTTGCCGTCACGCTTCGCATCGACCGCCACAATTACCGCCTGGCTGCCGTACTTCCTCGCGAGCGTCGAGATCAGCCGCGGATTGTCGAGGGCGGCCGTATTCAGACTCACCTTATCGGCGCCCGCCTCGATGGCCGCCGCCGCATCCTCCTCGTTGCGAATGCCGCCGCCGACGGTAAGCGGCAGAAAAATTTCGTTCGCCACCGCCGCAATCGTGTGCGCCCGCGCCTGGCGGCTTTCAATCGTCGCCGTGACGTCGAGGATGACGACTTCGTCGATGCCCTCGGTGTTGTAGCGCCGTGCCAGCGCGGCGGGATCGCCGGCATCGCGCAGCCCCTCGAAGTTCACGCCTTTGACGACCTTGCCGTCGCGAACATCCAGGCAGGCGATGATGCGTTTCGACAGCATCCGCCTACGCTCGCTGACTTTCCGGCGAGCTACGGTGAGACATGCTCTCCGTCTGCTTCAGCCAATTGCTCAAGATTCGGAGGCCGGCGTCGCCGGACTTTTCAGGATGAAACTGCACGGCCGACACATTCGCGCGTTCAACCGCGGCGCTGAACGGCACGCCGTATTCACAGATCGCCGCGGTGTCGTCCACCACCGGTGCGGCGTAAGAGTGTGTGAAGTAAACCTGCGTTCCGTCCTTGACCCCGGCCATCAATCGTGAGGGCCGCGGCATGACGAGTGAATTCCAGCCAACATGTGGCACTTTCAGCCGCTCAGTTACGGGTTGCGTAAAAGGGAAGCAGGTTCCCTTAAACGTGGAGAGGCCTTTGGCGTCCGGGGCCTCGTCGCTGCCGTCGAACAGGAATTGCAGCCCAACACAGATACCCAGCAACGGCACGCCATCGTCCACCGTCGCCTGGATGGCCCTGCGCCAGTTGTCGCTTAACGACCGCGTGGTGTTGAAGTGACCCACACCCGGGACGATGATGCCGTGCGCGCGGCCGAGTTCTCCGGCCACCGTTGGCGTCCAGACGCTGGCGCCGATGGCCGCGAGGGCTTTTCGCACCGAGGCCAGGTTTCCGGCGCCGTAGTCGATCAGGGCAATCACAGCAGTCCCTTGGTGCTTGGCAGCGTTCGCGCGAGCCGTTTGTCTTTCGAGCAGGCGACCCGCAACGCGCGAGCGAACGCCTTGAAACAGGCTTCGATCTTGTGATGGTTGGATCGCCCGTACATCACCTTGAGGTGCACGTTGGCGCGGGCAGCGTTCGCGAACCCCTCGAAGAAGTCGTGGACCAGCTCGGTTTGCAGATCGCCGACCAGGCGCACCGTGACCTTCGTGTCGATCACGGCGTGCGGGCGGCCGCTCAGGTCGATCGCGGCGACGGCGAGCGTTTCATCCATCGGCATCACGAAATACCCGGCGCGGTTGATGCCGCGCTTGCTGCCCACTGCCGCCGCCACCGCCTCGCCGAGCGCAATCCCGATGTCTTCAACGGTGTGATGCTGATCGACATCGAGGTCGCCCGCGGCCTTCACCTTGAGATCGAAGCCGCCATGGCGAGCCACGAGATCCAGCATGTGATCGAGAAAGCGGACGCCGGTGCGATTGTCGTAGCGGCCTTTGCCGTCGAGCGACAGCGCGATCTTGATCTGCGTTTCCGCCGTGCGGCGATCGATCACAGCTTTGCGCACAGCGCCTCCAACGTGGCGACGGCATGACGCGTGTGTTCGACCACGCCGGTCGTCAGCCGGAAACAGTTCGGACAGGATGGATCCTTGGTGCGATCGCGGACCAGGACCCCGTTCGCAATCAGCCCATCGATGATCGCGCGCGCGCGTTGGCCGCCGTCGATCAGGACGAAGTTGGCGGCGCTCTTCCAGTAACGCAACCCGGCCCGCTCGCACGCTTGATACACCAGCGCCTTCGACTCGTTCGCCTGCGCGATGTACCACGAGCGAAACTCCGGATCCTTGAGCGCCGCCCGTAGCGCCGCCACCGCCACCACGTTGAGGTTGAACAGCGGCATCGCCTTGCGAATGGGCTGCAGGATTTCCGGGGAGGCAATCATCACGCCCACGCGCATGCCGGCCAGCCCGTACGCCTTCGAAAACGTGCGTCCCACCAGCACATTGGGATAATCCGGGGCTTCGGACAGGAAATGCTCGCCGAGAAAATCGTGGTACGCCTCGTCCACGAACACGAGCGCGTGGCCCGCTTCGCGCGCCACCGTGCGAATGGCGTCCTTCGCAATCGGCCGGCCGCTCGGGTTGTTCGGATTGTTGACGTAGACGATGCGCGTGTTCGGCGTCAGCGCCCGGAGAACGCCCTCGAGTGGAAACGAATAGTCCGGACCGGCTGGCACTGATACCACCCGCGCGCCGAGCGCCTGCGCCGCATACAAGTACGGATCGAACGCCGGTTGTGCGACCACGATCTCGGGCGCGCCCGAGGTGGCGGTCAACGGCGCGCCGAGTGCCACCAGCGCTTCCGGCGTCCGGTTGTTGAGATATGCGATCGAGGCGAGCAGGATGCCTTCATCGAGGCCGTTGGTGAGGACGATGCGGTCGGGGTCGACGCCGAGGAACGCCGCGGTTTCGAGGATGGCGTCGCGAAAGTCGGGATACGTGGCGAGCGCGGTCCCATCGAACGCACGCACCGCCGCAACGACCTTCGGCGAGCAGCCGCCGGTGTTTTCGTTGAGATGAAGGCGCAGGCCCGGCCCTAAGTCCGGCACACCCTGAATAATCATGAACGGACCTCAATCGATCGCGCGTGTGCCTCGAGTCCCTCGGCCCGCGCCAGCGTGGTTATCGTCTTGCCGATCTTCTTCAATCCGCGCTTCGTCAAACGCTGCACCGACACGAGCTTCACGAAGTCGGCGGCGTTCAAGCCGCCACGAAACCTGGCCGCGCCGGCGGTCGGCAGCACGTGATTCGAGCCAATCGCATAGTCGCCGGCCACTTGGGCCGTCCAGGCGCCGACGAACACGGCGCCCGCATTCGTGATGCGACGCGCGAGCGTCTCGGTCCCCGCCACGACGTGCTCCGCGGCAGCCTCGTTCGTCAGATCGATCGCCTCGCTCATGTTCCGGCACACGATGATGCCGCCGTGCTTCGCCAACGATCGCCGCGCCGGCCCGGTTGACGGCATCTGCCGTTCGACTTCGGTAGCGACGCGATCCGCCAGCCGGCGGTTCCACGTGACGAACACCGCGCGAGCGTCCGGATCGTGTTCCGCCTGGGCAATCAGATCGGCCGCGATCCATCGCGCCGGTCCGGTTGCGGAGACGATCAATATTTCCGTGGGCCCGGCATAAAAGTCGATGCCGCAGTCGGCCGAGACGAGGGACTTGGCGGCCGAGACCCAGCGGTTGCCGGGGCCAACGATCTTATCGACGCGGGGCACCGACGTTGTGCCGTACGCCATCGCGGCAATGGCATGCGCACCGCCGATACGGAACAGGCGATCGACGCCGGCTTCAATCGCAGCTGCGTAGACCGCCGCGTCGGGCCTGGGACAACACACGACGACTTCGGGGACGCCTGCGGCGCGTGCGGGTATCGCGGTCATGAGCAGCGAAGACGGGAGAGGATACCGGCCGGCGGGCACATAACACCCAACGCGCGACAGCGGCACCACCCGCTGCTCCACGGTGACGCCGGCGGCCACCGTATGCCGCCAGCCCTTGGGCACTTGCTTGCGCGACACGGATCGGATGTGCCGGGCGGCGCGTGCGATGGCTGCGCGCACGGGTCTCGGGAGCTTTCGGGCCTCGCCCTCCCACGTGCGGCGTGTCACTTCGATGGGTCCGGAAAGTCCGTCGAGCCTGCTCGCGAACTGCCGCACGGCCGCATCGCCGCCACGGCGTACTCGCCCCACTATTATTTTTGCGCGAGACTCCGTCTCGCGATTGCGGACGCGCGTCGGCGACAGCAATTGCGACACAGCGCGGCGGTTGGACGAAGTCACGATTCGCATCACACGACGATCTTGTTCAGCGGGTACTCGACGATGCCCTGGCCACCGGCGAGCTTCAAGCGTGGAATCAGGTCGCGGGCGGTTTTCTCTTCGAGGATCGTATTGATCGCCACCCACTCGGGATCGCTGAGCGACGACACCGTTGGCCGCTGCAGGGCGGGCAGGAGCGCAATGAGCTTGTCGAGATCGGCGCGCTTCGCATTGAGCATCAACCCGACCCGCCCCTGCGCCTCGATCGCCGCCTTGAGGAGCAGCGCGAGGTTTTCGATCTTGGTCTTCTTCCACGGGTCCCCGAGCGCACCCGCGTTGGCGATCAGCTGCGTGTTGGACTCCATGATGGTTTCGAGGATCCGCAGCCGATTGGCGCGCAGCGTCGATCCGGTTTCCGTGGCTTCGACAATCGCGTCGGCGAGCACCGGCGGCTTCACCTCGGTGGCGCCCCACGAGAACTCGACGTCGACAGTCTGGCCCTGCGACGTGAAGTAGTGCTTCGTCACGCGAACGAGTTCGGTGGCAATGCGCTTGCCGTTGAGATCGGCGGCCGACTTGTAGGGCGAATCCTCCGGCGCGGCCAACACCCATTTCACCTTGCCGAAGCTTTGCTTGGAGTAGACCAGGTCGCACACGCGCGCCAGCTTCGCCTGCTCCGGATGGCCAATCTCGTGTTCCGCGATCCAGTCCTGTCCCGTCAACCCGGCATCGAGCACGCCATCGGCCACGTAGCGCGCCATCTCCTGCGCGCGGATCAACATGCAATCGATCTCCACATCGTCGATCGACGGAAAGTACGATCGTGGATCGATGCGGATGATGTACCCGGCGCGCTGAAATAACTGCACCGTGGCGTCTTGCAGCGAGCCCTTTGGAATCCCCAGCTTCAGTCTCATCGCCGCTCTCCGATTTCCGCGTTCTCCACGTAGGTGCAGAAGCATGACACGCGGTTCAGGTGGCAGACGTTGCCGTCGCCTTCGCGCCGCACCTTGAAGAGCACGGTGTCTTCGTCGCAATCGAGCAGCACCTGGCGCACGAGCAGGCGATTGCCGGACGTCTCGCCTTTCATCCACAGCGTCTGCCGGGTGCGGCTGAAGAACGTGACGTAGCCGCTCTCGCGGGTCCGCTGCCAGGCCTCCTGGTTCATAAAGCCGACCATCAATATTTCGTTGGTGACTTCATCCTGCACCACCGCCGGCAATAAGCCGTTCATCTTCGTAAAGTCCATGGCTGCCCCAAAAAACAAAAAGCCCGCCGGTTTCCCAGCGGGCTTCTGCGTGAACTCAAAGATTAGCGTGGTTCGCTACGCGCAGACTCCGGCCGGGCCGTTCAGGGAACGGTGATGGTGGAGGTGATGCACGTGGTGAACGAACCGCATTGACCTCAGAAGCCTAATTGATCAGGCGCCGGCAAGGCAAATCGGCGGCTGATCCAGTCCCGGAGGCCCGGCGCGGCCGCCGGGCGGCAGATGTAGTAGCCCTGGACGGCGTCGCAATTGAGCTCGGCGAGCTGCTGCCACACGGCTTCGGTCTCCACCCCTTCGGCCACCGCCGTCAAACCGAGGTTGTGGGCGAGGTCGATGATGCACCGGACCAGCGTGTCGTCTTCGCCGTCCGCGAGCCCGAGCATGAACGAGCGATCGATCTTGATCTCGTCCACCGGCAGCCGCCGCAGGTAACTGAGCGACGAGTAGCCCTTGCCGAAATCGTCGATGACGAGCCTCACGCCCATGTCGTGCAGCTCGTCGAGGCACCGCGCCGAGCCGTCCGGATCCGACATCACCAGGTTCTCGGTGATCTCCAGCGTCAGAGACGATGGGAGGGTGTCGTGCGCATCGAGCATTTCGCGGATGCGTCCTGGGAACGCCGCGTGATGCAGACTGCGCGGCGATACGTTGATGGCGATGGAGCACCCGTCGGGCCGGCCCGACAACGGCCAGTCGCTGAGCGAGCGCTCGAGCACGAACGAGGTCAGCGGATTCACGAGCCCGGTGTGCTCGGCGACGCGAATGAAATCGTCGGGCAGCAGCCGGCCCAGCTCAGGGTGGTTCCAGCGAACCAGCGATTCAAGCGCGAGCAGCGTGCCGGAACGCAGGTGCACGATCGGCTGATACTCGACGACGAACTGGCGTCCATCGATCGCCTGCCGCATCGACGAGGCGAGGCTGACGCGCTGATAGATGCGTTGATCGCGCAGCGGGCTGTAGACGGCGTAGCCGGTCTTGTCCTGCTTGGCGAGATACATCGCCGAATCGGCCTTCTGCAGCAGCTCTTCGCCGCTGGGGGCGTGACACGGCGAGCCGGCGATGCCGATGCTCGCGCTCACCATCAGCGGCCGGCCGTCGGCGACAAACGGGTGTTCGAGATCGTGGATGATTTTCCGCGCGGCAAGCTCGGCGCGATTCACGTCGGTGGCCGGCAGCAACACCGCGAACTCGTCGCCACCCAGTCGGGCCACCGTATCGGACGCCCGCAGAGCGCCGCGCAACCGCATCGCCACTTCCTGCAGCACCTGGTCGCCGGCGTGGTGGCCGAGCGCGTCGTTCACTTCCTTGAAGCCGTCGAGATCGATCAGCAGCACGGTGAGGCCGCGCTCATCACGATGCGATCGCAGGATAGCCTGCTGCAACCGGTCCTGGAACAGTGCCCGATTGGGAAGGTCGGTCAGTGAGTCGTGATAAGCAAGATAGGCGACGCGCTGATTGGCCAGGTTGCGCTCGCGCCGAACCGTGGCCTCGCGCAACTCGCGTTCCACCGCCGGCGCCAACCGCGCCAGGTTGCCCTTCATGATGTAGTCGTGGGCGCCGGTCTTCATCGCGGCCACGGCGGTGTCTTCGCCAATGGTGCCCGAGACAAAGATGAACGGGAGATCCGGATGTTGTTCGCGGACGATGGCCAGCGCCTTCGTGCCGCTAAAGCCCGGCATGGTGTAGTCCGCGATTACGAGGTCCCACTCGGCTGCGCCGAGCTCGCGTTTCAGGTCGGTGGCCGTATCAATACGGCGCGTGAAAACGTGGTAGCCGGCGCGCGTCAGCGCCGCTACTACTAAAGCCGCATCGTCCTCTGTATCTTCGACTTGCAACAGCCGTAAAGGCGTCATGTACCCGCAGTTGACTTGCACGGCGACTGAGGGGAACCCAGAGCGGCAAGGACAACCATGTGACCAAGGTTCAAGAACTGTACCCCGCGCCAAGCCGGGCCAAGTCCCTGGGTTTTAAGGGTTTATCCTCAGTGAAAAGACGGGCTGGCTTAGGAATGGGTGATCTATTTCAGCACACTGATTACCAGATTCGTGTGCACGGTTGTTATTTCATCGCCTTTCGCGGCAGTTTCTCCGGAATATTTGCCGCGTACCACGCAAATACCGCGGCCACCGCGCCCTGCTGAATCACGTCGTCTTTCTGCACGTGATCGAACGTGTCCATGTTCGAGTGATGCGTCCGCGAGTTGTATTCGAGGCGCTCCTGGACGAACTGGAACCCCGGCAGGCCGGCAGTGTCGAACGCGACATGATCGGTCTGTGTCACCGAACGAGGGCTCACATTCTTCCAGCCGATATCCTTCAGCGCCTGTCCCCACCGCTCGAACGATTTCATCGCGGCGGTGTTGCCCTGGCCCCAGATGCCGAGAATGCGGCCGGTGCCGTTGTCGAGATTGAAGTACGCCTGCACGTTGGCGTGATCCGGCTTTGGCGTCTTCGTCGTCGCATCGAAGTAGTGCCGATTCACGTACTCGCGCGAGCCGAGGAGGCCTTGCTCTTCAGCCGCCCACAACGCGACGCGGATGGTGCGGCGCGGCTTCAATCCGAGCGCCTGGATGACGCGCACGGCTTCGATCATCGCCACCGATCCCGTGGTGTTGTCGGTGGCGCCGGTCGCATACGGATAGGTATCGAAGTGCGCGCCCATGATCACCACTTCCTTGGCGAGATCGGTGCCGGGAATTTCCGCGATGATGTTGAACGCATTGCCCGCCGGATCGGTTTCCGGGTGGAACTTCGTCTGGATATTCACTTCCATCCGCACCGGCTGGCCGCGCTCGAGAAGCCGCACGATGCGGTTGTAGTGCTCGACGGCGAGGGTCGCGGACGGCGCCTGTTGCGGAGCCTTGGGATCGCGGCTGCCGCCGTTGCCCGGGAAAATCGTGCCGCCGTCCACACGCTGCGTCTGCCACGACAGATCGCTGCCGCCGGCAGACTGATCGCTGTCTGACCCGCGATCGAGCACGGCCGCGGCGCCCTCGGCCACGAGGAAGCGCTGCACGAGCTGCGCGAACTGTTGCGGCGTCATCGCCGGCGGCGTGGGCTTCGCCGTGGCAGGAGTGGCGGCCGGCGGCTCCGGCACCTTCATCGCTTCCGACCAGTCGCTGTCGGTCATGCGCAACACGATCCGGCCGTCGAGCATGCGCACCGGGCGCGGCGCCTGCAGCACGACGATCTTGCCCTGTAGCTGGCCTTTGTACTTCTCGAGATCGGCCTCGTTCGCCGCTTTCACGTAGACGACGTCGGCGGTGACCGGTCCGTTGGTCGACGGTGAATACCATCGTGGTTGCCCGATCAACGGCGCAGTCTGCGGCGCGATCATGTGCGCGGAGAAGCGCTCGATGGTCCATCCCTGGCCGAAGGGGAATCTCTCGATGTGGATGTTCTGCAGTCCCCACTCGCCGAACTTCTTCATCACCCAGTCTGCGCCCTGCTGGTACTGGGGCGTGCCGGTGGCGCGCGGGCCGAAGACCTCGGACAACCACCAGTGCGTCTCCATCGCCTGCGAATTCACCACGGCTTCGGCGCGGATGCGGTTGACTGTCGTGGTATCGAGCGGGTTTGACGTTTGCGCACCGAGCGCAACCGTGATGCTGAGAAGACCGATGGCGAGAAGGAAGGAACGTCGCATGGGAGCCTCGAAAACGTTTGGAGAGCGCCGGCTTTAGCCGGCGCTGAACAGCGGTCGCGGATCAGCGGGGGCTAAAGCCCCCGCTCTCCAAACGAAGGTATCAATCCCTATTACTGCTGCGGAGCTGCGGTGGTAGTCACGCCTGTGCCGCGTTTGTGCTTGTCGAACCAGTAACGCAGGTACAGCTGCGTGCGCACGAAGTTCGACGGCGTCGACGTGGTGCCGTGCCATTCGTTGTTGAAGCGCACCATGGCGGTCGGTACCTTGCGCAGCTTCAGCGCGCTATAGAACTGCTCCGTCTGCGGCATCGGCGTGCGGAGATCCTGCACGCCCGTCATCAGCATCGTCGGCGTCTTGACGTTGCCCACGTAGCTGAGTGGCGAGCGGCGGAAGTGCTCGGCGGGGTCTTCCCACGGCAGCTTCGCGAAGTTGTTGTACCAGCCGGCGCTGTCGGTCGTGCCGACGAAGCTGAGCCAGTCCACCACCGGGCAGTTCGCCGATGCGGCCGCGAAGCGATCCGTCTTGCCGACGATCCACGCCGTCAACACACCGCCGCCGCTGCAGCCGGTCACGAACATGTTGCGCTCGTCGACGAAGCCCTTCTTCAGCAGCTCGTCGACGCCGGCCATCAGGTCGTCGTAGTCCTTGCTCGGGTAAGCGTTGTTGATCTTGTTGCCGAACTCGCTACCGTAGCCCGTGCTGCCGCGCGGGTTGGTGTAGAGGATTACGTAGCCGTTGGCGGCCTGCTCCTGCCATCCATAGTTGAAGCCCACGCCGTACATGCTGTGCGGCCCGCCGTGGATGTGGAGCTGCATCGGATACTTCTTCGTGGCGTCAAAGCCCGGAGGCGTGATGTACCAACCTTGGATCTTCAGTCCATCCGGCGCCGTGTAGAACATCTCCTTCACATCGCCAAGCTTCTTGCCCTTGAGGATGTCGTCGTTCACGGCAGTCAGCTGCTTCACCACGTCGGGCTTGGCCACGTCGTAGGTGACGATGTCGGGCGGCAGGTGAACGGAGCTCAGGACGCCAACCGCCTTGCCCGACTTCGCGATGCTGGTCGTCGTCAGCATGTGCATGCCCTTGGTCAGCGGCTGCACCACGTCGGTGCGCGTGCCGGCCATCGGCAGCACGTAGAGGTTCTGGTGTCCGGTGTCCTGCGCGGTGAAGTACAGGCCAGTGCCGTCCGGTTTCCACAGCACGCTCTGCGGCGACCGATCCCAGTTGCCCGAGATGAGGCGCGGGTTGCTGCCGTCGATGTTCATCACGTAGAGCTTGCTGTCGGTCCACGTGTTACGCGACTGATCGAGGCCCGTGTAGGCCACCAGCTTGCCGTCGGGCGACACTTTCGGGTTGTTGTCCGGGCCCTTGCGACGCGTCAGCTGCGCAATTGCGCCGCTGTCCACGTTCACGGAGTAGATCTCGGATTCGCGCCATTCATAATCGGCGTCCGGCAGGCGCAGCGACGCGAAAAGGATCTGCTTGCCGTCGGGCGTGAACTCGACGCCGTTGTGATCCCAGTCGCCGTCGGTGAGCTGTCTCGGCGTGCCGCCAGTCGCCGGCACCGTGAACAGATGCCGATAGCCATCGTCATTGAAGCCCTGTCCGTCCTGGCGGTAGTCGAGGCGCTCGACGATGCGCGGGGTCTCGGTCCACTTCGCACCCTCGGGCCGCTCGGGCATCTTGATCGACCAGACGTTCTTCTTCTCGACCTTCATGGTGAAGGCGATCGACTGGCCATCGGGCGCCCACGTGACATTGGCCGGCGACTCGAGCACGTGCGTGACCTGCGAGACCGCGCCTTCGGCGTCCATGTAGCGCACGAAAATCTGCGAGCCACGCGGCTCACCCTGCGCCGTGTAGAGGATGCGATCGCCTGATGGCGACCAGCGCGCGTTGCTGCCGCGCACGAGCACGCGGTTCTTGGCGCCGTCGGCGCCCATGATCCACAGAGACGACTCACGCTTGTCGTTGACCCTGTCGATCCATTGGCGCGTGTAGATGATCTGCGAGCCGTCTGGCGACAGCTGCGGATCCGAGACGGTTTCGTATTCCCAATACAGGTCGAGGGTCAGCCGATCGGAAGCCGCCGTGTTCTGCGCGGCGATGACGGCCGGTAACGAGGCCAGGGCGAGGGCGACGAGGATGCGACGCATATATCCTCCAAGAGGGTTACAAGAGGGTTGGATTATAGTCCTTCGCCATGATGCGAACCTTGACGACCCTAGCACTGCTGTTTGCCGGTGCTTCCGCGTACGGCCAGGCGCCGGCTCAGCCGCCGCGGCCGGCCATGACCCTTACCACTCCGGCGTGGCCGGATGGTGACCCGATTCCGGTGAAATACACGCAGGCCGGCGAACAGGTGTCACCCGCCCTGAACTGGAGCAACACCCCGCCCGGAACCCAGAGCTTCGTGCTCCACATGCTCGACCCGGATGTGGCGCGCAACAAGACCACCGACACGCAGGTGCACTGGCTGGTCTGGAATATTCCCGCCACGGCGACGGGGCTGCCGGAGAACGTGCCGAAGGGCGCCACGCTGCCCGACGGCAGCCAGCAGACGAGCGCCAGCGGCCCGGTGTATCGCGGCCCAGGCGCGCCGGCCACGGGGCCGCAACATCACTACACGTTCGAGATCTATGCGCTGGACACGAAGCTCGACGTGCCCGTGGGTGCGGACGCATTCGAAACACGCACGAATGTGATGAAGGCCATGCAAGGCCACATCCTGGGTAAGGCCGTTTACGTGGGGCTGTTCAAACGGCCTCAATGATCTTTCAGGCCCTCGGGCCCTCGGGCCATCAGGCCATCAAGAATCTATCGCGTGCGGCCGATCATCACTTCCGTTGACTTGATGATCGCCACCGCCTCGTCGCCGCGCTTGAGCTTCAACTCGTTGACGGCGTCGCGCGTGATCACCGCGGTCAGGATTTGATTGCCGATCCGGAGACGGACTTGTGAGAGCAGGCCGTCTCCGCGCACTTCGTCGACGATGCCGCGCAGCTGATTTCTCCCGCTGAGCGCAACCAACACTCCAGCCCCAGACGTCGGTCGTTTCCGCGGTGCCGCAGGCTGGGTGCCTTTGTCTTTGCTCAGCAGGGCTCGAGCGATTTCAGTTTCGGAAACACGATGGTGTCCGCCCCGGGTCTTCGTAGTGCGAATTTCGCCGTCGTAGATCCATTGCTTGAGCGTCGAGTACGCGACGCCAAGACGATCGGCCGCGGCGCGGACGGTGAGTAACTCACTCATCCCTCGACTCCTTTCGCCCCTCGACCCGGTTTCGGGGCGATCGTCGCTCGGGATGACCCTGAGCGAGCGGCGGCGGGCCCTACGGGCCCGCTGTTGCGAGTCGAACGGGTCATTGCAGCTGCCTCACTTCAATCCTGCTGACCTGGCGCATCCATCGCGCGGGACGCTTGTCGCTTGGGACGACGATTTGCCACGGACCCGTGTCGGGCAATAGCGGACGTCCGTCACGACGATCGGCGAGCAGGACAATCTGATCGGTAAACGCGGCATCAAGCTCGGCGATCGCGTAGGTGACCTGGTAACCGTCTCTGGCACTCGCGATCACGACTTGCGCGAGCGCCTTGCCGCGCAACTCTTCACCGAGCGCCGCCCCCGCCTGCGCGACCACGTCGCGAAGGGCGACCCCTTCGAAGGTGGTGCGCAGGCCGCGATCTTCGGTGACGATGGTCCGCCGCTCGAGTTTCTCCAGCGCCACCACTATCGGGTTTCCCTCGACGCCCACTACCTCGATGACGGCGGTTTGGCCAACTACGGCGCCCGCCGTAATTAGTGTGCAAAGGAGCCCGGCCGCGGCGCTCCGCACGATTTTGCTCACCATGTCAAAATCACCTCAAGTCGTCCACAAATTCGCTCTAAATCATACTAAATTAGCTATCACTGGCGATGAGATTCGTAGATCCGCCGCACCTAACAAAAGTGCTGCGGCTGTGCTTGACGGGCATTACGCTCATGGCGGCGTTCAGTCCGCCCGTCACTGCACAGCCCCCCGGTCTGGTCGTCTCGGTCGCCGCGAGCATTCACGACGCGCTCGCCGAGATCGCCGGCCTGTATCGTGCAGCGACGGGCGTGACTGTCGCCCTCAATACGGGTGGCTCCAACACCCTCGCGCGCCAGATTGTCGAAGGCGCGCCCGTCGGCCTCTTCCTGAGCGCCGACGATCTCCAGATGGATGTGGTCGAAAAAGCCGGGCGCCTCGTGCCGGGCACGAGAACGCGGCTGTTAACCAACGAGCTGGCCGTGGTGGTGCCGCATGATGCGCCGGCCGACTTCACGCTCGAGCGGCTGCTCGAGGGACGCGTGTCGCGTCTCGCGATGGGCGGGCCGTCCGCAGTGCCTGCCGGAGTCTACGGCCGCCGCTGGCTCGAGAACCAGAAGGCCTGGGCGCTCCTGTCTCCGAAGGTGGTGCCGTTCCCGACGGTGCGCGCCGTGCTGTCTGCCGTTGAAGCCGGCCGGGTGGACGCCGGCATCGTGTATCGCACGGATGTCGCGACCTCAGACGTGCGCGTGATCGCGCGCATCTCGCCGAAGGATCATCCCTACCTGAATATCGTGCAGCCCGCGGCGGTGATCGCCGGGCCGATGGAAGCCGAGGCGCGCCGCTTTCTCGAATTCCTGAAGAGCGCTCCCGCACGCGCGGTATTCGCGAAGCGCGGGTTTGGCACACCATGACTGCGGAGACGTGGGCCATCGCGCGGTTCACTGTGCTGATGGCCTTGATTGCCATCACGCTCGTGTTGCCGCCGGCGATTGCGATCGGATGGCTGCTGGCGCGGCGCGACTTCCGCGGCAAGGCGTTGCTCGAAACCATTGTCTCGTTGCCGCTGGTGCTGCCGCCGGTGGCGTCCGGTCTCGTGCTGCTCTGGATCTTCGGGCGGCGCAGCCCGGTCGGCCGCGCGCTCGACGCCGCCGGCATCGAGGTGGTTTTCACGTGGAAGGCGGTGGTGGTCGCCATGATGGTGATCAGCTTCCCGCTGGTTGCGCGCAGCGTGCGGGCCGGCATCGAGCAAGTCGATCGTCGCTTCGAGCACATTGCCGCCACGCTCGGCGCCGGGCCCTTCCGGATTCTGCATTCGATCACGCTGCCGCTCGCATCGCGCAGCATCATCGCGGGCGCGATCCTCGGGTTTTCGCGCGCGCTCGGCGAGTTTGGCGCCACGATCATGATTGCGGGTGCGATTCCAGGCCGCACGCAGACGCTTGCCGTCGGCATCTACACGCTCGTTGAGACCGGGCGCGAAGATGCGGCGTGGATCCTGGTGTTGATCTCGGCGGTGCTGGCGTTCGGCGCGATCTACCTTTCGAATCGTCTCGTCGAGCGGCGGGGGATGGTGTGATCGCGCTGACCCTCGACGTGACACTTCGGCAGCAATCGTTCGTGCTCGACGTGCGCGAATCCGCGTTGGTGGAAGTCCTTGGCCTCTTCGGACCCTCAGGCAGCGGCAAGACCTCGCTACTCGAGGCCATCGCCGGCATCCGCACCCCCGACGAAGGTGAGATTCGCGTCGGCGAGCGTCAGCTGTTTTCTTCACGCGACCGCGTCAACGTGCCCGCGCGCGACCGCCACATCGGCTACGTGCCGCAGGATGCGTTGCTGTTCCCGAACATGAATGTGACGGGCAATATCCGGTATGGACACCGCGAGAGCGATCCGGATGGGCGGGCGACTTTTGACGGGCTCGTCGAGATCCTGGAGCTGCAACCGCTCCTCGATCGTCGCGTGCAGGCCTTGTCGGGGGGCGAGAAGCAACGCGTTGCCATTGCTCGCGCGTTGATGACGCGCCCGTCGATCCTGTTGCTGGATGAGCCGCTCGCCGCCGTCGATCGCGCGCGTCGCGATCGGATCCTGCCATACGTGCTTCGCATCCGCACCGAGCTGCACGTGCCGTTGGTCTACGTGACCCATGACGAGGACGAGATCATCGCGATCGCCGATCGCGTCCTCTACCTGGATCAGGGCCGGGTCGTCAGTCCTGTCGTGAAATAAGCCCCGCCGACGCGCCAACCCAACGTAAGCCCTTGTTGTGGTCGACGCCCATCATCTTGCCGCGGCCCATGCGCAGGAGCGGCAGGACCGGACGCAGCCGGGCGCCTCCTGCCCTGAGCGGCGTCGAAGGGCTTGCCCTGAGCGGAGTCGAAGGGTCACGCACATACATGATCCGAATCTCGACCTGGGTGGGACCTTCCGGCGTGTCGATGACCGGCTCGAAGGCGATGCGCTCTTGCAGGATGTAGTTCTTGCGCTCCGCATGCGGGATCGCGGCAATCTGCGCGTCAGTGGGCGCGAACACGATGCCGCCGCCCGCGAATGAGAACAGCGGCTTGAGCAGATAGCGTTCGCGATCGATCGGCAGTTGCTCGATGCCGTCGAGGAAACGGGTTTCCGGAACGGACGGGTGCGCGAGCCAGGGAATCGAAAACTTGCTCAGGCGGAAATACCACGCCGGATGCCCGGCCCATTGCACCTCGAGGTCGTCGCCGTATCCGAACGGCATTTGGATCTGCTTCCGTTCGAGCTCGTCTGGAATGACGCGGTTGTAGATTCGCTTGATCTGCGTGACCTTGCCGTCGCGCCGGTAGTACAGCCTTCTCCCTTCGCGCGTGACCTCCGCGGTATCCACGGCGCGCACGCCCCACATCTGCTCGGTGACCACGAAATCTGGCCACGTCTTCTGCTGGCGCGGCTGGATTTCCATCAGCACCACTTCGGCGGGATCGTGATCGCCGACGATGGCGTCGGCCACGAGCGAGTGGTAGCGATCGGGCGTGAGGCCGTCGAGAAATAGATCGAGAGACGCGGGCAGGCCGAACGCATCGCGATACGCCTCGGCGACGGCGGGCTGAAAACCATACAGAGATGCAAACGCCTGCAGCTCGACCAGCTTCGGTTTGAGCGAACCGTCAGCGTCGCGCACGAGTCCAAAGTCGACCTGCGCGAATGTCGGGGTGTCCTCGGCGCCCATGCCACCTGCCCCGAGCGAAGTCGCGGGGCGATAGCGCTCGGGCACCACGGCTTCCGCCGCGGCACGCGCCTCCGGGTTATTGAGAATCTGATCGATGAGCGTGACGCCGGTCGAGCCCAGCGTGGCCATCAGCGATCGCGGCAGGAAACACGGCGTCTCACTGATCGGGAACCCGAGCGTCGCGCCGGTGCGTGTCTCCAGCCGCGCGACCAGGTCGCGGAATTGCGTGTCCGTCCAGCGCTCGTTGAAGGCGCCGCGAAGAGCGGGAATCACTTACTCGATCAGGAATTGTCCGTACAACATGATCTGGCGGCCATCCACCCAGATGTCGAAGCGCGTCGCCACCACGTCGATGTGTGTGGACGAGGACCATTTAGCGCCGGTGTGGGCGCCGTAGGGATCGCCGAACGCGACGTGAATGCCCGGAAATTTCTCGTCCTGCAGGATGTGGCCAATCACCTGCTTCAGCTCGATGTTGGTGCCGATCGCAAACTCGCCCACGCGATCCGAGTTCTCGTCGGTGTGCGTGTAGTTCCAGAAATCGTTCTCGAGCTCTTTGTTCTCGCTGTGCGCTTCGACGAGGCGATTGTCCCTGACGCGCAGGGTCAGCGGCGAATCCACAAGGCTGCCGAACTTCTCACACAGGAAGTCGCCGACCACGCCGTCGATCACCAGCGTGCCGTCGACGTTACCGGGCGTCGTGAACACTTCGCCGCCGGGCAGATTGCCCCATTTGTCGGGGCTAATCAGGCCGCTGGTCTTGATCCATTTGTAGTCGGGATTGAGCGTCGCCACGAAGCTGCTGCCGCCCTTCGTGGTGGCGCGCACTTCCTTCGCGGTTCGCACGATGTCGATCACCTTCTGGCTGAGGTGATCGACCTTGTGGAAATCGGCGCGCATGCCCTCGAGCATCATCTGCCGGTTGATGTTCACCATGTGGCCATGGCGCATCTTGCGGCGGTTGACGATGTCGGTGAGCTGCATGCGTGATTTGAGCTCGTTACGCTGGACGTGGACGGCGAGGATGCTGACCTGGCTCTGTTCCATGTCCGCGGCAATCACCGAGGGCAAATCGGTCAGGGGACGCGGCGCCACGTCTTCGAGGATGAACACTTTGTAGGGCGCGCCCACCGCCTCGATCTCGTGCACGAGGCTGGCGGCGATATCTTCGCATTCACGATCGGCGACCACGGTCACGCGCTCGTGCGGTTGCACGTTGAGGCAGACGCGAATGGCATTACGCGCGCCGGGGGCCAGTTCCTTGTCGAAAGCCGTGAGCATCTCCTTGAATTCTATAGCCCGGCTGCGGTTTCCGAAACCATGTACTCGACGACCTTCTTGAGATCCTGCGTTTTCTCGAAAACATCGAGCTGGCGCTCCGCCCCGCAACCGTTCTTCAGCATCGTGTGGATATATTCCACCTCGCTGCGGCTATCGAGCTCGTCGAGCACATCGTCCACGAACTCGAGGTACTCGAGCATCAGGTCGCGCGCCGGCACCTCTTTTTCCTGGCCGAAGTCGATCAACTTGCCGTTCAGGCCATAGCGTGCCGCGCGCCACTTGTTCTCCATGATCAAGGCGCGGCTGTACATGCGGAAGCCCTGGTTGCGCGAGTGCAGCTTGTATAGCTTCGCCATCGTGGCCTGGATCAATGCGGCGAGGGCCAGGGATTCGTCGGCGCGCATCGGGATGTCGCAGATTCGCACTTCGACCGTCGAGAAGAATGGATGCGGCCGGACATCCCACCAGATCTTCTTGGCGTTGTCGATCGAGTTGGTCTTGACGAGCAGGTTGACGAAGCTTTCGTAGTCGGCCCAGCTCGTGAAGGTGTCGGGGATGTTGGTACGCGGGAACTTGTCGAACACTTTGCAGCGGTACGACTTCAGTCCGGTATTGAGGCCGATCCAGAAGGGCGAATTGGCCGAGAGCGCGAGCAGGTGCGGAAGGAAGTACCGCATCTGGTTCATCAGGTGAATCGCGGTTTCGCGGTCCTCGACGCCGACGTGGACGTGCAGGCCGAAGATCAGGTTCGAGCGCGCCACCAGCTGCATGTCTTCGACCACCTGCAGGTAGCGCTCGTCGGGATAGATGTCCTGGGCACGCCAGTCGGCGAACGGGTGCGTGGCGCCGGCGCAGAGCAGCAGGCCGTTCTCCCGCGCGAGCTTCACCATCGCGCGCCGCAGGTTCAGAATGTCGGCGCGCGCCTCCTTCATGTTGCGGCACACGCCGGTGCCGACTTCGACCACCGACTGGTGCATCTCCGCCTTGATGCGTTCGTCCAGCTGGCGCTTGCCCTTTGAGATAATCTCGGCGTTGATGTGCGAGCGAAGGTCGAAGGTGGTTGGATCGATCGTCTGATATTCCTCTTCGATCCCGATCGTGAAAGAGGGCTTCACTCTAGCCTTTCAGAAACGCGTCCCATCGGAATGTGGCCGGTGCCGGCGGCTCGGTAGCCTTCTTGACCGCCAGCTCCGCCACCGCGGTCACGATCCACTCGAAGTTCTCCGGACCCACCGAATGCAGATCGGCATCCGGGGCCGGGTTCATGAAATCAATCGCGTACGGCACACCGTCTTCGACGGCGAACTCGACCGTGTTCAGGTCGTAGCCAAGCGCCCGGCACAGCACCTGCGCGTCGCGCGTGACCCGCGCCAGCAGCTCGTGCGGATAGTCCGGCGGCGTGCGCACGTAGCGCTCGTGGAACGGCGCGCGCGGATCGTAGGGCATGATGTGGACCCTCTCCTGGCCCACCACGTAGCAGCGGAAGTACTCGTTGAAGTTCACCGCCCGCTGGAGTGTCATGCACAGCGTGCGCGTTTGGTCGTAGGCGTTGAAGAACTCCTCGCGGGTGTTGATCTTGTAGACATCGCGCCAGCCGCCGCCGTCGAATGGTTTGAGGAACGCGGGGAAGCCGACGTACCCGAAGATCGCGTCCCAGTCGAGCGGGTAGTGCAGGTTGCGCATCGACCGCTCAGTAGTGCCGGTGGGATGTTCCTTGTGAGGCAGCAGCACCGTCGGCGGGATGGCGACCCCCAGCTTGGTGGCCAGCGCGTAGTTGAAGAACTTGTCGTCGGCGCTCCACCAGAACGGGTTGTTGATGACCTTCGAACCGCACAGCGCGCAGTTTTTCAGCCACGCGCGATAGAACGGTATGTCGTGCGAAATGCGATCGATGATCACGTCGTAGCCGCACGGCTCGGCCATCCGCACATCGCCGATCTGCACGAACTCCGCCAAAAGGCCCGGCACGCTCATGCCGTTGATGCGCTCGACCAGGGCGGCTGGGAAGGTGTTCTCCATCCCGAACAGGACGCCAATTTTTTTCATAAGCTCAGGGGATCAGGGATCGGGGATCAGTCGTGCCAGATGCTACCTGAATCATATGCCCTGATCCCCGATCCCCGATCCCCGATCCCTAGGGTACGTACGCGGCGGCCATCGGACGCCAGTACGGCCAGTCGTGCTTCGAGTTGTTCCAGATGTGGAGGCTGTGGTGGATGCCCTTGGCCTGCAGCAGCGCCGAAAACTGCTCGTTGGGCGCGCGGCAGATGTCGTGGTCGCCGGTCACCAGCACCCATTTGTTCCGGCGAAACTGATCGAGGTAGTAGTCGTCGGTCAGGCCTGGCAGGAACGACGGCGGATTCAGGAAATAGCAGTCCTCGTCGAAATAGCCGTCGAGGAACTGCGAGATGTCGAAGGCCCCGCCCATGGTGATGCACGACGTGAAGGTGTACGGGTGGCGCAGCGCCAGCACCATGGCGTGATACGCACCGAAACTGCACCCGGTGACGCCGATGTCGTCGTGACGGGTCAGGTGACGCACCAGCGGCACGGTCTCGTTGAGGACGTAATCCTCGAAATGGAGATGGCGTTCGACGCGGTGCCGTGGATGGATTTTCTTGTTGTACCAACTTTCGCCGTCCACCGAGGGAACACAGAACAACCGCACCCGTCCCTGTTCCAATTTGTCGGCGAGCGCGCCGATCATGCCGCGATCCTCGTATTCGAAGAACGCGCCCATCGAGGTCGGAAACACGATCACCGGCGGCCCGTCGTGTCCGAAGGCCAGCAGCTCCATGTCGCGATTCAGAGATCGCGAGAACCATTTGTGATGATCGCGAACCATAGGTCAAGGGTGCACAGGGTGCACAGGGTGCACAGGGTGCACGAGGTGCACAAAGTGCTGCAATGGTTTGGTGCACCCCGTGCACCCTGCGCACCCCGTGCACCCTGGGCACCGTGTCGTGGAAGCCTATACTGTTCGCGTTACTGATGCACCCGCCAGGAAGCCAGCTCCGCCGTCATGAGGCGTTCCATTCGGAGTTCCTCGAACACGACCGCGACGTCCTCGTGTGGCTTCCACCCGGTTACGCGGAGGTTCCGCACGAAGGTTCCGCGCGACGGTTCCACACGGGGGTTCCGCACCAGGGTTCCGGAATCTCCGTCGTGAACCACCGTGAGCAACCGCCGGCGGGAACCTCCGTCAGGAACCACCGTTACCCCGTCCTCTATATGCACGACGGGCAGAACCTGTTCGAGCCCGAGACCGCGTTCCAGAAAGGCGAGCACTGGCGCCTTGGCGAAACGGCCGGGAAATTGATCGAAGAGGGCAGCATCGAGCCCCTGATCATGGTCGGCATCTACAACACCGGCGTGCACCGCAAGGCGGAGTACACGCCCACCGAAGACGCAAAGCTTGGCGGCGGTAAAGCCGGCGACTATGGGCGGATGCTGGTCGAGGAGCTGAAGCCGCTCATCGATCGCACGTATCGCACGCGGCCGGAGCCGCAGAACACCGGCCTCGGCGGCTCGTCGCTGGGCGGACTCGTAACGTTACATCTGGGCTTTACCCACCCACACGTGTTCAGCCGGCTCGCGGTGTTGTCGCCGAGCGTGTGGTGGAACTGGCGCGCCATCCTGAAAACCGTGCGCCAGGCGCGCGCCAAACCGAAATCGCGCATCTGGGTCGACATGGGCACCGCCGAGGGCAAGCGTGGTCTCGACGATGCGAGGCTGCTCAAGGCGGCGCTGGTGGGCCTGGGATTCGTCGACGGCGTCGATCTGCACTACGCCGAATTTGAAGGCGCGACGCACACCGAGCTGGCCTGGGCGGAGCGCGTCGGCCCGATGCTCACGTGGTTGTTCCCACAACAGCCGCAGGAATAGGCAGGCCGCAGCAGGCGCGAATCAGATCACCCGAGCGACGTCGGTGCGCCGGAAATCATCTCCTTTGAACAGCACCGCCTCACCGGTAGTTCGAGACAACGCGTACGCGAACAGGTCGCCGTAGTTGAGAGCCGCTTCGTGGCGGCCTCGACCGAAGCGGCGCCAGGCGCGGCGCGCCTCCTCGACCTGTTCAGCATCGACGCCAACGACGGCGATTGCTGCCTTGTCGATGAACCGATCGAGCTCGCGCCCGGCCACCTCGCCCTTGCGCGCCTCGATCACGATCGCCGCCTCGAGGAGCGTCGCTGCCGACACGAGGCGCGTGTCGTCGAGCTCGAGCGCGGTGCGAAAGTCCTCGGCCTCCGGCTCGTTGAACAGCAGCGCCAGTAGCGCCGACGTGTCGATCACCATCAGCGGGGGATGCCCCGCTCGTCGTAACCGAGGATGTCGTCCTCAGCCCGATGATCGAGTGTCGGCAGCGCGGCGCAGCGAACGGCAATCTCACGCAACTCGTCACGCAACGGCCGGCGGCGCGGCTGACCCTTCAGCCGCGCGAGGCGCTCGCGGAGCGCCACGACGATCGCGCCGGTCAGCGTTTCGCCGGTGCGGCGCGCCACCTCGCGGGCCAGGCGGTCGGCTTCCGGATCTTTGAGGCTCAGGGGCATATATCCTAAGTATATACCTATATACCTAAGATATATTGCCCGATCAGGCTGGTTTGGCCATCGCCAGCGCCTGCTCGCGACTCAGATCCATCTGGTGCACCTGCTTCGCGTGCGCCTGCGCCTTCTGCACAACCTCGTCGTCGGACGCGCCCTTGAGGACGAACCCGCACGGGCAATTAATCACTTTCTGCATGACATTCCCTCCGGCCACTAAGATAGGCGGCGAGGCTTGGGGCCAGCTTGTCCGGGCCTTGGCAAAACCTTGGCGACCCCGAGAATCTACCTCACCGGCAGCGTGGCCATCGAGTACCGGCGAGCAGCTGATTCGCGAGCGCGATTTTCCCGGCCGCCAGGGCCGCATCGCGTTCGTCTACCTGGCGTTACATCGACATCGCACGGTCCACCGCGACGAAATGCTCACGGCGATCTGGCCCGATGACACCACGATCCAGGGCGACAGCGGCCTCGATCCGATTATGAGCAAGCTCCGTGGTGTGCTGCGAACCGGTTTCCATCCCGCGCAGGCCGGCATCGATGTGAGCGCGGGCACCATTGCGTTGCAAATCCCTGACTCGACCTGGGTGGACGTGGCGGCCGCGGCCAATGCCCTGGACGAAGCTGAAGGCGCCCTTCGCCGGAGCGATCACACTGCCGCGTGGGGCCTGGCGAATACGGCGGTGGTGATTACGCGGCGGCCATTTCTCGCCAATGCCGAGGCGCCATGGATCGAATCACAACGCAGCGTGCTGCGCGCGATGCAGTTGCGGGCGCTGCAATGTCTCGTCACGGTGAGTGCCCACAACAATGAAACGGTGCTCGCCATTCAGCATGCGTCCGAAATGGTGCAGCTCGAGCCCTTCAGGGAAACGGCGTATCAATTGCTGATGCGGATGCATGCCGCGGCCGGCGATCGCGCGGAGGCGTTGCGGGTGTTCGCGCGCTGCCGCGAGTTGCTGCGCGACGAGCTCGGCGTCAGCCCCTCTCCCCAAACCGAAGCGGTCTATCTCGAGATCCTTAAGGCTGGTTGAAGTGAGGGCTTGCGAAAAGAAAAGGCCGGGACGCACGCGCGTCCCGGCCCCCGACAAGCTCGCGTGAGCGAGCGTTAGAACCGCACGATCGCCGAGAAGCGATACTGACGCGGGAACGTGTTGGCCACGCCGCCGCGGTACGACGCACGCGAGGTGGCCTTGCCGTAGTTCGCAATCGCCGCCGCGCAACCTGCGCCGGCTTCCGATCCGCAATAGACGACATTGTTCGACCGGAGCTGTTCCTGCCGATTGGTAATGTTGAAGATCTCCGCGCGGAAGCCGAGTTGCGCGGTGCTGTAAACGCGCCAGGTCCCTTCCACCGAGGTATCCACATAGAACTCAGTGCCGTCGACCGGGTCGGCGCCGCGCTCGTTGTAGAAGTACGTCGCGGTGTTGCCGGAGTTCGCCTGCGTACCTGGGAGCAGCACGTTCATCGTGCGCTGCTTCTCGTAGCGGAACATCGAGAGCGCTTCGGTCAGCGCACCGAACGTCAGGTTGACCGGCCCGACCGGACGCACGTACGCCGCCGCCAGCTTGAAGTTGTGCGGACGATCATAGGTCGGCAGGCCGATCTTGTTCGCGCCGTTCTGCACTTCCGAGCACGGGGCGACGCCGTTGGTGCCGATCGTCAGATCGACGGTCGTGCGGCACTGTGCGTCGAGGTAGTCGCCGAGCGGGGTGAATACGTCGGCCGGGAAGTGGTTGCCGCGCGTGCGCGAATAGGTGTAGCTCGCTTGCGCGTTCCAGTTGTCGGAGAAGCGTTTTTCAGCCGACAGCTGGACGCCGCTATAGGTGCGTTCGGCGGCGTCGTAGTTCAGCACTTCACGCTCGATGTCGCCGCTTGGGGTGAACGTGCGGACATCGTCGATCAGGTTGCCCCAGCTGCGCGAGATGTAGCGCGCGCTGACCCCGAAGAGACGGCCAAGCTGGCGCTGATAGCCGACCGTGAATTCGTCCATGTGCGACGCCTTCAGATCGAGGTTCGGATTGAAGCCCGAGTCGCCGCCGCTCAATTGGACGCGGTTCTGGAACACGAACGCGCTGCCGTTCCACGCGTAGTTATCGTAGTTGGTCTGCTGCGCCACCTGTGCGAACGCATCCGAGAAGCTCTGGATGATGCTCGCGTAGTAGCGCCCGTAGCTGCCGGTGATCAGGCTGTTGCCGTCGCCGGCCAGGTCGTAGGTGCCCGAGAGGCGCGGCGCGATCATGCTCGTGTCGACCGTCGCCTGGCCGATGTCGCTGCTGCCCGTCTGGTTCTCCCAGCGCAAACCGGCTTCGATCGACACCCGATTGCCCAACTCCATTTTGTCGCGCGCGAAGAGCGCGTGGATCTTGCCGTTCGAGATCGACGGGCCCGAGTCGTAGTCTTGCCGAACCGAGTTCGGTCCAAAGACCGGCGTCCGCGTCACCGGGTTGTAGCTCTCGGCGATGTAGTACTGGCGGTTCGGGTAGTCGAACTGCGCACCCGACTCGAGGTTCTGGAAGTCGTAGCCCACCTTCACGTTGTGGCTGCGGCCGCCGGCCGTCAGGAACCAGTTGCTGGCGATGTTGAACTGCTGGCGCGGCCGCTCGACGAAGCCCACGAACGTGGCGCCGTTGTAGACCTTGCCGTCCTCGAGGCTCTCGATGGGCGCGCCGCTGAGGATGCCCTCTTCGAACGTCCCGACGGTGATGAGCGACTTGTAGGTCGCCGCCGCGGCTTCCACCGACCAGTTGCTGCGCAGCACGCCGCTCCACTGGGCCGCCCAGTTTTCCGCGGTCTGGTTCTGCGCGGTGATTGCTTCGCGATCGCCGGTGAACCCGACGCCCCAGTAGTCGTCTCGAAGAATGCCGTCGCCAGGCGACTGGTAGTACTTGGCCCACACGGTGTGGCCTTCGGCCACCTGGAAGGTGCCGCGCACGTTCGCGTACTTGTCTTCGCGCACCTGCTGGAAGTCCTCGGGCACCGAGCCGGCCGTCTGGCGCTGTGGCGAGGTGGCCTGAATGAGCTCCCACGTCGCAAAGAAGAACGCGCGGTTCTTCCAGATCGGGCCGCCGCCGGCGAACGAATACGTCGGGTTGACCTTGTCGAACTTGACGCGCTCGAGCGAGGCATTCGTGATCTGGTTGACCGTCGTGTTCTGCGCGTTCCATTCATCGTTGGCGAACAGGTACTTGAACGAGCCCTCGAAACGATTCGTGCCTGACTTGGTGATGACGTTGACGATCGCGCCCTGGGCGCGGCCGTATTCGGCGCCCACCGCGGAGGTCAGCACGCTGACTTCCTGGATGGCTTCGAAGTTCAGGTTCGTGCCGAACGTGCCCGTCGTCGGGTCGGTCGTGTCGACCGCGTCGATGACGAACAGGTTCGCCGTGGTGAGCGCGCCGGCGCTATTGACGTTGCCGGTACCAACCACGCCTGGCGCGGTACCAGTGATCGCCTGATAGCTGCGGCCAACCGGCAGCTTCTCGAACTCGTCCTTGCTGAGACGCGTCGTCGCGGTCACGGTGCTGCGATCGACGATGGGCGTTTCGCCGATGACCTGCACGGTATCGGTCAGTGCGCCGACCTTCATGTCAAAGGGAACGGTGGTCGTCTTTTCCACTTCGACCAGGTTGTCGGTGACGCTAGCCGTTTGGAAGCCCTGGAGCGTGGCGCTGACGGTGTACGCCCCAATCGGCACCGCGGGGAATACATAGCGGCCGTTTCCGTCGCTCACCGTTTCTCGCGCGAAGCCGCGATCCTGGCTGGTAATCGTGACCGTAACGCCAGGGAGCACCGCGCCAGTTGCGTCCTTGATCTCACCGCTGATCGTTCCCGTCTGGGCCGGCTGCGCAAATGCCGGCGCCGCGACGGCGACCAGCGTGGCGACCAGCGCGGTTCGAGCTAAAAATCTGAACATATCTGTCCTCTCTAATTGACGACCGATCACTCACTCCAAAGTCGGAGATCGGCTAGAGAGAACCAAACGCGGTACCAACGCTGGGTGGGGCTGCGTTGTGATGAGTTACATGACAGGACTGGACACAGCGCTTCTTTACCACTTGAGATTGCAGTTCGTCCCAGCCCTCGATCCAACGGACTGGATTGATCGACGGTTTCACGGATCCCTTGCGTGCTGTTCAGCTTGAATCCGCCTCAGCCGTTACTCAGGCCAATAAGACAGGCGGCGGAGCCTGGGGCACGTTGTCGGGCCTCGGCAAAAAACTTTGGCGACCCGCGAATCGCAATGTCTCGTTGCCGTGAGCGCTTCCAGTGAGCCGCTGCTCGCGATTCACCATGCGACCGAAATGGTGCAGCTCGAACCCTTTCGGGAAACGACGTATCAACTGCTGATGCGGATGCATGTCGCGGCCGGCGATCGTGCGGAAGCGCTTCGCGTCTTCGCGCGCTGCCGCGAGCTGCTGCGGGACGAGCTTGGGATCAGCCCGTCGCCGCAGACAGAAGCGGTCTATCTCGATATTCTGCGCGCGGAGTAGCGCCCGTCTACCTCACGGCGATGCGCCACTCGGCTTCGAGCGTCTCGAGTGGCATGCCATACACCGCCTGCATTCGCGCCGGCAGCTGTGATGACCGGGCGTGGTACACCAGCTTCAGGCGCTCGGCGCCGTAACGTTCAAGCAGGAACGCCAGGAACGACGCGCTGGATCGGTAACCATCGTTGGAGTTGCTGTTCCACCTGGCATCGTCCACAAGATCGGCGACTGCCACCACACGACCTGCGTTGTTGCGCACCCAGCGGTGCAAGGACGCCGGCCCGATGTCTCCGAAGCGCTCCGACACCAGCGCGGTCGCGAGCCCTTCGTTCATGAAGCTGGTGCCGGCGGGACCGAGCCCGTTCTGGATGATCACGTGATTGGCTTCGTGCGTGAGCAGGGTGCGCAGATCGTCGTCGAGCGGCGCGAAGCAGACAGCGTGGACGGCATTGGTTTCTGGAAATGCCACTCCGGCCCGCGCCGACGGCAATGGCGGGTCGAGCTCGCCGCCGGCGTTGTAGAGGAACATCGTAATGCGACCGCCGCTTGCGATCTGCAGCGCGCCTGCCGTGTGCAGGTACTGCTCCTCAAGGATTTCCGCGAGCGCGGCGGCCCGTGACTCACAGAATGAGCCGGGCCTCACGTTGAGGGTGTAGCGAGAGGATTCGAACACGGCCCACTCGACGCCTCGCGAAGGCGTCGTCGGACCGTAAACGACTTCGCAACCACCGAAGAGCAGCAGCGCGGCCAACATTCCGCCGGCGGTGGCGCTAGCGCGCATAGCTCACCCCCAGCTCAATGGCATGCCGATGGCCTGCGTACGAATAGTGCGAGGACGAATAACCGTCATAGGCCCGGCGCCACGCGCCCGCCAGTCGCGTCGTGCGGGTCATGCGCCAATCCACGCGCACCACGATGTTGCTGAGCCAGTTGCCGCCGCTGAAGCTTTCGGCCTCACCGGCAAAGGAGTGCCGAGCGCTGCGGTGAGACAGGACGGCGCCGTTGGACCACGAGGCGTCGACGCGGAGCCGCTCGAACTTCCGCAGGCCAATCGCGATCACGCCCGCGAAGCCGCCCCCGGTGATGCGGGTCTGCGTCGCGAGCGCCTGCGTGATGTGGCGATCGAACCCGGTGCGCGTCGCGAGGCCCTGTGCGCCGACGCCGATATCGAAACCATCGAACACGACGTTGCGCCACGGGTAACGGCGATATTCGTAGGTGACGGCAAAGTGACTGGCCAGATCGCTGGCGAGCGCCGCGGTCGAGCGCGTGGGTCCCACGTAGGAAAAGTCGCGGGCCCGCGCCGCGGTTCCTTCAATCGTGTGCGATGAGCGGCCACCGACGATGTCGTATCGGCCCGCGACCGACGGCCCGGAGCCTTGCCACGACACCGGCGACGCATCGGGCGGCCGCCCACTCCGGGAAATGTCGCGGAGCGCGAACACCTCGTACCCGGCCAACACCGACCACCCGCCCATCGAGGTCTCGAGAGGCGCGGGTGGCGGTGCCGGCTGGGCGGAGGCTGTTGCCGTCAGCGCGGCGATCGCGGCGACCGATTGGACGAATCGACGCATGGCCGCATCCGTGGTCAGCGGCGATCAACGCACCGTCGGGTAGCCGTGCGCGGCGGTTTCGCCGGCAAACTGAAATTCGGTCAGCTTCTTCATGCTGCCGTCCAGCGTCGTCGTCAACACCACGACGTTCTGATCTGCCCGATCGCGTTCGAGATGCGTGCAGTGGAACGTTGCGACCGGAGTCGTCCGGTCGTTGTAGGCATAGATGTGCGTGCAGGGCTCGCCACGCGCCATGCGGTCGTTGTCGTGCTCAATCACGTAACGGCCCTGAAGGATCGACCGGCCCACGAGCACCGGACGCTGAAACCACACCTCGGCCAGTTGCCGCACCGGCGGCGCCGGGTTGAGCTGCGGATCCATCGACAGAAATTGTTCAACGATGCTGGGTTCAGCGCCGCTCTTGGCGTCTTTGCAACACGGCATGTCGCAGCAACCAGCCTGGGCGTGTTGCGCGTGTCCCTTCTGATCGCAGCACGACGCGTCGGCGGCGACCGGCGCAAGCAGGAACAGGCTGGCGACGGCACCGACGGCGAACAGTTTGAAGCGCATATATGTAGTCCTCCATCCGCTGGTATGGCGAAAGGCGTGCCGACGCCACGTCGCGAATTCACTCGGGTTTCTTGACGACGACGATCTGATGGCTGCGGGATTTCCGGTTGGAATGGGGAAGTTTCCGCCGGTCGCATATGCTTCAAACCGTGGAGCTCACGACTAACGCGGTCGCGGGACTCGTCGTCGCCATTCTCGGTGGCGCCGCCATTCGGGGCGGCTGTGCTGGCGATGGTGCTGGCGTGGGCGATGCTGCGCGATGGCAGCAGGATGCCCACCACGATTAGGACGGTCCAGTCCACTGAGATCGCGGCGACTTCAAACCGGTACTCTACGTCGAGGTTGACTGGTGTCGGCGCCCTTGCGTGGCGGCCGTGAGGCCGATCTGCCCGAGTAGCGGTTCAAGGTCGTCGCCCGATGCTGGAATGCAGGCGAGAATCCTGGCCTGGTTCTGCCGGACCCACGAGTCCGTGCCGGGAAGTGCGCGCACCTCTCGGTCGGGGCCGAGAAGCCATTGCCACTCCTCGTGCGTCTTGGTCGCGAACTCCTCGAGTAGCGATGGCGTCCCGCCAGCGCGCAGGATCCGCATCATCCGCGCCGACAGCTCGCGTGCTTCCACGAGCCCCGAATTCATGCTGTGCACACCGATCGGAGCCGCTTGGTGCGCGGCGTCCCCGGCGAGCCAGACGCCTCCTTTGCCGAAACTCCGCGCGAGGCGCGACTCGAACAACGCGACTGTCGACCAGTAAATCTGCGTCGGCCGCGCCGTCCACCAGGGCGCCCTCGCGGCGATCAACTGTTCGAGCCGCTCCATTGATGGCGCGTGGCCCGAAGCGTCCTCAATCTGGAATCCCCAGCGGCATCGCCCGTCCTCGAGGGGCCAATAGACGCTCGTCCGGTCCGCATCGAGGATGACCCGCACCTCGGCGGGAAGGTCCCCGGTTGCTTCGATCTCATAGACGGAGAAAACTTTGCCTTCGCCATACGCGGTCATTTCGATGCCAGCCATACGCCGCACGGTCGAGTCGTACCCGTCGGCGCCAATGACATAGGCCGGTCGGATCGTCTTGCTTCCCATGACGACCCACTCGCTACCCGAGACGGCGTAGCCGGCTGCGACCTGGTCGAGCTTCGCCACCTCGGCACGGAGAGTCGTTCCGTCGATGGCGAGGGCCTGAAGCTGGTGTCCCCAGCGGATTTTGAGCTTCTTCTGGCGGAGGGCATCTTCCGCAGCCTTCTCTAGCAAGCTCTGTCGGATAACGAGGAGGTAGGGATGCTTGGAAGCAAGCCTCGAATAGTCGATTTCGGCGCGCCTCTCCCGCCCTTCGTAGTAGGCGACCTTCGTCAACTTCCGCCCCGCGGCGATCAGCCCTTCGGAGAGTCCGGCCTCGTCGAGGCTCCGAAGCGCGCGCGGATGGAGCGCGAGCGCGTAGCTCTGCTGGGTCGTCCGCTGGTGCACGTCGACGACCTCCACACGGACCCCGTGCTGATGCAGGAACAGGGTCGCGGCGAGACCGACCGGACCGGCGCCGACAACGAGGACCTCGGGATCAATGTGGCGAAACATATAGAGTGCTCCTTCTGCGCTTGTGCGCAACAAACGTTCCAATCGAAAGCCCCGCGAATGCCCTGTTAGACCTCACCCCAGCGAAGCCAACGTGCGGAATTTTTTGGAAGGTGTGACTTTCTTCGCGCCTCGACCTGGTCGGGAGTTCTCAATGCAAGACGGTCCCGACTTCGGCCGCCGTGGGGATCGCGACGCCGAATGAGATCAGCGTCGCGACAGCCGTTTGCGCCGCAACCTGAACCCCGCCTGGCCGACCGTTCGCATATGCTCGACGGGTGGCGCTCACCTCGACAGCGGTCGCGGGACTCGTCGTCGCCATTCTCGGTGGCGCCGCTGTTGGCGTCGAGCGTCAGCACTCCGGGCACGCCACCGGGCCGAACGCGAGGCTGGGCGGCATCCGCACCTTCACGCTGCTCGGAACGCTCGCCGGGCTCGCCGGACTTCTCATCCAGTCCGCGATGGCCCTGCCGGCCGCGTTGCTGCTGGCCGGTGCGGTGCTGCTCATCGTGGCCGGCTACATTCGCGCGAGCCGCGGTGATGTGGACGCGACCACCGAAGTGGCGGCGGTCGTGGTGCTGGCGGCAGGCGTGCTTGGCGGCCTCGGCGAACTGCGACTCTCCGCGGCTATCACCACCCTTACGGTGCTGGTGCTCGCCGAGAAGCCGCGCCTGCATGGTTTCGTCGCGCGGCTCGACGAGCCGACCATGCTTGCCGCGGCGCGGTTTGCGGTGATGTCCGTGGTGATCCTGCCGCTCTTGCCCGAAGGTCCGTACGGTCCCGGCCCGGGCATCCGTCCTCGCGAACTGTGGATGCTGGTGCTGCTGTTTTCGGGCATGAGCTTCATGGGGTACATCGCGCAACGCATGACCGGGGCTGCGGGCTACCCGCTGACCGGCCTGCTCGGTGGGCTGGTGTCGTCGACCAGCGTGACGCTGACGTTTGCGCGGCTCAGCAAATCGCATCCAAAGCAGGACGGCCCGCTCGCCACCGGCGCGGTGGCGGCGAGCACGGTGCTGTTTTTCCGCGTCGCCGTGGCCGTGGCCGTGTTGAATGCCACAGTATTGCCCGTACTTGCGCGTTACCTGGCGGCGCCGTTTGTGGCGAGCGTGCTGGCACTGCTCGTCGCGTGGCGATCGCTTCGCGGCGCGAAGGTCGAGCCGACCAAGCTGAGAAACCCTCTGCAGCTGCGCGCCGCCATCGAGATGGCGGTGCTGTTTCAGATTGTGTTGTTCGCGGTGCACTACGTGCGGAGTTCCATTGGCGAAGGCGGGTTGCTGGCCAGCGGGTTTGTGCTGGGGTTGACGGATGTGGATGCGCTGACGCTCTCGATGACACGCAGCGTGTCAAGCGGAACACCAGTGGATGCCGCCGCGCGCGCCATCACGATCGGCATCGTCGCCAATTCGCTGATGAAGTCAGGGATCGCGGTGGTGGTGGGCTCCGGCCGCTTCAGATGGCAAGCCGGTGCTGCGCTGCTGGCGATGGCCGCAGCGGGCACCGGCGCGTTGTTCCTGATGTGATTCGCGCGGTCGCGCGCTAGACGTCTTGAAGGCCAGGGTGCGGGCCCTTCAAGACGTCCCGCCCCGCCGGAGGCGGGGCAAGAGATATTAGTGCTTCGCGAACACCGCGGTCTTGCCGGCCTTTGTGAACGAGATCACGTCGTAGGCTTCCTTGCGGCCGCCCTGCTCCATCCCGGGCGATCCCATCGGCATGCCGGGCGCGGCAATGCCGGCGATGGCCGGCTTTTCTTTCAGCATCCGCTGCACATCCGCCGCGGGCACGTGGCCCTCGACGATGTAGTTGCCGACTTTGGCGGTGTGGCACGACGTGCCTTCGTCGGAGAGACCGGCGGACTGGCTGACCGCGCGCACCTGCGCGGCCGACACGTCGTGCACTTCCGGCTGGAAGCCGTTCTGGCGCATGTGCTCGACCCACAGGGCGCAGCAGCCGCACGTCGGCGTCTTGTAGACGACGATCGGCGTTCGGGAAGAAACCGGCTTTGGTTGGGCCATCACCAGGGTCGCACCGGCAATGGCGAGCGCGCCGACTATGGCGCCAAATGTCTTGTTACGCATGGTTGAAAGCGTACCTCATTTCGGCGTGTTTCGGCTCCAGGCTACTTCCAAAATTCGTACTTAGCCGTGGAGATGCGGCCCCGCCAGTACGGTTCAGGTCCATTTAATCCCATCCACGCGACCTCGCAGTACTGTGGCACCCGCATGCCGGACCGCTCAGCGTGCTCCTGGCAGGAGATGATCCAGGGCTGCAGCGTGTAGCTCCCAGCAGATTCTTTGAAACGATCGCCGCTGATCTTCACTACGTCACCGTTGCCGTCGAACTCGAAGAGCATCGACACTCTGGTCCCGCGGTCGATCAACGTGGCGACTGCCGATCGATCGTCGCGGGCCTGCCAACTGACCGCCGACGAAGGCAATAACGCGGTCGGGAGCCACACCGCCTCGCCGAGGAATCGTTGCAATGCGCCGGAGTTGAGCTCCGGCGTGCCCGCCTGATCGACGAGTGACAACAGGCCGTAGATCGTCGCTTGCATCGATCCCCGGCCGCCGACGTACGCGTCACGAACGTAAGCCGGCAGCAGCGGCGCCATCGAGATGCTCGCGTCCCATACCAAGCCGGGCGGGCTGGCGCTGAAATGCTGCGTCGCCTTCAACGGCCGCCACGCGCCGTTGATGAAGAACTCCGCCTCCTGGGTCGTGATCACGGACCGAATCATCGGCTGACCGTCTCTCAGCACGCGCCGAAAGTAGCGTGCCACCGGCAGCGGGAGTACCGCGAGGGCCGTGCTGGCGTAGCGCTGTTCGGGTTCGACAATCGCCTCTGTGAGTTGCGCGATTCTAGCCGCGGTGGCTCGTTTCCAGAACCAGTTGCTGGCAACGACCGTGGTGGCCGAGCCAGCAACCAGCACGCCGATCACGAGAAGCGCGATTCGCATGACGTCGTCGTCTACCGACCTTTGATCGCCGCATACAGCGCGTCCCTGATCGCCACGTCACGCGGATCGCCCGTGAGGGTGGTGCCCATTTGAGAAGTGACGTAGCCGTAGCCGAGGCCGGCCGTCGGGTCAGCAAACCCCATCGCGCCGCCCGCACCCGGCGATCCGAATGAGGCCGGGTTGCCGAAGGGAATGGTGTTCGCTCGGCTTCATGAACCCGAGTGAGAACTGCGCCTCCCCTTTCATGCATTCGTCATAGAAGCCATTGGCGGACGGCGTGGCCGGCGCCGCCAACTGGCTGAGCGTGCCTTTCTTCAGGCCCAATTCGCCGCCGGCGACAAACGCGCTGTAGGCCCGCGCGATCGCGCGCGCAGTAGCCACGCCGCCGCCGGACGGCACTTCGAAGTTGCGCGCGTAGACGCGTTGCTCGTCGTGCGGCAGCGCGGAGCCTTCGAGCGCGCGGCTGATGTTCGAGTGGCGATTGTAGAATTCCAACAGGACGCGCGGCGAGAAGCCCGTGAGCATCTGTAGCGGACCCGGCCGCGACAGCACCGCCAGCCGCGAATTGGGGATCGATTCCGGCAGGCGGATGTAGACCTCGAGGCCGAGCGGCGTGGCGATTTCATCCTCGAAGAATTGTCCGAGACTGCGCTGTCGTGGATCGATCCGGCGCAGCAGCTCGCTTTCGTAGAAGCCAAGCGTGATGGCGTGATACGCCTGCCGCGTGCCCGGCTGCCAGGCGGGTTTCTGGCGCGCCAGCACCACCGCGAGGCGATCGAGATCGCGAACCAGTTCCCGTGTGACAGGTTCGTCGAGCTTGAATAAACCGGCCTGGTGCGCCAGCAATTGCCGCACGGTGATCTTGTCTTTGCCGTTGGTCGCGAAACCGGGCCAATAGGCGGCGACCGGCTGATCGAATTCCAGCCAGCCGCGCGAATGCGCGATGGCCATCGTCATGGCGGCCAGCCCCTTGGTGGCCGAGTAGATGATCACCATGGTGCCTTCTTCCCAAGGCTCGCCGGTCTGCTTGTTCCGCACACCACCCCATAGGTCCACGACCTTCTCGCCGCGGTAATAAGCGCAGCAGGCGCCGCCAAGCTCGTGGCGGGATATGAAATTTTCGGCGAACGCCTCGCGCACCGCCTCGAATCCAGGGCTGACGCGACCCTGGATAGACGTGTGCTGAGACAGGTCGGGAGAGAGACGCGCAGCAGGAAACATGGGAGGCCTCCGCAAGGCCTACCGCATAAAACCTGCCAGTGTTGCCGCGCCAGATTGCGCGAGGAATGCGTCGTTGGCCACCACACGTGAGCGTTATTCAACGGCCACGGGAAATTTTCAGCGCCCTGACGCTATAGTGAGATCTTCACCCGGCAGGAAAGCCAATTCCCGATGGTCACGCGCTATCTGGCAGCGTTCGGTCTTGTCGCGGTCTCGCTGGCCGTGCGGGCGATGTTGTCTGATTACCTCGGCGCCAACGTCCCGTATCTCCAATTCTTTCCGGCCATTCTCGTCGCCAGCTGGTTTGGCGGGTTCGGCCCGGGCGTGTTGGCCACTGTCCTGTCCGCCCTCGCGGCGCTACAGTTTTTCCTTCCGCCGGACGGCCTGGCCCTCGAGTCGGCGAGCGATGCCGTCTCGCTGGCCTTGTTCACGACCATCGGTGTCGTCATCGCGTCTCTCAACGGCCGCTTGCAAACCGCTCATGAAGAGGCGCGGGCCGAGGCGGCCCTCGCCACGGCGCGCGCGGAACGCCTCGATGCGGTGATCAAGACCACCGTCGACGCCATCATCGTCATCGACGCGAAGGGCTCGATCGAATCCTTCAACCCCGGCGCCGAACGATTATTCGGGTACGCCGCTACCGACGTCATCGGCAACAACGTCAACATGCTGATGCCGGAGCCGTTTCACGGCGAGCACGACGGCTACTTGCACCGTTACCTGCAGACCGGCCATGCCGCGATCATCGGCACCGGCCGCGCAGTCATGGGGAAGCGGCGCGACGGCAGCACCTTTCCGGTGCATCTGTCGGTGGGCGAGATGGTCATCGACGGGCAGCGCAAGTTCACCGGCATGCTGCACGACCTGACCGCCCGCGTGCAGCTCGAGCAGCAACTACGGGCCAGCGAGGAACGGTGGCGCGCCATCATCGCATCGGCAGTTGACGCGATCATCGTAATCGACGCGCGCGGGCGGATTGAGTCGTTCAATCCGGCGGCGACGCGGCTCTTCGGGTACGACGAATCTGAAGTGCGCGGCCAAAACGTGAGCATGCTGATGCCGTCGCCGTATCGCAACGAACACGATTCATATCTGTCGCGCTATCTCTCGACGGGCGATCCGAAGATCATCGGCATCGGGCGGGACGTGACCGGGCAGCGCAAGGATGGGTCGACGTTTCCGCTGCACCTCTCGGTTGGCGAAACGATGGCGGGCGGCGAGCGCAAGTTCACGGGGATCCTGCACGACCTGACCGCGCGGGTCGAGCTCGAAGCGCGGCTCCGGGAACAATCCGGCCTGGCCAAACTCGGCGAGATGGCGGCGATGATCGCGCACGAAGTCAAGAACCCGCTGGCGGGCATTCGCGGTGCCGTGCAGGTGATTGGCGGCCGGATGCCGGCGGACAACAGCGACGCCGGCATGATGAAAGAGATCGTGCGTCGCATCGATTCACTTGACGCGATGATGAAAGACCTGCTGCATTCGCGCGGCCGCCAAAGCCGAAGCGCGTGCCGACCGACATCGTGCCGCTGTTGACGGCGACGGCGGCGCTGCTGAAGCAGGACGAGGGCGCCCGCGACGTGCACGTTGACATCACCGGTCATGGCGCCGCCGGTGCCGGCCGACGGCGAGATGCTGAAGATGGTGTTTCACAATCTGCTGATCAACGGCGCGCATGCGATGCACGGCCGCGGCCGGATCCGGTGAAGGTCTCTACCGGAAATGCCGCGTGCCGAGATCGCCTTCAGCGATGAGGGTCCCGGAATCCCTCTCGACGTCCAGGAGAAGGTCTTCGTCCCGTTCTTCACGACCAAACGGCGCGGCTCCGGGCTCGGCCTGCCGACCGCCAAGCGCTTCATCGAAGCGCACGACGGCCGCATCACGATTCAGAGTCCCCCGTCGGGCGGCACGACCGTCACGGTCCAGTTACCCCTCAATTAGACACGCGGGATCACGACGACGCGGCTTTGGGCTCACGCAGCATGATCAGCAGCATGCGCGACGCCGCCGTCGCGTCCACGGCGTGCGGCACGTTGGCGGGCATCCGCACGATGGTGCCTGGCGAGGCCTCCACGCGCTCGCCACCGATCGTGAGCGTCAACGCTCCGTCGAGCACGATGACCAGGGCGTCGAACGGCGTGGTGTGCTCGCTCAGCCCTTCGCCGGCGTCGAAGGCGAACAGGGTGACGTTGCCGCCGCCGTTCCTGGCGAGCACGCGGCTGGCGATGCCGTGTTCGGCCGGCGCGATCAAGTCGGCGAGGAGCAACGCCTCGGCAGCGGGTATGGTTCCTACAGCGCCCATACCCTTCAGTATTTGACGAAGGACATCGTGACGTCCACCGCGCGTCCCCGGCGTTGCCGCACCACCTCGTCCACCAACGCCCAGTCGATGGCCGCACCAAGGCCAGCGCGATCGGCGGCCTCGCGGAGATTCGCCATCGCGTCGCCGAAGCGTCGATATGCATCCGGATGTGCCTCAACCCAGACGCGGCCATCGATCTCCGCGATGATGACCGGCTGGTAGATCAACACGCCCGCCGCGCCGACGCTGACGCGCTGGAAGAGGTCGGCGACATCATCCGGATGCAGGCGAATGCAGCCGTGGCTTGCGAACTTATAGATGCTCGCCGGCGCGTTGGTCCCGTGGATGCCCAGGCCGGGCAGCGACAACCCGATCCAATGCCTCCCGAGCGGGTTGGCTGGCGACGCTGCCATTCGCGTGATCACCGGCTTGCCTTGCTGTGCCATCTCGCGCTGAATCGACACGGGCACATCCCACACCGGATCGGTCTCCTTGCGGACGATCGTGAAGTCACCGACCGGCGTTGGCCACGATCGCCTGCCGACAGTGATTGGATAGGCCCTGGCCAGCTCACCGTCAGACCACACCAACATTCGCTGGGCGATGTTGATGGTGAGGCTGACCTGGGGATTGACGACCGCGATGTGGGTGTTGTCGACGACGAGTGACTGCCCCCCGGCCAGCGCATAGGGACTGGTCAGCTGGTTCATCTCGATCAGCGTGTCACGCGCCACGCCGAAGCGCGCACCGATCGCGTCGAGGGTGTCGCCGGCCTTCACGTCATAGACGGCCCGCCCTCCGACGAGCGCGGCAGCGCCATCAACGGATTGCGCGCCGGCGGGACTGGCCAACAGGGCCAGCGCACACCCAATCAGTAGCGCGAAGGTCCTCATGACATCTGGTGATGCCAACGCCGTACCATCGCCCGACCACACTTCGGCTCGAGTTGGCCGCCCGGCGCGCGAATCTTTCCCCGCGAACGCGTGAAATTACCCACCTCCAATCAAGACGTAGTCCTGCCGCGGCGGGCGAAGCCGCCTGCACACCCAATCCGCAGACCGGCGGAGGCGGCACGCGAGTTGCGTGTCTCCAATCGTGAATTCGTTTTCCCTCGTCCACGCCGGCGAACCCAAATGATTACTGAAGATCAATCGAGCGTCGTGGCGTTTCTGAGCTCGCCCAGCCACCCACGCCGGCGCCGCGGTCGAGCGGATCGACACGCACGCCTCGATGGTGTTCCTTGCGGGCGAGCGCGCCTGGAAGCTGAAGCGGGCCGTTCGCTACGACTATCTCGATTACTCGACCGCCGCTCACCGGCGCGCCATGTGCGAGGCAGAAGTGCGCATCAATCGGCGCATAGCTCCGGCCCTCTATCGTGGCGTCACCGCCGTCACGCGGCAGGCGGACGGACAGCTGGCGATCGGCGGCGCCGGCACGCCGGTCGACTGGCTGGTGGAGATGACGCGTTTCGATCAGAGCGGCCTCTTCGATCGCCTGGCCGAGGCGGGCGTGCTCCCCCTCCACCTGATGGGTCCGCTGGCGCATGCCATCGCGAGATTCCATCACACGGCCGACGGCGCGACCAATCACGGCGGCTGGGAAGCCATGCGCCGCGTCATCGATGGCAATGCCGCCGGGTTCAAGGAGGAAGGCGCCGGAATCCTCGACCCGGTCAAGTGCGCGAGGCTCACCGACCGTGCACGGTTCGTGCTCGATCGCGGCGGCGTCCTGTTGGACCGGCGCCGCGACCAAGGCCTGGTTCGCCACTGCCATGGCGACCTTCACCTCCGCAACATCGTGCTGCGTGACGGCCAGCCGACGCTCTTCGATGCGATTGAGTTCAACGACGAAATCTCGTCGATCGACGTTCTCTATGATCTGGCGTTCCTCCTGATGGACCTGTGGCGGCTTGGCTTGCCGCATCACGCCAACGTCCTCTGGAACGGCTACCTCGCCGAAACCGGGGACCTGGACGGTCTGCCATTGATGCCGCTGTTCCTGTCGTGCCGTGCCGCGGTGATGGCGAAGACGACCGCGACCGCGGCCAGCCTGCATACCGACTCGGGCCGGCGTGTGGAGTTGCACGCACTCGCGAACGATTACCTCGACCTTGGCGGACGCCCTGCTCGATCCGCCACCACCACGCCTCATCGCCGTCGGTGGCCTTTCGGGATCCGGCAAGTCGACATTGGCCATGGCCCTTGCGCCATCCGTTGGCGCGGCTCCCGGCGCGGTCGTGATCCGCAGCGACGAGATCCGAAAAAAGCTGTGCGGGGTGAAGCCGCTGGACCGCCTCGGTCCGGAGGGCTACACCGACGAAATGTCCCGACGGGTCTACGCCACGCTCATGGAACAAGCCGACAAGGTCGTCCGAGGCGGCTATGCCGCCATCGCCGACGCCGTGTTTGCGGAGTCTGCCGACCGCGATGCGGTGGAACACGTGGCCGTCGCCGCAGGAGTGCCGTTTGCCGGGCTATGGCTCGAGGCGCCGGAGCCAGTGCTGATTTCGCGAGTGGCAGGCCGAGGGCCTGATGTCTCCGATGCCGGCCTCGATGTGGTTCGGCGGCAGCTCGCGTATCGATTGGATTCGCTCGATGGCATCGGCTCGATGCGTCGGGCACACGGCAACAGGTCTGTGACGACGCCGGCGCAATCGTGCGTGCTCAGAACCACAGTATCGCCACGAGTGCTGGTCCGTAGGCTATCTACTGCAGCCGTGACGAAGCTGGGAGAGTCGGGATGCTTGCCTTTGCCGCGTTAGCCGCGTTGGCGGTAGTCGGCGTGGTCGTCTGGTCAGGAATCATTGCGCTGGCCACACCGACGGTCGCCTACCGGCTTGACCGTCGCTTCGACCTCGCCTCGCGCGAGTTCGAGGACGCGATGTCGTCTGCGCTGGCCACCACCATCGTCGGCGGTAACCGGATTACGCGCCTCGACAACGGTGCGCGGTTCTATCCGGAGATGCTGGCGGCGATTGCCGGCGCCCACCGGTCGATCGCGCTCGAGTGCTACATCTTCCATCCTGGGCAGATCGGTGACGCGTTCACCGCGGCGCTCGTCGAGCGCGCCACCGCAGGTGTGCCGGTGCGTATCATCCTCGACGCGTTTGGCAGCCGCCGCCTGCGCCGTCATCACGCGCGACGCCTGACCCGGGCGGGATGCGAGCTGGCGTGGCATCCGCGGGCGAGATGGCGCCGTGCCCACCGGCTGACCAACAGCACGCACCGTGAACTCCTCGTGGTCGATGGTCGCGTCGCGTTTACGGGCGGCGCCGGCATTTCGGACTGGTGGGTCACCAACTACCACGGACGACCGCCGTGGCGCGACACCATGGTTCGCGTCGAGGGTCCGGTGGTGGCATCGTGCCAGGCGGTCTTTGCCGAAAACTGGCTCGAGTGCCGAGGCGACATTCTGGCCGGCGAGCGATGGTTTCCACCGATCGAGCCGTGCGGGACCACCGACGCGGCCGTCGTGAAGAACTCCCTGTCTTTTGCCGGCTCTCGCGCGCTGTTCCAGGCCCTGATCGAATGCGCGTCGCATGAGATTCGACTGGCCACGCCATATTTTGTGCCGGACCCGTCGTTCGTTTCGGCACTGATCGAGCGCGCGCACCATGGCGTCGCGATCACCATCCTGCTGCCTGGTAAGCGGATGGATCATCCCTGGGTTCGCCTCAGCAGCCGCCGCCTGTTCCGGCCGTTGCTCGATGCCGGGATTCGGCTGTTCGAGTACCAGCCGTCGATGACGCACCAGAAGCTGATGATCGTCGATCGCCTCTGGACGGTCGTGGGCACGACCAACCTCGACATGATGTCGTTCGAATACCTGGACGAGATCAATGTCGCCGTGCGGGATAAGGAGTTCGCGCAGGAAGCGCGGTCGCAGCATGACGCCGACCTGGCCCACAGCGTTGAAGTGCGGCGGTCGGGACACCGCCCCGTGTGGGAGCAAGCGCTCGCCTGGGCGGTGTGGACGCTCGCCGGACAACGATGGATTCTTCGTTTCAGGCGTCGCCCTAGCGGGTGAGAGGAGAACAAACCGTGCTACACACCACGACACGTCTGAATCTTGCCGCAGTCATCGCGGCGCTCTTGACCACCGGCGCCACCGGCGCAGGACAGGGCCCATCCGTCGACGTGACGAGCCAGGCCGTGGCGGCCTTTGAGCAGTCGACGCGCGATTACGCAACACTGCATCGACGCCTCGAAGAACCGATCGGCGCGATCAGGCTCGGCATGTCCGCCGCCGCCATCAACCGCCACATCCAGCTACTGGCAACCGCGATTCGCGTGGAGCGCGCCGATGCCCAGGCTGGCGCGTTCTTCACACCCGCACTCGCCACTGAGCTTCGCGCCAGCGTCCACACGGCCCTGGACGAACACGGCTACACCGTTGCCGACGTGCTGGCCCACGGGCGGGTCGCTGGCGTTGACTACGCGCGCGTCCGGCTACAGGTCAACGACACCTTCCCGTTGATTCTTGGCGTTGCGATGTTGCCCTGCGTAATCGACACCCTGCCGGCGCTCCCCTCGGAGCTGCAATACCGCATCGTCGGCCGCGATCTGGTGCTGATCGACGTCCACGCGATTGTCATCGTGGACATGCTGACGAATCTGCTGATTCAATAATCGCTCAGCTCACCACCCGGGACGGCGGCACGCAAGGCGTTGAGGACCGCCGCGAGATCGATGACCTCCTGGAAGACGGCCCCGGCCACTGGCGGCAGCCAGCCCGCAAAGGCGATCGACATCCCGACAATGCTCAGCGCCATCCCGCCGATGGCGCTTTGCAGCGCGATCCGTCGCATCCGGCGCGCGAGGTGAAACAGTTCGTCGACGCGCTTCAGCGAGGTGTCCATAATCACCGCACCCGCCGCTTCACCAGTGATTTCGCTCTGGTGTCCAAAGGCAAGGCCGACGGTGGCGGTCGCCAGGGCCGGGGCATCGTTGATGCCGTCGCCGATGAACAAGGTTGGTGCGCAGCTGGTTTCCCGGCGGGTGATCGCGACCTTCTCCTCGGGACTCTGTGCCGCGTACACCTCGCTGATGCCCACGTGCTCCGCGAGGTAGCGCACTTCACTCTCGCGATCGCCCGACACCAGCAGAATGCGCTCGAGCCGGTGTCGAGGTCCAAGATGACTGATGAACGAACGGCTGTCTTCGCGGGGCGCGTCATGGAACCGGTAGGTGGCGGCGTACTGGCCGTCAACCAGAATCACGCATTCAAGGCCGGTTGATACAGGAGGAAGAGATGCGGCATGCCCGGCCGCTGCCGCCTGGCGACGGCCGATGATGCGCACATGATGACCTTCGACTTCTCCTTCCAGTCCTTCACCGGGCCGCTCGCGCACCTCTGCGGGCTCGGGCACGATGAGATGCTGCTGCTTCGCGGCATCGAGAATCGGTTTGGACAGCGGATGTTTCGAGTAGTGCTCCAGGCCGGCGGCCAACCGCAGCACCAGTTCGTGGTCGGACGCGGGCGCAGGGAAACGATCGGTGAGGGTCGGCTGGCCGTAGGTCAGCGTTCCTGTCTTATCGAGGATGATGGTGCGGCACTGGTCGATTCGCTCCAGGACGGCTGGGTCGCGGATGATGATGCTTCGCTTCGCCGCCAGAGAAATGGCGCCGATGATCGCGACCGGGATCGCAATGAGCAGCGGGCAGGGTGTGGCCACCACGAGCACGGCGAGAAAACGAACTGGCTCGCCACTCCAGGCCCATGCCCCGACGGCGAGGACCAGCGCAATCGGCGTATACCATGCGCCCAGTTCATCACCCAGGCGGCGGAGCTGCGGCCGTCGTTGCTCCGAGTCGCGCATGACGTTCATGATGCGTGCATACCGCGAGTCAACCGCTAACCTGGTGGCCCGGAGCGTCAACGCATTCTCCCCGTTGATGGCGCCGGAGAACACTTCCGATCCGGGCGCTTTCGGCATGAGGAATGGCTCGCCGGTGAGATACGACTCGTCCATCACACCGCGGCCTTCGACGACCAGGCCATCCACCGGACAGATCTCGTGCGGGTAGACGATCAACTCGTCCGCGATGCGGACATCCTCGAGGGCAACCTCGGCAACGTGACCGTTGACGCGGCGGTGTGCCAGCAGCGGCATGCGACGCGCCAGCGCCTGCAAGGCCGATGAGGCACGACCAAGCGCGAACACTTCGAGCGCCTGGCCGCCCGAGAGCATCAACACGACCAGGGCTCCCGCGAGGTACTCCTCGAGCAGCACCGAGGCGACGATCGAGATTCCTGCCAGCAGGTCGGATCCGAACTGACGCCGAACCAGCTTGAGTGCGAGAGACAGAACCAATGGCACACCGCCAAGGGCCAGGACGACGTAGAGAGGGAAGTCCTGCGCGAACCGCCATGCGGCGGGTCCCCAGCGCAAGCCGAGATGAGCGCCGATGCCGACGAGCGCGACGCCGGCGATGAGCGAGGCACGATCCCAAAGGTGAGGCTTGCGGTTCTCCACGATTCACACAACGGTCCCGACCAGCCTGCCCGCGACGGCGGTAATGCCCATGGCCAGTGCCCCCCAGAACGCCACCCGCACCGAGGCCCTGAATACTGGCGCTCCGCCCGTCGATGCCGAGAGCGCACCGAGCGCGGTGAGAAACACCAGCGACGTCCCTGACACCATCGCTACTACATATGGCGCCGGGGAAACGAACGAGGTGATCAGAGGCAGCGCGGCACCCACCGCGAATGTGGCGGCCGACGTCAGGCCGGCTTGTACGGGGCGCGCACTCACGACGTCGGACACCCCGAGTTCGTCGCGTGAATGCGCACCCAGCGCATCGTGGGCCATCAGTTGCGCCGCCACCTGCGTGGCGAGCTCCGGAGTCAATCCCCGTGCGACGTAGATGTCTGCCAGTTCCCGCCGCTCGAACTCGGGCTGTGTGGACAGCTCGGCTTGCTCGCGTGCCACATCGGCCCGCTCGGTATCGGACTGCGAACTGACAGACACGTACTCGCCCGCCGCCATCGACATGGCGCCTGCCACCAACCCGGCGGCGCCGGCGAGCAGAATCTCGGTCCGCCCAGTACTCGCTGCCGCCACGCCAACGATGAGGCTGGCCGTGGAGACGATGCCGTCGTTGGCGCCGAGGACGGCGGCGCGCAGCCACCCGATCCGTCCAGTGCGGTGTCGTTCCAGATGAATTCTGCGAGGCATGGTCCGTCGCTCCGCCTCTTCCAGAGCAGATCGCATGCCGCCGGCGCCGCACCGCCGGCGACGCCGATCGCGCCGACCTCTGGCCGGCTGGCGCGTGAAAGTTCTCGGCGCGCGGAAAATTTCACCGTTGGATTCAGCGATCGGATGATTCCGCGGCAGTTTGGCGCCGGTCGCGCGTGGCGCGCCACGTGCAGTTCAGCAGGTGATGAGCGGCGTGTCTCTCGCCACCGTCTTCGACGTCCGCAAGCTGACCAAGACCTATCACATGGGGGAGGTCGCGGTGCACGCGCTGCGCGACGTCACCCTGACGCTGCCGGAGGGCGAGTTCGTGGTGCTGCTCGGTCCCTCGGGCTCAGGCAAGTCGACGTTGCTCAACATCCTTGGCGGCCTCGATGTACCGACCAGCGGCGAGGTGTGGTACCGCGACCACGAACTGACCAACGCGACCGAGGCGGAACTGACCGACTATCGCCGCCGCTACGTCGGCTTCGTCTTCCAGTTCTACAACCTGATCCCCAGCCTCACGGCGCTGGAGAACGTGACGCTCGTCACCGACATCTCGCCGGCGCCGATGACCTCCGCCGAGGCTCTGCGGCTCGTCGATCTCGGCGAGCGCGCCCACCACTTTCCCGCGCAGCTGTCGGGCGGCGAACAACAGCGCGTGGCCATTGCGCGGGCCATCGCGAAGCGGCCCGCGGTGCTGCTGTGTGACGAGCCCACCGGCGCCCTCGACATTTCCACCGGCGTGGTGGTGCTCGAAGCCCTGCAGCGCATCAACACCGGGCTGGGCACCACCACCGTCGTGATCACGCACAACGCCGCCATCGCCGGCATGGCGGATCGGGTCATTCGCCTGGCTGACGGCCGGGTCGCAGCCGTCGAGGAGCGGACGCAGAGGAAACTCGCGCCGCGTGAGCTGTCATGGTGATGACGGCGCTCAATCGCAAGTTGTGGCGCGACCTGCGCACCATGCGCGGCCAGGCGATCGCCATCGCGCTGGTCGTTGCGGCCGGGGTGTCGCTGTATGTCACCTATCTCGCCAACTTCGAGTCGCTGCGCCGGACGCAACAGGCGTACTACGAGGCGCAGCGGTTTGGCGACGTGTTCGCCTCGTTGAAGCGCGCCCCCGTGAGCCTCGGCGCGGACATTGCGGCCATTCCCGGCGTCACCGCCTTCGAGACCCGCGTGGTGGCCGAGGTCCGGCTCGAGATGCCGGCGATGCGCGAACCTGTGCACGGCCGGCTGGTCTCGATCGATGCCACCCGGCGTCCGCTGGTCAACGATCTCTACCTTCGCACCGGCCGCTGGATCGACGCCGGCCCGCCCGGAGGAAGTGCTCGTCAGCGAAGGTTTCGCCGAGGCCCACGCGCTCGCCCCCGGCGACGCGATCACCGCCGTGATCAACGGCACCGCGCGTGACCTGACGATCGCCGGCGTCGCGCTGTCCCCGGAGTATGTGTATTGCTTCCGGCCGTCGGAGCTTGTGCCCGACGATCGCCGCTACGGCGTGTTCTGGATGGACCGGCGCGCGCTCGCGGCGGCGTTCGACATGGAAGGCGGGTTCAACGACGTGACGCTGGATCTCGCGGCCGGCGTCAACCCCGAAGGCCCGATTCAGGCGCTCGACCGGCTGCTCGAAAAATATGGCGGGCTCGGCGCCATGCCGCGCGAGCTGCAGCTGTCGCACTGGATGCTCGAGAGCGAGCTGCGACAACTCGAGAGCGTCGGCGTGCTGCTGCCGGCGATCTTTCTCGTCGTGGCCGCATTCGTCCTGAACGTGGCGCTGACGCGCGCGCTCACGCTGCAGCGTCCGCAGATCGCCGCGCTCAAGGCGCTCGGCTACGCCAATGCCGCCATTGCCTGGCATTACATCAAGTGGGCGCTGGTCATTGCCACGGGCGGACTGCTGCTGGGCGCCGCCGCCGGCGCGTGGCTTGGCAGCATCGTCGCCGATCTCTACAACCGCTACTTCCGCTTTCCCGAGCTGGTCTTCATGGTGCCGATACGGACGCTTGCCGGAGCAACGGCCCTCACCTTGGGTGCGGCCATCGCCGGTGCGTACTCAGCGGTGCATCGCGCCGTTCGGATTCCGCCTGCCGAAGCGATGCGGCCAGAAGCGCCGGCCCGGTATCGCCGATCGATCGTCGAAACCGCCGCCATCTCGCGCACCCTCGGCATCGTCGGCCGAATGGTGATCAGGAACCTGACGCGGCATCCGCTGCGCGCCGCCGCGTCGATCTGCGGCATCGCCGCGGCCGTGGCGCTGTTGATGGTTGGCCTCGTGATGTTCGATGCGATGGACCGGCTGATCACCACGCAGTTCTGGGTGGCCGAGCGGCAGGATGCCGCGCTCGCATTCGTCGAGCCGCGCTCGGCAGAGGTGCGGCATGAGCTCGCGCGCCTGCCCGGCGTGATCGCGGTTGAGACGCAGCGCCTGGTCCCGGTGCGGATCCGTGCCGGCCATCGCGATCGGTACCTGTCGATGGTGGGCATCCGTCACGACAACCGCTTCCAACGCATCGTCGATGAGCACGGCCACGTCGTGCCGCCATCACCCGCCGGCGTGCTCGTGTCGGCGGCGCTGGCAGAGCGGCTCGGCGTCGGCGCGGGCAGCACCGTTGACCTCGAAGTTCTCGAAGGTGCGCGTCGCGCGCACCGTGTGCAGGTCGCCGGCGTCGTCGAAGACGTGCTTGGGCTGTCGATCTACATGGAGATGTCGGCGCTGCATCGCCTGATGCGGGAAGGCGAAACGGTGTCGGCCGCGCTGCTGCAGGTCGATCCGGTGCTCGAGGACCGGCTCTCGGAGGAACTGAGAGCGATGCCCGGCGTGGCCGGGGTGACGTTCAAGCGCACGGTGCTGCGCAAGTTTCGCGAAACGATCGCGGCCACCATGGACATGACGATCTTCATCAATGTGGTGTTCGCCGCGATCATCGCGATGGGCGTGGTGTACAACGCGGCGCGGGTCGCGCTCTCGGAGCGCAGTCACGAGCTGGCGAGCCTGCGCGTGCTCGGCTACACCCGCGCTGAAATCTCCTTGATCCTGTTGAGCGAGATCGCGGTGCTGACGCTGGCGGCGTTGCCGCTCGGGTGGCTGTTCGGCTACGGCCTCGCGGTCGCGATTTTCCAAACGGTGCAAAGCGAGGTTTACCGGTTTCCGCTGTACGTGTCACCGGCGGCCACCGCCTGGGCTTCGCTCGGCATCATCGCGGCGTCGGTAGGCGCCGGCCTAATCGTCCGGCGGCGGCTCGATCGCCTCGACCTCATTGCGGTGCTGAAAGTACGGGAGTAACCATGCGTATCCACAAGAACATCCGGCTCCTCGCCGGCGCCCTGGTCGTCGGCGCGCTCGCCGCGGTCGCGATGTGGCCCGAGGCCATGGCCGTGGATCACCGCGACCGTCGCTCGCGGTCCTCTTCAGGTCACGATCGACGAAGACGGCGAGACGCGGGTGCGCGATCGATTCGTGATCACCGCGCCGGTGGCGGGCCGGCTGCAACGCATCGAGCTCGAGCCCGGCGATCGCGTATCACGGGGCGCAGTGGTCGTGAAGCTGGCGCCACTGGACGCGCCGTTGCTCGATCCGCGGTCGCGAGCGGAGCTCGCGGCCGCAGCGGCTGCCGCGGAACAGGCTGTTGGGCAAGCACGGGCCGAGCACGATCGCGCCGTTGCCCTCCGCGACCGCGCCGCCGCCGCCGAACGCCGATTGTCCAACCTGGTGGCGGCCGGCGCAGTGTCGCGCGAGGACTACGAGTCCGCGCAAACGGCGCTAGAAACGGGGCGCCGGTCGGTCGAGGTCGCAGCGTTCGCGGTGCACCGGGCCGAGCGTGAGTGGCAGTTGGCGCGCACCCGTTTGGAGACGCCGGCCAACCGCGGCCGCCTCATCGACGTGCCGTCGCCGGCTGCCGGCGTGGTGCTCAAACGACTGCGCGAAAGCGAATCGGCCGTGAGCGCCGGCGAGCCGCTGATCGAGGTCGGCGATCCGGCGCAACTGGAGGTGGTCGCGGACTTTCTTTCGACCGATGCCGTGCGGGTTCGCGCCGGCGCGCCCGTGCTGATCGAGCGCTGGGGCGGCGAGCAGCCGCTTCACGGCCGCGTGCGCCGGGTCGAACCGTCCGGGTTCCTCAAGGTGTCGGCGCTCGGCGTCGAGGAACAGCGCGTGAACGTGATCGTCGATTTCGACGACGACACGACGGCGTGCGATCTCGGCGACGCGTATCGCGTCGAGGTGCGGATCATTGTCTGGGAACAGCACGACGCGCTGACGGTCCCGGTGGGAAGCCTGTTCCGCAAGGGTGATCAGTGGGCCGTCTTTGTCGCCGACGGCGGTACAGCACATCTGACCACGATCCAGATCGGGGAGCGAAACCACGCGATGGCTCACGTGGTCAGCGGACTTACGGAGGGCCAGCGCGTCGTCCTCCACCCGCCGGATACGCTGGCGGATGGTGCGCGGATTCGCGCACGAAAATGAGCACCGCGCGGGATTTCACGCGCAGCAAGGCCGGTGGCTGTGACTTCAGCGAGATTCGGGCCGCAATCACAGCCCTCGCCGTGGCACGGATAGTGCGTCGTCCCGCCATGTAGCTGGAGGCACCACGTGAAACCAATATCGCTACTGGCGGCCCTCATTCTGGCGGGCGCGACGACGATCGCGCATGCGCAAGAAGCCCCGCCCATTCCTGACCCCGTCGCACAAGACGAGCGCGCCACCGCACCGGGCGGATTTTTCAACGAGCCGAACATCATCGACAAGGCGATCCGTTACGGGAGCCAGTTTGCGAGCAGCGGCGACGGCGGCGAGGTCAAGAACGGCTTTTATCCGGAATTCGGCGAAATGATCCCCGGCGCGGGATGGATTTCCGGCGGCCCCGGTTATCGCTATTGGCTCTTCGGCGATCGCCTGTTCGTCGATGGCTCCGCGGCGCTGTCGTGGCGGATGTACAAGATGGCGCAGGCGCGCGTCGAGCTGCCCACGCTGGCGCGCAGCCGCATCACCGCCGGCGCGCAGCTGCGCTGGCAGGACCTGACGCAAGTAACCTACTTCGGTGCGGGGCCGGAGTCTCTCGAGACCGATCGCAGCGAGTATCGGATGGAATCCGCCAACATCGTTGGTTACCTCACCGGCAAGCCGACGCAGTGGCTGTCGATCAAGGGCAAGCTCGGGTGGATCACCCGGCCCTCGATCCAGGCGCCCGGCGGCACGTTCCCGCGCGGCTATCCCGACACGCGCACCCTCTTCCCTGACGATCCCGTGTATCAGCTGGCACCAGCAACCGAACTTCCTGCACGGCGAAGTCGCGATTGTCGCGGACACCCGGGACCACCGTGCCTATCCATCCGAAGGCGGCCTTTACCAGGCGTCGTGGTCACGGTATGCCGACCGCGGGATCGATCAGTTCGGTTTTCATCGCTATGAAGCGGAAGCCGCGCACTTCATTCCGGTGTCGTCGCACCGCATCGTGTTGTTCGCTCACGGCTGGCTGGCTGGATCGCGCGCCGATGAGGGACAGGTGGTGCCGTTCTATCTGCTGCCGGCGCTCGGCGGCTCAGGCTCGCTGCGGTCGTATACCAGCTATCGCTTCCACGATCGCAACCTGGTCCTGATCAATGCCGAAGCTCGCGTAAGACTCTTCACCCACGTTGATTGGGCGCTCTTCGCCGAGGCGGGCAACGTCGCGCCGAAGATCGGCGAGCTGAATTTCGATCGGCAGTCGTACGGCATGGGATTCCGTCTGCACACCAGGCACGCCACCGTGGCGCGCATGGATGTGGCGCACGGCGACGAGGGCTGGCAGGTGCTGTTCCGCGTCAACGATCCGTTCCGGTTCTCGCGGGTGAGCCGGCGCACGGCGCCCATACCGTTCGTCCCGTAATCGCGAAGCGAGGTCCGTCATGATCCGCACACTGGTTGTCCTGCCTACTATCCTGGCGATGTACCTGCCGTTCTGCGGGGTCCAGACCGTGCGCCCGACGACGCACCCTTCCGGTTTGCCCGTGGCCAGCCTGTGGACGGCGCCGACCGACCTCGCCGATCGCGATTTGTTCTACGGGCCATGGGGCCCGGAGCGCGCACCGGATCCCGCGGCGGTGTACTCGCTGGTCGAGATCAAGCACACGGGCACGAACCCCGGCATGACAGTGCGCGATCCCGAGGGACGCGAATGGAGCGTCAAGCAGGCGGCGAGTGACGAACGGCCGGATGAGGGTCCGGTCGAAGTGGTCGTGTCTCGAGTGCTGTCGGCGGTTGGCTACCACCAGCCGCCGGTGTATTACCTGCCGTCGTTCACGCTCGAAGACGATTGGGGCCGGCATGTCGAGCCGGGCGGACGCTTCCGGCTCAAGGTGAAGTCGCTGAAGGATCGCGGCCCCTGGTCGTTCCAGCAGAATCCCTTCGTCGGCACCGATCCATACGAGGGCCTGCTCGTGATTCTGATGATGTTCAACTCTTCGGACCTCAAGAATTCCAACAACACACTCTATGAATTCGCCGCGGGCGATCGCCGTGAGCTTTGGTACGTGGTGCGCGACCTCGGTACCGCGCTCGGTGGCACTGGGCGTTTCGTCGCGGGCAAGAACGACCCTGCTGCGTTCGAGCGTCACGGGTTCATCACAGGCGTGAGCGACGGCTTCGTCGAGTTTGCCTACGCCGGCTTTCACCAGGAGATGGTCCGCGATCGGATCACGCCCGGCCACGTGCGATGGGCCAGCGAGATGCTCGGGTCGCTCGACGAGCGACAGTGGCAGGAGGCGTTCATGGCCGGCGGCTATCAACCGGCAGTGGCGGCGCGATTCATCCGCGTGTTGCAGCAGAAGATCGCCACCGGCCAGACCCTGTCGGTCAGCTCACCGGGCGGGCAAAGATGAGCCCGATCGCGATCAACAACCCGGCCGACAGCGCCCAACTGAGCGCGCACACCGCGATGGCCCTGCCGGTGGTCCGATAGTCCAGCGCTTGCCTTACGGCGACGACGGCCGCGGCGATCATCCAGATCGAGACCACCGCGATCACAAACGGCGCGGCGGCGCGCATGGCGGCGAAGGCGAAAAACACGCCGGGCGCGGCGGCGTAGCCTAGCGTGCGGAGTAGCTCGCGCGCGTTGCTGCGGGTCTGCGGCTCGGCCAGCGCGGTGGTGCCGATCGTCGCGATCAACGACACCCATAGCAGCCAGCCGCCCAGCATCATGATTGCGCCGGTCACGAAACCGGCCACGCCGACGAGCCCGAGGCCCATCGCGGCAAAGCCTCCCGCTGCTGTGACGGCTAGCACGACAATCACCGACTGCATCGAGGAACGGTGATCCGACTCGATATCTTCGTACGCCGCCGGATCGAGAGACAGTGCGCCGATGAAGCGCAGAAAAAATTGAGTCATACCTTCGAAAGCGAGCACACGGCGTGCCACCGCGCCGCGTGGAAACTCTGCCCGCGAAGCTGCCGCGTTGCGTAATAATTCGCGGAACGGGCATTCTTCCGCAGCCGAGCCCGCGGCACACTGTCAGCATTGGCATGCCGGCAGCGGTACGCGCGTTGCTTTGAACGGAGCAACTGATGGCCGTCGCTCACCCACAACTGAACTGGCGCGCACTGATGCTCGCCACGGTTTCATTCGCCGTGTCCTTCGCGGCGTGGGGACTGATCGGCGCGCTCGCGCCGGTCTTCACCGATCTCTACGGGTTATCGGCATCACAGACGGCGTTACTGGTCGCGGTTCCGGTCCTGCTGGGATCGGTGGCACGGTTGCCCATGGGTATGCTGACCGATCGGTACGGCGGCCGCACCATGTTCACCGTGCTGCTTGCCGTCTCCGGGATCGCCGCATTCGTCGTTCCAACGACGACGACCTACGAGTCGTTGCTGGCGTCGGCCTTCTTCATCGGTCTCGCCGGGTCGTCTTTTGCGATCGGCGCCGCATTCGTGTCGCGGTGGAGTCCGCCCGCCCAGCAGGGAACCGCGCTTGGCATCTTCGGTCTGGGTCTTCTTGGCCAGTCGGCCGCGGTTTTCGGCGGCGCCGTGGCTGCGGCCGCATTCGGATGGCAGGCAGTGTTTCGCGGCGTCGGGGTTCTGCTGTTCGTCTGGGCCATTGTCTTTGCACTGTTCGCGCGCAACAACCCCGCCGCGGCTAGGCCGGCCAGCCTCGCCGCGATGATCCGCGTGCTCAGGCATGAGCCGGTCGCATGGTGGCTCGGCGCCTTCTACTTCCTCACGTTCGGCGGCTTCGTCGCCTTTTCGATCTACCTGCCCACATTGCTGCGCGCGCAATTCGGACTGGCGCCGGCCGACGCGGGTTTCCGCGCCGCCGGATTCGTGGTGCTGGCCACGTTGATGCGGCCGCTCGGCGGCTGGCTCGCCGACCGCATTGGCGGCGCGCAAGTGCTGTCGTGGGTGTTCGGTGGCGTGGCCGCATTCTCGCTGCTGATGATCTGGCCGTCGATGATCCCGTTTACCGTCGGTGCCCTCGGATGTGCGGCGCTGCTCGGACTTGGCAACGGCGCGGTGTTCAAGCTGGTGCCCGAACGATTCCCGCGCGATACCGGCACGGTCACCGGCCTGGTGGGCGCGCTGGGCGGGCTGGGCGGGTTCTTCCCACCGCTCCTGCTTGGCGTGTTTCGCGACACCCTTGGCGTGTTGTGGCCCGGGTTCCTGCTGTTGTCGCTGACCGCCGTGCTCCTGCGTCTCGCGAATCAGCGCCTGTTCCATCCCGCGGACGTGTCGTGGCGGGCATCGCTCCCGGTGACCGCGCGGCAAGCCGTGGACCGGGTCAGGAGCGGAGCCTGGGCGGCAGGTGTGACGGTGATCCTTGCCGCCGCAATTGTCGTGGGCTCACGTAATCTCGCGCACTTTGATGCCGCACTTGTCGGCTACACGTTCGCGACGCTGTTTGCGACGTTCGGGATCACCTACCGCTACGCGATGTGGATCGCTCGGCCGCCGACGCGGCTGTATTGGCGGCGCGGCTGGCAGGCATTCTTTGCCCGTGGCTTCCGCGCCTCGAATGCGGCGCGACTCGGCCAGCGCGCCGCCATCGAGGTGGCGGCCAATCGTTTCATCTTCAAGCGGTCGGCGCTGCGCGGCCTGGCGCATTGGCTGATCATGTGGGGCTGCATTCTCGCCGCCGCCATCACGTTCCCGCTGGTGTGGGGCTGGATCCACTTCGAGACGGTGCCGGGAAACGTCCACATGTATCGGACGTTCATGTTCGGCGTGCCGATGCAGGATTTCCCGGTCGACTCCCTGCTCGCGTTCGTCATCTTCCACGGCCTGGTGTGGGCGTCGTTTCTCGTCATCGCCGGCGTGATGGTGGCGTTCCGACGCCGAATGATCGATCACGGCGCCGCGGCGACGCAGCAGTTCGCAGAGGACATACTGCCGCTGCTCGCCCTGTTTGCGATTAGCGTCACCGGGCTCATGCTCACCGCGAGCTATACGTGGATGCGCGGCTACGCGTACGACTTCCTCGCCGTACTGCATGCCGTCACCGTGATCGTGACGCTCCTGTGGCTGCCGTTCGGCAAGTTGTTCCACATTTTCCAACGGCCCGCGCAGCTTGGCGTGAGCTTCTACAAGGATGCCGGCGCGCGCGGTGAACAGGCGTCGTGCCGCCGCTGCGGCGCCGAGTTCGCGCCGCAACTGATGGTCGGCGATCTCGAGCAGGTCGAACGCGAGCTTGGCTTCTCTTACGAGCTGGCCGGTGGCGGTCATTACCAGCACGTGTGTCCGCGCTGCCGGCGCGCGCTGTTCGGCCTCGCACAAGGAGCGTTGTGGCAACGATCCCCGTAGACGAACGGCAGATCATCGATCGCTTCGGCCCGCACCTGTCAGCGATGACCGGCGTCCGGCTGTCCACCAGCGTCGAACCTGATCGCCTGGTCAAGACGCATTGCTGTTTCTGCGGCCAGCAGTGCGGCATCCAGCTCAAGGTGCGCGACAACGAAGTGATTGGCTTCGAGCCGTGGGACGAATTCCCTTTCAACCGCGGCATGCTCTGCCCGAAAGGCGTGAAGCGGTACCTGCAGGGTTCCCACCCGGATCGCCTGCTGACCGCCCTGCAGCGCGATTCGTCCGCGCCGGGCGGCTTCGCGCCGATGCCGTACGACGCGGCGATCGCGCGAGTGGCCTCTGAGATCGCGCGCCTGCAAACCGCGCATGGGCCGCAATCGATCGGCGTGCTCGGCGGGGCGAGCCTGACCACCGAGAAGACCTATCTGCTCGGCAAGTTCGCGCGCGTCTGCCTCAAGACCCCGTACATCGATTACAACGGCCGGTTGTGCATGGTCAGCGCCGGCGCGGCCAACAAGAAGGCGTTTGGCATCGACCGCACCACCAATCCCGTGGGCCGATATGATCGGCGCCGGGGTGATCTGGGTGGCGGGCTCAAACGTCGCCGAGTGCTCGCCGATCACGACCAACTATCTCTGGCAGGCGCGCGAGCAGGGCGCGAAGATCATCATCCAGGACCCGCGCATCACGCCGGTGGCGCGCACCTGCGATTTGTACCTGCCGGTCAAACCCGGCCGCGACGCGGCGCTCTTCGCCGGCGTGCTGCAGATCATGATCGAGCGCGACTGGATCGACCACGCCTTCATCGAGGCGCAGACCGTCGGATTCGACGCCGTGGCGGCGTACTGCAAGCAGTGGACACTCGAACGGACCGCGGACGTCACCGGTGTGCCGGCCCGCGCGCTGATGGCGGCCGCCGAAATGTGGGCGACGCCGAAGACCGGGTTCCTGCTTCACGCGCGCGGCATCGAGCACCATTCGAACGGCGTGCAGAACGCGCTCGGCTCGATCAACCTCGTGCTCGCCACCGGCCGCATCGGCCGCCCGCACTGCGGCTACGGCACCATCGTCGGCCAGGCCAACGGGCAGGGCGGACGCGAGCACGGGCAGAAGTGCGATCAGCTGCCGGGATTGCGCGATATCTCCAATCCGGAGCACCGGCGCTACATCGCCGGCGTGTGGGGCATCAAGGAACACGAGCTGCCGGCGGCGGGCGTCGACGCGTACGAGATGTTTCGCAAGATCGACACGGGCGAGATCAAAGGATTGGTCGCCATTTGTTTCAATCCCAAAGTCTCGCTGCCCGACAACCACTTCGTGACCCGGTGCCTGGATAAGCTGGAGTTCTTTACCGCCATCGATTTCTTCCTGAACGACACCGCCCGCCATGCCGACGTGGTATTGCCGGGCAGCCTTCAGGAAGAGGACGAAGGCCTGGTCACGCAGGTCGAGGGCCGTATCATCAAGGTCAACAAGGCGGTTGACTGCCCGGGTGAGGCGCGGCAGGACTGGCGGATCATCCAGGACATTGCCCGCGCCCTCGATCGGCCGCGGGGGTTCACGTTCGCCGAACCGCGCGCGATTTTCGAAGAGTTGCGGGTCGCCAGCAAAGGCGGCATCGCGGATTACTCCGGCGTGACCTACGAAAAGGTCGAGCGCGATTTCGGTGTGTTCTGGCCCTGCTACGCGGACGACCCGAAGACCGGCGAGCCGCTGGCCGATCATCCCGGCACGCCGCGGCTGTTCGAGCCCGGCAGCTATAACCCGATTGCGAAAGGCGCGGGTCCGTTCTATTTCCCCGACGGCCGCGCCCGGTTCAACGTCGCCGACTATCGCGATCCCATTGACGATGCGAGTGAGGCCTATCCAATCTTCCTGACGACAGGGCGCGTGGTGAGCCAGTTCCTGTCGGGCACGCAGACACGCCGGATCGGCCCGCTGGTGAAGCAGTATCCCGAACCGCGGATCGAGATGCACCCGCGACTCGCCGAGAAACTCGGCATTGCCGATAACGAATGGACCACGGCGGAAACGCGGCGCGGCACGATCACGCTTCGCGCCATGGTCGTCACCACGATTCGTCCCGACACGGTGTTCATTCCGTACCACTGGGCCGGGAAGAAGAGCGCGAACCAGCTCACGGTGGCCGCGCAGGATCCGATCAGCAAGATCCCGCAGTACAAGGTCTGCGGCTGTCGTGTCCGGAAGGCCGACGGCCCTCCGGATTATGAAGGCCACCTGGAGCCGCAGCAGTGAAGCCCGAACACCTGCACTTCTTCGTCGATCCGAGCCGTTGCATTGGCTGCGAGGCGTGCGTGCAGGCGTGCAGTGAATGCGACACGCATCGCGGTGAGTCGATGATTCATCTCGAATACCTCAACCGTGCCGAGAGCGTGCAGACCGTGCCGGTGGTGTGCATGCACTGCGAGCAGCCGACCTGCGCCGAAGTGTGTCCGGCGGACGCGATCAAACGCACGGCTGACGGCGTCGTCCAATCGGCGCGTAAACCGCGCTGCATCGCGTGCGGCAACTGCGTGGTCGCGTGCCCGTTCGGCGTGCCGGAAGTCTACGAAGACCGCAAGCTGATGATGAAGTGCGACATGTGTTACGACCGCACCAGCATCGGCAAGAAACCGATGTGCGCCACGGTGTGCCCGAGCCAGGCCCTCTTCTACGGCAGCGCGGAAGACATCGCACACCTGCGCCCGATGTCGGCGCCTGCCAATCGTTTTCAATTCGGCCAGCAGGTGATCACGACGCGCGTGTTCGTGATGGCGCCGCGCGGCCTCGTGAGCGTGGCGCCGTATCTGGACGTGACGGCCGCGCTCGACGATGCAGTCGATCGCCGCCCGGTGTCAATCAAGGTCGTCGCGGATTCCGATCCGTTCGATGAAGTGGAGATCTGATGGCCACGCCCGTACCAGAACGAGAGACGATCACGCTCCCGCCAGACGGCCGCCCGGCCGACGAGCAGCCCGCGTGGCGGCAGGATTTTCCCATCGACTGGCCGCAGGACCAGTACGTCGAGCGGCGGGACTTCGTGAAGTTCTTGACCCTGACGAGCCTGGCGTTTGCCGTTGGCCAACTGTGGATCGCCGGCCAGAGCTGGAGGCGACGCCGCCAGCCACCTCCAGGGTCCCGCCGCATCGCGTCGCGCCGCGAGCTTGCGGTCGGCGGGTCGCTCGTCTTCGACTACCCGCACGACCACGATTCATGCGTGCTGGTGCGGCTCGCCGAATCAGAATTCGTGGCGTTCTCTCAGAAGTGCACGCACCTGTCGTGCGCGGTGATTCCGAAACCGGCGGAGGGCGTGTTCCATTGCCCGTGCCACGAAGGCATCTTCGATCTGCGCAGCGGCCGCGTGATCGCCGGGCCGCCGCCGCGCCCGCTGCCGCGGATTGTTCTCGAGTTTATCGGCGACGATATTTACGCCACGGGCATCGACACGAGGATTGTCTAATGTCACCACGGACCTTCACACGGGCGCAGCGCACACCCATTGTCCAGGGGATGCTGGCGTTCGTGCTGATCCTCGTCATCCTGCAGTTGTGGCTGCTGACGGCGACGATGAACGCGTATCTCGGGGGTGACGATGTCATCGTGTGGCCCGCGGCGGTGGCCAGCTTCCTTTGCTTCGCGTTGTGTGCGGGCCTCGTGCGGTACCTGCGGCGGCTCGATCGACCGCGGCAGTAGGCGGTCACGCCGGTGTCTTCCGGCGCCGAATGACCGGTGCGGAATATTCCCCGGGCCGGGGGAATGTCCCTGCTGCTGCGAACGCCATCCGGCACTTTCCAGGCGAAATCAGGCCCGAAACCTCCAGTCGGTCTCGGCATACGAGTTGCCCTTCAGGCAGCCGGATTACTTCTGGAGAACAGTCATGACCACACGTTTTCGCGCCCTCACAGCGTTTGTCTGCACGCTCGCGATCGGCCTCTTCGCCGTTCCCTACCTCGTGGTGGGCCAGCCGCTGCCGCCTCCGGAGTTGCGGATGGCCGCGGCGCGTGTCTCGATTGCCGGCACCTCCAACGTCTATCCGTTCACGGCGTCGACCACGGACGTGCGTCTGTCGCGGCTCGTGCTCGCGCCGGCAGACGGCGACCGCCTGCAATCGGCGGCCAAGGTGCGTGGCGTTGAGGCGTTTGACATCGCCATCCGTGCCGCGTCGCTGACCTCGTTGCAAGAAGGCTTCGACCAGAACATGCACCAGGCGCTGAAGGTGAGCGAGTACCAGGACATCACGTTCCGCCTGTTACGCCTTGAACCGGCGGCCGCCGCCAACGGGTTCACGGCGGTGGGCGTGCTGAAGATCGCCGGCATCGAGAAGGAAGTGGCCTTCCCGATCAGGGCCGGAGTGAACGCCTCGACCATCACCGTGATCGGCGATGTGGCGTTGTTGATGACCGACTACGGCATCACCCCGCCGAAGGCCATGCTCGGCATCTTGAAGACGGATCCGGAGATCACGGTCACGTTCGAGATCGTGCTCGCGCTTCCGCAGGTCACAACGTTCTAAGGGGTCGCGCGCACCGTGTCGCGCTAAAGGAGATCCTCATGATTCGCGTCGCAGGCGTCGTTGTCGGGATCGTCTTCTTCGTACCCTTCGCGGCCGGCGCCCAGAACGCCGTCGCCCAGGGGCAGAAAATATACGAAACGCAGAAGTGCTCCTTGTGCCACTCGGTGGCGGGGAAGGGCAATGTGAAGGGTCCGCTCGACGACGTCGGCAAGAAGCACTCAGCGGCGGATCTCAAACTGTGGATTACGCAGCCCGCGGAGATGGCCAAGAAACACGCGGCCACGCGCAAGCCGCCGATGAAGTCGTTTGCCACGCTGCCGCCGGCTGACGTCGATGCCGTGGTGGTCTATCTGCAGTCGCTCGCGAAATAGTCATGGACGGGCGACGCGACGTCCTCAATTGGTTGCTCGGCAGCTGGCTGGCCGGCGTCTGTGGGTCGGTGCTGTATCCGATTAGCCGCTACCTGGTGCCGCCCGAGGTTCCGGAAGCAGCGCCGCAGTCGGTCGTGGCGGGCAAGGCCACCGACATTGCCGCGAACACCGGGCAAGATCATCGCCGTTCGGCACCACGCCGGTGATCGTGGTGCGCACCGCGGCCGGCGAGCTGCGCGCCTTCTCCGCCACCTGCACCCACCTGTCGTGTACCGTTCAGTACCGTTCCGACATCGAGCGCATCTGGTGCGCGTGCCACAACGGCCACTACGACCTGACCGGCCGCAACGTCGAAGGCCCACCACCGCGTCCGCTCGATCGTTTCGACGTCGCGCTCAAGGGTGACGAGGTTGTGATCGTGCGGAGAGCGTGATGCGGACCCGCATCACGGCGTGGGGACGCGAACGGCTGCCGCTGGATGCGGTGACGGAACTGGTTCGTCACAAGACCGTCCCGCGTTCACCGCCATTCGTTTGCCTATTACCTCGGCGGCATGACGCTGTTCCTGTTTGCCATGCAGGTGGGGACCGGCGCGTTGCTGCTGTTGTATTACCGCCCGAGCTCGAGCGAAGCGTACGAGAGCGTGCAGTTCATCATGACGCGCGTGAAGTTCGGGTGGCTGATCCGATCGATCCACTCGTGGTCGGCCAACCTGATGGTCGCCGCCGCAGTTGCCCACCTGTTCAGCGTGTTGTTTCTCCACGCCTACCGCCGGCCCCGCGAGCTGACGTGGATCAGCGGCATGTTGCTGCTGGCGTTGACGCTCGGCTTCGGCTTCACCGGCTACCTGCTGCCGTGGAACGAGCTCGCCTACTTCGCCACGCGCGTCGGCACCGACATCATGGCGGCCGTGCCGGTGGCGGGCGATTTCCTGGTCCGGTTCATTCGCGGCGGGCCCGATGTGACCGGCGCCACCCTGACGCGGCTGTTCGGCATGCACGTGGCGATTCTGCCGATGATCGCCACGGTGCTCGTCGGCATGCACATCTGGCTGGTGCAGAGCCACGGCATGAGCGTTCCTCCTCACGTCGAAGCCGAAGCCGAGCGCGCCGGCCGTCCCGTTCCCGTCTGGCCGTTCGTGCCCGCACTTCGTGATGCGCGAAGCCTTTGGCTGGACCCTGGCGCTCGCCTTGCTCGCCGGACTGTCGGCCTTTTACCCGTGGGAGCTCGGTGTCAAGGCGGATCCGTTTGCCCCGGCCCCGGCGGGCATCCGGCCGGAGTGGTATTTCCTGTGGATGTTCCAGGCGCTGAAGTACGTCCCGGCGCACGTGCTTGGCGTCGAAGGCGAACTGCTCGCCCTTGGCGGCATCGGTGTCTTTGGCGTGATCGCGTTCACCGTGCCGTTCTGGGCGACCGGCAAGAAATCGCGTGCGGTGGCGTGGTGGGGCGGCGTGGCCGCGCTGGTGATCATTGCCGTGCTCACGGTGCTAGCCTATGCCGGCGGGGAGGGACACTGATGCGGACCACCTCACGCGCGCCGCTGGCGTTCACCCTGGCGTTCTCGATTGGAATCACCCTGGCCACCGCCACGGCGGCGCAGGACCGCGCCGACCCACCGTCGGGATTCACGAACAGCGTGCACGCGGCCGCCGGCGTCGAGTGCGCGTCGTGCCACAAGGGACAGGCGCCCGGAGCCTACACCGCGATCGCGCGTGGCGGCACTGCCGCAATGTGTGCCTCGTGTCATAGCGATGCCGCCTACATGCGCAAGTTCGATCCGCAGGTGCGGGTCGACCAGCTGGCGCAGTACCTGACCAGCGCGCACGGCCGCGCTATGAGCAAGGGTGAGACGCGAGTCGCCACCTGCTCCGACTGCCATAACGCCCACGACGTGGTGCGCGTCCGCGATACCCGCTCGCCGATTGCGCCGATGAACGTGGCGACCACCTGTTCGCAGTGTCACGCCGATCCGGCTCGCATGAAAGCATTTGGCCGCGAGGCCACCGTCTTCGCTGATTGGTCGTCGAGCGTGCACGCGGATGCGCTGTTGAAGCGGCGCGATACGTCGGCACCGACCTGCAATACCTGCCATGGCAGTCACGGCGCGACGCCCCCGGGAGTGACCGAGGTGGCCAATGTGTGCGCGCAGTGCCACGTTCGTGAGGCGCAGAACTTCACCGCCGGGCCGAAGAAGGCGATCTTCGACGACATGGGTCAGGCCGAATGCCTCGTCTGCCACGGCAACCACGCCATTCAGCGGCCGAGCCACGCCATGATCGGCGTCACCGAACCCGCCGTCTGCGCCACCTGTCACGACGCCACTGGAAACAGCGCGGCCACCATCAAGAAGTTCCGCGACGGCCTCGACGGTCTTGACGCGGCAATCGGGTCGGCCGAGGCGGTGGTGGCGCGTGCCGAACAGGCCGGCATGCTCGTGGAAGATGCCCACCTGGCATTACACGACGCGCGCGACCAATTCATTCAGTCGCGCGTGGCGATTCACACGTTCAGGGACGAGCCATTTGCAGAGCTGTCGGGCAAGGGTGCGGAGGCAGCGCGGCGGGCCGAACGTTCGGGCTATGCCGCGCTCGAGGAATTACAGGCGCGCCGGCGCGGACTGGCCGTGGCCACGCTGCTGATCATCGGTTTCCTGATCACACTGGGAATCAAGATCCGCCGCCTGCCGACACCGCCATCATGAGGCTGCGACGTTTGCAGACATATGCCATGCGTCAATTTGCGAAAATTCCAAAGATGCGCCGCTTCCTGCCAATCCTGGTGTGCCTGCTCGTCCCGTTGACCGCAGCCGCGCAGTCGTACGCGCCGGCTGGATGGGCCGACGGCGTCAGGCTCAACGAGCTGCCCGATCTCAACGCCGATCCCAATATTGTCGAAGTGAAGCTTGTCGCGAAGCTCGCCGACGTCGCAGTGGCGCCGGGCAAGACGGTCAAGGCGTGGACCTATAACGGCGGTTTGCCTGGTCCGCTCATCAAGGCCAAAGTCGGCAACCGGCTGATCGTCCATTTCACGAACGAACTCGACCAGCCAACCACGGTGCATTGGCACGGCGTGCGGGTGCCGATCGAGATGGACGGCGTGCCCGACATTTCGCAGCCGCCCGTGAACAAGGGCGAGACGTTCAATTACGACTTCGTGGTCCGCGACGCGGCGCTCTACTGGTATCACCCGCACGTGATGTCGGCGGCGCAGGTTGGCTTCGGTCTGTATGGACCGCTGCTGGTCGAGGATCCGAATGACGGCGTCGGCGTCGAGGATCAATTGACGCTCGTGCTGAGCGACATCGGCTTCAACGCGAAAGGCGAGCTCGAGTCCGCCGACAGCGGCGGCTCGGCCGGCATGGTGTTCGGACGTGAAGGCAATTACGTCCTCGCCAACGGCCGCCAGCGTCCGGTGCTGAAGGCCCGGTCGGGCGCTCCGCAACGGTGGCGCATCGTCAATGCCGCGAAGAGCCGGTTCTTCTATCTTGATCTCGACGGCCAGGAATTCACGGTGATCGGCGTCGATGGCGGCATCCAGGAGCGGCCGGTGAAGACCGACATTTTGCTGGTGACGGCCGGCGAGCGCGTCGACGTGATCGTGACGCCAAAAGGGAAGACCGGCACGCCCCTGCCGCTGCGCGCCATGCTCTACAACCGCGGTTACGGAAGCGTCGAGTATCGCAGCGTCGAAGATGTGTTGACCATCGAGTTCACGAGCGAACCTGCCGTGACGGCCAAACCCATCACCCTGACGCGGTCGCTCGAGACGCCCTCAACCGCCGGCGCGACGCCGGTGGAGATGATCCTGACGTTGCCGCCGATGCAGAACAACAAGTCGGAATTCCGGATCAACGGCGTGCCCTTCTGGAAGGCCAAACCTTTTCTGGCGAAACTCGGCGAGAAGCAGGTCTGGACAGTGAAGAACGATTCAGACTGGGATCACCCGTTCCACCTCCACGGCTTCTTCTTTCACGTGCTCGATGACAAGGGCGACCCGGTGCGGCCGCTCGCGCTGAAGGACACCGTCAACGTCCCCATGAAGACGACGGTGCGATTGCTCGTGCATTTCGACGAGCGGCCAGGCGAGTGGATGATTCACTGCCATATTCTCGACCACGCCGAGGGCGGCCTGATGGGGACCGTGCTGGTCGGCGACGGTAAGACCACACCGCACACGCATAAGGTGCCCCACGAGCGATGAGGCAGTCATGGCCGCAAGAAAAGAGTTCCGGGTCCTGGTCGCCTCCGACGGTTCGCCGGCGGCGACCGCCGCCCTGGTGACCACGGTGAGCTGGCCATGGCCCGCCCCGTCGCGCGCGTTTGGCGTCGTGGCGGAGCACCCGCCGGCCGATGGACGGGCCAGATTACGCACCGCGACGACGCGCGGCGCTGAGGATGTCCGCACCGGCATGCTGAAGACGCTCGATCGCCGTTGGCCGACCGCGCGGGCCTCGCGTTATGCGGGAGAGCCGGCAGCCGTCATTGTCCGCTATGCGCGGCGGATCGACGCGGATGTTATTGCGATGGGCTGGCGCGGCCACGGCGTCATGCGCCGGCTGCTCGTGGGCAGCGTGTCCCGAAACGTCGTCCGTCATGCGCCCTGCTCGGTGCTGGTGGTGCGTCGAGCGTCGCGTGATTTGCACCGTGTCGTCGTCGGTTACGACGGCTCGTCGAATGCCGGCCGAGCGGTTGAATGGGTCGCCCGGCTCGCGCCGGACCAGCGGCGCGTGGCACTCGTCATGGCCGTCCACCTGATGCAGGTTCCGTCGCAAACGCTGATTGGCGGCGCGACCAGGCAGGGCGTCGGCGCTGAAGTCGCTCGTGCAAACGCGAAGCGCCTGCAACTCGCCAGACGCACCCTCGAGAATGCCGCCAAGCCCTTGCGCGATGCCGGCTGGCGCGTGGATTACATCGTGACCGAGCGGGCGCCGCTTCCGGCGGTCCTTGACGCGTGTGCGACCGGAGTCGGCCGACCTCCTGGTGCTTGGCGCCACCGGCGCCACCGGCCTACGCGGTTTGCTCCTCGGCAGCGTCGCGCAAGGGGCGTTGGATCGCAGCCGCGTGCCGGTCCTGATCGTTCGCTAGCCCGCGTCAGAAGCCGTAAGTGAGCCGCACGAACCCGACGTGCGCGGTGTACGGCCGATACAGATAGCCCAGCAGCAACGCGTTGGTCGCCGTCGGCGGCTGGCCCTCCTGGATCACGAGATCCGAATCGCGGCATAGCGTTGAACAGGATGTCGGCCTGGCCGATCTTGCGCAGCGTCCGGCTCCCGGCTCCCGGCTCCCGAACTATGGCATCGCATGACAGCTCTCGCAGTCCTGTTTGATGACGCTACCGTCGCGCGACTTGTGGTTGTCGTCGTGGCAACGGAAACATCCGGGAAAGAACACGTGGCCCATGTTGTTGGGATAGGTGGCCCAGCCGACCTTCATCGCGGGGAAGACGTTGCGTCCATAGATCTCCTGGACGCCGCCGATCGTGCGCGTCAAGGCCGGGCCTTGCGCGGACGACTGATTAGCGTAGAACTTGCGCAGCCGCGCTTCGATGCCCGACAGCGCTTCGGCGTTTGACGCGTAGCTGTCTTTCAACGCCGCCACAGCTTCCCGGCGCGCGAAGGGCAGATCGCGGGGGAGCGCACCGCCAGTGATGGCGTTGTCGACCGCGCGTTCCGGGCTCGGTTCGAACGTGTGCGCAGGCCGGTTGTGGCAGTCCATGCAGTCCATCGTCCGGTGTTCGCCTTGCGCGAGCTGCTCGGGCGTGACGCCGTCGACGGCGTACTCCTTGACGTTGCCGCTGCGATCGGTGAACTTCACCCACGGAATGGTCTGGCGCTGCGCGTCGGTGGCGATGAACTCGACCCGGTTGTCGATGTTCATGTGCCAGTGGATGCCGCTGCCCGCGCCAAGCTCGGCACGGCCCCCGCCGACATGCAGTTGCAGGGTGGTCGCAGTCTCGCTGCTCTTCTCATCGTCGGCGTACTCCCGGATCACCCTGAGCTTGTCGCCGTGGATCTTCTCGGCCCAGTGGCAGGTCTGGCAGGTTTCACGCGCCGGCCGCATCGTGCGCACCGGTGCCGGCACGGGTGCCGGCACGTTGTTCGTGAAGATCTGCCATAACTGGCGCGTGCCGGCGAGCTTCGATTCGACCAGCGCTTCGGCGCCGGGGCCGACATGACAGGACACGCATAACACCTGCGAGTGCGCGCTCACCTGATAGGCTTTCCACTCCGGCTCCATCGTGGTGTGACAGGTGGTGCCGCAGAATTCGGCTGATTCCATGTGGTGCACGGCGCCGTACGCCGCCAACGTGACGATCATGACGTTGACCAGGGTCAGCACCGTGACGCCGAGGATGATCGATCGGACGCGCGGCAACCGCAGATCGATCACGGGCCAGTCCTCGAGCGCGCGACCGGCCCTGACGCGCCGGTGTTGTCGCCACACCCCGAGAGGAATCAGGAGCAGACCGAGCAAGAACACCCCCGGCACCGCGACGAACAGCAGCAGGCCAAAGTAGGGATTGGTGATCTGCCCGGACAGTTCGAGTGCGACCAGAATCAGGAACACCACCGCCATCGCGGTCGTGACCGCAACGCCGATCAGGCTGAGCGGATTGCGGACCGCGGACGGGGAATCGAGGCGCATACCGGAGGCCGGACGCTATTTCTTCTTCTTCGACGCCAGGAAGGTGACGAGCGCGTCGAGATCCTCTTTCGGGAGATTCGGATACGCCTTCATTACCGGCTTGCGCGTGGCATTGTGCTTCTTGGTCATCTCGGGCGCGTTCACGATCCACTCACGGATCTCGGCCGCGGTCAGTTTCGTGCCGATGCCGTCGAGCGGCCCCTTCGCCTGGCCTTTGCCGTCGAGCGAGTGACATATCGAACACTTCTGTGCCGCGTAGACGGCTTCACCCTTGTCGGCCTGCATCAGGCGGCCGTTGGCGGCGGCCGGCGTGGCCGACATTAGTGCGATCGCGACACTCCATGTCATCATCGTGAGCGTTTTCATCGAAACTCCTTGAGCGCTTGCAAGCTTTGCAAGATTACCACCGTGCAGCAGTGAAGGTTTCACGTCGTGCACGCCAACTCTATCTCTGATTGAACAGGGAAAAAACTCGCAGCGCCGGGGAATTTTCCCCACCGGCTTCACCGCCGGAGGCTAGATGTCTGGGCGGCGCTTTGGGGCCCGGACGGGTTATCGGAAGGTGGCTCCACCCTGGGGTAACAGCCTCATCATCTTCGTCACGCCCTCATCGACTTGCTTCTCGAGCCGGCCCTGATTGTCGATGACGCCGGTCATGGTGTCTTGCGCCCAGCCGCGCCACACCACTTTGTTGGTCCGCCGATCCACGATATCGACGACGAGCGTGCCCTGCTCGAATTCCGCGACGCGAGCCTCGCAGTTCTCATAGCAGTAGCCGTATGCCCGGTCGGCCTCATACACATCGACCTTCTGGCTGACATTCGCATGATAGTGCACTATCAGGTCGGTTTCGCCGCCCTCCGCCTGCCGGAATCCCTTCGCCGCCAACTCCTTTTCGATCGCGCCCATCACGTAGTCCCTGAAGAACTCGTTGTTGTCCAGGCGCGGGTCACCGACCGGCAGTCCGTCCGGCGGCCCCCAGTCGTAGGTCACGTAGTCCGTGAAGTTGACGTTGCGCTCGATGTGCGAGCTCACGCTCATCGCGGCGCAACCCGCAACTAAGACGGTGAACAACAACCCGACGCATAGCCGACGCATGACGTGCCACCTTTCGGAGCGGCTCGCGCCGCTCAATACCCGCTGTGAGCCAATCGATACCTGCCGTTCGGGTCGACATCGAGAAATTTGGCTGACCGCAGCTGCGTGAGCACGTCAACGCAGGTCGAGCGGTCGAGCGACCACAGCCGCATCGCCTGCTCCAGCGTCAGCCGCAATCCTGGCATCTCCCTGAATTCGCCACGAATGCGGCGTAACAGCTCCATATGCCGGAATGGCGTGAACACCGTGATCGTGCAGGATTCCTGAGTATGCATAGTCATGTCGTCAGTCCTTCAGAGTGACGGTCGTCCGCAGGGCATCACGGAGAACCGCCACGATCACGTCGGCTTCGGCATCCCGCAACACGAGATCGTTGTCGATCAACCGATACTCGAGCCCCGCCGGCAGCGGTGGCAACGCGCGCTCCAACACTGTCGGAAACGTGCTCAGGGCTGTTGCCGGGAACGGCTCGAGCACGCCGGCGTGATGGCGTGGCGTATTCACCCCGCGCATGGCCGTTGCGTTGTTGCCTGAGTGAATGGCGGCAGCAATCAACTGGCGAAAGACCACCGCCACCGGTGGCGTGAAGATGCGCGGCGCCGGCGTCGACGCGTTCAGGGCCTCTGGGAACAGATCGAGGCAGCGATGCTCGGCGCTGTAGGCCGCGACGTGCCGCTGGAAGTCCTGCAGGATCCGATTGCGTTCGGCTGCGGTCTGGGCCGCGGCCGTCGTGGATGCGAGCAGGATTCCCAACATGCCGATGGCGATGGCTTTCATGGAATGCTCCAAAGTGAACACCCCCCGAAAGAGCATCCTTCGTGCCAGCGGCGCTCAGCCAAAACCGGCCAGTTCTTCGAGTCGGGTCCCGCGGCCGGGTGATTTATCCCGCGGCGCCGAATTTTTCCCCGCGTGTATGGCGTGCGGTTCCAACGAGAAGACGTGACGGTCTTGTGGGCGGCGGGTTCGCGGCAGGCGGTTTGCAGTCGCGATGGCCAGCCACACAACGCGGAGGCGCACGATGAGAGTTTACGAAGTGATGAGCAAGGATGTCGAAACGGTGAAGCCGGCGGTACACGCGTCGGAGGCAAAAACCCGGATGCGCCAGCGGAAGATCCATCACCTGGTCGTGACGCAGGGGTCGCAGTTGCAGGGCATCGTGTCGGACCGGGATCTCGGCGGTCCGAAATTGCGAAAAACCCTGGGCGATTGGACGGTCGGCGACCTGATGACCAGTCCGGTCGTCACCGTCACGACGCGGACGCCGATTCGCCGCGCCGCGGCGCTGATGACAGGGCGATCGATCGGATCGCTGGTGGTCACCTCGCCGAACGGCAAAGTGGCCGGCATCGTCACGGTGGCCGACCTGCTCGACTGGATCGCGCGCCAGCCGGAACACGTCTCGAACCGGGCGCTGCGCAAGGCGCGGAAGGAGCGGGGGTGGGAGCAGGACTAGCGCTCCCGCGCCGCCACGTTCGCGAGGTGCGGCAGCACGCCCGGCGCCATGCCGGCGTGCGAGCCGCGCATCGCCGCGATCGAACCGGCCTGTGGCGGTACGTATTCAGCGGCGATCTCGCGACGCTGACGACTGCGCCGCTCATCTACTCGGTCGTCGTGCCGTTCCTGGTGCTCGACCTCTGGGTCAGCATGTATCAGGCGGTCTGCTTTCGGGCATGGAACGTCGGCAGGGTGCGGCGCCGTGACTATATGGCGCTCGACCGGCATCAGCTCGCGTACTTGAATGGGATCGAGAAACTCAACTGCCTGTTCTGTAGTTATGCGAACGGACTGATCGCGTACGTGCGGGAGATCGCGGCGCGAACCGAGGCGTACTGGTGCCCGATTCGGCACGCCCGCCGCGTGCGCGGCACCCATGAACGCTACTCGTCGTTCGCGGCCTACGGCGACCCGCGCGGCTACCGTGCGCAGCTGGCGGCGTGGCGGGCCTCGGCGAAGCGATAGACTCTTGTGAGATGAGTCAGCTCCCCGAGTCAACGTCGTCGGTCGAGGCGCTCCGTGTTTCGGCCGCGCGGTGGCGCGCGGTGATCGACGCCGCCGTCGACGGCATCATCGTCATCGACAGCCGCGGCCGCATCGAGACGGTCAACCATGCCGCCGAACAGATGTTCGGGTTCACCGAGGCCGAGCTGATCGGGCAGAACGTCAGCGTGCTGATGCCCGAGCCGGATCGCTCCCGGCACGACGGCTACCTCAATCATTTTCTCGAGACCGGCGAGCGCAAGATCATCGGCATTGGCCGGTCGGTGACCGCGGTGCGGCGCGACGGCCAGCAATTCCCCGTGCACCTGTCGGTCGGCGCGATGGAGATCGACGGCGAAAAACATTTCACCGGGATTCTCCACGACTTGTCGCGGCGTACGGAGCTGGAAGAGCGCCTGAGAGAAGCGACGGCCCTCGCCCGGCTCGGCGAAATGGCCGCCGTCATCGCGCATGAAGTCAAGAACCCGCTGGCCGCGGTGCGCGGCGCCGTCCAGGTGATCGGCTCGCACTTGCCCGCCGGCGCCACCGACGTTGCGATCATCAAGGAAATCATCGCCCGCATCGACGGGCTGAACGATCTGATCCAGGATCTGCTGGTGTTCGCGCGCCCGCCCAAGCCGCGGCCGGTGCGCCTGGACTTGCGCGTGCTACTCAATTCGGTGATCGAGTTGTTGAAGCGCGATCCGGCGCTCGCCGATCTGGTCATCGACATCGAGGGCGACGTGCCGCCGATCAGTGGTGATGCGACGCTGCTGACGATCGCGCTGCAGAATCTGCTGATCAATTCCGCGCAGGCGATGCAGGGCCGCGGCACGGTGCGCGTGGCGCTGACGGCCGCTGACGGCTGGCATCATATCGAGATCGCCGACACCGGCCCGGGGATTCCGCCCGAAATTCGTGCCCAGCTGTTCCGCCCGTTCAAAACCACCAAGGCGCGCGGCACCGGGCTCGGCATGGCCACCGCGAAGCGTTTGACGGAACTGCACAACGGCCGGATCGAGGTGGCGTGTCCGGACGGCGGCGGCACGATCGTGACCATTCACCTGCCATCGCCGGAAGAAGACCTCGCTTAGTGTGACGGTTTTTCGAGCTCGAACTTTTCGATGCGATAGCGAATCTGATCGCGGTTGAGGCCGAGCAGCGTCGCGGCCTTGGTCTGGTTCCACCCGGCGCGTTCCAGCGCCTGCACCACCAGCGACCGCTCGAGGCCCTCGAGGTTGATGCCGCCGGCCGGCAGGCTGATGCCGGTTGACAGCTCACCAGGAGCGGCCGACAACACGGGAAAGTGGGTCTCATTCAGCTCGATGGTCTCGGCCAGCAGCGCCGCGCGCTCCACGGCGTTGCGCAGTTCGCGGACATTGCCCGGCCACGCGTACGCCGTCAACGCCGTCAACGTGGTGGGTGACACACCGCGGATCTTCTTGCGGAATTCGGTGTTGAACAGGTCGATGTAGTGGTTGATCAGACGGGGGATGTCCTCGCGCCGCTCACGCAGCAGCGGCAACGGCACCGCCATCACGTTCAGTCGATAGTACAGATCCTCGCGGAAGTGCCCTTTCTTCACTTCCTCCTCGAGGGAGCGGTTGGTCGCCGCGACGACGCGCACGTCGACTTTGATATCGCTGGAGCCACCGACCCGCTTGAACGTCTTTTCCTCGAGAAACCGTAACAGCTTGGCCTGAAGCAGCGGCACCATCTCGCCGATTTCGTCGAGAAACACCGTGCCGCCATCGGCGGATTCAATCAGTCCACGCTTCTGCCGATCCGCGCCGGTGAACGCGCCGCGCTCGTGACCGAACAATTCGCTCTCGAGCAGCGTCTCGGGTAACGCCGAGCAGGTGATGTTCATGAACGGCTTGGCGGCGCGATTGCTGGAGTAGTGAAGCACTTTGGCGGCGAGATCCTTGCCGGTACCGCTTTCCCCGGTCAGCAGTACGGTCGATGCCGGGCTGGTGCCGATCTTGTGCAGCAAGGCGCGCACTGTCTTGATCGCGTCGCTCTCGCCGACGATGCTGTTGACGCCGTACGGCTGTGCCTGCCGCGCGCGCAGCGTGCGCACCTCGCGGCGTAACTGCGTGGTTTCAAGCGCCTTCTCGACCAGCAGCACGATCTCATCGAGATCGAACGGTTTGTTGGCGTAATGAAAGGCGCCCTGCTTCATCGCCGCGACGGCGGTGCCGACGTCGGTGTTGGCCGTCAGCATGATCACCAGCGTGTCGGGATCGGTGTCCTTGACTTGCTTGAGCACTTCGAGGCCGTTGGCATCCGGCAGCGCGAAGTCCAGCAGGATCAAGTCGACACCGTCACGATGGTGCGCCACGGCGTCGCCGGCGGTGCCGGCCTCCACCGTGCGATAGCCTTCTTCCTTGAGGCGGTTGACCAGCGACCACCGAATCAGCGGTTCGTCGTCAACAACCAGTACCGTAGCGTTTGGCATCAGCGCACGTCCGCCTGGTGTTCGAGAATCATCCGGCTCAGGTCGCTCAACTCGAACGGCTTCGACAACACCTCGACGCCACGCGCAGCCGCGTCGGCCATGATTTCCGGCGAGCCGAACGCCGTCATCAGAATCAGTTGTGCATCCGGCATCAGCTGCCGGAGCGTTCCGAGGAGTGACAGGTCATCCATATCCGGCAGGTGAAGATCAAGCACGACGACCGCGAATGGCTCCGGCGACGTGGTGACAATTCTAAGCGCGGAAGCCGCATCCGTCGCCTCTTCAACCGAATATCCCAGGTCGGTGAGCAATTGACCCACTGACCAGCGAATCAAGGGCTCGTCATCGACGACCAGGACCGCGGGGGGTGGGAACTTTTCCGCACGGGGCTGAAAAATCGCCGCCTTCGATGCTGGCGGTTCGTTGAAAGTCTCGGCAATCTTGGTGGTTACGCGGCTCATACCGTGGCGATATCAAGAACCGCGCCATTGCGCGCCGTGGCACGTCTTGTGCTGCCTTTCAAGGCGCCGGCCTACGCCGGGGAATTCTGGAGAGGACCATGATCGTTCTGAAGCAAATTCTCGTCGCGACCGATTTCAGCGAGTCGGCTGCCGTGGCGCTGGCCTACGGCAGGGATCTGGCGCGCACCTTCAATGCGCGCTTACACGTGCTTCACGCAGTGGAGGACGTCATGCTGCGCTATAGCCCGGAGGTGGGGTTCGTGTCGCCCGACCTGCAGAAGAGCCTCGAGGCGGCGGCGACGCGCGACCTCGAGAAGCTGATCACCGAGGACGACCGCAAGACCCTGGCGACGGTGCCGGTGATCAAGACGGCGGTCAACATCGCGGCCGAGATTGTCGATTACGCCACGGCCAATGCCATCGATCTGATCGTCACCGGCACGCACGGCCGCGGCGGCGTCCAGCACCTCCTGATGGGCAGCGTCGCCGAGCGCGTGGTCCGCACTGCCACCTGTCCGGTGCTGACCGTTCACGCCAAGGAGCGCGACTTCATCGCTCCCGACGCCATGGTCGCGGCCACGAAGGCGTCATGACTGCGTGTGGTCGGCGCTGACGCGCACGCGCACGTCGAGCGCCGACACCCCGCCGGGCAATACCGCGAGTGGATTCACGTCGAGCTCCTCGATTTCCGGACAGATGCCGACCAGCGCCGAGATGCGCAGGATCGATTCGCGGAACGCCGCAAGGTCGGCGGCGGCGGCACCGCGAAACCCCTTCAGCAGTTTCAGGCCTTTGAGCGCGGCGACCATTTCGCCGGCATCCTGGCCGGTCACGGGATACAGGCGGCATTGCGAATCGGCGAGCACTTCGATCAGGACGCCGCCGCTGCCGCAGACGATCACGTGGCCGAACGTCGGGTCGTTAATCGCGCCGAGCATCATTTCCACCCCGCCCGACACCATGCGTTGCACGAGCAGCCCCTCCATCTTCGGTCCCAGGCTGCGGGTGAGCTCGGTGGCGGCCGCGCGAACGTCGGCCCGCGTCTGCAGGTTCAACCGAAGCGCCTTGTGCTCGGTCTTGTGCAACAGCTCGCGGCCGACGGCCTTGAGCGCCACCGGCATGCCGAGCCGCACCGCCGCCTCGACGGCCTCGTCGATGGACTCGGCAAGATTCGAGCGCGGAGTGACGATGCCGACCGACGCGAGGAGCGCGTTTGCTTCGACCGCCGTCAGCCAGCCGCCACCGCGCCCGACCGCGGCCGAGATGACGGCCCGCGCCATGCCACGGTCGATGCCCGAAAGCGAGGGCACGGTGCCGGGCGGCGTGTGCCGCCATTCGCCGTACGCGGCGGCGCGCGCCAGCGCGATGGCGGCCGGCTCCGGGAACGAAAAGCACGGAATGCGGGCCAGCGCGGCCGGCGCCGCGCCGCTGCGCATGAACACCCCGAGGACCGGTTTGTGCGGGCTGTGCCTGGACACGTCGGCGATCGCCGCGGCGACCTCTTCCGCCTCGGTCACGAGCGGCGGAATGAAGATCACGATCACAGAGTCGACGTTGGCGTCGTGCATCAGGAGCCGCAGCGCCTCGCGGTAGTGCGCGGGCGGCGCCGGCGCCAGCATGTCGACCGGATTGTTGACGCTGGCCGCCGCCGGTAAGAGCGCACGCAGGGCCGCCGTGGTCTCGTCAGCCAGCGGCGTGACGTTCAACCCATGGCCCTGGCAGGCGTCGGCGGCGAGGATGCCCGGTCCGCCGGCGTTGGTCAAAATGGCGACGTTGCGGCCGCGAGGCACCGGTTGCCGCGACAGGAGAGACGCGACGTCGAAGAGCTCCGTGACGGTGTCGGTACGAATCACACCCGACTGATGGAACAACGCGTCGACGAAGGCATCGGCCGACGCAAGCGCACCGGTGTGTGAGGCCGCGGCGCGCGCGCCGACGGATGAGCGTCCCGATTTCAGTGCCACGATCGGTTTCGAGCGGCTGACGCGGCGCGCAATGCGACTGAATTTCGACGGGTTCCCGAAACTCTCGAGATACAAGAGGATGATCGAGGTTCGTGCGTCGCCCGCCCAGTGCTCGAGCAAATCGTTGCCCGAAACATCCGCCTTGTTGCCGATCGACGCAAAGCTCGAGATGCCGAGGTTCAGGCTCTTTGCGTAATCGAGGATCGCCAGGCCCAACGCGCCGCTTTGCGTCGACATGGCGATGTTGCCGGGCGGCGGGTAGACGGGCGAGAACGTGGCGTTGAGCGCGACCTCCGGGTCGGTGTTCAACAGCCCCATGCAGTTCGGTCCGATGATGCGGCAACCCGCGTCGCGCGCCTTGGTGACCATGCGGTGTTCCGATTCGCGTCCTTCGGCGCTGCATTCGCTGAAGCCGGCGCTGATGATGCACACCGCCTTGACGCCCTTGGCCAGACAGTCATCGACGACGGCCTCGACATGACGCGCCGGAACGACCACCACCGCGAGGTCGATGTCGCCCGGGACGTCGGCGAGCTTCGGATACGCGCGCAACGATTGAATCTCCGTGGCCGTCGGGTGAATCGGCACAACCGTGCCGGTAAAGCCCGAGGCGACGAGGTTGTGCAGGATCTCGGAGCCGATCTTGCGCCGTTCGCGGCTGGCGCCGAACACGGCCACAGAGCGTGGCGAGAAGAAGGCCGTCAGCTCGCTGGCCGGCCGCCGTTCGAATGCCGTTTGGGGCATGGACACCTGGTGGACCTCGCTGCATAGATTGGGCCGTTCCCGCGGTGACGACGTTGGCCGCGGCCCGCCGGTGCCGTGTGGAAAACCTCGCGCCGGGGCGAAAAACTTTGGCTCACCTTTCGCGCGACCGCGCCGGTTGCGCCGGATTTCGCGCGACCGGTCTGGAACGAAGGTTGCCTTCTTGCGGATCGTGACCCACAGCTTTGCCGGCGTCGCGCGCCACTCGAATCGCGACGGTCGAGCGAGAGCCCGTCAATCACGGCACGTTGCGCGGCCGCCTTGAAAGGAGCCGTCATGTCTCGAGTGCTGATCCTCTACGGAACCACTGAAGGCCACACCCGTGCGATTGCGCGGGCCATCGCCGAACCGCTCTCCCGCGGCGGCGTCCACGCCGACGTGGTGCGCGCCGGCGTACTCGAACCGGCCGTGCGCGACTACGATGCGATTATCGTCGCCGCCTCCGTACACGCCGGCCGTTATCAGAAGGCCGTCGAACAGTGGGTCCGCACGCACGCGAACGAGTTTGGCACGAGGCCAACCGCTTTCGTGTCGGTCTCCCTTGCGGTGCTGCAACACGGGGACGCCAAGGTGATGGCCGACCTCGACGCGATCGTGAACCGGTTTCTCGTTGCCACGGCCTGGCAGCCCGGCGTGGTCAAGCATGTGGCCGGCGCGCTGCTGTATACGCGCTACAACATCTTCAAGCGCTGGATCATGAAGCGTATTGCGGCAAAAGCCGGTGGCGAGACCGACACCTCGCACGACTACGACTACACCGATTGGGCCGACGTGCGCGCGTTCGCGGAGGAATTCCGCCGCCGTGTGGTGGTGGCGGCGTAATCTCCAGAACAGGGCTCAGCAAAGCTCGTCGAGCTGTTGGTCGATAGGGCGATCCTGCGGTTCAACGACGATCTGGTTGTCGACCATCGTGATGCCCGGCGCGGCGGCGGCGGCGTGTGCGGCGGCATCGCGTTGCGCCCAGGTCGGCGCCGTGCCGGCCAGCATGGCCACCGTGCCGGCCACGGTCACGGTGATCTGCGACGCCTCGATGTCGGCGCTGCGGTGCAGCGCCTGCACGATGCGGCGCCGGACGTCGCTGGTCGCCGGCTCTCGGGAGCACGGTGATGTAGTTGGTCACGTGGCGCACTCCGGAAATGTGCCTCACGGTTTTCTCGGCGAGCGTCTTCTGATAGAGCCACGGCACCGTCCCGGTCAGCGTGACATGACCGTGGTGGACGGCCGCCTGAACCGCATCCGGAATCGCCGAGTGAATCTTGAGCGCCACTGCCGCGTCGGCGGCAATGTCGGCATCGGTGCGTCCGAGTGTCGAGCGCACCTCGAGATCGTTGGCGACCGCCCGGACGCCATACACGCGTTTGGCGGCGCGCTCGGCGGCGAGTTTCTCTCCGTAAGTGTTGATGAGACCAGTCAGGGTCACGGCTCCGTCCTTGGCCGCCACCCCGATGGCGCTGGCATCGAACGCCGGATCCCATTCGAGCTGCTGCATCACGGCCTTGCGCGTGTGCAGGTCGCGATCGGTGAGTTGCGCGGTTGACATGATTGAACTCCTGCCTGGTGCTCACCGCAATTGCCGTACCGGTAGCTTCCCGCGCGCGCGCCGCCGTTCCGGCGCCGCGACATGGGGAATCTCCCACAGTGGCGCAGGATTTTCCGGTGCCGGCGCGACACCCGCCGGGCGCGAGCGCCCATTTCAATCGCGCCCGACTCGGTACGCGAATTGCGGTAACGCGTGATCGGGCGAGCCACGACGACGCCCGTCCGCAAGGAGGATTCCATGCGAGAAAAGACTGGTTTAGCCAAGGCCGGACCGTTCGGCCTGTTGCAGCAGATGACCTCGGAACTCGATCGAATGTTCGACGATCCCTGGACCTTCAGGTGGCCGACCATGCAGCTCGAGGATTCGGCGATCTGGTCGCCGAAGGTGGATGTGCTCGAGAAGGATAACCGGCTGATCACGCGCGTCGATTTGCCCGGCGTGAAGAAAGAGGACGTCACGGTGGAAGTCAAAGACGGCCTGCTGACGCTGTCGGGCGAGCGCAAGATCGAGACCGAAGAGAAGAACAAGAACATGTATCGCTGCGAACGCGAGTACGGCAGTTTCCGCCGTGCCGTGCCGCTGCCACCGGGCGTCAAGCCGGAGGACGTCAAGGCGACGTTCGCCAACGGCGTCCTCGAAGTCAGCGTGCCGATTCCGGCGGCTGCGAAGGCGAACGGGCAGAAAGTCCCGATCCAGGACGCCCCGGAGCTCGCGAAACCGGCGGCATAAGGGGGAATCATGAAAGTCACCAGCCTCATGACGCCGCATCCGGTCATCTGTACGGCCGACACGAATCTCGCGGAAGCCGCGGCGCTGATGTTGCAGGGCGACTGCGGCATCCTTCCGGTGGTTCACGACGGGAAGCTGTTTGGCGTCGTGACGGACCGGGATCTGTTCATTGCGCTCGGCACTCGCGACCGGCGGCCGTCGTCGATGACGGTCGCCGAGGTCGTCACGGGGCCGGTGTTCAGCTGCAGCCCCGACGACGAGGTCGCTACCGTGTTGGAGACGATGAAACAACACGCGATCCGCCGCGTGCCGGTGCTCGGCTTCGGCGGCACCGTCATCGGCATCGTGTCGATGAACGATCTCGTGCTCGCGGCCGGCGCGAAGAAACCGGTCCGTGGCGCCGACGTCGTCGACACGATGCAGCACATCTGCTCGCATCATCACCCCGCGCCGCATGTGGAGGCGGCGTAGCCATGGCCGCCCATAAGCATCTGCTCTATCGGTCGGAGGCCAGGGAGAAGGTCCTGCGCGGCGCGACCGCCATCGCCGACGCGGTGCGCGTCACCCTGGGGCCGCGGTCGAAGTGCGTGCTGATCGAGCAGAAGTGGGGCGCGCCGCTGGTGTGCAATGACGGGGTCACCATCGCCAAGGCCTTCGCGTTGAAGGATCCCGACGAGAACCTCGGCGCGCAACTCCTGCGCGGCGCCGCCGAACGCACCGGCGACGCCGCGGGCGATGGCACCACCACGGCGACGATTCTCGCGCATGCCATTGTCGCCGACGGGATGAGGAACATCGCCGCGGGCGCCAGCGCGATCGACATCAAGCGCGGGCTCGACCGCGCGTCGCGCGCCGCCATTGCGGCCCTGCGCGCGCAGTCGCGGCCGGTGCAGAGCAGCCGCGAAAAGGAACAGGTCGCCACCATCTCGGCGCACAACGACCCCGCGATCGGCGAGATGGTCGCGCGAGCCATTGACAAGGTCGGCGCCGAGGGCGCCGTGACGGTCGAGGAAGCGAAGGGCACCGAGACGAACATGGACATCGTCGAGGGGCTGCAGTTCGATCGCGGCTACCTGTCGCCATACTTCGTCACCGATCCGGAGAAGATGGAAGCGACGCTCGAGAACGCGCTGATCCTGCTGTACGAAGGAAAGATCACCAACCTGAAGGATCTGTTGCCGGTGCTCGAGCCGATCGCCAAGAGCGGGCAGCCGCTGCTGGTGATTGCCGAAGAGGTCGACGGTGAAGCACTGGCCACCCTCGTCGTCAATCGGTTACGCGGCGCGCTCGCCAACATCGCGGTCAAGGCGCCGGGCTTCGGCGATCGACGGAAGGCGATGCTGCAAGACATTGCCATCGTCACTGGCGGCCAGTTGATCGCCGAGGAGCTCGGCCTTCGCCTGGAGAAGGTGACCGTCAATCATCTGGGCCGTGCCTCGCGGGTGGTGGTCGACAAGGATCACACGACCATCATCGGCGGCAAGGGCGATCGGCGCGCCATCGACGGCCGCTGCCAGGAGCTCAGGAAACAAATCGCCGATGTCACCTCCGACTACGACCGCGAAAAGCTGGAAGAGCGCCTCGCGAAGCTCTCCGGCGGCGTCGCCGTGATACGGGTTGGCGCGCCTTCGGAAGCGGAGATGAAAAGCCGTCGCGATGCGTTCGACGACGCGATTCATGCCACCCGCGCCGCGATTGCGGAGGGCGTGGTCCCGGGCGCCGGACTGGCGCTGTTGCGGGCGATTGGCGCTGTCGACGACGAGGCCGCGAAAGTTCAAGGCGACGAGCGCGCCGGTGTCCAGATCCTGCGGCGAGCGCTCGAAGCGCCGACGCGCCAGATTGCGGAGAACTCCGGCGCCGATGCCGGCGTGGTGGTCGACAGGATGCTGGCCGGCACCGGCGCTTATGGCTTCGACGCTGCCACAGGAAAGTACGTCGATCTCGTCGAGGCCGGCATCATCGACCCGACCAAGGTGGTGCGGCTCGCTCTCGAGAACGCGGTTTCGGCGGCGGGTGTGCTGCTGCTGACCGAAGTGACGATGACGGAACTACCCGAGCCGAAGCCGGAGGCGCCGGCGCTGGACGCGGCGTGACGCGCGGTGCAGAAACTCTTTGCGATCGCGCTCGACTACGACGGCACGATCGCGCTCAACGATACGGTTGACGCCTCGACGTTCGTGACGCCATTGCGGTGTTGCGCACGCGGGGCATCACCGTGTTATTGGCGACCGGCCGCATTCTCGATGACTTGCGGCGCGTCGCCGGTGAGTTGCATTTTGTCGACGCCGTGATCGCCGAGAACGGCGCGGTCCTGCATTTTCCCGAAAGCGGTCACACCACGTCACTGGCGCCGCCGGTGCCAACCGCATTCATCGACGAGCTGTCGCGCCGGGGCATCACCTTCCGGGCCGGCCAGTCGCTGGTCGACGCGGCCGCATCGGACGCTCCGCAACTGCTCGACGTGATCAGGCAGCTGGAATTACCGCTGGTGCTGATCTTCAACAAGGGTCGCGTCATGACGATGCCGCAAGGCGTCAGCAAGGGCACCGGGCTGCAGGTCGCGCTCGACACGCTGCGGCTGTCGGCGCGCAACACGCTCGCCATCGGCGACGCGGAAAACGACCACGAGCTCCTGCGCCTGGCGGAAGTCGGCGCCGCGGTGCCATGGGCCAGTCCTGCTTTGCGCGCGGCCGCCGACCTCGTGTTGCCTGGCGACAGGAATGGATCGCTCGCCACCACTCTGCGCGCGCTCGCCGAAACCGGCACGTTGCCGACGGTGGCCCGAGCGCGCCGGCGCCTGCTGCTGGGATACACGGAGGACGGACGGGAGTTCTGGCTGGGCGCGCGCGGCCGCAATGTGCTGATCGCCGGGGATAGCAAATCGGGAAAGTCGTGGGTCGCGGGGTTGCTCTGCGAACAGCTGATTCTTCAGGGTTACTGCGTCTGTGTGATCGATCCCGAAGGCGACTATCGATCGCTCGAGGCGCTCCCGGGCGTCACGATTCTCGGCGGCGATGATCCGCCGCCCACCCCCCGTCAGCTGATGCGCGCGCTGCGGTACCCGGATAGCAGCGTGGTGATTGATCTGTCGCGCCAGCCGCAGGACGCCAAGCGGGCGTTCATTCACAGCGTGCTGCCGGCGCTCACCGTGATCCGCCGGCGGACCGGCCTGCCGCATCGCATCGTCCTCGATGAGGCTCATTACTTTTTGCATGACAGCGATTCCGCACGCCTGGTCGATCTCGAGCGAGATGGCTACACGGTGATCACGTATTGCGCGTCGCGCCTGCCGAAGACGCTGCTCGCTGCCACCGAGGTGATCATCGTCACCTGCGAATCGAACCCGCACGAGATCGACGCACTGCGACGGATGTGCGATCAGTGTCCCACCACGGCGAACGGGAACTGGGAGCTGTTGCGACAGTTGCGGCCCGGCCAGGCCGTGGCGCTGCCAATGACGGCTGAGGCGGAAGGCGGCGTCCGGCTGTTCACGGTGGCGAGACGGCTGACGCCCCACGTCCGGCACCGCCAGAAGTATGTCGACGTCCCAGTGTCCGAAGGGCAGGCCTTCGTCTTCATGAATGGCGCCGTGGTGACGTCACGCGTGCGGACCCTGCGCCAGTTCGTGCACCAGATGGAGCGCCTGCCGCAAGTGGTCGTCGATCCGTACCTGCAGCACAGCGATTTCTCACGATGGCTCCGCGACGTCTATGGTGATTACGCACTTGCGGCTGATCTGCGTGCCATCGAAACGCAGCATCGAGTGTCGCCTTCGCCCGACACGATCGCGAAGCTCGTCGACGCCGTCCGCAGCCGCTACGAGCTGCTCGAAGAGCCGCTCGCGATCGCCGCGGGTTGATTGGGGATGTGCGCCATGCCGGATCTCGCGAATGAATCGCCCGTCACCATCCGTTACTCTCGCGTGACGCGGATCGCTCACGCGCGCCGGTACGCCGAGATCGTCACGATCCTCGTCAAGTACGGTTTCGATGAGGCGGTACGGGCGCTGCATCTCGGGGCGTCGATTCGCGCCGGCCGCCGGCTGCTGGCGGCCGTCGGCCGTCGTGCAGAGCCCGAGGCCAGCCGGGCCCGTCGCATCCGGCTCGCGCTGGAAGAGCTCGGGCCGACCTTCATCAAGTTCGGCCAGGCGCTGAGCACGCGCGCCGATCTGGTGCCCGCGGATGTGCTGGCCGAACTGGAGCAGCTGCAGGATGCGGTTGCGCCTCTCGATGCCGGCGTCGCGCAACGCGCGCTCGAAGAGGCGCTGCAGCAGCCCACGCCGACCCGCATCCGGGCAACATCCTGGTGCTCCCCGACAACGTGGTCGCCTTCATCGACTTCGGCATCGTCGGCCGCATCAATCGCCAGCTGCGCCATCGGCTCGCGCAGATCATTCTGGCCGTGGGTGCCCGCGATGCCGAGCGGCTGGCGTCGCTGGTGCTCGACGTGGCCACGCCGTTGCGGCCGGTGGATATGAATGCGCTGGTCAGTGACCTCGCGGAGATGCTCGACCTCTACGCCGATGTGCCGATTGGCGAGTTGTCACTGCGCGATGTGCTCGGCTCGGTGACCGCCGCCATGGCCCGGCATCGCCTGCAGCTGGCGGCCGAGGTGGTACTGCTGATCAAGGCGGTCAGCACCATCGAGAGTGTCGGGCGGGGTCTCGACCCGGCGTTAAAGATCGTCGAACGAGCCACACCGCACGTCGAGCGGCTGATCGTCGAGAGACGCCGGCCGCGGGCGGTTGCCGGCCGGGCCGCCCGCAAGAGTGTCGAGATCGCCAAAGCCCTGAGCGGCCTGCCCGCCAGTATCGCGGCGATTACGAACCGCATCCGCCACGAGGGCTTGCAAGTGCAGTTCGTGCATCGCAACCTCGATCACTTCATTCGTGAGATGGACCGCTCGAGCAATCGTCTAAGTTTCGCGATTGTCATTGCCGCCATCGTCATCGGGTCCTCGATCATGGTGCATGCGGGGGTGGGACCGGCGGCGTTTGGTTACCCAGTGGTCGGCCTGGCCGGATTCATTGTCGCGGCACTGCTCGGCATGGGCCTCGCGCTCGGCATCTTGCGATCGGGGCGGTTATGAGCGTCGACGCGATCCTCTCGAGCCTGTCGGCCATTACCAACGAGTGGCGCGATGTCGCCATGGCGTGGCACGTCGTGTTCGCGGTGCTGGTGGTTTCGATCGTGTCTCGGGCCATGCGTCGCGACGCTGCGGCGTTCGTGCTGGCCGCGGCGGCACTGTCGGTGGCGGCGCTGGCCGCCTGGTCGGGCAACCCTTTCAATGCCAGCGTGTTTCTCGTGGTCGGCGTCATCATGTTGCGGTTGGCCGCAACGATGCGAGCGGCTCCGATGGTGTTCGGGACACGCCTGGAGATGGTGGCCGGCATCCTGTTGATGGCGTTCGGCGCAGTTTATCCGCACTTCCTGGCGGTGAGCTCGTGGACGGCGTACCTCTATCAGGCGCCGCTTGGCTTGATTCCCTGCCCGACGACTGCGGCGATTGCGGGCGTGACGCTCATCGCCGACGGGTTTGGATCGAAGGCGTGGTGCCGCGTCGTGGGAATGCTGGCGGTATTCTACGGACTGGTCGGTGTGCTGGTGCTCGGCGTGATGATCGACGTGGCGTTGATCGTCGGCGCGGTCATGCTGTGGGCCGGTCCCGCGGCGGCCGTCTGGCCGTTCGCGCGGCCGCGATCAGCCTGAGAGCCTCGTTACGACGCACGCCGAGCGTCGACGCCATCCGTGACAGGAACGGTACTTCGGCTGGGCGCAGCCGGCCGTCACCGAGCAGCATTTCAGCGACGGTGGCGAACGCCGCATCGCGCGAACGCGCTGGAATGGCGCGCGACCGCCGACGAGCATCACCGTGTCGTCGTCGTGGTCGTGCACGAAACGTTTCATGTCCTCGACCGTTCGGCCGACCGCGGCGCTCCGCTGTTTGCGAAATCTCGGTAACGTCCGGACCAGTTGTTCGGCCCGCGCAGCTTCTTCAGGAGCGGCGTGACGGTCGGCCTCCATCGCGGCGATGATCAACGCGATGAACGCTTCGTTCACAGACAGTTGCGCGCGTGGCATGGCTCTCTCTACGATGCGGTCCGCAACGCCGCGCGGCGGCTGCCCCCCGGCACGATCAGAACCGGGCAGTGCGCCCGCCGGATGACATCTTTCGCGTTCGAGCCGAACACGGCCACATCGATGGCACGGCGGCCATGGACGCCGATGACGATCAAGTCCGCGTGCCGTTGTTCGGCAAGCTGCAACAGTGACCGCGACGCCCCGCCCTCCAGGACGGCGGTCTCCACCGAACAGAAGGCATGGGCGCTTTCGGGGACGAGCGCGTGCAGGCGCCTCAGGCGACTGGCCTCGGCCTCCGCTCTGACCTGGTAGACATCGAAGTCCGGCGGTGGCAACGGGATTGTCAATTCGGGCGGCTTCTCGATCACGTTCAGCACCGTGAGACGCGCGTCGCTTTCCTCGGCGATCGAGAGCGCCTGCGCCAGCGCCGCCAGCGACGGCGCTCCGAAATCGACCGCGCAGACGACGTGGGTAAAGGCGATCGGACGCTCCAACTGCGCCAGGTTCAGGCCCGCCGGAATCACGAACACCGGCCGGCGCGACTGATGAAGCAATGGCTCCACCACCGACCCCAGCAGCATGCGCTCGACGCCCTTGCGGCCGTGACTCCCCACGACGATCAGCTCGACGTCGAGCGCGTCCGCCCGTTCGAGAATCCGTGCCGACGGCGCCGCCGACTCGATGATCTCGGTGGTGACGTCCGTGTGAGGCTCACGCCAACGCTCGACGGCCGCGGCCAGGTTTCGCGCATTGAGCCGGCGGCCCGCTTCGCTGAGCGGGCTCATCGCCGATGGCGGCAGCGGCGGCATCACGTGCAGCACGTGCAGCTGCGCACCGTACCAATGCGCCATTTTCATCGCGTATCGGAGGGCGTGATCCGAGTATTCGGAAAAGTCGATGGGGCAGAGGATGCGATTGAGTTCAATCATGATGGATTCCCACCGGGACAGAGCAACAGCCGTGCCGTCGCTGTGGCCCGACAGGCTCGACCCGCGCTCGCCGGACCCGCGGAGGATTTCGCAGCGTCGCGGGCAAATCCCCACCGGCCATGCCACGTCGCCGGATTACCGCCGGAATCGGTAATCCTGTGCTGGCATTTCCGGTGCAGTAGGTGGCATCGGAGAAACACCGTGACATACCCACAAGTCGATATTCGTTTTACCGATGCGCTCGGACGTCAGCAGATGATGCGGGCGACGATGGGCGCCGCGGATGGCTGGCTCGTGCAGACGTCGGTCGAGGGCCAGCACTTTAGCCGTCACTGCGGCAGCTGGCAGGGCGTCGAGCGGACGCTGTTCTGGCTGAGGCGTCATGCGCATGAGAACTCGCCCCCGGCGCGGCCGCGCTACGCCCGCCCGATCTCGGCGGCGATTGGCGCCTTGATGATCCTGGCGGCCGCGTCCGCGTCGTTCGCGCAACTGCCGCCGGCCGAGACTCCGGCCGTACGGCAATTCACGGAAACGACCCGCGCCTACGCGTGGCTGCACCGCCGCATCGAGAACAACCTGGCGCCGCTGGAGGTGAACGCGAACCCCGAGACCATCCATCGTTTGGTGCAGCAGATGGCGGCCGCCATTCGCGCCGCGCGCCCGGACGCGCGCCAGGGCGAATTCTTCACCGATGCCCTGGCGGTCGAGTTGCGACTCCGCATCGCCGACGCGCTGGCGGCCAATGACTTGACGGCTTGGGATGTGCACGCCGTGGAAGGAGCGGAGGGCATCGATCCCGCAATGGCGTCATTGACGGTGAATGGCCCGTTCCCATGGATCTACGCGAGCGCGATGTTCTCCTGCGTGCGCGACGCGTTACCCGAGCTGCCACCGGAGCTGCAGTACCGGATCGTCGGCAGCACGCTCGTGCTGATTGACGTTCACGCGGGCCTGATTCTCGACCTCATGCCGCACGCGCTCGCCGATACGGAGTTGTAGTCATGACTCGCGTGCCGCGTCCCTTGATTGCCCTCGCCCTGGCCGCGACGCTGACGTGGCCGGCGGCGGCCGTCACGGCGCTGGTCAATCCCGACTTACGATTCGCCGTGGTCGGCGACAACGGCACCGGCAAGGAACCCCAATACGCGGTCGCCCGCCAGATGGTGAAGAACCACGCGGCGACGCCGTTTGAATTCGTCCTGATGATGGGCGACAACCTGTACGGTTCTCAGAACAGGCGCGACTTCGTCGACAAGTTCGAGATCCCTTACGGCCCGCTGCTCAGGATGGGGATTCCCTTCTATGCGGCACTCGGCAATCACGACGACCCCGGCAACCGCAACTATCCGCAGTTCAACATGAACGGGCAGCGTTACTACTCGGTGGTGCGCGGCGCCGCGCGGTTCTTCTTCTTCGACACCAACTTGATGGATCCGACGAGCAGGTGAAATGGATCGACGCGGCGTTGCGCGTGGCCACCGAGGACTGGAAGATCGCGGTCTTTCATCACCCGATCTATTCGGACGGCGATCGCCACGGTCCCAACGTGGCGCTGCGCGTCATGCTCGAGCCGATGTTGATCAAATACGGCGTCGACGTGGTGTTCTCCGGCCACGAGCACATTTACGAACGCATCAAGGAACAGAAAGGCATTCCGTATTTCATTGTCGGCTCCAGCGGTCAATTGCGGAAGGGCGGCGTGACGCCGTCGGCGATCACCGCGGCGAGCTTTGCCGACGACCAGGTCTTTCTCGTGGCGACCATTACCGGCACCGAGATGACGTTCCAGGCAATTTCGCGAACCGGCGCCCTCGTGGATTCTGGCGTCCTTCGCAATCGTCACACGTCGGAGAGATAGCCATGATCACTCACACTCACGCACTCCATCATCCGCCGCTCGCGCGCCGGCACGATCGCCATATCCTGCTCCGCCTGTTTCGCGGCGCGCTGAACCGGTTCCTGCTGCTGCCGCTCGGCGCGGCGATCGCGCTGATGTGGGCCAATACCGAACCCGAAAGCTATTTCCGCTTTTCGCTTGCGCTGGCGTTCCCCGTGAACGAGATCGCGATGGCATTCTTCCTGGCGCTGATAGCGCAGGAGCTGTTTGAAGCGTTGATGCCGGGCGGCGCGCTCGCGGCGTGGCGGCACCGGGCACTGCCGATGGTGGCCGCGCTCGGCGGCTTGATCGGCTCGGTGATCACGTTCCTGCTGTATGTCCGGCTCGCGCACGAGCCCGTGCTGACGCCGGCGTGGCCGGTGGTGGCCGCCGTCGACATCGCCGCCGGCTACTACCTGTTGCGATTGATCTACGCGCGCCGCAGCGGGCCGGTGGCGTTCCTGCTGCTGGTCGCGGTGATGACCGACGTGGTCGCCATGGCCGTGGTGTCGGTGCAGACACCGGGTTTCGAAGTCCATCCGATGGGATTCGGCCTGTTGCTGATCGCCCTTGGCAGCGCCGCGACCCTGAGGCGCCGCCGCGTCAAGGCGTTCTGGCCGTACTTGTTGATCAGCGGGACGTTGTCATGGCTGTCCCTGTATTGGATGGGGATTCATCCGGCCTTGGCGCTGGTGCCGATTGTGCCGCTGCTGCCGCACGACCGCCGCCCCGGCGAGGTCTTCGCGGATCGTCCCGATCACGATCCCGTCCACCAGGCCGAACATGAATGGAACGGCCTGGCGCAGCTGGCCTTGTTCATGTTCGGCCTCGTCAACGCGGGCGTCATCCTCAAGCACGTCGACACCGGCACCTGGGCCGTCCTGGTTGCGGCGCTCGCCGGCCGGCCGCTAGGGATCGTCGCCGCCGTCGCTCTGGCGGTGACGGCCGGGCTGCATCTGCCGAGGCGGATGCAGTGGGCCGATGTCATTGTCGTCGCGCTGGCGACGACCAGCGGATTTACGTTCGCGCTGTTTCTCGGCAGCGCCGCGCTGCCGGTCGGCGCGGTCGCGGAGCAGGTCACCCTCGGGGCACTCCTCACGGCAGTCGGAGCGCTCCTGACGCTTTACACCGCATGGGTGTTGTGTGTCGGCCGCTTCAAACTAAGGACGGAGGGCTAATGGCGTTTCAACTAAAGCGCGGCCGAGGCATCGGGGCCGAAGTCAAGCGACTGTTGGATCAACACCTGGCCGACGCGATCGAGTGCCTCGACGGTGCCGGCGCGGACGTGACCGTGGCGCGTCGTCATGTCAAGAAAGCCGGCGCGTTGTTGCAACTGGCGCGTCCCGCGCTCGGTGATGATTTCGCCGCCGCGAACCGGCGGTTGCGCAAGGTCAAGCACCTGTTGGGAGTCATCACCGATGCCGACGTGTCGGTGATGACCTTGCCGTTGCTGCGGGGTTACGACCTCGCGCGTCTGCCGTCGCCGGCGTTCCGTGCGCTCAAAACCGCCCTCCGATTGCGGGCGGCGCGCATCCGCGCTGAATCGCCGGCGATCGTGGCGCGCGCCGTACGGCTGCTGTCGCGGCAACGCCACGAGATTCGGGAACTGTCGTTTCGCGCGTGTGGTCTGCATAGCGTGGCCGAAACGATAAGGCAAGCGCACAAGGACGCGCGGACCGTGCGTGAACTCGCGCTACGCCGGCCGTCGGCGACGGTGTTCCATGCCTGGCGACGCCGGACCAAGCTCGAATGGTTCCTGCTTCGCCTCGTCAGCAACGCTGTGGGCGGGCGGCTGGCCGACGACGAGCGCCGGCTCGAGGTGCTCGACGGCTGCCTCGGCAAGCTGCATGACCTGACGGTGCTGCAGGAATATCTCCGGTCCGAATCGCCGCTCACTCGATCGCAGACGGCGGCGGTGCTGCGCGTGACCAGGGCGGTCGTCGGCGATCTGAGGCGGCAGGCGCGACGGCGTGCCGACGCACAGGATGAACCGCCGCGCGAGCTCGAGTCTCGTGTGATCGCGTTGTGGCGATCGGGCGTGCCGCTGCCCGACGAGCCAGGTGAGGCGGAGTCGTGGCCAATTCCCGCCTGACCATTGCCGCCCTACTGCGGCCGCATCGCGCGCTGCTCGTCGTCGCCGCGGTGGCGATGGCCGTGCAGGGCGTGACCGAGCTGCTCGAGCCGTGGCCGCTCAAGATCATCTTCGACTACGTGCTGGGATCGAAGCCCGTCCCGCCATGGCTGGAACAATGGCTGACGGTCAGCGGCGATCGTCTGGCCGTGCTCGACGCGGCCGCCGTGTCGGTGGTGTTCATCGCCATCGTCAACGCGGTGAGTGCCTACACCGACAAGTATTTTTCCAGCACCGTCGGCAAGCGCGTCGGCTTCGACTTGAGGCATCGCCTGTATCACCACGTCCAGCGGATGTCGCTGTCCTACTATGAGAAGCAACAAACCGGCGACATGGTGGTGCGGCTGACCAGCGACATCGACTCGGCGGAAGACTTCATCACGTCGATGCTGCAGATTGGCCTCGATCTCATCACCATCGTCGGGATGATGGCGGTGATGTTCTATCTCGACTGGCGGTTCAGCCTGATCGGGCTGTCGGTGGCGCCGGCACTGTTCGTGATGGTGTATCGCAACACGCGCCGGATCAAGGCGGCTGCTCGGGAGGTCAAGCAGAAGGAGAGCGCGCTCGCATCGGTGGTACAGGAATCGATTTCCTCGGCGCGTGTCGTCAAGGCGTTTACGAGCGAGCGCTATGAAGAGCAGCGTCTCGATCGCGAAAGCCTCGACAACGTCGCGGTCAGCTTGCGCGCCCGCAGCCTCAAGGCGCGGCTGGCGCCGATGGTCGACGTGATGGTTGCGGTCGGCACCTGCCTCGTATTGTGGTACGGCGTCCGCCTCGTGCTCGCCGACGCCCTCACCGCCGGCGCACTGCTCGTCTTCATCGTCTATCTCGGCAAGATGTACAAGCCGATGAAGAACCTGTCGAAGATGGCCGACACGCTGTCGAAAGCCGCCATCAGCTTTGAACGGATCCGCGAGGTCCTCGGCATCGAGAACCAGATTCGCGATCGCCCGGGTGCCCTCGTCGCGCCGCGGTTCGCCGGCGGCATCGAGCTGCGCGGTGTCACCTTCGGCTTCAGCCCCGAGCTGCCGGTCTTGAAAGACGTCAGCCTGGCGGTCGCGCCGGGACAACGCGTGGCCCTCGTGGGTCCGACTGGAAGCGGCAAGTCCACGCTGCTGTGTCTCATCCCGCGGTTGTACGACGTGCAGGAAGGACGCGTCGCGATCGACGGGGTGGACGTCCGTGATTTCAAGCTCGACTCGCTGCGGCGGCAGATCAGTTTCGTCCTCCAGGACGCGCTGCTGTTCCGGGCGACGGTGGCCCAGAACATCGCCTATGGCAAGCCGGACGCGTCACGCCAGGAAATCGAGCGCGCCGCCGCCCTGGCGCACGCCGACGAATTCATTCGCCGCCTGCCGAAGGGCTACGAGACGATGCTCGGCGAGCGGGGCGGTACGCTGTCGGGCGGCGAGCGGCAACGCATTGCGATCGCCCGCGCCATCATTCGCGACGCGCCGATCCTGTTGCTGGATGAGCCGTCGGCCTCGCTCGACGCCGAGTCCGAGGCGCTGATCTTCGAGGGCCTCGCCACCTTGATGAAGGGTCGCACGTCGATCACCATCGCGCATCGGCTGGCGACGGTTCGCGACGCCGATCGCATCTTCGTCCTGGACGACGGCCGCATCGTCGAGAGCGGCACGCACTGGGAGCTGCTCGCTGCCGGCGGCGTTTACGCGCGGCTGTATCACAGCCAATTTCGCACGCAGACCGGCGGGGAATACTCCGCGGCCAGTTAAACTTCCCCCGGGCGCCGATGCGGCGGCCGTTCAATACCGCAAGCGGCTTTTTACCGAAGCGAGAAAGAGAGCACGATCGTGACGAGCACGTCGACCGGCGCGCCCGCCAGACGTCCAGGCTCGAACCGCCATTGGGCAACGGCCGCCACGGCTTCTTCATCGAGGCCCCCTGGGTCCAGCGAACGGACGATCCGGATTTGCGATGCACATCCGTCGGCTGTGACGACGGCTTCCAGAACAACGGTGCCTTGAATCTTGTTTTTGAGCGCCGCGCCCGTGTACTTAGGCCGAACTTCTTTAATCGGGCGCGGAGCCGATACTGCCCCGCCAGCACGGTAAACACCACCGCCGGTTCCGCCGCCGGATCCTGGGCCGAATCCGGGGCCACGTCCTGAGCCTGTGCCAGTCCCAGTACCCGGTGCCGACACCGCCTCCGGACCCTGGACCTGTCGACGTGCCTGACATCACAGCGCCAGTCGGCAGTCCACTCTGATCGAACAGCCCCGAGGCTAGCGGCTTCGCATCGAGGAGGATCGAAGGGAGCGGAGCAACGTCCTCGACGGCAGCTGCGGAAGGTGCCGCCACCGGGGCGGTTGGCGCCGGCCGGTTTCCCGCTCGCAGGGTGATCGCGTCCGCGCCCACGCCCTGCGCGCGACGGATTGCATCCTGCCGTTGATTCCCTCCGCCACCTCCGCCGGTGGGCGTGCGTGGCATTTCGGATGGAAGAAACACAACGTGCCGAACCTCAGGTATCGGTGCGGTCAGCCGCGGGGCGATGCCACGTGGCAACGTAGTCTCGAGAACAGCCACGATGAGGATCAAGGTCACGTGCAGGGCAGCAGCCGCCGTCAGCTGGGCGAGCGGACCCCACCGCCGGTGCGGCAACCGCGGCACACGAGGCGCGAGTGGGTCGAGCTCAAGCACGACAAGAGATCTCGCAAAGCGCGTACCTGCGCTTGCCCAATTTTCATACCGCGGTTGTGCGCCGACGAATGCAGGAACCGCGAACATTCTCGCGGCGGACGGAAAAATTCCGCCAGCGCATGGTCCATGGCCGACAGCGTCCCAGCACGTCTGCAGGCCCGAACCACGTACCGAAGACTCGCCACGTGATCGAGCGTCGACGGCGCGTGATGGTGCGAATGGCGATCGGTCTCGCCTTGTCGCTGCTGAGGCTGTTCGCCGCCGCCGGCGTTTACGCGCGGTGTACCACATCCAGTTTCGCACGCAGACCGGCGGGGAATACTCCGCCGCCAGCTGAAATTCCCCCGGCGCCGGGTGCGGCGGCACGCTGAATCGGCCGAAAACACCCCCGCGCTACTGGCATGAACGTTGCCCCTCAGTGATGCGGATTGTTTTCAGCAAAGGACCCGGACATGACACTCGAATTCAAACGCATACTCGTGCCTCTCGATTTCAGCGCCAGCTCAGCGCGCGCCTTGGATTACGCGTATGCCATGGCCATGAAATTCGACGCGTCGCTTCATCTCGTTCACGTCTGCGAAGTGCCCAGCGCGCTGACCGGATCGATGGACGCGTACGCGATCGCCTATACCGATTGGAGCCAGCGTCTCGGTGAGGAAGCCGAGCGCGAACTCGAGAAACTGCGGCCCCGCCTGGCCGGCGTCAAGGTGTCGACGGAAGTCCTGTTCGGTAACCCGGCACGGGCGATCGTCACTGCGGCCGCGACCAACGACGCCGATCTCATCGTCATGGGCACGCATGGCCACGGGCCGGTGATGCACGTGGTGATGGGCAACGTGGCCGAACGGGTGGTGAGGACGGCTGAGACCCCGGTGCTCACCGTGCGCGAGCCACGCGAGAAGGATGCGAAGAAGAAACCCGCCGCCGCAATATCGACGGCGGCCGCCTTGCTCGTCGCCGGTTTGTTGCTGTCGCCGTTCGGCGTGTCTGCGGCGAGTGCCCAGGACAACCCGCCGCCGGCCCAACAGATGAATCAGACCGTTCCCGGCAGCGAACTGTTCCGGACCTACTGCGCTTCCTGCCACGGCACCACGGCCAGGGGCGACGGTCCGCTGGCGGAGGCCATGTCGCGCCGGCCGGCGAATCTCACCGAGATCGCCAAGCGGAACGGCGGCCAATATCCGTCAGAGATGGTGTTCCGCACGATCGACGGCAAGCGGCCGGTCCGCGGACATGGCGGCGCCGACATGCCGGTTTGGGGCGATGCGTTCTCGCGCTCGCGTGATGGCGGCGATGCCGCCACCGTCAAACGGATGATCGACTCGCTGGTCGACTATCTCGAATCGATCCAGCTTCGCCCGGCGCACCAATGATGCACATCGCGTTGATTGGCGTGCTGGTCGCCCACGGCATCGCGCACCTGCCAGGGTTCGCGGTGCCGTGGCAGCTGATCACGTCAGCGGAATTGCCCTACCGCACGACCATCCTCGCCGGCCGTATCGACATTGGTGACGCCGGCGTTCGCGCCGTGGGCCTGGCCTGGGCGGTCGCGGCGGCCGCGTTCATGGGCCTGGCATTGTCGCTATGGATGGGGCTGCCGTGGACACGCACGCTGATCGCGTGTGCGGTGGCCTTTTCCCTGGTCCTGTGCGCTGCCGGCTGGCCCGACGCCCGCATCGGCGTCGCCGCGAACATCCTGATTCTGGCGATGCTCGCAGCGGCGCGTTAGCGGCGATTGCCCGCGGTGGGCTAGTCAGGTGCGCAACCGCATCGCGTCGGTATCACCGGTCCTTCGCGACAAGAATCGCCGCCATAAGCCCTTTGTTCAGAAACGTCAGAATGTCGTGTTCCTCCTCGGAGGTGCAGCCCAGCAGCAGCTTGACTTCCGCGTCCCGTTTTCTCACATCAAAGGTGCACACTACACCAGTGATTCCCTTTGGCTCGAGTGAACCCACCCAGATGTCGATGCCTTCACCGTCACTGGCGGTCGTGCCTCTCAAATACCCGTAGGCCACCGGGTAGATCACTTCGGCGAGCTGAGGGTGCCGCGAACCCTTCGGTCGGTCAATAACCACCTCGGAGGTGGCGACGAGCTCGTCGGCTGCAGCCCAGAACTTGGTTCGGAGCGGCGGCGCTTCACTCTCTGGAATGTGCATATGACCTCGGGACAAACTGACCGGCCGCGCGGAAGGCGATCCTTAGCCGCGCCTGAGAGAGCGCCTCCCAGCCCCTCAGCAGCTTCGGAAGGCGTCCCCAGACCGGCATCTCTCGGATTATCCAGGCATTCGGGCCGTTCCGCGCCAGGCGCGCGGCCGCGTCACGCGCGGAGAGGGCCCTGGCCATCAGCGATCACGACTTGATTCGCCGATGCTCGTGAACCACGGGTTGCCATACCGCGATCGACAACACGACGCTGACGGTGCTGACCACCAGCGCGCCCACAAAGGCGGCGCCGAATCCGCTGACGTGGAAGCCAAGCTGCAGCGCGCTCGACAGCGCACTGGTCAGCCACAGCATGAAGCCGTTCAGCACGAACGTGAACAATCCGAGCGTGACGAGGAAGAACGGCAAGGTCAGCAGCATCAGGATAGGCCGGACACTCGCGTTGAGGACGCCGAAGACCAGTGCCACGGCAAAGAGCAGCCACCAGCTGCCGGTGAACGACACGCCCGGCACCAGGCGGATGGCCACCCACAGGGCGGCGGCGTTAACGAGCAACCGTCCGAAGAGTGACATCGGGCACCTCCTCCATGCCGTGCTCCACTCGGAATCGGCGTTCGGCCTCGAGTTTCAGCGGCCGTAGCAGCAACAGCCGAATCAACGCCACGCCGGGCGCGACATACGACCAGTACGTGCGGAACCGATCCCGGGCTTCGGGGTCAGTGGTGCAGACGCGCGTCTCGGTGTGGAAGACCGAATGCGTGTCATCGATCGGATCGGCGCGTAACGTCCACGTGATCTTCACGAAGCCCGGCTCCGAGAAGGCCATGAATTGATCGGCGGGAATCGGGCGGAACACCGGCGCAGCGTGCCACGGTTGGGTCGCCGCTCCAGGTACCAACTCGCGGCCGGTGCGCTCGGCCAGCACCACCCAGCCGATCGACTGCATCTGTTCGAGCAGTGGCTCGGGGTGCGGCCTGGGGTCAGGTTCGCCGCCCATGGCCAGCTCGCGCAGCGTGAAGATCGCGCGAATCGAAGGCGAGTCGAGCAGCCGCATGTGCGCGGCCGTCGAGATCACGACGTCCGCGGGCGCGCCGACGGCAATGTGGTGGTGCTCGATCACTTCGGGGTCGGGAATGAAGCGATCGAGCAGGCTGCTGCCGCACGGTTGCCGCGACGGCGAGACCTTGCCGTAGCGCACCCGGTTCCACGCCACCATCGCGGCGTAACCGGCACTCGCGGCCCCGAATCCGATCGCGAGGGTCCGGGCAACTGTGGTGAGACGCGTTTTCATAAGTCCTCCGGCTGGTTGGCGATTAGTAATCGTTGAGCGCCGCGCTGGTCACCGCCACGTGCTGTTGTTCCGCGAGCGCCTTGATCTGCAGCATCATCTTGCGTTCCATGATGAAGTGCGGCAGCTCGAACGCGAGCATGTCCGCCGCCGCCATCCACGGCGTCATGGCCGGTTCGCCGACTTTCGTTCGGATGATGAACCGCGTGCGGCCGTCTTCGGTGGGTTGCAGAACGAACGCGCCCCAGTTCTGCAACACCAACGCTCGTCCTGGCATGAATGATCCGTCACGGTCCAGCCCAGGTCGCGACCGAGGACACCGCCCAGATAGTTGGGTTGCGTTGCGCGCACGCGATCGCCGGCCTGCCGCTGCTGCCACTCGGGGCGGATTTCCGTGACGTTGTGAACCTCGGCGCCGAAGGCGCGTTCGAGCCAGTCGTAGCTGTAGAACCCCGCGCGATCCTGCCCGAGTTGCACGAGCCACGGCCACACTGCTTCCGGCGGCGCGTTGATGGTCACCGCGTGTTGGATCTCGAGCGCCGGATTGCGGTCCGCGTGATCGCCGGGCAACGCCAGCGCAAACTCCGATGGTTGCGATCCCCAGGCCCGATGCACCGGCCACAACACCGCCGCGCAGGCGACATAGACGAGGAATGCGGTTGCCGTTGATACGGCGATCCGGTGCGGCCAGCGGCCGTGCCGTTCGCCGATCGGCAGCCACCGATAAATGCCTGTAAAGCCGGTGAAGAGCAGCACGACGTCGAGCGCCACTCCCCACCACAGATCGCCGGCGCCAAACACCCAGATCGCTACCAGCGAATACCCTGAGGCGAGCACCAGCAGGGGCCGGACTGCTGCCGTAAACGGCGTTACTCCAAGCAGGCCGATGCCGGCGGTGGTGAATCCCATTACGGCGATGGCATAGAGGACCACCGGCATGAAGTCGTGCCCGAACAGGGCGGGGTTCAGCCAGCCCCGCAGCGGCAGCACGGCGTGAGCGAGACCGTGACCGATCACGAGCAGGGCGAATGCGCGTCGCAAGCCCGGTGTGCCGAGATGCATGGCAGTCCTCCAGTGCTGTCGTTCACAGCGAAAGCCGTGCCGTCTTCAAACACGCACAAACGCGCACCACCCGACCGGCACCACCGGGGAAAACTCACGCCATGGCGCAATAATCCGCGCCGCGCGCGACGCGGCCGGCACGTTCGCGCCCGAATCCAGCGGCTCGCATCGGCACGGCCGTTGCCTCTGGCAGGGTGATGGCTCTGCCCACTCTGATCGCGGCTGTCGATATGGGTCCGCACACCGCCCGGGTGCTGTACCACGCGGCGGGGTTCGCTCGCCTGCTCGACCTGCGGTTGAAGATCGTGCACGTCGCCCGCGATGCGTCGGTGGCCGCACACGAGCGGCTGCTCAACAACTGCCTGCAGCTGGCGCCATATCAGCTTGACCTCGATGCCGCTGACGTCGTGATTCGAACCGGGCGTGTCTCTGACGCGATCGCGCGTGAAGCCCATCGTGATGGCGCCAGACTCGTCGTGATGGGCGCCCGCGGGCACGGCGCGGTGGCGTCGCTCTTGCTCGGCTCGACCAGCGAAGCCGTGCTGCGCGGTGCCACGCTGCCTGTGCTGCTGGTGCCGCCCACCGACCTGGACATCATCAATATCGGCGACCGAGTGGCGCTGACGTGCGGTCCGGTCATTGCCGCGGTTGACCTCACCGAGCATTGTGACAAGCAGCTGCGATTGGCCAGCCTCCTCGCCCACATTTCGTCTCAACCGCTGCTGCTGATGACGGTGGCGAAGAGCCGGCTCACCGATCACCAAGCGGGAATCATGCTCCGGCTGCGCGCGCATGGGCTCGAGCCGAGACGCCCGGCCGCGCTAATCGTCCGTCGTGGGTCCGTGGCGGAAGAGATCGCCCACTGTGCGGAGACCGAGGGCGCGGGACTGGTGGTGATGGGACTGCATGCGAGCCCCCGCAGTCGTCCGGGCCCCATCGTGAGCGCGGTCCTCAAGACCGGAAGAGCGTTTGTACTCGCGGTACCTGGCTGTTGAGGGAGGCAGTTATGACGATACCAGCCCTGGTCACATCATTCGTTGTTGCCGCCGCCCTGGTCGGCAGCGCGGCGGGGATCGAGCGCGTGGTCGCGCAGGATATGTTTGCGGACACGCGTGCCGTGGTGGAATTCCAGCGCGCTGCCGACTCGTATGCGTTCCTGCATCGGCAGGTTGAGAACCGGCTGGATCTGGCGCACCGGCGTGCCGGTCGGCCCATCGATGTCATCGAATCCCGGGAGTTGGCGGCAGCCATTATCGCGCAGCGCTCGAACGCACCTGAAGGCTCGTTATTTACACCGGCCGTGGTCATGGTGTTTCGCCAACGCGCCGCGCGCGCGGCCCGCGTTCCCGACTGCGACCCAGGCGAGTTGAGATCGGGCGTCTGGGAAATGTTCGACGTCAATTCCCCAGCTACGGGCACCGAGTCGGTCAACCGGTGCATCGCCAACGCGTTGCCGGCATTGCCCGACGAGCTCGAATATCGATCCGCGGGTACAGTGCTCTTGCTGGTGGATACCCACGCGAATCTCGTCGTCGATGTGCTGCCTGCCCTGCTTGCCGGCAGTGAAATCAGGCGTTAGTCACCGCTCTCCGCGGCGCCTTGCCGCTGCCTGAGGCCGGCTTCAGCTGCGCGTGCTGGCCCCGGACGCACTGTCCGTAATGATTCGGGCAGCCTCGGCGTGCGCTTCGGCAATCTCTTGCGCGACCCGCTGCAATGCCGTCCTCTCCTCCGCGGAAATCGACCAAAAGCCGAGCAGACCGCCCGAGACACTCGCAACCTCGGTCGCGTAGCCCGGCAGACTGACTTCGAAGGCCCGGCGTTTCTCCTCCGGCCACGCAGTGAACACGGCCCGGATGATCCGCCAGCACACGTCAAAACCGCGGTCAGAGGGGCGCGTGGTGAGCAACTGCTCGAGCATCAGGTAGCTAGGCGTGCCGGGCCTGACCCCCCGCAACGCCGCCATCTCAAGGATCTTTGCTCGCTCGGCTTCGCTCACGCTGCCATCGCTCCAGGCTACCTGCACGAGGGGCACGAGATGCAGGATCATCACGGTTTCACGGGTGAATCCCAGGTCTTCGAACGCCTTGAGTATCAGCTCGTCATGGACGCCGACTTGCTCTGCAAGGCGTTCGTGGTCTTGCTGCTGGCGAAACTTCCGTTGCAGCTTCTCGATCAGCTCAATTTCCTTGTGACGGAAGTACGCCTCTTCGCGACCTTTCGCGATGTCCTCAAAAATCCACGACTTCGAGTAGTCCATGTTCCCCACCCTGCTGCTCTCCGCAGCATTCGATGTTCCCTCAAGCACGCGCGGACGACGCGTTTCAACGCGGAATAACTTGCCATGAACACCGTTCGATATGGCTCAGCGGGTCCGGCGTAGTCTTTACGAATTGCCCCCAGCAGTCGCGTTCGAGGAATTCCACTTCGACGAGCGTGTGCAGGACCGCCTCGCACACTGGTCGATCCAGTCCCCACAATCGCATCGCCTGAGCCAGCGTCAGACGCAGGCTCGGCATCGCCTCGAACTCACCCATCACACCTATCAAGAGCTCGTCGGTCGGAACAGCCCGCGGCGGGGTGGCGAAAGATATGGCCATGACGCTCTCCTTAGCGAATGACGGTCAATGCGGGTCCCACTGCGTCCCGCAATACGCCAACGATGATGTCCGCCTCCTTGTCACGGATCACGAGGTCATGGCCAATGAGCCGGTATTCGAGAGGCGCGGGCAACAGGGGCAGCGAGTCATTCAACGCCCGCGGGAACTCATAGAGTTGATCGGAGGGGAACGGCTTCAGAACCTGCGCGTGTGCGTTGGCGCCGACGCCATTGATGGCGGTCACGCCGTCACGTTCAGCGAGCGTGCGGGCAATCATCTGGCGAAAGACCATCGCCACCGGCGGCGTAAAGATCCTCGGCGCGGGCGTGACAGCGTTGATGGCCTCGGGGAACATGTCGAGGCAACATTGACGCTGCGTGTAATCCGCCACGCTGTTCTGGAAGTCCCGAAGAATCTGCGCCTGTTCGCCGGCTGTTTGCGCGGCAGCACTGCCATGAGCGAGCGCGAGTGCCAATAGGCCGATGGCGATGGGTCTCATTGGTGCTCCCTGAAGGTTCCCCCCGCCCCGAAAGAGCATCGTTCGTGCCAGCTGGATCGCGGGAAATCGGCCTGAATTCAGCGTAAGTATTGGGGAATCTCCCGCGAGACCGTGGAGTATTTCGCCTTTGCAGCCCTGCTCCGGCGGCGAACAGCGGCGGCCGCGTCAGGTCCTGATTCCGTAGACAGCGTCGATGAGTGTGCCGAGCTCGAACGGTTTGTTCAACACCGAACAGGCGCCGAGCGCGATGGCGCGCTCGAGGATCTCGTCGCTGCCGAACGCTGTCATCAGGACGATCGTCGCCTCCGGAGCGACCTGGCGAATCGTCGCCAGCAACGACAGATCCTTCATGTCTGGCAAGCGCAGGTCGAGGACGATGACGTCGAATCCGCCCGCTGGTGCTGTGATAGCTCGCAGCGCCGACGCGGCGTCATGCGCCTGCTCAACGTCCATACCGAGCCCGGCCAATGTCTCGGTGACCGACCACCGGATCAGCGGCTCGTCATCCACGACCAGCACGCGCCGTGGGATTTTTCTCACGACCGGACCGGAAATCTCCCACTTCGGCAGCGGCGGATTCAGGAATCTGCGCCCGAAGACGGGTGCGACGGCGGTGGTGGTGGTAGTCATGTCCGGTGACATATCAAGAATTGCGCCAGCCCTCAGCAGTATCCCGATGGCACACCTTGTGCTCATCCGAAAATCGCCCGGCAGCCGCCGGGCGATTGCGAGGCCGGTCATGATCGTCCTGAAGAATATTCTCGTCGCGACGGATTTCAGCGAGCCGTCGGCCAATGCGCTCGCGTACGGGCGCGACCTGGCGCGGTCCTACAAGGCGACGCTGCACGTGCTCCACATCACCGAGAACATCATGCTGCGGTACGCCCCTGAAGTCGGTTTCGCGGTGCCGGACATGCAACGCGATCTCGATCGCGCCGCACGGCGCGAGCTCGATCAGTTGATTAGCGACGACGATGTTCGCGACCTGCGTGTCGTCCCCGCGCTCGAGAGCGCCGCTAACGCCGCGGCTGCCATCGCGGCCTACGCCAAGGTGCAGCTGATCGACCTGATCATTGTCGGCACGCACGGACGCGGCGCGATGAAACAGCTGATCATGGGCAGCGTCGCGGAACGTGTGGTGCGCACGGCCCCGTGCCCGGTGCTCGCGGTCCGCGCCCACGAGCGCGAGTTCATCGCGCCTGATGCGGTGGCGGTGCGGGCGTCGGTGTGACCTCGACCTGCCGGGGGTTTTCCGCGTGACTGGAAAAATCCCCGGATCAGCGGCGGAGGCGGCGCGTGTTTGCGCCGGTTCATGGTCCCGCTTGTTGGCACACGCGTTGCCGTTCAACGGTCGAACAGTTTTCCAAGAGGGAATCGCCATGACGCTCGACATCAAGAGAATCCTCGTACCCTTGGACTTCAGCGCGAATTCCGAGCTCGCGCTGGACTACGCCCGCGCAATGGCGCATCGATTCGGCGCCGCGCTGCATCTGGTGCACGTGTGCGACATGCCGGCGCCGGTCGCCGCGCCGGCCGATACCTATGCCATGTCGTTTTCGGAATGGAGTCAATCCCTCGCCGACGAGGCGGAGCGGCAGCTGGTCGACTCGCAGAAACGCCTCCCGGACGTGCGGACGTCGACCGAAGTGCTGTTCGGCAACCCGGCGAGGTGTATCGTCACGGCTGCGAACGTCGAACGGTCGGACCTGATTGTGATGGGCACGCATGGCCGCGGGCCGATGATGCACGTGCTGATGGGCAACGTCGCGGAACGGGTGGTGCGCACGGCGCCATGTCCGGTCTTGACGGTCCGTGAGCCGCGCGAAACGGTCCGCGAAGCCGAGAACAAATGGGCGGCCGTCACGGCGATGGGCGCAGTGGATGCGGTGATGCTGGCAGTGCTGTAACTATGGTCATGCGGAAGGACTCGTCATGTCGCGAGTACTGATCTTGTACGGAACGACCGAGGGTCACACGAAGGCGATCGCTCAGGCGATCGCCGGACCGTTGTCGGCGCACGGGCATCGCCACCGACGTCATTGAGGCCGGCAGGCGTGATCCGGCGCTTCATGTATACGACGGACTCATCGTGGCCGCACCGGTTCACGGCGGCCGTTATCAGAAGGCCGTCGAGCAATGGGTGCGCGCCCTGGATCATGAGACGCATCGTCGCCAGCGCCGGTGGCGACACGGATGTGTCGCGCGATTACTGCTACACCGACTGGGCCGACGTGCGCGGGTTCGCGGAGGAATTCCGTCACCGCCTGCTCGCCGCGGCGGCGTAGGCCGGCGGCGGCTACGACTGGCGATGCGGCTGGACGCGAACGATCATGCGGCCCAGCCGATCGAACAGGCGCGCTTCGGCGCGAATCGGCCACCACTCGTACAGAAAAATCTCGAGCGGCCGCCACATCGCGACCCAGCCGCCGATCAGGAAGCTTTCGCGAATGATGCTGCCGAAGCGGCTTTCCTGCAGCATGGTGGCGACGGCGTCGCCGAGCAGCACCGAACCGGCCACCACCGCGAGGCCAATCAGCAGCGCGACGCGGCCGTTGCGAAACAGCAGGCGGAGCTTCTGACGCGTGGCTTCGGCGCGGCGATCGAAGTGATCGCGCACCGCTTGATGGACCGTCTCGGTCGCTTTCTCTGATGCGGCGCCGTGATCGGCATGCACGAGCAGACCCAGCGGCACGTCCGACGGCAACTCACGCGCCCAACTCGCGATGAACTCCTCGGCGCTCGGATCGAGGTCGCGTTTGAGAAACGGCGTCGGATCGAGCGAGTTGAAGAGCTCCTTCAGATCCGACACGTGCACTTCAATCAAGGCGCAGTTCGGCGGGAAGCCCGCGGCGGTCACGAGGCCATCATAGCCGCCTGCGCGCGCGGATGTCTGGTCACGCCGGACGTTCGTCGTCAGCGGCGATGGACAAGAGATGGCGTCCGAGATCTCGTCGAGAATGACATTCGCCCGGGTGTCGTGCAGAACCAGGTCTCGCCGCAGAAAGCGGTAGTAAACATCGGGCGGCAGTTCCGGGAGGGCCGCCAACAGGCTTGGCGGCACGGTCGACAGCGGTTGGTACTTGGGATAGGTGCCGTTGATCCGGTAATCGAACTCGCCGGGATTGTCGTCGCGGATCGATTCGCATACGCCAAGGCCGGTTTCACTCTTCAGCGCCCGCCTGAAGGCGGCCCGAATGGATCGCGAGAAGATGTCGCCGCGCCGGGCGCCGGCGCGGGCCACACGAATGCGCGCCGCGAGCATGTTTTCCGCGCGCAGGATCTCAGCCGGATTGCTGGTGACCTCCAGCGGCGGCAGGCCTTCTTCCAGCTTGTGGCGCAGCGCTTCGTACGCACTCATCCGACCCACGAAGTCGGCGGCCGCTCCACCCCAGATCTGCACCTTGAAGTCGGGCGTCTGTGTGGCTGGTGACGGCGCTTGATGCGGCGCCAGCCACGCCAGCAGCAGCGAAGCGCCAATCGCGGTAAGAAAGTTCATGGTGGCAGAGGACGCCTCTAGATGGCCTTGGTCTTCTTGGCGCGATTCCTCAGGAACTCGATCGCGATCGGCAGCACCGACACGAGGACGATGCCGATCGCGACGAGCGAGAAGTTGTCCTTGACGATTGGGACATTACCGAACAGATAACCCGCGCCGACGCAGACCACCACCCAGATGATGGCCCCGACCACGTTGTAGGTCACAAACATCGATGCGGTCATCGATGCCGCGCCCGCCACGAACGGCACGAAGGTACGCACGATCGGCACGAAGCGTCCCGAGACCACCGCCATCCCGCCATGCTTTTCGAAGAAGGTGTGCGCCTTGTCGAGGTGCTCTCGATTGAGGAGCCGGTGGAACAATCCCTGGTGGTCCTGCGCAGTGAACACCTTGGGACCCACGTAACGGCCGATTGAATAATTCACGGCATCGCCGGCGATCGCGGCGCTGACCAGCAGGATCGACACCAGGTAAATGTCGAGGACGCCGGTGGCCGCCAGCGCGCCGGCGGTGAAGAGCAGCGAGTCGCCGGGCAGGAACGGCCAGATGACGAGGCCGGTTTCGATAAAGATGATGGCGAACAGCATCGCGTAGACCCAGGGACCGTATTGCGCGACGAATGCAGCGAGGTGAACATCGAGATGCAAGAACAGGTCGATGACGTATTCCATGAATCTGTATAGAGTACACGCTGTGCGATACCTCCTCACAGCATTGATTGCCGTGTTGCTCGCCGCCGCGCCCTCGTTCGCTCAGGACAAGCCTCCAAGCGATCCGAACGCGACGCGGACCGCGGATCTCGTGGAGCTCGTCAAGCTCGACCCCACGATCAAGCTGGACATCCGTTACGCGGGCACCAATAACTTTCTCGGCAAGCCCGTCTACAAGGAGGCGCGCGCGTTCCTGCAGCGGCCCGCGGCCGAGTCGCTCGTCGCCGCGCATCGCGAGCTCGCGAAGAGCGGCTACGGGCTGATGATTCACGACGGCTACCGGCCGTGGGCGATTACCAAGCTGTTCTGGGACATGACCAGCGGCTACCAGCGCGAGTTCGTCGCCGATCCGAAGACCGGCTCGAAACACAACCGCGGTGCCGCGGTCGATCTCACGATGTATGACCTGGCGATGGGAACCGTCGTGCAGATGCCCGGCGACTACGACGAGATGTCGCCACGGTCGTACCCGGACTATCGCGGTGGACCGCCGGAGGCGCGCGAGCGTCGCGATCTCCTCCGGCGAGTCATGGAGCGCCATGGGTTCACGGTGGAACCCAACGAATGGTGGCACTTCAACTACAAGGACTGGACGCAGTATCCAATCCTCGACATTCCGTTCAGTTCAATTTCACCGGCCGGCCGTTAACGAACACGTGCTTGATGGCGGTCTTCTCGTCGAAGAGATCGCCTTCGGTGACGATCACGTTGGCGATCTTGCCGCGATCGAGTGAGCCCAGCCGATCGCCGGCGCCGGCCAGCGTGGCGGCATTCAGCGTCAGCGCCTTCAAGGCCGCATCCTTCGACAGTCCGTTCGCCACGGTCTTCTGCGCGTTCTTCAGGAAATCTTTCGGATCGGCCAGGCTGCCGGATTCGAACGCGAACAACAGGCCCGCCTTGTCGAGCGTCGCCGGGCCCTTTGGCGCGTTGGCGCGATCGCGCAGCACGCTCAGCGGCTCGTCGGCATCCGGCGCCAGCGACGGCGCGCGCTTGGGGAAGTCGAGGCTGTAGATCACGCGCGCGTTGGCGGCCTTCAAATCCGCCGTCACATCGTCCACCTGCCGCGCCGCGGTGATGATCGGATCGAGCTTGAACGCCTTGGCCATGTCGAGCGCGCGCAGCACGTCGCGCGAGGTCGAGGCGCGAAACGCCACCGGCAGGCGGCCGGCCAGGGCAGGTTGCATGGCTTCGAGCGCCGCGGAGTGCGGCCGATTCTTCGCCTGTTGGTACCACTGCGCGTCGAGGAACGCCTGCCGGTTGAACGCGATGATGCCCATCAACGAATTCGGATAGGCACGGCCGCCGGCCGGACTGTCCGCGGTCCCCACATGCAGGGCCACGGGCGTCCGTAAGACGAGGCCGCCGCGACGATCGTCGGCGAGGGCGCCGATTTGCGGCAGGTCGGCGCCGATCGAGGTCAGCACCAGCGCGCTCTGGCCGCGGATGCCGTCGCTGCCGGGCGTGGCGAGAATCGCGGTGATGCCGGCTTCGGCGGATTTCGAGAGCGCCGACGCGGCGGGGTTCATATGATCGGCGGCGCGCAGGTGCGCGCGCAGCAGCGTGTCGCGCTTGACGCGCTCGATGTCTTCAGTGGTTTGCGGATTCTCGGCGCGCGGAATGGCGGGCGCCTCGAGCCCGGCGGAACTGCCCATGTCGATCAGACCCGGGTAAACCGTCAGCCCCTTGCCCGCGATGGTGATCGCGCCGGGAGGCACGGTGACGTTGGTGCCCACGGCGCTAATCACCCCGCCGGAGAACACCAGCGTGCCGTTATCGATCGTGGCGCCCGACACCGGGACGATGCGAGCCCCGGTGATGGCGTAGGTGTATGGCGCCTCTTGCTGCGCGGACACCAGCGTCACGCTGGCGACCGCGATCGTCATGGCGACGGCTGAAGCCGTCGCCCTCCAAATGAAGGTTCGGCGCGTCATCGCTGCACCCCCGCCGGACGCGACGAGAAGCGTTCGTAGAGCTCGGTGTGTTTACTCTTGAGCCCCACGTTCCGTCCGTTGATGAAGATGTGCGTGAACTGCGTCTTCATCTCCATCGGATCGCCGTTGGCGATGAAGAGATTGGCGATCTTGCCGGGCTCGAGCGAGCCGACGCGATCGGCCACGCCGAGGATCGTCGCCGCATCGAGCGTAATGGCGCGCAAGGCGCGGTTGCGATCGAGGCCCCACGCCACTGAGATCGCCGCCTCGTAGGGCAACAGGCGGTTATTCGCGGCCCCACCGGTACCGAACGCGAACGTGATGCCCGCTTGCGCCAGCTCGCCCGCGGCCTTGTAGGTGGCGGCGTGATGCGCATCCTCGCGCCCCGGCATCGTCAGCACCGAGCCGAGGATCACGGGGATGTTCTTTTCCTTCAGCAGCGGCGCCGCGAGCGGCGACTCGAGGCCGCCGGTGATCACGATGCGGATGTTCGCGCGGTCGGCGAAGGCCACGGCCTGTCGGATGTCGGCTTCGTTGCTGGCGGCAACAAACAGCGGCTGCCGGCGTTCGGCGATTGGCACCATCGCGGCGAGGTTCCAGTCGGTGGCGCGATCGGCGGCCGGAAGCTTCGCGTAGGCGCGGGCCCGTGCGATCAGCATCCTCGACGCGCTGCACGCGCGCATCGCGCTCCTTCTTCAGGTCCTCGTACTTTCGGTTCGCATCGGCGCCGCCGCCGCCGCCAAACCCGCCGCGGACCAGCGGCGGGAACTGGAAGCTGACGCCGGCCACCGGCTGGAGCGTGGCCTCTTCCCATGTCCAGCCGTCGAGATTCATCACGGCCACCTGTCCGCCGATCAGGCCACCAGAGGGGATCACGGCCGCGCTGGTGATGCCGTTGACGCGCGCCACGGGAATCGCGTCGCTGTCGCTCTGATAGGCGACCTGCGCCTTCACCGAGGCGTTGATCTCGAGCAGCTCGCTGGTGTCTTCAAACCCGCGCGGACCAGGTTCGTTCAGGCCGATCGTCGTCCGGGCGTCGATGAAGCCGGGATAGACCTCGCCGCCCTTCGCGTCGATGACTTGCGCGCCTGCCGGCACCGCGAGGTTCGCGCCGACCGCTTCGATGCGATTACCGCGAATGATGATCGTGCCGCGCTCGATTGGCGCGCTGCTGATCGGATAGATGCGCGCGTTGGTGATCGCCGTGACCGGCCCAGTCGCCGGCGCTAGCTGCACGCCGCCAAGGCCGGGCACATCTGCCGGCGGCGCTGAAGCGCCGCCCTCCCGGCGCTCCTCGCCCGTCCGAGGCTGCGGGGTCTGCGGCGCGGTGCTCGGCGCCGTTCGTCCTTCGGCCGACGTGAGCGTGTTCTTTTCCTTGCCCGCATCCGTGAGCCGGCGTTCCTCCGCCAGGCGGTCGTAGTACTGCTGGCCGTCGATATAAACGCGATCGACGATGGCGTAGGTGCTGAGCGGATGCTTGTTCCAGATCACCACGTCGGCGTCCTTGCCCACTTCGAGCGAGCCGACCCGGTTGTCGATCTTCAGCTGCTTCGCGGGATTGATGGTGACAAACGCGAACACCTCGTCTTCGGTGAGCCCGCCCCAGTGCATGCTCTTTGCCGCTTCGGTATTCAAGCGGCGCGCGTGCTCGGCGCTGTCGGAGTTGATCGACACCAGCACGCCGCGCTTGTGCATGATGGCGGCGTTGTAGGGAACGGCGTCCTCGGCTTCCACCTTGTACGCCCACCAGTCGGAGAAGGTCGAGCCACCCACGCCGTGCTTCGCCATTTCGTCCGCCACCTTGTATCCCTCGAGGATGTGCTGGAACGTGGCGATCTTGAAGCCCATCTCCTCGGCGAGTCGGATCAGCATCAGCGTTTCGTCGGCACGATACGTGTGCGAGTGCACCAGTCGCTTGCCTTCGAGGATCTCGACGAGCGGCTCGAGCTGCAGATCCCGCCGCGGCAGCGAGGCGTCTTCGCCCGCCTTGCGGCGCCGTTCGTAGTCCTGCCATTCGCGCTGATAAGCCTTCGCGCGGCTGAACGCGTCGCGGATCACGAACTCGACGCCCGGCCGCGTGAGCGGATAACGCCGCGGACCGGTCTGCCCGGACGGCATGTCTTTCGGGTTCTCGCCGAGCGCGAACTTGATGCCCGGTGGTGCGCCTTCGAAAACAAGCCCGCGGGCGTCCTTGCCCCAGCGCAGCTTGATCACCTGGTTCTTGCCGCCAATCGGATTGGCGCTGCCGTGCAGCACGTTGGCCACCGTGAGGCCGCCGGCGAGGTCGCGATAGATCGCCACATCGGTGGGATCGAGCACGTCCTCGATGCCGGTCATCGAGCTGACGGTGGTGCCGCCCTCGTTGATCGACTCGGCGGCGATGTGCGAATGCGCGTCGATGATGCCGGGTGAAACGAAGCGACCCTTGGCCTCGACGATTTCCGCGCCCGACGGAATGTCCGTGCCGGCGCCGCCGACCGCGGCGATCTTGCCGTCGCGCAGCACCACCGTGCCGTTCTGGATCGTGCCTTTCGTGACGGTGAGCACGGTGCCGCCGCGAATGGCGACCACCGATGAGCGGGTGGTTTGGGCGAGCGGCGAGGCCGCGCACGCGAGCGCAAAAATCAGGACGAATCGTAAGTGTTTCATTGTTGAGTTCCCGTAGGCTGATTCCAAATGTAGCGAGTGAACCAATCGAGATTCTGCTGCATCGCGGCGCGATTCGCCTTCGGCTTCGTCAAGCCATGGCCGAAGCCCTTGAAGATCGAGAGCTGCACGGGCACGTTTTGATCGCGCAACCCCTGATACAGCTGGAAGGCATTCGGAATCGGCACCCGCGCATCGTCGGACCCATGCTGGATCAGCGTCGGTGTGCGCGCCTGCTTGATATACGTCATGGGCGACGTGTCGGCGTAGATCTTCGGATCATCCCACGGCGTCGCTTTCAGGTACTGACGCGTGAACGGGTGGATGTCGGTGTTGACGTAGTAGGTCATCCAGTCCGAGATGCCCGCGCCCACCGAGATCGCCTTGAACCGATCGGCATGGCGGGTGGTGAGGAATGCGGAGATGTAGCCGCCCTGGCTCCAGCCCATGCTGCCGACGCGGTCGCGATCGACCATGCCCTGCTGCACCAGCGCATCGATGCCCGTGAGCACGTCCCAAGCATCGCCGATCCCGAGATTGCGAACGTTCAACGAGCGGAACTTCTCGCCGTAACCGGCACTGCCGCGATAGTTCGGCTCGAGGATGAGCGCGCCCTTTGAAAGGAACGCGTCAATCGGATAGAAGCTGGCGCTGCCGTACGGCACCGGCCGCGAGATGCCGGTCGGCCCGCCGTGAATCACCACCAGCAACGGGTAGCGCCGGCCCGCCTGGAAATCCGACGGCTTGTGCAGCACTCCCTCGATCTCCGCGCCGTCCTGGCTCTTCCAGCGGACCACCTCGCGCGCATGTTTCGGCCACGCCGCGATCTGCGCGGACGTGTCGCTGACCTTCTTTACCGCAGGTGTCCGCCTAAATACACTTCCGGAAACTGCGTGGGACCGGACCCGATGAATGCCACGCGCATGCCGTCCGGAGCGATCGAGAAGCCGCCACCGGTCAACTCGCCGAGGCCCGTGTGTTTCGTGATCGCTTTCGACACCGGGTTGATCAGATAGAGATGCGAGGTGGTTCGTTCGGACGACGAGAAATGAATGCCTCGCGGCGACCACGCAATGAGTCCGGGGTTCTCATCGAACGTGTCGGTCAGCACCCGGGCGTTGGGCACTCCCGGCACCACCGTGGCGATCGCGCTGTTCTGGTAGAAGTAAAACGGCTTCGCCATCGCCGTTGCGAAGGCGATTTCACGTCCGTCGGGCGACCAGCGCGGATTCGAGTCGGGTCCCTCCTGCGCGACCGCGATTGCCACGGCTCCGGAATCGACGGTGACGACCGAGATGTCGGCGCTGCCGCCATCCGCCGGATCATTCGTGATGCGATGGTCGAACGCGATCTGGCGTCCGTCGGGCGACCAGTCGAAACTGCCGACCACGAAGGATCCCTTCGTCAGCTGGCGCGTGGTCGTCCCGCCGAGGTCGAGCAGGTGCAGGTGCGTGTAGCGTTGATCCTGATCTTCCAGCTTGACGTCGCCCCATCGCTTCTCGCGTTCCTTCATCGCGTCGGTGACGGGATCCTGCATCGTGAACGCCACCTGCTTGCCGGATGGCGACCACGCGAACGCATTCACGCCGTCCTCGGTGCTGGTCAGACGCTCGGCCTCGCCGCCGCGGAGCGCAATGCGATACAGCTGGCGCTTGCCGTCGCGATCCGAGACGAACGCGAGCCAGGCGCCGTCGGGCGACCACCCCGGTTGCATGCTCGACTTGCGCGCATTGGTGACCTGGCGCGACTGGCCGGTTGCCGCGTCGCCGATCCAGATCTCGGTTTCGTAGGCGTTCTCGTCCCAGTTGGTCTCGCGGATCGTGAACGCCACCTGCCGCCCATCCGGCGAGATGGCCGGTGAGCCGACGCGTTTGAGGTTGATTAAGTCGTCGATGGACGGCGCAGTTGGAGACTGCGCGTAATTCGCCGCCGAGGTGAGCAGGAGAAGCGCGAAAACTTTACGCATGGTCCCTGTCGATTGTCAGCCTGTCGCCCTTTCCCGATGGAGCTTCAGCGAAGGCGGAACCATGGCGAAGGCGGACAAAGTATAGTCCCGGACCGCCTTGACAGGATCGCAGGAAAGTCAGAGAGTGGTGACCATTCCCTGGAAAGGCTGAGAAGGTGTTTCCTATGCGTAACTTGATTTCGATGGTGGCGGGAGCTGCGTTGGTGGCGTCGCTGGCGGTGCCGGCGATAGCCTCGGACATGACCGTCAAGGGTGAAGTGGTCGACATCGCGTGTTCGACCGCGAAGAAGGAAGCCGGCAAGGGCGCCGGCCATGCCAACTGCGCCATGGTCTGCGCCAAGAAGGGCCAGCCCGTCGGTATCCTCACCGCTGACGCTGTTTACACCGTGACCGGCGATTACGCCGCGAACAGCAATGCGAAGCTGCTCGACTTCGTGGCCAGGAACGTCGTGGTTACAGGCGAGGTGACGGAGAAGGACGGCGTGAAGTCGATCAACGTCAAGTCGATCAAGCTCGCTAACTGACAGGCCATCAGGCCATCGGGCCATCAGGCCATCGGAACGGGTTCACATCTTCGCGTGTGAGCCCGTTTTCGTTTTTGCGGGTTCTAATCACTTACCAAGAGCGTTGACCCGGCCGGGCATCGTGCATAGGCACAAGGAGACACTCATGCCTCGCGATCTGTTCGGCGACGTCACGCGTCCGTCAATTTCCGTCGGCAACCGCAAGTGGTACACGGTGCCGGTCTCGCTGCTCTCGCATTCCGCGATCGTTCTCGCGTTCGTCGTCATTCCGCTTGCTGCTACCGACGCAGTGCCCGACCCATGGGAGCGGATCAACGTGATTCTCGATCTCCCCGAAATCCCCACGCCACCTCCGCTCCCGCCTGAACGCCGCGATCCCCCTGAGCCGGTCGATCCGATCGATTCGGCCATCTCAGTGGACGCGCCGACGGGAATCAATCCCGAGCCTCCCGAGCCGATTGTCGAACATCCGGGCACCGCCGGCGGTCTCGTTCTCGGCACGGTTGACGACGTGTCGGTTCTGGCTCCCCCGCCGCCGGTCGTCGCCCCGCCGCCGGAGCCTCTTCGCGTCGGCGGCGCGATCCGTCAGCCGCAGCGCGTGCACCACGTTCAACCCGTCTATCCGCCGATCGCGCAATCGGCCCGCATTGAGGGCATCGTGATCATCGAGGCGACGATTGGTGAAGACGGCCAGGTGACCAACGCGCGAGTTTTGCGTTCGGTCCCGCTCCTCGATCAGGCCGCGCTGGACGCGGTGCGCCAGTGGGAATACAAGCCGACGCAGCTCAATGGCGTGTCCGTCCCCGTGATCATGACGGTCACCGTGTCGTTCACACTGTCGCGGTGAGCGTTGTGGTGAAGCCCGCCGTTCTCAAGCCGTCATCGGACATGAACCTCACGCCGATGATCGACGTGCTGCTCGTGCTGCTCGTGATCTTCATGGCCGCGCTGCCGTTGTCGCAGCGCGGTCTCGACGCTCATCTTCCGGCGGAAACCGCGCGCGAATCGACGCCGATCACCGTCGAGCAGATCATGCTGGAGTACTTCGAAGATCGCCGGATTGAGGTCAATCACAAGCCGGTTTCGATCCAGGTTCTCGAGGAGCAGCTGCGTGAAATCTTCCGCGATCGGCGTAACAAGACCCTCTACATTGCGGGGCACGGATCGCTGCGATACGGAGAGATTGTTGCGGTGATCGACGCGAGCAAGGGCGCTGGCGTCAATCGTGTCGGCATCATCACCGACGGCATGCGGCGCGCCGTACGCCAGTGACTATTGAATAGGGGCGCCGGCGCCGGGCGGGCCGTTGCCGGAGGTCACGGCGGCGAAGACGTCCGAGGTGGATGCGTAGATCGTGCCGAGGGTGTTGGTCCAGAAATAACGCTGTCCGGTGATGCTGGCGACCACCGGGTTATTCGTCGCGTAGTACGAACTGAACAATGCCGCGGCGACGCCGCTCGTGTTACATCCATTCATGGCCGCGGCGTTGGCCTCCGCGCCGCGCGCCATCGTGACTCGATACCCGCTCTTGTCGACCGACACGGCTGCGCTCAGGTCGGGGCTGATGAAAGGCGTGCTGCCTGTCGGCGCATCGCCAAGGATCGGCAGGGCCGACGCGTAAAAGCCGTTGCCGCACGACGAGAAATACACTTGCTGTGCGTTGTTGACCACGCGCAAGCTGGCAATGGCCGAGGATTCGTTGCCCGCCATCCGTGCCCGGAGCAGGCCGGGGACGGCAATGGCCGCGATAATCCCGATGATCGCCACGACGATCAACAGCTCGATAAGCGTGAAGCCAGCCGCGTGTCGGTCTCGCATTTTCTTTTGCTACTTCCGGTTGCAAAATCGCCGCCGCGCCGAATTGTGTAAAACCCGGCACAAATGCGAACCGGGGGGCTGCATCGGTGACAGTTGGTGTCAGTTCCTGCCGAGTGGTGTCAGTTATACTCCGCCAAACGAGGAGTCGTAACATGTTGTTTCGGTTCGTCGCCGTCATCCTGGTAGGGGCCACGCTTGCCGCCGCACCTGCGGGCCAAAGTGCGCAGCCGCGCGAACCCTTCACTCTCGCGTTGACTGGCGACTCGATCATCAATCAGCGCCTCTCGGTGTTCAAAGAGCCCGAGTACACGCGCCTCTTCGACCTCATTCGCGGCGCCGACGCCGCGTTTACGAATCTCGAGACCCTTTTTCACGACTACGAAATGCCGCCCGCGCACGAAAGCGGCGGCACGTGGATGCGCACCGATCCGCCAATCCTCAAGGAGCTGGTGTGGGCGGGTTTCGATCTCGTCTCGCGCGCCAACAATCACGCCGGCGACTTTGGACCGGCCGGCTCCGCGATGACCAGCAAGTACGTGCGCGAGGCCGGACTCGTCGAGGCCGGTGTCGGCAACAGCCTTGCGGAAGCGCGCGAAGCGAAATTCCTCGAGACGCCGAAGGCACGCGTGGCGCTGGTCTCGGCGGCGTCGACGTTCCCGCCGCACTCGCGCGCCGGCAACAGCCGCGGCGACATGCCCGCGCGTCCAGGCTTGAACCCGCTGCGTTTTGACACCACCTACATCATCACCGCTGAGCGAATGGCGGACTTGAAGCGCGTGGCGTCGGAACTATCTGGCAACCCGCCCGCCGCGGGCGACACGCTGAACTTCGGCGGCCGCCGGTACATAGTCGGCACGCAGCCGGGGACCCGCACCGTGCCTAACAAGGAAGACGTCGAAGCGATTGCGCGCGTGGTTCGTAGCGCCGCCTCGCTGGCCGACATCGTGATCGTCTCGCTGCATTGCCACGAGAGCGGCGCCAATCGATCCGTGCCGGCGGACTTCATTCCGATCTTCGCGCGCGCGGTGGTCGACGCGGGCGCCGACGTGTTCGTCGGCCATGGGCCCCACGTGCTGCGAGGCATTGAGATCTACAAAAGCAAGCCGATCTTCTATAGCCTCTCGAATTTCATCTTCCAGAATGAGACGCTGCTGCGGATGCCGTCCGACAGTTACGAGCAGTACGCGCTGGATGACGACGTGGCGCAGCCTGGCGATTACCTCGATGCGCGCTACGACAAAGACCGCCGCAGCTTTCCCGCCGACGCCGAGTACTGGGATTCGGTCACCGCAATCACGAAGTGGGATGGCGGCCGGTTCCTGGAGCTGCAGCTCCATCCCATCACGCTCGGCTACAAGACGTCGCGCGCGGAGCGCGGCCGGCCGAAGCTGGCCTCGGGCGCGGATGCGGCGCGGATTCTCGAGCTCTTGACAGCGCGATCGAAACCCTTCGGCGCCACGGTGACGGTAAGGAACGGCGTTGGGATCGTAACGCCGTAGGTCCTGGGGTCGGGGTCCTAGGGTCCTAAGGCAAGAGCTCTTGCCCTCAGACCTTAAGACCCTAAGACCCTAAGACCTAGATCGCGCCGAGCAGTGCCTTCACCTTATTCGTGGCTTCCCACGTCAGGTCCTTGTCGTTCTTGCCGAAGTGCCCGTAGTTGGTGGTCTTCGAGTAGATCGGGCGGCGCAGGTTCAACTGCTCGATGATCGCCGCGGGCTGGAAGTTGAACACACGATTGATGGCGCGGGTGATTTTCGCTTCCGGCACCGTGTTGGTGCCGAACGTATCCACGTGCACGCTCACCGGATTGGGATGGCCGATCGCGTAGGCGAACTGCACCTCGCACTTCGCCGCCAGCTTCGCGGCCACCACGTTCTTCGCCACCCAGCGGCCCATGTAGGCGGCGCTGCGATCGACCTTCGTCGGATCCTTGCCGGAGAACGCGCCGCCGCCGTGACGGCCCATGCCGCCGTACAATCGACGATGATCTTGCGGCCGGTGAGACCGGTGTCGCCTTGCGGACCGCCGATCACGAAGCGCCCGGTGGGATTGATGAGGAACTCGGTATCCCGGGTCAGGAGCCGCGCCGGCAGCACCTGCCTGATGACTTCGTTGATGCAGAACTTTTCGATCTTGCTGTGCGGTGCGTCGGCGGCGTGTTGCGTCGAGATGACGACGTTGGAAATACCGACCGGCCTGCCGTTGTCGTAAATCACCGAGACCTGTGATTTCGCGTCGGGCCGCAGCCACGGCGCGCCGCCCTGCTTGCGAAGCTTGGTGAGCCGCCGGCCGAGGCGATGCGCGAACATGATCGGCGCCGGCATCAGCTCCGGCGTCTCGTTGCTGGCATACCCGAACATCAGGCCCTGGTCGCCCGCGCCCTGTTGCGAGGTCCGCTTGCCCTTGACCTTCCGCGCGTCCACGCCCTGCGCGATGTCGGCCGACTGCTGTGTCAACAGCAGATTCACGAACACGCGATCGGCGTGAAACACATCATCGTCGTTGACGTAGCCGATCTCGCGGATGCACTCGCGCGCGATCGATTCGACATCCAGGCGGGCCTTGGTGGTGATTTCACCGCCGACGATCACCATGTTCGACTTGACGTAGGTTTCGCACGCCACCCGACTGAACTTGTCCTTCGCGAGACACGCGTCGAGGACCGCATCCGAAATCGTGTCGGCCACTTTGTCTGGATGGCCTTCGCCGACGGATTCCGAGGAAAAGATGTACCGGTTGCCCATTCACACTCCAAAAAAAAGCCCGCGATAATCGCGGGCCTGGCTCGCGACTTAGATAGCGCCCCGCCGGAGGCGGGGCAAGCTACGTTGGCGGCCCATCAAGTCGGAAAAATCGCCGCACCAACGACCCTTCAGTATGGGCTTGGGGCGCGTGCGCTGTCAATTAACGGGCGCGGAGCGCCCCGGTGGTGCAGCGAGGTCTTGGGGTCCTAGGGTCTTAAGGTCTTAGGGGCAGACGCGGCATCATAGTACGCAGATCTTGCTCGATTCCACGAATTCGAATGGCGCAAATTTCGCCACGCCAGCAATCGATGTACCTCTTCCAAATCGCATTCTGTCGCCTGAAGAAGTTGATCGTGTTGATGGCAAGAGTGCTGCAGCACCAATGAGCATGGCCCGAGACCACCGTTAGCTGGAAGTTTTCACGATTGCCGACGACCTTGCCGTTGCGATGTATGAGTCCACCGCGTCTTTTCCGCCCGCGGAGCGCTTTGGCTTGCAGAGCCAGCTTCGGCGCGCCGCGATATCCATTCCTACGAATATCGTCGAAGGCTGTGCGCGCGACTCGCAACGCGACTTCGCCAGGTTTCTGGATATCGCGTTCGGATCCGCGCGCGAAGTTGTTTATTTGATCGGGCTGGCGCAGCGCCTGGAGATGATGGAACCAGGCGCTGCAGAAAGGGCGACAGAACTTGGCCGACGAACGGCCGCTGCATTGATCGCACTCAAGAAGTCGATCACCTGAGGCGGGCCTTAGGACCTTAGGACCCTAAGACCACTTACTTCTTGTTCGCCGCGATGTAGGAAAGTGCAAACTTTTCGAGCGGTTCGCCGCGCAGGCCAATCAGCTTCGCTTCCTCAGTGGCCTTCTCGATCGTCCAGCCATCCTGCAGCACGCGCTTGACCATCCACATCGAGCCGACCCGGCTCGCCGAGCCGCAGTGCACGTAGACCGGTTGGTTCGCCTTGTTGGCGATCGCGGCGAGGAACTGATCGACAGCTTTGGGATCGGGTTGCTGGCCGTTGAACGGAATGTGAATGTAGTTGAGTCCCAGCGACTTCGCGTGCGAGGCGTTGAGCTCGATGTTGGCGTTGGCCTCGGTGGCGAGGCGCAGGTTGATCACCGACTTGAAGCCGTCTTTCGCGAGGCCGTCGAGCGCCGAGGTTTCCGTGGCGCCGCCGCACGCGACCACCGCATCGACCTTGGAAAAGTTGACGATTCCCGCGCGCTCCTGCTTGGCGACTTGAGCGGCAGCGGACACGGCGAACGCAAGAAACAGGAATGTAGTGAACGAGCGCATGATCGGCCTCCAGGCGTGATCATACCGGGATCCGGGAGCCGGGAGCCGGGATCCGGAAAAAACGCTCGCCGCTATTCTTTCTGGACCGTCACAGTGACGGGCGCTTGCATCCGCACCGTTACGGTCGTGCCGGCGGCCAGTGTGGCCGGGTTGCGATCGTTGGTCATCGCGGCCGCGGTGCCGGCGCCGGCGCCGACCGCCCCGCCAATGGCCGCGCCCTTGCCGCCGCCAAGAATCGCGCCGAGGATGGCGCCGCCGATGGCCGCGCCGCCGACTTTCGCGGCGCTCTCGCCGCCGGGCGACTGGCCTTCGCGCACGACCGGCTCGGTCTTGAGCGCGAGCTGCGTGCCGTCGGCGAGGACGATGGTATGGAAGCGAATTGCCAGCCGCGCCTTGCCCTTCATGCGGCCGCCGCGATCGACTTCGGTCACCGAGCCGCGCACGGTTGACCCCGCCGGGATCGCGATGCGATTCTCCACGCGCACATCACGCGTCACGCGCGCATCCACCTTGTCTTCCACGCGCGCGAGCTCGCTCGACACGGTGCGCTCGATTTGCAGTCCCAGCACCGCGTCCGACGGCACGGTGACATCGACGAATTCAGGCGCCGGTGGCGGCGGCGGAGCGGGCGGCTCCGGCTCGCGATACTCTGGCACCGACGGTTGCACGCTCGGACGCGTCTCCCACATAGTCCCGCCGTTCGCAGCAGGCGCCGCAGGAGCGGCCGGTGATTCTGGGGCCTGTCCTGAGCGAGCGACGGGTTGCGCGTCGCGCGACTCGTCGCGAGTCGAAGGACGTTGAACGACGCGCGCGGCTCGCGAAGAAGTGGCGGGCGTAGTCGCGACGGGCGAGCGACGCGCAGGCGTGGACGGAGCCACCGGCCTCACCGGACTTACCGAATCGGTCTTCGGCGGCTCCGGGGTAATCACGCCTTCAGATTCGTTGACCGTGCCTGGTGCTTTCGGGGCCGCCGCGTTTTCTGCGGCGTCGCGCCGGAGCTCGCTGGTGTCGGGCAGAGCGTAGGCGGAGGATTGATTCTGCCTCACCGCCAGAAAGGACCCACCGGCTGCCGCCGCGAGGCACCCCACCGACAATCCCGCAAAGACCAGCTTGTTGAACTCCATTGCGAATACTCCCTGCCACCCCGATTGAGCAAGGCTCGTGCCGGGCCTTCCAACCAGAAAAGCCTGATTTTACGCCTATTTAGCCACTAATGGCAGGGTGCAGTTGTCCTGTTAAGTGGAGGGTGTCCCGGGTATCAGGACGAAATTGTCAGCGCCCGGGGGAACCCCGCGGTCCGCTTTTCGCTCAGGACGCGAGTGTTTCTTTCGGCGCGGCCTGGAGCGCCTGGGCCACGGCGGCCTCGTAGCGTTCGAGCGTCGCGGCGCGATGGCTGCTGGTGTGCAGTTTCAGGCACTCCGCTTCGAGCCGCACCTGGTCGATCGACTGCCAGGTGGCGGCGCGCCGTTTGAGATGCCAGCCGTAGATTGCTCGCGCCATCAACTCCAGCAGCGCGCCTGGGCCCAGGGCCAACGCGCGCTCGGCAAGGGTCCTGGGCCTTGGGTCCTGGGTCTTGGGTTGTGCCGGTGCCGCGTTCGCGTCGAAATTCGGATAGAACCGCTTCACAAACGGATTCGCATTCACGAATTGCTCGAACACGTCGTGGCCGACCACCGGTCGCAGGTGAATGATCTGATTCGCCGAGAACAGATCGGCGGGTTCGATCGCCATGGCGCGCTCGGAGATCACGTAGTTCAGGCACATCCGCTTCCGCCAGCCGAGCAGGCGCGAGATCACCAGCACCGACAGCGTGACGCTCCAGACGCGGCCGGGCGCGGTGATCACGAATAGATCGAGGTCTGCGGATCGTTCGGCGTTGAGGTGCGCGAGGCTCCCGGATAACGCCACCATGTGCACGAACGGCATGCGCGCGACGAGCGACAACACGCGATGTTCGCGCTCGAGCAGATCGCGGCTCAACGCTTCGCGGCGCGCCCGTGTGGGTAAGAGGTCGGCGCGGCCTGAAGGAAAGTAAAGTCCGTCGCGATGTTCGACCGTCGCCTGCAGAAACGCGCTGTCGCGCCACCACGACGCCACCGACGGTGCGTCGGCGCGCATCTCGACCAGGCTCGCGTGCAACTGCGCCAGCGTGAGCGGATAGTCAAAGAGCGAGGCGTAGGTCACCGAGCGGAGAAACGCCAGCTCTTGCGCGCGGGTCGGCGTCATGACGTGGGTTCCTCGCGAGGGTTCCGCACGAAGGTTCTGGACGACGGTTCCTCACGAAAGTTCGCGCGAAGCGCATAAAGGCAACCGGCAGTGACGATGACTTCAGTGAGCACGGTGGCGATGGCGGCGCCGACGATCCCGCGCGTGGGCACGAGCAGCAGGTTGGCGGCGACGTTGCCCGCAAGGGCGATCGTCACAATCGTGAGGAAGGCGCGCTGCCCATCCCAGGCGATCACCTGGTGGGTCAAGGCGTAGTTCAAAAAGAACAACGGCAACGCGAGCGAGAGCACGGCAAACGCGGGCGCCGCGTAGGCATACGACTCGCCGTAGATCAACGGCACGATCACCGTGGCGCCAAGCCCGCACACCGCCGCAAGCGCCAGGCCGGCCACGGCGAGGCGGCCGCCGATGGCGCGAACGAGCTGCATGTCGGTGGTCTGCACCAGCATCGGGAATGTAACGGCCATCACGGCGGCGGGAAGAAGGCGCAACGCTTCAACCAGGCGAAACGCCGCGTTGTATCCGCCCACGGGCTGAAAGCCGTGCCATTGCTGGATGAAATAGACGTCGATGCGAAAGTAGAGCGCGGAGATCAACACCGCGGCGCCGAGCGGAAAGACGTCGCGAAAGAAGTGAGAGGGCGTAAGCCTGCGCGGGTCCCGGATCCCCGATCCCGGATCCCGAGAGTCGTAGGGCAATTCCCAGCGACACAACCATCGCGATCACTCCCGGCACCAGCATCGCGATGCCGAGATAATCAAGCCGCCGCCACCACCACAACACCGCCATCGCCAGCGTGAGCACCGTCAGCCGATACGCGAGATGGATCGCCGACTCGATTTCGCTCCGCTGCAGGCCGCGGAAGTAATGTGCGATCGTCTCGATCACCGCACCACACAACTGCGCGGTCATCACCAGCACGAACTGCAGCCGCCAGTGCTGTGGCACCAGATACGGCGAGGCGAGCACGGCCAACGTGGCCGCGAAGAACGCGAGCCCCGCGCGCAGGCTGAGGATCTCGATCAGGAATCGCCGGCCATGTTCGGGATGGCGCGCCGTCTCGCGCGCGAGGTGCATCGATAGGCCGGCATCGGTGGCGACGCCGAGCAGCCAGCCGGTGGCCATGGCGAACGCCATCACGCCGAACGGATCGGCGTTCAGGCGGCGCGCGGCCACCACCGTGATGACGAGCATCACCGCTTTGCCGCCGGCGTCGGCGAGAACTTTCAACACCACCCGGCCACGCCAGCCCTGAGTGAGCCCGTGATCGCGAGAGCGATCACGGGCGAATCGAAGGGTTACGTATCGCGAAAGCAATTTCACGTTCGGAAAGCCCCCGGGCCGATGGCCGCTAGTAGACCACGGACATCATGCAGGCATGCCACGCAATTGCAGCTTCTGTACCGGGCACCTGAATTGCACTTCGTAAGCCACTCTTGTCTAACGTCGCAGCAATGCCGGTGCCCCGCGCGTGGATCAGCCGCGCCCTGGTGGCCTCGTGGGTCGTGCCGGCGAGCCTGATGCTCGTCGCCGCCGCTTCGCCATTCGAGCGTCCGCTTCCCGGATCCCTGGCGGGTTTTACGCTCACGACGCTGGAGCTTTCGGTTGTGGTCGCGCTGGTTGCGGGCGCTGCCGCGGCATTTCGCGGGACCTCAGCATTCTCGTGGCGGACGCCGATTACGCTTCCGGCAGTTGCGCTGCTGGCGTGCGCGCTGGTTGCGAGCGTTGCGGCTCCCGAATTCCGCGCCAATTCCATTCGCTTCGTCGGCCGCCTGACGGCGGCGCTGCTGCTGTTCACGCTGGCAGCAAACACCATGTCGTCGCAGCGTCTCGCGCGCCAGGTGATCGCGACGCTGCTCGGCGCGGCGGCGCTGGTCGGCGCCATCGCGATACTGGAGCTCGCGCAGGTGCCCTTGGTGCTCGACGCATTGAAGCTGTTCCGCCCGGGCTTCCACGTGGTGGGCGGCCAGCTGCGCGCGACCTCGACGTTGTTCTATCCAACCATCACCTCGATGTATCTCGAAGTCGCGTTTGCGCTCGGCCTGGTGTGGATTGCGTCGAGCCGCCTGGCGTTCGTGGCGCTGGCGCTGACCGGTGCGGGCATCATTGCGACGTTCACGCGCGCTGGCCTGATCACGATGACGATGAGCCTGCTGATCTACGGCGGCATCGTTTACTACAAGCGGCTTGGGCGCCGAGGCCGCGGCGAAGGCGGCCGAGGATGGGATGGCGAGCACACGCGGCTCGCGGCACTTGCCGCCGTTCTGCTTGCCCTTGTGATGCTGTCGCGCTCACCGCAGATGCTCGTGACGCGCATGAGCACGGACGTGTCGCAGGACTGGTACGGCGCGTCGTACGAGGTGCCCGGCACGCTGACTCTCCGTCCCGATAGCATCACCGACGTCCCGGTAACGTTATCGAACCGCGGTTGGCTGACGTGGCAGTCAACGCAGTTGCCGATGTTTGCGCTCTCCTATCACTGGCTGTCGATCGACACCGAAGAAGTGGTGATTTACGACGGACTGAGGACGCCATTCACGACGCCCGTCGAGCCCGGTGAAGAAGTGACCGTGCCGGCGCGCGTCCGCGCGCCCGGTTATCCCGGAACGTATCTGCTGGTGTGGGACATCGTGCAGGAACAGCGCACGTGGTTGAGCCTCGAGGGCGTGTTCCCTGGACGCACAATCGCGAAGGTGGAAGGCCAGCCCGTGAGCGCACCATTGCCAACGCGTGGCCCGATGCCCACGGGCGTGATGCGGATGCCGCGATCGGTGTTGTGGACCACGGCCCTCAAAATATCCGCCGACCATCCTGTGTTGGGGATCGGCCCAGACAATTTCCGCCTGACCTACGGGCGCTACCTCGGTCTCGCCGCGTGGGATTCCCGCGTGCACGCGAACAACACCTACCTCGAAGTGCTCGTCGGCATGGGTGTGATCGGCGTGGCCGCATTGCTCTGGCTGATCGTCGCCGCGTGCCGTTCGACGATCGCCCAGCTTCGCGCTGCCGAACCCGAGACGATGCCACTGGTTGCCGCGGCGACTGCGGCATGCCTCACGATTGCCGCGCACGGCGTGGTGGATTCATTCCTGACCTTTACGTCAACCTACGTGGTCTTCGCGCTCGCCGCGGGGATCCAGTATCGACATGCGCATCGCGTTTGACGGCACCACGTTGACGCCCGGGCGCACCGGTGTGGGGTATTACACCGAGCACCTGTTGCAGCACCTCGCCCGCGAAGTGGAGAACACCGGCGACGAGATCGTCGTGGTGTCGAACAAGGCGATCGAAACCGAGCAGCCGCTGCCGCCGCACGTGCGCGTCCACGAGGGCCATCGTTTCCCGGTGCGCATCGGCTGGATGCAGATGCGCGCGGCGCGAGCCCTGGACGCGTTGCGGCCCGACGTGGCGCATTTCACCAACGGCATGATCCCGATCGGCTCGCCGGTGTCGACCATCGTGACGATCCACGACATGAGCCTGCGGCTGTATCCGCACTGTCATCCGGTGCGGCGGCTGTTGCTGAATCGGCCGTTGATGCACCTGGCCATTCGGCAGGCGGCCTCGATCGTCACGGTATCGCACAGCGCCCGGCGCGATCTGCTGCGCTGTCACGGCGTGCCGCCCGACCGCGTGGCGGTGGTCCATGAAGCGGCCAGTCCGGCGTTTCGGCCGATCGACGATCGCGCCACGCTCGATCGCGTGCGGGCGCAGTACGGCTTGCCGTCGCAGTTCGTGTTGTATGTGGGCACCATCGAGCCTCGCAAGAACCTGTCGCGGCTGGTCGACGCGTTCGCGATGGCCCGCGTCAGGGGCATTCAGCAACATCTGGTGTGCGTGGGACCGTATGGATGGTCGTCGCGCGACCTGGCCGGACGCATCGAACGGCTTGGCATCAAGGACGCCGTTCACTTCACCGGCTACGTCCCCTTCGAGGACCTGCCGGCGATCTACAACCTCGGCGACTTCTTCGTCTTTCCGTCGTTGTATGAAGGCTTCGGCCTGCCCGTGGTCGAAGCCATGGCGTCGGGCATTCCGGTGCTGACGTCGAACACCTCGTCGCTCGGCGAGATTGCCGGTGACGCCGCCGAGACGATCGATCCGATGAGCACCGACGCGCTCGCCGATGCGATGTTTCGTCTCGCGACCAACGCCGATCTGCGCCGCGCTCTTGCGGAGAGGGGTTTGACGCGATCGCGGCGCTTCTCGTGGACGCAGACGGCCCGGGAAATGCTGGCCGTGTATCACAGGGCCGCCGGCGTCGCCGCGACGTCAACCACGGCGCCGTCATCACCCCTCGGCTTCGCCCGGGGTGACCCTGAGCTTGTCGAAGGGTCGCGGCCGGCCTCCGAGCAGCCGGTGCCGGTCAAGTCCATGTCGCGGGAGCGATCGCGATGATGGCGTTCGATCGCGGCGCCACCCGGCCCGCCACGCGCGCGTTCGATCGGCTGGCGCCGACCTACGACACGCTGGTGTCGGGCGACACGTTCCGTCATCAACGCATGCAGACGCACGCGGCATTCGCGCGCTGGATCAAGCCGGGCTTCCGCGTGCTTGAAATCGGCTGCGGCACGGGCGTCGATACGGCGTTCCTGGCCGCGATGGGCGCGAAGGTCGTGGCCTGCGATCCGTCGGAGGAAATGTTGAGCCGCACGAAACGCCGGCTGGCCAACGCCGGCCTTGGCGATCGCGCCGGCATCCTGTCCTGCGGGCTGCAGGAGCTGCCGCAGTTTCTCGAAGCGCTCGATCATGCCGAGGGCTTCGACGCAGTATTTTCCAATTTCGGCGCGCTCAACTGCGTGCCGTCGCTCGACGCGTTGGGCGTGATCGGCTGCCGTCACCTGCGCCCGGGCGGTGCGATGATTCTCGGACTGATTGGCCGCCGCTGCTTATGGGAAACCGTGTACTTCACCGCTCGCGGCGACCGGTCGAAGGCGGCGCGACGGCGCCAGTCGAACGTCGCGGTACCCGTGGCCGGTGTTGACGTGCCGACCTTCTATCATCGGCGCCGCGACCTGCACGCCAGCCTGGGTGAAGGCTTCACGCTCGATCGCGCAATCGGCATTGGCGTCATGGTGCCGCCGCCGTATCTCGAGCCGCGCTGGCAGCAGCTGCCGGTCGTCATGCGCCGCGCCGCGGCCGGCATCGATCGCCTCACCGCGGGCTGGCCGCTCGTGAACCAGCTGGGCGATCACACGCTGACGCGCTGGGTGAAAAGCCGGGTGGCGCATGGCTGACGTCCTGCTCGGCCAGGCGTACTACCTGCGCTTCGATCCCAAGCTGTGGGAGGCGCAGCAACCGTACGCGCCGCTGGGTACCCTGTACGCCGCGTCGTACCTGCGTGAACGCGGCCACGCGCCGTCATTGTTCGACGCGATGCTCGCGGACTCCGTGGCCGAGTGGAGCGACGCCATCGCGCGCACCCGTCCTCGCATCACGGCCATCTACGAAGACAGCTTCAACTACCTGAGCAAGATGTGCCTGCTGCGCATGCGCGAAGCCGCGCTCGAGATGATCGATCGCTCGCGGCAGGCCGGCGTGCCGATCGTCGTGTCGGGTTCCGACGCCACCGATCACCCGGAGATTTACCTGCGCCGGGGCGCAGCGGCGGTGATTCTCGGTGAAGGCGAGATCACGCTCGCCGATCTCGTGGATCGCATGCTGATCGCGGCGCCGATCGACGATGTGCCCGGCATCGCGTTCCTCGACGACACCTGCGCCGTCAGGCGGACCGCGTCGCGGCCGTTCATCAAGTCGCTCGACGAGCTGCCGTTCCCGGCCTGGGATCTGGTCGATACCAATCGGTATCGACGGATCTGGCAGGAGCGCCACGGCTTCTACTCGATGAACCTCGCGACCACCCGCGGCTGCCCGTATCACTGCAACTGGTGCGCGAAACCCATCTACGGCCAGCGCTATGCCATGCGAAGCCCGAAGGCGGTGGCCGATGAGATCGCGTGGCTGCGTCAACACTTTGCTCCCAATCACCTGTGGATCGTCGACGATGTGTTTGGCCTGAAACCGGGATGGGTCGAGGAGTTTGCCGCGCTGGTCGCCGGGCAGGGAGCACCGCTGCCATTTCGTTGCCTGATGCGCGCCGACCAGGTGACCGCGGATGTGGCCAGGGCGCTGGCTGCTTCCGGTTGCAAGATGTTGTGGATGGGCGCGGAATCGGGCTCCCAGAAAGTGCTCGACGCCATGGAAAAGGGCCTGCGCGTCGACGACATTCGCGCGGCGAGCCGGCTGCTGAAATCCGCCGGGATCGAAGTTGGCTTCTTTCTGCAGTTTGGCTACCCCGGCGAGACGTGGGACGACATCGAAGCCACGTTGCAGCTCACCCGCGAGCTCGAGCCGGCGGACATCGGTGTGTCTGTTTCGTATCCGCTGCCAGGCACGCGCTTCTACGAGCGCGTGCAGCAGCAACTCGGACCGAAGCAGAACTGGATCGACTCGAACGATCTGTCGATGATGTACCAGGCGACCTATGCGCCGGAGGTCTATCGCGGTGTTCACGGCCTCGTGCACCACGAATTCCGTGCACGAAAATCAGCCCTCGCATTAACCGGACTCCTGGGGAATCCGTGGCGAGTCCGCCCCCGTCATCTGCGGCGCGCGGCCTCATGGATTTACAACCGGGCCGCGTTGATTATGACGCGCCGCCGAGTCCTGAACCTTCGTGGTGAACACTCGTGAGGAACCTCCCTCGCGTCGTCCTTTACAACCCGCGCGCCGTGTTCTACACCATGCCGCTGGCGCTGGTGGCGCTGGCGTCCGCCCTCGAGCGATCGAAGGTTGACGTGGTCATCATCGACGGCCGGCTCGAAGCCGATCCGGTGCGGGCGGTCGCGGCGGCTGCGAAGGGCGCGCTGTGTGTGGGTGTGACGGTGCTCACCGGCGCGCCAATTCACGACGCTTTGGCGGTGTCGCGGGCGGTGAAGGCCGTTGAGCCGGAATGTCCCGTGGTGTGGGGTGGCTGGCATCCGTCGCTCTTTGCCGCCGAGTGCCTGGCCGAACCGTCGGTCGATATCGTCGTCACCGGCCAGGGTGAGGACGCGTTCCGGGACGTGATCGCGCGTCTCATCGACGGTGAACGAGTTCGCGGCCAGGTCTCACGGCCGATGCAGGATCTCAATACCTTTCCCGCGCACGACTATTCGCTGATCCCGGTCGAACGCTATTTCGCTCTGAAACACGCGCGTCAAATCGACTACATCTCGTCGCAGGGCTGCCGTTTTCGTTGCGCGTTCTGCGCCGATCCGGCGGTCTTCGCTCGCGGCTGGACCGGCCTCTCGCCCGAGCGCATCGGCGACGAAGTTGAACACCTGCATCGGCACCATCGGATGGCAGACCTCGCGTTCCAGGACGAGACGTTCTTCACGCATGCGCCACGCGTCGACGCCTTGGCGGAACAGTTCCTGAGCCGCCACCTGCCCATCACGTGGACGGCGACCTTGCGCGCCGATCAGGCGTGCCGCCTCGGTGACGATCTGTTTGCCAAGACGGTGCGATCTGGCCTGCGTCGAGTGATGGTTGGCGTGGAATCCGGATCGCAGGAGATGCTCGATCGGCTGCAGAAAGACATGAAGCTGGACCAGGTGCGTACGACCGCGGAGATGTGCACCCGTCACGGGGTCGGCGCCATTTTCAATTTCATTGTCGGGTTCCCTGGCGAGTCTGAATCGAGCATGCAGGCCACGCTCGAACTGGCCAAGACGCTGCGGCGATCGAACCCCGAGTTCGAGACGCCGATCTTTTATTACCGACCTTACCCCGGCAATCCGATGGCCGAGCAATCCGCTGCGCAGGGCTACGTGTTTCCGCGCGGCCTCGAAGAATGGGCCGACTTCGATTACGTGGGCGGCCGCGGGCCGTGGATCACGGCGGAGCAGTGGCGCACCGTCGAGCGGTTCAAGTTCTACACCCGTCATGCATGGAAACCGGGGGCCTGGCGCTGGCCGCTTCGCGCCACGTCGCAATGGCGTTGCCGTCACGACTGGTACGCGATGCCGGTTGAGAAGATGATCGTGGACCTGATTCGTCCGCCGCAGCAGGTGTCCTGATGGATCTGTTGCTAGCCAACGCCTACTTTCTCTCGCTCGATGCCGAAGAGCAGCGCGTGATGCGTCCGCATCCGCCGCTCGGCGTGCTGTACCTGTCGTCGCATCTCAAGTCGCGCGGCATCAACGTTGGCGTGTTCGACGGCACCTTCCGATCGCTCGAAGCGTTCGCCGACACGCTCCAGCGCGATCGGCCTCCCGTGGTCGGCATTGCCGTTAACTTGATGACCAAGCGCAATGCGCTCGCGATGATCGCGCTGGCCAAGTTGCATGGATCGCGGGTCGTGATCGGCGGCCCCGATCCGCCGCACCACGCGGCGTCCTATCTTGACTCCGGCGCCGACGTCGTCGTCATCGGCGAAGGCGAGCAGACGCTCGAAGAGCTGCTGCCGGCACTGCTTGACGACCGTCTTGTCCGCCGTAGCCTTGGCGAGGCGGGCCTGTCCACCGTAGCCTCGGCGAAGGTGGGTCGGCGATTCATGGCATCGTCTTCAAGGCGCCAGACGGATCGGTGGTGCGGACACCGCCGCGGCAGTTGTTGCCGGATCTGGATCGCCAGCCGTTTCCGGATCGGTCCGCGATCGACCTGCCTGCCTACCTCAACGCCTGGCGCGAGCGGCACGGCGTCGGCACGGTGTCGCTGATCACCGCGCGCGGCTGTCCCTACACCTGCACGTGGTGCAGCCGCTCCGTCTTCGGAGAGACACACCGCCGCCGTTCGGTGACCAACGTCGCCGACGAGGTCGAGGCCATCGTCGATCGGTATCACCCTGAGCGTCTCTGGTACGCGGACGATGTGTTTGCGATACATCGCGGGTGGACCATCGATTACGCGCGGGAGCTGGAGCGCCGCCGGCTGCGGCTGCCGTTCGAGTGCATTTCGCGCGCCGAGCGAATTGATGACGCCGTGGCCGATGCGCTCGCGAGCCTGGGTTGCTTCCGGGTGTGGATCGGCTCCGAAAGCGGCTCGCAGCGCGTCCTCGATGCGATGAAGCGAAAAGTGTCGGTGGATCAGGTTCACACCGCGGCCGATCGTCTTCGCCGGCGAGGCATCGAGGTCGGCATGTTCATCATGCTCGGGTACGACGGCGAGCAGATGTCGGACCTGCAGGCGACCGTCGATCATCTCAAGCGAACGGCCCCCGATGTATTCCTGACTACGGTGTCCTATCCAATCAAAGGCACGCCGTATTACGACACGGTGTCGGATCGGCTGGCGTCGCCCAAGGCGTGGCACGAGGGCACGGATCGGGATCTGGTGGTCCGCGGCCGGCCAGTGCGCAGATATTACGACTTCGCCCGCCGCTGGATGACCGCCGAAGTGGCCCGCGATCAACATTGGCGGCGCGGCCGCTACGCTCGTGCCGCGAAGTCGGCGTCATCAGCGTTGGTCGGACGCCTGGGCATGGCCGTCACGGAACATTGGAGGGAGCGGTGATCGTTCTCTTCAACCCGTGGAGCTCGCCGTCTCCGAAGAAACCGCTCCCGATGTCGTTGCTGGCCATCGGCTCGATGCTGGAGGGCGAGTTCGACTATTGCATCGTCGACGGCAATGTCGAGGCGGACCCGATCGCGAAGATTCTCGCCGTCGAAGCGCGCACGCGCATCTCTGCGATAGCGGTGACCGTGATGCCGGGACCGCAGCTGCGCGCGGCCGTGACGGGCTGCCGGCAGTTGAAGCGCACGCTGCCGTACGTGCCGATCATCTGGGGCGGCTACTTTCCGTCACAACATGCCAACGCGTGCCTGAGCGAGTCGACGGTCGATATTTGCGTGCGCGGTCAGGGCGAGCAGACGCTGGTCGAGGTGATTCGCGCGCTTCGCCGTGGCGGGGACCTCTCGTCGATTGCCGGCGTCGCGTATCGGCGCCACGGCCAGGTGCATCACACGCCGCCGCGCGAGCTGACGCCGCTCGACGAATTGCCCCCATGGCCGTATTACCGGTTGCCGATGGAGCGGTACTTTCACACGCATTACCTCGGTAAGCGCGTGGCCACGCACCACTCGTCGTTCGGCTGCCCGTTCGCGTGCAACTTCTGCGCGGTGGTGGGGATGTCGAATCGCAAATGGGTCGCGCAGTCGCCAGATCGCGTCGGCGAGGCACTCGAGAGGTTCCGCCTGATCTACGGCGCCGATGCGGTGCAGTTTCACGACATGGATTTCTTCATCTCCGAGGCCCGTACGCAGGCGATCGCGAATCGCATCAAGGCGCTCGACATGACGTGGTGGGGGCTGGGTCGGGTCGACGAGCTGATGCGCTACAAGGCCACCACGTGGGAGGCGATGAAACAGAGCGGCTTGAAGATGGTGTTCTGCGGCGCCGAGTCCGGATCGACCGACATGCTGCAGCGGATGAACAAGGGCGGCACCGCGTCGGCGGAGCTGACCATCGAGCTGGCGGCGCGGATGAAATCCTACGGCATCGTGCCGGAGTTCTCGTTCGTGGTGGGCAACCCGCCGGACCCGGAAGCCGATCTCGCCCAGACGCTGTCGTTCATCCGCCGCATCAAGCAAGTCAACGACGCAACGGAGATCATCCTCTACGTCTACTCACCGGTCCCGATGGACGGCACGTTCTACGAAGCGGCCCAGAACGCGGGTTTCCGTTTTCCCGAAACGCTCGAGGATTGGGTGAGCGATCAGTGGCAGGCGTTCGCCCTGAGACGCGATCCGAGCACGCCATGGTCGCACGGCGAAGTCCGGCAGAAGGTGCGCGATTTCGAGAGCGTGCTGAACGCGTATTACCCGACGGTCACCGACACGCGAATGACGCCGGCACGCCGCCGGCTGCTGCGCGCCGCATCGGCGTGGCGGTATCACGCGAAGACCTACGCCAGGCCGATCGAGCTCAACCTGCTGCAACGGGCCTTCCGATACCAGCGTCCAGAGACCACGGGGTTTTGACGATGTTGCGATGGCCGTTTGCGCGGCGGCGAAGTGCGGTGGAGAGGGTCGATCCACAGGCGGCCTACGCCCTGTGGGCCGCCACGTACCCGCCGCGGCCGCACAATCAGCTCATGGAGATCGAGCAGCAGAGCGTCCTATCACTGCTTCCCGATCTCACGGGGCTGACGGTGCTCGACGCCGGTTGCGGCACCGGGCGCTACTTGCGCGAGCTTCGCGCGTTGGGGGCGCGGCCGATTGGTCTCGATCTGTCGAGCGCAATGCTGGCCAGGGCCCGCGAGGTCACGTCGCACATTGCGCGCGCGAACCTTTGCGCGCTGCCGATCGACTCGAATTCGATCGACGTGATCGTGTGCGGCCTCGCGCTGGGTGACGTGCCGCATCTCGAGCTGGCACTCACGGAAATGGCGCGCGTCCTGCGTCCCGGGGGCTGCGTGGTCTACTCGGTAGTGCATCCCGCCGGCGCGGACGCTGGTTGGTCGCGAACCTTCGACGCCGGTGGCCGGCAGGTCGCCATCAATAGTTATTGGCATTCAATTGACGAGCATCGGCAAGCCTGCCGAGCGGCCGGACTGCGCGTGACCGCGTGGCAGGAACCGGTGCTGGCGGCCGCGCCCGGTCGTCCAGCGGTGCTGGTCGTGCGCGCATCGAGATAACCGTGGCCATGTTCTGGAGCAGCCCGCTGACATTCGTGAACGCCCGGGTGGTGTTGCCCGAGGGCCGTCTCGCGCGCACGCTGCGCATTCGCGGCAGCCGCGTCGACGGTGTGGACGTGGCGCCCGACAAGGGCGACACGGTTGTGGATCTCGACGACAGCTTCGTGTTCCCCGGACTCATCAACGCTCACGATCACCTCGAGCTCAATTCGCAGCCGCGGCTCAAGTGGCGCGAGCGCTACGACAACGCCAGCGAGTGGTTTGCCGATTTTCAACCGCGGTTCGAAACAGATCCGGCACTGGCCGTGACGCGCCCCGACACGCTCGAGGATCGCGTGTGGGTTGGCGGGTTGAAGAACCTGCTGTCGGGTGTCACGACGGTGTGTCATCACAACCCGATGCATCGCCCGCTACGAAAACGGTTTCCGGTTCGAGTGGTGACGAAGTTTGGCTACAGTCACTCGCTGCATATTGATGGCGAGGCCGTGGCGACGTCGCATCGGCAGACACCGCGCGAGTGGCCGTGGATGATCCACGCGGCCGAAGGGTTGGATCACGCGGCGCAAGGCGAGCTCGAAACGCTCGATCGGCTCGGCTGCCTGTCGGCCAACAGCGTTTTCATCCACGGCGTGGCCTTTTGCCGCGCCTCTGCCGATCGCGTGATCGGTGCCGGCGCCGGGCTGGTCTGGTGCCCATCGTCCAATCAGTTCCTTTTCAACACCACGGCCGATGTTCGCGCGTTTGACGACGCCGATCGGTTGGCGCTTGGTAGTGATTCGCGTTTGAGTGGTGAAGGTGACCTGCTCGATGAGTTGAAGGCGGCATACGCCACGAGGCAGCTGAGCGCCGAAGGCCTGGCCCGCACGGTGACCACAGGCGCCGCGAACCTGCTTCGTACGCAAGCGGCCGGAAAGCTCGCACCAGGTGCGGCTGGCGACCTCATGATTGTTCGTGCACTCGCGCCTTGTCCGTTCGACAGCCTCGTCCGCGCCGGCCGCACGGACCTGCGAATGACGATGATCGACGGCAAGCCCTGTGTGGCCGAGCCGGGACTGGCAGCCGCCTTCCTCGCAACCGGCGTCCCGAGCATGTCCGCGCGCGTCGACGGCGCACCGCGATTGGTGGCACGTTGGATCGGCCAGCACGTGTCGAAGATGCAACTGCAGGAACCAGGCTTCGAGGTCCACTAATGGTTGGGCCAGGCGAAATGGCGCGGCGGGCTCGCGGCCGGGTAACCGGCCGGATCGAAAGCCTGCCGATTCTCGCGCTGAGCGTTCACAGCGCGTGTAACTGCCGCTGCGTGATGTGCGACATCTGGAAGGCCAACTCCGAAAAGCGCGAAATCAGCTCGGACGATTTGTCGCGCCATGTCGAGGCCATCCAAGCGCTGCGGGTCCAGCGAGTGATGCTCACCGGAGGCGAGCCGCTCCTGCATCGGAACTTATGGGCGCTCTGCAGCGAGCTGCAGGCGCTTCGCATCCGCATCACGCTGGTGACCACGGGATTGCTGATCGAACAGCACGCCGCCGACGTGGCGTCGTACGTGGATACCGTGGTGATCTCGCTCGATGGGCCGCGCGATATGCATGACGGCATCCGCCGCGTGAAGGGCGGCTTCGACCGAATCGCGAAAGGTGTGATGGCCTTGCGCGCGCAGCTGCCGGCGCCGCGCCTGATCGCGCGCTCGGTGGTGCAGCGCGACAACGCTGCAGCGATCGATGCCACCATTAATGCCGCGCATCGCATGGGGTTCGACGAGATTTCGTTTCTTGCCGCGGATGTGTCGTCGCCAGCGTTCAATCGCCCGGAGCCCTGGCCGGCGGATCGCATCGCCGAGGTCGCGGCCCCCGAAAGCGCCCTGGCCGAGTTGGAGTTGGGGATCGATCGCACGGATCCAAGCCTGTTCGAAAGCGGATTCGTCGCCGGCGGGCGCGCCTCGCTCGAGCGCATCGTGCAGTACTACCGCGCCCTTGCCGGCGCCGCCGCGTTCCCGGAAGTGCAGTGCAACGCGCCGTGGGTGTCGGCGGTCCTCGAGCCCGGCGACGTGCTGAGGCCGTGCTTCTTTCAGCCCGCCTATGCTTCCTCGGCAGAGGGCCTCGAAGTGGCGATCAACTCAGAGAGCGCGATTCGGTTTCGCCGCGGCCTCGACGTCACGGCCAACGACACGTGCCGGCGTTGCGTGTGCTCGCTCAACCTGCCGTTGACGGCGACGGTTTAGAAACGCCCCTCAAGCCTCACCATACCTTGTCGGAAACTGTGAATGATTTCCGCGATTCATCAGCCACAGTCCGCGATCGTACAGGACGCTTGCAGTACCTTGTTCTCATGCCCACGATGGGCCCGCGTATGTTGTCCTGCATCAGCGCGGGAAACATATCGCCGGCTGATGCAGAGAACTCGTCTGTCAGCACGATCAAGGGCCTGGTGTAGGTCACCGGGGCCGGATTGAGCGTCAGACCACCAGTGGCGTTGAGTGAGACCGGCGCCGTGCGGCCGCGGTTCTCGTTGTAGGCGTTCAGTATCTCGAGAAAGATGCTTTCGAGGTTCAGGAGAGTCGGGTGGCCGGGCGGAAGGGCGAGCCGCGCGGAGCTGAGAGCACTCGAGATGCGGGCCAGCCACCCGGCTGTCGCGCGAATCTCGAATCCCAGTGTCCTGAACGGCGCCGTCATGAACCGCTGCGTGATGGCCTCGGTGAACGGCAGCAAGCCGCCAGGGTTGCGCATGACGTCAACGACAAGCGCGTCGGTGTTGGCGTTGAACCAGGCGATCTCCTGATCGAGGTGTTGAAGGACCAGCGCCGTGCTCGGCGGCGACATCGACGGAAAACGAAGCAGTCCGATTCTCTTGCCCTCCGGGGACAGGTAGCTGCCGCTGAACAGGAATGCGGGTGTCCCCGCAGGCACCGGACGGGTCTGAAATCCGGCAGGAAGCGCGTAAACGGGAACGCGGGCTCCGAAGCCCAGCACCGAGTAGTAGTCCTTCGAGACCCTGGCATTGAGCAGCGCCCGCATCGGGTTCATATACGAGGGTAGCGTGGCGTCCTCGGGTAGATCGGGCCGTTGGAACAGCGGCCCGATGGGTTCGCCGTCTACCGCTCTGACAGCGACACCCGGATCGTCCGTCGACAGCGACAGCCTGCCCCGCCCCTGGACCGGGCTCGGGACCGGTCCTTGAGAGAGCACCGGTATCCCGCTCTTCATCCATTGAAGGGTGTAGGTGTTCGTTGCACCCGTGCTGGCGAGCCGGATCCCAAGGATTGCGGTGTCGCCGACTTCCACGATTTTCGGCATGATCGCCTGATGGCGCGCCACGAGACGAGCCGCCGCCAACCGGTCGGTGCTCCTGGGGTTCGCCGCAATCGAGTACTTCCGGAATGCCTCGATGACTTCCTGCACCGGCTGTCCGTCGAACGACACGATTTCGTCGCCGATGCCAAACGGATACTGGGCGAGAGGAAGCAGGATCCGATTGATTCCGTCGATCAGCACCTTGCCGTCATAAATGTCGACGCTGATCGGCAGGGAGATGAAGTACGTGGCCGGAAAGGAGATTCCAGCATGCGCGTCGTTCAAGGACGCGACGTACTCGATCAGGGCGTCCTGAAAATCGAGATCGTCCGAGTGGTGCACGCGCTGCAGCCATGGAGTCAGGCGCAGGAGATCGAACCCCAGCGCGTCACGTTTCCACTCATATGGCGCGTAGTGCTTCGCGTACATGCTCGCGAGATGTTCAAGATCGGCGTTCCGCTGCTGCTGGGTCAATGCCTCTTGCGCGTGCGGGGTCACAGCCGATGCAGCGACAACGAACAAGGCTACGCAGACTTTACGCATTGTGCCCTCCCACAAAATGTGGCACACCGAGAACGTTCCGTTCGCGGGCGCCATTGCAGACGCTTCCCTATGTCCCGCAACTCGATGCCTGCGCCTCGATCACGTAGGCCTTCAACTGAGTCCTGCTGATTAGTCCAGACCTGTAGAAGAGGGTCGCCGCGTCCCTCACCGCGGAGACGTAGGCGCGATGGTTCCGCCAGGTAGTGTTCGACCCGAGCGGGCCCTGACACGGGACCAACTGGGCGATCGTGCAGCCGCTGGCGTTCACGGACTGCCCGAGGACGGACGCCGGACACGCATCAGTCTCGTTGTCCACGCCGTCGCCATCCGCGTCGGCGTCGCAAGCATCGCCTGCCCCGTCACCGTCCGCATCCTCCTGATTCGCATTAGGAACGAGCGGACAGTTGTCGTCCAGGTCGAGGACGGTGTCTCCATCGCTATCGTCGTCGAGGCACGCGCCCGGCTGGCAGAAGGGAATGTCGTGCTTGGCCACCTGATTGGCGGATGTCGCAGAGACCAGGACGATGTTGATGCCCGCATCGGTCGAGTGCAGCATCATCTCGTGAACGAGCGCCGACGGATCGGCGTCGGCGGTGCGGCTGGCCTCGACGGCGCCCGTGTCCTTGTCCAGCTGATAGATCGTGCCGTTCGCGGCACCGACGTAGAGATTGCCAGCCCCGTCGATCACCGGCGTGCCGACACCAGCGACAGCCGGTGTGGTGTTAGTGCCAAGCGGGACCGATCCGATCGGAAGCTCCGCCTGCCATAGCCACTCGCCCGACACACCGTTGTCGCGCGCCATCCAGATGCGTCCCCGAAAATCGATGAGCGCGATCCGTTGATCCGCGCTGGTGCGGCTGACCGCCATCGCCTTCAAGAAAAGCAAGGGCGTGTCGAGCGACCAGAGCTCGGCACCGTCCGATTTTCTCAGCGCCTTCAGCTCGCCCGCCCGAGTGGCCACGTAGAACCGGTCGGCATGGAGGGGCGACAGCGCTGGCGGCGCATTGACACGGCCGTAATTGGCCGACCATCGGAGCTGCGTGGTAAGAACGTCGATGGCCCACACGCTGTGTTGGCTGACCGACGCACGCCGTTCGGAAGTGACGAACAGCGTGTCGCCGTGCACCCAATGCGAAGACGTCGTGCCGTCTGGGCGCACCTGTATCTCCCGGCCACCGTCGACGACCACGCCCGCAGGGATATCCATCGAGACGGAGAAGGTTTCGTTGAAGGCCCATTTCGCAAAGCCCGTGTTAACGTCCAGGGCGTAGACGCGATTCTGAGTGGTGCTCGAGGCGCCGCAGGCCTCGCTGTACCGCGTCGGCACGTACACGATGTCCGTCGCGTACGCCAACTTGAAGGCATCCGTCGCGAAACGGCGCAGGAGCGGAGTAGGAGAAACCCCCAGGCTGTCAGATCCGCACGGGCCACGCCGGAGGCTGACGGACCAGACGGGCGCAAGACTTGGCAGATTCACGCGTGTCACCACGCCGTCCGCGCGAGCAATGAATTCCGCGCCAAATCCGTCATCCATGGCAATTAGAGGCGACGCGGCAGCGATGCTGCCCAGCAGCACGACTGAGTTCTCGATCGCCAATGTCTCGCCGTTCAGCACCCGGACGGTATTGCCCGAGCCGACGGTCATGTCGTCGAACACCCGGTTCAGTGCGTTGTGCGGAAGACCGTCCCGTTCGGTGAGGTTGAGTTCGTCGAACGTCGTGCGGAGCGTCCCCGGGTTCAACACGACGGTCTGTGCGACGCCACGGATCGACGCGAGCAACAGGAGCGCGGCACTGCAAAACGCGAGCGGCAACTTCATCGCCGCGGACCGAAAGGCGGTGCCCCGACATCGTCGATCTTCCAGATCTCGCCTCCGAGCGTGACGATGTAAGCGCTATTGCCGATGAACTCGACCGAAGTCGGTTGGTTGAGCTCGTCCGCAATCATGGTGAAGGTGCCGTCGCCGTTCACCTCCACCAACGAACCGGTGTTGGGCAGCGCCGGACTGGCAGGTGGGCCGCCCGCCGGAAACACGCCTTGCGACAGGGCGTAGAGTGTTCGTCCGCGGCCGAACTCGACGTCAACGAGCAGCGGGGCGCCGGACGCGACCTCTGTCACTGCGGACGACTTGACGTCGAATGCCACGACCTTTCCGTCGCTCGGTAGCATGCGGCGTCGGTCCCGCCTCTGCCATGTAGATGGTCTCGCCCGACACGGCCAACCCGGTAGGCACGATGTTGTCGAACGCCATCATCACGGTGACATCACCGTCGATGCGACACGTGCAGGACGCGATTGTGGTGCCCGTCGGTCACGAGAAACCCGCCGCGGTACAGGCTCGATTGCGTACTGGAGACCGGTCGGGACGTCGAACTGCGTGGCGCGGCGGATTGGCGATCGCAGAATGCGCCGATATCCGCGATCGACGGTGGAGCGTATCGGGGCCGTCAACGCGATAAATCCCGACCACGCTCGTGCCGCCGACGTCGGGTCCGACGAGAGTGACGAGCGCGTAGGCGGTTCTTCCGACGAACGCCACGTCGATCACGCCGCCGAGCCCGGGATCACTGGCCGGCGGCAATCCGCTCGCGAACATCGTGACCTCTGCCGCTCTCGCGGATCGACCCGCAGGATGCGTCCCGAGCGCGCCCGCGGTGACGATACAGATGCCCCGCCAGGCCCGATGGCGCTGCCCGAGGCACCCTGCAGCCCAGATGCGATTAAGCACGGCCGAGCTCGGCTGCGCTCGAGCCTTTGTCGCGGACGTCTGCACCGACGTCTCGCGGCATGCAACGTGAGGGACGTCCAGGCAATCACGGCTCCAGCGATCAGGAGCAAGGGTCTTTGCTTCATCACAATGCTCCTGTCGCGAGGCGTCGGTTGTAAGTTGCTGACATCTTTCTTCGCCCGTTCACGCCTATAGGCGTGAACGGCGTGTGCAAACCTTGCATCGATCGGACAAACAGGCTCTGCGTTACACTGGCGCCACCGATTCGATGGCGCAACGTGTGACGGAGCTGCTCCTCGCCTGGGGCGACGGGGACCAGTATCGGCGCTCGACCAGCTGATTCCGCTGGTGCACGCCGAGCTTCGTCGCATCGCCGCCCGCTACCTGGCGCGCGAGCGTCGCGGCCACACGCTCCAGCCGACGGCGCTCGTCAACGAGGTCTACCTGCGGCTCGTGGACGTCGACCGCGTTCGCTGGCAGAACCGCGCGCACTTCCTGGCGGTCGCGGCTCGCCTGATGCGTCGCATCCTGGTCGACTTTGCGCGGTCGCGGCGTACCAGAAACGCGGGCGGCGATGGGGAGCACGTGGCGTTTCGACGAAACCATGTCATCGACGTCGGCCGCGGCCACGATCTGCTGGCGCTTGGACGATGCGCTCGATGAGCTGGCGCGGGTGGATGCACGGCAGAGCCAGATCGTCGTGATGCGGTTCTTCGCGGGATTGACGGTGGAGGAGATTGCCGACGTGCTCGACGTCTCGGCCGCCACCGTGATGCGCGACTGGAAACTCGCGAAGTCGTGGCTTCTGCGCGAGCTCGACCGCACGAACCAGGAGAACGAGGCGCGTGACCGCCGACCGATGGCAGCGTGTCGGCGAGATCTATCACGCCGCCCTGGCGCTTGCCGCGGACGAGCGAGAGCGCCTTTCTTGCGGAGGCGTGCGGCCACGACGCCGACTTGCGGCGCGAAGTCGAATCGCTGCTCGCGCACGCCGTCGATGCGTCCGGCTTCCTGGAAACGCACGGCGCTCGAACTGGCCGGGCCGGGCGCTTGCGGCGCAGCAGCCAACGTCGTTGATCGGGCGCCGGCTGGGTCAGTACCAGATCCAGTCGTTCATCGGCGCCGGCGGCATGGGTGAGGTGTATCTCGCCCGCGACACGAGGCTCAAGCGTAACGTTGCGATCAAGTGCCTGCCGGCACACGTTGCCTCCGATCCGCGCGCGCGTGCGAGGCTCGAACGCGAGGCGCGCCTGCTCGCCACGCTCAACCATCCCAACATCGCCGCCATCTACGGCGTCGAACAGGCCGAGGGCGTCTTCGCGCCTCGTCCTCGAGATGGTGGAGGGGCACGACGCTGGCCGATTGCTCGTTTCGCATGCGGGAGGCGCTCGGCATCGCGCGCCAGATTGCGGATGCGCTCGAAGCGGCCCACGAGAAGGACATCATCCATCGTGATCTGAAACCCGCAAACATCAAAGTCACGCCGAGCGGTGCGGTCAAGGTGCTCGACTTCGGCCTCGCCAAGGCCATCACCGCCGATCCGTCGGCAGCTCGAGCGACGCGACCACCGAGCGTACGCGCACTGGCGTCGATCATGGGCACTGCCGCGTACATGAGTCCCGAACAGGCGCGCGGCAAGACCGTTGATCGGCGCACCGACGTGTGGGCCTTCGGGTGCGTGTTGTACGAATTGATCGCGCATCGCACGGCCTTTGGCGCCGAGACCGCCATCCGACTAGCCTGGTCAAGGTCCTCGAATCGCGAGCCCGATTGGACGCGTCTGCCAGCGAGACACGCCCGAGCCGATCAGGCGACTGCTGCGGCGCTGTCTCGAGAAGGATCGTGGCCGTTCGCCTTCGCGACATTGCGGATGCACGACTCGAGATCGTCGAGGCGCTGTCGGCCGCATCCAACCGCCGGTGCGCCGAGCACGCGGCCGCGCACCGGGCGCCGCCGGTGGGGCGTGTCGCTCGCTGGTTGCCGGTCTCGCGCTCGCCGCGGCCGCCGGCAGCCTATATCGCGCGGACAGGTGGCCGGCGGCTTCGTCACCGTGGGCGTCGTTAGCCAACTGACGTTTCGCCACGGCAACATCGGCAAGGCGCGCTTTGCGCCCGACGGGCAAAGCGTCATCTACAGCGCCGCGTGGGACGGCGAGCCGTTTCGTCTCTACTCCACGCGCCTCGGCAGCGCGCAGTCCAGGGCCATCGACCTGCCGTCCGGCCGATCTGCTCGCGCTTGTCGAAGCAGGGTCAGCTCGCCGTATCGCCGTCGCGGCCTGCCGATCGATGGCTGGGAGCCACACGGCACGCTCGCCGTCACCGCGCTCGCAGGAGGCGCACCGCGCGAGTTGTACACCGACGTTGTCGGTGCGGACTGGACGCCGGACGGGCGAGCCATGGCCATCGTCCGCCGCGTCGGGAGCGGTGCGCGACTCGAGTTTCCGGTGGGAGCGATCGTCCACGAGGCACCGACCATCCTTCCCCCGCGGATTTCGCCCGACGGGAGGCGCGTGTGCTTCTTTGCGGGTGCCGCGTACGGGGAGCTGTGGGTCGGCGAGCGCGGCGGTTCCGCTCGCCTCCTCGCCCGACCACTGGGGCGCGGCGGGCATTGCGCGTGGACACCCGATGGCCGCGAGATCTTGGTCGAGGCGGACGGCGGAGACGATGCACATGGCGCTCGAAGCGATTGACCTCTCTGGCCGCCGACGTACAGTCGCCAGCTACACCGGAATGATTCAGATCGAAGACATTGCGCCCGACGGCAAGGTGCTGATTGCGGCAGGCGACCCTCCGCTACTCCGCGCACGGTTCGAGTCAGGGCGGCGAACGCGACCTGACGGTGTTCGACGCCACGCGGTTGTCTCCACCTGTGCGCGCAGATGGACAGCAGGCCTTGCTGTGGGACAACAGCCCGGGCGCTGGACGGAATCGCGCCTTTCTGGGCCGCATGGATGGGGCGCCGGCCGTTCCGCTCGGTCCGGGACGCGCCGGCCGCGCTCACGCCGGATGGCAAGTGGGCGGCCGTGATCGGCGACGGTGTGACCAACCAGCGGATCCGGAACAAGCTGACGCTCACTGCCGACCGGAGCAGGCGCCGCGCGCACGATCGACTTACCTATCGACATCGAGCCGATGTACGGGGGCGCGTCGGGTCGCACGGACTGGTCGCGGCGGACCTACGACTTCTCGGTGGATGGGTCGCGCCTCCTGATTCCGTTCGGCCGTGCCCCTGGTCGGCCGCCACGCGTCTATGTCTACGAACTACCCCGGAATTCGATGAAAGCGATCACACCCGAGGGCATGACGGGGCCCGCCGTGCTCTCTCCGGACGGCCGGTTCGTCGCCGTGAACGTCAACTCGGGCGTCCGCATCTACTCGGTCGACGACGGAAGCGATCGCGTGCTGCCGGGCGGAGCAGAATCCGGCAACCTTGCAGCTTGGAGTTTGGATGGCAAGTGGTTGTTGATTGTCGAACAGCTCGAGGACCGGGCTCGCGTCTTCCGTCGCGACGTGCTCTCCGGGACTCGGGAGCTCGTGCGGGAGATTCGGATTCAGGAACCCGGCGGCGTGACGTCAGTCGACATCCTGCTATCACGTGATGGTCAGTCGGTACGCTTATACCAAGCAGCTGCGGTTGGCGAACGTCTTCGTCGTTGAAGGGCTGCGATAGGTGGTCCCCTTCAACGGTTGCGAGAACCGACGACCTCTCGATACAAATCGCAAATCGATCGGCGGCCCATGAGGCGTGGTGTTCGAGCGCCCAGAACTGCGCCTTCGTCGCCATCGCGCGCGCGCGCAACGGATCGGCGTGCAACGCGCGAATCGCCCCTGCCATTGAGGGCGCATCGACGGTTTCGATGGCCAGCGCGCGATCGGCGGACCAATCCGCGACGTAACCAACACGCGTGCCCGCGATAGGAAGTCCGGCCGCCGCGGCTTCGAGCACCGACACGCCTGCCGCCTCGTGCAGCGACGACTGCACGTAGAGATCGGCGTCAGCGAAGATCGCCGCGAGTCGATCCTGCGGCGCGAACCCGAGGAACCGTACGTTGTCGGCGACGCCTCTTTCCACCGCGTGTCGCTGGAGCTCGCCGCCGAGCGTGTCTTCGCCAACCAGATCGAGACGCGCATCGATCGACTGCCTGACTACCGCCAGCGCATCGATGAGCATCCGCTGGTTCTTGACGCGGCTGAGGCTGGCCACCTGGAGAAGCTTCAATGGTGCCCCCTCTCCGGGAGGGCGGCACTTTAGTGCCGCCGCTTCCGCCCTTGCCGCCGCTTCCCGCCCCATCCGCGCCTGTCGAACCTGTCGCCTTCACGGACGTGAGCGGTATCACGATCGGCTGGACGCCGTGCTGAGCGGCCTGATCGGCCATGAACTGCGTGCACACATGAATGCGTGATGCGCCGCATGCTTCATGAACGGCCTTGCGGCCCCGCGCGGTCCGCTGCGATCCGTAATCGATCGCGGGAATCGAAACGAATTCGCCGCTGTCCATCGTGACCAGGCTTGGAATTCCCAATCCGCGCGCGCTGCGTACTGCCAGTTGTCCCGCCGGATCGCCCCACAGCCCGTGGATGAGATCGAAGGGACCGTGAGCGGACAGCGTGCGCGTGAGCGCTCGTGCCTGGGCCCATCGTGTCAGACCGAACGCCGCAGAGGGCCGGCCGAGATCGTGAACGGTGAATCCAAGGAGCTGGTACGTTCGTGCTTCGGGGAGGTGGCGCAGCGCGAAGGCATGGATGTCGTGAGTCTTCGCCAGTTCTGCGAACAGCGCGAGCCACGACGGCACCACTTCATCACGGCCACTCGGATGAAGTCCGCCGGTGACCACGACCGCGATTTTCATCGCCCCGTTGCGCGCTTGTCGTCAACCAGCGACTGGTACTCCGCCACGGTTCGGTGCGCAATCGCCTCCCACCGCAACACCTGTTCGTACTGCTTGCGGACCCGGGCGCGCTGGTCGGACAAGTCGATCGAGGCCACTCGTCTCACGGCAGAGGCGAATTCGTTGGCGTCTCCGGGCTGCCACCGTTCGCCGGAGTCGCCGGTGATCGATCGAAACGACGGAATGTCCGTGACGATTGGGACCAGCCCCGCCGACATCGCCTCGATCAACGCATAGCCGCTGCCTTCGTCATGACTGCCGCTGATGAAGACATCGGCCGCCGAGTAATAGTTCGGCATTTCTTCTCTTGGCACCTGGGCCACGAGCGTGACCCGCGCCTGCAGGATCGAGGAGCCGCGCACCCGCGCCTCGACGTCTGGCAGCAGTGTGTCGTCGCCAAAGACCATCACCACGCGACCGTTCGGCAACGCTGGAAGGGCTTGCTCGAGGCCGCTCAGCACGGTCAGCGGATCCTTGTTCGTGGTCAGCCGGCCCACCCACAGGATCAACGGGTCACCGGTCACGCCAATCGCGGCGCGCGCGCGATCCTTGTCCACCGGTCGCATCGTCGTTCCCGACTCCACGATCTCGAGCACGCGCTGATCGCCGAGGACGCCGGCGGCCTGCCACGGCTCGGCTTGTTCGAGCGCGGTGAGAGAGATCGCGTCCACGTCGGTCAGCCCGCGTTTCCACCGCGAGCGGCGCCAGATGCCAACCAGCCCGGATCCGCGCACGGGGAACTCGCCGCCATGGTGCTGCGCCACAATGGCCGTGCGAGTGCCGACGGCCTTGCGGATTGCCGCCACCAGTTGAGGAAAGATCAGCCCGTTGACGTGGACGAGGTCGGGTGACTGTTGCGCAATCGCCGAAACGAACGGCTCCGGCGCGTCCTTGGTTGACAGCCACGGCTCCTGGAGGTCTTTGACGAACTCATACGGCACGCCGTCACGCTCGACGCGACCGGCGGTGTGAAAACGCTGCACCACCGACACGGTTGCGCCCACACCCGCCATCGCCACGCTCCATTCCGTCAGTGTGTGATACCGGTCGAGCAACGCGTTGGCGTTCTTGATGGTGGCGTCGTAGACCGCGTTGGCTTGAACGATTCGAAGTGGCGGCAAAATGACCCTGCTGCATTCTTACGCAAACCGCCCTTCGACTCGCAATTCGCCGGCTTCGCCGGCCAATACTCGCTCAGGACTGCGTAAAATTGAAGCAGGTTCCTTTTTGAAGCCAGTTACATCCATCGTCTCCGCGGCCAGCGCCGATCGCCTGGCCGACGCGCGCCGGCTTGTGCTGGCGCTCGAGCCGCCGATCCTGGTGATCGGCGCGAGCCGCTCGGCGGCGGATGAATTCGCTCTGTCGATTGCGGCGGAGAGGGGCGCGACGTTTGGCATTACCCGGTCGAGCGTCGCGGAGCTGGTGTCGCGCCTCGCCTTACCGGCCCTCGCGAAGCGGGGACTCACCCCGACGGCGCCACTCAGCGACGAGGCCGTGGCCGCGCGCGTGGCGGACGATCTGCTCAAGAAGAACAGTCTCGACTACTTTGCGCCGGTGGCCGACATGCCGGGGTTCCCGCGTGCCTTGAGCCGCACGTTGAGCGAGCTGCGGATGGCCGGGCTCGCACCGGATCGGTTGTCCGGGCACGCGGCGAACAACGATCTTGCCGCGCTTCTCGAGAGCGCCATTGACGAACGGAACAAAGCCGGCGCGGTTGACTACGCGACCATGCTCGAGACCGCCACGGCGGAACTGCTTTCGAATCCGTCGATGCTCGCCGACAAGACCGTCGTGTTGTTGGACATCGCGATCGGATCGCAGGCCGAAGCGGCGTTTGCCAACGCGGTGATCGCGTCTGCCGCCTCGACCATCGCGACCGTTCCGGCCGGGGATGGCAGGACTCTGGAAGCGCTGAACATTCAAGAGGGCGCGTCCCATTCGAAACATCAGTCCGCACTGGCACGGCTTCAGCGCTACCTGTTTTCCACCGATCCGCCGCCGAGCGGCGAACAGGATGAATCGGTGGTGCTGTTTTCCGCGCCGGGCGAAGGCCGCGAAGCGATCGAAATTGCGCGACGCCTGTTACAGGAAGCCGAGCGCGGCGTGCCGTTCGATCAGATGGCCGTGTTGCTGCGCGCGCCGCAAACCTATCTTGGCGTGCTGGAGCACGCCCTGGATCGCGCCGGCATTCCCGCGTGGTTCCATCGCGGCACTCGACGTCCCGATCCAGCCGGGCGGGCACTCCTCGCCCTGCTGGCGTGCGCCGATGAAGAACTGTCGGCGCGGCGATTCGCGGAATACGTGTCGCTGGGCCAGGTGCCGCTCTCCGAGGCGAGCGACGCGGATTTGTGGTCGCCGCCGGCCGAGGAACTGGTCGAGGCCGTGCTGCCGCCCGAAGAACGCGCCGAAGACGTGCAGCCTGAGGAGGAAGCCCAGGCCGCCATGATGCGAGGTGAAACGGATCGCGACGTCGCCGGCACGCTGCGCGCGCCCTGGCGCTGGGAAGATCTGATCGTCGAAGCCGCGGTGATCGGCCGGCTCGATCGGTGGCAACGCCGGCTCAAGGGCCTCGAGCACGAGTACGACCGCCGCGTTCGAGAAGCCAGCTCCGAGGATCCCGACGCATCGCGCGTGCGCGCGCTCGTTCGCGATCGCGAACAGTTGCGCGCGCTGCGATCGTTTGCCGAGCCCATCCTCGCCGAGATGGCGGACTGGCCGCCGTCGCAGATGTGGGGCGACTGGCTGAAGGCCCTCGAACGCCTCGCGCCGCGCGTGATTGCGAAACCGGAACGCGTGCTGCGCACGCTGCGCGAGCTTGCGCCTCTCGCCGGCATTGGTCCGGTACGCCTCCGTGAAGTTCGCGATGTGTTGACGCCGCGGCTCTCGACGTTGACCCATGAGCCGCCGCGCCGCCGGCACGGGCGTGTGTTCGTGGGCACGCCCAGCGCCGCGCGCGCGCGGTCATTCACGGTGGTGTTCATTCCCGGGCTTGCGGAACGGATGTTCCCGCAAAAAATCAGGGAAGACTCACTGCTGCCCGACGATCGGCGTGAAGGCACCGATCCCGCGCTGGCCACACAGCCACGCCGCGCCGCGGATGAACGATTGCAGCTCACGCTTGCGGTTGGCGCAGCGGCGGAGCGTTTGTACGTGTCGTTTCCACGCGTTGAGCTCAACGAATCGCGTCAACGCGTGCCATCCTTCTACGTTCTCGACATCCTCCGCGCCGTCGAGGGCCGCATTCCGCCCGCGCAGAGCATCGGTGAGCGCGCGATGCAGGCTGGCGGCTCCAGGCTGGCATGGCCCGCGCCGCTCGATCCCGCCACCGCGATCGACGACTTCGAGCACGACCTGTCGATGATGGGCGCGCTGCTGGACCAGCACGCGGAGAGCGTGAAAGGCCGCGCGCGCTACTTGTACGAACTTAGCCCCGAGCTGAAGCGATCGCTCTCGTCGCGCTGGTTGCGGTGGCATCGGCGCCAATGGGAACCGGCCGACGGGATTGTCCGGACGACCGACATGACCCGCGCCGCACTAGCCGCCCAACGGTTGGGCGCGCGGCCCTACTCGCTGACCGCGCTGCAGCGGTATGCGTCGTGCCCGTACCAGTTCCTGATGGCGGCGGTGTATCGGCTCGCGCCGCTCGAAGCGCCGGCGCCGCTGCAGAAGATGGATCCGCTGACGCGCGGCGATTTGTTTCATCAGATGCAAGCCGCTGCTCTGCGCCGGTTGCAGGCCGACGGGCTATTGCCGCTCTCGGCGGAGAACCTTCCGGCCGCACACCAGCGGCTGACCGCCGCGATTCGCGAGGTTCACGATCGAGAGTACGACCGCCTCAGCCCGGCGATCGATCGCGTGTGGCAGGACGAGATCACCGCCATGACGCAGGACCTGCACGAGTGGCTCGACCGGCTCGCCGAAGAGGGCGTTGACTGGACACCCGAACGATTTGAATTCGCCTTCGGCCTGCCCGACATGGAGGGCCGCGACGAACACAGCACGCCCGATCCCGCCATCATCGACGGCCGGTTCCGGCTGCGCGGTTCGATGGACATGATCGAACGCCACCGCAAGACCAGTTTCTTACGCGTCACCGATCACAAGACCGGCAAGAACCGCACGAAGGCCGGCCAGACGGTGGTCGACGGCGGGCGTGTGCTGCAGCCGGTGATCTACGGCCTGGCGTTGAAGGCGCTCTTTCCACACGAAACGGTGTACTCAGGACGTCTGTTCTTTTGCACCACTGCCGGTGGATTCCAGCGCTACGAGATCCCGCTGATGGGTGAAGCGCCGAAGCGCGGCCTCGAAGTGCTCGAGATCGTCGACCGTGCCGTCGAGAACGGCCTGCTGGCGGCCAAGCCGGCGCCGGAGGCCTGTCAATGGTGCGACTTTCAGGTGGTGTGCGGCCGTAGTGAAGAGCGCCGCACGCGCCGGAAAGACGCGAAGCTGTTCGCCGACCTCGACGCGCTGAGGAAAATGCCATGAAGCCCTTCGACTCCGCGCAGGGCAAGCGTGGCAAGGAGAACCGCGAGCTCATCGCCAGCGAGCTCGACAAGACGCTGATTGTCGAAGCCGCCGCCGGCACCGGCAAGACGACGGAGCTGGTTCGCCGCATTGTGGCTTTGATCGCGCACCAGCGCGCCACGGTCGATCAAATCGTTGCCGTCACGTTTAGCGAAAAGGCCGCTGGCGAGTTGAAGCTGCGCCTGCGCGAAGAGCTCGAGCGTGCGCGCGAGAAAACCGCGTCCAATTCCGACGCTGGCCGGCTGCTCGACGCCGCCGTGCATGACTTCGAAGAAGCCCAGGTCAGCACGATCCACGGCTTCTGTGCCGAGCTGCTGCGCGAACGCCCCGTCGAAGCGCGGGTCGATCCAGCGTTTGCGGTGCTGACCGAAACTCAGGCGGAACGGGTCTTCGAAGAGGCCTTCTCGTCGTGGCTCCACTCGCAGCTGGGAAATCCACAGGAAGGCGTGCGGCGCTCTTTGAGGCGACCCGTCAAGTGGCGCTTTGGCGACGAAACCGAAGACGGACCCATCGAGCGCTTGCGCGCGGCGGCCCGCAACCTGCGCGAGTGGCGCGATCACCCGGCGCCATGGCGGCGTCCATCGTACGATCGCCCGGCCGCGATCAAGGCGCTCATGGTGAGCCTTAAGGCGTTTGCCGATCTGATCGGCAAGCCAATCAAACGCGACGACCGGTTGGCGCAGTCGCTTGTCGAGGCGCGGACGACCAGCACCGACCTCGAGCGCCAAAAGCGCATGGTTGGTGACATGGTGCCCGACGGCGTGTGGGATGGCTGGGAAGCCGCGCTCGTGGCGCTCGCCGACGACCGGGACTTTGGCAACCCGAAGAAGGGAACCGGCGCCGCGTTCGCGATCGGCGTGACGCGCGACCAGGCACTGGTCGAGCACGCACGGCTGCTCGAGCAGTTGCGCGCGTTTCGGGCCACGGTGGATGCCGACCTCGCCGCGCTGCTGCACGACGAGATGCGCGAGTGCTTGCGCCTGTACGAAATCCGGAAGCAGGAGGCGGGCGCCCTCGATTTTCTCGATCTGCTGATCAAGGCGCGCGATCTCGTTCGCGATAATGAGGACATCTGTCGCGAGTTCCGCGAGCGGTTCCGCGCCATTCTCGTCGACGAGTTCCAGGACACTGATCCACTGCAAGCCGATCTGCTGCGCAAGCTCGCTGGCGCCGATGACGGCACGCTGCGTCCCGGCGCGCTCTTCATCGTTGGCGATCCGAAACAGTCGATCTACCGGTTCCGGCGCGCCGACGTCGGCGCCTATCGGCGCATCGCCGATGGTCTTGGTGAGAGCGGCGCGATCCCGGTGACGCTCCAGACCTCCTATCGCAGCGTCCCGGCCATTCAGCACTTCGTGAACGCGGCGTTTCGCGAGGACATGAATGGCGACCCGGACGCGCTGCAGGCCAATTACGTTCCGCTGCTCGGGTATCGTGCCGACACGCCGGAGCAGCCGGCCGTGGTGGCGCTACCGGTGCCGCGTCCGTACGGCAAGAGCGTCTACGGCCCTCCGCAGGTGACGCAGACGGCGCTCAACCAGTCGCAGCCGCCAGCGATTGCGGCGTTCGTGAGCTGGCTGCTGTCGCCGGAGTGCACGTGGACCGTTGCGGCCGGCGACGTGCGCCGGAAGATCGTGGCCAGCGACATCTGCCTGTTGTTCCGGCGCTTCATGAATTTCGGCAAGGACATCACGCATGCCTATGTTGAGGGCCTCGAAGCGCGCGGTATTCCGCACTTGTTGGTCGGCGGCAAGACCTTTCACGAGCGAGAGGAAGTGGACGCGATTCGGACCGCGCTGACCGCCATCGAATGGCCGGAGGACGAGCTGTCGGTTTATGCAGCGCTGCATGGCCCACTGTTCGCGATCGGCGAGGAAGAATTGCTCGAGTATCACGCGATCGCGCGCGTCTTCCACCCATATCGAATCCCGGATGACTTGCCAGATCGCCTGAAGCCGGTGGCCCAGGTGCTACGCACGCTCCGCGAACTGCACGCGGCACGGAACCATCGGCCGGTGGCCGACACGATTGGGCGCTTGATCGCCATCACGCGCGCCCATGCCGGGTTCGTCCTGTGGCGAGGCGGTGAGCAGGCGCTCGCGAACGTGCTCCACATTTCGGATCTCGCGCGACGCTACGAGCTCGAAGGCGGCCTGTCGTTTCGCGGCTTCGTCGACACGCTGCACGACGCGTCGGGCCGCGCCGACTCTCCTGAAGCACCCATCCTCGAAGAAGGCAGCAACGGTGTGCGGCTGATGACCGTGCACAAGGCAAAAGGTCTCGAGTTCCCGATCGTGGTGCTGGCCGACATCGCGTGCAAACTGAGCCTGGACGAGGCGTCACGCTATCTCGATCCGGAGCGCAAGCTGTGCGCGATTCGCATCGGCGGATGGTCGCCGCTCGATCTGCAGGAGCACAACGCCGAGGAAGCCAGGCGAGACGAGGCCGAAGGCATTCGCCTTGCTTATGTCGCTGCCACGCGCGCGCGGGATGTGCTCGTGGTGCCTGCGGTTGGCGACGGGCCCTACAACAAGGGTTGGATTCGGCCTCTGAACCGCGCGCTGTATCCACCGCGCGCGCAGTGGCAGGCGCCGGCGACGGCGCGAGGCGTGCCGCTCTTCAAAGGCAAGCAAACGATCATGGCTGACGCGCGTGCCGACGGACAGCCCGTAGACGACACGGTTCGCCCGGGCACGTACCAGCTCACCGATCCTGGTTCGGGACAGACCTACTCGGTGGTGTGGTGGGATCCGCTGCTGCTGGAAAGCGCGCCTGATGATGCGCGAGGCGTGCGCCGCGAGGATCTCATCTCCAAGGATGCGCGGCCCGAGGACATCGCCGCCGATCGCGAACGCTACGAACAGTGGCGCGAGCGGCGCCGCCTCTCCCAGGAAAAGGGCAGCATCGCGTCAAGCAGGGTTGCCACAGCCACGGAGATGACGAAGGGGCCCGGCGCGAAGATTCAGATCACTGCAAAGGTGGTGATCGAGGACGCGGCTCAACTGTCGGAGCCGCGGCCTTCAGGCCGGCGATTCGGCACGCTCGTGCACGCGTTGCTTGCCACGCTGCCGTTGACTGCGGGCGCAACCGAAGCCAGTGAGCTCGCGTCGTTGCACGCCAAGCTGTTCGCCGCTCCGGATGCTGAGCGCGATGCCGCTGCGGCGATCGGTGTCACGCTCGTCAAACATCCACGCTGGCAAGCAGCTCGGGCTGCCGCAGACGCCGGCCGCCGCGTGTGGCGCGAAGCGCCGGTGTCGCTCCGCATCGATGGCGATCCCGACACGCCGCCGACGATCGTCGATGGCCAGGTGGACCTGGCCTACGAAACCGACGCCGGGTGGGTGGTGATCGACTTCAAAACCGATCTCGAAATCGCATCCGCCCAGGATGCGTATCAGCAACAGGTTGGCCTCTATGCCGAAGCGGTCGCGAAGGCCACCGGCATGCCCGCAACCGGAGTTCTGCTGAGGGTTTAGCCGCAGGTTTGTGACACGATCGTTCGATGCGGCGAGTGTGCGTGTTTTGCGGATCGAGTATCGGGAACCAGCGCGCGTATAGCGAGGCGGCAGAAGCACTCGGCGCGGTCCTCGCCGAACGCGGCATCGGCCTGGTCTATGGCGGCGGCAATGTCGGTTTGATGGGCGTGATTGCCGACGCGGTGATGGCCGGAGGCGGCAACGTCATCGGCGTGATCCCGCAATCGCTCGCGGATCGCGAGATCGCGCACACCGGCGTCACGGAATTGCGCGTCGTCGACTCGATGCATGCGCGCAAGGCGATGATGGCGGAGCTCGCCGACGCGTTTATCGCGATGCCCGGCGGCGTCGGCACCTTCGAAGAATTCTTTGAGGTGGTGACGTGGACGCAGCTGGGCCTGCATCGCAAGCCCTGCGGACTCTTGAATGTGAACGGTTTCTACGCGTCGCTGGTGGTGTTCATCGATCAGGCGGTGACGGAGGGTTTCATCAAGCCGGTCCACCGCGCTGCCATCGTCGTCGATAGCGACCCGGCGAGACTGCTCGATACGCTCGGCACGATCAAGCTTCCCGATGTGCCCAAGTGGATACGCCCGGAAGAAACCTAAACGACGCACCTTGTGCACCCCGCGCACCCTGTGCACCCTTGTTTTTATCCAGCGAACTTATACCCCATGCCGTGGACGGTGAGGATGTACTGCGGCACGCGCGGATTGGGCTCGAGTTTCTGCCGCAGCCACGCCACGTGAACATCAACTGTGCGGGTGGATGGCGTGGCGTGGTAGCCCCACACTTCGTGAAGCAGTTCGTCCCTGGAGATCGTGGCACCGCGATGTTCGATCAGGTACTTCAACAGCTGAAATTCCTTCGCGGCGAGGTCCACCATCACGCCGTTCTGCTTCACTTCAGCCTTGCGGACGTCCACCGAGATATCGCCGAACTGGTAGCGCTCGAGCGACATGCCGGACGACCCCGAGGGAACGCGTCGCAGCAGTGCTTCGATGCGCGCGAGCAATTCGATGGTCTCGAACGGCTTGGTCAGGTAGTCGTCCGCGCCGAGCTTGAGACCGACCACGCGATCGACCACCTGCGTGCGCGCGGTCAGCATCAGGATCGGGGTCTGGATGCCGTGCTGGCGGATCGCCCTGGCGACGTCGAAGCCGTCGCGGCCCGGCAACATCACGTCGAGGACGATCACGTCGAACGGCTCGCCGGTGGCGCGCGTGACAGCCAGGTTGCCGTCGCCGGCCGTTTCCACCGCGTAGCCTTCGGCGGTCAGACGATCGCTCAGCGCGAGCTGCAGGCCGGGCTCGTCTTCAACGAGAAGAAGGCGCTTATCGCTCACGACGATGGGCGGGTTTCCAGATCGGCCGCGACGTACTCCGTGCTGACGCGGTCCGTTATGGCGGGCAGCGAGAGCGTGAAGGTGCTGCCTTTGCCCGGCTCGCTGGTCAGGGTGACACGGCCACCGTGCGCCTCCGCGATCCTGGCCACGAGATTCAGGCCGAGGCCGCTCCCCTGAATCTGCTGCGACACCGCTTCACGGCCGCGATAGAACGGCTCGAACACGTGGTGACGATCTTCAGGGGAGATCCCGAGGCCACGATCCTCCACGGTGAAGACCACCCTTTCCGCCGCCGAACGCCAGGTGCGGAATTGCACCACCGTGTGTGCGGAGCCGGCCGCAGGTTCATCCTTTGAAGCGCTGACGCGCAACCATCGCGACGGCCCGCCGTATTTCACGGCGTTACTGATCAAGTTCTGCAGGGCCGACTTGAGCGCGGCCACATCACCCACGACGTTCGGCAGGTTCTCGGCGATCGCAATATCCACCGTCACGCCGGCAGCCTCGATTTCCACGCGACAGGCGCCGATCGAGTCGTTGATGAGGTCGGCCGGATGGACGGCCACCCGCGTCACGGCGGCCCGGCCTGCCGCGATACCGGCGAGTTGCAGCACGCGTTCCACCGTTTCTGCAAGACGGCGCGCCTCAGCCTGAATCGTCTCGCCGTACTTCCGCACGCGCTGTGGATCGCCGACCACGCCGTCGGCGAGGTTGCCGGCGGCGGCGCCGATGACCGACACCGGTGTCCGCAATTCATGCGACACCGCCGCGACGAACTCCATCTGCTGTCGGGCGAGGGCCTGGGCGCGCCGCGCCGACACGAGGATCAATCCAATCGCGAGCGTCAGCAGCATCAACACGCCGGAGCTGATCATCAGGTTGCGCCAGCGTACGGCCGAGACCGCGGCCTCGAGCGAGCCGGCGCGATGCTTCGCCATCAGGATCCAGCGGCCCTCGTGCATACCCAGCTGGCCGGCGCGGGTGATGATGCGTGTGGTGTCGCGACGCTCGTCGCGCTCGACCATCGACACCACGACATTGGTGTCTTCGGCCGGGATCCGGGATCCGGGGTCCGGGATCCGGATGTTGGGGTCTTTCCGGTTCCCGGATCCCGGTTCCCGGATCCCGTCAAGAGGTGCCGGAGGAGGCGGCGGTGGTGGAGGTATGGTTGCCCGATCGCCGCGCATGCCCCGGGCAAAGACGAACATCTGATCCGGACGCGGGCCCATGAACGGCTGCGACACATCGGGCGCCGAGGTCACAGTGCTCGCGATGCCCGGCTCGGATTCCCAGACCAGCTTCGACGGGTCGTCGCGCTGCACCACTGCAAGGCGGTAGTCCACCTCGCTGTCGTTGGCGTGAAAGTGCCGCGCGGTCAACGCGGCCAGCATCGTGTCGCGGAGCACCACCGGTTCCAGGCGAACGATGGTGAAGCCGAGTATAGAAATCTTCGGCGGGCCGCGATGATCGTCGGGCAGCTCGAACAATGTCACCGGCGAAATCATCGTGGTGTCGTCGCCGAGCGTGATGCTGAAGGCCGCTTCGCGGTGCTGGTTGTTGTCGGCCGGGCGGCCGCGCTGCATCACGAAGCCGATGAATCGCTGCGCGAGCGAGTCGCGGACCTTCTGAAGGTCGTCGGGCCACTCGGCCGCATCGAATGTCATCGCTTGCGGATTCCAGCTGCGGATCCGCAGCCGATCGGTTGGGACCGGCGTTGGTGAATCGAACGCCGGCAACGCGGTGCCGGGCAGCGTGTCCACCAGCCACACATCGCGAACGATGCGCGGCTCGGCGGCGCTGGTGGCCCATCTCGAATAGCGCTCCGCGTATGCGGTCCAGTTCTGATCGCGAATGGTCGCGCCATCGGCTTGGAGGCTGATCAGCGTGCGCGACAACTCACCGTCGAACTCCGTCGCAAATTGCGCCGCCGCCGTGCGCAGGGTGCGCTGCATGCGCTCGCGCTCGGCCACGCTCAACTGACCGAGCCACTGGTGACTGCATCCACGCCAGAGCAGGCACGAGGAGCATCACCAGCCCGACGAGGATCGAGACGACGGAGGGGCCTCTCCGGTCATGGAACATGGGAAGAGTCTAGCACTGCTAAAAACGCATAAATCCAGCAAAATCAAGCATTTAACATCCTTAACAAACCCTTTGCCCAGCCTTAACGTCTTCTTCCGCACAGTCCTCGTAATATCAGACGGACGGACGTTCAAGACGAAGGTTCATCGCGGCGGTTCACGGCAACGGTTCAGACAGAGGTTCAAAAATGCGAGCTTTCATTTCAACGGCGGCCATCGTGATGGTGGCGTCGTTCATTCAATTCGAGAGCGTCTCGATCATGCCGATGGCGGCTCAGGATCGCGTGAGCGGCATTATTGCCGGCGCGCGCAAGGCGCTTGGCGGCGAAGACAAGGTTGCCGGCCTCAAGACGCTGACCGCTGAGGGGCCGTTCCGCCGTTCGATGGGCGGACGCGACATGGAAGGCACGGTCGTGGTCACGCTCGCGCGGCCCGACAAGATGCATCGCCTCGAAGAGATGGTGATGGGCGGCATGGTTGGTGGACCGACGATCGAGCGCACGATGGTGCTGAGCGGCGCCAAGGCCTGGGAGGACACGCAGAACCGCGGCGGCATGGGCGGCGGCATGCGGATCATGATGGCAGGACCTGGTCAGGGCCCCGGCGGCGGCACGATGACCGAAGAGCAGTTGAACGAAGCGCGGGTGCGCCGCATGCGGGTGCAGATGAATCGACTCACCGCGGCCCTGCTCGCCGATGCCGGCACGCAGTGGGTCGACGCCGGCGTGGCCGAATCGCCGGAAGGCAAGGCCGACATTCTTGAAACCAAGGAAGAGACCGGCCGCACGTTGCGCCTCTTTATCGATCAAGACACCAAGCTGCCGCTGATGGTGCAGTATCAGGATCCCAAGCCGATGGTGATGATCAACGGCGGTCCGGGCCGTGGGCCTGGCGGCCCTGGTGGTCCGCCACCGCCGCCGGGCGCCCCCGGCACTGGCGGTGGTCCTGGCGGTGGTTCGGGCATGCGAGGAGCTGGCTCCGGTGGTCCGCCGCCGATGACACCGGAGGAAGTGCAGAAGCGCATGGAAGAGATGCGCCGCAATCCGCCGCCGCTCGGCACCTACGCACTGCACCTCTCGGACTTCAAGAAGGTGGACGGCATCATGCTGCCGCACAAGATTGAAACCTCTCTCGACGGCGAGCCGAACGAGGAGTGGACGATCGAGAAATACAAAGTCAACAGCACGATCAAAGCTGACTTCTGGGAAAAGAAATGAAGACGTTCGTCGCAACCATCGCTTTCGTCGCCGCAATCAGTTCGGTTGCGGCGGCGCAGGTGGTGCCAGGCACCGGCGTGGGCTCGTCGTTACGGGTTACCGTGCTGGATCAAACCGAAGCGGCTCTCATCATCGCGCAGGTCACGATTACCGACGCGCGCGGTGTGGAACAGACCGCGACGGTTGACGAGCGCGGCGTCGCGGTGTTCGAGAACCTGGCGCCGGGCACGTATCAGGTCAAGGCGTCGGCGGAAAGCTTCCGTCCCCTCACCACGCCGTTCAACGTGCGCCGCGGTGAGAACCGGACCACGCTGCGACTCGCGCTCGCGACGATCGAGCAGAGCGTGCTCGTCGAAGATACGAGCGCCGCCGACCGCCGCGACAACGGCTTCACGCAAACGCTTTCGCAGGAGGTGATCGACTCGCTGCCAGACGATCCGGACGAGATGGCCGAGGAACTTGCCCGCATGGCCGGGCCCGGCGCGCAGATTTTCGTGAACGGCTTCCGCGGCGGGCGCATGCCGCCGAAGGATCAAATCCAGCAAATCCGCTTTCATACCAACTCGTTCTCAGCCGAGTACCACGAAGCCGGCATGATTCGCGTCGAGGTGATCACCAAGCCCGGTCTCGGCGGCTGGCGCGGTCACACCAACTTTGGCTTTCGCGATGAGTCGCTGAATGCCACCAACGCGTTCGCGAAAGAAAAAGGCCCGGAGCAGATGCGCCGCTACATGGTGAACTTCCAGGGCCCGATCGCCAAGGGCAAGACCGGCCTCACGGTGTCGTTCGATGGCAACAGCTCGTACGACTCGCGGACGATCGTCGCCAGCGCGCCAAACGGCGAGGTCAACGGGCTCGCGACGGTGCCCATGGACGCGATGAACTTTAACGCCCGCATCGAGCAGCAGGTGGGCGCCAACGGACAGCTGCAGGCCGAGTACTCGCGCCGGCAGAACGATCGCAGCAACCTGGGTGTCGGCGACTTCGATCTGCCGGAGCGCGCCTACGCCACCGACAACAGCACCGATACCTTCCGTGTCCGCTCGACCAACGTGATCGGCAAGAAGGTGTTCAGTGAGTTCCGGTTCTCCGTCATTGACTCGGTGCTGTCGACGACGCCCGCCTCCGCGCTGCCGACCATTCGCGTCAACGACGCGTTCAATACCGGCGGCGCGGGCCAGATGGGCGATCGCAGCGCCCGCGAGATCGAGCTCGCGCAGAACTTCGACTTCACGATCGGCCGCAAGCATTCGTTGCGCGCCGGCGTGCTCGTCGAAGCCGGCCGGTGGAACAGCGATCAGCGCACCAACGCGTTTGGGACCTATACCTTTACCGACCTCGAGGCGTTCAACGTCGGCGTGCCGGCCACCTATACGATTCGCATCGGCGATCCGGTGGTCGAGTACTCGCAGGTGAAGGCGGGATGGTTCCTCCAGGATGACTTCCGTCCGTCGCGCACGCTGCAACTTAGCCTCGGTCTGCGCCAGGAGGTTCAGACGCAGGTGGACTCGAAATGGAATTTCGCCCCGCGCGCCGCGGTCACGTGGAACGCGACCAGGACCACGACGTTTCGCGGCGGCTACGGCATCTTCTATGACTGGTACGACGCTGGCATCTACGAGCAGACCATCCGCGTCGACGGCAATCACCAGGTGGACGTGATCGTACAGGACCCGGGATTCCCGGTCATCGAAGGCGGCGGCACCCGCCTGCCGGCCAGCGTGATTCGCGCCGGCACGCTTGGCCAGCCGATCATTCACCAGGCATCAGTCGGCCTCGAGAAGCCGCTGACGCCCTGGGCGGATTTCCGCACCGACTACATGTGGACGCGCGGTCACAACACGTTGCGCTCGGTGAACGTCAACGCGCCGGTGAACGGCGTGCGGCCGGAAGCTGAATTCGGGAACATCTCGGAAATTCAATCGAGCGGCAAGCGGGCGACCGATCGCTTCACCGTGGCGTTAAACGCGCGCTACATGCCGCGGCGCATTCTCGGCATGGTGATGTATCAGTTGACGAGCGCCCGCAACTTCGCCGATTCAGCGACGATGCTGCCGTCGGACAGCACGAATCCCGACGCAGATTGGGGCCCGTCGGCGCAGGACGTGCGCCATCGCATCTTCTTCAACTTCAACACGCCGCTCACACGCGGCGTGCGCATGGGGCTCAACGTGCAGGGCGCCTCGGCGATGCCTTACAACATCATCACCGGCTTCGACACCAACGGCGACTCGGTGTTCAACGATCGCGACGCCGGCGTGACGCGCAACAGCGGCCGCGGCGCGACGCAGTGGACCGCGAACATGCGCCTCAACAAGTCGATCGGCCTCGGCGGTGCGCGCTCCGGTCCGCCGAACATGCCGCTGCCCCCGCCGCCACCACCGCCCGGCGGCGCGATGGCGCAGCGGGTTGGCGGCGGCGGTCCCGGCGGCGGCGACGGCCCGCAGATGGTCGTGATGGAAGGCGGCAATACCAGATACCGGCTGGACCTGTATCTCAACGTGCAGAACGTGTTCAACAGGACCAACTACAACGCCTTCGTCGGCAACCAACTGTCGTCGTTCTTCGGCCAGGCCACGTCGGCCGGCCCAGCGCGTCGTGTCGAGATCGGGGCTTCTGTGAGTTTCTGACGGGAAATTCCTCCTCGTCGGGAAGTGGGACGTGACCCGTCGGGAAGCAATTCTCGACGGGATTTTTTTCGTCGAGGACTGCTGCCCGTCGACAAGTGCCTCCCCGTCGAGAGTTGTGTCCCCGTCATATGCTGGTGAGGTGAAGTCGCCAGCAGTCATCGTGATCGGTGCCGGCATCGTCGGCTGCACTGTCGCTCAGGAACTCGCGCGTAGTGGCGCCCGCGTTCAGGTGCTCGAGACGCGTGCGCCTGGGCAAGGCGCAACTCGCGCCTCCGCCGGCATCCTCGCGCCCTACCTCGAAGGCCACGCCGACATTTTTCGCGACCTCGGCGCGCGCAGCATCGCGCTCTACGACGAGTTCATCGAGCGGCTGCGGGCCGAGAGCGGCCACGAGATCGTTTACCAGCGCAATGGCACCTTCGAGCTCGCCTTCAGTAATGAGGACGTCGATCGGCTGGCGGCGCTCTCGGCGGTGTTGTGGAAACAAGGCGTTGAGGCACGTTGGGTGCCGCCGGAGGCGTTCGAGGATTTCGAACCACACGCGTCGAGCCAGGCGCAGGGCGCGTTGCTCATCCCAATCCACGGTTTCGTCGGCGTGACCTCGCTCACGCTCGCGGCGGCCGCCGCGGCGGAGCGCGCCGGCGCGAAGTTCAAGACCGAGATCGGCGCGATTCGCATCTTTCCGATGCCGGGGAATCGCGTCGGCGTGCAGACGTCGAGCGCGATGTGGGACGCGGATCGCGTGGTGCTCGCGGCCGGCAGCTGGTCGTCGCAGATCACGGTCCAGGACGCCGACCCGGTGCCGGTGAAGCCGATCCGCGGACAACTGATCCAGTTGCAGGCCGAGCCTGGCGACCTTGGGCGAGTGTTGTGGGGACCGCGTGGCTACCTCGTGCCGTGGCCCGATGGTGCGGTTTTGGTGGGATCGACGGTCGAGGATGTTGGCTTTGACGAATCCCACACCGAGGAAGCGGTGCTGCAACTGCGCGCCGCCGCCGTTGAACTGGCGCCGGTGCTCGCTGGTGCGCCGGTGACCAGCGTCCGCACCGGTCTTCGCCCGCGTGGGCCGGACGACCTGCCCATGCTTGGCGCGTCGCGGGCGGTGCCGGGGTTGATCTACGCGACGGCGCACTATCGGAACGGGGTGATGTTCGCGCCCCTGACGGTTCAGCTTGTGACCGACCTGGTCTTCGATCGTGGCGCCGATCCGGCGCTGCGGGATCTCGATCCCGCGCGCCACGGCAAGCTATGAAATCTGCGCTTTCTGCGCCTTCTGTGGCGTAACATCCAACGCCATGCCGCTGCTGAAACCGGATGACGTGACCAAACGCCTCAAGCCGCTGGAAGGCTGGGCGGTGGACGGCAAAGCCATCCGCAAGGAGTACAAGTTCCAGGATTTTCCTGAGGCCGTGTTGTTTGTGAGCGCGCTTGTGCCAGGCGCCGAAGACGCGGACCATCATCCCGACATCGAGATTCACTACAAGCGCGTCATCCTGATCTATTCGACGCATTCCGAAGGCGGCATCACCGAGAAGGATCTCGACGGCGCCGCCATGGCCGACGCGGTGGCCGGCAACCTGCCGCACCTCGAAGAATTTGGTGACGGGTAGTTCAAGACCGAAGACCCAAGACCCTGATGAAACTCAAGAAGCTGTACTCGTCGCGCGAGGTGGCTCAGTTGACCGGGCTCACCGCGCGACAGTTGCAGTGGTGGGCGCAGAGCCGCTTCTTTCCGCCCACGGTACCGTCGCACAAGACCGAGGCCGGTGGCTTCACCGAGCGCCGCTATACGCCGATTGAGCTGCTTGAGCTGATGGTGCTCGCGGACTTGCGCCGCAAGGGGTTCACGGTCGCGCGCATCCGCAAGCTGCTCCTGGTGTTGAAGACGCGGTTCAAGACGCGCCTCTACGAAGCCATCGAGGGCGGCGGTCCGGTGACGCTCTACATCGACGGGGAGAACATCTTTGCGAAAAACGAACAGGGCGATCTGTTCAGCATCCTCGACAACGCCGCGCAGCCCCTGATGATGATGGGCGAGGACATCAAGCTCCGCCAGCTTATTGCGAGAGAGCGACCGGCAAAACGGCGGGCGAAGGCCGCTGCGGCTTCCGATAAACGCGGTGCGTCGCAGGCGTGAAGTCGGCCGCGTGGTGCGGCGCGCATCATCCCGAAAGAACTACGCCTTGGGGCGCAGCATCGGGAACACTTTTTCGAGGTCGTCGACCGGGCGCGGAATGACGTGCACGCCCACCAGCTCGCCGACCCGCCGCGCCGCCGCGGCCCCGGCGTCGGTTGCCGCTTTCACCGAGCCGACGTCGCCACGGACAATGGCCGTGACCAGGCCGGCGTCGACCTTTTGCCACCCGACGAAGACCACGTTGGCGGCTTTCACCATCGCGTCAGCGGCTTCGATCATGCCCACCAGGCCGCGGGTCTCGACCATGCCGATTGCTTCGCCAACGTTCTCGGTCTTGAGTGCCACGGAGGAAGTTTATATCGGAACTGCTTGTCTATCCGCCTAAAGGCGGACACTACAGGCGTGGCGGTGTCCGGCTTTAGCCGGATTCACACTACGTGTTCTTCCCGCGCGCGGCAATCGGCATCGGTGCCACCGCCTTGCCGTCGAGCAGCCACACTTGATCGGCGAGGTTCGAGACCACGCACGAGTGATTCGGAACAATGCGCACGAGATCGCCCGGCTCGAGTGAGGTGAATCCGCCGATCACCTTGACCGTCGCGTGCTCCTCGGACAGCCGTTCAATCAGCAGATTCGTGTCCGCCGTGCCGTCCTCATTGAGGACGACGCCGAAACCCGGCGCAGGAGCGAATCCGCGCGCGCCATCATTGGTCAGTGTCTTGCTGCCGGAATCAAAAATGATCCGGTCCGCGGCCGGCTTGCTGACGACGCGGGCCATCACCGTGAGCGCGCAGTCGTCCAGGGTCGCCGCGCCGAGCGCCACCTGGGTGCGATCGAAGTAAACGTAATTGCCGGGTCGAAACTCGGTGAAGCCATCCTGTTGCAGCGAAAACCTCGCCGGCGGCGTGGCGCCCGCGCTCACTTCTTCGATCTGAATGCCCTCGCGCCGGCAACGTTCCACGAGCTCGCGCAGCGTGCCCGCTTCGTCCTTCGCCATGCGGCACAACTCGTCTTCGCTGTGCGCGTGGTAGGCGTGGCCGGCGTGCGACAGCAGGCCCTTGAAGCGCAGGCCCGGCAATCCGGCCACCGCTCGAATCATCGACACGGCCGCTTTACCCGCGGGATCGATTCCGCAGCGATGAAAGCCCACGTCGACCTTGACCAGCACGTCCACCTGCTTTCCGGCGCTCGTCATGGCGTCGGACCACTGCTTCGCCACCACCGGATGATCGACGATGAACGAGAGGCGGGTGCGGTCGAGTAACGCGATCACGCGATCGGCATTGGCTGGGTTGATGGGATAGGGCAGCCGGATGTCGGGAATGCCGGCGGCGGCGAACACTTCGGCTTCGCCAACCTTCGCGCAGCAAATGCCGGCGGCGCCGCGCTCGATCTGCCAGCGCGCAATCAGCGGACTCTTGTGGGTCTTGGCGTGCGGACGCAGGCGAATGCCGCGGGATGTCGCGGCGGCCTGCATCCGCCCGAGGTTGCGAATCGCACGCGCGCGTTCGATCAGGACCGCGGGCGTGCGGAGCGACTCAACCGTCAACGTCGGATCGGTGGGCAATCGGTATCAATCGGTGGCTCACTGCTGTTGCTGCGTCTTTTTCTTCGCGGCTTCAGCTTCCTGCGCGCGCGCGCCCTTCATCACGCCCTCGAGGCCGTAGTTGCCTTCGTGGCACGCGTATTCGTAAACCATCTCGCCCGGCGCCATCGCGTTGAACACCAGCTCGCCGGTCATCGGTGCCGTGAACCATGTCGGATCCTCGACCGTGAAGCGGTAATTGATGGTCCGCGCGTCCTTGCGCGACAGGCGCTCTGTGATCTTCAGGTTCTCCCACGCACCGCGGAAGTGGCCCTGCTCGCTGAAATTGGTGGTTTCGATGACGAGCGTGTCGCCTTCCCACCGGCCGATCGAATCGCCAAACCAGGAGCGCACGCTCGATGGCGGATGCTGGCCGCCGATGCGGACCACGCGCACGTCGTGCACCATCTCGGTGAGGATCGCCACCGAGTCTTTCGACTGCACGATGCTGTAGCTGTTGTTGTAGAAGTAGTTCGGCAGCATCGGCGGGCCCGCGTTCCTGCCGAACGAGGTCAGGCACCGTTCGGCGGGCGGCCGCAGCTCCGGGTGATCGAACTCGGAGCCCTGCGTCTTGCGAATCGCTCGCCGCCTCCGCCATGCGCTCCCGCGCCAAATCGGTGTAGCCGGGGGCGCGGCCGTTCGGCGGATCGATCAGGATGGAGCTACGCGGCTGGCCGTCGACGCGCAGCACGCGATCGCCCGGATCGATCCAGAACGAGTTGTAGCCGCCGACGGTGCCGGCGCCGGCCTGCCATAGCCGCTCCAAATAGGTCGGCTCCGCATTGGGGCTCTTGCGCAATTCACCACCCACCGGCGGCGCGCTGCGATCGGGATTACTCGGCGCCTCGCGCGCCTCGAGTGCCGCGGCGGTGTTGGTTTCATCCAGCCGCGCCGCTTCCTCGGTGATCACGAGCGGGGTGTTCGGCCGCAGCCGCTCGAGCGGCGTGATCGTGGCGTTGGTCCAGTTGCCCTGCAGGTCGGGACGGCCATCCGGCGTGCGCGGGATACCCCCCGGTTTTGCGGCTGCTGGCTTCGCGGTCGCCGGTTTCTGGCCCGCCGCAGGGGCCTGTGCGCCGGCCACGGTCAAACTCAGCACCGCCGCGGTAATCGTGAGGCCAATGGTTCTCATTTGACTGGCTCCTTCCGCAGTTGCCCGTACATTAACTCGGTCACGAACTCGACGCACTTGAACTGGCCCAGCTGCGCGTTTCTCTCAACCCTTCGATAGAGCGGCATGCTCATCGTCCAGGGCCGGGTAAACGTGACCGGATCGTCAATCGTTGCGGAGTAGTTGATGTGGTCGGCGTCGGTCATCGTGTAACGCTCGGTGACCTTCATCTGTTCCGAGTGATGGTTGCCGGCACGATCGAACCACGATTGATCGTTGAAGCCCGAGGAGTGGACGACGAACGTGTCGCCCTCCCAGACGCCGTGAGAGATGCCCATCCAGTTGTCGATCTGCGGCGGTCCCGGATCTTTCAAGTAGATGTGACGCACCGCGCCGGCGAACTCAAACGCCATGAACACGGCGGCGTTGCTCTGGATGATCTGGAACGGGAACGGCTGATACATGGCGCGGGGCACGCCGGGCAGGAAGCATTTGATCTCGGGATCGCGAGTCAGCCAGTTCTCCTGGTTCTCCTGCTTCTTCTTGAGCGCTTCTGGCTTGTACGGGAGCTCGTTGCCTTCGACCACGCCGAGCCCACCTGGCACCGCGCCGACGGCGCCAAACGCGATCACTTCCTTGGCGGGAATCGGCACCACCGGACCCGGACGCATCGCCAGCGCGGGCTTGGCACTATGCGCCTGGATGTCCCAATTGGCGGTGTTGATCGCCTGCCAGACACCGTTCAGGTCGGGCCTGCCGTTGATCCGTGGAATGTTGGAGGTTCGCGCCTGACCGGTGATGGGCGGACCCGACACCAACGCGAACGTCGCGGCCGCGACACCGGCAACGACTGAGGCTTGGACAACTGACACCCAACGCATGCGAACTCCCCCTGAAAAGCCGAATTATATGTGGAACCTGGGATTGGCGGCGCGGCGGCATGCATAGAATCTAGCGTCAATTTGACGCGTGTCAGGCATACGATCTATGTTCATTCGTATGCGTACGACACTGGATTTACCGGTCGGCCTGGTTGAGGAAGCGCGTGATGCGATCGGCTTCAAGTCGAAGACCGACACGGTGGTGTTCGCTCTAAAGGAGATTGTCCGTCGCAAACGTGCCGATCAGTTGAAGGACTTCATTACCAAAATGGAGTTCGAGTTCGACCCAACCGAGTTGCGGAAGAAGGCGAGGCGCCGCGTTGATCGTGGTTGATACGTCGGTGTGGATTCAAGCGCCGCATCAGCCGCGGATCAGGGCCGTGCTCAACGAGTTGATCGATGCGGATGAGGCGACGCTGGCGCTTCCGGTTCGCCTCGAACTCCTGGCCGGCGTTCCACGGCGCAGCCGCACCTCCTTTTATCTGACGTTCAGCGCGTTGCCGCAACTGCTGCCGTCAGAGGATACCTGGCACCCGCTGCACGAATGGATCGAGCGCGCGGCCGACGCAGGCGAGCGATTCTCGATCCCAGATCTCATTGATCGCAGCTCTCGCAGCGGAGATCGGCGGCCTGGTCTGGTCGCTCGACAAGGATTTCGAGCGGATGGAGCGATTGGGACTAGTATCTCTTTACGTTCCTCCCTCGATCTCCTGACTGATGCCCTTTCACGTTGTCCCCGCCACTGGCGCGGTGCTCGAGCAAGTCCTCAACGACACGTTTCCGCTGTGGAACGACGGATTGTCGCGAGCGAACTACGCGAAGAACTGGGCCGCCCAGTTGAAGACCCCCTGGGGGCAGTCGCACCTCGACCGTGTCGCGCTGGTTGACGGACCGCACGTCATGTGCAGCGCGAAGCGCTACGACCTGTCACTGCGTCTCGACGGGCGCATCCGCCGCGTGCTTGGCATCGGCGCCGTCTTTACGCCGCCCGCGCATCGCGGGCGCGGCTGCGCGCGCGAGCTGCTGATGCGCATGCTCGACACTGCCGTGACCGAAGGCCAGGAGTTCGCGATGCTGTTCGCCGAGATCGCGCCGGCCTTTTACGAACGACTGGATTTCGTACCGATGCCGTTGCTCGAGGCCACGCTGGAAGTGGATCGCAAGCGCGGCGGGGCGCCGGCCATGCTCGTGCGCAGCGGCGACGTTCGTGATCTGCCGGCGATCATCGAGCTGAGCGCGGCGCGATCGGCCAACGCGCGGCTCGCGCTCGATCGCAGCGAGGACTTCGTGCGATACGGCATCACGAAGAAGCGGTTATTGTCGGGACTGTCGCCGATGGGCCGGCGCAACACGGAGTTCCTGGTGGTTGAAGAGGGTCACCAGGCGGTGGCCTACCTGGTGAGCACCGAACAGGATGGCCGCTGGATGATCGAGGAGGCCGGCGATCGCGATCCGACGGGCGCGCGCCTCGGCGCGATGCTGCAGGTGATGCTGGCGCGCCACCCAGCTGAGCGCATTCCGGAGATCAAGGGCTGGTGGCCGCAGGGCCTGGTGCCGCCGCAGGTGACAGTGGCGGCCTCATCGCCGACGCAGGAAGTGCTGATGATTCGACCGCTGCGCGATCGCATCCTGCCGCTTCCACCGCTTGCGGCGGCAGAAGTGGTGTATTGGCACGCGGATTATTTCTGATGCGAGCCGGGAGCCGGGAGCTCACTCCAGCGATTCGTGCAGCAACCAGCGTTGCTCACAGGCAACCAAAGTTACGAGGGCGTGATGCCCGGCTCCCAGTTCCCGGCTGCCGGCTCCCGGACCTAGAGCTTCTTCTCGTCCTCCAACCGCTTCCTGAGTCCGCCGAGATCAAACACGCCGGACTTATCTCGAGAATTGAGAAAGTCAGTCAGGCATTTGCGCGAGCAGAACATGCCGCCATCTTCGATCAGGCCGGTGTGCGTCATGCCGTCGGGATCGGCCGGCAACATCTTGTGGCGCCGGAATTCGAACACGTCGAACGGCTGGTTCCTTGGAAACGATTCCCCGCACTTCTTGCACAGCATGCTCATTGAACGACCCCTTGGCCAATCCGAAATCAAACATCCGAGATCAGCAATCGGAACGCTACCTCGCTGCCGTGAGTTTAACGTCAACTGCCTTGGTTTCGCCCTCACCAAGTTCGAGTTTCACCGCGGCGTCGCGAACCGAGGAGAGGAATTCGGGGTCGCCGGCCTGGCCGTCCTCCAGGCGCTGCACCGCAACGACGAGGTAGTCCGTGCCGCCGGGTAGTGCGGTCATCCGGTAGCGACCGTCCTGATCCGGACGCGCCGCCTTGATGAACCGGGACTGATAGGTCCAGAGTTTTTCGTCGCTGGGAAACACCACCACGGTGGCGTCCAGCGCGGGATTGCCGCGCCCGTCGGTGACGAGGCCCGACAGGGTGGTCACTTTCTTGGTCATCACGATCTGCAGGCCGCCTACCGTTTGCCCGGTCGGGAACTCCATCGGCGTGTCCGTGATGTCATCGCCATTCAGGAGCACCGACTTCAACGTCCAGCCTTGCGGCGACGTGGTTCGCAGCAGGATTGGATCGATCACGTTGCGAAGGCTGAACGACCAGTCGTCTCCAAGGCGCGAGCCGCCCGGCCCGCCAGCGGGTCCTGCTCCCTGGGTCTCGGGTGACGCCAACCGCGCCGACACTTGCAATTGCTGCGACCGAAAGTCGAACGCCTCGCCGGTGTCCGAGACAATGGTGCCGTTGATCACCGCGCCGGGCGCGGTCACGAGTGTCAGGCCCGCGACGTCTTCAGTGCCGACCACGAGATCCATGCGCGCGAGCTCGAACTCACGGCCGCCTGCCCGCGCTTGCAGCTGGTAGCGGCCGGGCGTGACGTTAGGCAGGCGGAACGCGCCGGTCTGATCGATCCGGTTGCCGGCGCCGCCCTGCTGCATCAGCATCGCGCGGCCGCCGCCGGCGCTCATCGGCGCCAGCATCACCATGCCGCCCGGCGCGGGCGCGCCGTTGGACATCATCACCTGCCCCGTCACGCGCACCAGCCGCGTCGCAATCAAACCGAAGTTGACACTGGTGTTTTCCTGCGCGATGGCCACCGTGACGCGCTGCGCTTCGCCGATGTTCGTCGTGCCCGGATAGTAGGTGGCCGCGTAGCCCGACAGTTCACCCATCGGATCGGTGACTTCGGGTCCGCCGCTTCGCAGCATCGCGCTGACGTAGTAATCGCCCGGAGGCAGGCCGAACAGCCGGAACTGTCCTTGATCGTCGGTGGTGTCGCGGCCGTTGGCGCCTGGCGCGGGCACCATGCGGCGCGCGCCAGCGGTGTACGCGTAGCGCATGGCCGTGACGCTCGCGTTGGCAACCGGCTCGCCGAATTCATCCGTGACGCGGCCGCCGAGCACGCTGCCGCGCGGCAAGGCGATCGTGATCTTGTCCATGGTTTGCGCGTCGGCCAGCTCGATCGGCGTGCCGGATTCGGAGGGCCGGCGCTGGCCGAACTGCAGCGAGACGAACCCGCCCTTGCTCGCCGTCATCGTGTAGCGGCCGGCGGGCAGCTCGCGGATCTCGAAGCGGCCCTGCGCGTCGGTGGTGGCGACGCGGCTCTCGCGCGCGTCGGGCGACACCACGCGCACTTGCGCGCGCCGAATCGGCGAGGCGTTGTCGGCGGTGACGATCATGCCGCGCAGCACCGAGGTGCCTCTCGGTGCATCGGCCCGTGTTGGCAGCGCGCGGGCCGGGCGCTGCCCGCGCCCCGCCGGGCCCGCCGGCGCGCCCACTCCTTGCGCGAACCCGGGAGCAGAGAATGCAAGCATCAGGCTCGCCGCAATCAGTAGCTTCGTCACAGTACTGTTACGAGCTTAGACGCCCCGAGTGCTTACCGCGTTGGCCTACGGCACGAGAGTTGACAATTTCACGTCAACTGCCTTGGTTTCGCCTTCATTCAGCGAAAAAGCCTTCGCTTCTTCGCGGGCCCGCGTCAGGAACTCGGGGTCGCTGCCTTGTCCCTGCTCGAGATTCTGCACCGCGATGATCAGATAGTCCTCAGCCGGGGGAAGGTTCTTCGTCGTGAAACGGCCGTTGGTATCCGGCCGCATTGTCCTGATGTACCTGGACAGGTACGTCCAGCGATCACGATTGGCCGGGAACACGATCACGGTGGCGTCGAGTACGGGCTTGCCACGATCGTCGGTGACCAGGCCAGACAGGTCAGTCGCCTTCTGCGTGAGCACCACCTGTAGACCGTCGTACGATCGGCCCGGCGCAAATTCCGCGCCGCTGTCGGTAATGTCCTGCCCGTCTAACACGACCGACTTCAGGTACCAGCCGCTGGATCCTGCGGGATTGACGTTCGCCGTGAACCGCCGCCGGTCGAACAGTCCGCTCATCTCGAACGTGTAGTCGTCATTCATGCGATTGATGCCGGGCTGCACGAACATCGTCGTCGCTTCCATGGGCTGCGCGAACAGCTGCACCAGCTCCGCCCGGAACGGCGGCGGCGAGCCATCGTCGGTCATCACGACCCCGCGCGCGATAGCGCCGGTATAGGTGGTAACGATGACGTTGTCGATATCGTCGCTGCTGACCGTAATTGGCATGACGGCAAATTCGGCGTTCGGATTCTGCATGCCACCCCCCGCGCGAATGTTGACGTTGTACCGTCCCGGTGCGACGTTGGCGAACTCGAACGTGCCGTCGCCGCCAATCATCGCATTGCTCATGTTCATCATCATGAAGCCGGCATAGGGATCGGCGGGCGCGAGCATGGCCATGGCACCAGTCGCCGGTTCCCCGCGCGAGTTCAACGCGCGGCCGCGGACGCGGGCCAGGCGCGCCACGATCATCGGAATGTTGGCGCCGCTGATTTCCTGGCCGCCCTTGACGGTGACGCGTGTGGCCTCATTCACATTGGGCGTGCCGGGATAGTAGGTCGGCGCGAAGCCATCCTGCTCGGTGCTGGTCATGCCGGGGCCCATGAAGTTGTTGGTGCGGTTGCTGGCGCTGACGAAGTAATCTCCCGCCGGCAAGCCGAATAGCCGGAAGGTGCCTTTGTCGTCGGTGCGGTCCGTGGCGCCGTCGCTCTGCGCGGGCACGAGCCGCCGCGATCCCTGCATGAATTGGAACCGCATGGCCGCCACCTGTGCACCCGCCATCGGCTCCCCGCCATCGTCGACCACGGTGCCCGAGATCACGCCGCCTCGCGTCAGCACGAAGTTCACTTTCTCCGCCGTCTGTCCATCGGCGAGCTCGATCGGCGTTCCCATATCGCCGGGCCGGCGTTGACCGAACTGCGCCTGCGCGAACCCGCCCTTCATCACCGTCACGGTGTAACGACCTGCCGGCAGATCCTTGATTTCGAAGTTGCCGTTGCCGTCGGTGTTGGTGACGCCGCCACCGCGCGCTTCCATCGACATGGCACGCACCTGCGCGCGACGCACCGGCGCGCCGGTGCCGTCGGAGCGCACTTGTCCTTTGATGACCGCGGTGCCTTTCGGCGGCGTTTCGCCCGGACGCAACACCCGCGGCGGCATGCGTTGCGGCTGGCCGGGCTGGCTGGGTGGTGGAGTCTGGGCGCCGGGTTGCGCGGACCCGACTTGCGCGTCGGCGGTGAAGGCGAACCCGAAAAACAACATCACCGAGAGGATGGCGATTCTCATTGCTCCCCCTACAGGATTCATTAGACGCCGGGCCCGGGAAACGGACGGTCGCCTACGACAGTGCCCTTGCAATCGCGCGCGCGGCATTCAGGCCCGATCCGCCGGTAAGGCCGGTGCCTGGATGCGTACCTGAGCCACACAGGAACAGCCCAGGCAGCGGGGTCCGATACTGACCATAACCCAGCAGCGGCCGCATCGTGAAGAACTGGTCGAGCGACAGTTCGCCGTGGAAAACATGGCCGCCGCTTAACCCCCAGCCGCGCTCGAAATCGAGCGGCGTCAGCGTTTCCGCAGCGACGATCAGCGACCTGATGTCGGGCGCGTATTCCGCGAGCGTGCTCACCACGGCTTCGCCGAACGCATCACGCGACGAGTCCCAATCACCCTCGCGCAATGTGTAAGGGGCGAACTGCGCGTACGCCGATAACACGTGCGCTCCTGGCGGCGCGAGCTTCGCACTGCCGAGAGATGGGATTGTGAATTCGATCCACGGGTGTGGCGAATAGTGGCCGTACTTGGCGTGATCGAATGCGCGCTCGAGGTAATCGAGATCCGGCGCGAGGCGTACGCGACCGGCGAGCATCTCGGGCGTGGCCCCGGCAAACTGCGGCAACGACGACAGCGCGAGGTTCACTTTCGCGAGCGTGCCGCGCGTTCGATAGTGCTTGATCCGCCACAAGAATTCCGGCGGCAGGTGCTCCGCCTCGCAGAGCGTCAGAAAGGTGCGCTTGGGATCGACCGCTGAGATCACCGCGCGCGCTTCGACATGGCTGCCGCCAGCCAGGGTCACGCCAATCGCGCGATCGTCCTTGACCTCGATGCGCTTCACGCCCTCGCCGGTTCTCATCTCCACGCCATGACGAACCGCGGCGCTTTCAAGCGCCCGCGCGAACGCGATCGGCCCGCCGCTCACGATGCGGCCGCCGGACGAGGCCAGCGATCGATTGGCAGCCGTCAACAAAAGCTGGAGGCCACTTCCGGCCGACCACGGACCAAGCATCGCGCCAAACACGCCATCGGCGGCGACCACCGCGCGCAGCAACTCGGTCTCGATCACCTCGCCGACCAAATCCGCGACCGCCATTGGACCCCAGCGCAGCAAGCGCCACTGGTCGGCCTTCGGCAGCGATCGGAAGGTGCGGAGCGTCTGCAGCAAGCCAAACACATCGCGCGTCGTCGGCGCATCCACCGACGGTGGCGTATCGATGAAGACGCCACCGATCAGCGCACCGAGCTTGTTCATCGTTTGTTGAAACGCCGGCCATGCCGCCGCATCCTTCGCCGACCACGCGCGCAAGCCTTCTGCCGTGCGCGTGGCGTCATCCCACACGACGAGTGCGCGACCGTCGGGCAACAGCGCGCTGACATGACTTGACGTGTCGGTGAAGCTGAGCCCGTGCTGGTGGAGCTGCAGCTCTTTCACCACGTCGCCGCGGATCGGCCCGGTGGCGTGCGACAGCGTGGGCACCGTGAACCCAGGCGCCAGCTCGCTCTCGGTAGCGCATCCGCCAACCGTCGCGCGCTGTTCGACGAGGACGATGCGCAGGCCATTCTTCGCAAGGTGGGCCGCGCAGGTCAGCCCGTTGATGCCGCCGCCGATGACGATGGCGTCGTGGCGACCTGCCCTGAGCGCAGTCGAAGGGGCCGTCACCGCGACACCTCTTTCACAATCCGCTCCGCGGCGTTCTTGCCCGGCGCGCCCATGATGCCGCCGCCGGGGTGCGTCGCCGCTCCGCACATGTACAAGCGATTGATTGGCGTCGAGTAGCGCGCCCAGCCGGGAACGGGCCGCAGGAAGAACAACTGTTCGAGCGTGAGCTCGCCTTGGAAAATGTTGCCTTCGGTAAGGCCCCAGGTCTGTTCGATGTCGAGCGGCGTCAAGACCTGCCGGTGAAGGATGATGTCCTTGATGTTCGGCGCATATTCCGCGATGGCGTTGATCACCGCGTCGCCGAAGGCCTCCCGCTTGCGGTCGTCCCACACACCGTCTTTCAGGTGATACGGGGCGTATTGTACGAAGCACGACATCACGTGCTTCCCGGGCGGGGCCACCGACGGATCCGTCAGCGACGGAATCACCATGTCGATGTACGGCCGCCTTGAAAAGTCCCCGTACTTCGCATCGTCGTAGGCACGCTCCATGTAATCGACGCTGGGGGAGACCGAGATGGCGCCGCGCATATGCGGACCTGGGCCGGGCATACAGGTGAAGTTGGGCAGCGCGTCGAGCGCGAGGTTGACCTTGCCCGACGAGCCGCGGTACTTGTAGCGGCGCACGCCTTCGACGAAGTCATCGGGCAGCTCACGTTCGTCCATGAACTTCAGGAAGGTCAGGTTCGGATCGACGCTCGACACCACCACGTTCGCGAGCAGCTCGTCACCGTTCTCCAGTGCGACACCAGTGGCGCGTCCGTTCTTCGTGAGGATGCGGGCCACGGGCGCCTCGGTCCGGATCTCAACACCAAGCTCTTGCGCCGCTGCCGCGATCGCGTTCGACACCGCGCCAGTGCCGCCGCGTGACAGACCCCACGAACGGAAGGCGCCGTCGATCTCTCCCATGTAGTGGTGGAGCAGCACGTAGGCTGTGCCGGGCGAGCGCACGCCGAGGAAAGTGCCGATGATGCCCGACGCCGACATCGTGGCCTTGAGCACGTCGGTCTCGAACCACTGGTCGAGAAAGTCCACCGCGCTCATCGTCAGCAGCTGGACCTGGTTCACTCGATCGTGGAACCGCATGTCGCGGAACCGTTTGCCCATCGACAGCAGCTCGAGCAGGCCGCGCGGATCGAGCGACGTGGGATCGGGCGGCAGCATGCCGAGGATGGGTTTGGCGAAACGGCCCATCTCGACCATCGCCCTTGCATACTCGTCGTAAGCTTCCGCGTCGAGACGCGAATGCCGCGCAATCTCACGGCGCGTTTTGTAGTGATCGTTCACCCGCCAGAGGTAGTCGCCGCTTGGCATCGGCGTGAGCGTGCCGTCGAGAGGCAGGAGCTCCATGCCATGCCGGGGCAGGTCGAGGTCGCGAATGATCTCCGGTCTCAGTAACGACACCACGTAGGAGGCCACTGAGAACTTGAAGCCGGGGAAGACCTCTTCGGTGACGGCGGCGCCGCCGAGCAGGTGCCGCCGTTCGAGGACCAGCACCTTGCGTCCCGCGCGCGCCAGATAGGCCGCACAGGTCAGGCCGTTATGGCCGCCTCCGATGATGATGGCGTCGTAGCGCAAGCGTGTCGGGGGCGCACTTCGGTGCGCCGGAGGAAAGTATACTTTCGACGTGCCGGTCGCTTCTGCCTTCCATGCGCGCACGCTTCAGCTGTGCGAAAGCCTCAACTATCGCGACTGGGCCGGCTACTACGCGGTCAGCGCGTACGAGACGCAGTACCAGCACGAGTACAACGCGATCCGTAACGCCTGCGCGCTGATCGATATCTCCCCACTGTTCAAGTACCGGTTGACCGGCTCCGATGCGCTTCGGCTGGTGAACCGCGTCATCACGCGCGACGCCGCGAAGATGACGGTCGGCCAGGTGTTCTACACGCCCTGGTGCGACGAGTACGGCAAGGTCATCGACGATGGCACCGTGACGCGCACGGGGGAGGGCGAGTTCCGATGGACCGCTGCTGATCCGAACCTGCGCTGGTTCTCAGAGAATGCGTCCGGCCTGAACGTTCACATCGAAGACATTTCGGACAGCGTGGCCGCGCTGGCGCTGCAGGGCCCCACGTCGCGCCGGCTGCTCCAGCAGGTGTGTGACGCGGATCTGTCGACGCTGAAATACTTCCGGGCCATGAGCGGCAACATCGGCGGCGTTCCCGTGGACGTGTCGCGAACCGGATACACCGGCGATCTTGGCTATGAGATCTGGATGCCGTGGAATTCGGCGTTGCAGGTATGGGATGCACTCGTCAGCGCCGGCGCCGCCTTTGATCTGCACCCGACCGGCATGCTCGCACTCGATATGGCCCGTATCGAGGCGGGTCTGTTGCTGATCGACGTCGACTTTCAGAGCAGCCGCAAGGCGCTGATTGAGACGCAGAAGTATTCACCCTACGAGCTGAATCTCGGGCGTCTCGTGGACTTGAAGAAGGGCCCGTTCGTGGGCCGCGCCGCGCTGAAAGAAGAAATGAAGCGCGGCATCGCGCGTCAGATTGTCGGAGTCGAATTGGATTGGACCGAAGTCGAGCGGTTGTACGAGGCGGTCGGACTGCCGCCAACAGCTCCAGCGGGGACCTCCCGCGTTGCGGTGCCCGTCTACAAGGGCCGGAGCCAGGTGGGTCGCGCCACGTCGACAACGTGGTCGACGACCCTCAAGAAGTTGATCGCGCTGGCCACCGTGGATGCGCCGCATTACGCGATCGGGACGCGGCTCGAGATGGAAGTCACCGTTGAAGGCGTCCGCCATCGGGCGGGCGCCACCGTGGTGCCGATGCCGTTCTTCAATCCCGAACGGAAAGCCTCCCTGGCTTAACGCCCCATCCTGGCCTTGCGAGCGGCGATGAACGACTGCACGCCGAGCCCGACGTAGATCAGCAACAGCACGCCCATCACTAGCTGCGACAACACCGCGGGCCGCGCGGCGCCGCCGCTGAGGGCCGCCGGCACGCCGCGGCCGAGCGCCGCCAGCGCGCCGATCAAGCCGACGGCGACGGCGGCGTGCATGGCGTGTTTGCGCGCGGCTTCGTTGCGGGCCACCAGCGCGCAGATCACCAGCACAGCGCCGAACAATGCCGGGATCAGCGCCGTTACGCTCGTGCGCTGGGTAAGCACATAGCTGGCGACGCCGAGGACGATCAGGATCAAACCGAAGTAGCGAGTGGTTGCAGGCACGTTATTTATCCGCCTTCACGGGGTTGTAGAGCGTTCCGATCGACTCGATGGTGCAGGTGGAGGTATCGCCGTCCTTGAAGTAGATCGGCGTCGCGCGTGCCGTGCCGACGCCGGCCGGGCTGCCGGTGGAGATCAGATCGCCAGGATGCAGCGTCATCATGTGCGACGCATATTCAACGAGCTCGAAGACGTTGTGCGTCATGCGATCCGTGTTCGAGTCCTGCATCACCTTACCAGTCAGCGTGAACTTGATCGCCAGCTTTTGCGGATTGGCCACGAACTGCCGCGGCACCACGTACGGTCCGAGCGGCGCAAAGGTGTCGTGGCTCTTGCCGAGCTGCCAGTCGGATCCATGACGCCCATCCGGCCGGCCTCCGCGATCCGACACGTCGTTCATCAGCGTGTAGCCAAAGATATAGTCGGCGGCCTTGTCGCGGGTCACGTGCTTCGCCGTCCTGCCGATCACGATGTTCATCTCGCATTCCCAATCGATGCGTTCGCGGCCGCGCGGGAGGATGATCGGATCGTTGTGGCCAGTGATGGCGCTGTTGGCCTTTACGAAGAAGTACGGGTTATGACGCGGGTCGCCGGACCGCCGCTGCCAGTAGCCGGGAATGCCCTGCGCAACCTTGGGGTCTACCGCGGCCGCGGTGGCGGCGGTATTGCTGTTGCCGGTCATCTCGAGCGCGTGTTCAGTGTAGTTGACCGCGGTGCTCAGCAGCACCTTCGGATCGGGTATCGGCGGCAGGACTTTCAGTTGAGCGACCGGGATGGTTTTGCCGGCGATTGGCCGCGAGCGCGGCCATCGCGCCGGCAATCTTCGCGTCCCATCTGCCGATTAACTGTTTAAGACTGCCCCCCGAGTTGATGGCGATAATGTGCGGCGCGCTCGCTTCGCCTGGAACGGCGCGCGAGAGGTCGACGATCTGCGCGTCATTCAGCACAAGGCCGACGAATTGCCGGCCGTTCTGGTCGAACATGCCGAGCTTGTAGGGAGTGCCGCCCTGCGCGCCCGTGTGGGCCGCGCCCATGGCCATCGCCAATCCAACCGCCGCCAGAAATCCGCTGTGCAACTTCGTCATGTCCAGTCTCCAGTGCTGCGGAATAATACTTCGACGATCATGCGCTCGTCGCTCATAGTCGTGCTGGCCCTGTGGCTGGTGCCGCTGGCGGCGCGGCAGCCGGTGTTCAAGTCAGGCGTGGAGCTGATTCGCATTCCGGTCAGCCTCACCCAGGGCGACAAGCCGGTTGAGCCGGGCGTCTTGACCGCCGCCGACTTCAAGGTCACCGAGGACGGGGTTGCGCAACCCGTAGCCCTCTTCGAACGTGAGTCTCTTCCGCTCAGTATCTGCATCGTCGTTGATGCGAGCGGCAGTATGGCTGTCGGATCGACAACGCAGTTTGCGCTCGCCGCCTTACGACAGGTGCTGACGCGGTTGCTGCCTGAAGACGAAGTCTCGATCATCGCGTTCGCCGGGCATCCAGTTGTCGTGGCGCCCTGGACGCCCGCGCCTGATGTCGCCAAGCTCGCGATGAAGCTGGAAGCGGACGGGTCCACGTCACTCAACGACGCGGTGGTGGCGGCCCTCCAGGTCATCACAGGCGCAAAAAACCCGCGCCCGGTGGTCCTGCTGATCACCGACGGCGGCGAGAACTCGAGCCGCACCTCACTCACCGAGATCGTGAAAACGCGCCGCCAGAGTGAGACGCAGGTCTACGCCTTCAACGTGGTCACGCCAGCCGCGACGCAGCGACCCATGCTCCGCGGGCCGGGTGGCGACAGGATCACCACCAGCCCCACACTCCCAGTGTTGCCGCGGTTGATTAGCGACTCAGGTGGATTCGAGTATCACGTCCTGACCGGCTCGGATACGGCCACTCTGGCGCGCGCGTTCGTCGACGACCTGCGCTTTCAGTACACGTTGGGCTATACGCCGCTCAAGCCCCTTGACGGCAAGTACCGGCGCGTGACGATCGCGGTGACCAAACGCGGCTTCCGCGTCCGCCATCGTGGTGGGTATCTCGCCTTGCCGCTGACTCAGTAAACGCTAACGGGCAATCCAGTCCGCGTAGAGCTGTGGGCGGCGATGCTTCATGAACAGCCGGCGCGCGTTGGACCTCGCGGTAGCCGCGAGATCGATGTCGGCATACAGAATGGCATCGGCGCTCTTCGGTGCCCGCGCAATCACCTCGCCCTCAGGTCCGCACACGAACGACTCGCCTGCGAAGTCGAGTCGATCTTCCTTGCCTACGCGATTGCAGAGCGCGGTGAAGTAGCCGTTCTGGAACGCCGCCACCCGCATCTCCGCTTCGTACAAGCCCTCCGGCCACTCGTCGACCGCGCCGGCCTGCGGCACGATCACCAGGTCCGCCCCGCCCACCGCCAGCGCGCGCATGTATTCCGGGAAATGACGGTCGTAGCAGATCGCCACGCCGACGGTGCCCACCTTCGTCTTGAATACCGGCGCGCCCTTGTCGCCTGGCGTGTAATACCCCTGCTCGTGGAAGCACGGGTACTCGGTGATATGAATCATCCGGGTGACGCCGAGCAACGTGCCGTCGGCGTCGATTACCGGCGAGCTGTCATAAGTGTGCTGTCCCTCGCGCTCGTAGAGGTTGATCACGGTGACGAGCCCGAGCTCGCGCGCCTTTTGCTGAAAGGCCTTCACGGTGGGACCATCGATCGGTTCCGCAAGCTCGCGAAAGCCCTTGTCGGCCGGCACCTGCGGGTAGAACCACTCGAAGGCCAGCTCCGCGAAGCACGCGAGCTCGGCGCCGTTGCGCGCCGCCGTCTCGAGACCGGCAAGACCCCGCGCAACATTGGCCGACTTGTCTTTCGTGGCGTGTTGTTGAAGTCAGCGCGATCTTCATTGCCGCGTGAGAGCCGTCGTCAATTAAGACGAATTGTCGAATTCCCAGAGCTGCCGCTCGCGTGCCGAGTACGGCCCGGGCTGATAGCCGCGTGAGCTGATGCCGAGGTACGACTGTTCGGAGATGGCCCAGTCTTCGCGGTTCGTGCGATCCCAGAAGTCCACCGCGTCCTCGAACACGAATCCGGGTTTCGCGATCTCGTCGGGATGGAAATGCCATTCGGCGATGAGCTTGGTCCGCCCGCAACTCTGCGGCCAGATGGTAATCGTCACCATGTAATCGGGGTGGAGCGTGAGCAGCAGGTTCGGATAGATGGCGAAGTAATTCACCACCGTGCGCTCGCGCTCGCCGAGACCCGGCAGGAACGCGCGACGCCGCTTGCCGTCTGAGCTCAGCGTCTCGACGCCCTCCTTGAAGCCCATCGCGCCGCCGCAATACGTCTCGGTGGTCGGCACGTTGTCGGCGGCCAGGTAATGGTGCATCCGGTTCAATAGCGGATGAATGATCGGACAGTGCAGGCACTCGTTGTAGTTCTGCACCACCAGCTTCCAGTTGGTGGCGATGTCGTACTCGATCCGGTGCGCGAGCCGCAGCTCGTGCATCCGCCACGATGCAAACCGGTCCGGCAAATCTGCGAGCTGGGCGCGAAGGGGCGCCGGTGAATCGGACCCTTCGACTGCGCTCAGGGTCGCCCCAAGCCTGTCGAGGGGCGACAGGTTGATGAAGATGTGCCCGTCCCACGTCTCGCAGGCGACGCGGCGCAGCGGGTACTCCGATCGATCGAAGCCGTCGACTTCGTCCATTTGCGGTGCGGCCATCAGGCGGCCGTCGAGCCCGTAGGTCCACGCGTGATACGGGCACTGGATGCTGCCCTGGAAGCGGCCGCGTTCTTCGGTGCACAGCCGCGTGCCGCGATGCCGGCACACGTTGTGGAAGGCCTCGATCGATCCGTCGCCCGCGCGCACGATCAGCACGCTCGCGCCAGCGATGTCGCGCCGGATGAACGCGCCCGGCTGGTCGAGCTCCGGCGCCCGCCCGGCGGCCAGCCACATGCGCGCGAACACGCGCTCCATCTCGTTGGCAAACCACTGGGGATCCACGTACGCCGTGGCCGGCAAAGTGGTCCGAGCGGCATGTGACGAAGTGGTGCTCATCGCGGATTCATGATACAACCGGCCCTTCATCACACCCTGTCTGTTGTGCCTGCCCCTCCACTGTGGTCCTGGATTGCCGTCGCGCTGGCCGTGATTTTCGCCGGCGTAGCCGCGTATAGCTATCGCAGCGTCCGCCGGCAGGAGGAAACGATCCGCCGCCAGCTCGCGCGCGAGTCCGCGCTCAAGGCCCGGTTTGACGATGTGTTCGATCGCTCGACTGACGTGATGGTCGTGCACGATCGCCGCGGCCGCGTGTCGACGATCAACCGCGCCGGCGAGCACGCCACGGGTTATTCGCGCGAAGACGTGCGCGGCCTCGATCCGAACTGGATCTTCAGTAACGACTATCTCGACACCATCAACCGGATGCTCGCCGAAGGCGCCGAGGCCCTGCCGCAGGCGTTTCGATCGGAGCTCTCGCCGCGGCGTGGCAACCGCCTGCCGGTGGACGTGCATGCCCGCGTGCTGGTCGGCGATGGGCAGGTGGTGGGCGTGATGTCGATCGCCAGGGATTTGACCGAGCGCGATCGGCTGGAGAACGAGCTGCGGCAGGCACAGAAAATGGTGGCGGTCGGCCGGCTCGCCACCGGCATCGCCCACGACTTCAACAACCTGATCACGGTGCTGATCGGCTACAGCGACGAGCTGATCGAGGAAGCGCCCGATGGTTCGCCGGTGCACCACGCCGCCGTCGCGGTGCGGCGGGCTGCCGAACGCGCGTCGGGGCTCACGCAGCAGCTGCTGTCGTTCAGCCGGCGCCAGACCCTCGTGTCACACGCGGTCGATCTCAATCGCATCATCACGCACATGGAAGACATGCTGCGGCGGCTGCTAGGTCCGGAGATCCGTCTCGACTTCAGGCTGCAGCCCACGCTTGCCGCCATCAACGCCGACGAATCGCAGATCAGCCAGGTGGTGATGAACCTCGTCGTCAATGCGCGCGATGCGATGCCGAAGGGCGGCACGCTGACCATCGAAACCGCGAATATCGAATTGGGCGAAGAGCACCTCGAGGTGATTCCCGGGCCCCACATCCTCCTGACGGTGGCCGACACCGGACAAGGCATGACCGCGGACGTGCGCGATCGGCTGTTCGAGCCGTTCTTCACGACCAAGGAGCGCGGCCACGGCACCGGTCTCGGCCTGTCGATGGTGCACGGCATCGTGCGGCAGTGCAACGGCCACATTGTGGTGGACAGCAAGCCCGGGTCGGGCACGCGGTTCCTGGTCTATTTCCCGCAACAACGCGAGGCCTCTGCGCCGGCCGTGCCGTCGCTCGTCGGGCACCGCTCGGTGTTGGTGCGCGGCGAGGGCGTGATCCTCCTGGCCGAGGACGATCCGTCGGTGCGCCGGCTCGTGGTCACCGAGCTCACGCGCCGCGGCTTTACCGTGATCGAGGCCGAGGACGGCCGCGCGGCGCTCGAGATCTTTCAGCGCGAGAAAGATCGCGTCGAGGTGCTTGTTACCGACGTGGTGATGCCGCGACTCAATGGCGCCGATCTCGCGAAGGAAGCCGATCGTATTCGGCCGGGGTTGAAGACCCTGTTCATCTCGGGGCATCCCGAGCGCGCCGGATCCGGTCTCGATCCCACGGGCATCACGAACCTTCTTATGAAGCCGTTTACTGCCGACACGCTGGCCGCCCGCATCAAGGGCCTCATGGCCGAAGGCAAGGAGGCCGATGGCTGGCCCGCTTGAGACACCATCCCTGCGCCGCGCGTTGGGGAAGTGGGACCTGACCGCGATCGGCGTCAACCAGGTGATCGGCAGCGCGATCTTCCTGCTGCCGTCGCAGGTCCATGCCAGGGTCGGTGCGTGGGGACCGCTTGCGTTTCTGGCCGTCGGCTTGCTGTCCCTGTCGATCGCCCTGTGCTTCGCAGAAGCGGGCAGCCGCTTCGATCGAACCGGCGGCCCCATTCTTCCCGCGCGCGCGGCGTTCGGACGTTTCGTCGGTTTCGAAGTCGGCTGGCTGCTGTGGTTCGCGCGAGTGGCCAGTCACGCCTCGGTGGTCAACGGCCTCACGCTCGCTCTGGCGTTCTACTGGCCATCGCTCGCCGTTGGGCTGCCGAGGGCGGCCACGATCACGGCCCTGACCATCTTCCTGACGTGGATCAACGTCCGCGGCGTCAAGCAGTCGTCGTGGGTGGTCAACGGCTTGACCATCGGCAAGCTTGCGCCGCTGGCGATTTTCATCCTCGTCGGCATCTGGTATCATCGATCCGTCGCACCTTATGCCCCTGCCGCCCGTGACGCGAGAGCAGGTGCAAAGCGCGCTGATCCTGCTGATCTTTGCGTATGGCGGCTACGAGGTCACCGGCGTCCTCGCCGGCGAGGCGGCGAATCCGCGCAAGGATGTGCCGTTCGCTTTTGTGGCCACGCTCCTGATCGTGTCGATCGTGATGTGCCTCACGTCGCTGGTGGCAACCGGTGTGCTGGCCGATCCCGCCGCGACGCAGACGCCGCTCGCAGACGGCGCGGCGATCATCATGGGCGCCGCCGGCGCGTTGATGATCTCGCTTGGCTCGGTCGTCTCGATGGCCGGCAATAACATGGGCCAGATCCTCAATGGATCGCGCACCGTGTTTGCCCTGGCGGAGCACGGCGACCTGCCACGGTGGTTTGCCTACGTGCATCCGATCTATCGCACGCCGTCGAATTCCATCCTGTTCTCGGCCGTCGTGGCCCTCGTCATGGCGTTGACCGGATCGTTCGTCACGCTGGCGGCGGTGAGCGCCATCGCAAGGCTGGTGATGTACCTCGCCGTCTGTGCTTCGACGCTGGTGTTGAGGAAACGCGATCGCGAAATCGCGGCGCAGGTCGGCGCGCATTTCACCAATCCCGAACAGGCGGTGGCACCGGCGCAGTTCACCGTCCCATTCGGTCCGGTGATTCCGATCCTGGCGTCGATCGTCGCGCTCGGCATTCTCGCCGGCGCCACCCAGACGCAGCTCATTGCCGGCGCCGCCGCGGTCGCGGCAGGCGCGGTGTTGTATTTTCTCGCGCCGAAGACCGGCTGATCACGGACGCTACCATCAGGCCATCAGGCCATCAGGCCATCAGGCCATCAGGCCATCAGGCCATCAGGCAATCAGCGATCAGCGATCAGCGTAGAGGTCATCAGACAGGATGTGCGCCTGGCGCTCTGTTCGTGTCGCGTCGAGCAGCGGCTCGTTCAGGAACGTCACCAGCGGGACGATCGTCTTCAGCGTCCAGAGCAGTTGCCTGTAGAAATCGCTGGCCGCGGCGAGCGCCGCCGGCTCTTCGCGAAAGCCGAGGAACTGCCGGTGCATCAGGTACGCGGCCGCCGGATGATCTTTCGCAAACCCGCGCGGGACGCGCGTCATCCTGTCGCCTTGCAGTCCGCCAAGCTTCTTGAATCCCGGCGACTTCACGATCGCATCAAGCCGCCGATGGTTGGCCGCCACGTGCTCGCGGACCAGGTGCAACTGCGAGGTATCCGGCGCCCAGAGCCCGCCGCCGATCCACACCCCCGTGGGCGCGACTTCGAAGTAGAGGCCCGCGCCGTTCAGGCGGCCAAGCTTGCGATTCGGAAAAGTGGCGGCGATGTGCGTCTTGAGCGGCGTCTTGTCGCCGCTGAAGCGCGTGTCGCGGTATTGCCGGAATAACGAGATCTTCGGATCGGCGACAAGATCCGGCGCGAACGCCGGTAGATCGTTGCCCAGCCGCTCGATGATCGCGGTCATCGGTCCGCGGCAGTGCAACTGGTACTGATCTTTACGTTCGTGAAACCATTCGCGCCGGTTGTTGCGTTTGAGCGAACGGAGGAATGACAGGGTCTTAGGAGTAAACACAATATTTGGTGATCTAGTGACTTGGTGATTTGGTGATCTCGTGCCTATCGATTGATTTTCACAATGTATCATTCCGCTGTGCTCAATGATCTAAGGGCCTTGCTCGGCGACCGTGTGTCGACGTCGGAGTCGGTCCGCGAGCACCACAGCCATGGCGAGTCGTGGCACGCGCCGGGATTTCCAGACGCGGTGGTGTTTCCGACCTCCACAGAAGAAGTGTCGGAGATCGTCAAGCTGTGCGCCCGGCACCGGAAGCCGGTAGTGGCGTTCGGCATGGGCAGCTCGCTCGAAGGGCACGTCAACGCCATCCACGGCGGCATCTCCATCGACCTTACGCGCATGACGCAAGTGCTGCGGCTCAGCCCGGAGGATCTCGACATCACCGTCGAAGCCGGCCTGACCCGGCTCAAGCTCGATGGACACCTCAAGAACACCGGCCTGATGTTTCCGATCGATCCCGGCGCCGACGCCACCATCGGCGGCATGGCCGCCACTCGCGCCTCGGGGACCACCGCGGTCCGTTACGGGACGATGCGCGAGAACGTGCTGGGCCTCACGGTGGTGCTGCCGGACGGCAGCGTAATCAAGACCGGTGGACGCGCGCGGAAGTCGTCGTCGGGATTTGATCTCACGCGTCTCTTCGTCGGGTCCGAAGGCACCCTCGGGGTGATCACGGAACTAACGTTGCGGTTGTATGGCCGTCCTGAGGCGGTGCGTGCGGCGGTGTGCCCTTTCGAATCGATGGAGGGCGCGGCGAATACGGTGATTCAAACGATCCAGCTCGGCATCCCCGTGGCTCGGATCGAGATCATCGACGAAGAGCAACTGCGCGTGGTGAACGCGTACTCGAAAACCGACTATCCGCTGGCGCCGACGTTGTTCTTCGAATTCCACGGCATCAGCGAGACCTCGGTCGAGGATCAAATTCGCGCCGTCGAGGAGATTGCCCGCGAACATGGTGCCAAGGGTTTCAAATGGGCGTCGTCTCTCGAAGATCGCAACACCCTGTGGCAGGCGAGGCACAACGCGTATTACGCCACCGTGGCGTCGCGGCCCGGCGCCCGCGCCTGGACCACGGACATCTGCGTCCCGATTTCACACCTCGCCGAGTGCATCCTTGAAACGCAAGCGGACATCAAGGAGGCGAAAGTCGTGGCGCCGCTGGTCGGCCACGCCGGCGACGGCAACTTTCATCTCATCATCATGCTCGACCCTGACGATCGCGTTGAGTTCGAGACCATCTCGCGCTTGAGCGAACGGCTGGTCGAGCGGGCGCTGAAGTTTGGCGGCACTTGCAGCGGCGAACATGGCGTCGGCATCGGCAAGCTGAAATATCTTGAAGCTGAACACGGCGCCGCTTTAGACGTCATGCGTGCGATTAAGCGGGCATTAGATCCGAATAACCTGATGAATCCGGGTAAACTGATCCCCGATCCCTGATCCCCGATCCCTGATTACATGGCCAAGCGCAAGTCAGAGCCCTCACTGTTCGACCTTCCGGAAGCAGACGACAACGACGTACCACCACCTCCTCCATCGCGAGGTATTACCGGCGGCACGGGCGATGGCACCTCGAACGTCACGCTGCACGAAGCCGCGCAGTCGCGCTACCTGAATTACGCGCTGTCGGTGATCACCTCGCGCGCGCTCCCCGACGTGCGCGACGGGTTGAAGCCGGTGCAGCGCCGCATCCTGTTCACCATGTGGCAGCAGAACCTGACCGCCGACGCGAAGCATCGCAAGTGCGCGAAGGTGGTCGGCGACGTGATGGGCAACTATCACCCGCACGGCGACAGTGCCATTTATGAAACGCTCGTGCGCATGGCGCAGTCGTTTTCGTTGCGCTATCCGGTCGTCGACGGCTCGGGCAACTTCGGCTCGCTGGATGGCGACGGCGCCGCCGCCATGCGTTACACCGAATGCCGGCTCGCCAGGATCGCGGACGAAGTGCTGCAGGAGATCGAGCAGGAAACGGTGGTCTTCCGTCCGAGCTACGACGGCACCAAGACCGAGCCGGTGGTGCTCCCCTCGCGCATTCCCAACCTGTTGATCAACGGCGCCACCGGCATAGCGGTGGGCATGGCCACCAACATTCCGCCGCACAACCTCACTGAGATCTGCACTGCATTGATCAAGCTGCTCGACAATCCCGATCTGTCGACGCTGCAGTTGTGCCGCTGGGTGAAGGGGCCCGATTTTCCAACCGGCGGCCACATCCTCAACTCACCTGACGAGCTGAAGGAAATCTACCGGACCGGCTCGGGCTCGATCCGGCTGCGCGCCACCTGGGAATCGGGACCGGCGTCGCGCTCGGGCAAGAAGCTGTACATCACGAGCGTCCCTTATGCGGTGAATAAGGCGCAGTTGGTCGAACAAATCGGCGACGTGGTGTTGAGCCGCAAGATGCCGTACCTCATCGACGTGAAGGATGTGTCCACCGACGATGTGCGGATCGAGCTGGAGCTGAAGGGCGGCGCCGACGACAACCTGGTGATGGCGTACCTGTTCAAGAACACGTCGTTGCAGACCACGTTCGCCGTCAACCTGACCTGCCTCGTGCCCACCGAGAACCCCGAGGTAGGCCGGCCGGAGCGCCTTGACCTGAAGCGCATGCTCTGGTACTTCCTCCACTTCCGGCTGGAAGTGGTGACCAGCCGATTCGAACACGAGCTGGAGCAGCTCAAGCGCCGCATTCACCTCCTCGAAGGCTTCGAGAAGGTGTTCGACGCGCTCGACGAGATCATCAAGATCATCCGCAAGTCGGACGGCAAGGCCGACTCGGCCGAGAAGATCATCAAGCGTTTCGCGCTCGATGCGGAGCAGACCGACGCGATCCTCGAGCTGAAGTTGTACCGGCTCGCCCGTCTTGAAATCCTGGTGATTCAGCAGGAGCTGGCCGAGAAGCGCAAGCGCGCCCGGCAGATTGCCACGCTCCTCAAGGACGAAGAGGGCCGCTGGAAAGTGGTCCGTGACGAGCTCGAGGAGATCCAGAGCAAGTACGGCAATCCGAAGCTCGATCCGCGGCGCTCGCGCATCGAGGAAGCCGAGGAAGTGGAATACTCCGCCGAAAGCTTCATCGTCGAGGAAGACAACGTCGTCATCCTGTCGCGCGACGGCTGGGTGAAGCGGCAGAAGGAAGTGAAGGACCTGTCGACCACGCGCCTGCGCGAAGGGGACAGCGTCCTGGCGGCGGTGGCCGGTAGCACCCGCGCCACCATGGTGTTCTTCAGCAACTTCGGCGTGGCCTACAGCAGCCGCATCGTCGATGTGCCGGCCTCGACCGGCTACGGCGAGCCGGTGCAGAAGCTGTTCAAGTTCAAGGACGGCGAGAAGATCGTGGCCGCGTTCAGTCTCGATCCGCGCGTGGCGAAGAAGATCGAAGCGAAGAAAGAGGGCGATGTGCCGCCGGTGCATGCGATTGCCATCACCAGCGACGGCTACGCGCTGCGGTTTGGCCTGCAACCGCTTGTCGAAGCCAGCACGCGTTCGGGCCGGCGCTACGCGCGCACGGCCGACGGCGCGGAAGTGGTGAGCGTCGGGATCACCACAGGTGAAGAGACGGTGATCGCCGCCACGTCGAATGCCCGTGCCATGCTCAGCAAGGCCGACGAGGTGAATTTCCTTTCCGGACCCGGCCGCGGTGTCATCTTGATCAAGATCGATTTCCCCGACGACAAGGTGATTGGCGCGATCGTGTCGTCAGGTGATCGCGACCTGCTCACCGTCGAAACCACGCGGGGCAGCGAACAGACCATCAGCACCACGAAGTACGAGGTGACAGGCCGCGGCGGCAAGGGCAAGGAGCTCATGCAGCGCGGCGGCTTCACGAAGGTGGTGCCGGGTGAAGTGGCCGTGCCAGTGCTCGAAGGCAGCGCATCGTAGGACCACGATGAAGCCGCGCGTCACATCCTTCGCCCCACAGTTTCTTGTCGACGACCTCGAGCGATCGATCGAGTATTACCAGAAGCTCGGGTTCACGTTCGGCGAGCCGTGGGATGGCTTCTACGCCATTGGCCGTCTCGACGGACTGGAATTACATCTGAAGGAAGCGCCGAAGAACCACGACGAGCGTCGACACCGCCGCGACCCTGAGCACCTCGATGCTGCAGCCGGCGTCGACGGCATCGAAGCGTTCTTCACGCAGTGCGTCGCCAACGGCGCAACGATTCTGAAGCCGCTCACGCCGACCGCGTGGGGCACGAAGGACTTCTATGTAGAGGATCCCGACGGCTACCTCATCTGCTTTGGCGGCCGTCCGAAGGCAGACTGACAATCAGAGACGGCAGGGGCAGGTCGCGGTAGAGTGGGCAATCCAGATCGCCGCTCGCGCCTGCGCGCCGAAGCCTCGGCGAAGGCGGGGCCGAGCGGCAAACACGTTAGGCTGGCAGATCAGCATGAAAATTCTGGGAGCGTTTCTCGGACTTTCCGTCTTCGCGGCACCCGGCCTGGCCCAGGCGGCAACTAGAAACGTTGACTGCGACAAGGCTGAGACCATTACCAAGGCTCTCACTAGCGCCAACGCGGGCGACACCCTTCGCATCGCCGGCACTTGCCGCGAACGAATCACGATTACCAAGGACCGGCTGAGGCTCGACGGGCAAGGCCGAACGACCGTCGACGGAGGAGGAGGTACCCCGACTGAGCTCTCGGGGCTGGTGACGATCGACGGTGCCCGGGGAGTGACGATCACGGGCATCACCATCCAGAACGGGCCGGGCGACGGCATTCTCGCCATCCGTGGCGCCACGTTTTCGGTGACGAACAGCACGCTACAGGGCCACGCCTTCATGGGCATCGATGTCACGGATCACTCGACGGCGGAGCTCGCCGACGTGACGATGCAACGCAATCAGCAGGGCCTCGACGTGCTTAACGCCTCGCTCGTGATCCTGCGGGGACGAATCATCATCAGGGACAACCGGTCCCACGGCGTTGACGTCAACGGTGGATCCGTCCTCGAGATTCGCGGGGCGCACGTTGAAGTGAGCAACAATGATTTCGGGTTCGCCGCCGCCGACGGCCGTCTTGTCGTCTACGCGTTCACGGCCTCGCGGGGCAGCACCATCACGGCGACTCACAACCGGGGCGCCGCGATCGGCATCGGCACCTCCTTGTTCTCGATTTTCGGTACGATTACGATCACCGCAGACAACAATGCCTTCGGGCTTTTCTGCCCGGCCGGCGGCAAGTTGTTGGACCCTTTCGGGCGCGGCACGTTCGTGCTCAGGAACAATCGCATCGGCATGTTTTTCGATGCGGGATGTTCGGCTCTGGTCAACCCCGCAAGGCTGACCGTTCAGAACAACGGCACCGGCATTCTGGCCGATGGCGCCAGCACCCTGAGCTTCGTGACTGACCCACCTAACGGGTCCGCAATCACCGGCAACGAAACGGATGTGAACTTGAAGTTCGGAACGCGCGCGACGTTCCAGGGGATCGCCATCGGCACGATCGTCTGCGATAAGACGGTCCTGACTCGCGGCACCACGGTGTGTCCATAAGGCAAGCGGCGCGCCAGAAGACTCGTGTGAACATGTCGCAACGGCGCGCGGCTCATTCGCAAACTTTAGCCAGACAATCGGAGGAAGAAGATGGACACTCTAGTCGACTTCCTGAACTGGGCATGGGCGCGCCACACAACCCACTGAGCTGGTATATCCGGCCGCTGTTCATCCTGCCGTTCTGTTATTTCGCGTACAAGAAGAACATCTGGGGAATCGTCATTCCTCTTGTTGCCGTGACATCGAGCATGTTCTGGTTTCCGGCACCAGCCACGCCCAATCCGCAAGCCGCTGCGTTCCTAGCTGCCGAGCGCCAGTACGTCACCTGGCCAGTCACGCTGGGCTTTATGATTGCGGGCGAGAGTGCGTGGGCGATCGTCGCACCAGTGACTCTCGGCACGATGCTCTGCGCCGGTGTGCTGCTGTTCGCATACAGACATCGTGAGCGAACTGCATGATTGGACATTGCGCCGTTAGCCAGCGGGAGATACGAAATGAGCACCGTTTTGACTTCAGCCATGAGCCTGACACTTGCGGGTCTATCGGTGCTCCTTGCCGTTCCACTTGCGGCCCAAAGCACCAATCGGCTGGAAGGAAAGAACGTCTCGATCGCGGAGACGACCTTCAAAGGTCGGAGCGCGATTCAGGTCATGGCCGCGCCGGACGCGCCAAACGCCGCTTCGTATGCGGTCGTCAAGGACGTGTCGTTTCAGGACGGCACCATCGAAGTGGATGTGGCTGGCCAACCGGCTGCCGGTGCGGGCGGCGGCGCGCGCGGGTTCATCGGCATCGCGTTTCGGATCCAAGGTGATGGGCCCTACGAGTACATCTATCTCAGGCCCACGAACGGCCGGGCCGACGATCAGGTCAGGCGAAATCACTCCACTCAATACAGTTCACATCCCGACTTTGACTTCGCCCGATCGCGGAAGGAGGCTCCTGAAAAGTACGAGTCGTATGTGGATTTGGAGCCGGGTATCTGGACCAAGTACAAGATCGAGGTGGTGGGCCGCACGGCGCGCCTCTACGTGCACGGTGCAGAACAACCCTGCCTCATCGTCAACGATCTGAAGCTCGAGCCGCGAGGCGGCGGCGTCGCATTGTGGGTCGGACCTGGCACCGAGGGCTACTTTGCCGGTCTGAAGATCACGGCCAGGTAATCCGGACGAGCGGGGAGGCCCTTGCAAGATGGATGTGATTCCTGATGCGGAACTCACCGCAATCGCCGCTGCCTGGGATCGGGCCATGGTCTCAAATGATGCCGAGGCTATTGGGCGCTTCATGAGCGACGACTGGCTCATTGTTGGCGCGGATGGCGCCACGACCGACAAAGCGTCTTTCCTTGAGCATGTGCGAAGCGGCCGCCTGACGCACGACACGATGACCACGACCGATATCCGCGTTCGGCGCTATGGCGACGCGGCTGTGCTGCTGGCGACAGGCGTCTCGGCCGGGATGTTCCAAGGGCACCGCTTCCACGAACATGAGCGGCAGTCCAACGTCTTCGTCCGGATCAACAACGACTGGCGCTGCGTCTTGACGCACTTGTCACGACTCGCAGGTGGCCATTCCCCGTCCGGTGCGGCCTGATGAGGAGCCGTTCGCCTGGAGTACGGTTGTGACGTGGACATGTTCACGATGTGATCGGACCTTTCGTCAGGTCAATCAGCGCCACGCCTGTGGCGTCGGCAACCGAAGTGTGTTGCTGAAGAACAGACCACCGGCGCTGGTCGCTCTCTACTGGAAGCTCGAGGCAGCGATGAGAAGTTTTGGTGCTGTCGAGGTCGTCGTCCGCGACCGTTACGCGCTATTTCGGACGACCCGTATCTTCACCGATTTGACTGTGATGCGTGATGCGTTGCGGGTGGTCATTCATCTCGGTCGAGAGATCAGGGCCCCGTATGTCATCAAAGTCGCCCGCGACCGGAAGCTGGTCTCACATGTCACAAAGATCCGGACGTCCGCGGAGCTTCGCGTGATCAAGCCGTTACTGCGGGAGGCTTACGAACTCGCGGCTGGCGAAGAGTGAAATCCCTGAAAGGTCGGGTCGCTCTGGTCTGATTGTGTGGCACCCTGACAAGGCGATGTCTAGTTGGCAGGTGACATGCTTCAATGCGGGATGCACGAATGAAATCTGGAAGGCAAAAAATGGGCAAGGCCTACGAACAGATCGATCCGACCCTCGAGGAGTTCATTCGGGCCCAACAGATGTTCTTTGTGGCCACGGGTCCATTGAGCGCTGGTGGTCATCTCAACCTGTCGCCAAAAGGACTTGATACTCTCCGCGTCCTGGGTCCCCACACCCTCGCCTATCTGGACTACGTTGGCAGCGGCGCTGAGACGATCGCTCATTTGCGAGAGAACGGGCGCATCGTCGTCATGTTGTGCGCATTTCAGGGTCCTCCTCGCATCGTCCGGTTGTATGGCCGTGGCGAAGTTCTCGAGCCGCAGGATCGCGACTTCAATCAGTTGCGCTCGTTTTTTCCGGCTGAGCCGACCGGCCGCACAATCATTCGGATCGCGATTGAACGAATTGCCGATTCGTGTGGGTTTGGCGTACCTCTCTATTCATTCGAAGGAAACCGTTCTCAGCTGCCAGGCTGGGCGTCACGGAAGGGTGCGCAAGGCCTTCTCGAGTACCAGAAAAAGAACAATCGGCGCAGCATCGACGGTCTCCCGGCTTTGCGATGGCCAGAACCAACACCCCGCCAATGAAGTTACTCGCCATGTTTATCGTAGCGACACTGCAACTGGCCGTGCCGGTATCTGCGCAGTCGCTCGATCCAAGCGATCTCCGGCTCCTGCGGAGGTCACTGAACGAACGGCCATACCGATTGTGGGTGCCCGAGGACTACGACGAGAGTCGCTCCTATCCGCTCGTGCTGTTTCTACACGGCGGCGCCGGCCGCGGCCGCGACAATGAGCGTCATCTGCTCGACGGGAATGGCATGCTCGTCAATATGTTCGTGACTAGTCAGCCGAGGTTCCCATCAATCGTCCTGGCTCCTCAGACCAGCTCCGAGCACGGCGTCGAGTCAACCCTGGCTGTGCTTCGCCACGTGCTGAAGGAGTATCGTGTCGACCGGACGCGAATTTATCTGATCGGCCAATCACTTGGCGGGTACGGAGCGCTTGATGTCCTTGCGAGTGAACCGGCCTTGTTTGCCGCTGCGGTCGTGATCGCGGCGGGCGGGCAGGAAAGTCGGGTGGGGCGTTACGCCATGCTGCCGACCTGGTTCTTTCACGGTGAGCGCGATGACGTTGTTCCCGTGGAACAGGCACGAAGCATCGTTGCCGCAATCCAACGCGCTGGCGGACCGGTGCGCTACACCGAGTACAAAGGCGAAGGTCACGGACTTGCCTGGCTCGTGGTGCGAGAAGACGCACTGATCCCGTGGATCTTTAGTCAGCAGAGAGGGCCCCTAGTACAATGAAGGACGGTCCGCCCTTCCACCAGACTGGTGATCCAGACGGGCACTTCTTCGCCCTTGCGTTTGTACGCGGCCGCTACGTCTCTCCAAGCGGCTCAGCGAACTGGCCCGCCTCACTGGTCCTGTACTTCTCGAACTCTGCTAATTTCGCGCCTTTCGTCCTGATGACCGTATCAGGCGAAGGGGCAGTGCTCTCCGGTCACCCATTCGAGCACTTCCTGCGGACGGTTGAGTACGCGCTCCTTCGCGCGGCGGATGCGGACCGCGTACCGGTCGCGGCCTGGACTCTGTATCCGCGAACCAGTGTCGAGGACCACGCTTTCCCAGACGCGCCAACGCGCGAGGCGTACTGGGAGAGCAGGCGCCGGCTGTGCATGATGCTCTATCCAGCGCGCGTCGTCACGTTGGTGGCTTCGCAGCTCGGGAAGGTCGAACCACTGTTTCGACACGACGGAACGACACACCATACTGACGATGGCAGTCCCGACAACGAAGAGATCTGGGAGACCGTTGTGGAACTGACGCCCGACAGCAGCAGTGAAGGCGACCAGGAGTAGACCGTGGTCTTCACCAAACGCCTTCGCGAGGGGATCCGGCGTGGAATCATTCGCTGCAGCATCCGCATCTGGCAGCGCCCTCATGTCAAAGCCGGCGGGCGCTACCAGATGGACGACGGCCATATCGTCGTGGATTCGGTCGAGCCAATTACCATCGCCGACATCACCCACGACCTTGCGCGTGAGTCGGGGTTCGAGAGCGTGGCTGCGTTGCTCGAGATTGCGAAACACGGCAGCGGCGACAACGTCTACTTGATTCGGTTCCACTACCTGGCGCCGGGCGCATGGGACACGGCGAAGCGTGTGACACGAAAGTGAGCGTGGTCGACTGGCACCCCACACTGGCGGCAAGTAGTGAACTTCCGCCAGATGCTGTCTCCGAGTTGCTCGACCGCGGGTTCCTCGTTCTTCGCAATGTGATTGCGAACGATGGCATGGCGCGGCTGTCAGCCGCGTACGATGCCGCGGTATCGTCGGCATCGGAACCGGACTTGCGAGTTGGCTCAACGACGACGCGTGTCAACGATTGCGTAAATCGTGGGGAGGAATTTGACCCGCTCTACGTCCACGCGCCGCTGCTCGACGCGTGCAGCCGCGTGATCGGCAAGCCGTTCAAGTTGAGCTCGCTGGTTGCGCGGACCCTGCGCCCGCATACTCCTGCGCAGGAACTGCATGTGGACGTCCCGCGCGAGTCCAAAGACTGGCCGCTTGTCAGCTTCATCCTGATGGTCGACGAGTTTCGGCGGGACAATGGCGCGACGCGGTTCGTGCCGGGCTCGCACCGAGGCGTCGATGCGCCGCAGACGACATCTGCCGATCTCCGCGCTGATCACCCGGACCAAGTACTTGCGTGCGGCGCCGCCGGTTCGCTGCTGATCTTCGACGGGTCGGTATGGCACGGCCACACCCCGAACAGATCCGACAGGCCGCGGCGATCGCTGCACGGTGCTTTCATTCCGCGCGACGGACGGTCGGCGACCGACTTTGGCGCTCGCATGCAGCCGGAAACACGCGCGCGGCTCAGCCCTCTCGCGCAGTACTTGCTGTCGGTGTGACCCAGCCGCATGCGCACGAAGGTCGGGGCAGGCCGAGTTACTGGTCGGCAACGTTGAAAATCAATGAATCAAGCGTGTGGGCTTGCGGCTGACCGCGGTCGGCGCGATACTAGGCCACTGCGGCTGAGCTGCACTTCAGCCGATAACTCATTCAATGGATTCGGCCACATTCCTGGGAATACTGTTCCTGCAACTCGGCGTTGAGGTGGTCAGGCAGCTGGCGTTCGCCATGCCGGTGGCGTTCGCGTGGGAATTCGAGCGCGACATCGTCCAGTGGTATCAGAACGACCACCACGTCGAAGCGGTCGCGCTGCTGGTTACCGGCCTCGCGGCCGGAACGATCAGCGTGCTGACGTGGCCGCACGGGTTCACCGATCAACATCCGTTCGTCGAGATTGCCGCCATCGCGAGTCCGGTCGTGACCGGATTCCTCATGTATGGGACCGGGATTCTTCTTCGCGAGCTCGGTCAGAAACCGCCGGCGCTCTTCGACATCCGCTCCGCGAGCATCGTCGCGATCGGCATCTCGCTGATCCGAATCGTGATGCTGTCGCCAGCCGCCTGACCCACTGCCCCCAACTTTTCTCGATCACCGCGCGGTCCCGCATGATCTGGCGGAATCAACGCGGTCGGGCACCGCCTGTTAATAGACGATTCAGTTCGTCTTGAAGCTGCAGCAACTGCTTTCCGTTTTCCAGCGCGCCAATCACGTTACGAAGCTCATACGGGTCCGCGCGGAGATCGTAGAGTTCGTCCATATTCTTGAGTTCCCGGTAGCGGATGTACTTCCAGGTTTCGGTCCGCACGCTCTGGTAACCCATGTTAAGGACCCTGGGGAACACCGTGTCGGTGAAGTACTCGATGACGAACGATGACCGCCACGGGGCCGGCGCCCCTCGAAAGACGGGCACGAGCGATCGTCCTTCCATCCCAACCGGCCGCGCGATTCCAGCCAACTCCAGCACCGTCGGCGCGATATCGATGTTGAGCACCAGCTGCTCCGGCGTGGAACCAGCGGGAATCAGTGGCGGGAACCGCGCCACGATTGGGATCCGTGCCGACTCTTCGTACGCCAGCCGGCGCTCGTCGTTCAACCCGTGCTCGCCGTAGAAGTAGCCGTTGTCGCCGGCGAACACGATCAGGGTGTTGGCGAGTTGTCCCTGCTTCTCCAAGGCCTGGAGGATCTGTCCGACCCCATCATCCACGGCTGCGAGGGCGCGTTGGCGACCGAGCACGGTGGCCTCGTCGGTCGCAGTTCCCAGCCCAAGCGGCGGAAGATTCTTGATCGTTCGCATGAGCGCAGGCTTGTCTAGCGGCGGTGTGCCGAAATTAGGCCGCCGCGGCACCTTCGCGTTCGTGAAGAGATCGCGATGGCGCTCCGCCGGCACGAACATCTCGCCATCGATCGGCACGACGCTGCCATCGTCCAGCTGACGGATGTTCGGGTGAACGGCTTTGTGAGAGAGATAGAGCAGGAACGGCTTGGACTTCGGCTTGGTCACGAACGCCAGCGCGTAGGTGTTGAGGATGTCGGTGATATACCCGCTGACGCGAGCGGTACCCTTGCCGATCGTGATCTCGGGATTGAGATACTCGCCTTGCCCCTTGAAGCTGACCCATGTATCAAAGCCCGGCCTGGCCGAGTCGTCATTCCCCATGTGCCACTTGCCGACAAATGCGGTCTCGTAACCGGCGCGCTGGAGCAGCAGTGGGAACGTGTTGAGACGATGGCTGGCGACCGAGCGATTGGTGTTGTCGATGATGCCGTGAGTACGCGCGTACTGCCCGGTCAGGAAGCTGGCGCGGGAGGGTGAACACAGCGGGGTGGTCGCGAAGGCGTTGCGGAACAGCGCGCCGTCGCGCGCGAGCCGGTCGATGTGAGGCGTGTGAACGGTCGGATGCCCGGCGGCGCCGAGCTCGTCCCACCGCAGATCGTCCACCAGAACGAAGACGACGTTGGGTGGCTGCGCGGCGCCGGCGATCGGCTGCAGGAGAAGCGCGCCGGCCACCACCCAGATGCGCATGATCGATGTCACGGGAAGGTGGTCCGGCTCTCCAGGCTCTTCTCGATCACTGCGCGGCTCCGAATGATCGGCCGCATCTTCTTCTGTGACGCCAATGCGAGCTGGTCATCCACGTGCTTCGAGCCGGCGCGCGACCAGTTGCCGTAGCCGAGCAACGCCTCGCCGATCGGCGGGCCGTTCTTCTGGAATTCGAGCACGGCGTAGAAAGTGTCGCCGCTGACGATCTCGGCTTTGCCGTTGACGAACGGCCCGGTGCCGATGGTGCGAATGGCGCCGAGCTGGCCGGGCAGGCCGTTAGCGGGGAGGTCGAGCAGCCCACGTCGGAGGCGAATCACGTCGCCCCAGATCACGTGCATGGTGTCGTACTCGTCTTCGAGCCGGCGCGCCTCGCGATCGAGCAGGGCGACCGCCTTCGCGGGATCAGCGAAGCCGCGCGGCGTGGTCAATGGCTGCCGCGGATCTGCAGGTACGCCGTACCCGCCGATGTTGGTGAAACCGTTGCCGGCGCCTTGAATGAATCGCAGGAACAACAACGTGCCGTCGCTGGTGTTGTTGCCATGTCGATCCCACTTCGCGAGGATCTCGGCGGCTTCCTTCGCCTTCGCACTGCCGTTCTGCCGCGCCGCGGCGACCAGATCGTCGACGAAGTGATCGGCGATCTCGCTGCGCGTCGACAGCTTCATTTCCTTGAGCTCGGCGAGCGTGATCTTGCCTGATTCCGACAACAGCCGGATGCCGCGCTGCGATCGCTGCGTCTGGCCCGGCGGCGGCGCGATGTAGGGCGCATATTTCGCCGTATCGATCATCACCGGATACGTCGACGTCCACGGCGAGTCGTTGCTGTTTTGCACCCAGCCGCTGGGCGGATCGATCGCCTGCGGGAGCTCGTCGAACGGCACGATCTGATCGCCGGGGATCAGTGCCGAACGATCGCCGGGGATCACGCCGTTCCAGAACGCGTGATCGCCATGGGCGCGCACCGGCGGGGCGGCGTTGTAGACGTACATGATGTGGCCGTCGCGATCGGCATACATGGTGTGGAAAATCGGCAGCTGCTGCATGCGCATCGCCGTGCGCCATTCGTCGAAGTTCTTCGCGAGGCCCATGCGCCAGAACTGCTCGAACATCCGCGGCCGCTCGGCGGGTGAGACGCGCAGCGCCACCGTCACACCGCGGCGGTCGGAGAACACCGGCCCGTGCACAGTGCGCCGGATCGTGTGCGGCACATCTTTCAACGAGCCGTCCGGCTGCTTGACCTTGATCACCTGCGGATCGACATCGAACGCCCTGGTCTTGCCGTCGAGCACATAGCCGTCGCCGGCGAGCGTCAGGCGATACACATCAGCGCCCGTCGGACCGTTGGTGGTCTGTGTCCACGCCACGAACTCGGTGAAGCACTGGCGCAGCACCGGGAAGCCGACCCATACCGCGCCGTACGACGTCACGCCCGGCGCCGACAGCTGCACTTCAAAGTAGGTGTCATTGTCGGACCACGGCAAATGCGAATTGCTCATCAGCATCGCGTTGCCGGTGGCGCTCTTCGACGGCCCGATTGCCCAGCCGTTGGAGCCGTGTGTCTCGATCACTTCCTGCCGCGCCTTGCGATAGACGTTCTGTTCGCTGGTCAGCCAGTCGTAGTGAATGATGCGCAGGCCATGCGCATAAACATCTTCCGGAGTGAACGGCAGCACGCGTTTCGCCTGCGCGCTCAGCACGTCGGGATTCTTTGCCACCCACGCGTTGAGTCCGGCCGCAAACGCGCGGATCAGCGCGCCGAATTCCGGGGTCTGTTGCGTCTCCCACTGCTTTGCCTTCTGGGGAATCCCGGTGGTGCGCACCCAGCGATCGCTCGCGAGATAGGCGTCGCCATAGAACTCCGCGCCGCGGCCGCGTGCTTGCGCATAGAGACGCGTCAGCAACTCCGCGTGGCCTTCCATCTGCGCGAAGCCGTAGGCATAGAACAGGCTCGGATGATCGGGCGCGAAGATGTGGGGAATGCCGTAGGTGTCCCACAGAATCTCGGTGCCTTTCTCCGGTACGGCTGCGGCGCGCGGGCTCGTGCCGGCGGCCACCAGTGCGACGGCAACGACGAGAGCGATCCGGGCGCGAACGGAAAACCGGCGGGCGTGCTGAAGCATTGGCGTCCCCCCTGTAATGTCGTGCCCTGTATACCGTTGCCGGACGTCTGCGGGCAAGCATAGAATCGGCCTCATGGAGAGAGCCGTCCCCATCCTGCCGGCCGAGGACCTGTCGGTCGCCAAGCAGTTCTACGTCGACAAGCTGGGCTTCCAGGTCACCTTCGAGGCGAGCGACGGCAAGAGCGGCATCATGGGCGTCGAACGCGGCACTATCAGCATCACCATCGACGCGCCGATGTCGGGACACGGGCGCGACGCCTGTGTATCGCTGCACGTCAACGACGCGGACCGCTTTTACAGCGAATGGCGAGAAAAGATCGACATCAAGGATCCGCCCCGCGACGAGGATTGGGGCGCGCGGACCTTCAGCGTGCACGATCCATCCGGCAATACGATCTTCGTGATCGGCCCACCGTCGCGCTGACAACCTCAGACGCGGCGACGCCGTCCAACGGCTATGCGTAACGTGCTGCTCGTCCTGGCGATGGGGCTAAGCGCAGCCACGCTGGCCTCGCAGTCCAACGGCCATCAATTCGTCATCATCAAACCGTCTGAATTTGTCATGGGCTCGCCACCAGGCGAGCCCGGCCGCACGCCGGATGAGGTGCAGCGGCGTGTCCGTATTCCGCGATCGTTCGCCATCGCCACGAAAGAGACCACCGTCGCGCAGTTTCGGTGGTTCCTCGATGCGAATCCTGACGCAAAGGCGCGACACGCCTATCCGAACAATCCGGAGCAGATGGCTGAGGTCATGGCTCGCTTCAGCCCCGACGACGAGAGCCCTCAGATCGCCGTTACCTGGTATGAGGCAGCCGAATACTGCAACTGGTTGAGCAGGGAAGCGGGATTGCCAGCCGCTGAGTGGGTATACCCGGCCGAGATACGTACCGGCATGGCGATGCCGGCAAATTATCTGCAGCGAACGGGCTTCCGGTTGCCAACCGAAGCTGAGTGGGAATACGCGGCTCGCGCGGGAACAACCACGGCTCGATTCTCTGGCGCCTCAGCGGATGGTCTTGCGGAGTTCGCGTGGTACAGCAAGAATCCGCCGCGCCGTCGCGAGGATCCGATCGATCCGAACGACCCCACGCGCACACGGCATGTCGGCATGCTGAAGCCCAACCCGCTCGGCCTGTTCGACGTTTATGGGAACGTGTGGGAGTGGATCCACGATCGGCGGCAGGAGTTCACCGCCAGCGACGTGGCTGCCGAGGATCGTGAAGACGCCGTCTTGACCGTCGACGATCAACATGCGCGCACGCGGCGCGGCGGCTCGTTTGCCTATGGGGCCTACACCATGCGGTCCGCGCATCGTGGCGATATCACCTATTTCCCAAATCAGCGGCGCGACAACGTCGGCTTTCGAGTGGCGCGAACGGTACGGTAAGCTCCTCGCTCGCCAGGAGGCCACATGCGCATCTCAGTCGCGTTCATCATCGCCGCGGTCCTCATCACGCCGGCGTCGGCGCAATCTCCCAAGAGCCAGTTCATCACCTCGTCCGACGGTCTCAAGATTCATTACCTCGAGCTGGGCACCAGCGGGACGCCGGTGATCCTGATTCATGGCTACACCGCCAATGCCGAGGGCAAGTGGGTCAAGTCGGGTATCGCGCAGGCGCTGGCGGCGCGGCACCGTGTGATTGCCATCGACGCGCGCGGCCACGGCAAGAGCGACAAGCCGCACGACCCCGCCAAGTACGGCCCGCGCATGGCCGCCGACGTGATTGAGCTGATGGATCACCTCAAGATCGCCAAGGCGCACGTGCATGGTTATTCGATGGGCGGCAGCATCCTGACTCAAATCCTCGCGAAACATCCCGACCGCTTGATCACCGCCATTTATGGCGGTTCCGGTCCGCAGGAAACCGATGCGAAGTGGATCGCGCAGGTGCCGAAAGACGCAGAGCCGCCGGCCGCCAACGATCCGAAGGCGCCGCGTGGCGAGAGCTGGTCGTCGTATCCCGGCTACGATCGCGCCGCGCTCGATGCGGTCCAGAAGTACCCATGGCAGCCCGGCGATCGGGAGATCGATCTCCAAAAGGTCAAGGTGCCGGTGCTGGCGCTCGTGGGCAGCCTCGACCGGCCGAACGCGCGCACGCATCGCATCAAGCGCGAAGTGAAAGGGGCGCAGATCACGATATTGCCGGATGAGACGCACGGTTCGGTGCACCTCAACCCTGTCTACACGTCGACCTTGGTGAAGTTCATCGACGCCCACGATAAGTGACGATCTATTTCGCCGGCTCGATCCGCGGCGGGCGCGGCGACCAGGCGGTCTATGAAGAGATCATCGATCGCCTCCGGCGCTATGGCACCGTCCTCACCGAACACGTCGGCGACGTCAACCTGTCGCTCGGCGGCGAGAACGCCGCCGATTGCGATATTCACGATCGCGATCTCGACTGGCTGCGTAGTGCCGACGTGCTGGTGGCAGAGGTGACGACGCCAAGCCTCGGCGTTGGCTACGAGATAGGCCGCGCCGTTGAGTGGGGGAAACGCGTCATCTGCCTGTACCGGCCGTCCGGCGGGAGGCGGCTCTCCGGCATGATCGCGGGCTGCCAGGACGTCACCATTCACGAGTACTCCGACGTCGCCGACGTCGATCGGATTCTCCAGAAAAGCCTTGAATCCTGATCCCGATCCCCGATCCCCGATCCCCGATCCCCGATCCCCGGTTAAAATCCCGCCGTGGCTGAACTCAAAACCCAAAAAACCAACGCCAGCGTCTCGCAATTCATCAACGCCATCGACGATGAGCAGCGCCGCAAGGACTGCAAGGCGATCGCCGCGATGATGCAGAAGGCGACGAAAGCGAAGCCCAGGATGTGGGGTCCCAGCATCGTCGGCTTCGGCGATTTCGCATACGTCGATCGCGCGAAGGAACAGCATCAGTGGTTTCAATGCGGCTTCTCGCCGCGCAAGGCGGCTCTCACGCTGTACCTGATGGGCGGCTATCCGAAGGATTCGGAGACCGCGAAGCAGCTTGGCAAGTTCAAGACCGGCGGGTCGTGTCTCTACATCAAGTCACTGGATGATGTGCACGTGCCGACGCTGCGATCACTGATCGCGCAGTCGCTCAAGCGGGTGAAAACCCGTTTCATCGATTACTCGAAGTGACCACGCCGCTGCCGCGCGTGTTTCGCACCGCCTCCTGGTACAGGATTTTCTCCGCGATCGCCCTGGTCCTGATGTGCGCGGCGGGGCTCTATCCCTTCTTTACCGGCGGGACGCCCCTGTACCGCGCCGGCGGAGCGTTTTTGGCGGTCTTCGGCGTCGTGGGCTTCATCGACACGCTCATCTCGCGTATCGTCCTCGATGAGCACGAGATTCGCGTGATCAGCCTGGTGCGCACCCGCCGGTATCCGCGCGGCGATTTCGAATCGGCCAAGGTGGACGGCGGCACGGTGTCCCTGAAGCAGCGCGCCGGCGGCTGGCTGGTGTTGCCCGACACCGGCAGGAATACGCTCGCGGTTCGCAACACGATTCACGCGTGGATCAAGTCTTCGGAAGCAGGAAAGGACAGCTGACATGAAACGGCTACTGACGATCGTTTCGGTGATCGCGATTGGCGTGGGCTTCATCGCGGCGCAGGACCGGCGTCCACCCGGCACCAACTACACGGGCCCGGCATTTACGTTCAACAAGATCGCCGACGGCGTCTATCACGCGGTCGGCACCGGCGGCATCGTGGTGATGTCGAACGCCACCATCATCGAAGGCGACCGCGACGTGCTGGTGGTCGACTCGCACGTGTCTCCCGGCGGCGCGTGGGCGCTGCGCGAGGAGCTCAAGAAGGTCACGCCGAAGCCGATCCGCTACGTGGTGAACTCGCATTTCCATTTCGATCACTCGCACGGCAACCAGATCTACGGGCCCGACGTGGAAATCATCGGCCACGAGTTCGCGCGGCAGCAGATGGTGGCCGGGAAGTCGATGGACTCACCAGCGCGCGAGTTCTTCGTGGGCGGCATTCCCAATACCATCGCGGCGCTGGAGAAGCGGCTGGCGTCGGCGGCCGACGACAAGATGAAGGCCGACATCGAGCGGCAGCTCGGCATCCAACGCAATCACCTCGAAGGCACCAACGCGGTCGTGCCGACGCCGCCGACCATGACGCTCACCCACACCATGACGCTGCATCGCGGCGCGCGGGAGATTCGGCTGCTGCACCTTGGGCGCGCGCATACTGCCGGCGATGTGATCGTCTACCTGCCGAAGGAGCGGATCATCGCGACCGGCGACCTGCTGATCAACGGCACGTCATACATGGGCGACGCGTTCTTCACCGAGTGGATCGACACCATCGAGGCGCTGAAGAAGGTGGACTTCGACACTGTGCTGCCGGGCCACGGCCAGGCCTTCACGGGCAAGGCGCAGCTCGATCACTGGCAGGCGTACGTCCGCGATTTCTGGACGCAAGCGCAGACGTTTCACAAGAAGGGTGTGCCGTGGGAAGAGGCCGCGAAGCAGGTGGACCTGCGCGGCAACGCGGTGAACTATCCGGCGATCAAGTCGGTTGGCATCGTGCCCAACCACGCGATGCGACGCGCCTATCAGATCCTGGACGGCACGGTCCGTTGACCGTGCCGCCCGCGTTCTTATTTGCTGCGCTTCGCGATGCCCAGTTCGCCAAGCTTCGCGACCATGTCGGGTCCTGACGAAGCCGGTTTGACGGCGTTGTCGATGTGGAGGATCTTGCCGTCCGGTGCGATGTAAAACGTCCAGCGCCGCGCGAGTCCTGACGGACCGAGCACGCCGTACTTGTTCGCAATTTCCTTGGAGACGTCGCTGAGGATTGGATAGTCCGCTTCGTGCATCTGCGCGAACTTGGTGTTGTCCTCGAGATTGTCGACACTCACCATGTAGTAGGCGACGTTGTACTGCCGAATCAGATCGCCGCTCTCACGGAGCGACTTGCACTCGGCCGTTCAACCACCGGTAAACGCTTTCGGGAACCACGCCAGCACGACCGCCTGCTTGCCCTTCGATTGGGCGAGCGTGTGCGTTTTCCCATCCGATCCGGGCAACGAGAACGCCGGTGCCATGTCTCCCACCTTCAATTCCACGGTGGGTGCCTGGGCCATCACGCTGCTCGTCACCAGACTCAGAGCCGCGCCCGTCGCGACCTTGAGCCATGCCTTCATACGCATGAGCTGATCCTCCACCAGCGAATGTTAGCGCAGTTGCAAGACTAGAATCGAGTTGTGGGTCGATGGATACGCCGCGGGCTGGTCATCCTGGCTGCGCTCGTGGCCGGCGTGACCCTCGTCGCGCTCCTCGTGGCCCACACGCCATGGGCGCGGTCACGCGCCCTGACGTTCGCCCGCGACTTCGTCACCCGCTACAACCTGGTACTCGAGACGGGCAGCCTGGGCTACAACGCGGTGACCCGCCGCATCACGCTCACCGACGTGCGCCTCGCGGCAACGGGCCACGAGCAACGCCCGTTCCTCGTCGCCAGCCGCATTGACGTGCAACTGCCGTGGACCGTCTATCGCCGGCGGTTCGCGATCGATCACCTCGAGATCACCGGCGGCATCGTCGACATTTACCGCGACGAGAACAACATCGTGAACCTGCCGCCAGGCTCGGACCGGCCGACGCCCGAACAGCCGCGCCGTCTCGACATCCGCGGTCTCACGCTCAACGGGCTTGACGTTCAGTACACCGACGCGGCGCGCAATTGGGCGGTCAAGGTACCGCGCATCGAATCCGAGCTCGTGAACACCACGCTCGGCGCGAAGGGGAACTTTGCGGTGCGCGGCGAGCTTGTGTTCCGCCTCCGCGATCGCGTGATGACGATGTCGCCGTTCGAGACGGTGATGACGTTCGACGGATCGAACGTGATGCTCGAGGAGGCCAGGCTTGCCTCGACCGAGATCAACGCGTTCATCGCCGGACCGATCACGCGGGTGCTGGATTCGCCGTCACTCGATCTCACGCTCAAGGGCACGGTGAATCTCGACAAGGCGATCAAGTGGGTGCCGCCGCCACCGGTGCCGGTGAGCGGCATGGCCACGATCGAAGGCACGATCACCGGCCCCGCGCGCGACTTCGCCACTGACCTCAAGGTGGCGAGCAACACGCTCAACGTCGGCCGCGAGCGGCACCTCGATCTTGCGGGACCGATCAGGGTGACGTTCGAGTCGTTCTCGGGACACGACCTGCTGATCGCGCCGAAGTCGGGCGGACAGATTCGCGCGAAGTTCAAGGTGCCGTGGGGACGCGAGGTGGTCAGCACCGCCAGCGCGGAATGGAGCGGCCTCGACTCGCACGCCGCATTGCGGCTCGCCAATGTCGACCCGCAAGCGATTGGCGCGGCCTTCAACGGATCGGGCACGTTCACGTTCAGCGAGCCGCGGCGATTCACGATCGTCAATCGATCGACCGGGCGCACGGGAAGTGGCGTGGTGCCGATGACCGGCACCATCAACGCGACGATCGTCGGCGACGATTATTCCTACGAACACGATCACGCGTTGCCGGGGTTCACCATCGAAGGCCGGATGAAGGGCCGCATCAATCGCGGCGCGGCGACGCTCAGCACCATGAGCGGTCCGGCGCACGCGCGGGTCAGCGACGTCTCGCAGGCGGTGAAGAGCGTCGAGATACTAGGGTTTCCGGTCGCGGCGATCATGCACGACGTGCACGGTCCGATGGATGCGCCGATGACGCTGGGCGGCTCGTATCGCCATCCCGAAGTGGATACCGCGGTGACCAGTGACGCGCTGGTGGTGCCGCTGCTCGGCGAAGTCCGCGCGGCCGCCAGCGTCGTGGCCGATACGCGCGAGGCGACCATCACGAAGATCGACATTCGCAAGGGGACCTCGGCGATCACCGGCGATGTGAAGGCCGACATCACCAACCGCGCCTGGGGCGGCACGCTGCACGTCGAATCGCCGAACGCCGAAGAGTTACAAACCGAGGTTCCCGCCGAGTGGCGGGTGAGCGGACCGTTGAGTGCGGACGCGATTCTTGGTGGCACCTTCGACAACATCCGTCTCGATACGACGATCAACGGCCGCGCGCTCACCTGGGCCGGCCAGTCGATCGATCGCGTCACGGCCAAGGCCATCGTCACCGCCGAAGACATCGACGTGACGTCGTTGCAGTTATTCCAGGGTGCGGGCTTCCTCGATGGACGCGTGCGCTACGCGTGGGAGAGCGGCGCGTACGAAGCGAACCTCAAAGGCGATCGCCTGTCGTGGCAGGGCACTGTGTTGTCGCCGAACGACACGCAGGCGATGTTCGCCCTGCAGTTCGACGGCGCCGGCACCGTCGCGCACCCAAAGGGTAAAGTGAGCATCGACTTTGCGCTTACTGGCGGCGATGCCGGCACGCTCATCGGCGCCGGCCAGGCCACGGCGGATCTCGACGGCGATCAGGCGCACATCGTCGCGCGGCTTCCCGAAATCGGAGCGTTAATCAACGCCGACGTCGCCACGGCGTCGCCGAACGACTATCGCGTGAAGGCGAACCTCGATCGATTCGAGCTGCAGAAGCTCGCGCCGTTCCTTGGCGCGATTGACGCGGAGATCATCGGCTTTGCCACCGGCACCGTGACCGCGTCCGGGCGCCTCGCCGACGCGCGCGATCGCGTGGCGTTCATCAACATCACCGAGCTCGACGCCGGCATCGGCGGCGTCCCAGTCACGCTGAATGCGCCGCTGAACGCGACGCTCAAGGGCGACGAAGTCGAGCTGAAGGATCTGTTCGTGCGCGTGGGCTCGGGACGCTTGAGCGCATCGGGCCGGTGGAACACGCGGCTCGACGGAACTTTCCGCGCGCAGTTCGCCGGAGACTTCCAGGACGCCATTCGACTGGGCAAGGCGTTCGGCGTGCCGCCCACCTTTGACGGCACGGGGCCGCTCACGTTCGATCTGCAATCGAACGGCAGCCGCCTCGGGACGGTCGGCACCATGACGCTGAAAAACGGCACGTTCAATTGGGGCGCCGGCCCTCATGCCATCCAGGCGCTGACCATCGACGCCGCGCTCAAGGGTGAAGAGCTCACCGTGTCGCGCATGACCGGCAACGTCGCCACCGGCGGCATTGTCGGCAGCTTCTCCGCGAGCGGATCGGCGAAGCTTCCGGAGCTCACGCTCGCCGCCGCTGATGGCGCGCTGGTACTCGACGCCGCGAAGTTCACGTTCTCGGGTATCCCTGTGGAGCAACGGCGGCCCTCGCGCCTCGAGTTGTCGAAAGGGACGCTCACCATCGCCGATGCCACGTGGTCGGTCGCGGAAAATCCGCTGGTCCTCGGCGGAACGATCGGGGTCTCGGCCGAGGATCCGCCGCTCAACCTGTCGCTGAAGGGCCTGGTGGACCTGCGCATCCTGTCTGCGCTCGTGAGCACCGTGGCGTTCGACGGCAACGCGAACATCAATACGCTGATCGAAGGCACGGTGTCGAAGCCTCTCCTCGACGGGCGCATCATGCTCGACGATGCGGAAGTGGCGGTGGCCGAGCCGCGCGTCGTGCTGTCGGAGCTGAGCGGTCCGATCGTCCTCGACGGCAATCTCGCGATTTTCGACGGCGTGCGCGGACTCGCCAACGGCGGCGCCCTGGCGCTTGACGGCAGGGTCGAGTTCGACGGCCCGGCGCTCAGCGGCGGCGCGCTGAACATCCAGGCCCAGGGTGTGGCGCTGGAAATGCCGCGCGGCATGCGCAGCGAGCTCGATGCGCTGGTGACGTTCCGGCCCGATCCGCGGAACCCGTCGCTGACCGGCGACATCCGCGTCGTGCAGGCGGCTTACACCGAGACCATCACCCTCGCGGCGCTGGCGCGCCAGGCGGCGCTGCCCCTCACGCCATCGAACGTCCAGCGCCCGTACCTCGATCGCCTGCGGCTGGACCTCTCGATCACCACCACCGACGAGATCATCGTCGACAACAACTACGGCCGCCTCGCCGCCGAAGCCAACGTGCGATTGATCGGTACCGTTGCCGAGCCCGGCATGGACGGCCGCATCACGCTGCGCGAAGGCGGACAGATTTTCCTGGCCGGGCGCACGTTCCGCATCACGCGCGGCGACATCTCGTTCACCGATCGCCGCCACATCCATCCCGAGTTCAACATCGCCGCGGAGGCCGACCTCAGCGGCGACAACGTGACGATGACGCTGACGGGCACGTTGGAGCGGCCGACAATCGATCTCAGCTCCGAAGAAGGGTCGCGCACGCCGGGTGAGATCGCGGCGCAGATTATCGGCTCGACGAATACCGAAACCGCGCTGACGCTGCTGTCTGCCGATCTCCTCGGTGTGACTGGGCGCGCCATCGGCCTCGACGCGTTCCGGCTCGAGCGCGGCGACTTCACCGATAGCGATTTCCGCGACTATCACGAAGACCCTGCGGTGGCCGGCAGCAACAACACCGACCCCACCACCCGCCTCACCGTCGGGAAGCGGCTGAGCGACAACGTCGAATTTACGGTGTCGCAGAACCTGCGCGAGAACGGCAAGGCCACGTTCATCGTCAGTTATTTTGCGCGGCGCAATATTGAGCTGCGCGGCATCTCGCGCGACAGCGGCACGGTCAGCCTCGGCGTGCGCCATCAGCTGACGTTTGGCGGCGGGGAACCCCGGGCACCCTCCGAACGCCGTGTCCGGCCCCAGATCAGCGAGATCACAGTGGCCGGCGCCGACCCCGCGGACGAGGCGACGGCGCTAGCAGAGATCGAGCTCGAGGCCAGCGATGAGTTCGACTTCCTCGAGCTGCAGCGCGACGTCGATCGGATCCGCGAGGCGTTCCATGAACTGGGCTTCCTCGAAGCGCGCGTCCGCACCCGTCGTGTCGAGTCGGAGGATGCGAGGAGCGTGACGCTCGAGTTCCGCATCGATCGCGGTCCTCGCACCATGCTCGAGTTCAGCGGGTTCGTGGCGCCGGCCAGCCTGATCGAAGAACTGGAAGAGGCCTGGCACAAGAACGTGTTCGATCAATTCCTGATCGAGGACCTCACCCACCGCGTTCGCCGCTACCTGGTTGAACAGAACGAACTGGCCAGCGTTGTGGTCGGCCAGATCGATCGGCCCGCCGCGGACGCCAAGCGGTTGCGGATCGACGTGACACCCGGCGCGCCGGTGACCGCACGCGAGATCCGGGTCAGCGGCAACGTCGAAGTCAGTGCCGATCGCCTCAACGCCGAGATTGTGGCAGCCGGACTCGAGGTTGAAGCGTGGCTGGATCGCTCGGTGGTCGAGCGGACCCTGCGCCAGGCCTACAACGAAGAGGGATTCCTGAAAGCCGAAGTGGTCGGAAAGCCGCTGACCATCGACGGCACGATTGGCGTGCTTCCCGTTGAAATCAAGGAAGGTCCTCGCGCGCAGATCACGAAGCTGGTGTTCACCGGTGTGGCCGAGGCACGGCTGCCGCAGATCGAGAAGGCCGCGGCGTTGACGCCGCCGGCGCCGTACGTAACCGCCGAAGTGAACGAAGCGCGCGTGCGGATCGAGGAGCAGTACCGGCGCCAGGGTTTCAACGAGGCCGAGGTCGAAGTCGAGCCCGCGATCGCCCCCGACGACACGGTGACGCTGACGGTCAAGGTTGCCGAGGGCCCACAACAGGTCCTGCGGGCGGTGGAGCTGACGGGCAACGAGGTCACGAGTAGCAAGGTCCTGACCCAGGCCCTGCGCTTCAAGATCGGCGAGCCCGTCGATCTCGACGAAATGACGCTCGCGCGCAAGCGCCTGTACGACACCAACGTGTTCCGGCTGGTCGATATCCAGACCGTGCCGGTTGGCGACACCGTGGACGGCGTGCAACCGGTGAAGGCGGTGGTGAAGGTTGAAGAGTACCCGGCGTGGTCATTCCGTTACGGGTTCCAGCTCGAAGGCGAGCGTCGCGCCGAGCTCGACCAGTTCACGAGCTCGCGCAACGCCGGCGTGGTCAGCGAACTTCGCACGCCGAACCTCTTCGGGCGCGCGCTGACCGGCGGCATCTTCGGCATGTATCAGCGCGATCAACAGGACGCGTCGCTATTTGTCGCCACCTCCCGGTTGTTCGGGTGGTCGGCGCGATCGACCCTCTATTCATTCTTCTCACGCGATCGGGTGCGGAATGACGCCGGCGACATTGCCTCGATTACCGATCAACAGGGGATTAGCGCTGATCAACGCTGGCGCACCAGGGGTTTCCAGATCATCTATGGCTATCGCTTCGAGCGCAATCACACCGTCATTCCCGATAGTCTCGATGATCCGATACCGCTCGACTTTTTCGCGGACCTGGCGAAGCTGAGCTCGGCGGTGCTGTTCGACCGGCGCGACGATCCGATCAACGCGCGCAAGGGCACCTTCACCTCAATCTCCTTCGATTACGCGTCGACGAGACTTGGCTCCGACGTCAGCAACCGGAAACTGCTCGGGCAACAGTTCGTGTTCGTGCCCGTCGGACGCCTGGTGCTCGCGTCACGAGCCCTCGCGGGGTACGCGTTCGGCCGTGATCCGCTGCAGTTTGCGGATCGCTTCCGCGCCGGCGGCGCGACCAGCGTTCGCGGATACGGTGAAGACGGTCTCGGCCCGCTGGATTCGAATGGCCAGCCGGGTGGAGGTGATCGCCTGGTGATCCTTAACCAGGAGGTTCGCTTCCCAATCTATCGCTGGGTGAATGGCGTGGTATTCGCGGACGCCGGCAACATTTTCGAGAAGGGCGAGACGATGTCCTGGAGCGAACTCAAGGTGGGTGTCGGTTTTGGCCTACGGTTCGATACGCCGGTGGGTTTGATCAGAGGCGATGTCGGCTTCCCGCAATCGGCCCTCGCGATCGGCCGAACCACCAAAACGCGTTGGTACTTCGGCTTCGGTCACATCTTCTAGTCAAGGCCAACAGGCCAACAGGCCAACAGGCCAACAGGCCAACAGGCCAACAAGGCGACGCAGCTCCCTGTTCTCCCTGTTGGCCTATTTGATCGTTCGCAGAATCGCCAGCACCGCAGATCGCTCCGGGGCATCCGGCGCGAGGCGGAGGAACGCGTCGAAGTGCTCCGCCGTTTTCGACAACTGACGCAGGCGTTGATACGAGAGGCCGGCGTAGTAATGCGCGTACGCGAAGTCGGGCTTCAACTCGATCGCACGCGTGAACCCACCCATCGCGGCGCTCCAGTCGTTGGCCCTGCCGGCCGAGAGACCGAGTTGATAATGCGCGAACGGGTTGTTGCCATCGGCTTCGACGGCGCGGCGCCCCACTTCGACGGCGCGCCCGCCATCGTTCGCGAGCAGCGCTTCCGCGGATTCGGCGACGAGCCGCCATCCCGGTTGATCGCTCGCGCGCAACCGCGTCAACTCCGCCGCCGCGCGATCGTTTTGATTCAGTTTGATCAGCGACTGTGCCGCGAGGTACGTGGAGGCGGGATCGCCGTCGCGCGCCGCATCCACCGCCTGCTCGTACGCACCGGATTGAAAGAGCCGCTGCACCTCGGGCTTCTGCTCAGCTGCCGATACTGATGAGCCGTATAACGCCAGCGCAGCAGAGACGGCGAGAATCGACCTCTTTTGAGTGCAGTACATAGTCATCGTGGAACTCCTGCCTTCTATTTTGCAACGGTCGTGCCGCGACCGGCCGCCTAAAGGCGGCCTCTATATGAGATTAGACGGGGCGGTATACTGGGAGTAGCACGTCCGCCAGTTACTCCTGAGTTGGATTGGCCAAAGAGCCTTGAATGTCTGACCAAAAACTGAAAATTGCGGTGTTCATCGATTTCGACAATATCGAGATCGGTGTCAAGACCACCCTTAACCAAACCTTCGATATCGGCGCGGTGCTCGAAGCCATCAAAGAGCGCGGCGAGGTCATCACCAAGGTCGCCTATGGCGACTGGAAACGCTCCGGCGATCACGGCCGCGCCATGGCGCAGCACGCGGTCCGCATGGTGCAGCGCGTGATGACGCCCGGCGGCGACAAGAACGGCGCCGACATCAACCTCGCACTGGACGCGCTCGAGATGGCGTTCACGCACGCCCACATCAACGCCTTCGTGGTGGTCGGCGGCGACAGCGACTTCATCACGCTGGTCGAGAAGCTCAAGCAGTACGACCGCAAGGTCTTCGTCGTCGGCGGGCGGGCGTTCACCAGCCAGGTGATGCAGAAGAACTGCACCGAGTTCATTGCCTATGAGAACGTCGTGCCGGAGCGCGCGCGGCCGCAGAAACCCACGCGCGGCGAGCGGCCGCGTGAATCGGCGGGGACGCAATCCATCGAGAAGGCGGTTCCGCTCGTCACGCGCGCCTTGAAAGTGCTGATCGATCGCGAGGTCTCACCGCAGCTCGGCCTGCTGAAGAGCACGCTGCTGCAGCTCGACTCGTCTTTTTCGGAGCGGGATTACGGCGTGAGCACGTTCCGGGAATTCGCGGAGAAACTCGCGGAACAGGGCTTGGTGTCGCTGAAGCAGCAAGGCCGAAGCACGCTGGTGGAGTTGCCAGGCTCGGATGCCGCCATGAGCGCGGAAGCCGATTCTTCCGCGCCGTCCGCGCCGCAAGTGGAGAGGCCTTCGCGCCATTCGACTCACTCGAGTCCGCGAGCGGACTCGAGTTCGCTCAGGGAAGCCACGCCGCTGCGCGAGATCCTCGAACAGCCCGACTCCGGACCGGGACCCGCGGAGCAGTCGCTGGGCGACGGTGTGGCGCTGGTTCGCAAGTTGCTCGCCGAGGCCACCACGCCGCCGCGCTGGCCGATGTATCCGCGGCAGTTCAAGCAGTTCCTGAAGAACGCGCAGCCGGACTTCGACGAGCGAAAGTACGGATCGATCGCCGACTTGATGCGCGCGTGTCAGAAAGACGGCATCCTCCGTCTCGAACGCGATCGCCAGGGCGGCCTGCGTGTGTTTGTCGGCGGCAGCGGATCGCGAGCGGTCGTTCCACAGGGGTGGGGCGTGGCGCATCGTGAGAACGGCGGCAATGGTCACGAGCTGGCTGCCGATGAAGCGATGCGATCCGCCGAAGCCGCCGGTGGCGGCGAAGGCGGACCTGAATCGATCACCGCGGAGCTGCGGCGGATCGAGTCTAACGCAGCGACACGATCTGCCGAAACGGACTTGGAGTCTGAAGGCGGCGCCGTGATCGACGCGCAGGTCACGCAAGTGATCGAGCAGTCCGAAGCCAAGCCCAGACGAGCGACGCGCGCGCGCAAGACGGCCGCCGCCACCGGAGAAAAGAAGAAATCCGCCACGACGCGCAGGAAAAAGGCACAATAATTCACCGAGTGGCGTCAAATTACACAGCCAAGGACATCACCGTCCTTGAAGGGCTCGAGCCGGTCAGGAAACGCCCCGGCATGTACATCGGCGGCGTCGGCAGCACCGGTCTTCATCACCTGGTTTGGGAGACGCTCGACAACTCGATCGACGAGGCCATGAATGGCCACGCGTCGAACATCTGGGTGACCCTACACAAGGACGGCGACTCGATCACCATCGAAGACGATGGCCGCGGCATTCCCGTCGACGTGCACGCGAAGACGAAGAAGAGCGCGCTCGAAGTGATCTTTACCGTGCTCCACGCCGGCGGCAAGTTCGAAGCGGGCAACTACAAGACGGCCGGCGGTCTTCACGGCGTGGGCGCCAGCGTCGTCAACGCGCTGTCGCGGGAGCTCATCGCCACGGTCAAGCGCGATGGTCATCAGTACCAGATGACCTTCAAGCAGGGTAAACCCACCGGCAGCCTGAAAAAGATCGGCGCCGCGCGCGGCACCGGCACGACGGTGTACTTCAAGCCGGATCCGCAGATTTTTCCGAAGGTCGAATTCGATCCGCAAATCATCCGCGAGCGTCTCGAAGTCGCGAGCTACCTGCATCGCGGCGTCAAGGTGTCGTTCGAAGACGAGACCACGGGTCAAAAAGATGTCTTTCAGCACCAGGAGGGCCTGGTCGACTATCTGAAGAAGATCGTCGCGGAGAGACCCGGCAAGCCGGTGCACGAAGCGCCCTTCACGCTCGAGAAGGAAAACGGCGTGAAGATCGAGCTCGTGCTGCAGTGGACCGAATCGACCGAGGAGCATCTTCGCAGTTACGTCAACGGCATTCCCACCGGCAGCGGCGGCACGCATGAGAACGGTTTTCGCGCCGGCCTCGGCAAGGCGGTGCGCAACTACATCGAGACGCACAACCTTTCGCCGAAGGGCGTGACGCTGACCGCCGAAGACATTCGCGAAGGCATGACCGGCATCCTGTCGGTGTTCCTCCAAGAGCCGCAGTTTCAGGGGCAGACGAAGGATCGCCTGAACAATCCCGAAGTGTTGTCCGCGGTCGATGGGTTGGTGCGGCCAGGCCTCGAGCACTGGTTAAACAACAACCAGTCGATCGCTGAATCGATCGTGGCGCGCATCATCCTGTCCGCGCGGGCGCGCGAAGCGAGCCGCGCGGCGCAGGCCGAAGTGGTCCGCAAAGGACCCACCGCCGGGCGCGTCAACCTGCCAGGCAAGCTGGCCGACTGCACCAATCCCGGTTCCATCACGAGCGAACTGTTCGTCGTCGAAGGCGATTCGGCGGGAGGGTCGGCGAAGCAGGGACGCGATCGCGCGCGGCAGGCGATTCTGCCGCTGCGCGGCAAGGTGCTCAACACCGAGGGCGTGTCGACGGCGAAGGTGCTCGAGAACAAGGAGCTCTCCGACCTGGTGACCGCACTCGGCTGCGGCGTCGGCAAGAGCTTCGACATCAACCGCATGCGCTACGGCAAGGTGATCATCCTCGCCGATGCCGACTCGGACGGCCACCACATCGCGACGCTGTTGCTCACGTTCATCTACCGGCACCTGCCGCAGTTGATGATCGCCGGCCGCGTGTATCTCGCGCAGCCGCCGCTCTACCGCATCGACATCGGCAAGGACACGCACTGGGCGCTCGACGATCACCACAAGGACCAGATCGTCAAGAAGGCCGGCCGGGCCAAGCCCGAGATCACGCGCTTCAAGGGCCTTGGCGAGATGATGCCCAAGGTGCTCTGGGAGACCACGCTCAACCCGCGAACCAGACGGCTGCTAAAGGTGGAGATCGCCGATCAACTGGTGACGGATCGTGTGATCAATGAATTGATGGGGAAGGACGCGTCGGCGCGTTTCCGCTTCATCATGGACCGGGCCGAGGAGGCGGTGGAACTGGACGTTTGAGTTAGGCCATCAGGCCATCAGGCCATCGAGCCCTCAGAGTACAATCAACTCCGTTTGTCTGAGCCGGTCCCAAAAGGGAAGTCCCCGTTCGATCGCTCGCTCGTCGAAGGCCCCATCGGTCCCGCCGTCTGGAAGCTGGCGTGGCCGACCATGCTCCAGAACGTCATCGCCGGCCTGCAAGGCGTCATCGATCACATCCTCGTCGGTCACCTGATCGGCTACGCCGGCAACGCCGCCATCGGCGCCAGCTGGCAGATCTTCCTCGTGGTGATCGTCTTCATCGCGTCGCTCTTCACCGGACAAGCGGTGCTGGTGGCGCGGTTTGTCGGCGCCGGCGATGCGGAGAGGGTGAATCGCACCGTCCAACAGGCGTTCCTGACCGCGATCGCGATGTACGCGGTGATGGGTCCGATCGGTTACTTCGCGGCGCCATATCTTCTCGATCTCGTCAACGCGTCTCCGGAAGTGGTCGCGCTCGCGTTGCCATTCCTGCGCATCAACTTCATGTTCAGCATCGGCATGCTGCTGTTCTTCATGCTCACGTCGGCGCTGCGTGCCGCCGGCGACGCGCGCACGCCGCTGCGGCTGGGCGTGACGATGACGGTGCTCAACCTGATCTTGAACCTGATCCTGATTCCTGGCCTTGGCCCGATTCCCGCGCTCGGCACCGCGGGTTCCGCGATCGGCACCGTGACGGCCTCGAGTGCGGTGAGCATCTACGCGCTGTACCAGTTGTTCAAGGGCCGCCTCGTCATCAAGTTTTCACGGCACATGGACTGGCGTCCCGACTGGACGATCATCCGATCGCTGTTTCGATTCGGATTGCCGAGCGGTGTGCAGGGCATCGCCATGAACGTGGCCGGGGTCATGTTGTTGCGCTTCATTGGCGGGCTGAACCAGAGCGCCGCGGCCCAGGCCGCCTATACGATCGCCTACACCGAGCTTTTCTCGTTGATCACCTGGACCTCGGTGGGGCTGATGGGCGCGGCCGCGACCATCGCCGGACAGAATCTCGGCGCGGGCCAACCCGAGCGCGCGGTGCAGGGTGTGCACGCGGCATCACGCATTGGGCTGGCCGTGGCCGCGGGCGTGGGGTTGTGCTTCGTGGCGTTTCCCCAGGCGCTGCTGGGCGCGTTTGGCGCCACTGAAGCCGCGGTGGCGACCATTGGCGAACAACTGCTTCAATACCTGGCGGTATCGGGGTTCTTCATCACGCTGGCCTTGACCTACACGGGCGGACTGCAAGGCACCGGCGACACGCGCAGTCCGCTCTTCATTACGCTCGCCTCACAAATTGCCGTGCCGATCGGCATGTGTACGATGATCCAGGCGACCCGGCCACTGCAACCCGCAGATATCTGGTTGGCGATCGTGCTGGGTCACTTCACCCGCTGCGTCCTCACCGTCGCCCGTTTCCGCCAGGGCAAATGGCGGACCATCACCGTCGTCCATTAACAGTCATTAGCGGCAAGACGAATCAGGCGAGCGGGAGGGTCAGCGTGAAGGTGGCGCCTTCGCCTTCGCGCGACGACACGCGGATGCCGCCGCCTTGTTTTTCTGCGAGCGCGCGGGCGATGGTCAGGCCCAGGCCGGTTCCGGCAATGCGCCGGGTGTCGCTGCCGTCGAGCTGAGTGAACGGCTCGAAGATGAAATCCACTTTGTGCGCGGGAATGCCGGGGCCGTGGTCGCGCACCGCCACCGCGGCCAGGCTGTTCTCCTGCGCCGTTGTCACTTCGACCTGTGATCCACTCGGCGCGTGCTTCACCGCGTTCGACAGCAGGTTCACGAGCACCTGGATGGTGCGATCGGGATCGGCCAGCACGTCGCTCACACCGTTGTGCCATTGCACGATCGTGACGCCCGCGTCGCGGGCCACCGCTTCCACGGAGCGCACGGAATCCTCGATGATCTGCTGCAGCTGCATGCGCCTCGGCGCCACCATCATTTCGCCCGCCTCGATCTTCGACATGTCGAGGATGTCGTTGACGATGCGGATCAGGCGATCGGCGTTGGAGAGCGCGACCCGCACGAGTTGATCGGCGTCTTCGTTGCCGGTCATCTCCTCGGCGATCAGCAGCTGCATCGAGGCGCGAATCGAGGTCAGCGGCGTGCGCAGCTCGTGACTCACCATCGAAATGAATTGCGATTTCAACCGCTCCAGCTCGCGCGTCAGCGTCACGTCGGAGCCGATGCCGATCAGATACGAGGTGCCACCCGATTGGCCGCGCAGCGCCATCACTGTCCAGGCAATTACGTGGCGCGCGCCCGTCTTGCCCATCCACGTGCGATCCAGTTTCACCGGCACGACGGCTGCGGCCAGCCTTGGGATGTTGTTGCGAATCTGATTGCGGTCCTCGTCGAGGACAAACGGCAGCTCCCAGATCGCGCGTCCGGAGACGTCGGCCATTGGGACGCCCGACAGTTCTTCACAGGCGCGGTTGAAACGCACCACGTAGCCTTGCGAGTCGAGCACCATAATCAGGCTCGGCGCGGTGTCGAGAATCGCCGAGACGAAATCCCGCTCCGCGCGCAACTCGTGCTGGGCATTGACGCGATCGGTGATGTCGCGCGCCATGCCCTGGAAGCCGTCGACGCGGCCGTCGGTGATGATCGGCCGCACGTGCTGGCCGACCCAGATCTCGTGGCCGTCCTTCTTCCGTACCGGAAACTCGAGGTACGTCCCCTCGCGGGTCTTCGCCGACTTTTCGTAGAAGCCCATCGCGCGCGGCACCCAGTCGGGCCGCATCAGCTCGAAGTACTTCATCGACAGCAGCTCGCCCTCGTCGAAGCCAAGAATGCGCGTAGCCACCGGATTGACGAACGTGAACCGGCCGAAGGGGTCGGTGCGATAAATCATGTCGCTCGCGTTGTCGACGAGGTCGCGGTAACGCCGTTCGGTGCGCTCGACCGCCTTCGTGCGCGCCCGCACCTGGCGATGCAGCGAGCGGTTCCATGCGGTGCCGCCGGCGAACAGCAACAGCGCCACGCCGCCGCCGATCGCGAGTGCGGCCGCGTAGCGATCGAGCCAGCTACGGCGAACGGGATTGCTGAGGTGCAACTCGACCAGCCGATCGAACTCGCCGGTCACCTTGAGGCGATCGAGCGCCACGCGCAGCGGCGCCACCACGTTCTCGCGTCCCGGCAACACCGCGAGCTGATACGGCCGCGAGATTAACGGCACCTCGATGGCGTTCTCCGCGAGCGTGCCCATCATGAAACGCATGGTCAGATGGTTGCCGGCCACGCCGTCGACGGCCGATCTGGCGAACGCGTCGATGGCATCGCCGCGCGTGGCCACCACCGCCAGCGCGGGCCGGCGCGACTCCGGCAAGCCGGCCAGCAGCAGGTGATTGATCGATCCCTCATCGACGGCGATCCGCACGCCCCATAAATCGTCGAGGCCGTGGGGATAGCGCGGCAGGCCCGGACGCATCATCACCACCTGCGCGAGCGTCCACGTCTGATCGAGCAGCTGGTACTTGGCGGCGCGGTCCTCGGAGTACGAGAGGAACATCACGTCGGTCCGGCCGGCGTCGAAGTCCTTCATGCGCTCGTCGCGCTGGCCCAGGCGGATCTCGACCGCCATTCCCGCTTCGCGCGCCAGCGCGCGAATCAAGTGAATGTTGAATCCCTCCGGCTGCCCCCGGTCATCGATGTATTCGTAAGGAGGGAACTCGCGATCGCCGCCGTAAACCAGCGTGCCGGCCTTCCCTACCTGTCCCGAGCGAGCATCCGCAAGCCCTTGGGCTCGCGGAGGCGAGTGGAAGGGGAGCGCCAGCAGCGCGACGGTCAGGAGGACGAGTCGACGGCGCACGGGCGAATTGTATCCGGGGCTTGGGGCTTGGGACTTGCGACTTGGGACTTAGAATAGAGAGTCGTCTTTATCCTAAGGATCCGCTCATGCCTGATGTATTTGCCGGCCGCCGCCGCGTGCCCCGTCCAGAGAACGACCCAAACCTTACTTACGCTCCGGGGACACCGGCTCGCGCGGAGCTAAAAAGCCGCCTGAAGCAGATGGCGGCCGAGACCATCGACATCCCGATCATCATCGGCGGCAGGGAGATCCGCAGCAGCGCCTCCGAACGGAGCGTGATGCCGCACAAACACTCCCATGTGCTCGCGAATTTTCAGAAGGCCACTCCGGAGCACGTGCAACAGGCCGCGGACGCCGCGGTCTGTGCCCGCAAGGAGTGGTCCAGCTGGTCGTTCGAGGATCGCGCCGCCGTCTTCCTGCGCGCCGCCGAACTGCTGACCACCACCTGGCGATCCACCATCGTCGCCGCCACCATGCTCGGCCAGTCGAAAACCGCTTTCCAGGCCGAGATCGATGCGGCGTCGGAGCTGGTGGACTTCTGGCGGTTTAACGTCGCGTTTGCACAGGAATTACTGTCGGAGCAGCCGGATAGCTCGCACACGGTCTGGAACCAGATGGAGTACCGGCCGCTCGAGGGATTCGTCTACGCGGTGTCGCCGTTCAACTTCACGGCCATCGGCGGCAATCTCGCCGGCGCGCCGGCGCTGATGGGCAACACCGTGGTGTGGAAGCCCGCGAGCTCGGCGATGCTGAGCGCGTACTACGTGATGCGCCTGCTCGAGACCGCCGGATTGCCTCCCGGAGTGATCAACTTCTTGCCCGGCGACGCCAGGCAGATTACCGACGCGCTGCTGGAACATCCCGAGCTCGCCGGCATCCACTTCACCGGCAGCACCGCCGTCTTCAACAGCATGTGGCAGCGCGTGGGCCAGAACCTCGGTAAGTACGGCGGTTACCCGCGGTTGGTCGGCGAAACCGGCGGCAAGGACTTCATCGTCGTCCACCCTTCAGCCGACCCGCAGGAAGTGGCGGTGGCCGCGGTGCGCGGCGCGTTCGAGTTCCAGGGACAGAAGTGCTCGGCCGCCAGCCGCATGTATGTGCCGAAGTCACGGTGGAACGACATTCGCGATCGCATGGTCGCGATGATGAAAGAGATCAAGGTCGGCGACGTCCGCGACTTCCGAAATTTCATGGGCGCGGTCATCGACAAGAAAGCGTTCGACAAAATCTCCGAGTACCTCGAAGACGGGAAGAAGAACGCGAAGGTCGTCCAGGGCGGCGGCTGCAAGGGCGACGAAGGCTATTTCATTGAGCCGACGCTCATCGAAACGACGGATCCATCCTATCGACTGATGTGCGAGGAAATCTTCGGGCCGGTGCTGACCGTCTACGCCTACGAAGACGCCAAGTGGTCCGAGATGCTCGACATCGTCGATCGGACGTCGCCCTACGCGTTGACTGGCGCGGTGTTCTCGCGCGATCGGGCCGCCGTCGTCGAGGCGATGTCGGCGCTGCGCAACGCCGCCGGCAATTTCTATATCAACGACAAGCCAACCGGTGCGGTAGTCGGTCAACAGCCGTTCGGCGGCGCGCGCGCGTCGGGCACGAACGACAAGGCGGGTTCGAAGATGAACCTGATGCGCTGGGTCAGCGCGCGAACGATCAAGGAAACGTTCGCCCCGCCGACGGATTACAAATACCCATTCATGCTGGAGGAATGACGAAAACAAATGACGAATAACGAATGACGAATAACGAATGACGAATAACAAAGCGAGCGCCTTTGTCATTTGTTATTTGTCATTCGTCATTCGTCGTTATCTTCTCCTCACCTGCATGAATCCCGTCGTGTTGACGTCGCGGAACATCGGCGTGTTCGGCGGCAGCAGCTCGGGATTGAGGAACTCACTGTCGAAGTCGTAGGCGCGCTTTAGACGTTCGTGCAGCACTTATACACGCCGACTGCCTGGCGGCTTCCCTCCGCCTCGGCGGCGAAGTCCTCGATGCCGGTGGGATTCGCCAGGCCGTCGACAAGATCCTCAAATTGCACGCTACGCTCGGAAACGACGTCAAGATCACGTTCCTGCCGTTCTGTGAATTCCCCGGAACCAAGTCCGGAAGGGCTGGGGGTCGGTCCGGCACGGAACCGATATAGAAGACCGGATGAACCGAAACAGAAGGACTGAGTGAGACTTTAGCGACACCGTTTCTATTACCAATTGGTAATTATTTGTTCCAAATCGGCACACACCGGATGATTCCTTAGGCCCCCCTCAAAGCGCAAATGACCATCATTCAAGAGGTTACCGGCCAAGAGCCGCGCTGGCCTTGCCCTTGCTGTTCACAGGGCATGCAATCAAGTCGGGGCTTCAGCTTATTGGAACTGTTGGTGATGTGCGGACTCATCGGCGTCATCTCAGCGATTTCCATCCCGTACCTGAGCGGGTCCACCAGCCGCAACGCCGTGTGGACCACGTCGGAACAGATTGGCTCGCAGATCCGGCAGGCACGACTGAAGGCCGTCACCCGCAACACGAGGTTTCGCGTGACGTTTAACTGTCCCGCCGCCGGGCAGTACCGCGTGCTCGCGGTCCAGGGAAATGCCCTGCTCGACGACGCCGCCGATCGGTGCAGCCAGACCTACACCCACGACAGCGGCATCTATACGACGCCGCGCAACGTGAGCTACACAGCCGGCCTGCCGGTTCTTGAAGTGAATGGCCGCGGCGCGTATTCGATCATTGGCGTCGGCGTGTTGCCATTGGCGATCACCGTGACGTACTCCTCCGAGCAGACGTTCTCCAGACGATTAACTGTTAACGCTACGGGGCAAATAACCTTTGACGCCTTCTAACAACGACCGTGGGTTCACCCTCGTCGAGGTCCTGGTCGCGGTGGTCATCCTCACCGTGGCACTGGTGTCGATGGCCGAGCTGATGGCGGTCACGCTGCGGTTACAGCAGCTGGGTCGCAACCAGACGATGGCGACCCGTCTCGCGCAGGACAAGATCGACGAGCTGATGTCGCAGAACTGGGCAGCCGCGCCGCAACTTACGGTGGGTGGCAGTCTCACGGCGGATGTCGCGAACCATTTCGATACGCCGCCGACGTTTGCTGGCTCGACCGCCCTCAACTACAGACGACGCTGGGTCGTCGCGAACGGCCCGGATGACCCACTCCCTGCTGCTGGTAAGTTGCGCCTCATCACCGTGCGCGTCATTCCAGTGGTAACCGATCGGCGCACCTATACGCCCACGGATCTCACAACCATAGTCAGGTGCTGGCCATGTCCTCCATGACATTTATGCGCAACGAACGCGGCTTTACGATGATCGAACTGCTGGTGGCCTCGGTCACCATGGTGATCGTCCTCGGGGGGGCCGTGGCCATCACGTCCCAGGTCCAGCAGGGCTATCGCCGGCAGCTCGAAGACTCGGCGGCCGAGCAGGAGGCGCGCTACGCGCTGGACTGGATCGGCAAGTACATCCGCGCTGCGGACAACAATCCGTTTGCAGTGGTGACGAGCAGTTGCCCCGCCAACAACACACCGGTCGTCGCGATTCAATTCGATCCGGACCTCGACGGCGAGGACAACGACGTTCGCTTGATGACCGACTCGAACCCGCCGGACGGCCGGTTCGGCGGCACCAACGGCGCCTGCACGCAGGCCAACGAGGACGTGACCATTTCCCTCGATAACGCGAACAACACCATCGTGTTCCTCGACAACAACACCGGCGGCGCGGTGTCGACCCGGACGGATACCGTTATCGAGGACCTGACGTTCGTGTTTCGCAACGCGGCGCGCGGCGTGCTCGACTCGAGCAACGTCGCTAACCAGCCGAATGTGTTCTTCATCGAGACCCGGATCAGGATCCGCACGCGCACGATCGACGCGAGGACGGGACAACCGGAGACCCGCACCCTCAGCACGGAAGTTAAAGTGAGAAGCCGAACATGATGACCACACCAATCGTCCACGCACGCTCTGAACGCGGAATCGCGCTCGTCGTCGTCCTGCTGCTCATGGCAGTCCTGTCGGGGCTGGCCACGGGATTCGCGATGAACGGACACGTCGAGTCGTCGATGGCCAATAACGAGGTCTACTACGCAGGGGCCCGCGCTGCTGCCGAAGCCGGCATGAATCGCGCGATCGAGGCCATCCGCATGGACACGACCACGAATCTGTTGGCGGGTGTCGACACTTTGGTGGATGCGGGGATCGACCCGGACACCGGTGTGAACGCAGACAACGGCGACGTCGCCTTCCTGTTGAACGGCGCGTCGCCCTACACTCTCGATGCGGCCGGCCAGTACCAGTACGCGATCGAGATTTTCGATGACGACGACCCGAGGTTGTATACGACGGCCCTGACCGCCGCTCAGCTCGACGCGATGATGCCTGGTGCTCTAAGCGAGGACGGCACTGGCTTTGTGGACCGCAATGACCAGCTCATCATCCGTGCGACCGGGTTTGGTCCCAGTAATACGATCGTGCGCCTGTCGCGCGTCCTGCTGTCGACGGAAACCGTGGTGGTACCGCCGCCGTCACTCAACCCGGCGATCCTGGTCAACGGCGACCTGGATATCGGTGGCAACATCACCATCCAGGGCCTTGCCGGCAGCGTGCACGCCAACGGCGACCTGACGGTCGACGGCGTTTCCGCCGAGGTCTCGGTGAACGCCACTGCTTCTGGCGACTACGACGCGAACGATCACTTTGAGCCCGGCGGCACGAGCGGCGGCGGCTACGGCAACATCAATGTGCCGGACATCAACGCATCGGACTATTCGTACCTGGCCGATTTCGTTCTGCAGAGCGACGGCTCGATTACGAACGGCAATGGCACGGCGTGCGGCGCGTCGTGCCCAGGAGACTGGACTTTTGACGGCGGCGTATGGAAAATTACCGGCAATTCCGCGCCTGAAGGTACATTCTTTGTGGAGGGTGCGGTGGAAATCTCGGGCAGTCCGAAAGGACCCGGCAACTCCAATATCGCGATGTCGGTGATCGCCACCGGTTCCATCAGGATCACGGGCAGCCCGAAGCTCAAGCCTGAGAACAGTGACAAGTTTCAGTTCATCACCGATGGCGACTTCGTGATGGCGGGCGCCGTCGACATCGACGACCCGACGCAGGTTGAGGGTCAAATCCTGGTGAAAGAGCAGCTTCATATCTCCGGCAACCCTGAATTCCAAGGTCGCATCCTGGTCGGCGACGCCGCTGACGTCTTCGGCGAGGTAACGACCAGTGCGATTCCCGGCAACCCGACGTTCACCTATAACGGCACGCTCGGCGCCCTGCCTGCCGTGGGTGGACCGCCCACCTACACGAACAACTTTACGGGGTGGATCGAGCAGTAATCAGGGATCAGGGATCAGGGATCAGGATCCCTGATCCCACTTCAACGCTTCCACGAAATTCTGAGTGAACAACGCGGGCACCCCGCCCGTGTGCAGGAACACCACGGTCTCTGACGGCGCGATCGCGCCGCTGCGGATGTCGTGAATCAAGCCCGCCATTCCCTTCGACGTGTAACACGGGTCGAGCAGAATCGCTTCACTCCTCGCCAGTAGCGAGATTGCTTCGAACGCCGCTTCGGTCGGAATGCCGTAGCCCTCGCCGATCTGTGTTTGATCGGTCACGAGATCAGCAAGCTCGAGGCGTTCAGCCAATCCCAGTCGCGTCGCCGCCTCGTTGGCGATCCGTTTTGCCCGCTCGATCTTCTCCGGCTCGCCTCCGCTCACGGCCACCCCGCACACCTGATACGGCGCCGCGCATAGCTTGGCGCCAAGTGTGAGGCCAGCCTGCGTGCCTCGCGAGCCGCTGGCGTAATAGAGATGCGACGGTGTAACGCCGGCCTCGTGCAATTGATCGACGAGCTCGGCGGATCCGCTGACGTAACCGAATACGCCGATGCCACTCGATCCGCCGACCGGAATCACATACGGTGTGCGGCCCGCGGCCTGTTCTTCGGCCACCACCTCGGCGACCACCGGTTCGTCGTTGCCGACGGCAAACATCGGGTCAAGTGAGGGCACGAGCCGAATCGCTGCGCCGTACAACTTGTCGAGCAGCAGGTTAGCGGCGACAGCCGGGACTTCGTTCGTCGAGGTGAGCACGAGCACACACCGCATGCCGGCCACGCAAGCGGCTGCCGCAGTCATGCGCGCGTGATTCGATTGCACCGCACCCGTCGTGATCAACGTGGTGGCGCCTTGCGCTCTGGCATCCGCCACGAGGTATTCGAGCTTTCTCGCCTTGTTGCCGCCGAGGCCGAGCGTCGTCAGATCGTCACGCTTGATCAGGATTCGAGGGCACCGTCCCGATCCGCCTAGCGCATCACGAAACCGGATGGCGTCGTACAACGGTGTCGGCAGCGTTGCGAGAGACAGCCGCGGCTGGCGTGCGAGCGCGTCGCGCACTCGAGTGGTGGCCGCAGAGCTCATACCGCTAATCCTAATTCGGCGACGAGCGCGCGCATGTCGGCCGGAATGGGCGCTTCGATCGACAGTTCTTTGCCGGTGGTCGGTTGCCTGAATGTCAGCCGCCACGCATGAAGCGCCTGCCTTGGAAACTTGACAGGCGCAGATGCACCGGTGGTGTCCGGCTTCTTGACCACCGAAGCTTCAGCGGAGGTGGTTAGCCGGATAGACAAGGATCCATAAGTCGCATCACCGACGATCGGCCAGCGTTTCGCCGCCAGGTGCACGCGGATCTGATGCGTGCGTCCGGTGATCAGCCGGCATCGCACCGTCGAAAAGGCGCCCGTCGTGGCCAACCGTTCGTATTTCGTCACCGAGCGCTGGCCGCCGCGATCGGTCACCGTCACCCGCCGGCGATCCCAGGGATCGCGATCGAGCGCGAGATCGATGGTGCCTCGCAGCGGCGACGGCTTGCCGCACACGATGGCGAGATAGTCCTTGTCGATGCGGTTCGCTGCCATGGCTCGCTGCAGCGAGGCATAGATGGCCGAGCGCTTGGTCACCAGAACAATCCCCGACGTCAGCTTGTCGAGTCTTCCCAGCAGCGCCGGCGTGGAGCCCTTGGGCCACGCCTGCGCGAGCGCGAGCAGGCCATTCATGAGCGTGCCGGTGGTGTTGCGATACGACGGATGCACGACCAGGCCCGCGGGCTTGTTGATCGCGATGAGATCGTCGTCTTCGTACAGGACGTCCAGGTGTAGTGATTCGGGCGCGGGCCTCGCGCGGACAGGAATGGCGCGGACCCGGACCTGCAGCTCGTCGCCGGATTGAATGCGCCAGGCCGCGCGCGGCGGCGCCGCGCCGTTAATCAGAACGTCGCCGGCATCGATCCACTTCTGGATGCGGTTGCGCGAGATGCGCTTCTCATCGCGCAGGTGACGCAGCAGCACGCGGTCCACCCGCACGCCGTGGTCACCGCGGTCGACCTGGATGGCCCGCCACTCCACGACCACCAGTGTATTTCTTCACGGCGCGGTCCGCCTTCGCCGCGGACGCACATCGCCGCCTTCGCCGGATTGGCCGCCGGCAATCTGCGCGGCCAAAAAGAACGGGCCCGGACGTCCCTGAAACGTCCGAGCCCTACGGTGACTCGAGTCGGAAATCGTTCTGTGCTATCTGTGCCTTCTGTGGCCCTGGTTCTCTTCCGTGGCCTAGTTGACGGTGACGGCCGTAGGCTCCTGCGACAGACGCTGCAGGCGCCAGTCGTCGGCGACGATGCCCCAAATAACCTGGTCGTGATAGACGCCGTTGCGGCAGAACGAGCGGCGCAGCACGCCTTCCTGGACCGCGCCGATCTTGCGCATCGCGCCGTTGCCGCGGCCGTTGGCCACCGCCGCACGCGCCTCGAGGCGGTGCGTGCCAATCACGTCCACGGCGAAGTCCACGACGAGGCGGGCGCCTTCAGCGAAGATGCCCGTGCCCCAGAACTGCGAACCCATGGCGAAGCCCCATTCGGCATTCGCGAAGCCCTGCTCGAGGGACTTGAGCTGGAAGATGCCCACTGCGGTGGTGCAGCCCTGCGGCACAACCGCGAAGCAGACGTAGTTGCCGGCCTGGCGCTCGCGCGCGGCCCACATGATGAAGCGTTCGAAGCCTTCAACCGTGGTCGGCGGCGGCGAAATGAACCGCGACACTTCCTCGGTGGTCAGCATCGCCAGCAGCGAGGGCGCGTCTTCCACGCGCATCTCGCGCAGCGTGAACGTCGACCCCGTGATTACCGGAAGGCCGTCCTTCCAGTCGCTGGTCGTCACGGTCGTGGTCGTGGCCGGTCGGCTCGCGCTCATGGTCCTGCGAATCATGGTTGTGGCTCGCTCATCAAGCTGACTGTTGAAAGGCATCTTTTCCATTACAAGAGCCCTCCAATTCCCCCAAGCAGTGAACCTAACGGACCTAACGGATTCGAAGGCGGCGGTGGCGGCAGAGGAGCAGTTTCCTCAGCCGGCGGCGCGTCGTTCGTAGTCGTCGGCCACTGCGCGTCGAGCGGGAACATCACGTCCCACATGCTCGAGGGCAGGCTGTTCACTTCATTTGTTTCATCGCCGACGACGGCCTGGACCACCTGGTCGACAGTGCCAACCGTGTTGCCGAGCAGGTTGTCGAGCGTTTCGCCCACCGAGTTGCCCCACACGATGTTGTCTTCACCGTTGTTGCCCCAGACGATGTTGTCGTCGTCGGCGTTGCCCCACACGATGTTGTCGTCGTCGCTGTTGCCCCAGACGATGTTGTCGTCGTCGGAATTACCCCACACGATGTTGTCGATGCCTTCGGCGTTGCCCCAGACGATGTTGTCGTCGTCGCTGTTGCCCCACACGATGTTGTCGCAGTCCGCACCGCCGCAATCGTTGCCCCAGACGATGTTGTCGTCGGCGGAGTTACCCCAGACGATGTTGTCGTCGTCGGAGTTGCCCCAGACGATGTTGTCGTCGTCGTTGTTGGCCGTCACCACGCCGCTGCACGAAGCATCGGCGCAGTTGTCGCCCCACACGATGTTGTTGCCCTCGGGCGTTGCGGTGCTGCCCCACACGACGTCGCCGGCCCACGCCGTAGCGCCAGGCACCGGCACGCCGCCGCGCACGCGCTTATTGCCCCAGAAAATCTGCTTGCTCCAGCCGTTCATTGACGGATACGGGCTGCCGGGCGCCGCCTGCTGGAAGTGTTCGGCGAGCACCACCGCGCCGCGCGTGTTGAGGAAGCCGGTGCCCTGCGTCAGGGCGTCGTATCCCGGATATTCCTGCGAAGTGAACTGGAGGATCGCCTTCACCAGGTTCGGCGTCAGCGACGGATTCGCCTGCAGCATCAACGCGACGGTGCCCGCAACCACCGGCGCCGCCATGCTCGTGCCGCTCAACGTCAGGTAAGGCGCATACGACGTGCTGCGCAGTCCGCCGAGGAGGTACGACGCCTTCGTCGTGTAGAACAAGCTGACCGGATCCGACATCGACACGATCCCGTGACCCGGAGCGACCAGGTCCGGCTTCGCGCCGAAGTCAAACCGTGTCGGACCGCGCGAGCTGAACCCCGCGATCGTGTCGTCCTGCCGCAGCACCGTGCCGTTGTGGCTCGACGCGCCGACGGTGATCACCCACGGCGCGTTGCCGGGCGAGCCGATGGCGCCGTACTGCGTTTGGCCGTTGGCGCCCCTGCCCTTGTTACCGGCGGACGCCACGACGACGATGCCCGCGTCGACGGCGCGCTTGGCAGCCAGCGTCAGCGGGTCGGTGTGGTAGGACTCGGTCACGGCCGCGCCCAACGAAAGATTCAGCACGCGGATGTTCAACGCGTCCTTGTTGGCCACCGCGTAATCAATCGCCGCGATGATCATGCTGATGGTGCCGTTGCCCTGGCCGTCGAGCGCCTTGAGCGAAACAATGTGCGCGCCCGGCGCAATTGCGGTGCGGGCGCCGTTCATGTCGCGGCCGTTACCGGCCACGATGCCGGCGACGTGCGTGCCGTGACCGAAGTCGTCGTAGGGCTGCGTGTAGCCGTTCACGAAATCCGCGAAGTGGACCATGCGCTGGCCCTGGCCGTTGGCCACGGTCAGGTCGTCGTGCCACTCGGTGATGCCCGAATCGATGACGCCGACGCCGACGCCGGCGCCGTTGTAACCCATCAACTCCTGCACTGCCCGCGCGCCAACGGTGACGGCGGCGCGGCCGGCGAATGACTTCGTGGGACGGTCGAGATGAATGCGCTTGACGCGTGAATCGTTGGCGAGTGCCTTGAGCTTGCGATTCGGCATCTTGGCAACGCGCGCCTTGATGCTGCCGAGGCGCCGGCCGGCCTTGCCGCCATTTCCTTTGACGAGGTTGACGGCGTCGCGATCATCGTGGAACTCGATGATGACGCCCGACTCACCGTGCGCCTTATCTTCAACGGCGTCGTTGAGTTGCTGATCGAGCTTGGCGTGACGCCGCGCTTTGCGAGCCTCGCGTTCCGCCTGTTTTGCAGCGGCGGCCGAGGCCTTGCTCTGACCGAGCTTGAGCAGCTGCGCCTCTGCCGGCATACCCGGCAGGGCGAAGCTGATCAGCGCGGTGAACAAAATTGCGCGACCCCACACGGCCTTATCAGCGCCGTGATTCCGGGGGGCAGAGAAACTCATACGCCCACCGCAGAGCAAACGGTACGCCAATATCGTCGATCAAACGAACACCTAGAGCTGCAATGTCATATAGACGACTTTAGATGCACGTGGCTATCCGGTTTTATATGTGCCTATTTGTGACGATGATGCAGGGCATTTCACGTGATTATCCTAGCCAACCAGTCCTGTTATGAGACAGGAACGGACACTAATACTGTTAATCTGAGTATCTAAGTGGCTGTTGTGGATGGAGTTGCTGCCGATAGTCTTAATTCGGGACAGCAAGTATCTAATCTGAACAATAAGACAAAAAAAAAGGGCCCGGACACCCCTGGAAATGTCCGGGCCTAACCGACGAGTGACGACGGAAGGTCGATTGCCTTGAGCGAGCGTCCCGGAACGTGACGTTCCGGGACCTCGCGTCGAAGGGTTAGTGCGTCACAGCGGGTGCCTGAAGCATCCGCTGCATGCGCCAGTCTTCGGCCAGGATTCCCCAGAGCACCTGGTCGTGATACATGCCGTGGCGTAGGAAGGAGCGGCGAAGCACGCCCTCCTGCACCGCGCCAAGCTTGCGGAGCGCGCCGTTGCCGCGGCCGTTGGCCACCGCCGCACGCGCTTCGAGCCGGTTGGCTCCAATCACGTCGAACGCGAAGTCGAGAATCATCCGCGCGCCTTCCGTGAAGATTCCCGAGCCCCAGAATTGCGAGCCCATCGCGAAGCCCCACTCCGCCGTGCCGAAGCCCGGCTCGAGCGAGCGCACCTGGAAGATGCCAATCGCGGTGGTCATGCCGTGTGGCACGATCGCGTAGCAGGCGTAGTTGCCGGCCGCGCGCTCGTGCTGCGCCCACGCGATGAAGCGTTCGAAGCCTTCAACCGTGGTCGGCGGCGGCGAAATGAATCGCGCCACTTCTTCGGTCGAGAGCATCGCGAACAGTGACTTTGCGTCTTCGGTTCGCAGCTCACGCAGCGTGAACGTCGAGCCCGCGAGGACTGGAAGGCTGGCCTTCCAGTTGGAGGTCGTAACGGTGGCCGCGATTGAGGTCGCGCTCATGGTCGTGGCTCTCTGCAATTCCGGTTGGAACGGCATCTTCTCCATTACTGCTGCCCTCCTTCCGGCACGGGAGTCACGATCGGCTCGACCTCGAACAGGTCGTCGAACAGATCCGGGTTGAACGACTCCACTTCGGCCGTGTCGTCGCCGAAGAAGTAGTCGTTGTCGTCGGCCGAGCTGCCCCACGAGATGTCTTCGTCGCCGGCACTGTTGCCCCACACGATGTTGTCGAGGCTGTCCGCTGTTGCCCCACACGATGTTGTCGAGCCCTTCGGCGTTGCCCCAGACGATGTTGTCGTCGAAGCTGTTGCCCCAGACCACGTTGTCGCAGTCGGCGCCGCCGCAGTCGTTGCCCCACACGATGTTGTCGTCGGCGAAGTTGCCCCAGACGATGTTGTCGAAATCGCCGTTGCCCCACACGATGTTGTCGTCCGACGAATTGCCCCAGACGATGTTGTCGCCGTCGGTGTTGCCCCACACGATGTTGTCGCTCGCGTCGGACTCGCCCCAGACGATGTTGTTGCCCCAGACGATGTTGTCGCAGGAGGCGGTATCGCAGTTCTCACCCCAGACGATGTTCTGGCCGGCGGGGGTCAGTGAGTCGCCCCACACGATGTTGAGGCCCCACGCCGTTCCGCCAGGCGTGAGCACGCCGCCGCGCACGCGACGGTTGCCCCAGAGGATGTGCTTGCTCCACGAGCGCATATACGGATACGGATCGCCTTTGTCGCCGGTGGCGAAGTAGCGCGACAGGCGGACGGCCCCGAGCGTGTTCAGGAAGCCCGCGCCCTGCGTCAGGAAGTCGTAGCCCCTCTTCACTTCCGAGGTGTATTGCAGGATCGCCTTCACCATGTTCGGCGTGAGGTTCGGGTTCGCTTGCAGCATCAGCGCGACGCTGCCGGCGACGACGGGGGTCGCCATGCTCGTGCCGCTCAGCGTGAGGTACGGCTGAGACAACAGGCCGAACCGCAGGCCCGACACGAGGTAGGGGATCTTCGTCAGATAGAACAGGCTGTTCGGTGTCGCCAGCGAGACCGTGCCCGTGCCAGGTGCCACGAGATCGGGCTTCGCGCCGAAGTCGATCATCGTCGGGCCGCGCGAGCTGTAGGGCGCCATCTTGTCGTCGCGGCGATCGGTGGTGCCGTTCGTGCTCGAGGCGCCGACCGTCAGCACCCACGGCGCGTTGCCGGGCGCCGAGATGGCCCCGTACTGTGGCAGGCCGTTGAGCGCCTTGCCCATATTGCCCGCGGCGGCGACCACGACGATGCCCGCGTCGACGGCGCGCTTGGCGGCCAGCGTCAGCGGGTCGGTGTGGTAGCTCTCGAAGACGCCCGCGCCGAGCGACATGTTGACGACGCGGATGTTGTATTGCGCGCGGTTGGTGACGACCCAGTCAAGAGCCGCAATGATGTTGCTGATCCGGCCCTTGCCTTCGTTGTCGAGCGCCTTGAGCGCCACGATGCTGGCTCCCGGCGCGATCCCGGCGCGCTGGCCATACGAGTCGTAGCCGCTGCCCGCGATGATGCCGGCCACATGCGTGCCGTGGCCCCAGTCGTCGTACTTGGCGGTGCGATTGTTGACGAAGTCGACGAAGGCGGTCACGCGCTGGCCTGACTTGCTCGTCGCGCTCGCGCCGAGGTCGTCGTGCCACGCGGTGATGCCCGAGTCGATCACGGCCACGCCGATGCCCGCGCCGGTATAGCCGTAGCTAAGACGGGCCGTGAGCGCACCGACGGTCGCCGCTGTGCGCGCCATTTCGCCCTGTGCCTCGCGGTCGCGATGCACGCGCTTGACCTTGGGATTGTCGGCCAGGCGCTTCAGCAACGAGTTCGGCATGCGGCCGGCGCGCGCTTTCAGAATGCCCAGGCGACGACCGGCCGTGCCGCCATTGTTGCGAATGGTGTCGGCGCCGTCTGAATCGTCAAAATACTCGACAATGACGTCTGAAGAACCGTTGCCGTCGGCAACTTCGTTCAACGCCTTATCGAGCTTGTGATGCTGCTGGCGGGCCGGTTTCGCGGCCGCCTTGTTGTTGAGTAGGTTGTTGACTAGTTTTGATCCGCCTCGTTGCGCTTCGGCCGGGGCCGCGCTCACAACGAAGAGGACGGTCATCAGACCGATCACTAAGGATCGACCCCAAACCGCCTTTTTGCGAATCTCACACGAAAAGAGACTGTCCATATTGGCCCCAGCAAGAGCAATGCTTGGGCCAACTGGCGTTATATGAGCTTCAATGTCATATAAAGTCCTATAAAATATTGAAACACGCCCGATTTTGATTCGTTTCGATGCGCCTCAAGATAAGACGACTTGATATGACACAAAGGTACGTATGTCCTATTTTGGGTCATTAACTGAGGAAAACACGGAGTCAAATCCATTTAAGTCATTGACTCCGTTATCTTTAGGTGTGTCGTGTTCAGTTTGACTATCGGGTCGCGATTATTGAACAGTCCGAACGGCGTTCAATCACTTGATCGCGATGAGCTCGACGTCAAAAACCAGCATGCCTCTCGGCGGCCGCTCGCCCTTGTAGGCCATGCGCTCGGGAATCCAGAAGCGCATCTTTTCGCCCACGGTCATTAACTGCACACCCTCCGTCCAGCCTTCGATGACATCGCCCAATCCGAAGGTGATGGGCTTGCCCTGGTCGACCGAGGTATCGAACATCTTTCCGTCGGTGGTCCAGCCGGTGTAATGGACGGTGACCTGGCTGCTCTTAGCGGGGTGTTGTCCGCCTTTTCCGGGGCTGAGCGACTTGTAAGCCAGGCCCGACGAGGTGCGCTTGGCATCGGCGGGAGGGGCCGCCACATCGGGAGGCGGAACGCTCGGCGACGGTTTGATCGCGAGCAGCTCCACGTCGAACACCAGCATGCCCGCGGGACGGTCCTTCATGCCGTTATACGCGAGCGTCTGCGGGATCCAGAAGCGCCGCTTTTCGCCGACCACCATCAGCTGGACGCCTTCGCCCCAACCCTTGATGACGCGGTTGAGCGGAAACGTGGCCGGGGTCATGTCATCGAGCGAGGTGTCGAACATTTTTCCGTCGGTGGTCCAGCCGGTGTAATGCACGGTGACGAGGTCGGTGGCCACCGGCTTCGTGTTGCCGGTGCCGCGCTGCAGCACTCTCGACGCGAGACCGGATGGGCTGGTCGCCGCGTCAGCTGGCGGTTTGGCAACGTCTTCGGGAGCCGGAATGGGTTTCACAGGAGCTGGCTGGCTGGCAGCGAGCGTGACCGCGAAGGCGGCGGTGAAGGCGAGTGCGGAGATCGATCGAATCATCCGCTAATCGTAACCCTAACGACAGGTATCCAGGCCACTGTCGGCGACCGATCCGTCGAGCGTGAGAAACTCCCACTCCACTTGGGCCGGCCGCAGCGTCAGCCGCATGACGCCGTATCGCATGATGCGCTCCTCCGAGTTCGCCGACGCCCGCACGAAGTTGTACAGCTCGGCGCCGCCGGTACCCACGGTGAACTGACGGATCCCGAGAGCGGGATCGGGGCGGCCATCCGGCATTTGTCGCGCGAAACGTTCGTAGAGATGGTCGTGCCCGTTGAGGATCACCTCGGCGCGCGAGGATTCGAGCAGCGCCCACATATCGTGCATGAAGAAGTTCGGTCCGCCCGGACCGGACGTGAAGCGCGGGTGATGCCAGACGGCCATGGTGCATGGCGTGCGCTGCGCCTGCAGCTCCGCACGCGCGAATTCAAACTGCGGTGAACCGGCCGTGGCCGGCATGTTCGAGTTCAACATCAGGACCAGCCAGTCGCCAATCATCGTCGAGTAGTAGCCGACACCGGCAGGCCCGGCCGCGTCCCCGAAATACGTAAAGTAGGGCGCCGCACCCGGAGACTCGTATTCGTGGTTGCCCGGTACGGCGAACCATCGCGATCGAAACTGGCCCCACGACGGATTGAAGCAATCACGAAAGTTGGCGGCGGTGCCCTGGAAGTAGGCGATGTCGCCGGCGAGCAGCAGCGATCCCTCGAGTGTGGCCACGAGCCGGGCGACCTGGGCGACTTCGGCGCGGCCGCACTGGCCGATGTCGCCAACGCCGATTACGACCGCCGTTTGACCCACGCCACCGCCCCGCCGCCGCCGGGCCCACGCCGGTCGTTGGACCTGACGGCGTGCTCGAACACGCTGTTGCAATACCGAGCAGAAGGAGGAGCAACGGGTAATGCATCAGCCTTTGCCCAGCTTTAACATACGTGGTACCGTTTCGTCACTCCAAAGTGATGACATCTGTTGCCGGCAAAGCCAGCAAGGTCGATCGGATGGTCCTGTCTCCGCAGGAACCACTGATCGCCGGCGGGCCGGCGGAAGAACTCGAACGCCGCATCCAGGAAATTTTCAAATCCGGTTTCGAGCATGTCGTGATCGATCTGCGCGGCGTGCCGACCGCCGACAGCGCCGGGATTCGCGCGCTGGTGCGCGGCCACACCTCGGCGCAACGCCTCAACCGCCGCTTCACACTCGTGTCGCCGAATCCGCGCGTGGCGGAGCTGCTCGAGCTCTCGTTGCTGACGCGGGTCCTCGAGGTGGTCGACTCGCTGGTCGAGGTCAAGACCAGGAGCATCCATTGGGATCGCGTCTGGACGGGTCTCGCGGTGACGTTCGTCGGGCTGGCGCTGGTCGGTGTCGGCGTGAAGTATCCGGATCTCGGATTGGGCGTGACGCCGGACGCCAGCATTTTCACCAACCGCGATCAGGCGGCGGCCGCCGCCGCGACGCAATCGAGCTTTTCGCATCCGCTGTTCGAGCTCGCGAAGCTGATCGCCGCCGCGGTGATCGGCGTGCTCGTGACCATCGTGCATCGCCAGTATCGGCACGGCGCCGAGCGGCAGAACAATCCCACGATGGATCAGGCGCAAGTGCTGCTGTGCATCTCGGGCGCGATGATGATGATCATCATCGGCAACAACTTGGCGCGCGCCTTCGGCATCGCCGGCGCGGCCAGCATCATTCGTTTTCGAACGCCGGTCGAGGACGCCCGCGACATCACCATCCTGTTCCTGCTGATGGGCCTCGGCATGGCCGCCGGCCTCGGCGCGCTCGCGGTGGCCGGGCTCGGCACGCTCTTCCTGTGCGCGATGATCCCGCTGCTGAACATGTTCAGCTCCGAGCGCCCGCGGACGATGATGGTTGAGATCATCGCGGAAGAGCGCGAGTTCCCGGGCGCGCACGTGCACCATGTGTTCGCGGTGAACGGCATCCTCTTCGAGCCGCGCGAAGTATCGCAGGGCGATGAAGCCACTGCGAAGTACCTCACCACGCTCAAGCCCACCGATTCGCTCGAGGATCTGAGCGCGCAGCTGATGGGCGACGGCAAGAAGGGCATCAAGAATGTCTCCTGGTCGCCGCCCAAACGCGGGTAGCGCAAAGGAACGGCTGGTCCTGACTCCAGCCGAACGGAAAGCGGCACTCCTCGGCGTCATCGGCGCGGCGCGGCGGCGCCTCGTGCTGTCGCTGTTCCGCTGCGACGATTTCTCGATCCTCGATGCGCTGGCCAGCGCGCTCGAACGCGGGTGCGAAGTGGAGGCGATTCTCACCAAGCGCGCCAAGGGCGGCAAGAAGCGGTTGAAGAAGCTGTGGGGCGCGCTCGAGGAAATGGGCGCGGTGGTGACGCGTTACGCGGATCCGGTGGTGAAGTACCACGCCAAGTACCTCGTCGCCGACGGCACCACCGCGATCATTACCACCCTCAACCCGACGCGGAAGTGTTTCACGCGTACTTGGGATGCGGTGCTGATCACGCACGACCCCACGGTGGTGAAGGGTCTGCTGACGCTGTTTCGCGCCGACACCGCCGGCAAGCCGCTGCCGTCACGCCGGCCGATCAGCCGGCGTCTCATCATCGGCCCCGAGCGATCGCGCGCCGAGATCCGTGGTCTTATCGCCGGCGCGAGGAGCAGCATCCGCATCCTCGATCACAAGCTGTCCGATCCCGACGTGGTCTCGCTGCTGCGCGAGCGCCGAGACGAGGGCATTGTCGTGAGCGTGCTCGGCAAGCAGCCGATCAGAGGGTTCGAGCCGCACGGCAAGATGCTGATCATCGACGAGGCCCGTGCAGTTCTGGGTAGCACGTCGCTGTCGACGCTGAGCCTGGATTTCCGCCGCGAGGTGTCGATCGTGATCCACGATCCGGCACTGGTCAAACAGCTGAATATGTCGTATCAACAGCTAAGCCTGAAAGCGGGGGCCGCCGCCGCTCGCCTGCCCGGAGATCGAGTCGCATGAAGCGTCACCTGTGGTTCGCCGCGATGGTCCTCGCCGGAATCGCCATCAGCCATCCTGCCAACGCCCAGGATCGGCGCGGCATCGTCTGGGACAACCGCCCGTCGATCGTGTTTGGCGAAGACATCAACATCGACCTCAAAGGGCGCGTGCAGCTCGACTGGCGCCGGTTTGATCCCGACGTCGGCGAGGAGACCTTCGACCCCCGTACGCTGCGCATCGGTTTGCAGGGTGAGCTCACCAGGCATTTCGACTGGGAGATCGAGCGCGAGATCGACGAAGTGCTAAAGGAAGGGGAGGTCGAGCCGAAGTGGCGGTTCGGCCAGTGGAAGGATGTGTTCGTCAACTGGACGACGTTCGGCGCCTTCTCCGTCAAGGGCGGACGCTTCAAGATGCCGTTCGGGCTCGAGCAGACCACCAGCGTCAGCGATCTCGACTTCGCGTATCGCGCGCTCGGCTCGGTCAAGATCGCGCCCGGACGCGATAAGGGCGTCATGGCTTATGGCGAGCTCCTCAGCGGATCGCTGGTCTACGAAGCGGGCGTCTTCGATGACGATGGCGACAACGGTGAACAGGAGGAGGAACAGTTCATCCAGGAAGGACAGGATGTCGAGGACATCGGTCCTTCGGTGGCGGTTCGCGTGGTCGGCGAGCTCTTACGGCGATTGCCGGTGCACGATCGCCTCAAGGGTGCTGAGTTCGGTATCGCGTACACCACGATCATCCGTGCCTGAAGGGCTGAACAGCCTGCAAGGCGAAGAGGTGTGGGGCTACAACTTCTTCGATCGGGTCTACGTCAACGGCCGCCGCCAACGACTCGGCCTGCAATTCGACTGGTCGCCCCAGTCGTTGGGCTTCAAAGCGGAATGGATGCGGTCGCGCGAAGAGCGGATCGGCCAGAGCAACCGCGACGAAGATCTCTCCGACTTCATCGGCACGGCGTGGTACACCAGCGCGACGTGGATCATCACGGGCGAAGACAAGGACAGCGACGTGCAGCCGAACAATCCGTTATTTGGCGGCGGCATCGGCGTGGTGGAGATCGGCGTGCGCTACGACCAGCTCACGTTCGAAAGCGCCTCCACGGACGGCCCCGACTTCACCAACCCGCGCTCCGAGCACCTCACGCCCAACACCGATAGCACGCTCACGTTCGGCGTGAACTGGATGCCGATCCGCTGGGTCAAGATCGTAGCGAATGCGTTACGACAGACCTTCGACGACGTGAACCGGGCGCCGATCGTGGGAACCGCCGGTTACTGGTCCGGGCTGATCAGGTTGCAGGTCGCGTTCTAACTCAGTCAGGATGGGGATGTGACATTCGTGCAACGCGCGGCGGTGGTCGTGCTGGCGGTTTTCATCAGCGCGCCCGCGCTGGCGCAGACGCAGGACGACCTCTTCAATCCTGAGGTGCTGCAGCGTGTCGAGCTGTGGCTCAACGAGTCCGACTGGGCCAAGCTCAAGGCCGCCTTCCAGGAAAACACCTACTACCCGGCCGACTTGGTCTGGAACGGGCAGACCGTGCGCAATGTCGGCATTCGCTCGCGCGGTCTCGGATCGCGGAGCGCAACCAAGCCGGGCCTTCGCGTCGATTTCGATCGTTACTCGAGCGGCCAGCAGTTTCTCGGTCTCAAGTCGTTGGTGCTCGACAACCTGACGCAGGATTTCAGCGGCATCAAGGAAACCGTGGCGATGCGGTTCTTCACGAGGCTGGGGATTCCGGCGCCTCGCGAAACGCACACGCGCCTGTTCGTGAATGGCCGGTACGCGGGCCTTTACGCCCTCGTTGAATCCGTGGACAAGACGATGATGGGCCGCGTCTTTGGCAGCATCGGCGACAACGTCCAGAACGACGGTTACCTGTTCGAATACAACTACGTGCTCGGCAGCCCGTGGCGCTTTGCCTACGAAGGCAGCGCGTTGACGCCGTACAAGGCGCGGTTCGACATCAAGACCAATGAGAGCCACGCCGAATCGCTGGTCTGGGGGCCGATCGAAGAGCTGGTGCGGATGGTCAACGATACGCCCGGCGCGTCGTTCGAGCAGACCATCGCACCCCGGCTCGATCTCACGGCATTCGTGCGCTACATCGCCGCGCAGAACTTCATCTCGCAGAACGATGCCTTCAACGGCTACGACGGGATGAACAACTTCTATTTCTACCGTCTCGAGAATAGCAGCACGCACACCTTCATCGCGTGGGACGAAGACAACGCGTTCCTGGCCACCGATTTCGGCATCACCACCCGGCTCGACGAGAACGTGCTGACGCGGAAGACCCTCGAGCTCGCGAATTTTCGATCGCAATATTTCGGCGTGCTCTCGGAGGCGGCCTCGTCCGCCGCCGACTGGATGCGCCAGGAGATGCAGCGGCAATTCGATCTGATCGATCAGGCGATGCAGGAAGATACGCAAAAGCCGTACAGCAATGCGGAGTACGCGACCGAGCGTGCCCGCCTGCTGGCGTTTCCGGACGCGAGAATTACTTTCGTCCGCTGCGAGGTTTCGAAGCAGACCGGCGCGGCGCGCCCTGCAGGCTGCCAGTAACGATCTTCACGACTTCATTCACGCCCTTCTCGGACAATTGGATCACCTTGCCGCCCTTGGGCCGGTCGAGTAGCGCTATGGTTTCGCGTCGGGCGCGCTTCGACGCCAGCTTTGGCTCTGAGCCTTCGAGCATCCCGGCGCAGTACTCCGGATACCCGCGATCGAGACGGCGCTTCCAGCCGCGATCGAGCTTGCGCTCTTCGACACCGGCGCGCAGGTCCGGCCTGGGCGCGAACCGTAACAGCTCGCGAATCCAGTCCTCGGCGAGCCCGCACGCCGCGCCGAACGCCACGGCCGTTTCGACATATGGCGCGGCAATCACCACGCCGCCGGCTTCGAGCACGGGGCGGATTTCCCATCGCAGGCGGAAGGCCAGGTCCGCGGCGTAGACCAGCGTCAGGGTCCGCATCGAGATGTTGCGATCGCCGCGGCCTGCCGCAGCGAGCTCGCCGAACAGTCCCGAGGCATCGAAGCGGCTGATCGCGCCCTCGATTCCCGCCTCCTTCAGCGCCTCGATCACCGCAGCCGCGGCGGCGGCGGTGTCCTTGCCGCGCGTCCCCTCGATCGCGATCAGCCGGCCTGGATGTTCGACTTGTTGAGCCATTCCTTGACGGCGTCCTCGCTGAACGTGGGCCACGGGCGCTTCTCCGCCCGCTCGACGAATTCCCGCACGCGGGTGTGCTGGCGGTACACGGCTTCACCGGCGTCGACGGTGACGAACTGGAACACCACCGACAGGTTGTTGTACTCCTTCACCACGCGATCAATGAAGCGGGAATAACTGGCGAGCGGATCCTCGAGACCGGTGACGTCCTGGCCGGCTTCGTAGAAATGCGGCTCCCGGGACGAGGCCAGGCGCCGGCGGGAATCCTCGGGAGTCATCGAGAAGTACAGCACCAGGTCAGGCCAGAGCAGGGGCGAGTAGGCGTTCAACAGCCAGTCGAGATCGAGGCCGCGCGCGGCGTCGCGGGCCAGCGCGGTGAACAGATATCGGTCGGCGAGCACGGTTTTGCCGGCCCACAGCGCCGGCAGGATCGCGGTTTCCACGCGGTGCCGGAAATCCACGGCGTGCAGGAGCGAATACTCTTCGGTGGAGAGCGTCCGGATCTTCTTGCGGACCTTGAGCAGCGGCTTGACGAGCGTGGACGAGGCCCAGCGTGTGGACACCACCTCGTGATCGCGGCTCTCGAGCCAGCGCGTGAGCAGTTTGCGCTGCGTGGTCTTGCCGGACCCGTCTGGCCCCTCGAACGCGATCAAAAGACCGCGCGACTGCTCGCGCTGAGCGATCAGCTTTCGAGCAGCATCCACGCGGGATCCTCGATGTACTCCTTGATTTTGACGAGGAACTGCACCGCTTCGCGGCCGTCGACGATGCGGTGATCGTAGGTCAGCGCGAGATACATCATCGGCCGGATCACCACCTGGCCGTTCACCGGCACCACGCGGTCGGCGATCTTGTGCAGGCCGAGAATGCCGACCTGCGGCGGGTTGAGGATCGGGGTGCTCATCAGCGACCCGAAGACGCCGCCGTTGGTGATCGTGAACGTGCCGCCCTTGAGATCCTCGAGGGTCAGCGAGCCGTCCTGCGCGCGCTTGGCGAAATCGCGAATCCCCAGCTCGATGTCGGCAAACTTCATGCGGTCCGCATCGCGAAGCACCGGCACCACCAGGCCGCCCTCGGCGCCCACCGCCATGCCGATGTCGTAATAGTGCTTGGAGACGATCTCGTCGCCCTGGATTTCGGCGTTGACCTGCGGGAATGCCTTCAACGCGTTGATCGCCGCCTTCACGAAGAACGAAGCGATGCCAACGCCGACGCCATATTTCTTGGTGAAAGCTTCCTTGCGGCGCTCGCGCAGTTGCATCACGGCGCTCATGTCGACCTCGTTGAAGGTGGTCAACATGGCCGCGGTCTGTTGCGCTTCCACTAACCGGCGCGCAATAGTCGCGCGCCGTTTGGACATTCGCTCGCGCGTCTCGCTGCGCTCGCCGGCTGGGGCTTGGGGTTTGGGGCTTGGGGCTTGGGCCTTGGGACTTGGGGCCGGCCGAGTTTCTTGCGCCGGAGCCGCGGCTTTCAGCACGTCTTGCTTGGTCACGCGGCCGCCAGACGCGGGAACAGATTCCAGCTTCACATCATGCGCCTTTGCAACGTTCTTCGCGGTCGGTGTTGCTTTCTTCTCCGAAGAACTCGGAACCGCTTTCGGAACCGGGCCCTTTGGAACCTCTGGAACCTTTGGAACCTCTGGAACTGGTAGTGCAGCCGCCTTCGAGCCGTTTGGTGAGCCTTCCTCCAGAACGGCGAGCACCTCGCCCACTTTGACGTCTGCCCCTTCTTGGTGCTTGATAGCTGCAAGCACTCCCGGCCTGTCGGCACTTACCTCGAGATCGATCTTCTCCGTTTCGAGCTCGACCAGCGGATCGCCTGCGTTCACGCTGTCGCCCGGCTTCTTCAGCCACTTCGCGACGCGTGCTTCGACGACGGATTCGCCGAGTTCCGGAACGACAATGTTGGTCGACATATCTCTTCTCTACACTTGCTTTGATAGCACGCGATCGAGGTCGCGGGTTTCAGCCTTCGCTTCAAATACCTGATCGACGATGGCGCGCTGGTTCGCCGCGTGCCAGCTCGACGATCCTTCAGATGGGCTCGAATTGCGCGAGCGTCCGATGTACCGCAGCGGCCAGCGGCTGTCGATCAGCGACTCGAGCTCGGGGCGCACGAATTCCCACGCGCCCATGTTCTCCGGCTCTTCCTGCACCCAGCACACCTCGCGCACGTTTGAATAGCGCTCCAGGATTTCCTTGATCACATCGGCTGGGAACGGATACAGCTGCTCGACTCGGACCACGGCCACATGCGGATTGTCCTTGCGGCGTTCACTCGTGAAGAGATCGACCGCGATCTTGCCGCTGCACAGCACCAGCCGGCGCACCTTCGACCCTGAGCTTGTCGAAGGGTCGTCGATTACGCGCATGAACCGGCCTTCGGCAAGCTCCGCGGGTGTGGAAGCCGTGAACGGATGACGAAGCAGACTCTTGGGCGTCATCACCACGAGCGGAAGAGGATCAGTTTCGAGCAGCACCGCCTGGCGCCGGAGCAGGTGGAAGTACTGCGCCGCCGTCGTGCAGTTGACGATGCGCATGTTGGTGTCGGCGGCGGAGTTCAGGAACCGTTCGAGGCGAGCGCTCGAGTGGTCGGGCCCCTGGCCTTCATAGCCATGCGGCAGGAGGAGTACCAGTGATGGCGACATGCCCCACTTCGCTCGGCCCGACGTCAGGTACTCGTCGAGGATAATTTGCGCGCCGTTGATGAAATCGCCGTATTGCGCTTCCCACAAGACGAGGCGAGCCGGCTCCTGCAGGTTGTAGCCGAGCTCGAAGCCCACGCACGCATATTCGGAGAGCGGGCTGTTGACGATCTCGAATGACGCCTTCGCGCGCGGCAACGTTTGCAGCGGCACATGCTCTTCGCCGGTCACCGCGTCGACGTACACCGCATGACGATGGCTGAAGGTGCCACGCTTGACGTCTTCACCGGTCAGGCGAACAGGTACAGCATCGGCCACGATCGTCGCCAACGCCAGCTCCTCGGCGGCCGCCCAGTCGATGGTCCGCTCGGACGGCGAGTTGAACATCGCCTTGCGTCGCTCACGGCCGCGTTCGAGCTTGCGGTGCACCGTGAATCCTTCTGGCACTTTCAACAGATCGGCGTTGATCTCCTGCAGCACCTCGAGCGGCACCGCGGTATTCGCTTTTTGCGCCGCGCCACTCGGCGGCACTTCCGGAACCGGCGGCACGTAGTCCTGTTCGGGCTTCACCGACGCATAGGCCTGCTCGAGCGCCGCCATGCGCGCCTGCACCATCGCGTCGGTTTCCTCCCGCGCGATCTCGCCGCGTTCGACGAGCGAGGCCGCGTACTTTTCTCGCACGGTCGGGTGGGCGGTGACAATCTGGTAGATCTGCGGTTGCGTAAACGCCGGCTCGTCACCCTCGTTATGGCCGTAGCGGCGATAGCCGACGAGATCGATCACGTAATCGAGCTTGAACCGGTGGCGATACGCGATGGCGAGCCGCGCCGCTTCGATGCAGGCCTCAGGATCATCGGCGTTGGCGTGGGTGATCGGAATCTTGAAGCCGCGCGCGAGGCCGCTCGCGTAGCTCGTGCTGAACGAGTCGTCCGGGTCGGTGGTGAATCCCAACTGGTTGTTGGCAATAACGTGGATGATGCCGCCGACATCGTAGCCGTCGAGCCGTGACAGGTTCAGCGTCTCCGCGACCACGCCCTGCCCAGGGAAGGCGGCGTCGCCGTGGATCAGGATCGCCAGGACCTTGCCCTTATCGACGATGGGCGGCCCCGGTTGAGCGGTGGTGGTGGCCGCCGCGCGAGCCATGCCATTCAGCACCGGATCCACCGCTTCTAGGTGGCTCGGGTTCGGCGGCATCGAGATCACCACTTGCTTGGGCGACCCGTCCGGCTGCGCCACGACCCGGGCGCCGGCGTGATACTTCACGTCGCCCATCCAGCCCAGGTCGACGCGGAGCCGCTTCGACAGGACCGGGTCCTTGAACTCCGCGAGCACCTGCGTGTACGGCTTCTGCAGGATGTGCGCGAGCACGTTGAGCCGGCCGCGATGCGCCATCGCGATCATCACGTGCTGCACGCCGCCCTCGGCGGCGTCGTGGATGATCTCGTCGAGGATCGGCACCATCATGTCGAGGCCTTCGATCGAGAATCGCGTTTTCCCTGGGAACGTGCGATGCAGGAAGCGCTCGAAGGTTTCGATCTGGGTGATGCGATTCAGCAGCTCGCGCCCGTCGATCGGATCTTTGGGCGGGCGGAACTGGCCCGATTCGACGGCCTGGCGCAGCCACACTCGTTCATCGGGCACGAACACGTGGTTGTAGTCGTGCCCGGTCGTCGAGCAGTAAATGTTGCGCAGCTTGTCGATGGCCTCGAAGGCGTTGCCGGCGTCGGCTGCCGCGGGCCCCGATACGATCGTCGCCGGCAGCCGCTTGAGTGCTTCCGTGGTCAGGCCGTGCGATTGCGGTTGCAACGACGGATCGCCGATGGGATCGTGAAAGCCGAGCGGGTCGAGCCGGGCGGCGAGATGGCCGAAGCGCCGGATCGACTCGGCGAGGTTGAACGCGGCGATGCCGGCGTGCAGATTAGCGGACGCGCCTTCGCGGCCTGTGCTGTCGTCCGCTTTCGCCAAGGCTACGGCGGATCGTTCGGTCGGGTCCTCGGGCGTCCAGGTAGCAAACGCCCGGCGGGTCGCCTCGTCCACCGACGAGGGATCGCGCTGGTAGCGCTCGAACAACTCGTAGACATACCCCGCGTTAGCCCCGGTAAACTGGTCCCACGGGTTCATAACCTTTCTACTCTATCAAACGGGAGAGTAGGAGAAATCAACAGGAGGTCAGGAGTTATTTTGGCTCCTATCCTCGTGTTCGTTCGCTCCTTGTCTCCTGTTAAGCGGGGGACCATGCACCAGCGACCGACCTACGACGACGCCAACCTGATTTTGCGCCTCTACGAGATGCGCCGCGAAGAGCGCATGCGTCAGGCGCGCGCGTGGTTCACGGCCAAGTGCAAGGTGAAGAACTACGACGAGTTGCTCAAGCTCGCCCCGGGCGGATCCGAAGAGAACGCGTCGGTGCGCATGGTGACGTCGGTACTGGGATCTCGTGGCGTCGTTCATGACGTCGGGCGTCTTGAACAAGGACCTGTTCTTCCAGAGCGGAAGGGAGTTGCTGCTGGTCTGGGAGCGCGTGCGCGATTACCTGCCCTCGATGCGCGAGGCCTATAAGGACCCCAATTACCTTCAGCATCTCGAAACAATCGGGAATGAGTTCGCCGCTTACTTTAAAAAACAGGATAAGACAGCGTACGAAGCGTTTTTAGAACGGATCAAATAGCGTCGGTGCACTGTGCACCTGCAAGGAGTGCACAGTTCTTCACAGACTCATACAGTGACGCGCTGAAGAGTCCGATAGCCCATCTGTCATGGGCAATGGCTGCGGCCAGGGAGGGAACGGCGGGAACGGAGGAGCGAACCTGGCCTACACCCGGTTTCTCTTCGTGATTGCCCGCACCGAAGATGATGCCCACGGCACGCGGTTACGGACCGCCGGCGCCCATATCGCGCGCGGGTTCTTCAACGACTTCGACATCGACGACAGCCGCGAATCCCAGGTCCAGGCGTTCGAGACCATCCAGTTCCTGGTGAGGGAGGGGGAAACCCGGCCGCTTCCGGAAACCACGCCGCCCCCCCACATCAACATGGCGCGCTACGCCGTGCAGATCACCAGCAAGTACCGGCCGCGCCTGCAGGAAATTGACGACGAGTTTCGCAGGCGGCTGGGCGAGGAGACGGCGGAGATCATCACGCTCGAAGGCGCCACGCGCAATCCGCGCTACTCGAGCGCCGAGATGGTCAACTACTCGAACCGCGGCACGCCGCCGCGGCGCTCGGGACGCGTCAGCCGCAACGCCATCATCATTCCGATCCGGAAGACCGCGGAGTGGTGGCAGAAGAGCGCGCTCGAGCGGCATTCATATTTCTATCCGCACGTCGATCACGCGAGCGCGAGCCCGGTGAAAGGGCATGCCATCGCCGCGGAGAAGGGCATCGGCTCGCTGTTCCGCCGCGTGTATCACAACGCGGATGGCTACGAGCGGCCCAACGAGTTCGACTTCGTCACCTACTTCGAGTGCGATGATGAGGCGCTGCCGGTGTTCGAAAACGTGATGTCGTCACTCCGCGACTTTCACCAGAACCCGGAATGGCGGTACGTAGAAGAAGGACCCATCTGGAGAGGCAGAAGGGTCCTTCGCTGGTAAGTTCGGCACCGCTAAAAGCGGTGCCCGACGAACATTAGGTGCACGTCGGCACCCCTTTTAGGGGTGCCGATTTGCTCAGTGCGCAACCTGCTTCAGGTGCTCGCGCAGTAAATCCCTTCCAAAATCCCCGTTGAAGTCGCGCCACACCGAGTGAATGTGGTTGCCGTTGTTCTGCGTGTTGTCGTACTCCACGAGGAACGTCGGGCCCTGGACGCTGTAGTAGTGCTTCTTGCCTTTTTCCGTCTCGCCGGCCCACGCGAAGCGGACCTTGTCCATGCCCGCGGCCTTGATCTTCGCCAGCCGCTCCGCGGCCACATCCGCTTCCATCGTTGAGGTGTAGACCTCGATCAACCGCGTGAGCAGCGCCTGCTGCGCCGGTTGGAGCGAGGCGAACGTCACGCCCTGGTCGGGGAGCGGTGCGATGTCGTTCTTGTTCATGGTCACGATGTCGGTCGGCGCCACTGCGTTGATGATCGCTTGCTTCTGCTGATCCGCCGACAACGCCATCACCAGCGCCCGGGCGGCGTCCTCTTCATCGCCGAGCACGCGCAGGCCTTTTTTGTCGCCGTCACGCACTTCCGCGGGGTTGGCGCCGAGGAACATCGGCGTGCTCGAGAGGTTGCGGCTCACCGCGCCGTCGGCGATGGTGAAGCGCAGCGAAATGTGATGGCCTTCGACACGCCAGCCCCAGGCGCCTTTGCTGCCCGGCGTGCCGAACACCGAGAACAGGTACTCCTCCTTGTTGCGCGCCATCTTGCCGCCGGTCTCGATGGCCTTGAGAATGTCTTCGAGCTCGATGATCGACGTGATCTTGTTATAGCCCTGCGCGCTCAGCCCCGTGCGCAGCAGATCGTGCGCGAGACGCCGCTGGGTCTCATTCATTTCCTTGATCATCAGTCCCTTGCGCGGGAACATCTCGTTCGGAATGAAGTGCCAGCGCAAGCGTTCCTCGCCGTCGAACGGCAGCACCGCCTTGGCGCGCTGATCGGCCGACAGGCCGCCGAGAAACTGCGTGGCGGCTTTCGACATGTTGGCAGCTGATTTCTGTGAAGCGACCATCGCCCCGCCCAGGAACGTGACGGCGATCGTGATGGCTACGGCAAGTCTGAGCCAGGTGAGACTCATGCGAACCCCCAGCCGCAGAGTCTACTTGAACGTCACTCCCATGCCGAATTGAAAGTGCCAGTCGCCGCCTCTGCCCTTGGCGACGTCGAGGCCCAGGCTGATCACCGTCAAGTGCATGTAGGCGCCGCCGCCGATGCCGAGGTCGAACGTCTGGTCGGCGAGCTTCTGTCCGTTCGGATACGCCGCGCCGTAGTCGGCGAAGATCTTCACGCCGAACCGGCCGATCGACAGGGGCGACGTCAGCGGAATGCGAAGTTCGGCCGATGCCGCCGCGAGGTTGTCGTCGGCCTGGTAGCCGGTATCGAAGCCGCGCAGGCTCGACGGGCCGCCCAAGAGGGTGTGCTCGTAGGCCGGCAGCGGCTGATCCGACGTGATCGAGAGCCCGCGCAGCGCCAGCACCGTCCCTCCGAACAGGCCGAGATAGCCGCGCGCGTCGACGGTGTTGCGGTTCGCCTGCCCGGCGTCGAACTGCAACCGTTCCCAGCCAAATTTTGCATGGACCGCGTTCCGCGGGAACGCCGGATCGACGCGCGTGTCGATGGTCGCGTCGGCGCCGAATGTCTCGAGACGATCGTTCACGTCACCGAATTCCACGTCATCCACGCCGCCACCCACGCCGAAGCGGAACCACCGTTGCGCGGCGCCCTCGACGCGGGCGTTGAACGACGTGCGCGTGTCGCCGATCTCGTAATGCGGGTTCTCCTTGCGGCCGATCCCGAATTCGCCGGCGACGCGATCGACCGGCCCCAGCTTGAACGTGCGCTCGACCTGCACGCGGGCCTGGCGTTCGCCGCCCCAGCTCAACGGAATCGAGATCCGGCTGCGCGGCCCGAGCCGATCGACGAAGCTGGTGCGCATCCCATAGGTGAAGCCGTAGCCATCGTCGTAGCGCAGGATCGGCAGGAACATGCCGCTGGTCCAGAAGCGCTGCATCGGATTTGGGGGCGTGAGGTCGAATTCGTCGATGCCGGGGAACTCGTCGACCATCACCATCAGCAGGATGTCGTCCGGGTTGTCGATCGATCGGAATCGCTTGCGGATCTCGACGCCGTCGAAGCGCCCGCTTTTCTCCAGCCTTTGAGTGACCTCGGCGATCAGCGCGTCGGTGGCCGGCTTGCCGACGATCTCGCCGACGATGGCCAGCACGTCGGCGTCGGGCGTGGTGTGATTGCCGTGCACGCGCACTTCGCCGACAATGCCCGGCGAGGTCTGCGCGCTCGCGATCGACGCGCAGCACAGGACCATCAACAGCGCGCGCATCACTTGATCTTGTAAGTGACGGCGGCTTCTTTGTAGTTCAGGTACTCGACTCGGTAGGAAGCGTCGACGGAGCCTACCGCGAGCGTCATCGCGAACTCCATCTCAATGCTCTTCGGCAGCCACACGTTGGGAAACGCCTGTCCCATCTGCATCGTCGCCTGCACGTCACCGATGCGGACGAGTGAGCGGCCAGGGAAGAAGTCCCAATCGATGTCGTCGAATACGTACTGCAGGATCTGGTGCGACGCGGGATCGATCCACAGCGTGACCATGGACGACTTGTTCATCTTCTCTTCGATCCGATCGTCCTTGTCCTTGACCTTCCTATCCGGCCTGCTCCGGCCTTCCTTGAACAAGCCCGCCTCGGGGTAGTACTCGATCTTCAGCGTCTGGACGTCGCCGATCGTCTCGCGGCCGGCCAGCGCGTAGTGGCCCTTCTCGAAGCGGAACTTCAGGAAGTACGCGGACGACACGAACTGGGGCTCGCGCACTTGCTTGAGCATGTCGTCGGTATTGGTGATCGGTGCGCCAGTTCGGTCATTCTCGTCTGACGAATGGACGGTCACGCCGCCCGGGCCCAGCACGACGGCCTTGTTCGGTGGATCGACCTCTTCACCCTTCGCGAGGCGCTCGGCGCGGCGTTTTTCGTTTTCCTCGCGATTGCGCTGGCGGCGGAGCCACTGGTCCTCGGCCTTTTTCCGATCGGCCTCCGACAGCTTCACACCGTCGGCGGTGACGGGGCTGCGCACGAAGAACCCCTGCCGAATGAACCATGTGTATTCGCGGCGCATGCCCCAGAGCGGGAAGCCGCCCGGACCGGTCAGGTCGAACCTTTCCTCTTCTTCGAGGACGTATTGCTGGAGTTTTTTCCAGTTGTCGTCACGGCGGGCGAGCACCTTCTCCATGAAGGCGTCGAGGTCGGATTGCGCCCACACGCTCGCGGGAACGCTGGAGGCGAGAAATCCAAGGCAGAGCAGAGCAAGCAGAGGTCTAGTCAGCATGGCTGATCTAGTAATCAGACGGTTATTGGGCGGTAGTAGTTTCCGGCGGGTCTCGCCGATATACGACCTTACCGTCCGCAATCGTCACGACTACCTCCGTCTCGAGCAGGCGGGCTGGCAGTCCCGAAAAAATGTCTTCGGACAAGACCACGATGTCCGCGAGCATGTCGCGAGCCAGGGTGCCCTTGCGCTGTTCGTCAAACGAAGCCCAGGCGCCGTCGCGCGTGTAGGCCTGAATGGCCTGACGGATCGGCAGACGTTGCGCGGGCAGCCAGCCGCCCTTAGGCAAACCATCAACGGTGGTTCGCGTCATGGCGACGTACAAGCCCACTTTCGGATCGAAGGTCATGACAGGCCAGTCGCTGCCAAACGCGATCGGGCCCTTGGCTCTTGTGATGCTCGCCCACAGCCATCCGTGCGACGCGCGTTCCTCGCCGATGTTCGTGCTCCACACATCGCCGGGCGTCGGGCTCGGCGTGGCATGAACGGGTTGCATCGAGGCCACGACACCGAGCCGGCCGAATCGCGGGATGTCCTCGGGATCGATGGTCTCGATGTGCTCGATGCGATGACGGCGGCCGCGCTCCGGCGCCGCGTTGGTCTTCGCCGCGGCCTCGTAAGCGTCGAGCGTCATCCGCACGGCCGCATCACCGATGGCGTGGGTCATGATCTGCCAGCCGCGGCCGTCGAGCATGCCAACGACCTTCGTGAGCTGTTCGGGCGTGAAGCGCGCCTCGCCCTTGATTGACGGGCGATTCGTATAAGGCGCGAGCATCGCGGCGGTGTGGGATTCGATCCCGCCGTCGACGAAGAGTTTGATCGCCCCGGCCTTGAGGACCGGGTCGTCGGCAAAGCGCGTGCGCACCTGTTCGAGCTGCTTGAGCCCCGCGTCGGTGAGCGTGACGTCGGCCTTGAGCGCCTGGTAGACGCGCAGCGACAGTTCGTTGCGCTTGCGCAACACCTCGAACAACTCGAGATCGCCGGCGGCTCCGCCCGCGTCCTGCACGCTAGTAATGCCCAGGCGATGCGCCTCGTCCATGGCCGCGCGAATGGCGGCGAGGCGATCCTCCTCGGTCGGCTCCGGCACGGCCTTGCTCATCAGCGCCATGGCCGATTCTTTTAACGCGCCGGTCGGCTGACCGGTGCGCGGGTCTCTCACGATGATCCCGTTGGCCGGGTTCTTCGTGGTCCGCGTGATGCCCGCGGCCTTCAGGGCGCGTGTATTCGCCCATCCGGTGTGACCGTCGTAGGCGATCAAGTACGCCGGGCGATCGGGCACCAGCGAATCCAGCAACTGGCGCGTCGGCATCGCTCCGCCGAACGCCTGGTAATTCCACCCCCGCCCGGTGATCCACTGGCGCTCCGGATGCGCCTCCGACCAGACGCGAATCGTGTCTTTGATGTCCTCGAGGGTCTTTGCGTCAGCGAGGCTGATGTGATCGAGCGACAGCCCGCCACTAATCAGGTGCGCGTGCGCGTCGTTGAAGCCGGGCACAACCGCGCCACCCTTGGCGTCGATCACGATGGTCTGCGCGCGCTTGAGCCGCTGGACCTCGCGGTTCGATCCGACGCGGACCACCTTGTTGCCGCGCACGGCGACAGCCTCCGCGAGCTCGTCGCGCTCGGCCGAATAGACCTGGCCGTTGATCACGATGAGATCGACCGGCCCGTCGTCTTCGCGTTGCGCGCCGACGATGAGTCCTGCGATGACCGTGACGCCGACAATGAACGCCACGGCGTAAGCTGTGAGGCGGGCCGCCATTGCTCCAAATTCTAGCGTGTTTCAAAGTTCAAGTGGTTCCGTGTCAGCATCTAACGGATGCGATTCGCCATACTCGGGTCCGGTGCGGTGGGCGGTTATTTCGGCGCGAAACTCGCGAAGTCGGGGCAAGAGGTCACCTTCATCGCGCGCGGGGCCCACCTCGACGCTATTCGAACGAAAGGCCTGGCGATCCAGAGCGCCAAGCTCGGCGATTTCGTGGTCAAATCCCCGGCCGAAAGCGACACCTCGAAGGTCGGCCCGGTCGACGTCGTCATCGTAGCGGTTAAGGCGTACGACAACTCGACCGCACTGCCAATGCTGAAGCCCATGATCGGCGCCACCACGGTTGTGCTGACGCTGCAAAACGGCGTGGATAGCGTAGAAGACGTTGCCGCGGTGGCCGGTGAGGGACACGTGCTCGGCGGCACGACGTACGTTGCGACGGCGCTCGAAGGGCCCGGACTGATCGTGCAGACCGGCGTGCACCGTTCGATCATTTTTGGCGAGGTGTTTGGCGATCGCAGCCGCATCTCGCCACGCGTCCAGGCGATCGCCGACGTGATGACGGCGGCGGACATTCAAGTGACGCCGGTCGCCGATGCGCGGGTTCCGATCTGGGACAAGTTCGTGTATCTCTGCCCGTTCGCGGGGTTCACCGGCGCCTCGCGGCTCGCCATCGGGCACATCTGGAAATTCCCGCACGTCCAGGAGATGTTCTACGCAGCGTGCCGCGAAGTGGCCGCGATTGCGAAGGCAGAAGGCGTGACGCTCTCGGCGAACCGCTTCGATACCTTGCAGGAATACATGCAGAACATCCCGCCGTCGACGCGATCGTCCCTGCTGATCGATCTCGAGCAGGGCAAGCGGATCGAAGTGGAAGCGCTGCAAGGCGCCGCCGTGCGGCGCGCGGCAAAGCTCGGTGTCCCAGTGCCGATCGTCGCGACGCTCTACGCGTTATTGAAGCCGTGGGAGCACGGTCCGGTGAAGTGAGCGGAGCATCTCGACGCTCGTCGAGCGAGTCTGCTCGTCGATGAGCGGAAATGTGCCGACCACATACTGATACTCCTCAACCGACAGACCGTAGAGGCCCGCCACGATCGCATTGAGCCGCGCATAATTCTCAGAACCAATTTCAACGTCGTCCGCAGCGAGCGCTTGTGACAGCACGACGAGCTGTTCGAACGCCGCCGAGCCCTCGCCGGGGCGCGGCACTGGAAGACGCGCCATCATCGATGTCGTCACGTGGGTCGTCACGTTGAGCCGCACCAGGTAATTGGCGACGAAGCTGTTCATCAGGCCGAGCAGGCACCACATCGATCGATCGTCGAGCGGTCCCTTTGACACGAACACTGTGTGCGTGGAGACGGTGCCCGCGGGCAACAGCGCAGCGATCAACGTGAGCTTATTGGTGGCGCTCGCGACATCGCGATACGCAATTCGCGCGCGCTCGAAGGATGCGCGATCGAGCAATTTCGCCGCCGCCTTCGCGGTGATGCCCAGAGTGGCCCGATCGAGATCCGCTCGAAACGGCGCCAGCAGTTTTCCTTCGACGATTGGCAGCAGGCGATGGCGGCAGCCGTCAATCAGAACGAAATGCGATCGGTCGTCGGTAGCGTTGAGCTCGCGGCCAAAGCGTACGTGCCATCCCGCCGGATCGGCGAGCGCGGGAACGCGGCCCGATACGCTGCTGAAGAGCGCGAGCGCCGCCGCATCGGGAATCTCGGGAATCGTGAGATTGTCGGGGTTCCACGATTCGAGGCGCGATCGGGAGATCGTCAGCAGTTGCGCCGCGGCGTCCTGCTCCAACGCGCTGGCATCGGTAAGACCGCAGCGGAACTTCAGCACGGCGGTGCGGCCGGCGTTCGACGTGGCCAGCACGACGAACCTCATACTGCGGTGAATCGGAAAGATGCGGCGGCGATTGTCGAAGCCGATCCAGGTGTCGATCGCGGTGCGATCGAGCAGATGTTTGCGCAGCCCGGCGCTGCCACGATCGGTGGCAATCCCTGAAGGGAGGATCAGCCCGACGCGTCCGGCCGGTTTTGTCAGCCGCAACGCGCGCTCCAGGAACAATTGATAGCGGTTGGCGTGCCCGTTGCCCTGCAGCGAATAGCCGCGTGACGCGCGATAGAACCGCAATGCCGCCGTCGTGCTGGCCTTAGCCTCTGCGCGATCCGCCGCAGAGCCGGTGTCAGCACGCACCATGTCCCACGGCGGGTTGCCAAGCACGGCGTCAAAGCCGCCGTCGGGTGTGAGCCGCCCGTCACCGTCGAAGAACACTTCCGGAAAGGCCAGCTCCCAGTGAAAGGCGCCGTGGCCCTGTGCGATTGTGCGCGCGGCCCGCATCGACTCGCGAAGTTGCGCCGCCGGCAAAGTAGTCGGCAATCCGGTTGCGGCGGCCATCCATTCAGCCACAACACCCGCGGCCGGCGGTGTGCCGGACCCCGCGGCTGAAGCCGCGGGCCATAGCCGCGCGGCGCACCAGAGGTCTGCCGCAAGCCACCACCTGGCGATCGGGCCATCCGCAGCCGAGAGCGCCGCCAACGTTCGTTCCTTGCCTTTCACGGCCTCGAGGGAATCTGACGGCGTGAGCGCAAGCTGGAGCCGGGCCGGCAACACTCGATGCGCGACGATCTCGGCGAGCTGATCGGCGAAGAGCGGCAGCGACGTGGTGGTCCGAACTCGGCGCGCCGGCGCCGGCGGCTGGGAGAGATCGGTGATGCTCGCGCCCAACAGGCTGTTGCCGGCGGCGAGATGGTGATCGAGAAACGTCAGCGGCCGATCCGCGGCCAGCGTGGTGAGCCACATCGACAAGCGCGCCAGCTGCACGGCCGTGGGATTGAGATCGACGCCGTACAGACACCGTTCGGCGACCTGGCGTTTGAGCGCGGCGCGATCCGAAGGCCTCACGTCGCCGGGCGACCATGTGCCCTCTTCGATCAACGCCTGCTCGCATCGATCGGCGAGGAACTGGCAGGCCGCCACGAGAAACGCACCGCTGCCCATGGCGGGATCGAGCACGCGCAACTCGAGAATTCGATCGGCCGTCCGGCCTTCGACCAGCGGCGACAAGGTGCGGCGAACGAGGAACTCCGTGATCGATCGCGGCGTGTAGAAGCTGCCGGTGGCCTTGCGCTCGATCGACGTGCGCGACAACGCAATCGAGATTCCGCGCGAGCGCGGTTCGTATTCGAGGACGCGCTCGTAGACCGAGCCGAGTTGTTCGACGCCGAGGTCGTGATACGAGATGCGACGGAGACCCTGCGGCGTGGATTCCGTGGCGAGAGACAGCAGCACGTCGCGGACCACCGCGTCGGGCACGCGCCGCCGCTCGACGAGCGGCGCATGCCGCGGTGAGAAGAGCCGGCCGTTGAAGGCGGTGACTTCGAGGTCGGCGGCCTTGCAGCCGGCGTGCGCCAGGCGCGAGATCGCCTGCAGTGCCGCCCACAATCCTCGCGCGTGGGCCTTGCCCGCCTGACGAGTCAGCGCCTCGATGGTGTATGCATCGCGATAGAGCTCGTGCCAGACGGGCACCGCGCCGCGCGCTTCGGCGAACAGCAGAAAGAGAATGCGATAAACGACCGTGAGTGCCTGATCGAAGGTTGCCGCCGCATGGCGCGGCGAAGCGCCCGGCGTCAATGCTGATGCGAGGCGCGGGAGCGCCTCGAGTACGCCATCACCGAGCGAGTTACACACGCGCGCAGCATGCGCGTCAGATGAAGCGATCCTGGCGCGCAACGATCCGGCGCCCGCTGTTCGCATCGCGTCCGCGTTGGCCAGCCACCACAGCGCGACCACTCCTTTCGGACTCGCAATCAGGATCTCGAAGTCGAACTCCAGGCCAAGACGAGTCCACGTGCGTGTGCAGTCGACGATCCGGAGCGATCGGCCGTTGCTGACCATTGCCCATGACGAGTGGCTGGCAAGGGCGCGCGTTGCGGCGTCGCGCCACACGGTTCTCACCGGGGTCGACCACGGCAACGTCATCAGCGAGACGTCCGTGCCGGATACCGATCCACAGAGGCCCGACGGGTACGGTGTCAGGACCGGCCGATCGTGACCGAGCAGGTGCAGCAGCGGCGCCACCGCGACGTCAAGGACGGTGCGAGCCGAAGACGCGGGCCCGAGCGAGCGCGACACTTGGCGCCACCAGCGGGTGAGTTGTCGTTCGAACGCGGCCAGTCGATCGCGGGACATGCCGGCGGCGGCCGGCAGGAGCTCCTGCTCGACGTACGCATGAGAAATCAGATCACCGCCGAAGCCGGCTACCACCCTTCGACTCGGTTTCGTTCCGCTTCGCGAAACGACACCTCGCTCAGGGTGGGCCGCGCGCGCAAGGGCCACACCGCCACCAACCGGGCGGCCACGCCCTCGAGGGTTGCCGGCGACTCGACGCTCGCCTGTCGCCGCGCCAGCGCCATGTCGAGCCGTGACGCCGCCTCGCCGGCGTGCGCGGCCACGTCTTCCGCGCGTCGGTCGAAGAGGGACTGCTGAATCTCCCGCGTGCGCTCGCGGGCCACTTGCGCGCGGATCGACGTGATGCGCGCCGCGACCTTGTCCCGGAGCGGTGTCAGATCGCGTGCCACCTCTGCGCACAATCCTTGCGAATGGGATCGGAGTGAAGCGGCCGCGCGACCCGGTACGGCATCCTCGATGACCTCTCGCCACGGGCGGCCATTGCGGGGGGGCCGCGCCTCGATCACATGCGCGCACGCGTGTTCGGCAATGACCGCTCCGAACGCACTCGCACAGCTCACGCTGTGAAGCGCAACGAGCTGGTACGATCGCCTGTCTCGAGGCGATACCCAGGCCGTGTCTTCAGTCCGTAATCGTTGGTGTGGGCCACTGGTCCGTTGTCGCGAAAGCCGGTCCATCTCCTCGGCCACCGCCGGCACCACGCTGGTGTGAATCGCGGGAATTCCTTCACCCGCCGCCAGGTTGCCGTCGAAGATCGCGCGAGCGAGGTCGAGCTCACTGATGGACGAAGCGTGATCGTTCGACAGGCCGGCGCGGCGTTGTCGCAACCGCAGGCGCTCGAGCACGCGTTCCTCCACCGTGCGCGGATGAAACAGGCGAATCGCGTGGACGCGCCGCCGCTGGCCGAGCCGATCGACGCGGCCGACGCGCTGCTCGAGGCGCAACGGATTCCAGGGCAGCTCCAGATCGATGACGAGCCTGCAGCGGTGATGCAGGTTCAATCCTTCGCCAGCGGCGTCGGTGGCGATCAACACGTCGAGATCGCCGCGATTGAACGACTCAACGACGTGGCGCCGCAGATCCGGAGGCGAAGCGCCGCTGATCGATCCGGCGCGAATTCCGGCGGGCAGGGCGGCGAGCACGGCCTCGACCGTGTCGCGGTACTCCGTGAAGACGATCGCGGGTTCCTTGATGCGCGCGAGCGCCCGCAACAGCCAGCGAATCTTGGACCCTGCTGCGGACGAGCGGACGAGCGCCAGGAGATGCGCGATCGCCGATCGCTCTTCGTGTTCGTCTGCGAGCCCGGGCCTCGAAAGCATCGCCGCGTTCCCGGCTCCATCCGATTCGTCTTCGTCGCCCCACGGTAATGACGCTTGGATCGGCTCCGGCGAAAGGCCGAGGAGCGCCAGCCGGCGCGTCAGCGTGCGCTCGAGGGCAAGCGTGCTCGAGGCGGCGCGCCTTGCAATCGTCACCGCCACAAGCTGGACGGCGCGGTCGTGTGCGCCCTGCCCTTGCCAGATCGCCCGCGCGTAACGCTCAACCGCGAAAAGCAGGTCCGACTCTGCTTCCGTCGTCTGGACTCGCATCACGCGCTCGCGTCGTGCCGTGAGGAGCCCCGCCTCGCGGCGGGTTCTCCGGAATACCGAGATCGGATCGCGATGGCTGCCGAGATCGGTCAGGTATTCGAACGCCACCACGTCGCCGGAATGGGGCGTTGCGGACACCAGCACGCACCACGGCGTCCGCGCGGCCAGCCGCGCCACGGCACTGCCGCGATCGGTGCCCGGCGTCAGGTGATGTGCCTCGTCTGCGATCAACACATCGAGCGACACCTCGGCCAACGCCGCCAGCACTTCGGGACGCTTGACGAAATCGATCGACGCCACGATGGCGGCGTGGCTGCTCCACGGGTTGATGCCGGGCGGAAGTGTGCCAACACTCTCAGCGATCGCCGATTGATCGAGCACCGCGCAATCGATATGAAAACGCTGCTGCAACTCCCCGGCCCACGTCGCGCGCAACCCGGCGGGGCAGAGCACGAGCGCACGCTCCGCCCAACCGCGCTCGCGCAGCTCGGCGAGAATCAATCCGGCCTGAATGGTCTTGCCGAGTCCGACGGCGTCGGCGAGCAGCAGCCGCGTCGCACCGCGCAACACCGCGAGCGCGGGTTCGAGCTGATAGGGCAGCAGATCGATCGAGGCCTCAGCGGCCGTCCAGAGACCGGTGGCCGGCCGAGCGTTGGCAATCGCGCGTAGCGCCGTACGAAGGACGCTCCGCCGACTTCGCCGGACCATGCGATCCGATGCCACGGGCATCGGTCGATCGAATGGTTCGATCACGCGCAGGCGGCGGTTGGCGTTGGCCACGTCGCGTCCCTCGAGCGTGAGCACCGAACACCGCTCGTACGGGTCGACTCGCGCGAGGCGCCAGCGCTCGCCGCGAACGTTGACGATCCCACCCGGTTGGGAATCCATGCCTTTGCATGGTGCAAAGCGGACGCCCGTTCGCGATCCGCGAAAACGCGAAGGATGTCCCGATTACCTCGGGGCGATGTCGCAGTTTCTGCGTGCCCGACCTTGCCGGTGAATGGAAATTACTTCAACCCCTTCGACTCGTTCTCGCTCAGGGTCTGGGAAGACTCGAGGTGTGGATGGCGTTGAAGAACAGGCGGAACGTGGCGTGCGCCTGGCCGCGATGTTGCGGACGGAACGCGAACAGCACTGCGCGCCCCTGTCCAGATCGCACTTCCATCATCGCGCCTTTGCCGGCAATCGCCTTCTCGCCTTCGAGCCAGCCGCTCATGAGCACGTTGCTCTTCGCGTAGCGGCCGATGATTCGCGCGGTGGCGACCGGGCTGGTGCTCGGAGCGGACGCGGATCGCGCGACGATTTCATAGGCAGTGTTGAAGCTGCAGAAGCCGGCCGTCTCGCGCGGCATGCCGTAGGTCAGCGGATCCTCATCGAGCTCGATCCTGACGATCGAGCCGGGACAGAAGAAGTCGTTGACCGAGAGCCCGCGCGTGACGTCGCGCAATGGGGCGCCCAACAGCGTCACCGCCAACTCGCTCGAGGAATCGAGCGTGATCAGCGTGCCGCCGGCGTCGACGAACAGCCGAAGCATCTCGGCGCCGTCCATGCCCAGCCCGCCAACATAGGCAGCGGGCATCGTTCCGAGGACATGACCGCTCAGCATGCGCTCGGAGCCCATGTCGGGAAGCACGATGGCGTCGAATCGTTGCCGCAGGCCGCCCTGCTTGATGTCGGCGTCGGCGATGTTCTCGAACTCGAACTCGTACTGTTCGAGCAGCCACCTCGTCCAGCCTTCGTCGATGTTCTCCACCCACGGTTTGTAGAGGCCGACGCGGGCGCGGCCGATCGGCTTAGCGTCGCTCGGCGCGCGATCGCTCGTGGCCGTGGCGCGAAGCCCAAGATCGCGCGCGATCAATTCCACGATGTCGCGAACGCCCTTCGCTTCGGTCACCAGGATCGATCCGGACGGATAGGTATAGCCTTGCAGCGCCATTGGGCCGGCGAGGAATGACACGCGGGCGCCCGTCTTGAGCAGCCGGTTGATGGCGATGCTTCCGGCATTGCCACGCCCGTCGATCACGTAGAAGGTAGCTTTCCTGACCTCGCCCCAGACTTTCGCGGCAGGAATCGTCACGCGGTCGAGCCGCGTGGTCGGCGGCGGCTCGAAATATTGATCGATGCGGTCGACGCGGACGTTCATCTGCAGCGGCAGCGTCCATCCGGCCACGTCGTACGGACGATCCGGCGCCGCACCAGGCGCCAGGCGGCGAATGGGATACTGCTGCACTTCGAGCAGCGTCTTCGCGTAGGCGCGGAACGGTTGCGCCATCATCACGATGTCCGCGCCTTGCGAATACACCGTCTCGGCCACTCGAAACGGCTCCAGCGTCCGCCGGATCTCAACCGCGCCTTCAAGGAGCAGTTGTTCCAGCTTGCGCGCCGCGTGTGGATCGAATTGATCGGGCGGGATGATGAACGCGAACGGGCCGCCTTTCGATCCGAGCTCGACCTGCTTCTTGCCCATCCGGTAGAAATTCCGGACGATCTCGCCGCGGTATCGCGCCGAGGCGCCGATCAACCCGCGCGCGGCCGACAGGTTGTAGTCCACGATGTTGCGCAGCGTCCACGCGCCGCCGGGCCACGGATTGGGAAACGTCGTTGACGGCTGGTGATCCGGAAAGCCGCGTCCGCCGGTCAGTTGATCCGCGGCGACGGTGATCGGCGAAGCAATCCGCACGCTCGCCGCTTCCGTCAGCAGGCTGACGGTGTTGTGACCAAGCGGCGCCGAGTCTTCGTAACCGGGCCAGTAGTAATCGTAGAGCGCGTTCTGCAGCACGCCCGATCGGCCGTCTTCTTCGAGCGCCAGCGCCATGGCGTGGCCGAGCAGACCGGCGGTGCGCCAGATCAGCGGATCGTAGTTGCGATCGATCGGATCGAGATTCGGCGGCACGAAGTACCGCGCCCCGCGCGGTCCCATCTGGTGCATCGTCAGGAACACCTGCGGGTGCCAGCGCCGGTAGAAGAAGTCCGAGATGGTGCGGTTCTCGGCCATGTTCATCATGAACGCGTCGCGGTTGATGTCGTGGCCGACGTACTTGTGATAGAGCCACGGCATCGCGGCGCCTTCGAACTCCGAGCCCTTCCACTTGCGATACCAATCGACGGTGATGACGTGGCCGTCGGGGTTGAGCGATGGAAAGAGGATCAGGACCACATCATTAAGTGATCTCGTGACCTCGGGATCTTGTGATGTCGCCAACGTGTGGAGCAGCTCCGGCGCGGTTTGCGTGGCGGCGATTTCAGTGGCGTGAATGCTCATGCCGAGCGCGACGATGGCGGGCTGCCGCTCGGCGATGGCGTTGGCGGCCGCATCGTCGAGCGTGCGCGGATCGGCGAGGCGCAGCGAGTTGGCGCGAATCTCCTCGAGCCGCTTGATGTTGTCTGGCGACGAGACGATCGCCGCGATCATCCGGCGTCCTTCGGTGGTCGGTCCCGCATCGACCAGCTCGACGCGATCTGACGCCGCCGCCACCGACTCGAAGTAGCGCTGCAGGCTCGGCCAATCAGCGAGCTCCCGATCGGCGCCCATGCGATGGCCGAACGCGGCCTCGGGACTTTGGATGCCAGGGGCCTGGGCCTGTGGGACGGCCGCCGAGAATACCGCCGCGACGGACAACGCGATCAGCGTCTTGCGCATTTGGCGAGGATACCGCGATGTCGTCTTTTCGAGGCGACTCTCGATCTCTTAAACAAGGACGTTCTCGCGGGGCGCCATGAGGCGCTCCGCAGCATTCATCGTTTCATTCATACGGAGAGAATCATGACGACTCGTGCAGTGTTTCTTATGACGGCCGCGCTCACGCTCGGCCTCAGCTCGTACGCGGCCGCGGCCGAACCCTCGAGACCCAGGATCGAAGTACCCGACATGCCGGGCGATCTCGTGGTGCCGGAAGGCAATGAACCGTTCCTCGTCGGCCAGGCGACTGGTACGCAGAACTACATCTGTATGCCGGCGGCCACGGCCCCTGGTGTCGCGTGGAAGTTCCTCGGACCGCAGGCCACGCTGTTCCTCCCCGTGCCCGGCGGCGACCTCCAGCAACAGATCACGACGCACTTCCTCAGTGCCAACCCCGAGGAGAATGGCACGGCTCGAGCGACCTGGCAGCATTCGTTCGACACCAGCCGCGTCTGGGCTTTCGCCGATCGCATTTCTACGGATTCCAACTACGTCGCGCCTGGCGCCATCCCGTGGCTGCGGCTGGTGAAGGTCGGCGATGAGTCCGGGCCGGCCGGCGGCGCGATCCTCGAGCAGACCACATTCATTCAGCGCGTCAACACGAGCGGCGGCACCGCGCCGTCGACCGGCTGCACGCAGGCGTCCAACATCGGGGTGATGGTGCTGGTGCCGTACACGACCGACTACTACTTCTACCGCGCGGAGCGCTAAGCGACGCACCCTCGCACCTGAGCACCAAGGAGACGAAGTCATGAATCTCACTTCAACGATTGAGCAACACAACGAGCGAGCCGCCGGCGTATGGAGTGCCGGCGGCGCGCACTACGACGCGATCAGCAAGGGGATCGCCGATTCGATCGAACACGCCGTCCTGCGGCTCGACCCGCGTCCTGGCGAGCGCATTCTCGACCTGGCCACCGGCACCGGTTGGACCTCCCGGCTGATAGCGCGGCGGGGTGCCACCGTCGTCGGCGCCGACATCGCGAGCGATCTGCTCGTCGCGGCGCGCGCCAACGCACAGGCTGCTGGCCTCACTATCGACTACCAGTTAGGCGATGCCGAGCGGCTGCCATTCGCCGACGGCAGCTTCGACGCCGTCATCTCGACCTGCGGCGTGATGTTTGCGAGCCGTCCTGAGAAAGCCGCGCGCGAGATGGCGCGCGTGGTCCGCAAAGGCGGGCGGCTGGCGACCACCACGTGGCTATCGGAAGGCAACCTGTTCAAGATGTTCCAGGTGATGAAGCGGTACATGCCGCCGCCGCCGACTCCGGCGCCGCCGTCACCCTTTGAATGGGGCAATCCCGACCGCGTCCGCGACCTGCTGGGCCACGCCTTCGAGCTGAAGTTCGAGCGCGCGGTGTCGTATTACCGTGAGCCGAGCGCCCAGGCGGCGTGGGAGACGTTCTCGACCGGCTACGGCCCGACCCGGTCGCTGGCGGCGGCGCTCGCCCCCGACAAGCGGGAGGCCCTGCGCGCCGATTTCGTCGCATTTCACGCCGGATTTCCGACCGCGCTCGGGATCTGCGTGCCCCGTGAGTACTGGCTGACCGTCGGCGTCAGGCAGTGAATGTCGTGTTCGGCGGGCCGATTCCGATCTAGTTGGTGAGGAATGATGGCACTGCCGAGCACCTTGTCCCTACCCGCGTATACTGTCGGGCGCGCCACCGAACGCCCGACGCATGACACGCAACACCACGCGGTCGTTCCACATCGGGGAGCCGTCGTGACGGCCGACATCACGATGCTCCTCGCTTCCGCCGAGCGGGGCGACCGCGAGGCGGCCGACGCTGTATTTACCGCGCTGTACCAGGAGCTGCACCGCATGGCGCGGCGCGAGCTCGCCAACCGCGGGGGCGGCGTCACGCTCAGTGCCACCACCCTTCTGCACGATGCCTATCTCAACATTTCCGGCCGCGAGGGCACCACGTTCCCCGATCGCAACCGGTTCATGGGCTACGCGTCGCGCGTGATGCGCGGCATCATCATCGACTACGCGCGCAGCCGCCAGGCGCAGAAGCGGGGCGGGCACTTCGAGATCACCTCGCTCAAGACCGACATCGCCGACGTGATGGCCGACGCCGCCGAGCTGACGCGAATTAGCGACGCGCTCGACGAGCTGGCGCAAATCGACGACCGTCTCGCGCGCATCGTCGATCTCAAGTTCTTCTGCGGGTTCTCGTTCGTGGAGATCGGTGGCATGCTCGGCCTCTCGGAGCGAACCGTGCAGCGCGACTGGGAGAAAGCGCGCATCTACCTGCATCAGCATCTGCAAGACGAGGGCGGGAACTGACCATGAAGGCGTTCGACAGCGGGCGTTGGTTGCGGGCGAGCCGGCATCTCGATCGCGTGCTGGACCTGCCCGACGCGGAACGGAGCGCCGTCGTGGAGTCCATCCGCCTTGAAGATCCCGCCATTGCCACCGATGTGGAGGTGATGCTCGAACAGCATCGCCAGCTGAGCGCCGAGGGTTTCCTCGATGCGAAAACGCCGCTCAAACCGGTCGAAGCGTCGCTGGCCGGCGTGGTGATCGGCGCATACACGCTGAAGTCCAACATCGGCCATGGCGGCATGGGCAGCGTGTGGCTGGCGTCACGCAGTGATGGCCGCTACGAAGGACAGGTGGCGGTCAAGCTGCTGAACGCGGCGCTCGTCGGCCGCGGCGGCGAAGAGCGATTCCGCCGCGAGGGCACGATCCTCGCGCGGCTGGCGCATCCGAACATTGCCCGCCTGATCGATGCCGGCGTATCGAACACCGGCCAGCCGTATCTCGTGCTCGAACTCGTTGAGGGCTTACACCTCGACCAGTACTGCGATGACGCGCGCTTGAATGTGGACGAGCGCATCAGGCTCTTTCTCGACGTGCAATCCGCGGTCGCCCACGCGCACGCGAACCTCATCGTGCATCGCGATCTCAAGCCGTCCAACGTGCTCGTCGCCGCGGATGGGCGCGTCAAGCTCCTCGACTTCAGCATCGCGAAGCTGATCGAAGACAACGGCGTGTCGCGCCTGACCCGCGAGGCCGGATCGGCGATGACGCCGAAGTACGCGGCGCCCGAACAGGTGAGCGCCGGGCCGATCACGACCGCGACCGACGTGTATTCGCTCGGCGTGCTCCTTTACGAGCTGTTGAGCGGCCGCCATCCCGCGGGGCCGGAGCCGAAGTCGCCCGCGGAGTTCGCACGAGCGATCGCCGATGACGAATGCGTGAAGGTGTCGGCGGCCGTTGCCGTGGCGAGCGCCGCCGATGCGGCGCAGGTCGCATCGCGTCGGTCGACGACTCCCGATCGGCTGCAACGGTCCCTGCGCGGCGACCTCGACACGATCCTCGCCAAGGCGCTCAAGAAAGATCCCTCGGAACGCTACGCGTCGGTGGGCGAGTTTGCCGACGACCTTCGCCGGCACGTCAATCATCAGCCGATCAGCGCGCGGCCGGATGCAATGTCGTATCGTGCCGCCAAGTTCGTGCGTCGTCATTGGCGCGTCGTGGCCGCGACGACGGTGGCTATCCTGGTGCTCACGACGCTGGTCGCGTTCTACACCTTACGGTTGGCCGAAGAGCGTGACCGGGCCCAGGTGCAGGCGGAGAAAGCCGAGCGCGTCAGCGAACTGCTCGCGAGCGTGCTGACGACCGTCGATCCGTACCGCACGCCGGGCACCGCGGAACCGACGGTCCGCAATCTTCTGGACGCCGCGACCACGCGCGTCGCTGAGCTCGACGATCAACCCGAGTTGCAATCAGAAATGTTCACGGTGATCGGCCGCACCTATGAGCGGCTCGGCATTTACGATCAGGCACAGCCCGCGCTCGAGAAGGCACTCGACATCGGCCGTCGCGCGCTTGGTCCGGAACACGTCCGCGTTGCGCAGAGCCTCAATGATCTCGGTGTGCTGCACCGGGAGCGTGGCAACCTGCAAGCGGCCGAGCCGATGCTGGCCGAAAGCTTGGCGATGCGGCGCCGGCTGCTTGGATCGCAGCACCCGGACCTGGCCATCACGCTGGTGGAATGGGCGCGCGCGCTGAGGGGTCTGGGCAGGGTGGCCGAATCCGAGGCGCCGTCGCGTGAGGCGCTCGCCATTCGCAAGGCGGTCTACGGCGACGAGCACCATCAGACCGCAACCAGCAAGAGTGACGTCGCCCAGGTGCTGGTCGCCAAGGGCGATCTCGCCGGCGCCGAGCCGTTGTTGCGCGAAAACGTGGCGACGACTGAACGTCTCCTCGGCGCCGATCATCCGAACACGGCTGCGTCGAAGAGCAGCCTCGGCGTGCTGCTGACGGCCAGGGGCGATCCAGCGGCAGGTGAGGTGCTGCTTCGAGATTCGCTCGAGATCCGGCGGCGGATTTTTGGCGAAACGCATTTCGAGTTCGCGATCGCGCTCGTCAGCCTCGCTTATGCGGCCGAAGCACAGGACCGGTTCGACGAGGCACGGGCCTTGATCGAACAGGGGCTCGCCATCTTCGGTCCGCAACTCGGCGACGATCATCCGCGGGTGATCAACGCAACGGTCGATCTGATCAGGGTTCGGCTCGCGCGCGGCGACCGGGCCGGGCTCGAACCAATGGCACGGCGAGCGCTGCAGACCCGCGAGCGTGCGTATCAGCCCGGCGACTGGCGCATTGCGCAGGCGCAGAGCCTACTTGGCGCCGCGCTGCTGGCCGAATCGCGCGAGGCCGAAGCCGAGCCGCTGATGCTCGCGGCCGATCGCGCGCTTAAGCCGGTGCCCGGCCGCCAGGCGCGTGAACGCGACGCCAACCGCGCCCGGCTGGCGGCGTTGTATACGCGCCAGGGCCGGCAGCAGCAAGCCGCTGCTTATCGCTAATCAAGCCGCAGCGCGGTTACCGGATCAACGCGCGTCGCCTGTCGTGCCGGAATGAGACAGGCCACCGCCGTAACGACTAGAAGGACCAGCGACGCGACCGACAATGTCAGCGCGTCTCGCGAGGTGACGCCGAACAGCAGCGATTCGAGCAGCGACGACATTAGCCACGCGCCGGCGATTCCGACGACGATGCCGATCAGGCACGCGCCCATCTCCTGACGCAGCACGAGCGCCAGCACGCTCGACGGCCTGGCGCCGAGCGCCATCCGCACGCCGAGCTCGTGCGTGCGCTGGGTGACCGAATACGCCGTCACACCAAAAACCCCGATCGCCGCCATCAATAGCGCGAGTCCCGCGAACCCGAGCAACAGCACCATCGTCAATCGTTCGTTACCGATGCCGGCCTCGATGGTCTGGTTCATCGCCTGCACGTTGAAGAGCGGCAGGTTGGGATCGATCTCGTGAACGGCGGCTTCGATGGCGCGCCCGAGGGAGGCCGGGTTGACGGCCGCCCTGACCACGAACGCCCCCGATGCCTGCGAGAGCTGCCGGGCGGGCAGGTATGCCTGGAGCGTCGGATCACCCTGTCAAGCCGGCGACGCGCACGTCGTTCACGACGCCGACGATTTCGCGCCATGGGCTTTTGTCTTCCGGCCACCCTTGCTTGACGCGCGCGCCAATTGGATTGTTCGCTCCGAAGAACCGGCGCGCGAAGGTTTCATTGACGACGATCACCGACGGTGAGTTGTTGACGTCGCGGCTATCGAATCCTCGTCCCTTCAACAGGCGAATGCCCATGGTGTCGAAGTATTCGCTCGTGATCGGCGTCCACGCCGAGCTGGGCAACTTGCTTCGCTCGGGGATTGGCTGACCTTCGATGATGAAGATCGAGTTCCAATTCGATCCCGCCAGCGGGATCGAGTAGGTGAATGAGGCGTTCGACACGCCGGGAATCGAGCGCAGCCGCTCCAGCGCCTGATCGAGAAACAGGACCCGCTTGTCGCGGTCGTAGCGCTGCGGCAGGTTGAACTGTGCCGAGACGATCTCCTGGTGACGAAACCCGGTCTCCACGGCGGCGAGATTGTTCATCGTCCGCAGCATCAAGCCAGCGCCGGTGACGAGCACGAGCGCAAGCGCGACTTCGGCCAGTAGCAGCGATCCGCCGCGTGCCGGCGCTAGTTTGCGCGGTGCCGGTGACGCGCGCGCCGCGAAGCAGCGTCATCGATTTCCCGGTGGCCGCCTGGATCGCTGGCATCAATCCGAACAACACGCCCGTGCCCATCGACGCCAGGGCCGCAACGAAGACGACGCGCCAATCGATCGTGATGATGTGAATGCGTGGTTGGATTGGGTGGCAGCAAGGCAACCAGTGCTTCGAAGCCCACATACGCGACCAGCACGCCAAGCGTGCCGCCGATGGCCGCCAGCAGCAGGCTCTCAGTCAACATCTGCCGCGCCAGCCGCCAGCGTGCGGCGCCCAGCGACCGGCGCACCGCCATTTCCTGCGTGCGGCCCGCCGCCCGCGACAGCATCAGGTTCGCGAGGTTCACGCACGCGATCAGCAGCATCGTGATCACGGCGCCGAACAACACGTACAGCATCTGCCGCGAATCGGCGACCAGGACTTCGAAGAACGGCTCGACGCTGGCGCCGTTGCCGCTGTTGGTCGCCGGGTATTCCTGCTCCAGTTGCCGCGCGATCGTCACCATCTCCGTGCTGGCCGTTTCCAGGGTGACGCCCGGCTTCAAGCGGCCGAGCGCCGAAAAACCGAAATGGTTGCCGCGGCCGTTATACATCTGCAAGACCGGGCCATGGAGAAAGCTGCCGACGGGCAGGAAGATGTCCTCCTGGCGGGCAATCGTGAAGTCTCGCGGCAGCACGCCGATCACCGTGACCGGTATTTCATCGAGCATGATCTGCCGGCCGAGCGCGTCGGGTGTGCCGCCGAGTTGACGTCTGCCAGAACGCGTAGCTCACCAGCGCGGTTCGCGGAACGCCGGGACGATCGTCGTCGGGCGTGAAGTCGCGGCCGATGATCGGGCGCACGCCGAAGATCGAGAACAACCCCCACGTCACATGCCGCACGTTGAGACGCCGCGGCTGTTCGACGCCGGTGAGGTTGGCCGTCAAGCCGCGCCACGCGGCCAATGAGCCAAACGAGGTTTGCCGTTTCTGCCAGTCCTGGAAGTTCGGCCACGCCACGCTCATGTCCTGGCCATTGATCGTCTCGCGCGCGAGCATGACGCGGTCCGCGATCTTCAATCGGCAAGGGGCGCAGCAGGATGCCGTCAACGATCGAATAGACGATGGTGGTCGCGGCGATGCCGAGTGCGAGCGTGATGATTGAGACGGCGGCAAATCCGGGCGCACGCTTGAGCGCCCGAACGGCGTAACGAAGATCCTGGATCAGGCCAGTCATGGGTCCCCCGGAGCCGGCGCCCGCCGGCCGGCGGGTGCGCGAATGGCCGCTCGATGCGGCCGAGTGTCTGTGCCAGCGCGCCCCAGTCGGGCACTTCCGCCCGCGCGCGCCGCATCGCTTCGTCTTCTGTCGCGCCGTTCGCCCGCGCGCGTTCAAAGGTGGTTTCGAGCTGAACCGCGAGCTCGTCGACGATCTCGATCTCGCGCTCGGCAGACACGTGGAGCGGCGGGAGATGCTCGCGGACGTAGTGGCGCCAGTCCATTTACTCGCTCCTCAGCGCGCGCACTGGATCGAGACGTGTCGCACGTCTCGACACCACGAGACACGGCACCGCGGCGGCGACGAGCAGCGCCAGGGCAACAGCCGACAAGGTGAGCGGGTTTGTCGCCTCGATCCCGAACAGCTGTGACTCGATGGCCCGGCGGAATGCCACGGCTCCCGCGAGTCCGCCGATCAACCCGATCGCCACCAGCTTCAACCCATGTGAGATGACGAGCCGATGCACGTGCGCGGTGGTGGCGCCCAGCGCCATTCGCACGCCGATCTCGCGCTGCCGTTCCGCAACCAGGCACGCGACGATGCCGTAGACGCCGAGCATGGCCACGCCGAACCCGGCCATGGCGAACACGCCCGCGAGCCACACCAGCAGACGCCGCGTGCTGACCGCGCTGTCGATGATGTCGTCGGTGGAACGCACCGCGAAGACGGCGAGGCGCGGGTCGTGTCTCGACAACACGGAGCGCACCGTGGTTGCGGCAGCCGGCATCGACTCGGTGGTGCGAAGCGCCAGCGAGATCGTGCGCCCCCAATGCTGTCCGAACAAGTCGTAAGCTCGCGCGTCGGGCTCCGCTTCGAGACTCCGGTGCCGCACGTCGCCCACCACGCCGACGATTTCGTGCCACTCCGGCACGCCCGTCGACGGGAACCCGCCGAAGTACACCCGCTTGCCGATTGGATCCTCACCACCAAAATGGAGGCGGGCGAGCGTTTCGTTGATCAGCGTGACGTGCGTTGGACCGGTGAGATCCGCACTCGTGAAGCCGCGGCCGCGCAACAGCGGTATCCCCATCGCCTCGAAATATCCAGGGCTTGCCCATTGCCATCCGACGTCGGGCCGTTCAGCTATTGGAGTGTCTTCGCGGCCTTGCACGGTCATGGTGCTGCCGGCGCTCCCGCTCAGCGGCAGGATCGACACGAAGCCGGCCTTCTGAATGCCGCCTTGTCCGGCGAGCTCGTCAACGAAGCTCGTGAAGAAACGCGCGGTGGCGTCGCGAGTGGGGTACCTCGCCGCCGGCACCGACACTCGCATCGTCACGACGCCGGCATCGAAGCCGGAAGGAGTGGATAACAGCCGCTGGAGGCTCACGCCGAGCAGGGTCGTGGCCGCGATGAGCAGAAAGGCGAGACCGGCTTGCGCGGCGACCATCACCGATCGCACGCGGCTTTCGAGCCGTCCGGCGGTTTCGTGTCCGGTCCTCAGCGTCGCCGTGTCGTGCAGCCGTCGATGAACGAGAAAAGGAATGATCGCGACGCCGATCGAGGCCACCAGTGATGCGACGGCCAACGCAAACACGCTTCGCCAACCGATGGTGACTTCGTTCAGCCTTGGCAACACGAGACCCGGCATCGTGGTCAGCGCGGTCAGGATCGCTTGGGCCACGAAGACGCCGCCCACAGCGCCCGCGACCGCGAGCAGCACGCCTTCGATCAACGACGTTCTCGCGAGCCGCCACGCGCCGGCGCCAAGTGCGGACCGCACGGCAACCTCGCGCGCTCGCGCGATGGCGCGCGCGAGCAGAAGATTCATCAGGTTGACCGCGGCGATCAGCAGCACGAGTGCCACCAGCCCCGCCATTAGCAAGAGCGCGGGTCGAACCGGACCAACCAGGTCGGCCTGCAGCGGCTGCAGAGAAAATGTGCGGCCGCGATTGGTCTCTGGATACTCGCCGGCTAGCCGCTCGCCGACCGTTGGCGGCAATGCTCTGCGCCTGTTCAATGGACACGCTCCGATTGCAGCCTGGCGATGGCGCGAAAAGCGCGGAAGTTGCGATTGCCCGCCGCGAAGTGTTGTGGCGTGACCGGGCGATACACAGCCGCCCGCCCATTGAAGACTTCGACATGAAAATCCGCCGGCATCACGCCGACAACGGTATGGGGAACATCGTCTAACACCAGCGTCTGGCCGATGATGTCGCGGCGCGCGCCGAGCTGGCGCCAGAACCCGTCGCCGAGAATGACGACGGTCGGTGGCCCCGATTGCCCTTCGGCAGTGGTGAACGCGCGTCCGAGTGCGGGCTGCGCACCGAGCGTCTCGAAGAGCGACGGCGATAGTTCATACCCCTCGATGCGCTCGGGTGGATCGAGTGAGGTGGCCGTCCCGGCATAGGGAATCACCACGCCCAGAGACGTGAAGGCGTGGGTCTCCCGCGCCAGGTCGCTCGCGTCGAGGTACGTGAGCTCGTTGGTGTCGCGCGCGTCGGGCGGGACGGTGGCGTGGACCAACACCAGTTGTTCGGGCGATCGAAACCGCAGCGGCTTGACGAGCAACGTATCGATGACGGAGAAGGCAGCTGCGCCCATGCCGAGTCCGGCGGCGAGCGTGACCACCGAGACGAGGGTGAAAGCCGGCGTCCGCGTGAGGGTACGGAGCGCGTAACGAACATCGCCGCCGAGTCCGGTCATGAGGCCTCCACTCTTCATTCCAGGAACTGGTGCGTGAATGCACGGCGGTTCGATGGTCTCAATCCTGCCGGCCAGTGCCGTCCAGCTGGGCACTTCGCTGATCGCGCGCGCCATCGCCTCTTCGTGCGCGTTGCCGCGTCCACGCTCACGGTCGTAGACCGACTCCAGCTGGATCGCGAGCTCGTCGACGATCTCGGTCTCACGCTCGGCCGAAACGTTGAGCGGCGGGAGATGCTCGCGGACGTAGTGGCGCCAGTTGATGTTCATGCCGGCCTGATCTTGGTGACCTGTTCAAGGGCCTCGACGAATTCGCGCCACACCCGCCGGCGCGCGCCGAGCACCTTGCGGCCCGCCGCGGTGAGGCGATAGAAGCGGCGGCGCCGCTCACCGGCCTTTTCCACCCAGCGGCCGGCGACCCAGCCCTGTTTCTCGAGCTTGTAGAGCAGGGGATAGAGCGTGGCCGCCTTGAAGCTGAGCTTGCCGCCCGACCGCGCCTCGATGATCTGCGCCAGTTCATACCCGTGCCGATCCGGGCCGTCGAGAATCGACAAGACCAGAAACTCGGCGCTGCCCTTCTGCAGCGACTTCGTGGAGATATCTGTCATATAGGTATGGAACATACCTATCTGACGGAGATAGATCAAGGAAGGTTGGGCGAAGCTCTAGCGAGAGCTCGTGAGGTTGTGATCTTGGTGAATACAAAAAATCAGGGTGGCCCGCGAAGGCCACCCTGAGAAGGGACGTTGAGGAACGGCGCTTAGAGCTTGTTATTTCGCATCGCGAAGTGACGGCCGAGGGGCGGGCACGTCGATCGTCGGTTCCGCGACTTTCGCGGCCGGAGCAGCCGAAGGCGCCGCAGCGGCCTTCGTATCTCTGGCGTCGAGCTTGGCATAGAGGGCCGCCAAACCCGCTTGCTGTGGGTCGTATACGCCCCACTCGTCTTTCGCGGGCCGTAGCTTTGACCGTGAGATTGCTGTTGCTGCCATAATTATTGGGGTCCCCGCAAGGAGCGATCATCCCGACAGCAATCAGCGTGCCGTCGTGTGATCCAAATCGCGTCATCAGCAACTCACCGTAATTGCGCAAGTTAGCGGCGCGGCCTTTCGGCGGGCCCTTGCGTGAAGCCCACCGGCGCCCACGATTCACGTGACCGCACTTACATTTGTCGTACCCTTCGTCTTGCGATTCAGGCCTGAAATTCGCGTTCGCACTGGGGAATGGCCGCTGCGTGCTTTGGCACACGGGTTGCCCTTGAGCCGCCGCATGATCGCGAGTTTTCTGGGCACCAAGGGCGGAACTGGGACCACGACGCTGGCCGTGAATGGCGCGGCCGACATCCGCAGGCTGACCGGACGGCCGACGGTTGTGGTGGATCTCAAGAACGGGCCCGGTGATGTAGCGTTGTTTCTCGGCCTGCGTCCGCGGCACTCGGTGTTGACCGCGCTCGATCACCTGGCCTGGATCGACCCCACCAGCTTACGGCGCTTCGTCGTCGAGCACGATTGCGGACTGCACGTCCTGGCCGCGGGCGACGATTACGGCCGGCCTGCCATGCGCGAGGCGGATTACGTGGAGCAGTTGCTCCGCGCGCTCAACACGGTCTATGACTTCGTCGTCCTCGACGTCGGCACGTCGTTGATGCCGCCGTCGGCCACCGCGCTGCAGTTGTCGGACGCGATCATGCTGGTGGCCAACCCCGATGTGCCGTGCCTGCGCAACCTGCAGCGGATCATCGACGCGGTGAAGACGGTGGGCGTGCCGAGCGAGCGCCTGAAGATCGTCCTCAATCGCGCCTCGGACTTCGGCGTGCTGTCCACGGCGGAGATCGAGCGCGTCCTTGGCTTCAGCATCTCGCACAGCGTCAACAGCGATTACCGCACGGTGGCGTCGGCCGTGAACTCGGGCGTGCCGGTGTCGACGCTGCGCGTCTCGGAGCTGAACGGGCAGCTCGACGCCATTGCCCGCGCGCTGGCGGGCATGCCGGAGCGCCCGTCACGGCGCCTGGTGCTTCAGGACCACGACGGTGGCGCCGAGGTGTGATTCCGGCGCGTCCCAGTAGCGCTCCACCAGCGCGTGCTCGCGCAGCAGCTGCTGCACGGCGGCGCGCTGCACGCCCTTGCCGCGCCCGTGGATCAGCCGGACCTGCTGAAATCCCGCGTCGCGAGCGGCCTGCAGATACTCGTCAACCACCGACACGATGTCCCGCGGCGCGAAACTGTGGAGGTCGATCGCGTCTTCGATCGGGACCTGGACGACCTCGTCATTTTCGTCCGCCATACTCAGCCGTTACCTTCGTCGTGATGCCGCCGCGCGCGGTGAAATCGCCTATCACGGTCATACGGCGGGGCTGACAGGCGGCCACCAGGTCGTCGAGAATCTGGTTGGTGACCGCCTCGTAGAAAATCCCCTTGTTGCGGAACTCCAGCAGATAGTATTTGAGGGACTTGAGTTCGATGCAGCGGGCCTCGGGCACGTAGCGAATGCGGATCACCCCGAAGTCGGGGAGTCCGGTCTTCGGACACATCGAGGTGAACTCGGGACAATCGATCGCGATCTCGAACTCGCGCTCGGGGCGCGGGTTCGGAAACGTCTCGATCGTCGCTGTAGACATAACGTCAGTGTACGGCAAAGTATTCGGTTTGCCCCGTTTGACAGCCCCCTATGGGGGGGTTAGCATACGGGCCGCTTCTTAACTCTGACCTTGGGGGACACGATGGACGAAGCCCGGAAGATGGGCAAGTCGGAACTCTTTTCGCACTTCGCCGAGCGGTTTGACATCAAGCGGACGCAGTCGCGTGAATTCTTCGACGAGCTGGCGATGTTGTGCGAGAAGGAGCTGAAGCGCACGGGGGAGTTCGTGATTCCCGGCATGGTCAAGCTGGTGCTCAAGCGAACCAACGCGCGCACCGGCCGCAACCCCGCCACCGGACAACCCATTCCCATCGCCGCCAAGACCGTCGTCAAGGCGCGCATCGTCAAGCAGTTGAAGGACGCTGTGCTGCCGAAGAAGCCGGCCTAGTTACTTTTTGATTTTTCGGGCGAGCTCGCGGATTTCGAGCCGCTCTATCTTGAACTTGAGCGTGCTGAGCGGCACGCCCAGGTAGCGCGCCGTCTGCGTGACGTTCCAGGCGTTCCGCTCGAGCGCGCGTACCAGGAAATTCCGCTCGAACGTCCCCAGCGCCCGATCCAGCAGGCTCGTGTCCGACTTCGCACGGTGGAGCTCCACCACGTGGAATTCGAAGGGCAGGTCCTCGTCGGTGATGAATTCATGATCGACGACGGCGACCAGCCGCTCGATCAGGTTTTCGAGCTCGCGGATGTTCCCCGGCCACCAGTAATGCGACAGCATCCGAAGCGTCGATTCGGCCAGGCCGCGCACGTCCTTGTGGAACCGCCCGCTGTAGCGCTTGATGAAAAAGTCGGCCAGCACCGGCAGATCTTCGATGCGCTCCCGCAGCGGCGGCAGCCGCACGGGAATCACGTTGATGCGGTAGAACAGGTCTTCGCGGAACGAGCCGTCCTTGACGGCGCGCTCGAGGTCGACGTTGGTCGCGGCGAGCAGCCGGAACTGCGTGCGGATCGGCCGCGTGCCGCCGACCCGCTCGACCTCGCCTTCCTGGATCGCGCGGAGCAGTTTGGCCTGCAAGTCCGGCTTGAGGTCGCCGATCTCGTCGAGGAACAACGTGCCGCCGTTGGCCAGCTCGAACTTGCCGATGCGTTGATGGATCGCGCCGGTGAACGATCCCTTTTCGTGGCCGAACAACGTGCTCTCGACCAGCTCGCGCGGGATCGCCGCGACGTTGACCGCTACGAACGCCGCGTCCGGGTTCGCGGATTCGCGATGCAGCAGGCGCGCGAGCAGTTCCTTACCGGTGCCGCTTTCACCGAGGATCAGTACCGTCGCGGACAGCTTGGCGACCTTGTGCACCGTTTCGAGCACGTCTTTCAGCGCGGTGCTCGGCCCGGTGATGAAGTCGCGACCGCCGGCATCGCCCGCTGCGTCCTGCAGCGTGAGGACGTGGCGATGGAGATCCTGCCGTTCGCCGGCATGACGGACCAGCCCGCGCATCACGTCGGGATCGGCGTCCTTGGTGAGGAAGTGATAGGCGCCGAGCTTGATCGCCTTGACCGCGCCGTCGACGTCGGGCGCCTCCGAGGTCATGATGATTTCGACGAGCGGAAAATTCTCGCGAACGATCTGCAGCAGGTCGAGGCCGCCGAGGCCAGGTTGCTGCACGTCGGCGAGGAGCACGTCCACATCCTCGCGGTCCATCAGGGCCAGCCCGGCCTCTGCGGACGCGGCGCGAATCACGCGGTAATCGCGGCGCAGTGTCTGGGCGAGGCGTTCACGGGCCTCGTCGTGAGCATCGATTACCAGTACCGTCTTGCGGCGGGCCGACATTCGGCGCCAGTATACGTTCATGACCCTCTGGATCGTGACGATCGCGGCGCTGGTCATCGCGGTGGTGGCCTTTGTGCAGGCCCGGCGCACGGCGCGCCAGCTGGCGCAGATCACGGAGATGTACTGGCAGCTCAAGTTCGATCACGGCGAGCTGAAAGCCAAGGTGGATCCCTCGACACCGCCGGCGCCGGAACCGAAGCAGACCTTCGTCCCCTTGACTCAACTGAAACGGTGAGCCACAGTGAGGGATTGTGGCTAATGAGTACGACGTTGTAGTGATTGGCGCGGGGACGGGCGGGTATGTGGCCGCCATTCGCGCCGCGCAGTTGGGCCTCAAGGTCGCGGTGGTCGAGAAGCAGAAAGCGCTCGGCGGCACTTGCCTGATATGGGGCTGCATTCCCACCAAGGCGTTGCTGGAACACGCGCACGCGCTGAAGATCGCGCAGGCGGCGAAGGAATGGGGACTCACCGGCATTGACGGCGCCGCCGTGTCGATCGACATGCCCGCCGTGCACGCGCGCAAAGACAAGATGATCGCGGGCCTCACCGGCGGCATCGAGATGCTCTTCAAGAAAAACAAGATCGAGTGGATCAAAGGCGCCGCGCGGCTGACCGGCAGCCCCGGACAGCCAACGCAGGTCGAGGTCACCTTGCACGACGGCACCAAGCAGTCGCTGGCCGCTACCAAGGAAATCATCGTCGCGACCGGATCGACGCCGCGCAGCGTCCCCGGCATCGAGGCCGATCGCAAGAAGATCATCTTCAGCGACGAAGCGATCCATCTCGCGGCTGTGCCCAAGACGATCGCGATCATGGGCAGCGGCGCCGTGGGCGTCGAGTTCGCGTCGATCTTCAGGAGCTACGGCAGTGAAGTGACGGTGATCGAGCTGCTGCCGCGGCTGGTGCCCGGCGAAGACGAAGCGGTGTCGGCGGAGCTCGAGCGGGCCTTCAAGAAACGCGGCATTAAGGTGATGACCGGCGCCAAGGTGACCGCCGCCAAGGCCGGCGCAAAGGGCGTCGACATCGACGTGCAAGCCGCTGACCCTTCGACAAGCTCAGGACAGGATGGCAAGACTCAGAAACTGAACTTCGAGTTGCTGCTCGTGGCCACCGGCCGCGGCCCCGTGACCGAAGGCCTTGGCGCGGACAAGCTCGGCATCAAGATGGATCGCGGCTTCGTGGTGGTCGATCAGATGTTCAAGACCAACGTGCCGGGCATTTCCGCGATTGGCGACGTCATTACCATGGGCGGGCCGCACTACCAGCTCGCGCACGTCTCCTCGATGGAAGGGATCGTGCTGGCCGAGCGGATTGCCGGCCACGCCGTGCTGCCGATCAATTACGATCACGTGCCGCGCTGCACCTACACGGAACCGGAGATCGGCAGCGTGGGGTTGACGGAGGCCCAGGCGAAGGCGCAAGGTCATGACGTGCGCATCGGCAGCTTCCCGTTCCGCGCCCTGGCGCGGGCCCGCATGGCGGGGGAGACCGACGGGTTCGTGAAGATCGTGGCCGAGAAGAAATACGACGAGATTCTCGGCGTGCACATCATTGGGCCGCGGGCCACGGAGTTGGTGGCCGAAGCGGTGATGGCGCTGCGCATGGAAGTGACCGTCGAGGAATTGATCCGAACGATTCACGCGCACCCGACCATGTCGGAGGCGGTGGGCGAGGCGTCGCACGCCGCGCACGGCGCGGCCATTCACATTTAGGACTGCCCCATGTCCACACCAGTCGTAATGCCGCAGATGGGCGAGTCGATCGCCGAAGGGACGATCGTTCGCTGGATCAAGAAGGTCGGCGACTCGGTCGATCGCGACGAGCCGTTGTTCGAGATCTCGACGGACAAAGTGGATGCGGAGATTCCGTCGCCCGCCGCCGGCGTGCTGACCGCGATCCAGGTGAAGGAAGGCGAGACGGTTCCCGTCAATAGCGTCGTTGCGACGATCGGCACGGCTGGAGAGGCCGCGCAGGGTGCGCAGGATGCACAGGGTGCACAGGGTGCGCAGAGTGCGCAAGGTGCACAGGGTGCGAACGGAGCAAAAACTTCAGAGAAGGCAGACGCGACCGGAACTCCTGGGCCAAGCGTTGCAGCCCCCGCATCTCCTGACACGAAAGATTCGCAGGTCGCACCGGTCGCCGCGACACGATCTGCCGAAGGCGAACCACAACCGTCATCTGCAGATTTGCGGCAGAAGTCTTCGCCGCTGGTGCGCAAGATCGCTAAGGAACACAACGTCGACCTTTCCCAGATCAGTGGGTCCGGGATTGGCGGCCGCGTGACCAAGCAGGACATCCTTGGCTATCTGGATAATGGCGGTGCGAAGGCCGCACCAGCTGTTGACGCAAGACCTGCCGAAGCGAAACCTCAGGGCGAGCTACCCTCAGTACCCGTCACACGAGGCGTGGGAGATCAAGTAGTTCCCATGAGCGTGATGCGCAAGAAGATCGCCGAGCACATGATCGTGAGCCGGCGGACGTCGGCGCACGTCTACTCGGTGTTCGAGGTCAACTATTCGCGCGTCGATCAGATCCGCAAGGAGAAGAAAGACGAATACGAGCGCATGGGCGCGAAGCTGACCTTCACCTCGTTCATCGCGAAGGTGGTGGTCGACTGCCTGCGCCGCCACAAGGTGGTCAACGCCTCGATCGACGGCGACAACATCATCTACCGCAGCGACATCAATCTCGGTGTCGCCGTGGCGCTCGACAACGGCTTGATCGTGCCGGTGGTGAAAGGCGCGGGCGAGAAGAACATCCTGGGCCTGTCGAAGGCGATCCAGGATGTAGCCGATCGCGCGCGGGCGAAGAAGCTCAGTCCTGAAGAAGTGCACGGCGGCACGTTCACGATCACCAACCCCGGCAACTTCGGCGCCCAGTTCGGCCTGCCGATCATCAATCAGCCGCAGGTGGCCATTCTCGGCGTCGGCACCATCGAGAAGCGGCCGGTGGTGATCGACGACCTGATCGGCATCCGGCTGATGGGCTTCCTGACGCTCGGTTACGATCACCGCCTGATCGACGGCGCCGTGGCGGATCAGTTCATGGCCGACGTCAAGAAGGGCATCGAGCAATTCGACCCATCGCAGGTGTAATGCCCTTCGACTCGCCCTTCGACTCGCCGGACTCATCGCGTGGCGATGAGTCCAGCTCGCTCAGGGCTATGCGCCGCCTGCAGGTGCGCCGGCTTGGCCTTGTTCCGTATGCGGAGGGGCTCGAGCTGCAGCGCGCGCTGGTCGAGGATCGCAAGGCCGGCCGCATTCCCGACACGCTCCTGCTGCTTCAACATCCTCATGTCGTGACCATCGGCGTCAAGAAGGACGGCCGATCCCACATCATCGCCACGCCGGAGCAGTTGTCGTCTCGCGGTGTCGAGGTGTTCGAGACCGGACGCGGCGGCGATGTGACCTACCACGGACCCGGCCAGCTGGTTGGCTACCCGATTCTCGATCTCAATCCCGATCGCCGCGACGTGCATCGCTACGTCCGCGATCTCGAAGAGGTGATGATCCGCGTGTGCGCCGGTTACGGCATCGCGGCGGATCGCATCAAGGGGTTGAGTGGCGCCTGGGTTGGCGATGAGAAGATTGGCGCCATCGGTGTGCGCATCTCGCGATGGGTAACGAGCCACGGCTTTGCCTTCAACGTCACCACCGACGTCGAGTTCTTCAACCTGATTGTCCCGTGCGGCATCGCCGATCGCGGCGTCACTTCTCTTGCCGCGCAACTGGGCCGCGTTCCGGAGATGACCGAGGTTGAAGATCACTTCGTCGAGCAGTTCGCGGCGGTGTTCGATCGCGTGGTTCCTGTCCACGTACGTTAACCACGGAGTGCACGGAGCCCACGGAGACAACTTTTTCAATACCAATGCTGCTTAGCACCACTGGCGTTTAGAAAGGATTTCTCCGTGTGCTTCGTGAGCTCCGTGGTTAACGTTCGTAGCTGCGTCAGGCGCGCATGGTGGTCTCGAACCTGACGCGATCGCGCGCGGAGAGCGCCGGCGGCACGAGCGAGGCGATGCCCGATGGCTGCAAGGTCACCGGCATCATCGCCGAGCGGCCGGGGAGGCCTTCCTCGCGCGTGACGGCTACGAGCGCGGCGTGCATCCGCGCGGTCCTCATCAAGGCGGTCCTGATCACGCTGGTGGCCGCTGCCGCGAGCGCGTACGGCCCCGGCGGCCACAGGCGGGCAATGCGCGCGTCAAGCCTCGCCAGTTGCGCGGCGCTCAATACGTTGGTCGAGCTTCTGCCGCTAATCGCCGCCTCATCCCAGGGCACGATCACCTGATGCGGCGAGCGCCCGAGCACCGACAGCGAGATGTCGGTCGGCGAAGCGCTCGCTTCAAGCGCCGTAATGGCGATGATCGCCGAGCGCAGCGCTTCCGGCGCCGAGCCGAAAAGTCGCAGGCGAGAAAGGCCGGCCTCGTTTACGCCCTTCTCGATTAGCGCTGCCTGCCGGGCGCCGGCGCATACGATGGGCGCGGATTGATTCAGACCGGCCACGCGCTTGACGAGCGCAAGGCCGCCCTCGTCTTGCCATTCAGCAACCGGCTGCGCCACGCGATCCGCAACGACCACCACAGCAGCGCCGACCACGGCGGCCACGTCATTCGTTCCCGAGAGCGCCGTGTGGTAACCGTCGACCGGTCCAGACTGGGCCACGTCGAGCGCCTTGCCCGCCGCCACATTCGCCAGGTCATCGACAATGACGATACGGGAGACGAGATCGAGAGCGGCGAGTTGACGCGCGAGCGCGCCGCCGATCTCGCCGGCTCCAAGGATAACGACCGTCGCCACCGGGATATTCTATGAGGACTTGAGGGTTTGGGGACGTGAGGACTTGAGGAACAGATGCCGAGAGTGGTGCTGATTACAGGTGGAACGCGTGGTATTGGTTACGCGCTGGCCGAAGCGTTGTTGCGCGCGGGTGACACGGTGGCGGTGACCGGCACCACCGACGACGGTGCCGTGAAAGCCGAGCGCCAGCTCGCCGCGCTTGGCACGGTGACGGCGATCGTGTGCGACGTGCGCGACCCGGGCGCCGCGGAGCTTGCAGTGAGAACGGCCGTCGCGAAGTTCGGCGGCCTCGACGTGCTCGTCAACAACGCCGGCGTCGGCGTGGGCGTGCCGATCGCGGAGATGCCGCACGACGAGTGGAACCGCATCATCGGTACGAACGTGACCGGCGTGTTCAACTGCTGCAAGGCGGCGATTCCGCATCTGCGCCAGCGAGGTGGCGGGTGGATCGTCAACATCTCGAGCCTCGCCTCGAAGAACCCGTTCGCCGGCGGCGCGGCGTACTGCGCGTCGAAGGCCGCGGTGAACGCCTTCAGCGAAGCGCTGATGCAGGAGCTGCGCGAAGACAACATTCGCGTGACGTGCGTGTTGCCCGGATCGGTCGCGACCGGTTTTTCAGGACGCGAGCCTGGCACCGGAGCGGAGTGGAAGTTGTTGCCCGAGGATGTGGCGCGCGCGATTGTCGACGTGTTGAATCACCCCGCGCGCAGCCTGCCCAGCCGCGTCGAGATTCGGCCGTCGCGGCCGCAGAAATCATAGGCACCCCTAAATGGGGTGCCCTACTGATCATAGGCACCGAAAAGTCAACTGATTGTGAACAGCCACTTCGGCAGGTCGACGTTGCCGCCGCTGACGATTGCAATCACCCGCTGACCGGGTGCGGACGCCTTGCCCGACATGATTGCCGCCACCGACGCGGCGCCCGCGCCTTCGACAATCAGGCGCTCCTCGTTGGCAAGCCCCTTCATGGCGCGGCCAAGCTCGTCCTCGCTCACCGTGACTACGTCATCCACCACCTGCTTGACCAACTGGAACGTGATCGATCCCGGCTCCAGATTGCCGACCAGGCCGTCGGCGAGCGACGGGCGCGGCGTGATCTCGGTGATGCGGCCGGCCTCGAGGCTCAGCGTAAACGGCGACGAGGCCTCTACTTCGACGCCGACGATGGTGACGTGCGGCGCGGCGGCTTTCAGCGCGAGGCCGACGCCGCTCGCCAGCCCGCCGCCGCCGAGCGGGATCACCACAACATCAAACTGAGGCATGGCCTCGAGGAGTTCCAGTGCAATCGTGCCCGCGCCGGCAATCACATCCGGATGGTTGTAGGGCGAGACGTAAACGCCGCCTTCGGCGTCCGCGAACGCCTTCGCCTCCTTCTCGGCGGCGTCGTAGTCTTTGCAATCGGAATGAAGGTTGGCGCCGTGGCGCCGGATCGCGTTCTTTTTGGTCTCCGGCGCGGAGGCCGGCGTGAACACTACGCACGACAGGCCTAGCTGCTCGGTGGCCATCGCCAGTGCGCGCCCGTGATTGCCCGCAGACGCGGTCACAATCGGCGCGTCGTCGCTATCCACGCCCTCGCTCAGCCGTAACGCGGCGTTGAAGGCGCCGCGGATCTTGAACGAGCTGGTCAAGTTCGCCGATTCAATCTTGAGGAACACGCCGCCGTCGGTGATCGACGACAACCAGGGTGAGGGCAGCAGCGGCGTTTTCGGAATCCGGTTGCCAATGCGGCGCTGCGCCTGGTAAACGTCGAGAACGGTGGGCGGCATCACGGTTTATCCTATCTAAATGATCCTCGAAAGTGCGGCGGTGGGCCCCTTCTTCAAGAACGGCTATGTGGCGGGCTGCGAGCGGACGAAGCAGGCCGTCTTCATCGATCCCGGCGACGAGGTTGAACAGCTGCTGGACTTCATCAAGGTGCAGGAGCTCGAGGTCACCCACATCCTGCTGACCCATGCCCACGTCGATCACGTCTCGGGAGTGGCGGAAGCCAAGCGCGCCCTTGGCGTGCCGATCTACCTGCACAAGGATGATCGCTTTCTCTACGATAACGCTGTGAGGACCGGGATGATGTTCGGCCTCACGGTGGAACAGCCGCCGCCGGTTGACCGTTACTACGAAGGCGAAGGGCCGATCACCTTTGGCGATTACCAAGTGCGGGTGCTGCACACGCCGGGTCATTGTCCGGGCGGGGTGTGCCTCGCCGTTTCGAAGCAGGGGGACGTGGCCGCGCCCCGCCTGTTCGTGGGCGATACGCTGTTTGCGGGATCGATCGGCCGCACCGATTTACCGGGCGGCGACTACGACACGCTGTTGAGGGCCATCACCGGAGTGCTCTTCACGTTCCCGGACGATTCGATCGTGTATTCGGGACACGGCCCCGAGACCACGATTGGCCGCGAGCGTGCGACCAACCCATTCGTCCTGGAATACCTGGCTATGAAGTCCCGGTAGTATTCGGACGGCCGTCGTCAAGGTTGGCGGTCGAGTTCACCACGAACTCCACGCGGCCGATCGTCAGCTTGTCGCCGTCGCTCAACATCAGCTTGGTGACCTTGCGGCCGTTGACGAACGTGCCGTTGGTGCTGCCGAGATCCTCGAGCTCGAGATCGCCGGTGTCGTTGAGCGTGAAGCGGCAGTGCACGCGTGACACTAGCGCGGCGTCGACCACAAAATCCGCCCGCGGCGCACGCCCCATGGTTTTCAGTGTGCCCGGCAGCATTCGGAAGGTGAGCCCGGCATCTTCAGGATCGACTGACTGCAATGTCCACATGCGATGGGACAAATATAAACGCATCCGCGGAGTTGTGGTACAACAACGCGCAAGTGATGTGAGCGGCCACCGCACGGCCCGTGTCCTCGTTTACACCCATCGCTGGCTCGGCATCGCCGCCGGCCTGCTCTTCATCGTCTGGTTCCTGTCAGGCATCGTGATGATGTACGCGCGGATGCCGGCGCTCGACCCGATCGAGCGGCTCGCGCGCTTGCCGGCCCTCAACCCTGCGTTTGTTCGCGTCTCTCCGCCGGTCGCCGATGGCAATGCGTCGGGGCTCTCCCTGAGCTCGCTTGAAGGCCGGCCGGTGTATCGCCTGAGCGCCGGCGGCCGCACGCGCTTCGTCTTCGCCGACACCGGAGACGATGTTCCTCCAGTCGACGCCGAGCAGGCCATCCGGGTGGGCCGGGCCTTTACCGGCGGTCACGTGACGCTCCGATACGATGCGCGCCTCGTCGACTCGGATCAGTGGACCTTCGGCGTGCGCCGGGAGATGCCCGTGCATCGGCTCATCGTCGAGGACGAGGCGAAGACGCACCTGTATGTGACCGAGAACGGCGGCGACGTGGTGATGAAATCGACCGCCTCCGGCCGTAGATGGGGATGGCTCGGCGCGGTGCTGCATTGGATCTACTTCACGTCCCTCAGGCGAAACGCCGGTCTCTGGAACGAGGTCATCATCTGGTCGTCGTTGGCCGGAACGGTGATGTGCCTGTTTGGGCTCGTGTGGGGCGCCTGGCGGCTGTCGCCCTATCGCGGTTACCGGCTGCGCGATCACCGGCAGGCATCGCCGTACGCCGGGTGGATGCGCTGGCATCACTACCTTGGGCTGATCTTCGGCTTCACCACGATGATGTTCGTCTTCAGCGGCATGCTCTCCATGGATCCCTGGTCATGGCACCCGGGCACGGCCCCGACGCGCGATCAACGCGAGCGGTTGGCGGGCGGTCCGCTCGTGACCGCCGATCTCTCGGCCGCCGTGGTGCGGCGCGCCCTCGAGGCGTACGCACCGCGGGTCCCCAAGGAGATCGACGTGGTGCGATTTCGGGGGCATTACTACGCGAGTGCGGCTGAGGGCCTGGTGTCGCTCGACCAGCCGCACCTTGGCGCGCTCGAGCAGTTGCCACCCGATCTCATCAGGGGCGCCGGCGACATCGTGATGCCGGGCGTGCCCATTGACGGCATGCAGTGGATGGACGACTACGACGCGTACTACTACGACCGCGATCGGCGGCGATCGTTGCCGGTGTTACGGGTTCGCTACAACGATCCCCAGCGCACGTGGCTCTATTTCGATCCGCGGCATGGCACGATCGCCAGAAAAGAAGAGCGCCTGAGCCGGCTCAATCGCTGGCTCTATCACGGCTTCCACAGCTTCGATTTTCCGTTTCTCTATTACCGCCGCCCGCTGTGGGACATCGTGGTGATCGCGCTGAGCATCGGCGGCCTGATGCTCTCGGCGAGCACCCTCACGGCATCATGGCGCCGCCTGAGGCGCCACGCGAAACGTGTTACTTCGCGGGCTGCCGCATCCGGAAGGGATAGTACTGGGTGACGTCGCCGGAGGTGAAGATCAGAAAGAAATAGGCATCCTCGCCACCCTCGGGCCGGAGGATGGCGCTGTGCAGCTCCGCGATGCGTTCGGGCTTCTCGAGATCGGCGACGCGGACGGTCACGGCGGTCACCCCCACGGGACGCAGTGCGATCGGGATCAAGCGACGCTCGGAGTATTCGCTCTTGAAGAGATCGCCGGATGCCACCATCACCGCCACCGGCCGCCAGCCGGTGCGGCTGCAGCGAATCATCCGGAACGTGTCGATGGTGGGAATGTCTTTCACGGCGCCGCTGGTGATTCGCAATATGCCGGCACCCAGGAACTCCGCGTAGGTCTTGAGCGGAATCTGTTCCTGGTCGGTGAACAACAGCACACCGGAGCTTTGCGCCTGCGCCGGTGCGGCCACGGCAATGGCGATCACCAGCGAGGCGAGGAGCCTATTCAACGGGCGGCTTGCGTCCATAGTTCGGCCGGTAGTTCTTGTGGCAGGTGGTGCACGACTCCATCAGCCGATCGCTCAGCGCGACGATGGCATCGACGTTCTTCTCTTTCGCGGCGGCCACCGCCTCTGCACCCACATCGAGCATCAACTTGGCGTCGGCCATCCACTGTTTCTGGTCGCGCGCGCGGCCGGGCATCATCAGGAGGTTCGCTGATTCAGCGACCATCAGCGCCTGTCCTTCGAGCGCGGTCCATTCGCTGTCGGTCTTGGGCGTGCGCGATTCGATGTAGAACAGCGCGTCCGACGCCGGGTAGATGATCTTCACCATCAGGTCGCTCATCGTCCCGACGTTGCGGGTCGGCGGCCGTGGTGACGCAGTTTGCACAAGGGCGGCGGCCAGCGCGGCCGCCAGGACGAAAGTCTTCATTCGCCGCGCAGTCTACCGCAGATGCGGAATTGCGCTAATATCCGACCCGGACGGAGGTCCAGGTGATCACACGTTACGCGTTCGTTCTGATCGTTCTGATTGGTGCGGCCAGTCCCGCAAACGCCCAGACGCCGGCCCCACCGGCCTCGCCGGCCGCGGAGGTCACGCCAAACGACTACGCGGATGAGAAGACCTGGCTATGCCGTCCAGGGCGCAAGGGCGACGCGTGCGACGTCGATTTGACGACGACGGTGGTTGCAGCTGATGGAACTCTGACGCGTGAGACGTGGGCCGCGAATCCGAAGGCGCCGATCGATTGCTTCTACGTGTATCCCACGGTGTCGACGGATCCGGGCGTCTTCAGCGACATGACCGCGGACCCGGCGGAAACCAACGTCATCCACCAGCAGTTCGCGCGTTTCGGATCGAAGTGCCGCACCTTTGCACCGATGTATCGGCAGCTCACGCTCGCCGGGCTGCGGCAGCGCCTGTCGGGAGGCACCATCTCCTTCGACAAGGGAGTGTGGTTCGACGACGTGCGCGATGCGTGGCGATCGTACGTGCAGCGCGACAACGGCGGCCGCGGCGTCGTGCTGGTCGGTCACTCGCAGGGCGCCTACATCCTCACCGAGTTGTTGAGACAGGAGATCGACGGCAAGCCGATCCAGAAACAGCTCGTGGGTGCTTACATTCTGGGCGCGACCTTCCCGGTTGCGAAAGGGCAGGACGCTGGTGGCGCGTTGAAGAGCATTCCGCTGTGCCGCAAGCCCGGGCAGATCGGCTGCGTGGTCAACTTCTCGGCATTCCGCTCGACGGTGCCGCCGCCGGCGAATACGCTATTTGGGAAGGCCGGCGACCCCGCGCACTCCGGTTCGTGCACGAATCCGGCGACGCTGGGCGAGGGCAGCGCGCCACTTCACTCGTATCTGTTTGCGACGGGCAGGACCATCGCCATGGCCGGCGCGAACACGGCTTGGGTGACCGGCAAGACCGTCGACACGCCGTTTGTCAGCGTGCCCGGTTTGTTGAGCGCGACCTGCACGTCGAACGAGCATGCGACGTACCTCGAGGTCACCGTGAAGGGCGATCCCTCGGATCCACGGACCGACGACATCGGCGGCGATCTCGGGATGCCTGGCAAGCCGATCCCGATGTGGGGCTTGCATCTCGTCGACGTCAACCTGGTGATGGGCAACCTGCTGACGCTCGTCGAGCAGCAGACGAAAGTTTACTTGCGCCGGTAGCGATCGAGAGCCATGTCGACACGAAACTGGATCTGCGTTGGACTCACCATCGTCTCGCTCGTCCTGCTCGTGCCGGGGCTGCAGAGCGACGCGCTGACGATCACGGCGACCATGCCGCTGCTCAAGAAGCCGCTGTATGAGGAAACCCAGAGCATCCTGCGGGCGGCGCGGCGCTTGTACGACTCGAAGAATTACTTCGTCGCGGGCCTCGTGATTTTCTTCAGCCTGGTCGTGCCGGTGATCAAAGTGGCGCTGCTCGGCGCCATCCTTAAAATGAAATCGCCGGTCGCCAAGTACCGGCTGTATCTTTTTACGCGATCGATCAGTAAATGGGCGATGGCCGACGTGTTCGCGGTGGGCGTCTTCATCGCGTTCCTCGCCGCCAACGCGCTCGACAATCTCGACGCGAAGCTGCACCCAGGGTATTACTACTTCGTGGTCTATTGCCTGGTCTCGAACGTCGCCTTCCAGTTCCTGCACGTGCCGCCGCCCGATAAGGCGCCAACAGTGATTGTTCCGCCGGCTGTCCGCTCGTAGAGGCGGGATTTAGTCCCGCCTTTCGGTCGTCTGGCGGGCGCCCTAGGAGCTATTCGGTTGGTTGGTAGTACCGCTTGTACATTCCCCGCCTGAAGATAAACCCGCCGAGCGGGCCGAGCCAGTCGAGCACGTAATGCATGTGGCCGAGATCCATCAGCTCGATCAGGTTGCCGTCGCAGTCTTTCGCAAAGAAGAACGTGTGGCCGCGCGGCGATCGCTCGGGCTTCGAGACGATCTCCACCCCTTTGCTCACCAGGTAGTCGTGCCACTTCTGCGTGTTGCGGACATTGAGCGAGAAGTGGGTGAGGCCGACGCGGTTCCAGGGTCCCTGCACCAGCGGCTGCTGCGGCTGAAACTCGAAAATCTCGAGCACCGCGCCGCCAGGCACGCGAATCCAGCCGATCTTGCAACTCGGTGTCGGGGCGTCGACGCCGAAAAAGCTACGGACGCGCTCGGGCGGCGTGTCCGACACCCCGACCAGCGGGCACCCGAACACGTCCCAGTAAAACCGCACGAAGGTATTGAAGTTGCGGACCGTGATGCCGACGTGGCTGAACGAACGCGCTCTCATAAACGGTATGCCTCAATCGATCCGCAGCTTCGCGACGGCGAAGATGCGGAAGGAATAATCGTAATCATGCTCGACGCGATGGCCGCGGACCGATGCTTCGAGCCATGAATCCTTGGCGAGCGGAAACACCCGGCGAAGACGATCGCGGAGCGGAGCATAGCTCGGCAATACTAGCGTGGTCATGAGGCAACAGACCAGCTGGGTCAGAGGCTTTTGCTCGTCATTTCGGCAGCGCTGGCGACGCCGGCCTCCGGCCAGGAGCGCGATCCGTTCAAGAAAGGCACGGTCGGCTTCGAGTTCGGCGCCGCGACGCTCGTCGAAATCTGGAACCTGAACGGCCATCGCGAGCCGATGCTCGAGGGCAGCGCGGCTTTTTGGGGCGCGATTCGCGATCGCGTGGCGATTGGCCTCGAGTTCCAGCACGGCTATGTGTTTCAGCACACGCCCGGCGCGCTGGTGCAGGGCATCTCTCCGCTTCTACGGTGGAAGATGGTGGATCAGCCGACGTGGGACTGGTTCGTCGAAGCCGGGCCGGGCGTATCGTGGTCCGACCTCTCCACGCCGCCGCGCGGCACGAAGTTCAACTACCTCTTCCAGGCCGGCGCGGGCGTGATCAAACAGACCGGAAACAACCAACACTTACTGATTGCGTACCGGTTCCTGCACCTCTCGAACAATCACCGGGAAGGACGCGAACACAATCCGGATTTGGAAATGATGGGCGCCTATATCGGCTGGGCGTTTTCTTTCTGATCACGGACGTTAACCACGGAGCGCACGGACAAAACTTTCTCAAAAATCCAATGCTGCTTAGCAGCACTGCCGTTTAGAAAGGAGTTCTCCGTGTGCTTCGTGATCTCCGTGGGTAACGTCCGTGGATAGGCCGTGGTTGACGTAAGTGGACAGCCTTCAGGTATTCTCTGCGAGCCATGAAGAAAGCAATACTCGCCATCGCAGTCAGCGCCCTGATCACAGTGGGCGTCTCGAGCAAACAATCTCCGCCGGTGCCGGCGTTCAAACCGGATCCCGATTTCTTCAAACTGCCGGCCGACTTCAAGTGGGGCCAGGTGATCGGCATCTTCGCGGACTCCAAGGGTCACGTGTGGACGTCGAGCTCGGGCCGCATTTCCGAGTGGGATCCGCAAGGGAAGCGGGTGCAGTCGTGGGACGCGCGAGGGCCCGACGGCAAGTGGAGCACCATCCACGGCCTGTTCGTCGATCACAACGGCTTCGTGTGGACCAACGCGCGCGAGAGCAACCTGACGGTCAAGTTCTCGCGCGACGGCAAGCCGTTGCTGGTGATCGGGAAGTTCGATCAAACTGGCGGCAGCAACGACACGACGTTGATGGGGCGGCCTTCGGAGATCTGGGTCGACCCCGCCGACAACGAAGTGTTTGTCGCCGACGGTTACGGCAACCGCCGCATCATCGTCTTTGATGGCGCGAGCGGGAAATACTTGCGCCATTGGGGCGCGTACGGCAAGAAACCAGAAGATCCTCCTGCCGGTGCACAGGGTGCACAGGGTGCAGCAAAGTGCCCAGGGTGCGAATGAGCCGGTCCCCGCGGCGCCGCCAACGCAGTTCCGCACGCCGCATGGCATTGTCGGCTCGCGCGACGGGTTGATCTATCTCTCGGATCGCGCCAACAACCGCATCCAGGTGTTCAGGCAGAACGGCGAGTTCGTGCGCGAGAAAATCCTGCGGCCGCGCTGCGGCGCACAGGAGAAGGCGTCGTGGACGCCCAAGCGGCCGTGCGGGAACGAGGCGACCTTTTCAGTCGGCTTCTCGCCGGATCCTGCGCAGACCTACATCTATAGCGCCGATGGCGGATCGCACTTCATCACGATCCTGCGCCGCAGCGACATGGAGATCGTCGGCGAGTTTGGTGGTTCAGGCGTGGCGCCTGGTCAACTCGGACGCCCGCACAATTTGACCGTCGACCCGCAGGGAAACATCTTTGTAGCTGAAGCCGCCGGTCTCGAAGTGAAGCACCCGACGACGGGTGCGACCGTTCAGGCTGGTTTCCGTGCCCAGAAATTTGCCTTGGTGAAGTAGCTTTCACATACTTTAACCACGGAGTTCACGGAGCACACGGAGAATACTTTTCTAAACGCCAGTGCCAGTAAGCGGCACGATCGCATTTAGAAAACGTCCTCCGTGGGCTTCGTGCTCTCCGTGGTTAACGTCCGTGATCAGTATCCCATTGCGTAACCGGTCCGCCGCGGATCTCCTCCCGCGGTGATCGTGCCGGTGACCGGATCGATCCTGATCGTCTGCATGTGGCCGATGCTGCCCCAACCGGGGCTGACGCGCAGCTTGTGGCCCATCGCCTTCAGCGCCTCGATAGTGGCGGCCGGCATGCGATTCTCGATCTGCACCGTGATCTCCGATCCCGGTTTGTAGAAATTCGGCTCGGCATCGAGCGAGAAGCGCGGGGCCTCGATCGCCTGCTGCACGGGCAACTGGAAGTCGATCAGGTTGACCAGCATCTGGAACTGCGTCTGGCCGATCGTCTCGCCGCCGGGCGTTCCGAACACGAACGCGAGCTTGCCGTCCTTCAACACCACGACCGGCGAGTTGTTAAGGATCGGCACCTTCCCGGCGCCCACGTAGTTGACGTTGTCGGGATACGGCGACGTCGAACCCAGCCGCATGCCGTTGTTGAGCAGCAGCCCCGTCGATCCCACCACCACGTTGTTGCCGAACAGCCCGCCCAGCGTGGGCGTGATGCCGATGGCGTTGCCGAACCTGTCGACGATCGAGAAGCTCGTGGTGTGCTGTTCGCCGTCGTAGTGCTCGGGGAACGCAGGTCCGCCTTGCGGAGCTGATGTGTTGGTGCGGCCCTCGGGCGCGCCGGCTTCCGGATACCCAGCCGCCTTCGACATGTCGATCAGCGCGCTTCGCGATGTGGCATATGGCTTCGACAACATGCCCGCGGCGGGAATCACCGTGAACTTCGGATCGGCCACGTAACGATAGATGTCGGCCTTCGACACCTTGATCGCCTCGATCAACGCGTGCACCGCTTGCGGCGATCCGGAACCGTAGGAGGCGAGGTTGAAGCGCTCGACGAGGTTCGCGCCCATCAGCACTTCGAATCCGCCGCGCGACGTGGACGGATTGCTGAACACGTCGTAGCCGCGATAAGTCGTGCGCAGCGGCTCGGTCCACTGGGGTTGGTAGGCGGCGAGGTCGGCCGCTGTCAGGATGCCGCCGTTCTCTTTGAAGAAGCGCTCGAACTCCTGAGCGATGTCGCCCTTGTAGAACCGATCGAACGCCGCGATGATCGCCCGCGAGCGCGTGGCTTTGTTCGCCAGCGCCTGCTTCTCGGCGTCCACCAGCTTTCGCAACGTGGCCGCGTAATCCGGGTTCTTCAGCAGTTCGCCGGCCTTCAGTGGCTGGCCGTTGGGCAGGAAGATCTTCGCGGTCGTCGGATACTTGGCGAGGTTGTTCTTCCCGCGATCGATCGACTGCGCCAGCATCTGGTCGATCGGATAGCCCTTCTCGGCATACTCGATCGCCGGCGCCAGCACCTCGGCGAGGCTCATGGTCCCCAGCTTGTCGAGGATCATCAGGTAGCCGCCGAGGTTGCCGGGGACGATGCCGGCTTTCATGCCGGCGTTGAGGGTTTCCGGGGTCATCTCCGTTGGCTTGAGGGCTTTAGGCGCGGCCCCTGCCATCGACACCGAGTGGACCTTGCCGGTCTTCTTCTCGAAGATCGTCGCGAAGCCGTTGCCACCGATGCCGTTCATCTCCGGCTCGCCGAGTGCAGCCATGGCGCCCACCGCCACCGCGGCGTCAAACGCGTTACCGCCTTTGAGCAGCATCTGCAGTCCCGCCGACGATGCGATTGGATGGCCGCTGGTGACCACACCGTTGATCGCGGCGACGGCCGGCCGGGTGTAGAACGGCCTCGGGGCGGCCGGGGCCTCAGCGGCTTGCTGTTGTGCGACAACCGCGACGCCCGCGACGAGCGCTGTTAGGGAGAGGGCGAGGGCAACGGCCGAGCTGCGAGCGCGATGAAACATGATGGGCGCCTCCGCCGCGGAGCATAGCACTCCGCCCGCCTGAGGCAAGGCCTGGACTATTTCTGGTGTCGGTAGATCGGATTCTCGGATCTGGCCTTGAGGCCGCCGGCTTCCATGAAGAGATAGCGCTTTGTGATGCCCTCGGTGATCCATGCCAGCAGGCCGCCGAAGATGCCTTCGTAGCGCAACGACAACGTGGCGCGGCTGCCACTGGACGTCGGCACCGCGGCGTGGTGCGCGATCACACGGGCACCCGGGGCGCGGCTGATCCACGTGAAGCTGCGGCCCGGTTCGATCGCCGTGATGGTCCACAGCGCCGGTGGGAACTTCGGCTGCCGGATCAGCGCTCGTCCGCCTACCGCTAATGGTCCAGGCTGGTGCAGCTTGACGCTGTTCACCGACGGCGTCCATTCGTGCCATCGCTCGACGTCGCTCATGACCTCGAACACGCGCTCGGCCGGCGCGATGATGTCGATGCTGAGGCTGAAAAGAGGTTCCACCGCCACATCCGTTAGATGCCGGGCCGCCATGCTAGCTGCCCTCCCCCGCGCAGCGGGCGATCGTGGCCTTCCATTCTTCGGGATTCGACTGGACCCACGACGTCAGCAGGTCAACCGCCTGGCGATCGACGAGCACCGTGCCGAGCGGCGGCATCTGCGATGACGGGCGGCGTGACTTCACGCGGCGAATCAGCGCGCTCGACTCGGGATGACTGGGATTGATGATGCGCGATTCCTCCGGCGCCTCGGGAACAACCCAGTGTCCGCGTTTGCCGACGGTAGTTGCGAGTGCGGCCGTGCACTGTCCGGCTCCCGACTTCCGGCTCCCCGCTTCCGGCACGGTGTGCTTAAGAATCAATCCCAGAGACGCGATCGAGCTCTCGCGATTGTGGCAGCTGCCGCAATTGGTCGAGAGATACCCGAGCGAGGCGCGCGCTTGTGGAGACGTGGCCTTGATTCGCGGCGGTCTCGACACGAGCGCAGTGCGCTTCGGGGAGATCAAATTCTCCTCGGTCAACGTGCGCAGCGTGAGCATCTCGGGCGTCAGTGCTTCGGCGTGAGGCGCATTCGGATCGCGGTCGTCAGAAAGATTCAGTGTGTCGAAGCCGAGAATCTCGGTGCGCGCCGAGTCGTGGCACGAGCGGCACTCGGTGATCGACGGAATACTGTGACGCTTTCCCGGCGCCACTTCGGCAACATTCGGGATGCCGGTTTCAGGTGCCAGCGACGCCTCGGTCTGCGCCTCGTTCCACGCATACGACGCAAACACCCACTGCTCCTTGCTTACGCGCCAGAGAAAGCGCGTTTCCACTTTATGTCCGTCAAACGAAAACTCCTTCCAGAACCTGGTGCCGATTGGAAATTCCCACCGCGACAGATCCCAGGCATCGATCGCCGCGCCTTCGGGTAAACGAATCCAGCGCCGCTTGGCCGCGCCGTCGCTCCAGAGCGGATATTGCGGAGAGAAGGGACGATTACGTGGATCAACCTGCATCGTCCCCTCGCCCGCATACAGGCCGGTCTGCGACAGGAGCTGCGGCGCCACCGGCGCCAGCGTCGCTCCCGTCTCATAACCTGCCGTAACTTTGGCGACGACCGTGATCAACAACGCCGTCGCCGTGATGAGGGCCTTCATAACTCGTGTCTTTCTGGCTACTGGCTACTGGCTACTGGGTTTCTGCTGGATCGATCGGCTGCGGATTCCGGTTCTTGATTGGCTTCAATGTCTGCAGATACGCGAACAGGCTGCGGATGTCGTCGTCGGTCAGTTGCGCCAGGTTCTGCACCGGCATCGGCGGCAGCACCGGACGGCCCTTGCCGCGCTCCTTGCCGGTCTTCATCGTTGCGATGAACTCCTCGACGGTCCAGTCACCGATACCTGTCTCCTTGTCGGGCGTCAGGTTCTTCGTGAAGCTCGTGCCCCACGCACCGCTGAAGGCGGTCATCGTTGCGCCCATCGCTGCTGCCCATGGCATCTGCAGCGCCGGCGCCGGCGGCATCGGCATCGATTCGGGATGGCCGCTGAGCGCGCGGTCCATGTCCCACTGGGGCCCGTTCGGTCCCATCTTCATCGGTGTGTGACAGTCATGGCAGCCCATGATGTCGACCAGGTACTTGCCGCGGGCCTGTTGTGCAGTGAGCCCGGCGGGCGTTGGCGGCGGGACCAGCTGCTCGCCGCCACCGGCGGCGCGCAGGGTCGCCGTTGCGAGAACGGCGGTCAGGATGACTGCGGCGGCGAAAATCAGGGTCGTCACGAAGAACTCAGTCCGTTTCATATGCGTGTCACTCTCCACACACAGTTGACGTCTTAAGTTCGTTATCGGAACCCTAAGCCTTCCCTTGGAGTTTCCTAAGCATTCTTAAAAGAACCTTAAACGGGCTATACTCACGTTTTTTAGGCGCTTCCTCACCGTTTCACGACCAATGCTCGACCGAACTCTTACTGAATTCCTGGAACAGGGTCTTGCGATCCACATCGGGACCCGCAACGCTCGGATGGAGCCGAACGGCTGCCGGGTGACGGCAGTGAAGGTGGAGAACCAGGGCCGTGAGGTCGTGGCGTACGTGCCAGCTGCGGCAACTCCCAGCGTCCTCGAAGATCTGCGCGAGAACGGCCAGGCGGCGTTGTCTTTCGCGCGGCCGATGGACGACCGGGCCGTCCAGGTGAAAGGCGTCTTCATCGATGTTCGCGATGCCGAGCCGGATGAGCAGGTGTTCGTGGTGTCGCAGTGGGAAGGGTTCCTGCGCCAGCTCGACATCGTCGGGATCCCGGGCCGGGCGATGGCGACGTGGAAAGTCTGGCCCTGCAGGGCGGTGAGGATTCGCGTCACCGCGATGTTCAGCTCGACGCCAGGCCCCGACGCCGGAGCTGTGCTGACGTGAGCCTCGGCCTCGAAGAACTCGCCCCGTGCTTCCAGGGCCTCGTGCCGGCGATGTTGTTCACCTGTGCGAACGACGGCACGCCCAACGCCGCGTTCCTGAGCCATGTCGAGTACGTCGACGCCACGCACGTCGCGCTGTCGTTCCAGTTCTTCAACAAGAGCCGGCGCAACATTGCCGAAAACCCGCACGCACTGATCCGCGTCATCGATCCCGACACCCACCAGGGCTGGGCGCTGCGACTGAAGTACGAACGATCGGAGGAGTCCGGTCCGATCTTCGATCGCATCTTCCTGCGAATCGAAGCGATTGCGTCGTACACGGGCCTGAAGGGCATCTTCAAGCTGAAGGCCGCGGATATCTACAAGGTCGAATCGGTCGAACCGGTACCCGAAGAGTGCGGCATCACGGCGCGCTGGAGCCCTCGCGGTGGACGGCCGGACGCCGTGTTCACGATGCAGGCGATCCGCGATCTCACCGCGACGATCACGGCGGCCGACAGCCTCGAATCGCTGCTTGATTCGATCCTGACCGGGCTGAAGGTGCACTTCGGCTTCAGCCACTCGATGATCCTGCTGACCGGCGAGAAGCCGAACACGCTGGTCACGATCGCAAGCCGCGGCTATGCGCAGGGCGGCGCCGGATCGGAAGTGCAAATCGGCGAGGGCATCATCGGCGTGGTCGCCGAGGCACGGAAGCCGATCCGCATCTCGGGCTTGATGCGCGGCATGATGTACGTGTACGCGGTCGCGAAACGCGCGCAGGAACGGGGCTGGATGCCAGATCGCCGTGTGCCGCTTCCCGGCCTCGAGAACCCGATGAGCCAGCTCGGCGTGCCGCTGGTGGTGCGCGGCGAATTGGTCGGCGTGCTGTGCATCGAGAGCGAAACGCCGTACCGTTTTCACGAGGAAGACAAGGCCACCATCGAGTTGCTCGGGTCGCAGCTCGCCATTGCGATCCAGAACATGCAGCTCCGCGAGAGCGAAGAAGCGATGGCGCCGCCGAAGGCCGAGCCGGCGCCGCCGCCGGCGAACGCCATGGGCGCAGGAAAACCGCGCGAGCTGGCGTATCACCGCGGCGATGAAGTCTTGATGCTGGATGGCGAGTACCTGATCAGGAGCCTGCCGGCGCGCATCCTGTGGAAACTGCTGCAGACGCACCAGCGCGAAGGCCGCGCCGAGTTCACCAATCGCGAGCTGCGCCTTGACAAGTCGCTCAACCTGCCGGCGTTCAAGGACAACCTCGAGACGCGCCTGTTGCTGCTGCGTCGCCGGCTCGATCAGAAGGAAGCCGACATCCGGCTGGTGCCGAGAGGCCGCGGCCGGTTCGCGCTCAAGCTTGGCTGCAAGATCGATCTCGTCGAGAAGGCGTGAAGACCCACGTCGTCCTGGTCAATCCTGAAATTCACTGGAATACCGGCAATGTTGGCAGGACCTGCCTCGCTGTCGGCGCGACGCTTCATCTGATCGAGCCGCTGGGCTTCTCGCTCGATGAGAAGCAGGTCAAGCGCGCGGGCCTGGATTACTGGGAGCACGTCGACCTTCGCGTGTGGCCAGACTGGGCGGCCTTCGAAGAGCAACTGCCATCATTTGGTGAGGCATTCTTCTTCTCGACGAAAGCGAAGCAGATGTTCTGGGACGCGCCGCTCGGCGAACCGCAGGACGTGGTATTGATCTTCGGCCGGGAGACCGGCGGCCTGCCGTCTGAACTGCACGAACGTTATCGCGATCGATTCGTGACGATGCCGATCGCATCATCGCTCGTCAGGTCGTTGAATCTGTCGACCAGCGTCGGCGTCGCGGTGTACGAAGTGTTGCGGCAGCGCGCAAGCGGATCGAGGACATCATGATGACAACTCGCACCACGATATTGGCGGCGGCTCTTCTGACGGCGCACACCGGTGTCGCGGCGTGGGCGCAAACGAAGCCCGGCGATCGCGCGGTGTTCACCGTTGGTAGCGCGAAAGCGGCACGCGGGCAGACGGCGACCGGCGCCATCGAGGTTCCAGCCGGCAGCGATGCGGCAATGTCGATTCCCGTTGCCGTGGCGCACGGCGCCAACGCTGGACCGGTGCTGGCGCTGCTCGCCGGCGCGCATGGCACCGAATACGCCTCGATCATCGCGCTCGAGAAACTGATCACGGGCATTGATGCGAAGCAGCTGTCGGGGACGGTGATTGTCGTGCCTCTTCTCAATGTGCCGTCGTTCGTGAAGATCGTGACCCACCTCAATCCCACCGACGGAAAGAACATGAACCGGATGTATCCCGGCCGTCCGGATGGCACGCAGACCGACCGCGCGTCTCATCTGATCACGACCCAGGTCGTCGAGCAGTCCGATCACGTGATCGACTTTCACGGCGGCGACATCGACGAGAGCCTGCGGCCGTACTGGTACTGGAACCAGACCGGCCGCGGCGCCCAGGACGCGATCTCGAAAGCCATGGTCCTCGCTTTCGGTCTCGATCACATCGTGATCTCGCCGAATCGCCCGAGGGATCCGGCGGCGTCGGTGTACTTCGAGAACACCGCGACGACGAGAGGCAAGCCGTCGATCATTGTCGAAGCGGGTCATGCGGGGACCGTCGAGGACGCGGATGTGGCGGCGCTCATGAACGGAACGTTCAGCGTGATGCGGCATCTGAAGATGCTGCCCGGCGCGCCGGCGCCGGTCGAGAATCCCGTCTGGATCGATCACCTCGCAGATGTTGCCAGCGATCAGTCCGGGATCTTCTATCCGCTCGTGAAGCGCGGCGCGTACATCGGCGCTGGCATGAAGATCGGCTACGTGACCGACTACGTCGGCAAACTGCTGTTCGAGCCGCGGGCCAAGGAATCGGGTGTGGTGCTGTACGTGCGAGCCGTGCCGACGATCAACAAGGGCGAGCCGATCGCCAGCATAGGTGTCGTCGGCGTGGCGCCGAAGTAGGAGGATATGATGCGACGTTTCCTGTTGGCGGCAGTGCTGCTCGCCTTGACGAGCGGCGATGTGGTGATGGGGCAGGCGCAAGCGCCCGCGCAGATCACGGCGATTCGCGCCGGACGGCTGCTCGATCCGGAAGCGGGGCGCATCCTGACCAACCAGGTGATCCTCGTCGAGGGCACGCGCATCCGTGAGGTCGGCGCGAACCTGGCGATCCCGCCGAATGCCCGCGTGATCGATCTGTCGGCGATGACGGTGATGCCGGGCCTGGTCGAGGCGCACAACCATCTGGCGCTCACCTACAAGCCGTTCCCCGAGAACAACATTTACTATTACACCTACGTGCAGGAATCGACGGCGCTGCGCGCGATCCAGGCGGCGTCGAACGGCATCCAGATGCTCGCGTCGGGCTTCACGATCGTTCGCGATATGGGCAACAACGCCAACTATGCCGACACCGCGCTGCGGCAGGCGATCGATCAGGGCTGGATCCCGGGGCCGACGATCATCAACTCCGGCATCATCATCGGCGGCATGGGCGGGCAGTTCTTCCCGACGCCCGAAATGGCCAAGGACCACAACATCGTCTATCCCGAATATCTCGACGCCGACACGCCCGACGAGATCGTGAAGGCGATCCGCCAGAACATCCTGTTCGGCGCGAAGGTGATCAAGATCTGTGTGGACTGCAAGTCGTACGGCTACACCGCCGACGAGATTCGGCTGGTGATTCGGGAGGCTGCCAAGTCGGGTATGAAGGTCGAAGGGCACGTGCAGACGCAGAACGGCGCGCGCAATGCCATCGAAGCCGGCATCTGGTCGATCGCGCATTCGGGCGCGCTCACCGATGAGTTCCACAAGCTCATGGCGCAGAAGGGCATCTTCCGCGCCGGCACCGAAACGCCGCCCGGCCTCGAGGGCCATCCGGTGTCGGATGCCGCCTACAAACGCACGCTCGCCGGGCTGAAGAATGCCTACGACAATAAGGTGCCGCTGACGTTTTCAACCGACGCGGATTACTGGGTGCAGGGCAAGACCCGCGGCGAGCTGTGCCTGGAGTTCGTGAAGACCTGGATCGACGCCGGCATTCCCAACGCCGACACGCTGCGCGCGATGACCCTCAACGGCTACAAGCTCAGCGAGACGGAGAACACCCGCGGGCCGATCAAGGCGGGCTTTTTCGCCGACCTCATCGCGCTGCCCGGCAATCCGCTCGAGGATCTCAACGCGCTCAAGAATGTGCAATTCGTGATGAAGGACGGTCAGGTGTTCAAGCAGAACGGCGTCATGACGCCGGCGGCCTTTTTCCACGCCGGACCGGTGAACGGCTGGCGGATTCGCTAATTTTCGCAGTCTGACCCCGAATTAGCGAATCACGCTCGCCGAAGGCCGAAGGCTACAGCTTTGCTTTGATGTGATCGGCGACGCGGATTGCCTGCGCCACGATCGTCAGTCCCGGGTTCACCGCAGCTGACGAAGGAAAGAACGACGCATCGACGACGTAGAGGTTGTCGACATCGTGGGTCTTGCAATTGGTGTCGAGCACCGATTGTTTCGGATCGGTGCCAAACACGAGCGTCCCACACTGATGCGTCGTGTTCTTGGACTTGTGCGAGTGCGTCACCACCATCCAAAACCCAAGCTTGCGTAAGATCTTCTTCGCTTCGCTGACCAGCGCGCGATGGGCGACGATGTTATTTGGCCGGTAATGCAATCGGATGCGGCCATCGCGTTCGACGGTAACCTTGTTGTCGAGTCGCGGGAGATCTTCGGTCATCGCGAGCCAGTCCACGCCCCTCGAGACCCATTGTTCGTAAGCCCACACCGGTACCTGTGGCACCACTGTCTGCGCCATCACGCCATGCGTGCGACCCTGTGACTGGATTTGGCCGAGCGGATATCGCGTGTTCGGCCCCTTCAGATAGAAGTCGTTGATCGCCACGGTCTTCTGGAACACCGTGTCGTTCTTCCGCAGCGGATGAAAGCCCTGCATCATCGTCGCCAGGTGCGCCATGTAGCGCTTGCCGACGAGTCCGGAAGAATTCGCGAGGCCGTCCGGATGCTTGCTGCTGGCCGATCGCAGCAGAAGCGCCGCTGAGTTCACCGCACCGCACGACACCACGACAATTGGCGCCGAGACCTCTTCAGCCTTGCCGTGGCGTTCGATCTCGACTGCCTCGATCTTGCCGCCGCTCGGATCCGTAATCAGCTTGCGCGCGATCGCGTTGATCCACAGTGTCACGTTTGCCGATTGGGTGGCCGGCCGCACTCCACACACCTCGGCGTCGCTCTTCGCGTGAATCTTGCAGGGGAACGAATTGCACGTGTTGCAGAAGATGCAGTTCTCGCGCAAACCCAACGGCAGTGGTGACGGATGCAGGCCCTGTGCCTTCAGCCGCTCCACGATCTCGCCGACGACGCGTGAGTGTGGGACCGGGGGATAGGGATACGGTCCGCGCGGCGCCTCGGTCGGGTCGACGCCATGCTGGCCGTGCACGTCGTACATCCGCTCGGCGCGGTCGTAATACGGCGCGAGCGTGTCTAAATCGATCGGCCACGCCGGCGACACGCCGTCGGCGTGTTCAATCTCCTTGAAGTCCTGCGGCCGAAGCCGGTACATCACCGTGCCCCAGAACTTGGTGTTGCCGCCCACGCAATAGTGAGTGTACGGGCGAAAGGCGCGGCCGTGTTCGTCGAGCCACGTTTCGGTGGTGCGGTAGCGCAAGTCCTGCCACACCGAGGCCGGGTTCCAGTTGTGATCTTCTTGCGGAATAAAATCGCCGCGCTCGACGATCAGGATCTTCGCGCCGGTGCCCGCCAGCTCGCGGGCCATCGTGCCCCCGCCGGCCCCGCTTCCAATGATCACAATGTCGAAAGAACTGTTCATCTTCCGATCGGTTCCAGGCTACCGGCAAGCGATGCATAAATCTGATCCATCAGCCGCTGATCGTCCATCGCGCGTTCGAGGCTCATCTCGGGGACGCGGCCGGTTAGGATCGCATTGCGAAAATCTTGATACATCGCCTGGTAGCCGCGAATGTCTCGAAAGCCGGGGAACATCAAGCGCGGTAACCGGCCTTCCGTGCGAGCGAGCAGAATCACGCCGTTCGATTCGAACGTGATCACGCCCTTGCGGCCGTACAGCTTCGACAGTCGCAGGCCCTTCAGCATCGACGGGATCTCGCGCGAGTAATACAGCGAACCCACGGCGCCGTTGTCGTAGTTGAACGCCACCATCATGCTCTTGATGCGCTTGTCGGGACCGGCCGATGAGGGCGCGGGGCGAAAGCCGCTGATCGTTGTGATCTTGGGGCCAAGACTGGCGGCGAGATGCAGCCAGTGAATGCCTTCTTCGAAGAAAGCGTCGCCGCCGGCCATCGACTCGTCGTTGCGCCAGTCGTCCGCGGTCTTCAGACGCTTGACGATGCTGCTGAAGTGGCCGAACACCATGTCGCCAATGGCGCCATCGGCGAGCAGCTTGCGCAACAGGATGGCAAGCGGCTTGTAGTGATCGTTCTCACCCACGAGCACGACTCGTTCCGCGCGATCGCGCTCCGCGCGAACGGCCTCGTAGTCGCCAATCGTCAAGTACGCCGGCTTTTCGACGAGCACGTGCTTGCCGGCCGCAAGCGCCTGCAGCGTCAGGTTCAGATGAAACCGCGGCGGCACGGCGATGACCACCGCATCGACGTTTGGATCGTTGATCGCGTCCGCGTAATCGGAGTAACTGCCGCTGCCGCGAAACTCACCGCAGAATGCGGCGGCCTTGGCCTTGTCGCGGCTGGCGTAGCCGCAGACAATCTCGCTCCTGAACCGCTTCAGGTTCCGGCTGTGAACGCGCGTGATGAAGCCGCAGCCCAGGAAGGCAATGCGGAGCTGATCTGGCATCGACGCAAACCATCATACATCCCGCAATTTAGCGTCGAGAGATGACGAAGGTGAGATCGGTCGAGGAGCCGGGAGCGAGGTCGATGCCGGACGTGACATCGGCACGGCCCGCGCGCACGGCGGTGACGCGCCAATCGTCCGACAGTCCGACCAACTGGAACTGGCGGCGGCCGAAGAGTCCTTGCATGGTGAACGAGCCGTTGCGGCGGACCGCAATGCGGTCGGGCCCCGTTGGATCGAGCTTTAGCTTCCCGCTGACCCAATGAGCTTCGACACTCACGCCGGCAACGGGCGGCACGCCGCCGGTGTCGACGACCACGCGTCCTTTCACACGAGCGGTCGGTGCGAGCCGCATTGGAACGTCGTACTCACCCACGCCGATGATGATCAACTGATACGCGGCGAGGGTTCTCCTTCCGGCACGCGCTCTGGCGGCAATGACATATCGGCCTTCGGACAGATCGGTAACCACGGCGGTGCCCGCGCCCGACACCTTCATGTCGACGAGCATCTTTGTATAGGGTATGGCGAGCGTCATCTTCTGCACGCGGAAGCCGCGCGGTCCGGACAAGGTGGTTCGAATCGTTCCGACCGGAGTGTCGCGCGCGCGAATCTCAATCTCGAGCGTCGTGCCGGACTCGACGGTGAGAAACAGCGCGTCGGCGCGCGCGTGCACACCCGGGTAATACATGATGCGATGCCAGATCGGCCAGCCCCCAGCCGGATCGACCCGAATCACGAAAGTGCCTGGCGGAACCGAGGGGATCTCGAATCGGCCGTCGGCGCCGGACGTGGCGCCGCCCGAGTAGAGCGATGGTTGCTTGAACTCCGGGATGAGCCTCGCACGCGCGATGGGCTGCCCTTGCTGGTCGAGCAGCCGGCCGCGGATGATCGCGCCTCGAGGCAACGACACGTGGGCACCGTTCACGCGTTGATCGGCGATCACGTTGATGGGGTCACAGTACCGAGCGCGGTCGGCCGCCCGAACCAGAGCACGAGGGCAGATACGACCGGTGCGTGACAAAAAGCCGGTACGCGCCCTGGCTGATGTCGTCGAACCCGTAGCTTCCGTCGCTGCCGGTCAGTGTCTTGCCCACCCGTACGAATTGCCGCGTCGTGATCGTGCGTCCGGCGACCTCTTTCGTTTCCTGTTCAATCTTGCTGTCCATCAGCTGGACTTCCGCACGTTCGATCGGTTCGCCCGACAGCGCATCGACCACGCGTCCGTGAATCGACGATGTCCCGGGGTTCAACGGTGGCGGTTCTGGAAACCTGCCGGGTCGCGCCTGTTCGAATACGGCAAACAGCGCGACGGCGGCGACCAGCACGGCAGATAGGAATGGAGCCACGCGGGGTTATCGCTTCGCCACGACGATCGAGATCTCGATCGCCGAACCCGGCGCGAGGTCGATGCCGGACGTCACATCGGAACGGCCCGCGCGCACGGCGGTGACGCGCCACTCGTCAGACAGTCCGATTAACTGAAATTGGCGCCGGCCGTAGAGACCACGCATCATGAACGATCCATCCGGGGCCACTGAAACCCTTTCTGGCCCGGTCAGATCGAGCTTGAGGTTATCGTTGACCCAGGGAGCTTCGATGATCACGCCGTTAACGGGCGGCACGCCGCCGCGGTCAACAACAACGCGGCCCGCGACGGTGGCGGTTGGTTCGAGCTGTAGCGGCACGTCGTAGTCGCCGCTGCCGACGATGATCAGCTGACAGGCGGCGAGCATCTCCGACCCAGCCGACGCCGTGACGGCAATGGCGTATCGGCCCTCATCGAGATCGCTCACCGATGCAACTCCGTCCTCCGAGACCTTCATGTTGATCAACATCCTGGTGTCGGGATTGATGAGCGTCATCTTCTGCACGCGGAAGCCCTCGGGGCCGGTCAGCGTCGTTCGGATCGTGGCCACCGGTATGTCGCGCAGGCGGAGCTCGATCTCCACGCTTCCGCCCATCTCGATGGTGACCGGTTGCGCCTCGTCTCGAGTAGGCACGCCGGGGTAATACATCGTGCGATGAAACGCCGGCGGGCCTGCCGGTGGATCGACCCGAATCAGCAGCTGACCTGGTGGGACGGAGGTGATTTCAAATCGACCATCGGCGCCGGTCGTTGCGGTGTTCGCGCCTTGTAACGCTTGGTCGACTTCCGCTTTTACCAGGCCGCCCTCGAGGGGCTTCCCGTCCTTGTCAAGCACACGGCCGCGAATGATTCCTCCGGGAGTCAGCGACGTGTTGGCATCGGCAACCCGTTGATCGCTGTCGACCGTGATCACGTCGCATTGCCCGCGCACAGCCGCCGGTGCCATGCATGACAGTAGGTACATCCGGTGCGTCACCAGGAGCCGGTACGTGCCGGCCTGGATGCTGTCGAAACCGTACCTGCCGTCGCTGCCAGTCAGCGTCTTGCCCGACCGCGTGAATGACCGTGTGGTCACGGTGCGACCAGCTATCTCTTTCTTCTCTTGTTCGACCGTCGTGTCGATCAGCCGGACTTCGGCGCCTTCGATCGGCTTGCCAGTCAGCGCGTCGGTCACGCGTCCGTGTATCGACGAGGTCCCAGGGTTCAACGGTGGTGGTTCCGGAGACCTGGCGGGTGGCGCCTGTTCGAAGGCGACAAACAGAGTGACGACGGCGGCCAGCACGGCAGGGAGGAATGGAGCCACGTGGGTTACCGCTTCGCCACGACGATCGAGATCTCCGTCGCCGACCCCGGAACGAGATCGACGCCGCTGGAGGTGATGTCGCCACGTCCCTGCCGGACCGCGCTGACGCGCCAGTCGTCTGGCAGGCCGGCGAGCTGGAACGTCCGCCTACCGAACAGGCCGTCGATGGTGAACGATCCATCGACGCCGACAGACGACTCATCGCGCCCCAGCGGGTCGAGCGCAATCGTGCCGTCAGTCCACGTCGCCACGAGCCGGGCGCTGTCGAGCGGCGGCAGGCCGCCGCGGTCGCCGATCACGCGGCCGTTGACCCTGGCCGTGGGCTCGAGCGAAAGCGTCACGTTCACCTCGCCGCCGGTGATCTGGACGATCTGCGACGCGGCTAGAAGCGAGTCGCGAGAACGGCCGCGGGCGACGACGATATAGCGGCCCTCGCGAAGATCATCGACGTGGCCGACGCCGTCGTCGAGCCTGACGTTCTTGATCTGGTTGGCCTCCGGCCGGATGACGCGCAACTGATCGAGCGAATAACCTTCGGGTCCGGTCACCTCGGTTCTGATCGATCCGATGAAGACCGCAGGAATATGAAAGTCGAGCTCGATGATCTCGCCGGGCTTGACGTCGATCGGCCACGCCTCCTTCAGGTCGAGCGCACCAGGGAAATAGGCTGGAGGATGCACTCGCAGCCGGCGTGTGGGAGTGACCTCGGCGCTCATTCGCGGCTGCGCGCGAAGCAGGATCTTGCCGGCCGGCACGCCAGTGATCTCAAACTTGCCGTCGGCGTTCGACATCGCGGACCGCGCGCCGGGGTAATCGCGTTCCGAGGTGATTGCCAGCACACGTAGCTCGACGTCCGGTTGCGGCCTGCCGTCGGCGTTGAAGACCCGTCCCCGGATGGTGGCGTGCGTGACGGCTGATGACGCGAGCAACTGCAGGGCCAGTGATATAACTGCGCCACCGGTTGCCATGTCTGCGAGAGTTGCACGCCCCATTGCGTTGCTCCTGTGTCTCGTCGCCGCGCCGCCGCTCGCCACGGCCCAGCAGGCCGAGACCGAACGCGGCCTCTTTAAGACGATTGTCAACGATTTGAAGTTGTTGGTGTCGAAGGAATCCCTCCCGGTGCTGTCGAGCGCGACTGCCTTCGCCCTCTTCGCACTACCGTTTGACGAAACGTTGGCCTATTCGGCTTCCTGCTCGACCTTTCAAAAGTCCGCCTTCGAAGGCTGGGCGCGGATCGCCGGGCAGGAGTGGCTGCTGGCCAGCGGCGCGCTGGCCACGTATGTGGTTGGCCGGACGACGGGGCAGCCGAAGGTCGCGGCGGTTGGCGGCGACTTGGGCCGCCTCGATCCGCTGACGCCCTTGTTATTTCAAGCCCAGAAATGATCGTGCTCGCGTCGGGCAAGAACATCGATCCCGAAGAGATCGAGACGCACTATCGCAAGTCGCCGTTCGTGCAGGAGATCTGCGTGATGGGCCTCGCCGAGCTTGGCCGGCCGTCGAGCGAGCGGCTCCATGCGGTGGTCGTGCCGAACATGGCGCTGATGCGCCAGCGGAGGATCGTCAACGTCGGCGACATTCTGCGCTTCGAGCTCGAAGGTCTTTCCGCGGCGTTGCCGCCGCACCAGCGCGTGCTCGGCTACGACATCTCTTTCGAGCCCCTGCCGCGCACGACCACGCAGGAGATCAAACGCCACGAGGTGGAGAAGCGTGCCCGCGCGCGCGCGGCGCAGCAGCCCGATGCGCCGCTGCCGGCCGAGGATCAGGCCTGGCTTAACGAACCGCATGCCACGGCCGCGGCGCCGCTCATTCGGGCGCGCGCGAAAGGCGCACGAGTGCGGCCCGACGCGAACCTTGAGATCGATCTCGGCCTCGACTCCTTGGAACGGGTCGAACTGTTGACGGAGTTGGAAGCCAGGTTCGGGATTCGGCTCTCGCCGGCGACTGCGGTTGAGATCCTTACGGTGAGGCAGCTGGTCGAAGCCACTCGAGCCGCCGAAGCGACGCGCGCCGAGAATCAAGCGCGCGTCGCGAAGGCGGACCACACCGCAACGCCAGACCGATCCTGGGCGGCGATTCTTCGCGATCTACCCAGCAAGAACGATCCAGAGCGTGGCTGGCTGCTGAGGCGACGAACGCTGGCGGCGCCGCTGATTTTTGTGTTGCTCCGCCTCATTCGTCTACTGTTCTTCCGCGTCCGCGTGGTCGGACTCGAGAAGCTGCCGGCCTCCGGGCCGTACCTCATATGCCCCAACCACCAAAGTTACGTCGATCCGTTCGTCCTGTGCGGCGTGCTGCCGTACCACGTCTTCAAGGATGTGTTCTTCGTCGGCGCGCCTGAGTATTTCGACGCACCGCTGACGAGATGGATCGCGCGCAACGCGAATCTCGTTGCGGTCGATCCCGATTCGAATCTCGTTCCCGCCATGAAAACCGGCGCCTTCGGCTTGTCGCACGGCAAGATCCTGGTGTTGTTTCCGGAAGGGGAGCGTTCGATCGATGGCACGGTGAAAAAATTCAAGAAGGGCGCGCCGATTCTCGCCCAGCATCTCGGCGTACCGATCGTGCCGGTTGCGCTCAAGGGCCTCTACGAGCGGTGGCCGCGCAACCAGCCGATCAACTGGGCGCTGGTGGCGCCGTGGAGCGGACACCGCGTGGTGATCGAAATCGGCGAGCCGATGATGCTCGCCGAGACCGCGAACTACACCGACAGCGCGACGGCGCTGCGCGAGCGCGTCAACGCGATGTGGGCAGCGCTTTCTGCATGAACGCCGCGATCGCCGACGTCACCTGAGGCGAGACTTTCGCGTCGGGCCCGAGCGATGCGTATTCGGTCACGTCCCCGGTCTTGGCAGGCACCAGCAGGTGATTCACGCCCGGCACCTTCACGACTTCAACCGCGGCCTTGGTCCGCCGCGCCCGCGCGAACTCCGCGAGCTTGTCGGCATGATGGGGCTGCACCTGGACGTCGAGCTCGCCTTGCACGATCAGCACCGGCTGCCGCGTGTTGTTCATCGCCTTCTGTGGATCGAAGGTGAGGAAACTGTAGAACCATGGCGTGTCGGCAACGCGGCGCGCCGACTCCGGAATGTCGTTCCATCCCGTGCCCTTGATCACCGCCTGGTTGATCTTTTCCTGCAGCGCTGTTTTCTCCGCGCGCTGGGCCTCGTCTATCGGCATTTTCGAAAGTAGCAGCTTCTGCTGCTCGAGCACCACGTCAGCGCCACTTGTCGATGGCCCCGCGAGCAGTGCGATGGCGCCCACCTTGCCACGCTCGCGGCCGGCGGTCAGCATGGCCGCGAGCGCACCTTCGCTGTGTCCGACCAGGCCGATGCGCTGCTTGTCCACGCCTTTTTGCTTCTCGAGCCACAGCAGCACGTGTCGGACGTCCTCGGCGTAATCGGCGATGGTCGCTGATTCCGACCGGCCGCCGCTTTGGCCGATGCCGCGCTTGTCGTAGCGCACCACGACGAAACCGGCATCCACGAGATCGCCCGCGAGGTGGCCAAAGATCGGAATGCCCGCGACCGTCTCGTCACGATCCGTGGGACCCGAGCCGCCAATCAGGATCAGCGCCGGCGCCGGCGTCGTGGTTTTCGGCCTCGTGATCGTGCCGGCGAGATTGAATCCGAGCCCCGGGATCGTCGCCGGCTCGTCGCCGGGAAGTGAGAAGGCCGCGGTGCGCGATGCCGCGGACGCAATGTCCTCGCGCGCCAGCTCGATCGACTGCGCGGGAATGTTCATGCGGATCAGGTTGTGGTTCTGATCGGCCCACAGGTTGAGGATCAGGTTCCCGGCGGGCGGCGGGTTGTTGAGGATCAGCGCATAGCGCGTGACGTTAAGCACGCCCTTCGGCGTCTCGATGCGCTCGGCCGCCACCGCGGTCACGGTGATGGGAATTTCAGACTGCGGTGCGATGTAGCCGCGCAGCTCCGCGCCGGGCTGCTTGCCCTCCAGCCGTCTCGCCAGCGCTGCATACGATCCGAGGAACGCATTGGGCAGCACCACCGTGTCTTCGGCGACCGGATCCTCTTTCGGCTGCTGCTTGCCCTGGATCGCGATCACATTGCTGGCTCTGCCGCCGGCGAACGTGGTCTTCAGCTCCACATCCTGGCCGCGCACGACGCCGTCGATGTGCAGCGACTTTGGCCGCCATTGGAGGTCGTAGGTCACTTCCGCGATGCGCGAGGTGATGTCGATCGGCGGGCCGAGCCGGCTCGTGCCGCGGACCACGTAACCGTCCAGTAACCGCAACACGACGACCTCCTCCCGGCCGATGGGCTGCGATCGGAGGAAGACGAGAAACTGCGTGGTGCTCTCTTTGGTTGCGGCGGGAGCCGGCGTTTGTGCCGCGGCGGGACCAACGGCGGCGCCGGCAGCCACCACAAGGGCCACCGACAGCACAGCCGTGGAAAGCCGAATAGACTGGATCACACGGTCAGCTTAGAACATGTTCTCTCTTGAGGGCTACCAGGCAGTGCACGCTAACGGCGGTGTGGTCAGGCGTACCGATCGCCGCGTCCTGGCCGTGTCGGGCGCCGATCGCGCCAGCTGGCTGCAAGGCCTGCTCACTAATGACGTGGCGTCGCTCGCCGAAGGCGAGAGCCGCTATGCGGCGTATCTGACCCCGCAGGGCCGGATGATCACGGACATGAACGTGGTGTCGCGGGAAGGCAGGCTGTTGCTGGATGTGCCGGCGAACCTGGCCGCCGGCCTTCGCGACCGCCTCGACGGGCTGATCTTCGCGGAAGATGTCCAGGTGACCGACGAAAGCGGCCACTTGCTGGTATGGACGGTGATCGACGGCCAGCTCACCGATCTGATTGGCGAATCCCTGCCGGCTGAGTTCAAGTCCCTGCCCGAGGTCGACCTGGACACCTTCGAGGTGATCCGCATCGAACGCGGCGTGCCCAGGTTTCTCGCCGACATGGACGAAGACACGCTCCCGCTCGAAGCCGGCATCGAGGATCGCGCCATTTCGTTCACGAAGGGCTGCTACGTGGGCCAGGAAATCATCGTGCGCGTGACCACTCGCGGCGGCGGCCGAGTGGCCAAGCGGCTGGTGCGATGGCACGCGGACGACTCGGCCTCAATCGTGCCGCTGCACGACGCGCGAATCTTTGGCGCTGGTCCTTCGACTCAGGATGCTCCGCCAGATGCGGAGCCCCCTTCGCCCAGGACAGGCAAGGAAATCGGCCGCGTCACCAGCGCGGCCTTCTCACCGTTACTGGCGAAGGTCGTGGGTCTTGGCTACGTGCACCGCGATTTCGTCGAGCCCGGAACAAACGTCACAATCGTGTGGAATGATTCGCCCATCAAGGCGGTGGTGAAGTGACACGATTGGCCTTCGCGCGCGCGTCGATGTTCGCAGTTGCTGCGATCGTGGCCGTTGGCTTTTCAAGACCCCAAGACCCTAAGACCCTAGGACCTCAGGGAACTTGGTTCAAGGGCAACCTCCACACCCATACGTTGAACAGCGACGGCGACTCGACTCCGGATGACGTCGTGAAGTGGTATCGCGAGCACGGCTACAACTTCGTGACGATCACCGATCACAACTACCTCACCAGCGTTGATGGATTGAACGCGCTGCACGGCGCCGACGACAAGTTCATCGTGATCAAAGGCGAGGAAGTCACCGATCGATTCGGGGACAAACCGATCCACGTCAACGGCCTCGACCCGGCGAGTTTCATCAAGCCGCCCGGTGGCAGCTCGGTCGTGAACATGGTTCAGAACATGGTCGACGCGATCAGGACCGCTCGTGGGGTGCCCAGCGTCAACCACCCCAACTTCGGTTGGGCGATCTCGGCGGATGAGCTCGGCCAAGTGCAGCGCACCCGGCTGTTCGAAGTGTTCAACGGCCATCCCACGGTGAACAACCTCGGTGGCGGCGGTGTTCCCGGTCTCGAGGAGACGTGGGATCGCATTCTCTCGAGCGGCAAGCTGCTTTACGGCATCGCGGTTGACGATGCGCATTCCTTCAAGCGGCCGGAAGACAAGACCGCGCCTCGTCCGGGCACTGGTTGGGTCCACGTCCGTGTGTCGCGGCTCGAACCGCGCGCGATTGTGGAAGCGCTCGAACGCGGCGATTTCTACTCGTCGACCGGCGTGGAGTTGCAGGCGATCAGCGTGTCGCCATCGTCGTTGTCGATTGCCGTTCGCGAGGAGCGGTCGAGCAAGTACCGCATCCAGTTCATTGGCCGCCAGGGACGCGTGCTGAGCGAGACGACCAGCAGCCCGGCGAGCTACGTGTTCAAAGGCGATGAAGGCTACGTGCGCGCGAAGGTGATCGAATCGAACGGCAAGCTCGCGTGGATCCAGGCCGTGCCGGCCGGCGCCTCCGCCCCGAAATGACCCCCATCGTCGTCGTCGCGGCCATCATCGAGCGTGATGGCAGCTTTCTCGTCACGCTGAGGCCCGACGGCACGCACCTCGCCGGGCACTGGGAATTTCCCGGCGGCAAGGTCCACCACAGCGAAACGCATGTCGAAGCGCTGCGGCGGGAAGTCTTCGAGGAGCTGGATTGTGTCGTGGCAGTCGGCGAGCTCGCGCACACGGTCACGCATACCTATCCTGAAAAAACCGTTGAACTGTTCTTCTATCGTTGCGCCGTCGCCGGTGAGCCGAAGCCGATGATGGGACAGGGCATGCGGTGGGTGCACAAGAGCGAACTGCCCCAGCTGCCATTTCCCGAAGCCGATCGCGATCTGATCAGGTTGCTGTCGTAACCGACCGGCAGAAACCTTTCATCCCGCACGATCCGCACTTGGGTTTGCGCGCGCTGCAGTGAGTGGCTCCGAAATCCATCAGCGCCTGGTTGAAGTCGAACACGTGCTTGTGCGGCAGCACCGCCGCCGACAGCGTCCACAGCCGCTTTTTCATCGCATGGCTCTTGGGGTCACCCTTGCCCACGAAGATGCGATACAGCACGCGCGCGACGTTGGTGTCGAGAATGGCCTCGCGCTCGCGGAACGCAAAACTCCGGATCGCGCCGGCGGTGTACTCGCCGATGCCCTTGAACGAGAGCAGTGTCTCGCGATCGCGCGGCAACTGACCGTCGTATTTCTCAACCGCTTGCTGTGCGATGGACTGCAGACGCTTTGGCCGGATGTTGTAGCCGAGCGGCCGCCACGTTTCGGCGACATCCAACGCCGGCGCCTCGGCCAGCACGAAGAACGTCGGATATTTCCTCAGCCATTCGTGGTACTTCGGCAGCACGCGATCGACCTGCGTCTGCTGCAGCATGATCTCGGAGACCAGAATGTGGTACGGGTCGTCGGTGGTGCGCCACGGCAGGTCGCGGCCGTTCTTGCGGTACCACGCGAGAAGATTGCGGCGAAAGCGCTGTCGTAACGCCGGTGCTGGAACCGGGTGAGGGCGTTGTGGCAACGCCTATAATCCTACCGTGAAGATCTATACAAAGACCGGCGACACGGGCGACACCAGCCTGTTCGGCGGCATCCGCGTGAGAAAGACCGATCCGCGCGTGGTGGCGTATGGCGACGTCGACGAGCTCCAGGCGTGCCTCGGCATGGTGCGGGCCGCCGGCTTGCCCGCGGATCTCGACGAGATGTGCCTCTCGCTGCAGCGCGATCTGTTCGCGCTTGGCGCGCGGCTGGCCGATCCAACCCACAAAATCGCGAAGCGGGTCGAGAAGATTGTGATCAACGACGAGAGCGTCGCACGGCTCGAGGGCTGGATCGACAAGCTCGATACGGAGATTCCGCCGCTGCGGCATTTCATCCTGTCGGATGGGTGCCCGGCAGGGGCGGCGCTCCACTTCGCGCGCACCGTGTGCCGCCGCGCGGAGCGCTCGATTCTGTTGCTCGACGCCGATGCCGTCGAGCCGATCGTGATCGTCTATATCAATCGGTTGTCGGATTTGCTGTTTACGATGGCAAGGGCGGCCAATCACCGAGCAGGCGCGACCGAAACGCCCTGGTAGGCGGACCGGCCGGCTAAAGCCGGCCTCTATAGAATCCCTTAGAGAGCTTTCATCCTCTCAATTCCCTCGAGGCCGACGATGGCCTTGACGAGGGACTCGCTGAGGGACGGCTGGAGCCAGAATCCGATCTTCTGCAACTCGACCAGCGATTCGTGCGCTTCGCGCTCGCCGATCTCCACCACCAGCCGGCCCGACACGGCAAAGTCTTCGGCCACGACGTCGCCGGTGAATGCCCGGGTCTTGCGAAGCTCGGCGAGGCGTGCGCGTTCTTCGGCGGTGCCGGCATGGGTGATCTGCCCGACGAGGATGTTGTGCGTGCCGCGCTCGAGATCGACTTCGAAATCGGTGAGGTCGTCCACGATTTGAAACGCCGTACCTAACCGGGAGATCGCGGATTGGGCACGGGTGAGCACCGCGTGATCGATGTTGGAGTCGACCAGCCCGGGCGCGATGAAGCCCAGCTCGAACAGCGCGCCGCCGCGGACGCGATGCACCTCGTCGATCATCACGCTTGGCTCGAGCACTGACGCCACGCCGCCCTCTTCGCTGCCTTCGAGCGAGCCGATGGCGGCCATCTTCGACATCCGCGCCTTCTGGAATTCCTCGACGGCCGCCGGCGTGATGGCGCCGGTGGCCACGCCGCGCGCCAGCGCGAGGCCGGTCAGGCGCTCGAACGCCATCAACTGCAGGATCGATGCGAAGCGATCGCCCTTCCCGGTGGTCAACGGCAGCAGGGATTTGCTTTGATCGTCGAACAGGTTGTCGGCGGCGGTGATGGTGCCCTTGATGCAGAAGTTCAGCTGCGAGCAGAGATCCAGCGCCGCGTCAGAGAACCGGATCGTCTGGAGGATCGAACGAAACAGAATGAGGAAGAAGAACTCCTGGAAGAAGCGCATGTCGCCGTCGACGCGCTCTTCGCCAAGCTCGGATTGATCGATGAACCTCTTGTCGAGCACCAGCGGCAGATCGCGCTTCACGGCGGCGATGGCGGCGGCCTGGCCGAGGGCGGCCGGGCGGAGCCGGTCCCAGACCCCTGCCGCGCGAAGCGTTTCCACCGCTTCGGCCGACCGGAACACTGGGGAGAGGGTCATTGACAGTATCCTCGTTGCAACATGCTCGACGCTCTGAGGCGAGGCCTCACTAGGCTGACCATCGTCGCACAAGCTGGAGTGAAGGCCAAGCCTTGACCTCGATCCTCGTCCATTACTCGGAGCTGGCGCTCAAGGGCAAGAACCGGCCGTGGTTCATCCACCGGCTGGTCCGCAACCTGCACGCCGCGCTGGCCGGGCTGCACGTCAAGGAGATCCGCACGCCGATCGGCCGCATCGAAGTGGTGCTGGGTCGCGAAGAGAAGATGGCACAGGTGCGAGACCGGCTGTCGCGCGTGTTCGGCGTGGCGAATTATTCGCCGGCGATCCACGTGCCGCTGGACTTCGAGGGCATGACCGCAGCGATTGTGTCGCAGCTGCCGCCGAAGGAATCGGTGGGCTCGTTCCGCGTGCACGTGCGTCGTGCCGATCCCAAGTTCACCACGCCGTCGCCAGAGCTGGCGCGCGATCTCGGCTCGAAGGTGTGGTACGCGCGGGGCTGGAAGGTCGACCTCGATCACGCGGACCTGGTGATCAGTGTCGAGATTGCCCCCGGCGCCGCGTATTGCTACATCGGCCGCGAGGCGGGGCCGGGCGGGTTGCCGACCGGGACGGCGGGTCGGGTCGTGGCGCTGCTGTCGGGCGGCATCGATTCGCCGGTGGCCGCGTGGCGCATGATGAAGCGTGGCTGCCACGTCACGCTGGTCCATTTTCACAGCACGCCGTTTCTGTCGAATGCGTCGCAGGCCAAGGCGCGCCAGCTGGCCGAGGTGCTGACGCGTTACCAGCTGCGATCGCGCCTCTACCTCGTGCCCTTCGGCGAGGCGCAGCGTCAGGTCACGTTGAGCGTGCAGGGCGACCTTCGCGTGATCGTCTACCGCCGCCTCATGCTGCGGATCGCACAGCGCATCGCGCGCGACGTGCGCGCCCGCGCGCTCGTTACCGGCGATGTGATCGGGCAGGTGGCGTCGCAGACGCTCGACAACATGACGGTGATCGATCGCGCCACGCACATGACCATCCTGCGGCCGCTCGTCGGTATGGACAAGGAGGAGATCATCACGCAGGCGCAGCGGCTCGGCACGTTCGAGATTTCCATCCTGCCCGATCAGGACTCCTGCACGCTGTTCACGCCGCGCCATCCCGAAACGCACGCGCATCGCTCGACGGTGGACGAGGCGGAGAAACCGCTGCCCATCGACGACATGGTGGCCGCCGCGGTGAAGGAGGCCACGGTGGAGCACCTGTCTTTCCCGGTGGTAAAGTAGTCCACGGATTACGCGGATTACAGGGACTCAGAAGTCCACGGATGACGCGGATTACACGGATAACGGACTCATAGGAACCAGCATGCCTACTGTTGTCTCGACTGTTGAGGACATTCTCGGCGCTGACGCCGCCCCCTTGCTGCAGCACCAGTGCAAGACGATCCCCAAGGAATCGCTGCACTTGCCCGGTCCTGATTTCGTCGAGCGGATTCACCTCCAGTCGGATCGCCCGATTCAGGTGATGACGAAACTGCAGTCGCTGTTCGATCACGGGCGGCTGGCCGGCACCGGCTACGTCTCGATCCTTCCGGTCGATCAGGGGATCGAGCATTCCGCGGGCGCGTCGTTCGCGCCCAACCCGCAGTATTTCGATCCCGAGAACATCGTGAAGCTGGCCATCGAAGGCGGCTGCAACGCGGTGGCCTCCACGCTCGGCGTGCTCGGCATGTGTGCGCGGAAGTACGCGCACAGGATTCCGTTCATCCTCAAGTTCAACCACAACGAGTTCATCTCGTATCCGAACAGCTTCGATCAGATTCGGTTCGCGAGCGTCAATCAGGCGTTCGACATGGGCGCCGCCGGCGTCGGGGCGACGATTTACTTTGGCTCCGAGGAATCCAAGCGGCAGCTGCAGGAAGTGACCGAGATGTTCGAGCAGGCGCACGAGCTCGGCATGTTCACCGTGCTGTGGTGCTACTTGCGGAACTCGGCGTTCAAGACCAAGGATGTGGACTATCACCTGGCCGCGGACCTGACCGGCCAGGCCAACCACCTCGGCGTCACGATCGGCGCCGACATCATCAAGCAGAAGCTGCCGGAGAGTAACGGCGGCTATAACGCCATCAGCTTCGGCAAGACGCACAAGAAGGTCTACTCGGATCTCTCCAGCGACCATCCGATCGATCTCACGCGTTATCAGCTGGCGAACTGCTACATGGGGCGCGCCGGGCTGATCAATTCGGGCGGGGCGTCGGCGGGCGACAGCGATCTGAAAGATGCGGTCAAGACCTCGGTGATCAACAAGCGCGCCGGCGGCATGGGCTTGATCTCGGGCCGCAAGGCCTTCCAGCGGCCGATGAAAGACGGCGTCGGGTTGCTGAACGCGATCCAGGACGTCTACCTGAACAAGGCCATCACCATCGCGTGAGAGTCGTAGCGCTCCTTGCGGCGCTCGTCTTAATCGCCGGCACGTTCGAGATCACGAGACCCGGCTATTCCGTGGACGAAGAGTTCACGGAGTTTGCGGTTCGCGGCATTCAAACACACGGTCTCCCGCTTCTCCCATCGGGCCTGCTCTACGATCGCGGGCTTGCGTATTCGTACGCGAGTGCCCTCGTTTCCGGCCGCGTCGTCAGTCTGGTCTCCGCGGCGCTATCGGTATCCCTGGCATTCATCCTGGTCAGGCGCGTTGCGGATGTCCGGTCGGCGATCGCCGGAGCCGCGCTCGTGGCGACGTCAGTGCCGTTCTGGGCCACGGCGACGACGGCGCGCTTTTACGCGCCGTTCCTGCTGGTCTATCTCGCGTTCCTGATCTGCCTGACACACCGGTCGTACTGGATTCCGATGTTCGTTTTTGCCGCGCTTGCGCGGCTGACGCACGAACTCGGCTTCCTGGTAGCGGCCGTGCCGTTCGTGTGCCTCCTCGTGGGATCGGGTGATCGAAGACATTGGCTGAAGGTGGCGCTGGTCACGACGGCGGGACTCGTGGCGGGTCAGGCGCTCCTCTTCGCGCTGCATGCCATGGAACCTTCGAATGGCGACACCATGGTGCGCCGCTTCTTCCTGTGGCAGGTGCTCAACCTGTTCGAGCGGCCAGCCGATCGCCAGTTTGGCATCCCGCTCGTCGTCGCCATCGTTGCCATCATCATTGCACCCCGGCGCGCGTGGCTCTGGGTGGTGAGCTCGCTGTCGATCACCGCCGCGATCGTGGCCTTTTCGATTGCGCAAGCCTCGAATAGCGCGCCGCTGTCGCGCGATTTGGTGCTGACGGTGCTGCGCGACGGCTCGCGCTATCCGCTCGACATGTTCTGGCACATCGCGGGAACGACGCCGCTCACGCTGACGCTGGCCATCGCTGGAATCGTCGCGAGGCTGGCGGCAGCGGGCCGGGAGTGGCCGCCCGCGGAGCGCGCCGCGCACTTGCTCTGGATCGGCTGGGTGGTGTGGTTTGGGGTGATCGAATCGGGGATCACGACCAACTATCTGTTGCTGCCGGTGTCGTTCATGTCGATCGTGATTGCGATCGATGTCGCTGCGCTGGCGGGCGGGACTTCCGCCTTGGCGCAAGGCGCTACGGCGGACAAGAAAGTCCCGGCCCTACGTACACGATGGACCTTCGCAGTTGCGACTTTGGTTGTTGCCGCCATCGCGCTCGATCAGTGGCGCGGTGACGGCTCACTCACGGACCGGCTCGATGCGGCTCGCCCGACGATCAACGTACCAGGCATCGATGAGATTCGCGATTCGCTGCAGCCCAACGATCGCGTGGTCTGCACCGACGAGCTCGGCTGCCTGATGCTGGTCGGCCGCATCGATCGCTGGCTGGCCCTGGACGATTACGTCCGCGAACGATTCCTGGTTCGGCGAACGCCTGAAGTTGTGACGGGTGTGTACACGGGAGTGCCCGCGGTGATGCGACCTGCCGAGGTCTTCAGTCCCAACGCCGACGGCTCGCTGCCCGATCGGACGATCGTGATCGACATCTTCAAGGAGTACCCGATCGGCAACTCGCGCGCGTGGTTGCCGAAGGCCATTGAGGAGGACGGGTTGCAGGTGAGGCCGCTTCTCGAAACGCCCCAGGTCAGGGTGCTCCAGGTTTCGCCCCCGGAAAGAATAGTCCGCCTACAACCTTGACCCCACCGTGGCCGTCAAAACGGTCATGTTGTTCCAAGACCTTCGCTACGCGTTCCGGAGCCTCGCCAGGAAGCCGGGCTTTGCGGCAGTGGCCATCATCACGCTATCGCTGGGCATTGGCGCCACCACCGCCATCTTCAGCGTGGTGCAGGCCGTGTTGTTGCGGCCGCTGGAGTATGCGGGTGCGGATCGGCTGGTGAAGGTCGTGGGCTGGGAGAGGGACTTGGGCACCACCGACAACCTCTCGCCGGCGGACTTCCTCGACTTTCAGCGCGACAGCACGACGTTCGAGCGAATGGGTGCGAACGGGTGGGTTGGCCTGGCCACCATCAGCGGCGGCGCCGGCGAGGCGGAGCGCGTCGGCTCGGTGCAGGTCACCGATGGCTTTTTTGCGACGCTCCGGGTGCGGCCACAGCTCGGCCGGCTGTTTCTGGCCGAGGACGATCGGCCGGGCGCCGCGCGCGTCGCGGTGCTGAGCGATGGACTGTGGCGCCGGCGGTTCGGTGCCGATCCGTCGATGGTTGGCCGCGCGGTCACGATCAACGCCATGCCCTTCACCGTGATCGGCATCCTGCCCGCGGATTTCCGACACATTGAGATCAACCCCGATCGGCCCGCCGACGTGTTCTCGACATACCGCTGGGACACTGCCAACGCCAACCGCGGCGGCCACTTCATCCGCGGCATCGGCCGCCTGAAAGACGGTGTCACGCTCGAGCAGGGCCGGGCGGAACTGGACACCATTGCGGCGCGTCTCGAACAGCTATATCCGGTGAGCAACATCAACCAAGGCGTGCGCGTCGATCCGCTGCTGGATTCGATGGTCGGCGGTTCGCGGCCCGTCGTGCTGCTGCTGGCCGGCGCGGTGATCGTCGTGCTGCTGGTGGCGTGCGCCAACGTGGCGAATCTACTTCTGGCTCGGGGCACCGGCCGCCTCCGCGAGCTTGCCTTGCGCGCCGCCATCGGCGCGGATCGCGGTCGCCTGGTGCGGCAGATGCTCACCGAAAGCGTGGCACTCAGCCTGCTCGGCGCCGCCGGGGGGCTGGGTGTCGCGCTGATCGCCACGCGCGCGCTGACAGTGCTGGCCGCCGCCGGCATTCCGCGCGCGGATCAGATCGCCATCGACGGCTGGGTGCTCGCGTTTGCGATTGCTGCGTCGCTCCTGACCAGCGTGGTGTTCGGCCTCGTCCCCGCATTGCACCTCTCGCGCCAGGATCTGAATGACGCGCTGAAGGAAGGCGGCAAGCAACAGGGCGCCGCCGTCGGACGCGGCGCCCGCGAGGCGCTCATCGTCTGCGAAGTCGCGCTGTCGATCGTGTTGCTGGTCGGCGCCGGCTTGCTGATTCGCAGCCTGCAACGCCTCGAGGGCGTGGACCCGGGCTTCAACACCGAACAGACCGTCTCGATGGAAATCTCGCTGCCCGTGGCCCGCTACGAGGAAGGCGACCAGATGCCGTTCTATCAGCGGCTCGAGGAGCGCGTGCAGGGCATCGCCGGCGTGCGCGGCGTCGGCGCGGCGAACATCCTGCCGCTCAGCAGCAACTACGACAGCCGCGGCATTCAGATTGAAGATAATCCGAAGCCGGACGGGCAAGGCCAGAGCCCGCAGTCGCGATCGGTCACGCCGGGGTACTTTTCGGCGATCGGGATTCCGTTCGTCGCCGGCCGTAACTTCGATCCACGCGACACCGAGGATCGCCAGCGCGTGGTGATTGTCAGCGAATCAATGGCGCGCGCGTACTGGCCGGGCGTGGCGGACGTCGTCGGCAAGCGCATCACCTACAACAGCGGCATCCCCGAGGAGCAGCAGCAGGTGGTGGGCGGCCCAGGTTCCCGCATCGTGATCGGCGTGGTCGGCGACGTGAAGCATCTGGCGCTTGACGAAGACGCGGTGCCGATGTTCTACACGCCGCACACGCAGCAGCCTTCGTACCACACGATGTGGATGGTGGTGCGGTCGGAAGTGCCTCCGGCATCGCTGACCGGCCAGGTCCGCGCCGAACTGAGCCAGATGGACAGCCAGGTGCCGCTGTCGCAGGTGGCCACGCTGTCGACAGCACTGAGCAAGACCGTGGCCCAGCCACGGATGCGCGCGACGTTGCTCGGCTTATTCGCGGGGCTGGCGATGGCGCTCGCCGCGATCGGCGTCTACGGCGTGGTCGCGTACCTGGTGGGACAGCGCACGCAGGAGATCGGCGTGCGGCGCGCGCTGGGAGCGCAGGCGGCTGAAATCGTCGCCATGCTGGTGCGCGAATCGATGCGCCCGGTGATGACCGGCATTGCCGTTGGACTCGTTGGCGCATTCGCGCTGTCGCGCGTCCTGTCGGCGATGTTGTTCGAAGTATCGTCCACCGATGTCGCCACTTACGCAATCGCCTGCGGCGGGTTGGCGACTGTCGCGCTACTGGCGTCGGTGATTCCCGCGAGACGCGCGTTAGGCGTCGATCCGATCAGCGCTGTGCGCGGACAGTAACGACGTCGTCCACGGATTTCACTGATTTCACGGATGCGAGCGTCGGTCGTCCGCGGCCTTCGGCCGCGACACGAGCACGAAGACCACCAGAAATGAGTCATGCGTCATTGCGTGCGGACTCATTTCTGGTGGTCTTCAGGCTCGTGCAGACGCCCGGCGAAGCCGGGCGCTGACGACCGACGCGCGTCTTCGTGCGGCCGCCCACCCAATCCGTGTAATCGGTGTAATCCGTGGACAAACTATGACTGGGTGACCGGAGCGGTCTTACGGCCGTCGATGTAGTCGCGCAGCGCCTCGCGCGTGCTGCGGAACGCGAGGTCGTCCCAGGGGATCTCGTCCAGGCCGAACTCCCGCGCTTCCAGGCCTTCATCGTCCACCGCGAGCTCACCGGAGATCATCGTCGCCGCGTAGACGACGATCACCGGTGCCCGGCCGGCGTAGGAGTAGATGTTAATGAGGTGATCGAGGCGAACGTCGAGGCCGGCTTCTTCCTTGGCTTCGCGGAGCGCGGCCAGCGTGATTTCCTCGCCGCGATCGACGTAGCCGCCGGGAAATACCCATTTCCCGTAGCCTGGCTCGATGGCGCGCTTCACCAGCACAATCCGCCCGCTCTCGACGCGGATAATCGTCCCGACGGCAATCTTCGGGTCGAGGTAAAACACGAAGCCGCAAGCGGTGTTGGTGCACACCAGCCGTTTCGGCTCGCTGATCTTCAGGACGCGCGGCTCGAGCGGACTGCCGCACACGGGGCAGAACTTATACGCCGGTGTGTCATCGTGCGTATGCATTTAGGAATTGCCCTAAGCTCTCAAGCCCTCAAGTCCCCAAGCCCACAGTATAGAATTTACGAATGTCGATCCTGAAGGTCGCCAAGATGGGGCACCCCGTCCTGCGCGAAAAGGCGCGGGCGCTGGACAAGAGCGAGTTGAAAAGCCCGGCCGTGCAGCATTTCATCGACAGCATGATCGACACCATGCACGAGTACTCCGGGGTCGGCCTGGCTGCCCCGCAGGTGCACGAAGGCATCCGCGTGTTCGTCGCCATGCTCGACGCAGACGGCGGTGCTGAAGGCGATGCCCTGGTGTTCATCAACCCCGAGATCGTCGTCAAAGGCGATCAAACCGTAGAAGGGTGGGAAGGGTGCTTGAGCATCCCCGACATCCGTGGACGGGTGCCGCGAGCCCAGCACATCGTGGTGAACGCGCTCGATCGCCACGGCAAGCGCTTCGAGCGGGAGTTGAAGGATTTCGCCGCCAGGGTCGTGCAGCACGAAAACGACCATCTCGATGGCGTGCTGTTCTTCGATCGGATGAAGACGCTGGAGTCGCTGACCTTCCTGGATGAATTCTCGCGGTACCATGCCCGTCGCGAGGATGAGGACTAGGGTGCGTACCCCGTTCGTAGATGCCTGGGTCAGGGACGAGACAGTCGAAGGAGTTCGGCGCTCACGTCAAAGGCAATCCGTTGGCTGATGCCGCGCACGTCATCCGCCGCCCCGCGATAATCCGCAACCCAGATCTTTCGATCCGTTTCAGCGTTGACGATCCGTGTGGTCACGAGCACGCCATTGGGTTCGCGCTCGACCGAAGCCTCGAGGATGAAACTGGTATTCAACGCCGCGGCAATTTCGCGCAACGGTCTCCGCATACCCGCAAACTGCATCGCGCCGGTGTGCGAAGCCACGCCAACCGTGCCGAGCCGGGCCAGCTCGGTGGTCACGCTTTCGGTCATACGCGCTGCCAGTGACTCATCCTCCGCCGTAGGCTGCGTTTGCCCGAAAGCGAGCACCGCAATGGCCGGCCCCGATTTCGGCGGCGTCCGATTCCAGCCGCCGAGCCACACGACCATTGCGGCCACGGCGCAGATCAACCCGGCAGTCAGCGGCCACGCCGCCCACGCCCGCCGCCGCGATTCAACGAGAGGCACAGCAACGGATGTTGGCGCCGGGCTTTCCGCGCGCGGCTCGAACTGCGCCACATAACCGCCGCGGGGCAGGTTGATGCGAATCGGCGACGGCGCGCCTTCGCCGTTGTAGTACTCGTCGAGGCGGCTCCGCAGGCGCCCCGCTTCAACGCGCACGATCGAATCGAGGCGCGGATCGTACTTGTCGTCGCGATCGAATACTTCGACGCCGACCGAGTATTCCTTCAACTGGTCGGCTTCGCCGGCCAGGGTTTTTTCGACGACGTAACGAAGCAGGCGGCTCAAGCGGCCTGCGGTTGCGAACCCCTTGCTCGCGAGAATCCGATCGAGCTCGGCCTTGATGTCGGCGGCGGGGATGCTCACGGCCACAGTATCAACGGTTTTCATGCGAAGGGATACCGCTGTAACGGTTACACGAACGGTAACTTACGCCAAATGAGTGGTTTACGGCGCCACGGTGAGGGCATGGATCTCGTCTCAACACGCAAGAGGGCCTCAGAAAGCGCAGCAAGGCGCAGCGGCCCAAGGAGCCAAAAATGTTGACCACACTCACACGCGTTGTCGTCGCCGTTTCCGCAGTTGTCATGTTCGCCACGCCGGCCCTCGCTGGGCCACCGTTGATTTGCAATCCGTTCGTCACCGAGTCGGGAAAGCTGATCGCCTGGGGCGGCGGATCGGGCTGGAATACTCCGGACCATTCGTACGACATCAAGAAGCTGGTCGCCGACACCACGGCCGTGCTCACGCCCGACTCGCCGGTGCTGACGCGCATGGAAAACTTGCGGCGCGCCACGATCTACGCGATGCGCGATCCGGTGGTGGCGGAGCAGTTGTTGAAGGCGCTGATGACCCGCGCGTTATCGACCACGAACGACGGACGCGCGTGGTTCGACGCCGGTTACCTGATCGAAGCGTACCGCCAGGGCGACCATCTGCGCGCCGACAGGAAGTCGGCAACCTGGACGGCGGTGAATGAAACGATCCGTGTGGATGGGTATGGATTCGTCAAGAAAGCGATTGCCATGACCGGGCCGAGCGCGGAGATGGAACTCGCCGCGTCGTTGATGACGCAGGGCGCCGTGGCGGAAGCGCATCGTGCGCGGGCCGCCAAGGCAGGCCCTGGGTCGTTGGTCGTGAAGAACCTCGCGAAGCTCGCGTACTGATTACTTCTTAGTACCAGTACCGCTCATCGTGAACTGGCCGCCGTTGACGTCGAACGTCACCTTGCACTTGTCGGTGCCGTCCGGCGTCAGCGTGATGGCCGCGTCGAACGGGTTGCCCTGAAAGTTGCCGGCGAACTTGAGCACGACGTCGGTGCCGCTCTTGGTAATGTCGGTGACCTTTTGTGTCTCGGGCTGCATCTGGTTCGACATTTCCGCGATGGCCTTGCCACCTTCCTCCTTGAACACCAGCTCCTGTTCGAAGGTCCCCTGCGGTGAGTCGAGGCTGAGCGTCCAGGTGCCGCTGAAGATGCCGAGGTCGGCAACCGTGATGCCTTGCGCGGATGGGATGCTTGAAGAGAGCGCGAGTACGACAGCGATTGTGCCGATGAAGCGTGCCATCTGTGTCTTCCTTTGAATTTTTCAGATTGCGCCGGAATATCCCAGCGCGGTGAGCATCTTAGCGCAAGCTGAGCGTCGAGGAAAGCAAAGGTGAGGGCGTATAATTGCGTGCACCTGATGACCGCCGTTGCGCTCGCTACCGCTCCGCCGAAGGTCACCCTGCGTTCGTATCCCGGCGTGCCGTACGACGGCGCCATTGCGGCGGCGCGAACCTGCTATTCGCCGCGTGTCATCGAACGTAGCGAAATCACCGACAAGCAACGGGATTCTATCGGTCCGCTGACCTTCGAAGGCGGCCATCACACGGTCTTCCAGCACGCGCACTTCGAATTCGGGCTCGAGAACATTTCGCGCCAGCTCGTCTGGAGCGTGCTGCACTCGTACCCCTTCTATAACTCCGAGCAGTCGAGCCAGCGGTATGTGAAGTTGAACGAGCCGCGCGCGCTCGTGCCGCCGATCACCGGCGAAGCGCTCGACGTCTACGAACAGGCCGTGCTGCAGGCGTGGGACGCCTACGCCATGCTGTCGGACCTGCTCAAGGATGATGCGTGGGCGATCCTGAAAGAGCTGCGCTACGTGCGTCCGACCAACACCCCGGCGCGCTTGAAAACCGTCGAGCGTGAGGCCGAGAAGAAAGCGATCGAGACCGCGCGCTACGTCATCCCGATCGGCGCGTTCACCTCGATGGTGCACACGGTGTCAGGCATCGTGCTGCATCGCCTCCATCGGATGCTGAATGCCGGTGACGTGCCGTACGAAGCGGCGATGGTGATCGGCGCAATGGTCGACCTCGTGAAGGAAGTCGACCCGATGTTTTTCGAGAAGGTCGGCTTCAACACGTTCGAGCGCGAGGCGCTGCCGGAGCTGGCGTTCCCGGCACCGCGCGCCGGCGGCGACGCATTTGCCGCGGAATTCGATCGGCGTTTGGGCAGCCGCGTGTCGCGCTTGCGCGACTGGTCGGCCGGCGCGGAGCGCGTGGTCTCTGACGCGGTGCGCGCCACGTTCGGCCTGACCACGGCCGAAATGGATGATGCCGAAGCGATCGATCGCGTGATGAATCCGGCGAAGAACAAATATCGCGTCGACATGCTCGACGTGGCGTATCACTCGCCGATGATGCGCGCGCTCAATCACGCCAGCTACGTGTTCGAGAAGCGCTTGAGCCACACCGCCGATTCGCAGGACCAGCGCCATCGCATGGTGCCGGCCTCGCGCCCGATGATGACGCTCGCGGATACGCAGGCGCCCGACTACATCACGCCGCGGCTGATCCGCCAGAATCCGGCCGCGCTCGCCGTCTACGAGGCGGCCATGGCCACGGCCTGGACGGCCAAGAATCGCCTGCTGGCGCTCGGCGTGCCGCTCGAGTTCGCCTTGTATATCGTGCCGAATGCGAAGGCGCTGCGCCTGGTTGAATCGGGCTCGTTCATCGCGCTGCAACACAAGTGGACGCTGCGCACCTGCTTTAATGCGCAGGAAGAGATTTACCTCGCGTCGATGGACGAGATTAGCCAGGTCAAGGAAATCCACCCGCAGCTCGGGCGCTACCTGGGCCCGCCGTGCGTGCTCCGCAACAAGATCGTGTCGCCGCGCTGCACGGAAGGCACGCACTTCTGCGGCGTGCCGGTCTGGAATTCTTTCCCGAACGCAGAACGACGCCTCTAGCAGTGGCGCTCATCCCGTGGATAGCGCATTTCTACACGGCGACGGGAACCGTGTGGGCACTGCTCGCCACTGCCATGACCTTCGCGCACAACTTTCGAGCCGCCTTCATCTTCCTGGTGGTGGCGACGTTTGTGGACTCCACGGACGGTCTGTTGGCGCGCGCCGTCAAGGTCAAGGAGCGCATTCCGCAATTCGACGGCGAGCTGCTCGACAACATCATCGATTACCAGACGTATGTGTTCGTGCCGGCGCTGATCGTGTGGCAGGCCGAGCTCGTCCTTCTGCCCTTTCCCGTGTGCGCGGCGATGCTACTCTCGAGCGCCTACGGATTTGCGCACTCCGCCGCGAAAGTGGAGTCCGGCGATCACTTCTTCACGGGCTTCCCGTCTTACTGGAACATCGTGGTGGTGTATCTCTACATCCTGCAGCTACCGCAGATCGTCAATGCGATCATCCTGGCGGCCCTCGCCGTCCTGGTATTCGTGCCCATCAGATACATCTACCCATCGCGAACCAGGACGCTGCAGATCCCGACGTTGATTCTCGGCGCCACCTGGGCGGCGCTCTTTGCCTGGATGATCTTCCGGCTGCCGGCCACCGACGGCCCCTGGACGGCGTTATCGCTGGTCTTCCCGGCCTGGTATGTAGGGTTGTCGCTGTGGCTCCACGGCCGCAGACTGAAGACTGTCGACTGAATGAACGACTGATGACTGAAAACTCTGAACTGCCGACTGTCGACTGCGGACTGAGATAGTGTCGCCCATCGTCATCATCTTCATCACGGTCTTCATCGACCTCCTCGGCTTCGGCATCATCATTCCGCTGCTGCCGTTCTACGCCGAGTCATTCGGCGCCAATGCGTTCACCATCGGGTTGCTCGGCACGAGCTACTCGCTGATGCAGTTCGCGTTCTCGCCGATCTGGGGCCGCTGGTCCGACAAGATCGGCCGCAAGCCGATCATCCTGGTCGGGCTGCTCGGCTCCTGCCTCTCGTACGTGACCCTGGCGCTCGCCGGCTCGCTGGTGTTGTTGTTCGTCGCGCGCATCATTGGCGGCATTGCCGGCGCGAACGTGGCCACCGCGCAGGCCTACATTGCCGACATCACGACACCGGAGGATCGCGCCCGCGGCATGGGACTGATGGGCGCGGCGTTCGGACTGGGATTCATCTTCGGCCCGGCGATTGGCGGCCTGTTGAGCCGCGTCTCGCCTGAAACACCGATGTGGTGCGCGGGCGCGCTCTGTCTGGCGAACTTCGTGGCCGCGTGGATCCTGCTTCCTGAATCGCGGAGTGTTACGGCCACAACCAGGGCGCTCGGACGCATGGCAGCGTTCCGGCACGCGATGAGCAAGCCCACGCTGTTGCTCGTGCTCGCGCTGTACTTCATCGTGACGATGGCGTTCTCGGCGTTCGAGGCGACGTTTGCGTTGTTCAGCGAAGCGCGGTTTGGCTACACCGCCGCCTCGATCGGCTTTCTGTTTGCGTTCATCGGCGTCGTGCTGGCGCTGATCCAGGGTGTGCTCGTCGGTAGGGTCGTCGAGCGCGTTGGCGAACGCACGGTGATCCCGCTGGCGATCTTCCTGATTTCGATCAGTATCGGCATGCTGCCGTTTGTGTGGAACGTCCCGACGCTGCTCGTCGCGTTGTTCCTGCTGGCCGTCGGCATGGGTTTCAACAGCCCGTCGCTGTCGTCGATGGTGTCCAAGCTGTCGGACGCGGACGATCAGGGCGGCACCCTCGGCCTGGCCTCGTCGCTGGCGAGCCTCGGCCGCGTGGTTGGGCCGGCCTCGGGCGGTTACCTGTATGACGCGTACGGCATGACGACACCGTATTTGAGCTCAGCGGCCCTGATGTTCTTCGCCGTGGTCGTATCGTTTGTCGGGCTGAGGTCGAAGTGAAGGCGATTCCGCTGCACGCCGGCAATCCGGGTCCGCTCACCGGTGACGGCAACTGGACCTACTTGATTGAGGGCCCGCGTCCAGTGTTGATCGACGCGGGTGTCGGGACGCCGTCGCACCTCGATGCCATCGACGCGGCGGCCGGCGATCGCCAGCTTCATCTCGTGGTGACGCACGCGCATAGCGATCACATTGCGGGTGCCCCGACGATTCGGGAGCGACGGCCGTCGACCCTGATGTCGAAGATGCCGTGGCCGATCCGCGATCGCGATCTCGCCTGGACGCCGCTGGCTGACGGCGACCTGATCGAGACCGGTGAGGGGACCTTACAAGTCGTCCACACGCCCGGGCACGCTCCCGATCATATTTGCCTCTGGCACGCGGAATCGCGAACGCTGTTTGCGGGCGACATGCTGGTGCAGGGGACGACCGTGGTTATTCCCGCTTCTCACGGCGGCAGCGTGGCGGAGTACCTCGGCTCGCTCGACCGCCTGCTGAGGCTCAATCCAGCACGCGCGCTGCCCGCACACGGACCGCTGATCGAGGATCCGGCGGCGCTGATCCACCAATACATCAAGCATCGCGCCGAGCGCGAGGAGCAGGTCCTGACGGCGCTGCAAGCCGGCGCTGTGACCGTCGACGACCTCCTGTCCCGAATCTATCCAGGCCTGCATCCGACCCTCGAGGGGTTTGCCCGCGAGAGCATACTTGCACATTTACTCAAACTCGAAAGCGAGCAGCGCGTGAGCGCCGACGATACCGGCTGGCGGCCGGTATACTGAGCGCCTCCATGGTGCGGAAGGTCGGTCTGGCCGGGGCAGCATTCCTGTTCCTCTACGCCGTGGCGTCGGTGGCCACCGGCCAGCAGCTGATCGCGCTCGGCGATTTCGCGCAACTGATTCCGCCGCTTGCCTACACCGGCTTCACGATCGGGCTGGCGCGCCAGAGCCGCGGCCAGGTGCGCGTGTTCTGGAACCTCAACGCCATCCACGGCCTGACCTGGGCGATCGGCCAGGCCGTGTGGACCTACTACGATCTGGTCCGCGGCGGCGTGCCCGCGATCTCGCCGACCGATCCGCTGTTCTTCGTGTCGAGCATTCCGCTCGCCGCTGCACTCTACGGCCGGCCTGAGCGCGACCGCCCGCGCTGGCTCTTCGACATCGTCCTGCTCGACCTGACGTTGATCGCGCTCTTCTCGGCGTTCGTCTACATCTACTTCGTGGTGTCAATCGCGGTGACCGATGGCCGCGAGGATCTTTATCACGACAACCTCACCCAGCTGCTGAACGCGCGCAATCTGCTGCTCGCGCTCTGGGCGACGTATGTGTGGCGCACCTCGACCTCGACGAAGTGGCGGCGGCTGCTTGGCGTGTACGCGACCGGCCTGGCGTTGACGTTCCTTGGCGGCCTGGTTTACAGCGCCGTCGAGACGAGGGGCGTCTATACGCCGGGTGCGTTGTGGGATATCGCCTTCATGGCGCCGTACGTGGCGATGCTGCTGGCCGCGGCGATCGCCTACGAAGAGAAGCTCTTCGAACCCGAGGAAGAAGCGCCGGCGCTGTCGAAGCTGCCGGTCGTATCGCTGATCGCGATTGCGCTGCTGGTGGCGATTCCGGCGATCGATCTCATCGCGCGGCGGTTCCTGGAGGTGTCGGAGGCCACCGAGTCGCTGCGCATCCGGCTCGCGCTCGCGATGATGATCCCGTTCGGCCTGGTGGTGGTGGCTCGCGAGTTCCTGTCGCGGCGAGCCCTGATCACGGCGGGACAGCACCTGGCGTCCACACGCGAGCAGCTCGTGCAGAGGGAGAAGCTGGCGGCGGTCGGGCAGCTCGTGTCGGGCGTGGCGCACGAATTGAACAACCCGCTCCAAGGCGTGCTCGGCTATGCGGAATTGATGCTGGCGACAAAACCTCCGTCGCTCGAGACCGAGGAGCTGCGCGCCATTCGCGACAACGCCAACCGCGCCGCCGGCATCGTCCGTAACCTGCTCAGTTTTGCCGGCCGCACCGAGTCGGCGCGGGGCTGGCAGCAGGTGAACCGCATCGTCCGCGACGCCGTGGCCACGCGCGAGCCGCACCTGACTGGCGCGGCGATCGACCTGAAGCTCGAGGTTGCCGATCGGCTGCCGCTGGTCTACGTCGATCACAAGCGGCTCGAGGACGTCATGATCAAGCTGGTCAACAATGCGGAAGCCGCCATCGAAGCACGGCGCAGTGGCCATTCACTCGCAGGCATGGTTCCGGAACCGACGCGCGGCAAGATCGTGATCACGACGCGTCTCGAGGGCGAGCCGGACCGGATCATGGTGGATGTGGCCGATAACGGCGGCGGTCTCAAGTTAGAAGATCTGACGCGCGTCTTCGATCCGTTCTTCACCACCCGCGAAGTAGGCCAGGGCACCGGCCTCGGCCTGTCGGTGTGCTACGGCATCGTCCGCGAGCATGGCGGCAGCATCAGCGCGCGCAATCGACCGACTGGCGGCGCGGAATTCACCGTGGAGCTGCCGGTCATGGCCGAGTCGTTGATTGCGGCGAGCTCCGCGGTGGCGCGGACCCCGCCGATGCCCGAACACCGTCCGGTGCCGCCACCGGCGTTTGCGGTGATTGCACCGCCCGAGGATGACGTGGATCAAACGCCGAGGCGCCGCAAGGCACTGGTTGTGGACGATGAAGAATCGAATGCCGCACTGGTGCGAAGGGTGCTGGCCGGCGCGGGTTACGACGTGGAAAGCACCACGGTGTCGCGGCGGGCGCTGGTGATGATCGAGCGCCACGCCTACGACGCGGTGATTTGCGACGTGAAGATGCCGGAGCTGAGCGGCCAGGAGCTCTACGGGCGCGTGTGCCAGATCCGGCCGGAGATGGCGCGGCGGTTCATTTTCATCACCGGCGACATCGACGGCGAGGACACCCGCAAGTTCCTGGGCGAGACGCGGTGCGGCTATTTCCTGAAGCCGTTCAACCTCGAGAAGCTTACGGCCGCGGTAGATACGCTCACCGGTGTGCGAACTCCTGATACGCTGAAATAGCCATGGATAAAGTCGTCGACTTCATTAACGTCAATCGCGATCGCTACATCGATGAGATGAAGCAGTACCTGGCGATCCCCAGCATCAGCGCCTTGCCGGAACACAAGGGCGACGTGCGCAAGTGCGCCGAGTGGACCGCGGACGAGATGCGCCGCATTGGGTTGCAGAAGGTGCGGCTCGAAGAGACGCCGGGCCACCCGGTGGTTTACGGCGAGTGGTTGGGCGCCGCGGGCGCGCCGACCATTCTGTTTTACGGCCACTACGACGTGCAGCCGGTGGATCCGTTGCACCTCTGGACGTCGCCGCCCTTCGAAGCCACTATCCGCGACGGCGAGATCTACGCGCGCGGCTCGGCCGACGACAAGGGCCAGGTGTTCATGCACTTCAAGGCGGTGGAAGCGCACTTGAAGCAGAACGGCAACCTGCCGGTGAACATGAAGTTCCTGATCGAAGGCGAAGAGGAAGTGGGCAGCGCCAACCTCGACAACTTCATCAAGGGCCACAAGGATTTACTGAAGGCCGACGTGGTGGTGATCTCCGACTCGCCGATGTTCGATCGCGGCATTCCTTCGATCTGCTACGGGTTGCGAGGCCTTGCTTACTTCCAGATCGACCTGCGCGGCAGCAAGTCCGATCTGCACTCGGGTTCGTTCGGCGGCGCGGTGGCCAACCCGGCGATGGTGTTGGCGCAAGTGCTATCGCAAATGAAAGACAAGGGCGGGCGCGTCAAGATCGACGGCTTCTATGATGACGTCGTAGCGCTGCGGGAAGAGGAGCGCGCGGAGTGGCAGAAGCTGCCGTTCAACGAAAAGAAGTATCGGCAGGAGCTGGGCGCGCCGAAGCTGTTTGGTGAGAGCGGCTACACCACGCTCGAGCGCGTGTGGGCCCGGCCGACGTTCGAAGTCAACGGCCTGTTGTCCGGATTCACCGGTGAAGGCGCCAAGACGGTGCTGCCCGCCGTGGCCATGGCCAAGGTCAGCATGCGACTGGTTCCCAATCAGGACCCCAAGAAGATTGGCGATCTGTTCGAAGCGTATTTGCAGAAGGTGACGCCGAAGACGATGGAACTGAAGATCACGCGCATGCACGGCGGCAAGCCGTGGATGACGGCGTTCGACAATCCGTTCGTGCAGGCGGCCGGCCGTGCCATCGAGCAGGGCTTTGGCCAGACACCGGTGTTCAACCGCGAAGGCGGATCGATTCCGGTGGTCTCCACGTTCCAGGAGGAGCTCGGTGTGCCGTGCGTGCTGTTCGGCGTCGGCTTGCCGGATGAGAACGCGCACGCTCCCGACGAGAAGCTGGATCTGGGCAACTTCCACAACGGCGTCATCGCGTCTGCGTTTCTGTATCGGGAGATTGGCGCGCTGAAATAACGAATGACAAATAACAAATGACAAATGACAAATTGGTGCCGGTGCGTGCTGCGCTAGCGGCTAGCGCTTGGTCTGATCGTTCTCATACGTGCGCCGAACGATCGTAGTCAGAATCGCCACAAGTTCTCTGGCTTCTTCAACGAGGGGAACAAGTTGCTCGAGCCGGCGAGCTGTGTTGCACTGATGACTCGGAGCCAATAATAGGCTTCGCGCATTTCTCGCAAAGCGCCTCTCATCAACGATAGAAAGTGCGCGCGCGTGCCGCCGGCAGCGGCTTCCTCCAAATGGGCGCCGGTCGAGGTCGCGGCGCCGATCAGTTGTGACCAGACCTTGAGGCTGGGCGTGTCCAGTCGACCCTTGGGGAACGCGCGAATCACGTCGCAGGCAAATCCGAACACGCGCGGTTTGATTTCGAATGGCTTCAATGGCGTTGGCATGCCGAGCATTCCTGCATAGCGCACGCCACTTGAAGGTGGGCCTGAATAAGCATTACGACCCATCTGCGTACGCAATTCGCGAGATCAACGCGGACGTGCGCGTACGCACTTTTGGATGGCCGGGTTAAAATCTGGCCGAATGAAACCCGCACCCTAGTAACCCCTTTGTCATTCGTTATTTGTCATTTGTCATTTGTCATTTGTCATTTCCTCAATCCCAGCGAGGGAGATTGCCCATGCGCGCGTGTCGTTGCCTCGTCACCATCTGTTTCGCCGTCGTGGCGACGGCCACCGCGGTCGCGCAGCCGCTCAGTACCGCGGACCGCGCCACGATCGACGCCGGCGTGAAAGCCGTGCTCGAGACGACCGGTGCGCCGAGCGCGTCGATCGCGGTCGTGCGGGGCGGCCAGATCGTCTACGAAAACGCGTACGGGATCGGCAGGATCACGCCCGGCACGGCGGCGCGCCCCGAGATGCGCTACGCGATCGGCTCGGTGAGCAAGCAGTTCACCGCCACGGCGATCCTGCTGCTTCAGGAAGACGGGAAGCTCTCTCTCGACGACAAGGTGGCGAAGTGGTTCCCCCAACTGACGCGAGCCGCCGACATCAGCATCAGGCAGTTGCTGTCGATGACCTCGGGTTACCAGGACTACTGGCCGCAGGATTATGTGTTCATGGATATGCAGCGGCCGGCGCCGGCGCGCGAGATCATGCAGCGCTGGGCCGGCAAGGATCTCGACTTCGACCCCGGCACCAAATGGCAGTACAGCAACACCAACTATGTGATCGCCGCCGCCATCGTCGAACGCGTCGCCGGCATGCCGTTCATACAGGTCCTGCGCCAGCGCATCTTCACGCCGCTCAAGATGACGTCCGTAGTGGATTTCGACGCCGGTCCGCTGGGCCCAAACGACGCCGAACCGTTACTGCGTCACGCGCTTGGCCCATTCCGCCGCGCGCCCAAAGAGGCCGCGGGATGGCTGTTCGGCGCGGGGCAGCTGGCGATGACTGCGCACGATCTGTCGTTGTGGAACATCTCGATGATGAACCAATCGCTGTTGAAGCCGGCCTCGTACAACGTTCTGCAGACCGAGATGCTGCTCGAATCCGGCAATACCACCGGTTATGGTCTCGGCGTCCAACTCAGGATGACTGGCGGCAGGCGCCGCGTCATCCACGGCGGCGCCGTGTCAGGTTACACGACGAGCAGCCAGGTGTTTCCTGACGATAAGGCGGCGATCGTCGTCTACACGAACATCTATCCTGGCGCGGCCAATGCGCCGGGCATGATCGCGGATCGCATCGCGCGCGTCATCTTCACTGAGCCGCCGGCAAACGCCGAGGCGCTGGCGCAGGCGCAACGGATTTACGCCGGCCTGACGAAGGGCACGATCGACCGCGCCTTGTTCACGCCGTCCGCGAACGCGTTCTTCACCGCCGACGTGCTTGCCGACTACGCCAGGAGCCTTGGGCCACTTGGCGAGCCCACGGAGTTCACTGCCGGCGGCGAAGGTCTGCGCGGCGGGATGGTGCTGCGCGGCTTTCGCGTTCGCGTCGGCGGCGTGCTGCTCGACATTTCGATGATGGTGCTCCCCGACGGCAAAATCGACCAGTTCATCGTGTCCCGCGCCGGGTGACTCCAGGTCACACAATATTTCTGCCCTTCCTCCGTCTACAGCTGTAGGTGATGGCCCGGTGGCCTGATTGCCCGATGGCCTGTTGGCCTGTGGCCTGATGGCCTGATGGCCTGAAGAATGCCCCGAGACCCCGACCGGCGAATCGTCGACATCGTTGAGCGGGAGCGGGCGCGGCTGCGCCACTTCATTCGCCGCCGCGTGCCCCGCGCCGAGGACGTCGAGGACATCCTCCAGGACGTGTTCTCCGAGCTCGTGGAAGCCAACCGCCGGTTGATGCCGATCGATCACGTCACCGGCTGGTTGTTCCGCGTGGCCCGGAACCGGATCATCGACCTGCTTCGCAGACGAGAGCCGGCGCGCCTCGGTGACGCGCCGATCGTGACCGGCAGCGGGGAACTGGTGCCGATTGAAGAACTGCTTCAGGCGGAGACGGCGGATCCGGAGGCCGAGTTTGCGCGCGGGCGCCTGGTGGAGGAGCTCCAGCAGGCATTGAGCGAGTTGCCGGAGGAGCAGCGAGCGGTGTTCGTCGCGCACGAGATAGAGGGAAAGACCTTCAAGCAGATCGCGGCGCAGACCGGCACCAATGTCAACACGCTGCTGGCACGCAAGCGCTACGCGGTGCTCCACCTGCGTGAACGACTGCAGCGCGCGTTCGACGAATTCAGGCATTACCGGAAAGGGTGAGATATGGACGAGCACGACGAAGTCGGCCGTGAGATTGCTAGAGGTATCGCGCAGTCGATTGCCAGGAAAATCGCGATGGGCATCGCCTTCTTGATCGCCTTCGTCCTGTTCATTCTGCTCGGCGGTTTCGTCGTGCAGTGGTTGTGGAACTGGCTCATGCCAGGCATTTTTGGGTTGCGCACGATCACGTGGCTCGAGGCGTTCGGCCTGCTCGCGCTGAGTCGGATTCTGTTCGGCGGGTTCGGCCGTGGCGGCGGCTCGCATGGGCCATCCAGGCATCGCCGTGAGTGGTGGAAAAAGAGAAACGGCGAGTGGAAGAAGAACGGCGGCGAAACTAGTTCAACTGAGCAACCCGCCGGCGGAGTGTCTTGACGTGCTCCCAGACCTGCTCGGTCTCTTTCTTCTGATCCTCGTCCTGCTCGGATAACCGGGCGAGCTTGAGGTACTCCTCGAGGTCGCGCAGCGCATGCGAGAAATCGCTCATGTGATACGCCAGCAGTCCGCGGTCGCGCAGATCCGCCAATGACGATGGCTGCAGCGCGAGCAGGGCGTCGGTGGTAGCACGCGCCTGGGGGAACGAGTGCATCTTCACGTAGAGCTTCTTCAGGTTGAGCAGCATGCGCACCAGGATCTGGCGCCGCGTCGCGCGCGCGAGCAGCGCCGGCGCGAAGGCCGCGTCGCTCATGTGGGGCTCCAGCAACTGCCGGCACTCCTGCTCGTTGAGGATCGCGCCGCCATGAAACGGATCGACGATCAGGCCTTCGTTCGGATTGTCGGTGTGGAGATCCTGAAGACAACGGACGAGGAAGTGGCCCGGGAAGTTGACGCCTTCGGCGCGGATGCCGGCGCGCCGCGCCACCTCGATGTAAATCAGCGCCATCGTGATCGGAATGCCGGTCCTCCGATCCATCACCTCGTTCAGGCAGCTGTTGCGCGGATCCTCGAAGTGCTCGCGGTTGCCGTTGAAGCCAAGCTGGTTGAACAGGTAGCGATTGACCGCGTCGATGCGCGCGACCAGCGGCGCGTCGGCGCCGGGATCCACGGACACGAACCGGGCCGCCTCCTCGCCCATGCGATCGAGGCGATCGAGGTACGGCTCGGGATCGAGACGCGGATACTCGATACGCGCGATCAGGAACGCCGGTGCGGCGAGATCCGGCCCCGGCCGATCGGCCGCATCCGCGATCTGTTCGGCGAGCGTCTTCGCCACCGCCACCTCAATCGGCACACAGCGCGTCCAGGGCCGCGAGCGTCAAGGCGTGAAGTCCAGGCACCACCAGCTCGGCCTCGGCGCGGAGCTCGGCGGCGGAATAGGTGTTGGTCACCGCCACGCAGCGTAAATCGGCGCCGCGGGCTGAGACGAGGCCCCATTTCGAATCTTCGATCGCAACCGATCGCCACGGCACCAGGTCCTGGCCGGTCAGCAACCGCAGCCGCGCGAACGCGGTCTGGTACGGCTCGGGATGCGGCTTGCTGCGTTCGGTCTGATCGGCACCGACAATCACCGGGAAGAGCGAGCGAAGGCCGTTACGCTCGAGGATCTCCTCGATCTCATCGGTGAGCGCCCCGGACGCGATCGCGATCGGCAGCTCGGCGGCGGCAGTGCGAATGAAATCAGCAGCGCCCGGAAACAGCATTTCACCGGCGGACGAGAGCGCTTCGTAGCGTTCGCCCTTGCGCGTGACAAGCGTCTTCACGCGGCCTTCGTCCATCGGCACATTCCTGTCCTTGCCGACCGCCTTGAACACACCCACATCGTCGTAACCGAGGTAGCGCTCGAAGTATTCGTCGTTCGAAATGGAGATGCCTTCCGGTTCCAGCACCTGCTGGTAGGCGCGCAGGTGCAGGACTTCACTATCGGCGATCACGCCGTCGAAGTCGAACACGATCGCCTGGAGCGCGCGACAGCTCATGGTGTTGACGCAGGGCTGTTCGTCGCACGCTCACCGGCGCGGATCGGCACGTCGAGCCGATTTTCCTTTGGCGGATAGGGGCAGTCGAATTCGGGGCTGTAGTAGCAGTACGGGTTGTAAGCGACGTTGAAGTCGACCACGTAAATGCCGGTGGCGGTGGGGTCGAGTTCCATGTAGCGCCCGGCCGCATAGGTTTCGGTGCCGCTGGTCTGATCGGCGAAAGGAACAAACAAACGATTCACCTGCGGCGAGTCGACATCGACGAACGCAGTGAGCCGCATCGGCTTGCCTTGCAGCGAGAACTTCAGTGCGCCGATGCGCTCGATGTTGCGAATCTTGCCGGTTGAGGTCGGTACCTGGATGCGGGTGCGCTCGGCCGCGGGCTCGAGCGAGGCCGGCACCGCGTAGCTTTCGTCGATCGGAAAATACTGGAGCGGGAGCAGCGCGGCTTTCTTGTCGGCCGGCACCGGCGAGTCGGAACCGTTCGTGAAGCTGTCGTCCTTGGCGGCACGAATAGCGGCAATCTTCGCCGGGTAATCCTCGTCCGCCGGCCGGATCGTACACGCCGCCACTCCAGCAACGAGCACGACAACCGTGAGGGCCTTCCGGAACACTCCTAAACTATAACGTTAGCTGCCGGTCTGGAGCCACGTGATCGCCCGTTGAATGGCCTGCGTCTGATCCGAGAACTCTTCGTCCGGTGGGACTCGGTCGCCGAACGGGTTCTTGGCACGGTCAGCCATCACCGACCTCGTCAGCGTCAGCGAGGCGCCGTCGCTCAGCATGTAGGTAGCGTTGGCCGTCGACAGACCACAAGTGGCCTCGCCGAACGACCGGGTGTTGGGCCGAAGGCGAAACGCAATCAGCGTGGCTTCACCGGAGCTCGCGATGCCGATGTTGGAGAGCACGGCGACCCGCGGCTGCGGCCGCCGCAACCGGTACGGGGGTGTCACGGTGGTGGCCGGAAAACTCCCGGAGAGCGCGGATCCGTCCCGGTACTCCCACGGGGTTTCGACGCCAACCGGATCGATGAAATACCCGAGCGGCCCATCGCCGAGCAGTGGGCCGACACCTGCGATCATCGGCCACATGTTGCCGCCGCCGTTGCTGCGCAGATCGACGATCCAACCGATCAGGTCGTCGCGATCGGCGGCGGCGATCGCGTCCTGAATCTGGCGCGCGAACGCCGTCGCGGCGTCGGCCTGGCCGCCGAAGCTGGTGACGCGAACCGTGCCAATGTTCGAAGGCGTGGTGAGCGTCACCAACGGCGATGCCGCGCACGATCGTTGCGCGACGAAAATGGTCGCGCCGGTAACCGGCCGGTACGAGCTGTGACCGTCGCGAAGCAGCGTAATCGCGACCCGAATCGCCGGCTGGAGCTCGGCGATCGTTTGCGCGGCGCCGGCTGCGCTGAACACCTCGTTGCGGAACGCCTGCCAGTCGATCGTCAACCGGTTGATCGAGTTGGTCCGCATCAGCTCGATGAGGTTGTTGAGATACGCCGTGGCGGCCGCCGACGCCGCCCCGCTCGCAGTCGGCTGTGTAGGAGTGGTGGCCTGGCAAGATGCGGTGAGCATCGCGCAGAGCACCGCTGCCGCAATCCTCTTCATGATTTACTCCGCTCGCAATGCGATCGCCGGGTCCACGCGCGCGGCCCGTGCTGCGGGCACGTAGGTTGCGACGAGAGCGACGACGACAAGACAGACCGCAGATCCCCCGAAGGCCGCGAGATCCGTGGTGCTGACGCCGTAGAGGAAAGTCGTGAGCAGCCTGGCCGACCAGTACGCCGCGATCATGCCGATTACGACGCCGGCGATCGCCAGCCGCGTGCCCTCGCCGAGCACCATTCGGACGACATCCGATCGCTGCGCCCCAATGGCCATCCGCACGCCAATTTCCGTGGTGCGTTGCATGGTCGAATAGGCCATCACCCCGTAGAGGCCAATCATCGCCAGCAACAGAGTGATGATCGCGATCGCCGACAGTGTCACGGCGCGGAAGCGGGGTTGAGCGGTCGCGTCTGTAACCCACGCCGTCAAAGGCTGCAGCCGATAGACGTTGATGCCGGGATCGTACGATTGGATCATCTGTCGCAGATCGGCGGCCACCGCACCGGGATCCGCTACGGTTCGCGCCATGAGAATCGCGATGCGGAGCGGCGTTTGCGTAATCGGAAGGTAGATCACGCCCTCAGGCCCGCTGGCAATGCCGGTGTACTTGACGTTCTCCACCACGCCGACGATGGTTACTTGCTTACTCATGATCGGCAGCGTCCGGCCGAGGGGATCATCGTTGCCGAAGAACCTGCGAGCGGCTTCGCGATTGAGGATCACCACTGGTGTAGCGTTTGCTGAGTCGGCATCCGTAAACAGGCGGCCACTCAGCAATCGGATTTGAAGTGTCGGGAAGTAACCGGGGCTGGCCGGCACGGACGTCACCATGTGCGACTCGGTGGTCTTGCCATTTGCCAGAATGAAACTCACGCGCAGGAACTCTCCGTTGGGCGGCATCCCGCTGCCGACACCTGCGAACCGAACTGACGGCATGGCCGCGACTCGCTCCTCGAGTTCAAGAGCAATCTGCAACTGTCGTTCAGGTGACACGACCCGGCCCATCGTCATATCGAGGGTGGCCGTGATCACGTTCTCGGTGTTGACGCCCAGGTCGGTCGTCATGAGCGCCATCAGGCTGCGCGCGAGGAGAGAGGCTCCCACCAGCAGCACGATCGAAGTGGCGATCTGCACAATCACCAGGCTCGACCGCAGTCCGCGCGCAAGGTTCGACGTGGTTCCGCGCATCCCTGGTTTCATTGCCCCGGCCGCGTCGGCGCGGGTGGCCAGCCATGCCGGAACCAGGGCCGCGAGACCGACCGCGGCTACCGTGACGGCCACTGCGAACACCACGACGGGCACGTCGACCACGACCGAGTCGAGGCGCGGCAATTGTGCCGGCGCCATCCATTGCAGCAGGCGAATGGCGCCTGCGGCGATGACGGCACCTACCGCCGCGCCAAGACCGCCGACAATCGCGGCTTCAGTTAGCAGGAAGGCGAGCAGCCGCGATCGCGATGCGCCCAGCGCGAGCCTGACCGAGATCTCGCGCGCTCGCGCCGACTGCCGGGCGAGAATCAGGTTCGCCACGTTGGCGCAGGCGACCAGCAAGACCAGCGTGACGGCGCTCATCAGAATCCATAACGCGGGCCTGACGTTACCGGTGATCGACTCGGCCAGGGGCGTGACCTTTGCGTACATGTCGGTTCGGCTGGTTGTGAAATGTGGTTTCAGCACCGTGTCGACTACTTGCGACGCGTCGCTGCGTGCCGCGTCCAAGGTGACGCCGTCCTTGATGCGAACGATGAATTCATTGCCACCAACAACCAGTTCCCGCACCCGCTCTTCGTTCATGGCGCGCACGAAGGCCAGGGTCTTCCACACATCGGTCCGCACTCTCGGGTACTGAAACTCGTGCGGCATGACGCCGACGATCGTGTAGACCCGCTCGGTGTTCTCCCCGACGGTGAAGCGAACGGACTGTCCGAGCGCTTGCGGCGAGCGGTTGAAGAGCCGCTGCCACAGCCGCTCGCTGATCACAATGTGCGGCTCGTTTTCATCGCCAAGCGTGCGGCCAATGAGGGGTGATGTGCCGAGGGTTGCGAAAAACTCGCCCGACACCGTGGCCGAAGAAATGGATTCAACGCCCGATTCGCTGCGATAAGTGAGCCCGACCGAGTGGGTGAGCGCAACCGACGAGAACGTGCGCGCCGCGGCCGCAAACGGTTCCAGTTCCGGCGCGGAGAAATTCATGATGCGCGGACCGGTCGAGTACGCTTTTTCGCCCTGGATGACGAGCAGCCGCGACGAATCGGCATAAGGCAGCGGACGTAGCAAGACGCCGTAGACGACGCTGAAAATCGTAGTGGTGGCCGCGATCCCGAGCGCGAGCGTCAGCGCGGCAGAGAACGCAAAGCCCTTGCTCCGGCCCAGCGCCCGGAGCGCGATACGAAAATCGGCGAGGCCGTTCATGGCGGTGAGTATAGTCACGGTGATGTCTCGTGTGGCATTGTCACGTGTGGCATGGCTGGCCCTGGCGTGTGCCGGGATTATCGGGGCGTATCTGGCCGTGCTGTTCCTGGCACAGCGGAGCATGTTGTTCCCGATTCCCACGTATGTGCCGGAGGACCCCGGCGCTCACGCGGAGATCGTGCGGATCAAGGGCTTCGACACCGAAGCCTCCGGGTTGTTCCTCGCGCCGAGAGCGGCGGCCGGGCGGGCGCCCGTCATGATCTTCATGCACGGCAACGGGGAGCTCGCTGACGATTGGGTGCGCGAGTTCGAGCCGCCGCGCGTCTGGGGAGTGGCGGTGCTGTTGGTCGAGTACCCCGGCTATGGCCGCGCGCCGGGTTCGCCGTCCGAGAAATCGATCACTGAAGCGGTGCGGGCCGCGTACGACTGGGCAGCGTCGGATCCGCGAATCGATCCCGCGCGCATCGTGGCCTACGGCCGATCGCTTGGCGGCGGCGCCGCGGCGCGCCTCGCCGTCGATCGTAAGGTTGCCGCGCTGATCCTTGAATCCGCGTTCACCAGCGTTGCCGACTTCGCGGCGAGATTCCTGGCGCCCTCGTTCCTGATCCGCGATCGCTTCGACACCCGCAAGACGCTCCCCTCGTATCGCGGGCCGTTGCTGATGATCCATGGACGGCTCGACACGATCGTGCCGATCGAACACGGACGGGAGCTTGTGGCCCTCGTACCCGGAGCGCTGTTAGAGGAGCTCAACTGCGGCCACAACGATTGTCCAAGACAGTGGCAGACGATCGAGGCGTTTCTGCGCGACGCTGGTGTCATTTACAGAAGAAAAGAAGGTAGCAAGAATTAGAAGGCCGGCTATTTGTGCAGCCAACAAAACGTCCTTCCAATCCTTACTACCTTCTAATCTTCTGTTAGAAAACGGCTGCGACGAAGGCCAGCACGGCAGCGGCTGCCGTGAGTTGCAGGGCGAGCGCGACGCGGTCGCGCAGGAACAGCACGCCGAGGGCGAGGAACACCGCGGCGGCCAGCAGGAAGTTCCAGTACAGCTCCTGCGTGCCTTCCTGGACGCCAACCGTGCCGGCGCGACGGCGCGTCTGATCGATGATCGTGTTGGCGATTTCGCGATCGGTCTCACGATCGATCTCGAAATACCGCCCGCCGCCGGCTGTGGCGATGCGGGTCAGTTCAGCGCGATTCAGGATCGAACGCAGCAACGGCTGGTTCGGCTGCCGCTTCGGATCGGGAATGAGCCCGCCCGCGGTGGTGCCGACCCCGACCACGTTAAGCGGTATGCCGCGCTCCTGCGCCAGCGCGAGCGACTTGGCCACCTCGCCGCTCCACGACTGGCCGTCGGAAACCAGCACGAACGCCTTCGCGTTGCTGGCGATGCCGGCTTTCTCCGCCAACCCGCTCGTGCGGCGCAACTCTTCGTCTTTCTCCATCAGCCGCATGCCCCAGTAAATACCGCGCTCGATGTTCGTGTCCCACGTGCCATCGTCTTCGAGGCGGAACGGCGATCGATCTTCGAGGTGATCGAGAAAGAAGAAATAGGTGTTGGGATCTTTCGTCAGGCGGATCTGCGGCGTCGCCATGTGCGCGAACAGTGCCATCGCGATGCGATCGTTCTCCCATCGCAGCGCTTCGCCGAACGTACGCAGGAACCGCATCGATCGCTGCCAGCGGTTGCCGCGTACGTCACTGACGTGCATCGACGCGGAGCCGTCCTGCAGAATGATGATGTCCACGCCGGCGGTGCGCACGAGCGAGGTGACGGCCTGCGGCTTCGCGAGGGCGAGAAACGCCGACGCGGCGGCGAGGATCAGGAAGAACCAGAACAGCAGCTCACCGAAGAACGGGATGCGCTCGTCGACCGGCACCTGGCGGCGCCGCAGGAACGCCCGCGCATCGGCGCGCCGCTTCCACAGCTGCCAACTCCACAGCAGCAGCAATGCCGCCGGGACGGCGAGCAGCGGTAGAAATCCGGGAGCGCCGAAACGCATTTACCCCTTGCGGACCTTTGTCGTGCCCTTGCCGGCCTTCTCCGCCTCGAGCCGCTCGTCGGGCCGCATCGGCACGATCATCTTGAACTTCTTCATGTCCGATTCCTCCGGCGGTGCGCCGGCGAAGCCGTGAATGGTGAGGCCCGAATCGGTGCCGTCCACCGGCGCCACCGGCTGCTTGCGCGCGGCAATCACCTGGCGCAGCCGGACGATGTATTCATAGTTGAACGCCGCTTCCGTGTTCGACGGGTCCTCGCGCAGGATCTCGGCGTACTGCTTCACGAGCGAATCCATGCGGCCGACCACGGCCTGCCAGGACCCCCCGGCCTTGCGCATGTTGCGATACGCCGCGTTGGCCGCGAGCAGCTTCGCCTCCGGGTTCTCAGCCACCGCGTCGTATTTGCCCTGCCAGTAGCCCGCGGTGGTCTCGAGCGTTTTCGCGTCGGCCGTTGAGCGGCCCGCGCCCGGCATCAACGCCGCGAGCCGGCCGCCGGGCTGCGCCGCGGCCGTGGCCGCGTCGGCGTAGCGCAGCATCGCGAGGTCGCGCTCCGCTGCGGCGAGGCGCCGCTCCATCTCCGACGATCGCCAGAGGATGGCGCCGGCGGCGAGGAGCAGTAACGCGATGAGGGCCTGTGCGAACCACGTCGAAGATCTCATGGGTGTCTCAAGGGAAGGTTTGGAACGTTGGAATCGTGAACCGCAGCAGCAATGCCGCGCACCAGAGCGCCGCCGCCGTCAGCGCAAACACGGCGTAGCGCGGCCGCTCGGTGCTGTATTGCTTCATTTCGATCGTGCCGGCCGCGCGTCGATCGATGGCCTGGATCGACCGCATGATGGTGGCTTCATCGGCGCCCGAGAAAAACTCGCCGCCGGTTTTCTTGACGGCGCTGATCCAGAGCGCGTCGGCCACGCTGCGCTTGTTCTGGATGTTGCCGCCGATCTTGATCAGGTAGACGGGGATTTTCGCGCGTTGGGCGTCGGCGAGAACGTCGTCCACGGTCTTACCGTTCTCGAGGACATCGGCGTCCGCGCCGTCGGTGAAGATCACCATCAGGTTGCCCGCCGCGTCGAGATAGTCGAAGGCCTGGAACAGGCCGACGGCCTGCTCGACCGCCTTGGCCACCACCGTGCCTTGATCCGGGAACGCCATGAACTCGTTCCAGTCGCCAATCAGCGCGGTACTCAAGAGGATGTTCTCGTAGTCGGTGGTAAACGGCGTGATCACGTAGGCGTCGTCGCCGAACTCCACGAGCGCCATCAGGTCGCGGTACTTGCCGGCCATGCGCCGCTCGATGAAATAACGCGCCGCGCCCACGGTGGTGAAGAAAGCGGCGTTGTTCGGCGCGCCTTTCGCCAGCGTGGTCGACGGCAGCGCCGAGAGCATGCTTGAGGAGGCGTCGATGAGCAGGGCGATGCGGCGGCCCGGAAAGGTGGTTTCGGATCGCGTCAACGTGGTGCGCGGATCGGAGAAGGCGAGCACAAAGAACGGCAGGCCCGCCAGCGCGAGGATCAGCGCGCCGTGGCGCGACAGCGACATGCGCGACCAGCCCGGCCGCGAGACAATCGCCGGCAGGGCCATGCGGTGATGTCCGGGATTGCGGCTGCCGAACGAGCGGATCACCACGAAGATCGCGGCCAGCCCGATCAGCGCGATCAACAGTTGCTGCGCCGCGGACTGCTGGGAATAGATCAGGCGATCGAGATAGAGATCGCCCCACTCGGCCCACGTGGCCTGGAGCAACGCCCAGAGGTCGCGAATTAGTTGCATTTCGTTTCCAGCGCCGGCGGGACTTCCGCCTTCGCTAAAGCTACGGCGGACAGGAAAGTCCCGCCTCTACGTGCTCAGGCCCAAACTTTCTTCCGCAAATCGACGACCGATCGTGAGAAGTTCCGTCCCCATTCGGACACCATCGAATGTTCGGATCGCTGCTGTTGCGTGACGCGGATGGCCGTGGCCACCGCGTCGTCAGCGTTCGTGTCGAACTTTTCCGTGCGCCCATAGCGCGCCATGGTCAACGTCTTCAACGCCTCGGACAGTCCATGCGGCGCCGCTGCGATGGCGGCCGTTTCGGTGGTCACGGCGCCCGACACAAAGGCGCGGCCGCGGCCGAGGCCGCGCGACACGATCAGCTCGCCTTCGAGCGGCGTGTCGCTGGCGACGACGGGACGCTGACCAACGGTCTTGCCGATCGCATACGTGCCGGCGATCCGCATCGCGGCCAGCGCCCGCGCGGCCAGCTCCGGCGTCCATCCACCGCGGCTGGCCTGTTGTACCTCATTCAGTTCCCGGTTGGCCGCGGCGAGCACCGTGCGGGGCGCGAGCCGCGCAAGGGCAGCCTCGGTGGTCTTGGTCTTCTTGCGCATCATCCCGATCAACATCATCAGGACGATGACGCCGGCCAAACCGAACAGCACGCCCGCGATGGTCTGCAGCAGGTTGGCCCTCGACTCGCGATCTTCAATGCGTGTGAACGCCGCCGCCGGCGCTTCGCGAATGTCACTGGTGTCGTCGGGCACGATCGAGATCAGGCGAACCGAGGCGCGCGGCAACGAGTACGACTGTTCGCGTCCCTGCACCGTTTCGCCGCCGGCCACCTGGCTCTCGATGCGATAGGCAATCTCGAGCGGCGGCACGGGCACGTCGCCGCCGAACATGTCTTCGCTCATCAACCGCAGCCGGTAGTCGTATTGGAAGAAACGTTTGCCGGGCGCCACGAGATCGGCCGCGTGCGTGCCGCCCAACACTTCAAATGGCGGCAGCTGCACCACGGTTGGATCGAGCTTCGAGAAATCCGCCACCACCTTGTTCGCCTCGGTCTCGACCACGGAGCAGGTGAGGCGGAGATCGAACGGCTCCGCGGTTCTCGCGGCGGTGGCGGACGTCCGCCACCAGCACGTGATCGGCTCGACCTCGACCATGTCGACGGGCGGGGCCTGCTTGCCCGCCGAAGGCGCGGCGGAGGCGGGGGGCTTGGGGCTTGGGGTTTGGGCCAAAGCCGGCAGCGCGCTTGTCACGAATGCGAATAAGAGGAGGGCTCGTCTCATCGTTTTTAACTTTTGATTTTTGACTTTTCACTTGCGTCGGCGAAGCCGACGCTCCGCGACCCATTCAACCAATGCCACGTCGAACTTCACTTGATCGAGCGATAACCGAACGACGTCGAGATCCAGATCCTTGGCCTGCAGGCCGATTTCGTCCTGCCACGCGCGCACCCGCTCGCTTTGCCGGCTGAGCTCGCGCCGCGACATCATGCGCGTCTGCCCGGTCTCCACGTCGTAGACCTCGATCCATCCCGCCGACACGCGCGGCAGCTCGAACGCGAACGACGCATCCACCATCAGGATGAACACGTCGTGGATGTTGTTCACCTGCGACAGCTCGCGCAGAAACGCCTGGGCGTCGTCGAACAGGAAGTCCGAAATCACCGGCATCATCGCTGTCTTGCGCGAAAACCCGGTGAGCATGGCACTCAGGCTGCCGGTGTGGCGCATCTCCTGCAGCCCGTAGGCGCTTTGATAGGCCTCGACGCAGTGGATGACCTGGCCCTTGCCGATGCGCGGCCGCACCGCGCCGAGCTGCTTGAAGCCTTCGTCGAAAGTGATCAGGCCAATCGAGTCCTGGAAGAACACCGCCGACATGCCGACGGTGGCGATCGCCCGCGCGATCAGCGTGGCGATCTGAAGGCCGCGGCGCTCGCCGGCGGCCGTGTCGGCGCCGCATCGCGTCGATGCCGATCGATCGGCGACAAGAATCACGCTCGAGGTGGTGGGCTGCTCGAATTCGCGGACGATCAGCGGGCTGAAGTTATTCAGCGACGATTGCGGCCAATCGATGTGCTCGAAACGGTCGCCGGCCTGCCAGTCGCGGAGGCCGACGTAGTCGAACCCCGTGCCGTGAAACATGCTGGAGTGTTCGCCGATGGTGAACTCCCGCATCCGTTTCAGGATCAGCAACTCGATCTCGGTGATCTCCGACAGATTGATCAGCGGTTCGACTTCTTGCTCGCGAGTTCTCATGTGCGTGAACCCTCGCGCGCAGCGCGCCCTGAGCGAGAGTGCGGCCGGCGCAGCCGGACGCATTCGAGTCGAAGGGTCATGGGATCGGCGTCTTCTCGATGATGTCCTTGATCACCGCGTCGGTCGTGAGCCCGTGGCTGGCTGCGTGGGGGCCGAGCCAGAGGCGATGGGCCAGGACGTAGATCGCCAGGTCCTGGATGTCTTCCGGATACACCTCGTCGCGGTGGCGGACGAGCAGCGCCCAGACTTTGGCGAGACGCCCCCACACGATGATGGCGCGGGGCGACGCGCCGAGGTCCACGCCGTGTTCCACCAGCTCCGACGACGAGTAGCGATACCAGTCGGTGTCGGGGTTGTAGGGGCGCGTATTGGACACCAGCCGCTGGATGTAATCGCCGAGCCGCTCGTGAAGGAACACATGCTCGGTGATCGCGGCGCGCAGCTGAATGATGCGCTCCTTCTTCATCAGGTTGCCGAGCCGCACCTGCTTGAAGTCGAAGTTCACGAGCTTGCGTTCTTCTTCGGGCGGCAGGTAGCCGATGTTCACCATGATCGCGAACCGATCGGTCGCCGCTTCCGACAGCGGGAACGTGCCCTGTCCGAGCTCGACAGGGTTCATGGTCGCGATCGCGAAGTTGAACGCCGGCAGCTCGTAGGTTTTCTTGCCTACGGTGACGGTGCGATCCTGCAGGCCTTCGAGGAAGGCGCTCTGCGACTTGAGCGGGATGCGATTGATCTCGTCGAGCAGGATCACCTCGGCCTCGGCGAGCGGCCCCATCTCGGTGGTGAGCTCGCCCGTGGCGGGGTTGATCATCTGGAAGCCCACCACCTCGGTCGGCTGCAGGTCGGCGCGGCCCTGGATGCGCGCGAATTTCGCATCGCTGATGGCGGCGAGGATCACGCCGAAGAAGGTCTTGCCCACGCCCGGCACGCCGCGCAACAACAGGTTGCCCGAGTTGACCTGGCGCTGCTCCTTCTTGTCGTAGGTGGTCGGAATTTCCGACAGCAGCACGATATTCGCGAGAATCTTGGGCTGCTGATATCCGACGAGCGCCTTGCTGCCTTCCTTGAGAATGGCTTCGTGAAACTCGATCGCTTCTTGGAGGTCAGGATGCACGGGTCCGCCTTGAAAAGGCTCATCTTATCGGATGGATGACGAACGGCGCTAGAATTCCGCGCCGTGCTCACGTAACTGCTGATAAAGCGCAACTTTGCGGCTGGTGGCCCGTATAGGTAAAAGGGAACCTGCTTCCCTTTTACGGTTTACGTAAGCTGTCCGCCCCCGGCAAGGCTCCGGCGGTCGGCCTTCGCCAAGGCTACGGCGGATCGTTTGGTCAGACCTTATAATTGGGACTCCAAGGGAGTGTGTGAAATGGTGGTTCGAAAGCATTTCGGCTGGGGCCTCGTGGCCGGCGTCGCGTTGCTCGGAATTGGCGTGGCTGGTCTCGTTAACCCGCTCGCGGTCAGTGCCCAACAGGCGACCGCGCCACCCGAGGTGACCTTCACCAAGGATATTGCGCCCATCCTGCAGCGCAGCTGCCAGAACTGCCATCGGCCCGGGCAGGTGGCGCCGATGTCGCTGCTGACCTACGAGGACGCCCGCCCGTGGGCGCGCTCGATGAAGGCGCGCACCGCTATTCGCGACAAGCAAGGCGCCATGCCGCCTTGGTACATCGAGAAGAACATCGGCATCCAGCACTACAAGAACGATCCGTCGCTCAGCGATGAAGAGGTCGCGAAGATCGCGAAGTGGGCCGACACCGGCGCACCGCGCGGCAACATGGCAGAAATGCCGGCGGCGAGAACCTTCCCGGACGGCGCCTCGTGGCACGCCGGCGAACCCGATCTCATCGTCGAGAGCCCGGAGATCCTCGTCAAGGCCAACACGCCGGACTGGTGGGGCGAGTTTCCGCCGACCAAGCTGCCGATCACCGAAGACCGATACGTGAAGTCAGTCGAGATTCGCGAGGTCAACAACTTCAGCACCGAGTCGGGCCGGCAGACGGTGGGTCAGCGCTATGTGTGGCACCACTTGATCTGGGCCACCGCGCCGGTGGACGAGAGCGGCGATCCGCTCGACGCGTCGGTCACCGATGGCGCCGTGGGCTGGCCGGTGCACGAAGTGGGACGCAACGCCGACGTTTTCGATGAGAACGCCGGCCGCCTCCTGAAGGCGGGCTCGAGCATCATCTACCAGTCGGCGCACCTGCATGCCGGCGGCTCCGACGTGAAGTCGAAGCTGCTGTTTGGATTCAAGTTTCATCCGGTTGGCTACCAGCCGGCCCGCAGGACGACGCTGCACAACCTGGCGAACGCCCTCGACATCGACATCAAGCCGCAGGAGGCCAACCAGCAGCTGCACGCGTACGAAGTGCTGCAGCAACCAGCGAAGATCGTGACCTTCGAGCCGCACCTGCACGCGCCGGGACAGCGCATGTGTCTCGAGGCGATCTGGGGCTTCAACATCCAGACGCTCACCTGCGCCGGCTACGATCACAACTGGGTGCGCCAGTACAAATACGAGGACGACTACGCGCCGATTCTGCCGCGCGGCACGATCCTTCACATCATCGGCTACATGGACAACACGCCGAACAACAAGAACATTCCCGATCCGCGCAACTGGCAGGGCAGCGGCAACCGCTCGATCGCCAACATGTTCATCGACCTCGGTCAAATCATGCCGCTTACCGATGCGGAGTTCCAGGCGGAGATGGCGAAACGGCGCGAGAGGCTGGGGCCAAATCGTCCCGACGTCATTGTCGGATGTCCTCTCTGTAACGTAATTCCGCCGCCGGCCACGGCGCCGGCGACCGCAAAACCGGGGCAGCAGCAATAAATGAAGAGACTGGTTTTTTCACTCCTGATGGTGGGGCTCGCCTATCAAACGGCGAGCACCCAGATGTTGTCGTACCCGCGCGGGCAGAACGTCTCGCCGGCCTTCGAAGGCTGGGAGAAGAACGACGATGGGTCGTTCAACATGATGTTCGGCTACATGAATCGCAACTGGGAGGAGGAGGTTGACGTGCCGGTCGGTCCGGACAACAACCTCTCGCCTGGTGTGCCGGATCAGGGGCAGCCGACGCACTTTCTGCCGCGACGCAACCGCTTCGTGTTCAAGGTACGCGTCCCGGCCGACTGGGGAAAGAAAGAACTGATCTGGACGCTGACCACGAAAGGCAAGACCGAACGCGCCTACGCGTCGTTGCGTGAAGACTCGCTGGTCGACAACATCGTCCAGGCATCGGAGCAGGGCGCGCTTGGCGCCGGCATCAGCAGTCCGGCCATTCGCGCCAACACGGCGCCCGAGCTGACGATCGACACCGGTGAGCGTCGCGCGCAGGTCGGCCAACCGCTGACGCTCATCGCCGTCGCCAAGGATGACGGCGTGCCGCGCCCGCGTTACGGTCCGGATTCACGTGAATCCGAGCGCGTCGCCGCGGCGCGGGCGCGTGCCACCAACAGCACGCCTCCGGCGCCAGTACCTCGCGGCACCATGACCTTCGATCCGGCCGCACAGCGTCCGCCGTCGGCGATCACCGTCGGCAGCCAGACCGGGTTGCGCCACTCGTGCTTCGTGTATCGCGGCGCCGGCCGCGTGACGTTCACGCCGAAGCAAGCCAAGGTGTGGGAAGACACCCGCGTCGGTGCCAATTCACCGTGGGCGCCGCGCTGGATGGCGCCCGCTGTTCCTGGCGACGGCAAGTACCAGGTCGGCGTCACCTTCGAGGATCCAGGCACCTACACCATCCGCTGCCTGGCATCGGATGGCGCGCTGAACACCACGAAAGATATCGTAGTAAACGTGAAATAACGAATGACCAACGAATAACGAAACAGGCTGAGCCCGTTTCGTTATTTGTTCTTCGTCATTCGTTAATCTTGCGTCCTGCAGTGCTCCTCCCCGGAGAGCCGACATGACCATTCTGAGTAAGTTTGCCCTGGTACTCGGCTTCGGTTCGATCATGTTTACGTTGTTCACCGTGTTCAATACGCCGGGGGCGGTGGAGCAGGCGGCGCGGCTGCAATTCCCGCTGACTGAAAGTCTCAACGACGCCGCGGCGATCACGATGTTGTTGCCGACGTTCCTTGCGGTCGCAGGGACGTTCGTGGCATTAACCCAGTTGGGGCAGGATTACGGTGGCAGGGTGTTCGTTCTCGTCGCGCTGAGCTGGCTGGTCTTGATCGCCGTCATCGGCATTCACGGCTTCCAAACGCTCTGGGTCTAGCAGATCCCAGGCGCATACTCTTACTGCGTACGGCAACTAGCGTTGCCCGCACCTCTTTCCAACTCGCACTTCACGAACGTGATCCGGGCACGGGCAAAATTCAGCATCTCGCCCGCTCTTCCCTCATACGCGGCGTTCGAGTGCGGCTTCCACGGGTCTTCCTTCATCGCCGTGTCGACGCGCGAAATGTGACGGATCGCTTCCGTGTTCAGCCAGTCGTCGGCTTCAGCCATCTCCACGTTGCGGCGCATCTCGGCCCAATACATCGCGTTGTATTCGGGCACCGCCATGAAGTCGCGCATCAACACGTTGCTGTCGATGCCGGAATTGATTGAGTACTGCGGATCGTAGAACGTGTTGTCCGCGTCCCACGCGATGAACGTGTGCACGTCTGAATTCTCGAGACGATACAGGTAGAGATTGTTGATGCCGAACCCGCCGAGGAAGCCGTCGGTTTCGGCGAGGAACACCTGCGCGGCGACGAAGCGGATCACCGCGGGGATGTCGAGACGCGGGCCGAGCTCCGCGGCGAGGCGATCGGTCGGCGTGCTGTTGGCGAGCCGGATCAGCGTTTCGATCGGCCGATACAACTCCTCGTCGCTCTTCGATTCATGCGTGGTCGGTTCGAATCGCAGCTTGTACTCGAAGAGGCCGTCGCCGAGGTAGCCGAACTTCCAGTCGTCCATCCACTTGAATTCGTAGAGATACCCGTCGTTTTGCGTGTCTTCGCCGATGGCGTCAAACACCCGCGCGAGCATCTCCTTGTCCACCGACTCGACAATCACATAGAGGCCGGCGTACTCGTTGTTCACATAGAGCCGCGTGTGAATGGTGCGCGGTGCGGGAATGCCCAGCCGCGCATAAAACGCCATCGCGACGGCCTCGTGGACGCCGGACGCGTCCTGCGTCACGTTGTCGAGCACGAACGACTTCAAGCCGAGCAATCTCTGCGCGGTGGTGTAGCGGTCGAAGTCGACCCGCAACCCGGGTTTGTTCGAGCTGCGCGATCCGCGTCCGCGCGAGCGGATGCCGACGTTACGGACGGTCTGTCCATTCAGCGTCAGATCCGCCGGGTAGTAAGTGTTGGATTGGAACTCGGCCCTCAACTTCGCCCAGTCGGCCGAATGCACGAACAAATCGACACGCTGAAGGTCCTGGCTGGCAAACAACGCATCGGCGGTCTGCGCTTGTACAGCGCCTGCCGCGAGTGCAATTGTGAGAAAAATCCCGCTGAGAATGGTTGCAGCGCGTTTCATAGGCGATACACAATATAGACGAGTTAATCGCGGTGCAGGGTTCGCGCCGTGAAAACCTCGGCAACTCATGCGGGCCCGCCCCCCTCGTGCTTTCGGGCTGACTTTCGTGATCGGGTGTGCCTTGTGTGCCGCCTGGTGTGGTGGAGGTACGCCTACCGCCCCTACGAGCAACCCTGCGGTCATCACCGCGCCGCCGCCGGAGACGATCCCGCCGCCGGACGAGGTCCCCGTCAATCAAACGCCGATTTCGACCACGCCCACGTCGCCACCAGTGGGATCGACCTGGGTCAACTTGTTGGGCGACACCGGCTGGTGCGGATCGCCGGCGATGGCGGGGCTCGCGCGGCTGATGGAGAACCTGGGCGGTGACATCCTGTTCGCGGGCGATCTCGCCTACGACCGCGGCACGCTGGAGGAATTCCGCCGCTGCTTCGATCCGGCCTACGGGCGCTTCCGGACGCGATTCTGGGCGGTGCCCGGCAATCACGAATACATGACGCCCGGTGCGACCGGATTCTTCTCGTATTTCGGCGACCGCGCCGGCCCAGATTCCAACGGCTACTACGCACTGCGCATCGCGGGCTGGCAGGTGCTGATGCTCAACTCGAACGTGCCGATGACGCGCGGCTCACGCCAGTTCGAGTTCGTGCGGCAGCAGATGCAAGCGGCGCCGCGGTGCACGCTGGCGGTGTGGCATCACCCGTTCGACACCTCGGGACCGAACGGACCGAATCCGATTCAGCGCGATCTCTGGGAGCTGCTCTTTAGCACCAACGCCGACGTGGTGGTGTCCGCCCACGATCACCTGTACGAACGGCACGCCCCGATGAACCCGAGTAGCCAGTCGGATCCGGCGCGTGGCGTGCGGCTGTTCATCTCCGGCGGCGGCGGCGCGCCGCCGTATCAGCGCGCCCGCGCGGCGGTCCGGTCGGAGGTCCTCATTTCAACGCACGGCCTGCTGCGCCTCAAGCTCGAGCCCGCCCTCTACGAGTGGGAATTCCTCGGCGTAAACGGCAACGTCCTCGATCAAGGCCTCAACATCTGTCACTAAAAATCAGGGCCAACAGGCCATCAGTTCTTGCTCGTGACTTTGGGCGGTGCGGGCTTCGGGAATGTGCCTTCGCGCATCGCTGCCTGATACAGCACCACCGCCATCACCGTTGACGCCTGCTTCAACGCGTTCGGATCGATGCGTTCGGCGAAATCGACATTGGTGTGGTGCGTGCGCACGTCGTAGGTGTTGTATTCCTGCACCGCCTGGAAGCCGGGCACGCCAACATCGAGGAACGACAGGTGATCGGTGGCGCCGATGTGCCCGGGCGACGGCATGATGGCGCCCAGGCTCGCAACCGGCTTCAGCCATTCGGCCATAATCGCGCGCGCCGGATCGTTGCCTTCCATGTAGAACCCGCTGATCGGCGGGAAGCCGTTATCGAGATTGAAATATACCGAGAACTTGTCGCGCGCGGCCTTGTTCTTGTCGCCGGCCAGGTGTTGCGCCACGTAGGCGCGCGAGCCAAGCAGACCCTGCTCTTCACCCGCCCACAGCGCGCCGCGAATGGTGCGCCGCGGCCGGATGTTGAGCGCCTTGAGGATGCGCATCGCTTCCATCACCGTCGCGGTGCCGTCGGCGTTGTCGGTCGCGCCGGTGGCCGTGTGCCACGAATCGAGGTGCGCGCCGGCCATTACGATTTCATCCTTCACCGCGTTGTCGGTGCCGGGAATTTCCCAAATCACGTTGTGCGTGTTGCGATCCGCGTCGTCATAGGTCGCCTGAATCTCCACGGCGATCTTCACCGGGATCTTCTGCTGGAGCATCTTCGCCACCAGGTTGTAGTGCTCGGAGGCCAGGATGATCGACGGCACCGAGTTGGCGCCCATGTCGCGGCCGGTCACGAACACCGTGCCGTGCTCGCCGATGTTCGGCTCGATGGTGACGCCCACCCCTTCGGTCTTCAGCATCGCCAGCCGCTCGGCATTGAGCTGCGGCGGGCGCACCGGCGCCGGCGAGGGCGCTTTCAGATCGCCGCTGGCCGCCGGGCGATCGGCGCGAATGGCGTATTGCTGGATTGGGCTCGTGAACAGGATGGCGCCCTTGAGCTTGCCGGCTTGGGCTTTCATGGCGGCGTCTTCAAGGCCGGGAATCCAGACCGGTGTGGCGACGATGCGGCCGGCCGTGGCTGGGGACCAGCCGCGCGGGTAGCCGATGAGCGGCATGTAGCGCGGCTCCACCATTTCGACGGTCACCTTGTTGAGTGTCCAGCCGCGGCCGAACTGGAACGGCTCGGTATGCACCTCGCTCATGCCCCAGGACTTGAGCATCTGTTGCGTCCACGCAATCGATTGCTTGTGCGCGGGCGAGTTGGTCAGGCGCGGCCCGATGTTGGTGGTCAGGTACTCGAAGGTTTCGACGGCCTTCGATCGCTCCATTCCTTCAGCGCGGATCTTTTCGATCACGCTGAAGTCGACCTTGTCTTGTAGGCCTGAAGCGATGCGAGCGGAGGCGGACGTGGCGAGCGCACCGGCGAGGCACACGACGGCGACGCAAAGTCCGAAACTGGTGGTTCTCATGCGGCGGATCTTACTCCTATGCCCACGGCTCGCCAATCATGTCGAGGCGGTATGACGCGTGAACGAGCAGATCGCCGGGCCCTTACAGCCTGAGATACAGCCCGACCGTAAAGCGAGAAAAGCTGATGCGGCGCCCGACCGTCGCGAGCGATTCATCATCGGTCGTCAGGCTGATGCTGCGGAGATACCGAACGTCGAAGCGGACTCCGACGTTGTTGGTGAAGAGGCCCACCGCACCCACACCAACCGTGATGACCGGCATCGTGCGTCGAACTTGGAAAAAATTGAAAGTATCCGCTGCCTGGGCGTGGACGAGACCTGCGCCGGCTTGCGCGTAGGGCCTGAGACCGTAGCCCGTCAGGCTTGGCGGAACCGCGAAGATCGCGCTCGCGGTGCCATCAATCACGAAGCTTCCCGTGGCTACGAACGGATCAATCGCCCTGTTGTCTCCTACAAAGTAGCCCGGCACGTACCCAAAGGACGCCTCATAGCCGAGCAAGCCGTCATCGATATTCATGATCGCGCCGCCCAGCGCGAATTTCGTGTCATCGGCGGCGAATTCGAGATCGACGATCGACGTGCTGCCACCGAACTTCACGCCCAAGAAGGGCACCACGAAGAACTCGGCGCTCGCGTTGAGGGGAGTGGCGAGCAGCAGCGCCGCCATGAGCAACCAAATCATGCGTTTCGGGCGCAGATCAGTCAACGCAGCGAGCGTATCATGACCGACGGAGATTGGAATTTGTCCAGGCGCGCAGCGACCATCGGTCTGCTTCTTCTCGTGTCGATCGCGTCGGTGTGGCTGGCCGCCGAACTCCCACCCCATGCTTTCTACAGCGGCGATTCCGGCGTGAAGCTCATCGCCGCGCGAAACGCCATTGCCCATCCGACGCGGCCATTCGAGATTGACCTGCCCAGGATCAACGGCCGCCCGGTGCCATACGTCGAACGTTTTTTTGGCGTTCACGGCGGACATGCTCACTCGTTGCAGACACCTCTGTTCCCGGTCGTGTCGGCTCCGTTCATCGCCGTGTTTGGTCTGCGTGGCGCTTACATCCTGCCGCTCATCAGCTTCGTCGCGCTGTTGCCACTGCTGGCTCGCGTAGCGAGACACGTTGCGCCAGGTGTGAGTATTACGACCCTGACTGTGGTTGGCTTGTTCGCCGGTCCGGTGCTGTTTTACGCATTCGAGTTTTGGGAGCACCTTCCAGCGATTGCATGTCTCGCGGGCGCGACCGCACTGCTTTCCATTCCGCGCGCAGCCCCGACGCACCTGATCGCGAGCGGCTCGCTGTCGGCAGCCGCAATCCTCCTGCGGCCAGAAGCGCTGTGGTACGTCATCGCCCTCGCCGTCTGGCAGATCTATGCGCGGGTTCGTTTGGGATACTTCGCGGCTAGCGCGTGCCTGATCCTCGGTTTCTTCGCCTTGTTCAACCTCCTTGAATCGGGCAACCTGATGGGACCGCACATTTCCGCCAACCTGGCTCCGCTTCTAGACGATTGGGCCGCGGTCAGGCTCCAACGAGGGGCGCTGTGGTTCTGGCCAGGGTCGACCTTGTGGGTCGCTGGTGTTCTCGTGCTGATCGCGAGCTGGGTTGCCTCACTTGCCAACGTGAATCTACGACTTGCGCAATCAGTAGCTCTTCTTGCGGTGGCAGTCCTGGCTTTGGAGGCGGCGAGCGGAGCGTATGCGCGCGAGTCGCTGTGGAACTGTTGGCCCGCCGGACTACTCTTGTTTGTACCCACCAGTCGCTTTCGCGATTTCGCGCCGGTGTGGTGGCTCACCGTGTTCACGGTCGTCGCGGTGTGGCTATCGTCGACACATGACGGCGGCGCTCAGTGGGGACCTAGGTTCGTGCTGATCGCGGCGCCGGCGATGATTGTGCTCGCCGCGGCGAACGCGAGCGACGCGGCCGGTCCAGGACAGGCTCGCAGGTTCAGGCACGCGCTCGTGTTGGTGGTGTTGCTGGCCGGCTTGTGGACCACGCGCGCGGCCTATCGAGAGTTGCGCGGCACCAAGCAGTTTTACGCGGAGCTTGTGCAGGCCGTTGATAGCTTTACAGAAAAGGACAGCGTCATCGTGTTTGGCACCTGGTGGTTCGATCAGGTCGTTGCGTCGCTGTATCCATCGCGGACGTTTCTTTATGCCGATAGTGCGCCGACGGCGGCTGCCATCCTGAAGGAATTACAGATCGGCAATATTCGCGAGGCCGTTTTGATCTGGTCTCGCGAGCAGGATGCAGACGGCGCGATCGCGAACGCCATCAGCGGCACGTGCTACCAAACAGCAGCGACTCATGACATTCGCCAACGTGAGTTGAGAATGGTCAAGGTCACGTGCGGGCCGGGAAGGGGGACCAACGAACCATGATGTTCAGCCGTGCGCTCGCCTACGCGGGCGGCGTGTTGTTGCCCATCCTCGAAACGGTCAGGCGGTGGCATCAACTTGGAGACCCATGGGTCTGGCCGTTCTGGCTGGACGACTGGATCATCGGCCTGTTCTTGATTTACGGCGCTTGGAGGACACGGTCCCAGGTCGAGCGCGGTCGTCCGATCCTTGCCGCCGCGTGGGGCTTTGCATGCGGTTTAGGTTATGCGAGCTTCTTTTCCGATCTCGTTGACGTCGGCGCGGACCCTTCCGGATTACCCTCGACGACGGTGGCGGCGCTTAAGGGCGTGATGCTGGCTCTGGGTCTTGCCGCGCTGGTGACCACGATGCGATCGAAAGAGTAGCGCTGAATGGCGTTTTCCACCTCCGCCAAGAACCGGCTGACCCGGCACGACCTCGATCGGTTCACCAGCAAAAGCTTGTTCGATCGAATCGCTCGCGCTGTGTGCGAAGCGGGATGCCTGCCGCGCAAGGAACTATACGAAGCGTGGGAAGTGGCCCGGCGTGTACGCCGTCTGTTTCGCGGCGGGCGCGTGGTGGACGTCGCCGGCGGCCACGGGTTGCTCGCGCAGGCGATGCTCCTGCTCGACGATTCTTCTCCGGACGCCTATGTTGTGGATCCGGCTCTGCCCTCGTCCGCCTCGAAGCTGCATGCGTCACTCGCTGCGGTGTGGCCGAGGCTCGCGAGCCGCGTCCACTGGACTGCGGCCCCGCTCGATGCGTTCGTCTTCAACGAGGCTGACCTGATCGTGTCGAGCCATGCCTGCGGCAGCCTCACCGACTTCGTCCTCGAGCGCGCGATCGACGTGCGGGCACGGGTGGCGGTGCTGCCCTGCTGTCACGACGCGGCCACATCCGACGCGGGCCAGATCACAGGCTGGGTGGATCCTGCGCTGGCCATCGATCTTCTACGGGCGGTACACCTCCAGAACAACGGCTACCACGTCCGGACGCAGACCATTCCCGAGACCATTACTCCCAAAAACCGCCTCCTGATCGGCGCACCCGTCACTGCTGGCTGAACGTGACCGTGAGCGACACCTTCTCAGGTATCATCTCGACCCATGAAGACCAACCGACGCTCATTTCTTCGGATCTCCAGTGCCGCGGGCGCCGGTACGCTCGCCCTCGGCGCCAACAGCATCGAGCTCGTCGCGCAGGCGTCGCGCGCGCTCGGCAACCGCTCAGCGGAGGACGTGGCCTCGGACGAAGGCTATTGGCGCGACATCCAGAACGCGTTCACGCTGGATCGCTCGCTGATCAACCTCAACAACGGCAACAGCTGTCCAAGCCCGACCGTGGTGCACGAGGCTTACAAGCGCTACCTGGATTACTCGAACCAGGCGCCGGTGTATCACCGCGGGTTAATCGAGAGAAACATCGAGGTGGCGCGCCGCCGGCTGGCTGCCGAGTTCGGCTGCGATCCCGAGGAGATGGCAATCACGCGCAATTCGAGCGAGTCGCTGCAGATCGCGCAGAACGGTCTTGACCTCGCCCCGGGCGACGAGGTGGTGACCACCGAGCAGGATTACGGCCGCATGCTGACGACCTGGGATCAGCGCGCGCGTCGCGAGAAGATCACCATCACAAAGATCAACTTCCCCGTTCCGACGACCGGTGAAGAGCTGTTCGGGCGGCTCGAAGGCGCAATCACACCGCGCACCAAGGTGCTGCACTTCTGCCACATCACCAACCTGACGGGGCAGATCTTCCCGGTGCAGAACCTCTCGCGCATGGCCCGCGCCCGCGGCATCATCACCATCGTCGACGGCGCGCACGCGGTGGCGCATTTCCCATTCAAGCTGCGCGACCTCGAGATGGATTATTACGGCACGAGCCTCCACAAGTGGCTGCTCGCGCCGACCGGCACCGGCTTCCTCTACGTGCGCCGCGATCGCATCGCGAAAACGTGGCCGCTGCAGGCCGCGCCGGAGCGCAACATCAACGACATCCGCAAGTTCGAGGAAATCGGCACGTCGCCCGCGGCTACGAAAGCAGCGATCAACGAGGCGCTTGCGTTCCACCAGGCGATTGGTACCGAACGGGTGGCGGCGCGGCTGCGTTACCTGACGCTGCGCTGGGCCAACAAGCTCAAGACCAATCCGCGGATCATCATTCACACCGGGCTCGATCAGGTCTACGGCGTCGCGTGCGTGGGGATCAAGGACATTCCGGCGGCACGCATCAACGCGTTCATGTGGGACAAGTACCGGATCATCACCACGGCGATCAACCGGCCGGAGTACAACGGCATCCGCGTAACGCCCAACATCTACACGCCGCTCGAAGAGATCGACACGTTCGTGGCGGCGATGGAGGATCTGCTGAAGAACGGCGTTCCCGCCACGGCATGACGGGATCCGGGAGCCCTTCGACTCGGCGGCCTTCGCAAGCGAAGGCCGCCTCGCTCAGGGCAAGCCGGGAGTCGGAATGACACCGGAGCAACAACGCGCCGCGGAGGAATTTCGCAAACTCCGCGGCGTTGATCCGTTCGGGCCATTCATTCACTTACTCGACAGCCCCGAGCTGATGACGCGCGTCAGCGCGCTCGGCGAGTACCTCCGCTATCGCAGCGCCCTACCGCCGCGACTGAGCGAGCTCGCGATCCTGATCACCGCCGCGCACTGGCAGCAGTCGTACGAATGGGAGATTCACGCGCCCGCGGCGTTGCAGGCCGGCATTCCGCAATCCGTGCTCGACGCGGTGTGGGCGGGCAAGCGGCCATCCGGACTTGCGGACGATCAGCTCGCGCTCTACGAACTGTGCGCGGCGCTACATCGCGAACACACGGCGTCGGCCGACATCGTGAGACGGGCTGAGGTGGTCCTTGGCGGTCAGGCCACCATCGACGCCATCGCCATTTGCGGTTATTACGCGCTTCTGGCTATGGTGCTTAACTCCCGCAAGTGACTAATGATTAACGACTTACAAGTGTTATGGCTGAGCTTGTCGATCTCGGGCCTTCTCCTTCGACGTCTGTGTAAGGACGCCGATTGGCGGCGGCCGCAAATCGGAGAGACATCATGAAGTACATGCTGCACATGAACGTCCCGGGGGGTCCTTATCAGATGCCGGGCTGGTCGCCTGACGACATCAAGGCGATGGTCGCATTCATGCACCGGATCAACGCCGAGCTGAAGTCCTCGGGAAAGCTCGTGGCCGCCGAAGGCCTCGCCGGTCCTGACGAAACACGCATCGTGCGCGCGGACGATGGCGGACGCCCGGTGGTGACGGACGGTCCGTTCGCGGAATCGAAGGAGTTCATCGCTGGGTTCTGGATCGTCGAGGTCAAGGATGCCGACGAGGCATACCGAATCGCGGCGAAAGTGTCGACGTGTCCGGGGCCCGGCGGCAAGCCGCTGAACATGCCGATCGAGGTGCGTGCGATCGGCAAGGCGCCAGCCTGACAGGTTACGATGCACGCATGCCGCACTGCCGCCTCGCGAGTTTCATTGCCGGCGTTGCCCTGATCGTTCCAATCTCCAGCGCCGCACAACGGCCGGTGACCGTGCCGGCCGAAGTGCGGGCGGCCTGCGACTTCGTCAACAAGGTGATTGCGAAGACACCTGGCATCAAGGTGCGGCGCAGCAACGGTTCATTCCCGCTGGAGATGCTGAAGGCACCGGTGACGGGCTGCCGGGTCGCTATCGACGGCTCGATGAAACGGCTCGGACACGAGGATGTGCCGTCGGAACAGCTCGCGGCGGCATTCGAAGCGCAAGCCTGGAGGCAACTCCCTGAATTCTCCGCTGACGGGCACGACGGAACGATCTTCGCCTACGCGAAGGATAGCGCCGCTTGCCTGACCAGCGGCGAATGGGATGGCGGCTCGGACGATGAACCGCAGGCGCCGCTGGCGGATCCCTACCGCGTCACGGTGACCTGCGGAAACGCCGCGGTGTTTGTGAGGCTCGAGGACCGGTGAAACTCAGCGAGCCCGGCGTGGCGCGCGTGCGGGGCTACCTGTTCGTCCTCGATCGATCGCTCCAGTCGCGATTGCCGCGGGCCGTCGCTCGCGATGCGCTCCGCGAGATCGATGCCCACATCAACGCGCGGGTCGCCGAAACCGATGCCGCCGGCGACGAGCGCCTCGCACTCGAGGGAATCCTCGCCGGGCTCGGCCCGCCGCTACGCGTCGCGCAGGCGTATTCGGCAGACAAAAATCTCGACGTCGCCGTCTCGACGGGACGGCTGATCCCGATCCTGCGATCGATCGTCAATGCGGCCTTCGCCACGGCGTTCGGCTTCATCGCCGCACTATTTCTTTTCACCGGTTACGTGGCCGGCGCGGCCTTTCTCGTGATCGGACTGGCGAAGCCGATCTTTCCGAACAACGTCGGCTTCTGGCGCGTCAACGGTCCTCTCAGTATTCCGACGAGCCTTGGCTTCAAATGGGACAACGCGGAATTGCCGGCCGGCGGCAACTGGGTGATCGCGATCGGTATCGGCATCGGCGTCACGCTCCTCGTGTTGACGCACCTGGGCGCGCGCGCGTTCCTGTCGTGGTACCGCGAGCGGCGCACGCCCGAGTTTCCGCTGGCCACCTGATGGCCCACCTGCTCGATCACATCGGCGGCCGCCGTGGACACTTCCGGATGGAATCCGGCCTTCACGCAGCCGTGTGGTTCGACCTCGATCAGCTCTTCGTCGATCCGACGATTCTCGATCCGGCGATCGGCGAGCTCGCTGAGAAGTTGCGGCCGCACGCTGTTGATGCGGTGTGTGGGCCGCTCGTAGGCGGCGCCCTCGTGGCGCAGTTACTCGCGAGAAGGCTCGCCGTCGAGTGCTACTTTACCGAGCGCGTTCGCGCCGGCGCGGGCAGCGGCCTGTTCACGACGCGATACCAGCTGCCGCCAGGCGTGCGGGCGCGCGTCGTCGGCAAGCGAGTGGCAATCGTGGACGATGTGATGAGCGCGGGATCTTCGTTGCGCGCGACCATGGACGAGATGACGGCACACGGCGCCGTCACTACGGTCGTCGGCGCGCTGGTCGTGCTCGGATCGAAGGGCGCCGAGTTTTTCGCGCGGCACGGACTGCCGGTTGAAAGCGTCAGTCAATCCGCATTCGAGATGTGGCCCGCCGAGGCGTGTCCGCTGTGCGCGGCGGGCTCCGCCGTGGAAGATGTTGAGTGATCGCAAACCTTCTCGGTGACCGAAGTTTCGCGTCGGGTGTTGGATCTGCGCCCACATTGCGCAATCCCTTACCGCCCGGGCTTGCGGCAGCCGGACTATACTTCTGCCCCGGCCACTGCAATTTCTGGAGGAATCGCGCGGGGCGAGGAACGACGACAGCCATCCGTCGCGCGTCGGGCGTTACGCCGCCGGCGAGCGCATTGGGCGCGGCGCTATGGGCGAGGTTTACGCGGCGGTCGAGGAGCACATCGGCCGTCGTGTCGCTGTGCGGATCGGCTTTCCGGGAGATCTGCGAGTGCAGCAACAGGCGAGAATGACGGGACAAGTGGCGCACCCCAACGTCGTGTCCGTCCTCGATCTTGGAGAGCACGACGGGCGTCCGTACGTCGCGATGGAGCTGCTGGAAGGCGCCACGCTCGAAAGCGGCGGCAGCGTTGCGGCAAGGTCGCTCGACACGCGGCTCGAGCTGATGGACCAGCCCGACGCGTATGCGTCCCCGGAGCAAGTGAAGGGACTCGGCACCTCTCAACCGTCGGACGTGTTCTCGGCGGGCGCGGTCTTTCATTACCTGCTCACCGGCCGCGCGCCATTCGCGTCGAATGCCGCCGTGGTGTGGGACCCGCCGCCCTCGATTGGCGCGTTCGTTGACAGCGTCAAGGCGCCGTCGTCCTCAGTTTCTAATCACTTGCCTTTGGGCCGAGGAGCTTCCTGACATGAGCCAGACCACGTCGCTCGACATCGATCGCGCGCACTTGATGCATCCGCTGCATCACCCCTCCTCTTACAAGACCGCGCGCATCTGGGTGTCAGGTGAGGGCGCGCTGATCAAGGACTCGACCGGCCGCGAGTATATCGACGGCCTGTCGGGACTCTGGAACGTCAACATCGGTCACGGTCGGCAAGAGCTCGGTGAAGCGGCACGGAAGCAGATGGGCACGCTGGCGTTTCATTCCTCGTACGCGGGCGGCAGCAATGAACCGGCGATCGCGCTCGCCGAACGCCTCAGCGGCCTGGTCTATCCGTCGATCAACACGTTTTTCTTCACGAGCGGCGGCGCCGAGGCGTCGGAGACCTCGTTCAAGACGGCGCGGTTCTACTGGAAAGCTCGCGGCAAGCCCGACAAGTTCAAGGTGATCTCGCGCCGGCGCGCCTATCACGGGCTCACACTCGCGGCGATGAGCGCCACCGGCCTGTCCGCATTCTGGCCCATGTTCGAGCCGCGCACGCCTGGCTTCCTCCATATCGACGCGCCCGATCCGTATCGCTTCAAGAGCCCAGATCCAAAAGTCAGCGTCGGCGCGGCCGCTGCCAATCAATTAGAAGAAGCAATTCTTCGCGAAGGGCCCGACACGGTTGCGGCGTTTATCGCGGAGCCGGTGCAGGGTGCCGGCGGCGTGATCGTGCCGCCGCCGGACTACTTCGCCCGCATTCGTGAGATCTGCTCGAAGCACGACGTGCTGTTGATCGCCGATGAAGTCATCACCGGGTTTGGGCGCACGGGACGCTGGTTCGGGCTGGAGCATTACGGCATCGAACCCGACATCATGCAGTTCGCGAAGGGGATCACCAGCGGATACATACCACTCGGAGGCATCGGCGTGTCGGATGCCGTTCGCGAAGTGATCAACGGCGTGTCTCCGGGTCAGCGGTGGATGCATGCCTTTACCTACTCGGGACATCCCACTTGTTGCGCCGTCGCCCTGGCCAACATCGACATCCTCGAGCGCGAGCGTCTGACCGAACGCGCCGCCGTCGCCGGCGATCGATTGCTGCGCGGGCTGCGCAGCCTCGAGTCGACGGACGGCATCGGCAACGTCCGCGGCCTGGGCTTGATGGCGGCGGTCGAGATTGTTTCCGACAAGACAACGCGACAGCAGTTTCCGCCTGAAGCCGGCCTCACGCAGAAGCTTACCGAGGCAATGCTCGATCGCGGGCTCTACACGCGCGTGGTGATGGACTGCATTTGCCTGGCACCGCCGCTCGTGACCACCGATGCGCAGATCGATCGCATCGTCGATACGGTTGGCGAGACCATTCCCGCCGTGCTTGCCGCCCATGTCGAACACCGTTAGGGCGGCGATCACGCTCGTCGTGCTTTTCACGACGGGTGCGTCTGGTACTCAAACACCGGCGGACACCATCCTGATCAACGGCGCGGTGCTCACGGTCGATCGCACCGACTCGGTGGCGCAGGCGGTGGCCATCACGGCAGGACAGATCACTGCGGTGGGGACGACGGCAGAGATCAAGGCGATGGCCGGCCCGAGGACCGAGGTGATCGATCTTCGCGGCCGCGCGGTGACTCCAGGCCTCATCGATACCCACGTGCATTTTTCTGCCGCGGCGTCGCTGTTCACGGTGGACCTGGGCGATGCCGACGTGAAATCGATCGAAGAGGTGAAGAAGCGTGTCGCCGCGCAGGTGGCAAAGCTCAAACCGGGTGAGTGGGTGCGCGGCCGCGGCTGGGACGAGGGCAAGTATGCCGAGCGGCGCTACATTACTGCCGCCGATCTCGATGCCGTCGCCCCGAACAATCCCGTGTGGTTGACGCACACCACGGGTCACTACGGCGTGGCCAACTCGTACGCGATGAAGATCGCGGAGATTCGCGCGGCCACCGCCGATCCACCGGCCGGCACCATCGATCGCGATGCGAAGGGCGCGCCGACTGGGGTATTCAAGGAATCGGCGATGGGCCTGGTCGGCCGGCACGTGCCGCCGCTGTCGCGCGATCAGGAGAAGCAGGGCATCGCGGAGATCGTTCGCCAGTTCAATCGCGAGGGCATGACGGGTGCGAAAGACCCCGGCATCGGCGCTGCGAAGTGGGAGCTGTATCAGGAACTGTTGAAAGAAGGCCAGCTCACCGTCCGCGTCTTCGCGCTCTGGTCGGGGGCGCGGCGCCTCGAAGACAAGGACGCGGTGATGGCGCGGGTGAAGGCCAACCCGCGGCAGGCCGGCCTCGCCGGCGGCATGCTGGTGTCGGGCGGCGTGAAGATGTTCATGGACGGCAGCGGCGGCGCGCGAACCGCGTGGATGCACACGGACTGGAACAAGAATCTCAACGAGATCGACAAAGGCAATGCGGGCTATCCGTCCACAGAACCGGCCGCCTACCGGCAGATCGTCACCGAGCTGCACAACGCGGGCGTGCACATCAGCACTCATGCGATTGGCGATCGCGCCATCGATTGGGTAATTGACACCTATGACCAGGCGTTGAAAGCGACGCCAACCCGTGGTCTTCGTCATGGCCTGATTCACGCCAACACGCCGACCGATCGCGCCATCGACCTGATGGCACGGTTGCAGCGAGACTACGACGCTGCGTATCCCGAATCTTCGGCCGGCTTCATGTGGTGGATCGGCGACAACTACGCCGGCAATTTCGGACCGCAGCGGAACCTGCGAATGAAGCCGTTCCAGACTTACGTTCGCAAAGGTATTCAGTGGGGCGGCAGCTCGGACTATCCGGTCACGCCGTTCGCGGCACGCTACGGCGTGTGGGCCTCGGTGGCGCGGCGGACGTTGAACGCGACGTATGGCGCCCAACCATTCGGAACGGCGGAGGCTGTCGACGTGCGGACCGCGCTGCGCTCGTATACGGCATGGGCCGCGCGGACCATGTTCCTCGAGGATCGGATCGGGACGATCGAGGCCGGCAAGGAGGCCGATCTTGCGGTGTGGGATCGGAATCCCTACCAGGTTCCGGCCGACCAGCTGAAAGACATGCGCTGCGAGCTGACGTTGGTACGGGGGACAATCGTTTACAAAGCGCCCTGACGCTCCGCGTACACTATTTGCCCGATGATCCGTCGGTGTCGCTTCGCTTGTTGCACCGTGCTCGGTGTCTTCTTCCTGGCATGTTCGATGCCGGCAATGGCCCAGGAGCACCAGCATCCGCAACCCGCGGCCAAGCCGGCGATCGTCAGCGACCCCGCGGTCCCAACCGAGAAACCTGTCGCGCGAGCCGTTCGTGCCTCGCAATCGCTCAAGGTCGACGGCATCCTCGACGAGGCCGATTGGCAGTCAGCCCCCATCGTCGAGCGGTTCGTGCAGCAGGAGCCGCAGGAGGGATTACCCGCCTCCGATCGCACCGAAGTTCGCATTCTCTATGACGAGGGTCACCTGTATATCGGCGTTCGCGCGTACGGGTCGCTTGCCGTCAGTGCCACTGAAATGCGGCGCGATGCAGACCGGTTGTTCGACGAAGACAACTTCCAGGTCATCCTCGACACCTTCCACGATTCGCGCAATGGCTACATGTTCCTGACGACGCCGCTTGGCGCCAAGCTCGAACAGCAGGTCTTCGACGAAGGCGAAGGCGGCGGGCGGGGCACCACGGCGAACGTCAATCGCAACTGGGACGGCGTGTGGGACGCAGCGGCGCGGATCGACGAGCAGGGCTGGACCGCCGAGATCGAGATTCCGTTCAGCACGGTGCGGTTCGTGCCGAGCGACGCGCAAGTGTGGGGCGTGAACTTCCAGCGCCACACCCGCCGCAAGAACGAAAGCGCCTTGTGGGCGCCGATCCCGAAAGCCTACACGCTGACGCGCGTCAGCATGGCCGGCGAGTTGCACGGGTTATCGGCCATTTCGCGGGGACTCGATCTGCGGCTGAAACCATTCACGGTTGCCGGCGTCCGCGACGTGCGCACCAGCAGCACCGCGCACGATACCGATCCCATCCGCGATATCGGTCTCGACGCGCGATACGGCCTGACCGCCGGCCTCAACATGGACGTCACCCTCAACACCGATTTTGCCCAGGTGGAGGTGGACGAGCAGCAGGTGAACCTGACCCGGTTCGGCCTGTTCTACCCGGAGAAGCGCGACTTCTTCCTCGAGAACTCGAACTTCTTCACGATGGGCACCGGCAGCTCGTTCACGTCGGCGCCGGTGCAGACCGATCTGTTCTTCAGCCGCCGCATCGGCTTGTCCGACACCGGCACGCCGATTCCCATCCTCGGCGGCGTCCGCGTGGCCGGCAAGTCGGGTAAGAACAACATCGGCATGCTCGACATCCAGACCGACGATGCGTTTGGCAAGCCTGGCGATAACTTCTTCGTCGGCCGCTACAGCCGCGACGTGTTCCGGCGGTCACGCGTCGGCGCCATCTTCATCAACAAGGACAGCGTCAGCGGCAGCACGCATTTCAATCGCACGATGGGCGTCGACGCGAACCTCGCGCCGAGCGCGAACCTGCAGATCAACAGCTACCTCGCCAAGACGCAGACGCCGGGCAAGGCCGGCGACGACATGGCCTTCTACGGCCGCATCGCCTATCGCGATCCGAAGTGGAACGTGTGGCTGAACTATCTCGACGTGCAGGAGAATTTCAACGCCGAGGCGGGGTTCGTGCAGCGCACCGGCATTCGCACCACCAAGGGCTACTTCAGCCCGACGCCGCGGCCGAAAGCCGGCCGCGTCAAGCTGTTCGAGCCGATGTACGTGCTGACCTACACGACGGACCAGACCAACCGGCTGGTCTACCGGAACCATCACCTGATGCTGGGCACCACGCTCCGCGACGACACGTTCATCAACGTGTTCTACCAGAAGACGCTGGACGTGCTCGACGTGCCGTTCCGGATCAGGCCCGATGTGCTGATTCCCGCCGGCTCGTACGACATGCACGAGTGGTACTTCACGGTGAACAGCAGCCCGGGAAAGCGCTTCTACGAGCGCGTCACCGTGTCGCCGGTGCAGTTCTATGACGGCACCAGGCTGAACCTCTCCGCCGCCGGAGGCATCCGGGCCACGAGCCAGTTCTCGGCCGAAGTGCAGTACAACCGCAACGACGTCAAGATGCCGTGGGGAGATTTCCTGGTGAACCTCTCGGTGCTGCGGCTGGACTACACCTTCACACCGCGTATGACGGTTCGCAGCCTGACCCAGTACAACTCGTTGACCAACGAGGTGTCGAACAACATCCGCTTCAACTTCATCTACCGGCCCGGCAGCGATATTTATGTTGTCTACAACGACCTGTCGCAGACCGGGTTGCCCGCCGATATGTTTGGAAGGAAAGATAGGCAGCTGGTTGTGAAAGCCACCTATCTTTTTCAGCGCTAGAAAATATAGCCACCCTTGGCCAGCGTGGCATCCGCCAGCTTGCGCCGCATGGTCACCGTATTCACCGGCGTGATCTTCAGCAGGCGGCGAAGCGCGGCCAACTGCGTCCGCAACACATCGCCATCGGCCATGGCCGCCAATGCACTGCGGGCGGCCAGCTCGATTCGGCCGGCGGCTTCGTTCACCGTGACGCTCGCCGCATCCTGGTGCAGCTCCGCGTTCGAGGCCTTGCCCGTCACCGCGGCCTTCGCGCGCAGTACCTGCGCTCTCGGCGGCGTAGGTGTCGATCAGGATGTCGGCGAGGTAGCTGAGCACTTCCTGTTCCTGTTCGAGCTTGGTGCCGAAGCGCTGCATCGCCGTGCCCGCCACCAGCAGCACCACTTTCTTGAACGTGAGGCAGGCGCGCGATTCAGCCGAGAGCACGCCGTCGCCCTCGTCTTGGAGGCTCATCGACGGGCTCATAATCTCGTCCTGCAGCGCCTTGGCCGCGGCCATCAGCGGCAGCTCGCCCTTCATCGCCTTCTTCATCAGCATGCCTGGGATCAGCAGGCGGTTGATCTCGTTGGTGCCTTCGAAGATGCGGTTGACACGCGCGTCGCGGTAGTGGCGCTCCGCCAGATAGTCGCGCACGAAGCCGTTACCGCCGTGGATCTGCAGGTTCTCGTCGATGATGAAATCGAGGACCTCGCTGCCAAGGACTTTCGCGATCGATGCTTCGACCGCGAATTCTTCCAGCGCCTGCAACATCGGTGCGGGGTTGTCGGCCTTCGTGTCGGTCGTCGCCGCGATGCGCTGATCGATCAGCCCCGCGGTGCGATACATCATGCTCTCGAGCGCGTACTGCCGCGCTGTCATTTCGCCGAGCTTGTGCTTGATGGCACCGAAGGTGCCGATGGCCACGCCGAACTGCTTGCGCGTGTTCGCGTACTTCGCCGCCTCCTGGATGGTGCGCTTCGCGCCGCCGGAGCACATCGCGCCCAGCTTGAAGCGGCCGAAGTTGAGGACGTTGAAGGCGACCTTATGGCCCTTGCCAATTTCGCCTAGCACCGCGTCCGCCGGCACCTTGACGTCCTGGAGGATCACCGGCGTGGTGGACGATCCGTGGAGCCCGAGCTTGTGCTCTTCCTTGCCGCTCGATACACCCGGCCACGCGCGTTCGACGATGAAGGCGGTGAAGTGTTCGCCGTCAACCTTGGCGAAGATGATGAAGACGTCGGCGAAGCCGCCGTTGGTGATCCACATCTTCTCGCCGGACATGATAAAGCTGCCGTCAGGCTGCTTCATGGCGCGGGTCTTTGCGGCAAGCGCGTCCGATCCCGAGCCGGATTCGCTCAGGCAGTAGGAGCCGATCGTCTCGCCCGAAACCAGGCCCGGCAAATACTTCTTCTTCTGCGCCTCGGTGCCGAACATGTAGATCGGCAGAATCGTCAGGTTGGCCTGGGCGCCAAACGTGGCCGCGAACGAACCGTGAACCGCGACCGCTTCCGAGACGACCAACGTCGCAATCTTGTCGAGATCGACGCCGCCATACGCTTCGGGAATGTTCGTGCCGAGCAGGCCGAGGCTGCCGCATTTCTTGATGATCTCGCGTTGCAGCTTCCAATCTTTCTGCTCGAGTCTGTCGGTGGCCGGCACTAGCTCGCCGTTGACGAACTCGGTGGCCGTCTGCTGAATCAACCTGTGCTCCTCGGTAATCCGCTCCGGCGTCATCACCGTCGATGGATCGGTCTCCGCGATCAGCCACGCGCCACCTTTAACCGTTGTCTCGCTCGTTGCCGTTGCCATCGGTGTCTCCTACAGTCTCTCGAAAATGCCTGCTGCGCCCATTCCACCACCAACGCACATCGTGACCATGCCGTATTTCGACTTGCGGCGATGCATCTCGTTAATCAGCGTTGCCGTGAGCTTCGCACCGGTGCACCCCAGTGGATGGCCGAGCGCGATCGCGCCGCCGTTGACGTTGACCTTGTCCGGGTCGAGATCGAGCTCCTTCATGCACGCCAGCGCCTGTGCCGCGAACGCTTCATTCAGCTCGATCAGGTCAATCTGATCGAGCGTCAGTCCGGTCTGCTTCAGGACCTTCCTGATTGCCGGCACCGGTCCAATGCCAAAGAGCTCCGGCGCCACGCCCGCCGTGGCGTAACCGACGAAGCGCGCCAACGGCGTCAGGCCGCGCTCTTTGGCGAGCTCGGCGGAGGTGACGATTACCGCCGCGGCCCCGTCACTGGTTTGCGACGAATTGCCTGCGGTCACCGTGCCGCTGACGTGAAACGCGGGCTTCAGCTTCGCGAGCACCTCGAGCGACGTGTCGCGACGCGGGCCCTCGTCGGTGTCGAACGTGAGTTCCTTCACCGTGGGCCTGGTGCCATCCGACTGCACCGTGCGTACGGTGAGCGGAACGATCTCGTTCTTGAAATGGCCCTGTTCGATCGCCTGGATCGCGCGCTGATGGCTCCGCAGCGCGAACTCGTCCTGCGCCGCGCGCGAGACATTCGATTCGCGCGCGTGGTTTTCAGCCACCAGACCGGTGCTGAGGTAGACGTCCGGATAACTCGAGACGAGTTGCGGATTCGGCGACACCTTGTTGCCGCCCATCGGCACCATGCTCATCGACTCGGTGCCGCCGGCGACCGCGGCGCGGCCCTGGCCGAGCATGATGCGCTCGGCGCCGTAAGCAATGGCCTGCAGGCCGGACGAGCAGAAACGGTTGACGGTGACGGCGGAGGCCTCGACCGGAATGCCGGCGCGCAGGCTGGCGATGCGCGCCACGTTCAGGCCCTGTTCGCCTTCAGGCATCGCACAGCCAAGAATCACGTCGTCGATCGCGGCGCCCTCGAGCTGCGGCACGCGATCCATCGCGCCCTTGATGGCGGTGGCGGCGAGCTCGTCGGGCCGCATCACGCTGAGCGTGCCTTTCGGGGCCTTGCCGACCGCGGTGCGAACAGCGGAAACGATGACAGCGTCTTGCATGATTAAGTCCTTACTGTATTGAAGTCAGCGAGCAAATCCTCGACGGCTTCGCCAACCAGCGACGTCTTGCCCTCAAACAAATGATTTGCGTCTTCGATCGTGACCAGCTCTTTCGGCTCCGGCAGCTTCGCGTAGAACTTGCGAATCTCCTTGATCGAAATGAGCTCATCAGCCTCGCCGTGCACGATGAACTTGGGCAACGTGCAGGTCAGCAGCGCGCTGAAATCATAGCGATCGACCGGCGGCGCAATCCCCAGCAACAGCGAGACGCGCGCGTCCTCGGCGCCAACCGTCATCGCGGCCCACGAACCGAATGACATGCCCGCCGCCCAGATCGGCACGTCGGGAAACCGATCGTGCACGAACGAGATGGCGGCGCTGAAGTCCTCTTTTTCGCCCGGGCCGGAATCAAACGTACCGGCACTTCTGCCGACGCCGCGAAAATTGAAACGCAGGGCCGCCACGCCGATGCGGGGCATTGCCTTCGCGGCCTGATACAACGCCTTGGTGTGCATCGTGCCGCCGTGCAGCGGATGCGGGTGGCCGAACACCGCCACCGCGCGCGACTCGCCTTCTGGCACGTCGAGCAGCGCTTCGAGCGGGCCGGCCGGGCCCGGAATCTCACGCAGAAAGTCGGATGCCATCCACAAACCTTCCCAGCACATTCGCGAAGTCATCAGGCCGCGTCACCATACCGTTGTGACCGGTGTGTTTCAGGATCACGTGCGTCGAACCCGCCAGGTCGTCGAGATAGCGCCGGCTGATGTCCACGGGAACGACCTTGTCGAGCTCGGGCTCGCCGGTCACAACCAGCGCCGGGGCCTTCACCGTGTTCACATCGGCAAACCGATGCCCATGTGCCCACGTGACGCGCCGTGCCATCTTCGCCGGCGACGCCAGCGCCAGCGCCACACAGGCGCCATACGTCGTCATAAAACGCAGCCGCTCGCCGAGGTGCGGAAACGTCGCTCGCATTTCGGCCTGCATGCGGCCTGGCGCCGTGACGACGAACAAGGGCGACATGAGCCGCGGTGCGCGCAGGAATTGCTGCTGGCGCTGATTCGGCGTCCATGACTTATGCAGCGCCGACGCGAGAACAAGGCCGGCCACGCGCCGCGGGCGACGGGCCGCAAATTCGGTGGCGATCAACCCGCCGTACGACACGCCGGCAATCACCGCACTGTCGAGACTTGCGCGATCGAGCGCCAGGTCCACCTGCTCGATATAGTTCTCGAACGCCTTCTCCGGATCGCAAGGGAACGGACTGGTGCGCTCATCGCAGAGCGAGAACGTGATCACGCGATGGTGCTTCGCCAGCGCGTCAACGGTCGGACGCATCCACTCCCAGCGGCCCTGCAGGCCTGGGATCAGGACGATTGGCGTCCCCGTTCCCTTGTCGATGATGCCCTTCATCAGTTGCGCAGCGGTTTGCCGGTCTGCAACGTGTGCTGAATGCGTTCGAGCGTCTTGCGCTCGCCGAGCAGGCTCATGAACGCTTCGCGCTCGAGATCCAGCAGGTATTGTTCGGTCACCGTCGTGGCATGCGGCACTTTGCCGCCGCCGAAAATGTGCGCCAGCTTACGGCCGATCACCGCGTCGTGATCGGTGGCGCGGCCGGCGCGCCACATCAGGTGCACGCCGAGGTTCAAGGCCGCGGTCACCGACTCGCCGCCGACGGGAATGGCCAGCCGCGGCGCCGGCTGGTGGTAACCCTCGCGCACGCGCTCGAGCGCCTTGGCCTTGGCGTCGGCCATCAGTCGCTCGCGATTCATCGTGAAGCCGTCGGTCGGCGCGAGGTAGCCGAGGCGCTGAGCGTCGGGACCACTTGCGGACACCTTTGCGAGCGCGACGGTTTCAAAGGCCTTCTGCACGTAGGGCAGCGGATCACTCTGGGGCGTGGGCAACTGCGACATCGCGCGGGCCAGCATTTCCTTGGTGCCGCCGCCGCCCGGAATCAATCCGACGCCGACTTCGACCAGCCCCATGTAGGTTTCTGCTGCCGCCTGCACGCGATCGGCGTGCAGCGGGATCTCCGTGCCGCCGCCAAGCGCCAGGCCCGCGGGCGCCGCCACGACTGGCACCGGGCTGTATCGCAGCCCCATGGTCGCCTGCTGGAACGCGCGGATCATCATGTCGAGCTCGTCCCAGTTGCCTTCCTGGGCTTCGAGCAGCACGAGCATCAGGTTGGCGCCCGCGGAGAAGTTCGGTGCGTCGTTGCCAATCACGAGCGCCTGGCCGCTCTTCGCGGCTTCTTTCACGCCGGCTTGCAACATTTGGATAGTGTCGCCGCCGATGGCGTTCATCTTCGAATGGAACTCGACGGCGATCACGCCGTCGCCGAGGTCGACGAGGCTCGCGCCGCCATTTTTCTTGATGACGCGGCTTTGTTCCTTCGCCGTCCGCAGAATCTGAAGGTCCGGCGCGGCCGGCTTGACGAGGCCTTCACGAAATCGCGATAGCCCTCCTTCGAGCAGGCTCGCGATCAGTGGCGGAACGCCCCCCTCCATGGCGTGGCCGCCGGCGGCCTCCGCCGCCGCGAGCACCTCTTTCACGCCAATGATGTCGAACAGCTCGAATGGCCCGAGGTCCCATCCAAATCCCCATCGCATCACGCGGTCGACATCGTCAATCGAGTTGGCGATGTCCGGCGTGACCCGTGCGGTGTAGACCAGCGCCGGCGCCAGCGTGGCGCGCAGGAACTCGCCCGCCTTGTCCTTGGCGTGAAACAACATGCGCACGCGCTCGACGAGATCGTCGATCGACTTAGCGGCTTCAATCGAGGGAATGCGCGCGGACTGTTTCTGGCGGTAGTCGAGGGTTGTCGGCTCGAGCGTCCAGATCTCGGTCTCGCCGGCGGCGTTCTTGCGGCGCTCGTAGAAGCCCTTGCCGGTTTTCTCGCCCAACGCACCGCGTTTGATCAGGTTCTCGACCAGTGGCGGCACGGCAAATGCGGCGCGATCCGATTCCTTCGGCAGGCTCTCATTGAGATTGCGCAGCACGTGCGCGAGCACGTCGATGCCGGCGATGTCCATGGTCCTGAACGTCGCGCTGGCCGGCCGTCCGAGCGCGACGCCCGTGATCGCGTCGATCTCCTCGATCGTGTAATTGCCGGTGGCCAGGACCTCGAGAGTCCGCGCCACGCCGTAGAGGGCGATGTGGTTGCCGATGAAGTTCGGCGTGTCCTTCGCCACCACCACGCCCTTGCCGAGCATGTGATCGCCGAAGCGGGAAATCGCCTGGACCACCGCCGCGTCGGTCTCGGGGGTCGGGATGATTTCGAGCAGCCGCAGGTACCGCGGCGGGTTGAAGAAGTGCGTGCCGAGCCAGTGGCGCCGGAAATCATCGGAGCGCCCCTCGGCCAGCTTCGCAATCGGAATGCCGGAGGTGTTGGAGCTGACAATCGAGCCGGGACGGCGCTTCTCGTCAACGCGGGCGAGCAGTTGCTGCTTGATGTCGAGTCGCTCGACCACCGCTTCCATGATCCAGTCGACCTTGGCGATGCGATCGAGGTCAGTATCAAAGCCGCCGGTGGTGACGAGCTTGTAGGCGTCGGGTGTGAACTGCGGATCGGGCTTCAGCTTGCGCGCCTTCTCGAGTCCCTGCCGCGCCAGGTCGGCGGTCATGTCGAGCAGCAGCGCGGGAATGCCGGCATTCGCGCAGTGCAGCGCGATCTGCGCGCCCATCGTGCCCGCGCCCAGCACCGCGACCGAGTTGATCGCAATCACCGCTTGACTCCGTTGATGAACAGATCGACCACCGCATCAGCCTCCGCGGAAAGATCGTACTTACGCCGGCTCAACACCCAGTTGGTCGCCATCTCGTCGAGCGCGCCAAAGAAGATCTTGGTGGCCGTCGTGGCGCTGATGTCCTTGCGAAAGGCGCCGCGCTGCTGGCCGTCGGCGATCGCTTCGCGGATCAACTTGAAGTAGTCCTGGAGAAAACTCTCGGAGAACCGCTCCATGAACTTCACCGACTGCCGCAGTTCCACCTGGAACACCACCGCCAGATTCTTGTCGCGGCCCAGGCGCTCGAGGTGGAGATGGGCCAGCAGCCGCAGGCGCTTGGCGGCGTCTGCCACGCCATGCACGGCGTCGCGGCCCTCGGCCAGCACCTCGTTCATCGACCGCTCGAAAATCGAGACCAGGAGGTCGTCCTTGCTCTTGAAATACAGGTAGACGGTGCCCGCCGCCACGCCGGCGACGCGCGCCACGTCGGCGACCTGCGACTGGAAATACCCGTGCTGCGCGAAGACCTTCGTGGCCGCGCGCAGGATGAGATCGCGTTTGTCGCTGGCGGCGGGTGCCTGCCGAACCACTGCCAGCTTCCGGGCGGATGCGCTTGCCATCGGCTACTGAATGAATGTTCATTCATTGCTTGAGCGATGTCAACTCCCGTTGCGCCAAGGCAACTGGAGTTGACATCACCAGCTGGTTCAAGGGGTTCAAGGGTTCAAAAGTTCAAGGGTTCTCTAGGTTCGAAGGTTCATGGTTTGGCATAGGGGTTGCTCGAGGCGTCGTCCATGACAGCCAAAGACTTTACCGAATTGATTGCGTGGCAACGGGCCGACGAACTCGAACGGTTTGCGCTGGAGATGATCAAACGCCCGGTCCTTGCCACAGACCGAACGTTCTGCGAACAGACCAGCGACGCCGCAGCATCCGCGCCGCGAAACATCGCCGAGGGTCATGGCCGTTTCGCTCCGGCACAATTTGCCAACTTCTTGCGGATTGCGATCGGTTCGGAGCAAGAGACACGAAACCAGATCATCAAGGCTTGGCAACGAAGCGCCATCACCGACAACGAAAAACAGGAGGGGCTCCTTCTAAGCAAACGCGCGTTGACGGCCGCGGTCCGGTTGCGCGCGTATCTGCAGTCGGAGGAGGCCCGAGCGAACGCGAGGGCCATCGAGGACCGTGTGAACCAACGAACCAAGTGAACTCTTGAACCCCTTGAACCCTTGAACCCTTGAACCAGTTACCGCCAGCGGGTAAGAATCGATTCGCGCGCGAACACCCTGACGCCGATCGTCAGCAAGAGTCCATTGGCGATAAGGCATCCGAGCGCGCCGAGAAGTAGCGAGGCTGGCGCGATAATGAAGGCGCCCATCAGCTGGGCGATGAAGACGGCCGTGATGGGAAGGATGATCAATGAGGTGAGCTGTTGCGCGGAGCGCGGATCGTGCGCTCGCGACGAGACGATGACCGACACTTGCAGCGCGGCCAGCTCCACGAGCGGGCCCAGGATCCCGAACAGGATCACAATCCGCGTGCCGAGTAACGCCCGCCACACGCCCGGCTCGGCGAGCGCCAGGATTCCCGCGACGTACAACCCAGCCGCGAACCACGTGAGCGCCAGCGCAAACACGAACGGCGTCAGGGTTTTCGCGATCAGGAGCTCGATGGTGGAGATTGGCGTGGCCAGGAGGGGTTCCAGGGCCTTCGCTTGCTTCTCGCCGATCACGGCGTGCGTGGCCAACGAGGTGGCCGCCACGACCGGTACCAGCAACAACAGCAAGGCGAACTGATGGAACAGGAAGGCCTGGATCAAGGCGTTGCCGGCCAGGCCGGCCAGCTCCGGCAACATCGCGATCGCCTGCGCCGACTCCTCGGCGAAGTCGCCGGACTCCTCGAGCGTGCGCCCCGCGATCATCGGCGCACCGATGGCCACGAGGAAGGCCGGAAAGAGCGATCCCAACACCATCGTGAGGGGGGGCAGGATGGCGCCCGGATTGCGAATCAGCTCGCGCGCGTCCTTTTCCGACAGCGCGAAAATGCGTTGCCAGCTCTTCACTGATCGGCTCCTACCAGCGACAGGTACACTTCCTCGAGCGATCGGCGATCGGGCACGACGCGTACGATCCGCTTACCCGCTTGAACGAGATCGCGAACGACATCTGGAACCCTGGACAGGTCACGCACCTCAATCGTCTGTTTCGAGCCGTCCTCGAATTCAATCAACACGGAGACACCGGCGCCGCGACTGCGCAGCGTTGCCGGGGCGTCGAAGGCGAGCAGCTCCGTCTTGAGCACCGCGATACGATCGGCAAGCTCTTCCGCCTCGGCGAGGTTGTGCGTGGACACCAGCACCGCGCGTCCATCGGTCCGCATCGCGAGGATCAAGTCTCTAACGTGACGGGCGCTGGCCGGATCGAGTCCCGACGTCGGCTCATCGAGCAAGACCACCTGCGGACGATGCAGGATGGCGCGGGCGAGGGCCACGCGCTGTTTCAGGCCCTTCGACAGTTTTCCGGCAAGGTCATCGGCACGGTCGGACAGCTGCACTTGGTCGAGCACGGTCGCAACCGCGCCGCCGGGATCGGCCACGCCGTGCAAGCGCGCATATGTCAGCAGGTTGAGTCGCACCGACAGACGTTCCCATAGGCCGGGTGCTTCGGTCAGCAGTCCAATGGCGTGCCTGGCGGAGTTCGCGGTTGCCGCGGTAACTTCGACTCGATCGATGATGACGCGGCCGGCGGTCGGCAGGATCAGGCCGGCCAGCATGCGCATGGTCGTGGTCTTGCCGGCGCCGTTCGGGCCCAGCAACGCGACAATCTCGCCGGTGGCGACGCTCAGGGAGAGATCGCGAACGGCGACGCGATCGCCGAATGTCCGTGTCAGGCGATCGGCAACCAGCAGGTCGGCGGCCACACGCCGACCAGACTATCGCACTTCGAGATTGGCCTGGATGGCCTGGAAGAACAATTCGGCGATGCGCGTATACCCGGCTTCGTTCGGGTGCAATCCATCAACGCCGATGTAGCGCTGCACGTCGGGGAGCATGGCCGCGTAGAGATCGACGAGCACGGCGCCTTCCCGCGACGCCATGTCCCTCATCCGGTTGGCATAATCGACGAGCAGGAATGAACTGATGGTGCGATTGCCGCCGGGACGCCCCGGCACGGGCGTCGCAATGAACACCCGCATGCCGCGCACCTTAGCCTCCTGCGCCATGATGCGGACCTCATTGGCCGCGCTGCTGGCGGCGCCGTCGGCACCGCTGGGAATGTCGTTGTGGCCACTGAGGATCAGTACCGCATCAGGCCGCAGCGAAGCGAGCGCCGAGAAGTACCGATTGCGCGCATCGATCGCTTTCTCTCCGCCGACCCCCTGGTTGAGCACGAAGATCTGGTCGCCCTGGAACTGATATCGCGACCGCAACAGCCGCTCGAGTACTGTCGGGTACGCCGCTGACGGCACCAGGACCTGCTTGCCGCTCGTCAGTCCGGCGGTCGATCCCGGAAACGTCACCTCGCCGGCGGTGATGCTGTCGCCGAACGCCATGTAGCGCAGGCGCGACAGTTGCGGCAACTTGGTGACCGTCACCCTGAATTCACACGCCGCCTGGCGGGCGAGCGCATCGGTCGCCGTGCACGTCACTGTCGACTGGCCGATTGGAAACGTCGCTCCGGATACGGGGGAGCATGCCACGTTGACCGGGCTTTGCCCCAGGGTGGCCTCGGGTGTTTGAAATGTAATCGCCAGTCCGTCGTTGTTAATCGTGCCGCGCGCCACGTCTTCCTGGCACGACAGCCGCGGCGCTTCAGGCGGCGGCGGTGGTGGCGGCGGTGTGGGCGCGGTGGGGCCGCTGCTGCAGCCGCCTGCCAACGCGAGAACCAACAACGTGCAAAACAGTAAACCGTGGACCCGGACTCTGGTCTTCCTAAAACGCATATACCAAGCCCTTCATTCTACCAGAGCCGTATCGGCGCTTTCTCACCTTGGCATGAACTCGTAGCACCCAGGCGTGACCAACAGCCGTCCGTCCGCGTTGAACCAGAGGCTTGACGGCGAGACAATGCCCGCGCCGCGGAACTGGACAGTGCGGATTTTCTCGCCATTCCCGTCGTAAACATAGGTGTACGGGTGAACGAATGAGACCCAGAGCCTGCCGGATTGGTCTACGGCAGCGGTTCGGACCGCTGGTGCGACCAGCGGCAGCTCGCCTGATGCGCGCCGGGGCCAGCGATCGGGGATCGCGGCAACCACGGGGTCGATCTCGCGGCCCTGGATGATCCGCTCGTAGACCATCTCTCCGCTGGCGTCGTACTTCCGAAACACCGGCTGGCCCGCCATGAACACAAAGTAGAACCCGCCTTTTGGATCGGCGATGGCCATACCCGCGTTCAACGCGAGATGCAGATCGCGATCGGCTTCGTGCCCGGTCTTGCGCAATTGCCCGATCGAACGAATCGGCACGCCGGTCAGCGTGTACTCAGTGAACAGCCATCCGGTTTCCGGGTGGCTCATCAGAATCAATTTGCCGTTGAACGTGAGCGTGGCGACGCCGCTCAACGACAGGGTCCCGAGCACGAGGCGCGACGCGCCACGGCCGGAAAGCAGAAATCCACCGGTGCGGACACCGCCCGCATCGAAGAACTGGACGCGCTCGCGGCCATTGGGCGCGTCGGCTACCGCGAAGCTGCCGTTGAACGCGACGTCAAACGCGCTCGGCTCGATTAAGCGCCCTTCCTCGGCGCCAATTTGTACGAGCTTGGTGGCCGCGGTGCCGGGCTGATTCACCACGTAGACGGTGTGACCGCGCCGATCGAACACGTAGTATTCGCCGTTGGCGGTTTGCTTGAATCCGATCGGCTCGCGAAACAACCCCACCACATGGGGCGCGAGCGAGTTGACGGCCTTGACGACTTCGACGGTGCCCGGTGAAACACGAACGGCGGCCTGGTTGCCCAGCACCGCCGTTGTGGCATACAGCAGAACGATTGCCGCGAGGCTGAGTACGCCGCAAGTGTCCGGATGGCCGCGAGCACGTCGGCCGATTGCGGCAGGATCACCTCTTCGAGGTCGGGGCAATAGGCCACCGGGCAATCCATGGCGGCCACGCGCTTCACGGGGGCGTCGAGGTGTTCGAACAGCTCTTCACCGATGCGCGCGGCGATTTCGGCGCCAAACCCGCACGTCAGCGTGTCTTCGTGCGCGATGATCACCTTGTTGGTCTTCTTCACGAGCGCGGCGATGCCTTCCCAGTCGTACGGAATGATCGTGCGCAGGTCGAACACCGCCACGCTCACGCCGTCTTTTTCAGCCTGCTGCGCCGCGAGAATCGAGCGTTGCACCAGCGCGCCCCACGTCAGCACCACGATGTCGGTGCCGTCGCGGCGGAGCGCGCCTTTGCCGAACGGGATCATGTAGTCCGCGCCCGGGTAAGCGCCCTTGTTGTAGGTCTGGCGATAGAGGTGCTTGTGCTCGAGATACAACACCGGGTCGTCGCAACGAATCGACGTGCGTAGCAGACCGGCCGCATCGCTGGCGTTGCTCGGGAAGGCGATGCGCACACCGGGGCAGTGCGCGAAGATGCTCACGCCCGACTGGCTGTGATACGGCGCGCCGCCGCGCAGGTAGCCGCCGATTGGCACGCGCACCACCATCGGGCAGGACCAGTTGTTGCCCGACCGGTAACGCAGCATCGACATCTCGTCCTTGAGCTGCATCATCGCCGGCCAGATGTAGTCGAAGAACTGGATCTCGACCACCGGCTTCATGCCACGGGTGGCCATGCCAACCGCGCGGCCGACGATGTTGGCTTCGGCGAGCGGTGAATTGAACACGCGATCGGCACCGTATGCCTTTTGCAAGCCGTGCGTGACCTTGAACACGCCGCCCTTACCGGGCACGTGGGGCAGCGACGACACCCTGCTGGCGTCCGCTACGTCTTCACCGAAGACGACGATGCGCGGGTTCCGCGCCATCTCATCTTTCAACGTGCGATTGATGGCGGCCACCATCGTGTCGGCCTTACCTTCGGCCTGGGCCGGTGTGTCGAATGATGCGGAGGTCGGGTCGACGGTCGGCGAGAAGACGAATGAATCAGCGGTATCGACCGAGGGCTTGGGCGCCTTGAGTGCGAAGTCGGTCGATTCGGCAATTTCGCGATCGACCGACGCCGTAATGGCCTCGAGGTCGGCCTCGGTAGCAACTTTCTCGGCGAGCAGGAACGCCCGCATCTTGATCAGTGGATCGCGCTGCGATTCCGCTTTCCGCTCGTCCGGCGTCTTGTACAACCGCTCATCGTCCGAGAGCGAGTGCGAATACGGCCGAATCACTTTCGCGTGCACGAACGCCGGCTTCCGCTCACGGCGCACCCATGCCACGGCTTCGCCGAGCGTGCGGTAGCTCTCGAGGAAATCGGTGCCGTCGCAGCGCAGCAGCTTGAGGTTCGGGAACGACTCGACCAGCCGCGAGATGTCGCCGCCCGGGGTCTGCACTTCGACCGGGACCGAGATCGCGTAGCCGTTGTCTTCCACCAGGTACAGCGCCGGTACGCAGCGCGTGCACGCGGTGTTGAGCGATTCCCAGAATTCACCTTCGCTGGTGGCGCCCTCGCCAATCGAGACGTAGGTGACCTCGTCGGGATGGAAATGATCCTGGCGATCGGCAATGTTCGTGATGCGCTCGAACATCATGCCGGCTTCACCGGCGCCAATTGCCTGCAAGCACTGCGTGCCGGTAGGGCTGCCCTGCGAGGGAATGTTGAGGCGCCTGTGGCCCCAGTGCGAGGGCATCTGGCGGCCGCCGGAATTCGGATCGTCTTTCGCGCCGACCGCCGCCAGCAGCATTTCCTGTGATGTCATGCCGAGCGTGAGGCACAGCGCGCGGTCGCGGTAATACGGATAGAACCAGTCGTAGCCGGCGCGCAGGTGCAGGCCCGCGGCGGTGAGCACGGCTTCGTGGCCGGCGCCGCTGATCTGAAAGAAGATCAGGCTCTGGTTCTTGAGCTGGATTTCCTTGTCGTCAATGCGGCGCGACAGGAGCATCGTGCGATACGCCCGTAGCAAATCGTCGCGTGTGAGGCCTGCCCAACTTGCGTCGGACCCGGCGGCGGCCGCCGCGCGCGCGTCGGGCCTTGAGGCGAGCGTCGATGCCTTCATGTAGGAAAAATTATACCATCCGAAGCGGATGTTATAATCCCCCGCAACCCGCAGGAAACAATGACATCACGACCGGTCCACCTCTATCGCTGGGATGAAATTGCACTCGAAAAAGTCACCGAAATGATCTCCCGCAAGATCATTACCGGCGAGCGCGAAATGGTCACGCAGATCTACCTGAAGCGTGGCGCGCTCGTGCCAATGCACTCGCACGAAAGCGAGCAAATGACCTACGTGCTGCAGGGTGGCTTGCGATTCCTGATCAACGGCGAAGAGATCACGGTGCGTGAAGGCGAGGTGCTCCACATTCCGTCATGGGTGCCGCACCAGGCGGAGGCCATCGACGACACCTTCGAGATGGACATCTTCAGCCCGATCCGTCAGGACTGGCTGGATGGCACTGATACGTACTTTCACGAAACGAAATGAAAAATTAAGATTCAAAATCAAAAATAGAAACGTGAACGTTCTTTTCACCCTGGTTGTATTGGCGGCGGTGGGGGCTTGGGTGCTCACGGTTTACCGGCGCCTCGCGCGACTGCGCGAACAGGTGAAGTTGGCTTGGAGTCGGCTGGAACCGGACCAGTCGAATGAAGCCGTGAAAAGCGTCTACAACAAGCACGTCGCCCTGTACAACGACGCGCTCGATGGTTTCCCTGCAAACCTGGTCGGCCCCGCCGCCGGCTTCAAGTCCGCGAAGCACTTCTAGTGGATATGCTTTTTCCAGTCGCGCTTCCAGTCGTCGTCACTGGGTGAGCGGCCGCCTGAGTAGACGTCGAAACGGTTGCGGGCGCGGCCCATCTTCCAGCGCAGGTAGCGATACTTCAGTTCGTCGAGCGGCCGGATGCGCAGGCCCTTCAAGTAGAGATACCCGACCACGAGTCCGCCAAGGTGCGCCGTGTGCGCGACACTGGTGCCCGGCCCCGCCAGCGAATTCATGAAGGCAAGCGCGCCGGCGATGATCACGAACACGCGCGCCGGCAGCGGGAAGATGATCAGGAAGATCGTACGGTGCGGGAAATAGAGCGCATAGGCGAGGAGCAGTCCATAGATCGCACCGGAGGCGCCGACGGTCACCGAATAATAAATGCCGTCGATCCACATCGAGAGTAGCAGGCTGGTGGCCGCGGCACCGACGCCGGTCACGAAGTAGTACTTCGTGAAGAAGCGCGTGCCCCACGTGCGCTCGAGGTCGGTGCCGAACATCCAGAGTGCCAGCATGTTGAACAGGATGTGACCGAGCCCGCCCGTGCTGTGGAGAAACATGTAGGTCAGCGGTTGCCACAGCGCGAACTGCTCGAACACCGCCTTCGGCGACAAGCCGAGACGCAGCGTCATGGCATCGCCGACGATCAGGTTGATCAGGAACAACGCGATGTTCGAGATCACCAGGATCTTGACCGCCGGCGAGATCCCTCCCGGGCCGATGGTGTAGCTGACGTTGGAGCCGGGGTACCGTGCCACGGCTAGATCGTAATACGGTTCCGCCTCCGCGGAGACGCTCCGGTGGGACAAGTTCGCCCTTGCGAAGCTGCCTCGGCGGACAGGTCAGGGAAGGGAATCGACCTTCGGCTCGACGTGATGGATGCCACGGTCGGGTAAACGCCAGGCCAGGCACGCCGCCAGCAGTGGGACGAACGCCAGCACGACGAGTGTTTGCTCGATGCCGAAGCGGTCGGCGCTGGCACCGATGAGGGGCACAAACAAGCTACCCATGCCCCAAGCGAAGCCCATCATCAACGACGACACGGTGGCCGCCCCGCCTTTCACGAACGTTTGCGCGAAGGTGACGCTGATTGGCAGAGTCGATTGCAGCAGCAGCCCGCCCACGGCCAGCAGCGCCGTGAACCCGAACGGCGACAGCCGCGGCGCCACCGCCATGAACGGCACCGCGGCCACAAGCGACCACAGGATGACGCGCCGCGCCCCGAACCGATCCGCGAGCGGTCCGCCGACGAATCCCCCAATCCCGCTCGTAAACAAGTACAACGACACGGCCGTGCTCGCTTCACCGATCGTGAAGCCCTGCTCGGTCAGCAACGGCGGCGCGAAGGTCATGAAGCCGTACGAAGTGACCGTTCGCAACACGATGGTGAAATAGAGCAGCGTGAGCGGCACGGCCGCGGGCCGCAAGGTGTCCAACGTCGATCGCTCGTGCTCCGGCGGCAAAGGCATCTCGGGCACATGCCGCAGCGTGAACGACAGCGCCACCAGGCCCGGGATCATGATCAGGGGAGACCACGGCAGGCCCATCGCCGCAATGAACGGCGCAAACAGGACCGGCGCGAACGAGAACCCGAGCGAGCCACCCGATAGGTGCGCCGACATCGCGAGGCCCTTGCGGTGATCGGCCATCCGGTAGACGAGCGCGGCGGCCGGCGGATGAAAGGCGGCCCCGCCGAATCCACCCAGCACGAGGATCGCACCTAGCATGAACGGCGAGGTCGCCAGTCCAACAAGACTGAGGATGATGACCGCAGCCAACGGCCCCGCCATCACCAGCACTTTTGGGCGCCAGCGATCGGCGAGCGCGCCGAAACCGAGCTGCGACACCGAGTTGGCCATCTGGAAACACATCGCCAGCGTGCCCGCCGCCGCATATGAGAGGCCGAGCGCGGGCATCAGCAGCGGCAGGAGCGGCGCGTAGATATTCGTATAGGCGTCGACGACAACGTGCGTGGACGCGACCTTCCAGATCGACGGGTGAAGGCCGAGCCAGCCGCGTCCGGGGTCCCCGCGACGCGGACTTTGCGTCGTGGGGTGGTTTTCGCTCAACCGGCCATCCTCTTGAAGCGCCCGATGATAAGGTCGCGGGCTTCACCGAACTCCGGAATCCGCAGCAACTGTGCGGCCGCCACCAGCGTGGCGAGCGACAGGAGGATGGTGACGAACAGGCGTGATGCCTGCAGCACGAACGATCCGCCGGGCACGGCATGGAGCAATCCGATGTGCGTGCCCCACGTGACCGCGCCCATGAGCACCGCCGCCGCGACGGTGCGCGCCGTGGACGACACGATCCGCTTGGCTTCGATGCCAGCGATCTCACGGCGCAGCAACCATAACTGCACCGACGCATTGAGGAGCGCCGTGATCGAGGTGCCGAGCGCGAGGCCGCGATAGCCCATGTAGCGCACCAGCGCCAGGTTGAGACCGACGTTGACCACGACTGAGGCCGCCGAAACCATCACCGGAATCCGGCTCCGCTGCAGCGCATAGAACGTCGGCGAGATGATCCGGACGATCGAGTAACCGACCAGACCAATCGCATACAGCTGTAGCGCGCGTGCCGTGGCCACGGTGTCGGCGGCGGTGAACTCGCCGTGTTGAAAAATCACCGCCACAATGGGTTCGGCGAGAATCATCAGCCCGACGGTGGCCGGTACGTTCAGGAACAGCATCAGGCCCAACGCGTTCGCCAGCGTGGAGCGGATCCGTCCGAAGTCCTGCTCCGCCACCATCCGCGAAATGGCCGGAGTGGCGGCTGTCGCGATCGAGACGCCGAACAAGCCAATCGGCAGGTACATCAGCCGAAACGCATAACCGAGCCACGATACGGCGCCGGTGCCTTCGCCGGTGGCGAGCACCGTGTTCACAAACACGTTGATCTGCGTGGCGGCCATGCCGATGGTGCCCGGCCCCATCAAGAGGAGCACGCGGTGCAGGCCTTCATCGCGGAAGTCCAGGACCGGCTTATAGCGAAATCCTTCGCGGCGCAGCGGCGGCCACTGAATCGCGATCTGACCGATGCCGCCGACGAGCATGGCGATGGCGACGATGGTGATCTCCATGACGCCGAGCTGCGGCGCGATCGGGATCAACGCCAGCGACATCACGATGGTGGCAACGTTGAACATTGCCGGCGACAGCGCGGGCACGAAGAAGTGCCCGAGCGAGTTGAGCATCCCCATCAACGCCGCGGCCACGGCCACCAGCGTCAGGAATGGCAGGACGATACGGGTGAGGAAGATGGTGAGCTCGAGCTTGCCGGGGACTTCGCTGAAATCCGAGGCGAACAGCCGCACCAGCGGCTCGGCGAAGATGATGCCGGCGATGACCAGGACCACGGTGACGAGCAGCAGGGCATTGATCACCGAGCTGGCGAGATGCCAGGCGCGCTCACGGCCGTGAAGCGTCAGCTGCCTTGTGAAGGTTGGCACAAACGCCGCGCTCATGGCGCCTTCCGCAAACAGGTCGCGGACGAGGTTGGGGATGCGGGTGGCGATGTTAAACGCGTCGGTGGCGTCGCCGGCGCCGAAGAAGAACGCCAGCACCTGCTCGCGGACCAAGCCCAGAATCCGGCTTGTGATGGTGGCCAACCCGAAGATCCCGGCGGACCGGGCCAAGCGCGGATGTCCGCCTTCGCTCTTGGGAGCTTCGGCGGGACTATCGGAGTCGGACATCAGTCAGCGCAAGCGTAGCATGCCAATTGTGTGCGCCTCTGGAACGTCGTCCCGCGAATGAACAGATCATTCGTCACAGGGCTTTGCGAAACTCCGAAATCGACGCAAACATTTTGCCCGGATGGCCCGTCTATTACTTTGAAAGGCCTAGTCAGCCTCTCACCATCCTCCTTAGGGCTCCTGCCGAACGGCTTGAGCCCTATTTTTTTCCGCAGATTGCGCGGGTGGTGTTTCAGGCGAGCTTTGCCTTCACGGCCTCGCTGACCTTCTTGCCATCTACAGTCTTCCCGGCGAGTGCAGCCATCGTCGCCTTCATGACTTTGCCCATGTCTTTCGCGCTCGTTGCGCCAGTTTCGGCAATGGCCGCTGACACTGCGGCGGCGACATCCTCATCCGATGCGGCCGCAGGCTGGTAGGCATTCAGGAACCCAATCTCCGCCTCTTCCTTGTCGGCGAGATCCTGGCGGCCACCCTTCGTAAACTGCTCGATCGAATCCCGGCGCTGCTTCACGAGCGTCGATACGACTTGCAGCTCTTCCGCGCTATCGAGCGCGCGGCCTTTCTCGATGCTCTTGTTGGTCAGCGCCGACTTCAGCATGCGCAGCGCCGTCAGCTTGGTTGCGTCCCTGGCTTTCATCGCCGTCACGATGTCGGCGCTCAGTGTTTGTTCTAGTGACATATGGTTTTTAATTTCTAATTATTGATTTTTGACTCAGTGATCGAGCTCGCCGTCACCGAGCGTGAAGTGCCACTCGTCGGCTGTGTCATAGAAGTTCTTCGCCACGGGCACGGCATTGACCTTGACGGTAAGGTCGATGCCCGACTTCACCACGAAGTATCCCGAACGGCGCAGCACGCGCCGGAAGGCGGCGTTGGTCACGTGACAGCGGATCTTATCTGAGTCGTCCATGCGGGCCTCGCGATCGACCCATCGCGCCAGCGTCTTGATGCCGCGCTCGTCGGCTGGATCGGCCAGCAGGTCCACGATCTGCGTGACGCGGCCCTGCGGCTCGCGGAAATGCCGATACACCACGTAGCCGTCCACATCATCTCCACGGCGCAGCAACGCGGAGGTGTACCGCACGTGGGGCGGCTCGACGTACTTCCAGTTCAAGTAGCGCGCGTCACGCTTCACCGCGAGCGCGAACCGGTTCGCGAGGCGCTCCCATAACCGATCGACGCGGGCGTCGAAGCGGCGGACCACTTCCACTTCCTCTTTGAGCGGCTGCGTTCGCGACACGATCTGGACGATTGGCAGCGCGATCGCGGAGACGAGGCGATTGATCATCACCGGCCACGTGGGGATTCGGAACGCGCGGCGGCTCAATGGCTTCACGAGGCAGGGCAGTGGTTGCGCCTTGGGCCAGCGCATTTCGTCGAGGCGCCGGCGGGTCGCCGACGACAATGCCGCGCCGAGCGCGATACCCGTGCCGCGATCCCAGGCGCGGAGCAGGCCGCCTCCCAATCCCTGGCGCTGCCGCTCGACAACAACCAGCGGATCGGAGCTCCAGGTGCCAGCGACTTCGGTGCCGGCGATGCTCACGCGCACCGGCATCAATGGCGATGCGGCTATGAGCGTTGGACCCTCGCGCACCACCCAGTACGGCGGCTCGACGCCGTTCGCCGGATTGCGCCGCGCCCAGTCCCAACGCAGGCGGAGGTGTTCGGCCGCTTCATTGCCAAGCGTGCGCCGGTGAAGCTGCTCGATGCCTCGTCTGTCGTCTGGAGTAAATCGTTCGATATCCGCCATGTACGAACTGAGCCGCAGGGAAGCTCAATTGTACATTCGGAATTATTGTCGTCGGCCGGGCGGGCGAACAGGCTGACCGGGCTGCGTCTGCGGCACGTTGATCATGCCGGGCGTCGGCGAACCGATCGGCATCGTCGTCGGGTAGCCGCCGGGCTGCGCCGGGTTGATCGTGATGTTCTGTCCGCCGTTCGCTGGGTTGACGATCATCGGCTGGCCGCCGTTGGCCGGCATGTTCGGGAACTGGCCCGGCTGCACCATGCCCGGCTGCGCACCGCCCGGCTGTTGCGGGAAGGTGAACACCGGTGGATTCGGCGGATTTGGATCGTCCTCTTCCGCTTCGTTGGCTTCTTCCTGCGGCTGCTGACGCGGCGGAACGAACCGCTGCGTGCCAGGGGCAACGCCCTGATTCGGCGTCGTCGGTCGAGGAGCGGCAGTTGCGGCGGCCGGCGCTACCGACGTCGCCATCACGAGAATGCGGTCGTACATCGATGCGCCAGCGCCGGAGGCGCGGGGCGCCGCCATATAACCGGCGACGCTGCGGAGAATCACTTCGAGGGCCCTCGACTCGGGAACGTCGATCAACTGGATCGTCAACGGCGCGCCGGTGATTCGTTCAACACCGACGACTTTCGTGCCGCCCAACTTGGCCCACTCGTTGAGAATCTGACGAACCGGAACCGAAGTCGCGTCCACCGAGACAAGGCCGTTGTTGAACGACACCTTCAGCTGCTGGGCGCCCGCTGGGGCGGCCACGAGAAAAGACAATGCAGCAATAAGAATGGTGTGACGCATCAGAATCGCTCAACCAGTATAAGGCTTCAGACGTCCGGATGACGCCCGCGGTTTTGGCCGTTGCTCAAGGTTTGAACCCTGCGGCAACGCTGGCCACGGCCGAGATCGCCTCGTCTGAAAGCCCCGGATACATCGGCAACGACACCACTTGCGAGCACACCCTGTCGGCGATCGCGCACATGGCCGGGCTGGTGGATTTGAGCGCCGGCTGCCGCGGGATGGGGACGGGGTAGTGAATCAGCGTTTCGACACCCCGATCCCGCGTCCAGGCCTGGAACGCGTCGCGATGTTCGGTGAGGACCGGAAACAGGTGATACACGTGGCCGGCGTCGAATTCCCGCGGCACCTGCAGCGACGATGTGGCAAGCGCGGCGCGGTACTTCGCGGCAATCGCGCGGCGCCGGTCGGTCCATCGCGGGAGAAATGTGAGCCGAGCGCGCAGGATCGCGGCCTGCATCTCGTCAAGCCGGCTATTGGCGCCCGGTTCCTCGTGATGGTAGCGCGACGTCTGGCCACCATTGCGCAGGCGCTTCACTCGCGCCGCGAGCGCCGCGTCGCGCGTCAGCACCGCGCCGCCGTCGCCGAACGCGCCGAGATTCTTGGTTGGATAGAAGCTCGTGGCAGCCGCGATGCCAATCGTGCCAATCGGCTGGCCGTCTGCCGTGCCCAGGTGCGCCTGCGCCGCATCCTCCACCAACGCGAGCCGGTGTTTAGACGCGAGCGCTTCGAGCGGCCGCAGATCCGCGGCCTGTCCGTAGAGATGCACCGGTAGCAGCGCCTTGGTGCGCGGCGTGATCGCTGCCTCCGCGGCCTGTGGGTCCATCGTCAATCGCTCGGGATCGATATCTGCAAACACGGGGCGCGCGCCCGCCATCATCACCGCCAGCGCGGAGTAGGCCGCCGATAGCGGTGGCGTGATCACCTCATCGCCGGGTCCGATGTCGAGCGCGCGGAGGATCAGCGTGATGGCATCGGTGCCCGTGCCGACGCCCACGGCGTGAGGGACGCGGCTCGCCGCGGCGAACTCGGCTTCGAAGGCTTCCACTTCGGGCCCAAGCACAAACCAGCCGCTCGCAATCACCCGGTCGATGGCGGCGCGCACCACCGCCGCATCTTCGCCGGGCGTCAGCGCGTTAAACGGAACCCGGAGAGACATAGTGGAGGAGGTGCTGCCGGTAGGTACTTGAACGTGCGCGCGAAGCCTTCGCGGAGTGTGACCGAAGGCGCCCACCCGGTGCGCGTGCGCATCAGTGAAGAGTCCGCGTAGAAGCTGCCGATGTCGATCGCCTTCTTCTCGGGCGGCCAGTCGACAAACGTAAAGCGGCCGCTGCCGGCGATCTCGACGAGCATCTTGACGAGGTCACGATGCGCGAGGTGTTCGTCACCGCCGACGTTGAACGCCTCGCCATTCACGGCATCCGTTGCGCCCGCGGCGAGAAACGCCTCGACCGCATCGTCCACGTAGACGAAGTCGCGGACTTGCGAGCCGTCGCCGAAGACCTGGATCTCCTGGTCTTCGAGCGCGAGGCGGATGAACCAGCCGATGAACCCCTGGCGGTTGTGGCGCAGCAGTTGCCGCGGCCCGTAGACGTTGGTCAGCCGCAGCGCGCACGCGCGAACGCCGAACACGTTGTTGTAGACCAAGTGGTAGTACTCACCCGCGGCCTTGTTGATGCCGTTCACGTCCGTCGGCCGCACGAGATGCCGCTCGGTCACCGGCAGCGCGTCGGGTTTTCCATAAATCTGCCGCGTGCTCGCATACACCACCTTGGTGCGTGGATTGTGATGGCGACAGGCTTCCAGCAACGTCAGCTGGCTGCGGCAATTGATATCGAGATCGGTATGGGGATCGCGGAGGCTGTCGATGTGGCTGACCTGGCCGGCGAGGTTGAAGATCACCTCGCGGCCCTGCACGAGGTAATTCATGGTGCTGGCCTGCCGCACGTCCGCGACATTAACCGTCACCCGATCTTCAATGCCCGCGATGTTGAACAGGTTGCCGCCGTACTCGGGGATGAGCGAATCCACCAGCAGCACGTCCGCGCCGAGATCGACCAGCCGGTGCGCGAGGTTGCTGCCGATGAAACCGAGGCCGCCGGTGATCATCACCTTGCGGCCGCGGTAAAAGTTGTTCGCGGTCATCGCCGCTTTTCGACCGGCGTCGCGGACGCCGCCAGGCGCTGTTGCTTCAGGTGCTCGCGTCGGATGACCAGGGTCCACCACAACTTGATCACGTCGATGGCGGTTTTGAAGATGCGCGGGAAGTTGAAGAACTGCGACTTGCCGTGGGCGCGATGGTAGTGGTGCACCGGATGCTCGGCGACGCGGAAGCCGGCGTCCTTGAACTTCTTCATCATCTCCAGGCAGATCACGCCGCTGTCTTTCTCGAGCCGCACCACGTCGAAGATGCGCCGCCGCATCAGCCGGAAGTCGCAGTCTACGTCGCGGACCTTCAGCCCGAACAGGAACTTCACCAGGTGGTGATACACGCGGCCGATGATGATGCGATGGAGCGGATCGGCGCGGCTGATTTTCCAGCCGTTCACCCAGTCCACATCGTCGGTCATCTTCGACCAGAGCACCGTCATCTCGGCCGGATCGTACTGGCCGTCGCCGTCGGTGTAGAAGATGTAGTCCTTGGTCGCCGTCGCGAACCCGGTGCGCAGCACGCCGCCGTAGCCACGATTCGACGGGTGATGGACGACGCGGAGATGATCCGGATAGATCCGCGCCAGCTCGTCGAGGATCTGCGGCGTGTCGTCGCTGCTGCCGTCGTTGACGACGATGACTTCAAAGTCGGAGGTGAGCGAGCCCGCGACCTTGACCGCGGTGATCACCAGGCTGGCGATGGTGCCGCCGTCGTTATAAGCGGGAAAAAACACGCTCAGGCCCGGCATGGCCGCCACTTTACTTCGATCCGCCGGAGCGCGGCGAGCGAATCCGGCCGTGTCGCAGGACCAGTTTCCAGGGCGTGAACAGCGACTCGATCAGCACCCCGCTCGAGAGCTTTGACGCGCCCTGGCGCCGTTCGATGAAGATGATCGGCGACTCCGCGATGCGCAGCCCGGCGTTGGCGGCCATGAAGGTCACGTCGAGCAGGAACGCGTAGCCGTCCGAGACAATGCGATCGAGCGGCAGCCTCGCCAGCGATGCGCGGCGCCAGCAGCGGTAGCCGGTGGTGATGTCGCGCAGGCCGAGGCCGGTGATGGTGCGGATGTAGAAGTTCGCGAACTGGCTCAGGATGATGCGCCGCAGCGGCCAGTTCACCACGCTGATGCCGTTGAGGTATCGCGAGCCGATCACGAGATCCGCCCCGCGGGCGGCCATCGCTCTCATCTCGGGCAGGTACTTCGGATCGTGCGACAGGTCGGCGTCCATCTGGCAGACGAAGTCCCAGTCACCGGCGATCGCCCGTTGGAAGCCTTCCAGGTACGACACGCCAAGCCCGCGCTGACCGGTGCGATGCAGCACCGTCACGCGGCCGGGGTACTCGACGCCGAGCGCATCCGCCACCGCGCCCGTGCCGTCCGGCGATTGATCGTCGAGCACCATCACCGATACGTCGGGGATGGTCATCAGATCCTTGACCAGGATCGGCAGGTTGTCCCGCTCGTTGTAGGTCGGAATGAGGACAACCGTCTTCACAGCTACGACCGCCGCCCTTCGAAACGCAGCGTCGAGATCTGCTCCGACACCAGTCCGACGAGCATGATGAGGATCGAGAACAGCAGCAGTACCACGGCGCCGTTGGGGATGCGTCCGTGATAGATGAAATTCCACGCGCCATAGGCCGCGCCAAGCGTGAACGACACCACGCTGACGGGCGCAAAGATGCGAAGCGGGCTGAAAATGGTGATGACCTTCAACAAGATCAACAGAAACTTGGCGCCGTCGCTGGCCAACCGGATCTTCGAGGTGCCGACACGCGCGCGCGCGTCAATCGGCTCGAACGCCACATTGTAGCCTGCCTTGATGAAGGCCAGCGTGGTCGTGGTGGGTGTTGAGAAGCCGTTGGGCAGCAGGTGGATGAATTCGAGGAGACACTCGCGCCGCGCCGCCCTGAAACCGGAGGTCAGATCCGGGATCTCCCGCTCGGTGAGGTACGACGCCAGCCAGTTCAGGATCGCGTTCCCTAACCAACGGCCGCGCGTGGCCTGGGTGAGAGGATGGCGCGCGCCAATCACGAGGTCATACTCGCCCAGCCTTTCGGTCAGGCGTTGCGCGTCGGCAGGTGGGTGCTGGCCGTCGGCATCGATGATGGCGATCCAGTCGCTGGTGGCGGCGCGAATCGCGGTCTTCACCGAGGCGCCGTTGCCCTTGTTGTAGGGATGGCGCACGACGCGCGCGCCCGCATCCTGTGCCGCCGTGCCGGTCCCGTCCGTCGAGCCATCGTCGACCACCAGCACTTCATGCCACGGCGCCGCGGCTCGCAGCTCCGTCACGACCTGGCCAATGCTGTTGCCCTCGTTGAAGGCGGGCACGACGATCGTGACGGAGTCGGGCGATGCCATTACGTCGCGTGTCGGAAGTTGATGATGTCGCCGTCCTGGACGATGTATTCCTTACCCTCGAGCCGCAACTCACCCTTGTCGCGGCAGGCCGCCAGCGATCCGCTGGCAATGAACGTGTCGTAGCCCACGACCTCGGCGCGGATGAAGCCACGCGAGATGTCGCTGTGGATTTCGCCCGCCGCATCGAGCGCGATGGTGCCACGGCGGATCGACCAGGCCCGGCATTCGTCCTCCCCGACGGTGAAGAACGACATGTAGCCGAGCAGGTCGTAGCTGGCGCGGATCACGCGATCCAGGCCGGACTCTGACAGCCCCATGTCTTTCAGAAATGCGTCGGCATCCGCGGGTTCGAGCGCCGCAATCTCGAGCTCGATCTTCGCGCAGAGCGGTACGGCCCGCGTGCCCTCGCGCGACAGGAATGCCTTCATCCCGGTTGCTTCGGCGGCGCGCTCCACACTCGTGGCGGCTTCGGCGTCCTCCTCATCGAGGTTAATCACGACCAGCAGTGGTTTCGCCGAGAGCAGCTGAAAGCCGCGCAGGCGGCGGAGGTCGTCGCCGGCAAGATCGAGCGCGCGAAGCGGCTGCCCGTTTTCGAGCGCGGCCTGGCACTTCAGGAGCAGATCCTTTTCCTTGTCAAGCTCGGGCGACTTGTTCTTCTTGAGATCCTTCTCCATGCGCTCGAGCCGGCGCTCGACGACGCCGAGGTCGGCGAGGATCAGCTCGTCTTCCATCGCTTGCGCATCGCGCGCGGGATCGACGGCGCCGGACGGATGCGGCACCGCGGGATCGCGGAACGCGCGGACCACGTGCACCAGGGCATCGGCGTTCTTGTAGCCGGCGACGTCGACCAGCGCCGCCGCGCCGGTGCGTCCAGGGGCCACGATGTCGGTGAATTCGATGGTGGCGGGAACGCGCTTCTTCGGATTGAACATCGCCGTGAGGCGATCGAGCCGCGCGTCGGGCACCTTCGAGATGCCGACCGCGGTGTCGCCCTTCCCTTTGGGCGCGTCCTTCGCACTCGTCATCAATTGGAACAGCGTGGACTTGCCGGTGGAGGGGAAGCCGATCAGCGCGGCATGCAGCATGTAAAAACCTTCGCGGCTTGCCAACCGTAGCAAACGCGCGTCTGTAGGCGTTTGCGGAGGTTGGTCAAAACGGCAATCGTAGCACGCGGCCTTCCCATCCTTTCGCTGTGTGCCATTCTGTGGTAGTCAAGAATTTGACACGCCTCTGAATTGTTGGCGAAACAAAGACGTAAGCCACTCTCAGTCAATCGTTTACCGCAGTTCGGCGTTGACTTTGCCTGCTCCAGACCCTACTATTCGAGTGGATTTTTCTGGAGTGAAGTGGAGTAACAGGCGTGCTTCGGGGCAACTCGCCGGCGAAAATTGATGATAAGGGCCGGCTCAAGGTCCCGAACGGGTTTCGCGTCGTGATTCAAAAGGATCACGGCTCCGACCTGTTCGTGACGAGCCTCACGGGCCACTCTGTACGCATCTATCCGATGCCGGTTTGGGTCGACATCGAGCGCCGGCTCACGGAGATGCCTTCCATTCACCCAGCGCGGCTGCGTTTTCTCGACCGCGTGAATTTTTACGGCCAGGTCGCCGAGCTCGATCCGCAGGGACGCGTGCTGATTCAGCCGCGGTTGCGCGAGAGCGCGCTGATGAACGGCGAGGTCGACGTGCTTGGCCAGCAGAACTACCTCGAGGTCTGGAACCACGAGCGTTTCGTCACGCGGTTGATCGCCGAACCGTTCACCGACGAGGACGCGAAGGCACTTTCCGACTTCGGGATCTAGTTCGTTGGAACCGACGCACGTTCCGGTTCTGCTCGACGAAGTGCGGGCGCTGCTGCAACCGGAAAGGGGCGGCACGTTCGTCGATTGCACGGTTGGGCTGGGCGGCCACGCGCGGATGCTGCTCGCCGGCGGCGCGACGAGGGTGATTGCGATCGATCGCGATCCCGACGCGCTGGCACTGGCCCGCACCGCGCTCGCCGAGTTCGGCGATCGCGTGTCGTTCGTGCACGCCGACTACCGCGAGCTGGGTGCGGTGCTCGACGCGCAGGGGATTGCGGAAGTGTCGGGGCTGCTCGCCGACCTCGGCGTGTCGTCGATGCAGCTCGATCAGGAGGGCCGCGGGTTCAGCTTTCGCCGCGACGAGCCGCTCGACATGCGGATGGATCGCACGACGGGCGAGACGGCGGCGGAGTTGATCGATCGCGTCGACGAGCACGAGCTCGCCGACGTGATTTACCAGTTCGGGGAGGAGCGGCGATCGCGCCAAGTGGCGCGCGCCATCGTGATGGCGCGGAGCCAGGCGCCGATCACGACCACCGGCCGGCTGGCGGAGATTGTGCGGCGCGGCGTGGCCGCACGCGGATGGCAGCGGATCGATCCGGCGACGCGCACCTTCCAGGCGCTTCGCATTTGGGTCAACCGCGAGTTGGACGGCCTCGACTCGTTTATCGGCCTGGCTGCGGCCCGGCTGCAGCGCGAGGGTCGGATGGCCGTGATTGCGTTTCACTCGCTCGAGGATCGAGTGGTGAAACACACGCTGCGCGCGTTGACGCGCCCGCCTTCGCTCGAAGAACGGGCTTCGGGACAGGCGGCGAGAGAAGTGCTGTTGCGGGTGCTGACGAAACACCCGATCGTCGCGAGCGAGGCCGAGGCGGCGGCGAATCCGCGCGCCCGCAGCGCCAAGCTGCGCGGCGCAGTTCGGGTTCAGTAGGAGGGGCGCATGGACAAGGGGACCTTCGAATACGAAATTCGCAAGGACTTCCGCAACAACCAGATCGTGCGCGAGGTCGACGAGCGCCGGTTGCGGGACCTGTGGCAGTCGCTTGCCATCGGCGCGGCGCTGGTGGTGGTGTTGCTGTTCTCCGCCTGGCAGCACTTCGAGCTGCTGCGCCACGGCTACAAGCTCGAACAGATGCAGCGCGAGCGTGCCGCCGAGAGCGACATCAACCGCCACCTGCGCCTCGAAAATGAAACGCTTCGCGCGCCGCAGCGCATCGAGAAGCTCGCCACCGAACGCCTCGGCATGATCGCGCCCGGTGACGCCGAAGCGGTCGTGCTCGAGCGTGTCGCCCCCCAGGCGCCGCCGGCCAAATCCGTCGTCGCCACCCGGTAAGAGTTACACGTGGTGCAGCCCGATCCCCACTGGCGCGCGATGCTGAAGAGCCGTCTCTTGGTGGCGGTGGGCGCGCTCGTACTGTGGGTGACCGCCATCGAAGCGCGCCTCGTCGTGTTGCAAGTCGTTCAGTACGACGAGCTTGTGGCGCGCGCCGAGAAGCAGCAGATGAGCACCGTGGTGGCGCCGGCCAAGCGCGGCGAGATCTTCGATCGCAACGGTCGACTCCTTGCATATAGCGTTGATGCCGACACGATTTACGCCGTCCCGACGGAAATCACCGATCCCGGGAAGACCGCGGGCGTGTTGTGCGATGCCTTGGACGATTGCACGAAGAAGTCTCGTGAAGAACTGAAGGAGCGGTTGTCGCAGGAGCGCTCGCAGTTCGCGTACGTCAGGCGGCGCGCGACGCCGATGCAGGCCAAGCGCGTGGCGGCGCTCGATCTCGACGGTATCGGTTTCCGCAAGGAGAGCAAGCGGTTCTATCCGAATCGCGAGCTGGCGGCTAACCTGCTGGGCTATGTCGGCCTCGACAACGTCGGCCTGGCCGGTATTGAGGCCACCTACGACAAGACGGTGCGCGGGCGCGAAGGCAAGCTGCTCGTGCAAACCGACGCCCGCCGCCATGTGTTCAGCCGGCTCGAACGGTCGCCGACGACCGGCGCGTCGATCGAGCTGACCATCGACGAACAGTTGCAGTACATCGCCGAACGCGAAGTGCGGGCGGGCGTGGAGGCGGCGCGCGCCGATGCCGGCACCGCCGTGATCATGGATCCGAACACCGGCGAGATCCTCGCGATGGCGAGCTGGCCCACGTTCAATCCGAACGACTACAGCAGCTCATCGGAATCAGCGCGGCGCAATCGCGCCGTGCAGGACCTTTACGAACCGGGATCGACGTTCAAGCTCGTCACCGCGTCGGCGGCGATCGAAGAAGGCGTGATCAAGCCGCACGACGTAATCGACGTGAGTGCCGGGATGATCCGTTTCGGCAACCGCGTCATCGACGACATGCGCCGCAACGATCAGCTGACGTTCGCGGAAGTGCTCGTCAAGTCCAGCAACGTCGGTGCGATCAAGGTCGGCCTCAGACTCGGCGCCGAGCGCATGGGCCTTTACGTCCGCCGCTTCGGCTTCGGCCGTCCCTCGTCTCCCGATTTTCCGAGCGAGAGTCCCGGCATCGTGTGGGAAGCGTCGAAGCTGAACGACAGCGCGCTCGCGTCGGTGTCGATGGGTTACCAGGTCGGCGTGACACCGCTCCAGATGGCCGCGGCGGCGAGCGTGATCGCCAACGGCGGCATGTTGTACGAACCGCATGTGGTTCGCGCGGTGGTCAAAGGCCCGAGCCGGACCATCGTCCGGCCGAAGGCCGTGCGCCGCGCCATCCTGGCCGAGACCGCGGTCACGTTGACCGACATCATGGAGCAGGTGGTGCTCGACGGCACCGCGAAGGCCGCGCGGCTGGTGCATTACGACGTGGCCGGCAAGACCGGCACGGCCGACAAGCTCGTGAACGGCCGGTACTCGCCCTCTCAGCAGAACGTTTCCTTTGTCGGCTTCGTGCCGTCGCGCAATCCCGTACTCACGGTGGTCGTGATGGTGGATTCGCCGCGCGTGGGCGGCGACACCGGTGGCGCCATCGCCGCGCCGATCTTCAAACGGATCGCCGACGCGAGCCTGCGCCATCTTGGCGTCACGCCGACGATCAATCCGGCGCCGCCAGTATTGGTGACACGACAGTCGGAATCACCGGTGACGCCGATCTCGGCGCTGGCCGTGGTGAACCTGCCCGTGGGAGCCATGGGAACTGGCTTGCCCGACTTGACCGGCATGAGCGCGCGCGAAGCGCTGCGCGAGCTCGCGCGACTCGGCCTGAGTGCCCGCATGCAGGGCGCCGGCGTGGTCGTTCAGCAGGATCCGCCGGCCGGCGCGCCGCTCGAACCGGGTGCCACGTGCACCCTCGTCCTCAACCGTCGTCCCCCACCACGACCTAACGGAGCCATTGGAGAACAACGGTGATTCTCGGCGACGTGGTCGATGCCCTGCGCGACCTGACGGTGCACGCACCGTCCGCGGGGGGTGCGGGTAATGTTCCGATTGCGGCCATCGCGTACGACTCCCGACGCGTTATTCCCGGATCGCTGTTTGTCGCGCTCAAGGGACTCAAGGCCGATGGTGGGGCGTTCGTCGATCAGGCGGTGTCGCGGGGCGCGAAGGCGATCGTGTCTGAATCGACGAAACCAGACACGATTGATGTTCCGTGGATTACCGTCCGTGATGCGCGGCTCGCGCTCGCCCTGCTGGCCGACCGTTTCTTCAATCATCCGAGCCGGCGCATGCCGGTCATCGGCGTTACCGGTACCAACGGCAAGACCACGACCGCGTACCTGCTGTGCGCGATCCTCGACGCCGCCGGTCTTCGCGCTGGCATGCTGGGCACCGTCGCCTACCGGATCGCGGGTGAGGACCGCGAAGCCTCCCGCACCACTCCCGAAGCACCGGACGTGCAGCAACTCTTGAACGAGATGCTGGAGCAAGGGTCGCGGTCCGCGGTGATGGAAGTGTCGTCACACGCGTTGTCGTTGAAGCGGGTGGACGGGATGAAGTTCGCCGCCGGTGTGTTCACCAACCTGACGCGCGATCATCTCGACTTCCACGCCGACATGGAGGCGTATTTCGCGGCCAAGCGGCGTCTGTTCGAGATGCTTCCGCCCGGAGCGCCTGGCGTCATCAACATGGACGACCCTCGGGGAGCGTCCCTCGTCGAGATCTCGAACCTGCCGGTCACGTACGCAATCAACAGCCAGGCTGACGTCACCCCTGGATCAATCGAGATGACGCTGGCCGGTTTGCGGCTGGACGTCACGACGCCGCAGGGCACGGTGCACGTGACCTCGCAGCTGGTTGGCCGGCCAAACGTTTACAACATCCTCGCCGCCACCGCCACGGCCCTGTCGCTCGACGTACCGATCGATGCGGTGGAGCGCGGCATCGCGGCTCTCGCCGGCGTGCCCGGCCGGTTCGAAGTGGTCTCGCAATCCGGAGACGACGTCACCGTGGTAGTCGACTACGCGCACACCGACGATGCGTTGCGGAATTTGCTGGAGACCGCGCGTCCGTTGGCGGCGCAGCGGCTCATCACCGTGTTCGGATGCGGCGGCGATCGCGATCGCTCAAAGCGGCCGTTGATGGGCATGGTCGCCGCCCGCCTGAGTGACGTGGTCGTGATCACATCCGACAACCCGCGTTCGGAAGAGCCGAAGCGAATCATCGAGGAGATCGAGCGCGGCATCCCCGCCGGCAGCCAGGCCTCGGCGCGCGCGCCGGTGGTGGAGTCGGTGGTGGAGCGCGCGGAGGCAATCGCACGCGCGGTGTCGATCGCCAATCAGGGCGACGTCGTGCTGATCGCTGGCAAGGGCCACGAGAAGTATCAGCAGATTGGCGATCGGGTGTTGCCGTTCGACGACGGCGAGGTGGCGCGGGCGGCGCTGGCGCGGCGGCGCGCGAAGGCGCGGTAGGCCACAGAAGGCGCAGAAGGCGCAGATGAGTTTTTAGGTGCGAGGACCAATACCGCTGGCCGCTGGAACCATCGTGGCCGCGATGAACGGCCGGCTGGTGGCCGGCGATGAGGACCGGTACGTCACGGGGTTCTCGATCGACTCGAGGACGCTGGCTTCGGGTGATTTGTTTTTCGCCATCGTGGCCAGGCGAGATGGTCACGATTTCGTGGGCGCGGCCTCGCGGCGGCGCGCCGCCGGGATCGTGGTGGCCAGACCGGTGGCGCTCGGCGACGAGAACGAATCGTTCGTGGTGGAAGTGCCGGACACCACGAAGGCGTTGCAGGACCTCGCGCGGTTTGTGCGGCGCGAGTCGGGAGCGAAGGTGGTGGCCATTACCGGCAGCGCCGGTAAGACCACCACGAAGGACACGATCGCGGAGTTCATCGGGGCGAAGTATCGCGTCGTCAAGAACACGGGCAACTTGAACAACCACCTCGGCCTGCCGCTCTCCTTGCTGGAGCTCAGGCACGGGGCGGATGTGGCGGTGATGGAACTGGGCATGAATCACGCGGGCGAAATCCGGACGCTGGTCGACGTGGCGACGCCGGAGGTCCGGGTGTGGATCAACGTCGGCGAGGCGCACATCGGCTACTTCGGATCGACCGACGCCATCGCGGATGCGAAAGGCGAAATCCTGGAAAACGCGTCGAGCGACACGCTGTTGATCGCGAATGCGGACGACCCGCTGGTGATGGCGCGGGTGCCCGGATTTGCCGGCCGCACCGTGACGTTCGGCACGAGCGACGGCGCGGACGTCCGGGGCGTCGACGTCGAGGATCTCGGTCTCGACGGATCGCGCGCGCGCCTGATCACGCCCGCTGGCGAGCGCCAGCTTGCCGTACCGCTGCTCGGCCGCGGTCACTTGATGAACGTGTTGGCCGCCACGGCTACCGCGCTCGAGATGGGCGTCGACCTTGACGCGATCGTCGACGCCGCTGCGAAGCTCAAGCCCTCGTCCAAGCGCGGCGCGATCCTCAAGTTGCCAAGAGGCGTCACCGTCATAGACGACTCGTACAACTCGAGCCCGTCGGCGCTGCGGCGCTCGCTCGATGTGCTCGCGCGCTCGTGGGGCACGCGTCGCATCGCGGTGGTCGGCGAAATGCTGGAGCTCGGTGAGCTCTCGCTGCCGCTGCACCAGGAATGCGGCCGTGCCGCGGCCGGCAGCAGGTTGTGGCGCCTGGTCACCATCGGCGGTGCCCCGGCACGCGCGCTAGGGGAAGCCGCCGTCGCAGCGGGGATGTCGCCTCAGGCCGCGATCCATTTCGACACCAGCACCGAAGCGGCGCCGGCGGTGTCGTCGCTGGTCACGTCGGGTGATGTCGTGCTCGTGAAAGGCTCGCGCGGCACGCGCACCGATCTCGTGGTGGAACGTTTAACAGCGGTGTTCGGCTGATGCTGTATCACCTCCTCATCTCGTTCCAACCGCAGTTCTCGGCCCTCAACGTGACGCGTTACATCACGTTCCGGACCGCCGCGGCGAGCATGACCGCGCTCGTCATCAGCCTGGTGATGGGGCCCTGGCTGATCCGGCGCCTGCGCGATTTTCAGGTCGGCCAGGTGATCCGGCAGGAGGGTCCGCAGTCGCACCGCGCGAAGGCCGGCACGCCGACGATGGGCGGGCTGTTGATTCTCGCGGCCGCGCTGCTCCCCAGCTTGTTGTGGGCCGATCTCACGAACATCTATATCTGGATCGCGGTGGGGTCGACCGCGGCGTTCGGGGCGATCGGCCTGCTCGATGATTACCTGAAGATCACGCGCCGCTCGTCGGGCGGACTGGCGGCCCGCTACAAGTTTGGACTGCAGCTCGTGGTCGGCGTCGTTATCGGCCTCGTCCTGATGTGGCTTGCCGGACAGAACGTCTACAACACGCGGCTGATCTTCCCGTTCTTCAAGCAGCTGATTCCCGACATCGGCTGGCTCTACGTGCCATTTGCGGCGTTCTTCCTCGCCTCATGGAGCAACGCCGTCAATCTCACCGACGGTTTGGACGGACTGGCGATCAGCACGTTCGCGGTCGCCGCCGCGGCGTTCACGGCACTCGCCTACGTGACGGGCCATCGCGTGTTCGCCGAGTACCTCCTGCTGGTGCGTTTCGAACCCGCCGCGGAGCTGACGATCTTCTGCGGCGCGCTCGTCGGCGCGAGCCTCGGCTTCCTCTGGTACAACGCGCACCCCGCGGAGATCTTCATGGGCGATGTGGGATCGCTCGCCCTCGGCGGCGCCATCGCGACCGTCGCGATCCTGATCAAGCAGGAGCTGCTGCTGGTCATCGTCGGCGGCATCTTCGTGATCGAGGCCGCGTCGGTGGTGATTCAGGTGGTGTCGTTTAAGTTGCGCGGCAAGCGCGTGTTCAAGATGGCGCCGCTCCATCACCACTTCGAATTGAGCGGCTGGGAAGAACCCAAGATCATCACGCGCTTCCTGATCGTCGCGATCATCTTTGCGCTGTTCAGCTTGACGACATTGAAACTGCGATGACGGCCCAGGACTTCACCGTGAGCGGGCAGAAGGTGCTGGTGGTGGGCGCCGCGAGGAGCGGTGTGGCCGCGGCGCATTTGCTCGCGCGACGCGGTGCGCGCGTCACGCTGACCGATCGCAAGCCGGAGATTCCAGAAGAGGCGGAGCTGCGGGCGGCCGGTGTGGCGCTCGAGCTCGGCGGGCACGTCACCGCCACCTTCGAATCATCGAATCTGGTGGTGTTGAGCCCGGGCGTGCCGATCGACCTGCCCGAGATCGCGCGCGCGAAGGCGGCCGGCGTCACGGTGATCGGCGAGCTCGAGCTCGCGTCGCGCTGGCTGCGCGGACCGATCGTGGCGATCACCGGCACGAAAGGGAAATCGACCACCACGACGCTGGTGGGACGCATGCTCGAAGCGGCCGGCAAGCGCGTGCTGGTCGGCGGCAATATCGGCTACCCCGTCAGCGCGCAAGTCGAGTCGTCGACCGCCGACACGGTGCACGTGATCGAGGCGAGCAGCTTCCAGCTCGAGACCACCGACACGTTCCGGCCGTGGATTGCGGCCCTCCTGAACTTTTCGCCCGATCACCTCGATCGTCATCCAGACGAGGCGTCGTACGCGGCGGCGAAGCTCCGCATCTTTGCGAACCAGGGTTCCCAGGATTGGGCGGTCGTGAACGCCGACCGCCCGGAGGCCATCGAGATGACACAGCACGTTCGGGCGCGCGTGGTCACGTTCGGAGTCGAGCAGCCGGCAGATGTGCACGTCGGCCGCGGCTTCGTCTGGCAGCGCACGTCGGAAGGCGACATTCCGCTGCTGCCGGTGGCGGCGGTTCGCCTGCAGGGGCGCCACATGCTGAGCAACGTGGCGGCGGCCACGGCCATCAGCCACCTGGCGGGCGCGTCGGGCGCGTCACTTGCCAGGGCGCTCGAAGGGTTTCACGGGCTCGAGCACGTCATGGAGCTGGTTGCGTCGCGCGGCGGCGTGCGGTTCGTGAACGACTCGAAGGCGACCAACATCGACGCGGCGGCGAAGTCGATCGAGAGCTTCGACAAGGTGGTCGCGATTATCGGCGGCAAGTTCAAGGGCGGCGATTTTGCGGATCTCGCGGAGCCGCTTCGCGCACATGGGCGCGCGGTGGTGGCGATCGGCGAGGCGCGGCCGATGGTGACCGCCGCGCTCAAGAAAGTGGTGCCGGTGGTCGAGGCGGATTCGCTCGCCGACGCGGTGCGGCGCGCGTGGGACCTCGCGGTGCCCGACGGCGTGGTGCTGCTGGCGCCGGCGTGCTCGAGCTTCGACATGTTCGCCGACTACGCGGAGCGCGGACGCAAGTTCAAGGAGGAGGTACGACGCCTGATTACTGAGGCGTGAGGGTCGCTGGTGCCCAGGGCGCCCAGGGTGCCCGAGGTGCCGAGCAGTGAGTAGTCGTCAGCCGGTTGGCGGCAATTAGGAGCTGGTCGCTGGGAGCGCAGGCTGCCCCGGTCTGCGAGGCTGGTGTCCGAATTCTCCAATCGACTGGCGACTACTGACTGCTTCGACGCGCACCCCATATATCGAGTGCAGGCCGTCGAACTTTAGCGCGCCGCGGAGGCGGCGCAAAAGAAATATGGCAAGGAAGCTGCAGTCTGACAAGTGGCTGTTCCTGGCGACGCTGGCGCTGATTTGCGCCAGCGTGGTCATGGTCTACAGCGCCTCGGCGCTGGTGGCGCTGGAGCGGTATCAGCAGCCCTATCTCTTCGTGACCCGCCAGCTGATGTGGGCCGCGGTGGGCGTGGCGGTGCTGTCGATCGTCATGCGCATCGACTATCGCGCCTATCGCAACGATCGCCTGATCTGGGTCCTGCTCGGCGTGGTTGGGTTCATGCTGATCGCCGTCCTGTTCTCGCGCCCGATTAACGGCACCCGCCGATGGTTTGGCATCGGCGGCTTCGGCATCCAGCCGTCGGAGTTGGCCAAGCTCGCCGCCATCATGTTCACGGCGCTCATCCTCGAACGCCGGCGGCACCGCATCAACGAGCTGGGATATTCGCTGGTGCCGATCGGCTTGATCGTCGGCGTCTTGTCCGGGCTGATCCTGCTCGAGCCCGACTTCGGCACCGCGGTGTCGCTGCTGGCGGTGATCGCCGCAATGGTGTTCGCCGCCGGAATTAGTTACCGCTACCTCCTCGGCGCCGGGCTCCTGATGCTGCCGGCACTCTACGTGATCATGATGCAGGCCGACTATCGCCGGCGGCGCCTGCTGACCTTCATGGATCCGTGGGCCGATCCGCTCGGCGACGGTTTTCAGATCATCCAGTCGCTGATCGCCGTCGGCACCGGCGGCGTGTTCGGCAAGGGCCTGATGAGCGGCGTGCAGAAGCTGTTCTACCTGCCCGAGCCGCACACCGATTTCATTTTCGCGGTGATCTCCGAAGAGACCGGGTTGCTCGGCGCCTCGATGGTGGTGCTGTGCTTCTGCGTGATCGCCTGGCGCGGCCTGCGTACCGCGATGCGCGCGCCCGACAGCTTCGGCGCGTTCCTCGCCCTCGGCATCACGATGATGCTGGTGCTGCAGGCGTTCGTGAACATCAGCGTCGTGCTCGGATTGATGCCGACCAAGGGGATCCCGTTGCCGCTGGTCAGCAACGGCGGTTCGTCGATGTTGATCAACCTGCTCGGCGTCGGAGTGCTGCTGAACATCTCACAGCACTCGCCAATGGAGACGGGAGCCGCGTGATCGGTGCGCGTCCTCATCGCAGGTGGTGGAACCGGCGGGCACCTGTACCCGGGTATCGCGCTGGCGCGCGAGTTGATGCGGCGCGACGCGTCGACCGAGGTGACGTTTGTTGGCACGGCGCAGGGCATCGAAGCGAGGGTGCTGCCGCGCGAGCGCTTTGTGCTCGACCTGATTCGCGTGGCGGGCCTGAAGGGCAAGTCGCGCATCACGCGGGCGCGCGGATTCTTGCTCCTGCCGGTGGCGGCCGCCGACGCGTGGCGCGTGTTGTCGAAGCGCCGCCCAGACGTGGTGATCGGCGTTGGCGGGTTTGCGTCGGGGCCGGTGCTCGCGCTCGCGGCGGCGCGCGGCTATCCGACGATGCTGCTCGAGCAGAACGCGTTGCCGGGCATCACCAATCGCCTGCTGGCGCGCGTGGTGCGCGCGGCGGCGGTGAATTTCGAGACGGCGTTGGCGTACTTCCCGCGTACGGGATTTGTGGCCGGCAATCCCGTGCGCCCAGAATTTTTTCCGGCGCAGACAGAGGAGGCGAATGACCACACCAAGCAGCCGCGAGACGCGGCAGGGGTCCTGATCTTTGGCGGTTCTCAGGGGGCGCACGCGATCAACGTGGCCATGGTGGAGGCGGCGTCGCGGCTGGCAGCCTCCGGGATACGCCTTGCGATCACCCACCAGACCGGCGAGCGCGATCTGGATCTGGTGCGCTCTGCGTACGCAAACGCCGGGCTGGAGGCCCGCGTCGAGGCCTTCATCTACGAGATCGACCGAGAGATGAAGGCCGCCGACGTGGTCATCTGCCGCGCGGGGGCAACCACCCTCGCCGAGCTGGCTGCGTCGGGCACGCCCGCGATCCTGGTGCCGTTGCCGACTTCAACGGACGACCACCAGCGGAGGAACGCCGACGTGGTGGCGCGGGCAGGGGCGGCGGTGGCGTTGGAGGAACGGGAGCTGACGGGCGACACGCTTGCCGTGGCGATTACGGGGCTGGTCGGCGACGCGGAGCGGCGCCGCCGGATGGCGATCGCGGCGCGCCAGCTGGCGCGGCCCGATGCCGCCCAGCGGATTGCCGATCGCGTCGAGCAGCTGGCCCTTCGACCGGGCTCAGGGCAGGGTGGGCACCGTGCTGGGTAAGACGCGGCGAGTCCACTTCGTGGGTATCGGCGGGATTGGCATGAGCGGCATCGCGGAGTTGCTCGCGAATCTTGGTTACGTGGTCTCGGGGTCGGACGCGAAGCGATCGCCGGTAACCGATCGGCTCGAATCGTTGGGCGTGACGGTGACGGCGGGTCATGCGGCGGCGAATGTCGGGGGCGCCGACGTGGTCGTGTACTCGTCGGCGGTGAGAACGGACAACCCGGAGGTGGTGGAAGCGCGCGCGCGGCGGATCCCGGTGATCCCGCGCGCCGAGATGCTGGCCGAGCTGATGCGGCTGCGTTTCGGGATCGCGGTGGCGGGCGCGCATGGCAAGACCAGCACCACCTCGATGATCGCGCTGGTGCTCGAACAGGCGGGTCTCGACCCGACGGCGGTGATCGGCGGCCGGTTGAGCGCCTTTGGCAGCAACGCGCGGCTGGGAAGCGGGGAATACATGGTGGCGGAAGCGGACGAGAGCGATCGCTCGTTCCTGAAACTGTCGCCATCGATTGCGGTGATTACGAACATCGATCGCGAACACATGGACGCATACGGGAGCTTCGCAGACTTGCAGCAGGCCTTTATCGACTTCGCCAACAAGGTGCCGTTCTACGGCGCGGTGGTGGCGTGTGTCGATGATGCGGAGCTCTGCGCGGTGATGCCGAAGTTCGCGCGCCGTGTGATCACGTACGGGATCGATTCGGCCCGCCTTCGCGAAGACGCTTCGGCGGGTCATGGCCGCCCGATGGTATCTGCCAAGGATGTTCAGCTCGCAGGCTTCGGATCGCGTTGCACGATCGAGTGCCATGAGCGCCGCGGCGGTGCCGGCACGGCCACGCTCGGAACGTTGACGCTGTTGGTCCCGGGCCGTCATTCGGTTCAGAACGCGCTTGCGGCCGTGGCCGTGGGCCTCGAGCTCGACGTGCCGTTCGCGCGGATCGCGGCGGCGCTCGCCGGCTTCCACGGCGCCGAGCGTCGTTTCGAACACCGCGGCGTGGTGAACGGCATCACGGTGATCGACGACTACGGTCACCACCCGACCGAAATCGCCGCCGTGCTCTCGGCTGCCCGTGCCGCCAACCCGCCGCGGATCGTGGTGGCGTTCCAGCCGCATCGCTACACGCGCACGCGCGATCTGATGGCGGAGTTCGGCACGGCGCTGGCCGCCGCCAATGAAGTGGTGCTGACCGATATCTACGCCGCCAGTGAAGATCCGATCCCCGGCGTCACGATCGAGGCGCTGGCGGCCGCCGTGAACAAGGTGCGGTCCACGCCGGTCCACATCGTGCCGAAGCTGGCTGACATGGCCGGCCGCGTCGCCGACCTCGCGCATCCCGGCGATCTCGTGATCACGCTCGGCGCCGGTTCGATCAGCGGCCTCGCCACGGCGCTGGTGGCCGAGCTGCAAGGCCGCTACGCGAAGGAGGGCCCATGATGACCGGCCTTCTTCGCCAGGGCCTCGGCCACGCGGTGGCCACCGACAAGCGTTTCAAGCGCGCGCACGTGAAGCCGTCACGCCGGCGCAGCGCCGCTTCGAAACACGCGTGGTTCGCGGTGAGGCTGGTGATCTTCGTGGTGGTGCTGGGCTACGCCGCCTATCGCGGCGTCACGCTGATCGCCGCGGCGCCCTCGCTGCAGATCGGTCACCTGGTGGTGCGCGGGCACGAACGGCTCGCCACCGGAGAAGTGCTCGCGCTCATCCACGGCCTGCGCGGACAGAACATTCTCGCCGTGCGCCTCGATGAGTGGCAGCAGAAGCTGCTGTCATCACCGTGGGTGGAAAGCGCGACGATCCGCCGCGTGCTGCCGTCCACCGTGGAGATCACGGTCCAGGAACGACAGCCGATGGGGATCGGCCGCATCGGAACGGCGATGTATCTGATCGACGGCAAGGGCGTGATCGTCGACGAGTACGGACCGGCGTATGCCGATATCGATCTGCCGATCATTGACGGCCTGGCGGCGTCGCCGCAGGACGGCGGTTCGATCGTGGATGTCGCGCGCGCCGAGTTTGCGGGCCGCGTGATCGGCGACTTGTCGACCCGTCCCGAGATTGCGAAGAAGCTGTCGCAGCTCGACGTGTCGGATTTGCACGATGCGGTGGCCATCCTGGACGACGACACGGTGTTGTTGCGGCTGGGCGAGTCGGATTTTGTCGCGCGGCTCCAGCAGTACATCGATCTCGCCCCCACGCTCCGAGAGCGCGTGCAGGGGATGGACTACGTGGATCTGCGCTTCGACGAGCGCTTGTACGTCCGTCCGGCCAGGCCGGCGGCGGCGAAGAAGTAAACAGGAGGATCGTTTGGCACGACAGGAACGCTACGTGGTGGGCCTCGACATCGGCACCGCCAAGGTATGCACGGTGGTCGGCGAGCTGCTCGATGACGGCGGCGTCGACGTCATCGGCATTGGCGTCGCCGAATCCAAGGGGCTGAAACGCGGTGTGGTCGTCAACCTCGAGGCCGCCGTCGATTCGATCAAGAAGTCGATCGAAGAAGCGGAGCTGATGGCGGGCGTCGAGGTCGGCTCGGTGCACCTGGCGATCAGCGGCCCGCACATCAAGGGGTTCAACAGCCGCGGCGTGGTGGCGGTGGCCGGCAAGAACCGCGAGGTCACGCGCGACGATGTGCGGCGCGCGATCGATGCGGCGCGCGCGGTGTCGCTGCCGGCCGGCCGCGAGATCCTCCACGTGCTGCCACAGGATTTCGTGGTCGACGAGCAGGAGGGCATTGGCGCGCCGGTGGGCCTGACCGGTGCGCGGCTCGAGGTCAACGTGCACATCATCACCGGCAGCCAGACCGCCACGCAGAACCTGGTGGCGTGCGTCAACCGCGCCGGCGTCGAGGTGATGGACACCGTGATCGGGCAGCTTGCCGCGTCGGAGACCGTGCTCACGTCCGACGAGAAAGAGCTGGGAGTGGCGGTCATCGACATCGGCGGCGGCACCGCCGACCTGGCGATCTTCGAGCGCGGCAGCTTGTGGCACACCGCGGTGATCGCCGTCGGCGGCGATCACTTCACCAACGACATTGCCGTTGGCCTGCGCACGCCGATTCCCGACGCGGAGAAAGTGAAACGCCGCGCCGGATGCGCGCTGTCGTCGATGGTCGAGGAAGACGAGACCATCGAAGTGGCGAGCGTTGGCGGCCGGCGGCCGCGCGTGATGGCGCGCCGCATCCTGTCGGACATCCTCCAGCCGCGCGCCGAGGAGATGTTTCACCTGATGTGGGACGAGATCAGCAAGGCCGGGTATGAGAAGTCGCTCAACTCGGGACTGGTGCTGACCGGCGGCGGCGCCCAGCTCGAAGGCATGTCGGAAATCGCCGAACAGATCTTCGACCTGCCGATTCGCCGCGGTACGCCGGCGGGCGTCGGCGGGCTCGCCGATCACGTCAGTAACCCGGCATTCGCCACCGCGGTGGGGCTGGTGATGTACGCGTCGCGGCATCGCACCCCGGCCACGTCGAGCGCAGGTGGTGGCGCCCTCACACGGGTGATGGGTCGCCTCAAAACCGTTTTCAAAGAGTTTTTCTAATGGCTACGAAATCACGATCAGGAGGCACGATGGCGGACCAGGACGGCTTCGAGGCGATGCGGCTCACGCTCGATGAGGAAGCGCGTATGGGCGCGCGGATCAAGGTGGTCGGCGTTGGCGGCGGCGGCAGCAACGCCGTGTCGCGAATGGTGCAGGCCGGCATCTCCGGCGTCGAGTTCATGGTGGTCAATACCGACGCGCAATCGCTGAAGGCGAACCCGGCGCCGGTGAAGATCCAAATCGGCGGCAAGCTGACCAAGGGGCTCGGCGCCGGCGCGGATCCCAATGTCGGACGCCAGGCCGCGCTCGAGGACACCGACAGCCTGATTCAGGCGCTCTCCGGCGCCGACATGGTGTTTGTGACCACCGGCCTCGGCGGCGGCACCGGCACCGGCGCGGCGCCGGTGATCGCGAGCCTCGCCACCGAGCTCGGCGCGCTGACCATTGCCGTGGTCACCAAGCCGTTCAAGTTCGAAGGCCGGAAGCGCCACCGGCAGGCCGAGATCGGACTCGAGTCGCTGCGCGAGGCCGTCGACACGGTGATCACGATCCCCAACGAGCGGCTGTTGAGCGTCATCGACCGCAACACATCGATGCTCGACGCCTTTGTCACCGCGGATGATGTGCTGCGGCAGGCGATTCAGGGCATCTCGGATCTGATCCTCGTGCCGGGCCTGATCAATCTCGACTTCGCCGACGTCAAGACGATCATGTCGGGCATGGGCGTGGCGATGATGGGCACGGCGATGGCCGAAGGCAGCACGCGCGCGATCGATGCGGCCAACCGCGCCATCTCGAGCCCGCTGCTCGAGGATGCCTCAGTGAAGGGCGCGCGCGGTGTGATCATCAACGTCACCGGCGGCCCCGACATGTCGCTGCTCGAAGTCAACGAAGCGTTGACCATCATCCAGGAGTCGGCGCACGAAGACGCCAACATCATCTTCGGCGCGGTGGTCGATCCGATGTTGAAGGGCAAGGTGAAGATCACGGTGATCGCCACCGGATTCGATCACGTGAGGACGGATCGCTCGACGCCCGCGGCGGCGCCGATGCAGACGCCCGTGGACATGACCGCCTACTCGTCTCAGGTGCGCTCGAACGAGGCCGCCCCGTCCATGGTGCAGCCACGGGCAACGATCGTACGGCGCCCATCATTCGAGACGCCGCTAGCCGCACCCAAGGCAGTGGCGGTTGGTCAGACCGGCTCGACTGACATACCGCTGGCCCCGCCGTCGTTGCCGGGCGAATTTGACCTGAATCTCGACCTCGAGGTGCCGGCCTTCCTCAGGCGTAGCGAGGGATAGGCCACAGAAGGCGCGGAATCGCCCAGGGCCACAGAAGGCACAGACCGAATGCAGGGCTGATACAGTAGAGCGATCCAGGGGTGTCGCGAGCGCCGACGGCGCAAGCACAGCTCGACGACCCCCTGGGCCCTACATGAAAGCCCAGCACCAACGAGAGATCGCACAAGACATCCTCTCCCGCGAGGTCGGCTACGTGCGCAAGCCGCACGCCAACCGCCTTCGCGTTGCGCTGATTTTTCCGAACACCTATTTCGTCGGGATGTCGAACCTCGGCTTCCAGACGATCTACCGTCTCTTCAACGATCACCCCGACATCGTCTGCGAGCGCGCGTTCCTGCCGCCAAAGCAGGAGCTGGCCGCCTTACGCGAAGCCGGCACGCGCATCGTCACGCTCGAATCGCAGACGCCGGTCGCGGACTTCGACGTGATCGCGTTCTCGGTGTCGTTCGAATGGGACTACACCAACGTGCTGACGATGCTGCGGCTCGCCGGCGTGCCGCTGCGCGCCGCGGATCGTGATTACACGCATCCCCTGGTCGTGATCGGCGGCGCGGTGACGTTCGTCAATCCCGAGCCGCTCGCGATGTTTGCCGACGTGATCGCCGCCGGCGAGGGTGAAGTCCTCGTTCCCGCGCTGGTCGACGCGTTTGGCACCTCGTCCCGGCGCGAACAGCTGCTGCGCCTCGCCCAGGCGCGTGGCTATTACGTGCCGTCGTTTTACGACGTGGAGTACGGCGACGACGGCACCATCGCGCGCTACGTGCCGCGCGAAGGGACGGGCGCGCCACCGGTGGTTCGGAAAGCGGCGCTGAAAAGCACCGACGCTGTCGATCCGCCGTCGACCACGATTTTCACTCCCGACACCGAGTTCGGCTCGCGCTTCCTCATCGAAGTGGTGCGCGGCTGCGCGAACCTGTGCCGGTTTTGCTGGGCCGGCTACAACTACCTGCCGGTCCGCGCCTTTCCTGCGAGCCGGATTCTCGAGCTCGCCCAAACGGCCCGCGCGCATTCGTCACGCGCCGGCCTGGTGTCGATCGCCCTGTGCGATCACCCCGAGATCGAGCACATCCTCCGCAGTCTCAAGGACATGGGCTATTCGATCAGCCCGGCGTCGCTGCGGCTTGACGACCTCACGCCGACCATCGTGTCGCTGCTCAAAGAGAGCGGCGAGCGCACGCTGACCATTGCTCCGGAGACCGGATCCGACCGCCTGCGCCGCGTGATCAACAAGACGGTGACCAACGAGGAGATCCTCGATCGCGCCGAGCTGATCTTTTCGACCGGCATCGAGAGCCTGAAGCTGTATTACATGATCGGCCTCCCCAGCGAAGACGACGAAGACCTCGTGGCCATTCGCGACCTGACCCTGCAACTGCACGAGATCATGCTGAAGCACGCCCGCGCGCGCGGCCGCATCGGCCGCATCGTGGCCAGCGTGAATCCGCTCGTGCCAAAACCCGGCACCGCCTACCAATGGCTGCCGATGGAACGGACCGAGGTCATCGAGCGCAAGATGAAGCGCATGCGTTCGCTCGTGGCCAACATCGACAACGTCTACTTCAACATCAAGAGCGAGCGGCACTCCTACTACCAGGCGTTGCTATCGCTCGGCGACCGGCGCATTGCGCCGGCGATCGAGCTGGCCGAGGCCAACGGCGGCCAGTGGCGCAAGGCCCTGGCCGACGCCGACCTCGACGGCGATTTCTACATTTACCGCGATCGCACCAACGATGCCGTGCTGCCGTGGAGCATCATCGACGGCGGCATGAAAGACGCGTTCTTCCGCGCCGAGTTCGACAAGAGCACGCGCGCCGAGTGGACGCTGCCGCCGAAGCGGGCCAAAGAAAACGCGCGGCTCCTCCCCGTCCTCAACTGACCCCCACAGTGCCCGGCGACACCGACCGCGCGGGTTCGCCAATCGGCGTCGTGGTGCTCTGGCTCTGCTTGGCCGCGATGGTGTATGCGAGCGTGATCGCGGTCACCGGCGGATTCACGATCCGGGTCTTTGGCTTCCGTGTCGCATCCCATAACGCGCTTCGTCCCACACTGCTCTCGCTCGCGCTGGCCATAGCCGCGGCGTTGTTGCTCCGTCGCAACGCCAGCATCCGCCTCCCATTTGTGGATGCGATGGTGCATCGCTACGGACTCACAGCCGCCGTGACCATGGCCAGCTTGATCGGCGCCGCGTGTTTCGTGTTCGGAGCGCACATTGCGTTTGGTGCCGATCCGTCTGGTTACCTGAGCCAGGCACGTTTGTGGCGTGCCGGTGAGCTGCGCGTTTCCATACCCGTGGCCCTCGAAGTGGATGCCATCGATCCGAATGCGTTCACACCGTTGGGCTATCGAGCTTCCACGACGCGTGGTGTCGCAGTGCCGAGCTACCCGCCAGGACTGCCATTGCAGTTCGCCGTAGTGGCCGCCATCGCCGGCGAGCGCGCGCAGTTTGCCATTCCGCCGCTCTCTGTGGCGGGAATCATCATCATTGCGTTCCTCCTCGGCCGACGTGTCGGCGGCGATGAAACCGCGTTGATCGCTGCGGCGGCATCCGCGGCAGCGCCGATGCTGCTGTTTCAGGCGGTGCAGCCGATGAGCGACGTGCCAGCCGCCTTCTGGTGGTTCCTCGCGGTTCTGTTACTGACCTACGACTCCATCCCGGCCGCTTTGTGTGCGGGTCTCGCGGCAGGGATCGCCTGCGTGGTTCGCCCCAACCTGTTCGCGATGGTGCCTGTGCTCGCGATCGTCGCGGTGTGGTGGCACGGCAGCGTCCGGCCCATCTCCCGATGGATGGTCTTTTTCATGGGCCCGGCCATCGCCGCGATCGCGATCGCGTGGCTCAATTACTCGTTGTACGGCAGCGCCACCACGAGTAGTTACGGCGGCGTCGGCCAGTTGTTTTCAATCGATCATCTATGGCCGAACCTTGTCCGCTATCCGCGCTGGGCGATCATGGCCCAGTCGGTGCTCGTGGTTGTGCCGATTGCCGCGCCGTTCGTCATTCGCCGAGGCTTGCTCGCGCCGCGAGTCAGCCAGCTTCGCGCCTTCAGGCTCGCGTGGGCCGCGCTGCTATCGACGGTGGCCCTACAAACCTTCTACCTGTTCTATCTCGTGCTCGATGATTGGTTCCAAATCCGTTTTCTGCTCCCGGCGTTGCCATGGCTGCTGGTGATGCAAGCGGCGGTGTTCGCGGCGCTGTGCCGCGCCTTGCCGCCGCCGCTGCGGAGCATGGCGGTGGTCGTAGTCGCCATGTTGATCCTTAGTTGGGGCATCGATCGGGCGCGCGGCCTCGGCGCGTTTCGACTGCGGGATAGCGAACATCGCTATCTGGAAGTCGCCGGGTTCGCCCGCACGCTGCCGACCGATGCCGTGTTCATGACGCTCCATCACTCCGGCAGCCTGCCGTATTACACCTCGGCCGCCGTGCTGCGATGGGACTACCTCGATCCCGCGAACATCGATCGGGTCGTGTCGCAGTTGCAGGGCCGGGGCCGCCGCGTCTATGCGGTCTTCGATGATTTCGAAGAGCCGCGCTTCCACAACCAGTTTGCCGGCACCCGCACTGCCGCCCAGCTCAACACGCCCGTGTTCAGCGGCGGCAGCCGTGGCGGCATCACCAGCCGCGTCTACCTGCTTATCGAGTAGCGAGCCGCCGCCGAAGCGGGCGAAAGAGAACGCGCGCCTGCTGCCGGTGCTCAGTGAGCGTCCCCTCGCATCACCGGCACGACAGCAGGCGGCGGGCTTTCGCCTTTCAGCTGGCCACCGCTGCCCGGGCCTCGTGATCGGCGTAGGCCTGCAGCACTAGGTCGCGCACTCGATTCTGCGTGTTCGCCGCGTCGTTAACCGGGCGCAGCAGTGCGAAGCTGCGGCGTTCACCGTTCACCGAGTAGGTGCGGGCCGGGAACGTGACGTTGCGGCCGGGCCCGTTGCGGCGTTCCCACACCGCGAACCCCAGCAGCCTCAACCCCTCCAGCTCGCCATCGGTGAAATGCACTTCGGCGTCCGCCAGCTTGCCTGTAGGCGCACCTTTATCGTTCGGCATGATCTTGACCACCATATGTGTCTCCAGTCCCGCGGGTTCAGAACCCGCCTTGTTGTGTCGTTGCTGACTGGCACATGATCAAAGGTGATGCCAGCACGAGATCGCCGGAATCCCGCGATCATTCGCGACGCCGCTGCCGCGCATGACAACCGCGGTTGCGCGATGAAACGGCGCCGGCGATGACCCTGCCGCAGCCCGACGCCGCATTTCATTGGAGCCGTGAGGCTTGGGGCTTCGCCTTGCGTTGCCGCCGGCTCGAAACGGCCACGCAACATTTGTTTACCTCGAAGCAACTGGCGTTACCCGATGCCGACAGCTGGCAGGCGGCGCTCGCGTCAGTGGGTGCGTCGCCCGATCGCTTGATGCGCGTGAAACAGGTGCACGGCAACACGGTGCGCGTGCTGCGGCGAGGGGAACTGCCCGAAGGCGCCGCCGGGATGCGGCCGGACGGTGATGCGATCGTGTCGAATCATCCCGGACTGGTTCTCGCCGTGATGGTGGCCGACTGCGTGCCCATCCTGATTGTCGATCGGGCACAGGGGACCGCGGCCGCCGTGCATGCGGGATGGCGGGGCACATGCGCGCGCGTGGCGCCCACGGCGATCGAGGTGATGCGCCGCGAGTTCGGCACCCGTCCGGACGATCTGATCGCGGCCATCGGGCCAAGCGTCGGCCCGGATGACTACGAAGTGGGCGTTGCGGTGCGCGATGCGTTCGGGAGCGCCGGCCACGAATCGCGCGATCTCGATCGCTGGTTCATTGGATCCACCGCGAAGCCGCACCTCGATCTCTGGAAGGCGAACGCCGATCAACTCATCGCTGCAGGCCTGACGGCCGATCGCGTCCTGACCTGCGGCCTCAGCACCGTCGCACATCCCGACGTGTTCGATTCGTACCGCGTTGAAGGCGAGAAGGCAGGCCGCATGGCGGCGCTCGTCGTGGTTCCGCCGCCAGCGTAGAATCGCCGCATCCTGATGACACGCGGCCAGTCGATCGCGTGGGCCTTCGCGGTTGTGGTCCTCGCGGCGTTCACGCTGTTTTCCGCTCGTTCGGTCACGCACGGCTTTGTGGCGTATTACGCCGCGTCGAAATTGCTGGTGACGGGCGAGCTCGGGCCGCAGGCCTACGACGATCGCTGGTTCGGTGCGTATGTGCAGAACATCACGCACAGCAGCGTCCGCGAGATCTTCACGCCGAATCCGCCGACGATGGCGCTGATGGCGCTGCCCGTGGCCGCCCTCGATCCGCAGCCGGCCCGCACGGTCTGGTTGTTGGTATCGATCGCTCTGTTCAGCGGCACCGTATTTGCGCTCGCGCGTGAGCGTGCGCGCCACGGTCGGCCAGCTCCCGGTCGCGGCACTGTTGCTGGCACTCCTGGCACCGGCGGTGTTCACGAACATTCGTATCGGCCAGGGCTACTTGATCGTGTTCGCGCTGTTTGCGGCCGCGGTGATTGCCTTTGCGCGGCGGCGCGACGCTCTCGGCGGTGTCGCGCTTGGATTGCTCCTCGGCTTGAAGACCAGCGGCACCGCCCTCGTGGTCGTGCTGGCGGTTCAGCGACGCTGGCGCGCGCTCGCCGTGGCCGCAGTCGTGGCCGCGGCGTTGGCGCTTGCGGTGACGCCGTTCATCGACGCTGCCATGTGGTGGCAGTATCCCGATGTCGTTCGCGCTTTCGTGCAACGTCCATCGGGATCGGTCACGGCGTATCAAACCACGCTGAGCCTGTTCCGCCGGCTGTGCGTCGCCGACCCGGTGTGGAACCCGTCACCGGCGGCGTCGTGCGAGCCGATCGCGTTTGCGATTCCTTATGCGCTGCTGGGCGTGGCGCTCGTCATCACCGTGCTGGCGGTGCAGCGAGCCCCGCAGTCACGGACCGGCCTGGTGGCCGGCGCGGTGTTGTCGTTGCTCGCGCTGCCGGCATCGGCTGAAGTCCACTTCGTCCTGCTCGGCATTCCGCTGCTGCTGATTCCGCTTCGCCCCATCGAGCTCGCGATCATCGCCTTCCTGCTGATCGTGCCGCTCGAAATCACCGCCGAGAAATTCACCACCGGTTGGTGGGTGCTGCTGGCATACCCGCGCCTGTACGCCGCGTGGCTGCTATGGGCGGCGAGCATCCGAGAGACGGCCACCGGCTAATTCTCCGCGACCGGAGGAAACTCCAAGCGCATGTCGAGCCTAACCGGTCCTATCACTCAACGAAGCGATAACTCGCATGGCTGTCATAGTCGATTCCGTGTTTCCGTTTCAGCTTCTCTATGTGATTCAGATCCGTCTTCGTGTGGGGTCCCACTCCCTCGAGCGTGTGCAGAAGTGTCTCCTCAAGACAGCTATTGAGGCTCATACGCTTGTACTCGGCGAGATCGCGGAGCAGATCGGCAAGACGCTTCTCAAGACGCACAGGGATGTCGACGCGCTCGATCTTAAGAGGAGGCCCGGTGTTGAACAGGTGATGACCAAACCCAAGTTCGTATCCGTGCAGATCTCGTATCCTGTAGTCGCGCAATCCATACGGCCTGTCGTCGGGCGCCAACACGATGTCCACGCCGTTGGCTCGCTGGAAGTCGTAGAGTTCGTCCGCGTTGCCGACTACGAAGTACACCGCGCAACCCTTTGGATTGGGCGCGCCCTGTTCGAGGAACATTTGAACGTTGCCGAGGTTGACGCCGGCCATGCTGGGCGGATCACCCCATGTGAACCCTAGCCGAAAGCCCAGTTTGTTGGTGTAAAAGTCGACTGCTGCTGGGACGTCACTCACGCGCAAGGCCGCGTGCTGCTGCTCGCAGTCGACTTCCGGGACCGGACGCTCAGTCATGGTGTCTCCTGCTTGGCGCGGCGTACCCCTTGGCCGGATTGTCTTGGCTAACGCGCGGCTTCATCCGTGGCGGCTCCTGATTCCACCGGTCGCCGTCGCCTGCAAGCCGACGTTAGGCAGTCGGCCCTGTAGAGCCGAGTCGGATCAAGATCCAGTCACTGCGCGCGGGGTCGAACGGTGCCGCAATAAACCTCGAACCGATCGGAGCGACCACCCGCGGCACCAGCCCTGGCACCCTTAGGCCACCTGGCACCCACCCTCTCTAGGCACTCTACGCACCGTACGCACCGTACGCACCCTAGCCTAGCTGACGCGGCGCAGGATGCGGCTCATGCGCAGCCACGCGACCTTGCCGTCGGGTCCTCTCACAAACTCGCCGAATGGCGTTCCCTTCTGAGGGCCCTCGATGCGCAACAACTTATCCTTCGCATAGAAACCGAGCCGCAGCGGGGGGCCGGCCTGGGGCACGCTCCCATCAAGGCCGGGCATCTTCGGCTTCGTCTCGAGTTTCAACGCGTCGCCATCAACCGAGATCACCACGTCCGCGAACTGACGACGGAAGGTGCCGGCGTACTCTGCGAGGTCGTTGCCGGTCACGGTGATTCGCTCGGGCAGCAGGTCGGGGACGCCGAAATACGTGTCCATCACGGCGCGCAAGACGGCCGCATTGAGATTGCTCCCGGCGCCGGAGTTGGTCACGATGGCCAGCGCGAACCGGCGGCTCGGCACGAGACGCAAGTGCGAGATCTGTCCGTTGGTGCCGCCGCCATGCTCGGCGAACTCAAAATTGCCCGCCTTCCCGAGGTGCCAGGTGAGTCCCATCGTCAGATCGCTGCCGGCTTTCGGCACGATCGGCGATCGCATTCGCTGCAGCGTTGCCGCGGCAAGCACTCGCTCGCCCTTCGCGCTCGTGCCGTCGCCCATGTGGAATGCGGCGTACTTCAGCATGGTCGCCACGTTGGTGGTGATCCCGCCGGCGGCATTGGCCGCACGCGGCACCGGCCACGGTCCGATCACGCGCGGCTTCGCGCCGGCATGACCGACGACGAACCGTTGCGTCATCACATCCGCCGGGAAAAAGTACGCGGTCTCGAGACCAAGAGGAGCCAGCACGCTGGTTTTGAGCGCCTTCTCGAATGGCTGGCCCGTGATGACCTCAATCACACGACCCGCCGCGTAGAAGCCGGCGTTGTTGTAGCCCCACATTTCACCGGGCCTTCCGGTCTGCTCGAGCGAAGCCATTCCCGCCACTTGCCGCTGCAGCGCATCGTCGCCGCTGCCGGGGTCGTCGAAGAAGTCGCCTTCCCAGCCGCCCATGTGTGTAAGCGTGTCCTGAACGGTGGCGCGCGCCGACGCATCGGCATCCTTGACGCGAAAGTCGGGAAGGTAGCGCCGAAGCGGCGCGGTGAGCTCGACCTTGCCCTGCTCGACGAGCCGCATGATGGCGGTGCCGGTGAAGGTCTTGCTGATCGATCCGATCTGAAAGAGCGTGTCGTCGGTGACCGGCAGCGGGTGATCGATGTTCGTCACACCGAACGCTCGCGTGGTGACGCGCCCATCGTCCAGGATGCCGATCGCCACGCCGGGCACGTTGTGCGCCGCCATCTGCGCCTGCACCAGGGCGGCAATCTTCTCGAACCGCGCGTCCGCAGGCGCTTGCTGAGGCGACTGTGCAACGCTGGTAACGAGCAGCGCGAACACGAATGCCGCGGTGACGCTGGCCCTACGGGCAATGCGCATAAAATCCCCTTAATGATGGGTTGAACGGACGATCGCCGGGAAGTTTAACGCCAGACAGATCGTAAAGTGATCGTAAAGAGGGGTTTCGGATAGTACGCCGCCGCCGCGCCGGTGGTGCTACCATGCCCCTCGCAGGAGGCAGGCTATGGCTCTTTCTCGTCGCGATTTTGTTCGAAAGCTTGGCGTTGGCGGGGCAGCGGTGGCCTCGGCGTCTCACATCATTGGTTACGGCCGCGAAGATCTTTTGGCGTTCACTGGCGAACAGGGGCAACGCGGCGGGCGGCCTGCCGCTTCCGGCCCGATGATTCGTCTCAGCAGCAACGAGAACCTGCGCGGGCCAAGCCCAAAGGTCATCGAAGTGCTGAAGCAGCATCCCTCGAGGGATCTGGGTCTCGGCTATCCGCCGCCCAACGTCAGCGCGTTCGTGGAAGCGTGCGCGGCCATGGACGGCGCGAAACCGAACAACGTCATCATCTCTACCGGGTCGGGTGAAATTCTCACCGCTGCGGTGATGGCCTACTGTGATGGCAATCACGCCCTGGTCACTGGCGATCCCTCGTACGGCTCGCCGGCCGGAACCGCCCAACGCATCAAGGCGCCGGTGAAGCTGATTCCGGTCGACTCCAAGCTGGCCCTCGATCTGGAAGGGATGATTCGCGCCTCGATCGGCGCGGGCCTCGTGTTCCTCTGTAACCCCAACAATCCGACGTCTACGGTGCAAACGTCGGCGGACATCGAGCAGACCGTCCGCACCATCAAGCAGCGCTCGCCAGAGACCGGCATCCTGATCGACGAGGCCTACCTCGAGTACGCGACGAAGCCGGGCGCGTTCACGATGGCGAAGCTGGCGCTCGAACTGCCGGGCGTGTTCATCTCGCGCACGTTCTCCAAGGCCTACGGCATGGCCGGCCTGCGCTTGGGCTACGGCATTGGCCAGCCCGAGACGATGAACAAGGTCGGACGCGCCTGGGGGCTCGGCAGCATCAACGAGCTACAGGCGGTGGCCGGCATCGCCGCTCTGGCCGACAAGGCACACATGCAGTGGGAGAAGATGGAGAACAAGCGCGTCCGCGACTGGACGCAGGCGCAGTTCCGCGAGATGGGCTTCGAGACACCGGAGTCGGATACCAACTTTATCTTCGTGAACATCCGCCGTCCCGCAGTCGAGTTCCGTGACGGTGTTCGCGCCCTCGGCGTGGCGGTCGGACGCGACTTCCCGCCAATGGAGAAGAGCTACGCGCGCATCTCGCTTGGCCGCATGGAAGACATGGAAAAGGCGATGCCGCTCTTCAAGCAGGTGCTGGGCAAGACGTCCGTCTAGGTAGGTAGGGGCGGGACTTTCTTGTACGCCGTAGCTTTAGCGAAGGCGGAAGTCCCGCCCGCCCGTTCGGCCGATTGCGAAGAGCGTCGACGCGCCGCGCACGATCATCACGCCGTCGGAGAGTGCCGGCGTGGCCATCACGGTTTCACCCATCGAGTTGGTGGCGAGGTGTTTGAACACCTCGCCAGCCTCGACCACCAGCATGTCGCCATCCTCGTTCGACAGATAAATCTTCCCGTCCGCCGCCACCGGTGACGCGCTAAAGCCGCTGCCCACAAGCGGCAACCGCTGCCGATAGATCTCCTTACCCGTGGCTATCTCATAGGCGTCCAGCACGCCGTTATTCGCCAGCACGTAGAGCAACCCACGATAGGCGAGCGGCGTCGGCATGTACGATCCGCGTCCGGTCTTGCTCCACGCCACCTGCGCGCTCGAGGTCGCGTCCTTCGCCAGCGTCAAATCGCCGCGCGCACCGGGCTTCACCGCAAACACCGGCCGCTCAGGCGCGCGGCCGCTGGCGATGATGTGCAGGCCGTTCGCAAAGATCGGGGTGGGCGCCGTGATCTTCGAGCTGCCGCCGAGGTGCCACAGCTCCTTGCCGGTTTTCGGATCATAGCCGCGCACGAAGTTCGAGGCGTTGGTGATCAACTCTGGTCCGGACGGCGTGTTGACGATCGTCGGCGTGCCCCACGACGGCAGTTCCTGGCGATCCGTCTTCCAGACCGTCTTGCCGGTTGCGGCGTCGAGCGCGAGCAGAAACGAATCCGCTTGCGTGTCGCACTGCACGATGACGAGGCCGTTCCAGATGATCGGCGAGCTGGCCGGCCCCCACTCGATCGACGGAATGTCGTACGCGCCCATGTCGACGCGGCCGAGATCGACCGACCAGCGGAGGCCGCCGTTGACGTCGTACGCAAAGAGGCCTTGCGATCCAAACCACGCCACCACGATGCGGCCGTCGGTGGCCGGCGAGGCGCTCGCATACGTCGACTTGATGTGCCGTTTGTTGCGCGGCGCACCTTGCGCCGCGGTGCGCTCCCAGCGGATCTTTCCCGTCGTCCGATCGATGGCGTACAGCATCCAGCGATGCTCCGAGCGATCTTCGGATGCATCGCCGTCTCCATAGAGGCCGGGTTTGAACGTGGCATCTTTACGGCTGCTGATCGCGCTGGTGACGAAGATCACATCGCCCCATACGACCGGGCTCGAGTGCGAGAGCCCGGGTATCGGCGTCCGCCACAAAATGTTTTCGCCCGTGGCCGGATTCCAGCGCTCGGGCAGGTTCTGCCCGTCGGCCACGCCGGAGGCTTCACGTCCGCGGAACGACGGCCAGTGACCCATGCCGGTGGCGGCGGGCAGTGCCCCGGTCACCGAGCCCGGCGTGAGCACGATGCGCCGCGCCGCTGCAGCAGGTGAGGTTCCTGGTGGCAGCCACTGGCTGCCGTCGAGAATCATTTGACGGACCTTGCAATCGTCCGCGACCATGGCCAGGCTGACGCGCGCGCCGTCGATCGTGAACGAGTAGCGCGCCGGGTTCGGGCAGTCTTTCGGGCCGGCGCTGTTCTGCAAGGTCAATTCGTTGCCGCTGGCGGTCCATGTGCCGGCCATCGTCGGCCAGCCCACGCCGGCCAACGTGAACGTGCCGGCCGGATTGAACTGCAGCGTGAAGTCGCGAACGACGAGTGGGCCTGTTGGCAGTGCCGGTTGTGCGGACACCAACGCCAAGAGCGCCGAGACGAGAAGTCGCGTGAGCATGATCACGGATTATGGCAGAGCTCTGCCACAGTCGCGGCCGTCAAGTAGCGGCTACGGCGCGTACTTCACGCTCGACAGAAATGCTTCGAATGATTTCTCCGACGCCGCGACGGTTTTCGCGGGTCCGGTGAGCTTGATAAAGTACGGGCCATTCGGCGTCTCGATCACCGCGGCGCGCAGGCGGAAGTTGGGGCTGTTGTGGCGTTGCGGCGAGCCCGGCGTCATCTCGGCGACATATGTGCCGCCGACATCCACGAGCGTGACTTTCAGCCCGTTGATGGTGCGTGTGCCGCGCTTCGCAACAGCGGACGACGGTTTCCCATCGGGCTGTTGCATCTGGCCGAGCCATCGCTCGATGTTGGCGTCGACGGTGCCGCCCGATCCACCGAAGTAGTAGACGACCAGTTCGGCGTCCGCCGAATCACCGGCCGCGCGCGGCACAGCGAATTGGGCGACGCGCATCGACGAAGAGGTGGCCACGGTTTTCCATTCCGCCGGCGCGGCAAAGTTCAGCGTCGCGGCAGATGTGACTGCAAAAAGCAGAGCGGCGATTAGGTGCGGCATCGCCGCATCGTATCAGACGTCGGCGGTGTCCCAGGAACACATCGCCCACGAGCCGTTCTCGCGGACGAAATGCGCGTAGAGCGTCACCTCACGTCCGTTCTGTTGATACGGCCAGCTCGCGATGACCGAGCCATCGGGTTGGTTGGTCATGACCGCGGTGCTGAACGCTGGTTGCGGCGAAGGCAGCGATGCCGGCGTGCACGACGCTGACGTCGACATCACGTCCCAGCGTAAGGCGGTGGCAGCCGACGCGCGCGACAGCGACGTTGGCGAGGGCGACGTTGGCGAGAGCGAATCAGAACACGCAATGGTAGCGACGAGTGCGAACACGCAACTCAGGATGCGCACGATAACCTCCGTTGACACGGGGGCTAGCGTCTATCGGATCACTATTCAGATGTCATGCCAGTGAAGAGCGGCGCGATCTGGTGGGGTTTACGAAGTCTGCTCAACCGCTGAGGCAGATCTACCGAGAAGATCCTGCATCAAGGTCAACAGTGATACGCGTTCTCGTCGCGTCACGCTGATCGTTGTTGATCCGTTGCCCGCGATGTCGTTCGTGTACCACCCGCGAGCAGTGCCACCGCGCCAATCGTTACCGCGCAGGCCGTGCCGATCAGGATGGTCGAAAAGCGGCCGGTATAGGCCACACCGCGGGCGACGAGCGCGCCCGACAACCCTGCGAAGAAGAACAACACCAGCGCAAGCGGCAAGTTACGCACCATCGGCACGCCGACCAGAGCGGCCATCGAGATCGCGGCCGCAGCGACCATCGGCGTGGCGAACCAGACGAAGCGAGGCGGATCGTTCATCGACAGCACCATCCACGCGCTGTCGGCCATGCGGCGTGCGAGCTCGCCCATGGGCATGCCCGGTTGATAGATGGCGTTGGTGCCAAGCGTCGTGCCCTGGAAAAAGGAGAAGACGCCGGTGTAGTACCACGTCCGCCACGAGAAGAGCAGCATGCCGATCGTAGCGGCCCCAATCACCCAACCTGCGGTGCGCCAATCCACCCGTGCCAGCCATTGGCGCGGCGTCCAGAGGTCGCGGACACGCACGTCGAGGGGGATTGCGAATACCGCGATCGCAAAGGCGATGGGCAGGTTGTTGAGACGCACGAAGAAACCGAGAATCGCCAGCACGCCGGTGGCGAGTCGCAGCCGCCAGCTCGTGGCGAGGGTCGCCGTCAGCGCCGCGGCGTAGATGAAACCGGCCGCGGCATGCTCCGAGAGGCCGACGCCCCAGTAGATCCAGGGCGGTCCCTGTATCACCAGCGTGAGCACCGTGGCGGCCGCGACCAGTCCCCATTTGAAACCGGCGTGGCGCGCGACCACCTCGTGCGCAAAGAGCGCCATGATGGCGAGGCAAATGCCGTCCCAATGGAACTCGCCGAGGCTGGAATCGCCGAACAGCATATGCAGCGCGCCGGCAATCCAGCGATAGCCGGGTTGGAACCAGAACGTCGGCTCACCGCCTTCGAGCCAGTAACCCTGCAGGTAAATGCGATACGCGGCGCGCTGGAAGGTCCATTGGTCGTCGCCGCCCGCGTAGAACGAGAACTTGGCGAGGTGATCGAATGCGCCCACGCCAATGAATACCAGCCAGGGAATGCCGATCACCACGAAGGCTCCGCGCAGCGTGCGCAGGCGATCGCGCATCGGGAGGAGCGCCGCCAGCGCGAGTGCGGTCACCGACCAGCGCGCCAGATCGCTGGTCATGTACTCGTTACCAGGGCGAGGCGCCAGGAAGGCGAGCCAGAGGGATGCGGCCGCTGCCCACGCCAGCGTCGTGATGTCGCCCCACGCGCGGAGCGCGCTTACCAGCCATGCGATCACGAAGATGGCGGTGAGCCACGTCGTTGACCAGCCGACCAACGTGCGCAGCCATCCGCGATCGCGTGACGCGGGTCGCTCGGTGGTGGTGAGCGGAAAACCAGACGTGCCCATCGCCGCCTGGTTCCACGACGGCATGAACCGCCACTCGTTGGCTTGTAGCGTGTTGTCGATCTGGACCAGGTGCAGCCCGGGACCCACGTCGATGCGGTACGCGCCCTCGCCGTTCGGTTCCGCGGGCCGGCCGTCGACGAATATCGAAGAGGTCATGTAGCGCCCGATCTGCAGATCGAACGAGCCCTGCTCCTTCGTGTCGATGAAGCCGAGCACGGTCATCTTGAGCGTGACGTACGGCGGGCGATCGTCCGCGTCTGGCGGGTTCCGATCGGTCGGCGGCATGTTGTAGAACCACACCGGAAACCGTTTGAAGACGTTCCAGCCGGTGGTCATGACCGCGGAACACTTCGGATCGGGTGCGCGCCAGTCGGCGCGAACGTCCCAGCTGTGCGGACGACCTGTGCCGTCGCGCACGATTTGCTCCGGCGGATCGAACCGCACGCACCATCCACCTTGCGTCATCTGCGCATCGGCCAGTCGTACCAGCGCGAGCGCGACAATCAACGCGCGCGCCGATCGTGTGCGGAAAAAGTTGTAGTGGAACCAGCACAGGGCCGGGACGAGCAGGCCGACGACCACCGCCTCGAAGCCGCCATCGAGGGGCGCGCCGTCGAAGATCCCGGGGACCTTCGCGGGCCACAACAGCACCGCGAGGGTCAGGACGCACCATGCGAACGGCCACCGCATGGTGGCCATTATCTCCGTAGGGGCGGGCTTTCGAAGTCCGCCGTAGCTTCAGCGCAGGCGGAAGTCCCACCCGCCAGTGCGCGAGGTGGTTGCTGCCGGAGCCGTCGTCGCTGCGGCGAGCGCCATCGCGGCCCACGCGGTGCCCGCCGTCGAGATGAACTGATCCTGCCCGTAGGGGAACCCGCTCTCAAAGTACGGCTGCAGCCAGATCGAACGTGACTTCACGTGCCATGTCCCGTCGGCCGCCTGCGTGCGAAGGAGATAGTCGATGCCTTTCTGGTAGATCGGATCCGATGCCGGCAGCCTGCCAGCCACATGCAGCGCGAACAGCGCTTGCCCGGTGGCATAGGCGTCCGACTCCATGCCGATCATCTGGCTCCAGCCGCCATCGATCCGTTGCAGGTTCATGAGCGAGCGGGCAGAGCGCTGCGCGGCTTCCGACTCCTCGTTCGCCCACCACAGAGCCAGCGCGCGGAAGACCCGATCCTGGGTGGTCTTTGGATGCGCATGCTCGAGCCACGCCACGGCGCGTCTGATGGCGAGGTCGCTCGTGGCTTCATTGCCGGCGGGCGTGTAGTGCTTGATCGCGTAGATGGCGAGGGCCGTGGCGTTGAAGTCGCCGGCGTTCATCGGTGGCCGGCGGCTTTCGTTCGCGGACCAGTTGCCCTGCGGCGTCTGCATCGCCTTGATCACCCGGACGGCGGCGTCCGTATAGGCATTCTTCGCGACGCCGTTCATGCCGAAGTCGAAGAGCTCCCACCCGATGCCGGAGACGGCCACAAACCCGAAATCGATCAGGCGTTCCGGCGGCGGCATCATCGACTGCGGCAGCTGGGGAATCTGCGGTGTGGCCAAGCCGCGGCTGCGAGCGAAGGCAGCCGCCACCGACGCCAGATCCTGCGAGTGACACGAGTTACAACCGCCGATGCGAATGAAGTTGTAGCTTTGCTTCTCGATCATCGCGAGCGCCGGTGCCACGGCGTCCGGGATGGCGCGCCGCTGGGCGTTCGGGTCGTGCGATATCGCGGGCGGCCGGGGCAGTCCGCCAAACAACCGCGTCACGTCACTGTCGCCACGCTTGGCGGCGAGGTCGCGTGCGGTTTCGTCGTAATCGCCCTTGAAGCTGGGGTCGGCGCCCCGGGCGAGCAACAACTTCACCGCGGCCGTGGGGATCGCATCCGAGCTGGCGGCGAGCATCAACGCCGAGTAGCCGCGGATATTCCGCACATTCACGTCGGCGCCGTGATCGATCAGGAGCCGGACGGTGGCTTCGTTCCCCGCTGTGGCGGCGTTGCCGAGCGCGGTCTCATTGCGTTTCGTTCGGGCACGGGCGTCGGCGCCGCGATCGAGGAGCAGGCGCACGGCCTGCAGGTTGCCGTCGCCGGCTGCGAGGATCAGAGCGGTCTCGCCGGCGCCGTTCTTAACGTCGACTGCCGCATGCGCGTCGAGCAGGAGCTTCATCGCCTCTACATCGCCGCGGCCGGCCGCGGCCATCAGCGGTGTCCGTCCATTCGCAAGCGCGATGTTGGGGTCGGCGCCTTTCGTCAGAAGCAGCCGGACGATCTCGGTGGCGTTGCCGAGCGACGCGGCCTGGTAGATCGGCGTGCGTCCCTCGACTTGTCTGGCATTGACCGCGGCCCCGCGCGAGAGGAGAAGGCGGACCTTGGCCTCATCGTGAATCGCCCAATGCAGCGGCGTCGAGCCGCGGCGATTCTTGGCGTTCACTTCGGAGCCTGCGTCGAGCAGATAGGTCAGCGTTTCGATGGTTCCGAAGGCCGCGGCATGATGGAGCAGCGTTGACCCCGCAGGATCCTTGGCAAACACCAGGGCCGGACTCGTAGCGACGAGGGGCTCGAGCACCGAACGCGAGCCTGAGCGCGCGGCCGCGATCGTCGCCGCCAGCTTGGGATCGATCGGCCTGGGTGGCCCTTCATCGGCCACCTCGTGACGGAACTCGGCGCCCTGATCGATCCAGGCGCGCAGAACGCCGATCTCTTCCGGCAAAAGCGCCCCGGTCGGCGGCATCTGCATGCCGCCGTCTCCGTCGACAAGCCGGCGAATCAGTTTGCTCTCGTCACTCTTGCCGGGGACGATCACCGGCCCGTAATCACCGCCCCTGAGCGCGGGCTGCCTCAGGTCAAGCCGAAGTCCCGCCTGCTGCACTTCAGGGCCATGACACGAATAGCAGTTCTGGGCGAGCAGGGGTTTGACGTCTTTGTCGTAACTTACTCTTTCGGGTAAGGCCTGAGGCACGGGGGCCTGCGCACTCAGCGAGAGGTAGGACAAACAGGAGACGAATAGAACCGCCAAGGCCCTTTTCATGGTGCCTCCTGCTCGGATCCTACGGACGCATCTTGCGGAAGGTTCTAAGACATGACAGGAGCGTCCATGCCGGTATTCGAAAGCCGAATCGGAAGCGCGATCAGCGAACCAGCGTTACCGGCACCGTGGTCGATCCGCTACCGTTGATCGTCGAGCTATCCTACGCGACTGTGTTGCCGTCCATGCGTCGATGGCGCCGCCTCGCTGTTTACTGACGTGCGAGCCTGCGACGAATAGCTGCGACGGCGATGCCTTCGTTGGCTTCGTACTGACCCGAGCCGTGCAGGCGCGGCATCTGCCCGGAGCCGCCATGATGGACGGCGATCACGTCCCAGCTTTCGTTGAACACGGGACTCCCGGAACTTCCCGGATCGGTCGGCGTGCGGTAGTGGACCAACCGATGCGGCTCGTCGAAATCCAGGAGGTGGCTGTCATGCAGCGAGACCTGCAACCCCGCGCCCCGCGGGTGCCCGGCGACGAACGCGCGCGACTTCGCGGTGAGCAACGGCAGGCGTGGCGCGGCTTTCAGGCAGACGGGATCCTTGGGTAAGTCACTGAGCGTGGCCACCACAATATCGAGGTGCTCGTCATCGCTGCGTGACATCCCGAATTCTCCCGGCGGGGAAGTAAACAGCAGTTCGGCGATCTTATGATGACGCGCCGCGCCGGTGCGTGGCTCGGCAAGCTCGAATGCGACCGTGGCTTGATCGGCTGGTATCGCGTCTTTGCCGACCACGTGCGCGTTGGTCACGAACACGGCTGTGCCACTATAGCGATCGGCGAGATCCCCGCCTGCAAGGAGGAAGCCTGTGCCGAGGCGGTAGCCATCCGAATCGTGCACGCAGCCGATGGAGTGGCACGACGCGAGGAGTTTCGTCACCGTAGCGACGCTGAACGTGCCCTCGCCGAGAAAGTTCTTTTCGTACTCGGCCGGATGGTTTTGGAGGGCGGCGCGGACTTTCGGCACGCTGTGCGCATCGATGCGCCATGTACCCTGCGTGCGCGCCTCGTGAGCGGCCATGATTCCGAACAGCCGGCCTGCGCAACCGCGATCGTCCGTACCTTGCCAGACCTCGCGCAGCTGGCGCGTGTAGCTGGCAATCGCAAACGGGGTCGCGCGCGGATGATGCAGAAAACGATACAGCCACAGCTCGGCATCGTCGCAGCGGCCGAGCGCCAGCAGCGCTTCTGATGCCGTGGCCGCGAGCCACGGGTCCGATGAGTTCTTCGTCCAGCGGACCTCGACATTCGCCAACAGCTCCTGGGCGAGCGCATCCGCAGACTGTCCGACATTGACTGCGAGGTTCTCGCGCGCGGCCCGCTCGACCAGCGCCACCGCGTTGATGCCGTGCCAGGTACAAGTCCCGCCGGGCACCTGAGTACGCGTTGTAGTACTGCGCAATCGCCAGGTCGAGCCAAGACGGATCGCCGGTGGCGAGGAAGCGTTCCTTGTAGGATCTTCCGAGCAGACCAAGGTGCTCGGTCTTTTCCGCGGCCGGTCCACCATCCTTGTCGATCCTCTGCAGACCCTCCCTCAGTACCAACTCCGCCTCTTCGAACGCATTCAGATCGAGGAGCGCCTGCGCGTGAAGACGATTGACGGTGGCATCGCCTGGGTACTTGGCTATCCAACTCGCGCACAGGACCCGCGCCGATTCAAAGCGCCGATGATCGTTGAGGTGTTTGGCAAGCCGGCGCACTTGCTCCACCGTGATGGCGGGGTCGTGGTGGAGGCGGTTCGCGATCACGTCAACCGCCGCCTGCAGATCCCACGACTGCACGTCGCGGTATTGGCCGGCGAGCAGGGCGGCGACAAGATCCCGGTCGCGCTCGCTCATGGCGCTATCTTACGGCCGGTTCCTGAAAAAGTGATTACCCGATCGGCGTACTACTTTCGGGGAATGGTCGAACGAAAAAGCTGTGCTAGACTCAGCCACCCTCCCCGGCAGATTGAAGGATCGAGGCGGCGTTGATGACGTGCAGCAGATTTGCGGCGTCTTTGTTGTGACGGACTCTCGTCGGCACCCTGACAGTCTCGGTGACGCTGGTCGTCTGTCCTTCCCAAGCCAAATTGCCGTTTGCAACAATCAGTTCCTCCGTCCGTCTATAGAGAGAGACTAGTGCCGTTTGGAGCATGCCATGCTGAATTACATGAGCGTCGGCGGACGTTTAGTGTTCACTGCGTTTTTCGTGTTGGGTTTCTCCGGTTGCAACGATGGAAACCGGTCGTCGCTGATCCCAACAGCACCTTCTGCTACTACTGATCCGGCTGCAACGACTGATCCGGGTTCACCATCGACAGTCCGTAACACCGCGTGGGCGTTGCGACCCTTCCCAGGTCGCCAGGATGCGTTCCGCTTTCGAACGGAGAACCTCGAACAGGCCTATCGGGCGATGGGCCGTGGCCGTTTTCAGACCTTCGTCGATCCAGAAGGTTCCGTGATCTGGGTGGGCGAGTACTTACGGTATCGCGCTGGCCAATGCTCGCACGAAGAGGCCTTCGCCCGCGTGCGTGCCCAGATCAATGGTGGCAGTGTACCGGAGCCCTGCGGTCAGAATGAGCAGCCCTTTCCGGGCCGCGCTGAAGCGCTTTCGTTCCGGCGTCAGCTCGAGGCCGTTTATCAATCGCGTGGCGCTGGTCTTGCCGACACCGTCGTTGATGACGAAGGCGACGTGATCTGGACCATGGAGTACTATCGCTACGTGTTATCGGGTTGTACCCACTCGGTGACCATTCAGAAGATTCTCGATCAGATAGCCAACCGCGGCGTGCCCGCGGATTGCTTCGTAGCTCCGGTAATAGTTGACGCTCCGCTGACAGGCACGCTGAACACCGAGAACTTGCCGTGCATCGCGCCTTCTGCAGGACCCATTAGCTGCCGTTTTGTCGCGACGGCCGCTGGTGCACGATCACCGTACCAGTTCAGCTGGCGGTTCACCAACCCGGCGAACAACAGCGTGGTAACCGGGAATGGCACGCCGCAAAGCCCAGAGCTCGGCTGTGGCTTCTCGACCGGCGTGACCACTTTCAATCTGCAGGTCTCAGTCACCATCAGCGGCGGCGGCCAATCCATCACCATCAACGGGTCACGCCAGATCGCCCGCGCGGACAATGCGTGTGGCACCTAGATGAAACTCGTGATCGAGGCGTCCGGATCGATCACGAGAGTGGCGATGTTGCTGGCGAGCATGCTGATGCTCGCCAGCGGCGCCCGCGCCCAGTCATCGCTGCAGGTGCCGATTCAGTTCGATTTCGTGAATCCGAGCGCGCGCAGCCTCGCCCTCGGCGGCGCGTTTGTGGGCCTTGCCGACGATGCGACCGCGGCGCTGGTCAATCCCGCAGGTCTGATCGAATTGACGCTTTCCGAAGTGTCGATCGAAGGACGCTACCGCAGTTTTTCGCACCCGTTTCTGACGAGCGGACGTCTCTCGGGGCCGCCAACCGGGATGGGCGAAGACCTTAACCCAGGTCCGAATTACGAGAGTATTGGTGATTCCGCGACGGGGCTCACGTATCTGTCGCTCGTTGTTCCGCGCGGCCGGTTTCGATTCGCGGCCTTTCGTCACGAGCTGATCCAACTCGAGCAGGAGTTCGCGTCGCGAGGGGTGTTTCAGTATCGCGGATTCGACAATCGCGACCACGCGTTCGACGCCACCCGCACCCTGAGCGTGGATGTGTACGGCGCGTCTGCCGCGTACGACGCCGGCCGTCTATGGATTGGCGGCGGCCTACTCATCGCACCGTTCTCGCTTGGGTTCGATTTCCGTCGTTATCTCCACGACGATTTCTATGGCGCCCCCGATCCGCAGCAGCAGCTCTTCCAGTTCACCCAGGATGGTGACGACGTAGGGTTCGGCGCCGTGGCTGGCGTGATGGTGCCGGTGAAGGTCGCGAAAATCGGCGTGTCTTACAAGCGGGCGCCGCGCTTCGATTTCTCGTCGTTTTCGGGCGGTTTGGTTGGCTCTCAGCAACGCACGCAGTCAACGTTCAAAGTGCCTGATGTGTTCGCCGCCGGCGTGTCGGCGACGTTTGATCGGGCGCTCGTCACCGTGGAGTATACGCGCGTGTTCCATTCGCAGTTGCTGGATGAATACGTCACCGTCCTGGCGCGCCAGGGTGAGAGCGGCCCCCGCATCGATCGATTCACCATCAACGACGCCAGCGAATTTCACGCCGGGGCGGAATATCTGCTGCCGTTGCCGGGCCGGCCTGCCCTGCGCGGTGGCTTCTGGTTCGATCCCGATCACTCGGTCCACTATCGAGCCGACCGACGCCAACGATTTTCTCGATGAGCGAATCGTCGCGGCGTTGTCGTCCGGGCGCGATCAATGGCATGGCTCATTTGGCGGCATGATCACGGTGCATTCGAAGGTGGACATCGCCGCCGCCGTCGATCATTCAGCGCGATCGACCGTGATCTCGACATCCGCGATCATCCGATTCTGAGTTGTCGAATCTGATTACCGCGCGCACTGCGTCTGCGCGGATTTCAGCTTGCCGCTGATCTCGGGCGCCGCAGGTTCGCTCTGCGATTGCCGTAACGGCGTTTGCAGCGCCGAACAATCACTCTTCATGTCGAACAGGGTCACGGCCAGGTAAGAGTTTGGCGCGAAGGGCACGAAACGGTTGGCTGACATCCTGACTTCCTTGGGCACCGACTTGCTGCGCGGCTGCCGCTCGACGGCTTCTTGAAAGTAGCGAACCGCACTCACATGGTTGCCGAGATTGTAGGCGCGGACGCCCGATTCGAACAGTGGGGCGAGCGAACCCGAGTCAACGGGCGGGTTGGTACCCGGGTTCGACGTGCCGGCGGTTGCGGCGGCGAGCTGCTTCTTCAGATCGGCAACTTCCGTCTGCAGCTTGTCAGTGGCCGATTGGTATTCCTTGCGATCGTTGTTGCGCTCGCGCTGGAGAGCAGCGATTTGCTCGTCGGTCGTGGGAGATGACTTCTGTGCCGAACTCACCTGCTCCCGCAGGTTGTCGCGCTCGTCACTGGTCTTCTTCAGTTGACCGGTCGCGTTATCAAGGCGCGTGCGCAGCGCGGCGGCCTCGTCGGCGCGGTCTTTCGCGACCTTCCGTAAGTCGTCCATCTGCTTCGTTTCTGTCGGTGTGTAGATATCGCGCTGGTTCGCCTGAGCGGCTTTGAGCTCGGCTTCGAGTCTTAACTTTTCGGCCTGCGTAGCATCGCCAGCTCTTGCCGCGACGATAGCCTCCTGCAGCAGCCGTTGCGATTCGTTGAGTTCGGTTGACTTGAGCTCCGCTTCGTTGCGCGCCGATTGTGCCTCTTGCTCGGCCGTGCGGGCGCGTTGCCACAGGATGGTCATCAACACGGCGACGACTACCGCGGCCGCGGCGCTCAGCGCCAGCGCCGAACGTACCAACAATCGCCGGCGACGGCTCTGATTGAGAAACGTGTCGGACGATGTCGAGCCGTTCGTCGTAGCGCCTGGCCCATGCCGGTGAGGGCAGCGCGCGCTTCCACCAGCGATCCGCCTCGATCAGCTCGGGCCCTCGATAGAGTGAGGCCTGGTTCAGTTGCCACTGGGTTGCCGTTTCGGCGAGCCGCAGATAGATCCGTCGCGACTGCGCTTCCTCTCTGACCCACTCACCCAGGCGCCGCCATTTGCGAATGAAGCTCTCGTGCGCGATATCGACATCCTGCTGCGCGTTGATGATCACGAACGCGCGGCCCTCGGCGCCAAACTCCGTCAACACGGTTCGGACCGCTTCGTCGGCCCGATCGCCGCCGCTGCCGCCCGCGGCCACCGCGATGAGCTCGGCCAGCTGTGCGGGTCTGCGCACGTCGCGGTTCTCGGTGTCGCGCTCGGTCAGTCGCTGAAAGACGAGCCGTGCCACGTCGCGGTGGTAATCGGTGGGCAGCCGCGAATGGATTTCCTCGGCATGGCGATCGAGGGCGTGATGAATGGTTTCGACCGGCGGGTTCTCGTAATGCGGGAGATCGATCGGCTGCTGGTGCGCGCGCGCCTCGCTCGACACTTCCCACATGCGCATCAAGGCGTGCTGAACGACTGGTAACTGATCGTGATCGTACTCGTCGGGCGATCCGCGGTAACGGATCCGGCCGGCGATGGCGTCGACGTCGTGGAGCAGCCGCTGCACCAGCCCGGGTGCGATGCGTCCGCCGCCGACGGACACTGGGCCTTCGATCGCTTCGCGGAGCTGTTGCCGCGTCATGCGCGGCACCAGGAACTGACTGTCGTTCAGCGCCTCGGGAAGTCCGGCGAAACGCGCGCAGTCACCCAGGTAGTCCGAGCGCATCGTCAGGACGACGTAGATCGGCACGTCGTCTTGAGCGGCCGCGGCAAGGAGAAGGTTGATGCATTCGACCGCTTCTTCCCCCGAAGTCGCCCCGGAGCCGAGACTGCGATAGCGGAAGATCTCTTCGAACTGATCGGCGAGCACGAGCAAGCTCTGCTGCGAATTGCCGAGCAGTAGCTCCGCCGCATGGACGAGGCCGAGGCTGCTTTCCCTAAGCCGGTCTACGACAGCGTCTCGGTCGGTTCGCGACGGCGCGTGGTCGGGATCGAGAAGCAGGCTGTCGGTCAGGTTGGCGATTGGATTTCCGCCGGGCCGGAACGTCGCGATTCGCCATGACGATCCCGCCGAGGGCAAGTATCCTCGTTGCAGGGCGGGAAGCAGGCCGGCGCGTACCAGCGATGATTTGCCGCTGCCGGATGCGCCAACGACGGCGATGAGCCGGTGTCGCGCCAGGCGGCCGAGCAACTCGTCGCATTGCTCGTCGCGGCCGAAAAAGTATGCCGATTCATGCGATTCGAACGGACGCAGACCAGGAAACGGGTTGGTCTTGAGTGACGACAGCGGCACCCCCGTCTGTGGTGGCAAATCAACTGGCATTGTTGGTCTGTTCGAGGCGCTCGATAAATCGCAACAGACGGGCGTCGTTGACGTCGAGCTCGTCGAATTGTTTGATCAACTCTTCGACTTCGCGCGTTTCGTAATTCTCTTTCACCGGACTCAACGGATCGGCAACATAGGCCGCACTGGCGGAGAACGATTGATTGCGCCGCCACCCCTTGGCCTGGGTGAGCTCGTTCAGCCGCTCCTCGAACCAGTTTTGCCGCGAGCCGCCCCAGTACAGCAGCACACCGTCGCACTGTTTCAGCTTGTGCCGATTGTCGCGGCTGAATTCGGCGGCGTCGCCTTCGGCAAGCGGCAGCTTCACTTCCAGCCCGCGTTTCAGCAGATGATTGCGAAGCGTGCGGGCGCGATTCGCGACCAGTAGCGGATGATCCTGGCGCTCGCAAATCAGGTAGACGCGGACGAGTTGCTTCGAACTCGGGCGCTCCTCAGGGGTGCCCAGCTTGTCGAGCACCGTTTCGTTGAGTGCATGGGTCGGCGGATCGACCAGCACTTCGACGTCGGCAGGTTGGTTGCCGCTGCCGAGCTCCCAATTCTGTTTGCTCTGGCCGGTCGGGTCGTGCACGACCATCACTTGACGCACTCCGGAGTCGCTGCTGATGGTGCGCTCGGCGGTTGCGGTCGCAGGCTCGGCCGGCGAATCCGCCATGCGATCGACGAAATGAATCGACAGCGAGCTTTCACGCATCGAGGTCTTGACGACGTCGAGCACGTCGCCAACCTCGGACTCCGGCGCCGCGAGCACTCGGAATTGGCGCGCCCTCAGCTCGTTGCCGACTTTCTCTCGTTGCGCCGCCATGGCCGGAGGCGCCACGCCGAGATAGACGGTGCGCTGCCGCCGAATCAATCGAAGGATGCCGCAGATGTCCTGGGCGAGCTCGGTGAGCCGCCGTTGGAAAGGCTCTGATTCGGGTTTCAGCTCATAATTGCGGCCCGACGCACGGTCGTTTTCGAACAGCTCGACGCCCTTGGTATCTCTCGGTGCCAGGTTGCGATGCGCGTCTTGATCTCCCGGCCGCTTGATGATCTTGATGGCGCGGCACTTGGATTCAACCCACAGATCGCCGGTTCGGCGTTCGCCCTCGACGAATCCCTGCAGTTCCCATCCGCACCAGCGTGAATTGAGGTATCCGGGCGAGACGATCGCGAGCAGCACTGCCGTACCTTTGAGCTGTTTGGTCAGGTCTGCCGTGAGCTCGTCGGCGCTGCCGATGCGCGCGTCCCGCCACACCGACGATTTCTCGCCGAGCTCTTCGTCGAGTTCAATCTGGAGCCGGCGATGGAAGTCGCTGACCCAGCCGTGTTCGTCTACAGCCTGATTATCGAGGTGGCTGTAGCTGATGAACACATCGTGAGTGAAACCAGGTACGTGCGCCATGTGAAACAAATGGGAGTTGGCGACCCGAACTGCGTCACTCTACCACGTCCACATGAGCCTCCGGCAGCGGCGCGCAGATGGGAGTTTTCCTGGGCTTGGCCGTCTGATTTATTGGTTCGAGCGCCCGCTAGGCGTTGGCGTCCATGCCGGCGTTCGACAGCCGGTCGGCGTGCTGATTGAGCTCGCGGCGGACGTGCTCGAACGTGACCCTGCCGATCTTCGACACCAGCGTGCGCGCCTTCTGATGTAGCGGAATCAGGCCTGCATTCTTGACGCGGTAGTTGCCGCGCATCTGCTCGACGAGCAATTGCGAATCGCCTTTGACGTGCAGTTCGGTGAGGCCCTGCGCCACCGCCCACTCGAGCGCGGCGAGCAGCCCGTTGTATTCGGCCACGTTGTTGGTGGTCACGCCCAGCGCGCCGCTCAACTCGGCGAGCACTTCGCCCTCGCCATTGACGATGTACGCGCCCCAGCCGGCCGGGCCCGGATTGCCGCGCGACCCGCCGTCGAAATACGCCGTGATCACGCCGACGCAGCTTCCGCTGGCTTGGGAGGAATGAAGAAGAGGATGCGATTGCAGCTGTCGCATTGCACGATCGAATCGTTCTTGCGGACTTCCGCGAACACCGCCGGCCGCAGCCGCACCTGGCACACGGTGCAGCGTTCGCCTTCCGCGCGCGCCACCGCGCTGCCGCGCACCTTGGCAATGCGCTGGAACGTGTCGATCACGCCCTTGTTGTCGAGGGCGCCGACCACCTTCTGGCGCGTCGCGTTGCATTCGCCGAGCGCGGCCTCCTGGACCTTCACGTCGCTCTCGATCGCCGACCGCTCCGCCGCCACCTTGGCTTGCGCCGCTTTGAGCGCCGCTTCGGCCTTCTTGATGGCGGCGTTGGCCTCGTCGGCTTCCATCATGCTGACCAGCACGCGCTCTTCGTGCTGCAGCACCTCGGCGCCGACCGCCTCGATCTGGTGCTGCATGGCGCGGTACTCGTCGTTGGTCTTCACCGCCATGAGCTGCTCTTTGTACTTTTCCTGGCGCTGCTGCGCCGAGATCAGGTCTTTATCGATTGAGCGGCGATGGGTTTGATTGTCGGTGAGGGCTTGCTTGGCGGCGGCGAGGGCGGCGGTAGCGGATTGCAGCAGGGCGTCGAGCGCCGCAATCCGGCCCGGGGCCTCGGCGATGGCTTTACTGGCCACCGCCGCCCGGCTTTCAATGTCTTGCAGTTGGATCAACCGTTCAAGATCGGGAAGCATCTCCTGCTTTCGCAACTGTCAACCGTCAACTCTCAACTGCCAACTCCGTAAGAGTGGGCCCACCTGGATTCGAACCAGGGACCAACCAGTTATGAGCCGGCCGCTCTAACCAACTGAGCTATGGGCCCGCGAGCTACGAGCGTCCTTCGAGGAACGCGCGTAGTTTACGCGAACGAGACGGATGGCGCAGCTTCCTGAGCGCCTTGGCCTCGATCTGGCGTATGCGTTCGCGGGTCACCGCGAAGTTCTGGCCCACTTCTTCCAGCGTGTGTTCGCTGCCGTCGCCGACACCGAAGCGCATCTTGATCACTTTCTCTTCGCGCGGCGTCAGCGTCTTCAGCACCGACTCGGTCTGTTCCTTCAGGTCGAGGTTGATCACCGCTTCCGACGGCGACACCGCGGTGCGGTCCTCGATGAAGTCGCCAAGGTGTGAATCTTCCTCTTCGCCGATCGGCGTTTCGAGCGAAATCGGCTCCTGCGCGATCTTCAGGACCTTGCGGACCTTCGACACCGGGATGTCCATGCGCCGCGCGATCTCTTCCGAGGTCGGCTCGCGGCCCAGCTCCTGCACCAGCGCGCGCGACGTGCGGATCAACTTGTTGATCGTCTCGATCATGTGCACCGGGATGCGGATGGTGCGCGCCTGGTCGGCAATCGCGCGGGTGATCGCCTGGCGGATCCACCACGTCGCGTAGGTCGAGAACTTGTAGCCGCGGCGGTACTCGAATTTGTCGACCGCCTTCATCAGGCCGATGTTGCCTTCCTGGATCAGGTCGAGGAACTGCAGGCCGCGGTTGGTGTACTTCTTGGCAATCGAGACCACGAGGCGGAGGTTGGCTTCGACCAGCTCCTTCTTCGCCTGCTCGGCCTGCGCTTCGCCGCGCATGATCACTTCGAGCGTGTGGCGGAGGTGATCGACGCTCTCCTCGAGATCCTCGGTGCGCTGCTTGATCTCGGTCTTGAGATCATTCTGGCGCTTGGTCATCGTCTTGCGCTCTTCGTCTTTGAGCTTCGGCTTGCGGTTCTTGAGGTTGAGCTCTTTCTTCAGGCGATCGTGCTCGCGCTGCTGTTTCGAGACGCGCTCGACAATGTCCTTCACTTCTTCGACGAGGCGGCGCTTGACCGGCTCGGTGAATTCGATCTGGCGGATGTAGCGCGAGGTCTCGACCTGGGCGCGCATCACCTTCCAGCGCGCGCGGCGGTACTTGCGCTTGTCGGCGCGCGCCACGATTTCGAGCTTCTCGTCGAGCTTCTCGACGTTCAGGCGCGCCTTGCGTACCGCGTCGACCTGCTTGAGGAACTGCTGGGCGCGTTCTTCGATGCGGTCGTCGGTGATTTCCTCGTCGTTGAAGATCACCAGCTCGCGGATGGTGCGCTCGCCGGCGCGCAGCTGATCGCCCATGCGGATCACCGCTTTGGTGATCGCCGGCATGCGCGAGATCGACTTGATGACGGAGAGCTTGCCGCGCTCGATGCGGCGGGCGATCTCGACTTCGCCTTCGCGCGTGAGCAGCGGCACGGTGCCCATCTCGCGCAGGTACATGCGGACGGGATCGTTGGTCTTGTCGAGCGCGCCCGGCGTCAGGTCGAGCTCGGGGCCTTCGCCTTCCGGACCCTCCTGGCGTTCGATGCCTTCGCGTTCGAGCTTGTAGCCTTTTTCCGAGTCGACCAGGTCGATGCCGGCGCTCGCAAACACCGCGAGGAGCTCTTCGAGATCCTCCGGGTTGGCGGTGAGGTCCGCGGGCAGCAGGTCGTTCACTTCGTCGTAAAGGAGATAGCCTTTCTCCTTGCCGATGACGATCAGTTGCCGGACTTCATCAAACTTATCTTCAAGCGCGACGGCCATATTCGGATTCGTCCTCGGAGTAGTAGAGCCCTTCATTGTAACTCTTTCGGTGGTTTCAAGGCTTCGAGCGCCCGCACCATCAGCTGTTTCCGGGCCAGCAGCGTCATTGCCGCCGGGCCCGTATCTCCCATATTTTGCAAGCGGTTGAGCTCACGTTGGACTTCCGCCAGCTCGCGTTCGAGCCGCACGAATTTCAGAGCAACCACGCAGAGATCCGGGAGGACGGCCGGCGGTGATGGCTCGGCCGCAACGGAGGCCAGCAGTTCGGCCTCCTGAGTACTTAGACGCTCCATGAGCGTAGTCGGCACATCTTCGGCGCGCACGTCGAGCTCGCGGGCCGTTCTGAGAAGGTTTTCGGTGCTAAGTCCTTGCAAATCTTCTGGTTCCAGCTGTTTGAGCGAGGCCACCGCCGCCGCCGGCTGATGCACGAGGGTCCAGATGAGCCCTTTCTCAGCCTTGCGAATGTTCCCCTGCAGCATCGGCACGCGCTCGACCGGAAGCTCGGTCTTGCGCGATCCGGCTGCTTTCCTAATTTCGGCCCGAACCACCGCCTCCGTGACCCTCGCTTTGTGCGCCAGGCGATCCGCGAATTGATCGCGCGCCGCCGGGTCGGGAATGCGGGCCGCCACGCCCAGCATTTTTCGGAGATATTCGCGTCGGCTGTCGTCGCGCGTCAGATCATGCTCGGCCGCCGCACGGTCGAGCAGGAACTCCAGATACGGCCGAGAACGCTTGAGCTGGGCGACAAACGCGTCGCGTCCCTGCTTCTGAATAAACGTGTCGGGATCTTCGCCGCCGGGTAACTGGACTACGTTGACGTCGAAGCCTTCGCTTACCAGCAGCTCGGAGCTCCGCTCGGCAGCCGTTTGTCCCGCCCGGTCCGGGTCGTAGCAGAGGACGGCTTTCGGGGCGAAGCGTCGCAGCATCTGTGCTTGTTGAGACGTCAGAGCCGTGCCACAAGTCGCCACCACCGGAAATCCACCCGCCTGGTGCACTTGTGCGAAGTCGAAATAGCCCTCGACGATCAGCGCGAAGTTGCCTTTACGCAGGTGGGCTTTCGTCAGGTTGAGGCCGTAGAGCGTCCTGCTCTTCGTATAGATCGGCGTTTCCGGTGAGTTCAAATATTTCGGCACCTGATCCGCTTCGAGCGCGCGGCCGCCGAACGCGATCACGGTGCCCGTATCCCTTGCGATCGGAATCATCAATCGGTTGCGAAACCGATCCACCTCACTGCCATCGTCGCGGCGCGTGATCAGGCCGCTCATGACGGTCTGCAGGGGAGAGAAGCCCGCCTTCAGCAGGCGTTGACGCAGGGCGTCGCGCGACTGCGGCGCATACCCGATTTGCAGCTGGTCGATCGTTTCCTCGGTGAGGCCGCGATCCGTGGCGAGATACTCGCGAATCTTCTCGCCGGCCGGCGACGCGAGCTGTTCCCGAAAATATGCCAGCGCGATTTCGTGGATCTTGATCAGCGCCTCGCGCTCGGCCGCGCTTTCGCGCGGCTCGCCGTCTTTCACTTCCGGAATCGGAATCCCGAAACGCGCCGCCAGGTGGCGCACCGCCTCCTGGAAGCCCACCTTTTCCTGCAGCTCGACGAACTTGAAGACGTCGCCGCCGACCCCGCAGCCGAAGCAGTGGAAGAACCCGCGATCGCGCATGACGTTGAACGAGGGGGTCTTCTCGCCGTGGAACGGGCAGAGGCCCTTGTAGGAGTTGCCGGCCTTGCGGAGCGACACGGTGTCCGAGATGACGGTGACAATGTCTGCCGCCGCCCGGACTTCGTCGATGAACGATTGTGGGAACTTCAAGCGAGGCCTGACGCATCCATCATCGCAGAAACCGGCCTCGATGGCCCCATCGGCCGCTTTCCGGTGGCGACCCGCTGTTGGGGCCTGGCACAACGGCCTTGACCACGGTGTGTCACAGGCATAAGGTGTGTCGTTCCTACAAACCCGCGTTTCGCCGGCCCGGAGGCTCCTATGCGCCATCGAAGAGTTCGATCCGTGTTTCTGTCTTTTGTAATGTTGGTCGCCCTCTCGCGCGGTGCTGCCGCGCAGAGTACTGCTGAGATCGTCATCGATTGGAATCGTATTCTGCAATCAACCCTCGGCATCCCTGGCGCCCTTCCGCCGACCATCTTCGTGACTCGCCCGTACGCGATCCTGCACGTGGCGATCTTCGATGCGTTGAACTCGATCGATTACAACTACCGCCACTACGCGGTGCGCGCGTCGGTGGCCGGAAGCCCCGCGCGAGAAGTGGCCGCGGCCCAGGCCGCTCGCGACGTCATGGTCTCGATGTTCCCAGCCCAGGCCGCGACGTTCGATGCGGCGTTAGCGGCAACGCGCAGTCGATTCCCGGGAGATCCTGGCATTCAGGGCGCTGCGATTGGCGCCGTGGCCGCCCAGGCGATTCTGGCCGCGCGGAGCAATGACGGCTGGGCCCGTGCCGCCCAGGTGCCATACATCCTGCCTGACCTGCCGGGATACTGGCAGCCAGTGCCACCGCAGAATGCGACCGCCACCCTCGTGCACTATCAGGAGGTTCTTCCGTTCGCGCTCAGCAGCCGCAATCAGTTCGTCCCGGAGGCGCCGCCGGCGCTGACGAGCCAGCGCTACGCCAACGATTTGAACGAGGTCAAGGGGCTGGGCGGAACGACGAGTACAACCCGCACGGCGCAACAAACCCAGAGCGCGCAGCTGTGGGCCGGGGTCGGCTACAGCACCACGGCGCCGGGCGTCTGGTACAACGTCGGGCGAGACCTGGCGCGCAGTCGTGCGTTGAGTGGTGTCGATACTGCTCGAGTATTCGCGCTGCTGGCGATCACCATGCACGATGCGCTGCAGACATCGTTCTCGTCGAAATTCTTGTACGGCCTGTGGAGGCCGACGACGGCGATTCGCAACGCGCATCGCGATAACAATCCGGCCACTGAACCGGATCCCAATTTCGTTTCGCTGCTCGCGACACCTCCGTATCCCGCGTATGCGGGCAATATGGCCTGCATCGGAGCATCATCCTCGGCGCTGTTCGCGCGGATCTGGGGCAGCGACGCCATTCCGTTTGCGGTGACGTGGACCGGGATTGCGCCCAACACCGACGTTACTCGAAGTTACAACGGATTCCGTCAGGCCGCGGATGAAGAGGCGCTCAGCCGCATCTATGGAGGAATCCATTTCACATTCGATCACACAGCGAGTTTCGGCTCGTGTACGTCAGTGGCGAATTACGTGTTCAGCAACGTGCTGCTGGCGCGGTGATCCGGGACCGCCCCGGCAGCGGGCACGCGGCGGCATCGACGTGCGGTGGTAGGATCGGGCGCTTCAGGAGAGCGCCCGATCAACCGCTTCACGTCAATTGTCGCCGTTGCTCAGAGATAGCCATCCAGCGTGAAAGTGGCGGTGCTCCGCGAGCTAGCGCTTCAGCCGTGGGATGAACTTGGTCAGGCCCTGAATCGGTCCCACTTCGCCGCCGTACACGTTGCCGGCGGCATCCACCGCCACGCCTTCACCGAACGAGCCGACGCCGCCCATACCTGACGGCTGTTTCGACACGTGCTCGGGCACGAAGTACCACACCTCGCCGGTGCGCGCGCTGCCGACGCGAAGGCCTTTACGCCAGCCGGGGTTGTAGTTGTCGTCGGACTCCGAATCGATCGCGTAGAGCGTGTCGTTGCGATCGATGTAGAGGCCGCTGATGCGGCTGAACTGGTACCAGGTCTCCAACTGCTTGCCTTCCTGGTCGAAGATCAGGATGCGGCGGTTGCCGCGATCGGCCACGAACAGCCGGCCGCGTGAATCCATCGCGAGCGAATGCGGCCCGCGGAACTGGCTCGGGCCATACCCGTACGATCCGAACGTCTTGATGAACTTGCCGTCCTTGTCGAATTTCGAGATGCGGCCGATGCCGTTGGGCGGATTCTGATCGAGGAACTGGGCGTTGTGCGCCTCGGCCACGAAGATGCTGCCATCCGGAGCGATCAACACGTCATTCGGCTCGGTGAACTTGGTTGGCGGATCGCCGGCTTCGCCCGGCGTGCCGAGTGTCATCAACAACTTGCCTTGCGGGCTGAACTTCAGCACCGTGTGGCCCTTGCCCTTCGCGTCGGGAAACTTCTTCAACTCGGCTTCGGTGGCCGAGCGCGCGTCGACGACCCACACGTTGCCCTGGCGATCGACATCCATGCCGTGCGGCCAGAGGATCTGGCCGGCGCCGAAGCTCTGCACCACTTTGCCGTTGGGATCGAGCTTGACCATTGGATCGACGTTCGAGCCCGCGCACACATTGGCGCCGCAGCGATCGCCGGCCCAGATGTGCTTGCCGTCGATGTCGACGTGCACCGCGCTGACCGATCCCCAACGGCGTCCGTCGGGGAGCGTGCCCCAGTTGCGCACGGTCTCGTACGGATTCGGGAGGTTGTTGATCGGCGCGACCTTGGCATGTTCGGGCGGACCCGACGCGCCGCGCGGCGGCGTTGCGGGAGTCTGCGCGGGCGGAGGCCCCTGCGCGAGTAACACACTGGAGACGGCAAGAATCGTCAAGCCAAGTACACACAGACCGCTGCGCGCTGTGACCATCGATAGCTCCTTGTTTCGAAGGCCGATGATACACCGCGCCGTGGAGTAGAATCGCGGCCATTACATGAGCGGTTCGTTGTCCGGCCGTCGTGTCGGAAGTTTTGACGTTGGGCCGCTGGTCGGCGCAGGTGGAATGGGCGAGGTATACCGCGCCCGCGATGCGAAGCTGAATCGCGACGTCGCCATCAAGGTGCTGCTGCCAGCAGTAGCGGCAGACGCCGAACGGCTGGCGCGCTTCAGCCGCGAAGCACAAGTCCTCGCCTCGCTCAATCATCCGAACATCGCGCACATTCACGGGCTCGAAAGCAGCGAGAGCGGCCCGTTCCTGGTGATGGAATTCGTCACGGGCGTCACGCTCGCCGATCGCATCGCCCTGGGACCGATCGCCGTTGACGAAGCGATTGCCATCGCGCGGCAGATCGCCGATGCGCTCGAGGCGGCGCACGAACGCGGCGTCATCCATCGCGATCTGAAACCCGCCAACATCAAGATCGCCGACGACGGCACGGTCAAGGTGCTCGATTTCGGCCTGGCGAAAGCCCTCGATCCGGTTACCGGCGCGTCAGGTCCGCAGGCGAACTCTCCGACGATCACGACGCCAGCGATGACGCAGGCCGGACTCATCCTTGGGACCGCGGCCTATATGAGTCCCGAGCAGGCGAAGGGCCGCGTTGTCGACAAGCGCAGCGACGTGTGGGCGTTTGGCTGCGTGTTGTTTGAAATGTTGACTGGACGGCGCGCTTTCGAAGGCGAGGACGTCACCGATACGATCGCCGCGATCGTTCGCGGTGAGCCGGACTGGAAGGCGTTGCCGGCCGACACGCCGCCGCAGATTCGACTGTTGCTGCGGCGCTGCCTCGAGAAGGATCGCCGCGCGCGCGTCTCGGACATCGGTGTCGCGCGCTTTCTCATGAATGAAACGATTGCCCCGCCGCCGGAGGCGGTCGCCTCGCCGCAACGCGCCGCCACCGCCGGATCGGGCCGGGCACTGGTGATGGGTGCGGCGATCGGTCTCGCCATCGGCGGCGTGCTCGCCGCCGTGACCTGGGCAGCGCGGTCCTCCGAGCCGCCACGCGCGGCGCCCGTGCGCTTCGTCTTCTCCCCGCCGTCCTCGCAGCCGCTCATCATCCAGGGCAGCGATCGCGATCTTGCGATCGCGCCCGATGGCTCCTTCATCGTCTATCGTTCCGGCAGTTCCGCGCAGACGCAGCCGTCGTTGTCGCTGCGCGGCGTGAACGAACTCGAACCGCGGCTCTTGCCCGGAACCACCAACGGGCGTTATCCGTTCATCTCCCATGACGGACGCTGGGTAGGGTTCCAGGTTGGTACCGAGATTCGGAAAGTGGCGATCGCTGGTGGCCCGGCGACGGTCATCTGCCGGATTGCGGGGACGCCACGCGGCGTCAGTTGGGGCGATGATGACATCATCGTCTTCGGCTCGCCCAATGGGTTGCAGCGAGTCTCCGCCGCCGGCGGTGAACCGACTCCCTTGACCAGCCTTGATCCGAACAAGGTCGAGCAGCACGTGCTGCCGCACGTCTTGCCCGGCAGCACGTGGGTGGTGTTCACCGCATTTCCCGGCAGTGACTATCTCGCCGCGCGCCTCGAGGCCCTCGACATCGCCACCGGACGGCGGAAGGTGATATTGCCGGCGGGGCATGATGCGGCGTACGTAAATTCCGGACATCTGGTGTTCGGCCTGACCACGACCTCGGCTGACGCGGAGACTCGATTCCAGGCATCGCTGCGAGCGGTGCGGTTCGATCCGACGCGCGCCGAGGTCATCGGCGATTCGCTGACCGTGGTGGAGTCCGTCCGTGTCGGCACTTCGCCAACGGTGAATTATTCGGTGTCGCGGCGCGGTGACCTGGTCTTCGTACCCGGCGGAGGGTCTTACTCGCCGCCGGCGGCGCGCACGCTCACCTGGGTCAACCGTAAAGGACAGGAGACGGCGATTGGCGCTCCGCCGCGCACCTACGCCATGGCCCGCATTTCACCGGACGGCACGCGCGTCGCGCTCGACGTGCGGGACCGCACCATGGACATCTGGATTTGGGAGCTTGGCCGGCAGACGCTCAGCCCATTGAGCCGCCACCCGGCGCAGGATTTGAGCCCGATCTGGACGCCGGACGGCAAGCGAGTGATCTGGACCTCCACGCGCGGCGGTGGGAATCCAAACCTGTACTGGCAGGCGGCCGACGGCACCGGCGAAGCGGAGCGTCTCTCGACTAACCCCAACAATCAGTTTCCGACGTCCACCACGCCGGACGGCGGCATCCTCACGATGTTTGGGGCGTCGGGCACGCTTGCCAACGCGATAGATCTCTACACCCTTGCTATGAAGGACCCCGCGCACAAGGTGGAACTGTTGCTGTCGGCCGCAGGCATGGACTTCGGCGCGGAGGTGTCGCCAGATGGCAAGTGGCTGGCCTATCACTCGAACATCTCCGGCGAGTTCGAGGTCTACGTGCGTCCATTCCCGAATGTGCAGGATGGCCGCTCGCAGGTGTCCACGGCAGGCGGTACCCGCGCAGCCTGGTCACGAAACGGCCGCGAGCTCTTCTACCTCGATCGGGACGGTCTGCTGACTTCGGTGGCCGTGCCGGCGGCGCTTGGTGCCACGTTCACGTCCGGAACCCCGGTCAAGATCCTGAGCAGGAAGTACCACGCCGGCGCGTCCCTCCTGGGTCTCGACCTTCGGGGCTACGATCTTGCTGCCGACGGTCAACGGTTCCTGATGATCAAGGAACCGGACTCCGTGGCCGCAACTTCACAAACTGTCGTGAACATGGTTGTCGTACTGAACTGGCTCGAGGAGCTGAAGGACCGTCTTCCGGCGCGCTGACTATCGCGCCGTCAGCAACACGCCTGGCCGCTCGTTGTCCGGCGAATCCCCGGTCCACACCGGCCGCCCATTCACGAACACGCGGTGAATGCCGCGCGAGCGTAGGCGCGGCTGCTCGAACGTCGAGCGATCGATGATCGTCGCCGGATCGAACAACATCAGGTCGGCCTTCATGCCGACCGCGATCGTGCCGCGGTCCTTTAACTTGAGCCGCGCCGCCGGCATCGATGTCATCTTCTTGATGGCCTCGGGCAGCGACAGCCATTTCTCATCGCGCACGAAGCGTCCCAGCACGCGCGGGAACGTGCCCGCCCCGCGCGGGTGGCTGGTGTTGATGCCGCCATCGCTCGCCACCATCGCCCACGGCTGCCGCAGGAACATCTGCATGTCCTCGGCGATCATCGTGTGCCCGATCACGCCGGCGTCATCATCCTGGACGATCTTGATGTACATCTCGACTTCGCTGAGGCCTTCCAGTTTCGCGGCTTCATCAAGACGTTTGCCGACGTACTGTGGGAACTTCGGCAGCCGCGTGATCTGCACGTTCCGTCCGCCACCCACATCGTCCAGCGCTTCTTTCACGCTGGCGGGACTGCTCCACTGTTTGTCGGGAACGAGCACCTTGAGATTCGACGACCACGCGAGATAGGGATAGACGTCCGCGGTCACGTCCACGCCACGTTTGCGCGCAGCCTCGATCATCGACACCACTTCCGCGGCCTTGCCCCACACGCCGACGGTGCCGAGCTTGATGTGGGTAATCTGAACCGGGATCTTCGCCTTCTCGCCGATCGCGATCGCTTCGCGGATGGCGTCCATCGACTTATCCGCCTCGTCGCGGATGTGCGAGATGTAAAAGCCCCCATGCTTCGCTGCCATGCGAGCCATGGACACGACTTCCTCGGTCGAGGCATAGCTGCCGACTTCGTACTCCAACCCGGACGACAAACCGATCGCACCGCTGCGCATTTCCTGATCGACCAGCGCTTCGAGACGGGTGATCTCTGCCGGCGTCGCCGGACGTCGGAAATCCTCGCCCATCACCTGGCGGCGCAGCGTGGCATGACCGACCAGCACGGCGACGTTCACGGTCGATGGCGCGGCGCGCCGTCTGGCGAGATAGTCCCGGAGGGGGAAAGGCGAGCTGCCATCCTGGCCAACGAGCAGGGTGGTGATGCCTTGCGACACCTGCGTGATGGCATCAGGGTCGGCGTCGAGACCCTCGGTGGAGTGGTTGTGCGCGTCGATCACTCCCGGCGCGAGCACGAGACCGGTGGCATCCACGACGCGGTCATCCGGCCGCGGCGTGACGGTACCCACTTCGACGATGGTGTCGCCGGCGAATCGGACGTCCACGCGCCGCAAAGCGCCGCCACTGCCATCGGCAACCTCGGCGCCGCGAATCGTCCAGCCCGTGCTCGAGGTCAGGGCCGGCATCAGATGCGCGGCAATGCGATCAACCACGCGTCTGGGAATGGCCTGCGCGGCGTTGGCCATCGCAATGATCGTGACGTCGTCACCGCCGTAGCGTGCGATGTAGGTCTTGAACCCTTGCCACGAACCGCCATGTCGTTGAATGTTCTGACCGGCAATGCGATCGACCTCGAACCCGAATCCGTACGGATGGGCGCGCCCGCTGTTGAGCGTGACCGGGGTGAAGATCTGGCGCCAGCTCTCTGGCTGCAACACCGCGCCGCTTCTGATGCCGCGATCCCACGCGATCAGGTCCTGTAACGACAAGTACAGGGAACCATCGGCCGTGGTGTTGAGCATTGGCGCGACCCATTGCTGGTTGCGCAGCTCACCGCGCTCCAGGCGGTATCCCGCCGCGCGATTCGGGACGATGTCCGCTTCGCTGATCACCCGTGCCGTGCTCATGCCGAGCGGCTTGAACACGCGATCGCGGAGCACGTCGCCATAAAACGATCCGGAGACCTTCCGCACGAGCGCGCCGAGCAGGATGTAACCCGTGTTGCTGTACTTCCATTCGGCGCCCGGAGTGAAGTCGAGCGGCAACGTGGCGGCGAACTTGACCAGCTCGTCTTCCGAATAGTCCTTGCGATAGTCCAGCAGGCCGTCGTTGTAATCCGGTACGCCCGACGTGTGGGTGAGCAGGTGGCGCACGGTGATGTCGCGCCACGCGGCCGGAGCGTTGTCGAAGAATTTCGCGATCGGGTCGGTCAACGACAGGCGGCCGTCCTGCACTTGCAGCATCACGGCAGTGGCGGTGAACTGCTTGCCGAGGGATCCGGACTGAAAGATGGTGCGGTCGGTGACCGGCACGCTGTGCTCGACGTTCGCCAGTCCGTAGCCCTGCGCCGTCACGATCTCGCCCTTGCGGATCACGGCGACGGCCATCCCGGGAACGCGCTGCGATTGCATCTCCTCGCTGACGATGGCGTCGATGGGATTCGGTTGCGAAGCGATCAGCGGCGCATGGATGAGAGCGATCAGCGATACGAACGTTAAACGACGGAGCATTGAGCTCCTCCTCTGGATCGAGACGTTGGACGGAAGGCGGGACGAATGATAGTAGAATCGCGCGCAAATCCGTGCGATACGTGTGCGCCAGTGGAGTCATACCCAAGGCTGCGAAAATGAGGACGAGTCCAACTGGCCAGTGTGCAGTTCTTCATTGACGGCGCGCCGTTGGGCGCGGCCGACAACGAGGCGCCCTTCGAAGCGGAGTGGGTGACGACCACTTCAGCGAATGGGGCGCACACCATCGCCGCCATGGCGCGTGATGCGGCGGGCAGGGAAACGACGACGAGTGTCTCGATCGTCGTCACCAACGAACCACAACACTAGCTGTCGAAGAGCTCCCGGCGAGATGGCTCGCCGCCGGGAGCCCGATTAGCGCCTAAAACGCAAGCCGCGTTCCAAACACGACCTGTCGCGGGAAGCCGCTGCCGCCGCGTAGCTCGCGAAGCTCGAGGAACGTTGCGGTGAGCCGGCGGTCGCCGGACGGATTGTCCCAGTTCGTACGATTGGTGATGTTGAAGATGTCGAGGAATACCTCGAGCGAACGCGCGCCGCCGAGACGCCGCCGCCATCCCGCCCGCAGGTCCAACTGGACGTAGTCGGGTCCCACCGCACCATTGCGGCCGCCCTTGTTCTCGACATCCCGCATCGCGTTGGTCGCCGTGCCACTGTAGGTCCCGGCAGGCAGCGGATCGATGAGCTCGCCATTGCGATCGACGTCGATGTTGCTGTCGATGAGGCTGAACGGGGCGCCGCTCATGTAGCGGAAGGTTGACGAGAGAGTGATGCCTCGGTCTTCGGATTTCGGTACGCCCGTTGATCGACAGGATGTGACGGCGATCGACGGTGCTCGGTCCCCACAGCTCATCGAGATTGAGATCGTCGAGAAACTGATAGGTGTTGCGATCGGCCTGGTTGAACGCGGTTCCTTCCGACTTCGACAGCGAGTACGACACGCGTCCGGACCAGTTCTGGCTGTAGCGCTTCTCCAGCGACAGGTTGAGAGCGCGATACTCGGCCTCGCCGGTGTTCTCCATCACCCAGACTTGCTGCAGATAGGGTTCGCCGCCGAGTACGTCAAAGACATCCTGACGCGTGATGGTGCCGGTGCGAGTCGTGTTGGCACGCTCCATCGGATTGAGATTGCGCGACAGGAACATGTCCTCGTTGCGCATATAGATGACGTCGGCCTGCACCGCGATCGTGGAGCCTAACTGCCGCCCGTATCCGACGGTTGCCTGGTGCGCGTACGGCTGCCGCCGATCGGGCGAGTCGAAGATCACCACGCCGGTGTTCCGGATCAGGGCCCCAGGCGGATACAACTGATCCAGTACCTGGCGGTTGACGACCGGGCCGTTCACCAGCAATGGGTGCGTCGGGAAACGCCCCGCCGCTGGTCCGGGATCGGCGCTGTCGTTCGGGAACTGCACCACGGAAGAATTGGTGAACTTGCCGAACTCGAGCGTGTCGTCAATGGCGCCGAGGATGGTTCGGTTGTAGAACATGCCATAGCCGCCGCGCACCACCGAGCGACCCTCCTCGTCGAGCGCGTGCGTGATGCCGATGCGCGGCGAGAAGTTGTTGGCATCGACCGGTGATCTGCTGGCCGGCGCTGAACAACGGGTTGTTGGCTACGTCGATCGGAATATTCTCGAGATCGTAGCGGAGGCCGATGCTGAGCGTCGTGCGCTCGCCCATCTTCCATTTGTCCTGCGCGTAGGCCTCGAACGTGTGGGTCTTGAGCCGCTCCTCGAATTCGCCCATCCGGATCGTCAGCCGTTCCGGGTAGGTGCGCGCGTTGGCCGCATCGAACGACAGATCGGTGTTGAAACGGAAGGTGCCGTTCTCGTTGATCTGCGACACGCGCTGGAGCTCGGTGTAGTTGTAACGAACGCCGAACTTCAATTCGTGGTCGCCCTTCTTGCCGGGCACGAACCACGAGAAATCGTCCTCGATCTGGTAGTTCGAGTCCCACGGGCCCTGCGCCTCGGTGCTCGCCTGGGCGAGGAAGCTCGAATTGATCCAGCTGTGGCGCGCAATCGCGCAGAACGGCCCTCGCGCTCGATCGCCCAGCGCTGCGCGTGCACGCGTTGCCATGCCACCAGTGCTCCCATGTTCGCGCCAGCCGGAACGTGTTGACGCGCGAGCCGCCGAGCACGCTCGTGAGCGTGCCGACCGCCGTCTCGTCGATGTCGGTTTCGTCCTGGAATGACTCGGGCAGCGACCGCGCGTTCGGCACCACCGGAAACTGTGGCGCCGTTTCTCTCAGGTAGCGCACCGCCCACGTGTGCGCCTGGGTTGATCTGATGGTCGAAGCGGATCATCGTTGTTCCAGCCGGACCGCTCCTCGACGATGGAGATAGTCGAACTCCGGACGCGTCTGAAACACTCGTGTGCGCGTCGGGTTGTCGACCTGCCGCTCGAGGCTGTAGAAAAAGTGCGCCTTGTTTCTGCACGACCGGCCCGCCCAGCACGAAACCCCAATCCCGCTTCGTCGTCGTGGGCTTTGTCAGGTTCCCCTGCTTGACCAGGAAGTCCTTGGCCGTGAGCGCGTTGCTCGCCGCGCTCAGGAACGCCACGCCCTTGAACTGGTTGGTGCCGGCCTTGGTGACGGCGTTGACGATGACGCCGCTGGCGCGGCCGTACTCCGCGTCATACATGCTGGTCATCACCTGGAATTCCTGAATGGCCTCGAGCGGCGTCCGCACCTGCGCGCCAGAGGTCGCGCCGAGCGCATCGTCCATGTTGTAGCCGCCGTCGACCGAGACGTTGTTGCCCTGTGCGGACTGGCCGGAGGCGATGATCGTGTCGTTGCCCATCTGGATCGACGGCGAGAACTGCACGCCCGGCAGCAGCGCCACCGCGGCGAAGTAGTTGCGGTTCATCGCCGGCAGCTCCGCTGAGCTCGGCGGTGCCGACGTTGCCGCCAACGCGGGCGCTGGTCGAGTCGACGAGCGGCGACAGCCCCGGTGACGGTGACCGACTCCTCGAGGCCGCCGACGGCCAAGGCGAGATTGAGGGTCATGGTCGTCCCAACCTGCAGGATCAGGCCGGAGCGATCCACGTTACGGAACCCCGCGAGTTTGGCCACCACCCGGTACGTGCCTGGCACGAGCTGCGAAGCCGAGTACGCGCCCTCGGCGCTGCTCGTGACTTCGCGACTTACGCCGGTGGCTTCGTTGGTGATGGCGATGGATACGCCTGGCAGCATGGCGCCTTGCTCGTCCGTGATGCGTCCGCTGATCTGAGCCGTGCCTTGCTGTGCGTGAACCGGCACGGCTGCGAACGACAAGAGTAGAGCTGCCGACAAGACGAGGAATCGATGCATAGAGACCTCCTGCCGTAACAGACACTCGACGACAAATTTTCGCGATGAATCCTACACCCGGACGCACTGCGCGCTGCGCACTCTTTCTAAGCTCGACAGCAACAGGTCGATCGACGCGGTGACAGAGGGTGACTTGCGAGGCAGTAGCTAGTCTTTGAGTTCGACAATGGTCGCGCCGCCGCCGCCCTGGTTCTCCGGGGCGGCGTAATATTTTTGGACCTGCGGATGCGTCTTCAGAAAAACGTGAAGCCCTTTGCGCAATTGGCCGGTGCCGTGACCGTGCACGATGCGAACTTCCTGGAGATCGGTCACGAGCGTATCGTCGAGAAATCGTGACACCCGATCGATCGCCTGATCGACGGTCATGCCGATCACATTGAGCTCGCTCAGCAACCCTTCGCGCGGCTTGAGATCGACATTGACGCGGACTTTGGCTGCCGCCTGTAGCGAGGGTCCACTAATGACCCGCAGTTCTTTCACCTTGGCCTGAATGCGCTTCCCGCGCACGTCGATCTCGGCGCGGTTGCCATCGATCGACAACACGACACCCTCAAGCCCCAGGCCGCCAACAGTTACCCGCGCGCCAACTTCCGGCTCCGACGTTTGGAGAGCGGCAGCTTTAGCCGCCGCTTCGGGGGATATTGCGGACGGATGCCGCAGGTCTTCGACAATCCGATCGATTTCGGCGCGGGCGCCGGCGCGCGCCGAACCGGTTTCGCCGGTGTTTAGCGTGGCGCGCAGCGACCCTCTTTCGGCCAGCGCTTCCGATTTCTCCTTCAGCTGGTCGATCACCGCATCCACATCACGCCGTGCCTGTCGTAACCGCTCATCGAGCCGTTCGTTGAGCCGCTTCTTGAACACCTCTTCGCGCTCGGCCAGGGTCTTCTCACGCTTGGTCAGCTCGGCGTTGGTTTCGTTGAACGCGCGCTTGTCACGTTCCAGCTTGGTGCGCTCGCTCTCGAGCGCGCGGGCCTGGGTATCGAGGCGCGAGAGGTGCGCCTGCAGGCGCTTCTGGTCATCGCTCAGGTAACCGCGGGCGGCGGAGATCACCGACTGCGGCATGCCGAGCCGCTGCGCCATCTCGATGGCGAGGCTGCGGCCTGGCGCGCCGTAGACGAGGCGATAGGTCGGCGCGAAGTTCTGCGGATCGAAGGCAAACGCCGCCACCGTGACACCTTCAGTGCCGATGCCCCACGTCTTCACCGCATCAAAGTGCGTCGTCGCGATCACGAGCGCGCCGCGTTGACGGAAGTGCTGGACGATGGCCGTGGCCAACGCGCCGCCTTCATTGGGATCGGTGCCGGTGCCGACTTCGTCCAGCAGGACGAGGGCCGGCGGCAGCAGCTCGCGATCCATCGCGACCAGGTTCGAGATGTGCGACGAGAACGTGCTCAGGCTGGCCTCGATCGACTGCTCGTCGCCGATGTCGGCAAACACGCCCCGGAACACCGGGAGGCGCGCCGACTTCGCCGGCACGTGCAGGCCGGCTTGCGCCATCAGCGCGAACAGCCCGGCCGTTTTCAACGCCACGGTCTTGCCGCCGGTGTTCGGACCGGTAATGAGCAACACGCGATTCGGCGGATCGATCAGCACATCCACCGGCACCGCATGCTCCAGCATCGGATGACGCGACGCGGTCAATTGCAGGCTGGTGTCGATGGTGAATTCCGGCTCGATGGCGTTCAGTTTCGAGCTGTAGCGCGCCTTGGCCTGCACCACGTCGAGCTCGCGCGCCACCGCGCGGCTGACCGCCATGTCGCTCGGCCGGGCGCGAAAACGATCGGTGAGCTCGAGCAGGATGCGAAAAATCTCTTCGCGTTCGCGATCCTCGAGCTCGACGATGTCGTTATTGATCTCCACCGTCGCGGCCGGTTCGAGAAACAGCGTCGCTCCGGTCGTGGAGGAGCCGTGCACGATGCCCGGCACGCTGCCGCGATGTTCGGCGCGCACCATCAGCACGAATCGCCCGTTGCGCTCGGTGACGACCTCGTCCTGCAGGTACTTGGCGGAAGACCCGCGCGTGAATTGTTCGAGCGTGCCACGCAGCTTCTGGCGCTTCTGGCGCAGCTCGTTGCGAATGCGCTTCAGTTCGGGGCTGGCCTGATCGAGCACCTCGCCGCCGGAATCGATCGCCTGGCGCACCGCTTCCACTTCGGCCTTGAAGGCGGTGACGTTGGCCACCAGCTCGCGAAGAATCGGGAACTCGTCGCCCGCGCGGCCGATGCTCGCGCGCGATTGATCGACGGAATCCACGAAATCAGCGAGCAGGCGCAGCTGGAGCGGTTCGAGCGGCCGGCCTTGCACGTCGAGCGCGTCCAGGGCATCCGGTAAGCCTTCGCCCGCGCGCAAGGGAAAGAGGGGATGCCGATCGAGGAACTTCACCGTCTCGGTTGTTGCCGCCTGCAACGAGACGACGACCTTCGGATCGGTTGAGGGCCCGAGATCGGCAAGGGCAGCCGAGCCCAGCGGCGTCAGCGCCAGCGCGGTGACCGCGTCAACGATGCGATCGAATTCGAGAGTGCGAGTGGCCAGCATGGCGGGGCAGGGCGGCGCAGATCAACAGCATCACCGCCGCATGTGGCTATTCTAGCGCGCGCACTGAGTGCCGGTGATCGCAGCGGATCGCCTGCTAAGATGCCCCATTCGTGGCGTCCGACGGCGAACCGCATCCGTTCCGCTCGACCCTGTTCCCCGTCGACGACCAATGGCTGCTCGTCGGCACGATGACCGCCGGCGCCCTGCTGGTCGAGACGTCGGTGCCGGAGCTCACGCGACTGCCGACGCTCGCGTCCTTCGTGGCGGCCACGCCCGATACGTGGGTGCCGCTCCTGATCGTCGTGCTGCTAATGAGCGGCGCGCTCGTGCTCGAAACCCTGGGCCGGAGCAAACGTCGCGAGCGGCGCGCCTGGTGGCCAGCCGGCGCCGTCGCCCTGGCCGGCGTGGTGTGGTTCTTCCGCGGCGGTGACGTCGACTGGTTCGCCACGTCCGACTGGGCGAAGGAGTGGACGTATCTCGCGGCGCTGCACGACAGCCTCGGCCGGGGGCAGCTGCCCTGGTTCTTCACCGAGACCTTCCAGGGCACCAACCGTTTCTTTGCCAATCCCGAAACCAACCTCGCGCCCCACGCGCTTCTGCTCGCGTGGGTGGACGGTCCGACCTTCGTCGTGCTGCAGTTCGCGATCCTGCTGAGCATCGGCCTGCTCGCCGCGTGGCGTCTGGCCCTCGACCTCGGGCTGGGCCCGGTCGCATCGCTGACCTTCCTGGCCATCTTCCTCATGAACGGCCACCTGATTGCACACCTGGAGACGGGGCATCTCCAGTGGGTCGGCTACGTGCTCCTGCCGGGAGTGTTCCTGTTCGTCCACCGCGCCGCGACCGGTGACTTCAGCCGCCGTACGCAGGCTGGACTCGCGCTGACGCTGGCGCTGATCGAGTTGGTAGGCGGGTGGCACGTGTTCGTCTGGTGCGTCATCTGGATTGGTGTCTTCATCGCGCTCGATCGGTCGCGCTGGCGATTCGGCGCGTCGCTGTCGCTCCTGGTGGCCGGGTTGAGCGCCCTGCGCGTAGTGCCGGCCCTGTCGTTCTACGACGTTCCCAGTCCGGAGTTCGTGGGCAGTTATCAGCGGCTCTCGATCCTTGCCGCCGGCCTGATCGGAGACGCCCGTCGAACGACGGATGGACTGAACTGGTGGGAGTACAACGCCTTCGTGGGTTGGGTCGGGTTCGTGGTTGTGGCCAGCGGCCTCACCGCACCGTTGAGCCGGACGCGGCGCCATTCGGTGGCCGCCTTGTGGGGGCCGAGCGTGGCGATGCTGGTGCTGAGCGCCTACAACGTCTACGCGTGGACCTTGTTCCGCCTTCCTGGCTTCGAATCCCAACGCGTTGCCACGCGGCTGCTCGTCGTGGCCGTGCTCGGCTTCGCGCTGATCGCCTGCGTGCAGCTGGATGCGTGGCTGGCCCGCCGCCCGCTGTCGCGATGGCGCGCAGGAGGCCTGGCGTTGGCGGGGTTGGTGCTGGCGGCGCAGCTGGTCGCACATGCGAACAGCCGGCGGCCGCGGCCCGATCGGGGCGCCGGCGTTCCGGCACACGCCGTCGTCAGCGATCGCCGGCCGGAAGCCGCGTATGCCGCAAGCGTGTTCGCCGGCGCGGCAATCACGCTCGCCAGCGCCGGCTTCGCCTTCGTGATGTGGCGGCGTCCCCGGGATCGGTAAAAGCGCTTGTCCGGATCCCGGATCCCGCGTCCCGGATCCCGTCAGCGAAGATGATTAATCATCGACGCAATACAGCCAGCACCATAGCCGTTATCAATATTGACGACCGACACGCCGTTCGCGCATGAGTTCAACATGCCGAGCAGCGCCGCGACGCCGCCGAAGCTGGCGCCGTAGCCGATGCTCGTCGGCACCGCAATCACCGGCACGCCGACCATGCCCGCCACCACGCTCGGCAGCGCGCCTTCCATGCCGGCCACCACGATGATCACGCGCGCGCTCTCGAGGCGGGCGCGTTGAGCGAGCAGGCGATGCAGGCCGGCGACGCCAATGTCGTACAGCCGATCGACCGTGTTGCCCAGCAGCTCTGCGGTCACCGCCGCTTCTTCGGCCACCGGCACGTCCGCGGTGCCGGCACAACACAGGGCGACCGTGCCGACGCCAGGTGCGATTTGTCCCTTCAGAGTGATGCAGCGCGCAATCTCGTGATACTCCGCGCCGGCGACTGCCGCTTTCACCGCCTGCCAAGCCGCCTCATCCGCGCGAGTGACGAGCAGCGGATGGCCGTGCCGGACAATCTCCGCCGCAATGGTCGCGATCTGACTCGGGGTTTTTCCGAGTCCCAGGATTACTTCCGGGAAGCCCTGCCGGATCGCGCGATGGTGATCGACCTTCGCAAACCCAAGGTCCTCAAAGGGTTGGTCCCGAAGAGCTGCAAGGATGTGGTCGAGCGCCGCGGCCGGCTCGGCGCGTCCTTCGCGCACGTCATCGAGGAGGGCACGCAATGCTGCAGCGTTATTGAGGAACACTGTCGTATTATGATGGACTGGACTAGTGGCGTAGCGCCCATCATAGATGACTGCCGTCGAAACGCTCATCCTCGCCTCGTACTTCTTCGTTCTCCTCATCCTCGCTGTTTACGGATGGCACCGGTACTACCTGGTGTACGTCTACATGAAACATAAACACGAGCAGCCGCGGCCCAAGAGCGCGTTCGATGAGCTGCCCGTGGTGACAATCCAGCTGCCGCTGTACAACGAGATGTACGTAGTCGATCGGCTCGTGGATTCGGTGTGCCAGATCGAGTACCCGCGCGAGCGTCTCGAGATCCAGGTCTTGGACGACTCCACCGACGAGACCCGGCAGATTGCCGAGCTTGCGGTGCGGCGCCATGCGATGCAGGGCCTCGACATCAAGTACATCCATCGCGAGGATCGCACTGGGTTCAAGGCCGGCGCGCTGGACGAAGGATTAAAAATCGCGCGCGGCACCTACGTGGCGATCTTCGATGCCGACTTCATCCCGAAGGCCGACTTCCTGACCCGCACTATTCATTACTTCACCGATCCCAAGGTGGCGCTCGTGCAGGCGCGCTGGGGTCACGTGAACGAAGATTATTCGCTGCTCACCAAGATCCAGGCGGTGCTGCTCGACGCGCACTTCGTGCTCGAGCACGGCAGCCGCAATCGCGGCGGCTGCTTCTTCAATTTCAACGGCACCGCCGGCATCTGGCGGCGTGAGGCGATCTATGACGGCGGCGGCTGGCAGCACGACACCCTGACCGAGGACCTCGATCTCAGCTACCGCACCCAGCTCAGGGGCTGGCAGTTCGTGTTCGTGCAGGATCACGTCTCGCCCGCGGAGTTGCCGGTCGAGATGAACGCCTTCAAGTCGCAGCAGCATCGCTGGGCAAAGGGATCGATCCAGACCTTCCTCAAGCTGATGCCGCGCATCCTGCAGTCGGACCAGCCGTTCCACGTCAAAGCGGAAGCGTTCTTCCACCTATCGGCGAATTTCAACTATCCGCTGATGTGCGTGCTGTCGGTGTTGATGGCGCCGTCGATGGTGATCCGCTACAGCATGGGCTGGTACGAAATGCTGCTCATCGACATCCCGCTGTTTTTCGCGGCCACGGCGTCGGTGGCCAACTTCTACATGGTCTGCCAGCGTGAGCTGTATCCGCAGACCTGGACCGACCGCCTGAAGTATCTCCCGTTCCTGATGTCGATTGGCATCGGCCTCGCGGTGAACAACACCAAGGCGGTGTTCGAGGCCCTGTTCCACAAGCCCAGCGAATTCGTGCGTACGCCAAAGTACGCGGTCGAAGGACGATTAGACGACTGGAGTCAGAAGAAGTACCGCCAGTCGGTGTCGGTCCAGCCGATGATCGAGTTGGCGCTTGGCCTCTACTTCACTGCCACCCTGTTCTACGCCCTCGCCAACGGTATCTACGGCACGGTGCCGTTCCTGATGCTGTTCCAGGTCGGCTTCCTCTACACCGGGATGCTGTCGTTGTTGCAGCAGTACGGGCCCGAGTCGGTGGAAGTCGTGCAGGGCAAAGAAGCGTAGTCCCACGCTCGCGCGCCAACTTCGGAGGTAGAATCCAGCCGACCGGAGGGGCCCATGAACGTTCGACACGCGGCCGTTGCTTTCCTTGCCCTCGCGCTGACCGGCGCGGGCGCTTCCTCGACCATTACCGCACAGCAGCAGGCTGACGCCCGGCGGGGGCCGATCGTCGGCCGATCCGTCGTGACGACGACGTTTGGCATCGTGGCGGCGAGCCAGCCGCTGGCGGCGCGCGCCGGCGTGCAGATCCTCGAGCGTGGCGGCAACGCGATCGACGCCGCGATCGCGGCAAACGCCACGATCGGCTTGATGGAGCCGACCGGCAATGGCCTCGGCGGCGATCTGTTCATCATCTACTACGAGGCGAAGACCGGCACCGTCCACGGCCTCAACTCGAGCGGTTGGGCGCCGACCGGCCTGACCGCGGACTTCCTGGCATCGAAGGGCCTGAAGGAGATGCCGCAACGCGGCATCTACTCGGTGACGGTGCCCGGCGTGGCCGCGGGATGGCACGCGATGCGGGAGAAATTCGGCACCAAGCCATTCTCGGAGCTGCTGGCGCCCGCGATTTGGTACGCCGAGAACGGATTCCCGGTCTCAGAGAGAATCGCGGCCGGTTGGGCCAACTCGGTGAAGATGCACAGCGCACATCCGAACTCGCGCAAGACGTATTTGATCGACGGCGAGCGCGCGCCAAAGGCGGGAGAGATCTTCAAGAACCCCGACCTTGCCGGATCGTTGCGGCTGATCGCCGAAAAGGGCCGCGACGGTTACTACAAAGGGAAGACCGCCGAGGCGATTCTCACGATCTCACGAGAGCAGGGCGGCACGTTCACTGCGGCGGACCTCGGCGAATTCCAGCCGGAGTGGGTCACCCCAATCAAGACCAGTTACCGCGGCTGGAACGTGTACGAGATCGGCCCGCAGACGCAGGGCATTTCCGCGCTGATGATGCTGAACCTGATGGAGCCATACCCGATGGCGGAGTACGGTTTCCACAGCACCAACGCGATGCACGTCATGATCGAAGCCAAGAAGCTCGCCTACGCCGACATGCTGCGATACATCGGTGATCCGCGGTTCACTCGCAACCCGGTGGACGCGCTCCTGAGCAAGCCGCGCGCGATCGAACGAGCGAAGCTGATCGATCAGGCCAAGGCGGCGTGCCAGGTCGAGCCGGCGCGGCTGCCCGGCATCACCGACGCGCAGGGCCACGACACGATCTACATGTCCGCGATCGACAAGGACGGCAACATCGTCTCGCTGATTCAGAGCAACTACAGCGGCTTCGGCTCGGGCCTGGTGCCGCCGGGCACCGGCTTCATGCTGCAGAACCGCGGCGGGCTGTTCTCGCTCGAGAAGGATCGCCCGAACTCGATCGCGCCGCACAAGCGGCCCTTGCACACGATCATCCCGGCGTTCATGGAAAAGGGCGAGCAGCGCATCGGCTTCGGGATCATGGGCGGGTGGAACCAGGGCCAGGCGCACGCGCAATTTGTCGCGAACATCGCCGATTACGGGATGACCATCCAGGAAGCGCTCGAAGCCGGGCGGTTCACGAAGGGCAGCTTCGAGGGCTGCGACGTGCAAATCGAATCCCTCGTGCCCGACAAGACGCGCGAGGAGCTCACGGCGCGCGGGCATCAGCTGCGCGTGGTGCAACCGCGGAGCGGCTCTTTCGGCTACGGCCAGGCGGTGATGAGCGGCCCTGGCGGCGTCCACTTCGGCGGCTCTGAGCCGCGGCACGACGGCGCGGCGATTCCGCAGGCGCCGCCGGTGTTCGAAGCCGCCGCCCGGCGCGAACGGTGAGAGTCTTCGTGGCGGTTGTCGTGTCCGCGATGGCGTACGCGTATGCGTCCGCCTTCGCGACCGCTTCGACGCAGCAGACTCCCGCCAACATCAACTGGACCGTGAACGGCGGGGACGGAAACATCCGTTACTCGCCGCTCACGCAGATCGATCGGTCAAACGTGGCCAAGCTGCAGGTCGCGTGGACCTACGACAGCCGCGACTCGTTCAAGGACTCCGAAATGCAAAGCAATCCCATCGTCATCGATGGGGTGCTATTCGCGACCACCCCGACGATGAAGGTGGTGGCGGTCAATGCCGAGACCGGGCAGGAGATCTGGCGATTCGATCCGAGCGGCGGTAGCGGCGCGCGCACGCGGTTCCGGCATCGCGGCGTCACGGTGCACGCCGATCGGGTCTTCGTGACCTACCGCAACTTCCTGTTCGCGCTCGACAAGACCACAGGCCAACCGATTGCATCGTTCGGCGAAAACGGCCGCATCGATCTGCGCCAGGGTCTCGGCCGTCCGGCTGAAGGCCTCAGCGTGAGCGCCAGCACGCCGGGCGTGGTCTTCGAGGATCTGCTGATCCTGCCCGCGAGCGTGCCCGAAACGCTGCCGGGCACACCGGGCCACATCCGCGCGTTCGACGTGAAGTCGGGCAAGCAGCGGTGGATCTTCCACACCATTCCGGAGCCGGGAGAATTCGGTTACGACACGTGGCCGAAGGACGCCTACAAACTGTCCGGCGGCGCGAATGCGTGGGCCGGGGTCACCGTGGACGGGAAGCTCGGGATGGTGTTTGCTGCCACCGGCTCGGCGTCGTTCGACTTTTACGGCGTGAACCGGCACGGCGACAACCTGTTTGCCAACTGCGTACTCGCGCTCGATGCGCGCACCGGCAAGCGGGTCTGGCACTTCCAGGCGATCAAGCATGACGTGTGGGACTGGGACTTCCCGGCGCCGCCGAGTCTCGTCACCGTCAGGCACAACGGACGCGCGATCGACGCCGTGGCGCAGATCACCAAGCTCGGCGACGTCTTCGTGCTCGATCGCCGCACCGGCGCGTCGCTGTTCCCGATTGAGAATCGCCGGGTCCCGCCCTCAGCGATCGACGGTGAGCGGCTCGCCGAATCGCAGCCGCGGCCGACCAAGCCGCCGCCGTTCGCGCGACAGGGCCTGACCGAAGCGATGTTGACGCGGCGCACGCCCGAGGCGCACGCGGCGGTGCTCGAACGGTTCCGGAAGCTCAAGTCCGGCATGTTCGCGCCGCCGTCGTTCGAGGGGACAATCGTGTTTCCAGGATTCGACGGCGGAGCGGAGTGGGGCGGCGCGGCGTTCGATCAGGAATCCGGCCTGCTGTTCGTCAACTCGAACGAGATGCCGTGGATCGTCAAGATGATCCCCAACGACGACACCTCGCTCTACAACTCGAAGTGCGCGTCGTGTCATCGCGAGGATCGCACGGGCAGCAGCATGGCGCCGTCGCTTGTCGACATCGGCACGCGCATGACGCGCGATGAGATCGCGACGATCGTGCGGCAGGGGACCGGCCGGATGCCGGCGTTTCCCGACATGGGAGGCCGCAATATCAACGACATCGCCGAATTCCTCGCCACCGGCAAGGACAAGGGGAAGGATCCGGCGGTAACGAGCGACCCGAATTGGCTGAAGTATCGCAACGACGGCTACGACATCTTTCTCGATCCCGACGGCTATCCGGCGATCACGCCCCCGTGGGGCACGCTGAATGCCATCGACCTGAATGCCGGCACCATCCGCTGGCAGATTCCGTTCGGCGAATTTCCCGATCTCGTGGCGAAGGGGCTGACCAACACGGGCAGCGACAACTATGGCGGCCCGGTCGTCACCGCGAGCGGGCTGCTGTTCATCGGCGCCACCAACTTCGACAAGAAATTCCGCGCCTTCGACAAACTGACCGGCAAGCTCCTGTGGGAAACGGTGTTGCCCGCGGCCGCCAACGCCACGCCGTCGATCTACCAGTTCAACGGCCGGCAGTACGTGGTGATCGCGTGCGGCGGCGGCAAGAATGGCGCGCCGTCGGGCAGCAGTATTGTGGCGTTCGCGCTGCCTCGGTAGCGATCGATACGAGAGAGCTTCCGTCTTCGTCCGCAACTTCCGGGAACTCGCAGCCCTCCAAAGCCGTTCTGATCTAGGATGACCGCAGTGCTACTGCGACCCTGGAGATCCCACATGACTATCCGATTTGTCGGCGCGCTCGTCGCGTTGCTGTTGTTCGTCACAGCGCCCGTCCCAGCGCAGACATTCACCGTGCCGGTCGAGTACTTCAAACTCGATAACGGCCTGAAAGTCGTCGTCAGCCCCGACCGCTCGGCGCCGGTGGTGCTGGTCGAGGTGATCTACAACATCGGCTTCCGCGTCGAGCCAAAGGGCCGGACCGGGTTCGCGCACCTGTTCGAGCACATGATGTTCCAGGGATCGGCAAACGTGAAGAAGATGCAGCACGTTGCGCTGATGCAGGAAGCCGGCGGCATCGTCAACGGCTCAACGCGGTTCGATTACACGAACTACTTCCAGTCACTGCCATCGAACGGCCTCGAGCGGGCCCTGTTTCTCGAGGCGGATCGTATGCGCTCGCTCGACGTCACGGCCGAGAACCTCAAGAACCAGCAGAACGTGGTGAGCGAGGAGGTGCGCGTCAACGTGCTCAACCAGCCGCACGGCGCATTCGACTGGATCGAGATCTGGGAGCGCGCGAACACGAACTGGCACAACGCGCACGATTTCTACGGCGCCCTTGCCGAGCTCGAGGCCGCCACGCTCGAGGACGTCCGTTCGTTCTTCAAGACGTACTACGCGCCGAATAACGCCGTTCTGGTGGTGGCCGGGGACACCACGGCCGCGGAAGTCAAGCGGCTCGCCGAGAAACATTTCGCGTCGATTCCGCGGCAGCCGCAACCGCCGCCCGCCGATCTCTCCGAACCTCCGCAAGCGGCGCCGAAGAGCTTCACGCGAACGGACAAGCTGGCGCGGACGCCGGCCATGGCCGCGGCCTGGCACCTGCCGCCACGGATGTCGAGGGACTTTTTCGCGCTGAGCGTGCTCGATCCGCTGCTCAATAGCGACGACAGCGCGCGGATGTACCGCAAGCTGGTGCGCGACGATCGGCTGGCCATGTCGAGCCAGGGCGCTTTCAATTTCCTTGGGCCGAATTGGGACATGAAGGGACCGATGCTCTATACGATGCGCGTCGACTATCTCAACGACAAGACCGTCGACCAGGTGGTGGCGGCGATCGAGAGCGTCCTCGACGACGTGCGCAAGAACGGCATCACGGCCGCGGAGCTCGCGCAGGCGAAGACCACGATGCGCTCCTCGTTCCTCGACGACATGGAGGCAGGCGGCATGCCGTTATTCGGCCGCGCCAACCTCCTCGGCGTGTTCGCGCTCTTCGACGACGATCCGGGCCGGATCAATACCATCCTCGGCGAGCTCGACAAGGTCACGCTCGATGATGTGAAGGCCGCGGCGGCGAAGTGGCTGGTGCCGGCAAACCGGACGGTGATCGATAGCCGTCCCGCAGCCAAGCCGGCAACGGGAGGGGGTGCGCAATGATTCGTCCCGCTTCGCTACTTCGCAGCTTCGGCGAGACAGGTCTCGCCGTCGCGATCGCACTCATCGCTCTGGCCGGCGCCGTTCCTGCGCGCGCGCAGTCGACGTCGCTGCCGCCTGTCGGTCCAGAGCGTCCGTTCGCGCCGGCGGCGCGCGTGGAACGCACCTTGGCGAATGGCCTTCGCGTGACTGCGCTGCGCCACGCGACGGTGCCGAAGGTGACCGCGATTCTCGCCATCCAGTCGGGCCTCGCGGTAGAGCCCGCCGAAAAGGCGGGCCTCGCGCAGTTCGTCGTCGATCTTGCGCAAGAGGGGACCACCACGCGATCGAGCGAGCAGATCAAGCGCGAGGTCTTCGGCCTCGGCGCGAGCCTGACGGGCACCGCGGGCCAGGATGTGTCCACGTTCCAGGTGCGTGGCCTGAACAACACCCTGCCCCAGATGCTCGCCCTCATGGCCGACGTCGTGCGCAATCCCAATTTTCCGCAGGGCGAGCTCGACCTCATGAAGGCAAACACGGCGCAGCGCCTCCAGGCGCAAACCGCCTCACCGCAGTACGTGAACAACAAGTTATTCCGGCAGACGCTGTTCGCCGCGCATCCGTACGCGCGGATTGGCGTGACGCCGGAGACGCTGCCGGCGATCGATCGCCAGTCGATCGTCGGGTTCCAACAAACCTACTACCGGCCCAACAACGCCGATCTCATCGTGGTTGGCGATGTCGCCGCCGAGGCGGTGTTTGCGGCGGCGGAGCAGGCGTTCGGCACCTGGGAGCGGCGCGCCTTACCGGAGGCGAAGCCGGCAGCGATGCCCGCGTTGAAGGGCCGCACGCTGGTCTTCGTGCAACGGCCCAACAGCGTGCAGTCGTCGATCTCGGTCGGCAACATCACGCCGGAGCGGGACGATCCACGGTGGTACACGCTGCAGCTAGCCAACCAGATTTTCGGCGCCGCGTTCGACTCACGCCTGGTGAGGAATATCCGCGAGGAGAAGGGCTACACCTACTCGCCGCAGTCGATTTTCCAGTCCATGGGGCAAGGCGGCTTGTATCGCGCCGTCGCCGATGTGAGGAACGATGTCACCGGCGCGACGTTGAAGGAGATCTACGCCGAGATTGACAAGATGCGCAGCGGCGGTCCCGAAACCGAGGAGTTGAGCGACGCCAAGCAATATTCGCGCGGTCTGTTCGTGCTGCAGAACGCCTCGCAGACCGGCCTGGCCAACACGCTCAGCACGATGGCGACATACAAGCTGCCGAAGGATTACCCCGAAACGTTCCAACGGCAGATTTCGCAGCCATCAGCCGAAGCGGTAAAGACCGGCGCGCAGATGCTCCTGGGTGCGGAGGATTCCGTCGTCGTGATCGTGGGTGATTACACCAAGGTCAAGGATCAGCTGAGCGCGTTCACGAATATCAAGTTCTTCGATCTGAACGGCAAGCCCATCCCCGAGCCTAAATAGATCTGCCTAGATCTCAGATCTGTTTCTGATCTCAGATTTATTTGCCGATTCGATAGAGCTTCGTCTGCGTTCGCAGGAACAACGTGTTCGGTGCCAGCGCGGGCGAGGCGAAGCTCATCTCGTCCATGCTGTTCTTCGCCAGCTCCACATACTTGTCACCGGCCTCGATCACGAAGGTGTGGCCGTCTTCGCTCAGTAAATAGACTTTCCCGTCCGCTGCCCACGGCGATGCCGAGAACGTGTTGCCGGAGCCGCCGGCGCGCGCCTTGTAGATCTCTTTTCCACTCTTGGAATCCGACACCGTGAGGATGCCGTTGTCGTTCACTACATACATGCGGCCGCGATACACCAGCGGAGATGACGTGTAGGCCGAGGCGCGCGGATGGAACCACGCCACGAACTGATTGGATTCCTCACCTTTGGCGAGCGTGATGTCACCGCTCGCGCCGGGACGCACAGCGAACACCGGGCGGTTGCTCTCACCCTGCGATCCCGTAGCGAGATAGAGCAGGCCATCCGCGGCCACCGGCGTCGGCGTCGACTGACCCGTGAGTCCGCCGATGCGCCACAACTCTTTTCCGGTTTCCGGAGCGTACGACACGGCGTACGACTTGCCGATGACAATGAGTTCGATGCGGCCGTCGTGTTTCCACACGAACGGCGTCGACCAGCCCGACATCATGCCCTTCGAGGGCAGATCGCGTTCGACGCGCCAGATCTGTTTGCCGGTGCGTGCCTCGATGGCCGCCGCGAATGACTTGCCGTCGTTGTCGTGAACCACGAACACTTTGCCCTCGTGGACCACCGGCGAGGCAGCGGTGCCGAAATCGAGATACATCGGCTGCGGATCGAACCGCACGTTCCACAGCGGCTTGCCGTCGAACGCGTAGGCGAACAGGCCGACGTTGCCGAAATAGCTGTAGAGCCGTTCGCCGTCGGTGGCGGGCGTCTCGGACGCATACGTATTCTTGCGATGACGGCCGCCGAACGGCGCGCCCTTGTGGGCCTCGCGTTCCCATTTCATCTTGCCGGTGCGGGCGTCGAAGGCATAGACCATGTAGCGGATCTCGCCGGTGTCGCTGGTCAGCTCGATATCGCGCGCGGTTACGCGCTTGAGTACTTCCTCTTCAGAGAGGCCCAGCTTCACCAGCTCGGCGACGTAGTCGTTGCCGTAGATGCCGGTGGAAGGCTCCTTGAATTTCCCGCCGCTGATCGCGGAGGTCACGAACACCGTGTTGTCCCACGCCACCGGAGACGACCAACCACGGCCCTGGACGTCCACACTCCACGCGACGTTGTCTTTACTGGACCACTTCGTCGGCAGCTTGCCCTCGGTCAGCACGCCCGCGCCCTGCGGGCCGCGAAACTGCGGCCAGGCGACCTCGGGAGCGCGGCCATGAAGCAGCGGGGTACAGACCAGGGCCAGTGCAGAGAGGAAAACGATTCGGCGCATCTCAAGACGCTAACACAGGCGAGATGACTGGTTTAAAACTCGGGACGAACGCACCGGCCCAAGCGCCTAAGACCCCATCGTCGATCGAGCCTGGATCTTCCACGCCCCGTCGCGCTTGACCGCGAGAAACACGCCTTCGTCTTTCGACAACACGCCACCGTCGCGGCCAAGCCGGCTGAAAGAAACCATCAGGTTGACCCCGTTCACGGTGATCTGCACGACCCGTATCGAATCGACGCGCGTCTGGTACCACGTTCGCTGACGCCCGGCGTCGCGGCCGGCGGTAAACTCTTTCGCGGTTCGCCAGATTTCAACCAGACCATCAGCGACCCGCACGTGCGGGTAGTGAATCGCTGCGGCCAGGCGGTCCACGTCGTGCGAGTTCCACGCATTGAAGAACGCCGTCACGGCCGCACCTCCCGCCGCGGCGCTCAGCCTCCGCTCGTCCACCGTCACGCCGCTCACACCGGCCGCGAAGCGCGCCTGCACTCCCCACCGCCCGTCGATGCGCGTGATGATGTAGGTAATGTCACTCCCGGCCAGCGGCTTGCCGTCGGCGGTGTAACGCTGCCACGAGCCCCAGGCATGCACCTTGTTTTCGCCGACCTGCAGCACCTCGCGCAGCACCCATTCGCTGTGGTGCCATCCCGTCTTTAGCGTCTGTTCGAAGTTGACGCCTTTGACATATTCCTCCGGCGACTGGGTCATCTCGAAGGCGCCGGGTCCGGGCCGGACGTGAGGGAAATGCAGCGACGTCGCCCACACAGCCGCGTCGCGCGAGTTCCACGTCTCGAGGTAACGATCGAGCGCCACCAGGGCGGCGTGCCGGCGCAGCGCCACGGCGGCGTCGTCCAGCGGCGCTTGCGCCGCCAGCATTGGGACGGCGGCGAGCACGGCCAGAGCGGTGATGGGCAGCTTCATGACGCCTTATCTTGCTTCAAGCTAAGATTCGGCTGATATGGCAACTGCGGAAAAACCGAAGGGCGGCCTGGAAGACGTTGTCGCCACCTCATCCCGAATCTGTTTTCTCGACGGCGACCGCGGCGTGCTCGCCTATTGCGGGCACGACATTCACGACCTGGCGCGCAATGCCACGTTCGAAGAGACGTGCTATCTGCTCTGGCACGCTCGCCTGCCCAGCCGCGCCGAGCTTGGCGACCTGCAGACCCAGCTGGCGGCCGCCCGCCCTCTGCCCGAAGCCATCATTCGGCTGATGAAGATGCTGCCGCCCTCGGACGGGATGGACGCGCTGCGCACGCTCACCTCGGCGCTCGGCCATTACGACCCCGACGCGCACGACAACTCGCCGCAGGCGGCCTATCGCAAGGCGGTTCGCCTCACCGGTCAGCTCTCGACCATCGTCGCCACGTGGGGGCGCATGCAGCAGGGCGGCGGGCCCGTGGCCCCGGACCCGGTGATGGGCCATGCGGCGAATTTTCTCTACATGCTCTCCGGCACGCGTCCCAACCCTACTGCGATCAAGGCGATGGACATCGCGTTGATCCTGCACGCCGACCACGAGCTCAACGCCTCGACCTTCGCCGCGCGCGTGGCCGCGGCCACGCTCACCGACATGCACTCCGCCATCGTTGCCGGCATCGGCGCGTTGAAGGGCCCGCTGCACGGCGGCGCCAACGCCGAAGTCATGAAGATGCTGCTGGAGATTGGCCAGGACGCGCCCGCCGAACGCATTGATGCGTACATCAAGGGCAAGCTGGCGAAAAAGGAAAAGATCTCCGGCTTCGGCCATCGCGTTTACCACACGGAAGATCCGCGCGCTACGCACCTGAGACGGATGTCGAAGGAGCTGGGCCAGAAGGCCGGCAACCCGAAGTGGTACGAGATGAGCGAGCGGATCGAAGCGATCGTCAAGGGCGAGAAGAAGCTGTACCCGAACGTCGATTTCTATTCGGCGTCGACGTATTACACGATGGGCATCCCGATTGATCTCTACACACCGATCTTCGCGGTGAGCCGCATCAGCGGCTGGACCGCCCACGTGCTGGAACAGTACGCAAACAACCGACTGATTCGTCCGCGCGCGGAGTACACCGGTCCCGCGTATCCGCAACACTGGATTCCCCTGGAGAACAGATGATGAAGCGCCTGATTTGTTCGGCCGTCGCAGTGGTGATGCTCGTCACGTTGACACCCCTCCGGGCGCAGGAGCTCGGCACCATCACGTTCCCGACCTCCGGCGCGCCCGCCGCGCAGGCGGCGTTCCTCGAAGGCGTCAAGAGCCTTCACAGCTTTCAATTTGATGAAGCCGCGGTGGCGTTCCAGCGCGCGCAGAAGCTCGATCCCACATTCGCGATGGCCTACTGGGGCGAGGCGATGAGCCACAACCATCCGCTGTGGGCGCAGCAGGATACGAAAGCGGCCCAGGCGATCCTCCAGAAAATTGCGCCCACGTTGAAGGAGCGGCTGGCCAAGGCGAAGCTGCCCAAGGAAAAGGCCTTCCTCGGCGCCAGCGACGTGCTCTATAACTCTCCAGGCGAGAAGCTCGCGCGCGACAACGCGTACTCCGAGGCGTTGGCGGCGATGTATGCGGTGTGGCCGGACGATCATGAAGTGGCGACGTGGTACGCGCTGTCGCTGCTCGGCACCGTGCGTCCCACCGATCGCGGCTTCCGCCGGCAGGCGCTTGCAGCGTCGATCGCCCAGAGAGTCTTTGCCGCAAATCCAAAGCATCCCGGCGCGGCGCACTTCATCATTCACGCGTTCGACGATCCGGATCACGCGCCGCTCGCGCTTCCCGCGGCGCGCTCGTACGCCGGCATTGCGCCGTCGGCCGCGCACGCGCTGCATATGCCGTCGCACATCTTTATTCAGCTCGGCATGTGGCCCGACGCGCGCACCTCCAACATCGCCGCTTATAAAGCGGCCAGCGAGCTCAATGCGCGGATGAAGCTCGCCGAGGGACGCGAGGACTTCCACACGCTCGGCTGGCTTCAGTATGCCAACCTGATGATGGGCAACATTGACGAGGCGAAGCAGAACGTCGAGTGGGCGAAGCAGGCCGCCGATCGCAATCCTGGCAACGCCGGGATTCGCAACGGCTATCTCGGCATGCGCGCGCGTTTGATTCTCGAAACCGAGAAATGGGAAAAGATCACGCTGGATGCGCCGGCCGCCACTGACCCGGCCCACGCCAACATGCCCGGCATGCCGGGGATGGCCATGCCCGCGGGGAACACGTGGATCTTCATCGCCGGTTACAGCGCGGCGAAGCTCGGCGATCTCAAGACGGCGGAAGCCGCCGAGGCACAGTTGCGCGGCGCGCGCGAGAAGCTCGAGGGCGGGGCCAATCCCTACCAGGCCAGGCCCGTGGCGATCATGGAGAAGCAGGTGGCGGCGCTGATTCGCTCGGCCCGTGGCCAGAAAGAAGAGGCCCTCAAACTCGCCAAGGACGCCATGGAAATCGAGCTGGCGATGTCGGCGCCGTCCGGTCCACCCGACCCAATCAAGCCGGCCCCGGAGTTCTACGGCGAGCTTTTGCTGGAATCCGGCCGGAATTCGGAGGCCGCCGCGGCTTTGGAGCTGTCATTGCAGCGAACCCCGAACCGCACGGCTTCCGTCAAAGCCATGCAGCGGGCGCGTTCCGCCGGCACGGCGATGCGCTAACCTAGAGGCTTCCGGAACAGTAGTTAAAATTTTGGAGCGGAGAACCATGACGAGACGCGTTTCACTGGCGCTGATGTTCGTCGGCGCCCTATCTGCTTTACCGGCGTACGCGCAGCCGAATGCCGCCACCCCGACCTTCAGCAAGGACGTGGCGCCGATCCTGTTTGCGAACTGCACCAGCTGCCATCGGCCCGGCGACATTGCGCCGATGTCGCTGCTCACCTACAAGGACGCGCGTCCGTGGGCGAAGGCGATCGCGAGCAAGGTTGCCGACGGCACGATGCCGCCGTGGCATGCCGATCCGCGTTACGGCACCTTCGTCGGTGCGCGCGGGCTAAGCGTCGCGCACAAGGAGACGATTGCCAAGTGGGTTGCGGCCGGTGCGCCGGAGGGCACGGCGTCGGATTTGCCGCCTACCCCGGTGTATGCGGATGAATGGAACATCGGCACGCCCGACGCGGTGTTGTCGATGACGGAGGACTATCCGATTCCGGCCACCGGGGAAATTCCATACCAGTACCTGGTAGTCCCGGCGAACTTCGCTGAGGATCGCTTCATTACTGACTGGGAGATTCGGCCCGGTGACCGTCGTGCCGTGCACCACTTGCTCCTCTATTTGTTGGCGCCGAAGGAAGTGGTTGAGGCGCAAATGAAGCGGCAGCAGCAGGCGATGTTGCAGCGCATGTTCGGCCCCAAGCCGGCGGCGAACGCCGCGCCGCGCCCGGCGCCGCCATTCGAAATGGCATGTTGCGTCCAGATTCCCGATGGCGAAGAGGGCGGACGTCCGCTGCCGCCGGGGGAGCGCAAGGATCCAGGCCCCAACTATCGGCCGCGCCCGCAGGGCATGACCGCTGGCATGGGCGGTTTCTCGCCAGGCGGTTCGATCCGCCGCTTCCCGGAAGGCATGGGCATGCGCATCCCGGCCGGCTACTCGCTGGTCTTCCAGATGCACTACACCACCTACGGCAAGGCGACCACGGATCGATCGAAGATCGGCGTGAAGTTCGCCAAGACGGCGCCGAAGACCATCCTCAACACGATGGCTCTAATCAACGCATCGCTGTCGATTCCCGCGGGTGCGAGCGATCACCTCGTCGAGAACACCATGACGTTCAATCGCGACACGATGATCTACAGCCTCATCCCGCACACGCACGTGCGCGGCAGCGGCTGGCACTATGAAGCCACCTACCCGGACGGCCGCAAGGAAGTGATCCTGTCGGTGCCGAAGTACGACTTCAACTGGCAGCACGAGTACGTGTTCAGCACGCCGCTGATGTTGCCCGCTGGCACGAAGATCCACGCCAAGGCGTGGTACGACAACTCGCCGCGCAACAAGTCGAACCCCGATCCGACCAAGACCGTGACGTGGGGCGACCAGACGTGGGAGGAGATGATGTACACCAGCATCACCTTCAGCTTCGCCCCGCAACCGTCCACTGCGGCCCCGCAACAGCGGCAGTGACTCCCTCACTCGCGATTCTGCTCGCGGCGCAGGCCTCTCTAGGAGGCCTGCCCGCAGCGCAGCACGTCGATTGCGCCTCGCTAAAATCGCTTCAGCTTCCCGATGTAAAAATCACAAATGCCGCACCGGTGGCTGCCGGTGTGGCCGCCGCGGTGCGCGGCGCGCACTGCGTGGTCGAAGGCGCGGTGGGCCGCGAGATTCGCTTCCGCCTGCTGCTGCCCGACGAGTGGAACCGCAAGTTCATGATGGGCGGCGGCGGCGGTTTTGTCGGCGGCATCGACAACCAGGCGGTCGCGTCGATCAATGCCGGCTATGCCACCGTCGGCACCGACACCGGTCACCAGGGCGCCGTCACCGTCGCGTCGTGGGCGCTCAACGACATCGAACGCCAGTTGAACTTCGGCCACGTCGGCGTCCACCGCGTCGCCGAAGTCTCGAAGGCCATCATCCGTCACTACTACAACGCCGGCATCGAGCGCTCGTACTTCAGCGGCTGCTCGAATGGCGGCCGCCAGGCGCTGATGGAGGCGCAGCGGTATCCGGACGATTTCGACGGCATCATCGCCGGCGCGCCCGCCGCGGACTTTACTGGCATCGGCGCGCAGTTCATCAAGGACATCAAGGCGCTCTATCCCGATCCCCGCAATGTCGCGACGGCGCCGTTCCCGGCCGAGACGCTCAAGAGTGTCGAGAGCCAGATCGTCGCGAAGTGCGATGCCGCCGACGGTGTCACGGACGGACTGCTGGAGGATCCTCGACGCTGCACGATCGACGTCGGCGCGCTGACCGGCCTGACCGAGAGCCAGAAGACCGTGCTCAAGACGATCTACGGTGAAACCCGGAACCAGGACGGCGTGATTTTTCCGGCGCAGCCGGTCGGCTCCGAAGGCGATCCGAACGCGTGGGCGGGATGGATCACCGGCCCCAACTCGATGGTGATGTCGATGCAAAAGGTGCCGAGCCTGCGCTTCGCGTTTGGCACCGAGATGTTCAAGCACTTCATCTACGGCGATCCGAACTGGGACTACAGCACCTACGACTTCCGCACCTTCAAGAAAGATGCCGCGCAAGCGTCATCCATCCTGAACGCCACCAATCCGAATCTCGATGCGTTCAAGGCGAGTAACGGCAAGTTGATCATCTGGCACGGCTGGTCGGATCCGGCGCTGTCGGCGCTCGGCACGATCAAGTACGTCGATCAGGTGACCGCGCGCGATCCGGCGTCGCGTGACTACCTGCGCACGTTCCTGATGCCTGGCGTGCTGCACTGCGCCGGTGGTCCGGGGCCCGATCGCGCCGAATGGACGAAGGTGCTGGAAGACTGGGTCGAGAAAGGCGTCGCGCCCGAGAAGGTGATTGCGAGCAAGAACGCCGGCGGGAAGGCCGTGCGCACGCGTCCGCTCTGCGCGTATCCACTGCGCGCCGTCTACAGCGGCAGCGGCTCAATAGACGACGAGAAAAACTTCACCTGTGCCAAGGTTCCATAGTTCCAACGTTCCAGGGTCAATTCCCTGGAACCATGGAACAGCGGAACTTTGGAACCGCGCTTATTGCGGCCAGCCCGTCTGCGGCAGCCCCTTGAACACCCGCAACGCCGCCTTGTAATACACCTTCTTCAACACCTCGTCGGGCAGCGACAGTCCGTACATCTTCCACGAGGCGTGGTAATCGCGGTAGTAGTCGAAGTACTCGTCCGCCGTTTCGAACACCCGCCAGTAATACGGATACTCCTCGGGTTGGAACGAGTCTTTTCCGAACATGATCCGGTCCTGGTACTTCACGAAGAACTCACGCGCCGTGCGCGGCTGGCGGCCCAGGTCGTAGAGGATCGCGCCGGCCTCGATGGTGACGTTCGGGAACTCGTCGAGCATCTTGCCGGCCCGCGCGAGATCGTTCGCATGCCATCCGAAATGCGCCGCCACGAAGCGCGTCTTCGGATGCTTGCGGAACAGATTATTGCGTTCGGTCATCAACTGTTCGAACGTCACCTGCCCGGGCTGGTTGTTCCGCCGATCCGCGAACAGCGCGAGCTCGAGCCACCGCTCGTTCTTGAAGTCCTGCGGCTGGAAAAACTCCTGCGGCTCGGCGGTGTGAATGAAGGCCGGCACGTCGAGCCGCGCAAACGCCTGCCACAAGGGATCGAGCTCGGGATCGTCGACCTTCAAGCGAGAGCCATCCTGTTTGGTGACGCGCAAGCCGAACGACTTGGGCACTTCGCCGACGCCGATCGCGCCGGCCTTGATGTCGGCCTCGAGCTGCTTCGCCGCGCGCTCGCCCCAGCCCGGACCGACGTTGCTGAAGTTCACGCCGGCAAGGACGCGGAAGCGATCCTTGTGCGGCGACGCGTTGAGCGCCGCAAGCGTGCCGGTCAGCCGCTGGCCCGACACGTTCTCCGCGACCAGCATCACCCTGATATTGAGTGAGTCCATGATCGCCACCATGCGATTGATTGCATCGGGCGTGCCGACGTTGCCGGGATGCCCGTGCACGTCGATGGCCGGAAACTTGGCCTTCGGCACTTTGTGCTCGGGCACCACCAGCGTGCTGCGCGGGCGATAGTCGAGGATGCTCGGCGGCGGTTCCGAGGGCGCCATGCAGCTGCCGGGCCGCACTTCGGTGGTGCCCGGCGGGCATTCCTGTCCGGGTGCCAGGCGTGTGCCGCCGCGCTGCGCGGCGAGCACGGCGCCAACCGCGCCGATGATCAGGATGACGAGAACGGTTCGAAAGGGTCGCATGGAATACCCATTCTCACACGAACCGAACCTCCGTCCTGAACCCTCGTGCGGAACCTCCGTGCGAAACCATCAGAGCACGGCGCCGGAAGACCGCAACCGCTCGATTTCGTCGTCACTGTAACCGGCGGTGTTGAGCACGGCGTCGGTATGCTCGCCGAGCAGGGGTGCGCGCCGTTTCGGGTTGAGCGGGGTTGCTGACATCTTGATCGGTGTGCCGAGCGTGCGAAGCGTGCCGAGCGTGGGATGCTCGACGTCGACGGTCATTTCCCGCGCCAGTGCCTGCGGCGTGGTCAAGGCGTCTTCATAATCGAGAATCGGCCCGCATGGGACCCCTGCCTTATCCAGCTGTTCGATCCAGAACGCGCGCGGTTCCTGCTCGGTGACCTCGTTGATCATCGACGCGAGCTCGTCGCGATGTTGCACCCGCAGATGATCGGCGGCGAATCGGGAGTCGGTGATCCATTCGGGGTGTCCAAGCACCCGCGCGAGCTTCGTGAAATTGCGATCGTTCGCCGCGCCGATGGTGACGTAACCGTCCGAGCAGCGAAATGCCTGGTAGGGCGCGCTCATGCGATGCGCGGAACCCAGCGGGCCAGGCACCTGCCCGGACGTGAAGTACTCCGTCGCCTCCCACACCGAGAGCGCGAGCCCCGCATCAACGAGCGAGGTGTCGATGTGCTGGCCGCGGCCGGTCTTCGTGCGGCTGTGCAGCGCCGCGAGCACACCGATCAGCGCGAACAGGCCGGCACTCAGGTCGGTGAGCGGTACCCCGACTTTCACCGGTTTGCCGTCGGCGTTCCCGGTGACCGACATCAGTCCCGACAGCCCCTGCGCGATCAGATCGAAGCCGCCTTTCGACGCCCACGGGCCGGTTTGTCCGTGCCCGGAGATCGAGGCGTAGATCAACCGCGGGTTCTGCCGGCTCAAGGTCTCGTAATCGAGGCCCATGCGCGCCATCACGCCGGGGCGGTAATTCTCGACGACGATGTCGACCGAACTGGCGAGGTGCGCGAACACCTCGCGGCCCTTCGGTTGCTGGAGATCGAGGACCACGCCAAGCTTGCCGCGGTTGACGGCGTTGAAGGCCGGGCTGTCGTTGCCGTGGGCCCCGGCCATGGTTCGCGTCGAGTCGCCGGCGGGCGGCTCGACTTTGATCACCCGCGCGCCCATGTCCGCCAGTAACATCGCGCAATACGGCCCGGCCATCACCTGGGTCGCATCGAGAACCGTTATGCCATCGAGCAACGTCGCCTGGGACATCAAGGGACCCGTTGGAATCGTTACGTTCAGTCGCCCCGAAGCGCGCAATGCGCTGACGTGGGAGATGTACGACGCGCTGGTCGAGGCCTGCGAGGCCGCCGAAGCCGACCGCAACGTCCGCGTCCTCATCATACGCGGAGCGGACAGCGCTTTCTCCGCCGGCACCGACATCGCGCAGTTCAAGGACTTCGACGGCGCCGACGGCGTGGCCTACGAGAAGCGGCTCGACGCGGTGATCGATCGCATCGAGCGGCTGCCCCTCATCACGATCGCCGAGGTCGACGGCGTTGCCGCCGGCGGCGGCTGCGCGATCGCGATGGCGTGCGACCTCCGCATCTGCTCGGAGCGGGCGGTGTTTGGCGTGCCGGTGGCGCGCACGCTCGGCAATTGTCTCTCGATCACGAATACGGCGCGGATGGTCGATCTGATCGGCGTGGCAGCCACGCGCGATCTCCTGCTGACCGGCCGGCTGATCGATGCCGGCCAAGCCCAGCGCTCGGGCCTCGCGAACGAGGTGGTCCCATCAGAGCACCTGTCGGTGGAAGTGATGAAACGCGCCGTCGATTTGGCCGGCAGGAAACGCAGCACGGTCGAGGCGACGAAGGCGACGCTGTTGCTGCTGCGCGATCATCGCCGGCCCAAGCAAAGCGCCGGCAACGATATTCTTAAAAAGTGTTACGGCAGCGACGATTTCAAAGACGGCGTCGGTGCCTTTGTCAAACGAGTTTCCACCATCAAAAAAGCACCCAGCAAATGAGCGCGCCGACGATCATCATCGAGATGCCCCAGGCCAGCAGCTGATTGAACAGCTTCTTGCCGTCCGCTTCGTTCGGCAGCGCCGCAATGCACAAGGCGCCAATCGTGGACAGCGGCGAGAGATCGACGAGATGGCCACCGACGTTCATGGACGAAGCGATGGCCATCGGATCCGCGTTGAGGCGCTCGGCCAGGCCCGGCACCGTGGGCAGAAACGCCGGCAACACCACGCCCGACGTGCTGCTGTAGACCGACACGGCGCCAGTCACCAGTGCGATCACGAACGTCACCGTTCCCGGCGTGGCCATGCGGGCGAGCAAATCCGTGAACAAATCGATGCCGCGCTGCGCCGACAGCACGCCGATCAGCACCGTGACGCCGCAGACCATCAGGATCACGCTCCACGGCATTCGCTTGATGGCGTCTTTTTCATTGGCCGCCTTGGCGAGCGACAGGATCGCGGCGCCGGTCAGCGCCGCCATGCCGACGTGCGTCCTGAACCAGATCACCGAGACCACCAGCGCCGTCAGCACCGCGATCGTCATCCAGTGCTTCGCCTCGAACGGCTCGATCTCGACAATGGCTTCCTCCGCGCGCCCGCCGGCCTGATCGGACTGCGCGATTTGCGGCGGCGCCGCCGGCTTGGTGAACAACCGCCAGCCGCCGAAGAGAAGGTAGGCGGCAAACGTCACCACCGCGTGCGCGAGCAGGTTGTTGAGGTAGGTCTCGGTCTCATGACCACCCAGGCCGATCTTCTCCATGTTGGTGTTGACGATGATCCCGGTCGGCGCAAAGCGCGACAGCGCGCCGGCCTGCGCGCCGTTGCCGACCATCAGCGCCATCAGGAACGGCGGCACCGCGGCACGGTAGGCCACGGCCATCGCCATCGGCGCCATGATCGCGGTGGTCGCGATGTTGCCCGGACCGATGCTCGACAGGCCCAGCGCGATGAAGAACAGCATGATCGGGATCACGCCAGCGTTGCCCTTGCAGGCGCGCACCGCGCGCGCGGCGATGCGGCCGAGCGTGCCGTTGTTGTTGGCCATCCCGAACAGCAGCGTGACGCCGACCAGATTGAGGAGTAGATCGATCGGGAAGGTGCCGATCACCTTGGCAATCGGCATGCCGCCGAGATAGACGCCGACGATCCACGCCAGCGCCAGCGACACCACGCCGACGTTAACGCTGGTCACCATGCTGAGCGTGATGGCCACGATCAGCGCCGCCAGTGATATCCAGGCTAGGTCCATCGGGTCTCCTCTAACAGCGATCTCAGCAGCACCGCCGGGTGCACCGCGGTGGCGCCGGCGAGATCGTGCACCTGGTGCCGGCAAGAGGTGCCCGCCGCCACCAGCACCGATTGCGCATCGAGCGAGCGCGCCACCGGCAGCAGCTTACGCTCGCCGATCGCGCGCGACACCTCGTAGTGATTGCGCGTGTAGCCGAACGAGCCCGCCATGCCGCAGCAGCCGGCGTCGAGGTCGGTGACCGCCGCGCCCGGCACGCGCGAGAGCAGCGCTTTGGCCGGGGCCGCCAGGCCCATCGATCGCTGATGACAGTGCGGGTGCAAGTGTATGTTGGCCGGCCCGGTCTTGAGCTTCAACGTGGCGCGGCCGGTCGCGCATTCGCGTTCGAGGTACTCCTCGAAGAGTACCGACTGCCGAGCCACCACGCGGGCCCGCTTTTGCAACTCGCCGCGCAGCAGATCCGGCGCATCCTCGCGCACCGCCGAGAGGCAGCTTGGCTCCATGAACACGATCGCGCGACCGGCATCGGCCGCCTCGAACAGGGCATGGACATTGGCCGCCGCCTGCCGCCGTGCTTCGCTGAGTAACCCCTGTGAAATCAGCGGCCGGCCACAGCACACATTCGGTGCGAGCGCGGTGTGAAGGCCCGAGGCATTCAGCACCTCGATGGCGGCAACCCCAATCTCAGGTGCTTCGTATTCGCTGAAGGTGTCGACGAACAGGAGTGCGACAGCGTCAGTATCGTGGTGGTGTCCGGGTTTAGCCGGATAGACGAGCCTTTTCCGCAGAGTGTTCCTCGTCCATGTCGGCAACGTTCGCCGACGATCGACACCGATCGTCTGTTCCATGACCCACCGCATCGGCTTGCTGTTCGCGATTGCATTCGAGAGCGGCGCAAAGTGACTGCCTAGTGCGGATGCTGAATGAGCGTGCCCGAACGCACGCGCGTTCATCGTCAAGCGATGGCGCTCCCAGTAACCCGAGAGAAACTCGCTCTTGAATCGCGCCACGTCCACGCCAACGGGGCACTCACTTTTGCAGGCGCGGCACTCGAGGCACAAATCGAGCACGTCGTGCACGCCCTGGTCCGAAAGTTTTGCGTCGCCAAGCTCGCCGTTCATCGCCAGCCGCAACGTGTTTGCCCGGCCGCGCGTGGAGTGCGCCTCCTCGCGCGTCACCATGAACGACGGGCACATCGTGCCCTCGCGGGTCTTTCGGCACAGGCCCACGCCGCTGCACATCTCGACGGCGCGTCCAAATCCCGCCTGCTCGGAGAAATCGAACGTGGTGGCCGGCGCCGGCGTCTGGTAGCCCGCGCCCAATCGCAGGTGCGACGTAATCGGCGGCGTGTCGACGATCCGTCCCGGATTGAACAGGCCGTTCGGATCGAAGGTGCGTTTCACCGCGCGGAAGGCCTGGTAGAGCTCCGAGCCGAACATCTTCTCGTTGAACGCGCCGCGCACGAGCCCGTCACCGTGCTCGCCCGAGAGCGCGCCGCCGAACTCCAGCACGAGATCGGCCACCTCATTGGCGATGGCTTCAAAGGTCGCCACGCCAGAAGCGGTTTTCAGGTTCACCACGGGCCGCACGTGCAGGCAGCCCACCGAGGCATGCGCGTACACGCCCGCGGTGGTGCGATGCCGGCGGACGATCGCGATGAACCGCGCGATGTAATCGCGGAGCTTCTCGGGCGCCACCGCGGTGTCTTCCACGAACGAAATTGCTTTGCCGTCGCTTTTCATCGCCGTCGACAGGCCGAGCGCGGCTTCGCGGAAGCTCCAGATTCTGGCCTGGTTGGCCAGGTCGAGGACGTGACGAATCCGGCAGGAATGGCTGGCGCCTTTGAGATCACGCTCGAGGGCCTCCATCCTCGCCACCAGCGCATCAAGCGAGTCGCCATAGAACTCGACGCAGAGCAGCGACGAACCGTCGCGCTGAATCATGCTTTTTCGCTGCGTATCGAGCATCGCGTGACCGCGCGCGTGCGAGAGGATGAAGTCGTCCATCACCTCGACGGCGGACGGGCCATGCTTCAGCACCAGCGGCGTCGCTCCCAGCGCATCGAGCAGTTGATCGAACTCGATCGTCATCACCGTCTTCTGCGCCGGCAGCGGCACGAGGCCGATCTTCGCGTCGACGATGAATCCCAGCGTACCTTCCGATCCGACGACGATGCGCGTCAGATCGATTGGGCGCGCGGCATCGACGAACGCGTCGAGGTTGTAGCCGCCGACGCGCCGCAGCACTTTTGGAAACCGCCGGTCGATCTCGGCGGCGTGCCGGACGCCAAGCTCGGGGATGGCGTGATACGCGCGGGCTTCGATGGAGTCGCCCGCTCGCGCGCGCGCGAGCTCGTCGGCCGTCAGCGGCCGGAAATGCGCGAGCGATCCGTCGGCCAGCACGACGCGCTGTTCTTGGACGTGATCGATGGTCTTGCCGTACAACACCGAGCGGGCGCCGCTCGAGTTGTTGGCCATCATCCCGCCCACGGTGGCGCGGCTTGCCGACGAGACATCGGGAGCGAACCGCAGCTGATGCGGCCGAAGCACCGCGTTGAGCTCGTCGAGTACCACCCCTGGCTCGACGCGCGCCCAGCGCTCGTCCGGATTGATCTCGAGGATGCGATTCAGGTGCTTCGACGTGTCGAGCACCAGTCCGGCGCCGATCGATTGACCGGCCTGCGACGTGCCGCCGCCGCGCGGCGTAATCGGCACGCCGTGGCGCGCGGCGATCTCGACCGCGCGGATCACCGCCTCGTGCGATCGCGGAATGACCACGCCGATCGGTTCGATCTGATACACGCTCGCGTCGGTGGAGTAGAGCGCCCGCGAGATGCGATCGAAACGGACCTCCCCGTCGATGGCGGCTTCGAGCTCGCGTTGGAGGACGGCACTCATCGCAATCTGTGTCTAATCGGTGTCAATCAGTGGCCTATTGGCTCTTGCCGCGGGCCGCAATCGGCCACACCGCTTCGACGCGATCGCCGCGCAGCGCGTGAATGTGATCGTAGAGGTTGACCGTGGGATCGCAATGCGGCGGGATAAACTCCACGCGGTCGCCGACCTTCAACTGACGTGAGGCCTTCGACAGATCGAGGCGGCCATGTTCATCGCCGGCCCACCCGTATTCAACTCCGTCGAGCTGGAGCGGCTTCGGTGTGAACGGACGATCAGTCGAAAAGGCCTTGTAACCGCCATCGACAATCGCGAATCCGGGCGGCGTCGACACCACGGTCGTCATCACGGTCAGCGCGTTCTTGAAGTCGTGATACTCGTCGCCGTCGGGTCCGCCGATGCGGCCGTAGTCGAGGTCCATGAAGATGAAGCTCCCCGGCTGCAGCTCGGTCATCCCGGGATTTTCGGAATCGAAACGATAGGTGCCGGTCGATCCGCCGGTGACGATCGGACAGCGGATGCCCGCCTTTTCAATGAGGGCTTTCGTTTCGACGGCTTTCGCCATGTTGCCGTTGGTCCGAACGCCGCGTGCGGTGAACGGCGTGGTGTGCGCGGCCTGCCCGTCGTAGGACTGCAAACCCTCGAGCGCCACATTGGGCAATGAGTCGATCAGCTTCGCGAGGCGCAACGCCGGTTCACCCGGCTCGACGCCGGTGCGCCCAAAGTAGAGATCGATCAGCAGCCTGATCGGCTCGCCGGCCGCGGCCGCGTCATTGATCTCGCGGACGTTCTGCTCATCGTCCACGCACAACATCGTGTCCGGCGCCGTGCGTGCGAGTGCCAGTCGCGCGCGCGATCTTCGCCTTGCCGACGACCGCGGTCGTGATGAGCAATCCCCTGATGCCGTGCGCCGCAAAGACTGCGGCTTCGCTCAACCGCGCCGCGCAGCAACCGATCGCCCCCGCGCCAATCAACGCGCGCGCCACTTCCGGGCACTTGTGCGTCTTGCCGTGCGGCCGGAAGGCCTTGTGCCGTGCCTCCAGGTGCGAGGCCATCTTGCGAATGTTGTCTTCGAAGGCGTCGAGGTCGAGGAGGAGGGCAGGAGTCGGAATGTCGCCGCGAAACAGCATGAACGGCGAATGCTAGCACTACTTATGGCGGTAAAACGGGCCGGAAACCTCGAGGTTGACCGTGGAGCCTGCTCAGCCGTAGGCGGCGTTCAACGACGTTCGCACGGCCGATCGACCTCCTGAACTAAATCGGCAATCTGAGATCGGACATCTGAGATCTATTTACCTGTCCCAGGCGTCGGAATTGATCCGCTTCGTGCGCAGCGTGTCGCGAACGGTGCCCGGCAACAGGCTCGCACGGCGGGCGGCCTGCACTGTCTGGCGCATGTAGTCGCGGAACTTGTTCATCTCGGTGGCCATCGACTGGTAGTAGTCGACGCAGCCCGCCGCCGCATCGCCCGGGATCGCGCCGGGCGCGAATACGGCAAACCACTCCCGATCGTACGAACCCCTGATCGGCGATTTAAAACAGCTGCTGCGAAAGCGCTTCCAGTACTCATCGAGCTGGTCCGCGGCCGCTGTGGCAGAGGCCACGCGCTGAGTGAATTCCTGTTCGCCTTGCTGCTGCCTGCGGTCGCTTTCCGAAGCCGCGCCGCCAGGCCGCATCGGCTCGATGTTCGCAAGCCCGGTCTGGGCCGATCCGAGATTGGTCTGCCGGCCGTCGAGAATATCGCGCGCGTGATCGATCGACACGGCGAAGTTGAGACCCTGCTGGCCCTTATAGCCGGCGGTGAGGATGCCGACCACGCGTCCGTTGCGATCGAGCATCGGCCCGCCGCTGTTGCCAGGGTTGGCCGCGGCGTCCGACTGCACCAGGGTCACGCCGCCGCTGTTGCGCAGCCCGCTGACGATGCCTCGCGACACGCTGTTCTGGAGCGTGCCCAGCGCCGAGCCGATCACCACCACTTCCTGCCCCGCCTTGAGCGATTGCGCCGTGCCCATCGCCAGGTACGGCTGCGACGCTGACCCTTGCGCCACTTTCAGCACGGCGATGTCGAACGCCGGCGCCCGCGTATGCACGCGCGCGCTCACGCTGGACCCGTCCATCCGCCGCAGCGTGACATAGCCGTCCTGCTGGACGACGTGCACGTTGGTGATCAGCGTGTCGTGTTGAACGAAGAACGCACTGCCGCGTCCCGAGGTGGTTTCGACGAGGACGATCGCCGGCATCGCTCGCGACACCATGTCTTCGAGTGCCGGCGTGAGGCCCTCATCGGCCGGCGCGGCAGCGAAAGGATTGGTCGCCGGCAATGGTTGACGCTCCGGGTCCTTCATTCGTGCCTGGGCATCCCATGCGCGCTCCTCGGGTGACAACTCCCGCCGCCCGGGTGGTGGCACGGCGAGCGCGGCAGGCGCACCCATCGGCTCAGTTTCCAGGGATTGTGGAGGAGGCTCGACCGGCGTCTCGCGACCGAACGTCCAGTACGCCGTGCCGCCAACGAGCAACGCGAGCACCACAAACGTGGGCCACGCGCGCTTGGCTGGCTCGGCGGCCTCTTCGACCGCGGTTTCGAGATCGGCCGGCAGAACGGTGCCGCAGCGGCATTTGGCCACCGAGCGCGGGACGCGCCGGCCGCATGATGGACATTTACGGCCAAGTCCAGACGGTGGCTGGTCAGGCATGGGTCATAATAGTTATTTCGGCCGTGACCCAGCCTCACATTAGGAACTTCTCCATCATCGCCCATATTGACCATGGGAAATCGACGCTAGCCGATCGGTTTCTCGAGGTGACGGGAGCGCTCCAGGCGCGCGAAATGTCCGCGCAAGTGCTCGATACCATGGACCTCGAGCGCGAGCGGGGCATTACCATCAAGGCCCATCCCGTCAGGCTCACGTACACGGCGAAGGACGGCCAGACCTACATCCTCAACCTGATCGACACCCCCGGCCACGTCGACTTCAGTTACGAGGTCACCCGGTCGCTGGCCGCGTGCGAAGGCGCGTTGCTGCTGGTCGACGCGTCGCAGGGGGTTGAAGCGCAGACGCTGGCCAACGCCTACCTCGCGGTGGAGAACAACCTCGAAATCATCCCCGTGATCAACAAGATCGATCTGCCGAGCGCGCAGCCGGAAGAGGCGCGCCGCCAGCTCGAGGACATCATCGGGTTGGATGGCGACACGGCGATTCTCGCCAGCGCGAAAGAAGGCACCGGCGTCGTCGACATCCTCGAAGCCGTCGTCACGCGGGTGCCGCCGCCGGAAGGCGATCCCGCGGCGCACCTCAAGGCGTTGATCTTCGATTCGTGGTACGACGCCTATCGCGGCGTGGTGATCGTCGTCCGCGTGCTCGAAGGCACGATCAAGAACGGCATGAAGGTCACGCTAATGAACACGCGGCAGGACCACGAGGTGGAGTCGCTCGGCGTGTTCGTGCCGAAGGCGGTACCGGTCGATCAGCTGGGGCCGGGCGAAGTCGGCTTCATCGCGTGCGGCATCAAGGTGGTGGCCGACGCGCAAATCGGCGACACGGTCACGGAAACCGCTCGCCCTACGCTGGAACCGTTCCCCGGCTTCAAGGAGTTGAAGCCGATGGTGTTCGCGGGTCTGTATCCCGTGGAAAGCCATCAGTACGCCGAACTGCGCGAGTCGCTCGAGAAGCTGCGCCTCAACGACGCGTCGTTTTTCTTCGAGCCCGAAACCTCGCTGGCGCTCGGCTTTGGTTTCCGCTGCGGGTTCCTCGGGCTGCTGCACATGGAGATCGTGCAGGAGCGTCTCGAGCGCGAGTTCAACATGGACCTTGTCACCACGGCGCCGGGCGTGCTGTACCGGGTGACGAAGACCGACGGCGAGGTGGTCGAGATCGACAGCCCCGCGAAGCTGCCCGAGACCGGCCACATCGACAAGATCGAAGAGCCGGTGATCACCGCGATGATCCTGACGCCTGCCGAGTTCGTCGGCGCGATCCTGCAGCTCTGCCAGGACAAGCGCGGCGTGCAGAAGGCGCTCGAGTTCAAGGCCGCCGACCGCGTGCTGATCTCGTACGAGCTGCCGTTCAACGAGGTGGTGCTCGACTTCTACGATCGCCTGAAGACGATTTCGCGCGGCTACGCGTCGCTCGACTATCACGTCACCGGCTATTGGGAGTCGCCGCTCGTCAAACTCGACATCCTGGTCAACGGCGAGCCGGTGGACGCCTTGTCGATCATCGTCCACCGCGATCGGGCGTACGATCGGGGACGCCAGCTGGCCTCGAAGATGCGGGAGCTGATCCCGCGGCAGATGTTCGAAGTGGCGATCCAGGCCGCGATCGGCGCGCGCGTAATTGCGCGTGAGTCGGTGAAGGCGCTGCGCAAGAACGTGCTGGCCAAGTGCTACGGTGGCGACATCTCGCGCAAGCGCAAGCTGCTCGAGAAGCAGAAGGAAGGCAAGAAGCGCATGAAGCGCGTCGGCACCGTCGATATTCCGCAGGAAGCGTTTCTCGCGGTGTTGAAGATCGGAGACGACTAGCGATGGCGGAAGCCACGTTCCAGAAATCCACGCTCCGCGAATACTTCGAATCGATCCTCGTCGCGGTCGTCCTGGCGCTGTTCGTGCGGACGTTTGTCTTCCAGGCCTTCAAGATTCCTACCGGCTCGATGAAGCCCAACCTGCTCGTCGGCGATCACCTGATCGTCAACAAGTTCATCTTCGCGCCCACCGCGTCGCCGCTCGAGAAGGCGTTGTTGCCGATGCGGTCGATTCGCCGCGGCGACATCATCGTGTTCAAGTTCCCGGAGGAGCCCGAGCGCGATTTCATCAAGCGTGTGATTGGCCTGCCGGGCGACACGTTGGAGCTCAAGAACCAGACGGTGATCATCAACGGGCAGCCGCTGGCCGAGGAGTATGCCCACTACCTGTTTCCGCCGTCCGTGGACGGGCAGAGCGACGACATCCGGCGCAAGTACGGGCCGGTCACGGTGCCGGAAGGCCACTTTTTCATGATGGGCGACAATCGAGACGACTCGCAGGACAGCCGGTTTTGGGGCTTCCTGCCGCAGTCGTATGTGAAGGGCCGGGCCCTGTTCATTTACTGGTCATTCGACGTTCCGGACGATGGATCGGGCGGTGGTTTTGCTCCCAGGTGGGGCAGGCTATTCCACCAGATCCATTGATCCGAAAAGAAAGGCAGGGCGTGTCGCCTTCCAAGACGCCCGGAGATGCATGAAGACCATCATCAAGATTGTCATTACGCTGCTGGTGCTGACGGCGTGCTTCCAGGCGGCCAGGTACGCGCTCAACAACTTCCAGTTCGAGGATGCCGTTCAGCAGCGCCTGCTGTTTGATACGCGCGCCAGCGACACGGAAGTCGTCAACACCGTGTTGCGGATTGCCCGGGAGTACTCGATCGTAATCAAGGAAGACGATGTTTCGGTCCAGATGATCGGTCAGGATCGCGTCGTCGACATGCCGTACACCGTGACCATCCCCCTGCTGCCGGGAATTTGGGATACCCCTGGGAGTTCACGCCCAAAGCGTCCACTCGCATGTTGGCCGGTATTTCTCCCCCGAACCGCTAAGCTAGCGCCTGCATTGCGGTTGACGCATCGGCGACGGCGGCCGCCGACAGTCGCGCCGCCTCCGCGTCGGTCGACGACTTGAATTCCTCGTCTTTGATACTTTCGAGATTGGCGCGCACGTTCGCGTGAGCGCCGGCCGCGGCCGCCCGCAGCAGCGCGATGGCCACGCCCGCATCGCTTGCCGCGGCTCGATGGCCGTGTTGGGCCACGGCCTGGGCCTGCGCGAGTGCGTCCGCACAGGCGCGCAGCGTATCGAGTGGCACGATGGTGGCGCCGCGGAGCGCGTCCTGGATGGCGCGAGAGCGCGCGGCCTTTTCTTCGTCAGTGGCTTTCGGCAAACGGTACGCGGCCATCACCGCGTTGAACGACTGGCTGTCGGCATCGGCGAGCCGCGTGAGGTCGGTGGTCAGCGGCTGCAGTACCGCGCGAGCTTTCCCGAGCGCGGCTTTTTCCTCGTCGGTGTTGTTCCGCGATTTCGCGAGCCCTGTCACCATCACCAGTAGCGACGCGCCCATCGCCCCGGTAACCGCCGCCGCCGTGCCCCCGCCCGGTGTGGGCTCCGAGCTCGCCAGCGCCTCGAGCAATTGCCCCACCGTCATTTCCGCAAACTCCATCTGACGATGTTAGATCGGGGTCAGACCCTCATTTCTAACATTGTCAAAATTCAATAAGCGCGTACCTGTACGCGGCGAGTTTGTACGGTGTTTCAAGCCAGCACATTTTGTCCGATGAAGCTTGATGACGAAGGTTAGAAATGGGGGTCAGACCCCAGTAGGGAAAACGACACGGCCGTGTTTGATCACCTTGCTGATGACGGGACCGCCGACGCGGATGAGGTCGGTCAACATGCCGCTCACGATCACGGCGTCGAATTGTTTGCCGGCCTCGAGGCTGCCAATCGAATCCGCCCGATCGAGTGAGGCGGCGGCGTTGAGCGTGGCGCCCATCAGCGCTTCTTCGAGCGTCAGGTTCATGCCGAAGCACGCCAGGGTCATCGCGAACGGCATGGAGGTAGTGAAACCGCCGCCGGGATTGAGATCCGTCGCCAGCGCCACGGCTACGCCCTGATCGATCAGCATGCGGGCCGGCGCGTAGCGTCCGAGCTTCAGGAAGAAGGCCGCCGACGGGAGGAGAGTGGCGACCACGTTGCGGTCCGCGAGCCGGCGGGCGTGCGGCTCGTCGACGTAAATCAGGTGATCGGCCGAGTGCGCGCCGACCTCGGCGGCTACACGGGCACCGCCGCTCAGCGCGAGTTCGTCGGCGTGGATGCGCGCCTTGAGACCGTTCCGCTGGCCCGCCTCGAGAATGGCTCTCGACTCGTCGGGCGTGAAGACGCCGTTCTCGCAAAAGACATCGCACCATTCGGCCAGTCCATCTGCCGCAATCGCCGGGATCATTTCGTCGATCACCAGGCGCACGTACTCGCTGCGGCGGCCGCGATACTCGACCGGCACTTCGTGCGCCCCCATGAACGTAGCGGTGAGGTCGATGGGCTGGCCGGCAGATAGGGTCTTGATCGCGTGCAGCATGCGGCGCTCGGTCTCGAGGTCGAGGCCGTAGCCGCTCTTGGCCTCGGCGGTGGTGGTCCCGGAGGCGAGCATCTCCGCCAGCCGCGTTCGCGCCAGACCGACCAGCTCGTGCTCGCTCGCGGCGCGCGTGGCCGCCACGGTTTTCACGATGCCGCCGCCACTGGCCGCGATCTCGGCGTAGGTGGCGCCGGCGAGACGGCGCCGCAGCTCATCACGGCGATCGCCGGCGAACACGAGATGCGTGTGCGGATCGACGAAGCCGGGCACGACGGTGCAGCCCTCACCGTTGATCACTTGCGCGTTGGCGGTCAGCCCGACCGTCTTCGACGCATCTGCCGCGGAACCGACGAACACGATGCGGCCTTCGAAGCCGGCGACGGAGGCGTTGGGGATCGCGCCGATCTCGCGCTGCGCGGATCCACGGCGTGGGCCGGGTCCAGCGCAGGTGGCCACGAGGTCGGCATTTTCGATCAGGAAGTCAGCCTGCACCTGCTATCAGTCTATCTATTACCTGCTCGCGATTCATGCCCGCCACTCGGATTCGCTTCGAACGCGATCGTTCGCCGCTCACGATGGTGATGTCGCGTTTGGGGATGTCGAGGGCGCGCGCGATGAGGGCGATCAGCTCGTCATTCGCCGCGCCGTCAACGGGCGCGGCGGCGAGGCGGACGAGCAGGGCGCCGTCGCGGAGCCCGGCAAATCCCGAGCGGCCGGCGCGCGGGATCACCCGCACGTCGATCGCCGCGGTGCGCTCGTCAGCCGACCTGGGTGTCGGCTTTGGGCGTGACATCCGCCGGGCGCGGGGCGGCGGCCGGCCCGCTTTCGGCCTGGCGCGGCCGGTGGAGCAGCACACGCTCCTCGCGCGACCGCGCGTCCTGGTCGCGGATGAACTCGAGCGTGGTGTTCAGCGTCCGCACCAGCGACTCGATGTCGTTCTCCACTTCACGGCGCTTCAGGCGCAGGCCCTCGATTTCGCGGTGCACCTCGTCGAGGCGGTTCTGCGCCTTCTGCAGCAGCAGGTCGGCGCGGCCCTCCGCTTCGCGGACGATAATCCCCGCTTCGCTTTGTGCATGTTCCTTGATGTCGTCGGCGTGCTTCTGGGCAGTGAGCAGCGTGTTGCGGAGATTGCGCTCCTGGCCGCGATGCTCGCCGAGCACGGCGTCGAGCTTCGTCACGTCCTGCCGCAGCTTGTCGCTCTCACGCAGCGCGTTCTCGTAGTCGTCGGCGACCTCGAGCAGGAAGGCCTGCACTTCACCGCGGTCGTAGCCGCGCATTACGGTCTTGAAGCGCTGCTGCCTGAGATCGAGTGGTGTGACTTTCATGTGTAATGCCTCTCACCAAATATCGCCGTGCCGACGCGGACCATCGTGGCGCCTTCTTCGATGGCCACCTCGAAATCGTGGCTCATGCCCATCGACAGTTCGCGCAGGTGTTCGCCAGGCACGCCCGCATCAGCGAGCCGGTCGCGAACGCCGCGCAGTCGGACAAACCACGGCCGCGCGTCTTCCGGGTTTTCGGCCAGCGGCGGCAGCAGCATCAGCCCCGCCATCAGGGCGGCCTGGCAGTTGGCGGCTTCCTGGAAAATACCGTGCAACTCCGCTTCCGGGGCGCCGAACTTCGTGTCTTCGAGCGCCAGGTCCACTTGCACCAGCACCTGGATGGTGCGCCCGGCCGCGGCCGCGGCCTGATCGACCTTCTTCAGAAGATCCACGCTGTCGATCGCGTGAATCGCCTGTACCACCCCCGCCGCTTTTTTGGCCTTATTCGACTGGAGGTGGCCGATCAGATGCCAGCGCAGTCGCGTATCGGTCGATTGCGCAATTTTCTGTAGGGCCTCTTGCACTTTGTTTTCGCCGAAATCGCCCTGGCCTGCTTCAGCAGCGGCTCGGACGGCATCGATCGGATGAGTTTTGGAAACGGCGATCAGGCGAACGTCGGCGGGACTTCGGCCCGCGCGACTGGCCGCGTCCGCGATCCTCTCGCGAACGTTTGCCAGTCGCTGCGGAATCTCCTGATACACGTGGGACCTGGGACTTCGGACTTGGGACTTGGGCAGGACCCAAGACCCAAGTCCCAAGACTCATTTCTTCAGCTGCGCAATCATGCCTTTCGCCTGCGCCGCGTATTGACCCTCGGGCGCCAGCTTCAGGTACGACTCGAACGCGGCGACGGCTTCCGGCAGCTTGCCTTCATTCAGGAGCGCCATGCCGAGCTGGAAATGCGCATCGGCGTGCGACGCATTCATCTTGATCGTCTCTTCGAACTTCGCCTTGGCCTCGGCGATCTTGCCCTGGTTCCAGAGGATGATGCCCTGGTTGAAGGTCGCGTCGGCGTTGCCGGCACCGCCGCCGGCGGCCGCGGCTTTCCCGCTCATGGCGGCCGCCTCGTCGAAGCGTTTCTGATTGTTGTAGAGCGTCGACAGCGCATTGAGCGCCTCGGCGTAATCGGCCTTCACCTCGAGCGCCTGCTTCCACGCCGCCTCCGCCGCCTTCTCATCCTTCTTGGCCATGTAGGCGACGCCGATGTTGAAGTGGCAGTCGAAGCAGCTGGGCGCCATCTCGATGGCCGCTTTGAACTTTTCGATCGCCTCGTCATGGCGTCCGCCGCGGCTCGCGGTCACGCCATCCTCAAACGCCTTCTTCAGCTCCGCCGCCTTGGCGGCGTCGTTGGCGGCCGTCGTCGGCACGAGCACGATGACCATGTCGGAGACACGGCCGAGGCGCACGGCGGTCATGTTACTCACCGATCCGATCTTCGGGTCGGTGGCGGTGATCTTGTATTGGCCGCCTTCGGTCAGCAGCTGGATGAACTCGCCGCGCTTGTCGGTTTTGGTTTCGAGTTTGCGATTGACCCCGCCCTGGAACTCGATGGTGATTGCGACGCCAACCATCGGCTCCTTGTTCGCGCCGATCACCTTGCCCTTAACCATCGTCGACTGTGCGAGGGCCGCCGGAGCCAGCCCCGCCACCAGGGCGATCAGGAGCACAGCCGTTCGCTTGGAAAACATCTTTGTCATGTGGTGCCTGCCTCGATTGCTAGTGTAAATCAGCTGGCGAAAAACCGCGCCACCGCCCCCAAATCGTGGGTGATTGGCGCCGGGGGAAAGGAGTCGAGGAACCGCCGGCCATAACTCATCGTCCTGAGACGCGGGTCGAGCACGGCCAGCACGCCGCGGTCGGTGCGGTGGCGGATCAACCGGCCCAGTCCCTGCAACATCGCCAGCACCGCCAGCGGCACCTGGTAGTCCTGGAAGGCATCGCCGCCGTCATTGAGGATGGCCTCGATACGCGCCGCCGTGATCGGATCCCCGGGCGAGGCAAACGGCAGCTTGTCGATGATCACGCAGCTCAATTGCTCGCCGACCACGTCGACGCCCTGCCAGAAAGACGACGTCGCGAACAGCACGGCGTTGGGCGTCGCGCGGAACTGGTTGAGCAACACGCTGCGCGGTGCGTTGCCCTGCACGATGAGGGGATACGGCAGCTCGCGTTCGACGCGCTCGCGCACCGCCCGCAACATCGAGTAACTCGTAAACAACACGAACGCGCGCCCCTGGGTGCGCGTCAGCAGCTCGATGGTTTCGCGCGCCACCGCGTCGGCGAAGTCCGGCGATTTGGGCGACGGCATCTTGCGCGGCAAATACAGGATGGCCTGTTCGGAAAAATCGAACTCCGACGGCACGCGCAGGCTCTCGGCGTCGTCCACGCCAAGGCGCCCCTTCACGTAGTCAAAGGATCCCTCGACGGTGAGCGTCGCCGACGTCATCACGGTCGCCCGCATGCGATCGAACAGCATCTCGCGAATCAGCGCCGACACGTCGATCGGCGCCGCGCGCAGGAACACGCCGCGGTTGCGGGTCTCGAGAAAATACACGAAGCCCGGATCCGACGCCTCGAGCAGGAATCGCAGATGGTCCCGCAACTCCACCGCGCGTCTCGCCAGTGTCGCGGCATCCTCGTTGACCTGGGTGCCGGCTTCTTCGGTGCCGGCCCGGCGCGTCATCGACGCGGCCAGCGTGTCGAGCGACACCACGAGCGCCAGGCCCTGATCGACGATGTCGCCAAACCAGTCCGGCCCGATCCGCAACCGTTCTTCAAGACCACCACGGGAGTGACGCGCCATCGCGAGCGCGCCAAAAAAAGTGTGCGAGTGGTCGTCGATATGGGTGATCTCGTGGCGCAGCTCCGAACCGTCATCTGCGATTTCGCCGAGATTCAACGCCCGCTCGGCATCGCGCACCAGATCCGCGACGCGGTAGTTGCTTACCGAGATCCCGAAGTACTGCGTGGCGACGTCTTCGAGTTGGTGCGCTTCATCGATCACCGCGTAATGACAGTCCGGGATGACTTCGCCGTAAGTGCTCTGCCGCACCGACGCATCCGCGCACAGCAGGTGGTGATTAACGATCACCACGTCGGATTCAGCAGCGCGCTGGCGCATCTTCGTGACGTAGCACTCGCGAAACTGCGGACAGTCGCTGCCGAGACAGGTCTCGGCCGTGGCCGACACGTCGTGCCACAGTGCCGAGTCTTCGGGCAGCTCGCTCAACTCCGCGCGGTCGCCCGATTCGGTGACGCGCCGCCACTCGTCCATCATCGAGATGAAGTCCGGCGCGGCATGTGGCGCGGCGCGCAGTTGATCGAGACGGTGCAGGCACAGGTAGTTGGCGCGGCCCTTCATGTAGGTCGCCGTGAACGACACACCGAGGGCCGTCTGCACCGCGGGAATGTCCTTGAAGTAGATCTGCTCCTGGAGGTTTTTTGTGCCCGTGGAGATCAGCACGCGTTGCCGGTGGAGAATCGCCGGCACCAGGTAGGCCAGCGTCTTGCCGGTTCCCGTGCCGGCTTCAGCCAGCAGCACACCGCCGTGCTGCAGCGTGCGGCCGACCGCGGCGGCCATCGTCCGCTGGCCGTGCCGCGGCTCAAACTGATCGACGGCGCGCGCGAGCGGACCCTCGTCCGCGAACGCAGCGTCGATCGCGGCGCTCAGGCCAGGCGTTCCGGGTACAGCGGGAACTTGCGGCACAGCTGTTCGACTTCGGTCTTGACCATGGCGAGCGCGCCGGCGTCTTCGGGCGTCGCCAGCGCGCGCGTGATGAACTCGGCGATCAGATCCATCTCGGCTTCGCCCATGCCGCGCGTGGTCACGGCCGGCGTGCCGAGGCGGATGCCGCTCGCCACCATCGGCGGATTTTGATCGAAGGGGATCGCGTTCTTGTTGACGGTGATGCCCGCGTGGCCGAGCGCGACCTCCGCCACTTTTCCGGTGTGGCCCTTCGAGAACACGTCCACGAGCACGATGTGATTATCGGTGCCGCCGCTGACGATGCGGAAACCGGCGCTCTTCAACGAGCCGGCGAGGCGCTGGGCGTTCTTGACGATCTGCTTCTGATACGCGGCGAACTCCGGAGTGGCGGCTTCCTTGAAGCACACCGCCTTGGCCGCGATGATGTGCATCAACGGCCCGCCCTGCACGCCGGGAAACACCGTGCGATCGAGGTCCTTCGCATACTGCTCGCGGCACAACACCATGCCGCCGCGCGGCCCGCGCAGCGTCTTGTGCGTGGTGGTGGTGACGAAGTCGGCGTGCGGCACGGGACTCGGGTGCACTCCGCCGGCCACGAGACCGGCGATGTGCGCCATGTCGACCATCAACGGCGCGCCAACCGCCTTCGCTACCGCCGACATCCGCGGAAAGTCGAACACGCGCGAATAGGCGCTGGCCCCCGCAATGATCATCTTAGGCTTGTGCTGCTGCGCGAGCTTCGCAAACTCGTCGTAGTCGAGCCGTTCATCGTCCTTGCGGACGCCGTACGGAACGATCGTGTAGAGCTTCCCCGAAAAATTCAGCGGGTGGCCATGCGTGAGGTGGCCGCCGTGCGCAAGGTTCATCCCGAGCACAGTGTCGCCGGGTTTGAGCAGCGTCAGGTAGACGCTCATGTTCGCTTGCGCGCCGGAGTGAGGCTGCACGTTGACGTGCTCGGCGCCGAAGAGCGTCTTCGCGCGCGCGATCGCCAGCGTCTCGGCGACGTCGACGAACTCGCAGCCGCCGTAATAGCGCTTGCCGGGGTAGCCCTCGGCGTACTTGTTGGTCAGCACGGAGCCGACAGCTTCGAGCACGGCACGGCTGACGAAATTTTCCGACGCGATCAGCTCGAGCCCGTCGGCCTGCCGCCGTGTTTCATTCGCGATGGCGGCGGCAATGTCGGGATCGGCCTGGGCAAGGGAGCGCTGCATCAATGGGAGCGGAATCATGCGGGGATTTCATTCTACCAGCCGCGTTTCGTAGGGGCGGGACTTTAGTCCCGCCCGCCAGCGAGTTGACCTACGCCGCCGATTTGTATATAACCATATGGTTATGAAAGCCGCAGACCTCGACGCCACCTTCGCGGCGCTGGCCGATCCCACGCGGCGCGCGATCCTGTCGCGACTGGCCTCTGGACAAGCGACGGTGATGGAGCTGGCCGAGCCGTTCGAGATGTCGCAGCCGGCGATCTCCAAACATCTCAAGGTGCTCGAGCGGGCCGGCCTGATCACGCGCGGCCGCGACGCCCAGCGGCGCCCGTGTTGTCTCGAGGTGACGCCGCTCGCCGAGGCCAACCGCTGGCTTGAGCATTACCGGCAGCAGTGGGAAGAACACTTCCAACGCCTCGACGGTGTGCTCGAGGAATTGAAGTCGGAGAAGAGGCGGCGCCGTGGGCGCCAAAGGAGCGAACGATGACGAGTGAAGTAACCGTGACGATCGAGACGCCGACCGATCGCGAAGTAGTGCTGACACGCCGCTTCAACGCGCCCCGGCGGCTGGTGTTCGACGCGCTGACGAAACCCGAACTGGTCCGGCGCTGGTATGGCCCGCCGGGCGCGATGGACATCTGTGAAAGCGAGACGCGTGTCGGCGGCACCTGGCGCTACGTCACCAAGCTGAAGAACGGCAAGACGGTCGGCCAGTTCGGCGTCTACAAGGAAGTGCAGGCGCCGGACCGATTCGTGCGCACCGAACGATGGGACGACTGGGATCCGGGCGAAACGCTCGTCACCACCGAACTGGTCGAGCACAACGGCATCACGACCATGAGGTCCTCGATCGTGTTTCCGTCGCAGGAAGTGCGCGACGTGGTGTTGAAGGGTGGCCTGACACAGAAAGGCACCGACGAGTTCTATGCGCGCCTCGACGAGTTGTTGAAGGCGAGCTAGCTTTCGATCGAATGAATCTTGCTGACGCGGTTGGCGTGGCGGCCGCCTTCAAACGGCGTCTGCAGGAACGTGCGGACGATTTCTCTCGCGCGTGATTCGGGCAGCACGCGCGCGCCAAGCGTCAGCACGTTGAGATCGTTGTGCTCGCGCGACAGTTTCGCGGTGTCGGTGTCAACGATTGGTGCCGATCGCACGCCGTCTACCTTGTTGGCGGCAATCGCCATTCCCACGCCGGTGCCGCAGACCAGGATGCCGCGATCGAAACGGCCGCCGGCCACGCCTTCGGCGACGGCTCGCGCGAAATCCGGGTAGTCGACTGAATGTCCGTTGGAGGTGCCGAAGTCTTCGTACGGCACGCCCATCTCGTCGAGCAGCCGCTTGAGGGAATCCTTGAGTTGATAGCCTGCGTGGTCCGCGCCAATTGCGATCTTCATGCGCGGCCCCAAGATTACACGAATTTCGCGGCGGATCAGCGCATTTCGACACCACTCGCGTCACAATCAGGAGATGCCCTCTGTTGTCGTCACCGCGAAAGGCGAGAACCGCATTCGCGGTGGTCATCCCTGGGTTTACCGATCCGACGTCGCCGATGTCCGCGACGTCGAGCCCGGCGTGGTGGTCGAAGTGTTTGGCCCGCGGCAGCGCATGCTCGGCCACGCGCTGTTCAGCGATCAATCGCAGATTACGATCCGGATGATTTCCCGCGACCACACGCCAATCGACGAGGCGTTCTGGCGCGGCCGCCTCGATCGCGCCATCAGGTTCCGCGCGACGCTGAGGATTGATGCCACGGCCTATCGCCTCGTGCACGGCGAGGCTGATCTGCTGCCGTCGCTGATCGTCGATCGCTACGACGACTATCTCGTCATGCAGACGCTCTCGCAGGGCATGGATCGCCTGAGCCCCACGCTCACCGCACTCCTCGTTGAGCTCACCGGCGCCAAAGGCGTGCTGGCGCGCAACGATCCGAAAGTCCGCCAGCTCGAAGGCCTCGATCAGAAAGTCGAGATCCTGCACGGCACCGTCCCCGAAGCGATCACCGCGCGCGAAGCGGGTGTGACCTACCGCGTGGATCCGTGGCGCGGACAAAAGACCGGGTTGTTTCTCGATCAACGCGAGAACCGGGAAGCGGCCGCGCGATACGCGCACGGCCGCCTGCTCGATTGTTTCAGCTACAACGGCGGCTTTGCGCTGGCCCTCGCGCCGAAATGCGACAGCGTCGAAGCGCTTGACGTCTCGGCTGAGGCGGTGGCGCGCATCACCGCGAATGCCGCCGCCAACGGGCTGACCAACGTCACGGCAAGGGAAGCGAACGTGTTCGACGAGCTCCGCCACCTCGAACGCGACGGCGCGCGCTACGACACCATCGTCCTGGACCCGCCGGCGTTCGCCAAAAACAAGGCGTCCATCCCCAACGCGCTGGCCGGTTACAAGGAGATCAACCTGCGCGCGCTGCGGCTCCTCAACCCGGGCGGCTACCTGGTCACTTGCAGTTGCTCCTACAACGTAGACGAGGCGATGTTTGCCGAGGCGGTGTTCGAAGCCTCAGCCGATGCCCATATTCCGGTCACGGTGGTGGAAAAGCGCATGCAGGGACGCGATCATCCGGTGCTGCTCGGGGTGCCAGAAACCTACTATTTGAAGTGCCTCATCCTCCGGAAACTGGCCTAAAATAGAAGGTCAGGCTTGCCGACCTGTCGGATAAACGGCGATGGCGATATTCACGTAAGTGATGGTAGCCATTAGGGCTTTGGGGGAGTGACAACTCCGTTACCGCGCGAGTACACTCCCCTACCGCGCAAGTCAGGTCACGTCTCTCCCCCGCAGAGCGGGGGAAAAGAGACATATCGGAGGCAGAAGATGGCAAAGAGTCTCTTCGGGGTTTTGAGTGGAGCGCTGGGCGTGGTTGGCCTGCTGGCCGTCCCAGCAGCGCTGTCCGCTCAAACAACGACCGCCGCACCGACGTTCACGAAGGACGTCGCACCGATTTTCCAGAAGAAGTGCGAGTCGTGCCACCGCCCGGACTCCATCGCGCCGATGTCGCTCATCACGTATCAGGAGGCGCGGCCCTGGGCCCGCTCGATTCGTGACCGCGTGGCGACGCGCAACATGCCGCCCTGGCACATCGACCCCACGGTCGGCATTCAGCATTACAAGGGCGACCGTTCGCTGAGCCAGAAGGAAATCGACACCATCGTCGCCTGGGTCGCCGCCGGCGCGCCACAGGGCAACCCTGCCGACATGCCGCCCAAGGTCACCTGGGCCGACGGCAACGGCTGGAACTTCGCCAAGGAACTTGGCAAGACTGAGCCGGACCTGATCATCCGTTCGCCGAAGTACACGCAGAAGGCCGTCGCGATGGACGCGTGGTACAAGCCGGTGGTTGAGACGGGTCTCACCGAGGCCCGCTGGGTCCGCGCCATTGAGATGCGCCCGAGCACGATCAAGGGCCGCAAGATCACACACCACGCGCTCGCTTACCTGATGCAGGACGAGAAGGAAGCACAGGCCCTGCTGAGCAGCCCCGACGCGGATTCCGGCGCCGGCCTCTTCATGGAATGGGCCGTCAACAAGCAGGGCGAGATGCTGCGCCCGAACACCGGCAAGCTGATGCTGCCCGGCTCGAAGATCCGCTGGGACATTCACTACAGCGCCGCGGGTGAAGACGTCACCGACGACGTGCAGCTCGGCATCTACTTCTATCCGAAGGGCGAGGCGCCGAAGTACCGCACCGCGCTGTCGCTCTACAGCGGCATCCAGGGCGGCAATCGCGCTCTCGACATCGCGCCGAATACGATCAGCGTCACGCAGAACTTCCACGTGATGCGCCGCGCCGGCCGCGTCGAGAACTTCCAGCCGCACATGCACCTCCGCGGCAAGGCCCAGATGCTTGAAGCGATTCTGCCGAACGGCCAGCAGCAGGTGCTCGGCCACGTCAACCGCTTCGAGTTCAACTGGATGAACAACTACGTCTTCGAAGACGACTACGCGCCGCTGCTGCCGAAGGGCACGATTCTCAAGGTGACGTCGTGGCACGACAACACGGCCGCCAACAAGAACAACCCCGATCCGAACCAGTGGGTCGGTTGGGGCGACCGCACCGTCGACGAGATGGCGCACCTGTGGATCAACATCACCTACATGAGCGACGACGACTTCACCAAGGAAGTCGAGGCGCGCAAGGCAAAGATGGCGACCACGACCGATCGCCAGCAGCAGTAAGTGAAGGATCGTTTTTAATTGAAGGGGCGCCGCGGTCGGCGCCCTTTCTGTTTGTCGGGGAGAGTTTTATGTGGTCGTTGTTGAACCTCAGGCGCATCGCGGCCGCCGCCGCCGTAGCAGGTTGTCTCGCGAGCGCCGGTGTGTATGCGCAGCAAGAACTGGTCATGGAGCCGCTCAAGGACGCCGGGCTGAACGTCTATCCCGCGTTTGAAGGCTGGTACCAGAATCCGGACGGCACTTACACGCTGCTGATCGGCTATTACAACCGCAACAAGAAACAGCTGCTCGACGTCCCGATCGGCCCGCAGAACCGCATTGAACCGGGCGGTCCGGATCAGGGCCAGCCGACGCATTTCCTCGTTGGCCGCGGCTGGGGCACCACGGCGATCAAGGTGCCGAAAGATTTCGGCGACAAGAAGCTGACGTGGACCCTCACGACCAACGGCAAGACGGTCCAGGGCATCTTCGGTCTCCAGAAGGGCTATCAGATCGAACCGTTCCTCGACGCGGCGATGGGCAACAAGCCGCCGACGCTGGCGTTCGAGCCCACCGCGAAGGGCAACACCGGGCCGCCGCCGACGCTGGCGCAAGCACATATGGTGTCAGGTGCTGCCGGCGAAGCCATCCCGCTCACCGTGTTCTATAAAGACGACGGTCATGAAGAATCGCCGACTGGTGGTGGCGCCGCTGCGCCCCCGCCTGCCCCGGCCCCTGGTGCGCCTGCTGCGGCTGGCGTCGCTGCCGGCGGCGGTGGCGGTGGTTTCCAGCGTCCGCCGCGCCAGAGCGTGACTCTGACCAAGTTCCGCGGGCCTGGCGACGTGAAGTTCGACGACAACACGCCCACGATCGGCAAGGACGGCAAGGCCACCGCGAACGCCACGTTCTCGGCGCCCGGTGAGTATGTGATTCGCGTCGAGGGCAACGACTCATCGGGCATTGGTGGTGGCGGCTTCCAATGTTGCTGGACCACGGTGTACTTCAAGGTTTCGGTGAAGCCGGGCAACACCGGTCATTAGTGCCGCGCATCGATCGAGTTGATCTCGCGCATCGTTCGCGCGAGATCGACTCGAGCTTGTCTCCGATTGCATTCCAAGAAATCGGATCGCGTTTCTTCACTTCTCGATTGACGCCGCTGTTTTCACAACGATAACGTCACGGTGCTTTTGGCGAGGGGTTGCTCGCCGATTGGGGGAAAACAGATGGCGCGACAGTTTCTTGTACGAACGTTGTGGCTTGTACTTGCGTGTGTGGTGCTCGTGCCCGCGGTAGCGCGTGCGCAGAGCGTATTCACGGGCACGGTGAAAGACGCGTCGGGCGCGGTGATGCCCGGCGTCACGGTTGAAGCCGCCAGCCCGGTACTGATCGAGAAAGTGAAATCCGCGGTGACCGATGAAAACGGTCAGTACCGCATCGTCGATCTTCGTCCCGGCCGTTACACGATGACGTTCTCGCTCACTGGCTTCAACACGGTGACGCGCGAAGTCGATCTCGAAGGCAACTTTACGGCGACGATCAACATCGAGCTCGGCGTCGGCACGCTGCAGGAATCGGTCACGGTGTCGGGCGCCTCGCCGGTGGTCGACGTGCAGAGCAACGCCAAGCAGCAGGTGCTGTCGCGCGAGGTGCTGAGCGCGGTGCCGACCGCCGGCACCATCCAGGGCCTTGGCCAGCTCGTGGTCGGCGTCACGCTGAACGTGCCCGACGTGGGTGGCTCGCGCGCGATGCAGCAGACCTATTTCACCGTGCGCGGCCAAGGCGGCGCGCAGACGGTGGTGCTGGTCGACGGCATGATGACCAACGGCATGATGGGTGACGGCGCCGTGCAGGCGTACCACAACGAGTCGATGACGCAGGAAGCCGTCTACCAGACGGCTGGCGGCAACGCGGAGACCATCACCGGCGGTGTCAACATGAACCTGATCCCGAAGGACGGCGGCAACCAGTGGCGCGGCGGGTTCAGGGGATACAAGTCGCCGAAGCAGTGGCAGGGCGACAACCTCACCGACGACCTGCGCGCGCTCAACGTCACCGCCGTCGACAAGATCGACAACTTCTACGAGTGGAACGTCGAGCAGGGCGGCCCGATCGTGCGCAACAAGCTGTGGTTCTTCGGCGCGTTCCGCCGCGCCAAGTACGATCGGCCGATTGCCAACACGTATTACACCCCGGAAAACGTCCCGTTCCCGGTCGGCTTCCGCGCGTGCCAGCAGACCGGTGCGGACTGCGAGCAGGGCATCTCCGACGAGAAGATGAACAACCCGGTCATCCGCCTGACGTGGCAGGCGTCCGAGCGCAACAAGTTTGCCGCCTACATGGACCGCGCGATGCGTCTCCGTGGTCATGCGATGGGCTCGCTCACCGACCCGCGCACGGCCTCAGTGATCTGGAACACGCCGACCTTCGCGACCGGCTCGATCAAGTACACCTCCACGCTGTCGTCGAAGCTGCTCCTGGAGACCGGCTTTTCGTTCAACCGTGAACGCTACGACAACCTGTATCAGCCCGGCGTGCTCGCTGAGCGCGGGACCGATGCCTGGTACCGCAATGTCCGCAAGAACGACACCAGCACTCAGTTGCTCTGGAACGCCTCAGGCGCGCAACTCGGCAACTATCCGGACCGCTACAACTTCCAGGGCGCGCTCTCGTACGTCACCGGTGCCCATAACGTGAAGGTTGGCGCGTCCTACCAGTACGGTCCGTATTGGCGATACAACAACGCCAACGCCGATCTCTACCAGACCTACAACAACGGCGTTCCGTTCCAGGTGACGGTGCTCAACACGCCGCTGACCGTGCAGGAAGACCTCGACGCCAACTTCGGCATCTACGCGCAGGATTCGTGGAACCTCGACAGGTTGACCGTCAACTACGGCCTGCGCTTCGACCTCAACAAGCAGACCATCGTCGGGCAGAACGCGATGCAGGGCCGCTTCGCCAACGTCCCGGCCTACAACGACATCGAGTTCCCGACGTGGAAGGACTTCTCGCCGCGCCTGTCAGCAATCTACGACATTGCGGGCGACGGCAAGACGGCGATTCGCGCCGGCTTCAACAAGTTCGTCACGGCGCAGACCACCGGCTTTGCCCAGCTCTACAACCCGACGGCGATCACCACCGCATTGCTGCCGTGGAACGACGTCAACGGCGACGACATTGCCCAGGGCGAGCGCGGCTGCGCGTTCCTCAGTGCGGGATGCGAAATCAATTTCGCCAACCTGCCGACCAACTTCGGCATTCGCTCGCTGGCGCAGTTCCACCCAGACATCAAGCGTCCGTACTCGCTGGCGCTCAATCTCGGCGTGACGCGCGAGGTGATGCCCGGCCTGTCGGTGGCGGCCGAGTACTATCGCATCGATTTCCAGAACCTCACGGTGCGACAGAACTCGCTGCTCAACGCCGCCAGCTATAACCAGTTCAACGTCGTGAGCCCCCTCGATGGCAGCGTCATTCCGGCGTATGTGATCAAGCCGGAGTTCCGCGGCCAGGTGGCGAACGTCGACAGCACCAGCGACGAGATGAAGCGGACCTATAACGGTCTCGACATCAACTTCAACGCCCGCATGCCGCGCGGCGTCCGCGCCTTCGGCGGCTTCAACCTCGAACGCTCGCTCAACAACACCTGTGTGGCGGCCGAGAGCGATCCGAACAAGTCGCTCTACTGCGATCAGTGGGAGAGCGGCATCCCGTGGCAGAAGCAGTTCAAGGGCACGGTGGTGTATCCGCTGCCGTGGTATGGCATCTCGGTGAGCGCGGCATACCAGAACCTCAACGGCTACCTGATCGGCGCGGCAGCGCAGGCCTACGGCGGCTTCACGGCCGGCACCGGCTTCGACCGTCCAAACGGCCAGGCCACATTCTGGCAGATCACCTCGGCGACGACTTACGCGGCCAACTGCACGGGTCCGTGTACGCCCGGCGCTCCGGTGCTGCCGGCACTGGCGGCAAGCGGCGTGGCGAACATCCAGGTGCCGCTCGTCGCGCCGGAAACCGAATACACCCCGCGCCTCAACCAGGTCGACTTCTCGGTCAGCAAACGGTTCGAGTTCGGCATGATCCGCGTCTCGCCGAAGATGGACCTGTTCAATGCGTTGAACTCGGACGACTACTCGTCGGTGGCCACCGCGCAATTTGGCGCGGCGGCGTACAAGCAGCCCTCGGTGATCCTGCAGGGCCGCATCATCCGCATTGGGGCGGATGTGAGCTGGTAAGAACGACGCGGAAGTCGAAAGGCAAGAGGCACAAGGCAAAAAACCTTGTGCCTTTTCTTTTGCCTTCTGATTTCTACCCTGCTCAGAACCCGAAGCGCGCGCCGATCTGGAACTGACGCGGGAAGCCGCCGCCGGCCAGCGACACCGGCACCAGGAACGTCGTTAGTCGCTGGTCACCGCTCGGATTGGCGAAGTTCGCCTCGTTGGTCAGATTGAACGCCTCCGCAAACAGGTCGAGCGTGCGCCCCTGGCGCGGGCGCATGCGATAGCCGGCCCGCAGATCGATCTGCAGGAATCCCGGTCCGTACGCGCCGTTGCGTCCGCCCTTATTCTCCACCGTCAACGCGTTCTGTCCGACACCGCTGTAGGTGCCTGGCGCCACCGGATCATTGCCGACGTTATTCCGGTTGGCGTCGATGTTGGTATCGTGAATGGTGAACGGTTGGCCGCTCATCATGCGCGCGACGGCGCTGCCGGTCAGCCCGCGAATCCACGGCACCTCGACACGGCCGCTCAGCGACACCGTGTGTCGGCGATCCAGGTTGGTCGGCCCCTCGTTCAATTCGAGGTTGCGCTGGTCGAGCACCTGAAAATCGTTGACCGCCGTCGGCAGGCCGCTGGTATTGCCACGAGCGTTGCCCCACCCGTACGAGAATCGCGCCGCCCAATTGTTGGCGAGCCGCTTCTCGACCTGCACGTTGACGCCGTCGAATCGCGTTGACCCGGTGTTCTCGTAGGTGTACACGTCGCCGGCGAACGGCGTCAGGCCGAGTTGCTGGGCGATGCCGAGGAAGTCGACGCGCGTGATCGGCGCGGTGCGCCCGGTCGTCTGCTTGGTCGCCGGATTGAAGTTGTAGCGCAGCGGCATCTCACTGTTTTCCATGTGCACGTAGTCGGCCGCGATCGACAACTGTGGCCCGAGTTGGCGCTCGTAGCCGATCGAGACCTGCTGCTGCCGCGGCAGCACGCGATCGGGGGTGTCGAGCCACACCGCCGCGGTGTTGCGGGCGAGAGTGCCCGGCGGAACGGCCTGGTCGACCAGCGCCCTGTTCACGGTCGGGCCATTGACCAGGAAGGGATTGGTGGGGAATTGTCCATTGCTCGGCCCCGGATCGATCTGGCTGACCGGAAAGTTGGCGATGTACGACGTCGTGAAGACGCGGTTGAGCAGGTAGTTCTCGAACCGATCGATCCATTGCTTCTCGTAGAACACGCCGTAGCCGCCGCGCACGACCGACGATGGCGTTGGACTATAGGCGAAGCCGACGCGTGGCTGGAGGTTGTTCTTGTCGACCGGGTGGGCCGTGGGGTCGCTGAAGAACGGATTCCAGAGTTCCTCGACCGGCGACACGTGGACGTCGTAGCGCAGGCCGAGATTGATCGTCAACCGTTCGTTGAGCTGCCACTTATCCTGGAAGTAGAGGCCGCCGGAGTGCGTGCGCGACAACAGTTCCACCATCTGCGGCACGCGAATCTGGAAGCGCTCGGGATAGGTCGACGGGTCGGCGGCATTGAATGCGGCATCGGTGGCGAACAGGAAGCGGCCGTTGGTCACGCGCTGATCCTCGCGATAGTGCTCGCCCAATTGATACTGCACGCCGAACTTCAGGTCGTGGCTGCCGCCAACGAACCACGTGAAGGTATCGTCGATCGCATAGACGTTCATGTCGCGGTAATCGGCGTAGTTGTCGTCGGCCTGATCGATGAAGTTGAGGAACCCCAGCGTGGGCGGCGCCTTGGTCCAGTCGCCGGTCTCCTGATACAACGGCTGGCCGCGCAGGGGTTTTTCGTGCACCGCCGAGGCGCGCACGACGTTGAGCGCGGCGCTGCCGAATACGCGGTTGTAGGTGGCCACGAACGACCAATCGTTGTCTTTCTCGATGCTGAGGGTATCGACGGTGCCGTTGCCGAGCACCTGGTTGTAGTTGGGTTGGTGATCCCACAGGTAGCGGACCGAGTAATTCTGCGACGAGTTGACCTGATGATCGAGCCGTCCCAGGTAGTTCCACGAGTTGGTCTCTTGCGCCACTGAAAAGCTGCGATCGGGACGCGACGGATAATGGCGGCTGCGCCCCTCGTCGCGATCCTGCCGCTCGAAGCTTGCGAAGAAATGCATCCGGTCGCGAACGATCGGCCCGCCGATGGTCATGCCCCACTGGTTCTTGCGCGTCTCCGGCTTGTCGAGATCCTGCTGCGCCACGAAAAAGTCTTTGGCGGTCATCGACCCGTCGGTGAAGTAACCGAACGCGCTGCCATGCCAGGTGTTCGACCCCTGCTTGGTGACGGCATTGACGACCCCGGCCGTGGCGGCGCCGTATTCGGCGTCGAACTGGTTGGTGACGACCTGGAATTCCTGGATCGATTCGAGCGGCGGCCGCGCCTGCGCGCCCGAACTGCCGCCGCGCAGGTCGTCGTTGTTGCTGCCGCCGTCCATCAGGAACACCACGCCGCTGCCATGCTGGCCGTTGATGGTCACGCTGTCAGACGAAGAGTCGGTGTTCGGGTTGTAGACCACACCGGGCAGCAGCGCTATGAGCCCGGTGAAGTTGCGCGACGACGACGGCAGATCCGTCAGCTCACCGGAGCTGACGTTGCCGCCCACCTGCACTGAGGTGAGATCGACCTGCGGAGTGTCAGCGGTCACGGTGACGCTTTCCTCGAGACCGCCAACCTGCATCAGGAGATCGACCTGCAGCGTGGTGCCGATTCGCAAGACCACGTCGGACTGAATCAGGCGCCGGAAGCCTTGGAGCTCGGCGGTAATGCGATAAGGCCCGGGCACCATGCCCGGCACCAGGTATACGCCGTCGGCGCTCGTGATGGTTTCGCGCACAGTGCCGCTTTCCTGGTGCGTCACGATGATTGTGACGCCCGGCAAGACGGCTTGTTGGGAATCGGTGACGCGTCCTCGAATCGACGAGCCGCCTTGTTGAGCGGCGGCCGAGGAGGCGACGAGCAGAGCAGCGACGAACAACGAGAGCACGCTTCGCACCACGAGGCCCTCCGATCGCTAGGACCGCTGTGTTGCGGTCGCTTCGATATACGCCTCCCGTGCGCGACGTGTCAAGCGCCGTGCGGCGCGGTGACACCATCGTGAGGGCCAACGATGCCGGCCGCGCTGCAACCTCGGCCTTCCGTATACTGTCCGTATGCTTGCCGCAGCACTGGCTCTGCAGTTGACGACCGTGCTGGTGTTTACCACCACGGATTGTCCGATCTCGAATCGCTACGCGCCTGAGATCCAGCGGCTTGCCACGAAATTCGCCAGGGATGTTCGTTTCGTCTTCGTGTATCCGGTGCCCTCCGATTCTGAGGCGACCATTCGCGAGCATCGGAAGAAATTCGGCGACGGCGAGTGGCGACGCGACCCCTCACAACAGCTGGTGAAGCTCACCGGTGTCACGGTGACGCCGGAAGTAGCGGTGATCGTCGCGGATCAAAAAATCCTGTATCGCGGCCGCATCGACGATCGCTATCTCGAATTCGGCAAAGATCGGCCGGAGCCCACGGTGCGCGATCTCGAGCGCGCGCTCGACGCGATCATCGCGGGACAGCCGGTGCCCGTCGCCGAAACCCGCGCGATCGGCTGCATCATTTCAGATCTGATCAAATGATCTCCAGAGACCTTTGGAGAGCGACGGCTTTAGCCGTCGCTGTATCAGTCGCATCGCTGATAGCGACCGCTAAAGCGGTCGCTCTCCGAACGTCAGAGCAGGCAGTAACGTTCACGCGAGATATCGCGCCCATCGTCTTTGGTTCATGCTCGTCCTGTCACCGTGCTGGAGGACCAGGTCCGTTTCCGCTGACGACATACGAGGAGGTTCGGCGGCGGGCGACGCAGATCGTGCAGGTGACGAAGAGCCGCTTCATGCCGCCGTGGAAAGTCGAGCCGGCCGTCGGTCACTTCGTGGGCCAGCGGCCATTGACCGATGCTGAGATCGCGTCGATCGAGAGTTGGGCATCGAGCGGCACGCCGCCAGGCGATCTGAAACATCTGCCGCCGCTCCCGAAGTTCGCGGATGGCTGGCTGCTCGGGCAGCCCGATCTCATCGTCAAACCCGAGAAGCCCTTCACGTTGCCGGCCCAGCAGACCGACGCCTTCCGGATCTTCGCGATCCGTGTTCCGGTGAAGAGGCGGACCTACGTGACCGGCATCGAATTCCATCCCGGCAACGCGCGCGTCGTGCACCACGCGAACATCCGCATTGATCGTACGGACTCGACTCGCAGACTCGATGAGGCCGATCCGTTGCCCGGCTACGACGGATTGATGCCGCGGTCTGCTGAATATCCGGACGGGCATTTCCTGGGCTGGACGCCGGGGCAGGTCGCGCCGCTCGTGCAGCCCGAGTTGGCGTGGACGCTCGAACCCGGCAGCGATCTCGTGGTGCAGCTGCACATGCAGCCAAGCGGCGCGGTTGAAGAGGTGCTTCCGGAGATTGGCTTCTACTTCAGCGATCGCGAGCCGGCGCGGGCACCGACGATCCTGCGCCTCGGCTCGCAGGGCATCGACATTCCACCGGGCGAATCGCGTTACGTGATCCGCGACTCGTACGTGTTGCCCGTCGATGTCGAGCTGCTCGCGGTGCAGCCGCACGCGCATTACCGCGCGCGGGAGATTCGCGGCGTGGCGACCCTGCCCGACGGCACGTCACGAATGGTCATGCACATCAAGGACTGGGATTTCCGTTGGCAGCACGTCTACCGCCATGAATCACCAATCAAGCTGCCGAAGGGCACGCGGCTGTCGATGGAGTACACCTTCGACAATTCCGCCACCAACGCGCGCAATCCGGAGCTGCCGCCGGCGCGCGTGTTCTGGGGCCAGCGATCGCGCGATGAGATGGGCGATCTCTGGTTCCAGCTGCTGGCCGCGAGCGACACCGATCGCCGCAACTTGAATGCGGAGATCACCGCCAAGATGACCGCCGAGGACATCGTCGGCTACGAGACCATGTTGAAGGTGACGCCCGGCGACGCCGAGCTCCACGACGATGTGGCGTTGCTGTATCTGGGGATGGGCATGGCGGCGAATGCCGTGAGGCATTTCGAGCTTTCGGCCGCGCTCAAACCGGACTCGGCGCCGGCGCAGTTCAATCTCGGCACCGCGCTCGCCCAGGCGGGCCGCTTGGATGCATCGGTGGCCGCATTCCGGGCCTCGCTCAAACTGCGCCCCGACTACGCGCTCGCGCACGGCAACCTCGGTCGCGTGCTGTTGGCGCAGAACAATGTGGGTGAGGCATTGAAGCACTTGCAGGAAGCGGTGCGGCTCGATCCCGCGAATCCTCGCGCGCTGCTCGGATTAGCCGAGGCGCTGGCGGCGCGCGGCGCCTATGATGTGGCGGTCGAGATGCTCGAGCGCGCGATGAAGCTGGCACTCACCGAGGACCTCGCGAAGGAAATCTTCGCGAAGCGGGCGGAGTTTTTGAAACTCAGGAAAGGGTAACGACATTCAATGGCCAAAAAACGCGCACCCAAAAAGACGATGCTCGACAACCTCGCAGTCGCGGCAGGGGCGCGACTCGGCATGCTCGCGGCAAAAATTGACGACCTGACCAAGCGGCGAAGCGCCATCACGACCGAGATTCAGCGCTACGCCCGTCAGGCTGAAGGTGCATTGCGAGGGCTCGCCGGCGGCAAGCGCCCATCGGCTGGCAAGGCGAGGCCGAAACGAGCAGCCAAGAGGAAGTCGGCGGCCAAAACGCGCCGCACGACCAAGGCCTAACGCTGCCCTTGGCTCGACGTGGTGGCCGGCTTCACGATCTTCTGAATCAGCTCGTCGATCTGTTCGATCGTCGGCTGACCAGGCAGATACGTCGACACCTTGCCGTCGCGATCGATCATCACGTAGGTCGGCGTCGTCGAGACGCCGTACTTCAAGTAGACCTCGTCGCTCACCGGCGCTGACACCGTCTTCATCCACGGATAGAACTCGTCACGCACTTTCTCGATGTAGGCGAGCTCCTCGGCCGGGCTGACCGGGCGGCGCTTCTCCGCATAACCGAAGCGCTGCGTCGGCGCGATTACGACGATGCCGCTGTCCTTGTACTTATTGACGACCGCTTCAAGGAGCGGACCCTGCGTCTTGCAGTCGCCGCACCAGTGCGCCCAGGCGAAGATCACCACCGGCTTGCCTTTGAGCTCGGCCAGCGTCGGTGTTTTCGGTCCCAGCCACTCCTTCGAGGTCAGCGGGAATGCGGGCTTTCCTTCAAGGCCGATCACGTGCACGTTCTTGTTGAGGCGCATGATGATCGACGTGCCCTTGAACTGCTCGATCTCGCGCTGGAGGTGCATGAGCGCTTCCGAGCGGCGGCCCTGTCCGGCCATCGCCAGCGCCTGCACTTCAATCGCCGCGCCGAGCGCGATCGGTAGCCGCGGCTCGTCATCGAGCTTGCGGCGCTTCAGGTGTTCCTCGACGATACCGTAGGTGCGCGAGGCGTAGGTCATCGCCTGGTCGTAGCGCTTTCGCGCCACGAGATCGCGGCCGAGCCACGAGAACGCCTCGATCGAAATCGGCGACTCCTTGCTGTTCGCCATCTCGGCGACCGCGAGCACCTCCGCGCGCTCGAAGTCTTTTGCAGTGAGGGCATCGCGCACCAGCTGCACGATTGTCTTCGGCGGGGCCGGCTTCGCGGTGTCCTGCGTGAACGCGGGCGCAGCGACAATCAGAGACAAAATGGCGGTGGCAAAGGTGGTGCGCATCATCCGCCGAGGATACTCCTAAACGAGCCATCGCTCTATGGGCTTAGCTATATAGTGACCCGATGCGTCCAGCTCTTCTGCTCTCGGCCGCGGCCCTCTTCGCGTGGTTCATCTCGTCACCGATCGCGCAAGAGCGTGCAGTCCGCGGGCGGGATTTGGGCATTCCATTCCAGGGCGCATCGCCCGGCCCGCTCAACGCCATCACCGATGTGGCCGGTGTCGAGGTCGGCTTCACCACGCTGATTAGCGGCGAAGGCAAACTCGTCGAAGGGAAGGGCCCGGTCCGCACCGGCGTCACCGCCATCCTGCCGCGCGGCCGCAAGTTCGATCCGGTGTTTGCCGCTCATCATGTACTGAACGGCAACGGCGACATGACCGGCACGCATTGGGTCCAGGAGTCGGGCTTTCTCGAGACGCCAATCCTGATCACCAACACCGGCAGCGTGGGCGTGGTGCGAGACGCGGCGCTCGGCTGGATGAATCGCAACAAGTATTTCTCGCCGCTCATCGCGCATGTCTGGTTCGCTTATCCGCTCGTCGCGGAAACCTATGACGGTGTGCTCAACGACATGTACGGCTTTCACGTGAAGCCGGAGCACGTGAACGCCGCGCTCGACGCCGCGAAGTCAGGACCCGTCGCCGAGGGCAATGTAGGTGGCGGCACCGGCATGAGCTGCCTCGGCTTCAAATGCGGTACGGGAACGGCGTCGACGGCGAGTGCCCTTCGGCCCGACGACGAATACAGTCGGCGTGTTGGTGCAAGCCAATTTCGGCGGACGGAACCAGTTGACCATCGCCGGCGTGCACGTTGGTCAGCGAGATCAAGGGCTCCGAAATGCGCATGAACTTCGGTCGCTGGTCGTCGAAGCCGCGGGCCGCGGCTCGATCATCGCGATCGCCGCCACCGACGCACCGCTTGCGCCACATCAACTGCGGCGCATCGCGCAGCGCATTTCGCTCGGTGTTGGCCGCACTGGCGGCACGGCCGGCAACGGGTCGGGTGACATTTTCCTCGCGTTCTCCACCGCAAACCCGGGCGCGTTTCGTCGCGGCGGCGCGACGTCGATCCAGATGATGTCCAACGACGACATGAACGGCATCATGGACGCCACCGTCGACGCCACCGAAGAAGCAATCATCAACGCCATGATCGCCGCGCAGACTATGGCCGGCGCCAACGGCAACACGATCTACGCGATCCCCCACGATCAAGTACGCGACATACTCCGTAAGTACGGCCGGCTCAAATAACCGAACCCTGAGGATCCGATGACCCGTTTGGCACCCGTTCTTATCGCTATCACCTTCGCGCTATCCATTGCGCAACCGCACGCACAGAACCGTCCGATTCGCGGTTTCCCCGACGACGCTGTCGCGGCGCAGCGGCAGCGTGAAGAGCAGTTCCGCAAGGTGCCGGATTCGGCGCGGCTCAAGGAATACATGGAGGCGATGGCGGGCGATTCGCACGTGGCAGGCCAGCCCTCGTCCAAGCGCGTGGCCGACTACGCGCTGGCCAAGTTCAAGTCATTTGGACTCAACGCAAGCATCGAGGAGTACGAGGCCATGATGCCGTGGCCGCTCGAGACCACCGTTGAACTCGTGGCACCTGAGAAGCTCGCGTTGCGGATCAAGGAACCGGTGTTGCCCGAGGATCCGGACTCCGGTGATCAGACGCCCCTTTACAACGCCTACTCCGGCGATGGCGATGTGACCGGCGAAGTCGTGTATGTGAATTACGGCATGCCCGCGGACTTCGAGCGCCTGAAGCAGATGAACATCAGCGTGAAGGGCAAGATCGTGCTGGCGCGTTACGGCGCCGGCTGGCGCGGCATCAAGCCCAAGGTCGCGCTCGAGAACGGCGCGATCGGTTGCCTGATCTATTCCGATCCGCGAGACGACGGCTACTTCCAGGGCGATGTGTACCCGGGCGGCCCGTATCGCCCCGAGTACGGCGCACAGCGCGGCAGCGTGATGGACATGCCGATTCATCCCGGTGATCCGTTGACGCCGGGATGGGGCAGCGAAGCGGGCGGCCGCAAGAACAAGCGCGAGGACGCCCCGACGATTCTGAAGATCCCGGTGCTGCCGATCGGCTATGGCGATGCGTTGCCGATCCTGAAACAACTCAAAGGCCCGGTCGCGCCGCAGGAATGGCGCGGCGCGCTGCCGGTGACGTATCACATCGGTCCTGGTCCCGCGCAGCTGCGGATGAAGCTGTCGTTCGACTGGAAGAACCGCCCGCTCCATAACGTCGTCGTCCGCATTCCCGGCGCAACGCGTCCCGACGAGTGGATCATCTTCGGCAACCATCACGATGCGTGGGTGATGGGCGCCGATGATCCGATCAGCGGCGCGTCGGCGTTGATGGAAACGGCGCGCGGCCTCGGCGAGTTACTGAAGACCGGTTGGCGCCCGTCGCGCACGATCATCCTCGCGTTGTGGGACGGTGAAGAATGGGGTTTGCTCGGATCGACCGAGTGGGCGGAGAAGCACAAGGCGGAGCTGCAGCAGAAGGCGGTTGCCTACATCAACACCGACGGCACGGGTAAAGGCTGGCTGAACGCCGGCGGCTCGCACGGCTTGCAGCAGTTTCTCGGCGAGGTGACCAAGGACGTAATGGATCCGCGCACCGGCAAGCCGATCTTCGAGGAAGCGCGCCGTCGCGCGATCCTGGGCGAGCCGGAAGCCGATCGCCCGGCCGCTGAGAAGGATGCCTCGTACCGCATCGCGCCGCTGGGATCGGGATCGGACTACACACCGTTCCTGCAGCACCTGACGCTGTCGGCGCTCAACGTCGGCTTCGGTGGCGAAAGCCCTGGCGGCGTGTATCACTCCGCGTACGACACGGTGAAGTGGTATCAGACCTACTCGGATACCGATTACAGTTACGGCCGCACGCTGTCGCAGATCACCGGCACGTTGATCCTTCGTCTCTCGGAAGCGCCAGTGTTGCCGTTCCAGTTCAGCGACACCGCCGACACTCTGCTGCGTTACGTCGTCGAGCTCGAGAAGCTCGCCGAATCAAAGAAAGATTCGAAGGTGGACATGAAGCCGGTTCGCAACGCCGTCGACGCGTTGCGCCAGGCGGGCCAGGCGTACGAGAAGGCCTACTCGGCATTGCCCAAGCAGAGCACCGCACAATTGCTCGGCCGCAAGGAACTACAGCAGCTCAATAAGCTGTTGCTCACGTCGGAGCAGAAACTCGGCAACACCGAGGGCCTGCCGCGCCGAGAGTGGTTCAAGCACCAGATGTACGCGCCCGGTTTCTATACGGGGTACGGCGTGAAGACGATGCCGCAGATTCGCGAAGGGCTCGAGGAGAATCGATTCACCGAAGCGCAAGGCGGCGTGCGCACCGTGTCTTCCGCCATCAACGCGCTCGCGGCGCAAGTGGACGAAGCCGCTCGCGCGCTCGGGCAGATCGTCAGGTAAGCAGGCGACGTTGTTCCAATCCGAGAACATCGAGCCGGCGGCGATTCAGGAGCCATAACGCGCGTCTCTACCACCTCATCAATGGAGGCGTATACTGCGCCGATGCTCGCCGCATACATCAAGTGGATCATGCTCGTCTCGGGCGCGATGACGTGCACGATGGTGTACGCCGCCATTCGGCCGCAGGCGATGCTGCAATCCACATTTGGAGAGACCGTCGATGGCCCGCTTGCGGAGCTCGTGGTCCGCAATTGGGGCGTGCTGATATTCCTCGTCGGCGCGATGTTGATTTACGGCGCGTTCAACGTCGCCGTGCGGCCGCTGGTGTTGACGGTTGCGGCCGTGAGCAAGGTGGCATTCATCGGCCTGCTGTTGTCCAACGGCGATCGGTACCTCAGGGGGCAGGCCGGCATGTCGGTCTTGGTGGACGCCGTCATGGTGCTGCTGTTTGTCCTCTACTTGTTCACGACTCGAGCAGCCCCGAAGCACTAGAGAACTGCGACGTAGCCGATCACAATCAGGAACGCGGTCGTCCCGCCCACGATTACCACCTGCGCCTTCCACGGCTGACCCTTCATCAGCCAGAAGGGCATCGACAGCATGAACGGTACGGTGAACGCGAGGTTCTGCAGGACCTCAGCGGTGACCGGCCAGCCGTCGCGTTTCGCGGCGTTGCCCGCGAGCCCGAAGATTGCCGTCAAGCCAATCATCACGGCGGCGCCGATCAACCCGTCGCGGGTCGTGTAGCGCGTCGTGCTTGTGCCGCAGACTATCGTTCTCAGGGTCATTGTTCCTCTCCCAATAATGGCGGCGCTTGCCGGCCGCGTGGCATGTCGCACGTCCGCGGACAACCACGCGTCCACGGCGCTCGAGATGATGTCGACAATTTGCTGCAGGCGCAGGTCTTGGTTCCCGACCGTCTCGAGAAACTCCTCGCCGTAGCGCGCGCGCCAGGCGCGCGGATAGAGATGGAGCAGTCGCCTCGCCGTCATCTAGCCCTCCGCCAATCGCGCCCGGCCCACGCGGGCCACCGCCCGTAGCGCCTCGAGCCGGTGACGCAACACGCGCTGACCCGCAGCCGTGAGGCGGTACGGCCGGCGCCGATCTTCAGCCGCCAACGGCTCGATCCACTTCCGCGACTCGAGCCGCGCGATCGCGCCGTACAACGTACCCGGTCCCAGTTTTTGACCCGCCACCGTCTCGATGTCCTGCGTCATGGCGTAGCCATGCTTCGGGCCATCGGCGAGTGAAATCAGGATATAGAGGGCCGGCTCTGAGAACCTGCCGAGTGCCGCGAGAAGGTCGTCCTGTTTGGGCATCGCTACTACGTGATACGTAATACTACGTACTGCGTAGTAATCTGTCAAGAGGGCTGCCAAAGCATCAGTCGTACGTAGAGGCGGGACTTTAGTCCCGCCTTCTGGCGGGCGGGTCTGAAGACCCGCCCCTACGCACTCGGTGCCTAATCGGTGTCAATCGGTGGCCTAAAACATAATCCTTAATCCAAACCGCAGCAGGCGTTCGCTGAAGTCGGGCACGCTCGTGATCTGGCCGAAGCTCGCATTGCCGAGAACGCCGTTCGGATTGTTGAAATGCGGAATGTTGAACACATTGAAGGCGTCGATGCGGAACTCGCCACGGATGTTTCGCGGCAGCATGAGCACCTTTGCGAGCGTGGCATCGGCGTTGATGTAGGCCGGGCCGTCGAGCAGGCTGTTGCGGACCACGTTGCCCCACGTATTCTGCGCCGGCGCCGAGAACACCGAGGTATCGAACCAGAGGCTGCCAGGGCCAATGCCGCCGAGCACGTTCGGCGTGCCGGTGGCGTTGGGCCGCTGCTGGTTGCCCGGCGCGCGGAGCGTGGCATTGTTCGCCTCGAAGTTGATTGGAATGCCCGACTGCGCCACGAACACGCCACTGAGCTGCCAGTCGCCGAGTATGTGGCTCAGCACGCCTTCGGTGATCCATTTTCCGGACCGGCCGATGGGTAAGTGATACACCCAGCTCGACGCGAAATTGTGGAGGCGATCCTCCCCGCGACGCGCCCAGCTTCGCTCCGGGTCGGCGGGCGTCTGGATGGCACCGTTGCTGTCGCCGTTCGAGTAGTTCTTCGATCGCCCAAGCGTGTACGAGTTGGTCACGAGCAGGCCGTTCTGGAATCGCCGATCCAACTTCGCCTGCAATGAGTGGTACTCGGTCTTCACCGGGACCCACGTGGTGACGTCGGCAGTCCGGCCGAACGGCGCGAACAGCGGCCGTCCCGCATTGTCGGCGCCGAGCTCCATGCCGGCATTCATGTTCGTAGTGGCGATGATGTCGTGACCACGGTTGCCGACGTAGGCCACTTCGGCCGACCACCGGCCGGGAAGCTCGCGCTGATACGCCACGTTCCATGAGTGGAGCGAGCCCTCATGCAGGTCCGACGGCACACTGAAATAGGCCTGCGCGCGCAGCGCGGGGGCGCCGGCATCGATGACGCCAGTTGCCGGGATCGTTTCCACTACTGGCGCCGGGAAGCCGTTGCGCATCGAGCCGGCCGTCGCGAACGTATTGGGCGGATTGATTTGATTCAGCTGCTTCACCGGGAAATTGAAGGCGTAGGTGTTGTCCGGGAACGGCATCGTGCTCACGCCGTAGCCGGCACGCAGCACCGACTTCTCGTTGAACCGGTACGACACGCCGCCGCGCGGCGAGAAGTTGCCGAAGTGCTTCTTGACGCCCACATCGTCGGGGACCTCGGTGTAGCCGGCCACCCGCAACGTATTGGTGGCGGGATCGTAATTCGAGAGCGAGCCCTTCTCGTCAAGACCGACCAGCGGCGTGTAGTACTCGTGGCGCAAGCCGAGATCGATCGTCAGGTTCTGCGAGACCTGCCACTTGTCCTGGATGAACGTGAAATACGCCGAGTGACGCGTGCCCGGATTCACCACCTTGAGGTCGCGGCCGATGCCCGCGGGCACGTCGAGCAGGAACGACGCAAAGGCGTTGGCAAAGCCATTCTGCGCGGCGCCATCGGTGGGGATCGCCGTCTGCGGCCCGCGGAACTGGAATCGCCCGCGCGGCCCGCCGTTGTCCTGCGTCTGCAGCAGGAAGTCGCGATTGTGGCGCAGGTCCTCGCCAAACTTGATCGTGTGATTGCCGGAGATCTTGGTCACGACCGCCGCGAACTGCAGCGTTCTCTCGGAGCGATCCCACGGCAGGCTGGCCGAGAAACCCACCACCGGGTTGCTGTAGCCGGTGATGTCGATTTGCGTCATGCCGCTGGTCCACTCGTCGATGTTGGCGCCGGGAATGCCCATCTCCTGCGCCGTTTGCTGTCCGGCTCCCGCCGACAGCGCCTCGTTGTGGTAATAGCTGAGGCCGCCGCGTGCTTCCATGACGAGTGTGTTCGTCCACACGCGGTTGTAGTTGATGCCGGTACTGTAGGTGACGTTGGTGCCGGTGCCGGCGAAGTCCTTTCCTCCGCCGCCGAACAACCCGAACACCGGCGGGTCGATGATCTCGGGCTTCTGGAAGCTGAGGCGGCCTGAGATCGAATCCTTACTCGTGATTTGCTGGTTGATCTTCACGTCGAACGACTTGGTCGTCTTGTCTCGCACGTACGGCGCCTGGAAGTTGATCTGGCCAAGCGCTCCCGCAAGATTGGGCTCGGGCAGATTCGAGAGAATCGATCGGGCAATCGGACTGATGCGATTGGTGGGAATGATGTTGCCCGGAAACGGCGTCCGGCCCGTGCCGTCGGCGTTGCCGGTCAGCGGATCGTAAATGATGGTCGGCGCGGCGCTGAAATCGCCGTTCCGGAACGCAGTGGTTGGAATGGTCGCGCGCGTCGTGCGGCCAAGTTGATCGATGGTGTGCTGATAGTCGCCAAAGAAAAACAGCCGGTCTCGCTTGAGCGGCCCGCCGAGCGTGAAGCCCGATTGCAGGTACTTCGTCTCAGGCCGCAGATGCGAGAAGTACCCGAGGCCATGGTCGCCTCGGTGTTGCCGAACGTAAAGAGGCTGCCTTTGAACGCATTGGTGCCCGACTTCAGCGTGACGTTCGTGATGGCGCCGCCGGCGCGGCCAAACTCCGCGTCGTAGTTGCTGGTGCTGATGCTGACGGTTTCGATCGCCTCGGCCGACGGCACGAGTACGGTGAGTAGGCCCGTCTTGTGATTGTCGTCAACGCCCTCGAGCTGCACGTTGTTGGCGAGCCGCGATTGCCCGTTCACGTTGGTCGACAGGCTGTCCTGCGCGTTGAAGAACTCCGAGTGGGGGCGGAACGGCCGCGTCGCGCCGGGCACCGTGACCAGCATGCCCTGGAAGTTGCGATTGAATCCGAGCGGCACCGACTGGATCAACATGCCTTCGATGATGCGCCCGGTGTCGGCGCGATCGGTCTGCAGCAAAGGTGTTTGGGCCGTGACCGTAATCGATTCCTCGACCACGCCGACTTCCAGCTTGAGATCGATGCGCACCGTGGTGTTGACGTCCACTTCGATGCCCTGGCGGACCGTCTTCTTGAACCCGCTCAATTCGGCTTCAACACGGTAGACGCCGTCCCTGAGTGTGAACGTGTAGAAACCGGATTCGTTGGCCACGGTCGTGGCGCCGATATTGGTGTTTACTTCGGTGACGGTCACCGCGGCGCCCGGCAGGGCCAGGCCTGCCTGGTCGGTAATCGTTCCAAGCAAGGTGCCCCTGACCGCTTGCGCACTCAGTTCGGCTGGCAAGGCCAGCACAACTCCCATCAGGACCAGCGCCAACGACAATGCCCACCGACGACTTGCAAGTAGACGGTTCATAGCCGCTCCCCTCACCATTGAAGCCACGGATTACAGAGTCGACCGGCGGATGCTAATGCCTTTGCAAACGGGCCTCAAGGACCCACCCGTTCCCTTTACGCTTGGCGCCGTCCGGGCCCGTTTCTCACTGGATGACCGGCGCTGACTCGGCAGTTCGAACGGTTATACCGGGCGTTATGATGGAGGCGTAGGCGATTCGACCGATCACTGTGATGGTTCGCGGGCCCGCGCCGCGTTGAGGAACCAATGGACGACCAGCTGGTGACCGTTCGTAACTGCAATTGGCTGCACGAAGCCGAGCTCGTCAAGTCCGTGCTCGCTGCCGAAGGCATTGAGGCCACAATCCCTGACGCGCACTTCATGGGCGTTCAGCCGATTTTTGGTGCCGGCATCGGCGGGGTGAAAGTGCAGGTTCGCGCAGCCGATCTCGAACGGGCCGACGGGGCCCTGAACGCGACCGTAAACCCTTAGCCGACCTCTTTACAAGGTTTGGCACGCAGCGTATAACCCGAATATGAGATTCGTGGCTTTCACCGCCGTCCTGGCCCTCGTGCTCGGCGCGCCGCTCGGGTCGCAGGAACCGGTGATCAAACGGAGCGCACCGCTGACCTATACCGGCGAGATCGTCGACATCTCCTGCTACAAATCCAAGGGTGTCGCCGGAGGAACTGGCGCGGAACATGCGGCGTGCGCGAAGATCTGCGTGCTCGAGAAGGGCGCCACGGTCGGCATCCTCACCGACGGCGATGGCCTGTTCAAGGTCTGGGGCGCAATGGCCGCCGACAAGTACGCGAAGGTCATGCCCTACATCGGCCAGACGGTGGAAGTCACCGGCACCGAAGTCACGCTCTCGAATAATTACGACGTGCGTTCGTTCGACGTCCAGACAATCAAACGGTCAAAAAGCAGGTAGGGAGATTCCATGAACGCGAAATCGTTCGCCCTCGGTTCCGTCGGCGTGTTCGTCTTCGCGGCTATCACGCTACCAGTCTCGCTGTCCGGCTCCGCGCCGGCCGACGAGCAGGCGCCGGCGACGCATCTGACGTATGCGAAGGACGTCGCGCCGATCATGCAGCGCTCCTGCCAGACCTGCCATCGGCCCGGCACCAACGCGCCGATGTCGCTGCTCACCTACGAGGACGTGCGCCCGTGGGCGCGCGCGATCAAGAACAAGGTGACGCAGCGCCTGATGCCGCCGTGGCACATTGAGCGCAATGTCGGCATCCAGCAGTTCAAGGACGACCCCTCGCTGAGCGACGCCGAGATTGCCAAGATCGCGGCATGGGTCGACGCCGGCGCGCCGCGCGGCAACGCCGGCGACATGCCGGCGCCGCCGACGTTCCCGGACGACGAGGCGTGGCACATCGGCACGCCGGATCTGATCGTCGAGATTCCGAAGCCTCACACCGTGCCCGCGGCCGGCGGCGATCTCTGGATCGATTACATCGCCGACTCCGGATTGACCGAGGATCGCTATCTTCAAGCCGTCGAAGCGAAGCCCGGTCCCGGCGCGCGCGCCGTCGTGCATCACCTGCTCACCTATCTGATCCAGGACATCGATCAGAATGAAGTGCTGGCCGGCCGTCTCGACGATCGCCCGACCAACAACGAGAGCTTCCTCAACGAGTTTGCCGTCGGCAAGAACGGCGACATTCTGCCGGAAGGCACCGCGAAGCTCGTGAAAGCCGGATCGAAGGTCCGCTTCAACCTGCACTATCACCCGTCAGGCAAGGAAACCGTGGACCGCGCGCGCGTGGGATTGAAGTTCTATCCCAAGGGCTACAAGCCGAAGTACCACCAGATCTCGCTGCAGATCGCAAACGCGCACGAAGAGCTCGACATCCCGGCCAATACCGTCACGCGGCACGACGGCTACTACACGTTCACGAAGCCGGCGCGCATCACCGCGCTCCAGGCGCACATGCACAACCGCGGCAAGCGGATGTGCGTGGAGGCGATCCTGCCGAACGGACGCGCACAGACGCTGAACTGCATGTATTTCGACTTCAACTGGCACAAGGTCTACAACTACACGGACGATGCCACGCCGTTGCTGCCGGCGGGCACGGTGCTGCATACCATCCTGTGGCACGACAACACCGCCAACAACCGTAGCAATCCTGACCCGCGTAACTGGATCGGTTATGGCCAGCGGACGATGGACGAAATGGCGTTCTCGTGGGTGACATGGACGTACCTCGACGAGCAGGACTACAAGACGATGGTCGCCGAGCGCGCTGCCGCGCGCACGACGGCGTCGCAACGGTAACCGCAATGCGATTGCGCGTGATTGGTTTGGTGTCTGCCGGGCTGTGCGCCTGCGTGATGAGCGCGGGCGCCCAACAGCCTACGGGTGCGGCGCCGGCCCAGGACATCTATAACAACTCAGTCCGCTATGCGCGCGGCCAGAGCATCCAGCCGGTGTTCGAAGGGTGGGAGAAGAACGCCGACGGCACCTACTCGATGTGGTTCGGCTACCTGAATCGCAATTACGAGGAGCGGCTCAATATTCCCGTGGGCCCGAACAACGGCTTCAACGGCGAGGACATGGGCCAGGCGGAAGTGTTCGAGCCGCGGCGCTCGCGGTTTGCGTTCAAGGTGGTGGTGCCCGCGAACTTCCCGAAGGATCGCGATCTCGTCTGGACCGTCACTGCCAACGGCGTCACCCAGAAAGCGTTCGGCTCACTGTGGCCGGTGTGGGAAGTCGATCAGGGCACCATCTCGGCGAATCGTGGCAGCCGCACGGCGGTTGATTTCGACGAGCCGCCCAACGCCGCGCCAAAAGTCGTCAACCCGCCGGCGAAGCAGACGGCCGAAGTCGGCAAGCCGCTCGAGCTCACGTTGTCTGTCGACGATGACGGCAACCCGAGGCCGAGGGTCGATCGCGGCGCCAGCGTGGCCGGGTTGAAAGGCCGGCCGGCGGAGCGCCCCCTCAACGATTCGCTGCGAGTTAGCTGGACGCAGTGGCGTGGGCCTGGCATCGCGAAATTCGATCCGAGAGTTGTCCGCGTCGTCGATGGCAAGGCGACTACGAAAATCACATTCGACAAGCCCGGCTCGTACGTCCTACGTGCCTACGCCGAGGATGCGAGCATCCATACCCCGCACGACGTGAGCGTCACGGTCACCGCATCAGCGACTGACCGCCCGCATCAGTGAACTCCTTCGACTCGCGACGGGCATTCATCGCCGGTGCGCTCGGTGTGTGCGCGTCGGCGCTGTGGCCCGAGCGCCTCAATGCACAGAAGAGCAAGACGCGGTTGATCCTGCTCGGCACGGGCGGTGGCCCGCGGCCGCGCAGCGCCCCGTCCGCACCTGCACAAGTCATTGTTGCGAATGGCGTTCCGTACGTCGTCGATTGCGGCGACGGTGTCTCGCGCCAGCTCGTGGCCGCGGGTGTGTCGCTTCCCGCGCTCCGGCACATCTTCATCACGCATCAGCATTCGGATCACAACGCCGACTACGGCAATCTGATTTTGTTGTCGTGGGCCATCGGTCTCCGCACCCCGGTGGATACCTGGGGGCCGCCGCCACTCGCCGAGATGACGCGCTTGTTCTTCGAGATGAATGCGTTCGACATCAACACCCGCATCGCCGACGAAGGCCGTGTCCCGCTCGTCCCGCTGGTTCGGGCGCACGAGCTCACCGCCGGCGGTGTCGTGTTGCAGGACGACAACGTCAAGGTGACCGCCGCGCTGGTCAACCATCCACCAATCCAACACGCATTCGCGTTCCGCTTTGATGCGCCGGATCGGTCGATCGTCATTTCGGGTGACACCGCGGTATCGAAAAACCTGATCGCCCTCGCTCAGGGCGCGGACGTGCTGGTGCATGAAACCCTGTGGGTGCCGGCTGTGGATCGCATCGTGGCGAAGATTCCCAACGCGACCACGCTCAAGCAGCACATCATCGACAGCCACACGGCAGTCGAAGACTGCGGCCGCGTCGCCGCCGCCGCGGGAGTGAAGACGTTAGTGCTGTCCCACCTCGTGCCCCCGGACGATCCGACGGTGACCGATCAGATGTGGATCGATGCGGCGAAGAAGCATTTCAGCGGCCGGGTAATTGTGGGAAAGGACTTGATGGAGGTTTGACCAGGAATCAGGAATCTATTGGCCGCCGGCTTCCTTGATTTTCCGCAGCACGCGATCCTGCATCCAGTGCTGATCCCACCATTCAACGGGATTCACCGGCGTCCCCTGCAGCAGCATTGTGAAGTGCAGGTGATCGCCGCCGGCTAGACCCGTGGCGCCGGTGCGGCCGATCTCCTGGCCTTTGGTCACCGCATCGCCTTCCTTCACGCCGAAGGTCGACAGGTGCGCATACAGCGACTGCACGCCGAGGCCGTGATCGATGATCACGCAGTTGCCGTAGATGCCGAGGAAGTCTGCGAACATCACGACGCCGGCGTTCGAGGCGAGCACGGCCGCCCGCTGCAGCGACGCCAGATCGAAGCCGAGATGGACCTGGCGATCGATCTCCTTGTTGTCGTGAAAATACGTGCGCCGATCCGCGAACCGCGACTCGACCTGCGCGTTGCCCATCGGGGCGAACGCCTCGCCCCACAGCATCTTCGGCCGGCTCTTCGCCGCGAGCCCGGCGATGGTGTCGTTGTTCCTTTTTCTCAGGTTGCCGTTAATCTCCAGGAACCCTTTGAGCAACCCATCGGCGGAGCCGGTGTCGATCTTCAGATCGGGCGTATTCGAGGCGATCGCGGGCACCACGCGGTCGAGAAATGACGGATCGATCGGGATGCGCGACTGCAGGAACTTCTTAATGAAGGGTTTGTGCCCGACCGCGCTCGTGGCCTCATTGCCGGCGGCATCGCGCGCATAGGCGGAGATGCGCGTGCTGAGATCCTGATCGTGGCGAAGCGCAAAGAATCCGACGCGCAACGCCGGATCTGAGAGGCCGACCGCCGAGCCCGGATAGAAGGGATAGCGGGCATCGCCGACGATTACGCCGGCATCGACGTCGTCGGGCGTGGCCCGCAGGATCACGAATTCCGCGCCGCCGAGGTTGATGAAGTGATGCGTCGAGACCACCGCGACCCGCGGGGGGTCGAGGCGCACTTCGACGTCCTGCGTGACGCTGCTGGTGGTTTGGCGCATGCCGAAGAACACATCCCTGCGGGCCGTGACCGTCAGTCGCGCCGGACCATTGGCGAGCGCGGGCTGCGCCGACTTGCCGACGGTGCCGCTGACGGCGACGCGCCCGATACCGGTCCAATCCACGTTCGTCGGGGTAACCGGCATCGACTGGCCACCCTGCTCGATGGTGATCTCGGGAGCCGTGACCGGCGTGTCCGATTCGACCGTGGCGGCCAGCGCGGTCGAGCGGCCGACGTATTTCTGTGGCGAGGCGATCGTGATCGTCGGACCAGACTCTCGACCGGCAAGGAACCAACCGGCGGCGGCGCCGACAATTGCGAGCAGCAACGCTGCCAGAAAGATGAGCTTCAGAAACCTCATCCACCGATGTTAATTCACACAAGAACAGAAGATAGATAGGATTAGAAGAACTGGTTTCTTTCAAAACGCATTTTGAAAGACCGCCTTCTGATCCTTGCCACCTTCTTGTCTTCTGTAGATCAGTCCTCGCGCAGTGTGATCGCCGGATCGAGCGCGGCTGCTCGTCGCGCCGGCATCAGGCACGCCGCTGCCGCCACCAGCAACAGGACGCCGATCACACCGGCATAGGTGACCGGATCGGTCGGCTCGATGCCGATCAGCAGGCTTTCGAGGCCGATGCCGACGCCGATCGAGAGCAACAGGCCGGCCACGAGCCCGGCGCCGATCACCCTCGCCCCGCTGCCCGCGATCAGCCGGAACACATCCGCGCGCGTCGCGCCAACGGCGAGCCGAATGCCGATTTCCCTGCGGCGTAAGCCGACGAGAAACGACAACACGCCGTAGCTGCCGATGCCGGCGAGGGCCAGCGCCAGCACGCCAAACACCACGAGCAGGTCGCCGGCAAGCTTCTGTTGGAACGTCGCCGCCTTGACGTGATCGGACAACAGGCTCACGTTATAGAACGGCACTCGCGGATCGAGCTCGCGCATTGCCTGCTGGATCGGCCCGCTGATCGATTCGAGGCCGCTTGCGGTGCGAACGTTGAGCACCGACGTGGAGGCATAGAACTGCAGGATCGGGATCAGCACGTTGGGCTGCGCCCGCTCGGTCAGCGTGCGCTGCTTGATGTCCTTAATCACGCCGACCACGGTCATCCATTGCGGTTCCTGGTCCGGACGAGGGCTGCCGAACATGAACCGGCCGCCGATGGGGTCGCGGTCCTTCCAGAAAATCCGCGCCATGGCTGCGCTGACCAGCGCCACCCTTGGACGATCGAAACGATCGTCTGCGGAGAGATCACGCCCGGCCACCAGTGGAATTTTCAGTGTGGCCGCGTAATCGGGACCCACATAGTTCAACCCCACACCCTGCGGATCGTTCTCCGATTTTGCGTGACCCTCCACGGTGACGTCGGAGAAGCTGCCGCCGATGAACCCGAGCGGGATGCGCCGGCTCACGGTCACGGATTCCACGCCTGGCAGCGCCCTCACGCGCTCGAGCAGGCGCGCGTAAAAGCCGCGGCCCTCTTCAGCCGTATAGCCGGCGGAAAACAAGTCGAGCCATCCAACGACCACGCCCTCGGCCTCGAATCCCGGCGTCATGCGTGCTGCATGGTTCAGGCTGCGCAGGCAGAGGCCCGCGCCGACGAGCAGAGAGATCGAGAGCGCCACTTGCGCGGCGACCAGCGCGCGGCGCAACCGATGACGCCCGAACGCGCGGCCCGCTGAGCCCGAATCCCGCAGCGTCGTGGCCACGTCCGCGGGCGCGGCCTGGGCGGCGGGAGCGAGCGCGAACAGCAGCACGGTACCAATGGCGACCGCCGCGGTGAACCAGACCACGGTGGCGTCGACGCTGACCGCCAGATGGATCGGCAACTCCGAGGGCGGCGCAAAGCCAATCAGCAGGCCCGAGGTCCATCGCAACGCGACCAGTGATGCAGCCGCGCCGAGGCCGGCGAGTACGGCACCTTCGACGAGCAATTGCTGGACGATGCGGCGCCGGCCGGCGCCCATCGACAGGCGGATGGCAATTTCCCGCTGGCGAGCAGACGCGCGGGCCAGCAGCAGGCCGGCGAGGTTCGCGCACGTGATCAACAGGACCACCGCGGCCACCGCGGTCAGGATCAGCAGGACGGGCCGCAGCACCGCAATGCCGCCATCCGGCGAGTTGTCCATCGGGAAGACGGCGGCGCGATGATCGATGTACCGGCTCTGGCTCGCAAACGCCGTGCGCATGCCATCGAGGATCGAATCCAGTTCGGCCCGCACCTGCTCGCGCGTCGCTCCCGGCGACAGCCGTCCAATCAACGCGAGCCAGCGGCTGCCGCGGGCCTCCAGTCGATTGCCGCCAGGCATCACGGTCGGCTGCGTGCCGAGCGGCAACCACATGTCGTAGCTGAGACCCGAGACCGCGCCGAAGAATCCTGGCCCGGCGACCCCGACAATCGTGAAGGGCTGCGCGTTGATGCGAACCTGGCGTCCGATGACGCTCGGATCGCCGTTGAACCGGCGCTGCCAATACGCATTGCTCAACACGACCGCCGCGGCTGTCCCCGGCGTGTCATCCTCTTTCGAAAAACCGCGCCCGAGGACGACCGGGGCGCCGAGCACGTCGAAGAAATTCGCGGTCACGAGCTCCACCCACGCGCGCTCGGCCTCCCGATCGATCACGACGCCAACGGCAAGGTCGTCGTGCCCGGCGATGCCCGACACCTGCCTGGCAGCGCGCGTGATGTCCTGGTAGTCGGGATACGAAAAGCTCGGTAGCACGTCACCCTTAACGAGGTAGGTGAACTGCACGAGCTCGCTCGTCCGCGCGCTGCCCGGAAGCGGATTGAGCAGCACCGCGTTGACCCAGCTGAAGATCGTCGAGTTTGCGCCGATGCCCAGCGCGAGCATCAGTATCGCGATGCCGGCAAAACCGGGATTGGCGACGAGCGATCGGACCGCGTAACGAAGGTCTTGTGTCAGCGTTTGCATGAACGAGTCTCCCGCGGGTTTCTTCGGCCCTTCGACTCGGCGCGCGAAAGCGCGCGCCTCGCTCAGGGCAAGTTGCTTGCGCTCGCGAATCACATCGAGCACCGCATCAACCGTTTGGCGCCAGTACCATCGGCGCGCGGTCGCGCGCCCGCGCGCGTTGGCCTTTGCCTGAAACAACTCTTCAAGATCGCCGAGCAGCTCCTCGCGGCGGCGATCAGGAATGGCGCGCGACAGGAGCCAGCACGCCAAGCGGGGCGGGCGCGCCATCATGCCAACTCTCCGAGCAGATCCTCGAGGCCGTCGGCCATGTTGCGAATCGAGCGATACGAGGCCTGCACGGCCTTCAGTCCCAGCGCGGCCACTTCGAAATGGCGCTTGCGCTTACCACCGCGCTGCGGCGTGGGATCGCCGACGCGTGATTTCACGAGCCCTTTTTGCTCGAGCCGTTCGAGGGTGGTGTGGACGGCGCTCACCGACACGCCGCGACCACCGCGCTTTTCGATCTCGCCGCACACGGCCGCACCGTAGGCGTCGGGGCCTAGCCGCAAGAGCGCGAGCATCACCATTTGTTCGAATTCGCCGAGAACCGGCGCCGGCTGTGTTCGAGGCATGAGGTCGTTAATATCCACAATGTAGATTAATAAGTCAACTCCCAAGAGAGTCATGATTGCCGGCCATGCACACGAACCTCTGGCTGCGCGCGCTCGTACTGGCGTCGATGGCGGCCGTGGCGTTCACCGGCTCGTCGGCGTCGCAAAATACGGTCCTCGACCTGCTGACGGCGGGCATCCCTGAAATGCAATCCGCCATCGACGCCGGTGGGCTCACCTCCGAGGCGCTGGTGCAGCAGTACCTCGCGCGCATCGAGGCCTTCGATCGCCAGGGGCCGCGGCTGCGGGCGGTCTTGAGCGTGAATCCTCGCGCCGCGGCGATTGCGCGCGCGCTTGACGAGGAGCGGCGGACGAAGGGCCGGCGCGGGCCGCTGCACGGCATTCCGATTGCCGTCAAAGACAACATCGATACCCTCGACATGCCGACCACCGGCGGCAGCCTCGTCTTCGAGCGGTCGATGCCGCTGCGTGATGCGACGGTGATCGAACGCCTGCGCCGTGCCGGCGCCATCATTTTCATCAAGACCAATCTCGATGAATTTGCCGCGAGCAGCATGGGATTGAGTTCTCTTGGTGGACAAATCCTTAATCCGTACGATCTGAAGCGGAGCCCGGGCGGATCGAGCGGTGGCACGGCGGTCGCAGTAACCGCCGGCTTTGCGGCGGCCGGACTCGCCACCGAAACCGGCCTGTCAATTCGCGGGCCTGCCAGCAACACCGGCATCGTCGCGATTGCGCCATCGCTGGGGCTGGTCAGCCGCGCCGGGGTGATGCCGATTTCGTTCACGCAGGATCGCGTTGGCGTGCATGCGAAATCGGTGACCGACGCCATGCTGCTGCTCGATGCGATTCGTGGCTTCGATGCGGAAGACCTGCAGACCGCGGAGAGCCTGGCTCGCACACCGCCGGCGTATGGCGAACTCACGAAGGGCACGTTGCTGGGCGTCAGAGTCGGCATCCTCACCGATTTGTTCCGCACCGGGCCTGAGTTTGAACCCGCGAATGCGCTGGTGGCGAAACAAATCGCCTTGCTTGGCGGTCGCGGCATAACGATCGTCGAGAACCTCCGAACGGGGTTGGACCTGATCGCCATGATGCCCACGCTGCGCCTCAACAGCTTTGAACTGCGCCCGTCATTCGATGCGTATCTGAGGCGCCGAGGTGACGAGCGGGTCAAGACGCTCGCCGACTTGATCGCGACCGGCAAATGGCTCAAGGGGGGCAACCTGGAGCTGCGGCTGCAAGAAACGATGAAGATCGAGGTGCTCGAATTCGATGAGGAGTACCGCAGGCGCAGGGAGGTCCGGGCGCGCCTGCGCCAGACACTCATTGATCTGATGGAGCGTGAACGCCTCGATGCGCTGCTTTACCCGACGAAGTCGCTTGGCGCGCCGCCCGTGGGCACGGCTGACACCGGAACTCGGGATAATGCGATCAGCTCCGTGACCGGACTGCCAGCCATCGTTGTCCCGTCCGCCGTCGACCGCGATGGCTTACCGATTGGGCTCGAGTTCCTCGGCCCGCCATTCAGCGAGCCCACACTGATTCGCCTCGCAATGGAGTACGAGCGTCTGCACGGCCTGCGGCCTTTGCCGCAAACGATTCGGGGGAAGTGAGCCCCCGGAATGGCCTAAAGCGTCTTGAACGACGTGCCCAAACGAGGCATGCGGCCGCCGTCATTAACGGTTACAGTGAGCGTGCTGTAGCCTCCTAACCCCGAGTAGCTGGCTAGTAAGCCTCACCTCACTCGGTGTGGAAGGGATGGCCATGCGATTCAGGCTGCTTTCAGCAATGGGTCCGCTGGTGCTCTCCGCCGGGCTGGCGGGCTGCGGTTCCGACACCGCTCCTTTCTCGACTCCGGTCAGCGCGTCACCCGTTCCTCCGCCAGTCGCGGCGCCCCCGCCTGCGCCGACTGCTCATACGTTGAGCGGGCTGGTGTTTGAATCAACCGCGAGCGGGCGGGTCCCGGTGGAAGGTGTCCACGTCTATTGCGACGGCTGCGGGAGCCCTGTAGGTCACACGTCCTTCTTCACCGCCGGCGACGGCCTATACAGTTTCGGGTGGGCGTTCGACGGTGGCCTGCCGTTGCTGGTGCAAAAGGAAGGCTACACGGTGGTGGGTGCGACGGCCATCCTGTCCAATGGAATGGCCAGGCGATCGGTGACGATCAGCGGCGATACCCAGTTCGACATCGAGCTCGTTCGACGCTGACGCCGATTGCGGCCGCGACGCGAAGCGAGGCATGATTCGCGGGTATGACCGGGCGAGCGACACTCAGTAGACGCACATGGCTACTGACGGCCTGCGGCAGTTTGCTCAGTCGCACACTGTTGTCCGCGCAGTCGGCCGGCCCTGAAGTCGAGCCGCGCGTACGCGACATCATCGAGCAGTACTCGCAGCAGGGCTTTCATCGAACCGCCACCACCGTCGATCATCGATCGGGTGACTGGCTGTTCGACCAGGTGAGCCGCATCGGTCTCAAGCCGTCACGCGAAACGTTCGCACTCAGCCGTGTTGACCCTGGCGCCTGCCGGGTCACGGTCGACGGCAAACCGATCGAGGGACTGCCGCTGTTCGACGCCGCGTTCACAGCTACGGACGGCCTTCGTGGCCGATTAGGTCCGATTGGCAGCGACGCCGACATCGGCCTCGTGGCCGCGCCTCCCAACACCGCGGCTGCCGGTGCACTCGGCGATGCTCGCCGGCAGAATCGGCACAAGGCGATCGTATTCGTCACTCGTGGCGGGCGTCCGGGTCTCTGTCCGAGCAACGCCGACGCGTTTCTGAAACCGTTCGGTCCTCCGGTGCTGCAGGTGTCGAGCGACGATTGGGCGCTGCTCAGCGAGCAAGCGGAGCGCAGATCAGATATTCAACTCCTCGCCGTCGCCAGTCGCACGCCATCAACAAGTTTCAACGTCACCGCCACGATTCCTCAATCGGGCAGCGGCAGCCTGCCGCCGCTTGTAATCATGACGCCGCGGAGCGGGTGGTATACGTGCGCGAGCGAACGTGGCGGCGGCATCGCGTGCTGGCTGGAAGTGATGCGCACCCTCAGCCGCGCCCCGCTGCGGCGCGAGGTCGTGTTCGTGGCGTCAAGCGGCCACGAGCTCGGTCATCTTGGCATCGACGCGTTCGTGGCCAACCGGCCCGGCCTGGTGCCGAGTGCGATTGGCTGGATGCACTTTGGCGCGAACATTGGCGCAGCGGTGAGGCCCGACACCGCGCCGTCGCCGGCGGCGGACGATGCCGATCGGCGGCACGCCAGCGCGGCGATGAGCGGAGGCAACACGATCCAGGCCTCCGACGACGCGAGTGAGGCGATGTTGAGCCAGGCCCTCACCACCAATGGTCTCGGGATCAGCAGGCGCGTTCCTCGTGGCACCGTTCCGGGCGGCGAGGCTGAAGTCGTTCACCAGGGCGGCGGGAAATACGTGTCGGTGATCGGCAGCAATGCCCTGTTTCACAACCTCGCCGATGCCGGTGCGCAAACGGTGAATGTCAACACCATCGCGCGCTTCGTCGACGCCTTCACCGCTGTCGCCAGGACGCTCGGCGCGGCCTGAGTCCGGTTGATAACATGGTGCCCATGCGACATTGCTGTGCCTGCCTCGCTCTAGCGGTGCTTTGCGGAGCGTCCACGTCGAGCGGCCAACAGCCCGCCCGGAGCGAACCGCCAAGCTCGTTGCGAGCGCCGTCGAGCGCTGAATTGTTGCGCGGTGAATACGGACGCTATCGCGCTAACAACGATCTCTTGCATTACGACCTCGACGTGCGCATCGATCCGGAGAAGAAGTCGATTAGCGGCCGAAACGTCGTGCGCTTCAAGATGCTCAAGGACGACACGCGCATTCAGCTGGAGCTCTACGCGAACCTCAATATCGATCGCATCGTCTTCAATACGCGCGAGCTGAAGTACACGCGCGAGCTCAACACCGTTTACATCGACTTCCCGGAGACGCTGCGGTCCGGGCGCACCTACGCCATCGATTTCCACTATTCCGGCGCGCCCCAGGAGGTCGGGCGCTTCGATGCGCTCGCCTTCAAGAAGGATCCGGCCGGCGGACATTGGATCAACACCGCGAACGAGGGCGTCGGGTCGAGCGTGTGGTGGCCGAGCAAGGATCAATGGCGAGACGAACCTGAAACCATGGACATCAAAGTGTCGGTCCCGAACGGTCTCACCAACGTCTCGAACGGGCGCTTCATCACCAAGACCGACCTGGGCGACGGCTACACGAAGTGGCATTACCGCGTGCATTACCCGATCAACAGCTACAACGTGTCGCTCAACATCGCCAACTACGTGCATTTCGGCGAGACGCTGGCTGACCTGACCCTCGATTACTACGTGCTCCCGGCCAACCTCGACAAGGCGAAGAAGCAGTTCGCCCAGGTGAAGCCGATGATGGAGGCGTTCCTGAAATACTTCGGCGAGTACCCGTTCAAGAAGGACGGCTTCAAGCTGATCGAAGTGCCGTACTCAGGGATGGAGCACCAGAGCGCGGTCACCTACGGGAACCGCTACGCGAATGGGTATCTCGAGCGCGACTGGACCGGCGTTGGCGTTAGCCTCAAGTTCGACTTCATCATCATCCACGAGAGCGCGCACGAGTGGTTCGGTAACGCCGTGTCGGCCGCCGAGCAATCCGACATGTGGATCCAGGAAGGCTGGGCGACGTATCTCGAGTGCCTCTACGTGGAGCACGTGTTCGGTTACGACGACGCGCTGAAGTACACCAACGGCTACAAGACGAAGATCGGCAACAAGGAGCCTATCATCGTGCAGCGCGGCATCGCCCGCGCTCCGAACCAGGATCAATATTTCAAGGGCGCGCTCTTCCTCCATACCCTTCGCAACGTGGTCAACGACGATGGGAAGTGGTTCAAGCTGATTCGCGACCTCTATGACGAGTTCAAGTATCGCAACACCATGACGGAGGAGATCGTGGCCTTCGTCAACAAACAATTGGGACAGGACCTGACGCCAATCTTCGATCAGTACTTGCGTCGTCCCGAATTGCCCGTACTCCAATTGACGTTCGATGAGAAAGCGCAGCTGGCGTGGTATCGATGGAACGCCGGCGAACACGCGTTCGCGATGCCGATTCGCGCCGGCGATCCGGCGAAGTGGCAGACGATTCAGCCCGTGACGTCGGCGTGGAAGTCGATGCCGTGGACGGGAACGAAGGATCAGTTCAAGGTGGCCACCGATCTGTACTACGTCGACGTCGCCGTACTGGACTCCCGAGGTCACCAGCTGAAGTAAGCGTTATTGGATCGTCGCGACGCTTTGAAGCATTTCCTTGGATCGTCGCGATCCCGACACGCACCAACATGTGAGCCGCGCCGAAAATAGCGCAGGCGCTGATCACGTGCGAGTGCCGCCAGTCACATTCCGCAAGTCACTCATCCCGATCTGCACGGTTCAGTGCAACGCGCCGCAGCACATGCCCTGTCGTGGTATCGCGATTGCTCAATTGCTCCCGGGTGGCCGCGTCGTTTCTGCCACGGCTCCAGGGAGGGTTTACATGCGCCGTCAGTTATTCGCGTTCATTGTGCTACTCGCGTTCGCTGCGCCGTCATGGGCGCAAACACTGTTTCAGGGCCGCATTGACGTCATCGTTGTCGATGCTCAAAGCCGGCCGATTCCGGGCGTGCTGGTCGAGGTCGGTGGCGCCGCGTCTCAGTCGCAGACCACTGACGACAAAGGAGAAGCGCACTTTCTGAACCTGTCGCCCGGGAGGTACACGGTTACCGCAAACCTGAGCGGGTTTCGCACGTTCCGGGCCGACAACATCGAAGTGGCGGCCGGCATCAGCGTGCCGCTCAATATCCCGCTGAGCGTCGGCGGTGTCACCGAAGCCGTGCAAGTCGTGGCGGAGACGCCGGTGGTGGATCCCGCGCGCCAGACCATCACCACCAGCATTTCCTACGATCAACTGCAGCGCCTGCCATCAGCGCGTGATCCGTGGGTGGTGCTGCAGACGGTGCCGGGCGTCGTCGTCGACCGCGTGAACGTCGGCGGCGCGGAATCCGGCCAGCAGTCCAACGTGCTCGCCAAGGGCGCCGGCGTGACCGAAAACACCTGGAACCTCGATGGCATTCCGGTGACCGATCTCGCGGCCACCGGATCGTCCCCGACCTACTACAACTTCGACATGTTCCAGGAGATGAGCGTGACCACCGGCGGCGCCTCGGCGACCAATCCGACCGCCGGCGCGCAGTTGAACATGCAGTTCAAGAGCGGCTCGAACGTGTTTTCGGGCGCCGCGCATTTCTACGGCGCCGGTGAAAGTCTGCAAAGCACGAATCTGCCGGATGAACTGTTGCCGCTCGCCGGCGACAGCGGCAAGGGCAATCGCATGAAGGAGCTCACCGACGTCGGCTTCGATCTCGGCGGACCGGTGGTGCGCGATCGACTGTGGGTGTGGGGATCGTACGGCTACACGGACGGCACGCTGTTCACGTTGAACGGCGATCCCGATCGCACCGAGCTCGAGAACATGGCGGTGAAGGTCACTGGCCAGGTGAATGCCTCGATCCGTCCGGAGTTCCTGTTCTTCCGCGGCAACAAGGAGAAGATCGGCCGCGGCGCAAGCCCGTTGCGCGCGCCGGAAACCACGTGGGACCAGACCGGCCCGACGCCGCTCTACAAGGGCCAGGTCAACATCACTGCGAAGCACAACCTGTTCCTGACCGTTCGCGGCGCCTATGTCGGCAACGGTTTCTCGCTGACGCCGCAGGGCGGGCTCGCCACCACCGGCTATCGCGATCCGGGCCGCGTGCGGCACGGCTCGTACGTGTTCTACGAGACCAAGCGCCCCGACTACAGCGCACTGGCCGACGGCAACTGGTTCCGCGGCCGCCACGAGATCGCGTTCGGCGGCAGCTGGCGGCGCACCAAGGACGATGAGCGGCAGGACTTTCCGGGCAGCGGCGCCGACAACCTGCATGCCGCTGACTTCGCCACCAGCCGGCGGATCACGGCGTATCTCTACCGCCCGTTCTTCGCATCCAGCGTGGGCGTGAACCAGAGCTTCTACATCGGCGATACCGTCCGTAACGGCCGGCTCACCGGGCAACTGTCGTTGCGATACGACCGTAGTACCGCGTCGATGCTCGAGAGCACGCAGGCGGCCATCCCTGGCTTCCCGACGCTGCTGCCTTCGATCACCGCGCCCGCGGTGGACGACATGATCGATCTCGGCCTGTTCTCACCGCGCGCTGGCGTCACCTATGCGCTCGACGATTCAGGTCGCACGCAGGTGCGCGCCAGCTATGGCCTGTTCGGATCGCAGCTCGGGTCCGGCACCGTGCAGGCGTTCTCGGCGGCGTCGCAGGCCCTGTTGATCTATTCGGCGACCGATCGCAACGGCAACAACGTCGCCGATCCGAACGAGCTCGAGCAACTGCAGAACTTCGCCGGAGTCGATCCGGCCAACCCCGGCGCCGGCGTCAACTTCAATCGCGTCGACCCCGACCTTAAAGCACCGAGGACGCACGAAGTGGTGTTCGGCGTCGATCGCGAGTTGATGCCGCAGTTCGGCGTCAGCGCCTCGCTGTCGTGGCGGCGGTTCACCGACTTGATCTGGAGCGGCTACGACCCGAGCCAGCAGATCACCGTCTATCCGTTGGTTGGCGTCACCCGCGCGGACTACCAGCTCGAAGGCGTGGTGGAGGGCAACGTGCCCGGAGTGGGCGCGTATCGCCAGGAGTACTACGCACCGACCGACGCGAGCCTGCCGCCTGGTAACGGCAGCGAGTACCGCAACCGTCCGGACTATTCGCAGCAGTACCTCGGCTTCGAAGTGCAGGCCGTCAAGCGGCTGTCGAACCGCTGGATGGCGCGCGTCGGCTTTTCCAGCAATCGCCACACCGAGCAGTTTGGCAGCGACGCCGCGCTGCAGGATCCGGGCGCGTCCACGACGTGGCCCAACATCGATGGCGGCGCGTTCGTGGTTGGCACGGCCGGGAGCGGCAAGAGCGAGATCTTCCTGATCCTGCCGCGCTACCAGTTGTCGGCGTCGGGCCTGTATCAGTTCGCTCACGGCATCAACGTGGCGGCCAGTTACAACCTACGCGAAGGATACGGCATGCCGTTCTTCGAGCCGGTCGAGTCGGCCGATCCGCTGTTGCCCGAGAAACGCGTGCTGCTCGTCGATCCGCGTGAGAGTCGGCTGCCCGCCGTCTCGCTGCTGGATCTGCGCGGCGAAAAGTCGTTCACGTTCGGGAGCCGTCAGCTCGCGCTGTCGCTCGACTTGTTCAATGTGTTCAACTCTGCCACCGTGCTCGGCAGGCAGTACGACGTGACGACCACGGGCACCACCGGATTCAACCAGCCGCTGGAGATCATGAATCCGCGGCTGCTGCGTTTCGGCGTCAGGTTCCAGTTTTAGGGGTCTAACGGCGTTTGGTTCTGTGCGTGGGCGTTGCGTTCCACGGATCATCCGGCCACGGATGCTTCGGGTAACGCCCACGCAATTCTTTTCTGACCTCAGGATAGGTGCGTTCCCAGAAACTCTTCAGATCGCGCGTGGTCTGCACGGGCCGTCCGTTGGGAGCCAGCAAGTGAAAGGTGATCGGCACCTTGTTGGGGCCGATCGTGGGCGTGTCACCCAGGCCAAAGAGCTCTTGTAATTTCACCGATACCGACACGGTACCGTCGGTGCCGTATTCAATCGACATCTGACGCCCGCTGGGCACCTTGAGGGAGTCGGGCGCCAGCCGGGCGAGGCGCTGACGGGCGTCCCATGGCAACTGCTCTTCGGTCAGCACGATGTCCTGCACCCGTCGCGCATTCTGGGCCGCGGCCATGACGCTGCCGCTGAGATCGACGTCGAGGCCGGCAAAGGCGAGCCGAGCCATCAGCCGGGCGCTGTGCTGGTCGGGCCCGCGCTCGAGCCATGCCGCCGCAAGCACCGCCGACATCATGTCGGCGGTCACCCCAACCGGCCGTTCCGCGAGCACCAGCGCGTCGTACCAGTCGACGGCGCGCGCCTTCAGCGCACCTGAATCATCGATCGCTTGTTCAACCGTTGACCGAGTGGGCGCGAGCCATTCGGGTTCGATCCGGCTCGCGACGCGAACGATCGCCTCGGAGTTGCCGCCGATCTGTCCGGCCGTTACATCAAGCGCGATCAACCACTCCGCGTCGTGCACGCCCGACTCGCGGCCCATGATGGCGCCGTGGCCGGATGCCAGCGTGACCTTCCCGGCGGACCGGCGCCTGGCGACCCGATCGGGATAACCCGTGAGCAGCGCCCGCCTCAACTCGATTTCGCCGATGTGGGCGACACGCTTCTCGTGGAGTGCGCCATCGGCGATGCGGCCAAGATGGTCGGCCACGTGCTTCAGACGCGCGGGCATCTCGCGCCACCGATCGAGTGCCGTCAGCAGGTCGGACGTGGTGGCGGCACCCGGGCCGCTAAGGCGCGTGGGTTCGGCCAGCCAGGCGCACGCCTGGCAGCCCTCGACCGCGCCAAAGGATTCCATAAAGATTCGCCCGAGCCGGGCCGGCAGCGGCAGGCGCTGCAGGTTCCCGCCGACATGCGTGATGCGGCCGCCGGCCACGGCACCAAGTCGCGTCAAGAGATCGATCGCCGACGCGAGACGATCGGCGGTCGGACGATCGAACCACTCGAAGCTGTCGAGATCGGCTGCGGCGGCAAGGATGGCCAGTACCGGCGACGACAAATCGACGCGGTGGATGTCTGCCTCGCGGTGTGGCCGCAGGCGATCGCGGGCATCCCAGAGCCGCCGCGCGAGGCCGGGACCGAGCCTCGCGGCGCGGCCGGCGCGCTGGTCGGCGCTATCGAGCGTGATGCGCTCGGTCGTCAGGGAATCGACGGCGCGACCGGCGTCGTAGCGCGCGACTTTGTGGAGTCCAGAATCGATCACCGCCGACACTCCAGGGACGGTCAGCGACGTTTCCGCGATGTTGGTGGCGACGATCACCCGCCGGCGATCCGACGGCTGCAGCACCGCATCCTGCTCGTGAGCCTGCAGAGATCCGTGCAGTGGCATGAGCGTGACCTGATGGCGCATGGCTACCGCCGCCGCGCCCGCGATGGCCTCTTCGATCTCCCGTACGCCAGGAAGGAAGCACAGCACGTTGCCTGGTGTCCGCGGCAGCACCTCGTCTATCGCCTGGGCCATCGACTGCGACGGGCCGTACTCGAGCGTCAGCGGATGCAGCGTGCCTGGCACATCGATCACCGGGCAGTCACGGAGGAATGCCGTCACCGGGGCGGTGTCGAGCGTCGCCGACATGATCAGGATGCGGAGATCGTCGCGCGCCTCCCACGCCTGTTTCGCAAGGGCGAGCCCGAGGTCGGCGTGGACGCTGCGCTCGTGAAACTCATCCAGGATGAGCGTGGCGACATCACACAACAATGGGTCCCGTTGCAGGTACGCGGTCAGGATGCCTTCCGTGACGACGAGCAGCCGCGTGTCCTTCGTGAATCGGCGCTCGAACCGGATGTGCCAGCCCACCTCTTGGCCAATTGACCACCCGCGCTCGTCGGCGATGCGTTGCGCCATGGCGCGCGCGGCCATCCGCCGCGGCTGGAGGAGCAGGACGTGGCCGCGATCGATCAATGCCGGAGGTACGCGCGTGGTCTTGCCCGCGCCCGGCGCCGCGGTCAGAACGGCGGCGCGATGTCGAGCGAGCGCCGCTCGAACGTCATCAATATGGCCATCAACAGGCAGCGGCGGGACTGTCACCGGAGTATGATCGCAGCTTACCGTCAGGGGTATCTGATGGCGCCCCGTAAAGGGGCGCCCTACGATTCGTAGGGCACCGCTTCAGCAGTGCCGTCAGGTTGAGAAATACCCTGGAACCTGATCCGGTTCAGACCGGCGGAGGGAGAGCGGAGATGTCGAAGTCCACACCGGTACCCACGGCCAACACCTTTGCCGAGGCGTACCCGAATTCAGCAAAGATTTGTGACGAAACGTTCGTCGACACCGCCCACGGGCGCGTGCAGTTGCGCGTCCCGCTGCGCGAGGTGACGCTCAGCGGCGGCGAACCGCCGGTGCGGCTCTACGACACGAGCGGGCCGCAAGGTCACGACCCGCGCGTGGGGTTGCCGAAGCTGCGCGCATCCTGGATCGCGCCCCGGCGAGCGGACGCGAGCCAAGGGAAGGCTGTCACGCAGCTCCACTACGCGCGCCAGGGCGAGATCACGCCCGAGATGGCGTTCATCGCCACGCGCGAAGGTCTGCCCGCGGAGTTTGTCCGCGATGAGGTGGCACGCGGCCGCGCCATCATTCCCGCCAACATCAATCACCCGGAGCTCGAGCCGATGATCATCGGCCGCAACTTCCTGGTGAAGATCAACGCCAACATCGGCAACTCCGTCGTCTCGTCATCCATTGACGAGGAAGTCGAGAAGCTGCGGTGGTCGACGCTGTGGGGCGCCGACACGGTGATGGATCTGTCGACCGGCAAGAACATCCACGAGACGAGGGAGTGGATCCTCCGCAACTCGCCCGTGCCGATCGGTACGGTGCCGATCTATCAGGCGCTCGAAAAAGTCGGCGGCCGTCCGGAAGATCTGACGTGGGAGGTTTATCGCGACACGCTGATCGAACAGGCCGAACAGGGTGTCGACTATTTCACCGTTCACGCCGGCGTGTTGCTGCGCTATATCCCGATGACGGCGAAGCGTCTCACCGGCATTGTGTCGCGCGGCGGATCGATCCTGGCGAAGTGGTGCCTGGCGCACCACCAGGAGAATTTCACCTACACGCACTTCCGCGAGATCTGCGAGATCATGCGCGCCTACGACGTATCGTTCTCACTCGGCGACGGGCTGCGTCCCGGGTCGATTGCCGACGCCAACGACGAGCCGCAGTTCGCCGAGCTCAAGACGCAGGGCGAGCTGACGAAGATCGCGTGGGAATACGACGTGCAGGTGATGAACGAAGGCCCGGGTCACGTGCCGATGCACCTGATCCGCGAGAACATGGAGAAACAGCTGGAATGGTGCAGCGAAGCGCCGTTCTACACGCTGGGTCCGCTCACCACCGACGTCGCTCCCGGCTACGACCACATCACCTCGGCGATCGGCGCCGCGATGATCGGCTGGTACGGCACCGCGATGCTCTGCTACGTCACGCCGAAAGAACACCTCGGCCTGCCGAATCGAGATGATGTGAAGGCCGGCGTGATTGCCTACAAGATCGCCGCCCATGCCGCTGATCTTGCGAAGGGTCACCCGCGCGCCCGCGCCTGGGACGATGCGTTGTCGAAGGCGAGGTTCGAGTTCCGGTGGGAGGATCAGTTCAACCTGTCGCTGGATCCCGTGACGGCGCGCGCGTATCACGATCAAACGCTGCCCGCCGATGGCGCCAAGGTGGCGCACTTCTGCTCGATGTGCGGCCCGAAGTTCTGCAGCATGGAGCTGACGCAGCAGGTGAGGGCGGAAGCGGCGAAGGGGATGGAAGAGAAGTCCGCCGAATTCAAGAAGAGCGGCGGTGAGATCTATGTCGGTAGGGCACCCCTTTAAGGGTGCCCCACGATCAACGCGGGGCCGGGACGATCTGCAGAATCGTCGGGAATCGTTCCGGCGTCGCCCCCTTCTTCGGATTCGGATAGCCGGCCGACCCTCCGTAGGTGAAGTCCTTGATGGTCACGCTGGGCGCGAACGCCATCGACTCCTCGCGGAAGCGGCCGGTCTCGAAGAAGTGCGTCGGCGGGGCCTCGAACAGCTCATCGCCTTTCGTCTTCAGCACGGTCTTGTAGTAATTCACCATGTCGGCATACGGCACCGGCACGCCGTAGATATAGAAGCGCTGTCCGCGGCCTGCGTCGTAGGAGGTCAGAAATACGGCCGAAGGATAGACCGGTGCTCCTAACATCGCTTCTGTTGGTTCATTCGCCGGTCTGGGTAGTCCAGCCGGGGGAATGGGTGCAGCGGGAGCAGGTGCTTGCGTCTTTGGCGCTGCCGGTACCGGCTGAGCAGGCTTCTGTGCCGGGGGATTCGGTCGCGGAAACGGTTGAGGCGTCTGCGCCGACACGACTGACGTCAACGCGAACGCGATCGCCACAGACTTGAACACGAAACTATTATAAGGCGGGCCTCCGCTAAAGCTACGGCCACGCAGGCTCTCTCATGACACATCTCGACTACTGCCTGGCGAATCACGACTGGCTGCTCGAGTTCATCGAGGCGCTGGTCGCGATTGAATCGCCGAGCGACGACGCGGCCGCGGTGAACCGGTGCGGCCGCGAGCTGGCGTCGCGGCTCGAGGCGATGGGTGGCGCGATCGCCCGCATCCCTTCGAGCGGGGCCGGCCCTTCGACTTCGCTCAGGGCAGGCGATCATCTGCGCGCCGGCTTCGGCAGCGGCCCACGGCAAATCCTGCTGCTTGGTCACTTCGACACGGTGTGGCCAGTGGGACAGCTGGCCACGATGCCGCTGAAACGCGATGCCGGACGCCTGTACGGGCCCGGCGTCTTCGACATGAAAGCCGGTATCGGCCTTGCCTCGCTCGCCACCCGCGCGGTGATCGAGCAGGGCCTCGACGGCTGCCAAATCGTGATGCTGTGGACCACCGACGAGGAAGTCGGCAGCACCACCTCGCGAGCGTTGATTGAAGCGGAAGCGTCGAAGAGCGAGGCGGTGCTGGTGTTCGAGCCCTCGCTGCCCGGCGGCGCGCTCAAGACCAGCCGCAAGGGCGTCGGGCAGTTCGAGCTGATCGCGCGCGGGGTGTCGGCACACGCCGGCCTCGATCCAGGGAAGGGAGTCAGCGCGGTGCGCGAGCTGGCGCGGCAGATCATCGCCATCGACGATCTGCAAGATCCCGCCCACGGCGTCACCGTCACCGTCGGCGTGATTCGCGGCGGGACGCGCGCGAACGTGGTCCCGGACGAGGCCCGCGCCACCATCGACGCCCGCGCCAATACGCGCGCCGATGCCGAGCGGATCGCGCGGGTGTTGAAATCGTTGCAGCCGCAGATTGCCGGAGCCCGCCTCGAAGTGAAGGGCGGATTCGATCGCCCGCCGCTCGAGCGGAGCGCAGCCGTGGTTAAGTTGTTCGAGACCGCGAAGGCGGTGGCCGCCGACATCGGCCTCACGCTCGGAGAGGGTAGCGCCGGCGGCGGCTCCGATGGCAACTTCACCGCCGCCATCGGGGTGCCCACGCTCGACGGCATCGGCGCCATCGGCGATGGCGCGCACGCGCTGCATGAGCACGTCGAGATTGACGCCCTGGTGTCGCGGGCGGCGGTTATTGCGGGTCTGTTGTCCCGCCTGCTGAGGCCTTCCGCCTAGGCCGCATCCCGTAGCGGGCCCGCATCAGCGACACCACTTCCTGGACCTTCTTGTCGTAATCCTTGGGCACGTACTTCGACGCGTACAAGCGCTGATATTTCTCGACCATTTCGGGAAACTCGCGCTGCAGCATCCCCATGAAGTGATCGCGCGTGCCGCCCTCGAGGTGCATCACCATGGCGCCGACCGAGCGCGCGCCTGAATCCGCGATCGCTTTGATCGTCCGCTCCATCTTGGCGGGCTGCGTCGAAAACCCGGGCACGATCGGCGCCATCAGCACGCCGCAGTCGATACCCGCGTCGACCAGCTCACGGACCGCGCGCAAGCGTTGCATCGGATGGGCCACACCCGGTTCAAGCTTCTCCCACGCATCCTCATCCACCGTCGGCACACTGAGGTGGACCCGGCACGTCGTTCGGGACGACAGGTCCTTCAGCACGTCCTTGTCGCGGACGATCAGCGGCCCCTTGGTCACAATGCCGACCGGCGTGGCGGCATCGCGCAGCGCCTCGAGCACCCCACGCGAGATCTTGTAAGTGCCTTCGATCGGTTGGTACGGATCGGTGGCCGTGCCGAAGCCGATGTTCTCGTCGTCCCATGACGGCTTGTCGAGCTCACGGCGCAAGACCTCGACGAAATTCGTCTTCACGAAGATCACGGACGCGAAGTCGTCGCCGGCATTGAGCTCGAGCTGCGTTTGATAGCGGCGCGCGAAGCAGTAGTGACAGCCATGCGTGCACCCGCGGTACGGGTTCAGCGTCCACTTCATGTACGGCATGCCCTTGACGCGATTGAGCGCGGACTTGCAGCGGACTTCCTGGTAGGTGGCGGCATCGCCGCGGCGTCGCGCGTCGGGCAGAGCGCTGATGCCACCGTCCTTGACGAGCTTCGCAATATCCCGAGTTGTGGGTGAGCGGCCGAGATCGAAGAGCAGCTGGTGTGTTGCCATGAAACAAGCCGGCACCGGCATTGTTTCGCTATTTGTTCGCTAGGTCAAGAAGGTAGTGTCTCACGTTGATGGAGCCCGCTACGCGCACATCCTAGGCGCGCACCGACTCGCGTTTCTGCCGTCCAACGATCCATGTGAGCGCAATCGTTGCAACAATCAGGACGTTGACCTTCCACATGGGCCCGAAAATCATGCCGTACGTCAATGCCATGGACAGTACGACCAGGATTAAACCACCGATGACTCGACCGACACGGCTTTGTCGGGTGGCAATCCACAGAGTGAGGACGCCGAGCACAGTGGCCTGTGAAGCGACGGCGATCACACCGGCGACAGGTATCCAGATGCTCGTCGGCTCCAGGCTGAGACCTCCGATGAGCGTGAGCGTATGCACCAGTACCGCAGCCGCACCGAGAATGCGGGCACTGCGGTTCTCTTGAGTGGCGACCCACACAAGAAGTAGGCCGAGCAGAGTCGTCAGGCCGAGCGTAAGCCAGACCATTGTGGTGTCAAGAGGTGATCAGAGATCGCCAGTAACTCAGCAGATCGTCCACGGTCTGCTCGAGCGGAATCTGCGGGGACCATCCGGTGTCTTCCTGAATGCGCGTGCGATCGCCGAGGACGATCGGCGTGTCGTTCGGCCGCAGGCGTGTTGGGTCTTGCGTAATCGCGATCGGCACGCTCGCCTTCGCGACGAACATCTCGACCAGTGCGCGAATCGACACCGGCGTGCCCGAGCACACGTTGTAAGGCACGCCAGGTTTCGCGGACTGCATCAGCGCGCGATACGCGCGCACCGTGTCGCGCACATCCATGATGTCGCGCTGGGTGTCGAGGTTGCCCATCTCGAGGCGCGGCTCCCTGCGGCCGGCTTCGATCTCGGCGATCTGTTTCGCCATGCTCGGCGCCACGAACGATGGCGACTGGCGTGGGCCGACGTGATTGAACGATCGTGCGATCAATCCCGGAATCCCATCGTCTTCCCAGGATCGCCGGGCCACCATTTCCTGCGCGAGCTTGCTGGTGCCGTAGGGGCTGTTGGGCAGCACCGGATCGGATTCCCGGATGGGGTGGGACGAGGGCTTATAGACGGTCGCCGAGCTCGTGATCAGGACGCGCGGCTTCAGGGCATGCCGTCGCAGCGCATCGAACAGATAGTGGGTGGCGAGGACGTTACCGGCAAACGTCTCGTAGGTGTGCGACCACGAATCGCCAACGTGCGGGATGCCCGCGAGATGATAAATGACATCGGGCCGTATTTGATCGATCACGGCGTGTACGGCGTCGCGGTCCTGCATCTCGACCGAGAGCCACCCCACGCGCTTGCCGAGCACGGACGGCTCGGTGCCGGGCCTGAACCAGGCCATGATCAAGTCGTCATCCTGCTCGAGCAACTCGAGCAGGTGGCTGCCGACGAAGCCGGCGGCGCCGGTGACGAGGACGGTGGTTCGACTGCGCTCACCACCGCCCTGAGCTCGTCGAAGGGCGGTCATTCGACGTCAGCCGCGCTTGTTGTACTGCGCGTCCATGTAGGCCTGGTAGTTGGGGTCGCGTTCCTTGATCGGCCGCCACCACCACTCGTTCTTCTGATACCAGGCCACGGTCTCACGCAGGCCGGCTTCGAACGGCACTTGCGGCGCCCAGCCCATCGCGCGCAGCTTGCCGGTGCCGAGGCTGTAGCGGCGATCGTGGCCCTTACGATCGGCGACCGGCTTGATCAACTCGGGGCCCTTGCCGGCCAGCTTGAGAACCGTGTGCGTGAGATCGACGTTCTTCACTTCGTTGCCACCGCCGATGTTGTAGACCTCGCCGTTGGTGGCGGTGTGCATCAGCAGGTCGATCGCGCGGCAATGATCGAGCACGTGCAGCCAGTCGCGCACGTTACCGCCGTCGCCGTAGAGCGGCACCGGGATGTTGTCGACCAGGTTGGTCACGAACAGCGGCAGGATTTTTTCGGGAAACTGGTACGGCCCGTAATTATTCGACGCGCGCGTGATGATCACCGGGACGTCGTGCGTCGCCCAATAGCTATAGGCGAGCCGATCGGCGCCCGCCTTGCTGGCCGCGTAGGGATTCCTCGGGCGCAGCTCGTCGGTCTCGACGCTCGAGCCTTCCGGCACGCTGCCGTAGACCTCGTCGGTGGAGATCTGCACGAAGCGCTTCAGCGTCGGATTGCGGCGTGCCGCCTCGAGCAGCACGAACGATCCCTCGACGTCGGTCTTGATGAAATCGCCCGCCGCCATGATCGACCGGTCGACGTGCGTCTCCGCGGCGAAATGGACCACGTAGTCGGCGGCTTCGACGAGCGGACCCGACGTGGCGGCATCGAGAATGTCGCCGTGCACAAACGTGTGGCGCGGGTTGTCCATCACGTCGTGCAGGTTCTCCTTGCGTCCGGCATACGTCAACTTGTCGAGATTGGTGACGTGCCAGTCGGCGTGTGTCTGCAGCGCGTAACGAACGAAGTTGCTGCCGATGAATCCGGCGCCGCCGGTGACCAGTACGTTAATCGGTGTCATCGGTGAAATCTGTGGCTTACCACTTGATCCACACCTCGGAGTTGTCGCCCAGCATGAACCGGTGGGCCACCGGCTTGATCTGCAGGCGGTGAATCTTCACGCCGCGCCCGATCAGGCTGTCGGCGACGCGGGTTTCGAGATCGTGAATCAGCGACCCTTCGAGCACGATGCTGTGCTCGATTTCCGACCGTGAAATCTCGACGTCGCGGCCGATCGACGTGAACGGACCGACGTAGGCGTGCGTGATTTTTGCCCCTGGTCCGATGATCGCCGGTCCGCGGATCACGGAATGCTCGACCGTGGCGCCCGCTTCAATCACCACGTTGCCCTCGATTCGTGACGCCGCATCCACCTTTCCTTCGACCCGCGGTGTCAGCGTTTCGAGGATCAACCGGTTAGCTTCGAGCATGTCCTCGAGCTTGCCGGTGTCTTTCCACCATCCCGACACCATGTGCGGCGTGACCCGGAGGCCGCGATCGATCAGGTCCTGGATGGCATCCGTGATCTCGAGCTCGTTGCGGAAGCTGGGTTTGATCCTCTTGACCGATGTGAAGATCTCGGGCCCGAACATGTAAACGCCGACCAGCGCGAGGTTCGACTTCGGTTCCTTCGGCTTTTCGACCAGCCGCACCACCTTGTCGTTCTTGAGCTCGGCGACACCGAACATCTGCGGGTCCGGCACGGGCGTCAGGAGAATCTGCGCCGCCGGTTTCTCCTTCACGAACTGCTCGACGAACGAGCCGATGCCGCGATTGAGCAGGTTGTCGCCGAGATACATGACGAACGGATCCGTGCCGATGAACTCTTCGGCGATTAGCACCGCGTGGGCGAGGCCCCGCGGCGCATCCTGCGGGATGTAGGTCACCCTGGCGCCGAACTGCGATCCGTCGCCGAGGGCGGCGCGAATCTCGGCGTGGGTATCGCCGACCACCACGCCGATGTCGGTGATGCCGGCGGCCACCAGCGCTTCAACGCCGTAAAACAGGACCGGTTTGTTGGCGACGGGCACCAGCTGTTTCGCGCTGGTATAGGTGAGCGGGCGCAGGCGCGTGCCCTTCCCTCCGCTGAGGATTAGACCCTTCATTCGAGCTATCTATTTTAGCTGATTAATCAGTGGGTAATCGGTGGCTAATACGTCCCGCCGCCGAACGCCCCGAAGAAGTTTGAGAACGAGCCCACCCCGGCCAGCGTGAACGACATGTTGAAGCGGCGGTCGTGCGACAGGAGGAAGCTGGGGTTGTTGGGATAATTGAAAGACTGGAATTCGAACGAGACGCCGCAGCACTGCGCGTTGTAGAAGGCGACGTAGCGCTGGTTGAGCAGCGTCGAGCGGGCGATGTCGTAGTTGAAGGTAACGTTGCCGCCGTAATTGCGGATCCGCAGGTTCGTCGTGCTTTGGATCAGGTCGTTGGCGTTGGTCGTCCGATCGGCGCTGGCGTAGGCCTGCCGCGTCCAGCCCGCGCTCACGTCGGCGATCGCCGATCGCAGCGTGCCATTGAGGCTCATGCCGAGCAGCTTCGGATCCGCCGCGTCCACCGGCACCGGGTCGTACTCGACACGATAATCAATCGACAGTAGCGTCGTCGGTGTCGCGCGCGCGGTCAGCGAGATCGGCGAGAACGCGTTGGGATCGCGATTCGCGTAGCCATAGGAATACGACGTGTCGAACTTGCTCGCGTTGGCGTCCGTGTAATAGCTCTGCCGCACCGAGACGTTGAGCAGCTCGCGCGGCGCGCCCGCGGACGGTTCACCCTGAGCGTCCTTACGCACCAACAGGCGGTTGGTCAGGCCGTAGTTCATCTGCGTGGTACCGCCGACGATGGTGTCGTAGGCGCCGGCGCGGGTCGGAATGCGATCCTGGTTGTCGATCTCGCTGCGCCGCTGCACCGAGAAGTTCGGCTCGACCACGTGCTTCATGCGATCGGCGATCGCGTTCTGCGGATTGAAGACGCGCGACACGACCGGCCCGACCAGCTCGACGCGCAGGTCGCCATATCTACGGGTGATCGGCACCTCGACCTGGGTCTTCAGATCCTCGGCCAGGCTCTCACTGAAGTAGGTCGTGCGGTACGCGGCAGTGGCGTTCACCTGCAGGAACGGCAGGGTGCTGAGCGGGGCGCGGATCGACGGCGCGAAGTCGACCTTTCCCAGGCCCGAATCGAACGACTCGGCGCCGAAGTTCTCGATGTAGAGCACGCGCGCGGCCTCGGCGTTGACGGTGGCGAAGATCGGCAGCGGGCCGAGCCTGACCCCGCTCAGCGCCGCCGTAAAGCCGGGCGCGCGGCCGCTGACCGTTGATTGGTCCTCGTTGTAGAACGTTTCGGTCCGGTTGAACAGCGTGTTCACCGACAGGTTGCGCCATGATCCGGACACGCCGCCGTCGATGGTGCGGTTGCTGTTGGTGGCCTGCGTGAAGTCGTGGCTGTAGGTCTGTTGCACCGTGACGTTGGTGAAATAGTCGACCCGGGCGCGCGCCGAGAGGCCGAACGGAAGGTTCTGGCTGAGGCCCCCCTGGATCGTCTTGCTCTGCCGCGCGTTCCGCGGCGCGCCGTTGACGATCGCTTCCTTCTCATCGAGCAGGTAGTAACGCAGGTTGCCCTGGGCTTGCGGGCCCAGCATGTAGCGATACTCGGTGCCGAGGCCGTTGCCGCGCGAGAACATCGAGTCCCAGAAGAACGTGGCGTCGTGGCTGCGGTTGATCGCCCAGAAGAAGGCGGTGCTGATTGACGATCCCATCGCCAGCGACGATCCGTACTGCGGCAGCAGGATGCCGGTGGCGCGATCGTCCTCCTGGATCGGGTAGTACAACATCGGCAGGTAGAAGACCGGCACGTCCTTCACCCGGATCACCGCATTGCGCAGGATCACGTAGTCGTCCAGGTTCACGGTTGCGTTGCCGCTGACGATCTCCCAGCGCGGTGTCGGTTGCACACACGTCGTGAAGCCGCCGTTGGTGATTCGGTACTTATCGGCGCCGACTTTCTCGATCGCGGTCCCGTAGAAATAGACGTCCGGCTCGAGCGTTCCGAACATGCTCTGGACGCGCTCACCGCGCTCGCCGAGTTGGGCAATCCCGAACGCGGTGTCGAACTTGCCGAGCCTGGTCTTGGTGTTGAACACCACGCTGTCGGCGGCGATTCGAACCGTGGGGCTCTGGAACACCACGTTCCCGCGGGCCGTCAGCTCGCCGGTCTTGATGTTCATCTCGAGATCGTCGGCGAAGAACTTCTGGCCGGCATTGGCGCTGCCGGGTTCGCCCTCGATCTCGACTTCCCGCATCAGTCGCACGCGGTCGGCGTCGATGCGCTCGAGTGAGAACTGTTTGGTATTCCAGCCGGGGACGATCTGCGCCAGCGCCGTTGTTGCCGGCATCAGCATGAGCAATGCGATCGCGAAGAGAAAGGGTCGGAAACGCACTGGCTTCTAGTCTATCCGCCTAAAGGCGGACACCACCCGGATGGACGGCTCCCCCGGCGATCAACCGGGACCGCAGTGGCCCGACCATGTAGATCGAACCGGCGGCCACCGCGCGAGGCGAATGCTCCAGTGCGCGCTCGACGGCCAGCTCGGGCGTCGCGGCCGCAAGCACGTGCACCGAACTGGTGTGCTTGCGAATGTCTGCCGCCATCCCTTCCGCGGAGCGAGCCCGCGCATGCGGCGCCGTGGTGGCCACAAACAGCGACGTCACCGGTTCCAGTGCCTTGATCATCCCGCCGAGATCCTTGTCGGCCATGGCCGCGAACACGATCGGCAGCTTCGGGCTGCGGGTGTCCTGAAGATACGACGCCAGTGCCGTGGCGCCGGCCGGGTTGTGCGCGGCGTCGATCAGCAATTCTCCGCCGCCCGGCAGCCGTAGCCACTCGAGCCGCGCCGGCCACTCGCACTGGGTCAGGCCCGTGACAATCGCCTCCGTTGGGACATGTGAGACCATCACCGACCATCGTTCCATGATGGCGACAGCTACCGCGGCGTTCTCGAGTTGATGGCGTCCCGCGAGCGCGAGCGTCAATGGCGGATACCGGCGATCCGTCGTCGTGGCATGCGCGTCCACCATGGGAGCGCCGACTTCGGCGGCGACTTTGGCGACCCTGGCCGCCGCTTCTCTCGGTAGCCGGCCCACCACCAGCGGCACGCCTTCCTTCGCGATGCCGGCTTTTTCGAACGCGATCTCCGACAGCGTGGTGCCGAGATGCCGCTCGTGATCGAGCGCGATCGACGTGATGGCGGTGATTGTTGGTGTGAGCACGTTGGTGGCATCGTAGCGGCCGCCGAGTCCCACCTCGACGATCGCGACCGCCACCTCTTTGCTTCGAAAAATCTCGAACGCCACCGCGGTGGACACTTCAAAGAACGTCGGCGATACCGTCAATGTGCCCCTGGCAAGGGCCTGGTCCACGACGTCGAGCACGTGCCCGGTGACGGATTCGAACGTCCCCCGACCGACCGGCATGCCGTCGAGCGCGACACGCTCCTCGATGCGATCGAGATGCGGCGACGTGTAGCGCCCGGTACGCAGCCCAGTGGCCCGCAGGCCGCGCTCGACCATCGCCGCCACCGATCCCTTGCCGTTGGTGCCGGCGATGTGAATCGATCGCCACGCACGCTCCGGATTGCCCAGCGCCGCCAGGATGGTCCGGATGTTGTCGAGCCCGAGCTTGATGCCGAACTGCTCGAGCGCGAAGAGTCTATCGAGCGGTTTCATCCACCTTCGTCGCTGCAGGCTTCGGCGCGACAAGTCCACCGTCGCCGGTTGCGCTTCGGCGGGACACGTCCGGCGCGGTGTGCATGAAGCGCAGCAACTGGCCGATCGTCGACTTCATCTCGCGGCGATCCAGCACCAGGTCGAGCATGCCGCGTTCGAGCAGGAACTCGCTGCGTTGGAATCCATCCGGCAGTTTCTGCCGGATGGTCTGTTCGATGACGCGCGGGCCGGCGAACCCGATCAGCGCTTTCGGCTCGGCGATGTTCAGATCGCCCAGCATCGCAAAGCTCGCGGTCACGCCGCCGGTGGTGGGATCGGTGAGGATCGAGATATAGGGCAACTTCGCGCGATCGAGCCGCGCCAGCGCCGCGGAGATCTTCGCCATCTGCATCAGCGACAGCGCGCCTTCCATCATGCGCGCGCCGCCCGAGCACGACACGATCACCACCGGCGCGCGCTGCTCGAGCGCCAGCTCGATCCCGCGCACGATCTTCTCGCCGACCACGACGCCCATGGAGCCGCCGATGAAGCTGTATTCCATCGACGCCACCACCGCTTCCACGCCGTTGATGCGGCCGACGCCGACAATCACGGCGTCTTTCTGGCCGGTGGACTTCTGCGTAGCGGCGAGCCGCGACTTGTACGGTTTGGTATCGGTGAACTTCAGCGGATCGTTCGAGGCCAGGTTCGGCGCCAGCTCTTCCCACCGCTCATCGTCGAAGAGCGTTTTCAGGCGTTCGGTGGCGCTGAGGCGAAAGTGGTGCGCGCACTTGCCGCATACGTGCTGGTTCTTGATCAGATCCTTGGTGTAGATGACGGTGTCGCACTCCGGACACTTCACCCACAGGCCTTCGGGGACCCGGCTGGTCTTCGCGGGCGTCGCAATCGGCTTGCGAGCCTTTTTGAACCAAGCCATATCGGATCAGCTTACGCCAGTTCCTTGGTAACTGTGAACCGCCAACTGCCAACTTACTTGCGAGCTACGTAGTAGCGAGTTCCCTTGCCCATGCCCTTGATTTGCTTGACGAGTTCGTCGAGGGCGGCATCGTCCGATTCGGGATCGAATTCCGAGGTTTCGACAACCAGCAGCGGCGTGGCGGTGTAATGGAAGAAGAAGTGCTGGTACGCCTCGTTCAGCTCACGCACGTAGTCTTCTTCTGGCAGAGGCAGGTCGCGCTCCTGATCGGCCTCGTCGTCCTTGCGCGCCCGCAGCCGCTTCATCAGCTGCTCGGTGGGCGCCTGCAGGTAGATCACCAGATCCGGCGGTGGCACGTCGCGGGCGAGCAGATCGAACAGCCGCTGATAGATGAACAGCTCGTTGTCGTCGAGATTCAGGTAGGCGAAGATCTTGTCCTTGTCGAAGACGTAGTCACAGATCGTGGTCTGCAGAAACAGATCCGCCTGGCGTTTGCTGGTCAGCTGGCGATGGCGGTTCAGGAGGTAGAACAGTTGAGCCTGCAGCGCCGATCCCGGACGATCCGCATAAAAGTCGCCGAGGAACGGATTCTCCGTGTCTTCGAGAATGGTGGTGGCTTCGAGCTTGTGGGCCAGCCGTTCGGCCAGCCGCGTCTTCCCAACGCCGATGGGGCCCTCGATGGCGAGGTAGTGAAAGGCCACTCCGCCGCCGAGTATAGTTTGTAGGCGTGAAGATCGAGAAGATCGAGCTTTTCCTCTGCCGCCTCCCGCTGGTGCATTTCTTCGAAACGAGCTTCGGCCGTTCGTACGATCGCACGTTCGTCCTGATTCGCGTCGAAGGCTCCGCTCTAGGAAACAGTCAGGAAGGGTGGGGCGAGTGCGTGGCGGAGGCCAATCCGTACTACAGCAGTGAAACCACCGAGACGGTGTGGCACATCATCCAGGGCTTCATCGCGCCGCTGGTGGTCGGCAAGACCTTCGACCATCCGCGCGAGATCTATCCCGCGCTGCATCGCATTCGCGGCCACAACATGGCCAAGGCCGGCGTCGAGATGGCGGCGTGGGATCTCTATGCGCGCAGCGTCGGCCAGCCGCTGTCGAAGGTGCTGGGCGGCACCCGCGATCGCATCGCGTCCGGCGTCTCAATCGGCATCCAGGATTCGTTCGATCAACTGCTCGAGAAGGTCGGGAAAGAGCTCGCTGCTGGCTATCAGCGCATCAAGATCAAGATCAAGCCGGGCTGGGACATCGAGGCGGTCGAGCGCATTCGCGCCAAGTTTGGCGGCATTGGGCTGCAGGTCGACGCCAACGCCGCCTATACGCTCGACGATGCGGCGCTGCTGGCGCGGCTCGATCCGTTTGACCTGCTACTGATCGAGCAGCCCCTCGACTATGACGATGTGATGGATCATGTGGAGCTGCAGAAGAGGTTGAAGACCCCGGTGTGTCTCGACGAGTCGATTCATACCGTGCGCATCGCGCGCGACGCGATCGCCGCCGGCGCCTGTAAGATCATCAACATCAAGCCCGGACGGGTCGGCGGCCACCAGCCGTCGATCGAGCTGCACGATTTGTGCGCGGCGAACAATATCCCGGTGTGGCATGGCGGCATGCTCGAGAGCGGCATCGGCCGCGCGCACAACATTCACCTGGCCAGCCTGCCCAACTTCCGGCTGCCGGGCGACATTGCCGCCAGCAAGCGTTACTACCAGCCCGACCTGATTGAACCGCCGATCGATATCGCGTCCGATGGCACTATCGCCGTGCCGACGGCGCCCGGTATCGGTGTCAATATCGTGCGAGACCGTGTTGACCAGGCCACTTTGCGGCACGTGACCTTATGACCCGAACGCTTCTGCGTCTTTCACTCATTGCCGGCGTCGCCGTGATCAACGCCTGCGCCTCAGGCTCGGCGCCGCCCGCCGTCAAACCCAACCCAGCGGCGCCGGTGGTGTTCACGCAGAAGATGCGCTGGATTCTGCAGCTCGAGGACGAACGGCAGGTGCGGGGCGGCGGCGGCGACCTGATCGCCCTCCTGACGGACCCCGAGGCGCGCGTCCGGCGCCGCGCCGCGCTGGCGCTTGGCCGCGTCAAGCTGCCCGAGGCCATCCCGGCACTGACATCGGTGCTGCAGAGCGAAACCGATGTCGAAGTGAAACAAATGGCGGCGTTCGCGATGGGTCTCATCGGCGACGCCGAGGCGGCCACGGCGTTGATTGCCGCATTGAGCGACCCGGATCCGCTGATCCAGGGCCGCGCCGCGGAAGCCCTCGGCATGCTCGCGCACAAGGCGGCGGCGCCGTCGGTGACCACGATGGTGAGCTCGCACATCAACGCCGGCGCGCTCAAGGGCATCACGCCGGACGACATGGCGCATCCCAAGACGGCGTCTGCTGAGGCGGTGCGCCTTGGCCTGTATGCGCTCGTGAGGCTCGGGTCCTACGATGCGATTGCCGGTTCGGTGCTGGATGCCGATGGCCGTCCGCGGAGCCGCTGGTGGCCAATCGCGTACGCGCTGCAGCGCGTCAACGATGCGCGCGCGGTGCCGGCGCTGCTGGACTTGCTGAAAGGTGAGGGACAGCTCACCCGCGCGTTTGCCGCGCGCGGGCTTGGCCAGTTGAAGGATCCCCGCGCCGCGGCGCCGCTCATCGCCATTGCCGAGAACGTGGGCGACCCGATCGCGGTCCGCATCCAGTCGGTGCGCGGCGTGGCCCTGCTGGGCGACCCGACCGCCTCGGCCGCGATGCGGCGGCTGATCGTGTCACCGAAGGTCGATCAGAACCTGCAGCTCGAGGCGGTGACCGCGCTCGCGCAGGTGCGCAGCACCGAGTCGATCGAATTACTGATCGATCTTGTCTCCGCGGAGTGGTCATCGGTACGCGCCGCCGCGCTCAACGCGCTGGCTCGCACCGACGTTGACACCTTCATCAGCGCGATCTCCGGCCTCGATCCCGATCCGCACTGGTCGGTGCGCGCCGCGCTGGCCACCACGCTCGGCGACCTCGGACCCGAGCGCGCGCAGACACCGTTGACCAGCATGCTGCGCGACGCCGATCAGCGCGTGATTCCGTCGGTCCTGACGGCATTGGCGAGGGTCGGTGCCACCAACGCCGCCGCCGAGATGACGATGGGGCTGAAATCGGACGATCCCGTGGTGCGCGCGGCCGCGGCTCGCGGGCTCGCCACGCTCAAGGCGACCAACGCCACACCGGCGCTGCTCGAAGCCTACAAGCGCGCGCAGGGCGACGGCCCGTATGTGGCGCGCACGGCGGTGCTCGACGCGCTGGTGGCCCTCGACCCGGCCGCGGCGCGCACACTGCTCACTTCCGCGCTCACCGAGCGCGACTGGGCCGTGCGCGTGCGGGCCGCGGAGCACCTGAAGCGGCTGGATGCCAATGCCAACGTCTCGGCGATGCGTCCCGCACCGCCGCCGGCGTTGCCCGAGCTTGCCGCGCTCGACACGTTTGTGTCGCCGCCCTATTCACCGGCGGCGTATATCGATACAGCAAAGGGCACGATTCAGTTCGAGCTCGCGGTGCTCGACGCGCCCCGCACGGTGGCGAACTTCCTGTCGCTTGTGCGCCGCAACTACTTCCGTGGCGTCCAGCTGCACCGCGTGGTGCCCGACTTCGTGGTGCAGGACGGCGACCCCCGCGGCGACGGCGAAGGCGGCCCCGGGTACACCATCCGCGACGAGATCAATCAGCGGCCGTACTTGCGCGGCACCGTTGGCATGGCGCTCGACTGGGCGGATACTGGCGGCAGCCAGTTCTTCATCACGCACTCGCCGCAGCCGCATCTCGATGGGCGCTACACGGTGTTCGGCCAGGTGGTGGCGGGCATGGACGTGGTCGACCGCCTGCAGCAGTGGGACACGATCGATCGGATCCGCGTGTGGGACGGGGTGAACTGGATCGGGCAATAACGAATAACGAATAACGAATAACAAAAGAAAAGGGGCGCCGAAGCGCCCCTTTTTATCTTACGGCTGGTGAAGCCTCTTAACGCTTCTTCGCCTTTTTCTTTGCAGCTTTCTTTGCTTTCTTAGCCATTGGTCAATCCCCCCCTTCAGGTTGGGTTATGCGGAAGAATGTGCCGCAACACTGCGTCGCTTCTGCCGCCTGGCACTCAGCTCTGCCCGTGTCGGCCTCTGTCTCTTCCCGCCTCGCGGCGCGTGAGCGTTGTGCTCGCGCGCGGTCTTGGTGAATAGGGTGGGGCAGTCTGTGAGAACCGCCCCTGTAGCGGCCTAGCGCTTCTTGGCCTTCTTCTTCGCCGCCTTCTTTGCCTTCTTCGCCATTGTTCTCTCCTGATGGGGGGTGACTCTGCCTGATGGCAACCGCTGATTGTTTTTTAGTCTTCGAAAAGTGTTTACCTTTTCACAACCAGTGGCCTGAGCCGTCCACCCTCATACCAGATGTAGATTATGGATGAGAAAAATCAGTTGTCAAGCACAAAGCGTTTGTTGTAGTCCAACTTTGGCCCCCGATCGATCGCATCCACGCACATCTTCATCATGTCGTGTCGGCTCGGTGCGAAGAGTTCTGTAGTCTTTCTCGCCGACTGGTCCCGCCGACTTGTCCGCGAAGCGCAACGTGCGAATGAGCGCGATGCGCAAGGCGCGATCACTAGCGCGCAGCGCAGCGCGCGCCAGTGCCCCGGCCGGCGCCGCGGGTCGCATCGCGATCAGCTGATCGAGCAGGTCGGCGGCGCGCGCCGGCTGCTTCAACGCGATCGACTGGCGCGCGATGTTGAGCCGCGCGACCACGGCGGCGATGTCGGCGTGATGCACCGCGCCCGACGCTGCGAGCGCGAGCAACTGCTCCGATGCCCTGAGGCTGGCCGCCGCATCGTGGGCGTACACGTCGAGGATCTCCGCCTCGACTTGCCGGAACAACGGGTTCCTCGGGTAGCGCGACTGCATGTTGCGGATGATCTCGATTGCCTGCGGCCACTTTTTCTCGTACCAGAGATAGATCACGTGGATCTGGTAGAGCGCTTCGCCGCGGACCAGGATGCCGCTCGTCGCCGCGCGCTCGAGTTGCCGCAGACCGTCCACGCGGTCGCCGCCGGGCATCAGCAAGAGAAAGCGCAGGAAGCGAAACACTGCCGGCGCGATGTCTGCGTAATAGCGGTACATGCCGATCCCGAACTCGGCATCGTGCATCTCCGGATCGAGCGCCAGCGCCCGTTCGAGGGATTCCTTGATTCGCTTGCCGTCGCGGGCGGCGGCGAGCCGCTCCACCCGATGAACGCGGAACTGCGCCCGGACGCCATAGGCCGCGCCGAGGTAAAACCAGGCTTCGGCCCGCAGCGGGTCGGCCTTCGTCAGGCGTTCGGCTTCGGCAATGGCCGCATTGGTCTTGGCCATGAACGGCGCGTCAAGGCGCAGGCTTTCCGGGTCTAGCTGGATCTGCCACCACAGGCTGAGCGCCTCCAGGCCCAGGCAGGCAACCGATGGCGCCGGAGGACAGGTTGACGGGAGCGCCCTGGTGAGGCCGTCGAAGTCCGCGTCGAGGATCAGATCGTAGGCGCCGGCCAGCGTCGGGGCCGCGGTGATGCCGCGTTGCTGAGCGTTGAGCGTCGAGGCGAACACACACGCCGCGACGATCAACGCTGCCACCCGCTTCAAAGCACGCTCGTCTTCAGTTTCTGCTTGTGGTTGTGGCGCTCGATCGCGAGTTGAATGAGCCGGTGGACGAGCTCGGCGTAGCCGACGCCGCTGGCGTCCCACATTTTCGAATACATGCTGATCGACGTGAAACCCGGCATGGTGTTGATCTCGTTCAGGACGATCTCGCCGGTCTCGCGGGCCAACAGGAAGTCCACACGCGCGAGTCCGGCCGCATCGATCGCGCGGAAGGCCTCGATCGAGAGTCTTTGGACCGCCGCCACCGTGTCTGTGGGCAGGTCCGCCGGAATCACGCTCTTCGAATCATCGTCGAGGTACTTGGCTTCGTAGTCGTAGAACTCCCGGGACGGGATGATCTCGCCCGGCTTTGAGGCCTCGGGCTCGTCGTTGCCGAGCACCGCGCATTCGATCTCGCGCGCGTTCGGCACCGCGGCTTCGACCACCACTTTCCGATCGAACTCCAGCGCCAGTTCGATGGCCGGCACCAGGTCGATCTGCGACTTCACTTTCGAGATGCCGACGCTCGATCCGAGGTTCGCCGGCTTCACGAACATCGGAAAGCCGAGCGCCGTCAGGTCGTCGAGCACGCGCGACCGCGAGCGCTCCCAGTCGGCGCGCACGAACCCGCGCCACGCGCAGAGCGGCAACCCGCGCGCGGCGAAGAGCACTTTCATCACCGCCTTGTCCATGCCCGCCGCCGAAGCGAGCACGCCCGGACCGACATACGGGATGTTGGCGAGCTCGAGCAGGCCCTGGATCGTGCCGTCTTCACCGTACGGGCCATGCAGCACCGGAAACACCACATCAAGATTGAGCGCGCCCAGTACCGCCGGCTCACCGCCGCCGAGGGCCTGCGATTTCACCGTCGCGGTTTTGGCTTGCTGAATCACCTCCGCGGCGCTCAACGCCATCGGCGGTTGATCGGGCAGCGTCCATTGCCCATCTTTTTCGATCTTGATCGCAATCGGTTCGTACTTGCCGCGATCGATGTGCTTGAAAATTGATCCCGCGGACGTGACGGAGACCTCGTGCTCGCCAGATCTGCCGCCGAAGACGATCCCAACCCGCAATTTCTTCACTCAACGATAATAAGGGGTCGGGTCCATTTTTTTTGTTTACCCTCACCCACACAGACGGCACCGCCCGACGAGGCGTCCTACAGACCCCGCATGGGGCGCTCGAGACGCCAGTGTTCATGCCCGTGGGCACTCAGGGCGCGGTAAAAGCCCTGACTGCTCAACATCTTGAAGAGATCGGCGCGAGCATCATTCTCGGCAACACCTATCACCTGATGCTGCGTCCGGGCGACGAGCTGATCGCGCGCCGCGGTGGCCTTCACAAGTTCACTGGCTGGAACAAGCCCATTCTCACCGATAGCGGCGGCTACCAGGTGTTCAGCCTCGCCGAGCGCCGGAAGATAGATGAGAACGGCGTCGAGTTCCGGTCTCATCTCGACGGCACCTCCTATCTACTGACGCCCGAGCGCGCGGTGGATATTCAGGCCAATTTGGGTGCGGATATCGCGATGGTGCTGGACGAATGTCCGGCCCTGCCGTCGACGGCCGAGGTTATCGACAAGTCTCTTGAGCTCACGGCCCGATGGGCGGCGCGATGCCGGGCCCGTTTTCTCGAAAAGAAAAATGGACCCGACCCCGTCGCCCAGGCGCAGTTCGGGATCGTGCAAGGGGGGACGTTTCAGGACTTGCGGCGAAAAAGCGCGGAACTCACTGTATCCATTGGGTTTGAAGGCTATGCCATCGGGGGCCTCAGCGTCGGCGAATCCAACGAGACGATGTATCAGGTGGTCGAGCACACCACACCTCTTCTTCCGGCCAATCAGCCACGCTATTTAATGGGTGTCGGCACCCCCCTCGATATCATCGAGGCCGTGGCACGGGGGGTCGACATGTTCGACTGCGTCCTCCCCACGCGGAACGCCAGGAACGGTCAGCTCCTGACCAGCGAAGGTCCGCTGAACATCAAGAACGCCCAGTTTGCCGAGGACGATGGGCCCGCCGATCCGGCGTGCGGGTGCTACACCTGCCGCAACTTTTCGAGGGCTTATTTGCGGCATCTCTACATGGCCGGCGAGATGACCGGAGGCACCCTTAACACATTGCATAATCTGAGCTTTTACCTTGACACTATGCGGCGGATTAGGGAGGCTATAGCGTTCGGCAGGTTCGAAGATTTCAGGCAGGGTTTCCATCAGACGTTTACCCGCCGCGCGTTGATTTCATGACCACGACGGATCCCCCGTTCGGAATGTTTCTGGCACTCGCCGCGTCCGCTGACCAGGTCAGCCCGCTGGTCCAGCTCATTCCATTTGCCCTCGTCCTCGCCATCTTCTATTTCGTGATCCTGATGCCGATGAAGAAGCGGCAGAAGAAGGTCCAGGAGTTCCTGGCAGCGCTGAAGGTGGGGGACAAGGTCGTGACTTCGGGCGGGATCTACGGCTCGATCGCCAAGCTCGGCGAAGACGCCATCCAATTGCAGATTGCTCCAAATGTCCGCGTGGACGTGTCCAAGGCCGCCGTCGTCGGCTACCAGGGACAGGCCCCCGTGGTGGAAGCGCCGAATTCATAAATCATGGCGAAAAACCTACGTTGGAAAGTCCTCACTATTGCCGCGGTCGTCGCGCTGTCGATCTTTGCGTTCTACCCGCCGTCCCAGAAGGTGCGGTTGGGCTTGGACCTGAAGGGCGGCGTGCACCTCGTGCTCCGCGTCGTCACCGACGATGCGCTGCGCCTGGAGGCGCAGACCTCGGCCGATCGGATCGTTGAGCAGCTGAAGACCGCGAACATCCCCGTGACCGCGAGCCTGGTGAATGCCACGTCGTTCACGGTGACGGTGCCGCCCGATCAGGATGCGGCGTTCCGCGCGTCGACGGCGCTGGTGGAGCTCGACCCGAATTACGATCGCTCCTCGGGCGCGGGCACCTATACCTTCACGCTCAAGCCGAACATCATCGTTAATCTCCGCGAGGACACGGTCAACCAGGCACTGCAGACCATCGAGCGCCGCGTGAACGAGCTGGGCGTGGCCGAGCCGCTCGTGGCCCGCCACAGCGCCGCGGATCAGATCCTCGTGCAGCTGCCGGGCGTGACGGACGTGAATCGCGCGAAAGAAATCATCCGTTCCACCGCGCAGCTCGAGTTGAAACAGGTGGAGCAGGGACCGTTCTCGGATGAAGCGGCCGCGCGCCAGGCGGTGGGCAACAACCTGCCGCCCGACATGCAGATTCTTCCTGGGACCCTCGAGGCGGCGCCAGGCCAGCCGGCGGGCACCGGGTACTACGTGGTGCGCCGCGTGCCCGCGGTGACCGGGCGCGACCTGCGTAACGCCCGGCCCACGCTCGACGAAAACAATCGCCCCGCGGTGAGCTTCTCGCTCAACCAGGAGGGCGCTCGGAAGTTCGGCAATTTCACGCAGGCGAACATCGGCAAGCAGCTTGCGATCGTCATGGACAACCGTGTCGTCTCGGCGCCGCAGATCCAGTCGCGCATCGACGATGAAGGCCGCATCACCGGCAACTTCACGACGCAGGAATCGCAGGACCTGTCGCTCGTGCTGCGGTCGGGCGCGCTGCCGGCGAACCTCACCTACCTGGAAGAGCGCACGGTGGGGCCGTCGCTCGGCGCCGACTCGATTCGCGCTGGCGTCATCTCCGCGGTGGGCGGGCTGGCCCTCGTGACGCTGTTCATGCTGGGCTACTACCGGCTCGCGGGCTTCAACGCGCTGATCTCGATCGCGGTGAACCTGATCATCCTGATGGGCCTGATGGCGTACGCGGGCGCCACCATGACGCTTCCCGGCATCGCCGGCTTCATTCTCACCATCGGCATGGGCGTGGATTCGAACGTGCTGATCTTCGAGCGCATCAAGGAAGAGCTGGCCACGGCCAAGGGCGTGAAGGCGGCGGTCGGTGCCGGCTTCGATCGCGTGCTGCTCACCATTCTCGACACGCACGTGGCGTCGCTCATTGCGGCCGCGTTCCTCTTCAACTTCGGCACCGGTCCTATCCGCGGGTTTGCGTTGACGCTGACCATCGGTCTGCTCGCCAACGTCTTCACGGCCTACTTCGTGTCGCGAACCTTGTTCGAGCTGACGCTGTCGAAGCGACAGGTCGCGAAGCTTTCCATTTAGGTTTATGGCCCTTTTTCAAAACTCGAACTACAACTTCATCCAGTGGCGCTGGCACGCCATCGCCCTCTCGGCGATCATCATCATCGCGGGCTTCGCATACGCAGGCACGCGCGGCGTTCCGCTCGGCATCGATTTCTCGGGCGGCACACTCATGGTGGTGCAGTTCGAGCGGCCGGTCAGCGATGATGAGGTGCGCAACGCCCTGGTCGCTTCGATCAGCGGCGAGCAGGTGATCCAGAGCTACGGCGACGCTTCGGCCAATCAGAAACTGATTCGCCTGCCGATGATCGGCAGCGAAGAAGGCGCCTCGCTCGAATCGGGCGCGCGCGCGGTAGTTGACGCACTGACCAAAGCCAATCTCGGCAAGTTCGAGGTGATCAACCAGGAGCTGGTTGGTCCGGTGATTGGCGCCGACCTGCAGCGCAAAGGCATTTATGCCACGTTGGCGTCGATCGTCGGCATCACCCTCTATATTGGCCTGCGGTTCCGTTTCGCCTTTGCGATCGGCGCCATCGCCGCGACGCTCCACGACATTCTCATCGCGCTGGCCTTCCTGTTCTTTGCCGGCTACGACCTGTCATTGAACGTCGTGGCGGCGCTGCTGACGATCACCGGCTACTCGGTGAACGACACGATCGTGATCTTCGACCGCGTGCGCGAGAACCTGCGCACCAAGCGGCGCGACTCGCTCGAGAACGTGGTCAACCAGAGTGTGAACCAGACGTTGAGCCGCACGGTGATCACCGCGGGCACGACCTTCCTCGCGGTGTTGTCGCTGTATCTGTTCGGCGGCGAAGTGCTCGAGGCGTTCGCGTTTACGATGCTGGTCGGCATCATCAGTGGCACGTATTCGACGATCTTCATCGCGGCGTCGATAGCCATTCTCGTGAGCGGCCGGCAGGCGAAGGGCCGCGTGACGGGCTCGCGCAAGGCGTCGTAAGCGCCTCGTGGATCTGTTTGCGGCCGCGCTGCTCGGCGTCGTCCAGGGACTCACCGAGTTCCTGCCGGTGTCGAGCTCGGGCCACCTGATTCTGGCGCGGGCGTTTTTCGGGTGGGACCCGGGGCGGTTTGGACTGGCGTTCGACGCCGCGGTGCACGTCGGCACGTTCATCGCAGTGGTGGCGTACTTCCGGCACGAAGTGGGCCGCCTGTTGGCCGCCGCGCCCGGTGCGCTGAGCGGGAAAGACGGGGAGTTCGAGCGGCTCGGCCGGCTGATTATCGTCGGCACTATCCCGATCGTGATCGTCGGGGCGTTGTTCGCGGACGTGATTGAGGCGCGCATTCGCACACCGTTGATCGTCGCGATTAATCTCGTGATCGGCGCGATCGGGTTGATGGTCGCCGAGCGATTCACGCGCCGCGACCGCGAGCCGCTCACGCTGGGGTATGGCGAGGCGCTGGCGATCGGCATCGCGCAGGCTGCGGCGCTGGCGCCGGGGTTGTCGCGATCGGGCCTGACGCTCACGGTGGCGCTGTTTCTGGGCTTGCGGCGCGAGACGGCGGCGCGGTTTGTGTTCTTGATGAGCCTGCCCGCGGTGCTCGCGGTGGCGGTCAAGGAAACGCTCGATCTGCGCGAGGTGGGCATGGCGGGGTTGCCTGTCACCATTCTCGCGGTCGGCCTGGTGACGTCGGCGATCGTCGGCTACGTCACCGTGAAGTATTTCGTGCGGTACCTCGCGTCGCATTCGCTCGATGTGTTCGCGTATTACCGCTTCGCGCTCGCCGCCGTGACGTTTGTGTGGTTGTGGACGCGATAAATGATGGCGTGGCTTCGCAGAAGTTTTCTGGCCGGCCTGGTCGTGACGGTGCCGCTGTTGATCACCGTCGTGACGCTGGTGTGGTTCTTCCGCTTCATCGACGGCGTGGCCCGGCCGCTGTCGATGGCGGTGCTCGGCCGCGAAGTACCGGGTCTCGGCGTGTTGATGACCGCGGGGTTCATCCTGCTGACCGGGGCGGTGGCCACGAACGTGATCGGACGGCGGATGCTGCAGCGGACCGAACAGTGGCTGCTGAGCGTGCCGCTGTTCAAGACGGTGTATGCGCCCGTGAAGCAGCTGGTGGCGGCGTTTTCGCCCGACAGCGAGACGGGCTTCAAGAAGGTCGTAGTCATCGACGACGCGGAGCGCGGGATGGTGTTCGGGTTCCTGACGCGCGAGTTCACGTTGGATCGCGGCAAGGGTCCGGAAGCGATGGTGGCGGTGTACGTGCCGACCAATCACCTGTATCTCGGTGATGTGTTCGTCTACCCCCGCGGCCAGGCGATGTATCCGGACCTGTCGGTGGAAGAAGGCGTACGGATTTTTTTAACCGGAGGCATGGCGTTACCCAACGCCATCAAACGACTGAAGTGAGGAAAAGAGACGCGATGGCGATGAGGCTTATTCAACGAGTGGCCCTGGTCTTTACGCTGGCGATGCTGATGTCGCCGGCGCTGCTGGCGGCGCAGCCCGAGGACGCGGCGCATCACCGCCCCGGTGGCGAGGTGAACATCCAGCTCCCCGATCTCAACCAGGGCGACTTCCTGGGCATGACCGGCCACCAGATCCTGCTCTCCGGCCTGGTCGTGTGCGTGCTCGGGTTGCTGTTCGGCTTCTGGACCTACACGGCGGTGAAGAACCTGCCGGTCCACAAGTCGATGTCCGACGTCTCGGCGATCATCTATGAGACCTGCAAGGCCTACCTGATCCAGCAGGGCAAGTTCCTGTTGATCCTCGAGCTGTTCATCGGCAGCGTGATGATCGCGTACTTCTGGCTGACCGAGCTCCCGGCGCCGCGGATCGCGATTGTCATCATCTTCAGCCTGATCGGCATCGCCGGCAGCTACGGCGTGGCGTGGTACGGCATCCGCATCAACACGCTCGCCAACTCGCGCACCGCGTTCGCCAGCCTCGAAGGCAAGGCGTTCCCGGTGTGCGACATTCCGCTGCGCGCCGGGATGAGCGTCGGCATGATGCTGATCTCGGTCGAGCTACTGTTCATGCTCGCCATTCTGCTCTTCATCCCTGGCGAGTACGCGGGCGCGTGCTTCCTCGGCTTCGCGATCGGCGAATCGCTAGGCGCCTCTGCGCTACGTATCGCCGGCGGCATCTTCACCAAGATCGCCGACATCGGGTCTGACCTGATGAAGGTGGTGTTCAAGATCAAGGAAGATGACGCGCGCAACCCCGGCGTAATCGCCGACTGCACGGGCGACAACGCCGGCGACTCGGTCGGCCCGACGGCCGACGGCTTCGAGACGTACGGGGTGACCGGCGTGGCGCTGATCATGTTCATCATGCTGGCGGTGAACGATCCCGCCACCCAGGTGCAGTTGCTGGTCTGGATCTTCATGGTGCGCGTGGTGATGGTGGTGGCCTCGGCGGGCTCCTACCTCGTGAACAATGCGGTGGCCAAAGGCAAGTATGCCAACGCGGTGAAGATGAACTTCGAAGCGCCGCTGACCTCGCTGGTGTGGCTGACCTCGATCGTATCCGTGGTCCTCACCTATGTGCTGTCGTACCTGCTGATTCCGACGCTCGGCGGCAACAGCGAGTTGTGGTGGCAGCTCTCGTCGGTGGTCACGTGCGGCACCCTGGCCGGCGCGATCATTCCGGAGTTCGTCAAGGTGTTTACCTCGACCCACTCGGGTCACGTGCGGGAAGTGGTGACATCGTCGCGCGAAGGCGGGCCGTCGTTGAACATCCTGTCGGGTCTGGTGGCCGGCAACTTCAGCGCCTACTGGCTCGGCCTGACGATCATGGGTTTGATGACCGGCGCCTACTTCCTGTCGTCGATGGAGCTGTCGGCGGCCACGATCGGCGGCGCGCCGTTGATGGTGGCGCCGGCGATCTTTGCGTTCGGCCTGGTCGCCTTCGGTTTCCTCGGCATGGGCCCGGTCACCATCGCCGTAGACTCCTACGGCCCGGTCACCGACAACGCGCAGTCGGTGTACGAGTTGTCGCAGATCGAGGAGATTCCCGGCATCGAAGCGGAACTGCAATCGCAGTACCGGCTTCAAGGTGAACTTCGTGACGGCCAAGGAATTGCTCGAAGAGAACGACGGCGCCGGCAATACCTTCAAGGCCACCGCCAAGCCGGTGCTGATCGGCACCGCGGTGGTGGGCGCCACGACGATGATCTTCGCGATCATCATGGCCCTCACGCAGGGCCTGGTCGACCAGGCAGCGATTGCGAAGCTGTCGATCCTGCATCCGCCTTTCCTGCTCGGGCTGATTACGGGTGGCGCGGTGATCTACTGGTTCACCGGCGCGTCCATGCAGGCCGTCACCACCGGCGCCTACCGCGCGGTGGAGTTCATCAAGAAGAACATCAAGCTCGAAGGCTCGACCAAGGCGTCGGTGGAAGACAGCAAGAAGGTGGTGGAGATCTGCACCATCTACGCGCAGAAGGGGATGTTCAATATCTTCCTCGGCGTGTTCTTCTCCACGCTGGCGTTTGCGTTCGTCGAGCCGTTCTTCTTCATCGGCTACCTGATCTCGATTGCGCTGTTCGGCCTCTACCAGGCGATCTTCATGGCCAACGCCGGCGGCGCGTGGGACAACGCCAAGAAGATTGTCGAGACGGAGCTGAAGATGAAGGGCACGCCGCTCCACGACGCGTCGATTGTGGGCGACACGGTCGGCGATCCGTTCAAAGACACCTCGTCGGTGGCGATGAACCCGGTGATCAAGTTCACCACCCTGTTCGGTTTGCTCGCCGTGGAGCTCGGCGTTTACCTCGGCACCGGCGCTACACTCACGCTTGGCCTGGCCGCGGTGTTCTTCGTGGCGAGCATGGTTTTCGTGTATCGCTCGTTTTACGGGATGCGCATCGAGCAGTAGGCGGCCAACCCAACCGTTGACGGCGGGGTTCGGCGCGACTAAGCTGAATCCCCTTTGTTTGACCGCTTGTTTAGTGACGTAGTTTGTTGGGAGCCTCTGCAGGGTTCCGGTGTCTAATTGAAAGACTAGGCCTCTCTGCCTGGTCAGTGAGTCGAAGGGCTTGTCCTGAGTGAGGCGAAGACGCTTGCGTCTTGGCCGAATCGAAGGAATAATCGGCGGTCTTTGACCCGTTCGACTATCGCTCAGGGTCACCCCGAGCATCGTCGAGGGGTGATTGCGCAGTTGAGGAGGATGTAGTGCCACGCGACATGTTTGGTGATGTCGTCGATCCGTCGATCAAGATGGGCAACAAGATGTGGTACACGGTGCCACTCACCATGTTCATCCAGGCGTCGGTCGTCGCGGCATTGGTGATCGTACCGTTGATGGCGACCGGCTTCATGCCGACGCCGCCATCGATGATGGCGTTTGTGGCGGCCCCGCCGCCGCCGCCGCCGCCCCCCCGCCGCCGCCTCCGCCAGAGGCGAAGGCTCCGCCACCGCCGATGGACGTCAGTCCTGACGCGGCGCCGCTCGAAGCGCCCAAAGAAATCAAAGCCGAGACCGGCCTCGAAGCCGGCTTCGAACGCGCGTCAGGTGTCGAAGGCGGCATCATTGGCGGCGTGGCCGGTGGCATCACCGGCGGCATCCCAGAACCTCCGCCACCCCCGCCGCCACCGGCGGCCCCGGTGCGCGTCGGCGGCAACATCAAGCCGCCCCAGAAAACCCGCGACGTTCGTCCCGTCTACCCGCCGATCGCGCAGTCCGCGCGCGTGCAGGGCATCGTGATCATCGAGGCCACGATCGGTCCCGACGGCGCGGTGAAAGACGCCAAGGTCCTGCGTTCGATCCCGCTGCTCGATGCGGCGGCGCTCGATGCGGTTCGCCAGTGGGTGTTTACTCCGACATTGCTGAACGGCGTTCCGGTGCCGGTCATCATGACGGTTACGGTGCAGTTCACGTTGCAATAGCAGATACGAGATCGATAGAGCGGCCAGCTGCGGGCTGGCCCGCCGTTTTAATTTTGGAGGATTGCGATGGAAGGTCGGAAGATTCAGTTCGGTCGGATAGCCGCTGCCGGTTTCGCGATGCTGCTCATGAGCACCTCCGCGTTCGCACAGACGGAGGGAGGCACCGGCCTCGACCTCATCGACATGTTCGAGCAGATGGGTCCGGCGGCGATCGCCGTCGCGGTCATCCTCTTCATCATGTCGTTCTGGTCGGTGGGCGTGGCCATTGAGCGCTTCTACACATACAACCAGGCGACCAAACAGTCGAAGATGTATGCCCCCCTCGTGGCCAAGCACCTCAAGGAAGGCCGGCTGAAGGAAGCCATCGCCCTGTCGTCGGCGAAGGAATACCGCTACAGCCACCTCGCCAAGGTCGTGCTCGCCGGCCTCCAGGAATATCAGTTCCAGCAGGAAAGCGGCGCGAACCTCTCGCGTGAAGACCTGCTCGACACGGTGCGCCGCTCCATTCAGCGCGCCACCGCGCTCACCGCGAACGACCTGAAGAAGGGCGTTTCGGGCCTGGCGACCATCGGCGCGACCGCGCCGTTCGTGGGTCTGCTCGGCACGGTGGTCGGCGTCATCAACGCGTTCGTGGGTATCGCCTCGTCGGGCTCGGGTGGTATCGGCGCCGTATCGGCCGGTATTGCTGAAGCGCTCGTCGAAACCGCGCTCGGCCTGTTCGTGGCCATTCCGGCGGTGTGGTTCTACAACTACCTGTCGGGCAAGCTCGAGTTCTTCAACGTCGAGATGGACAACTCGTCGTCGGAGATGGTCGATTACTTTATTAAGAAGACGGCGTAGTAGTTTTGCCTGTAGGGGCGGGACTTCAGTCCCGCCCGCAGGTTACAGGCAAGGAGAAACATCATGTCAATGGATGTCGGCGGTTCCAAAGGCGGAATCAAATCGGACATCAACGTCACCCCCTTGGTGGACGTCATGCTGGTGCTGCTCATCATCATGATGATCGTCGCCCCGCTGCTGCAGAAGGGCGCCGACGTGCGGCTGCCGCTCGCGGCAAACACCGCGGACAAGCCGGAGACGCAGGACCAGACGGTCGTCGCCATCGACAAGAACGACCGCTACTTCGTCAACGGCCTGCCGGTGCCCAAGGATCAGCTGCGGACCAAGGTCGAAGAGATCCTCGAGACCAAGAAGGAGCGCATCATCCTCATCAAGGCTGACGTGGATGCGCGCTACTCCGCCGTGATGGACGCGATGGACGAACTGCGCGCCAGCGGCATCGAGGATATGGGCCTGATTACCGATCCGAAGTCGCGCCAGAGTCTGCTCGGTGGTGGGGGAGGTAAGTAATGGCTGGCCATCGCGCGCACCAGCATCTCGGCGCCGACCGCGTCATCACCGCGAAGAAGCTCGAAGTTTCGTCGGACATGAACATCACGCCGATGATCGACGTGCTGCTCGTGCTGCTCGTCATCTTCATGGCCGCCCTGCCGCTGTCGCAGAAGGGCCTCGACGTCAACCTGCCCGCCGAAACCAAGACCGCTCAGCAAACGCAGGTCGACGTCTCGCAGATCGTGATCGAGTACACCGCCGATCGGAAGCTCTCGATCAACAAGCAGGACACGGCGGTTTCCGCCCTCGAAGACGCGCTGCGTAAGATTTACGAGGAACGCAAGGACAAGACGCTGTTCATCGCCGCCGACGGCGGCCTGCGCTACGGCGACATCGTCGAAGTAATCGACGCCGCCAAGGGCGCGGGCGTCGAGAAGGTCGGCATCATCACCGAAGGCATGCGCCGCGCGGCAGCGCAGCCGGGTCGTGTGGGCGGCGGCAACTAGGCCACCGATTAAACACAGATTAGACACCGATTTCTTTTGCCAGATGCACGTGGGGCCGGGTCTTTAGACCCGGCCTTTCGTCTGTACGAAGGACCCGTCAATGACCGTCGATCGTGAAGCCATCTCGAACATCGTCAAGGAACTCGAAGCTGCCTGGAATGCCGCTGACGGCGCACGATTCGGGAAGCCGTTTACCGACGATGCTGATTTCGTGACCATTCGCGCCGAGCACATGCGCACGCGCGATGTGATCGGGCAGGGACATCAGCGGATTTTCGACACCATCTACAAGGGCAGCGTGGTCCGCTACGAGCTGACCGCCGTCAGGGCGGTGGCGCCGGGCGTGCTCGTGGCGCACGTGAAGACCGCGCTCACTGCACCGATCGGCCCGCTCGCCGGCCAGCATGGTTCGCTGTTTACGCTAGTACTGGTTCGGGAAGGCGACGGCTGGCGGATCGCCGCATTTCACAACACGCTGTTCCCGTAAGCCAGTCGCGCGCTTGCGCGCGCTGGTGGTACAGCACAATGAACGGCGGTGCCACATGCGACAGACCGAAATGATTGCCGACCAGCTCGAGCGCGCCTATCGCGGTGACGCATGGTATGGACCGTCGGTACGCGCCGCGCTCGAGGACGTCGATGCGGCGATGGCTGCGGCGCGCCCGCTCGCGGAGGCGCATTCCATCCATGAGATCGTGCTGCACATGGCGGCATGGACGCGCGAAGTCACACGGCGGCTGCGCTCCGGGATCGCGAGGGACCCTGAAATGGGCGACTGGCCCGCTGCCGACGGCGCGTGGGACGCCGCTGTTGCGGAGCTGGATGCGGCGCACGCGGACCTGCTCGCGGCCATCCGCGCCCAGAATCTGGCCCAACTCGACGAGCGGATCGGCGACGCACGCAACCGCGCCCTCGGGAGCGGCGTGTCACGGTATGTGACGCTGCACGGGCTGGTGCAGCATCACGCGTATCACGCGGGACAGATTTCGTTGTTGAAGAAGGGTTAACGGCAAGAACTGTGGGCTATTTGTCTGCAGCGTCGCTCAGTGCCGTCAACGTGCCGACCGTGGCGACAATGCACGCACCTGGAAAGAGGGCGAGCCAGGGCTCCGTGGTCATGGCCGACTGCGCTTGATACAACATGCTGCCCCAACTGGCCGAGGGCGGCTGCACCCCGACACCGAAGAAGCTGAGCGCCGATTCCACCAGAATGGCGCGTCCCACCGCGATCACCGCCGCGACGCGAATGGCGCCAGACGCATTCACCAGCAGATGCTGCCCCACGATGCGCAGATGCCCGGCGCCGGCGGCGCGGGCGGCGACCACGAACTCGCTGGCCAGCAGCGACCGCACGGCCGCGCGCGTCACCCGCGCCGTCTCCATCCACCCGACGCCTCCGACGAGGATCACCAGCAACGGCAAGGTAGGTTGCAGCGTGGCTGCCGCCACCATCAGGAGCAACAGCCGTGGCATCGACAGGACGGCGTCAGTCGCGCGCATCAGCACCGTGTCGGTCCATCCCCCCACGTAGCCCGCCACGGCGCCCACCGCCACCCCGAGGCCCGCGGCCACGAGCGCCGACAGCAGCCCGATGGCAATCGAAACACGGCCGCCGAAGAGTGCGCGGCTGAACGCGTCGCGGCCGAGGTCATCGGTGCCAAACCAGTGCGCAAGCGACGGCGCGGCGCGGCGATTCGCCAGGTCAAGCGCATCGGGCGCGTACGGCGCAACGAGTGGCGCGATGATCGCGACGGCGGCGATCGCCGCCAACCAGAAGCCGGAGCGCTTCATGACGTCACTCGCGGGTCGAGCCAGGCGTGGAGCAGATCGGCAATCAGATTACAGGCCACCACCGCCACCGAGCTGACCATCAGCATGGCCATGAGCACCGTGTAGTCCCGTCGTCCCAGCGCCTCGGTGAAGAGACTACCCACGCCAGGCCAGGCGAACACGCTCTCGGTGACGACCGCTCCAGGGACCAGCAACGCCGCGTCGAGTAGCGCCACCGCCGCCACAGGCGCCAGGGCGTTTGGCAACACATGCCGCGTGAGCCGTGCGCGCGCCCCAACGCCACGGGCTCCGGCCGCCCTCACGAACGGCGCGCCGAGCACCTCGATCAGCGACGCGCGCAGGTAGCGTGACCACGCCGCCGCATGTCCGAACGCCAGCACGGCCGCCGGCATGGCCAGAAATTGGAGGCGCGCGAAGCCGCTGCTGTCGGCGCCCCGGCCAGACGATGGGAGCCAGCCGAGGGCGATGGCGAAGGTCAGCTGCAGCATCAGGCCAAGCCAGAAGGTAGGGATCGACACGCCCGCCGCCGCCACCGCCGAGATCGAGCGGTCGACGAAGGAGCGATGCGTCAGGGCCGCGACGATGCCTGCGGGAATTGCGGCCGACAGCGCCAATACCAACGACGCCACCAGCAACTCGATTGAGGCCGGCAGGCGTTCAACGATGCGATCGAGGACGGGGCGGCCATCGCTGAAGCTGAACCCCCAGTCCCCTCGCACGAACGCGACCAGCCAGCTCACGTACTGCTCCCACAGCGGCCGATCGAGTCCAAGCGCGCGGCGCAGGCGATCGAGATCCTCGGGCCGGACGCCTGGGTTGGAAAGGTAGACCTCGACGGGTCCGCCGGGCACGAGCTGGAGCAGTCCGAACGCGATGCCAGACACTAGCAGCAGCAACGGCACGGCCTCGGCCGCTCGCCTGGTGGCCAGCCCAATGAGGGGCACGACCTGTGACTGGCTCATTCTTGTTTGAGCGTCCACGCGTGCACGTTCCAGAACGGCCCGGTGTTGGTGGGATTGCCGGTGAAGCCGTGTAGCCGCGTCGGCACCGCATCGAGCTTCGTCACACCGTACAGCGGTATCTCGACTGCCAGATCGGCAATCCGCATCTGCGCTTCACCCAGAATCCGCCTGCGCTCCGCCTGATGCACCGTGCGATCCGCCGCGTAGACCAAAGCCGTCAGCGCGTCGTCTGCGATGTAGTTGATGTTGCGGCCGCGCGGCGGCATTCGATCCTTGGCGAAGAACAACGTCAGTTCAGGATCCGCCGGCAGTTGCCACCAGTGCAGCATCGCCTGGAACTTGCCGTCGAACCACAGCTTGCTGATGCTGGTGCCATCGTGCAGCTGCACGGCGGCCTCGACGCCGACGTCCTTGAACTGCCGCTGCAGCACCTGGGCGACGTTCTCGCGGACCGCAAACCCCGCCTGTGTGATGAGCGTGAACGAGAAGCGTTGGCCGCCCTTGTCGCGCACACCGTCGCCGTTGGTATCGCGCCAGCCGGCCTCGTCCAGCAGTGCCCCGGCGCGGACCGGGTCGAAGCCGTAGGTCCGGACGTTCGGGTTGTGTGCCCACGACACGGGCTGCACGGGCCCGTGCGTAATCGGTGCCAGCCCCTCGAGGATGGTCGTCGAGATGAGCGCACGATCCACGGCGTGGGTCAGCGCCTGGCGTACGCGAACGTCGGCAAACGCCGGCATGGCGCGCTGGTTGAGCGTCACATGCTCGTAGCCGTTCCCGTTGGTGCTGTGCACCGTTACACCGGGGATCGCGCTTACCTCGCGATGCTTGTCCCAGGGGAACATCACCACCATGTCCACTTCGCGGCTCTTCAACTGATTGATGCGGGTGTTGGTATTGGCGATGAACTTGAAGATCAGCGTCTTGATGGCCGGCATGCCGGCGCCCCGCCAGTAGTTCGGCACCGCTTCGAGCCGGATGTATTCGCCGCTCTTCCACTCGGCGACCCGATACGGCCCCGTACCGAGCGGCGCGCGATTGTAATCGTTGGCGCTGTCGATGTCGCGCCCTTCGAGCACGTGCTTTGGCAGTGTCCCGCGGACGAACTGAAGAGCGTACGGCGCGTAAATCTCCCGGTAGTGCAAGACCGCGGTGAGCGGGTCGGGCGTGTCGACGCTGCTGATTCGGTCGAAGCCGTCGGTGCTCTCCGGGTTGTAGGCCGGGCTGTTGATCGCCTCCACCGTGAACTTGACGTCGGCGGAGGTATGCGGCGTGCCGTCGTGCCACCGGACGTTTGGCCGAAGCGTCCACGTCACGTCCATGCCGCCGTCTTCGCGCAGCACGACACCGCCGTTCTCGATCGTGGGCACCGAGGCGGCGAGCAACGGCACGATCGTCATGGACTGATCGGTCGTCACCAGTCCCTCAACCACGCAGGTCTCGATATCCTCGAGAATGTGCGTACTGAAGCGATTGAGCGTATCAGGCTCGCGGTCGTAGCCCACCACAAGCCGGCTGGCCGACTCCGATCGCGACGCGGCCACCGGGCCTCCCGGAGTGGTCGTGTCCGACCTGTCCCCACACGCGGCGGCCCACACGGTCGCCATTGCCAGCAGCAGGCTGACGAGGCCCCGCCTGATCACGACGCGGCCTCTTCGGCGAGCATCAGCTTTGAGATCAGCGGCATAGGAATCGCTCCATAGGAGAGCACGCGATCGTGGAACGAGCGCATCGAGAACGCGTCGCCTTGTCGCGACCGCACCGCCGTGCGCAGGTGATGCATCGCCTGGGTACCCAGCCAGTACATTATGGCCGTGCCGGGGAACATGCTGTTGCGCGTCGCTTCACCCTGGGCGGCCACCGCACTCATCTGTGCCCGGTCCACATACAACCGAGCGGCTTGCGGCGGTGTCAATGCGCCGGAATGAATCGAGAGGTCAGCCACGGCCCTGGCGGCGATGCGCACGCGCGTGTGCTGCTGCGCGATTCGTTCGAGCGGCGTGAGGAACCCGATTTCTTCCACCAGATCGCACACATAGCACGCCCAACCCTCGGCCAGACTGCCGCCCGAAAACATCGCAATGCGGTTGGCGGTGTCGACGGCGGCCACCCGACCCACGCGCGACGCTCCGGCATAGGCATGGTGATTCTGCACGTGATGCCCGATGGCGCCGTGATGGACGACGTGATTGAGAGTAATCACGCTGTCGTTCACCATCCGAAGGCGCGCGTCGAGCCCATCGCCAGTGAGTCCGTCGATCGGCGGAACGACGTAGTCGAACATCCCGTACGGATCGAACGGCGCCGGTGATCGATAGTTCAGGTAGTAGAGCGAGGACGCGGCCTCGCGGGTGTGGGCGGGAATGGGCACATATCGCAGCGGTGCCACGGGCCAGGTGACGAGGTCGTGGTCGAGCGCGGCCTGTCGGCACGCCGTCCATTTCTGCCCGAAGCGCGTCAGATAGTCTTCGGCCGACGGGTGCTCCGCCGCCAGTAACTCTTGCACTGCGGGCCAGCCACCGAAAGGACGCGACATCTGTTCGAGTCGCGCCGCGGCCTCGTTCAGCGCGTCGGTCGCCTCGGTGAGCAGATCAACGATCGGTGTCGTTATCCAATGCCCGCGCCGCAACAGCAACTCGATCAGATCGGCACTAGCGTGCCGGGGCCGATCGGTGGTCCTGGCCGGCAAGTCGAGCCAGGCGTCCAGCTTCACGAACGCCTGCGCGGCGGTGGATGATGCGGCGAGCCACGCGGCCACGTCGATGGCAGCCACGCCGCCGGCATCTGTAGCGGTCAGCCCAATGAGCCACGCCGGAAGGGCATGGCCGAACAGCGCCGCCGCTGCCTGGCACTCACGCCTGGCGCGGTTCGTCCAGTCGGCCGGCGCGGCGCCGAGGACGGTTGGCATTTCGGCCAAGAACGCCGGAATCGCGTCGAGCCGATGGTGAGCGGCGCGCAGGCGATCCTCGATCGGTGCGAAGTCGCGGGTAACCAGGCTGAGCACACCGAAAATGGCCTCACCGGTCCACAGCGATGGGTTGGCGTGCACGAAGTGCCCGCTCTCCTGCTCGGCGAGAGCGATCTCGAGCGCCCCGTCCGCCAGCGCTAGATCCACTTGCAAGGGGAAGACCGTGACCTCAGCGTCGGGTACGCGACCGGCCGTGTCGAGGTCGCGGCGCAGCGCCCGCATCTCGTCGGCCGCGTGCGCGAGACCGTCGGCCGACCAGTCGGGCAACACGGTGTCGTGTGCGTGGAGCCCGGTGAAGGTCGCTGACACGGGACGTTGTCGAAAGAAGGTGTCGAAGAAGCGGTCGAGGGCGCTCGCGACTGCCGCCGGCGCCGGCGTGCCCGATCCCGACCCAGCTATTCGAGTGGTAGCGTCACCCATCGACGTTCCCGGAACGAGCGCTCGACGGCGTTGATTGTTTCCTGCACCCACGCGCCGTCATCGAAATTGCCTTCGTTCGACCCGTCGTCCGCAAGAATCTCGGTGATGAAGCTGCTCACGAGGTTGGCGTAGAAGAGCGTGCGCCACGATTCCTCGGCCGAACCGCCCGGTGGATAGAACTCCGCCGGAATCTCAGCCCGCTTGAATTCGACGTGGTGCTGGTCGGCCAGCCAGAGCCGCTCGCAGATGCCGTGCTCTTCAACCAGCCGGCAGATGATGGCACCTTCGCTGCCGTACAGGCGCGCCTCGATACCGGGATAGTTGCCCACGGTGACATAGCTGGTCTGAATCGAGCAGAGCGCGCCGTTGGCGAACTCACCCATATAGATGTCCCCGTCGTCAATATTCATCCGCTGCATCTTTCCGGTGGCGCGTACCATGCGGTCGGGAATGAAGTTGCGCATCGTGCCGACCACCTGCGTGAGGTCGGCGCCGACCATCAGATGCGAGATGTCGATGATCGGCGCGCCGTAGCCCTCGAGCGACGAGACGTGCAACACCGTGGGGTCGAGATCGGGATCGACCTGGCGCAGCGGATTCATTGGGTTGAGCCATTGCGAGTTCTGCTCGTAGCCGTTGAAGATGAACGGTGTGCCGACGAAGCCATCGGCGACGAGCTTGTGAAAGTAGCGCATGGCGGGGGCGTAGCGGAATGTGAAGCCCAGTTTGGTCTTGAGGCCTTTCGCGCGCGCGAACTCCGCGGCCCGGCGGGTGTCGCGGAAGTCGAACGCGACGGGCTTCTCGCAGAGCACGTGGTGACCGGCCTCGAGCGCCGCCCACGACAGCGCCAGGTGCGTGTGGCTCGGCGTGCAGACGTCGACCAGGTCGAGGTCGTTGCGGTCGATCAGCGCCTCGTGCGAATCGCAGACGTGGGCGATGCCGAAGGACCGCGCCACGGACTCGGCCAGCCCCTGCTGCGGGTCGGCAATGGCCACCAGCTCGCAGCGGGCGTCGCGGGCGAAGCCGGGGAGGTGGGCCGCCTGGGCCCAGGTGCCGGCGCCAAGAACGCCGACGCGCACGCGACGAGAGGAAGACACGCGGCCGCGATGATAGCGCGAGTCGCGGCCGTTGTCGCAGCCGCACGGCGAGCATGGTTCGCTATAGACCTGATGCTGGTCCGCGAAGGAACGGCGGGCGGATCGCCGCATTTCACAACACGCCGTCCCGTAAGCGCGCTTACGCGCGATCAGGTGTCTCGTTCCGCTCGCGTCTCCTCTCGCCGGTCAAACGTCGCTTGGCGACACAAGCACCCGGCGAACTCGCGCACTTCCCCGCTCAAACAGCGCCAGTCTTGGCCTCCGCTCCGTTTGTCGGTCAAAAACTCCGCGTCGGCTCGGTCGAATGCGAGCTTCACGAGACACCTGCTCGCGCGACGCGCCGTTTACAATCGATGCAGGATTTGCAAGAAGCTTTGGGCGTAGGCTTCCAAGACTTACCCGTCGGGCGGGTCGCCATTGCTTTCGGTGTTGTCATTGCCCTCGCATACTTCGTGTTTGAAACGCCTGGCACTAACGTGGATGGTGGACGCGCGAAGTATTTGGAACTTAGTCGCGCGCAGATCGCGACCTAAGCGCCGGAACAGGCGCAGCAGCTGCGCCGGTAATCTGGGCAATCCTCGAATTAGGATTGTGGCTTCATCGCCGTCGACGGAAGTAGCAAGGGCGTCGTCTTTGCCGTCTTCGCACTCCAATGGGCAGGTGAGATAAAGCAGGCCGCCTTCGTCATGCTAGGCTTGTCGCGCGGAATCCAACGATCGCGCCACCACTACTAGGCCTATGGACAAGGATCGCCAGATTCGGTTCCTGTATCCACCGTTGGTGCTAGTCGGGTTTTGGCTGCTCGCTGTAAAGCTGGACCCGAATCGCACTCTGTCATCGTTTCTACCAAACTTGGTTGCCGGTGGCGGCCTGACTGCGGGCGAGCTGATCGCGGTCATCACGGGAGGTGGTGCCGTCGTTCTTGTGGCGGGCTATCTCATTGGTGTCGTATCGGTGGTTTCGCTGCGAGTTACATTCGCCATCTGCCGCCGTAAGACCTACGAAGTGCAGTGGTCGAGAGCGTGGCATCGACTGGTGGCCAAGAAGGTCGGCTTATCGAACGATGGCGACTCCGAGATCCTTTATCTAGTGGCCATACTTGATCATTTGCTGATCCCAAAAGAGATGCACAGTTGGGTATTCAGACGTTGGAGCGCCTTCAACGTCGCTATCCATTCGTGCGCAGCGTTGGTCCTTGCTCTCGTTCTTGTCTACCTATCAGGCTTATCGCCGAATTGGGAGTGGACATTGATGTGGCTCGGCAGTCTTCTTGTCCTGGCGACCCAGTCTGTATTTGCCTGGCGCGACACGATGGGCATGTTGGAATTCTTATCTCAGGACGGACTGCGGCTCGATAGGCAGACGGATGATCCCCCCAGTTGAACAGTAGAAATGCTAGGCGTCCTGTAGCGCGTGCGGCGCGAGCGCGCGTCACGCGAGCAGGTGTTTCGTGGAGCGAGCGTTCGACCGAGCCGACGCAGAGTTTTTGGCCGACAAACGGAGTGGAGGCCGAGTCAGGCGCTGTTTGAGCGGGGGAGTGCGCGAGTTCGCCGAGCGCTTGGTGTGCCGAGCGACGTTTGACCGGCGAGCGGAGAGGCTCGCGGAACGAGACACCTGATCGCGCGTAAGCGCGCGGTCGCCGCGAGTTCTACGGGCGGGACTTCTGCCTTCGCTAAAGCTACGGCGGACTTACGAAAGTCCCGCCCCTACGTACGTGATTCGTGAATTACGACTGAGGACGGAGAGCTCCGATCTCTTTGAGCTCGGGCAGCGTCTTGTCCGCCTTCTTCCAGATCTCGCGCAGCTCCGCGTAGGCGCGTTGGCTGTGGCGGTGTCCTTGGCCGCGCGTCGCGGCGCGCGCAAGGCCGAGGAGCGACAGCGCCCGCTTCGGGTTGCGCTTCAGCGAGAGCTCGAACGCCTCCATCGCTTCCTTCGGCCGCCGCAGGTCCATCAGCATCTCGCCGACCTGCTCGTTCACCGGCTTCACCGGCACTGGCGGTCCGAACTCGAACGGCAGCCCGGCCTCCACGACGGCGGCCTGGCGGGCGAGGACGAGGGCCTCCTCGCGGCGCCCTTCGCTGAACAGGAGCATGGCCTCGAGCTGCTGGGCCATCACCTGGGGCACGCGAATATCACCGGCACCGGCCACTGGCAGTCCAACGGCCGCTGCCGGCGCATGTGCTGCGTGCCCAGGACCAGGTGCCGAAGGTGCCTGGGGTGCCTGAGGTGCCACGGGGCTGGTGCCGGGTGCCGGCACAGCGCGCGGACCGATCGGTTTCACACCGGGCGGCAGGGGCTTGGTACCGGTGCCCGTAGTCGGCTTTACGGGTGCGAGGTTGACCGGGGCGCTGTCCATCAGGGCAGCCATCTGCTGCAGGGCGGCGGAGCCGACGGCGCGGTTGCCAGACCGCAGGGCGGCCAAGCCGATCGCGAACAGGTCCGCGATGGCGGCGTCCTTCGGTAGGCCCTTGGCCAACACCGGCGCCTTGGCCTCGCCCCACTTCCGCGTCTCGATCAGCCACGCGGCGCGCGCGAGCGCGAGGTGGCTGCGGGTCCGCTCCGAACCGCTTTCCTTCGCGGCCGCCTCCATCTGCGCCAGCACGCCGCGCGCTTCGTCGTAGCGGCCCTGCTGCGTGTAACTGTAGACCAGCCACAACAGGGCGTGGAAGCCGCGCGCGTCGACGTCGAGCTTCTTCTCGTCGCGCCGCGCATCGGCCGCTTTCACCGAGCGCTCGTTGATCCCCGCCGATTCTTCCCACATGCCCATCGCCACATAAATGTGCGACGGCATGTGCAGCGCGTGCGAGGCGGCCGGCGCGATCTTCGAGTAGGCATCGGCGAAGCGCAGGCCAAGCGGCGCGTGGACGGGATCGTCGTAGGCGTGAATCAGGTAATGCGCCGCACCGGGGTGGTGCGGGTTCTTCGCGTAGACCTGTTCGACCAGCGCCGCGGCGCGCATGTAGATCGAGAAGTCGCGGCCGCCATGACTGGTGCCGAGCAGCGCGAGCGCATAGAACGACCTGACCTCGTCGTCATTTGGATACTTCTCGTGCATGCGGCGCATCGCGTCGGCGTAGGACAGGTCGCGCGCGAGCTTGCTTGCGCTGAGCGAAGTCGAAGCGTCGCTTGCACTGAGCGAAGTCGAAGTGCCGGGGCCATAGAGTCGCTCGACCGCGCCCAGCCAGTCTTTCTCCTTCTCGGTTGTCGCCTTCGCGCGGCGCGCATCAGCGGTGGGTGCGAGCTTCCCGAGCGCAGCCTTCGCGAGATCGGGCGACGTGCGCTGCCACACCGCGTGATTGAAGGTCATGGCCTCGCCCCAGTAGGCCATCGCGAACCCGGGCTCCGCCTTCTGCGCCTCGACGAACGCCTCCCGCGCATCGTCGTACTCGAAGGAGTGCATCAGGAGCACGCCCTTGATGAAGTGCGGCTGCGCGGCGGCCGATCCCGAGGTGGGGAAGTCGATGGTGCCGAGGTCCTGCGACCGCGTCGAAGTCGACAGCGCCAAAATGAGAACGGCGGCTAAGAGGGCGGCACGCTGTTGCATAGAAGGAATATATCCGCCTTCGCTCCGCGTGACTACTTCAGAGCTGGCCCTTCGGGCCTGAAAGAAAAGGCCGGGGCTGAAAGCCCCGGCCCTCCAAACGTTGCCCTAAGACCCTAAGACCCTAAGACCTTAAGACCCAAAGAAATACTTGAGGCTGAACATCACGCGGTAGACATCATTCAGGTCCGCGGTCTGTTCGAGCGTCTTGTTCATCAACTGCCCGTTGATCACGCGCAGGCGATAGGTGGCGCGGCCCTGGGCGTCGGCCGCCGGGTTAGTGAGCGGCTGGTTCGACACCAGCCGCTGCGAGACGCCCCAATTGCTGTTCAACAGGTTACCGAAGTTGACGATGTCGACACGGAACTGGAAGCGGTGACGCTCGCCGCCCACGTTCGCAAACACATCCTGCGTGATGCCGAAATCGAGACGATGGACGAGCGGCAGGAACACGGCGCCGCGCTGGACGTATTCGCCGCGATGCTTGCTGAGATACGGATCTTGGGAGATCAGCGCGTCCCATGCCGTGGCCTGCTCCTGAGGCGTGAAGGCCCGGACCGTGCCGGCCGCGGGGATCGCCGAGAAGTTCATCTCGCTGACGTCACGGTGAATGTAAATCAAGTCGTTGGCGGTGCCGCCGTCGCTGTTCAAGTCGCCGGCGAAGAGGAAGCTGTTGTTGCCGATGGTGCGCGACTCCCAGAATGCCGAAAACGACGTGGCGCCGAATCCGAAGTATTCCTTGCGGTAGGAGCCGGTCAGGAAGAAGCGGCTGCCCGGCGACGCGTCGGCGTAGGCGAGACCCGGGTTGTTCGGATCGCCGGAGTGCTCGTTGGCGCTCCACGAGCCGAACGCGATCGAACCCGGGTCAACCGTGTTCTTGCTCTCGCCGTAGTTGTAGCCGGCCGCCAGCATGCCATAGGTCATGTTCTTCCGCGCCGACAACACCGCGTTCCAGGACCGGCCGACGTTCTGGTTCTTCATCACCGTGGCGTTCGAGACGTTGTTGCCCGGATTCGAATTGATGCGATTGACGCAGCCGCCGGCGGTGCCGTTGGCGCCGCAGGCCGCACCCGTCCAGCGCATGCGGTTATCGGCGCCGACGAATGTGGACTGCGCCGCGGGCAGATTGGCGTTGATGTAGTAGACGCCGTTGACGTCGCGGTTGTAGAGGAACTCCGCCGTGCCGGTGATGCCCCACGGCAGCCGCTGATCGACCGCGACGTTCGAGCGCCACACCTGCGGGAACTTGAAGTTCTCGTCGGTGAGCGCGAGCTCGTAGTTCGCCGCCGGCGCACCGGTCACGTTGGTGGGCTTGTAGGCATTCGGATCCGGGTTGAACGGCCGATCGGTGGCGCCGATGATCTCGCTGAAGCCGGTGAGCACGCCGGTGTTGCCGATCTGGTTCGAGATCCACACGAACAGCGGCTTACCGGTGAAGATGCCCGTGCCGCCGCGCAGCTGGGTGGTGCGGTTCTCGCTGACGTCGACGTTGAAGCCGACGCGGGGCGACCACAGGATCTTGGCATCCGGCAGCTTGGCGGAGTCGTATTGCACCGGGGCGCCGGCCTCGTCGCGGAACGTCAACGCATCGGCGTTGGCGTTTTGGTACCCCGTCTCCCCGAAGATCGGCACATCCATGCGCACGCCGGCAATCACCTTGAACTTGTCGGTGACGGTCCATTCATCCTGCGCGTAGGCGCCCATGTAGGTCACCTGCAACGGCTGGAGCGGCTTCTCCTGGCCGGGGATGTTGTTGTAGCGCACCTGGAAGCGGTTGAGCGTCACCGGACGCACGCGGTTGACGTCGTCGTAGAAGTCCTGCAGCGAGTTGTAGACGTAGACGCTCTGCGCGCCGGGATAGAACACGTTCTCCGAGTTGTAACGCTCGAAGCTGAAGCCCGCCGTCATCGAGTGCTTCTCGGCGAACTTGTTGAAGTTGTTCTGGAGCTGGAACTCGTTGTAGCGGAGCTCGTTGTTCGGCGTGAAGGGCTCGTAGCCAAACGACGTGTAGACGGTGCTGGCGTTGAGGATGTCGACGAACGGGAAGAAGCTGCCGACGCGTGTCGAGCGGCTCTCGTCGGAGTTGTTGTAGCCGAAGATCAGCGAGTTCGACATCGTGTTGCCGATCACCGTGTTCAACTCGGCAATGGCTGACTTGCGGTTCTCGAGAATCTGGTAGTTCGAACCCTGGAAGTTCAGGCCGGTCGAGAGCGTACGGCGGTTACCGGCGCCGAGCGAGCTCGAGTTCGACAACAGCACGTCGGTGTCCGAGTCCAGCTGGTTGTAGCGGAAGCTCAGCTTGTTGCGGGTGTTGATGTTCATGTCGAACTTCGCCAGGACCCGGCGTCCGGGCGTGAGGTGCGCATAATCCTGGTAGGGACCCGCGTCGTAATTGAACCGCTGCTGGAGAAACGCGCTCAACGCCTCCAGATCCGAGGACAGTACGCGGGTCGTGCTGCCGGCCACCGCTTCGCCGCCGCTGTTGGCGCGCCACGTGGTGCCGGGCTGCTCGGTCTCTTCCTTCTCGGCGTTGCCGAAGAAGAACAGGCGGTTCTTGATGATCGGACCCGCCCCCCAGCCGCCGTAATTGGTGAAATCGAACGTGCCCGGGTTCACCGCGAGACTCTTGGCTTCCTTGCCGACCAGCCCCTGGTCACGGAACTGGTAGAACCCGGAGCCACGGAAGCTGTTGGTGCCGCTGCGCGTGACGCTGTTCACGCCGGCGCCGACGAAGTTGCCCGAGCGCACGTCGAAGGGCGCCACGTTGACCTGGATCTGTTCGATGGCGTCCATCGAGATCGGCGCCACGTTGGTGCGGTCACCAGGCTGGCCGCCGAGGCCAAACGAGTTGTTGAAGTAGGAGCCGTCAACCGTGATGTTGTTCATGCGGTTGTCCTGGCCGGCGAACGACATGTTGCCGCCCATGGATGGGGTCAGGCGCACGAACGACTCCATGCGGTTGCTGATGGTCGGCAGCAGCGCCATGTCCTGGCGCGTGACCGCGGTGGCCGCGCCGGTGCGGTTCGACGCAAACACCGCGTCGCTCTGCGCCGTGACGGTCACCGTTTCGGTGACCGCAATCTCCTTGACGTTGAACACCAGTTCGGTGGCCACACCAAGGATCACATTGATGTTGTCCTGCGTTTCGGGAGCGAACGCCGTGCCGCCGCCGCCGGTGAACGCGACGGTGACCGAGTACGGCTCGCCAACACGCACGTTATTGATCTGGAAACGGCCATCGGCGCGCGTTGCGGCCTCGTAAGTCGTGCCGGATGGCAGGTGGATGGCGATCACGTTGGCGCCAACCACGCCTTCGCCCTTCGCGTTCTGGACTCTGCCGGATAGTGAACCTGTGGTGACCTGCGCATCGGCGGGTACCGCAAGTAACAACGCCGCAACCACGGACAAGACAAGTCGAAAGACAATCTTCATTAATGGGGTCTCCTGAACAGATTGAAAATTATCACTCGCGGGTGACGAGCAGGTAAAAGAAAAGACGGGCCGGATGGCAACATTCCATCCGACCCGTTTTCGTGTATTTGGCCGACAAAGCTAAAAGTTTGTCGCCACCGGGATTAGCCTGAGTCTAGTCACCCGCGCGCGCTTTGCGCATTTCGTTGGCCTTGTCGCCAAGCTGCGTGCCTTCGCGGATCAACTCCTGCTGCTTCTTGGGGTCCTTCTCGACCAGCGCCTGCGTGCGGAGCAGCAGGCCTTTATACGTCATCGCTTCAACGTAGTCGGGCTTGATCTCGAGCGCCTTGTTAACCGACTGCACCCCTTCAAGGATGATCGTCATCTTCTCCTTGTCGGAGAGACGGAAGTCGCGATTCGCCTTGTCCCATTGATACGTGGCCAAGGTGTAGTGCGCTTCGGGATTTTGCGGTTCGAGCTCGATACGCTTCCGCAGGTTCTCCACCAGCTTCGCAAAGTCGCCCTGCCGGTTGTAGTAGCCGGCCACCGTCATGTAGACCGTCGGATCGTTCGGACGCGCGTCGCGGCCCCTCAGATACGTTTCTTCGGCGAGCTGATACTCGCCCGAGTCTTCGTAGATCTTCGCGAGCTGGAAATAGTTGGTCGGCTCGTTCGGCGCAAGCTCGATCATGCGCTTCACCACCGGCTCGGCCGCCGTGGGATCGGCCAGCTTGTCGGGCCCATACGCGGCGACGAGGAAGTCCAGGGCCAGCGAGCGCTTCGGTGTGCTCTCCTCGGTCAGCTTTTCGCTGGCGAGCTTGTAGTTGTCGACCGCCTTTTGCAGCAGGGCATCGTTGGCCTCTTCGCCTTTGCGCGCCGGCCGGTACATGTTGTCGTAGGAGTTGCCGAGGTAAAAATAAATGGCCGGGCACCATTCGCACGAGGTCGTGTTGGCGCCCAACTCGGCCGCTTCCTCGTATTTCTGCGCGGCGACGCGCCAGTCGCTGGCCGCGTACGCCTTGTTGCCGTCCTTGAACGCCTTCATGGCGCGGACTTGATTGAGATATCCGCAACCGGCCAGCGTGACGCTGAGCCCGATAAACAGCGCCAGATACGCTGCCGAAGACCGCTTGTTCATCAAAATCCCCCTGTGTAGAACCCGTTCAAGAGCCGCAAGTCGGAAAGTATAGCTGTGTTTCTTTGGGTGCCGCAACCGCCACAGATTAGACACGGATTGGCCACTGATTTAGCTCGGCCGCGGTCGAGACTATGCCCCTTAACCCGTTAGACACCGATCACAGGAATTTGGTCCCGAAACCGATAGAGTTAACAGAAGATCAGAGGTATATAAGGATGAGAAGGCCTTCTATTTCTTGCGTCCTTCTGACCTTCTGTAAAACCCATGATCCGATTCGAGGATCTGCTGGACAAAGTCCGGGGCTACAGCCCGGACGCCGACCTGGAACTGCTCCGCCGGGCCTATGTGTTTTCGGCCCTCGAGCATAAGGGACAGATCCGCCATTCCGGCGAGCCGTACCTGGTCCACCCGCTCGAGGTGGCGGACATCCTCGCCGAGATGAAGCTCGACGCCGTGTGCATCGCCGCCGGCCTGTTGCACGACGTGGTTGAAGATACCCTTACCACGCCCGACAAGATCCGCGAGAAGTTCGGCGAGGACGTCGCGCACATCGTGGAAGGCGTCACCAAAATCGGCGCCATCCCGTTTTCGTCCACCGAAGAGCGCCAGGCGGAGAACTTCCGCAAGATGCTCCTCGCCATGGTCGACGACATCCGCGTGATTCTCGTCAAGCTCGCCGATCGCCTCCACAACATGCGCACGCTGCAGCACATGCCCGACGATCGCCGCGTGCGCATCGCGCAGGAGACGCTCGACATCTATGCGCCGATCGCCAACCGCCTCGGCATGAGCCGTATCAAGAACGAGCTCGAGGAGCTGTCGTTCAAGTACATCGAGCCGGCGGCGTTCCAGTCGCTGAAGACCAAGGTCGAGGCCAAGCGCCGGCCCACGCAGGGGATGATCGAGCAGCTCGCTGCCGACATCCGCAGCAAGTTGAGCGAGGCGCAGGTGCCGGTGATCAGCATCGACGGCCGTGTCAAGCGCCTCTACAGCATCTGGTTGAAGCTCAAGGCGCAGAAGATCGATCTGGAGCAGGTCTACGACTTCGTCGCGCTCCGCATCGTCACGCCAAGCGTGAAGGACTGCTACGCGGCGCTCGGCATCATCCACCAGACGTGGTCGCCCGTGCCCGGCCGCATCAAGGATTTCATCGCGATGCCGCGGCCCAACGGCTATCAATCGCTCCACACGTCGGTGATTAGCGATCGCGGGTTTCCGTTCGAGGTGCAGATCCGCACCGAAGAAATGCACCGGCTCGCGGAAGAAGGCATCGCCGCGCACTGGAAATACAAGGAAGGCCGGGTCGGCGCCGAGCGCGACGAGCAGTACTTCCAGTGGCTGCGGCAGCTGCTCGAGTGGCAGCAGGAAGTCCGCGATCCGCAGGAGTTCCTGTCGAACCTCAAGATCGATCTGTATCCCGAAGAGGTCTATACGTTCACGCCGCGCGGCACCGTCAAGGTGCTGCCGAAAGGCTCGACCGCGATCGACTTCGCGTACGCGATTCACACTGACGTCGGTCACCAATGCGTCGGCGCGCGCGTTAACGGACGCATGGTGCCGCTGCGCACGCGCCTGAAAAACGGCGACATCGTCGAGATCGTCCGCAACCCCACGCACAAGCCCAGCCGCGACTGGCTGAACTTCGCTGTGACCTCGCGGGCGCGCAACAAGATCAAGCACCTGATTCAAGTCGAAGAGAAAGAGCGCGCCGTCGAGCTCGGGAGGCGGGTGTTCGACAAGGAAGCGCGGCGCTTCGGCCTCAACGGAACGAAGCTGATCGAAAGCGAGGCGGTGAGCAAGGTGCTCACCGAGCTGGCGCTGGCCAAACCCGACGATCTGCTCGCGCAGATCGGCTACGGCAAGCTGCTGCCGCGCCTGGTGCTCGACAAGATCGTCCCGCACGACCAGCTGAAGGAACAGGCGCCCGAACACCCGGTACTGTCGGCGGTGCGGCGCGTCCTGCGTCCCGGCTCGGAACCCGATCGCATCAAGGTGCGTGGTGCCGACGATGTGATGGTGTTCAGGGCGAAGTGCTGCAACCCCATTCGCGGCGAGAAAATCGTCGGCTACATCACGCGCGGCAAGGGCGTGTCGGTGCACTCGGCGAACTGCACGAACGTGATCAACCTGATGTACGACCCGGAGCGCCGCATCGACGTCGAGTGGGATAAAGGTGCGGATATCGCGCCGTACACCGTGCGCCTGGCGATCGAAGTCGAGGATCGCAAGGGCATGCTCGCCGAACTCAGCAAGAAGATCTCCGACATCAACACCAACATCACCAACATGGAGGCGAGCACGGGACAGAACCGCGGCCGCATCGACGTCACCGTGGAAATCAAGGACGTCAAGCACCTCGAGCAGGTGTTGAAATCGGTGAGGGGTATTGAAGGGGTGTTGAACGTGGAGCGGAAGACAGAAGTTAAGAATTAATTCTTAATCTAGTACCGCTATGACGTCGATTTCGATGCGGACGTCTTTCGGCAGCTTCACCACCTGCACGGTCGAGCGCGCCGGGTAGGGCGCGGTGAAGTACTTCGAATAGACCTCGTTCATCTGCGCGAACTCGCCGAGGTCGATCATGAACACGGTGGTGCGGGCGACGTTATTGAAGCTGGCGCCAGCGGCTTCGAGCAGCGCCTTGATGTTCTCCATCACGCGCGTCGTCTGTTCGACGATGCCACCGGCGACAAGCTGACCGGATAGGGGGTCGAGCGGGATCGACCCAGACAAGAACAACAGGTTGCCGACCTTGAGCGCCGGCGAGTACGGCCCAATGGCCTTTGCCGCACCGGCGGCAGTGACGAGCTCCCTCACGGTACCGCCTTTCGCCTACGGCTCAGGCTGCTTTGGTGATCTTGTTGGAACGGATGCAGCGCGTGCAGACCTTCAGGCGCTTGCTGGCGCCATCCACCACGGCCCTGACCCTCTGCAGATTGGGCTCGAAACGGCGGGGACGCACGTTGTGGGCGTGGGACACGCGGCGGCCAACCACCGGACCCTTGCCGCAAATTTCACATCTCATTGCCATTACAGGAAACTCCTCAATACCGGGAAACATCGAATTCTATCACGGCATCACGATGAGGGGTTTTGACGGCTCGGCGGCTTTCGGACGCTGTTGGAAGACCCTGCCGACCAGTTCGAGATACGAGGTCTCGCCTGCGGGAATGTGCCCGCCAACGTGATTCGCGCCGCGTTCGAGACCGCGCAGGACGAACGCCACTTCGCGCTCAACCCGCGACCCGCCGTTCTTGGTCACCTCATCGATGGCCGGCTTCAACGCGCGCCGCAACCCTTCTGCCACGATGGAGCCCGTGGACTCTTCGAAGATTAGGCCTTTGCTCGCTGTCTCGAGGGAGCCCGCCAGAGCGCCCGCGGCCAGGGCAACGTCCGGGTCAGCCAGCCGACCTAATCCGTCCGGTTTATAGGAAAGCACCATCGACTGCAGGAGGAAGAACAGCTGAAGCTGTTGCTCTGACAGCGGGCCGATAGTAGCCATCAAGACTGTGACGTCGGCGTCGATTTGCCGCTTAATCACTGCCGCCGGATGCCGCTGCGCGGACTCGAGGTAACGGCAGTCCTCGGTGCAGTGAATCTCCACCAGGCGTTTGGTGGCGCAGCACACCGTGCAGATGTCGTGGCGCAGGGCGGGGCAGGCGCGTTTTGCAGGCCGTTTCTTACAAAGCGAGCAGATCACAAGCAGAACACTATCAGGTGACTGCCCCAAAGTTTCAGGCGGCGGAGAGTGTGTGTAATTGTCCAGCCTGGGCGTGTAACAGTTGCCACACTGTGGCCCAGCGTGATACCGTTTCGCCGTTTGTGGGTGTCTCCAAATAGTGACAGAGAAAGGGAGAACCCAATTCGGCTGTGTGGCGTCTAATAGGCAAGTGAACGGTGTTCGGACCGCAGGGCCCGGCAAGGCAGAGACGCTGTTAAGTCTTTGTGAATAAAAGCGATAGACGTGGAAGACCGGGGTGAATCTGGTGATGAAAATCGCCAGAATCCGACCAGAAAGCCCGCCGGTTTATATCCCCAGTCCTTCCCTTCCATCGTTCATAACCGTTATTCGGGTAGCAGGTTCGGTCATTTTCATAGGCATCGCTCTTGCTTTAGGGACGCGCAAGAGTAATGAATCATAGCTTTCCCATAAAGGTGGGGAAGTCAGAAGGAGCGGCTGAAGTCATGGCGGCCAAAGGTAAGAAGAAAACAGCAGTCACCACGGAAGCGCCGACGGCGGCGCGGTACGACGAATTGAAGCGGATGCTGGTCGAGCGTCAGCGCGAGATCATGAACGAAGTGCAGGGCAAGATCCGCGACGTGCGCGCCGACGGCGCCGACAAGGACCATGAGGTCCTCGATCCGGGTGAAACGTCCGAAGTCGATATTCAGGAAGATATCGAGTTCGCGCTCATCCAGATGAAGGCGGAAACGCTCAACAAGATCAACGAAGCGTTGGCGCGCCTCGAAGAGGGCTCTTACGGCTACTGCTTCGAATGCGCCGAGGAGATCGCGCAGCCGCGGCTTCGCGCCCTGCCGTTCGCGGTGCGTTGCAAGGACTGCGAGGAGGCCCGTGAGATGGCCCAGCAGCGCGAGCGCATCCAGGCCCGGCGCGGTTCTGCCACGCTTGGCTTCGACATGCGGGGGTAATTCCCCGGCGTCCTAGAATCACAGGCTCCGCCGGACGGCGGGGCCTGTTGGTTCCCCGCCTCCGGCTCACAAACGGAAGTGAAAAATTAAAAATGACAAATTAAAAACCCAGGCGTTTTTAATTTTGCCCTTTTAATTTTTGATTCGGCATCGGCCCCAGGAGGGCCGACCACGTGAGCAACCCCTTGGAACCATTCGACCCCAGCGGTGCGGATACGCCTACGTTCCGCGTGCCGCCGGAAATGCCGGTGTTGCCGTTACGCGACACCGTGCTGTTTCCACAAGCCTTCATGCCACTGGCGGTGGCGCGTGAAAGCTCGGTCAAACTGATTGATGAGGCCGTGGCGAGCGGCCAGACCATTGCCGTCTTCGCGCAGAAGGAAGCCGGCGAAGACGAGCCAACGCAGGCGGACCTTCACCCGGTCGGCACCGCCAGCCAGATTCACAAGATGTTCAAGCTGCCCGACGGCAGCCTGCGCATCATCGTGCAGGGCCTCGCGCGCGTGCGCCTCGAGGAGGTCACCGCGACCCGTCCCTATCTCCGCGGCCGCGTCATCGAGGCCCCCGAGGTGCTCAAGGAAGAAGACCGTCTCGAGATCGATGCGCTGCAGCGAAACATCAAGGCGAATTTCCAGCAGATTGTCTCGCTGTCGCCATTGATGTCCGACGATCTGCAAGCGCTGGCCTCGAACATCACCGACGCGGGCCGCTTGGCCGACTTCATTGCCTCGGGGCTCGGCACCATCGCGACCGAAACCAAGCAGGAAGTGCTGCAGATGCTCGACGTCCGCGCGCGCCTCGATCTGCTGAACCGGCTGCTGATCAAAGAGCTCGAAGTGCTCGAGCTCGGCTCGAAGATTCAGAGCCAGGTGCAGTCGGAAGTCGGCAAGAACCAGCGCGATTATTTCCTGCGCGAGCAGCTGAAAGCGATCCAGAAAGAGCTTGGCGAAGGCGACGATCAGACGCGCGAGATCGAAGAGCTGCGCACGAAACTCGAAGCCATCGGTCTTCCTGAAGCGGTGAAGAAGGAAGCGCTGCGTGAGCTCGATCGACTGTCGAAGATGCCGCCGGCCGCCGCGGAATACACCGTGGCGCGCACGTATCTCGACTGGATTGTCGCGCTGCCGTGGTCGAAGAAAACCGACGAACAGATCGACCTGAAGAAGACCAAGGGCATCATGGACGCCGAGCACTCGGGCCTGGAGAAAGCGAAGGATCGCATTCTCGAGTACCTGGCGGTGCGCAAGCTGAACCCGACCATGAAGGGGCCCATCCTCTGCTTCGTCGGCCCTCCGGGCGTCGGCAAGACGTCGCTGGCGCGCTCGATCGCGCAGTCGCTCGGCCGCAAGTTCGTCCGCATTTCGCTTGGCGGCGTGCGAGACGAGGCGGAGATCCGCGGGCATCGGCGCACCTACATCGGCGCCCTGCCCGGGCAGATCATCCAGGGCCTGCGCCGCGCCGAATCGAAGAACCCGGTGTTCATCCTCGACGAGGTCGACAAGCTCGGCTCCGACTTCCGCGGCGACCCGTCGTCGGCGTTACTCGAGGTGCTCGATCCGGAGCAGAACAGCACGTTCCGCGATCACTATCTCGACGTGCCGTTCGATCTGAGCGAAGTGCTGTTCATCACGACGGCTAACGTGCTCGATACGATTCCGCCGGCGCTGCGCGACCGCATGGAAACACTCGAACTTCCTGGCTACACGGAAGAAGAGAAGCTGGCCATCGCGCGCGATCACCTCGTGGCCAAGCAGGTGCAGAACCACGGCCTGAGCAAGGCGCAGGTGACATTCAGCGACCAGGGCCTCCGCACGATCATTCGTGGCTACACGCGCGAAGCGGGCGTGCGGAATCTCGAGCGTGAGGTCGGCGCCATTTGCCGCAAGATCGCGCGGCGCCGCGCTGAAGGCGACGACGACAAGGTCAAGGTCACTCCGGAATTCGTGCACGAACTGCTCGGCGCGCCGCGGTACATGGACGAAGAGATCAAGGATCGCACCAAGAATCCCGGCGTCGCCACGGGCATGGCGTGGACGCCGGTTGGCGGCGACGTGCTGTTTGTCGAAGCCACGCGCATGGCAGGCGGCGGATCCCTCACGCTCACTGGCCAGCTTGGTGATGTGATGAAGGAATCCGCGCGCGCCGCGCTGTCGTGGGTTCGCGCGCACGCCACCGAGTGGCAGATCGATCCGGACTTCTTCAAGAACTCCGAGCTGCACGTGCACGTCCCGTCGGGCGCCATCCCGAAGGACGGGCCGTCGGCGGGCGTGACGATGGTCACGGCGATGGTCTCGGAGTTGACGCGCCGGCCGGTGCGCAACGACATGTCGATGACCGGCGAGATCACCTTGCAGGGCAAGGTGCTCCCGGTTGGCGGCATCAAGGAAAAGGTGCTGGCCGCCAAGCGCGCCGGCATCAAGGAAGTGATCCTGCCGAAGCAGAACGAGAAGAACGTGAAGGAGGATCTCGGTGAGGAGCTGATGAAGGGCCTCACGATCCACCTCGTGAACACGATCGACGAGGTGCTGCTGCTGGCGCTGGTCCACGAGACCGATCGGCCGCGCAAGCGCGCGCCGAAACACGGCAAGCCGGCGCCCGCGCCCCGGGCGCGATAAGTCAGATCAGGGTCAGTCCGGCGAGCGTCTTCAGGTCGACGATCTCGCCGGACTCGACTAACGCTCGCGCCTCGCTCATCGTGAACGTGCGGGGCTCGATGTTTTCATCATCGTCCTGCGTCACGGTTGAACCGGGCGCGGGCGGGTGTAAGTCCTCGCACCGGTAATAGATCATCTCTTCATCGCAGAAGCCCGGCGTCGGGTAATAGCCACGCATCCGCGTCAGCCGACGTGGCACGAGGCCGATTTCTTCTTCACACTCCCGCGCCGCGGCGTGGTCCGGATCCTCGTGAGGTTTGAGGCTGCCGGCAGGGAACTCCCAGATCCAGCGATCGATGGTGTAACGATACTGGCGGATCAGGATGATCGAGCCTGGCACCGGGATCGGGATCAGGACCACCGATCCGGGATGGCGCACGATCTCCATATCCACGGTATGTCCCGATGGCAATTTTACGACGTCGATCTCGACCTGGATGATCCGGCCCTTGTGAACGGTGGTGCGGGCAATGAGTTCCGATGCCATGGTTCAAGCGTTCAGGAGTTCAAGGGTTTTACACGTCGCAGAGCACGACGGCTTCACGAAGCGAGGTCAACGGATCGCGCGTCGGCACGAACTCGTGCGCCAGGTATCCCTTGAAGCCGGTGTCGACGATGGCGCGGCAGATCGCCGGCCACTGCAGCTCCTGCGTGTCGTCCAGCTCGTTGCGTCCGGGCACGCCGCCGGTGTGGTAATGCGCGATGTGTGCGTGATGCTGACGGATGGTGCGGATCACATCGCCCTCCATGATCTGCATGTGGTAGATGTCGTAGAGCAGCTTGATGCGAGCTGAGTTGACCGCGGCCACCACTTCGACGCCGAACGGCGTGCGATCGCCGTGGTAGTCCGCGTGGTTGACCTTGCTGTTCAGAAGTTCCACGCAGATGGTGATGCCGTGTTGCTCGGCCGGGCCCTTGAGGCGATTGAGAGCGGTGATGCAGTTGGTGATCGCCTCTTTGTCGCCGCGGCCCTGCCGGTTGCCGAAGAAGGTGATCAGGTTGGGCACGCCCATCGAGGCCGCTTTCGGCATCGCCGCGATCAGGTTGTTGACGATCGAATCGTGATTCGCCGGATTGTTGAGCCCGTCGCGAATCGATCCACCGCCGCCGTAACCCATCGAACAGATCAAGCCGTGCTCGCGCACGACGGGCCAGTCAGCTGGTTCGAGCAGGTCGATCGCCGGCACGCCCATGGCCGCGACGGCGCGGGACAAATCGGGTAACGCGATCTTCTGGTAGCACCACCGGCTGACCGACTGGCGGAGCCGCCCGCGCGTGACCGCGCGCCCCCCGGCCTGCTCGGCGGCCAGCGGAATGCTGCCGGCAGCCAACGCGGTTGCGGCGGTTTGCAGGACGTCTCGCCGGCTGATCGAATGCGGATTCGCCATCGCCCCGGAATCTTATACGATGGGCCCGGTCGAGAGCCTGAGGGCCTGAGGATCGAGCACTTGATGGCCTGATGGCCTGATGGCCTGATGGCCTGACCGGAGTCACCCATGCAACGACAGGCAGAGAACTTCGATGCGATCGTGGTCGGCTCGGGAATTTCTGGCGGGTGGGCCGCCAAGGAGTTGACCGAGCGCGGCCTGCGTGTGCTTCTGCTCGAGCGTGGCAAGAACATCGAGCATCAGAAGGACTACCCGAACGCGCGCAAGGGTTTTTGGGAATATCCCCATCGTGCCGGCCGCACCCGCGCCATGGTCGACGCCTATCCGGTCCTGCAGCGCGACTATCCACTCAACGAGAAAAACCTCGATTGGTGGGTGAACGAACGGGAATCACCGTACACCGAGGTCAAGCGCTTCGACTGGTATCGTGGCTATCACGTCGGCGGCCGCTCGCTTACCTGGGGACGCCAGAGTTATCGACTGAGCGATCTCGACTTCGAGGCCAACGCCCGTGAGGCCGTCGCCGTCGACTGGCCAATCCGCTACGCGGACCTCGCGCCTTGGTACGATCATGTCGAGAAGCACGCGGGCATCGCCGGCTCGATTGAAAAACTGCCGCAACTTCCCGACGGTCAGTTCCAGCCTGCCATGCCGCTCAACTGCGCGGAAGAGATGATCGCCGGCCGGCTCGCGAAGCAGTTCGGCGGACACCGCCGGATCATTCCCGGCCGCGCCGCCAATCTCACGCAACCGCTGCCAGGCCGCGGCCGCTGCCAGTATCGCAACGCCTGCGCGCTTGGGTGTCCGTCGGGCTCGTACTTCAGCACGCAGGCCTCGACGCTGCCGTTCGCGATGGCGACCGGCCGATTGACGATGAAGACGCACGCGATCGTGACCGACGTGGTCTACGACCGCGATCGCCGCCGGGCCACGGGCGTGCGCGTGCTCGACGCGCAGACCAACGCCACTACCGAGTACACCTCGCGCATCGTGTTTGTGTGCGCGTCAACGCTCAACTCGACGTGGCTGCTGATGCGTTCGGCCACCGATGTGTGGCCGGGCGGCCTGGGCAGCAGCAGCGGCGAGCTCGGTCACAACCTGATGGATCATCACTTCCGTTGTGGCGCGAACGGCTTCATCGAGGAACAACAGGATCGCAACGTCTACGGCCGCCGGCCGACCGGTTTCTACATTCCGCGCTTTCGGAACCTCTTTGGCGACAAGCGCGAATACTTGCGGGGCTTTGGTTACCAGGGCAGCGCGGGCCGACAAGGGTGGCAACGCGCGGTGGCCGAGCTCGGCGTGGGCGGAGCGTTCAAGGATGCCGCCGCCACGCCTGGCCAGTGGACGATGGGCGCCACCGCGTTTGGTGAAATGTTGCCGAACCACGCCAACCGCATTTCCCTCGACGCGGCGAAGACCGACAAGTGGGGCCTGCCCGTGCTGGCCATCGACTGCGCGACCGGCGAAAACGAACGCCTGATGCGCCGCGACATGATGAACGACATGGCCGAAATGCTGGAAGCCACCGGCGTCAAGCAGGTGCGCGTGTTCGACAACGGTTACTACCCGGGCATGGGCATCCACGAGATGGGCACTGCGCGCATGGGCCGCGACGCGAAGACCTCGGTGTTGAACGCGCACAACCAGGTCTGGGACTGCGCGAACGTGTTCGTGACCGACGGATCGTGCATGACCTCGGCGGCCTGCCAGAATCCGTCGCTGACCTACATGGCGCTGACCGCGCGAGCCGCAGCGCACGCCGTAGACGAGTTGAAGCGGGGGAACTTATGACGATCACGCGGCGCGATGTGATTCAGCGCGTCGCCGCCATGCTTGGCGGCGCCGCACTCGTCGGTGGCGATCAGCTGCTGGCGTTCTCGTTCGATGACGAGGCCTTCGCGCGCGCCATGGCGCAGGGCGTCGGCGCGTTCACGGTCGCCGACGTGGCGCTGCTCGACGAGATTGCCGAGACCATCCTGCCCGAGACCTCGACCCCCGGCGCCAAAGCCGCGAAGACCGGAGCCTTCATGGCGCTCATGGTCACCGACGTGTACAGCGAGGCCGCGCAACGGGTGTTTGGCAACGGCCTGCGCTCGGTGGACGAGGCGTGCCGCCGCGCGCACGGCACCCCATTCATGCAGGCCACACCGGCGCAGCGGCTCATCGTGGTGGAAGCGCTCGATCGAGAACAGAAGCAGGCGATGGACGCCCGGGTTCCCGCGCCGAGCAACCGCGCGCCCGCGCCGTCAGCGTCGAATGACGCGCCGGCGCACTACTTCAGGATGATGAAGGAGCTGGCATTACTCGGCTACTTCACGTCCGAGATCGGCTGCACGAAGGCGCTGCGCTATATCGAAGCTCCCGGGCGATTCGATCCGTGCGCGCCCCATAAGCCCGGCGACCGGTCCTGGGCCGGCCACGCGTAAGTACGCTAGGGGCGGGACTTTAGTCCCGCCCGCCAGCGAACGCGAGCAGCCGCGCAGGCGGGACTAAAGTCCCGCCTCTACGTACGATCACTGAACTCGAGAGCGCTACTGGAATTTATAGACGAACGACACCAGCGTCGCGATGTCGTTCTTCTGCACATCGGGTGACGGCGGCTTGGCCTTGTAAGTGTCGAGGAACTCGATCTTCATCTGGGTGCCCTCGGTGATACTGGCGGCAATCCCCGCGCCGAAGACGTAGAGCGCATCGCCAAAGTCATCCATCTTCCAGAGCGCCGAGACCTTCTCAATCAGTTCCGTCGTGGCGGTGATCTTGTGCGTGAACTTCTGGCCGGCGACGACGGCGCCGTCCAGGTCGGCATCGAGATCGGGATTCTTCTCCCAGACGCCGCCAACGCCGCCATCCACACCAAGCTCGGTGCGATCGTTTTTAACCAGCAGAGTGGTGAGGCCCACCGTTGGCGCGATGAAGTAATCGATCGACTTGAACGAATCGCGGAGGTACTGAGTCTGCCCAAAGAGCGACGTCCGCTCGCTGAGCTTGCGCTCGAGGCGACCCTCAAGGCCGAGGCGATCGCTATTCAGGACGCCTTCCGACTTGCCCCACACGAGCAGCCCGTTGCTCTTGAACACCAGCAGCCCCCCGGTATCGCGCTTGAGCTCGTACGCCGTGTTCACCGTTGAGGTGTCGCTGTTGCCGGACGTCATGGCGAGGCCGGCACTGGCCGAACCGGCCCAGCCGGGCGGCACCGGCGGCGGCGTGGCTTGCGCGAATGCCGGTTGGCTGAAGAAACAGAATGGGAATGCGAGCCACAGGACTGGGCGAGTGCGCTTCTGCATACAGATGAAGTATGCAACGGCTAATCCAGTGTCTAATACCGGCTTATGAAACGACGTCAATTCATCGGGACATCCCTGGCGGGGGTCGTGGGCGCGACCCTGGCTTCCCCTCTTTCGGTTGCCGCACAGACCGGGTCCGCGTCGCAGCGGAAGATTCTGATCGCCGGCGGCGGCTATGGCACCGCCTTCATCCGTTACATGGCGCAGCTGACGGGGAAGCCCCGGCCGAAACTCCTTTACCTGCCGACGGCATCCGCGGATTCGCCGAGCGGCGTCATCAGCTGGTATCGCAACTGCTCCCCGCTCAACGTCGAGGCCTCGCACCAGGACAGCTTCATCGCCAGCACGCGCCAGACCCGGAGCTGGGAGGAAGTCCTGTTGTCGGTTGACGGCATCGTCTGCTCGGGTGGCAACACCTTGAATCAGCAGGCGATCTGGGAGGCGCAAGGGATCGACGTGATCCTGAAGCAGGCCTGGGATCGCGGCATCGTGCTTGGCGGCGCCAGCGCCGGCTCGTTGTGCTGGTTCGAAGAGGGCACCACCGACTCCCGGCCCAAGGAGCTGTCGATCGTCAAGTGTCTTGGGTTACTAAAAGGCAGCCACTCGCCGCACTACGACGCGGAACCGGGACGCCGGCCGCTGTATCAGAAGCTGATTGCTTCCGGCGCGATGAAGCCCGGCTACGCCTGCGACAACGACGCCGGCATCTACTTCGAAGACAACACGGTGAAGCGTGTCGTGCACACCAGGCCTGCGGCCAAGGTCTATTACGTGAGTGTCGAGGGTGGCAAAGCGATCGAAAAAACGATGGAGCCGGAATTGATCACGTAATAGCATGCGCCGCATGAGCATCAGCGCGCACCCGTCGCTCTCGCGATCTTCTCAGTCCTCGACCTGGCGCCGCGGCGTCGTGAACGGTCTGCTGGCCGTCTCGGCGATGGCCCAGGAGATGACGTTCATCGAGCATCTCGAGGAGCTGCGCCGGCGCATTCTGTGGGCGGTGGTCTGTCTGGCCGGGACGTTTGCGGCGTGTTGGATGTTCGCCGGATATTTCTACGAGATCGCGAGCGCGCCCATTCGCTCGAATCCCGCCGTGACGCTGTCGGTGTCGCGTCCCCAGGATATTTTCGGCCTGCACATGAAGGTCACGCTAGTGGCGTCGATCTTCTTCGCTGCCCCGTTGATGCTGACGCAAGCCTGGTTGTTCATCTCGCCGGGCCTGCATCGGCACGAACGGCGCTACGCGGTTCCATTCGTGGTGTCGGCGTCGCTGTTGTTCATCGCGGGTGGCGCGTTTGGCTACTACATCGCGTTTCCAACGGCGCTCCGCTTCCTGCTCGATTGGATCGTCGCCGCCAACCTGACGCCGATCATCGACGCCGTCGAATACTTCGACCTGTTTTTCAGCATCATGGTGGCGCTCGGCATCGTGTTCCAGATTCCGGCGGTGATCTTCGTGTTGAGCCGCATCGGGCTGGTATCGGCGCGCCTGCTGGCGCACCACTTCAGGCACGCCGTGCTGCTGTGCGTAGTGATCGCGGCCGTCATCACGCCGACCACGGACTTCGGCAACATGTTGATCATCGCGGGCCCGATGATCGCCCTATATATCGTCGGGATTGGAATTGCCTGGCTGTTCGGCAGGGCCAGGGTCGAGCCCGGGCGGATCGACTAGCGGAACATCCTGAACAGCGCGGCTAGTTGCGGCGTCGCTCTGCCTTCGGCCAATAGCCGAACTCGTCGTGATAGCAGACGCCTTCGAGATCCGAGAGGCGATCGCGCAGATACGCCTGCGCGTCGGCGACCGCGCCGTTGTAAACGCTCGGTGCGATTTCTTTCACGAAGAAGTCCAGCAACAGGCCGGCCTTGAGATCGCCGATGTCCTGGTCGAGTTCCTGCGCGACGTAGCGCTTGATCGACGCGATCGACTGTTTGCGCTGCTCGTCTGTCAACTTGATACTCATCTATACCTCGCACTGATTCCTTGAGCGTTCCGTCGGTGTTATCCTCCGCGGACGGAGGCGCGCATGACGAGACCGCAGATCGTCACATTCTTTAGCGAGTGGGAACCGGATTGGAAGGCCAGGAATCCCGAGCGCCTGGCGAATTGGTACGCGGAGGGCGCCACTGTGAACAGCCCGATGTTCAAGCGCCTCAACCGGCGGAAAGAGATTACCGAATCCTACTACCGGTTGTTCGAGACGTTCCCCGACTGGACGATCATCAACGAGGAACCGCTGATAGATGGTGATCGCGTGGCGCTGCCCTTCCGGGCCACGGCGACTCACCTCGGCGAGTTCATGGGACTGCCGGGCACGGGGCGCAAGTTCCAGATCGAGGGCGTGCGAATCTTCACGATGGGCGACGGGCTGATTCAGGACGAGCGGCGGATGTACGACTTCACCAGCTTCCTGATTCAGATCGGTGTGTTGCGCAGCAAGCCCGGTTACTGATCGCGGTCGTCCGGCACGGCTTCCCTCGCGAACACCGCGTCGAATTGGTCCGGCGGCACCAGCTCCGCGACCACGGCCTCGAGATCCGCGGGCAGCGGCGCGGTAAATTCGAGCCGCTCCTTCGTTCGCGGATGCGTGAAGGCAATCCGTTCGGCGTGCAGGAACGGCCGCGTCAGCTTGGTGACCGCGCGGAGCGGATGCGGCACGCGGCGATGCACGCCGCCGTAGAGCGCGTCGCCGACGATCGGATGACCGATGGCGCTGAGATGCACGCGGATCTGGTGCGTGCGTCCGGTGGCGATGGCGACACGCAGTAAGGTCACGCCTTTTAGATCGCGCGACCAGGTCACGCGCGTCACGGCGTGGCGCGCGCGGCCGGCACGCGTCGACATTTTCACGCGGTTCTTCGGGTCGCGGCCAATCGCGGCGTTGATCCGCTTGCGCTGCTGCACCAGCCCCCAGGCGAGCGCGACATATTCCTTCTCGACCTCGCGATCGTGAAACTGCCGGGCCAGCTCCTTGTGGGCCTCATCGTTCTTCGCCACCACCATCACACCCGAGGTTCCCTTATCGAGACGATGGACGATGCCCGGACGCACCTCGCCGCCGATGCCGCTGAGATCTTTCACGTGATGGAGCAGCGCGTTGACGAGCGTGCCGCTCGGGTTCCCCGCGGCTGGATGCACGACCATGCCGGCGGGTTTGTTCACCACCACCACATCCTGGTCGTCAAACAGGATGTCGAGCGGCAGGTCCTCGGCCTGCGCGTGCGACGGTTCGGCATCCGGCACGTCGACGGTGATGACGTCCCCGGCACGGATGTCGGAGTTCGACTTGACCTTTTTGTAGCGCGAGTGCGTGACGTGGCCGTCTTCGATCAGCCGCTGGATTTGCGAGCGCGAATAGTCCGGGATCTGCGCCGTCAAATAGCGGTCGAGGCGCTCACCGCTCGCATCCGCATCTGCAGTGAATTGCAGGCGCGATGCGGCCGCGTCGCCATCCGGGATCGGGGATCCGGGATCGGGGATCCGGGCACGTGAGTTCCCGGTTCCCGACTCCCGGTTCCCAGATCCCGGCATCAGACGAACCGCGGCTTACGCGGTCCGCGCACGGCTTCCGGCTCCGCAGGCCGCACGGGCCGGCTCAGGTACCACAGCATGAAGAGGCTGAGCGGCACCAGGACCACCGAGATGAACTGCGACGTCGACAGCATGTTGAACACCATGCCGCGGTCGTCGCCGCGGAAGAACTCGATGATGAAGCGCAGCACGCCGTAGAGCAGCGCAAAACTCCAGAAAGTGCGGCCGGGGAAGTGGCCGGGCCGCCGCTCGAGCACCAGCAGCGCCACGAGGATCACCAGGCCGGCGGCCGATTCATACAGCTGCGTCGGGTGCAGCGCCACGTTGAGCGGTGTGCCGACGTTGAAATTCGCCGCCGGATCCGTGAACGTCACCGCCCATGGCACGTCGGTGGGTTTGCCGTAGCAGCAGCCCGCCATCAGGCAGCCGAGCCGTCCCACCATATAGCCGAGCGCGATGCCCGGCGCGAACAGATCGCCGGATTGCCACAGCGGCAGGCGGTGTTTGCGCAGTTGCCAGATGCAGACGATGATCGCGGCGATCAACCCGCCGTAAAACACGCCGCCCGACCGCAACAGCGTGGTGAACTCCTGCCAGCTGCTCGTGAAGTGCTGGAAGTCCACGACGAACAGCAGCGCCTTCGCGCCGACCAGGGCGGCGATGATCACCCAGATCAGGAGGTCCATGATCCGGTTGCCGTCCACCCCGGCGGCCCTGGCGCGCTTGACGGCGAGCCACAAGCCCAGCAGGTACGCGGCGGCGAGCAGCACCCCGTACGAATAAATCGTGACCGGACCAGCGTTAAACAGGATTGGATGCATTTGAGATCTGTCCGTTGAGACGCCGACCTACGCCCACCATATCGAGAATCATGAAGATCACGCCCACCGTGATCGCGGCGTCGGCCACGTTGAAAGCCCAGAAGTGCCAGGCGCCCCAGTAGGCGTCGACGAAGTCGAGCACGTACCCCGCGGTGGCGCGATCGATCAGGTTGCCGATGGCCCCGCCCAGCACGCCGGCCACGCCGATGCGCGCCAGCCGGTCGGTCACTGGCACCGTGGCAGCGTACCACGCGACGCCGCCGAGTGCGATCAGGGCCACGCACGACAGCACCAGCGTCTTCATCGGAAAATCCACGGCGTTCAGCATGCCAAACGCCGCGCCGGTGTTGTGCACGCGCGTCAGGTCGAGAAACCCCGGAATCACCGTCACGCTTTCGTGCAGGGCGAGGGCGGGGCGCACCATCGCCTTGGTGATCTGATCGAGGACGACGATGACGACGGCCACGATGATTTCGAGCTTGCGCGCGGCGAGCACGTTAGCGGCTCACCGGCCCAAGGCCTCGACGCAACGCGGGCAAAGCCCCTCGGTGTTGATCGCTGCCACGTACCGCCAGCAACGTTCGCACTTCGCTCCAGTCGCGGGTTCAACAGAAACCGCGAAGGGTCCTTCCAAAAGCTCGACTTCGGACACTCCGAACAGCGTGGGGAGAAAGTCGCGATCTGCCAGCAGCCATTTCGCGTTGTCGCCATCAGCGGTGATTCGAACTCGCGCCGATAGGTTCGAGGTAATAGTCTTGTCTTTTCGTTTGGCTTCCAGCTGCAAGTTTACGTCGTCTCGGTAATCCTTCAGAACGGAATAACGTTCGAGTAGCGCGGCGTCCTTCCACTGATCGAGCTCGCGCGGGAACAGCGCCATGTGCACCGACTCCTCGCGCTCACCTGGCAACAGTCGCCACAACTCGTCCATCGTCACCGAGAGGATCGGCGCGAGCAGGCGGGCGAGACCGTCGACGACGATGAACATCGCGGTCTGGCCGGACCGCCGCGCGTCGGACTTCGCACCGAGCGTGTACATCCGGTCCTTGGTCACGTCCACGTAGAAGGCGCTCAAGTCCACCGTGATCAGCTGATTCGCGATCTGGAAGATCGCCGGATAGTCGTAGTCGTCGTACGCCTTGACGATTTTCTCCGCCGCGTCGGCGTACGTCGCCAGCACCCAGCGATCGATCTCGGCCATGCGCGCCTTCGGCACGCTGTCGGTCTTCGGATCGAAGTTGTACAGGTTGGCTACCAGCACGCGGATCACGTTTCTGAACTTGCGGTAGCTCTCGACCGCGCGCAACAGCACTTCCTTGCCGATGTTGATGTCGTAGCGGTAGTCCACCATCGACACCCACAGGCGCAGGATCTCGGAGCCGCTCTGCTTGATCACGTCCTGTGGCGCCACGGTGTTGCCGAGCGACTTGGACATCTTGCGGCCGTGCTCGTCCATCACGAAGCCGTGCGTCAACACCTGGTTGTATGGCGCCCGGCCGCGCGTGCCCACACCCACCAGGAGCGAGCTGTGGAACCAGCCGCGGTGCTGGTCGCTGCCTTCAAGGTAGATGTCCGCCGGCCAGTGATGATCCTCGCGAAAGGGCAGCACCGCCTCGTGGCTGGAGCCCGAATCGAACCAGACGTCGAGGATGTTGCCTTCGCGCTCGAACTCCTTGCCGCCGCACGAGGCGCAGGTCATGCCTTCGGGGATGAACTCCTCGACCGGGCGCTCGTACCAGGCGTCGGCGCCATACACGTCGAACACGGCCGCGGCCTTGTCGACGAGCGCCTTGGTCAGCACCGGCGTGCCGCACTTGGTGCAATCCATGGCCGGGATCGGCACGCCCCACACCCGCTGGCGCGAGATGCACCAGTCCGGGCGGTTGGCGATCATGCCTTCGATGCGCGCCTCGCCCCATGCCGGGATCCAGCGCGTCTCGCTGATCGCTTTCAACGCGCGCTCGCGCAAATGTTTCGCGTCCATGGCGATAAACCACTGCGAGGTGGCCATAAAGATCACCGGGTTGTGGCAGCGCCAGCAGTGCGGATACGAATGATCGAAATCCTCGCGATGCCACAGGCGGCCGCGCGCCTTCAGCGCTTCTTCCACCTTCGGATTGGCATCCCAGACCTTCAAGCCCGCGAACAGCTCGACCGACTCGTTGTAGTGGCCGCCGGCGTCGAGCGGCGCATAGATCTCCAGGCCGTAGCGAACGCCCGTGTGGTAGTCGTCCGCGCCGTGGCCGGGCGCAGTGTGCACCGCGCCGGTGCCCGCATCGAGCGTCACGTACTCGCCCAGCACGCCCAGCGACTCACGCGCGTAGAGCGGGTGATGGAACACGAGCCGCTCCATGAGCTTGCCGGTGAACGTGGCGAGCAGATTGTCGAGCGTCTTGCCGACCTTCTTGCCAACGGCCTCGGCGAGATCCTTCGCGACGATCACCGCCTTGCCGTCCACGTCGTACACGCCGTATTCGAAATCCGGATGGAACGCGATCGCGAGGTTATTCGGGATCGTCCATGGTGTGGTCGTCCAGATGAGTACGGACACTTCAGCGGGGGCTAAAGCCCCCGCTCTCCGGACGTCGGAGAGGCGCTTCCAGAACTCGGGCACGCTACTTTCCGCCATCGGGAATTCGACGTAGACCGACGGCGAGGTATGCGGCTCGTACTCGACTTCCGCCTCGGCAAGTGCGGTGCGGCAATGCGTGCACCAGTGCACCGGCTTCTTGCCCTTGTAGACCATGTCCTGTTCGACGAACTTGCCGAGCGCGCGCACGATCGCCGCCTGGTAGGTGAAGGTCAGCGTCTTGTACGGCTCCTCCCACAGGCCAAGCACGCCCAGGCGCTTGAAGTCGCGGCGCTGGATGTCGAGATACTTCTCGGCGTACGCGCGGCAGGCGCGGCGGAAGTCCGCCGTGGTCATCTGCTTCTTCTTCGGGCCGAGCTCGCGGTCGACCTTCAGCTCGATCGGCAGGCCGTGGCAGTCCCAGCCGGGGATGTAGGGGGCGTCGAAGCCGAGCATGTTGTGCGACTTGACGACCAGGTCCTTGAGAATCTTGTTGAGCGCGTGGCCCATGTGGATCTCGCCGTTGGCGTACGGCGGACCGTCGTGCAGCAGGTACTTAGGCGCGCCCCGGCGGGCACTGCGAATCTTGCCGTACAGGTCCATCTCGTCCCACCGGGCGACGGTTTCCGGCTCGGTCGCCTGCAGGTTCGCCTTCATGGAGAAGGAGGTCCGCGGCAGGTTACAGGTGTCTTTCCAATCTGCCATGAGTATCTAACTATTGTACTGTGACGGGAGGGCACTCCTCGACGGGGGGCACTTCTCGACGGGGAGGCACTCCTTGACGGGGCGGCAAGTCTTGACGGGGGAAACGCGTGTCCACAGTTCGTGAAACGATTCTCGATAACGGAATGAAGGTCCTGATCCGGGAAGTGCATACGGCGCCACTGGCGTCGGTGTGGTGCTGGTATCGCGTCGGGTCGAAAGACGAAGGGCCGGGCGTGACCGGCGTGTCGCACTGGTGCGAGCACATGAACTTCAAGGGCACGAAGAACATTCCTCGTGACCAGGTGAAGGGCATCATCGAGAAATTCGGCGGCGCCTGGAACGGCTATACGTGGATCGATCAGACCACGTACCTCGAGACGGCGTCGAAAGACGCGCTCGACCGCATGTTGTTCATTGAAGCGGAGCGCATGGACGCCTGCCTGTACGATCCGGCGGACTGCGAATCCGAACGCACGGTGATCATCTCGGAGCTGCAAGGCGGCGAGAACGATCCCGAGCAACTGCTCGATACGGAGATCACGGCCACCGCCTTCAAGGTGCATCCGTATCACCACCCGACCATCGGCTGGCTGCCCGATCTGCAAACGATGACGCGTGACGATCTCTACGGGCACTACCGCAAGTTCTACGTGCCGTCGAACGCCACGCTGGTGATCGTCGGCGATGTCGACACCGACGACGTGCTGAAAAAGGTCGAGAAGCAGTTCGGCGGCATCGCCGCCGGATCGCGGCCCGCGCGCATCCGCCAGCTCGAGCCCGAGCAGCAGGCCGAACGCCGCGTGGTGCTGAGAAAAGAGGGCACCACCGCGTATTGGAAGGCGGTGTTTCATGCCCCCGCGTTCGAACACGAGGACTTCTTCCCGTTGCTCGTCGCCGACGCGGTGTTGAACGGCGCCGCCGGCCTCAACATCTGGTCGATGGGCGGCGTGTCGCGGCCGCAGCGCAGCGCGCGGCTCTATCGGGCGCTGGTCGACAAAGGGCTGGCGTCGGGCGCCGGGGGCGCGCTGATGCCCACCGAACATCCCTACCTGTATTCCATCAACGTCAGCGTCGCCGAAGGCCAGAGCCTCGCCTCGGTTGAAGGCGCGGTGATGGGGGAAATCGAAAAGCTTCGCGCCGGCGGCATTACGCCCGCCGAACTGACGAAGGTCCACACGCAACTGCGGGCGCGATTCGTGTACGACGCCGACAGCGTCACCGACATCGCGCATCAGCTGGGCTACTTCGAGACCATCTCGTCGTGGAAGGCGTACGAGAAGTTGCGCGAGCGGCTCGACGCGGTGACCGTGGACGCCGTGCATGCCGCCGCGACGAGATATCTCACCGCGTCGAATCGCACGATCGGCTGGTTCGAACCGGTGCTCGCGCAGGTGGAGGCGTAACATGGCGCTGAAGCCGACCCGCGTGGTGCTGCCCAACGGCATCACGGTCATTGCGAAGGCCAACCACACGTCGCCGACGGTGAGCCTGTTGGTCGGCGTCCGCACCGGCGCCTATGCCGATCCTCCGGGGAAAGACGGCACTGCGGCGCTCTGCGCGCGCGTGCTCGATCGTGGCACGCCGAAGCGGACGGCGGAGGTGATCGCTGACGATCTCGACGGCCGCGGCGCGTCGCTGTCGGTTGTTGCCGGCCGTCATCAGATGGCGCTGGCCGCCACGTGCCTCACCGATGACTTCGAACCGGTGCTGACGCTGGTCGCCGACGTCGCGCGCCATCCAGGTTTTCCGGAGAAAGAGATCACGACCCGCCGCGAGCAGCTGATCACGTCAATTCGGCAGGAAGAGGACAACCCCGCGACGATGGCCGGGGATGCGTTTGCGAAGGCGCTCTATGGCGATCATCCCTATGCGCGAAAGGTGCGCGGCACGATCCAGGGACTCGAGTCGATCCGGCGCCAGGATCTTGTCCGCTTCCATCAAAAAGGGTTCGACCCGCTGATCATGACCGTGGTGATGGTCGGCGACCTCGTTGAGGAGTTCGCGCTCGCCGCCATTGCCAAGTTGTTCGGCGACTGGCCCGCCTCCGCCAAGCCTTCGCCGGGACAACCCGTCCCGATTAAGGTGCCGGACCCTGTGACGCCGCCGGAGCGCCGCCTCGTGCCCGTGCCGATGATGAACAAGGCGCAAGCCGACGTGGTCTATGGGTTCCTCGGCGTCAGTCGATCCGACCCGGAATACCACGCGATCGCGGTGATGAACAACGCCCTCGGCCAGTACGCGATCGGCGGGCGGCTTGGCGACAGCATTCGCGAGCGCCAGGGGATGGCGTATTACGTGTTCAGCTCGCTTGATGCGACGTTCGGCGTCGGTCCGTTCGCGATTCGCGCCGGCGTATCGGCCGCCAACGTCGAGAAGACGATCGCCTCGATCGACCAGGAGCTGGATCTCGTCCTCAGCAAGGGCTTTACGCCGCAGGAAATCGACGAATCGAAGAGCTACATGATCGGCTCATTGCCGCGTCAGCTCGAGACCAACGCGGCGATCGCCTCGTTTCTCCTCAACGTCGAGACGTTCGGCCTCGGACTGGACTACGACGAGCGGCTGCCGGCCCTGATCGGCGCCGTCACGAAGGAGTCGGCCGATGCCGCGGCGCGCCGCCTGCTCAATCCTGTGAAAGCCACCATTGGCGTGGCCGGACCGTGGACTCCGACGCCGGTCGCCGCGACTGTTCCGAGCTTGGCTCCGGCCGCGACCGCGGATCCGCCTTCGCTCGCTGCATTGGCGATGGGCTCCGGCGCGACCCAGCCGGTAACTATCGAGGCTGGGGCCCTGGCGGAAGTGGCGCCGGCCGTCGTTCCGCCTCAGCTCCCGGCAGCTCCCGTGATCGCCAGTCCGCCTCCGCCCGTGGAAGCTCCGCCGAGCTCAGCTCCGAGTCTGCTCGAGGACGACCTTGAGTCGATCTTCGCTCCGCCTCCGCTCGCTGAATCCTCGACGAGCTCCGGCGGTATTCGGCCACTGGATACCGCTGAGTCTCCAAACGAAGGGGGGCTTCCACCCTCGGATATTCCGTCATCCTCCGGTCCTCCGCTTTCGCCCGATGGATCCACAACGGGCTTCGGCGAGACCCGGCCAAAGAGTTCTGAGGCCGGCGCCCAGGCGGCAGACAAGCCACTTCCTGATGACTCAGACTTGTGACGAAGGCGGTTTTTTTCGACGTCGACTTCACGCTGATCTATCCGGGTCCGACGTTTCAGGCTGAAGGGTACCGGCGGGCGTGCGCCGCGCATGGCATCGACGTCGACCCGGCGCGTTTCGACGCGGCCACCGCGGCCTCGTCTTTCATCCTCGACGAGGTCGAGGAGCAAATCTACACGCACGACCTGTTCGTGCATTACACGGCGTCGATCATCGAGCACATGGGCGGACGCGGCGAGAAGGTGATCGAGGCGGCGCGGGAGATCTACGATCAGTGGTCGGTGAACCACCATTTTGAACTGTATGACGATGTGGCGCCGGTGTTGACGCAATTGAGCAAGTCGGGACTGATCGTCGGCGCGATCTCGAACTCGCATCGCAGCCTCGACGCTTTCTGCGAGCACTTCTCGCTGCGCGAGCTGATCACCGTGTCGGTGTCCTCCGCGGCGCACGGCTACATGAAACCGCACCGCAGCATCTTCGACGCCGCGCTGACCAAGGCCGGAGTGCGGCCTGAAGAAGCCGTGATGGTCGGCGACAGCATCAAGCACGATATCGACGGCGCGCTGGCGATCGGGATGCGGGCTGTGCTGTTGAGGCGGTCGGGCGAAGTGCCGGCGAATCTGCCGGCCGGCCTGCGCGTGATTCAAACTCTCACCGTGCTGCCGTCGGTGATCTAGTGGCGGGTGCGTTCGATATCGAAAGCGGGCCGTTCCAACGGAACGGCCCCACTACCGTCGATGAGCAGCGATGTTCGATACAGTCGTTTTCGTTGATACGCTCCCCTAGATGACGGTCGACGTCGAGATCCGGGACCTCACCACGATCGACGAGTTCCGCCAGGTGGTGGCGCTCGAGCAGGCGATCTGGGGCTACACCGACACCGCCGACCTGGTGACGGTGCCCGTCTTCATCTTCACCGTGCATCGCGGCGCGACGCTGCTTGGCGGGTTTGAACCGTCTGGTCGCATGGTCGGCTTCGCCTATGCGGTGATGGGCATGAAGGACAAGCGGCCGATGCAGTGGTCACATATGGCGGGCGTGTTGCCGGAGTTCCGCGGCGGGCTCGGCTACCGCCTGAAGCTGGCGCAGCGGGAGCGCGCGCTGTCGCAGGGCCTCGACTTGATTGAATGGACGTTCGATCCGCTGCAGGCGATGAACGCGCATTTCAACTTCGCGAAACTCGGCTGCGTGGCAGATGAGTATGCGGCGAACTTTTACGGTGAATCGACCAGCGCGCTGCATCGTGGCACGCCTACGGATCGCCTGGTGGCGAGCTGGCGCATCGCTGAACCGCACGTCGTCCGCAGGCTCGAGCAGTCCTCGGCCCTGCGGGCCCGTTCGCATGATGTCTCTGCCGCACCGATCGTGAATCCCACCGAGCTGGATGGCCAGTGGCAGAAAGTGTCGTCGATCGATCTGTCGCGCGACGATCGGCGCGTGTGGATCGAAATCCCAACCGGGTTCACCGAAATGCAACAACAGGCGCCCGACCGCGCGCTGCAGTGGCGCATGGATCTGCGGCAGATGTTCGAGGCGTATTTTGCGAGGGGCTATCGCGCCGTGGATTTTGTGTTGCAGAGAGAGGCAGGATTCGGACGGTACCTGCTCGCCCGGCGGGACTGAAGTCCCGTCTTCCGGCACAATTTAGCCCGGGGGCCAGGCTAACGCGCGTCCGCCCAAGACGTGCAGATGGATGTGAAACACCGTCTGTCCGGCCTGTGCGTTGCAGTTGAACACGGTCCGGTAGCCGGGACCGTCGTAGCCGTTTTCTTTCGCAATCGCAGCCGCGGTGCGGACCATCGCGCCAACCAGCCCATCCTCGGCTGCCGTGAGGTCGTTCAGCGTGGCCACGTGCTTCCTGGGCACCACCAGCACGTGCATGGGCGCCTGCGGGTTGATGTCCGTGAAGGCGATCATGCGATCGTCGTCGTAGACCTTCGAAGCGGGGATTTCGCCCGCGATGATCTTGCAGAACAAGCAGGTCATGGAAACAAAGAATAACGAATAACGAATAACGAATGACAAATTTCAGAAAGACTGACTTTGTTATTCGTCATTAGTCATTCGTTATTTTTCTTTCAATGACCGCGACACGCGGGATGCGCTGCAGGTCGTTGCTGATCCGCGCCAGGGTCAGCGACGGGAACTCCCCGACGAGCTCCGCGATCGCCTCCGCCTGCTGGTGGCCAATCTCCATGAACAGCGTGCCGCCGGGCTTCAGGCGTTCGGCGGCCAAATCGACGATCTGCCGGATGTCGCGCAGGCCATCCTCGCCGGCCTGCAAGGCGATGTCCGGTTCGTACTCACGCACTTCCGGCTGGAGCTCCTGGTACTCGGCCTCGGTCATGTACGGCGGGTTCGACAGGATGAAATCGAACGTGCCGGTGGTGCCCGAGAGATACGCGCACTCCAGGAACTCGATCCGTGGCGACACGCCAGCGAGCGCGGCGTTCTTGCGAGCCACGTCGAGCGCCGGCCGCGAAATGTCGGTGGCCACCACGTGCACGTGGGGCCGCTCGGACGCTACCGTGACCGCGATGCAGCCCGAGCCGGTGCCGATGTCGGCCACGCGCCGCGGCAACGCCGGCGCGTCGATGGGCAGCAGCGTGAGCAGTTCCTCGACGATCAGCTCGCTCTCCGGCCGGGGAATCAACACATCGGGCGTCACTTCGAAATCGCGGTTCCAGAATTCCTGAAGCCCGCGGATGTATGCCGCCGGTTCGCGGCGGGCGCGTCGCTCGATGAGCGCGTTGAACGCGTCCTCGAAGCCATCCGGTGTGGGATCTTCCTGGCGCAGCAGCATCTCCGACCTGCTGTAGCCAAGCACGTGACGAGCGAGGAGGTTCGTGTCCAGCACGGCCTCGTTGTTGTCGACGCCGGCAGCAATCAGCCGGGCACGCGCGGCGAGGAGACGTTGGCGAAGGGTCATGGGCGGCGGGCTGCCTTCTGTAATCTATACGGGACTCTGCGTGGCCTCACGCAGTTTCTCCGCCGTGTAGAAGGTGGTGAGCGCCGAGATCAGCTCGTCGAGACTGCCGTCGAGCACGCTCTGCAGCTGGTGCGTCGTGAAATTGATGCGGTGGTCGGTCACGCGGCTCTGCGGAAAGTTATAGGTCCGGATCTTCTCGGAGCGATCGCCGGTGCCGACCTGGCCCTTCCGCTCCTTGGCGATGGCGTCGTTCTGTTTTTGCAGCTCCGCCTCGTACAAGCGCGAGCGCAGCACTTTCATCGCCTTGGCGCGGTTTTTCACCTGCGACTTTTCATCCTGCTGCGACACCACGATGCCGGTCGGGATGTGGGTGATGCGGACGGCGGAGTAGGTGGTGTTCACGCTCTGGCCGCCCGGGCCGCTCGAACAGAACGTGTCGATGCGGATGTCCTTGTCCTGGATCTGGATATCGATCTCGTCCGCCTCGGGCAGCACCGCCACCGTGGCCGCGGAGGTGTGAATGCGCCCGCTCGCTTCCGTGGCGGGCACGCGCTGCACACGATGCACGCCGCTCTCGTACTTGAGCTTGCTGTAGGCACCCTTGCCCTCGATGCTGACCACCACGTCCTTGATGCCGCCCTGCGGGGCCTCGCTCAACGACATCAGCTCGATTCGCCATCGCTGGCGCTCGGCGAACCGCGTATAGCACCGATAGAGATCGCCGGCGAACAATGCCGCTTCTTCGCCGCCGGTGCCGGCGCGAATCTCGAGCATCACGTTGCGCTCGTCGTTGGGGTCCTTGGGAATCAGCAACAGCTTCAGCTCGTCGGAGAGCCGCTCTTTGCGCACGTTGAGATCGTTGAGCTCCTCGAGCGCGAGATCCCGCATCTCGGGGTCGCCGCCCTTGACCAGTTCTTCGTTGTCGGCGATCTCCTTGACGACGGACTTGTAGTGACGGTACGCCTGGACGAGATCCTCGATCTCCGCGAGCGCCTTGGCCTGCTTGCGGTATTCGTTCGGATCGCTCTGCACGTGCGTGGTGCCAAGCGAGGCGGTCAATTCTTCGTACTTGGCCTCGATGGAGGCTATCTTGTCGAACATAAATTCTGGCGGCGGGACACTCCCGCCCCTGACGTACTGCCTTAGCCGCCGGAGACCGGCGGCAAAAATGCGACCTCGTCACCGTCGGCCACTGCAGCGGTGAAACGAGAATAGTCGGCGTTGACCGCGCACGAGATCGATTTCTCGTAGGCCGCCAACTCCGGATAATCGGCCACCAGCGACGCCCACACCGCGCCGACGTTAGCCCCCGACGGCGCGTCGCGCGTCATCTCGCCGGCGCCGGCAATGTCGCGCAGCCGGGCAAACAGGCGAACCGTTACGCGCATGCGATTCTCAGCGCTTTCTCGCGCGCGTCGGCGTTGTCGGGATCGGCCGTGGCGCCCTCGATCCACACGTCGCCGCCCTCGAAGTACTCGTGCTTCCAGATCGGCACGATCTGCTTGATGCGCTCGATCGCATACCGCGTGGCCGAGAACGCGTCGGCGCGATGCGGCGAGGCCGCGGCAATGGCCACGCTGGCTTCGCCGATCGCCATGCGGCCGATGCGATGATGGATCATCAATCGCACCGCCGGCCACCGCTCGCGCGCTTCCTCCACGATCAGGTCGAGCCCGCGCAGGGCGAGCGGCTCGTAGGCTTCGTATTCGAGATGCAGCACCCGCCGGCCAAGATTGTTGTCGCGCACCAGTCCCACGAACATCGCGACCGCTCCGGCCCCGGTCACATCGAGGGCGCGCGTGAGCGCGGCCGCGTCCAGTGGGGCAGTGGTGATCGCGGTGGCCGGTGTCATACCCAAGGGGCCCCCGACGCGCGGTTTGTGCGCGTTGGGGTGTTAATCAGTATAAGCCGCGCCAGAAGTGGTTCAGCGGCCGGTGCCCCTTGCCGAGCGGGATGCCTTGCCGCATGGCGCCTTCGACGTAGCTTTTCGCCGCCTTCACCGCGTCTTTCAGATCCACGCCCTTGGCCAGCTGCGCGGCAATGGCGGATGCGAACGTGCAGCCCGTCCCGTGCGTGTTGCGCCCTTCGATGCGCGGGCCGACGAACTCATGAAACTCGCCGTCGGCCAACAGCACATCGACGATCTCCGGGCCGGGCAGGTGCCCGCCCTTGATCACCACCGCGGCGGGCTTGAGCATGGCGATCCGGGTGGCCGCTTCGCGCATGTCGGCCAGCGACCCAATCGACATCTTCGCCAGCACTTCGGCCTCGGGAATGTTCGGCGTCACCACGCGCGCGAGCCGGAGCAGTGTCCATCTGAGCGCGTGCACGGCTTCCTCGTCGAGCAGGGCGTCGCCGCTCTTGGCCAGCATCACCGGATCGACCACCAGATTCGGCAGCTCAAGCGCCTCGACCGCCGCGGCCACCGCTTCGACGATGGTCGAGTTCGCCAGCATGCCGGTCTTCACGGCATCACACCCCAGGTCCGACACCACGGCTTCGACCTGCGCGGTGACGAAATCGTCGGGAACGACGTGAATGCCGCTCACGCCGATGGTGTTCTGGGCCGTCACGGCCGTGATGGCAGACGTGCCGTAGACGCCGTGGGCGGCGAATGTCTTCAGGTCGGCCTGGATGCCGGCGCCACCCCCCGAGTCGGAACCCGCAATTGTCAGCGCGGTAGGCAAGCCGGTAGAATCCCGTGTCATGACATCACGACCCCTCGTGTCGCACGCGTCAACGATTCTCGATCAGGTCAGCATGCGCGCGGCGTCGGCCAACGTCTGGGCCGGCGTACGGATCCTGTCGATTGTCTTCGTGGCCGTGCTGACGGCCGCGGCGGCGCAGCTGAGCTTCCCGCTGCCGTTTACGCCGGTGCCGTTCACGATCCAGCCGATGGTGGTCCTGATCGGCGCCGCCGCGCTGGGCTCACGGCTCGGCGCGCTCAGCCAGATCCTTTATCTCACGCTTGGCATCGCCGGATTGCCGGTGTTTGCTTACGCGCCGGAGCTGCCGCAGGGCCTGGCGCGGGTGCTCGGCCCCTCGGGCGGCTACCTGATGGCCTTTCCGATCGCGGCGTTTGTGACCGGACTACTCGCCGAACGTGGCTTCGATCGTCACTATCTCAGCTCGATCCTGGCGATGGGCGTGGGCCTGTCGATCATCTTCGTGGGCGGCGTGTCCTGGATTGCGCGCTTCGCGGGCATCGAAACGGCGCTCGCAACCGGCCTCTATCCGTTCATCGTCGTCGACGTGATTAAGGTGATTGCCGCGGGCCTCGTTCTGCCTACGGCCTGGAAATTCTTCAGGCATTAGTTCACGGCCCGCTGCCAGCCGGGGAAACGATTCTTGCCGGGGAGTACTTCTCGTCGGGGAATGTTACTTGTCGGGGTGGTGCTTGCCATCTCAATTGCCTCGCTCAACGCGCAACAACAGGGCGTCGGGCACGGCCGCCTGTTTCCGCCATCCGACCTCGGACTGCTGGACGCGCCCGATCGCGATCTCTGGCAACGCCCCGATCTGATCATGGATGCGATGGGCATTGCCGACGGCTCGCGGGTCGGCGACATCGGCGCCGGCAGCGGGTGGTTCACCATTCGGCTGGCGCGGCGCGTCGGTCCGCAGGGGCTGGTCTACGCGGAGGACGTGCAGCCTGAGATGATCAACGCCATCTCGCGGCGGGTAAGCCGCGAGGGATTCACCAACGTCAAGCCGGTGCTCGGGCTGAAAAACGATCCGCGCCTGTCACCGTCGTCGCTCGATGCGGTGCTGATGGTCGATGCGTATCACGAAGTCGAAGATCGCGTGACGATGCTGTCGAACCTGGCCAAGTCGCTCAAGCCGCAAGGGCGGCTGGGCATCATCGATTTTCGGCTGGATGGGACCGGTCCGGGGCCTGCGCCCGAAGAGCGCGTGAGTCCGGACGTGGTGGTGAATGATGCGAAGAAGGCCGGGCTCCGGCTGATTCGCCAGGAGCCGTTTCTGGAGTATCAGTATTTTCTGATCTTTGGGAAATAGGAATCAGGAGTCAGGAATCAGCAATCAGGGATAGCAATCAGGAATTAGCAATCAGGACAAGCGTCTTTCCTGATTCCTGATTCCTGATTCCTGATTCCTGATTGCCTGATTGCTATCCCTGATTCCTGATTCCTACTCCGATCGCAACGCCAGCATCGGATCGATCCTCGTCGCGTGGCGCGCGGGCAACCAGGTGGCCACGAGTCCGACCGTCCCCAGTGCGGCTACGACGGTTGCGTAGGTGATCGGATCGAACGGATTCACGCCGAACAGCAGCGACGACATCAATCGCATCAGGGCCGCCGCGGTCACCAGGCCAACGACCAATCCCACACCAGTGAGCACCAGGCCGCGCGAGACGAACATGCGTTGCACTTCGGCGCTGTGCGCGCCGAGCGCCATGCGGATACCGACTTCTCGGCGCCGCTGCATCACGATGTAGGCAATCACCCCGTAGATGCCGACCAGGCCGAGCAGCAGCGTCACCGAGGCGGCGATGCCGAGGATCACCAGCACGAACGACGTTTGCGCCATCGACTCCTGGTAAATCTGCTCCAGGGTCCGCACGCGCGCCAGCGGCAGGTTCGGGTTGATGCTCCAGACGGCCTTCTGCACTTCGGCAAGCAATCCCGGGTCCTGCAATCGCGACGACCGAATCGCAAACGCGACCGATCGCTGAACGAACGCGAAACCGCTGATTTCTGCCGACGCGCGCATCGGCCAGTAGATCATCGTGGGAGCGGGTTTGGTCGCGCCATCCTGCCGCTCGTTGCCGACGACGCCGACAACTTCGATCCACGCGGTCTTCGAGGTCCGCCGGATGCGCTTGCCGATCGCCTTGGCCGGCTCGCCCCAGTATTCGCGCGCGAGGTTCTCGCTGAGCAGCGCTACCGCCGTCGTGTTGTGGGCGTCGGCCCACGTCAAGTCGCGGCCGGCAATCACCGGATTGCCCATCGTCTTGAAGTAGCCGGGGCCGTTGTATTTCATCCGGCGCAGCGCTGGAATCTTGCTGTCGGCCTCCGGAAAATCTTCGACCCAGATCGGATCGTTGTTGCTGTTGCCGTCCATGGTGATGCCCGAGGACACGCCGACCGACTGGACGCCGCCGATGGCTTCGATGCGGTGCGCGATCTCTTCGTACATGCGCACTACCTGTCCCTGATCCGCCACTACCGCCGTCGGAATCGAGATGCGCATCGTCAACACGGTCTCAGGATTCTGGAACCCAGGCGGGACATCGCGAATGGCGAGGAAGGTACGCACCATCAGGCCGGACGCCACGAGCAGTACGGCGGCGAGACCGACTTGCGCGACCACCAGGCCATTGCGGGCGCGATGGCGCTCACGCCCTTCGCTCGAGCCGCGCGAGCTGTCCTTCAGCGCCGCCGCCATGTGCGGGCGCGCGTACTTGAGGATCGGGATCGCGCCAAACAGCAGGCCGGCGCCGATCGAGATCGCCAGCGTGAATAACAGCACGATTGGATCGAGCGCGATCTCGTTCAGTCGCGGCAATTGCACCGGCTGCAGGTAGACGAGCAACTGGATGCCGCCGTAGGCGAGTGCGGCGCCGACGACGCCGCCGGCGAGCGCGACGATCAGCGACTCGGACATCAACCCCCAGGCCACGCGCCTGCCTTCGGCGCCCAGGGCCAGCCGGATGGCTAGCTCCTGCTGCCGTGACTCGGCGCGCACCAGGAACAGGTTGGCGACGTTCGCACACGCGACCAGCAGCACGAGGCCGACCGTGCCGAGCAGGATCCACAACATCGCGCCGATGTCGCCGACCACATCAATTTCGAGCGGGCGAACGAGCGATCCGAACTTCGCATCGTCGAACATCTTCTGCGTGAAGCCCTGCGGGAGCGGGAATCGTTCGGTGAGCGTCGGCAACAACCGTTCGACATCGGCGTTGGCCTGCGCGATGGTCACACCGGGCTTGAGCCGCGCCACGCCCTGGTAGTTGAAGCCCGCGGCATTAATCGTCGCGCGGTCGTTCTTGAGGGGCATGATGACGACCGGATTGGCGCGAAGGAACTGAAAGTCTTCGGGCAGCACGCCGATCACCTCGCGAGCGGTGCCGTTGACCATGAGGCTCTGACCGATCGCGGCGGAATTACCGCCGAAGGCGCGTTGCCAATAGCGATGGGTGATCAAGACGACGTTCGGGCCCTTCGGCAGGTCGTCTTCTTTCGTGAAGCCGCGGCCGAGTGCCGGATGGATGCCGAGGATCGGCAACGTCCCATCCGTGACCCAGAGCATTTCCACCTGCTCCGGTTCGCCGCGTCCGGTGATGGTGACAGAGCCGCCATCCCACAGGCCGATGTCTTCGAACGACTGCGCGCTGTCGCGCAGCATGAAATAGGTCGCCGCCGACTGCTCCAATGGGCCCGGCATGACCCCCGGCGCCACCAGCCACGCGCCCACCAGCGACGAGGGATTGGCGTAGGGCAGCGGCTTGAGAATCACGCCATTCACGACGCTGAAGATCAGCGCGTTGGCGCCGATGGCCGCGCCGATGGTGATGAGCGCGGTCAGTGCAAACGCAGGACTTTTGAGGAGACGGCGAAAGGAGTGCTTCACCAAGGGTGAGACGAAAAGGGAAGGACCGCGGTTCCCCCCGCCTGAAGGCGGGGGCTATCTTCCGCGGGCGCCGCGGTCGGCCAGAAACTTCACGACGCTTTCGAACTTTCAGCGCCCGCGCCGCATCGAGCGCGGTCCGGCCGTCACTATTGACGGCATTGACGTCCACGCCCTGTTCTATCGCGAGCGTGACGCTCTCGAGCATCAGTTTTTCGCGCTCCAGCCGATTCGGCTGCACCCAGGCGACACCGCCGCCCATGCCCACTGCGGCCATCACTGCCGTCGTGACCTGCGTCCGCGGCTCAACGGGCTCGTCGTGGTGATAGTTCACGCGATGCACGACCAGCGCATTCGCGCCGTGCTTGAGTAACAAGCGCATCACATCCGGCTCATTGAAACGGGCGGCGAGCCAGTACGGCGTGGCGCCGACCAGTTCGGGCGCGAAGTTGTGGTCGCGCGAGGATCGCCGCGTCGGCGTCCAGGTGGTCAGCGGGGCATTGGCGTCGGCGCCGTGCGCGAGCAGCGCCGCAACCATCCGGGTATCACGACGCATGATCGCAGCGTGCATGGCAGTGAAGCCGGCGGCGGCGGCGTTGGGATCCGCGCCACGGTCGAGCAGCCATTCGACCAGCTCCGTGAAGCCAGCGTGCGCCGCCATCACCGTGGCGCTGACGCCCCACGCATCGGCGTCGTTGACGTTCGCGCCGGAGGCGGCCAGCAGCTTCGCCGACTCGAGATCGCCAACTCGCGCGGCGAACAGCATCGCCGTATCGCGGCCGTGCGGAATGATCTTGTTGTATTGCGGCAGGCCGTGCGGCGGCACCGCCATCATCTCGCGCCACTCGTCCGAGCGGGCGTGCACGTCGGCGCCGCGCGCGACGAGCGCCTTGACGACGCCGGGATGGCGTTGCGAGACGGCCCACATCAGTGCGGTCTGGCCACGCGTGCCGCGCGCGTTCGCATTGGCGCCTTTCGCGAGCAGCAACTCCACGACGCCGGCTTTGCCCGCCCGCGCCGCCGCCATCAGCGGTGATTCACCGGCGATCAAGGTCAGGTTGGGATTCGCGCCCGCCTCGAGCAGCCGCTTCGCAACCGGCACGGCGGCGTTCGTGCTCGCATTCCACAGCGGCGTCGCCCCAAGGTCGTTGGCCGCGTTGACGTTCGCGCCAGCGGTGATGAGCAGCTCGACGCTCTCGAGATCGTCGTGATACGCGGCCCAGTGCAGCGCGGTGGCGCCGTCTGCGTCGGGTTGATTGACGTCGGCCTTCTTCTGGATCAGGGCGCGCAGCGCCGCGCGGTCGCCGTTCCTGGCGGCGTCGATCACGGCGGGCCGCTCGGCCGCCATGACACCCCAACGCGCAACGTCCGCGCGTTGGGCGCCCGCGAACGTCGCGCCGAACGTGACGATGAGCGCGAGGAGCCGAAGGCGCATGGACATCGACCTACATCAACACCGATTACAGCGAGACGGTGTCGAGCGCGAGCCGCCCCGTGCTGCCGCCGAGACGCTCCACCGGCACGTCCATCTTGTCCATGAGCGTGACCAGCAGGTTCGCCATGGAGGGTTTGTCGGTGTAGGCGAGGTGCCGCCCACCCTTGAGCCGGCCGGCGCCGCCGCCCATCAACAAGATCGGCAGGTTGTCGCCGGAGTGCTGGTTGCTGTTGGAGATGCCGGATCCGTACAGGATCGTCACGTGGTCGAGCAGGGACCCATCGCCGTCCGGAGTGGCGCGCAGCCGCTCGAGGTACTTCGCGAACAGCTCCGTGTGATAGCGGTTGATCTTCGACATTCGCGCAATGAGCTCGGGCTGGTTGCCGTGATGCGAAAGGGGATGGTGCGCTTCGGGCACGCCGATCTGCGGATACGGCCGCGCGCTCTGCTCCTTGCTGATCATGAACGAGATCACGCGTGTCAGATCCGACTGGAAGGCCAGCACCTGCAAGTCGAGCATCAGCGCCAGGTGATCCTCGAACACCGGCGGCACGCCCTGCGGCTGGTCCATCGCCGGCAGATCGAGATCGCGCTGTTGTTCCGCCTTTTGGATGCGGCGCTCGACGTCGCGCACCGATTCGGCGTACTCGTTGATCTTGGTCTGGTCCTGCGGCCCGAGCGATTTGCGGAGGCTGGCGAGCTTGTCGTTGACCGAATCGAGGATGCTCTTGTGCTGCCGGAGCCGCGCTTCGCGCGCGGCGCGGTCGGTGCTGCCGCTGTCGCCGAACAGTTTCTCGAATACCGCGCGCGGGTTGAACTCCATCGGCAGCGGCTGCGTCTTGCTGCGCCAAGACAGGGTGTGCGTATAGACGCAGCTGAGATTACCGGTGCAGGCGCCGGCGTTGTTCGCCGGATCCATCGCCAGTTCGAGCGATCCCAACTGGGTGTCGTTCGCGAAATGCCGCGCCAGGAGTTGATCCATCGAGACATCGGCGATGATCTCGACTTCGTTGCGTCCGCCCCGCGTCGTCCCGGTCAGAAACGATCCCGAGGCTCCGGCGTGAATGTAGTTCCAGTTCGCCTTGAGGCCCGACAGGACCAGCATCTGGTTGCGGAACGGGGCGAGCGGCTCCAGGATCGGCGTCATCTCGAAGTCGGCGCCCGCGGTCTTCGGGAGCCAGTACTCCATCGCCATCCCGTTGGGGACGTAGAAGGTCTGGAAACGCCGCACTGGCTCCGCCGCGCGGGCCACCGCTGGTGTCATCGCATCCAGCACCGGCAACGACATCGCGGCGCCCAAACCACGCAGGACGGTGCGTCGTGCCAACGGTTTCGAGGTCAGCAAAGTCATGAGGATCCCCGCATCGCAAAGGCCGGACTGTTGACGATTCCAAGTATGAGCGACGACCAGCGATAGTCCTTCGCCGCCGCGGCGCGGACAATCTGGCGTACCGCCGGCCGGTCGTAGTAATCGAGCCGGCGACCGAGCGCATAGGCCAGCAGTTTCTCCGTGACCGTCGCCGGGAACTGGTCGGGATTCTTCAGCAACAACGCGCGCAACCCGCTCAGTCCGTCGATGGGCGCACCACTGACGGTGCTGCCGACCGCATCAACGGCCTTGCCCGATTCATCGATGTTCCGCCATCCGCCAATCGCGTCGAAGTGTTCGAGCGCAAAACCGGGAGGATCGATCACCGCGTGACAACTGCCGCACACCGGGTTGGTCCGGTGCTGCGCCAGCCGCTCGCGAATGGTCGGCGGCAGCGTCCCGGGGCGCACCTCGGCGAGCGTGGTGTTGACGTCGCCCGGTGGCGGTGGCACGTAGATCCCGAAGATGTTGTCGAGCAGCCACTTCCCGCGCAGCACCGGCGAGGTGCGATCGGGATACGAGGTGGTGGCGAGAATCGCGCCATGCCCAAGCAGTCCACCGCGCTGTTCAGGATTCGGCAGCGAGACGCGGCGGAACCTGGTGCCGTAGATGCCGGGAACCTTGTAGTGACGCGCGAGCCGCTCGTTGACGAAGGTGTAGTCCGCACGCAACAGATCCGAGACGCTGCGATCCTCGCGCAGCGTGCTCGCGATGAACAATTCGGTCTCCTGCTTGAACGCCTCGAGCAGGTTGTCGTCGAAGTCCGGATAGAAATCCGGATGCACCACCACTTCGTTGACGCGCCGCAGGTTCAACCACTGCGAGGCGAAGTCGCCGACCAGTGCGGAGGTGGCGCGCGGATCGGCCAGCATCCGCCTCACCTGTTGCTCGAGGACGGCGGGTTTCGCCAGCTCGCCGCGTTCGGCGGCGTCCAGGAGCGCGGCGTCGGGAATGCTGCTCCACAGGAAGAACGACAGTCGGGAGGCGAGCTCGACGTCGCTGAGCCGATGATCGGCGCGCGCGCGATGCACACGGAGCAGGAAATCCGGATCGACCAGCATGCGCTCGAGCGCGAACTGGATGCCGGCATCGAACGTGCCGCCGTCCTTGCGTCCGGCCGCGAAGAATCCGATCAGGATCCGTTGATCGGCGGGCGTCACCTCGCGGCGATAGGCCAGGCGCGCCATCCGGGACAGGATGCGGTTTGCGCACGTGGTCTCGTCCGCAGCCGTGGGCTCGCAGACGAAGATTCGCCGGCGGCTCGCGGTGTTCGCGATGGTCCGCGCGACGAGGTGCGGGCCGCCGATCTCGACGGCGCCGACGGCCGCATAACCCATGTAGAGCTGATCGTTGGTGAGCACGCGGCCGCGTTGCAGCGGTTGCGGCAGCCCCTCCGGTTCCCACAGCTCCCTGACGAACGAGACGCCGACCACGCGCGGTCCCGCCGTGACCGGCACACGGACTTCGAGGCCCGCGTCGCCGGTCAGCTGCATGTAGGTTTCCCATTCGGGCGCGCCGGCGAAGCCGGGTTCGCCGTCTCCGGCGTAGCTCGACGCCGCGGGCCTGCCGGGCGCCTTGCCACCGACCACGAACCGCTTGATCAACTTGCCGTCGAGCCGCACGTCGACCTGTTGCGGCCAGCCCATGCCCATCAGGTAGTCCTGGTACTGCCGCCGCAACCGCACCTTGATGGAGTAATCGCCGTCCACCGGAAACTGATAGCGAATCGCGATGCCGCCGCGCGAGCCGAACGGAAGATCCTCGTCCTGTCGATCGTCCTGCATGACGTGCAGCGGAATCTCGAAGGTCTTAAGTGCCGGCGCCGACGGCGCCATGCCGACGGCGAGACGTGTCACCTGTCGTGCCGCTGAGAGATAGCGTTCGAGATGCGCGGTCGTGATCGTCAGGACGTCGGCAAAATTATCGAAGCTGCCGTCGGCGGTTTCGTCGCCGGGCAGCAGTGACTGCACATCAAACGCCTCTGGGTCCAGCGCGAACAGATCACGCACGGCGTTGCTGTACTGCGAGCGGTTGAGGCGATGCACGGCGCTGACGCGGCCCGTCACTGGAGACGCGAGCCACGCCCGATCGATGTCCGCTTCGATCGACGTGACGATCGATTGAGCGGCCGCGGCATCGGGACGTGGCCGTCCGGCGGGCGGCATTGTGCCGGCACGCAGCCGCGCGATCACCTTTTCCCAGATCTCAGGATTGGTGTGTGGTGACGCCGCATCGACCGCGTCGAGGCTGAGGCCGGCCGTCTTGAGCCGCTGGTTGTGGCACGTGACGCAATACGTGTCGAGGGTGGCCCGCAGCAGCTTCTCTTTGCCCGCCGTCCCAGCGGGCGAGGCCGCCGGCTGTTGAGGCGCGGAGCCGACGCGCGCCACGGCCATAGCGACATATCCGCTCACGACGAGCGCGAACAGGACGGTGCGGGCGAGGCGCGAAGCCATGGCCATGGAAACTGGGGTCAGTATACGGCTTGCGCAGCGTGGTTTTGCCCGGCTCCGCCGGGCGTCTTAGCGACCGACCGGACGAAGCTTAACGACCCGCTTGGTGCGCGTTTCGGCGACGTAAATCGAGCCGTCCCGGCCCACCGCCAGGTCGTGCACGGCGTTGAACACCGGATCGCCAGGGCGATCGAACCCAACCGCCGCCACGATGTTCCATTCCCGATCGAGCTTCAGCACGCCGGTGTGCGCCGTGTCGTAGTCGGCGCGGCGAATGCCGACGTAGAGCGAACCGTCGGGGCCGGCCGCGACGCTGAACACCCGGCCGGTCGTGGCCGCGTCCCGTGCGCCGGTCCATTCGCGTTTGAACGCGCCGTTGCCATCGAACAACTGCAGGCGCGAGTTCTCGCGATCCGCCACGATCACATCCGTATTGCCGGTGACGAACGTCAGGCCATGCGGATTGCTGAACTCCCCGTGGCCGGCGCCCTTCTTCCCCCATTCGCGCAGCCATTTGCCGCGGCTGTCGAAGATCGCGACGCGGCTGTTGACGTAACCGTCGGAGACATAAAACGACCCGTCGGGACGGATCGCAATATCGGTGGGTTGATTGAAATGCGTCGCGTCCCAGTTGCCGACGCGCGGCTCGCCGACGCTGAACAACAGCTTGCCGTCGTGCGAGAACTTGAACACCTGTTGCAGCGCGACGTCGGTCAGAAACACGTTGTTCGCGCGATCGACCGTGATGCCGTGCGGCACCAGGAACGTGTTGGCGCCCCACGAACGAATCAGCCTGCCGTCTTGCTCATCGAGCTCGAGGACAGCTGGGTCCTTCAGGAGCTCGGTGGCGGCCGTGTCGAAGCCGCGACCCGGGCGATGGAAGACGAGCACATGACCATCGCCATCGACGGCCACTCCGGCGGCTTCGCCCATCTGAAAGCCCGCGGGCAAACGTGGCCAGCCCTTCACTTCCTCGTAATCTGGAGCCGCCGCCGCGGCCGGTCCAGCTCGAAGACCCGCATCCGCCACCGTTAGGGTCGACGCCGCCGCGCCGGCCACGAGCAGGGAAGTGAGACTGCGCATGCGGCCCATTATGCGAGAATCGCACACATCATGGCGGCCCTGCTGACGCTGTTGTTCGTGATCGTCTCGGTGATGCCATCGGCCGCGCAGAACTGGCCGCAATTCCGGGGCAGTCGTGCCGGAGTCGCGGCCGACGATGCGCGGCTTCCCGAGACATGGAGCGCGACCGAAAACATCGCGTGGACCCTCGACGTCCCGGGCCGCAGCTGGAGCTCCCCCGTGGTCTGGGGCAATCACGTGTTCCTGGTCACGGCCATCAACGTCAAGCAACCGGCCCCGACGTTGAATGCGGTGGGCACGTATCTCGCGCGGTCGCTCGGCGGACCCATGACCGGCGGCGACATCAGCCAGCCGGTCGAAGAGCACCGCTGGGTGTTGTACGACGTCGATTTCCAGACCGGAAAGATCAAATGGGAGCGGGTGGTTCACGCCGCCGTGCCGCTGCAGCCGGTGCACCAGAAGAATTCGTATGCGTCGGAAACACCGGTCACCGACGGCGAGCGGGTGTATGTGTATCTCGGCTACGTCGGGCTCTTCGCGTTCGACATGGCCGGCAAGCCGCTGTGGTCGAAGCCCATGCCGGCGGTGAAGATGCGGACCGGTTGGGGCTCCGCCTCATCGCCCGTCCTCCACAACGGCCGCCTCTACATCGTCAACGACAATGAAGAGCGGTCGTTCGTCGCGGCGTTTGATGCGAAGAGCGGCGCCGAATTATGGCGGACCCATCGCGAGGGCGAGGCATCGAACTGGTCCACGCCGTTCGTGTGGCACCACGATCTGCGGACCGAGATCGTCACCACCGGCAGCAAGGGCGTGCGTTCGTACGGCACGGACGGGAAGCTGCTGTGGCAGCTGACGGGCATGACCTCCATTCACGCGGTGACGCCAATCGCGAGCCACGGGCTGCTTTTCGTCAGCTCCGGTTATTTTCCGGATCCGACGCGACCGACGTATGCGATCAAGCCCGGAGCGTCCGGCGACATCAGCCTGAAGGGCGAAGAACGCAGCAACGCGTTTGTCGCGTGGTCACACCCGACGCTGGCGTCCGCGTATCCATCGCCGCTCGTGGTGGGCGATCAGTACTACACGCTGATGGATCGCGGCTTCGTCACCTCGAACGACGCGAAGACCGGCGAGGAGATCTACGGCCGCCAGCGCATCGCCGCGGACGCTGGCACTTTCTCCGCGTCGCCGTGGTCCTACAACGGGAAGATTTTCGCCGTCAGCGAAGACGGCGATACCTTCGTGATGCAAGCGGGCAAGGAGTTCAAGGTCCTCGGACGGAACTCTCTCGGCGAGATGACGCTCGCCAGCCCCGCGATCGCGAATGGCAGCGTGTTTATCCGGACGGCGACGAAGCTCTATCGCGTCGCTACTGGCGCTGCACGGGCGAATAGGTGACCCCGTCGGGGCTCGACTGCACCTCGACGCGGGCCAGCGTCTGGCCGCTGACGAGGTCGAGCACCAGCATCGAGTTATCGTTGCGCACCGTCACGAACGCGTGACGGTTATCGGGATGCGGGAACACGCCCGCCGTCGACGGTTTCTCAATCTTGGTCAGGCCGAGCGGAATCGATTTCACAATCTCTTGCTTCGCGACGTCGGCGACCACCAGTGACGAGGCATTGGCGTGCGGGATCAGCGCGAGCTTGCCGTCGGGCGTGAACTGCACGCGATACGGGAATCCCGGCGACGGAATACGTTTGGTCACTTCCAGCGTCTTCGTATCGATGATCGAAATGGTGTCTTCGGCCCGATTGCCGGCCCACACCCAGCGCCCGTCCGGCGTGACGCCCACGCCTTCACATTCCTTGCCGGTCTTGACGTCCTTGATCTTCTGGCCGGTCTTGAAATCGAACGCGCTGACGCTGCCGTCGCGCATGTTCGAGCAGTAGAGCCGCGTACGATCCGTCGAGAGCGCCAGCATGTGCGACACTCCGGCGTCGGTCTTGAACACGCGCTCGATCGCGCCCGATGTGGTGTTGACGAGCAGCAGTGCCTGGCTGGCTTCGGCCGTGACAACGACCCGGGTGTCGTCCACCCAGCGCACGTCGTGCGGCGCACGGTACTCACCGATGTCGATCGTCTTGATGGTGTCGCCGCTCGGCAGCGCGATCAGGCTCAACACCTTCTGTGGACCCACGTCCTTGCGGTTATAGTTCGTGACGAGCACCCGCCGGCCATCGGGCGACACCGCAGCCTCGTGCGGCGCGGCCACCACCGGAACATTTCGATAGGCTGACATCGTCTTCAGATCGATCAAGGTCACCGAGTCGGACTGCTGATTGACGGCGACGACCGTTCCGGTCAGGTTCACGCGAGCGCCCGGCGACTGGGCGAAGGACGAGGCGGCCACGGACGCGGCTGCCAGAAGGGTCATCAGGTAAGCGTTACGCATGGGTGACATATCTTACGCGTTTCGCGCGCTCCGCAAATCCCCGCTCTCATCCCTGACTATCGTTATCACCGTCGGGCTTGGCCTCGGCATGGTGGCTGCTGTCTTTACGTTCTTGAACGTGTTCCTGTTTCGCGTCGACAACGTTCCTAATATTCACGAGTTGTTTGGCGTCGAGCATCCGCGGACGGCGGAGGGCGAGCTGGTCCCACTTACGCGGCCTGTGTACGACGCGTTGAGGCGGGAGACGAGCGTTTTCACCGATGTGTTCGCGATGGTTCCGGAGACCGACAGCCGCGTGAACGGCCGGACGATGGGCGGCTCGCTCGTGACCGGCAATTTTTTCCAGGTGCTCGGCGTCGGCGCCGCGCAGGGCCGGGTGCTGACTCCTGCTGATGATGACCAGCGTCAACCCGTCGTCGTCCTTAGCGATCGCGGCTGGGAGACGCACTTTGCCAACGATCCGGCGGTGCTGAGCCGCAGCTTGCTGATCAACGGAATCCGCTACGACATCGTCGGCGTGATGCCCAAGGGCTTCCGCGGGCTGATGGTGGGCACGCCCGATTATTGGGCGCCGCTGTCGCTGATCGAGCAGCTGCAACCCGCGATCGCCGCGGCCAAGAAGGACATCGACGTCAACATCATCGGCCGGTTGCGACCGGGCCTGTCGCGGGAAGTGGCGCAGGCGCAGCTGATCGCCTGGGATTCGCGACGCATCGACGGCGGTGCCGAGCGGCGCACGGCCGGCATCACTCTCGTGGAGCGACGGGGCACCATTCCACAGCCGATGGAGGCGGTCCTGATATTTACGCCGCTCTTCGTGGCGTTTGGGCTGATCCTGCTGATTGGCTGCGCGAATGTCGCGAGTCTCCTCCTTGCGCGCGCGGTGGCGCGGCAGAGGGAAGTCGGCGTCCGTCTCTCTCTTGGTGCGTCACGCGCGCAGATTGTGCGGCAGTTGCTGACCGAGAGCGTGCTCCTCGCGCTGATCGCCGCGGTGCTCGGGTACGCGATCTCACGACTCATTCTCGAGACCACCATTTGGGCCGTGCTGAGCACGATGCCGCCGGATATCGGCGATGTGCGCCTGCTCGTACCACAGGGGGACTGGCGCGTCGGAGTGTTCCTCGCCGTCGCCGCGGTGATCGCCAGCGTCATGTTCGGTCTGGCGCCGGCGCTGCAGGCCACACGAATCGAGCTGGTGCGAACCATGCGCGGCGAGATCACGCGCGATGCGCGGCCAGGGCGTACCCGTAACGTGTTGATCGGCCTCCAGGTGACGGCCTCGGCGCTGCTGCTGATCTCCTGCGGTGTTTTCTTGCGCAGCGCGCTTGCCTCCTCGACCGCCGATCCGGGCATACGGACATCCGATACGGCGATTGTTCCAGTGGTCAACGAGCGGTTGCGCCAGCAGGTGGTGGACGCGGTCACGCGCGACCCCCTGATCGCCGCAGTGGCGGCGGCGTTTCCGGATCCGGTCTTCGGGTCGCGCCCGGCACTGGCAGAAAGCGAGCAATCGAAGTCGTCCGCAGCCTATAAATTCGTCTCGGCTGAATTCTTCAGCGTGCTGGGCATCGACATCGTTCGCGGACGAACGTTCAACGCAGCAGAAAGCAGCGCGGATGCAGGCGTGGCCATCGTCGACGAGAGCTTCGCGAGGCTGATGTGGCCGGATGGCGATGCGCTTGGACAGGTGTTGCGGCTCGGGCGCGATCCGGCAGAGCCACCGAGTGAGAGTAAGATCGCGCCGCTCACGGGGAGCTTCACGATTGTTGGTGTCGCGCGCGATGTGGCTGGGTTCGCGTTTGGCGAGGGCACGCCAACGAACCTGTACGTGCCGATCACGTCCGGCCACGCGGAGACGATCCTGGCGGTGCGCGTGAAAGGTGATCCTGAGCAGGCTCGCAGCGCGCTGTTGGAGCGCCTTACCGCGGTCGATCCGAATATCGAACAGGTCGTGACGTTGCGGACCATCGCCCGCATGGCCACTTACTTCCTCCAGATGGCGTTCTGGGCGACGCTCGTGCTGGGTGGACTGGCGCTGATCTTGACGCTGTCGGGCGTGTTCAGCGTGATGTCGTATCTCGTCGAGCAGCGCACGAAGGAGATCGGCGTGCGCATGGCGCTGGGGGCGACGGCCCGCGACGTGGCGAGGCTCGTACTGGGTCAAACCGCCGGACCAGTGGGAATCGGCCTTGTCGTCGGTGCGGCGCTCGCGCTGGCGACGGGAATCCTGTTGCTCACCAACCTCGAGCCGATCGGACAGATCGTGCGCCTGCTCGATCCGATCGCCTATGTGGGAGGCCTGTTGATCATCATCCTGGCCTGCGCGTTCGCGGCCTGGGTTCCCACGATGCACGCGGCGCGTATCGATCCGATGACAAGCCTGCGGCACGAATGACTCCCCAGAGGGACTCTGGCCCCTACTTAGCGAGTCGCTAATTTTCGAAGTCTGACCCCAACTTAGCGAATTGCTACACTGAAGAGCTATGCAAGCGTTTTTCGACTCGGTAGTCGCCCTCATCATCAAGACCTCGACCGACCTGCCGCCGGATGTGCGGGCGGCCATGAAGCACGCGCTCGACACCGAGGAGGAGACCTCTCGCGCGGGCCAGGCGCTCAACATCATTGGCCAGAACATTGACCAGGCCGCGACCATCGAAGGCGCCATTTGCCAGGACACCGGCATGCCGACCTTCGAGGTCAAGACACCCGTCGGCGCCAATCAGATCTGGATGAAGCAGCAGATCAAGGCCGCAATCGCCGAAGCCACCAAGCGCGGCAAGCTGCGCCCGAACTCGGTGGACTCGCTGACCGGTGAGAACAGCGGCAACAACCTTGGCCCCGGCACGCCGGTGATTCACTTCGAACAGTGGGAACGAGACGACGTCGAAGTGAAATTGCTGCTGAAGGGTGGCGGCTGCGAGAACATGAACATCCAGTACTCGCTGCCCACGGAGCTGCCGAATCTTGGCCGCGCCGATCGCACGCTCGAAGGCGTGCGCAAGTGCCTCCTGCACGCGGTGTGGAACGCACAAGGCAAGGGCTGCGCGCCTGGCGCAATCGGCGCGTGCATTGGCGGCGATCGCACGAGCGGGTACGTGGAAGCGAAGCAGCAGTTGTTTCGCAGTCTCGATGATCGAAATCCCGATTCGCGGCTGGCCGATCTCGAGGCCGAAATCATGGGCACCGTGAATACGCTCGGCGTGGGTGCGATGGGGTTCGGCGGCAAGATCTCGCTGATCGGCTGCAAGGTGGGCGTGGCAGAATCGCCTGCCGGCGAGCTTTTTCGTTTCGGTGGCGTACGACTGCTGGGCGTTTCGACGGCTGGGCGTGATGCTCGATGGCACGAGCGGCGCAATCACGCAGTGGCTGTATCGCGATCCGTCGGTGCCGACGATTCCGATGATGGATCAGGCCGGCTTCAAGCGGACCGGCCGCGAGATAGCGATACAGGCGCCGATCGACGAAGCGACGATCCGATCCTTGAAGGTTGGCGATGTCGTGCTGGTCAGCGGCCGCGCCTATACGGGCCGCGACGCGGTGCATCATCACCTGTCGAGTCATGCGCCGCCGGTCGATCTCAGCGGCGGCGTGATCTACCACTGCGGTCCGGTAGTGGCGAAGCAACCGGACGGAGGCTGGAAAGTCACCGCCGCGGGTCCGACGACGAGCATTCGCGAGGAGCCGTATCAGGCCGACATCATCGGCAAGTACGGAGTACGCGCGGTGATCGGCAAGGGCGGTATGGGCGGAAAGACGCTGGCTGGGCTGAAACAACACGGCGCGGTCTACCTCAACGCTATCGGCGGCGCTGCGCAGTTCTACGCGAAATGCATTGAGCGGGTGGAGGGTGTATCGCTGCTGGAGTTTGGAACCCCGGAGGCGATGTGGCATCTACAACTTAAGGAGTTTCCTGCAATTGTGACCATGGATGCCCATGGAAACAGCCTGCACAAGGATTTGGAGCAGGAATCGGCCCAAAAACTGGCGGAATTAGCCCCGGTCCGCCTTCGCTAAAGCTTCGGCGGATCGAGTATAAAATAGGACTGCTATGCAAACTGAAACTCATACCCTGGCGCCGGCAACACCGGCATTTACGGAAACCGTCATCACCGTGACCGAAGCCGCGGCCGGCAAGATCCGCGAGCTGCTGTCGGAAGAGGGCAAGACCGAAAGCGGCCTGCGCGTGTTCGTGCAGGGCGGCGGCTGCTCGGGCTTCCAGTACGGCCTGATGATCGAGGAGTCCGGCGGCGTGGGCGACCAGCAGTTCGAGTCGAACGGCGTGCGCCTCTTCGTCGACCCCGTGAGCATCAGCTATCTCAAGGGCGCCGAGGTGGACTTCGTGGACACCATCACGGGCGGCGGGTTCACTATCAAGAACCCGAACGCCACGTCGACCTGCGGCTGCGGATCATCCTTCTCGGCGTAAGAAGGGCCCTGTCAGGATCATGGCCTCCAGCGCGGCCATTCCAGATCTCGATCGCCTGCGGCCTGCCGGAACCAAGCGCTCCAGCAAGCGCGACCTGATCGTCAACGCGTTCCTCAAGCAAGAGGGACACCTCAGCGCCGACGATCTGGTCGCCTTGATCAAGCGCGAAGACCATCGCATCAGCCGCGCCACCGTCTACCGCACCTTGCAGTGGATGGAGGAAGCCGGCATCGCTCGGAAAGTGGATTTCGGCGAGGGCCGGTTCCGCTTCGAGCACTCCTACCGGCACCCGCGACACTTCCATTTAATCTGCAAGACCTGCAATCGCTCGTACGAGTTCCTCAGCTCCGACATCGAGGCGCTCGTCGAGGAAGTAGCGACGGCCCGCGCCTTCACCGCGCGCCAGAGCGTGGTGCAGATCTATGGCACGTGCGATGCCTGCAGCACCGGCCGCGCGCCCGACGAAGGAACGACCAACTCTGAGCTGTTGTTTGCGCGCGACGCGCTCCGCATCGCGATTGCCACCGAGCGCAGCGGTATGGAGTTCTATGGGCGCGGCGTCAAGCTGGTGAAGGATCCCCGCGCGCGCGAGGTGTTCCGCAAGCTGGCGACCGAAGAAGTCCATCATCTGAAGACGCTCGAAGGCCGCTACCAGACCCTGCTCAAGCAAGATCCGCAACTGGAGTCGCGGCCGACGTTCCTGTTTTTCAAGGGTGCGGCCAACGGCCTGTTCTCGACCGGCAGCGAGCAGCTGCGCCGCGACGGGGTCGACGATCTCGAGGCGTATCGCATCGGCATCCGCTGCGAGCGCGGCTCGCATCGCTTCTTCAAGCGTTACGGAGAACGGTTCGAAGACTCGGAAGGAAAGCAGGTGTTCCTCGAGTTCGCTGAAGAAGAGCGCGAGCACCTCGAATTGCTGATTCGCGAGTATCGGGCGCTCGTCAAGCGGCATCGCTCGAAGGGCCACAAGACGCGGGTCAAGCCCAAAGCTCGTCGTCAATCCGCCTGAAGGCGCCCGCCTTCGCGGCGGAGGGCCGCTACGGCGAGTCAGGGAATTCTCCGGTTGATCGATCTTCATCTACATACGACTGCCTCGGACGGCCGGCTCTCGCCGGCGCAGCTGGTGGCGCGTGCCTCGGCCGCAGGCCTCACCACCATCAGCGTCACCGATCACGACACGGTCGCGGCGATTGCCGAGGCCACCGAGGTGGCGAAGGGCGTCAACATTCGCGTCGTGCCCGGCATCGAGATCACCGCGGTCGACGACGGCCGCGACGTGCACATGCTCGGCTACTTCTTCGATCCGTTGAGCACGACCCTTGCAACGGTTCTCGAACGACAGCGTGCATTGCGCGTGGCCCGCGTGAGGGAGATCGGCGAGAAGCTGGCCACGCTCGGCATGCCGATCGACGTCGAGTCGGTATTGCATGCGGCCGCGGCGCGCCCGGGCTCTTCCGTGGGACGGCCGCAGGTGGCGCGGGAGCTCGTGCAGGCAGGGCATGTGACCTCAGTCCAGGACGCGTTCGATAAATGGCTCGCCACTGGCCGCCCTGCGTTCATGCCGCGCACCGGCCCCAGCCCCGCGACCATTGTCGACACCATCCACCAGGCGGGTGGCGTGGCGTCAATCGCGCATCCGGCCGTGACGAAGCGAGACGAATTGATTGCGCCGCTCGTTGAACACGGCCTGGACGCGATCGAGGTGTATCACTCGGATCACTCACCTGAAGCGGAGCAAATCTACAAGGCCATGGCAAAGCGGCTCGGCGTGCTGGTGAGCGGTGGATCTGATTTTCATGGCGAAGACGCCACGCTCAACCCATCGCGGACCAAACGCGGCATCCTCGGCGTGGTGTGCCTGCCCGCAATTGCATTTGCCGCCCTGCAAGACAAGGCAGCCAGGTACCAAACGTGAGTGAGCCGCTGCTCGAGATGGTCGGCGTCGAGAAGGATTACCACACGCTCAGGCCGTTGCGTGTTCAGCAGCTGGCCGTTCGGCCGGGTGACGTGTTTTCCATTTCGGGCATCGATATGCTCGGCGCCGAAACCTTCGTGCACCTTGTGACCGGCGCGGCGTTGCCGGATGCGGGCGACGTCACCCTCTTTGGCCGCAACACGCGTGCGATCACCGACAGCGAGGCGTGGCTGAAGTCACTCGATGGTGTCGGCATGATCACGGCGCGGGGAATCCTGATCGAGGCCTTCACCGTGCTGCAGAACATCGCGCTGTCGCTGACGCTCGTTGTCGATCCCATCGAGCCGCGGGTGATCCCGCAAGCCGGTGCCCTCGCGAGGGACGCCGGGATTGCCGCCAACTTGTTTGACGTGCCGGTCGGAAAGACGGCGCCAGATATCAAGATGCGCGTTCACCTTGCGCGCGCGCTCGCGCTCGGTCCGAAGCTGTTGATTGCCGAGCATCCGTCCGCGCCGTTGTCGCGAGAGAGCGTGGCCGGATTTGGGGGAGACCTCGGCAACGTGGCGAGGACCCGCGGCCTCGGGCTGATTGCGATCACGGCGGATGATTCGCTCGCCAAGGCCATTGGCGGCGCGCGGCTCGAGCTGGAGGCGGCGACTGGTGAACTGCGCCCGCACAGCCGCATCCGGCGATTGTTTGGTAAGAAGTAACAGACAGCGAATGAAGAATTCAGAATCAAAACCTGCACTGATCTTGTTTGATATCGACGGCACCTTGCTGTTGAGCGGGCGCGCCGGGCTGCGCGCCATGACGCGCGCCTTCGCGCAAACGTTTGGCATCACCGACGGTTTCAAAGGCGAATCGTTCGGAGGGCGCACCGATTCGTACCTCGTCTCGAAAGCCCTGACGCAGGCCGGCCTTCCCGACCACGAGGAAAACCATCATCGGTTTCGCGACAGCTACCTGTCGCTGCTGGCGGAGGAGATTCAGCATCCCGGCCAGGGCCACAAGGGATTGATGCCGGGCGCGCGCGAGTTGCTCGAAGCGCTCGAGGAGCACGATCACCTGCACCTGGCGCTGCTGACCGGCAACTACCGCGAAGCCGCCGAGATCAAGCTGCAGCATTTCGAAATCTGGGAGTTCTTCGAATGGGGCGCGTTCAGCGACGATGCGGCGGACCGCAATGCGCTGGTGCCGATCGCCCGATCGCGGGCGGAAACCTACGACATTCCGGCCGAGGCAATCGGGCGGGTAATCGTGATCGGCGACACGCCGCACGATATCGAATGCGCGCGCGTCTCGGGCGCGCGCTCGATTGCGGTGGCAACGGGCGGGTATTCGATGGCGCAGTTGAAAGAGGCCGGCGCGGACGAAGTGTTGCCGGATCTGTCGGATACCGAGCGCGTGATCAAGCTCTTGATATGATTTGAACGGAAGTGAACGGGGCCCGGTGGCCCTCCCGGTCTTCAAAATCGGTCGCTGCCTCCTTGCGGGGCAGGCTGGGTTCGACTCCCAGGCGCTTCCGCCAACGCGCTACGCGCGTTGGTGTTCCGCCTGGTCGTCAGCCGCATCGGGGTCGGCCTTCGGCCTCGCCTAAATGGGGTCGACTCCTAGGCGCTTCCGCCAGCCTAATCACCCAGACCGAGCCAGTAGCCAAACAACCGCTGGGTCTCGAACAGCGTGAACCGGAGCGTGCTGCGGTTCGCCCACCAGCGATCGACATCCGACCGATCGAATCGGCTGGGGCGGACGATCACGGTCACGCCCACGGGATTCACCTTACGGTTCATGACCAGCCGCGCGCGCCGAGTGTGCTGCTTCGAGGTGACGACGATGACGCGGGAGAATTTCTCGCGCGTGACGAGTGCAAGCAGGTCGTCCGACTCTTCGGCGGTGCTGTTGGCCTGCTCGAGGATGAAAATCATCTCCCTCGGCACGCCGAGGCGGCCCATCACTTCGATCTGCAGGTCCACTTCGCGCGTGTATTGGAAATTGCGCTCGACCAGTACCGCTTCGCCCCAATCCGCGACCTGCCGGAACAGGTAAATTCGCGGCGCCCAGCCTTCCTTATAAAGCTCGACCGCTTCCATCGGCCGCTCGTACATCGTGCCGCCGAGCACCACCACGGCATCGGCTTTCTCGAGCGAATCTTCGACGACGAGCCACGCGCCAAGACGCGGGAAGGCAAGCGCGCTGATCAGGAGAAACGGCGCTAAGAGGAGGGCGCCGCGGAAGAGGATGCGTTTCAACTCGACGAACTCCGGCCCCACGAGCCGGGGCCGGAAAAGGAAGCTAAATCAAGACTTGCAAGATTACCCTTCAATCAGCCGCACGTCTCCAGCCCGAGGACCCTTTTGCGATTCCTCGATGGCGAACTCGACGCGTTGGCCCTCCCGAAGCAGCTCGAACACCGCGCCCCGGACGGAGCTGCGATGAAAGAAATGCTCCAGGCCGGATTCATCACGGATGAAGCCGAAGCCCTTGTCGATTAGGAGCCGTGCGATCGTCCCGGTCGGCATAACCTGTCCTCCGATTAACCGAGACCCGAAAGGAGCCGCCGACTAAACTGAGGGCACGATAGGGGTCGCGGAAAGCGCGGTCAGTGTAGGCAGGTCAACAATGGGAAGTCAAGTATACGAACCGGGGCCGCGCGGCGTTTACGCAGCTCAGGCATTCCGCCCGCGACGTGTAATTTTCCTCAGGAAATTCCCATGATCCGGGGCATCGTGCTCGCGGCAGGGGCCTCGACGCGAATGGGTCAGGCCAAGGCCGCCTTGCCGTTGGGTCAATCGGGAGAAACCGTCCTTTCACGGGTGGTCCGCACGCTCCTTCGCGGCGGGGTTCCCGACGTCATCGTCGTGGCGGGCGCGCATATCGACGCCGTGCGCATCGCGATGCCATCGCACGAGCCGCGGGCGCGCGTGATCGAACACGTCGGCTGGCAGCAGGGGCAGTTGTCGTCGCTGTTGAAGGGGCTCGACGCGATCGATGACCCGCAGCTCGAGGCCGCGGTGGTCACGCTCGTCGACGTGCCGCTGGTGCTGCCGTCAACGGTGGCCGCGGTGATAACGGCATGGCGCCGCACGCATGCGCCTATCGTGCGTCCCGCCGAAAGTGCACAGGGTGCACAGAGTGCACACGGTGCTGTTCGACATGGGCATCCTGTGGTCTTCGATCGATCGGTGTTTGCGGACCTGCGCGCGGCCGATCTCAGTGCCGGCGCGAAAGCGGTATTCGCGAAGCATCACAACCGGGTGGTGAACGTCGATGTGCAGGACCCTGGCGCGTTCGAGGACATCGATACGCCGGAGGACTACGAAGAACTCAGACGATCGCAGATCTCAGATGTCTGATTGCAGATCAATTGCCGAGGTCAGATTGTGTGAAGTTAATCTCACGATCTACCATCTGAAATTGATCAGCAATCTGAGATCTGAGATCTACATTCGACAGATTGGTTGTATCCCCTGTCCAAGAACCTGCTGGAACACTCTCGTCACGGCATCGCCGTGCGTGCAACCGTTCAGCCGATAACGGAAATACTCGATACCCACACGACGGCGCCCTCGTTGTCGACGTTTGACATTACTGGCGCCCGGGCGAAGCTGTCGCGGTACTTCGCGTTCAACGCGGCCATGAACTCCATACCTTCGTTGCGCGGGGGGAAAGGAATCGCGCCCGCGGGCGTCGGCTCGCACACGCCCATCGTCGTTCCGCTGTCGATGGTCCAGAACACTCGCGCCTGTCCCGTCCTGTGATCACAGAGTCCGACGCGATAGCGCGCGTACTCGGAGAGCCACACGACCGCGCCTTCCGGATCGATGAAAGTTGTGACCGGTGCCGCGCCAAGCCGATCGCGATAGAGCGCGTTCAACTGCGCGTAGAAATCGTTCGGCTCGTTCCGCGGCGGAAAGCTGATATTCGGGGTCGTGACATCGCCTGTGTTGTACATCGAGCGGGCGCCGGCGATGTCGTCCGCCGTCAGCGCATCGCCGCTATTTTTGAGGTTCGAATTCATCAGCGCCGCGACCAGCTGCCCGTGATCGTCTGGGTGATCGAGACCGAGCACGTGACCGAGCTCGTGGAGCGCAACCCGCACAATGTCCCAGGTCTCGCGGTCACCATCGGTTCGCAATCGCCCGCGATAGGAGTTCCACTCGAACGCGGTGTTGAACACGACGTCGGCCTCAACCCGTTCCGACTGACTCCCGGTGCGAAACCAGCGCGTTGTCACGGCCAGCTCGAAGGGACCAAAGGGTTGGCCGTAATGGGTGCGGTCGAAGAAGACGTGATTGATGAGATCCCCGTCGCCTCTCCGCACGCTGGAACCGGCGATCGGCTGCAACTTCACGAGGTCGATTTCGGAATTCCAGATGTTCATCGCGTCGATCACGGCGGTGTCGAAGCTCGGCCTGCCATCGAGCAGCGCCGGGCCGGTCCCGAGCTGCACGTGCATCGTCACGACGCCGAAGTCCCACTTCTGTGGGAACAGCGCGAACGCGCGCGTTGGTTCGGAGGAATAGCCGGCCAACAGCAGGACGGCGACGAGTCCGAGCATGGCGCGGCGCCGGATACTCATCGTGCCCTCGCCGCGCCGGCCAGCGATTTGACGGCTGATGCGAGATCGGCCAACCGCATCGGCGTGATCGACAACATGTAACTTGGCCGGTTGGTCCCCATCTCGTTGATGCCGCCCAGCGAGCGGCCGTCATGCGTGCGCACGCGATCGACGCCGGCGAAGTCGCGCTCGATGCGCAGGCGACCGTGCATGAAACCGACGAGCGGGCTGATGCCGCTCTGGCCGTGCACGAACAACACACTGCGCTGCCCGAGGCGGAAGGCCGGCATGCCGACGACTTCCATCGTCATCTCGCCGATCGTACCGCCCATGAATTCCAGGCGCGTCACGGCGCCTGACGAGCCTTTCCAGACATCCTCGACGCGGAAGTCCACCAGCGTCTTGATGGCGCGTCCCTGCGGCGTGCTCACCCAGATCGCCTGCTGGTTGACGACCTCGCCGACGAGGATCGTGTGCGCAGCCGAGACCAAAGCCTCGAATGAGGGAGGGATAACCGTGGTCGAACTCGCGATACCTGCAAAGAAGAACGTACCGATCAATGAGAGCGGAATGAATCGCCTCACCTAACCTCCAGTAAGAGAGGAGTACAGGATAGTGCAGAAGCCGAAGGCGATGGAATGACGTGGAAGGGCCGGCCCGAGTGGACCGGCCCCGAACTGTGCGTTAGCCGACGGTGAATGGAATAGAAGCGCGGGTCGTGCCCCAATCGATATGGAGCGTGCCGCCCGCCGGAGTGTCGGCCACGGAAATCATCAACTGCTCCGCGGCTTTCGGCGCCTTGCCGAGTGTCATCGGCGCGCGGCCCAGGTCTTCACCCTTCGGATACGGCACTCCCCACTGACCGGTCTTCTTGCTGACGATCAGATGCCAGGTGCCGCCGGTGGGAATCGTGTAGAGCGTGTAGGTGCCGGCCGGCAGCGACAGGTCGCCGAACTTCAGCGCGCGGCTCGTGACCAGCGTGGTCGCTTCGTCGGCGCCGGTCCGCCACTCGCGGCCGTCGTAGGGGTCGATGTCCTTGCCGGGCGCGCGGCCCTTGAGCGACGGGCGGCCATATTCGATCGAGAGGTTGGCACCATCGATAGTCCATTCAGTTTTCACGTGCGGGCTGCCGGCTTTGCCGGGATGTACTTCCGTGGTCTTCTGCGCATGCAGGGCAGTACCAAACGTCAATGTCGTTGCGGCAAGCGCAACGGCCAGAACCGATCGCGTCATCTTCAGTCTCCTTCGTAAGGCACAGGTGGCCTCGCGTTATCAGCCGGCTATCGTAGCGCGATGTCACGGCTGCTCAAATTCGATACTTTCGAACCTACCGTGCGGTTTACCCGATGATTGCTCAGCTGAGATCGTATGCCGCAATGGTCTTGCGATCGCGCACATAGATGGTCTTGCCGACCAGCGTCGGCGGCGTCCAGGCGCGGTTCTCGAGGATCTGCGCCCGCGCCAGGACCTTGATGCCCTGCGGCGACACCGTAGTGATCGCCAGCGTGCCGTCTTCGTCGAGCACGATCAGCTTGCCGTCGGCGTGCAGCAATTGCGCGCGCGCGAACGTCCGATCCTGCCACGCGATGGCGCCGGTCTTGGTATTTACCGCGGTCAGAAACGCGGGGCCGAAATCGCCGCTTGACATGTAGGCGGTGTCGCCGAGACGGATGATTGTGCCGATGTGCACGCGGACGCGATTCACCGCCCAGCGCTCGGCCACGGTCGTCTTGCCGCTGGCTTGACGCAGCTCGAGGGCGCGACTGCCGGTGCCGTACGCGGACGAGAGCAGCAGCAGGTGATCGGCGGGCGACCACATCGGGGTGCTGATGTTGAGGCCCCAATCGGTTTTGTGCGGATGCGACCACAGCGCGCGACCGTTGGCCGGATCCATGCCGGCGATGCGATCGCCGCCGAAGACCACGAGCTGTTGCTGTCCATCCACGCTAATCAGGATTGGCGAGGCCGGCGAGTAATCAACATCGCCCGCCTTCCAGAGCAGGGCACCGGTGTCCGGGTTGAACGCGCCGATCGCCTGGCCGCGGCCGCCGATCGCGACGATGATCGTGTTGTTGAAGAGCAGCGGGCTGTTAGCCATGCCGCGATCGACGTCGGGCGCTCCGTACTCCTTGATGAAATCGTGCGACCAGAGCACCTTGCCGGAGTTCTTGTCGAGCGCGAAAAACTCCCGCCGCGAACCCACGACGAAGAGTCGGTTGCCGACGATGAGCGGCGTCGCGTGCGGTCCGGCGCCTTCAGTGTAGTTGGCGCCCGCGGTGGGCGACGCGTACTTGTGCTCCCAGATGGTCTTGCCGGTGGCGGCATCAAGCGCCGCGACCACCTCTTCCTGCGCGAAGCGGCCGCGGGCGGGAGCGGCGGGCCGGTACATCGAATACAAGCGGCCGCCTTCCGCGAGCACCATGGAATGGCCCTCGCCGAACGCGCGCGACCATAGCCGCCTTGGACCGGTGGCGGGCCACGACGCGGCCAGACCCGTGGAGGGCGACATGAAGTCCCGCGTCGGTCCGCCCCACTGCGTCCATGACGGCGGCGCTGTCTGGGCCGTGACCAGCGATCCGGCCGCGGCCGTGGCTGCGATCAAAACAAGACAACGGATGAGAAGCTTTGGCATGTTCTCTTAGACTCCGAATTCTAAATGGAGTCTCCTCCCGTCCCCGCATTTCGTCACACCGTCAATCCCTCCGCGCGATCCGGACGTAGGATGCCCCCATGAAACTAGCGGCCCTGTTGCCACGTGCCTTGCGACAGTTCCATCGCGAACCTCTGTATGCCTTTGCCAGCGCCGGTACGCTCGCGCTGGCGGTGGCCGCCGCGGTGACCAGCTTTGCCGTCGTCAAGCCGGCGCTGCTCGATCCGCTTCCTTACCGGGGCGGTCACGAGCTGGTGTCGATCCTGACGCAGTCCGGCGGCGGGACGTCGGCCGTCTCGGCCCACGTGTTGCGCGATCTGGAAGGGTCGGCTCCGCCGCTCACCGAGTTCGCGTCCGTTCGGCCGGCGGGCGTGACGTTCGCCGGAGACGAGGCGACCTTGAACGTGCCGGCGAACATCGTCACGGCCTCGTATTTCTCGTTGCTGGGAACGACGCCCTCGATGGGGCGTTTCTTCAGCGATGGCGAAGCCGATGCCGTGGTGATCAGCTGGCGCTTCTGGCAAAGCACGCTGTCGGGCGATGCGAACGTGATCGGCCGCCGCATCCGCTTCGACGGCACCGAACGCACCATTGTTGGCGTGATGGCGCCGGAGTTCTTCGCGCCGTATTTCACGACCACCGATGCCTGGCTGCCGCTCGACATGGCGGCGCTGCTGGGCGAAGCGGTGCGCGGGCGGCGGGCGTTGACGATCCTGGCGCGGCGGACCGCGCCGCAATCGGAGGTGGACGCGTTCCTCACCGTGTTCTCGGATCGGCTGCACCGGGAATACCCGGCCGTGCACGGACAGCAGACGTGGGTCGCGCTGCCGCTTCGCAGCGAGCTGGTCGGCACGGCTCGCCCTGCCCTCATCGGTACGGCGGCGGCGGCGATCCTGCTCCTGTTGATCGTGTGCGCGAACGTCGCCGGTCTCTCCGCCGTCCGCGCCGTTGGCGCGCGGCAGCAGGTGGCGGTGCGTGCCGCGCTCGGCGCCACGCGCGGCCGATTGATCGCCGAGCGGCTGACCGACGGCCTGACGATCGCGCTGGTGGGATCGATCGCGGGATTGTGGCTCGCCGACGGGGCGATTGCCGTCCTGGCAGGATTCCAGCGGCAGTTTCTCGAGCGCATTTCGCCGATCGCGCTCGATGCGACGACAGCGGCGGTTGGCCTGGCGGCGGGACTCATCGCCGGCGCCGCCGCGGCGTTTGCGCCCCAGGGCATTCTCACCGGCGCTCGCGCGTTCGACGCGCTGCGCGCATCACGCGGCAGTGTCGGTGATCGCTCGACCACGATGATGCGTTCGGGACTGGTGGTCACGCAGGTGGCGCTGGCCCTCGTGCTGATTGTCACGGCCGGGCTGCTCGTGCAAACGGTAGGAAATCTGTCGCGAATGTCGCTCGGCTTCGAGCCCGAGAGGCTCAGCCAGTTTGGCGTAAACCTCTCCGCACGCTACGCGCGGCCCGAGCAGCAGATTCAATTCGAGCGCGAGGTGGTGACCGAACTGCGCCGCTTGCCGGGGGTCACTGACGCCTACGCGTCGGTTGGCGTGCCGGTGATCGGCGGCATGGGCGCCGCGTTGCGGCGATTCGGCGAGGGCGCGACCGCCCCGCTCGCCGACATCGCCTACATGTCCGTGGCGCCGGGCTTTCTCGAGGGCATCGGCGTGCGGCTGGTGGGCGGCCGTCAGCTCGACGAGGGTGATCGAGAGGGCGCGCCCGAGGTGGTGGTGATCAACGAAACGATGGCACGCACGTTCTGGCCGGCCGGCGATGCGCTGGGCGCCCGCGTGCAGATTGGGTCCGGCGCCCCGTCCAACGACTGGATCACGGTCGTCGGGATCATTGCGGACGTACGGCAGCACGGACCCACGCAAGCCGTGCGGCCGCACGCGTTCGGGACGACCTGGCAGTACTCGTTTCCGCGCCGCAACTTCGTGCTGCGGACCGACGCGCTGGCGGCGTCACTGATGACCGACGTTCGCGCCGCCATTCGCCGCATCGATCCGGCCCTGGCGATTAGCACCATTCAACCCTTCGACCAGTTGGTCTCCGATCGCACGGCGCGTCATCGGCTCGTGATGCTGGCGCTGACGGGTTTCGGCGCGGTGGCGCTGGTCTTGAGCGCGTTCGGTTTGTATGCGGTGGTGGCATTGACCTCGCAGCTCCGCCGGCGTGAGTACGCGATTCGCGTGGCACTAGGCGCGCGACGTGAAGGGGTGCGGCGCCTGGTCCTCGCGCAGGGCCTGCGGCTCGCCGTGGCTGGTGCGATTGCCGGCACTGCGTTGGCGGCAGCGGGCACCCGCGCCGTGCAGGGACTGCTCCATGGAGTCGAGCCGCTGGACTTCGCGACGTTTGCGTCGGCGGTAGTCATGGTGCTCGTGGTCGCTGCGGCGTCTGCGATGCTCCCTGCCGTTCAAGCCGGTCGCGTTGATCCTGCGGAAACGTTAAAAGGCGAGTGACCTGCGGCTTGGTGACTGGAGGGCGAATAGCTCCCCGCTAAGTTGGGGGCAGGCCGCGAAAATTAGCGAATTGCTAAGTTGGGGGCAGGCTGACGTCTGGTGAGGCGACCCGTGGGGCTGCCCCAACTTAGCAATTCGCTAATTTTCGCGGCCTGCCCCGGACTTAGCGAAAATCGCTAGTCGTGGCGAAGCGCGGCGGTGGGGTTCATCGTCGTGGCGCGACGGATCGGGATCGCGCACGACACGATCACGAACAGCGTGAGAAATCCCGCCACCTTCAAGAGCGTTGGCGGCGCGCTCGTATACACACCGGCGACGCCCGATGAGTAGGCACCGTCCCAGCCCATCGAGCCGGCGGTGCCGAGCAGGAACCCAAGTAGCAGCGGCACGCGCAGCCCCCGGATGATCACGCCGGCAACCTGCAGCGATCGGGCGCCGAGCGCCATGCGGAGTCCGATCTCCCGCGTCTTCAGCGTCACCCGCTGAGCAGTGACGGCGTAGAGGCCGACGATTGCCAGCAGCACACTCATGAAGGTGACCGTGTCGGCGAGGACCGCGGACGTATGTCTGGTCCACTGCGCATCACGCACGGCTTGCTTCAACGTGCGCATGCGATAGATCGCGCACGTTTGGATCGATGGCGTGCGCCTCCGCTCGCAGCACGCCGGAGGCGGCTTCCTGGATCGACGCGATGCCGGACCATGAGGGATGACGTGGCCGGCGCCGAGGCGACAATCGGAATGTAGAGGACCGGCGACTGCGCGCCAGCGGACAGCTGACGGATGGTCGGGGCCACGCCAATCACGGTCAGCCATTGCGGTTGAGCGGGCGGTGGCTGGTTCGCGGGCTGACCGCCACCTGCGTGTTCATCGGATCGGCGCCGCCCAGGAATACCTCCGCGAAGCGCTCGTTGACGATGGCGACGGCGCTGCCGTCGATGCCGTCGAGCGCGGTGAAGTCCCGTCCGCGCAGTACGCCAAGGGCCAGGGTTTCGAGATAGCCTGGCGCCGTTTCAATGGTCAGCACCGTCGGTGTGGTGCCCCCTGGCGGCTGTTCCTGTCCGCGCACGTGCAACCGGCGCGAGCCGCTCTGGTCCCCGGGCAACAGCGTGGCGCGTGAACTGGCGACGATCTCGCTGCGGGCCCGCAACCGCTCCTCGAGGCGAGCGAAAAACTCGCGGCGTCGATCGGCCGTAGGGTATGACGCCGCCGGCAAGGTGATCGACCCGGTCACGATGTCCGTGGTGTTGATGTTGGCATCCGTCGGGATGTCCTGATTCGCGATGTAGGCAGCCACCACCACTTGCGCGAACAAGATCATGGCAAGCGCAAGTTGTATAGTCAGGAACCCGCCGGTCCAGATCCGCATGCCTGCCGTGAGGGTGGCGTTGCGTCCGCCGTTCTTCAACGTATGGTTCACATCCGTGCGTGACGCATGAAGGGCCGGCACCAATCCGAATACGATCACCGTGACCAGCGCGAGGCCCACGAGCGCCGCGAATACCGTCCGGTCCATCGCGTAGTCGGCCCAGTACGGAAGGATGCCATCGGGAATGCCGGCGTCGATGGCTCGCACCCCGGCGAGAGACACGAGCATGCCGACCATGGCCCCGCCCCCGGCGATCACGGTGGCTTCGACCAGCAATTGCAGGATCACGCGCGCGCGGCTGGCGCCGAGCGAGGTGCGAATCGCAATCTCCGGCGCGCGGTTGAGCGCCCGCGCCATCATCAGGTTCGCGACGTTCGCACAGGCCACCAGGACGACGATGATGCCGGCCATGATGAACTGCATCCAGCCCTCGAGCGTGCCGAGCAGCCGCTCGGTCAGGGGGACGACACGCGCGCGCAGGTTGCGATTCGTGTCGGGGTAGGCGCGCTCGAACCCGCCGTAGATCGTCTCGATCTCGCTGCGCGCCTCTTCCATCGTCACGTCGTCACGCAATCGCCCCACCACCGACAGCGATCGCACCGCGCGGTCCGCTTTCCAGTCCGGCCATTGACCGAGCGGCATCCACACATTCGCGGTACCTGGAAACCCCGATCGTTCGGGGACGATCCCGATCACCGTGACCGGAGAGCCGTTGACGAGGATGGTGCGCCCGAGAATCTGCGGATCATTCGCGTAGCGAAGCCGCCACGCTTCGGCGCCGAGCAGCGCCACCGCCGGGTTACCGGGCCGGTCGTCGACCGCCGACGGGAACCGGCCCATCGCCGGCGCGACGGCCAGCAACTCGAAGGTTCCGGCGGTGAAGTAGGTCGCGTCAAAGCGATCGGGCACGCGATCACGATCGCCGACGGTCGCGACGCCATTCACGTAGGCGCCCAGGCCGCTGGAAGCTCTTTTGTGTGCCACGCAATTCGTCGAATTCCGGGACGGAAATCGCGCGATTGGTGACGCGATCGTCGAACGTCGAAATCGAACATCACGCGATCCTGCCTGCTCGATCGGCACGCCGCGGAACTTGTGCGCGTAGACCAGCGTGAAGAACATGTTGTTGACGCCAAGGCCGACGCCAAGCACGACGACGGCGGTGAGGGCGAAGCCGCGATCGCGTATCAACACGCGCAGCGCGAACCGCACGTCCTGAACCAGGGTTTCCATGATCGGCAGTCCTCGCTGTTCTCTGTGCGTCATTCGCACTTGATCGACGCCGCCGAACTGTTTGCGGGCGGCCAGGCGCGCGTCGGCGTCGGACATGCCACCGCGCTTCAAGTCCTCGACCAGCAGTTCGAGATGGTGCGCGATCTCGCTCGACAGTCGCTCTTCCCGCGAGCGGCGGGTGACGAGCTCGGCCAGGCGCGATAACCACGTCCGCATTTAATCCTCCCTGAGCGCCGTCAACGGGTCGACGCGCAGCGATCGGCGTACCGGTCCCGCGCACGAGACCAGCGCGATCACCGCCAGCAGACCGACGATGGCCAGGACGAGGACGGGCTCCGCCGGTGAGACGCCGAGCACCAGCGACGACACCATCGGACCCGTGCCTGACGACAGCAAGGCCCCGAGCGCGAGACCGATCGAGAGAATCACGAACACCCGCGACAGCACGGTATGCACGACGCTGGGGCGATCGGCGCCGAGGGCGATGCGGATGCCGATCTCACGCTGGCGTTTGACCACCGCGTACGCGAGCATCGCGTGCAGACCCGAGAGCAGTAGCCCGCTCGCGATCAATCCAAGCAGGCCGAGCGCCGCCACTGCGGCTCGGTAGGGAAACAAGGGCAGCGCCGTGATTTGTTCTCCCGTCGCCGCCGATCGAATCGGCAGGCTGGGATCGATGCGGTGGATGACCTGCCGTAGATCTTCGGTTCTCACCGCGCCCGATGAGGCGCGGACGATCAGCATCGACGAGGTCGAGTACTGTTGCGACAGCGGCCGGAAGATCGCGGCGCGCCGTGCCTCTGAGAGCGCGGTATATTTGCCGTCTTCGACGACGCCGATGATTTGCATGGGCGCACCACCGCGGCCGCTGCGAAGCTGCTTGCCGACCGCGTTGCCCGCGAAGAGGCGATCCGCGAGGGCGCGGTTGACAATCGCCACGAGCGGCGCCGATCGCGTGTCGAACTCGTTGAAGTCGCGGCCGTCGCGCATGGGAATCTGCAGCGTGGCGAAGTAGGCCGGCGACACGTTGTAAAACGACGCCGACACACCGCGCTCCGGCTCCGACGCCGGATACGCAAACAACGTCGTCGACGATTGATCGATGTGCAGGGGCATCGAATTCGAGGTCGTCGCCGAGACCACACCAGGAAGCGCGCGAGCCTCTTCGACCACGCGCGAGAGGTAGGCGTCGGCCTGTTCGGCGTTATAGCGCGCGAGCCCGAGCTCGGTGGCGGCCATCACGAGGCCGTCGGGATTCCATCCGATCGATGCGGTGGCGGCGCGCTGCAGGCCCCGCACCGCGAGGAACGACGCGTGGAGCAGCACCACGCAGAACGCGACCTGCAGGCAGACCAGGATCTCGCGGCCCTGGAGGCGGCGGCCGCCAAACGCGAAGCCCGCGCTGCTCTTGAGCGAACGATTGAGGTCGAGCCGCGACGCAAACCGGGCCGGCGCGACCCCGACGATGAGTCCCACCAGCACGGCGGCGCCGGTGGCGAACATCCACACTGCGAGGTCAGCTTGTAGATCGAGCTGCACCGGCAACTCGGTCGGGAGACGCCATGCGCTGACCACGCGCGTTCCGATCCAGGCGATGGCCGCGCCGCCCACGCCGCCACAGATGGCGAGCAGCACCGATTCGGTGAGGAGCTGCCGGGCGATGCGCGCCTTGCCGGCGCCGAGCGCGGTGCGGAGCGCGATCTCACGGGCGCGATCGTTGCCGCGCGCCAGCAGCAGGCCCGCCAGGTTCGAGCAGCCAGCAAGCATCAGCAGCACGCCGAGGCCGAAGAGTCCCCACACGAACGTCCGCGCCGGGCTGCCGAGGTTGTCCCCGAGGAGACCGGGCCGCGTCAGCCTTAACTGCAAGGCGCCGTTGCGCGGATGCTCCTGGCTCAGCTGCGCGACCGTCGCCGCGATCGCCGCCTCGCCCTGCTCGCGTGGCACGCCGCGCCGCAGCCGCGTGACCGCCATCACGTTCATCGTCGCTCGAGTGTTCAGCCACGTGCTGCCCAGCTCGATCTGGGCCTGCATCATCATCGGCACCCAGATCTCGGGGCGATAGAGCACCTCGGTGCCGTGGAAGCCGCGCGGCGCCACGCCGATCACCGTGAACGGCCGGCCGTTGATCGCGAGCGTGCTGCCGATCACGTCGCCGCGGCCGCCGAACCGCGATTGCCAGGTGTCATAGCTCAGGACCGCAATCGGCTCGTCTCCGGGCCGCGTGTCTTCACTCTGCGTGAAGAAACGTCCGGCGGCGGGCATGACGCCGAGCGCCTCGAAATAGCTGCCCGTGACGAGATAGCCCCACAGGATGGCCGGCTCGGGAGCGAGGCCGACGTTCATCATCGTGATGCGGTAGCCGGCCAACGCCTCGACATCGAGGCGCTCGCGCAGATCGCGGTAGTCCGGGTACGACCAGCCGGCGGTACCGTTCTGCATCGAGTACACGCGCTCGGGATCCGCAATCGGCAGCGGCTTGAAGACGATCGCGTTGACGGCTGAGAACGCCAGCGTCAAGGCGCCGATGCTGAGCGCGAGCGACCCAGCGGCCGCGAGCGAGAACGCCGCGTTCTTGCGCATCAGGCGGAACGAGAAGCGCGTGTCCTGGAGCAGGACGTCGAGAAGCGGCAACCCACGCTGATCGCGATAACGCTCCTTCATCTGCTCGACGCCGCCAAACGTCCTGCGCGCGGCGAGTGCCGCTTCCTCGCGGGACAGCCCTCGCGCCATGTGCTCTTCGGTCAGCAGATCAAGATGCGACTGGACTTCGTCCGCCAGCCGGCGCTCGCGACGTTCGCGATCGAAGAACTCCAACAGTCGCAGCCACGTCGTTCTCATCGGGTTCCTTCTGTTCTGCGTCCTCTGTGCCTTCTGTGGCCTAGTCCTGTCGAAGTGCGGTGACCGGATCGAGGCGCGCGGCCCGTCGAGAGGGCACCAGCGCGGCGGTGATGGAGATCGCAATCAGGAATGCGGCGACGGCCGCCAGCGTCAGCGGATCGTTGGCGCGCACGTCAACCAGCGCGCGCTGGAGTACGCCGCCGATCGCAATGGCACCGGCGAGGCCAATCGCCAGCCCGATCGCGACCCGGCGTAGTGCCTGGCGCAGAAACAACCACGACACCTCGCCGCGCTGGGCGCCGAGCGCCATCCGCACGCCGATCTCCTGCGTGCGTTGCGAGGTCGCGTAGGCGGTCAGCGCGTAGAGGCCAAGCGCGGATAACACCGTCGCGATAATCGCCACGATGCTGAAGACGAAGCCCATGATGCGCGGGATCCAGCGCGACATATAGGAGATGCGCTCGAGCGACTGCAGGTTGAATACGGGCAAGTCGGCATCGAGTTGCCGCACCTGGCTGCGGACGACCGGCGCAAACCGCTCCGGGTTGCCGCGGATCAGCAACGACGCGATCGCCGCCGGCTGCGTCTCGAACGGCACGTACACGACCGGCGTGTGGCCTGCGGCGATCTGTTGCCGCAGCGGCGGCGCAATGCCGACGATGGTGACCCGCGCCGGCTGGCCGTCCGGTGTGCGCTCGCTGACGAGCAATACGTCGCGGCCGATCGGATCGGCATCGGGAGAGTAGCGCTGAACGAACCGTTCGTTGACGATCGCGGCGGTGGCGCGGGCGCCGGCATCGAGATCCGCGAAGCGGCGGCCTCTCACCAACGACAGCCCGAGTGTCTCGAAGTAGCGATCGCCAATCCCCACGAACCTGGCATCGCGCGCCGGGTTGCGATCGGCGAGGGACTCGTTGTCCATGACGATGCCGCGGCTGTCGCGGGCGTTGAACGGCGCGCTGGTGGCGAGCGCCGCGGGCAGGTCTGGCGAGTTGGCGAGCCGTTCGTCGAGCGCCGCATAAAACGCGCGCCGTTGTTCGACGCCGGCATAGCGCGGCTGTGGCAACGCGACACGGAACTCCCACAGGTTGGCAACGTCGATCGCCTGGTCGGCCGCGTACACGCCGTTGGCGCTTCTCACCAGCGCGCTCGCCGCCGAGAGCAGGATCATGGTCAGCGCGACTTCGCCGATGAGCAGCATCGCCGTCAGCCGCTGCGCGCGCGGACTGCCGATGCCCGACCGCCCGCCCTGGTTGAGCACGTCACTAAGGTTGGCGCGCGACTGGTGCAGCGCCGGTAACAGGCCGAACACAATACCGGTGAAGAGGCACAACGCCGTGATGATCGTCACGAGCGGAACGTCGAACGTGAAGCGCGTCCAATAGGGAAGGCCGAACCCGGTGACCTCGATGGCGAACGCGCGGGCGAATCCTGCCGCGATGGCGATGCCCAGCGTGCCCGCCAGCAATGCCAGCAGGACGCTTTCGACCAGCAACTGGCGCACCAGCCGGCCACGGCCGGCGCCGAGCGCGGCCCGCATCGACATCTCGCGCGCGCGTGTGGCGGATCGCGCCAGCAACAGGCTCGCCGCGTGGCTGCAGGCGATCAACAACACGACCAGCACCGCCGCCATCATCATCATCGGCGCCGGTTGCGTGGCCTTGCCGACATAGGTCTCGTTGAGCGACATGATGATCACGCGGCGTGCGCGATCGGCGTCCGAAGCGGTCACGAGCGTCGACAAGATCGCGGCGAGCTCGCCCTGGGCCTGCGCACCGGTGATGCCGTTGGCCAGACGGCCGACGATGCGTACCAGGCGCTCGGCAGCGCGCGCTCCTGGCACGCCCGGGAGCGATGAGAGCGGCCGCCAGACTTCGGAAGACACCGGGTAGGCAAACCCCGGGGGCATGACGCCGATGATCGTCGCGGTGTCACCGTTGGCGCGGACGGTGCGGCCGATGACCGAGGCGTCGGATCCATAGCGATCCGTCCAGACGCGATAGCCGATGATGACGACCGGTGGCGCGCCGGCCACATCATCCTCGGGCAGAAAATCACGGCCGAGCATCGGCCGTTCGTGCAGCAGGGCAAACAGGTTGTGACTGAGAAAGGTGCCGCCGAACTGCTCGGTGCCCTGCGCGTCGTCGCCGAGATTGATCGGCGTATCCACTTCGGCGGCGATGCCGATGAAGCTTCGCGACGCTGATTGCCACGCCTCGAAGATTCCCAACGGCACCCGTCCGCCTTGGGAGCGCGTCGGCTCTCCGGAGACGCCGACCAGCTTCTCGGCATCGTGGAAGGGCAGTCCCCGGAGATTCATGCCGTACAGCAGCGTGACCATGGTGCTGCTGGCGCCAATACCCAGCGCAAGCGCGAGCACCGTGGCCGCAGTGAACCAGCGATCGCGCGCGATCAGCCGCGCCGCATAACGAACGTCCTGCGTCAGTTCGTCGACGATGCGAAGGCCCCGTTGATCGCGGTACACGGCTTTGATCTGTTCGACACCACCGAAGGACCTTCGGGCAGCGAGCCGGGCCTCGTCCAGCGTCAGTCCCCGCGACAGGTACTCATCCGTCAGCAGATCGAGATGTGATTGCACTTCGTCCGCCAACCGCTCGTCACGCGAGCGGCGAAGGATGAGGTCGAGCACACGCGAGAGGAATGGACGCACGAATCAGTCCGTGGTGAGCAGGCGATTGACGATCGCGACCGTCTTGGCCCAGTTGTCGGCTTCCGCGGAGAGGTGGCGCTTGCCGACCGCGGTAATTGAATAGAACCGGGCGCGGCGGTTGTTCTCGCTCGTGCCCCAGTCGCTCTTGATCCAGCCCTTCTGCTCGAGCCGCAGCAATGCCGGATAGATCGTGCCCTGGTTAAGTGCGAGCGCGCCCTCGGCCACCTGCTCGATGCGGCGCGCGATGCCGTAGCCATGTAGCGGGCCCAGGCCGGCGAGCGTCTTCAGCACCATCAGGTCGAGGGTTCCGTATGGAATTTCGGAGTTGTTGGGGCTCATGTTGATAGTCAACAGAAACTAGCAAAACTTCTGTAGAAAGACAACATGAACGACTTAGACGCCGCTTCGGCAGGAAGGTTCCGTAGCGAAATGGTTCAGGCGGATTCGCGGTGGCGCGTGGTGGCTGCGGTCCAGGGATGCTCGCGCAGCAGCGCCATCAGCACCGGCGAGGTCATCATCGTGGTGACCAGCGCCATGATCACCAGCATCGTAAACAGCCGCGGCGAGATCACGCCGAGATCGAGGCCGATGTTGAGGACGATCAGTTCGACGAGTCCACGCGTGTTCATCAGGATGCCGAGCGCGGCGCTGTTGCGCCAGTCGAGACCCGTGACGCGCGCCGCGAGGGTGGTACCGCCGAACTTGCCGGCCGTCGCGACGAGGATGATCACCCCGCAGGCCAGCCAGTCCTGCGCGGTCTGCAGCAGGCCAATCTCGGTCCGCAGCCCGGTGAACGCGAAGAACGCCGGCAAGAACATCACGCGGACGACATCCTCGATCTTGCCGCGGACCAGGTGAGCGATGCGGCTCTCGTGCGGAATGATCGCGCCCAGCAGGAACGCGCCGAAGATGGCGTGCACGCCAATGAACTCGGTGGCCACCGCCGAGAGCAGCACGGCGGCCAGCACAATCGTGAGGCTCTGCTCGCCGGCGCGCGTCGAGGCGTCGAGCCGCGACACGACGCGGACCATGATCGCGCGCCCGAGCGTGAGCATCACGGCGATGTACACCGCCGTGAGCACCACCGTCATCAGCGCGCCGCCGGCGGAGGCGTCGGTGACGCTGGCGACGAATGCGAGCAGGCACCACGCCGAGACGTCGTTGATCGCCGCGCACGTCAACGCCATGATGCCCATCGGCGTCCGCTGCAGTCCGTGGTCGCCGAGGATGCGGGCGAGGACCGGGAACGCCGTGATCGACATCGAGATGCCGAGAAACAGGACGAACGATGCGTAGGTGACACCGGGCGGCGCGAACGTCTCGAACACGGCCGACGCCAGCATCGCGCCGAGCACGAACGGCACCACGATGCCCGCGGTCGAAATCGAGATGGTGGTCGTGGCGCGGCTCGTGAGGACCCCGAGGTCGAGCTCGAGGCCGACCAGGAACATGTACAGAATCACCCCGAGTTGTGAAATCAGGTTGAGGAACGGCGCCGCATCGGCGGGTAATACGACCGCGGCCACCTCCGGTGCCACGCTACCGAGCAGCGAGGGGCCCAGCAGAATGCCGCCAACGACCTCACCGATCACCGCGGGCTGGTTGATGCGCGCGAAGAGCCAGCCCACAATTCGCGCGGTAATCATGATCACCGTCAGCGCGAGCAGGACCTTGACCAGCATCGACGCTCATTATTCGCGTAAACCCTCCTTCCGCGCATCCCATCTAAGGCTGCATGGACAACCTCCTGCAGGACATCCGCTACGGGATTCGCACCTTGACCCGGCAACCCGGCTTCGCGGCCACGGCCATCCTCACCCTGGCGCTGGGGATTGGCGCGACCACGGCGATCTTCAGCGTGGTGAACGCCGTGGTCCTGCGGCCGATGCCGTTCGACGAACCCGATCGGATCGTCGTCGTCACCAACCGCAACTTGAAGACCGGGAACATCAACGGCACTGTGTCGGGACCGGACTTCCGCGACTGGCGTGATCAGAGTCGCAGCTTCGAGGCCATCGCGCACCAGCAGAGCTTCGAGACCAGCGTTACCGTGAACAACGCCTCGGACTACGCCACCACCACGCGCACGTCGCCCGGCTACTTTCGCGTGTTCGGCGCCACCGCGATTGCCGGACGGCTGTTCACGCCGGAGGAAGAGCAGCCGAGCGGCCCGCCGGTGGTGGTGATCAGCGATTCGTATTGGCGGCGGCAGTTTGCGTCCGATCCGAGAGCCCTCGGGGCCACCATCACGTTCGCGCAGCAGGCGCACACGATCATCGGCGTCACGTCGTTTCGCTACCCCGCGCGCAGCGACATCTATCACATGGGTCCGGCGCCGATTCCGAACGAATCCCGGTCGGCGCACAACTACCGCGTGGTCGCGAAGCTTGCGTCCGGCGTGTCCGTGGCACAGGCGCAAGGCGAGATGACGGGGATCACGGCGCGGTTGACCGAGCAGTATCCGCAGAGCAACGCCGACAAAGGCGCCGCGGTGGTGCCGTTGCAGGACGTGGTGGTGGGCGACACGCGACAGACGCTGTTTGTCTTGCTGGCGGCGGTGGCGTTCGTGTTGTTGATCGCCTGCGCGAACGTGGCCAACCTGCTGCTGGCGCGCGCGGCGGCACGCGGCCGCGAGCTGGTGGTCCGCGCCGCGGTTGGCGCCGGACGGATGCGCCTGGTTCGCCAGATGCTCACCGAGAGCGCGGTGCTCGCCCTCGTGGCCGGCGTGGGCGGCGTGATCATCGCGCGTTGGGGCGTGATGGCGCTGCTTGCCTTTGCGCCGCCAGATCTGCCGCGGCTCGATGAAGTCACGGTCGACGTGATCGCGTTGGCCTTCGCGCTCGCCATTTCACTTGCGGCAAGCTTCATCTTCGGCCTCGCGCCGGCCTGGCACGTGTCGCGTGTCGATCTCGCGGACGGACTGCGGCAATCCGGGAAGGGATCGGCGCTCGGTGTGCGGAGCGGATGGGCACGCAAGGCATTCGTGGTCGCGGAAATTGCTCTCGCCGTTGCGCTGGTGATGGGCGCAGGCCTGCTCGGCCGCAGCCTGATCGCGCTGGCGAGTGTCGACATGGGCTTCCAGAGCAATCGGTTGGTGGTGCTCCGGACCACGGTGCCGGTGTCGGGCCGTCCGCAATTCGCGCGCGCCATCGAGATTTATCGCAACACGCTGACCGAGGCTCGCAGCATTCCCGGTGTGATCGCGGCGGGAGGCGTCACGTCGCTTCCCACGCTCGTACGATCGAATGGCGGCTATTGGGTCGAAGGCGCGCCGGGTCCGGAAGTGCTCGGCATGCGCTCTCCACAGGCCCTGTTCAACGTGGCGACGCCGGAATATTTCCGCACGCTGCAAGTGGCCGTGGTTCGCGGCCGCGATTTCAACGACGGCGATCGCATCGATGCGCCCTTTGTGGCGATCATCAACGAGCAGCTCGCGAAGGATGCATTCCCGGATGTCGATCCGATCGGCCGCACCATTCGCGCCGGCCTCGATTCGCTCGAGCCGATGACCATCGTTGGCATCGTGAAGGACGTGCGCACCAGAGGACCAAATCGGCCCGTGCAGGCAGAGTTGTTCTTTCCCTACGAACAGCACCAGGGTCCCGCCACGTCTCTCAATCTCGTGATGCGGACCGAGGTTGCCGATCCGCTGACCATTGGCGCCACGGCCGCGCGGCAGATTCGCGCGCGTTATCCCGAGGTACCGGTGCGCATCGAGACGATGGAGATGACCATGGCCGGCGCCACCGCCACGCCGCGGTTCCGCACCGGGCTGTTGGTGGTGTTCGCGGTGGTGGCGCTGTTGCTGGCGATTGCCGGCGTGTATGGCGTGATGGCCTACACCGTGAACCAGCGCGTGCCCGAGATCGGCTTGCGGGTTGCCCTCGGCGCTTCGCCCGCCGATGTGATCGGCCTCGTGATGCGCGAGGGTGCGTTGCTCGTCGTGATCGGCCTCATCGTCGGCGCCGCGTTGTCATACGCCGGCGCGCAATTCATCAGCGGCTTGTTGTTCGGCGTGTCGGCGCGCGATCCGATGGTGTTTGCAGCCGTGTCTGCTTTGGTCGCGATTGCGGCGATGGCCGCGTGCCTCGTTCCAGGCCGCCGAGCTTTGAGAATCGATCCGTTGTTGGCGCTCCGGGCAGAATGACTGCACGCAGAACGTAGCGGCGGGACTTTAGTGGCGCGCGAGAGCGATGGCGCGACGATCGGAATGGGCGGGACTAAAGTCCCGCCCCTACGTACGTAAATCGATCAATAGATGTGCTTAGCAAGCGGTCCTGGTTCGTTCGACCGGCAAATCGAACATCGGCCGCAATCCTGTACCCGCGATATTCCCTGCGAACGCGGCGACCAGCCACAGCCATCCATGCAAGCTGCCTGATGCGATGCCGCTGAAGTACGCGCCGATGTTGCAGCCGTAGGCGATGCGAGCTCCGTAGCCGAGCAGCAGGCCGCCGATCACGGCCGCGGCGAGCGAACGGCCCGAGATCCTCAACACCGGAGCAAATCGTCCCGCGAGGATCGCGGCCAGCAGCGCGCCGAGAATGATTCCGAAATCCATCACCGATGTGACGTCCATCAACACGCTCGACTTGAGCGCGGTGGCCTGCGCGGGCGCCTGCCAGTAGGACCACGACGACACATCCACACCGACGGCCGAGAACCACTTCGCGCCCCATAACGCGAATGCCGACGTGACGCCCCACGGACGGCCGCCGATGGTCAGCGTGGCGATGTTGACGACGGCCAGACCGACGGCGCCGGCGACGAGCGGCCACGGCCCGGTCAGCCATCGAGGACCGCCTGCCCTGAGCGAAGTCGAAGGGCGCGCGGGCTTCAGCTCATCGACGAGTTGTCCGTGACGCTTCCTCTCCGCGAACATGGTGAACCACGCGATGCTGCCAAACAGGATCAGGCTCGTGGCCAGCGCCGCCCAGGGACCCATCGTGGTCACCACCGAGGTGGCGGGCCAGGCCGGCTGCGCCGTCCACCACCCCATGTGCGCGGTGCCGATCACCGAGCCGATAATGAAGAAGAACAGCGTGATCAGCATGCGGGTGCTGCCGCCGCCGACGCTGAAGAGCGTTCCCGACGCGCAGCCGCCGCCGAGCTGCATGCCGAGACCGAAAATGAACGCCCCGGCGGCCACGCCCACACCAATCGGCGAAATCGAGCCGCGCACGGCCTGGCCGAACACCGATCCCGACGCCAGCAACGGGAAAAACACCGCGCACGTGATGGCCAGCATCAGCATTTGCGCGCGTAAGCCCGCGCCGCGCCGATCGGCAATGAACACCCGCCACGCCGACGTGAACCCGAACGCAGCGTGATAGAGCACCACGCCCGCGAACGCGCCGACGATGAAGAGCGCCGCTTGCCGCCAGCTGATGACGGCATTGAGGTACCACGCTGCCAGCACGATGGCGATCGCGGTGATCGCCGCCGGGCCGGGGACCAGCGCCCGCGAGCCAATTGCAATCGAGCCGGGCGAGGTCAGCGTGGTGGTGGTCATCAGAATGTGACTCCGAAACTGACGCCGAAGGTACGAGGCCGGCCATTCTCGCCGATGAAGCCCGACTGCGCAAACTGGTAGGGAATCGCAATCGGCACATACTGCGTCTGGAAGGCGTTGCGCAGCCAGACCTCGCCAAACAGGTATTTGCTGCGCGCGCCGGCACGGACGTTGACGAGCGAATACGCCTCCTGGCCGCGCGTATTGGACTCGTCATATTCGAACGCTCCCGACAACACCACTTCGCCACGAACGAAGGCGTTGATCGATGTGGTCAGCGAACGATTGAGCTGCGCGCCCAGCAACGCGGTGTAGTCCGGAGTGAACGGCAGGTTGTTCCCCGAGACGTCGACGGGCCCCAACACCGTGCCGTCGGCAAAGCTCGCGTTGGTATAACCGAACGTCGCAAACAGGTCGACCATCTGATACGGCCGAGCCGTGACGTCGAACTCGATGCCGCTACTGCTCGCGCCGCCGACGTTGGTGATGTAGAACTGGCCTGGCACGAACGGGTTCGGCACGTTCAACTGCAGGTCGTCCCAGTTGATGAAGAACACCGCCGCACTCAGCGCCGCCTTGCCGCCGAACATGGACGATTTTACGCCCGCCTCGACGTGCCACGCGTGTTCTTCGGCGTAAGCCTCGCTACCGGGCAGCGCGGCGGGATTGAAGCCGCCGGCCTTGTAGCCCCGCGCCGCGGATGCGTAGACGTTGTGTTCGGGCGTGACGCGATAGGCCACGGCAAACTGCGGCGACACGTCGGAGAACGACTGCTCGGCCGTCACGACATTCGCGGGTTGGATTTCCGGTTCAAAAAACGTCCGCAGCACGGCGTCGCTCGATTCGTGATCGAAGCGCAGACCCGCGGTGACGTCGGTCTTGTCGTTGATGGTCAGCGTGCCGCGCGCGAAGAGTCCGATGCCGGCGCTGTCGATCGACGCTTCCGGTGAGGTCATCGCCACCGGGAACGGCACCCGCGGATCCAGCACGAAGGCGCTGAGGGTATTGACCGCGTCCTGCTCGTAGGCCTGGTTGAAGTACTCGACGCCGGCCTGCCACCGCAGCATGAGTTGATCGGTCACCGCCATTGGGGCGTTTGCCGGCGAGCTGATGCGAATCTCCTGCGTGAACTGCCGGTCCGCTTCCTCGTTGATGCGCGTGGCCAGTGGCAGCGGCGAATAATCCAGGTCGGTGGCGTCCTCGGTGTTCCACTTTACGAAGCCGGTGTTGCTCTGAATCGCGAAATTCTGGCCGGTGCCGCTGACGTTGAACGTGGCGCTGTTGATGTCGCGATTGGTGAAACCTTCGAAGTCCCGCGCCACCCGATGCGGCGTTGCGAGGATGGCGTCGAGATCGCCCAGCGCGTAGTCGCCGTCGCGGTTGCGCTCGTGCGCGTAAATGAAACGCGTTTCCCAGTTGGCGTTCGGCAGCGCCATGAACTGCGCCTTCGCGAACGTGCCGTCACGATAATCCAAGTCGTTGCCGGTGATGGCGTTCACCGTGTAGCCATCGCGTTGCTGATGGCCGCCGGCAAAGCCAACCGCCGCCTTGTCGCCAACCGGTCCCGACACGTTGCCGCGCACTTCCATCAGCCCGGCGTTGCCGAAGGGCGCAAACGCGGTGCCGTTCCACTCCGACATCGAGGGCCGCGCCGTAGTCACGTTGACGATGCCGCCGAGCGTGTTGCGGCCGAAGAGCGGGCTCTGCGGTCCGCGCACGAACTCGATCTGGCTGACGTCGAGCAGCTCGATGTTCGACGAGTTGCTGTTCAACTGCGGCACACCGTCGATGTAGGTCGTGATCGCGGGGTTGTTGGGGCTCGAGCCGATGCCGCGGAAGCGCGCGTTGCTGACCTTGCGCGCGGTGAACTCGGTGAACACCGTGTTCGGCGCGAAGATCACCGCATCGGTGATTGCGCGGAGTCCCGAGTCGGTAATCGTCTGAGCGGTGACCGCGGTGACGCTCGCGGGCACCTCTTTTACGTCCGTCGCTTCCTTCTGCGCGGTGACGATCACCGTGGGTAACGTGACTGTTGGGGGAGTGGTCTGCGCGAAGGCAGATGCGGCAAGGGCCAGGAACGCACTTACAAAGATCGAACGAAGAATCATCCCGACATTATGACGGGCGCCTGCCCGCTGTTTACCTGAGCTGTCGACTTGCCGGGCCGGGCTGCGCCACGAAAGGGAACCTGCTTCCGTTTTGCGGCGATTGTAAAAGGAAAGCAGGTTCACTTTTGGCAAAAAGCCTTGGTTTTACTAATCTGTAACGTCATGGTTACAGAACAAACCGGTGCCGAGCTTGCGGTGTTCGCCGCGGTTGCCGATCCGATCCGGCGCGGCATCCTCGATCTGCTTCGTCACGGCGAGCTATCGGCGGGCGCGCTCGCGCGCGAATTTCCCGTGAGCCGGCCGGCGGTCTCGCGCCACGTGCGCGTGTTGCGCGATGCCGGGCTCGTGCGCCTGCGCCGCGAGCGTCGGACGCTGCACTATTCGCTCAATCCCGCGCCGCTGGCGGAGATCGACCGCTGGCTCAATGGCTATCGTTTGGCTGGCTTGTACTTCCTCGATGGGCTGAAGAAAACAGTCGAAGGAACAAACCAGGTGGTATTACCGTAACGGGAATAAGATATATCCGTCACGGTAATACAAATGAAAAAGCCTCCTCTTCCGCTCACGCCGGCCGTTTTTCACATTCTCCTGGCGCTCGCCGACGGGCCGCTCCACGGCTACGGGATCATGCAGGCGGTTGAAGCCACGGCCGGCAGCGAGCCGCCGATGGGCCCCGGCACCATCTACGGATCGTTGCAGCGGATGGAGGAGGCCGGGCAGGTCAAGGAGCTCCCAGCGCGCAGCGACGATCGGCGTCGCATGTTCGCGCTATTGCCGGCCGGCCGGCGCGCGCTGATGCAGGAAGCGGAGCGGCTCGCGCGCCTCACCGCGCTCGTCCGCGAGAAGCGGCTGATTCCGGACCAGGCGCAATCGTGACTCCGCATCCCTGGTCGATCCGCCTGCTGCGCCTGCTCCTGCGCACCTATCCGCGCGAGTTCCGCGAACGATTTGGCGCCGACCTCGAAGGCGATTTTTCCGAGCTGATGTCCACGCGCGGTCCGGCCGCGGCGTGGAAGTACGCGTTGTCGGACATGCGCCGCGCGGTGCCGATGACCCATTCAGACGATCAACGCGCTCGCCAGCGCCGTTACGTCATCACGTTAGGAGGCGAGGGCCACATGGGTTCGTTGCTGTTCGACCTACGCCACGCGGTCCGCGCGCTGATCTCGTCGCCGGTTTTCACTGCCGTGACGGTGATCACGCTGGCGCTCGGCATCGGCGCCAACAGCGCCATCTTCAGCCTCGTCAACGCCGTCCTGCTTCGACCGGTTGGCTACCAGGATCCGGAGCGGCTGATGATGATCCACGAGATCATCCCGGAGTCGCGCGTGCCACGCTTTGGTGTGTCCCCAGCGGACTACGCAGACCTCGATCAATATCAAGGATCCTTCACGGACATAGGCGCCTACCGCACCCGCACCATGGAGCTGTCGGGCAGCGGCACGCCGGAAAGCATCAGCGCGGCACAGACGACCGCCGCGGTGTTCCCGCTGCTCGGCGCCGCCGCCGCTGAAGGCCGCACCTTCCTGCCTGCGGAAGATCAATCCGACCAATCGGTCGCGGTGATCACCGAGTCGCTGCGCCGCCGCCGCTTCGCCGCATCATCGCCGGTGGGCGAGCGGATCCTGCTGGATCGCCGTCCGTACACCATCGTCGGCGTGATGCCGGCGGGCTTCGAGTTTCCGAAGCGCGGTCCACAGTTCAACGGCACGCCTGCTGAGGTCTACCTGCCGCTGGTGTTCAATCCGTTCGAGCGGCAGGCGCGCGGCATGTTCTACAACCACAGCGTGATCGGCCGGCTCAAGGACGGCGTCACGATGGAGCAGGCGACCCGCGACACGGCGGCGCTGGCGCGCGCATCATGGAGAACTACCCGGCGCAGCTACGTAACGCCGGCTGGACCCTGCAGGTAGCGGCGACGCCGATGCTCGAAGAAATCTCCGGGCAGGTCAGGCGTCCGTTGCTGATCCTGCTCGGCGCGGTCGGCCTCGTCTTGTTCGTGGCCTGCGCGAACGTGGCAAACCTGTTCCTGAGCCGCGCGGTGGCGCGACAGCGAGAGATGGGCGTGCGCGTAGCGCTTGGCGCTTCCCGCCACCGCCTGTTCCAGATGCTGCTGGTCGAAAGTCTGCTGCTGGCGCTCGCGAGCGGCGCGGTGGGACTGCTGATCGCGAACTGGGTGCTGGGCGCGGTGCCCGCCGTGCTGACCGCCAGCCTGCCCGGCGTGTCGGACGTGTCGCTCGACATCCGCGTGGTGTCGTTCACCATGGGACTGTCGATCGCCACGGCGCTCTTCTTCGGGCTCGTGCCGATGATTGCCGGGATGAAGCGCGAGCTGACCGACGCGCTCCGCGAAGGCGCGCGTTCGGCCGGCGGCCGGCGCCAGCATCGCCTGCAAGGCGGGCTCGTCGTGGCCAGCGTCGCACTCGCGTTTGTGCTGCTCGTTGCGTCCGGCTTGTTGATCAGAAGCTTCAACAACCTGATGAACGCGGAGTCCGGCATCAACGCCCTCAACGTCTTGAGCGTCGAAGTGTCGCTGCCGTTTGCGGGCTATAACCAGGCGCCGCGCGTGCGATCGTTCTATCAAACGGTGACTGAGCGGATCACGGCGATTCCGGGCGTCAAGGCTGGCGTCGTCACCACCGACCTCCCGTTGCGGGCGGATGGCGAGCGCCGCGCGTTTTCTCCAGAAGGCGTCGATCAGTCGGCTGGTATCCCACCGAGCATCGCCCTCACCTGGGCGCACGGCGACTACTTCACGACGTTTGGCATCCCGCTCATTCGCGGCCGCAACTTCACGACCGAAGAACAGATGGAGAACCGCCTGGTCGTGATCGTCAGCAAGAACCTCGCGGATCGGTATTGGCCAGGCGAGGATCCGATCGGCAAGCGATTGAAGTGGGGGCTGGCCAGCTCACCGGCGCCCTGGCAAACGGTGGTTGGCGTGGCGGGGGATGTGGTGGATGGTCCGCTCGGCAGCGATCCGGTGATCCACGTCTACTCACCGTATTCGGAGACGAACGATCAGGGGCTCGCCAGTCCCCTCGGCGGTCTCTGGCGCAACATGAAGGTGGCGGTGAACGGCGAGGTTGACGCGGCGTCGCTGACCACATCGGTGCGCGCCGCCATTGCGGCGGTGGATCCTGCGCTCGCCATCGCGAACGTGACGACCATGAGAGAAGTGGTTCGCGACCTGTCCGCGCCCCAGCGCTTCAGCGCGACCGTGTTGACGGCGTTCGCCGCTGGTGCGCTGCTCCTGGCGGGCATCGGCCTGTTCGGTGTGCTGGCGTTTGGCGTGGCCCAGCGCACGCGCGAGATTGGCGTGCGCGTGGCGCTCGGAGCGGCCCGCTCCGAAGTGGTGGGGCTAATCGTCAAGCAGGGCATGCTGCTTGTGGCGATCGGCCTGGTGATCGGCCTGTTCGGCTCGCTCGCCGCGACTCGCGTGATGCAATCGCTGCTGTATGAAACCGATGTCTACGATCCGATGACATTTACGATCGTACCGGCGCTGCTGGCCCTCGTGTCTCTGGCGGCGTGCTACGTCCCCGCCCGCCGCGCCGCGGTGGTGGATCCGATGGTGACGCTCCGATCGGAATAGGAATAAAGGTGCGCAGGGTGCGCAGGGTGCACAGAGTGCGGTAGCCTTTCTGCAATGAAGGCGTTGGCGGCAGCTGCCGTCGGCTGGGCGATCGCGTTGACCCTTGCGTCGGCCCAGTCGCGATCGCTCTTTCCGGGCACACTCGATCAGCATCCGGCGATCGACTATCGCACGAGCGCACTGACGGATCCGATCACCGCCTTGCAGCGCAATCTGACGGCGGGATCGGCATCGCTCGAGTTTGAGGGCCGCCTCGGCTTCCTGCGGTCGTTGCTCACGACGCTGAACGTGCCGGTGGAATCGCAGATCCTGCTGTTCTCCAAGACCGGCATCCAGCATCCCTTCACGAATCCGGAAAACCCGCGCGCGTTGTACTTCAACGATCGCGTCATTGTTGGCTACATTCCCGGCGCGCCGATGCTCGAAACGGCATCGCACGATCCACGCCAGGGTGTGATCTTCCAGACGTTGCCGCAGGAAGTTGGCTTGGGCACGCCGCCTCGCTTCGTCCGCCCTGATCGCTGTCTCACGTGCCATCTCTCCGCGAACAGTCTCGGCGTGCCCGGCATCCTCGTGCGCAGCATGTTCACCGAGGCAACCGGCCGCACGCGGCCGCAGCTCGGTAGCGCGATCGTGGATCACCGGACGCCGCTCGAGCAGCGATGGGGCGGCTGGTATGTGACGGGCACGCACGGCGCGTCGCGGCACATGGGCAATGCGATGGTGACCGTGGCGACCCAACGCGGCGACGAGGCCATCTCTGAGCGTACGCTCAATCGCCTGGTGCTCGATCCGCGCGTCAACGCTGCCGATTTTCCAATCGCCACGAGCGATATCACGGCCTTGATGGTGTTCGATCATCAGGGGCACGCGATGAACCTGCTGACGCGGCTCGGGTGGGAGGCGCGGGTTGCCGCGGCCGACGGCGCCGCCGATTTTTTGAAAGGTGAGCTCGGCGCGCTCGTCAAGGACACCGTCGACTACCTGCTCTTCGTCGACGAGCCCGCGTTGCCTGCGCAGGTTCGCGGCATTTCCAGGTTTGCGGAGGTGTTCAGCGCCGGAGGGCCGCGCGATCGCAAGGGCCGCTCGCTGCGCGAGCTGGATCTCCAAACGCGGCTGTTCAAATACCGCTGCAGCTACATGATCGTCTCACCCGTGTTCGACGCACTGCCCGGTGAGGCGAAGACCGCCGTCTATGCACGGATGCGCGACGTGCTGGCGAAGCGCCAGGACGCCGTGGTCATCGAGATGCTCGACGAGTTGCGTCCTGGCTGGCGGTGAGGGCGCTAGCGCCGGCGATCGCGAGATATCGGTCACATTCTTCGTCCCTGTTCGCCCGCGATGCTACGCTGACCACCGGAAGGTAACTTCGATGATCGAACGTCGCGACGTGCTCAAGCTTGGTGGAACGGCGGCTCTCGCGGCGATGGCGTCGCGCGTGCCGCTTCGCGCGCAGACCAAACGCCGCATCCTGTTTCTTGGCGGCACCGGGTTCATCGGCCCGCACATCATCCACGCCGCGCTGGCGCGCGGGCACGAGGTGGCGATGATGAATCGCGGGCAGCGTGAGCCGAATCAGAACGTCGAGGATTTTTCGAAGGTCGAGGCCATTCGCGGCGATCGCACGCTGCCGGACGCGTACGCCAACCTCGCCGGCAAGAAATGGGATGTCGTGATCGACACAGCGACCAATCTCACCTGGACGCGCGAAGCGGTCGCGGCGCTGAAGGGATCGGCCGGCCGGTTCATGTACGTGTCGTCCACCGGGGTATTTCTTCCGTATCGCACCGTCGACATTCCCGAAGACGGACCCGTGCCGCTGACCGATACGCCGCCGCAGGATCCGCCCAGCTACGGCGTGCTCAAGGCGCAGAGCGAACAGTTGGTGCGCGTCGGCATGCCGGGCCGCGAGCTGATCATCCGGCCCAGCTACATCGTCGGACCCGGAGACACGTCGGATCGATTCACGTATTGGCCGGTGCGCATCGCGCGCGGCGGAGAGATTCCCGTGCCGGGCCGGAAAGGCGACTTCGTGCAGTACATCGACGTGCGCGATCTCGCGGAGTTCATGGTCACGGTGATGGAAGGCCAGACGGCGGGCACGTTCAATGTGGCTGGTCCCGCCACCAAGCAGACGCTCGAGCAGTTCGTCGAAGGCCTGCGTCCACTCGCCAAGACGCCGGTCACCTATACGTGGCTGGACGACTACGAGTGGCTGAGGAAGTACCCGTTGCGCAAGAACGCCAATGGCTCCATGTCTGGTCTGACCTATTCCGTTCCGTGGGTGATGTCGGAAGGTGACGAATTGGGCCACACGCAGATCGGCAACCGCAAGGCGATTGCGGCCGGACTCAAGTTTCGTCCGTTGCTGACTACGGCACGCGACACGATCGCGTGGCGCGAATCGGCCGCAGTACCCTGAAGCTTTACGTAAACAGCCGCGCTACGTTCTCACACCTGAGCAGGAGCGCGAGGTGCTGGCCGCCTGGCGGTCGCGGTCCGCGCGCGGCTGGGATCGATTGCGCGGCCGCGGTTTTGTGGCATAGTTCGCGCCATGCGAATTCTCGGGGTCGTTGCTGCGGCCGTCGCTTTGGCTGTGCCGCACGTGGTTGGGCTGCAGGCGCAGTCATCACCCTCAGCAGATGCGTGGCGGCAATGGGGCGGCCCCACCCGCAATTTCATCGTCAACAGCACGGGCCTCGCGGACACGTGGCCGGACACGGGCCCGCCGCTGATCTGGTCGCGCCCGCTCGGCACCGGCCACTCGGCCATCCTCATGGATGATGGCCGGCTCTACACGATGTATCGCGCCGGCAACGGCCGCGCCAAGCAGGGGCCGTGGGACCCGGAAGAAACGGTCATCGCGATGGACGCCGCCACCGGCAAGACGCTGTGGGAGCACAAGTATCCGTCGCGCCGCGAGGACTTCAGCTTCGGCGCCGGCCCTCACTCGACGCCGCTCATCGTCGGCGATCGCCTGTTCACCATCGGCACTCAGAAGCAGATGTTCGCGTTCGACAAGAAGAGCGGCAAGGTGCTCTGGTCCCACGACTTCATCAAGGAATTCAACTCGCACGAGTTGCTGATTCGCCCGGTGGTGAAGACCGGCTACGGCTGCAGCCCGATTGCTTTTCGCGACACTATTATCTGCAGCGTCGGCGGCCCGGGCCAGTCGGTGATGGCCTTCCGCCAGAGCGACGGCGCCGTGGTGTGGAAGAGCGGCGACTTCCTGACGTCGGAGGCGCCGCCCATTCTGATCAACGTCGCCGGCCGCGATCAGCTGGTCGTGTTTGGCGGCGGCACCGTCAACGGAATGGATCCGGCAAACGGGAAGATCCTGTGGTCGCACGTGCACGACCCCGGCAACGATCTCAACTGCGGCACGCCGCTATTTGGCCCCGACAACATCCTGTTCGTGTCGTCCGCCTATCGCGCCGGCAGCCGCGCCATCCAGCTCAAGCCCGATCGTGACGTCACCTACGCGGAGGAGCTGTGGTTCACCAATCGTGTCCGGTTCATGTTTCTCAACGCGATTCGCGTCGGTGATTTCGTCTACGGCACCACCGGAGACTTCGGCCCGGCGTTCCTGACGGCGCTCAACATCAAGACCGGCCAGCCGGCGTGGCAGCATCGCGGCTTCGGCCGCGCGAGCATGGTGTATGCCGACAACAAGGCGATCATCATGGATGAGGACGGCGACCTCGCGCTGGCGAAGCTGGCGCCGGAAGGTGTCACGATCCTCGCCGAGGCCAAGAAAGTGTTCGACACCACGACGTGGACGGTCCCAACGCTCGTCGGCCGGACCCTTTACGCGCGCGATCGCGAAAAGATCGTCGCGCTGAATCTCGGAGCTCAATGAAAATGCAAAATGAAAAATTAAGAATCAAAAACATTTTGCTTTGCGTCGTCGTCGCGTCTTCGTTCCTTCACGCCCAGACGCCAGACTTTTCCGGCACGTGGCGGCTTGATGAAACGAAGAGCAAGGTCGTGGCGACCGCCGGCATTGTCGGCTTGATTTCAGCCGGCGCTCCGAAAACACTCCACATCACGCAACCGGCCAATGGCACCGTGGTGATTGAAAGCCAGATCAACGAAGCGCACGTCCGCATCTACAAACCGGGACGCGAAACCTCCACGCCAGCGGGGCAGGGCGGCGCGGTGACGATGACTACCAAGTGGGAAGGGAAGGCGTTGCTCAGCGAGGGTGCGTTCAAAGCGCCTAACGGCGACACCACGACCATCAGAGAAGTGGTTTCGGTGAGCCCTGATGGAAAACTACTGACGATGGACGTGAAAACGTCCGCCAAGGCTTCGGCGGATCAAGAGGCGTCGAGTACGTTGGTCTACACGAAGATTACGGACGTCGGCTCATGCGACACATGGCCGACGCCCTGCAAGCGATTCCCGTAAGAACGAATGACAAATAACAAATAACGAACGTTCGTCATTTGTCATTCGTCATTTGTTATTTCCGATCAGTCGTGCGGTTTCTCGGCCGCGACGAGTTCAGGCTCCCGCACCGGCGGAAAATCCTCGCCCTGCTGCTTGGTCGGGCGCCTTTCGTCGGTGAACTGATTCAGCTTCACGGGCTTGCCGCTCTGCGCTGACTGGTAAATCGCGTTGACGACGCGCACGTCCCAGCAGCCCTCTTCCGCGGACGGCTCCGGATCCCGCCCGTGCATCACGCAGTCGGAGAAGTAGGCGATCTCCGCGGCGAACTGATCGCGGCGGCGACCCTTCTTTTTCTTCACCGACTCGCCGACGGTCAGCGTGTAGCCGAGCGCTTCGGCGTATTCGTAGGCCGGCTCGGCGTGGATGTTGCCCTCGGTGCCGACCACGCGGAAGTCGGAGACGCCGTTGGCGTTGAAGCTGGTGGTGAACGTTGCCAGGCGATCGCCGTCGAAGCGCATCACGGCGGATGTCATCTCGTCGATTTCCGGCATGTTCGAGCGGGCGCCGTCGATCGACGATCCGATCACCTCGATCGGCTCGCGCGCGGAACATCAGCCGCGCCGTGTTGATGCAGTAGACGCCGAGGTCGAACAGTGTGCCGCCGCCGCAGCTCGCGCTGGGTGCGGATGCCGCCCGGCCGCGCGTGCATCGAGAACGACGAATTGAAGTAGCGCGGCTCACCAATCTTGCCGCTCTTGACTACATCGAGCACTTCGAGGAACAGCGGCTCGAAATGGAGCCGGTAAGCCGTCATGATCTTGACGTTGTTGTCCTTCGCCGCCTTGATCATCCGCTCGCATTCCTGCTGCGTGACCGCCAGCGGCTTCTCGCACAGGATGTGCTTGCCCGCCTTTGCTGCCCGCACCGCGAAATCGGCATGCTCCGAGTTCGGAGTGCAGAGGTAGACGGCGTCGACCTCCTGGAGGCAGCGCTCGTAATCGTCGTAACTCGCGCGCACCGGAATCCGGTACTTGTCGCCAAGCTCGTTCAGCTTCTCGATTTTGCCGCTGACGATAGCATGGAGGGAGGAGTTACGCCTCGCGTGCGCAAAAGACGGAAGCACCGCGGCCTGAGCGATGTAGCCAAGCCCGACCACTGCGTAACGGACCTTCGACTGAGCCATTTCGTACCCCCACCGCGTACGGTGCAAGTGATGTACCAGAGGTCACTTGCCGCGGTTGAGCTTGCGTGCGAAGGCCCTGAGATCGTTGCCGAATTGCTGACGAGCTTCCCTGCGTGCTACACGGGCCGGACCTCGAGCGTGAGATCCGGGGATCGGGCTCGGCGGTGAAGTATGCAACCGCGTAAGTCTTGCTCACTGGGTGACGCGCTTCCAAAGGTCGCACCGCGGCAGCCTGCCACTGCGTTTCGCAGAGCCGTCAATGAGCGCTTTCTTACCATTCACGCACTCGGCGCCGCTGTTCAAGAAGTCCACCAAGAGGAAGACTCCCGTCAGCGACGCCGAGGCGAGTTGTCAAGTTACGGCCGCCGCACCGTGTCGCTCGGCAGTGGCGGCGTGCTCGCCGGCGACCGGCGATGCTTGGTCGCCTGCTCGAAGGCGTACGCGAGCCCGATCAACCTTGGCTCGCTGAACGCGCGGCCGGAGAAGGTCACACCCGACGGGAAGGGGTTCTCGATCGGCGGCGCCGGCGGCACGAACCCGCCCGGCACCGTGATGCTGGGATAGCCCGCCTTCGCCGGCGTGCCCGCGCCGCTGTTGGCGGAGAAGAGCAGCGCATCGAAATCATCGGCGGTGCCCTGGATGCCGTCGGTGCCGTTGTACACGAAATCGAGCGCACCGCGGGAATTCACGATGTCTTGCGCGCGCGAGTCCATGTACTGGATGGTGTCAACGCTGCCCGGCGAGATGTCGATCGAATCCGACAGCAGCGCCAGGATCTGCCCGTACTTCAACGCCACCGCGGCGTGGGCGGCGTTGAACGCGATGATGTCCGACAGCGACTGCATCGTCGAACCCGGACCGAGCGATTCGAGATACGCGTTCAGGTCGCGCTTGAACCCATAGAACAGCGCGCTCGCGCAGCCGGGCGGGGGCCAGGGCTCCACTGGCGGAAACACGTTCGACGGGCAGCCCGGCAGCTGAGGTGCGAGCGCGGGCACGGTCTCCACGATCGCGCCTTGCGCGGTCAGTACGGCGATGGCCGCGTTCATGATGTCGGCGCGATTGGCCGGGAACGGCGGCACTGCGATGCGAGCGCCGGCGAGTGCCGCCCTGTCGAGGAAGCGGGTGTAATCGCTGAAGCAGTTGCCCGGCGTGAGACAGGCGTCGGTGGCCGAATCGGCTGGATCGTGACCCGCCAGCACGCCGAGGAGAATCGCAGCGTCGGTGACCGTGCGCGTGATCGGACCGGCGGTATCCTGGTCAGCGGTGATCGGAATGATGCCGTCGCGGCTGATCAAGCCCACGGTCGGCTTGATGCCGACGGCCATGTTGCCGCTCGCCGGGCTGAGGATCGATCCGGATGTTTCGGTGCCGACGGCCACGGCGACGAGGTTGGCCGCCACCGCGATGCCCGAACCCGAGCTCGACCCGCCGGTGGCGAGCACCGGACGGCCGTCGCCGCCGGGCAGCTCACGCGGATCGTAGGGGTTAAAACCATAGCCGCCCAGCGAGCTGTATCCGGTGGGCATGCCGTTGGTGAGGAAGTTGGCGAACTCCGTCAGCGTGGCCTTGCCGAGGATGATCGCGCCGGCGGCGCGCAGCTTTCGTGTGATGAACGCATCGTCGGGAGGAATCGATCCTTCGAGCGCCACCGAGCCCGCGGTGGTCGGCATGTCGGCGGTGTCGACGTTGTCTTTGAGCAACACCGGAATGCCGTAGAGCGGACTGCGCGCGATGCCGGGATGCCGCGCCGCGTCGAGCGCGCGCGCCTCGGCCGCCGCATTGGGATTGACCGTCAGAAACGCATTGAGCCGCGGTCCCGCGTCGTCATAGGCGGCAATCCGCGCGAGATACATCTCGACCAGCTGTTCCGATGTAATCAGCTTCGTCTGTATCGCCTTGAGGAGTTCAGGGACAGTGGCCTCGACGAGATCGAGTCGCGCGGTGCCCTGGTGTCCGCCTTTTTGTGCGCTGATCGGGTGGCCGAAGGTGAATGAGAACAAGACGAGGGCAACAAGCATCGGGACGCTGCGTTTCATGGTGTGCTCCATATTCCCGGAGGATGTTATTTCGCGCCGGATGATTGGTCAGCTCACCACTCAAGTCAAGCTCGTCTGCATAAATCATTTTCGAAACTGCTGAGTCGGCCTGCAGATAAAATCGCGCTGGTGCATTCCAGAGACGAGCTGGCCGCCGATTTTCGCGCGCTCGGTATTGCGGCGGGCGATACGGTGATGGTTCACGCGTCGGTGCGCGCCGTGGGACCGGTGGCCGGCGGACCGGATCAGATTCACCTGGCGCTAAGGGATGCGCTGACCGATGCCGGCACGATGATGATGTACGCGAGCTGTCCCGACGGTTACGACGACGTCGGCCGCGGCCATCTCTCGCCTGCCGAGGAGCGCGCACTCATTGACAAGCAGCCGGCCTTCGATGCCTACACGGCGAAGGCGCAGCGGGAGAACGGCGCGCTGGTGGAGTTCTTCCGGTCCTATCCCGGCTCGCTCGTCAACAATCACGTGGCGCGGTTCGTCGTGTGGGGCCGCCACGCCGAACACCTGATCTCCGAGCAGCCGTGGGACTACGCCTTCGGCCACGGCTCGGCGCTCGAACGGTTCGTTGCGCTCGACGGCAAGATCCTGCTGATCGGCTGCGATCACGACACCGTCACCTTCCTGCATTACGCGGAACATATCGTCGACATCCCCGACAAGCGCATCGCGAGATTCGAAGTGCCGGTGCTCGAGAACGGCGAGCGCGTGTGGAAGGAGATGGCGGAGGTCAATAGCAGCGATAGCGGCGCCCATCCGAATTGGCCGCCACGGTTTTTCGCGCAGATCGTGAACGCGCACCTTGCGCGCACGCGCAATCGGGGCCGCACCGTGGGTCACGCCCACTGTTTTCTGACCGACGCGAAAGGCCTGCTGGAATTGGCCCTGGCGCAAATGCGGTCGGTCGCGAACGGTTAAGCTAGGCTCTCCAATGATCGGCCGGACCCTCGACCGCTACACCATCGACGCCAAGCTTGGCGAAGGCGGGATGGGTGTGGTCTACAAGGCGACGGACACGCAACTGTCGCGCGCCGTGGCGATCAAGATCCTGCCGCACGACTATGTCGCCGACCCGGGCCGCAAGCTCCGGTTCGTACAGGAAGCCAAGGCGGCAAGCGCTCTGAATCATCCTGGGATCGTGACCGTCCACGACATCGGGGCCGATGCGGGCATCGACTTCATCGTGATGGAGTACGTGGAGGGCACGACCCTCGATCAGATGATTCCGGCGAAGGGACTGCCGCCGGCGCGCGCGTTGCGCTTCGCGGCCGCGATCGCGGACGCCGTGGCCACGGCGCACCACGCCGGCATCATCCATCGCGATCTCAAGCCGTCGAACATCATCATCTCGGGGAGCGGCCGTGTGAAGGTGCTCGATTTCGGCCTCGCGAAGCTGCTGCGGCCGGCCGATCCTTCTGGGCCAACGGCGACTGTCACCGCGTCGCTGACCGAGGCGGGCACCGTGGTCGGGACGACCGCATACATGTCGCCGGAACAAGCGGAGGGCCGTGACATCGACGGACGCTCTGACATCTTCAGTCTCGGATCGATGTTGTACGAAATGGTCACCGGCCGCCGGCCGTTCCCCGGTGATTCACGATTGTCGGTGCTGGCCAAGATCCTGCGCGAGGAGCCAGAGCTGCCGTCGCGCTTGAACGAGACCGTGTCGCCGGACCTGGAAAAGACCATCATGCGCTGCCTGCGCAAGGATCCGTCCCGGCGCTACCAGACGATGGCCGATCTGAAGGTGGCACTCGAGGATCTCGCGACCGACTCCGACCACGCGACCGCGGCATCTCCGGGGCACCGTCGCCGGCGGTGGTGGCCGGCTGTTGCCGCAACCGTGGTTGTGGTCGTGGTTGCAATTGCGGTGTACGCGCTACGGCCCGCACCGAGCCGCAACAGCGAGCCCTCGCAGAGCGCGGTGCCGCTGACCTCGTTGACCGGCGTGATGCGATCGCCGGCTTTCTCTCCTGACGGGAACCACGTGGCTTTTTCGTGGACCGGCCCGCAGCAGGACAACCCCGATATCTACGTGCAGCAAATCGGCGCCGGCCAACCGCTGCGCCTCACGACGAATCCTGCCAATGACTCTTCCCCGGCCTGGTCGCCAGACGGCCGCGCGGTGGCATTCCTGCGGAAGATCGCCGAGGGTAGCGAGGTCTTTCTCGTCGCGCCGCTTGGTGGCGGAGAGCGAAAGCTGGCTGACGTGCGTCCGCGGCTTCCGGTCTACACCCCGATCACGCTCGGCTGGTGTCCTGATTCGAGTTGCCTGATGGTGACCGATTCGTCAGGACCGAAAGGGGCGGACATCCTATTCACGATCGATGTCACAACCCGTGAGAAGAAGCCGTTGACGCGCTCTGGTCTGCTCACGTCGGACGCGGATGGCGCCATTTCGCCCGACGGACGATCGCTGGTGTTTCGCCGCGACACCGCGCCGTTCATCGGCGAGCTCTATCATGTGTCCCTTGGCCCTGGGTTCACGACCGTGGGTGACGCGCGACGCATCACGTCGCTGGAGTTTGCGACCAGGCCGGCGTGGATGCCCGACAGCCAGGAAATCGTCTTTTCCGCCAAGCGCGGGCTGTGGCGGATGTCTGTCGATGGCGCTGCGCCAGCGCGATTGCCGTTTGTGGGGAAGGATGGCCTGCATCCCACCATCTCGCGATCGAACGACGGGCGGGTCCGGCTCGCCTACGTCCACAGCTTCGCCGACATCAACCTCTGGCGGCTCGACATCGCCGGCGATGGATCGGCACCCGCGGCACCGTCGCCCGCCATTCAATCGACCCGCCAAGACAACCTCGGGCAACTCTCGCCCGATGGTCGCCGCGTCGCATTCCTGTCGGATCGCTCGGGCGAATCGGAAGTCTGGGTGGCTGACGTCGATGGCTCGAACGCGCTGCAGCTCTCATTTCTTGCCGCGAATCCCGGCTTTCCGCGCTGGTCGCCGGATGGCCAGTTCATCGTGTTCCATTGCAACATCGGGGGCCACGGGCAGGTCTATCGCGTGCCGTCGCAGGGTGGTCAGTCGAAAACCCTCACCACCGGCGCGTATACGAACGCGTTCCCCAGCTATTCGCGCGACGGGCAGTGGATTCATTACACATCGAGCGTGGCAGGACAATCTGAAATCTGGAAGATGCCCGCCGGCGGTGGGCCTGGTGTGAGAGTGTCGAGCCGGTCGGGCTCGGTCTCGATCGAATCGTATGACGGTCGCGACGTGTACTTCACGGACGACCCCAGCGTGTCCTCAGCGGTGTGGCGGCAGCCGCTGGCGGGAGGTGAACCGGTGAAGGTCATCGATCGCGCCCTGTTCGCCGCGTTCGATGTGGTGCCCGGTGGCATTTTCTACCTGGACCGGCCGCCAGCGAACCAGGCCGTGCCGCTGCCGGAGCGGGCTCGAGTGGAGACCGTGCTCCAATTCTTCGACTTTGCGACGGGGCGCACGACGACCGTGGCGCGGAACCTCGGCGCGGCCACCTCCGGCCTGAGCGTGAGCCGCGATCGGCGCACGATTATTTTTTCGCGGGTTGATTCCTCGATCGATGAGTTGACGCTGGTCGAGAATTTCCGCTGACGCCTACCGCAGCGTAATCCGTTCGCTGACCTGCCCCTTCTCGATCCGTCGCACGGAAAACGCCGGATCGCTCTTCATCCGGTCGGTGATGAAAGGATCACCTTCGAACACGATCTCGAAGACGCGTGACGCGCGCCCCGGCGCCGCGACTTCGAAGTGAATGTGCGCGGGATTGCGGGTGCCGGGATACGAACCCGGCCTGACGGTGTCGAACGACCACGCGCCCTTCGCGTCGGATCGCAGGAACAGCTTCAATCGCGGATTGCGGCTGTCGCTGGCCGGCTTGACGCCGTAGTAGCCCTCGTGATCGGTCTGATAGATGTAGAGCGACGCCGCGGGAATCGGCTTGCCGTTCGCATCGACGACGGTGCCGGTGACGCGCAGTGCCTGTCCGGGCTCGCCGCTGGGCGCCATCTGGCCGGTGGCCGGCGCGCCGGCCGGGGCTTCGTGAACCGATTGCCCCGCGAGCGTTGAGGTGAGGAGCAGGGCGGCGATCAGTATTCGCAAGCGCGGGCCTCCGCCGCGATCCTCCCACAGTGCCGACGTGAGCGTATCCCCGCTTCACGAATCAGCAGGGACGAAGGTCGGGTTTAGCTGGGGAAAGGACTGTCGGACGGAACCAGCTCGCCCTCCTGCAACTCGAAGTCGACGCTGCCGCGATCGTCGGTCACGAAGCTGCCGACCACCCGATCATCGATCACGACCGTGTAACGTGTTCGTGGCGCGAGGTGAATGATGTCCACTTCGAGCTCCGGGCGGCGATGATCGCGGCCTGGCGCTGGAATCTCCAGCTCGACTTCGCCGATCACCGAGTCGCCCTCCCGATTGCCGAGGTCCGCATCCTTTTCGATGTTTCCAATCGCATCCACGCGCGAGCGAAATTCGCCGGATAGTACGACCGCGCCGCCGTCATCACGGATTTCGACCAGCGTGGCCTCCGACAGATCCGCCAGCGCGATGACCGCGGCGGCTTTTGGAGCGGCCCACAGGTTCACGGCCGCCCCGCCGGCGAGCAGCGCCGCCAACGACGCTACCAGGACCACGGTCAACCGCCGTTCGGTGGACGCGTCCATCGTCACGACCGGTATCAGCTCTTGCCTGTCTTGCGGCTTGTCCTGCGCCTTCTCCATATCCACACCCTACCCGGCCAAGATAAATGCCACATGACCGGCCCTGCCGAGCCAGGCTTGACGTGCTACGAACGTAGCAATATGCTGTTTTCGTAGCACATTGGCGGGAAGCGAACCAATCCGCGATTTGCCACGTCGAAGGGCTGAGGGAGATCGTGATGATGGATGAGCTTCGCCAGGACGTTTCGTTTGCGCTGCGGCAGCTGAGAAAGGCGCCGGCGTTCACGCTGATTGCGGCGGCGACACTGGCGCTCGGCATCGGCGGCAACAGCGCGATTTTCGCCCTGGTGGACGCCACGCTGCTGCGGCCGCTGCCGTACGCGGCGCCGGACCGCCTCGTGACGATTTGGGAGACGGCGTCTGCCACGCCGCGCGGGTTCGCATCGCCGCTCAACATGACGGACTGGGAGGCGCGCGGCCGGACGTTCGAGAAGATCGCCGGCTATATCCCCTCCATGGGCAGCATGGTGATGTCCGGCAAAGACGGCAACGCGCTGACGGTGTCGCGGCAATGGGTGTCGGCCGGCATTTTCGACGTCCTCGGTGTGCAGCCAATTGCGGGCCGCACGTTCTCTGCCGAGGATGAGCAGAAGCGGGCCAACGTCGTCGTGCTGAGCGAAGGCCTGTGGGAGACGCGCTTCAATCGCGATCCCGGCCTCGTCGGGCAGGAAATCCGTCTCGATGGCGCGCTCTTTCGCGTGGTCGGCATCATGCCGAAGGGCTTCGAGATTCTCGGGCGCACCAGCATGTGGGCGATGCGCCCGTTTGCGAGTATGCCGCCACGTGCACGCGGGGCATACATGCTGCAGGCTGTTGGACGCTTGAAGCCGGGTGTGGGCGTCGAAGCGGCGCAATCGGAACTGGCTGCGGTGGCTGAGGGACTGGCGCGCGAGTATCCCGAATTCAACAAAGGCCGCACGGTGACCATCGAGCCCTTGCGCGACACGATGATCGGCAGCGATCTAAAGACGACATCCATGCTGTTCCTCGGCGTCGTCGGGTTCGTGCTGTTGATCTGTTGCGGCAATGTGGCGAACCTGCTGCTGGTGCGCGCCACCGGGCGCACGCGAGAGCTCGCGGTGCGCTCGGCACTTGGCGCCAGCCGCCGGCGTATCGTCCGGCAATTGCTCACCGAAAGCCTCGTGCTCTCGCTGATTGGCGGGGCGCTCGGCGTGGCCCTCGGCGCCGCCATCTTACGCGTCGCACCCGTGATGATTCCTGAAGGGCTGTTGCCTGCGACCGTCGTGTTGTCGTTCGACATGCGGGTGGTGGCCTTCTGCGCCACGGCGTCGCTGCTGGTCGGCGTGCTGTTTGGCATTGCCCCGGCATGGCACGCGATGAGCTTTTCATCGCCCGAGGTGATGGGCTCGGACACCCGGACCACCACCGGCGGCGGTGGACGGTTACGCAACCTGTTCGTGGTCGGCGAAGTCGCCACGTCGGTGCTGCTGCTGTTCGGCGCCGGCCTGCTGTTGCGCACCCTGATTGCGGTGTCGTCCTACGATCGCGGTTATCGCGCCGAGAGCGTGCTGACCATGCTGGTCGATCCGTTGGGGTCGGCCTATCCAACCCCGGAGAAACTGCAGCAGTTCTTCGATCAAGTTGAAGCCGAGGTCCGGGCGGCACCCGGCGTGGCCGACGTCGGCTGGTCGACCGCGCTGCCACTCGGTGAATCCATTTTCGGCGAATACCCGTTTCACTACGAGATCCTTGGCGATGCGCCACTCGATGCCGCGCGAAAGCCGACCACCGCGTTTCAGATCGTGAGCCCGACGTACTTTTCGGCGCTCGAACTGCCAATCGTGGCCGGCCGTCCATTCGACGCGCGCGACACCCGAGGCAATCCGCGCACCGTGATCGTGAACGAAGCGTTCGCGCGCACTCTCGGTGGGCGCAATCCGATCGGTCTGCAGGTGTCCTTCAAGCCCACTGATGCTGCCGCAAACGACAAACCGAACATTGCGGAAATCGTCGGCGTCGCCAGGCAGGTGAAGTTCCGTCCGGATGAATCACGGGACTACGTCCAACTGTATGTGCCGCTGGCGCAAGACCCTGTGGACGACGTGCTGATGCTCGTGCGTTCGAAGACGGGTCGCGCCGACGCGCTGACGCCGGCCGTGCGGGCCGCGATCTCGCGCATCGATAAGGAGCAACTCGTCAGCGTGGCCGAAATTACGACCTTGGAGGCCGTGGAATGGGCGGCGACGGGCCGTCATCGCTTCCGCGCGGTGTTGGTCGCGGCATTCGCCGCGCTCGCCGTGACCCTGGCGATGGTGGGAGTGTTCGGTGTCCTTGCCTATACGGTGCAGCAGCGCATGCGCGACTTCGGCGTCCGCCGCGCCCTGGGTGCAACTACCAGCGACGTGATGCGGCTGGTGATCGAAAACGCGGCGCGCTTGATCGGCGTTGGGATCGTCATCGGCCTCTTGCTGGCCGCGGCATTCAGCCGGCTGATCACGACGATGTTGTTTGGCGTTCAGCCGCTGGATGTCGCCACCTTTGCGGCGGTCGCGATCGTGCTGGCGATCACGGCCGGGCTCGCCATCGCCGGACCGGCGTGGCGAGCGGCGCGAATCGATCCCGCGGCGGTTCTCAGAAGCAAGTAGGTTCAGCACGAAGGTTCAGCGCGAGGGTTCCAGACAGGCGTCGGGTATCATCCGCACCTGATGACGCGGCGGACTGGACTGACATTGATTCTCGCGCTTGCCGCGGCGTCCGCGCTGGCCGGTCAGGACTGGACGGCTGCCGGCGTGACGGACGGCGTGACGTTGTCGTTTCGCGATGATGCCCGTCTTGACGCGCGTGAGGTGAGAGCGGTTGCAGATTTGCCGCATGCCGCCGAGCAAATCGTCGCCCTGGTCTGCGACTTCACACAGATCCTCGATCCAGGCGTTCGCGAGGCAAAGCTGTTGTCAGGCGATCTTGCCACGCGATACGAGGTCTATCTCCGCTACTCGTCCAGGTATGTCGTGGTGGCAGCACGCGATGTGGTGATCGACGTGCGCCGCGAGCCGCATGGCTGCTCGTGGTCTGAAGTTGCCGATCGCGCGCCGGAGCGATCCGGCGCGGTGCGGATGCCGTTGTTGCGCGGCTCGTGGGTCGTGGAGCCGCTTGGCGACTCGCGGTCGCGCGTGGTCTACCAGATTGCCGTAAGACCCGGTGGACGGATTCCCGCCTGGCTGGTCCGCAGAGGCGCCGTGGACGCGCTCCCCGACATCATCGCCCGCGTCGCCCGGAAGATCGCCGGCGGGTAAGACCATCGTGAGCATGCCCGCCATCGACGTCAGCCAGGACCCCGTGGCCAGGGCCCTCCGTGGGTTTGGGCCAGCCGGCGTGATGTCGCTGCTCGTGATCCTGCTGGCGGGAAACATTTCCGTGAATCGCCTGCCGGTGGTGCCGATCGGCGCGACGTTGGCACTGTTATGGGCGTGGCGATCGCGCACGCCGTGGCGGGACCTCGGCCTCGCCAGGCCCAAGTCGTGGGTCGGCACGCTCGCCATCGGTTTGCTGTTCGGCGTCGGCCTGAAGCTCGTCATGAAAGCGGTGATGATGCCGATCTTCGACGCGCCACCGGTGAACCCGTCGTATCAATTTCTGGCCGGCAACCGGGGTTTGCTGCCGCTTGCCATTTGGGGGATGGTTGTCGCGGGCGTCACGGAGGAAATCGTGTTTCGAGGATTCTTACTCGAGCGCGCTCGAGCACTGTTTGGTCGCAGCTTCAAGGCCACGATCGGGTTCGTCATCGTCACATCCGTGTGGTTCGGGCTGATCCACTACGGTAACCAGCAATGGCCCGGCGTGCAGCAGGCGGTGGTGTTCGGCGTGATTTTCGCCACGATCCTGGTTCGCACCGGCAATGTGTGGATGCTGATGGCTGCTCACGTCGCGTTCGATCTCACCGCCCTGGCGATCATTTACCTGGGCCTCGAAGTAGCCGTGTCGCAGCTGTTCTTCGCCTAGCCACCGATAGACACAGATTAAGCACCGATCGATCAGTGCCTCATCGGTGTCAATCGGTGGCCTAGGCGCTAACGGATGACTTTCGGCGCCACGAGGATGCGCTTGGGTCCGGTGCCGCGCGCGAACTGGATGTTGGCGAGCACCTTGCGCGAGGCGATGTCGATCGCGGCCACAGCGTGCGAATCCCACAAGCTGACGAACAACACCTCGCCATCGGGGCGGACCGTGAACCAGTGCGGAAACTTGCCGACGCGAATCTGCGCGATCTCCTTCAGATCGCGGGTGCTGACGATGCGAATGAGATCGTTGACGCAGTCGGTGACCCACAGTTCGGTATCGTCTTTCACCAGCTGCAGCGCGTGCGTGTAGGTGCTGAGGTACGGCTCCGGCACGCCGTCCGGCAGCTTCGCGAGCTCGACCCGCCTCACTACGGAGCGGCTGTCCGGATCAACCATCACAAAGCCAATCAACCGTGACAGCGCTGTGTAAATGGTCCGGCCGTTCTCTGCCGGCTCGAGCGGGCGCACGCCGTCGCTGGTCGGAATCTGGTGGAGCAGCGACTGTGTAGCCGGATCGAAAACGGCGACGGCGTTGCCGTACTGCGCGCCCACGTACACGCGCGTGCCATCCGCGCTAGTGTAAGCGTCGTGCGGCCCTTCGTTCATCGGGATCTTCTTGAGTAACCGCAGCGGATCCAGCTCGACGATCGCCACCGCGTTCTCGCCGCGCATCGGCACGTACGCGAAACGGCCGTCCTTGGTGAGGGTCATCTGGTTCGGATCCTTGCCCAACGCAATCTGCCCGCTGATTGCGCCGGTTCGCGCGTCGATCACCTGGAAGTTCCCGGTGCGATCGCTGCCGATGTAGATCTTCGAGCCATCACGTGATGCGGCCAGGCCGTGCGGCCGCGGGTCCGTCGTGATCCGCCGGATCTCCTTGAAGGCATAGGCGTCGACTTCAACCAGCTGATCGGAATCGCCGAGCGTGACCCACAGCGTGACGGGCTGCGGCTGCGCGGCGCCCGAAGCCGTCACCACCATGAGCGCCAGTCCGACAATGAGGGTGCGCATATCGGTGCGGATTCTACTTCACGGGCGTTGATAGGGAGCTCCGGGGGCCTTAGTGTCGTCTATCGACACCAATGACCCGCGCGCCACGCCCGATCTCCAGCGCTTCGCGATCCAATTTGTCTGAACGTTAATTCACCACGGGTCGGTGCGCTTGGTGAAGGCGCGGCCCTTGTCTGCGGCCGGCGTGTCGCCGCCGGTGCAGATCATCACCCCTTCCTTGAGTTGATCGATGACATTGTTCTCAGTGCAGGAATTCAGGAACCTGATGCCGGCCGCCTTCGTGGCGTTGAGCACCCGGCGGCGCACCGCAGCCATTTGCGGCGCTGTCTCGCCGCCACCTTTGTAGGTGCCCGGACGTCCCATGATGTAGAAGCCATGATCGCCCGGTCCCCATTCGGCGAACGCGATCCCCGGCACGCGCACGGATGATTCGACATTCGCGTCGGCGCGCGGGTTTTCGATCTTCAGGCCGAACAGCAGCTCGCCGTCGGGGTTCATCGGCCAAGGCTCGGCGATACGCATATATTCCTCGGCGGTCACGCCCCACATGCGCGACGCGTAGCCTTGCGAGCCGTTGCCGCGCGTGCCCTGCGCCAAACCGTCCACGCGCGGCGCGAAGGGATAGCGCGATGCCTCGATCATCAGGCGGGCCGCTTCCGGGCTTTCGGCGTTGCACAGCAGGATGCCGTGCACGCCAGCGGCCAGTGCCTGCTGTACCATCCAGCCGTTGGCACGGAGCGCGTCGGTCGTACCCGAGATCGGTAGGGTGACGAGCACCGCCGGCGTCTTATGGCCGGTCCGGGTCGGGCCCGCTTCCAACAGGCCACGCATGAATTCACGCAACTCCTTGAAATCGAGCGGACCATGCTCCATCTCGTAGGTGATGTAATCCGCTTTGGTCGCCGCCAGTTGCTTCCCCTGCTCGAGGCCGCCGCCGCTGATTTGCGTGTAGTACACCGGCTGGTTCTTCAGCCACATGTCGATGATGCGATTGACCCGCTTGCCGGTGCGCGTGGTCTCGTTCGGCATTTCCGGCAGCGTGACATTTTCGGGAGTGACTGTTTGCTGAGCGCGCGCCGACATCGTCATTGCCATGGCGGCCGCCAGCCCGGTGAGCACAACCGTTTTGATGCGCATGGATTCTCCCCTTTCGCCGCTTCCGAGTGGGCACAGGGTGCCACGAAACGGCGATTAATGTATCCGTCGGAGCCCTTTTTTCGAAAGGGGCCCTTGCCATGCGCCTGATTCTATGTGCGAGCGTGACGTGGCTCTTGCTGTCGGCGCCGGCATTTGCCCAGAATCCCGTGCCGCTAACGACAACCCGGCGGCGAACACCAAGCATCCCAGCACCGCCGGTGCGAGGTGTGTGACGCTCAGGTAGCCAATCGCCATGTACGCCGGTTCGTCCAAAGCGCAACCGCAGCCTGGGAGGGCGCTATGAAGATCGTCATTCCCGGTGGCGGGCCGCAGCGTGAATTGCCGTTACACGGCCGCCAACCGGCACGAGATTACGGCGTCAAGCGTGTTATCGACGAGGGTGGTAGGACAGGCGATTGCCGCGGCCGCGCGTCCGCCGCGGGTGTGGCTGCAAGCGAGCACGGCCACCATCTACGCGCACCGATACGACGCGCCGAACGACGAGCACTCCGGCATTGTCGGCGGCGATGAACCGGCCGCGCCGAGCACCTGGCAATTCAGCATTGCCGTCGCTACGGCTTGGGAACGGGCCTTCAACGAGGCGAGCACCAATCGCACGCGGAAAGTCGCGCTTCGGTCGGCGATGACCTTGAGTCCCGATCGTGGCGGGATTTTCGACACGCTGCTGGGCCTCACACGACGCGGACTTGGCGGCCGCGCCGGAGATGGCCGGCAATTCCTGTCGTGGATTCACCACCAGGATTTCGTGTCGGCGGTGCAATGGTTGATCGATCGCGATGATGTGGCCGGAGTCGTCAACCTCGCGTCGCCCAATCCGCTGCCGAACGCCGAGTTCATGCGGGTATTGCGGGAAGCATCGGGCACGCGGTTCGGACTACCCGCAACCAAGTGGATGCTGGAGATTGGCGCCGTCTTCATGCGCACCGAAACCGAGCTCATCCTCAAGAGCCGCCGCGTGGTGCCCGCCCGCTTGCTCGAGCACGGCTTCACCTTTACATATCCGCACTGGCCAGACGCGGCACGCGACCTCTGTGATCAATGGCGTGTGCTCAAAGGCACAGCCAGAGGTTAGCGTTCGTCGGCATACTGTGTGAGGGAGGCCCCCGAGGTGATCCATGTCCGACAACAACACCGGATCTGAGCAGAGCCGCGTAACGGCCGAGGCCGGCCGTAAACACGCTGAAGATCATCGCGAGGAAGCGGATCTCGAGCGTGACGCCGCCGAAGAGCAACGCAAGGTAGCCGAGGCGTTGAGGAAAGAGGCAGAAGGATTTCGCGCCGCGGCCGAGGAAGCGCGTCACGCGGCCGAGGACGCGCGTCACGCCGCCGAAGAAGCTCGACACGCCACGATTGCCGCCGTCGCGGCCACCGCCGAGGCACTGCGCACGAACCTGGCACAGATGCAATTCATCGAAGACGCGCGCAACACCCTCAGACAATTGAAACCGACGGAACCAGGCGACGTTCACTAGCTACGGTGGGGTCATTTGGTGCGGCATTGATAAGACGCGCCTGCGCGAGTTAACATGGTTGGTCCTACCCGAGTGGGCCAGTAGCGCAGTTGGGAGCGCGCATGAATGGCATTCATGAGGTCACCGGTTCGATCCCGGTCTGGTCCACCAACCTTCGCTCAGGCTCCAGGCGAAGGTTGTCCACCGTAGCTCGCCGGGATTCTGTGCGAGCGTAGGTGGACCTTACACCACTGACCTGAGCTACGGTTGGCAGGCCACCCTTGCCTGTAAAGTCGAGCATCCGCCCGACGCAATCCGCGGAGCCGTCTCACGCGAATCGCCCTCGCAGGCGGACGCGCGAAGTCGATGTTTCACGTTCGAAGAATCTGCACCCTCCTCGATCGAAGCAGTCGGCAAATTCTGAGACGTGCTCACCACCTGACGGTCAGTTCACTCGGTATTCCGGCAATGGGCTGCCGGCACCGCAGTTGCTCGTGCTGGGGCATGGCCACCTCGCCCCAAAGTATCGTCTACGTGCTCAAGAACTCCGACGACCCGCCGCGCTTCTACACGGGTGTAACCGCGGATCTTGGCGCCCGCCTTGAAGCTCACAACGCCGGCCGTTGTTCACACACCGCAAAACATCGGCCGTGGGCGGTGGACGTCATCGTAACGTTCGCTGATGAACCGCGAGCGCTGAGATTCGAGAAGTATCTGAAATCCGGATCTGGCGTGGAGTTCGCCCGACGCCACCTAAGGTGAGGGCCTTGCGGAACCGCTGCACTGATGAGCGGAGGAAGTCGCCGCGCTGATCGCGAACGCCAAACTCCGGGACGTCGATGATGCCGATGTACAGACGATTTCGCAGGAGCATACCGATCGCTTGTGAAGCTGAGCGGCTGGCCTCGGCGGTTGGTCAGTCCCCACTGCGTCGCCTTCTGCAGAATTTGCTGCTTGGTATACGTCCCAGTCGCGTAGTGCTTGAAGATTCGGCGAACGATCGCCGCGCGTTCTGGATCCGGCATCAAGCTCTGACGCATCGCGCGCGGAGCGTTCAGGTAGCCAAGCGGTCCCAGGAATGTCCAGCGTCCGCGCCGAAGAGCCTCCTGCATTCCGGCGCGCGTTCGGTCCGAACGCACGTCGTTGTCGAACTGCGCGAACGCAGCGAGCACGCCTTCCATCAGCTTGCCCGTTGACGTGTCGTCGATGGGTTCGGTCGCGGACCGCAGCGAAATGCTGGCGGCGTGGATCCCTGCAAGTCGGGCCGCCAAGGTCGATCCGATGAAAACGCTGCGACAGGAATAGCTATTCCGCGCGCACGATCTCGACGGGATCGGTGATTCTGAGTGACTCAAGCTGTCGCAACAACCTCGTCGGTGTCAAAGTCGATGGTGATAAGCCCCCGCTCGTCGCATTCTGCGCTGGCAGCATCCGCGGGCCCCGCAGCGACGGCGTAGTAGTATGCAGGCACGCAGGAGGCCCCATGCACCGAAGAGCTTTCCTCGGCGCGCTAGCTGGCGCCGGCACCCTCGCATCCGACACATCGAACCCAGCTGCCTACGCCAACCAGGCTCAACCGCTCCGGCTAAATCCTTTGCGCGCGCCGACGTTCTTCGGATTTCTCTCTGGCGACCTCGAAACGCTCAAGGCTGACGCAGCAGTCATCGGAATCCCCTACGATCTTGGACATGGCAGCAATCCTGGAACACGGATGGGGCCACGGGCCATTCGAGAGACCTCGGTAGAGTTGCTGGCCCCGCAAACCGACCCCAACCAAAATGTGGGCTTCTACGATATCGATCACGATGAAAGGATTCTCAACGGCGTCCGCGTGGTCGACCTTGGCAATGTGCCGGCGCCTCCGGCTCAGGTCGAGCCGACGCTCGATCGAATTACCAGCGTCATCGCGGCGATCCTCGAACGCGGCGCGATCCCTGTAGTGCTCGGCGGCGATCACTCGATCACGTTCCCTGTCCTCCGCGGCTATGCGAAGACCCAGCGAAAAATTCACATCATTCACCTGGACGCGCATCACGATTACGCAGAAACGACCGACCGCCAAACGGGACAGATCTCTTATCGTCACGGCAATCACATCCGCCATGCGCTGACGCTGCCCGGGGTCAGCAGCGTGTCGATGATCGGGCTGCGGGGCATCCGGCGTGGTGACGTGGCGCTGATTCAGGAGGCGAGGAAGCGCGGTTTCTACCTCACATCCGCAGCGGCAGCCATCCGCGCCGGCGCGGAGAAGGTCGCCGCCTCCGTTCCTGCCGCCGAGAGCTATTACGTCACCATCGACATCGACGTGCTCGATCCTTCGCTGGCGCCAGGCACTGGAACGCCGGTGCCGGGTGGGTTCACGTACTACCAGCTCCGCGACCTGCTGGCCGCGATCGCCGCCCGTGGCCCCATTGTCGGCTTCGACCTTTGCGAGATATCGCCGCCGAACGACTTCGAGAGCACGACGTCCCGGCTTGGGGGATACCTCGCCATCGGATTTCTCGGGGCGATCTTCAAATCGCGCAAAGGTTGAATGGCGCGAAGCGGTCCCACATTCGCCAGATGATGCAGGAGGTTGGCGTGAAGCTTCTTATCGCCGCGAGCGTCGTTCTTCTGCTGATGGCGCCTGAAACCAGCGCAGCCCAAACACGAATCGAACGGAACGTCGTGTATGGGATGTATTCAGGCCTGGGGTTGTTAATGGACGTCTACCGGCCGGCCCAGCCGAACGGCATCGCGATTATCGCCATTCAGGGCAGCGGGTGGTATTCGCCAATGCGATATGACGCGGTACAGCTCAAGTCGAGTCGAGAAGTGACAGCCCACGCGGCGAGGTTCGCCGCCGAAGGTTATACGGTATTTGCGATCAACCACCGCCAGGCTCCCCGCTTCCACTATCCGGCACCCATCGAGGACGCGCAGCGTGCGGTGCGGTTCATCCGTTTTCACGCGTCCGAGTACGGCATCACCTCCGACCGTATCGGTGCGTGGGGGTCGTCGTCGGGCGGTCACCTGGTCGAATTGTTGGGAACGATGGACGGAAAAGGCGATGTGTCCGATTCGGATCCGGTGAATCGTCTCAGTGCAAAGGTGCAGGCCGCTGCAGTGTTGTTCGCGCCCGCCGATCTTCCGTCGATGTTCGCGACAACGAGCAGGGCCGGAACGGTCGCCGCGCTCATGGGCTTCGCGTATCCGGACCCCGCCTTGGGCCCTCCCGGTGTCGCGCGCCCTGACGACTTTGAGAACAAACAGTATCGTGATGCGTCACCGCTGACCCATGTAACCGCTGACGACGCGCCGATGCTGCTCATGCACGGGGACCAGGACGTGATCGTGCCGATCATACAGTCCGAGATCATGGAGAGCGCGCTGAAGCAGGCCGGTGTCAAGGTACGGTTCATCAGAGTGCCTGAAGGCAAGCACGGTCCGAGTTTCCAACTGCCGGCTGGTGACCCGCGTTTGCCGGATCACATTGGAGAAGCGGTTCGGTGGTTCAATACGCATTTGAAAGGCATTCCCGCAAATGAGTGATGCGGCGAGTCTCCCGCCGGTGAATAGACGCGCGTTTCTCGTTGCGACAGTCGGGAGCATGCTGCAGGTCCGCCTCATCGGGGCTCAAGCCGAGGTCATGCAGCCAGTGATCTCGGAAGCCGACTGTCCACTCGAGGTCATCTCGCCAATCGCGGACGACAGCCACCGGGGTCTCGGCGTACTGCGGAAGCCACCTGGTCCAGGACCCTTTCCGGCCATCATCTACCTGCATGGCGGCATTACGACCATTCCGATCGCCAGCCTTCAATCAACCGCGAAAGACGGGGCAAATCCATCGCGGTTCCTCGCCGCCGGCTATGTCCTCGATCGTCCCCACTTATCGAAGTCGCGATGTCGATCCGCAGTCGTCGGTTTCGTTAAGCGATGGGCTGGCGACGATCGAATTCGTACGACGGCTGCCATACGTAGATCCCGAGAGCATCGTCGTGTTCGGATGCAGCGGCGGTGGGGATTTGGCGCTTGAGATTGCGACTCGAACCCAGATTTGCGTCGTTGTCCCTGAAGAGCCGGCAAGCCTACTGATGGCGGGCCTCTTGAACAGCCGCGTTCCAAAGAAGGGGGATCGATACACACCGGGAGATGGTCTCTTTCTGATGGAGAATCCGGCACAGTACTACACTCCTGAGTTTCAGAAGTTCTTGCAAGCAAAGATCGCTAAGATTCAATGCCCTATCCTGATTGTCCAGGGAAACGTCGACCGACGGGAAGTCCCGATCAACAAGTTCAACGCCGAGGTGCTGATTCCGGAACTGCGAGCAGCAAAGAAGACACTTGAGGTTCGCACGTATGCTGGGCAGGGCCACTGCTTCTGCGCCGGCAGTGGTGTTCCACGACCGAGCGGTCAGCCTACCCGGGCGGGTGAGCCGCCAGCGGCGTTAGAGGCGTTTCGAGATATTGACGCGTTCTGCCGAAAGTACCTTCGAACCAACCCGCGAGCGATCGACTCATCGCTTGTAACGCACGTGCCTGTTCGCACGGCCTGGTGACCGAACCTCGAACAACGTCATCACTATCCCACTCGCTATTCGACCCGCACGTACTTCGACGTCACCGGGTTCGGGATCGGCTTCGGTGACCGTTCGGCGTCTCCAGACACTTCGCGCCGCTCAGGACATACCAGGCTTCCGGGCCTGGATGACGATGACCGGGTCCGCTGCCAGCAGGTTGTGCGTCAGGCGGGAAAACCGCCTCCATGTAGCGAGCGGTGTAGGGCTTATCGCCCGCCACCAAGAGCGGTCCAATAGCTGCGACTCGTTCGCCGGCTACGGGGCGCCAGCTTTCCTCAGCAATCGTAAAGAGCCCAATGCTTGCCGAAAGACTCGGTCACCGTTCCTCTCGGTTCGCGGGGCCGCCTCCGCGGCAGCACGGCTCGAATAGGCATCCAGATGCCAGAACAATGAACCCGATGGCAACACGGGTGTTTCGGCTGTCATGTAGCAGCCGGTCTCGGTCTTTCGTTCGCTGATGGGGGTGCCGCACCCTCGAGGTTGCTCGGCAGCTTGCGCAGCCTGCGGCGCTGGTGCAGCGCGGTCTTGACCGGACGGGCCGGCGGCATCGAGTTGGATCGTGACCGTGACGCTGAACAGAAGAATCAGCGCCAATTCCCACAGCGTGTCTTGCACCGGCAGACCTCCTCGGTGGCAATCGTAGGAGAAGCGGAGCGTTTCACGGCACCTTGGTAGCCGCGCGGGAGACGGAGAACAGCGATACACCTGCTCATGCCAACCGTCGAACCATCTCGACGCGTCCGAGCCATTCGCAAATCTGGTTCCAACTGGCGATGTTCTGGTCCACCATCTCTAGATCGTTGATTTCAAAGGACGGAAATCAGCGACCCACCCTATCGTTCGAACCATTTGGCAAGTCGCATCGCGATCGGAATCGATAACCTCAAGCGCCGAGATCGGCGAACCCATTGAGCCACAACGCTTTCGGCAGTCGTGGAAGACCGGACGATAATCGGCGACTAAATCCTTCAGATGGGCCAGCCACCAGCCAATGCCGGCGACTCGGGCGGGGTCGGGGAGCTCTACGTCCCTAGCGGTTCAGCTTCGCGAATCACAGTTGAGGAACAATTCAACCAAGACGTCGATGATGTCGTCCATACGCGCCGTCACTTGCAGTGCGTCTGCGGGAACCTTGCGCGCCATATCTTGACGTTGGCGATGACGCGAGCGAGCGGCCAACCGCAGGACTTGCTCGATTGCCTCGTCAACATCGCGGGCGATGCAGCCCGGCCATCTCGCTGCCATCGGCGCCGCGGGTCCCGCCCAGATGATCGCGGGCCGCCGTCGTCGCTGGAATCTGCGCAGGTGCGTCCGCCACTGTTCGAGGTGGGCACGGATCGTCGCGCCGACGATGCTAATCGGAGCGTCGAGCCGTTCAGCCGCAGCCAGAAACGAATCGACCGGGACCGCGGGCCCGAGGGTACGTCACGCGAAATCCCCGTTGACCGAGCTCGCACGCCAGCCAGAGCAGCCCGAGCTCATGCTGCTCTCCCGGCGCGCATCCGAGAAGCACCGTGACCTTCGTGGACGCAGGGCCCGCCGCCGCTAACAGGTCTGCACCGACGCGCCGGGCCAACTGGCTGGCGAAATGCTCCTGGCTGATCGTAATCGCTCCCGCGAGGTGTCCGGCTGCGATGGCAGCGACCACTGGGAGCACCAGCTCCCGCAGCATATCGCTGCCACGATACGGGATCGAGGCTTGCTCCAGGACCGCAGCCGCTGCGGCGTCATCGAACGTCAGGCACGCTTCTTCAAGACGCCGCCGCATGGCGGGCAGGTCCCCTGACTCCGGTGAACTGCCGGCCGTGATGCGCTCGCGCAGGACCACCAAGGCGGCCTGGCGAGGACGCAGGCCCTTCGAACAGCGGCGGACGACCGCTTGAATCTCGAGGATGTCGCGCCGCGTGTAGACCCGATAGCCGCCCGATGTCCGCTGCGGCGCGGGCACGGCATATCGACGCTCCCACGCGCGCAAGGTGGCGGCCTCGACACCGGTCTGCCGAGCCGCTTCGTCGATAGTGAACAACGGTGAGCCTTGCAGGTCCGACGCGCGCGGCGACGCGGGACGGTCATGCTGGACGGTGGCGAGCGCAGAAGGTGGCGCTGCGACACGCCTAACTCGCTGACCTTTATGAGGTTGAGCCATCCTTAGACAAACATTGCACAACAGATTGAGTCGAATGGCAAATCGCGGCATCGTTCGGGAATGCCGCCATGGACTTCCACCGCTGCCGACGCTCCGCGCCTCGCGGAGATCCCCCCGAAGGCGATCAGTCCGAGCCGGGCTTGGGTGATGGCTCTTGTAACGATCATCGCCGTCGCGACATTGGTCGCTGCGATTGGCGTCCTCGCGGCGTGTGTCGTGGCCCTCCAGACCGTCGAGATGACCGACTCGCTGGCGCGGCAAACCGTATTGAACCTGGCGGTCTCCGGGTCGCTCGTGCAGATCTCGCTCTTGTCGCTCATGTTTGTATGGGAAAAGTATCGAGACGGCGAAACTATCAGCTCAGCTGGCTAAGCCACTGCATATAGGGCCACCTTGAGTTCGTCGAGGTGCCTAAGCCAGACGGCGAGACGGTTCCAACTGCCGAACCCAAGGCCCACCATTCGACTCACCTTCGGCTCGCTAACGCGAACCGAAGGTTCGCTCATGGCGAGCCATCCTCACGTCGAATGTCCTGAGGGAGGAATCGGCGGCGGAGCCGTCGATTCCGAGTCGAAGGACCATCCCGGGCTCGGGCTCATGCGGCAGACGCTTCGCGTCTGCCAGCTAGTGCGATCCCGGTCTGGTCCACCATCTCCAACTCGTTGATTTCAAACGACTGAAATCGGCGACCCAACGATTCGTTCGAACCACCCCGCACGCGGTCTGAACCGATTTTTCTTGACCGAAAGCTGACCGTACGAATAATACATCGATTATCGATGGGAAGACTTCATGGGCCGTATTCCTGACGGACTTCTACCAGGCACGTTGGACATGCTCATTCTCCGCGTGCTCGCGACGGAACCTAACCACGGGTATGGCATCGTCCAACGCCTGAAACTCGTATCCAGCGACGTGCTCGCTGTTGGCGAGAGTTCTCTGTACCCAGCCTTACAACGGCTCTTGCTGAATGGAGATGTCGAGGCGGAGTGGGCGCTGTCCGATCGCAACCGCCGCGCCCGCTACTACACGCTGACCCGTGCTGGTCGCAAGCGATTGGCCAGCGAGCAGGTTTCCTACGATCGGATGCACGCGGCCATCCGCAAGGTACTCGCCCACGGCTGACCTCATATGGCACGCCTTCTTCGACGATTGGTAGCAAGACTTCGGTATCGAGGATACGCAAACGACCTTGCCGAGGAACTGCGGACCCACCACGACATGGCACAGGAAGACCTCGAGCGGTCCGGGTCATCTCCCGTAGAGGCCGATTATCAGGCGCGACGCGCGCTCGGCAACGAACTGAAAGCCCGAGAGGACGCGCGTGCGGTATGGATGCCACCGCGGCTCGATCATTGCTGGCAAGACATCCGCTTCGCCCTTCGACAGATCCGACGAGCGCCTGCGTTTGCGCTTACCGCGATTGCAATGTCAGGGCTGGGCGTCGGCGCGCTGACCGCCGTGTTCAGTTTCGTGAACGCGGTCTGGTTCGTGCCGTTGCCGTATCCGAGCGTTGATCGGGTTATCGCCCTGGCGACTCCCGACGGCGGATCCGTCGATGGCGCCACGTTCCATGCCGCGCGTGAGCGGTCGCGCTCGATTGCGACACTTGCGGCGCAACGAAGCGGATCCGGCTGGAGCCTCGCGGCCGGCGACCACGCTGAATATGTCGAGAGCCTGCGCGTGTCGCAGGCGTTTTTCGAGGTGGTCGGCGTACCGCCCTCGATCGGACGTGGGTTCTCGGCGGCGGAGGACAGCGCCGGCGGTGCCAACGCGGTGGTGGTGAGCCACGACATTTGGGAGCGCGTATTCCTGCGCCGGCCCGACGCCATCGGACAAGTTGTCACACTCGGCGGCACTCCGCATGAAGTCGTCGGGGTCATGCCGCGCGGCTTCCGCTCCATTCCGGCCGCTGACGTCTGGACACCCCTCCAGCTCGCGAGTCAAGACAACTCGTTGAACTACGTCATGCTGGCTCGCCTCGCGGCCGGCGCGACGCTGCAACAGGCGACAACCGTCCTCGACCTCGTGAAAGCTGACCTGTTGTCGACGCAGCCGGAGCGTGCGCACGCGCGCATTCGCAGCCTGCAGTGGCTGCCTCTGCATCAACTGCTCGGTCGCCAGCTCCTCATGCTGATGCTCCTGCTCCTCGCGGCCGTGGCCGCCGTTGTGACCGTGGCCTGCACCAACCTCGCCGGTCTCCAGCTTCTTCGCACGGTCGCACGACGACATGAGATGGCGACACGCATGGCCTTGGGAGGCGGCAGCGGCCGGATCGTGCAGCAGGTGCTGACCGAGGCGCTCGTGCTCGCGGCGATCGGCGGGGTGGCCGGCGTCGCGGTTGCTGCAATCAGCCTGCCGGTGCTGACACAGTTGATGCCCGCGGAACTCCTGGCGGGCCGGCGACTGAGTGTAGACGGTCGCGTGCTCGGGTTCGCCGTTGCCGTGACGGCGAGCGTCGCAGTGTTATTCGGCCTGGCGCCGGCCATGGCCGCGCGGCGGGTCGACCTGCGTAGCGCGCTCGCGGAAAGCGCGCGCCACGGCGGCTCACGGACCGGCTCGTGGTGGCGCCGCGGACTTTTGACCGGCCAGCTGGCTGCGACCATGGCGTTGCTCGTGCTCGCAGGCATGCTCGTCAACACGATCGCCCGGATGTATCGGGCGGACCTGGGTTTCGATCCGTCGAATGTGACCGTGGGAAAGATGGCGCTGCAAGGACGGTCGTTCGAGGATTCCGTCCGCGTGGCGCAGCTGGTGGAAGGTGCACTGGCCCGAGTGCGGGGCGTGCCTGGCGTACTCTCCGTGGCCGTGGCCAATCACGTTCCGGTCGAGCGCGGTCTCAATATGCCGCTCGACGCTCCTGTTGGAGCGCGGATCATCGAGATACGAAGCGTGGACTGGCGGTACGTGACACCGGAGTATTTCGAGCTGTTGCGGATTGCTGTCCGCCAAGGGCGTTCATTCACAGAGCGGGACGGTGCCGGCGCTCCCGCCGTCGCCATCGTCAGCGAGGCGTTCATGCGGGCGTACTATGGCGAGGCGAATGTTCTTGGTCGCTCGATTTCGCTGGTGCCGCAGATGCGCGACACGGCCCGCGAGATTGTCGGCGTGGTGGCCGACGTTCGCAGTCGCCCTGGCGCCGGCTGGACGCGTGGATTCAGCGCGCTTGGCGCAGATCCACCGCCGATCGTCTATGTGCCGTTGGCTCAGGTGCCGCCACCTGTCATGTCGATTGCTCATCGGGCCTTTCCCGCCACGTGGCTGGTCCGAACCGCGACGTTCATTCCCGACCTCGATCAGCACATCGAAAGAGCAGTCATGGCGACAGACCCATCGGTCGCATTTGTTCGCTTCCTGCCGATGACACAGCTTGTGGCAGATGACGTCGGCGGAATCCGCCTGATGGCGTCGGCGCTGAGTATCTTTGCCATGGTGGCGGTCCTGATTGCCTGCGTTGGTGTGTACGGATTGGTCGCTTACGCCGCCAGTCAGCGTGCGCGCGAGACGGCGATTCGAATGGCGCTCGGCGCGACACGCGCCTCCTTGATTCGTCAGTTCCTGCGAGAAACGGTCGCGACTGCCTCGGTCGGAATGATCCTGGGTCTCGCGGCAACCGCCGCACTTTCGCGTTTGGTCGCCGCGATGATCGGCAACACGTCTGTGCTGGAACCAGTGGCCATTGCAGCTTCGGCATTGCTGCTTTCGGGGGCTCTCGGTATTGCGAGTGTAGTGCCGGCGTTGAGGGCGAGCAATGCCGATTCCCTGCGGTCGCTCAGGATTGAGTAGAACGTCGAAGCTCGTCCACGTCCCGGAGCCAGCTGCCGATAGGGTTCCAACTGTTGAAGCGTAGGTCCACCATCTTCAACTCGCTGATCTCAAGCTAGTTAGATTCGACCCAAATTAGCTCTTCGACCGTAATCGACGCGGTCCCGGCCTCGAAACCGAGTTTCCGCAATCCAATCGCGGCTGGATGACCAGACTCATTTCGTTGCGACTGGGACTCCATTGTAATGTATATTGTACATAGACAATAGACAATGGCTGAAGCACTCCGCGTGTCGCTCGACCTCGAGTCCCCTACTCCCGCCTACCGCCAGATCGCGAATGATCTCCGACGCCATTTGGTGGAAGAGCGGCTCAAGCCCGGCGACCTGCTGCCGCCGATTCGCCAGCTGGCCCTTGATCTCGGGGTGCACTTCAACACGGTGGCACTCGCTTACCGGCTACTAGCGGACGAGGGTTGGCTCGAGCTGAAACGCCGACGCGGGGCGACCGTGATCGCGCGGAACGCCCCGCGGGCAGTCGACCGGCGCGAGGTTGATGGCCTGCTGCGGCAGCTGGCACAGATCGCCGCTCAACTGCGCGGCGCCGGCATGAGCTCACGGCAGATCTCGTCAGCGCTGCGTCGCATCGCGCAAGGAGCACGATCATGACGTCCGCATCCTGGTCCACGATGCTTGTGGTGACGGTGAACACCATCCTCTTTCATGCGATGCCTCGCTTCAGCCGTCCAGACATCCTGTTCGCGGTGACGGTACCCGAGGCGTTCGCCGCGGGCGCCGGCCGCACGCTCGTCGCCCGCTACCGCGCGATCGTCTGGAGCGGTGCCGCGGCAGCGCTCGCGATCGGCCTGCTGCTTCCCACGTTTCTGCCCGACTCCGGACGGGGAGGGTGGCTGGTGATGGGTGCCGTGGCCGGCAACATGATCGTTGCGCTGGCCGCGTGGCTGTTGGCGCACCGGAGGGCGCGCGCGCACGCCGTCCCGCCCTCCGACGTGCGCGTCGCCTCACTCGTCCCGCGCGACACATCGCTGCCGGGTGGGACGCTGTTCGCCGTCGGGCCGTTTGCCATTCTGCTGGCAACGGCACTGCTCGTGTACACGTACCGGGATGACGTGCCCGATGGTCCGCGCACGATCACATCGTTCCTCGCGTTGGGCGGCGTCTACGTCGTGATGACGCTGATAATGGCCGTGTCGATGGCCCGGCGGTCGCGCCAGATCGCGATCGACGGCCCGGCTGCAGCGGCGGAGCAACGGTTCCGTCGCGTCAACGTCCTCGTCCTCGTTCTGGTCGGGTACGCGGTGGCGATGCAGATGTCCGCGACGACGGTGGAATCGATTCCGGCGTTCGGCAACACCCTGAGCGGGTGGGCCTGGTTCATGCCGCTGCCGCTCATGCTGTGCAATTTCGGCGTTGCCATCTGGATGTTCCGCGTCGGCCAAGGCGGTCAACGCACGGTCGCGCCTGCGGCGCGGCGGGAGGTTCACGGAGACGCCACGCCCGACGACGCGTGGAAAGTCGGCGGCCTGATCTATTTCAACCCGCGCGACCCGGCCATCTGGGTCGAGAATCGTATTGGCCCGGGCTACGGCCTGAACATGGGCAACCCGCGCGCATGGCTGCTCATGGCCGGCATGATGCTGGTGCCGATGATTGCCGCCCGTCTGTTGTTCTAGGAGCACGCTCGAGCGCACGGCACTTATCCAGTGCGAACTGAGTCCACCGCCTTGAGCCAGCCCGCGATTTGGTTCCAACCAGCGCTGTGCTGGTCCACCATTCGACTCACCTTCGGCTCGCTAACGCGAACCGAAGGTTCGCTCATCGCTGTGTTTCTTGGGCGTGTCCATGTCTGGTCTCCCTTTCGGCGAACGGCCCTTGCCGTTGCCACGCGACGTGCGGCTGCAAGCGACCTGCCAGCGCGAATTCCCTCGAGTCCAGATGGCCGACTCCGAAAACAGCCTCGATGAAGTGCCGAACTCACGCCACGCTGGTCTCGAAACGAGAGCACATGGGCTCAATACGAACCTTCGTCGGCCTGGTGCTTCGCGACGAACGAGTGGCGGCCTGGCACGCCATCGACGGCGGTCCTCATCGATCCAACCACCGGAGCGGTGCGCGAGTTTAAGGAGTTCAGCGCACCGCCGGTGTACGCGTGCCCTCGATGTTGCCAGCGGACGTGTCCGGGCAGTCGCCAAATACACGACCCGACTGCGCATCGAAGACGAGATTATTCACTCTCTTCGTATGGTCTTCGATGCACGGCGGCAGTCGTTCATCACGACCGTCGCCAACGATCGCTCGAATGTCTGGTTGCTACGAGGACTATCGCTGTCAGTGCCTTCGGCGCGCTGACCATCGCTAGCAGCCCAGACGGTCCTGCTACGCTGCGTGCTGCAGTACGCTCAGCTCGCGAAGCCATTTCGTCACTGGGCCAACTGGTGAAAATCGGGGCCACCATCCTTCTCGGTCATGGTTTCCGCGCGATGATCTGCATCCAGTCCTGCGAGACTTCGGCATGGACGAACGACAGTCCTAAGCGGTCGAGATGGGCCCGCATCTCGTCCACCGTGTAGTAACTGAAGAAACGCTCGTAGTCGTATCCGTAATCGTTCTCAGTCACTATCTCCTCTTCGGGGTTGCCGGGGCGCTGTGCTTTGACGGCAAGATACAGAAGTCCCCGCGGCACGAGCCGGGACACCATGCCTTCGACGACCGAAAAGGTCTCTGCTTTTGGGATATGGAGGAGGGACGCTTGAGCGAACACTCCTTCGAACTCTTCGGACAGCGTGCCGATGTCACGCAGATCGAGCAGGCGGAAATCGGAAGCGGTCGCGGTCTGGCGCGCGATCTCGAGAAGCTTCTCTGAGAAATCGATGCCGAGCACATGAAACCCGCGGTCTTGGAAGAACCTGGCTTTCTGCCCTGAACCGCACCCGGCATCCAGCACGCGCGCGTCTTGCGGCAAAAGTGACGCGAACGTGGCTGTGCATTCGCGCCACCAGGTGTCGCCTTCATGATCCTTGGCCCAATCCTCCGCGATCCTGTCGTAGGTGTCCCGTAGGCCGTCCGGGCGGGGATGGTCCTTCATTATTGAGATGAGCGCGAAACCGGGACGATTATACGGACGCTCCGGTTTCAGATGAAGTCGAGACCCCTGGCCCTTCCGTCATCACGCGGACTTGGGATATCGTTTTTCCAGCAGTCATGGCGGAACCGACCTGCGCACAGGCTCTCATCGCCGCGGGCCGCAGATTCTACGGCCGCAATTGGGTGCTGGCGACCAGCGGCAATTTCAGCATGGTCAGCTCGGTGTCGCCGTTGCGACTCGTCATCACGCAGAGTGGTGCCCACAAGGGTACGCTGACTGTCGGGCAGTTTCTGACCATCGACGCCAGCGGCCGCGCGACAGGGCGGACCAAGGCCCGGCCTTCGGCCGAGGCCCTGATTCATGTCGAAATCGTCCAGGCACGTGGAGCCGGTGCGGTGCTGCACACCCACTCGGTGTGGAGCACGGTGCTCTCGGATCGTCATGCCGCGGCTGGTGGTATCGGCATCCAAAGCCTGGAGATGCTGAAAGGGCTGGATGGCGTCACGACGCACACCCATCGCGAGTGGGTACCGATCGTCGAAAACGATCAGGACATGACCCGCCTTCGGGGCGTAGTGAGGCAGCTCCTCCGCGACCACCCCTCCGTCCATGGGTTCCTCCTGCGCGGGCACGGGCTCTACACGTGGGGGCGTACGCTTGCCGACGCAGAACGACACGTGGAAACATTGGAATTCCTGTTTGAAGTATTAGGAGAGCGTCATGGCCCTGGTCCGCATTCCTGAAGAACAGCGCACGATCACCGACACCACGGACGTCATCGCGTTTCTCGCCAGCCGCGACATCGATTACGAACGTGCAAGCCCCTCGGCGCCCTTGGCACCCGGAGCGCCCGCCGCCGACGTGCTGGCGGCCTACGCCTCAAAGATCGCCGAACTCAATGCCCGTGGCGGCTATGTGACCGCCGACGTCATTGACGTCTTCCCCGGCACGCCCAACCTCGACGCCATGTTGCAGAAATTCAGCAGCGAGCACTGGCACGACGAGGACGAAGTCCGCTTCATCATCGAAGGCCGGGGCGTATTCCACATCCATCCGGCCAACGGTCCGGTGTTTGCCGTCGAAGTGGAGGCGGGAGACCTGATTCGGGTGCCGCGCGGCACCCACCATTGGTTCGACCTGTGCCAGGAGCGCCGCATTCGCGCGATCCGGCTGTTCCAGGATCCGTCGGGATGGACACCGCATTACACCGGCAGCGGGGTGGACGCCGGCTTCCAGCCGATGTGTTTTGGGGCGTCGTACCTCCCGGTCTGTACCGCCGGGCCTGTGAGCCTGGCTCTCCGGGCACGCGGCGTTGAAGCGGTCGTGCTGGACATCGAAGGCACAACCACGCCGCTGTCATTTGTGCACGACGTCCTGTTCTCGTACGCCCGGGCGCACCTCGACGCGTTTGTCACGGACCGGGCACATGACGATGTCGTGGCCAGCGTGTCGGCGCAGCTCGAGGACGAACACGCCGCCGAAGCCGACCTCACCGCCCCGGCGTGGCACGCCTCGACTGCGGAGGCACGCCGCAGCTCGGTCATCGTGTACGCCAGGTGGCTCATGGCTTGCGACCGCAAGTCGCCGGCGCTCAAGACGCTTCAGGGGCACATCTGGGCCGAGGGGTATCGGCGTGGCGCTCTGCGCGGCGTCGTGTACGACGACGTTCCGCCGGCCCTGGAACGGTGGCGTTCAGCCGGAATCACCCTGGCGATCTATTCGTCGGGCAGCGTGCAGGCGCAGCAGCTCCTCTTCTCAACCACGGCCGCAGGCGACCTCACAAAGTACTTCTCGCACTACTTCGACACGGCGGTCGGCCCGAAGCGGTCACCCGACAGCTACGCGCACATCGCCACGGCGCTGGGCATCGCACCATCGCGCATCCTCTTTGTGTCTGACGTCGGGGAGGAACTGGCAGCTGCTCGCCTCGCCGGGCTTCAGGTGGTGATTGCCGTCCGCTCGGACCTGCCGGCGCCGCGTGGACTCGGTGCCGACCAGATCATCCGAACATTCGCGGACCTCTGGTAGCGCGACCCACCAATCTCACTTCGCTCCGCTCATTGTGACGAACGGTGGGATGACCGGAACGTCAAACCGGTCAGATGGCCCGCCGACGTCGCGCGATCTACGTAAGCAAAACGATTTTTGTTCGCGCGCGCGCTTCACTTGACTTCCTAGTGGAAGGCTGTCATTTTTCACTGGCATGTCTAGTGGAGATAAAAACGTCGAACTGCTGCAGGGCACGCTCGACCTGATCATCCTCCGCGCGCTGTCCACGATGGGGCCGCTGCATTCCTACGCGCTCGCGACGCGGCTCGCGCAGGTGTCGGACCATCCGCTCTCGCTCAACCAGGGCACGCTGTATCCGGCGCTCGTCCGCATGGAGCAAAAGGGCTGGATCAAGGGCGCGTGGGGCCGCACTGAGTCACATCGCGAAGCGAAATTCTATTCGCTGACGCGCGCGGGTGAGCGCGCCCTCGCGGAGCAGGCCGAGCGCTGGCGCCGGCTCGCTGGACTGGTCGACAAACTTCTGCTCGAGAACTCACCGTAATGCGCCGAATATTTTTCAGACTGCTGTCGTTGTTTCGCTCCGACCGCGCCGAACAGGAGCTGTCGCGCGAGATTAATGCGCACCTGCAACTGCTCGAGGACCAGTACGTCGCCAAGGGGATGGACCCCGTGGAAGCGCGCTACGCCGCGCGCCGCGCCTTCGGCGGTGTCGAACAGGTCAAGGAACATCAGCGCGACGCGCGCATGTTCCGATGGCTCGCCGGCTGGCCGATGGACATCAAGCTCGGCGGCCGTATGCTCGTGAAGTATCCGGGCCTGACCGTCGTCGGCGGCATGTCGATGGCCTTCGCGATCTGCGTCGGCCTCGTCATCTACCAGATCCTCGGCCTGGCAGCGCATCCCACGTTGCCGCTGCCGAAGGGCGATCGCCTGGTGCAGATCCAGAACATGGACCTCGTGGAGAACCAAGACGAGGAACAGATCCTCTACGACTTCCTCCAGTGGCGCCAGTCGCTGCGCTCGGTGACCGACGTCGGCGCGTGGCGCGACTCGACCCGCAACCTCGTCGTGTCCGGCGATGCGCGTCCCGTCAACGTCGCCGAGATGAGCGTCGCGGGATTCCGCGTCTCCGACGGCGAGCCGCTGATGGGCCGCGTGCTGGTCGAGGCCGACGAACAACCCGCGGCGCCGCCGGTCGCGGTGATCGGCCACGAGGTGTGGCGGACGCGGCTGGGCAGCGATCCCAACGTGCTCGGACGCGACGTCCAACTTGGCAGCGAGCAATTCACGGTGGTTGGCATCATGCGTGAAGGCTTCGAGTTTCCGATCTCGCACGACGTGTGGCTGCCGCTCAAGACCGCATTGCTCGATCAACAGCCGCGCTCCGGTCCTTCGATGACCGTCTTCGCGCTGCTCGCACCGGGCGAAACCATCCAGGCCGCGCAAGCGGAGCTGACGACCGCGGGACGACGCGCCGCGGCGGAGTACCCGGCGACGCATCAGCACCTCGAGCCGCACGTGCGGGCCTACCCGATGATGATGGTGCCCGATGGCCCGACCGAGCGCATGATGATGTACTCGGTCTACGTCGTCATCGCCTTGCTGCTGACCCTGATCTGCGGCAACGTTGGCCTGCTGCTGTTTGCGCGCGCGGCCTCGCGCGAGTCGGATCTCGTGGTCCGGACGGCGCTCGGTGCGAGCCGCGGCCGCATCGTCGCGCAGATGTTCGCCGAGGCGCTGGTCCTCGGCGGTCTGGCGGCCATCGTCGGCGTCGCGGCTGCCGACTATGCGCTGAGCACCTGGGGTGTGATGTTTCTCGAGACCAACCTCGGCCGCCTTCCTTTCTGGTTCGATCTGAACCTGACCGCGCGCGGGTTCGCCGCTGCGATCGTGCTGACGGTGGCGGGCGCCGCCGTCGCCGGCATCATGCCGGCAATAAAAGTCACGCGCCGCATGGGCCATCGGCTCAAGGAGACCTCGGCCGGCAGCGGCGGCCTGCAGTTCGGCGGCGTGTGGACGGTGGTGATCGTCGCGCAAGTCGCGGCGACGGTCATGTTCCCTGCCATCGTGTATTGGGTGCAGTCGCAATCGAGCATGGTCAAAGAATTCGAGCCCGGTTTCGCCAACGAGCAATACCTCGCCGTGCAGATCGAACGGGATGACCCGGCGGCGGGAACCTCGAACGACGCCGCCGCGCTCGAGAGCAGGGCGCGGCTGTCAGCCTCGCTCGAAGAGCTGCGCCGCAGGGTGGCCGCGCAGCCGGGCGTGAGTGCCGTGACGTTCACCGAGCGCGCGCCGACGACGAACCGGCCGTTGAAAAGAATCGAGATGGGCTACGACGTCGACGCTTCAGCGCAGTCGGACGCCGGCGCATCCACATCAACGAAGGCGGAGCCTCAATTCCGTCTCGCCACCGTCGCGGCGATTGCCCCGTCGTACTTCGAGGCGCTGGATGCGACGATGCTTTCCGGCCGCGCCTTCATCGCCGCGGACGCGGTTCCGGGCGCGCGCGTGGCCATCGTCGATCAAGGATTCGTCGATCAGGTCCTGCAGGGCCGCAACGCGGTTGGCCAACAGGTACGCTTCCGTTTTCCCGGGCCGCCCGAACGCCGCTGGGGGCCGGGCAATCCGGACGATGCCCCGGGCCAGGGTGAGTGGTATGAAGTGATCGGTGTCGTGCCCGAGCTCGGCGCCGGAGCGCCAACGCAGCCCGGGCGGGCCGCGGGCTTCTACCTGCCCGCCACGCCGGATCGGTTCGATCAAGTGCACATGATGGTGCGGGTGCGCGGCGGCGATCCGATGACGGTCGCTCCGCAGCTGCGCGAGATCGCGACAGCTGCCGATCCATCCTTGCGGCTCGTCACCGTGCAGCGCGCCAACGAAGTGAACAACGATCTCGTGTGGCTGATGGGCATGTGGTTCCGCATCGCGGCCGTCTTGTCCACCGTCGCCCTGGTCTTGTCGCTCGCGGGCATCTACGCGGTGTTGTCGTTCACGGTGGCGCGGCGCACGCGCGAGATTGGCGTGCGCGTGGCGCTCGGCGCCAGCCGCCAGCGCGTCGTCGCCGCCATCTTCAGGCGTCCGTTGCTCCAGGTCACGGGCGGCATCTTCGTCGGCACCGCGATCGTGTTCATGTTCGCGATACTGCTCAAATACACCGAGTTTCCGGGTTCGGAAACCGCGCTGACGCTCCAGGACATGGCAATGATCGTCGGCTACGGGATCGTCATGCTCGGCGTCTGCATGCTGGCGTGCCTGGTGCCGACGCGCCGCGCGCTCAACATCGAGCCGACAATCGCGTTGCGGACGGAGTAAGCGGTGCGTAAGTGGGCCCGGCGTGTCCTGTACACCCTCGGCGGCCTCGTGGCCGCCGCTGCAATCCTGTTCGCCTTCGGATTGCGTGTCGTCTTCGACGGGAGCGGCGGCATTCACCTGGCCTTTAGCAAATCGCCGGCGCAGCAAGCCGCGGCGATCGAGAAGCACCGCGAGGCGCAGCGGGCCCAGGCGCCGGCGCCGGCCGTGATGCCACCAGCTCCTGCAGCCGACCTAGCGGCCGCATCACCAACGAGAGAGAAGCCGTCAACAGACGCAGTGAAGTCGTCCGCGCATTGGACGAACTTTCGCGGACCCGACCGCGACGGCCACTACCGCCAGCAGCCGGTGCGCACCGACTGGGGCGGCCCGCTCACCCCGCTGTGGAAGCAACCGATCGGCGGCGGCTATGGGTCGTTCGTCATCGCCGGGGGCCGGGCGTTCACGATCGAGCAGCGCGGCGATCGCGAATTGGCGGCCGCCTACGACCTCGAGACGGGTCGCGAGCTGTGGACCAGCGCGTGGGACGCACAATTCCAGGGCTCGCCCGGCGGCGGCGGTCCGCGCGCGACGCCGACGTGGTACGACGGCCGCGTGTTCGTGCTCGGCGCCATGGGCGAGTTCAGAGCGATCGACGCCGCGACAGGGCGTACGCTGTGGCGCACGAACATTCTCGCCGACGCCGGCGCCGCGAATACCGACCACGGCACCTCGGCGTCGCCACTCGTCGTCGACAACACTGTCGTCGTGCTGCCCGGCGGCAGCAACGGTCAGTCCGTCGTCGCCTACGACCGTCAATCCGGCAAGCGCGTATGGAGCGCGCTGGACGATCGTTCCGCGTACTCGTCGCCGATGCTCGTCACGCTTGCTGGTGTCAGGCAGATTCTCGCGCACACGGAGACGCGGCTGGTCGGTCTCTCGCCTGAGAATGGAACGCTGCTCTGGGAATTTCCGTGGAGGACCCCTTACGCTTCGGCGCAGCCACTCGTCACGGCGCCCGACCGTGTGTTCATCTCCGCCGAATCGGATGCGGCCATGCTCCAACTCGCCGCTGGCGCTGATGGGCAGCTGATGGCGCGCGAGCTCTGGCGCACGACCCGGATGAACAACAAGTTCACGAGCGCGGTGCTGCACGACGGATTCATTTACGGACTCGACGAAGCGATCCTTGCCTGCATCGATGCATCGACCGGCGATTTGAAATGGAAGGGCGGCCGTTACGGCTACGGCCAGGTCATGCTCGCCAGCGGCCACCTGATCGTCCTCACCGAAGAGGGCGAGCTCGCGCTCGTGCGCGCGGACCCGGCGTCGTACCAGGAAATGGCGCGCTTCCCCGCCATCGACGGCAAGACGTGGAATCACCCCGCAATCAGCGACGGCATCCTGCTGATTCGCAACATCGAGGAGATGGCGGCGTTCGATTTACGTAGGTAGCCGTTATCGCGTGGCCTTAGAATTGAGCCGTTTCGCAGTCCCTCGGAGACACGATGAAGCGTCCTCAAAACAAAAGCCCGCTTTTCGCTGCCGCAACGATTCTTCTGACCACGATCGTCGCTGGAGCGTCGCAACAGCCCGCCGCTCCCCCTCCGGCAGGAACTCCAGCCACGATTCCGGCACCATTGGTCGCTGCCGCGGAGAAGATCGCCAACGATCCGCAGGTCATGGCACTGATCAAGGATCAGAGCACCGATGCGGCGGCCAAGGCGCGATGGAATCAGTTCCTGGAACTCGTGCGCATCCCCTCGCCGTCGCGCTACGAGCATTTGAAGGCGGCAGAGATTCATCGCCGGCTCGTCAACGAATGGGGATTCTCGCCTGCGGAAGTGATGACGCGCGCCGACGGGATCATCGCCGGCACCGACACCAACATCGTGGATGGCCTTCCGGTCTACAACGCGTGCGTGGTGATCAAGGGTTCGTACGCCGGCCGCGCTGACGCGCAACATTACCAGGGCCAGTACCCGAAGGTGCTGGTCGAAGGTCACATCGACGTCGTCAACCCCGAAGAACTGCCGAAGGCGGGTGACCCATCGATCCGCATCAAGCTGCAGCCGTACGCACAGCCAGTGGTCGCAACTCCTGAGGAACTGGCCGCGATCCCCGACGAGCTGTCGTTCGATGCTCGTGGCCGGGTCATCGAGAACGACAAGTACGCCACGGCCAGTAAGGCCTTCGCCAACGCGAAAGAAGCCGAAGCCGGCGGAGGCGTGCGCATCTACGTGCCGGGTTACGGCGACATGATGCCGAGCACGTCAAACGCGTTCGTGCTCGCGGCCGCGATGAAGAAACACAACATCAAGACCGGTCTACGACATCTGGATCTGCGGCACGGCGGGCGAGGAGGGCAAGGGCAACCTGGCGGGCATGAAGCAGCTGTACGGCTTCGACCAGAAGCTCGGTACCGGATCGAATCCCCTGAACTTCGTCGCGAACTTCGGCCTTGAAGGTGGCGGCACCGTCAACTTCATCGGCAGCTACCGTTTCGAGATGAAGTTCAAGGCGCCATCGCCGCGCCCGGACGGTCCGAGCGCACCGGCGGCAATGGCCGCGGCGATCGCGCAGATCGCTGACGTGAAGACGCCATCGGAGCTCCGCAAAGGCGCGCCGCGCACCACCTACACCGTCGGCCGCGCCAGCTGCGAACCCCCACCGGCTGCCAACATGGGTGTGCCGAGTTGCGCGCTCGAAGTCGACATGCGCTCAACTCGCAAGGAAACGCTCGATGAGATCCGCAACTCCATCGAGCCCATGTTCCAGGCCGGCGTGTCGGCTGAAAACGCGAGGCATGGGCGCAAGGACGGCAGCGATGAAGCGATCAGCCTCGAGCTGATGTGGTTTGGTTTGCGACCGGCCTTCGTCGCGGACAGCGTCGACAACGTGGCGGTCCACGCCGGACTGCAGTCGGGTATCCAGCTGGGCGTCATCAACTCACCGATGGTCGGCACCGGATCGGGCAGCCTGAATGACAACGTCCCCGCCAACACCGGCGTCCCGACCTATCAATTCAGCCTGGCGTCCTCGGCCGCGGGCGCCGGCGGACATGCGTTCTGGGAATGGGGAACGCGTGGAGCTCCCGCCACCGAGGTGGCCCGCATGCACCGCGTGCTCACGGCGGCGTTGATCGTGTCAGGGTTTCATGCCGCGGACGGCACCGTCGTGCAACCATCCATCGGCCCGATGGGCAAGCGGACGCGCGAAGTCGTTCGATAACGGAGCAACAGTCATGAAGCATCTGATTTATTCGCTCGCATTCCTCGTCTGCGTCGCCGCGGCCGGCACGCCCGCCTTCGCCCAGCAGTCGGGAGGATTGCGCGTCGAGTTCCAGGGGCCCGGCGGCCACAGCTCCGGCGCCTATGGACGCGTCAGCGCCCTGCACGCCGCCGCGCGCGCGGTCATCCTGATTCAAAAGGCACTGCCAGCCGGGAGTTACCAGATCACGAATCTGACCGGCGGGAACTCGGTCAATTCGATCGCGTCGGACGGTCTCATCGAGCTGAAGTTGACCGCCGCGAATGCCAAGGCCTACCAGGAACTCGTGGCCGCGGTGACGAAAGCTGCGGCTGAAGGCGCGGCGGCTGAGAATGCGTTTCGAGGCGTGAAGGACGGCGACTTGACAAGTGGCGCGCCAGCCACGGTGCGGTCCAGCGTCACGCCGTTGAAGTAAGCAGCAGCCGGCCCTCTTTTGGGCACCCTCACTTCGCTAGGCGCGTTCGGTTGGCGGCAACCTTCTCTGAGCCGTGGGATCCCATGCGAGGCGAGCGAATGTCGGGAACGACGGCCGGGCATGGCTCGTGCCTGCCCGGCCGTCACCCGCTCTATGAGGGTGTCCCTCGTCTAGTCGACCTTGGTACCCGTAGCGCCGGTCGAATTCCCTTCGGAGATGTCGTAGGTCGTCCGGCCGTGATCGCCGACGACCAGCCGGAGATGGAGCGTCGGGCTCCCATCGCTCTGGATGATCTCCATCGTTCCGGTGCAGTCCGAATTGAGCTGTACGTGCCCGAGCCGGTTCTCCAATCCGTCCCGGCTGGCGCACCGTTGATCGTGGTGAAATCCACCTGGCTCACATTTCCGCGCCCGTCGAACTGTCGTATCGCCACTCCGCGCAGCAGCAGCCGATTCGGACCGGCGATGATGGTTCCGTCAATGTTTAACGCGTAGCTGCCGCGCAGCGTGCGATTCGAACATCCGGCCTGTGACGAGGAGCCGGGCTCCCCGGAGCTTTCCGACGGTGCGTTTCCGAGCTGACCAAACAGGATCGTGCCCCCTGCGATCAGCAGCGCGCTCAGTGTCAGCGCAGCCCTCGCGCGAGGGTTGCGTCTTGTCTTGTGTGTCGTGGTCCCCAGCGCCTTCACTAAATTGTCAGCCTGCATTACGTATCTCCTGTTCTTCGTCTACCGCGCGGGCCGATCAGCCCGTTTCGCGCATCTCAGGCTGTCATCCTGGATTGTGGAGCGGTGTGTTGACCATGGATAGGACCTGTAAATGCTCTGGAGGTTTTCTGAAGCGTCAAAGAGCCGTCGCAATGAGGTTGTGAGACTCTAGGAATTGACGATCATGGCCACGTCTGCTCCAGGCGAAACGTTCCGGTTCAACGAATTCGAGCTCGACGTGGCCGGCTACCAGCTCAGCCGGCAGGGCCGTGTCGTCCGTCTCGAGCGGCAGCCCATGGACGTTCTGATCCTCCTTGTCGAGCGCCGGCGTCAGCTGGTGTCACGCGCCGACATCGTCGAGCGGTTGTGGGGCAAGGACGTGTTCGTCGATGTCGAGACGGGCATCCATACAGCCATCCGGAAGATTCGCCAGGCTCTCGGCGATTCGATCAACTCACCGACGTTTGTCGAAACGGTTTCGGGCAAGGGGTATCGTTTCGTTGCGGACGTCGAGGTGGTCTCCAGTACGCCAAGCCCGGGCGTCGCGGCCTGGAACCTGGACCCCTCGCCGGCGCCTGGTCACGACCAGGGCGGCTCGCCGACTCTGCCGACCTCGCGACCGAGATCGACGAATGCAGCACGTCTTGTGATTGGCGTGGCCGCCGTCGCGATGATGACCGGCTACCTCGCCTGGACCTGGCTCAGCCGCGGCGCGCCAGAGTCGCGCGTCACACTTGCCGTGCTTCCCTTCCAGTACATCGGGAGCGATCCCGACCGCGAGGACCTCGCCGCAGGCCTTACCGAGGAGACCAACGCGTCGCTCGCACAGATCGATCTCGAGCGCCTGATCGTCAAGGGCCGCACGTCGGGTTACCGGGGCACGACGAAGACAGCCGTTCAGATCGGCGAGGAGCTCTCCGTCGACTATCTCGTGGAGAGCACGATTCGAGCGGAGGGCGAGCGGCTGCGGGTGACCGCCACGCTCATTCGCGTGCGCGATCAGGAGCATGTCTGGTCGCGGTCATACGATCGCGAGCCGACCAGCCTCCTGGGGCTGCAACAGGAACTGAGCACAAGCATTGCCGAGCAAATTCGCCTTCGGCTGTCACCCGGCAACTTGCGCGGAGTCCGACAGCGGCAGACCCAGAACCCGGACGCCTATGATGCGTATCTCAGGGCACGGCACTTCCAGAGCCGGCGCTCGCCGGCAACGAACACGCGCGCCATCCAGCAGTACGAGCGTGCGATTGCTCTCGATTCGCACTATGCGCTGGCCTGGGCGGGCCTTGCGTCGACGTACACGGGGAGTGCCTTGAACGGCGATGCCCGTCCACTTGACGTGTGGCCGCGCGCGCGAGACGCCGCCGCTCGCGCAGTCGGCGCCAATGCGAATCTCGCAGAGACGCAGCAAGCCGTAGGGCATCTGAACTGGCTCCTGGACTGGGACTGGGCGGCAGCGGAGACCGCCTTCCGGCTGGCGGTTCGCCTCGATCCCAGCAATGCCTCGGCGCATCGCGCGTTGGGCCACGCCCTCTCGCAATCCGGTCACCACACCGAAGCAGAGTCTGCCATGCGCCGCGCGCGCGAGCTCGACCCATTGGAGCCACTCAGCTACGCACTGTCTTCACAAGTTGCGTTCCAGGCTCGCGAATACCCCGCTGCAGTCGAGCATGCGCGGCGGGCCGTTCTGCTCGACTCAGAGTTCTGGATTGGGCACATGCAGCTGGCGCAGGCGTACGAGCAGATGGGTCAGACCGATCTCGCGCTAGCCGCGCTCACCGACGCGGCGCGGTTCTCGGGTAACAACAGCAAGGCGACCTCGCTCAAGGGCTACCTTCTTGCGAAGAGCGGCCGGACCAGCGGAGCACAAGAAGTACTGAGACAGCTCGAGTCTGACTCCCGCGACCGGTACGTGCCGCCGGGTGCAAGGGCGCTCGTGCATGCCGGCCTCGGTGAGCGAGAGGCCATGTTCGAGTGGCTCGCCAAAGCCTACGACGCGCGCGATGTTCACCTCATCTATCTGCCGGTTGACGCTAAGTGGGATCCCTACAGAGTCGATCCCCGATTCCAGGCTCTCCTCACGCGTTGTGGCTTCATACCCTCGACGAGGGCAGGGCCAGTCACACAATGAGTGACAGATGCGACCGGCACACGTCTCTTCTCGCCGTCTGAAGAATGAAGCGTCGCCCTAGCCTGAGGCCGTCGACTTGACGGAGCCAACTGATTAATCGGTTCCCTCACGCTGTTCGCGCGGTCGCACCTTCCGGACAACCAACGCTCAAGCAGCGTTGAGGTGTCCAATATTGGACAGACACCGTCCGATGTACCGGCAAGCATTGCGCGGTAGGCGCTTGTCGCTCCTGAGGATTCACCATGCAGAGACACAATATGGGAACACGATCGACACGTCGGCTTGCGACGGGAATGGCAGCCACACTGGCCGTCGCGAGTTTGGCCCTAGCGACGATAGTCACGGCAGAGCATGGCCACCGGGACCACTGGGTCGGGACCTGGGGCAACGCATTGCACCAGCCGAACCTCGGCGTCCCCGGATTGAACAACTCTGGCTTCAACGATCAAACTCTCCGCCAAATCGTGCACGTCAGCGGCGGAGGGGCTCGAGTGCGCGTGCGGCTATCGACTTTTGGAGCGAGTGGCTTGGTGATTGGAGCGGCGAGTATCGCGCTGAGCGCTACGGGAGCATCGACAATACCAGGGTCTGACAGGACGTTGACCTTCGGCGGTGATCCATCCATCACCATCCCACCCGGCGCGCTCGTAGTGAGCGACCCCGTGGAGCTCGAGGTGCCGGACCGCGGCGACTTAGCCGTCAGCATTTTCGTGCCCGAAAATACAGGACCGGCGACGTGGCATTTCCAGGGGCGGCAGACCTCCTTCATCTCTCCGCCCGGAGATTTCACAGCGAGCGCCGTGATGCCGGTCAGCTCGACGACACAGGCACGGTTCTGGCTGGCGGGAGTGGACGTAACGGCGTCCGAGCACACCGGGGTGATCGTCGCCATTGGCGATTCGATCACTGATGGTGCGCAGTCAACCGTGGACGCCAACGCCCGATGGACCGACCAACTCGCCCGGCGGCTGCTGGCGCAACCCGGTCATCGGGCCATGGGCGTGCTGAACGAAGGATTGGCCGGCAACAGGCTCCTTCACGATTCCCTCGGTCCCAACGTGTTAGCCCGATTTGACCGCGACGTGCTGGCCCAGACCGGGGTGACCCACGTCATTGTTCAAGCTGGGGGGAACGACATCTTCACCCTGAATCCCGTTGAGGAGGTGACGGTTGAGCAGCTCATCCAGGGCCACAGGCAACTCATCGAGCGTGCCCATTCGAAGGGACTGAGAATCTTCGGCTGCACTCTGACCCCCGTGGAAGGGTTCCTCCAGCCGGGAACGCCATTCCCGGTCTTTACACCCGAGAAGGAGTTCAAGCGTCAGGCCGTCAATGCGTGGATCCGCACAAGCGGAGAATATGACGGTGTGATTGACTTTGATCGTGTGCTACGTGATCCCACTTCCCCGACCAAGATCCGTGCTTTCTACGACAGTGGAGACCACGGGCACCCAAACGACCTGGGTTACAACGCACTGGCGAATGCCATCCCTTTGAAGCTGTTTAGAAACGACCAGGGGCAACACTAGACTACTTTCCGGTGAAGCAATGACCCTCGCAAGCGCCTGGCTACGACAGCGGCGATCACGTGCATCCGAATGGGGCCGCGTCATCACGAGTCGGGGAGCGTGTTCGCCGCACTGCGCTGATCTGGCCGTGAACAATTCTCTTTTTCACGAATTCCGACAGTCCGTGATCCGCTACCCCATCGAGGTGAACGGCGGCGGATGCTGAGCGCGGTCAGGAAGCGCGCTGGAGCAGGTCCAAACGCTGCAACCATCCCGTGACTGGGTTCCAACTGGCGCTGTTCTGGTCCACCAACCTTCGCTCACGCCTGCAAACGTTCGCAATCGGGCGGGATCCAATCTAAAACTGTAACACCACGCCACCCGTAAGGCGTGTGAATGAGACGAACTGTTCAGTGAATCCGGCTCGGCCCACATCTCCAGACTGCGACTTGAAGTACCGCGCGTCGGCGTAGAAGTCGAGCCGTGGCCGCAATCGAACAAGTACCCCGCCGCCTGCGTTTGCGGCGGCAAGGGACGTCCTGGACGAAAACGCGTCGAGTGCATCCTCCAATCCGATGCGGACGATCCCTGCGCCTGCCGCGACATAGGCGCGCAGTCGTGACGACGCATGCGGCTTCGGCAATTGCCACGTCACGTTTCCCATGACTGTTGTGATGTTTCCCGCGATGATCAGATCGGCGGGGCCGTCGAAAAAGCCAGGGAGGACGCTCACTTCAAACTCCACACCAATGGTGCGCGGGTGCCACCCTGCCGCCGCACCCAGCACCAGCTTCGAATCACCAGAGGTCTGCTCGAGATCGACCAAGCCATGGCTCGGACTCAGCGCGGCGCCGAAGAACGGCCGGACAATCCAATCCGCAGATGCCTCCGACGGCACCGTCGTGAGCAGCATGGCGATCCAGACCGCAACGAGACGGGACCTCATCGAACCGCCTCGATGAAGGCACGCGCAAACGGTGACACCGCAATCTCGCCCACCGTCATCGGAAATCGACTGTTCAGTCCGTCGCTATTCGCGAGCAGAATCAACGTCATGCCGCGGTCCGGCAGCTTGAGTATCAGCGACGAGAACGTGGGCCACTGCCCGTAATGCCAGACGGCGTGGCCGGCGGCCGTCGATTGTGCGAACCAGCCGAGCGCGTAAGGCGATTCGCGGCCGGAAGAGAGCCGGAATGGAGTCCAGGCGATCATCTGCGTCGACGGTGACATCAACACGTGCGCATCCATCGCGGCGTCATACCGGGCGAGATCACGGACCGTCGACACGAGGCCGGCCGAGGCATTGATGCCTTTCGGCGGGTATTCACTCAGCGTCGGGCGGCTGTCGCGGACGACGTAGGGTTTCGCGATTCGCACCAGCACAGCCCGATAACGCGTCAGCGTCGGCGAGTCGAATGCGGCCGATACCGTTTCGGTCGCGGACTCGAGATCATGACCGGGCACCGAATCGGCCATGCCGATCCGATCGAGGATTTGTCTCGTGACTGCGACCCTATAGGAGACGCCCGTGCACGCCTCGACGACGGGCGTCAGCGCCAGAAACCGATCCCCGTCATAGCGATATGTGGAACCGGCGGCCGCGTCCGACGCCATCGCCAGCACCTGTCGCACCGTAGCGTTGGCATCGGGCACTGCCGTCGTGTAGCTTCGGATCGCCGTGTCGAGATTCAACCGGCCCTCTTCGACGCATTGCATCAGCAGCGTCGAGGTCGCAGTCTTGGTGATTGACGCAATTGGATAGGGCGTGTGCGGCGCTGCCGCTACTCGCGCCTCCACATCGGCAAAGCCAAACCCGCCTTCCCAGATGATGCTTCTGTTAGACATGATCGCCGCCGATAGCCCAGGGATGCCGGCTTGAATGCGCAGCGGCTCCAGGTATCGGGTGAAAAGCGTGATGCGTTGCTCGCGATCGCCGGCTGGTTGCGCGGCCGGATTCGCGCACACGACGAAGACGATGCAGCTGAGGAGAGCGGCTTGCCGCGCTGCCAACGACACCTTCGAATCGGAGGTTGAGATTACCGGCCCGTTATCCATGTCGCCATATCACCCTGGAGTGGTGCGACGAACTTCAGGAAGCGTCGCGTAGTCACTCGGTTGGCCGGCGCAGCCGCATTTTCTCAAGTACCTGGCGTGGTTGTCGAGCGCCAACATTGCTTGAAGCAATCCGTCGCTCACTTTGACGTCGGTCGCGATTCTTGTTTGGTTGGATGCAGCGCCCGCAGCGCAGGTGCCGTCTGGAGGCCGCCACAGCGCGGCGACGATCACCGGGGCATTCGCCGACTCCTACCGGAGCGTCGCCGCTCATTCGAGCAACATCTCGTACGTCGTGGTCGTGGCTGTTGATGCTGTCGTCCTTGACCACGGGACCGGCGACGTCGTGCAGCTCGGCAAAGCTTACGACGCGCGCGACGTTCATCTCATCTTTTTGCCCGTTGACCCCAAGCGGGACCCCTACAGAGCGGATCCCAGATTCCAGGCACTTCTCACACGTTGTGGCTTCACGACTTCGACGAAGGGAGGTCCACTCTCGACACTGCTGCCATCTGTTGGACGCAGGCCGCGCGCAATCGGGTCGAATGGATCGTTAATGCGTCGTGAAGTAGAGAACGGATCGCGGGCGGGCCGAAGCTTGATCGTCGAACCGCGCGCAGGGTGAATCGCCGCAGATTCGTCTACGGAGCGTAGCCGGTCTGGACGACGGTAACGGTCACGAACGCTCCAGCGGGGACGACGACGACCATCTCGGAAAACTCGATCTCACGCGGCGTGTACCCCACGGGGTCGAGAGCCTTCTCCTTGGCACCGATCCAATAGGTGCCAGGGGGACGATTCACCTTGAACGCACCCTGCGAGTCGCTCTTGACGAAGATCGCCTTCGAGTAGACGGGAGTGGTCCCCTCTACGGGCGCAATAGCGAACTCGATACTGGCAGGTCGTCTAGTGGTGTCTCCTCCACGTACGCCACTGACGACGTCGAATCGCGTCGTCCCGGTGATGCCCGACGACGCATCGACAGGAGTCGGTTGCGTGTCGGGTCCGGAACCCGAGGCGCAACCGGCCATGGAGAGCAGCAGCGTGATCGACACACGGACGAAGATCTTCCAGTGCATGATTACCAACCCGCGCCGATCGTTCGGCGCACGACGGGAAGGCGGCGGCACGCCGCCCTCCCGCAGCCTCCGCTTACTCGCATTCTACGCTCACCCCTGCGAATGCGGCACGGTCACCTCCACGGTCGCCGTTGAGCTGTTACCCGACTCGTCCGTGCACTCCACGGTGATCGTATAGATCCGGCCGGTGCCGGGCCCGGCACGCTCCGAGCGGAGTTCGAGTGTCAACCCGCCGGTAACGATCCAGTCCGGTGACGTGTTGCCATCACCGTCGCCGTTTTCCGGCTCGTTGCTGGTCACCGACACAATCTCACAGCTGAAGTTCGGGTCGCACAGGTCGGTGGCGTCGACGGTCACCGTGACCGGCACCATCTTGTGATTCGGCGGCCACAGTGAGTCGGGGCTCGCCACGACATCGTTGATCACGGGGGGAGTCGTGTCTTGGACGGTGATCTCGACGGTATCGGTGTCGGTGCCGCCATTTCCGTCGTCCACCGTGAGCGTGAAGGTGTGCGTCCCCTCCGCCACAGTGATGGTGGGCGTCGCGCCGGTGGCGACGACGTTGTTCAGCGCATCCGTCCACGTGAACGTCAGCGTGTCGCCGTCAGGATCGAACGAGGCCGAGCCGTCGAGCGTGACCTCCGCCCCGGCCGGGCTCGTGCACTCCACGACTTGGTCCGGCCCCGCATCCGCGATAGGAGGCGTGTTCAGCGTGCTGACCGCTGGGAGAGTCCAGGCGCCGCGGCCCAGCGTCCCAGCGACGAGCACATCGTCCGCGACATCGTATTCGAGGCTCCAGACCGGGGCATGCGGGAGGCCGCTTCCGAGCTGGAACCAGGTTCCGAGACTGTTTTCTCGCGTGACCATCACCCCGATGTTGGTCCCGACAACGAGCCGGTCGTTGGTGCCGTCAGGCACGTAGGCAATCGCCCGGAACCTCGTGGCGCCGTCGTCGGTGATGTTGCCGGTGATGTCGGTCCAGTTGTCCCCGCCGTCAACGCTCTGGTAAACCGATGTACTGCCGATGGCGTACACCACGTCCTCGTCGGCGGGATCGACGACGACGCCGAACACCATGCCGCCGGGGAAGGCGCCTGCAGTTGCCGCCAGGTTGCCTCCAGCCGTCGTGCGCACGAACACACCCGCGCCGGCGCCGACATAGATCAGGTCGACGTTGTTCGGGTGCCCGTACACCATCCTCGCGTCAGAGTTTGCGGTGACAGCAAATCCGGGGACGATGGCGGCGGTGGCGCCCTGGTCGGTCGATTCCGACAGGCCTCCCACGGTGCCGAGCAGCAGCCGCGTCGGATCGTTGGCGTTGAGTTCGAGCGGCGTGTAGAACTGAGCCGGCCCTCTCCCGGCCAACGCGGCTGCGGCGTTGGCGCAACCGGGGTTGCACGTGCGCCGGGTGAAGCCAGCCAGGTTCTGCCTGCTGAAGTCCCGCACCGACATGCCGGCAACCGTGTCGTTCACGGCGACCTTCCCGCCGTCGGCGATGTCGAGCGAATCCCAGACGGCCGAGTTCGCCGCGGTCTGCTCGGGCGTGCCGGTGTCCTGGGTCCCGCCGAGGATGATGTCGAAGTTGGCGTCGTACGCCACGGAGTGGAATTCGGTCACCTGGAGGTTGCCGTTGATCGACGTCCAGTCGCCGGTGTTGTTTTGCGGATTGGTCCGCCGAACGATGCCGGCGTCGCTCACCTCAATCAGGTTCCCATTCGCATCGAAGGTCATCTCGCGCGAGTCCGCATGAGGAGCGCTCGTACCTGCGGTGCCCCCGTTCGGCATCAACGCGTTGCCCGTGGCGTGTGTCAGGTGATCCCACTGTGCCGAGACGTTGCCGGTCATCCCACGGGCGCGCGTGGTATCGCCGCGGAACATGTGCGCGTGAAAGGAGGTCGCGCCGACTGAGTTGGGAAACGGGCCCGACTGGCTGATGGCCGCAACATAGACGATGTTCGAACTGGCCGGGTCGGCCACGAGCGACATCAGTTCGTCTCGGCCCCGCAAGGCCGTTTGGCCGTGCCGGGAATGTCCATCTGCGTCCAGTTGGCGCCCTGGTCGACGCTGAAGCCAATGTACAACACCGTTGCGCCGTTCACCACGAGCACATACACCCGCGCGTCGGCGGCCACGGCAATTCGCGTGTTCGTCGATGCCTGCATTGCGGTGTTCAGCGTCGCATCGTTGTTCGAGACCTGCGTCCAGTTGGCGCCTGTGTCGGTGGTGCGGTAAACACCATCGCTTTCAAGCGCTGCGTACAAGCGCGCCTGATTGCTCGGGTCGCCCGACAGATCGTCCACGGCTCCGTTGGGCAGACCTGTGCCGGCGCCGCTTACCTGCGTCCAGTTGGCGCCGGCATCGGTGCTTCGAAAGAGCCCGCCCGCGCCGCCGGCGAAGAAGTTGTTGGCACCCGCCAGCAGGGTGTTACCACGTGAGGCGACGGCGGAGATGTGCTCGCCGACGAGCAGCGGGTCGGTGATCGCGGTCCAGGTGTTCCCCCCATCGGTGGTGCGGAGCAGCCCGTTGAGGTCGCCGCCGGCGATGAGAAACGGCGGGTCGCCGCCGAAGGAGCTGAAGCGTCCGATCCCGGCGAGCATCACCTGCGTGTTGCCGGGATCCATTTCCAGCGCGGAAATCGACAGCGACTGTTCGAAATCGGTGAGCGCCGTCCATGTAGGACTTGCCGCGGTGGC